>CANLWG010000072.1 GCA_947494715.1 uncultured Flavobacteriaceae bacterium | reverse complement strand
ATACCCGTTTTCGGGAAATACAAACCCAAGATAGACGGTTTCCCATACAACAAGGAGAAGGACGAATACAGTTGCCCAATGGACAGGCCCCTGCCTTTCAAGGGATTCTATACCAACCGCGACGGTAGTGTACTGAAAAGATACTGGACAGCCCCGAAGGACTGCAAGGCCTGCCCATGAAATCCCAATGCGTACCAAATTCAAAATGC
>CANLWG010000071.1 GCA_947494715.1 uncultured Flavobacteriaceae bacterium | reverse complement strand
GGCAAGAAGCAGGACAATATGGATGTTCCACTGTAACAACTAGATGCGATCACCATCTTTAAAGTGAACACTTTAAATTCTTGAATATGGATTTTCTTGGAACGGATCGTTCATTGCTCCTAAGTATTTTCTCCTTTTTCATTTTTATCGCTGTTTCGGGTCAATCAAAAAAAGATAAAATCGATGAACTGATGAAGGCCTATCACGAGCTCGACCAG
>CANLWG010000070.1 GCA_947494715.1 uncultured Flavobacteriaceae bacterium | reverse complement strand
GTGGTAACTGGTGATAATCATCTTAAAAGGAAACAGGGAACGAACATTAAAAGTTGGTTGTTATTGGATTCGGATCTAGGCGGTACCGTGCCAGATCCGGACTATTTTTTTGTAGATGGCTCATCCTCGAGAAAACAACTGCTGGATCTTTTGATGCTTACCCATGGCTGGCGCAGGTTCGTATGGAAGGATTTCCAAGATATTCAAATGAACAAAACACCGGAATTTGCACCAGAAAAAGGAAT
>CANLWG010000069.1 GCA_947494715.1 uncultured Flavobacteriaceae bacterium | reverse complement strand
CATCATATCGAGAAACCGAACGCCAAGGGTAATGCCGTTTTTAAATTGTCTACGGATGGGCTCAAGGATGGTGTGGCACAATTTACCCTATTCGCCCGGGATGGGGAGCCGCTCTGTGAACGTCTGGTATTCATGGATTCTCCCGAGAATCTTAAACTTGCCATAAGCACAGAATTCATGGACTATGGAGTCCGTGAATCGGTTTCTACCATGATAGCACTAACGGACAAGGAGGGGATGCCCATACC
>CANLWG010000068.1 GCA_947494715.1 uncultured Flavobacteriaceae bacterium | reverse complement strand
TTACCTTGCGAATCGGGTAACAACCAATAACCCAATTCAGGTTCGGGCCAAGGGTCGGAATTCCAAAGTCCTACAGTACCGATTAGATTTCCAGTACCTTTTTCGCCAATAGCAAGGTATGAATATCCTTTGAGGACATAGTGACCAATGTAAGTAGACATCAATCTCCAAGATTCTTCTGGGGTCTTAATTCCTCCAACAAAGCGGGCGTTCTCTTCAATGGAGTAGAATTTAGCAAATATTTCATAATCTGAATTCTGCCATTG
>CANLWG010000067.1 GCA_947494715.1 uncultured Flavobacteriaceae bacterium | reverse complement strand
ATACGCAAGATCATCTATACCACCAACCTTATCGAGAACCTGAACGGCAAGATCAGGAAGTACACCAAGAACAAGCTCTCCTTCCCGACGGACGATGCGGTGATGAAATCCGTATATTTGGCCGTAAGGGAGGCCACCAAGAAGTGGTCGATGCCCATCAGGAACTGGGGCATCATATTAAACCAGTTCCTTACAATCTATGAAAAAAGGGTCAGGCTCTAAAGAAGCCCAACCCCTGCTAATTTTAACTTACACACTTATCGGGATAGTGTCTA
>CANLWG010000066.1 GCA_947494715.1 uncultured Flavobacteriaceae bacterium | reverse complement strand
AAAACGTTCGTGGCCGTTGGAAGTGGTCTTTGAACAAGATATCGACCCGAGTAGGTTGTTTTTACTGAGTCTTAAAGAGAACCGGTCTCGGTTGGATTTGCAGGAGAAAAATGGTCAGGAAGCTTAGGAATGCATCTATAATGGTCTTGAAAGTGCCAATGGAGGGTCTCCTTCCCCCTTTCTTAAGGTACTTTTTCAGGTTGAAGGCGATCGCGGCCATGAGCATGACCTTGTGTGCACCGGCCTTGCCCAGTACGCCTATTTTTCTCAGGCCGTAGAACTGGGCCGGACTACCGAACACTGGCTCCAC
>CANLWG010000065.1 GCA_947494715.1 uncultured Flavobacteriaceae bacterium | reverse complement strand
ATTTTCTTCGTAGGGGGAAGGAAGTTATAAATCATGGTCAAAGCGCTAATGGATACGCCTTAAGATACGAATTAATAACCAAATTTCCCACGTACCCTGTACAAAACTTCGTCCGCCACTTTTTTGGTACTTTATCGATGAAATGCAGTTTAACGACCTAGTAGGTAAATCGGAAAATTAAAGATTAATCTATAAAACCGACCATGGGGTCGTTTTGCCAAAATCTTGACTTAGTTACATTTTGGAATCTTCGTTGCTGACCGTAAAGCGGGATAGCCCTTGAACTGGTTGTCCGTCCTGCGTCATTCCCTCTACCTTTATGATATATTCCCCAGTACTATCACCTGTATAGAACGAAAAGGTAGGAGAACCTTTTTT
>CANLWG010000064.1 GCA_947494715.1 uncultured Flavobacteriaceae bacterium | reverse complement strand
CACCCAGGCGGTGGATTCGGCCCCGATAAAGGCGAACCTGCCTGCCGGCAGGCAGGCGCATCCATGGAAAGCGTAGTACCGAAAATGCCTGCAAACTCCATAGTCAACCACTTGAATAAAGTATCGGAAGAAAACGGGACAACCGAGCAAAGACATGGGAGGGCCGCGCCCCCCGCACATATCTCCGCTCCCGAACATGAGTTGAAGCGCGTGGAGAAACACCACCGAAACCTAAGGGAGGGTCCGGTACAACTGGTCGGCGGATACCACAAAAAGGCACGCCTACCGGGCAACAAGACACACTATAATCCCCATGACCCTGATGCCCGCATATCGGTAAAGCCCGGCAAGGCCAGGAAGCTTAACTACCGTTGCAGCATGGCGG
>CANLWG010000063.1 GCA_947494715.1 uncultured Flavobacteriaceae bacterium | reverse complement strand
TACATAGCTCTTGTCCGTGCCATAGATATTGGTCAAATCATGTTCTATCGATGCAAAACTTTGCCAGTATTCTCCAAGACCCTTAAGTATTGTTTCTTTGCCCTTACCGAAAAGGTCGTTGTTGAACCATACTTCAACATCATTGGCCAAAAAGGTTCCATAAGTATCAACATCCTTTTTGTCCATTGCCTCTAGATAGGCCAGGTATTTTTCATAACTACTTGCTGAAAGTTGATTTGCCCTTAAGTTTTTAGTTTTCATGATATCTATTTTTTAAGATTAATAAATTTTACTATACAAATATCCGTGAAGCAGTAAGGCACCGGTTAGTCATTATTGCGGTAAGAATAGTACTTTTTACGGGCTTATCCCTTCAAGCGGTAATTGGAAGGGGTCAGGC
>CANLWG010000062.1 GCA_947494715.1 uncultured Flavobacteriaceae bacterium | reverse complement strand
TCTCGCTTTCATAAGCGTTCGGAAATAGGTAACTTATGGTATGCAAGGCAGAAAGAACTATACCGAAAAACTGTTCCCCGGCTTCCGGCTGTCGGACCGGATTCCAAAGGATAACCTTTACAGAAGGCTCCGTGAGACGCTCGACCTAAGCTTTATTCACAAAGACACGAAGGGACTTTATGGCAAGACCGGTAACCCTTCCATTGACCCCGTGGTTTTTTTTAAGCTATTGATCACGGGATACCTTGAGAACATCACCTCCGACCGAAAGCTAGTGGAACACTGCGGCATGCGGATGGACCTGCTGTACTTTCTGGGCTATGGCCTCGACGAAGAACTGCCGTGGCACTCGACGATCAGCAGGACAAGGCAGCTTTATCCGGAATCCTTGTTCGAGAAAC
>CANLWG010000061.1 GCA_947494715.1 uncultured Flavobacteriaceae bacterium | reverse complement strand
CCAAAGGAAAATCTTTACAGAAGGCTCCGCGAAACGCTCGACCTGAGTTTTCTTTACAGGGATACGAAAGACCTTTACGGCAGGACCGGCAACCCTTCGATCGACCCCGTGGTCTTCTTTAAGCTGTTGATCACGGGTTACCTTGAGAATATCACCTCCGACCGCAAACTGGTGGAGCATTGCAGTATGCGAATGGACGTGCCCTACTTTCTGGGCTATGACCTGGACGAGGAGCTGCCATGGCATTCAACGATAAGCAGGACGAGGCAACTTTACCCGGCATCCCTTTTCGAGAAATTGTTCAGCAAGGTATTCGCCCTGTGCGTCGACAGCGGTATGATATCCGGCCATACCCAGACGGTGGACTCGGCCCCGATAAAGGCGAACGCGTCAATGGAAAGCGTAGTCCCGAAAATGCCGGCCACTACGATAGACGGCCACTT
>CANLWG010000060.1 GCA_947494715.1 uncultured Flavobacteriaceae bacterium | reverse complement strand
TCGGTAAAGCCCGGCAAGGCCAGGAAGCTTAACTACCGTTGCAGCATGGCGGTGGATACAGCGGAAGGGGTCATCTCACATATCCAGGCGGACTTTGCCGATGGTAGGGACAGCCAATACCTGAAGGGTATCGGCCTGAGGGTCCGGGACCGTTTAAGGAAGAACGAGCTTACAATGACGGACCTTCTGGCTGACACAGGGTATTCCAACGGTGCCAACTACGACTTTCTCGAACAAAGGAAGGTCACCGGATGGATACCCGTCTTCGGGAAATACAAACCCGAATTGGAAGGTTTCCCCTACGACAGGGAAAAGGACGAATATAGGTGCCCGATGAACAGGCCCCTGCCCTTCAAGGCATTCTATACCAACCGTGACGGGAGGGTACTGAAAAACTACTGGGCCGCACCGAAGGACTGCAAGGCCTGCCCCATGAAATCCCAATGTGTGCCGAATACGAA
>CANLWG010000059.1 GCA_947494715.1 uncultured Flavobacteriaceae bacterium | reverse complement strand
CGTTGTATACCATTAAAATCACCGTAAAGTATTTTTTTTGAGGGGGTTGAAAATGGATATGGAACGGTTACGGAACCACTTCTTTTTCATTTTCGATAGACCTTGGGCCGTATTGCCAAGCACGTTTCGCAGACTGCGTAGATAGCCGGCTTTCTAATCGTTGGCACGATAACAAGTGCTTGGGGCCAAGGTAGCGGATTTAAGGGACAAAGTCAAGTCGCTACGTTCAAAATGAAAAATAAAAAAGTGGTGCGGTATCCTTTGGCAGGTGCCCACGTACCATGCCCAGTGCATGATCCATGGTTCCCTGCGGATTCCCACAAAAAATGTACTTGGTGCGTTCGGTGATTTTAACGGCCCTCGTTTTTTGCCTAATTTTAAAGGACAATAAAAAAACGGATATACAACACCGTGCAATGATCAATGGCCGCGATAACCAGCCCCATCACCAAAGCCATGGATCATGCACCTAACGTT
>CANLWG010000058.1 GCA_947494715.1 uncultured Flavobacteriaceae bacterium | reverse complement strand
AAGTTGAAGTCGTTCCCCTCGTTGTTGTCCGGGACTAGGTCGTTGTCCGTGTCCATGTCAAGATAGTCGGGCTCGTCCGTGCCGTCCGTGTTCACCGGTGTAAGGCCGTCGGGATAGGCCGAGTTCACCCCGTCGTTCGAGGCGTAGGTGGCCGCGTCGTCATCGTTCGGGGCGATATAGCCATCGGTGGTCTGAGCCTCCACGTTGTCGGGGATGCCGTCGTCGTCCGAGTCGATGTCCAGGTGGTCCGGGTAGCCGTCCGAGTCGCTGTCCAAGGGATCGGTGAGCGGGTCGCCGTCACCGTCAAGGTCGGGATCCTCGGTCGTGTCCAGGATACCGTCGTTGTCGTCGTCCAGGTCAACGCTGTCGGGTACGCCGTCGCCATCGGTATCCGGGCCGCCGTCCGGATCAAGATAGTCCGGGGTGCCGTCATCGTCGGTATCGTCGTCCGTGGGGTCCCCGTCATCGTCCGCGTCCTCGTCCGGCGTGTCGATCCCGTCGCCGTCGTCGTCAAG
>CANLWG010000057.1 GCA_947494715.1 uncultured Flavobacteriaceae bacterium | reverse complement strand
CGGCGCAACGACACAGGGCGCGAACATCGCAGTACTGCAGAACGACGGAACCGATAAAATCAAATGGAACTTTAATATCGTAAGTAGTGAAACTCCTGGATTTAACTTATCGAAAACCAATGTGACTACGTCCGAGCCGGATGTGTCAGATACCTTTACGGTAACCCTTAACAGTGAACCTACCAGTGATGTGGTCCTTAATTTAACACCTATCCTGAATGCTGATGAGTTCGTAATAGATCCGACACAATTGGTGTTCTCACAAACTAACTGGAACCAGCCCATGACCGTAACGATTACAGGACTCGATGATATTGAGGTTGACGGCCCTCAAGACTTTCGAATAGCTATAGCGGTGGATGACATGGCAAGTGATGATACCTATGATTTTGTACTGGACCAAACAATCAGTGGAATAAATGAAGATAACGATGTTCCTAATCAGCCGCCAGTTGCGGTACTGGGGGCGGATCCTACCTCGGGGACCGCGCCCCTGGAAGTGAGCTTCTCGGGAAG
>CANLWG010000056.1 GCA_947494715.1 uncultured Flavobacteriaceae bacterium | reverse complement strand
TTGCGTATCTCCAGCGGGAACTCGAAGAACACGGTAAGCTCGTCCCAGTTGTCCCTCCAGCTCTTTATCGCATAGGAATATTTTCCCTCCCATTTTTTGGCGAAGTCCTCCAGGGCGGCCTTGGCGGCCTTTTCGTTGGGGGCGTTGTAGATGCCCTTCATGTCGGCGGTAAATTCCTTTTTGTCCTTCCATACCACGTAACGCGATGCGTTTCGTATCTGGTGCACCACGCATATCTGCGTCTTCGATTCCGGGAAGACGTTCTTGATCGTATCGGTAAAGCCGTTCAGGTTGTCGGTGGCCGTGATAAGGATATCCTCGGTGCCACGGGCCTTCATATCAGTGAGCACCGACATCCAGAAGGCGGCCGATTCGTTCTTGCCGGGCCATAGGCCCAACACCTCCTTACGTCCGTCCCTGCGCAACCCTACGGCCACGTAGATGGTCTTGTTGATGACCTTGGAGGATTCCCTTACCTTGAAGACGATGCCGTCCATCCATACGATCAGGTATACCGGTTCCAACGGGCGGTTCTGCCATGCGGTGATATCCGCCGCCACTTTTTCGGTGATACGGGATATGGTCGATGTGGAGACCTCAAAGCCATAGGCCTCATGTATCTGTTCC
>CANLWG010000055.1 GCA_947494715.1 uncultured Flavobacteriaceae bacterium | reverse complement strand
GTCCCGAAAATGCCGGCCACTACGATAGACGGCCACTTGAAGAAAGTGTCGGAAGAAAACGGGGGAACCGTATCCCCTGCACATATCTCCGCCCCGGCACATGAGCTGAAGCGCGTGGAGAAACACCACCGGAATCTACGGGACAACCCGGTACGCCCTGCCGGTGCGTCCCATAAAAAAGCACGCCTGCCGGGCAACAAGACGCACTACAGTCCCCATGACCCGGACAAACCTAAGAGCCGGCAGGCAGGTGCCCGTATATCGGTGAAACCGGGCAAGGCCAGAAAGCCGGACTACCATTGCAGTATGGCGGTGGATACCGCGGAAGGGGTCATCTCGCATATCCAGGCCGACTTTGCCGATGGTAGGGACAGCCGGTACCTGACCGATATCGGCCTGCGGGTCCAGGACCGTTTAAGGAAGAACGAGCTCATAATGACGGACCTGCTTGCGGACGCAGGGTATTCCAACGGGTCCAATTACGATTTTCTAGAAAGGAGGAAGGTCATCGGGTGGATACCCGTTTTCGGGAAATACAAACCCAAGATAGACGGTTTCCCATACAACAAGGAGAAGGACGAATACAGTTGCCCGATGAACAGGCCCCTACCCTTCAAGGGATTCAGTACCAACCGCGACGGTTCCGTCCTGAAAAGATACTGGACAGCCCCGAAGGACTGCAAGGCCTGCCCATGAAATCCCAATGCGTACCAAATTCAAAATGC
>CANLWG010000054.1 GCA_947494715.1 uncultured Flavobacteriaceae bacterium | reverse complement strand
GGAAACTAAAAAAGCCTCATTAAAGAGGCCTATAAAAGGTGATTTCTTCTAAAATTATTGGGTTGTGCAACGGTTACCTGTGTTAGCGGCAGTTTTTATTCCCAATGCAGCCGTCCATTAATTGGAACTAATACCGCATTTCCATATTCTTCTACTATGGTGACTTTTTGATTTTCGTAAATCAAATCTGGGGTTATAATATCAGAATATTTTAGAGGAATATTTTTCACAAGTCCAAAAATCAATTCGTCTCCGCCTTGACAAGAAGTTTCGATATGTAATTCACTTGGCTCAAATTCCATTTCATAAATTAAAATTCCTTTGTCATTATAGTATTTCCAGAGTCCGTCTCTGTAAAAGTAGAACTGCATACATGCTCCACTAAAACAACATTGGATATACGAACCTATCTTATAATTCCCTTCACTTTTTAGAATTCCAGAATCATTATACTCTTTCCAATGTCCAATGCGTAAGTTGCTAAATCCATCTTTGTCCACAGCCATTTTTCCATTTGCATGATTTATTCTAACAAGACTATCTTTTTCTGGTAAACCATCTATCAAATCCCCATACCTTTTGTCATTTTGAACATAGATGTTGTTTTCCTGTCCCAAAACAACATTTGGAGCTATCAGAAGTATAATTATTAAAAGTCTGAGGTATTGGTTCATTTTTTTAAATTGCCGCTAACGTTAGGTGCATGATCCATGGCTTTGGTGATGGGGCTGGTTATCGCGGCCATTGATCATTGCACGGTGTTGTATA
>CANLWG010000053.1 GCA_947494715.1 uncultured Flavobacteriaceae bacterium | reverse complement strand
GAGTTCTGCAATCCAAGGAAGTTGATGTACCAATATTCATCGCGACCGAAAAGGAGTTCGCCTCAGGCGAAGGTATAGACCACCCTTATCGCAGTAATTTCTATTCTTTCGGACTTCTTCACCAAAGTGAATGCCGGCTCCATGTCGGTATTAACGAATACCACTTAAAGAAGGGCTCATTAACGATGGTTGGGCCTGACATAGTGCGCAATTGGACCTCTAACAGTTGGGATATGGCCAATACGACGGTTTTCTTTAAAGAAAGTTTATTTGGCAGGCCCTTTTATGACAATTTCTTATTGGACTATGATTTTTTTAAGGTCGGCGCGAATCATGTTATCGATTTGTCGGATGAGGAATACGGTAAATTGAATTTGCTTCTTGAGCAACTCAAGGAGTTCATGAGCGATCGGTCCATCGCTAGCGGGTTGCTTTTCTCCATACTTGAATTTATCTATGGCATTTATGGTGACAGGCATACAAAGGTTCCAATGTCAAGAAATGATGAAATAGCACGAGATTTCAACGAGCTGCTCCTGAATAACTATCGACACCACAAAAACGTGGACTTCTATGCCGAAAAACTCAACCTTAGCTCGAAACACTTGTCAGACGTGCTCAAAGGCACCGGCGGCAAAACCGTCAAACAGGCCATTGAGGAAATGGTAATCTTCGAGACCCAAAGCCTGCTCAAACAAACATCGATGGATGTAAAAGAAATCTTATACTTGTTGGGCTACGAAGACGCTTCCTATTTCACCAAATTCTTCAAGGGAAAAACCGGCCTGACCCCTTCCAATTACCGCTTGAAGGGATAAGCCCGTAAAAAGTACTATTCTTACCGCAATAATGACTAACCG
>CANLWG010000052.1 GCA_947494715.1 uncultured Flavobacteriaceae bacterium | reverse complement strand
TCTACCTTTATGATATATTCCCCAGTACTATCACCTGTATAGAACGAAAAGGTAGGAGAACCTTTTTTTGCTACAGGAAGTGCGGGTTCCCAATGCAAAGTGGTTCTGTAATCCGGTTTTTCATGTTCCTTTTTGGGTACAGCGTAATCAGGGGAATAGAATTCCCTGGCCTTATAAACCCCGGAAACGGTAAAGCTTGCCACCCCCGGAAAGCGTTTGGGAATGGGCGGGGGAATGCGCAATGAACCTTTTGTGTAAATGGCTACGACCCCATTACCGCCACGACTGCCATAAATGGCTGCCGCTCCTCCCTTAAGGACATCTAGGAACACCACCTCCCTGGCCATTAGAAACCTTGCAAAATCCCATGATGTCGGTGCTCCATCTACAATATAAAGAGGCTCACTTCCTCGTAAGGAGGCTGTAGGTCGTAGAATGACGGACTGGTTGGGATACGCTCCAAAGACCTGTACATTGGCTCTACGCAACATATCCATCATACTGGCGCCTTGTAAGCCAGGTAGGGAATCCGTAAATAATCGGTGGGTTGGCCTTTGGTGTAACGTAATCGCATCGGCCTCTTTCGCTATAAGCTTTGCCCTGGTCATTTTTTCACCGATTAGGGTCACCTCCTCCAATTGGGTTATTTTAGGGTCATAAGCGAAGTCGGTTTCCTTTTTCTTCCGTACCGTTTCGAGATAGTCCTGAACGTTTGCGGTGAGCGCAAATGTGCTCTTTCGCGCTGCAGGTTGTTTGAAAGGGACAGAAAAGACCGTGGAATCCATATAGATGGCCACTTCCGGCTTTCTCTTTTTCCCTAGGGCAAAGGCCTCGATGATTCCTTTAATACTGTCCCGAAAGATAAACGGACCAAAACTGA
>CANLWG010000051.1 GCA_947494715.1 uncultured Flavobacteriaceae bacterium | reverse complement strand
CTTGGTTTCTTCATTTCCTTTCTGTTCCTACTATTTCCTTTTTCCAATCTCTGTTCACAACAGGGAGGAAACCCATACCACGAAACCATATTGGAAGAATTACGTAATTATGCGTCCATCGGCGGACCGGAAAAAGTTTATGTACAAACGGATAAGGAGTTTTATGGCAATGGAGAGACTATTTGGTTCAAAGCTTATTTGGTGAATGGCATAACCCATACCCAAAGTACCAAAAGCAAGATAGCCTATGTAGAACTTTGGAATGAAAAAGATAGCCTAATCGCCCAAAGGAAACTTTACATAGAAAATCTTGGAGCAGCGGGCGACATCAAAATCGGTGATAGTCTACATCAGGGCACCTATACCTTAAGAGCCTATACCAAGTATATGTTGAACGAAAAAGAGCCGCTCTTTTTCCAAAAACAAATTCCTATTTGGGATTCGCCAAAGGTCATGGATAAACCGGAAAAGCCAACAGCGGAAGATGATATGCACAACTCTTTGCAATCGACCATGGTCCGGCCGAATATCGAATTTTTCCCAGAAGGGGGGCATTTGGTCAGCGGACTGGAAAACGTTATGGGTCTAAAGGTCACCGATGACGTTGGAAACGGTCTCGCGTCGCAGGGCAAGATACTGGATGAAAATGGTACTCCGGTCGCTTTTTTCCGAACTTTCGATTTTGGGTTGGGGAACGTGAATTTTACCCCGGAGCCCGGAAAAACCTATTATGCCCGAATTGACAATGGGGAAATCGATGTATCGTTTCCTTTGCCGAAACCATTGGCCAAGGGCTACCTGCTCAATCTCAAAAACAAAGGAGACCATATTCTCATAAAGGTTACCTCCAATGATGAAAGGGGTTTACAGGGACTGTTTTTATTGGGTCATCTCCGAGGGGAAGTCATTTATAATCATCATATCGAGAAACCGAACGCCAAGGGTAATGCCGTTTTTAAATTGTCTACGGATGGGCTCAAGGATGGTGTGGC
>CANLWG010000050.1 GCA_947494715.1 uncultured Flavobacteriaceae bacterium | reverse complement strand
ATACAACACCGTGCAATGATCAATGGCCGCGATAACCAGCCCCATCACCAAAGCCATGGATCATGCACCTAACGTTATCTTTAATGCTGGCCACATTTCAAAAGTTTCCATATAATTCAACTTTTTTGCTTATATTTGTCTAATAAATGGACACATAAACCGAATGGAGAAAAGATTTGAAGTTGTTTTTCTTGAACAAGCCATTGACTTTATGACAAAAGTCGACAAGAAAGCAAAAGCTAAAATTTACTATAATCTGGACAAAGCCAAACTAGGGCTTGACCCAAAATTGTTCAAAAAATTGACTGACGATATTTGGGAATTCAGGACTAAATATGGCGGACTTCAATACAGACTTTTCGCATTCTGGGACAGGACTGGAAAAACCGAAACGCTTGTGATTTCAACACATGGAATGGTCAAAAAAACTGACAAGGTTCCTAAAGCTGAAATTGAGAAAGCAAAACAGATTCGAAAAGAATATTTCGAGCAATAAAAACAAAAGGTTATGGAAACAAAAAAGAAAAAAGTGAAGATGATGACCCTTGACCAGATGAAGGACAAGGATATTGGAAAAATCGGGACTGATGAAAGGGACAAGTACGAGTTCGATTTGCGAATGGAAGTTCTTGGAGAAATGATAAAGTCAGTCCGAAAAGAACGGAAATTGACCCAAGAACAACTAGGAGAATTAATCGGAGTTCAAAAATCCCAAATCTCTAAATTGGAGCGGAGTGCGAAAAACGTAACTATCGAAACGATTTTAAAAGTTTTCAACGCTCTAAAAGCGAACATTAAGTTCAGCGTACAAATGAACGACGCGGAATTCAAGGTCGCGTAAAAAGCACTAAAGATAACACAACCTATGAACAATACGGGCTTCGGGCTTAATGCAAAGGTTTGTGTATTTTTATGATGTCCGCAAAATCTTTGGGATTTTGCTTTTTAACGGGACAAAGAAAAAAAGAAAACCAAAAGATTTCGCTATATGCGTGGCGGAAAGCAAACGCCAGTTTGCCCCCGTACTGTTCATAGCTCAACCGTTGTATACCATTAAAATCACCGTAAAGTATTTTTTTTGAGGGGGTTGAAAATGGATATGGAACGGTTACGGA
>CANLWG010000049.1 GCA_947494715.1 uncultured Flavobacteriaceae bacterium | reverse complement strand
GACACTATCCCGATAAGTGTGTAAATTCAAATTAGCAGGGGTTCGACTTCTATTTAAAGTCTGACCCTTTTTTCATAGATCGTAAGGAACTGGTTTAATATTATGCCCCAGTTCCTAATGGGCATCGACCACTTTTTGGTGGCCTCCCTTGTAGCCAAATATACGGATTTCATCACCGCATCGTCGGTCGGGAAGGACAGCTTGTTCTTGGTGTACTTCCTGATCTTGCCGTTCAGGTTCTCGATAAGGTTGGTGGTATAGATGATCTTGCGTATCTCCAGCGGGAACTCGAAGAACACGGTAAGCTCGTCCCAGTTGTCCCTCCAGCTCTTTATCGCATAGGAGTACTTTGCTCCCCATTGCTTGGCAAAGTCATCCAGGGCGGCCCTTGCCGCTTTCTGGTTCGGGGCGTTGTAGATATGTTTCATATCCGATGTGAAGGCCTTTTTGTCCTTCCAGACCACATATCTGCAGGCGTTGCGTATCTGGTGCACCACGCATATCTGTGTCTTGGATTCCGGGAACACGTTCTTGATCGTATCGGTGAAGCCGTTCAGGTTGTCGGTGGCCGTGATCAGGATGTCCTCGGTGCCACGGGCCTTCATATCGGTGAGCACCGACATCCAGAAGGCGGAGGATTCGTTCTTGCCCAGCCACAGGCCCAATACTTCCTTTTTCCCGTCCCTGCGCAACCCTACGGCCACGTAGATGGTCTTGTTGATGACCTTGGAGGATTCCCTTACCTTGAAGACGATCCCGTCCATCCATACGATAAGGTAGACAGGCTCCAAGGGGCGGTTCTGCCACGCAACGATATCGGAGGCCACTTTTTCGGTGATACGGGATATGGTGGAGGTGGAGACCTCGAAGCCATAGGCCTCGCGTATCTGCTCCTCGATGTCGCTTACCGACATCCCTTTGGCATAAAGGGACACGATGATGTTTTCCAGCCCGTCCACCATGTTGCCCCGCTTGGGGACTATCATGGGGTTGAAGGACGCGTCCCGGTCCCTCGGTACAGCGATCTCGGACTCCCCGAAGGAGGTATGTACCTTCTTTTTCGAATGCCCGTTGCGCTTGTTGGCATTGGGCGACCGCTGGTGTCTTTCATAGTCCAGATGGCCGTCCAGTTCCCCTTCGAGCATCTTCTCGATGCCGCGCTTTTGCAGTTCCTTGAGAAAACCGTTGAGCTCGTCGCCGGTCTTGAACTGCTTCAGAAAATCGTCGTTGAACAATTCCTCTTTCTTCATAATGTGCAAATATTTAAAATTAGACAAAAAATTAGCGGGGGCATGCCCCCGCTAATTCTCTATTTACACACTTTATGGGATAGTCCT
>CANLWG010000048.1 GCA_947494715.1 uncultured Flavobacteriaceae bacterium | reverse complement strand
GTTCGTTTTCTGGGATGTCAATACGGAAAAGTGTTTTGTTCAAGAAATCCTGCCATCGGGCGATAATTAATTCAAGGGCCTAATTCCCGCGTAATTTTTCAAGCATTCTTTTTACCCTTTTATTCCCTTTATCAAGCTCTAGGGATTTGCCGTAATGTTCAATGGCCAGTTCTTTGTTCCCATTTAGCATATAGGCCTCCCCTAAATCATCAAAGACCTTGGCCGAATTGGGGAAAGCTTCCACGTTGAGTTTATAGATTTCAATGGCCTCCTCCATATGATCCGATAATACCAGGCCATATCCTAACTTACTGAATTCATAGATAAATTCCCGCTCCCCATATTCATCGAGTTTTGTTTCCTTTAGTTCCAGGAATTTTTCCCTGGCAGCGTCAATTCCTTTTTGCCTTAGAACATCCGCAACCATATTTTTTACCTCCAGCTCGGGCAGGTCATAGGGCCTGTCGTATAGAATGCTCCTGATCCTATTCCTGATAAAACCTAATTTGGCCTCATTTGTATTGGTCAATAGAATAATCAGATTTTTATCATCGATAGATCTGAATATCAAGGTATTGAACCCGACATTTGACCCGCCATGCTCCATAAAGGTCAGCAATTCCTTCGTATTCGGATTTTCCCATTCCCATATCCAGAACCCATAACCATATTCGTTCTTATATGGGGTGCGCATTTTTCGCATCAACGAGTCCGGCACAAGTTCATCGGTGTAGAGCGCTTGGTCCCATTTGTAAAGATCGTCCAAGGTTGAGTAGATGCCACCGCTTCCCAGCGAAATTGAATTATCGAAATAAATGGGATTGATATACCCGTCAAGCGGGGCCCAACGATATCCACTGGCATAATCCTTTACGACCGTTTTACTGGAAGCATAACCTGTATCCTTCATACCCAATGGACCCAATAGCGTTTTCAAGGCCATTGCATATGAAGTACCGGTAACCTTTTCGATAATGGCCGCCAATACCGAATACCCCGTATTGCTATAACTGAACTTAGAACCAGGCCTGAAATCCAGTTCGAGAGATTGGAAAGTACCTAACAGTTCCTTGGTCGTAAATTGCTTATGGGCATATGCACTATCAAAATCCGGGAAATTGGTTATATCGGGGATCCCGGAGGTATGATTAAGAAGTTGATGAACGGATATTTCCCTACCTGCAGGTTTTGGATAATAATCCAAATAGTCGGATATTCTGCCCTCTAATTTGATCGAGCCCTCGTTTACCAACTTCAAAATAAGCATTGCCGTAAATTGCTTGCTAACGGAGGCCAAAAGAAATTTAGTCTCCGAACTATTCGGAACCTCCCATTCCATGTTGGCAAGACCAAAACCCTCTTTAAATATGATCTCCCCGTTCTGGGCAACCAGAACAGCCCCATTGAACTGGTCGAGCTCGTGATAGGCCTTCATCAGTTCATCGATTTTATCTTTTTTTGATTGACCCGAAACAGCGATAAAAA
>CANLWG010000047.1 GCA_947494715.1 uncultured Flavobacteriaceae bacterium | reverse complement strand
ATCCGTAAATTAAAGGTATGCAAGGCAGAAAGAACTATACCGAAAAACTCTTCCTCAGTTTCCAGCTGTCGGACCGGGTCCCGAAGGACAACCTTTACAAAAGGCTCCGCGAAGCGCTCGACCTGAGTTTTCTCTACAGGGACACAAAGGAACTTTATGGCAGGACGGGCAACCCCTCGATCGACCCCGTGGTCTTTTTTAAGCTGTTGATCACAGGATACCTTGAGAACATCACCTCCGACCGGAAACTGGTGGAACACTGCGGCATGCGGATGGACGTACTCTACTTTCTGGGCTATGACCTGGACGAGGAGCTTCCATGGCACTCGACGATCAGCAGGACGAGGCAACTCTACCCGGCATCCCTTTTCGGGAAACTGTTCAACAAGGTGTTCGCCATGTGCGTCGACAGCGGGATGGTGTCCGGCCGCACCCAAGCGGTGGACTCGGCCCCGATAAAGGCGAACGCATCCATGGAAAGCGTGGTGCCGAAAGTGCCCGCCACTCCCATGGACACCCATTTGAAGAAAGTGTCGGAAGAGAACAGGGGAACTGCGAAAAAAGATGGGACGACCGTTTCTCCAGCACATATCACCGCTCCCGAACACGAGCTGAAGCGCGTGGAAAAACACCACCGAAACCTGCAGGAGAGTCCGGTACGACTGGCAGGGGCATCCCACAGAAAGGCACGCCTGCTCAGCAACAAGACGCACTACAACCCCCATGACCCGGATGCCCGTATATCGGTAAAACCGGGCAAGGCCAGAAAGTTGAACTACCGCTGCAGCATGGCGGTGGATACCGCGCATGGGGTCATCTCGCATATCCAGGCGGACTTTGCCGACGGCAGGGACAGCCAGTACCTGACCGATATCAGCCTAAAGGTGCAGGACCGTTTAAGGAAGAACGAGCTTATAATGACGGATCTCCTCGCGGACGCAGGTTATTCCAATGGCGCCAACTACGATTTTCTCGAACAGAGGAAGGTTACCGGATGGATACCCGTTTTCGGGAAATACAAACCTAAGATAGAAGGTTTTCCCTATAACAAGGAAAAGGACGAATACAGCTGCCCGATGAACAGACCGCTGCCCTTCAAGGGGTTCCGTACCAACCGGGACGGTAGCGTACTGAAATGCTATTGGGCGGCACCGAAGGACTGCAAGGCCTGTCCCACGAAATCCCAATGTGTGCCGAATACCAAATGCAAAAAAATCACCAGAACAATCTATGATGAACAATACTTGAGGGCCTACGCCCGACAGCTTATTGAAAGGGGCAAACGGATGAAAAAGCTGAGACAAAGTACGGTGGAGCCCGTGTTCGGTAGTTTGACCCAGTTCTACGGCTTGAGAAAAATAGGCGTACTGGGTAAGGCCGGTGCACACAAGGTCATGCTCATGGCCGCGATTGCCTTCAACCTGAAAAAGTACCTCAAGAATGGGGGAAGGAGGCCCTCAATAGGTATCTTAAGGACCATTATGGAAGCTCTAAAAGGGTGTGTAATGAACTTTTACCGGCGAAACCAACCAAGATCGGCTCTCCTAAAGGCCCATTGAAAACAATCTACTCAAGTCAATATCCTGAGCAAAAACCACTTCCGCAACAGCCACG
>CANLWG010000046.1 GCA_947494715.1 uncultured Flavobacteriaceae bacterium | reverse complement strand
TATACAACACCGTGCAATGATCAATGGCCGCGATAACCAGCCCCATCACCAAAGCCATGGATCATGCACCTAACGTTGTGCGTCATACCCAAACTGTACTCAAATGAAAATAAACTTTATAATCATTTCACTTTTATTCTTAATCAGAATTTCTTGTAAAACGAATGAGAAAAAAGATAATTCTGAAAATAGAATAAAAATTGAATGGGTTGAAAATCTAAATAGAGATTTCTCTTTTAAGGAAAAATGGAGTTATGGAGATGGTATTTATAGAAATCAAAATGGAGAATTGAGGTTAGATTCTGGAATGGTTCCTGAAGAAATTGCGGAGACTTTAACACGAAAGTATGACGAAAACAATAAAATATATAAAGACTTATTAACTGAATACTATAAAATTGTTGATACAACACATATATTTCACTCAATTAAATCTGTTGCAAATGTATATGAAAGTACTGTTTATGACCATTTTGAATTTAAAAGAATGGAAAATGGGGAGATTAAAGGGGAAACAATAAACAATGTTTCTGGATATAGTCATTTACATATTAAATTAGATAATGATTATTGCTATGCTTGGAATGATTTTAAAAGTTTCAAGGATTTGGGAAATCATATTTTTGATTTGAAAAGCGGAAAAATTTTAATAGACAAAACTTTGTTCCAAAAAGGAATCATTAAAGCTGAATTTGATTTCAATTTTAATAACACTTTGGAGGAAAAGGAAAAATTATCCTGGAAAGGAAAGATTTATAGCAAAATAAGAACTGAATAATGAACGAACGCACAACAATGTATAACCGCAATTACGGCGGATTCGACTACGTCCGAATCCACTCGGAATTGCTAAAGTCAGTGCTAAACCGAAAAACAGTAACTTAAAACCCGTAACTGACGGTTATACGAAACCGTTACCCACAATTAGACAAAACTTACAATGAATAAAATTTTATCAATGTTATTTCTGACTTTATTACTTCAAAGTTGTAATAAAACCGAGTTTAAAAACGGAGGGAATTTCAAAGCGGAAAATAATGACCTATTTTATGCTCTTTATATAAATCCTAAATTGGACTCAATACAAATCTTTATACTTAATGAATGGCCGATATCAGACTCTGACGACACTCTTGAGGAAAGAAAAAATCGTAAAATGTCGGTCAACGGAAAGATTAATATTAAAAATAATGAAATTTTAATAGAAGAACTTGAAACTAATTTCCCACCATCGAAAAGACCTAAACTCAAAAATTTTAATATCAAAAATGGGAAAATATTTGTCGATTGTGAAAACTTGACTGAATATGTTTGGGGTAGAACTAACTTAGGAAATTGCGAAACGGAAAGTATTGAATTTAGTCGAATGGAAAAATAACTGTGGGTAACAACATATATGTGATCATAGCAGCTAAGTAATGAATCGAATGGTTGTTGTATTTTTGGTAAGGCGCAATGCTTGCAGAAAGTAAAAGTTAGCAATCAATGCCCAGAAAAATCGAAAAGCAAGGTAACATTTTGCCTTGCTACGACACATATATTAACCGTTGTATACCATTAAAATCACCGTAAAGTATTTTTTTTGAGGGGGTTGAAAATGGATATGGAACGGTTACGGAACC
>CANLWG010000045.1 GCA_947494715.1 uncultured Flavobacteriaceae bacterium | reverse complement strand
GTAACCGTTGCGCAAGGGAATAATTGATCACAGACCGGATGGATCTAAGCCTCTTTAAGAGGCTTTTTTCATGCCAAGCTAGATTGGGAAAGCTAATTTTCGACTCCTTAATGAAGTCCTGAACAGGTATGGAAAAGCACTTTTTACCAATCCCGCCAAAGTAAGTTGTCCCGCCCCGCTTTTTGAACGTTTTTGGACGAATTTCAGGTACTTCTTGAGATTGTAGGCGATTGCCGAAAGGTGCATCACCTTGTTGGCCTGTTCGATTCCCAGGGTATTTATCTTGCGTAGGCCCATAAACTGGGTCAAGGTGCCAAAGACGGGTTCGACAGTTGCCTGTCGCCTACCCTTCATGTACCTGCCCTGTGGACTGTTCACCCTTTGGTTGTTGCGCTCGTACTCGGCCCTGTAATAGGTGACACTGAACTTTTTCTCCTGTGCCGACTTGCCCAGACATTGTTCCCGTATGGGGCAACCTGTACAGACATGCTTCCGCGCACGGTACTCCTTCTTCCTGGTCTTTGTCCTGCTGTCAAGGAACACCTTGGTAAACGGTATGACCTTTCCCTGTGGACATAGATAATGGTCCTTGTCTTGATTGTAGATGAAATTATCCCGACCACCCTTGTACGTACCATGGGGCGGGATGAAACTATTCAGGTTTCTTGCTTCCAGAAAGGCATAGTTCTCCCCGCTGCTGTAGCCCGTGTCGGCCACGCAGTTCTCCCAGACCAGTCCCTCTTTCCACAACTTCCTTTGGACCCTTTTTACGATATCTTGAAGTTGTTGGTTGTCCTTCCCGTCGGCATGGTAGGCCCTAATGTCCGTGATTACGTGGTGGGCGGTATCGACGGTAAGTTGGGAGAGGTAGTTCAGCTTCCTGGCCTTGCCGGGCTTTACACTGATCCGTGCATCGGGGTCCGTAGGACTGTAATGGGTCTTGTTGCTGGTATACTTGCTGCCCTTGTTGCCCGCTCCCGGCCGTTGGTCCTGGTCTTTTGACCACTTCCTGTTCCTGCTTTTTATCGCATCCAGCTCTTTCTTGTTCGCGGTGATCCCCCGTTGCCCTTCGGGGGCCTTATCCTCCTTGGATCTTCTTATCGGCGTTTTTTTTTGTCCATTGCACTGATATGCCGGATACTGTGCAAATGGGCCTCCAGATCTTCTTCCGGGACCTTGAGCTCCAGGCTGTCCATCGAGGCATTGGCCTTGACCGGGGCCGAATCGATGGCCTGGGTATGGCCACTTACCATGCCCTTGTCGACACACATGGCCAGTATCCTTGTGAACACTTCCTCGAATATGGTTTCCGGAAATAACTGGCGTGTCCTGCTGATGGTACTGTGCCAGGGTAGTTCCTCATCGATATCATAACCCAGAAAATAAAGGATGTCCAAGCGCATACCGCTATGCCGTACCAAATTCCTGTCACTGATGATGTTCTCCAGATAGCCCACCAGGCACAACTTGAAGAATACCACCGGGTCGATGCTCTTCTGGCCGCTCTCGCCATAGTAGATCTTGGTCAATGGGTACAAAAAATCAAGGTCCAACACCTCTTTCAACCGTCTATAAAAATTGTTCTTTGGAATACGTTCGCTCAATTGGAAATGGGCGAACAATTTTTCTTGATAATCTTTCTTTCCCTGCATACCTAAAGTTACGATCCAACTTTGGATCGGCAATGATCACAACCGACTTTTTTCGCTAACTTGTGCAACAGGCAC
>CANLWG010000044.1 GCA_947494715.1 uncultured Flavobacteriaceae bacterium | reverse complement strand
GTAACCGTTGCACAACCCAATAATTTTAGAAGAAATCACCTTTTATAGGCCTCTTTAATGAGGCTTTTTTAGTTTCCAAGAAGTAACTATTTTGATTTTTGGAGTGCTTAAAAACCCTTCTATGAAGGTTGATAGGGCAATCATCCGGGCAAAAGTCATGGCAAGTGCACCAGCCCCGCTTTTTGCACGTTTTTCAACGAATTTCAGGTACTTCTTCAAATTATACGCTATCGCCGAGAGGTGCATCACCTTGTTGGCCTGTCCCAGACCTACGGTATTTATCTTTCGAAGTCCCATGAACTGGGTCAAGGTGCCGAACACCGGCTCGACCGTACTTTGCCGCTTACCTTTCATATACCTGCCCTGCGGACTGTTCACCCTTATGTTGTTGCGCTCATATTCTTCGCGGTAATAGGTGACCGAGAACTTCTTCTCCTGTGCCGATACGCCCAGGCATTGCTCCCGGACCGGGCAGCCCGTGCACACATGCTTACGCGCCCGATATTCTTTCTTTTTGGTCTTTGTCCGATAGTCCAGGAATACCTTGGTAAAAGGTATCACTTTCCCCTGGGGACATAGATAGTGGTCCTCCTTGTCATTATAGGTGAAATTATCGGGACCGCCCTTGTAGGTGCCATGGGGAGGAATGAAACTTTTAAGGTTCTTGGACTCGAGCATTGCGTAGTTCTCCCCGCTACTGTAGCCCGTATCGGCAACGCAATTCTCCCAAACAAGACCTTGTTGCCATAAACGCCTTTGTACCCTTTGTACGATATCCGCTAACTGTTGGTTGTCCTTCCCGTCGGCATGGTAGGCCCCGATGTCGGTGATCACATGGTGCGCCGTATCCACCGTCAGTTGGGAGAGGTAGTTCAGCTTCCGTGCCTTGCCCGGCTTTACGCTGATACGCGCATCCGGGTCCACAGGGCTGTAATGGGTCTTGTTGCTCGTGTACCTGCTCCCCTTGTTGCCCGCCCCGGGGCGCTGGTCCTGGTCCCTTGACCACTTCCTGTTCCTGCTCTTTATGGCCTGGAGTTCATTTTGGCCCGCCGTGATACGTTGTTGCCCTTTGGGGGCCTTGTTGTCCTTGGACCTTCTTACCGGAGTTTTTTTTTGTCCATGGCACTGATATGGCCGATACGGTGCAAATGGGCCTCCAGATCTTCTTCGGGGACCTTGAGCTCCAGGCTGTCCATCGAGGCATTGGCCTTGACCGGGGCACTGTCGATCGCCTGGGTATGCCCACTGACCATGCTCTTGTCGATACAAAGTTTCAAGACCCTGATGAAAACTTCCCCGAAAACAGATTCCGGGAAGAGTTGGCGTGTACGGCTTATCGTACTGTGCCAGGGGAGTTCTTCGTCGATACCGTATCCGATAAAATAAAGGATGTCCAAGCGCAGCGAACAATGGTCGATAAGTTTTCGGTCGCTGATGATGTTCTCCAGATAGCCCACCAGACACAGCTTGAAAAATACCACGGGGTCGATGCTCTTCTGGCCACTCTCCCCATAATACCCCTTGGTCAGCGGATACAAAAAGTCCAGATCCAATACCCCTTTCAAACGCCTATAAAAATTGTTCCCTGGAATGCGGTCGCTCAGTTGAAAACGGGCGAACAACTTCTCTTGATAACCTTTCTTTCCCTGCATACCTAAAGTTACGATCCAACTTTGGATCGGCAATGATCATCACCTACTTTTTTCGCTAACTTGTGCAACAGGCACAA
>CANLWG010000043.1 GCA_947494715.1 uncultured Flavobacteriaceae bacterium | reverse complement strand
ATGAAAAAAGGGTCAGACTTTAAATAGAAGTCGAACCCCTGCTAATTTGAATTTACACACTTATCGGGATAGTGTCTAAAGAAGATTACAACCACTTTCTTCTTTTAAAGTAATACAACAAGGCCAAAAATAGTATGACCATTACTCCCCAAAAAACATAATATCCATATTCAAACTCCAATTCGGGCATATATTTAAAATTCATTCCATATACCCCTGCAATGAAGGTCAATGGTATAAAAATAGTTGCAATTATGGTCAAAACCTTCATAACGGCGTTCATCCTATTGCTTATGGTCGACATATACATATCCATAAGCCCCCATATCATTTCTCTTTGAATTTCAATGTTCTCGGCTAACTGGATGATATGGTCATATAGATCCCGGAGATAGATCTGGGTCTTTTCCAAAATCAATGGGTTATCGCTTTTCTGAATTCGATTTACCACTTCCCTGAGCGGAAAAACGGCCCGCCGAATCTTTAGAATCTCCTTTTTTAGATTTTGAATGTCATAGGTTATATCCCCGTTTGATTTTTCTTCGAACAGTTCATCCTCCAAAGATTCGATTTTCTCTCCCATTACCTCGATAAGACTATAATAGTTATCCACGATAGCATCCATAAGCGCATAAAGAAGATAATCTGAACCCATTGTCCTTATTTTTCCCTTTCCAGCGCGTAAACGCTCTCTGATGGGATCAAATACATCTCCCTCAGCCTCCTGAAATGAAACCACATAATTTGAACCAAGAACTAAACTGATATGTTCAATTGCCAGCTTTTCCTGATTATCAAAATAGAGCATCTTAAGCACGACAAAGAAATA
Source organism: uncultured Flavobacteriaceae bacterium (assembly GCA_947494715.1). Classification (GTDB taxonomy): domain Bacteria; phylum Bacteroidota; class Bacteroidia; order Flavobacteriales; family Flavobacteriaceae; genus Ulvibacterium. The sequence goes on along the minus strand of CANLWG010000043.1, from coordinate 1,834 downwards.
GTCATCATACTCGTCGATTTTAGGTCTCTGTCGTGTATTGGCTATGTCCTCCAAAATCAATGGATGAAACCCGTAGTGTTTTCCTATACTTTCGATTGCCCCTACATGGCCCAGACCATTAATATTGATCCATGTTATCCGTTCAGAACTTAGATAATCAAAAACCCCCTCTATCTTGTCTATTTTCTTTTCTTCAACAATATCCTTGTTATAGTCAAATACTTCTATAAACAAATCTCTCGATTCCTTTTCCCCAATATATATTATGGTTCCAGGTGCGGCACCAATTTTTGATTTTACTTTTTTCATTACATGGGTTTTATACTTTACCTAGACTGGCCTTGATTATTAAAAAGAAATCTTTGGAACAAATTTAGTTCTCACTTTTATTGGTTTTCTTGTCTTTCATATTGACCTTTATTTCGGGTATTTTTATGAGTTCCACTGTGGACGATGCCAAAACCACTTTTCCATCTGTTTTTTCTACTTCCACCTTGATCCTTTCGTTCAAAATGTGCATCGTATACCTTCGCTTTTTATAGTCGACAATGTACCTAAGATTAAATTGGATCCAATTATCGGTAAGGGTTATGGCCAAGGTAGGCTCCACCTGGGCATCTTCTATGTAATATCGGTCCACAACACCCTTCCATTTTGCGATTGAATTGGCAACATATTGCGAAAGGGTATCCCTTGCCACTTGGATTACAATGGATTTTGCCAGTTCAACATCCGAGCCATATCGAATGGGCAGGTTAAATTCGTCCCATATGAACGGAAAGTCTTGGGAGTAATTGTAGACGGGGCCTTTGAACACGAAAGCATTGCTCAATTTTACTATTCTACCACTATAGTTGTCACTGGTCACCCATTCACCAATTTCCATCATGGTCGTATAGATACTGTCAATATCTATTACATCACCCTTGATCCCATTAATCTCTATTCGGTCCCCTGGTTTATAGACCTTGACTATAAAAATATAAAAGGATCCCGCAATGCTCAGGAACAGCTCTTGCAGAGTGAAGGCAATCCCGGCTGAAAACAGTCCAATTGCCAAGGTGAAATCTTCAATATTACCCGTGAAGTAGGACAGTGTCAAGATAATTAAAACTATGTAGCCTATTATTTCAGTGCCCTTTTGTGATTTGTAGCGCAAAGATGTATCAGGAAGCCTCCTTCTGAGAAATCTTCTTAGGAACTTAATGGCAAGGACTACTAATAATACCCAGAAGACGTATTTGATTATACCTGTCGAAACAGGATGTTCCAACATCCACTCTTTTACTAACTCGATTGATTCCATAGGATGAACATTTAAGTTCAGTTTTTTATACATAAAACTATGGTATTTTATGGTATGAAGTTTCAACTGGCCTTAAAATAGATATTTTACAAAACGGATTGAAAGGAACGGCAAAATCCCATAAAATGTTCGTGGCCGTTGCAGAAGTGGTCGGCGCAAGAGATATGGACCAAAGTAGGCTTGTTTTTACGGAGCCTTGAGGAGAACCGATCTTGATTGGATTTGCCGGTAAAGAGCGGTCAGGTTGCCTTGTAAGGTATTTATAATGGTCCTTAAAATGCCAACGGAGGGCTTCCTTCCACCTTTCTTGAGGTACTTTTTCAGGTTGAAGGCGATCGCGGCCATGAGCATGACCTTATGTGCACCGGCCTTGCCCAGTACGCCTATTTTTCTCAGGCCGTAGAACTGGGCCGGACTACCGAACACTGGCTCCACCGTGCTTTGTCTCAGCTTTTTCATCTGCTTGCCCCTTTCGCTGTGCTGTCGGGCATAGGCCCTCAGGTATTGTTCATCATAGACCGTTCTGGC
>CANLWG010000042.1 GCA_947494715.1 uncultured Flavobacteriaceae bacterium | reverse complement strand
TATTAAAGTTCCATTTGATTTTATCGGTTCCGTCGTTCTGCAGTACTGCGATGTTCGCGCCCTGTGTCGTTGCGCCGTCGACCACGCCGAGGTAGTTTCCGGCGATTTTGTTGACGATGTAGGAGTAGCCTTCCCCGGCGTCCAGGATCTGCCAGAGCTGTGCATCGGTACCGTTGCCCTGGTACTGCCATACGTTGGCCCCTGGTGCGGGGTTGGAGAACTGTACGTCCACGTACTTGTTGCTGTGCACCGCCCTTAGCTGTACATATCCGTTGCCCGCGTCCTCGATTGCGAACTGTTGGTATGGTTGCTGTGAATAGGTTGCCTGGGCAATGTTGTCGCCGTCGGCGGACGTTCCGTTGACGACCTCCATGGAAAGCCCGCTTGCCTTGTTGGCGATCTGATAGGTGGGCGGTTCGGTCAATTGGTTTATCCATGCCTGCATAAGTGCCACGCCCTGTTGGTCCACGATTCCCTTTGCCAGAGGGGGCATCATGATGTTGGGGTCGATACTGTTCGTCCTATGGTAGAGTATCGACTTGGAGGCGTCCCCCGGCACCAATATTTTTTCCCCGTCTATCCCTATGGGGGTGTTGGTCCCTGCGGTCAAGAGCCCCGTTTGGTCCAGGGTATTGAACAGTCTCAGGTCGAACTCGGCCCTGTTCCCGGTCCCGGGCTTATGGCAATAGGCGCAGTTCAGGTCCATATAGGACCTTGCCCTCTCGTCGATGCTGGCCGATGCGTCGTCGATGGATCTATGTGTCAGGAAGCCGGGGGTGTCGTTGTCGGTTATGGTCCGGTCCAAGATCCCGAGGTGGCTCAGGGTTACCAGTTGATTGGCCGTGACATTGGTCTTGTCATAGTTGTAATCGGAATTGAGATATCGGGTTCTTGGCCCCAATGTTCCGCCCGAGGCCCCGTTATGGCATGTCAGGCACTCGCTGTTGGAGGGGAAGTGCCATGTTTCCTGCCTTGTGCCCCCCCCTTGTGCGGTTATGGTTATGGGCTCGTCCAGCCCTGCCTCCTGTAGTACCGCGTCCGTCTGGGCATCGTTCCAATTATATGTGAGGAAGTAAAATTCACCGTTCTGTCCCTTGATCGAGAACCGTGTCTCTATCTTCTTGGTTACGTTCGGATCGTTGTCGTCCACGGGATAGTCGAAATGTTTTATCAGTACCGTTCCCACGGGGAAGTCCCAGGTCCCGTTTTCGGAGAAGTTGATCTTTTCGTCCGGGGCGTTGTGCGTTCCGTCGTTGGGTATGGCCATCCATCTTTTTTTCAGTGCGTTGTCGGACCAGAAGGGGTCGATCAGCTCGAAGGGTATCAGTCCTTCGGCCACGCTTAGGGTCTGTAGGTCCGTAAAGGCCCCTGTTTGGGATAGGTTCTGTGGTATGGCATCGTAGTTGATCCCCGCGGGGGCGAGTTTGTAAAGGTTCACGCCATCGCCCTGTTTGAGGATGTATATCTCGCCGTCGGTGTCCTGTCCGAAGGTAATGATGTCCGCCGGCAGGAAGTTCCCCAACAGGGTATAGTCTCCCGTCTGTGTATCCACGGACCATATCTCTTCCCCGCTTCCGTAATCGGCACATATGTACTTTCCGTATAGTTCGGGGATCTCGCCCCCCCTGTAGACGTACCCCCCGATAATGGCGTTGGCGTCCGACCTTGGGAACTCGACCAGGGGCTGTTGGTGGGGCATGTTGTTGTAAAGCTGGGTCACACAGTCCGGATCTGGTCCCGGTGCCGTGGCCTCGAAGAGCGGCCAGCCATAGTTGGCGCCTCTTGAGAGGACGTTGATCTCCTCGTGGGTGTTCTCCCCGATCTCCCCGATGTAGAAGATACCGGTCTCGGTGTCCTTGGTCATCCTATGGGGGTTCCTGTGGCCCAGGGAATAGTATTCCTCGAAGTTGGAGCCGCCGGGGCTTGGGAAGGGGTTGTCATCGGGGATCCAATACTCCACCCCTGAGAACTCGTCCGCCTCCCCTGCGTCCTGTGGCATCGTCCTTATCGGGGCATGGCTCCTTGCGGGATCTTTGTCGACATCTATTCTGAGCACGCCCCCGTCCAGGTTTTCCGCGATGTCCTGTGCGTTCACGTAGGCGGCCTGGTCGCCCGTGGAGAGGTACAGGAACCCGTCGTCCCCGAACTCGAGCCCCCCGCCCCTGTGGGTGGTATTGTACATCTGCCTTTTGATCATGGTGACCCTGGACGCCGTTACGAAGCCCAGTCCGGCCGGGTCCACCTCGAAGCGTTCCAAGTGGAGATAGTTGCCATGGAAGCGCTCCACGCCACAGGAAAACCCGAGGGGGCCTTCCAATGTGGTATCGGCCGATTTCGTTGTATAGTAGATATAGAAAAAGTTCTTGCCCGGTGTTCCGAAAAGGGGATGGACCGCCAGTCCGAGGAACCCGCCGTCCCATACGATCCCCACCTCGTCGGAGAGGTCCAGAAGCAGGTTCTTCGCCGTGGTGGACTGGTCGTCGTCGAACCAGTATATCTTTCCGTCCCGCTGGCCAATGACGATCCTGTCCTGCCCGGGGACCAGGGTGAAGGTCAGCGGGGAGTCGAAGGTCAGGTCCGGGAAGGCCGTGGTGTAGGGATCCTGCGAGAAGCCGACACTGGGAAAGGCACCGTTAAGGTACCTGCCCACGGGCTCCGGGCTGGTCAGCCCAGGGCCAAGGAACATGGGT
>CANLWG010000041.1 GCA_947494715.1 uncultured Flavobacteriaceae bacterium | reverse complement strand
AACGCATTATGTAGAGTATATTTTTATGTAAAGCAATTCTTTGAAGACCTTATTGACGCTGAGTTTTTCATCGGATCACTTTACATAATAATATCAGAATCGCTTCAACCAACCTATCAGGTTCTCGTTGCTTGTCCATATAGGCTCCTCGTCCGGATTTATATCTACATATGCTTTTTCAAGTGCCCTGCGTTTCTGTTTGGAATCCGCCCTTGCATAGATTTCCGTGGTCTGGACGGATACATGCCCCAATATATCCCTTATATAGACCAGGTTCACCCCGGCCTGAAGCAAGTGCATGGCTTTGGAATGCCTCAAGGAATGGCAACTTACTTTGTCGGGGATCAGAGTTTTGTCTGTCCGTCGCGCCATTTTCACATATTTTCGTAGAATATAATCGATACCGGAACGGGTAAGTTTTTCCTTTCTGCTATTGAAGAAAAGGGGATGTACATCGACCTCCGGTCGATCTAATCGATGCTCCTTCATATAATTTTTAAGGTGTCCGATCTGTGCGTCCAACATCGGGACCAGCCTTGCCCTGTTCCCTTTGCCGATGATCTTGATTACCGGCGGCTTGCCCAACCTTAGCCTCGATGGGGTCAGATCTACGATTTCCTGTACCCTGGCCCCGGTATCATAGATCAAGGACAGTAGTGCCAGATCGCGCCTTCCCCTGACGGTCGTGGTGTCGGGCTGCCGAAGGAGCAGTTTTATACCCTCGATCGTGAGATAGCCTATACTCTTCTTTGGGGCCTTCTTGGCCCTGATGGACAGTATCCTTTGGCATTCATAAAGATTGCCCAGATCTGTATACTGCAAGTATCCATAGAAGGAATGGATGGCCGCCAAACGGGCATTGCGGGTCGAGTCGCTGCATTTCCTTTCTTTCTGTATCCAATCAAGGAAGCCTATGACGGTCTCCTTTTTGATTTTCGCAAGGGTCAGCTTTGCCACTTTCAGGTGTTTTTCCCTTTCCATAAAATCGATCAGCAGTACGAACGTATCCCTATATGAGGAGATCGTATTGGCACTTGCCCCTCTTTCGTCGGGCAGGTACCTTGCGATAAAATCGGATATATACCTTGAAAAATCAGTCGGCTTCATAATTCCTGAATTTAGGGAACACGTCAAGGCAAACTGCCTCTGTGGCGTTGATCAGGTTCGGGTACATATTTGCGGTCAACCTGACATAATGGTCGGTCGCCCCGATGGATCGATGCCCCAGATAGTTGGAGAGTACGGGCAACGAGGCATAAAGATCGATGCCGGATTCGGCCATATGGGCGAGCGAGGTAACGGCAAAGGTATGCCGAAGGTCGTGCAGACGTGCGCTGCCGGTTATTCCGGCCTCCTCCAGACATTTTTTGAACCAGGCCCTCGCACCTTGGCCGCACTTGCCCCCGCCTACCTTGACGAAGAAATGTCCGGAGCTTGTTTTTGCGGAAGGGAGCAGGTCCCGATATCCCAGATATTCCCTGCATACCGATACCAGTGACCGGGAGATCGGTATGATACGCTGTCTTCCGTTCTTCGAATCCCTTACCAACAGATACCCTTCGTCCAAATGTACATCCCCGTCCTTTAAGGCAATGGCCTCGCCGATACGGATTCCGGTGCAATAGAGCATCCTGACCAAAACGGGCATACATATCATACAGGAATCCTTTCTGGCCTGCCGTGCCCTCAATCCGTCACAGGCATCGAACAGTGTACGGATCTCCTCTTGTGAATAGATATAGGGAATGAACGTGCTCTTCGGCAACCGGGGCAGCCGGGGGATATATGATTGGATTCCCAGACCGCATAGGTAGGAGGAGAACTGTGCCAGGTGCCTTATCCTGTCATATCGATAGAACCCGGATTCATTGGGACGCCTTTGGCTCCATATCCCCGTGAACCCTTTTGTGATTCCCGATGCCGTTTCCCCTCTTTCGGCCGCAAGAGAATCGATCTGGGACAGGATTATGCTGCCGGAGACAAATTTAAAACCGAGTTTTCTTTTAAGTTCGATGAACTGCCCTATATGTGGGCCGTACATACTCTGGTATGGCCTATTCATAGAACACACCTCCTTTCTGCTCATAGAAACCGGTCGCTACCGGCGGAACATCCAGCATACATCTCTTCATTGACCGAAGGTCGATCCTGAGATAGTATCGGGTGGATTCGGTATTACCGTGCCCGAGCACTTCCGAGATGACGGGAAGAACGGTACTTTCCTCCAGCATCCTGAACCCTAGGCTATGGCGCAGGGAATGGGGCCCGAACCTTCTCCCGCTTACATCGATTCCCGCTTTTCTATAGGCCCTTTGGACAACATGGGTAACCACTTGGCTGGTATGGAACTGTGCATAGGGAGGCCTTCCTATCAAGAATACAAATGGAAGGTCCGATTCCGGTCGGCCATATTTCAGATAATCGATAATGGCATTGCCCACATCGGGCAACAGGGGAAGTGCCAGTTCCTTCCCCGTCTTGACCTGTCTTATTTTTAGGGTACTTGTGTCCCAATGTAGCTCCGTGAACTTCAATCTTGATATATCCGAGGCCCTAAGTCCCAACCTGGCCGCCAAAAGGATAATGGCATAGTTACGTTTGCCGATCGGGCTGGACCGATCTACGGACAGGATCAATTTCTCGACCTCTTCCCTTGTATAGGTCGATGGGAGTTTGGGTTGGCCGATAGACCTATATCTTGGAATTTCACTGGAATAATCCATGGCCAGTAGTTTCTGTCGATGGGCATATTTCATAAAACTGCGGAGCGATAGGATCGCAAGTTGTACCACGGTCCTTTTGCCACAATCCAGTTGGTTCAGATATCCGAGAATGAAGGTCAGGTCGATTTCCTTGATGGAGCGGACGTTTTTTTTGGTGCAATATTGCAGGAAAGGGAAAAGGTTGCGCCGATAGCCGTAAAGGGTCGTTGCCGCCAGTCTTTCCTCCAGCCTTTTATGGTCGAGGAAGCCCGTGATCACTTCCCCGATAGGGCCGGCGAAGGCGATCGGGTCTTCTTTACGGTAGCTACGGGCGGGTGCGGTTATTATACCTGTTTCCTTAAATTCGGTCAACATCTTGGCGCCCCTGTACAGGAATCTTTCGGTCTCCGAGAGTTTGGGTATACCGCGTGCGCCGAACTTGTCCCTCAGCAGTAGTGCCCCTACTTCCCGGTCGTAACTTTTTATACCGTTCGAGGCCATGTATTCCCTGATCCGTTTCCAACCGCTCCTGTACCTGGACACCGTACTCAATGAATAGGATAGTTCCGATTCGAGATAGTTGCCGGCTTGGGACATTAACTCATTGAATTCCTTGATTTGTTCGTTCATAATACAATCGTTTTAAAAGTGAATAATCCCACTAAATAAAAGATTGCACCCTGTACCTGAACAGAAAATGATCGAATATTATGTAAAGAAATTTTAAACTCTTCTTATTAATGACAAGGGTTTAGGGGATTTACTCTACATAATCTTACACTCTACATAATGGGTC
>CANLWG010000040.1 GCA_947494715.1 uncultured Flavobacteriaceae bacterium | reverse complement strand
ACCGTCGGAGGGGCCGCCGACGCACTGTTCGCGGACGTCACCCTCGCGATAGCCGACGACGCCGTGACGGCCGCCAAAATAGCAGACGGAGCTATTTCAGGTGGCCCATTAGGTAATATTGCTGCCAACTCGATAACTCAAGGTGATATTGGTCTAGATGCTATCGGAAGAGGTGAGCTACAACCAGATTCTGTTGGTGATTCAGAAATACAAGATGGGTCTATAGCTCCCATCAAACTAGATATTTCAGGAACCAATGAAGGGGACATTTTGATTATCGATGGAGGAGTTGCTATTTGGCGTGCCCCGGCTGGTACCACTTTAAAATCCAGTTCAGTTTCAAAATCCATTCGTAGGGTTTCGGCAAACAAAGTTGCTCTAAATGAGAATGATCATACCATAATTTTGGAAAACTCAGTTAGCCAATTGAATTTACCAGGTCCAACATCTTCTAATATTGGGACAATTTATGTGATTAAAGATTTGGGCGGTTCTAATACCACTCTAAACATCCCGTATAAAGATTATAATGACAATCCCGTTTACAGTACTACTAATGGTGGGATAATTTGGCTACAGAGTGATGGCACCGAATGGCAATTGATAAAATAAATGAAAAAGCTACTTTACATATGTGTTTTTTCTTTTGGCATCTCTACATCTGCCCAGACCGCGCTCTATAACAGTGGTAACATTCGTATCCACGAGGAGGGACAACTAGGGTTCCATACAAATCTTATCAATGATTCCGCTTTTGACCAAAATCTAGGGCTGGCCGGATTTTATGGTTTTACCCCCCTTACCGTTTCCGGCGCCTTTATTCCCTTGTTTTTTGACGTGGAACTGGCCAATGATAATGGGGTATTGCTCCAAGTGGGTTTGGACAATGCCAATAACACCAATTTTATCTCCGGGGATTTTTTGACTCCCCGTAACCAAACCGATATTACCTATACTTTTCTGCCTGATGCCTTCTACGTCGGCGAAGGCAATTTCTCCAAAGTTAATGGCTATGCCGAGTTCATTAGTCAACAAAACGTTACGTTTCCTATAGGTGATGCACAACAATTACGGCCTTTGATCTTAAACTCCGAAGGTGTCAACCCCTCCGCCAAATGTGCCTATTTTCTGGAAAACCCCAATAACCCGACCTCCTTTGATGAAGGTTTTGATACCGAAAACAGACCCAGGGACCTGGGGGCCATAAGTACCGTGGAGTTTTGGCGGTTAGTGGGCAATGTGTCCTCTACCATCAGTATCAGTTGGAATGGACGTAGCAATATGGCCGAATTGACCGATGATATCAGTACCATAATCCCCATGGGGTGGAACAAAAGTACGGGGCGTTGGGAAAGTTTGGGGGAAGGTGCCGCATTAGGTGATCTAGATCAAGGTTTTGTGGTATCCGCCCCTTTTATTCCGGACAACTATGAGATCATCACCTTTGGAACTATGGGGGAACCAACGGATATACTCGATTTGGATAACTATCTGATCACACCCAATGGTGATAGCCTAAACGATTTTTTAATCATTCCGGAACTGGAACAATCGCCCAATAATATACTTCGGATCTATGACCGGAATGGGTTAAAAGTATTCGAGCAAAGGAACTACGTAAATGAGTTCAATGGATTTTCCAACGTGGATAATATGGTCATCGCCCGAGAAAAAGGACTCCCTATCGGAATCTATTTTTACATTGTTTCCATGGAAGACTTGAATCTTGATTTTCAGGGGTTTTTATATCTATCCCGATAACAAAATCACATTCCTTCACCTCGATTAAGTACCATTTTACAAGGTAATTGGTGGGCATTACTCAATTCACAACATTTTATAGCGGCTACACAACATTTTACGGACCTCCATCCCTTTGTCCTTTAATTTTACGGGAAATTATACCATTGACCCCCAAATTATAGCCAAATGGATTTTAAAAAACTCGGATGGATACTGCTATTTATAGGAGTTAATTTCGCAACAGCTCAAGTAAAAATAGGAGAAAACCCGAACACCATCAACGGGGCCTCCATTGTAGAGCTGGAAAGTACGAACAAAGCTTTGGTACTTACCCGGGTCTCTACTTCACAAATGCAAAGTATTTTCCCACTTCATGGGGCCATGGTATACAATACCGATACCCAATGTATTCATTATTTTAATGGTGGCCAATGGAACAATCTCTGTGATGGCTCCGGTAAAACCGGAAGTTTTTCATTTATAGATAATGGTAATGGAACGTTTACCATAAACTATTCAGATGGTACTTCATTTACGACATCAGATCTTACTGGACCACAAGGTATCCAGGGTGAAAAAGGTGACCAAGGAGATGTAGGTCCACAGGGAATCCAGGGCATACAGGGAATCCAAGGAGATAAAGGTGACCAAGGGGACCAAGGCATACAAGGTGAAAAGGGTGACCAAGGTATTCAGGGAATCCAAGGTGAAAAAGGTGACCAGGGCGACCAAGGTATTCAGGGAATCCAAGGTGAGAAAGGAGACCAGGGAGATCAAGGCATTCAGGGAATCCAGGGAGACAAAGGTGACCAGGGAGATCAAGGTATTCAGGGTATCCAAGGAGATAAAGGTGACCAGGGGGACCAGGGCATTCAGGGAACACAAGGTGAGAAAGGTGACCAGGGGGATCAAGGTATTCAGGGAATACAAGGTGAAAAGGGTGACCAAGGGGACGTAGGTCCACAGGGAATCCAAGGAGACAAAGGAGACAAAGGTGACCAGGGAGACAAAGGCGATCAGGGAGACCAGGGCATACAGGGAATCCAGGGAGACCAGGGCATACAGGGGATACAAGGTGAAAAAGGTGACCAGGGAGACCAGGGTGAAAAGGGTGACCAGGGAGATCAAGGTATACAGGGAATACAAGGTGAAAAAGGTGACCAGGGAGACCAGGGCATTCAGGGAATCCAGGGTGAAAAGGGTGACCAGGGAGACCAGGGCATACAGGGAATACAAGGTGAAAAAGGTGACCAGGGAGACCAGGGAATTCAGGGTGAAAAGGGTGACCAAGGGGACCAGGGCATTCAGGGTATCCAAGGTGAAAAGGGTGACCAGGGAGACCAGGGCATTCAGGGTATCCAAGGTGACAAAGGAGATAAGGGAGACCAAGGGGACGTAGGTCCACAGGGAATCCAAGGGGACAAAGGTGACCAGGGAGACCAGGGCATACAGGGCATCCAGGGAGATCAAGGTATTCAGGGAATCCAAGGTGAGAAAGGTGACCAGGGAGACCAAGGTATCCAGGGTATCCAAGGTGAGAAAGGTGACCAGGGAGACCAAGGTATACAGGGTGACAAAGGAGATCAGGGGGATCAAGGCATACAGGGAATACAAGGAGAGAAAGGCGACCAGGGGGACCAGGGCATACAGGGCATCCAAGGCGAGAAAGGAGATCAGGGGGACCAAGGTGACCAGGGAGATCAAGGCATTCAGGGTATCCAAGGGGACAAAGGAGATAAGGGTGACCAGGGAGACCAAGGTATACAGGGAATACAAGGTGAAAAAGGAGACCAAGGGGACCAAGGCATTCAGGGAATCCAAGGAGACAAAGGAGACAAAGGAGACAAAGGTGACCAGGGAGACCAGGGCATCCAAGGAGATAAAGGTGACCAGGGAGACCAAGGTATCCAGGGAATCCAGGGAGACCAGGGCATTCAGGGTATCCAAGGTGAAAAAGGTGACCAAGGGGATCAAGGCATACAGGGAATCCAAGGAGAGAAAGGTGACCAGGGGGACCAGGGCATACAGGGAATACAAGGTGAAAAGGGTGACCAAGGGGACGTAGGTCCACAGGGAATCCAAGGAGACAAAGGAGACAAAGGTGACCAGGGAGATCAAGGTATCCAGGGTATCCAAGGAGATAAAGGCGATAAGGGCGACCAAGGGGACGTAGGTCCACAGGGAATCCAAGGAGACAAAGGAGACAAAGGTGACCAGGGAGATCAAGGTATCCA
>CANLWG010000039.1 GCA_947494715.1 uncultured Flavobacteriaceae bacterium | reverse complement strand
GATCCCGTACACACCTTCACGGACGCGGATACCTATCAGGTGACGCTCACAGTCGTGGATGGGGAAGGGCTTTCGGACAATGCAAACATCTCCATTACGGTCACGCCACCGAATCAGCCGCCAGTTGCGGTACTGGGGGCGGATCCTACCTCGGGGACCGCGCCCCTGGAAGTGAGCTTCTCGGGAAGCGCGTCCACCGACGACTCGGGAATAGCAACGTACCAATGGGAATTCGGGGACGGTACCGGCTCGGACCTGGCCGATCCCGTACACACCTTCACGGACGCGGATACCTATCAGGTGACGCTCACAGTCGTGGATGGGGAAGGGCTTTCGGATATTGCCGAAATCGGTATTGAAATCTCAGAAAATTCCATTAACTCTTCTAAAACCATCATTATTTCGCCAAACCCGGCATCGGTTATTATTAGTTTATATCTAACAGATTTATCAGATTCAAAAACTGTGAGCAGATTTTTGATTCATGATTCTATTGGAAGATTAATGGATGTATTTAGTGCTTCAGAGGTTTATTATGAAGATGGCCATTATAGAGTCCCTATATCATCCCTCAGAAATGAGTTATACTTAATAACAGTGGAATACTTGGATAATCCTCCGGTCGTTAAACGAGTTTTGGTTACGAATTAAACCAAGGAGCATTTTCTCTAGTCATTAAAAATGGAACGGTTGTAGTCCGTTACGTAAACCGATTTGTTTTTCTTAAGGTCGGTACAAGCAACGATAAAAATCTATTTACAAGATTGGAGAAAAAGAATATTGGGAACCCATATATTTTCTGAACTTGGATTTAGAACAATGCTGATTCTCTATTACGGCAACAAATTTCCAAAAGGCGATTGCGTATTTGCGTACCGAAGCTTAATCGAATACGTGGTTACCTTCTTCCAAGAAAGGTTTTTGAAGTCAATTTTCAAAACCTCGGGAAACAAAATAGAAGCCCATGTGTATCAGAAAGAAAAATACATTGTCCAGATGAAAGGCTTTTCACAAACCTAACCTTAAATCTATTTGAGAATCGTTGTGAATAATTTCAAATAGGATCCACAGTCATTGGTAAATATCATCATGTGAAATTTCAAAAAAGGGGGGCTTCAATATCACGAAATGGGAATTGACCAAAACTTTTTGCCATTTACGAAAGACGAAGTCTGTATCTGATGATAAGTTACTTCTATATTATTGTAGAAAACTAGGGTAAAATCCTTATGTTAAAGTACTGGTAAATCTGAACTATGTTAGTTATTTAACTTCATAGAGGAAATATTTGTAAATCTCACCTTCATAAAATTGTTCTTCTTCCATGACAATTGTATAATATGTATTTAAAAATTCTTTCTGCCCATCGTAAAACCAATCATTTCTGGCCACTACGAAATCTGTAAGTTGAGTTTTGACATATCTATTTTGCTCATCTACGTCAAACGGATATATACTGTACTGAAAATTATGTCTCATAAAATACCTTACCGAAGGTTCTACATCGGCTGCTGTATGAACGCCAGCATCCAAAAAACCATAATTTAATAATGTCGGATTAGATTTGCTATTAATGCGTTTAGCGAACTTGAACTGAAAGAGATCCTCTTTGTTCTTTTTCATTAAATACGAGTTGTGATGAGTAGTGAACATAAGCACAAAAAGAAATGTCACCAACGATAGCACAACCCAGTTAAAACGTTTTCTAAAGTGGATTTCCTCAAAATTGGACCTAAATTGTTTGAGAAAAAAGATTATACCAAAAATGACGAAAGGGGTTAAAATTTGAAAATAGTATACATGTCTAACCCCCCCTCCATAAACACTTAAAAACAAAAATATAAATGGAATGAAAATAACCAATTTAATCAACCACTTTTGCTCAACTATTCTGAAGAATAATAAGGATACAAGACCTGAAACTAAAAATAATGCGAAAATGGGGTTATCAATAAAATCAACGATAATTATTTTACCTGAAGCTACAACAAGATTTTCAAAAAGGTTTCCTGAAGAAGCATAGTATTTTAAATTGGTTACGAAGTAAACTTCTATAAAATCACTAATTGCGCCATGGTAGAAAAAATATAAAAACCATGGGATACCTGACAATACCATTCCCAACAAAAAAACAAGGCATGCTTTTAATGCAAACCAGTACTCTTTAATCAAAATTGTAGCAAAAAAGACACAAAACATCCATCCGAACCAATAGCCCAGCATTGAATATTTTATCCAAAGGACACATCCTGCCAGCAAACCATTAATCAAGAGAATATTGACAGGTATCTTATTCGGGTAACCATTTTTGAAATAATCCAATATATAAAACATGCTTGCCGCAAGAAGGGGAAGGCAATATTCTTCAGCACTATCGCCGTGGGTGAAATTTGTTAAGTACAAAACCAAAAATGCCAAAATGGCAATACCCAAAAATCCAAGTTTTTTATTGACGTAGAAAACTAAAATTTTATGGCAGTACACTAGAAAAAAGGTAAATGAGAGGACCTCCATTAGGTAAATACCAAAAAACGTCCTTTCCGAGATCAACGACCCTATACCGTGAATAAAGTAAAGAAGCGGACCTTTTTGTTCGAAAATGTCACGATAGAGCACCTTATCCTTCATCATGCTTTTTCCTACTGTAAATATGGCGTTGGCATCTACCCAATCATTGAAGGGGTATAATGGTGAAGATTTAGTGGCAACAGCCAAAAAAAGTATAGCAATAAATACTGAAAATCCAAACTGTACTAAATGATTTCTCATAAAACTTTTAGATGGGAAATTGATAATCAATCAATTCGATCAAGGAACGATATATGATTTATGTACTAAGCCTAGTAATTAGAATTTATTTCTTTGAAAAAGACTTTTGAGCTTCATTTTTAGAACTCCAAAAATGGCCTCCCATACTATGGAAGAACTCATCTTTGACTCTCCTTTTTGTCTATCACGGAAAATAATGGAAACTTCTTCAATTTTATATTTTTTGAGATAGGCCCGAAATTTCATTTCAATTTGAAATGCATAGCCTCGAAATTTGATCGAATCCAAATCGATTGCCTCCAAAACATTTCGTTTGTAACACATAAATCCTGCGGTTGGATCATTCACCGCCATGCTTGTTATCATTTTAACATAAACTGATGCTCCGTATGACAGCAAGACCCTGTAAAGTGGCCAATTTACTACGTTTATACCTTTTACATAACGAGATCCAACAACAACATCCGCATCATTTGCACAAGCCCTGTACAGCCTTTCCAAATCCATAGGATCATGAGAAAAATCCGCATCCATTTCATAGAGGTAATCATACTTTCTTTCTATTCCCCATTTAAATCCATGTATGTATGCAGTACCAAGTCCCAGTTTTCCCTCTCTCACTTCTAAAAACAATCGATCGGGGAACTCTTTTTGCATCAATGCAACCTGATCAGCCGTTCCATCCGGGGAGTTGTCATCAACAATAAGAATATGGAAATCTTTCTTCAGACTTAAGACCTCTCTAATAATTTCTTCAATGTTTTCAATCTCATTAAATGTGGGGATAATAACTAAACTGTCCGACATAAAGGTTATTTAAATTTTGATAAAGTTAATTTTTAAAATAGAACCGACTATTTCAAAGGGTCAGTTTTAGATAAAGAGGTAAGTTATTAGTTAAAAAGATAGGTTACTAGACAAAACGGCAAGCTTAAGTAGAACGGAAAGTTTGGTATTGCCCATTTAAAAAACGGGCTATTCTTCAAATTAAGTATCTATTGAGATTACAGCACCGCTGTCATACAAGTTTCCGAGAACAACCATACTATGGCCCTAATAAATCTAGTACATAAGGATATAAATGCCTTTTTATTTTTTGGTAATGAAATCATAAGAAATGAGAGCTATTTCACATCGTACCGATCCAATTTTGGATTGAATTGGCTCCTTTTGTCGATAAAAATTAATTTTTATCGATAATTGCTTCGAGTATACTAAAAAACAAAGGTTCTTAACATACTTTTAACCTATCCCCCGTTTTTATTATATGCTCAAATTTGATTCCCAAAAATAAAATGACAGCAAAAAGATACGGAATAAACGGGTTTTTCTTACTTTTGATAATAGTTCTTATCGCCATGGGTTTTGGACCCATGTTCCTTGGCCCTGGGCTGACCAGCCCGGAGCCCGTGGGCAGGTACCTTAACGGTGCCTTTCCCAGTGTCG
>CANLWG010000038.1 GCA_947494715.1 uncultured Flavobacteriaceae bacterium | reverse complement strand
CTAAAGTTACGATCCAACTTTGGATCGGCAATGATCACAACCGACTTTTTTCGCTAACTTGTGCAACAGGCACAAAGTATAAAAATAATGCGGTAGTTAGTGCTTAATCAAAGGATAGTGCAGTTTTGCTAGCTTCTGAATTTCCTTCGGAAAATCCTCGCATACAAAACCGCACTATTCTTATTCATAAACGTTGTAGCCAATTATCCACCGAACTGTTTCAGGTGATAATCTAAATTTTTATAGAAGACAGTAGAATCCAACAAATTTTATTTATTAATATCGTTTGCACAGCCAACATCTATGTCTACTTTATTGAGTTCAACAATGGCATCATTTAGCTTCATTGGGTGTCCATGACCGGGAATAATAGTTAATGGTTTTGGAGAAGCGCAATTATCATCAATAAGTTCAAGTCTTCTCATGGCCTTAAATAAGGATTGTGGTCCACCAAAAGCCATCGTAAAACCAAACCCGGCATTATAAAGATCAGCCTCATAAAGAAAAATCTCATTCTCAGTTTCTACTTTAGTAATCACCATATCCAATGCATGTGGGTTTTCAAGTATATGATAGGCTGTAATCTCAATTTTACTATCAGAGATAGTCATTTTCCCTTTGGATTCAATTTCCAACACCACTGGTTGCTCTGTGAATTTTGACATGCCATCTGGACGAATAGTTGATTTGGCTTTTAAAACATCTTTCCACCAAGAACCAACTCCATTACCTACCACTAAATCAGCCCCTTGAGAAATAACAGTACGAACACCTGAAGCATGATCTACATGATGATGACTTTGTATTAGATGTGTAATGGTTTTATTCGGAAATAGTTCCTCAACTATTTTAATAAGCTCATCTGAAACTGCCTTAGATGTATGAGCTTCAATTACAACCACTCCGTTTTCTTGCTCCACAATCATCCCCCCAAGGTGATTGGCAGAGTTATCACGTACTTGATAGATTCCTTGAGCTAATCTCGTAGGAGTTAGTGATACTTCTTCAATATAGTAAAGGCCCGCAATCTCAAAGAATTCATCATGGATATGATGGGTATTAAGCCCGGTTAGGTACGCCTCTTTATCATATTTGGGCGTAGTATTTGTTTTTGGTAGGGCAAAAAAGTCTTCTTCAATTGTTAAATCTTCTATTACTTCTGTCTTCAGCTGATGATGCAAACGATTACCAGCGACAGTGATTTCTACTTCCATTGGAAATGCCAAGGTCTTTGCTATTTCCCAGTTCTTATAAGTTACTACCAATGCTACATCACGAAGAATCATATTATTTTCAATAGTTTCAAGCATTGAAATAGTACCGCTTTCAGCATGAATATAAAGTTTAATAGGTGCAACATCATCACTAACAATTAGTATGTTAAAAGCTTGTTCTTCATAGGTAGTGGTTCCTCCAAATTGGATATCTCGCTTGCCTTCAAGAACTTCCTTTAAAAGAAGTTGTGGGTTCATTAGTTTCATAGACTTTTCCATACTAGCCACAGCTTGAGATGATAATACGCCACCAGGTAACCCAAGTGGGTGAGCGCCATTTGAAACGGCTCCTATGCCATCTACTGTAACTACTCGATAACGCTGCTCTGGAAAACCATGTTCTGGCACATAAGTGAACTGACGATTGGCATCGGTTCTTATAGACCAACTTTTGATTTCAACGGTATACTTTTTACTGTATGTACTCGTTTTCTTAACATCATTCGGAAGCAACCCCATGTGTGTTGCATAAGATGACCCTGTGGTTGAGATTTGAAATGATTTCAGGTTCAATAGAGCTTCTTTTCCCCCTAAAGCATCCAAGGTTTGTTCGAAGTGTTTTGCTCCTTTTTCCTTATCGCTTTGTATACACCCTATTAACGTGGTAGCCATTAAAACTACAACTGAAAGAACGAATATTATTTTTTTAAATGAATGATTGTTAGCAGGATTCATGGCTTATTTTAATTGAGAATTGATGCTAGTAATTATGTTAAGAGAATTGACCTTAAAAGACGCCATCGTTATTACGAATAGCTCCACCTGTAAAAAGCGTAAAAAGTCGAGACATGAAATCCAAAGGCTGTATAGAGTCCCAATGCTCTACAATTTTTCCATCAACAATTTTCCAAATATCTACTACGTTAAGCCCTTTTCTGTCATTGCTCCTGTGTTTAGCTTTTAATGTTACATGGGAATGAAAAATCACAAAATCTCCGTCAAGATAAACGTGCTTTGGATCAAGAAAAAACTCTGGAAATCGTTTAGCCATTGCCCTATTAGTATTTACAATGGCTTCTATTCCTCTAGGAACTGACCTATTGTGTTGAATGTATGGGTGGTCTTTATATTTGGCAATAACTTCATCGAAGTTATGATCTAAAATACCTTGAACAAAACCTGCTACAATTTCAAACTTAGACATCTCTTCGCTACTCCAATGTTCTTGATGAAATTTCTTAAAATCTATTTTTCTCATAATTTTTTATTTACTATTATTTTTCTTTGTTATGCATTACTAATTTTTTTTGATTAAGTCAATCCATTCAATTACATCTAAGAGTAAGTAAATGGTAAGCTGTAGCAAACAGCTATAAGCCAATTACCCCCCGAACTGTTTTAGGTGATAATCCAAATGTTTCCAAATCAGTCTACCCCAATCCTTTTGGTTCATTGCTCCAAAAAAAGCGTGAGGTTTTAAGTTTGGATTTTTTTGAACCTCTTCTAAAAGCTTTATCAGTTGGTCTTTTTCAAAATCAAATTCTTTAAATAATAAGCTGTTCTTAATCATATTCATTTGAGATGGTGTAGGTAATCCCTTTGTCCAAGGCATTGCATATAAAAATGACTTTCTACCAAACCAAGTTCTTTGAATGCCTGGTCCTTCATACCCTGAAAGTTCGATATGCCCAAGTCCAAGCTTCAATTGTAAGCTACAATGTTCAAGCATCTGCACAATACTCATTTTCCCCCACTCCTTTTCATTAGTAGACTCTAATGTCTCTATCCTCTTGACAATACCTTGATAGTCTTGTTGTTTGAAAATATTTGATGCCATAACTTGATTATTTTAGTTCAGGGTTTCTTTTAATAGTCAGATACATCATGAAATGATATGCTGTGGCAAATGGCACCAAGAAATATGGTAGCAATGCGAGCGGATACATGTTCATACTATGATTCTCTCCAATCGCTATGGACTGAAGTGATACACCTGGACTGCTGCTTATACTAAGACTATATGCCACAACGAAATCAAGAAGTCCAAAAATTATAAGGAACATATAAAGCCCCTTTGTTGGTTTGCCACCGGTAAAAATCAGAACAAGTATAGTAAGTGCAATTACCGCTGCCATAAAATCTCCGAACCCAGAAACATAGGCGAATGTTGTGCCCGTGAGCCCTCGAATGTTTTCTAAGATGAACAGAGTACCCATGAACCTCGTTGATTGGGTAAGTGTTAGCCATTTAAGGGACAATCCATCGCCTATAAAGAAGTCTTTAAAAATGAAGACCGAAGCAGTAGGTAATAACAGGTTTACTATGACTACAACCCAAGCCAAGTCGGGACTGCCCAATCGAAATTGCCAATCTACACTGAAGTAATACATTAAAACTCCCCATATTGCAATTACAGTGGAAATCGCAATTGTTTTTTTCGTTGAGGCACCTGAGGCTTTATACGTCCCAAAAGCTATAAATGGAACCAAAATGGAACTTCCGATAAGAACCATAGAAGTAATTGAGTGAGCTTCTATTTCTTGCATATAGATGAATTTTGTAACTTTACTTCAATAATTGAAGCAAATATAATTATTACTTCCGAAATTGAAGTGAAATGAGTGAGAATATTTTTAGAAGTACTTGTCCAATTAGTTCATCACTCGACCTTTTTGGTGATAAATGGACTCTCTTAATCGTGAGAGATTTACTATACCATGGAAGTAGAACGTTTAAAGGTTTGTTCCAATCAGAGGAGAATATTCCAAGTTCTCGATTGGCAGATAGATTGAAAAAACTTGAAAATATGGGAGCCATAACGAAGGAAAAGCACCCTTCAAATAAGAAAGTATTCATTTACAGACTAACACAAAAAGGAAAGGAATTGGCTCCAGTAATAATTGAACTGATTATTTGGGGTAACAAAAACCTCAGTGAACATGTTTCAGAAGAATCAAAGACTTTCTATCAGAAGCTAGAAAATGATAAAGAATCAGTATTAATAGAATTAATGAAATAAACTGGCTACAACAGGGGTAACCGTTGCGCAAGGGAATAATTGATCACAGACCGGATGGATCTAAGCCTCTTTAAGAGGCTTTTTTCATGCC
>CANLWG010000037.1 GCA_947494715.1 uncultured Flavobacteriaceae bacterium | reverse complement strand
CACTTCAGAAGAAGGAAAGATTCCTTACCAATGGCAGGGTATGTCGCCAAATAGCTTATATTGAAGAAGGGGCTTTGATCTATTTACAGACAAGTCCGGAGGGAGACCATATAGCTATTGATTTTGCTTTTGAAGGAGCATTTGTCGCCTACCTGCAAAGTTTTGTATCGGAGACTCCAGCAGATATTGATATTATTGCTAATGAACCAACCCACCTGCTGGTGATATCCAAGGAACGCTTATACCATCTGTATGAAAATTACTCTAAAATGGAAAGAGTAGGTAGATTGCTACTTGAAGAAGGACTGATGAAGATGGCAAAGGGAAGAACCATTTTCCAAACCATGGACAATCGAGAGAGATACCTCTACGTAATGAAGCACAGCCCCAAAATATTGGAAAGGATCCCTCAATACCACATTGCTACTTATCTGGGAATCAAACCGGAATCCCTAAGCAGAATACGTCGTAACCTTATGCAGTGATCCAAGGAGATCAGACCAAAAGGGCTATTGGCAACACTAACGGGCGTAAAAAGGAGAGGACCAGATCGAAAGTGGGGTAATTTTTTCAGCTCACGCCTACTGAATTCAACCAGATTTTGGGGCGAACCCATCCAAATGATTTCTTAACAATTGTCAATGAAATTGGACAAAATACGCTCTAGCTTTGCTCATGAATTGAATGTAATTAAAACCGTAAACCGATGAAAAAATCACAAAAATCCATGAATCTGCTAGCCAAGGCGCTATCATTCACTTTTATAGTCGTTCTTACTAGCTGCGCTGCTACCAAACCACCTTCTAATTCAGGTTTTCTGGAAGACTACTCTAGGCTTCGGGTTGATCAAAATGGGGACCGAAGTATGCAATGGTCTGAAAAGAAAGACTTTAATTGGAACCAATACCGGAAGATCATGCTTGACCCTGTGGTTCTGTATTACCATACGGAAGCGAAGAATAAGGAAATTGATTCGGAAAAAGTAAAGAAACTAACCGACTACTTTCGGAAGGCGGTTGAGAAAAAACTCGCCGATGAGTATCCTATCGTCACTACACCTGGCCCGGATGTTCTAAGGATCAGAACTGCCATAACTGAGATAATCCCAGCAAATCCGGCCATCAATTATCCAGCCATGGCAGTAGTGTTTTTCCCTATCGATATGGGTGGAGCTGTGATTGAAGTAGAATTTCTGGATTCAGAAACAAATGAAGTTATGGCCACTATGGTGGACAAGAAAATGGGTAGCCCTTTTAAACCACGAGCCTTTTCGAGGATGGGTTATACTAGAGCTGCTTTCGATGGTTGGGCCAAAGAGTTGAGAATTGCACTTGATACTAATCCATAAAAGAACCTTCCTTTAAGTAAAGCAAAATGAAACGATGAGATTTCAATACAGCGGAGGCGGTAACACTGTTGGGGATCCCTGTCCTGTCATTAAGTGGCTAGGTGGCTTGAAAGCATTTGGGAGCCTCCTTTAATAAAATGTTCTTTTGTCCATCAGTTTATTCCATTATAAAATATAGTTGTTTGGACATAATGTGATGGACAACTAAAATCACTCAATAGCCTGATATACATCATTGTGAACCATGGTTTTCAAGAATATTTTTGGCTATCGGAAAGTTCTAGATCATGAAAAGGCGGAAATTCATTGCAACGGCAGGAATAGGTACGGTCGCCCTAGGCGGATTGGCTTACTATATAAACGATAATTATCAATGTGGTAGATACGAGCAACGAATTGCTGATATTTGGAGGCATACCAAAGATGTATCCCCATCAAGTGATAAAATGATGGAAGAACTGGTTAGATACGCCACTTTAGCAGCCAACAGTCACAACACTCAACCTTGGCTATTCAAAATTGGAAGCCAAAGAATAACCATCCTTCCTGATTTTAAAAGGCGTTGTCCGGCCGTAGATCCGGATGACCATCATCTTTATGCTAGCCTGGGGTGTGCTACTGAAAATATAGCGCTTGCGGCAATGGCATTTGGGTTATATGCAAACATTACGGTCAATGATAAGGCAGATGAAGTCATACAGATAGATTTTGAACCGGTTCCATCTGTAAGGTCCGAACTGTTCCAGGCTTTGCCAAAAAGACAATGTACAAGGGCTGCTTATGATGGTAAGAAAGCATCGATCCATGAACTCAAGACATTGGAAAGTACCAGTACATATCAAGGGATATCAACTCAAATACTTACCGCTAAAAATGATTTAGAGACTATTCTTGAGTATGTGGTCGCAGGAAATACCAAGCAAATGCGGGACGATGCATTTGTTAAGGAACTCAAGGATTGGTTGCGATTTAATCCGGCCACTGCCATGAATTATGGAGATGGGCTTTTTTCGGCGACTTCGGGTAATCCTACGTTTCCCAGCTGGTTGGGAAGTCTGTTCTTCGACTTCGCATTTAAGGAAAAAGTTGAAAATGAAAAATATAGGGACCAATTAAGAACCTCTGCAGGGGTAATTGCCTTTGTCTCCCAAAAAGACGATATAGAGCACTGGATAAATGCCGGTAGAAGTTACCAACGTTTTGCATTACAGGCCACCGCAATAGGGTTAAAACATTCGTTTGTAAACCAGGCCGTGGAAGTCCCGGAAATACGAAAACAATTGGCAAACTATTTGAATATTGGAGGTCGGAGAGCGGATTTATTAGTTAGGTTTGGTTATGGAAATGAACTTCCAAAATCTCTTAGACGCCCAGTAAATGAAGTAATTGTTCCATGAAGTCAGGGATTGATTGAAAAATATGAAAAAGGTAGTCAGAACTAATAAAATTCCCCAGTTATCTGTTATAGCAAAAGATTTTGATGATTTCAATTATTGCGATTCATTTTCAGTAACCCTACAAACCCATGGTACCATAGATAATATTACGACTAAAATTTTCCAAACACCCAAATGGGCAGATGCACTTATGGGAGTCAGAAATGCATTCTTTAGCCTGTTCGGTCTGGACAAAGGGGGCTATAAGAAGAATATCAATGTAGCAGACTATTATCCCACCGGCTCAAGGGCGGTTTATTTTACGGTAATCAATAGAAGCGAAAAAGAAATCATCACCACGGAGCATGATAAGCATTTGGATTTTAGAATTTCTGTACTGAAAAATCAACAAGGCAAGGACACCAATGTCCATCTTACCACTTTAGTGAAATATCATGGTTTTTTAGGCCGGTTCTATTTTTCCCTGATAAGGCCTTTTCATAGGGCAATAATCGTATCATTATTGAAAAGACTTATGAAAGACAACAAATTAGTTGCCCAACAAAGTAAAAAGTGGAAATCTTCAATTATTAAGAAATGAAGGGTTTTCAACCGTTCTATGAAAGGAAGGTTTCTTAGGAATTCCATTTACTTTTCGTTCCTTTTCTCAATTTGATCCCTTTATTGGACTGATCAATGTCATGGATAAATCTTATTGAAAAAGTTACATTGGGGTATCAAAATGTCGCATAGCAATACCGATGTACAAAATTGAACGAATGAAATAGCTCTATAAGAGTTTTATAGCGCCTTGAGACAATGAATGCTTGGTCGAACATATCAATTTCCCCCCGAGACCCCGAAATAATCAGGATAAACGACCTAGAGGCAAAACTTGGGAAACTGCCCAGCAGTGTTTACAACATACGGGGACTTGTTACAAGACACGAGGTCTGTCATTTCAAATACCGACAGCATATCAAAAAAATCAAGGATTCGATTTTAAACCTTATGCCGTGCGTAGATTCCGATAAAATTGGTATAAGCCACATCCGACACGGAGAAAATGCCTGGAAAAAAGATACTTCCGGGAGAAGCCTTCTTGGTCAGCAATATATCTGGTCGCTAAGAAAATGGCTGAACGCCATCCCACAAAAAGCAACTCCGGATAAATACGACGAAGGACTTGGTCAAAAAATTGAACAATGGCTGGGCGATAAAAATGCGGATAAAAAAAGATTGGTCCAATTATTATTGGCAAGATTGACCTGGGACTGGAAACCGTACTACGAGGAATTACAGAAGGGAGGCAAATATAAAGACCTTGAATTCCAGATTTGCAGAACGGATATCTGCCATTATGCCTTCCCTACAAACCTTGATCGGTTGTTACAAGGAATTGGAGAAATGAGACCTATGGAAGACTTTGAGGGGTGCGGTTCTTTTGACCCCACTATCCAAAGGTTTGTTGAAAAAGAACTTCTTGCGTTACATAATTTGTTCAAAGCACTATATAAAGACAGGGAATCGGATCCAAAAAAACTGCTCAAGGCCTGGTTGATCGTTTGTTTCATCAAAACATTAAAAGAACAGGCGGGATTATCGGAACCGTTGATAGAGCTGGAAAAATGAAAAAGACATGAACATAATATTGGGAGCAACAGGCCGAGTTGGGTCTACTATTACAGACTTTCTTCTTGACAAAGGACTACCTGTAAAAGCAGTTATAAGAAACAAAGAGAAAGCGGACGGATTAATAAAAAAAGGAGCGGAAGTCGCAATCGCCGATTATTTTGATTTAAATGCATTGAAAAAAGCAGTTAAAGGGGGAAAGCTGATTTTTTTGCTTACTCCCGAAACGGGAACTTCCGATGATGTCCTTAGGGATACGGAAAAGTTATTGGATAATTATTTGAAGGCCATTGAAAACTCTGAAATCAAATCGTTGATAGGGCTTTCCTCGATCGGCGCCCAATTTAACAAAGGGACGGGCAACTTGTTGATGTCAAATATGTTGGAACACAAATTTGCCCACCTGGCAATTGATCAAGTCTTTATTCGACCGGCCTATTATTACAGCAATTGGCTTATGTCACTTGATATGGTAAAGGAAAACGGGATTTTACCGTCATTTTACCCAACCGACTTAAAATTGGATATGATTTCGCCAATTGACGTGGCCAAATTTATTGCGGATAAAATCGATAGCGGAATCCACCATTCGGAACTGATAGAATTGGTAGGACCTGAAAAATATTCCCCGGAAGACATAGCCAAATTATTTGAAAAAGCGCTGTGCAAAAAAGTTAACACGTATGAAATACCAAGGGAAGAGTGGTACAGGACAATGAAAAGTATCGGGTTTTCGGATGATGCGGTAAGGAACTTTGTTGAAATGACCGAGTTGGTAGTTGACGGAAAGGCCAAGCCCGAAGGAAAAGGCAAAAATCCAATTCCCCTTGACGCGACATTTCAAGACTATTTGAACCAATTTGCTTAAAGGCTGGCCGCTACCATGGAACCAAAATTAAGATCTGTAATCTTTATGGGCGGCCAAATATTCTCCATAGTCCTATAAATC
>CANLWG010000036.1 GCA_947494715.1 uncultured Flavobacteriaceae bacterium | reverse complement strand
AAAAAACCGGTTTATATTTGCAGCCGCTTTGGGGGCATGCCCTTGGGGCTATTGGAAGTTCATTTACATATTGTGGAGACTAGGAGCGGGGCCGATTAGGGTTCCCTCCGAGTAGATAGACAACAACAAATAAGAAGGATAATTAGATCGAGGGCACGGGATCGGGCTTCGGGCGTCGTCGCGCAAGTATATACGAGTCGACGATGAAGAGTTTGATCCTGGCTCAGGATGAACGCTAGCGGCAGGCCTAACACATGCAAGTCGAGGGGCAGCATTTCCAGCTTGCTGGAAGATGGCGACCGGCGCACGGGTGCGCAACGCGTATGGAACCTGCCCGCTGCAGGGGAATAGCCCGGGGAAACCCGGATTAATGCCCCGTAGAATCCCGCGCCCGCATGGGCCGCGGGATTAAAGCCTACGGGCGGCGGCGGATGGCCATGCGTACCATTAGCTAGTTGGTGGGGTAACGGCCCACCAAAGCTACGATGGTTAGGGGCCCTGAGAGGGGGATCCCCCACACTGGTACTGAGACACGGACCAGACTCCTACGGGAGGCAGCAGTGAGGAATATTGGACAATGGGCGAAGGCCTGATCCAGCCATGCCGCGTGCGGGAAGACGGCCCTACGGGTCGTAAACCGCTTTTGTACGGGAAGAAACCCACGCTCGTGAGCGTGGTTGACGGTACCGTAAGAATAAGGACCGGCTAACTCCGTGCCAGCAGCCGCGGTAATACGGAGGGTCCGAGCGTTATCCGGAATCATTGGGTTTAAAGGGTCCGTAGGCGGGCCGTTAAGTCAGGGGTGAAATACTACGGCTCAACCGTAGAGGTGCCCTTGATACTGGCGGTCTTGAGTTACAGTGGAGCGGCCGGAATATGTGGTGTAGCGGTGAAATGCATAGATATCACATAGAACACCGATCGCGAAGGCAGGTCGCTAACTGTATACTGACGCTGATGGACGAAAGCGTGGGGAGCGAACGGGATTAGATACCCCGGTAGTCCACGCCGTAAACGATGGACACTAGCTGTCGGGCCCTCGGGCTCGGCGGCCAAGCGAAAGTGATAAGTGTCCCACCTGGGGAGTACGTTCGCAAGAATGAAACTCAAAGGAATTGACGGGGGCCCGCACAAGCGGTGGAGCATGTGGTTTAATTCGATGATACGCGAGGAACCTTACCAGGGCTTAAATGCATAATGACAGGCCCGGAGACGGGCCCTTCTTCGGACATTTTGCAAGGTGCTGCATGGTTGTCGTCAGCTCGTGCCGTGAGGTGTCAGGTTAAGTCCTATAACGAGCGCAACCCCTGCCGTTAGTTGCCAGCATGTAAGGATGGGGACTCTAACGGGACTGCCGGTGCAAACCGCGAGGAAGGTGGGGACGACGTCAAATCATCACGGCCCTTACGTCCTGGGCCACACACGTGCTACAATGGCCGGTACAGCGGGAAGCCACCCCGTAAGGGGGAGCGGATCCACAAAACCGGTCACAGTTCGGATCGGGGTCTGCAACCCGACCCCGTGAAGCTGGAATCGCTAGTAATCGGATATCAGCCATGATCCGGTGAATACGTTCCCGGGCCTTGTACACACCGCCCGTCAAGCCATGGAAGCCGGGAGTGCCTGAAGTCCGTCACCGCGAGGAGCGGCCTAGGGCAAGATCGGTAACTAGGGCTAAGTCGTAACAAGGTAGCCGTACCGGAAGGTGCGGCTGGAACACCTCCTTTCTGGAGCGCGGCGCCCGGTGCGCCCCTTCCCGTGCCCTTCGGTCTTTTTTTCTTTTTTTTTGCCTGTCCGTCCTTATGTCTCCGCGATAACGATATACCATCGGCGGCCTTCGGCCCCGGTGCAAATTGGAAAGCTACAGTCCCATAGCTCAGCTGGTTAGAGCGCTACACTGATAATGTAGAGGTCGGCAGTTCGAGTCTGCCTGGGACTACGGAGCGGCGAAGCCGCGGGCGATAGTTTTTGTATCATGGGCCAAGGCCCATGGACGTTCATTGAGAATAGGATCATTGGAAATTTTAGGAGTTGGGTATCCCAGGTTGACGTATAGGTCATCGATTAACTGATAACTGTTAACTGATAGCCGGCCACTGAAAGAACGGGGGATTAGCTCAGCTGGCTAGAGCGCCTGCCTTGCACGCAGGAGGTCATCGGTTCGACTCCGATATTCTCCACGATTCGGATGTGGGACGCCGGATATAGGATTTGGGATTTATCTCTTGTCCGATATCTTAAATCCGACATCTGATTAAAGGTTCATTGACATATTGGGACAGGGCGCGCATTTTTTATTGATGTGCGCACTGGGAGGAAACACGAATTTTTTTAAGTAAATAGAGCGAGCGATTAGGATCAAAAGGTTCGGCGACAAGCTGGACAAGGGCGTATGGGGGATGCCTAGGCTCCCAGAGGCGACGAAGGACGTGATAAGCTGCGAAAAGCCGCGGGGATCGGCACACACGATATGATCCGCGGATGTCCGAATGGGGCAACCCATCACGCTGAAGGCGTGATACCCCGCAAGGGGGGCGAACCCGGTGAACTGAAACATCTAAGTAGCCGGAGGAGGAGAAAACAAGAGTGATTCCGGTAGTAGCGGCGAGCGAAACCGGAGAAGCCCAAACCACGTTTGTTTCGGCAAACGTGGGGTTGTAGGACCGCGACATCGTGTACATGACCGACCGGAACCCCTTGGAAAGGGGGGCCGCAGACGGTGACAGCCCGGTACGGGAAGGGAATGTACATGTAGCGGTATCCTGAGTAGCGCGGGGCACGTGAAACCCTGTGTGAATCCGGCGGGACCATCCGCCAAGGCTAAATACTCCTGGGAGACCGATAGTGGACCAGTACCGTGAGGGAAAGGTGAAAAGAACCCCGAACAGGGGAGTGAAACAGATCCTGAAACCATACGCCTACAAGCGGTCGGAGCAGTGCTTGCACTGTGACGGCGTGCCTTTTGCATAATGAGCCTACGAGTTGCCCTTACTAGCGAGGTTAAGGACTTCAGGTCCGGAGCCGCAGCGAAAGCGAGTCTTAACAGGGCGCCATAGTTAGTAGGGGCAGACGCGAAACCGTGCGATCTACCCATGGGCAGGCTGAAGCTGTGGTAACACATAGTGGAGGGCCGAACCCGTTGACGTTGAAAAGTCTTGGGATGACCTGTGGGTAGGGGTGAAAGGCCAATCAAGCTCGGAAATAGCTCGTACTCCCCGAAATGCATTTAGGTGCAGCGTGTTATCAGTTTCATAGAGGTAGAGCTACTGATTGGATGCGGGGGCTTCACCGCCTACCAATTCCCGACAAACTCCGAATGCTATGAAACGGTGTAACGCAGTGAGGGCATGGGTGCTAAGGTCCATGTCCGAGAGGGAAAGAACCCGGACCACCGGCTAAGGTCCCCAAATATATGCTAAGTTGACAAAACGCGGTGGGACTGCACCGACAGCCAGGATGTTGGCTTGGAAGCAGCCATTCATTTAAAGAGTGCGTAACAGCTCACTGGTCGAGCGGTCCCGCATGGATAATGATCGGGCATAAGCATATTACCGAAGCCGTGGCCCCGTACATAAGTACGCGGGGGTAGGGGAGCATTGCAGTGCCGCCGAAGGCGCACTCCGCGAGGGGCGCTGGAGGAGCTGCAAACGAAAATGTAGGCATAAGTAACGATAAGCGGTGCGAGAAACACCGCCGCCGAAAGACCAAGGTTTCCCCGGCCATGCTAATCAGCCGGGGGTCAGTCGGGACCTAACGCGGACCCGAAGGGGGAAGTGGATGGACAAGCGGTCAATATTCCGCTACCCGCACGGTACCAAAAGCGACGGAGGCGAGGAGTCGGTGCGTGCAGACGGAATTGCACGTTGAAGGGAACGGCAACGTCCCGATAGTACGCCGAGGCCACGGCCGAGGCGATAATCCGGCATATCGACTTCCAAGAAAAGCGAACCGTGCGGCCCGTACCGTAAACCGACACAGGTGGTCGGGATGAGAATTCTAAGGCGCTCGAGAGATTCATGGTCAAGGAACTAGGCAAAATGGACCCGTAACTTCGGGAGAAGGGTCGCCCCCCTCCGGGGGGGCCGCAGTGAAGAGGTCCAGGCGACTGTTTATCAAAAACACAGGGCTCTGCAAAATCGAGAGATGACGTATAGGGCCTGACACCTGCCCGGTGCCGGAAGGTTAAGGGGAGATGTGAATCCTTCGGGAGGAAGCATTGAACTGAAGCCCCGGTAAACGGCGGCCGTAACTATAACGGTCCTAAGGTAGCGAAATTCCTTGTCGGGTAAGTTCCGACCTGCACGAATGGTGCAACGATCTGGACACTGTCTCGACCATGAGCTCGGTGAAATTGTAGTATCGGTGAAGATGCCGGTTACCCGCAGTGGGACGAAAAGACCCCGTGCACCTTTACTATAGCTTCGTATTGACCTTGGGCAACCAATGTGTAGGATAGCTGGGAGGCTTCGAAGCCGTGTCGCCAGGCACGGTGGAGCCGTTGTTGAAATACCAGCCTTTGTTTGTCCGGGGCCTAACCCCGCCATTGGCGGGGAACAGTGCGTGGTGGGTAGTTTGACTGGGGTGGTCGCCTCCAAAAGAGTAACGGAGGCTTCCAAAGGTGCCCTCAGCACGCTTGGCAACCGTGCGCAGAGTGCAATGGCACAAGGGCGCTTGACTGTGAGGCATACAGGCCGAACAGGTACGAAAGTAGGGCATAGTGATCCGGTGGTTCCGCATGGAAGGGCCATCGCTCAAAGGATAAAAGGTACGCCGGGGATAACAGGCTGATCTCCCCCAAGAGCTCACATCGACGGGGGGGTTTGGCACCTCGATGTCGGCTCGTCACATCCTGGGGCTGGAGAAGGTCCCAAGGGTTGGGCTGTTCGCCCATTAAAGTGGCACGCGAGCTGGGTTCAGAACGTCGTGAGACAGTTCGGTCTCTATCTACTGCGGGCGTCAGAGATTTGAGCGGTGCCGGCCCTAGTACGAGAGGACCGGGCCGGACCGACCGCTGGTGCACCGGTTGTCCCGCCAGGGGCATCGCCGGGTAGCCACGTCGGGACGGGATAAGCGCTGAAGGCATATAAGCGCGAAACCCGCCGCGAGATGAGATCTCTTTAAAGGGCCGTGGGAGACGACCACGTCGATAGGCCGCAGGTGGAAGTGCAGCGATGCATGCAGCCGAGCGGTACTAATTGCCCGTATGGCTTGCGCAAGGTGCGCCCCCTCCTTTGGGAGGGGGCGCGGACGGCCTTTTAGTGCGAAAGCTCCCTTTTTTTACTTAAAAAGAACGTTTTTGACTCCCTCCCTGTCCCATTATCAATGTCAAAAAAAATTGAAGACCCAGGTGGCCATGGCGGCGGGGCCCACCCCTTTCCATTCCGAACAGGGAAGTTAAGCCCGCCAGCGCCGATGGTACTGCCCCAAAGGGCGGGAGAGTAGGGAGCCGCCTTCCTCGAGGGCCCCCTCCAACACAAGTGGAGGGGGCC
>CANLWG010000035.1 GCA_947494715.1 uncultured Flavobacteriaceae bacterium | reverse complement strand
CCTAAAGTTACGATCCAACTTTGGATCGGCAATGATCACAACCGACTTTTTTCGCTAACTTGTGCAACAGGCACAAAACCTAAACTGCATTAAAACGCAGTTTAGCCAAACCGCTGCAACTATGAAGAATTCAATACTTGTCATTTCATTTCTTACAACTAATCTGCTTTACTGTCAAGAAATATTACAAGTTACAGGCAGAATTGTAGATTATAATCTGCTCAATCTGAATAATGTAAAAATAGAGAACCTTAACACCGGAGAAATAACATCTTCTTCTGAAAATGGTAATTTCGGTATCAAGGCTAGGCAAAAAGATACAATTTCATTTTTCTATCTAGCCCTTAAGCCTGAAAAAATAGTTATTACAAAGGATAAATCTTCAATAAGGCTTATAATGGTTGAAGATAGTTGGGTGTGTTTTGAATCTGACAAATATTATATCCGCCAAAAACGGCGTTTACAAAAAAGAATGAAAAAATTGTATGACAAAGCGGATAAGCAATCAATTTGGAAATAAAATAATAGCAGTTAATAATACCTTTAACTCAGCACCGGTTACTACTCAGTCTTCCCCTTTTAAGAATTGGAAATTGCCTATCTTTAAACGGTTTGCCTTTAAAGCCAGAATTTGCTGATGCGCATTCGAGACTGAAAGTTATGCCAGTATTACTTTTCCAGTAAAAAGCCAAAAACCAAACCTCCATGAAAACCAAGCTGATCGCCACACTCGTAGTTGCCCTCCTCTTTTCTTATAAAAACAAAGGGGAAACGGAATCTCCCGAAGCAACAACACCTCCGAAAACCATCATGGCGCTTTTTGCCCATCCCGATGATGAGACTACTATAGGACCCATTCTGGCCAAATATGCTGCCCTGAGCGATGTGCATTTGGTCGTGGCCACCGATGGCAGATATGGCGCTACCGATCATTCCGGCCTTCCCGCCGGGGATTCATTGGTTGCGATCCGAAAGGAGGAAACCAAATGTGCCTGCGAAAAGCTGGGTATTAATCCACCTCATTTTTTAGAGGCCAAGGACGGCTTAGGTCTTAACGGTAACCATAATTTCTATGTGGAAGCCAGTGCCCTAAAAGAGCTAATCCAAGAAAAAATAACCGAACTCCAACCCAATGTCATCCTTACCTTTGGCCCTGATGGTGATACGGGTCACCCAGATCATCGCATGGTAGGGCTATTGGCTACAGAAATCCTATTGAGGGAAGGTTGGGCCAATACCATTGACCTCTACCACTTTGGGTGGACAAAGGATCAGACCCAAAAATTTCCTAAGGATTGGGGCTTGGGTCATGTACATCCGGACCATTTAAATACCACCATCTCATTTAGTCTGGAAGAGGAAGAAAAAGCGTTTAGCTCGTTGCGCTGCCATAAAAGTCAATTTGCTGAGCCGGATATGGTCAAATGGATCAAAGCTGAACGGGACGATACTACCAACGTACTGTATTTTCGGAAATTCAGTTTGGATCATGCTACATTGACGGGTTTTTAACCTGATAAACAAAAAAGAAATGATTACGGTATGAATCGGTTATATTTATAAAAATATCGCACGATGAAGTTTTTGTCAAAATACCTGATTTACCTGCTCCTAGTAGGTTCTTGTGGCCCTAGCCCAAAAACGGAACAAACCCCCGTTCAAAAAGAGACCGGCACCCAAACCATCCATGCCTTGAACGCCAATGAAATTACCAAAGGCGAAGAAACCATTGCCATTGTTGGTGCCACTCTGATCGATGGTACGGGCGCAGCCTCGGTGGAGAATTCCCTGGTCATTATACAAAATGATAAAATCGATTTTGTCGGTACGGTAGACGAGCGGAAAATCGAAGACGATGCCATAATTATTGATGCTAAAGGAAAAACCTTGCTCCCCGGCCTTATCGACGCCCACTTTCATGGGGGAGAAAATGCCAAAATGTCTACCCTTTTCCTAAAAAAGGGGGTGACTTCCGTTCGGGATCCTGGTGCCTGGAACGCCTCCTACGATTCCGCCCGAAATTCCGGAAAGGCGATTCCGCGCTTGTTTCTTACCGGACCGCACATTGATGTCTATCCGCCGGCCTATCCTAAAAATTCATATCTGATCCAAGACGCCGAGGAAGGCCGGATCGCAGTGAACCGTTTTGCCGATGAAGGCGCTACAGCCATCAAGGCCTACTTTCGGCTTTCTACGGAAATGATAGCCGCTATTTGTGATGAAGCCCATAAAAGAGGCATTCCGGTTACGGCCCACTTGGAAATCACCAATGCCATCGATGCCATTAAGGCCGGGCTTGACGGGGTGGAACATGTTACCTCTTTTGGCACGGCATTGCTCCCATTAGAAGAGGGCGAAATCTACAAAAACAGGATTATGGCCGACAACGCTGCCCGAAGATCGGGGAGATATGAGGTATGGAACAAGTTGGATATGGACAACAACCCTTTGGCGGATACCTTAGTTCAACTATTGGTAAAACGCAAAACCTTTGTGAGTCCCACCTTGGCCATTTTTGAGCGGCAGTCGGACAGAGGCGATAGTGTGGCGGTCAACGGTTTTAAGAATATGCTCAAATTCGTGGGCAAGGCCCATAAAGCAGGTGCAAGGGTGGTGGTGGGTTCGCATACCTGGGTGCCCTATTCAGATACCGGCGATGCCTATTACCGCGAAATGGAGCTGTTACATGAAGCCGGATTAAGCAATATGCAGACTATTGCAGCCGCTACCCTAGAGAATGCCCGGTTTTTTAGAATAGACTCCCGTTTGGGCAGTATTGAAAAAGGGAAAATTGCCGATTTGATTTTGCTACGCGAAAATCCACTTGAAAATCTAGAAGCAATGAAAACGGTAGAACAGGTAATCTTGAACGGCGTCCTCTGTGAATTTTAGAAACACTAAGTTAAAGATGGGTTTTTAACGATACTTGACTTGCTAACCATACTTTGCCTTTAGCAACACCTTTTGCAACTCCCTTTTTAAGATGAGGAGCGAGACCTGTTCCGCTACTTCTACCGCATCGGTCACCTGGATTTCCTTAAAAGCTCTTTCGGGTACGTCAACAATATATAGGAGATTAAGATAGTCCGTAAATTTTTCAAGAATAAGAAAATAGACTTTTTCATGGAGTGTAGCCTGTAGGTCTGTGGGTTCAACATCCAGTGAAAAATCTATAGGGATATTGGCCAACCCAAAATCCTTTTCAAGTTGGGTTACCAATTTAGGATACAAACCTTGGTTTTCAGCACTTTGTAGAAGTTCGGTACTATTGGGGAAATTCATGACCATATCCTATGTACGAGGTTTCAAGGGGCTTTGGTTTTCCTGGAGGGGCATGAGCCATCGAAATTGTTTGGTTTTTACAAAGTTCCACATGAATTCCCGAGCAGTTTGAGCAAATTAACTCCACTAATCCATATATTGCTCTATGGATTTTACAGAAAGGTTTGCGTATTTTTAGGAAGACGATAAATCTTATGGATTTTGCTCGATGCAAAAAATGCATCAAAACCCGCCCAAACGAAAAGGCAAGTTCGGGCGGGCAAAAGATTTCTAAACATGCGAAAAAGATTGCCAACTCATTTGTTTTTTCTTTTGCTCCTTCTCGTATCCAATTCAGTTTTATCCCAACAGCCCGAATATATCATTGGTAAGCTAATAGATTCCAAAACACAAGAGCCCATTGCCTTTGCCAGTATTCGAATAAAGAATCGGGCCTTAGGCATTATTTCAAATACGGATGGAAGTTTCAAAATTCCTTTAAAGTATAAAGAGTACGGTGATATTATCGAGATATCCTCCATGGGATATCGGACAAAAGAGATTTTGATTCAAGATTTTTCGGTCTACGAACTGAACGATGTGAGATTGCAACCGGCGACATTGGAATTGGAAGAAGCCGTAATTACCGCCAAAAAGAAAAAGGAAAAGAAACTTACGGCAAGACAGATAGTACGTAAGGCTCTAAGGTCGATACCTGAAAATTACCCGGTCGAACCTTTTTCCACCGTAGGTTATTATCGCGATTACCAATTGGATAGTTTGGGATACGTAAATCTCAATGAGGCCATATTGGAAGTGTTTGATAAAGGCTTTAATGCCATGGATTCCGCTACGACCAAAGTTAAGATTTTTGACTATCTAGAGAATACTGATTTCAAGCGGGATACTTTGGCATTGCAGTCGTACGACTATCAATTCAAAGAAGGTCGCAAGGTTATCGATAAGGCTTTTTTAGCGTCCTATGGCGGTAATGAATTTACCATTTTAAGGGTTCATGATGCTTTGCGTAATTACAAAATCGATTCTTACTCTTTCGTACATCGCCTGAAATCCGACCTGCTCTCTGAACACAGGTTCAAAAAAGAGTCCGATACTTATCTAGATGACGAACCCCTTTATACCGTAAAGTTTGAGAAACTACTTTTGGACTATAGTGCGTATGGCACAATGTACATTTCAAAAAGGAATTTCGCCATCCATAAGATGGAATATACGCTATACGACCGCACAAAAAAGTTGCCAAATGGTATTATCAACAAGCATAAAACAAATAACCAACTGATTTTTGAGATTATCACGGAATATCGCCCTGAAAATGACAGGATGTACCTCAATTATATTTCTTTTCATAATACATTTCAAATCTGGGATCCCCCTAAGTTCGTACTGAAGCACGCAACTATAGATCCTAATCTACAGTGCTTTGTAATGTCCTTTAATCGAGCGCCTAACCTACAGGATGCTTTGAACGAGGATAACTATATCCTAAAATACAAGGACAAAAAAATAGATTTTACAAAAGTCGTAATTGATACTAGTGACGAAAACAGAAAAACAGTGCTCTTATACCCCAAGATGAACCCTTCTAAGTTTATGTCCATGACTATGGCTGCCAGTAAAAAATCTGTCGACTCATTATTGTTAAGCATGAAAGTATCGAACATAAGGGATGTGGACGGCAATTTGATCAACGAATGGACTTCTAGAGACTACAATCAATTTCGGGAGTTCTTTGTGCAGGAAGTAAAACCGAATGCAAAAAGTCCGGTGGATAGTTTATTTATGGAAAAGAGAAAGCCTATTTTCAAAGACCAACCCATTATAAAACCAGATAATTTTGACGATTATTGGATGAATACGCCTCTTCAAAATATAAAAACTAAAGACTATTCAAGGAATAATTAAGTCTTATAACAACGTTATTTTTATTGGTCAGGGGTCTGGTGGAAATCCATGAGGTATTGTTGTCGATGACATTCTAACCTTAAATATTGCCAAACTCCAGAATTTAAGAGCGCATTCGAATGATTTATTCTGAAACGAATATAGATTTAGTCGATAAGGGAACAGGAATGATTCCTGACAAAAAAATCGAATTAAACATCAAAGAATTCCTAAACCCTAACGATATTATTTTGGACAAAGCATTAGATTGGATATCAAGCAAATAGCACTAAGTACAACCATGGTGACCGTTGCATACACCATCAAATACAGAAAATCGAAACCATACAGGGCTCTTTTAGAAACTTTTTTTAATCAAGTGAGGTTGTACCTACGTTTTCCAAACATACAAACAAGCATCTTAAACGATAGAACAGAGCCTTTTGAAAATTAGGTAAGGTGAGCATGCCAAAAACGGGTCCATTGTGCTTTGGCTTACCCCATTGTGGAATAGCCGGCGAAAAGTTAAAAATCAAATTCAAGTTCAAGTATATGGTCGGATAGGGCGTTTTATCAGGACGGGATAATTTTTTGCCGTATCTGGTGCGGGACAAAGGGTTCTTCCAATTCGGATTCTTCTCTTTACCCGCGATTCCTCCAAAAAGACCAGCCTGAACTTTGAGACCGCCCAACATATAGCAAAAGCTATCAAGTATAGCTACATCATGTCTATATTTATCAAAAATCCGTTAGATTAGCAGTAACGACAAAAAAGAAATATACGTACCAGTGACTATATCCATATGCTGTGTACAATTAAATACTATGTTTCAAAATATTAAAATGAATGTGATAAGAACTGCTGCGAATGGAATTGTAAACTCAGATACCATTTTTGAATTTACTCAAGACCAAGAGCTAGTTTCTGCAAAATACTCAGGGGGGAAAATTAGAAGGGGATACTTAGTTGGAAGTATAAAAAATAACAGATTACATTTTAGCTATTGTCAGGTTAGAATTAATGGAATGATGGATAATGGAATTTCCATTTGCGAAATTTCTTATGAAGATGACAAGCTCATTCTGAAAGAGGAATTTGAAATGTCTTCTGAAAGTGGAAAAGAGGTTGGAGTAAACATATTTAAAGAAATATAACCAATGTATATTAGTAAAGAGAGTAAAGAGGAAACCGAAATAAGATTAATCCGAGTATTGAAATCTGCAGATTTTAAGATTTATCAAGAACCATATTATTTCAGAGAGTTACCTTTAAATAGTTTTGTAATGGACTTAAATGCATTGGCAATTGTTAGAGATGATGAAGTATGGAGTCTTTTGGTTCCAGTTGAAAAAGAAGGTACTGAGAATTTTAAGATTTTTAGATTTCATTTTGAATCTGGATTAGATAATAGTGGGTTTGTTGGCTGGCTCGCCACTAAAATTAAAGAAAAATTCGGTTCTGGAATATTTGTCACTTGTGGTCAGAATTCAAACTCAGGAGGGATTTTTGATTATAATGGATGTCCAATTGAAATAGCAGACGAGGTAATTGATTTTATTCATGAATTGAGAAAATAAGCTGTACACAATAATGGTAACCGTTGCGCAAGGGAATAATTGATCACAGACCGGATGGATCTAAGCCTCTTTAAGAGGCTTTTTTCATGC
>CANLWG010000034.1 GCA_947494715.1 uncultured Flavobacteriaceae bacterium | reverse complement strand
TTAATTTACGGATTTCCGCACTTTGGTAAAAGCAAAAACTGATGTTTATCGGAGTTCTGCAACAGCCACGAACGTTTCTTGGCACTTTAGTAATCCCTTCGATTAGTTCTCCTTATTGGCCGTTTTACAGGACTACTCGGCACGTAAACTTTTAACAGGGTTGGCATTCGCAACTTTGATACTTCTGTAACTTATCGTCAGAAATGCTATGAGCATTGTAATCAGTCCTGCCAACGCGAAGATCCACCACTTTATTTCTATCCGATATGCAAAATCCTGTAACCATTTGCTCATCAGGTAATAGCCTAGTGGAAATGCAATAATCATCGAAATCATAACCAATTTCAGAAAGTCCTTGGCGAGCAAACTTACGATTTGCGATGCCGAAGAACCCAATACCTTTCTAATGCCGATTTCCTTGAACCGCCGCTGGGCGGTAAAGGTAACCAGTCCGAAAAGGCCCAAACACGCAACAAATATGGTCAACAATGCAAATATCCTGAGAATGATCCCGATTTTTTGCTCTTTCAAATAAGTTTGGTTGTACAGTTCATCGAGCAGGGCGTAATCAAAAGGCTCCTCTCCGTTGAACTTCTGCCACAATTTTTCAGTATTTGAAATAAGACCCGCCATATCGGATGTGGCGGCACGGACTATAAGTCCCGAATTAGGTCTGTTCAACATAATCAACGGATCGACCATATTATAGAACGATTTGAAATGAAAATCCTTTACCACACCTATAACGGTCAAATCCTCGGTTCCCCCTTCGTTATCGGAGGCCACCGTAATCGTTTGACCGATGGCATTATCCTTAAGACCGAAAATCTTTACCAAGGTTTCGTTCAGGATTACATTCGAGGATTCCGCTCCATAATCTTCCGAAAAATTTCTTCCAGCCACCAATTCCATTCCCATAGTAGGGATGTACCGTTCGTCTATCTCATATACGACCGTTCGTCTGATTGCATCAGGTTGACCATCAGGATATAGACTAGCTGCCGAATCGTAAGTTGGCCCTGCCGGCACAAAACCGGACATGGTTACATTGTCGACCCTTGGATCGTTCAATAACTGTTCCTTGAAAGAATTCTCCTGTTCGCCCAATAGCCCGGAATCGCGAAGCACTAACATCTGTTCCTTATTATACCCAACGTTCTTGTCCTGAATAAAGGACATTTGTTGGTTCACGACCAGTGTTGCAACAATAAGTCCGGCCGAAATAACAAATTGAAAAACGACGAGTCCGTTTCTTAGGCCCTTATCGTTTCCGGAACCTATGAACCTGTTCTTAAGTGCGGCAATCGGCTTGAAGGAGGATAGGAAAAAGGCAGGATAGCTACCTGCTAATATTGAAACGAACAACCCGATAATCATCAAAATACCAATACCCTGTACGTTAAGAAAAATACTGGGCAATAGCGTCTTGCCCGACAAACCATTGAACAACGGTAGCGATAGCATGACCAAAACTGTTGCCAGGACCATGGCCAAAAAGGTGGCTATCAATGATTCCGTTAAGAACTGGAATATCAATTGTTTTTTGTTCGAGCCAAGGACCTTCTTTATCCCTACTTCCTTTGCCCTTTTGGAAGCTCCCGCCGTAGAGAGGTTCATGAAATTTATACAGGCCACCAGTAATATGAACAATGCAATGATACCGAAGATATATACCGTTTTTATATCGCCTCCCTCCTCGATTTCGGAACGGCCGACGAAATCGGAATAAAGATGAATATCTGTCAGGGGCTGAAGAAAAAATCCTACCTCGTTCCCCTTTTCCTTAAAATCGGACAGGGACATTCCCGTGGCCTGAGTTATCTGGGGTCCGACATACTTCTCGATTATACCGGGCAATTTTCTTTCAAGTTCCTTGAAATCATAACCTTCCTTGAGCAGCAGGAAATTGTAGTAGCTCGATCCCAGCCATATTATTTCCTTGGCATGATCAAGTCCTTCCATGGATGCGAAAAGGTCGAAATGAAAATGGGAGTTATCGGGTATGTTATCGATGACACCGGTTATTTTGAATTGTTGACCGGATTCTTCCATATCCAATGTTCTACCAATGGGGTCCTCGTTCCCAAAATATTTAACGGCTTGTTCTTTGGTAATGACCATTGTATAGGGTTCCTTTAATGCCGTCATAGCATTACCCGAAATAAAGGGGAGCGTAAATACGCTGAAAAAATTTGGATCTACATATGCAAACTTGTTGTCCCTATACGCAACCTTGTTATAGGAGATTTTCGGGGTCCCGCCATCTTTGAGACGCGTACCCATGAGGACTTCCGGAAATTCTTGTTGGAGAGTGGCGGCGGTCGGACCAGGTGTTACAGCCTCTTTTACAATTTCGCCGTTTATTTTTCCCCGGAATACTACGCGCACTATTTGGTCGGCCTTTTCGTTGTATCGATCGTAACTCAGTTCGTCAAAAATAAAAAGCAGGATAATAAAGGATGTTGCTATGCCTATGGCAAGTCCGGCTATATTTATGGAGAATAGCGCTTTGTTCCTTAAGATGTTCCGCCAAGCAATTTTAAGATGATTTTTGATCATGATCGATGAATTTTGATTTAAGCATTAGGATGTATCGGCAAATACTCAGGAATGATTAGTCCATACGTCCCATACAAATTAATTTGTTATCCAATTTAATGCCACATAAATAATAATCTAATATTCAGTATTTTAGGAGATGTGGTTAGTAATATTACACTTTG
Source organism: uncultured Flavobacteriaceae bacterium (assembly GCA_947494715.1). GTDB lineage: Bacteria > Bacteroidota > Bacteroidia > Flavobacteriales > Flavobacteriaceae > Ulvibacterium. The sequence continues at coordinate 4,273 of CANLWG010000034.1, read as the reverse complement.
GGTTGTAAAATAATTTGACAGCATTTGTAAAAATAATTTACAGTTAATCCATGCATGAAGTTATAAGAGCCAATAACAGACTAAAATTTTTGAACAGTACCGTAAAACCAACTTTTTCTAGGACTTTGGTAGTCCAAACAATCAGTTTTGTAAAAAGGCCGATTTAACAGACCATATTATTTCTAGTTTTTTGATAAATTTTAGCTAGACCAATAAAAGCTTCGACTTGAAATTGAAAATTCTCTTGAACCTCTTTCTGTTGTCAATTGTTCTTTGTTCGTGCGAAAGTGAAGAGAAGAATACATACTTGAAGATCCTGCTCGGTAAATTTCCAGATCCTCCCAAGATAAGTTTGCACACCCTGGAAATCGTGGAGCTTGAAAAAGGGAGACTTTTGAGAATTAGATATCTATCCGAACCTGCGGATAGTATTTTCGAGGAACCGGTAGATTACATTACGGCCTACCTTTTTGTTCCCGAGCATCAAAGGCAGGCTAAACTCCCTGCAATTGTTGCTATTCATCAGGATGGCTCAAATCTACATTTGGGAAAACTGGAACCGGTCGGTTTAGCCGGATCGCAGGAGCAGCACTATGGATTGGAACTTTTCAATAGAGGATATGTCGTTATTTGTCCGGACAGATATTACCATGCTGAAAGACGTAGGCTTGTTAAAAATGATTCCAGTAACATAGACATTGAACGGGATTTGAAATTGGCCGATTTCAGAACGGGACAGCTCATTATGAAAGGTCGAACCATGGGTGGGGAAATGGCCTATGATCTTTCTAGATCGGTGGATGTTCTTGAAAGCTTGGATTTTGTTGATCGGAACAGTATCGGAACAATCGGACACTAGGACGGTGGAATGGCACTACTTTATTTTATGGCCATGGATCAGAGAGTGAAAGCGGGGGTTTCCTCATGTGGTATTTTTGAAATAGGTGATTATTTTGCCGAAGGTACCCCTACAAAAATTTCTTCAATGTTCGCCATTCCAGGATTATCAGATTATGGGGAACATTCAGATTATCTTGGCATGATAGCCCCTAGGCCAGTTTTGATTACGAGAGGTATAAATGAATTCGGAAATAGCAACGAAACTCAAAGGAAAAAAAGCCTTCAGCACCTGAATTCGACCAAAAGAATGGTCGAAAAGGCAAAGGGGTACTATAACGTCAAGAATGCTACCAATAACCTCCAGACAATCTATTTTGATGAAGGTGAAGGGTAAACATAGTTTCCCTGAAGTAGTTCGGGAAAAAGCGTACGATTGGTTTGATATGCACCTTAAATAAATATCACAAGAAACGAACCTATTAATGGTCCTTGGCTTTTTTTATCCAATTTAGACCTTTTTATCTTCCATTTTAGAGGGCTATTCCGTCCGCAAACTTTTTACGGGGTTGGTATTGGCTGCCTTGATAGCTTGAAAACTGATTGTTGTCAATGCTATCAGAAGGGTCAATAACCCGGCACCGACAAAAACGAACCAGCCCATATCGATCCTATATTCAAATTTCAATAGCCAATCCCTCATGAGGTACCACGCTATCGGAGTTGCGATCAAAATCGACATCAACACTAGCTTTATAAAATCGGAAGAGAGCAGTTTCAGAATCCCGAACGACGAGGATCCCAAAACCTTTCGAATACCGATTTCCTTTATCCTCATTTCAGTGTTGAAAGCGGCAAGTCCGAAAAGGCCGAGGCAGGAGATAAAAATGGCCATATAGGCAAAATAACGGGTCAGGCCCAAGATACGCTGTTCCGAAATATACAGTGCCTCAACGGTCCTGTCCATAAAGGAGAAATTGAAGGTATATCCCGGATTGTACTCATTATAGATGTCTTTGATACCTTCGATGGCCTCAGGTTCCGCTCCCGGCTTGATCCGTATCATGGCCTTTTCCAAATTCCGGGGCGTATACCGGAATACGATTGGGGAAATGGTCTGCATTACCGAGGCGGTGTGAAAATCCCCCATAACCCCCAGGATGGTCTTTTCCTCTCCCCAGAGTCTCACCTTTTTACCGACTGGATCTTCTAGACCCATTAAACGGATGGCTTCCTTGTTGAACACCAAATAGGATTCGGGAGAACCCAGGTCTTCGGAGAAACCGGCCCCTTCGTCCATTTCTATACCTAAAGTGCCGATAAGTCTCTCATCGATTCCCCTTACGATAAAATTGGTTTTGACCTCCTCATTCTTGCCGGGCCATTCAAGGCCATAGGTCGCCGATCCACCATCTTCGCGAACGATGGTTTCGCTTATACCACCGATACTTAGCACTCCGTTTATATTTTCCAATTGGCGAAAGAGTACTTCCGGGTCTTGAAAAGCCTTGCCCTCGAGATCGATCTGGATCAAATTCTCCTTTTGATATCCCAAGGGCTTTGTAAAGGCAAAGTCGATTTGCCTGCCGATGACCAGGACGGAGATGATCAATACCAAGGATGCCATAAACTGGAACACCACCAATCCTTTTCTAACGAACAGTTCGCCCCATTTGCCTTGGAACTTTCCCTTTAAAGTTGCCAATGGACTAAATCCCGAAAGATAGAATGCAGGATAGCTTCCCGCTAGCAGTCCCGTCAAAAGTGCTACCATGGAAATGATCAAAAGATCATCGAAATTGAAATGGGAACCAAGCTCTTTTCCCGTGATGAAATTAAAGATCGGAATCAATGCGATTACCAAGATCATGGCAACGATCAACGAAAGAAAGGTGAGGAACAGGGACTCCGTCAAAAATTGGACGATCAAGTTTTTTTTGGTCCCCCCGACGGTCTTTTTGATACCTATTTCTTTGAACCGCCTCGAAACGCGGGCTGTGGAAAGGTTCATAAAATTGATACAGGCAATTACAAGCACCAATATCGCTATGAGCGAAAATAATCTTACATAGGTGATTCTTCCGCCTTTTTGAATACCATTCTCATAGTTGCCCATTAGGTAGGCATCCGAAAACTTTCTGGTAAGAAGGGTAAAGGAGGTCGACTCTTCATATTTGGCGATAAAGTTTTCAATTTTTTTATCAAAGGCATTAATATCGACATTGGGCCTGAGCAGCACGTAAGTGTTAGCACCTTCGTTGGTCCAAACCTGACCATTGGGCCAGACATCTTCGAGCAGTTTTTGCTTCGTACCTACATAATCGAACTTTAATGTTGAACCGTTCGGGACATCCTGGAATACCCCCGTTACTTTGGCCGTGGACTTCTGGCCAAAGGAGTCATATTCCATCTGTTGACCGACGGCCTTTTCCACGGACCCGAACAGTTTTTTTGCCAGATTTTCAGAAATTACCATGGCATCCTTTTCCAAAAGTGCTTGGGAAGACGACCCCTGTACGAGCGGAAAGGAGAATACCTCAAAAAAAGTCGTTTCGGCGAACAGCCCTTCGGCCTTGAAGAGGTTCTCCCCGTTTTTAAAGGTAAACCTCATTCCAAATTTTCCCAAGTCCATGACGGTAACGGCCTTTTCGACTTCCGGAACGTCTTTCTCCAAAGCTTCCGCCAAGGGGCCTTGGGTGTGTTCCCTAACCATGATCTCACCATTCTCGGTGCTCCTTTCCATAATCTGGTATAGACGTTCACTGTTGGCATGGAATTTATCGACTATGAGTTCGTCCGATACCCAAAAATAGATAAGGAAGGCACCTGCCAGGCCTATGGATAGCCCCAAAATGTTCAACGACGAGAACATGGGGTTTCTTTTGAGGTTCCTCCAAGCGATTTTCAGATGGTTTTTTAACATGATTTATGCTTTTTGATTTGATGACTACCTTCCATAACGGCAATTTCCATTTGAGCGTCCATAGGAATTGTACAATTCCCATAACCACATTTATGCCAAGAATATAATTAGATGTATGTCAGTGTGTTATGTAAAAATATTCACGAACAAGATTTCAAAAATGTAAAATAACTTTACAGAAAGTGTCCAGTAATTTTACACTCTTTTGGAAGGTTTAATTGGGGAATCGACCGATACAACAATTTACATGGTGGTACCTTAAAACGAAGGCTTTCCGGGAATCATTCTACAAAGGGCAAGAAGCAGGACAATATGGATGTTCCACTGTAACAACTAGATGCGATCACCATCTTTAAAGTGAACACTTTAAAATTCTTGAATATGGATTTTCTTGGAACGGATCGTTCATTGCTCCTAAGTATTTTCTCCTTTTTCGTTTTTATCGCTGTTTCGGGTCAATCAAAAAAAGATAAAATCGATGAACTGATGAAGGCCTATCACGAGCTCGACCAG
>CANLWG010000033.1 GCA_947494715.1 uncultured Flavobacteriaceae bacterium | reverse complement strand
CTTTAAGACTCAGTAAAAACAACCTACTCGGGTCGATATCTTGTTCAAAGACCACTTCCAACGGCCACGAACGTTTTTTGGGACAATAGTTATTTTCTTCACCCCATTCTTTCAAACGGTCGTTGTGAGACAGTCGAAAAAATCATTTAGGAACGCTTAATTGCAGTTTCTGATAATCCCTTTTGGTATCAGGAGTTCTTTGCATAAACAAATAACAAGCAATATAGCTCCTTTAATATATCTTGAAGATATTGTCATAAGCTACCCTAAAATATGGATACTGAAAAATGCAAAAATATATTGTAAATTTAAAGGAAGCTGTTTTCACTTAAAACCAGATTATGCTCTCGGCGGAGAACCTAAGTAGGGATGAAGAATTCCTAAAAAAGCTAAAACAAATTGTTCTTGAAAACATTGGAAATGAACAATTTGGCGTGGAGCACTTGTCACAAGAAATTGGAATGAGCAGATCGCACTTGTACAGAAGAATTCAGTTGCTCAAAGGTGAATCCGTCAGCTATTTTATTAGAGAAATCCGAATGGAGGAAGCCATGAAGCTCTTATGCAAGGATGTAGCAACAGTTTCTGAAATAGCTTACCGTGTTGGTTTTAATACCCCTTCCTATTTTCATAAATGTTTTCAAGATCATTATGGCTATTCCCCCGGTGAGGTTAGGAAGATGGTAGCTGCCCCTAAGAAAAAAAATGAGTCCGTTCCGCGGCAATGGAATAATGGTATAATCCCTTTCATTATGCAAAAGGCTGTAATTATTCCAGTTGCTCTGATATTCATCATCGGACTTATAGCAATAAGGTATAATGATACCACAACGCAAGCCGATAATAAAATAAAGAGTATTGCCATACTTCCCTTAAAACCCCTTTCAAAAGATACGGACCAGTCTTATTTAGCGTTGGGAATGCACGATGCCATTATTGGTGAATTAGGCAAAATCAGCGGCCTACGGGTTATTTCAAAAACATCAACTTTGCCTTACTTGAAAGATACTGACAAACTATTACCTGATATTGCAAGAGAGTTGGGGGTCCAGGCTATTGTGGAAGGCTCTGTATTTATAACAGGAGATAGTGTTCGCTTACAGATCCAATTGATAGAGGTTTTTCCCAAGGAAAAGCATCTATGGGCCCAGGAATATTATGAAAAAATTGGCGAGGTACTAAGTGTCCAGAGTCAACTTGTGCAGGACATCGCATCTGAGGTCAATGTCAATTTAACCCCTGATGAAAACAGGTTGTTGATGAAAAAACGCAGCATTGATTCAGAAACCTATAAACACTATCTAAGGGGTATGTATTACCTTAACTTAGATACTCAAGACCGATTTGAAGAAGGGATGATGCATCTTAAAAAAGCAATCGAAACAGACCCGGCCGATCCATTTGCCTATTCAAGCTTGGCCTTGGGATATGCTATTTTGGGGCACGGCCAGAATTCAAAACAAGATGTACTGCTCAGGGCCAAAGCTGCCGCACAACAGGCGCTGCTTTTGGACGAAAATATGGCCAATGCACATGCCGCTTTAGGTATGGTGAATCTCTACTACGAATGGGATTGGGAAAAGGCCAAAAAAGAATTTGACATTGCATTAAACATTAATCCCAACAATGAATTTGCGCATGCACATTTGACTTGGTTACATATTTTACTAAACGAAAATGAACTTGCAATTGAACATGCAACACTAGCTGCTGAAATAAATCCGTTGTACCCTACCTACCAGTTGTGGCTGGGTTGGGCACATCAATTGATAGGTAACAATGAAAAAGCAATTCAGCAGATCAAAAAACTCCTGAAATTTGAACCTAATTATACGTTTGCCCATTATGCAACCGGCACTGTTTATTATAACCAGGGCAGGTATTCCGAAGCACTTAAGGAATTCGAGAAAATAGGCTGGAGAAATGATATGATCTCGTCCGCCATCGGAGGTACTTACGTCAAACTTGGGAATGAGAAAAAGGCATTGGGAATACTCCATGAGATGGACTCCATCGGCAAATTAGAATTTGTGAACCCGGTGTATAAGGCATTTTTACAAGTGTCACTGGACCGGAAAGATTCGGCAATGGTCAGTTTAAATGAGGGGTATGAACGCAATTACTACCCCCTCCCCTGGGTTAAATGCGTACCAGAGTTTGAATCCATGAAAAGGGATTCTGCTTTCATTAGACTATTTCAGAAAATGAATCTTACGTTCTGATTTTGTTCAGTGCTAACACTTAGTATTTTGTAGCATCCAATTTTTTCTTAATTCGGAACTCCTCCTTATTCATCATAACTCTATATTTTGCACAGATGATGAAATAGAGGCAACATTTCTTAACCAAAATCTACATCTTTTTGCAACATAATTGTTTAATCCCTGGGTCTCGAAAAGCTAATTTTGAGGGGTAATTCAGAAACACAATTTTTTATTGACCGGTCTTTTGAAGAAATGTATTCTGATGAAGTTTTATTAATAACTAAAAACTTATATCATGAAAACATTTAGTATTTATTTGATTGTAGTATCCTTTCTTATTCCATTATGTTCATGCGAAGAGGATGACAAAGTAACAAGTCCGATTCCTTTTCGGTTCGAGTTCTTTTCTTTTGGAGGTCCCATTGAGGATAATACTAGTTGTGGTGAACCACCGATTTTTATGATTGGGCAACAAGGGGAGGGCGAAGACGACCCCATTTTGGGCAACTACATATTTATGTCGCAGTTTTGTAACAATGTGGCAACGGGAGAGTATGGAGATCATGACTTTTTTGACGAGGAAGGTCGTGCCTCTTCTTTTGGCTATTTCCAGACGGAAAATGGTGACAGACTAAATATCGCACCGCTTGTAGGACAGATCACTCCTTCCACTAAGGAGGGTTATGACTTAATGTTTCAAGACCCTTTTGAAATTGAGGGTGGTACAGGACGTTTTGAAGGGGCGACAGGTTCAGGAATGACAGATAGCTTTGTAAGTCTGCAGACGGGAAGAACGGATCATGTATGGACCGGAACTCTTGTCTTAAAATAGTCCCTAATTTAAAAATTGATGAAAAGAGGGTTTGGAGTTTGCATTCCAAACCCTCTTGACCCAACCCCATTCAATTGAACGGGTTGATTCCAATCCGGGATCTTACCTTGATTATTGGCTGACAACCATTATTGTGCAAATTAATAGTACGAGGTCTATGGTTAAATGATTGGGAAAATCTGTAATTTCTTCACAACAAATTTTCCATATTATTGGTTGAAGTTCTGTTTTTGGTTGTGAAATAGTTTCATTTCCAAACCAGCTGTTGTCTCGGAAGTTGTCAAATTTGTTGCTTTTTTCTGTTAAAAATCAATTTTAACGGACATTAAAAGATTTGTTATCTTAGAGAGATATGATTAATATCTACTATAATACTCTTGTATCAATTAAATATGAATTTAAGATATGGAGATTATTGACTTTTATAAATTCGTAGAAGGTAATCCTCTTTTTAGGCAAATGGCAGTGGATGACGTTTTGTTCACCGCATATGATTGCCCGTTAGAGGGGTCCCCAGTGGACTATTCCACAGAAAAGAACTATTTCTGTTATGTTTTTGTTGGTGGGGGAAGGTGGAAAACCCCAACGGAAGAGTATATCTTGAAGGCTGGAGATGCTGCTTTTCTAAAAAAGGGAGTACATCGGGTTTTTAAAATTCTCAATGGTGATTTTTGTGCATTGCTGATTTTCATGCCTGATGAGTTCATAAGTTCGGTTCTTAAACATGAAACAAATTTAACTATTGACGAAACTGTCGAGGAGCAAACAGATTCTGTTATTCCTTTAGCATTGAATCAAAGCCTGTTAGAATATTTTAATTCGTTAATGGGTTACTTTTCACAAACCTCTCCGCCGTCAAAAAGTTTGCTCAAGGTCAAGTTCAAAGAGCTTATTGTAAATATCGCAACCAGTGGGCACAACCCACTGGCCACTAAATGTTTCAAAGAAATTGCTTCCGCAGGCAAGAAATCCTTGAAATTAGTCATGGAAGAGAATTTTATTTTCAATTTAAAATTGAAGGATTTCGCCCAATTGTCAAACCGAAGTCTGGCAAGCTTTAACAGAGACTTTGTAAAAACTTATGGGACAACCCCTGGAAAATGGTTGAAAAGTAAAAGACTCAATTATGCCAAATATCTATTGGAAACCACTGATCTTAACATCAACGAAATAACCGTTGAATCGGGTTTCGAGAACACATCCCACTTTATACGTACGTTCAAAGAGCATTTCAGCAGTGCTCCATTAAGATACAAAAAGCAGCAGTTAATCAAGGTTTAGATACTTATTCAATTGAGTTTTTTCGCATATCATTTGATACTCTGAGAACATTTTGACCCTCAGTTATTTCCTAATATTGTATTCTCACCCTAAAAGTAAACAATATGGAAATCAAACACAAACCACAAAGAACCTTCCTTTTCACAATTATGTTAATTCTGCCGCTTTTGCAGAGCTGCTTAGCCCAAAAGGAAGAAATTGCGGACTATGCTGGAGAGATTGTAACTGTCTGGAATAAGAAAGTGATAGATTTTGCTGTTGCCGAAGACAATTTATTTACGCTAAAAGGGGTCAGAACTACATCTATGATGCATGTGGCAATGCATGATGCCCTTAATGCGATAAAGCCCAAATACACTACATATGCCTATAAGGCAGACGCGCCAAACGCCAATCCGATTGCCGCAGCTGCACAAGCGGCCTATGAGGTGGCTTTTAATCAATTCCCCAATAGGAAAAATGAATTGGACCAAGAGCTTGGCAAATGGTTGAGCACTGTGCCAGATGGGGATTCAAAAGATGAAGGAACAAATCTTGGGAAAGCATCAGCTGCAGCGATCTTGGAAATGCGAAATGATGACACCTGGAATGAGCAATCGGAATATACTTGGCATCCCATGGCTCCCGGCGTTTATGCTGAATTCAATGAACATAGTGGTACTCCAGAGGGTTTCATCTTCGGCGCGGGGTGGTCAAAGGCAAAACCTTTTTTATTGAAGAGTTCCGATCATTTTAGATCTCCTCCTCCTCCTGAAATTAATAGCAATCGTTATACAGAAGCCTTCAATGAAGTAAAAGAAGTGGGTGCCACCGATAGCGCTACCAGAACTGAAGATCAGGCTCATTTTGCCATGTGGTGGAAGGAGTTCGTTGAAATATCCTTGAACAGACTGGCAGGTGATCTTGTCTTAAAGGAGAATATTGACCTTTGGACAACAACAAGATCATTCGCATTATTAAATATGACGATTTACGATGCCTATGTCTGTGTTTTTGATAACAAATTCTTCTATAATCATTGGAGGCCATATACAGCCATACGTTGGGCAGCCAATGATGGCAATCCACATACGGAACCAGATACAAACTGGAATACACTTCATAATCATACCTATCCATTTCCTTCATATCCTTCAGCACATGGCTCTGGAAGCGGTGCGGGTATGGCAGTGTTGGCTAATACATTGGGGTTTGGAGATGATTATTCATTTACTATGGTAGTACCTGAAGTGGACAGTTCTGGGCCGATGTCCGATAAAATGAAAATGGACCCGCCAGAGCGTTCGTTCAAAAGCTTCTCCGAAGCCGCTCTTGAAGGAGCAATGTCAAGACTTTATTTGGGAATCCATTTTAGATACGATTCAGAAGGAGGGAACAAACTAGGGGTAAAAATAGGCGAATATGCAAGTCAAAATTTTCTAAAACCATTGGAATAATTGCAAAACAACATGTCAGAAATTTTGTAAACCTCTAAATAAAATATAGGACTTCTTGTACAAATCTACCAAATAGTAACCATAGCTATCAATGAGAGAATGACAATTAATTCAACCTTCGTCATGGTATGGTACGGACAGTGACGCTAGGAATATCTTCAAATGGGAAAATCATTATTATATCATTGGTAAAGAGAGTCCTTTTAAACCAAGGTTTATTGAGACTGACCACTTAAAATATCATTTTTCAATATTCCAAAATCCATGCAACGACAAACACTGCCTGTTCTTATTGCTATTTCTAAATACCCTGATATAAATTTTAAAGTTCACTCTTTAATTTTGAGAAGAACATACTGACAGAATATCGCCAAGTTATGACACTAGGGTCAAATCTGATCTCTCAGGAACTGAAACTGGCAAATCCATCAATCAAAACGAATCGATCGGGAAAAACTTCCCGATACAATCACTTCTCCCTTTCGTTCTACCCTAAATCCCTTTGGGGGAAGCTTTAGATCGCCAATGGTGTGGGTGATTAGGCCATAGTTCACCCAGACCATTGTGCCATCTTCGAAAACAGATTTCTGTAGCATATAGTCCTTGGATAGGATTTTGTGATCGGTCATGGCGGAGTTTACCGTATTCCTATGAAGTGGGCTTAAAAGTTCATAGGTCTCCTTTACCAATGACTTTAAGTCCTCCCATTGGTCATATTCAATGGACCAACTGGAGGGTTGTGCATTTAATAGGTCCATCAATACGTGGTTGGCGTGGTCCTCTCTGCCCATAGGGGTTCCATGCTGCCAGTAACCTACGACAGCTTCGTGATAGACCAAGTAGAACAAAGGTACGGTAATTCCTGTTCTATAAGCGACCCCACGATGGTATCCCGTCCCACCCCCACTCAAGCCTTCGCAAAAAGCCACAACTGGCATGGCCCAATCCGTTCCCCGTTCCCCTCCGATAACCAGCCCTCGATCGGTGATGTTCTTGAGCAGTTCCAATCTGTAACGCAGGTCGTCCTTACGGGTCATCCCGTGCCCAGAGTCGAAGCATTCATAGTGCGAAGTGTTCGTTATAACGTCAAAATAATAGGCGTTCAAGGGAATGTCCTTCTGTATCAGGGCCATGTTGCGGTTTAGCAATTCCAACCTTTGGGAGGGACAAGTAATATGGGTAAGCCCCCCGTCCCATGTACCCCCGATATGAAGGGATTGGTCCTCGTTCCTTAGAATGTACCTTTCATCATAGGTCGGGGCATCGGGATAGAAGTCATCATAATTGTCATGGAGGGCAAAAAGGTAACCATGGTCCCTTACCGTTTCGGCTGCCTGGCGGAGGCCTTCAATACCCCCGGCGACTTCCGCTGGAGGCCACATATCCACATGTTCCCGGTCATAACCCATTCTGTTCCATCCGGCCAACAATATCATACACCTTTCAACGCCCATATTGTCCAAATCATCTGCTATTTCAGCTACTTGGGCAAATGAGGTGTTCACCTTGGAATATCCATTGAGCACGGGTTCGCTCCAACTTCTTAAATCGGTGTCATTTTTTCTGTTGGTATAACAGTAAATCTTAACGTCAGGCGCGCCGATAATTTTTTCGTACTCTGGGTTTTCCTTGATTTTTTCTTTCAAGGTCACAAACCTACCGGAGGCCTTGGCGTACTCCTTGTAGCGTTGGGCCATACCCACATAACCGTTGTCAACAAGTTCGATACGCATTTTTCGTGGATAGGAAAATTTGCCGAGGCTGGAAAGCCAGATGGGCGAATGCGAGGATATGCGTTCTCCCTCATGTTGCGCTTGTCTATTACGCACCGCCTCTCCCTCCGGGGTAACCAGTTTGTTCCCGATCAGATGGAGTACGCAATCCGAGGAGGTCTGCACATAAGCCATTACCGAAGAGCTATCCTTGGCAGCACCGAACCAGGGCATGTTCAGATTGCCCGATTCCAAAGTCCACCATTTTTCCACATCGGCTATCTTGTCCCAAACGTTCTGGCCATTGCGCATAAATCCGGAATCATAACGGCTCGGAATCAAAACACCCTGTAAATTGGGAGCTACGATGTACCCATGATCAATTCCACTGGGGACTGTAAATATATGGGCCGGATATTCAATGCGCTTTAAGGGATACTGCGTGTTCAAATTCTCGATGACCAAGTCGAAGTGGTCATCATTGATGGTCAGTTTAACCTGCATCCGAAAACCAGGTTCATTGAAGCCAGATCCTTTCAATGATCGGAATTGGATCAAGAGCGAGTTCTCCTTTTTGGTCACCACTGCCCTGCTTCCGGTCAAGGGAACTTTTCTCCCTTCCCCATCATCGTCTTTTATCTCTACCCAACCCGGAAAATCATTGCCCCAAACGGTATTCCGTACTTTGTCGGCAAACCGTATGCTGCCCAGCTCGGTGACCCATATCTTCAATCTGTCATTTTCGAGAGTGGGATTCTGGATTGAATATCCATTGGAGAATCCGAATATGGCAATAAAAAGAATTGTGCCGGCTCTTGATATCATGCAGTTGATTTTTTTAAATGTACGACATTCCTGTTTTGTTCAAAAAGCGATTTGCGCCCTCAACACAATAATTACAGTATTCTTATCATTAATGCGAAATTTTATGGATAGGTTTCAAAATTATTTAGGAAAGCGGGGATTCGTCGGTCAAAAAGCCCAAAAATAATTTGGAAAGGTCCAAGGTGGATCGGTCTTTACAAAATTGGAGCAGGTTGAAATATTCCAGTCTGATAAAACGAAGGTGGCTGTTGCAGAACTCCGATAAACATCAGTTTTTGCTTTTACCAAAGTACGGAAATCCGTAAATTAAAGGTATG
>CANLWG010000032.1 GCA_947494715.1 uncultured Flavobacteriaceae bacterium | reverse complement strand
TCTCCTTGTTGTATGGGAAACCGTCTATCTTGGGTTTGTATTTCCCGAAAACGGGTATCCACCCGATGACCTTCCTCTCTTTCAAGAAATTCACATAAGAGGTCTAAAATTTTATCCCCTTTTGTTGTTTTGGAAATGTCCAACCAAACGCACGTATCAATTAGAAGTTTAACCATAAGTTTCAAGGTTTGTCATAGTGCCATATAACGAAGACTTGATGAACACATATTTGTCATTTATCAAATTTAACGCATAAAATACTTATGTGATTTATACGATTACGATTACTCAACTAAATTTGCAAATGTTTAAGGGTGGAAGAATAACAGTCACGTAAAAAGTTGGTTTTGTGGACCTTTAAAATTTATTCGATGTCTCAGTTATCGTTGATGATTTCAGTGATATAATTTACGGCTGATCGGTGCCCATCGAAAATGTTCTTTTTAGTGAACACTTCAATCCTTATGTCGGGTTCGACACCTGAAACTTCGTAAAATTGACCATCGGGTGATACCAATTTTTGATTCGAGAAGGTCGTGTAGAAATCACCAATGGATTTGCCCAACATTCCTGAGAGTGTCCCCAAAGTATTTGTGCCCACAAGTTTAACATTGGGCAAGGAACCCATCATCATAGCAAAACTCTCGGCGGCACTCCTGCTAATATCCGTCATCAAAACATATACGGGTTTGGTAAACCTAATAGAATCGGCCGGATAGATTACAACCGTATCTTCTTCATGAAATTCATTGTTATTGAATACCTGACTAGAGTAGGCCTTCACAGGTTTGTCGGTAAAATAACTGGCTATAGTGAGGCCGGAAGCGTCATAGCCCCCGAAATTAAAACTGAGGTCGACTATAATGGCATCCTTATCCTTTAAGGCCGTTACGATGTTTTTCATGTGCAGGTTCAGACTGTCGATTTGCTGTTTTCTGGTATTATCCTTGTCGGCGAAGCCTGTGAAAGAGTGGATGTTCAAATAACCGATATTATCGTTAAGACTGCCCCATTCCAATTTACCGTTCGCCACCTTTTCACCTTTTCCTTTTAAAAGCCCTTCCGAAATATTTTGATAATTTTTATCGAAGAATAGATTGAAATAATCATTTAGGTCCTTGACAATGGTCTGTTCCATGAAAACTTCTTGAACGATTATTGCGGAAGGAGTTACACGGTACTGTAATGTTTCCCCATTTTCGGATATTACTTTGGTGTGTTGATCCTTGGTCAAAGTAGCAATCTCTCCCATCGTCTTAAAAAGGGATTTTGAATCTGTATTATGCGAAATACGGTCTTTGTAACGGGCAAAAATCAAATCCCAATCGAGATTTCTTCTCGCTTTATACGCATAATTCTCTTCAATAGTCTCTCGGTATAGTCGGAATAGCTCATCAGAGGGCAAATTTCTCATTTCGTTAAATCCCATACATTGCTCAGGAAGTTTTTCTATTCGGATAAAATCATTTTTCGTCTGAAGTTTTTCAGTTTTTTTGCCATAATCCGTGAGATAAACGCCAATAGTATCGCCGCATCGTCTAAATTGACTTTCTTCGTTTAAAAGCCTTTCAAGATAATCGTTTTTCTCCTTATAGCAGAAACTCTTTGTGTAGCTGTATAAAAGGATACTATCATTTCTGGCTTCCAGATAGTAACCATCACCAATCGATTTCCAGTATCCTACAATATTGGGGTTCACAGAATTTTTTTCTTTTAGGAAAGTAAACTCCAATTCACCGTTCTGTGTTTTTCTATGGTTTTTGGAAAAACCCAGCAAGACTAAGCACAAGATACTAATTCGCAAGAGCTGCATATGATGTATTATTGTTGACAACAACTGGCTTTTTGTCCTTAAAGATAGTACTTCTTTTAAAGTCTTGATTCTAAAGAAATCAATGAATAGAGATTAATCAATCTCAAAAAACGTTCTTTTTATTGAACTAATAATAATTGCTGCTAATTTTGGTAACCTATCCGCCAATTAAGTCCATTCTATTTGCTGAATCGTAAATGTCCAATGCTCGTATTTCTGCCAATCCTTGGAACATCCATTGTACACCCCCAATTTTGCCGATATCCGATTGCAAACTGTAAGTATAGACCAACATGTCATTTAGAAAGACTTTGACCTGGTCGTCCTTCACCTTTACCTTACATTTTGTCCAATTGTCCGTTTCAATACCAAAAGCGGAGAGGTCGTTGTCCCTCCCCGAGACCATCTCTTTGTTCAAAAAGAACATTAGGTCCCCTACGCATCCAGGAATACCGAACTGGAAGGAAAGTACTTCCTTGGTCCCCGTAACAGTCAGCCTGATATTCTTGCAAATACTCCTTTCTGTAGCATCGGGCATCCTGAATTCAGTTTCAACCGCAAAATCGGAACCGTTGATTTCGGGTCGTTCTGCAAGATAGGATAAGAACATTTCGGAACGCTTGGCCCTGTTCATTTGTTCGAATATTCCCGGCCCAATATGTAGCTTGCCATCCAGCAGGATGTCATCGGGACGTAGGTATGTGAATTCAGAAGATTCACCTATAAGCATCCCTTGCCAACCCCTAGTAGGTATATATAACTCTTCTTCCTTTATCGTGGTGCTGTCGACTACCAGTTTTGCAAGAAAGTACCCAGGATAGTAGTAGGTTGTAGTGACCAGTCCCTTTCTCTTTTTTAGGGAGGTACGCTTGTTCTTGTCCCAGGATTGTTGAATGAATAGGGAGTCATAGGATAGCCCTCCAACATCATATTCGAAGATTACCGTATTGGGATATCCGCTCGCGACCTTGTCAAGTACAAATACAATATCTTCTTGCATATAATCCATCGGACTGGAGCCATTTTTCCCAGAACTCGTGAAAGTCAATAATAACAAGAAAACAATCAATATAAAGGCCGTACCGATTATAATACTTCTTTTGGTAAAGATCTCTCTTTTACCATTTTTGATTTGCCGTCGCTCGGAGGTATTCACTGATAGACTGAACTCTCGCCAACCCTGATATAGGGCAAATTCCGATAATATGTTCAAGGTGGTAAGGCTTGGATTCGTTTTGGTTTCGGCCCTTCCCCAAATTCGTTTAAGCGTGGTTATACTCAACCTTTTTCCAGTAGTATTATAAATATTGTCCGAAAGTTGTGAGAAATCCTGATTCGTCCAATTTGCGCCGGGCCCATGCTCAAACATGGCCTCTATTCTATTAAGGAGTTCTTTGTATTTCCAAGGGTCGGCAATTTTCACGGGATGCTTTATTGGTCCTTTACACCCAAATGAACAAAAATGAACACTTTTGAACATCTCGGATTTAAATTTTTTCTGCTACGAATGGTATTTTGGTTACGACAAAACCTACCCTAAAAATAATTAATACAATGTTTACAAAGAAAATAATTTTCATATCCATAGCCTTGCTGATTATCCAATGTGTGGTGTATTCCCAATCAAAGAATGGAAATAGGGAAATCCATTTCCCCATGACGGATGACTATTGGGAATATGAGCCGGGGACCGTAGAGTTTTTCGAACATCGTTCTACCAAGGCCGTAAAAGGAAAGGACGGGGGCTATTACAGCCTGAAATTAAAAGATCATTTTTTTTCGGACGGTACCATTGAATTCGATGTGGAACTTGTGGGAACGGGTTTCCCTGGGATAAGCTTCAGGATGTCAGAAGGTCTGTTGGAAGGGGAAAATTTCTATATACGCTCGTTCGGCCCGGTCACTCCTCTTAATAGAACAACACTTCAATACGCTACGGTCATCGATAGCATGAGCACTTGGGACCTGACAAATGAATATCAAGCAGGGGCAAGGATCAAGCAGGAGGGCTGGAATCATGTCAAGATGGTAGTCCATGGAAAGCAAATGAAGGTTTATGTAAACGATATGAAAAAGCCGGCCATGTATGTTCCTGTTTTGGAAGGTAGTACCAATACCGGGCGAATCCTACTTACCGGGAACGTCATTTATTCCAATTTCAGGATATTACCGGATGTTACGGAAGATTTGCCAAAGGAGCCTGGATATGATCCCACCTCCAATGACACCCATTATATTAGGAATTGGATGGTCGGCAAACCTTTTGATTTTCCTTATGGACGTGATTTGTTGCTGCAACTGCCCACTATGTATGGTGAGGCCGAAAAATCCGACCTTCCCGATAGCACGGCCATCTGGACACCTGTTAGGGCGGAAAGCAGATCTCTGATTAATCTGAGCCGTAAATTTGGACTCAAAAGAGAGGGCGGAAGAAGATTGGTATGGCTGAAAACGAATATTTCATCGAAATTGGCACAGGAAAGAATCCTGAGAATGGGTTTCAGTGATGAGATATGGGTGTTCTTGAACGGTGAATTGGTAAAGATCGATAAAAATTACTTCGGCACGCCCAGTCAAAAATATCCAAAAGGAAGATGTACCTTGGACAATACATCTTTTACCCTCCCCTTAAAAGAGGGAGACAATGAATTGCTGGTAGCGGTCGGCAACTTCTTTTTCGGGTGGGGTGTGATCGCACGTTTGGACAAAACAGAAGGTTTGGTTTTGGATTGAACCGGTTTTCTCCCAAAACGAAGGACATTTTTGATAACACGGCGTGATTTCCGCAATCAAAAAGGAGGAACAAAAACATAAATACCCGATTGTAGTGTTTTATGGATTTGGAGTCGATTTTGAACTGAAATTCCCATATCTTATAATCAGTCCTTACGGCTAAGATCCAGTTTATACGTAGCGGGCCTCTACAAGGTATCAATCAAAGCATATAGAACCATGTTCAAGCACAACATCAAACTTTTCTTCAGGAACATCAAAAAGAGCAAGAGTGTTTTTTTTATAAATATCATAGGCCTATCTACAGGTCTGGCCTGTGTGCTACTGATTTTTCTCTGGATAATCGATGAATTAAAAGTCGACAAGTTTCATGAAAAGGACAGTCAGCTTTATCAGGTAATGCACAACCAACAATTTCCTGATTACATAACAACTTCAAATCATACGCCTATCCTCTTGGCCGAGGCTCTGGTAGAAGAGATACCTGAAATAGAATCTGCCGTGGCCGTGAGCAGTAGCTATCATAGGCCTGAAGGAGTTCTTATAAATAACAATAAGCATCTGACGACCAATGGCTTGTTTGTCAGCGAGAATTATTTTGACGTTTTTTCCTATGAGCTTATCAAAGGGGACACAAAGCAAGTGCTGACGGATAAAAACAACATTGTCCTGTCCGAAGAGTTAGCCTTAAAAATGTTTGGCTCCACGGAAAATATTATTGATAAAACGGTTGAATGGAGCTATAAAAGGTTCGAGGGGACATTTCAGGTTTCGGGCATCTTTGAAAATCCCCCTGCGAATTCCACCTCTCAATTTGACTTCGTATTCAATATTGAATTATTGCTTGACCATCACCGTGATTCAAGGGAATGGTACAGCAGCAATGCTGAAACCTTTTTGATATTAAAAAAGGGAACGAACATTGAAAATTTAAATGTGAATATTGCAGATTTCATGAAAGGAAAGCATTCCTTGCAATCAGAAAGGTCCAACTTGTTTGTCCAGCAATTTTCTAAAAAGTATCTGTATGGTCAGTACGAAAACGGTATACAGGTAGGTGGCAGGATAGCGTACGTAAGGCTGTTTTCAATTATTGCACTGTTTATTCTCACGATCGCCTGTATCAATTTCATGAACTTGTCCACGGCACAGGCATCAAGAAAAATGAAAGAGATCGGGGTAAAAAAAGTTATAGGGGCCAACCGGAATACTTTGATTTCCCAATTCTTGGGTGAATCCATTTTAATGGCCAATTTATCCTTGGTAGTTGCCATCGGGTCGGTCATTTTGCTTCTTCCTCGATTTAATGAAATCACCGGGAAAGAGCTTTATTTAAGTTTTGAAATCGGGGACATCCTGATTCTCGGAAGTATCGTTTTGTTTACAGGTTTAGTCGCTGGCTGTTATCCGGCCTTTTATCTTTCCGGTTTTAACCCGGTAACCGGTTTAAAGGGAAAACGAAACACCTCCTCAGGTGAGCAATGGATACGTAAAAGCTTGGTCATAATTCAATTTACCATCTCCATTGTTTTCATTATCGGGTTTTTAGTAATGAACGAACAAATAGAATTTACGCAAGCGAAAAACCTGGGCTATAATCGGGATAATATCATTTCCTTTGAAAGGAAAGGGAAGATCGACAATAATGACTTTGATGTTTTCATACCGGCATTGAAGAATATCCCCGGGGTTATGACGGCTTCCGTTACACTTGGGGATTTCATAGAAGCTAAAAGCGGAAACACGAGTTTTTCATGGGAGGGGAAAACACAGGAGGAACAAAAACCGTTTCCGTCTCCGGAGGTTGGCTATGACTTTATTGAGATGCTGGGTATTGAAATGAAAGAAGGTCGTTCCTTTTCAAAGGAGTACGCCGATGAAGGTTCAAAAATCATAGTAAATGAGGCCGCCATTAATATGATAGGATTCAGAGAGCCTATTGGTAGGAGTATCAAATATGGTAATGAGGACAGGCAAATCATAGGTGTGGTCAAAAACTTTCATTACGGATCCCTCCACAAAATTGTGGAACCGCTCTTTTTTCGATTCATCCCACATGGAAAGCGTATTATGGTAAAAATTAAATCCGGTACCGAGAGGGCTACTATTGAACGGATTGAGGGATTCTACAAGAAATTTCATCCGACCTATCCATTTGAATTCACATTTATCGATGACGATTACCAAGCACTTTACGATTCAGAAAATAGGATTGCCGTTTTATCGAAATACTTCAGCGTAATTGCCATTATCATTTCCTGTTTGGGCCTTTTTGGTCTTGCTACATTTACTACGGAAAGATGCAGAAAGGAAATCAGTATCCGAAAAGTATTGGGCCAAAGTGCCACACAGGTTACGGCAATGCTATCCGGTGAATTTGCCAAATTGGTTTCTGTGTCAATATTGATTGCTATGCCGATCGCATTTTTATTGGCCCAAAACTGGCTCTCCGGTTTTGCATACCGCATTGCGTTACAATTCTGGTATTTTTTGGGTGCCGGGTTGATGGCCTTGGTAATTGCGATGCTGACCGTTGGCGGTCTGGCAATTGGGGCTGCAAATAAGAATCCCATAGATGGACTAAGGGAAGAATAGAAAGATTAGCTATCCACGGCCCGTCCTGTAAAACGCCAGTTAAATAGGTCTGATTTCGAAATTAGAAGTTTCCAATAAATGGTTACCTTTACGGAACTATGAATTTTGATGTTGAGCATCGTCGCTACTCGCTAGTGCCATTTAGAAATTTGATGATTATTCCAAGTTGCCCTAAATGATAAATATCATGATGGAGCATGCCATAAACCACAAATCGATATTCATAATAGTCTTTAAAATCGGTGTCGTAATATTTCTCTTTTAAAAAACTATCATCCCTAGTTTCAAGAAGCGCTATCAATTCCGAGAGCGTATTGCGATATGATGAAAGAATGGTGTCCCATCCAATTTTTTCCAGTTTATCGTTGGCCAACCAGTTTTCCTCGGCGTCATCCGTAATACTTCCCTTTCCTGTTCTAATTTTTAAAATGGTTTCTTTTCGCCAAGTTGTAAGATGTGAGATTATTTCAGCTATACTATGAAGATTTGGTCTTGGTCGAACAAAGGCCGAATCCTGCGTAATATGGGCGAGTTTTTTGTTAAAATTCGGACCCATCCAATTTTTGCCTTCTTGCACATCGCGAAGCTGGCCGATTACATTATCAATTAAGAATTTCATAGAGGTATCTGTAAAGTTTTTTTCAAACTTTCTTATTTATCGCAATGAAAAAAGTTGAAAATGGTGACTACTTATTGTTCAACTTTTACGATAATCTTCCCATTCAGTAAAATTGTTTCGGGAGATTTGATCAACGCTATATTTTCCAATGGATTTCCATTTATGAGCAAGAGATTCGCTTTTTTCCCCACTTCGACCGTTCCAAAATCAGGATTATCCAAAAAGAGTCTTGAAGGTAAATAAGTAGCACCGGAAAGGATTTCAAAATTGTTTAGTCCATAGGCTTTTAAAGCGTCCATTTCCTGTAGATAGGTACTTCCTGCATAAGTGCCAGGTAGGGAGCTATCGGTTCCCAATATAATCCGAACATTTCTTTCCCGTAGCAACTTGAAGTTATCGAACAAGAATTGGCCGTTATCGGTAACGTCATCAAAAAAAGCGTTCATGGCTTTTTGGCTTTCGACATCCAATCCTTTTGCTCCCGTAACCGGGTCAAGAATAATGTTGGGAACTAATAAAGTATCAATGCCTTCCGGATAATACTCGCCTTTATTAATACTGTTCACGTTCTGAAACGCGGCCAAAGTATAGATCATTGGCACTTTGGAACTTGCAATGATATCCGCTTGCCCAGATGTCAGCTTACCCCTCCAAATACCATGGGCAAGAATGTTGGCACCTGCATTTACGGCATCTACGGCGTTCTGTGGACTGCCGATATGTACAAAGACTTTATAACCCTTGTCGTGGGCCTGATCGATCAAAGCTTCCAGTACATCGTAGCTCATTACAGGAGAATCAGGAGGAATCTGATCGTATATGATTTTGACATAATCTACACGTTCCTCCAAATACTCCTTGATAATATCTTCCGCATCGTCGGCATTTTCAATGGTAGGGGCAATCGTATTTACAAAAGATTTTAAAGGCCAGCCCAGTATTTCCTTGGTCAATGGAATTGGATGGCCGTTTTTCACCGTTATAGGTATATGGCTATGATATATTGTGGGTCCCAATAGTTCACCTTTACCAACTTTTTTTGATAGTTTCTCCATATCCGAGGCCATACCTCCCAAATCATAGACTGTTGTAATTCCAGAGTGGAGATAGGCTTTTAGATTATAGGTCTCATCGGCACTCACGTTCTTCCAAGGTACGGCACCACTTCCTGACAAATGTACGTGGGCGTCAATTAACCCGGGCATCAGTGTTTTGCCCTTTCCATCAATAATATGGTAGGCCTGATCGTTTTTGGTTTCGGAATGCTCGGTAATACTTTTTATGAACCCGTTTTCAACAAGAACATCTTTGTTAAGAACTAGGGAGCTATCCTTTCCATTGAATATGTGAACATTTTTAAAAAGAATCGGGAACGCATTTCTATTTTCTTCTACGAGTTGCTTAGAGTAATAATTACTACAACCCATTGTAAAAGTTAAAAAAACTATGTGCAGAATGTATTTGGAAATTTTCACGATTAGTTCATTTAGGCTAATTTTACAAAGCAAATATAACTAATTGGCTCAAATGAACTAATGACTACGAAACAAAAGATTTTAAACAAGGCATTGGACCTTTTTAATTCAAAAGGGATAGAGAAAGTTACAACTAGACACATAGCCAAATCCATTGACATGAGCCAGGGTAATCTGCACTATCATTATCCTACAAAAGATGTACTGATTAAAGCTTTGTTCGCTCAATTCCTTTTCGAGGTTCAAGGTGCCGAAAGACTAACGGACAAAGGATTTGACAAGGAAGAGGTAATAGGTTCGATGAAAGACAATTTCAAGATCATGTTTAAATACCGCTTTTTCTTTAAGGATAATGAAGTAGTTTGGCGAAGGCTTCCGGAGATCAAAAGAACTACTTTGGATTTGTTCAATTTAAAGAAAACCCAGATTTTACAAATTATTACGCTTTATAAAAATCAAGGTATATTCAGGGAACAGATCAGTGAAAATCAAATTTTGTTTTTAGCGGAACAGTTTATATTTTCTATTACATCATGGCTGAGCGCCAAGGAATATTTGAATGAAGAACCTGATATCTCAGAATACTACGCGCGCTTTACATTTAGGATTTGGCTTCCTTATCTAAAGGATGATGAAATGAGGAAATGGGAAGAGATTTTATGACCTCTTATTATGTCTGAACATCCAATAGTCAAATGTCCAATTTTATCCAAGCTTTATTGACAAAAAGTGAATACTATCTTGGTTTCCCAACTTCTGAAAAATGAAGGTGTCTTAAAAAATGTTCGTTTTAGGTGACCATTTGTTGAAGGTCATAACAAAGAATCTGCATTTAAAGAAGAGGACTATCCCATAAAGTGTGTAAATAGAGAATTAGCGGGGGCATGCCCCCGCTAATTTTTTGTCTAATTTTAAATA
>CANLWG010000031.1 GCA_947494715.1 uncultured Flavobacteriaceae bacterium | reverse complement strand
TGGCCGCTACCATGGAACCAAAATTAAGATCTGTAATCTTTATGGGCGGCCAAATATTCTCCATAGTCCTATAAATCCAACAAATTATGGGACTTTGCTATTTCTACTTCGCAGTTCTGGTAAATGGTCGTTATTTGATAACAGATAGATGATTAATGATTATCGTTATGCTTCAATATGAAAAGCCAACACGCAAATAGCGTATTTGGTTTTTACTAGAGAAAAATCCAAAAGAGATTCTTTTCTAACGCTCGAAAAAAATGTGCTAACAACTAGTGGTGTATAAAAATCAATGATAATTGCCATAGACCTAGTGCTTTTAAGTGTTTGGTAAAAACGACGGCATAACTTTAAGTCTACAGACTTACAAAAACTTCATCGATAAAACAAGGTCTTTTGTATAGTCAACAACCCCAAACGTCCATTCCCTTTTTTTAGGATAGTATAAAACTTCATCTTTAGACTGTTATCCCAACATAGCAAGCTTATTATTTGCACCGTTTTCCTTTGCGCAAGAAGGTGCAAATAATCCAACACCATCATCAAACTTGTTTTTGAAGAATTGTTGTCTTAGGGATTGGGGCGGGCATAAACGACATTAAGCTTTAATCATCAAGATTATGAAAAATAAAAAAAACATTATTATAGGTAGCATTGCACTAGCTATACTTGCTACGGCTGTTTACATTTTTATTAAAAATGGCGATACTATCATTATAGAAGCCAAAACTGTTGCTGCTAAAAAAGCAGATGTTACAACAATGGTAACAGCAACAGGGACCATAGAACCGATTACCCAGGTTGAAGTTGGCACACAGGTCTCGGGAGTTGTAGAAAAAATACATGTGGACTATAATAGCAATGTGACCGAAGGACAGCTTATTGCCGAATTGGATAAAACCAATCTAAAAGCGGCATATACCCAGGCGCAGGCTTCTTACGACAATGCCGTAACCCAAAGAAATTACATGAAAACCATATACGATCGTCAACAAACATTGTACGATAAAGGGGTAATCAGTAGGTCGGAATTCGATGATGCCGTCTTTAACTACCAAACAGCAAAAGGCACAGCAATACAACGCTTATCCGATCTTCAAAGAGCCAAGGCCAATTTAGGCTTTGCCAATATCTATGCACCAATAGACGGCGTTGTACTTTCCAAGGCCATAGATGAAGGACAGACCGTTGCAGCAAGTTTCAATACACCAACACTTTTTACAATTGCCCAGGATTTAAAGGAAATGCAAGTAGAGGCAGATGTCGATGAAGCTGATATTGGAGATATAAAAGAAGGGCAACGAGTAACCTTTACCGTCGACGCTTATATAGATGAAACTTTTGAGGGTGTGGTAACGCAGGTAAGATTAGATCCAACGGTTGATTCAAACGTAGTGACCTATACCGTAGTCATTACGGCAAAGAACCCAAATCTAAAATTAAAGCCAGGCTTAACCGCCACTATTGCTATTTATACTTTAGAATTGAAAGACGTGCTAACGGCAGAAGCAAAAGCCATCAATTTTAGGCCTAATACAGAAATTCTAAAAACCTATAATCTGCAAAACGGCTTGCTTGATAATACAGGTAAACGGATTGAAGAACCTACAACGCTTTGGGTGATGGATAACAATGGTGCCATATTACCTAAAACGGTTACACTTGGGGCTAGCGATGGTGTTAATGTTCAAATAATGGATGGTGTAACCGAAGGTGAAAAATTAGTCTACAGCCTAAAAGGTGTGAGTAAATCTGAAATTAAAACAGAAGACAAAAATGAAAGTCCTTTTATGCCAGAAGGTCGAGGTCCAAGAAGAATTTAAGTTATTATGAGTAGAGAGATTATTACAATAGTAGACTTAAAGCGCGATTTCATTATGGGCCCCGAAACGGTTCATGCGTTAAAGGGAATCTCATTTACCGTAAAGGAAGGCGAGTTTGTAACCATTATGGGATCTAGTGGTTCCGGTAAAAGTGTGCTGCTGCATATTTTAGGATGTTTGGATCGACCAACTTCCGGTATTTATGAATTGGATGGTTTAAATGTAAAGGATCTTTGCAAAGATGAATTGGCAACCATCCGAAATGAAAAAATCGGTTTTATTTTTCAATCGTACAATTTATTGGCAAGAACTTCTGCAATTGAAAATGTAGAATTACCCCTGTTATATAGTAACAAAGTATCCTCTGCAGAACAAAGAGAACGTGCTATCGAAGCTTTGGAAAGAGTTGGATTGGGAAACAGATTGCATCATACGCCTGGACAACTTTCAGGAGGTCAACAACAGCGTATTGCCATTGCGAGATCGTTGATCAATAATCCCGTTATAATTTTAGCAGATGAAGCTACCGGAAATTTGGACACACGCAACTCTTACGAAATTATGGCTTTGTTCCAGAAGTTGAACAAACAGGGAATAACCATCATTTTTGTAACACACGAACCGGATATTGCAAGCTTTAGCAGTAGAACGATAGTTTTAAGGGATGGACTGGTGATACAAAATGATAAAAATTCCAATATACTTTCTGCGG
This sequence comes from uncultured Flavobacteriaceae bacterium, assembly GCA_947494715.1. GTDB lineage: Bacteria > Bacteroidota > Bacteroidia > Flavobacteriales > Flavobacteriaceae > Ulvibacterium. The sequence continues at coordinate 8,461 of CANLWG010000031.1, read as the reverse complement.
AAGACGAATTAGCCAAACTACCTAAACAAGACGCTATGTTATGAAACTTTTAAAACTATTCAAAATTGCCTTCAAAGCCGTTATTTTGAACAAATTGAGAACCTTGCTGACCATGTTGGGAATCATTATTGGTGTAGCATCCGTAATTGCCATGTTGGCCATTGGCGAAGGTTCCAAGGAAAGCATTCGAGCTTCCATTACGAGCATGGGTTCCAATATGATCTCTATTCAACCTGGAGCTGATGTGCGCGGAGGTGTTCGCAGAAGTAGAACCGAGATGCAATCACTTACGCTTAAGGATTATGAAGCTATTAAAGAAAAAGCATCCTTATTATCTTATGTAACACCATCGGTGGATGGTGGTGGACAGGTCATAAACGGATCGAACAACTGGCCATCCACTATTTACGGTGTAAATCCAGACTATTTAAGTATTAGGGTATGGGATTTACAAAGCGGAAGTATGTTCACTGATGCTGATGTGAAATCTGCTGGTAAAGTAGCCGTAATAGGTAAAACCATTGTCGATAATGTATTTCTCGAAGGCATAGATCCTGTGGGACAAATGATTCGTTTTAATAATATTCCGTTTAAAGTCATTGGTGTATTAGAAGAAAAAGGCGAAAACACTTCTGGACTAGATCAAGACGATGTGGTTATCGCACCATACACCACAGTACAAAAACGGATTTTAGCTATTGATTATTTAAGGGAAATAATAGCATCCGCCGTTAGTGAAGATGAAGCCCAAAATGCAGTAACAGAAGTTTCCGGGATTTTACGTGTACAACATAAATTAGCCGAAAATGAAGACGATGATTTTCATGTACGCTCTATGGATGAGCTTATTTCTACATCCAGTTCTACCAGTGAAATGCTCACTATTCTATTAGTTGCCGTTGCTAGCATCTCGTTATTGATTGGAGGTATTGGGATCATGAACATTATGTATGTATCCGTAAAAGAACGGACAAAGGAAATTGGTCTGCGTATGGCGGTAGGCGGAAAAGGATCGGATATTTTAATGCAGTTTTTAATCGAAGCTATTTTAATAAGTATAACAGGTGGACTTTTAGGTGTTATCTTAGGGTTGGGATCAACCGTATTTATCGAAAAATTCTTGCATTGGCCAACAAGCGTATCGTTATATTCAATTGTAATATCCTTTGCGGTTTGTGCCGTTACTGGTATCTTTTTCGGTTGGTATCCGGCAAGAAAAGCATCGGCTTTAGACCCAATAACCGCTTTACGTTACGAATAATTCAGTATGGATAAAAGTAAAAAAATAACCGTCTTTTTGCATGTATCGGTTTGGCTTGTTTTGTTCAGCATGCCTTATATATTATGGTATGGGCAAGATCAAGAGATGGATCGGTTGATTGCACACTTCTGGATTCCGTTGGTGTTATATGGTATTGTGTTTTATCTCAATTATTTTGTTTTGATAGAGCGGTTTTTATTTACAAAAAAAACGATTGTATTCATTGTCATAAATATTGTCCTTATCGTTTTTTTCGCGCTTTTACGAGATCAAATAGAAAGTACTTTTTTTCAGGACATTGTAAGAAAATCATCTAGACCGAGGCCTCCGTTTAGGATGTTTATATACATGCAAATACTATCTTATCTGCTACCTTTACTTTTTGCAATAGCGATAAAAACAACAAGAAGATGGGTTAAAACAGAAGCAGAACATAAGGAGGCAATCAATTTTAAGTTGAAATCCGAACTGCAGCATTTACATTATCAGTTACAGCCGCATTTCTTTTTTAATTCTTTGAATAACATTTATTCGTTGGTCGATATTTCGCCAGAACGAGCAAAATCGTCTATTCATAGTTTAAGCAAGCTGATGCGTTATATGCTTTATGAAACCAATTTAGAAGTTGTACCACTTAACAAAGAAATCGATTTTATGAAAAAATATATCGATTTAATGAAACTACGCGTATCGGACAAAACAACGGTCAATTATGATTTTCCTTCGGAAGAAACAGCTATCCGAATAGCACCATTGTTATTTATTTCATTGATCGAAAACGCTTTTAAACATGGTGTGTCCGCTACCAAGACAAGTCGGATCGATATTAACATGACCTGTGATAATGCAACAGTTTTATTTTCGGTTCAAAACGATAATTTTCCGAAGAAAACCGATGATAAAAGTGGTTCCGGTATTGGACTTCAAAACTTGGAGAAGCGACTTAAATTATTATATCCCAATAAATACAGCTTTGAAAATAGTATAAAGGACAACCGATTTGTAGTAACCCTTAAAGTAAAAACCAACTAAATCATGGGCAACATAAAGATTTCCTGTGTCATTGTGGACGATGAACCTATGGCTTTGAATTTAGTGGAAAGTTATGTTCAAAAAACGCCTTTTTTAGAGTTGAAAAAAAAGTGCAGTAGCGCAATTGAGGCTTTGGAGTTTATAAGAACAGAACCTGTAGATTTATTGTTTCTGGATATTCAAATGCCCGATTTGACGGGTATTGAATTTTCTAAAATGCTACCGGAACATACACGGGTCATTTTCACCACAGCTTTTGATCAGTACGCTTTGGAAGGTTTTAAAGTAGAGGCCTTGGATTATTTATTAAAACCTTTTGACTATGCGGAGTTTTTAGCGGCTGCCAACAAAGCAAGTACGTGGTTTGCTCTGGTAAAAGGGAAACAGCAAAATCCAGTTTCAGAAGAAAAAGAGTTCCTTTTTGTAAAATCCGAATACAGGCAGCTGCGAATCAAATTGGCCGATGTGATGTATTTTGAGGGCTTAAAAGACTATATCAAAATATGGCTAAAGGGTAATCCGAAACCTATCTTGACCTTGATGAGCTTAAAATCGTTACAAGAAGAACTGCCGGAAAAGCAATTTTTACGCGTACATCGTTCTTTCATTGTATCGCTAAAAAATATAGAGGTTATTGAGCGAAGTCAAATACTAATAAACAATCAACGCATAACGGTTTCCGAACAGTATAAGCCTAAATTCTTGGAGTTTGTAAAACGAAATTCGCTTGACTTTAATTGAAATTGTAAGTAAAGGCGAAGCGACAATAAAAAGGACACTATTTTCAGTTTAAAAAATATATCACTTTTTGTAAACCTCGCCAATACTAAAACGAATGAACATGGGATATAGTATCATATTCCCTTGATGTAGTAATGATGAACAAGGAAAAATGACCTTTAAAATTTCCTATGAAAAACCTTAGTCAAGTTCCTTAAAACGAACGTGGCCGTTGCAGAAGTGGTCCTTGAACAAGATATCGACCCGAATAGGCTGTTTTTAAGAAGCCTTCATGAGAACCGATCTTGATCGGATTTGTTGGCAAATAGTGGTCAGGTAGCCTTGGAAAGCATCCATTATTGTCTTGAAAATGCCAAGGGAGGGTTTCCTTCCCCCTTTTTTAAGGTGCTTTTTCAGGTTGAAGGCGATAGCGGCCATGAGCATGACCTTATGTGCACCGGTCTTGCCGAGTACACCTATTTTTCTTAGACCGTAGAACTGGGTCAAACTACCGAACACTGGCTCCACCGTACTTTGTCCCGGTTTTTTCATCCGTTCGCCCCTTTCACTGTGCTGTCGGCCGTAGGCCCTCAAATATTGTTCGTCATAGACCGTTCTGGTGATTTTCTTGCATTTTGTATTCGGCGCACATTGGGATTTCATGGGACAGGCCTTGCAGTCCTTCGGTGCCGCCCAGTAGTTTTTCAGTACGCTACCGTCCCGGTTGGTACAGAATCCCTTGAAGGGCAGGGGCCTGTTCATCGAGCAACTGTATCTGTCCTTTTCCTTGTTGTGCGGAATACCTTCCAATTCAGGTTTGGACTTACTATATTTAACTGGATTAAAAGATAAGAGTGTGTTGGCTGTTTGAATTAACTTTGAAACATTTCAAAACGTAAATCTAAGAGCGTTCCGTAAAACGAGCAATTTATAGGAATTTGATACTCATCTCTATTCTAGCCTATTAAATGGCCGTCTTATGGGACTTCTTCTTTTGGCCGATTCAATTGTTTAAATTGCTTATTTTAAAGCAAATGTAATTCGTATATAATCAATAATCATATACACTTGTTACCATTCATTGATAAAAACTCTTCAAAATATTAAGAATGAAGATCGACTTCAAAGAAAATTACAAGGTTTTTGAGACCTCTGGTATTTGATCAGAGTTTTTCAAATTGCATAAACTTGGATGCTTCATAATGGATTTTCAAAGTATTGCCCTCAATGGAAAAGGGCATTCTATAATTTTCATCATCGCTGTTGTAGGCCGAAACAATCGCATCTGCAAACATTCCGCCCCATTCAGACTCCGCAATCTCCGTTGTCCCATATTCCAAAAGGACCAGCATCTTGGATTCCGTGGTATAATCTCCCAAAAAAGTATTTCTTCCGGTATCTCCTTCAAACTTTGACTCCATAAAGGTAATTACTATTGGGTCTGTACCGGTTGGAGGATTCACCATGGTATTAGTAGACCGATCTTCATATCGAATCAATTCCCAGGTTCCTAAAAGATTGGACTGTAGGGCAGTCGAATTGTCATCACTACATGAAAACGCGCCTACCAAAAGGAACAGTAATGGCGATATCATAAAAAAATTTCTCATAACTACTAGTAGTTTAAATTTAACTAGATAATCTAAATATTACAAAATGATATAAGTTAAAGTCCTACATAATACAAGTTTTTACTTATAAGTTATCTCCCATTTTATAATTAAGATTGTTCAAAAGGCGAAAAGTTGCTTGTTGTTTGCATAAATTTTGGAAAGTTTGTTTACGATAGTCCTAGTAATTGAACATTTACTGGGAATTCGACTAACCTCTTCTTTCTATTTACCCAATCGGTCGTTTTATGGGGCCTGTAAATATTATTTGCTTCAATGGCAAAGTTTGAAGTATCACGCAACCATTTTCCAATCGATTAATCTTAATAATATGAAAATGGGCATCCCATCTCTAATTGTACTATTTGGTTTGCTTGGCTGTTCAAATGATGAAGGTATTGACTGTGCTCTTTTTGACCCTGCCTTTCCCTCCTTGTTTTTAGAGTTAGTTGATGCAAATGATGTCAATCTATTTGAAAATGGCACCATTGATCCCGATGACATAAGAGTGGAAGGGGATTTTCCCAATCCAGGTTTTACTTTTAATCCTGCGAGTGAATTTGCTGTCCCGGGTGCAGATATCAGAAAGTTGGATAATACCATCCAACTTATCATTCCCGGGGAACCTAACTTTCAATATACCATATATCTGTCCGAGACCGATTCCATTCTCGTCAATTTTTCTGCAGAATTGACAAGGATTCCATGTGACCTGTCTTACTATTCACCTATCGAGGGAACTTTCAATGATTTAAAGCTTGAACTTACCGAAGTACCCCCGCTTCAATTTTTGGGAACAATAAAGCTATAATAGAACATATCCCATTCAAAATCCTCAATTTTTCAACGTTTCGTGGAAATCGGCCACCTTCCGGTAGTCCGTATCATAAATTGGCCGATTTAAAGAACAGATTGCTTAGTTCAAGAACCTTTTCAGAAAAATATTTTAATACTAATACAAATGTTGTTGATGGGTGGTATTGCTACATGAAAAAGTAAATGCAAAAGAGTGATTTCCTTTTCGGAATATGTTACGAAGTGTTTTTTGCCCACATTTTGGATCAAGGGAAATCGAAAACCGGTTTTGCGAATAATTCAACTGTATCGAGACGACAGGCCGGGCAAGATATAATTCTTCTCAAGTTTGGTAAATACTTTGGTTTTAGGGGATGTTAGTTAGTATGTACTTCCAGTTTATAGAATATATAAATAATTTTAATATAAATCATAATATATATAAATAATAATTAATGATTTATATATCGTAAATTTAAAATAAAGACAAATGAAATATTCATCTAAAATCAGTAGACCATGAAAATTATACTTTCACTTTTGTTACTTCCGATCATGGTGCTTGCTCAGCCTCATGGTCAGCATCAAAATGAACCCTTTGATATCGAATTTTCCATTGATTCTGCTATGGAATCCATCCTTAATGAAGAAATCCGTTTTCTGGAACTTGTAGATGGCACTATCGAAATTTTTGTAACGGTGGAAGTATATGTTTGGGAAATGGATATTGATCATGTTATACCTAAATTCACCTATGATGGGGCGATGGTCAACTCCATACCCAAATATCTGAATTCCCTTTCTTTGGTTGGGTGGCCTCCCATCGGAAAGGAAGACCAAAGACCAGAAGAACGATTGAATCGTCTACTAGCCCTAAACGACACTATGTTTCCGAAAGAAGATGCCCTGTTGGATCGGTTGCATCCCGTCAGGTACCAACAGAGTAAATTGGGAGGTGCGGAAAACATGCCCGAAGGCTTTGGGCCGCGAATCAGGCTTTGATTACAAATACCAACCGAATATTGCAAATCCTTTTTAAAGTATAGTTGAATACCAAAAGATGTATTAGCATAAAACGAAAAAGAGATGAAAAAGGAGTTTTTAACACTAGTAGCGATAATACTATTATCCTCCAGCTGCGCAGTAATAAGACCCGGAGAGGCAGGGGTCAAACTAACATTAGGCAAATTTTCAGACGAAGTAATAACTCAGGGCACGGTACTTTATAATCCTTTGGTCAGTAAAGTGCTAAAGGAATCGACACAAACCAATAATATAAAACTTATTTTGAGTTTACCCAGTAAGGAAGGACTAAGTGTGAATTCCGAAATTTCTATTCTCTATCGTTTGGAACAAAATAAGATTCCCTCTGTATTGGAAAATTTAGGACAGGGATATGAATCCATAATCACCAGTGTTTTTAGATCAGCCTCTTCAGATGTTTGTGCCAAGTTTTATGCAAAGGATATGCACTCTGGTATGCGAGCGAAAATAGAAGAGGAAATCAAGGTTAAAATGGAAGAAAATCTTACGAAACAAGCAGATGGTATAGAGCTCATTGCGGTTTTGATGAAAAGTATTCGATTACCTAATGGCTTAGCCAGTTCTATAGAGCAAAAATTGCAAGCTGAACAAGATGCAATGCGAATGAAGTTCATTCTGCAACGGGCCAAGCTAGAGGCCGACCGCAAGATCATTGAAGCCAAAGGTGAAAGGGACGCCCAAAAAATACTTTCCGAAGGGCTTACCGATGAACTTATACAGATTAGAAGCATCGAGGCGTTTCGTGAACTTTCGCGCTCTCAGAACAGTAAAATCATCATTACGGACGGTAAAACACCTTTGTTGATAGAACCTGGCATAAAATAAAAAGATACGGAAAATAACAATAGTGAAAGTGAAGGCATTGGCATTGAAATTTTGTCGGCCATGCTAAAAATCATCACCGCTATAGGAACAGGGCTTAAATTTGAGGAAGTGCATATCAGTGAACGTATCTGTGGCAATGCCTCTAGCATTGCCGTAACCTCGTAGGAGACCGTACGAAGGAACAAGGTATTCTTGAAAACACCGATTACCGCTACTCAAGGTGGTGCCATAAAAGTCTTAATATGATTACGCGAAAATTCTTAGGGCTCTTTGCCAATATGGGACAACACAAAAAGGTTTTATCCAGCTATGCAAACCAAGCATCCTGATATGATATGTATAGAGCAAAACTCCGAAAGTGAAACGCATCCGCAAATAAAGTGTACGGTATCGATGTACCTGTGAGGTGGTGCAGCCTAAGCTAACCGGCAGGTCGGATCCGAAAAAAGTGGCCCGTTTCATATTAGGGCTATCCCATTAGGCAAATGGACAGTAATTCCATCGAGTTATCGATATAATTGCCTTAGATTATATAATAATCAAAAATACATTGGGTCGTTGACCTGGCTGCGGTAAAAATGGCTGATACCGCACGGCTTTCAGTATAGTTGTAATACCAGATTTACAGCGATATTCTATCCGATATGGCACCCAGAAAACCAGCTAGGGTGATTTGCATGTTCAGCGAACATTGTTACGGACTGTGGTATACTAGTCAGTGCGGGACAGCCAGAAACCGGTCAAGGATCCATAATAAACCTCGATCATCTTGTTCAGACCAATGCGGTATGTAGATTGTGAAGACAAGTCAAATCTCTCATTTAAACAATACTTCCGTACCACACTTAAAATAGTCCTTAAAAACGAACAATTTTTGGGACGATTAGAGACAAATAATGGCATAAATAATCTCGCATATAATTGTACTTTTTAAAGTGTCATTAAATTTTAATGAAAAGACATAAAAGAGCGTTTAATTAAGAGCACGACTGGATAATAAAGCATTACGGCCTTTATGGTTCTTTAAAACATAATGCATACGTGTAATTTGGTCATTGGTGAAAATATTCATAATATCATCCTCAGAAAAATTCATATAGACACTATCCCGATAAGTGTGTAAGTTAAAATTAGCAGGGGTTGGGCTTCTTTAGAGCCTGACCCTTTTTTCATA
>CANLWG010000030.1 GCA_947494715.1 uncultured Flavobacteriaceae bacterium | reverse complement strand
CTTTTTGCGGGACTAAATGGCAAAACCAATATTCATTTTATTAATGTGTCCCTTTCTTGGTCTTTTTTAGTGGTTTCATTAATTCACCTTTTAGGGAACCTTTTGAAGATATAGGAGTTAGTATTTCCAAATTTCCTTTAGGAAAACGGCGGTCATCACTACCATAAAAAGGGCAAAAGGCAGTGAAGTAATGATCAGAAGTTTTTGAACTGCGACCAATACATCAATTTCCGATTTAACATTTCCCAAAAGAATCAGTGCCAAAGTAGCCAGTAGAATAAAAATGGACCACAGCAGTCTATGGCTTTTCCTAGGTGTTTTCTTTCCCCTATCCGTAAACATACTGAGCACAAAAACAGCCGAATCCACCGAGGTCACCAAAAAACTTATCAAGAGTAAAACGGTGGTCAAGTTGAGTAAGCCAGCCATTGGATAATTTTCTAGAAATACAAAAATAGAGGAGAACACATTGCCAAACTCTTTGGAATATGTTCCCCAACTTTCTATTAATTGAAAGGCCGAAGTGCCGAAAACGGAGAACCAAAAAAAAGTACCTAAAGATGGGATAATCAAAACACCCAATAACAGCTGGCGCAATGTTCTTCCCTTGGAAATCCGTGCGATAAAGATACCTGTAAAAGGGGCCCAGGCCAACCAAAAAGCCCAATAGTAAAAGGTCCAATCCGTCAGGAATGCGATACCCGGATCGTATTTTCCCCAGGCAAGGCTCATCGGGACAAAATCTAGTATATACTGTAAGGTAGCTTTTCCCAAGGAACTTAAAATGGTTCCCACATTGCTGGTAAAGAATACAAAGAACAACAAGATTAAAGTGATGACAATGTTGAACTTTGAGATGACCTTGATACCTCTATCCACCCCTCGCCAAACAGAATAAAAGGCAATTGCGGAAATCAATACGGCCAAGAGAAGCGTGGTGCCCAAACCAAAACTATGCTCAAACAAATGATTCAGCCCTCCATTGATCTGGGCCGTTCCGAGTCCGATGGCTGCGATTAGACCAAAAACTGTGGTAAGGATCGTCATTACATCTATTCCCTTCCTTGCCGCCGCATTGCGAATGGTATCCGCTATAGTGGAACTGACCAAAACCCTTTTTTTCCGTACAAACAAGGCATACCCAACAACCATGGCAAAGAGACCGTAAAAGGCCCAAGCGGTAAACCCCCATTGGTAAAAAGTAAATTCCAAGGCCAAAATTTCAGGTTTTAAATCGGAAGGATAAGGCGGATTTTGAAACATAAAGACAGGCTCCTGAACAGCACGCAACAAAATTCCTGCGCCCATACCTGCACTATACAACATGGCCGTCCATGCCCAAAGGGAATGTTCCGGCTTTTGATTTTTTTTGCCGAGCTTTATCCTTCCCAAGGGAGAAATGGCCACCATTAATAGTAGGAGTACACAACCTAACCCCAAATAGAGATAGAAATAACCGAAGTAGTTCCGCACCCATATTGAAGCGGATTCTATGGCATCATAGCTGGCCTCAGTTGCAAAAAAAACAATAGTGGAAAAAAGGAATAGTATTCCTAGGGAAACGGACAGTAAATAGTTCTTTTTTAAAAGTTTTAGTAGTTCGATTACAATACTATTTAGCTTTGGCAATATTTCGTATCATTCCTCCAAAGATAAAATAATGGAAAGGAAGTATGCTGTACCAGTACAGTCTACCTCGTAGTCCCTTTGGTCTAAAGGTGGCGGTTTGGTGTAAAATGTTCTGCTCATCTATTTTAAACTCCAGCCATGCTTCCCCAGGCAACCGCATTTCCGCAAAAAGTAACAGCCTTTTCGATTCTTTGTCCGCCAAGAGTACCCGCCAAAAATCCAGAGAATCCCCGGGATAAATTTTATCAGGATGGGTACGCCCTCTCCGTAGCCCTACACCTCCATTGAGTTTATCCAGAAATCCCCGTATTCTCCAAAGCCAATTGCCATAATACCAACCGGTTTCCCCTCCAATTTTCCATATGTTCCGAAGTACCCTTTCCTCATCTTTTATCTTGAGTCTTTTTTCATCCTTTAGAATCCCATACTTCGGGACTTGGATATATTTTTCCAGGTTTTTCTTAAAACGACCGCTGATCATACTGTCTTTCCAACTACTTACTACGAGGTTTTGTTCAATTTTTTTAAAGGCCATATCTATGGCCTCTTCATAGGTATGTGTGCGTATCCCCAAAAGATCCTGCAAGCGATTGTCCTTGACTATTACCTCCATTTTCATGCTATCTACAAGGTTTATGGCCAATTTATAGGAGGTGGAGGTTACAAAGTAGAGCCAATAGGAGGATAGTTTGGGGGTCATTACAGGAACCGTAAAAATCCAATTCTTAAAACCTCTTACCTTAGCATATTTTTGGAGCATTTCCTTGTACGTTAGCACATTAGGGCCGCCAATATCAAAAGATTCGTTATAAGTGTCTTCATTCCCGATGAGGGCGGTGAGAAATTTTATTACATCACGTATAGCAATGGGCTGTGTTTTGGTCAACACCCATTTTGGGGTTATCATAAAGGGTAACTTTTCACATAGATCACGGACAATCTCAAAGGAAGAACTTCCGGAACCTACAATAATCCCGGCCCTAAGAACGGTAAGGTTAAACTTTCCTTTGTACAGAATGTCCTCTACATTTTTACGGGAACTCAAATGTTTGGACAGCTGGGTATCATTTACAATTCCACTCAGATAAATAACCTGTTGCACTTGGGTCTCTGTCATATAGGTATTGAAGGTCCGAGCAGATTGTGCTTCCTTCTCATCAAAATCGACGGTAGAGGAACTCATGGAATGGATAAGGTAATAAGCTATATCAATATCCTTGGGCAGTAAACCCCGTTGAAATTCCTTTAGAAAATCAACTTCCACAATCTCCACTAGTGCCTTGGTGTCCTCGTCGATGGACAAACGTTTTTCATCCCGGACGGCACAGACCACCTTATGTCCCAGATCCAATAATTGGGGAAGCAATCGCATACCCATATAGCCGTTGGCACCCGTGAGCAGGATTTTCATAAATCCTCGATTGAAGTAGGCATATTATCCGCCTTATAATCCAAAATCTTTTTGAAGAACTTCTGTACCGCCTTGGTATCTGCCTCAACCTTAATAAAGTAATGATCTCGATAAATGGAATATTTGGCCAAGTCTCCTTTGTAAAGGGTCAATTTATAGTATGGTATGATCAAGGCAAAGGTTTCGAGCAAAGAACGAAATCGAACGATAATGCCTTTGGGCCGCATTTCAATATTGCATTGGTCCCGATTGTTATCCAAAATAAGTAGGTTGCGAATTTCAACGCTGGTTTCCGTGATAAACAGTCTTGGGGAACCGATTCCGCTCATCGCCCAACGCTCCTTTAACGTGAAAGGTTTACCGACTTCCGAATCTATTTTTTCAGTGATTTTTTTATCGTTATATGATACGTTCAATAGCATATCCCTTCTTTTTCTGTAGCTCTATAAAGTTACTGAAAACCGTACTTAAATGGACCAATTCACCGCTAAAAGCGCAAAAAAATGTAGTTTTGCAGCCTCATAACCCAAGTTTTGATGGATATACAAAGCATTTTAAAGGCCAAGGTGAAGGAAGCCGTAAAATCCATTTTTGATATTGAGTTGCCCTCTGTTGAATTTCAACCTACCCGAAAGGATTTTGAGGGAGATATCACCGTAGTCGTTTTTCCTATGTTACGCTATGTAAAAGGGAATCCGGAGCAAATCGGAAGGCAGATAGGAGCATTTTTGGAAGAGCGAGTAGAGGAGGTCTCCGGCTTCAATGTAATCAAAGGATTTTTAAATTTGATTATTGATGATGCTTTTTATCTCCACTTTTTCAATTCTATATATGAAACGGAAAATTACGGTCATAATACCGATGGGGATACCGATGCCGTTATGGTGGAATACTCCTCTCCCAATACCAACAAACCTCTGCATTTAGGTCATATCCGCAACAATTTATTGGGCTACTCCGTGGCAGAAATTTTGAAGGCATCGGGAAAAAAAGTATACAAAACCCAGATCATTAATGATAGGGGCATCCATATCTGTAAAAGTATGCTCGCCTGGCAACGTTTTGGTAACGGGGAAACTCCCGAAGATGCCGGATTGAAGGGCGATCAATTGGTAGGAAAATATTACGTAGCCTTTGATAAGGCGTACAAGGTGGAAATTGCTGAATTGACAGCTCAAGGAATTGAAAAGGACAAGGCTGAAAAGGAAGCACCTATTTTGTTGGAAGCCCAAGAAATGCTCCGCAAATGGGAGGCAGGTGATGAAGCGGTAGTTGCCCTTTGGGCAACCATGAATGGTTGGGTCTATACCGGTTTTGAGGAAACCTACACAAATCTTGGAGTTGATTTTGATAAACTCTATTATGAAAGCGACACCTATTTGTTGGGGAAGAATGTTGTAGAGGACGGACTCAAAAAAAGGGTTTTCTACAAAAAGGAAGATGGCAGTGTTTGGATCGATCTTACGGATGAGGGACTGGATGAAAAAATCGTTTTGCGATCTGATGGGACGGCTGTCTATATGACCCAGGACATTGGCACGGCCATACAGCGGGTAAAAGACTATCCTGATATCAACGGAATGGTCTATACCGTGGGCAATGAACAGGATTATCATTTTAAGGTGCTCTTCCTAATTCTTAAGAAGCTAGGATTTTCCTGGGCAACAAACTTATATCATCTCAGCTATGGTATGGTAGATCTCCCTAGTGGAAAAATGAAGAGTAGGGAAGGGACTGTAGTGGATGCGGATGACTTGATGGAAGATATGACGCGAACCGCTGCCCAACTATCGGAAGAACTGGGAAAATTGGAAGACTATTCGGATGTTGAAAAACAAGAGTTATACCGAATCATAGGCCTTGGGGCATTAAAATATTATATTCTAAAGGTAGATCCTAAAAAACGTATTCTTTTTGACCCACAGGAATCAGTGGATTTTCAAGGGAATACAGGACCTTTTATCCAATATACCTATGCTCGGATACAGTCCATTCTTCGCAAGGTCGATTCAAATTTAGACCTGTCAGGTTTTAAAAACCTAACAAATCAGGGTGTCAATCTGAGCGCCCGCCTGAATGACTTTGTCGGGCAGGCAGTCGAAGAGTTACACCCCAAGGAAAAGGAATTGATCAAACAGATTCAACTCTTCCCGGAAATTATTGGTCTCGCTGCGGAAAACTACAGCCCTGCCCTTATTGCCAATTATGTGTACGATCTGGTCAAGGAATTCAATTCGTTTTATCAGCAGGTCTCCATTCTAGGAGAAGCCGATGAAAACAAAAAAATCCTAAGGGTACGGTTATCCAAAAAGGTAGGGGAGGTCATCCGATCCGCGTTCCAACTTTTGGGCATCCAAGTACCAGATCGGATGTAAGGCTGAAGGGGCTTACCTTTTGAAAGAATAGTTTAAGAAGGACAGCAAGTTTTCTTCATCTTTCTTGCTTAAGGATATCGGTACTTACCCAGTAGATATCCTGATTGCTTGTGAAAAACAAATACTTCCCATCATCTGTGACCCATGGACACAATTCATGATTTTTAGTGTTCACCAAAGTGCCTAAATTTACGGACTCCGTCCATTCTCCATTCTCTTTTTTAAAACTTATGTAAAGATCTCCTTTACCGTAACCATCTTGCCGTGTAGAACAAAAAACGATATAGGATTCATCCGGAGAGATGAAAACATCTGCCTCGTAGTTAGGGGTATTTATTTGCTTGCCGAGTCTTATTGATTTTTGAAATTCCCCCTCTTTTTTGTGGGAAGTATAGATATCGTAGTCGAATTGTCTTTCCTGCTCGGCATTTTTGTTGGATGAATAGTACATTGTACCGTTGGAGGTAAAAGAGATGTAGTATTCATTTTTTGACGAATTGATATTCTCTCCCGCATTGATTGGGTCGGACCATCCGTTTGGGAGCCGTTCGGAATACCAGATATCGTAATCGCCTGTATCAACTCCGCTCTTAGGCCTATTTGATATGTAGTATAGTTGATTTTGATCCGGGGAAAGCATGGGGTCGTTATGGCTGTAAGACTCGTGGCCAATTATGGTCATTGGAGTACTCCAAGTGTTATTTTCAAGTTTGGAATATCTAATTTCCGCCTTGCCATTTATATCAACACCGAAGAAAAATTCTGAACCATTGGCAGAAAAAATGGAACCAAACTCAGATTGATTTTGCCTGGAAATTATTCCCGGTGCAAATATTTGGGGCGTATCGGAAGGGGGATTTTGACCTAGATATCGAAGGTCTGTTTGTGCTGTTAAAGTCATGAGACCAAGGTGAAAACAGAATATTATGAATGTGGGTCTTTTCATTTTACAGGGCATTATTTTGTAAAAGTAGTTTTATTCAATTCCATAGTAAAAATAATACTTGTTTAAAAACGATGTTCACCCTTTGCCCATAGTATCTATACTTGCATTATCAATTTACAAAACCGTACTACAAACTACTTAAGGAGTATCGACTTTCTTATTGTATAGTCGGAAAATTGCAAAAAGTTACTTCCAACATTCCTGTAACCCAATGAATGGGCGCTAAATTTTGATGCCCATCAACGAAGCCATCTTTCAGGTAATTCAGCAGAAATCATCGATGGAACAGAAAGTTTCGGCAATTCAAGAGGTAGATATCCATAAATGGGAAAATTGGTTAATAGGCTAGAAATCAACACTTTGATTTCTTGGGTTGCTCCCTCGCTATTTTATGTATCTTGTAGTATTAAGCTTTGGATATGTATAAATCAGCATCATTGCTTTTACTGCTCTGTTCATTATCTCTTTTTTCACAATCCAAGATCGAATCTCAGAAAAAAGAACTGAAGTTGCAATAAACGGGCAATTTTTAGAATTTAACGACTTCCAAAATTTTTACAACCTTGGAATTGTATCCTTTAAATGGTCATTTGCATGTTAAATTCCAAGGTTACCAAAAAAATATTACTCGTCTTTTAGTGCCTCAATTGGATTGGTAATTGCAGCTTTGACCGAATGGTAACCAGTAACAAGAAATGAGAACATCAAGGTGCCTACACCCGCTAAAGCAAAAACCCAGATCGAGGGGGTAATTCTATTTCCAAAATCCTGAAGCCACTGTTGAACGAGCCAGTATGATAGCGGAGCACCTATGACAAAGGCCACAATTACCAGTTTGGTGTACCCCTGCGAAATAAGCATTAATATATTAAAGATGGTGGCACCCAATATTTTGCGGGTCCCGATTTCTTTTGTACGGAGTTCCAAGGTATAAATAATCATACCCAACAATCCGAGACAGGCAATCAGCAGTGCAAGGCCTGCCATAATCAATAATGAACTTCCAAATTGTTGTTTGGTTCGCAATTTTGCAGCAAAGGTTTGGTCAATGAATTCATATTTAAATGGTAAATCCCCCATATGTTCTTTCCAAATAGTTTTAATGGAATCAAAAATAGAGGCCCAGGCCTTGCCATTTTGAGGACCTATGCGAACCAAGGTAAATTTCTTCGGGCTATAGACCTTACTACCAATATGGAATATAGCCATAGGTTCAACCTGTTTTTCCAACAAGGTGAAGTGATAGTCTCGTACTACACCGATTACCTCAAATTTCGTAAACTCATTGGGATAGTCTATTATTTTTCCAATAATGGATTCATCCATGTCCCACCCCAGTGTTTTAACCGCCGTTTCATTTAATATAACTCCATCTACGTCTGCAGGGGTATCGGGGTTGAAATCATCTCCAATAATAAGCTGAGCTCCCAAAGTGGAAAGGTAGTTTTCGTCGGCCGCCGCAAAATTGAGTATAAAATCCTTGTCACCGCTATTCTCAGGTCTGAAAGCGTCATTGCCCATACTTAAAGGTAACTGTGCACAAAATGAGGTATTTAGAACTCCGGGGATATTGGAGATTTCACTTGTGAAGGTGGCACCACCTCCAACACGGTCAACATGATCGATGACCAAGAGATTTTCTTTATTGAAACCTAGGTCTTTCTCAGAAAGAAAATTGAGTTGTTGGAATACAATGGCCGTACATGTAATAAGTACTATTGATACTGTAAACTGAAGGACTACCAATCCATTTCTAAATCCCTTGCCTTTTTCTCCGCCAGAAAGCTTTCCCTTGATGGCCTCTATGGGGCGAAAAGCTTTTAAGAAAAGTGCGGGCAGACTACCTGAAAGAGCACTCATAATAAACAATAAGAAAACTATGAACATCACCAACCCCGTATCCCGTCCTAGACTCATTTCAAGAGTTTTGCCTGTGAGATGGTTGAACCATGGAAGTACGATCTTGATGAAAGCTAGAGCGATAACAAGAGAAGATAAGCAAAACAAAAAAGCCTCAATGAAATATCCAAACACTAATTCTTTTCCGCCCAGCCCCAATACTTTTCGAATACCCGCTTCCTTAATTCTTCTTGTAAATTGTGCAATTGATAGGTTAACAAAGTTAATACACGATAATAGAAGAATGAAAATTGCCGAACAAACGATAGCATAAACAATTTTGAGGTTTCCTACTATATTGGAGTGTCCAACGACATTGTCAGAATACAAATGGATCTGTGTCAATGGTTGCAGATAGAGTTCCCAGGACTTTCCTGTCTTGAGGTAAGCATCGAACGACATATTCATAGCGTTCTGCAAAGTGGTTTCTGCATACTTGCGTGGAATTGGCCCTAACTTCATTCGAACATTTTCAATGTCCGAGTTTTTGTCAAGTAGGACAAATGTCTCCAATTGTGTCCATATCCAACTCCAACTATTCTCCTTCACTTTCGGGAAACTTGTAATCGACAGTAACATATCAAAATCGATATAGGAATTATTCGGGACATCCCTAACTACTCCGGTTACTTCAAAAGCCCATGAGTTTTGGTCAGTAGACAACTCCAAAAGCTTACCTAAAGGCTCCTCGTTCCCAAAATACTTATATGCTGTTGATTCGGTTATTACTACACTTTGTGGTCGAAGTAAGCATGATTCTGGACTACCCTTCACCATCTGAAAGCTGAACATATCAAAGAAATTTGATTCCGCGGCAAGGACATTTTCCTGATCATGGGCAATCACTTTTTGAGAAGGATTTTCGTAGGACACCAGAAAATTGCCTGCGGTATGGATGCTGGTAATGCTCTCTACCTCTGGAAGCTCAGCTTTCAATGCACCTACTACGCCAGGGCCGGTGCGTGCCAATTGCCTTGGGTCATTTTCATTCCAAATATTGGTTTGATTAACGCGATAAATTCGATCGGCATTTTTATGAAAACGGTCGTGGCTAAAATCATCACGGACGTATAAATAGATGACAAGAGTGCTTACCATTCCCATCGTAAGCCCAATCAAGTTTATACTTGAAAACAATTTTTGCCGTCGAAGGTTACGGAAAAAGAGGACGAAGTAGCTCTTTAACATAATACGGTTGACTTAATAGAAAGAAATGATAATCCCTTTTGCCTGGTGGAAAACCTTAAAAGTTTTTGATACTATAAGCTAGAATTATGCCATATTACTAAACGGCTTAAAAACAATTACTTATGACTAATTTTTTTAAAGCCAAGAACTTTCAATGTAAAAAAAATTTACAACACATGTCCAAGATATATACATTTTATGATAAGCTTTAAGCAGTAATCATAATTCTTCAGAAGAATGAAAAAATCAAAATATGTCGTTTTGTAAAACCAACATTTTATAGGGCAACATCACGAATCTTGTACAGATTTAGCTTTTAAAGATGTATTATAAACCCATATTCGATAAGGAATATATTGGAATCAAAACCTAATAACCTGCTTAATTTGGTCTATTAAAACCTTACCCGAAAACTAAAATTAGGGGTAATGCCCAAAGAGACATTTTCAATGGCCTCTACTTCGCCGGAATCGTTGATACGGTAGTAGGTGTTGAGGATATTTCTCCGATCTGTAAAATTCAATACGGAAGCCCCGACCGAAGCTTTGAGTCCTCGACTCAAATCAAATTCATAAACTGCCGAAGCATCTGCCCGTAGGTATTCGGGCAATCTACTGCTATTGGGATTCTGAAAGTTTATTCGATTGGGAAAAAAGGTGGTGTCTATCGGATTATCCGGATCAGGTTCTGTAAAAGGACGCCCTGTACGATAATTTAGACCTACCCCAAATTTTAAATTCTGATAGGTGTAGGTACCGGCAAAGGTAAAAGTATGGCGAATGTCCAAATTGTTAGGAAACTCGGTCGGATTTATCTCGGGAAAGGTATATCTATTAAAGTTATAGGTATAGCTTAACCAAGCACTGTAGTCATTGGTCTTTTTATTAATCAAGAATTCTATTCCCTTAACCTCGTATTGTCCTATTTCCCCATCAAATTGGTTTTGGTTCTGAAAACCTTGTGTTTCGGTACTGATACCTTTTACTTCTTTATAAAAACCTTCTACGCCTACATAGAGTTTTGGATGATCGTAATTGAAACCTAAAGAGGCCTGTTTGCTACGGGTGATGGGAAGCGAATCGTTATCCGAAAGTATCCAACGCCGTTTTTCAATACCCAAAAAATTCTGCTCCAGGTCAATGACCTGGTTTGTGGCCTGACTTTTAAATTCTCCTAGGAGCTCCACTTTCAAATGCTTGGCGATAGTGTAGTTGATATTTAATCGGGGTTCTACGATGATTTCCTCAAAAGTGTCATAAGTCTCGAGGTCTCTAATATAATTGAGTCGGGCTCCTCCACGGGCCATGAGCTTAGTATTCGGTGATGTATATCCGATTTCCGAAAAAAGGGAATGTGTTCTTATCACTCCTTTAATATTACTGTCAAATTGAGGTTGGGTAACCTTTGTTATGTTCCGTATACCCGTTTCCGCAAGTTGGTATCCATTCAGCCACTTTAAGGTTTCACTTACTTGAAGATGTGTATTCAATTTCAGGGCCGTTTCTATCACTTCATTGTTCTGAAAAAGGATTTGCTGGCCATTGGCGGTACTATTTTCGGCATCCAGATCATAATTGGTGTAGTATAGGTTAAGATGGGAGGAGAACCGATTGGTCCAACTACTTTCCAGGCTTCCGCCAAAGGAAATGTTGGTCTGATCTAGAGTGCTTTCCGAACTTCTAAAACTGTCCGTATTCGTTTCCTGATAATCCAACCGATTGTTGATATTAATAAAACTTAGACGTACTTTCTGATCCGGAGTAATGTCGTACAGTACCTTTCCCGTAAAGTCATAAAAATAGAAGTCGCTATTTTGTGTTACACGGGTGTCCTGAAAAACTCGGTCTACGAACCTGCCATACGTAGGGGTTTCCAAAAAGTCGGTCAGGGAACGCCGGGCGGAGAACTGAAAGGCCAATTTTTCCGATAGGGGTAATTGACCATAGATGTCTCCCCCAATAAGATTTGCACCCGCCCCACCTGTAAAAGTATCGGTAATCTCATTTTTGGTGCGCATATCCAAAACCCCGCTAACGCCATCACCATATTGAGCCGAAGTTCCATTTTTTATGAGGATGATTCTATCCGTCAAGTAGGGGTTAAATGCAGAGATGAGTCCAAAAAAATGACCTGACTGGTACATTTTGATACCATCCCATAGCAATAGGTTCTGATCGTTAGTACCTCCACGGATATTGATGTCCGAAACGGTTTCATCTATACTTTTGATTCCCGGTAAGGCCTGCACGGTCTGTAATATATCCGGTTCTATCAGTCCCGGAAGAATACCAAACTCGGCCGTGTTCATTTGGATGCTACCATCAGACTCCTTTAAAATCCCGGTAGTAAGGAATTGGTAAACGATTACCTCGTCCAGCTGCTGATAAAACTGGGCCAACAGTAAAGTTTTACAAGGGTTGGCAGTGGTCAATTCCTCTGCCTTTATGAACAGTGTCTTAAAACCCAAATGTTTTATTTCCAGTACGGCCTTTCTAGGAATATTGGTCAATGAAAATGAACCGTCCAGATCTGTGATGACTGCAATTTCACTATCCAGTACCTCAACAGTAGCCCCAGTAACGGTATTTTGTTCAAAGTTGTCCAGTACTGTGGCACAAATATCCACTGTGCTGCTTTTGGCCAGCGTGTAATACCGCTCGTTAAGTTGCTGAATTTTTAGTTGGGTCTGGGCCCGGATTTCGGAGAGGATTCCCTCAAGGTCATTATTTTCCGGAACAATGATTTGAAGATTTCTGATATCCTCGTCCACATAGGAGAATTTAACCTCAAACTGGCTCTCCAAGGTCTGCAGATAAGAAATAAGTGGTGCCATTTTGCCTGTTCCGTCCTGGGCACTTCCGTTTTGTACGAAGACCAGGAACAGTAAGGAAGTAAAAAAGAATATAAGGCGTTTAGGGTGCGTTTTCAGCATAGAATAGCACTTTATTCCCCTCTAAATTAAACTTTATTTGAGAAGGAACACTTATACTTTGTAACGCCAAATCTGCATTTGTGTTGCTAAAAGTGCCGGTATATAATTGATTTAAATCGATATTTTTGGTTTCAACAGTAATATTGTGCTGTCTTTCAAATTCATCCAAAACATATTGTAATGGAATACTCTTAAAGGAACTTTCATTGCTCATCCAGGAAGGTTGGGAAATGTTCACCACTTTACCCTCGGCAATTTTCCCATTAATGGCCATGAAGGAATTCCCGGCGGGCAGTTTGGTTTCCTTACCATTAAAAGTAACGCTTACCAAACCTTCATAACATGTTACCTCAAAAAAACCATTGCGGTTTTCTACATTAAATTGTGTTCCCAAAACAGCTACGGTACCGGCCATTGTGGAAACAGTAAAGCGTTTTCCTTTGGCCACCTTAAAAAAGGCCTCACCCTTTAAGGATATGTTCCTTTCTTTGTCCCAAGCTTTTTCGCTATAGGAAATTTCGGAGTCGGCATTCAATATAATTTCGGAATTGTCCGGAAGCACAACTTCCTTGTTCTCCGCAAATTGAGTTGTAACATTCTGATCTAGGGAATTCAAATAAAAATACGAAGCAACAAGCAATACCGCTATGGCCGCGGCTACCCGCAGGAACTTTCGGAAAGGATGCAATTGCACCACTTTTGGTGTCGTATGCTCACGCTTGTTCTTCAAAGCGGTCAATGCTTGGTCCATATCAAAATCAGGACCTTCCAATGTACTGGAGGCCTCAAGAATCTTCCGGTAGGTAGTGTACTCGTCGGATTTTTTAAATTCCGCGAGTTCCTCCTCGGAAAGTTCATTGTTGAGCCATTTTGCCAAGTAATTTTCTTGCATGATTTCTAGCTTTACACCTTAATAACAATTTACTACCAAAAAACCCTACTTCTATATTTGATTGTGTTATCTGTTGTCAGTTGTTCACAACGTATCATAATGAAGAGAATGATTTCTTAGTTCGGCACATTAAATTTTGCATCTTAACCTCAAACCTCAAACCTCAAACCTCAAACCTCAAACCTCAAACCTCAAACCTCAAACCTCAAACCTCAAACCTCA
>CANLWG010000029.1 GCA_947494715.1 uncultured Flavobacteriaceae bacterium | reverse complement strand
TTAAAATTAGACAAAAAAATTAGCGGGGGCATGCCCCCGCTAATTTTCCATTTACACACTTTATGGGATAGTCCTTTAATTTATTACAAACTGAAAAATATCCGAGATTGATTCATTTCCAATGGTATCTCTAGTAACTATTTTCCAATAATAAATCCCTGTAGAGCTAATTGGAATATCACTTAAAGTACTTTGTTCAATCCCCTCCTTGTATAGACTAGGAGGGTTTTGGGGGCCGAAATAGACATCGTACTCGGTAATATCACCATCAAGATCACTGGCATCCCAGTCTAAATCTATAGTACTTTGGGAGACTGATAATACATCTTCGGACTTAGGTGAAATTGCTATGGCAGGGAACGGGATAAAGTTTTCGATACCTAGACCTGCATTGTAAAAAGTCCAAGCTTCACTGATGTTATCATCCAAGTCTTTCTGCAAAACGAACCACGAATAAGGCGTTCCCCTCTTCAGTACTATTGGAAGCCGCGTTTCGGTACTTTCATATACTTCAGTAGAATCTGTTAGAAGATTAGTCAAATATAGTAAGTAACTAATATCGTCATTTTGGTTTGTCCATCTAAAGGTCACTTCGCTTTCGGTATCCGATAATACCGTACCTTCATTGCATTCGGAAGCATTCTCAGGGAATACTAGTTCAATAGAAGTGCCAAATTCAACAAATTCAAACAAATCAGTGTCGGCCCCACAAGAAAAGAGGAATAAAAAAGATATCAAAAGTAACCAAATCCCTTTCACAGTTTTAACAATTTAAAAATGGATTCGGAATTATCGTCTTTTAGTTGCAAGATATAAAAACCACTGTTCAAATTGGGAGTATCAATGGTAACAGTTTTGTTTGTTTTCTGGACGACCTTGGAATATAGTAGTTTTCCAAGACTTGAGTACAGGAAAATGGAAATACCTTTTGGAGAGATACTATTCTCAATGAATATATTAATTTCTTCTTCAAAAGGATTTGGATAAACCGAAACATTTGAGATTAGTATGGTCTCCTTGTATTCTCCTTGGCACTTCTTGTCCGTTGTTACTTCTATTGTATTGACTTTTTTGTTTAAGAAAAGCGTAATTTCTTCCTTTTGGGTTTGTATGGAGTTGCCATTTAAGTTTATATTATAATTGGCACCCCCGGACATTTTGAGGGTAATTTTTTTCTCTTTTTCATTTACTGCGGATTCTATGGTAAGTTCTCCAGGTTGGGTAATGGAGGCTTTAAAACATTTTTCATAACCCGGAAAATCTTCGGTAGTAATACATAAATCATAGGTTTCTGGTTTCAAATCTGTAATTTCCAAGGTATTTGTGAAAACATAGTTCTCATCAAATTCATTTCCGATTAATTTGACCGAGTAAGGATGTGTGTTTTTTGCCGTTACATTAATTTTCCCGGTTGCACTATTCCTGCAAACGTTACCGGCAGTCGAAATACTAAAATTATCCGGAGGTAATGATTCTTGCCCTTCTTCTCCATTGGTCCATGTAGCTATATTGTCTATTTGTCTTTCCCCTGCATTTGAGAAGTTGCCTCCGACGTACAATGTAGCTTTGCTGTTTGAAAAGGTAAGGGTATTTACTTGGTTGTCTACGCCTACCGCTTTACCTATTCCTAAAGCTTGCCATCCCGAATTATCACTCCAGCGAGCTATATTATTGACAATTTTATTGATATTGGTCTCATCTGAGGCTGTTTCAAAACTTCCACCTGTATATAGATAATAGCCATCGTGTTTCATAGCGTTCACATTACCGCTCAAGCCTTCACCAAGGGATTGCCAGTTCCTTAAGCTTCTGTTCCATCTGGCTACTCTATTTACCGTTTGCCCACCTGCTATCGAAAAGTTTCCTCCGGCATAGATATAATCAGGAGTAATCGTTATTGCCTGAACAAATCCGCTGGTACCCTGCCCCAATGTACCCCAACTTGTACCATCCCATGTTGCGATACGTGGTGCAGAATTTCCACCCGCAGTATCAAAATTACCACCTACATAGAGTGTATTGTCCTCGTCAAAGGCAATAGCACGTATTTCATTATTTGTACCTGTTAGCCCTGTTGTTACATCCGTTAACGATGACCAAGTATTGTCATTCCATAGCGCAATATTATTTACAATTACCCCCCCCGCTGTCTCAAAGGCTCCTCCCACGTAGATATTGCTATTACCGTCAATACCTATTTTGGCCACGGGACCATTTGTACCGTTACCAAGGGCTTGCCATTCCGTTCCATTCCATACGGCCATATTATTTGCGGATATACCACTAACCTCATTAAACTCACCACCAATATAGACATCCCCGTTATTGGCAATTGCAACGGTATTTACTTTTCCATTGGTGCCACTACCTAAAGATTCCCATCCATCGATTGGGTCGTAAATGGCAAGATTATTAGTGCCAATTCCTCCCGCATTGGTAAATTCACCGGCTATATAAACCTTATTATTACTCGCAATTGCCGTTGCATGTACAATGCCATTGGTGCCCATGTTTAAATCGGACCAACTCCCAACACCATCGACCGCAACGGGTTGTGGCTCGTTATTACCGCCAATAATTTTGTAAATCTTTGCGTTTGATCCATAATCACTGAAATACAATTCCCCTGCTTCATCCAATCCAAAACTCGAAATAAATTGACCATTGGTTCTAAATAATAATTCTGAAGAAGATGAGTTTGAGGATGGATTATATTCCAATGCCCAAACTCGGCCTGATATGTAATCCCCATAAATATATTTACCTTGCAGGGATGTATTGGAACTGCTACCTCGATATACATATCCACCTGTGATTGAAACATCACCATCATTACGACCGTAAAAGAAAACAGGTTTAATATCTGGAGTTGTTATTAAATCAGTACTACCATTTTCAACTGAGTTTGCCTCAAACCTGTTCCAGCCATAATTACCTCCACTTTGTATAAGATTGATTTCTTCAAAACCATCCTGTCCAACATCTGCCCCCCAAAGTCGATTTGTTTGAAAATCGAAAGAAAACTTCCATGTATTTCGAATGCCCCATGCGTAGAGTTCATCCAAACCGCTTTGCCCAATTATTGGGTTATCTGAAGGGATTTCATAATTTCCATTCGGTAGGTCAGGGTTGGTTTCTACCGGATTATTTCCGTCCAGATCGATATCAATTCTTAGGATGCTACCGAATGCGGTATTCAGATTTTGGGCATTTCCTTGGGGGTCACCTCCACCCCCTCCATCGCCAACAGATATATATAGATATCCATCCGGACCAAACTCAATTTTACCACCATTATGATTTGAATTGGATTGATTCTTATCAAAACTAAAGAGGATAAACTCACTATTGGAGTCGGCAATATTTGGATTATCGGAGCTTACTTGGAATCTCGATAATACTATTTCCACGGTTACTCCCGCAATTTCACTGTTCTTGGTATAATACACATAAAAATAACCATTTTGGGAATAATTGGGATGGAACGCTAGTCCTAGAAGACCAATTTCTTGGCCTGAGCTATAACTTACTTTTTGTGAAAGGTCCAAAAAAGTACTTGTTTGAGCTTCTGTTATCGAGTTTATATTTGTAAAAACTTTTATCTCTCCAGTTTGTTGAACAATGAATATGCGGTCCGTACCATCATTGGAATTCTGTATTTCAACAGGAAAATTAAAACTAAGATTTGGATAGGCCTCTTGGTAAGTAACTTGTCCGTATAATGGTACAAATCGCAAAGTACAGAGTATTATTGCGACAAAAAGAAACTTTGAAGTTCTCTTTCTAGTTATTACCATAGTTTTGGGAAATGTAGGTTATTCTTTAGATATACGTTGAAACTCCGTATTTCGACTTTTTTTTAACGGGAAAAAGCTAACTTATGACAAATGCTGTTAGAAAAAAAGAAAACTTCTTATGATTGAAATTACATTGTATTCATTTCAAAGCAAATATTTGAAAAGAATTTCTGTTTTATATTATACCAGTATATAGGTAGAGATCTTAATATTGTTTCATAAACGGCATAAATGCCAAAAAACCGTTCTATTTTGAAGATGTTGTTTTATTGCCAATCATTCCAAACAAATGAATAAAGAAAGTATCCCGAACAAAAAAAAGTGGAGAGTTCTAATTCCGGATGCTGAATGGGAGATATTAACCGATCATGTAAAAAATTGTTTTTCGGTCCTGGCGAATATGGAATTATACATAATGTCCAACAATAAATTTATTCCTAATCGTTTTTCACGATTTATATCCCATTTTTCATATTACCCCAAAACAGATAAAACTTCCCACTGGATAAAACATATAAATACAGAGGTGGATAGATATGGTATAGATTTTATCATGCCCGTCTATGAGCATGGTATTAGGGCACTAATTTCACATAGAAAATCAATCAAAAAAACGGACAGTCTTATGTTGATGCCCGCATTAGCTTCTTTTGATACAGCGAACAACAAAGTTCTACTTGCAGAACATTTGCTTCGGCACGGTATACCTGGGCCGGAGATATATAAAATAAACCCAAAAAACAATTTTAGATTCTCCAACCCAAAGTTTCCCATGATGGCAAAACCCATTGAGGGTTCAGAAGGTGGCAGCGGGATACTTGTTTTTAAGAACGAAAGTGAAATTGAGGCACATTTCAACGGGGACTTACAAGGGCGAAAGTTCTTATTCCAAAAATACATTGAGGGTTATGATATTGATTGCAGTGTACTTTGCAAGAATGGGGAAATAAAGGCATTTACCATTCAAAAGGGAAACCTGTACATTAATAGTCCGTATTCTCCAGCAGCGGGACTTGAGTTTTTATTTGAGAAAGAGCTGTTCGAAACGGTTCAGAGACTCATGAGAACCTTAAACTGGTCGGGAGTTGCCCATATTGATCTTCGCTATGACGAAAGTGACAATCAGTTCAAAGTAATCGAAGTAAATACAAGATTTTGGTCGTCATTGGAGGCTTCTTTGATTGCCGGTATAAATTTCCCATACTTATATTGCCTTTTATGTTTGGGTAAGGATTTTGACCTTCCTAAATATAAGATTATAAATACCTTAAACTTAAAAGGGCTGGTAAGACGAATCAGGAACAATGGCCTATTTCTTACCAGAATAGGATTCATATGGAACAATACTTCTATTCGATATGCTATTAACGACCCACTTCCGGTAATAGTCAAATTTTTTTGGAGAACAAAGAACCTATTTTTTAATTTTTTGAAGAGAATATAGCTGCTTTTTCGGATACCAACCTAAAAGAGGAGACGGTAAAAAATAGCATCCAACTAACAATTCCCAGGAATTTTAAGCTGTCCTCAAAAAAATATTCCAAACCCTCACTGGGAAAAACAAGATCAAAAAACACGGACAACCCCAAAAAGAATACTGCTGTTGCAAGGAGGAAGTATTTACTTTTAAGAATTATGTCATGATATTTATAGACAAAATATATTAAGAGGATTGCATAGAAACCATAAATAATTGGCTCTAAAACAAATTGATTAAAGGAATAAAAGAGATAATCGTGGAACATGAAAAAGTCATCTATTAGTAGGATAAAAGAAAAGAAACCAGAGAGTAATAAAAAACTAGCTTCTTTTCCATCTGAAAACTTTTTTAGATGAAATCCGGCGAAAACACATGTAGTCGAAGTTGCGCACCATAACAAAGCTCCAATATTGGATACAATGCCAGTAAAGGGGTGGGATTGAAAATAATAAGCTGGATCGCCTGTAATTTTTTCAAAAGGAATGTTATATTTTTTTCCTACGAAAAAAGTTATCATTACAATTGAGACGCCTACCACATAGGCCAATAGAATAAACAATGATGTTTCCTTGGATGTATTTTTCATAAACGATTTCTGTAGTTATTCAGAAGGTTCAAGTTCTAAGTTGGCTTACAAAACGAACATTACTAAAACTTAAAATATTGATTAATATTGCATTGAACCTCAATGTATTGCCGATAAGAGTGACTTTAAAAAAGGGAAATAGGCACAGAACTGAAGACTTGCTTTATTCTAGGGAATCAAGATTACTTTTTGGTAATGCTCTTCTCCCTGTATTATATATTCGTTTTCAATTGGGTTATACAATTGCACATTGGTATAATATTCCTGGGTGGCATATAAAAAACTGTTGAATGGTGCGTTGAGGAAAGAAATACTAACATCAGGGAAAGCAATAGGGGATTCACCGTCAACTATATTTCCATCTTCAATTTTTTCCAATTTAACTTTTGGAACATCTTGGTGAGCAGTTTCTTTTCTTTTAAAAAGACCTTTTATTTTTTTATAATGAACATTCACTTTTTTTGCCAGGAGATAAGCTATAAGCTTTGTTTTGTTGCCTTCCAATACGGCAAATAGAAAGGCCAGAATAGATTTTTTTTGAAATATCAAATGATGTTCAAAGGTATAAATAGTATTGCTCCAGCGACGTTTATAGTCCAAATCGCCCCAACCCATTTCAAAATAGCTGTATTCGTTTTGAAAACACCACTCCAATTGTTTGTAGATTTCTATCTGTCCCAAACTAAATTTGTAATAATCTATGTCATATGAGGAAAGATAGCTGAACAGAATTTTATTATAGTGGTAATTGAATGATATCTCTATGGGGTTATCTCCATTGTAAATTACGAATAATGAGGCTTTTTTCTCATTTATGAGATTATGACCGGTTTTAAAAAGACTATCCCAATGGGCAAGGTTATGACTTTTCTCATTTCGTTGCCGGAACCTTTTTTCTATCATTTTCTTTAGAAGCCCAAATATGAAATTGTAGTTTTCCCTGTCTATTTCACCATGGTACATTTTATAGGTAATCTCAAAACAATTTTGGAGCCTGGTCAAGGCTCTTTTTATAGGCTTACCCTTATTTTGAAATGTGTTTCTTAAATAGGCGTCCACATTTGAATAATCATCCAAACAGATGGCATAACCGTTCACGGACTTGTATCTCTTGATCCTAAAAGTTTCACGATTGGAAAAATCTGTTTTGAAATAATTGGGAACAAATTTGATGGAATAAATGGTATTTGCTGGAGCCGGATTATTGTTCAAATTAATTTGATCCATAATCTCTACATCATCGGAATGTCTTATACTGGAATAGATACTGGAAATAATTTCTTGCTTCGGATGCATTTCCAAAAGCATTATAATGTTTTCCTTGTTGGTTAGGCCCATATTCAAAAAAGACTATTTGTAAAACACCACCTATTGCGAAAACTGAAATTCCATAAAGTATTACCAAATATCCAGTTTACAAATGGCGGCTTCAATATATAATTTGGCCTCTAAAGTAATACTCATTTAAAAGAATATCGATTTTATGGTATTTTAATACGACTGTACTAGGGGTAACGCTAATACAGGGTACCATTTCCGGTATTACGATTATTTCCGAATTTGTTAACGAAATAATAACAGATTAAATATACAAAACACAACTTTTTTATTTTAAAAAGTTCCTTGGTTCAATTGCCATACTGTAAGTACCCCCTTAATTAGCTACAGTCGGGTTTGTACAAATTAATTCATTTTCTGGTATGGAAAAGCTAGCTTTTCCATATTTCTCCAAAAATTGCTTTGGAGTAAGTTTCTGCAGGGCCTCATGGGGTCTTTTTTCATTGTAATGTTCCACCCATTGTTCGGTAAGCACCCTTACCTGTGAGAGTGATTCGAACAGGTAGGCGTTGGTACCTCTTGGCGATAACTCCTGTTGAAGCGTTCGATAAGACTGTTCTGGACGGGCTTGCCCGGTTGGATGTACCTGATCTCGATATTGTCGGCCTTACACCATCCATAGCTGGAATTTGGCCGAGGTGAACTCCGGACCGTTGTCGACCCTTATAACGGCTGGTCTGCCTCGAAAAGCAACGAGCCTGTCCAGCTCCTTGACAAGCCGTTGTGAACCAATGGATACATCGGCCATGCTCCAAAGGGCCTCCCTGTTGAAATCGTCAATGACGTTCAAGACCCTGAAGGTCTTGCCATGGTACATTTTAGAACTAACATTGAAGTACAGTTCTAGACGTTTAACATATCTCCTTATTGTTTTGGATCGGTTTTTGAATTGATGTTTAACATAGGAATCCACACCACTAAAATTGTCCAAGGTAATAGCATATCCCCTATTAAATTGGTTAATTCTTTTTATGCGATATGGGATTTGTTTCTTAACTCTGGCCGGAAGTAGCCAGGAATCAATTTAATACTATAAACTTTCTTTAGGTCGTTGAGAGGCTTTTTATCATTATCCAACGGAAAAGAAAGACTATAGGCTTGGGAATAGTCGATTCGTACATACAATTCGAGAGTGGTTCCTCTTTTGAAAAGGTCAAAAAATAAATTGAAATGTTCAATTCTGCCAAATTTCCTGGATAGAATAACTTGAGAATTAAGTAAGAATAACCTTTTGTATTTTCTTTTGACCGATAATCACATATGAACCTTGCCGATTATTCATCTCACACACTCTAATATTATTGGAAGTGTCAAAATTGATGTACTGAAAATCATGAACGATTTTTCTCAAAAAGGCGTATTCTTCCAAGTCTATGTCGATTTCCGTCATACTTTCCATTGGAGGAACTTCCAAAACATCAGTAATTTCAAAGGAATCCTCTAGGATGGCCTGAACCCGTTCTGTAGGCTTTTTCAAAACAGATTTGATTTTGCTCAATAAAATATGCACCTTTTTCTTCTTCAAAAAACCTTTGAGTACTATAAGTTGTAGTAGAATGTAGGCTAGAATCCTTTTACTTATAAGCCCTTTGGGAAAGAGCACATGTTGTTCAAATTCATAGGTGACATTACACCATTTTCGCTTGTACTCCAAATCTCCATAGGATAAATCAAATATGGTATGCTGGTTTTCAAAACACCATTCCAATTGTTTTAAAATGTCAATGTGTCCCAATCTAAATTTGGAATAATCTATATCATAGGAGCGGATAGAATTGTTCAGAACATTTTGGTGGTGATAGTTTAGACAGATGTCGATAGGCTTTTCTTCATCATAAATTACAAAAAGAGACGCCTTCTTTTTTAAAATCAAGGCATAGGAAGTTTCTTTTAAAAAATCCCAATACTTTAAATCCCCATGGATTTCACCTCTTTGGGCAAATCTCCTTTTGATCATTAACAGAAATCGTTCAAATAAGAAAAGGTACTCCTCCTTTGATATGTTACCATGGAACATTTTATATCGGACATCGAAGCAAGTTTCCAATCTTCTTAGATAAGCCCTAATTTTTGACCGGCTTTTTGCTCCAAATTGATCCCTCATATATTCAACGATTGAATGGTAACCCTCTAGGTTAGCAAGAAATCCGTCTAACTGATGGGTCTTAAAACAACTATATGGAACTCTGGCAGTATTTATTTTTAGGTCTAGATATGGGGAAATGTGCTTTACAACATATATTCTGTTTTTCAGGTCCGTGGGTGATATGGATTTTTCATTAAAAAAATCTTCTCCATTGGTTTTGTTGTAAACATTATCATAAAATGGATAGATTATTTCTTTGGAAAAAAAATCAATTGTAAAGTTGTATTTGTTTTTTAGAAGATCCAAAGTTAGCTTTTAAAGGGCTTTATTCTCATTTCTAAGCTCTTGTTTTTGCCTTGGAACAAATAAGCAGAGTTTTTGGAAATGACCCGGAACATTTGAAGATTTTCGAATGTCTCATTGTTTAAATATAAAAAATCGAAAACAGGGGTTTTTAAAAAATGATTTTCGCTGGTATTCCAATCTACTTTAACCAATTCCTCCTTGGTATGGTCCTTTTCTATTTCAAGGAATTCAAACTCTACTTTAGGTTTCCTATGGTTGGGTTTTTTGGCCATCCAAAAAGTAAGCTTGTGCAATTTTTCATTTATTCTTTTTTCGCGCAAATACTGTTTTGTTTCAAAATATTTCTTGACAATTAAGGCAATTAATCTAGCCCACATCGATTTAGAATTATATAATATGTGGTATTCGAAATCATATACTTTATTGCTCCATCTTTTCTTATAATCAAAATATCCCTTGGAAAAATCAAGTATTTCAAACTTTTGTTCCAAGCACCATTCTACAAGTTTCATTATGGTTACGGAGCCTAAATGGAATTTGGAGTAGTCAATATCAAAAACGGTAATGGCATCAAAAACTATGTTGTCCGAAAAATAGTTCAAAGTAATTCCAATGGGCTTCTGTCCATCATATATTACAAACAGGGAAGCTTTTTTTTCCTTAATCATAGGATAGGCCACCTCGTAATAGAAGTTCCATTCTTTTGGATTAAGATTATTGTTGGTTATACGTTTACTTGAAAATCGTTTTTCCAATAGGAGCCTGAAGTATTTGAATATGAAATCATACTCTATTTTAGAAATGCTACCGTAAAACATTTTGTAATCGATAGCAAAACAGTGTTCCAGCCTTTTCTTGTACTTTTTGAGCTTATATCTACTGCTTTTTCTGAATGTAGAAACCAAATAATCGTTAAAATCCTCAAAGCCTGAGAGCTCTATCAAAAAACCAGGATATTGTTTTACGCCCTTCAGTTTTAAATTTTCAACCTGTATTGGCACATTTATTTTAAAATAAGTAGGGACGTCATAAATCAAAAACACATGTTTTCCAAGGTTGCCCCCATTGGTGTCATCCAACGAATATGAGATTCCTTTGGAAAGATTTTTTCCAGAGTTTACAAGAAATGGTAAAATAGTAGGTTTGTAAAAGGACAGATTCTTTATAAAATTAAACTTTATGTCACATCTCTTGCTACAAAAATGTGCAGACCAAATAGAAACGAAAATTTCCGAAGTAAACGGGTTATCCGACATAAAACGAAGGGATTTGATTTTATTAAGAAATGTTACACCGATAACAAGGAAAGTATTCTGGGCAATTTTTGGAAAAATAAGAACAAGCACGATCCTTTTTTCTTTTTACCAGATTGTCATATATTTTTTCGTTTACGATATATTTCCATATTTCGAAAGATTTAAAGTCCTTGGAGAAATTAGATTTGAATTGAAATAAGGAGTCCTCTTTGCTACCCACACCGCCACCAAGATTAAAATAGGTATAATTTTCCCTTGTTGCGATTATCCTCATCTCATCTATTAAGAGTTTTATGGGGTTTAGACCCAAGTATTTTTCGCTGGCCCCTGATAGATGGTATTGAATTATTTTATTTTTTTTTATAAACATGGCACCACCTATTGTGGTTTTGGTCTCGTTATGTACCGCCAAGAGAATTTCAGTATCAAAATCATTAGTGTTCAATAAATCAAAAAAGTATTCCTTATCAAAAAAATAGCTTTCTCTGGCCTGTACCCGTCTCATGTTTTCATAATACAGATCTATAAATTCTAGAATGTCCTTTTGTGAACTTGCCTTTCTTGTTGAGCAATGCCTTCTTGACATGTTCACATAGGTTTTTAGCCTTTTTTGATATTCCTGTCGCTGTATATCTATATCTTTGGTCAAATCAATATTGATTACTTTCCCAGAAGTTTGGACTTCTCCAAGATTTTTCAGAACCGTTTCCTGAAATGGTATGAAAGGATTGAGTCTTGAAAAAACCGATATGATATTATGCGCTTTAAAGAGTTCGCACAGTTCTTTGACAAAGTTAGTATTGTCAAAGTTTCCGGAAATATTATGGGTAACGGGGCCTGGATAACCATAAACGGAAGTAGCATCCTTATAGGGTGAACCGGGAATTTTACGAATTAATAGAGGAAGGGCTATTGTTTTATTGTCCTCAGAGTATTTTATTAATATGGGTTGCTCATCCTCGTTTCTTGAAAGTTGATGATAATCGAAAGTGTGGTAACAATCCGAGTTTTCTACTTTTTTTATCAAGGGAAACCATTCGTCTCTACTTTTTAGTATTTCAATCATGGATATTCTGCTTGCACAAAGGCCTTGATCATTTATTGATATTAACTTTCTGTACGTCTCTTTTAGTAACGAAAATTACGTTGAGCATATTATGCCCTATACAGAGGAAAAAAGGTGCTATCTTTTTGATTATTGTAGCTTGGATCGGCCAGCTTTAAATCTTCTTTTGGATTGGACAACTCGTGATAAATCTTTTGGTCTACAACATATTTCCACACGGCAAAATCATGGTAGTTTTTTGAAAAGGAAGATTTAAACTTAAACAAAGAATCTTCCTTACTACCTAATCCACCTCCTAAGTTAAAGATTTTATACCCCTCCTCGGTTGCCCTTATCCGCATCTCATCAATAAAAAGATTGGCCGGAGCAAGATTAAGGTATTCCGTTCTAGATCCGGATAGATGAAATTGTACTATATTCTTTGTTTTAACAAACATAGATCCGGCAATTACTTCGTTGGATTCATTGTGTACTACCAAAAGAATATCTGTTTCAAAATCTTTGCATTTCAAAAAATCCAAAAAATAGGTTCTGGAAAAATAGTAGTCCTTATTTGCGGATAACCGATCCATATTTTCATAGTAAATATCAATAAAAGTGTTCACTTCTTCACCTGAAATGGCTTTTTTTACGGTACATAACTTGCGGCATTTGTTGGTTCTATTTTTTGTACTTTTTCCATACTGGGACCTTTGAACGGCCAAGTCTTGGGAAACATCTATATTTACAACTTTTCCAAGCACCTCAATGTCCCCCAATATTTTTAAGATTTTTCTTTGATTATAAATATAGGGATGGAGACGAGAAAAAATGCTTATTACATTTAATTTTTTAAGTAAATCGTTCAACTCCTTGACAAACCGATTGTTATCGAAATGATCGTCTATATTTTTCGAGATTGGACCCGAATATCCATAAACCGACGTTAAGTCAAAAAATGGAGTGCCTAGGATAGGTCTTTTTTGAAAGGGAAGTGCAATTATTGTATCGTTCTCCTCGTAAACTATTAAAATAGGAAGTTCATCTTCCTTTTTTGAGATGAAATGATAATCATAGGTATGATAGAAATCATAATCATCCATGGATTCGACAATTTCTTGCCATTTTTCCTTTGTTTCTATTGTATGCATGATACTGTTTTAGGTTGTAGTATCCAATTGTTAGTTGATAGCCCTTAAAAAAGGTCTTTCGTCCGTTAGAATCCTGTCGAATTTTGAGTCAACGGAACACCCATTGGGCAACATTCATAGTTTCTACAACGGTAAGTAAAGGATGAATATTATGCGGGCTTTGTACTTTAAAAATAACGACTGTCTATTTAACAATTATTTTTTTGATTTTCTCCCTACCTTGAAGGTTCACTACGATATAGTATATCCCGGATTGCATACTTGCAGAAGGGATACTGAATTCATTGATTCCTTCCAAGGTTTTAAAAGTATTGCTAAAAATCTTAATTCCGGTAGTTCCATAAATAGTAACACTCGCACTTGTATCGCTTGGAGAAGTAACCATTAGACTTATGAGATTATCGCTTTCAACTGGATTGGGATAAACATCAACGGCATAGTTATTACTTGTCTGATCGTTAAACGCCAAAGTATTGGCCCTCAGCGGAATCAAATTGGACGGAGCCCCGTATGCCTCGAACTCGACGATGTGGACCCCTACGTTGGCCGAGTTGAAGTTCATGTTGACCCTGATGTACCTTGCGGTGGTTCCGTTCAGGGGGAAGGTGTTTCCGGCGGCCGTTGCCGGTACGGTATTGGTGTTGAAATCGGCTATCGGTGTCCAGTTGGTCCCGTCTGTCGATGCCTCCACGTCGTACTGGTAATATCGTGTTCCGTCGTAGTAGTTGAACACGACGATGCGGCTCAGGTCGTATTCTTCCTGTAGGTCCACCTGCCACCATTGCGTATAGGGGTTGGCCCCCCACCAGCTGCTCAGTGAATAGTCGCCGTCCACGGCCAGGCCACTGGTCTGCCCTGTCTCTTCCCCCGAGGCCGTGGTGGGCTTGTTCAGGGCCAGGTTAACGGTGTTGTCCGGTGGCGTGTCGTCATCGTTGATGTTTCCGGTCGCCCTAGTGGTGTTCATGGCCACTAGCGGGTCGGACAGGTTGGAGAGGTCCAGGAAGAAGTCCTCGGCCGTCTCCGGGTTCCCGTCGTCTATTACGGGCACCGTGATATCGTACGATTCCTGGTCGTTGCCCGAGAAGGTCAACGTACCTGATACGGCGGTATAGTCGTCGGGCTCTGTGGCCGTTCCGTCCGTTGTGGTATAGTCCAGGGTCAGCCCCCCGGGGATGTTTCCGTTGAGCCTTACCGTGAAGGTGGCGTTCGCGGCATCCTCGTCCACGGTTACACTGGTGGCGTCGAAGGTTATGCTTCCGTTGCTGTTGGACGGAGCCCCGTATGCCTCGAACTCGACGATGTGGACCCCTACGTTGGCCGAGTTGAAGTTCATGTTGACCCT
>CANLWG010000028.1 GCA_947494715.1 uncultured Flavobacteriaceae bacterium | reverse complement strand
CTATGGCACGGACAAGAGCTATGTACTTGAGGCTTTGAACCATTACAAAAGACATGATGGTAAAGATGCGACCGTAATGGCGGTAGCTTTCACAGATCTTAACGGTGTTGGAAAGGTCCAATCGGTAAGGTTGTATATGGACATGGCCCCGGTATTTTCTTGATTTGAAAAAGAAAACGGGAGAAACCATGGTTTCTCCCGTTTTGGTAGTATTGATAATAGTGCCGTTAAACCAACATTTTATGGGGCCATTAGCCATTTTTTTGCAGCTCATTTTGAAAGAATATTTAAACACTCATCTTACAAAATCATCCTCAAATGAGATGGTTTCTTGGGCATCCGACAGTTTCACATGTTCAATGGACCCTTTGCCCTCAAAGATGAAGGTCAATCCCATAATGTTTCCGAAGTCTTCGTTGAATTGTTCATTATAGGCAGATTTGCCATTTATGTTGATTTCTGCTTTCTTGTTCTTTACTTCGATACCTATCTCCTGCCATTGGTAAATATTCTGCCCAAGCGTCGAAAGATCATTGTCCCTTCCAAGCTTTGTAATTTCACCCAATTTGTAACCGGAATAGACCTCACAGCCCTTCTGAACCAGTTTTATCCTAAAAATATGCTTCTCTGTAATAAGTAATATATCCATCCAGGGGCAATAGGCACCATTCATTTCGTCTACCTTCATCTTTGTATTAAAGCTGAAGTTATCTGAGGAAACGCCATATTCCCGGCTGTGACTTATCCGTGTTTTAAAACTTTTGGAAACATCCACATTCTTTTTGGCCAGTAATTCTTGTTTCAGATGTAATTGTCCATCTTCGATGAACGTTTCCCCTTTAAAATCTACGAACCGTTCGTCCGAAATATCATAATATAGATGTGGTTCCCAACCATCACTGATAATATGTACCGGCTTCATGGCGATAATACTGTCATTCGCAATCAACTTGGCCCGATGGAACCCGGATTCATGGTAAATACTGGAGAACACTTTTTGCTCCGGATCTATTCTTTCTTTCCGCGATTCGTTCCAGGACTGTTGAATAAAAAAACTGTCGGCAAGCACATTGGAAACATCATATCTAAAAATGCTGGTATTGGGCACTCCCTTGGTCAAAGTCTTGTTCGTTTCAAAAACAATGGGACCTATGATGGAAATACCCTCGTTGATCTTGAGAGCTTCATTTGGACCATTCTCTCTGAAAATCAAAAAAGAGGTCAGAAAAAGAACAAATGCCAGAGATACTCCAACAACCCCTTTTTTGGAAAACCGGGATTTCCTTTTTGACCCGTAACCAGATGTAGCAGTATTTGTTGTCGGTCCGGTACTTGGGTTTTTTAATTTAAACTGTTGCCAACTATCATAATCCAAAGCACGTACCAACGCATTCAGGGTCGCTAACTGCGGGCCTTGCTTAAAATTGTTTTTCCATAATCTTTTTAATGTTGACAAACTGATGTATACTCCCTTTTCCTCTTCTAGATAATTTGATAGAAGTTCCAAATCCCTTCGAGAATGGCCGTATCCGATCCCAAAGGAAAACTTGGTCTCCAATAACCTCTTGCAAAGTTCGATATATTCATTTTCAGGGCGTGGCATACATACTAAAATTAAAACAATTATTGGGAAATAGTGGTGACGTTTTCAAAATGACCCAACTTTGACCATACTTCGGTCAAACTTTAAATTGCCCTTCTGGACCCGGGGCAATATTTTTGGGAAAACGCGGATACAATGAAATCGATATACCGACTTATTTTTTTTGGGCTGTGCCTTTTTTGTATAACAGGTACAATGGCCCAAAAGCAGATCTATATCAAGGCCAGCCCTGAAAACTGGACAAGCCATAACAGTAAAGTTACCTTCAATGGAAATACCATCCATTTAACGAACAAGGGTCGTGGAAGTGCACTCCTCTGGCTCAATACTATGGATTTCAGAAATGGCAGTGTGGAATTGGATATCAAGGGTAGCGATGAAAGGGGGAACAGCTTTTTGGGGCTGGCCTTTCACGGTCTTGACAATGATACATATGATGCCGTTTATTTTCGTCCCTTCAACTTTAAGGTCAATGACCCTGTAAAAAATGATAGATCCGTACAATATATCAGCCCACCGGACCACTTCTGGCATAGCTTGAGAAAAAAGTCCCCCGGAAAATATGAGGGACGGGTAACACAGGTCCCAAACCCAAACGACTGGTTCCATGTAAGGGTCACTATCAATTTTCCAGAGACAATGGTATATGTAAATGGACATAAAGACCCGGTCCTGAGGGTAGAACAACTGAGTAATAGAAAGCATGGAAACCTTGGGTTGTGGATCGATAGCGATTTGGGCCGGTTCAGGAATATAAAAGTTATAAAAGAAGACTAGTGAGGATTTTTGAAAATGATAAAAGATATGCTCGATCCTGATGTGCCCATCACTCATACCTTCAAATTACGCTAAAACTTAAATTCTTATCCCTATGAAATTTATAGTGAACTGTACTATTATGGAAAAGCTAATAACTTACTTGTTTCTTTTGACCTGTTTCAGTAGCCCCGGTCAAGAGGAAAAGCCCAATTCGAACTCGTTGATAGAAATTGACACAAAGCATACGTTTCACTCCAAGGTTCTTAATGAAGAGCGTGAGATCTGGGTAAGTACCCCAACGGGATATGATTTTGACAGCACAATCGAATACCCCGTAGTTTATGTCCTTGATGGCAAAAGCAATTTTATGTATGTCGCCAGTCTCCTTAAAAAACTTGAAGATAGGTCTGTGCCCAAAAGTATCGTGGTGGCCGTTGTCAATACGGACAGGCAAAGGGATATGACCCCTGGTACGATTAACGAAAAGGGTATTCTTGTCGATAAGACTGCAGGTGGGGCCGATAACTTTATGAAAATGTTCGAAGAGGATCTGTTTCCCTATATGGAGCGGAATTTCCAGGTCAATGATTTTAGGACCTTGGTAGGACATTCGCGTGGCGGTCTTTTTGCCCTGTATTCCTTGGTTACCGACCCAGAGCTATTCGATGCGCATTTGTCGATCAGTCCCAGTTTATGGTGGAAAGACCAAAAGATGGTGTTGTACTTTGAGCGGTCGTTAAAAGAAAATCCAGACTTAAAGGGGCTGTTGTATATGACCATGGGAAACGAACAGGGTACCATGTTGGGAGGATTAATGAAGGTAGTTGGGGTACTTGAATCCATAGACCCCAAGAACCTGAGATGGGCATATAAGGTACATCCACAAGAAAACCATGGATCGGTTCCCCTGATCAGCAATTTGGAAGGCTTCCAATTCTTTTATAGGGATTGGCATGCTCCCTATCCGTCCGAGGATTACATCAATCACGGACTGGAGACTTTTAAGTTACGCTCCAAACGAATAAAGAATGAATTCGGCCAAGACTGGGACTTGAGCACCGAGGAGTATTCAGGTATTTTATATGTACTTACCCAACGGAATCTGTTTGAAGAACAGCTCAAATTAGGGCTCAAACTTATCGAGAACGATAAAAAAGAGGTGGAAATTTATGAAGCGGTGGCACGGTCCTATTTGGAACGGGGGGATAAAAACAAGGCCATACAGTACTATAAGGAGGCCTATAAATTGAATCCCAATTTCCCAGGGGTCAACAAAATGCTGGATTCCCTGAAAATCACAAAATCCGGATTGATTCCCACTTTCAATTTAAAAACAGAGGAACTAAAAAAATATGCCGGCAAGTACTCGGATGGAGAATTACTATTTGAGATAAAGTTGGTGGACCATACACTAACGGTAATCGACAGGGAACTACATTTTGAGATGAATGCCGAAATGGTATACTTTGGAAATGACAAGTTTTATCTGCCTTCCAATGGATTCTGGACCTTCGATTTTCAATTTGAAGCAGATGACCAATTAAATGCTAAATTTCTTAACGTCCATCAAATTGATGGCTTGGTCAAAAAGTTGATGCGGTTGAATTGATTTCTGAAGTACTTAGATCGATTCTAATAGTTTCATAAAAAGAACGTTTTTTGGAGCACAGATAAGGTTTATCGATTAATTTCGACAATATTTTTTTGTTGGATGCAAAGGATTCTTTTTCGAGGACTCGGTTAACATGAAAGGGTCAAATAATAATGGAATTAAAGAATCTAGTTACAGAATTAGAATCTTCTAGCGCAGGTTACACAAGGAAACTAATAATAAATTGAGAGCATGTTGGTTCAGAGTTTCGCCTTATGGCCATAATTCTCAAGACCATTTTGCGATATGGTCAGGCCAATTATGCCTCCAGTTACTTCCTCTTTGAACAAGACGATTATCTCGATACCTTCAATTTCAAAAAGGTTTTTCCCTTTTTCTATCAACTCAAGCTTCTTGCTATTGTTCATACTTCCCATAAGTTTCCCATTTTCCACGGTAATGTTGATCGAGGATCGATTTCTCATATCGTAGATGCCAATATATTTTTCAAAAGCCTTTCGCCCAATCTCCGCTGACCCTTCTTTGATCGATGCAAAATTATTATCCGTCCTATTGTAGGAAAACCGCTTGGCCATTAAGGAGTTTGGCCTAAAATAGATGTAGTTGTTCCTATAATCTATTATGGTGTTGAACTTTTTCAACAGATCATTTCCTATAAGCTGAAATGATTCAAAATTGTTATGGGTCGGTTGTGCGAGATAAACGGGTATTTGCGTGACTTCAAAATTCCCTACCCAAATTTTGGGGAGTATGGCTACATGATTTTTGACCGTATTAGGTCCCAACCCCCGGGCGTTGCTCTCTCCGACTATCTCCAATGAAGTCTCAAGGTCATGTCTTTTGGTAAACTCGCTATCGAAATTAATAGTGCCCGAACTCCCGGTGTCAAGACATACCCAATCGGTTATTTCTTTTTCTCCCGTATCCAAAATCACCTTAAAATATGGCATGGTTCCTCTTCTCATGATCATATTCGATTTTGAATATGTACCATCTATACCGAATTCCGATTTATGGATTACCAATATCTTTTTATCATAGTCTATCTCCACAATTTCGTCTTGAAATATCCTAAATCCGAGCAATCCGTCCATAATTCCATTTTCATTGTATGCCACAGGCAGATTCTCCCACATCAAATCGGCTATCTGTAACTTGTTACCTTGACTACTATACTCGTTATGCGATATTCCCCCAAAACTGGTTCCTTGGGAATTCCCATCAAACTTCATATTTACTTTTTTTAGACCACTTGGAAAAAGTGTAATCCCAGTCGCCCCCGTATCAAATCCAAAAACCAGATTTTCAGAACCGTTCAGTTTCCCGTTGAAGTATATTCTATTGTCCGATTGGAGCAAAAAGGGAATGGTATCCGGTTTGGATTTGATATTGGCGTATTTATCTATCCGGTTCCATCGGTTGTCTTTTGGAAAAGGTTCCGTTGAAAGACGCGTATAGCATGAATCCTTATTGTTCAGAAGAATTATAAAATCATAGTATTGCCCCTCCTTGACGTTAAAAGCAATGGAATCAATATCCGTATAAAATGTTACTTTTCTATTATCCTTTACCCCTTGCACATAATACACGTCCGGCTTGATTTCGGGAGAGAGGTTCCAAATTTCCCTTTCAAAAAAAGGTCCGTCCTGAACGTTTACCGAAGTGGAGGTTGCCTTGATAATAGGGAGATGGTTCTGTGCGTTCAATATCGGGATTCCAGCAAATAAACATACAATTAAGATGTAGTTATACCAGGCTCCTTTCGAGAGCAGTCCATTATTTCTCATTTTTTAAGTTTAGATGAAAATTTATTTTCCTGACTTCTGTAAATAAAAGAAGTATCCGAGAAAGCTAATCGAAATACTTACGGCCATGATTGCCAGGGAATGTATACCCAACGGAAGGGCATGGTCCACTATGAAAAGTCCGATTCCTGCTCCAAACAAAATGGAAAACCATTTAATATTCAACTGTTTGCCTACACCGGAAGTGGTTTTTAAGATAGATGTAACCAGATTGTCCGGCACCCCTTTTTCAATAATCCTATTTTTTATTTTATGTTCCAGTACGTTTTTCAGGATCGATAAAAAAAACAGCATCACTATAATGACTACAAAAATTGCAGCGCAGGCATTAAACACTTGTTGATCGATACCATGTTCGATCAGTAATGATATTGGTCTTGTCATTGTTATCATTTTTTAGTATTATCTTATATTGGATTAGACAGCCCATTCGACTTAATGTTGCAGCTACGTCATAAATAATCCATTATTTTCAGTTTTTTATTGAACGATATGACCATATCAAGGCCAATGGGTATAGATATAAAAATTGCGATTCCCACAATAAGGAACACCATAAATGGATTGTCGAAAATAAACAGGGC
The DNA here is from genome assembly GCA_947494715.1 of uncultured Flavobacteriaceae bacterium. Lineage (GTDB taxonomy): Bacteria > Bacteroidota > Bacteroidia > Flavobacteriales > Flavobacteriaceae > Ulvibacterium. Next base: position 8,644 of record CANLWG010000028.1, on the reverse strand, counting down.
CGCAAGATTGTCAATGAAAAAATATAAGGATGCCATAGCGATGCCTATGCCCAGAGCGATCAAGGAATAGGGTAAGTAATTGCGTTCCTTGGATATTGATGAAGTGTGCAGCCCTTCTAAAACCAATTCTTCTATGTCGAAATCAAAGGTGGGTTCGGGCATCTCTTTGATTCCCTTTGAAATCTTTAAATAATCAGCAGCCTTTTTTTTACAGTAATCACATGTGTTCATATGTTCTATAACATACTGATCACAGTCGATCGTATCGAACGAATATTGCTGGATTTCGATTTCGTTTAAATGTGTCAACTTCATAGGTCCTCTTTTTTGTACTGGGCCAATAGGTCAGCCTTTAATTTTTTCCTAGCCCTATATAAGTAGTTTTTCAAAGTACCGGATGGCAAATCGGTAATCTCCTGTATTTCGTTATAGGTCAATTCCTCCTGGTGGAACAATATTATTATGGTTCTATACAGCGGCGGCAATTTTTCTACGGCGAGATCGAGTATTTGTGAAAGTTGCTTCTTTTGTAACCATTCTTCCAAATTGTCAACAGAAAAGGCAATTGCTTTACCGGTTATCAATTCTTCTGAATCTTCAGGCCGATCCATGCTGTAAAGAACGAGCTTTTTCTTTTCCAGATAATTCAAACAGGTTCTATATGCAATCTGTCCGATCCATGTCGAGAGTTTGGAATGGAACCTGAAACTGGACAAATTGTGAAACACCTTTATATAGATTTCCTGTGCGATGTCCTTTCGATCTTCCACATTACCGATCATTCTATGAACAATCTGGGATACCAATCCTTTTGTATTACCGATGAGGGCACTAAAAGCCTTAGTTTCTCCTTGCAGTATTCTTTCAACCAGATTCTGGTCCGTTGCTCCGTTTAGGTTCATTGCGCCCAATATATAGATTAGACCGGTCAGTGTAATAAATGTTGCAGAAAACAGAAAAAAAGATTGTGTTCATTTTTATAGTTAAGGTTAATTTTTAAAAAGAGTATTAAGAGTAAGGGGCGAATAAAATAGAATCTTCCTACAAAACGAACCCTTTTTGGATTTCACCGATTTTCTTTGAACCTTCTTTTTTGGTAGCCGTTATTAAACCCAAAGGAATTTTCTTCAATCAATGGTTATTTTTAAAACCACATTATTAAGATTCCACCGGATTTTCAAAATAATGGGGCTTCTTTTAGTATGTCGAATTTTTAATCGTCATGTATCAAAAAACAGTAATTTTAATATTGTGTTATTTTAACCCAAGTTCGAGATGTTGTTTGTAGATTTTTTTAACTCAGTTTTAAACACGTCGTTCTCTTATGAAGAGTTACCTTTTACCACAGAAACAATTAAAGTTGGTAAAGGGACTAGTATAACAAAATATGGACAGGTGGAAGATTCTCTTTACTTTATGAATAAAGGCATAGTTGAGATGACGATTAAAAGCTATATGACCGAAAAGATAATCGACTTTTTTTTTGAAAACGAGCTGTTCTGTGGTTATACCTCCTTTTTGGACCAACGCCCTACAGATGTACAAATAACAACATTGACGGACTCTGAAATGGAAATAATCAAGCGCAAAGACTTAATGCGTGCATATGAATTTTCTGCTAATGCGAACAAGTTTGGAAGAATTGCGACAGAACACGGTTATATAAGAAAGTCTAATAGAGAAAAAGATCTTTTGACCAAAACAGCAGAAGAAAGATACGTTGAAATGTTCCAGACTCGTTCTCAGCATATCTCCCATATCCCTGTAAATAAAATTGCAAAATATCTAGGCATCCACCCAGAAAGTCTTAGTAGGATTAGAAAAAAAATAAGTTCCTAGCATGGACAACGGTTAATTGTTACTGGTATTGTCATTCAATCTTTTTCATCTTATTTTATTGTTTTGATCATAAATTCACACAAAAGGAACACCTATGTTTTAAAAACTTTGATAATATGTCAGCGCGCACATTTTCTCCATACATAGAGCTGTTTTAGAAAGCATGATCAATTAATTTTCAGATACCATCACAATCATTAACAATGTTTCTATTATCCTGATTTTCTTCATCCTCAGTATTGGAATAGCTGCTGTCTTAGTAACATGAAACGGAAATGAATAACAGTAGTAGGACTGAATAATATTTCCATTTAGAGTTTAGCAACCACGATAGAATTAGAACGGTATAATTCCTAACATAGGTCAAGCCCAATTTTTAGTTTAAGTATATGATTGCATATAGTTTTGTACAGTAAACAATGTATAAATGCAACGCTTACATGAAACAGATAAGAAACTAAAATGAATCAAACCAAATTCATTCCTTCGTTAACGCCGCTCAGGGGGATAGCCGCAACTTTAGTAGTCTTTTTTCACTATCACATATTCATTGCCCCACTAACAATGCCTGAGAATTTTATGATTTCCAAATTATATTTAATGGTAGATTTATTTTTTGTCTTAAGTGGATTTATTATGAGTCATGTTTATGGAGAATGGTTCAAACGAAAAATAGAGAAGGAAAAAATTTTGCAATTTATTAAAGCAAGATTTGCAAGGATATACCCTCTTCATATCTTCACATTTTTCTATCTGTTCATGTGGATAATCTACATGAAGTCTCAAATAGTTTTTGAGCAAACACCTGTCATAATTCAAAACATTTTTGATAATTCTGTAATTTTTGGAATATTGACGTTAACTCACGCTTGGGGAACACACATGGAAGCTACATGGAATACAGCATCTTGGTCAATAAGTGTTGAATTGTTTCTGTATATCTTGTTTCCATTTATCGTATGGATAATGAATAGGCAACAATACTTTATAAAAATAGTACTGGCAATAGGTGCGCTAATGTCCCTTTTTTACTTGAGCTATGTAATTGAGCCCAAATGGATAGAAGAAATCACTACACAGCGACAATTCACCCCAGAACAGTTAAAATATCGCCCACTTAATACAATTGATATAATTACAGGTTTTGCTTTATTAAGAGGAGCCTGTAGCTTCATTTTTGGTATGATAACCTACGAAGTATATAAAAACCGGATATGGAAACAAATGCTGAAAAATGGATACTGGTTTTTAGTGATTTGGGCAGGTCTTTTCCTTTTTTGGTTCAAAGACTTGCTTCCTGACCCGTTAGCCATACCTGTTTTTTCACTCCTTGTTCTGCAAGCGGCTTACGCCGAAGGACACTTAAGAAAAATTTTAAATGGTAGGATATTCAAATACCTTGGTGATATATCTTATTCAATCTATATGGTCCATATCCCAATTATTCTTACAGTGTTTATTGTTTCATTAATCAGAGGAGGAATGCCTTTACCACCAGATAAAATCGATTTTTCACAAAATTGGATTGGTGCCTTAATTCTATACATAATCGTAATTTTTGTTGCTGCTATTACCTATAGATTTATAGAAAAACCAGCTCGAAATAAATTAAGGCGAATTTGAAAGATGAAAACGAAAACGTGAAAAAAGAAAAAATAACAACAGATAAAAAAAACTAATCGAAAAATCTTAGTTTAATATTAAAACGATCAGAAAGAATTCAAGCCGTCATTTTAATGATGGCTTTTTTTAACCCAGGATCGAAAAATCCTAACATAGGTCAAGCCCAATTTTTCGTTTAGGTTTTTAACCGCTTATACATTTGTGATATTAAAACTTAAATTAAAAATCATGGAAAATTTCATTGCTGAATTAATAACTCCTGTGGAGATTTTACCAGGTTCAATTTGGTTATTTATTAATACCCTTGAAGTTCATTCCCTTCAAGAAAACTACTCAAACTTAAGAAGACTAGAAGAAAAGCATAGCGCTTTAGCCTAAGAAATTCATCAATTATTAAATCTGAACATCATGGAGATTATCAAGAGAGTTATTTGCTTAGCTACATTTATCACCCTTTGCCCGGCTAACATAAATGCCAGCGGAGGTCATGAAAAAAAAACTGTTTTAGATTCCATTAAGGTCAATGATATCTGGAGAACCTTTGAATATCATATCCCTCAATTTCCAACTCCTAATCCAAGGCTAATAGTTGTTTTGCACGGGGATGGAATGACTTCGAAGTCCATACAAACCGCTACTGGATTTGAGTTCAACAAATTGGCAGATAAGACAGCAAGTACTATTGTTGTCTACCCTCAAGGCTATAGAAATTACTGGAATTCTTGTAGAAAAGAAGCTTCTTTCGAAACAAAAATCAAAGGTATGAGCGATGTGATTTTTATTGAATCTATCATTAAAAGAATGGAAGTAAGATACCGTATCGACCATAAAAATGTCTTCGCTGTAGGTTACTTAAATGGGGGAAACATGTGTTATAAACTAGCCAAAACTATTCCGAATATTTTTAAAGGATTCGCCGCTATTGGTGCAAACTTACCGGTAAATACGAATGATGATTCTGTCTCTGTAGGCAAGCCCGTTTCCATAATGGCCATAAACTATATATCAGACACGATAAACCCATATGAAGGTGATGAAGTTGCTTCTGCGGACACATTTAAAAAAGAAAAAGTACTATTCGACAAGGAAACAATGGATCATTGGTTAAACCTTTTAGAGCGCAATGATAAAATTCCACTGTCATCTCTTTCATCCACTAAAGTTAAGGCTAACTACACATTCTTTAGGGAGGATTATTTTTCAAACGAAAAGAACAAAAGAGTTTCACACATAAAAATAGTGAAAGACGGTTACCCCTTTCTCAATTCAAAAATCGACCAATGGCTTCAATTAGTAGCTAATATGAATAAGTACATTGACATACCCGAAACGGTCGTCCATTTTTTTTATCGGTTGCAATGTGGAAATCCAGGTCATTAACTTGAATGCCCTTTCTTAATGGATGATTTCGCAAATCCCTTGTTGCTTTAAGCGAAAGCAATCAATAACTATAATAAATTAAATTTTACTTATGAAAATTATCAAGAAGATTTCTTTAGCTGCTCTTACAGTATTCACATTTGGTTGCAATAGTGATGATTACGCAGAAGATGTTCCCAACCCTAAACAGTTACAACTAAAAGTCACTGCACGTGGAATTGTGTTGGGACAACCTAAAACCATTATACATCCGAAAACGGGTGAAACTTTAGAGCCTGTCTGTTTTTTGATGGAAATTGTAGATTTCGATACAGGGAAGATAATAGGAACACTTGAAGATTGTGTTGTGAGTAGCGATACTCCGAGTGACGGAACAATAACTTCTAGGGTCATAACTTCAATCAATATTGACGGACGCGGCACTATACAGGCTGAAAACCAAGTGTTACAAGTCTTAAGACCTCCAGTTGAAGGGGGTAATTTTGATACCTCGTTTACTCCTGTCGAGAACAATGTCATTAATACAACCTTTGATTTTGAAAATATGGAAGGTACAGTTGCCTTAGTCGGCGAGGTGAACCTTTCAAATTTCGGTCAGGGAATTGTCACTTTCAATTGCAATTTCACCATCAATTTGGAATCTTACTAAATCCTAGCACCACAATTCTGGTTTGTTCAGTAACTAATATTGAATAAATGCCCATTACCATTTTGGGTTTATGAGAATCTACCCTATTAGAACACTAATTACTTTAAAGAAAAAGTCGCCAATTCAATAGTAAGCCTTTGCATAAAACGTTAAAAATCATGCCTCATGGTCATGGATATTAATATATATAAAAATAAAATTATGTGTACCACATTCAAAAACAATGCTATTCGCGGTCCTGTCAACTCATGGATGTTCAAAGTGCTTTCCGGCTACATGAACCATCTTTTTGGAAAATATAAAAGAGAACTTTTTAAAGATCACCCAGAAACTGTCGTCGAAATCGGCCCAGGGGCAGGAGCCAATATGAGATACCTAAGAAAGGGAACTAGATTAATTGCTATTGAACCCAATATTCATATGCATGGCAACCTTAAAAGGAGTGCAAGAAAACATGGGATACATCTAGAGATAAAAACAATTGTCGGGGAAGATATGGATTTGCCCGATAACTCATTTGAATTTGTTGTCTGTACTTTGGTGATGTGCACGGTAACCAATCCTATACAATGTCTTGAACAGATAAAGCGCATTTTAAAACCTTCTGGGGTTTTTGTGTTCATTGAGCACGTAAGGGCCAGGGAAAATACCATTGTATCCCTCATTCAAAATTTGACCTTTAAACCTTGGTTTTGGTTTTTTGAAGGTTGTAATACCATGAGGGATACCCAATCCTTAATAGAGTCAGTTGGATTTAATGATTTGTCAATAGAAGAATACAATTCCTACTCTCCATTTATTCCCATCACACCGCAAATTAGGGGAAAAGCAATTAAATAATTATAAAGATATGATCAAAATGAATGAAGAAATAAAAGCTGACTACTGTATTTTAGGAGGAGGCATCGCAGGAATTTTACTGGCCAGTAAATTGGTTACCACTGGCAAGAAGGTTTTAATACTGGACCAGGGGCCCCGATTTACCGAAAAGGACCGGGCAAATTTTTTAAGTAAAAGTAAAGAGGATTTAAATGATTTTGCCAATTATAATGACAATGTCGATCCAAGAGTTATTACCCCGCTAAGTTCAGCCAAAACTGATGATTTGGTTGTGGAGTGGACCAATTACAGATTATTTGGAATTGGTGGAACCGCACTTCATTTTGAGGGTTTAATGATGCGCCCTATAGAAGAGGACATGCAGGTGAAAACGCGTTATGGATACAGTCGTGATTGGCCAATATCATATTCCGAATTGGAACCCTGGCTTCTAGAGGCCGAAAATGAAATTGGGGTTTCTGGAAACGATGATAATCCATATGCATCATCAAGATCGGGTTCTTATCCTATGCCAGGTCATCCATTTTCCTATTTTGACAGCGAAATTCTGGCTCCCGCCCTAAAGAAAGCTGGAGTTACCGGACATTCTTGTCCGAGGGCGGTTAATTCTGTTCCTTTTCGAGGACGTTCGGCCTGCCAGGCCTGTAGGGCTTGCAAGTTTTGTCCAACAGGCGCACGATATTCCCCTGACCGGGTCCATCTTCCAATTTTAGAAAAACACAACAACGTAAAAGTCTTGGAAAACCTGAGCGTTAGAAAATTGGAGACGAACTCAAAAGGAGATAAAATAATCGCGGCACACGCCATCCATCTTCAGGATAAATCGGAAGTTGTTGTCGTTGCCAAGAATTTTATTGTGGCAATGGGAGGAGTAGAAACCCCTCGAATGTTGTTATTATCTGCAGACAATGGAATACATAAAAATGGTCTTGGAAATATGGGAGGACAACTAGGAGTGGGATTCAATGATCATGACAATCTATATATTGCTTTAGATGCTGGACAGCACGTTGGAAGACGGTTGGGGTATGAAACTATGGTTTCGGATCATTTTCGCAAACATAGCAACAGGATAGAAGAACCCACATTTACCATGTATGCATCCCCTGCGATGGATTGGTTTCCCATCGGGAATGAAGCAACAACCTGGTCCAGACATGGGAATATGGTGTCCCTCGAAAACCTCAAAGATAGTTTGCCAAATATGGCTACTCTTTCGATAATGACAGAATCGGAAGGTAAGGGAATTTTGGAACTGGATACGGGGAATTTGGATTCTTTTGGAGATCCAATTGCAAAAGTTACTATGAAACTGACAGAATGGGATCGCAAATCCTATAGCAAGTTTGTAGCGTTGGCACCTGAATTGGCAGAAGCAATGTCGGCAAAAGAGGTTTCTGAAGTAACTCCGCCAGGTTTTGGGTTAGGCTATCATCCTTCCGGAGCAACTGCTATGGCAAAAATTCCGGAAGAAGGAGTATGCGATGAAAATCTTAAGGTTTTTGGTTTGGAAAATCTACATCTTGTTAGCAACTCTGTTTTTCCACATATGGGTTCTAATCCGCCCACATTAACAATAGCTGCCCTAGCATTAAGGTTAGCAGCACATTTAGAAACAACCAAATAGTATATTAATGGAAAGTTTAACACGACGTAAATTTGTAATCCAAAGTTCTAGATTACTTGCATTTTTACCAATTGCCGGTGCGGTAGGCTGTTTTTCGAATACCGATTCAAAATTGAGTCCGGAAGATACTTTAAAAAAGCTAATCTATATTGTTGGTCCATGGAACGTTACGGATAAATTAGCAGCAGAAAATTTTGCAAAAAGGTTTCTTCAAACATCCCATGCAGATCCGTATTTACCAAAATCGGTTGGAATAATTCAAAGTCTTACCAAGCAATTGACGGAAGAAACAATCGCACTCAAAGAGATTGGACTTGATAATATTCCCAATGAAGAACAGGTAGTACTACTAAATCTGATAAAACAAGTCTACAGTTTTGTAGAAGTACGGTTTTATGTTTCCAACGAACCACCCTGGGGCCAATGCCCAGGCAGTTCCAAGTGGCATACAAAAATTCCACTCTAAACATAGTAAACACGCTTTGATTTTAGTGTGGCGGTACTAGTAAATAAAGAAACGCTTAAAATCTGGGATATGACAGACCGGTTTTAGTCGAATTAGATAGGATTTCTAGATCCTGTCTTTAGCCAAAACAATGTAAGTTTCATAAAACGTTCGTGGCCGTTGGAAGTGGTCTTTGAACAAGATATCGACCCGAGTAGGTTGTTTTTACTGAGTCTTAAAG
>CANLWG010000027.1 GCA_947494715.1 uncultured Flavobacteriaceae bacterium | reverse complement strand
CCTTGAATTAATTATCGCCCGATGGCAGGATTTCTTGAACAAAACACTTTTCCGTATTGACATCCCAGAAAACGAACAATTCTTGGAAATCCGCTCCTCGTACTCATTCCGTTGCTTTAACTCGCCGTTTTGTGGCACCGTAACATTCATGAATGAAACCAGCTCTAAAAGCTTAAACTTCATGGTTATGGATATAATGGGAATATAGTTACTGGTAACTATATTTCTTAAATTTGATGTATATAGTTACTCGCAACTATATCCAATTGTTACCACACATTTAAAAAATGATACAATTAAAACTAATAACAATATTCGTCTTGATAATTTGTGTAAAAAGTTTTGCTCAAAGAAGTGGAGAACTATATAACACAATTTCAGAACTTGACAGTACATTTTTTAAAGCACTTAATGACTGTGACCTCAAAAAATATAAGTCTTTTTTAGCCTTTGATTATGAGTTTTATCACGATAAGCAGGGCTTAACAGTCTCCAAAGAAAATGAAATGAAGTCAATGAACTTGTTTTGCGGAGAACAACGAGAAAGACAACAAATTAAAAGAATACTCATAAATGAGAGTCTAGAAGTATACCCTATTACAAATTACGGAGCTATTGAAAATGGAGAACATATTTTTCATCTCGTAATAGATAATAACACTAGTAAGCCTATATCAAAAGCTAAATTTACGAGTATATGGAGGTTTGACAATGATGAATGGAAACTTGCAAGAACAATAAGTTATAACCACATTCCATATGGAAAAATTCAGCTTGATGATAAAACTCTGAGATTATACGAAGGAAATTATCAAGCCTCTGATAGAATGGTCAACATAGAAAAAGAAGGAGAAGCTCTCAAAATGACGGACATAGTGGACAAAAAAGATGTATGGAGTGCTGAAATGCTTGCAGAAAATGAGAATACATTCTATTTGAACCAGAATAATATTCAAATCAAGTTTTTAAAAAAAAGAGGGAAAATTAAAAAATTAGTTGTTTATGAAAATGGGAAATTAATCGAAGAAGCTATAAAAGAAGAATAAAAAACGTGTGGTAAAACCGTGTATAATTAATTGCTTGGGTCTGTGTTACTCGGAAAATCCGCAGGATTTTCCTAAGGTTCGGTTTCCTTTTGTTAAATTAGATGCGTAAGCCACGCAACTAACCATACACAAACCGTTAAGTTTTTTCTTGACCCGTAAAAAGAACAGTTTTTGAGACATTGGCTAATCCCTTCTTCAGCTGATTTAAGACCAATCATACACTATAAACACCTATCCATGAAATACTCTACGGAAAGAACCCATGAATAATTATTTTTAATACCTTGTTACGTACTTCCCCCAAGAACTAGACTACTAAATATTTTATTTATGGGGTGCTCCAGAAATTTTTTCCTTTTACTGTCTATCCTATTATTTGGCTCCGAAACATTTTCGCAGCAGGGCGATTCCCTAAAATCGACTCCCGCCCAAGTAATTCATGCGGGGGCAATGGTCGATGTGGAAAAAAGCCAAATAACTAAAGATGTACTTATCATAATAGAGGCTGGAAAAATCGCTAAGGTCGATGGAGTAGACACCAAAGATGATTATGAAAACATTATAGACCTTTCTGAATACACCATTCTTCCGGGACTCATCGATTGCCATACCCATCTCGTGTTGAACTTTTATGATAAATCCATTGACCAATGGGAACTACCCATTGCCAATTACGGTATAATGGGCACATTAAATGCAAAAAAAACGCTTGATGCGGGATTTACAACGGTCAGGGACATTTGGGGCATTTTCTATAGCGATGTCGCCTTGCGAGATGCTATTGACAGGGAAATAATCCCGGGGCCTAGAATGTATGCCAGTGGCCCGGCCATCACAATGACCGGGGGCCACGGGGATTGGGAGAGCTGGATGGCCCCCCATCTCCTATTAGAGGAGAATCCCGCAGCCATTGCCGATGGAGTTGATGAAGTAAGAAAACAAGTGCGCCGTCATATCAAACAGGGAGTCGATCTTATAAAAATTACGGCGACGGGTGGTTTTGGGACGAGCGGGTCCATACCGGGAGCTGCCACTTATACCAAAGAAGAAATTAGGGCAGCCGTAGATGAAGCAAAGAAACAAGGTTTAAAAGTAGCGGCCCATGCCCATGGAGCCGATGGAATAAAGAATGCCGTAAAAGTGGGTATCACTTCAATTGAACATGGAAGTTTGATGGACGAAGAAGCCATCAGATTGATGAAGGAACGGGGTGTTTATCTTGTGATGGATCTACTTGCGGCCCATTACTCCCATATCGAACTGAACAAAGATTACAGTGATAGAAAGTTAGGGGAGAGTAACAATGAATTATATACTCGATTTCTTAACAATTTTCAGAAAGCCTATAACGAAGGTGTGAAAATGGCTTTCGGTTCGGATTCTGGGGTATACCCACATGGGCGTAATGCAGAGCAATTCAATTTGATGGTTCAAGCTGGAATGACCGAAATCGATGCCATCAAATCGGCTACGATTTTAGCTGCCCAGCTTATAGGAATTGAAGATAAAACGGGAAGCATCGAAGAAGGAAAGTGGGCTGACATCATTGCTGTAAAGGGAAATCCTTTGGAAGACATTACCGTACTTGAAAAAGTGAATTTTGTGATGAAAGATGGCAAGGTTTATAAATCGACCTTAAAATGAAAATCAGGTTATGAGAAAGCTTTTGAAGACAACATCAAATATCATTCTCTTGGTATCGATAATAGCTATCTCTTCCTGTAAAAAGGAAAAAGAAGCCAAAACAAATTATGACCTAATAATCTCAAACGTCAACCTAATCGACGGCACTGGAAAAGACTTACAAAAAAATGCAAATATCTATATCAAGGATTCAAAAATTTCTAAAATGGATACCGTAGAGGTGGTATTCTCGGGGCAAAAGAAGGTTGTCGATGGCACCGGTAAATATCTTATTCCCGGGCTGTTTGATTGTCATGCGCATACCGGGGATTTTAAAGGCGACTTCCCAAGATTCATGCATTACGGAGTGACCTCTATATTGATAACAGGGGGAAGCACTTGTACGAATGATTATTTTCGTCAAATGCGGGAAATGGGCGAACAGGATTCCGTTCCGGCCCCAAGGGTTTTTCATACGAGTCAGCACCTCATCGCAGAAGGCAGCCATCCGGTGAAAACGTATACTAGCAGTAATTGGAAAGAGGGATCGACTTACTTCATTTTAAAGGATACCGCACAAATTTCAAAACTGGTAAAGCAAGTCTCTGAATATCCCATCTCAGGTATTAAGTTGACCATCGAAGATGGACCATACCCGCCTTACGTTGAACGTATGCCACAAGAGTTTGTCGATCACGTCAACAAAGAGGCGTTAAAGAATGGGACCAAGGTATTCGCACATGTCAGTGATAATCTTGAACTTAAAATGGCTATTGACGCAGGAATCAAGAACTTGCTACATTACACTGGTGTGGATTTGGATTTCGAGAAGGATAAAGAACTGATCCAAAAAATATATCGCGATAGTGTCTCCTGGGTGACCACCCTAATGTTAGACAAGAGCATGATGTCCCCTAAAAACCCTGAGTGGTTTGATTTTGAGGGGCTTAAAGATATTTTTCCCGCCAAAGAATTCGAGAAAATGAACAATCCGGATTATATTTTCCGGGCCGAGGAATTTGTGAAATTCTTTCAGGAATACTACGACTTCGATAATCCTACGCTGAAGCAAGTGATCGGTTTTCAGGTGGAGGATTTCATTCAATTATCTAGAAATGGAGTGAACATGGTACTTGGAACAGATACAGGAAATGATTTTATTTTGCCAGGGTATAGTTTGCACGAAGAAATGCAATTATTGGAACTAGGTGGTATGGATCCTGGGCAAATAATCAAGATGGGGACTCTAAATGCCGCTAAAATGTTAGAAGTTGAAGATCGACTCGGATCTATTGAAGAAGGTAAAGTTGCGGATATGGTACTTTTAGATGCGAATCCTCTAGAATCGATTAGCAATACCTTAAAAATAAATAGCGTGTTTAAAAATGGTAAAGCCCAAACTCGGATTGAATGAATAATAGAATGTCTTTGGCAACTATGAGAAGTGTAAGAATCAAGTTCGGTAAAAGGAAGGTATTCTGGGAATCTGAGAATTCTGTTCTTTAGTCTTTTTAATCTGCAGTTTATGGGGCTTATAAAAACCCACTCCTAGTCGCTTATGACAAATCCAAATAAGAACAATCTTTAACAGTTATTATAGGGTTTCAATCAACTTCAAGTTAAGATTGTAACAGCTTCCGTTTTAAATCGTCTCAAAAATATAGGAACATCCTCAAACTTAAGTCTTCCATTTGTTAGAGGCACTAAATTATTCAATAAACAAATGTGCCGGGTTACAGGATAAATTCAAATGAGTATTGAACAATGAAAAAAAGCAAGAAAATAATCTACGGTCTTATTCTAGTGCTTTTCGTTGGAATAATCTACAACGGATTTGAACTTAAAAAACAATTCGATAAGATCGACAAAACCGATGAATACTGGGAATATCCTGTACAAAAAGCTCTGGATTTTTCCCATATCCGGATAGAGGGTGGAAATAGGACTTATACCAATATCTCCCCAGGGACTGAAAATAAGTTGTTCTATAAAAGTGAAATCGAGACCCAATTCAAATATTCGGTGGTCAACGATACACTTATCATCGAATTCGAAAAAGATCTGTTTACCCCTAAAGTGAACCAGAGACAGTTTCGAAGGTACAAAATTCAGATTACCTACAATGGGTTAAAATCGGTATCAACGAACGATTCTTATTTGGATTTTGACCTAGAAACCATGGAGGGATTGGAAATAAAGACCAAGGGTTTTACCACATTAAAGATAGAAAGCAACGAAGCAAGGCTGGACACATTAAAAATGAAAATGTCCGAAAACGCCTTCGCTATTTTTAGGGATACTGAAAATCCTATCGAGATTAACTTTTTGAAGGCCAAACTAACAAATAGTAGTTTCGTTGATTTTACAAGTATCAAGGCGGAAACATTCCTGCCTGAAATTTCCGGGAAATCGGAAATGGGGATTGGTAGCGGGATTAGGTTGCCTAGACATAACGTAATTAAGCCAGTAACCGTAATCGATACTATCCAATCCCGATAATTTATAAAAACAAAACTCCATAACTTAAAACAAGACGATGATAAACTTCGAGAACTTCAGTTTTTATTATAACAAAAAGACACCTCTGTACACAGACTTGAACCTAAGCATGGAACCCGGCAAAATTTATGGTCTCTTGGGAAGGAACGGTGCGGGAAAATCCACCTTGTTGAACAATATTACCGGATTGAACAGTCCTACCAGCGGTAAGGTAACTATCAATGGACAAAACCCGAGCAGCAAAAGTCCTGCATTTTTAAGGGATATCTACATCATACCCGACGAAGTTTACGTACCCGCTATCGGGCCGAATAATTTTTTAAAGATTTACGGTTCCTTCTATCCAAATTTTTCGCTTTCAAGTTGCCGTGAACATTTGGAGGTGTTGGAAGTGCCGGATACGAAAAAGCTCAACAAACTATCTTTTGGACAGCAAAAGAAGTTTATCATAGCATTTGCCCTTGCCTGCAATACAGGTCTTTTAATAATGGACGAGCCGACCAATGGTCTTGACATCCCCTCAAAGGGCTTGTTCAGAAAACTGATCGCATCCGTAACGTCCAAGGATAAAACATTTATAATATCTACACATCAAGTACGGGATCTGGACAATATGATAGACCACGTCCTTGTGGTAAAAAACGGGGAACTGCTCCTGAACAGGGATATATCGGAAATATCGAAAAAAATCGTTTTTCAGGTTCAAAGGGAAATCCCGAATGAAAGTAATACAATACACATTGAGCCGTCCGTTGGTGGATATTCCGTTATGTGCGAAAATCTGAATAACACAGATACGGAAGTCAATATCGAGCAATTGTTCAACGCCTGTATAACCGACCCCAATAAAATCCGACAAATCTTTAAAAGTGCTTGAACATGGAAGAAATATTTGATTTTAGAAGATTTACGTTGTTGATCCGTAGAATCCTCTCCGAGCGGGGCGTTAAAATACTTGGTAGCGTTCTTTTTATTTTGATGTGCATGATTTTTTTTATGTACGCCGGGTATATCAAGCCAAGTGTATACCATCAGACCAGGTTAATGTTTCTCTTCTTCGGTCTGACGCTAGGGCCGATCATGTACGCGTGGGTCCTTTCATCAGAATTCCAGAGCAACTCGATGGGCATCTCATATTTGATGCTCCCGAACTCCACATTTGAAAAATGGTTGTTGAACACCGTATTGGGTATAAGCCTGTATTGCCTGATTTTTACGGCCTCGTTTCGATTGTTCGACACTTGGTTCGTCACGGGTCTGCATGCAAAATATGATTCGACGGGAATCGCATATTTAATTGAGAATCTGGAAGTATTGAATTTTGACAAGATGTATTATTTTATGCCACTCATTTTCGGAATTATACTGGCCCTCAGCGTTCTTATAGGTTCTTTACATTTCAGAAAAAATAGTCTGGTCTATTCTTTGCTCAGTGTACTGGCACTTTTTGTAATTACCATCGTATACCGTTATTTCATTATCAACGCTTTTTTGGACGGAAGCATCACAGGAGGGTCGTTTATTCCCTTTTATGGGGTAACGCTCACGGATAATTCCAACCTTTTAAAGGAGTACCACCTTACATCAGATTATAGCTTGGAAGAGATTATTTTAGGTATTGGTATTCCTGGAATTTGTGTTCTTTCAATTGCATATTATTTCGCAATAAGGGAGAAGGAGTTGTAGTTCTGCAATTAGAAATCAGGCAGTAACATAAAACGAACATTAAAAGGTAATTGTATTTACTTGTGTCCATTTTCCATAAACCAAAAATTCTGACCCCTTACGTCTCCAAGAGTCAAATTCCTTGTACCATCGAAATCAATTATTAGTACCTCCACGTCATAGGGGATTTGACATAATCTGTACAACAAGACAGGTGCCTTAACGTTAAATACATATGAATAAACTCAAATACTTGGTTTATGTCATTGTCCTTATATTTTTTTTAGGTTGTGATAAGGATGACAATAGCTCGGAAGAACCTTTAATGGAAAACTTCTTGTTCGAAGACGGATTTGAGACCCAGAACGGCTTTTTGGAAGAACTTTTTCCCTGAACGCTTCAAGGTGATCAACCATACAGCAGACCGATCCCACGAATGCAGTCAACGAGATTTCAATTACCGATTCTCAATTCTCCGAAGGAGAAAACGCGCTAAGGATTTTCGCATATCAATCTGATAGTCAATTGTCAAAAATGGACATTGAGAAAAATGGGCTTAACATACGATCTGGGGATAAGGTGACAATCAAGGCCGATTTCTATATAAGCGGGACCCAACCTTTGCAGAATCTGCTGCTCATTGATCTGGAATGCTGCTCCTGTTGGGACCCCAACGTCGGAGACAATTATGGCTCCGAAAACCAATGTCCGGGCGTACGTTTGATGATGTCGGGAGGAAATGATTATCTGTCCATCGAAAGGGGCAAGATCTCCGGCACAACTTTGGAACAGACTGATTTGATCTTTCCCAGGAACCAATGGGTATCCATAGAATGGGAAATGACCTTGTCGGACAATGACAATGGCCAAAACAAATTATTGATAAATGGGATGGAGGTTATCAATGAAAACGCCATGAACATGCCCAATGCGCAGATTTTCAGGGATGTTTTTGCTACGAAGGGCATTGAGTTCAATCTTCAAGAGCCGACTTTCTATGAACGCGTTCAGATAGGGGCCACTGCCAATCCCACAGCTGGTGATGTGGAATTATTTGTCGATAATTTTTCCATCAGAGTAGAGTAGATATATATTTTTTGGCACTGATTATAATTCCTAAAACTCCTAAAGATTAATGCGCCTTTTTGATTAGTTCCTACTTAAGGAACGTGGCCGTTGCAGAAGAGGTCTGTGTACAAGATATGGATTTAAGCAGGCCGTTTTCACTTGGCCATTAGGACAACCTGCTTGGTTGGATTTGCTGGTGAAAAGCGGTCAGGAAGCCTTGTAGGGTGCTCATAATGGTCCTTAAAATACCAATGGAGGGTTTTCCCTCCCCTTTCTTGAGGTACTTTTTCAGGTTGAAGGCTATCGCTGCCATGAGCATTACCTTGTGCGCCCCGGCCTTGCCCAGTACTCCTATTTTCCTCAGGCCGTAGAACTGGGTCAGGCTGCCGAACACGGGTTCCACTGTACTTTGCCTGAGTCTTTTCATTTGCCAGCCCCTTTCGCTGTGCTGTCGGGCGTAGGCCCTCAGGTATGGTTCGTCGTATATCGTTCTGGCTATCTTTTTACATTTGGTTTTTGGCGCACATTGGGGTTTCATGGGGCAGGCCTTGCAGTCCCTTGGTGCCGCCCAGTAGTTTTTCAGCACGGTGCCGTCCTTGTTGGTACTGAGCCGCTTGAAGGGCAGCGGTCTGTCCATTGGACAACTGTACTCGTCCCTTTCCCTGTTGTATGGGAAACCTTCCAATTCGGGTTTGTATTTCCCGAAGACGGGTATCCATCCGGTGACCTTCCTTTGTTCAAGAAAATCGTAGTTCCCGCCATTGGAATACCCCGCGTCCGCCAGTAAATCCGTCATTATAAGCTCGCTCTTCCATAAACGGTTCTGGACTTTTAGGCCGATACCCTTCAGGTATTGGCTGTCCCTGCCGTCGGCAAAGTCCGCCTGGATATGGGAGATGACCCCTTCCGCGGTATCCACCGCCATGCTGCAACGGTAGTTCAGTTTTCTGGCCTTGCCCGACTTTACCGATATACGGGCGTCCGGGTCATGGGGATTGTAGTGTGTCTTGTTGCTCAGCAGGCGTGCTCTTTTGTGTGATGCACCAGAGGGGCGTACCGGACTCTCCCGCAGGTTTTGGTGATGTTTTTCCATGCGCTTCAGCTCATGTTCGGGAGCGGAGATATGTGCGGGGGAATCAATCTTCCCTTGCCTTTGTTCGGTTGCCCCGTTTTCTTCCGACACTTTTTTCAAGTGGTCGTCCATGGGGGTGGCGGGCATTTTCGGCACCACGCTTTCCATGGATGCGTTTGCCTTTATCGGGGCCGAGTCCACGGCCTGGGTGTGGCCGGACACCATCCCGCTGTCGACACAAAGGGCAAATATCTTGTTGAACAGCTTCTCAAAAAGGGATTCCGGGTAAAGTTGTCTTGTCCTGCTGATCGTCGAGTGCCATGGCAGTTCCTCGTCCAGATCATAGCCCAGGAAGTAGAGCACGTCCATCCGCATACTGCAGTGTTCCACCAGTTTCCGGTCGGAGGTGATGTTCTCAAGGTATCCGGTGATCAACAGCTTGAAGAAGACCACCGGGTCAATGGAGGGGTTGCCCGTCCTGCCATAAAGTTCCTTCGTGTCCCGATAAAGAAAACCCAGTTCGAGCGTTTCCCGGAGCCTTCTGTAAAGGTTGTCCTTGGGAACACGGTCCGACAGCCTGAAGCTGAGGAACAGTTTTTCGGTGTAGTTCTTTCTGCCTTGCATACCATAAGTTACCGATTTCCTAAGGCTTATGAAAACAAGAATTGATGTAAATCAGAGTTGTGCAACAGCCACCAACGTTTAATAGGAAACTATCAATTTTCTTCATTCGTCCTTTTTAATGGCCGTTTTTCGGCACGACCTCAATTGTCGAAAAATTCTTTTTCTTGATTAATTACTAAGTTGTAGAATAAATAAAATATTTCTTAGTACATTAGTTGTACAATTAAGTAATATTTTACCTTTTTCAATATGAAAGAGACACGCCTAGGGGAATTCGAAGAGATTATACTTTTGTTGGTAGGCATTCTGGAAGATGGGGCCTACGCTTTTAAAATTGCAGAAGAATTCGAGTCCCAAACCGGAAAATCGGTTTCTATCGGAGCGACTCACTCTACGCTGGACCGATTATGCAAAAAAGGTTTCCTGACCTCTGAATTGGGCAAACCGACCGCGGTAAGAGGAGGCCGTAGAAAAAGGATATATACCATTTCAGCAAGTGGTCAAGAGGCACTTACCGCATCCAAGAAACTCAGAATTTCCCTTTGGAATCAATATCCGGCGTTTGCAAAATTTGCCTTTATAGCATAGCATACTATCAAACTATGTCGTTCACTTAAATGGTCTATAATAAAAACATTCCGCCCAAACTGGCCAAACGGTTACTTCACTGGTTTATAAGGGACGATTTGGCCGAAGAGGTGTTGGGCGATCTGGAAGAAAGGTTTTATCAAGATAAAACAGAAAAATCTTCTTTTCGCGCCAGGCTCAATTATTGGTGCCAGGTCCTGAATTACCTAAGGCCTTTTGCAATACGGAAATCAACATCGTTTGCTGCAATGAACTATGGTATGTATAGAAGTCACTTAAAAATAGGATATCGAAACCTTTTACGCCACAAGTGGTATTCACTGATTACAATAGGTGGGTTGGCAGTAGGAATGGGCATTTGTCTAACAATTTTTCAATACATCCATTTTGAATTAAGCTATGACAATTTTCATAAAAATTCTCGAGATACTTATCGTATTACTATCGATAAAACACAGAACGGAGGAAATCTTATAAATCCATTCACCACCTATGGAATGGGCCCAGGTGGTAAAGAAACAATTCCTGAAATTAGGAGGTATGTAAGATTTCTCCAAGCAGGTATAAAAGTGGTAACGCCTAATCTTGATATTAGCGAACCTTTCAATGAGGAATTTCTTATTATGCACCTTGTAGATACCACATTTTTAGACGTATTCAATTTCCCTCTCAAACTTGGAAATAAGGAGTCTGTATTCGATGAAAAATTCAATATTGTAATTACCGAAAAGATCGCCCATAAATATTTTGGCACGAATAATCCGATTGGTAAGACATTGAAGCTATTAGGCGGAGGGGCCGTAGAAGAAGGAAACTATAAGGTTAGCGGTTTATTGGAAAATCCACCTCTCAATAGTCATTTGCAATTTGATTTTTTGCTTTCCCTTGAAAACTCCTATACAGATGTTACCGACTCATACAAGAACCGGGAGGCTTGGGAGCAGGATTTGTTTGTCACATATATTTCAATAGATGGGTCTGCCGACTCCAAACCTATTGGCAAAAAATTAGACCAGCTAATCGCTGAATACAGAGGTTCTGAGAATATCAGTGAGAAAGTAGTATTACAACCCATAACGGATATTCATTTGAAATCTAGTGCTCTGTCTGGGGACATTGTAACCAACAAAGGGAGTATTCGTGACGTTCGAATTTATTTTATTGTTGCCATTTCCATTCTTATTATGGCATGGGTCAATTATATCAACCTATCGACTGTCCGTTCCATTCGTAGGGCAAAAGAGGTGGGTGTCCGTAAAACAATAGGAGCATTCAGGAAGCAGTTGATAGGTCAGTTTATGATAGAATCTGTTTTGGACCATTTAATAGCGGCGACCTTATCAGTAGTTATAGCCTCTTTAGCATTACCTGTTTTGAGCCATATCCTAGGCAAAGAATTGACATTAAGCTTTCTGCAAATACCGATATTTTGGATGTGGTTTTTCATAATCATTGTTTTGGGTCTGCTGCTCTCAGGATTATACCCTGCTTTTATTCTCTCGTCTTTTAAACCTATCAGCATGCTAGGCGCCAATAGCACAGGTCAGGTCGGAAATGCCAGCTTACGCAGAGGGCTAATCGTTTTTCAATTCCTGATTTCATTGCTTCTTATAGCAGGAACTTATCTGGTATACAAACAGGTTACCTTCATGAAAAACCAGGAATTGGGTATTGATATGGAAAAAATATTGGTTGTAAAAGGCCCAAGAATAAATTTGGGCACCGATGTTAAATCTATTGTTCCGGCTTTCAGAACCGCGTTAGCTCGCCATTCTTCGATTTCCGACATTGCGAGTTCACATTCAGTTCCCGGGAAGGGTTATAATGGTGCTGATTTCCGGAAATTGGGAGATCCAGTAAGCAAAAATCAGCACGGCCGTATGGTTCCAGCCAGTTTAAATTTTCCGGAAACCTATGATCTTAAGTTTCTAGCTGGAAGTTCATTTACGGAAGACATATCAAATCGTGAATCATATATCATTATTAATGAAGAGGCTGTCCGGGTTTTTGGATTGGGCACCCCAGAAAAGGCCGTCGGAGAAACACTTATAAGGATAAAGGGTATTGATGTCCTAAGGCCATATAAAGTAATAGGTGTGGTCAAAAATTTTAATTGGAACTCGTTGAGAGAGAAACATATGCCATATCTATTTATTTTTTCACCGGACGAGGATAATTACTTTTCATTTAAAGTGAATCTGGCCCACATACAGGAATCACTCGCAAACATTGAAAAAACCTATATGTCATTTTTCCCCGGCAAGGCATTTGACTATTTTTTCCTGGAGGATGAATTCAACGATCAGTACCGGGCCGAAGTACGATTCGGAAAATTGTTTTCTGCTTTTGGCCTCCTCGCAATCTTCATAGCCTGCATAGGGTTGTTTTCATTGGTTTCATTCTCAGTTACATTTAGAAAAAAAGAAATTGGGGTAAGGAAAGTCTTTGGAGCCAGTATTGGCAGCATAATGGTATTGTTGTTTAGAGAATTCCTACTGCTTCTAATTATCGCAATTTTTTTGGCCTTACCAACAATTCTTATAGGAGCAAATTCATGGCTTGAGCAGTATGCTTTTAGAATCGGCGTTGGGTTTGACCTTTTCTTATTTCCCGCATTTGTTTTGGCACTTATTTCTCTTTTAACGATTGGCCATCAAACCTATTGTTCGGCTAAGGCTAATCCTGTGGACGCCCTGAAGTCAGAATAACCTGAAATATCTCTAAATTACCAGCTGTCCCGTAAAGCGAACGTTTTTCAAGACTTCACCTATTTTCAAAACCGTTTCTTCTATCCGCCATTTGATGAAACTAAACTATCAAATAAATTTTGTCTTAGTTTTGAGGATGCAAAAAACAATATTTGAAATCACTAAAATGGACTGTCCGTCTGAGGAAAACCTCATCCGAATGAAATTGGACGGAATTTCAAGTATTGCGAATTTGGACTTTGATATTCCGAATCGAAAATTGACCGTTTTTCACAACGGAGAAATCAATCAAATCGAAAAGTCCGTTACCGAGCTGAATTTGGGCGGAAAAAAAATTTCGGCCGAACAAACCGAACAAACGGACTTTGAAGAAAATACGAACCAAAAAAAGCTACTTTGGTCTGTACTTTTAATCAATTTTGCTTTTTTCATTATCGAAATGACAACAGGGATTATCTCAAAATCAATGGGGCTTGTTGCCGATAGTCTGGATATGCTTGCCGACAGTTTTGTATATGGAATTAGTTTGTTTGCGGTTGGCGGAACTTTAATTAAGAAAAAACGGATTGCCAAACTTGCCAGTTATTTCCAAATAACACTTGCGGTTATCGGATTTGTGGAAGTTTTAAGGAGGTTCTTCGGATCCGAGAAACTTCCTGATTTCTCAACAATGATTATCGTTTCTATTTTTGCACTTATCGCAAACGGAATCTGCCTTTACATTTTGCAAAAGTCAAAGAGCAAAGAAGAGGCCCATATGAAAGCGAGTATGATTTTCACTTCGAATGACGTGATTATCAATTTGGGGGTAATACTAGCCGGAGTTATGGTTAATTGGTTGTCTTCGAGCAAACCTGATTTAATTATAGGAACAATCGTTTTTGTTTTGGTAATTCAAGGTGCTCTTCGGATACTGAAATTGGGAAAGTGAGGGGAAAGCACTAACCACGATAAACCGACAATCCCATAAAACAGCCGTTTTAAACGACACTATTTTAGCAGTTTTTGTCCGAATCACGCGAACTGCTATTTACTAGGATGCTTGGATCTAAAACCTTCAAATCCCTGTCGTGTCGATTTTTTAAAACACCCAAAGGAATATCTTGATGGGTACCGAGCCAAAAAAAATGTAAATTACACTTTCAAGCGCTATACTACTTTTTTCATACCTCGTTCATCCTATTATCAATCCCACTTCAGTTGTATGTTCAAAACGGAAAAACTACTCTTGCCATGGATTAGTAATCATTAAATCAATTTATCATGAAAGAGACCAAAATATTGATCTTCATTGGCCTAGTAATTTTTCTTGCCAATGAATCCCCAGGTCAGAGCTTGGCGAAGGAAAAGGACAGCCTATCGAAGTCTTTGGCAATTGCAGATGCCAAGCAAAAAGAGTTAATAAGGAAAAAAGGGCAACTGGCCGAAAAACAAGAACTGTCCAGAAAGATAAGGCAAGAAGCCTTTGACAAGCAGATAGCGTATCTTAAAGCTCAAAAAGATACTTTAAAAAGACAATTGCAGCATTTTGAGAAAGAAGAGAGAGCAATAAGGGTTCAGGAAGAAAAGGAGTTGAAACAATTGGAGCTCGAAAATGCACAAGATGTAAAACTACAGGTGCAAGAGGAAAAGGGGGCCTTACAAATCGAATTAGAGAAAAATTATGAGCAAAAGTTGGATACAAATATATCTTTGGACAAGGAAGCAGAAGTCAAGGAAATCCCACTGGAACTGGAAAGAGAGGTGCATGCCCTATTCTGGAATGTGTCAAGCGGCATATCATCGGGAATTATTTCAATAGAACTGTACGACCCCAATGGGGTCAAGCAGGGAGATTTCTCCCTTAACGGCCCATCAAGGACCAGGGACAGACCTCATAAGGATGTGCACGGGTCGATGAACAAGCAGTTTAAAAAACCGTTGACCGGTCAATGGAAAATTCGAATTATTCCGCGGGACGCTAAAGGATTCGTGTCCATAAAAGCGGGCATTGCACTTGAGGATTTAACCCGGAATTAAATGATGTATGGCTCTTCAAAAAATCTTATGGTCCGCTATTTTCCTTTTACTGAATAGCCCATATCCCGAGCAGAACGGTGTGGGTAGCATCTCTGGTACCATACCTATTCAGGATACCTGGGAACCGATTATATATTTGTCCTATATAGATAGTTTCGATGCGATGAATTCCATGTCCGCCGAAATGATTGTGGCATCCGATACAATAGATAGCTTAGGCGGTTTTGTTCTGGATTTGGATTTTTTACCTCTAGGGGACCATTTAGTGCGTCTGCATTTGGTGAAAAAAGGAGACCCTCCAACTTCCCTGGTTATCGGCGGGAAGATGGAAAATCACTGGTTTTTGATAGTCAATAACAAATCGGTTATAAATCTGGTCTATAGCGAGGGGTTGCCCATTTCCGAGAATTTGACCGTGTCCGGTTCGCCATTTACTGAAGGCTTCCATCAGATTTCTGCTTTGCGTATCTATCCCAATTCCCTGGATTATGAGTCTTCCATTTTGAAAAAGGAATTTGTGGTCGAGGCCGTCAATGAGAATCTAAGGAAAATAGCGGATTCTTCGTCCAATCCGTTAATTGCCCTTTACGCTCTTAAAAGCAGTGATTACAAAACGAATGAAGAAGAAAGCCCGGAGTACTATGAGTCCTTCTTAAAAAAGTGGGATGCTGTCGATACACCGTACTTTCAAGAATTCAGAGAGGAAATAAAGGATGATAAAATCCCATGGCGAATACTTCTGTACGGTGTATTGACATTATTTGCAGGTGTTGTTTTTGGTAAAGTCCTGGGAGGTAGAAAGAAGCTTCACGTAAAAAAACTCTCCGTACAGGAGCGCAAGATTTTTGAACTCTTGAAACGAGGAGCCAGTAATCAGCAAATCTCAGATGAATGCCATATTGAATTGAGTACTGTAAAATCACATGTGAGCAGTATTTTTTCGAAACTGAAAATCAAATCGCGAAAGGAAGCCATCGATTGGAAATAGCAAGTAGCATAATCGATTATCTATAATTACAATGGAGAATCCAAAAATTAATTGTATGCAATATGCCTTATTATATGCCCTTCTTTTGTTGTGGGGATGCCAAAATACAAAAACCGAAAAACTTGGTGGATTCGAATCCCTGAACACCTATGTAAAATCATCGGGGCCGAACAATGGTACATTGTTGATCATAGGTGGACAGGGGTCAAAAATGCTCGATGCTCGGTTTATGGAATTGGCAGGTGGCCCAGATGCGCCCATAGTGGTGATTCCAACTGCCGAGACAAGTGATCATATGGATTCGAATTATCTAAAAAACTACAAAAGGGAATTTCTTGATAAAGGTTTTCAAAATGTGACCGTATTGCACACAAGAAATCCTGAGGTTGCCAATACAGATGAATTCGTGGCTCCCATTAAGGAAGCCAAAGGGGTTTGGTTCAGTGGTGGCCGGCAATGGAGGCACGCCGATTCCTATTTGAACACCAAGGCCCATAGCGCATTCAAAGGAGTATTGGAAAGGGGCGGCGTAATAGCCGGGACATCCGCCGGAGCAACCATTCAAGGCTCTTTTTTGGCAAGAGGCGATTCAAAGACCAACCTGTTGCCGATCGGTGACCATCAAGTCGGTCTTGGCTTTATGACAAATGTTGCGATTGATCAACATATATTACCTAGGAACAGACTGTTCGACATGTTCCAAATTTTGGAGGAACACCCGGAACTATTGGGAATAGGGATAGACGAGTACACGGCAATCGTGGTCAAGCAGGATAGGTTTACCGTATTGGGTCCTAGCTATGTGGCAATCTACGATGGAACCATCTGGTCAGAGGAAAAGGACAGTATCTACGTTGCCGAAAAAGGAGAAAGGGTTTTTTACCTGTTAAAAAACGGACAGGAGTATGACTTGACCAAAAGAAAGGTCATAACAATTGAAGATAGGGAATTTATAGAATTATCGGCCGGGCAATTACAAAAATATGAAGGGCTATATCAGGCCAATGGAAACTTGAAAATGGAACTGGTAATTGAAAATGATACCTTAAAAGTTATCCAACAGTGGGGGCACTTTAACAAATATCCGATCTTACCGGAATCGGAGACGGAGTTCTATGATCGACAACTGTTGTTCAAGTTTCAGTTGGAAGGAAATGGGTCAATAAATCGTTTTGCCCTACCCGCCGACAATTTGGTATGGGAGAGAATGGACAAAAAAATAGCGGCTGAATGAAATTCTTCATTTTTGAAGTAGTTCCATATAAAGAACCTTTTTCAAGACTTTCCCTTTTTCTTTCCTCAGTTCTTTAAAACGGCAGATCAATGGAACCTAAAAATGCATAGTAAAAAATTGACACATGATATGGTTTCTTATCACATATTAATCTTGAATTCTTCCCGAAGATCATTCCACGCAAAAACTGTGTAAATCCTCTTTTGAATAGAATGTAATTGTTGAGCTAACCTTAGAAACTTAAGTACAAGACTATTACGAATACTTCTATTTTGTTCTGTATTCCTGTACTTTACTCAATATGTAAAACACCGCTCTAATTACTTAAATTTCCATAAATTGCGGTTCAACCACAGCGTAACAAATGACACCTGATCACACTGATTATTTGAGATGCCATGAAGTTTTATTGAATTCCCCATTCTTTAAAGATTCAAATACTGAAGCCATAGAATCTTTACTCCATTCGATGACATTAGACCATTGGAAAGTAAAAAGCTTCAAAAGCGGATTAGAGCTCTCATCTACCTTTCATATTATCGTAAATGGTAGGCTTAAAGTATTTAAATCAAATCCAGATTCAGGGCGCGAACACACTGTTTTTATACTAACTAAAGGCAGCGTGTTTGATGTGTTGTCATTATTGGATACAAAACCTCATGATGTCTATTGGGAAGCTCTTGATGTTGTCGAGGTCTTAAAGATTCCTATGGACCATATGAGGCATTGGATAAATCAGAATCCGGAGGTACACAAAGCGATTATGCATTATTTAGGGGAACGAATGAGTCAATTAATGGATGTTTCAACCGATGTCACCCTTCATAGTACCCTTGTGCGCCTTGCAAATTTGTTGCTTAAAAATGTAAATGGAGCAACACGCCAACTTGAATTAATCAACGATTTACCAAATGAAGAGATAGCCGGTCTAATCGGAACCACCCGCGCAGTTGTTAGTCGACATATTCAAGAGTTAAAAAGAAGCGGGGCTATTTCGGTCAGCCGAAAACAAATCAATGTTAAAAATTTAGAGTTACTTCTTGCCGTTGCGGAGGAAAAATACAGCAATTAACGCTTTTACCATCTCACTTCATTTCTTACTTTCTTGTTTTGATGTTTCACCTTCAAAGTGCTACTTAGGTAGCTGTCTAAGAAGCTATTGAATAGTACTTTTATGTATTGCTTTAAAGGGTGCTTTAGGTATTGGAGGGTTTTTTCTGCATTGTTTTGTAACATCTTTTAATATCAGCAAGTAGCCTTTGTATACTTATAACGTGATACCTAACATTTACTGACCAAAATCCTAACGGAACGTGAGTGGATTCAAAAACTTAAGGATACGTTATCCGCACCAACAAGGTTCATGCAGAACAAGCACAACTTTGCGAGCCCCATTGTGATTAGTGCATTCAAAATAAAATACCCTAATACTACTGCCGTTCAATGGCAACAAATAGATGTATCAAGGTGGCACATCGACTTTATTTTGATAAAAAAGTGTTACTCTGCTTTATTCGATATTCAAGGTAACTGGTTGGAAACGAATAACTTAATAACCACCGAGGCAATTCCTGAAGTTGTATTGAAAAACTTCGAAAAAAGTTTTGAGAAAGATGGAATTAAAGATATTAGTCAGGTAGAAATGATCAACAATACCATTTATGAGATTAAGTGAACGAACGGAATTTTTAATTGGAAACTTCTTTATGATATTTCAGGAAAAATGATAGGTAAACTTATTGTGTAATGACATAGTATTTCAACTTTTTGATTATAAATTTAAATTCAGGTCTTAATATGAAGGCATCTTTTAATGTAGTGAAATTGAAATTCGTTTCTATTCAGGAATTACCTAATTCATGGAACCAACAAAAATATCTAGACTTACTTGATTTGATGGATTATGGGGACACTTCTGAACTGACACCAGAAGAGTTAAAGGAAATGTGCTTAATGTCGTTAACGGACAATGACCCAGAAGATGCGGCTAAAATTGTTCTAGAATATGTCTTCAAGGATAGACTCTCCAACGGTCAAATCGAAAATTTATCCAGCGAAATGTTGGATGAAAAAATATGGGAGGAATATGCAGATCTTTCCTTACATGAAGAATTTTTTAATGTAAATCAATTGCTATATGAAGCTTTCAACGGGAAGTTTCCACATCCGGAAGCAATCATGTTCCAAGTAAAAGTTACGGGCACCACCAATGACGGTATATCAGTTTTTAATGATTTTTCAGAATCCGCTCTAATTCGTTTGTTAGTTAAAGGTCTTCCTAAGAATACTTTAATCTACCGGTTGTTTGAAGAACAAGTAGAAGGCGAAGACTTTAAGGACGCAAAAGATATTATTTGGCAGCTTACTTCTGAGAAGAAGAGTGATAAGGAAGTTATTTTTTCGGTCATCTCTTCAGCGTACTGGTTCCATAATTTTAAGTATGTTGACTCCTTCGGAGGCACCACTCATGCAGACAAAGTTTAGCTTTTCCTACCCTTACATTAGGTTGAACAACCACTTGGCAAGCATCTACTTGCCAAGCCCCGTCGGTGTATTTTTGGCTTGCTTTACTTTTTGAATTCTTTGATATGCT
This sequence comes from uncultured Flavobacteriaceae bacterium, assembly GCA_947494715.1. Taxonomy (GTDB): domain Bacteria; phylum Bacteroidota; class Bacteroidia; order Flavobacteriales; family Flavobacteriaceae; genus Ulvibacterium. Next base: position 13,557 of record CANLWG010000027.1, on the reverse strand, counting down.
ATTAGTTTCTCGGTAAGTGTTATCCAGAAAGGACTGATTATAAGGGTAAGCGAGATCAAACTAATCGTAAATTTATAACCATAGCTCTCTATTATATTTAAACTGTAGGCAGATGCGCTAATCAAAAAACTCAATTCACCAATCTGAGCGAGCAGGGCGCCTCCTAGAAATGCTTCTTTCCAAGGGCAAGAGAATAGGCGAAGAACGATTGCGTTGATAAAATGATTCGTGATGTAAACCGCAAGAATAACTGATAAAAGTGCAAAGGCGTGTTCGTAGATGAAACCAAAATCCAATTGCAATCCAATGCTAATAAAAAAGATGGCTACAAACAGCACCCTGAACGAATCTAAAGTATTAAAAATCCAATGAGTCGCCTTTGAAGTATGCATGACCATTCCACCCACAAATGCCCCTAGTGCCGCTGACAATCCGAATAACGAGGACAACAGCGCTCCACCAAAACAGAATAAAATCGCCAGAAAAACTTGAAGTTCGTGGTCTTTTTCAATGGCTTTCGAAAACGGAAGATGAATTGTCTTTTTCTGATAAATATAAATTAGTGTGCCAACGATAAGTAAGCCCCCAACCAACATAATATACATGTTTTCCAACGATTGTTCTTTACCAGAAATGGCAGAGGTGATGATTAACAACGGAACGATAATGATATCTTGCATCAGTAGAATGCTTAAAACATTCTTGCCGATACGCGAGTTTATCAGATTTTTATCCGAAAGTAATTTTATGATTACCGCGGAACTGCTCAAGGCGATAACAAATCCGATGATGATAGAACGTTCGATTTTCCAATCAAAAAAAAAGCCGATACCTATTAGGGATAATACACTTGCGGAGACTTGTAAAAAAGTCCCTATGGCAGCGACTTTCCATTGCTTTATCAGTTCAGGTAAACTGATCTCCATGCCAACGAAGAACAATAGAAGAATGATTCCGATTTCTCCCAGACTGTGAATCATTTCAGAATCTTCAATATAACCTAACCCGTATTTGCCAAGGACGGCACCAATTAGGATATATCCAATTATGTATGGTTGTTTTAATTTTTTTAGAAGCAGACCTACGGCCATTATGACTATGGCCATAATTGAGATAAGCCCGATTGTTGGGTCGAAAGCTGTACTTAATGGAATCATTAATTTTGATATTGTTCCGAAGATATGCCTAAATAATAAGAACCGTATATAAAAAAGGGGAGGCAGGAAGTTATTATGAAAAATGAAATTATGCTATTGGAATAATTAATTATAAGTCAGCATCTTTCTGTTCCCCTTCATTGCCCATGGACTTGAAATAGCCCTCTTCATATCTATATGTTGCCCAATCTTCAATAGTGGATTTCTTAATGAGGTAAACCGTTTCATTAAATATTAGTTTTACCCGATCTTCCAATTCATCGTTAAAACTACTGAAACTTATAATATCACTTTCCACAAATCCACATGGATACTGTTTTGCTAGTTCATTTATTACTTCAGTGGTAATATCTTCAAAATTAACGGCTATTTTTTTCATGGAATGGTAAAACGTTTAATAAGTATCAACTTTCCAACAGAACTAAAACGATATAGGATTATATGGGTAGCTAACTGATTGCAAAAAAATATCGACCGATTTTTAAAGTAGATCATTTCAAACTTCACAACGGCCACTTTGATAGCTCTTCTGAGTAAAAACTATAGTGATAGAGCATTCCTCTATATTTTGAGTACACAACTATTCAATTTCTTCTATCAAATAATCTTTGGAAAAATTATTCCACCAGTTTTAATCCGACAATAGTATTGACCGCGATTGTATCTCCATCTTCGTCTTCTTCAGCATCTACCTCATAGGTAATTTGAAAAAGTTTTCCTTTAAACTCTTCCCCTGCTAGGTTGAACTGAGACAATACCTCTTTTGATATATGCTCGAATTCAATGGAAAAATCATTCGAATCGGTAAAATAATAAGTGCCTTCAGAATATTCATTAAAAGTGGCTTTTACAGTTTCGGTTTCTTGTGCGACTACTGTTGTTGCCATTGAAGCAAAAGCAACTAAAAATACAAATAGTGTTTTCATGTTTTTTCGTATATTAAGTCAATATTGGCGATGTTTCTTCCAACTGTATTGTGTTTGTTCAAGTTATTGTACTTGCCCATAAATAAAATAGCTTATGCAAGCTCAAACCGCTACTTAAGTAGCAGTATTGACAAAAATCAGAAGTTGCATCTGTTCACCCTTAAAAAGGGTTTTTATACCAGAACGAACATCTAGATTTGGAAAAAAGCAAGAAGTAATAATCAAAGAGGCGCATAAAAAGTCAATTTATCATCTCTATCTTTAAATCGGTCTTCAATAATGCCCGTGCATCCCCTCGAACCGAGCCTGAAACCGGCATTGTGTTCTCATAATGACAACTAGAACCAACTGGTATGTGCATATTGGCGGTAGCGATACCATTGCTGGGGTCAAAACCGATCCAGCCGGCCCCGGGAATAAAAACCTCCACCCAAGCGTGCAGTTCATATTGTGGGTCTTCTGCATCAACATAATAGTAACCACTTACAAATCTAGCTGCTAAGCCAAGATTACGTAAGAGTTGTATGTGCATCCAACTTAAATCACGGCAAGAACCTGTTTTACCTTCAAAGGTTATATTGGGGTGTAATGGAACGCCAAATTCTCTAATTTCCAAGTTGAAATCTTCATGTATTCGTATGGTCAACTTTAACAAAAAAGAAATGGTACTTGATCCGACATTTTTAAGAATTTCCTGTCCATAATCAAGTAACGAATCACTGATTTTCGCGACTGTTAAATTATTTTGCAATAGTGGAAACAACTGTTGAGGATACCTGAACGGAATTAGATTGCAATTCGCAGGGTGCACTAAAAAATTGAATGGTTTAAAAGGGGTGATTTTTAGTAAAGCTTCCGATTTAATATGGATGTTATTATGCATACCATCGAACCAACAAAAATGTATGGTGTTTCCTTCTGCATCTTCCTGTTCCGAAATTCCCGATGGCAGTACGGAGAGATTCAATTCGTAGGATTCCATACCAAAAAAAGGCATGCTTTTTGGCTTGAACCTGAGATAATGTGGTTCCAGAAAAACTGGTTCGGTAAAAGCATATTCCGTTTCGTGAACAATCCTTAGGTGCATCTGTCTAAATTGGATATTTGGCTATGTGCAACTTATTGTTGCATCTGATTAATCTGTGTGGTAAAAAAGGAGTCATAAAAGTGCATCGAAATCGCATTCAACCGTTGCTGAAAACCATCAATATATTCATGAAGTCCGCTGTTGAAAATATCTTCGATATCGGCGAACTCCAATTCCGCTTTTAGCTTGCCCAACTGTTTTTCGGCACTATTGGTAAAACCGCCTGAATTTCCAGTAATCGCATATAGCGATTGTTCTGCATGAATAAGGCAGCACAGCATAGACCGCGGAAAGGTTTTGTCCAAAATCAAGAACTCGGAGATATTCAGGGCCGTAAGCTTGCCATATTTTTTTCGGTACATATCGAAGGCACTTACTGATTTTAACAGTGCGGCCCACTGCATCAAATCTAAAGGCGTGCCCACAGCTTCTGTTGAGGTTAATAAAATGTAGTATTTCACGTCTATGACCCTCGAGGTTTTATCGGCACGTTCGAGCAACTGTCCTATTTTCCCAAAATGCCAACCCTCATTTCTTGAGATGGTAGAATCTAAAATACCATAGAGCAGTTGACAGTCTTCTCTGATTTTCTTGAAAAAATATCTTGGGTCGCCTGTTTTCCATCGTTTTTTCTCCAAACCTTCCTTAACAAAGAAATAAATCGAATTAATTTGTTCCCATACCTCTTTAGTGATTTCGGGACGTATCGCCCGTGCATTTTCTCTCGCTTTGGTAATACAGTTGTATATAGAATTCGGATTTTCAGGGTCAAACCCCAAAAAAAAGATAACTTGTTTTTTATCTACCTTTTCATAGAGCGACTCGTACAATGGCCAATCCCCGGTAATGACGACCAAAGGCTTCCATTGTTCCGTGCTATCAGATGGAGATTCTAGGGCGAGGTTGAAGTTCACGTCCATAAAACGGGCATAGTTTTCGGCCCTTTCGATGTACCTGTTCATCCAATACATGGTATTCGCTACTCTACTTAACATAAACTCCTATTTTATTTGTTATCTAGTACCCAAGTGTCCTTACTGCCACCACCTTGCGATGAATTGACTACTAAAGAACCTTTCGTTAACGCGACGCGCGTGAGGGCACCTGGAATTATCTTTACGTTTTTCCCGTACAAGACATAGGGCCTGAGATCTACATGCCTACCCTCAATTGTATCATCGGTCATCGTGGGCACCCTGGAAAGATTGATCATGGGCTGGGCGATATAATTCCTTGGATTGTTTTTGACTTTTAAGGAAAACTCCTCAATTTCTTTTTTGGTCGCTCTTGGACCAATCAACATCCCATAACCACCCGAACCATCGGTCTGTTTCACGACCAGCTTAGCTATATTTTCAACAACATACTTCAGGTCCTGTTCTTCTGCGCAAATGTAGGTTTTGATATTTTTTACCAGGGCTTCCTCTCCCAGGTAATACTTTATCAATCGTGGAATATAGGCATAAACGGCCTTGTCGTCGGCGACACCAGCTCCTGGGGCATTTACAAGAACTACGTTTCCTTTTAAATAGGCTCCGAACAAACCTGGGGTACCAAGCAAAGAATCTTTGTTGAAAGTCAAGGGGTCTAAGAATTCGTCATCTACCCTTCTATAAATAACGTCCACTTTTTGCAAGCCTTTCGTGGTAATCATGTATACGAAATTGTTCTTAACGACCAAATCCTTGCCCTCTACTAACTCAGCTCCCATTTGCTGAGCCAGATAGGCATGTTCAAAATAGGCCGAATTGTAAATTCCTGGAGTTAGAACCGCTATTGAGGCTGGGGATTCTTGCGTCAGCGATTCCAACATATCCCTCAAATAATGTGAATAATCATGAACGGGCCTTACATGTAATTTTTCGAACAATTCTGGAAAAGTACGTTTGAGAATTTCTCGATTCTCTAACATATATGACACCCCTGATGGGCATCTAAGATTGTCTTCGAGCACATTGAAATTTCCTTTTCCGTCCCGTATTAAATCGGTTCCAGAAATATGGCTCCACACGTTTTGGGGCGGTTTCAGTCCAACACATTCTTTAAGATAGCCAGCACTCGAGAAAACCAATTCCTTGGGTATTATTTTATCCTTTAATGCCTTTTGGTCGTTATAAATATCATCGATGAACATATTCAGTGCGATTATTCTTTGTTCAAGGCCCTTGGCAAGAACTTCCCAATCTTCTCCACTAACTATTCTAGGAATAATGTCTAAGTGAAGAATACGCTCTACACCTTGATTATCACTATAAACATTGAAAGTCATACCTAGCGACAGTTGCGCCCTATCGGTCGCATGCTGCAGGAATTCAAGCTTGTTTCTACTTAATTTTTCCAATCGCTTTCTAAACAACGCATAGCTTGGTCGAACCTCATTGTCGGCAGCGAACATTTCATCATAAAAACCCTTGGTTTCATAATTGGAAAAATCTATTTTGGACATAGTCGTGGTTTTCTAAATTATTGGATTGTCAATCCTTTTAAATATACTTCTAATTAATTTATTATGTATCGTGCGGCCCTCTTCAGAATAAAAATGGTGAAATCTTGAATTCCAGCCTAAGTATTTTACGATTTCCTGTAATATCGCCCGTTTAGTTGACTTTATCTACTACCTAGGTAGCTATCTGCGAAATCGGAACGTATTAGTTTGGCTTTCACGTTGAAATCCAATTTCTGAATTTATGAATCTCTGGAATGGCAGTATCGGATAAAATTTCAATTTTCGATACAGCGTTTCGGTAAAAGCAATTCGTGAATGAAGGTCATTTTCTCTACCACTTTTCGATTGATAACGAACGGGTAAACGTCGGGAATACCCATGGCCCGATTTATACTGTTAACCGCAAAAGACAAGGGTACGCAGGTATCGATTATTGTTTGAAAGTCTTTTATCCTATATGGGTCAAGTGTTACTTTTGTCTTCATATTTTTCGAAATATCTGCCGGGTTTACCCTTAAACGAAAAAAATGGGCGGTTTCTACCATATCCATAATGTGCAGATAATGGGCCCAGGTCTCGGCCCAATCTTCCCATGGGTGCGATGTGGCGTAGGCGCTAATGAACTCGTCTTGCCAGTTGGCTGGCGCACCGTGCTCATAGTAGTCTTGCAATGCATCAGCGTAGTTTGCCTCTTCATTCCCAAAGATGGTTCTAAATTCCGATAGGATATTCTGGTTATTGAAAACCAATCGGTCCCAGAAATAGTGGCCTACTTCATGCCTAAGGTGCCCGATTAGTGTACGGTAAGGCTCGTGCAACTCTTCTCTTATCTGCTCTCTAAAAACGGGGTCTGCTTCTCGCAATAGTATGGTGATGACCCCATTGGCATGACCGGTCATGATTTTAGAGTTGTCCATTTTAACAATAAAATCAAAACACAACCCCTCCTTATTGACCAATTTGCTTGGAATATCCAATCCTATTTTTTGAAGTTGATAGATGAGCCTATGCTTGGCTACTTCCAAATTTTGCCATTTTGGAAAATTCTTCTTATCGGAAAGATTGGGTATGGTACGATTGAGCTGACAAGCTCTACAATAATCATGATCATAGTCCTTTTTCAGCAGCCAGTTACAAACGCCATAATTTTTGTTTTTACAGTATTTATATTCAATTTTTTCGCGATCAGAAATCAGCGCTGTACTTTGGGTGTCAAAAGTCAACATTTTACGGTCATCGTCTCGATAACCACAGACATGACCACAATTTTCACATATATCATTCTCGAAAAATAAGGCATGCTTACAATGACCGCATTCAAAAACTTTCATACATTTTTACCTTAGAATCATCGACTGAATTAATAACGAAAATACTATCGTTTGTTTCTCTTAAGCAAAGATGGTGCATATTCTCTAGGGATTTACAAGTTTTAAAAATATTATGATCTGTGCTACTTAAGTAATGGACTTGACGATACTTTCGGTCTACTTTTATATACCGTTTAAAACATAAAATGTCTTTTAGAGATTTGCTCGAATCATCGGAACACAGAAAAAATGTAGCACACTTTTCTGCCATCGTCTGCATTGCCTTAAGTGATGGGGAAATCAATGAAAAAGAGGAAGCCAGCATTCTGCGGTTTGCAAGTAAACTTGATATTTCAGATGAGGAATATGAATACATTCTCAAAAACCCTGAAAAGCACCCGGTAAATCTTCCAAATACAAGGGAAGAACAACTTCAACATATCTACGACCTTTTTAAAATTATCTATGCGGATCATTACATTGATGCTGTGGAGGAAAGCTTAATTCGAAAGTATGCTGTAGGGCTTGGTTGTACCCCAGTAAAGGCTAACATGGTAATTCAAAAATCAGTTCAGATTTTTGGTGGAGGTCTTTCATTTGAAGATTACCAGTATTTGCTTGACAAGTAATTTTTTAACATCTTCAAAAATTAGTTTACTGTCGCTGAATCGCTTCTTATAGGCAATCCTTAACAAGGGATAGATTTCTTGAATAAACGGATTATATGTATAAAGCGAAAAACGCTGAAAACCTGCTGTCTAAAAAAGGCATATAAAATTATTACTAAGACATTTTTCGGCAAAACCTTCATCTAAATAAAAAATAGTAGCGCTCTGAATGGAATATTTAATTGTCCTCAGCTTAGTAATCCTATCAGGCTGCTTTAGCGGTTTAACACTTGGCTTTTTCAGCTTGAATCTAACCGGCCTAAAACGTAAAATCAAGCTTGGTGATGTTCGCGCTAAAAAAGTCTATCCAATTCGTAAACGGGGTAATCTTCTGCTATGTACCTTATTGGTTGGGAATGTAGCAGTAAACTCGGCCGCTGCTATATTCCTTGGGGAAATCACAAGTGGTTTGATAGCCGGTATTATATCTACCGTACTAATTGTGATTTTTTGGGAAATTTTACCACAGGATTTTTTTCTCGCCATGCACTTACCCTAGGTTCCAAAACGGTATGGCTGGTCAAAATTTTTATTTTTTTAATGTATCCCATTGCATATCCTTTGTCCCTTGCATTGGATAAACTTCTAGGAGAAGAATTGCAAACCTTATGGAGTAAAAAGGAAATTAAAGAAATCATCAAAGACCATGGAAAAGGCAAAGACGCAGATCTTGATAAGGATGAAGAACGCATATTATTAGGAGCCCTCTCGTTTTCGGAGACTACCGTAAAAAAAATTATGACCCCAAAAACCGTGCTTTACACGTTAGATAAGAATACCATTCTAGATAAATCTAAATTACTGGAAATAAGGGATAAGGGCTTCACTAGAATACCAATTTACGATTCAAAAGAGGACAATATCATAGGGACACTGAATGCAAAAGACCTTATAGGAGTTTTCACAGAAACGAATACTGTGGGTGATATTTTGACTAATAAAAAACCAATCGCGGTGAATGATGCCATGTTATTGGATAATCTGATGAATCACTTTATTAAAGCAAAAATTCACATAGCAACTGTATATGACTCTTTTGGCACTTTTACAGGGATAGCCACTTTGGAGGACGTTATCGAAGAAATTATCAGGTTGGAAATTGTTGATGAGTTAGATGAAACTGATGATATGCAACAGCTTGCTTCAGAACTAGCCATACCGGACATCCTGAAAGAATGGCAACTGGTTTTTGAAGTCTTTTAAAAGCTATTATAAGAAAATGGCTTTGTAAGCTACTTAAGTAGTTGCTGTTTACAACCATAAATCTTAATATAAGATATTAATCTCTGTTCGTATTATATCGCTTCGTTAGCGAATAGACCGCATTTCAACTCAACGTAGCGTCCCAACTCCGGGTTAAAACTTTTACATATGAAAATTGTCATTCTTTCCCAAAATCCAAATTTGTATTCCACCAGACGCCTTATGGAGGCCGGCACCAAGAAAGGTCACCAAATGTTGGTTATAGATCATTCGAAATGCGACCTGATAATTGAAAGAAAAAAACCTGGACTTATTTATAAAGGTCAAGAAATAGAAGGGGTTGACGGCGTTATTCCCCGTATTGGTTCTTCCATTACCTTTTATGGCACGGCCGTTGTAAGACAGTTTGAGATGATGAAGGTTTTTTCGGCCGTCGAGTCCCAGGCCTTAGTTCGTTCTCGGGATAAATTAAGAAGCCTTCAAATTTTGTCCAGGGCAGGACTTGGATTGCCAAAGACCGTTTTTAGCAACTACTCTAAAAATGTAAGTGCGATTATTGAAAAGGCAGGAGGAGCTCCCGTAGTCATTAAATTATTGGAAGGAACCCAAGGCCTAGGTGTTGTGCTAGCAGATAATCGAAATTCGGCAGAATCAATCCTCGAAGCTTTTAACGGATTACAGGCACGTGTAATCGTACAGGAATTTATAAAGGAAGCCAAAGGTGCAGATCTGAGGGCGTTTGTAGTAGATGGCGTCGTAGTAGGCTCCATGAAGCGGCAGGGCAAGGAGGGAGAGTTTCGCTCAAATCTCCATCGGGGGGGAACCGCGGACGTTATCGAACTTAGTGATGAAGAGGAGAATGCTGCCATCAAAGCAGCCAAAGCCATGGGTCTTGGGGTTGCCGGAGTAGATCTATTGCAATCGGCAAGAGGTCCTCTAATCTTAGAAGTAAATTCTTCACCAGGCTTGGAAGGCATCGAGGCCGCTACTGGAAAAGATATCGCTGGACAAATAATTAAATACGTTGAAAGAAATGCAGAGTGAAAAAATTGAGGTACTTGGGCATGCCATTTCCAATGGAAAAGGGGTACAACTCAATTTGGACATCGCCAAATTACATACCAGAACCAAAATTCAGGTGCCGATCATTGTGGAAAGAGCCAAAAAAGATGGCCCTACTTTGTTAATCACTGCAGGCATTCATGGCAATGAAATAAACGGTATCGAAATCGTACGCCAGTTGATATCCAACAAATATAATAAACCAGAATGCGGGATGGTTATTTGCATACCCGTGGTGAATGTATTTGGCTTTTTAAATCAAAAAAGACAATTTCCGGATGGCAGGGATTTAAATAGGGTATTTCCGGGAAGTCCGCGGGGTTCACTCGCAAGCAGATTTGCTTATCATATTGTAAAGGAGATTGCCCCTTTGATAGACTATTGTATTGATTACCATACAGGCGGGGATGGCCGATTTAATATCCCCCAAATAAGAATAAATGAAGGGGATAAGGAGAGCCTAAAGTTAGCCAAAGTGTTCGGCACACGATTTGTAATTCAAAGGGAGCACAGGGATAAATCCCTTCGACAGACCATGCATAAGCTCAATAAAAAAGTATTACTTTTCGAAGGCGGAAAATCTTTAGATATAGATAACAAAGTATCAAGGGCTGGAGTTGCCGGAGCACTCCGTGTAATGCAGCATCTAGGCATGCGGGATTTTAGTGAAGAGCTAGAGGCGCTGGAGAGCAAGATCATGAAACCTAAAATCGTACAGCGATCAAGTTGGGTCCGAGCCAAATACTCGGGCATGTTACATCCAAAGGTCCGGTTAGGAAGTAAGGTAAATAAGGGGGATGTTCTTGGCAGTATCTCCGATCCTTTTGGCTATTTTGAAAGAAATATAAAAGCCTTGTTCCCTGGCTATGTTATATGTATCAATCAATCCCCTATCGTCAATCAAGGCGATGGTATTTTTCATGTTTCAAGAGAATAGGGTTTCTATATGCAGAGACTAGTTTCAAGCAATTATTCTAAAGCAAAAGAAGATGGGTTTCAGCACCAATAAAATTTTCAAACAGCCCAAAACTATGGCAAGATTTGTACAAAAACGCAAAGAACATGTTGGTCTAGCACCTGATGATTTGTCCTTTAGGACGGGAATTGAACTTCTATTCTTTTAGTTATTCTTAATAATTTTCAAGAATATAATTAGGATCGAACAGCTGACCCCGTTGTTTATATACTTTAATTTAGGAAGATTTGAGAACCTACTTAACAGGCAACCCACAGGCTGATCTTGGACTAATCATTGCGTCACATAATACAAAAAGACATGGAAACATTAAGAGCATTTTTGGAATTTGAATTACTTAGTATTGGAGGATACACTATACGGGTTTATACACTCGTGACAATTTTAATTATTTTTCTAATTACCAAATTTATATTGTGGTCAATTAAAAAAACACTTTTTCGTACAAATAAGCTTAAAAAGATTGGCAAGGGGAATGTTTATGCTTTATTTCAAATCATTAAGTATTTAATATGGGTAATTGCAATTGGCTTTATTTTAGAAACTATCGGCATTAAGGTAACGGTATTAATAGCGGGGTCGGCTGCCTTACTTGTTGGGATAGGCTTAGGATTACAGCAAACATTTAATGATGTCGTTTCTGGTATAATCCTACTTTCGGAAAAATCCATAAGAATTGAGGATGTCTTACAAATAGATGGCGATGTGGTAAAAATTCAAAGTATCGGACTGCGAACTTCTAAAGCCTTAAATACAGATGATATTTCTATTATAATCCCGAATTCCTTGATAACGACCAATAAAGTAATCAATTGGAGCCATCAGACTGAGAAAACTCGTTTTAGAATTGATGTTGGGGTGGCTTATGGCACTGATGTAGATTTAGTTATACGCGTTTTGGAAGAAAGCGCATTTGAACATCCGGATATATCGAACCGGGAATTAACGGAAGCACGATTAGTGAATTTTGGTAATTCATCGTTGGATTTTCAAGTTTTATTTTTTAGCAAAAATATATTCAGAATAAACAAGGTAAAAAGCGATATCCGTAGAAATATTGATAAAAAATTTGCTAAAAACGGTATCGCTATACCTTTTCCCCAATTGGACTTACATGTTAAATCAAATGCGGAAAAAAGTAAGGGTGAATGATGAGACCTTAAAACGACAAAATCCCATAAAATGTCTTTTTTTAAAATAGAAGTCGTTATTTAGAGTACATGTATTGAAGAGAAGGTGATTACATTTGGTTTGATTAAATATTAGAATAGCTTTTGACAAATTCCTCCTAAGTAGCAGCTTACCCTTTTATTTCCTATCCGATGTATACTTAAAAACTAGTGTAGGTGTCTCTATTTTTGTCAAAAGATCGAGTACCGTGCTGGGATCAAAAATTCTCTGCCAAAAATTCCTCTTATGGGTTGTTAGTCCTAAACAGTTATAATCAGGATCAAGGGTGTCAACCTGTTTACGAATGAAATCCTCAATCACTTCTTCTTTCCGTTCATAAAAAGCATTCGTAATGCCAATTTCTGCTTTTAAATACTTGATCCATTTCTGCTGGTCCACGGTATCCTGTCTCGTTGAAAAATGAATGATATCGATGTGGGTCGATTTAGGGAAACTGTTCGATATCCACTGAATATTATCGTAGTCGTCTTGTTCGAAAGTTAAGAAATAAGCCAACTTTTCGATAGGTTCGTAAGAGTGATTTTCCGGAATAAGTAAAGTTGGAACCTCTGCAATATTCAGAAATATTTTTTTAAAAATTTCATTCTCCTCGATCCTATACTTTTTGAATATGGCTTGTCGGGCAATAATTAGATCAATTCTTTCCTCATTAATAAATGAATTGAGGGTAGGTTCAATATTGCCTCGCATTAATTTGAATGCTATCCAGCTTGAATCGATAAGTCCTTTTGTGTTTTTCAGAACAAATCCCTCCAGTTCCCTTTTTTTTGAAGAAACTTCTTGATTCGCAAGTATGCCAAATTTGTTTACATAGTAGGGTGATGAGAGGAATAATGGGTCATTGTTTGGTTCAATTTTAAGAATGTGTAAACGTAATTTCAGATCTCTACACAATTTACTAGCATAACGCAGTAATGGAACCGAGTGTCCGTCTAAATTTCCTATAAGTAAGACATGTTTCATACAACAAACTCCAACTTAATACATTTAAAGAACAAGATAATCAATATCCCATAAACTTAATTTGAGCCGATGTTTTATTTTAATTGGAATAGGGTGAGATTCTAACCTCCTCTCACCCAAGGGCAACAAAGTACTATTCAAGTTGGCAAGGATTAAAATCCGACCTTGTGAAAACAAAAAACGTTGTGATTTCTAACTCGTGACAACTTTTGAGACGGCTTGTCGGTAGACCCCTATTTAGGATAAGTATCATTGAACTTTTAAGTGAATTTCGATTTACTTCAATGTTAAGTAAACTTCAGAATGTTTATTTTTCTAATTGATTTTTTTCTTTAGGGATATGGTTATATTTATGATTAATCAAGTCGGGGAAATTTTTAAACAATAGACTCAAGAACGAAGAATAGAACTAAACAATACCTGTTTGCAAAATAGAACTGGGTCAAAACCCCGATTTTTATGGACAACAACATATTTTCAATAGTCCCGTAAAACGTTCGTGGCTGTTGCAGAACTCCGATAAACATCAGTTTTTGCTTTTACCAAAGTGCGGAAATCCGTAAATTAA
>CANLWG010000026.1 GCA_947494715.1 uncultured Flavobacteriaceae bacterium | reverse complement strand
TGGCATGAAAAAAGCCTCTTAAAGAGGCTTAGATCCATCCGGTCTGTGATCAATTATTCCCTTGCGCAACGGTTACTGTTGTTATGCACTGCCTTTTATTTTCTTTATAATTCCGTACATCCAATTCTCCTTTGATTTCCAAACCTTCACTTCTGCGGTAATCGTAAATAACACGCCTTAGCAATACCGTTTTCAGCAAACCCAAAATCCCTACTTACCGTCACATCCAGGCTTGGCATCGATATCCGATTCTAAGCGAATATTGCTTAGTCCAATATCTACACCTTCCGCGGCAGTAAGCATTAGTGCGGAACTCACTTTGGTCATGTCTACACCAAGATTAGCAAAGCAACTTAGGCTTATTCGATATTCGCGCCAGTCATTAGCTGCTATGTTGATATCAAGGAATTGGTCGCAAGAGGAGTTTTCACTACACATACCTATTTGGACAACTGCGTCGTTGGCCTTAAATGATCTTGCGGAAAAAGTAAGTTCCATTGCGCCATTCGCCTGACGGGACATATCACTTGGTGAAGCCGCATTGATCCTCATTTGATCATGGTCCGATTTAGTCCATTTTATCCTCAAGGCATCTTCTTGAGCCTCGTGGTCGGTCTTACTAATAATCAACCCTCCGACAGACGTTGGAAAGCTGGCAATTTGTTTATTTAAATCGCCTGAACGCAACCATAGTCCCCAAGGTGCAACAGGAGCTCCTTTACTAAAAAACTCACCCGTAGATGCTATGGCACTATTTTCCAGCCCTGAGTTTTCCGAAAGTTGATCCACTGTTGTAGAATTATCGTAGCTAAGGCCATACCCTAACTTAAACAATGGTTCAGCGTCTTTCGACACGACGGCACTAGCTGGCCATGAGAAAGATAGACGGCCCGTAAAATCAAAAGACGGGTCCCTTTGAAATAACAAATCTGAAATACCTCCTCCTTCGGTACCGGGCAACCATGCGGCGACAAATGCATCCGACAAATTGATTTCAGGATTGCTCCATAACGGCCGGCCTGATAGAAAGACGGATACAATAGGAATGCCTTGACTTTTAAATTCCGCCAATGTATTCACATCAAAACCATTTGGAACAAAGTCGAGATTTTCACGATCTCCCTGGAACTCCGCATATGGGTCCTCTCCATAGATGGCGATTACGACATCGGCAGCTACACGGGCATCTCCGTGGGCAGAATATACGACTTTACCACCCGCTTTATGGACCGCTTCTTGTATACCAGCTAGTATCGATTCGCTATTGGGGAACTCATCGTTGGTATGCCCTACCCCTTGCCATGAGCGTGTCCAGCCCCCACATGCCTTGGAAATCCTATCCGCTCCATCACCGACTACCAGAATCGTTTTCGTAGCATCCAAGGGTAATACACCGCCGTTGTTTTTAAGCAAAACCATTGACTCCCGAACGGCTTGGCGTGCAATGGCCCTGTTTTTAGGTAGCCCCAAAAGACTTTCATCCCCCGCATTTTTTCGTGTGCTCGGCGCACCTTTGGTAAATATACCGGATGCAATTTTCACGCGCAGGATACGGCGCACTGCATCATCCAATCGTTCTATTGGAACAGTTCCGTCCTTTACATGCCTTAAGGTGCTTTCATACAAGTCTTTCCAGCTGTCGGGAGCCATAAACATATCGAGACCTGCATTCAGCGACTGTGGACAATCGGTATTCGTACAGCCGGTAACCTGGCCATGACCGTTCCAGTCACCTACCACGAAGCCGTTGAAACCGAGTTGCCCCTTTAAGACATCGGTCAGCAGATCCTTGTCGCCATGGAGTTTTCTGCCTTGCCAGCTGGAGAAAGAAGCCATCACAGTTTGTACGCCTGCGGGTATCGCGCCGTAGTAACCAGCCGCATGTATCTTACGCAACTCTTCTTCACTAATAAGGGCATCACCCTGATCGGCACCTTTTTCTGTCGCCCCGTCGGCGAGAAAGTGCTTGGCACTGGATATAACGCGACCAGCTCCCATAAAATCTTCTTCGCCAAAACGGCCTTGCAGCCCATAGACAATGCGATCTGCGTATGACTTGACTATCTCCGGGTTTTCGGAGAAGCCTTCATAGCTTCTGCCCCAACGTACGTCCTGCGGTACCGCTAAAGTTGGTGCAAAGGTCCAATCATGACCGGATACGGTGAGTTCGTGAGCGGTCACCGTTGCAATTTGCTCGATTAGGTCAGGATTGTTCATCGCACCGAGCCCAATATTATGCGGAAAGACAATAGCTCCACTAAGGTTGGCATGACCATGTACCGCATCTATTCCCCATATACATGGTATAGCAACCTCAACACCTTCGTCATCAATCGACGCGTTGTAGTATTTATCGGCCATTTCCAACCAAGTTTTGGTATCCGCATAAGGTAATGGCCCAGGGGCTGAATTCCCGCCACTCAGCACAGCACCTAAGCGATATTGCTTCACCTCCTCCGGCGTGATCGATCCATTGTCTGCCTGGATAACCTGACCTACTTTTTGTTCTAGCGTCAGTTTTGGCAAAAGGTCATCTATTTGTGCTTCTATCACCGGGTCTAATGGTAGCGCTTTGATGCTTGGCCAATCCTCTGGATTTACAAGATTCGCTGATTTTTCTACTTCTGTAGCATTCTTTTTTTGAGTACAGCCTAAAACTAGAATAGACAAAATACAGAATACGGAGACAGGGAAGGTCAACGGCTTAACAATACGCATATTGAAATTGATATGAATTGTGATTTGAATTAAATAGGGACCTTTCGGATCATAAACCGAGGTGTAAGTTACATTATTTCTATCTGTATTTAGAAATGTCCGTTACAGTTGTTTCGCAACCTTGTCCAATTATCATTTTTCAGATTCTTTTTAGCTTGCGTATAATTGTCCTTAGAATGCATCCAACCAACACTTCGGTCATTTTTGGCGATAAAACCGTCAAGGCTGGAGACCATATGAATCGCTATTGTCGAGCTATCAATTTCCATTGTTCAAATCATAGTCAATTTAATATGTAGATTTTTAGGAATTCTTTAATTATATCTTCAACCATCTCGGCTATGACTTTAGGGCTTTAATTACTTGATGAGCTTACAAAAAATCGGCCAAGCGAATGGCCACAAGTTATCAGCGTTGTTGACCGCTGCTTTTAGAACCCTCTTTTAGTTCATAAATTGAAGAACAATGGATACTTAAGCCATCTTTTTCATCTTTTAAGAACCATATCCATAAATCAATTCCTGGGGCATAGTAAAAATTAGAGTCTAGCTTAAAGAGCCCCATAGGTTTATTATTTATGTCAATTTTAAGTTCGCCATTGTTATCAATAATCCGAGCAATTTGATTGTTTTTCAAGTTATAGTTGCCTATAATATCTTCATTCGCAAGTTCCAGGGGTACCGGTTGTTCCCAATCAGATATTCTTCCACTGTCCAGGTATTGATTTATGTTCCTTACAAGGGAAGGCCTAAGCCAGTGGGCCATGTTGGTGTTGGACAAATGGACAATTGATCTTTTTTTCTTAATATCAAAATAGACCATGGTATAAAATCCTTTCCAATCCCCTGTGAAATGATATTTCCCTTGGTTCACCGGATTGTACCAATGAAGAATATTGAATTCACTCAGTGAACTTTTCGTGTGTAAGGCCTGTGTTAGTTTGTGGCTTGGATAAAGTGCTTTTGAAATAAAAGATCTACTCCACTTTGATAAGTCTTCAGCGGAGAAAAACAAATTGCAATCGCCATAGAATGCCTCAAAATCTTCAGAATCAGATGCCTGCACCGAGTCTTCTTTAATAGAATAACCAAAGGCGCGATCATTCGGAAAGTCGTCCAATCTTGTCGGTCTAAGAAACCAGTCTTCCAGTCCGAGTGGTTCTGTGATTTTTTTTCTAATGAACTCTTGGTATGAAATGTCAGTTATGCTCTCAATTAGAAGGGCAAGTAGGCGGTGATTGAATCCATTGTACATGAATTCGCTGCCCGGTGGGAATTCCAAGTTGGGTTCATCATTAACTAGAAAATCCAGAAATGTTCTGTTAGTTAACGGAGTGCTTTTTTCGGCCCTGGCAAAAACATATTCATCTGAAACAATTCCAGAAGTGTGTTCCATTAGATGGCCAATTGTAATTGAACTATATGGAAATTCCGGAATGAAGTTTTGATAAGGAGTATTTAGATCAATTTCATTTAAATCCGCTAGCATTATCATTGCCAGAGCAGTGAAAGTTTTGGTAATCGAACCGGTATCCATTGGTGTGTTTGTATCGAACGGATTTTGCCGCTCAAAGTTCGCATAACCAAATCCTCTGGATAGAACCACACTGTCATTTTCGTTAACTATTATCGCCCCATTGAAAAGGCGTTTTGCATGTAGTTGTTCAAGTTGTTGTTCTAAATATGTTGTATCGTTATTCTTCTGACAAGAAATTGCCAATAGGATTATTAAACTATAAATACATGCTTTCATTTTAGAAAATTGAGACCAACCTAGGAATATAGATCACAATCTATACATCACTTATGTGCAGAACTAATTTAAGATAATTTCAAGAGTGTTTGGAAGGGGACGTAAAGAATCGGTTTATTGAACTTTGGTTTCTCAAATTATATCAATTTTAGACGAACCGGTGGGTCTAAAAAACATTGATTTTCTTGCATTCTATACTGTAAGGATAGCACTTCACACAATTGCATATTTCAAATCCAAGATTAGTTGTTAGATTCATATCAAAATAAAAATCACGCTCCTGCTATAAAACATTGTCTTTTAATTAAAAAACTGTGACCTATGAATCCACTGGTATCCTATATCGCGGCTGCAGCCATACTATTTGCCCTAAGTGTTATTGTTTTTATTCTAACCGGGCTTATCAAAAATCGACCTGGTCAGTGAATACTCAAATGCCTTTCTTGAAATAGGTCAATTATTTTCTCCTACCCGACCCTGGCAGGCGGGTATGACCCTTTTTGAGCCCTTCTCCGTTTAAATTTTATATCATAGCCCATGCTTTGCAAAAAAAACTTCGCCTTAGATAGTATCAAAAAGTACCTATGTGATCATATAGTTCAACATAGTCTCTTAAACATTCGTAACTTCTTTTCTTTTATGCAGTCTTTAATTTGAATCCAATCGATTGATCCTAAAGAAGGATGATTTTGACTTGCTATAAACCTTAAGAAAGAACGCTTATGAAATTTTACTTGCCTGTTTATGTCCTATGTATATGTTTTCCTATGCTTTGCAGTGCCCAACCTAAAAAGCTTAACTATAGCGATGAAACTACTTTTCCTAAAGGCCGGATAGGAACTGTAACCCAGAAAATTATTAGTACCATAAATTCTAATGATGGAGATACGATAAAAGAATTCATCGAGAACACTTTTATCGAGGATTTTCAAAATATTGCCCCTATGGATGTACATCAAGGGCATTTCTTGAACTATTACCGTCAGACCGGCGGCGTTAGCTTTCACAGTATTAGAACCTATGCCCCTAAAAATGAGCAAGAAACCGTACTTATTTTAAAGGATGAAAATTACGGTTCATGGCAAAAAGTTAGGTTTTCATTTGTTGATGAAGAAGGTTTGCTCCTAAAGGGGATCGGCTTTTCTCCCGCTGAGATTCCCACCGATGTTCTCGAATCTAAAATTTCGCCAAGTGAGCTGATAGAAGAAACCAAAAAAACCGTGGAAAAATTATCCAAGCTGGATCTTTTTTCAGGGGCTATATTGGTGGCCCAAGGAAACGATATCCTATGTGAAGATGCACGGGGTGAAGCTTCAAAGCGCTTTCATATAAAGAATAATTTGGATACCAAATTTAATTTGGGTTCCATGAACAAAATGTTTACCTCCGTTGCAGTTTTACAGCTTGTAGAAAAAGGCCTTATCGACTTAAAAGACCCGATAAATACGTACATAGATGAAACTTGGCTTCCATCAGGGATAACTTCTAAAATCAATATACATCACTTGCTATCCCATACCAGTGGTTTGGGGAGTTATTTTAATGAAGACTTTTGGAATTCGTCCAGGGCATTATATAGGAGTATCGATGATTTTAAGCCCCTTGTACAAGGGGATACTCTTGCGTTTGAGCCAGGGGAAAACTATAGTTATAGTAATACAGGGATGTTATTGTTGGGAGTGATTATCCAAAAAGTAACCCAGCAAGATTATTTTGAGTATGTGGAGAATAACATATTCAAACCCGCACAGATGTTGAATACCGACGCTTATGAAATGGATCAACCCGTAGAAAATTTGGCCATTGGATATGAACGATCAGACAATACCTATGGATGGATAAACAACCTTTATAAGCATGTCATAAAAGGAGGGCCCGCTGGGGGAGGTTTCTCAACGGTACGGGACCTCTATAAATTTGCGATGGCTTTGGTAAATGAAAAACTGGTGTCCAAAGCATCCTTGGACCTGCTTTGGACCAATTATTCAAATGCAGGATATGGATATGGTTTTACAATTAGGCAATCGGGAAGTGGAAAAGTGGTTGGACATAGCGGAGGGTTTCCAGGGCTTAATTCTAACCTGGATATATTTCTTGATAATGGCTATGTTGTGGTCGTAATGTCCAATTATGATCGTGGCGCTAGTCCTTTGGCCAAGAAAGTGAGTGACTTGATCGATAGGCTGGCAAAATGAAGTTGAGTGCTTTATAAAAGATGCGATTTGTAAAGAGTTTACTATAATTAAAGATTATTCTTTTCTTATTATTTTAGGAATGAAATCATCTTCATGTCCGAATTCATAGTCGATTTTATTTTCTTTCAAGAATTTTAAAATTTCAATTAGCTCGGCCTTATTTACATGACTCTCCACGGTTACATAAATTCAATAGTTCTCTCCATCTTTACTTTTAAGTTTTGGTAAATTTGAGATAACTTCTCCTTTGCAAGATTCAATTGTGTGAAATTTTAAGTCCTTCATCATTAGTCCATCTTCGGAAAATAGTATGAAGTTATTGACCATTCTTTCGGGTATTAAATTATAATTAGGAGCATCAGTATTCAAAGACTTTATCCATAGATTAAATCTATCGGCAAAAATCTGGATGTCAGGATTAGAAGTTGAGTCAACCTTATCAGCTTGAATTTCGAAAGCCTCATCATGTTGTCCAACCGTACAGATGGGGATTTGGAAAAGAAGAAGAATTGCCACAATAGTTTTAATCATTTTATTTTGGATGTTACCAATATATCAAACAATCCTTTATTTGAACTTTAATTTTAGACATAATACCTGACCATTGGTCGATGCTTAGATGTCCTATCAACAATTTCGAAACCTGCCTTCTCAAATGACTTGTAATGACCTATCCATAAAAAACCATCGGGTAATTTATCTTGAGTTGGAATTGTCGGATACGCTTCCAAAATTTTTATGCCCTCCTGTTTCGCATATTCTACCGCTCCCTTCAAAAGCTCGACCGAAATACCGTGCTTTCTGAACTCTTTGGAAACAAACGTACAAGGTATTGACCAAACCTTTTTGTCATCAATTGGTTTATGTACCCTAGACCTTTGTAACCTGGCAAAGTCCTCCCTTGGGGATAATGCGCACCATGCGACAGGAACATCATCATAAAAACCAATGAGTCCTGTTGGTTTGCCTTCCCAAACCAACTTTTTGAGTGCACTTTTGTTTCCGTCATTAATTTTTCCTTCCTCATGTTCCGATTTATGTAACCGGAAATGCATGCACCAACAATTTGCACCAGCTCCCTTCTCTCCAAATAGCTCAAGTAGTTTCCCCCAGTTATTCTTTCTTAAAGGTTCAATTCGAAAATTAATCATGCCAAGAGTATAGTTTGTTTTCCAAAATCCAATTTGGTCATTTATCGTTTATTTAAACTTTTTCATGAATATAGCAGAAATTCGCTTTTAAAATCTTTCAGTCGAGTCAGCAAGTTTCCAAATCCTGCCGTTAAGTTCAAATTCTCGAAACATTTCTTTGGCTTCTTCAATCGTCCATTTTTTCCATTTGGGGCTTAGGTGGTTTCCGTACCATTTTTTTGAGAAGTTCCAAATCTTCTCAATCGGTTGAATATCACCTTTCGAAATGTTGTGCTTTCTTGTCCAATCGTCAATTTGTTGTTCATTTTCAAATACCAACATATTGCTACAGGTGTATATTACATTGTCCCACGCATTCTTCATCGGAATTGGAAAATGAATGAAATAGTTCTTTTCTTGAATTTCTCCACTTATGATGTTGATTTCGATTTGTTTGGTTTCCGCTCCGATAGTTGTCGTTATTTTTACGTCATCTTTAAGCAATGCGGCCACTCCAAGCGAACACCACGCGCAGTTTCCCCACCATTCTCCGTTTTTAGTTCTAACATAGAAATTCGTTGGTGCCAAAGAAAATGGGTGAATTACCCAAACTTTAGGTTCGTTAGGGTGCAGAACAATTCCGTGATATTCCTGTAAATTTTTTAACCCGTTTTCAATGTCGTTTTTTGTTGCTTTAAGTGTTTTTGAAAGGTCCTCAACACTTGGTGCAAATCCGTTATCGATTATTCCTTTAATTAGTGTATAGTGAAGATTTGAATTTGTTATCATTTATTTTTTTGTGTTTGGTTCTCAACTTGCTGCTAACGTACTCTGCTATGCGTAGTTGTGTGGTTTAGCACTTAACTCCCGCCCGTACCGAACTACGTTCGGGCGCGTTGCAAGTACGCCAAACTGAAAATCCTCTCGGATTTTCAGAAGTAGACAAGAACCTGTCTGCCGACAGGCAGGCAAGCAATTACTTATAGCCATCTTTGTTGTGCTTTCGTTATTAGTGTTTCAAAGGTTTCAATATTTGACCAATTGATTCTCTACTAAGTACTTTTCCTTTATTGATCACGGTATTAATTTCTTCAATATTTTCAATATTTTCGAGAGGGTTCTTGTCTAATACAATCAAATCTGCCACTGTATTACTTTCTATACTTCCATAATAATTTTCCAAACCAAAGAATTTGGGGCCATTAATTATAGAGCATTTAAGTGCTTGTTGTGGAGTAAGTCCAGCTTCCACTAACATTATTAATTCTCCATGTAATGATTCTCCCGGATAGGTATAGGAGTTAAATGGACCGCAGTCCGAACCTGCAAGTAAGTTGATTCCGGCTTGGTACATAGGAACGATCATTTCTGAAAACTGCTTTTCTGTTTTGGCTCCTAAATCACTTTCTTCAGCTTTTCTTTTTATAGCACTATTGATTCGCATCTGGTATGTCTTTTGAATTCCCTTTCCTATAAATGGTAATAATTCATCATTCGAATGATCAGTATCTAATATCTCGGTAAGTATTTTTCCAATATGTAAGGTTGGAGTGATATAAAAATCTTTGGATGCCATTTTAGCATATACCTCCTCGGCAATTTTAGAATCAAATTCAAGTCTTCCATCGACCAATTTTGAGCAAGCTTGTAAGCTTGAGAACATATGTTCCTCACTATCTAATCCATATGCAATAGCTTCCATAAGATTAGCAGTTTCAGGCACATGTCCAGTTGTTTTAAGACCACGCTTTTCCGCTTCTTTTAAAATGTTATAAAAAATTTCTTTGTTTAAACTGTAATTGTAAAGTTTTACATAATCAACATCTATTGCTTCTAGAGAATCTAAGGCCATTTTTATTTGACTAGAATCAACGATGTTGATTGAGCCTTCCCATGTTGGTTTTGGTCCATCAAGTTTAGGTCCCGAGGTGAAAATATTTGGCCCATCGAGGGTCTTATTTCTTAATTGATTTCGCCATTTCATTATACTAGGAGTTATATCTCCACCAGCATCTCTGATGGTTGTAACTCCATGGCTAAGAAAAAGTGGAAGAAGATTTTTATTTTCCTGAATAAGAGAATCTCCTCCTCTAAAATGAACATGCATATCCCATAGACCGGGCATTACATATTTATTATCGACATCAATGGTTTCCAATGATTCGAGCTTGTTCATGTTGTTCATCTTACCGATCAACCGAATTGTATCATTTGAAATGGCAATAAAACTTCCATTGTTTAGTGTTCCCGTTTTAACATCAATAATAGTTGCATTTAAAATCAGTAAATCATATTTACTTTTCTTCTCCTCTTCGCAAGAGTAAAAAACTAGTATCCATATCAGTAATAAAGAAAAGTGTTTTTTCATGATTTTGAGTTTAATGAAGCACAACTTTTTATATAGATGTAAAATACATCTTTAGACGCCTATTTCAATATGTAATTGATGAATACAGGTATCGTGTATTTAAACTTTAAATTTAAAAGCAACCATTACTAAGTTAGTCATCTTATTTAAACCATGATGAAATATTGTTCGCTTCTACTCAGCGTTTTGGTACTTTTTTCCTGTTCTGATGATGAACCGACTGCCGGTTGTTTTCAAGATGAAGGAAGGAGAATAGTAACCATTGTAAATAATATCAACGGCACTGTTATTTTCAATGGAGATTGCGGATATCTTATTGATCCGGACGAACGACTTGATAGAAACCCAACAAGTGTACTGTTTCCATGCAATCTTGAGATTGAATTTGAAATTGACGGCTTAAAAGTAAACTTCAGCGGCTTTATCTACGAGTCATTCGAGTTTGAGAATATATGTGCAGATTTTTTTGAAATTACAGATATTGAAATCGTACCAGATGTTTAATAGGCTGAATAATTAATTTTGGCAATCCCTTATTTGAACATTAAGCAACTGGACCAAGGTTATTCATAGGTACCCTTATTGAAAATAGTGATTCAGTATCATTCTATTATCCTTCTGGAAACCGGATAGGAATAGAAGCCTTGTGATTTAAAATTTTATTTGACCGGTATTCAAGGTAAACTCTTTTTGATTGTTGAATTTAAAGGTAACCCTGAAAACATATGTATTGGATATCCCTTCTTTATTATCGAATGACAATACGTAGAATTCCGGAAATCTACTATTTTGGTACCGCTCAGTAAATTCTTTTATGGTCCATTCATATTTTGCAAAGCCGGTTCGGCTATGGATTTCTGGGGTCGGAATTAGTCGTATATCTTCGGAATTATCTTCAAATTCCATAAAATCCCCGTCATTCTTTTTTACCTCCACCGTAATACTTTCCAATTTGTCCTTATACTTTATCGCATATTCCACGACTATCCCTTGTTCGTAATACTCCCTACTTCTGTTTTCAATATACCGATATAAGGAATCCCTACTATGGGAAATAAAATCAAAGTATACCAAAATTTCATCCTTATCAATGAACTGGTTTATTCGGGCAGGTGCTATGGCCGGGAAACCATCCGTACTTGTAAACATCCTGGCGTAGTCAAGGGCCATTGCATCAATGGTTATCCCATTGTCAATAATCGACTGAATGATTGTTAGGTCTTCAACTCTCCGTGTTTCTTCATCTTCACTGCAACTACCTAGTATTATAAAGCTGAGAACTAAAGGTTTTAAAAGTCGTTTCATGGCTTCGGTTTCAATAGTATATCTCTAAGATAGGTATACTTTGAAAGGGTTGCGTAAGATGATGACCAAAGGTATATGATGATTGATTCTATATGTATATTATACATTCAATCGTTTTTTTAAAACTTTCATAAAGGCAATAATCCGAATTATAGACTGTGAAAACAGGGAAGGTTACAAAAATTAGGTTTTGAGGGTACTATCCAATTATGATCGTGGCGCCAGTCCTTTGGCCAAAAAAGTGAGCGACTTGATCGATAGGTTGGCAAAATGAAGCTGAACGCTCTACAGAAGGTGCAATTTGTAAAGAGTTTGAATAATGAACTTTTGAGTTGTTATTTGGCTAGGTTTAAACAAACGTGTGATTACTTGTACAGTATTCGACTATAGATTGCTTCCAAGAAACGTTCTTTTTTTAGAACCACAGTTTTTTAATGTTTTTAGGGTCTGGTTGAAACAATATTATTGCCGTGGGAAAGGGCATTAGTAAGTTTCATAAGAACTAAAAACACAGAATTAACATCTTTGGACCACATTTCTTCTTTACCGGCACCTATTTTATTATTACAAAAAAACGTTCCCCGTCATCGACGTCCCAGACTAACTCTCCGTTCAAGGTAATTTGCGTGGTAATCGCAGAATTACCACTTTTTTCGAACTGCGCAACAAAAACGTCTATGTCGGACTCGTCCCATTTGACTATCCTTTTATTACTGTTGCCCTGGGATTCATCAAACTGTATCCTCATCCGGTAATTGGTGTATTGGGCTTCGGGACCTATCAAGGAAATACCCTTGGGAGCGTCAGATCCACTATTGAAAACCCTAATACTATCCCCCTCGATTACATCGTATACTTCGACATTAACTATATTGAAGGAACCTAGGTTATCGGGATCGAGCAGATCACCATCTGTATCGTCCAAAACATAGAAGCTAGCCGCCACATCAATATTGATACAACACACCTCATCGTCATCCCCACATGAAAGGACCAAACCAAAAAGCAGGGCCGACAAAACGATTTTTCCAATTTTCATAGTCATTTGAAGAGTATTTTGTCCGATACAAAAACTATATTTCTACAAATGTTATTTACCCCACAAATTTATGTAGGGGTAATGGAGGTTTTAATGACTATTGTCATAGATGGAAATAAATTAGGACGGAATATGACTTTTCATAGGAGCTCTTATTGGCTCTAGTTTTTCAATATAATTTTATTAACCTTCTGGAAACCGGATATGGGTAGAAGTCTCGTGATTTAAAATTCTATTTGACCAGTATTCAAGGTAAACTCTTTTTGATTGTTGAATTTAAAGGTAACCCTGAAAACATAGGTATTGGATACTTCTTCTTTAGTATCGAATGACAATACGTAGAAGTCAGGAAATCTACTATTTTGGTACCGCTCGGTAAATTCTTCTATGGTCAATTCATATTTTGCAAAGGTATTTTGACTATTAATATCTGGAGTTGGGATTAGTGTTATGTCTTCGGAATTATCTTCAAACGCTATAAATTCGTTATTGTTCTTTTTTACCTCGACGGTAATATTTTCCAATTTGTCGTCATATTTTATACCGTAATCTAATACAATCCCTTGTTCGTAGTATTCTCTATCCCTGTTTTCATAATACCGATTTAAAGAATCCCTACTACGAGAAATAAAATCGTAGTATATTAATATTTCATTTTCATGAACGAATTTTTCTATTTGGGTAGGTTCTATGACAGGAAAACCATCGGTACTTGTATACATCGATGCATAATCAAGAGCAATTGAGTCGATCGTTATCCCATTGTCAATAATCGACTGAATAATCGATAGGTCCTCATCTATCTGTGTTTCTTCATCTTCAGTTTTCTGTGCTTTTTGATCGTCAGTTCTCTGTGTTTCTTCATCTTCAGTGCAACTACATAGTAGTATAAAACTGAGAACCAAAAGTTTTAACATTTGTTTCATAACTTAGGTTTTCCATGGTATATATTTGTTAGGATATATAAAATTTGAAATGGTTGCGTGAAATTATGACCAAAGGTATATAATCATTGGGCCTATATAAATTATAAATTCAATAGATCATTTAAACTTGTGCGATAAAAATATACTTTTGATCAATGCTTCGTCGCTAGGACCATAACAGTATAGTCTCCTATTCAGTAATTATCCATTATTTAATTTTGTCAATTTATTGAAAAATAAACTCCCTGTTGGGTCTATTGAAATTACCTGTCCTTGATGAATAAATCAATTGATACCAGTCTGTGGCTTCTAGAATATTTGTTTGATTTTTAATCACTTTGCCAATATAATCGTTGTAATCAGTAATGGAGTCATATGACAAGAGTTCAACCGACTCCACCTTAATATTTCCATTTTTTTGAGCGGTTGCAACCGGGTGAGATAAATTTTCGGGTAAATCCGGTATAACTATATTAGTTGTGGACTGACTATTGAAAGTTATATACCAACCATAATTTAAGTTGTCAAAGTCTATACAATGCATTCTTCCCAGTATATGTTCAGACCCTTGAATATTCAGATTGACAACATTGTCTGAATGTGTATAATCAAATATTACATCTGGAACGCTATAATTTGTCAATGGGGCTCCGTTTCGCTCAGTATAATATTTTCCAAATAGAAAGGAATGTTTGAAATAGGAAAATGAGGTATTCAAGTCATAGTCCATTGGAATCCCTACATTTCCAGTTCTAGTAAAATGATTTATTTGATGAAAACGGTTGTTTAACTTATCATCATCGGTAAATGCGCCAAAAATTAGAAGATTAGAATACTCATTTCCTTGAGAGACATTGGATTGTACTGTTAAGCTTTTTGTTTCTACATTTGTATTCGTCAATTCATTTTTGTCAAGTACAAACGCATTGTCAATAGGGCTTTCAACAAGCATATACCTATAGTTCAGCGCATTGGATGATTCATATAGGTATATCGAATCAAATGGTTTTGAACCCGACATTCCCACATCCAAATAACCCCCACTTGTGTTTAAATAAGTAGTATAATTTGATGATGTTGATGTCCATGTATAAGAATTATTCCATCCACTTTGGCCTAGTAAAAAGTCATTGGAGAAAAAGTTAGCTATGGGCACTTGTACTTGATACCCGTTCTCTTGACTTTCTCTATTGGGTACTGGTAAATCTATGGTTCCGGGATTATTTCTTGTTAAGTTTTGATGTGTTGAAAGACCCACCATATTTCCATTATCCTGCAAATAGAAAGTAACCATGAATTCGGTCTCCACTGTAAATTCTTCTGGAACACTGATTGTGATTTGCCTATCATCATTTAAAATCTCTTTAAATGCCAGTAATGAGCCATCCATTCGTGATATTATGACCAATGGAATAACTATTGCAGCATTTAATCTATCTTCGGGAATATTTATTGTAATGAGCCTTCTATAAATCTCTATCGGAACTTCCATTATGGATTCATTACCTAAATCATCCGTTGCTTTGAACAAAAGGATATTGGTTCCAGAAGAATAAATTTCTGGATCAAGATTAAATTGATAATCAGTTGCGGTTTTATCAAATGACACTAAGCTGGTATCTCCATTTAAGATTTCAAAAGATGAAACGCTGGAATACAAATCAGATGCTTGTGGTGCCAAACCAATTGGCTCATCTATGATTTGCCCATTGGTTATGGATTCAATAGTGATTTCTGGACCGGTATTGTCAACAATGAAGCTGGTAAGATGCGTTCCTGTATTTTCCGCGGAATCTTTTGCCTCAATTTTCAGCATGTTTTCACCATCAGAGAGACTAGAAGTGTCGATATTCACTTCAAAGTTAGCATCCGTAATTTCTGTAAGCAATTGCTCATTGATAAATATTTTGACTGAGGAAAGTTCTTCATTATCCATCACACCAAAAGTAATGCTATTCACGGCTCCGTTTAGAACGGTGTTTTCAATAAGGGATACATCTGATATTGTTGGTAATTCATTGTCAATATTAATACCCTGCTCAACTGAAGAAGTATTTCCAGCAAGGTCAGTAGCTGTAACTTTCAGGGTATAATTCTCATATTTACCTGTTGATGCGACCTTTGAAGTATAGGAAGATATATCGATAACAATAGAATAAGGAGCTGAAATATCCTCACCTACTTTTTCGTCATTGATAAAGGCTTCAATTTTACTAATGCCTCCTTGATCTTGGGCATTGATATTTACTACTATTTGATTACTAACAACAGGAGGCTCTCCAGAGTTATTGTTAGGAACTCCGGCAATTGAAAATTCAATTACAGGGGCTATGACATCTGGTTCTTCTTTGGGCTCGGAATCCCTGGAACATGAAACAATTAGAAAAAATGAAAGCAAGATTAAAGGTAATTTGGGCATAGCATAAAAATTAGTCAAATTATAAGTTAAATTTAATAATATATTTCCCATTGCCATTAAAGAAATCTACAACTAACAATTAATCAACGTTTATTTGAACTTAATACATTCTTTCGATTGGAGAATTCAAGACGAGTGGAGAACGAATTATCATTTGCAGAATTTTAGATTATAATCTT
The DNA here is from genome assembly GCA_947494715.1 of uncultured Flavobacteriaceae bacterium. Lineage (GTDB taxonomy): Bacteria > Bacteroidota > Bacteroidia > Flavobacteriales > Flavobacteriaceae > Ulvibacterium. Next base: position 22,296 of record CANLWG010000026.1, on the reverse strand, counting down.
TCAATCCAGCTATAAACCTCTTGCTATAAACCTCTTGGCTAATTCGGGTTGCTCCCTGATCATAATTAGACTTAACAACTACAATATTCCATTGTCCAGAAAAATATCCAAGCTTGAATTAAGTCCAAGAAACCCTCCATTATGAACAACTACTTTCCCAACAGCACTTTCTTTTACTTGAAATCCAAAGTCCAAAATCCAAAAACTCAAAACTTAAAATTCAAAACTTAAACCATTCCCAGTTGTTTATAACCTAGTTGAAAACTTCACCATTTTCCAAATTCGGTAACCGCAATAACCGCTAACTTTATGGAAACTTCTCGACATGAGCGATAGGTCCCATTCTCTTTTGCAAATTCGTCCCAACATTCCAAAAGCTAAAATCACCCTTGAAATGACCGATGCCGAGCGATTCCAGAACGAAACATTACGGCCCATTATCAAATTTCAGAACCCATTGCTCTTGGTGGCTTTTGGCAATTACATTGCGAAGCATAAAAATGGTTTCCACGATTTAGTACCGGAAAAGCGCCTGGAATATATTGAAAATGCCATCCAAAGGGATATCAAGTTCAGAAATTCCCTTAAGGGAATGATCATAGGCCAATTTACCCTAGAGGAATATGAAGGGTACATTCAAAATTCTTCGGCACTTAACAAACGAATGATGGGCATGGTCATTGACCGGTTAAAAGATCAAATACAATTTTTTGAGGAACTCGCCCTAGTTTAAAATCGATTCGCCATTGAGATTGGTGGTCAGAATATCGCTCATCAAATCAAAATATGGTCTTATGGCCCTGAACGAGTCATCCACGGTCTTTGCAAAACTATCGGATATGACTTCATCGTCCGAAAAATTACGGACAAATATAAACTGCTTCCTTTTGATAAGATCAATATCCGGATGTTCCTTGTCAAATCCTTTGGGAGCGGTTTTCACGGCATCCCCTATTAATTCTCCCCAAACTTTTTTAAAATCCTTTGCATTGATAACTTTTCTAATTTCCGAAGCGTCCAGTTCAAATTCCTTACGGATTCTAAAGAGGTCTTCCTTGTTGGGCGCCCAAAAACCCGTGGCCAGAAAACTTCCACCAGGTTTTACCTGTATATAATATCCCCCACGGAGCCTTGCGCCCGCACGGGAAAAGGAGCAGGCAAAATGTGACTTGTACGGACTTTTATCCTTGGCAAAACGGACATCCCGATAAATTCGGAACATTTTCATTTTGTCTATGTCGTCATGCAGTTTAAGATTTTCCAGTATTCCGGAGAAAAAAGTCTTCGCATCGGCTTCATGTTGCTTAAACTCCGATTTGTTTTCGGTAAACCATTCCCTGTTATTATTTTTTTCCAGTTTTTTTAGAAAACCTAAGGATTTCTTGGTAATTGATGAATCTAACATACGACTTAGCAGTTGTTATTTTAAGCTAAAGTTAACCATTTAGGGTTTAACGACTTTGAAATAATGGTTAATTTTGAGGGCGTAACAATCTATTCATGGACCACCGATCAATAATTGAAAAAATAAATCTTCACAAAAAACTACCCAATCTTAGGTATGTGCTGAAGGAAAAGGTAGAGGGATTCACCAATCGTCTTTTTTACACACTTTTTGATAGTGATACACCGGTAGCGGAGAATCTCGAATATCTTGAAAAGGAATTTGACGTATTGGTAAACCTGGCCTGTTGGGAAGTGGACAAACCTTGTAAGAAGCTTTGGGACAATTATGTTGTTAAACTACCCGAAGTATTGGAAAGTTTAAATCTTGATGCCGAGGCCATTGTTAGCTGCGATCCCGCCTCATTGTCCATTGAGGAAGTATACATGGCCTACCCTGGATTTTATGCCATCGCCATCTATCGCTTGGCTCATGAACTCTACAATGTGGGTTTTCCATTGGTTCCCCGATTAATGACAGAATATGCGCACAGACAGACGGGCGTGGATATCAATCCCGGGGCACAAATAGGCAAGTCTTTCTTTATTGATCACGCAACGGGAGTAGTCATAGGCGAAACAGCCTTGATCAAGGATAACGTTAAAGTTTATCAGGGGGTCACCCTTGGCGCTTTGTATGTCGCCAAGGATCTGCAAAAAACGAAACGACATCCAACCATTGAAAACAATGTTACCATTTATGCCAATGCTACCATTTTAGGTGGAGAAACGGTTATTGGGGCGCATAGCGTTATTGGTGGTAATGCTTGGTTGACCGATTCCATTCCCCCCCATTCTACCGTCTTTCACACCCCTGAAATTAAGATCAAAACATCTTCCAATGTCTAAGAATATTCTGGATTTGATCGGGAATACCCCTCTTGTGGAATCCCGAGTACTGAACCAAAATCCTAACGTAAAGCTTTACTTTAAGTTGGAGGGGCATAATCCGGGTGGAAGTGTCAAGGACCGTGCTGCCTACAATATGCTAAAAAGTGGTCTGGAACGGGGCGATATCTCAAAAGAGTCCAGGTTAATTGAAGCGACCAGTGGTAATACGGGAATTGCACTTGCCATGATCGCGGGAATCTATGGACTTACCATTGAACTTGTAATGCCGGAAAACGCTACCAAAGAAAGAGTACAAACCATGCGGGCCTATGGTGCCAAAGTTACTTTAACGTCCTCTGAAACGGGGATCGAAGGTGCCCGAGACTACGCCGAAGCCAAAGTGGAAAACGAAGGATTTACCATGATCAACCAATTTGTCAATGACGACAATTGGAAGGCACATTTCAAGACCACCGGTCCGGAGATATGGAGGGATACCGATGGCCAAATTACCCATTTTGTATCGGCCATGGGAACTACAGGGACCATTATGGGAACTTCTACCTATTTAAAGGAGCAAAATAAAGCTATAGAAATTGTTGGGGTACAACCTACGGATAATTCTAGCATTCCCGGTATTCGGAAATGGCCAGAGGAATACCTCCCCAGGATTTTTGATGCTTCAAAGGTGGATAGAATTATGGAAGTGAGCCAGGATGAAGCAAAGGATATGGCCAAACGCCTGGCCAAGGAAGAAGGTATTTTTTCAGGGATGAGTAGTGGCGGAGCTGCCACAGTAGCCCTACGTCTAGCGGAAACCTTGGAAAGTGGCACCCTGGTTTCCATTGTTTGTGATCGGGGCGACCGCTATCTCTCATCGGATTTATTTGAATAGCTTATTGCAACGCTTCATCGATTCCTTGTAAAAACGTATCGGAAGCCTGTAAATAGTTATGCTCTCCCCCTTCTATGGTAAACATTTTTTTTGCGCTGCCCGGAATGGATTCGTACAACCTTTTTGCGGAATCATAGGGTATTACCGAGTCTTCGGTACCATGAAAAATAAAAATCGGACAATTGACCTCCTTTACATATTCATGGGATGGGAACCGATATCGGGAAAGTAGGGATATGGGCAAAAAAGGGAAGCGATGTTTTCCTAGGTCTACGGCACTGTAAAAAGGGGATTCCAAGATTAAACGGCAGGGTGCGTTCTTCGCAGCCAATCTGGAGGCAATACCGGTACCAAAGGAACGGCCGTACACTATAATCTCATTTTCCTCATACTGCCCTAGGGCATAATCGTAAAACAGTTGGGCATCCTTGTTTAGGGCTTCTTCGCTTAAGGCCCCGGTACTCTTACCGTATGTTCTGTAGTCCACGAAAATGGCATCATACCCTTTATTGGAAATTCGGTTGGCGACATGGTACAAATGCGATACATTTCCGGAGTTGCCATGAAAATAAAGGACCACCCCCTTTTCACTATCATTTTTAATATGCACTGCATTTAATCTTGCACCATCCTCCGTATCTAAAAAAAATTCTTCAAAAGGTTGGCAAAAATCGTAGGTATGCTCCACAGGCATCTTTGAGGGGAAAAAAATCAGTCGTTCTTGAAAAAAATAAGCCAAAAAAACAAGTCCCAAATAAAGGATGCCAAGGGCTATACCAACCTTTTTAAGTCTGCGCATTGATTTTTTTGGTTGAATGTCTCACATTTATACTGGAGCCTTCTAAATTAACTTCCTTGGGTCTTGTAGTAATGATATCCGTTAATATCTTATGATACGATTCAAAGGTATTCAAGTTTTTATGGCCGCCGCCAATAATTGTGTGCAAAGTCGTCAATTTTGGTTGTATTTTGGAAAGTTTAACACTGGTTTTATAGGGTATCAACTTATCATCCGTACCGTGGATAATATGGATGGGGCATTTTACATATTTAAGCCATTTATTGGTCGGCATGGGGAATTTGATCAGCAAGGACAACGGCATAAAGGGGAGGTATCGTTTGGCTACTTTGCTCAGGCTATAATATGGCGCATCCAAAATGAGCATTCTTGGATTGTTCATGGAAGCCAATTTGGTGGCAAATCCGGAGCCCAAGGATCGCCCGTAGAGAATAATGTATTTCTCGTGGACATTTTCCTTGACCTTATTATAGATAACCTGCAAGTCCCTTTTTATGGCCTTTTGGGTACGCCTGCCCGTACTTTTGCCGAACCCCCGATAATCCACCATTAACACGTCATATCCATGACGGGTAAAATCAACAGCGAATTTTCCCCAGCCACGGATGCTTTTTGAATTGCCCTTCAAATAAAAGACCAATCCTTTGGGATTTTTGGCCTTAAAGCGAAGCCCGTTGATAATTGCCCCGTCCCTAGTCTCAATATTGTATTCCTTGGTTTCCTGATTTTCATAATGGAACTGGAAATCCTTGGGAAGCTTTTCCGGCTTGAACATCAAATAATCCTGCAGGAAATAAAGCAGAACGCTAATGATCAAGTATATACCAAGGACCAAAAACAGAATATAGAACCAGGATGGCATGCAATGCGTTTTTCAACAATGTACAAAAAATGATCTAAATCAATTTTCCGAATCCCGTAAAAGCACGTATTGCGCCCGTTCCCCTAAATTTCTATTTCCATATTGAATAGGTCTGTTTATAGGGTTTTATGGGCAGCCTGCCTCGGTACATTTTTGAATGTCTCACTAAAGGAGATCTAGGGCATGTCTTTTGTAAATTCCAATCCATTCAATAGAAGACCAGATCCCGGAGCTACATAGGTAAACCGTGTTTCCGAACCTGATATCAGGGAAGCACTTATTTTTTCAATGTCGATCTCTCCCTTGCCCAATTGCACCAATGCGCCCATCATCATTCGGATTTGATATCGCATAAAGCCAGCTCCACTAACGTGTAATGCGTAACTGCGCTCCGGAAAGAAATTGGCCTTAAGCAAGGTGTTCGTTTTTAGTTCACAGGAAGCAATGGTACGGATGGTGTTTGTGTTTTGCTGTAATCGGGATGTATATGGTGAAAAATCGTGGGTGCCTACAAATAACTTGGCCGCCCGTTCCATCGATTTAATGTCCAAGTTTTCCAAAAAATTGGCCATAAAAGGTGCGCAAAAAGGATGGTTCTTTTGTCCAAAAGAAAACAAATACACATATTCCTTGGTTTTAGCATCTTGAATTACGTTGAAGTCGGGTTTTGTTTCCTGTATGGATAATATCCTTATGTCCGGTGGCAAATTTTCATTGAAGAGCTCCACAAAATGATTCATATCCTCCAAAACGGATTCACTAAGAGTTAAAGTAAATGCCGCCCCCAATGCGGATACTTTGGCATCTGTCCTACCCGCTCCCAAGATTTTAAATTGCACATTCGGCAATATAAATTTCAATGTTTTTTGAAGCATACCTTCAATTGTCTTTTGATTGGGCTGTTTTTGCCAACCACTATATCTAAAACCCAAGAATTGTACCCTTAGGATATAAACGTAGTTCTCCTTCATAATTTACCTATATCGGTGATTTGATATTCTTCACAAACTACCGCTTTTTTTGTATTTTGTAAGGTATTTAACCATCAAACCTTTTCAATTATGACCGCACAATCAATTAAACCACCCGTATGGTTCTGGATAGTTAGTATAGTGGCATTGCTTTGGAACCTTATGGGGGTAATGGCCTATCTGCAACAGGCTTTTATAACCGAGGAGACCTTAGCGGCCCTGTCGGAGCCCGAAAGAATACTCTTGGAAACACGGCCGGCCTGGGCCACGGCTGCATTTGCCATAGCGGTATGGGGAGGTCTCTTAGGCTGTATAGCCCTACTGCTTCGGAAAAAATGGGCGAGACCTGTACTTTTAATCTCCCTAATTGGTATACTAGTACAAATGATCCACTCTTTTTTTATCAGTAACAACCTGGAGGCTTATGGGCCAGGGGAAATCAGTATGCCTATACTTATTATTTTAATTGGCGTAGGATTGGTATTTTTTGCACGGATTTCAACAAAGAAACTTTGGCTTGGATAGAAGACCGGAGACTCTTTTTGCCGAACAATATTTTTTAAGTTCCAAATAGCTTTGGAATACTGTAACCTAGTAAGGAAACAGGGGTCTCATACACTGGAGATCAAAAATAGCAGAATGACCACTACTACTAAGCCACGAATTGAAATTGTAGATGCATTAAGAGGTTTCTCCCTCGCCGGAATCGTAATTGTACACATGGTAGAAAACTATGTTGGTGCCCCTACTCCTGAAGGCGCTATGGAAGCTACCCACCAGGGAATTCCGGACGATATTGTGGACGGTTTTATTTTTCTTCTTCTTAGGGGTAAATTCTTTGCTTTGTTTTCCTTTCTCTTTGGTTTAAGTTTTTTTATACAAATGAACAATGCCCATAACAAAGGTCAGGATTTACGAGGGCGATTTTTATGGCGTTTGGCCATTCTGTTTGGAATCGGCTATGTCCATCATCTTTTTTACCGCGGTGATATCCTTACTATCTATGCGGTGCTTGGCATTTTATTGATTCCTTTCTATAAGTTGAACAATAAATGGATTTTAGGGATTACCACGTTGATATTCCTTGGTTTGGGGCGCTATATCGTGTTCATTCTTACCAAGGGTACAAATATATTTATGCAGGACGATCTATCTCCTAATAGTCCTATTATAGCCACCTACTACAATGTCTTGAAAGAAGGCGGTCTGTGGGATGTTTTCCGTTCCAATGCCATAGAAGGACATTTAATGAAAATGCATTTTCAGCTAGGCGTTTTTTCCAGGGCGTATCTCACATTTGGATTTTTTCTTTTAGGCCTCTTTGTTGGTCGATTCAAATTTTTTCAGAATTTCCTGGAGCATAAAAAGCTAATAAAAAAAGTATTGTTGTGGTCCATTGGCCTGTTTGTTTTATCCATCGGTATTGCAATTGCCCTATTTTCACAATTAGGCCCAGAGGTGAAATTTGACAACTGGCTGGCCATGTTGGGGTTAACTGCTATTGATCTCAATAACATTGCGATGACCTTTATTATCCTTGCACTTTTTGTTATACTTTACCGAAAAGTCAAAGCAGGGAGATGGTTGGCGAAATTTGCCCCATATGGTAGGATGGCCCTTACCAATTATGTATTTCAAAGTATTGTTGGTACTTTTATATTTTTTGGATGGGGATTGGGATATTTGGGCGAGTTACGTAACATCTATACCTTTTTAATTGCAATTTTCATGATTTTTGGTCAACTGATCTTGAGCAAATGGTGGTTAAAATATTTCTATTATGGTCCCTTGGAATGGGTTTGGCGTAGCCTTACCTATTTCAGAATATTTCCAATGAGAAGATAAGACACCACACTTTTTTAGCATTTGGCAACATAAATCGCTCTTTATCGAAAATTTGAAATAAACTGCAATACAGTCCCGTTCTAGATCTTGAAATATGGTTCCCCGAAACCTGAAAAACTTTTGTCATGAATTCAATTTTGCGATTGATGCCCTGGAAACGTTGTATATATGTTTCTATGGTTGTGCTCGGAGCATTGATTGTCTTTAGCTTCTACGGACTTTACACCAATAAATTCTATTTCCTTAAACCGGATAATTATATTTTTCCATTACTCACCATTGCCCATTTTACATTTTTATATGTACTCTGGTTCAAGATTACGGAGAATGAAGTTACCGATCCCCAAATGCGGAATTTGGAATATGCGCTTTATGTCATTTTTCTTCTTTATATATTCAAGTTCTTCGAATCCATTTATATTTTGATGAGCTATAATATGTATGAAAACCATATAATTCCAAAGACATTTATCCCTATCGGGGTTTCCATTCTCTTTTTGCATCTTTTGTTGTTAGGACTTACCCTATTGGCATTTCAATATCGAAAAATTTTAGTAGGCAACTATCAATTTGATGATATAAACCGACAAATCGATTCTTGGGAATAGATATGCGTTTTATTTGAATACTTAAAGGGCCTGAACACATCGAGCCTTTTTTCTTTCCGGACAACTCTTGAAAAATAGGTGTTGAATAGCCAAAATAAAAACGTTTGCCAAGAATTGTAAGGCTTATGCAAAAATTACGGCTATATAGGAAATGAAAGTTTCTCTATATTGATAGGTATATTTTATTGGGACAATAAAATTTGAAGGACATTTTTGAATTACCCGTGATACCTATGTGATATTTTTTAATTTCTTTCGTATCCAACTAACTATGAAACAACTATTGATTATTGAGGATGATCTTGAGATAGTGAAGCTACTTGAGATACATCTGGCCGATCTTAATTATGTTACCTCTAAGGCCGCCGATGGCAAATTAGGTTATCGAATGGCATTGGAAAACGATTATGACCTAATTTTATTGGACTTGACCCTACCCAGTATGGACGGCACGGAAATTTGTAAAAAGTTACGGGCCGAGAAAAGTACCCCGATAATTATGCTAACGGCCAAATCCGAGGAAATTGACAGGGTTCTGGGACTTGAGATCGGGGCCGATGACTATATTACCAAACCCTTTAGTATACGAGAGCTTTTGGCCAGGATAAAAGCTGTTTTGCGACGAACGGACATGATCCATGAGGATAAAAAAGATACTTCCACTATTTCTGCAGAAGGTCTTTTTATCGATATTGATAAACGAAAAGTACTTTTGAAGGATAAAAAAGTAGAACTATCCCCCAAAGAATTTGAACTACTCACCTTAATGGCCTCCAATCCTGGACGTAATTATACACGTACGGAATTATTGAATATGATATGGGGCTATAATTTTGAGGGTTACGAGCATACCGTAAATTCACATATAAATCGGTTACGTGCCAAAATTGAGTCCGATATGGCCCGCCCTAATTATATTTTGACTACTTGGGGCGTTGGTTACAAATTTAATGAAGATATAGCTGTATGAGCAATTCACAAAAGACCCTTACGCCGAGATTGGTAAAAAAACTATGGCTTGTATTTGTCTTTCTTATACTTCTAATGGGTATATCCTACATCGTCATCACAGGATATTTTGCCAATAAGTACTATCAGGAGACTACGCAACGCCTTAATGCTGAACTGGCCAATCACGTGATAGAGGAAAAATTTCAAAATGCCTCCCCATTTCTTGAGGATGGGAATGTTAATAAGGCCCTATTCGGTGATTTGATGCACGATATGATGGCGGTAAACCGAGGTATAGAGGTATATCTATTGAACAAAACGGGGCAAATCTTATATTCCGTTGTCCTTGATCATGGAGACAATGCGCCACAACAAAGCGTTTCCCTTTCCCCTGTAAAATCCTTTATACAGAATGACGGGGAAAACTTTGTATTGGGAGATGATCCCAGGAACCCTGGTGAACAGAAGATATTCTCAGCGGCTCAATTTAATATTGATGGACGCGAGGGGTTTATCTATATTGTTCTCGCCGGTGAGGAATTTCAATTGGTAAGCAATAATCTTTTGGGGCAATACTTTGCCAAACTAGGGATAAGGGCTATCATATTGACTACTTTTTTTACGGCTCTTATCGGATTGCTAAGCATTTGGTTCCTTACCAAAAATCTACGTTTAATAACAGGTACCATTCAAAGGTTTCAGGAAGGTGATCTTGAGGCACGAATTGAAAGCCCTGAAAAATCGGATATTGAAGTTTTTGCCAAATCCTTCAATAATATGGCGGATACCATCGTCGACAATATGGATAAGATGAAATCCGTAGATCTGTTACGGAGAGAACTCATTGCCAACGTATCCCATGATCTAAGAACCCCATTGGCCGTTCTAAAGGGTTATATTGAAACGCTACAAATGAAAAGGGATTCTCTTTCAGAAAGCGACAAACAAGAATACCTTAAAATTACCCATGGTAATGTAAACAAGCTTTCCAAACTCATTGATCAGTTGTTCGAGTACTCTAAACTTGAGGCGGAACAAGTAACCCCCATAAAAGAACCTTTTTCAATTACCGAACTGTCCCACGACCTTATTGCCAAGTTCAAGTTGTTGGCCGATCAAAAGAAAATTGATCTTCATTTGGAGAATCCAGAGGAGAACAGCATGGTCTTTGCCGATGTAAGTTTGGTTGAAAGGGCCTTACAAAATCTTATTGAAAATGCATTGAAATATACCCAATCCAATGGTAAAGTAACACTTTCAATAAAGCGTAAAGACAAAAATGTTGAAATTAATATCACGGATACGGGGAATGGAATACCCATGAACGAGCAGCCTTTTATTTTTGACCGATATAAACAAGTGGTGAACAAAGATGCCAAAAAGCAAGGTTACGGCTTAGGGCTTGCCATCGTGAAGAAAATTATGGATTTGCATGATACCACAATAACCGTATTGAGCAAACCAAGGGAAGGTAGTTCCTTTATTTTTAATTTACCGGCTTATCAAATTTGACGGGGAAACTGTTGCTATGAAAAGAAGCGCCCTGACCGGATTTTTGTCCATCAGGGCGTTTTCTTTTATCAAGAAGACCGTAATCATTCAAAAGCTGGCGAGGTAAAAGATAGATTTACAGACCGCTAATAAAACTTCCGTACAGGTCCTTAAATTGATAACCTTCCGTAAATCGGTGTTTGCTCAATTTTTTGTGGGCTACCAGCCCCCACAACAACAACTCTTTAAGAAAATAAACGTCCTCCTTAGGGAAATCCGGCTGATATTCCTTGATCAATTGGTTCAGTTCGGGAATGCCGTCCAAAGCACGCTTATATTCTTCATCGGTATAATCGTCCAATAGCTCAAAACCTTCGCCTTCAAAAAACCAGTGTGCCAATTTATCATAAGGCGTTTCTTCGTCCTTTCGTTCCAATTTATTGATCTTTGGAAAGAATTTGGGGAATAAGGATTTCACCGCATCGTCAATAAGTATTTCAGCAACTACGTCCGCTCCTTCCTGTTCACCCTCGTATACCAATTCTATTTTTCCGGTTATGGAGGGGATAACTCCCAAAAAATCGCTTAACCGAACACTGGTTTTATCCGCACCGGACAGCAATGCCCTTCTTTCCGCCGTACTCAATAAATTTTCGAAAGCGGTAATACTCGCCCTAGCGCTTACCCCACTCTTAAAATCAACATACTCACTGTTTCGGGCCTCAAAGCTGATCTGCTCCAACAAGTCCTTGGCCATTTCCGGTACGTACACTAGATTTGTTTGTCGGGCATCCAAATTAGACTCTTGCTCCGTAATTTTCCGAGCCGTTTCTATGTCTTCCGGATAATGTGTTAAAATTTGGGAACCGATTCTGTCCTTTAGCGGGGTAACGATACTACCCCTATTGGTATAGTCCTCAGGATTAGCCGTAAACACAAATTGAATATCCAAAGGCAACCGTAATTTAAAGCCCCGTATCTGGATATCACCTTCTTGAAGGATATTAAAAAGGGATACCTGGATTCTGGCCTGTAGATCCGGCAGTTCGTTGATGACAAAAATAGATCGGTTGGCCCTTGGGATCATCCCAAAATGGATTACACGATCATCGGCATAGGACAACTTTAAATTGGCCGCCTTAATAGGGTCTACGTCTCCGATCAAATCCGCTACGGTTACATCCGGGGTAGCTAATTTTTCGTAAAACCGATCATCCCTATGTAACCATGAAATGGGCGTAGCGTCCCCATGTTCCTGAATGAGTTGTCTTGCGAAACGGGATATCGGTTTAAACGGATCGTCATTGATTTCCGAACCTTCCACTATGGGTATCCATTCATCCAAAAGGTTTACCATAAGCCTTGCCAATCTTGTCTTGGCCTGCCCCCGTAACCCCAGCAAGTTGATATTATGTCGGGATAGGATAGCCCTTTCCAGTTCCGGAATCACGGAATTCTCATAACCCCATACTCCGGTAAAAGTCTCCTCCCCTATTCTAATTTTTTCACGCAAATTATCACGTAGTTCATCTTTGATACTTTTCCCTTGATACCCTGCTTTTTTTAGCTCGCCAAGTGTAGTAATCTCTGTATAGTTCAAATCCATAGATTTTTCCTGCTTTTATCCTTTTAATCTTTTACGTCGGTTCGATTCATAATCCTCAAAAATCATCTCGCCCAATCCTTTTAATCCTGTAAAAAAAGCCTTCCCTTTGTTTGCCTCCGTAAAATGACGGATAAATCGCATGAGATAGGGATCTTGGGCAATCATAAATGTGGTAATGGGAATATGTAGTTTTCTGGCCTGCCTGGCCATGTTGTAGCATTTTTCTACAATATAATCGTCCAAACCGACACTGTTCTTATAATATGTACCATCCGGTAACCTTAAACAACTAGGCTTACCATCGGTTATCATAAAAATCTGTTTATTGGTATTCCGCTTTCTACGGAGCATGTCCATGGCCAACTGCAAGCCGGCCACCGTATTTGTATGGTAAGGGCCAACCTTTAGATAAGGTAAATCCTTTATGGGTATAGGCCACGCATCGTTGCCGAAAACTAAAATGTCCAAGGTGTCCTTTGGATATCTTGTGGTAATCAGTTCTGCCAAGGCCATAGCGACCTTTTTCGCCGGTGTGATCCGATCTTCACCATATAAGATCATACTATGGCTTATGTCGATCATCAAGACCGTACTCATTTGTGCCTTGTAGTGGGTATCCTCTACTACCAAATCTTCTTCGCTCAACGAAAAGTTTCCTATACCATGGTTTATCTGGGCATTTTTTAAGCTTTCGGTCATGGAGATATGCTCTAAGGAATCGCCATAGCGATATTCCCTAAAATCACCTGTATGTTCATCTCCCCGGCCGGAAGAACCCGTTTTATGATTACCGGCACCCCTTCTTTTAAGTTTGCCAAAAATCTGATCTAATGCCCGTTGGCGGATTATCCGTTCCATTTTTGCAGTAATGGAGATAGTCCCGTTTCCATCACCATCTTCTCCATCTTCACCTTCATTGGATTGCCCATCCCCATCTTCAAACTCTTCGCGGATATATCCCTTAGCCTTTAGATCTTCAATGAAATCGTCAATGGTATAGTCCTCATCGGTGAGTTCATATTCCTTATCCAATTCGCGCAACCAATCGATTGCCTCGTCAAAATCACCTGAGGTATGGGTAATAAGTTCCTGGAAAATATCAAAGAGTTTTTCAAAGGGAGTCTGTTCCGCAGCTTCATAGGGAACGAAGCGAAAACCTTTTCTTGTCATCATAGCCATCATATAAAATTAACACATTTGGCAGAATCAAATCCGGTTTTAAAGAAAACTTAACTTTATAGCGTTCAAACGCAAGTGCTACGCTTAAACTCAGAGAAATAATTCGTGTAAATTAGTGATATTGGTAATTCTTCCAAGCTAGAATGATTCAAAAACAATTACATGGTTTTCTAAACACCCCGCCCCTATGGACAAATGAGCAGTTTGGTATACAGCAATTTAGTTTTCCTGAAATCAGTTTGAATCACTTTTTGGCCCAACCCATTCCTCAAAACATTCGGTTGGGCCATCAAATGGAACATGTTTTTAAACAGCTCATTGAGCATTGTGATGTCTATGAAATTGTATTGCACGGTTTACCGATCAAAGAAGGCAACCGTACCATTGGTGAAATCGATTTTATCCTGAGGGATGTCCGAACCCAAAAATGGATCCATATAGAACTGACCTATAAATTCTACATTATTGACCCGGAAATATCAGAACCCATACATCGTTTAACGGGGCCTAATAAAAGGGATATGTTCTTCACCAAAATGGAAAAAATCAGGGAAGAACAGTTCCCTTTGTTACATTCCCAAGAAGGAATAAGGGCTTTGTCCGGTATGGCTATCGAGCTCGACAAAATTGAACATCAAGTATGTTTTAAGGCCCAATTGTTTGCTCCATTTGGAAATACAAAGGTGCATATTAGACCATTAAACCAAGATTGTATTTTTGGATACTGGCTTAAATTTGATGATTTCAATACAAAAGAATTCCGGTCCAATACCTACTATATTCCCTTTAAGTCGGAATGGGTGGTCATACCACATATTCATGTCCCATGGTTATCGCACATTGAAATCCTGATGGAAATAAACCTTAGCATGCTCAAGGAAAATGCTCCCATGGTCTGGATGAAAAAGCCCAATGGCCAACTCAACAAATTTTTTGTTATATGGTGGTGAAAAGCCGCCTAAATTGAACTCATCACTTCTATAAAGATATTATTTCTTTAGACGGCCTTTAAAAAAACCAAAATCAGCGACAAAGGTTTTCAGTTATTCAAACTCATAACTGGCCCTTACCACCTGTGTCAACCGAAAATAGCCATGTGCGTAATTATCCGGATTGGTCGGATTTATACAATTTCCCTTGAGGGCTACAGGAATTGTGCCGAAAAGATCAACACCTCCCGATTGTTCTATAAGAATGCGGATATAATTATAGTAATCCTCCGAAATTCCGTACAGGGCAATATCGATTATATCACCTGGGACAAACTCCTCAGTATCGTCGTCATCGTCTTTTTCATAATACCAAGGGATTTCGTTTCCGTTTACAAACTCATCATCCAAATCCTCAAAATCCGGTAGCAAATCCCCTTGTTCCTGAAACCTAAAGAGGTAATAGTTGTCCTCTTCCTCGGGATCCGTAAAGAAAATATTAACCTCCAGTGCCTCATCGTCAAAACCATCCTCGCGGGATTGGTTGATTTCGGTGATGTCCGTAACTGACATCATGGTCTCGGAGGCGCTATAGGTTTCCCCATCATATTGTATTTCCAGGGTATAGGACTGATCGATTACGGGAACAAAGGAACTCGTGCTGTACTCCCCATTGCCTTGATCCACAAAAATAAATTCACTTCCATTGGAATCATTGGTGACCCTTACGGAAGCTCCGGTTACGGCCGTATTTGTTGTGGTATCAAAATAAGCGGTGGACATACTCAACTTAATGGTCTGTTCATTACCGGCAGTTCCCTTTTCCCAGTCCAGGGAGGCCTCAACGGTTAATCTGGAAGGGGCGGTCTGTACATCCACATCTATTACATCTTCACAGGATATAATGCTTAATGTCAAAAACAGTATTGCGGTTTTAAAAAGAGTCTTCATTTTAATTAAAATTTAAAGTTATAGGTTACGGAGGGTACCATTCCAAAAATTGCTACTCGGGTGGCTTGATTAGCTCCCGTCTCTACGTTTTGTCCAAATGAAATTGCGGCGGCATTTTTACGATTGTATAGGTTATAGATGCTAAAGACCCATTCCCCTTTCCACCGTTTATCAGGCCGTTTATTGGGAATATAGGTCGCCGAAACATCCAGTCTATGATATGCGGGTAATCTGTCTGAATTCCTATCGGAATAACTGGCAATGGATAGGCCCTCATACTCATACTGACCATTGGGATAGGTTACGGGTCTTCCGGTCTGGAATACCAGATTGGTCCCAAAGCTCCATTTATCGTTTAATTGATAAGCACCGGTAAGGGAAAGGTCATGCGTGCGGTCAAAAGGGGTATTGTACCATTTACCGTCATTTATTCCTGGTCCCCCGGCATTACCTCCCGGTGTCCTTTGTTCCGATTTTGACAAGGTATACGCAAGCCAACCTGTTAACCTACCTTCGGTCTTTCGTACTAAAAATTCTAGGCCATAGGCCCGGGATTCCCCATTAAGGATTTCAGTCTCGATCGTATTGTTTCCGATAAGATCCGACCCATCTATATAATCGATCCGATTGGAAATTGTTTTGTAATACGCTTCCACTTCCAAGGAATAGGTTTTGTCCAGAAAGTTTCTAAAGTAGCCTAAGGCATACTGATCGGACAGTTGTGGCTCAATGAATTGTCCACTAGGCGTCCAAACATCCAATGGGGTTACCGAGGTGGTATTGGACAATAAATGAATATATTGGGCCACCCTGGAATATCCAGCTTTTACAGAGGAAAAATCGTTTAACTGGTAAGCTAGGGATACTCTTGGTTCCAAATTGCCATAGCTTTTTATGGTTTCGCCTTTTTTAAAGTCCGTTTCCCCAATTTCAGTACCACGCTGGTAAATGCCCAAAGTGCTATTGTACACTACGGGTTGATCATTTGCATAATCTACCATGGCCTGGCCGCCCAAACGATTAAAGACACTGTAACGCAACCCGTATTGTGCCGTTAGTTTGTCCGTAAGCTTGTGTTCGGCATCTATGTAGGCTGCACTTTCCAGCGCTTTTTTCCGGTCTAACGACAAGGGGTTTATAGCAGATGTTTCCGAAGTAGGCCTCACCTGCCCGGGATCAAAATCGTAGTATATACCACTTGCCCCAAAATCCAATTTAAACTTATCGTTTACATAATAGGCGAGATCATACTTTAGGTTGTAGTTATTGATCGAGGAAATCCATTCGAACTCTTCGATTTCTATCCCAAGATCATAATCGTATTTGCTGTATATAAGGGAGAGGTTCGAAAATAGGCGGTCGTTAAAAATATGGTTCCAACGTAAATTTCCTGATAAATTTCCGTAGCTACTGTTAAAACTATCCCCAAAATCGAAAGCATCCCTTCCAAAGTATCCTGAAAGAAAGAGTCTATTGTTCTCGTTTAGGTTATAATTGGTTTTAAGGTTCAAATCATAAAAATAGGCACTGTTCTTTTCGCCGGCCGCTTTTAACAAAAGATGTGCGTAAGAACCTCTACCTGCAACCAAAAAGGAACCTTTATCCTTAAACATAGGACCTTCCGCCGCTAGCCTACTTGAAATTGCTCCGATTCCCCCGGTTAGGGAAAAGTTTTTGCTGTTCCCGTCCTTTTGTCGAATATCCAAGACCGATGAGGCCCTTCCTCCAAAACGAGCGGGAATTCCTCCTTTATATAGCTTCATGTCCTTTATTGCATCTGCATTGAAGACGGAAAAGAAACCCAATAAGTGGGAGGTATTATAAATAATGGCTTCATCCAACAACACTAGATTTTGGTCAACGGCCCCTCCTCTTACATTAAATCCGCTAGACCCTTCCCCATTATTAGTAACGCCAGGCAACAATTGAATAGATTTTATAATATCCACCTCACCCAACACCACGGGCATTTGTTTCACCGTCTTAATATTCAGTTTGGCTATGCTCATTTCGGGTTTTTTGAGACTTATACGTTCCGATTGCTCCGCAGTAACAACAATCTCGTCCAAACGGGTCGTATACTCTTCAGCTTCGAAATCCAATTTTTGGTTTTTATCCAATTGTACTTCTTGATTGATGTCTAAATAACCCATGTACGATATAACCAGAACATAGTTCCCTTTTGGTGCTGTGATGGAATAAAAACCATATTCATTGGTGACCACACCTATATTGGTGTCCTTTAAAAACACGGAGGCACCGAATAAGGTCTCCCCATTATCCTTATCCGTGATTTTTCCATTTAGGGTATAGCTATCCTGACCGACGACAATAGTGTTGACCATAAGTATGCCCAGGAGGGTGAAAAAGATTTTGATACTTTTTTTAGGGTGATTTCTTGATTTAGAATTGATGAGCATATTCAAATGTTTTTGGGTTTTAAATTTTATACGCTCTATTGACAGTTTAAAAAATCAAGGGTTGCATACGCGCTTAAAAGTTTAGCATTATTGGGAATATTTAACAAATACATTTAGGGCAATATCCTATGGCCCTAGTGTTATAAAATATTGATTACCAATAATTTGTTTAGATTTTTAAATCTCCCAGTGTCATTTTAAAAAAAGGAATTCTTTATTGTGATATGAACCTCTTACCGTATTTAATAGAAGTATTAAAAAATTTGCTAGACATTAATATAGGTCTGGACCTTCACGACCCTTAGCTGTAGACCTTACTTTGAATGCTAAGTCGCATTGTGGAAATGCTTTACATTTGGTAAAATTATTTTAATCCATGCAACCCTTGAGATTTCCATTTGTCTTTAGCAATGTAGTAGGCCTAATTTTAAGGAGTTAAACAACCATTTCAATTTAATTGGAAACCAATATTCGCTTTACACATAAGGAGCTTGTTGAACGTAGCAAGTCTGGTGATAGAAACTCGCAGTACCGCCTATACGAGCTCTATGTGGATGCCATGTACAATATAGGCATACGTATGTTGGGAATAAAGGAGGATGCCGAAGATATTGTACAGGAAAGTTTTGTAGATGCTTTTAGGAATCTTGGAAGCTTCAAATATGAAAGTACGTTCGGGTCTTGGTTAAAAAGAATCGTGGTAAACAAAAGTATTAACCATCTAAAACTAAAAAGGATTCCCATTACATCTATTGAGGACCATGAGTTTTATCTAAAGGAAGATGTAGAAGAAAATGTAGAGGCAATTGATATTAAAAAAGTAAAGATGGGTCTGGAAAAACTTCCGGCCGGATACAAGCAAATTATAAGTCTTTACCTAATTGAAGGTTATGATCATTTGGAGATTGGAGAGATATTGGAGATCTCAACATCTACTTCAAAATCACAATACCATAGGGCAAAGAAAAAATTAGTTGAAATCATAAACACCTTATAATGGACAATTTTGAAAAGCATATCAGGGAAAATAAGGCGTTGTTCGATGAACATAAAGCAGATAAGGCAAAACTTTGGGCTAATATCGCCTCAGGGTTAGAGGATCCAAATCCAAAAGTCGTGCCCCTGTGGCGTTCTCCAATATTACGGGTTGCGGCAAGTATTGTTTTGCTATTCGGGATTACCACCATTATAGGCGTGTCCTTAATGAACAAAACCGATTACAATACACAAAACAATATTGTTTCCCAAGAACTATTGGACATTGATATGCACTACAAGAGTTTGGTTTCATATCAGGTACAGCTTGTTAAAAATCATCCTAAACTATCCGATGGGGATAAAGAGGAGTTTCTATTATTCATGGATGAGTTGGACAAGGAATACGAACTCCTAAAATTGGAAATGAAAAAAAACTTGGACAACGAACTTGTTCTAGAAGCTATTATTGCCAACTACAAGAAAAGAATTGAACTTATTGAGAATCTGTTGCACCAAATCAACGATTCTAAATTAATAAATGAAGATTATGATGGATACACTTTATAAAAAACTGTTTTTTTTAATGGTCCTGGTGATATGCGGCCATTCTATAGTGGCCCAAGAAAAGGTATCGAAACAACTGAACGAAACCTACGAAATGACCAATTCCGGAGAATTGTATTTGGAGAACAAATATGGCGACGTAACCGTTACCGGATGGGATAGGGATAACGTATCAATTACCGTTGATATCACTGTCACACATAAGAAAAGGGACAATGCAGAAAACCTTTTGGAGCGTATTTCGCTAAATATCAGGGAAATTGAGGATTTTATAACGGTTACTTCGGAAATCTCAGAAAAAAGTGCTGGCTTTTTTGCCAAGTATTTCAATAAGGCAAACCCTTTTGATTTTGATAGAAGTAACGTTCAAATAGACTACACGATTCAACTGCCCTCAAATGCAGAACTGGATATTACCAACAAATTTGGGGATGTAATTATTGGTGATTGGTCAGGAAAATTAAAAGCAAATGTAGAACACGGTGATGTTTGGATCAATAAGAATATTAATAATGCAGATGTAGCCTTAAAGTATGGAAAACTAAGGGCCAAAACCGTTAACTATGGAAATATCCGTGTAAAAAATGGAAGCGTGGATGTAGAGGAATCCAGGGACTTACGGATCAATAGTAGTGGTACCGATGTGAAAATAGACCGAGTATCCTCCTTGGAAATCTACTCCAGTAAGGACGAAATAACGATAGAAGAAGTGGGTGCCATACATGGGGATTTAAGATTCACCAATATGCAACTAAACAATGTTGATGACCAGATTAACCTTACTATGAAAATTGCCGATTTCAGGGTATCCAAAGTACGTAGTCCGGATGCTACGATCGTTATAGATCAGGAATCGTCAGAAGTAAGCCTTACCATTTCCGACTTCTCATTTAGATTCGATGCTACTTTGGAAGAAGGTCTATTAAGGCTTCCCAAGTCCTTTAAGAATGTAGAGACCAAGATGTTGAACAGGGGAAAAAGGGTTCGCGAAATAACAGCTACGTATGGCAAAGGTTCCAGCGGGGAGATTTCCATTACGGGCATAAAGGGCGCCATACTTTTAAAGGAAATCTAGCTTCTAAGGTATATCCCATAGGTTTGGAACTAACCATGGATAGACCAGACAGCTGGCCTCCAAAAACTTTCGTGAAAAAAAATATAGAAAATATGCAACCTTTTCGGAACTACGTTGTCTTTTGAATAAGACAATCAAAAAACAATAAAGCATGATACATCAAAAATCATTTTTCTTACTCATTGTTCTACTTTTTACAAGTCTTTCCTACGCTCAGGAAGACGAGGAATACCTTGAATTCAACGACCGTAAAAATGTCGTTCATGGGGTTTATTTGGGTTTGAACACCCAGTTCGGTGAAATTGAAGGAGAGCCAACATATCAAGGCGGTCTCAAAGTTGCCTACGTAGCCAACCAACAATTTGAAGTGGGATTCGCGGGGAATTTTTTCTATTCCGTGCAGGATGTTTTTAATAGTGGCCGGGCGAGGGACCAGGACTTAATCGGGGCCTATGGGGGTTTGCATTTGGAACCCATACTTTTTAGTAAATCTATAATAAACCTATCCTTTCCCTTATTGATAGGCGCGGGTGCCGTTGGTTACGTCGACGATAATTTCGATGACGAAGATTATGAGCTTACGGAAGACGACGTGGATGCCATTTTTGTGCTGGAACCGGGGGTAAGCATGTTATTTAATGTCTCCCGATATCTACAACTTGAAGCTGGTGTTAAATATCGCTTTTCCAATAAAATAGATCTTGATTTTAGTCCGGTATCCCGAATCAATGGTTTTTCAGCGGGGTTGGGAGTCAAAATAGGTGTTTTTAATATGGGCAGGAACCGTTATAAAAAAAGTATATAATATGAAAAATAATACGTTTAATGGTCTTTGTGTGGTATGCCACGACGTAATTGAGACCCAGCATGTTTTTTCGGAAAACAATCAGGTATATCTAAAGAAAGGGAATACAACCTCGCCCTCGATCACATTAAAGAACAATGATCAATGGTTTCCGGTAAATTTTCAATGGATGCCGGTCATGGAGTTAAAAAACAACCTTGAAAATCAATCAGAAAATTTATAAAAATGAACAGAGTATTAGTATTTGCAGTTCTTATCGTTTTGAGCCTTCAAATGGTTTCCTGTGACTATGAAACTATACGCGCCTCCGATAGAATTTCAACAATCGGTTACGGTTTTTCGGACTATTCACGTTTAAAGGTATCCAATGCTTTTAATGTTTATGTGACTTTCTCCGATGTGGAGGAAAGGATAGAGGTCGAGGCCAATGAGAACGTTCAAGACCGTATTATTGTGCAAAAGGAAGGGAACACTTTAAGGGTGAGGCTAAAAAAACATACCAATCTACGGGGAAATGTAACTTTGAACGTGTTTATAACTACAAAGGAGATTTCCGATTTTGATATTTCAGGTGCTTCTAACATCACACTGGAAAATCCGTTGATTACGCGGGATGTGGACCTAGAACTGTCGGGGGCATCATCGTTCTCTGGTGAAATGGATCTTACCGATTTGGATATAGATGCATCAGGTGCTTCCAATATTGATGTATTTGGAAATACCGAATCGCTAAGGGCCCGTCTTTCAGGCAGTAGTGATCTAAAGGATTATGATTTGACGGTAGAAGAGTTGGATATAGATCTAAGCGGCGCCAGTGATGCCTATTTAACAGTGACGGAATCCATTGATATAGAGGCTTCCGGCGCAAGCACCTTAAGATATAGAGGGGATGCGACGGTTAATCTTAGAAGGTTATCTGGTGCATCGGAAATAATTAAAACAGACTGATTTTAGACGTTTTGGTTGTTGATGATAAATATGGGCATCCTGTGATGCCCATATTTGTTCTGTTTTAAAGGACTATCCCATAAAGTGTGTAAATAGAGAATTAGCGGGGGCATGCCCCCGCTAATTTTTTGTCTAATTTTAAATA
>CANLWG010000025.1 GCA_947494715.1 uncultured Flavobacteriaceae bacterium | reverse complement strand
ATGTGGGTGACGCTGTCGGGAAGCTCCAAGGAGGTCAACTGGTTTCCACGAAACGCCCAATCCCCGATGTGGGTGACGCTGTCGGGAAGCTCCAAGGAGGTCAACTGGTTTCCATCAAACGCCCCAGACCCGATGTGGGTGACGCTGTCGGGAAGCTCCAAGGAGGTCAACTGGTTTCCACGAAACGCCCAATCCCCGATGTGGGTGACCGGTAGGGCATCAATCTTGTTAGGTATGATTACCTTTTTTCTGTTCCTACGGATTCCATTTATCTCTATAGATTCCCCGTTAATTGTTCTGTATATGAAATTTTCCATTTTAAAAAATTGCTTTTAGTTTTGATTCGGGCAATGGGATGGTGTATTCGAACATGTTCCAAGCCAATTGCCTACAGGCCTCGTTGTACTCCTCCTGTGAATAGGTAGTATTCTTGGTGGTGGATTTTATCTTCCTGATGGGCAATCCGGTGATTTCGTTCATGACCACTTCCCCGGTATCCTCATCAAAGAATTCCTCATAGCTCAGATTTGTCTTTAGGAATTCATGTACCTGGTCGTGGGTCAATATATCCCCCCAGTACTCACGTAGGATATGCCTCCAATGCTCCACGATAACCCCGTGGTAGTAATTGTTCTGGCGGTTGCTCCTTTTTTTGAACCATCTTTTTATGATTACGATTATAGGCTTGCCCTCGAATTTTTCAATGGCCTCCTTGACGAGTTCACGGTTCTTGGTCAACTGCCCATTGTCCACAAAGGATTGTATCTCTATTTGTTTGGGGTTAGGCATTCAATCTGCGGATTATGCTGTTTTTAAGGGCAACTGCCTTTTGATGTCTTGCTTTGAAAAATTCCAAATCGGCCTCGTTCCTTTCTATCTTGATGGTAAGCAACCTAAGGTTTTCGTTCTTCATCCTGGGGCAATAGGAGAACCAGTACCAGAAATCCCGGCCCGTTGCCAACATTCCTGTCTGGCATTGCCAATAGTAGGCCGGACGGTGCTTCTTCAGGTCTTCCTGATTTTTGATATTGTCCAGATAGAAGATGTGTGTCTTGGATTTCGGACACTTCCCCTCTACGCCCCCATTAATCCCGACGATCAATCCATCGGGGGTGGAACCGAAATCCTTTCCGAGTTTTACGAACTCCTGGTCCTCTCCATATTTCTCCACTTTGAATCCGGTCGCTTCCATGAACTTTTCCATCGATTCCGGTTCCATTTCGCTGCCATCGTCCATGGCCTTTGAAGAATAGCTGTCCTCCACCCCAATGGTCATCGCCTCGTCAACTTTCTCCCATACGTAGGTTATGGCCCCTGCCGGGAGTTCTTCCTTGCTTGCATGGGTGACAAGACGGTGTGCCTCCGAAGACGAAAAACAGCCTTTTTTGAGCATTCGCCATTCGAGCCTTTTCTTTTCCTTGAGTTCCTGTGCCTCCAATAGTTTATCATAACCATCGGATGGTAGCGTACCCAATACCGGTTCCTCTGTCAACAGTCCCATCAGTAGAGATATTTTTCAAATGGATATTCATTCCTCCATATCGCGGAAAGGTCTAACAGGTTATTGGCCTCAAGTTCCTCCACTACAGCAATTATATCCTTGCTCAAAGGCTTGGCGGGCTTCGGGCTGATGGAGTACTCCGTATTGTTCTTTGTTGAACCCTCCTTATGGATGTTCACATCGTAATTCCTTAGATCGCCCCAATCCTTATCGGTAAAAAGGTTGTACATAGGCTTTAGGATGGTGGACTGGGTCAGTTCCAATATTTTTGGGGATTCCGTTTTTGTATCCCATACCAGTCCGAGCCAGAAATGTCGGCTTCCTTCGAAAGCACCCGTTTCCTTGTCGATCTTGGCCCTTAGTTCCGTCATTTCCTCCTTGGAGAAATCGCCCAATGTAGGTGAGGTGGCATCGTATTGCCTCCTGACGGGCTTATTGTCCTCGGAGAAGAACACCCATCCCATCAATGGGTTCGAAAGAAATCGGATTACATTGTCCCCTGTATCGAGTTTTAAAAATTGTTTCGCCTTGTCGGGGATCTGATAGTTATCAGGCAGGAAGCGTCCTTTTTGTATTTGATTTTCGTTACTCATGATATTTGATTTATGGTTATTATTTCAATAGTGATAGTATTCCGGTCAGTTCAAGCTTAAGCTCATCGATACGGCGGTCGGTCATTGTCAAAAATTCATTTGCCGCATCATCCTTGAGGTCGGGGACCTCCATTGAATAGCTCAATGAATTGATATAGGATTGTAATTTTTCCTTGTCAGGTTTCAAGGCCTCGGCCCTTTTCTCCGCTTCCAACCGTTGCGCTTCCTCTTGGGCCTTGCGCTCCGCTTCCTCCTTTTCGGCCTGTTCCTTGGCAAGTTGTTGACGGTGGGCCTCCTTTTCGGCTTCGACACGTTGGCGTTCGGCATCCAGTTCCTCACGTTCCTTGGCCAACTTTTCAGCTTCTTCCTTGGTGGCTTCGGCGGCCTTTCTCTCTTTTTCTGCTTGCTCCGCTTCGGCCTTTTTCCGATCCGCTTCAAGTGCCTCGCGTTCCCTTTCCAATCGCTCGGATTCTATCCTTTGGGCCTCCGACTTTTCCAGATAGGTAATCTTCTCGGCCAATTGTGAAGTGAGCATTCTTACCTTCTCGGCATAGTCAAGCTCGAATTCCTCAAATTCATCGGTATCGATTTCCATCAGTTTTTTGGTCATATCGAAATCTTTGATTCCCTTGAACGGCAATTCGGAAATCGCTTTCTTCCATTCTTTGAAAATGGAATCAATCCTATCCTTTATCTTGGATTTCCGTTCTTCCTCGATTCGTAGTTTCTCCTGACGTTCGGTCTCCTTTTTGGCCTCGTAGGAACGGACTTCCTCCTGCTGTTTTTCCTCATGGGGCTGGGTAATGGCGATCAGTTCCTTGGATGCCTCTGAAACCCTTGTCCTGAAATCCTTCAACTTTGAGGCGATAAGCTTTTCCTGATTTTGGATGGTGGTACGGGCCGTTACCAAGTTTGTACGGGCCTTTTTCCCTTTCTCATAGGACTTGTTGTCCTCGATCTTGACGAATGGATTCTCGGCCACTATCATGGCCTGTTTCTCCTTCCAGCCCTGAAGCTCCGGGAGTTGGTTGGCGCTCAGGTTCTCGAGCTGTACCATAGTACTTTCCTTTTCCAATACTTTTTCCATAACTTGGTCTTGATTTATGTTTATTATTTGATTAACGGCCCTGTTGATAGCAGGGCTTTTTCCTATGCAAAATTTTCCCTCGTCCTCTTGGACTTTATAGTGTAATAGGTCATGTCCTTCATCGATGATGGCCTTACCTCCAAAATCCTGTCCACCGAATAGACGGTATTGTACTCCTTGCCCGAATAGGCCATTATGGTATCGCCCTCTTCAATCGGCACTAGGGAGTTCACCTTTATTTCCTGCACCCCCCCCATTTTGGATCTGTTGGTCTCCCATATCATCAACCATACTTTTCTTGATTTTCCCGGGCTGTGTCCGTCATGTCTCATAATCCTGAATTAATTATTGATTTGTTTTTTGTGGCCTCCATTCAACTTTCTGTCCCTCCTTTTCGCCAAAAGCTCATCGACCTGTTTTTGTGAAAGGGCGGGCTTTGAAATGGAGCCCTCCGAACCACCAGAGAGCTCCTTCTTCAGTATCGCAGTAGTCTGCAATATTTCCCTTGCCACCGATTCCAAATGGTCTATTTGCTTCAATGTCTCGGCGGTATTCATTTTTTCAGTTCCTTTCTTTTCCTTGCTATTCCGCTTGCCAGTACATAGACCAGGTAGCAGCCTATTACGGCGTAGGACAGGAATATGATGTTCAGTATTTCCATGCTTTCGCTTTTTCGGTCGGAGAGGGGGAGGCCCCACAAATCATGCTCCCCCTCCAACCAACCAAACCAATTATTGTGTTACTTTGGATTCGTTCTGAAGGGCTATGCGGTTCTGCAATAGCTCCACTACCCTTTCCTGATATTCCTCCGGTATCGACCAGAAGTTCCCAAACCAATGGTTGCGCATCGTATTGGGAGATTTGTCAAGGTCGTTCGCCAATTCGATAAGGAAGTCCACCTTCTTGTCGATCTGGGCGTATAGGTTCTTTATGTTCTGTATCATGATGATAGTATTTCGTTTATAGTCCTTTGGGCCTTTATGCTCCAGTCGTGGTACTTGAGCCAATCCAAGTAGTCCAACACTTTTACTTCGTCAGCAATTTGAAAACAAACCGTACCGGTTTTAAGATGCCTTTCCATAGGACCTATTGTTTTTCAATGATTCTATTGCATGTTGGAAGACGGTATTTTCATTTAGGATATCCCGGTTCCAGTTATTGTAGAACTTGACATCGTTTCCGTTTCGGATCTCCTTTTTGTTCTCTTCGAACCGTTCTTCATTTTCCTGTACCATATTGGCCAATCGCTGTATTGCCGTTGAATCTTCCATGATTAGACTTGATTATAATTTGGATAGTAGGGAGTTTCATTATCCGATGGGATAGGCTTGGGCAAATGGTTCTCCCTATAGAATTCCCATACCTTATCGAAGACCTTGGACATGTCGGCCTCGGTCATTCTGAAACTGCTGGATTCGATGGTCCAATCGTCATGAACCGGATCGTAGCCCACATAGATGAAATTGTCGGCATCGGAATAATCGAACACCGAATAAACGTTCGTGGCGAAATCCTCCACGACCGCATTTTCAAGGTAGCTGACGAGGCTTTTTACCGTTGGCTGGGATTTTAACAATGTTTCCATCACTTTTTCGTATTTTGTCCCTTCGTTGTTGTTGATTGGTACAAATATACTACCATATGGAAGTATATGCAAGCAATAATTTGTTAAAATTACTTGCATATGCTTATTTGTTATTTGTCTAAATAATTAGACTGTGATTGAAAGGCTTAAAAATATTCTAGCGGAAAGGCGTATAACGCCTTATAAGTTGAGCCAAGGGACTGGAATATCCCAATCTACAATTGGGAGACTTTTAAAGGGAAAGACGGATCCTAACCCTACCACCCTTACTGCCATATGCAATTATCTTGGTATTTCTGAGGAATGGATCAAAACAGGGGAAGGTAGTTTAAGGCCTAATAGGGAAGATTCAGTAACCACAGATATAGACTTATCAGATTTGATAAAGTCTATTTTAACCGATAAGCACAAGCTGAGCGAGCTTCTGCGCGCGATGATAAGGAGGCACGATGAACTGATGGAGGACGAGTTCTACCAGCTTTTCATCGAAAAGCTGGCCAATAGATTGGAAAGGCAGGACAAATTGAAGCTGAAGGAGGAAATCATAAAGGAGATCCAGCAGGACGCGAAGGAGCTATACAAAAAGGACAAGGAGGTTAATAAGTAAAACCTAGTTGATTATTTCAGTACTATCTTTTCAAGTGCGGCCTTACCTTTGCCATCACGTACTATCCGATAAGCAAAGGATTTTTTCTTTTTTATGATCTGTTCCCTTAATAGATGCCAATTATAGATGACATATCTTACTTGCATCCAATTATTGGTGTTTCTTATACCGAAGTAAACCAATCCGACCTTTTTGGAATTTATTATGGCCCTTAGTAGTTTTTGTTTATGAAAATCGGTGTCCCTAGTAAATAGTACTCCATTGTTATCGGCCACATGCCTGATTACTTCTTCGTCGGTCGCACCCGCCATAAAATCAATTGTTGCAAAAACCTCGATTTTACCATACGGTTTCTCTAGCTCATTTAAGGCATACACCAAAAAGCGGGAAAAGTTTTCGTCAAAAAATACTTTCATCAAGAGGCTTTTCGATGGCAGTACGCAATAGCGTCCTTAACGGATTTTTCTTCTATCTTGTACAAAGCCGAAAGCAACTTAATGCTATCTCCGGCTTCATGCATACCACAAAGTGTTGAAGCCCTTATGTTTGTGTCCTTTACAGTCGGGGCACCGAACTGATGATTTGGGTCTACTACCACATCCTTGTTCATACCGATAGGGAACAATCTCAGTGCGGTACCATCCTCGGAAAATTCGATTTTCTTTGCGAAGGATTCGATTATTTTTGGAATGAGCAAGGTTTTCTCACCGGATACAAGTCTATAGCCACCGCCGATTTGAAGTATTATCTTTTTCCCCATGAACAAGACTTGCTTTTTCGCGAAAGGGTAATTGGTGCCATATTCCTTGGCAAATTCCTTATAGGCGTCCAAAATCTGGTAGGAGGAGAAACCGTTGGATCTTAAAGTGTCGAATACCTTCAATTCAATCAATCCATAGAAATTGATACTTTTCCTCCTTTCATTTTTATAAACATATGTGAAATTCGAGAGATCCTTGAATTTCTGCTCGGAATAAGCTTTTATTAGATATGTAGCCCTTCTTTTGGAAATATTCAGTATTTCCGCAACTTCTGACGAAGTGTAGATTCCATCCCCGATCTTTGGCTTTTCTACGCTAATTGTCTCCATTCCTATGTTGTATTATTGATTGCACCCACCTTACAATTACTACAATTTACTTCAAAAAGATCTTAGTTGTCAAGGTAAATATGTCTTTTAACGTTAAATTGGATGTTTCAGTACATTTTAATAATCCCTGTTTTCTCTATTCCATTTTCAATAATCTCGCTTTTTTAGCCTCTTCATCTGATAACTGTACATTGGTCAGTAATTTGATATGAATATTTTTGAGTTCGGAAATTTCCCTATCCAGCTCCTCCAGCTCCAATTTTTCAAGTTCAACCTCCTCCCTCAATTCTGATAATGCGACATCATAGGAAGTGGGGGCCAAAGCTTCCCTTATTGGATGCTCCGGTTTTCGGGTATTGAACAGCCCTAGAAATTTAGTCGTAAAGATCTTCAGCCTTGTCACGTATTCGCTCGTCAAAATTTTTGGAATCCTTTTTTACTTCCTCTTGATATGTCTCATTGTAAAGATCGGCGCGGATCGCCCTTTTAAGCATTTTTTTATAGTGGTTGTTTTTTATTTCCACCAAGAAATCAAGGAAGGTATCTTTTTTTGACTTTAATATCTCGAATGCCGTTCTGTAGTATTTCATTGAATAGGAAAGAACAACTGATATTGCCAACATTGAGCCATAATAAAACAGTGGATGATAATCCTTCTCTATCAATGGATTCAATGACCATGAAAGAAAATAAAATCCTGTAAACGCCGTTAGTAGTGCAAAAATCCTGAAGAGCTTTTTCATCGAATCAGGCATGTAAGTTGAAGAAAATCGGATAATTCCTGCGAGAACCACTAAAAAAATCGGAAAGCCAATGGAAAAGAAAAACCCGGACATATAGGTAAAACCAAAAATTCCGGGTGAATCATAGGTATTAAATGGGATGTGAGCATAAGGGGCGAGGAAGCCAAAGCCGAACAACGCCCCTAATAAAATTCTAGTTGCCGTTCCCCGGTGGCTGGACTTTGTCCTTGTCAATTGCTTGCCCCCCTGGCGGCTCAACTTTGTTTTTGTCGATCGAATAAAGGTTTTCATCTGAATTGTCTTGTTCGCAAGAAAATGCAATTCCTAACATGGCCACTACTATTAGGGCCAACACTAACTTTTTCATTTTGAAAGTTTTAAGGGTTATACAATACCCTTAAATTACCTTCAAAAAGCCTAGTTGTAGTCTACGCCCTACGGAATTTATCCAATACTTATTAATAATCGATACTCGGGGGAAGCTTAACAATATATGAGGTTTTTGTTAAACCTGAAACAACGAAAACCTTATACTTTCTGGGGTTTTTATAGGTTAAAATTCAAGGAAATCGAACAGTGTTACCGTTAATCGGATTTACCACTTATTTTATCGGCGAATTGTCAACCGTACCGGATTGTGCCATAATTTGAATGTCCTTAAATTTTTCCAAATATGAAAATACCCTTGATATTTTTTCTGTTTTTCAACTTCCTTGTTTCCTGCTCAAACGATAGCGATTCAGACTCCGAAGCACCAATAGGAAATGAGCTTACAGAAAGAATATTAGGAGTGTGGAGACAGACAAAAATTACTTTTGTGGAGCCGGACGGTAGTTCGAGGGATTCCGTGAACGAATGCATAACACAAACGGAAATTGGTTTTTCAGAGGATGGAACATATAGACAGGACGAATATGAGGGAAACACTATCGAAAACTGTTCGCTTTTTATATTCGAGGGAACTTGGAGGGCCGAGACAGATCCTGAGGATCCAGCGAATAACTTTAAAATCCGAACCGATAGGTTGGACGGTGAAAATTACTTTGACGACTGGGATTATGGCGAGGTAGTGTTCTTCGGAAATAAGTTGTTGATAACCTACAAATTCGACGATGGTTCATCCACAGTTTATGAGAATATCAAAATATAATTAACCATCACCTATAGGGGGTAACAAAAAAGGCAACAGCAAAAAAACAGACATTAATTTTAACCAATCCCGTTTTTGTAAATTACTACATATCATAGAGTTACGATCGATGATTTTCAGAGTTCAATCCTGAAAATCCGTGTGTCCCTGGTTCGATTCCTGGAGGTACCACGAGCCACACGAGTGGTGGCTGCAGAAAACGTCTTGTGAAAGCAAGGCGTTTTTTTGTGCGCCAGCGCAAGAATCGAAGTCCATCCCGAGCGCAAGCCGAGGGAATGACTGGAGGTACCACATTAAAAATACGTAACAATCTATTAATTAGTGTGTTACGTATTATTTGTTTTTAATTCTGTACGGTTTTTGTACGTCGAGGCGTTATTTGCTATAGATACTATCCATCTAATTGAGTTCTTATCTTGTAGCCCATTTTTGAAATAGTTTCTGCATACAACTTTGAATGTGAATAACCGCTACTATTTGATAAAAATCCCCCGAAAATCTCTAGGTCTTCCATTCGTTTCGTGAATGCGGGGTTTAGGAGAATCCATAAGTCCATATCAAAAAGAATCTTCTCGATCTCTGTTCTATAGAAGTGTTTAATTCCTTTATCAAGTTTGGAATTTTTGATTTCCTGAGTCAGTACGCTAATATTTAATAGTTGCGACTTAACTATTTGAATGGGGTCTCTAATCCTGGCATTGATTTCACTTTTCATAAAATCTATGCTATAAGGTGCTGAAGATTTGGGATAGTTATTGGTCGCCATAAAACTTGGCTGGCTCTCGATGCTAATCATCCTTCTGTAAATATATCCCAAATTACTCATGCTATCTATTTTATTATGAGCATAGTAATCGTCTTTTATAAGAGAGAATAGGTTTGTAATATAATTGAAGTTATGCTCCTTGTTAAGCTGTTCCATCTGCTCTTTATGGTCGTCCCTTTGTTGTTGATTTGCCCTAATCTGTGCTGTAAAGGACTTATAAATCAAGTATGCCGCTAAAAGGTTTACAAAAGGTGCGGTAATCCCTCCTACGGTATCCCCAATTTCACCTGTGTTTTCAAAACTGAAGTATGTGCTGAATTGCGAAAAAAGAATTGGGGAAGCGGCAATTAAAATAAGTAATGCACCAAGTCCAATCTTCTCATTGCGGGTGAATCCTATAAGTCTTTGAATTTTTTTCTCCTTATTGTTTTCCATTTTTTTACTCATAACCTACTAGATATATTGCTGTACTGACCTATTGTATAAATAACTTTTCTCTATCGAATTACCGACAATAAACTTATTGCTTATATGGGCTCCATCCGAAATCCATTAACTACCTTGAACGGAAATAATAATATAGTCTCCTTTCTTAAAATCACCCCTTAAATCATATTTTGTATCATCAAAAAAAAAGATATCATAGTTTTCGAAGTTCGAAAAGAAAATACCTGGCATCATTGAAGATTGGTGAATCTATGAAAACAACCTGACACCAAATTTTTGTGTATCCCTGATTCTTTAAATTCCGTAATATCAAGAATGTATCCTTTGACATACGAAGGGAAATCTTGCCAATGTTGCGAATTTAAAATCTTTTCTATATGCCGTATTAATCTTTCTCTGTAAACCTTCAAACTCGGTTTCAATCTAAACTAATATGTATAAAAGATTCCGAATCGAAAGTCAAATACTAAATTATAGATATTATCAAAACGGGATATTAAACAATTATTATTAGTTGAAATGTGTAATGAATGTAGATAGGTATTAATTACCGAAAATGGTATTGGAACATTTTGAGTTACGATTAAAGTAAAAAGTGTAGCTTAGAGAACTTTTTTCAAATATTCAGATTCTTTTATTTTTCGATAAGTAAAATTGTTAACGACTCTAGCCTTCATAGATATAATAGAGCGTGTTTCTGATGCTATTTTTCGAAAATATCTTTTTTGTTGATTAGAAGGTAAATCATTTAAAAAAAAGGGAGTACGATTAGTTTCTGTGATTAACCATCTAATAGAAAAATGCCAATAATTCCACCTCATAGGAGTATGAAGAACTTTACATTCTGCTAAGAAGGATTTGGAATTCTTATTTTCACTATTATATTCAACTTGTAGACTTTCAACGTCCTTAACCATCAAATGCCAAAACTTTCTTTCATCTTCAATTTGGTAGTCCTCCCGATGTATAGGGATTTCAGGTTTGAAGTCTGGTTGACAATATGTATTAAAATAACGAAGTTTATTTCCAACTATTTTTATTTTTCCTTCCTCATAACCAAAAATCCCCAATAGATTTGTTGATAAATCACTTATATTGGAACTTGGGTGAATAATATAAGCCTGGTTAATGTAATTCTTTGGGCCATCTAGAACTGGTACATTTGATTTTTCTGAGAAATGTCTAATTAATAAACAATCAGAAATATCACTAACAATAAGTTTCTTATTTTCCGAAGGAAGAATATGATTTGGATATTTGGTTTTATAAGATGAAAAAATCCCCTTAAACCAATTACAAATATATTTGGCATATTTAATTACTAGAGCCAAAAAGTATAAGTTTCTTCAGGATTTAGTATAGATTTTAGATGCAGAATTACATCATCTAAACCATCATCCTTCGAAGGTTGCTTTACTCCATTGATATAAGTTATTAGAACCGCTTCCTCGCCAAACCCATAATTTTCATCATTAAAGAAATAATTTAGATGAAACTCAAAATCATCTTTTAGTAATATAAAAAATACACTATTCTCGAAGGTTAAGGAGTAGGAAATATTATCAAATGGAAGTGAAAGTAATTCGAAAATAACTTTTGTAAACTCTCCTTTTAAATTCTCATAATTGTAAGATGAATCTAATTCACATAATTTCTTGAATCTATTTAAATGGAGAACTAAATTTTTAGTTTCATGTAAATATAAACTTTGATGAATACTTGGTCTTATATGATTATATCTTTCTGCCGGCACAGTGGAGTGAACGAAGTTATTTAAGGCAAGGCAATATCCATCACCTCTTTGTTTATGTTTAAAAACACTGGCAGTTTGCCGCTGTTGCAAACTAATATTAGACTTATCTATTGTTGCCGCCATTAGTATTCTGGTTTAAGGGTTTTCAAAAAGTCTTCCTTAATTATTGAAAAGAATATTTCTTTTTGTTTGTCGTGAACTGAAGTAATTATTTTCAGTAGCTCGGTTAAATCGCTTGTTTTAAAATCTTCTTTTAGGACATCTATATCAACTATTGAAATGGAAGCAGATTTATCTTCATCTTGCTTAGTAAGTTCAATACTATTTTGCAAATTTAGGAAAATAAGCATGTCATCCTGAGAAAATTCTGACCTAATAGTGAATTTATCCGATTGTATATGGGGCATTCCATAAGTAAATTCAAACTTAAAACCTTCTTCCAAATCCAAGTCTGGGTATTCGCTTATATATCTTACACTTGCCCTATTAAACTCAATGGGTTCTTTACGCGCTTCTATTATTGCTTTGATAAACTTTCTTATCTCCTTTGAATATTCATCCCAACCGATGTAAGTATTCAAAAAATTGAAAATAAAAGAATTTCGTCTCAAAAGAACCTTAATATTATCATTAAATATAATGGATGACGAAGTATGTGGATAATAGCTACTAAAAACTTTTTTATCTAGATGTAAAGGTGCGCTAGCATAAGTGTAAGTATCATCCAACAAATGAAAAATAACTCCAGGGATTAATTCTAATGGTAGAAAGTTAGCATAATGTATTTCTACAATAGCATCTTTCAATCTGTCTGGAAATATCTTTTTAGGAACCCGCAATTCTATATCTCAGTTTGAATTAATTACAACTAAAGCAATATTCAAATCAAACTTATCTTTAAAGTTAACAACTATTATTCGATTAATTCAAAAATTGTTGCTAAATAATAACGTCAATTAGTTTATTCTATTGGGAAACAAAAAAAATCCACAATTAGAGTGAACAAAACAAACTTAATCAAAAATAATAAACCCCAGTTAGATATATTTCTTTGTATCAACCCAAAAAGTAAATATCCCGCCGCTTGCCTCAAGGTACTCACCCCTATTTTTGTTTTTCATGCAATACGTTGCGCACGGCTTGGCGCGACCATTTAGCCCACATTTGAAATGTGGTATTTTTGTTGTTGCTTGTTTTCCATGCGAATCCGTTGAAACCACAGCTTTTCAAGAGGTTCAGGACGTAACGGACACTAAGATTACATTAACGCTGTTGTTGCCTGCGAAAAACAGAGCCAAATAGATTTCTTGCAAACAAAAAAGGGCTGCCAATACAGCAACCCTTAAAAACAAACAACAGGAAAATGGATTTAAATGTAATTGTTAGTAGAAACCTGCCGTTGTTTTTTAGCGGACGGTCTTTAAGAGATAATAGTAATCCAGCTCGTATTTTTCCAAGTCCGGGCTTAAATGCTTTATCCACTGCCCAGCCACTTCTTTGGCCAACTTGTAAGGAACATCCAAACATTTACAAATAGGACAAACCCTAAGAATTTGAAAGAAAAAAGTTACCTAACATGAATACAATGGTCAAACAAACAGATGAAGAACTATCTCAAGATACTGTTTAAGCTGCTATGCTATTTGGCGTTGATCGTCCCGGTCTATGTCCTTACCCTTTATATCCTTCAGTTGCACCTTCTTATAAAGGCAATATGGCTCTTGGCCTGCATACTTATTGGGGGGCTCATGAAACCCCTTATAGATGGTCTGGCCGACAAGATCTTTAAACAATGAGGTTCTGGGACAAGGAAAGCGCCATACCTTTCGACCATCTGATATACGAGATGTACGCGAACAGAGCCCACAGTGAAATGCTACTGGAAATCCAGGTCATAATAACGGCCAATAGGCAGGATTACTGTACGGTCCACTACCATACGCTTATAAACGCGGTGAAGGGCTACCTAGGCAATTTGGAATGAAAAAACCGCCCCTAGGTAGGGACGAGACCAACAAAGACCAAAAAATGTCAGAACTTAATTATAGTTAACGATTAATCCTTTTGCGATTACATATATGCCCAATTTAACTTTTGCAATTACAATTTGTACCATTTACGAGAAACCTATGGACCCTTTTCTTTCAGTCTACTGAGCAAATTCCTTATATCCGAGGTCCTGAACCCCTTGGCCGTATGTACCTTAATCGCAAGGATATGTGAGCCCACTCTTTTCCTAAGCTCTTCCTAAAAGACCACATACCTGTTTGTTTCGCAATTTTGCGGTCAGTTTCAAATCTTTTGTTAAGAATTTTGGATATATGCCCTAATTTCAGAAGAACCCCAAAATT
The DNA here is from genome assembly GCA_947494715.1 of uncultured Flavobacteriaceae bacterium. Lineage (GTDB taxonomy): Bacteria > Bacteroidota > Bacteroidia > Flavobacteriales > Flavobacteriaceae > Ulvibacterium. The sequence continues at coordinate 26,540 of CANLWG010000025.1, read as the reverse complement.
GTGCAATTGACCGTAAGGGCTTTTCTATTGATCCTCTGGATTAATTCCCAAATTTCCCGACCAAAGGTCTTGTTCGTACCAATGGACAAATTTTATAGTGCATTTCATCGATTAAGCAAGCTAGGTATTACCAATTGACAAACCTTTGTAGCGAATCACAAATCTTTTACTATGAAAACAGTTTTACTATTACGGGAAATTTATCAAGATGCATTTAAAAGCTTTAGCAACTACTTGGTACGAAACTATTTTAAGGCTTTTGCCTGGTTTAGTTTTGTACTATTGGCAGTAGTTCTTTATGCATTCGTTTTTAGGGTCTACACGGGCTTTGCCTTTGATTAGATCATTCAAAAATCGATTTTGGGGAAAATCAATTTTGATAACCAACGGAAGTTCAAAAGAATACTAAAAAAGCAACCTATTGTAGTTTTTGCATTGCTGTGTTTCACAGTATCCATAGCTATATTGTTCTTTTATACTTTTTGAATAAATCCTTGCCGATAATCGGCAAGGATTTTTTTCTTATATCTTTTGGGTCTTTGCCCATATACCACTATCATACTGAATGGTCAATCCATAGTCATTGAGCAAGGGACGTGTACCCTTATCTGGAATAATTTGAGGGTTGAACACTGACTTCTGTTTTTTCATATCGTTGAATGGATATCCCTGAAAACTGGGACAACCTTTGATAAATAAACAAGTACGAATTCAAAAAATTGTGCATTTGGGTTCGTATTAAAACGGCTAAATTCTATATTGCAAGGAATAAAAATACGATACCTTGTTCAATATAGATAGTCATACCCCTATTCCACAACTTCAAAATTATCTTCTTGAAAAAGAATGGATAACCCAAGAAGAGCATATCCAATCCGCTGAAAAACCGGGCGAGGGCAATATGAACGTTGTACTTCGGATCCGTACCAATACGCGTTCCTTCATCCTAAAACAATCGCGCCCCTATGTTCAAAAATACCAACAAATAGCCGCTCCCTTAGAACGTATTGAGGTGGAAAGAGACTTTTATGAAACCGTGAAAAGTAGTGCGCTCAATGCCCACATCCCCAAGATTTTAGGATATGATGCGGAAACATTTGTGATGATACTGGAGGATTTGGGGCATTGCGAGGATATGACCTCAATGTATGTGAAGAAATCGTTTTCTAAACGAGAGTTGGAAAAGCTTGTCTTTATACTGGGTTTGATCCATAAGAAAAAAGTGCCCGCAGATTTCCCAAAAAACCTGGAAATGCGTCACTTAAACCATCAACATATTTTTGTACTGCCCTTTCTTGAGGACAACGGATTTCAATTGGATGATGTACAGCCCGGATTGCAGGAGCTTTCCAAATCCTACAAGACGGATACCAAGTTAAAAACAATAATAGACAGTATTGGCAACCAATACCTTTCGGAAGGGCATACATTGCTCCATGGCGATTATTATCCCGGTAGTTGGATGACCGAAGGTGATAATCTCTATGTAATAGACCCAGAGTTCGGATTTGTAGGGTTTGCAGAATTTGATTTGGGGGTCATGGTTGCGCACCTTATCCTGGCAACCCATAAACCAGGCTATTTGGATACTGTACTGGAGAAGTATGAAGGCAAGGCCGATAGAAGATTGGTGTCCCAAGTAGCGGGAATAGAGATAATGCGCAGACTTATTGGATTGGCGCAGTTGCCTTTAGATAGAAGTATCAAGGAAAAAGAGTACCTTTTACAAATGGCCTATAAAATGATTCTGATTTGAGAAATGCAATCTATGGTTTTATAGTATTGTTTTTGGTCTTGGGCTCTTGCAAAGACAAAGACCAAAGGTCACATGTGGATATTCCCGCCCCAAAAAAAGCGACCTATATCTCGGATACTTTGCAACTCTCTAAAGAAGCTTACTATGATAAAGTACTTGGAGCGCTAGTAGGTTCGGCCATTGGTGATGCCATGGGAGCATCCACTGAAATGTGGTATAGAAAGGCTATCCAATTAAAATATGGATATATTACCGGACTCACCCCCGCCGTTCGGGTACAATCTCCAGAAGGCACTTGGGAGCACAATCTTATGGCCGGGGCAACCACTGACGATACACGTTGGAAGTATTTTATGGTGAAATATTTTACGGAACACAATACAGATCTGTCCCCTACAAACTTTGCCCGTTTCATTACGGACTATTATGAATCCATTGCCCATAGCTTGGCAGATACAGATGTTCTTTCCCAAACGGATTCCTTGGATGATCGCATTGAAAAAATAGATTGGATCAAGGAATGGGCACGGGTAGCGATTGCCTATCAAAAAAGTCCGGAAGACTACCAAAAAGCCCAAAATCGTTTCTATGGTGGGGAACTGTCCTGTGCAGGCCAGCTCTATACCCCCATGTTCGGATTATCGGCCAAAACCCCGGAAGAAGCTTATACAATGGCCTATGACCACGCTCTTTTTGATTTGGGCTACGCCAAGGACATTTCGGCTTTGGTGTCTGTCCTGACCCATATGGCACTACGAACCAAAGACATGGATTCCATATTGAATGCTGCAACTTTTGTCGACCCCTATGGATATCAGGATAGTCGCTTAGTAGGGCGTATTTCCTATGACATTGCAGATTCTTCTATCAAAAATGTATTAACTATACAAGAGAAAATATTGGTAGATTCCTTGATTGCCAAAGACTCCATTATTTTCAAGGTTCCGGAGGGATTTCCGGACACCCAAAAGAAATGGGTACGCCAAGAAATGGTCTACCAATTTCTGGAAAAAGATGAACGGGCTATTCCTTTTCATTCCGGGGAAATCTGGCAAATTTTGATTACGGGGCTACAATTTGGCGAAGGTGATTTCGAAAAGACCCTACAATTTATAGTCAACTATGGAAGGGATAACGATACCGTAGCGGCAGTGGCCGGGATGATTTTAGGGGCCAAGGAAGGATATACCAATTTGCCCCGAGGCTTAAAAGAAGAGGTCCTTCGCGTAAATAGGGAAAATCTCGGCATCGATTTGGAGGTATTAGCGAGAGAGATAATCGATAATTAAACAGTTCTAACCAAAAATACAGATGAAACGAAAGGATTTTATTCAAACCACGGCATCCTTCGCAGCGGGTACGGTTTTGATGCCGATGGCCTCGTGCAAGCCTGAAAAAAAAGAAGTTATTGCCACAGCAGTGCAACGTAAGAATTGGGCGGGCAATTATACCTATACCGCACAAAATCTCTTTGAGCCAAAAACAGTTTCCGAGGTTCAGGCACTGGTCAAAAAACTGGATACGCAAAAAGCATTGGGTTCTTGTCATTGCTTTAACAACATTGCGGACAACCCATTGAATCAAATATCCACAAAACACCTTACCGGAATAATCTCACTGGACGAAAATGCAATGACCGTAACCGTAGGTGCCGGTACAAAATATGGTGATATCGCACCGGAATTACATGAAAAAGGATACGCGTTGCACAATCTGGCCTCTCTGCCTCACATTTCGGTTGCAGGTGCCTGTGCAACGGCCACCCATGGTTCCGGGGTGAAAAACGGAAATCTGGCAACAAGCGTCACCGCCTTGGAATTGGTCAATGGCAAAGGGGAAATTCTAAATCTGAGCAGAGAAAATGATGGGGAAATTTTTAATGGGGCCGTGGTACATCTTGGGGCTTTGGGCATTTTGACCAAAATAACACTGGATGTTCAAAAAACGTTTCAGGTACGTCAGGATGTTTTTCAGGAATTGCCCCTACAGTCCTTAAAAGATAATTTTGATGCCATTCTTTCCTGCGGATACAGCGTTAGCCTGTTTACAGATTGGCAAAATGAACTGATCAGTCAAGTTTGGGTCAAAAGGAGGACGGACAATACCCTTATTGATTTGGGTAATGACTTTTACGGAGCAAAAGCAGCAACCAGGGACCTTCATCCGATAACCGAATTGTCGGCCGAGAATTGTACGGCCCAAATGGGCGTGCCAGGGCCTTGGTACAACCGCTTGCCACATTTTAAGATGGGTTTTACCCCCAGCAGCGGTGAAGAGTTGCAATCTGAATTTTTTGTTCCTTATGAAAATGCGCTAGAGGCCATACTTGCCCTGGAAAAAAAGCGGGATTTGATACATCCCCAGTTAATGATTACCGAAATACGTACCATTGCGGGTGATAATCTCTGGATGAGTCCGTGCTACAAACAAGATTGCTTAGCCATCCATTTTACCTGGAAACAACACCCGGAAGAAGTAGGTAAATTGATTACTATTATCGAGGAAGAACTTCAACCATTTAACGCCCGTCCCCATTGGGGCAAACTATTTACGGTATCATCTAAGGTGTTGAAATCGCAGTATCAAAAATTGCCTGATTTCGTAAAACTTGCCGAGCAATACGATCCGGAACATAAATTTCGGAATGCTTTTTTAGATCGAAATATTTATGCTATTTGATTAGAAACCCAAGGCTATAGCTTGGATGAATGGGCTAGGACAATCAAATTAATTGAAGAGCTCGCATTCCCTATAGGCCTCTGGATTAAACCTTACGATATATCGGTTAAAGAAACTATTTGAACCAGGGCTGTTCCTACTGCTTGTAAAAATCAGGAACTTTCCATCTTCGGTTACATTGGGACTTCCGTCATATCCTTCCGAATTGATTCCAGGGCCCAACGATTGAGGATCGCTCCATGTATTCTCCCCTTGATTGAAGGTGATGTACAAATCGGAAAATCCCATACTATCTTCACGATCGAAGCCTGCAAAAATAAGGTACTCCATATCCGGTGCCACAAAGGCATCCCCCTCAAATTTGTCCGTTGAATTCACATTGTCCGGAAGCGCTACAGGTTCACTATACCGGCCATCCTCAAAGGTGGCGAAATAGATGTTCGAGTTTCGTGTTCCATCGGAAGGCATCAAGGAATAGAAAAGTGTTCCATCTTTAGTCCTCCATGGATACCCTACCCCTTTATCATTGGGAAATACGATTTCCGGATTGCTCCATCCATTCGAAAGTTTGCGGGACTGCCATAATTGAAAATGGGTGGTCACACTATCCTTATTCACATGGTACGGAAGGTTGGACATAAAAATTAAATGGTCTCCTCGAGCATTGACATAGGGATCGGAATAATTGTAAATGGTATCAAAAGGTATGGGCTCCGGTTCTGAAAAGCGCTCACCATTAAACTCTTGATAGACCAATTGTGCGCGATGGGGCAGTTGCTGGCAGTAAAATATCTTCTGATTGTCCTGGGTAAACGCATTGTTCCATTGCATACCATCCATGGAGATATCGCCGGGAAACAATTTTACCGGAGAATCCGAATTTTCATATTTGGCTAAAGGGTCTATTTTGTCCGCTTCCTGTCCATAGGAATAAATAAAAAAGCTTAGAGTTATAGGAAAAATAATTTGCCTGAGGTTTCTTTTTGCATCTTTCATGACCACAAAATAGCCATCACTTTCCCTATTTTATTATAACAATCTGTTAAACTTTTCAAAGAAGGGGATAATGGCCATAACTTTTTCTCCAAAGGGGCATAAATGTATTTTGGACAAAGAAATGGGTGGATATCAAAATTCGATAAAAGTCTTATAAACGTCCATTTTATGGGGCTTTCCCAAAACTAGAATTTAGCATACTTTTAAAGTATTTTTACAATTTGAATATTGTTCACACAAGCGTCATTAAAAACAGCCATTTCTGGGAAGGCCCAGGCACCACAAGAAATAGTTGATCAAATGAATTGGATTTTAGAGGAAGGATAACGGAAATGGATATAAAAAAGGAACCAACTCATGGGGCAGCGATAAATTCAGTATTAAAAAAGAATTGCATGTCCATAATTGGCCATTTTAGGATTACACGATCCATACGATAAACATTGAAATGAAGGCGATAAGGATAAAATATCATAGCAGAAAAGAAGAATGGATTACTATTAAGAATACACTCATTTTAATTGGATTCATTTTCCTGATTTCCTGCAATTCTTCTCCTTCTGAACAAATTCATGATAAAGGAAATAGGCCTATTGAGCCATGGGCCTTAAGGTCGGTTCTTGATTTAAGGCCAAGAATACTAACCCTGGCATTAGATTCCGAATGCTATTTAGCTTATGATCTGAATCAATGTGGTTTATTCCGTGCGTGGAAAGGTGGGGTTAACTGGGATGGGACGGTTTACACGGAAACAAAGGTAGCACAACCTACTAGTTGGGGAAAGGATTACCTTCTAAACGAGTCACTTCAAGACTCTTGGTTATTGGAGCGAAACGGCAGAAAACAGGACGTCACAATACGATTTCAAGGCTATAGATTTGAAAATGAACAGATATACCTGAAATACAAACTGACCACTAAAAAGGATACCATTTTTTTGGAGGAACGACCGGAATTTATAAGGGATAATCAAGGCAATCCTGGACTGGAAAGAGTATTTACGACGCAAGGCATGGGCAGAAACTTGTCCATTACTTTGCTAACAAAGCCTAAGGCGATCAAGTTAGAAAATAATAACAAAACCATTTCTCGAACCTATTTCAAAAAAATCCCCGATCAAGTTCGGCCAATGGGCTCGGAAAATTCAGAAAATCTGGGGAGATATTGGATGGAACGTTCGGATTGCTTTACGTGTCATGAATGGTCAGAAAAAACTGTAGGTCCTGGATTTCAGCAAATTGCCGAAAAATACTCCAATGATAAAAAGACGGTGGATCTACTGGTAAAGAAAATAAAGGAAGGTGGATCAGGTGTCTGGGGTGAAACCGTCATGAACCCACACCCGAATCTTGAGGATTCCAATTTGAGTGCCATGGTGAACTTCATCCTTTCCCTTGATTATAAGGATAGTATAAAAGAGAATCCTGATCTGAAAAAGAAGGCTATTGTGAACAGACCACCTTCACCGGAAACGAAGGTTTTGAGACCTGGTTTTGGTTCATCCTTAAACAGTGTTCATCCTAGTTATGATCTTCAAACGATCAGTATAAAAGGAATGGAATTTAAGGTAGGCGGTCTAGCCTTTTTGCCAGACGGCAGATTGTTGGTATCATCATGGACCCCTCAAGGGGAAGTTTATATTCTTGAAGGAGTAGAGACGGGTGACAGCAATAAAATAAAAATAAAAACAATGGCAAAGGGACTTGCGGAACCATTGGGACTTGCTGTCGTAGAAGGTGAAATATTTGTTTTACAAAAACAGGAACTCACACAGCTCATTGACCATGATGGAGATGAGATAACGGATGAATATAGATCAATATGCAATAGCTTCGATGTATCAGTGGATTTTCACGAATTTGCTTTTGGGCTAGTATATAAAGACGGTTATTTCTATGCCAATCTTTCTATGCCCATGAGGTTAATGTCTAATGAAAAACCTCTTCCAGATCGAGGAAAGACAATTAAAATATCAAAGGATGGAAGCTATGAAGAGGTAATTTATGGGCTTCGCACACCCAATGGAATTGGAATAGGCATGGATGAAGAACTATTTGTTACGGATAATCAGGGACAATGGCTTCCCGCAAATAAATTTATACATGTAAAATCCGGTGATTTTCATGGAATGCGGTGGGGGCTTCCAGACTCGTTGCAAAGTATTAAATTAGTGCCTCCCGCTGTATGGTTGCCACAAAATGAGATTGCCAATTCTCCGTCGGAGCCCTCCTTATTGTATGACGGCCCCTATAAAAACCAAATGATATTTGGCGATGTGACTCATGGTGGAATCAAGAGAGTTTTTCTTGAGACTGTTAATGGATCATACCAAGGTGCCGTATTTAGGTTTACCCAGGGACTAAATGTAGGAATTAACCGGATAAGAAGGGGGCGTGATGGAGCATTATATGCCGGTGGTGTGGGAATGGGCGGAGGCTGGGGATGGAATGAAACCAGGCACGGTCTCCAAAGATTGAAGTATAATGGAAAGGTTGCTTTTGAAATGTTGGCGATTAGGTCAAAACCCTATGGATTTGAAATTGAGTTTACGGAACCACTAGCTATTGGGCAAGGAGATTCTCCCTCTGACTATTCGGTAGAACAATGGTGGTACAAACCTACCAAGGCCTATGGAGGGCCTAAAATGGATCTAGAGATACTGAACGCTATTGAAATAAAAGTAGGTGCCGATCGAAAAAAAGTGCATTTAACAATCCCGGGATTAAAAAAAGAACATGTAGTTAAATTTAAGTTGAACTCGGAACTACAGAGTATGAATGGCCAGAACCTTTGGTCATCAGAAGCCTGGTATACCCTAAATAGCATCTCCCCGGAAATAGGACAATAAAAAAGAAGCTTAAATTTACCGATATGACGAAGGAAATTCACATCCAGGTTCAAGACCAAAGTAGTTTTTGGAAGCTTTTAAAGAACTTCTTGCCACTATATATTAGCTTTTTCTAGGGTAAAGGCTTTAGGGGTAATAAATACAATGAGACAAATCGGCCTAATGACTTTTGGGAGGGATATGACTTAGAATTAAATATACACAAATACTACAATCCATATCGTAATTCTCAAAACGAGCAAATTATTGATTTGCATTGACTCAATTAAAACACCAGAACAATGAAAATGGCATACGTACAAAAACAAAGGCGCATTTCTAAAATGACCTCGAGTTTGGTCAAAATGAGCAAATTTTTCCTTATTTTTCATTATTAGGTTGAATAGCAAAAAAAATTAACTGGTTATTAATCAATTATTCATATCATCCTTTTTGTTTTACCCTTATCTTTAGTACTACCTAATTGTATATCGTAGTACAGTTGAGTTTTTTGGCCGAAGTGAAACACAATTTAAAATCGAATCATAGCTATGGAAAACCGTAGAAATTTTCTCAAGAAATCTGCTTCTGCTGCAGCATTTAGTTTAGTTGCCGATTGGGCCTCCGCAATGCCAATTTATGACAAATTGGGCGAAACCCTGCCCCAAAGACAATTAATACGAAATGGGGAAAAGGTGACCTCATTTTGTTTGGGCGGCTATCATTTGGGGCTTACGGAAGATCCAAAGGAGGCAGAAAAGATGGTAGAACGTTCCATGGAACTAGGTGTGCGCTTTTTTGACAACGCGAGGCGTTATAATAATGGACGTTCCGAGGAATACATGGGGAAGTTCCTTACCCCTAAATATAGAGACCAGATCTTTCTAATGTCAAAGGCCCCGGCTAGAACGGGCAAAGGGGTGCAACAACAATTGGATGAGTCCCTAAAAGCATTAAAAACCGATTATTTGGATCTTTGGCAAATACACACTTTTACTACGCCGCAGGATGTGGATAATCGCCTTCGCGATGGCGTTCTTGATGTTTTCTTGGAGGCAAAAGAAAAAGGAAAGACGCGTTACCTAGGGTTTACAGGCCATCAAAATCCAAAAACACACTTGTATTTCCTTAATAAACTCGACGAATTGGGCATTGAGTTTGACACATGCCAAATGCCGTTGAACGTTTGCGACCCTTCTTTTGAATCATTTCAACATGAAGTCTTGCCGGTCTTGAACAAAAAGGGATATGGGGTAATTGCTATGAAAACCATGGCTGGTGGTAGTATGATGGGAGGAAGAATCGACACAACACCCCAGGACATCAGAACAAAGGACATTCCGGATGTTGTAGCAAAAACCGAACTCACACATGCAAATCTACATCAATATGTGTATTCATTACCCGTATCAAGCCTATGTAGCGGTTGTAGATTTACCTATGAGCTTGAAGAAAATGTAAAGGTGTTAAAGGATTTCAAGAAACTATCGGTTGAAGATATGGATAGGTTGGTCAATTATGCAAAGCCCTATGCCGGCCTCATTGTGGAAAATTACAAAAGAGTCTTTGCCTAGTCCAGCCCTATGAAAAAATTGGAGTTGTTAAAAAAATGGTTTGAAAATCATAAGGGAACGGTGACCGCATTTTCCGGCGGAGTGGATTCTTCATTGGTTCTTTATGTCTCCAATCTAGTTCAAGGGGAAAATGGAATAGGTTTGATTTCAAATTCAGAAAGTCTAAAATCCAAGGATTTTGAAGTAGCCCTAATTTTCTGTAGAACTCACAACATAAAGCTAGACGTTATCAAGACAGAAGAGTTAAAGGACTCCAATTATACTTCCAATCCTGCAAATCGATGTTTTTTTTGTAAGAATCACTTGTATGAGGCGATGGTGGACATCATCCAAGATAAGTATCCCGGGTATACTATTTTGAACGGGACCAATCTTGATGATCTGGGAGATTACCGACCTGGCCTCCAAGCGGCTGAAAAATATGGGATCAGATCTCCGCTTGCCGAACTTCAAATTAGTAAAAAGGAAGTTATAGAAATGGCCGCTGAATTGGGGCTTGAGACAGCTTCTAAGCCCCCAAGTCCCTGCCTAAGTTCAAGAATTCCGTATGGAACACAGGTGAACACTACCAAACTTCGGCAAATTGAACAGGCCGAGTATATTCTTAATGATTTTGGCTTCGATCATGTTCGGGTTAGACATAGGGGCGATGAAGCTTCGGTAGAAGTTCCGTTAGATGAAATACCTTCTTTGGAAAGTCAATTCGAAGAAATTTCACAAGAAATAAGGGAGCTAGGTTTTCTAAAGGTAAAATTGGACAGAGAAGGATTCGTCTCCGGAAAGTTAAATCGTGTTCTGAATGAATAAACCCTTTATCATCGATTATGACAGAAGGCAGCGACTGGGCTTTGACGAGGTTATATACGGCGAAGCCAAAAGTATTGATTTATTATTAGGTCTGTTGGCGGAATATGTAAATAGAAAACAGAATGTGCTCATTACAAGGGTGCAGCGTAAAAAGGGAAAAGCATTATTGAAGAAACACAATTCGGCCTTTTTTGATAAAGAATCCGGAATCTTCACACTAAGACCTTTAGAGGGAAATGACGGAGTAAAACGTGTAGGCATCATTTCAGCAGGAAGTTCCGATATAGGAGTGGCCAATGAAGCATATTATACTTTGACCTATATGGGAATTGGTGCGGAAATAATCCAGGATGTTGGCGTTGCCGGCCTACATCGTTTGCTTGATAGAATTGAAGACTTGCGTACTTACGATATTTTAATCGTAGTAGCAGGATTTGAAGGGGCCCTTCCTACAGTCGTTGGCGGTTTGTTGCCCCAGCCTATAATTGCCGTGCCGACATCGGTAGGGTACGGTACGGCCAAAAATGGGAAAACAGCGTTACATGCTATGTTGACAAGCTGTTCAAATGGAATTACGGTAGTCAACATAGATAACGGGTATGGTGCTGCCATGAGTGCCTTTAGAATGCTAAATCTTAAGAAACAATGAGTGCTATCTACATAGAGGCCTTTTCCGGTTTATCAGGTAATATGTTCCTGAGCGCCTTTTGCGACTTGCTTGATGATTATCAGTCGCTTATAGACTTGCCGAAAAAGTTGCATTTGCCGGATGCAAAAATCGAAATCAAAGAAGTTGATAAAAACGGTATTAACTGCAAATATGTAGAGGTACTGGATTTGAACTTGATCGATGACTCAAATGAATCAAAAGCACATGATCATGGACACTCACATGACCATGACCATAGTCATCATCATAGTGCTCATCGGCATCTTTCGGATATACAGAAGCTGATAGATCATGCACACATTAGCGAGGGCGCGAAAAAGATCGCCCACGAGATTTTTTTGTTAATTGGCAAAGCCGAATCCAAGATTCATAAGATGCCACTTGAAACCATTCACTTTCACGAAATAAGTGGTGTAGACTCGATTATCGATATTGTCGGAAATGCCATTATGATCGATAAGCTTAAAATTTCCCAGGTTTTTTGCACCCCTATCTGTACAGGTTTTGGTATGGTAAAAACCCAACATGGCATGCTACCGATTCCAGCGCCGGCTACCGCTGAACTACTTCACGGAATGCAAATTTATCCGGGCAATGAAGAAGGGGAAAAGGTAACACCAACGGGGGCGGCAATTTTGAGGTACCTCGATCCCGATTTTGAAAGCACTGCGTATGTTGCACAAAAGACGGCATATGGACCTGGAAAGAAGAGTTTTAACAATCCCAATGTAGTACGAATTTCCCTGATCGAGGAAAATGATTCCGATAGCAAAGATTCTTACATCCAACTAGAGACTTCAATAGACGACATGACGCCGGAATACCTTGGAACGGATTTTCAGCAAGGCCTTTTGGATGCCGGGGCAGTCGATTTTGGCATGTCACAGCAGTTAATGAAAAAAGGACGATTCGGCTTTTTACTTAGCGTTATTCTTCCCGTTGGTTCATTAACGAAAGTATCCAATTACCTTTTTGACAACACCACTACTATTGGACTACGATATTATAGCATAGACAGAATTGAGCTGCCAAGAAAAAGACATCCAAAAGCCACCCCTTTAGGAGAAATTCACGTAAAGGAGGTACGCACTCCAACCGATACTATAAAGGTAAAACCCGAATATGATGATATCAAGAATTTGGCTGCAACAAATGGCCAGACACCATTTCAGGTTTTGAACAAAATAAATATTAACCCTTTAAATTCTTAAAAATGAAAAAAGCATTTTCAATTTTAGTTTTGTTACTATCCGCACAGCTTATAAACGCCCATCCCGGTACGGAAGGTCATTCGCATGATTCCTTACTGGGCGAATTGGCCTGGATACTACTGCCTTTAATTACGATTGTCGCCCTAGGTTCCTTCTATTATCAAAAACGGGGGAAAAAAGGATTGGAATAGACCATACGGTAAAGTGTAAATTTCATAGTTGAACCTTGATAGGGCAATTGGTGATGCCGCCCATTCTGCATTACACCTCATTTCCCGACATGTGAAAATTTTTGATTACGCTATTGATCTAAACCTAAAAAAAGAATCTAAATCTCAAGGTTCACCCCTTTCGGGTTAGGGTTTCGATCTACCTCTACTTGGGAGAGGGGGAGAACCGTCCTTCTGGACAATTCCGAGTAGGAAAAACTCGAAATTTTGTTTCAAGAATTCCTTTTTATTTCCAAGGGTTAAAATGAACATTGCGGCAACTACGCATTTAGATCGATTGCCCCATATTCCAAACGGTAAGTCAAGATGCCAATCCTGGAAACTGCAACTAATTTCGAATTAGAAAAACGAACCGGATCCCGTATGTTGGCCAACACCTCCTTCAATGTCCGAGGTGAACCAATTATATGTAGTCCAGAGACGGTTTATTTGACTTTTGTAAAAACGGGAATGGACTAGTTGTCTATGAAAAACTATCTCGACTACCAATCGAACACTTTTAAACGAATCATTTGGGAAGAGATTACCAAAAATTGAAAAGAAGCCATGTATAGAACAACAACTTAAACATTAATTATGAAACATTTAGAAAATCAAGTAAACCGTAGAAATGCACTTAAAACGCTAGGTCTTGGCTCTACAGCAGGAATTCTAGGTTTTTTTGGAAGTTCCGATACTAGGGCATCTACCCCCAAATCCCATGCTCCAACTCCGTCTTACGCTGTAGGAGTGCAAGTCAAAATTACCAAAGTTCGGGCCATTATTACCGCGCCTTACGGTACTAATCTGGTTATTGTAAAAGTAGAGACCGATCAAGACGGTCTCTACGGACTGGGCTGCGCAACATTCACCCAAAGGGCACACACCGTTGTTTCGGCCATCGAAGAATACCTCGATCCTTTTTGTAAGGGCAAAAACGTTTCCAATATTGAAGATATCTGGCAAACTGCTTATCAGAGTTCCTATTGGCGAAACGGCCCTGTTTTGAACAATGCCCTAAGTGGCCTTGATCAGGCACTCTGGGATATTAAAGGTAAGATGGCGGGAATGCCGGTATATGACCTTTTAGGTGGAAAAGTTCGGTTTGCCATTGACACCTATACCCATGCCTCTGGTAAATCGATAAGTGAGGTCATTGATAGTGTAGCTAAGTACAAGGAGGAAGGGTTTAGAAATATCCGTATTCAATTGGGCGGTTATGGATCTACACACTTGGCGACCAATCCCGATTGGAAAAGAGCGGGGTTCGGAAGTCAGGGTGACCAAACCATTGATCCGCAGGCATACAAACGGGGAACGGTTGAAATGTTCAAAAAGGTTCGTGAAAAGTTTGGTGATGATATAGAGTTACTTCATGATATGCACGAACGCCTTCAGCCCATGGATGCCATCGATATGATAAAAAAGGTTGAGGAATACAGACCATTTTTTATAGAAGACCCGTTCTCGCCTGAGAACATGGGCTGGTTCGATATGTTAAGAGAACATACAAGTGTGCCCATCGCCATGGGTGAATTATTGAACAACCCACATGAGTGGCTAGAACCTATGAAAAACAGACAATACGACTATATAAGAATACATATTTCACAGATCGGGGGAATCACCCCGGCCATGAAAGTGGCAAGATTAGGAGAGTGGTTCAATGTAAGGACTGCATGGCATGGTCCTGGTGATACTTCACCTGTTGGGCATGCTGCCAATGCGCATATCGATTATGCCGTTTGGAATTTTGGTATTCAAGAGGCTGCTAGGGTTATCAGAACTCCAGAGGATAAAGTGCTCGACGTATTTCCCGGAATGCCCACCGTTAAGAATGGCTATATGTCTGTAAATGAAAAACCTGGATTAGGCATCGACATCAACGAAAAGTTGGCCAAAAAATATCCTCCGGTCGTCTACAATTACAATTGGACCCAACTTCGTGGAGAAGATGGCACACCGATTCGACCGTAGTATAATCCATAGCTAACAATGTAAATGTAAATTGAGTTTTTCAAAGCAAACCGGAAAAGTAGGTTTTCGGCGAATCCGGATAAGGGTGTTCAAAATTTGGGTCGAGCCTCTTCCAACTCTGGTATTGTATTCGAGAATTATTATCCTGGGTTCTGGCACAAAGCATCCGTAAATGGCCCTCTATGTTGCTTTTTTATTGTTCGAATAGCATAAATTAAAAATACCGAAATGGAGAATTTAAAGAATTGGTTAAGTTCCATGTTTTATCTGTTTTTCTTGGGCAGTATCAGTCAAGAGATTCCTCAATTCCAAATCTCAAATGGTTTGATCAAAGCGACAATATACTTGCCTGACGAACACAAAGGATACTATCGCGGTACCCGTTTTGATTGGTCTGGAGTAATGCCTGTGCTTGAGCACGGCGGACACTCCTATTTTGGAAAATGGTTCAAAACCTATGACCCAAAAGTTCACGAGTCCGTAATGGGCCCGGTCGAAGAATTTGGACCTGTAGGGTATGACAAAACGAAAATTGGAGGCAGTTTTCTCAAAATCGGTGTTGGTACACTTCGGAAACCAGCGGAGCCCAGGTATTCTAATTTCAAGACCTATGAAATTCAAGATGCAGGGGAATGGAAAGTAGAGAATCTCGCGAACCAGATTTCTTTCAAACATATACTAAATGGCAAACCCTATTCCTACGAGTACCAAAAAGTGATCAGTTTATCTCCCGATACATCCAAAATGGTAATAACACATAGCCTTACCAACAATGGAGGCAATAGGATTGAAACCGAGGTGTATAACCATAATTTTTTCTTTCTGGATAGTTTAAATACGGGTCCTGGTTATGTAGTTAGGTTTCCATTCAAAATTGTTGACAAAGGAAAGATAAATGGAGTTGGAAAATTCGTAAAAATAGAAGATGACGAAATTGTATTCATCAAAAAACTAGGCAAAAAAGACCATGTCTATATCGGAGAAATTACCGGTTTCGATAACAACAATAGTAATGGATATGAAATCTGGGTAGAGAATAGACGTTCGGGCGCAGGTGTGAAAATTACATGCGACAGACCATTGTCTCGCTTAGTCTTTTGGTCAGCCCAGAAAACGGTTTGTCCGGAGCCCTATATTGACCTCGACATTGCACCAGGAGCTACGGCAAATTGGACGATCAACTACTACTTTTACAAACTTTAAAAACTAACGGACCTATTTTGAAGATATCAAATAGGTACAATGTCGCGATTGATCCTTCTTGAATACTACTTCTAATTGCTGTTGTGCTAATTTTAAATGATGACCTGGCCTCCAGCGAACCCGTGGGTAATTGTTTTTTTACGGTATTGAACATTGGGTTTAGCGTGGCAGACACAGTGCGCTTACCATAAGATTCCCTGTCTGTATTGCTAATTAGATTAAGGTTTGCCATCTGCCAATTTAAGGGACGAAATGGAACAATGACCCGAGTCTTACAGATTGTTCTTTTTACTGGACTATTGATTTATTAGAAATCTGAATTAAGTATGTGATTGACAATCAGAGATAATTAACTTCCCTATTTTATTATCCATTTCGAAATTTCTACGGGTACTTTTGGCAAGAATATTTGTCCGATTTCCCACGAAAGTAATAAGGGCATATTTTCAAAGTGTTTGTGGATGCCGTTGACCATGGTTAAAGATTTTCCAATTTTCCCAACTTATTTTATAAGAACCACGCCATTGTACTTTAGCGAAACTTCCCTAAATTTAAAGTTGGTGATTACATGTTCTCGCATCTTTGATCTTTGGAGCACGAAAATACCTGCTCTTATTGGAACAAGAAATAACTTACTTGCCATGCATTTAAAAAACTTCTGATGAAGTCTCTGACTCCTCTGCTAAAAATTCTACGTAGAAAACCATTAAAAGCAGCAATTGGTAAAATTGGCTTAGACATAATCCCCGTTATAGCTGGCATTCTCATTGCCTTGTTCATCAATAATTTGCAAAAGGATTATCGTGATGAAAAATTACTTGAATCCACCTTGCAATCATTATCCGAAGAATTTAAGAAGAACTCAGAAAACATCAATGCCTATTTACCACGGCAAACGCACTTTTTGGACACCATTCAGCACTATAGAGAAGACAAAACCTACAGTATTTTTGATATCGCCACAAAAGCAAATGGAATGGGGTCACCAGAAATCCATTCAACCAACTGGCAAACATCCCTGAATAATAGCAGTCTTTGCTTGTTAAATTTTCAAACCATCAATCTCCTTTCACGAATCGACTCAAAATACCAGGAATTGAAGGAACAAGAAAAGTTTTTTTATCACATTGCTTACGGTCCGCCAATTTTCAAAAAAGGGGGAGAAGGGTTAGAATACCGAAAAGGAATGGAGCTATGGTTGACTAGCTACATAGGGAACGAAAAGGAATTACTTGCGTTATATGAAGAATTTGAGGAAATCCTCAAGAATAAGCAATATTACCAAAATTTATGATAAGTTAATTTGGCAAAAAATCATGAGAATCGTATTTGCCCTGCTGCTGTGCTCTACCTCATCCATTGTACTTAATGCACAAAATACCCAGCTTGTATTCGAGCATGTAACTGTCATTGACATGACTGGCCGGCCCCCACTTGCTAATCAAACGGTAGTAATCGAACAGGATCGTATTATCGCGGTTGGTGCTTTTGATGCTATTCCTATTCCTAAGAAAGCACAAGTGGTGAATGCAAGCGGAAAATTCCTGATTCCCGGTCTTTGGGATGCCCATGCGCATCTGGCCAAAGCCGGTGTAAACGGCCTCCCTCTTTTTATTGCCAATGGAATCACCAGTGTACGGGATATGGGTGGCGATCCTGAGCCGGTTTTAAGATGGAGAAAAGAAGTTGGGGAAGGAAGACGTTTAGGGCCCAGGATTAAAATGGCTGGCCCCATTTTGGAGAGTGTGGCCAATGTGCGGCGTATGAAAAATGAGGGAACCATAGAACCGGTAGAACGTTCAAGGGCTGGCCTGGGCAATCCGTCCGATGCAAAACGTGTTGTTGATTCGATAGCAAAGTTAGGGGTGGATTTCCTGAAAATTCGTTCCGTGGCTTCCCTAGAAACTTATCAGGCTATTGCACAAGCAGCGCGGCAAGCTAAGCTGGCGTTAACAGGACACGTGGTGGCTTCACCGGAAGAAATCCTTGAAGCCGGACAAAGAAGTTTAGAGCATTCTTTCTTTCCCCCATTGGATAGTCTAAGCGAAATGGATAGGAAAACACTGTTTGAAAAATTTGCAAATCAAGATATTTGCATTACACCCACACTCATCAGTTGGAAAGAATCACTGTTGGTCCCTTACGGAAAAGTGGCCGCTATCGTTGAAGATGAGCAGGGTGAGCTGGATTATCGCCGAAAGTACCTCTCTGGATATCTTATTAAGGATTGGCGGGAGCAAATAGCGGAACGTAAGCTCTATCCATTTGATTTGACCGAGATGTTCTTCGGTACTGTACGCGATTTGAGGGTGATGCATCAAGTAGGTGTCCGATTCCTAGCAGGCACCGATGTAGGTGTAGTATTGATTTATCCTGGCTTTAGTTTGCACGAGGAGCTACAAATGTTTGTGCAAATTATTGGAATGACCCCGATGCAAGCATTAATTTGTGCAACGCGACATCCGGCAGAGTTTTTTGGGATGCAGGAGGAGTTGGGAACTATTGAGCAAGGCAAAATAGCGGATTTGATATTGTTGGAAGCCAATCCACTCGACAATATAGGCAATGCCCAAAAAATCGATGCTGTAGTGGTAAGTGGAAAATACTACCCCAAGAAGGTGTTAAGTAAGCTTTTAACAGAAGTGGAGGCAGCAAGCAGGTAATTCAACATGTTCCCGCCACCTCTAAGAAGTTTTTAGCACAGGCTTATCTATAGGAACGACAATCCCCTGATGTTTGTCCAGCATAAAAGGTAATGCGAAAACACAATAGTGAATGGGAAAATCACAGAACTTATTGCGAAAAATAGCTGGTATGGGTGCGAGGTAAACCGCTCTTGGTTTAATTATAGCTTTCAATATATATTCCTAATACGCTCTCCGGAAATAGCTGCATTGGATTTTCTACAATCCGGACATTTTAATTCAGGTAAGAGGGAGGTTCAAGAGTAGTGTAATCGAATTTGCAAAGTAGACATTGATTTAAGCTCTTTTCCATGGCTGGACTATTTCTCAAATCAAGAAGTTTAAAGATAACCAAAAAAAACAGCAGTCTTAAGATTAGCTTGGCGACCAAAGAAAGAATCCCATAAAATGTTCTTTTTATAATACTTCCATATTTCAAATAAGCTAGACAATACTTGAAAAATTAAAATGTAGCGGTAATTAAGTTACTATTAAAATATATTTGAAATTTTAAAATCCTTAACATTCATCAGTAAGAAAAATCCATCAAAAATCATAACTTGTGAGAAGCGGACTTTGTATTCGTTAACCTAATGATAATTGGTGTTTCGAAAATTTCATTCGATACATTTTGTATAAATAGATCATTTTATGATAATACGTAATCTTAAATTAATTTTTCGAAATTTATGGAGTAAAAGGATTTACACTTTTATTATATTATTAAGTCTTGTAGTCGGTTTTGTCTGTTTAAATATTCTCATAGGCTTTCTTATTTATGAGACAAATACTGATAAATTTCATATCAATAGGGAAAGAATTTTTCAGGTATTTAGTAATGACCCATTCGAAGAAAACAGTCGTATTTCCTATATCCCAAACTATTTTCATCACTATTTGATTGATAATTATCCTGAAATTGATAAAGTATGTCAATTTTCTAGGTTAGATGGAATATCCTTGAAGGTAAAAAACGACGTGTTTCAAGATTTTTCAATTTTATCTACAGATGATTCTTTTTTCTCACTGTTTGATTTCCCTTTATTACAAGGTTCTAAAACAGAAAGCCTGAATCCCAATAGTATTGTTCTCACTAAGAAAAAAGCTGATATTTTGTACGGTAGCGCCGAAGTTGTTGGTAAAAACATAACGATTAACACCCCTGATACAACCAAGGTACTAACGGTTTCTGCGGTTGTTGATAAACCAAATGCAAACAGCCATTTATCATTCGATGCTTTAGTTCATCACACCATGCTTCCCGACAAGTGGAATGGAGGGGCTACCTATGCGCTGCTGGAAAGCGTAAATCTGAAAGAAAACTTGGAGGGTAAAGTTAATGAGGACATAAATCGACCAGGGCTTATTGGTGCAGGTAAGATGGATTACTTTTTTAAACCCCTAACGGAATCCTATTTCAATACCGATAATAAATCGGTATATATGAAAACGAGAAACCCCACTTTTTTACAGGTAGGCTATATAATTTGTGGTTTAGTAGTTTTCATTGCAGGGTTTAACTTTGTAAATCTATTTTTACTGTTTTTACAGGACAGAAAGAAAGAAATAGGGATTAAGAAGACTTTGGGAATCACACCAAAAGGCTTATTTGCTTCAACTATACTAGAGGTGAGTGTTTATATTGTTATCGCCTTTTTACTGTCTTTAATTATTACTTTCTTCATAATTCCGGTTTTCAATACAGTTTTTGAATCAAATCTTTCTTCAGGATTCTTTTTAGATTTAAAAGTACTCGCTTCCATATGCGCAGTACTCTTTATCTCTGGAGCTACTTTGGTTAGTTTTTCTGTAGCCAAACAATGGAAGATGAAAGCAATAAGTTTGATATCCAAAGATTCCAATAAGGTTTCATTTAACGGACTTTTATTTACAATCCAATTTGTCATTTCAATTACATTAGCAATATGTTCGGTTACTATTATCCAGCAGATGTCTCATATTGAAAATTCACCGCTTGGCTTCAATCGTAGTATGGTTCAACTTGATTCTCCTGACCAGAAGTTTTTAGATGTACTACCCGTTCTAAAACAGAGGGTTTCTCAATTGACCAATGTTAATAGTATAACCGTAAGCGGTGGGAATCCCATCTCAGGAAATACAGTGGTTCGCTATGAACTTGAAAATGACAAGTTTTATTCACCTTTTCTTTTTGGTGGTGATAATGATTTTCTAAAAACCTTAAAACTTAACTTACTTGAAGGCAACCTTCCATCGAAGACCTATAAGGGCAAATTGGTAAATCAAGAACTAGTTCGTCAATTTAACATATCAAATCCGATTGGTAGCAAAGTACCGGGAACAGAGGATATTATTATTGGGGTAGTTGAGGATTTTACATGCGGTTCGTTCAAAGAGGGTATCCCTCCTGTAATTATATCATATTTTGACAATGGTCGGTCTTTATTAATTGATTATGAAGGTAATAATCTAGCAAACCTACTTCCGAAAATTCAGACTGAATGGGAAGATGTATTTCCAAACTATCCCTTTGAATATCGAGTAATCGAAGATGAGATAATCAAGAAACATAAGCAAGATACTTTTCTTTATAAAATAATAATAACTTTTTCAATTATCAGCATTATACTATCCTGCTTTGGGTTGTTTGCATTTTCATGGGCCGTAATTCAAAGCCGTACTAAGGAAATGGGGATTCGCAAAATCCTTGGAGCTTCTGCTATGAATGTTCTAAATTTATTGACATTGGTATTTACAAAACGAATATCCCTTGCATTCGTAATTGCGGTCCCAATTGGTTATTACCTAATGAATTTATGGCTTAGCGGTTTCGCAAATAAAATAGAGTTTAATCTTTTGGCAATCCTAATCCCAGGAATTATCATAGCTCTAATCGCTTTCTCAACACTTAGCTTTCAAACCGTAAAGGCTACTAGGCAAAATCCAATTAATGAAATTCGAAATGACTAATTTAGTTATCAATAGTTTAAAGCAGCTTTGGCTAACCCGGTAGAGGCTTACTCACCGAATAGTTATAAACGGCCTATAGATGTAAAGGCTTCAGATGGAACGATAATAGGAAATTGCTTTAGTCCCAAAAAACGTTCTTTTTACAGGACTTTTCATTTTTGAATTTAATCTTAGGAAAAGGAGAGCCAAATCTCTTGGCAACTGTAAAATTAGTGGACATTTGATGTAAATATTTTTGACAGTAAATTAGAGGGATTCTTAGAGTTCTTATTATAAAAATCTGATAGTAAGATACTTGACAACTTGGCATAATTTTAGGTCGGGAGATAGCATCCTTTGGATGATTGTATTCAACCTCCTATGTTACCAAAGAAATCTATTGTTTAGTCCTCAACCACAAAAATCATGATAAAAAACTATTTTAAAATAGCTTTCAGGGTATTCAAAAAAGAAAAATTATACAGCCTTATTAATGTTTCCGGTCTGATGTTAGGCTTTGTTTGCTGTCTAATGATTTTCCTTTTTATTAAGGACGAACTGAGCTACGACGATTTTCATCAAGATGGGGATAGAATTTATCGTGTGGCCGCCGCCTATATGAGACAGAGTGTCTGGGAGCCGTATTCCACAAATTCATGGCCAACGGCCGAAAAACTAAAGACTAGTTTTGAAGAAATTGAACAATTAGTTCGAATTATGCGCATGTCGGAAATTGTCACTCATGGGGACAAAAGATTTGATGAGGAGAGGATGGCTGTAGCCGATGAAAATTTTTTCGAGGTCTTTTCTTTTCCTTTGATTTCCGGCAACCCTAACGAGGCATTAAAAGGATCGAATAAAGTAGTCATTTCCGAATCCACGGCTAAAAAGTATTTTGGTCCTATAAACGCTATGGGGAAAGTTCTTGATATCGGTGATGGAACATTACAACTACAGGTGAGTGGAATCATGGAAGATATGCCGTCAAACTCCCATTTTCACTTTGATTTCCTTATATCTGGTCAAACAGCAAGACAAATAGCACCAGAGGCCATGTTTGACAATGTGGGTTGGGACTCTCAATATGTGTACATCAAAATGGCAGAAGGTTCTAAACCCTCAAGAATAGAATCAATGTTTTCAAATTTTATTGACGACCATTTAGCCCCGCTTACTTCTGGAAATTTTAAACTGTTTCTACAGCCGTTACTGGATATTCACCTCAGATCAAAAAATGGGACCGAAATTGAGCCCAATGGAAATATTAACCACGTTTACATTTTTTCCATCGTTGCCATTTTCATTCTAGTCATTGCAAGTGTAAACTACATGAATTTGACTATAGCCCGATCTTTGAGACGCGCCAAAGAAGTTGGTATGCGCAAAGTATTGGGTGCCCATAAAATGAACCTCATCGGTCAGTTTTTGAGCGAATCGTTTATTGTGACTCTTATCGCGGCTTTAATTGCTTTCTGCCTGACCCTGTTATTACTCCCTGTGTTCAACCAATTTGCCGGAAAAGAAATAACTACAAATACCTTGTTCAATCCTCCAATATTGATGACCATTAGTGCTTCCATAGTAATTATTGCCATATTATCCGGGGCTTACCCTTCTTTTGTTCTTTCGGCCTTTAAACCATTAAGTACGTTGAAGGGCAGTAAGACAAAGGAAAGATTTGGCCCAACCCTCAGAAAAGGGCTTGTGGTTTTACAATTTGTTATTTCCATTGGCCTAATAGCCTCCACATCTATTGTCTTTAATCAACTTGACTTTCTCAAAAACAAAGAACTGGGAATTAATAAAGAACTATTGGTGGCAGTACCTCTCAGGACAATGGATCGTTCCCAGTTAGATGCTTTCAGCAATGATCTTTTAACCAATTCTTCTATTGTCAGGACTGGTGTTTCCAATATGAAAATGCCAGGTTGGATAAGTAA
The DNA here is from genome assembly GCA_947494715.1 of uncultured Flavobacteriaceae bacterium. Taxonomy (GTDB): domain Bacteria; phylum Bacteroidota; class Bacteroidia; order Flavobacteriales; family Flavobacteriaceae; genus Ulvibacterium. Next base: position 3,079 of record CANLWG010000025.1, on the reverse strand, counting down.
TAGCACTGCATATCAAGCACAGGGGGTAGCTGTGGATGAAGAGGCAAGAAAATCAATGAAAATCATTAGAATTGACTATGGTTTTTTTAAGACTGTTGAAGCTGAAATTGCCGAGGGGCGCGATTTTTCAAAAGAATTTCCGTCGGATAGTAATTCATCCATTATCCTCAATGAGGCAGCCGTAGTCCAGTTGGGTTGGACGGATCCCATCGGCAAATGGGTAGAATTTGACAATCAAAAATTCACCGTGGTAGGAATAGTGAAAGACTTCCATTTTGAGTCACTTCACAGAAAAATCCCTCCGACGATTTTCATCCCGTCCTCAACTTGGTTGAATTGGGCATATGTAAAAGTTGATGCCCAGAATCTACCTTTGACCCTTAAGCACATCAAATCTGTCTATTCAAAATTTGTAACGAACAGGGAATTTTCGTATTCCTTTGTAAATGAAGATGTGGCGCGGCAATACCAAACGGAAGAAAAGTTTACCGAGGTACTTACTATTTTTACCATTCTGGCCATAATCCTTGCCTGTCTCGGTACTTTTGGCCTCGTATCTTTCTCTGCAGAACGAAAATCAAAAGAAATCGGAATTAGAAAAGTGCTTGGTGCCTCGATTGGCAATGTCACTTTTAAGTTAATAAAGGAGTTTGTCATTTTGTTATTGGTTGCCAGTTTTATAGCCTGGCCACTCACCTACTTTTTTATGAATGACTGGATAAAGGATTTTACATATAGGACAAATATTAAGCTTGAAGTGTTTGCAATGGCCACAATTTTGGCTTTGCTAATTACAATGGGTACTACAGGGTTCAGGGCATTGAAGGCAGCCTTGGCCAATCCTATAGATTCGTTGAGAGAAGAATAGTTACCATATCCCTTTCACCTTGTTCATTTCAAAGCTCTTAAATTCTAAAATCGCCTCCGAGGTGTTTTCAATATCCAATAGGGTATAATATTCGTTCGGAAAGACCTGTGCGGTCATCACATATTGCCCCTTATTGATAAATACTTCAATAGAGGAATGATCTAGTAGCATACGAACTTCAAACTGATCTTGAGGCAAATGGGTAATGGGCATTTCCTGTACTGTTTCCCCAAAATTTTCCTGAAAGCCAATTTTTCCGGATCTCGTGCGGTCCAATAAAAAAATGCTCTTTTCTGAATCCATGGTCAGTACCAATTGCTCGTTCCTGTCATTTTTAAAGGCAAGCCGAAAATCCTTTGTAGTGGTTGTGAATCGCACTTCTGCTTGATTAAAATGCGTAAAGGCAATACTATCTTTTTCCCCCGCTTCCAATCTTATGGCTTTCTTCATCCCCTCCTCTCTAAGATTTTCCAGACTTTTAACCGGGTAGTTCATCAAATCATACGAATTCCCTATTTTCCGTAAGGATAACTTTCGGGGAACCGTCATGGCACTGCGCCATTTTTCGGTAGGAGTATCGCGAGCATAGGACCAATTGCTCATCCAACCGATAAAGATTCGCTCATCATTAGGCGCGTTGTTATAGGTGACCCCGGCATAGTTATCCGTGCCCCAATCGATCCACCGATTCTCCTTTTGATCGGAAGTGAAGGTCTTTCCATCAAAATCCCCTATAAAATATTGGGTGCCACTACCGCCGTTCGGGGCACCGGGATTGATACTGATGAGCAGTACCCATTTTTCCTCATCCTTGTCTTCCACCTGTAATTGAAATAGATCGGGGCATTCCCAAACTCCCCCATGGGCTCCTTGATCCTTCCCGAATTCACCGGTCAATTCCCAATCCTTCAAATTTTTGGATGTATAGAATTTGGCATGATTACCGGCCACCAAGGTCATGATCCAACTTTGTGAAGGGTCATGCCACATTACCTTAGGGTCGCGAAAATCCCTAATACCCTCGTTCACTAGTACGGGATTCCCTTTGAACTTTGTCCAGGTATCACCATTATCAAGACTGTATGCAATACCCTGGGTCTGAAAATCATCACGCCCCGCTTTTTCACCCTTCATATCATGGTAGGTAAAAATGGCTACCAAAGCAGGATTCCCATCGGTACCAAAACCTGAAGTGTTATTTTCATCCACTACCGCGCTTCCTGAAAAAATATAACCAAGTTCATCCGGATATAGGGCTATCGGCTTATGTTCCCAATGTACCAGATCTGTACTAAAGGCATGCCCCCAGTGCATTGGGCCCCAAACAATATCCTCTGGATAGTACTGATAGAAAAGATGGTAAAAACCTTTATGATAGACCAGCCCATTGGGGTCGTTCATCCACTTTTCTTCTGGTGAAAAGTGAAATTGAGGCCTATACGGTTCTGTATAGTAGTCCGTCTTGGCGGTATCCAAAATAAGTTTTTGTTCCTCCACTTTATTTTTGCAAGCCTGCAAAATTATCAAAACAAAGAACAGCCCAATTTTTACTTGCTTCATTTCATTTTATGATTAGCCGAACAATTCAATGGAACACCTCTAAAATAGTATCTTTGTTCGTATTATTTTTAAATGGTATGAGATTTCTTTTGAGCATATTCTTGTTTTTGGCCTTATCCTTAAACGCCTTTACCCAAAATAAGTTAGACAGTACGCTTAAAAAGCTCAACGCGGAAAGTATCCCCTATATATCTTTGAACGAAACGGCCCATAAGGATAGTGTTTTGTACCTGGATACCCGAAAAAAACAGGAATACGAAGTGAGCCATTTACAAAACGCCATTTGGGTAGGATATGAGATGTTCGATGCCCATAAGGTACAAGTTGAAATTCCCAATAAGAATGCCGAAATTGTGGTGTACTGCTCCATTGGGGTGCGTTCCGAGGATATTGGCGAAAAATTGGTGAAATTGGGGTACACCAATGTTAAAAACTTGTACGGCGGTATTTTTGAATGGAAAAATAAAGGATACCCTGTTTATGACGACCAAGGAAAGGAAACCGAAAAAGTGCATGCCTTTGACACCTATTGGGGCGAATTCCTACAAAAAGGAGAAAAGGTATATAATGAGGATTGATGGTTGATGGTTGATGGTTGATGGTTGATGGTTGATGGTTGATGGTTGATGGTTGATGGTTGATGGTTGATGG
>CANLWG010000024.1 GCA_947494715.1 uncultured Flavobacteriaceae bacterium | reverse complement strand
GAGACAAAGGTGACCAGGGAGATCAAGGTATCCAGGGTATCCAAGGAGATAAAGGCGATAAGGGCGACCAAGGGGACCAGGGCATACAGGGAATCCAAGGCGAGAAAGGCGACCAAGGGGACGTAGGTCCACAGGGAATCCAGGGAGACAAAGGCGACCAAGGGGACCAGGGCATACAGGGAATCCAAGGTGACAAAGGAGATAAGGGCGACCAAGGGGACGTAGGTCCACAGGGAATCCAAGGGGACAAAGGAGATAAAGGTGACCAGGGAGACCAGGGCATTCAGGGTATCCAGGGAATCCAAGGGGACAAAGGAGATCAGGGAGACCAAGGTATCCAGGGTGACAAAGGAGATCAGGGGGATCAAGGCATACAGGGAATACAAGGGGACAAAGGAGATCAGGGAGACCAAGGTATCCAGGGTGACAAAGGAGATCAGGGGGATCAAGGCATACAGGGAATACAAGGAGAGAAAGGCGACCAGGGGGATCAAGGCATACAGGGCATCCAAGGTGAGAAAGGAGATCAGGGGGACCAAGGTATCCAGGGAATCCAAGGAGATAAAGGCGACCAGGGAGACCAGGGCATTCAGGGTATCCAAGGTGACAAAGGTGACCAGGGAGACCAAGGTATACAGGGCATCCAAGGAGAGAAAGGTGACCAAGGGGATCAAGGCATACAGGGAATCCAAGGAGAGAAAGGTGAAAAGGGTGACCAGGGCATACAGGGAATCCAAGGTGACCAGGGAGACCAGGGCATTCAGGGAATCCAAGGTGAGAAAGGCGACCAGGGGGACCAAGGCATTCAGGGAATCCAAGGTGACAAAGGAGATAAAGGTGACCAGGGAGACCAGGGCATTCAGGGTATCCAAGGTGAAAAAGGTGATCAGGGAGACCCAGCTTCCGATGATCAGACCTTAAGCACAGATGGTACTCCCGGTGATATTTCCATTACTGGCGGAAACAATATTACCATTGGAATAACTTCGACCGATTCGAATAATTCCATTACAAGCGGTACGGACGGTGGTGCCTTTTACGAAAGTCCCATCAAAGCGTTTGGGAAAATTGCGTCCAATGGTAATGTTACAAGGGCCACGGTCGGCGTAACCTCAACTAGACTAAGTACAGGTCGTTATCGTGTCACATTGCCATCAGGAGCTGTATCGGATGCGAACTACATTATACAATTGACCCAACCGGGAAGAGGCGGGGCCGGTAATGATGATCCAGGCATCTCCTACTCCAATCAAACATCAACAAGTTTTGAGGTGATTGTTGGTGATAACGATAATGGCGGAACGAACAGAAGTCGTTTCAACTCTGAATTTATGTTTACGATACTCGATCTATAAGGTACCTATGAAGAAATTTTATATCATAGTATATCTACTATTCTGTTGGCATGTATCCCATGCCCAAATCGATGGTACATTGTTGATGGGGCTTACCAATGCCACGACCAGTGAAATGAATACGGTTTCAAATCCCGTTACCGGCTCATTGCTTTATAATACCACAGAGCAAAATGTGTTTCAATACAATGGCAGTACCTGGGAAAGTATCAGCAATGCTTCAGGTTCCTGGAATATGAGCGGTAATTCGGGGACATCGGCCACCACCGACTTTATTGGGACGACCGATACACAAGACTTTGTCTTGCGATCCAATAATGTTGAAAAATTGAGATTGATCCAGAACAAAGGTCAGGTATTGATCAATCAAGCCACTTCATTTAACGATCATCCTTTAGTGATACGGGCGAACGGGATCGATGTACTCGCCTTTCAAGACAATACAGGTACGACCAAGTGGCATTGGAACCTCTTGGGAAATGGACTGAATTTTGTGGAGTCAAACGTTGCGGACTATCGTCTTTTTCTGGAAAACGGAGGCCAGGTGGGAATTAATACCAATACACCTTCGGAACAGCTTGATGTAAATGGTAGTGCCAGAATACGAACCTTGGGAACCGCAACAAATACGGATGATATTTTAGCCGTAAATGCTACCGGGGTTCTACAAAGGTCCAAAATCAATTTTGGAGGCCGTTGGACCAACTCGAATACGAGTACCGACCTCAATGCAAATGGTACCGTAGCTCCAATTTTTGGAACACAAGATTACGCCGATGATGGAACCAATTTGTACCAGGTTAGCGGAAATACCCTGATTGTAAAAGAATCGGGCAGATATGATATACGGGCAAATTTATCATTGGTTGGAGTCAATATTTCCGGAAACACCAAGCAAAGAACTAATGTAAACGCGCGTATTGCGATAAATGGAACGGCTGTAGGGGCCATTGCAGCTTCAGGATACATACGATGGGGTGGTGGTCATGACCACTCCAGCATCCACCTAAGCGAAATTTTACAATTGAACACCAACGATGTGGTATCCATTATCACATATAGGGAAGCGAATTCCGGTACCGTGAATTTTAGTGGTACCGACGAATCTAGTTTCATGATCAATAAACTGCGATAACGTCATGAGGATAAAGGCATTTATATTTTCTTGTTGCTTTTGCGCCGGTCTGTACGCCCAGGATGCGATACATAATTATGGTGCCCTTCAATTGCATGATGGTACATCGGTTGGATTTCATCTGAATCTCATCAATGACGGTGACCTAAATCAAGATTTAGGTCTGGTCGGTTTTTATGGAGAAAATGAAAGCCTGAATGTCTCCGGCAACCAAGCCCCGGTTTTTTTCGATACCGAAATTGCCGTGGACAATGGGTTACTTTTGAGTGTTCCCATTTATGTTGCCAATAACGCAAATTTTATTTCGGGCCACATTATTACCCCAAAAAATGACACCAGTTTTTTTCTGAATTTTTTGGACAATGCCTTTTATGTAGGAGAAAACGATGTTTCCATGGTGGATGGTTTTGCAGCGGCAACAAATACGGATAGTTTTACCTTTCCCGTGGGTGATAATGATAGGTTACGCGCGTTACAAATAGAATCCGCTGCTACAAACGCCTTGGTGAAATGCGCTTATTTTAATGAAGATCCCAATACCTCCCAATCCTTGGGCAAAGGTTTTAATACTACACAAAAAGCCACATCGTATGTTTCGGTCAGCCAAAGGGAATTTTGGAAATTGGAAGGTGATATGCCTTCACGGGTAACCCTAACTTGGGATGCTTATAGCAATATTAATGCTTTGGGGGAATTCATCAGCGATTTAAAAGTCGTGGGATGGAGCAAAGCGGAAAGCCAGTGGGTAAATTTGGGAAATACACAAGTAGAGGGAAGCATGGCCTATGGATCTGTTACATCCGAAGAGTTTATACCTAGCGATTATGAAATAATCACAATCGGTGGAAACGATGACCTTATGGAAACTTTTAAGACCATAGAGCTGGACAATTATTTTCTAACACCTAACGGGGATGGTAAAAATGATTTTCTTGTTCTTGAAGGGATTGAAAATTCTCCCAATAATACCATGCAAATTTTTGATCGTTATGGGGTGATGGTCTATTCAAAAACCAATTATAACAACGAATTCAATGGAATGTCCAACCAAGGGGCCGTTATAAACAAAAATGCCGGACTAGCTTCGGGAGTATATTTCTATATCATTACGATGAACGACCTACGACAAAAACACCAGGGGTATTTGTATGTTTCCTCCAATAAAAATTAGAACGGTTTCCAAAATCTATTCGGTTTTTGAAATCCAAAAAAAATTCCGTCCAAATTCAGGTATTAATTGGTTAATTTTAGAGGTAGATAAAAAGGTGTCCCGAATGAATAGGTTTGACAATGCATGGTTTTGAGGTCAAGGAAATTAAAGCAGAAGAGACATATCCAGTCCGACATTCCGAACTTAGAAAGGGAAGGCCGTTGGAGGAATGTAAATTTGAAGGGGACGAAAGACAGACTACCATCCATATTGGTGGTTTTTATCAGAACCAATTGATTGCCGTAGTGACCTTCTTAAAACAAGATTATGCCGATCATAAGTTCCAAAATGCCTACCAACTTCGGGGTATGGCCGTGGTAAAGGAGCACCATCAAAAAGGTTTTGGAAAAATACTTCTTACATTTGCCGAGACACTGCTCTTGCAGAAAGCGATACACTATATTTGGATGAATGCTAGAATCAGTGCCGTAGCTTTTTACAAAAAGTTGGGATATGGGACAATTGGCAATGTTTTTGAGATTCCCAAGATAGGAATGCATTATATAATGTTCAAAAAGTTATATCAGTAGCTATGGAACGAAGATCTTTTATTAAAAAAAGCGGCTTTTCCGGTTTAGCCCTGTCATTGATGCCCAATTGGGCCCTAAGCAAAGAATTTGAATATTCCATTTTGGAACTCATGGGAAAGGAGGACATTGAACTTTATGGGAAGGGTATCAATCTAAGGAAAAAGGCACATGATGCCTTTGTAGATATGAAAAAAGCTGCTTACGGCGATGGAATCGATATAAAAATAGTATCCAGCTATCGTGATTTTTACCGGCAAGAAGGTATTTGGGAGCGTAAATTCCTAAGGTATACGGAAGAAGATGAAATGGAACCCTTGGAAGCCATTGACAAAATCATAGAATACTCCACTATTCCAGGTACCAGTAGACATCATTGGGGTACTGATATTGACATTATAGATGGATACCGCAAAGTGAAAGGGGATGTGCTTGATCCTTCCAAATTTGAAAATGATGGTCCATTTGTCGATTTTAAAAAATGGATGGACGAAAATTCCAAGGAATATGATTTTCATTTAGTCTATACGGATGATCCGGGGAGAAGAGGTTTCAAGTATGAACCTTGGCATTACAGCTATGCCCCCATATCCGTTCCCATGCTGACCGAATTCCGAAGAAAAAATATCTTAAAATTACTTCAAGAGGAAGAGTTTCTAGGAAGCGAGCATTTTACCAATGGGTTTATCAAAAATTACATTCAGGATAATATTTTGGACATAAATCCAACTCTTTTATAAGTTTTTTGGTATCTTGAAATTACCGTAGGACACTAATCATCATGAGAAGAGGTAGTTGGAAAATTCGCATTTTCATTGGTTTGGCCATTATTGCCTTTGCCTTTATCCAACGCTGTAACAACAAAGAAGAAAATCCATATACGGGCAGGGTGCAGACCATTGATATGACCGCGGAGCAAGAAATTGCCATCGGGCTGCAAAGTGCTCCCGAAATGGCACAACAACATGGGGGCCTTTATCCTGATGAACGTCTACAGTCCTTTGTAGATGCCGTTGGTACCAAACTGATAAACAATAGTATAGCGCGGGAGACACCCTATAGTTATGATTTTCATCTCCTGGCGGATGAGCATACCATAAATGCCTTTGCCTTGCCCGGAGGACAGATATTCATTACCTACGCCCTTTTTTCCAAATTGAACGAGGCCCAATTGGCCGGTGTTCTTGGGCACGAAATAGGCCATGTAATCGGTAGACATTCAGCGGAAAGAATAGCCGAAAGCAGTTTCTGGCGGACCATTTCCATGGGAGCATCGGTAGGAGCGGATGCCGGAGGAATCGTGGGCAGCATTGGACAAAATACCCTTTTAAAAAATGGAAGGGGCGATGAATTGGAAAGTGACGAATTGGGGGTATTGTTCATGATCCGATCCGGATACGAACCAAGGGAGATGATCAAGGTAATGGAAATCCTCAGGGACGCAGCCGGGCCTAATCGAACACCAGAATTTCAAAGTACCCATCCCGATCCCGAGAATAGGATTCAAAAAATAAAGGAGGCCATCCAGAAGTACGAAGGACAGTAATAATGTCTATTCAACCTTAAAAAAGTTAATTCAACCTGCAAGCCTAGGTTTTTACACCTGTTTTGTTATATTTGTTTCACAAATCTTTCCTGCCTCAGATTTAACCCCTTATAGCTTTAATTTAATAACTTGTGCTGAATTTGTTTCAGCATTTAAATGAAACTATATGGGAACACTTACACATTTTAAGAACCTTTACACGGAAGCTTTTGAGAATTGCAAACCTGAAATAGTGGTCGTACTTCTTAAGGTGTATTCCGTTTTCTGTGCCCTTATGCTCCTAATGGCAGTATATGCTTTTATGCACAGAGCCTTAAATGGATTTGAATTTTAAAACCGGAATTTATTTGCTCTTTTACGTGAACACTATTTGAAGTAAATAATGGGAATTAAAAAACCCTTCGGCCTGTCGGCCGAAGGGTTTTTTTCTTTTGATTGATGAATTATCTTAGCTTCCCATGGCTGCTTCGATAACGGCCAATGCATCGGTCGCATTTGAAAGTTGAGCATATTTTTTAGCCGTATAACCCTTGTCACTTTTTAACCTAAGGTTAGCACCATTCGCTATAAGTAATTCAAGAATCTCCGCTTTATTATAACGAGCGGCAAATATAGCCGGGGTCATTCCCAAAGATTTCTTGTTTACGTCCTCGCCAAGCTCTATTAATCGCTTAACAGTATCAATATCCCCTTGCATGATAGCTTTACAAAAGATACTGACTTCAACTTTAGCAATAAAATTACTTGTGACTAGATCGGTTTGATGGATTTCCGATTTGGCATTCGCGGTCGCGCCTACTAGCAATAATGCCGAGGCAAAGGTTAGGATTGTTTTTCTCATGATGAATACATTTAATTGATGAAATAAATTTTGATTATATAAAGATAGACTGCTGTTATACTCTTTTGTTACGTAATTAACACTTAATTAATTAAACTTTAACAGATTTGGAAAACCCTTTATGGATTTCTTCACATTCAAGAAATCCAATTATATTTCATAATTGTTTGATTTTTTATACATACAAAACTCCACATATACTATGATTTACGCAATCCGTTTATTGCTCAATTGCACATTTTCAAAACCATTGATCAGGTATTTCTTACCCTTGCCCCAGCCGTATCCGCCCATTTCGCCCGTTTCCCTGATTACCCTATGGCAAGGTATCAAATAGGCAATAGGGTTCTTTCCAACGGCAGTTCCTACCGCCCTTATCGCATTAGGTTTGTTTATGGCCTTTGCAATATCACCGTATGCTACGAATTGAGCAGAGGGAACTGAGAGCAGGGCCTTCCAAACACTTACTTGAAATGGTGTACCCCTAAGATCTAATACAATTTGTTCTTCCGGAATTTCCCATGTTGAAAAATAGTGCTTCACCATATGGCCATAAGTGCCCAGTCCATTACAAAAACGGGCTTCGGGAAAAATAGATTCCAATAGTTCAATAGGCGAAACGTTTTCCTGTAAAAACTCCATTTGACTTATCCCCAAATCCGATTCCGCAATGACCAATTCACCAAAAGGGGAATCTATAACCTGATACTTCAATACCAGCCCTTCACCTCTTTTTTGAAATTCGCCCGGAGTACAAGATTCTATTTTTATAAACATGTCGTGTAAACGACCATTTCCCGAAAGTCCCACTTCATAGGCGGTAGCAAGGGTAGATTGTCCTTCCTTTAGACATTTTTTCGCATGCTCCACCGTAATATATTGTAAAAATTGCTTCGGTGTAACGCCGGCCCATTCATGAAACAACCGCTGAAAATGATATTTGCTTAGATGAACGTGGTTGGAAACCTCTTCCAAACTGGGCTGTGTCCTATAATTTTCCACAATAAAATGGATAGCTCTCTCTATAATATGTCCATGATATGTATTTTCCATATTTCAAAAATAACCGAATTGTCACTGTTCCACAATCCGTTTCTTGCTACTTCATATACCCAAAAAAGAAGGGCGTATTATTGGCAATTCGTACCAGATCACACTACTTTTGAAGCTCTTATAAAAATCGAGCGATGAACAAAAAAGTGATATTAATGATTTTGGATGGTTGGGGAAAATCCCCGAATCCCAAAGTCTCTGCAATAGATAACGCAATTACACCATTTATTGATGGTCTTTACAAAAAATATCCTAGTGCCAATCTTCTTACGGATGGTATGAATGTTGGGCTTCCTGAAGGTCAAATGGGAAATAGTGAGGTTGGCCACATGAACTTAGGTGCAGGAAGAATAGTATACCAAGATCTTGCCAAGATCAATTTGGCCGTAAAGGAAGATAGCCTTAAGGAAGAAAGGGTGTTACAAGAAGCTTTTGAATATGCAAATGCAAACAATAAGGCCGTACATTTTTTGGGGTTGGTGAGTGATGGAGGGGTACATAGCCATATATCTCACCTAAAAGGTTTGATCGATGCCGGAGAAAGTAATAATGTGCAAAATATGTATGTTCATGCCTTTACCGATGGAAGGGACGTTGATCCCAAAAGTGGTAAAGGGTTTTTACAGAATCTTGTTGATTTCTGTTCGGATAAAAATGCCTCATTGGCTTCTGTAATTGGCAGGTATTTTGCCATGGACCGCGATAAAAGATGGGATCGTGTTAAACAAGCCTATGATCTAATGGTCCATGCAAAAGGAGAAAAGTCCTCCCAAATTTCGGTTACCGTACAAAAGAGCTATGATGAAGGTATAACCGATGAGTTTTTAAAGCCGATAGTTATGGTGGATAAGAACAATGCACCCCTGACCAAAATTGAGGAGGACGATGTCTTGATTTTCTTCAATTTCAGGACGGATCGTGGAAGGGAGCTTACACAAGTGTTAAGCCAGCAGGACATGCCCGAACACCAAATGCATAAATTAAATTTGTATTATGTTACCTTGACCAATTACGATGATTCCTTTAAAAATATCAAGATTGTGTACGACAAGGATAATATTAAGGAAACCCTTGGGGAGACCTTGGCGTTGGCAGGAAAAAAACAGATACGCATTGCCGAGACGGAAAAATACCCACATGTGACTTTTTTCTTCAACGGTGGCCAGGAAGTTCCCTTTGAAGGGGAACAACGCATCCTATGCCCTTCACCCAAAGTGGCTACATATGATTTAAAACCGGAAATGAGCGCGTACGAAATACGGGACGCTATTATTCCAGAACTGGAAAAGAAAGAAACGGATTTTGTGTGTCTTAACTTTGCCAATCCTGATATGGTGGGACACACTGGAGACATGAATGCGGCCATAAAAGCTTGCGAAACCGTTGATCAGTGTGCTGAGTCCGTAATTACGGCCGGGCTAGAGAATGGATATTCTACTATAGTCATTGCAGACCATGGCAATTGTGATACTATGATCAATCCTGACGGTAGTCCCAATACCGCCCACACTACAAATCCTGTGCCCTTAATTATTGTCGATGAAGATATTGAGGAAATAAGGGATGGCGTCCTAGGTGATATAGCCCCGACCATACTTAAACTCATGGGTATTCCCCAACCTCAATTGATGACCCAAAAGCCCTTAGTTTAAAGAACTTATTGCATTTGTTTACCTTTGCGGCCTATGGTAAAAATAAAAACACCGGAGGAAATAGAATTAATGCGCGAAAGTGCGTTGATCGTTTCCAAAACATTGGGCATGTTGGCCGGGGAGGTAAAACCTGGAATCACCTCTTTACATTTGGATAAACTTGCCGAGGAATATATTCGGGACCATGGTGCGGAACCTGGTTTTTTGGGTATGTACGACTTTCCCAATACGTTGAATATGAGCCCTAATGCACAGGTTGTCCACGGTATCCCTAATAATGAGCCATTGCAGGATGGCGATGTTATTTCAGTAGACTGCGGTGCACTTAAAAATGAGTTTTATGGCGATCATGCCTATACCTTTGAAGTTGGGGAGGTTGCCGTAGAAACCAAAAAGTTGTTGCAGGTCACTAAGGAATCCCTTTATATTGGTATCCGCGAGTTCAGGATGGGAAACAGGGTTGGGGATGTAGGTTTTGCAATCCAAAACTATTGTGAAAGCCACGGCTATGGTGTAGTCCGAGAATTAGTGGGCCATGGTTTGGGCAAGAAGCTACATGAAAGTCCGGAAATGCCCAATTACGGAAAACGGGGACGCGGTAAGAAATTTGTGGAAGGTATGGTCGTTGCCATTGAGCCCATGATCAATATGGGTACGCGAAGAATAAAACAACTTAACGACGGATGGACCATTTTGACCGCAGACGGAAAACCCAGCGCACACTTTGAACACAACGTTGCCCTAGTGAACGGCAAACCGGAATTATTGTCTACGTATCAGTATATCTACGATGCCCTAGGGATACAAAGTGATGAAGAAGCGGAGTTTCGGAGACACGAATTTCACTAATCCCTCGAATTTCCGTTATGTCCAACATCATTTACAAAGATGAATCCTATTATATAATTGGTCTTTGTATGGATGTCCATAACGAATTGGGCAAGGGCTCCAGTGAATCCGGTACAGTACGTTTTAAAGATTAATGCAATTCACGTAATCCGTGTCAAAATTTTTCAAATACATTCTCAACGCCTTGCCCAGACCCCTTTTAATAAAATTGAGTTATTGGGTTAGACCCATACTTGCCTTTTTTATGAAGGGCAATTCATATGTGGATCCTATAGACCAAAGGTCTTTTAGGACATTTCTACCCTATGGCTATGAAAATCCTAGGGAAAATGTTTTATCGCCATCCACACTGTCCCTGGAACGGCATAGGTTGTTATGGCTGTTCCTACAAAATAAAACGGACTTCTTTTCAAAGGAATATAGCGTGTTACATTTTGCTCCGGAACAGGCATTCTATAAACGCTTTCAAAAACTAAAAAACCTGGATTACGTTACCACGGACCTGAACTCCCCCCTGGCAGATGTAAAAGCGGATATTTGCAATTTACCTTTTGAGGACAATTCATTTGATGTTATTCTCTGTAATCATGTTTTGGAACATATCCCGGACGACACAAAGGCCATGCAAGAATTGTATAGGGTATTAAAACCTAACGGGTGGGGTATCTTTCAAATTCCCCAAGACCTGAAAAGGGAAAAGACCTTTGAAGATAATTCCATTACCGATAAAAGAAAGCGCGCAGAAATCTTCGGTCAATACGATCATGTCCGTATTTATGGAAGAGATTACTTTGACAAATTGCGCGGTGTGGGATTTGTGGTGGAGGAAATAGATTATACATCACCCTTATCCGAAAAAGAAATAGAAAGATATCGTTTGGCCAAAGGAGAAATCATTCCCTTGGTAAGGAAATGATTACCCCACGACCGGAATCTTTTTTGGACATAACCTTATTCAAGGGTTTCAAGCTTGGTTTTCAATTCTTCAGCGGTGATATTTTTTGCAATAATCCTACCCTCTTGATCTAACAAAAAATTCGCCGGAAGCGATGATAACAAATACTGCTTATAAATGATTTGATCTTTGTCTAAGATTTGATTCCAAACAATTCCGTCTTTCTGGATAGCTTTTTCCCATACGTCCCTGTCTGAATCTATGCTGATTCCAATGATTTCAAATTTTACTCCCTCAAAATTTTTGTAAAGCCCAAGTAGTTTTGGGTTTTCCACCCTACAAGGTCTGCACCACGATGCCCAAAAATCCACAAGTACATAACCACCTCTATAATCAGAAAGATTTACCAAAACTCCCTCTTTGTTTGCAGCCTTAAAATTTGTCATTTTGCTACCTATCGCAAGTTGAGCTGCTTTGTCTATCCGAGCCTTTAATGACTTGCTCATTCCACTTGATGGATATTCCGCTTCAAATCTTGTCATCATCTCTTCAAAAAAGTCGCTGTTTTTATTAAGATCAAAATAGGCCAGGGCATCGTAAGCTTTGGCTGATGGCCCCATTTTCCTCACCAGATTCTCCATGGAATTTACAAACTGTAATAAAACTTTGTCTTTCTCTTTTTCAAGCTCTGCTATCCTTTGCTGATTGTTTTCTTTCATGGCCTTATCAAAATCCAGAATCATCCCTGCAAAAAATTGATTGTTAAGATTTTCAATGCTCTTGTCGAAATCCAGATTAGAGGCAATCTTTGATTCTAGTTTTATCTCATCCTCCATTTTAATATTGACCACACCGCTTTGCTCAACTGCTATTCTTATCCTTTTTCCCGTATTCAGTTTTACAGCATAGATGGACGGTTCTAAAAATTTATCTGTTGTTTGATAGGTTTTTTGGGGAACTAGATTATCCAGGGATTTCCATTCAACCATTTTCTCCAAATCATAATTGTACTTGGAAATGGCAACTGAAGTGATTTCTTCCGATTTTACTTCAAAGGAAAATGTAATTTCCGAGCCTTGTTGGGATCTACAACCATTGTTAAAAATGCATATCAGTACTAAAATCTTGATCGTCTTCATAATTGATGTATTTAAAGTTTGCCCCAAAAATATGTTGATGGCAAACGCTAGTCGTCTGAAAACGCGAATCCGAACTCTTTTAAAAGATAATAGAAATGTTATTTGAACTTAGATTTAAACTCCGAAGGTGTAATTCCAGTCTTTTTCTTAAAAGCAGTGTTAAAAGATGATTTTGAATTGAATCCCACCTCATACAATACTTCCAATATAGTTTCGGTATGGCTTTTAGGATTCATAAACCTCTCCTTGGCGCTATTGATTCGGTAAGTATTGATAAAGTCCACAAAATTTTGATCATAATGGTCATTTATCAATTCGGAAAGTTTTCTTTTGGGTATATCAATCTCTTCAGCTAACGAGGCAATTGTTAGGTCATAGTTTTTGAAGGATTCATTGGTAAGCATGTAATCTTCCAGCTTCGCTATAAGTTTTTTATTTTCTTCAAGCGTAGTATTGATTCGTTTACGGGATATTAAGGCCGCAGTAAACAACAAATCTTCCTTGCTGTAGCCAAAAGGTTTTCTAGAGGAGGTAAATCCATAGAAATAGAGGAAATTAATGGTCACAAGTATCAAGAGAAACACTGTATTCTCCAAAAAATACGTGTTCAAGCCCAAAAAGAACGCAATAAATTGTGCAATATCCGTAAGAACAATCAGGCAAAATACAACAAAGACCCCATGCAGCCATCCTACGTTCAACCACTCCAATTGTGAATAGTTGGCCTTCATTACCTGCTTATATCTTTTTACCTGAATAAAACATAAAAAGATGTAAAAAAGAATATGGACCACATATCCGATATAGGTTTCTGGACTACATATCTTCCCATTTGTAAACCAAATACCAAAACAAATGACCAGGAAAGGAAAAAAATGAAGGAAGTTCATCTTTGAAAAAACAAACTGTTTTTGGGTTATGCTCCTGATATAAAAAAACAGTAACGGCCCGTACAAAAAGCCATATGCACAATTAACACTTTGAAAGAAATCGCTAGCGACACCCCTATTCACGAAGAAAAGTCCCAAAATCTGTACGGTAAGGGCCCCTATTATTGTAGCCAAAAGAAGGTCTCCCTTGCTATTTTTGTTATTTGAGACCAAAATATAAATGGCAAGTAAGGTCCCTTGAAAAATGATGATAATATGAATTACGTTGGTAAAGGAAAACATGCTAAATAGCCAAAGCAAATAGATTGATGAAGGCTAAATATACAAAGGGGCTTCTAGATTATTGAAAACACCAATGGTTTTTCACACTTTAATCAGTGAGGTTTACTACCAAGGCTTCAAAACCCTCCGTCATAAATTCTTGGGCCTCCCCTTGTTCATCCAGATAAACAATATAGCCATCGAGTTCTCGCTGCCTGGTCAAAATATTACGGGCATCCGCAAGGTCCATGGCCATAAAAGCAGTAGCATAAGCATCCGCTTCACCACAGGTACTTGCCAAAACCGTGGTTCCCAAAGTGCTCCCGTTCTTAGTGAATCCGGATTTTGGATCTACTGTGTGTACATATTTTTTCCCTGTAATGGAATCTATTCGAAACTTTCTGTAGTTTCCTGAGGAAGCCAATGCCCTATCCTTTAATTGTATCAGAATTTTAAGACGCCTTCCTTCTTCAATTTGCGGATCATCGATACCAACGACCCATGGTTTTCCCTTTATCCGGTTTTCACCTTTGCCCACAAGTTCCCCACCCACCTCAATGAGATAATTGGAAATTTCCTTTTCATCCAAAAAAGCGGCCAATCGATCAATTGCATATCCTTTGGCTATGGCATTGAAATCTATGTAAATATTGGGATTTGCCTTTTTGATTCGATTGGATTTGGTCAAATCTACCTTTTCAAATCCTACGAAGGCCAGAAGACTGTCCACCGCCGTACTATCCATTACGATTGCTGGACTTGGACCAAACCCCCATGCGTTGACCAAAACTCCAACAGTCGGATCAAAATAGCCATCCGTGCTATGGTTTACCTCTTTGGAAAGTTCAAATACTTCCCTGAACATTTTATCCACCAATATGGTAGTATCTCCTTGATTGATCTTGGATATATCCGAATCTGGGAGATAAGTGGATAGGGATTTGTTGACGGCTCCGAATACAGAGTCGATTTCTTTTTGGAAATCCTGTTTTTCGACAGACAAATAAATGATGCCGTATGAAGTACCCAAAGCACCCCCGGCATTTCTGTTCTCCACCAATTTGGAGTAGTCCGGTGAGCAAGAAACTATAAAAACGGCAGATGCAAAGAGTAATCCAATCCTATTCATCATAAATTTCAATAAGTCCGTCATAATCCACTATATAGGCTTCATTTAAAAATACCGGTAATTTTTGATCGCTTGCATTGGAAAGCCCCACGCCGGCATAATAGGTACGTGCCTCAAACTTCTCCGCATGTGTTCTTACCTTATGCATTAACTTCAAGTCATAGTCATTGGGGTCATTGGGGTAATCCACATTTCGGACGACGACAAAGTGTAATTTTTTCTCCTTAAGACAAACAAATTGGGGGTTTTTCTTGGGTTTACTATTGACTCCCATGAATTCATAACCATCAGATTCTAGCTGCCTGCCCACAATATTCATGGCAAGGTTGTGAAGTTCCTGTTCGGTCAATGGTTTGCCCATGTCTCAAAAAATATATCAAAAAAAACCTGACCGGTCCAAGGAATCGATCAGGCTACAAATTAATTCATTTAGTATATCGGTTATCCTCCAAAGTCGTCAAAGCGAATATGCTCATCGGGAATACCAAAATCCTCGCCCATTTTCTGCACGGCCTTGTTCATTAACGGTGGCCCACAGAAATAAAGCTCAATATCCTCTGGAGAATCGTGCTGGCTTAAATAATTATCAATGACACAATTATGGATAAAGCCTACAAAACCATCTCCTGGGGCATCCAAATTTTCCTTTACCTTCCAATTATCCTCTTCCAAAGGTTCCGAAAGCGCCATATAAAATTTGAAGTTATGGAATTCTTCCTCCAATTGTTTAAAGTGATCTAAATAAAACAATTCACGTTTGGATCGGCCACCATACCAATAGGTCACTTTACGGTTGGTCTTTAATGTTTTAAAGAGGTGGTATAGATGGGAACGCATGGGTGCCATTCCGGCCCCTCCACCTACATATAGCATTTCAGATTCCGATTCATTGATAAAGAACTCTCCATAAGGCCCTGAAATAACAACCTTATCGCCCGGTTTCTGTGCGAAAATGTATGAAGAAGCAATACCAGGATTTACATCCATCCAGCCATTTTTGGAACGATCCCATGGTGGGGTCGCAATACGTACGTTCAACATGATTTCCCTACCTTCCGCAGGATACGAAGCCATAGAATAAGCTCTTTCCACTGTTTCGGTATTTTTCATTGCCAAAGGCCATAGATTAAACTTGTCCCATTCAGCTTGAAATTTATCCGGTGTTTCATGTTCTTCTGGGTGAGCGGTAATGTCTATATCGGCATATTTGATTTCGCACGGTGGAATCTCTATTTGTATATACCCTCCGGCTTTATAGTTCATATCCTCAGGGATTTCCACAACGAACTCCTTGATAAACGACGCAACATTGTAATTACGAACTACTGTTGCATCCCATTTTTTGATACCGAAGACCTCTTCAGGAATCGTGATTTCCATATCCTGCTTTACCTTCACCTGACAGGCCAAGCGAGCTCCCTCGTTCAATTCCCGTTTGGAAAAATGTGGAGTTTCCGTAGGCAAGGCCTCGCCACCCCCCGAAAGCACATGGCACTCACATTGAATACAGGTTCCACCACCTCCACAGGCAGATGGAAGAAACACTTTTTGGTTACCCAATGTGGACAACAAAGAACTGCCAGAGGCCACTTCTATTTGCTTTTCACCATTTATGGTAATGGTCACCGGACCGGAGGGAGATAACTTTTCCTTGGTGAACAATAGCAAGGCCACCAATAAAAGCAACAGGATTAAAAATGCAACTACGGTAATTAATATGGTGCCTCCTATACTTGTAGCTAAAATCATTTGTATTCTTTTACGGCATCGTTATAGGAAACTTCTTTATCATCGATTTCCTTTTTAGTTTCTTTTTCTTCTTTTTCAATTTTTTGCGCTGTGGTCTCTTCTACCGGAGCGGCGGCCTCGTCACCTCCTGTCAACATACCTCCAAAACTCTGGAAACCAATACCCATCAATCCAGTGATTATAAACGTAATGCCCAATCCACGCAACGGGGGAGGAACGTTGGAATATCGAATCTTCTCCCGTATGGCGGCAATGGCCAAAATAGCCAAGAACCAACCAATGCCCGAACTTATACCATAGTTCACCGCCAATCCCAAAGTTGCGATTTCCCGAGATTGCATAAATAAGGATCCTCCCAAAATGGCACAATTAACCGCAATAAGGGGCAAAAATATACCCAAGGAATTATACAATGCCGGAGAAAATTTTTCGACCACTATTTCCACCAATTGTACCATGGTGGCAATGGTGGCAATGAACAGGATAAAGGATAGGAAACTCAAATTATAATCCGCATATTCCGGGCCCAACCAGGCCAAGGCCCCATCCCTTAATAAATACTGATCCAAAAGCCAGTTCAATGGAACGGTTACGGCCAAAACAAAAATGACCGCAGCCCCCAAACCTACCGCTGTGGCAACTTTTTTGGAAACCGCTAAATACGAACACATTCCCAAGAACACGGCAAAAACCATGTTATCTATGAAAATTGATTTAAAAAACAGCTCAATATGCTCCAACATAATTTCCTTTTTTAACTATTCTTCTAATTATCTTCTATCAGGGCCGTATTACGCGATCGCTGTACCCAAATAATGATACCCACCACAATTAATGCGGCTGGTGGAATTATCATAAACCCATTATTCTCATATCCTGTGGAATAAAGTCCGGTCATTTTAACAGGGTCTCCAAGTACCTTGTACCCGAATAATGTACCAGAACCCAATAACTCCCTAAAAAACCCGACGATGATTAGAATTACACCATAGCCCAAGGCATTACCGATACCATCTAAAAATGATTTCCAGGGTCCGTTACCAAGTGCAAACGCCTCAAAACGACCCATAATAATACAATTGGTAATTATCAACCCTACGAAAACGGAAAGGGTTTTGCTTAGCTCATAGGCAAAGGCCTTGAGCACTTGGTCTACAATAATCACCAATGTGGCGACTACGATCAACTGCACTATAATCCGAATTTTTGAAGGAATAATGTTCCGCATCAACGAAATGACCACATTACCTACCCCCAATACGAATATTACGGATATGGCCATGACCACGGATGCCTTTAATTCTGCTGTAATTGCCAATGCCGAACAAATACCCAACACCTGAATGGTAATTGGATTATTGTCCGCCAGGGGATCTAATATGAGACTTGCATCTTTTTTGGTAAGTAAAGCCATAGTTATTTTGCTCTAATGGTTTCTAGATAATCCTTATACAGGTTAACGCTTTGGCTGATCATGACAGAGACTCCATTACCTGTAATAGTGGCGCCGGCCAAAGCATCTACCTCATTATCGTCCTTCGTATTATTCAACGGATCATTGTTTCCTTTGGCAACGGCAATACCTGCATATTGGGTACCATCCAAAATGGATTCTCCAGTGAAGTCGTCCATGAAATACCGTTGTTTAATGTTAGCGCCAAGACCAGGGGTTTCAGACTGATGATCAAAATAAACCCCTTGCACTACCATTTGATCATCCAAGGCGGCAAAGCCCCAAATTGGGCCCCAAAGGCCCTTGCCATATAACGGAATGATAAAGAATTTTTTTTCGTCCTTCTCACCTATCAACATGGGCAATCTTGGCGTTGTCCCATTCTTCATTTCGGCAAGTTGCTTTTTCATGTCGATAAGGTAGGCTTCATCATCCTGGGTAATTTGATCACCTTCGATGACCAATTGTTCCTTGATGTAATTGGAAAACTCACCCTCCACCCTATCGGTAGGTATAAAATTCACACTTCCCTCATCCTCGTTTTCATTTATACCCATAGCGTAAAGGATATTCTGCTGTTTTTCAAAACGTTCGTTCTCCTTTATTTTATCGCTCAGCGAAGATGCCAAAAAAGCAAGGATAGAACCGACTACCACTACCATGATGCAGGCAAAAATTACGGTATATGTATTTTTCTCAGTATTAATGGCCATAACTATGCTGTTTCAACTTTTAATTCCTCTTCTTTACTATCTAAATCCTTTGGAAAAATAGTAGCGTTCTTCAACCGTTTCATTCGCCGTGCTACATTGCCTCGCACTACATAGTGATCTATGGTAGGAGCGAAAACGTTCATCAACAATATGGCTAGGAAAACACCTTCAGGATATGCAGGATTGAACACCCGTATCATTACGGAAAGGAACCCTATTAGGAACCCATAAATCCATTTCCCACGGTTGGTCTGTGATCCCGTAACGGGATCGGTGGCCATATATACAATACCGAAAGCCAATCCGCCTACTATTAAATGTTTCCAGAACTCGAAACTCATCAGTCCATAAAAATTACTGGTCTCCGTAATCCATCCGGCATCTACAACTCCATTAAAGATCAATCCCATGACCAAGGATCCGATAACGGCGCTGACCATTATACGCCAGCTTGCTATCTTACTGAAAATAAGGAACAAACCTCCCAGTAATATCAAAAAGGCAGAGGTTTCGCCCACGGAACCAGGTATAAATCCCCAAAACATATCCCATGTATCATAAGCGGTAGACATTTCGGCCCCCCTGTTCTGTGCCAGATAGCCAAGAACAGTCTCGCCTGAAATAGCATCAGGTCCGCCCGCTAGCTCCACTGCTTCATGTACCCAGACCTTGTCACCGCTCATCCAGGTAGGATAGGCAAAAAACAAAAAAGCTCTAATGGTCAAGGCGGGATTGAGAATATTCATCCCTGTACCGCCAAAAACCTCTTTCCCGATAATAACTCCAAAAGCAACGGCAACGGACAACATCCACAAGGGTGTATCCACAGGAACGATCAAAGGAACCAACATTCCCGTTACCAAATAACCTTCTTCTACTTCGTGCCCTTTTATAACTGCAAATATGAACTCAATGAGTAGGCCCACCCCGTAAGAAACTATGACCAAAGGCAACACTTGGGTTATTCCTATCCAGAGGTTTTCCCAAGTGAAAAAATTACCCCAAAGGGATAATTCCCTTGCAACTCCGTTAGCGGCATCGATAGCCGCATAGTGTTGATAACCCGTATTGAACATGGAGAAAAGTAATACGGGAACCAAGGCCATGATAACCGTATTCATGGTACGCTTTAGGTCATCGGCACCTCGGATATGAGATCCGGAATGTGTTGTTTCATCGGGTGAGAACAAAAAAGTATGGAACGCATTGAAGGCCGGTGCCATTTTCTTGCCCCTGAACCTATGCTTTAAAATATGTAGTCTTTTCTTAAAGGTCAGTCTTTTATCACTCATATTTTATCCAATTTCTTTATGTAATAGATCCAGTCCTTCACGAATAATCTGTTGGTGGGGCTGTTTTGATATGCAGACAAATTCGGTCAAGGAAAAATCCTCCGGTGCCACTTCGTAGAGTCCCAATTGCTCCATTTCGTCCAAATCCTTTACCATACAGGCCTTCAATAACTGAAGTGGATAGATGTCCATGGGAAACACCTTTTCATACATACCGGTAACGACAAATGCCCTATGCTCACCATTGGTATTTGTGTTTAGGTCATATTTTTTGTTAGGCTGCATCCATGAGAATGTCAAAGCCCTAGTGGCCGATATTTTATTAAAAATGGGTTTGTTCCAACCAAAAAATTCATAGTCATCACCCTCAGGAATGGCGGTTACGGTAGTATTGTAAAAACCTAAATATCCATCCGGTTTACTTTTGGCACCGGTAAGCACATCTCCATTAATGACCCTAAAATCATCGGAATTTACACCGCTGGCATATAGAAAAGTAGATATTTCCGTACCTATTTTAGTTTTATAATATTTTGGGGTCTTAATACATGAGCCTGCCAAGGCTACGATACGTTCCGGATTAAAAATACCCGTCAACAGCAACTCACCTATAATTATTAGGTCTTGGGGAGTAACTGTCCACACGATTTCCCTTTTATTTATTGGGTCGATTTTATTGATCTGTGTTCCGACCAGCCCGGCCGGATGCGGACCGGAAACTTTATGCAATTCAATTCCGTTGAGCCCTGCCAAAGGTGAACTGGAGGATTTACCCACCGAAACGTGTATTTTGCCCGGGGTCATTTTGCCCAAGGCAGTTATAGCAGTCTGCAGTTCATTTTCCTTTCCTTGTAGCACAAAATCATAGTCTGCGGCCAATGGAGCCGTGGTATGGCCAGAAATGAAGATTGCCTTGGGAATGGTATCCGGGTCGGCTATGATGTCATAAGGCCGCTGCTTTATAAAAGGCCAGCATCCTCCCTTTAAGAGGTATGTCTTTAGTTCTTGGGAAGAAGCACTGGAAACATCTAGGACATTATGACCTAAGTTTTGTTGCGACTTATCCGCCAGTATTTTCAAGGTCAAAATACGTCTACGGGCACCTCGTTCTATCTCAATGAGTTCACCGCTCACAGGGGAAACAAACAACATATCCTCCCTATTTTTATTGTAGAAGAGCGCTTCGCCTGCCTTTATTTCGGCTTTCTCCTTTACCAACATTTTGGGTGTAATACCGTGAAAATCGTCGAGGTTTATTGCGTAAACATTGCTTAAAACGGCTTTGGAAATAGTTTGCTCTGCGGCACCGACAAGATTGATGTTCAAGCCTTTCTTAATCCGAATGTCTTTGGACATGTTATAGTAGAGCTTAGGTTAGCAAAATTAGGGTCAAAAATAGTACTTAAAAGAAAGTTTTCATAATAATTGCCTATAAATTTGGGCATTACACCGATGTTAATTCCATGGGCACGCTTTTTGTTTACCTTTGCCCAAAAAATAGTCCATAAATGCACGTAAATCTTAAACAGATTTTCTTGTTTTTTTTTGTGTCCTCCCTGTTCGCTCAGGTTCAGGAAGAAATAGATCCACCTTCAAATATTAAGTCCATTGTTTTTAAAGGGCCTACGGAAGATCAATTTCCCGTGGCCCAAATTGGCGAACCTATTTATTTGGAGTTTGATGACATCCTTGCCAATGAACAGGATTATTATTACAAGATCATTCATTGTGATTACGATTGGACCCCATCAGACTTATTGAAATCGCAATACCTCAACGGGGTGGACAACCAACGTATTATTGATTACGAGAACAGCTATACCACTTTGCAGCCCTACTCCAATTACCGCCTCACCATACCCAATGAAAATGTACGCCTAAAAGTGAGCGGCAACTATCTCATAGAGATATACAACAGCAGTTACGAACTTCAATTTTCTAGAAGATTTGTGGTCTACAAAGATTTGGTAAAGGTTGGCGGAACCATAAAACGCTCCCGTGACTTTAATTTTTTGAACGAAAAACAAGTGGTTCAGTTCAATATCAATGCCAGTAATTTTCAATTGGTAAACCCAAAAAAAGAGGTAAAAGTGGCCATCGTCCAGAATTATTACTGGCCGACTACTTTATACAATATACGTCCGCAATTTACACTGGGCAATGAACTTGTTTATAAGTACGATCAAGAAACTAGTTTTTTTGGGGGAAACGAGTTTCTCAATTTTGACACCAGCGATCTAAGGGCGCCCAGTGCACAGATATCAAGAATAGAAATCGGGGATCTATATCAACATTACCTATTTAGTGATGATTATCGGTTTGACGAGCCCTATACGTATTTTCCGGACATCAACGGGGATTTTGTAGTGCGGACCCTTCAGGGCACGGAAAATTCCCGTGAGGCGGAATATACCAATGTGCATTTTAGCCTTCCCTATGATGCTATTTTAGAATTGGATGAAGTATATGTTTTCGGCAAATACAACAATTACGCCCTATTGGAACAAAACAAAATGACCTACAACGAGGACAATGGGATGATGGAGGCAGAAATTAGATTTAAACAGGGCTTTTACAATTACAAATATGTCATAAAACGGCAAGGCGACATAATAGACCTAAATACGGTTTGTGGCAATTTCCACTTTACCGAGAACACGTATCTTATTTTGGTATACTATCGAAATTTTGGCGATCTCTACGACAGTATCATTGGTGTGGGTTCCACAAACTCACGCAATATTAGCAATTAACGTATATTTATTCTTCATTCCAAACCGATGGAGAACAAACCAGCCATTACTTCCAAGGGTAGGTATCAACTTAAATATCGAGGAACCGCATGTTTAAACTGTAGACATCCGTTGAATCTCAGTGATAAATATTGCCCTAATTGTTCACAGGCCAACAGTACTAAAAAATTGACGATCAAGGATTTTTTTGATGAATTTTTTTCCAATATCGTTTCCTATGATTCCAAACTTCTAAAAACACTATCGGCCCTATTAATAAGACCTGGCAAAATTACAAGGGATTATGTAGATGGAAAAAGGATGTCTTATACCAATCCGTTTCGGTTTTTATTAAGCCTCGCCATTATATATTTTTTGATTCAAAATTTTAGTGGAAATTTCTCGGAATGGGATAAGTACGGGGTAGACAAACAGGGTAGTCAGGTTGATTTTCAAGGGCCGTTTGGCCTAAAGCTTGATGTTGAAGATGAGGATAAGGAAGAAGCAATACAGGTTTTGGATTCCCTACAAATTTCAGAACAGTTAGACCGAGTAGTAATTTACAGGGATTCATTGATAATGGTAGACCCTCATACCCATTTTGCATCCCTAAAGAATCTGGATTTTAGTAATCGTTTCTATACTAAGGCAGAATTTTTCAATACGCTGATCCGAAAAGATACGGTGTACACCCTTAAAGATGCCATGGGCAAATACCAAATTCCCGAATCCTTTGAAAACAAGATGTCCTTTGGTGCGGCGTCAGGTTTTGTAAGGGCATCTCGACAACCTGGAAGTTTCATCAGTTCCTTGATTTCCAAATTGCCGTTTGCCGTTTTTTTCTTTCTTCCCATATTTACGCTGTTCATTTGGTTGGTATACATCAGGAAAAAATACAATTATACCGATCATCTGATCTTTAGCTTTCACAATACCTCACTGTTGTTTATATTGCTCATTATTAGCTATCTGATAGATTCCGTATTTAACGTAAGCAGCAACTGGATTTTTATTACCCTTTTTTCCATATACCTGTTACAGTCCATGCGGAAATTCTATCAACAAGGCGCTTTTAAAACTATTGTTAAATATCTTTTTCTGAACGCGATTTTTTTTATTTTAGCGTTGTTCGGTGTAGTGTTTCTCCTGGCGGGAAACATTTTTACATATTAGACGACTATGATTACTCAAGTAACCAAGGGCATAAAAATTTCGGTACATACTAGTTTTGAGGGTACTTTCTTCAAAAACTACAAGATGCATTTTGCTTTTGGCTACACCATTACCATAGAGAACCAAAGCAAGGATTCCGTTCAATTGACTTCGCGCCATTGGCAGATATATGATTCCCTGAACGATCTGGAAATTCTTGATGGCGAAGGGGTTATCGGCAAGAAGCCTGTAATAAGGCCCGGTGAATCCCATACCTATAATTCCGGTTGTTTATTGGCTTCTCCCATCGGAGCTATGAAAGGCCATTATAATATGGTAAATTTTAGTTCCACGGAGAAATTTAGGGTGTACATTCCTACCTTTAAATTCCACGCTCCCTTTGCGTTAAATTGAAACGTATTTTTAAGTCTTTATTAGTTTTTAATCGAATTCCCATTTAGTACCTTTGCTGCGATTTTTAACACCTAAAAAACAGCACCATGGGCAAGGGTTTTTTTCAAGTACCGACCGCACTCAACGAGCCAATAAAAAGTTACGCTCCCGGTAACCCGGAAAGGGATGAAGTACTGCAACAGTACCAAGCTTATTTCAACGGAAAAGTGGAGGTTCCACTTTATATAGGAAGCGAAGAAATACGTACCGGAAACACCAAGCCTATGTCCCCGCCACATGACCATGGGCATAGTGTCGGCGAATACCATCTGGCCGAAAAACAGCACGTGGAAAAGGCCATCAAAAATTGTCTTGAGGCCAGAACGGCCTGGGCCGATCTAACCTGGGAACAACGTGCTGCCATATTTTTAAAAGCTGCGGAACTTATTGCCGGACCCTATCGGGCAAAAATAAACGCCGCCACTATGATCGCCCAATCCAAGACCATTCATCAGGCCGAAATAGATGCAGCCTGCGAATTGATAGATTTCCTTCGGTTTAATGTAGAGTATATGTCCCAGATTTACGAGGAGCAACCGGATTCGGCAGAAGGTATCTGGAACCGGGTCGAGTATCGTCCTTTAGAAGGTTTCGTGTACGCCATTACCCCTTTCAACTTCACGGCCATTGCCGGAAACCTCCCTGCCAGTGCTGCTATGATGGGAAATGTAGTGGTATGGAAACCTAGCGATCATCAAATATTTTCGGCAAAGGTAATCATGGATGTCTTTAAGGAAGCCGGTCTTCCGGATGGGGTCATCAATATGGTCTACGGTGATCCTGTAATGATAACGGATACCGTTTTGGCAAGCCCCGATTTTGCCGGTATTCATTTTACCGGATCCACACATGTCTTCAAAGAACTGTGGAAAAAAATCGGAAACAATATACATGCCTACAAGACCTATCCCAGAATCGTTGGAGAAACGGGAGGAAAGGATTTTATTATTGCCCACCCAACCGCCAAACCGGAGCAGGTGGCCACCGCCATTACCAGAGGAGCATTCGAATTCCAGGGACAAAAATGTAGCGCGGCGTCACGAGTATATTTGCCAAAATCCACCTCAAAGGAAGTATTGGATTTGGTAAAAAAGCATATCGAATCCTTTAACCCACCGGGCTCACCAGAGGATATGTCCAACTTTATCACCGCTGTCATCCATGAGGGCTCCTTTGATAAATTAGCCAAATACATCGATCAGGCCAAAAAGGACAAGGATGCCGAAATTGTAGCCGGAGGTGGATATGACAAATCCAAAGGTTACTTTGTGGAACCAACGGTTATTGTAACCACGAATCCGCATTATGTCACTATGGAAACAGAATTGTTCGGACCAGTGGTAACCATTTATATCTATGAGGACAAAGACTGGAACAAAACATTGGAATTGGTAGACGCCACCTCGGAATATGCATTGACAGGTGCAGTTTTGGCGACGGACCGGTATGCCATTAATCAAGCTACCAAGGCACTTCAAAATTGTGCGGGAAACTTCTACATCAATGACAAACCAACAGGTGCCGTAGTAGGCCAGCAGCCTTTTGGGGGAGCACGTGCATCTGGCACCAATGATAAGGCAGGTTCTGCCCAGAATCTATTGCGCTGGGTATCACCACGATTGATCAAGGAAACCTTTGTAACCCCAGAGGATTATAGATACCCCTTCTTGGGATAGATAGGCCAAAAATAGTATTTCCTAAATTTTCCGGGAAATAGTGCTTGGTTTTTAATACCTTGTAAGCTACATAGTTATCTACTATGTCTAGCGAACAATTTTTAACGACTTAAACACTTAGAAAATGAAAAATTAACGGTATTTGCTACGTTTCTGATGGTGGCCATAACGTATGCGCAGGATACTATGGTCCAAAGCACCATCCAAGGAATGCTGACCTATAACCAAGGGCAAGTAATATCCCTTGCAGAAGCCTTTTCCGAGGAGCAGTATGACTGGCGTCCTTCAGAGGGAATTCGCTCAGTAGGAGAATCTCTTTTGCATATTGCCGGAGCCAACTATTATTTGGCCTCTAAATTGGGATTTGCTCCACCAGAAGATGTGGACATGATGAATATTGAAAAAATCAAGGGAAAGGATAATGTTTTGGCAGCTTTGAAAAAATCAAACGAATTTATCCTTGAAAAAGTCACCATGGTGGAGAATGACAAACTTGGGGAAGAAGTTGATTTTGGCTTTGGGAAATTTAGCCGACTTTCCGGCCTTTTAATCATCCTTGAACACAATGGGGAGCACAAAGGGCAATTGATTGCTTACGCCCGATCAAATGAGGTCACTCCTCCCTGGAGCAAATAATTATAGTATCTGAAAAATTCATTTTAGAGCCTCCCAGTGCCTTTGCACTGGGAGGTTTTTTTACGCAACCATTTTTTCAGTAGGGTATCTATACTATTAAAGAAAGATTCCCTATGAAAACAGCTCTAAATCTATTAACCATACTACTTGTGTTCTTATCCTGTTCAGATGATGAAGATATCATTAGGTCTGCTTGCGGAGTGGACAATCCAGCAAAAGAATTGTCCTGGCTTAGAACAGAAATAGATAACAGGGAAGCCAACATTACTGAAGACACCAAATACTGCTACATCACCCAAGGCGAATATGAAGGGCAAACCATATTTGTCTATTGGGACTGCAACCCGTTGATTGACAAGAACATTCCTGTCTTTGACTGTGACGGCAATATGCTCGGTGGCACTCCGGGAAATCCAATTTCTCTTGATGATTTGGAAAATCAGATTATAATTTGGAAACCTGCCATTTTTGTCTGTGAGCCCAAGTTCTAGTTCGGAGCCAATAGACTAATAACCCTTCTGATAACATCTATTTTTTTAAGTGCAGGTAATTCTTAAAAGCGAACAAAGCAAAGAATATGTAAATCGCTTTTAAATGGGAATATTCTGCTTGTGACCCTAAACGACATTCGATTTAAAATCTACCAAAATAGATTTTATTACCCAGAATTTGATTATGATAATCTGCTTCGGTATCGATTGGATACAATTTAAATGTAAATTTAACGTTAATTAATTGTAAATTAAAGGTAACTTATATAATTTTATAGTGCTTTAGACTTTGAATGATATGCAAGTAAAAAACAATCATAAAGCCAAAGATTCAGTATCCGATTCTATTTTTCAAAATATTTGGGACTATATGAAGAGCTATGCCAAAAAATGTAGGAACTCCTACTATCGGATGTTGAGCCTATAGACCTATTGTTGAACTTCAGCGGGAGTTATTTCACTTATCGTATTAAAAAATCTTCTTCAAAATTTTCCAACAATCCAAAAGTCTATGTAACCCCGTATCCTTTCAATGCTTTTGGTAATACTTCTCCTTTTTATCCAATAATACCCCTATTTTTGATGGAAAACACACTACTTTTTTAGTTCAGAAAATAGAGTATTGCGAAATGATATAACCCATAGGGCTCACTTTCTTTTCCCCCCTGAAGTTCAATTATTGGACATTGCCGGGCCGATACATCTGTTCTATGAAGCCAATGAATATGGGGCTAAAGTAGAAACTCATTATCTAAGTCTAAGAACCAAAACAGAAGAAATATCGAGTGCCGGGGTCTTATTGGGCAAATTAGAGCCTTTTTGGAATTTCACTTTGGAACCCCATGATTTGCTTTTTATTCCTGGTTTGGAATCCCATTTGTTTCTTGCAGAGGATTTTAAGCAGAAAAACCAACAATTTTTTAGTTGGTTGCGGGAACAGTACCAAAACAAGGCGAAAATCTGTTCCGTTTGTACAGGAACGTATCTCATGGCCTTTGCCGGACTTTTTGATGGAAAAAGCTGCACCACCCATTGGAAGTACTTCCGAGATTTCAAAACTCGCTTCCCTAAGGTAAAACTGCTTTCAGACCGACTGATCGTAAAAGATGGCAATTTGTATTCCAGTGCCGGTGTTTCATCCGGTATTGATCTCGCCTTGTTTCTTTTAGAGGAATTATACGGCCCCGTTTTTGCTACTAAAATAGCCAAAGAGGTGGTCATTTATCTCCGTAGAACAGAAAACGATCCACAACTGAGTGTCTTCTTGCAGTACAGAAACCATATGGACAATCGTATTCACCTAGTACAGGATACTTTGGCCCAAAACCTGGACAAAAAATTAAAGATCGAGGAACTTGCCGAAAACTCTCATATGAGTCCAAGAAATTTAACCCGGGTATTCAAAAAAAATACAGGTATTACCATAGGGGACTATTTGGCTAAACTTCGGGTTGAACGTGCCCTGCAATTGCTTTCCAGCGGTTCAAAAGTGAATGCGGTATCATTGGCCTGCGGTTTGCAAAGTAGCAATCAATTGCGATTTTTACTTAAAAAGTATACCGAGTCACTTCCTTCCCAACTTCGGGAATAATTGTCCCAATGCTGCGTATTCTTGTCCTTTGCCAAATAGCACGGGCATACTAGCTTTGGAGAAACATCAAAAATCAAAAAATGAACAGATTTGCAATACTAACCGCTCTGTTTTTTGGGATTCTATTCTCCTATGGACAGAGCGGTATCCATGAATCCGGTGTATACGTTTGTCCACCTTGTGGCTTAAGTTGTGATACTGATGTACATGATGGCCCGGGTAGATGTTCGTTTTGCAATATGGTACTTATGAAAAAAGAAGATGTGAAAACCATTGCTTTTTATTTACAGGACGGAGTAGAAGTTTTAGACTTCGCAGGGCCAATGGAAGTATTATCCTATGCAGGCTTTGAAGTGTTCACGGTCTCGGAAAAAAAAGAACCCATAAAGTCGCAAGGAATTCTCAGCGTTATTCCGGATTATTCTATTGATACTGCTCCGGAAGCAGATATTTTAGCTTTTTTTGGAGGTAACACCTCGCCTACCGTAAAAAACCCAAAGGTCATTGAATGGGTCAAGAATCAAGAGAATATTGAATACTATTTTTCAGTTTGTACAGGCGCCTTTATTTTAGCGGAAGCAGGAATACTGGACGGAAAAACAGCAACTACGTTCCACAGCGCATTGGATGATTTACAAAACTCCTACCCCAAAATCAATGTAAATAAGAATGTCCGTTTTGTTGATAATGGAAATGTGATTACTACGGCTGGGATATCCGCAGGAATAGATGGGACCCTACATTTAGTAGCAAAGCTACATGGGCTTAAGGCGGCGAAGCGAATCGCTTATAATATGGAGTATGACAATTGGAGACTGGGCGATGGTCTAATTTTATCCGATGACAACCCCTATTCCGAAAAGATTGCATCATCTTTTTTAAAACATTTTGAAGGGGCATATGAATACCGGGATGATGTACAAATAGAAGTTAAGTATGACGAAACGAAGCGAGACCTTTACGCCAAAATAAATGGAATTGCCTATCCGGTTTACCATGAATACGAAGATGTTTTTTCGGATATTAACCAGGAGCCTATCTTTTTCAAAAGGGACAATTCCAATCAAATTGTGGGATATTCGCTTGCCGAGGACAGTACTTTTTACAAAAAACTGTGAGGTATCAAAATCTGTATTTTAGTTTATTTTTAGCCCTGGGTTATTTGAGTCTTATCCGGGCCCAACATGCCACTAATTATCGCTGCCCCCCATGCAATTCGGATTGCCATACCATTCAATATGAAAACCCTGGGAACTGCCCTATCTGTGATATGCCCCTTATTAAAATCACAAATACAGAATTTAAAGGATATGGCAAAGAGGAAGTTGTAATTCAAAATGGGGCTGTTCGATTGAATGCCGCTTATTACACTCCCCTAAACAAAAGTGAGATTCAAGGTGTTCTAGTCGTAGTGCACGGTTCCGCGCCTTCAACCTATGAAGATGTAACCTATTACACTAGAATTGGCACAAAACTGGGTATGGCCGTACTGGCCTATGACAAAAGAGGTGTAGGTAAATCGGAAGGACGTTATCAGTTCTTCAGCGTTGAAGGAAGTGAAAAATGGTTCAACTTACTCGCTTCGGACGTATTGGCCTGCGTATCCTGGTTAAAACATCGGCCAGAACTTGGAAAGGCAAAACTAGGTCTAATAGGTGGAAGCCAAGCTGGATGGATAATGCCCTTGGCGGCATCAAAAAATAATAATATAAAGTTTATGGTCATTGGAGAAGGTGTTGCCGTATCTGCTGGGGAAGAACACTATTTTAGCCAATTGACCGGTGATGGAGATGTGAACGGGCTTACCATAGCCGAAGCACACTCAAAACTGCAATATTTTAATGGGTCTAAGGGATTTAATCCAAGAAGTGTTTTAAAAAATTTAAGAGCCAAAACTTTGTGGATTCTGGGCACTGAAGATCCAGTAATTCCAGTGGATGCAACCATAAATGAGTTAGAACGGATAAGTAATCCCAATTTTCAAATTCAATTATTGGAATACGGAAACCATGACTTTGTTAATACAAAAACTGGAAAATCTTATGATTTACTGGATTACCTAGCACCTTGGTTAACAGAAATTGGTGTTTTAAAATAGTAACAATGTCATAAGTAAAGCCACAAGAATCTATGCAATTAATGGATAAGCCATTAAGAGCTCATTTAAACTTTTGAGGTAAATACACCACTTTTTTGGTCTCAAAAAATGCTTCGTCAAAATAATCGGTCAATTCAAAAATCTGGACGGCCTTATATCCCTTTAGTTCTTCCTTAAGGTCACCCCCTTTAAGATAGAAAATCCCATTCCGCCTTTCGTGTATGGATTCTTTCTTGATTCTTCCTTTGACCCAATGCACAAAAGTAGGCATTGCGGCTACAGCACGGCTCACGATAAAATCAAATTGTTCTTCCAGGTCCTCAACGCGCCCATTTATGGCCGTAACGTTTTTTAGCTCCAAGCCTTCCACGACTTCTTGGACCACTTTTATTTTTTTTCCAATTGAATCTACCAAAGTAAAATGAACTTCAGGAAAAAGAATGGCCAAGGGAATTCCTGGAAAACCGCCCCCAGTACCTACATCCAAAATAGTACTCCCAGATTTAAACTTTTGAACCTTGGCAATACCTAATGAATGCAACACATGTCTCAAGTACAATTCATCGATATCCTTTCTTGAGACTACATTTATTTTTACATTCCAATCCTTATAAAGTTCCTCCAACAATAAAAATTGTCTTTTTTGTATTTCGGATAAATTGGGAAAATATTTTAATACTATTTCACCACCCATGCGTACATTTGTATTTCGTCAAAAATAGTATATTCACATCGCAAAGATTCCTTTTTAGTTGGACAGTAAGACTATTTAGGTTTGTATTTACGTTATATTTATCAAAAGATTGCATTACATGGATCAAAAGACCATTCGATTTTCACGAAAAGATTCCGCTCAATTTTTCAGGACGTTAAACAAGCGGGTCAATGATTATTTCCAGGAAAACAAAATCAAGAAAACCGGCAATTGGCGATTGCACCTCAAAACGGTGGTTATGTTCGCCCTATTCCTTACGCCCTACTTTTTGATCCTCACCTTGGGGCTTCCCAATTGGGCCAATCTGTTGCTGACCATTGTTATGGGAGTTGGCATGGCCGGGGTAGGGATGAATGTTATGCATGATGGCAACCACGGTTCCTATTCCAAGAAAAAATGGGTCAATAAATTGATGGGAGGTAGTATTTACATTCTTGCCGGGAACGTATACAATTGGCAAGTACAGCATAACGTGCTCCACCACACGTATACCAACATTCAAGACCATGACGAGGATATGGAAGCAGGACGTATTTTACGGTTTTCAAGGCATGCAGAATGGAGAAAGCATCATAAATTCCAGCATTTCTATTCTATTTTTTTATATGGGTTGTTAACCTTTAATTGGGCCGTCACCACGGATTTTCAGCAGATGTACCGCTATATGAAGCGAAAACTTAGTTATGGTAAGCTACCCAATCCGGTAATCAATTGGAGCACCTTGGTTATAACCAAGGTCCTTTACATTACCATATGGATCGTCTTGCCCCTTATTTTCATTGACATTGCCTGGTGGAAAGTACTTTTGGGCTTCTTTATCATGCATTACGTGGCCGGAGTTATTTTAAGTGTGGTCTTCCAATTGGCACATATCGTGGATGAGGCAGAGACCCCCTTGCCCGATGAAAGTGGAAATATGAAAAATACCTGGGCCATTCACCAACTGTTGACAACGGTAAATTTTGGTACCAAAAACAAGATCGTAAACTGGTTTACAGGTGGTTTGAACCATCAAGTAGAGCATCATATTTTTCCTAACATCAGTCATATACATTACACAAAAATTTCCAAAATTGTGAAACAGACAGCAAAGGAATTTAATTTACCCTACAACGAGTATAAAACTACTAGAAAAGCTATAATTTCGCACTTCAAACATTTAAAGGAATTGGGCAAAAGGCCTGCCCTACAGTACCAGTAAATCTATACCGCAAATGAGCAACCATTTATCCGAAAGAATCAACAGCATGTCTACTTCGGCCACTTTGGCTATGGCAGCAAAAGCTCGGGAACTACGAAATCAAGGGAAAGATATTATAGGACTAAGTCTAGGGGAGCCAGATTTTAACATCCCCGACTTCATAAAGGAAGCGGCCAAAATAGCCATTGACGAAAACTACAGCAGTTATTCTCCTGTAGATGGGTATGTCGATTTAAAGCAGGCCATCTCCAATAAATTCAAGCGGGACAACAATCTGGAATATGGATTGAACCAAATTGTGGTTTCTACAGGCGCCAAGCAGTCCTTGGCCAATGTGGCCATGTGTATGCTGAACAAGGGCGATGAGGTAATACTACCGGCACCGTATTGGGTAAGCTATAGCGATATTGTAAAGTTGGCGGAGGGGATTCCCGTTGAAGTGCCCACAAGTATTGAAACCGACTTCAAAATAACCGCAGCGCAATTGGAGGCAGCCATTACACCAAAGACCAAGATGCTATGGTTCAGTTCACCTTGTAACCCAAGTGGCTCCGTATACAGCCAAGAGGAATTGGAAGGATTGGCCGAAGTATTACGGAACCATCCCAACATTTACGTAGTCTCCGATGAAATTTACGAGCATATTAATTTTCGGGGAGGACATGTGAGCATTGCAGGAATTGAAGGGATGTACGATCGTACCATTACCGTAAACGGGGTCTCCAAGGCCTTTGCCATGACGGGATGGCGTATAGGATACATTGGCGCAGCAGACTGGATTGCCAAGGCCTGCACCAAATTTCAAGGACAAAATACCAGTGGCGCCAATGCCATTGCGCAACGTGCCACCATTACTGCTTTAGAGGCACCGGTAAGTAAGATTCAGTTTATGATCGATAAGTTTCATGAGCGACGTGATCTAATCCTTGGACTTCTTGGGGAAATCGAAGGTTTTAACCTCAATGTCCCTGAAGGTGCCTTTTACGTCTTCCCGGACATTTCCAGCTTTTTTGGAAAGACGCTTAACGGGACCAAAATTGAAAATGCATCGGATTTCGCCTTGTATTTGTTGGAGCACGCCAATGTAGCAACCGTTACCGGGCAAGCTTTTGGCAACCCCAACTGTATCCGTATTTCCTATGCTGCTTCTGAGGATGAGATAAGGGAAGCTGTAAAGCGAATCAAGGCTGTTGTTTAAAATCCTTTTCATATATATAAAACCCTCCTTGATCAAGGAGGGTTTTTTTGTACCCAAGTAGAAAAAGAGAAATTAAAGTCTGGTCAGAAACTAGGGAATGCTCATTTCCTTCTACATATTCCAACAATTATATTTCTTCCTAAAATGACCAAGGTCATAGTACATGATTATCCTTGGTCATAGTTTTGGTTTTTAAACTAAAGTGAAATTGGAAATGAAAATACGAGTTTCCTTTATGTTGTTTATACCCATAATTGTGCTCGTTCAAAGTTGTACCATGGTAAAAATATCTATCAGCGAGAAAAGAAATCCGACCCTCCAACAAACCAGTATAGGGGAAAATACAGTGTTATCCACATGGGGAACAATTAAGGTGAACAAATCCCATTTCTTCCCGTCGAGTTTTCAACTCAAAACAAAAGACAAGGTAATTTATATTGACCCAGTTGGAATTGAAACTACTGAAAAAGCGGATTATATACTAATTACGCATTCCCACCCTGATCACTTTTCCATTAAGGATATAGACAAGGTTATTAAATCGGAAACAAAAATCATTTGCTCCAAAGGAGTCTCAAAAAAACTAAAGGCTTATAACAATCATGTACAGGTCATGAGACCCAAAGATGTCCTTAAACATGATAATATTGATGTAGAAGCAATACCTGCTTACAATACGAAATCAGTTTTTCTATGGATAAAGGCCCACCCTAAATCAAAAGAAAATATAGGCTTTATCATAAACTTGGATGGAAACCTAAAAATATACCATGCAGGTGACACGGATTACATTCCCGAAATGAAAGGGTTAAAAAACATAGAGATTGCTTTGATCCCCATAGGCGGTGATAACTTGACTATGAATGAAGAAGAAGCTGCGCATATCGTAAACGAAATCAAACCCGAAAAAGTAATCCCCATGCATTATGAAATCAAAAATCGGGAGATACTGAAACGTTTTGAAAGTTTCGTAGCCCCGGACACCAAAGTGATAGTACTAGATTAGATAAAATAATAGCCTGTGCTTCAGGTCATCATGCATTTCCTTTACCCGTACGGCTGGCAAACTATTATCTGTCCAATAGTGGATACAAAAATCAGAAGTCTAGTCAATAAGCTGATAGGTTTCCAGCTCAAACTTAATCTTGCCTTCCTTCATAAATGCTGTCCATTGTACGGTAACCCCATCAAAGTCCTTGCTTTCCATACAGGCCAGGTGGGATTGCTGATTCTCCCATACCAGATAGGTCGATAAATGGGTTCCGTTCCCCGCTATCAACGATTTCATTTCGATCAATCCTGGTTGTTTCCTAAAAATCTTAGCGGATTCCTTGGACATTGTAAGAACATCATCCTTGGATGAATGATCTTCAATAATTGTCCTTGTAATCACGTAGTATGCCATAGTTTATTGTATTTGTTTACTTTTTCCGGTTTCCCTAAAATACACCCAAAAGGCCATAAGGATGAAAAGTAAAGATATTAATCCGAATACTATCATTCCATTCATAAACACGGCAATGGA
The DNA here is from genome assembly GCA_947494715.1 of uncultured Flavobacteriaceae bacterium. Classification (GTDB taxonomy): domain Bacteria; phylum Bacteroidota; class Bacteroidia; order Flavobacteriales; family Flavobacteriaceae; genus Ulvibacterium. The sequence goes on along the minus strand of CANLWG010000024.1, from coordinate 38,653 downwards.
AGCAAGAACAAAGGTAGCCATCATAAGTAGTGCCCCATATTTCCTGGTTTGGACAAGGGCCAACAGTATTCCTCCCAGTACTTGGACTATACCCAACCCAACCGTGAGTGCGGTGGTCATACCCAATACCTTAAAAAGTTCTATGTCCGCCTCTTGTTGAAGTATCTTGAACACCCCTGTGGCAAGACTCAATACAATGAGTAAGATCAAGTTGATTTTGTAAAGAAATTTCATGGTTTTTTACAAAAATGCAAGCTGTTGAGCGGAAAAACTTATCTAAAATTGCTATTTATTATTGCGTTTTCTAAATTCAGAAGGTGTAAACGAGGTTTCTCTTTTAAAAAGGTTGGAAAAGGAGGGTATACTTTCAAAACCAACCTGTGTACATACCTCATTGATCGGCAAGCCTTTTGCAAGGAGCTTTTTGGCCTTTTCAATTCGTTTACGTTTTAAATATTGGTGGGGCGTAGTTCCATAGGCTTCTTTGAATAGCCTTAAAAAATGATATTTTGACAAATACACGCTCTCGGAAATATCACTGAGCTTAATGGGGTCGGAAAAGTGACGATCTATAAGGATTTTGGCATCCTTTATGCGTTTGTACAAATAAATCTTCGGATACATGATATTCACAAGTATAAATGATTTATCCCCAGCTTGGAAATGAAGGTACTGAATTTCAACAAAAAAGCTATACTATGGAAAAAAGGCCAAGGAAGTCAATATCAGATCCGCTTCCAAAAATAAGGGGTCAATAAAATCAATACCGTAAAGAGTTCCAATCGACCGGCAAGCATTAGAAAACCGCACCACCACTTTCCGGCATCGGGCAGGCCATTAAAATTACTGACCGGATTAAGACTGCCCAGAGCCGGCCCTACATTGCCCAAGGAGGAGGCTGCCCCACCTATGGCGGATACAAAATCCAGTCCCAAAGCCCCTAAGACCAAAGCTCCAATAACGAACAGTAACATGTAAAGCACAAAAAAGGCAATGATGTTGTAAACAATATGTTCACTGACAGTTTTGTTATTGTAGCGTACCGGAATTATAGCGTTCATATGTAAGGTCCGCTTAAATTCCAACAAACCATTTTTAATGATGAGCAGATGCCGCATCACCTTAATCCCTCCTGCAGTGGAACCTGCCGATCCGCCTAAAAACATCAATCCAAAAAAGAAAATCGTTAAAAAGGGTGTCCAGGCCGTAAAATCTGCCGAAACAAAACCTGTGGTCGTAACTACGGCAATGACTTGAAACAGGGCATGCCGAAACGCACTTTCTCCCTCGCCCAAAACCATAGGGTGATACTCGGATATAGGAACATTCGCTTTAAAATAAACCACCAAAGCAGCTATAATCATGAAGAAGAAAATGAACGCCGTGTAGAACTTAAACTCCTCGTCCTTGATTACCCGTTGCACTTTCCCTTTGAAGGCAAAATAACTTAGTACAAAATTGGTGCCGGCCAAAAACATAAAGAAGATTACAATGTACTGAATCAAAGGTTGATCGTTCCAATAGGCGAGACTTGCATTCTTAGTGGAAAAACCACCTGTGGACAAGGTAGCCAAAGCGTGGTTTATGGCATCAAAAAAAGACATCCCGGCCAACTTTAACAAAAGTGTTTCAGCAGCGGTATATCCAAAATAAATCAACCACAGTCGTTTTGCCGTATCCGTGATTCTAGGATGCAATTTATCTGCGTTCGGTCCAGGAGCCTCGGCAGCGAACAATTGCATTCCTCCAATCCCTAAAAGCGGTAGTATGGCTATCGCCAGAACAATGATTCCCATACCCCCTATCCAATGGGTAAGGCTTCGCCAAAAAAGAATGCCCTTGGGCAGGGATTCTATATCCTCTAAAATGGATGCACCTGTGGTGGTATAACCGGATATGGTCTCAAAGAAAGCATTGGTTATGCCGGGAATGGCGCCTGAGAATATATAGGGCAACATTCCGGAAATGGACATCACGATCCATCCAAAAGTAACTATGATATATCCTTCCTTGCGTTTTACCTCCTTTTTATGTCCCCTAGTATAAAACATGGCAAACACGCCAGCGAACATGGTGGAAATGGCTGCTGTGGTAATTTCCAAGGTAACCCCGTCATCATAAATACCGCTCACCAAAGCGGCCAAAAGCATAAATCCGCCATTGCAGACCAATAGCAGCCCCATAAGATGGAATATAATTCTGGAATTAAGGGTCATTACAGGAACAATCTTTCTATTCTGGGAATTACATCGGGTAGGCAACACACCACAACACGGTCACCTTCTTGGATTTTGAAGCCCCCCAACGCAATAATACCTTCCCCGTTCCTGACGACACCACCAATTGTGGCCGACTTTGGAAAATCCAATTCGCGGATAACACTTCCGGTTACCCTGGAATTCGGTTTCACCACAAATTCCAGTATCTCGGCATTCAGATTGTTAAGGCGCATCAAGGCTACGACTTCTCCCTTTCTAATATATCTGAATATATTATTTGCGGCCAGGAGCTTTTTATTGATCAATGTGTCAATACCTATAGAGTGGGAAAGTTGAAAATAATCCATATTCTCCACTAATGCGATTGTCTTTTTAATGCGCTTGGATTTGGCTACCAGACAAGACATTATGTTGGTCTCGGAATTTCCGGTAACCGCAATAAAGGCATCCATAGAGTCTAAACTCTCCTCTTCCAATAGTTCTACATTACGTCCATCCCCATTGATGACCAAGGCATTGGGCAAATCATCGGCCAAATCAAAGGCCTTCTCCTTATTTTTTTCAATAAGCTTCACATTGAATTTTTTGGCGCAAAGGTCACGGGCCGCTTTAAAACCCACCTTACTTCCACCCAAAATCATGACATTTTTGATATCCGCCTTTTTCTTTCCGGTGAGCTTATATAGCTCGTCCACCCCTTCCTTGACCGTAATGAAATAGACTTGATCCCCTTCCTTAAAAACGGTATCCCCCCTAGGTATAACAGTAAACTGTGTACCTAAACGCTGTAGGGCTATGGGCATAAAATGAAGTTCCGGGAAAATTTTGGCAGCTTCCTTTACCATTTTTCCAACAAAAGGTGCCGTTTTGATCAGGGACACACCAATCATGATCAACTTGCCATCCTCAAATTCATAGGTATCGTTAAATGCAGATTTATTCAACAAGAGTTGTATTTCCGCAGCAGCGAGCTCTTCCGGGGAAATCAATTCATCGATTCCCAAGTCCGAAAACTTGATGACTTCCCTATTGTCAACAAACTCGGTATTGGAAATCCGAGCAATAGTCCGTTTACTTCCTAATTGCTTTGCCAACATGCAAAGCGTTAAATTTGTGGTCTCGGAGGAAGTTACCCCAATCACCAAATCGGAGTTTTCCACTTTTGCGTCCCGTAAGACCGCTATGGAAGTGGCATCTCCCTTTAGTACACGTATATCCAAGTGGTTATCCGCATAGACCAAGCTTTCCTTATTGGTATCTATGAGCGTAATGTCCTGGGATTCGTACGAAAGAAGTTTTGCCAAATGAAAGCCCACTTCACCAGCTCCTGCAATTATGATTTTCATTTAATCGGATACATTGTTGTCATTGGCAAGAATAAAACATAAAACCAACTGATCGAAAGAAATAACACTTTGAGTGTCAATACACATTTGTATAACCTGCTTGCCAATTCTGATGTGCAAAATTACACAAATTAATTGTGTTGCCGGTCAAAATAAAGCTTCAAGTACTCAAAATAAGTTCATTTGCCCATATTGAAGGTCGCAAATAGAGCCACCTGATCTGTATGCGTTATATTTGCCGAAAATTGCCTGGAATGCAGAAAAAAATCACTCCATATTCCGATTCCGGTTCTGGAAAAAAGGAGCAGGTAACTCAAATGTTCGATACCATTTCCAAAAACTATGATGGGCTAAATCGGGTTATCTCCTTTGGACTGGATGTAAAATGGAGAAAACGGGTCGTAAAAATCCTGCAGAAAAAAAAACCTGTCCAAATTCTTGATATTGCCACGGGAACCGGTGATCTGGCCATTAGTCTGGTCAAGACCGGAGCCGATAAAATTATAGGTCTGGATATTTCCCAAGGTATGCTTGAGGTGGGCAAAAAAAAGGTAGAAGCAAAAAATCTAGAAAGCACTGTTGAGATGGTCATTGGGGACAGTGAAAATCTCCCCTTCCCCGAAAATACATTTGATGCAGTTACGGTAGCCTTTGGAGTACGCAATTTCGAAACTTTGGAAAAGGGTTTGATGGAGATTTATCGCGTTCTAAGACCGTCAGGCACTTTTGTGGTGTTGGAGACTGCAGTTCCGAGCAAAGCACCTTTTAAGCAAGGGTACCATTTCTATTGCAAATACATGCTTCCCGCCATAGGCAAACTCTTCTCCAAGGACAAATCCGCTTACTCCTATTTGTCCAAATCCGCATCGGTTTTTCCACATGGTACGGACTTCAACAATATTTTGCGTAAAACGGGGTTTATAGATGTAGTGAACGAGCCCCAAACATTTGGGGTCGCTTCTATTTATGTTGCAACAAAATAAGAATATGAAGTACATCTTTTTGTTATGCATTGGTCTACTTTTCCTATGTATCCCTGCCAATGCCCAATTTAACGAAAAGCCCATCCTAAATCTGGAAAATGAGGACAAGGCATTGCTTAATTGGGGATATTTCTTGGGGTTTAATCAATATGACTTCAAATTCAATTATAAAAATGATCCCGGGGATACGGATATCCTGGTCAGTAAGTCCATTGGTTTTAACGTAGGTCTAATCGGTGAAATGCGAATCAATGAATTTTTGGACCTTCGATTTGAGCCTGGGCTCTTATACAATGCAAGAACTTTGGGTTTTCCAGGATTTACCGAGAAACGGGATGCCATAAGGGAGGTAAAATCGACCTATATCAATTTTCCTCTTTTAATCAAAGCAAGTGCACGTCGTTTTGGTAATTGGAAGCCTTTTTTGATCGGGGGTGCCTCTACCTCCCTAAACTTGGGCAGCAATGAAACTGCATTGGACGACAATAGCTCTGGTACCTTTCGGATGAAAAAGTGGGTATATAATTATGAACTGGGCTTTGGAATCGATTTTTATTTGGAATACTTCAAATTTACGCCCTCCATTAGAGGGGTTTTTGCCATTAGCGATGAATTGGTCCCGGACAATGACCCCAATAGTCCATGGACGGGCAACATAGATGGACTTCGAACAAGAGGGTTTTTTATCAACTTTACGTTTGAGTAGTTGGGTCGATGGTAAAATGTAAAAACTCAACAACCTTAAAAAATCAGATTTTAATTTTCCCTCCTCAGCTCATTTAACAAAACAGCCGTGGCCGTAGCCACATTGAGACTTTCTGCTGTCAACTTGCCAAATTGAGGAATACCTATCTTTTCATAACATACGGCTTTGATTTCTTGCGAAATCCCATGGGCCTCATTGCCCATTACCAAAATTCCGGAACCGGGCAACTTGGCATCATAAACACTTTGGCCGTCCATGAACGTGCCGAAGATCTGTTGCTTGGATTCTCTTAAAAATTGTAGTAGGTCCTTATATACTACATGTACCCGAGCAATGGAACCCATTGTCGCTTGAAGTGCTTTGGGATTATAACAATCCACGGTGTCCTTGGAACATACTAAATGGGATATCCCGAACCAATCACATAGCCGAATGATGGTTCCCAAATTTCCAGGATCGGACACATTGTCCAAGGCAAGGATCCAATCCCTAAAATCCACTTCCTGGGCTTGGGGCTTATAAAAGACCCCAAGTACGGAGTTGGGGTTTTTTAGGGAACTCATTTGCTTGAGCTCCGACTCGGAAATCAGGATTTGGGAATCCTGCCTTCCCTCCAAAACAGAATCATCCGTGGTAAATATGCTGTATACCCTTAATCCGGAATCTAGGAGTTCCCCTACCATCTTGATTCCCTCGACCAGAAAAAGTCCATGTAAGTTTCGGTACTTTTTTTGATGTAGACTTTTGATAAGTTTTATTTGGTTTTTAACAACCATGCAAATAATGTATTTTTGGCTTCTATGAGGATGTATTTGGGCACCACCGGAACCTGGGCTAAAATAAGCCTATTATTAATAGGTTTCGCAATCACTTCCTGTAACACCCTCAAAAGAGTTGGTGAAGATGAGCTTCTCCTTGTAAAAAATAACATTTACGCGGATAGTCTAAAAGTTACCGATGAAGATATCGAAAGCCTCATTATCCAGAAACCCAATAGCAGGATATTGGGGTATCCCCTTCGATTGAACCTGTACAATATTGCCAAAAAAAATCCGGATTCTTCCTATCAGGACTGGCTCTACCGAAAGCCAAAACGAAAAGATAGACTGGACAATTTTTTATCCGAAAAGCAGGTGGAGCGACTTGGAGAATCCTTCATGGTAAAAGGGCTAAGTGTTTGGTTGAAGAGAATTGGGGAGGCACCGGTAATTATTGACACTTCGAATACGAGAAAAAGTCTGGAAAGGCTCAGCGTTTATTATGGAAGTAAGGGCTATTTTAATAACAATACCACATTTGAAATTGATAGCGCATCTCGAAAACGAAGAGCGGGAATCAATTATAAGATTTCTTTGGGAGAACCCTATATGGTAGATTCCATATCCCATTCAATTGCCTCTAGTGCCATAGATTCCCTTTATGCCGTACATACTGAGGAATCCTTTGTTGAACAGGGAAAACAGTTTGACCTCGGGGATTTTAACGCCGAACGCGAACGCTTGGCCAATATTTTTAGAAATTCCGGTGTTTATGATTTTCAGGAAAGTTCCATAAGCTATACCATTATCCGAGACACTACAAAAATGGGAAAAGATCGGGAAATGGACATAGAACTGAATATCGACAATCTTAAAAGAAGGAGCGATACCACATTGACAACTTCTGAATATAAAATCCATAGGTTTGATAAAATTAATATCTATACGGACTTTCTGTATAGTGAACGTGATAGTGAGCAACAATTTACCCGATATGGCGATTACACCATATTTTATCATGATAAGCTGCGCTTTAAGCCCAAGACTTTGGCAGACGCCATTTTTTTTGAGAAGGACAGTATTTATAGGGATTTGGATAGGACCCGTACCTACCGTCAGATAAACAACCTCAACGTTTTTAAGTATCCGACCATTACTTTTGAGGAAGATAGCACACGTACAAAACTTACCTCTAATGTTTACTTGGCAGCTAGACCAAAGTATTCCTTGGGAATGGATTTTGATGTTACCCATTCCAATATTCAACGTGTGGGCCTTGCCTTTAGTCCCTCCCTACAGGCCAGAAACCTCTTTAAAGGTGCCGAGAATTTGAGTCTAACGGGCAGATTGAATATTGGCTCATCAAGTGACCCTACCATAATAGATAGCCGTTTCTTTAACATCTTGGAATTTGGGGCGGATCTTAATTTGGATTTTCCCAGAATCTGGTTTCCTTTTCTAAATACGAACAAAATTATCCCTAGTTACACTTTGCCAAGGACACGAATATCCCTTGGATCTAGTTTTCAACAGAATATTGGCTTGGATAAGCAAACCTTTAATTCCATCTTGAGCTATAATTGGACTCCTTCGGATTTTAGAAGAAATACTGTAGAACTTTTGAACATACAATTTGTCCGCAACGTAAACACAAATCGTTTCTTTAACGTCTACAGGAATTCTTACGATAGACTGGATGAAGTAGCGGATGACTTTGAAGGAAATGCTGTCTTGGCCGAATTTTTCGAGACTCCGGATGGCTCTACCGATCCCCAATTAATTATTCCTGAGGGTACCACAGGTTTTACCCAGGCCATATTGAGCAATGAGGTGTCATCCACGGTCGAACAATTGCAGGAGGTAAACAGTATTGAGGAACGAAGAATACGGTTAACGGAGAACAACCTCATCTTTGCCAGTAACTATACTTTTCACAAAAACAATAGGAATGGACTAACAGACAACAATTTTTTTCAGTTTCGATGGACTTTGGAAAGTGCCGGAAATTTACTTTCCGGCTTCGCCAATTTCATTCCCTTCAACAAAAATGATGATGGTGACCTTTTGGTTTTTAGCGTTCCCTATTCCCAATATGTCAAGACCGATATCGATTTTGTGAAGTACTGGGATCTGTCCAGATCAAAAGTATTGGCTTTCCATACCTTTATTGGAATTGCTGTTCCTTATGGTAACTCTACCAACATTCCTTTTGTACGCAGTTACTTTGCAGGGGGGTCCAACGATAATCGTGCTTGGTTCCCTTACTCCTTGGGGCCTGGAAAGACGAATGCTATAAATGATTTTAACGAGGCTAATTTTAAGTTAGCCTTCAATTTGGAATATCGGTTTCCTATTGTAGGCGATATCAAAGGTGCCCTGTTCGCGGATGCCGGGAATATTTGGAATGTTTTTGATGACCAGGAAGATCCGGATGCCGTTTTTGACGGTCTTGATGATTTGGGGGATATTGCCCTGGGAACCGGATTTGGGCTTCGCTATGATTTTACCTATTTTCTATTTCGTGTGGACTTGGGCTTTAAGACCTACAATCCAGCGGAAGAACCTTCCAAAAGATGGTTTAGGGACTATAATTTCGGTAATTCTGTACTTCAAATTGGTATCAACTATCCTTTTTAGACCTAATTATTTTATTACTTTTGTCCCATTCAATACTAAACTAAACAGACCAAAATTATGGCCCACAACATTAAACCGGGAGTAGCCACCGGAGACGAAGTCCAAGAGATATTCAATTATGCCAAGGAGAAGGGGTTTGCCTTGCCAGCGGTAAATGTCATTGGTTCAAATACGATAAATGGCGTGCTGGAAACGGCCGCCAGTTTAAATTCTCCCGTAATCATTCAGTTTTCGAACGGGGGCGCACAATTCAATGCAGGGAAAGGCCTGTCCAATGAAGGGCAGCAAGCCGCTATTTTGGGGGGCGTGGCCGGAGCAAAGCATATACACCAATTGGCCGAAGCCTATGGGGCAACCGTGATCCTACACACGGATCATTGTGCAAAAAAATTACTGCCTTGGATCGATGGGCTTTTGGATGCCAGTGAAAAGCATTTTGCAGAAACCGGGAAATCCCTTTTCAGTTCGCATATGATCGATCTTTCCGAAGAACCTATCGAGGAAAATATCGAAATCTGTAAAGAGTATCTGGCCCGAATGAGCAAAATGAATATGACTTTGGAGATAGAATTGGGCATTACCGGGGGTGAAGAAGATGGCGTGGACAATTCGGATGTTGATGATTCCAAACTATACACCCAGCCCGAGGAAGTGGCCTATGCTTATGAGGAACTTTCCAAAATAAGCCATAGGTTCACCATAGCTGCAGCTTTTGGCAATGTTCATGGGGTATACAAACCGGGTAATGTAAAGCTTACCCCAAAGATTCTAAGAAATTCGCAGGAGTACGTCTCAAAAAAATATGGTGTTGAGCATAACCATATTGATTTTGTTTTTCATGGAGGCTCAGGTTCTACCGTTGAAGAAATTCGGGAAGCCATCGGGTATGGCGTCATAAAAATGAATATCGATACCGATTTACAATATGCCTTCTTGACCGGAGTTCGGGATTATGTACAAGATAAAAAAGACTACCTTCAGGCTCAGATCGGTAATCCGGGAGGTTCGGACGAACCCAATAAAAAGTTTTATGATCCTAGGGTATGGCTTAGGGAAGGTGAAAAAACCTTTGTTGAACGCCTAAAGAAAGCTTTTGAAGATCTAAACAACGTTAATACGTTGTAGTTCCGTAAATCACTTCTTTGTAATATGGAAAATATGACGGCTTGGTTTAAAAGAAAGGAAAAGGGAATACAGACCGCCACGGATCAAAAGAAAGATACGCCAAGGGGATTGTGGTACAAATCGCCTACGGGGAAAATTGTGGAATCCGAGGAATTGGCCAAAAACTTTTATGTAAGCCCGGAGGATGATTATCATGTAAGGATAGGGAGCAAGGAGTATTTTGAAATTCTTTTTGATGATGACAAATTCACCGAACTGGATGCAAAACTCTCTTCAAAAGATCCATTGAAGTTCGTAGATACTAAAAAATATTCCGACCGACTAAAAGCAGCACAAAAGAAAACAGGTTTAAAAGATGCCGTAAGGACCGTTGAAGGTAAATCCATGGGCAAGGATTTGGTAGTGGCCTGTATGGATTTCGGTTTTATAGGGGGTTCCATGGGAAGTGTCGTTGGAGAAAAAATAGCCAGGGCCATTGATCATGCCATTAAAAAGAACATCCCTTTTGTAATGATATCCAAGTCAGGGGGAGCAAGAATGATGGAAGCTGCGCTATCCTTGATGCAATTAGCAAAAACATCGGCCAAATTGGCGCAATTGGCCGAAGCGGGCATACCATACATTTCCCTGTGTACGGATCCTACCACCGGAGGTACTACCGCTTCCTATGCCATGCTAGGGGATATTAACATCTCGGAACCAGGTGCCTTGATCGGTTTTGCTGGACCCAGAGTAGTAAAAGAAGCAACGGGAAAGGAGCTTCCGCCAGGATTCCAAACCGCAGAGTTTGTACAAGAACATGGCTTTTTGGATTTCATTGTCCATAGAAAGGATTTAAAAAAGAAAATAAACCTTTATATAGACCTGATCCAAAATAAGCCGATCAGAAAATAAAAAGCCCCGACCCTACAGCCGAGACTTTTCAACCAAATCAATCAAAAATTCATCAATTCCTAAAACGTCTAAGGAAGATTTCCTCAGTCTTACCATCAGGGTATGTCAAAACACCTTTGGCGTCACAGTCACCGTCACCAAAATCCAAACTAGCGGTGAGGTCATTTCTGGAAATATCCAAAATACCGCTTACGATAAAACGACAGGACCACTCCCTACGTAAAGGGATTACAGTTTCCTTAATGAACACATTACCCTGAGGCCCCGTATAGGTTTTTTTACCTGTGATTAGAAACACATTATCGCCCCAGAATCCACTGCCATAACCTTCTATCCATTCCCGGGTACGGTTACCGGTAAAATTCGCAGTGCTTCCATCCGGCCATGTGCCGTTGAATGCCCCGGTTACATCTGCCTGGGGATTGCCATTTTCATTGGAACGTACCCTCTCTATAGTGGCACCACCTTCCACGGCAACTTCATTAAATGTAAAATCCACTAAAGAAAGTGTAATGGTTTTCGTAGCCTGTTCCATGTCCTTCTCATACGCAAGAAAGATAATTCCACTTAGGACATTTCCATTAGGCAACTCGCATCCTAGGCCAAAATCAATGGTCTTTTCCTTCGTAGTATCCGTGACCACAGTCGTAATGGTAACACAGTCCAGCAAGTAATCCGATCTATACGAAGCTTTGGAAATTGTAGTGATTTCATCTACGGAATATACATCCTCCGCAACAGTGATGACTTCTTCCGAAATAAGTTCTGCTTCATCACTGGCCGTTAAGGCCACAACATCCAGACTTTCTTCGCCTTCCATACTGGGCGATTCCTCTTTGTTACAGGAAAAAAATAACATTGTTGCCATCCCGATGGTCATCGGGAGCAGACCTGTAAAGTTCATTTTTTTGAGACTTTTCATACTAACATTTTTTTAACATTACCTTCCTATGACTTAAGTATATCCCAAAAGGTTTAACCGAACTCAAAAAAAATAATTGACATAGTTCAAAACAGTCTCTTAATCTAAAAATATTTCTATCTTTGCGCACTGATTGAAAATCAATCAAATACATAAAAATCATTTAATATAATATTGGAATGTATTTAACCAAGGAAATTAAAGCTGATATTTTCAAGAAATACGGCGGAAAAGATAACAATACGGGCTCTACGGAAGGTCAGGTAGCCTTGTTTACACATCGTATCAACCACCTTACACAACATCTCAAAAAAAATCACAAAGACTTTAATACAGAAAGATCTTTAGTGCGTTTGGTGGGTAAGCGAAGAAGCCTTTTGGATTATCTAAAGAAAAAAGATATTGTAAAATATCGTGAATTAATAAAAGATTTGAATATTAGGAAATAATAAAAGGGGAGTGATACTTCCCTTTTATTATGCCAGACAAGTTTTGGTTTTGGCATCCCTTATAATAGTAAAAGACCCTAAAACTCCTGATAGTCATCAGGACGGGGCAAACAAAAAGCTGCACGCGGTTTTTCATTGGTCAACAACACACAACAACACAACCCTGTCCGTCCGGTAAGACGGTAGACCATTGTTTAACAAGTCCACCACAGGTGGATTAAATCAAATGTATGATTCCAAAGATTTTTAAAGAGGTCATTGACCTCGGTGACGGTAGGGAAATCTCTATCGAAACCGGAAAATTGGCAAAACAGGCCCATGGGTCCGTTGTTGTCCAATCTGGAAAATGTATGCTGTTGTGTACAGTAGTTTCCAATTACAAACAAAGTGATGTCGATTTTTTGCCCTTAACGGTAGATTATCGCGAAAAATTTGCGGCCTCGGGCCGTTATCCCGGTGGATTTTTCAAAAGAGAGGCCAGACCTAGCGATGGCGAGGTTTTGACTATGCGATTGGTAGATAGGGTATTACGCCCACTTTTTCCAAAGGATTATCATTGCGAGACCCAGGTAATGATCCAACTCATGTCCCATGATGAGGACGTTATGCCCGATGCCATGGCCGGATTGGCAGCGTCCGCAGCCATTCAACTTTCCGACTTTCCTTTTGAATGTGCCATTTCGGAATGCCGCGTTGGTCGTGTCAACGGTGAATTTATCATTAATCCGACCCGAGCACAGTTAGAAGAAAGTGATATTGATATGGTCATTGGGGCATCTGCAGATTCCGTAATGATGGTGGAAGGTGAGATGAAAGAAATCTCCGAGGAAGAAATGACAGAGGCCATCAAATTTGCCCATGAGGCGATTAAAGCACAATGCGCCGCCCAAATACGATTGGCCGAAGCATTTGGCAAAAAGGAAGTTCGGGAATACGAAGGCGAACGCGAAGATGAAGAACTGGCCAAAAAAATACACGACCTTACCTATGATAAGGTATATGCCATAGCCAAAGCAGGTTCTGCCAAGCAAGAACGGAGTGCTGCCTTTGACGCTATCAAGGAAGAAGTGAAAGCTACTTTTACCGAAGAGGAATTGGAAGAAAACGGTGACTTGGTTTCTAAATATTTCTACAAGGCCGAAAAAGCTGCGGTCCGTGATCTGACCCTAAATGAAGGTTTGCGATTGGATGGTAGAAAAACCGATGAAATCAGACCCATTTGGTGCGAAGTGGATTATTTACCTTCCACTCACGGCTCCGCAATCTTTACACGAGGGGAAACCCAGGCATTGGCAACAGTAACTTTGGGAACCTCCAGAGAGGCCAACCAAATAGATATGCCTTCTTTCGAAGGTGAAGAAACCTTCTATTTACACTACAACTTCCCTCCATTTTCAACTGGGGAAGCAAGACCAATACGCGGAACATCCCGTAGGGAAGTGGGTCATGGTAATCTGGCCCAACGTGCTTTAAAGGGTATGGTCCCTGAAGATTGTCCCTATACCGTTCGCGTAGTTTCCGAGGTATTGGAAAGTAATGGTTCATCATCCATGGCTACCGTTTGTTCGGGAACTATGGCTTTAATGGATGCCGGGGTACAATTAAAAAAACCGGTTTCGGGTATTGCCATGGGATTGATTTCCGATGCGGATAGCGGAAAATATGCGGTGCTTTCGGATATTTTAGGAGATGAAGATCATTTGGGCGATATGGACTTTAAAGTAACGGGTACAGCTGATGGCATTACCGCTTGTCAGATGGATATCAAAGTAAAAGGCCTGTCCTATGAAATCTTGGTAAAGGCCTTGAAACAAGCCAGTGATGGGCGTCTACACATTTTGGAAAAATTAGTGGATACCATTTCTGATCCAAGACCGGACGTTAAACCTCATGCACCAAAAATGGTGACCCAAATTATTCCGAATGAATTCATCGGAGCTTTGATAGGTCCAGGTGGTAAGGTAATTCAAGAATTACAAAAAACGACCAAGACGACAATCGTCATCAACGAAGATCCAGTGACGGAAGAAGGTATCGTGGAGATTTTGGGTACGGATCAAGATGGTATAGATGCTGTTTTGGCGAAAATCGATTCATTGATGTTCAAACCGGAAGTTGGTAGTGTTTACGAAGTAAAGGTTATCAAAATGCTTGATTTTGGTGCTGTTGTAGAATACAACGATGCCCCAGGTAACGAAGTACTGCTCCATGTTTCGGAATTGGATTGGAAACGTACCGAAAATGTTTCCGATGTAGTGAACATGGGCGATGTTTTTGATGTGAAATATATGGGAATGGACCCAAGGACACGAAAGGAAAAGGTTTCCCGAAAGGCCTTGCTTCCAAAACCGGAAGGTTTTGTAGAAAGACCTCCAAGAAACAATGACCGTAACCGTGGAAGGGACGACCGACGCCGGGATAACCGGGATAGGAAACCCAGACGCAACTAAATCCTTTCATGTAATAAGAATGAAGACCCCAACAGTTATGTTGGGGTTTTTTGGGTTTTGACGCAACCTTTTACCATAATTACGGACTACCAAATAAAAACATATCCCAATGAAAAAAATCAATGTACTACTACAAATGGCTTTTATCGGTTTTCTTTTAGTCTCTGTATCATGTTCCGTTGAAAACGAGCCAATTCTAACCGAAAACTTCCAGAATCCCACACCAAAACCTGAGACAGCTGCTGTCGGTGGTTCGGAATCCCAGGGCGTTCAGAGATCCGTATCCTATAAACTATCCGGTAATTTTTCCGGAAAACTGGACATAACCTTTCTTTCCAGTGATGGCTTTACCCCCCCAAGTCCTTTTATAGGTATGGAAATACCCTGGGAAACGGATTATGATATTCCAGAGCACACCTACGCTATCGGTGGTTATGCCAATGGGCTATATGGGGATGGAAAGCCGGAAGAAACTGCTTCTTTACAAATGTTCTTGGATGATAGACTTTTGGAAACCGTCATAAGAACGGCCGACGAAGACGGATACATAACCCTACCTCTAGAATCCTATAGTCTAGAATATGACACTTCGGAAAAAACCATTTCAGATAGTAATATCGGTAAAGAAATAACCTATAAAGTAGATGGTGATTTTTCAGGGAAGCTAATATTGGTTTATAGGATAGCGGATGGAAGCAGAGAGAATATCCAAATAAACGCCCTTCCCTGGGAGTACACTTTCGAGACTACAGTGAATTCAGCAAGAGTAAGCATTTACGGCTTCGGGACCCATGGCATGAAAAACGAAAAAATCCAATATAGCCTATCTTTGAATGGTACCACGATAGATTCAGGTAACGTGGAGGCCTATGAAGATGGGAGCATATCCCTAACACCTGAATTCTTTATAGACTTCGATTAAAAAATTCGGATCACTTGAAACAAAATCGAATGGAACAATACTAAAAACCTAACTTTTTTGAATTTAGACCAACTTATAAAAAGTTGCATCAAAAAAAATAGAGGGGCTCAGGAAACGCTTTATACGTTATATGAAAAAAAGCTATTTCCCGTATGCCTTAAATATTGTCGTTCTTATGCCGAAGCAGAAGATCACCTACACGATGTTTTCATCGAAATTTTTGAAAACATACGGAAATATAAGGCCAAGGGTTCTTTTGAGGGTTGGATGAAACGAATCGCCATCAACAAAGCCATAGACAAGTACAAAAAAAATGTTGTATTTGACTTAAGGGACTTCGAAGAGGAAAAAATCACCGAAGACATTACCATTGTCGAAGAGGACCTTCCTCCTTCCTTTGAAAGGTTGATTCAACTTATTCAGCAGTTGCCGGACCAATATCGCATAGTTTTTAGTCTGTACGAATTGGATGGCTATTCCCATAAGGAAATTTCAAGATCATTAGGTATAAGCGAGGGTACTTCCAAATCCAATCTACATCGCGCAAAGGCTATTCTAAAGAATAGGATCATACAGTTTAAAAAGGGGGCGAAACAAATTAGAAAGAGTCATGAAAGCTGAGAAAGACTTAGGAAAACTCATAAGAGAACGCTTGGCGGACACTGAGGTAGCACCCGAATCCAACCTATGGAACGCTATTGAAAAATCCTTGGAACGTAAAAGAAAAAGAAGACTTGGTTTCCTATGGTCTTTGGGGCTTTTGCTATTACTTTCGGGAGCTTTTTCCGTTCTACGATTTTACCATGAACCCGGGATACAAGAGCAAAAGCAACATATTAAGAATACCGATACTAGGATTCAACTGGAAGATTCCATCAAAACCCGTCCTTCCGATGGTGAAAAAAAGGGACAACCATTTCCCCAGGCTTTCGAGAAAAACAAGGAAAGGGATAGCGTGCGTCCATCATATACAGATAGGGACAATACCCAAGGTACCAGCTCCCACAATCCTAAAATTGGATTGTCCGATGTAATCACGGAAAAACCAGACCCCGCTTCCGAGGAGAATCCCAATAAAGCTGATGGAAGAGATTTAATGGGCAAATCGGATGGAGAAAATGATGAGAACGAGCCATCTGTATTTCCAGATAATCCAAAACCGGACAATACTTCAAACGTATCAAATCCAAATGGTAAGATTAACGATACTGAAAAAAAACAGGGTAAGGGAAATAATCAACTTGAGGAACTGCATCAAAGTAAAGTTGTTGACACATCTGAAGGAAATGTAGCAGAAAAAACAGCTCAGGAGAATCCGTTTATAGCCCCTAATGAAATTGAAGGTGCTACTTCCAAACCTGATAAAGAAAGTGTCGGAAAAATTACCAAAAAAGATTCTTTGCCCTTGAAACGAGAAGAAACCAGTTCCCAAAAAAAATATTACATCTACCCTTTTTTGAGTTCATCCAGTTATGGCGGGCTTTCAAGGGCTTCAGCTATTGATGAACGACTTGACGGTAACCGAAGGTCAAATAATCTAAGTTACGGCTACGGCCTATATTTTGTCTTTAAACCTAATGAAAAATGGGGACTTCGTGTTGGGGCGGCATATAGTCAAGTAGAAAAAAGTACTTTTGACGTACCGATACGGCCCAATGATTTGAGCACCAATTATTATAGGGATATTTCCTTTCAAAACAATCTCTCCTACCTTACCCTATCCAACACCTTCTCCCAACCGGAAAACATTACCTTACAGGAAAGGTTGTCCTATGTTCAAGTACCATTGGAAGTGACCCGTGTGCTTCTAAAAAGGGAAAAATTCGGAATTGATGCCATTGCAGGAATAGGTGTCATTTATCTAAAAAAGAATGAAATAACCGTTATCCGAACAACGGGAACCGCTATTGAATTGGGAAAAAACGATAACTATTCGGAAGGAAGTTTTGGGATACACTTCGGATTTGGCTTGGATTATGAGTTAAATCAGTCACTTAAAATTCAATTGGAACCTATTATTAAACCCCAAATCGGATTTTATGAAAAAAGTATCGGGAACAAGCCTTACATCTTCAATATACAATTGGGCATGCTATACAGATTATAAAAGCCTAAGGGAATCCACAGGCATGTAAATTAGCCGAAAAATCAAGTTTTTTTGACCCAATTGTAACATTTCCATCTTTTTTACGTATAAGTATATGCAGCTTATGCGCAATGAACTTAACTAGAAAGGAAAATTGTAGATGAGACAACTAAAGATTACAAAACAGGTTACCAATAGGGAAACCGCTTCTTTGGACAAGTATTTGCAGGAAATCGGTAAGGTAGACCTTATTACTGCGGATGAGGAAGTAGAATTGGCACAACGCATCAAGGCAGGCGACCAGATCGCTCTTGAAAAACTCACTAAGGCCAATCTTCGATTCGTGGTTTCCGTTGCCAAGCAATACCAAAATCAGGGTCTTACCCTACCTGACCTTATTAATGAGGGTAATTTGGGGTTGATCAAAGCGGCCCAGCGTTTTGACGAAACACGAGGATTTAAATTTATATCCTATGCGGTTTGGTGGATCAGACAATCCATTTTGCAGGCCTTGGCAGAGCAATCCCGTATTGTTCGATTGCCTTTGAACAAAATTGGTTCCATTAACAAAATCAACAAGACCTTTGCATTTTTGGAGCAGGCACACGAACGAGTGCCCTCCGCAGAAGAAATTGCAAAGGAATTGGATATGACTGTTGAAGACGTAAAACAGTCCTTGAAAAATTCGGGACGGCATGTATCTATGGATGCCCCGTTAATTGATGGCGAGGATTCCAACCTCTATGATGTACTTCGTAGTGGGGAATCTCCAAATCCCGACAAGGATTTGTTGCACGAATCTTTGCGTACCGAAATTGAGCGTGCTTTGGAAACATTGACGCCGCGGGAAGCGGATGTTATCCGTCTTTATTTTGGTTTGGCAGGACAACACTCCATGACCTTGGAAGAAATTGGGGAAACCTTTGATCTTACCAGGGAACGGGTTCGTCAAATTAAGGAAAAAGCGATACGAAGGTTAAAGCATACCTCCAGAAGCAAGATTCTAAAGACGTATCTTGGTTAATTATTTTATAAAATAGCATGTTAAATATTCCACAAATTGGATTTGTGGCATATATATTGTAATTTTAAGGTTAACAACAGTTTATCATGACTGTTCGTTTTTTGATTGATGAATAAACTCCGGCTGATTACCGGAGTTTTTTCATGTATACAGTTTCCTATAAAACTTAAAATAAATTAGGAGAACCACATGAGCTTACAACTCATACCAAAAGGAATCCCGTAACAGCTCCAAGCCCTTGGGAACTGCTGTGTCGGGGGATTCATTGCCCTCAAATTCAAGTGAAATATATCCTTTATAGTTATGTCTACGCATCATTTCCCCAATTTTGGGATAATCGATATCCAGAGTGTACCACTTACCTCCCCCATAATAGGTTTTGGCCTGTACCAGATAGGTTTGGGGTGCCAATAATTCCATCTGGGCTTCCCGATTCTCCAAAAAATTTCCGGTGTCCAGTGTAACCTGAAGCCAAGGGCTATTGATGGCATCTACAATGCGTTTTACACCTTCCGCCGTACGTCCCAGGCCCCAGTGGTTTTCCAGTCCCAGGACCACCCCACATCGTTCGGCGGTAGGTATACATTGTTCAATGGCATCGATGACCCATTTAAAACCATCTTCATCCGTATACCCTTCCACGGTAGGTTCCATACCTTTGTTGGCCATTAAATCATCAAAGGATTTTGAGGTTCCCCAACGTCCCGTATTTAAACGCATCGTGGGGATTCCCAATTTATAGGCCAGTTCTATTTGGTGCAAGGTTTTTGAAATATTCTGTTCCCTATATCTTTTTTCCGGGTTTAGGTAGCCCTGATGGGTAGAAAAGCCCATGAGATCCAAACCTGCATGAAAGGCTTGTTTCTTTAACCTTTGGAGGTACCCGTTATCTTCCGAATTCATTTGCACCAACAATAGTTCTATACCATCAAAACCCATGGCCGCTGCTTTTTCGATACAAAGCTCCATAGGTATATCTTCCTTAGGGCCGTTGAACTGCCAAAAGGAATAGGTGGATACCCCAATGGGATTATGCTTGATCTTTTTTGGTTTTGGGGCAGCTGTCAAATCTGAAGGGGAAAATCCAGTAACCACGGAACTCGCACCCAACATTGCGGCTCCATTCATAAATTTACGTCGATTCATATCTAAAAAGTTGTTTGAAGTGGTTTATCCCAAATATAACCATTTCCATACAGCTTGGAATCCCATAGCAATTCACTATTTTTATGCGGAACCCGATAAAAGTTTTATAAAATGACCAAAAATACCGCTGCGGCCTATGTATTTCTTGTTGGCTGCCTTATGCTTTCCTGTACCAAAGAAACTTCAGTAACCCCTGAAAAAAACATTGAATTCAACCTCCCGGATAATTTTGTCCTAGAAGACCTTTATAGACCCAGTCTCCATGGGCAGGGATCTTGGGTGGCTTTGGCCCAGGGACCAAACGAACGGGTATACGCTTGTGACCAAAGGGGGAAAATCTATTTCTTCCAAGCCCCAAAGGAAAGCGATGTTATCAGTGCTTCACAAGTAGATAGTGTTGATCTTAAAATCGGGGAGGCCCATGGACTGTTGTGGGCCCACAATAGCCTGTACGTATCGGTAAACAAGAAATGGGACGATGAAGTTCCGGATGAGGAGGAGAACGGTAGCGGTGTATACCGTCTAACAGATACCAACAACGATGGTGAATTGGATACATTGGACATGCTGTTGAAACTGGAAGGACAAGGAGAACATGGTCCTCATAGTTTTGTGCCCAGTCCTGATGGAAAGGAAATCTATTTCATCGCTGGAAACCATACCTTAATTCCGGAATCCCTATTGGAGAATAGCCGGCTTCCGGCAAATTGGGAGGAAGACAATCTGTTCCCTCCCTATTTGGATGCGCGGGGGCATGCCAATGACATTAAGGCACCAGGGGGTTGGATCGCCAAATTCAATCCTGAAGGCACAGAATGGGAAATTATTTCTGCGGGCTATCGAAATCCGTTCGATATAGCTTTTAACCAAGATGGTGAACTGTTCACCTACGATGCCGATATGGAATGGGATATAGGTATGCCTTGGTACCGGCCTACGCGTATCAATCATGCAACGAGTGGGAGCGAATATGGCTGGCGAACCGGTTCGGGCAAATGGCCCGCCTATTATCCGGATAACCTTCCCGCAGTACATAATCTGGAACAAGGTTCCCCGACGGCGGTTCTTTCCGGTGCCAAACTCAACTTTCCCGCTACCTACAAAAACGGACTTCTTGTTATGGATTGGAGTTTCGGTACGGTATATTTTATCGACCTAAAACCAAAAGGTAGCAGCTATATCGGGGAACGGGAAGAATTTCTTTCCGGCACTCCCCTACCCCTTACGGATATGATAGCCGGTTCCGATGGCCACCTGTATTTTGCCACGGGAGGCCGTGGATTGGATTCCCATTTGTATCGTTTGCGCTATACCGGGGAAGATATGGGAACCGCAGAAGCGGAAACGGATGCAGAGGCAGAGGCACTTCGGGAACTGCGCCGATCTATAGAAAAATTCCATACCGAAGAATCCGAGGAGGCCATATCGCTGGCCTGGGCCAATTTGGGCCATGAAGACCGGTTCATCCGCTATGCCTCAAGAATAGTTTTGGAACACCGGCCGGTAGCGCAATGGCAAAATCTCTTTTTCAATGAAAAGGATGCTACCAAAATTTTAGAAGCCGGTATTGCTTTGGCACGGCAAGGAGATAAAAATTTACAGGGACGTATTTTGGACAAGCTCGATCAATTTAGATTGGAGCAACTTACCGACCAACAACAGATTGCACTATTGCGAAGCTATGCGCTATTATTTATCCGGATGGGCGAACCCGATGAACAACATAGAAAGGCAACGGCCAGAAAGTTGAACTCTTATTTTCCACATGCCAACAATACCGTAAACAGAGAGCTGGCCCAATTACTGTTATATCTAAAAGCCGATGGGGCTACAGAAAACATAGTACAGCTACTGGAAAGACATACCAAGGAAAAAACCGTGACCGAAGGTGTGGAATTGCTTTCCGAGGAAGCCACACAACGTAGTGAACAATATGGCCCGCTAATCAGGGAAGTTATTGCCAAAATGCCCCCTAGCGAGTCCATTTACTATGGTCTTCTTTTGAGCCATGCCACAGAAGGCTGGACGAACGACCTACGTGAAAAGTACTTCCTCTGGTTTTATGATGTTTTGGGTGCCAAGGGCGGTATGAGCTTCAAAGCCTATATGGAAAATGTACGCCTGCAGGCTATGGCCAATGTCCCCGAAGACAAAAAAGAGTATTTTCAGGAAATATCCGGAGTATACTCACCGTCAACTGCCGTGGCAGATTTACCACAACCAGTTGGGCCCGGGAAGGAATATTCGGGTCGCGACATGGGCGAAATCCTTTGGGGTGGAGGTCTAGAAAATTATAGCGGCACTTTTGCGAATGCTGAACGCGCCTACCAAGCGGCCATGTGTGTTTTATGCCATCGTATGCGCGGCGAAGGCGGGGCTGCCGGACCGGATTTGACCCAAGCCCATACCAAATTTAGCGACTATGATATGCTTTTCGCGATTTACAGTCCGCATGACGAAATCTCGGATCAGTATGCCAACACCCTTTTCCATATGACGGACGGAAAGAAAATTGCGGGACGCATAAAAGCGGAAGATGATTCTAGCATTACCCTAATGCCCAACCCGTTCAATGAAAGCTATACCGTGGAACTGGTCAAAACTGATGTGGAAAAACGGGAACTCTCCCCTGTCTCCCCAATGCCTCCCGGACTTTTAAACCGGTTGAACGAACAGGAAGTTTTGGATCTATTCGCCTATTTGAAATCTGGAGGGGATGAGAATCATGAGGTTTATGAGGGAAAGACAGCAGAGTAACAAAAGAACGTTTTCATTTCTCTACCTTTGCATAGATATTGTTTTACTCTATTAGCATGCATAAAACCAGAATAGCCCCTTCCCTCTTGGCAGCTGATTTCGGCAACCTACAACGCGATGTGGAATTGGTAAACAACAGTCAAGCGGACTGGCACCATATTGATATTATGGATGGTGTTTTTGTCCCCAATATTTCCTATGGTATGCCCGTGGTAAAAGCCATAGCGGAACACGCCACTAAACCCTTGGACGTTCATTTAATGATCGTAGATCCCAACAGGTACATCAAGACCTTTGCGGATTTGGGCGCCTCGGTACTGACCGTTCATTATGAGGCCTGTACCCATTTGCACAGAACGTTGCAGGAAATAAAAGCGGAAGGTATGCAGGCCGGGGTAGCTTTGAATCCCCATACCAATATCAATGTTCTGGAAGATACCATCAATAATATTGATCTGGTATTGATCATGAGCGTGAATCCGGGATTTGGTGGGCAATCCTTCATTGAACGCACCTATACCAAGATACGGGATCTAAAAGCATTGATCCAGGACAGGAAGGCCAATACCTTGATCGAAGTTGACGGTGGTGTTAGTTCGGAAAATGCAAAAGCCTTGACAGATGCCGGTGCAGATGTGCTTGTAGCCGGAAGTTTTGTTTTTAAAAGTAAAGATCCCAGCTCTACCATACGGGAGCTTAAAGAAATTGCAGGATAATGAATTTATACGATGTTATTATTGTGGGCGGAGGGCCCATTGGAATCGCTTGTGGGCTGGAGGCCAAAAAGAATGGGCTTTCTTATCTTATCATTGAAAAAGGTCCTATTGTAAATTCGCTTTTCAACTATCCCATAAACATGCAGTTTTTTTCCTCCTCCGATTTACTGGAAATCGATAACATTCCGTTTATCAGCAAGGAGACCAAGCCAAAAAGGAACGAGGCATTGGAATACTACCGAAGGATAGTTACCTCAAACCAATTGAACATTCATCTTTTTGAGAAAGTTATGGATGTAAAAAAGAGCGATGACATATTCACTGTAACTACCGAAAAAGATGGGTATACCTCTAAAAATATTATCGTTGCGACCGGTTTTTATGATATTCCCAATCTAATTGGCATTCCCGGGGAGGATTTGCCAAAGGTCTCACATTACTATAAGGATCCTCATTTTTACGCTAGTCAGAAGCTTGTAGTCATCGGTGCCAGCAATTCGGCGGTGGATGCCGCTTTGGAATGCTACCGCAAAGGTGCGGATGTTACTATGATCGTCCGTGAGCCCGAAATAGGACAAAGGGTTAAATATTGGGTACGGCCCGATATTATTAACCGGATCAAGGAAGGCAGTATAAAAGCCTACTTTAATTCAAATGCCAAGGAAATTTTGGAGGATGCGGTCATTGCGGATACTCCTGAAGGCACGATCCGTATTGAAAACGATTTTGTTCTGGCCCTAACGGGCTATATGCCCAATTTTAAATTTCTGGAAAAACTCGGGATTCAACTGTCCGATGATGAAAAGCGGCTTCCCAACTACGACCCGGAGACTATGGAAACCAATGTGAAAGGACTGTATCTTGCGGGTGTTATCTGCGGCGGTATGGAAACCCATAAATGGTTTATAGAAAATTCTAGAATCCATGCCCCCATCATTATCAGTTCCATACTGAAAAAAACTACCCAAAAAGTAAACGTTTAGATTTTTCTGCGACCAAAGGGTACAAAGTTTGATGACACCGACTACAGATGTTTTAGGTTGTCGCTAGAGCTTCATTAATTTCAATATATACCGTTTGTCAAGATTTTATCTGTTTTTTTTGGGATTCTTATCATTCATTGGCTTGAATGCCCAGCAGGGGCTAATGGGCGGCGGTGCCCCTTCCTTTGAGCTTGATGAAAATCTTTTTGGGATAAACGCCAGATTATTTTATGGTACGGACCCAACATTTTGCTTTGGTCCAGAGGTTACTTTTTTTCCCTATCAAGATATCGACGAAGAATACGAATTGAGCGTTATCGATTTAAACGCCAATGCCCATTATATTTTTGAAATCTCCCATAAATTGGGCATTTATCCTTTGGGTGGAATCAACTATACGATTGAAAAAGAACGGCTGATTTCAGATACCGATGATAGCGAAGAAGTCAGTGAACTTGGCCTCAATTATGGTTTTGGGGCGCACTACAATCTTCACCACTTTTTCATTTTCGCAGAATTTAAAGGGGTGGCAGGTCAACTCAATGATGAATTTTTTACGGCAGGCATCATTTTACCCCTAGGTAAATCAAACGAACAAAATCATGAATAACCCAATGATACAACAAGTACATCTCGCCGCACAATACCTGGCCATGGCCGGGAAAAGTTTTTTACAACCAAAAAGTGATGATAGCCACTCCAATATCGGGTTTGTGCCGGAAACCCAAACCTTGGAAACGTGGCCATTGTATGGTTCTGGTTTTAAATTAGTTTTTGATTATTCCGACTTTGGCTTAAAGTGGGGGCCAAATGCAACCCACTCTTTTCAATTAGATGGAAAATCGCATGAGGAAGTAGTCGCATGGCTCAATGTAATGATTGCATCGACCCCGTTGACGAAACCGTATACCTATGAATTGCATTATGATTTACCATATTCCGCGACAGGGGGTTTTAAGTTTCAACTTACCGACTCCATTAAACTTAAGGAATTGGTACGTTTACGAAAGCTTGCCCAATCCGTTTTGCAATTGTTCTTGGAGCGGGAAAATTTGAAATCCGACATTCGTATTTGGCCCCATCATTTTGATATGGGTGCTTTTGTAAGTTTGGATGATGGTTCGGGAAAATCCGTAGGCTTGGGGATGGCAATCCCAGATTCCATATGTGCTGAACACTATTTTTATATCAGTGGTTATCTAGGCCATGATGCCATTGACGTCTCCGGTTTTAACGAGTTGACGCAAGGGTCATGGAATACTAAAGATTTAAAAGGAGGCCTACTCCCGGCTTCGAATGTAGATGCCGAAAGTGCGGTTCAATTTTTCCAGGAAGCATTGAGGGCCTATAAAAGTTGATACGGCCGCTGGTGCTTCCATGGTCTATATTAAATCGACATCGGTGATAATTTCCAAAACTCCGGGGCCAGGCTCTTTGAACAGCTCTTTCATCGCGCTTTCCAGCTTTTCCTGATCTGTGATGCGCCTTCCCCATGCCCCGCAGGACAGGGCAAAATCAGCAAAATTAGGGTTGGAAAGGGACGTCTTCCAAACATCGAACTCCCCTGCCCTTTGTTCCTTGGATATTTTACCCAACTCATGGTTGTTTAAAACGATGAGCTTTACCGGCATCTTATACTTGACCAAAGTGGTGATTTCGGTCAGATATTGACAAAGTCCCCCATCACCGGCAACCGCGACCACAGGTCTTGAATTACCAACAGCGGTCCAGGCACCAATGGATGCTGGCAAGGCAAAGCCTATGGATCCCAAATAACCGGACATCAGGAAATCATGGTTCTTGGATTCAAAATACCGGCCAAAAGAATACGCATTATTGCCCACGTCAACGCACATTACCGCATTTTCCGGGGTCAATTTGTTCATCGTATCAAAAACGGCAATAGAACTCACACCCTTATCCGAGGTTTCCTGGAGTCGTTTTGCTTTCTCTGCCTTCCAAATCTTCCAGCGCTCAGCAATTTCGTGGCGTTGATCCAAGGTGTCGGTCTTTCCCTTAAGTTCCGCTTCAAATATTTCCAAGGTCCTGGATATCTCTCCCCAAACGGCCACTTCCACCTTATGGAACTTACTTAAGGCCAAGGGATCAAAATCAACTTGAATAATGGGTTTTTTAGGAGTAATCCCCGTATGGTTGGAAAATGAGGCCCCGAAAACAATCAGCAAATCGGACTCGTTCATAAACCAAGAGGCGATGGGCGTTCCACTTCGGCCCAATACCCCACCGCCCAAGGGATGGTTATCCGGTATTAATCCTTTTCCCTTAAAAGTGGTTACTACAGCCGCATTTAAACGTTCGGCGAATTGTACAACGCGCTTTTTATGGGTCCGGGCTCCATGGCCCATAACGATTACAGGTCGTTTGGATTTCTTAATCAACGCTATGGCATCTTCCACCGCCGATGCCGGTGGAGCGATTTCCATTGAGGTCATTCGTTTCTCAGGGGTTTTTGCCCTTGTTTTGGGATTTGCCTTTTTTTCCTGTACCTCATCGGGAAAGGTCAAATGGGAAACGTCGCGTTTTAGAATGGCATGCTTAACCGCCAAGGACATCAGTTCGCCATGTCTACTATCGCTTTGTACCCTGTGGTTGAATTCCGCGACACTACCAAATGCCTGTACCAGGTCCACTTCCTGAAAATTTCCCGTCCCGACCACTTGGGTGGCGACTTGGCCGGTCAACGCCAATAAGGGGGCACGGTCTACCTTCGCATCCCACATACCTGTGTACATATTGGTGGCTCCCGGACCGGCTATTGAAAAACAGGCCGCAGGTCTTCCGGTGAGTTTTCCATAGGCGGAAGCGGCAAAGGCTCCGGCTCCCTCATGACGGATGCCATAAAAGTTTAGATTACCCTTTTCTTCCTGCCGTTTCATGGCATCCGCAAAACCCAAATTGGAATGCCCCACCATACCAAAGACGGTGGTTACGCCCCAATTGACCATGGTTTCCACCATAATATCGGAAACCGTGGTTTCATGTGGTGCCTCCTCTTCCAAACCTACATAAATGGCACCCTCCTCTTCCTTTACCTCAAAGGTTTCAACGCCATCATCATAACCTCCCGGTGGTAGACCTGTACACGGGTGATAATCCCAACCATGCCAAGGACAACGCAATAATCCATTTTCAATGGAGCCTTCCCCTAAGGGTCCTCCTTGATGTGGACATCTGTTGTCCAACGCCGAAAATTTCCCCTCAAAATGGGTCAGGCAAATACCTTTATGGGCCGCGGTAACAGTTTTGACACGCCCTTCGGGCAAATCGTTCTTATTCTCCAATACCTTATGCCAGACCATGTTATTTTTTGTCACTATTCTAAAATTTAGTTATCGCTCCATAAACCAATATAACGATTTGGCCGGGGATTAGTTAACCGGTACAAGATTATCTTTTATGCTCCGGGCTATCGAATCCAGCCTTGCAACCCGCTTCCCATTCATCGGGCAGGTTGCCATAGGCGGGTACACCGCCATTGTCCTTTAACATTCGGGCCAGATGCAAGCAGTTCCATACCAAAAATGTAGTATTCCTGTTGGTAAAATCGTTTTCAGGGCCACCGGAACCTTCATCGCGATACGAGGGTCCGGGACCGGCCTCGCCCATCCAGCCGGCATCCGCCTGGGGAGGAACGGTATACCCTATATGGGATAGCGAGAAGAGGATATTCATGGCACAGTGTTTTACGCCATCCTCGTTCCCGGTAATCAAGGTAGCTCCTACTTTTCCATAATCCCGATATTGCCCTTTGGCATTAAACTGATGGGTATAGCCGTACATGCGTTCCAGGGTGCGATTACATACCGAGGATTTTTCACCCAGCCATACGGAGGTACAAACAATCAAAATATCGCAAGCATCGATTTCTTTCTGAATCTGGGGCCAATCATCCCTATCCCATTCCGGGGTCTTGGACATATCCAAACCGAGTCCGGCCGGAATTTCATAGTCTACGGGGCGTATTATTTTTGTGCTTGTGCCATTGGCCTCAAAGATACGTTGGGCTACTTGGATCAATCCCTCGGTATGGGAAAGTACCGGGGTTCTGTTCAGAGTACAGTTTAGAAATAGGACGCTTAGATCATCGTATTTGTCAGGTGGGTTGTCACAGTGTTTTTGGGTCAATTCTTTTAGTTGTTCTGTCATTTTGATGTGTTTATCAGGTTAGGTGGAAAATCGGAAATCCGATGCTTTTTATGGGTATTGGCCCTTCCTTGGAAGGCATTCCTTAATTCTCCATTCTTGGGTCGATCTACCTTGATGTTCATTACAACCGTAATGTATGAAAAAAAGAATAATGAAGGTATTCCGCATGACATTCGGTACCGTTATTCAACACAATCCTTTGCTGTTGGCACATAATTTCCC
This sequence comes from uncultured Flavobacteriaceae bacterium, assembly GCA_947494715.1. Classification (GTDB taxonomy): domain Bacteria; phylum Bacteroidota; class Bacteroidia; order Flavobacteriales; family Flavobacteriaceae; genus Ulvibacterium. The sequence goes on along the minus strand of CANLWG010000024.1, from coordinate 10,141 downwards.
AAAGACAATGGAAATTCATGTCCATGTAGGAGAAACTCCTCTTGATAACATAGAAAATCTCTTATCTCAGTTCCACACATAAAGGAACTATAGATCATGATCTATATTCGCGCGTTGGCGGTAATTACAACTACTTAAAAAGGTATAACTAATATATGATTAATTTGATATTAGAAAATGGCTGAAAAAATCCCGGTTTTCGTCATGAATACCAGGATTCAAATTTAACAACGTTTTAAGTTCTTGTTTTAGCCGTTAATTTAAGCATGAAAATAGCGCTCGTTAATAATTTTTCCATCTTTCCATTGCGTTCGATTTACTTGTTCAAAATGATGTTTCGTGCCATCATTTGTTGTAAAATCCATAACTGCTTCATAATAAGAAGTATTGCCGTTAACAGCTATGTTTTTCATTTCATATCCACCAAAATCCGTTACTGTGGCTAACAAATCCTTCTCGGCTTGCAAGCAAACTTCTTTCCCCATTTTTGGCTCATTGTTAGCTTCTTGTAAAACAACATCATCCGCTAAATACTTTTCCATAGCTTCAATAAATTGTCCTTTACCTAGTAATTCTTTTAAGTCTAAAAGCGCATTCTCAATTTGATTTTCCATACTATAATTTATTTTATTCACGCTAAGTCGTTTTGAACAAAATATTCTTACAAAAATAAGATTAGGTGCCTTCCACTAATTAAATGGGAAACATTAGAATACTGTTGTAGCAAACTATTTTAAGCCCCTATATATTGGATGTGTTAAAGGAAAAACGCAATTGGACTTCACTCCAACGCAACTGTTGTGTAAATGGACCTTTTACTCGAACGAAAAAACTACACACAACAATGGCCCCCACACAAAGTACTAATAGAGTTTCTCAAATCCGCTTGCATGCCAAAGGCACGTAAACCGGTAGGCTAGGATAGGGTATATGACCTTTTTACCGATGCGGTGGTGGCGGCCCGCCTCCTGGTCCCGGTGGTCTTAGCGCTCCCCGAACGATACGTCTTAGCTTTCTTTTTTGTTCGGCATTGCACATACGTTCTAGTGTATTGAAAAAGGAGAAGATTTCCTTTTCCCTTTCCTCACTTAAGTGACCGATACGAGAGGTTATGGAATCCAGCTCTTTATTTGAAAAATCGGTTGAGCCTAAATTCGAAAAAAGTAATTCCTTCAATTCCTGGCTACGCTCATTAATACAATGGCCCAATACCAATGGATTGATTCATGACTATTTTTTTAAGCAGAATCGTCAAAAGAAAAGGGCTGGATTTATATAAGATTTGAAATAGCCGGCTGCACTATTTGAAATTGATTCAATTTTAGGAGAGACCAAAAAATCAGGTGTATTAACTTTTATCACTTTTTCTAGAAATTCATTATAAGTGGCCAAGCCTTCATATCTTTTGATCTCAATCTGGCTGAAATCCATATCTTTTTGCTCGTAAAAACCAAAAAACTCCCAAGATTGTAGTTCCTCGGGTATTTCGGGTAATGCTACCCTAGTTTGATTTTGGCTATCGAAATAAATCTCCCAGTAGTATTTTACCCTCTTACCATCTAGCTCGTAACCATCAGGGGTATTATCCGTCAAAGTGATCTTTCCTACAATATGGTCGCCACTTGAGGCATAAACATCAAAGACGTTATTACTGTAATCGTAGTCCAGGGTCCAATTCAATCTGGGATAATAATCATCCAAATCATCAGTGCCCCACACATGGTAGTTATCAAGGGTTAGGCTGTATTTTTGTTTATAGAATGCCTTGTTGAAAATATATCTATTTTCATTGAAATAGCTCGTCGTGGCGACACCGTAGAAATTCCACAGCCAATTTTGATACTCATTTTCATCCAAGAAACCCAAAAGGATCAGATCTTTGTAGGTTTCATTTCCATCTAGATATTCCGATTGCACAGTTCTGATTTCAATCCCATCTTGGGTAAACATATCGGGTCGAATCTCCGTTATACCTCCCAAATCCCAATCAAAAATCCCATAGGAATATGTGTCAAGGGTACGATTGTGCAGGCCGACATACATCTTGTCCGTGGTAACTCCCCTGGAAACATCCTGATTTCGGTAAAATCTAAACTCCGTGTTTTGATTTAGCAGATCACCACTACTCAAACGCCCACCCCCGCGATATTGATAGAGATCATTACTATCAAATCCACTGGCCGGAAGCGTTACCAAATCTAGATGATGTTCCCTTACGGGTGCACGAAGGTTAATCTCTTCCAAACCTGAAATATTTGAAATGGTGGAGAAATTGGAACCACTAAAAGTCTGGCTTGTTCTATAGGATACCAGGGTCAGCATAAATTCTTCATTTTCGGAAAAGTCCTCAGCGGTACGGAAATCAATGGATTCCGTCTCGGGCAGTACCCGCTGTACGTCCAATAGTTTTCCCTCCATATTCGATGCAAAAACATAAAATTGATCATAATCCCTTTGATAAAACCCTTGGGCGAAATTTACTTTGATCAATCGCCTAAGTATTTCAATTGACACCCTGGCACTGCCCTCATTTCCCAAATCATCTTTTGCAACGACGACAATTTCGGTCAAACCAGTAGAAAAATCCCTGGGAAAGAACTCCCAGTCAAAATCGGTATCGTTTTCAGTTTCATATTGGACCTCTTCACCTATGGAATAGGTAACCATGGCAATGTCCGAATATGCGTCCTCCGCGACCAAATCGATTAAGATTGACTTGTCCACAATTTGGTCGTCTTCCAGGTTATTGAAACTTAGCATGGGCCCAGTATTGTCTACAATAAAAATTACCGAATAAACCGAGTTGTTCCCAGCTGCATCCACCGCCTCGACCTTTAAAACATTTTCACCATCCTCGAGCATGGAAGTATCTAGGTTCAGCCCATATTCATCATCGATTACCTCATTCAAAATTTCATCATTTACGTATATTTCTACCGAAGAAACGCCGTCATTGTCAGATACCTCAAAAGTAACCGGATTGACCTCTCCTCCTATAACCGATTTTTCCTTAAGGGAAACATTGGATATCGATGGGGCATTATTGTCAATACTTATCGTCACTTCTTTCGATGTGGAGTTCCCTGCTTTGTCTGTGGCATCAATTCTTAAGATGTACTCTTCAAGTGCTTTCGACGATACTTTTGAGGAATATCCAGAAACATCGATTATCAACCGATAAGGAGCATCACTATCCTCCCCGACCTTGGTTCCATCGATAAAAGCTTCAACTTTACTTAATCCCCCTGAATCCTTCGCATCAACGTTTACCACTATTTGATTGCTAACAATTACTACTTGATCGGTAATTGAGGATGCTCCTTCAATGGATATGCTCAAGCTAGGAGGAGTGATATCCTTTGGGATTTCATCGGAATCTGAGTAGCACGAAACAAACAATAGGCCAAACATTAAACTGAAAACCAATTTTTTCATAGGTTTCGGGGATTAAGTGTAAAGAACAGTCTAAGGAGTACAAATAAGAAGAAAAAACTCTTATTTTCCAATGATTTTAGAAGAAATGGTGAAAAATTGGACTAACTCATGAATAAAAACGTAAAGTTCAATAGTTAACTATATATTAGTTCTTTTTGAGCGATATCGGCATTTGGTTCTTGGAGATGGTCCGTTTGCTCTAGACGGTTGATAGGTCACCAAAGCTAATTCACTTACGGCATTTCAATGTTAATTCAAATCACGATTTGATTTGGTTTACAAAAAGCCCTAAGGAAGTTTCGCAAACCCACCAAACCGGGATATGCTCTATTTACCGGTGCGGCGGTGGCGGTCCACCTCCCGGACCAGGCCGTCTTAAAGCTCCGCGAACGATACCCTTGAGCTTTCTTTTTTGTTCGGAATCGCACATACGCTCTAGTTTGTTGAAAAAGGAGAAGATTTCCTTTTCCCTTTCCTGGCTCAAATTACCGATAGTGGAGGTTATGGAGTCCAGCTCTTGGTTCGAAAAATCGGCTGAGCCCAAATTGGAAAAAAGCAATTCCTTCAATTCCCGGGTACGCTTATCAATGTCCCGCATTTTACGATGGTGTTCCGCATTGACCTCCTGAAATTCCATCTGCTGTTCTTCGGTGAAATTCAATTCCTTCAAAATGAAATCCCGCGGTGGCCTTGGTCTTTTATCCGGTTCCTTCAAGGTCATATACAGCAGCACACCATTCATGACCATTAAGAAAATCAACAAGAGGGTAAGGAGTAGATTTTTCTTCATAGCGGTCAATTTAGCATGGATTCATCCTGAGACGATGACAAGCCATAGGCCTCGGCAAAGGTTTGGATTTCTTCTTCCCGGTTGGAATCGCTATAGGTATAGAGCACAAGCCCATTCAAAAGAGCAAAAAGAAGCAGGGCCGCCATTTGATATTTGGGCGTAAACCAGGGGAGCCAACCTAGCTGCGGTTGAGAATCCCGGGTTTGGGAAAGCCTATTGAGCACCTTATCTTTAAAGAAGGGAGGTATGTTGACGGCCTCGATACTTGAGGCAGAGTCAATAAGCTCGTCAATTCGTTTGGAAGTATTCTTTTTATTGTTCATGGTAATTGGTATTCCTATATTTAGATGCCGATTTGCAATAAAACTTGCGTTACCGACCCTCTTTTTTATAATATGTCGTTAAAATTTTTCTCAGGTTCCTTTTCGCCCTAAACAGTAAGGATTCAACGGAGGAGATGCTTTTCTTGGAAATTGCACTGACCTCCTTATAGCTTAATCCATCTATATTGTGCAATGTAAATACTATTCTTTGCGCTTCGGGCAATTGATTTATAGCCCTAAACAAGATTTCCTTCTTTTCCCTTTCCTCCATCTGTATCCCTGGATGGTTGAACTCCGTAAAATAAGAAGATTTGTCCAGAGGAACCATAGTTCCGGTAAGCGATTGCATAAAGCCAAATCTTTTTTGGGTATTTCTCTTGCGGATAAATTCCAAACTTTTATTTACGGAAATCCTATAGATCCATGTGGAAAGCGTAGAATTTCCCTTGAACTTTCCAACGGAATTATAGACTTCTACAAATACCTCTTGTGCAACGTCCCCGGCATCCTCAACATTGGGCACGAAAGAAAGGCAGGTATTAAAAACCTTCTTTTGATAGAGGTCCAAAAGCCGGGCATAGGCGGATTGCCTATGCTCTTTTAATTCCAATAGAAATTGACTTTCGTCCAAAAATTAGAATGATTAATGTGCTTACAAAGTAAAGGGATTTAAAAATAATCCACCCAAGCGCAAGTTTTTTTGGATTTCCACATCTAAACCTAAAACAAACAAGTAGAATATGAATCGTAAAAATGTAAAACTAGGAACGGTACTGATCGTTTTGGGGCTTTTCGGCTCCTATACCCTACAGGCCCAATCCACTGATAGAAGGAGAGAAAATAGAACCCCGCCCACAACGGAACAAGTATTAAAGGATTTGGATACCAACGAGGACGGCAAGCTTTCAGCAAAAGAGGTAAAGGGGCCCTTGAAAAAGGATTTTACCAAAATCGATGCCAATGAGGATGGATATCTTTCCAAGGAAGAATTGGAAAAAGCACCCAAACCGGAAAGAAACGGACCTCCAAGAAGAGATTAATACTAAAAAAATAGATCATGAAAAGAAATCCCATTGTATTAGGTACAGCGTTGCTATTCATTGTTGTTATCGCCTGTAGCTCGGACAACGATACGACTATGGACGATGAAGGCATAGACTTGACGGACGACGATGGTTTTACCGGTGAAGTAACCTTGAGTGCGGCATTCGCCGAATTTGATGAAGATGAGACCGATATCTATTTGGACGGTTCCAATGTGGTCATTGAAACCACAGGTTTTCCCAACCATAGTACGGTATATTGGGGAGAGGACCATCCCCTATACCAAGAGGAGCCGGGCGTGGCCCTTACCCCAAGCATCATCCCCAATTTTGATGGTTCCGCTACCCTCACGGTACCGGCCCATCCCGAGTTGGCAGCCCGCAGTACCTCTACCAGTTTAGGTGCCATAGGTATTGCGGTAAGCGGTGCGGCCATTTTTAACGATCAGGAAGGGAACGGTCCCTTGGACGGGGCCGCGGCCAGTCTGGATTATACCGGCGGTCATATTGGCCCTTCGGTATACCACTATCATTTAGAGCCTACCGCCTGGTCTGAGGATGATGACGAATTGATCGGTATTTTGGCCGATGGCTTCTTTATTTATGGGAGAAAATGTAATGCCACAGGGGACTATCCCACGGATTTGGATGCCTCTGGCGGCCACACAACAACTACACAGCATTCGGACGAGGCCTTGTACCACTATCACATTGAAAACGAGCTCTATTTGAATGCGTACTATATTCTTTTCCCAGGAGATTATCAAGGAACGCCCTATGCCATCAATTAAGGTTTTCAGTTGGGCGGTACTGCTTTTTGCTTTCTCCCCGGTCGGTAAAGAAATTAACAGTGAGGCCATCAAAATTTCCAGTACCGAGGTACATAAAAGCGAACTGCGATTATACCCCAATACCGGACAATGGTTGTATGAGGGCCATCCCTTCAACGGGTTTGCCCTAACCCATCACCCCAACGGGACGATTGCCGAAAAAATGGGGTTCCATAATGGAAAAAAACAGGGTGTCGCCTTAAAATGGTATACTGATGGTGCCTTGGCGAGCAAGAAAAACTATGTGGAAAACCGTTTGGAAGGGATGGCCAGGACATGGTGGCCCAATGGAGCATTGAGTTCCGAATCCCATTATGTAAATCGCCAGCGCCACGGGAAGCAAAAAAGATGGTATCCGAACGGACAGATCGCCCGACTAATGCATTTTGACCGAGGGAAGGAAGAAGGCTTGCAACAGGCCTGGTTGCGGACCGGAAAATTGTACGCCAATTATGAGGCCAAGAACGGGCGTTTTTTTGGCCTAAAGCGGTCCAATCTATGTTATACCTTAAAAGATGAAGTGGTCCAAAGATAAGCTGCCCTTACTTTTAATATGGGTCCTTGTTGCACTGGGATGCCGTACGGAAACTAAAAAAGAGGTCGTTAGCCGGGTAGAAACCCTCCCCTATTATGATGACCCCTCGTTTACACCTAAGTGGTTGCCCCAAAGCAGTGATTCCATTTTCGGATTGCATAAAGTGGCCCCTTTTAAACTGGTGAACCAATTGGGGGACACCGTTACCCAAAAGACCTTTGACAACAAAATTTACGTAACGGACTTCTTTTTTACCTCCTGCCCGGGTATCTGTCCCAAAATGACTTCGCATATGGCCTTGGTGCAAGAAGCGTTCAAAAATGATGACAGCGTTCTATTACTCTCCCATTCCGTTACACCGGAATATGATTCCGTACCTATTTTAAAAAATTATGCCGACACCAAAGGTGTTATTCCCAATAAATGGCATTTGGTAACCGGGGAACGAAAGGAAATCTATGGTCTGGGACGCTATGCCTATTTTGTGGAGGAAAATCTGGGTGTTCCCAAAGGGGAGGACGATTTCTTACATACGGAAAACTTTATCCTAGTGGATAAAAACAGACACATCCGAGGTATTTACAATGGTTTGAACAAGACTGCCATTGTCCAATTGATCGCCGATATAAAAACGTTGCAGGAGGAGGGGTAACCATGTTCCGGCTATCGGGTTTCATCCGATGAGATTTAGGCTATGCGCAAGTATAATTATGCTCTTCGCAACCCATATTTCCCTAGGTTTTTGGCCATGTATTCCTGCCAAATAACCAAAACGTATTTTTCCTTTTCATTTTCGAACTTCTTCAAAAAGCCATACTCATATACAAAGAGATATACCTCCCCTTTTTGGTTCTTCCAATAATGGGTGAAAAAGTTTGGGTCGAAACCAGCATCCAAAAGCACTTTGGATCTTATAATGGATTTTCCCGCCCTGTTGTACTCCTTCAGAAGTTTTCGGTTCAACCTAAGTTGATTGTCCACCTTGTTATAAAAACGTTCTGGTTCCAATCTTTGTTTTTGATATTGGTAGGCACTTTTACAATGAAGGTCGCAGTATTTCTTGTCCGTTCTTCCGGTAAGGGGTTTTTCACAATAAAGGCAGTTTTCCTGGATTCTCATCAGCAATAAATTAATTGAATGTGCATTCGAATATTATTCGGTTAATATACGATTAAATCATTTTCTTTTATGATATTGCCAAAAAACCATCATGTTCAAGGGAAGAAGTATAACGTTAAAACATTTGTTGATCGATGGCAATAAACATATCGGGCTACAGTTCAAATCCGACAAAGTCGTTCAGGCATTGGTAGAAAAATTGCCCAGGGTTAAGTGGTTGGAGGACTTTGCCATGTACCACATTGAAAACAACAAGACCAATCTGGGAATTATTTTTAACAACTTCAGGGGCGAGGTCTGGATAAACGGTAATTATTTTTTTGAGTCAAATGGCGAATTGAACGCTGAAAAACCAAAAAATATTTCTTGGTATCGCAATCGGATCCTGGATAGGGATATCAAACGGTGTCCGGATGAATATCTGGACAAACTGGAAATCAAAAAATATTCAGAGAACACCGTAAAGACCTATGTGCACCACTTCGAACGCTTTATCAACCATTTCAAAAATATAGAGCCAAAGGATATTACCGAGCATGAGGTAAGGCAGTATTTGCAGAAGCTTTCAGGCAATGGGTGTTCACACTCCTATTTAAACCAAACAGTGAACAGTATCAAATTCTACTTTGAGGCGGTCATGGGCATGCCCAACAGGTTTTATGCCATTGAGAGACCAAGAAAACAAAGACAACTGCCCAAGGTACTTTCGAAAAAGGAAGTACTTGACCTGATAAACAGCACCAACAACCTAAAGCACCGCTGTATCGTTTCACTATTGTACTCTGCCGGCCTAAGAAGAAGCGAACTATTGAACCTTAAACTGGAGGATATAGATGGAAAACGAATGCTCATCTGTGTCAGGGCAGCAAAGGGAAATAAAGACAGAATGACCGTCCTTAGCCCTATCCTTTTGAAGGACCTTCGAGAATATTACATTGAATATAGGCCGAAGAGTTTTCTCTTTGAAGGGCCGGGAAACAACTCCTATTCCGCATCCAGCGTATTGAAAATAATTTCCAATGCCGCTAGAAGGGCCGGTATATTTAAAAAGGTAACGCCACATATGCTTAGGCATAGTTTCGCCACTCATCTATTGGAGGGTGGTACAGATATAAGGCACATTCAGCTGTTATTGGGGCACAACTCTACCAAAACGACGGAAATTTACACCCATGTAGCGGAAACCTCCTTCAATAGCATAAAAGATCTCTTATCTTAGTTCCGCACATAAAATAAGTATAGATCATTAATGATCTATACTCCTACGTTGGCTGTAATTTGAAAAGAATTAGTGATTGAAAAAACGGACATTGAGGAATTAGTGCTAGAAAACAAAAAAAGCACACTTGGAACCCATTTCAATGATGCGTTCTTTTACAACACTTTAAAGTACAGTGGTGAAATACGTAAAAATGAAATTCTTCTCTGGACTTCATCTTATTGGTTAAGAGGCGGATATCCCATTTTTCATTTAAAGTTCGATTCTGAAAATCGACTCAAAGGAATTTCAACGGAATTAAATCCATTTGGAAAATTTATCAACCTATTAACGTTCGTTGCGCTTGGACTTTTTGCCATTCTTCCCTTATTTGGAAATGAACTAAAAGAAGGACTCGCTCTTTCACTATTCATTTTGGTAACAGCACTTTTTTTGTTTCTTATTATGCGAAGAGCAACGAATCACGAGAAAAAAATAATGACCGAGGAATTAAAAGTGGCCATTGAAAATATTGAAAGAAAAAAATATCCTGAAAAATTCAAAAACCTGCCAAGACAAGAAAAACCAGAAGAAAATGAGTGGACTCTAAAGAAAATTTTAACCCGAATTATATTTTATCCTGTTTGTATAGTAATTATTTATTTCTGCCTGACCGAAATATTGCCGAATGGAAAAGCGATTCACGGACTTTTCGGAATTGGAGTTTGTGGAGCATATTTAGTCGCTGACATTTTGAATATTTTAAAAAAATAAAAACTACAGCCAACACGGGTAACCGTTGCGCAAGGGAATAATTGATCACAGACCGGATGGATCTAAGCCTCTTTAAGAGGCTTTTTTCATGCCA
>CANLWG010000023.1 GCA_947494715.1 uncultured Flavobacteriaceae bacterium | reverse complement strand
GGAAACTAAAAAAGCCTCATTAAAGAGGCCTATAAAAGGTGATTTCTTCTAAAATTATTGGGTTGTGCAACGGTTACTTTTGTTAGCAAATGTTATTTATCCCGCTCTTTTAGGATTTAAGATTTTTTGGCGGACAGGGAGGAGCAGGAGGAGTAAATCCAAATTTGTCCGACACTTTCTTAACTTCGAACAGGTAATTTTCAAACTGTCCAAGCCACCATTGTTCAAAACCCATCTCATTAGTAAGTATTCCTGCATTTGTAAACTTTACTTCTTCATTTTCCCAATCATATACTACGTGAGCTTTTAAGACAAAATAATACTCACTTCTTGCATAATTCTCATCTTTTCTCCTTTCCAGAATTTTTACCCCTGGAATTGTTAGTTCAAGGATATTTTCAGAATCTGTTAAGTAAAAGTATGGATGAGCATATGTATGGTCAGGTTTACTATTGAACATGATTTTTCTTTCTGTGAAAATTTTTTCAAAATCCTTAAAGTTTTCTAATTCCTTAATTTGAAGGAATTCTCCAATTTCATTAGCCTCCCCTTTCAGGATGTAATCGAGTACCTTACCTGATTCCAAGAACATTTCGTTAAATTCTTTTTTAGATAATTCTTGTCCATTGGTTAGGTAACAGAAAAAAAATAAAAAGGGTAATACAAGTTGTTTCATAATATTTGCTAACGTAGGGATATAAACAATACTATAAAATTCCTACAATTTTTCCATAAAATCAAGTATACCCATCTAAAAGCACGATGTAATTGTGTACACTTGCCCGCTTCGGATGGGAACAAAAACAAGCATTTACAAACGACTATAAACGTAAATCGGTATACATTTTGATAGTACAGGCTATTCCATGGAAACCGTAATGGGCCAGCCCTCAAACTGGGCCGCGTCCGCTTGGGTTACGTCCACATAGCGGGGCCAGCATTCAAAAGTAGCCATCCGGTCCGTGGTATTAAAACGAATCAAACCATAGCCTCCGCCCTTGGAGGAGCTTTCGGGATTTGCATAGGCCATCCCGTATTTTGTTGTTGAACCCATCCAGATAATCCCCGGTCCAGGGCAGGGTGGTATCTGGGTTGGGGTGGGCACCGGGCTTTTCGTCCCGCTCAGTTTCCATGCAGGTTTTCCTTAACTTTCTTATTCGGTTTCTCTAATTTTAGAGGGGTTTTGCCTAGTGTCGAAAACGTGAGTGATGTCTATTCGATTTTTTGGTTCGTTAATCCAGTAGATGATTTTGTAACTTTTAAAAACCAAATATCTGAAACCTTGGGGACGATCCGATAAAAGTTCTTCTTTCTGACCGATGTTAGGCTGTTTTTCAAGTCCTATGGTTTGGTCGACAATTGAATCCACAACTTTTTTAGCGACTTTGGCACTTTTTGATTTCAGTTTGTAATATTCAAAGATGTCGTCAAGTTTATCTTTTGCGAACTCTGTCCAAAAAACGGTCAGCTCCATTTTTTGATTTCTTCTTTCAAATCTCTTGCGTTGATAACCCTATCATTTGCAGAATCTTCCAATGATTGATCAATATCAGTGTCGAATTGCTCCATTGACATTGGTTTGAGACTCTCTTCATAGAGTTCTGCTTTCCGTTTTTTCAGCATTTTTTCAAGTCCACTTATGATATCCTCGTTCTGAATGCGTAAAAACTCCTGTATAAAGGTCAACTTTCTGGTCTGTAAGTCCATTTCTAATCCGTTTTACTCAAATTTACAAATTCTGTGCCGATTGTTGTTTTTTTACAGAGTTTTCAAGCTTGTTGCCAACTTTGGTATATCAATCACATAATCGATATTCGCATTTAAACATCCTTAAAAACCCTACGAAAAACCGAGGAAAACAAGTATAGTTAATCCAAAGAATATGGTAGCCCCCTATTCCATGGAAATCGTAATGGGCCATCCTTCAAACTGGGCCGCGTCCGCTTGGGTCACATCCGCATATCGGGGCCAGCACTCAAACGTAGCCGTACGGTCCGTCTTATTAAAGCGGATCAGGCCATAGCCGCCGCCCTTGGAGGAGCTTTCCGGGTTTACATAGGCCATCATCCGGATTTTGTTGTGAAACCCATCCAGATAGTCTCCGGTCCAGGGAAGGGAGGTATCCAGGTTGGGGTGGGCTCCGGGTTTTTCATCTTCCGGCCACCACCAGCGGCTATAGTAATCATTTACAATGGCCGGGACCACAAAGGCCCAAGGGCCGTCCCCAAATTCGTCTATCCCCTGTTGGATTACCGTGGCCAAATGTTGGTCGCCTGCAATATGTACGGCGCCTGCTTTTTTAATCAATCTTAGTGCCTTGTTACGTCCGGTCTGGGGCCAACCGTTACTGTCCAGATCGGCATGGAGGCGGTTGTCCAGGGAGCCATGGATATGGGCCCCACCACAGAAACCGGTCTGGGAAAGTACCACTTTTAGGGCCTCAGGGTTTTGACCGCCCCAATCCTCCAAAAAGGTAAGCTGGCGATCACCCAATAAGGTCAGTCCTAGAAGGTCTATGGAGGCCGGATCATAGTCCGGATTTCGGATATGATCAGGCCGTGGGCCTTGTTGCGGGATTTTCCCCTCGGGTCCCGACTTGAATTTACGATCCTCGATAATGGCGAAATCTACGCCTCCTAGTTCTAAATTGGTGTAATATACCCCAATACCCTGTTCTACAGGTGTGGCATCATAAGGGTCTGGTAAGTGGGCCGTTTGGCAGCGCTCCACCATTTTTACATATTCCGGGTGATAGGTATACCCGCCATCCGGGCCTCCGGGGGAGGTGGAAACCTTACCATTTTCGCCCCAAAGATTGCCTTGGCCAATATCGTGATCATCCGGAATGGCAACACCGGGCCGGTTTCGAAAGGTTTCCTTAAACTGTAGGCCGAATTTTAGCCAGGCCGCCGTATGTTCCGTATGGTCATAGGATTGGTCACCGGCAAAGAAGATAATATCGGGATCCTGGTGGTTGATGTTCCGAACATAATTCTCGCGCATACCACGATCCTTGTTGGAGTTGCAAGAAAGGGCGGCAATACTGATCTCGGTTTTGTCCGTTGGATTCTTACGCACCAATCCCTGAAAAAAAGCTTTCTCCCCGTGGCGGATCCGATATGGGGTATCCTGGGTATCGTCCCAATCGGCTACGCGAAACAAGGTGGACCAACCAATATCGTTTACTTTTTGTTTCTGGATTTCAGTCCATTCTCCATTTTTTTCGATTTCCAGACGAACCTCACGGGTCTCCTCGGGATATAGCGGATATAATTGGGCCGATAATTTTAGGATTTTGTTGTGCACGGTATAGATGCCAAAAGCGACCACACTATCCCGGCCTACCTTTAAATCGATAATGGGATTAGCCCCCCGGTTCCACCAATCATTAATGGCCAAGGTGTCCACATCGGAAAAGGGTGCCTCGATGGGCGGAATTTGTTCTTTGGGTTTTTCGGCACAGGAAAGTACTAAACAGGCGAGGGTAAGGGTGAGAAGTAATTTGTTCATTTGCTATTCTATTGGATTCATTTCTTTTTAAACATATCTCGGGTATACTCCAGGAGTTCTATTCCGCCAGGATCACCATGTCCCGGAATCACGGTTTGTATATTGGGATAGGTCTTTTTTATTTTCTCCATGGTAGCACTCCATTCCGCAATATTGGCATCCTCAAGGTTTCCCTTACCCGCTCCCATGGACTTTACCGCACAGCCTCCAAAAATAAGAGCTTCGCTGGGAATATAACTTATGATATTATCCGATGTGTGTGCTTCCCCAAAAAATCGATTCACTACGATTTGGTTACCCACCTTAAGCTCCATCTTATTCTCAAAACCTACTTTTGGGACCGTATGGCCCTCTTGCTTCGCCAAAACCAAGGTTTGTTGGTTCGCATAAGAAGGAATATCCAAATCGTGGAAAGACGCCAGCCCTCCGACACAATCATTGTGAAAATGGTTGATAACCACAGCGGTTACCTGATGCTTCTTTGTTTCTGTAATCCATTGGATGAGCTCCCGGGAAACGGCATCATCAACAGGGGTGTCAAAAACAACGGCTTCGCCAGAATACATATAAATTGCACCATTGCATGCTACTCGGCCATATTCAGGTACGTTCAGATACGAAATATGGACAAAGCTATGTTCCGTTAAGGGAATTATCTTTAAATTTTCCGAACTGTAAGCAGCGGTTGTTTTTTGTGACCTACCATGGACAAATACCAAGACGACAACCAAAAGTGCATAAAAGGATTTCCGGTACATGAAAAGAATAATTTATGTGCTATAAATATAGATCTTTACCCTTCAATTGGAATGCTATGAAACTTGAAAAACTCATCTTTATTTACAATGCCGATTCCGGATTACGTAACCAATTGATAGACGGGGCGCATAAGATATTAAGCCCGGCTACCTACGAATGCAACCTCTGCGATATTACCTATGGGGCCTTTACCGAAAATAAGATTTGGAAGGAATTTAGAAAACAATCCGATTTGAACCTTGAGTTTTTGCATCGGGACGAGTTTGCCAAGGCGTATCGATCAAAATTCGGTTATAAGTTTACTTTTCCTATTGTCCTCGCTTTGGTGGGGGAAGAATTGGAGGTTTTTATCAAAACGGAGGAATTGAATACTTTGGAAGATGCTAATGCGCTAATCAGGTTGATTACGGAAAGAAAAAATAGTTTTTTGTAAAATTCGGATTCCAAAACTTAACACTCAACACTTAACTTCCAGTAACCAGTAACCAGTAACCAGTAACCAGAAACCAATAGTTACACATATCATGCTCAGCGAAGTCGAAGCACTAAGTCTCAAATCACAAATCACAAAATCCAAAACTCAAATTCCAAAATCACAAAACTCAACACTTAAAACTCAGAACTTAAAACTTAAAATTAAACTCTCCGTCTACTTCACCTGTTTGCGGAACTCTTCATTGATAGCATCAATATAGGCCAAAACGGCTTCCCGCCCGGTTCCCTTGGTAGACGAAGTGATAAAATGGCTAGGCGCTTCCTCCCAGATACCTTCCAATAGCTTTTGGATGTATTCATGGGCTCGGGTTTCCAAGACTTGCGGTTTCAATTTGTCCGCTTTGGTAAAAATGATGGCAAAAGGGATGGCATTCTCTCCCATCCATTGCATAAATTCCAAGTCTATTTTTTGGGGTTCGTGACGAATATCGATCAATACAAAGGCACAGACCAATTGCTTACGTTGAAGAAAATAATCTGTGATGTATTTCTGGAAGGTCTTTTTTTCTTTTTTTGAAACACGGGCATAACCATAACCAGGAAGATCCACTAAAAACCAATTTTCATTGATTTTAAAGTGATTGATCAGTTGCGTCTTACCAGGTCGTCCCGAAGTTTTGGCCAAGCTCTTTCGTTGTACCAGCATATTGATCAGGGACGACTTGCCTACATTAGATCGACCAATAAATACGTATTCCGGCAACGGTTCATTGGGACATTGGGCCACATTGGAGTTGCTCATCACAAAATGGGCCGACTTTATTTTCATGGGGTGAACCTTTTAGAAATCGCGTTTTTCCAGCCAAGCATCCAATATTATGTTGAATTCCTCTGGATGCTCCATCATCGGGGCGTGGCCACATTCCTTGATCCAGAACAATTCGGAATCCGGCAAAAGCTCGTGGAATTCCTTGGCAACATTGGGTGGTGTAACGTTATCGTCCTCCCCCCATATGATACAGGTAGGGGTATGCATTTTTGGAAGGTCCTTTGCCATATTATGGCGTATGGCACTTTTGGCAATGGCCAAGGTCTTAATAATCTTATTTCGGTTATTGACCGTGGCAAAGACCTCATCGACAATCTCCTTAGTAGCTACTTCCGGGTCATAAAACACATTTTGGGCCTTTTTTTTAATGAATTCATAGTCCCCACGTCTAGGATAACCATCGCCCATGGCACTTTCATAAAGTCCAGAACTTCCGGTAATTACTAATCCTTTTATCCTTTCCGGATACAATTTGGTATATAAAAGGCCTATATGGCCACCTAGTGAGTTCCCTAGCAGAATTACATCCTTTAGTCCCTTAAACTTTATAAACCCTTCTAAAAACTTGGCAAACTGTTTTACATTGGTCTTTAGAAGCGGCATATCATAAATGGGCAGTTCGGGAACCAAAACCTTATACCCTTTTGTGGGAAAATGATCGGTAACACCATGGAAATTGCTCAATCCTCCCATGAGACCATGTAATATAATAATAGGGGCACCTTCCCCTACTTCAATATACCGGTATTTTCCTTCTGTTGTAAGCTTTTCTTCCATCCAGGATACTTCAGGTGCTTGCTGGCAAATATAGACATTTCCCTACAATAGCTATGAATCTGTATATACGCCAGAGATTTTTAAGTTATAACTTAAATTTTTCCGGCACCCTAACCTATTTCTTACCAAATATAAAAAATGGGAAAGCATGTATTAAGTAAAAAAGAATTTTTAAAAAGAACGAATATCAGTGTAGTTTATCATGACTATTCCATAAATATGAAATTTAAAAATGGATGTAGGTTTCCCCCTTTTTTGCGTAAACCTTTGAGCGGTATTTTCTTATTCTTCCCAAAAGCTGGGTATAGTTTCACTTCCCAATACCGTGCAATCCCCACATACCCTGGGTTGTACAAAATATAATCCTTCTCCCGGCGGGGGAGGATTAGCGTTGAAACCACTGAAACTTATTAAGTTTGCCCGGATTAATCGTCCCAATTCCTCGGTTTGGGGGGCAATATTGACTCCAGTAGGACATTCTTCCACAAAGGGGGGTAGATCTTCATCGGGAAAAAAATCCGAATAGTTGAAAAAGATTCTTTTTTCCGAAACGGATGAAACTTCAAAAATACCTACAACCTCATCATTCCCATCATCCTGCGGGAAGATATTTCCAACAATGAAACCGGGCTGGCTATCCGAAAATAAACTTTCTACACCTGAAAAGTCCTGTAGTTTTTCATAAAACTCAAAAGTTTCCCTGGATAAAACAAACTGTTTTACCAATAAGCTATACCGATGCGAAATAATATAGTCGTTCCGATTGATAAATCGAACATTGAAATCGGTGACCCGATCTTCCCCGACACCTGAAGTATTTGTTAGAATAAGGGTATTTGATTTTTTCGATGCAAAGCAGATTTTCTGCCCTTGCCGGGAAAAATCTTCTATAACCAAAGGATTTTCGTTAACTATGGCCAACCTAAAGGGCACCCATCTTGGAGCTATGATCTTATAGGTTTCCTCATATTCATATTTGTAATAGATGGAATTCCCGGTAGGGTCAAAACTATTGACAAAGATGCCCATACCATCCAGTCCACTATCGGTCGTGGTCCTTTCCGCATAAACATCGGCTATTTCCGTGGTCTGGGGCAGTACAACGGGGCTAGAGGCATATTCGCGGCCACTGGCCGTTGTAATCAGTAAACGGTAGGACCTGTTGGGTTCGGCACCGAACATAACATCTGAAACGTAGACACCCGGATCTGTTTCCGTAAATGGATATTGTAGCTGGTTATCGTCAACAATACGAACCGTGCCATTGGATTCTACCTTGGGCTCATTGTCTCCTTGGGTGGATCGGCTTAGAAAAACCTCATGATTCTTTAACTCATTGGTAAAAGTGGCATCTACGACCAAAAGACTATCCGAAAAAGGTATATCCGGTGAAAAAGGTTCCGTGCAGCCCTCCAAAATGACGGATACCAAAAAAAAGGTAAAAATCATTTTGCCATATTTTGAGAGCCTCCTGTTCATTACTACGGTGCGGTTCAAAATTTAAAGTTATGGGTTAAGATGGGCTCGGGAATTACTAAAACAGAACTCATATGTAATTTCGGCAATCTGTACTCGACATTCCCTGAAAATGCCTTATCACTATCTAAAATGTTGCTCTCGGATATATTGTTATGGGTAAAATATTTGATTTTATGATTTTCTCCACATAATAGCCATAACCAAAATGTTTCATCGAGGAGCTTTCTTAGGTGTATTCTACATATTTGGACCAAGAATGGTCGTTTTAGTTGATTATTCTACAAGTATATACTCTGAAATTGATACAGGTTTTCCCTCTTGGGTAAAACCTTCGAGCGATATTTCATATTCTCCGCTATTGTCGGAGGTATAGAAAATCAAGGTAGTTTCGCCCTTTTTCAATTCCAGATCGGGTTTCCAGAACAGTTGGTGTCTATAATCGGGTAATCGTCTTGTTTCCGCCTGTTCGGCATAATGCTGAAAGTAATACTGTTTTAAGGAAATGGGGCTTGCTATTTTTACTTGCTGCACATGATTTAGGTTTGTTTTGGATAAAAAATCATTTTCCTTGGTGCTGATGGACACAATACCCTTATAAAGCTGCGGACCTATATAATATTCGTGTCGGGAAATACCTATGCGCTCAATTCCCTTAACATCATAGGCAACTAAACCAGAAAGGTCTTCCAATAGCAAGCCATCCACTAAAACCAATGGGGTATCATCGGGCCCCAAAAGATAGGTGTCGTCGCTTCTTACCAAAAACTTGAACTTGCCTTTAACCTTCCTGAACAGTACGCCGTTGATTATTTCAACTACGGTTTCCTTTAATGTTGGAAAGCGTGCATAATCATCCAAAATATAGGTTTCCTCCAGTTTATGGTAAACGGGTAATTTTAAGTCGATACGTAAGGTACTATCCGCCTTTTGTTCAAAATAGGCATTTTCTACTTGATTGTAAATGCTACGCTCAAGAATCAAGGGATTTAGGTTTTGGGAAATGGAAAATTCCATGAAATCAAGTTCGTCATAGTTGGGTCGGGGAACGGTGTCTAGCAGTATGAGCCATTGCTCTTTGTCATTTCCCAAGACCTGTAAGGCAGTAAGATCGCTTCTGTCAATTTGATTAAGATTGGAATGAAAAACACCTTTCCCGTTTGTATTTACGATCTGTACGACAGGATGGTCCCCAAAAAAAGAAAGACTCAATTTTCCATAGGTCATAGGAGTGTTGTCTACTTTGGAAACTACTCGGCCCGATATGAGTTCACCACGTAATTCTGGCAAATAAATCCAATCATTTAGTGCCATACCATGCGATTTTTTACTGGTATCGGCATTAAGGGAGAATTGAGTCGCCGTGATTTTGGCACTAGGTATTTCAGCGTACTTTTTACGTACGGAAAGCGAGTAATCTCCATGAGCAGGAGCCGTTCCAGTACTGATTCTTAAGGATACTCTTTCCCGTTTCCCATATTTTTCCTTGTCCGATTCGATTTTTAAAAAAGTAGATTTCAGTTGTGCTTTGGATGAATCCGAAGTGTTGGGTCCATTTGGGCTTTGGTCAAGTTGTCCACTGATCTCCATTTGGGAGGATTTGGTTTTGGGAAGTTCCTGATACGGATTTATGATATTGATATCGGCCGTGAAAAAATCCTGATGATTGGCATTGAACATCCATTGGGTATAACCAATCAGTTTATAATTCCCTGAGGGAACGGTGGTAGGTATAAAGAAATCTCCCTGCCCCATCCCAAAGGTAAGCGGTATCTTATGCCTAAAAACTAAGTTTTTGTCCTCGCCCACCAATTCTACATAAGCCATTTTACTAATAGGGCTGGGGGTTAAGTCGTTTTCCTTTAGGCAGTACAATTTATAATACAAATACTCGCCTACCAGCAATAAAGGGTCATTGTAATGGACAAAAACAGTCTCGCCGGGAATACTTTTAAAGCCTTCGATTTCCTCTTTGGAACTTATTTGGTATTGCCCATGGTTAAAATTTGGCACCAAAAATAGTAGCGCACAAAGGGGAAATAGTTTTTGTATGACCTTTTTTGTATTCATTCTTTCCAAAAATCAGGTATAACATTACTCCCCAATACTGTACAATCACCGCATATTCTAGGGACAACTATATATGCTTCCAGGGCTCCTAATTCGTTACGTATCTCGTTCGTATAGCTTACCCTGTTCGATTTGACCAAGTCATACAATGTCGGAGTAAACCCGCTCGGAAAAGTAACCTGACCGCACTCATTAACAAAGGGAGGCAGGTCCTCATCCGGGAAAAAATCGGAATAATTGAAAAAGACCCTTTTTTCGGAAACGGATGATACCTCAAAAATACCTACCACTTCATCATTCCCATCATCCTGAGGGAAGATATTTCCAACAATAAAACCGGGTTGGCTATCCGAAAATAGGCTTTCTACACCGGAAAAATCCTGTAGCTTTTCATAAAACTCAAAAACTTCACGGGATAGAACAAACTGCTTTACCAGTAGGCTATACCGGTGTGACATGATAAAATTGTCCCTATTGATAAATCGCACGTCGAAATCGGTGACCCGATCTTCCCCGACTCCTGAGGTATTGGTAATGATGATGTTGTTCGATTTTTCCGTGGCATAACAGGTTCGTTCCTCCTTGTCCGGATCTCTTCTTACCGCTCTCACCGATTGACTTTCTTCGGAACCGGCCACCAGTTCGCTAGGACTCCATTTTGGTGCGATGATCTTGTAGGTTTCTTCATATTCATATTTATAATAGATAGAATTGCCGGTAGGGTCAAAACTATTGACAAAAATGCCCATACCATCCAGGCCACTATCGGTCGTAGTCCTATCCGCATAAACATCGATTATTTCCGAGGTCTGGGGGGGCAACACAGCAGGACTAGAGGCATATTCGCGGCCGCTGGCCGTTGTAATCAGTAAACGGTAGGACCTGTTGGGTTCGGCACCGAACATAACATTTGAAACATAGGTGCCCGGATCTGTTTCCGTAAAGGGATATTGTTGCTGGTTATCATCAACAATGCGGACGGTAGCATTGGATTCTACCTTGGGGTCATCGTCTCCCTGGGTGGATCGACTGAGAAAAATCTCATAGTTTTTTAATTCATTGGTAACCGTGGCATCTACGACCAATAGACTATCCGAAAAGGGTATATCCGGTGAGAAAGGTTCCGTGCAGCCCTCCAAAATGATGCATACCCAAAAAAAGGTAAAAATCATTTTGCCATATTTTGAGAGCTCCCTGTTCATGGATAGTATGCGTTCAAAATTTAAAGTTATAGGTTATCGTAGGTACCGGAATGGCAAAAATGGAGCTTTTGAAAGCCTGTAACGATCCATCCTCGGTAACAAAAAAGACGGAAAATGGATTATTTCTGCCCAGCACGTTATACACCGATATATTCCAAAAGCTATGGGCGAATTTTTTGATTTTATGGTTTCCTTCCACATTAAAACTCAGATCCAGTCTATAGAAATCCGGAATCCGAAACTTATTTCGGTCGCTGAACAACGCGTATTCCGCGCCATCCAGAAAATAAGAACCTATAGGGAAGGTAACCGGCCTTCCTGTTTGGTACACAAAATTAGCCGAGAAGCTGAAACGTTTGGTAAGCTTGTAATTCGTCACCAAACTTATGTCATGGGGTTTATCGAAATTGGCAGGAAAGTACTCACCATTGTTGATCTGTTCCTCTGGAAATTCGCTATCCAACTTTATAAAGGAACGGGAATAGGTATACCCCAACCATCCATTTAAACGGCCCTCCTTTTTCTTCAATAGAAATTCAACACCATAGGCTTTTCCCTCACCCTGTAATACTTCGGTCTCAATGGATTCATTAAGCAATAATTGCGCCCCTACCTTATAATCAAGAATATTTTTTGATCTTTTGTAATAACCCTCCAAGCTCAATTCATACTGGTTATCATCAAAGTTTTTGAACAGACCTAACGAAACCTGATTGGCCCTTTGTGGCTCAATATTAATGTCCGATAGTTTCCAGGTATCGGTAGGCGATACCGTAGTATTGCTAGATAAGGTATGTATGTACTGAAGCGTATTATTGTAGCTGGCCTTTACGGAAAAACTTGGCGTTAAAAAATAGCGGCCGGACACCCTGCCCTCCGGTCCGCCATAGGTTTTGATAATTTCATTGCTTTCAAATTCCTGCACCTCTACCAGCGTTCCTTCACTTTTGGGCAACCCGGCTTCATAAATCCTTTGGGACGATGCTCCAAGTGCCGCATAGAAAGAATAGCGGAGTCCTATATCAAAAGACAATTTTGGGCTTACCGTAAAGTTATCTGAAATGAACAAAGCTGATTCCCAACCTTTTTCCCTCTGTAAACTAAGCGGTTCAATAATGGATTGGCTGCCAACGGGTTCAATATCCCCGGGATCTACAAGGTATAGCTTACTGGATAGGCCATAGCTGACCTTATGTGATTTTCCTGCAAGTTTTAGCATATTCAATTTGAGCTCCGTCTCGTTGATACGATAGCCCAAGTCAAAATTCTTATCGGAATTGCCTTCAAAATCAATACCGAAACCATACTCGCTATTGGACAGGGATACATTGGCCGAATTTTTTTCGTTCAGTTGATGGTTCCATTTCAGGGAAATTAATCGATTGCTATAACTAAACACGGAATCCGAAGTAATACTAAAAGCATCCCTGCTAAAATACGCAGTGGCTGAAATGTTGTTCCTTTCATTAATGCGATCGTTGTATTTTGCGATGATATCATAAAATGATGCCTTACTGTTTTTCAGTGATTCGTCATCGAGGGAGTTTAATATCCAATTGGAGTAGGTGGTTCTTCCCCCAACAAGAATACCAGACTTATCCTTTACAATAGGTACCTCTAGGACAAGGTTACTGGTAACCGGCCCAAGAGAGGCTTCCCCAGAAAACTTTTTGGTATTGGCGTCTTTGGTAGTAATATCAAAAACTGAAGACAAGCGCCCTCCGTATTCCGCAGGGATACTTCCCTTATAAATAGTGATAGCACCCGTTGTAAAAGGATTCAAGGCGGAAAAAATGCCAAAAAAATGGGCTGGATTATAGAGTACCGCATTATCCAATAATATCAGGTTTTGATCGGTGCCTCCTCCCCTTACATTATATCCTGCGGCACCTTCCCCGGCATTGGTGATCCCGGGCAACGTTATTGCCGTTTTAAGAATATCACGTTCTCCCAGCACCAAGGGAATACTTTTTATTTCGGCGATATCGATTTCGATTACTCCTGTAACTACCTTTTCTACATTTCTTAATCGGTTGCTTTCAACGACCACTTCGTCCAACTGCTCCGCACTTTCGCCAGGGTTAAAATCCAGTTGGCCATTATTGTACATAATAACCCGTTTTTCTATGGTTTCTATACCGATGCCTTTGGTTTGGAGTATGTTTACCCCTGCAGGAAGCTCTATTTCATAAAAACCATTGGCATCTGTGCTTACACCCTTGGAGCCTCCTTTGACCACGATGGCCAGGTTTTGAATGGGCTTACCGGTCGTCTTGTCTCTTACATGGCCGGATAGGGTAAACATTTGTCGGCCAATATTTTTCCGCTCTTTCCCAATTCGTACAGTTTCTATGCCTCGCCTTGTGTTTTGTTTTTCTTCCAGATAAAAGTAGGAGGGAGTCTCGGTTATTTCTGTAGTATCTTCTTTTACTGAAAGTGTGCTTTCATAAAAACTAGGGTGCAGTTCGTCACGTATTATTGTATTTCGAGTCAATATTATTGAACGGTCGTTGAGAATGAAAAAATTGATAACGGTTTCCTTAAAAACATCTTGAAGAATAGTGACCAAGGAAGAGTTTTGATACGTACCGGAAATTAATTCATCCCCCAACCATTGCTCTACTAAGTAAAAACGATATCCGGTGGATTGCTCTAATTTTTTCAGGACCTCCAATCTAGAAGCTTCGGTAAAAGTGAGGTCTACTTTTGTAGTATCGGTTTGTGCCACCGACCACTGAAAAGATAGAAGTACAACTACGGAAAAGAATAAAAACTTCATTCGTTCATGGCTTTATCCTTTCCTTCATTCAATAGGGTGTCTACAAATAGGAACGTGGATTTCAACTGGTCTTCAAAACTTAAATTCGAAGGTCGATTTTTTATAAAATTGTTTAACTGCACCGTATTTTCTGGAAATAGGACCTTTACATCGGCCATTTTTTTAAGTCGATAATATGCATCCTTATAATGAACTACAAATTCAGGATCCAATTCTTCAAATTCGTAAAAAACCAAGTTTGCACCCAATTGTTCGGTCAATAGTCTTCGATACTTTTTTAATAAAGTAAATGAAGGTTTTTTCAGAAAGACTTCGTAAAAACCGGAATTAATTTGTTGGTTGTTAGTTTTAGAATCTTCTAATTTTATGAACCTATGGTCAGCAATGGCAAAACTGCTGATGTTGTCCTTATATAGTTGTAAAACTTTTCCCCCTAGTTTATTCGAAACTTGCATCAGAAGCTCATCTTCGTATACATTATACTTTAGGTTGAGCGAATAATAGGGTAAATTGTCAATGACCACATGACCAGAAGTAAAATATGGAGAAGGAAAAAACTTCGATTTTTTACTTTTTGCCCTATGCTTTTCTGCGTAAACGGAACCATAATGCATTTCCAAGTTTTCAATGCCAATAACGGTATCGAACCAGTTATAATGAGGGCTTAAATCTTTTTCGGCCTGTGCTGGGCAAATTAGGGGAAACAAGATTAGAATGGTAAGGAGATAAATTGCCCGGAAACCACCATTTTTTATCAATGGAAAATAGAGATAATCATAATTACGATGGAGATAATACATTCTTTATAAAAAAACAAGGCCATCAAGCATTGGGATGCCTATGCTTAATTTCTTTAAATATAGATTATTTATTCATAAACAGATCACAAAAGGCGAAGCTTAACAAAATACAGTAATTATCTACTTAAAAATCCAATAGATTTTTATAGAAAAATCACCAAATACAGCTTTCCCAAATAAAATACGTTTGTATTTTTTAGACAGTGCAGCATTGGTCTATTCCTCTTTTTTGCAATGAGTTGCTACGAAATAGTTCATTTTGCTTCAAAAAACACCAATTTTATTAACAAAGTGGTTTTTTGTGGTAAATTGTGGTAATAATTTCTATATATTTGAGTTATTAAAAAGTAGAACCGACTGTACTTTGGATATATATTTCTTTGGGACATATGATTGTAAGGCAGATGCCAAGGGTAGGGTAAAACTCCCCGTTACCCTATTGAACCAGATGACACCCATACGAAACGAGGGCTTTGTTATTAAGCGTTCCATGTATGATAATTGCTTGGAATTATACCCTATGGAAGAGTGGAATACGGTCATGAAGGAATTGAATACCAAGAGCAGGTATGAACCTGAAAATTTGGAGTTTATACGAAAATATACAGCGGGATTAAGGCCGGTGGAGATAGATAGTACTGGAAGGTTATTGATACCAAAAAATCTGATCACTACTGTAGGGATTACTAAGGATGTAGTGCTCGCCTCAATAAACAAGAATTTGGAAATATGGGACAAGGCGTTGTATGAGGATTCGATAAAAGCACCTGCGGAGGAGAATGCAAAATTGGCCAGAAAGGTCATGGGCAATGAAAAGCCCAAGGACGATGTATCATAATCCTGTTCTGTTAAAGGAGTCCGTAGAAGGACTCAACATTAAAAAAGATGGCGTATACGTGGATGTAACCTTCGGCGGCGGAGGGCATTCCAAGGAAATACTGGGAAGGTTGGGAGATGAAGGAAAGTTGTTTGCATTTGATCAGGATGAGGACGCCTTGGAGAATAGGATCGATGACGAAAGATGTGTCCTGATCAATGAGAATTTTCGATATATCAGGCAGTTTTTAAAGTTCTATGGCATTCGGAAAGTGGATGGAGTTCTGGGGGATTTTGGGGTTTCCTCACATCAATTTGATCAGGCCGAGCGTGGGTTTTCAACGCGTTTCGACTCGGATTTGGATATGCGGATGAGCACACGCAACCAGCTTACCGCCCATGATGTGGTCAATACCTATGATTCGTCGGAATTACAAAGGATATTGTTTCAATATGGCGATTTACGAAACGCCAAGGCCTTGGCCAATGCATTGATGGAGTACCGGCAAAAGGAACAGATCAAGACCACGGCACAATTAAAAAGTGCCTTACAACGGTTCCTGCCAAAACACAAGGAGCACAAGATTTTGGCGCAGATTTATCAAGCCATTCGAATCGAGGTGAACCAAGAAATAGAGGCGATCAAGGAATTTTTGATGCAAACGCCCGAAATAGTGAACAAAGGTGGAAGGCTTAGTATCATTAGCTACCATTCCTTGGAGGATCGTCTGGTGAAACGGTTTATACGTGCGGGGCAATTTGAGGGAGAGCCCGAAAAGGATTTTTACGGTAATACAAGCGTACCGTTTAAAAAAGTAGGGGGATTGATAATTCCATCGAAAGAAGAAATTAAACTGAACAATAGGGCGCGAAGTGCCAAATTACGAATAGCGGAACGGATTTGATTTATAGAAAAAATTAATAGAGTACTGATGAAAAAAGGAATACTGGACATATTAAAGGGAAAATTTTTGGTGAGTGGCGATGCACCAAAAAATTGGCTTTTCATCATTTTTGCTTCCTTTTTGGCCACCGTAATGATCGGAAGCTCGCATAGCGCTGATAAAAAGGTGCATCAGATTGCGGCATTGAACGAGGAAGTAAAGGAATTACGAAGCGAGTTTGTAGATGTACGGTCCGATGTACAACGATTAAAATTGGAATCTACAGTAATGAATATCGTAGAGGAAAAAAGGCTCTATCCGTCCGAAGTCCCGCCAAAAAAAATAAAGGTAACCTCCCATAAAGAAAACTAGTGGCCGTAACCGATAAAAGCATACTTAAGCGACTATATTTTGTAACAGGATTTCTTTTTCTGTTTGCAGGAGCTGTATTGTTCAAATTGGTGAACATACAGGTGGTACAAGGTGATAAGTATAGGAAGCTGGCCCATAAACGTACTGAAAAAATGTTCACCATTGAACCTAATAGAGGTAATCTCTATTCGGACGATGGGAGCTTGTTGGCCACATCGGTTTCCAAATATACCATTCGCTTTGATGCCCTTACGGTAAAGGATGCCGATTTCAAAGAGAACATAAAACCTTTGTCCGATGCCCTAGCACAATTATTGGGGGAGACATCATCACACTATCAACAGCTTTTAAGAAAGGCGAAGGCCAACAAGAATAGATATGCCCTAGTGGCGCGGAACTTGGATTATTCCGAGTATATGGCCGTAAAGGATTTTCCATTGTTTAGAAAAGGGCCGTACAAAGGGGGGCTGATTATAGAACAGAAAATAGTACGTGAACACCCATTGGGAAAAATTGCCGAGCGCAGTGTGGGCTATGAGCGTGTAGATGAAAACGGATATTATACCCGTGTAGGATTGGAAGGGGCCTTTGGGCAATACCTTCGTGGGGTGGAAGGGAAGCGCCTAAAGCAGAAAATAGCAAAAGGACAATGGAAACCTATTGGCTTTGACAACATTGTAGAACCCAAGGATGGTTATGATGTAGTTTCCACTATTGACATTAATGTGCAGGATATTGCCCATCATGCCCTTTTGGGCCAATTGGAAAAATACAAGGCCGATCACGGCTGTGTTATAGTTATGGAGACAGCGACGGGCGAGGTCAAGGCCATTTCCAATTTGGGGAGAACCGAGGCCGGAAAGTACTATGAACGATTAAACTATGCCATTGGGGAATCCCACGAACCAGGTTCAACTTTCAAATTAATGAATTTGGTTGCGGCACTTGAGGATAAAGTCATCGATACCAGTGATGTCTATGATACCGAAAGAGGATATTGGCGCATTTATAGGCATAGGATAAAAGACTCCAAAAGGGGAGGGTATGGCAAAATTTCCTTAGCCAAGGCATTTGAAGTCTCATCCAATACGGCCTTTGCCAAAATGGTTCACAACAGCTATAAGGAGAATCCTGAAAAATATGTGGATCGATTGCGCAGCATGCAGTTGGACCAGGAACTTGGATTGCCCATAAAGGGTGAGGGTGCCCCTGTAATCAGATATCCCAATGAAAAAGGTTGGTCTGGCCTTTCCTTGGCCCAGATGGCCTATGGTTATGAGGTTTCAATGACGCCATTACAGGTACTCTCATTTTATAACGCCATTGCCAATGATGGCGAAATGGTAAGACCACGATTGATAAAAGAAGTGAAGGAGTGGAACACAACCATTCAAAAGTTTGGAAAGGAAGTCATAAATCCCGCCGTATGTTCCAAGGAAACCGTTGAAAAAGTACAACACTTACTGGCCAATGTAGTGTCGAAAAAGCATGGTACAGGTCACGGTTTGTATTCTCCAAATTTTTCCATGGCGGGAAAAACGGGTACAGCACAAAAGAATTACGCATCCAAAGATCCGGATAAGCTCCGGTACATTTCCTCCTTTGCAGGATATTTCCCTGCGGAGAATCCTAAATACTCCTGTATTGTAGTGATACACGAGCCGGATAAAAGTGTGGGCTACTACGGCGCCGATGTTTCCGGTCCTGTGTTCAAATCCATTGCCCAAAAGGTATACACTTCCTCTCCTTTGATAGACGAGGTGGATATGCAAAAGGTAGAAAATCAGACACTGGAAAGCTCCTATCAAAAGTATTTTGCTCAAGCGCAGAAACGATACAACAAAGTGCCCAACGTAAAAGGTATGAGTGGAATGGATGCCGTATCCATTTTGGAAAACTTGGGAATAGAGGTAGAGGTTAAAGGGAATGGGAAAGTCAAGAGACAATCGGTCTCCCAAGGAACGGACCTAAATACAGTGGACAAAATAGTGCTGGAACTTTCATGAAGTTACTTAAGGACATATTATATGGGGTAGGGCTAACGGCAGTTAGTGGAAGTACCAATATCAAGGTAAACGATATTTACTTTGATTCCAGAAAAGTGGACAAGGATGATGTTTTTGTTGCCATTAGAGGTTCGGTTGTGGATGGTCATCGATTTATTGATAAAGCCTTGGCAGCCGGGGCCCGAGCCATAATCTGCGAGGAGCTTCCCAAGAATATCGTCAATGAAGTGACCTATGTGGAAGTAAAAAATGGGAACAGTGCCTTGGCCATAATGGCGGCCAATTACTACGACAACCCATCAAAGAACTTGAAATTGGTAGGAATTACCGGGACCAATGGGAAAACCACCGTGAGTAGCCTTTTGTATCAGTTATTTAAAAAGGCAGGTTATAAAGTAGGACTCATATCTACTATTAAAATTATGGTGGATGATAAAGAGTATCCTACATCCCTTACCACACCGGACGCGATTACGATAAACAAGCACCTGGCCTATATGAACGATGCGGGGGTGGAATTTTGTTTTATGGAGGTCAGTTCACATGGCATCCATCAAAAAAGATCTGAAGGATTGGTCTTTGAGGGAGCTCTATTTACTAACCTGTCCCATGATCATTTGGATTATCACAAGACTTTTGCTGAATACCGGGATACCAAGAAAAAATTGTTCGATGATCTGCCCAAAAAGGCATTTGCCCTGACCAATATCGACGATAAAAATGGTCTATATATGTTGCAGAACACAAAGGCCAGAAAATATACCTATGCCCTAAAGACCTATGCGGATTACAGGGCCCAAATTTTGGAGAATCAGTTTGATGGACAATTATTAAAAATTGAGGATAACGAAGTATGGTCCAAACTCATAGGCAATTTTAATGCTTACAATATGCTTGCCATTTACGCTACAGCGGACCTTTTGGGGCTGGAGAAATTGGAAACACTTCGGTTATTGAGCGAATTGGAAAATGTAAATGGGAGGTTCCAATATTATAAATCCAAAAAAAATATAACGGCCATTGTTGATTATGCCCATACGCCGGACGCACTTAAAAACGTGCTTGATACTATCAACACGTTGAGGACTGGAAATGAAAACGTCATCACTATTGTGGGGTGTGGTGGCGACAGAGACAAGTCTAAGCGTCCGGTAATGGGCTATATCGCATCGGCTATGAGCAACACCGCTATTTTCACTTCGGACAATCCCCGATCCGAACCACCGGAGACAATAATTAAGGAAATGGAAAAGGGCGTGGAGCCTCAAAACAAAAAAAAAACTTTATCCATAGAGAATAGGGAGCAGGCTATTAAAACGGCTTGTAAGTTGGCTGTTACCGATGATATCATTTTGGTCGCCGGAAAAGGGCATGAGACCTATCAGGAGACTAATGGCGAACGTATTGATTTTGATGATTTCAAAATGGTAAAGGAAGTATTGAACAGTATGAATAAATAGAGTTTAGAAACCCAAAACCTAACCATGTTATATTATTTGTTTGATTATTTGGAGAATGAATATCAGGTACCAGGTGCCAGTCTTTTCCAATTCCAAACATTTAGGGCGGCCATGGCGGTATTGCTTTCCCTGATTTTGGCTACTACGTATGGGAAGCGTATTATACTTTTTCTTCGGCGTAAACAGATAGGGGAGACCATACGTGATTTAGGTTTGGAGGGGCAGCAGCAGAAGGCGGGAACCCCTACTATGGGCGGATTGATCATTATCATGTCCACTTTAATTCCTGTATTGTTATTCGCCGATATCCTTAACATCTACATTGTTCTGTTGATTGTCACCATTATTTGGATGGGTATCATCGGTTTTGTGGACGATTATATCAAAATATTCAAGAAGGATAAAAAAGGATTAAAGGGCAGGTTTAAAGTTTTGGGTCAGGTGGTTTTAGGCCTTATCGTTGGTGCCACGCTCTATTTCCAT
This sequence comes from uncultured Flavobacteriaceae bacterium, assembly GCA_947494715.1. GTDB lineage: Bacteria > Bacteroidota > Bacteroidia > Flavobacteriales > Flavobacteriaceae > Ulvibacterium. The sequence continues at coordinate 54,048 of CANLWG010000023.1, read as the reverse complement.
CCGGAAGTTACCATGAAGGAAAAGAACAATACCATTATAACAAAACAGTATAAGGTTGAAGAGGTGGAAGGTAAGGAGATAAAATCCATTAAGACCAATATCCCTTTCTTTAAGAATAACGAACTGGATTATACCGATTTTGTATCCTGGATGGGCGACGGTGCGGAAAAGTATGCATGGTTACTATTTATCCCGATAGTAATCTTTATTATAACCGCTGTATCCAATGGTGCCAATCTAACGGATGGTATTGATGGTTTAGCTGCTGGCACATCGGCTATTATTGTCATGACCCTAGGAATTTTTGCATGGGTTTCAGGGAATATCATTTTTTCCGACTATTTGGATATTTTCTACATTCCAAAAGCGGGTGAACTTTTAATATTTATAACCGCTTTCGTTGGTGCATTGGTGGGCTTCTTATGGTACAATGCCTATCCCGCACAGGTTTTTATGGGAGATACAGGGAGTTTAACGATTGGTGGAGTCATTGCCGTCATCGCGATTATTGTACGAAAGGAACTGCTGATTCCAATACTCTGTGGAATTTTCTTTGCCGAATCGATTTCCGTGATGTTACAGGTCGGCTATTTCAAATACACCAAAAAGAGATTGGGCGAAGGGAAACGCATTTTTTTAATGGCCCCCCTGCACCACCATTATCAAAAGAAAGGATACCATGAAAGCAAGATAGTTACCCGTTTTTGGATTATAGGAATATTGTTGGCCATAATAAGCTTTGTGACATTAAAGGTGCGCTAGCATGGAGCGATTGGTCGTGTTGGGTGGAGGTGAAAGTGGTATCGGGACCGCTATTTTGGGAAAGCAGAAGGGATATGAGGTATTTGTATCCGATTTAGGAAAAATACAGATAAAGTATAGAAACGTTCTTGAACATTTTGGGATTGATTGGGAAGAGGAAAAACATACTGAAGCGGCTGTCCTAAACGCAGATTTGGTTATGAAAAGTCCGGGTATTCCGGATACCGTGCCCTTAGTTATAAAATTAAGGGGAAAGGGCATTCCGGTAATTTCGGAAATTGAATTTGCGGCGCGCTATACGGATGCCAAGATTATTGGTATTACCGGAAGCAATGGAAAGACCACCACTACGATGTTGACCTACCATATTCTTAAGGAAGATGGGCTTAATGTGGGTATGGCCGGTAACATCGGGGATAGTTTCGCAAAGATGGTAGCGGAGCATAACTATGAGTATTATGTCCTGGAAATCAGCAGTTTTCAATTGGATGGCATAGTAGATTTTAGACCGGAAATTGCAATGGTTACCAATATAACGCCGGATCATTTGGATCGCTACGACTATCAGTTTGAAAATTATGTTGCTTCAAAATTCAGGATTACCAAGAACCAGCATAAAGATGATTATTTCATATATGATATGGACGATGAAGCAATTATGGATTGGTTATCCGAGCACCCTGTCAAATCCCGATTAATGCCCTTTTCAATTCAAAAAGAGTTGGAGGAAGGAGCTTATATAAAAAATAACGAAATACAAATTCGTACACAAAACAATTCAATTGCGATGAAAACGGACACTTTGGCACTGGAAGGAAAACACAACCTAAAGAATACTATGGCCGCTGCCATGGCGGCAAAATTAGTAGGTATCCGGAAGGAGACCATTCGGGAAAGTATAGCCAATTTTCAGGGAGCTCCTCATCGGTTGGAGAAGGTATTGAAAATACATCATGTACAGTACATCAACGATTCCAAGGCTACCAATGTAAATGCAACTTATTTCGCCCTGGACAGTATGAGTGCTCCCACCGTATGGATTGTAGGGGGTATTGACAAGGGAAACGACTATAAGGCCTTGATGCCTTTGGTCCGTGAAAAGGTAAAGGCCATTGTTTGTCTGGGTCTGGACAATACAAAAATTAAGGACGCATTTGGCAATGTGGTGGATTTAATGGTAGAAACCTTCGCTATGGAGGAAGCAGTAAAGGTGGCCTACAAAATTGCTGAGAGGGGGGATTCGGTTTTACTATCTCCCGCCTGTGCTAGTTTTGATCTTTTTAAGAATTACGAGGATAGGGGAAATCAATTTAAGGAAGCTATAAAGAATCTATGACCCATGTTACGGTTATTAAAAAACATTAAGGGAGATAAGGCTATTTGGGCCGTTGTGGCACTATTGGCAGTATTTTCGTTTCTACCTGTCTATAGTGCCAGTAGTAACCTGGTGTATGTTGTGGGCAATGGTACCACTACGGGGCATTTGATTAAACACGCTTTGCTTTTGTTTTTAGGTTTTGGGATTATTTATGGGGTACACAGGATTCCTTCCCATTTTTTTAAGGGACTATCCATTATTGCAATGCCTGTTGTACTAGTTTTATTGGTATTTACGCTGGCGCAAGGAGATACTATTGAAGGGGCCAATGCCAGCAGATGGATTCGGATTCCTTTTGTGGGGATAACGTTCCAAACTTCAAATCTGGCCGCTGTGGTCCTCATGATTTATGTAGCTCGGTATTTGACCAAGATCAAGGATAAGGCCATCACTTTTAAAGAAAGTATCCTACCCTTGTGGATTCCTGTTTTTTTGGTTGTTGTGTTGATATTGCCTGCCAATTTTTCTACGGCTGCAATCTTATTTTCCATGGTGCTTTTGCTTTGTTTTTTAGGCGGATATCCTTTGAAATACATATTTGGAATAGTTGGTACAGGAATGGTTTGCCTTACACTTTTCATACTCACTGCAAAGGCCGCACCTGATCTTTTTCCCAATCGTGTGGATACTTGGATGAGTAGGGTAGAAAATTTTTGGAATCCCGAGGATACCGAGGCGGACTATCAGATAGAGAAGGCCAAGATTGCCATTGCCTCGGGGGGAATTGTAGGTAAAGGAGCTGGCAAAAGCATACAGAAGAATTTTTTGCCCCAAAGCTCTTCGGATTTCATTTATGCCATAATTGTGGAAGAATACGGTCTTGTGGGTGGCTTTGTTTTGATGTTTTTCTATCTGTTTTTATTGTTCCGAATTGTGGTGGTGGCCAATAGCAATGGAACCATTTTTGGAAAATTGCTGGTTTTAGGAGTCGGTCTGCCTATTGTTTTTCAGGCTTTGATCAACATGGCTGTTGCAGTTGAACTGTTTCCCGTAACGGGCCAGACCTTGCCATTAATAAGTAGTGGTGGAACCTCCAGTTGGATGACGTGTTTGGCCATTGGCATCATATTGAGTGCAAGCAATAAGGATAATGAAGTAGAGCGAAAGACATTGGATATTGATGATTCAAATCCTTTACAAGTGTTGAGTGGGCAATTATAGGGTCATACTTTCTGGAGGAGGTACGGGAGGACATATATATCCGGCCATTGCCCTAGCCAATGAATTGAAAAGGAGGTATCCGGATGCCGAATTTTTATTCGTAGGTGCAAAAGATCGGATGGAAATGGAGAAAGTACCGCAGGCAGGATATAAAATTGAAGGATTATGGATTACAGGGTTACAGCGGAAACTGACCCTTAAAAATTTGATGTTTCCCTTTAAATTGATAAGTAGTTTGTTGAAATCGCGAAAAATAGTATCCCAATTTAAACCTGATGTCGTCATAGGAACAGGTGGTTTTGCCAGTGGCCCGTTGTTACAGGTGGCTTCTGGACGGGGTATTCCCTGTGTACTTCAAGAACAGAATTCCTATGCGGGTATTACCAACAAACTGCTCAAGGATAAAGTCGCTAAAATCTGTGTGGCCTACGATGGGATGGAAAAGTTTTTTCCGACTACAAAAATTGTAAAAACTGGTAATCCCGTACGGGAGGATTTGGTGAATATGAAGGTGACCGGTTCCAAAGCAAAGGCCTTTTTTAGGTTGGATCCCGAGAAAAAGATGGTGTTGATCTTAGGCGGAAGTTTGGGGGCCAGACGTATCAACCAGTTGATTGAAAAGGAACTGGAATATTTTGCATCCAAAGACCTACAGGTAGTATGGCAATGTGGCAAACTGTATTTTGAGCAGTACAAAAAATATACTACTGAGAATGTCAAGGTTTTCGATTTTTTGAACAAAATGGATTTCGCCTATGCCGCGGCGGACTACATCATTTCAAGATCGGGAGCTGGCTCGGTATCCGAATTATGTATCGTAGGCAAACCGACGATATTTATTCCTTCACCCAACGTAGCAGAGGATCACCAGACCAAAAATGCACTGGCTTTGGTAGCTAGGAATGCCGCTTTGATGTTACGGGAAACCGAGTTGGATGAAAAGTTTGAAACCGTTTTTTCAGACTTGCATCAATCCAAGGAAAAGCAAGAAGAGTTGGGTGTCAATTTAAAGAATGAGGCTATGCCCAATGCAACGAAACATATCGCGGACGAAATAGAGAAATTGTTAAACGCACTGAATACATAATATATCAAGTAAACCCTGGGTATAATTTTGAACTTGACTAACATACATAACGTGTATTTCATTGGAATAGGAGGTATAGGCATGTCCGCCTTGGCGCGTTATTTCAAGTTCATCCATAAGAACGTGGCGGGATATGACAAAACGGAAACGCCATTGACCAGGGAGTTGCAGAAGTTAGGTATATCGGTACATTATGAAGATGATGCGAATACAATTCCTAACCAGTTTTTTGAAATAGAGAAAACCCTTGTGGTCTATACCCCTGCCGTTCCCAAGGACAATTCGGAGTATCAATACTTTTTGAAGAGAGGTTTTGAAATAAAAAAACGTTCCGAAGTTTTAGGCCTAATTACCAAGGATACCTTTTGTTTTGCGGTGGCCGGCACACATGGGAAAACTACAACATCGAGTATTTTGGCACATTTGCTCAATGAAACCGGAACACCGCTTACTGCATTTTTAGGTGGTATATCCGAAGATTTTGATAGTAATTTTTTGTTTCGTGGAGCACAATATTCCGTGGTAGAAGCGGATGAATTTGATCGCTCCTTCCTCAAGTTGTATCCAGATGTGGCCTGCGTAACCTCTATGGATGCCGATCACCTTGATATTTATGGGGATAGCGCGGCGTTACGAAAATCCTTTCAAGAATTCACGGAACGTTTAAAACCGGGAGGTCAATTGTTCGTACGGAATGGCCTGCCATTACAGGGCACTACGTATGGAATTGAAGATGGGTCGGATTATTGTATCCGTAATCTACGGATAGAGCAGGGAACCTATATTTTTGATGTAGTAACACCTCATACTACAATTACAGGTGTTAAGTTCAACAAGCCCGGTAGGCACAACTTGCTTAATGGATTGGCGGCTTTTGCCATGGCCGAGCAATCCGGAAACCCCTTGGACGAATTGGCACTGGCACTGGCGACCTTTAAAGGCGTACAACGAAGGTTTTCCTATCAAATTAAATCGAAAGATTTCATATTTATCGATGATTATGCGCATCATCCTACAGAAATCAATGCCGTTTACGATGCGGTTAGGGAAATGCACCCCGGAAAAAATATTACAGCAGTTTTTCAACCACATTTATTTTCGAGGACAAAGGATTTTGCGGATGATTTTGCTGAAAGTTTGTCAAAATTCGATACTGTTCTCCTGTTGGATATTTACCCGGCACGAGAAAAACCTATGTCAGGAATTTCTTCGAAGTGGTTAATGGGAAAAATTGAAAATCCAAATAAAAAATTAATTAAAAAATCGGATTTAATACAAGAAATAAAAAAGCAAGATCCTGAAATCCTTTTAACCATGGGGGCAGGGGATATAGGATTGGAAGTATCTAAAATTAAAAGCGAATTGGAGTATGCGAATTAATTGGAACTACATCAAGATTGGTGCGCTTAGCCTAGTAATAATGGGGCTTTACGCATTTTCCAACCATAGGAACGAAAAGAAAAAAGTAGAGGGTGTCAACATTGAGTTTGTCGGAGACCAAAATCTCTATATCACACAGGGCATGGTTAATAAATTGTTAATACAAAATTATGGGCCTATCATAAATATGCCTAAAGAAAAATTAGTTTTGAATACTATAGAAAAGGTCATCGAGGCCGATGAAATGGTGAAAAGTGCCCAAGTTTATCTTACTGTAAATGGTGAGCTTACGTCTAAAATTGTTCAACGCAAACCAATCGGACGCATAGAGGGGAATTCAAAGTTTTATCTAGATGATGAAGGGAAACGTATGCCGTTGTCCATGAGTCATTCTGCTAGGGTTCCTATAATTACCGGTAAGATTACAGGAAAGGGTTTGGAGGATGTCTATGAAATTCTGAAGTATATAAATCAGGACGATTTTCTCCGTAAAAATGTAATTGGTATCCACATTGAGGAAGAGGAAAGATACCAATTGAAATTTCGAATGGAACAGTTTGTAGTCCATTTGGGCGGTATAGACAATCTGGAAGAAAAGTTTAACAACTTCAAGGCGTTTTATGCCAAAGCGAATAGGGATAAAACGTTGGAGGAATATGCAATGGTAAACTTGGAGTTTAACAATCAGGTAGTATGCACCAAAATTTAAGGATAACAATGGAACAAGGTAAATATTCAGTTGGGTTGGACATTGGGACAACAAAGATCGTGGCCATAATCGGCAGGGAAAACGAATATGGAAAAATTGAGGTTCTCGGTATTGGACGATCCAAAAGTTTGGGCGTACACCGGGGCGTTGTGAACAATATTACCCAAACCATTAAATCCATTCAGCAGGCCGTTGAGGAGGCCGAGGCCAATTCGGGATTAAAAATCAGTTCGGTCGTCGTGGGAATAGCGGGTCAGCATATCAGAAGCCTTCAGCATAGCGATTATATTACACGTTCGGACTCGGAAGAGGTAATCAATGAAGATGATTTGGATCAACTATGTAATCAGGTATACAAACTGGTTATGCTGCCTGGGGAGGAAATTATTCATGTATTGCCACAGGAGTATAAGGTTGATGGCCAAGCCGAAATCAAGCAACCCATTGGAATGTATGGGGGACGTTTGGAGGCTAATTTCCATGTAGTGGTAGGGCAGGTTTCGTCCATAAAAAATGTGGGGAGGTGTATAAAGAGTGCTGGTCTAGACCTGGGTAATATTACTTTGGAACCTTTGGCCTCTTCGGATGCCGTATTGAGCCAGGAAGAGAAGGAAGCGGGAGTTGCCTTGATCGATATTGGTGGGGGAACCACGGATTTGGCCATCTTTAAGGATGGTATTATTCGCCATACCGCGGTGATTCCATTTGGGGGCGGTGTTATTACCGAGGATATCAAAGAGGGGTGTTCCATTATAGAAAAGCAGGCAGAATTACTGAAAATCAAGTTTGGTTCGGCATGGCCAGGGGAGAATCGGGATAATGAAATTGTATCCATTCCCGGGCTTCGCGGTAGGGAGCCCAAGGAAATTACCCTAAAGAACCTCTCCAAGATCATTCATGCCAGAGTAGTCGAAATTATAGAGCAGGTATATGTTGAAATAAAGAACTATGGGCACGAAGAGCAAAAAAAGAAACTCATTGCAGGTATCGTGCTTACAGGTGGTGGGAGTCAGCTAAAACACTTAAAGCAATTGGTGGAGTACATTACCGGTATGGATACCCGTATCGGCTACCCTAATGAACATCTTGCCGGAGACTCGGAAGAAGCTATAGCTAGCCCTTTGTATGCTACTGCAGTTGGTCTTTTGATGAATGCCTTAAAAAACCAGAATAAAGAGAGAGAAGTAGCGCAAAGTCTTGAAAATGAAGAAGAAATGGCCTATGCGGGTCATGAACCGGAGACTGTTGGAGGCACAAGGGTCAAAAAAGAAAGAAAATCCGTTTTTGATAAATGGTCGGAAAAACTCAAGGATTTTTTGGACAATGCGGAATAGAATAGTATAAGAATATAATAACCAGTAATTAAAAGAATATGAGCAAGAACACGGAATTTGAAAATATTGCCTTTGATCTGCCCAAAAATCAAAGTAATGTCATAAAGGTCATTGGCGTTGGTGGTGGTGGAAGCAACGCCATTAATCATATGTTCCAGGCCGGCATAAACGGAGTTGATTTTGTTATCTGCAATACCGATCAACAAGCGCTTCAGAACAGTGCCGTACCGAATAAGATCCAACTGGGAGTTTCCCTAACAGAAGGACTTGGTGCCGGGGCCAACCCCGAGGTAGGGGAACAGGCCGCATTGGAAAGTATGGAGGATATTAAGGGTATGCTGGATACCACAACAAAAATGATTTTCATTACTGCCGGTATGGGCGGGGGAACGGGTACTGGTGCCGCTCCCGTAATTGCAAAACAGGCAAAGGAAATGGACGTGCTTACCGTGGGCATAGTTACCATGCCCTTTCAGTTTGAAGGTAAAATGCGTTGCCAACAGGCTCAGGTTGGGATTGAAAAATTACGCTCCAATGTAGATTCCCTTATAGTTATCAATAACAATAAATTACGTGAAGTGTATGGAAATTTAGGCTTCAAGGCCGGTTTCTCCAAGGCCGATGAGGTTTTGGCCACTGCTGCCCGGGGTATTGCCGAGGTTATCACCCATCACTATACACAGAATATTGACCTTAGGGACGCCAAAACAGTACTTTCCAATAGTGGTACGGCCATTATGGGATCCGCAATGGCATCCGGTTCTTCTAGGGCCCATGAAGCCATCGTAAAGGCATTGGATTCTCCCTTGTTGAACGACAATAAGATTACAGGGGCCAAAAACGTGTTATTGTTGATTGTTTCCGGTTCCCAAGAGATTACTATAGATGAAATAGGTGAAATCAATGACCACATCCAGATAGAGGCCGGTTATGGTGCCAATATTATTATGGGTGTAGGCGAGGATGAGAACCTGGGTGAGGCCATTGCCGTTACGGTCATCGCCACGGGGTTTAACATAGATCAGCAAGATGATATCGTAAATACGGAGTCTAAAAAAATCATCCATAACTTGGAAGAGGGACAGAAAGCTGAACAGAATTTGACTCCAAAAGCTATTGTACATCAACTACAGGAGGAAGAAAGTGAAGTGCCTCAAATAACCTATAAACTGGCTGAAGAAGAGGAAGAGTTGGGAATGGATTTGATTCCTACTACCAACTATATCAAGAATTTTAATGTTTTCTATGAAGAAGTGGTCGAAGAAGTGGTAAAGGGAGAAGTCTCAGAAGATGATTTCATCATCATAGATTCCAAGGATACCCTTAATGATATCGAAGTAGTTGATCCCGAAGTGGTCTCGTCCAAAAAGGAGCAGATTACCATGAGTTTTGATATGCCTTTGTCCCGTGAAGAAGATGAGGATGAAGAAAAAGAAAATGTAATCACTTTTAGCTTGGATGAAGAGGTAAAGGAAATAGACGTAAACGATCATATTGAAGTAGTACCTGTATTGGAATACAATAAAGATGGTGAAACCCGATATAGCTTGGATGATTATATGGAACTGGAGAATAAGCTTACCGGTGCCAAGTCCAAGGCAGAGGAGTATGACCCTAAAATAATAGAGGACGAGCTAATATTTGAGAAAAAGACGATAGCGGGTAATGATGAAAAACGGATATCCAAGGATATCGACCCCATGGAAATTCCTATTGAGGAATTGTTAAAGGCAAGGGCAGATGAAAGAAGAAGAAAATTAAAGGATTTCAATTATAAATTCCAGAACAGTCTCAGCAATATTGACGAGATAGAAAAAGAACCGGCTTATAAGCGCCAAGGTGTGGATTTGAATGAAAACCCAGGACAGGCCAAGGTTTCTAGAACTAGCCTAAGTGAAGATAGTAATGGAGAGATTCAATTACGTTCCAACAATTCATTTTTAAATGATAACGTGGATTAGCTGCCATTTTCCCCAAATAGGCCAAACCCGAAAATAACAATTATTTTCGGGTTTATTTTTTTATCTTTGCGGTTCGAAAAATTAGAAGTTATGGGCCTACAACAGCAGGTAATGGAGCAAATGAAAACGGCCATGAAGTCCAAAGATTCGGTAGCTTTGGAATCTCTTCGGGCCATTAAGTCGGCCTTGCTATTGGCACAGACCGAAAGCGGGGCAGGGGGAAGTCTTTCGGAAGCCGATGAAATCAAGCTGGTACAGAAATTGGTAAAACAACGCAAGGATAGCGCATCCATTTATACAGAACAGGGTAGGATCGATTTGGCGGAACCCGAACTGGCACAGGCCGCTATTATTGAACAGTTCCTTCCAGAACAACTGACCGAGGAAGAAATAGAAAAAGTAGTGATACAGACCATAGATACCACAGGTGCTTCTGGGATGAAGGATATGGGAAAAGTTATGGGCATCGTTTCCAAGGAATTGGCCGGACAGGCGGATGGGAAAACCATTTCTACTATAGTAAAAAATAGGTTATCTTAGCCCGCTTTTAGCGGTACGCTAAAATTACACTGGCCGCGTGGCGCAACTGAATAGCGCATCAGATTTCGGCTCTGAGGGTTGGGGGTTTGAATCCCTCCGCGGTCACGAATGAATAGTTCGACAAGAAAAAATGCCAAGCTTGCTTGAGCATTTTTTTGTTTGAACTATTTTCAAAGCGGAGCTTTGCAGGATGTGCGCTCGCAAATCCCTCCGCGGTCACTAACCAAAGGTCTCCTAATAAGGGACCTTTTTTGCATCCACTATGTTTTACGTCTATGCACTCAGAAGTGAATTGGATGGGCGACTTTACAAAGGTATGACCGCCGATGTACCAAAAAGAGTTGAACAGCACAATTCCGGCAAGAACCGTATCACAAAACAACGTGGGTGATCCAAGGTATTGGAATCACATTTATAGCAACTGGCCGGTTCTATTATAACTTTTGATCATACAGATGCCGGTGACGACCATAAGGGGACGATCACACATAGCCTGCCCGCCACGGGCAGGGATGCGAAGCAAGTTATATCAAAATAAAAAAGGTGGTTTAAGGAAGAAACCTGCCCGTCCGGCAGGCGGGGAAAATAGTATTTAACTTTAAAGAACTGGACTAAGGCTTTTCATAGGATACGTTGTTGTATGTATGTACCTTGCTAGTTCTTCTTGTATTCTACTTGAATCTCACCAATCTTAATGGACCCAGAAAGAGGCTCTGAATTATCAGCATAAACAGTCCAACTTATTTCTTTTTCGGCATAATCTTTATAGAATTTATGCAATTTTGGGAAATCACTATTTAGTCTGAAGGTTCTAGTCGGTAATATTGGAACAACTCTTGCTGGACCAAGTTTTTCCCGAACATTTGGATATTGGATTTCAACGTCTAACAAATCTCTGACATTGTTATCTAGTTCGTATGTGGTAAATAAATTTCGTCCATTTTCGAAATTTTCCTCGAAAATTTCCTCAGGAATGTCAATCGAACAGTTTACATAATTAGCTAAAACCTTTCCATCATTTTTAGCAAAGACTTTTAAATGATAATCAGTTACGTTTTTGGCTTCTGCTTGTCCTGCTGCTAAAGGATTGATTGGCGTACTAGATTTGTATGTATAAACCCATATTTCAAAAATCAAATTAAGTTTTGGATGTTTTGTTCTATTAAAGACATCACGTATTTCGTGATCGTACATAGCCAAAACATTGAAATTATGCCTTCGATAGTATTTTTTATCAGATGCTTGATGAGCGGTGGTGCTCTTCGGAATCTCGACTAGATAGGCAACTTTATCGTTGTCATTATCTATTTTAATTGGATGTATTCGGATATTTTCAATTTTGGGCCTAATGCAGTCTTGTATCTTTTGCTCTAACCATTCTCGACTTACAAAACTTCTTTTTATTGGGTCAATTCTTTCTGGAAGATGGTCATTTTCTTGAATACCATAAATCAGTATACCACCATCTGCGTTGGCAAAAGCTGAAACATCTTTTGCAATTTCATTGACTTTTTTTTGATCGGCTTTATTTAAAGCCGGAGCAGACTTGTATTCAAGAGATAGATTTTCTTCAACACCTTCACTTATAAGATTTTCTAAATATTCTTGATTATACATAGATATGTTTATTCGGCATTACATACAACGTTTAGTATATGGCAAGTAGGGCAATAGAAAGCGATAAACTTTCAGGTTTGCACTGAGCCAAAGCGTTGTATTTTGTTTTTAACTTATTCATTCTTAAAAGCCAAATCAACGATTTGGCGGTGTTGGTAAATAGCAGTAAACTTTCGTAAACCACTAATCACCCTATTTGCTATATACAGTGTTAGCAAATGTTATTTTTTTATCTCAGACAATCGTGGCTTAAATTCAATTCGGGTGTCTTTAAACCAACTAGTTTCAATTTTAGCCCAAATCTTTTCTTTTCGTTTCTTTTTTGTTTCTAGTTCAACTATTCGATAGTAGGTGTGTTCGTATTGAATTGCTCCATTGTTAATCATTGGTTTACCTATTGTTATTTCCAGTTTTTTAAATGGTCCTACTTTGAAAAGTCCAGGGTACATAGAATTCACATACTTCAGTCCGTATTTTTTCAATTCCGCTTCAATAATATCGTTAAAGTTTTTTGATTTGTCCGAAACAGATTTCATAAACAGACCTATTGGGATTGCAATCAAGATTAATAAAATCCAGTAATAACTCATTTGGTTTTAATATTTGCTAACGTAGGAGTATAGATCATTAATGATCTATACTTATTTTATATGTGGAACTAAGATAAGAGATCTTTGACCCCTTTGAACGAAGTTTCCGCTACATGGGTATAGATTTCGGTTGTTTTGGTGGAATTATGTCCAAGTAGTAATTGAATATATCTTATATCCGTTCCATCCTCCAATAAGTGGGTCGCAAAGCTGTGGCGCAACATATGCGGGGTCACTTTTTTTGAATACCCGCCTTTTTGGCTGCATTGGCGATTATTCTCAAAATGCTAGAGGCGGATTAAGAGCAATTTACAGGGTCCTCAAATAAATATTCTTTAGGTCTATATTCCTTGAAGTAAGTCCTTAATTCCTCAAGTAAGGTAGGGCTTAGGACCGTCATCCTATCTTTATTTCCTTTTGCACCTTTCACGGCAATGAGCATTCTTTTACCGTCAATATCTTCAATTCTGAAGTTCAACAGCCACTCCTCCTTAGCCCGACAGAATACAACAATGAGACAATGCACTTATGTTTGATATTGTTGGTGCAGGATTTTCTATTAACCATACCAACACGAAAGTTGTCCTAATTTATCAAGGATACAGGATTTCGGACATCCTATTTACTTTTTTAGGATAGGTTTGGTTCAACAATTTATAATCGTGGTTCCCCACTAAAATTTAGATCTATGAAAAAAATGGATTTCAAGGGCAAAGTCGTATGGATTACCGGAGCCTCCTCAGGGATTGGCGCATCTTTGGCCATGCAATTGAATAATTTGGGAGCAATCGTTATTGCTTCGGCACGAAGGGCGGATAAATTAATCGAGTTAAAGGAAAATAGCACCAATCTTCAAGATTTGATTACGCTTCCATTGGACATTACCGATCCGAGGTCCATCGAAAACGCCATAGCCCAGGTTGGGCAAATGGATCGCTTGGATTGGGTAATTCATAATGCCGGCATTGCACAAAAAGGATTGGTCATTGAAACTGAACTGGATGTAGATCGTAAGGTTATGGAAACCAACTATTTCGGTACGGTAGCTTTGACCAAGGCAATCATGCCCATGTATTTGCAACAAGGCTATGGTGGGTTTGGAATTGTTTCGAGTTTTGCCGGTGTCATGGGCATCCCCGGAAGATCGGCCTACTCGGCTTCAAAACATGCGCTACATGGTTTTTTCGAATCCTTAAAGGCGGAGCACATGGGTTGTAAGCTCAATGTCAGTTTTATACTCCCGGGCTTTATCAATACAGCTATAACGGCCAAGGGACTATGTGGTGATGGAACCCCCTATGGTAAGGTAGAGACCTCCCATCGCTTGGGTATGACGCCTGATGAATGTGCCCAGGATATTATCAAAGGACTGCAAAAGAAAAGAAAGCAAATTGCAGTTGGTAAGTTTGAGGTGTATTTGTTGTCCATCAATAGAATTGCTCCAGGATTGGGACGCTATATCATAAAAAATCATCCTATGCGTAGGTGGCGCAGGCTAAAATCCAGATTGGACCTTACTATTCATTTCAAGGGAAACAAAGTGATTGAGCACCGATCTACCAAAAACTGTTGAACCCACAATTCCAGCAAGAACCGTATCACAAAACAACTTGTTTGGCCCCGTCAAGGCGGCGGACCACATATTTATTTTTATAGCTTATGATTATACCGATGCCGGTGACCCCTAAAAAGGGCGGATTATATATAGCCTGCCTGCCGTAGGCAGGTTTAAAGAACTGGACTAGGGCTTTTCATAGGATACAATGTTGGCAGTAGGTTTTTTTTTCAATCCGCTCAACTATTTCATATCCTAAATTTCCTTTCTTCATGAACAAAAGTATCGTGTCATTCTTTTGCAAGTTATTCCAAAGTTCATATTCAACTTTGAACTTCTCGTTGTAAATTCCAACATTTGTGAAAATCCAATATTGAGAATCATTACTGTCTTTTTCGTCAATTTTTGACTCTTTTTCGCTTACAATAGATTCCATTGGGTTTAATTGCTTTTCGGCTTTGTATCTGTTAATTAAAGTCACGCAAGAAATAAGTAATAAAGGAAACACTATTAGCGATGCAAAAAGTCCAGTAAAACTAAATTTTCGGTTTTCTTTTGGCTTAAAACTATATCTTAAAATGACAATAAAAACGACAAGTATTAAACCATATATTCCAAATTCTTTAAAAATTTCAGAGTTATTTATCGTATTTCCTAAATGTTTAAATTCGTTAGCAACGAAGCCAATAAATGAACCTAATAATATTGGCGCAACAACTGTTCCTTTAATCAGTTTTTTTAGGTCAGATTTTTTTCCATTCAGAACATCAATTAACCTAATTATATTCAGGATAATAAAGAAAAAACCAACAAATGCAAAAATTCCAAGAAATGACTTTTTGTCGATGAAAAGAATTAATAATATAATTCCGAATATTACTCCTGCTGTAATTTGAAAATATTCGTTTTTAAGTATTTTATTCAATTCAGTTTCGGTTTTAAATTCAGTTTTTAAAAAATCGAAATTTTAAAGTTAAACTCGATTTTTGTTGGTCTGGTTAACTTACTGCCAACGCTTTTTGTTTTGTAATTATTTTTTCTTTTTTAATTGCCAAATCCAAAGGATTTGGCGGACTTAGCAAATACGCCCAAACCTTTAAATATAGCACTTTATGCCCTATTTGCTATAGGTATTGTTACCAACTGTTTTTTTCGTCTGAGTAAAAAGTCTATTGATAATTGCCTTCCATTTGCGGTTTAATTATTTTTCAATTTTCTGATAGCAATTTTTGCAAATAATACTGCGACGTATCCGCGTACAATGAAACCAATAACTCCACCGATTTTTGCTCCAAAAGTAAACCCATCACTAAAATCTTCGGAGTACTCGCCTGAGAAACCATCAAATAAACAAGCAAATTTATCAAATGACTCTTGTAGATAAATTTCAGGGTAAAATATTAAAAATGCTGTTACGGAGGCAATGTAGGTTAAGGCAAGAGCTCTTTTTGGATAGATTTTACCAATTAATAGTCCAGAAAAAATGAAAGAGCTCCAGTCTAATAAGGTTGCAAAGGCAATATAGGATAAATTACAAAAGACATCATCTCCAAAAAACACAATAGCATATTGTAGTATACCTCTAACAATACCAATAAAACCAATCAATATGAGAATTGATACTAAGGTTGAGTAGGCAGTATTTTTGAATCTTTTTGGAGCCTTTACAGAAATTGTAGGTTTTAAATCTAGTTTTTCAAAATACTTTAAAACTATTCCCGCTGCGATGGCTCCGATAACCCCTGCAACTGTTGCACCAAATAAATTTTCAACAATTAGGACTATTGCTGTTAAACCAATGAAGGTTAAAAAAAATGTAATTAAAAAGTTATGTTTTTTTTTACCCATTATTTATTTAAAGTCTAAAATTTCTGTTCTTCAGAAATACTGTAACTATTCAACTATTTTATAATTGTCATTTTCTCCATTCTTCACATCTTTAAATAGTTCTAGAACTTCTTTGGTAATTAAATAATCATCAATTTCATATTCAATTTTTTTCATTTCATTTTGAACCGTATATGACCAATCGCCAATAGCCTTAGTATGAATTTCTGAAATCGAACCTGTACCAGTTCTTCGTAAAGAATCCATAATTTCAGTAACCTCTAGACATTTACTGCCAATTTTATCATTTTTTAGCAGCATGATTTTTAGAGATGCACTATTCATATTGACTAAAATACTGTCTCTAGTTGTACTTTCCTCCATTTTAGTCATTCCAAAAGCTAGTAAGTTGTCGATAAAATCTTCTAACAATATTGATAGCTGAGAATTCTTTTGAATTAGATATTGATTTTTGAATTCTTTCTGCTGATTTTCAATTGTTAGATTTTGTGATTCAAATGAAATGTAAGCGGTAATTAAACCTCCAATAATAACACCAATTATAGCTGACAGTCCGCTACTGTTTAAAAATTTTCTAATTGCTTTTCTCGTTTTTTTCTTCATAATCCTATTTTTCCATCTTCCGACTTTTTTAAATCTTGATGGTTTTTTCAAAATAGTTGGTAACGGTCTCCTTTACTTTGAATTCATAACTTGAATAAGAGAAAGAGGAGAACTAAAACGGTCTCTAAGTTAAGCCTTACTAGACGTATCAGTCCTCTTTTCTCCTAAAAGTTGCATAGAACCAATTGGAATACTAGGTGGATCGGCACTCGATAAAGGAAATAGTTTTTGCCACGTATTTAACTGTCAATTTTAAAATTATGAAAATTACGAAGAAGCCATTGGTATCGATGTATCAAAGGCGACCTTGGACGTTAGCTGTCATTTATTGGTCAAGCATTTTCCTTAACAATACAATTTGCCCTAGATGATAGTAAGAGTGTTCGATCATACCTTCAATATTTCTTCGAAAATCACCATAATCCGTATTCACAAATTCCGCATTGAGTTTTTCTTCCGACATATGTTCAACATGGTTTGCAAATTTTTCCGCATTTGAAAAAAGATTAGTGGTAAGGTCGCTCCATTCCTGTTCCGAATTCATTTTTGGGAGGTCAAAACTAAATTTATCTCGAATTTCTAGGTCACCTCCTTCAAAAACGTTCAATACTCCGGAAATATAATAGTTTAAGTGAAAAGTTAGTTTGGCAATAGTATTCAAGTTGTCAATCTCGATCACGGCCTGTTCCAGGCTGACATTACGGAGTTGATCTTGTACGTTTGTATTTGCAATCCATTTTCCGTTCAGAATTACTTCCCTGAACCGATTGGCGAGCTGAATTGAAGACATCATTTGGTTTCTGGAAAAATGTCGGCCGGTTTTAAAGCCTTTGTAAAGATAATTGATAGCCGGAATTTCTCCTTGGAAATCCAGCTATAAGTTCATGATGTGCCCTAGATTATTTTTTGGAGTACTGTGCAATATCCACCGTCCTACTTGCTTCATTGTTGTTTTTGACGGCATTAAGCATATCCTTCAGCACTGATTTTTCATAATACCGCCCATTGACCATAACCGAGTTTATGCTTCGGGTGTTGGCGATGTCCATCAGGGGATTCTTATCCAGTATAACCAGGTTGGCCTTAGCCCCGTTCTTGAGTACGCCTGTATTCTTACCTAGCC
Organism: uncultured Flavobacteriaceae bacterium; assembly: GCA_947494715.1. Taxonomy (GTDB): domain Bacteria; phylum Bacteroidota; class Bacteroidia; order Flavobacteriales; family Flavobacteriaceae; genus Ulvibacterium. Next base: position 36,400 of record CANLWG010000023.1, on the reverse strand, counting down.
ATTCACCAGGTTCCCTTGTAACGGATTGCAATACTTCGGTTGTAGACATACCTGCCTCCCTTAAACTCACCAATTCATCATGTAGCGAAAAACCCGGTACCGCGCAGGGTACATTTGCATCGGTTCCCGCCAGTATTCTTACGCCGTTTTCATTTAGGTTACGTAGTGTAATCCTGCATGCCTCGGCATAAGCTGCCCAAAAGATTTTTATTCGCTCCAACTGGGAGGGAGTAAAGGTTTCGACATCTAAGATTCGATACCGATTCACGGTCGGTAACCATCCCAGGCCGGGTATATTTTCGTCCCACTCACTTAAACCGGGATTTACATAGGTCAGTTCTACTTCGCTTAAGATCTGGTCTATACTGAATTTTTGTTTTACAAAGCTTTCCATAAGCCAAAGGGTAGTGGTTACGACGATATCTTTTTCAGCCAACCCTGGCGCAAGTTCCTTGGTCTTTTTGTCCACAGCGGCTAGAAAATCATTGGCGTCTGTTTGGTTCTTTATGCCATCAAATCCCCCATTTTCCCAAAGTATCGGTTTCATGAGTTCTTCCAAGTGGGCTACTTCCTCTTGGTTGGACATTAAAAAGTCCTCAAGGTCCACACTAAACGGAATATGGCCTATAACATCCAGATCGCTTTTTGGGGAGAGCTTATTTATGGACTTGTAACCGTCCGCATTTAATTGAGAATAAATCTTAATGCCATCATAACCCTTTTCTGCCATCTCCTCAACAAGCCGTTTTGCCTCTTTTTCATTCTTGACCGATTCAAATCCTTGGGTCCAATTCATAAACCAGCCCTCAACCTTTCCAAAACTCGCTATTCTAGGTGAGGCAATGTACATGTCTGGCCCGATCCGTTTCCCTTGCCCGATTTCTTGTCTCCATTGCAAATGAACTTCATCACCCATCATTTCTCGAATTTCCGTAACCCCATTGGCGATATATAGCAATAGATCGTTAGGGCTCTTCAGCAAGTGTACGTGAGAGTCTATAAGGCCAGGGATTAAAAATTTATCTGCTCCGTCGATGATTTTTGCATCTTGGGAATCGTCTATAATTGAGTCAATGGAAACTATTAAGCCTTCTTCTACCAATACGGATTGATGGGGCACAAACCGTTTTCCATCTTGAGAAAGGACACTGATATTTTTGATCAAGACAGGATGTGCATCAAGGAGGAAGCTATCAGCGCTGACTTTCTCCGTAAGACCTCCATATATTCTACTTATTTTGCGTTCTGAAAAATACCAAAGGAGTACGAATCCTACGGTTAGCAGCATAAGTATGTATTTCCATATTTTTTTCCAATTCATAACATGCCTTTTTAAGTACGTAAGAAGATAATGCGAAGATGGTTTTCTAAGTTGACCAAAACCTGACACCTTTGTGACAAAATCATTTTTTGGTAATTCTTTTTCTAATTCTACTCAAGGATTGCCTTTCAATTCCCAGGAAGGAAGATAAATGGGTAAGGCTTACGCGATTCATTAATTCCGGATGTTCCTTAACGAATTTCAAATACCTTTCTTCTGCGGTATTGAATAGAAAGCCCTCAATGCGATCGTTTAGGATCGTGAGGGTCTGTTCGGCCATCAATCGACCGTACAATTGCCCGTTCGTGAATTTCTCGTAGCTTAACTGAATAATGCTATAGGGTACACCAATGATTATGGAGGGCTCTATACATTGCAGAAAGTATTTGGTCGGCCTCTGTTTTATAAACGCCGGATAGTCTGTAAGATATTCGTTCTCCTTGGCAAAGCCAGTTGTTATTTGATTGCCTTTTTCATTAATGTAGTATCTGCGAACCAAACCCACAGAAATGAACCCCATTTCCTTTTGGACGTCGCCTCGTTTTAGGAAAAAATCCCGTTTGCGATACTCCTTGATCGTAAGATCAGGTCTAATAGCATCGATTTCCCGAGGAGTGGAATGACTCAAATTTTTTAGGTAGGAATTAAGATAGCTTTCATAGTTTTTCTTCATCATGTGTTTAGCGTACCTGTTTCTGTAATGACTTACATTGTTGTTTGTATGCAATTATGGGTAAAAGCTGGATTGCCCCTTGTGAGTATTACCTGCTATTTTCTTTGATTTCATGAATCACTTCAGTGCTCACCCAGTAAATATCCTGATTGCTGGTGTAAAATAGATATTTTCCATCCTTGGTCACAAAAGGACAATATTCATAATTTTTAGTGTTTATCGCTTCACCCATATTTACGGTCTTTGTCCAAGTGCCATCTTCGTCTTTAAAACTTATGTAGAGATCGCCGCGTCCAAATCCATTGACGCGTGTGGAACAGAAAATGATGTAGGACTCATCCGGTGAAACAAATACATCCGCTTCATAATCTACTGTATTGATATTGTCATTTAATACAACCGGTTTTTGATAGGTACCGTTTACATTTCTGGAATAATAGATATCGTAGTCTGTTTTGTTTGGATTGTGGCCGTTTGATGAAAAATATAGGGAACCATCCTTGGTAAAGGAAATATAGTATTCGTTTCCTTTTGTGTTGATATTCTTACCGGCATTAATGGGTTGCGACCATCCTTTCTTTTCTTTTTCCGCATACCAGATGTCCACGTCCTTTGGTTCCCCTATGCCGTCCAAGGCCCTTTTGGAAATAAAGTACAATCTGTTTTCATCGTTTGAAAGAAAGGGGTCATTGTAGCCGTATTGCTTATGCGAGAAAATGGTTTCGGGTTTGCTCCATTGATCGTTTGTCATTTTGGAATACCGAATTTCACTTTTCCCGTTTACATCTACCCCGAAATAAAATTCCGTACCCTTTGAATTAAAGACAGAACCAAATTCGGATTCTTCGGTCGATATAAAATTCGGGGAAAATAATTTCGGGACGGTTTCTGGACGCTTTTGTCCCATATATTCACCCTTTATTATGATACTCCGTACTTGGCTTTCATCGGCACCTAAGGACAGTAACAATCCATAGATATCATCTGCACCCAATCGTTTTGCTATTTCCAATGGGGTGCTTCCGCGTTCATTCTTGGTATTGCTGCCGACGCCTGACCTCACTAATCTTTCAACGAACCGTTTATTCTTGTTTAATAGGGCACGTTCCAAGAGCGCTGTTCCATAGCTTTGGATCCATGAGTTATTGGGTTGTAGTTTTTGAAGCCTATCAAAAGAATATTCATCATTGAAATTAACGGCAACGTACATAGGTGTGCGTTTTGCATTATCTTCTATGTTACTATCAATTCCCTTTTCGATTAAAAAATCAAAGGCTTTTTTCTTTTGACAACCTATGGCCCAATGCAGTAGCGACCTACCTCTATCATCTTGTAGATTAATGTCTTGATAGTTAAGCAGTGAATCCAATTTATCCAGATTTCCGCGACACGCGGTCCTGAATATATTTTGAGCTGTAATGCTCAGGTTTGTCAGCAGGAGTAATATGAGTAGTATCTTTTTATTGTTCATTTTTTGAAATTGCAGTAAAAGTTTTGGCTATGATTTCCACCTATACCGAACGCCAGCCCGACATACTATTCTGGCGAGGCACGTTCAGAAATGCCGTTGGTGACCCCAACAATCCCGGTCGACGTCAGCGGGAGAGAGAAAGTAACCCATCTGTAGGACAATTCAGCCGAGAAACCAGCCGTTGCTCACTACTTTAATTTCTGGTGTGGTACAAAACATGTTATATCCGTCCTAATTTACGCTTTTATCCTTTGTTATGACCGGCTATCGGGACATTTGGTATCTGTATTCACTGAACAAAATCCGGTTAAAGAGACCTTTTTGTGTTATCCACAAATGTTGAAAAATGCTGCATGGGGTTGAAAATGTTTTGAGGGTATAAAATACCAAGAATTACAAATTGAAATAAAGTCCAACACAATTATTTTTAATGGGGCAAAGTCAAGTGAAATCTTTGAAAAAAAAATAGACCATTATGAAATCGATCAATAGTTCTTGAACTAGAGTCCATAAAATTAAATAAGTTTTGGTATTACATGGTTTTTGGGATGCAACGGAACTGGAGATTCGGCAATTGTTTCCTTACCACGATAATGAATGATTTCACAACAAATGGAGAGTACTTAAGTGCATTTCATCGATTAATTTTGCATATTATCTGTAAACATTACTTTTTTGTAAGTAAATTCCTTAAAAATATATGTTCAGCTTTATTAATAAAACATATACATTTTAGCCCATGCATAAGCGTTTTTACCTCGTATTATTTTTGATTTGTACCACTACCACACTTCTTGCCAGAGTTTCCAAAAAAGAAAAGGAAATACTTATCGATTTTTACAAGAGTACCCTGGGCGAAACATGGACGATCAACTGGGATTTTTCCAAACCGGTTTCCACATGGCACGGAGTAGAAATAAAAAACGGAAAGGTAGTATCCCTCTCCCTTTTCAACAATAACCTTGGAGGCACCTTACCTGCTTCTCTAGGAAGATTAGGACATTTGGAAGTATTGAACTTGGCCTTTAATCATATAGGGGGAGATATTCCGGAGAACATAGTGCTTTTAAAAAAGTTGAAAGTCCTACGATTGGGAAAAAATCATTTTACGGGTACTATTCCCAAAGCTATAGGTAATCTTTCAAATCTAGTAGTATTGGACATGTTTGCCAATACACTTTCCGGTGAAATACCCAAAGATCTGGGAAAGCTGAAAAGAATGAAATGGCTTTATCTATCCTATAACGAGTTAAAAGGTACACTTCCGGAGGAATTGGGGAACATGGAATCGTTGGAGCGTTTGGAACTGGCGGGGAACCGAATAAAGGGAAGTATCCCTTTAGACATGGCCAAGCTTAAAAACCTCAATACCTTGATTCTTGCGGAGAATAAGTTTTCAGGAAGGATTCCCGAAGATATTTTGTCGTTACCACAACTTGGGCAACTACAGCTACAGCATAATTTTTTGGATACTTTTGATCTTAAGGATACCGGTACTGGTACTACGGTAGGACATTTGGCCCTTTTTGATTTTGATGGAAATGGCCAAGATTACAAAAGAAGGGATTTTAAACGCTTTAATGTCAATATGGAAATCGGCACCGCGGACACCAAGTTTGAAGATATGGACGATTAACGGAGTTACTACTCCCGATGTTTGTTTAAATCGGAACAAATCCCAATGGCTTCACAGTACTTGAATGGCAAGAATTTTCTGCCCATCCGAAATACATAATCCAAAAGTGGGAAAAGGATACTTTAAAGCATAGTCCTAAAAACGTATTGGATTATCAATTCAACAATTTCTTAAAGATTTAGGTAAGACAGACCACCCTTTTGGAGGTTAAAATTGGACTTGTATGAACGGTCTACAGAACCTTCCGCACACTTAAAAATAATATACTATTAACAAATTACATCAAAAATTTTAGGAAATCATTTATACCAAAGGATTAATAACGCACGTTTTAAATAAGAGGATTCGCTCAAATTATAAAACAAAAACCACATGTTCTTTTTGTTTTACCATAAAAAACAAAGGGTTTGCAACAAGTATTTTCTTGCCGTTCTTTGCTCTTTTACCTTGTAATCCAAATTCATAAAACTACAAAGCAATGTACTCAGAAATTTATTTAGTAGACGATTTAGAAATGACAAACGTAATGCATCAAGTGCTTTTACGTCAGCTTCATCTGGAGGATAAGGTAAAGTCCTTTACAAATCCGGAAGAAGCTTTGGACGATTTGCGGTTCAACAAATCAAACATGGCACCAAAACTGGTATTATTGGATATTAATATGCCGGAAATGAACGGGTTTGAATTTTTGGAATTCATGGCCCTCGAAGAATTTCCGTTGAATATTGATGTCATTATGGTGACCTCTTCGACGGAGTATGCGGATAAAATCTTAGCGGAAAAGTATCCTCAGTTTGTAAAGGGCTTTGTTCAAAAACCCCTTCAAATTGAAAACTTGGTTGAGATTATGACCGGATCCTACTCCTTATAATTTTCTTAAAAATCATATTCCTTTTGGAAGTATGTTCTTCTGTATCATTTTTTGATACCGAGCAATAGTAGGGAATCTCCTTGCTCAAATTCGGCATAACTTTCAATAGAAAGAATCTTAAAGTGCTGCCCAAAGACTTCTTTAAGACTTTTTTCGGTGTGATACTTTACAAAAAGACCCTTGAAAATTTCTGAACCTTCCCCTTTCCAAAAGGAATGGCAGATTATACCGTTGGTATTGAGAACTTCATATTGCCTTTTGATCGATTCGGCTAATTCATGATCATTTAGGTGATGCAATACTTTATTTGAATACAACCCATCAAACTTTTTATTAGTCTGTAGGGTAATTGCATCCAACTCTAGGAATGTTCCGTTTGGGTTTTCGGCCCTCAAGTGATTCAAAAATTCAGTTGAGTTATCAGATCCCGTAACACGGTAGGACCTATTCAAAATTCTCCAGTCCGTTCCTGGACCTGAACCTATTTCGAGTAAAATAGATTTTGGTGCTAAAACCTGTTCAAGTTTTCCAATAAGCTGCTTCCCATTAACATCCTTTGCCATACGGATATATTCTTCAACAGATTTTTTGGTTTTATAATATTCCTCCTCCATACTTATTTCGGAATCCCCTGTGTTTTGAGTTCCCAGAATTTATTTAGGTTCAACTACTTTTTTCTTGCGTAAAGATAGAATTTGTCCAATACTTGCCAAATGTGAGAGAAATACGATGGGAACAATAACCGTTGGAAGCCAGACCAAAGGAAAATAGGTTACACCGATATTCGGTTGATCAAAGGCCATTTCCTGAAAAGGCGTTTGCGCACTTAGAACGGCAATGGTCAGGATGTTTAGTAGTAACCCCAAACAAACAATGTTCCAAAGCAAAAGCCCATTGTTACCTACTTTCTTTTTGACAAAAACCAAATAATACAGTATCGGTGCGGTGAGCCCTGAAAGAATATCAAAATTATAGCCTTCAAATGTCATCAAATCCGGTACCAGACCTTCTAGGAATACAAAATATAGCACCAATTCAACCGGTATTCTGACACTATGTAACAGCGTTAGCCATTTTAAATCCAGACTGTCCATGAACCTTTTGCCTTTTTTGGTAATGGATAGTAACAGGACAAAAAGAATTACTGGTCCCAATAGGAAAATAAACCTTGGGGGCACGGTATCCAATTTTTGATAAAAACCGGAGAGCCCTAGAACGCCGACGATACCACCCCATATGAGGATAAATATGATGACCCTTCTATTTCCTGAAGCCTTTAAAAATAACCAGATAGTAGCTATTGTGGTAAGGACAAATCCAAGTGTCGTGAAAATTGATATTTCTGCCATTGATTAATTTTTATGGCAAAGTTCCAATGAAATTCATAGTTGTCAATTGACAAAAGGCAAGAAATGGGAATGGCTATATTTTTTTTCGCAACCTACTCAGCGTACTATCCGTAATACCTAGATAAGAGGCTACATATTTTAACGGTGAGTGTTGCAAAATTTTAGGTTTTGAAAGTAATAAATTTTGGTAGCGTTGCTCAGCGGTACGGTTGATCATCCCATAGTTTCTTTTTTTTGAGGAGATGAATTCCTTTACCAGGATTGCCCGTCCAAAATCCCTAAAAGCAATTTTGTTGTGAAAAAGCGTATTGAGCTCTTCATAGGAAATCCTGAATCCAAAACAATCCGTGATCGCTTCAATGTTTACTTCCGAATGTACACGATTGAAAAACGAAGTGACTTCAAAAACTACATTGTTCTCGATAAAGAAATCCGTAGTTATTTCGTTACCTTTTAAGTCGTACAAAAAAGTTCGCATTAATCCACGTTGGAGGTAGAAATAATCATCGTTAATTTGATTTTCTGTTACAAGAAGTTCACCTTTTTTAAGCTGCAATGGATGGAAGGAGTTGGCAATTTCCAAGGCATCACCCTGTTTCATAGGAACAATATCCAGAATGAAGTTTATGAGCAAATCCCGGTTTTTATCCATCTTTCAAGTTATAGACAAGAGTTGTCCCAATTTGTTTCATTTAGCAATTTCAATGTTGGCCACGAGTAACATGAAGCATTTTTGAATGATATGGTAGATAGAACCGCTTTAAGCAAACAAATCCAAAATAGGTTTTCCCTGCCCATCCGGAGTGGTATAGAAAGGTCTTCCTTCAATGACATAGTTTGTTTCGGGATGTATGCCCAAGGCATGATATATAGACTGATGTACCTGGTCTATTACTACGGTATTTTCAATGGACGAGCAAGGTCTTTCATCGGCAGTTTTCCCGTAGACCAGCCCTTTCTTGATCCCACCTCCCCATAGTAATATAGAACTACCATCGGTAAAATGCCTATGCATGCCATAGAATTTTTCGCCCTGGATGATATCCGGTTGATCCACCTGATCTTTTACTTTTTTCCCAGGACGACCCTCGAGTAGAGCATCCCGGCTAAATTCACTTGCCAACACGATAAGTGTCCTGTCTAAATGTCCCGATTCATCCAAATCTTTGACGAGTTGAGCAATAGGGCCGTCTATCAGCTCCTTCATTTTTACGATACGGGTATGCCCATTCTCATGGGTGTCCCATCCGAGAAATGGTTCATATTCCGTTGAAACGCTTACGAACCGGGCTCCGTTCATGGCCAACCTTTTAGCGGTCAGGCATCCCAAACCAAATCTTCCGGTATTATAAATGGCATACTTCTCCTTGGACTCTTGTGTCAAATCAAATACTTGGGACTCAGGTGAATTCAACAACCGATAGGATTGCTCCATGGAACGTATCAATGATTCCCTCTGGTAATCACTGCCCTGTTCCATTATCGCGCTCTTATTGGCCAATTCGGTATACAGTTTATACCTTGCTTCGAACCTTTTGGCGGACATACCCTGCGGGGGTCGAACACTATCAAGTCCGCTTGACGGATCTGGAATCAAAAAAGGACCATATTCGCTACCCAAGAATCCAGCAGAATGAAAGGCTTTTAATTCCTCACCTTCTCCTACGGTAAAGCGTTGGCCCATGGCAATAAAAGGAGGAATAACCGGATTTACCGGCCCCAATTCCTTGGCAATCCAAGCTCCAATATGCGGGGCTTGAACGGATTGTGGTGGTTCATAGCACGTATGCCAATGGTACTGATGCCGTGTGTGAAGGATGTGGCCTAAATCGGCCGATTTATAGGATCGAATAATGGCTCCCCTGTCCATAACGCTACCAATGGATTCCAGTCCTTTGGAAAAATCCAGGCCGTCCACAACTGTAGGAACCTTGGGAAACGAACTTAAGACCCGTTTGCTCTCCATTCCCTTTTCGTAAGGCGCATAGGCTTTGGGGTCAAAAGTCTCGGTATGCGCCATACCTCCAGCCATCCAAAGTAAAATTACGGTGTCCGCTTTGGAATTTATTGTCGGAGTACTACTGCAGGAGCTCAGGAAACTAGCCGCGGGAATACTTGTGGCTACCGCTGCCAGGCTGGCCGACCCCATTTTCTTCATAAACTCCCTACGCGAATTTTCCATATGCTCTTCCATAACTTGTATTCCTTAATAGATGAACTGAAATTCAGGTAAAAGTAAGGTGGCCCAAAACAGGTCTTGTACCGCTTCTTTATCCGGTGAATTCCCCAAGGCAAATACCATAATATCTTTTTCTTTTTTTGTGGGTTTTCGGCCTAGGGATTTTAGATATAAGGAAGTTACCATTTTTTCAGAATTATTATCATGTTCCTCTAACCAAGTGCTTGCACCTTCCTCCAACACCTTGTTAAAATATGCTCCATTGGTGAGTTCAAGAGCTTGTAGTAAGGTAGCCTGATCATCCCTGGATGTAGTAACATTTTCCCTGCTGGGCCGTCCAAGGGCTTTCATAAAAGGATGTTGCCTAACCAAACTGGCTCTGGCAAAGGAGGGTACACTATCCTCAAACTTGAAACTCAATAGCATATCCCAATGCTTGGAACCATAATTCCTTACCTCTTTCCAATGCGTATCATCAAATTCCAAGCTGTACCAATTCTTGTCCGGGAAGACATCAGTGCTTTTCCAACCCTCGCCGTCAGCGGACTGTACCCAAGTCTCCAGACTGTCCTTTTGATTAATTTTCATCCTAAACAATATTCCGGCGGGGTTGGCAATATTCCCTTCATTGATCCCTTCTATAGCAATTATATTTTTTCCAGGATTAAGGAACTTAGTTACATCCGGTTTATCCACTTTTCTCCAATCCGTACCCACAGAGACCTTTTGACCATTTAGATAAAATACATACGAATGATCAACAGAAATTAAGGCTCTGGCCTTGATAATATCGCTATCGGTAAGGGTAAACGTATGGCGGAAATATCTTTTCCCCGGATCCGGTAGTACATCTCGTTCGGACTTCGTTTCCCTATGCCAAATCCTATTTGATGACACCTCTTCTCCAACCGGGTCATAAGCCGCGGCATAGTATACGGGGGCTATGATCTGACTTACAGCATCCGCAAATTGTTCAGCGCTCATTCGCCGGATAATTGGCCCGCTAAATACATATTTAGTGGATTTTATTTGTTCCAACTTTTTATAGCTTACGCCTGGGAGCTGATAGGTTTTTGAGGTCATAATGGTCCGCATTAACTGTTTCAGGTTCTGCCCCGAATCAATAAAATCTGCGGCCAACCAGTCAAGCAAGGCCCCATCCCATGGCGTATTGTCCATCTCATCCACCGGTTCTATGATACCCCTTCCCATTAATCTTTCCCAAATTCTATTGGTAAGGGTCCGGTACAACCGCCCGTTCTCCGGCTTCACGATGAGTTCTGAAAGTTTCGATAAACGCTCGCTTAAGCTATCCGCTTCCACTGAGCCCAATTCCGGGTATAGGAAATTGATCTTGGCCATTTTTCCGATGGGTTTATCACATCGATTTAATTCCAGTATCGAATCGGCAAATATGGAGGCAAAGCCATAAGCCTGATCTAGAGTGAGGTTACTTACAAAACTGTTATGGCAAGAAGCACATTTAACATTGACCCCCATCAAGGATTGGCCGATATTTTGGGCGGCCTGCATCTCGGTCCGCTGACTGGCATTCACCACTCCCCGCCATTGTATGCCTTTAATAAACCCTTCGGATTCGGGAGTTGGATTTATCAATTCCCTAATCATGATATCGTAAGGCTTATTTTCCAACAAAGATTTGTACAGCCAATCCGTTATTTGCTTCCTTCCACCGGTGATAAAACCGGTACCTGAATAATCATTACGTAATAAATCGTTCCAAAAACTCAACCAGTGTTGGGTGTAGTTATGTGTGTCGTTCAATAGGCTGTCAATCAGTTTACTTCGTTTGTTCGGATTTGAATCAGTTACGAATCGGTCAATTATCCTAGGTTGGGGGAGCAGGCCAACAATATCTAAATAGGATCTCCGAATGAATGTTTTATCATCCACTATTTCCGGCCAGTCCATAGCATTCTTTTCAAAATAGGCATCGACCAACTTATCCACGGGATGTTCTTCCCCGGTCGATTCCGGCAAATCCGGTTTTGACAAGGCAAGTGCTGCTTCCGGGAATATTTTAAGTGCACGATCGGACCAATGGGCACCCTTTTCGATCCATAATCTGATCAGGGCGATTTCATTGTCCTTCAATACCTTTCCTTTTTTAGGCATTACCCCATCCGCATTGGGAGGTAACGTTATTCTCTTATAGATTTCACTTTCTTCAGGTTTTCCTGCAATGATCACTTCTCCCGATTCCCCACCTTTAAAAACCCCTCTTTTGTTTTCTAGGACCAGTTCCCCTTTTTGCTTGTTTTCACTATGGCATTGATAGCAATTGTGCGCAAAAATGGCGCGTACTTCCAAATTAAGTTCGTCCAATTGGGTTTCCGATAACGAATCCTGTTGATTCAATTTCGCCAACAATGCCACTGTTTTGCTATTGTCATAAGGATTCCGGTTTCCAGGTAAAGTACTTGATAGAAAGTCTTCGCCATGCGTGAGGCTGGCACCTAAATGACCTGTAACAGAAAGGGAAATGACCGATAGCAGCAACACGGATCGATAGGCCATATAACTCTTAAGCTTTCCAGATAGTGTCTGCTGTAGGAGTAGGGCAGTGATAGCACCTAGTACAGCTGTGATTATACCCAAATTCTGATGGAGCTGCACCAGCTCGCCGGAATAGTCATCAAATGTACGGAGCAACCATCCGAGTACGGTGGCCAATACGGCAAAAAACGCCCCTAGGTATATCATCCAATTAATTCCCTCCCTAAGACCTGGCCGCTTTCCCTTTAGCGTAAGTACTTCCAAAAAAAGTGCAACCACCAATAACCCAATAGGAAAGTGAACGATTAAAGGGTGTAACCGACCTAATAATTGAAGCATCCAAATCCATGCATTTTCTTCCATGTTTGAAAATAAGCATATTTTTTATAGGAAGATCCGGTTATCTTTATGAAGTCCATTAGTAAACTTGTCATGTACCTGGATACATCTGTTCCCTCTTCCTCCGATCATACTCATGCCCCATCTTTATTATGAATCCAATTTTCGGTATATTGGGTATTTGAATTTCATTTCTTGAATATCTCCATGGCTCCATAGAAAGTGCGATTCAAACCAAGGAAAAGCGTATCATGATAAATTCATCCGTTGAAATAGGACTTATTCTTGCCTCCCTTCTGTTTTATGCAGATTTTGATGAGTCATTTGATGCTATTTTCAGCGTGGGAAACGGGAAGGCCCACATAGAAGTGGATCAATATGGGCCGTTCATCACTTCTGGAAACAAGGGCAAATTTGGAGAGGCGGCAGAATTTATCTATGAGGATAAACTGGAAACAATCTGGACAAAAGACGTTGCGCGCTACCCTGCAAAAGGAAATTTCCCTTATAATAGTGGGGAGGCGTTTGACGGTACCATTGGTATGTGGCTACAAATTGATATGGAAAGTCTAAAAGAGCGTTCGCTTATTTGGCTAGACCCCGTTCATTTGCTTGCGGAAAGTGACCGTGACAATGGTAAAATTTGGATGGATTTTGTGACCAGCGAGCTACCGGACACCCCAATTTTCCGGTTTGGCACCACTGGACGTCGCAACTTGCCCGGGAGTAAGGGTAGTCCAAATGAAAAATATGTGGTAACCGTTCCGCATGTCAATTTCAGTGGCGATAGTTGGCATCATGTGGTAGGCACATGGAAAAACCTGAACAGTACCGGTAAAAAAGGGGTGATTCATGTGTATTTTGATGGCGTTCTGGTTGGCGAAGTTACGGACTTCGATCATACGTTGGATTGGAACATAGATGACTGGGAAATCCGCATTGGTCTTGGATTCAAAGGGAGGATAGACGATTTTTTCATACTCGATAGTTTCCTTCCTGAGGAAGCGATTACAGAAATTTACCGGTCGGGAAAATCTCTTGGGGACTTTTTAGGATTATAGAATGACTTTTGCTCCGTCACAATCATTTGGATGATTGCCGATGGTCAATATAAATAAGTATGGCCCTTTGATAAGGGACTATACATTTCTACATATTGCTACGTTCTTTTTTAATCTCCATTAAAATCCAAACCCCTATAGCTATTCTCACCAATGGTTGTAAGTAAGAATAAATCCATTCATAGGACCAGTTGACAATTTCATTAAGGGATGTCACGCCCAGATAGTACCGGGCGAACGAAGACAAACTAAGAATGCCAATAAACAATAAAGCTATTCCGATCCATTTTCCCAATCCGTTCTCCCAAATCAATGCTGCTCCATAAAACAAAGAACCGAGGCCAAAGCCATAAATAACCAAAAAATACTTGCTATCGGAGATGCCGTTCGCGGCCATGATCAACGTTTCAAACATGTTTTTTGAAACCTCATTGTCCGCTTCCATATATTCTGGTCGCCAAATCTGGTTGAACGTATCGATTAGGAGTGATTGTTGGGCCATTTCGGTATAGGCCCAAACCAACAGGAAAAGTGTTCCGAAAATTATCTGTAACGGGTATTTTTTGAATAACAAATAGGCTATTCCGAGGCTTGCCAATATATTTACCTGTGGGTGGATAAAAAGGATCCAAAGTTTACTTAGGTAAAGACCGTTATTGTAAAGGGATGACCTTGTTTCAAAATCAGGGGCATCCGGATTGGGAAGAAAGATCAACAAGACTGTGGTCAAGGCTCCAAGAAAAGAACAAATGGCCGTCGATTTTAGGAAGTAATTGTGCTGCTCACTGCGTTCCATAATTTTTCCCAGTTTTCAAATCGGATATGATGGTGTGATCAGATTCGGCAGCCTATAATTGTAGGTCATTGAAATTTTAGCTTCTGTTGGAGGCCGCACTCATTTTAATTCTTCGACAATAATGTCAGTTCCCAAATATTCGTTTGTACCTTTTATATACCAATTCCTAATTCTGGGAATCTTCATTCCATTAATTTCAAACTCACTTTCAAACTTAATGATCTCTTCTTCTTTTTCCGGATCTTCTGGATGATTAAACTCAATGGCCAATAAATTATAGGTTTCAACTTCAATTATTAATGTCCAATGTTTGCTTATCATTTCATCTTTTAGTTCCATTCCGACCCTATACACTTCCATTCCTTCATATTCCGCTTTTTGAGTTGGTTCCAATTGCTTCCAAAGGACATCTGATATTGACATTGGAAGGCCATACATTAATTTATAAAATTTTTTGTGGCCTATACTCCTTTCTACGTTTAGCCTGTACTGTTCTATAATGGTTTTTGGCAGCTCTGACTCTCCATTAAGGAATATTTTACTTTCTCCATTTCCGGTGAGTATCCTTTTAACGATTCCGTCTTCCCTAAACCTTTCCATTTCAAAATAGTCATCTGAATTCTTAAGGCTCAATTTGGTATATCTTTGAGGGTTGTTTACCCGAGGTTCTTGGATGTGTACCTTTATCTCCGATGTATCCCAATGCTGATTACCATCGTATTTCTTTTGTACTTGATTTAGGATGTAAGTACTGTTTTTGCAGTTGGGATTATTCGTTTTCCAACCAAATGTTACAAAAATGACTAAGAGTCCAGTAAATAATTTTAATATTTTCATAGTTGTAGTTTTGGAAATTATTGCCAACGGTCTATTCCGTTATAGCACTAAGATAGCCTTTTGCACTGGATTTCCCTGCTCGAATGTTTTGAAAATTTGCCGCAATAGGTTGTAGAACAGGTGTTTAACGTTTCACCATTAATTATCAATCTTTCTTAAATCTGTACCATCAGGATTAATGATGAAAATACTTCTTCCGGGACCTCTGTCCGATTGAAAAACTAATTTTTTTCCGTCAGGCGACCAGTCAGGGTATATATCATTGTCCTCATGGAAAGTCAGTCTATATTCTTTTGTAGTTTCCAAATCTAGCACATAAATGTCCCAGTTACCATTTTTCTGGGCGGCGTAAGCCAGTTTGCTTTGATCTGGTGACAAAGTACCGCCGAATTCCTTTACCTCATTACGGGTTATTTGTTTCAGATTCCTATTTTCCAGATTGATGCGATAAAATTCTTGTGTATCGGTAAATAATGGTGAGATAAAGAAAATTCTGTTATCCTTGGTCCATGTAGGTTCCCATGAATTGGGCCTACCAGTCTCAAATTTAGATTCCTTGCCGGTTTCCAAATTATAGATAAATAATTCGGCATCTCCGTTGCGTGAGGAGTTATACACAATCTTTTTGCCGTCTGGGGACCAACTGGGTTCATGGCCATCTAAAGTTATAATCTGTGTCTTGTTTGTTCCATTTGACCTAATTCTAAACAAGTACCATTGATTATCTTTACCTCCCGCATAGGCCAACCACTTGCCGTTAGGGGACCAACTAATCCCTTTTTTGTAAAATCCGTCACTGGTCAATTGTTTTGCGTTAGTGCCATCAGCATTCATTACATACAGTTCATTGACCTTAACATCCGATCTGCCTCGGGATACAAAAGCTATTTTTTTTCCATCGGGTGACCATGCCGGGCGGCCATTAAATACTTCAGGGGCTTTTTTTTGTGCATGAACCTCCCGGAATCCTAAGACTGTTATTGAAAATAGCCAGATGAAAATGACATAATATTTATACATCACAATGAACAAGTTTATGAAGGCCGGGGCATAAATGAGGTCACGATATTAAATCTGTTCGTTTCTTTACCGCCCATGGGTATATCAATAACAGTTGACATGGCATCTATTTATTGTTGTATTCTGTTGGTAATCGACCCAATGGATGGAATCCAAATTTGTATTATTTCTATTCACCCATTCGTATCTTCCTAGTGTTTGTGTAAATATCTTGGATTTCTTTGCAGATCAATGCATATTCATGCTGCCAATACCATTCACCCACCTGATGGAATCCAAGGACCTCTTCAAAAAAAGTATCAGCCTTTTTAAACTTACCCGACTTGAGATAAGCTTTACCCTTCAGAAATTTTTTATAGTACCCGTTACGGCTATATGCGTGTAATACGGTCAATGCACTGTCTGGGAGGTTCTTTTCAATTAGTATTCTTGCCCAAATTCCGCCATATCCGTTTTTGTTGCTCTCAAATTCCGTCTTGAAATTGGTATAGGAATCGTCATAGAATCCTTTTTGAAGAAGATACATGCTTCTGAAATAATTATAGTCCTCCTTGATGACGCTGATGGTCTTTGGATTATCGGTCGGGTCAACCAAAGCCCTACCTTTATTGAAGTATAGTTCTGCAGAGTCAGGTTGGTGGGTCGTAAGATAAATGTTCCCTATTAAATGATAATCCCAATAGGGATGTTCCAGCCTTGGGGAAGACTTGGCATATAATTTTTTGGATATAGGGATCCTCAATTTCATGAAATCTATGGCCTGGGCTATGGAGTCCTTTTTAATAGATAAAACCGATGCAATGGAATAGGCTTCCCTTCGGATTTTGTCGTGATTGCTTTTTAGCATCGTATCGACAAGGTTTCTAGCTTTTTCCTCCTCGCCCCTAAAAGAATAGATCAATGCCATGGATCCATAGGCACTCAACTTGGCGAGAGAATCCCTGTGTATAATCTTGTTTAAAAGCTCCAAGGACCAGTCATAATTAGCATGGATAGAATTGACCAAGGCTACGGCATACATGTTTTCAATGTCGGTAGAGTCTTGCTGATAGGTATACGTGAACATTATATGGGCCAAATCGATATCGCCATTATAATAATAGGAGAAACCAGAGTTCCTAATCGAACGAATCTTGTCACTTTTAGGTAAATCGGTTTTGGCAAGGCTATCTATAAGCAGATGTGCTTCGTTTTTTTGAACCATGGAACCTTTGCTGGACTTGGAACATGTGCCTAATACCATAGTCTGTACTACCAATGCGAGAAGGAAATGAATTTTCATCTTTAAATATGTCTGAATAGAATGCAGAACATCCAATGATTAAAAATATTTGAATCTCGGATTGGTGGATGGAAAAACCTTTATGGTTGTGTATGGCTAGATCTAAATGGACATATATTCCGAACAACGCGAGAAGTTATACAGAATTCTTTGTCTTAATTTTAGGAAAATCAAAATAAGTTACCCTTTTTAGATTTGAAAGAGCTCCGAATCGCTGAAGATACAATTTGAAAAGGTAGAATGATAGGGACATATTCTGTCTTTTTCTAAGTAAAGCCTAATGATGCAAAGGTATGGGATGCAGCCGCACTTAACGGCTATGTCCAAATATGGGATTAATTATCTTTTCCCCGAGCTTAATTTTAAATGCTCCTGAATTCCCCGAACTATCGGTTCCGGTCACCTTAATGGTTAAGGGCGCTTTGGATTTCCAAACCCCTTTTAGGGATTGACGGTGGGAATCGAATCTGATCCATTTTGGCATTTCAGAATTGTCCTCCATAGATACTATGTACGATAAAGTTTCATCATTGATGTCCTTAAATAAGTCGTACGGAAAGCTTATCTCAAATTTTTCATTGTATTTTACAGTAGCTTCAATTTTGGTATTATAGGCATAAGGCTTAAAGACAGACTTTGTGCTTACCCAATAGATATCGGAATCATATATATCCTTCCCTTTTTCTTGGGTTATATGCATTCTACTAAAAAACAAGAACCTATTATCCGGGGATACAAATGGTCGCTGCTCAATTTCCTTCCCGTTTATGTTAGTGTTTAGCCTTTCTGGAATCGTCCAGGATCCTTCTTTAGTTTGATAACTTATGTATAGGTCATGTTTGGATTCGAACTCGTTTTTCCATGCTTGAATAATAATATAATCCTCGTTGGGGGACAAAAACAGACTTTCCTCGTCTGAACTAGAATTTAATTCATTCAATTTTTGAATTGATGAATACCCATCCGATTTAAGTTGAGAGAAATAGATGTCGCCACAACATTGGTTTTGATCACCCCGGTTGGAAGTGAAATACAGAGATCCACTTTTTGATTTACCGTGTCCGGCCTCCCTGGATTTGGAATTAATTATGGGATCCAGAGGTTTTGGGTTTATTGCCTTATTGTTCAAAAATTGAGCGACCCATAAATCGGTTTCCAAGTTATTCACCGATTTTGCAAAATAGAGTTCCTTTCCAGCAGGATCGAACATTGGAAAAAATGTATTGCTATTATCTGGAAGAAAGGACTTATTCGGAGAGCTCCATTTTCCGTCCACATAATTGATAAGGTAGATACAGGTTTCCTCGGGATCGGATTCATGGGCTACCCCAAAGGCTATGCTCTTACCATCCGGGGAAATAGTCAAACCCATATCGAATCTGCCATTGACAGATACGATACCTTCTCCAAAAACTCGAGGAATAGTATCCGGAGTTTCTTGCCCCAAATATTTAAATCTTTGGTCCTTGTGATTCTTTTTGGTAGTACACGAGAAAAGCAATAACAAAATGAGGGGAACAGAATACTTCATTCGTCATTATTGCAATACCTCACTAATTTGCACTATGGGTTGAATGTTTGTATAGTTCGGGATGTCACCTACAATTTTTTCCGCATTGGGTCCAAAGGAATTTTGATAGGCCGAAAGCTTATCAAAGTATAAATATCCAATAGCTAAATAGGGAATGGGTTCATCGGGAGTCCGGCCCGAAATTCCCTTATCGATTTCCAACAGTTTTAGGGAGTCGCCCATTAAGGTCTTGAGCATGGGCATGTGCTTATTGGAATAGTAGTCCATGTCAAATGTTTTCCCGTCACTGTTGGGATAGAGGATGGTTACTTTTATCATTCCTTTTTTGGTTTTGGCGTCGGCCGAGGTATTCTGCTGAAAAGCGGTGAGGACTACCGCACCAAGGATTAAGGCAATAATTTTGGTTTTCATTTTGTTGGAATTTAATGATTTGTTGAAAGATAGTATTTTTTTACGGTATTGACTACAATGCTTTGAATGTGATGGGCTATAGGAGAATCTAAGGATTAAAATGGAAAGGTCGGGGCCAAACGGTGTTTTAATACTGTTCCTATAGTATTGATTTTCACCCATTGGTGTTAAAACTTAATTTCATCAAGGTCTATATTCAAGGTTTGTTTGGCTATGCTGTTCAGGCTTTCATATGCTCCTTCAAAGTGATAGGTTTTATGGATATGCTTGATGGAATCCCCTTGTTCTAATTCTTTGGCCGCGGATGACGATTCCAACTCATAAAATGGACCCATTTGCTTACCGGTTTCTAAAGGGCCATCATTATAGGAGTTGATAACATCACCTTCATATGGGTCATCTTGATATTTCCATAAGGAGTTTACATAAGAAGTTACCTCCGATGTAGAATACTCCACTAGGGTAAGAACATTGTTTTCCGAATCATAACTGCCAAAAATAGGCAGGGCATTTTGAAAAGGAACCCCGATCTTACATCGATATTTTCCATCTCCTTTGAAAAGTATGGTCTTTTCGTTAATTTTTAATCTATCCGGGTCGATCTCACCGAAATAATCGGTATTGAGTTTCAGGGAATCTTTATATGGGATGATAACCGTTGTATTTTCCGATGGCGTAAACATACCCAGTATCCAAATGGAAAGTAGTCCGTTGGCTTTCGTCCATGCAGAAGGACCTGTATTCTTCATTGTATTTTCGGATTGAAATCCTACGAATAACATTTCATCATCAAAATCGAGCTTTAGGTTCTTTTTGATTTGCGCTTCATCTAGTAGCGATACTTCTCTTCTTATGTTGATGCTAAATTCATACTCCTGATAATTGGTCAGTTGTATGTTCTTGTTAAAAACAGCTGAGGTTTCCGTGTTTTCAGCTAACGAGAAAGGTTCCGTGTCAATTGATTTTGGCGTAGACCAATTTTCCATGGTGAATTCGTCCCCTTTTTCAAAAAAGATTGAATATTGCCCTCCTTCAGGCCCTAGCCAAAACCTATCCTCTCCTCCAAAAACATTGATTTGTTCCTCGAATTTTTGGGATGCAATGAGGTCATAATTGATCCATCCGTAGCTCTTCCCATTCAAACCGTTGGAAGTACTTGTCATTATCCGACCTTGATAATCGGGCATGACTACCAATTGACATTTGTCGTTATTGTTTTTAAGTACAATTGTTTTTTTGTTCGTATTCAAAAAATGTAGATCATAACCAAACGTCCCTTTTTCATTGGGCTTCATACAGGCATTTGCCAAGAACAAAATCATTAGTAAATAAAAAGTCTTTTTCATAGTCTCTGTCCAAGAAAGTTATCGGTCTTTTTTATATAATCACTGCCGTGTGGCGTGTTTGACATGTCAAAATTGTAAGATAGGAAATTGGTCGAAAAAATCATCAATGAGATTGGGTCATTAGTATACCGGTTATAAGCGATTGACCGGTATTCCCTCCTTTTCGAAATAATGTCCTATAGATTCCTGAACGGCTTGTAACGAGCTATAGTTCGGGGTATAATTCAGTAATTGTTTCGCTTTTGCGATACTTCCACAGGGACTATGCGCTATATGGTCCCAAGTTAATTCCTGGTCTCTTTGGGTAACGTTCTTTTGCCATTTTTCCCAAGGAAGAAACCTTAATTTGGGCTCCTGTCCAAACCACCTTGCCATTTCTTCCGCATAACCCCTTAAGGCAAGTGCCTGTTCCGAAACCACGTGAAAACTTTCTCCAATAGAATTTTGACGATTTTCGATGGCTTTAACGAAGGCTTGAGCGACATCATCGGCATGGACATGATGAACGGTTTCCATTCCAAGATTGGGCAAGGTAATTTCTTCTCCTTTGGACAATCGTACAAATATTTCTGGATTAAGATTCCCTACAGGATTAACGGGCAACCAGCCAGGTCCGGTAATATGACCGGGATGTAGTATGGTGATTGGAAATCCGTTTTCTTGATAAATAGCATGTAGATATGTCTCGATTTTGGCCTTGTTGATACCATATGAACCGAATGGATTTCGCCTTTGATTTTCAGAAGTAGGCACTTGTTCGCTATGACCATGGACCCACATAGTTCCACAATGCAGAAAATGTTGTACCCTTCCCTTAAGTACTTCGGCAAGCTTTTGGGCACTTTGAGGTGTAAAGCAAATTAGGTCGATAACGATATCTCCACCAAGGGATGCAATTTGAGTTCCAAAATCCCCATTTCGTTCGGACTTCTGTCGGTCAATATCAACATGCTTGACTCGTTTCCAAGATTCATGGGCAGTATATGGATTGCCCCGCTGGCGACTCACGCAGATAACATCATGGCCTGCCTGGACCAACCGCGGAACCAAATAGGTGCCAATATGACCGGTACCCCCAATTACGATTACCTTCATTTAATCTAATTTCAATTCATAAATCCTGGATTCCTCTCCCCAAGGATGGTATCCTTGACCGATATAGTTAAACCCATACTTTTCATAATATCCAATATGTTCCGTACATAAATATAAATATTCGAATCCTGCTTTTTTGGCATCCTGCTTTGCCTTCTCCAACAGTAGTGAACTATAGGCGTTGCCTCGATGCCTCTCTCCAATAAATAATGCACAAACCCAGGGATATAGATCTCCTCTACTTATAAAATCATTGGTTATAAGTCCGGCACAACCTATGATCTCAGCGTTTTTTTCCAATACATACCATTGGGGTAGTGAGTTCCTTGCGCCTATGCTATGCGTAATGCAATCTTCATATATGATGGGGAGGACACTTTTCCAGCTTCTTTGAAAATAAGCTATGGCCTTGTTTTTATAGCCTGGGTTTTCCCTTACCGATATTATTTTCATTTTCTTCTTGATGAGCTCTATTTTTTCTCGGTTAATCTTTTGCATTTCTGCTTTTCCACGGTATAGGCCGCACTGATAATTTTCCATTTTCCGTCCACTTCAAAAAGGGTAAAGGCATCTATGCCACAATGCGAAAATTTATCTTCAACCCAAAATTCATAAGGTACCCATGCCATGGCAATTCCGTTACCTACCGAAATCTCAAATTCTAGGGCAACCTCTTTTACTTTGGGTAAAGTGTGCATTTTTGGAAGATTGTCCTTCGAAAAGCGCATGTCCATTTCAATAGGTTTTTTATTGTTATATCTGCGCCAAATTTGGGCCTCATCCATTGTGGTCTCTTGCATAAGCACGGAGTCCTTTGTTTCCAGGGATTCAAAAAACTGGTGTATTACATATTTGATCTTTTGTTTATCCGCGATTTCTGAATCTTGGGAATAGGTGCCAAAAGTAATGGTCAATGCTAAAAGAAGTACGATTTTTTTCATTTAGGATGTTTTTGTTTATGCTGATTTGCTTTCAGTACAAGGGTTTGGTTATGGGTGTTTAATACGCTATCGCATTTGTTGGCCGTAGTTTTCTGTTTTAAAATGTTGTATTGCTCGCATTGCCCTTAGCGTATTCCACCGGCTCGGTTTACCCGCTTTTTCCATTGTGAAATGTACTTGTCCCGGATGAGCTGCCTGCACGTTCCATGTACCATTAGTATTTCTCTTTTTTTGAAGTACACCAATAGCCCCTTCCATTCTATTATCCCACTTGCTTCCCGCATATTGAAAATAGTCCAATGCGCGAAGAATATCATACTTCCATCTACAAGGGTAAGATAATTTCAAAAAGTCCTTGTGAATGATCGCTCCTGTTCTATCAGAAAGAAATAATCTGTGTATTAAGATAAATTCTTCTGAACTTTTTAGGGCTTTTGAAATATCATTGACTCGATATTTATGTCCTGCTTTTTTATATTCGTACAATCCTTCAAGTACCGAGATAGTAGAGTGTAGTGAACTATGCTTTGCACCACTTCTTGTTGTCCTGCAATTGAAACCACCATCCGGCATTCTTTCGTTGAGGATACTATCTATGATGGAAAACAATTTCTTTTCCGCGGTATTGAAATATGAAGCGTAATTCAAAAACATGCCATTTACGCAAACGTCGCTATGTTTCAATGTGGAAGGTCCCAAGGGAATACCTCCGTCCTCAGCTTTGCCCATGTCTAGTACAAGTTCAATGCTTTCCCTTACAATTTCGTTGTCAGGGTTGAGATTCAGATTACGAAGGTCAAGCAGTGTATAATGCGTAGAAATCCATTTGGGTTGATAGAACCTGTCGCCCCAATGACCGTCTGGATTGCGTTTGGATAAAAACTGTTTTCCCCATCCTGTATGGGCTATTTTCTGCTGTAGATCTTTTCGGTCATCTCCCAACAAATCACGATAGACTTGGTACTGTATGGCAACATCACCTTTAAGCAACCATTCTATGATTTGATTTTCGTTCATTTAAATTAAAACCAACCTTGGGTGTATGTACATTGGCTTTGAAGGCGCGTTGGCTTTTGGCGGCAATTGTGTATCCAAGGTGTTGGCAATAGTATTCTTACTTTTTAGAATAAATTATTCAAGTCCTGTCTCCCGATTATTGCCATAATCTCGATAGTTTCCCCGTTAATTTTGAAGAAAATACTATCCGAGCCACAAATACAACGTCTATATCCTTTTTTCAAATAATCGACTGATTCAAATGAAAATGGACGTTTGGCTATTATCTCAAAATACTTATCGGCTTGTGCGAGTCCAAATTTTTCAACTCCGTAATGATGAATTCTGATCAGGTCGTTTTTAGCTTCATTGCTCAGCCGGTATTTAGCCATTAAGTAAAGCTTTGGACTGTTTTAAAATCTCATCTTTACCGTCACTTGTAAATCCGCTATTTTCAGCTTTTTCAAGTTTCGCTTTTATCCAGTCAATTTGTGCTTGTTGTTTTCTTGCTTGTCGAACAAGGTCATTGACCAATTCGCTTTTACTTGAATATTCTTGATTTTCCACTTGCGATTTCAACCAATCATCATTGGGTTTTGTAAAAGAAATACTTTGTCTAGCCATAAATGTATATTTGATGCAAAAATACACCAAATACGAATCAATTCCAAGCTTTCACAATCAATTTCAGTCCTAATTTTTCATAGAAAGGGATTGATTTTGTCAAATCTAAAGAGGGAAAGGTTATTTGATTTAGGTTCATTTTCCTTGTCGGTTCAGCTATGATTGGTTGCACACCGCCCCCGGAGCAATGGGCGTGTTGGCGGGCAGGCTAAAACGGAAATTGTCCACTTGCAACAGACCTGCCCGAACGCAGTTGATTGTACACCTCGTTGCGATTAGTACTTTTCCGTCCAAATGGTTTCAAATCTTTCGCAAACTATTAGCATATCTTCAGTCGGTTTCTCTCCGCTTTCTTCCATTGCGGCCGCGAAAAAGTCCCAATGCGCTTTTTTCCATTTTTTTAGCGGTTCAATTTCCGTTCCCATATCCATTTGAGCATACGCTTTGGATATTTGATTAAATGGAATGGCATCTACTTTTTTAATTTCAATTATCGCTTTTGCTTTTCCGTCAAAGTCCGTTATGATATGTTTAGTTCCAACTTTTGGCAAATTCGCATTAGCCTCCTCATACCAAAAATATAGTCCGGAAGAAGCTTTCTTTTTTCCGTTTACGGTCAATTCCGCCAATCGGTTTGCGTCTTTTTTATTGTTGTGAAAATACCAAGATTCCGGTAATGCGTCTTTTTTGGATTCAGGATTTGATTCGATGAAACTATTCCACATTTCATAAACGGTTTTGTCTATTCCGTTTTCGGTATTCACTTCATTTTTGGTTTCGTTTTTACAGCCAATTAAAGTCAAAAACAAAATTATTGAGATGTGCCTCATAGATTTTTAAGGTTTAAGGGCAACGTCAGTCTGTCTCAAAACCGCCTTTTGATTTCTTAAAAATACGGATTTATGGCGTGAATTCTTGTAATTGGATTATTGGGATACTATTTTCCCTGCCCCGCATAATATGGTCGTACCAGGGCGGTGATCCATTGCAATAGGCGTTTCAGTGCCCAAAAGAGTTGTGTGCGGGCCGCTTTACCGTCACCGGGCCCTTTTCCCAGGATATTGAAGATCCTTCTCAGGTTGTAGGCCAGTGCCATCAATGCAAAATCGGCCGATGCCGCCCGGATACCCTTTTTGGTGATGATATGGTCGAAGCTCCATTGGCGTTTGATGGTCCCGAATGGATGCTCCACCAAAGCCTGTCTTTTCTTATATGTGGCTTCCTTAGCAGCGACACGGATGGAATTTGCCTCAATGTATGGGGTAAACTCGCTGCGCTGTACAATCTTTCCATTAGCCTTGGCAGTGGTACATAGGCTCCTGACCGGGCAACCTTTACAGGCTTTGGTCTTATATTGTTTAAAACGGTAGTTCCTGGCCTTGTACCATGACCCGTTGCTTTTCAGGGGATGGCCCTGGGGGCAGGTATAGGTGTCCGTATCCTTATCATAGGTAAAGTGCTCCACGTTGTAGCGTGGGTCGGGGGCCTGTGAGGCCCTTCCTATACCCGGCACCGGCACCAGGGTATCAAGGCCCAGTTCCGAGGCGATCTTGAACTCACTTCCCGTATGGTACCCCTTGTCATAAAGCGCTGTGAAACCGTCGGTCCTTAAGATGGCCTTGGCCCGTCGTAGCATTTGGCCCATGGCCTTTTTGTCATTTTCATTGGTAAGCTTGCAGTCGATCAGCAGCTTGTTCTTGGCATCCACCGTAGTCTGTGCGGTATAGCACACCTCGGTGATGGTGTTGCGTACAATTTGATGGCGGCTATCCGGGTCAGAGGTAGAGATCTGTGGATTCTCACTGCTCCGGTCTTTTTCCAGTTTCCCAGCAATCTGCCGGTATTTGTGGCGCTGATCCTTTCGAGCACGAATTTGTTTTTCGAACTCTTGTTTTTCATCACCGTCCGCCTGGGACAAAGCTTCATTGTACTGCTTTAGTTTCTTGTCTATGTATTCCAGGTGCCGCCCGATCTTCTTTTTGTTGTAGTTGTTCTTCTTGCTGTTCTGCGCGCGCAGCTTGGTCGAATCCCCTGCAATGAGCACTGCTCCGATAAGGTCATGGTTGCGTGCCAATTCCACAGTGGTTCGGAAGGCCCTTTTGATGGCCTTGGCATTGTCCTTTCGGAATCGGGAGATCGTATTGTGGTCCGGCCTTAGATTGCCCAGCAACCATATCACCTCGATGTTGCGAGCGCATTCCCGCTCCAGTTGCCTTGATGAGCGCATGCGGTTCATATAGCCATAAATGTAGAGCTTGAGCAGGTCCGCGTGATCGTAGGGGGGTCTGCCCTGGGTCGGCAATGAATTAAAACCCAATTCTCCCATGTTCAGTCCGTTCACGAAATCGTCGATTGACCTAACGGTATTGTCCCGTGGTATCATATCGTCAATGCATGTAGTGTAGAGAGTGAGTTGCTCGCGGGATTGCCCTTGTTGATATTCCATACTTAAAGTTCGGGAATATCATGAAGATCATCAAAGAAAAAGAAAAAAAGCTTGGAGGTTTTGAGACAGTCTGACGGTCTCGTATAGCCGTTGGCTAAGGGTTTTAAGTTACTAATTTTCGGCCAAGCACCAACCTTTGCTTTACCTTTATACTCTTGTTTTATCACCAAATCTAGCGTATAAACAATGTTGCTATTTCGTTGTTTTCTTCTAATATATTTCCTTACATAGAGAATTCATCGACTATTGATAAATCCTTATGTAATCTACTACCATCGGACTTTCGACGAAATTAGGATCAATATTCGGTTCTATGGCTATATTCAATATTAAATAATAATCAGAATCGTAGGGCCAGGTATCAGAATTCTTAATGGACGGTTGGTATTGAAAATGTTCCACTCCGTCTACACTGAATACCATTTTTTCTTTAGTCCAATCAAGAGTATATATGTGAAACTTATTTGAAACGTCATCTATTTTTTGACCACCAAGATTTTTGACTTCGCTTCCATAGCTTGATGCGTTATGAACCGCGCTTGATACATAATCTTGATTTTTGCCCCAATGTTCTAGTATATCTATCTCACCGCATATGGGCCACTTGGTCGTGCCAAAACCTTGATTGTCCCAATAAGCGCCATCTTCGTCAATATTTTTATTGAGCAGCCAAATGGCCGGCCAAGTACCCGTGCCTGTCGGTAGTTTTGCACGAATTTCTATTCGACCATAAGTGAAAGAAAACTTTGAATTTAACCTGGCCGCGGTATAGTTTTTAATCTCTCCTTGATCTTCAAATATTTCTTTTTTGGCGACAAGATTCAAATAACCATTTTTTATGTAAGAATTAGAGGCCCTGTCCGTATAATGCTGCACCAAACCGCCCCACCAACTGCCTCCTGGCGGTAGTTGTGTTTGATGAAACCATTTCTCGGCATTAATTGCTCCGCTACCCTCAAATTCATCCGACCAAACTAAAGATTTAAACTCAGGACTTGGGACGCTTTCCACAATACGCTTTGAATCGTATGTAGCCTTATTGGAACCAATAGTAAAAAGGTATGAAAAAAGTAATACCCCTATAATTAGTACAATAAAAGCCGCCGTTTTTTTTCTCATTTCTAGATTTGGATTTAGTCGGTGTAACTGTTTTTTTCTTCTGGTATCTCGCTAAGGTACTGCACGAATTCATATTGATTACCATCGGCATCGGCAAAATAGTCCCTAATTCTAAATTGTTCCACTTGTTTTGAGAAGTCTCTTTTGTATCCATTCATTAAAAGGTTATTTGCTATCTCTTCCACATTTTGTACTACAAAACCTAAGTGATTTATTCCAACTTTGTCATAGTTTTTTTTAATTTTTAAATCATTTTGCGTTGCTTGATTAAGTGCTATGTAAGTATTGTCATCACCAAGATGCACCCATTCCCTAACATCATTACCACCACCTCTTATCTTGAAGTGAGGAAAAGCGGTTTGGAAAAACTTGATGGCCTCCTGTAGGTCGTTTACCGTAATATTGGCGTGTTCCAAATATATATTCTGTGTTCTCATACTATTTTGTTTTCAGTTTGAAACAAATATCACGATAGCTTATGAGTAATAAAACCTGCTTAAGTACAGAAATGCCACTGTACTATAGTACAGGTTAAAAGGAGATCCAAATAGAGTCACATACCAAGAAAACCTCTCTTTAAACCAATATCAACGGCTTCGGTTCTAGTTTTTGCATTAAGTTTGGACAGGATTGCCGTAACGTGAAATTTGACGGTACGTTCGGTTATGAACAGTTGTTCGCCGATCTGACCGTTGGTGAGACCTTTCTTTATCGCAGTAAGTACTTCCAATTCGCGGTTTGTTAAAGGTAAATCAGGATATAGGAATTCTTTTGTGTCGACCTCGGTTCTCTCATGGTTCTTCGTTTCCTTGCTTAGCATCGTTAGTTGTTGCTGAAGTTCCTTCGCTTTGTTGAGCACTTCATTTATGCTGTCCTTGTCATGCTCGGGATTATCAAGGCAAGAAATTATGGCCTCTATTTTTGGATGAAAAACCCGCTCCAACACTCCGCTTATGCCTGTATCCGATTCAATTACCTTACTACTATAGGACTGCTGCAATCTAGTGCGCTGAATTGCAGTCCCGATCAGCTCACTAATGGTGTTAAGAATGGCCAATTCCTTTTCGTTTAGTTGTCGCGTTTCCTTACTAAGCAAATTCATGAGCCCTACTTTTTGGCCGTTGATTGTTATTGGGATTATTGCGTGAAATTTCAGTCCTTTTGTACCGGTGCCAATATCCTTTAACCTGGAGCATGTAATCTCACTGATATTCATTGCCTGGTTAATATCATCCGCCAAATATTGTTTTATACAATAACACCAACCTGATAAGCGTTCCGGATGATTGCCTAAAGCAGGAGGTAGATTATGGGAGGCAGCAAGATAAACCGATTTATTATCAGGTTCGGTAAGCCAGAACCAACCCGTTTCCAAATCAAGGATTTCCACGGTCTTCTCTAAAGATTTGCGAAGTGCGGAATGTAGTGAGAATTCCTTATTTAGATGACTCGCTATCTCGTATAAATTCAAAAAATAATCCTTGTCGTTCATTTTTACCGATCCAAGTTATGGAAAAGAGCGTATTAGCTTTTGATTACTTATGTATCACCCCATGTATTTATGTATCAGAATCCTAAAAGTTCGCCAACGGTCCTGGTTACTTCCTTGTCTTAACATTTATTGTTAGTATGAATTACAACCATTGTTAGATTTAGTGTTGACCGTCAATGGCTAGGTAGATCTATTTGTTTGTAATGGTCTACGGTACAGCTTTCAATATACTTTTCCATTCCTTTAGGTATATGGGCTTCATTCCAATTACGTCCCGCAAATCGAATTAAATCGGCTTCTTTTTCCCATCGAGAAATCATTACGAACTCATTTGGATTCCATTTGGTGGGTTTAGCAATTTCTAAATATTTCAACCCTTTATAGTTTTTAACAACCGGAACTGATATTTGTTTGAATTTTATTTCAAATTCACTGTGCAATTCCTTAGGTATGATTGCTTTGAAAACTCTAATTATCATTTTTTAAATATTAAACCTAACGTTATGTATATGAGGTGTGACAGCTTTTACCAGCTACGAATGCCATACACTTTGTTACCTGCTGGCTTCCTTTAATTTCTTTAAACTATAGTATGATAAGGTTTCATTACCTTTTTCGTAATCACCTTGATATTTCAAATTGAGTTTCTTCAATACACGTATTGACTTTTGATTATCGGGTAGGGTAATTGCCATGATGTTCCCGTATTTATCTGATACATTGATTTCTTCAAGATACGCTTTACTCGCTTCAATGGTATATCCATTTTTTTCAAATTCGGGCAATAGAGCAAACCCGATATCGGGAAATATTTCATCTTCTCGTTCAAGAAAAGTTACTATTCCAATAGCCTTTTGTGATTCTTTTAGCTCAAAAACGCTGTAAAAAAATTTTGGGTCGTCAAGTATCTTTTGAATATACTTTTCAGCATCAATTGTATTGGAGATATTCCTGTTTCCAATAAACTTCAGCCACCCTTCGGAATTAACCAATGCGATAATAAATTCTGCATCTATCAATTTGATCGGTCTTATTCTGAGCCTTTTCGTTTCTATGTACATTTTCTTCTTTCACTTGCAGGTGACGGCCTCTTATAAAAGCAGTAGTGGCTTAAAAGAAATTACTTTCAAACCACTACTAATTTAACTAATTACTTTAACCTTTGGGTTAGACTGTATCCCACTATTGCCTTTATACAATATTGTAACGAGTTTTTTTATTTTTTTGGTTCAATCTTGTTGAACATATATCGGGCAATTTTCCATTCACCATTTACTTTCTCAAAGACAAATAGTTCTCGATTTGTTTCTGGAATTGTTTCACCATTGGCATGTATCAATGTTGTTCCTTTCGAACTTGTTACAGCGAAAGCCATGTTTCCTTCTATTTGGATTTCTTCAATAAAGAACTCAATGTTCAATTGAATTTGTGAAAACACATACTCATATGCCTTTAAAATGGCTTCTGAACCGATACCAGAAGGCGCTTCCGTTGGCATAAATATACCGTCATTAGTGTATAAAGACTGTGTTAACTTGGCATCTGATGTGTTTAGTGACTTTTCGTATTCACCTAACAATTTTTCTATTTTTTCTTTTTCTTGCTTTTCCATGATTTCTGTTTTTTGTGTTAGAATTTGATTTGTTTCCTGACTTTTATTTTCACCGCATGAAGCCATCAGGAATAGTGCTAAAGCAGTAAAGAATAATTGTTTCATTGTTTTTATTTTTATTTAAAACAAAGGTCAGGAAACATCATTATGCTTACCTATAAGGTAGTTTAAGAAAGAACCTTAATGTAGATTAAGATTTTGCAATCTTCTTACGAATGGTGCTCAGGAACTCTGGTGTTACGCCCAGAAAGGAGGCGATTTGAACATTGGAAATCCGATTGAAAAAGTGAGGGTATCGTTTTGAAAAGTCAAGATAACGTTCTTCCGCTGTAGAACTTATGTTTTGAAGGATCCTGCGTTGAGCACTCACCAACGCATTTTCGGTAAAGACCCTGAAGATCCTGTTGAATTTGGGGTAATCAACAAAGAGTTTGAGCTGATCTTCTTTTTTTATTTGAAGGATAATGGAATTCTCTAAAGCTTCTATATATAGTTTGCTCGGCTCCTCTGAATGGAAACTGCCAATGTCTCCGATCCACCAATTTTCAGCGGCAAATTGCAGATTGTGCTCTTTGCCCTTTTCGTCTACAAAGTACATGCGGAAGCAACCTTCGACTACGAATGTGTTGTGTTTGCTTATATCTCCTTCTTGGAGGATAAATTGCCTTCTTTTAATTCTTCGTTCTTTGAAAACCTCTTCCACAACAGACTTTTCTTCTTCATTTAAAGGAAGATGATTTTTAAAATAGTCTATCAATGGTTTTGTAGTCATTTTTCAAATTCACTACAACGTCTCGGATATGGTTAGTACGGGAATTAAAAGCAGTAAACTTTGGATAAAGCACTTAGCCCTAACTTTTTATTTTGTTTTAACTTTCATTTATAAAGCCAAATCTTTTTGATTTGATAGCCTTCGTTTAAAGTTTTAGATTTTGGGTTAAGCACTAAAACCCGTATTAGCTATAGCGATTGTTATGCACTTTTCTTTTCCTGTTTTTTATATCATTCCAAGTTACTAATTCGATATTATTTTCCCTGAGTTTCGACTTGTTTTGTTGGCTTGTAAAAAGGTCAAAATCGATTTGCCTCCATTCAGAACCAAAATTTGGATGATTGACGGTAATTCCTTTCATTTCGTTATCATCGAATGCAGGATGAATTAAAATAAGGTTCAATCCGCTTGTCAATTTTCCTAAAATAGAATCGTAGTAGTCGTTCAGTTTACCAGTCTTGAAATATTCAAATTCTCCAACATAAGTTTTGTCAATTAGAAAATCCCCCTCTTTAATATTTAATTCAGGATTTAATCCGACCATTTTCATCAATTGCTCATTGATCAAAACGGGAAGGTTATATTTTTCTCCTAAATCTCTATATATGCCAAAAAACTCAGGACTTGCTCCAACGCTATACATATGTGAATCAATATGAGTAGGTTTTAATCCGAATTTGATTGCTTTTTCGATTTGTGCCTGAAGCTCCTTTTTAACGTCTTCAGCAGATGCATTTTTTCTAAGTTGCTCCCTTTTTTTATAGAAATGCCCATTCTCATCTGCCAAACTTGGAACTTCGGAAACCGGTAATACAGGTCCGAATTTATAATTTTCCCATTCACAGGTTAGGGTCAAGTGAATTCCGTTATCAAATTGGGGATTATTTTTAGCAAATACCGCCATTTCATAAAACCACGGGCAAGGAACCATTATACTATAAGAGTTCACAATTCCTTTCTCCAGCGATTGAATCGTAGCCATATTTTCGGAATGTGAAAGTCCCGCATCGTCTGCATGTATTATCAACAATTTGGTGTTTTCCGAGAATTCCAATTTTTGTACTGAACTCATTCCCAATCAGATTTTTTATAATTTAAGATCGATTTTTTTGCGAATTGCACATAACGGTGAGTATAAGAATAGTAGCCGACGGCGTGATATTTGCCAGCCAAATTACAAGAAAATTGAAGCAGGGTAGAAACCACTATTCCGGCCATTATTTTTATACAGTGTTAGTCGCTGGCTTTAAGCCAAATAAAATAGGATGTATTTCATTTTCTCCATTGTATTCCTCATTATATCCGTGCTCTAACATTCCTGAATATAAAATTTTCATTCCCTTATCCGTAAAAATTTTTTCATATTCTTTCAACGAATAATTTTCCCAAAACATCTTGACTCCAAAAAAATCATCTTCTGTATAACCTTGTTCATTACGTAATGTCAGAGTTAAAAGAAAGTAACCATTTGACATTAGACCTTTTGACATTTTATCAAATAGTAGCAATTGCTCTTCTTTTTTCAAATGAAAAATTGCGTAATAGCTAACAATTGCATCCCAATAATTATTTTTGAAATCGAATTCTAAAATATCCTTGCAAATAAATTCGGCATTGGGAACATTTTCTTTCGCCCGTTCAATTTGTTTTTCAGAAATATCAATACCCGTTAATTTATATCTAGAAAGAGTTTTAGAAACAGGAATGCCATTACCACACCCTAAATCCAATACTTTCGCATCTTTATTAATTAACTTATCAGTTAATAATTTCAAAGAAGGTTCATTTTCTTTGTTTCGTACTTTGGAATAATCCGTTGAACATCCGTTATATCCATCAATCACAACTTTTTTATGGTCAAAATTTTCATCTTGGATAATTTCCATTCGCATCTTTTTTTATACTATTCATTCTTTGCTTGAGGCTAACGGTCTCGGCTCGTATGTTTACGCAGGATTATTCCGCCGAAATCCAGCCGTTTGATTAATACTTTTATTTAGGTATGGTACAAAACCACAATGAATTATAGCCATTGTCAGCCTTTCGTTATTTTTTCTATTTCTTTTCGAAGGTTAACAGCGCTAATTAATAACTCTTTGTATAATTCATTCAAATATAGTTCCAGCATTTCTTGAATGACTACCTACAACGGAAGGATAGTTAAAAAATCTTCGTAAATTATCAAAATCCTCATCTTTTTCAATGTGCCCAATCCCTTTGCGGACTATTGGCTTTATTGGTTGAACAATGTTGTTTTTATATATGTCATATTTCATCTCTTCCATAAAATTGTTCAGGTATTTCTCTTCATTTTCTATTTGTTCTACTAAGCCGTAGTATTTATACAGTTCGGTCTCGAAAGTAGTCTGTTGAATTTTACTTAAATAGCCGGAGTTTTTCAATGCTTCAAATCCACTGTTATTAGATTGGAAATATTTGTCAAGCCATGGATTGTAAGCGAAATATTCAGAGAAATAAATTGAATATTGTTCTTTTGACGTGTTTTCTTTTTCAATTATATTCATAAAATACTTCGAGCCAATTATTGAACTGTCTCGGAAAACAGCAATTTGTTCAAGATTTGCTTGGTCCAATTTTATGTTTTCAGAAATATTATTCAAATAGCCATTTAGAATAATAGAGTCTTGTTTCTCAGTATTAAGATTGTTTATGTAAAGAGCAATCAAAATTCCAATGACAACAAGAATAATTTCCCCAATCGCATAAAGTAAATATTTACTGAATTTATTATCAGTGAGTAATTTTTGTCTAATTTTTCGAAAGAATTTTATCATTGGTTAATGGTTGGTCAGAATGTGCTCTAACGGTGTCGGCTCGTATGTTTACGCAGTGTTAGTTGTTGATTATAAATATAGTAGTTTCCCAATTATTAATAAGAGCTAAAAATAGAAGGGACAGAGAGGTCTCGGCTAGATACATTAATTGATATCGTTGTAGCCAGTTATTCTTTAACCTCTAAATCTTCTCTTTTTATGACTTTACCTCCAATAACAACTTTCTCTATAGCATCATATGCTTCAATATCCATTAAAGGGTTTTTGGCCATCATAATTATATTTGCTTTTTTTCCGATAGCCAATGAGCCAAGAGAAGCATCTAAATGAAAAGCTTTGGCGTTATTAAATGTAGCGGACGCAAGTATTTTATTTAAAGGGACTCCTGCTTCTTTCATCAATTTAAGCTCCCAATTTCCATTATGGCCAGGTTGATTGCCATAAGTTGGGGCAGATGGAGTATCTGAGCCAAATAAAATTAGACCATTATGGTCAGAAAGGTACTTTAAAGCTAGCATTGCATGAGCTTGTACATTATCATAGATTATATGAACCTCTTCTACGGTAAGTTCATTAAAAATTTCTTTGGCGAACCACTGTGCCTCTTCCGTTTTATACCATTCAAGTAAATTTTTAGGCACCACTTTTTTTAAGACGGGCTGATCAAGAAATTCAGTATCAACCAGTGCTTCCTCTCCTTCAATGACTGTTAAGGTGGGGGTATAGCCTATTTGTTTTTGAATTTGTAGATCCAACGTTTTTTTTATTTCCAATGGAAGAGAGTCCGTTGGTACATCTTTGTACTTTCCCCAGTTCCATAGTCCATGCGATAAAATATCTATTCCTATGTCAGCCAAAAAAGAATGTCCTTCAAGTGAATTAGCATGAACTGTTAGGACAAGTCCATTTGAATGTGCCTCGTTAAGTAATTCGGTCATGATACGTTTAGTTGGAACAGGTAACCCCATAATACGTCCAAAACCTGATTCATAGTAAGATTTTACGGCGATGGCCCCAGAATTTTTAATACGCTTGACAACTGCTTTGGGTGTATGGTTAGCTGGGTTATATTTTTTTGGTATGTTCTCCGCCTGACTTTCCATGTATATGAAATTTGGCTCGGCTTCAAATCGAAATTCTTCAGGTGTAAAATTCATTGGGTAACCATTTGCAACTGCAGCTCCTGAATATCCAACATGATATAAATCGGGTTTTACTTCTTGCATGTTAAAAGAAGCGATTCGTTCATCTGATATACCCCCAAGATTAATAAGTGTGGTAAAGCCATAATATAAATAGCTTCTTGGCATTTGGCTTTCAAACTCAGTGGCCAGTTCAGGATATTTTTCTATATGATCAGGAAGCATTCCTTGCACTCCTGGAATAATATGAACATGACTATCTATTAACCCTGGAATTATGAATTTTCCAGTTCCATCGATCTGTTCAAATGTTCCGTTTATACTTGGCTCATTTTTGTCCACATAAACGATTATATCTTTTTCAATGACCAAATGACCTATATAAGGGCTGTAAGTGCCATCTTCTGTTGAGATTATGGTAACATTCGATATGTATACCCCTTCCGTAAGATTCAGTTGTTCTTTATTGTCCTGACAAGAGAATAAAATTGTAGCAAGGAGAATAGTTAGTAATTTTTTCATTGAATAGAGTGTTTGCTTTTAAAGACGAAAAAAACACTCATTTGGTTGCCTGAGGGTTTTCTCAAATGGTGTACAACGTTTAGTGTATGGTGTCGTAGCGAGGGTATGAGCTATGCACTATACACCCTGTGCCTGTTGCACAAGTTAGCGAAAAAAGTCGGTTGTGATCATTGCCGATCCAAAGTTGGATCGTAACTTTAGGTA
>CANLWG010000022.1 GCA_947494715.1 uncultured Flavobacteriaceae bacterium | reverse complement strand
TATACCTTCGCCTGAGGCGAACTCCTTTTCGGTCGCGATGAATATTGGTACATCAACTTCCTTGGATTGCAGAACTCTCTTTAAATATTCTTGGTAGTCATAGTTATGTAGAGTTTCAGATTTCATTGAACAGCCTGGTATGACAGTAAAGATAGCAATGTATTTCTGACCATAAATTTGAGTAGTTCAATGAAATGGCCATTTAGCAGAACTAAGTATGGAAAAAGGGAAAGTACTTTTAAACCTTGGTTTCAAGGAACTGAGAGCAGAGATGAAAAATTGCCCTTTAATACATTCGTAGCCATATCGAACAAAATCAATGTTCTGCTGCAGCAAAAAAATAATCCAAATTGCTGTAACTATTTAGAAACCGCTCGGTCTTTACTTTGAAATCATATTCGTGGTAATATATAAGACTGATATTGAAATCCGTGCGATTCAAGACTATTCCCTTTCATTGTAAAAACTTTGGACAAACACTGTCCAATAATTTTACGCTGTGAACTCAATATAAGAGGAGAAAACATTTTAACAATATGATTATGAGCAGCTTATAGTCGTGGCACAGATTTGGTTGATTTTTTTTAATTCATCACTTTTCAGTCGTTTTTCCGGCGTATGCGTAGTTGGTCTCTATCTCATGTCATCTAAATCTAAAAAGTTATATTCATGCACAACATCAAACTTTTCCTCAGAAACATCAAAAAACAAAAAGGCTCCTTTTTTATTAATATCATCGGTCTATCCACGGGATTGGCCTGTGTCCTTTTGATATACCTATGGGTGTCCGATGAACTGGGTGTAAATAAGTTCCATGAAAACGAAGAACAGCTCTATAGAACGCTCGAACATACCAGCTACAATGAAGATATTACGACTTGGAAAGAGACCTCTGGCCCGGTAGCTGAAGTACTAAAGGACGAAATGCCCGAGGTCGTCCATTCGACGGCCGTCGCCCCACCGGAATGGTTCGGAAAACAAAATCTTTCCACGGACGTGAAAGATGTAAAGGCCCTTGGTCAGTATGTGGGAAAAGACTACTTCAATATCTTTTCGTATGGTCTTGTTCATGGAGATAGGGACCAGGTACTAGCAGACAAGAACTCCATAGTGATTTCAGAATCGTTGGCAATGAACCTATTCGATTCTACGGAAAATATCATTGGGAAAGTAATTGAACTGGAACATGACCAACCTTTGCAAGTGTCGGGGGTGTTCAAGGATACCCCGGCCAATTCCACGGTACAGTTCGACTTCGCGGCATCCTATGACCTGTTATCCGATATGCCTGCATACAGTTGGGTCCAGAATTGGGGAAGTACTGGTCCTGAAGTGTTCATGGTCTTAAAGAAAGGTACGGATATCGAACAGTTCAAAAGGAAAATTGCCGATCTGATCAAGGTAAGGCAGAAAGGGTCGACCCGTACACTTTCCGTTACCCCCTATTCGGATTACTATCTCTATGGAAACTATGAAAACGGCAAGCAAGCCGGGGGACGGATAGAGTATGTTCGGATGTTCTCCATTATCGCCATCATCATTTTGATAATCGCGTGTATAAATTTTATGAATCTTTCAACGGCAAAAGCGTCCAAAAGACTAAAGGAAATCGGTGTGAAAAAAGCGGTAGGTGCCAGCAGGAGATCATTGGTGCTACAGCATCTTGGGGAGTCGGTGATGATGGCCTTTATTGCTCTTTTGGTCGCACTTGTCATGGTCTCGGTCTCCCTTCCATGGTTCAATAATATTGTTGGCAGGGAGCTGGCCGTAAACTTTGGTCCTGGCCTTGGGCTAATGGTTCTGGGCATTACCCTGTTCGCGGGACTTATGGCGGGCAGTTATCCCGCCCTTTACCTGTCCGGATTCAATGCAGTGACAATTCTACGGGGCAAACTTCAAAGTTCGGTCGGGGAATTTTTGACCAGAAAGGGGCTGGTCGTTGTTCAGTTCGCCTTATCGGTTGTCTTGATCGTTTCCGTACTGGTGGTATATAAACAGATCGAGTTCATACAGAACAAAAACCTGGGATACGACAAGGACAACGTGGTCCATTTCGCAATTGAGGGCAGGGTAAAGAATGGATTGGAGACCTTTGTTTCGGAAATCAAGAAGATACCTGGGGTGGTAAACGCTTCCAGTACCTCACACGATATGATAGGACATAGTTTTTCCGCTGGCGTAGGTTGGGAAGGGAAAGATCCCGAGGATGATACCCAGTTTCAAATAGCCCAAGTAAACTATGATCTTATCGAAACACTAGGTATGAAGGTCACATCCGGCCGTAGTTTTTCGCGGGACTACGCTACGGACAGTTCGGGCATCGTTTTCAACGAGGCTGCCATAAGGGCCATGGGACTCGATAATCCGATGGGCAAGAAAGTGGATTTTCTGGGCCAGGAAAGAAGAATCATAGGAACCGTAAAGGATTTTCACTTTAAATCATTACACGAAACGGTCGAACCGATGTTGCTCGTATTCTCCTCGGATTATGTAAGAAGGATCATGTTACGGATAGAATCCGGAAAGGAGCGGGAGACGCTCGCGGCCCTTCAAAGTTTTTATCTGGACTACAATCCGGGATTTCCGCTCGAATATCAATTCTTGGATCAGGAATACAATGCACTTTATGCCTCGGAACAAAGAGTGGCCACGTTGTCCAAATATTTTGCAGGTCTTGCAATTTTGATTTCGTGCCTAGGTCTCCTTGGTCTCGCGGCCTATACGGCCGAGAGACGCCGAAAGGAAATAAGTATAAGGAAAGTTTTGGGACAGACAGCCCTGCAGGTCACTATGATGTTGTCCGCGGAGTTCGCCAAGTTGGTCCTAATTGCGATCTTAATAGCTCTTCCTGTAGCCTATCTGCTTACCGATAGCTGGCTGTCTGGTTTTGCCTATAGGATTCCTATGCGGTTGTGGTATTTTCTGGCAGCAGGTCTGGTGGCATTTTTTATTGCCTTGGCAACGGTGAGTTCCCAGGCCCTTGGTGTCGCCAATAAAAACCCGGTTGACGGGTTGCAAGAAGAATAGACCTTCATAAAGAAGTTTGTATGCTGATTGGTCACAAATTACGGCCACTTTTTAAGACGGATTGGGAAAAACAGTAGAGTCTTATTAATTGTTCTTTTTATGAAACACCACACTTTCCTAGCTTGCACTATGATCGATCAAGCTGTAATCAAATCCCAAAAAATGTAACTTTTGGAATTTTTAGCGGTCTTTTCTTTGTAACGATATCCGAACAACGAACTTCCGGAATCCGCCTTTCCATTACCAAATCCATTTAATCGAAAGGTAGGGCTCCGGAGAAACCCGGATCAAAGAGAAAACCCCATGTTCAAATACCACATCAAGCTTTTTCTAAGGAACATCAAAAAAAGTAGCGGTTCCTTTATCATAAATATCATTGGCCTGTCCACAGGTCTGGCCTGTGCAATATTGATCATTTTATGGGTAAACGATGAACTGAACACGGACCGGTCCCTTGCCAAAGGTGGACGGCTCTACCAGGTTTTGGAGAATCGCCGATTAACGGATGGAACCAAGACATGGCGATATACTTCGGACCCAATGGCCCATACACTGGTGGACGAACTCCCGGAAGTCGAATCCGCAACGGCCATCAATGCCTTTACGCACGGGTTCAAAGGTGAAGGAGTGATCTCGAACGGGGACCGGCACATAAAGGCCAAGGGAATGTTCGCCACCGAGGGATTCTTCGATGTGTTCCCATATCCGCTCTTACAGGGCGACCGGAACAAGGTACTTTTGGACCGCAACGGCATTGCCATATCCGAAACATTGGCCGTTAAGCTCTTCGGGGACCCGGAAAATGTAATCGGAAGCACCTTGGAGTGGAACCATGCATTTTTTGAAGGGCCCTTCCATATCTCGGCCGTTTTTAAGGACGTGCCATCCAATACGACAAAACGGTTCGATGTCATTTTCAGCTATGGGATCATACTGGAAAGGGACCGGTATGCGGGGCTATGGAACAGCCGCTATGCGGAGACGTACCTAATACTGAAGGAGGGCACCGATGTGGACCGGTTCAACGACAAGATGACCGAATTGTTGCGCACAAAACATCGCTCAACGGAAAAAGCGACTTTTTTCCTCCAGCCATATTCCAGGAAATATCTCTAAGGTAATTTTGAAAACGGTGTCCAGGCCGGCGGTAGGATCGAGTATGTAAGGATGTTTTCGATCTTTGCCATAAGCATCCTTTTACTGGCCTGTATTAATTTTATGAACCTGTCCACGGCCCGTGCCTCCAAAAAAATGAGGGAGATCGGGGTTAAAAAGGCAATAGGGGCCAGTAGGGGCACGTTGGTCGTTCAGTTCCTTGGGGAATCCATCCTGATGGCCTTTTTGTCACTTATAGTTGCGGTCCTTTTGGTAACCCTCCTTCTCCCCCGGTTCGGCGCGATCACCGGAAAGGCCCTATATTTGGACGTTGGCCTGGAAGTTATGGTCGCCATCATCGGCATCGTTCTTTTCACCGGCATTATTTCGGGAAGTTATCCGGCGTTCTACCTTTCCAGATTCAACCCTGTAATGGCCTTGAGGGGCAAACAGGGTACGGCCTCTTCAGAACAATGGATACGGAACGGATTGGTCATAATGCAATTTGCGATATCGGTCATATTCATCGTTGGCATTTTGGTCATTGACCGGC
Source organism: uncultured Flavobacteriaceae bacterium (assembly GCA_947494715.1). Lineage (GTDB taxonomy): Bacteria > Bacteroidota > Bacteroidia > Flavobacteriales > Flavobacteriaceae > Ulvibacterium. The sequence continues at coordinate 86,678 of CANLWG010000022.1, read as the reverse complement.
AGATCGGATTTGCACGGACCAAGAACTTGGGCTACGACCGCGATAACGTCATTGTCTTTCAACGGGAAGGAAGACATGATTTCGATCCGGAGGTTTTTTTGTCGGAACTGAACAGTCTTCCCGGGGTCGTCACGGCAGCGAGTATGCCGGGGAGCATCCTCGATGGCACCGATAACCAAAGCGGTTATTCATGGAGAGGGCTGGAATCGGACAGGGAATACGTATTCAAGGCCCCAAGGGTAGGTTATGGTGTGATCGAAACACTGGGGATGGAGATGTTCATGGGCCGCCCCTTCTCCAGAGATCGTAACGACGACAATTCGAAGATCGTGCTGAACGAGTCCGCGGTCAAGATGATGGGACTGGAAGATCCGATAGGAAGGACCATCAGGTATGGTGACGGGGAGCAAGAGATCATAGGGGTGGTCAAGGACTTTCATTACGGATCTATACACAACAGGATAGAACCGCTTATTTTCAGGTTCCGAGGTCCCGGGGACGGGAAAAATGTCATGGCAAAGATCAAGGCGGGTAGGGAAAGGGCCACCATATCGCAAATTGAAGGCCTATATGAGGAATTCCATCCAAGATACCCTTTTGAATATTCCTTTTTGGACAGCGACTACCAGGCGCTATATGAATCTGAGAACAGGGTTTCCGTCCTGTCCAAATGTTTTACCGTGGTGGCCATAATAATATCATCCCTGGGACTCTTCGGCCTGGCAGCTTTTACGGCGGAGCGGAGAAAAAAGGAGATCGGTATCCGAAAGGTGCTCGGGCAGAGTGCCCCACAGGTCGTAAGGATGTTATCGGGCGAGTTTATCAAACTGGTCCTGATATCGATCGCCTTGGCCACTCCAGTCGCATATCTGCTAAGCAATAGTTGGCTGTCCGGCTTCGCCTACCATATCGAATTGAAGGTCTGGTACTTTTTGGGAGCGGGACTTATGGCGCTGTCGATAGCCTTGGCGACGGTTGCCGGATACTCCATAAGGACGGCCAACATCAACCCTGTGGAAACCCTGAAAGAAGAATAACCTTGAGGATTCTTTGTTGTAGCACAACATGTTAAAGGGTCTAAAAGAAAGGCCAGTTAATAAAACCCATGAAAGAATAAGAGAAAGTCTCGAAAATTGTTCGTGGCCGTTGCAGAAGTACTCTATGTACGTGATATTGACCAAGTAGGCTTGTTTTTACGGAGCCTTAAGGAGAACTGGTCTTGGTTGGATTTGCCGGTAAAAATCGAATTTTATATCTAACGATTTTCATAATAATGTTCAATATTGTCTAAAAAAAGGGAATAAGTTGGGTGCGATTGGTTATCAATAGGTACTGATGGCTTATACCAATCTCACATAATGTAAAAAGAAATCGTATCCACAATGATTTTCTTTGTGTTCACCACGATGTATTCTGTAAAAAATCAAACCAATAGGTGACTATTTAGTGTTTTCGTTAACTTCTAAGGCGTTGCTTTTGTTTTTTCCTTCATCTTTTCCCTTGTCATCTGATTTTGGTTTCTTAGTTTTCTCTTTGGATGAACCTACTGTATTTTTGTTGACTCTTAAGGCGTTCCCGTTACTTTCTTTTTCTTTTTCTTGCATTATTATATATTTAAGTTTTTCAAATGTCCTAATGAACAATTACTCAGAACAAGATAGTTATAAGAATTGCTATAAACTAGCTACATAAAATCAATTTTTGACCGCATGCATGCTTCACCTATCATCTGCCTAAATTATGCCAACAGAACTAGGTAGCGTAGGATTATTAATTAGTTACACAATATTTGAAAATTTTACTTTCATAAAGATTTGAATAATCAATGGGGGCATTTGCTATTGCGGTAAATCCGGTAGGTTCAATACGCGCTCCGGGCCAAAGTACTTTAAAGCTATTCCAAAGGCAATTACCGACAGTATCATACCAATCGTAAAAATAGTATATGTCCACCGCAAAAGTTTGTACTTCCTTTCCAAGACAATTCCTAGGTAATACAAGTCCTTTGTCAAGGACTTGTATATGTAATCCTTATCCTTTATCAGTTCCATCATGGCCCAATTATATTGCTCAAGTCGCATTTTATGGAAATTTCCGAAGAACAGAAGATTTACCCTCTTTGAGCGCACATCATCCTTAGTGAACTCTCCTCTGGTAACATTGGGTCTGGTGGCCAAAATTGACATCACCATGGAAACAATACTGAAGATAATAAATATAAAAGTAGGATAGAACAGGTAGTCATTGGACGGATTATCCAACTTGGGTACCAGGTTGGCCAGTGCCAAGGAAATGATTATGGCGTTTACAGAAAGTAAAATATTAGCCTTTGTATCTGCAATATCACTTAGTTTGATGTGATTTCTTAAGGTCACCCGATACAAGGTCTGCACGCCCCTATCCGGGCTTTGATTCTTAAGTTTGGCCTTTAGGCTCTCCTTTTTCTCAAGTTTTGATCTTTTCTTTTTTGATTTTACAAGTCTCTTTAGATTTTTATCCTTTCCTTTTTGCCAATTTTCTTGGGCATATTTGGTATAAAACCTGTGCTCCAAACGGAACATTTCAATATTCTTCTTTCTCCATTCCTTTACGGAATAAGAGGCTATTCCCAATAGGGATAACTCTTCACGTAAAACCTCGGCAACCGCTAAATAGTCTTTCTGCGCCAGATGTGCCGTGTCCGCATCCCGTATAATTTGCTCAGTAATAGTTGTAGGTTCAAAGGAATGCTTTGTTGCCCTGACACAGGTATGGACCTCATTGATGTAATCATCCGTTTTGTCGTAGCTTTTTAGGAATTCCTCGGCTATATAACAGCTGCTTTCCTCATGATGTTCAACTCCTTTGGTATAGCCCACATCATGAAACCATGAGGCAATCAATAAAATTTCTTCCTGCTCATCAGAAAAATCCATGGATTCCATAATTTCCTTTGTACTGGCGACTACACGTTGCGTATGTCTGAGATTATGAAAGAGAAATTCCGGACCCAAGGAATTGGTCAATAGACTTGTAACCGTTTGCTCGGCTTTTTCTAGGATATTCGACATAGTTTAAGTTTTAAAATTAGCAACTGTAGTTTTTTTGACTTAAAACCCGAAGCCAAAACCAACTTGGACCATATTCCCCTCAACGGAATTAAAATAACCTATATTTAAAGCGAGAAAATTGAACCCCCCAATCCAAAATCCGCCTCCTTGCGAGGTGTGCCATCTATTAGATCCTTCATTAGGTTGCCAGACCCGCCCATAATCGAACCCTCCATACAAACCTACGTTAATGGGAACGACCGATGTCACATATCGTTTGAGGCGCAACCTTAGATCCGAAGTATGATAAAAACAGGACTTTCCGGTAAACCGTTCGTCCCTAAAGCCACGCAATCCGTTATTTCCACCCAAGGAGGGGGCGTGGTAAAAGAAATAGTTATCGCCAAAATTGGTTCGCCATTCGGCCTTGGTCCCTAGTACCAAATCTCCGGAAGGAATCAACTTATGACTTATTTCCGTATTGAGCATCAAGTATCCGAACTGGTTTTCTGCGATATCCAAATTTGCCTTATACCCCCCGGTAAGCCCAAAATAAATGGCCTTAGTTGGAAAGTCTTTGACATCATCGTTATAGTAGTATAAGGAGGTCTCCCCACCTACATAATTTTGGTGGTCAAATACCCGTTCATCCAAATTGTTGCGATTAAAGAATCGATCTGCCATCTCCGTTACATCATACGATTCATATAAAGCCCTTATGCGCAACGTATGATAGGCGAGCCCTGCGCTAACTTTAAGTTGTTCCATCCTTGCCCTATAGAAATCTATGTCCAAAGAATTTTCAAAGTTTGGGGTCTCATTTCCAAAACCAAAGAAGTTGTTCACGTAGGTTTCAGAACTATAGTAACCATCCAATTCAAAGTTCCACTTGGGTATAATATTGGCAAATATTCCTTGATAAGAAAGTTCCGCAGCCTTAAAGGCGAAATAATAATTGGCGGATACTGTATGCTTCTGTCTAAAAGGGTTCCCATTGAATCCGTTATTAGTATATATATTGGTAGCACCGAAAAATAGACCATCATCGTTCCTGAATCCTATGTTAGGTAATAACACATTGTTGTCAAGTTCGAAAAATCGCCAATGAAAAGTATTGGTATTGTAAACGTCGGTCAGTTGTTTTGATGGAGATATTTCATCAAATACCGATTCCTCATACCTCCAGTCATATATTTTTAAGGCACGGTCATTGGAAATGGCATACCTGTCCTTTCCATAGCCGCCTATCAACCGTATGAAGATTTCATTTTTCCCTTCACCTGTAACTTCAAAGACATCTTCTTCTCTCAAACCGTAAATCCATATCTCCTTGGTTTTCTCTTTGTCAAAGATGCGCTCATAGAATTTTTCGTTGGGATCATCACTCAAAATCCTCCTGATGATTATCTTGGTCTTTCCATCGGAAAGCCGCTCGATTTTTATGATATCATCCTTTTCCGTAGCATATATTGCAATGCTTTTATCCAAAAACCGGCCATATTCTGCGGCATATTGGTGAAGATTTTTTAGACGTCCTTTTAGGTGTCTTTTGATAATCGCCGAAGTGCTGTCCCTGACCTCAATCGGTAGCCGCAAAAAAGCCTTGTCAATTATGTCATCTGTTAGTTGCTCTTGAATGAATTTTGCCTCCTCTTCCCAGGTCCAGGCATCATATTTGGTAAGTATGGCCTTCTCCAAACTATAACCTGCAGCATTTAGCCATTTTACATTTTCTATTTCCTCATCAAAAGATTGCCAACGTTTGGCAACGGGGAAAAACAATTTCAAAAACTTAAGACCAGCACCATCAAATCTTGGTAAGGCATTATCTCGGTCTCTTGGAACGGGCATAAATTCCTTATCCCCATCCTCTTTTTCGTATTCGATCCATCGCCATTGATCCTGATGTCTATCCCAATCTCCCAATAACATATCAAAAATCCTAGCACGCAGAAAACTTCTTTGGTCTACGGTATATCCCTCATCGCTTTTTATCTTTTCCAACATATCCGTTGTACTTTCAACATCGGTAACCTTTCCAGATTCATCCACCGCCCTTCTATACCCCTTGTAATTCATTTGCTCCTCGGATGGGCGCCTTTCAATAAAATAGAGTTCATCACCATAATCTGCATTTAATTGGCCCAGGGCCTTCTGTTTTGGGACGTAAAACAATCTGGTATCCGAATGATTTACATCTATGGCCCTGGCCAACGGATTAATTACCAATTGCATATAAGGGTGGGCCGATGTGAAAAAATCCTCGATAATATCTTCTGGAACGGTATCTTCATAATCTTCCGTGGTATAGGCGACTCCAGGAACCATAAACTTTAAAAACTTCAAGGCACTTTTTCGTAAGGATCGCATAGCATATTCGCTGCCATTTTCATCTTCCAGACGAATGGAATATGATTGATGCCCACCCCCTTCCTTAACTACCTTTAAACCTCCATACAGGGTATCCAGATAAACTATGGGAGCTGTAACGGGAAGACCGTAATGGGACCTATGCCTTTGGCCCCATAAAAGTTTTGAAAACTTGGATTTCCTTAATTCCTCTGTATCCTTGATTATAGCGACCTTCTTTTCAGTGCCTTCCACTGACGCAAAATTTATTGGAATCCCGTCAAGATTCATTTTCGGCAATACTTTAAGCGTATGCGGTTCTTTATCCTCGGTAATAAAAGTGGCCCGGGATGAGCCATCAGTAAAATATTCTAATTTAACGAACCCTTTTTCTCCATAGCTATAATGTCCTTTATAGTGAAGCGTTCCTCCAACCGTCTTTATTCTATCCTTGGAAAGATGCGTTGCGGAAGTACTGCCCAAAGAGCCGCTTATGATTTGGTGGACATTTCCCCCGGACAAATACTGAAGACTTTCCTCATGCCCTGATACTACCGTAATCCGATCGGAAGATTGTGCCAAGGCACTAACAATGATCCTAAGATAATTATATCGTCTAGAGTTTAACTGATCTGGAGAAAAGGCTCCCAAATTCTTTATGCCATTTAACAACGTACCTATGCCTGGCAGGGGAAGCATGTGACTGGAAAAGGTTTCCTTGCCTGCATATCTGCCGTTGCTAAATACGGGATGGTGCATGGCGATGATAATATTCTTCCCTTGTCCATCATTGATATACCCCTCCAATTCCTCTATAAAACGCCTTCTGGTAACGATATCGGTACATTTCTTATTAATGCCCTCTACACGGGACCAGTTGGATACGAACCATTTGGAATCAACAAGGATTAAATCCAGATTTTCGTTTATCACCTTGTGCTCAATTGGGCAGGCGTTTTCCGGGTAAAAATGGACACGCTCCTCTTCCTGGTCTTTAAGGTACTCCTCTACTCTCTCTATTTTTTTTGTATTAAAACTTTTCCATTCGTTATTGCCTGGCATAAAGATCGTATTGCCCCTAAAGTCAGAAACTAATTTCAAATGATCATCTACCAGAGCTTTATCCTTAATCCAATTATCTTCATCCTCTGATATGTTGTCTCCTAAAAAAATGGCCGTGCTTTGGGCGTCGGCAGAATCCAGATGGCGCTTTAAAAGGTTAGAAATCGAGGAATCGCCGTCATTGTCATTTCCCAGTCCACCGGACAAATAAAATGTATGTATGACCTCCTGTTCGCTTGAATTCAATGGAGGCAATGTAGAATCATATTGAAGATTAAAGCTTGCACAACCATTTAGGGTAATGTAGGCCACCAAAAGACCAAATATTCCTTTAAATTTTAATTCCATACACTGTTTAAAGTTAGCCTCTTAAGTTCAAGCAGATAAGAATATAATCTTTGGGTATGACCAAAAACGAATAGGATATAATTCCTTTGTTTTAAATTGGCACAAGAACTATTATTACTTGGACATGTTTTGCCCTTTAGCCTAATAATTATCCCAAATTAAAGCACCACCATTTTGTCCATACTCTGGAATTGATAACTACGGGGAAAGAATGATGAGAATCTTTTAAAAAAAGTGCACAATTTTTTATCGTAAGTCTGCGGCGGAGAGTATTAATGCAATAATAATAATCAGTAAAACAGCAGTAATCATATAAGTTGCTATTTTCGTTTTTCTATTCTCTTGAAGAATATATTTTTGTGTAGCATCGTCACTCTCTTTAATAAATTCCGTGGTCTCTTCTCCTTGCTTCATCATGTCTTTTTTTCCGATTAAATTGGCTTTATTGTAGACTTTCCAATTCGTAAAATAGAATCGCACCATAATCTCCAATCGCTTGTTTGATAGTTTTAATGCTTTTTCAGATTAATCAATTGGAATCAACAAAACCCAAAAGTTATTCAATTTCAATGGTTCAAAACTACAATTACCGAAACTTATGAATTAACCCTTTCAATAAAAATCTTAACACTTTTGCGCAGTGGTATCTCCGTTAATCTTTATACTATTTGAGTTAATACCATTGGCCAAAAAAAATGAGCTTTGCACTGAAATAAATTATTAACCTTAAAAATCCATTTATAATGAGCGATAACACAAATACTTTCCTAGGTGTTCTGGCAGGAACTGCCATCGGTGCAATAGTAGGTATACTTTACGCACCCGACAAAGGGGTAAATACAAGAAGAAAAGTCACCGAGAAAGCGTTGGAAGCAAAAGAGAACTTGGAAGTCAAGGCTTTGGACATTAAGGATAGAGTGGTGGACACTGTATCTAACAACAAGGAGACCTTGGATTCCAAAGTTGAATCCATAGTCTCCGATGTAAGTTATAAAACCGAAGATCTTATTACGACACTTGAGAAAAAATTGGCTGCCCTGAAAGCCAAGAACAAAAAATTGCAGAAAACATCTTAATGTCCGTTTTTGAATCCCTAAACCAAACTTCTGACAGGGCAATAGATGTTGGTGAACAGTATTACAAAAAAACCCAGGAATATTACAAGCTAAAGGTTTTTCAGCAATTGGTCATGGTAATGGGTCGATTCTGTAAAATTGCGTTCATTGGGGGACTTTTTTTCATAAGTCTGATTATTATGGCGGTTGCCGGAATTTTGGCCCTCGGCAGGCTTATGGAAAATACCATTTTGGCCTGTTTGGTTATAGGTTTGGTTTTCTTGATACTAGGTAGTCTGATCTATCGGTTTAGAACCAAAATCGATGGTTTCATAGTAAGAAAATTATCAAAAGATTTTTTCGAGTAAAATGAAAGTCTACAATAATTTAGAAGAAATAAAATACGATTTAAAACGATTGCAATTGGAAAGGCAAATTGCCTGGGAGGAAATGAAAGGCCTTAAAAATGAGGTAAAGGAAGATTTAAGTCCTTACAATTGGCTAGGCACAATACTTTCCGCAGTTAAGAAATATGGAATTTTATATTTGGTGCGAAAGCTATTCCGCTAAGCTAGGAATCACTTTTTCTCACAGTTCATAAATGTGTCTCTCCGACACATTTTTTGTTGTGTTATTCTTCCAATGGAACCAAAACGTTTTGTTGAAACTCGCTAGGACTTATCCCATATTTTCTTTTAAAAATCTTGGAAAAATAACTCCGACTACTAAAACCTATGGTATATACAATTTCAGAAATGCTCATATCGGTATTGCGAATATAATCACGTGCCTCTTCCAACCGGGCGTGACGAATGTACTCAGTTACTGTTCGCGTATACAGCAATTTAAAACCTTCCTGAAGTTTGGCCTGGGACAAGCCGGATGTTCTTGAGAGTTTTTCCAGTGTATACTCTTTGGATACATTTTTGGCAATTTCATTGGCCAATTTTCGTATCACCTTAAGTTCCCTACGAAGCAAGGAGGTTTCTGGTATAGCATTGTTCACGGCTTTATTGTGTTGTGAAATATGCAAGGATAGAATTTCGTACACCAGACCCTCAAGTTGCATGATCCGAACCATACCTTTAGTTTTTACCTTTCTTAAAGCACTTATTTTGTCGGCTAATTTCAAATCATATGAGCCGTAGTGGGCAAATACTTTTTCATGATCCTCATCTAGAAAGACCTCATATAGTTTTTTATTCAACGCATCTACCGGGCTAAGTCGCTTTTTTAAGAATGCCTTTCTGCTAATTTGAATCACGTTAATAGCTAGTCTAGTGTTTTTTGGAAAATACCCATAATTGTAACCACCATCCCTACTGGTTATAATAACCGATTGAAATTGCTCTAGGGTACGGATCTCACTTTCGGGTTGGTAGCCAAACCGATGTCTGCAAAAGCCTTCCAAACAATAGGCGAAATGAATGGGGTTATATTCCGAAGCATCCATCACCAGAGTGATTTCCTCAAAAAAGGTAATGTCATACTCCAAAAGGTTTATGCCCCAGTCAAAGGTGATAAATCGAATATTACCATCGGCGGTAAGATTATTGACGGTTAAGGTATACTCGCCCCATCTTTCGGTAATGGTACCGCCAATTGCCCTTTGCAATTGTTTTACAATACCCTCCGTGCTTTTGGCATCAATCGTTATTTCCATTTTTGGGAATTTAAATTTGGGGCTACTGCCATCTATTTATTATTAAAGATATTACTTTAAGTATGCAATGTTAAAATTATTTAAGCTTGGGCCTACTTGCCCATGTTTAGTTCTTTGATTCAAGATATTGATTGGAAACGATAACATACCTATGACAAAGACTTTTACAGTTATTTTTGGACCAGTGGTTTAAAGCCAATATAATGATAGGTCAATTTTCCTAGTTGGGGATAATCAGTGGAGTGCTCCATTAGATTGCCCCATTCAAATTTTTGAGCTAGATCATTTTCTTTATAGTAATCCGTTAGATTATCGGACAACAATAAATACTCCTCTAAAGGGATATCGTTCTTAAGAAGTCGGTGTGCCACTATTAAATCCTCTCCAAATAGTTTTATGCTATTACCCACTTTGGTCAAGCCTACCTCCTTTCCGTAATGCAAAATAATTTTTAAGCCTAGGATCTTGGGGATATGTACGGCATCGTCCATTGCCGAATGGCGTTTACGCAAAACGGCCAATTGCTTATAAAACTCGGTATAAAAATAACAACACTGCTCCACTAAGGCTGTCAAAGTAGGCAATTCGTCCTTTTTATAAAATAAAATGGCATCCCCTTCGATCTCAGAGACCTTTAAACCTATGGTATTGGAATAAATAATGTTGTTTAAAAGGGAGGGAATGACCTTGGAGCTCAGTTCAAAATCCGTCTCCCCCATGAATTCTGTGAAACCGCTAATGTCCGGTATACAAATTAGTGTGGAAGTAGGATTCATATCTAGTATCTTTTTTGTTTATAAATTATAAGGACAAGTTACCATATTTATGGAATGCAAAAACAAATACAATCCCAAAAAATGGCTATCTGTATTCAGGGTTTTCAAAATTCCATCGGGTTCCATCATCCCAATCTTTCTTGGAGTTACCATAGGCTGGATAACCGCCAAATTCCTTCAAGGCCTTGGCAAGATGAAGGATATTATAAGTCATAAACGTGGTATTCCGGTTTGTAAACTCGTTTTCCTTACCACCGGATTCCTCGTCCAAATAACTAGGTCCAGGTCCGGCTTCTCCGATCCAACCACAATCTGCTTGAGGCGGAATACTATACCCTAAATGTTGCAAAGCATATAAAATGCCTATAGCGCAATGCTTTATTCCATCCTCGTTGCCGGTAACAACACATCCACCCACCTTACCATAGTAGGCATATTGTCCCCTTTTCATTGGTTTCACCGCTCATTCCATACAAACGCTCAATGAGTTTGGTGGCAATGGAAGACTTTTCCCCCAACCAAATGGGCTTACCAATTACCAGAATATTGGAAGCCATAATCTTTTTATAAATGATGGCCAATCGTCTTGAGGTACTCCCTCCTTTGTCATATCCGGCAAAAGACCGTTGGGAACATTATAATCCGCCAATCGCAGATAATCCACTTTTACTTGCTCAGACCTCATGATATCCATTGAAACTTGCATTAGCCCTTCTGTATGACTCTGCCGGGAAGAGTTTTTCAAGGTACAATTGATGAAAATTGCCTTCAACATAGAAAAATCAAACTTTTGATCCGTAAAGCTTTTTTATTTAAACAAAAATTAAGGATAAAGATGAAAAAATCAATTTTGAACAGGTGTCCCGTTCAATGATAATTTTAATGCAATTGCCAACCCATTTATTTCTTTTGAATCTTGAAAAACAAGATTATTTTGCGAACCCGTCAAGGAACAAATCAATAGAGCACAGAGTTGCCATAACCATTATTTATTTTTGCAACAACATTAAAGAATACTAATCCAAATACAGTCTTAAAATGAAAAAAACGCTATTTCTAATTACGATATCCATAGCCGTATTAAGTTGCAATATCAAAAAAGAGGAAAAGGGTGAACTACCCGAAATTGATGTAGATGTAACCGCAGATGCCGGTAAGCTTCCAGAATATGAAGTGAATTGGGCCGATGTTAATGTGGGAACAACCACCAAAACGGTTGAGATTCCAAAGGTTGTTATTATTATGGAAGAAGAGCAAGTGGAGGTTCCCTTTATTGACGTGGATATGCCCAACGATGAAGAAAAGGAAGAACGTACCTTAATGATAGAGGCCGAGGTGACGGAAAATGAACATGAAATTAACATAGAGGAAATTTGGGCAAGTGGAAAAAAACTTTTTGTTATTTCCGAACTATCGAAAAAGGAAAAGACCATCGGGGACAAAAAAATGCGTATTTCCGACCAGGTTACATTGAACGCTCCCGATTTGGAAGTAAAACATTATATAGTCGGTGACAAGCCGGACAGGGTGTTTAACACCCAGCATACCTATGTGAGCGATTTGGAGACATTAAAAAGTAAGGTAGGTGATTATAAGGTTATCTACTCAAAATAGTTGGTTTGGTTGTTTGTAAATGGTCCTGGTATACTAAACCCAGGGCCATTTCCATTTTAAAAATTATATCATCATATACAATGGACATATTCAAAGCATTACGTGAAGATCACGATAAGCAGCGTGACTTATTGAACAAATTGGTGAGCACCTCCAGAGACACAAAAAATAGAAAACAGGTTTTTGAAAACCTGAAGACGGAACTAAAGGCACATGCCGATGCCGAGAAAAGGTGTTTTTACAAACCTTTGATAGACAGCGACAAAACTCAAGAGAAAGCACGTCATGGCATTGCGGAACATCTTGAAATTGATGAGTTGATCGAAGAGTTGGAACAAACCGATTTTATCTCCCCGGGATGGTTGAAGATTGCCAAAAATCTAAAAGACAGGGTAGAACACCATTTGGATGAGGAAGAACACGAGGTATTCCAGGTGGCGGGTAAAGTGCTTTCAACTAGCCAAAAAGAGAGCCTGTCCAAAGCCTACCAAGACCATATGAATAATAAATAGGATAAAGTTTTAAGGAAAAATAATGGACAAAAAATTTAACGAAGCCTGGCAAAAAATGGTTGAAAAGCTCGAATCATGGTTCGATGCCTTGGTAGTTAATTTGCCCAATCTGATAATTGCGGTCTTGGTTTTTATCATTACCCTTGTCCTTTCCAGATATATTAACAAGTTATCATCCAAAATTCTGGAGCGAACCAAGTTACAGGCTTCCATGCAGAATTTGATATCCAAGTTGGTATCGGTTGTGATTATCCTGTTCGGACTCTTTTTGGTTTTGGGTATTTTAAATTTAAGCAAGACCCTCAACGCAATTTTGGCCGGAGCCGGGGTAGTTGGACTAGCAATTGGTCTTGCCCTGCAAGGTGCTTTGGCCAATACGTATTCTGGAATAGTTCTATCCTATATAAAACACCTTAAATTTGGGGATTGGATAGAAAGCAATGGGTTTGAAGGGGAGGTGGTGGACTTGGACTTACGTTCCGTAACACTTAAACAGCCTGATAACAACCTTGTATATATCCCAAATAAATTGGTAGTTGAAAACCCTATCAAAAATTTCTCTACAACCGCCCAATCCCGGGTAATTTTGGAATGTGGGGTCGGCTACTCCTCTGACCTTAATTTTGTAAGGGAACTGGTAATAAAACAAATTTCGGAGGCCTTTGATGAGGTGCAGAACAAAGAGGATATTATCTTCCTTTATAAAGAGTTTGGTGATAGTTCTATAAATTTTGAGGTCCGTTTTTGGATAGATTCCACCTCTGCGTTGGAAGTGGCCAAGGCAAAAACGGAAGCCCTTGTTCTAATTAAAACGGCATTTGACAAAAATGATATTACGATTCCGTTCCCTATTCGCACTTTGGATCTTCCTGAATCACTCATAATGCAAACAGAAAAAAATAACGAATAAGGTATTGGATAGCACCATTTTGGTTTGCTAAATTATAATCTACCTAGGTATACAATGCATCCCTATAAGGCCTTATTTTCTATGAAATATTTAAGAAGAATTTGCGGGAAATATAAGAGATGTAAACTTGGGGTGTCCCCCCAACAGAATCTGTTTTATGGTTTTTTCACCTATGTTTTCTTCGGTTTCATCCTGCTCTGTCTGCCCATGGCCAGAAGACCTCAGTACCTGTTTTGGATCATTTCTTTTACCAATGTTCTTGGTAACCATATTGCTCATGTATATCGGAGCCTCCCGTCCGGAGCGGCAGGTGGTATTAAAATAACTACCCTAACGGCTGTTTTGGCGATAATGAAGAGCAGGCTAAGAGGACGTGATAAAATTACATTTTTAGGCAGAAGTATTCCGTTTGAACGCCTCAATGTAGCCACCTCATGGCACCTATATACATTATGGGACAAGGGATGCAAAATTATTTTAGGACATCGCTTATGGTTGCGCTCATCGAAGCTGGAAAGGCCACGATTATCACCCGCTTTAACGCCAATAAATGATTAGATTCCCATGGACACCTCTGTATCACCGTTAGAAGTATCGCGACCACCAATATTGAGATAAGGTAGGTGGCGATGACCCTTTTCACATAATTGAAGACATTTCCCTTGATATTGAAACGATAGAAGTTGAAGTACACAAAAAGCGCAACGAAGACCAAGGAAATGAGCGATAGCAATCCCACGTTCAACAATGGTAGTTCGGCCCCCAGATTCCATGCCTCTTCCGTATAGGCGACCGGTAAGGCCAATATAGTGGAGCCAATGATGATCTGCATAATGTCCCTCGGTTTTAGCTCTACCATTAACGGCTTGGTGACATAATGGAGTAATTTTCCACTTGCGTCCGTGACCGGAATCATTTTATGTAGATATCCACCTATTCGTTTTGTGAAGGATTTTTGAGTTTCCATGTGCTTAAAGATAGGGAATAAACCCTCCTGAACCGGAAAAGGAATCTAAGCCTTTATGGTATTTCAGCGAATAATGACCCTAGAATTTGGATCGAGTTAGTATATTCAATAGATTTGAAAGATGAAAAAGGGGTCGACTGCCAAGCCTGACCCTTTTCCGACGGTAATTATTCAAAGCCTTATCCAAATGGGAGACGACACATTTTGATTTTCTCGTCTATGAAGTGCTTTGAGCAATGTACGGATGCAAATCCAGGCCTATCTCTATAGCACCACGATATTTTAGCCTCACATTGTGGGGCTTTTTTTATTCCAAATGGGCACCTATATACATTATTTTCTATACTTCTATAATATTTCTGGGCACATTTGTCCCATCCTTTAACGAGGACTTCCCCTTTGAAAAAATTTTATTCGAGGTAGCCCCTGCCCTAGGTACAGTTGGACGTAGTACCGGAATTACTAGGGAACTAAGCAGTTTGGGTAAGGTTTTTGTAATCCTGCTTATGTTTATAGGCAGATTGGGAGTCCTTACCTTTGGCATTTTAGTATGGTCCAGAGGTCAAAAAAGAAGGATACCGAGGTTTTTGAAGACGATTTGGCTGTGTAAATTGTGCTTGTTAATCCACACGTTCTACTTGGCTTACGCTTTTGAGAACATAGTCCCCGTCCTCTTGTTTAATATATAAGGCTTTATTTCCCTTTTCGCCGTTCCGGGTTACGGAAGTGTTTTTAATGCCTTAGTTACCTTGGAAGTATAAGATTCCACAACCTTTCCCTTTGCGATGCCATTGCCCCAATTCCATTTTACAACCGTACTCTTCCTTATTATAGCCAATAATTTGGAATTTGCGCATCCCACCATCCTAAAATAAAGGGAACGGAGGGTGGGAAGAACTTGATTATACCAACCCGCAAACTCATCAGTAATACACAAACAAAAGAACTCAAATATCCCACTTTCCTTTATCTATTTGGATTTCAAAAAAACTAAATTTTAATCCATTTGAAAAACAAAATAATGGTAACTCAAAATGAGTTAAAAATTCGCCTTATTCAACAATACTATGCGCTCGATGTAATCTAATTTTGAGGAGATAAAACTAAACAACAATGTTGGGGGTTGATTTTATATCTGGAATAGCAATAGGTTTTTCTGTCGGAATTACCTTAATAATTTTTGTCTCAATAGTTAAAAGACGTAAAAAGCGGCCTAGGGAGATACCCTACTACGAAGTGGACATGCCCCATAATGAAATTGAACCTTTTGTCGATATCCCCTTGGAAAAACTAATACTCAAAGAAAGTAAAGCCGGCCATTCCAGTATTAACCATTTGAAAGACAAAATAAAAAAGTTTCAAATGCGCAACCGATTCTACCAACGTACAAAATGAGTTAGGATGTAAAGTGGTAGGCATCCCAAAATAAATTGCCATTCATCTAAAATTAAAAATAATGAGTACGTATTCAGAAACTATTGGAAGTAAATTGAACGACCTCCTGGAAAAAACCTACGATGCTGAAAAAGGGTTTGAAAAAGCGGCCGAAAACACCAAGCATTCAAATCTCAAAGCTTATTTTGAGCGTAAAGCCCAGGAACGTTATGACTTTGGTCATGAGTAAAAAGTGAAATTCAATCCTTTGGGCAAGAAGTGGATACAGGTGACAGTATTACAAGCAAGGCCCATCGCACCTGGATGGATATAAAGGCCCTTTTCTCCTCGGACAATGAAGAGGCCATGTTGGAAGAGGCCATTAGGGGTGAAAAAGCTTCCGTGGAAGAATATGAGGACGTGCTTCAGGAATCTACCTTACCGCCAAGTACAGCAACGCTTTTGAAGAGACAAA
The DNA here is from genome assembly GCA_947494715.1 of uncultured Flavobacteriaceae bacterium. Lineage (GTDB taxonomy): Bacteria > Bacteroidota > Bacteroidia > Flavobacteriales > Flavobacteriaceae > Ulvibacterium. The sequence continues at coordinate 70,544 of CANLWG010000022.1, read as the reverse complement.
AAAGTGCTATTGAGGACGGGCTTTCTACCATAAAAAGGCTAGAGGACCTCAATGTAAGATTTATGCTTTAGGTTTAAAGGGAGGTCTACGGCCCTCCCTTTATGTTTTTAATTCAATATGGGCTGAAAAACTTCGGTCTTGTATTTTTTAGGACTGCAGCGGTATTTGTTCTTAAAAATCTTGCAGAAATAACTCCTGCTCGTAAGGCCTATTGAATAAACTACCTCAGAAATATTCATGTCCGTAGTTCTAATAAGAAGTTCCGCTTTTCTCAACCGGACATCCCTGATATATTCACCTATGGTCATGTTATGGATGAATCTAAATCCTTGTTGGAGTTTGGAAGCGGACAATCCGGATTTAGAGCACAGAGAACTAATGCAATGCTGCAATTCGGGATAGTTCCTCACAAAATCACATAGTTCGCTTATTTCCTGCAATTCTCTTTTTAACAACGACGTCGGTGGCAGCTCTCCTTGTATTCTCTCCTTTTTAAACTGCTCTATTTGTTTTGCAAGGATAATTTGGCATATTCCGGCGAAATGCATCGAGGAGGAAACAGTATTGGCAAATTTGGCATCTTCCAATGTTTTGATCAATTCCGCTATCTCCAGGTTGGGTTTCCCTAAATGAAAATACCCTTTAACACCATCAAAAGAGTCCATAAGCGTTTTCATATGGGTATCCCGTTCATTTTTATCAAAATCCAAATTTTCCCGGTACCTATCTCTAAAAATTCGCATGGCGTTGAGAACCAATCTTTCATCTTTTCGTATTAGAAGTTCACTTAACATATTTACATCACTGGATACCACGGCACTTTGCAGTTCTTGTAACGGGGTTATGATTGTCTCCTTCATGAATTTATGGAAACAACTCCCTTGCAAACAATACAGGAAATACATCAGATCCTGATCTTTTCGATCCAGGCAAATGGTTAGATCCTTATTTAATTTTATATCAAATTCAAGTGCAACAAGTCCCTCATCCAAACAAATGCAGCATACCCGCCCCTCTCCTATGGAATCATCGATTTTTAGCACTAAAATTCCTCTCTCATATATTACATCACCTTTCAGAAAGGTGCTTAAAGATTTCAACTCATGCAATGCCCTCTGTTTTCTTGTTTCCATACCTACAAATTTCAGTTGATATACCAAACTATAACTTCTCATATTCGGTATACCAAAATTAGCCGAAGCATCGTGGTTCGCTTACCGAATTAAGAGAAATGTTTAACTTTATTGGGTGTTTATCAGGAATTTACACTTTCTGGTTAAACATTTAAATGCTAATGGGTTACATTTTACATCATTTGAAACAATAGCTCAAATACTATTTTTGTTACTTGCGCTAGGATAAAGATTGCCATGTATTTTAAACTATCAAATATTGCGAAGCGGGAGCAGATGGAAGGATTATTTGAAGTTTCATTTAAACATCCCCATTTATACAAACCGGAAGTAGTCATCAATGGATTGACCGAATCCAATCTGCCTATAATTACCGCTATGGAACCACATCTGATTTCCTTTGCCATCTGGGGGCTATTGCCAAAGGATTACAATGATGACTGGTCCATTTTTCAAAATACCTGTAACACATTGAATATTGAAGAAAGTCGGTTGGATTCTGAATTATGGTTTACATCGGCGTTCGAAAAGCGCAGGTGCCTAATCTTAGTGACAGGCTTTTTTACATCCTACCTAAGGAATGGTGAGGTATATCCTTATTATATTGGACTCAAGTCCGAGGAACCCTTTTTTCTGGCAGGGATTTATAATGTTTTGGAAGATGGATTCATAACATGCGCCTTATTGGTGGGCGAGGCCGACGCATTCGTAAAAAGATTCCAAAATGTGGTAGATCGTATGCCCATAATCATACCCCGTAAACGGGCCAAACTATGGTTGGATATGGAGACGTCCCTGGATAAGGCGAAACAATTGGTCAGCGAACCTGAAAAACTTGATTTACGGGCAAATCCCATAGCCAAGGAGTTTTTTAATAGGAATATTTCATATGACAGTATGCTTGAACCCTATGATTATCCCAATCCCCCCCAGGATTTCTAAAAACTAACGCTTACTCGCTTTTAGTTGCTTCCTATATTCCGTAGGTAAAATACCGTAGGCCTCCGAAAAAATCTTAGAAAAATAACTTCTACTTTTAATACCCACGGCATAAACAATTTCGGATACGGATAAATCCGTGTTTCCCAAGTAGTCCCTTGAAATTTCCAATTTAAGTTGGCGCACGTACTCGTTTACTGATTTGGAATATAGAACTTGAAACCCCAACTGTAGTTTTTTTGGGCTAAGTCCTGATTCTTCCGATAAAATTCTTACCGATATAGGGTTCGCTATCTGATCCACTATAAAATCCGATAATCGATGAATCTTTTTGATATCTTCCTTGCATAAGGATTCTGGCAAGGTACTGCCCGTCTCAAAGTTATGATGTTCCATAAGTTGCATAGCCAGAACTAAATACAACCTTCCCTCCAAGGATAAGGTACGAATAATACCACTGTCATAAGAATTCTGCAAAGCCTTTATTTCGTCGGCAATTTTAAGGCTATAATTTCCTTTATGCTTATAGGGAAAAGAAGCCTCTTCCTCCTTGAACACGGACATTAACAGATCGTTCAGATAGGTTACATTGTTATTTTTCTTCTTGAGGTATTCTTTTCTAACAATTCGAATAAAATTGACCTTTATCTCTTGGTGAGGGAGAAAAACAAAAGTTTTCTTGGAATACCGCTTGGGTGCAATTATGATATTCTGGTATTGCTCCAAATCAACATATTCTTCCGAATCCTCCTCCTTATATTTAAACGACCCCTTGGAAATGAAAACAAACTCCACCGGAGAAATGCTATTCGTCTTGAAAACTAACTTTATTTCCTCATTGAAATTAAGGGTGCAATCCAGTAAGGAAACGCCCCAATCAAAAGATATATTCCGTACTACTCCCTTTCCTATTCCATTGGCAAATTCCAGCACCCGTTCCCCCCATTCTTCGTTAAGATTTCCCTCCAGGCACAGGTTAAGCTGCTCTAGTATGGCCTCTTCCTTAGTACTTGTAATGACAATCTCTCGCATTTTAAATTCCTCCTATCTACAATTTTGATTTTGTAGTGCAAAGGAACTTGGGAGTGTCTTGCGGTATTGACAAAATTGAAACTTAAATTAACACAAATGGGCTCATTCGTGATTATAATTTTTGTTAAAAAGTTAAACAAAAAGATACGCTAGAGTGCAAGACGTGACCTATCGGCGTTATGCAATCTTGGCGGTTTTGTTTCTATTTCCCCTTAATTTTTGAAGGTATTGGGTGGGGGTCATGGCATAGCGGTTCTTAAACAGTTTAGAAAAATAGCTGCGGGAATTGATTCCTATTTTATAGGTAATTTCAGTGATATTCAAATCCGTGTTCTCCATGAGGTTTTTCGCCATTTCTATCCGAGCGTTGCGAATATATTGGTTTACGGACATGCCATATAAATGTTTAAACCCGTTTTGTAGCGTATTTTGGTTTAGTCCTACCCTTCGCGCCAAAGCAATAATATTATCCATACTTTCCAGTTCTTCCTCAATGATGTTGGCCGCTTTTTCAATTTTTTCTACCGTTGCCTGTCTTAAAATTTTACGTTTGTCAGGATCGGTAAGATCATCCAGATATTGTCTAAGGTGATGTGCCAAAATCTCATAGGCCTTGCCTTCCAGGAAAACGGATCGCGTAAAACCGACCAATTCGCTATCTATGCATTGTTCTATACATTTGGCTATGTCCAAAGTATAATGCCCTTTATGAAAAAATAGATTAATGCCGTTCACATCGCGGAAGAGCTCTTCCAATTCGGGGTTCATATCAGGTAGGAAATCCTCTATTTTCTCCTCAAACAGCTTTCTATTGATTTCCAGGCTAAAAAAACAAATGGGTTGGTTTGCAGGAAGGGTAATAATATGGCCGTGCTTGCTATTACAGGAAAGGATGGCGCTTTCCAAATGCCTTATCTCCTGTGTTTTTGACTTTCCTTCGAACCTGTGCTCAATGGAAGATTCCCTATTGAAAATAATCTTTAAGGGCTGCACAGAGGATTGGTTTGTTAAAAGATGAACTTCCTTCTTTAGATGGATATCCAAATCTATAATGCCTACACCATGTGAAAATGAAACGGCCTTGACATAGCCTTTTCCAATTTCCTTTGGAATGTCAAAACACATTTCGTTATTATCCTCCTCATAAGCTGCCCCCAACGTATCCGCAATGTCCTTTACTACATCTCGAACATCCAAATCCCTTATCTCAATTTTGTTTTTCATATACCCATTATAGGAATTCTTTAAAGATAGGTCATTTGTAATTATTCTTTAATGGTTTTATTTCTACTCAATCAAAAAAAAATGCTTTAGGAAAAGTATTAAAATTAACGTATAAATCTGATTATAAACAAAATAAAGTTTTTTTGGAAATGGGTCAAGAATTCAATCGATACCATTAACCGATCAACCTGTATTATCGCATCTTTGTATTGGTGATGGATACTACCATCCACTCCTTAACTGAATTATTAACTAAAACCATATTATATGTTACGTTGGACAATTACATTTATAATCCTTGCCATAGTCGCTGCAATATTCGGCTTTGGTGGAATTGCTGCAGGTGCGGCAAGCATCGCTAAAATCTTGTTCTTTATATTCTTGGTACTTTTCGTAGTATCGCTGTTTAGGGGGAAAAAAATATTGTAACCTTTAAAATCACAAAAATTATGAGAAAATCTATGGTTATGTTTATGTTGACCTTGGCCACTATTTTTATAGTTGCCGCCTGCAGGGAAGACAAAACGGCAGGAGAGAAAATAGAAGATGGTATTGAAGAAGTCGGTGAAGGTATAGAAGATGGCGTTGAGGAAGTGGGTGATGAAGTAGAGGACGCCATAGATGATAATTAAGAAGAATACTGATTTGATATCATGAAAACGGATAAATGCAAAAACATTTATCCGTTTTTGCTATCCTGGGTTCTTTACCTTATTCTTAAAATTTCAAAATCCAACTTGAATACCGACTTATACTTGCAGACCGGGCCGTTGGCGACCTACCCTTCCTTATCCAAACCTTTTTTGGCATCTTCAAAGTTTACCTCATCATCAAAAACACCTTTATAGGCCTTGATCCAGCCATTCTTAAAGACATTCCAGATGGTGGGCCAAACCTTGGTCTTAACATTGTTCAAATCTCCTTCAATAGGTACCTTCGTGGCCAAGGTGTTGTTTCCCTTGTTTTTGAGCATAAACTTAAAAAAGCCTACAAAACCTTCCCAAAGGGTATTTAGAAAACTATCCTGCTCACCACCAACCAGTTGGGAGTCCTTTAATAAAGGTTTCACGTAACCTGTCAAATATCCATCGGCAATGGCAACTTCACTAAAAAGATTAAAGTTCCCTTCCACAAAATCTATCCCGGCATAGTGCTTGGTAAAGTCGTTCAGAGCAGTTACCGAAGCATTTTCCAAGGAAAAGGATATATCCATATCCGGAATTTGTTTTACCAAATCCATTTTTCCGTCCAGCTTAAAATTTCCATTTCCTATGGATACTGCCGTTGCATGGATTTCTGAAGGAAGATTACGTTCTTGTCGTACCACATTTCTCAGGTTTGTGGCATTTAGTTGGATTTGATTCATGTTTAAATCAATATTCGGCTCGGCGGTCAACTGTACAAATGCCGCTTTTCCATCGATTACCTCCAGATGGTTAATGTCTATTGGTACTAAATCGGTTAGGGCCTTGGTCCAATCTTCAAGCTCTGGTTCAGGACTTTCCCTTATTTGCTGATCTTCAAATACATAGATTATCTGGGGTTTGGTCAAAATAATTTCACTTACAATTTTTCCCTTAAGAAGTGATTTCCATTCCAACGAAATATCGGTTTTTGCAAAATCCAGAAAAGGCACCTCGGAGCCGGCATCTACCTTATTTAAATACAAACTGTCTATTACATAGGCACCCCGTATTAAGGAAACGTCTATATTGGAAACTTGGCCATAATACCCCGGGATATCTGCCAAGACCTTGTTTACATATCGTTCTAGGATGTAGGGTAACGACAACCGAGCTACTATTAAAAGAATTATAATAATAACGGGCAATGCATATCTTTTCTTTTTATAAATTTTACGTTTCTTGTTTTCCATAAGCCTCTACCTCTTTTTAAAATACATGTTAAGCGTCCTTTTTCCCACTACCGGTAATAGTATCCAAGATGCCGCTTTTGATATTTTGCCACAGATAATTGAAAAATGACTTGGTAACATCCCTTTCAGTTTCTATTTCGCCAAAACGAAAACCATCTTTATCAGCTTTTGAGCCATCGTTCACTAATAGGTTTCCGATAAACGTTAATAATTTGTTGATTTTAAGCCTGTCCTTATCCAAGACCTCGAATTTAAAATCGTGGTATTTCATTTTTATATCTCCTCTAGATACCTTGGGATTACCCCAGAAATTAAAATACATGGTATCTATGGTTCCTTCCGCCCTGGCCCGAAGATTTGGTTTAAGGAAAGCGTTAAGCTTTTCGCTCTCCAAATTCTTCAACGAACCGGATACCACAAAAGCATCGTTGCGGTCGTTGGCCTGGAACTCCCATTCCAAATGCATTTGTCCCTCGCCCAAAATTTCAGCGGTGGTTTTGATCATTGTCTTTTCTTTATTATTAAGGGTGTTGTTGATATTGCTAATTTGGGTATTGAGGTGTTCAAAAAACAGTTTTCCGGCTTGCTTTGTATCCTCTATTTTTTCCTCGTATGCAATATACCCATCAGTGATGGATAGGCTGGTAATGTCAATATCTATGGGCAATTCCCTTAATAGTTTACTATAAAGTGGCTTTATTCGCGAATCATCTGGAAGCCGTTTATCCCTATACATTTCCAACGAAGGTTTATTTAGTACGATTTCGAAAACCGCGACCATGAATGTATTGGATTTAAACCCAAAATCCAGATCTTTTATTTCCAATTCTGGAATTCTAAAATCAACGAAATCCCGCTCTACGGTTAGATGCGAACTCAGTTCTTGCTTATCATATTTTGAAGCTAAAATAACATTGTTCAACCTGGAGTGTTTTGGGGAAATTAAGATATCGGAAGCGTGTAATGTCTCGTAAGTTCCAAGATCTACAGATACCCCTTGTACTTCCAGACTATAATCTTCATAGGAAAAGGGCATTTTTTTGGTGATAAGCTTGGGACCGGTTTTCCCTTCCGAAAGCAGAAAATTATACGATTCTACAGCAATTTTTATACTATCCCTTCCCTTTTTGAGCAGATAAAAACTTCCTTGGTCTATACGGATTTTTTTATAGAAATGGTTTTTAAAAGGCTTACCATTCCTTTTTCCGCATATTCTGCTTTTGGATGATAGTTATAGGGACGATATTTTAAAACAGGTTCTCCCAGCGTAAGGGATTCGAGGTCTATAGTTTTGTTGAAAAATAGCTTCCCATAGTCAATTCCGTTTATTTTAAGGCTTTTGGCCTCAAAGAACGTATGATCCAAAACCGTGTCTCGATTGGATATTTTCAAAGTGATATCCTGAAGAACAACATTGCCCAATAAAACATTGGTTTCTATGTCGGAATAGGAAAGGGTAATGTGATTTGGTATCTTTCGGAAAAGAAAATCTGCTACCATATGCTGTGCCCTCCATTGTAGAATACATGTTGATACAATGATCAAAATCAGGAATGACCCCAAGATTCCAATAATTGTTTTCTTCCGAAATGTCATGGGCAGCCCAGATTAGTTAGTGGTTGTCATTTTCCGTTAGCGGATGATCGGTTACGCCCAGCCCTACAATTTTAATAATGTTGACCACAGTGTTATATAACATGATTACGACAATTATAAGGGCTGCACTGAGCACACTGGAGATACCAAGAGAAACATAATAGACTATACTGAACCAATCATTGGGCACGTTCTCGGATTCCGTTACTGGTAAGTTAAAGAGAAGGAAAGAAATAATAGCAGCTATAAAAATTGCGGTATCTACTTTTGCTATCTGTAAAATATGTTTGTAGTGGTCTTTTTTCAACTTTGATTGGGCTCCAGTGCTTATACCCAGCGCTGTCAATAAAAGCGCCAATATTGTGGCAGAGGCCAGGGCAATGGTGTTGCATAACGTATTGATACCGGCAATAGAGTTTTTGATGAGCACTTTGGCCTCATATCCGCTTAGTTCCCCCAGAAGAAACGTACCCAACAACATGACAAAGAGAGATATTACCCCTCCCGTTATGGCTCTTTTAGTATATCTGCTGATTTTTACCAAACCTTGTTGTCTCTACTATTTTTATGCATTATACGGTTTTGATTTGCCCATACTGTCCGCCTCCATGTGTTCCAAAAATTCGGAAGGTGTATTTAGGGCATAAAAGTCCGAACCAACAATCACAATTGGATGGGCAAGGGTCTCCGGATGTTTCTCCAAGACCCGTAACCAATCGTGTTCATCCAGATTTGGATTTTGCGAACCGTACACCTCCACAAAATGAGGGTGTTCCGTATTGACCAAATTTGAAATCTTTTTATTGAGCCCAGAAGCAAGCTCGGCCCATTGTGTACCAGTTATTTGGGTGTGCGCAAGGTTGATGGCCAGAATTTCCTTTTCAGAAGATTCTACATAGGCCTGTGTTTGTTTTCCAAGGCTTGTCCCTGAATGATAGTACAATCTAATTTCCCTTTTATCCTTAGCAATAGTTCCCATCTTTAGTTTTATAAGTCCTTATAAAAATAAGGTAACGAAAATGTCTTTCTTTGCTCTTATAGCACAGATACTAACACAATCGCAAGAAGAGTTTGCTCCTAGCATCTAAAGCATTATCTTAGAAACAAAGTCGCTACCTAAATGCGTACCCTGTTCCTATTCTTCTATTTGGCCATAACCGTGTGGGCATTGGTAAGTATCATCTTCCACGGTACAAGACCTAGCCGCTCCATTAGTTGGGTATTGGCCGTGTTGTTGTTTCCCTTTCTAGGCCCCCTGTTGTATTATCTTTTCGGTGTCAACCGAAGGAAATTCAAATTCTACAGATTAAAGGGCAACTTAAAAAGAAAACTATATGATGAAATGTACAAGGAATCCCTAATTCGTGAAAACCAGGATGCACTGGAAACTCATGGAAGACTGGCCAAAATGCTCAAGAACAGTTCAGGCTCCTTTCCCTATGCTGGAAATAAGGTAGAGGTACTGCATGCCGGGCTTGAGGCCTTTGAAAGGATTTTTGAAGCTATGGAACAAGCAAAGGAGTTTATACATGTGCAGTACTATATTTTTGAGGAGGGAGAGCTTCAGGACAGGTTTTATAAAGTTTTCAAAAAAAAGATCCAGGAAGGAGTGGAGGTAAGAATGATGTACGATTCCCTTGGCAGCATGTCCTTTAAGGGCAAATTAAAAAAACAGTTTCGCAAAATAGGAGTAAAGGCCTACCCCATGATGCCTTTACGGATAGGTAGTTTTATGTATACCCTTAATTATCGCAATCACAGAAAAATTATTGTAGTGGATGGAATGGTGGGCTTTGTTGGCGGTATGAACGTTTCCGATAAATATATAAAATCGGTATCGGAGCTGGGCGTATGGGAGGATATACATTTAAAATTGGAAGGGCCGGCGGTCAGTAGCCTCCATAAAATATTTATCAAGGACTATCATTTTGCCAGTAGGGAAAAGGCTCTATTAACGCCCAAATATCTTCCAACGCTAAGCGAAGTGGGCACTTCAATAGTCCAGATAATTGCAAGTGGTCCAGATTCCAATCAACCCGCCATTTTACACCAATATGTCTCCATGATCAATTTGGCCAAGGAAAGCATATCCATTGCCAATCCCTATTTTATTCCAGGTCCGGTGGTGCTGAACGCCCTAAAGATCGCTGCGCTTGGTGGCACGGCCATACAATTACTCTTTCCAAAAATTTCCGATTCATTTTTGGCGAAATACAGTATGTATGCCAATTTTGAAGACTTGCTTTCTGTAGGTATAAAAATATATCTGAGAAATGACTTTTCCCATAGTAAATTGATCATTGTAGATGGGAAAATAGCATCCGTTGGTTCAGGGAACTTCGATTACCGGAGTTTTGAGCATAATTTTGAGTCCAATGCCGTAATATATGACGAAAGGGTGGCCACCAACATTTCTGATGAATTTGATAAAGAATGTAAAGAAGCGACTCAATTGGTTTATGAAGAATTCAAAAATCGCTCCTCAATTCAAAAATTCAAAGAGGGTCTCGCCAGGTTTTTTAGTCCTCTGCTTTAAAATGTTTTGTTGAATGCAAAAAATAACCTTACTATTAATTATGTCGCTTTCGCTTTCCTATCCCCAAAATACCATTCCTAAAAGTATAGAAGAAGAAACAAAAATCGCCCTGTCGCATTACCCGGAATTAAGGGATATCCAGATAAACTTCAAATTCAAAAAAAACATTCATAAGTCCACGATGCAAGCACAACCTGTATTTGGCAGCCTTTTTAAACCCAAGGATAAAAGAAAATATTTGATACTTATCAGTGAAAAGGTGAAAATAGCGGATACTACTTATTATACCAAAGATATGCCCAGCAATATTTTAATAGGGTGGTTGGGGCATGAATTGGGACACATCATGGATTACAAGAATCGTAGTAGTATTGATCTTCTAGGTTTTGGGATAGGTTATTTATTCTCCAAGAGTTTTATCAAAAAAGCCGAACGTACAGCGGATACCTATGCCGTGGCACATGGTATGGAAGACTATGTTTTGGAAACGAAGGATTTTATTCTCAACAGATCGGATATTTCGGAAAAATACAAAAGTAGAATCAGGGAACTTTACTTATCCCCGGAGGAAATCATGGTTCTGGTACAGGATAGGAATTCAGATATAGAGTCAGAATTACCTTAGGCAATCAGCTTTTTGAAGTTACGAACTCCTCCCACTCCATAAATTTTTCTTCGCCCATTACGCGCTCCATTTTCACCTGTCCCCCTTTTTTCTTGTTCTCGCCGCTCCACTCATAAAATACTTCAGGATCCGTTTTCTTAACTTTTACTCCTCTCAGGGCCTTGGTGCGCGCTACTTTATAGTTCTTATTGGCCTCCTTTAAAGAAAGGTCCAGGGATTCGGAGAGTTTCTTTTCCGATACATCCGTATTCGTGCCCAAATACCAGGTATGATAAAAGCCATCTTTATATTTTTTGGCACAAAGGGTGTATTCAGGAATTTGTATATTGAATTCTTTTTCCAAAAAGTTAACGGCATCGTTCAGCTTGTTTACGGAGAGTTGTGAGCCTACCGTATTTAGAAAGAATTTGGTTCTACCCGTAATTTTGATTTCAGCCCGTTCGATATCGGTAAATTCAATCGTATCTCCGATCATATATCTCCATGCCCCAGAAACCGTGCTCATGATAAGCACATAATCCTGTCCCAGTTCTACTTCTGCCAAAGTTTTAGAAGGGGCATCATCCAACAAGGAACCATCGGGATTGATATAATTCGGTTCAAAGGGTACGAATTCAAAATAAATACCGCTGTCCGTTATCAACTGCATCGCATCGGTCTCCGGTCGACTTTGAAAGGCAATAAACCCTTCTGAGGCCAAATAGGTGTCAATAATCGTAATGGGTTTGCCCATAAGTGCATTAAAGCTTTTTTCATAAGGCCCAAAAGCAACACCTCCCGAGGTGTACACCTGTAAATTGGGCCAAATTTCATGGATGTTTTTCAGTCCATGGGCGTTGATTACTTCCTTGAGCATCAATTCCAGCCACGAAGGAATTCCACTTAAGGCCCCAATATCCCAATTGGGCGCTTCCTCCACGATTCTTTTTACACGACTATCCCAATCGTCTATTTTTGCAATTTCCTTTCCCGGTTTGTAATAACCCTGAAACCAGGAAGGAATATTACTAGCACTGACACCACTGATTTCCCCCTCGGCATGATTAAGTTTTTCGATTAGGTCCGTTGAGCTTCCCAACATGAGTATTCCCTTTTCAAAAAAATTCGGTGGAAGATCAAAATTACTTAGGGCCAAAACCTGTTTGATTCCCGCTTTTTTTATGGAGTAGATCATGTCTTCCGTCACGGGAATCCGCTTACTGGTCTTTCCTGTGGTACCCGAGCTAAGGGCAAAATAATCGGGATTCCCGGGCCATGTCACATCAGTTTGGTTTTTATGAAGCTTCGCCCACCATTCCATATTGATTTTTTCATAATCAAAATAAGGCACTTTGGATGCAAAGGTCTTGGCTACGTTTTCTTCATCTAAAATATCGTGAAATTTATAATGCCTGCCAAAATCAGTGTCGGAAGCAGTTTTGAGTAAATTTTTGAGCACCTCATTTTGCTCTTCCACCGGATTTCGCTCTTGGCTAAATTTATCCGTAACATCAATAACTCCTTTAATAAGACTTCCTAGTATAGGCATTTTCCTGATTTTTTAGTTCTTGTGTTTGTTTGCTTTTTTACGTTTGGCTGGACTATACCCTAATCCTATCCGGACTGCTAAACAACATTTTGATTGCTGTATACACTATTGAATTAATACCAATACAATGAATCCCAAACCTGATTTCCTCAAAGGTAAAGACGGATTACCAAAAAGCTTTACTCATATGAAAAAGGCTTTGACCTATTTCATAAGATGGTGACCAGCCTAAATTGAAACCTCTGAACTTAAAATTTGAATATGAGCTAAAAAGGGAACGTGGGGACGTTCCCTTTTCCTTTTTGTAAATTGACCTCAAGAAGTGGAGGTATTTACTTAACTTACTTATGGATTCAAATATCCATTTACGACTCTTGATTCCTTGTCTCAAACGAATAAACTATTGCCCCATTCGCCAAAACCCAGCATTTTTCCACCGGCCGATACGAAACAAGAAACGCTATTACCGCTTTTCGAGTCTTCAAGTTTTTTGTTTGCCAATGGTTTGGGAATGGCCATGGCTATAGGGCTAGGAAAGGCAGGGGAAAAGGTTATTGATCTGTAATCAAATCTGCCTTTCCCCTATATTTATCTTGTATTTGCTGCGGAACATCTGAATTGGTTATTATATGATCCACAATTCCCAATGGGGCGACTTTAATAAATGCTTCGCGTTCTATCTTTTCCGAAGTAACTACTAAGAATACCTCATCCGAGTTTTCGGCCATCTTTGTCGTGATAACGGACTCCTTAATCTCATCCGAACTAAGCCCATGTTTCAAAGTAACCCCATCTGAACCAATAAAAGCCTTTGAGGCATGGTACTCTTCTACATTTTTTTCCGCAATCGGACCATAAATAGCTTTTCGGTCAGTATCCACCTCTCCACCCACCACTACGGTCTTGATTCCTGGATGATTAGACAATTGAAAGATTATTGGAAGTGAATTGGATATTACTATCAAATTCTTTTTATTTTTTAGATAATTATGCATTGAGTATAGCGTCGTACCACAGTCAATAAAAATCACATCATTATCCTTAACGAAATCAGCTGCAAGTTTTCCTAAACGATTTTTCTTGTCTGAATTTTCAGATAATCTACGGTCAAAGGCCAATAAATCAATTTTAGGCCTGTTAAGCACAGCACCTCCATGCACCTTTTGTAAAACCCCCTTTTTTTCTAGCTTTTCGAGATCTTGCCTAATGGTCGCCTCGGTAACCTTAAGAATTCTTGATAGCTCCTTTACTCTCACCGACCCATTCTCGTCTAGGCGGTCTACTATCTTTTTTCTTCTGAGATTTGAAAGCATTTTAAAATATTTAATTTTTCAATGTAAGCAGAGCCTGGTGTTTATTTCAAAACCTTTTTTATCTCTTTTTTGCTTCTTTTTTTCTTAATTTTTACAAATATAAGTGTCTAAAGTTTATGATGAATTAAAAGCATGCCCTAACTTCGGATTTGAAATTCGACTAGATTAATGTCGTATTAAAATGAAAAAACTCAAAAGCAAATATCTACTTTTTTTGGAATATCCTGATTTTTCCCCTATTCTGAGTGACCACAATATATGGGTCCCCATTCTTGGAATTTTTTATCTTTACAATATCCTTGGCGTCTCCCGTTACAACAAATCCGCTCTCTTGTGACCGAACAAAGGTAAAATTACCGTTGCCATTACCTTTTAGTAAAGCTCCGTTAAGGGCATCATATCTTCCAACAAATATCTCATTACCATAATTATTACCGATCAGGAGAAGATCTTTTTGGCCGTCTTCATCAAAGTCAGTGGCCACCATACGATTGATGGGGGCTATTTGGACCTGCCAAGGTAATTGTCTAATTTCAAATTTTCCGTTGCCCGTATTTTCCAAATAAACTGTTCTATCACAATTACCGGTTAATTTTAGGGCCCCATTCAATTCTTCTTTACTCAACAAGGTATGCTGGGTTGCCTTCCCATACTCTTTATAATAATCAAATTTTGATCTGAATAATGGGCTTTGCCCAACAAGATCTCCCCAAAAATGTACAGGGAACGATTTGTAATCAGTATTCTCAAAATCATTTTTAAAATAAGCAAACATCAAAGGATCCATATTGCCGTTATTGTCAAAATCTTTTGCCAACATAGTAATCGGCCTGTCTTGGGAGGGCTGGTAAAGGTTGTTAGCTCCTAAATTTCCAGCTACTAAATCCACGTCACCATCGTTATCAAAATCTTCTGCAAGGATGCTTTCCCACCACCCCAAAAGACTATCGATTTTTTTGTTCTTCAATTTTTCAAAGGAAGTTCCTTGATTTTTGAAAATAGTTATAGGCATAAACTGGCCCAATACTATTAGATCGCTAAAGCTATCATTATCGATATCTGCCCAGACAGCATCTGTAATCATACCCACATTCCTGAGTTCCTCTGCGTATTCTTCCGTAATGTCTTTGAGCTTTCCCCCTTCATTCTTTAACAGATAACTCTCTTCAGGGATTGGGTATTGGGCATATGGTGTTCTTCCTCCTACGAAGAGATCCACATACCCATCTCCATCAAAATCATGTGCTTTTACCGTTGATCCACTTGCTTTGATTTCTGGAATTGAGCTCTTATCGATTGTAAAACTACCGCTGCCGTCATTAATCATTAATCTATCTACATACAAATTGCTTTCCGATACAAACTCGTTACTCCCTGAAACCAAATACATGTCCAAATCCCCATCATTTTCGAGATCGAAAAGTACAATTGCTTCTTCCTCATATCTTAGGTTTTCCTTATCCTGATATAACAATTTGCGTTCAAAAGTCCCATCCTTCTGTTGAAAGAACATTTGTGGGGCGTAATTATGTGAGCTACCCACTATGAAGTCTTCGATTCCGTCACCGTTTAAGTCTCCCTTGGCCAGACAGGGACCATTTTGGGTCAATTTATGTGGCAAGATTCTCTGTACATCATAATCAACTACATCTTTTTCCTGATGTACATAATTGACTCCCAATTCATTGGATATTTCCTCATAGATGGGATTGGTCTTTTTTGGAACTAATGGAAAAAAGGCATTTTCATAATTAGAAAGGGCCTCATCGTAATTTAAGGTAATGGTATGGTTTTCCGATATATTTTGCTTTTTTTGGTATTTGCCATCCGGCCATAAAATTTCCAGCGATTTAATTTTATCCTTCTTATTTCCCAAACCAAAATGAACAATGTCCTGTACTGAAGACATATAACCTCTACTCAGATGATGTTCATGATATTGGAAGGTGTCATCTTTAAATCTAACTACTATTTTGGCTCCTATACCTGAGGTATTGGTTTTTGGCCCGTTTAAATTGACCAGCAGAAAATGATTTTCTTTGTCCTGTTTATCGAGTTGATTTTCAAAAACAAACGCTTCTTCGTTAATATTGTTTATAATATAGTCCATATCACCATCAGTATCCAGATCGGCAAATGCTGCACCATTGGAAAAGGACGGGATATTTAAGCCCCATTCTTTCCCGACGTCCTTAAAGTGTCCATTACCGGAATAGCTGTAGGCATAATTTGGTATTTTAACGATTGGAATTGAATCCAAGATTTTGGAAGGACCCAAATATCTACGGACATTAAAGTTAAAGTCGCCAAAATCCATATCCGTAATATCTCGGGGAAAACCGTTGGTAATCAACAAATCCCTTACACCATCATTGTCCATATCCACAAATAAAGGTGACCAACTCCAATCTGTTCTGGATACCCCTGCCATAAGGCCGATTTCACTATAGGGAAGGCCTATCCCATTTCCCATTTGAAGCATGTTTCTCATATATTGGTATCCATATCCATACTTTTCGTTGAGAATATATGATGTATATTTATTATTGCCGATGGTTGTTTTTAATCTATGGTTTGTTTCTCCCAACATATCCAAGGTAAAGATGTCCAAAAAGCCATCATTGTTGAAATCGGATATATCAGAACCCATGGAAAACTTGCTTTGATGTTTTATCAGTTTATCAATCCGGTTAGAGAACGTACCATCTTTATTGTTTATATAAAGTATATCATTTGTTAGATAATCATTGCTTACATAAATATCGCTCCATCCATCATAATTCAGATCAGCTATTGCAAGTCCAAGACCAAAACCTTCAAGTGTAATCCCAGCCGATAGCGTTACATCAGTAAAAGTCCCATCTCCGTTGTTACGGTACAATCTATCGTTGCTTAATGCGGATCCGTCAGTAATTTTTTCCCTATAGTTGGTAGGTAGTTCATGAATTTCAACATTGTTCAACACATAAAGATCCAAAAAACCATCGTTGTCGTAATCGAAAAAAGTAGCATTCATACTATTTCCCGAATCCGCTATTCCATATTCATGGGCCATTTCCTTAAACTTGGGAACACCTGATTTATCCGGACCCTGATTGACAAAGAGCATGTTGGCCTTTTCACTTTCGGAAGAGAGCATTGCGGCACAAACATATATATCTAGGAAATTATCATTGTTTATGTCGACCACGGTCACTCCAGTGGCCCATTTTTTCTCTGCTTCGATTTCTGCCAGTGCACTTACATCTTTGAACTTAAAGCTTCCTCTATTTAAATACAACTTGTTTGGGACTTGATTTCCAGTAAAAAAAATATCGGGTTTGCTATCGTTATTAAAATCTCCGAGGGCCACACCGCCACCATTGAATATATATTCACTAGTCAAAATATTAAAAGAATCCGTTTCCATGATTCGATTGTTGAAAGTTATTCCCGAGTGCGAAGAGGAAACTTTTGAGAATAAGGTGGTTTTTTCTTCTTTACAGGAAAGCATGGAAACCAGTACCATATATAAAAAGAAATATTGCTTTTTCATTTTACCTCATATACTATAAAGTTAAACAATAGATACAGCCCTTTCGATTTTAAAAGGCGATTTTAGATTTATCAAGTTAAGCCTGCCATGCAGTCTATTATTTTTAGTATAGCTTTTTTGAAGGCTTTTCTATTTGGTTGTATGCCTTCATAACTGGACTTTGTACTAAACCAAAGCCACCTTGTATTACATAATCAATAAAGATTAAATGAAAGGCAGGATACCGCAACGGGTGTCCTGCCTTAAAAATAAACTAACAAACTAACTCAACTAAATTTTAAAATCCATCATTCTGATTCAAGATTCCACCACTTAAATCTATGGCGTTCAGCGGAAGGGGCAATAAGTCATGCTTGGGTTCGTAGGCCCTAAACTTGTCACCAAAATTGGGTATGGTACGAGCCTCGTTCTCCGCATAGGTATTTATAGTTTCCAGCGCTACGCCCCATCTTCTAAGGTCGAATAACCGATGACCTTCCATACCTAGTTCCAGACGACGCTCAAAACGTACCGCCTTTCTGGCAAAGTCCTGACTGGCAAAGGATGCATAAGGTTCAATTTGATAGTCGGCGGCAGGGGTTCCCTCTATGACCTCGTCCTCAGCACCGCGTGCCTGTACATAGGTCATATTCTTCGCCCTGTTCCTAACTCGGTTCACATAATCCAAGGCCAAGACCAAATCATTGGTTTCTACTGCGGCCTCTGCTGCCATCAACAACACATCGGCAAATCGCATGATGTTGTAGTTGATGCCCGAGCGTTGTTCACCCCACGCACCAGTTCCTTGATTGTTGCCCAACTCACCTGCTTGATAGACATTCTTTTTGGGCAAGTAAGGCCCGGAGATGTCGCCAAAAGTGGCTCGAATCCAAATTTTACCTGGATGAGCTCCAAAACCGTTATAGTCAATTTTTCTACGACCTACGGTATAGTCCAGTCTGGGATCAAGAGGACCCTGTTCGGTGACAAAAGGGTCAAGACTTGGGTCATACGTTTTGGTGTCCGCGTCATACGCCGTGTCATTCGTATCTACGCCGGCATCGTTGGCGATATCACTTTGATTGAAGGTGTCCAACAAGGGCAGACCACTACCGTCGGTCTTGTATGCATTGGCCAAATCCTGCGTAGGCTGATAAAAACCACAACAGGTTTCAGGATTAAATGGACCACCTCCTGGAAAATTGAGCGTTCCGCCCCGGTTACCATTGAAGGACTGGCCGTCATCTGCGGCAAACTGAATGGCAAAAACAGATTCCGGTCCATTTTCTCCTGCAGCGTTAAAGTTGTCCACAAACTCCGTGTTTAGGGCGTAAGGACCATTGTCTATAACATCTTTCAGCAAAGCCAAGGCCGGTGCCCAATCGGCTTGGAACAAATGGGCCTTGCCCAAAAAGGCCTTGGCGGTCCATGAATCGGGCCGCCCATCATCATCTTGGCTTGCGGGCAGATTATCAATGGCAAATTGAAAATCGGCCTCTATCTGTTCCCATATTGGTCCTGGATTTGGCTGATTGAATTCAGTCGCAGCATAATTTTCATCGGATATATAGGCAGGGTTTCCGTAAATCTTTTGAAGCTCAAAATTGAAATGACCTCTTAAAAATCGAGCTTCGGCCAATTTTGCCGTAAGGTCACCTTCCTCACTGGAGTTAATCAATGAAATTACGGCGTTGGCCCTGTTTACCCCTGCATACAAGCCATTCCATTTTCCAAAAATATAAGGATTGGCAGTGGCCCAATCGAAAATTTCCAGTGCAAATAGATCAGGCTGGTCACCATCCGTACTCCCTTTGTGGGCATCATCCGAAATCACGTCGAACCACCAGTTATCACCGGAAACTGCCCAATCCGGGGCACCTTGATTGTTTCTAATACCATCCAGGGCGGAATAGGCACCCGTTAGCAATAGGTCGACCCCGGTCTCGTTGGCAAGTGCCTCATCTGCCAGAGCACCGACCGGGGCTATCTCCGTAAAATCATCGCTACAGGCTAGCAAAACTATAAATAGCGTTGTGTAAGTAAATAATCTCTTTTTCATTTTTTTAGAAATTTAAGTTAAGACCTAAAGTGTATATTGCTGCTAAAGGATACTGTTGGTTGTCCACACCAATGGTAAGGTTGTCGTTTCCATTATCCCTTGGGCCAAGTTCAGGGTCAATACCATCATACCCGGTAATGGTAAACAGGTTAGATCCCTGGACATAGAACCGTAAAGTATCCAAGCCTAACTTATTCACGATACTATCTGAGAGGGTGTAGCCTATCTGTAGGTTCTTCAGGCGCATGAACGAACCGTCCTCCACAAAGAAAGAGTTGGGTTGGGTCTCGTTGTTCGGTACCGCAAAACTTAACCTCGGGATTGTGGCATCAAGGTTATCGGGCCTCCAAGAGTCCAAAACACGAACACTACGTTGGGTATTGGAAAAACTGGGCATATCCGTGAAGATCTTGGTGTAATTGTAGATATCATTCCCTTGGGAACCGGCAAAAAATGCCGAAAGGTCAAATCCCTTATATGCAAAATTAAAGTTGACGCCATAGGTAAAGTCGGGATGGGGTGAACCGATAAAGGTTCTATCGTCATCGTTGATGGAACCATCGCCATTTACATCCGTATATTTAAATCTTCCTATGCCATCTGCCGGATTTTCAAATCCTTGATCGGCGTGGGCCGAAACCTCTGCTTCTGTTGCGAAAATACCTTCTACCACACGTCCAAAGAAAGAGGATAGAGGCTGTCCCACGGCGGTGCGGGTAACGGCACCCCCCCTAAAGTCTGGCCAACCTATTTGGAAATCACTGATCAGTTCGGTCACCTCGTTCTTATAATGCGAGATATTCGCCTGTATTCCATAGGAAAATCCACCTTTAGTAGTGTTTTGATATCCAATGCTCAAATCCATACCGGTATTCTTAAAAGACCCCAAGTTGACCAAGGGTGCCTCGGCGTCGATAGCGGTAGTGCTTATCAAACTATTATCCCTGGAAATCAGATCCTTGGTAACTATATCAAAATACTCTGCATTCAATGAAAGTTTATTGTCAAAGAGTCCAAATTCAACTCCTATGTTGGTAGATTCACTGGTCTCCCATCGAAGATCTGGGTTGCCCACCTGACTTAGAAAAGCTCCTGTTCTAATCGAGTTGCCTCCATCAAACGAATAATTTGCGAAAGTCTCACCAAGCTCGGAAATATTTACCGTAGGGTTATCCGAAGGTAGCGACTGATTGCCCAATTGTCCCCATGAACCGTAAAGTTTTAACCTACTTACAAGAGCATCCTGTGGAAAGAAGTCCTCGTTGCTAACGACCCAACCTGCACTGAAGGATGGAAATATATCACTTTGGTTATCGCCCCTAAATCGTGAGGATTTGTCCCGGCGGACCGTAGCGGTGAGAAGGTATTTGTCGGCGTAGGAATAATTTGCCGTACCGAAAATGGAGAACAGGGAGGATTGTTCATCGTAACCGTCATCGACAATGGGTGTACCCGTTCCCGTGCTCAACAGATAAAAATCAGGGGTCTCGAACAAAAAGTCGGTTCTTCTGATATCCTTGCCTCTTCTACGAAAACTTAAGGCTTCGATACCCACCAGGGCATTAATGGAATGTTCACCAAAACTTTTGTTATAGTTCAAGGTATTGTTCCATACCCATTCGTAACGGTCAAAGTCCTCCTCGTCCAACTGTGCGGAGGCTCGCGATTCTGCATTTTCGGGATCCAAAGGCTGAAACCTTCTATCATTATAGGCCTGTATATCACCTCCTATGGAGGTTTTAAAACTTAATCCATCGAGAATTTGGAGCTGGGCGTAAACATCACCGAAAACCCGGAGTGATTTGCGATAGTCATCAGCGGACCGTAACGTTTGGGCTACAGGATTACGTGAGTTGCCCAATTGGGCTCCTGCCAAATATGTACCGGCAAATTCACCATCATCATCGTAAACCGGTATCAAAGGGTTGATTATCATTGCTCCCTGAACCCTACTAGTACCATCTCCCTTGGTATTTGAAAAGGAAATGTTAAGGTGCTGGCCGACAGTGATCCTATCGGAAATCTTGAATTCGGAATTCAGCCGGGTAGCCCCTCTTTTGAACCCTGTGCCCAACTGTATACCTTGCCTGTTCAGATAGCCCATGGACAAAAGATATTTGCCACTTTCCGTTCCGTTTTGTATGGTCGCGGAAATATTTGAGGTAACCGCGGTCCTATAAAGCTCTTCCAACCATTTGGTCCCTTCTGGACGTACCGTGACACTAGCTGGTACACCCTGTAATTGACTTGGAACTACGGGAGTCGGCCCATTGCCAAATTGTGGATGCTCTATAGGTACGCCGTCATTTTGTAGGCTTTCCCAGATTACGTCCCCGAATTGTTGGGGATTTAATAGGTCGGGTAAGTTTTGTGCACGCGAAAAACCGGTATACATTTCAAGGGAAACCCTTGGCTTATCCATGTAATAGCCCCCACCTTTGGTAGTGATAATCACTACCCCATTGGATGCCCTTGCCCCATAAATAGCTGCCGCTCCATCCTTTAAGACGTTCATCTGATCAATGTCGGCCGGGTTGATACTGTTCAATATAGATGGATCATCCGTTTGGATACCATCTATAATATATAATGGATTATTACTATTACTAGTTCCAAAACCCCTGATACGTACGGTCGGAGCCCCACCTGGTTGGGCATTATTGACTACACTGACCCCGGAAACCCTACCTTCGAGAGCCTCAGCCGCATTTACGATTGGTGCCTTGGTAGCTTCGGAGATATCCACAGAGGATACAGCTCCGGTAAGATCCCCCCTGGTTTGGGTGGCATACCCCAAAACGACCACCTCATCCAGTGCCGCCGCATCTGCCATTAGGGAAACGTTAATAGAGGATTGAGCATTAACGGGGATTTCCTGCGTGGCAAAACCCACATAACTGAAGATCAAGGTGGCATTGGAATCAGCATTGATGGCGAAGTTACCATCGAAATCGGTTTGGGTACCGGTGGAAGTTCCTTTAACTACCACACTCGCTCCTGGAAGGGGTACGCCGTCGGAATCGGTAACGATTCCTGTTACACTGCCATCCTGCCCCCATAAATTGATGGACGCAAAAACTGTGAGAACCATCACAATTTTTTTCAAAAGAGTAATTTTCATATTGGTTATGTTTAAGTTAGTCTTTCAAAGTAATAAAAAAAAGCAATAATAACAAAAAAAAGAAAATAAAAAGAAAAAAATAATTATTGATTATGAAGTTTTGATTATTCGAATTATGGAATAAATACTCTTTATTCGGTCAAATTATATTCTAGATCTAAAAGTAGAATTGCGTTGTTTCTGAAAATATGATCGGCTATTAGAAGTGCCATATCAACAGTCAGTGAGCCTCTTTTTACTCGGGCTATAAGAACTTCGGCAATAACTTCCTTAGTTAGTTCAAGGGCTCCGACAGAACCTTCGATATACACCTCATCACCGCCCCAGAGGATTTTGTTGTAAGGCACGGTGTCCAAACATTCTTCCAATACCCGCTTCGCAACTATTTGGGATATTTGGGGCAACCAGCTAAAATCTAGGTAAACATTTGGGAACATCTTCCCCAAGGCTATCCATTCGGAAGTATATGGATATCCGCCGTGAAAAAGAATGAATTTAGCCTTTGGATATTTGATAAATAGATTGTTTAAGAGCGATGGCCGGCTATTTTCCAGAACCCTTCCCGTACCGGCTAAATATCCGGTGTGAATTTGGATTGGAATGTCGTATTGAATGGCTTTTTGGATGATCCAATGAAACATAAAATCCATCAACTTTTTCTTTTCACTCTCGGTGTGGGTCGATGGCTCCTTAAGATATAGTTCGGCAGCTTCCTCAAAAGACACTTCCTCAAAATACAAAGATCTATCGTAGCCCTGTGAGTTTTTGAGACAAACGGAATTCTTTGCGAAATAGTTTTCAAACACAAAATTGGAAAAAGTCAAATATTCCTCCAATGTTTGCATTGAGAAGTTGTGGCTTTTTGCCATTTTCCAATAATCCGTATGAATCCAGGAATATTCTGGTGGAACTTTTTCCTTAAAAAGTGGTGCCATTATCATTTGGTTTACTTGCGATGCCAATGCAAATTGCCCGGTATTACGATCTAATTCATATGGATTCCAATATTGGTCCACTAACATTAGATCAAACCCGGAAAGTTCAAAAGCTTTGTTGAACCAGGAGTCGTAGTTGTTGTAGTTCTCCGCTAATTGTTCATTGAGTTTTGAGACATTGTCCTTTGTAAAATAAGGCCCTTCAAAATCATACAGCTTTTGATACCCCTTGATCAATTGCCGGTAGTAGCTAGTTGTACGGGTACTATTCAAAAATGGCTCGTAATAGTTCCACAACGAATCCGAATCCAGGTTTTTTTCCGCAGTACTATTTCTACTCGCTCCTGCTGATATGAGGTCATCATATAAGTAACTACTTTTCAACTGTTCAAAAAAGCTTATTGTTTTTATCCCATGTTTGGAAGGATCCAGTTGATGCTCATGGGTGCTTATCACCTTAATATTTTCTATATGTTCCCTTATGGTTTGATTCAGGTCTTTGTTGTACGGCTTGCAATTGTATGTAAGGAGTAAGGTTAGCAATGCAATGAGCGTTATTCCATATGAGTTGTAAAAGGATTGGCGTTTTGTTTTCATAGAATCATGGGATTTGTAGATTTCGACCGATCAATAACCTGATGCCTGACCGTCCAATCTCGACTCCGATGCCCCGTGGTAGACTTTGTTTTTTGAATCGTACATGATGGCCTGATAGCCCCCGAAGCCTCCAACACTAAATTTCATAAAATGGCCTTTTTGAACAAGCCCTCTGAGGGTTTCCTGTTCAAAGCCATGTTCAAAATTAACGATGCCACCAGATTCCATTCTTGAACCTGTAGGTTGCGAGGATCCGGAATGGCGAATGCGTGGCACATCTCCTGCCTCCTGAATGTTCATTCCAAAATCGACCATGTTGATCAATATTTGTACATGGCCTTGTGGTTGCATGGCCCCACCCATAACCCCATAGCTCATGAACGGCTCACCATCTTTTGTGACGAAGGCGGGTATTATGGTATGAAATGGCCTTTTCCCAGGCTCATACTTATTAAAATGACCTTCCTCAAAGGTGAAAAGTTCACCCCTGTTTTGCAAAGGAAAGCCCAGCTTGGGAGGGGTCACGGTGGATCCAAATCCATTGAAGAGACTTTGTATTAAACTGATCATATTTCCCTCTTTATCGGCTACTGTCAAGTAAATGGTTTCACCTGACTCTAAAACTCCCGGTGCATATTCTTCCGCTGCTTTATTGGAATCGATTAGTTTTCTTCTTTTGGCCGCATATTCCTTGGAAATTAATTCCTCTACAGGGATTTTATTGAAATTGGGATCCGCATAGTACTTGGCCCTGTCCTCAAAGGCCATTTTTTTTGCTTCTATCAGTAGATGGAGATATTCGGGACTGCCATACCCCATGCTTTTAATGTCGTATTCTTCAAGAATGTTCAACATCTGCAGGGCGGCAATACCCTGCCCGTTCGGCGGAAGTTCCCAAAGATCGTAACCTCTGTAATTGGTGGACACCGGTTCTACCCATTCCGATCTGTGTTCTTTTAGGTCGGAGGCTTTTAAATATCCTCCATTATTCGCCATATAGACTTCTATTTCTTTTGCAATCTTTCCATTATAAAAGGCATCCCGCCCACCTTTGGCAATCTGTTTCAAGGAATTCGCCAAAGCCTGGTTTTTGAAAACCTCACCTTGGGCGGGAGTTTTTCCATCCTTGACAAAAACCCTTTCAAAATCACTATTTTCAGGAAAATAATCGGCATTGGCCTTCCACTCATGGGCTATAATTTCCGTTACCGGAAAACCGTTTTCGGCATATCCGATCGCCAAATCGAATAGTTTTTCAAAGGGCAGCTTTCCAAATTTTCCGTGAAGTTCTGCCCAGCCATCCACACAACCGGGAACCGAAACCGCCAAAGGACCAAAAAATGGCACCTTGGTGTGCCCCATCTTTTTCATGGCTTCCAAGGTCAAGGATTTAGGAGATTTACCACTGGCATTGAGCCCATATAGTTTTTTGGTCTTGGCATCCCATACAATGGCAAACAAGTCTCCGCCTATACCACAATTAGCAGGTTCAACGACGGAATTGACCGCATTGGCCGCTATGGCCGCATCAATGGCACTTCCTCCTTGTTTTAGAATATCCAATGCTGCCTGTGTTGCCAAGGGCTGGGAAGTACATGCCATGCCATTTTGGGCCAAAACCACAGATCGACTTACGCTATTTGAACCGGAAATCCTATCCTGGGGACGGGCAAATGACCCTAAGAATACCAACAATAAAAACAGTTTTTTCACTTTGCGTATTATTTTTGGACATTCACATCCCTTCTTTTAAAAGCCTTTATAACAACTTTTTCTTTATAATTATTGGGTAGTTCTATCGCTTCCTTCATGTAACAACCCCATCCAAGGGCAGGGTAGTCCCATAAAGTGTTTATATACATTTTTATCGGTGAATCCGTTTCCATGGTTGCAGCCTTTAGCCTGACGGCCAAATCGCCATCGGATTCCACGGTTACACCGGAATTGGTAACGGACGAATATACAGAGGACCTGTAAATGTTTTCCTTGGTTCCCCTAAAGTCATTGGATGCGCCAAAAGGTACTGCAGTTCCTTTATTGGCGTATACATTTTGCATGTCCATTTCGTATGCCCAATCAGGTTTTTCTCGTATCACTTCTTTAGTCGCTTTACTGATTCTTCTAGCCGTTCCTTGAATTCTTCCCATATGATTTTCCGGATAAACGGTCCATAATGCCCTTCTTTCCCAAGAATTGAGATTGATCGATCCATCCAATACGTAAGCCACACCTACTTCCTTATACCCTTCTTTTGGCCACCATTCATCACCATTGGGAGGTGGAGGCGGAGGATTTTCAATTTCAAACTCCGTAATCAGGGTTCCATTTCCTTTAATGGATAAATGGTAATTTACGTTTATGGAATCGTAACTTCCCGAAATGTGCACCAGCACTTCATGCTCCCTTTTCTGATAATTCAGATTTTTTAATGTCCATTCCTTGAGTTCAATCGGGGAGAGTTGAAGATGGGGCCCACTCATAATTACCCGGCTCCCATAATAGCTGCCTTCGGAAATTAAACCTTTCGATTTATCAATGACCAATTTAAAATTACCCGAGCTCACTGTAAGTTCCGTACCATTGTCTACAATCTTGGGCGCGGCTTCCTTATATTCCCTATCTTGATCCTTCAACGTTTCCTTGGGGTTTATATTTAATCTAAACTCGTCGACCAAATTGTCATTTTTATAGAATTTAAGTTCAAGGCTATCGTTTGGTCCCCAATCCTGCTCGGGAATGCCAAGTATTCCAAAAGAATGTGGAGGGATGTCGATGTTTTGTAATTGGCTGGATTTTTCCCCTACCTTCCATTTGATGACCAGTTCATTGAAATTGGTATGGTCAAAACGGTTTTGCACGGCAATTTGCAGTGTCGATTTTGTTTCCTGAATTTCGAATTCCCTGTCCAAAATTTTTATGGGGGAATATCCCTTACGGGTATGCCAAAATTCAGGCTTTTTTCTTCTCCATGCATCCACGATGCCCCATTCGCCAGTTCCGAATTTGGAAATTCTTTGTGAGGCATCTTTTTCGGTTTTAGGCAGCAAGAACACGTCATCTACCATACACCATATGGCTCCGCCCAGCACACCGTTTTCGTTAAAACTTTGATCCCACATGGCCTGGATGCTATGGCCCCAAAAGTTTCTGACGTTGGGGTCTTCCTTTATCGTTTCCGCATTGTACGTGGGAACATGCGCCCACTCGTCATACAATACCGGAAGATTTTCACGGACATAGGGAACCCGTTTTTTTAGCTTGGGGTCAAAAAGACCTTCAATACTATTGGAAATTTGGTCAAAATGTGGATAATGGATACTTATAATGTCATAGGCCGTATTACCTTTTACGGTGCTGGGATAGCTAAAGGCCACAGGGCGCGTCTTGTCCATTTGTTTTAACCAATCATAGCACAATTGAAAATTGGAGCCATATACACTTTCATTGGCAATGGACCACATAAGTACAGAGGGGTGGTTGTAATGCGCCCACACCATCTCCTTTAATTGACCTAAATATCTATCTGCGAACTTAGGGTTATCTTGTGTCGCATGATGATTTACATCTACAAAGGTTACTGCGGATTCGTCCTCAACATAAATACCATATTCGTCACAGTAATCCAAAAAGGCATGGGTAGGAGGATAATGGGAGGTTCGTAGAAAATTCATATTGGCTTCCTTGGCTAGTAGGACATCGGTTTTTTCCAATTCCCTGGTGACCGTCCTTCCGGTCAATGGGTGTGTGGAATGATGGTTCGCGCCCCGCAATTTTATCTCCTTTCGATTTACGAACAGGTTTTTTCCGCTTTGCATTATTTCCCTAAAACCGATTTTTTTTGAGATTTTTTCCAAAACCTTACCGTTGGCAAGAACATTTAGGTTCAGCGTATATAGATTGGGATGTTCGGCATCCCATTTTTTGGGCGAAGTAACTCCAATTCTTTTGGTAACCGGATTTTCTTCTTTGGATATGGCGATATTATCATACGGAAGTTTTACGGGGATACCTTCCGGTGAGAAAAGTTCAATTTGTACTTCTACATTTTTGACTTTATCAAAATGCCCGGAAAGTTGCAAGACCAGCTCGGCATTCTTATAATTTTCGTCAAAATCGGTATCTATTTTGATGCCATTGATGTACGTCTTCGGTAGTGCCAAAACGTAGACATCCCGAATAATTCCTCCAATTACATGTTTGGCATAACCGCTGGCCATTGAAATGTCATTTTCACGATCGGTTACGCCCAATGTTACGGTGACTGTTTTTCCGGCCTTGACCCATTTTGTAATATCACAATACCAAGTGGTGAAGCCCCCATAATGTTCCTTTACAAAATTGCCGTTCACCCATACCCGGGCATAGTTATAAACACCATCGAAACGGAGTAAAATGGACTTGCCTTTAAAATCCTCAGGTATCTCTATGTCCTTTCTATAAGCAACTTCCCTATCATGTTCAATGGCAAACCCCTGCGTCCGTATCTCCCCTGGAACCATAATAGCATCCCATGACGAAAGGTTAATTCCTTTCTCCCAAAAATTGATGGGTGGTTCCAAGGAAAACTTCCATTGCCCGTTCAAACTTACCTTTGGGTTTGAAACCCCGGAAACTTCCTTAGGGACGGGAATATATATGCCTTCATTATTTTGGGAAAAAATAAAAGTCGTCATTAGCATAAAACATACCCGGACTATTCGATAATTTTTCATTGGATGGCTGTTTAGTTGTTTCAATTTGTTATGCTCTTCTATAAGTCTTTTGGCATAGGAGCTTTTTATTCGGATAAAATGTTCCCGAACATGGTAAAGTTGGATGAAGAAGGGGTAAAGGTTTTTTTTGCATTTAAAAGGTCGTTTCCGCTGAATACTAGATGTTCCTTCACGTTACTATGTTCCAAAAAATGCATTGTACCCCTCAAGGCTTTGCTATTTTTGACAGTCAATCCCTTTCCGTTTACTAATGATAGCGTAGGGTAAAGGGTAGGATTGTTCCCTATGCCCTTGAAACCATCAATAGTAAGGTCGGTAAATTCTTCACAGTGAATGGCGTTCGTAAAAAAATCCGGCAAATTCTTGGCCCATTTCACCCTGATATCCTTTAATTCCAACCCATAGGTATATCGGGTAAAAACTGCTGGAATATCATGGGCGAAAAGTGCGGGATCTATTCGTGTCGTATATCTAAAATCAAAGTTTCCCCCAAACTGTTCATTGATCGGACTGTTTTTTATAAACAGCTTTACATTGCTGAAAGACACATTTTTGATAATACTTTCTGGACAACCGTAGACCACGGCCCCATGTTGGGATTCAGCAATAATATTTTTAAAACGAACATTGGAAATAGTCCCGAATTTTGCAATTGTGCCATTTTCATCGTACGGAAGTGCGGAGACATGTATGGGCTCTCCCTGCCCCCACCAGTGTCCCGTAAACAATTGGTTTTTAATTATGATATCGGAAAAAAGCACGTTTGATATAGATCCCGCCCTTCGTAGAAATACACCCAATGCCCTGTTGGAAGCATATATGATTATGTTTTTAAAAATACAATCTTCCGTCACCCTGCCCATACCCGTATCACCGATTCGCACTGCGGCAGATCGTGATGAAAGCGAACAATTTGTAACTACGAGTTTGGTGACATCAAAAACTGCAATTGCATCATCTCCGGTACGGATATCGCTATCCGAAATACGCACAAGTGTAGAAGCTTGAATATTGATACCATCGTCATTGGGGATTTTCAAGTCGCTCGCAAAACTGTTGATCCTGATTCCTGAAATGGTAACATTCTTACAGGTATTTATCTGGAATGTCCAAGTTGGAGAATTTTGAAACGTAATATCCCGTACCCTGACATCTTCACAATTGATCAACCTGACTAAATTACCTGGGCGTTCACCATGGGCCAACGGGCCATGAACGTTATATTTTGGATTCACATAATCTTTCCCCTGTCGGGTATTTGTAAAGGTATTGGCCTCCCTATCTCCTCCCCAATGCATTTTATTTTCATCATGATAGGCCATTGCATTGCCGTCAACGATACCTTCCCCAATTATGGATATATTATTGGCATTGTAGGCCGTGATAAGCCCGGCCCTATCCGATTCTCCGCTAATGGTTCGCTCTCCAGTATTGATCGTATTTTTTAAAGTGTTTTTTTGATTGCCGATCATTCCATCCAATTCGAGACGGTAGTCTTTCAAATTTCTACTCCCCTTAAGTACTGCTCCAGGAGCCAGATATAAAGTAATATTGCTCTTTAAATAAATAGGAGCGGAAATATACTCCCCCGGTGGGACAACTACGATTCCACCACCATCCTTATGGCAATCATCAATAGCGGCCTGAATGGCCTGTGTAGCCATTGTAAGACCATCGTTTACGTCCCCGTATGTGGCAATATTGTATTCCTTATTTTGTGGATACAGCAGTTGCGATTGAAAAATTAAAAAGAATAGAAAGCTGTTTACAATCACTATCTTCTTAATAAGACATTGAAAAGTGAATTTTGAAAATAGCACCTTAGCTTCTATATTGACTTGAAAAATTTTTTGTAGTAAAATCCATAATCTATTTAGGCATTAAGTTCCCACACATCGCGAATCCGGTAGTTTCGGGAACGAATGCCTTTTTCGCGTCGGAAAGATCATTCCCGCCAAACAATCGGTAATCGGAAATATTATTGTGCTTCAAAAAGTTTACGGTGCCCTTTGTGGCCTTACTGTTTCGTATGGTAACCTCTCTACCATCCTTAAGGGATATTGATGGGTGTAATGTGGGATTTCGGGATTGGCCCTTGAATCCATCTATGGTAAGATCATTGAATTCTTCACAATGAATGGCATTGGTAAAAAACTCGGGTAAATCTTCTTTCCATTCCACGCTGAAATCGATGAGCTCGAGGCCATCCGTATACCTGGTAAAAATTCCAGGGATTTCGTGGGCAAAAAGGGCTTGTTCCATTTCCGTAGTATGCCTAAGATCAAAATTCCCACCAAACTGATCATTTATGGGGCTATCGTTGATAATCAGTTTCACATTTTCAAAGGACACATCTTTAATGATACTTTCTTCACTTCCATATACGATGGCGCCATTTTGGGTTTCGGCAATAATATTCTTGAACCGAACATTTGAAATTGTCCCCAATTTTTCCTCGAACCCAAAAAAGTTCGATGGAAGTGCGGATACATGTATCGGCTCTCCCTGGCCCCACCAATGACCGGTGAATAATTGATTCTTAATAATAATGTCGGAAAACAGAACATTGGAGACAGAACCTGATGCTCGAACGTAAACCCCCAGGGCTCTATTGGCAGAATAAATAATCAGGTTGGAAAAGGTAAGGTCTTCTACATCCCCGCGGGTATCCCCAACACGGATAGCGGATGATCTTGAAGATAAAGTGCAATTCGTTACCGTTAGTTTTTTTACATTGAAATTGGCAATACAGTCGTCTCCGGTATGAATATCGCTATCGGAGATACGGACTAGAGTAGAGGATTGTATATTGATTCCGTCATCATTAGGCACCCTCAGGTTACTTTCAAAACTATTGACCCTGATTCCCGAAACCGTAACGTTTTCACACGATTGGATTTGAAAGGTCCAGGTAGGTGAGTTTTGAAAGGTAACATCATTAACGCGTGCATCCACACAATTGATGAGTCGGATAAGATTTCCCGGGCGTTCATCATGTGCTAGGGGATCGTGCAAGGCAAACTTGGGATCTTTATAGACATCCCCTTGTCGCGTATTCTTGTATGCCGCACCTTCCTTGCCCCAATGCATTTTGTTCTTGTCATGAAAGGCCATGGCATTGCCATCGATAATTCCCTGTCCGGAAATGGATACATTATTGGCATTAAAAGCTGTTACCAAACCTGTTCTATCCGATTCTCCGCTAATTGTCTTTTCCCCTGTATTAATACTTCCCAGAGTATTTTTTTGATCTCCGATCATCCCGTCCAACTCCAGTCGATAATCGTCTAATTTTCCGCTACCTATGATTAAGGAACCTGGAGCCAAATACAGATTAATGTTACTTTTTAAATAGATGGGCCCTGATAGATATTTACCTGCCGGAACAACTACAACTCCCCCGCCATTTTGATGGCATTCATCAATTGCATTTTGTATGGCAATCGTATTCATGGTAGTTCCATCTCCTTTCGCACCATAATCCCTGATATTATAGTTCACGTTTTGGGAGAAAACGAAACAGGACTGTAAAAAAAAGGCGATACTAAAAATTGCTTTATGATACTTTTTTTTCATGTCAATACTTTTTTGAATTCACTTTATTTCCATTGCGGATGGACTTCTATTCTGATGAAGACACCAATTATGTTGTGTATTATCAATGTTCAGCAAATAACATTAGCGGGTCTCAAGGGATTGAACCTTCCTGCAATAAAAGAATGAATTTATTGAACTTATACTATTACTGTCCTTTTGGAATCCTAAAATTTCAAAGAAGCTTTTCCAGAGTCTCTAATCTTCGAATAGCTTAAAAACAAATATATACGAAAAGAAACAAAAATTTTCAAAAACAAAAGAAAAATTCTATTTTCGAAAAATCACTTGCGCTTTTGTGCACTGCGCCACGTGTAATGCATACTAATTTGTAAAATAGGGGAAGTTGTAAGGCAAAGAATTCCAAATGTGCCAGTTTAAGAAATGTTGACGAACAAAAATATTATCCATGATTCAATTAACACGGAACACGTTTATTCTGTTTCTCGCAATTTTAAGTTTCAACTTCAGTTGTAAAAAATCGACTACAGGTACACAGCAGGTTTTGGTATTATATAACAGTAACTCAAATGAAGTGGATCAACATGAAGAACTGCTAGTACCATATCTGGAACATTTTGGGATTCCTTACGTAGCTCAGGATATCAATAGAAGTAGATTATTGGAGATAACAGGTGAATGGAGCCTCATCATCATCTCACATATGAAATTCCTTGATGGCGCCAATCAAGAAAGTGAACAGTTGAAAGCTTTTTTAAAAAAGGAAATACAATCCGGTACGGGAGTAGTAAGTTTTGATGAGGCCATACCTTACAAGCCGAAATCCATGGCCAACATGTCGGTTGGCAATGATAGTGTCCACTTCGCCAATGAGAAGCACTATATTACCGAATGGCACAAACCCGGCGAGAAAATGCGACTTTTCAATGCTTTGAATATTGCCAATAATTCCTATGAAAGTGGCAAGAACCTAATAAACATAACTGGTGCACCTCTTTTGGCGGTCTTCGAGAAGGAAGCGGGAAAAGTGGTACAATGGACAAGTTTGGGATGGGCTAGGCCACAAATATTGGGACCCTGGGCAGGATTGGACGACTGCCTGTGGCGCTCCATGGTTTGGGCGGCAAAAAAACCTTTTGTCATGCAGAGCCTACCTCCTCTGGTTACCATGCGAGTCGACGATGTGGCAGGCCGGGGCCATTTGTGGAATGAAAGTGCATTTTATTGGGTGCACATTGCAAACAAATATGGTTTCAAACCTTGGATGTCCTTGTTTATCTACAATGTTACTCCCGATGGCATACAAGAATTACGACAAATCATTAAGGAAGGTAAAGGAACCGCTTCGCCCCATGCTCTGGGAAGACCGCCACGAACAGCTGACATTGATTTCTACTATTATCCTGATGCCCTGGAATATCGTGCAAAGGAATATGATGAATTCATTTTCTACAATCATCAAGAAAGAAAAAATTTTTCCGACGATATATTGCAGGAAAATTTAGAGGCAGTCGACAAATGGTACGATGCCAACGCACCGCTGCCTATCTCAAATTATCTGGTTCCCCATCATGGTGAGATTGCAATCAAGGCACTTCCACATATAAAGGAGAAATGGGGCATAGAATTCTTGGGGATCGGTCTGGAGCCCGACCTCCCTTGGTCAGATAAAACACCATGGCTTCAATGTGGCCCTTTTCGCATAAATGGTATAAAAGGTACGATAGGCCTAAATCCTGATTTGATGGGCGATAGGCCGGAATATTATAATGGTTTTGTCAATTTTTCAGGATACGAATTTTTTAATTCCCGTGTGGTTGTCCGGGATGTCACGGGTTATGAATGGGAGCCTGATAATGATGTTGGAGCCACGGTAGATCGCGCTGTGGAACAACTGACCAGATCCTTGGATGGTTTGGGACTGGCCACACTATTTACCCATGAAACCGATTTTATCTATCTGATAAAACCCAAAAACTGGGAGGAAGAACTTAAAAAAATAAACGAGGCTCTAGCCGGCTATGAACCTTGGTACATGCTTACAGATGATGCCTTGAGAATTGTCAGGGCCCATACTACTTCCAAAATTGAAAACTTTAAGCATGAAAATAATACTATAACCGTTGATTTTACCGGTAGTACCGATGTTGAAACCTACTTTTACATATTTCAGGACGAGGACAATACAATAGCCCATAAAATAGTCGCCGTACCGCCTTTTGAGGGTTTCTTTCAGCTTTCAAGTGATATCGGGCCAGATTAATCATAAGTGTTTTAGTGCCAACTAATAGCTGTTGTGCAAATCGAATATCAAGTGATTGAAGATAATATTTTGCCCAATACTAGACGAAGTGCATTCCGAAATAAAGGAATCTGTTTCTGAATGTAGGTTTTTTGAGAATCAGATAAAAAGTAAACTAAAGATTTCTTTTTATTATCTTTTATTTACTTTTATTAATTATTTTTAAGTATTTTGGTCACAAATGTGGACATCAACTTAAAAATCAAATGCCAACATATCAGAACAATACTATATAACTGTTTATGAAACTATTGGTTTTTGGGGGGAATGGATTTGTCGGTAGTAATATTGCTGCACTGGCACTTAGAAAGGGCTGGGAGGTAAGTGTGGCCTCTAGAAGCACTAAAAAACTTTTAGAAGGGTTAGATATGCATACCGTGGACATCACAGATTTTATTGCCCTTGAGGGACTTATAGATTCGTTTGCGCCCAATGTTGTAGTAAACGCTGCTGCAATAGCCAATATTGATTATGCAGAATTTCATCAAGAAACGGCCTACAAGGTAAATACATTGGGTGCGATAAATATCGCACGAATATGTGCCGACAAAAAAATCAAATACATATTCTTATCCACCGACGCCGTGTTCAACGGAAGGAGCGGATCGTATACGGAAGAGGATGCCGTTGCCCCTCTCAACTATTATGGCCAAACCAAGGCAGAAGCAGAAAAATCAATTCTAAGGGAATATCCTGAAGGTGTCGTTCTACGGGTATCCCTCATATTAGGATATCCTTTGGATTCCGGTAATTCCTTTGTTGCAGGCTTGGAAAAAAAACTAATGGCGGGGGAACGTATAACGGCCCCTACTGCTATTATAAGGACACCTATTGATGTACGGACATTGGCGAATGTCATTTTGGAGATATCCTCATCAGAATTCGAAGGCATCTTTCATATTGGATGTACAGAACCTGTTAACCGGCTTAGACTTACCCAAATGCTTGCCGAAAAGTTAGGTTATCCCACAGAAAAAATAGTGGAGGACACTTCCAAAAATGCAACGAAAAACAAGGCTTTGCGTCATCAAATGGGGGTTTTGGATGTATCCAAAGCCAACAAAGTCTTAAAAACGAAGATGCCTACCTTGAAAGAAACTATAGAAAATGCAGCTAGCCGAATCGAAACTAAAATTTGAAAAATGGTCAAACCGACAATTAAATATGAACTAGAAATCGCCAACGGATCAATCTACGGTAAGGAAGAAGAGGATGCCCTGCTTCAAGTGGTACGAAACGGTGCCCCATCATGTGGAGTAAAAGTAAAGCAGTTTGAAGAGGCCTTTGCGAAGTATTGTGGAACAAAATATGCCTTGACGGTCACTTCGGCGACTACCGGCCTTACCCTGGCCGGAATAGCCGCGGGAGTAGAACCGGGAGATGAGGTTATTACTACGCCCAATAGTTGGATTGCCACAGCTACCGCCTTTTCGGTTCTTGGAGCAAAGATTGTATTCTGTGATGTAACCGAGGATACCATCAATATGGATCCCAACAAGTTGGAGGCACTCATAACGGATAAAACAAAGGCCATAGTTCCAGTTCATTTATTTGGTCGGTGCTGTGAAATGGATAAAATCATAGATATTGCCAAAAAATACAACGTTCGCGTCATTGAAGATTGCGCACATAATCCAGGCGGGGAGTATAAGGGCAAAAAATCAGGGAACCTGGGTCACATGGGTGTGTTCAGTTTTCACCAACAAAAAAACATGTCCACTTTGGGTGAGGGCGGAATGGTGACGACAAATGACAAGAAACTCTTTGAAACTGTATTGAGCTATCGTTCCTTATGTTGTAGGACATATGGTGGCAGTACAAAGTATCTACCAATTGATGAATCTGAATATCCAATGAACAAGGAATACTGGAAATTGTATTTTAACAATATAGGATATAACTTTAGAATGACCGATGCACAGGCCGCTGTGGGGATAGAGCAATTAAAAAAACTACCTGCACACAATGCCCGTAGAACTGAACTAGCCAAACAGCTTCACTCTAAATTGGACGATGTAAAAGGTATTATACTTCCTGAAGAGGATTCCCAAGGCAAACATGTTTGGCATGTCTTTATGTTTCGCCTTACCAAACATTTTCCAATGAGCAAGCGTGATTTTATGTGGGAAATGTATACCAAAAAGGGAATTAAGTGCTGGTCGCACTATATGCCTATTCATTTGACCGAACCTTATTTAAGACAAGGGCACGGGGAAGGGGAATGTCCCGTTATGGAAAATATTATTGACACTTTGATCACTCTTCCCATTCATCCCCGTCTAAACAATGAAGCAATTGAATATATGGCAAATTGTATTATTGAATTTAGCAAGAAAGTAAAGGTGGTTTCAGAATGAATGCCGAGCAATTAACGAAAAAGATTGAGTCGGACAAGGCAACAAATCTTTTTAAGCAACTATATGGCAACAAACCTGCAAAGATTACGGGACAGAGAAAGCGTTATAAGGCATTGGTCCAAAATTTTGAGACCTGCTTTCCTGATTTTAACGACCTGTCATTGTTTTCGACTCCTGGAAGAACTGAAGTAGGGGGTAACCATACCGATCATAATGCGGGTAGGGTATTGGCTGCGTCGGTCGATTTGGATATCATAGCCGTTTGCGCGCCCACGAATGACGATAGCGTTGTTGTCCAATCCAGTGGTTATGATGAAATAAAGGTCAACATTACTGACCTTGAGCCAAAAGAAGGAGAAAAGTTTACCTCAACGGCTTTGGTCAAGGGAGTGTGTGCCAGATTCGTCCAGCTGGGCCATAAAATTGGTGGTTTTAGGGCATGCTTAAACGGCAATGTCCCCAAAGCGGCTGGACTCAGTTCATCCGCTGCTTTTGAAGTACTTATCGCCACCATCTTGAATCACTTTTACAACCAAGGTGCCTTGGACAACACGAACATAGCTCAAATCGCACAGTTTGCAGAAAACAATTACTTTGGAAAGCCTTGTGGGCTTATGGATCAAACGACATGTGCTTATGGCGGATTGGTTTTTATAGATTTCAAGGATTTCAGTAATACGATTATCGAGGTCGTAAACTATGATTTTTCAAATAAGGGTTTGGCCCTAATGATTGTTGAAACAGGGGGAGATCACGCCGATTTGAACGAAGATTACGAGGCTCTAGAAAATGAAATGAAAAATGTGGCCAAACATCTGGGCGGAAGTGTTCTCCGTGAATTTACAGATTTACAAATACTGGAAAACCTAAGTTTTTTAAGAACTAAAGTTAGTGATAGAGCCATTCTTAGGGCATTCCATTTTCTGAATGATGACCTGCGGGTGGTAAAACAGGTAGAAGCCTTAAAAAATGATAAAATCGATGATTTTCTTCTTTTGATAAAAGAGTCCGGTGAGAGTTCCTGGATGCTTTGTCAAAATTGCTATTCCGTCAAAAATGTAGAGGAACAGGGAATCAGTATTGCCCTGGCTATGACGGATCAGGTTTTAGAGGAAGGTGCCTGGCGAGTGCACGGGGGAGGTTTTGCCGGTACTATCCAAGTTTTTCTTTCGAACGAAAAAATTGAAATGTACACTAAACTAATGGAAAGTGTCTTTGGGAAGAACTCATGCCACGAAATATTTATTCGGCCTACAGGAACACAGAAAGTTGATTTTTGAAAAGGGTGATGAATAGTTTGACCGTGGATTTGGGATGCTTTATCATACCCCTTTCCATGATAATAAATAGTCAATTGATTATGTTCAAGACTTAACTGATATGATTGCATAACCTCTTCTATCATGGAATTAAACGCTCTTGACACCTTAATTTTTGTCGGCTATATTGTTATTCTTTTGATTATTGGTTTTGTTTCCGGAAGAAAGAAAAGCAATGAGGTCGCAAAGGATTTCTTTTTGACCAGTAAGACCTTGCCGTGGTATGCCGTCGGATTTTCGATAATTGCCGCGGGAATAAGCTCGGAGCATTTTCTTGGCGCGGTGGGCTACTCGTATCAATACGGTATTTCCGTTGCCAATTGGGAATGGCTCAATGGACCCGCCATAATTTTGTTGGTCCTTGTATTCATTCCCTTTTATATCCGCAAAAAGGTAATTACAATGCCCCATTTTTTAGAAATGAGGTTCGAGCCCCGTACTCGAACTTTATTTGCAATTATCTCCATCTTGATTTATGTGTTCATCAATCTTGCCGGGGTGCTTTATTCAGGAGCGTTTGCCATTAAAGTAATCTTTGAACTTGACAACATTCACTTTGGAATATGGATACTGACCATTGTGGCAGGGGTTATTTCAATTTACGGGGGAATGGAGTCAGTTGCATGGACAAACATGTTCCAATCCATATTGTTGATCGGAGGCGGTATATTGGTATTTATACTTGGCGTTATAGAAGTTCCGGGTGGGATTAAGGAAATTATAGGTACAGGTGAAAGGGCCCATCTGATCTTACCGGCAGATCATCCCGAAATACCATGGCCGGCACTTATTGTTTTAATGCTATCGACCAACATTTGGTTTTTTTGTACAAACCAATCTATCAATCAGGCTGCTTTGGGAGCTAAGAACGAATGGCATGCTAAAATGGGTGTATTGTTCGCAGGGTTTCTTGCCATTCTTATTCCACTGGCAGATGTATTTCCAGGGTTGATTACAAGAGCCCTTCATCTGGACTTTGTTTCGAACAATGCCGATGAATCCTATTTACTTGTAGTAAATCATCTCATCCCCAGTGGAATGAAGGGAATTGTCTTTGCAGGTCTTACCGGGGCTATTATCTCAACGATAGAGGCGATTACCAATGCCTGTTCCACAATTTTTACCTTTGATATTTATCAACGGATGATCAATAAGAAAGCCGATGATAAAAAACTTATACGCATAGGTCGTATAGTTGGTGGATTATTACTCATTTTTGGAGCGTTATGGGCTCCTGTAGTGGAACAATTTGATCAAATCTTTGAATATTTTCAAAAATGTTGGGCTTTTGTGGCCGTACCGTCCATGATTGTATTTGTTCTAGGCGTTTCATGGAAAAAGTTTAGTAACCAAGCGGCTTTTTGGATTCTCTGTTTGACCTTTCCAATGTTCGTCCTACCCTTTATACTTACCCTGTTTAATGTTTCCATGAATGGCTATATCGTCGCGGGTATCCTTGGAATATTCATTTTCGTGGCTGCCATATTGTTCAGTAGAGCTACCACAGCCAGTATAAATCCCAATTCGTCCGATTATGTATGGAGCAAGAAAATGGGAAAATTGCCCAAAGACTTATTTGCGGAAAGCTTACCTTTTTACATGCAGGTTTGGTTTTGGATAGTAATTCTGATTTTGACCTATGTTGCGATCTACGCCCTATTATGGTAAACAGGTTCATATTTTCGTGAACAAATTTTAAATCACTCTTAAACTCCAAGCGACTGATATCTATATCTCAATATTTGATGGACTACTTTCCGACCCAAAAGCCCTCGATATCCTTAGAAAATATGGAATTATTTCTGGCATTGAGGTATATAGCCTTGCACGGCACAATGAACCCATCAAAAAATCAGGATTAAAATGCGCAGCACATGATCCGTTGGTTTTTGAGATGAATAATTTGGGCAACCCTCACTGGCTATCCATTTTTAAAAGCCCCCAAGGTAGAAAGGTATTGGATTTAATTAGAAACACGGATTCTCTCGTGGTTGCTTTTCATTGTGGATTCTCCGCGGAAAAGGTTTACAAAATGCGGGCTTTTCCCGACGCCTCAGAAATTTCCTCACGGTTTAAATCAAGAGAGCGGCTATTTTCTGTTTTTTGTGATAACATTTGGGTTTTAAAAGATTATTGAACAAGACCACTCCACCGGAATTGTGAAAACAGGTATTATTGGAGCTCATGGACTATACGTGTCATAGGCCCATAAATTAGGGAATACAATCCGATGAAGTTAAAGTACACAAATCCGAAATAGAAAAGGCTTTGGAAAAATTAGGAACAAATGCCACTTTACACTGGGTGTGCGATATTGATTTTTATCGGGATCTTTATCAAAACTTGGAAAATAAGGGCATTCTTCCCCTTGGTTTTTTATTTGATATAGCCATGTTTTTATAACGACCTACACAAAAATTCATCAGAGGGAATTTAACGGATCAATAACGGACTATTTTGAAGAACTACTTCAAGTC
This sequence comes from uncultured Flavobacteriaceae bacterium, assembly GCA_947494715.1. Classification (GTDB taxonomy): domain Bacteria; phylum Bacteroidota; class Bacteroidia; order Flavobacteriales; family Flavobacteriaceae; genus Ulvibacterium. The sequence continues at coordinate 29,794 of CANLWG010000022.1, read as the reverse complement.
ATAGGTGATAAAGTATCCCAAATACCCGTGAACGTTCCTAAGGGAAACCCACAGGATGGCTATACCGATGGACACCTACCATTTACCAAAGGAAATGAGCTGTCCCAACTTATTTTACGGCTAACCAAAAAAGTCATAAAAAATAGTCCTAATATAAAAACACTAACATTGGAAATACGAGGAAATAAAGGTATGGATTCGTTGGAATTCGCCAACCTTTTGATAGCGCAAGCGAAGCTTTTTGCATGACGATTTTTGCAATGGCCAAAAAAGCGAAGATAATACTACATTGTTATTTGAGGACACCTATCCGTACTGGCTTTTCACTTTTTTTGTTTTGAACCAATAGGTTTCTAAGAGGTCTTCCCATACCTTCCCATCCAACCTCCATAATATCATTTTCCTCAAGTGTTATCTGTTCGCCAAAACTGAAAGCGTCCGCTCCGAAAAAGTGAATATGGGCCCGGTCAGGTAACCTATGGTTGGAATATTTAAAATGATGGTGTTCTAGATTTATGAGGCTATGCGCCATATTTTTTTCTCCCGTATGTATGCTCTTTTCCCATAAAACCTTATCATTTCTGAAAATGCTAACTTTTCCTTGAATGTTCTGAAAAGTGGAGGTAATTACCAATTCCGGACCTATGGAGCAGTTTCTTATTTTTGAGGGAGCTAGGTACAAATAGTTTTTTCTTTCCATGATATGATCTGAGAATTCATTCGCTGTGGTAAAACCGACCCTCCAAGGGTTTCCTTCCATATCGTTGAAATAAACTCCGGCAATTTCAGGTTCTTCCCCGCCATCAAGTCCGTAAGGCGGAATCTCGAGAGGTGCTCCATGAGGCATGAGTATTGAACCATTTCCTTTGTAAAACCATTCAGGTTGAACTCCAATCTCCCCTTTTTTTGGATGTCCCTTATCCACACCCCATAAATACATTTTCATACTATCGGTAAGGTCTTTTTCGTTTATGGCCTCGTGCATCTTTTGACGATTTTCCGCACTGGCCTTATGGGTCAATCCTGTACCGGATAGCATTAATTTTGATGGGTCAGCCGGATGATCAAAGGAGGGAAGTAAATTCCAATCCGAACTTCCTTTATAAATAGCATCATAATCCAATTCACTTTCTGTAAGATTTTGTATCACTAAGTTCTTTAGACTCCCGCCATCAGGTATTGCTTTCATGACAAGCTCATATACCGATTCACAACCTGAGATAAGTCTCAGTTTTGGTTCTTCTACCAGAGCTACTTTTCGTCCATGACTTTTGTGTATTAGTTGTACCAATCGCATAATTATTCTGAATAGATTATTGAAATTAAAAAAATGGTAATAAAATACAATAACTGCTCAAATAACTAGTCTCTTAATTTTTTGATTTATTTTTTCTGTATCTTATTTCCAACTTTGTCTTTTAAATATACCTATAAAAGAGCTCAATTAGTATATTGAGTTAGCTATAATACCAAAATCACTGGAAATAGAATCATTTTAAAAACACTACTACTTTAATCAATAATAACCTTACTAAACACTCCGCTATGACCGCTTCATTAAGAAAAAGTTGATGTTAAATAATAACCACATTCAGAATCCGATTTAGAAAATTGTTCGAGTCTTATAAATTGTTGGTTTTACAGGATTTGGGTTTTTCATGGGATACAATTGTTGGGCACTTTTTGGTCAAATTTTGTACTTACTTATATCTATAAACTTCATGAGGGCCAAAATCTAGTAAACTGATAATAAAATCTATTTCAGCACCAAGTCGCAATGCCAATTTCTTAGATGCCTCGTTCGAAGGATCAATATAACTGACCAAAGAATTTATATTCAGGGTATCAAGCGCAAAATTTTTAACGGCAAGACCAGCTTCCAGGCCATATCCATTACCTTGCGAATCGGGTAACAACCAATAACCCAATTCAGGTTCGGGCCAAGGGTCGGAATTCCAAAGTCCTACAGTGCCGATTAGATTTCCAGTACCTTTTTCACCAATAGCAAGGTATGAATATCCTTTAAGGACATAGTGACCAATGTAAGTAGACATCAATCTCCAAGATTCTTCGGGGGTCTTTATTCCTCCAACAAAGCGGGCGTTCTCTTCAATGGAGTAGAATTTAGCAAATATTTCATAATCTGAATTCTGCCATTGTCTAAAAATCAATCTGTCCGTTTCTAAACCTATCATGTTTGTTCCAAATTACTATTATTGTGATGTATTTTATGTATACCAGATTGTAAAATTGTGCCCGACAATTATAGAAATATACTGGTACGCATATTTCTATTATCCGTATTACGAATTTAAACTTTCTCAATATCATAGAAAGTGCCTTATAATGGCCAATTAAAAGAGCTAAGCGAAGGGATAAGTCAAGTACCAAGAAACCTTCGTTTTAAGGGACTATTGAAAATATATAGTTGTCCATTCAAAGGGTACGCTCCATGGCCGACCTGGACCGACGGTTCCCCATTAGGCCGTTGGGATTGAAAAAAGGCAAGGCCGGCCAAAACGTGCCCAAATCCCCAAGCCCTGTTAAAATATGGCCATCGGACACAAATATTTGTTAAATGACGACTCTTTTTTGAATCCCGCCGTATATGCCACGGTCAGGTCCGATCACATAGACGGAACGGGCCAACAGGAATGTTGCACGTGATGTTGTTACCGAACTAAAAAAGTGGAGAGATGATCAATGATTTTATGTACAGGGCAGTTTATTTAATCGACGATTTTGAAGTGGTGAACGTTCTTCACCGGGTACTCTTGGGCAAATTAGGGCTGGAGGACAGGACCAGGGCATTCACCGACCCCGAAAAGGCCTTTGACGAACTGCGTTCCATTGTCGACGATCCCGGGCCCATATTGATCCTATTGGACATCAATATGCCCGAGATGAGCGGCTTTGAGTTCCTGGAGCGTATGATATCGGAATCCTTCCCCTTATGTATGGACGTAGTGCTCGTTACTTCTTCCATTTCGGACAATGACAAGGCCCTTGCGGAACAATATCCACAATTCGTACGGGATTTTGTTACCAAGCCCTTGAAGCTCGAGACCCTTGAAAGGATCACGGCGAGGGCCTACAGCCGATAAAAGTGGCCGTTGCGGAACGACATATGGTTCCGATCCCCTTGGATAGGACCCTGAAAAACGAACTTTTGGAACAGGGTACCATAATGCCATGGACGGCAATCGGAACGGCTGCCCGATGGACCTAAATATGCCCCGTGAAAGATAATCCTATCGGACAGGGGATGCATATATTGAAAAGGTCCTGGGAAAAACTTCATCCGACCGGGCCGGATTTCCAAGGCGATGCCATGAGCATCGGTGAAAGGGCAAAAAAATCGTTAAAACATACTATTCTGTGTATTCCTACGTTAGCCCTATAGGAAAAATCCTGCTGTTTTGAATAATATTTGCGCCGTTTCCTTAAGGAACGCGGTTTTTTCAAAAATGGGACGACCTGCCAATGTGTAGGGACCAACTTGAAGAACGAACAGTTTAAATTTAGAAAAATTATGGAGCGATATTCCGAGATCTATTTGGTCGACGATTTTGAAATGGTGAACGTATTGCATCGGATACTGTTGAGGGGCCTGGGCCTGGAGGATAGGGCAAGGACCTTTACCGACCCCGAAAAGGCACTGGACGACCTACGGTCCAAAAAGGAAAGATCGGGACCCGTATTGATCCTGTTGGACATCAACATGCCCGAGATGAACGGGTTCGAGTTTCTGGAACATCTGGTAAAGGAGGACCTGGCCGCGGACATCGATGTCGTCATAGTGACCTCTTCCATTTCCGATAAGGACCGGGCGAGGGCGGGGGAATATCCCCAATTTGTCAGGGACTTTATAACCAAACCTTTAAAGATGGAGGGATTGAGGGCCATTGTGCAACCCGTGTACAGGGCCATATAGTACGATACCGCTACCAAATCCGTAAAAGCATTAAAACGATTCAGATGCAGCGAGATAACATGACCTACGATGCCGTATTCATAGTGGATGATGACCCCACCATCAATCTTGTCCATAAACACCTCGTCAAGAAGATTTCAATGGCCAAGGATATCAGAACATTTACCGATCCGGGGAAGGCCTTGAAAGAATTGCGCGAGGAACTCCCCAAGTGCGACAAACGCCTATTGGTGCTATTGGATATCAACATGCCGGAGATGAGCGGTTTCGAGTTCCTGGACAAGGCATCACTTTTTCCAGGGGTCGACGTCCATACCGACATTATCATGGTGAGTTCCTCGATCGACCCCAGGGACAGGGAAAAGGCCAGGACACATCCCTTGGTGCAGTACTATATCAGCAAGCCGCTCAAAAAGGATGTCATACGTGATCTTATACGCGACCGTTCCCTGATGACCGCATAGATATCGGGCCGATACCCCTTCCCTTCCGCCAAACTCGAATTTTTGGCGATTCCGATCGGATGATCCAGGGAGCACTTAGGATATCCGTGACCGCTTTAAACCGCGTTTACATAATCTGGAGATAAAAGATAGCATGAAAATAAAAATACTCCCCGATAGCGATACACTGTCCTTTTACAATATACGGAGGTCAATCATCTCCAGCTTCGTCATTACGACCATCTTCGCGGTCATACTGGTAGGATGCATCCTTTTTTTGATAGAAAACAGGGAAAACGATTCAAAGACCATCGACCTGGCCAATCGACAGCGCGTACTCGGCCAAAAAATCATCACGGACATATACGCCCTGCAGGTCGATATGTCCACCTATGATGAAATCGATCGGGATACCGAGCTATGGGACAGTGTCCAGAGAATACTCCGATACGGGAACTGGGAACTGGGAATCCAAGAACCCACGAATCCCGGGACGAAGAATATATTAGAGGATATTTCTCTCTACCGGAAAAAGTTGTATCGATTTACGGAACAACAGAATCCAGGTGAACTGGACCCGACCGGGCCTGCGAAACTGCGGGCCTGGGAAGAGGGCTTCATGGACGGTATGGATAGATTAGTGGGAGAATTAAGGGCGGATGCCGAAAAAAATACGGCGACCTTTAAGTATATGGTATCGCTCTTGATGGCATTTTTCGTGCTGTTCATCTTCGGACTGTACAAGTTTTTTGTAAAGCCCATCATCAAGGGGGTGCGGTTCCATTCCGAGGAAAGGGAAAAGCAGGCCCGGCACATCCATTCCATCCTGGAGAACACCCCGAACCCCATATGGTCGGTCGATCTCGATTACAATCTTATCGCCCATAACATGGCATTCTCAAAAAGGACATCGGAGGAACAGGGAAAAGTTCCCAAGATAGGGGAAAGCGTACTGGGCAGGAACACCCTGAAAAGAAAAAAACTGTACGACCGGGCATTTAAAGGGGAGAGTTTCCGGACAGAATACGAAATGAAAAAACAGGGCAGGACGACCTACCATGAACTGTCCTTCAACCCCATATATGGAAATCAAGGTAGAATAACGGGCTGCAGTGTGAACCGTATGGACGTTACACGTCGTGTCAAGATCCTACAGGAGCTCCAAAAAAGCGAGGCCTACCTGAAAGAGGCCCAGGAGATCGCCAATATGGGCAACTGGAACTGGGACATGGTCGGGAACAAAATAGAATGGTCCGACCAGTTGTACAAGGTATTCGGGCAGGATCGCAAGACCTTCGAGGCCGATTACCAGGGGCTCATGGACATAATCCACCCGGAGGACAGGGAAGCCTTCGACAATGATGTAAGGGACGCCATCGAAAACGACCGGCCCCACGACATCGTACACCGTATCGTCCTAGGGGACGGGGACATACGCTACATACATCAGATGGGCAAGGTGTTCTATGATACCCACAACAAGCCGGTGCGCATGGCCGGAACCTCACAGGATGTAACGGTACTGGAAAACGCCAAGGAACGGATAATGAAACAATATGACGACCTACAGAACTTCGTATACATCATTTCCCATAATGTCAGGGCGCCCATAGCTACCCTTCAGAGCCTTGTCGATATCTTCGAGCCCCGTAACGGGGAACGGGACGGGGAGATCATCGCCCACATCGGGACCACCGTGGATGCCCTGGACAGGACCATCAAGGACCTGAACCATGCACTTTCGCTGCGGAACGTCTCCAGGGACACTTTCGAGGAAGTGGACCTGTTGGAAATCCTGAAGGATATCGAGCTCCTTCTGGCAGGCGATATCCTCGCGAACAATGTCAAGGTGGAATATAATCTTTCAAAGGCGCCCAAGCTCATCGGGATAAAAAGCTATTTTGCGAATATCCTGTTCAACCTGATCTCGAACGCCATAGATTACAGGGCGGAGACCAGGGACCCCCATATCACGGTGTCGTCGAGGCCTACCCCGACGGGCGGTGCGGAGATCGTGGTCGTGGACAACGGGCTGGGAATGGCCCTGAACCGGGAAAAGCGCAAGAAGATCTTCGATATGTACGGAAGGTTGAGCGGTGCCTCCAAGGGAAAGGGCATGGGCCTTTATTTGGTAAGGACACAGGTGGAGACCATGAACGGCCAAATCCAGGTGGAAAGCGAACCGGACATGGGATCCGTCTTCACCCTGGTGTTCGATAGGAGTGCACGGCCGAGACGGTTATATCAGGTATAGGGCCCCCGGAATACAAGAACCTTTGGGAAAGGAAATAGGGCATGCGTTCCCCTATAGAACGAAAAACAGGACTTTTTCCCGGGGATACTTTTTTTGATGTTCCTTCACCACAGCTTAAAGGGTTTTCACAACAAAGACCGGTCTTTACACATCATTTCGCCGATAAGCTTTATCCTTGATACGATTTTTTTGTTTTATTTGTAAGGTAATTCATATTCTATATATAAGTAGAGTCGATTCCGAACCGTAAGACATATATTTAGGCCCATGGGAAAGCATTTTTACGCTATAGTACTGTCGTTCTGCGCTACCTTATTCTGTCCGAGAACCGGTTTTCGGGAACTATTCCCGAGGGCATCCTATCGATACCAAAGCTTAGGTTATGCCAATTCCAGAACAACGATCTTGATAGGGCGGCGCCCATGACCGGCCATGGCAATACGGATTTGGCCCTGTTCGAGTTCGAAGGGGAGATCATAGATCTTAGAAAAAGGAAAAGTCCCGGAAATTTTTCGGTACAGGGAGAGGTCCGAACGGCGAACACGCTGTTCGAGGGTGAAGATGATTAAATAAAGGGCTATGGGACGTATGAAGTTGTTTTTGGGAAGGAAAAAAAGTGTATTTATCGTATTTTGTCTGTTCAGCGTCGGATCCTTCGGCCAGGACCCGGTCGACCGGCACGACCGGGAGGTCCTTGTCGACCTTTATGAAAGTACCAATGGGGGACAATGGACGGATATATGGGATCTGGAGAAGCCGGTTTCCGAATGGCACGGGATCGGGATAAAGGATGGGAAGGTGGTGGCCATAGAGCTGTTCATGAACAACTTGGTGGGCCATATCCCGGAGAGTATAGGCAACCTCGAACGGCTTACGGTACTTAACCTTGCCTTTAATGAACTGAGCGGGGAACTGCCCGCAAGTATCACGGAGCTGACCCGATTGAGGATATTGATACTGGAAATGAACCGTATAAGGGGCAAGCTGCCCGAGGATATCGGAAAGATGAAGGGCCTGTGGAAACTTTCCCTTTACAATAACTTCCTTACCGGGAACATCCCGGCAAGTATAGGCATGTTAAGTGAGCTTAAAATATTGAACCTTTCGAGCAACAATTTCAAGGGGGCGATCCCTGAAAGTCTTGGGAACCTGACCCGATTGGAGAACTTGGGCCTTTTCGAAAATTCCCTGGAAGGCGCCATTCCCAGGGAACTGGGCAACCTTGTCCATCTAAGGGAACTGGTCATGGCCAACAACCGCCTCGACGGCGAGATCCCCAGGGAACTCGGCCAGCTGGCCGGACTGGAGATATTCCAGATCCAGAACAACCGCTTCGATTCCTACGGGAACCTTCGGTTCATGGACACCAAAAAAATGCTCGTGTTCGATTATGATCGGGAGGAGGCAAAAAAGGAATTTGGAAATGTGAACGGTGCCCGGACCCGCATGGCGGATACCAAGTTCGAGGATGTGGATGATAATTGAGGATCGTAGCCTTCCCTAAAAGTAGCACGGATTTTTAAAACACTGTTTATTTTATTCCTTGTCCAAAGTATCTTTACCGAATGCTCTGATGATGACCCCGAACCAAGCTGTTTTCAAGAAGAGAACAGAAGGATAGTGGCCACTATAAACAGTGCAAAGCGCACGATTCAAGGACCAACACCTGGCTTTTGCGGAAACTCATATACCATTGGGCCCGAGGAGAAAGTGGAGGGCCGCCCACTTGGATTGTTCCTTCCTTGCAATCCTACAAATGATTTTCAGTTTGACGGGGCGAACGTAGTCTTCAGTGGATATGTTTACGAATTATTTGAAAACGAAGATATTTGTGCGGATTTCTTCGAAATAACGGAAAATAGCCAATGAATGGACATAATATTCCTTTATTCGAACTTTTTGGCTTTATAAATATGCCGATAAATGATTCCCAAAAAAGGTTCAATATTTGGGCCTATCTCTAGCATGGGTCAAGATGGTCAACATATTTTTAAAATTGGTAAGTTCATCGATTTCTCATGTGATGTTGGGCATAATGGATGTAACTTCGTTCTCAAACAAATTAGGCCATAGGGGCCTTGCATGGCTACAATGACAAAAGGGGAAAAAATCGACAGACTTTATTTCATAGACGCCATTAGAGCTTGGGCAATTTTAATGATGTTGCAAGGCCATTTCGTGACGGCCCTATTAGCGGACGTATATCGAGACAAGGGTAACCTTTTTTTTTCCATTTGGAGTTATTTTCGCGGGCTTACGGCGCCCTTGTTCTTTACAGTTTCAGGCTTCATCTTCACCTTCTTACTTGTGCGGGAATATGACCAAGGTCTTTCTAACCCCCGGGTTAAAAAAGGGATTAAAAGAGGTGTTCAGCTCATGGCCATAGGATATCTGTTGCAAATACGCTTCGCTATGGTATTTAAAGGGGGTATCAACGATTCTTATGATATAGTACATGTATTACAATGTCTGGGTTTGTCCATAATATTGATTGTACTGGTTTATCTGGTTTCCTTTAAATTCAAAAGAGCGGTCTTTTCCGTGCTTTTGTGTTCAATGACCATTCTGCTGTTTATTTTCAAATCCAGTTACGACCAATGGGATTATTCTTTCATCCCTGAATTTCTCTCCAACTATTTTACAAAGGCGAATGGTTCGGTCTTTACGATAGCACCTTGGTTCGGGTTTGCTTCCTTTGGTGGCTTTTTAGCGGTAGTTTTCTCAAATCACCATACCAAACCTAATTTTTATAGGAACGCAATTATAACCATCGTTTGTACGGGATTTGTTTTGGTGGCCAACTCCTATGAAATTATCAGGGACCTTAAGGAATTGATCGGTTTACAATATTTCCAAGACACCTTACAAAACACCTATCTTTTTGCCCGTTTAGGTGTTATACTGTTTGTTTTCGCATTTTTTGTTCTCTTTCGCCAATATTTCAAAAGCAAGCTGCTCTTAAAAATCGGGCAAAAGACCTTGCCTATTTATGTATTGCATTCTATAATGCTCTATGGAAGTGTTACAGGATTTGGACTAAGTAGGTTCTTTTATCATTCTCTATCACCTACATCGGTCATTTTGGGAGTAACATTTTTTGTTGTTCTAGTCAGTGCAACTGTTATGATCGTGGATGGAAAAATGAAAACGACCAAAATATGGTTCCGATAAACCGTTCGTGGCTGTTGCAGAACTCCGATAAACATCAGTTTTTGCTTTTACCAAAGTGCGGAAATCCGTAAATTAAAGGTATGCAAGGCAGAAAGAACTATACCGAAAAACTCTTCCTCAGTTTCCAGCTGTCGGACCGAATCCCAAAGGAAAATCTTTACAGAAGGCTCCGCGAAACGCTCGACCTGAGTTTTCTTTACAGGGATACGAAAGACCTTTATGGCAGGACCGGCAACCCCTCGATCGACCCCGTGGTCTTCTTTAAGCTACTGCTCACGGGATATCTTGAGAACGTAACCTCCGACCGAAAACTGGTGGAACATTGCAGTATGCGAATGGACGTGCTCTACTTTCTGGGCTATGACCTGGACGAGGAACTGCCATGGTACTTGACGATCAGCAGGACGAGGCAACTTTATCCGGCATCCCTTTTTGAGAAATTGTTCAACAAGGTATTTACCCTTTGTGTCGACAGCGGGATGGTGTCCGGCCATTCCCAGGCGGTGGATTCGGCCCCGATAAAGGCGAACGCGTCAATGGAAAGCGTAGTCCCGAAAATGCCGGCCACTACGATAGACGGCCACTTGAAGAAAGTGTCGGAAGAAAACGGGGGAACCGTATCCCCCGGACATGTCTCAGCTCCTGCGCACGAGCTGAAGCGCGTGGAGAAACACCACCGGAATCTACGGGACAGTCCGGTACGCCCTGCCGGTGCGGCCTTGGAAATAGGCACGATTTCTAGAAACTGAAAATAAGCCTAGCGTTTCCTGCCTGCCGGCTCTTAGGTTTGTTTTATCATTAGTTAGAGTAAATTTCAATGGAAAAGGATGGGTGAACTTTGCCTGCGGCTAGATAAGATCCATTGCCTGTATTAGTCCCATCCTTTAAATTGAAAACTGCCTGCGACCAATTGGAATTTTAGACTTCGAGGTCTATTAAGAGTCTTAGTCCACAGGCAGCTAACTACTAAAATCAAAGATAAGATGAAAAAAGAATTTGTCGGTATCGACGTATCCAAGAACACCTTGGATGTGAGTCTGTATCACCTAAAGGCCCACAAGGTCTTTGCCAACTCTCAAAGTGGATTCGATGCATTGCTCAATTGGGTCGGTAAGCAAAGCGGTTCCAGTGAAGCAGCTCCGGTTTTCTGCTTTGAACATACTGGGATTTATTCCCTTGGTCCATGTGCCTTCCTGCAGGAGAGGACCATCACCTATCATCTGGTCTCCGGCCTTCAGATCAAGCGGTCTCTGGGGATACGCAGGGGAAAGAACGACAAGATCGATGCAGAGGGAATAGCCAGGTATGCGTATCTCTATCGGGAGGAGTTAAAACCGTATGACCTGCCGGCAAGATCCATTTTAAAACTCCGAACATTGCTTACCTATCGTTCGAAACTGGTTCGGCAGGCCGCTGCGCACAAAGCGTCACTGACCGAAATGAAGGCTGTGTTGGGCCCGGAAGGAGATCCTTTGATCCGAGAGTCTTCACAGCGGATGATCATGGTACTCGAAGAACAGCTAAGAACAATTGAAAAACAGCTTAAAACCCTCATCGAAGAGGATGAAAGTCTGGAACAGACACATCGGAACATCAGATCGATCAAAGGAGTAGGACTCATCCTAGCCTCCACATTGATTGCACGGACCAATAACTTTGAGGCCTTCAATACCTGGAGACAGTTTGCTTGCTATGCCGGAATTGCACCGTTCGAACACCGTTCGGGAATCAGCTACAAGGGCAAGACCAGGGTGAGCACTTTAGGCAATCGGCAAATCAAATGCCTGCTCTCCCAAGCTGCTGCAACGGCCATTTTACATAATGCGGAGATGAAGACCTATTACAACCGCAGAGTAGGTGAAGGAAAATCAAAAATGGCTACCTTGAACGTCATTAGAAATAAACTGGTCAGCAGAATCTTCGCGGTTGCCCGAAGAAAATCTCCATATGTGGACATATATAAATTTGCAGCTTAAAAATTTGGATAAACCTTAGAATACGGGCAGGAGTACCTTAAGAAAGGAGGTGGGAAACCCTCTCTTGGCATTTTCAAGACCATTATAGATACTTTCCAAAGCTACCTGACCATTTTTCTCCTGCAAATCCAACCGAGACCGGTTCTCTTTAAGACTCCGTAAAAATAAGCCTACTTGTTCAATATCCTGCGTGCAGACTACTTCTGCAACAGCCACGGCCATTTTATGGGACTATTGAAAATAGGGGATTAACTCAGCTCTTTGTTAGGCACAGTTGTTTTAATTCAAATTTCTAAACTCGCTTGGGCTAAAACCTGTCTTCGCCTTAAACAAGTTACTGAAATGTTGAGGATACTCAAAACCTAATTCATATCCAACTTGACTAATTGATTTAGCGGAATTGAGTAAGTTGTTTTTTGCTTTGTCTATAATAAATGAATGGATATGTTCCTTGGCCGTCTTGCCTGTTTCTTTCTTGAGCAGGTCACTTAGATAATGAGGGGAGATATTCAGGGCTTTACCGCAATACACCACAGTTGGTATTCCATTCTGTATATGGTTATCTGACTTATAGTACGAAATGAGTAACTTCTCAAACTTTGAAACGATATCATTATTTAGATTGGTTCGGGTGTAAAACTGTCTATCGTAGAACCGTAAGCAATAATCGAGTAGCAACTCAATGTTCGAAATGATCAGATGTTGACTGTGCTGATCTAGGTTTTGACAGTATTCTTTGATTATTTTTTCTACGAGCTCCTCGATAGTTCTTTGCTCATCATCGGATAGATGTAGTGCTTCTGTCAATTCGTAATTGAAAAAAGAGTATTGACTAATTTTATCGGATAACTGATGACTTCTGATCAGGTCAGGATGAAAAGCCAGCGTCCATCCTTCAATTCCTTCAACGGGTTCAGTCTCAATACCATATTGCATGACCTGACCGGGTGCAGAAAAAATCAAAGTGCCTTCTTCGTAATCGTATGAGTTTCTCCCATATTTTATCCTGCCACTGTAGCTGGACGATTTTAAGATTATTCGATATAAACCGATGACTACTTTTACACCTTCGAAGACCTGCTCACCCTCATAGTCCTTTGCTTTAAAAACAGATACTAAGGGGTGTTTGGGCTTGTTCAGTCCCAGCAATTTGTGGGCTTCATGAATTGAATTTATGACCAGCGTTTTCGACATAAAGCATAAGTTGATAACCTAAATATACATTCTTAATTCAAGCCTCCTAACTATTAATTTCATTTAATTATCGATTTTCATCACAAGTTTTCCTTTGCTGCGATTGGACATGCTGGCCTCCATAATTGCATGTAGGGACTTGGTATTTAGTTCAAATGACCGAGGAATGATAATGGGCCTAACGTACCCGGATTCTACTAATTCTGAAAGCTTTTTCATGTCTTCTGCCACTTCAGGAGGTTTTGTATTAATTCTGAAAAAAGTATAATGCGGACCGAGCCCCAATTTATATTTGAGGTAACGCCAGCTCCAGTTTCGAATAAGTCGCAGGATACTGTCATCACCGTCACCGGCTGTTGTGACATATTTTCCACCCTTTTTGAGCCCACCTTTCTTGGCCGCTTTCCACGGATCTAGGCCCCCGACCGTATCAAAAATAATATCAAACTGTTGACCTTTAAGAGCTTCAAAGACGGACTCTTCCTTATAATTTATCACTTTATCCGCACCCAACTCTTTTATAAATTCCACTGAGCTGCCGGTGGCCCAAATTTCAGCTGCGCCCATCGCTTTTGCTACTTGAATGGCTATGGAACCTACACCCCCCGAACCCCCATTAATGCATATTTTGTTCCCGAGTATAAGATTGCCACTCTTCAGCAGACCCTGAACGGCAGTCAAACCTACAGCAGGCAGGGAAGCTGCTTGTATAAAATCGAGGTTTTCTGGGATTCTGGTGGCATTATCTGCACGTATGCGCAGGTACTCTGCAAAACTGCCGGGCCTGGTTTCTCCCGGATCGCCATACACTTTATCGCCTATTTTTAAATCCGTTTGGGTGCCTTCTGCAATTTTTACAACTGTTCCGCTTGCATCAACACCCACCAGCCCTTTTCGCTGCAGGGGAAAAATCCCTTTGATTATTTTCCAGTCCACGGGGTTGACGGAAGATGCAGCAACCTTAATTAGAATCTCACCCTTACGAAGGGTCGGTACCTGAACATCATCCTTGACCACTAATACCTCATCCGAGGTAGGGGAGCCTTTCTTAAGCATTACCGCTGCTTTCATTGTCTTCTTCATTACTTGATTTTTTTACCAATTAGTTTTCAGTTTTCCGATAGTGCATCCAGGAGCATTGCTGCTACAAAAAAGCTGCTCTGCTGCTGTTGTCCAGTGATCAATCGCCCGTCTCTTATCCCAAAAGCTTCGAATGGGCCGGCAGCTTCGAAAGTTGTATCCGGTATTTTTCGCGCTTCGGACTCAATCGTTTCCTCAAAAACTTTTACCCCAACCATTTCATCGCTTATTTTTTCTTCTGCGTCTGAAAAGCCGGTCCATGTTTTGCCTTTAGCCAAAAGTTCTCCGTTACTCAATTTCGTCCAGAGTAATAGGCATGAAGCATGACAAACGGTGGCAACAAATTTACCTTGCTCGTAGAAGTCGCTCACCAGTTGATGCAGCTTATCATCGTCTTTAAAAGTGATTAATGGAGCGCCACCGCCCGCCAAGAAGACTGCATCATATTCATCCACATTTACGTTTTGGATTGACGGAGTGTTTTCCAGTAATTTGCTGTATTCTTTGTGATGATTGAAGCCGATGGTTATCAGGTCATCAGGGGCTTGCGTGTGTTCATGCCCCGGATCAGACATAAGGTCATAAGTGACTTTACCGCCTTTAGGAGATACCAATTTTACTTGGTGGCCAGCTTTAATAAATTCAAAGAAAGGTCGCGTGAACTCTTCTGCGTAGAAGCCTACAGGAAAACCCTTCAGCATCGCGGGGTTCGACACGATCATTAAGATTTTCTTTTTATTTGTAGCATTCACTGCATGCCTTTTCTGTATTTTGCTCATGATACTTATATTTTGAGATTCATAAAATCTAATCAAGACTCAAAGTACGTCTGTGCAAATAAGGTTACTAAAGGATTTTAACGAAAGGCTAAATGAAATTGCAGAAATGGAATTTGCGAAAAAGTAATCTTAATTGTGCCTAACAATTGGATAAACGCACCTTGGTACGTTTATCTCTATTTTAGCTGTAAGTAATAAATAATCTCAATTATCCCATTCTTAGGGAGAAGAAGTTGTTGTAAACGGTTAATATGCGTTTACAAATATTTGTAACGCGATATCTTTATATTACCTAAAATCGAAAGACTACATGAGTTCATTTAAACGGCCGGTTTACAAAACAAGATAGAAGGAATAGCAACGTCCTAAAATGGGTTCCTTTTCTGAAACACATCATTTCCCGACCCACTTCTAATCGATCGGGCTACCTAAATTTTCCTTAAAGCAAAAAAACGAATCTTAAAATTTCGTAATTTCGCAGAACGAATGAAAGAAGCCTTTCGTAAAATAGCGTCCCTTTCCATGGCATTTATAGTGCTGTTCTCCACCATGTCCTTTTCGGTGGACATGCACTATTGTGGGGACCATTTGGTGGATTTCAGCTTTTCCCAAAAGGTGGATACCTGCATCATGAAGGCCGAAATGACCGAATCCTCTTCGGCATGCACCGTGATGGAAATGGAAATGGACTGTTGCTCGGATGTCGAAATTGTTTTCGAAGGTCAGGAAGATCTTAAAGTATCCTTTGACCAGCTTTCCTTCGACCAACAAGTGTTCGTTGCCTCTTTTGTTTGTTCCTATATCGACCTCTTTGAAGGATTCGATGAAAACGTAGTTCCCTTCAAGGACTATTCGCCCCCTCCACTGATACGGGATATCCAGATTTTGGACCAGACCTTCCTCATTTGATTTTTAGACTTTAGAAATTAAGCCCAACGGTATGTGCTGTTTTTGGGCCAGACCTATTTGCTGTTGGTTTCGACCGGCACTATTTCTAATGTTTGATCATCAAAGCCTATGCTGAACAAAGGCATAAAATTCCTTATCGAGAACAAATTGGTGGCCGTATTGTTACTGCTCCTGTTCGTGGGTTGGGGCACCGTGAATGCACCCTTTAATTGGGAAACGGGCATCCTGCCCAGTGACCCCGTTCCCGTGGATGCAATTCCCGATATTGGCGAAAACCAACAGATCGTCTTTACCAAGTGGCCGGGACGCTCCCCACAGGACATCGAGGACCAGATTTCCTATCCGTTGACGACCTCGCTATTGGGCATTCCGGGGGTCAGGACGATACGCAGCTCCTCCATGTTCGGATTTTCCAGTATCTATATCATTTTTGAGGAGGATGTGGAATTCTATTGGAGCCGTAGCCGTATCCTTGAAAAACTCAATTCCCTGCCCAGCAATCTGCTACCGGACGGGGTGAACCCTGCCTTGGGACCCGATGCCACCGGATTGGGGCAAATTTTCTGGTACACCTTGGAAGGTAGGGACGAAAGCGGAAATGTTACCGAAGGCTGGGACCTACATGAACTCCGCACCATACAGGACTACTATGTGAAATATGCCCTTTCGTCCGCGGGCGGGGTTTCCGAAGTGGCCTCCATTGGTGGTCATGTTCAGGAATACCAAATCGATGTGGACCCCGAACTGATGAAACAGTACAATATTGGTCTAGGCCAGGTGGTCAGGGCCGTGAAGCAGAGCAATAGGGACATTGGGGCGCAGACCTTGGAAATCAACCAAGCGGAATATCTGGTACGTGGCCTGGGCTATGTGGAATCGCTTGATGATATTAAAAACGCGGTCGTTACTTCGGAGGACTATACCTCCATCCGGATAAAGGATATTGCCAATGTCTCCCTCGGTCCTGCCGTTCGGCGTGGCATTCTCGATAAGGAGGGTGCGGAAGTCGTCGGGGGCGTGGTCGTTGCGAGATACGGGGCAAACCCCTTGGAGGTCATCAACAACGTCAAGGAGAAGATACAGGAACTGAGCTCGGGACTACCATCCAAGGAATTGGGTGACGGCAGCACTTCACAACTGACCATTGTTCCATTCTACGACCGAACCGAACTGATTCAGGAAACCCTGGGTACCCTTAATGAGGCCTTGACGTTGGAAATCCTGGTCACGATCCTGGTCATCGTCATCATGGTGTTCAACCTGCGGGCCTCCGTTCTGATTTCCGGTCTGTTGCCCGTGGCCGTCCTGATGGTCTTCATTGCCATGAAACTCTTTGGGGTGGATGCCAACATCGTGGCCCTTTCGGGTATTGCCATTGCTATCGGAACGATGGTCGATGTCGGGGTCATCCTGTCCGAAAACATCATCCGGCATTTGGATGAGAATGATAACAAGCTTCTGATAAACACGGTAGTTTACAATGCCTCCGCCGAGGTCTCAGGGGCCATCCTTACCGCGGTCATGACCACCATTATCAGTTTTATTCCCGTGTTTACCATGATAGGGGCCGAAGGAAAACTGTTCAGGCCTTTGGCCTTTACCAAGACCTTTGCGCTGACGGCCTCCATCATCGTTGCCCTTTTCTTGATACCGCCCTTTGCCGCTTTTCTGTTCCGGAAGAAACGGAGCAAGAGCATCACGGGCTATGTGTTCAGTGTCCTGCTCATCGTGGCAGGGCTTATGGCCGTGGTATACGGTTATTGGCTGGGACTGGTGCTCATGGCCTTTGGAACCATAAGGCCCTTGAAGAACGCTGAACTTGCCGGACGGTTATTTGGTGGATTTTCCCTATCGGACAAGCAGGCCAATCTAATGAACATTGTAATATCCGCCACGGCCATCGTATTCCTCTTGGCGACCTACTGGCGACCCTTGGGCTTTGACCGGAGCATTTTTATGAACCTGGTCTTTGTAGGTTTGATATGTTTTGGACTGTTGGCCATATTCACGGTATTTAGGAAATACTACACCCAAATACTCCGTTGGGCGTTGCGCAACAAACTGGCATTTCTCTCCATACCAACGGTAATCGTCATTTTCGGGGTGCTGATCATGCAGAATACGGGCAAGGAATTTATGCCCGCTCTGAACGAGGGCTCGTTTCTGTTGATGCCCACCTCGCTTCCGCATGCAGGGGTGGCAGAGAACACTAGGGTATTGCAACAGTTGGATATGGCCGTGGCCAGTATTCCCGAAATCGAAACGGTAGTCGGTAAGGCGGGACGAACGGAATCCGCCCTAGATCCGGCCCCCATGTCCATGTACGAGAACGTAATCCAGTACAAATCCGAATACATGCGCAACGAGGAAGGCGGACGCCAACGTTTCAAGGTCAACGGGGATGGTCTTTTTGCATTGAAGGATGGGAGTTATGTAGTGAATCCAAATACAATTGTAGATAACGATAAATCCCAATATTCGGATGCTGAAACCCATGGTTTCTCCGAAACAACATACAACGATCTGGTGCCCGATACCCGTGGGGAATACTTCCGGCAATGGCGGCCCGAAATCAAGTCCCCTGATGATATCTGGGACGAGATCGTAAGCGTTACCCGATTGCCGGGGGTAACGTCCGCACCCAAATTACAGCCCATCGAGACCCGCTTGGTCATGCTCCAGACGGGAATGCGGGCACCTATGGGCATCAAGGTCAAGGGACAGGACTTAAAACAGATAGAAGCCTTTGGCATCCAATTGGAGAACATTCTGAAAGAGGCCGATGGGGTCAAGGACGAGGCCGTCTTCGCCGATAGGATTGTGGGCAAACCCTATCTGCTCATCGACATTGATAGGGAGGCCCTGGCACGGTACGGCATTCTGATCGAGGACGTGCAACAGGTCCTGGAAGTGGCCGTTGGCGGAATGACCCTTACCCAGACCGTGGAGGGCAGGGAGCGCTATGGGGTCCGTGTTCGCTACCCACGGGAGTTGAGGGAAAATCCAACGGATATCAAGAACATCTATGTCCCTGTGTCAAAAGGAAGCCCGGTCCCATTGAGCGAACTGGTCACCATTCGATATGAAAAAGGTCCACAGGTCATCAAGAGCGAGGACACCTTCTTGGTGGGCTATGTGCTTTTCGATAAGCTGGACGGCTATGCGGAAGTGAACGTTGTGGAAAATGCACAGGCACTGATCCAACAAAAAATCGATCAGGGGGAATTGGTCGTACCCAAGGGCATCAACTACCAGTTTACCGGAACCTACGAGAACCAGCTTCGGGCCGAAAAGACACTTTCCGTAGTGGTGCCCTTGGCTTTGCTGATCATTTTCCTGATCCTGTATTTCCAGTTCCGTTCGGTGTCCACCTCTTTGATGGTCTTTACGGGAATAGCCGTGGCCTTTGCAGGGGGGTTCCTGATGATATGGCTCTATGGTCAGGATTGGTTCCTGAATTTCAATTTCTTCGGGGAGAACCTTCGCGGATTGTTCCAGATGCGCCCCATCAACCTTAGTGTGGCCGTATGGGTCGGGTTTATCGCCCTTTTCGGCATCGCCACAGATGACGGGGTGGTCATGGCCACCTATCTGACCCAGACATTCGATCGTAACAGGCCCAAGACGCTGGAAACCGTTCGGGCATCGGTAGTGGAGGCCGGGGAAAAAAGGATACGGCCCTGTTTGATGACCACGGCAACGACCCTTTTGGCACTGTTGCCCGTACTGACATCCACGGGAAGGGGAAGCGATATTATGATCCCTATGGCGATTCCTTCGTTCGGGGGCATGTTCATCGCCCTGATAACCCTATTGGTGGTACCGGTGCTGTACAGTTGGAAAGGCGAACGGCAATTAAAAAGAGAAAAGCGATGAAGAAAATATTGGGCATAACGATAGTGCTAATTACCATGGGTGCGGTGCATGGCCAGACCCTGGAATCGTATATCCAAGAAGCGGAGGCCAATAATCCCGAGGTACGGGCATTTGAAATACGCTACAACATTTCGAAAGAAAAAGTGGAAGAAGCGGATGCCCTGCCCAATACCGATATCAGTGCGGGTATTTTCACAAGCGAACCGGAAACACGGACGGGGGCACAAAAGGCCCGGTTTTCGATCAAACAAATGTTGCCCTGGTTCGGTACCATTACCGCAAGGGAGAATTACGCCACTTCCCTGGCCGAGGTCGATTATCTGGACATGGTGATCACAAGGCGAAAGCTCCGGTTGTCGGTTTCGCAATCGTATTATAGTCTGTTCGCCACTGTTGAAAAACAGGAAGTACTGGATGGGAACATCCGGCTCCTGAAGACCTATGAACGGTTGGCACTGACCTCCTTGGAAACGGGGAACGCCTCTGCGGTGGACGTGCTACGACTGCAGATCCGCCAAAATGAACTGCAGGAACAAAAGGAGGTATTGCAGACCGTATATGAAGCGGAACAGGTGCGGTTCAATAATCTGTTGAACCGTGGGGAAAACATGGATATTGCCCTTGTGGACTCCCTGCCCGTTCTGGACAATCCCGAAACCTTGGCATCGGAACTGGAACTGCATCCCGAACTGGAGAAGTACGATAGACTTTACGAATCCGCGGCCGAATCGGAAATCCTGAACCAAAAGGAAGCCAATCCCATTATAGGTTTCGGGCTGGACTATATTCCCGTGGCGGACAGGGCGGGAATGGATTTCAGCGATAACGGAAAGGATATCCTGATGCCCATGGTATCGCTCTCGATTCCTATTTTCAACAACAAATACAGATCACGCTCGCTGCAGAACGAACTGCGTCAAGAGGAAATCAGCGTACTGAAAATCGAGCGCAGGAACCAATTAAAGACTATCCTGAGTGAAGCGGTCAATGCCAAGGAATCGGCCTTGATTAAATACAATACCCAGCGCAAAAATCTGGAACGGGCCAGTAATGCCGAGGAAATCCTGATAAAGAACTATGAGACCGGCACCATCGATTTCAACGATGTGCTGGACATTCAGGAACTGCAATTGAAATTTCAGCTCAACCAGATCGAGGCTGTCAGAAATTATTATTCGCAGATGGCCATTATCAATTATCTAACAGATCAATGAAAAAAGCAATGCGATCACTTGTAAATAAATGTATAATCTAAATTCAACAAAAATGAAAAGGAGAAAATCGAACTACAACGGATTTTTGGCGATAGGTATGGCAGCTGCCATGATATTCACATCGTGTGGGGAAAAGAAAAACAGACAGGATGCGAAAATAAGCACCTCCGAGGAATTGGAACAGGCCAAGGAAAGTACGGCCGATATTGCCGATGCCTCGTTTTCCGATGGCATGACCGGAAAGGTATTCCACAATTATCAACGGATACGCATGGCCTTGGTCAATTCCGATGCGGATGAAGTACAAACGGCTGCTGGAAACTTGGCCGAGAGCTTTACGGTAGAACGGGATAATATGAAATTAAATGCTTTGGCCATGGCGGAAGCAAACGACCTAGAAACACAACGTGAGCTGTTCTCGGAATTTACCGCCAAAGTGGAACCGATGTTCAAGGAATCCCTTTCGGAAGGTACAATTTACAAACAATTCTGTCCGATGGCCTTTGACGGTAAGGGCGGTTACTGGATCTCCAATGTGGATGAGATCCGTAATCCGTACTATGGAGAAAAAATGTTGAAATGTGGAAAAGTGGTCGAGGAGATACAATAAGAAAGTCCTGTTTTGGGAAAGGGAAATTATAGTCAATGGTCAGTGTTTAGCCCTTCCCTTAATGGGCATAAAAAGACAAATGGATGAGAGTATATATGCAAAAAATTAGGAGCCCGTTCGTTCTGGTATTGACCATGCTACTCGCAGTATCCTGTGGACCGGATCCGAATATCGGGGTAAGGTACACCGGAGCGCTGAACACGATCATGTCCGGTGATCTGGAGGCTACCATAAGTCTGGATACCCTTTCCCAAAAGAAAAATCTCTATGCCCTGGGCGCTGAAAAGGACTTGAAGGGAGAGATTCAGGTATTCGAAGGGGAAGCTTTTATAAGTCGCAAGGACAATGGGAACATTAAGGTGTCAAACTCGTTCGAGGTTCAGGCCGCCTTGTTGGTATATGCCCAGGTCGATGATTGGGAAGTATATCCGGTTCCACCTTCCATTTCCACTATGGACGATTTGGAAATGTTTGTATTTGAAACTGCCAAAATATATGGATTGGATACGGAAAAGCCGTTTCCCTTTCTAGTTGAAGGAGAATTGGAACGTTTGGAATGGCATGTGATCGATTGGCCCGAAAATGATACCGTGCACAATCATCAAAAGCATAGGGAAGCGGGTGCGAGTGGAAATTTGGATACCACATTGGTAGATGTCCTGGGATTTTATTCGGCCTTGCACAAAGGGGTATTTACCCATCACACGACCCAAATGCACATGCACTTCAAAACACGGGACGGCTCTTTAGCGGGCCACGTGGATAAGCTGGTGTTGGGAAACAAAATGACGTTAAAGCTTCAGGGATTATGAAGCTCATGGTAAAAAATATGGTCTGCGACCGTTGCAGGAGCGTTTTGAAGAACGAATTTTCAAATGCGGGCATTCCAGTGAAAGAGATCAGGTTGGGGGAAATCCGATTTTCAGAAGGTTGTGAAAACCGATTAAAGAGCATCGAGGAAATCTTAACGGACCACGGTTTTGAATTGATCGGGGATAGGGACGCCATGACAGTGGAACATGTCAAAAGATCCCTATTGGAGAAATTGAGGACCAACAGTTCCATGAATGCCAACCTATCCGGGTTTCTGGCAAGGCAGTTGAACAGGGAATATTCCATGATAAGCAGGGTGTTCCGAAAGCATCAGGGCATTACCATAGAGAAGTATTTTATCCGGTTGAAGATCGAGAGGGCAAAAGAGTTGATCCAGATGGAGGACAGGACCTTTTCCGAGATAGCCTACGAGCTGGATTATAGCAGCAGTAGCCATTTGGCAAAACAGTTTAAAACGATTACGGGAATGTCGATGGGCGACTATCGAAAACTACGGCATTGGAACCGGAGACCATTGGACAAAATTGTATAAGCTTTACCCCAAATTATTAAAGTCCATGAACCTGTCGATGCATATTTTGTGCCGTTGAACATTAAATAGTCATTAAAATGAAACATACATATCAAATTGAGGGAATGACCTGTAAAGGTTGTCTGAGAAATGTAAGAACAGCATTGTCCAGTGTCCAAGGGGTTACCCATGTACAAATCGACCTATCGTCCTCAACGGCAATTATTGAAATGGAAAATCATATTTCATTGGACACTTTTGAAAAAGTGGTACAGGAAAAAAACACCAAGTATCATATACATTCTGCCACTCAAGGGGATAAAATGAGTCATACCTATCTCATCCGTGGCATGACCTGCAACGGATGCCGGAACCACGTCGAAAAAACACTGAATGCTGTCGAGGGGGTCATCCATACATCCGTAGACCTCAAAAAAGCGGAAGCGACCATTGAAATGGAAAGGCATATCCCTATCGAAACGTTTGCGGATGCGCTTGAAAAAGGGGGCGGCAACTATACCATCCATATGCCAGGGGAACACCATCATCAAGCAAATGAAAAAAAGGAGCCCGAACCGAAAGGTAAGGGAACGGGTGTATTCTACTGTCCGATGCACTGCGAGGGGGACAGGACCTACGAAGAGCCGGGCGATTGCCCAGTGTGCGGGATGGATCTGGTGGAGGAGCAAAATTTGTCCATTACGGCCTCAGGGCAATGGACCTGTCCAATGCATCCCGAAGTCGTAAGGGAAGGGCCGGGAAGCTGTCCTATTTGTGGAATGGATCTCGTACCGATGGAACCCGACCTTTCGGCGGAGGAAAAGACATACCGGAAGCTATTTAAAAAATTCTGGATCGCAGTGGCGTTCACATTGCCGATTTTTCTGATCGCCATGAGCGAGATGATTCCCGATAATCCGCTGTATGATTTGATGGAACAGAAGTATTGGAACTGGATCCAGTTCGTGTTGTCCGTTCCGGTGGTGTTCCATGCCACCTGGATGTTCTTTGAACGGGCCTATAAGAGTATAAAAACGTGGAACCTGAATATGTTCACGCTTATCGGTATCGGTGCCGGGGTAGCCTGGCTCTTCAGTGTGGTCGGGATGCTCGTTCCCGATATTTTTCCTTCCGAGTTCAAGACGGGATTGGGGGCGGTACACGTTTATTTTGAGGCCGCAACGGTCATCTTGACCTTGGTACTGTTGGGGCAACTGTTGGAAGCCCGCGCCCATAGCAAGACCAATTCGGCAGTCAAGGAACTGCTCAAACTCGCCCCGAACAAGGCCGTTAAAATTGTCGATGGCGAGGAAGTGGAAACGAGCATCGATAAAATCGAGCTTGGCGATATACTAAAGGTAAAACCAGGGGACAAGATCCCCGTTGATGGCGTAATTACCGAGGGGGACACTTCCGTGTATGAATCGATGATCACGGGGGAACCCATTCCCGTGAACAAATCAGTAGACGATAAAATAAGTAGCGGTACCATCAATGGCAACCAGACCTTTCTGATGAAGGCGGAAAAGGTCGGTTCCGATACCCTGCTTTCCCAAATCATCCATATGGTGAACGATGCCAGCCGTAGCCGTGCGCCCATTCAAAACCTGGCCGATACCGTTTCGGGATATTTCGTCCCGGTCGTGGTCGTCATTTCGATCATCACTTTTATTGTTTGGGCCATTTGGGGGCCCGAACCGGCCTATGTGTTTGCCTTGGTCAATGCCATTGCCGTACTCATTATTGCCTGTCCCTGTGCCCTGGGATTGGCAACCCCGATGTCCGTGATGGTCGGCGTGGGAAAGGGCGCGCAGAACGGTGTACTCATCAAGAATGCCGAGGCCTTGGAAAAGATGGCCAAAGTGGATACCCTCATTGTGGACAAAACGGGAACGATTACAGAGGGGAAGCCCACCGTGGAGAAAATAGGTGCGTTCGGCAAAGACTTCAGCGAGGCGGCGATATTGCAATATATCGTTTCATTGAACAGCAATAGCGAGCATCCCTTGGCTGAGGCCACGGTCCGTTATGGCAAGGAACAGAATACCGAAACCTTTAAGGTCGATGGGTTCAGTGCGGTAACCGGAAAGGGTGTGGAAGGAGAGGCCAACGGCAAAAAATTGGAGTTGGGCAATCCCAAGATGATGGAACATGCCAAGGCGATCATATCATCCGAAATGCAGGATGTGGCCGAGACCTTTCAAAAGCAGGGAAAAACGGTTTCCTATCTCGCCGTCGATGGTAAGGTATCGGGCTATGTGGTCATCGGGGACAAGATTAAGGAAACAAGCGCCAGGGCCATCAAGGAGCTTCAGGAAAAAAGCATCGATGTGGTCATGCTCACGGGCGATAACCACAATACTGCCCAGACCGTAGCGGGAGAATTGAACCTCGCCGATTTCAAGGCAGGGATGTTACCGGAAGACAAGCTCAAGGAAGTGGAAGGGCTTCAGCAAAAAGGCAAGGTAGTGGCAATGGCCGGTGACGGCATCAACGATGCCCCCTCCCTGGCAAAAAGCGATGTCGGCATTGCGATGGGAACGGGAACCGATGTGGCCATTGAAAGCGCGGCAATTACCTTAGTAAAAGGTGATCTGCATGGTATCGTAAAGGCGCGGAACCTGAGCGATGCCGTAATGAGGAACATCAAGCAAAACCTTTTTTTCGCCCTCATTTATAACACCTTGGGCGTACCGATAGCCGCTGGTGTGCTGTATCCCTTTTTCGGAATACTGCTATCGCCCATGATTGCGGCCTTGGCAATGAGTTTTAGCTCGGTTTCCGTTATTGCCAATGCACTAAGACTGCGTTCCACCAAAATTGACAGCTGATGGTAAAGAAAAAAACAGCAAAATGGATAAGAAGATCCCATAGATACCTTGGTATTTTCCTGGGCATTCAGTTCTTGATGTGGACCGTTAGCGGATTGTATTTCAGCTGGACGGACATTGATGATATTCATGGCGATCATTTTAAAAACATGGAATATGAGACTCAAGGATTTTCGGGATTAATTTCACCATCTCAATTGAATATCCCGGAAGGAATACGGTCAATTGAAATCAGGGACCTCAATGGGGCACCATATTACTGGGTTAACAAAAACCAGTTGTACAATGCATTGGACGGTAAGGTGAAATCTTCCATAAACCAAGAGGAAGCCTTATCCGTTGCCGACAATTACATGAAAGATGGTCTCGAAGTGGCCGCTGTGAAGCTTATTGAAGACGTGGATAAACACCATGAATATCGGGAAAAACTGTTACCTGCCTATGTTATTTCATATCAGGGAGCTGATAACTTGAAGGCCTACGTTTCTGCAATCGATGGAAAATTCCAAACGGTTCGTCATAGAGATTGGCGCATTTTTGATTTTCTGTGGATGACCCATACCATGGATTATGAGGACCGGGACGATTTTAATACCACCTTGCTCAGGGCTTTTTCCCTAATGGGATTGATTACCGTTTTAAGTGGATTTGTATTATGGTATATCAGTTCGCCCACAATTGTTAAACTGAAAAAACGATTAAAAACAAAGAGATGAAACAGCGCATAATTTATATCGGAATTGCTGCTATTATAGGATTGGGGGTAGGTTACCTACTTTTCGGACGTTCCACTTCCAACAAGATGGAAGTAACTACACATGACCATACCCCAGGGTCAGAAAACCAAATATGGACCTGCTCGATGCATCCCCAGATAATGCAACCGGAGCCAGGAGACTGTCCAATCTGTGGTATGGACTTGATTCCTGCCGAATCAACCGATGAAGGCATGGATATGGGACAGTTCAAAATGACCAAGAATGCAATGGCATTGGCCGATATTCGAACGACCAAAGTAGAATCGGGAGGCTTGGCGGATAATACCCTTAACCTTTCGGGAACTATCGGGGAAAATGAAAAAGCGGTGGCGACACAAGCCTCCTATTTTGATGGTCGCATTGAAAAACTGTTCGTGAATTTTGAGGGCGAGGAAGTTAGAAATGGACAACGACTTGCTACGCTTTATTCCCCTGAACTGGTCTCGGCACAACAGGAACTGATTACCGCTGCCGGTCTGAAGGAATCGCAGCCCGAACTGTATAAAGCGGTGCGCAATAAATTGAAGCTTTGGAAACTATCGGAAAAACAGATAGCGCAAATCGAGGCCTCGGGTCAGGTAAAGGAAAACTTTCCCGTATATGCCAATGTTTCCGGCACAGTATCAAAAATCATGGTCGAGACGGGGGACTATGTAAAAAAAGGTTCGCCCCTATTCAAAATAGCAGATCTGGGAACGGTATGGGCGATTTTTGATGCCTACGAAAATCAGGTCTCACTTCTCAAGGAAGGTCAGCATATCGACATCGTTGCCAAATCCTATCCCGACAAAAAATTCAAGGCCAAGATTTCCTTTATAGATCCTGTATTGAATTCGTCCACAAGAACTATTGAAGTTCGCACTGTCTTGAATAATCCAAATGGTCAGTTAAAACCGGGAATGTTCGTAGCAGGTTCTTTGGCCCTGGCATCAGATAAAAGAGACGATACTCTGGTCATCCCTGAAAGTGCCGTGTTATGGACAGGGAAACGCTCGGTGGTATATATCAAGACCGACCCCAACAATCCTGTTTTTGAGATGCGCGAAATTACCGTTGGGGATGCTGTTAACGGTGGATATATCGTTCTTGCAGGCTTGCAGTATGGAGATGAAATCGTTACCAATGGCGCTTTTACCGTAGATGCCGCGGCACAATTAAAGGGGAAAAAATCCATGATGAACTCAGAAGGTGGAAAATCGATGACCGGCCATGAAGGGCACGAGGGGATGAAATAGTTTCTATGGTTGTCCGTAAAAAATCATATAAGAATTGTGGGGCAGGTTGTGGTAAGTGTCTTCCTCTCACTTGCCCAATTTCAATATTCGAAATGCACCTTGCACTACCAACAAAAAGACTATTGCTCCGATTATCAAGTCCGGTACACCGGATTTTGACCAAAAAACCAATAAGCCTGCTGCAATAACCCCTAAATTAATTATCACATCATTCGATGTGAAAATCATACTTGCTTTCATATGGGCCTCTTCTTTGCTCTTTGATTTTTGGAGTATGTACAAACAAATTCCGTTAGCGGTAAGCGCAAAAATCGAAACGATGATCATTGTTGAGAAATCGGGAAGCTTCCCCTCAACGAAGAAACGTCTTAAAACTTCCATAAATCCGATTACCGCAAGTGTTATCTGGAAATATCCCGCCAGTTTGGCAACTCGTTTTTTTTTGGTCAAACTTCCGCCAACCGCAAAGAGGCTAAGCCCATAAACGAAAGAATCCGCAAGCATATCCAAACTGTCCGCGACCAATCCCATTGATTTTGAAATCAGTCCTGTTGTGATTTCAATTAGGAAGAAAGTAAAATTGATGGCGAGGACTGTCCAAAGAAGCTGTTTCTGATCGGAACCATCCTCAAATTTGATTTGTTCAGCTTGTTCGGTTATTTGTTTATGCCCTCCCAAATTCAGTTCTAAGATGGATTTTTCAATGTGGTCAATTTCTCCGTTATGAAATACGGTCAGTTTTCGATTGGGAATGTCAAAGTCTAGATTCGCAATACTTGAAATTCCGTCGAGTTTCATTCGGATCAGGTTTTCCTCTGACGGACAGTCCATTTTTGGGATTTTGAATACTGTCTTCTGCATGATGGTCAACAGCAACTTTTGTTTTCTTGAATTGGCGGGCAGGCGACTGTTCCATAGGAGCAAAATACACAGCAATCACCTTCTCTTGGCTTCATCAGGGTCTTACAGTTTTCACACTCATAAAAGAATTGGCATGCCGTAGTCGGCATCTCCTCTTTTGCTTTGTGTCCACACTCCGGGCAGGTGATCGTAGATTCCAACTGTATATCCATTACTTGATTATTTTGTACCCGGTGCTTAATATGGCAGTTTCGATTTTTTGAACGTCAACCTTGGTTTCATTGTATTTTATGACCGTATTTGCCGCTTTGTAATCCGCATCGACGTTGAGTACTCCATCGAGCTTGTTTACTTCACTTTCGATGTGTGCTTCGCAACCTGTACAGGTCATCCCTTCAATGGTTACCTTGATTTCCTTAACATTCGATTGCTCCACATACACGACTTCCCTATTGATATCGGTATTGGAATAAAAAATATGGGAGTAATGGGGAAAGGCCAACATCACTACGGAAAATAGCGTTACCAAAAACAAAAGACTCTTTGAGTTGATGAACTTAGGTTTGTCGTCTTCGCATTCGCAATCAATTTCCGCTTTGCTTTTGGGCTTGAATTTTTGGTACCAGGCAAAGGCCAGGACCAAAATAGTGAAGCCGATCAAATACGGTCTAAAAGGTGCTATCCATGAAAAGGTAGAGGCCAAACCCGTTGTTCCTGCCAGTACTGCAAGCACTGGTGTTATGCAACATATGGACGCCGCCAAAGCTGTCAGAACCGAAGTGCCTATCAACTTGCTATTCCCGATCATACCGCTATATTTTCGTTTTCCAATAAGTTAAGGATTGGACTTAAGATCGTCATCTTATCTTTGTTTAGCGCATAAAAGATGGTTTGCGCCTCTTTCGTGGCGTAGATCAAATCCCTATCCTTTAGTTTTCTTAGATGTTGTGAAATTGCGGATACGTTCATTTGCAGGACATCGCTCAAATCACAAACACATAGTCTTTCCTCTCTTTCTAACAAAAAGAGAATTTGAAGCCGCACCTTATTACCTGCCAAGTTTAGAACTTCGGAAATAAAACTTAATGAACTATCCAACTCCTTAATTGAGGACCTACAGTCCATTATCTGTTTTGCATCTGCTTCCAATCTTATACATATCTGTTTTCCCATAAAACAAAGATATGTATTTTAGCATTTGCTTAAATACAATAATACGTTAAATTATTAATCCCTTAAAACGGGCCTGGCCGTTGCACAACTCTGATTTACATCAACTCTCGCTTTCATAAGCGTTCGGAAATAGGTAACTTATGGTATGCAA
>CANLWG010000021.1 GCA_947494715.1 uncultured Flavobacteriaceae bacterium | reverse complement strand
GTATCGTCGTCCGTGGGGTCCCCGTCATCGTCCGCGTCCTCGTCCGGCGTGTCGATCCCGTCGCCGTCGTCGTCAAGATCCCTATAGTTAACGTCCTCCGTGCCGTCCGTGTCCGGAAGGTCGTTCGCAGGGTCGTCGATCTCGTCGTTAACGTCGAAGCCGTCGTCGACGTCGCTACCCTCGTAGCCGTCGTCGAGGCCGTCACCGTCCGTGTCCGTGCCCGTGTACGCCTGGTCCGGGATACCGTCGAAGTTGAAGTCGTTCCCCTCGTTGTTGTCCGGGACTAGGTCGTTGTCCGTGTCCATGTCAAGATAGTCGGGCTCGTCGGCACCATCGGTGTTGACGGGGTGGATTCCCTCATTTCCACTTCCTTCATAAGCGTTGTCCAATCCGTCCATGTCATCGTCATCACCAGTAGGAGGAATGTACCCAGAAGTAGATTGACCTTCTACATTATCAGGAATGCCATCATTGTCGGAGTCGATGTCCCTGAAATCTGGATGCTGATCGTAATCCGTGTCAATAGGTGTTATACCTTCACCTCCTCCAGGATGGCTTTCATAATGGTCATCCAATCCATTCCCGTCCGTATCAATTCCACAAGGGGCAATATAGCCATCAGCCGTCTGTGCCTCAACATTATCCAAAATTCCATCGTTGTCCGAATCTATATCCCTGAAATCAGGATGTTGATCGTAATCCGTATCGACAGGTGTTATACCCTCACCTACTCCGGGATGGCTTTCATAATGGTCATCCAAGCCATTTCCATCACTGTCCATACCACAAGGGGCAATGTAATCAGCAGTCGTTTGAGCTTCTACATTATCCAAAATACCATCATTATCGGAGTCAATATCCAAATAGTCAGGTATATGATCACCATCGGTATCAATAGGAGTCAATCCGTTACAACTACCGGGAGTTTCTTCATAATGATCATCCAAGCCGTTCCCGTCCGTATCAATTCCACAGGGGGCAATATAATCGGCTGTCGTTTGCGCTTCTACATTATCCAAAATACCATCGTTGTCCGAGTCAATATCCAAATAGTCAGGTATATGATCACCATCGGTATCCGTGGGATTTGTCGTATGGTCGTTATCCCCATCCTCATTTTGGTCCTCCACTGTATCGATAATCCCATCCCCATCATCATCTACATCTTCTGAATCATAAACATTATCCCCATCAGTATCCGTATAGATTAATATTGAAGCCTTGGCATCAGAATTGGATTTGGCAATGGAGAAAGTTAATGGCAATAAAAGAAAAGTTACAACCAGACTTAAAGCCCAGATCAAACTATCCCCCTTTTTTAAAAAAGTAGTATTTTCCATAAATGATAGTTTTCTAATTTAAACTAATCACCATGGCCGTAGGAGTTCAAAAAAAATATAAGATGTTCAGGGGTTGCTTTAAACACAATATCTATGCAAGATATATCTAAAAATTCGATCATCAAATTGTTTGGGAAGCATTCAATACATAATATCTTTTAATAACATGTTTATTCGGTAAAACGCAAAAAACCGATATATTCAATTGTTATCTAAATACGTTGAATCTTAAACAAAAGATTACTTTTTTTATCAAAATCGATTAATTGAGTATTTAATCGATTAAAAATGCATTTGGAATTGGATTTTTATTTGGACCGTTTAATAGCTAGATTCCTCATAATTACCTAGTCCTTAAAAAGACGGAATGATGAATAACCTATTATTTTTACCTTACTTTTGCCGAAATTTTTCAAATGAGTTTTAAGACCCAAATCCAAAAGCGGCGGACTTTTGGAATAATATCCCACCCGGACGCCGGAAAAACGACCCTAACAGAAAAACTTCTGCTTTTCGGTGGTGCTATTCAAGAAGCAGGTGCCGTAAAGAGTAACAAGATAAAAAAATCTGCCACTAGCGATTTTATGGAAATTGAACGGCAACGTGGAATCTCGGTAGCTACATCGGTATTGGCCTTTTTATATAAGGACAAGAAGATAAATATATTGGATACACCGGGCCACAAGGACTTTGCCGAGGATACCTTTAGAACACTGACTGCAGTGGACAGTGTTATTGTAGTAATAGATGTTGCGAAAGGTGTGGAGGAACAGACCGAAAAATTAGTAGAAGTATGTAGAATGCGGAATATTCCGATTATTGTCTTTATCAATAAATTGGATAGGGAGGGGAAAGATGCTTTCGATCTTTTAGATGAACTTGAACTAAAATTGGGTTTATCCGTAACTCCACTTAGTTTTCCTATTGGCATGGGATATGATTTCAAGGGTATATATAATATATATGAAAAGAACATTAATCTTTTTAGCGGCGATAACAAAAAGAATATTGAGGATACCATAGCTTTCAATGATATTGCAAATCCCCAATTGGAAACTATAATAGGTAGTGAGGCGGCCAAAACATTGCGGGATAACCTCGAATTAGTGCAAGGGGTCTATCCTGACTTTGATAAGGAAAAGTACTTGGAAGGTAACCAACAACCTGTGTTTTTTGGATCTGCTCTAAATAATTTTGGGGTGCGGGAGCTACTGGATTGTTTTATAGAAATTGCACCCTCCCCAAGGGCTAAAATGGCGGAAGAACGTTTAGTGGAGGCTCTTGAACCGGATATGACCGGATTCGTTTTTAAAATCCATGCCAATATGGATCCAAAGCACCGAGATCGTCTGGCATTCATAAAGATTGTCTCCGGCACATTCGAACGCAATAGACCTTATTTGCATGTTCGTCATGGCAAAAAGCTAAAATTCTCCAGCCCAAATGCCTTCTTTGCCGAAAAAAAGAAAATAGTGGATATTTCGTATCCCGGTGATATTGTTGGTCTACATGATACGGGAAATTTCAAAATAGGCGATACCTTGACCGAAGGTGAAAATTTACATTATAGGGGGATTCCGAGTTTTTCCCCAGAGCATTTCCGGTACATAAACAATGCGGATCCCATGAAGGCCAAACAATTAAATAAGGGTATCGATCAGTTGATGGATGAAGGGGTTGCACAGTTGTTCACCCTTGAAATCAATAATCGTAGGGTAATCGGTACCGTAGGAGCACTTCAATTTGAGGTTATTCAGTATCGCCTGGAACATGAATATGGGGCCAAGTGCACCTACGAGAACTTTCCGGTACACAAGGCTTGTTGGATTGACCCTGAAAATTCTAAAAGCGAAGAGTTCAAGGAGTTCAGTAGGGTAAAGCAAAAATTTTTAGCGAAGGATAAAAAAGGCCAGTTGGTATTCTTGGCGGATTCCCAATTTTCCCTACAGATGACACAACAGAAATACCCTTCCGTAAAATTACATTTTACCTCAGAGTTTGATTGAAACAAAAAGACCCGTCAGGTTTTGAAAACCTGACGGGTCTTTTTGGGCCTATGCCTCTCCGGTAGGCCCAAAATTAATGGGAATTGGGGGCTGTTCGTAGTCCTTTATCGTACCGTGTGCCTTTTCAAAACGGTTTACATTGTCGTTCAAGGCTTTGAGGAATTTTTTTGCATGCTGAGGGGTCAGTATAATTCTACTTTTTACTTTTGCCTTTGGCGCCCCTGGCATCATACTTATGAAATCGACTACGAATTCAGAAATCGAATGATTGATAATAGCCAGGTTGGAGTAAGTTCCTTCGGCCATTTTTTCGTCCAATTCTATATTGATCTGTTTTTGTTTTTGCTCTTTTTCGTCCATAGCTATAAAAAATAAACCCCCGATAAAAATATATCGAGGGTTTTTGATTTTAGAATTTTAAAGCTTCTTTACGTGCCATAATTTCATCGTATTCCTCTTTAGAGCCCACAATGATGTTTTCATAGTCTCGCATTCCCGTACCCGCCGGAATCTTGTGACCAACGATTACGTTTTCCTTCAATCCCTCCAAAGTATCTATCTTACCACTTACAGCGGCTTCGTTCAACACTTTTGTAGTTTCTTGGAAGGAAGCTGCAGAAATGAAAGACTTGGTTTGCAAGGAAGCACGTGTAATTCCTTGAAGAATCGGGGTCGCGGTGGCCGCAACTGCATCTCTCGCTTCTACCAAGGTCTTGTCCGCACGCCTCAGAATACTATTTTCATCCCTCATTTCCCGAGCGGTAATTATCTGTCCAGCTTTTAGGTTTTCGGACTCTCCTGCATCTATAATCACTTTTTTGCCGAAAATCTCATCGTTCTCTTTAATAAAGTCAGACTTGTGAACCAACTGGTTCTCCAGGAAGATGGTATCTCCCGGGTCTTCGATACGAACTTTTCGCATCATCTGCCGTACCACCACTTCAAAGTGCTTGTCGTTAATCTTTACGCCTTGTAGGCGGTAAACCTCCTGAACTTCATTTACCAAGTATTGTTGTACCGCGGAAGGCCCTTTTATAGCCAAAATATCCTCTGGTGTAATAGATCCATCGGACAACGGCATACCCGCACGGACATAATCGTTCTCCTGAACCAAAATCTGATTGGACAATTTTACCAAGTATTTCTTAATCTCGCCCAATTTGGATTCAATGATAATTTCCCGATTACCTCTTTTGATCTTGCCAAAGGAAACCACACCATCAATCTCGGATACGACCGCTGGATTAGAAGGATTTCTTGCTTCGAACAACTCGGTTACCCTTGGAAGTCCCCCAGTAATATCCCCGGCCTTGGCCGACTTACGCGGTATCTTTACCAAAATCTTGCCCTCTTGAATCTTATCCCCATCATCTACCATGATATGGGAACCTACAGGTAGGTTGTACGAACGTAAAATCTCATCCTTATTATTCTTGATCAACAAGGTGGGAATCAATTTTTTGTTCCTGGATTCAGAAATAACCTTTTCCTGGAAGCCCGTTTGTTCATCGATTTCAACTTGATAGGTAACACCCTGTTCAATATTCTCATAGGCAATCTTTCCAGGGAATTCCGAAACGATGACTCCATTATAGGGATCCCATTGGCAAATAACATCACCTTTTTTGATATTTGCTCCATTTTTTATGAATAATTGGGAACCATAAGGAATGTTATTGTTACTTAAGGTTATTCCTGTCTTGGTATCGACTATTTTTATTTCGGAAGTCCTTGAAATTACAATTTCAGCAGCCTTACCGTCACCATCTTGACCTTTTACCATTCTCAGGTCCTCTATTTCGGCGGTACCATCAAACTTCGCCAACAATTTGTTATCCTCGGATATGTTACCGGCAATACCTCCAACATGGAAAGTACGTAAAGTAAGCTGTGTCCCCGGTTCACCAATGGACTGGGCCGCAACTACACCTACTGCCTCTCCGCGCTGTACCATTTTATTGGTAGAAAGATTTCTTCCGTAACATTTGGCACAGATTCCTTGAGGTGCCTCACAAGTCAACGCAGAACGTACTTCTACTTTTTCAACAGGAGATTCCTCGATTTTCCTGATATCGGATTCCATAATTTCCTGACCGGCTTCCAATAACAATTCTTCGGTCAACGGGTTATAAACGTCATGTAAGGATACCCTACCAAGAATACGTTCACCTAAGGATTCAACAATCTCCTCGTTCTTTTTTAGAGCTTCGACCTCAACACCGCGAAGTGTCTCACAATCCTCGATATTGATAATCACATCTTGGGAAACGTCTACCAAACGCCTTGTCAAATATCCTGCATCGGCAGTTTTTAAGGCCGTATCCGCCAATCCCTTACGAGCTCCGTGAGTAGATATGAAGTATTCCAAAATAGAGAGGCCTTCCTTAAAGTTGGAAAGAATAGGATTCTCAATAATTTCCCCACCCCCGGCTGTCGACTTCTTTGGTTTTGCCATTAATCCACGCATTCCGGTAAGCTGTCGTATCTGTTCCTTAGAACCCCTAGCACCGGAATCCAGCATCATATACACTGAATTAAATCCTTGTTGGTCCTCACGGATACGTTTCATGGCCAATTCGGTCAGCATGGCATTGGTAGATGTCCAAACATCAATTACCTGGTTATAACGTTCGTTATTGGTGATAAGCCCCATATTATAATTGGCCATAATGGCATCTACCTGACCATTGGCATCATCGATCATTCCATGTTTTTCCTGTGGGATGATAATATCTCCCAAACTAAAGGAAAGCCCACCCTTAAAGGCAAACTCATATCCCATGGTCTTAATCTTGTCCAGGAATTCAGCCGTTGTAGGAACATCAGTTACTGCAAGAATCTTTCCGATGATGTCCCTTAATGCCTTTTTGTTCAAAACGCTATTTACATATCCGGCCTGCTCCGGTACTTCCATATTAAAAAGTACCCTACCGACGGTAGTTCCCACTATCTGATTGACCAATTCTCCTTCCTCATTAAAATCCTTGGTCCTTACCTTTATGCCTGCGTTAAGGTCTACTTTGCCTTCATTAAAGGCGATTTCCACTTCTTCATCCGAATAAAAAGTGAGTCCTTCACCTTTTACAGGAACCTCTGGTGTAGACTTTCTCTCCTTGGTCATATAATACAGACCCAATACCATATCCTGGGAAGGTACGGTAATCGGTGAACCATTGGCCGGGTTCAAAATATTGTGCGAGGCCAACATTAATAGCTGGGATTCCAATATGGCCTCTGGGCCCAATGGTAAGTGAACCGCCATTTGGTCTCCATCAAAATCCGCATTAAAGGCAGTACATACCAAGGGGTGTAGACGAATTGCCTTGCCCTCGATCAATTTTGGTTGAAATGCCTGAATACCCAAACGGTGCAATGTAGGAGCCCTGTTCAATAGTACAGGATGCCCTTTCAGTACGTTTTCAAGAATATCCCAAACTACAGGTTCCTTCTTATCGATAATCTTTTTAGCGGATTTAACGGTCTTGACAATCCCTCTTTCTATCAGTTTACGAATAACAAAGGGCTTGTACAATTCGGCCGCCATATCCTTTGGAAGACCACATTCATACAATTTCATTTCAGGCCCAACTACGATTACCGAACGTGCCGAGTAATCCACCCGTTTACCCAATAGGTTTTGACGGAAACGTCCCTGTTTTCCTTTAAGAGAATCGGAAAGGGACTTCAGTGGTCTGTTGGATTCCGTTTTTACCGCAGACGCTTTTCTCGTATTATCAAAAAGTGAATCAACGGCCTCCTGAAGCATACGTTTCTCATTTCTAAGAATCACTTCAGGTGCCTTGATTTCCACTAATCTCTTTAAACGGTTGTTTCTTATAATAACCCTTCTGTAGAGGTCATTCAAATCCGAAGTGGCGAAACGACCTCCATCCAATGGAACCAATGGACGTAATTCGGGAGGAATTACAGGAACCACTTTCATTATCATCCATTCCGGTTTATTTTCCCTATTATCTTGGGATTCCCTTAATGCCTCAACAACCTGAAGCCTTTTTAATGCCTCGGTTTTACGTTGTTTTGATGTTTCGGTATTGGCCTTATGTCGAAGTTCATAGGACAACTCCTTTAAATCGATACGGGCCAAAAGATCGATCAAACACTCGGCCCCCATTTTTGCAATGAACTTATTGGGATCGGAATCCTCCAAATATTGATTTTCCTGTGGTAGCTCTTCGACAATATTTAAATATTCTTCTTCCGTTAAGAAATCCATTTTTTTGATTTCCTCTCCTTCAGGTCCTTTCGCAATACCAGGTTGAATTACTACATACCTTTCGTAGTAGATAATCATATCCAACTTCTTTGACGGAAGTCCTAACAGATATCCTATCTTATTGGGCAAAGAACGGAAATACCAGATATGGGCCACGGGCACAACCAAATTGATATGCCCTACCCTGTCCCGGCGAACTTTTTTCTCGGTAACTTCCACACCACAACGGTCACAAACAATACCACGGTAACGGATACGTTTGTATTTACCGCAGGCACATTCATAGTCCTTTACAGGACCAAAAATACGTTCGCAGAAAAGTCCGTCACGTTCCGGTTTGTGCGTTCTGTAGTTAATGGTTTCAGGTTTGAGGACCTCTCCTCTGGACTCCGCTAAAATTGCCTCTGGCGAAGCTAATCCGATTGAAATCTTGTCAAACCTTTTTATTGGGTTATTGTCTTTTATTCTAGCCATAATATATGGTGATACTAAATTAAAATGTGTGTTCTTTAAATCGTTATATCGATTTGTTTATTCCTCTAATCGTATATCCAGACCCAAACCTTTCAGTTCGTGCATCAATACGTTAAAGGATTCTGGCAATCCAGGTTCTGGCATGGTCTCGCCCTTCACTATAGATTCATAGGTTTTTGCCCTACCAATTACATCATCGGATTTAACCGTTAATATCTCCCGTAGGGTAGCTGAAGCACCATATGCTTCTAAGGCCCATACTTCCATTTCCCCAAAACGCTGACCTCCAAATTGAGCTTTACCTCCCAAAGGTTGTTGCGTAATCAAGGAATAGGGTCCTATTGATCTAGCGTGCATCTTATCATCTACCATATGTCCTAATTTCAACATATAGATGACCCCAACAGTAGCCGGTTGATCAAATCGTTGTCCGGTACCTCCGTCATAAAGATAGGTATGGCCAAATCTAGGGATACCCGCCTCATCCGTGTAACCATTGATCTCATCCAATGTGGCTCCATCAAAAATAGCAGTCGCGTATTTTTTGCCTAATTTAAGACCGGCCCATCCAAGAACAGTCTCGTATATCTGACCAATGTTCATACGTGACGGTACACCAAGTGGATTCAATACGATGTCCACTGGGGTTCCATCTTCCAAGAAAGGCATGTCTTCTTGACGAACTATTCTGGAAACAATACCCTTGTTACCGTGACGTCCCGCCATTTTATCCCCAACTTTAAGCTTTCGCTTTTTGGCGATGTATACCTTGGCCAACTTCATAATACCCGCTGGTAATTCATCCCCAACGGAAATCGTGAATTTATCCCTTCTAAGATTCCCTTGAAGGTCATTCAACTTGATCTTATAATTATGGAGTAGGTCAGCAACAGAAGCGTTGGCCTCTTTATCCGTTGTCCAGCTTCCTCCCACCAAATGCGCAAAATCATCCACAGCATTCAACATCTTCATGGTATATTTCTTGCCCTTTGGAAGAACTTCTTCTCCCAAATCGTTCAAAACACCTTGTGACGTCTTTCCACTGATCAAAGAGAACAATTTTTCGACCAAAACATCCTTTAGTTGTTGAAATTTCACTTCATATTCCATTTCCAAATTGGAAATAGCCTCTTTGTCCTCGGAACGTTTCCTCTTGTCCTTTATAGATCGTGAGAACAACTTCTTATCAATTACCACACCGGTCAAAGATGGTGAGGCCTTTAAAGAAGCATCCTTTACGTCACCGGCCTTATCTCCAAAAATAGCACGGAGTAACTTTTCCTCCGGGGTTGGGTCGGATTCCCCCTTTGGTGTAATCTTGCCAATAAGAATATCCCCAGGCTTCACTTCTGCACCGATACGGATCATCCCGTTTTCGTCCAAATCCTTGGTAGCTTCCTCGGAAACATTGGGTATATCATGGGTCAATTCCTCGGCACCCAACTTGGTATCCCGTACCTCCAACGCATACTCATCAACATGGATAGAAGTAAAGATATCCTCGCGTACCACTTTTTCTGAAATTACAATGGCATCCTCAAAGTTATATCCCTTCCAGGGCATAAAGGCAACGGTCAAGTTTCGTCCTAAGGCCAATTCACCATTTTCCGTGGCATACCCTTCACAAAGGACCTGCCCCTTTTTAACCTTATCACCTTTGCTTACTATAGGTTTCAAATTAATGCTCGTACCTTGATTGGTCTTTCTGAATTTGACCAATTCATACGTTTTTTCATCTTCCTCGAAACTTACCAACCTTTCGGAATCAGTCCTATTATATTTGATAGTGATTTTTTGGGCATCCACATATTCTATTACTCCATCACCTTCTGCATTGATCAATACCCTAGAATCCGAGGCCACTTGACGTTCCAATCCTGTACCGACAATTGGAGATTGCGGTTTCAATAAGGGAACAGCCTGGCGCATCATATTGGACCCCATTAGTGCCCGGTTGGCATCATCATGTTCCAAAAACGGAATCAAAGATGCAGAAATAGAGGCTATCTGATTAGGGGCTACATCCGTATAATTTACTTCGGAAGGATCCACTACGGGAAAATCCCCTTCTTCACGGGCAATGACCTTATCACTATCAATAGTTCCATTATCCTTCATAGGAATGTTCGCTTGCGCTATTTTCATTCCTTCTTCTTCTTCCGCACTTAAATAGGTGTACTCCTTGGTATTTACCTTACCGTTTTCAACCTTGCGATAAGGGGTCTCTAAAAAGCCCATAGGATTAACCTTGGCAAAGACAGAAAGCGAGGAGATCAGACCAATGTTGGGTCCTTCAGGGGTTTCAATAGGACATAATCTTCCATAGTGTGTGTAGTGTACATCACGAACCTCAAATCCTGCTCTTTCCCTAGAAAGACCTCCTGGCCCCAAGGCGGACAATCTTCTTTTGTGCGTTATCTCTGCCAACGGATTTGTTTGATCCATAAACTGAGACAACTGGTTTGTACCAAAGAAAGAATTGATAACGGAGGACAAAGTCTTTGCATTGATCAAATCAATAGGTGTAAATACTTCATTGTCCCTTACGTTCATTCGCTCGCGAATGGTCCTAGCCATACGGGCCAAACCTACTCCAAATTGAGATGATAACTGCTCCCCAACGGTACGGACGCGACGATTGGACAAGTGGTCTATATCATCGATCTCTGCTTTGGAATTGATCAGTTCTATCAGATATTTTATAATGGTAATGATATCGTCCTTGGTCAAAACCTGCTTGTCCATCCCGATATCCAGACCTAATTTTTTGTTCATTCGGTAACGGCCAACCTCCCCTAGATTGTAACGCTGGTCGGAGAAGAACAATTTGTCAATGATACCACGTGCCGTTTCCTCATCGGGTGGCTCCGCGTTACGCAATTGACGGTATATGTGCTCTACGGCTTCCTTTTCTGAGTTGGTAGGGTCCTTTTGCAACGTATTATGGATAATGGCATAATCCGACTGTGCATTGTTCTCCTTATGAAGCAAAATAGTTTTTACATCGGCATCTAAAATCTCGTCTATATGTTCCTTCTCAAGAATGGTATCCCGATCCAAAACAATTTCGTTCCGTTCAATGGAAACCACCTCCCCGGTGTCCTCATCAACAAAGTCCTCATGCCATGTATTCAATACTCTGGCCGCCAATTTACGACCGAGTATTTTCTTCAATCCTGCTTTGGAAACCTTTACCTCTTCAGAAAGGTCAAAAATTTCCAGGATATCTTTGTCACGCTCAAATCCTATAGCCCTGAACAAGGTAGTAACCGGCAATTTTTTCTTTCTATCAATATAGGCATACATAACACCGTTGATATCCGTAGCGAACTCGATCCAAGAGCCTTTAAAAGGAATTACCCTTGCTGAATACAGTTTGGTGCCATTGGCATGAAAAGATTGTCCGAAGAAAACCCCTGGCGAACGGTGAAGCTGCGAAACAACTACTCTTTCCGCACCATTGATTACAAAGGTACCACTAGGGGTCATATAAGGAATGGTCCCTAAATACACATCTTGTACAATGGTCTCAAAATCCTCATGTTCGGGATCGGTACAGTATAACTTTAATCTTGCCTTCAAGGGTACGCTATAAGTAAGCCCTCGTTCAATGCATTCTTGAATTGAATATCTTGGGGGATCTATGAAGTAATCCAAAAATTCGAGCACGAACTGGTTCCTCGTGTCCGTTATCGGGAAGTTTTCCATAAAGGTATTGTACAGACCTTCATTACCCCTTTCATCCGATTTGGTCTCAAGTTGAAAAAAATCTTGAAATGATTTTATCTGGATGTCCAAGAAATCCGGATACTCCGGCGTGTTCTTAGCGGATGCAAAATTTATTCTTTCAGTTTGTTGTGTGAACATCTATGGACAGTATTTTGATCGTGAATGATAAAATAGGTAGTATATGCCCTCATATACGCAGAGTGTATTATGTATAAAAAGGCTTAGGTCTAACCCCGCCAAAACGGGAAAAGACCTAAACCAATGTGCTATAGTCGCTGCTATTATTTAAGCTCAACTTCTGCTCCTGCTTCTTCCAATGATTTTTTGATTCCTTCGGCTTCGTCTTTACTAACACCTTCCTTAACGGCCTTAGGTGCACTATCAACAATATCCTTAGCATCTTTCAATCCTAATCCGGTCAATTCCTTGACCAATTTTACAACGGCAAGCTTAGATCCTCCGGGAGCATTCAGAATTACGTCGAATTCTGTTTTTTCCTCTGCGGCCTCAGCTTCCCCAGCTCCGGCACCAGCACCTCCGGCTACAGCTACGGCCGCCGCTGCAGGCTCTATGCCATACTCTTCTTTTAATATATCGGCCAACTCGTTTACCTCTTTTACGGTAAGGTTAACCAACTGTTCTGCGAAATCTTTTAAATCTGCCATTTTTCTATCGTTTAATAAAATTTTAAAATATACTTAGTTTAGTGTGTGCTTATTCTTTTTCGGAAAGTGTCTTAAGGATACCGGCCAGTTTACCGCCACCAGATTTAAGGCCTGAAATAACGTTCTTGGCCGGTGACTGTAACAATCCGATAATATCCCCAATAATCTCTTCCTTGGATTTGATGCTTACAAGAGTATCCAACTTATCATCCCCTATAAAAATTGCCTCTTCTATAAAGGCTCCCTTTAACAAAGGTCTATCCGATTTTTTCCTGAAGTTTTTGATCAATTTTGCCGGACCATTTCCAGTCTCCGAAAACATCAAAGAGGTATTTCCTTTTAAAACTTCGGGAAGGTCGCCGAATTCCTTATCGGAAGCCTCCATTGCCTTTGCAAGCAAGGTGTTCTTAACAACGGACAACCTTACATTGGCCTTAAAACATGCCCTTCGTAAATCTGAAGTCGTGGAGGCATTCAATCCTGATATATCAGCCAAGTAAATGGTCGTATTATCAGAAAGCTGGGTGGTCAAATCCTGTATTACGTTTGCTTTTTCTTCTCTTGTCATACTATTAATTTTTAACTCCCAGCGGAATTACACGGTTTTTGGATCCAATTGTACGCTAGGACTCATAGTACTGGACATGTAAATGCTTTTCATATAAACTCCTTTAGCCGCAGCGGGCTTAAGTTTTAACAAGGTATCCAATAATTCCTTGGCATTACCTGCTATTTTATCGGCTGAAAAGGAGGCCTTTCCAATAGCGGCATGTACAATACCGGTCTTGTCTACCTTGAAATCGATCTTACCTGCCTTTACATCTGATACCGCTTTACCAACATCCATAGTGACCGTACCTGTTTTTGGATTGGGCATTAAACCTCTTGGGCCCAAAACTCGTCCTAAGGGACCTAGTTTCCCCATAACACTGGGCATGGTGATAATTACATCAACATCCGTCCAACCACCCTTGATTTTATCCAAATATTCATTCAATCCCACATAATCGGCACCGGCCTCCTTGGCATCTGCCTCTTTATCCGGGGTGACCAAAGCCAAAACCTTAACATCCTTACCGGTACCATGAGGCAGGGTTACCACCCCCCGTACCATTTGATTCGCCTTTCTTGGGTCTACCCCCAACCGAACCGCTAAATCTACGGATGCATCAAATTTAGTTTTGGTTATCTCTTTTACCAAAGCGGAGGCCTCATCCACTGAATAGAGCTTATCCTTGTCTATTTTAGCGTGGGCTTCTTTCTGCTTCTTTGTTAACTTTGCCATTTAAATTGCTTTTTAAGATTTAAAAAGGTCTTTTCCCTGCTACCTTCATACCCATTGACCGTGCAGTACCTGCAACCATACTCATTGCAGATTCTACGGTAAAAGCGTTAAGGTCTACCATTTTATCTTCAGCGATTGCCTTGACCTGGTCCCAGGTTACACTACCTAATTTAACTCGGTTAGGTTCGCCAGATCCTTTTTTAATCTTAGCTGCTTCCATCAATTGAACTGCCGCCGGTGGTGTTTTTACGACAAAATCGAACGATTTGTCCTTATAAACGGTGATAACAACGGGCAATACTTTGCCTGGTTTGTCCTGTGTCCTAGCATTGAACTGCTTACAGAACTCCATGATGTTAACGCCGGCAGCACCTAAGGCGGGTCCAACCGGTGGCGATGGATTCGCAGCACCTCCCCTAACTTGTAGTTTAACTACTTTACCTACTTCTTTTGCCATTGTTTAAAATTAAATTGAAAGCGTGTTCATTGGAAGCAACACAACTTTGAAATATGTAACAATTTTCCTTAAATCTTTTCAACTTGCATATAACTGAGTTCCAGTGGGGTTTTTCTTCCGAAAATCTTTACCATAACCTCTAGTTTACGCTTTTCCTCGTTTATTTTTTCTACGGTTCCATTAAATCCGTTAAAAGGACCATCGATAACCTTAACCGTTTCCCCATGGACAAAAGGTATGGCCACACTATCTGTATTTACGGCCAGCTCATCTACCTTACCAAGCATTCTATTTACCTCGGACTTTCGTAATGGCACGGGATCTCCTCCTTTTGTCTCGCCCAAAAATCCGATTACATTGGTGATGGAGCGAATAATGTGTATCATCTCCCCGCCTAAATTGGCCTTAATCATTATATAGCCCGGAAAATAAACTCTTTCCTTATTAATTTTTTTCCCGTTACGGATTTGGATGACTTTCTCGGTCGGCACTAGAACATCTTCCAGATAGTCGGAAAATCCATGGCGTTCTACTTCGCTTTCAATATAGCCTTTGATCTTGTTTTCCTGACCACTGACCGCCCTTACTACATACCACTTTTTTTCCAGTACTTCCGACATAGCGATCAAATTAGTTTAGAATGTTATTGAAATACAATTGAATCAATTTACTAAAGACAGTGTCCACTCCCCAAGTTGCCAAAGCAAAAAGAATGGAAAAAACGGCAACCACGACCATCAAATTAGAGGACTCCGCCCTTGAAGGCAAGGTAACATTGTTCCTCAGTTCCTCAATCGATTCTTTTATATACGTCAACATACTTCTTCTTTTATCCTGCACGGGAGGAGAGGCTCCCTTCGACTTCGCTCAGGGCGGGCTTCTCGCCTCGTTAACTTTCTGTTTTAACTCTGCACGGGAGGAGAGGCTCGAACTCCCGACACCTGGTTTTGGAGACCAGTGCTCTACCAACTGAGCTACACCCGTTT
The DNA here is from genome assembly GCA_947494715.1 of uncultured Flavobacteriaceae bacterium. Lineage (GTDB taxonomy): Bacteria > Bacteroidota > Bacteroidia > Flavobacteriales > Flavobacteriaceae > Ulvibacterium. Next base: position 77,374 of record CANLWG010000021.1, on the reverse strand, counting down.
ATAATTGCAGGGAAAGGTGTCCCGCTGAACGCGGAACACCCTTTACCTACACTATAAATTATCTAAAATATTAATCCAATATCTTGGTTACCTGTCCGGCACCTACAGTTCTACCACCTTCGCGGATGGCGAAACGAAGACCTACGCTCAAGGCGATAGTCTGAATCAATTCAACCGTTATTGTTAGGTTATCGCCGGGCATTACCATTTCTACTCCATCAGGAAGGGCAATGTTACCAGTAACGTCCGTTGTTCTTACGTAAAACTGTGGACGGTAGTTGTTATGGAACGGAGTGTGGCGCCCACCTTCTTCCTTTTTAAGGATATAGACTTCGGCCTCAAACTTGGCATGTGGCTTAACGGAACCTGGTTTACAGATTACCATACCACGACTAATTTGAGATTTTTCAATACCTCTCAAAAGGATACCTACATTATCGCCAGCTTCTCCCCTATCCAATATTTTACGGAACATTTCAACACCTGTGATAGTCGAAGTCAGCTTTTCAGCACCCATTCCTATAATCTCTACGGCGTCACCGGTATTTGCTATACCCGTTTCTATACGACCTGTAGCAACGGTACCACGACCTGTAATCGTAAATACATCCTCAACAGGCATCAAGAAATCTTTATCTACATCCCTTTTTGGCAATTCGATCCAAGTGTCTACCGCTTCCATCAATTCCATTACGGTATCGACCCATTTTTGCTCGCCATTTAGTGCACCTAAAGCAGAACCTGCAATTACAGGACCATTGTCACCATCATACTCATAGAAAGAAAGCAATTCCCTCACTTCCATTTCAACCAATTCTATAAGTTCTTCATCATCGACCATATCCACTTTGTTCATGAAAACCACGATTCTTGGAATACCTACCTGACGACCTAAAAGGATGTGTTCACGAGTTTGTGGCATAGGACCATCTGTAGCAGCAACCACCAATATGGCACCATCCATTTGAGCGGCACCTGTAACCATGTTCTTTACGTAATCCGCGTGACCTGGACAGTCCACATGCGCATAGTGACGGTTGGCCGTTTGATATTCTACGTGGGATGTATTAATAGTAATACCTCTTTCTTTTTCCTCAGGAGCGTTATCGATAGAATCGAAACTTCTAATTTCAGAAAGCCCTGCATTTGCCAATACGGTTGTAATAGCGGCAGTCAATGTAGTTTTACCGTGATCTACGTGTCCAATAGTACCTATATTTAAGTGCGGTTTGGAACGATCAAAAGTTTCCTTTGCCATTTTTAATGAATTTAATCTTAGTTATATATTAGTGTACAATTTATATTTTTATTGAGCCAACGACGAGATTTGAACTCGTGACCTCTTCCTTACCAAGGAAACGCTCTACCCCTGAGCTACGCCGGCTTATTGGGTTTCAGGCCCGCCTGACCGTCGGGCAGGTTCAAAGTTTAAGTTTCAGGTCTAAAACCACAAACGTTAACTCAGTTTTCTTTGAGCGGGAGACCCGCCCTCGTTTCAATTCGGTCGGGCAAGCCGGGTTTCCCTCGTCTTCGCTCGGGATAAACCTCTCACCCTTTGTTAGGGCCCGCGATTTATCACTATGAGCGGGAGACCGGGTTCGAACCGGCGACATTCAGCTTGGAAGGCTGACGCTCTACCAACTGAGCTACTCCCGCATTTTATTAAATCAATATTCCAATGAAGCGGAAAGCTTTGTTAAAAAACCCAAGCGTCTGACGCTCCCCGCCCGAACGTACCGTTCGGTACCAACTGAGCTACTCCCGCAATATATTCCAACTCAAAATTTCAATTTGTGGTTGCTATTTCGAACAACATAGAACACAAAATAAAATTCTTATGCCAACCTAGTGGGGAGAGCAGGATTCGAACCTGCGAAGACATAGTCAGCAGATTTACAGTCTGCCCTCGTTGGCCGCTTGAGTATCTCCCCCTATCAATTTTTTAAGACCTTTTGAGCCGATGGAGGGACTCGAACCCACGACCTGCTGATTACAAATCAGCTGCTCTAGCCAGCTGAGCTACATCGGCCTTTTACCCCCTTTTTGCGCATAAAAAAGTCCGCTATTTCTAACGGACTGCAAATGTATATATTTATTTGTTTAATCAAAACAAATTTTGGAAAATTTTAATCAGGCGTGAACCCGCCGTTTTTCTTTCCTTTTTATTAATTTTCTTTCCAGCGAACTGCAGGCAGAATCCACTGCTTCTTCAAAGGATTTACATTGTTTTTTAATCATGAATTTATCCTTTGGCACATGCAGGATTATTTCTGCTATTTTGTTTTCTTTGGTACTTGTATTCTCCACTTTTAAATAAACATCCGAACGTATCACTTTATCGTAAAAAGTATCCAATTTGTTCATTCGGTTTTGAATGAAATCCATTAATTCTTCGCTGGCATTAAAATTTACTGATTGTGTGTTTACTTTCATCTGTTCAAATTTTGCTGTTTTTAAAATTAGTATACCTGCCCGATCCATTTTGGCGGGTATAATTCGCCATTGAACATCTCGGCCAACATCAAGATTTGTAATGATTTATTTCATAGGCCTAATGTTTTAAAGTTATCTATAGACTATTTTATGCTATTTCTTGCCTCTTGGATGAGCGGCAGCGTGCACTTTTTTAAGTTCGGCAATACTATTATGCGTGTATACCTGGGTGGATGCCAAACTTGAATGACCCAAAAGCTCCTTTACCGAGTTTAAATCGGCACCTTTGTTAAGTAAATGAGTCGCAAAGGTATGCCTTAAGATATGTGGACTCTTTTTTACCTTGGAGGACACCTCACTAAAATACCTATTTATAATTCTATAAACAAGGGTTTCATAAATTTTGTTACCGGTTTTCGATAAAAAAACATGATCCTTATCGCTAATGGTATCCAATGAATTTCTTTCAATAAAATAAGCAACAAACTGATCCTTTGTGGAGGGGAGAAGTGGAATAATGCGTTCTTTATTCCTTTTGCCCAATACTCTAAGGGTACTTCCGTCCAAGTCTAAGTCCTTTATTTTCAGATTGATCAGTTCCGCCCTTCTTATGCCCGAGGTATATAATAATTCAATAATTAATTTGTCCCGAATTCCTTTAAAGCCCTCTTCAAAAGGAATTTGCATCAGCACTTTTATCATTTCATCTTCGGAAAAGGGGACCTCGACTTTTTTGGAAGTTTTTAAGGACTTATGCTTTGCCAAAGGATTGGCATCTATATTTCCCGTTCTTTGCAAAAATTTGAAATAGGCCTTTAATGAGGCCACCTTTCTATTAATGGAGCGGTTTGAAGTACCTGAATCCACTAGGCTTACTATCCAACCTCTAATCTCCTTATAATCAACATTGTCACTATTTTTAAGTCCATATTCAACTGTACAAAATGAATTGAACGACTTGAGGTCCCTTTCATAGGCAAGGACCGTATGATCGGAGTAGTTTTTTTCCAATGAGAGGTAATCAATGAAAGATTGGACGGACATAGCACAAAGTTACTAATTCAATCCCCATAGTACCAACAACAAAAAATCCCATTTAAAAATGGGATTTTCTTGTATTGTACCGTAGGGTTAAAAGTCTAGATATCTTCCTTGTCCCTGAGGCCCTGTATGTATTGTGCCTTTTGAATCTGCTGTCTACGTTCTACGGATGGCTTCGTGAATTGCTGTCGCTTACGCAACTGCCTCATTGTACCTGTCTTATCAAACTTACGCTTAAATCGTTTTAGCGCCCTGTCTATATTTTCTCCTTCTTTTACTGGTATTATTAACATTGGCTACAACCTCCTTTCTTTAAAGTTTCGGATTGCAAATATAAAGGGAATAGTTGAGTTGTAACAAAACTATTTCAAAATATTTTTGGCAATGACCACTTTCTGTATCTCGGTAGTACCTTCACCTATTGTACAGAGTTTGGCATCTCTATAAAATTTCTCCACAGGAAAGTCCTTGGTATATCCGTACCCGCCATGTATCTGAACAGCCTCATTGGCTACCCTGACACACATTTCCGAGGCATACATCTTGGACATAGCGCTCCACCGGGTCATTTCACGACCTTCATTTTTTAGGAATGCGGCCTTATGTAGCAGCAGTTCAGAAGCTTCGATTTCAGTGACCATTTCGGCCAATTTGAAGGATATACCTTGAAATTGGCTTATGGGTTTACCGAATTGAATTCTTTCCTTGGAATATTTCAGAGCAGCCTCATAGGCCCCTTTTGCTATTCCCAGGGATAGGGCACCAATGGAAATCCGGCCGCCATCCAATATCTTCATGGATTGAACAAACCCTTCTCCTATATCTCCTAACCTATTATCATCCGGAATGATACAATTATCAAAAATCAGTTCAGCTGTTTCACTTGCCCGCATCCCCAACTTGTTCTCCTTTTTACCACTTGAAAAACCGGGTGTTCCCTTTTCAACAACAAAAGCGGTCATTCCCTGGCTATCTCCTTTTTCACCTGTTCTCGCTATCACTACAGCAATATCACCGCTTATTCCATGGGTGATAAAGTTTTTGGCTCCGTTCAAAATCCATGAATCCTTATCCTTAACCGCAGTAGTGGCCATTCCTGCGGCATCAGAGCCTGTATTGTGTTCGGTAAGGCCCCAGGCCCCTATCCATTCTGCAGTAGCCAATCTAGGTAGCCATCTTTGTTTTTGTTCCACATTTCCAAAGGAAAGGATATGATTGGTGCATAGGGAATTATGGGCGGCCAACGATAATCCTATTGAAGGGTCTACTTTGGAAATCTCCTCTATAATCGCTATATACTCATGATAGCCCAATCCGGAGCCACCGTATTGCTCAGGTACAAGAACTCCCATGAAACCCATTTTACCTGCTTTCTTAAAAACCTCCAAAGGAAAGGTTTGGGACTCGTCCCAATCCATGACATAAGGTCGTATATGTTGCTCCGTAAATTCTTTAGCGGAGGCCGCCACCATTAGTTGGGTCTCCGAAAAATCAAAACCTAAGGTAGACATTGTATCCGTAATCATTCTAGCAATTTTTTATAGCGTCAAATATAATTTAATTCTGTCAATCTTATCTGATGGAAAATCTTCTATTTTGGTTAATTCGTCAAAGGAACCAATACCTCCGTTGATATTCCTATACTCCACTATCCGTCGGGCAACCTTCTTTCTAAGATACACCAATTGAACCATCTCTTCTACAGATGCCATATTGATATTTATTTTCTTGATATCAGGTTTCTCTATGACCTTAAAGCTTTTGAGGGCGATTTTAACCACATGAGGTTCAAGCCCATATACATCATACAATTGGTCATCTACCAAAAATCCGCCCAAACGATTTCTGAACTTTAATATGCGTTGAGATAACTTATCCCCTATTCCATGTACGGATTTTAAATCCTCACTGGTTGCTTTATTCAAGTCTTTTATTCCAATACTATTTTGGTCATATTCGGAATTTTTGGCAATCTTGTTCCCCACTTCCGATTTACGGTTAGTTTTCTGTGTCCATTCCGGAAATTTGAAATAAGGCGAAATCATAGCTAGCAGGGAATCCGATACCAAGGTTACTTTCTGAAATTCTTCAGACGAGTTTACGTATTGGTTTTGCTTTCGAAAAATGTGCAATCGATTTATTTCATCGACCGACATTCCTAGGGTATATCCCTTGTAATCGTTTATAAAATTAGGGTTAAAAGGATATACTTTGACCGAATCCTTTTGCAACGCCTTTTCTTTTAAGACATCAATTTTTGCCTGTACCTCTCTATCCTCAGAAAATGCACTCTTGGTTTTAGCTATGGGGAAATACAAGAACAATACATACCCTGCCTGAAGAAGTAGAATGATGAGTAATAAAAAGAAAATCCCACTTCGCTCCCTTTTATTGAACCTGAAGTGGGATTTGAAATCTTTCAATGGATGGTCTTTATTTTCCCAATGATTTTATTGCACTGAGGTAGGTGTTCAATTCTTCCCTCACTTTTGGAGCTAGAAGAACCAATCCGATCATATTAGGAACCATCATTGCAAATATCATGGCATCCGAAAAACCGATGACCGACCCCAAACTTGCAGCGGCACCAATAATTACAAAAATACAGAAGATTATCTTATAGGTATACTCAGTTTTCTTGCTCCGTCCAAAAAGATAGGCCCAACCTTGAAAACCATAATAGGACCAGGAAATCATGGTACTGAATGCAAATAGGACTACGGCAATCGTAAGCACATACGGAAACCAGGAAATTACAGATTCAAAAGCTCCCGAGGTCAATAATATAGCTTGGGAATCGTTTAGAGTAGCATTTGCCGCGGTAACATTTCCGGTGATTATCAATACCAATGCCGTCATTGTACATACCACTACGGTATCCACAAACGGTTCCAACAAAGCTACCATCCCTTCAGAAGCGGGATACTTGGTTTTTACCGCAGAGTGGGCAATAGAAGCAGATCCCACGCCGGCCTCGTTGGAAAACGCGGCACGCCGGAATCCCTGTACCAATACGCCTACTGCCCCTCCAACAACGCCGGTAGGACTAAACGCGCCATTAATGATCTGCATAAACGCATCCCCGATCATATCATATTTGGCTACCAGAACAAACAAAGAAGCTCCTACATAAATGACCACCATAAATGGAACGATTTTGTCAGTTACCTTGGCTATCTTCTTGATGCCTCCTATTATGACTATCCCTACCAGAATGGCCATCACTATACCGAACAACCAACCTTTTCCATACCAAAAGGATTGATCCCCCCCTGTAATGTTCTCTACCAACTGAAAAGCCTGGTTTACTTGAAACATGTTTCCACCACCAAAGGAACCACCGATTACAAAAACGGCGAACAAACCGGCCAAAACCTTTCCAAGTCCTTCCAGTCCCTTCGATTTTAAACCTTTCCGTAAATAGTACATGGGACCTCCATAAACTGTGCCGTCAGATTCAATATCCCTGTACTTTACACCTAGGGTACACTCCACAAATTTTGAGGCCATCCCAAGAAGTCCGGCAACAATCATCCAAAAGGTGGCACCAGCTCCTCCAATGGATACCGCTATGGCTACACCTGCAATATTACCTAAACCCACCGTAGCGGAAAGTGCTGCGGTCAATGCTTGAAAATGAGATACTTCACCACTATGTCCTTCCACTGCCATAGTTTGTAGAACATCATCTCCAGGAGTGGGGTCTCCCTTCATGGAAAGCGGTTCATGGTGATCCATTTCATCATACTTTCCCCGGACAATATTTATGGAAGTAAAAAAACCTCTAAAATTGATGAGTTTAAAGTAAATAGTGAAATACGTAGCACCAATGATCAATGGAAACAAAACCCAATACACATTAATCTCTTCACCAAAAGGAATTTGATAAAAAATAAAATTCACGAACCATCCTGTAGCACCCCCAAAAGCCTCATCGATTTTTTGATCTAATCCTTTCTCAACTGTTTCCTGCGCTAATGAAAATATGGGCAGTAAAAAAGCAATCAAGGAAATAGGTCGGTACTTCATAATGCAAATTTTTGGTGTGTTAGTTCAATGTAAAGCCAGCAATATCTTAAAAATAATCAACCCAGTCAAATTAATGTCCTTATTGTCTTAACGGTCAACTAAGCATTTTCTGTCTATTCAGGAGTTCGCCCAAAGTCTTTTCCAGTCCAAGAATCAAGTTGATTTGGCAAAATTGGGCGGAAAATAGAATTTACGTATGGGGGTATTAAAATAACTGTATCGGTTCCTATTTTGCTTGTTTAAATAGCTAAAAAGGCTACGCACCACCAATAGTTTTAAGACTTAAACGAAGGGTCCGTATTTTGATAAGCGGACTATGATGCCTCAATATGAAACATCTCGTTCAATTTCTGAATCTGTTCCGGCCTTCCCAATACGATTACCTTACTTTTGGGTTGCAGTTGCATATCTGCCTCAGGATTGATTATATAATCCCCATCGGGGTCTATGTACCCTATAATAGTACAGCCTGTTTTTCTTCTTAGGTCCAGATCACGCAGGGAATTGCAATCCACTTGATCGGCAAAATCCTCTATGGCCACTTCCTCAAGATTGGTAGTGTGCCGGCCTTCCATGGAAAGCTTGTCCATAAAAGTGATAAGGTCTGGCATTACCACCAACGAGGCCATGTGATCTCCACCGATCTTGTCCGGCATAATAACTTTGTTGGCTCCGGCAAGGGTCAACTTTTTTTGTGAAGCCACTTGTGAAGCCCTACTAATTATAAACAAATCCTTATTTAATTGACGTGCCGTAAGCACCACGAATAAATTGGCCGCATCATCCGGCAAGGCTGCAATCAAGTATTGTGCACGTTCAATACCCGCCTGTTTCAATACTTCATCTTCATTGGCATCCCCTTCAACAAAAAGGACTTCATCCTCATGTTTTTCAATAATTTCCTTATCTCTTTCAATGACCACAAAAGGGCGGTTATAGGCTTTTAAACGTTCTGCCGCCTGCATACCGTTGCGGCCAAATCCACAAACAAGGACATGGTCCTTAAGACTCTTGATCGTATTTCTCACTTTTTTCTTCTTTAGAATTTGCAACGAATTTCTGCTCAGTATATACTCGGTTATAACGGATAGGCCAAATGCAAATATGAAAACACTGGATACAATTAAAATTACAGTAAAAATCTTTCCTTCGATATCCATGGGCCGTACCTCCGAAAAACCAACCGTGGTTATGGTTATAATGGTCATGTAAAAGGCGTCTATCCAAGAATAATCAGAGACATATCTGTAACCCAAAATACCGAAGAGCAGTACGGAGACCATTAAAATGAGCGACAGGTAAATTTTGGAACGAAAAAGCTTTATCATAGTCAAAGGTCAAAAACCGAAGTTCTTTTAGTATGTACAAGATCCTTTATCCGTAGCCAAAAGGCCAAAAAAAGATAGAGAGCGAATCCAAAGCCCAAGGTTACAAAAGTAAGGTAGATAAAAGAGGTGCGGACCACCCGAGCCCGAATGCCCAACCTCTCGGCGATACGTCTACAGACCTCAAAACCTCGCTTTTGAAAATAGTAGAGTATTTGGTAGAACATATTCATTGCCCTAAAATTAGTTATTTCTATTTAATAAAATTGTACCTACTGCGCAGTCCAGACATCTGTTTTTAGTGCAATATTCATTATATAACTGTAATAGGGCCTGACTTTCCAAAGCGTTCTCAACCTTTGACCTATGGTCGCCAAAGCTTTTGATAATGGTATTTTCCTCCTTTTTCAATTGTGATGCCAGCATCGTAATTTCTTCATTTACCTCCTTTCCCGTATGTTTTGCATAACAGAATTTTAGCGGAATTAGAGTATTAATGATCAGGAGATTAATAAATACCTTGGTCAGTTTTTTTGTATTTCTTCTTGACTCCTTTCCAAACGTAAAATGAGTATCCCAATAAGCACTAGCAGATATGGTGAAAATCGAATAAATTTCTGTTATATTACTCGCTCCCATGACCTCGCTAAAAAGATTTGGATGGCTCCCATACAAATTTGCCAGTTGGGACAAGCGTATGGTAGGAAAGTTAGCAGGACGAAGTTTAAAGAATTCCGGCCGCTGAACACCTTCATCATTTAATTGATATTTTGTTTTTAGATAACCGTATTCTTTATTCAAATTAGTGTAATGGATGTCCGTAATTGAATCACTGCCCAATAAGCCGGCCAAGCCAAAAAATACACTTTCCAGTTTGAATGGGTCATTCTGAATTTTTCTAATAATGGAAAAATCCAACACTCTGCCTAAACTTGAAAATGACTCGCCATTAATTTTAGATCCAAAGTTTTTGAGCAATAAAGTAAAAAGTACCTGCTCCCAATTATTTTTGGACTCTTTTAATAAACTTTGTACCAGCAACGATTTGCCTTCCAATCGTTCAAAATACAATCTATCCAACCAATTCCGGAAAACAAAAGGGTCTATTTGGCCAATGTCCTTTTCACAATTGATAAAGCGCTTATGCCTTTTGTCAAATAGGCTTTGGTAATTATCCAAAAGATAGTCGGGAATGTAGGGCTTGAGTTCCAACGTTGGCATCTCACTTTCATCACTTCGAAAAACGGTAGCATCATCCTCCCAAACGACATGGAGGATTACGTTGTTGTAGTTGGAATCCCTTTCGTGACCATGAACGTACCAGTCGGATGATTTTATATGTATCTCCACATTTCCGGCCCAGAGTTGCCCACCTATGTGAATCTTTGCATTAAAGAAATCCGGACCGGCCAAATGGTTGTGTACCCCAACCTCAAGAATCTCTATTTCCAGATTATTTGAAGTAACAAGACCCTCCAAGGGGAGTTTCCGGTATTTCCAAATAAAATGGAGCAAATCTTCGCGCATGAATCCTCATTGGTTACGGTTTTGAACCTAAAACAGCCTACTGCCATTGAAAACTATTTATTCTATCACATCACCTTCCCATTCCAAAATTCCCCCCTCCAAATTGTAAGCGTTTTCAATCCCGATACTGTTCATGATAGCACAGGCCTGCCTACTGCGATTACCGCTTCTACAATATACATAATAGTTCTTTTCCTTGTCCAATTTCTCCAATTCGTCCACGAACTCCTGCCCCAAATAAATATCGATGTTTACTGCATTGGGTATATAGCCTTCATCTACCTCCTCTGGAGTACGTACATCCAAAATAAAAGCGTTACCATCATTTTCAAGTTGTTCTTCCCATTCTTCTTGCGATAGATCCATAGTTCAATTAAGTTTTAGATTTTTCAAAAGTAGTTTTTTATCTCAAAAAACGTGTTGCGCTTTTTAACAAAAATTTAGCTTGGTCACATCTAGGTGGTTGAAAAAAACACATACATTTGTATATACAATTGTTGTAATAGCATGAATGTTGAAGAAATCATAAAAACCGATCGATCGATTCCACTAAAAAGTAGAACAATCATTCACTTTATGCTTGTTAACAATAAAATTAACGAGGAAATATCGGCGGTATTAAAACCTTATGATGTTTCGCTACAGCAATTTAATGTATTGCGTATTTTAAGAGGGCAAAAAGGAAGACCTGCCAACCTTTCTACCTTAAATGAACGTATGGTAACAAAAATGAGCAATACCACAAGATTGGTGGACAAATTGTTGTCCAAGGGTTATGCCGATCGAAAAACATGTCCATCAAATAGGCGTAAAGTAGAGATTACCATAACTAAAAAGGGAGAAGAGGAATTGAAAAAAATGGATTTGGCCATGAATCAAGCCGAAAGAAAGATTCTACAAAACTTCGACCAAAAGGAATTGGAACAATTAAACACATTATTCAATAAATTTTAACTAAAAGTAGAACATTATTAAAACCAAAATCATGAAAAAGAATGTATTAAGTTTAGCCTTAGCTATAGTTTTTGGAGCGTCCGCAACCGCTAGTACTCCAATAGATGGAGAAAAAAAGGAAGTAAAGACCAAAGAAAGTAAGGTTACCTGGAAGGCGTACAAAGTAACCGGATCCCATACGGGAACCGTAGACTTAAAAGAAGGGGCCCTCATGTTCGATGGGGATAAATTAACGGGAGGCGAATTTGTGGTAAACATGGCTTCTTTGATTTCCACAGATCTGGAAGGAGAATACAAGGGAAAATTGGAAGGCCATCTAAAATCGGACGATTTCTTTGGTGTTGAAACCCACCCTACTTCCAAACTTGTCTTTACAAAGGTAAAATCCTCTGGTAAAAATTCATATGAAGTTAAAGGTGATTTAACCATCAAGGGTATTACCAAGCCCATCACGTTTGATGTTTCCATTTATGGGAGCAAGGCCACCGCTACAATGAAAGTAGATCGTGCAGAATATGATGTGCGTTATGGTTCTGGCAGTTTTTTTGATAACTTAGGGGACAAAACCATTTATGACGAATTCGACCTGGTCGTAGACTTGGAATTTTAATAAACTTGACCTCACATTAAAATCCCGCTTAGGCGGGATTTTTTATTGTCCGATTTGATTTGCAGTTTTAAAAATGATTTTTATATTTGACGCTCAATGAAGAACACAAAAGTAAATACCTGGTGGTGGAACAACTTACGACAAGAAGCGTGAGCTGAGCATCATTGTAGTAAAACTATATAAGGCTTGTCATCACGACAGGCCTTTTTTAATTGAGAAATTTTTGTTTTCATTTAGTCTCAAGTCAAATGAATGGAAAATTAAAAATTTTTCGTCTTTACAGAAATAATAGTAAAGTATTTTAAATCATGATATATTCACTTAAGACGTACAACAAAAAAATCCTGGCGGACACCATTACACCGGTTAGCGTATACCTGAAGGTCAGGGATCGATTTCCCAACAGCATTCTTTTGGAAAGTAGCGACTACCATGCCAACGACAATAGTTTTTCCTATATATGTTGCAATCCGATCGCCTCTATTACGATAGTCAACGAAACCGTAACGGAGCAATTTCCGGATGGAACCCAAAAAGAAATTAAAATTAGCGCGGATACGGACGTTGTGGATGTTATTGACACCTTTGGGAAAAAATTCAAAGCGGAAAACAACAGTTTTAAATTCATCAACAATGGACTTTTTGGCTATATGGCCTATGACGCCGTACGTTACTATGAGGACATTCAAGTAACAAAAAAGGAGAACTCAATAGCCATTCCGGATATCTATTATGCCGTTTATCAAAATATAATAGCCATTAACCACTTCAAAAACGAAGCCTATATTTTTGCCCATTGCTACAATACTGAAGACAACACGGCCGAGCTTGAACAAATTCTCAATGTCAAAAACTTTGCGTCCTACAACTTTTCCCGGGATGGCGAAGTAGTTTCCAACCTCAAGGACGAGGAATACAAACAACATGTGGTTTTGGCTAAAAAGCATTGCCAACGGGGCGATGTTTTTCAATTGGTACTCTCCCGAAGGTTTTCACAGGGATTCAGGGGGGATGAATTTAATGTGTACCGGGCCCTTCGATCCGTAAACCCTTCGCCCTACTTATTTTATTTTGATTATGGCGATTTCAAGATTTTCGGTAGTTCTCCGGAAGCACAGTTAGTAGTGAAAGATGGGAAAGCCGAAATCCATCCTATTGCCGGTACTTTTAAACGTACGGGAAATGACGAACAGGATGCCGTTCTGGCCAAAAAACTTGTGAAGGACGACAAGGAAAATAGTGAGCACGTAATGTTGGTAGATTTGGCCCGAAACGACCTAAGCCGTAACGGCAATACGGTAAGTGTTGAAAATTATCGGGAGGTACAGTACTTCTCCCATGTCATCCATTTGGTTTCCAAGGTAACCGGGCAAAAGAAAAAGAATATCCCCACCATGAAAGTGGTAGCGGACACCTTCCCTGCCGGAACACTGAGCGGTGCGCCTAAGCATATGGCCATGCAACTTATAGAAAAATATGAAAAAACAAGTAGGGGTTATTATGGCGGTGCCATTGGTTTTATGGATTTCAGCGGAAATTTCAATCACGCTATCATGATTCGCACTTTTTTAAGCAAAAACCATCAACTGCACTTTCAGGCCGGAGCTGGATTGGTGGCCGCATCAGACCCGGACAATGAACTTCAGGAAACCTACAATAAACTCGGTGCTTTGAATAAGGCTCTGGAAATTGCAGAAACCATCTAGCTATGGAAAAAATATTGGTAATAGACAATTATGATAGTTTCACCTATAACCTGGTGCATTATTTGGAGGACCTGGACTGTGAGGTAGTGGTAAAACGAAACGATCAATTAACTTTGGAAGAGGTGGATGCCTTTAAAAAAATAGTGCTCTCCCCAGGTCCCGGTATCCCAAATGAAGCCGGACTTTTAAAAGAAATCATTAAGGCCTATGCACCGACCAAACAAATTTTTGGAGTGTGTTTGGGACAGCAGGCCATTGGGGAAGTTTTTGGTGGTTCCTTAGTAAATTTGGAGAAGGTATATCATGGGGTGGCCACTACAATAAAAATTACAAAGGACGACGATCTGTTCAAAGGCATTCCCAAAGAAATTGAAGTGGGCAGATATCACTCCTGGGTGGTGCATCCCGATTTGCCGGAAAACCTGGAAGCAACTTCGTTCGATGAAAATGGACAAGTTATGTCCCTTCGCCACAAGGAATTTGATGTCTGTGCCGTACAGTTTCATCCAGAATCCGTACTGACACCACATGGAAAACAAATTTTGGGAAATTGGTTAAATAGTAACCCTAAACCTGCAAAATGAAAGAAATACTAAATAGACTGATAAACCATGACATTCTTTCAAAGAAAGATGCCAAACAGGTGCTGGTCAACATCGCCAAAGGCGATTATAATACAAGTCAGATAGCGGCATTTTTAACCGTGTATATGATGCGGAGCATTACCATAGAGGAATTGGAAGGTTTTCGTGATGCTCTTTTGGAGCTTTGTTTGGCCGTCGATTTGTCCGATTACAATCCTATTGATCTGTGCGGTACCGGGGGCGATGGCAAGGATACTTTCAATATCTCCACCCTGGCCTCATTTGTCACTGCAGGTGCAGGAATAAAGGTAACCAAACATGGTAACTATGGAGTGTCCTCCAAATGCGGCAGCAGCAACGTTATGGAATTCTTGGGTATCAAGTTTAGTAATGAAAAGGATTTTTTGGAAAAGTCCGTTGCCGATGCAGGTATCTGTGTATTGCATGCCCCATTATTCCATCCGGCCATGAAAAATGTAGCACCTATTCGAAGGGAGTTGGCGGTAAAGACCTTTTTTAATATGTTGGGACCTATGGTGAATCCTGCTTTCCCCAAAAACCAAATGGTGGGTGTCTTTAATCTGGAGCTGGCCCGGATGTATGGATATCTCTATCAGAATACCGATAAAAGATTTACGGTATTACACGCTTTGGATGGTTATGATGAAATTTCGCTTACCGGTAATACAAAGACCATTTCCAATGGCTCTGAGGGTATGCTAAAACCAGAGGATTTTGGAGTAAATCCTATAAGATCATCGGAAATTGTAGGGGGAGATAGTATAGAAGAGTCGGCACAAATATTTATGGATATTTTGAAAGGACGGGGTACCGAAGCCCAAAACAATGTGGTCTGTGCCAATGCCGGTATTGCCATTGCAACGGTTGAAAACAGTAGTCCTAAGGATGGATTTGAAAAGGCCAAGGAATCACTTTTAAGTGAAAAAGGGTTAAATGCCTTGAAAAAATTGCAGGAATTGAGTAAAAATTGAAAACACAATAGCATCTCGAACGCAATCCAGAATAATTCAGATATGGATTTCTTGGCTTCGCTCGGAATGACCCATAAAAAATGGACATACTCGATAAAATAGTAGTAGACAAGCGCAAGGAAGTCGATTTAAAAAAGACGGTGATTCCGGTTTCGCAATTGGAAAGTACCGTGCTTTTTGGTAGGGAAACCGTTTCGTTGGCTTCGTCACTATTGAAAAGTGAAACCGGCATCATCGCCGAACATAAACGAAGATCACCTTCCAAATCGGTCATCAATCAAAAATTGAGTGTTCAGGATGTAGCCCTAGGGTATGAGAATGCCGGAGTCTGTGGCATGTCTATCTTGACCGATGGAAAATATTTTGGAGGCTCCTTGGACGATTTACTCTTGGCAAGAGCTATTGTAACACTGCCGTTATTACGAAAGGAATTTATCATCGACGAATACCAAATTTTAGAGGCCAGGGCCTATGGTGCCGATGTTATACTATTGATTGCGGCCATTTTAACGCAAGAGGAAATCAGGGCTCTTTCACAATTCGCCAAAAGTCTCGGTTTGGATGTTATTTTAGAAGTGCACAATGAAACGGAACTACAAAAATCCGTTATGCCAAGTCTGGATCTATTGGGTGTAAATAACCGAAACCTAAAAACCTTTGAGGTCAGTTTGGAAACCAGTAAATCGCTCTCTGAAAAGATTCCCGATGATTTTGTAAAAGTTTCCGAAAGCGGCATCAGCAATATAGAAGCCATTAAGGAGCTTAAAAAATACGGTTATCAAGGCTTTTTGATAGGAGAAAATTTTATGAAGACAGATGATCCGGGAAAGAGTGCCACTCAATTTATCGATAATTTAGTTTGAAAGTGTACCCATGAAGCTCAAAGTATGTGGAATGAAATATAACCCAGGGGAAGTCGCTGCCTTGCAGCCGGACTATTTGGGCTTTATTTTTTGGGAGAAATCCCCCCGTTCTTTCGATGGAGAAATTCCGAAGCTACCACCTGGCATTAAAAAAGTTGGGGTGTTCGTAAACGCTTCCCTTGATGAAGTTGTGGCAAAAATTAAAGAGTACCACTTACAAGCTGTACAGTTACACGGTAGTGAAAGCCCTGAATTCTGCAAGGAATTAAAACAATACAATTTTCAGGAGCCCATCCAGATCATTAAGGTATTCTCCATAAAGGATGACTTTAATTTTGACGAATTAAAACCCTATGAAAGCGTCTGCGATTACTATCTTTTTGATACCAAGGGAAAACTTCCCGGTGGTAACGGTTATACCTTTGATTGGAAAGTTTTGAAAGGTTACCCCTCTATCAAACCTTATTTTTTAAGCGGTGGCATCGGCCTGGAAGAGATAGAATCCCTTAGGGAATTTATGAAACGTCCCGAGGCAAAATATTGCCACACCATTGATGTCAATAGCAGGTTTGAACTAGAACCGGGGCTTAAGAACATTCAGAAGTTGAAAGAATTCAAAAAAGGATTGATGAAAGACGAAATAAATATGCCCTCCTCTTTGGGGGAAAGGCCGGTAAGGGGACCTTACCACGCCAATGAAAAGGGGTATTATGGAGAATTCGGAGGAGCTTTTATCCCTGAAATGCTCTATCCCAATACGGAGGAACTTCGCCAAAATTATGTCCGGATTATGGAAGAACCTTCCTTTAAACAAGAGTTTGACCAATTGTTGAAGGATTATGTTGGCCGACCGACCCCACTCTACTTTGCGGACCGACTTTCGGAAAAGTACGGTGCCAAAATCTATCTTAAACGTGAAGATCTCTGCCATACCGGTGCACATAAAGTAAACAATACCATTGGACAGATCTTGATGGCCAAAAAGTTGGGTAAAAACAGAATCATTGCCGAAACGGGGGCCGGCCAACATGGAGTGGCAACAGCAACGGTCTGCGCCCTTATGGGCATTGAATGTGTGGTATATATGGGGAAAATCGATATTGCCCGCCAGGCACCCAATGTAGCTCGGATGAAAATGTTAGGGGCAGAGGTACGGCCTGCCCTTTCAGGAAGCAGAACATTAAAGGATGCCACTAATGAGGCTATCCGTGATTGGATAAACAACCCCGTGGATACACATTATATCATTGGTTCGGTCGTTGGCCCACATCCTTATCCGGATATGGTGGCCCGGTTCCAATCCGTTATTTCCGAAGAAATCAAGTGGCAGCTAAAGGAAAAAGAAGGTCGCGAAAACCCGGATTATGTGGTGGCCTGCGTTGGCGGGGGAAGCAATGCGGCCGGAGCCTATTACCATTATCTGGATAATGGTGATGTAGGCATAATTGCTGTGGAGGCGGCAGGAAAAGGTATCGATTCAGGTGAAAGCGCAGCTACTTCGGCCTTGGGCAAGGTTGGCATTATCCACGGAAGCAAAACCTTATTGATGCAGACCCAGGACGGGCAGATTACGGAACCTTATTCCATTTCGGCCGGTTTGGACTATCCCGGCGTTGGCCCTATGCATGCCCATTTATTTCGATCGGGTCGTGGGGAGTTTATCTCCATTACAGATGACGAGGCTATGACGGCAGGTTTGGAAGTGGCGAAATTGGAAGGTATTATCCCGGCCATAGAGACCTCCCATGCCTTTGCTATTTTTGATCATAAAAAATTCAAGAAGGATGATATTGTGGTAATCAATTTATCAGGCAGAGGCGACAAGGATTTGGATACGTACATTGATTATTTTGGATTATAATGTGATATGTCATTCCTGCGCAGGCAGGAATCCACTTGAAGTTAGCCATGTACCACTTTCATCGCCAATAGTATGTATACATCTTAAGTAACAGAAAAAATGGTACGCTATACATAGGAATGACAAATAATTTAGAAAGAAGGGTTTTAGAGCATAAAAACAAAGTAACAAAAGGGTTTACTAAAAGATATGGCTTGGACAAATTGGTCTATTTTGAATCATATAAGTATGTCAATGATGCTATCCTAAGAGAAAAACGAATGAAAAAATGGAAAAGGGAATGGAAAATAAAGCTAATAGTTGAAGAAAATCCAGAATGGAAAGATTTGGCACATGATTGGTACAACTAGCAATGGATTCCTGCCTTCGCAGGAATAACGAAAATGATGTTTTAATGAACAGAATCAACAAAAAATTACAGGAAGACGGAAAACTTCTATCCATTTATTTCACTGCCGGTTATCCCAATTTGGACGACACTGTGAAAATTATTGGCGAATTGGAGAAACATGGGGTGGATATGATCGAAATCGGTTTGCCCTTCAGTGACCCTTTGGCAGACGGACCTACCATTCAGGAAAGTTCTACCGCTGCCCTCAAAAACGGGATGACCACTGAAATCCTTTTTGAACAGTTAAAGGATATTCGCAAAACCATCTCCATTCCTTTGATTATCATGGGGTATTTTAATCCCGTTCTACAATATGGGGTAGAGGCCTTCTGCAAAAAATGCATGGAAATAGGAATAGACGGACTCATTCTTCCAGATCTTCCTTTTGATGTGTATCAAGAGGAATATGAGAGCATCTTTAAAAAGTATGGACTTCTCAATACCTTTTTAATTACACCTCAGACCAGTGATGAGCGTATTTTCCAAATTGATGGGGCCTCGGAAGGATTTATTTATATGGTCAGCTCTGCCAGTACTACAGGTGCTAAGCAAGGATTCGGAGCGGAGCAACAGGACTATTTTAAGCGCATTGCTTCCTTACATCTCAAAAATCCACAAATCGTGGGCTTTGGTATCAGTAATTCGGAGACTTTTGTGCAGGCTACAGAAAAAGCAAAAGGGGCCATTATTGGTTCCGCCTTTATAAAACATTTGACCCAAAATGGGGTCGATTCCATTGCAAATTTTATAAAATCGATTCGGTGCTAAAGGACTTGATCAATAATTGGAAGATTGTTCTACTTCTATGTCTTACCTTGGGATTGGCTCCCTATTTTCCCGAGCCCCATATTTTAGGGAAAATCAAATGGCTAGCAGGTGGGGGCATCGGAATGGGAGTTATGGACTGGTTTGATGTTCTGCTACATGGTTTTCCATTTGTGCTCTTATTCAGATGGATTATTTTGAAGTTTAAAAATTCAAGAATGTCCTAGATTTGCAAACGAATTTTCTACTTTTAGAATTCCAATTCACATATGCATTCCATGAAAAAAACAATACTGTTTTTTATCCTTTTGTCCACCCTATCTATTTTTTCCCAAGATACCGTACAACTCAAATCACAAGTAGGCCACAGCATTGATGAGCTTCGGGAATTTGTGGCGATTCCCAATGATGCATTGGACCATGCGGACATCAATCGTAATCTTACTTGGTTGACCAAAAAATTCAATGCAAGGGGCTTCAATTCCTCCATACTCCCCACGGAAGGCGAGTCCTTATTCTTTGCCGCTCTTCCCATGGAAGATGAAAAACCGACTATTTTGTTTTATATGCATTTTGATGGGCAGTCCGTGGACCCAACTAAATGGAATCAACCCGATCCGTACAAAACCGTGCTAAAATCCAAAAGTGGGGATGGGTGGAAAATCGAATCCTTTGAGGACCTCAACGAAAACCTCAATTATGATTGGCGGTTGTTCGGTAGATCCACTTCTGATGATAAAGGGCCCATTGTAATGCTATTGAACGCCATTGATCTGTTGCAAAAAAACAAAGTGGAAATCCCGTTTAACATCAAGATTATTTTGGATGGTGAGGAGGAAAAAAGTAGCAAACCGTTACCTAAGGCGGTGAAGGAATATAGAGAACTCTTGGAGGCTGATTTTTTGGTAATCGCTGATGGACCGGTACATGTTTCGGAAAAGCCAACCTTGGTCTACGGCTGTCGCGGAATTACTACAATGACCTTAACTACCCATGGCCCAATAAAACCACAACACAGTGGACATTATGGCAACTATTCCCCAAACCCGGGATTTTTATTGGCGGAAGTGTTGGCCAACATGAAAGATGAAAATGGCAAGGTCACGATAGACGGATATTACGATGGGATTTCTTTGGACGATGCTACCTTGGAAGTCCTGAAAAGTGTTCCCGATGCCGTGGAAACCATCAATTCCAATCTCGCCATTAAAACTCCTGAGAAGGTCGGAAGTTTTTATCAGGAATCCCTACAATATCCTTCTTTGAATATTAGGGGATTAGGCTCAGGATGGATCGGGGAAAAGGCACGGACCATTGTGCCAGCCACGGCAACCGCAGAACTTGATCTGCGACTCGTTCCGGAAACCGATGGCAATCGCTTAAAAGGTCTAGTAAAAAGACACATTGAACAACAAGGATTCTTTATCACCGATACCGTTCCTACCAAAAAGCAGCGTACAGAATACGATAAAATAATGACGGTCCAGGAGGGTTCGATAACGGATGCATTTCGTACGGACCTGGACAATCCGTATGGAAATTTTTTGGTCAATACATTAAAAAATGCCTTTGAGGAAGATGTCGTTCAGATTCGGATTATGGGTGGCACCGTTCCTATTGCCCCATTCATCAA
This sequence comes from uncultured Flavobacteriaceae bacterium, assembly GCA_947494715.1. Lineage (GTDB taxonomy): Bacteria > Bacteroidota > Bacteroidia > Flavobacteriales > Flavobacteriaceae > Ulvibacterium. Next base: position 56,660 of record CANLWG010000021.1, on the reverse strand, counting down.
TGAGTTACAGATTCCGGCCTTTATCGTTCCTATGGTGAATCCTGATAACAATCAGCACAGTCCCAACGAGAACTTGAAAATCGGTCAACTGGCATACGGTATTAAGGTGTTTTATCAATTATTGAGCACATCACCGAATTGACTTAGATTCATGGGCGAACAAAACCACAAACCATTTTGGTGAAGAAAGCTTACGGACAATACTGTTTCAAAATAAGATTGAAGTAATTCATATCACAAAAAGTGTTATCGCCCAAAGCTAAAAGAAATATTGCGCGTATCATCCCTTTTGGATTGATTTGGCTTTTTTTTGGATTGGTTTTCATAACGGTTGAACAGGCTGTAGGAGGCAATTCGGAAACCTTGCCTTCTACCGCCATTCGGGTAGATTTCAAAATTCTGGTTTTCGCCAGCCTGGCCGTCACCGGGGTGGGGCTTCTGGTAGGAACCATTGAACTCTTGTTCCTAAATAGCTTATTCGCAAAAAAGAGCTTTTTAAAAACCATCACATATAAACTGGCCATCTATTTTGTATTCCTGTCCATCGTAATCCTGATAACATTTCCGATTGCGGCCTCCATTAATCTCAAAACCCATATACTGGATGACCAGGTGTGGAAAAAGTATTTTGATTTCCTTACCAGCATTGAACACTTAAGTACACTTTTACAAATGCTGGTTTCCCTGGGCGTCTCGCTTATGTATGCCGAAATAAGTGATAATATAGGCCATGGGGTCCTGACCAATTTCTTTACGGGAAAATACCATACGCCCAAGGAAGAGGAAAGAATATTCATGTTTGCCGACATGAAATCGTCCACAACAATTGCCGAAATATTAGGCCATGTAAAGTACTTTGAATTGCTTAGAGCCTATTACTTTGATCTTTCTAGCGCTATAGTCAATAGTTACGGAGAGGTATATCAGTATGTAGGTGATGAAATTGTGGTGTCCTGGAAATTTGAAAAAGGGATAAAGCATAACAATTGTATTCAATGCTTTTTCGAAATGAAAAAGGACCTCAAAAAAAAATCGGATCGGTACCAAAAGCATTTTGGTATTTCCCCGGATTTTAAGGCCGGCTTTCATTTTGGAAAGGTAACAACCGGCGAAATTGGGGCACTTAAAAAAGAGATTATTTTTACAGGAGATGTCATGAATACGACCGCCAGAATACAATCTCTGTGCAACAAGCATAAAGTAGATATCATTGTTTCAGACCATCTATTGACCCATTTGGATCTTGGAAAGGAATTTGAAATCAGATCATTGGGTGAGAATATATTAAAAGGGAAAGAGAAAAAAATTGGCCTAAGTACAATACTTAGGCATACTATACCTTAAAGCGCAAATGTCTTTTAAAATCATTGGATATTTATTTTAAAGTATCCTTAGGTGTTATCTCATCAGGCCCATGTCAAAAGCCTTAGTTCCATTAAACAGGGAGACACCTTATCCATTTCTAACAAAAACATCCTCAAAGTATCACAGAAAATTGATGCCTTTGTGAGCTTCCTGTTACGTAGTAATTGGATTTTTAGGCAAACTTAAAAACAAAGAAAATGAAAAAAGTCTATGTATTACCAATATTAGCACTTTTGCTGTTGGCAGCAAGTTGTGATGATGACAATGAGGCCGTTGCTCCAGAGGAGGAGGTAGAGGTGGTGCCAGCTGCGGGTACTATCTCCGGAGGACCTTTCTATTTTTGTGTTGATGGCACTTCGGATTTTGTAAGCGACGTTACGATTGACAATACAGATGCCGTCGGTTCCAATAGCACCTGGGTCATTACCGATGCGGATGGAAACATACTTGGTCTTCCACCAACGCTGGACGATGTAGGTGGCGTTGATTTTGACGGAGCCGGACCAGGAGTTTGCTTTATCTGGTACCTACGCTATGAAGATGGCCTTGTAGGCGCTGAGATGGGCATGAATGTGGATAACTTGGACGGAACCTTTGACCTTTCCAATTCCATAGAAGTAACACGTAGTAAGCCCAATGCTGGAACGTTATCTGGAGGCCCCTACGAATTTATGGTAGACGGCACACCGGATTTTGTCACGGAATTATCCCTGGACGATACGGATGTAGCCGGTACCAATAGTACTTGGGTCATTACGGATGACGAAGGTAATATCCTTGGCCTACCACCTACCCTGGACGCTGTTAAGGGTGTAGATTTTGATGGGGCCGGAGCCGGAGTTTGTCTTATCTGGTACCTGCGCTATGAAGACGGCCTTGTAGGCGCAGAGATGGGTATGAATGCCAACGATCTGGAAGGATGCTTCAGCCTTTCCAATTCTATACAAGTAACGCGTTTAATGGGTGCCAATGCCGGTGAAATTACAGGCGGTCCATATGATTTTTGTGTGGACGGGACCCCTGATTTTGTAGAGGGTATTACGATAGATGATTCCGAAGCCTACGGAAGTGAAAGCTCTTGGGTGATTACCGATGATGAAGGAAACATTTTAGGATTACCACCAACTCTGGATGCTGTTAAAGGTGTGGATTTTGACGGTGCAGGCCCAGGTGTTTGCCTTATCTGGTATTTGCGTTATGAAGGTGAATTGGAAGGAGCCGAAGCAGGCATGAACGCCAACAACTTAAAAGGGAATTTTGACCTCTCCAACCCATTGACGGTCAATAGGAGAAAAACAGAAGCCGGAACCTTATCCGGTGGCCCCTTTACCTTTAAGGTAGACGGCACCCCGGACATGGTAAGTGGAATTACCTTGGACAATTCCGAAGCTTCGGGCACTAATAGTACTTGGGTGATCACCGACGACGCAGGGAACATTTTAGGCCTTCCTCCTACTCTTGAAGCAGTTGAAGGTGTTAATTTTGATGAGGCCGGAGTTGGCGTATGCCTTATCTGGTACCTACGTTATGAAGATGGTTTAAAAGGAGCCGAAGTAGGGATGAACGCCGACTATCTGGAAGGATGTTTTGACCTATCAAATTATATTAAAGTGACCCGTGAATTGCCTCACTAAAAAGTAAATAGAACAATATGTTAAGAAACCCCGCAAATGCATGGGCATTTGTGGGGTTTCTATTTTCGAATAGCAAGTAAAAAGAAGCTAAGCAGAGTTTCTACTTGCATTAATGTTTCCATATAGTGATCGGGTTACAATTTTCTCGTACAAATCCTTATGGTCCGCATTCTGCCCGATTTTTTGAAGCGCATATTGCTGAATGACCAACAAAGGCAATACTATGTTTTCCCGAATCTTAACGGATTCCCTGGACAATTCCTCGTCCTGCATCAAAATGCTATAGCCAGAAATGAGCAGCAACATTTCTTTTGAAAGCTTGTACTCTTCATGAAGAATATTCCAAAAATCGCTATAGGCCTTATCTTCTTTCATATAGCTGGTAAGCTCAAAATAGCATTTGGACAAAGACATCATACTATTGAGCATCAATGCTTTAAAAAAAGGAACTTCCTTGTACATTTTTTTAACCTCGTTGATCCGGCCATCATCCTTAAGTGTTTTAATCGCTGTACCCAAACCAAAATAACCTGGTACGTTCTGTTTCAATTGGCTCCAGGAACCCACAAAGGATATGGCCCTAAGATCGGTAAATTCCAATTTTTTCTTATTGCCCCTTTTTCCCGGCCTACTTCCAATGTTGGCCTTGGTATAGTATTTTAAGGTACTTCGGTTTTCCAAATACGGAATGAACATCTCATGGTTCTTCAGGGCATCATACTTGGCAAAACTTAATTCCGATAATTCTTCGATCAATTTTCTGGATGGCCTAGAAATGATATGCTCTTTTCCAAATAGATTATTGGACAATCCCGCAGTGAGCAACTGCTCGGAATTATGCATAAATTGTTCTTTGTTGCCATATGTACTCGTAATGGTCTGGCCTTGTATGGTAAGCTGTATCTCATGATTGGCCACATCTTTGGTCTGTGCCGCATAAAATCTGTGGGTCTTGCCTCCTCCCCTTGCCGGTGGGCCACCACGCCCATCAAAGAAAATGGCCCTTATCCCATTTTTCTTGCTCACTTTGGACAGAGTTTCCTTCGTCTTTAAAATAGACCAGTTGGCCTTTAAATAACCTCCGTCCTTAGTACCGTCGGAAAAGCCCAGCATCATAGTTTGGGTCTGGTTCCTTCGTTCTAAATGTGCTTTATACTGCGGCAAATCAAAAAGCGATTGCATTACGGCCTCAGAGTTTTCCATCCCTTGCATGGTCTCGAAAAGGGGAACAATATCAAAACTGATTTTATCCGCCTCCCAACCGCACCATCTAAATAATCCGTATACAAAGAGTACAGAAAAAATGTCCTCGGAATTACTTATAATATAACGGTTGCAACCTTCCTCCCCATTCTTTTTCTGGATGTCCCCTAATTGTGCTATGTTTTGGATAGTATCCTTAATGATCGCATCCTCAAAATCTGCCGAATCCAAAGTCCATTTTTCTTTTAGGAGGATACGGGTAATTTGCTTATTGGTAAGCTCACCTATTTCTTCCTTGATCACCCCTTTTTGCTTAAGTACACTTTCTACCACCAGTTTATGTTTGCTATGGTCTTGGCGAATGTCCAGTGTGGCAAAGTGGGTCTTAAAAATCCTTACCTTATCTATGAAATGGTCCAATTCTTTTACATGCAGGGAATGGTAATCATTTACCAATATGTCGCGGATATTAAGCAATGGCCCAATAATATCGCCATAATCTACCGATCTTTGGGAATCGAACATGGCGATATAAAGATTGTCCCGAAGACTGTTCAATGGCAACCGTAGGCGTTTAAAGGTGAGTTTCTTGCGTAATCGCTTCAGCTCGTTATAATAGCACTTCATAAGGGTAATGCGAAGTTCATCGGCTACAGCTTTGGTCATATCAGCCGTAACAAAAGGATTTCCGTCCCTATCTCCTCCTGGCCAAAAACCCAATTTCATAATGTTGTAATTGTCAAAATCATCATCCTTAATGTTGTTCTTGATATAGGAGAAAAGTTCTCCCATTGCATCATAATACACATTTCTAAGGATATAAATAATGTTCTTGGCCTCATCCAAGGGTGTAGGTTTTTGGGCATTGATCAAGGAGGTAAGCCCCAGCTGCTGTAAAGCCAAATCGATATCATTGATACGGTCCTCAAGAATTAGGGAGCGCAACTCTTCAATAATGTCCAGAACCGCAGGAGTATAAAATTGGGTAGGGTGGGCGGTAAGCACTATCCGGGCACTAAACGTGGATAGTTTCTTCGCGATTTTGTCCCAGCTTTTATTCTCGTTCACCAATTGAAAATAATCTTTTATGGACAAGGAAGTGGTGTGCTGGTGCAATTTGGGAAAGGCCGCATCCTCAACACTGTCATAAAGTACCACTTGTCTTTCCACGTATTGGATGATGCGGAACATGAAGTCTACCCTATCTTTTTCGGGTTCAATATTGGCATAATTCTGAAAGAAGGCATCCAATATTTCCTGAGGGTTTTTTCCCGATTTCAACCCCTTTTCGCATTGTTCAAAAAGCAATGGAATAAGCATACCCACGTTCTCAATATTCCGGTAGGGAAGATTAAGGAACAGGCTGTTATAAACGTTGAACCTATTGGTAACAGATTTCTTAAACTCCTCTAATTTTTCTGATCGCTGCATAAATGGATAAAATTGAACTTTAGGTAATTTGTTCATAAAACCAAGATGGTAAATATCAACATTATTGGGCAATTCCCCTTAGGTTTCCTATCAAAATAACAAAATAAGATTTGGACATCACAAAATGAACAAGGCCACATATCTTTTACCAAAAACATCAACCTAAAAAAATGCCTTGTACTGCAGTATCCTAAAATCCAAGGTATTGAAATCAGGATTTTCTTTTTTGTATTTTTTATACGCTTCCATGCTTCCCACAGCTCGGTTAGCAGCTCCCGAAGGTGCGGTCAGCGATACTGTTTTTATGGTTCTTTGAGTATCCGGCAGCATAAAGGAATAGATTCTAGGTATTTTATCGGAGACCAAGTTCAATCCCAAATTGAACGTTTTTAGGTGTTTCCTAAAAAAGTATTCCGGTCCATTTTTGCTGTTGCCACCTGTAAACAAAAGCGTATCCACATTGGGCAATTCCTTTAAATACCCTACTAGGTTTCTAAGCTTTATGTTGTTCATTCCTAAATCCGAGGCATCTATCTTAGCTCTTTCCGCACTTTCAACGATATCACAGATACCTATTTTTTTATCCTTCAAGAAATCCATGCGTTGCCGTATGGCTTCATCTGTAGTCTCAAATTTTAAATCAAGCTTAAAAATGCGATCTAGAATGGACCAAAGCTGTCCGTCCCTACTACCATAACAAAAATCCACATCGCCTTTCTTTAAGTCCCGCATAGTAAATCTGGGAGGCGGCAGTGTTCCCACAATGAGCTTGGTGGCTTCTGGGAAAAGGAAAGGTTTATAGGGATGGGTGTGCAAAAACATTACTATATCTCGAAATTAAATCGTTTGGTTGTATGGCTAAATCCCTTTTACAAAGGATTGCATTTATAGCGACAATTTCGTAAATTAAGACATAAATACTTAAAACAAAACTAATGGGGAAAGGAGATATAAAAACTAGAAGAGGAAAAATAGCCAACCGTTCGCACGGCGCAAGAAGGCCCAGAAAAATCAAAAAGAGGGCAACAGTAGAGGAAAAAATAAATGTTACGAAAAAGAAATGACCTAATAGTCTATTAGAAACTCAAGATTGACATTTCCTTCTTCCGTGATATTAAGTTCATAGGTGTAGAATCCTATGGGTAAGGGGGTTTCCCCAACAAAATCAATGGGTTGCAGCGTAAAAGTATCCTCTCCAGATTTGATTTGTATAAATGCATACTGATACGCCGTTTCATATTGGAAATATTCGGAATAGTCTCCCGACGGTATATTTTCGTGAATCTCCTCTGCATCCGCCACCTGAACCTCATCAAAGGTTATATTGCTGGCATTTTTTATGCGGATGTTTACGGCATCAACATCGTCATCCCTATCCGTACAGCCTATAATCATGAAGGCCAAAACCAAAATGAAATATCGTTTCATCTATCTTTATTAAAAGATGTTATAAGGATAAAACGGTTACTTGGTCAAAATATTCTATCGAACAAAAACAGGTTGATTTTCCTTTAGCGTATGTTCCTTACTGTAAAGGTATTCATCGTAGTCGAACCCCTTAACATCATCCAAGGTTTTTGCATTCGTATCTAAGATATACCGAACCATGGAACCACGGGCCTTTTTTGCGAAAAAGCTGATAACCTTAAGCTTATCGTTCTTCCAATCTTTAAAAATGGGAGTAATTACAGGAACTTTTAAGGTCTTCTCATCAATGGCCCCAAAATATTCATTGCTTGCCAAATTGAGGAAGAGTTCATCATTTTCCATTTCGGAATTGAGGTACGCAGTCAGGTCCTTTTTCCAGAATTCGTATAAATTCTTTCTTCTGTTCACTCTAAGCTGGGTTCCCATTTCCAACCGGTAGGGTTGCACAAGGTCCAAAGGTCTTAGGATACCATATAGTCCTGAAAGGATGCGGAGTGTATCCTGCAACTTTTCCAATTTCTCCTCAGGAATGGTATAGGCATCCAGCCCCTGATATACATCTCCATCAAAGGCGTACATGGCCGGGCGCGCATTCTCAGGTGTAAAAGGTGTGGTGAACTTTTGATTGCGTTCCCAGTTTAATTGGGCCAAATTATCCGAAATATTCATTAATTTGGACAACGCTCGAGGTCTTTTTTTGAGCAAAACCTTATTAAGCTTTTTGGATTGTTCCAAAAATTGGGGCTGTGTATGTTTTAGGCTAGGCAATTCACTTTCAAAGTCTAGCGATTTGGCAGGGGAAATGACAATTTTCATCTGTTTCTAGGTTTAGGTACAATAAAAATAACAATGATTTTGGGATAATGGCACCATACATAGAAAGAGTTTTCGATAGCTGCATTTGAAAAAACAATACTGCAATTCTCGGAAAAACGTATTAAAAACCATTCTTTCAGTCTAAGTCAGCCAGTAGATTTTATGATTAACCCCTACTCTGCTTGGAATACCCTTGCCACTTTTCGATACACTGCACCATATCTTCTGGAATTTCGGAATCGAACCGCATTTGTTTTCCAGTAATGGGATGTACAAAGCCTAGCGTTTTGGCATGCAAGGCCTGGCGTGGCAATACCTTAAAACAATTTTCCACAAACTGTCTATATTTTGTGAACACCGTTCCCTTTAGAATTCGATCCCCACCATATCTGGCATCGTTGAACAGCGTATGGCCAATATATTTCATATGGACTCTTATCTGATGGGTCCGGCCTGTCTCCAATCTACAGGAAACCAAGGTAACATATCCCAAACGTTCCATTACCTTGTAGTGTGTGACTGCTTCCTTACCTTGATCCCCCTCCGGAAATACCTGCATCTGCAATCGGTTTTTAGGGTTTCGCCCAATATGGCCCTCAATTTTTCCTGTATCATTTTCTACATTACCCCAGACCAAGGCTATATATTCACGTTCGGAAGTTTTATCAAAAAACTGCTTGGCCAAGTGGGTCATGGCTGCTTCGGTTTTGGCCACTACCAGTAGTCCGGAGGTGTCCTTATCTATACGATGTACCAACCCGGGACGTTCATTGCTATTGATCGGAAGATTGTCCAGATGATGAATAAGTCCATTGATCAAGGTGCCCGAATAATTGCCGTGACCAGGGTGGACCACCATTCCGGGTGGTTTGTTTACAACCAGTAAAATCTCATCTTCATAAACGATGTTAAGTGGAATATCTTCCGGAACCAATAGGAACTCATGCGGTGGATGCTCAAAAAGTACTTTTACCTCATCCCCGGCCTTTACCTTATAATTCTGCTTTACGATGGAATCGTTTACCCAAATATTTCCTGTTTTGGCCGCTTGTTGAATTTTGTTTCGTGTGGCATTTTCTATAAAGTTCATCAAAAATTTGTCCACCCGTAAGGGTTCTTGTCCTTTTGAGGCCACAAATCTATAATGTTCAAAAAGTTCGTCCCCTTCAGGTTCTCGGGTACCCTGTTCTTCCATAACCTTTAGTTGGACTCTGCTTGAACCCGTGCACTATCCGGAATAGTCCCATTTCCACAGACCAGCTCTATTTTAGAGGTTTTCGGTAATTTATCGCCCGGCTTTATGTCCTTCCCTTTGTGCTTAATATAGTATACCATGTCCTTCCCCAGCTGGTCAATGTACGTAACCCGTTGTACATCTAGACCAACGGCGCGCAACATAGAAGAAGCGTTTCTTTGTGTAACTTGGATAATATTGGGTACGGTAACCTTCTTGTATCCGGAAGGATTAACGGTAAAATAAATCTTCCGGTTTTCCTTTACCTTGCTGCCGGCAGATGGGTCCTGCTCTATGATAGAAAATCTAGGATAATCGGGGCTATAGTTGGCGGAATCCAATACTTCATATCGCAAACCGGCTTCTTCCACGGCATGTCGCATATCCATTACCGACATTTTGGAAAAATCTGGTACAACAACAAATTCTCCGTGGTTCGTAGTACTGTTCAACCAACGAAGGCACAAAAAAATTAAACCTATCAAAACTACCAGGGATAAGCCTATCTGCACCAAAAAGGTTCTACTCCTTAAAAAATTGAAAAAACTTCTCATGGTCAAATAATCGTCGGACAAAGATAGGAAATGAGCCAAAACAAATGGTTTTAACCCTTCAAAAGTTGATTTATTCCACACTTTACTTCTTAAAAATTTAATCCCCGGCTATGCCATGGAGTTGTTTTTTAGTTATTTTGGGCTTTAGACAACTTGGCCTTTTAAACTTCCAATTGAATTGTACTATGAAAAAAAACATAGCCATTATCATGGGTGGGTATTCCAGCGAGTATGAGATTTCCCTCAAAAGTGGAAATGTGGTTTATGAGTATTTGGACAAGACTAAATTTGATGCATACCGAATCCATATTTTTAGGGAGAAGTGGGTCTACGTTGACGATTCCGAAAATGAGTTCCCTATAAATCGGCATGACTTTTCGGTTAAGGTTGACAACGAGACTATTCATTTTGATTGTGTTTTTAACGCCATCCATGGTTCACCCGGAGAGGATGGTTTAATGCAGGCTTATTTTGAATTATTGGGTATTCCTCAGACATCCTGCAATCAATACCAATCGGCCTTGACCTTTAACAAACGTGATCTTTTGAGTGTTTTGAAGCCTTACGGCATAAAATCTGCGGCTTCCTATTACTTGAATTTTGGAGATACCATAGATGAGGATACTATTATTGAACGGGTAGCACTGCCCTGCTTTGTAAAGGCCAACCGCGCGGGAAGTAGTTTTGGTATATCCAAAGTGTATAAAAAGGAACAGTTAAGACCAGCAATTGAGAAGGCGTATCTAGAAGATGATGAAATCCTTGTTGAAGCATTCTTGGATGGAACTGAAGTTTCCGTAGGTGTAATTACCTATCATGGAAAGACCAAAGTACTGCCCATTACGGAGATAACTACGGAAAATGATTTTTTCGATTATGAGGCCAAATATGAAGGAAAGTCTCAAGAAATTACTCCGGCCAGAATATCCAATGATCAAGAAAAGAGGGTAACGCAATTGGCCAAGCGCGCCTACGAGGTTATAAAGATGAAAGGGTTTTCTAGAAGTGAGTTTATTTTCGTGGACAATGAGCCCTATATGTTGGAAATGAATTCTACTCCCGGGCTTACGAAAGAAAGTATTCTTCCAGAACAAGCTCGAATCGCCGGAATATCCCTTTCCGCACTTTTTGAAAGTGCCATAACTGAGGCTTTACGGGAAAATACCTAACTTTAGCCTATGAGACGCGCCATATTTCCGGGGTCTTTTGATCCACTTACTTTGGGCCATTACGATATTATAAAACGGGGCATTACCCTATTTGACGAAATTATCATTGCCATAGGCATCAATGCTGAAAAGCAATATATGTTCACTTTGGAGCAACGGATGCGGTTCATCCAAAAAGCCTTTGAAAAAGAGTCGAAAATCAAAGTGCTTACCTATGAAGGACTTACCGTAGAGTTCTGTAAAAAGATGCAGGCAGATTTTATTCTAAGAGGCCTTCGCAATCCGGCGGATTTTGAATTTGAAAAGGCTATTGCGCATACCAATCGTAAGCTTTCCGAAATTGAGACCGTTTTTCTATTGACCTCATCTGGAAAGTCCTACATAAGTTCTTCTATTGTCCGAGATGTTATTAGAAATGGTGGGGATTACACCGGGTTAGTACCTGATTCTGTTAGAACCACGTAGTACACCTCTTACTTCACATCATTGCACATCTACATCTATCTTTGAACAAATGCCCTATAATCATAGTATATTCCAGTTATTGGTAAGAAAATTCCTTATTTTTTAATTTATTTTAAATCTCACCCTATCCAAATATAGGATCACAACGAGTTTGGGCGTGTTCACAACAAACCTTTAGCAAAAATGGAAAATCGTTCTACTTTAGTAAGAAATTACAACTATATGTTGAGGGGATCCCAAACATTATCTAGTAATTATTTGATTAAACAGCTACCCAAAGCCACTGTTTTTCTAGACAAAAGGTTACAGGTAGTTCATGCTTCGGATTCTTGGATAGCCTACTTTGATTTTAGCAACGACGCCGTTTTTGGCAAAAACATCTCCGAACTTTTTGGTGAAATAAGCAAGGATTGGAAAACCGTTTTAAATGACTGCTTAAAAGGCAAGTCGTCCGATGTAGGTGTAGAACGATATTCGGATAATGAAAATGAGGAAAAATGGTTTGAGTGGTCCAATATTCCTTGGTACGATGAAAACGAGAATATCATAGGAATTATAATTCAAACAGACGATATCACAACTCGAGTTCATAATGAATTAAAACTGGAAAAACTTGAGGTTCTTTTACGTGAAAAATCAGAGATCGCCAAAATTGGTAGTTGGGAATATGATATACTTAATGATGAGATTACCTGGTGCGATATGACCAAGACCATCCACGAGGTTCCTTTGGATTATGCACCCACTATTGAAAAAGGAATTGATTTCTATAAACAAGGTTATAGCAGGAACACTATTTCCATGGCAGTGAACAAGGCCATAGAAAATGGTACTGCATGGAACGAAAAATTACAGATAATTACGGCCAAGGGTAATGAAAAATGGGTAATAGGGGCCGGAAAACCCATATTCAAAAATGAAAAGTTAATTGGATTGATCGGTACTTTTCAGGATGTTAACGACCAGGTTCTGTCCCAAACAAAGACCAAGGAAAATGAGCATCTTCTCAAAACTTTGATAGATCATCTGCCCTTAAATGTTTTTATCAAGGACAAGGAATCCAGAAAAGTACTTGTAAACAAATCGGAATGCGATTACCTGGGCGTAAAGGGTCCGGAAGAAGTTTTAGGTAAGACCGATTATGATTTTTATGATGAGGAAACAGCAAGAATTACCAGGGAAGATGATTTATATGTAATGAACTCCAAAACACCAATTTTGGGCGAGGAAAGGGGAAGTATAAAAAAGAACGGGGAGGCAATAACCTTCTTAACTTCCAAGATACCCTTAATTGGAGATGACGGCGGCGCCTATGGATTGGTGGGCATAAGTATGGACATTAGCAACCTTAAACAAAAGGAAGAGGAACTCAGGGATTTGATTAATGTAACTTCCTTACAAAACAAAAAACTGGTTAATTTTGCTCATATCGTATCACATAATCTAAGATCGCACACCGCTAATTTCTCCATGTTATTGGACTTTTTGATCCATGAAAAAAATGAAGAGGAAAAAAAGAATATTATCGGAATGTTAATAGATGCCTCCGACAACCTTCTGGAAACATTGGAAAACCTAAATGAGGTAGTCGCCATAAGCACCAATACAACCTTGGAAAAGAGACCCATTAATCTTAATGAAAAGATAAAAACCGTCCAACAGAATCTTGCGGCGTTCTTATTGAATAACAATGCAAAAATTGTGAATTCCATTACGGACGAGGTCTATATAAAAGTGGTTCCGGCATACATTGAAAGCATCTTAATGAACTTCGTCACCAATGGTGTAAAATATAAAGATCCGGAAAGAGATCCTATAATCACTTTAAGTGCAACAAGTAATAATGGCTATACTATATTGAGCATTGCCGATAACGGAATGGGCATAGACCTTAAAAAGTATGGGGACAAGTTATTTGGCATGTATAAGACATTTCATGACAAAAAAGATTCAAGAGGTATCGGGCTTTATATTACCAAAAATCAAATAGAGGCCATGAACGGAAAAGTAATTGCCTGTAGTGAAGTGGGTAAAGGAACCACGTTTAACATTTATTTTAATGAAAAAGATTAACTCTATTTACATTGTGGACGATGACCCCATTACCGTATTCGGTATACGAAAAATGTTGGATTCCATCGATATCTGTGACAATATCTCTGCCCATGGCAATGGAAAATTGGCTTTGGACGACATTAAAAAATCCCTTGACAATAAAGGTCAGGTTCCCGAGATAATTTTTTTGGATATCAATATGCCCATAATGGATGGATGGCAATTTTTGGAAGAGTTCATTTCCCTCCCCTTGGAAAAAAAGGTGCGAATAAATATCGTGACCTCATCTATAGATCCTTTTGACATGAAAAATTGGGGTCTGTACAAATCCAAGACACATCACATTATCACCTTCAATAACAAACCCCTAAAAAGAGATCACTTAAAAGAGATTACCAAGGCGGCGTAACTATAAGAAAGATACTTTTTCCTTAATTTTGACAATGGACTTTCAGTTTGCGCCCTATGAGACTTCTTGGTGTATTACTACTGGTATTGGGCCTTATGGCCTGCGAAACCAAAAAAGAGGATGAAGAACCCAGATTTCCGACTCCATTTGAGCTTTCTAATGGAGAGGAGACGGCCACCTATTTACAGGTTGTGGATTTTTATATTCAATTGGCCAAGCAGTCTCCTGAAATCAATATCCAGACCATAGGACAAACTGATAGCGGATATCCCTTACATATCGTCACCTATAATCCTGAGGCGACCTTCAACTTTCAAAAAATAGCCGATCAAAAGACCATACTTCTCATAAACAATGGTATACATCCCGGTGAAAGCGATGGTGTTGATGCCACTATGCTCTTGTATAGGGACTTGGCTATCGGCAAGATAAATCCACCGGCCAATACCGTATTGGTAACTATTCCGATTTACAATGTAGGCGGGGCATTAAATAGGAACAGTAGCACCAGGGCAAATCAAAATGGGCCCAAATCCTACGGTTTTAGAGGTAACACATTAAATTATGACTTGAACAGGGATTTCATAAAAGGAGATACAAAGAATTCAAGGACGTTTACCGAAATTTTTCATTTGGTAAGGCCCAATGTCTTCATAGATACTCATGTGAGCAATGGTGCGGATTATCAGTATACACTTACCCACTTGTTTACCCAGCATAATAAATTAGGTGGAGAATTGGGTGTATATCTTGATCAGGAAATGCTGCCCGCTTTGGAGAAATCCTTGAAAATGGAAAATTGGGATATTACGCCGTATGTAAATGTATACAACAAGGCCCCTGAAGAAGGGTTTTCCCAGTTTATGGACCATCCAAGGTATTCCACGGGATATACCACACTTTGGAATACCCTGGGCCTTATGGTGGAAACGCACATGCTTAAACCCTACACACAACGTGTAATGGGAACTTATCAGTTTTTAAGGGCGATGCTAACAATTACGGACAGGGATAGCGAACGAATTGAGCAACTTAGCGAAAAAGCCCGCACAAGGCATCAAAATTGGAATTACTATCCGATAAAATGGGCATTGGACACAACTAGGACCACAATACGGGATTTTAAAGGATATAAGGCCGATACTATTTTCAGTGAGGTAACGGGCTTTGATAGGCTTTCTTACGATTCGGAAAGACCATTTACCAAAAAAATGGAGTATAAAAACTATTATAAGCCTGTTGATTCCATAAAGATTCCAGAGACCTATATCTTAAAAAAGGGATGGACCTCCGTAATAGAGCTTTTGGATTTGAACAAAATAAATTACAAGACTTTGCAAAATGATACCACCTTAACCGTTGAATCCTATCAGATAAACGAATACGAAACTCTGGATTACCCGTATGAGGGGCATTACCTTCATTACAATACGGAAGTCTTAAAGGATACGTTAAATCTCTCATTTTCAGAGGGAGACTTGATGATTCCTACAGATCAAGAAGGTATTCGTTATCTTCTGGAAACCTTGGAACCCTGTGCGGTAGATTCCTTTTTCAATTGGAATTTCTTTGATTCCATACTGCAGCGAAAAGAAGGCTTTTCCCCCTATATTTTTGAGGACGTTGCAGCAGAAATGCTAGAAAATGACGAACAGCTTAGGGATGATTTCAATAACAAGAAAAAAATTGATTTGGAATTTGCCAATAACTGGTATGCGCAATTGGATTGGTTATACGAAAACTCGGAATTTTATGAGCCAGCCCATATGCAATATCCCGTTTACCGCATAGCTTCTGGTAAAGGTGTTCCATAATCTATTCCCCAAAAAGTATTTTTATATTGGTATAAGAGTTTTCTAATGCCTTTTGGATTTTTTTTGGGCCCTTCCATTTCACCTTTTCTATGCCCTCGTTCTTTTGGCCCTTCAGTTTACCTTCATAATTGGTTCGCATAGCGTACCAATGTACTTCCTTTAATCTATATTTTCCATTCCTCTTAAAAACATGGTAGGTGGTCTGTAACACGTTTTCAATCTTTAACCCCTTCACCCCGGTTTCCTCCTCTACCTCACGCAAGGCACATTCCTCCAAACCTTCATTCTTTTCCAGCTTTCCCTTGGGCAAATCCCACTTATCGTTCCTGTAGATAAAGAGCACCTTTCCCTCTTTATTGGTTACAACGCCTCCGGCCGCAACTTCCAATGGAATCTGTTTGCAGAACTTCTTAAGGATTTCCTCGTGATTGGGATGATAGATATAGGCTTCCTCCAACTTTTTCTTGGCCAATGCATCAATGGCCTCCTGTATAGCTTCCGCATTAAGGGGGTAATATCTACTATTGGTGATTTCAGAAAGTTTGTTAGTTAAAATAAGAGGCGCCTCTTTAACAAAAACTTTATACATTTGCTCCATGATTTTGGACAAAAACACCGCCAAAAAAACAGCAGAGCTTCTGTTACAAATTAATGCAATAAAGTTGAGACCGGAAAATCCTTTTACATGGGCCTCCGGATGGAAATCCCCTATTTATTGTGACAATAGAATTATACTTTCCTACCCAATTATTAGAAACTATATCAGGGAGGAAATGGCCAAGCAGCTAGAGTCTCTTTACGGTAAACCTGATGTAGTTGCGGGAGTGGCCACCGGGGCCATTGGAATTGGAATGTTGGTTGCGGATTATTTGGGTCTCCCTTTTATCTATGTTAGACCGGAACCGAAATCCCATGGAAGAAAGAATCAGATAGAAGGTAGATTGGAAGCCAATCAGAACTTAGTAGTGGTCGAAGATTTGATAAGCACGGGAAAAAGTAGCTTAAACGCTGTAGAAGCATTAACTAATGAAGGTGCAAATGTAAAGGGGATGCTAGCGATTTTCAATTATGGTTTTGATATTGCCAAAGAAAATTTTGAGACCAGGGACATCGAATTGCATACGTTGGGGGATTATGACCATCTCATCCAAGAGGCATCGGAAACCGGATATATTAAAGAAGAGCAATTGAACACATTGTTGGAATGGCGAAAAAGCCCTTCCACATGGCATCCTTAAAAAATGTACATAGAAACACCAAAAAAAAATATTTCAAAAAGTCAGGAGCAGGTTTTCAACTTTCTCATCGAACTTAAAAATTTTGAGAAGTTGATGCCCGATAGCATTGACAAGTTTGAACTCATAAATGAAGATCGATTTTTGTTTGCCTTAAAAGGTATGCCCGAAATTGTACTGCAGCGCAAGGAACAACTTCCCCATAACAAAATTGTTCTGGGTGCCGCGAGTGACAAACTACCTTTTACCCTCACAGCCGATATCTTGTCTTTAGCTGATAATGAGACCCAGGTTGCACTAAGTTTTCAAGGGGAGTTTAATGCGATGATGGCCATGATGATCAAGACACCCATCACCAATTTTATGGGCACCTTGTTGGAAAACCTTGGAGAAACCCTAGTATAAGAGTGTTACTTCCTTAAACCCGAATTCTTTTTTTACATTATCCTCAAGCGCAATGATCAATTTACCTTCGGCAGAGACGCCACGGATAAATCCCATGAATTTTTTTCCATTGGAATCTTGGAAGGTCGATGGCTTATCCTTTCGAAACAAAATCTCCCCATACGCTTTCCATAATTTTTCGCTGCCCATTTTTTGGGCATCTTGAAAAGTAGATTCCAAACTCTTCAAAAGAGCCCTTAGAAGCTCATCCAAATCAAACGTTTTGCCCAGCAACAATTTCATCGAGGAAGCGTTAGAAATAGTGTGAAACACCGTCTGGTTGACATTAAGCCCTATACCGATAATGGAAGCCCTTATCTTATTTCCCGATATGATGTTCTCTATAAGAATGCCACATATTTTGGATGTACCTGACAGAATGTCGTTAGGCCATTTAACCTTTAAATCGGGAACCTGAAGGTTGTTTAAACAATTAAAAATGGCAAGTGACACTATAATATTCAATAAAAAAGGATTATCCGAAGAAAGGTCATTATTTTCTTTTAAAACGCTAAAAGTTAGATTCTTACCCTCTTCCGATATCCACTGTGTACCCATTTGTCCCCTACCCTTTAACTGGTTCTTGGCAACAACTACAGTAAAGTCCCGGGAATCGTTGGAAGTAATAAGTCCTTTTAAGTAAGCATTGGTAGAGTCTGTGGCATCAAGTTTGATTATTTGCATGAGGCATCCTTTAGATCCTATCTTTAATCAATTGTTAAAAACTAGAGGTAAAAGAACAAAAAAATAATAACTTTGCTTAAACTAAAATTTTTGAATGCAGAAAGGGAAAGCTAGCGCAGACGAGTTAATTGCATTAATTTTACAGGGAATAGATGAAGTAAAAGGGAACGATGTTAGCTTGCTTGACCTAAGGGAAATTGAAAATACTGTTTGTGACTACTTTATAATTTGCAGTGGTACTTCCAACACTCACGTTAATGCTATAACGGGATCTATCCAAAAAACAGTTAGCAAAGCAATTAAGGACAGACCTTGGCACATAGAAGGCGAGGATAATGCCGAGTGGGTCCTAATGGATTACGTTAATGTGGTAGTCCATGTCTTCCAAAAACATATTCGGGAATTCTATGATATAGAAGGTCTTTGGGGTGATGCCAAGTTCACCGAAATCGAAAGTAGCATAAATCAAGCCTTGAAATAATCCCAACGATTCATAAGAAAAGGCAAAAAAGAAAATAATGGCAAAAGAAAACAATACAAATCCTAAAAAACCTAGGTTCAGTTCGTGGTGGATTTATGGATTGATCGCAATTTTACTAATAGGGTTCCAGTTCTTTGGAAGTGGAAATCTTTCAAGCACCAAGAAAACTACTACTTCGGAGTTACAGGAATATCTAAGGAATGGGGATATCGAAAAAATTCTGATCATCACCAATACGAGGCAGGCAAAAGTCTTTTTAACGGACGAAGCACTTCAAAAAGATGTTCATAAAGATGTTAAGGATCAGCCTTTTGCATTAAGTCCTTCGGCTTCGCCCCAATATGTTTTGGATTATGGGGATCTTCAAAATTTTGAGAACGAGATAAAGGACCTAAAAACAGAGAACAACCTGGATACCATAGTGGACTATGATACGGAGTCCAACTACCTCGGGGATTTTTTGATAGGGATTCTTCCTTTTGTTTTGATTATCGGTATCTGGATTTATTTAATGAGAAGAATGTCAGGCGGTGGCGGAGGAGGTGCCGGAGGGCAAATTTTTAATATCGGTAAATCCAAGGCCAAGCTTTTTGATGAAAAAACGGACACACGCACATCCTTTAAGGATGTAGCCGGGTTGGAAGGAGCAAAAGAAGAAGTAGAGGAAATCGTTGAGTTCCTAAGGAATCCGGATAAGTATACTTCTTTGGGAGGTAAGATTCCAAAAGGTGCTCTCCTTGTAGGCCCTCCAGGAACAGGAAAAACACTATTGGCCAAGGCCGTTGCGGGAGAGGCTAAAGTGCCTTTTTTCTCGCTTTCCGGTTCTGATTTTGTTGAAATGTTTGTAGGGGTAGGCGCATCAAGGGTACGGGACCTTTTTAAACAAGCCAAGGATAAATCCCCGGCTATAATCTTTATTGATGAAATTGATGCCATTGGTAGAGCAAGGGGAAAGAACAATTTTACGGGTTCAAACGACGAACGTGAAAATACTTTGAACCAATTGCTTACTGAAATGGATGGTTTTGGTACCAATACCAACGTTATCGTACTCGCGGCAACAAACCGGGCCGATGTATTGGACAAAGCCCTAATGCGGGCCGGTAGGTTTGATAGACAGATATATGTTGATCTACCTGATATTAGGGAACGTAAAGAAATCTTCGAGGTACACTTGAGGCCTATTAAAACTGCGGAAACACTGGATTTGGACTTTTTGGCAAGACAGACTCCCGGTTTTTCTGGCGCCGATATTGCCAATGTATGCAACGAAGCTGCGCTTATAGCCGCCCGTAAGGAGAAAAAGGCGGTAACCAAACAAGACTTTTTGGATGCCGTGGACCGTATTGTAGGTGGTCTGGAAAAAAAGAATAAGATTATAACCGCAGGTGAGAAAAAGACCATTGCCTACCATGAAGCGGGGCACGCTACGGTAAGTTGGATGCTAGAACATGCCGCGCCATTGGTAAAAGTTACCATAGTCCCTAGGGGACAGTCGCTGGGTGCTGCATGGTACCTGCCAGAAGAACGCCTTATTGTTCGTCCCGAACAGATGAAGGATGAAATGTGTGCAACTTTAGGAGGACGTGCGGCCGAAAGGGTGATTTTCGATAGAATTTCAACGGGGGCTTTGAGCGATCTGGAAAAGGTCACTAAGCAGGCTCGGGCCATGGTCACTATTTATGGACTTAACGAAGAAATTGGAAATCTTACCTACTACGATTCTTCGGGACAAAATGAATATGGCTTCACCAAACCTTATAGCGAGGAAACTGCCCAACGTATTGATACGGAAATCTCAAAGATTATAGAAGAGCAATACCAAAGGGCATTGGAAGTACTCGAAAATAATAAGGATAAACTGATTACGCTTGCAGAGCGCCTTTTGGAGAAGGAGGTTATCTTTAAGGAAGACCTTGAAAAGATTTTTGGAAAAAGACCCTTTGAAAAAGAGTTTGACCAAAAAGGGCAGGAAAAATTGAATGGAGAGAAAAAGGCAGAGGAGATTGCCGTGGAAGAAAAAGAGGAAGAAGAAAAAAAGGAAAATAAATAGTAAACTTGGACGTTCATCATTAGTGATGGAATAGTATTTAGAAGTTTATAATATAAAATGGGGCTATTTGACAAACTATTTGGAGGTGGCAAAAAGGTTTCCAAAGAGACCGTGGAAACCAGAGGAGTTCATATGCCAGATCTCAACATCCCCGTTGATGAAAAATTTACGATCCACTTCAAGAAAAATGGAGGTAAATTTCTGTATTGCGATTCTTTTTCCGAAATCTCCGAGGCCTTAAAAAATATCGTCCAAGAAAACAACTGGCAGGAACATCCATTTTTTGCCATGGATTCCAGATTGAAAGAAAGGTTCTCTAAGGAGGGAATTTCCTATAGCGCAAACAATAAGGACAGTGAAGTGTTTTTCACAACATGCGAGCATCTAATTGCCCAAAATGGCTCTATATTGGTCTGTTCCAATCAGTTGAATGAAAAAAAGCTTCATGAGCTTCCGGCCAATGTCATTGTTTTTGCTACTACAAGTCAATTAGTGGAATCCATTGGGGAAGGCCTTAAGACTATCAAAAAGAAATATGGCCACAGTATCCCTGCAAATATTACCACCCTAAAGCACTTTCAAGCTACTGATCAAAATTCGGATGATTTTTTAACTTATGGAAGCAGTTCCAAAAATCTGTATCTTTTACTTCTGGAAGACCTTTAGTATGAGAGAGATTTTTAGACGTGCCCTTACCGGAGCTGTTTACATTATATTATTATTATCCGCTGTTTTTTTAAGTTCCGATGCCTTTGATTTCCTTTTTATGACGTTTGGCCTGGCATGCCTCTATGAGTACAAAAGGCTTGTACAACTTCGCGGATACCATATTTTTCTAGCTTATTTGGCCCTTTGGTGGGCCTATATTTATTTGGTACATGACCTTTCATTGATATATGTACTGCTATTCCTTACGGTCATTGTGGATTGTGCACTTCTTTCCTACCTATTCTCGAAAAACAAAAATTTATTTAGCGCCTTTAGAAAATTCGTTGTTGGACTCTTTTACATTGGGGGTGGATGCATTTTTTTGACCATGATTCCCTACAAGGACGATGATTTTGCCAAACTACTTATAATGGGAATTTTTATTCTTATTTGGGTCAATGATACGTTTGCCTATATAGTGGGCCGCAGTGTAGGGCGTACAAAACTATATCCTTCAATTTCTCCAAAAAAAACCGTGGAAGGTACGGTTGGCGGTTTTATCTTTGCGATAGGTGCTGCTTACGTAATCGGAAAATATGAACCAATTATCAGCCCAATGCAGTGGATGATTTTGGCAATAGTCATCGTTATATTTGGTAGCCTAGGAGATTTATTGGAATCTAAATTGAAACGCACCGCAGGTGTAAAGGACAGTGGAGCTATTTTGCCCGGCCACGGCGGTATGTTGGACCGTTTGGATAGTCTCATATTTGCAGCACCGTTCGCATATGTAACCTTAATTGTTTTCGCTTATGTTTCATAGGGAAGGTCAAAAAATTATTATTGCAACTTTTTTTATAGTCTGTGCCGTTGTATTACTATCCCAGTTTTATGTTAATACGGTTTGGCTGCGGTTGGGGCTTCAAATTATTTCTTTGGTATTTTTGGTTCTGATACTTCAATTTTTTCGTAACCCAAAACGAAAGGTCCCTAAAAACTTCGATGAGATTTTGGCGCCTGTGGATGGAAAAGTTGTTGTAATCGAAGAAGTGGAGGAAAACGAATATTTCAAGGATAAGCGCATCCAGGTGTCCATTTTTATGTCTCCGATCAATGTCCACGTAACACGCTATCCCGTAAGCGGAAGCATAAAGTATTCCAAATACCATCCGGGAAAATATTTGGTGGCATGGCATCCCAAATCCAGTACGGACAATGAGCGTACCACTGTTGTGATACGTACCCCAAAGTTTGGGGATATCCTATACCGGCAAATTGCCGGTGCTATGGCCAGACGTATTATAAATTATGCGGAGGAAGGGGAGAGTGTACAACAAGGTGATGATGCAGGGTTTATAAAATTTGGCTCAAGGGTAGACTTGTTATTACCTTTGGATTGCGCCGTAACAGTTAAATTGAACCAGAAGGTAATAGGCGCAAAGACCTGTATAGCCACAGTTGTGGACAAGGATGAAGAAGCAGAAATTACATACTGATTTTTTGGGAGCCGTAGAGTTTGTGAACAACTATACGAAACCACTTCCTGCCGATCTTTTACTGAAGCTCTACGCGTATTATAAAATTGCAAACAAAAATTTTAGCAACCCCGGAAGTAAGACACCGCTAATCAATGCTTTTAAGGCCAATGCCTTGATCCAGGCCAAAAATATTGGGAGGGAGGAGGCCATGAAACAGTATATAAAATTAGTAAATAAGGAAATCAGGAAGTAGCCGGTAGATTTAGTGGAAAAACAAAGTCCGGAAATGAGGTTCATACCTATCCTCACTGGTACAGGTCGTTAATGTCCGCTTCACAAAGTTCAAAAATAAAATTGCCCATTTTTTGGGTTACATCCTTGTAAAAACGCTCGCCTTTTTCCGAGGTGGAATATATAGGATTCCCCACCCCGGTATCCTCACTGATTTGAGACCATTTGCGCTCCGCCCAGACCCAACCTTCGGAAAATGCCTTGATCTTATATTTTTTAGAGGCTCCACTCCCCCACTTCTCCTTTGGCAATACCAATTCCGGTTTAAGATAGAGCATAAGGCTAGTCTCCATTTCATCGGCATGGTCGCCATTTTCTTGAAAATAATCCAATTTATCAACGGCTTGTGGCCAGTTGGAAAAGCTAATGAACATCTTTGGAAACTTTAGACCCAATTCTCTCACCAAAGGTTTAAAATTGTTTCCCCCATGACTATTGAAAATCAATAACTTATAAATTCCTTGACTATTCAACACCTCCACAACATCACACAGTATGGCATACTGTGTGCTAGGGTTTAGATTAATGTCCAAGTAGATATCGGATTGACCTGTATTGACTCCAAAAGGAACTGTTGGGAGCACTATAACCTTACCTCCTTTTTCCCAAGCTACCTTTGCGGATCCTGCCGCAAGGGCATCGGCTTCAAAATTGTCCGTGGAATACGGTAAATGATAATTGTGCGCTTCCGTGGCGCCCCAAGGTAGCACGGCCAAATCAAAATTTGCATCCTTAAGTGTATTCCAATTTGTTTCGGCTAAAATATAGGGTCTCATAGTCTTATGTTTTACTGCGCAAACTTAAGAAGCCGTTTCCAAAAACGAATCCGATTGTTCAAAAATATCCAAGACATCCCTCCCCAAGTTCTCCAAATCGGTTTTACTATCTTATTGAACCTATAAATTAGCCAATTCAATACAGGTACAAAAATCTATTTTGTATAAGGAATGGTTCTTAGGATATAATCAATAGCACCAAGGCGTGCACTGGTCTTTTTATTGGCATTTATAATCACCCAAGGGGCATGTGAAGTATTCGTCTGATCCAACATAATTTCTTTGTACTTGGTATATTCTCCCCAAAGTTCTTGGGCACGCTCGTCCACAGGTGACATTTTCCATCGTTTTAGATCGCTTTCCTTAATGTCGTCAAAACGTTTTTGCTGTTCTTCCTTCGTAATTGAAAAATAAAATTTGATTAAATAGGTATTAGACTGAATGATCATTTTCTCAAAATCATTTACTTGGGACATGAATATGTTGTACTCCTCTTCAGTGCAAAAACCATTTACGGGTTCAACGATTGCCCTGTTATACCAGCTTCTATCAAAAAAGACAATTTTACCGGGCTTAGGGAGTCTATTTACATATCTTTGAAAATACCACTGTCCCTTCTCATCTTCCGAAGGTTTGTTCAATGCCACAATTCTATAATATCTCGGATTAATATAGGCGGATATTCTGCGGATAGCCCCTCCTTTACCTGCTGCATCACGGCCCTCAAACAGGATTACTATCTTCTTTCTGTTCTCTATAGCCCATGTTTGTAACTTTACGAGCTCTACTTGACGTTCCCTTAAGTCGGTTTCATATTGGGTATCCCGTAGTGCTTTTTCCAAGTCCACATGCTTATTTTCAAAAAGGCTGCGTAAACCTATTTTACTATTTAGCAGCTTTAGGTGTTCTTCAGATAGATCTAAATCTTTTAGTGGGTCCATATTAAATATCTATTTGCTTTGCATTTCTGTAATAGCGCACGATTACATTGGGATCTGGTTGTATGGGTATTTTTGAATAGTCCTTTTCCCTGTAACCAAATTTGGACAATACATAGCGTAAACTTTCCAAACGTGCCGTTTGTTTATCATTGGTCTTCACTATGATCCAGGGGCTAAAATCCGTGTGGGTCCTGGTAAACATTTGTTCCTTATAATAAGTGTATTTGTCCCAAAGTTCCTGTCCTTTCATATCAACCGGACTGAACTTCCACTGCTTTAACGGATTTCTAAGTCGGGCGGTAAACCTTTTTTTCTGCACTTCCTTGGAAATAGAAAACCAGAATTTGATCAATATAACACCATCTTCATAGAGCATATGCTCAAAACCAGGTACTTGTACCATGAATTGAGTATACTGTTCTTCATTACAAAAACCCATTACAGGTTCCACTACGGCTCTGTTGTACCAGCTGCGATCAAAAAAAACGATTTCCCCCGGATTGGGAAGTTCCTTGATATATCTTCTAAAATACCATTGTCCCTTTTCGTTTTCAGTTGGCTTTGAAAGGGCAACGACCCTCGCCGTCCTGGGGTTCAAATGTTCATAGAAACGTTTTATGGAACCTCCTTTTCCCGCCGCATCCCTACCTTCAAATAAAATAGCGACACGTAGATTATTTTTGGAAATCCATTGCTGCAGGGAGACCAGTTCACTCTGAAGCTTAATTAGTTCGAGCTCATAATTCAGTTTTTTAACAACATTGTCAATCCTTATATTTTTTTTATTGGCAATATCTATTAAATCTTTTCTCGTTTTTACGGATAATAGATCCTCAGAGGTGTATGGCATAGTATGGCAGTGATTTTTTCAAAATAGTTATCCAAGAAAAAGACTACCATTCAAATAACGTGGTGGCCTTCCTACTTCATAATAATCCTTCAAAATAGTGTTTTTGCACAAATAAAGAAACGTATCCTTACAGATTCAAAAGGAATTTTGAAAAAAAGATTGGTCTTATAGCCTGGAAAAACCCTTATTTAAAAGGCCCGATCATAATATGGGCCCGGAAAGTTCCGGGATCCATAAGCCATGGCATCCCTTTTTCGTGGGGTTTATCCGGTAGTCCTGTGGATTCCGTAGTGGCAAAAGGTGTGTAGATAACATAGCGATATTGACCATCTGCAAGTTCTCCCGTAGTCTTGTCATAAGCTTCGTCACTTCCAAAATACACATACATCATACTAGGTCCCTTGGGCATTTGGATTTTACCGGCGGCCACTTCAGCCCCTCGGATTTCCCTTTTCTCCTTAAAATCCTTGCCTTCGGCGGAGAGTTCCCTACCTCTTTTCATAAAAGGGTCCAGCTTTTTGGAATAACAGGAAACACTGATTCCCTCTTTTTTAGGATCGTCGGCCAAACAGACCAGATTGTTGGTGCCTTCACGCAAAACTACTAGCTCGCCGGCCGCATTATAACCATAAACCATGGCTCCGTCCTTTTCAGCTTCAGAAGCTGGTAGAGTAGCTGTTTTAATTTGTACTTCAGGGGGAAGAATTTCGGGCCTTTCCATTTCTTGACAAGAAAGTGGAATAAAAGCCAGTATCAGAAGGAAGGAAGTTAAATTTTTCATTGTATTACAGTTTTCCTTAAAGATAAATATACTAGAGGAGTTTTTCTATATAGGGAGATAAAAAGAATAACAAATACCAAAAATTGAAATGTCGGTAACATGAAAAAAAGTCAGCGCAACGGTCTTAAACCAATTCCATTTATGCCAACTATGGATGCAAGATGGTTTACCCTAAACTGGCCAGGCTCTTTTCCAAAGTTTCAATCTTGGCCTCGGCATCCGCGGCCTTCTTTTTCTCAATAGCGACTACCTGCTCGGGAGCATTACTCACAAAACGCTCATTGGATAGTTTCTTTTGAACGGATTGCAAAAATCCTTTGGTATAGTTCAATTCATCCTGTATTTTCTTGATTTCGGCATCTACATCTATTGCCCCACCTATGGGAACGAAATATTCATTACTCCTGACACGGAAAGTCAATGCACCTTCCAAACCGCTTTCTACATAAGAAACTTTGGAAACATGGGTCAATTTCTGAATGACTACGTCCCAGGTTCTTGAAACCCTTTCTTGGTTCAGGATGGACAGTTCCAAAGCTTCCTTCATAGGAATATTTTTTTCCTTTCGTATGGTCCGTATGCCCGAAATTACCTCAGAGGCAAAATCAAATCCATCGATAAGTTCCTTATCTACTTTATCTATTTCTGGCCATTGCGCTATAATGAGGGCTTGTTCTGGGCTACGCGCAGCAATATGCTGCCAAATTTCCTCGCTCAAAAATGGCATAAAGGGATGTAACAATTTTAAATTTTGCTCGAACAAATGAATAATGGAATCAAAGGTGATTTTATCTATGGGTTGTTGGTAGGCTGGTTTTGAAATTTCCAAAAGCCACGAACAGAAATCGTCCCAGACCAATTTGTAAGTGGCCATCAATGCATCTGAAATACGATATTTGCCAAAGTGGTCCTCTATTTCCAATAGGGTCTGGTTAAATTTGGCCGTATACCAAGCTATGCCAAGCTTGGATGCTTCCGGCTGGGGCAAATCACTTACCTCCCATCCCTTCACCAAACGAAAAGCGTTCCAAATCTTATTGGCGAAGTTTTTTCCCTGCTGACATAAGTTTTCATCGAACAAAAGATCATTGCCGGCAGCGGAACTTAATAAGAGTCCCACACGAACACCGTCGGCGCCATATTCTTTTATCAATTTTAGAGCATCCGGAGAGTTTCCAAGGGATTTGGACATTTTGCGGCGTTGCTTGTCCCTAACGATTCCCGTGAAGTACACATTCCTGAAAGGGGGTTCCTTGCGATATTCATACCCGGAGATAATCATCCGTGCTACCCAGAAAAAGATAATATCCGGTGCCGTGACCAGGTCACTCGTTGGATAATAATAATTGATGTCCTTGCTATTGGGCTTCAAAATTCCGTTAAAAACAGTTATGGGCCATAGCCAAGATGAGAACCATGTATCCACAACATCCCCATCCTGCCTTAGATCGGCTACGGTCAAGTTATGGTTGTTGGATTTTTCCTGGGCCAACTTTAGCGCATCATCGATGTTTTCCGCTACTACAAAATCATTTTGACCATCCCCAAAATAGTATGCCGGTATTTGTTGCCCCCACCATAATTGGCGCGAAATATTCCAATCACGGATGTTCTCCATCCAATTACGGTATAGGTTTTCGAACTTTTTTGGGAAAAACTTTACCTCACGGGTTTCCAATACCGCACTTAGGGCCGGTTTTACCAGTTCCTCCATTTTCAGAAACCACTGATCGGACAATCTTGGTTCTATTACCGCTTTGGTCCTTTCCGAGGTACCTATCTTATTAACGTAATTTTCGGTCTTCACCAAAAATCCTTTTTCTTCCAACTCCTTGGCAATTTCCTTCCGAACCAAGAATCGATCTTTACCTTCGTAGTGAAGGCCGTAGGAATTTAAGGAGGCGTCTGCATTAAAGATATCAATGACCTCCAAATTGTGCTTTACCCCCAATGCTTGATCATTTATATCATGTGCAGGAGTTACTTTTAAACATCCTGTACCAAATTCCAAATCAACATATTCATCTTCAATAATCGGTATTGTACGATTACAAATAGGCACTATGGCATTCTTACCTTTCAGATGCCCATAACGTTCGTCCTTGGGGTTTATACAAATAGCCGTATCTCCCAGTATAGTCTCAGGACGCGTGGTAGCTATGGTCACTTTTTCCTCTGATCCTTCAATGGGATAGGACAAATAGTATAACAAGCCCTGTCTTTCTTCATAAATCACCTCTTCATCAGAAAGGGTGGTTTGAGCCTCAGGATCCCAATTTACCATACGATACCCCCTGTATATCAGCCCCTTACCAAAAAGGTCCACAAAGACCTTAACGACAGAATCTGACATGTTGTCATTCATGGTAAAAGCGGTTCTTTCCCAATCACAGGAACATCCTAATTTCTTTAATTGCTCCAGAATTACCCCACCATAATTATGGGTCCAGTCCCAAGCATGCTTCAAAAACTCTTCCCGGGATATATCCGATTTGTGAATCCCCTGTTCCCTTAGTTTGGCGACCACCTTTGCTTCGGTGGCAATTGAGGCATGATCCGTTCCCGGTACCCAACAGGCATTCTTTCCTAAAAGTCGTGCCCTACGAATTAGGACGTCCTGAAGGGTATTATTGAGCATATGCCCCATATGGAGTACCCCGGTAACATTAGGCGGGGGAATTACAATGGTATAGGGCTCCCTTTCGTCCGGTTCCGAATGAAAGTACTTATGTTGCATCCAGTAGTCATACCAATGGTTTTCCACTGTATTAGGCTCATATTTTGATGGAATATCCATTTTTTGGAATAGTTTTTGGTAAAATAACGGCGGCACTAAAAACCGTGTTGAAGGTGAATGTTAAATATTGATAAGTTAAGGGTCTTTTACCCAAGTTAAATACGAAACAAAAATAAGTAACGTTAATAGATAACAAAAGGATTTTGGACGTTCATCTGAAAAGATTTACTTTTGAAATTCACCCAAAACAAAAGATAGTGCGATGAACGTAATTGGTTCCTGCCCGAAATTTATTGAAAAAGCAGGTATTGATTACCAATAAATTGCATGTACCATTGAAAAACAATTAAAACTACGAATATGAAAAAAATAGTACTTGTATTATTTGTGGGCCTAATGGGTTTTAGCCTGACCGCTCAAAAAGCCCCGAAGATTGAGTTTAAGGCCGAAACGGTAGACTATGGAACCATTGAAAAAGGCAGTGATGGTGTACGGGTCTTTGAATTCACGAACACTGGGGACGCTCCTTTGATCGTAAGCAAAGTAAGCTCTAGTTGTGGATGCACGATTCCGAAAAAACCTGAAGACCCTATTTTACCGGGCAAGACAGGAGAAATAAAGGTGAAATATGATACCAATCGTGTAGGACCTATACGAAAAGCGATTACCGTGATATCCAATGCGGATACGCCTACAAAAGTCTTAAAGATAAAAGGAGAAGTTAAAGCTCCGGAAGGAAAGAAATGACCTGATTGTCTATAAATCTATTAAAAAGAAAAACCCTGAATTTAAATTCAGGGTTTTTCTTTGAACAAATCCTTGAGTACAAAGGTATAAAGTAAGTCCTTATCCTGCCTTGCTATACGTACGCGAATACGCTTTCCTTCCTTTTCGTTAAGCATTTGCAAAATTTCTTGAAGCTTATACCTGTGAACGCTTTTTCCGTTTACGGACAATACTACATCGCCTTCCTTGAGTCCCGCAATTTCAGCAGGGCTTCCGGCTCTAATCCCGGATACTACAATTTCGGGAACCAAACTTAACCTAGTACGATTCTCCAAAAGAATCTGTACGTCGCCGAACGATTTTTTATTGCTCTGCACAACACCATTACTATTTGCAATACTCTCGGATACATAGCGCACACCATCATGCTGTAACTCTATACCGCTCATATTGTAATGGAAAGGCATTTTAAAATTCTTGTTCTTTTTAAGGGTAAGCTTGTTATTGGTATAATCAAAAATAATATTGAACCGTTTTAACACCTCGCCCCCTATGCTTCCGTTTCTATCCCCCAAATACTTAATTGCACCAAACGATTTACGTTCAGGGAAAGCGGCTTTAGCATCTTTTAGGGAAAAACTACCCAATTTTATACTATTTATTTTGGTGCGCTTCCCAAAAATATCACCACTCAGTCCTTTCCCAAGAAAATCATCATAATTCTTGTCCGGTATCCCTATTTCATCATTTTCAAAAAGCCAAACAGCATCGCTACTTCCCGTGTCCAAAAGAAGTCGAACGGGTAAATCCTCAGAGTCCTTTAGAAAAATACTTCCATTCACATAGGCCTTCTTGGCCGTAACGGACAATGGAAGTGTTTCACTCTTTTTCCCCTTTTTGTATACATAAGACTCAGGGTCATGGAATTTAATGACCTTTGAAGCGTAATTTATATCAACCACAAAATCCCTAAAAAGGTCATATCCAATGATGCCATGTACCGTAATTCCCAAGCTTGGGGAAAAATTAAGGTCTTTGTCCAAGACCACATATAAGAGCTGATCTCTGTTTTGTACGTTTTTAAGGGTAAATGTGTTTCCTTTGGAACTTAGTGCCTTTATAGGCTCGCCTTCGCCCAATCCCCTAATGGTAATCTCGGAAACGTCCCTTATTTGAACCGAATCCTGGTCGGAAAGATTAAACAATATGGGCTTACTAACCCCAGAATCCAATATGAAGGATAGTTCAGTCCCATTCACCTCCATAGGGATAATAATAAGATTATTGATCAACTCAAACCTTACCTTCTGGTATTCCTGCCCCTTGGGCAAATTGAATCCTTGTGCCGTTCCAACTATGGGAAAGCCCATTAACAAAAATGCAAAATAAACAAGTATTCTGTTCAATTTCCTCAGCGTTAATACTATATGGTTATTAAATTTACATATTTTCCCCGTTGAATCGTCATTAATTAACAAAATATTCGATATATCAAATAAAATCTCCTTGTATTGTTTTGTCCATTAGGTTTTCCCATTTTTGTGGAAAATTAGCAACGTTATGCCCTCCATATCCCAAAAAGGACAATTGATGCCGGAATCACCTATACGAAAGTTGGTGCCTTTTGCCGAGGAGGCTAAGAGAAAGGGAATCAAGGTCATTCACCTAAATATTGGACAACCTGATATTAAAACGCCCCAAGCTGCACTTGAGGCGGTCAAAAACAATACTTTAGAGGTTTTGGAATACAGCAGGACTGAAGGTTCGGAGGCCTATCGCGAAAAAATAGCCAGCTATTATGCCGAAAAGGGTATATCGGTTTCCGCCAATGAAATTCTGGTTACTACCGGTGGTTCTGAAGCCTTATCCTTTGTTATGGGCAGTATTGCCGATATCGGTGATGAAATCATAATTCCCGAACCGTTTTATGCCAATTACAATGGATTCGCGACAGCTTCAGGGGTCAAAGTTTTACCTGTGGTCTCCCAAATAGAGGATAACTTCGCCCTCCCGTCGATTGAGGAATTCGAAAAACTTATAACAAAGAGGACCAGGGCCATTTTAATTTGTAATCCCGGTAATCCCACAGGATATCTCTATACTAAGAAAGAAATACAAAAATTGGCGGAAATCACGAAAAAGCATGACTTATTTTTAATAGCCGATGAGGTATACCGTGAATTTGCCTATGATGGCAGGGAACACCATTCGATTTTACAGGAACCTGGATTGGAAGAAAATGCTATCATCGTAGATTCCATCTCCAAAAGATATAGTATGTGCGGGGCACGAATAGGATATTTGGTTTCCAAAAACCGTAACGTCATCAAGACTGCCCTTAAGTTTGCACAAGCACGATTATCGCCCCCCACCTATGCACAAATTGCCGGTGAGGCCGCTTTGAGTACCCCACAAAGTTATTTTGACGAAGTAAAAAAGGAATACACGGAAAGGCGGGATATCCTTATAGCCGAGTTGGAGAAAATAGAAGGCGTAAAAATAGGGAGGCCCCAAGGCGCTTTCTATTGTATCGTTGAGCTCCCCATAAAAGATGCCGATGATTTTGCACAATGGCTTTTGGAAGACTTTAGGGTAAACGATGAGACCGTAATGGTTGCTCCGGCGGCCGGATTTTATGCTACCGAGGGTTTGGGGAAGAACCAAATACGTATTGCCTATGTGTTGGAGAAAGACAGCTTAAAAAGGGCCGTGAACATACTAAAGGAGGCCCTTAAAAGTTATATAGGTTGATGAAAATACAGCAAAATATATCCCTTAAGGACTACAATACCTTTGGTATTGATGCCAAAGCTAGATTTTTCATCGAAATAAACAATATAAATGACCTAAAGGAAGCACTACAACTTGATGGTCATCCTGAAATTTTTATCATTAGCGGTGGTAGCAATATGCTAATTACCAAAGATATAGAGGCTTTGGTGCTCTACATAAACATAAAGGGTATTGAGGTATTGACCCAAGATGATGATACTATTACCCTTAAGGCAATGGCCGGGGAAAATTGGCATCAGCTTGTTCTTTGGACATTGCAAAAAGGCTATGGTGGTCTTGAAAACCTGTCCCTCATTCCTGGGAATACGGGTACCGCACCAATACAAAATATAGGAGCTTACGGTGTGGAACTCAAAGATTCCTTTGTTAGTTGTGAAGCGATGAAAATAGAAAATCAAACTATAAAGAGCTTCAACAAGGAGGATTGCAAATTCGGGTACAGGGATTCCTATTTCAAGAACGAAGGGAAGGGAAGGTACATCATTGTTTCCGTGACTTTACAGCTTACAAAGCGAAATCATAAAATAAATATGTCCTACGGCGCAATTGAAGCTGAATTGGGCAAGAAGACCATCGATAGGCCTACCCCTACCAATATCTCCAACGCTGTAATATCCATACGAAAAAGCAAATTACCAGATCCGGCCAAATTGGGTAATAGTGGTAGTTTCTTTAAAAATCCGGTCATAAACCAAGCGAAATTCGATACTTTTACAAAAGACCATCCAGATGCTCCTTATTACAAAGTTTCCTCCAATGCATACAAAATTCCGGCTGGTTGGCTCATAGAACAATGTGGTTTCAAGGGCAAACGCTTCGGCGATGCAGGTGTACATAAACACCAAGCCTTGGTTTTGGTAAATCATGGTAAAGCTACAGGCGCGGAAATATTAAAACTAGCCCAAAGAATTATTGAAAGTGTTAGGGACAAATTTTTCATAACCATACATCCGGAGGTAAATATCATAAAATAACCCCCGAAAAAAATTTCTCCGAGGGCTATACCAAACCAAACTAACCAAAAATTAAATGTACAGTTACCAATTGTACATTTATCTAATTAAAATATGAGATATTGTCTGCTGTGACAATCAATTTAATAAATTCGCGTTTAAGGGATATACGGTCAAAAGATTGGATTGGATGTTCATCTATTTCAATTTTTTTAAGTATTCCGAACAATATATGAGCACACTTCTTGAAAAACACATCGTAGAACTGCTCCAGGAGCGAAACGAAAAAGCAATCTCACTTTTGTACGAGCACTATGGGGATACGTTATACGGTGTGGCAAATAAGGTAGTTCGCGATGAAGAAATGGCGCAGGACGTGCTTCAGGAAAGTTTTGTGAAAATCTGGAAAAAATCGGATTCCTATGATTCCTCAAAGGCCAAATTATTTACTTGGCTCTTCCGTATTACCCGTAATACGGCCATTGACAAATTGCGCAGTACGAACACAAAAACCGATAAGGAAATCCAAATGGATGTTTCGGACGTATATAATTTAGGCATTGAAAGCATTAAGCCTGAATTTATGGATGTTCGGGAAAATCTCGAAAAGATAGAGTCCAAATACCAAATTGTATTGGAAGCCTTATTTTTTCAAGGGATGACACAACAAGAAGCCAGTGAAGAACTGGACATTCCGTTGGGCACCATTAAGTCCAGGTTAAAAATTGGGCTTAGGGAATTAAAAAAGATTTATGGCCCGGCCATGTCTTTCTTGCCTCTATTAAATTTGATACAATGAAAGAAAAAATAAAAACATTCTTGGATTCGGACCTGCTCGAAAAGTATTTGTTAGGAACCGTTACAGATCAGGAGGCTTTGCAAGTTGAGCGATACATTGCCATGTATCCCGAAGTACGTGAAACCTATAACGAGCTTCAAGAAAATTTGGAGGCATTTGCAAAATTACATGCCCTTAAAACTCCAGAAGGTCTTAGAGAAAGAATTCTTGTAAGAATAAAGGCGGAAAACTCAACTAGAAAAAGATTCTTCAGATATGCTATCGCTGCGAGTTTTGCTACTCTTTTATTTGCCGGGGCTTCCTATTTCTTCTGGAACCAGAACCAAAGCCTTCAAGAAGAAAATACTATTGTCAGTAATAAAATAAAGGATTTGGAGGAGGACATGAGAGAGCAATTGGAGGACGTAAGAAACCAGTTCATTGTGCT
Source organism: uncultured Flavobacteriaceae bacterium (assembly GCA_947494715.1). GTDB lineage: Bacteria > Bacteroidota > Bacteroidia > Flavobacteriales > Flavobacteriaceae > Ulvibacterium. The sequence continues at coordinate 21,986 of CANLWG010000021.1, read as the reverse complement.
CAATAACCCCCAGACCAAAAAGTATAATGTAAAGGGCAACAAAAAGGCCAAGGAGCTCAAGGCCGTGGCTTATGTGAATCCGGTTAAAAAACTGTCCTATATCAATGTGGAGAAACTGCCCAACTTACCTGAGGATCAATGTTTCCAAATGTGGGCCGAGGTCAACGGAAAAATGGTGAATTTAGGAGTCATTAAAGAAGCGATGAGCCAAGAAAAGTTACTGGCACTACCCTACTCGGACAAAGCCGTGGGTTATATAACTATTGAACCCAAAGGAGGTAACCAAACACCTACCGTAGAAAATATTGTTGCCAATATTGCGTATTGATAAAAAAATCTGACTTCTCATATGGCCCTGAAGCTAGCTTCAGGGCCATATTTTTTATATCTTTGCTTAAAATTCTGAAAAGATGCTGATTGTGTTGACTATAGGCTTACTTGCGCTAGCATTTGCCGGAATTGCCATAAAGATTTGGTCTCAAAAAGATGGCAAATTCGCAGGTACTTGTGCAAGCCAAAGTCCATTTTTGAACAAAGATGGGCAAGCCTGTGGTATGTGCGGGAAACTTCCAAGTGAACAGGATTGTAAAAAAGACATTGCCCCAAAACTACAATAGAAAGCTAACCTTTTCTACGGTTAAACTTTTATTAATACCTACTACGATTGGCCAAACAGGAAAACGGACTTCAAGATATAATCAAAAGGGCCAAGTCCGGCAACCAAATTGCTTTTAGCACACTTTTGGACAACTTCTGGAACGATGTCTATGGTTTTCAATTAAAACGTACGGAAAATGAAAACGATGCAGAGGATATTACGGTTCAGACCTTTTCCAAGGCTTTTGATCGTATTTCTACCTATGACGAGTCCTATGAGTTCAAAACTTGGTTGATTGCCATTTCCAAAAATATACATATAGACCTCATCAGAAAAAGAAAAAGAAGCCCCTTTGAGACCGATGGGAACAATGAAGTGATAAAAAGGGTTCTGGACGATGCTCCAACAGCAGAGGATCGTCTTATAACCGAGCAAAATCTGGCCAGCCTGCTTCAGCATATAAAAAAACTCAAGCCCCATTACCAAGAAGTCATTAATCTTAGATACTTCAATGAACTTAGTTATGCTGCGATAGCCAAAGAGCTTAATGAACCCATTAACAATGTTAAGGTGAAGTTGCTAAGGGCAAAAAAACTCCTAGCGGAAGTCATCAAAGGCAGTAAGCAATAGGAGATTCGCACTATAAAAAGGGATTTGGAGACTGGGATAAGGTAAAAGCTTAAATCTGGAAACCCATCATCTCTCAGAACCTTACAGTACCAATAAACCGTAATTTACTTCGTATATTTGTGTAAATTTTCGCTATGAGTGTAGAGACTTTGGGTAATGTAGCCCCTCCCAAGGGAAAACCTAAATGGCTTAGGGTAAAACTTCCTACTGGTAAAAAGTATTCCCAACTCAGGGGATTGGTGGACAAGTACAACTTGCACACAATCTGTACTTCGGGAAGTTGCCCCAATATGGGGGAATGTTGGGGCGAGGGTACGGCCACTTTTATGATATTAGGAAATATATGCACCCGTTCCTGTGGTTTTTGCGGTGTTCAAACGGGACGTCCAGAAAATGTGGATTGGTCAGAGCCTGAAAAAGTAGCCCGATCCATAAAGATTATGGAGATCAAACATGCAGTAATTACCTCTGTGGATAGGGACGATTTAAAGGATATGGGGTCTATTATCTGGGCCGAAACCGTAAAAGCTGTCCGAAGAATGAATCCAGATACAACTTTGGAGACGCTTATTCCTGATTTTCAAGGAATTGAAAATCACATTGACCGTATAATCCAAGTTGCACCGGAAGTTGTGTCGCATAATATGGAAACGGTAAAACGGCTCACCCGGGAAGTGAGGATCCAAGCTAAATACGACCGTAGTCTCGGCGTCCTTAAATACCTAAAGGACAGTGGTATAAATAGAACAAAATCTGGCATAATGTTGGGTCTTGGCGAAGAGGAAAAGGAGGTTATCCAAACCATGGAAGACCTTAGGAAAGTGAACGTGGACGTTCTGACAATTGGTCAATACCTTCAACCTTCTAAAAAACATTTACCCGTTAAGGAATTTATTTTGCCGGAACAATTCAAAAAATATGAAACGTTGGGGTTGGAAATGGGGTTTAGATATGTGGAGAGCGGTGCATTGGTAAGATCATCCTACAAAGCACACAAGCATATACATTAATGCCTAAAAATTCAACATCGACCCGTACCATCAATATTATATAAATTGTGGCAGTTTTAGTATAATTTCACGAAATAAGCCAAAAATCGTACTATTTATAAGAAAATTCCTATGAGATTGATTGGGATAAACAATAGTTGCCATTCTTATACGTTTCATTTTCAGGCCTCTCAATAACAAAATTGAAGAGTATTTTTGCTACGTGACATAATATTTGATTCGTATCAATCCCATACATCACTAAAAAGTATATTTGAAAATCGAAATCTTACATAAAATACTTCAAAGAGGGTTATTGAGTTATTTCCTCCTAGCCGTCCTTCATTTATCATATGGGCAAGATTCCTTGGCGCAAAATGATTTGCAGTCCTATTTCGACAATGCCCGGGAATTGAAAAATCAGAGCAAAATGGATCTTGCTTTGGAGTCCTTGGAAAAAGCTGCTGAACTTGCAGAAAAAAAAGAGGATGTAAAAGCCTTGATAGACAGTTATCACAATCTTGCCCTGCTCTATCTAAAATTGGACAAAGAGGAAACTACTCTTTTCTTTTGGGATCGGGCAAAATCAATACTTAAAGATGTAGAGTATCCATATGGTGACGCCATTCATAAGTTTATAGAGGCCATTTTGCTTTTTAGGGACGAAAAGAACTTTCAGGCCATTTTTATGCTCAACGAGGCAAAGCAATTGAACAACGATCGTAATTTTTTCAACAATATTCTTTTGGTCGAAGGGAATATTTATTTGAATCTGGAAAAATATGATAGCGCTTCCAAAAATTTCAACTCCCTCATCATTAATACGGATCTATACGAAAAGGAATATTTGTCTACCAGGGCATATATTGGTTTGGCCCGATTGAACCAAGAAAACAAAAATTTTGAAGAAGGGGCATTGAATGCCGAAAGTGCATTGAAGCTCGCTCAGGAAAACGACTTTTTCAGGGAAATTCTTGAGGCCAATCAATTATTGACCCAACTATATGAAGGTCTCGGCCGCTTTAATAAGTCCTTGGTCCATAATAGGAACCTTCTAAAAATACGGGATTCCTTATTTACTATAGAAAAAGTGAAGACGGAGGCCAAGACCGCGGAAAAAATCCAATTCGATTTTATGAGCGATGAAATCAAGCGAATGGATCAGCGTATAGAAGAACTAAATGAATCGCGCAATCGCTCCGAGATCGCCACGATCCTAACTTCGGCATTTTTATCCATTATTTCGTTATTGGCTGTTTCCCTATATCGAAACAATCAAATAAAACTGAAAACAAACGACCTATTACAGACCAAAAATAATGAGCTACAGGGTGCAAGGGATGCGGCCGTACAGGCCATGGAGGCCAAGACCAATTTCTTGTCCACTGTGAGCCACGAGTTGCGCACACCGCTCTATGCGGTAACCGGCCTCACCCACTTATTACTGGAGGAAAATCCGAGTGAAAATCAAAAGGAACATTTGAAGGCGTTAAAATTTTCAGGGGATTATCTCTTGAACTTTATAAACGACATATTGCAGATAAACAAAATTGATGCAGAAAAGTTGGAGCCTTTGAACATAGAATTCAATCTTAAAAAGATACTTCAGGAAGTTATAGACTCCCTTCAGCAAAGTGCCAAAGAAAACAATACCAAAATCATTTTGGAATATGATGAGAACATTCCGGGCCATTTAATGAGCGATCCCTTAAAGCTTTCTCAAATATTCATGAATCTGGTGGGGAATGCCCTAAAATTCACTAAAGATGGGGAAGTAAAGGTAATAGCCCAGTTGATGAAAAAGGTTGAGGACGATGTAACTTTGTATTTTGAAGTTAAAGATACCGGGATAGGTATATCACAAGAGCGGCAACAAGTCATTTTTGAAGGCTTTGAACAGGGTTCTATTCAAATTAATAGGGAATACGGTGGCACCGGATTGGGTCTTACCATTGTAAAAAGCCTATTGGGCCTATTCGATAGCAAGATACAGCTGCAAAGTGATTTGGGTAAAGGAAGTTCTTTCTTTTTTGAGCTTAAGCTAAAAAGTAAGGATAGTGTTGTGGACGACATTCCTTTTGAAATTACCCAAAAGGATTACGACTTTAAAGGTCTTCATCTTTTGATCGTGGAGGACAACAAGATCAACCAGGTGATAACGAAAAAAATGTTGACCAAAAAGGAAATCACCAGTGACATTGCCAGTAATGGAATGGAAGCTGTTGAACTTGCCCGAAAAAATCCGTACGATGCAATTTTAATGGATATCCATATGCCAGGCATCAGTGGTGAGGAAGCTACCATTGAAATCCGGAAGTTCGACAGCCATACCCCTATAATAGCACTCACGGCCATCTCCTTGGATGATAGTTTGGAAAGTTTTTATGCGGCTGGGTGTAATGATGTAGTAACCAAGCCCTTTAAACCGGAAGTTTTCTATCAAAAAATCGGGGAGAATATTTTCAGTAAAAAAGAGGTTAGGAACCCTGCTTCATAAAATGAGACAATTCCTTGCTCAGCATGTCCTCCCCACTATTCAAGAAATAGTGACGTACCGGTAAATAATAGAGGCTATCTAGCTTCCCGTTTAAACGGACATAATCCTTTTCGGTAGTCAAAATACATTCCTTGGATTTAAAAAGAGCCAATTCGTCTTTAGTGAAGTAATGATGGTCCCCAAACCTTAGATGCTCAAAAACAAGCCCTTTGTTTTTGAGAAAACCGATCAAAGGTTCAGGATACGCAATTCCGGTAACAAGCGTAATTTTAAGGTTCCCTAAATCTTCCCAGGAAATCGTTTTGGCATCTCTTATCGGGAGGTCGTAAGCCAAACTACTGAAAAAAACCTGCTGATTTTTAATTGGTTTTAATCTACTTTTGATATTATCTTGTTCTGTTTGTGACAACGAAGAAGGACATTTGGTAACGACAATCGCATCCGCTCGTTTGGCCTCTTTTTTACCGTCTCGCAAATTACCCGTAGGCAAATACCAATCATCCGCATATAAACTGGAATACGTGGTCAATAAAACGGAATAGCCCGGGCGTACTTTCCTGTGCTGAAAAGCATCATCCAAAAGAATAACATCGGGGTTTACCCGCTTTTTCAATTCAAGGATTCCTCTAGTTCTGTCTGCATCTACTGCAACGACAACATTAGGAAATTTGGAATGGATTTGAAAGGGTTCATCCCCCAATTCCTCAACCGTACTTTCCGCTCTTCCAACAAGAAAACCTTTGGATTTCCGCTTATACCCTCTACTTAATACGGCAATGCGGTAGGAGTGCTGGAAAAGGGATATCAAAAGCTCGATCATAGGTGTTTTCCCTGTCCCCCCTACACTCAAATTACCGATACAAATTACAGGGATGTCAAAAGACCTTGATTTCAAAAAACCAATATCATACAAATAATTACGAATATATACCACAAGGGCATACACCAAAGAAATGGGAAAAGCTATTTTTCGTAAAAGTCGCACCGGAACGAAAATATAATATTTTATCTTTGGTAGCCTTATAAAACCAAAAAATGACCGTTCTGGAAGTAACCAAAATATTGGAAAAGCTTGCCCCCTTGCCATATGCCGAAGATTTTGATAATACCGGGATTTTAGTGGGTAATACAGAAACCCTAGTCTCCGGAATTTTGGTTACTCTAGATACTTTGGAATCCGTAGTCGAGGAGGCTATAGCACATAATTGTAATCTTATAGTAAGTTTTCATCCTATAATATTTGGTGGACTAAAAAAGTTGACCGGTTCTTCTTATGTGGAACGGACGGTAATAAAGGCCATCCAAAACCATATTACTATTTATAGTATGCATACGGCATTGGACAATTCGCCCAAAGGCGTAAACGCAAAGATTTGCGAAATCCTTGGAATTCAAAATCCCCAAATACTGATTCCTAAAAAAGGAACCCTCAAAAAATTAACGACCTACGTTCCAAAAAACGATGCAGAAAAAGTAAGACAAGGTCTTTTTGCAGCGGGAGCGGGAAACATAGGAAAGTATAGTGATTGTAGCTTCAACACAGATGGGACGGGCAGTTACAAAGCAAATGATGGAGCAAACCCGGCCAAGGGCCAAATCGGACAAGTACATTACGAGGAGGAGACACAAATAAACGTGGTTTTTTCCGCAATGAACGAGCCTAGAATAAAAACCGCATTGTTAAAACACCATCCGTACGAGGAAGTGGCCTATGAAATTTATGCCTTGGACAATACTGACCCTACAGTGGGTATGGGAATGGTAGGCCATCTAAAAGAACCTATGGCGGAAATACAGTTTCTTGAGTTTATCAAGCAAAAAATGAAGGCATCCTGCATACGTCATTCAGAACTATTGGGCAAAAGGATACAAAAAATAGCGGTTCTTGGGGGTAGCGGAGCTTTTGCGATTTCTGCTGCAAAAGCCTCTGGTGCAGATGTTTTTATTACTGCCGATGTAAAATATCATCAATTCTACGAGGCCGAAAACAAAATGGTAATAGCCGATATTGGGCATTATGAAACAGAACAGTTTACAAAAAATCTATTAGTAGATTATCTTACAAAAAAAATCCCTAATTTTGCAATCCGTTTATCGGAAAGTAAAACCAATCCCATCAAGTATTTATAAAGGCATATGGCTAAGAAGGTAGAAGCGACCGTAGAGGAAAAACTAAGGGCATTATACGATTTACAGTTAATTGATTCCAGAGTGGATGAAATACGCAACGTTAGGGGAGAGCTCCCATTAGAAGTGGAAGACCTGGAAGACGAGGTATTAGGGCTTAAAACCAGGATGGACAAGCTCAAGACCGATGTAGAAACCATCAATTTTGAAATCGGTGCAAAGAAGAATCTCATCGAAGAGGCGAAAACACTGATCAAGAAATATAGTGAGCAACAAAAAAACGTCCGTAATAGCAGGGAGTTCAATTCCATAAGCAAGGAATTGGAGTTCCAGGAATTGGAAATTCAATTGGCCGATAAGAATATAAAGGAATTTAAGGCCCAGATCGAACAAAAAAAGGAGGTTATATCGGAAACCAAGGAAAAGCTCACAGAAAGGGAGGCCCACTTAAAGCATAAGAAAAGTGAGTTGGATGCTATTTTGGCAGAGACCGAAAAGGAGGAAATGGCCCTATTGGACCAGTCCAAAAAATTCCAAACTGAAATAGAGGAAAGGTTGATAAAGGCTTACACCCGAATCCGTAGCAACGTAAAGAACGGTCTGGCCGTTGTTCCTGTTGAACGCGGAGCTTCCGGAGGCTCTTTCTTTACAATCCCTCCACAGGTACAGGTAGAAATCGCTTCCCGCAAAAAAATTATTACGGACGAGCATAGCGGCCGAATTTTGGTAGATCCCGTTTTAGCGGAAGAGGAACAGGAAAAAATGGGAAAAATGTTTTCTAGTTTGTAAGCATTCTTCAGAAAGAGATTAAAAGCCATCTCACGTGTGCGGATGGCTTTTTTTATTTATACTACAGAAATTAGATAGTAATACAAGCATGACTCCATTAAAATTTGTTCTGGTTGTTATTCTTTTGAGCACTTTTAGAGGCAGTGCCCAGGAATTAACGGATTATCGATGGAAGAACAGAGTTCTTCTGTTGTTTGATGAATCTTGGGAGTCCGTTGCCATAAAATCCCAATTGGAAAAGTTCTCTAAAGTACGGGAAGAAATGGTCGATCGGGATCTAATCCTTTTCATAGTTACCCATAAAGGCATTTTTACGGAGAGTGGTCGCCCACAGGATATGCTTTTAAAAGATGCGTACGATACCGCCAATGTTTCGGAAAAATTCAAGGGAATAGTCTTAATTGGGAAGGATGGCGGTATTAAGTTAAAAAAGGATTTGGAAATAAACCCACAACTTGTATTTGACTTAGTCGATAGTATGCCCATGCGCAAGGCCGAAATGCAATCCTCAAAAAAACACTAAAGTAGGCTTAACATTCGTTGCTCCACTTCAGGGCTATCCCATGTTTCTTCAATGTTAGGCATCCGCATCACTTTTTTCATGATTTCCTCCTGCGCATCGCCAATTGCAAGGGCTTCGGTATAAGGCCTGTTGGAAAAAGTGACCCGGGAATAAGCAGGAATCCACCTATCGGGATGTTTTTCCGCAAACCGTTTTTCAATCTTTTTTTGTAATAGGAATTGTGAATCCGCCGTTTTGCTGCTCATTTCCATAAAATTGCGGTAGCTCAATTCCGCAATGGCATCAGCATTAGGTTTCCGTCGTTCTTGATAAGTGTGGAAAATGGTCTCCCAATCATCACCATATCGTGCCATCAATTGATCAAGGAAATAAATATCCTCGAACCCAGCATTCATCCCCTGTCCATAAAATGGTACTATGGCATGGGCCGCATCGCCGACCAGGGCAACCTTGTCCCAATAAGTCCAGGGATAACATTTCATGGTTACCAAGGCACTGGTAGGATTTTTAAAGAAATCCGTGGTCAAATTTTCAATTTCTTTCGTTACGTTGGGGAAATGGGTCGCAAAGAATTTTTTCGCCTCCTTTTTGGTTTGAATGCTCTCAAAAGAAACCTCCCCTTCAAAAGGCATAAATAAAGTACAGGTAAAACTCCCGTCCAAATTGGGCATGGCGATAAACATAAATCTTCCCCTTGGCCAAATATGGAATGAATTCTTATCCAACTTATGGGAACCATCCTCATTTGCCGGAATGGTCAATTCCTTATACCCCACATCTATAAAGTCCTGGGAATAATCAAAACGGCTCCTTCTTTGCATCTTATGACGAATTCGTGAGAATGCACCATCACACCCAAAAACGATATCAAAATTGTATTCCTCCCACTCACTTTTTTCCGTTTCGCCGGTATAAATTTTAGCCTCGGGTAAATCTATATCCCAAACTTTTTCCTCAAATCTAAATTCCACCCCGGCATCTTCAGCCAAGTCGATCATCCTACGATTTAGGACACCTCTGGAAATGGACCAAATGGCTTCGCCTTCCTTGCCATACTTCTGAAAATATAGAGGTTTTCCAATGACATGCATTGCCCTTTTGTCCAAGGGAATGGCAATGTTTTTTACCTCATTTTCAATTTGGATTTCTCGTAAGGCCCTCCAACCCCTATCACTCATGGCCAAATTAATGGAACGACCTGAAAATTTGATAGTCCTAATATCAGGCCTCCTGTCAAAAACAGTAATAGAGTGCCCTCTTCTTTGCAGATAAATGGCTAATAATGAACCTACCAGCCCCGAGCCTACAATGGCAATTTTTTTGGGAGTCTGTGTCATAGATAACCGATAGGCTATGGATTAGATTAAAGATGGTAAATGTACTAAAATTTAAATATCCGAGATGCAAGGTATAGGAAGTGCCAAGAAATCAAAGACTTGGAAATAGCCCTATACTTTTTAGTTTCTGACGATGTAAAAATAGATGCTGTACAAAAACGATAAAGAGGATAAGGTAAAACTGTTTCCCCTCACAGGATTGAAAATCCCAAAAAGTATTAATCTATATTTAATAAACATTTAACGGTCATACCACGTCCTTAAAATATCTTTATAACGTATATATAATGAATTTTCCGCTTAGGCGTCCATATATATCCAAAAGTCCTTCACATTAGGTTTGTGAAGGACTTTTTCAATATTGTAGTTACAAGAACTTAGCTAAATAGGGCCGGAACTACTCCAAAATTCCGTCCACGATTCCATATGTCACGGATTCTTCGGCACCCATCCAATAGTCTCGATCAAAATCCTTCATGACCTTTTCGAAGGTTTGCCCACAATTTTCGGCCAAAATCTTGGCCCCTAATTCTTTCGTCTTTATAATTTCCTTGGCCTGGATTTCTATATTGGATGCTTGCCCCCTTGCACCACCACTAGGTTGATGAATCATTACCCTAGCATGGGGTTGGATAAACCGCCTTCCTTTTTCGCCAACGGATAGTAAAATAGAGCCCATTGAGGCGGCAAGGCCTGAACATACGGTAGATACCGGGCTTTTTATTTGTTTGATGGTATCATAAATAGCAAATCCTGATGTTACATAGCCTCCAGGACTATTTATAATCAATTGTATTTCCTTGTTATTCTGAAGATCCAGATACAACAAACGATCGATAACATGTTTGGCCGAATCATCGTCCACCATACCCCATAGAAAAACTTTTCGTTCATCGAGCAATTTTTCTTGTATGGCCTCTTGTACTTTTCCTTTTTTTGAACTCATTTTTTATTTTCTTGTGAAGTGGTAAAATTAATCAAATTATTGGGAATCCTAGCCCCTCCGCTCGAATGGATCGGCATCTGGATAAAACTGAGTATCTTTGAAAAAACTAAAACATGAAACCATATTATTATGCCATTCTCATGGCTGTTGTACTCGCATCAGGGTGTAAGAACGAAAAAAAAGTAAATCATTCTGAAGTCGAAAAAGAGCGGTCTATTTTGGAGGAATTGGCCTATGCCAATGGATTTGAAAATTGGAACAATGTCCAAGAACTAAAATTCACCTTTAATGTGGATAGGGATACCAGTCATTTTGAACGCACCTGGATTTGGAAACCAAAGATGAATCAGGTTACGGCAATAACCGCTACAGACACCCTCACCTACCTCAGAAAGGATATGGATAGTGTAGCCCATAAGACCAATGGGGGATTCATCAACGATAAATACTGGCTTATTGCCCCGATCAATATTTTATGGGATAAGAATAGCATCGATTATGACCATTCTAAAAATGTAGAAGCGCCGATCAGTAAAAAACCGATGCAAAAACTCACCGTGGTATATGGTTCCGAAGGGGGATATACACCGGGGGATGCCTACGATTTTTATTTTGGGGACGATTATATGGTAAAGGAATGGGTATTCCGTAAAGGAAACCAAGCGGAACCTTCCTTGACCACTTCCTGGGAAGACTATGTGGATATGGGCGGTTTAAAAATTGCCAGGATGCACCAAAAAGAAGATGGCAGTTTTAAGCTGTATTTTACGGATGTCTCGGTAAAAACCAATGAATAGTCCCACATCAGGATTTTATCCTTTTCTTGTTCATTGTAAAGGTAGCGCCCAAAATTAGAAGGGCACAGCAGGTTAATACTATAAAACAGGCTATTAAAGAAAAACTGTCCGCCAAAAACCCTAGGATGGGTGGGGCGATTAAAAATCCTGTATATCCTGTTCCTGCTATGAAAGATACCCCCTGGGACGAATCCACCCCCTTAACGTTACCGCCTATACGGAAAATTTCAGGAACCATTACCGAAAACCCAAGACCACTCAATGCAAATCCCGATATGGCCAAATAGGTATGGGTAGATAGTACCAAAGCATACCCCGCAATAACGACCAAGGTACCCAAGGAAACCATTTTGACCGAACCGATCCTGGAACTGATGCCGTCGCCTAAAAACCGCCCCAAGGTCATCATCACCTGAAAACCCAAGAATCCAGCCCCCCATAGTGCCTCTGGGGCAATACTAACTTCCTTAAGATAAAGTCCGCTCCAGTCCACAATAGCTCCTTCACTTCCCATGGAAACAAAGGAAATCAATCCTAATAACAATAAAGGTTTAAACAGTTTTAGACTAAAAGGTTCCTTCTCAGTGGGAGCGGCTGTTATATTCTTGTATCCGCCATAGAAAAATAGGTTTACTATAAAGACCAGGGCAATGGCAATACCCATATGTAAAGCCGGATTGGACAATGGGCCAATTAAAAAGCTCCCTAGACCGGCCAAAACGCCTCCCAAACTAAAAAAACCGTGGGAAGCGGACATGAATTTCTTCTTGTCCTCCTTTTCCAATTCGGTAACCAAGGTGTTCATGGCAATATCCGTAAAGCCATTGGTGGCACCAAAAAAAAATAGGGCGGCCATAAGCGTATAATAACTAGGCGCTACAATGGGCAAAATGGCCGTTATACAAATTAGCAGTACACCATATCCTGTAGCCTTACCTACCCCTATCCTATTTATTATCGTGGAGGCAATTGGAAATATGGTAAAAACCCCAAGGGACAGAAAAAAAATAGCGATTCCCAATTGGGCATTATCAATACTCAAATTCTCCTTTACCTTAGGAATATATATGGCCCATGTTCCAAACAAGATATTTAAACTGGCAAAAACCCAGGCTGGACCAAAATAGCGGGCATTGGAAAGAATGAGTATTAGGGATTTCATCTAGGGTTGGTACTAGGGTTGGTTTTGATAATCGACGGCAAAGCTACTAAAAACGAACAATTATTTACCACCAATCTTCGAGAGAATCCCGTGTTTCAATAGTTGTCCAAATTGGTACATATCCGTAAAGGAACAGTAAAAGGGTGCAGGTGCCAAACGGATGACATTGGGTTCCCGCCAATCAACGATTACACCATTTTCCATCAGAAAATTAAAAAGGGATCGCCCCTCCCCATGTAACAAAACGGATAATTGGCAACCTCTATCCAACGGAGTAATAATTTCAAACTTGCTACCTATCTCTTTGTCGATTTCCTTTAAAATAAATTCGAGGTAAGTGGTTAACAGGTTTCTTTTTTCGATCAGGGCAGTCATTCCTACCTCATTGAACATTTCCAAAGAAGCCAAATAAGGAGCCAATGACAGAACGGGTGGGTTGCTAACTTGCCAGGCATCCGCATTGGGCATAGGTTCAAATTGGGGTTTCATTAAAAAGCGGGTTTCTTTTTTGTTACCCCACCAGCCCTCCAATCTGGGAAAGGTATCTTTTCCCAAGTGCTTTTCGTGCACAAAGATACCTGAAGCGTTACCCGGACCACTGTTCATGTATTTGTAGCTGCACCATGCCGCAAAATCAACATCCCAGCTATGTAATTCCAATTCCACATTTCCGGCCGCATGGGCAAGGTCCCACCCAACGTTTGCTCCCACGGATCTTCCGGCCTGGGTTATGGCAGGCATATCAAAAAATTGTCCATTGTAGTAGTTTACACCACCTATGAATATTAAGGCGAGCTCATCTCCAATTTCTTCGATTTTTGAAATTATATCCTCGGTTCGCCAAGAATGTTCTCCTTTTCGTTTTTTTACCGCTACGATTACCTTTTCCGGGTCCAGACCGTGCCACCTTACCTGACTCTGCAGCATATATTGATCCGAGGGAAAGGCCTTTTCCTCGCACAAAATCTTAAATCTATCTGGATTTGGCGTATAAAAAGACGCCATTAAAAAATGAAGGTTCACGGTAAGCGTATTCATAACGCAGATCTCCTCAGGCCTTGCCCCAACAATCTTTGCCAAGGGTTCAGCCAGCCTTTCATGATAATCCCACCAAGGTTTATCGGCATGAAAATGGCCTTCTACGGCCAATTCCTTCCAATCCGTCATAATCTCATCAATATACCTTTGGGTGCGCTTGGGTTGTAACCCAAGGGAATTGCCTGTAAAATAGATGACTTCCCTGCCGTTTACCAAAGGAAAATGGAATTCATCCCGGTAGGTTCCAAGAGGGTCCTCAGCATCTAATTTTTGGGCAAATTCAAGGGAGTTGTGGAACAGCATACTATTTTTTTCAAAACTACAACTTCAAAAAGGATATTGGGAAAGGGTACTTAAGAAAAAATTACACCAAACGCATTTCAATAATATGTCTTTTAAAGCCAAACTTTTCATAAGCCTTTAGAGCTCCCGGATTATCCTCGTAGACCGTAAGACGAATTTCCGTCAAATCCCTGGAAATAGCCCAATCCTTTAAGGCAGAAAGAATTTTTTGATTAACTCCCTTCCCTCGAAATCCCGGATCTGTATACATAAAACCCAAATAGGCATAATATGTATGGTCCAAATAATGTCTCGCCCTCTTTGCCATGCCATAGCCGGATGCTACAATATTGCCTCCGTACTCTGCTACCATTACCGCAATATCCTTATCCATTATCATGGATTCCAAGTCGTAATAACGGACCGGATCTTTTTTAATGGTAGGATCTAAAGGTCTTTCTGCTTGTATTACGCCCTGCTCGAATTTTTGGAGAACTGGCAAATCACTTAACAAGGCAGGTCGTATCTTAATTCCATCCATCGTTTTTATTCTTTTTGATTTCAAGGTAATCCATATTTTTGTCAAAACCATTTTATGCACTTTTTATCTCCTATATTGGAAAAATATATTGCGGCCCATTCTCAGGAAGAACCGGAAGTGTTGCAGGAACTTACTCGGGAGACCCACCTTAAAGTAGTGAGGCCTCGTATGTTGACAGGCCATTTTCAGGGTAGGGTACTCAGCTTGTTGTCAAAAATAATACATCCCAATAACATTTTGGAAATCGGCACCTATACGGGCTATTCGGCCATCTGTTTGGCGGAAGGCCTGTCCAACGATGGAAAACTACATACCATAGATCGTAATGAAGAATTGTATGAGATACAAAGACGATATTTTGACAAAAATGGGTTCGGAGACAAAATTATACAGCATACCGGGGATGCCTTAGAAATTATACCCCATTTGGATATTGTTTTTGATTTAGTGTTCATTGATGCGGAAAAGTTGGATTACCCTGCTTATTTTGAGGCTGTTCTTAAGAAAACACAATCCGGAGGTGTTATTTTATCCGATAACGTACTGTGGTCAGGTAAAGTAGTAGAACCTCTTGATCCCAAGGATAAAACTACAAAGGTGGTATTGGATTATAATAAGCAATTGAAGGAAGATCCGCGAATAGAAACTGTACTTTTGCCCATTAGGGACGGCTTAACTTTAAGTAGGGTACGATAAGCCTAACATACATCACATAAAAGAGAAAGGCCGATAAAACTCCAACCAGGGCACCGACCATAATATCCACTGGATAATGCACCCCCACGTAAATACGGCTTAAGGTGAAAAGCAATGGCCAAATATAAAAGAACCAGCACCACCTAAACCTTTTATTGAGAAAGAGCACTACAAGCGTAGTAACAGAAAACGAACTTGATGCGTGGCCCGAAAAAAAACTATAGGTGATCGGGGTTTTTAGAATCCGTATCAAAGTATTGATTTCGGTATCGTTATTGGGCCGTAACCTAGCCACAAATTCCTTGGTAATATCAGTGGCCGTGGTAATGAAAAACACTAGTGCCATTATAGTTAAGGTAACAAAAAGTGCCTCGCGCCTCGGGTATTTTAGATAAATGATGATGAAAAACAAAATGAATAACGGAATCCAGCTGGAGATGTCGGTAACCGTAGACCAGAAAAAATCATATTTTTCGTTACCGAGGCTATTCAGGTAAATAAAAGTATCCCTATCCCATTGAAGAATCTTTTCGAGCATGAGGGCAACTATTGTCGCTTGATGGTGCCTGTAACATCATCCACCCTTTTTTTCACATCGCCCAACTCCTTTTTAATTCCATCCCCCAAGTTGGTACTAACGCTGTTCTTCACATCATCAATGTCTTTTTTGATATCCGATACCAAGCTGGTATCGATACCCTGTTTTTCTGCACTTTTTTGGATTTCTTGCTTAATGTCCTCCGTCGCGTCCTTTAATTGGCGCATGCCCTTCCCCAAACCTTTGGCAATACCTGGAATTTTATCGGCTCCGAAAACCATAACCACAATAAACATGATGAAGAATATCTCCATTCCGCTTATGAACAAAAAGTGTAAAACATACATACTGCAAATATAGTCAAGTTTGGATTGCAATTAAAAAGACCTCCAAGGTTTCCTGCCCAAAAGATAAGCAAGTTTACTCTGAACAGGGCCAATCAATGCTTCCTTTGCTGTCTATTTGCCCTTAATATTCTCCTTAAATTTTTCAAAATCGGACTTTTCCTCTTTCTGGGGCCATGAGTTATTGGTGATATCTATATCCGCGGTTTCCATTTTTGGATCTATTACAACGCCCACCAATTCCTTTTGGGAGGAAATGACCCTTCTGACTTCGTCATCATTTTTCCTCCATATTTCGGGAGGATAGGTCACGTTCTCCTTAGTCCCGTCCGCATAGGTATATTCCACGATCAATGGCATGGGAATTCCACCTGGCTTATCAAAAGTAATTTCATAAAAATATTTGGGTTCCTTTACGAGCGCTCTTTCCTCAGCACTCATCTTGTCCATCATAAACTCTTTGAGGAACATAGAATTTTGCGAAGCTTCTTTCCCCATTAAGTCCTTGTTAAAATCATCACTATCTTCCTCGGCCAGAAAAACCTGGGGTAGCAAATCTGCCTCGGTAATATTCCTTTGCGCCATATACTCGCGCATCACTTTTGTAGGCCCATCGTTTACAAAATACTTTTTTATATCCTTCACACCAATATCCACATAATCTGTGGTATAGAACCAAGACCTCCAATACCAATCCAAATCCACTGCCGAGGCATCTTCCATGGTCCGGAAAAAGTCCTCCGGGGTGGGATGCTTAAACTTCCAACGTTGGGCATAGGTCTTAAAGGCATGGTCAAAAAGTTCCCTGCCCATAACAGTCTCACGAAGAATATTCAAGGCCGTTGCGGGTTTGCCGTAAGCATTCGGTCCAAGTTGGTAAACATTTTCAGGGTTGGACATAATGGGCGCCAACGTACTTTGATCTCCTGCCATATAAGGAACCACCTTGTAGGGTTCTCCCCTTTTGGACGGATAGGTATCATATCCCGCAATCGTCTCCGGATATTTCTCACCAAATTCCTGTTCCGCCATATACTGCATAAAAGTATCCAGACCTTCATCCATCCAAGCCCATTGCCGTTCATCGGAATTGACGATCATAGGGAAAAAGTTATGGCCTACCTCATGTATGATTACACTGATCATCCCGAATTTTACCTTATCCGAGTAGGTACCATCGGTATTGGGGCGACCATAGTTCCAACAGATCATAGGGTACTCCATACCCTGATTTTTAGCATGTACCGAAATGGCCTTGGGATAAGGGTAATCAAACGTGTGTTCGGAATAGGATTTTAAGGTGTGAGCCACCGCCTTGGTAGAATACTCCTCCCATAATGGGTTGCCCTCCTTGGGATAAAGCGAAACGGCCATCACATCGGTATTGCTCATTTTAACGGCCTGCATATCCCAAATGAACTTACGGGAGGTGGCAAAACCATAATCCCTTACATTCTTTGCCTTGAAACGCCAGGTTTTCTTTTTTTCCGAGAATCCTTTTTCGGCTGCCTCGGCTTCTTCCTGGGTAACGATCAAAACGGGCTTATCATAGGATTTTTTTGCCTGATCATAGCGTTTCAACATCTCCCTGGAAAATACCTCTTTTCGGTTCTGTAAGGTTCCTGTAGCATCCAGCACATGATCCGCGGGTACGGTGATATTCACCTCATAATCCCCAAAGGGGAGAGCAAATTCACCGTTTCCCCAAAATTGATGGTTCTGCCAACCTTCAACATCGCTATAAACCGCCATTCTTGGGAAAAACTGGGCAATTACATAGGCCCTATTGCCATCTTTTGGAAAATACTCATACCCAGATCTTGCTCGGTCCACAGTATGGTCGGGAATATTGAAATTCCATTTGATGGAAAACGAAATCCGCTCTTTACTTTTTAGCGATTGGGGAATATCTATCCGCATCATCGTCTGATTGATGGTATACGGTAGGGGCCTTCCATTGGCATCTCTAACCGATTCAATGTTAAAACCGCCATCAAAAGGTTCCGACACATACTTTTTTACAAAGTCCTCCACCTTTTCCGCTTGGGCGATCCGCGATTCATTTCTTAAAGCGGATTTGGTGTCCTTGGTCCGTACATTTTGATCTACCTGCAACCATAGGTATTCCAAATCGTCCGGGGAATTATTCGTGTAGGTTATGGTCTCTCCCCCATATATTCTGGCGTTTTTATCATCCAGTTCAATATCCATAACATAATCTGCCTGCTGCTGATAATAATCGGGACCGGGTGCCCCGGAAGCTGATCGGTATGTATTTGGTGTGGCAAACTCTTCATAGAGTTGTTTAAACTTGTTCTGGTTATAATGGCCCGGATCACGGTTTTCATCACTATATTGTGCCAGGGCCATCCCTCCAAAAAGCAACAACATTGAGGTCAAACAAATGGAAATAGTCTTCATTCTTGTTCAATTTAAAGGCGCGAAAGTTAAACTTTTTTTGGTTTTAGGAAGAAAAATGTTACAAATTTAACATTCCGTTAGTATCGGACTTGGTGAGTACAAAGCTTTTTTTCTTTCCATTAATCCGAAAATGGACAATGTTTTGCTGTTCATCGAACAGATCGGTGAGTACTTCATTCCGAATACGAATGCTATTTTTATTTTTTAAATCGATTTTGGGAACCTCTATATAACATATCACCACATCGTTATCGTATTTTTTGCCCAAAAAATCGTAGGCCATATCGCTATCGTCAATCTGTATGGCAAATTTGGTCTTTAGGTATCTTTCAATAAATCCGTTAGCGGTCTCGGATTCCTTATCGGTTGCCAAGTACGCCTTAAAATCATAGCGCTCCTCCAGGACGCTTTCAAGGTCGTCGATGAAAATCCGGCAAGTTATCTGTAAGGCATCCTCCTTTTCCGAATACCCGATGTTGGTGACACTTATATAAAACTTATGTGCCATAACAAACGCAAACAGGGGCAGGGCCAGTAGAAAAAGTCCTTTTTTAAGAATTTTCATTTTCATTCTTCAAAAATAAGCAAACCACGTGCCAAAATTGATGTTTGATACTTGGCATTTGGTGTTAGTTTCCCGTTGTCAGTTTCTGGTTTCTGGTTTCAAGTTTCTGGAAGTTGGGTTTTGAGTTTTGGGTTTTGATATTTGAATTTTGATGTTTCGACCGCGTCCAGCATGACACATCCAGCGTCCAGCGTCCAGCGTCCAGCGTCCAGCGTCCAGCGTTAAAATATTAATCCATGTCATTATTTTTCCGATATATCCTACTTTTTTTTCGCATGTACTCCCATATCTTAAGCTGGTCATGGGTGTTTACGATGGCCTGAAAAGTAGAATCTACCTCACAGAAATACATAAAATCCGGTATGCTTTCTTCGGGTATCTTTAAATCCTTAACAAAAAGGGAGTCCGGATAAAATGCCCGGACCCTTTGGGTGCGTTCATATCTTGCATTCCGTTTTAACCTTTGTTTCAACATTTTGGTACGGCCGGAAATAGCATTCAAGATAGGGTTTAGCGGAACTATGCCCCCTCCAGTAGTAGCTTCATAAAATTTTCGTTCGGCCTGTGAGGGCGGCTTCACGTAGGCATTGGGCAATCCCAAAGTGGAAGCGGTAACTACGGATTCCGTATCCAACGTGTTCAAATCCACACCCATATCCCCGGATAAATTATATAGGCGTAAGATCACTTCATCCAGTTCCGTAAGTGTATCCTCCAAGGGGACCAGCAACAATTTGCTTTCCAAGATTTTTGCGCTCACCACGACCTCTTTGCGCTTAAACTGTATCGCGGAAAACACCAAGGTATCATTGAGTTTGGCCGAAATGGAAAAAAAACCGTTTACATCGGTTATCGTGGCCTTTTGTGCAGTGATATTCAATACATGGGTAGCTGCTACATCCCCATCTTTACTATAGACCTTCCCTTCCAATCTTTTGGAAAAAAGGGATTGGGCCTCCATGGAAATGGAGCATAAAAGAAAACATATAAGAACTGTACTATTTCCCTTCATCCAAGGACTTACGGAATGTTTCGCTATGCGTTACCAGAAAATCGATCAACTGGAATTCATTGTCCTTTCGCAGCAAAGATTGTGCGGGCATCTGGGTATCACAATACAATAAAAAGGCATCGATCTTATCCTGAGGGAGTTTTAGGTCCAATACAAAGAACTCATCATCGTAGACGTGTCGCAATGCTTCACTGACCTTTAATCTAGGCCTATTTTCTTCCGCGGCCTTGCCGGACTTCAGCAATGCCTTAAAAATATTGACGAAATTTAGGCCATCCCGCATTCCCCGTTCCGTTTGCGACATAGCGATATTCTCGACCTCCGTGGAACGGTCAATTTCGTATTCAAAGCCTTTGAGTTGCTCGTTCTTTAGTTCCAAATAACGTTCTTGGTTCTCGGGGGAGAGTACCACCTCGTCCAGTTCCGTAACTTTCTCGTTTACTTCTACCACCAAACGGTTGCGCTTAAGTATTTCTTCGGTAATCTTTACAATTTCCAATTGATAGTTTACCGCGGTAAACACGAGTTCGTCACCTTCCTTCACCCGGATGGCAAACTCGCCATTATCATTAGTGATCGTGGCCCGTTCCGTAGTGGTATTGATTACGTTTTCATTAACTACGCTGCTATTGCGATACAGGACCTTTCCCCGTAGAATTGTACGCTCATCATCCTGTGCCGATCCGGCGTTACTAAAAAAAATGAAGAGGAACAGGGGCAGGAGGTATTTCATTATACTTTTTTTAAGAAAGATAAAGAAAGTATAACTTATTCTCATAAAAAAACGGACGCCTCTAAACTTTTGTTAATTTACAGGGCTTCGACTTTTTTTTAAAGAATAATCACACCGATTTTTGTGTATCCAGACTGTCCCTGAGGGCTTTGCAGAACATTGTCTTCACTTCACCCCGATACCTGCGCATTTTAACCGCTAAAGTTAGGTATGTGGGTAGATAATTTTATTTTTGTTAGTCCCGCCGTTCACGGCATAAAGTGTCTTCCTATGAAAGCGAACATAGTGCTCCTGTCCATTGGCCTTCTCGTCTGTAGTATAGCGAACGGTCAGATTAAAATCGGGGATAATCCTCAGAATATAGACCCCGCCTCTGTGCTGGAATTGGAAAGCAACTCGCGCGTTCTGGTCATTACCCGGATCAATACGCAACAAATGGAAAGTATTGTTCCCAATCCGGGGGCTTTGATCTATAATACGGACACCCAATGTATCCATTATTTTGATGGCGCGCAATGGGCCAATTTGTGCGATTCGGCAGATCTTACATTTACGACAGACCCTATAGAAAACCAGTTGAGTACCATAGTCATTACACGGAATGACGATATCATCAATTTGGAAGTGGCCCCCAACAGTATCCGTACCGAACAAATTGTAAATGGGGGTGTTAATGGGGTGGATATCCAGGACAATTCCATTGGCCCCAATAAATTGGCGGATGATGCGGTGGGTAGGGACGAGCTTTCCGAAAATGCCGTAGGTGTTGATGCCTTGGCCGTAGACGAGTTTAATTTAGGCGATTTTGCAAACACCCCAGGTTTTATTACTGACACAGATCTGTCTCAAGCCATTGGAGCCTTTTCTCCAGATTGGACAACTATAAACAACATTCCTCCAGACATTGCGGATGGTGACGCGAACACAGTTTATACAGCAGGTACAGGACTAACATTAAATGGTACTGAATTCGCAGTGAATAATGCAACAGTTTCTCCGGATTGGACAACTATAACCAATATTCCAGCAGGATTCGCTGATGGAACTGACGAAAACACTACCTATGGAGCAGGAACCGGACTCACACTTACAGGAACTGATTTTTCAGTTAATAACCTTGCAGGGGAAGTAACTGGACCCACAACCGCAACAGTAATCGCCGACGACGCCGTGACGGCCGCCAAGCTGGCCCCGGACGTGGCAGGGCCGGGGATAACGCAGAACGCCGCAGGGGCACTCGTGGTCGACACCAGCACCATAACCGGCAACGGGGACATCGTATCGACTGACCTGACCGTCGGAGGGGCCGCCGACGCACTGTTCGCGGACGTCACCCTCGCGATAGCCGACGACGCCGTGACGGCCGCCAAGCTGGCCCCGGACGTGGCAGGGCCGGGGATAACGCAGAACGCCGCAGGGGC
>CANLWG010000020.1 GCA_947494715.1 uncultured Flavobacteriaceae bacterium | reverse complement strand
TTTTCCCTGTCGTAGGGGAAACCTTCCAATTCGGGTTTATATTTCCCGAAGACGGGTATCCATCCGGTGACCTTCCTCTGTTCGAGAAAGTCGTAATTGGCACCATTGGAATACCCCGCGTCCGCGAGGAGATCCGTCATTATGAGTTCGTTCTTCCCCAGACGGTCCTGGACCTTTAGGCAGATATCGGTCAGGTACTGGCTGTCCCTACCATCGGCAAAGTCCGCCTGGATATGGGAGATGACCCCTTCCGCTGTATCCACCGCCATGCTGCAACGGTAGTTAAGCTTCCTGGCCTTGCCGGGCTTTACCGATATGCGGGCATCAGGGTCATGGGGAATGTAGTGCGTCTTGTTGCCCGGTAGGCGTGCTTTTTTGTGGTATCCGCCGACCAGTTGTATCGGACCCTCCCTCAGATTTTGGTGGTGTTTCTCCACGCGCTTCAGCTCATGTTCGGGTGCGGAGATTTGTACGGGGGATATGTTTCCCCCGTGCTTTTCCGTGGCTACACCGTTTTCTTCCAATACTTTCTTCAAGTGGTTCTCCATCGGGGTGGCCGGCATTTTCGGCACTACGCTTTCCATGGATGCGCCTGCCTGCCGGCAGGCAGGTTCGCCTTTATCGGGGCCGAATCCACCGCCTGGGTGTGGCCGGACACCATCCCGCTGTTGACGCACAGCGCAAATACCTTGCTGAACAGTTTCTCGAACAAGGATTCCGGATAAAGCTGCCTTGTCCTGCTGATCGTCGAGTGCCACGGCAGTTCTTCGTCGAGGTCATAGCCCAGAAAGTACAGCACGTCCATCCGCATGCCGCAGTGTTCCACCAGTTTTCGGTCGGAGGTGATGCCTGCCTGGCCGGCTGGCAGGTTCTCTAGGTATCCCGTGATCAAAAGCTTGAAGAAGACCACGGGGTCAATGGAAGGGTTGCCCGTGCTGCCATATAGTTCCTTCGTGTCCCGGTAAAGAAAACCCAGGTCAAGTGTCTCGCGGAGCCTTCTGTATAGGTTGTCCTTCGGTATCCTGTCCGACAACCGGAAGCTCAGGAACAGTTTTTCGGTATAGTTCTTTCTGCCTTGCATACCATAAGTTACCTATTTCCGAACGCTTATGAAAGCGAGAGTTGATGTAAATCAGAGTTGTGCAACGGCCACGAAAGTTTTAAGGGACACCTTTCACTAACAAACAATCGTTTATTTGAACTTTAGTGGTTCGGCTCTATGATTCCGTTGCGGACGGTTCCGTGGGAATTGTCCGCGAGTAGAATCAGCCGTTTAAAAGTAACGGATTATAACATCGTTATGCCATGCTAATATTTTACTTATTATGCGCTATGATTTAGAATAGGTGGTACTGTAGAATTATAGTTGGTAAAATCCAGATTACTCAGGCAATCTGTTCTTTATTGTCCCTATTTGGCCCATATGATTGGCCGAATGTTCCATAACATGATACCAGACCCAATGGAAATTAATACCCTCTTCGATCTGCGATGCAAACCACTCATCATCTTTTGTTTTGAGTCCGGCAAGGGTTTTTTGGCGGACTTTGTCCCATAAATCCAAATAGTGCTGAATCGGTTTTCCCTTAAGTATTTTTTTCGATTCATCGTTAAGTCCGCCAGCCACGCCCAAGCGCTTTTGCTCATCTTCGGTCAATTGTCTTCCCTCTAAAGTTTCTATCTGGTAATAGGCTTCCGTCGACACCAAATGCATAACCAATGCCCCAATGCTATTCGCATCTTCATCATATAAAAAATCAGTTTGTGATTGGTCCAGATCTTTTACTTGTTCTGTAATTCTATCCTTTAAATCCTCCAACATATAGACCATCAGGCCTATTTGCGGGGAATACCCCTCAACTGGTTTCATCTCGTGTTGGGCATTCACTAATGAAAGCGAGAAACATACGATTAATAATGTTGCATTTTTCTTTAGAGACTTCATAGTATCATGTTTAAATTAGTGATGTTCAATTTGATGATGGCCTTCCGAACGAAATGGAATACATTGAATTTAGCATGACCCGTTATACAATAAAAAATATAGGTTCATCCTGAATATTTCATCATTTAGAGGAATATCCATTATTCACCTTCACCGGTAAAATGAAATTCTTCTTGGATTGTTGATTTAACTCTTATGCCGTTTTCTTTAGCTGGTTTCCAGCTAGGCATATTTTGGATGGTTTCAATTAACAGACCGCTTAAAAAGTCGTTTGTTCTTGAATCACCACCCTGTCTAGATTTACGGCTATCTTTATTGACTTTGATTACTTTTCCTTCTTCATCAACAGTGATATCCAAGAAGAGATGAAGATCATAACTTTTATCTATATTATCGAATTTATCTCCTATTCTTGCCTGCAACACGGAGTCTATATAATATCCCAGATCGTTCTGTGTAAATTCAGGTTTCGACATTTGATTTACAACATTACTTCGGGTCTTCGGTAGCAAACTGGCTTTTGACATAATCGTACTTCCAAAAAGTAGAGTGAAAGCAAATAGTAAAGTCAAGCCAGACCAGCGTTTTTTTCTTTCTCGATCTTTGTACAGCCTTTTAATTCTAAGGTAAGTGTTGGATTTATTGAACATTGGATAAAAATCCATTTTACGCGAATTAAAGGTCGAACTCAATAAGTGCTCACAATATTGATCTTTAGGAATTGATTTGACGACGTATTTATCGGTGTCATACTCTAAATTTTGAGACTGTCTCGATCGAAGTAAATGAACGAACGGATTGAACCAAAATAGAATACTTAAAAAACGCCACAGAATCATATCAATGGTGTGCATTTGACGAGCATGGTAACTTTCATGTCGATATACCGAATTATAAAGAGTCTTTGGGAGATCGGCAGGAATTAAAATGTATTTGAAGAAGGTGTAAGGTTGAAAATTAGATGCCTTTACCAATCTTTCAAATTTATGTTTTCCAGTAGAGGACTTACGTATTAATTTGACCACCTTGACAATTCCGAACATCATTTTTAACAATCCGAAGGCAACGCCAAGAAAATAAATGAGTACCACTATAGTTTCAAACCGATTTTCGATATTTTCATTGACGCTTGTCGAGCCAATAAATTTTTCCAAATTCAGGGTGGTCAAATCTCCAACGAAGTTCAATTCGTTAGGGAAATAAAACCCCTGAAAAGCCAATACATGAATAACAAGAAGAAAATGGAAAAATAATCTATTACCCTTTGTAGATACATGATTTTTTATCAAAAGTTCATGAAGCAGAACACCGAGACCAGTGATGCCCACAACAACAATAATTGAATAGATATCAGGTATCACTTTTCTTTTCGTTTTTTAGTTCCGACAAAATTTCATCAAGTTCTGAGATAGATATGTTATTTGAGCTTGACATGAAACTCACGATTTGTCTAAAATCACCTCCGAAATAGGTATTCATAATATGGGAAAGTACTCCCTTGGTATAGTCCTCCCGTTTTATCAATGGGAAATACCGGTGACTTTTCCCAAAACTATCATAAGAGACATATCCTTTTCGTTCCAGGATTCTCATAATGGTTGATACGGTCGAGTATGCTGGTTTTTTGCCCGGAATTTCTTCTATGACTTCTTTTATAAAAGCTTTTTCTTTTTCCCAGAGAATTTTGAGAACAGACTCTTCAGCATTAGTTAGTTTAATATCATTCACGTGATAAATATAACTAAATATTTAGTTATGACAACTAAAACATTAAATTTAACTTCACGCACCCCGAACAATAAATATTGTGAGAAGTATAATCGAAAAAACAGATAATCGTTTATTTGAACTTTGATACTTTTAAGGCAGTAATTTAGGTATCCCATAAAACGAACCATTAACGGTACTGAAACTTGACCATATTAGTCTCCACATTTTAAAAATGGCGGGCTTTCCATTTTCCTTTATTTACGAGGTCAGTCTTGAGTTTAGGTACTAAACACATTCCATTTTTTAAACTGTTTGTTACGGATGTCCCGAAAAGAATGAATTATCTTGTTCCTCTAAAGTATGGGAGCACCTTTAAATCGGATAAATCTTGGACTGTATGCTAAAATCGCCTTGGCCTATTTTGTGTTAGCCGCAATTTTTGGGGCGGTGTTGAGGTCTTTCGCTTCTGTCCCGATTTCAGTTAACTATAAGTTTATTGTACACACGCATTCCCATATTGCCCTTTTAGGTTGGGTGTATTTGGCGATTACCACCTTGTTGTACAAACTCTATTTGGAAAATCTGAACTTGGATAAGGGATACAGGAAAATCTTTTGGTTTACCCAATTGACCTTGGTTGGGATGTTGCTTACGTTTCCGTTTATGGGATACGCCCTGTTTTCCATTATTTTTTCTACTCTTTTTTTGTTCGCTTCCTATTGGTTTGTGTGGTTTTTTATCAAAAACGTTCCTACTTCATTAAAGAAAAACAACTCGTACAAATGTGTAAGGTTTGCCCTGTGGTATATGGTGCTATCCAGTTTAGGGCCTTGGGCTTTAGGGGCCATTATGAATACTCTGGGTGCACAATCCGTATGGTATCGATTGGCCATCTATTTTTATTTGCATTTTTTGTATAACGGATGGATGATCCTGGCACTTGTTGGGATAGTATTACGGGTTTTGGAAAAGCAACAGATCTATATATCCGATAGACCATTCAAGAACTTCTTTTGGAGCATCAACCTGGGAATACTTCTTTCCTTTTTCCTATCGACCTTATTTGCACACCCACCTTTGATCTTTAATATTTTTGGTGGTATAGGCGCATTGTTTCAACTGGTTGCCTTTGGAATTTTGTTACAAGGGTATAATAATTTAGGTAAAACAGCGGAAGCTTTGTTTACCAAATTTCAAGAAAGAATATTTAAGACTTTAATTGTATTGTTGATTGTTAAAATGATACTCCAGTTACTGACAGCTTTTCCCTATTTTGCCAATTTGGCCGCTACACTATTGGATTTTACTATTGGTTACCTACATTGGACTTTCTTGGGGGTAGTTACTCTTTCCCTTTTTTTGTTTTTCGATTATCTGAAGTTGTTGCAAATTTTCCAAAAAGCTTACTTTCTTTATCTATTTGGTTTTTTCTTGACCGAAATCCTTATCTTTTATGAGGGCATTGCGGCATGGCAAAACTTTACAATTTTTGAGGGTTATCATGAAATACTCTTGGCAGCAAGCTTTCTTATTCCATTGAGTTTGATGATTCTTTTAAGCGCAAACCGAAAAAAATAATGGAAGCAAAGTACTGATTATAGAAGCTGCTTACGACTCTCTATTCCTGTGCTGGTAGATTTGCATGTACAACATGGTCGACATCTTTTGCGCTCTATTTTTAGCTACCCATACCGTTTCCCCTTCAAATAGTTCGTCCAGGGTTTCAAACCAAAGGTTAAGCCATAATCCAAAATGTTCAGAGGTTATGGTCTGGGACATCTTATCATCTACTTCCTGGTGCGCCGTCACAGGGTTGCCATAATATTTTCGCTTTAGGAAAAGTTGGGTCTCCCAGAAATCGGTGAGGAGGTCTAAATGGTCTTCCCAGTCGGTAATTATGGTATTAAAAATGGGCCCAAGTATTTCATCGGCCCGTATTTTGTCATAAAAAGACCTGACCAAAAAATGTACATCCTTTCTTGTTTGTATATCCTTTTTCGCCACAGGCCAATATAGGCATTCCTATCTTTCGAACCTATCAAAAGCCGCTTTGGATAGTTCCTCTCTATGTTCCGGATGTGCTATGGAAATAAGCGCCTTGGCACGCTGATGTAAGTTTTTTCCATAAAGGTTTACAACACCATATTCGGTGGCCACATAATGAACGTGAGCCCTGGTAGTGGTGACACCAGCTCCTTCCTTTAAGGCAGGGGTAATCTTTGAAATGCCCTTAGGTGTAACAGAGGATATCGCAAAAATGGGTTTTCCACCTTCTGATAGGGATGCACCCCGGATAAAATCCATTTGGCCTCCTACCCCGGAAAAATGCCGATAGCCTATACTATCCGCACACACCTGTCCTGTAAGGTCAATTTCAATGGCACTGTTAATTGCGGTTACCTTGGGGTTTTTTCGGATTAGGGCAGTATCATTGGTAAAAGCCGCCTCCTTAAAGTGAACGGATGGATTGTCATCAATGAAGTCATACAACTTTTGGGAACCTGCCGCAAAACAGGTCACGATTTTTCCTGTTTTCAGTTCTTTTTCCTCACCTGTAATTACTCCTTTTTCTACTAGGGGCAAGATACCATCCGAAAACATTTCGGTGTGTATGCCCAATCTCCTATGGTTTTGAAGGTTTGCCAATACGGCATTGGGAATATTACCTATACCCAATTGCAAGGTTGCACCATCTTCGATCAGTCCGGCAACATGTTTACCGATCATCTGATCCGTTTCCGATAGCTCTGTCGGCTCGTAGGTATGTATGGGCATATCCACTTCTACGGCAAAATCAATATTACTAATATGTATAATACCGTCTCCGTGTGTCCGGGGTACTTGGGGATTTATTTGGGCCAACACTTTTTTGGCCGTTTGAATAGCAGGTAGGGCCACATCAACGGAAACGCCTAAAGAACAGTAGCCGTGCCTGTCCGGTGGGGATACCTGAACAATGGCAACATCCAATGGGAGAATGTTCTTCCTAAAGAGTAATTGGATTTCGCTAAGAAAAATAGGGATATAATCCCCTTGATTGGTGTTAACGGCTTTTCTGACATTGCCACCAACAAAACAACTATTTATTTTAAAGGCTTTGTTGTAAGGAGGTAGTGCATATTTAACTTCTCCGTCCGTATGAATGGAGATAACTTCCACATTCTCCAATTCAGTATATCGCTGTTCACAAAGGGCATTAATTAAGGTGTTTGGGGTCATTGCCGCACCTTGTACAAAAACTCGGTCTCCTGGTTTAACAAAGGAGACAGCTTTTTCTATAGAAACTATTTTCATATTGGCTAAAATTTATGGTGCAAAGTTCTTAAGGAAGGCAGGAACTAAATATGATATAACTCATAGTTTGACATGTCGTTACTTTTTCTCCAAAGTGATTATTATATAGTTGGGTAACCCCACCTTTTTCAAAGATGTATGAATCATTGATGTTACTAGTTTCCGAGATGCCGTTGATAGAATTTCCAAGTTTCCGAAGCCACATCCCTGCCTAGTTGTAGCCCCGCTACATTATCCGCCTGAATATGATACCCGCCCATAACTCGAGAGATACCTGCCATGTTCGCGGTTTCTGTAAATGTTGGGAATTTAAGGATTACGGGTTTGCCATAATACTTGGGATCGATTTCCGTAAGAACTCCTGGAATAAGTTCCACTTTTTCACCAAAATGGTCATCACCGGTAAACAAACGAAGTGCTTCGGCGCAAGCTCCACTTATGGTACTATGGCCCGAGACATAACTGGGAAAGGGCGGACATAAAAATTCTTCCGGTGAATATGGACGCCATTGTTCACCCTTCATATCCATAACGCCCTGCCCGGGACCACCCCAAGCTTTGATAACTTGATCTTGATAATAATCATGCACCAAGGCATAGGGTCTGGCATAATCGTAGAACATCTTGGAATCCCATGAAGCGATGAAGGCGTCCATGGCAGTGACTTCGGTAAGGAAATACATTTTAACATCCTCATCCAAGGTATGGTTGTCCCTACGGGAAACATCCTGTGCAAATTTTAACCAATGTCCAGCTTGCTGAACAGATTGTGGCCCATCCCTCATAAACTCTACCAATGCCTTTTCCTCATCGGTAAGGTTGGCTTGAAGATTTATAACTTCTTTAACCTCTTTTTCCAATTGTTCCGAACCTATCATAGGAGGCGGTCCTGGTCTAAACTGATTTGCCGATTTCAAGGCTACTGGTGTCACATGCTGCCAAAAAGGAGTTAAACACCCTGGTGCATATTTACCGCCTTTTCCATCGCTGAAATATTTCGGTTGCCAACGATTAGTGTCCACACTTTCATCAGGAGAGTTTACCGGGGCATAGCCTGTATAATCAAAGTAGGGTTCACCATTGGAACCTTTTTTCGTACCGTATTGATTGCTGCCATCGTTCCTACGGGCTTCTATGACCGCTTTGGCAGCTAGATTACCGATGCCTTCAGGGGTATTGGGATCTAGGGTGGTATTGTCCGGATCGTATCCCAGTTCCATCATAAATTTTCTGAACATTTCGGTATCCGAATAATAATATTCCTTCATGGCACTAAAAGCGGCGTAACTAATGGCAGTTTCCTTGTTTTTCAAGGTTTGTTCACCCGTAGGCCTTCGCCCGACATTGTTCAGGTATACCGGTATGGCGGTATTGTCATAGCGCGACCAGGCATCGAAAGTGGAGATAAATATCAATCCGAGGTAGCGCGAGGTTATGGTGGGCCTAGGTTTAAATCGTTCCGTATCATTGGCAGTGGCGTCCAGGGCCATTTTGCCCCATTTATAGGCTATGTTATCGATGCCGGAGGGCTCATCTGTTTTTTTCTGGGCTGTTACCGAAAGGCTGGAAAGGGTAATAAGTCCGAGGAGGAAAAAGGATAAAAGGTGTTTCATCTTTTAAGGAAATCAAAAATTTTCAAATCAATGAAATTGGATATACGTGTTAAGACTAATCATGGCATTCTATCTCCGCTGTTACTACATCTTGTACAGGTTCGGGTGATATATAGGGAATACCCAATCCCATACCTCTTAGAATAAAGAACAGGCCTATGACCACCACGAATGCGGGAATCAATTTCCGAACGCGGTGTCGCATTGCCCCTTTTAGGAATCCACTAAAGTAAATGGCCGAGGTCATTAAGGGCACGGTACCCAATCCAAATAGCATCATATATAAAGAGCCTTCCCAGGCACTACCCATGGCTATGGCTCCGAATAGTGCCATATAGACCAATCCACAGGGCAAGAATCCGTTTAAGAACCCGATGGTCAAAAAAGTATCTGGAGTTTTCTTTTTCAATTCTTGGCCCAGTCGGTTTTTTACCTTCGAGATTACCTTGTAAATGGGCTTGGAAAAATTGTAAGAGTTCAAGGCTTTTGCTGGAATAAGTACGAGAATAATCATCAGCAGACCAACCCCTATGGATAGTTTTTGTTGCATTCCAAAGATGTAGAGTCCCTTGCCCAATAGTCCAAACACCATACCAATCAGGGCATAGGATAGTAATCTACCGAAATGATAAAGGGATACTTGGAGGAGTTTTTTGAGATTATTGTTCCTATCCACAGGTAACATAAAGGCAATGGGGCCGCACATACCTATGCAGTGTAAACTTCCCATTAGTCCTAATATGATAGCGGATACTAACATTTTTCAGATATGAGATATAAGACTTGAGAAGTTAGAATTGAGATATGAAATACTCGGTAGAATAAACATAGAATCCAATATCTAAAATCTAGCGTCTAACATCCATTTAATACGTTATACTTTCCTTGTGCAAAAATTCCTTTCCTTGATACTTCCAAATGATTTTAATGTCCCAGCGACCACCCAACAAACGTTTGTCAGGTATGAGCAAATGTGCATTGGATAAACTTACGGGTAAGTCAAAATCCAAGTGTTTATTGGATGGTCTGTATAGGGACACTGTTCCTTGAATATTTTGTCCTTCTAGATTTTTTGGAAATCTCAGCAAAAGGCCATTAGTCTTTTTTTCTATTTTGATGGGGTCAATCAAATTTTTGGCGTTGGTCTCGGCGTCGATTTCTTTTTGATAGGCCAGTTCCTTTTTGTAATATTCCTCGGTTACCAGATCGTGGTTGGCACTATTATCCATACTCATGCGTACTACAAAAAATAGAATAAACCCGATAAATCCTATAAATGCCAGGACAATACCTGTTCCCCAATTGATTTTCATAATCGATATCTTTTACTGTACCTTTTTTAGTTATAGCTTCTTGGTGCCAAAAAACGTGCTGTGGTGGTTTCGATAAGTTCACCTCTGCTATAAACTCCAATTCTTAATTTATCCTTATCACCTTCCAAAGCTGCATTGTTTATTTCTATAAATAATGTACCCTCTGCTAAATCCTGTGCAGGAACCTCAAAATTCTCGTGCCGTACAAGTTCTATTTTTCCTTTGTGGGATAAGAGTTTAAAGTTTACGTCATCAATACTTTTTGTGGTCTTGTTTACCAATTTATAGGTGTACACATTACTGATTATATTGTTATCCTTACGTTCATACAGCTGCCCTGGCAACCGTAGAATATTTGCTTCCAAATCGTTTCTCAAAAAGAGCATACCTATGAACACGCCCGTCAAAATGGTCAATACCGCGGTATATCCTTTTAATCGAGGATTGAACTTGAATTTTTCCTTTTTTACGATTTCATTCTCGCTGGCATAACGGATAAGGCCTTTGGGGAGGTTTACCTTCTCCATAATGGTATCGCATTCATCAATACAGGCGGTGCAGTTAACACATTCCAACTGTGTTCCATTTCTAATATCAATTCCAGTAGGGCAAACTACTACGCATTGGTTGCAGTCTATACAGTCTCCATGTCCCAATGCTTTTCGGTCTTCATTCTTACGCCATTTTTTTCGTCCGTTTTCTGCCTCCCCGCGTTTGTGGTCATAGGCCACTACAATGGATTTATTGTCCAACAATACCCCTTGCATCCTTCCATACGGACAAGCGATAATACAGACCTGTTCCCGAAACCAAGCAAATACAAAATAAAAGACTGCCGTGAAGACCAATAATGAAACCAGAGTGCTCACATGTTGCAAAGGTCCATCGGTGATGTATTGTATCAATCTATCGCTTCCAATAAGATACGCCAAAAAAACATTGGCGATGAGAAAGGATATAATGAAAAAAACAATCCATTTTAAGACCCGCTTCCTAATCTTTTCTCCGTTCCAGGGCTGTCGATCTAATCTTATCTGTGCACCACGGTCACCATCTATCCAATATTCGATACGACGGAAGACCATTTCCATAAAGATAGTCTGCGGACACATCCATCCGCAGAAAATGCGGCCAAAAGCTACGGTAAACAGGGCAATGAATATGACTCCGATAATCATTGAAATCACAAACAGATGAAAGTCCTGTGGCCAAAAAGGGAAACCAAAAATGTTAAAACGGCGCTCAAGTACGTTGAACATTAAAAACTGATTGCCATTGATCTTGAGAAATGGCGAGGCGAATAGAAAGGCCAAAAGAAAATAACTTACATATTTGCGATAGGTAAAGAATTTTCCACTTGGCTTTTTTGGAAATACCCAAGCCCGCTTGCCTTCTTCATTGATGGTGCCTATGCTGTCCCTAAAATTTTCTTGGTCCTGTGCCATTTTACACCGCTTTCAAACCCCTCTTCATTTCCCACTAATTTGGGAATGTCATTTTGGGGAATTCATACTTCTTTTGTACCCTTAGAACTTGAAATATTCTCTAGTTGATGGCCACTGTTGTCGAGTCCGTTTCCACGATTACGGAGTCTTTTGACTGCCCTGGAATTTCCTTGGCCGGGGCATCCGGGTCGATCCAAATATCCCCTTCAGGAGCTTTTGGATTTGCGGGTGTCGTTCCTTGGAAAGTTAGTAAGTAACTTGAAACTTGAGCCATTTCTACAGGTTTAAGTACATTTTTCCAGGCCACCATACCCTTACCATCTCGCCCTCCCTCGGAAATGGTATTGAACACATTTTTGATGCCTCCGCCAAGAATCCAGTTTTCATCCGTTAGGTTGGGACCTATTCCCCCACCACCGTCCGCCATATGGCAGGCCACACAATTGGTTTCAAAAATGGCCTTACCCGCACTTAGATCGGCTGCATCCGTTAAAAGTGCCACGGTGTTGACGTCCACCAAGTCCTTTGCAGTTTTCTTGTATTCCTCTATTTCCGCCTTGGCCACGGTTACCTCGGTAATGTATTCCTCGTCCTGAGTATAATCCCCAAAAACATGAAAACGTGCCAAATAGATTACCCCAAAAACTATGGTAGCATAGAACATCCAGACCCACCAAGGTGGCAGCTCGTTGTCCAGCTCACGGATACCATCATAGTTATGGTCCAGGATAATTTCACCTTCCGCCTCTATCGGTTTGGAGCCCAATGATTTTTGATAGATTTTTTTGCCCCATTTCCATTCCCATCTTTTGGCCTTTGCCGAAAGGTATCGTTCCTTGGCTTCCTCCGAAAGGGTCTGGAACATCACATTTTCTATGGACTGTAGCATCAATTCTATCCCGATCAATATCAATAACACCATCAGCAGGAAGAACTGGGTAATGGGATATTCAATGATTGCGGGTTTATCCCCAGAATCGATGAAATATTCCATCAATCCAAAAATGAGGAAGAAAACTACGGGGATCCGTATCCACCATGGTGACATATTTCTCATAATACTTCTTCTTTAGGTTGATTATCTTTTTCCAAGGGCAATTCACTTACTTCCTTGATATAGTCTTTTCCCGCGGTAAATACCCACCAAAAGAGCAGGGCAAAAAATACAAAGAAGATGAGCAGTGATATCATGGGATAGGTGGCAATACCCTCTATACTTTCCATATGGTTTTTTACAAATTTCAACATGGTCCTTATTTTAAGATTTCAGTAACTGAATATAGCCCTGGCCTTTCTAATACCTCACGTCTTATTTCTAACATCTTTTACTTGTTTTCTGATAGTAGTTCATCGGTTCCCTTTACCTTTATGTCCGTGCCCAACCTTTGCAGATAGGCTATCATGGCAACGATTTCCCGGTCTTTCATTTCTACGAATTCCCGTCCGTCTTCCTGTGCATACTTTTTGTCCGCCTCATAGCTTGCTACAAAATCTGGGTCGGAATACAGGTTCTTTTCAATGCGGCTGGCTTGCTCTTCCATGTCCTGGGCGGCATTGGCAATATCCTCATCCGTATACGGTACCCCCAAGCTTACCATAGCTTCCATTTTGTCATGTATCGCAGTACGATCGTGCTTATCGCGTATGAGCCACTGGTAGGCTGGCATTATTGAACCTGATGAGGTGCTTTGGGGATCATACATATGATTAAAGTGCCAGTTGTCCGAATATTTTCCGCCAACACGAAGCAAATCCGGCCCTGTACGTTTACTGCCCCAAAGGAAGGGGTGGTCATAGACAAATTCCCCGGCCTTGGCATATTCGCCGTAACGTTCCACTTCGCTTCGGAAAGGACGGACCATTTGGGAATGACAGCCCACGCATCCCTCGCGAATATAGAGGTCTCGACCTTCCAGTTCCAAAGGAGTATAGGGTTTTACACTAGTAATAGTAGGGATATTGGATTTTACCAAAATTGTAGGTACAATCTGGATAATACCTCCTATTAAGATAGCCACGGTGGCCAAAATGGTCAATTGTATAGGTTTACGCTCCAACCAGGTATGGAAGGTTTCGCCAGCAGTTCTCTTTTTGGAAACCCTCGTCAAGGCGGCTGCTTCGGCCAGTTCATCCTCTACTTTGCTGCCCGATCTAATGGTAACGACCACATTGTATACCATTACCAGTGCTCCTACAAGGTATAGAGTACCACCTATGGCCCGCATCCAGTACATAGGGATGATTTCGTTTACGGTCTCCAAAAAGTTTCCGTATACCAATGTGCCGTCCGGATTGAAATCCTTCCACATAAGGGCTTGCGTAAATCCGGCAACGTACATGGGCAATGCATATAGGATGATGCCCAAAGTGCCTATCCAAAAATGGAAGTTGGCCAAGGGAGTGGAGTGCAATCGTGCCTTGAACATTTTAGGTACCAACCAGTAGATCATACCAAAGGTGAGGAAGCCGTTCCAAGCCAGTGCACCAACATGTACGTGGGCAATGATCCAATCGCTAAAATGGGCAATGGCATTTACATTCTTTAGGGATAGCATGGGCCCCTCAAATGTGGCCATACCGTAACCGGTAATCGCCACGACCATGAATTTAAGTGTTGGATCGGTCCGCACCTTGTCCCATGCCCCACGAAGGGTCAACAATCCATTGATCATACCACCCCAAGAAGGAGCAATCAGCATTACCGAGAAAGCAACGCCCAGATTTTGTGCCCAATCCGGCAAAGCGGAATACAACAAGTGGTGCGGACCTGCCCAGATATAGATGAATATCAAGGACCAAAAGTGTACTATGGATAGTCTATAGGAATAAATAGGCCTGTTCGCGGCTTTGGGAACAAAATAATACATGAGCCCCAAAAACGGAGTAGTCAAGAAAAAGGCCACGGCATTGTGCCCATACCACCATTGTACCAAGGCATCTTGGACTCCGGCATAAACGGAATAGCTTTTTAAAGCACTTACGGGAAGTTCAAGGCTGTTGAAAATATGAAGTACGGCAACGGTTACAAAAGTTGCTACATAGAACCAAATGGCCACGTACAGATGACGCTGCCTTCTTTTGATCATAGTTCCGATAAGGTTCACCCCAAAAGCGACCCAAACCAGTGCAATGGCAATATCTATAGGCCATTCCAATTCGGCATATTCTTTGGAGGTAGTATAACCCAAAGGAAGGGTTATAGCGGCGGCTACGATGATCAACTGCCAACCCCAAAAATTAAAATTACTCAGAAAATCACTGAACATCCGTGCTTTGAGCAAACGTTGGGTGGAATAGTAGACCCCAGCGAAAATGGCATTCCCTACAAAGGCGAAGATTACCGCATTGGTATGCAATGGCCGCAAACGACCAAAACTTAACCAGGAGATGCCATCGGTCAAGTTGGGGAATAGGAACATAAAGGCCAATATCAGCCCCACCAGAAAACCTACAATCCCCCACAACATTGTGGCATAGAGGAATTTTTTTACGATTTTATTATCGTAGTAAAACTGCTGTACTTCCATAATAACTATTGATTTATTTCGGTTGATTTATCCACTTTTAGTTCACCTTTTGATTTTTCCTCTCCTGTCAACGATGAGGGCTTGACCAGTTCATCCTCAAACAGCATACGTACTGATGGGGTATAGGAATCGTCATACTGACCACTCCTGACCGAAATAATAAATGCTGTGAAAAAGATGACCGCAACAACAATGCTTATGGTCAACAATACATATATAACACTCATACCTTACCTGAATTCTGGCGTAAAACTAAGTTGGGCAC
Organism: uncultured Flavobacteriaceae bacterium; assembly: GCA_947494715.1. GTDB lineage: Bacteria > Bacteroidota > Bacteroidia > Flavobacteriales > Flavobacteriaceae > Ulvibacterium. Next base: position 81,045 of record CANLWG010000020.1, on the reverse strand, counting down.
TATCCATAGAAAATGATATTTATCAGGTTTTAATTTATTTTTTCTTTTTGCCCTGACATATGCAAAAAGAGGAATCTTTTAGTTTATTTTTTTGCCTATTAGATTGGTCATTACCGTTGTAAACATTACAATACTAATTGAACTCAATGGCATCAAAATGGCCGCAATAACAGGCTGCAATTGTCCCGTTACCGCAAAATACAGCCCTACTACATTATATAGCAGGGACAACACAAAACTAAGTTTGATTATTTTCATGGCTTTTTTAGAGGCCAATATGTACTGATACAACTGCCGGAATTTGGTAGCATCCAAAATACCGTTACAGGCAGGGGAGAACACGTTTACGTTTTCGGAGATGGCTATGCCTACATCACTTTGGGCCAAGGCCCCTGCGTCATTTAGTCCGTCGCCGACCATCATCACTTTTTCGCCTTGCTCCTGCAAGGATTTGATGAATTTCAGCTTGTCCTTCGGTTTTTGGTCAAAGTATAAAGGTACTAATTTAGGTAACAGTTTTTCCAAGCGCTTTTTTTCACCTTCGTTATCTCCCGACAGAATTGCCAACTTCAAATCCGTAGACATGGTTTTGAACAGTTCCGGGACACCTTCACGGTACATATTATGAAAAACGTAACGCCCTTTGTAGCTCTCATTGCTACTTACGTGCACCGAGGTATTCAACTCATCGGTAGATGATTCCGTACCGACAAAATCCGCCGATCCAATTTTAATGTGATTGTCATCCTTGCTTCCTTCCAAGCCTTTACCCAAATGTTCTTCATATTCGTCCAAGGGAATAATATTGTTTTCCGCAAGGATATTATATAAGGCACGGCTTAATGGATGGTTGGAGGCCCGCAACGTATTTTTTAATAAAGATTCCTCCTCCACGGTCAAGGGCATGCCCTCGTAACTAGCTGTAGTTCTCTTTGTTGTGGTAATGGTTCCTGTCTTATCAAAAATAGCGGTACCTATCCCAGCTAATCGTTCTATGGTCTGTACATCCTTGAGGTAGAATTTTTTTCGACCGAAGATTCGCAGCATATTTCCCAAGGTAAAAGGTGCCGCCAAAGCAATAGCACATGGGCAAGCTATAATGAGAACGGCGGTAAATACGTTCAAGGCCTTACTGGGATCGTGATACAGCCAAAAGGCAGTAGCTATGGATGCAATGGTCAAAACGGCCAATGTAAATCGTTTTCCGATGCTGTCCGTAAGCGTCCTGAACTTGCTCGGTCTATCCTTTTGAAATACGGTATTGCCCCAAAGTTGGGTAAGGTAGCTTTGCGATACGGATTTTAAAACTTCCATTTCTAAGGCACCGTTCAATTGCTTTCCTCCTGCAAAAATCTTATCCCCGGACACTTTGCGTACAGGTTCCGATTCGCCGGTAACAAAACTGTAATCTATTTGGGCATCACCATTGATGAGAATGCCATCTGCTGGAATAAGTTCATAGTTCCGAATAAGCAGCCTATCCCCCCGTTTAATTTTGTATACCTGAACGGACTCCTCTGTTCCATTGGGGTTTATGCGGGTAATCGCAATGGGGAAATACGATTTGTAATCCCGTTCAAAGGAAAGAAAGGAATAGGTTTTTTGTTGAAAGAACTTTCCAAGTAAAAGGAAGAAAACAAGTCCTGTAAGACTATCAAAGAAACCACTTCCCAAATCGAAGATAATTTCCAGAGTACTGCGTAGAAAGAGTACCAGAATACCCAAGGCAATAGGTACATCAATATTCAATAACCGACTCCGTAATCCCTTATAGGCCGATATAAAATAGTCCCGGCCTGCATAAAATACCACGGGCAGGGAAAAGACAAACATCAACCAACGAAAAAGATGTTTGTACTGTTCCAGCCAAAATTCTTCTGGAACCGGCCCGTCCAGATGCAAATCAAAGTATTCCGGAAAGGAAAGAAACATTACATTTCCGAAGGCAAAACCGGCAACCCCCAGTTTGTAGATAAGACTTCGATCTACCTTCTTTTTACCACTATCATAGTCTTCCAATGAAATATAGGGTTCATATCCGATGCGTGCCAAAAGGACTACTAGTTTTTTTAAGGAAAACTCAGTCGTTGAATAGGTAATGCGAACTGTTTTCTTAGGAAAATCTACTTGGGCGGCGGTTACGGAGGGGTGCAGCTTGTTCAGATTTTCCAGTACCCAGATACAGGAGCTACAATGAATATGGGGAATATATAGGCTAACAACCTGAACGTTATTTTCGCTGAACTCCGTTAGTCTTTCAACAATAGTAGGAGTATCCAAAAAATCGTACTTTCCTTCAACCTCTTTTGGAGTGGCCCCAGCAGCCGATTGTAGGTCATAATAATAGGATAGGTCATTGCTAGAAAAAATATCGTATACAGTCTTACAACCGTTACAGCAGAAGTCTTTCTCATCGAACTTTATAGATGTAGTGCCACAATGGTCACCGCAATGATAACACTTGGTCGTTTCCATTCACATTTGCTTACTATACCTTTTGCAAATATTTGCAAGTTTTACAAACATAGATATGATAATTGTCAGCTTTTCAATATTTTTATAAAATTTTTCGTCACACTCAATAAAGATGAGATATGGATAAGGAGGAGAATGACAGTAGATGTGAGCAATGCATTATACGCCAGTTCAATGCTTTGCGCGCCATGAGCAAGGAGGAACTGAAGAAGGTATCCGATTCCAAAATCACCAGAAAAATAAAAAAAGGAGAGTCCATTTTTGAAGAGGGAGAAAAGCTTAACGGTGTTTTTTGTGTTCGTAATGGGGTTTCAAAGCTTTCCAAATTAAGTGCCAATGGCAAGGATCAAATTGTAAAACTGGCTACTAAGGGCGAGGTTATGGGGCAGCGTTCCATAATTGCCGAAGAGCATTCCAATTTAAGTGCGGTTGCAGTAAATGATATGGAAGTGTGCTATATTCCAAAAGAAAGCATTGTACATACCTTAAAATCCAATCCCGACTTTGCCGTAGAAGTACTGCGACATATGGCCCATGACTTGAGAGAGGCCGATGACGTTATCGTAAATATGAGCCAAAAAACGGTGAAACAAAGGGTTGCCGAAGCTTTTCTGTACCTAAAGAATAATTTCGGGGAAGACAAGGATGGGTTTTTAGCGCTGACCCTTTCCAGGGAGGATATTGCCAACGTGGTAGGCACCGCCACGGAAAGTTGCATCAGAATTATCTCGGAATTCAGGAAAAAGGGATTTTTAAAAACTTCGGGAAAGAGGATCGGAATTGCCGATGAGCGAAAACTTCAAGATTTAGTGGAAGGCTTTTAAAAGCTGACATATATCATAGTTTAGGCCTATATACTAGGTTAATTTTACCTTGTACAATTAGACTCCGATCTATGAAAAGCATATTATTACCTACCGATTTTTCCGATAATGCGTGGAATGCTACACGTTACGCCATGGAGCTTTTTAAGAGTGAAGAATGCGTTTTTCATTTGCTCAATGCATATACACCAGCGATTGCCAATAGTAGATTTATGGCGGCCACTTTGGATGCCGGCCACTTGGAAGATGGTGCACGGGCCTGCTCCGAGAATGGGCTGCAGGAAGTAGTGAAACGTATACAGAAAAACTACAGGAATCCAAAGCATAGCTTTAAAACGATGTCCTCATTTTGTTTGTTAACGGAACAAATCAAGGAAGTTGTAGAACAAGAAAACATAGACCTTGTGGTCACCGGGACAAAAGGTGCCTCTGGATTGGAGGAGGTCTTTATGGGCAGTAATACCGTCCGGATCATAAAATCGGTCAAGAATTGTCCTGTTCTTGCCGTTCCACAGCATTTTGAATTTGCTGCCCCTTCTGAAATTGCCTTTGCTACGGATTTTAACCGTTTTTATACGGAATCCGAGCTTAGACCTTTGATCGAGCTTGCGAATACCTTTAATGCGGCCATACGTATTGTATACGTTCAATATGAAATCAAGGCATTAACGGAGATTCAGCAGTTTAATCTTAACATGCTGCGAAAATACCTTTCTGGTGTGGAACATTATGTGCATACGGTTTCCGAACTGAATTCTGTGTCCAAAACCTTGGAGACGTTTGTGAACGAATTGGACATTCACCTACTGGCCATGCTCCATTATCAGCATAGTTATATGGAACGTATGACAAGGGAACCGGTGGTAAAACGTATGGCCTTCCATACGCAAATCCCCTTGTTGGTAATCCCGGAATTGGGTATGAGCGCACCTTCCAAGTATAAAAGGGAACAAGAAATGTCGATATCCAAATAATCATTTGGCCGGCATTGGTAGTTTTTAGTTCTCTGAATTCGGTTTTCCTTTTATATATATGGCTAGTAGCATTCTCGTTGAACTTTGTTGCGACATCATTTCTAATAGAGACGCTCGCTTATAGGGCAATCCTCGTAGAAATCCTCAAAAGTCTTTTCGGTAGTATAATTTTCGGTCAGGACTCTATAGACCATATAGACTATCATAATTTGACCTAAAACGGTCAAATAAAAGACCCAATTGAACGGAAAATCCATTGCAACCATAATAGTCAAGGTAAAAAGAAGCAGGGTAGTAATTCCTACCCAGAACATAGCTGTATTTTGCATAACGGTTTTTATTTCAAGGTAGCACAAATCTTTATTTGAAACTGTTAACGTAACGGTAAAAGAAAGGATAATTGATGTTGAAAGAGTATTGTATTTAGTAGACATGTGTACTTTAAAATGATTCCGAACATACGGCATCTTAATGGTAATCTGTTATTTTTTGTCGTTTTTCAGAATGATTCGTTTTAGACACAAAAGGCTTCCTCAATCGGTAAAAGAATACGTAATTTTGTGCAAAATAGTTGCATGAACCTACCCGAAACGGACCAAAAAAGAGTGGTCATTATAGGTGGTGGATTTGCCGGAATATCCTTGGCAAAAAAACTTAAAAATTTGGATGTGCAGGTGGTCATGATAGACAAGCACAACTACCACACCTTTCAACCTTTGCTTTATCAAGTATCTACTAGTGGTTTGGAACCGGATTCCATTGCCTATCCGATTCGTAAAGTATTAAAACGTCTTAAAAATTTTCATTTTCGTTGGGCAACAGTAGAGCGGATAGAACCTAAAAGCAATCGGATAATTACCAATATTGGTAGTCTCTCTTATACCTATCTGATTATTGCTACGGGCACCAAGACCAATTTTTTTGGCAATGCTACCATTGCAGAACATGCTATGCCCATGAAAAATGTACCGCAGGCCCTCAATATACGAAGCTTGATGCTTCAAAATTTTGAAAAGGCCGACGATTGTGATGATTTGGAAGAACGAAAGGCATTGCTCAATTTTTGTATCGTTGGGGCCGGCCCTACTGGAGTTGAACTGGCCGGCGCGTTCGCGGAATTGAAACGCCATGTGTTTCCTAGGGACTATAGGCATCTAAATGTAGATGAAATGGAGATACACCTCTTTGAGGGAGCCGATAGGATCTTGCCGCCTATGAGTGAACAAGCCTCCAAAAAGGCAACAAAATTTTTGGAGGAATTGGGAGTGAAAATTCTTTTAAAGACCTTGGTACAGGATTTTGATGGGGAGGTACTTACCATGAATAACGGTGAGCGCATGCGCACCAAAAATTTTATTTGGACGGCAGGGGTAACAGGTGCCGCTATCGAAGGTATTGATGCTTTATCCTTAATGGAACGGCTTAATCGGTTTAAAGTAAATCGATTTAATCAGGTAATGAATTACAAAAATATATTTGCCATTGGTGATATTGCCTATATGGAAACGGAACATTATCCAAAAGGGCATCCGCAAGTGGCACAACCCGCCATACAGCAAGGAGAGCTTTTGGCAAAAAACTTGAAACAATTATGTGAAGAAAAACCCATGGAGCCTTTTACCTATAATGATAAGGGAACCATGGCAACGGTGGGTAGGAACAAGGCTGTGGTAGATTTACATAAGTTAAAGTTCGGCGGATTCTTCGCTTGGTTTATTTGGATGTTCGTGCATTTGATGGCCCTGGTAGGTTTCCGGAATAGGGTCATTGTGTTTTTTAACTGGGCGTACAACTATATCAACTATGATAAAGCCGCCCGACTTATCGTTCGGCCCTTTAAGCCTAAAACATAAAAGGCTGCGGGTTTTGCTTTTTTGTTGAAAACCTTTGCTATATTTGCAGCGTTGTGTTGTGACCCAAGACCGTTTAGGTCTGGGCCAATGAAAGGCTTTCCATAATGGGAGGCTTTTTTCTTTCTATTCCCATACCGTTTCCCTAGGTATTTCATATTAAATCCTGTACAGGGAGGAATGGGGCAAGCCCATGTCACATAGCTGAGGAATTTTGACCCTACCCGGATTTTACCCAAAAATCTACTTTCGGATAGGTGTTGGTAATCTTCTAATAATTACACGGGTTTCTATACTAATTTCCAACATTTAGGATATTTTTATTCGGTATAATCAGTTGATTGTCAAATGTTTTAATAAAACTGCAATTCTCTAAATCAATAAAGTATACTGTGTTATTTGTTGTATTTTTAAAAGAGCTAAAAACTTACTGTTATGCCTTTGTACCACAAATTGGGCAAGATACCCCAGAAACGACATACAACTTTTAAGAAGGACGATGGGACCTTACACTACGAACAATTGTTCGGTACCATTGGTTTTGATGGAATGTCTTCTTTGTTATACCATTTGCATAGACCTACACAGGTCAAGGCCGTTCAAAAAGCCGTGGATATAGCCCCCAAAGCGGCAGTGGAATATAATATTGCTTCCCGATTATTAAAGGGCTTTGAAATACGACCCGAAGATGATTACTTGGAAAGCCGGAAAACGGTTTTGTTCAATTCGGATGTGCACGTGGGTTTGGCCGCTCCTAAAACCTCCGTTACCGATTATTTTTATAAAAATGCCGATGCGGACGAACTCCTATTTATTCACAAGGGAACAGGTACATTAAAGACGTTTTTAGGTGAAATTCCTTTTGAATATGGTGATTATATTTTAATTCCGCGAGGAATGATTTATCAAATCGAGTTTGATACGGAGGATAATAGATTGCTCTTTGCAGAAAGCTACCACCCCATTTATACACCCAAGCGTTATCGCAATTGGTTTGGGCAACATCTGGAACATTCACCTTTTTGCGAGCGCGATTTCAAGCTACCCAGGAACTTACAGGCCTATGACGAAAAGGGCGAGTTTTTGATGAAGATAAAAAAACAAGGACAATTGCATCATGTGGTTTACGCCACACATCCATTCGATGTGGTGGGCTGGGACGGCTATAATTTCCCTTATGGATTTTCTATCCATAATTTTGAGCCGATTACCGGACGAGTACACCAACCGCCGCCAGTGCACCAGACTTTTGAGACAGCTACTTTTGTGGTCTGTTCTTTTGTGCCACGATTGTATGATTATCACCCTCAGGCGATTCCCGCACCCTACAACCATTCGAATATTGACTCGGATGAGGTCTTGTACTATGTAGATGGGGATTTTATGAGCCGTAATAATATTGATAAGGGGTACATCTCCCTACACCCAGCTGGGATTCCCCATGGGCCACACCCGGGTACCTATGAAGCTAGTATTGGCAAAACCGGGACAGAGGAACTGGCTGTGATGATTGATACTTTTAAACCACTGCAGCTGACACAAACTGCGTTGGATATTGATGATGGAAAGTATTATAAGAGTTGGTTGGAATAGCTAGCCAATTTGCTGAGTTATATAATGAACTAATGATGCCGCTAGTTTAGCAGTACAATTATCAACATCATATTTAGGATTCATTTCGGCAATATCCATACTTATCAATTTTTGGGAATGTAGAATAATTTTTAGACATTCCAGGATAATATCCGGCGAAAATCCCATAGGCGAAGATGCACTGACCCCTGGAGCGTAAGCCGATGAAAATCCATCCAGATCGATGGTCAGGTATAGGCTGTCTACTTTGGAAATAAAAGTGTGAAGCTCCCGTTCGACGGCCTTCCAATATTGAAGATTAAACCACTCGTTTTCAATGTAGTTTACATCTAGGTTATCAGCAGTTTGGAATAAAACCTTGTCGTTGGCATCCTTTCGGATTCCGAGGCATAAATAGTTAAAGGCAGCCCCATCGGCCTTGCAATCTTGTACGATTTGATAAAAAGGGGTGCCGGAATTGTTGCCGGTGGAGTTATTACGCAGGTCAAAATGTGCATCAAAATTAATGATACCGATGGACTTACTTTCGTTCAAATACTTTTTGATGCCTCGGTAATGTCCATAGGCCATATCATGTCCTCCGCCCAATAGAACGGGAAATATATTTTTCTTCAAAAGCTGGGTTAAGACTAGTGACAACTGATTTTGTGCTTCTTCCATTCCTCCATCCATACATAGAATAGAACCAATATCCAATAACTTTGTATTCGGATTCAGAAGATTGGGCATTTTACCCAATTGCTTTCGAATGGCATCCGGGCCTTCTACCGCTCCAACCCTGCCTTGGTTTCGCCTTACCCCTTCATCGCAGGCATAACCCAAGATTGCAATTGTTTTTGAATCAGGATTCGGAACGATTGATGCTATATCCATACATTTTACTATTTCATGTAGGTATAGGTTTTGGTCGGATTTTCTCCCTGTCCAGAGTCGGGAATTTGTCTTGTTATAGTTGTTCATGAAATTTTAAAACTCAAGCTCAAGCTAAGATTTTAATTGCCTCCAGATTTATCTGGAGGCAAAAAGGAAGCAATTTAAATGGCTTTAGCCAAACCCATATTTCTCTATGAATTCATCATATTCCTCTTGAAAGGTTCTCTTTCCATGGTGTTCCTCTTGGTTTTTGATATAGCTTCTTACCCTGTCTACCATGGATTCCGAAACCGAGACAGCAAAATACTCATTTTGCCATTCGAATTTTTCTTTACATAGACTATGTTTGTTTATCCAGAAAGATGATTCTCCCTTAATCAATTGTGCTAATTTGCTAATGGTTTGTTCTGAACCTAAAGAAATTAGACAATGGCAGTGATCCGAGTATCCATTGACAAAGTCGATGTAAATTCCTTTTTCTTTAGCATTTTCCCTAATATGGTTCCAGACCTTTTGCCTAATGGCCGAGGTTCTTAGAAAAGGCTTTCTGTTCTTGGTGCTAAAGACAAAATGGATATATGCTTTTATAAACGGCACAGTTATGTTTTTGTAATTTCAATATAGAAAAGATTTGGCTAAAGCCAATATACTTGTTGTATTGTTATCCACAGCCTGAAGCCTATGGCAATTCATCTTAAGCACGGGGCAATTGGAATTTACTATTTTTAAATCCTTTGGGAAACAAAAAGAAATCATTGATTAAATAAATCTTCCAGTACTTGGTCCTCTACCGAATTGGGGATCGTAACTTTTAGTTCCGGAGTTCGCTTCATTTCCCGCTGAATGGCAAAAAGCGCTTCCTTGTTCCTTGCCCAACTTCGCCGGGCGATGCCATTGTTTACATCATAAAATAGCATGTTCCGTATATTTTTTGAGGCTTCTTCGGAGCCATCAAGGACCATTCCAAATCCTCCGTTAATGACCTCGCCCCATCCCACACCGCCACCATTGTGGATGGAGACCCATGTCGCTCCCCGAAAACCATCGCCTATTACATTATGTATGGCCATGTCTGCTGTAAATTGACTTCCGTCATAGATATTACTGGTTTCCCGAAACGGAGAATCCGTTCCACTTACATCATGATGATCTCTTCCCAAAACAACAGGAGCTGAAATCTCACCTTTTTTTATTGCGTTATTAAAGGCCTTTGCTATTTTGACCCTACCTTCTGCATCGGCATATAGAATACGGGCTTGTGAACCCACTACCAATTGATTCTGTTCTGCCTCGGAAATCCATTTGATATTGTCCTGCATTTGTTGTTGAATTTCCGAAGGGGCATTTGATTTGATTTTCTGCATTTCCTCCAAGGCTATGGCATCGGTTTTTCGAAGATCCTCGGGATCACAGGAAGTACATACCCATCGGAATGGCCCAAAACCGTAATCAAAGCACATAGGTCCCAAAATATCCTGAACGTAACTGGGATATTTAAAATCAATGTTGTTATCCGCCATCACATTTGCACCTGCACGGGAAGCCTCCAATAGAAAGGCATTTCCATAGTCAAAGAAATAGGTCCCTTTTTTGGCATGTTGGTTTATGGCATCCACCTGTCTTCGAAGCGATTCTTGTACTTTCTCCTTGAAGAGGGCAGGATTTTTGGCCATCAATTGGTTAGATTCCTCAAAGCTAAATCCAACGGGGTAATATCCTCCCGCCCAAGGATTATGCAGGGAGGTCTGGTCTGTACCTAGGTGTACAAAAATATTCTCCATATAGAAACGCTCCCATACCGCCACTACATTTCCAATATAGGCAAGAGACACGGTTTCACCATTCCGTTGGGCTTCCTTGGTGCGCAATACCAGACTATCAAGATTATCCATTAATACATCTACCCAGCCCTGTTCGTACCTTTTCTTGGCGGCGGCAGGGTTTACTTCCGCACAGACGGTGATACATCCTGCAATATTCCCGGCCTTGGGCTGGGCACCGCTCATACCGCCAAGTCCGGCGGTCAGGAATACTTTTCCAGCGGGGGTTTCATCCTTTTTTAGTACTTTCCGAAAGGCGTTCATGATCGTAATGGCCGTGCCGTGTACAATTCCCTGTGGTCCAATATACATATAGGAACCCGCGGTCATCTGCCCGTATTGGGTGACGCCTAGTGCGTTGTATTTTTCCCAATCGTCCGGTTTGGAATAATTGGGAACCATCATCCCGTTGGTAACAACTACCCGAGGAGCTTCCTTTGCGGATGGAAAGAGTCCCATAGGGTGACCCGAGTACATATGAAGAGTTTGCTCTTCGGTCATCGTGGCCAAATATTGCATGGTCAAAAGATACTGTGCCCAGTTTTGGAAAACTGCGCCATTGCCGCCATAGGTAATCAATTCTTCGGGATGTTGTGCAACATTGGGATCCAAGTTATTCTGAATCATCAACATAATGGCCGCCGCTTGCTGCGTTTTTGCCGGGTACGCTTGGATTGGTCGGGCATACATTTCGTAGTCCGGCTTAAAACGGTACATATAGATTCGGCCATAGGCCTTCAATTCCTCAATGAATTCCTTTGAGAGCGTGGAGTGCCATGATTTGGGAAAATAGCGCAAGGCATTACGGATAGCCAATTTCTTTTCCTCCAAGGATAATACGTCTTTTCGCCTGGGCGCATGATTTGCGTCTTTTGAATAGTTACTTTTCGGAGGAAGTTTATTGGGAATCCCCTGCAGTATTTGTTCTTTAAAGGTCATTCTTGTTTCGTCTTACGCTTTTTTTAGGTACTGGACATTAGTTCTATTCCCCCTTCATACTTCGTACTTCCTACTTCTTACTTCAACCCTTATGTCTATCAAAAATCAATCCGCCACTTTTCCAAACCATACATGGTTTCAAATTTCCCTGGTTGTACAGAATTTCCTTGTAGTCATTGGTATGGAAAATAGCAAGGTCGGCCAAATATCCTTTCTCTAATTGCCCCCTATCCGATAAGTTGAGAGCGGCAGCTGCTCTGAAAGTTATGCCTGCTAGCACTTCCGCATTGGTCAGTTTTTCAAAAGCCCCCAAAATGGTAGCTTGGGTCAACAAGTCCCCCATGGGAGCCGATCCTGGATTATGGTCACTGGCAATGGCCAAAGTCGCGCCGGCATCCAATAGTTGCCGGGCAGGAGTAAAATTACAACCCAATCCCAATGAAGCCCCGGGCAACGCTATGGCAATGACATCGCTTTTGGCCAATAACTCGATTTCCTTTTGGGTACTGGCTTCCAAATGATCGGCACTGATGGCTCCAAATTTTACTGCGACTTCACTACCACCTGTAGAAAATTGATCGGCATGAACGGTAATGGCAAACCCCATTTCTTTGGCTTTTTTGAAATAGGGTTCAATTTGCGTCTTTGAGAAAGCACTTTCCTCAATAAAGGCATCGATACGATTGCTCAGGCCTTCTTCCTTAAGCTTGGGGAAAAGTAGGGAGCCAATCTCGATCAGGTAATCTTCGGCACTTCCATTATAATCCTTGGGAATCATATGTGCCGCTAAACAAGTAGGGATTAAATCGGTGGGAAGGGTCTCGTTGGCCTCCTTTATGGCGTATAACATTTTGAGCTCCTCTTCAACGGATAACCCATAGCCACTTTTGACCTCCAAAGTGGTAGTTCCATTTTTTAAATGGCGTTTTGCGAGTTTGACCGTATGTTTAATGAGTTCTTCTTTCGTGGCCTTTCGGGTTTGGGTTACCGTATCCCAGATTCCTCCACCAGCCTTGGCGATTTCCATATAGGTTTTGCCCGCGTTTCGCATGGCATAATCATTGGCACGGGTACCTCCAAAACATATATGGGTATGGGCATCCACCAGGCCTGGTAAACAAACATGATTGCCTTCCAAACGGATGACTTCAATATTAGTCTCTATGACATCAGCCAGCAACTTTGAGAATTTTCCGATAGTATGGATTTTTTCATCGGCTATTAGAATGCCGGCATCCTCAATTACTATTAGTTCATTATCGGAAATAGCTCCTTTTAGTTGCAGTCCTGCCATGGGAATGACTTGCCTGAAAGGACCGATTAGTTTTGAGTTATCCATTTTTATTTATTTCAATTTCTTTTTCCATTGATGAAAAAGAAACAAAAAATCTAGACTGACAAAAACATTGCTAAACTTTTTTTTCGATTTTTAAATAATCACCAACTTCTTCGAACTCTGTTCGAATTCATCACAAGACGGATTATTTTAACGAAATCTCGATTCAAGTTTTACACAATGTTCTTGTAGGTCGGTTTTCAATACTTCGTAATGATTTAATACTATCACTTTAATATTCTTCAAATTCTTTGGAATAAGGTGTCTCCAAGGATATGTTCTTCTTTTTCCGTGTTTTCTCAATGATCGAAATCAAGAACTTTGATTGTATCAGTCCTATTCCGATTTCGATATCCTCCGCGAAAACCCTGTCCTCTTTTGCAAAGGCCACTTTTTTTCGGATTTCCTTATGGATTTCATCCAACAAAACTCCTGATTTCAAGGGCTTTCTAAATTCAAAGGCCTGTGCAGCGGTCAGCAATTCTATCGCCAAAATCTTTTCTACGTTTTCTAGAACCTGCAGTGCCTTTCTTCCGGAAATGGATCCCATGCTTACATGGTCTTCCTGTCCCAAAGAGGTGGGAATACTATCGGCACTGGCGGGAAAACATAACCCTTTATTCTCACTGGCCAAAGCCGCTGCTGTATATTGCAAGATCATATAACCGGAATTGATACCAGTATCCTCCATCAACAATTTGGGAACCCCTGGGCTATTACCTTCCAAGGCTAAATAGATTCTCCTGTCCGAGATATTACCGATTTCGGAAGCTCCCACACAAACATAATCCAAGGCCATAGCCAAGGGCTGGCCATGAAAGTTGCCCCCACTTATGATTAGTTCCTCATCAATAATAACGGGATTATCCGTGACGGCATTCAACTCTACTTCCAATAGTTCCTTTAAATGCAACCAAGCATTTCTTGAAGCGCCATGTACCTGTGGAATACAACGGAGTGAATAGGGATCTTGTACCCGTTCACAATCGATATGCGCTTCCATGATTTCAGAACCTTTGAGCAATCGTTTCACTCTTTTGGCGACATGTATATTTCCTTTGAAGGGGCGTAGTGCATGTAGTTCATTATAAAAGGGCTTAATGGAACCTTGAAGGCCCTCTATCATCATCGCTCCAATGATATCAGCCTGAGCAAGACAAGTGTGCATTTTCTCGATTACGGCAATGGCATGCGCAGCTATGAACTGTGTTCCGTTGATTAAGGCCAAACCTTCCTTTGGACCTAGCTCCAAAGCGGTAAACCCTACTTTTTCAAAGAAGACAGCTGTATTTATGATCTCCCCCTTGTATTCGACTTTTCCCAATCCTATAAGAGGAAGGAAAAGATGGGCCAAAGGAGCCAGATCGCCGGATGCCCCGACAGAACCTTGTGAAGGAACTATGGGAATAGCATTGTTCTCCACGTGCCAAAGGATCCGGTTCATGGTTGTCTCGGCAATACCAGAATACCCCTTGGCGAGTGAATGCAGTTTTAACACCAACATCAATTTGGCGATTTCCGTAGCTATAGGTCGCCCAACGCCTACCGCATGACTTTTTAAGATATTGGATTGCAGTATTTTGGTTTCCTCTCTGGAAATGCTGGTGGTACACAACGGCCCGAACCCCGTATTAATACCATATACCGGATGGCCCTGTTCCACAATGGCATGTACTATTTTTTGGCTCGCTCTAAGCTTGGTTCGGGATTCCTCGGGAATTTCTCCAGTAATCTCACCTCTAACTAGGGCAAGGGCAATGCCGGAGGTAAGATGTTCTTGGCCAAAGAGGAATTTTTTTGATTTCGATGCCATTCGGACTATATTTCGCTACCCTAAATGTATTCATTAAGTTTGATATTGTTAAATATATAACATATGATCTTCGATCTGATAAAAAAGAGACGTTCTGTCTTTCCAGTACAATATAATTCCAGACCGATTGCCACGACCGATATCGAAAAAATTCTGGAGGCGGCCAACTGGGCCCCTACGCATAAGAAGACAGAACCCTGGCGATTTAAGGTATTGCTCGGAGAACCCAAGAAGCAATTGGGACAATTCTTATCAAAAAAATATCAGGAGACCGAAGCACGCCCTAAACAGATTAAAATCAAAAAGCTCTTGGAGAATCCCGAGAGAGCGGGGGCGGTAATCGCTATTTGCATGCAGCGTGATCCAAAAGAAAGTTTACCAGAATGGGAAGAAATAGCCGCTACCGCGATGGCCGTACAGAATATGTGGCTATGTTGTACAGAAATGGGTATCGGTAGTTATTGGAGTTCTCCGGGGTTAATACAATATATGGGAGAATTTCTGGATCTGAACGAAGGAGAAAAGTGTCTGGGTTTATTCTATATGGGAAATTATGATGAAGAAATTCCTGAACAGACCAGGATACCCATTGCAGATAAGGTTACGTGGATGGATTAGGAGTTTGCTATTTGAATAGCATTCCGTACCTCTTCGACAAACACCTTCTTGTTGTCCACTGAAATAAGTAGGATGTCACATAATTCGATAAAACCATAGACTTTTTGTATGGTCTGGGGCTTCTTAAAATAAAGGACAACATTATGATTTTTACTCTCCTTGGCCAACCCTAGATTGGCAACGACCAAATCTTGCGATGTTATTTCTTTGGAGCATACTTCAATCTTGTCAATTTCACTTAGGCTGATTGTAAGGTCTGCTATGATGCCATTTTTCAAAATCAGCTCGTTATCTGTAAGTTCTGAAGGTCGAAAGATTAAGGCCTTTACATGTCCAAATAATATAAACGCTGTATAAATACTCATTATGGTAAATACCCATGCGACTATTTCGCTCCATCGTGTCAATACTATATGAAAGGTAATAGTTTCGATGAACACAACCATCAATAAGCTTGCAATTAATGCAATACTGCCATTTTCTTCATAATTGGTAAACTGTGGGGAACTTGTTCTTTTTCGTTTCCAAACGAATAGCCCATAGTAGAATATACCCAGCTCGGACGCAAGAAACCTAGTCAATCTATTATCCCCCAAAAGTTCGATGGTACTTTTTTTGATGGTTACCAATATATCTTCTGTGGGTACTTTGTATAGTTGGATAGATTTTAAGGTATGATAAACTTTTAGAGCCACTATGATGATTACCAACAGCTCTACAATAGGGACTATATAAGTGGTAATAAGATTAAGATGATATCTGTTGTCTAGGGGAAGGATGTAGGTGGCAACAACTGTTCCAATAATAAAAATGGGAACTACCCGAATTTTGAGTAAGCCACTCCATCTAGACAGCAATAAAAATATTAGTGGGGATACTAAGGTGAGATCTAGAGTAATGGCCATGGCAAGTTCTGGATATAGTTTTAGCAAAGGACCCACTGCAATAGAAATGGAGGAGAGAATGACCAGTAGGGGCAAACCGTAGGTCAATAACTGAAGCTTGTTAACCGGTATCGATTTCATATGCCTTTAATTAAAAAAAGGAAATAAGGCCCCTTTGTATTCCCAAGCTGTAGAAACGAATATTCCCAGATATACCACAGCAACCAAAAATTTAAGAAATGTACCCGTCAAAAAACCCAAAAATGAACCGAAGGCGGCTTTGGTGGCAGTTTTCTTATCTGTTTTGTTGAGTAGCTCCCCAATTAGTGCTCCTATAAAGGGCCAGATAATAATACCCAAGGGCCCCAGAATTGGAAAAAAAAGCGCGACTAACAATCCGACAGTGGTGCCTATCATACCTGCTTTGCTGCCTCCAAACTTCTTAGTCCCCACAGCAGGAATAATGTAATCCAACGCAACAACGATAAGGGCAACCCCAAGGGTGATGCCCAATAACCACCAATCCTGGGGAACGGCCTTTGTGAGATATAACAATAATAATCCCACCCAACTTATGGGTGGTCCTGGTAGTACGGGCAAGAAGCTACCTAGGATACCAATAAGCATTAAAATAAATCCCAGAACGAGTAGGAGAACATCCATTTTTCTACTTTTCTGTTGGACGAAGATACATCCATTTTGTTACATTTTTTTTGGTTAGACCCGTCAGGTTTTAAAAACCTGACGGGTCTATAAGTCCAGAAGATAATTTCTAATACTGAATTTTTTAACTAAAAATTTAGTTTAAACTAAAAATTTAGTTATATTTGAATATTAATTGAACTAAAAACTTAGTTAAATGAAGCAATTGACCAAGGCCGAAGAAGAGGTAATGCAAATCCTATGGAAGCTGGAAAAATGTAATGTGGCGGCCATTATAGACGAAGTACCCGAACCCAAACCGGCCTATAACACGGTTTCCACTATTGTCCGCATTTTGGAAAGTAAAGGATTTGTAGACCACGAAAAGGAGGGAAAAGGACATTTGTATTTTCCATTGATTAAGAAATCGGATTATAGCAATCAGTCCATTACCAAATTGGTGGACGGTTATTTTCAGGGGTCTTTTAAGACTATGGTATCCTTCTTTATGAAAAAGAACGATATGAGCCTTACCGAATTGGAATCTATTTTGCAAGAAATCAAAAAAGACGAAAAATGATTCAGTATGCTCTAGAATGTGTGGCCTTTCAATTGGTGTTTTTGGCCATCTATGATTTTTGGCTAAAACGCGAAACCTTTTTCCAATGGAACCGAGCCTATCTTATAGGCACATACCTACTTTCCCTGATATTGCCTTGGGTAAAAATAGAGGCTTTTAGAACCAATATACCTCTAGCTTTTCAAGGGTATCCAGAATTCCTTTGGAATTTGGACAATGCCATTATAACGGTTGCAGCGGACAATGATTCAACTTTTGGTCTGCCCTGGGGGTTCATACTCTTTTTTGGCGGTATAATTTCGACTACGACTTTTTTTGTATACAAGCTACTTCAAATCCAAAAACTAAAACAATTAGGGGAGGTGCATTATTTCAATGAGTTTACCCGAGTAATCCTTCCCAACAGCACCGCAGCCTTTTCCTTTTTCAGATCCATTTTCTTGGGTGATAAGGTGTTTAAGAGGAAACATGAGACTATCATCAAGCATGAGTTGGTCCATATTCGGCAAAGACATTCGTACGATCTGTTGTTTTTTGAATTGATGCGGATCCTTGGCTGGTTCAATCCTTTGGTCTATGTATATCAGAATAAGGTTTCGGAGTTGCACGAATTCATTGCTGATGCCCAAGTGGCCAAAACCAACAAAAATGAGCAATACGAATTGCTTTTGTCTCAGGTGTTTCAAACCCAACATATTTCATTTATCAATCAATTTTTTAAAAAATCATTAATCAAAAAACGAATAGTCATGTTACAGAAATCAAAATCAAAAAGAATTTGGAAATTGAAGTATTTACTTATTGCCCCCCTTGTAATTGGAATGCTTTTCTATACATCTTGTCAAAATGAAAGAAAAGATGGAATATTGGAAACTATGGCCGTTTCAGATATCCAAAATTTGACCGAGATGGAGGAAAGTAAAGTCTTTTCAAGACTGACAGATCTTTCGAAAGGCCCAGAGGATTGGGAGTTGCGTATTGAAGATGGCAATTCTACCATACATTTTTCAAGACCGGAGCATGGCGAGTCCTACATTTCAGATCCGAAAGGCAATCCCATTAAAGCTGAAATGCATATTGAAAGCGATTTGTTGGATTTGGACCTTGATTTATTTGGAAAAACTTCAAAAACAACCTCGGGACACGACTTTGGTAATGCATTACGTTTTAGAGAGGTGGAACAAGTCCCTATTTTTCCGGGTTGTGAAAACGAAGCTGATAAAAGGGCTTGTTTCAACTCAAAACTACAACGCCATATCAGTAAGCATTTCAATTATCCAAAGGAAGCCATAAAAAAGGAAATTGAAGGACGCGTGAATGCTATGTTTACCATCGATGAACATGGGAAGGTCGCACACATTAAAACTAAAGGGCCGGATCTGCTTTTGGAAGATGAGGTAGAAAGGATTATCGGGCGCATCCCCAATATGGTACCCGGTAGGCATGGTGGAAACGACGTCAATGTGATGTATTCCATTCCGATCACATTTAAGTTACAATAACTTTCGATTACCCTTAAAAAAGACCTGGATGCTGATCCAGGTCTTTTTGCATGGGGTAAGGAAGATGTTCCGATCCTTCGCTAAAAAGTCGTAATTTCCACCCAAGAATTGGAGGGTATGCGACACTTTTGGATGCTGTTGGTTTTTTGCGGTCTGGCTTCCTGCAATCTGTGGGTCTCCAAAGACAAGAAGACCCAGGAAATGGTGGACCAGGAAATGCAAGCCATTGATTGGAACAATGTGGACAACTACCCCTTATTTGAGAACTGCGATGAAACTGCATCCAAAATAGGGCAGAGGGAGTGTTTTGAACGGGAGCTCTTGTCCCATTTTTCGGCTACCTTAACTCAATTCGAATTTATATTGGATTCGGAAATGGACTCCACAATTACCGTAGATTTTTTAGTGGACAAGGAAGGAAAAATAACCATCCTGGAGATTGTAAAGGATAATGCAATCGATGGGCAAATGCCCGAATTTGAAGGTATTGTTCGCCAAAGCCTAAAGAACATGCCTCCTTTGGCCCCGGCTTTAAAAAGGGGGATTCCGGTTTCCGCAAAATTTCGGTTACCTATAGTCTTGAATAGTAATTAGATACGAGATGTTAGATTTGAGACCAAGGATAAAAATCAGGGAAAATGGCCAACTCAAGTTCTTAAATATAACTTTAACACTTAACACTTAACACTTAACACTTGGCCCACGAAAAAATCATACTTGGTATTGACCCCGGAACGACTATCATGGGTTTTGGGATTATCAAAATTGTGAATAAAAAAATGCAGTTCATCCAGATGAATGAACTTCAACTTAAAAAGTATACCGACCCCTATACGAAGCTCAAGCTTATCTTTGAACGAACCCTGGAATTGATTGATAACTATCATCCGGACGAAATTGCCATTGAGGCACCTTTTTACGGCAAAAATGTACAAAGTATGCTTAAATTGGGTCGTGCGCAGGGCGTGGCCATGGCCGCTGGACTTTCGCGTCAGATACCTATAACAGAATACCTTCCGAAAAAAATAAAGATGTCCATAACCGGGAATGGAAATGCCAGTAAGGAACAGGTAGCGAAGATGTTGCAGAGTACGTTAGGGCTTAAAACCCTTCCTAAAAACCTGGATAGCACGGATGGTCTTGCCGCCGCGGTCTGCCATTTTTATAACGAGGGACGTGTTGAGATAGGGAAAAACTACTCCGGCTGGGAAGCGTTCATCAAGGCCAATAAAAGGCGAGTTAAGAAGTGAACAGGGAACAATAAACAATGAACAATGAACAATTAGCAAATGGAGGTTAACAACAATCCACTAGCCAAAAAATCATATAAATTTGCGTTAAAAATAGTTTTGCTCTACAAATCAATTTTGCAAGAGAAAAAGGAATATGTTTTGTCCAAACAACTTTTGAAATCGGCAACATCAATCGGAGCGAACATTGCCGAAGCCAATGGGGCTATTTCAAAAAATGATTTCTCAGCCAAAATATCAATTGCCTATAAGGAAAGTTTGGAAACAAAATATTGGCTTCATTTGTTAAGCGATTCAAACTTCATTTCCAAGGAAAAGGCGGAAGTACTGATTGAAGATGCCGATGAGCTGTCTAAAATTATGTTTTCCATATTAAAAACAACAAGAATCAATAAGTCATAATGTTTTGGCTATTGTTAATTGTATACTGTTAGTTGAACATTGAGCACTATCTACATCCATATTCCTTTTTGCAAACAGGCCTGTCACTACTGTGATTTTCATTTTTCCACTTCCATGGGTAAAAAGGAGGCTATGGTCCAAGCCCTGATAAAAGAGATTCTATTGCGCAAAAATGAGCTGAAGGGAGATCTCGTCGAGACTATTTATTTTGGAGGAGGAACACCTTCGGTTTTAGAAGTAGGGGAAATCGATCAAATTATCAATGCGGTATATACCAATTATCAGGTAATACAGAATCCGGAAGTAACCTTGGAGGCCAATCCGGATGACCTGTCCAAAAATCGAATCATTAAACTATCAAAAAGTCGTATCAATAGGTTGAGTATTGGTGTTCAATCTTTTTTTGATGAAGATTTAAAATTGATGAACCGGGCCCATAATACGTTGGAGGCAGAACAATCGATTAAAGATGCATCCCAATATTTTAAAAATATTTCCATCGATTTAATTTATGGAATTCCCGGAATGACCAACTCGCGTTGGCAACAAAATATTGAAAAAGCACTATCATTCAATATCCCCCATATTTCAAGTTATGCTCTCACTGTTGAACCTAAAACGGCCCTGGCCCATTTTATTGAAAAAGGAGTGATTCAAAACGTGGATGATGAGGTTGCACAGTTGCATTTCCACATCTTATGTGATACCCTTACGGGTGCGGGATATACCTGTTATGAGATTTCCAATTTTGGCAAGCCAGGTTACTTCTCCAAAAACAATACCGCCTATTGGCAGCAGAAGAACTATTTGGGTATCGGCCCATCGGCACATTCCTATGATGGGGAACGTAGAGGCTGGAATGTAAGGAGCAATCCCAAGTATTTAAGGGCTATTGCCAAAAGTGAACTGCCCATGGAGGTAGAGGTACTATCCAAAACGGATAGATACAATGAGTATGTCATGACCGGTCTACGGACCATTTGGGGGGTTTCCATGGAAAACATCAAGATATCGTTTGGGGAAGTTTATGAGAAACACATTAAGGAACAAGCCAAGAAATACATTGAGTCCAATTTACTGTACCTGGATGGGGATACCTTGTTGGCCACAAGAAAAGGCAAGTTTTTGGTGGACGGAATCGCCAGTGATCTATTTATGGTTAACTTGTCTTAAATCGATTTTAGAAAAAGTTCGGCATACATGCTCGCGAAAGTAGAATACAATAACAAAGTTTATAAAATTGACCTGTCCAAACCCTTGGATATTTCAATTCCTCTGCGGGGAGAGGCAATCAATGTGAATGTCTGGTATTTGGGCCATCCCAGAATAGAACCGCACAGGGAAGGTAACTTTGTGGCCAAGGTTTCAGAAGGAGCCGCTATTAACTTCAATGATATTTGGTTTAATCCCCACGCACATGGGACGCATACGGAGTGTGTTGGGCATATCACGGAAGAATTTCATTCTATAAACAAGAATTTAAACAGTTATTTTTTTGCTGTAGAGTTACTGACCATTGCTCCCGAAAAGCGAGGAAGCGACTTTGTCATTTCAAAAAAACAACTGGAGTATGTCTTGGGCCAGGGCCATAGGGATGCGGTCGTAATCCGGACTCTGCCGAATACCAAAGCAAAACTCTCGCGGCAATATTCCCACACAAATCCCCCTTACATGTTGGAAGATGCAGCAACGTTCCTTTGCGAGAAGGGAGTGAAGCACCTACTCATAGACCTCCCGTCTGTGGACAAGGAAAAGGATAACGGGGAGTTATTGGCGCATAAGGCCTTTTGGAACTTTAATGGGGAACTTAGAAAGTCGGCCACTATTACCGAACTCGTCTTTGTGCCCAATCGCATTCGTGACGGCAAATATTTCTTAAATCTGCAGGTAGCCCCCTTTGTTAATGATGCCAGCCCTAGCCGGCCCATTTTATTTGAAGTGGAAGAGGTGTAACCGGAATTGATAACTTCCTTATATTTATCCCATGGACAATATTTTGGAAATATTCCTAGGCCTGGTTTTAGGAGCAATCATGATGTATTGGATTTTTTCTTTTTTCCGCAAAAAGAAGAGCAAGGAGTTGACCCGTCATCAGTCTACGGTATTGTTGGAAAAAATAAAAAGTGTTTGCAAGTTGATTTCCGTTGAAGGCGATTTTGCGGAAATCTATAAGTATGAAAATACCAAGGAAGGGTTTATGAACTTGGTGAGCAGCAAAAAGAAGGCACTTGTCGTTATCAATGCCAAGGCCCAGATAGGGTATGACCTTCAAAAAGTTTTGATGCACTCCGACACCGAAAAGAAAAAAATAATCCTCACCAACTTTCCCCAACCGGAAGTGTTGTCCATAGAACCGGAATTGGAGTTTTATGATATCAAGAATGGGCTTTTCAATTCCTTTACACCGGACGACCTTACTAGTTTAAACCAAGAGGCCAAAAAACACATCAAGGAGAAGATCCCGGAGAGCGGTCTTATGGAAACGGCAAGACGAGAAGTCTTGGAGGCTGTTCTGCTCATTGAAAAAATTGTGGAGACCATTGGCTGGACCTTGGATTATTCCGCTTTGGAAATCTCGAATGAACAGAAAAAACTATTTGATGACACGAAAAAATAACACAAGACGAATGAAAAAATTGATGTATCCTTTATTATTTTTAACCCTTACCATAAGCTGTTATGGCCAAACCAAAACGAATATGAAAGAATTTGATCCTCATTTTGCACATACTGTATATTTCTGGTTGAAGAGCCCGGATAGTTCAGAAGATCGCAAGGCTTTTGAAACCTCGCTCCAAAAGTTCTTGGATAACTCGGAATATGCCAAGACCAATTTCATAGGTAAGCCCCCCAAGGCTAGTCGCGATGTAGTGGACGGATCTTTTACCTATTCCCTGATCGTAACGTTTGAATCTGCGGAGACACAGCAAAACTATCAGGATGAAGCACCACATAAATTGTTTATAGAAGAGTCCAGCGATTTATGGAAAAAAGTAATCGTTTATGATTCCAAGGGGATTTAAGAAATGCTTAGGGAAAACCTGGCTCTTGGATAAAAGGATTCGGGCATCGATTTTTTAGGATTCGTAGCGAATTGACAAGTACTCTTGATATGAACATTGAGGAATTCAGAAACTATTGTATGGCTAAAAAAGGGGTAACTGAAGAACTTCCCTTTGGTCCGGACGCCCTTGTTTTTAAGGTGATGGGTAAAATGTTCGCGCTAAGTGCCCTGGACCGTATTCCACCACAGGTAAACTTAAAGTGTGACCCGGAACGGGCCATTGCCTTGAGGGAAGAATACGATGGGACCATTATCCCAGGCTACCATATGAGCAAGGTACACTGGAACACCCTGTATTTGGAACACCTTCCCCCAAAGTTGATTAGGGAGTTGGTAGATCACTCCTATGATTTGGTGGTCTCCAAATTCACCAAAAAACTAAGGGCCGAGTTGGACGGCCTGGGTTGATACCCAAATACATGACTTTAGGATACTTTTTTGCCTTATTTTCCAAAATTACAATCCAAAATAGCGTATTTTTTCTCTATATCTATATTTTATTTCCGTTTAACAATCTATTTTTATCGTTAAAATACGGTTCAATTGAAGCTTTGTCCTATGAATTGAGATTTTAATCGAAAAATCACTTCGGTTTTTATTTGGGAGACTCTTCATTTTCTAATTTGGCAAAGTCAAACAACACATTGTTTATCAATGGTTTAAAAATTAGAAATATGAAGAGGAATACTTTTTTGGGTATCTTGTTAGTGTTTTTTATATTTCTGGGCTCCTGTGAACGGGAACCTATGAATTCTTCGGAATCCATAGAAAATATACTCGCTAACGATATAATAGAAATCAAGGCGGGTTGGGAGGCCTTTACCTTTAATGCTCCCCTTGCAGGGCTGCCTATGAACGAGATGGTAGTGGACTGGGAAAATCCGGTGCAGCGGAATTCGGTTACCGGTACGGCCTATGAATTCCCTATCACCCAGGAATTCCCAACGGCACTAAATTCCGACCGTTTTGAGGCGGAATCCTTAACGTTAGTGGTATATGACGGTGGGGAACGATTGTACAGGGTAGTACGTATGCTGCATACAGAGAATTCATCCGAGGCATCCACCTTTTTGGAACCTTCGGGTTTGGATGGCACGGTTCATGTGTATGATTTGGAGGGAAAAAATATCATGGTGATGGCCTATGAAAAAGGAGAATTGGTTGCTAGTGCCCTGGACGAAGACTTGGAAGATGTCCCAGAAATGGACCTTTCAAAAACGGCCCGTTGCAATACCCGAAAATCCGCATCTTGGGCGAGCTTAAAAAGGTATAATTCAAATTGTAGCGGTGGTGGCGGTTATGACCGGGTACGGGTAGAGCATTATACGGACTGGTTCAATCACCGGGGCAATGGTCAATGGGAATTCCAACGGAGCGAACATACGGGTACTACCTACGAATATGTGTATTCTTCGGGGGGCGGTTACGGGGGAGCCACCATTTATAGGGAAAAGGTACGGCCCAATGGTGGGAGTAGTGCGGCCTTTAACAGTTGGTGGCGGCAAAACAGTGTTTTTTTCAATACAACCCCGGAGGGCTATGAGGAAAAATACAAGATTGTAAATAACCTAACCGGAAAGGCAGATTGCGTGTATAAAAAACTAAAAATCCATAGCGGCAATTTTAGAAAGGCAATTCGGAAGTTTGACCCTGAATTTCCTGTTACACATTTGACACTCGAGG
Source organism: uncultured Flavobacteriaceae bacterium (assembly GCA_947494715.1). Lineage (GTDB taxonomy): Bacteria > Bacteroidota > Bacteroidia > Flavobacteriales > Flavobacteriaceae > Ulvibacterium. The sequence continues at coordinate 55,923 of CANLWG010000020.1, read as the reverse complement.
GAGATGCATCCCTTCCTAATAATGTTAATGCCAAAACTGTTCCCCCGGATAACTATAATATAACGATTAAAGTAAACACAAACAATCTTACAAGACCCAATTTATCGATTGCCAGAACCATTGTTCATGAAATCATACATGCTGAAATGTATAGGAAAATAATGTCTATTTTAAATAATGGAGGAAATCTGGAAGGGGTAACACAGGCAGAATGGAAAAGAAGACTTTCACAAGGGGACTATCCTGGGATATTTGATTTTTACAAACGTCATGGGATTGATAAAATGCAGCATGAGCAGATGGCATCTTTTTATCGAAATACTATAACTGAAATATTGAAGGAGTTTCAACCTGGGCTTAACCAGAATATATATGAGTCCTTGGCATGGGAAGGATTAAAAAACACAACTGAATGGAACTCATTGTCTGGTTCCGAAAAAAATAGTATTAACAAGACGATTAATAATTTTAAAAGCTTAGGTTCAGAAACATGCAATTGATATGATACTGATAAATAGATTTTTGGTTTTAACACTATTATCTTGTGCTTTTTCATTTTCACAGAAAAACCAAAAAGCACATATAATGATAGACAGAGAGCAGTATAAAGATTTGTTCTGTTTTGAAAAAAATGGAAATGGGTTTTCAGCTCGTTTGAGGATATTGTACTACACTAATCGTGAAAAAGGATTTGCAAAGGATGCAAAAATCAAAAAAGAACATTTAAAAGACGAGGAAATCGTATTGGTAAGTGACCAACCTAGTACTAACTATTATGAATTTGTTTCCTATGAGAAACCTCGAAAGGTCGCAAATATTGATGGTATAGAAACCTCGTTTACTATTGAGGATATCAGTAAGAATGAGTTTAAAGTTATGGAATTTCCGTATTCCATGGTTTTCATTGAGTCCATAAAATCGGGTGAATTTAATCTGTGGGAAATGTTTTTGATATTTGAGGAGTAAATGGTCTACAAGCTCATTTTTAGTGTTACGATACTGTTTTGCCAAGGTACAGAAACATTCCATTTATCCTTTGATTTTCTTAATGATGATCAAGATATTTTTATGTATCGATATGAAGATGGTTCGGTCAAATTTACAATCGACAGCGAAGCGAGTTTTTTATATAACCCTGATCTTCATGATTCTGTTGTCCGTTTGAACTCGGATGCTTCATTACAGAATGTGCGATCATACGATGATTTTAAGTTAAAATGTCTCGAAGTCGTTGCTCAAGATTACACTGAAAAAGCCATTAAAATACGACCTTACAAAGACTATTTTGAGAAGATTTTTCTTTATAAAAAAGAAGGTTCCCAAATTATGCGATATGAAGTGGATTGGTTGGAAACGTCTTTGGACTAAAAAATTTGCCATTGCCCTTCATTATAGATTTGTGAAGTTCAAAATGGGTTATATTCTAGTATGAAATGCACTGAGAAGTACTGTCGCGTGGGACAGGTTGACATCAAAGGAACAATCTGCAATTCGCAATATTGTATCAAATTTTTCACAAAATGGGAACAGAAGGTGTAATTAGGTATGGCTTTCTAGTTGGTCTATTGCTGATTTTTTCCAATCATGGAAATGCGCAAGAAAACGATGCCATCTATATTAAATCCAATGATTCGGAAATTCTTAATGTAGATGAAAATGATATGGAAAGATTAGAAAATGATTTGACCGTCATTTTCAATTTCGGATGGGACTCCTTGGGCGAGATAAATGATTTCATCTATGATAAAAAAGGAGAGGAAGCACAAAAAATCAGCATCGAGGAGTGAGAGGGGCTTACTTACCATACAATTGACGATTTGAACAAACGTTTAATGAAAGCGCGACTTTACGATAGACCAAACGTATTGTTCGAGAAAATTTTCATTGTGGAAAAGGATGAAGACTCCTACCATCTTTACCCCGTTTCCTGGAAGAAGAAGATATTCGAGGAGTAAGGGAAGACGGTAGGGTTCATTACCCGAGGATAATAATGGGTTAATGGGCCAAACTAAAAATTATGAGAAGCAGTATAGTTGATGGATAAGTTCATTTTATGGGCCTGTATTTTCCTGGTCTCCTCTAATGGAATTGCCCAAAAAGCACAAAAAATACATGTTTCCTTCAATCTTTTTGATGGAGATTATGCTGTGGAAGTCGTAAAAAAAGATGGAGGTCATATTGATTTTTATTTGAAAGATGAATTGTTCGAGCACAATCCTCAAACCCATGCATTTCAGATTCTGGAGTCAAAGGATGTAGATTCCATTGCTATATTGGACATTCATGCATTTGTTCAGGAAGAACTTAAAATCAGAAAAGAAAAGATTGAAGCGGATGAAAGTAAAGGAATGCTCACCATTTTACAGAAAAATGAAATTTTTGATGATATTCAATTATACTTCAAAGACTCCTTGGGAAAAATATATCGATATGAGGTTGATTGGGTTGAGGCAACTTTAGATTAAACATCTTAGTTAAAAGTAAATCGCTTTGTATCGATGAAGTGCGTATTCATGAATTTCTATTGTCCATAAGAGCATGCCATTGGTATAATCCTTCAAAAGTGAAGCTGGGGTCATCTTGGTCAATAAAAAACATATAACTTTATTGTTCAAACTATAGTATTGTGATGTCAAACCAAAAAATAAAAACCATAGTACACGACTTAAAGGAATGCTTTGATGGCAGGCCTTGGTACGGGGATTCCCTGATGGGAAAATTAGATTCCCTGGATTGGAAGCATGTCAATGAACGACGATATGGAACAAAGTCCATTGCAGTACTAGTTCGGCATATACTCAATTGGAGAGTGTTCGTACTAAAAAAATTGGAAGGCGACCTTGACTATGACTTGATAATAGATGGCCCTAACGATTGGACGGAGGTAAACATCACAACCAACGAGGAATGGGAAGGATTAAAGTCCGAACTTAAGCGAACGCAGGAGGCCATTCTACATATCTTGTCCAATAGATCTGATGATTTATTGGAGGAAAAAGTACCTGGAAAAAAATATACGTTCGGAAATGTTTTGCCCAGTATTGCACAACACGATATTTATCACCTAGGACAGATAGCCATGCTATATACCATGGGAAAAAGCTAGTATAGAATACATATCTTTGGGTCTTATCATTTTTAGATAATCTATGCAAGATGCTTTCCTGTTCTACACTGAACAAATCAAAAAACATAAGACGGCATTATCCCTTGTAAAACGGCGGCTTTTTGCTTCAAGTATGATTCGTTTGGCAGTGTTTGCAAGTGCGGCCATTGGGATTTATTTTTTATTCGGAAATACCCCAATGGTATGGGGCATAGTTCTAGTCACGTTTATCCTTTTTTTGTTCTTGGTTTCGCGTCATACCGACCTGCAATATCGGCGCGACAAGTTATTGGCGCTAATACAAATGAATGAAACCGAAATCGAAGTCCTGAACCGCAATTTCCATCAATTGCCGGAAGGAAATGAGTTCAAGGATTCCGGTCATTTCTTTAGTCAGGACATCGATTTGTTTGGGAGGGGCTCTTTCTATCAGTATTGCAATCGAACCACACTGCATCAGGGCAGTGAAACCTTGGCGGAAATCTTAACCGGGAATACCATAGATAGCATTCCGCAAAAGCAGGAGGCCCTAAAGGAATTGTCCCAAATACCGGAATGGCGGCAGAATTTTTCGGCCATCGCCACTTTGGTAAGGACGGAAACAAAATATACCACGATTATAAAATGGATACAGAACTATCGTCCTTTTGTACCTGCTATAATGAAGTTCCTGCCCACGATTTTTAGTATTCTGTCCCTGATAGTTTGGGTACTGTATTTTTTGGATACGGTTTCGGGATGGTTTTTGGTCGGATGGTTTTTTCTAGGGTGGGGTATTACCGGAAGATTTTTAAGTAACATAAACAAGCTTTCATGGGATACGTCCAAAATACAGAGTACTTTTCAACAGTATCAAAAATTGATAGCGGAGTTGGAGCAAATGGAGCTTACATCCGATTTACTATCCGAAAAAAGAAGTCTGATCATAGAAAAAGCGGATAAGGCATCCAAGATTCTAAAAAAATTTTCCAGACTGTTAAACGCCTTGGATCAACGGTATAACATCATTATCGGTTTGTTGGCAAATGCGTTTATGTTACGGGACCTTCAATTGGCCCATGCCATAGAAGACTGGTTTAAATCATATGGTCCCAAGGTAGAAGGCTGGTTCCAAACCATAGCCTTTTTTGATGCCTACAATAGTCTGGGCAATTTTGTCTTTAACCATCCCTCCTATAGCTTTCCATCAATATCTGGGGAAGAAACAATTTTGGAATCGGAAAAGGCCGGGCATCCATTGCTAGACCCCAGTAAAAGTATTTTAAATGATTTTAAAATCGAGAAGGAACAGTTTTTTATTATTACGGGAGCCAATATGGCGGGTAAAAGTACTTTTTTAAGGACCGTATCGCTCCAAATCGCGATGGCTAATATCGGGCTTCCCGTTTGTGCTTCCAAAGCGCGATATTCCCCTATTAAACTGATAACAAGTATGCGAACAACGGATTCTTTGACAGACGAAGAGTCGTATTTCTTTTCGGAATTGAAGCGTTTGAAGTTTATTGTTGACGAGATTCGGAAGGACCGGTATTTCATTGTGTTGGACGAAATCCTAAAGGGTACCAATAGCACCGACAAGGCCAAGGGCTCACGAAAGTTTGTAGAAAAATTGGTCCGTTCCCGATCTACCGGAATAATAGCGACTCATGATCTGAGCCTATGCGATGCGGCAAATGAATTTGATCAAATTCGCAATTACTACTTTGACGCAGAAATCATCGATAATGAACTGCATTTTGATTATAAGTTCAAAGCGGGCATTTGCCAAAATATGAATGCATCGTTCTTGTTGAAGAAGATGGAAATTGTGGAGTAAAAAGTTCATGCTCAAAATTGGAAAGCATGCTCTTCTTGAGGAACAATTCAATTAGTTCTCTCTGGCCAACGGAGCCTGAAGAAATGGCTTAAAACATCCCTTTATCTTCTCTTGTTCAATACCACAAAGAACAACGCCAGTCCTATAAGTCCGGCCGTGGAGGCCGCTCCAATAATAATGGGGTCTAGCGTGCATTGTGCCCAGCTATAGGGTTCGGGCAATTCCCTTAGAAAGGTACCCCATATAATGATGATTATACTAAAAGCAACTGACAGTATGCCTTGTACCCTAGTGATTTTTACGTTGTAGATGGCAAGTAGAAAGAGTCCCAAGATACCCCCACCAAAAATACCCGAAATTTGCCACCATACATCCAACGCACTCTTGGCCTTTATCATCAATAAAGCAAAGCCAATACCCAAAATGCCCCATATGACCGTGGATAGTCGCAAAATGACGAGACTCTTCTTTTTAGAGATATTTGGATCGATATATTTTTTGTAAAAATCGATATACCATACCGTAGCGGAACTATTTAAGGCCGAATCGACCGTACTCATTGAAGCAGCCATGATGGCGGAGATCATCAAGCCCTTTACGCCCATTGGGAGTTCCGTGGCGATGAAAAAAGGAAATACTTCGTCGCCCTTGGTAATGGTTTCATCCAATATGTGGAGATTGCCACCGTAATATGAAAACAGGGCGGTACCGATGAAAAGAAAAATAATGGTAAGGGGCAAATAGATTAACATGGCTATCCATACTGATTTTTTGGCCTCCCTTTCGGTAGCGACGGAACTGTATTTTTGGGTAAAGTTCTGGTCGGCCATGAGGTTGCGTACATTTTCTGTAATACCGTAAATGAGCATCACCCAAATAGTACGGTCACCGAACGAAAAACTGGAATCGCCCAAGCTGAACTTACCCTGATCTAGTGCTTTTTGAATCAGATAATCGGGCTGTGCAAAAACTTCCGCAATAAGTACATACCCTACAAAGAAAATACCTCCGATCATAATGACCGATTGCATTACATCGGTCCAGATAACTGCCTCCATTCCGCCCATTAAGGTGTAAATGATGGTCACGGCACCTACGATTAGTATTACAGTACCGATATCGGTATTCACGAAGGAAGTAAGCAATATGGACGAAAGGTAAAGGATTACCGCTACCCTTCCTACCATGAACAATAGGAAGGAAAATGCGGCATAGATTCTACCCCAGCCTCCTATCTTTTCTTCCAAATAACTATAAACCGATATGATTTTGTGCTTCCGATAATGTGGAATTACAAACTGGGTAACGAACCAGGTCACCGGAATGGCGGTAAGCGCAAAAATCAAGGGGTGCCAGTTGTCATCGAAGGCTTTTCCCGGTACTGCGATATAGGAAATACTGCTTGTATAAGTACTCATCACCGCAATGCCGGCCGCCCACGCAGGAATACTCCTGCCAGCGACCATGAATTGTTCAGAGGTTTTGCTCTTTTTAAAGTAATAGATGCCCATGGCCAATAGCACAAGACCATAGCTAACAATAATGACCAAGTCAATAGTACTTAGGTCATACTTCATGTAGTAGGGCTGTGTTGATCATCAAATGAGAAATTGGCCAGATGGCTTTTGATTTGTTTACGCTCGGAAGCAGTAAACCGGCTCAAGGGTGGTGCCACTTGATCATGGCACAGGCCCAGTACAGATAGGACACACTTGGTGCCTTTTATGTACTTCGATTCTTGTTTTCCAACATTGTATATGGAAGTGCCGATCAATTTTACTTTCTTAAGAAGTTGCAAGATGGTTCCGGTATCCTTGGCCACGCAGGCTTCATACAAAGCTACGAACAACCGGGGAAAAAAATTAGCACCCCCCGCAACCGCTCCGTGCCCTCCTTTTGCAATCAATTCAGGTAAGAATGATTCCGTTCCGGTAATGATTGAAAAAGAGGGGTTCCCGCTAAATTCTTTGACCAAGGAATGCAGGTAGCTCCAATCGCCGGAGCTGTCCTTTATACCAATGGCGCCAAGTTCCTTTCCCTTTTTTATAGTTTCCAACGACAACTGTAGCTTGGTACAGCTCGGCATATTATATAACAAAAAGGGTAGGGGAAGCTGTGGTGCCAGATGTTCCAAATAGTGTTGCATTTCGCCTTGGGAGATAGGTAAATAATAGGGCGGGGCCACAACTAGAATATCCGCGCCCACTTGTTTGGCATGCCGTGCCAGTTCCAAGGATTCCCTACATGAGGTATCGGTAATACAGACCAGTACGGGCACCCGCTTGTTGACGAACCCACAGGCTTCCGAAACCAATTGTTTTCTAAGTTCATGTTCTAAGCTCGGCCCTTCCCCGGTAGTTCCCAATAGGAAGAGTCCATGCACGCCTCCCTTCAGCATATGTTCAATGATATTATGGAGGCCTTGGCTATCCAAATCCCCGTTTTCCAACAAGGGGGTAACAATGGGCGGTATGATTCCTTTAATGGGCAGATTCATCTTTTACGGAATGATGGTAAAACAAATAACGAATAAATCCCGCTTTAACACCACCATAATTTTGTATCAAATACATTAAATCTTAACCTTTTTTCGAATTATATTTCGTATTTTAAACGATTCCTGTTAAAATAACTACTAATGGAGTTTGTTTTTGAAAAGATACACGTTCCCAATAGGCATTCCTTCATTTCGCGAAAATTGCCGTTAAAGTCCAACGACAATGTACATTCTCATAAAAATTTTGAACTTAATTTTATCGAATCTGGTTCGGGTCGAAGAATCGTAGGAGATCATATTTCCAGGTTCGAAGCAGGGGATTTGGTGTTAATGGGTCCTAATCTACCCCATTGCTGGGAGGTGCAGGAAGAAAAAAATGCAGCTCCTTCTTTCTGCATCGTGACTCATTTTTCGGAAGACATCATGAGTTCTGATTTTTTCAAGATTCCCGAGTTGGAAAAGGTGGTGGTCCTTTTGAAACAATCCAAGAGAGGTTTGCGGTTTAAGATGGAAAATGACAACCAAATCCGTCATATCCTAGAAAAAATGACCCAATTGGAAGGCTTGGCATATTACATAGAAATGCTTAAGGTCTTCCATCTTTTGCTTCAGATCAAGGAACGGGAAAAACTATCAAACCCTATGGACCATACCGCGATTTTTAATAGGAACTTGGAGAAGGTCAACAAAGTATATGCCTATGTGTTCCAGAATATTCATGAGGGGGTAAAGCTGGAGGAAGCGGCCGCTCTTTTGAATATGGCACCAAGTTCCTTTTGCCGTTTTTTCAAGAAAAAGACCGATCTTACCTTTATGGAATATGTAAAACGCGTTCGTGTGGGGATGGCGGCCAAGCTTTTGGCCGAAACCGATAAACAAATTACGCAGATATGTTTTGAAAGCGGCTATAACAATTTGGCTAACTTTAATCATTATTTTAAAAGTATAATGGCAAAAACGCCTTCTGCCTATCGAAAGAGTTTTAACTGAACGGTATGTATTGGATTTAGAACAATCCTGAAAATCAATTTAGCAATTTAATATGAGGATACTATTTGTGTTTACGATAATAACCATAACATTTTCGTGTAAGGGGCAGTCGGGTAAGTTGCCCGAGGTGCGGTCTTTGGATCATCCGGCCGTTATTTCCGAAGAATTCATTTATGATCTGGAAAAGGCATTGACACCGGAATGCCATGCATCCACCGTGGAAATCAGTAATGATGTGGTCGTTGCCGCGTGGTTTGGAGGTACAAAGGAGAAGAACAAGGATGTGGGTATATGGGTCTCCAGAAAGACGAACGAGGATTGGTCCATTCCCGTAGAGGTGGTCAATGGAATTCAGGAAGACGGTACCCGGTATCCTTGTTGGAACCCGGTATTGTTTAAACCTAGGAGCCAGCCTTTGTACTTATTTTATAAGGTGGGGCCTAGTCCACGAGAATGGTGGGGCCTTTTTATGACCTCCAAGGATGATGGGAAAACCTGGTCCGAACCTGTAAAGCTACCTGAAGGTATCCTAGGGCCCATCAAAAATCAGCCGATTCAATTGAAAGATGGAACCGTGCTTTCGCCTTCCAGCACTGAAAGTAAGACAGAAGGTTGGAAAATACATTTGGAATCCGGTAATGATGAATGTACAAACTGGTCCAAAACTACTTCTCTGAACGATCCGAAAGAATTCGGTGCCATACAGCCTGTAATCCTGAATTATGGCGATGGAAAATTACAGCTGTTGAGTAGGACACAGAACAACGTTATTACCCAGAATTGGTCCACGGACTATGGGAAGACCTGGAGTAACATGACCGCTACTTCGCTCCCAAATCCAAATTCGGGTATTGACGGGGTGACCCTGAAGGATGAACGTCAACTATTGATTTATAATCCAACCGAAAAGAACTGGGGGGATCGAGTTCCATTGAGTGTTGCCCTATCCACTGATGGACAGGAATGGGAGCGTGTACTAGACTTGGAACCTCTTCGGGAAACAACAGATAGAGAAGGGGAAGAATACTCCTATCCGACTGTGATTCAGGCCTCGGATGGGAAAGTTCATATGGTATACACCTGGAACCGAAAAACGGTAAAGCATGTGGTATTGGATGTGGGAAAGCTTTAATGAAAAAGTTCAGTTTCAAGTGGCAAGCCCAGGCCTAAAAAGTAGTTTGGAGGTAAGAGGTAAGAGGTAAGAGGTAAGAGGTAAGAGGTAAGAGGTAAGAGGTACCTTTTTTAATTTCATCAGACATGTCATGCTGAGCGCAGTCGAAGCACCAAACACCAAACTTGACATATGGACCTACTTTATGAATTTGAACTTGCAAAATGGATTCATTAACACAAATTGTTCTCGGAGCCGCAGTAGGTGAGGCGGTTCTAGGAAAAAAAGTGGGCAATAAGGCACTGCTTTATGGTGCCATTGCGGGCACAATACCGGACTTGGATGTGCTTTCACGTTATTTTACCGATACGGTCTCGGCCATTGAATGGCATCGTGGGTTTAGCCATTCCATTTTCTTTTCATTGCTGTGCGCCCCGATTTTTGGCTGGCTCATTTCGCGAATAGAAAGAAAATCCGGTGCTACATGGCGGGATTGGTCAAAGCTTATGTTCTGGGGCCTGTTTACCCATCCCATATTGGATGCCTTTACCACCTGGGGCACCCAATTGTTTTGGCCTTTTGATTTACGCCTCGCCTTTCAAAATATCTTTGTGATCGATCCTTTGTATACCCTTCCCCTTTTAGTGTTTTTGATACTAGTTCTATTTCAAAAGCGTACATCGGCCAAAAGATCAAAATATAACAAGTTAGGGTTGCTGGTTAGCAGTAGCTATTTGGTTTTGACCCTTGTTTTAAAAGGAATAGCCTACACCAAATTTACCGATAGCTTGAAGGAACAGGGCATAGACTACATCGCCCTAGACACCCGGCCGACCCCATTCAATTCCATTCTTTGGACCGCCAATATTGAAACTAATGCTGCCTATTTGATCGGTAGTTATTCATTTTTTGATTCCAGACCCATACAGTTTTCTTCCTATCCCAAAAATCATCAGCTTTTGGGCAGTTTGGCTACTAATGACAAGATAGAGCGCCTAAAGCATATTGTAGAAGGGTGGTATACGATAACAAAAAAGAATGATCAATTGTTTTTTAATGATCTACGATTTGGATTGATTAGCTTGGATTCCAAGGAAGAGCGCTTTGCATTTAGCTACCATATAATTCCGAAAGGAGATGAGGTTATGATAGCGGAAACCCCGAAGTTTAAAAGTGATGCCAAACATCTTCTTGCGGCACTTTGGCTAAGGATATGGGGCAACTAATTATTTCAATTTTCAGTATCTTCATGCCCATTCCAAAAACAGCCAAGAATTATGAAGAACTATTTTTTGTTGATCTTAATCTCACTGTGCCTTTCATGTGGTGAAAAGGAAAAAAAGGAACCTATTGCGGAATATCAGCAATGGCATACGGTTATCCTATCCTTTAAAGGCCCCGAAACCTCGGAGGGAGCTGACGAAAATCCTTTTTTGAACTACCGATTGTTGGTAACATTTAAAAATGGCGAAAACGAGTATACCATTTCTGGATTTTATGCGGCGGATGGTGATGCAGCAGAGACCGGTGCAGATTCGGGGAACATTTGGCAAGTTCGGTTTGCACCAGATCAACAGGGGAAATGGAACTATACTGCTAGAATGCATAAAGGCGAAAATATAGCCCTAAGTGATAATCCCGATGATGGGACCCTAGTAGAAATAGCAAATGCCTCAGGCAATTTTAAGGTAGTGCCTTCGGATAAACAAGGGGATGATTTTCGCGCGCATGGCCGTCTTATAGCCTCAAACGGCTATTTTCAATTTAAGGACTCTGGCAAGTATTGGATCAAGGGAGGTGCGGACAGCCCTGAAAATTTGCTGGCCTATGAGGATTTTGACGGAACCTATCGTATGCAGACTTCCAATGATGATGGGGAGGCAAAAACGAATGATACCATCCACAGCTACGTACCACATCTTAGGGATTGGAAGGAGGGCGACCCCACTTGGCAGGATGGTAAGGGTAAGAGCCTTATCGGTGCTTTAAACTATTTGTCTTCCAAGGGAATGAACGTCGTGTATTTCTTGGCGAATAACATTAAAGGCGACGGAAAGGATGTTTGGCCCTACGTGTCCCCAGATGATTTTACCCGCTTTGATGTAAGCAAATTGGAACAATGGGAAATCGTTTTTCAGCACATGCAATCCAAAGGAATTTTGCTGCACATGGTACTTCAGGAAACCGAAAACGAGACCATGCTGGATGGAGGTGATACCGGCCCTTCACGGCAGTTGTATTTAAGAGAACTTTTGGCCCGGTTTGGGCATCATCTCGGTATGAATTTCAATCTTGGGGAGGAAAACGGCCCAGCCGATTTTACACCTATTGCCCAAAACGACAAACAGCGTATGGAGATGACCCGCTTTATTACCAAGATAGACCCCTATGACCATCCTATTCTCTTGCATACCCATTCGCATGAACCTGCGCGTGCCAATGTATTGGATTCCATAGTTGGCTTTAAGCATCTTGATGGACTTTCATTACAGGTTGATAAGCGTGAGGGAGCGGCCAATGTTGTGGAAACCTGGAAGAACAAATCCCGCGAAGCTGAGCATGAATGGATGATTACTATGGATGAAATTGGCATGTGGCATACTGGTGCTCGATCGGATTCCTTGGACGGAAACCACGATACCTTACGACGGTATGTACTTTGGGGCACGTTATTTTCCGGAGCGGCCGGTGTGGAATGGTATTTTGGGGCGAACAATCGCTATCATGATTTGAATACCGAGGATTGGCGTACACGAGACCGTTTATGGGAAATCACGGACCATGCCCTGCATTTCTTTAGAGCATATTTGCCCTATTGGGAAATGCGACCGGAACATGGATTGATTAACTCAAAAGAAGCCTATTGTTTCAGAAAAACAGGGGAAATATATGCGGTTTATTTGCCCGATTCCAAGCAATATGCCATCGATTTAAGTGAGGCAGAAGGTGAATATACCCTGCACTGGTATGACCCTTTAAAGGGTGGCGAACTTCAGCAAGGTTCCATCAAAACTATTCAGGGTGGTGCAGTTCAAGAATTAGGTTTTCCTCCTAACGAAGACAAACAAGATTGGGTGGCCCTATTGCAGCTCGTCAAGTGATGTGGTATTGCCAGGAGCTAACAATTAAGCACCTCCTTGTTGTCGAGAACATTTTTGTCCTTAAGCGGAGACTTGCACTATTGCAATTATGCTTAAAGGGATAACCGGCAAAAGGGAATTGCAAATCTTGGTGTAATTACAAGCTCTTCACCTGTAGGTCATGAAAGGCATCGGCCTGAAGTTTTAGAAGTTCCTCGGCTTTCTGTTTCTTATAAGCATAGACCGCTTCTTCCTCCTCGATCTCACCATAGATTTTTTCGTTTAGCGCGGTATCCGTAGCCAAGATTTTTTCCCGTTGTTCCACTTTTTGCGTTACCCAGGTTTTAACGGCACTTTCCTCATCTTCCAATTTTAGGTCATATTCGCCTTTTGGCGCCAATAGCTTGGCAATGATCGGAGAGGTTTCAATGGCCAAAAACAAGAGAAAAATGAAGAATGAAGGGAACCAGGATAATTTACCCAAGGCATTGATACGCGCCATAAGCCCGTCAAAACCATCGATAATTGGCTGGGAATTTTTTACTACCTCTGCGTATTCCAGATTTAATGCCGCAATTTGTCCCTCAATGGCTTTAATTTTCTCACCGTTATCCTGCTTTAGTTGTTGAAGCTCCGCCAAAGCGGCATCATGCTTTTCGCGTTTTTCCTTGTATACGGGACCTTTGCCCAAAAGCATGGTTCCCGTCCTGCCCTCGGCCTCTGAAATGAAGACATCGTAAAGTGCATCGGTTTCGGCCTGTTTATTACTGACCTCACCTTTTAATCCAACAATATCTTCATTTAACTTTACAATGTTTGGGGTATATTGCTGTGCCAATTGCTGTTTGTTGGCCAAGGTCATTTCGTTCTTCTCTTCCAACAATACTTGGTTGATTTCCTTTTCAAAAATCTTCATTTCCAGGGGTTTTGAGATAACCACTGCAATAATAATGGCCAGAATGATCCTGGGGGTAGCTTGTAAGAGCTCGCTTCCAAAACTGTTTCGCTTTTTGATCGTGGAAACGATAAATCGATCCAGGTTAAAAATCAGCAGCCCCCAAATGACCCCAAAGAAAATAGCGATATACACATTATCAAAAACGGTATAAAGTGCATAGCTACTGGCAATAAAGGCCATGGCGGCAGTAAAGAAAACGGTGGCCCCAACACCGGCATATTTGTTCTGCTCGCCTTCGGAACAGGTTTTTAGAATAGAGGCATCCGCCCCTGAGCAGAGGATAAAAAAACGTTGTAGCATAGTGTTCTGATTTGATTGATGATCATATTGATTGTTAGAACGTGATTTTCGGTAAAATGTTACAGAAATACCGTAGAAATCAGGATGCTAAGCCATAATTTATGATTTTGTTCACCTTAATGAAAGTTGTAAAGGTATGTTAGGTTTCAGTTTTGTAATAGTTCATGTAAACCAAGCTTGTCGAAGTATTAACTGATGTAACTGTACTTAGTTGGTTGTTATTTATTCCCAACAATGAATATGAATTAAATAACAAAAGCTTTAAATTTTTATAATATATTCAAATTTATTTATAGATAAATTAAAATTTCCTATATTATAACCAATAATGTTGACGTTTATTTAATCCAGAAAAAGTATATCATGGCAAGTAACAGAGGTGTCGCTTATATTAAACCCGGTGTGGTAGAAATACAGCATATTGACTTTCCAGAATTGGCAATTGGAAACAGAAAATGCGATCATGGAGTAATCCTTAAAATTGTTTCGACCAATATTTGTGGAAGCGATCAACATATGGTCAGGGGCCGGACTACAGCTCCGGAGGGGCTTATTCTTGGCCATGAAATTACGGGGGAGGTCATTGAAGCGGGACGTGACGTTGAATTTATAAATGTTGGGGATATTGTCTCCGTACCCTTCAATATTGCCTGTGGAAGATGTAGAAATTGCAAGGAAGGTAAAACAGGTATTTGTCTCAACGTAAATCCGGCCAGGCCGGGAGCTGCCTATGGTTATGTGGACATGGGGGGCTGGGTAGGTGGCCAGGCCGAATATGTAATGGTACCCTATGCGGATTTTAACCTATTAAAATTTCCGGATAAGGACCAGGCCATGGAAAAAATTCGCGACCTGACCTTATTGTCGGATATCTTCCCAACGGGATACCACGGTGCAGTAACTGCGGGAGTAGGCCCTGGCTCTACGGTATATATTGCCGGTGCAGGCCCTGTAGGTTTGGCAAGTGCCGTTTCTGCCCATTTACTGGGAGCGGCAGTGGTAATTGTCGGAGATATGATTCCGGAGCGTTTGGAACAAGCCAGAAGTTTTGGTTGTGAGACCGTAGATTTAAGAAAGGATGCTACTTTAGAGGAACAAATTGCGGAAATTTTAGGTATTAACGAAGTGGATTCTGCTGTTGATTGTGTAGGATTTGAAGCGAAGGGACATGGTAATTGTTCGCATATAGAACAGCCTGCCACGGTTTTGAACTCGGTAATGAGCATTACCAGGGCCGGTGGGTCCATTGGCATACCTGGACTCTATGTAACCGGAGACCCCGGCGGGGTAGATGAAAATGCCAAAATAGGAAATCTTGGTATTCGAATAGGTTTGGGATGGGCCAAATCTCACTCGTTTCATACCGGTCAATGTCCTGTAATGAAATACCACAGACAATTGATGCAAGCTATTCTATATGAAAAGGTCCATATAGCAAAAGCGGTCAATGTACAAACTATTAGCCTAGACCAAGCACCGAACGGATATGATGATTTTGATAAGGGTGCCGCTAAAAAGTATGTAATCGACCCACATGGAATGATTGCCTAAAACCATAGCTGCTAATTTCACATCGTTTTCGACAAACTATCTATTTTAGGTTTCGATTTGTTCCAGGATAATAAATAATTCTGGTTGTTGAGATACCATTCCATAGGCTTTTTAAGAAAAAGGTTAGGAGGTATCTCAGGAACACATCTGTTCCCCATATTAACTATAATGGCCGTATATGTGTTTTTTTACTTCTTGCCCTGCGATTTGGAAAGAAAATCGTTGGCCAGACCTTTGAACCGTTCATCCGGATTTAATTCCAGACATTTTTTAAAATTGATTCGGGCCTTGTCAAAATCGTCCATTCTAAAATATCCAATGCCCAGATTGAAATAGGCTTGGTAATTCTTTGGATGCAGTTGGGTATTCAGAATGAAGTATTTAAGTGACTCCTCACCGTTTCCCCCCATGGACAATAATTGAGCTGTATGGTTCAATTGGTAATAGTCAAAGTCGCACTTTTCATTGGTCCGGTACACTTCCAAAAATAGTTCCAACATTTGGTCAAAAGTGACATGTTTCAAAACCCTGCCGTGAAAGGCTGTCTTGTATTTGGATTGGTACCAGGCCATCAATTCTTTTGAGGTCCGTGACAAATCATTTTGTGCTGCAAGATAGATTAGTTTTTGTAGGTCAGCTTCGGGATAAATCATATTCCGCTCTCTGGATACTGTTGAATTCAAAAAAGGAATCAGGCCTTTTCCTTTACTATTCTTATATCGGTCAAAAAGCACATCTACTTTGGGCAGTCCTTTTTTGGTTTTTATTTGTAAAAAGGAAGTATCTATTTTACTTGGATCGAAGTATTGCTGGGTCATGTCCGAATAATCGAGCTTATCCCTGAATACTCCATTCAGAAAGGCCAATATATACTTGGTCATAAGGTTATAGCCCTTCACTTTTACGGCCACATTTTCTTTCGTGTCATTTGAGCCAAAAAGCTTTATGAATTGGGAAGCTAGATCTGTGTGTTCCAATTGGGGTAGGTTGACCATATAGGCATCGCTGTAAATCAATTTATCATAAAAGGGAAGTTCGTTCATATAACCCAAGGAATTGATGAACAATGTGGGTTTTGAAAAACGTCTATAGTCCTCATAAGGTGAATCCTCAAAGAAATCATAGGCCTCATGAATGCTGGGGTCGATACCGATCCAGGCATCTACCGAAGAATTTCGGGCCATCATCAGTATGTTGGAGAATCCACCCAAGCTAAATCCGGCTATGGCTACCCTATCTGTATCGGCATTGGGTAGCGTATCCAAAATGCTAAATAGAAATTCCATATCCCGGCCTTGGGTTTCTACGCCAATTCTGGAAATGGGCATATCCCGTTTTTCCGGGCCCACGCTTGGGCTAGAGATTACAACATAGCCATGACTTGCCAAGAATTCGCTCAGTAGTGTATTTTCATAAGCTGATGACGACCAGCTTGGACCATAAATCAGTACTGGAAACTTTTGAGTCACGGTGTGGGTTGCGTCCTTTATGGCCCGCATGTTCACCTTTAGTTCCTTTTCAAGAATTTTCAGATCCACCTGCTCGGTTTTAAGAAAATTGTTCAACAGACTGTCCTTGGCGGTCTTCGACAAATCTATTTTTCCTGTCTCATTGGCCATTAGAAAGAAATATTCCTCATATTTCATTGGGCTTTTGCCACTGGCTTCTGCAGGATACCAAACACATATTTGAATTGGCCTGAAAATGGTTTTGTCCGGATCCATGCCGGGGCGGTTTATATCAAAAGAAAAACTTCGGGATTTATCAAAGGTATTCCATGTTTGAAATCCTACTTCATAATTGCCATAGGGCTCCGAAATGTTGAGAGACGATTCTTGTGCCCTAACTGTGCAATAGCAAAGGATACTGGAAAAGAACAAACGGAAAATTACGCTTACCATCATCGTATTATTCTAAAATGATTCCTGAAATTTTTTCGGCGATGATATCGTCCTTACCTCTTCTATACTTATTGGATAGGACAATGACGGCAATGTCTTCTTCTTCAAATCGCCAAAAGTCTGCAAAGAATATACCGTTGCCGCCATTATGCCAAATTGCAGTTTTGTTCGGGCCCAAAGGCATATTTACCCAACCATAGGCATAAAAGGATTCTCCACTTGCATCTTCTGGTGTATGGGGGTAGAAGTACTTTTCATTAGCTTTTTCGTCCAATACATCATTGCTTAAAAGTGCGGTATGCCATTTAAATAGATCTTCGGTATTGGACAGGATTCCGCCATTTCCCTTAAGGTTCAGAAAAGGTCCATCTTCGTCCCAATGCTCTTCATTGGGTTTTTTATGCTCCTTCTTTTTTGAATATCCTTTTGCAATGGAATTGGAATCCCAGGAAGGGAGTATATAGCCGGTATTTTGCATTCCGGCCGGATTAAAAAGTGCTTCGTTGAGGTAGGCTTCATAACCCATGCCGCTTACCTTCTCGATTATGATACTCAACAAGCTATAACCCACATTGGAGTAGCGGAATTTTTGGCCTACAGGCGATTTCAGTTCCAATGCGAAGACCCGATTTAGGAAATCCTTCTCACTGATTTCTTCATAATCGTTACCGACACTTGCTACCAGACCGGAGGTATGTGTTAAAAGCTGATGGATAGTAATCTCTTTTTTATCTCTGGGTATTCCGACAAAGTATTTTGAAATTGGGTCATCTACGGACAGTTTTCCTTGCATCTCCAACTTTAAGATAGCGGCTGCGGTAAATTGTTTTGTAACGGAACCGATATCGAAAATGGTGCTTTTTTGATTTTTTAGCCCTTCGGATTTATTGCGCATGCCATAGGCAAGGTGCGCGATGATTTCCCCTTTTTGGGCTACTAGAATGGTTCCAGAAAACCCCTTCTGCTCTAATGATTGTAGATACTTTTCCAAATTCTTATTCGAATGGAATAGGTTTGGTTTAAGTATATGGTCCTTAATGTTGGGATTGCCTGCCCAGAGAAATAGGAATGTAGTTATCCAGGACAATGTTTTCGTTATTGTCAAAATCATAATGGGATGATATGGAAATTAATGTATTATTGGGAAGGGCCGGTGGATATTTCTATGATAGGCCTCTTTCCTTTTGAACCTTTGGAATTAATGTTAACATCATTGCTATTTTTTAATAGCTCAATGGCTTGGTCAGCGGATATCTTTTTTCCTTCGTGATAAAAGAGGGCGTTCTTTTTCTTCATTTTTTGGACAAATTCCAAGGGCGATTCTGGTTCTGGTGGGGGGGGTGGAGCCGGAACGCCTCGTTCCATTTTTCTAGCCTGCTTTTCCATCTTGAGGACCTGTTCTTGCAATTCCAGGGATTCCTTTTCCATCAATTTGTCCTGTTTTTCCAATGCGATAACCTGTTCTTTCATTTGCACCTCCTGTTTTTCCATCTCAATTTCCATCTCCTTCATTTCGGTCCTTTGCTGTCTTACTTCTATCTCCTTTTCCGTCATCAAGGCAGCCAGCTTTTCTACTTCTTCCTGTATTTCTATTACTTCATGTACTGGTGGTGCAGGCGGTTCGGGTGGCTCTGGAAAATCTGGAAAAGGTTCCGCCGTGCTTTTTTGATCTTCGGTCATGATACTGTGCAGGTATTCCAAAAGTTCTACGTCGGACTTTTTGATGAAGATGTTTTCCTCCGCTTCGATCATTGCATTGTATTTATGGGCCAAGGCATTGTATTCCGCAACTTGTTCTTTAGTAGCACCTTCTTGTGATTCCTGTAGGGGGTCGGCATATCTGGGAAGAGGCTTGGATTCATTTTTCTGAGCTTTAGACATCCGATGGTAAATATGTTCCATACGTAGTATATCCTCTCTTTTTACATCTCGTTCGTCCATGGACACATCATTGTGTTTTTGGGCCAAAATGTTATATTCTTTGAGCATATCCAATGTTACATTTTCTCGGATACTATCTATTTGGGATAGTTCGGAATCAGGGTTTTCAGTAAGAATTACCTTTTTACCACTAAAACTGTAAAGCGATAATATCAGCAATGGAAGCAGCAGAATGCTCTTGAGCAAAATAATTTGTTTTGATGTTTGTTTTTTCATGATCGTAAATCGTTTTTTGACCTGCCTGTACGGACTCATAAATTCAAATTTCTTACCGAGTACGTTCAGACGGATTGATGAATAATTAATGGCATTGGCTATAGATGGCTGGTGGTTTCCGTAGCTTGCGGGTGAGGTAAAGGCCAAAAGAATGTTTTGATAAGAGGGAGAAGATGCCCCATGGTTTAAAACGGCTTGATCAGCTAAAAATTCATGATTCAATCTAATGGCATCCTTTACAAGAAAAAGTAATGGGTTGAACCAAAAGATAATGTGCAAAGCCTCAATGAAAAGAACATCTAAACTATGCATTTGTTTGGCGTGTGTTTCCTCATGCAATAGTACTTCCTTTGGAATCAGTTGAGTCTCATATTTTGACTTGCTTAAGAAGATGTAGTTGAAAAATGTGTGCGGCACAATTTTTTCCCAGAGTAGTACATAAATACTATGCTCCATCTTGAATTTGGAATTGCTACGTATGCGGTGAATAACCCTGAATAGATTCTTTACAAATCGGAAAGCAAAAAATAATACGCCCAACAGATAGATTGTCCAAAGGAGCAAAGGAATGTTCAAAACACTCAAATCTGATGAAATTGTTTGGGATGCTTCTTGAACATTGGAATTAATTCCCATTGGAATTTCTGTACTCCCAGAGTTAATTTCAACGTATTCCGTAAAGGTGATAGAAGGAATGGCAAAGGCCAATACCAAAGACATCAATAGGTAAAAGCGTTTAAAAACGTGCATTTTTTCCCGTTCCAAAAAGATTTTGTAGAAAAGCAGAAAAAGGGCGAGACATGCACTCGACTTTAAAATGTATACCAACATAACTACTTCTTTTTTATTTCCTGGTCTATCAATTTCTTTAAGTCCTCTAATTCTTCCTTGCTAAGTCCCGTTTCCTGGGTAAAGAATGATGCAAATTGGCCTGGACTGTCGTTGAAAAAGTTTTTGATCAGTCCGTTCACATGTCTGGAGAAATAATCCTTTTTCTTTACCGTGGGATAATATTCCCGGGACCGTCCAAAAGAGGTATAGGCCACAAAACCTTTGTCCGTCATCCGTTTTAAAAGAGTAGCTACGGTGGTCGTCGCAGGTTTAGGTTCTGGGTACGCATCCAGCAAATCTTTCATGAAAGCTTTTTTAAGCTTCCAGAGCATATTCATAAGTTCCTCCTCGGCTTTTGTCAATTGCATTGTTCTACGGAATTAGAATTATTTCTACAAACATAGAATAAATATTGTAATTCTACAAATGTAGAGACAAAATTAATTTATAGAGGTCAAACCTCCAATTCTCAATTTTGATTTTGCCTATGTTTAAAGTCGCGTAGCCTGCCTCACTGTTTCTCGAGTAAGAAACTTACTTTTTGTTCATTTCCGTAAAATACTTATAAAAATAGGGTATGGTCTCAATACCTTTGAGGTAGTTCCAAACCCCAAAATGTTCATTTGGGGAATGAATGGCATCACTATCCAGACCAAACCCCATAAGAACCGTCTTGCTTTTTAGCTCCTTTTCAAACAAGGCAACGATTGGGATACTGCCTCCGCCTCTTTGCGGAACCGGAGGTTTTCCAAAAGAGGTCTCATAGGCTTTTGCCGCGGCCTTGTATCCTGTATGATCTATGGGCATTACATATGCCTGGCCCCCATGATGTGGCGTGACTTTTACTCGTACACCCTTAGGGGCGATGCTTTTAAAATGGTTACTGAAAAGCTCAGTGATTTCCTTCCAGTCTTGGTGGGGCACCAATCGCATGGAAATCTTAGCGTAGGCCTTACTTGCTATTACGGTTTTAGCACCTTCGCCTATGTAGCCACCCCATATACCGTTTACATCCAGCGTTGGCCTAATGGAATTCCGTTCATTGGTAGTAAATCCCTCTTCACCGTAAACGGCTTCAATTTCCAGCGCACTTTTATATTCCTCCAAATCAAAGGGAGCCTTGGCCATTTCTGTTCGTTCCCCTTGCGAGAGTTCCTCTACCTTATCATAAAATCCGGGAATGGTAATATGATTGTTCCCATCATGGAGCGAAGCGACCATTTTGATAAGGATGTTGATTGGATTGGCAACGGCACCTCCGTAAAGTCCGGAATGCAAATCGCGATTGGGCCCCGTAACTTCTACTTCAACGTAGCTTAGTCCGCGCAATCCGGTAGTGACGGAAGGTACATCCGGGGCAATCATGCCCGTATCGGATATTAAAATAATGTCATTGGCCAGTTTTTCCCTGTTTTCGGCAACGAAGGTCGTAAGACTATTGCTGCCCACTTCTTCCTCCCCCTCGATCATAAATTTTACATTACACGGCAATTGATTGGTCTTTACCATAAACTCCAAGGCTTTCACATGCATATACATTTGCCCTTTGTCGTCACTAGATCCCCGAGCAAAAATGGCACCTTTGGGATGTAGGTCGGTTTTCTTAACAACAGGTTCAAAGGGAGGGGAGTTCCAAAGGTCCAGAGGGTCTGGTGGTTGTACATCGTAATGGCCATATACCAAAATTGTGGGCAAGGAGGTATCCATTATTTTTTCACCATAGACAATAGGGTAGCCTTCCGTCTCGCAGATTTCTACCTGGTCGCAACCGGCTTCCCCCAAGGCTATTTTTACTGCTTCGGACATATTGAAGATATCTTGGGAGAAGGCCGAATCCGCACTTACGGATGGAATTTTTAGGAGTTGGATAAGTTCATTAAGAAGACGTTCTTTGTTTTGTTCGATGTAGTTCGTGATATCATCCATTTGCTGGAACTTGAGTTTAAACCGAAGTTACAAAAAAGAAGTTTTTTGCATATCGAATTATTTAGGGAATAGGATTTTTACTTTATATTTGCAATCCTTTTGCGAAATACAATCGTGAAAGAATGTATTGGATTGCGGGCGTGGTGGAATTGGTAGACCTGTCTGCCGACAGGCAGGCACGCTCAACTTAGGGTGAAACCTAAGAAAAGTTCATAAAGCAAATTATATAATGCGGGCGTGGTGGAATTGGTAGACACGCTAGACTTAGGATCTAGTGCCGCGAGGTGTGAGAGTTCGAGTCTCTCCGCCCGCACAAGAGGAAGGCTTCCCATTTTTTGGGGAGCTTTTTTTATGGTGAACAAGTATGTTCGCCGAAGAGTTGAAGGAGTGGGGAGAAGTCTGTCCGCACAAGAAGTAGGCTTGTCAATTTTTTAAGAGGCTTTTTTACGCAGGTACAACATTTTGCTATTTTTTCTTGCACCATTCTAAATCATATCATTTGATATTCTCTAACAATATATTCTATGACCACCAATTATTGGCTAAATGTGTTTCTCATGAAGCATTCGTTTTACGGACTACTTTTCAACTCATGCTCTACCCGACCACTTGTTTTTCAACAAGAAAAGGCTGACGGTAATACCGCTTGCCCGTTGCTTGGTACAATGCATTGGCAAGTGCTGCAAAAATCGGTGGGAAAGTAGGTTCGCCCAACCCGGTAGGGTCAATGTCATTTTCAACGAAATGGACATCGATTTCCTTGGGTGATTCGCTCATTCGAATCATTCGATAGGTATCGAAGTTATTCTTTTCGGGCACACCATCTTTAATGGTCAGTTCCCCATAAAAGGCATTTCCGATCCCATCAACGATGCCGCCCTCGGCCATATTTTTTGCTCCATCAGGGTTGACGACAACACCACAGTCGAGCGCACAAGTAACTTTTTGCACCACTGGCTTGTTGTTTTCTATGACCAAATCAAGTACTTGAGCCGCGTAGGAATTATGACAAAAATAGGCCGAAACACCACGATGGACATTGGCCTCTGAGGTGCCCCAATTTGACTTTTCCTGGACCAACTTGAGCACTCCGACCAAACGGTCAGCTTCGTAGTCATTATTCTCCCCGATAGGATTTTCTTTTGCCCGTTCCAACAATTCTAATCGAAAATCAATAGGGTCTTTTCCAATGGCCTCCGCTACTTCATCCAAAAAAGATTGTTCCGCACTGGCCATAAAATTGGAGCGTGGTGCGCGAAAGGAGCCAATAGTGAGGTTGCTGTCAATAGTCCAATCCTCGGCCAAATAATTATCTACCGCCCCAGCGGGGAAGCGATTGGCAGCCAAGGGACTTTCAGGAATACCCCCGGCTTTTACATGAAAGGCTATTAGGTTGTTATTGGCGTCAAGACCAGCTCTAAATTTTGCATGGTAAGAAGGACGGTACACACCATCGGTCATATCATCTTCACGAGTGTAAATCAATTTAATGGGGGCTTTCACCCTCTGTGAAATCAGGGCGGCCTCGATTGCCCAATGGGCGTATGACCTTCGTCCGTAGCCTCCACCCAAACGGGTCATTTTGATTTCGATATTTTCCAAGGGTATTCCGGTGCGAGCGGAAAGGGTTTGCTCGGTAAATTCTGGTTTTTGAAGTGGACCAATGAGTTCGGCCTTGCCATCTTTTACATGGGCAAAAAAGTTCATGGGTTCCATACAATTATGTGCCAAAAAAGGAGCGGTATAGGTACGTTCAATAATCTTAGCAGCTTTCTGGAATGCCGCCACCGGGTTACCATCTTTGCGCTGTATCGTTGCCGGTCTGTTGGCCATAGCTTCCATTTGGGTATAATGACTATCCGTGTTTTCCAAACCAGATGGGGTATGCTGTTCCCATTTGTTGCCAAAACGATCTCTGGTTTCCGTGATACTTTCTATCGGTTCACATTCTATTTTCAAAGCCTTTTTTGCATTCATGACTTCCCAAGTGGAATTACCTACTATCACTGCAACATCATTGAAGGTGCGGGTATCAAAAAAAGTCTTTTCATAATTGTCGTTAAAGACTTTAAGAGTAAAAACATCCTTTATTCCGGGCATGCCCTTAACGGCTGAATCATCAATTGATTTCAATTTGAGTCCGAATGCTGGCGGATGCACTATCATGGCAATCAACATTCCTTCTCGATTTGTATCCGACCCAAACAAAGGTTTTCCCGTTATAATTTTTGGACCGTCCACATTCTTTCGTGAGGTGCCGATGATGTTAAAATCTTTCGAATCTTTTAATTCAACTTCCTCAGGAACCGGAATTTTAGCAGCTTTGGAAGCCATTTCGCCATATCGCATAGATTGGTCACCTGATTTGTGATGCAAAACCCCTGCCTCTGTAGTAATTTCTTGCGTAGGAACCTGCCAAGTTTGCGCAGCGGCTTCTTTAAGCATCTGCCGTGCAGAAGCTCCGGCCATACGTAAACTTTCCCAACCGCGCCTTATAGCTTGGCTTCCCCCAATGAATTGACGGGTAAAAGCATCGGTATCCAAATCGGCCTGTTCTACGATCACATCCTTCCAGTCAACATCCAGTTCATCGGCAACGATCATGGGCATGGAAGTTTTTACTCCCTGACCTCCTTCGGGATTGGGCGACATAATGGTGACCAATCCATTGTCACCAATTTTCAAATAGCCATTTAGCTTGAACCATTCATTGGGCAAAGCAGATACTTCTTCCCGTGTCATTTTACAGGATGCCAGCCAATTGAAGCTCAATAGCATTCCACCGCTGGCCAGAGAAGTAGTTTTTATAAAGGACCGTCTTCCGATTTTTGTTTTTACAAATGTCATAGTATAACCGAATATATTGAAAATTAACCTACCAAAGGAGGCCTATCGGAAACAAAAGGCTGCTGATAATGTCTTAGTCCGGTGGCTTGATACAAGGCATTGGCCAACGCCCCGAAAATGGGTGGAAATGGTGGTTCTCCCATTCCGGTCGGAGCGATTTCGTTTTGTACAAAATGAACATCGATTTCTTTGGGAGCATCTGCCATACGAATCATTTGATATTGGTCAAAATTGTTCTTTTGGGGGATACCATCCTTAAAAGTCAGTTCACCAAAAAAGGCATTGCCAATACCATCGATTATAGCTCCCTCTGCCATATTTTTGGCCGCATCGGGATTTACAACAATGCCACAATCAATGGCACAACATACATTTTGCACCACCGGTTTGCCATTCTCGATGGTCAGATCCAATACGTGGGCGGCGTAGGAATTATGGCAAAAATAAGCCGATATACCCCTGTGCACATTCCCATTATCTTGTCCCCAGGCCGCTTTTTCGTGAAGAAGTTCCAAAACTCCTGCATACCGTTCGGCGTCATAATCGTTTTGCTCACCCACGGGATCTTTCTTGGCCCGTTTTAGCAAGTCCAGTCGAAATTCGATGGGGTCCTTACCTAAGGTTTCCGCCAATTCGTCCAAGAAAGCTTGCTCAGCCCCAGCCATGAAATTCGAACGCGGCGCACGGAACGCACCAATGGAGATATTGCTGTCAATTGACCATTCCTCAGCCAGATAATTATCCAAGGCACCCGCCGGAAAACGATTGGCGAATAATGGGCTTTCGGGAATACCGCCTGCCTTCACATGCAAGGCCATCAAATTGTTATTTTCATCCAAAGCAGCACGGTAGGTCGCATGATAGGTAGGCCGATAAATTCCATTGGTCATATCGTCCTCCCGGGTATACAGCAATTTAACAGGTGCATTTACCTTTTGGGAAATCAAGGCCGCTTCCACCACATAGTGGGCATAGGCCTTGCGGCCAAAACCCCCACCCATACGGGGGATTTCCATTTCAATATTTTCTGCCAGAATTCCCAGACTGCTGGCAATGGTGGGAACGATCAATGAAGGTATCTGTACGGGTGCCGCAATTTTTACTTTATCCCCTACGACATGGGCAAAAGCGTTTAACGGCTCCATAGAGTTATGTGCAAGGTAAGGTGCGGAATAACTTCTCTCCAAGATTTTTGCGGCATTCTTGAAAGCCGCCTCGGGCTTGCCGTCCTTTCGAACAATTTTTCCTGCCTTGCCTGCCAATTCTTCCATCTTGGCCTTATGGGTTTCCGTTGATTCCAAGCCAGCAGGAATATTTTTCGTTTCTTTTCCCCTAAACCCATTGACCGTTTCGGAATAGCCAGTAATGGGCTTCCACTTAACCTTTAATTGTTTTTTGGCCTGCATCACCTCCCAGGTGGAGTTACCGACTATCGCCACCAATTCAGGAAAGGCATTGGTATCAAAACCGCCTTTTTCAAATCCATCCTTAAAACTTTTTATGGTCACTACATCCTTGATGCCTGGCATGGCTTTAGCAGCTGTAACATCAACTGATTCCAATGTCATTCCAAAAGCTGGAGGGTGCTCGACCATTGCAATCAACATCCCTTCTTTCTGATAATCCGACCCGAACATGGGTTTACCGGTAACGATGCTTTTTGCATCTACATTTTTATGGGACTCGCCGATAATCTTAAAATCTTTGACTTCTTTCAATTCCACCTCATCGGGCACTGGTAGCTTTGCTGCTACCGAGGCCATTTCTCCGTAACCTGCCGATTGATTACTCGTTTCATGGACCAAAACACCGCCTTCGGCGGTAATTTCTTCTATGGGTACCTGCCAGGATTGGGCCGCAGCCTCCTGCAACATCTGTCTCGCCGAAGCACCCGCCATGCGAAGGGGCTCCCACCTTCTTCTAATTCCTTGGCTCCCACCGGTAAATTGAAAGCCATACTTTTCAGCATGGTAAGGAGCTTGTTCAACGATTACGCTTTTCCAATCCACATCCAATTCCTCGGCGATCAACATAGGCATGGAGGTTCTTATATTTTGTCCAAATTCGGGATTGGGCGTGTAAATGGTCACCAAGCCATTATCTCCTATTTTCAAGTAGGAATTTATCTCGAACCATTCCTTGGGCATTTCAATGGAGGCCATTTCTTTGGCTTGTTCGGGCTTACAGGAACTTAAGATATTAAAACCCAAGACGAGTCCACCACCGGCCAGGCTAGTGTTTTTGATAAAAGCACGACGGCCGATTTTTGTTCTTATGAGTGTCATGGTCTTTGCTTTAGGAATTGGTATCTGTGGCCGCTAATTGGACGGCTTTTTTAATTCTGGTGTATGTTCCGCAACGGCAGATATTACCATTCATGGCCATCTCGATTTCTGAATCTGAGGGATTCGGATTCTGTTCCAACAATGCAGCGGCGGTCATAATCTGTCCTGCTTGACAATAGCCACATTGTGGAACGTCTACCTTCAGCCATGCCTTTTGAACTGGATGGTCACCATTTTCAGAAAGTCCTTCGATGGTAGTGACTTCTTGGTTACCTATGGCAGATACCATAAGCATGCAAGACCTAACGGCCAAACCGTTTAAATGAATCGTACAGGAACCACATTGTGCGATTCCACAGCCGTATTTTGTCCCTATCAATTTTAGGTGGTCGCGCAACACCCAGAGCATGGGTGTTGAAGGGTCAACGTCAACTTCGTGGTTTTTTCCGTTGATTTTTAGATTGAATTTTGCCATGGTTGTAAAGATTTCCTTGAAGTTAAGAATTTATCACATTAAGATTGCCTATTTAATGCTCGATCTTATGGGTGTCACGTACCTTACTAAAGGTAAGGTTCAACAATTTCCAATTATCCCCCTGCTTTTTGTAGAATTCGGTTACCGTAAATTCGTTTGATACATCGTTCCCACGAACATGGGCTATTAAGGTTATTCTGTTCCAGAGTACCGCAGTGCCATTGCCGAAGACTTCCACAGCTACATCATGTACATCGGCTTTTTTATACCAAATGCTTCCAGTTTCTATGATTTCGAGTTCCCGGTCCTTTTTCCATGAGCCGCTCATATGCACAAATTTTGATTTTTCGTGAAAAAGAGAAGTCAATTCACCCACGTTTTTTTCGGCCATCCATTGCCATTTGGTTTTGGAAAGCTCCTTGATTTCTTGTTCAATAGAAGCATCTTGGGCAAGGCATGATACACCCAAGGTAATTAAAAAGATTCCGATTAGCAGTGTCCTCATATTCTTGTTTTTTTAATGTTAAGTACATATCTCTTCAAAAATACAATCCTTTGAGACCAATAGGCTTACCCAAGTTACGGATAATCCTACCCTAATTACGGATTTTGGGGTTACTGTTTGATTAACTGATAATCAAAGTCTTATATTTATCGAAAGATTAGGAAAACTCATGGGCAATATTCTGGATATTAACATCGTAGGCGATTATCTTAATTTGCGAAACCAAGAAGTTTTGCACCCATTGGTGGGGGTGGTAGATTTTAATGAGGTGAACGATAATGGAAAAATTATTAAGGGGTACAATGCTTTACGGTTTCATTGCTTTGCCGTATTCTTAAAAGATGCCAAGGGTTGCAAACTGAAGTATGGTGGAAAGCCTTATGATTACGATGAAGGAACCTTGGTTTTCGTGGCTCCCGATCAAGTCATTGGGTTAACCTATAATGATCCTAATTTTCGCCCTAAGGGATATGCGTTGTTATTTCATCCGAATTTACTTCTGGGAACTCAATTGGGAGGTAAAATTGGCGATTACAGTTTCTTTTCGTATTCGGTAAACGAAGCACTTCACCTATCGACCAAAGAAAGAAAAATCATTCTCAGCTTATTGAATAAGATTCAATTTGAGTTGGAACAGACTATTGACAAGCATAGTAAAAAACTCATTGTTGCCAACATTGAACTGTTTTTGGATTACTGCATCCGTTTCTATGACAGGCAATTCCTGACCCGGGAAACTGAAAACCAAGGAATCGTTAAAAATTTTGATATGCTTTTAAACGGCTATTTCAATTCGGAAAAACCACAGAAGCACGGTACGCCTTCAGTGGGCTATTTTGCTGAACAATTGCATTTATCCTCCAATTATTTTGGTGATCTGATCAAAAAGGAAACTGGGAAATCTGCACAGGAATATGTTCAGGCAAAGTTAATAGACATAGCAAAAGAACGAGTCTTCGATCCCAACAAATCGGTAAGTGAGATTGCTTATGAATTGGGTTTTAAATATCCTCAACATTTCAGTCGCTTCTTCAAACGACAGGTTGGGCATTCCCCCAAAGAGTTTAGGATGTTAAATTAGGTCTACATTGGCTTTTTGCAAATTTAGTTTCGATAAATGAGTATTAAAAATAGATGATTTATAAATCAACTACGGGAACATGACCATTTTATTGGAGTCTCCTATTTGTGGTCCATTCTGTTGGTTCTATCAATTCTTCCTTTAGTGGGATACTGAAATTGTAATTTCTACAAAATAACAAATACGGCAAGACTTTAAATAAGGTTACAAAAACCAAATAAAATGAGTACAACATTGGTACAACATTTTGCTATTTTTCACTGGACAATTTAAAATTCTATTGTTTGACACGTTTTAACATCGTATTCTATTAAACAAACCTTGATGGGTAATCTGGTGTCCTTTAAAACGTTCGTTTTTATGAGATTTTTTTAACCTTGTACTTATAATTGTCAAAGATGATTTTCGGAATATGCTGAAATTTTAAATACGCTAACAGGTATATTTACGTCTTTTTTGGTCAAAACAATATTTAGCTCTTTTGTAACTATGGGCTCATCAAATACTACCTTATTGACAGCTTGAAAATTGTCAGACTTTTCATAAAGAAGGTTCTTGTTATCGTCATAGATTAGATATTCTTTGACAGTAAAAGGAATTTCAGAATTTGGATGTGTAACAAATACAGAGGGCAGTGCATTGTCAAAATCGCAATCAAAAAATAAGCGGAGCATGCTTATTTTTTGCTTTTCCGCCCAACTTATTTTTAGTTCTGGTCGTTCATCATTCAATTCGGCCAGCCAAGCGTTTGAATACCCTTCGGAAGTAGGTCTTACATGACTGTTCATAATATTTATGGAAGAAAAGTTCTGAATAGGAGGCTCTATAGTCATCGAAATATTTTTACCCTCTGGTGTTTTTTCGGGGGTCCAAAAATCAAAAGTATCGACTCCGATACCTTCTGGAGGTTCTTGTTTTCCGTAGTTTGAAACTGCGGGAGTTTCCTTTTGCAAAACCGTCATAATTCCTGAAAAACGGTCATCTGAAAGCATAATTTCAACCATTTCATTTTTCATAAAGCACACATATGCGTAGCTATCCTTAGTTATTGGTTCATCGATAGTAAACGTAATTTCTTGCTCACCTTCTATTAAATTAAATGTTTTGGATTGAATCTCAACATCTGGGGTAAAATGTGTTTCCTTTGAACTTGTTCTTAATGCTATGGTAATGGAAGTATTATTCTCAGCTTTTAGTTTAACTTTAAATCTATAACTGTTTTTTGCCTCTAAGGGAAGAATTTGAGCCATATTGAATAAAAGCGGTTTCCATTCCCCTGATTCGTTCATATGACTCAATTCTAATTCTGAAGAAGCTGATATCTCTGCTTTTGTGGTCAAATCTTCCAAATCTGGCGGCTGTAATCTTGGTATGCTTTGGCCTTCTCGATTTAGAGCAAGTTGTAGCAGACCTATTTTATCTTTTGCCGCTAGATTGCGTGGAGTCCAGTTGTTTTTTAAACACAAAGCCACAGCTTTTCCGACTGCTTGAGCACCATGGGCACAGGTCAGCATAACTCGCGAAGAGCCAAAGGCAACATGCGATGCACTAATAATTCTACCTGCAAAAAAAAGGTTTTCAATGTCCTTGCTGTAGTAGCATCTGTAGGGTATTGAATAGATACCTTTGGTGTGCCATTGCGTACAGGAATTGTAGTCGCTATAAATTCCATCCGCGGGATGAAGATCCATAGCCCATCCACCAAAAGCAACTCGGTCATAATGGTCTCGCTGTTCAACGATGTCTTTTTGTGTGAGCATATAATCACCTTCGAATCTTCTACTTTCTCTTTTTCCTGGTATAGTTCCTACCCACTCTAAGGTCAGGTTTTCGGCGTCTGGGTATTTTCCGCTGTTCTTTACATAATCCCATATACCGTATACCACTTTCCATAGTTCAAATTTGATTTCTTCAGATTGATGAATAGTATCAAGTCTTCCGCCGTATTCTACCCACCACAGATTACAACCATGTTCATTTAATCTGTAATTGCGAATACGTGGCAATTCTCCCGCATTGTCAATAGCAAATGAAGGTGCTATATACTCAACTGGTTTACCAAGATCTTTGGTATAGAAATATAAAGAATGTCCAAGTAGGTTGCCATAATCTTCAATGTTAGGCGCGAAACCTTCATCAAATTCTTCCGGTGTTTCGGCTCCCATTCTAAACGAAGCACCAGCTTGAAATGCCACAATTCCATCTCCAGACGAATCACAGAAAAATGGGGCTTCTAATTGATAAGTGGTACCGTTTTGACTACAGAAGCCTTTAATGCTTTTTATGGTTTTTTCATGGGATTTTTCAACTTCGTAAACGGAGGTATTCAATAATAATGTAATGTTCTTTTCTTCATACACTTTTTCCAATAGGACAGTATCAAAAATAAGCGGGTTTCCGTCTTTGTTTCGTTTTAAATTATCCAATAAGATTTCATTGATCAATCCTCCCTCTCTTGCCCATCGATTGTTGTTGCCCATGGATGAAGTAGCTCCTAAAGCCCACAATCTAACCTCACTGGAAGCATTGCCACCAAGAACTGGTCTGTCTTGTACTAGAATGACTTTAACGTTTTCCCTGGCAGCAACGATAGCTGTACAAACCCCTGCTAAACCGCCTCCGACGACTACTAGATCGGCTTTTAACATAAGAAGTTTATTCTCTCTGATAGACTCGAAACCTTTTTTGATCATTTTGTCGTATAGTTTTTATAAAAATACTTATGTATTCGGCGCAATTCTTTTTCTAACTCTTGGATGAATAATGCCTGATATAATTAATATCAATGCACCAACCGCTAAAACTATTACTCTGGATTCTTTGGCCAGGAACCCTAGAATCATAATCAGAATACTTACAACAAACAAAGTTGTTGCCAGTACCTTAAATCCAAAGGTGTTTTGTTCTATTTCAGTAACATCTTCAATGGCTTCTTTCGCTTTTAATTTGCAATACTTTATATAATCAATACTTTTCTTGTTTTGAATTTTAGCATGTAATTCGTATGCCCCTAATAAAAGTAAAGGTAATACCGACCCCACGAGCATCTCGTTCGCCCTCGATAGTGACGCACCCAATAAATCATCCGCAAAAAACTTAAGTATTGTGTTAATTAACAAACTTATTATTGAAATCCATAAGATCGATTTTCCCGTGTGTCTTTTAGAAAAAATTGCCCAAACTATGGGGCCATATAAAGAACAACCCGTTACTGCGCCAACACTTAATACTACATTCACAATTCCTCCAGCAGCTGGTACCAATAGGGCCACTAAGATCGTACCAATGCCAAATAGAATGGTTGAAAGTTTTGCAACGTACATAGTTTGTTTTATTGTGGCATTCGGGCTTATTACCTTAAAAATATCATTGGTTATTACGGAAGCAGCAAGGTTTAAAGTTGTGTTTACTGAGCTTGCCGTAGCGAAGACCATTCCTCCGAGCATTAGTCCCAGTATTCCCAGAGGTAGTACTTGTTTACATATCAATAAATAGGCGCCTTCATTTTCCAGACCAGGCAAAGAAGGGTTTAATACTCGATATATCATTGGTGGTAACATCCATAAAAATGGACTTAACAAATACAACCAACCAAAAGTCAGTCCTACTTTTTTGGCATTCTTAGCATCTTTAACGCTGGTATATCGTTGAACATATGCCCAATTACCACCGATAAAAATTGTGTTAAAAATGGCCATTGCAATAATAAACCACCAAGTATACTCGCCACTTGTCCAATCAAAGAAGTCGTCCGGGGCCATTTCTACAAATTGGCTGTAGCCCCCTACTTCTTGTAGCGATAGATAGAGTACTATAATCACAGAAGCAGATAGAATAACAAATTGCAGTACGTCCGTTATAATAACTGCCCAAAGACCGCCAACAACCGTGTAAAGCAAAATCAAGACGCCCAAAACAATAACACACGCATTGATTGAAAATCCAGTTGATACATTAATAATTTTAGCAACAGGATACAAAAAAGCTCCGGCATATGCCAAAGACAGTATTAGTATCAGGTAGGTATAAAATTTCTGTACGTTGTCTCCCAATCTATCCCTAACAAATTCAGCTGCGGTAAGGCTATTTGTTTTTCTCCAGGCGGGTGCTATAAAATAAGCCACCAAAAATCCACTTATACACATTGTCATTTGAATGGTAATCGAGACCCATCCTAATTCATAGGCAATTGACCCCCAAACTACAAAGGTACCTGCCGAGAAAAAGCTCATAAACAGTGATAATCCGCTCATGGG
This sequence comes from uncultured Flavobacteriaceae bacterium, assembly GCA_947494715.1. GTDB lineage: Bacteria > Bacteroidota > Bacteroidia > Flavobacteriales > Flavobacteriaceae > Ulvibacterium. Next base: position 22,250 of record CANLWG010000020.1, on the reverse strand, counting down.
CCAGGGTACAGCCCCTCCGGCGGCAAAATAAGATTTCATATCTGCTCCTCGTTTTCGAAAAGCTAAGCCGGCCAGTACTATGACCAGGGAAAACACTATTATAACAATGTAATCAATGTTGCTCATCTAATACGAATATCCCTTACACATCATAAGGAGTTAAATTGAAAATCAATTAGCTAAAGAAATGGCAATCTTCTTTGTTTTCAAACTTATGTGTACAAAATCAAGTAAAAAGCGTATTAATATGGTTGGAAACGTTTCCGAAACCGAATCGTGACTTTAGATAGTGCTTCATTAATTAATGACTATTTTTAGATTAAAGGCGGACAAATGAAAAATGTTACCATAAAAGATGTGGCTGAAAAACTAAACGTTTCCATTTCATCTGTTTCAAGAGCTTTTAACGATACATTCGACATTAAAAAAGAAACACGCAATCGTATTTTAAAGGTAGCGCGAGAGATGGGTTATTATCCCAACCCTATTGCTAAGAAATTGACCCAAAAGAAAACTTTTAATATTGGAGTTGTAGTGCCTGAATTTATAAATGAATACTATTCCGAAGTGATTCGGGGTATTCAGGATATTTTGGTTGACTTAGGCTATCAAGTTTTGATAATGCAATCTGATAACAATCCTGAAAGGGAGTTAAAAAACGTGAAAACATTGGTTCAAAATATGATGGACGGACTCATTATATGTCCGTCCGTTAAAAGTAAAAACATGGATTACTATCTTGATGAGATCAACAAAGGATATCCCATTGTGTTTTTAAACCGTATTGAAAAAATGTTTCCTGCCAAAAAAGTGCTTTTCAACAATACGAAATGGAGTTTTTTTGCTACCGAACACCTCATTTATCAAGGGTACAAAAGAATTTATCATTTATCGGGAAGCAATGATTTAGGGATAACAAAAGATCGGATTCAAGGATTTATAAAGGCTATGGAAAAACATCATTTTTCAAAGGACGATTACAAAGTCATAGAAACAGGTATTTTATCTGAAGAAGCCATGGCAACAGTTCAAAAACTAATAGACAATGAAGATTTACCGGAGGCCTTTATATGCGTAAGTGACTTTGTTGCTCTAAGTACAATTTCAGTTTTAAAACAAAACCGGATAGAGGTACCTAAGGATATAGGTGTAATTGGCTTCACAGAGACTAAAATGGCTAGTTTGGTTTCTCCCAAACTAAGTAGTGTAAAACAACCCACGTATAAAATGGGTAAATCCGCTGCTGAAATGTTGATGAAATTAATTAACAACGAGCCAATCTTGTCTGAAACTATTGTTCTAGACGGTAGTTTAAACATACGAGAATCCTCCTTAAAAGCTAATTTATGAGGACTCCCTTCATTTAATCTATTAAAAAAAGAATTCTACCATTTTCTCTAGAAAATCAGAACATTTTAAACTTACCGAGTAATAGAGTTTCACAAACGGCTTATTAGTAATGGAGCAGATTGTTTTACAAGATTAGTTACATATCTTGAAATGAGATGTAGAGTATCCTGAAGAAGATTCATAATAACATGATGCCAGCCATGATTAAATTTGGACAAATTGCCACCGAGTTAAAAAAATTAGAATCCAATAGAGATTCAAGTGGCCTCAAAAAACGGTGGTTTTACGGTACGGTCAAAAAAATAGAGGGATATCTGTTTGGCCTCACAGCTTAAATAAGTTTAGTGACAGCTGTCAAGTTGCTCTTTGAATACCTTTTTAACTATTGTGCCGGAAAATTATCAATGGCCCGTTAGTCGCTCAAAAACAGTACCCAGTCGTTGCCTTCACCCAATTTGCCTGGGGGGTCGAATCTTTGGCTATTTAGTTTATTTGAAAGGTCAATAGTGTTTTCCCTTTGATATCTGTGGTTGCGTGGATCGCACCAAATTGCCGAAAGGGGAAGCTTTGACAATATTGATAAATCCACTACATAAGAGGCATCATTGGCGGAGTAAATCAGTGCCAGCTAGTACAATCTCATTTGCATTTTGAATAACTGGTTGTGGATCTTTGGCTCTTACCAATTATCTTCAATAATTCCTGAACTTCATCCCAATATTTTGGTTGAAAATCTCTATAAAATTGGGCCTTGTGGGTTTTTTTAGTGAAGGTCGGAATTTCTTTAAACTTTCCTGTCAACAATCCCCCTGCCAATGTTCCATAGCCAATTGCCCAGGTACCCAATCCTATTGTACAAGCTTATAAATCTGAGCTCCCTAATTTGTTAAGTCTCATATGGTTCCGTTTAATCTCCTGAATTGCTCAGTTCTACGAACTCACTTTTCGTCAATTCTATACCCGTAGATTCAATGCTTTCTTTTAATTGATCGACTTTGCTCCCCGTTATCAAAGGGATGATTTTTGGAGTATGGTGCATTATCCATGCTAAAACAAGTTGATTTACCATTATTCCCTTCTCTTCTGCCATTTGCTTTAAAGTAGCCATACGATGAATACTGTCCGGAGTGTTGTATTCATTGGGCAATTTACCGTCAAAATTGACGTAAGCTCCTGATAACAATGTGGAGTAAACAGTAATGGTCAAATCATCACGGTTATTGATTAAATCCAACATTTCGCTGTTCAAAAGTTTTTGTACCCAAAAATCCGCATTGTATTTGGGTCTCAAGAAGGAATATTTTTGTTGAATAACAGAATAATTTTCCAGATGTAATTCCTTACTTCGGTTTTGGCTTTCGAGAATCCTCCAAGCTTGGGTGTTACTTGTTCCCAAGCATCTTACTTTTCCTTGCTTTTTGAGTCTGGTAAAGGCTTCAAGTCTTTCATCAATAGGATACTCAAGAAAATCGATGTGGGAGTACAATACGTCTAAATAATCTGTGTTCAATCGTTTTAGACTGCCTTCGACTGTTTTGAGAATAGTGTTGAAAGAGAGCCCTTCCAGTTTTATGTCATCAAGATTGTCTTTATAAATGGTTGGTCTTCCGCCACATTTTGTCGCCAGTATAATTTCCTCTCTTTTCCTGCCACTGGACAACCATCTTCCAATGGCTTCCTCGCTCTCGTCGCCTTTTCCATTTTCCATCCAAAAGGCATAGTTATTTGAGGTATCTATGAAGTTACCTCCACAATCAACAAAACAATCCAACATAAGTTCAGATTGGGCTTGATTCAGCTTGGTTCCGAAATACATAGTTCCTAAACAAAGCTCGGAAACAGACATTTCTGTGTTTCCTAAAAAAACCTGTTTCATACTTTTTCAAAGATTTTGATTGCAAAATAAGTGGTTTTCAAAATTTAAAATTTTACATAGGTTAAAAAATAATTTGCCTTTTTCAATTCCCCAATTGTCAATTATATATTCTGTAAACAGTTCATTAATTTTACGCAAAGAAGATTCAAAGTGTGCATTTGAACGAAGAGAGTAAGCTTGGTTCTTATTATCAACAAGAATATTTGGCCTTCTAATCGACTTCTTGGCGCTGTTAGTGTTAACCGCCAATCTTTGGACAAATAGAACACATTTTTCTAGCAAAAGAATAGGCCTTAAGGATTTTCAAAAAAGTAAAATGGAAAATATCATAAAAAGCATTAGGGCAATTTATAATGTAGGCGATTCCTCAGTTAAGGAGCTTGCTAATTTGATGGAATGCCATCATTTACCTAAAGGATATATTCTAATAAAAAGTGGGGTTGTAGAGAGAAACTATTATTTTATTGAAAAGGGGATAACCAGATCGTACTGCTTTGTTGATGGCAAAGAATCAACTTCTTGGTTCAGTAAGGAGGGAGATATTACCTTTTCAATGTTAAGTAGTTACGAAAACAAACCAGGGTATGAATATGTTGACCTGTTAGAGAACTGTATCTTGTATGCGATACCGGTTCAAGAATTAAATGCATTATATGAAAGAAATATTGAAATTGCGAACTGGTCTCGTTTGGTTCACCAAAAAGCATTTCTTGATTTAGAACTTAGGCATATTTCACTTGCAACCCAATCCGCAGAAGAACGCCTTCAAAGCTTTATACAGGAAAAAGGGGATCTATACAAACGTATCAACTTAGGATATGTAGCCTCTTATCTGGGAATGACCCAAGTAACTTTAAGTAGGCTACGTGCAAAGCACGTTTTTTAACCTATGTAAAATTCTAATTGCTTTAAACTTTCTAATCTTGTAGAAAATTAGTAAAGTTGGACTTTCTTGACTCAATTAGTGAAGGTGTATTTGAAGGGCTTGGTACCGCAATAGGTCTGATAGCTTGCTTTACCATACTTGTCCAGGCAGTGAAGGAGTTGCAAAGTAAGAAACAAAGTAGTCTTTCCTTTTTCTTTTTGGTAGGATGGGTCCTTATTTACTTGTTTTGGGGATTGTACGGAATTAGATTCAGGGCAACTGCATTATGGCTAACAAATGGTATTGCACTAACACTTCAAATAGTGTTGTGTCTTATTGTATATCGAAAGAGGTTATGAATTGTTTTTTGAACCAGTATGAAGTTCTTGTTTTAATTTTGGCAGATAATTCTTAATGATGGCCCAATGCGGTAATGTTTAATAAAATGATGGAAAAAGAAAAAGTGTTGAAAGGTCAAAATTATGACAGCCGAGACCCTGAGCTCATAAATATGTACCCCACGCTAGAGAATTACTCAAAAAAGTACAATTTTCTTGATTCAAATCTAATTGAGGAAAAAGCGGGAATTTTAATAGAATAAGAAAAGCACAACTTGCCTAGCATCATATTATTAACTCATTTAATTATGAAAAAAAATACTAAGATACCGATCTTGATTGTACTAATAATAAGTTGTACGGGCACCCCCTCTACATTTGAAAAAGGAGAAGAGTGTTCTATAAAAATATCAGGTATTGAATTTACAAGATCACTTAATGATGCTAAATCCTTGGTTAGTGTTAAAAATGGTAAGTTAGTGGTCAAAAGCAATCCAAAAAGTGATTATTTTAATGACACTGATGGTAAATCCCTCTATGGTACCGCTCCAGTTTTGTTGTCAAAAATAGATAACACCCAACCATTCACCTTCGTTGCAAAAGTGACTCCTACATTTCAGGACACATACGACGCGGGAACCCTGTTTATTTATTTAAATGAGAAGTGGTGGTTTAAATTTGCTTTTGAGAGAGATGAACGAAAGCATAGGCGTATCGTGTCGGTCAGAACTGCTGGAACGTCAGATGATAATAACCATGATGTAATTGATGGCAAAAGTGCATACATGAAAATTTCTTCCAATACTCAGAATATAGGTTTTTACTATTCACTGGATAAAGAAAACTGGCAATTGGTACGATTGTTTCGTAATGAATATCCTTTAGAAACATGGATTGGGTTTAGCGCGCAATCACCTGTTGGTGATGGAACGATTACAACTTTTGAGGAATGTTCATTAACTCAAACAAGTATCGAAGATTTTAGAATGGGAATATGATGAAAAAGTTAGATAACCGTATAATCTGTTCTAGGGGGAAGACTCAAAAACCTACTTAAATAGAACATATAGAATCTTTAGAACATTAATGCATTGACCAAAATACTAACGGATTCTGTTTGCTGATTCGAGCGGAATGGTACTTCGTTTATAAAGAAGGATAATATGAAGTAAAATATGGCTGACTTGGTGACACAGTATGGTATAAATAAAACTCCTACGACTGAACACATGAAGTAGGATTAAAACCTTAATAATATTCGGATTACTTTTACTAATTAGAAAGTCAAGATAGTTTTCAATACATTAAATTTTCCACGAGGCAGGCCCACAAGGCATTTTTAAGGAATTTGTTTTCAAACTTTAAAGTTGACAGGCGAGGCAAGCCTTGGGGTATTCAACCCTCTTGAAGAATAAAAGCTTTATAAAACGGCTGATTTTGGGAACGGTTTTCTCAAAGCAGTGAACTAGTATTTTAAGAGTTCCATTTCTGGTCTTTTTTTATAGTCTTGTTAATTCACCTTCTATGATACAATTTGGTATCAAAAAAATACATCTAAAACGGGGATAAGGTTGAAATTCTTTTGGAAATGACCCTTGTCATTTCATTTGGGTATCCAATACCTTACCTGTCGTTTAACAGAGTAGGTTTTAATTGGAACATGATTATATTTACCCATCATAGTAATTTGTCTTGAAAGTCCATAAAAGTATGGAGCTGACCATGGTCATTTCCTAGGATTGTTTTCTAATATATTTTGGCTGTCATACAACTTAGAACAAAAACACAAACAATCGTGAAGAGAATAGTATTACCTACGGATTTTTCCGAAAACGCAAATAATGCCATCGATTATGCCTTGAATCTTTTTAAAGAGGAGGAATGCTCTTTTTATCTGCTACATGTGTTCTCCCCATCTATTTACTATGAGGAAAGAGCATTTTACGATGATAGGAAAATGCCTTTGGACGATGCAAATCAAATAGATTCATTAAGGCAGTTGAATGAACTACGTGAACGTATTTTGACGAAATTCAAAAATCCCAAACATATTTTTGTACCGCATTCTACATTGGGCTTTCTTGTGGATGAAATCAGGGCGATGATTAAAAAAGAAAAAATAGACCTTGTTGTCATGGGAACAAAGGGAGCTACATGGGCAAAAGAAGTACTTCTTGGCACCAATGCGGTGAATGTCATAAAAAAAATAGAACGTCCCGTAATTGCGGTTCCATCCAATTATACTTTTAGTGCCCCTGAAAATATACTCTTCCCCACCGACTATGAAATCGATTACCAAAAAACACAGCTCTCAGAACTGCTAAACATTGCCCAACAATACACCTCAGCTATCCATATATTGCATATAGGAGCAAGTTCCAGCCTTAATGAACAACAGGTGGCGAATAAATTGAAACTGCAAAAGATAGTAAAAGGGAATTCTCTATTCTATGACATTCCCAATGGTAACACCATTGAGGGTATCTATAGGTTTCAAGCAAAGAATCCTATGGATTTTATGATCATGATACAGAACAAGCACACCTTTTTGGAGCGTCTTTTTATAAAATCGGTCGTAAAGAAAATGGGGTTTAATATTACCATTCCCTTTATGGCAGTACCCCATTCGACAGAAAGTAGGGATGCACAATGACTTTTTCCGTAATTAAATTTCCAGATGAAAATGAGGTTGAATTCTTTGGGTCTAGGGAAGTAATTGATTTTTTAGTACTCACAAAGTGAACTTTCTCCTTTAAGTAATGTATTAGAGGCAACAGTATTAATAAGTATGCAAAGAACGGGTTTTAGTTGACCGATTCAATAAAACAAACTTATTCCTCAATGAACTCGCCCCTGTCCTGGGCAACGGTCATGCCCCAATCGGCAATTGAGGTCAAAACCGGAACCAAACTTTCACCGAAGGGTGTAAGGGCATATTCTACTTTTAAAGGCGGTTTTTTCGTGTATACCTTTCTGGAGATCAACCCATCTTTTTCCAGTTGCTTAAGCTGCAAACTCAACGTACGCTCCGTAATGGTAGAAATCAATTTTCGCAATTCGTTATACCGTTTCTTTCCGTCGATCAGATAAACCAATATCACGCTTTTCCATTTCCCCCCAATAAATTCCATGGCAATGCTCGTGGTACAGGAAAACAATTTGTCATTGTATCTTATCAGCCGTCTTTCATGTTGTTTCGCCATATGTGTCAAAATATAGGAACCAAAATTAGAATACTATACCTAATTATGCAACTATACTTAGTATAGTATTTTTTAAAAACTTAAATTATTTAAAATCAACATATTAAAGTATATTTCATCATTTTTTTGATACTATCATTTTTGACCGGTATTGCGAGATTCTAAAACCCGAATTACTTTTGCTACTATACTTTTTATAGTTTAATTATTACAATCAAAAAAAATATGAGGGCAATAGTATTGGAAGAAACAGGAGGAGTTGAAAATTTGGTGATCAAGGATATCGAAAGTCCTGTAGCCAAGGAAAATGAAGTGTTGATAGCCGTAAAAGCTATCAGTATTAATCCCGTTGATTATAAAGTACGTGCCAACAACGATGTACTCCAAAAGATATGTGGTGGGCAGGCCCCCATAATCTTGGGTTGGGACGTAGCGGGAAATGTAGTGGCCATTGGAGACAGTATTTCCAAATACAAAGTAGGCGATCAAGTTTTTGGGATGCTAAATTTTCCCGGAAGAGGAAATGCTTATGCCGAGATTGTAGCTACTCCGGAAAACCATATAGCAAAAATGCCCGAAAACATATCTTTTGAGGATGCAGCAGCAACCACGTTAGCCGCATTGACTGCCTTACAGGTTTTGCAGGACAGGGTTCAAAAAAATGATAGAGTGCTCATACATGCCGGTTCCGGAGGTGTTGGCCATTTTGCAATCCAAATTGCCAAATGGTTGGGTGCTTACGTGATTACGACCAGCTCGGCCAAAAATAGGGATTTCGTTATGGCCTTGGGCACCGATGAGCATATAGACTATCGAGCACAGGCCTTTGAAGACGTGGTCCGGGATATAGACTTTGTTTTTGATATGTTCAATGGGGATATCTTGTTAAACTCGGTCAAAGTGGTAAAGAAAGGAGGATCCATAGTTTCTATACCAACTTCGGAATTTTCCGAGGAAATCATGAATTTGGCAAAAGAACGAAATGTCAATGTTTCAAATCTATTGGTACGATCCAATGGAAATGATATGAATACGCTTAAAAACCTATTGGAAAGTGGAGCAATCAAACCGCATGTTTCCAAAACTTTTCCTTTTGACCGCATGGCCGAAGCACATCAACAACTTGAAAGTGGCAGGACTGTAGGGAAAGTGGTCGTTACCTTATAAATAGACATACTTATTGTATCGATAAAAAGAAAGCCAGGCCGCGTCAACCTCCAAATTTTACCATCCTCCTAGCCATCGTTGTCATATGGGCAGAGTGCATTTTTTCTTTTATTCGGTGCTTTGTACCTCTCCCAAAATTTATATTTTGTTAGTGCTGATAACACAAAAATTCTTTCAAAAAATTTGAAGCGCATTAACCAATGCATGGTTCTATAGCCCCAAAAAAAAAATAGGAAAAAATAGAATCGTGATTAGTATGGATTTCACATAATCAATTTCCATAACTTGCCAATCAACAAAAGGAGGGAAGGTTAAAATTTGATTGATCAAATACGTTAAAATTGATGATATCATTATTGAACCTGCAATAATAAATCCGTGTGCCGTTTCAATGGCCCTTTTGGGACAATCATTCATACATTTCATACAGCTCTCGCATTTGATGGTCCAAAACATTCTATTATCAACTTGTTTTATTGCTTGCACCGGACAAGTTTTTTCACATAATCCACACATATCACAATCCGATGATGCAATAAACGATTTGGCAAAAAAATACCTTCCAAAAAGTATATAAAGAATTGCTATTGGGGCAATTAAGGTATCCTGAACAATATCGTACAAAGCTTTGTAACTTGTTTTGCCATTTAAGATTTTTATGGCAAAGCGTCTTACCTTTGGTTCAATATGTCGGTAAATTTTTTCTATTCCTTTTTTTCGTACCGCTGGATGAAACGATAACCAATTTGACGGTAAATCAACGGGCAATAATCCCACAATTTTGAACCCTTTTCTTTTAAGTACAATTAATGACCAATAATGTAAAACACCGCTCAGCCCCGGTAAGAATACTTTGCCTATCCTTAGCCCTGCCCGAGTGTTTACGACAAAAGCACTACAATTTTTTACTTTTGGGAAATTGTTTAAAAACCTTCTCATTATTTCTGGAAAATGAAAGCCGTGAGTCGGTGAAATGAATCCAATTAATGTATTTTCAGCAAGGGGTGCTATTTCTTCATGTTGAATTTTACCAATGTTTATAATTTTAGTATCGATACCTAGCCTTTTTGCTTCATCACCTATCCAGAATGCAGTGTTTTTCGCATTTCCGGTACCCGAAAAATAGTAGATTACGAACCTGTGAAATTTAGGCTTCATCGCTTCATTTTATAGTCTTAAAACACAGTAAATGAGGAAGATATAAGTTACACCCTTTGTTTGCAAAGTAAGGATATCACTGAAATTAATATATGACTTTAATCAGGTGGATAAAATAGCTAGTTGAAATAACGGAATATTGAAGAACTGATGTTTCAAAAAACGTTTCTTTATGAGACAAGGAAATATCAATCGTTAAACAATTCCATTAAGATCTGTTTAATTGGATTTGTTTTGTCCGTTACCTTTTTCATTGACTTTCACAGGTTTTTCGAATAATCCTTATTTTAAGTCTTCTTCCAAAACATGGATATCAAGAGATGCTCTTTCGCCGGTTGCCATCCAGAAGTTATAGGTATTGCCCCAATATCCGTCCGGAGTTCCCTGCCTGGCAAAGTTTTCTAGGTCCCTACTGATAGTATAGATCTTATCTTCACCAATCTCCGTAGTGGAGATTATTACAGCTAGCGCTTTAAATGATTTCTGTGAATTTTGCACGGACGGGACACGCCCCCCATGTTGAGCGATAAGGTCGGCGTTCGTCATGGTCGTAATAGCATCAGCCGTGAATTGTCCGAATGCACTTCCTCCTTCAGGATTTTCGGCTACCTGAATGGATTCCAACTCGTCTGAACTTATAAGGCCCATGGCATACAGTTCTATATTGCTGTAAGGGACGGAATTGCCTCCATTGGCATTTGGGCCAAATCCATTCTTACCATTAAGTTTGCCCTGATAGGTATTATTTCCTAGATCGACAAGCTCATCAAAACCGCCCAATTGTCCGCCGGCACTGGAATATCCCCAATGACCCCCAACGGTAGTCGGAATGAAGCCATGGTTGCTCCAATAATGGGCAATTTCGTGTAGAAATGGGCCGTTGACGACATACTCCGTCCGAGGCATATGGATTACACTTTTCAGTGTTCCGAGGGAACCGTATTCCGCCGTACCCCCATAGAGGGACGTGCCAAGGCCCTGAACATCGTTTTTAACCTTATAGGACCTGCCAAAATATAGGCCGTCAGGGTGCTGTTCTTCTACGGATAGAATAAATATAAAATCGAAGTCATCATGAAAATATTCATATACTTTTTGGGATACCATTTTTACATCCCCTTCACCTTCCAAAAACTTGTTGTATTCACCGTCCGACAAAACGAAATTCACTAGTCTTCGATTATCCTCCAAGACAAAATTTTCTTCAAACACAATGGCCCCTGAAGTATCCGAGTTTTCATCACCACCACTATTGTCAGGGCCATCGTTATTTTCTGTATCATCCGGAACTTCCGAATTATCGGTAAGTTCAATATTGTCCTCGTCGTCCGTGCTACAGGCAATATTGACCAATACTATAGAAAATAGGAAAAAAGAAAAAAAGATTTTTACAAAGTTCTCTATCTTGTTCAAAGAAGTACTTTTCATAGGTGTTCATTTAAAGATTCAGGTTAAGATTATAACGCATGGAAAAGGTGCTTATTTTGTTTGAGTAGGGCTTTTAGTGTCGTAAAGACGGTCCTCAAGCGATAAAAAATCTTATCCACCCAAGTAACCTTTTTGGTTCTTTACCCCAAAATAGTGGTATAGGTCATAAGGATTCTTTGCTTGTATTATGAAGGAAAAACCTGAGCAATACGACAAGTGAAATAGGTTAAAAGAAAAAAATATGAATAAAACTGTCACTAAATCGGAAAATAGAAGTCTTTACTTATAGGAACTGCAGTTCAATCAAATCAATCAATCAAAAAATGATACAGATTCAGAATCTTAAAAAGAGCTTTAGAACCGAGGAAGTAGAGACCTTGGCTTTAAACGATGTAAACATGAAAATTGAAGATGGCGAGTTTGCTGCCATTATGGGGCCTTCCGGTTGTGGAAAATCTACGCTGCTCAACATTATCGGTATGTTGGACAACCCTACTGAGGGCAGCTATCAATTTGCCGGTCATGAGGTAAGCGGGTTGAAGGAACGCCAACGCACGGAATTACGCAAGGGCAACTTGGGCTTTGTTTTTCAAAGCTTTAATCTCATTGATGAACTTACGGTTTTCGAAAACGTAGAACTTCCACTCATTTATTTAAAAATGAAGAAGGGTGAACGCCGGGAAAAAGTGATGAACGTCCTGGAGCGAATGAAAATTGGCCATCGCGAAAAACATTTTCCGCATCAATTATCCGGGGGTCAGCAACAACGGGTAGCAATTTCAAGAGCCGTGGTGACCAATCCGAAATTGATACTTGCGGATGAGCCTACGGGTAACCTGGATTCCAAGAATGGTATAGAGGTCATGAATCTCTTGACCGAATTGAACCAGGAGGACACCACCATAGTCATGGTAACACACTCTGATCGGGACTCCCATTACGCACATCGGGTCATCAATTTGTTCGATGGCCAAGTAGTAGCTGAAAATCAGAACAGGGCTATAGGCGCATTGGTCTAAACGGAATAAAGTAATTAATGGAATCTAGAAGAAAAAAGCCCTTCAAATCTGAAGGGCTTTTAGGCTTTTGTCAAAATCAATACATAAACAGTTCATAGGGAAGTCTTAAGTTTGGGGAAACTGAACTTTTTGGTCTAAAAGAATCCAAGGGCCGCCAGAATTAGGCAGACAACTACAGCTAAAAGGATGGCGACCAAAACCACCACCATTACACTGAGGAAGCCGTTCAAGACCCTAACGCCAAAAGTGATTTCCTCTTCCATGATTAGTTTATTTACCACAATATACAGAATAATTGCCTAAAAACCACGGTTTTAGAAGAGTATTTCGACCAATTGCCCTGCCCTTGGTATATTCCCTCGGTATACGGTTTGTTTAGTCGGTAAAGGGAACTACCCTAGTTTTTAATCGCTTTTTTCGCCTCCGCTTAGCTTTGAACTCAATTCTTCCAGGGAAACACCTTTGGTCTCCGGCATCATAAAAAGTACAAAGATCAATTGTAAGACCATCATTCCCGAGAAGAAAATAAATATAGGCCATGGATTGTCCTTAAAGATACCATTTTCGGCATCTAGAAAAATGGGAGTTACCAAAGTAATGAGTGCTGCAAATACCCAGTGGGTTCCCGTTCCCCAAGATTGACCAAAAGCCCTGACCTTATTGGGAAAAATTTCTGAAATAAAGACCCAGATTACGGCCCCTTGGCCTACCGCATGTGAAGCAATAAAAATGAGTACAAAAGTTAAAAGCAGTGCGGAGCTGGCTCCGCTATAAAAACACCATCCCACCATGGCAAGGCTTATGATATAACCCACGGAACCTATCTTCATCAGCTGTTTCCTGCCCAATCTATCGATTAACCAAACCCCTACAAAAGTGAATACCAGATTTACGATTCCAATGGAAATAGAACTGAAAAGTGATTCCTGCGCCGCAAGTCCGGCCCTTTCCAAGATTTCCGGGGCATAGTACAGTACAAAGTTTATGCCCGATAATTGATTGAAGAAAGCAATAAGAAAGGCAAGTATCAAAGGAGTTTTATACCGTTTTGAAAAAAGTTTTTCCCCTATCCGGGTAACCGAGATGCTTTCTTTAATTTCCTGGAGCTTTGCCAAAGCTTGATTTTCATTGAATAATAGCTTCAAGGTCTTTAATGCACCTTCATCATCCTGTTTTGTAATGGCCAACCATCGTGGGCTATTGGGAATTTTAATGACCATAAGCGTATAAAGAATGGCAGGAATGGCTTCTACGCCCAACATCCAACGCCAATCATTGGAGCCGCCAAAGCCTTGCAAAAGGTAATTGGAAATAAAGGCAATAAGTATTCCCAGTACAAGATTGAATTGATATAACGCCCCGAGTTTTCCTCGATTTTCAGGAGATGAAATTTCCGAAATATAGATAGGGGCGGCCACGGATGAGGCACCTACCCCTAGCCCCCCGATGAATCGAAAAAACGAAAAGGTATACGGGTCTGGAGCAATTGCGGACCCTAACGCGGAGGCGGCATAAAGAATACCGATCCAGAATAGGGTTTTCTTTCTTCCAAAACGGTCACAGGGAATACCTCCAAAGAGTGATCCGATAACCGTACCCCACAAGGCCATGGACATAATGAAAGTACCATGGAACCATGGCGAGGTATTCCAAAGTTCCTTTATAGGAAGGTTAGCCCCACTGATTACTACGGTATCAAAACCAAATAAAAATCCGGATAGTGCCGCGGTCAGCGAAATTCGAAAAAGCTTGGAATTCATAGGTTCGGTTTGTCGATTTCGGTAAAGCTAACAAAAAAAAACAAACCGTTTGTAAACATCAATCCAATGTAGCAACACTTGGTTTTAGGGTGTCCAGGGCATTAGACTTTTTCTTTTTTTGGAGCATGCTATCGGGAATCTGTTTGGGCACGGGTTTTTGGAAATCCGGTTTTTGGATTGCCGGTTCCGTTTGATCATTGGGATGTAATTTCCTTCTTTCCCCAAGGTTCTCCCCACAAGAAAGTAAGACCATACAGGATATGGCCAAGAGCATAAAAATTTGGGAAAACTTCATGTGTCAATGTAATGGGATTCAAAGTAATGTACGGATGTAATACATTATTTGGATGCCTGCGCCTTTTTTTTCAGCGACGTATGCGGCATTGATTTGCCCTATATTTTTGAGATATTCTTTGTCCTTTATCAGGCTGTCAAGTTTGTTGGAAAACTCTAGGGGATTTTTAACTACCAATATTCCGCCACGGTCCACCAATTCCTCGGCTTCATTGAAACCTTCATATTCCGGGCCTATGATCACGGGTATGCCGAACACTGCCGGTTCCAATGTATTATGAAGGCCAGTGGCAAAACCACCACCTACATAGGCCATATCCGCGTAGCTGTAGATTTTGGTCAATAAACCTATGGTATCCACGAGTAGCACCTCAAAATCAGAGAGGTCTTTTCCCTCGATTTCCGAATACAATACAACCTTCTTTTGAATCGATTTTTTTAAGGTATGGATATGGTTTTCCTTTATATTATGTGGAGCCAGTACATACTTCATTGGTTTTTGCGAGGTGTTGATGAATTCCGTTATGATTTCCTCATCTTCGGGCCAGGTGCTTCCACCAATAAAACAGAGATCGGTTCCCTTAAAATCCTCCATAAAGGATAGATGATTGTCCTGCTTCAAAATTTCCGATACACGATCAAATCGGGTATCTCCACTTACGGTAACATTATCGAAATTAAGGGACTCCAAAAGGCTTTTTGAATGTGCATCCTGGACAAAGAAATGGGTGAACGTTTTCAGGGCCTTTCGCATGAACCCCCCATAGGCCTTAAAATAAATCTTTTCCTTTTTAAATATTGCGGAGATTAAAAGCGTGGGAATTTCCTTCTTCGCCAGCAATTTCAAATAGTAGGGCCAGATTTCATACTTTACGAACAGCACTAATTGCGGATTAACGGTCTGTAAAAAACGTTTTGCATTTTTTTGGGTGTCCATAGGAAGATAGGTGACAATATCCGCAGCAGTAGTGTTCTTCTTTACTTCGTAACCGGAGGGTGAAAAAAAAGTCACCAAGATTTTAAAATCGGGATATGCCGTTCTCAATTGTTTTAGTATGGGCAGCCCTTGTTCAAACTCGCCCAAAGAGGCCACATGCATCCAAATGATCTTGTCCTGTTTTGAGACCGACTTTTCCAAGATATCAAAAGTCCGTTTCCTACCCTGTACAAAAAGTTTGATCTTGGGATGAAAGATTGCCGTCAACCTTAGAAAAAACCAAGCAATATGAACAACAAAAGTATAGAGAAGGTACACTAGGCAATCGTTTGCGGCTAAAATACGGTTCTTTACATAAATGCATAAGCTACCTTGGCTATTTTTGTACCTTTGCACTTTCAATCCGTTTCCATGCGAAAGATTCAAATGGTAGACCTGGGCGGTCAGTACCAGTCCATCAAGGAACAGATCAATAGTTCCATTACCCAAATTTTAGAAAATTCGACCTTCATCAACGGTCCCGAAGTACACGCTTTTCAAAAAGAGTTGGAAGACTATCTCGGTGTAAAACATGTTATTCCATGCGCCAATGGTACCGATGCTCTCCAAATTGCGATGATGGGCCTTGGGTTACAGCAAGGCGATGAGGTCATTACGGCGGATTTCACTTTTGCGGCAACAGTGGAGGTAATCGCTCTATTGCAGTTGACGCCTGTTTTGGTGGATGTAGACCCCGATTCTTTTAATATCGATATTGCCGCCATTGAAAAGGCCATTACCCCAAAGACCAAGGCTATTGTTCCCGTACATCTTTTTGGACAATGTGCCGATATGGATGCCATTCTAAAATTGGCCAAAAAGCACAATCTATATATCATAGAGGACAATGCCCAGGCCATTGGAGCCGATTATATTTTTCTAGATGGCACAAAGCAAAAGGCCGGTACCATAGGACATGTAGGTTGTACCTCTTTTTTTCCTTCCAAAAATTTGGGGGCCTATGGGGATGGGGGTGCCATTTTCACCAATGATGATGATTTGGCACACACTATCCGGGGAATGGTCAACCATGGAATGTATGAACGTTACCATCATGATGTGGTAGGTGTCAATTCCCGTCTGGATTCCATTCAAGCAGCCGTACTCAGGGCCAAACTGCCCAAACTGGATGATTATTGTGATGCGCGAAGGGCAGCGGCGAGAAAGTACACTAAGGCTTTTGAAAATCAGGAACATATCATTGTTCCGAAAACGGTCAACCGCTGTGAAGGCATCTGTGATACCTGTGATTGCCATGTGTTTCATCAATATACTTTACGAATTATGAACGGAAAAAGGGATGTTTTGGCCCAACATTTGGGCGAAAAAGGAATACCGTGTGGCATTTATTACCCAATCCCGCTTCATAAACAAAAGGCCTATGCTGATGAACGATATGATGAGGCGGATTTTCCCATGACCAATCAATTGGTCCAAGAAGTAATTTCCCTACCCATGCATACGGAATTGGACGATGAACAGATAGCCTATATCACCGACACCGTCCTACAATTTGTAAACGATTGATTTTTATACATCCTTTTTTAATACAAGTGACAAACCTTAACCCCAAATAACATAGTCCATGAAAATACTGGTAACCGGAGGTCTCGGATTTATAGGTTCCCACACCGTGGTAGAACTTCAAAATAAAGGCTTTGAAGTAGTCATTATCGATGATTGTTCCAACGCAGATGAAAAAGTGTTGCAGGGTATTATTTCAATTACCGGAAAGGTGCCGATTTTTGAAAAACTGGATCTACGGGAAAAGGAGAAAGTACAGGATTTTTTCAAACGCCATCAAGATATAGAGGGCGTCATCCATTTTGCGGCCTCCAAAGCGGTAGGCGAAAGTGTGGAGAAGCCTTTGCTCTATTATGAGAACAACTTGGGTACCTTGGTATACCTGTTGCAAGAACTTTCCCAAAAGGGGAAATCGAGCTTTATTTTTAGTTCATCCTGTACGGTTTATGGCCAGGCGGACAAAATGCCCATTACCGAAAATGCCCCTGTAAAACCTGCCGAATCACCCTATGGAAACACCAAGCAGATTGGGGAGGAAATCATTCGGGATACCTGTAAGGTGACCCCTAATCTACAGGCTATTTCCCTGCGCTATTTTAACCCTATGGGCGCCCACCCCAGCACCGAGATAGGAGAGTTACCCATTGGCGTACCCCAGAACTTGGTCCCCTTTATTACACAAACCGGGGTAGGGCTTCGAGAACAACTTTCCGTATTTGGGGATGATTATCCTACCGAAGATGGTACCTGTGTACGGGATTATATCTATGTGGTAGATTTGGCTAAGGCCCATGTAGTTGCCCTGCAGCGGTTATTGGAAGGAAAAAATACAGAAAATTACGAGGTATTCAACGTAGGTACGGGCAAGGGAAGTACTGTGCTACAAGTCATTCAAAGTTTTGAACGGGTATCCGGCAAAAAACTGAACTATCAAATTGTGGGTAGACGTGCGGGGGATATCACCTCGGCCTATGCGGACACTACAAAAGCCAACGAAGTTTTGGGCTGGAAAGCGAAATATACCTTGGATGAAGCCATGAAATCTGCCTGGGATTGGGAACAGAAAGTCAGATCCGAAGTGCCCGGGTGATTCATGAGGATTCTTTGTCCTGGAAATCCGCTCTAAATAGACCATAGGACACCTTGTTGTGCCCTGTAGCCTAGGAAAAGTATTAACATAACCCCAATGTCCAATTGATTACGTATAAAATCATTGGTTTAGTTTTCATATCTGTAATTGAAAATTCATTATGTGGAAATATGTCATCGCTTGGGTACCAATGATTTTCATTGCTATCGGCAACGGAATATTCCGAGAAAAATTCCTTGCTAGTCGACTAAGGGAATTGGGTGCTCATCAAGCTTCCACCGTCACATTGGTAATATTATTTGGAATTTATATTTGGATATTGATTCGAAACTGGAAACCGGAATCCACCGAACAAGCAATTACCATTGGTCTACTATGGCTAGGTCTTACGGTCTTATTTGAATTTCTATTCGGACATTATGTTGCTGGTCATTCTTGGAGTAAGCTGCTCCATGATTATAATATCTTGAAAGGCCGAATCTGGATAATTGTACTCATTTGGGTCACCATAGCACCATACATCTTTTATCAACTACGGCAATAGATTGCTTTGATCGCTATAATGGACAACTACCTCTGTTATAAGTAATTGTGTGGGTTAGTATGGGCACACAACTAACTGCTTAGACAAACTTTTGCATCATAAGATGAGAATTGCCCATGCTGAAAATTATGTGTCAAGATTAGCTTAAAAGAACTTGTTTTTAACTCGGTTCTTTGTTGTAGTGCATTTTTCACTAATTATCTGCATAGCCCTGATCCCAAGTCCTTTTTGGGTCGTGATTCCTCAAATCACATTGGAAGTCGGCTACCGCCTTAAGGTTCATCAGTACGGATATCCATCCGACATTTACCTCGGAAAAATCACTTTCAGGCACATTTTCATTAGTTAAGGTAAGGTCGGTTCCACCATTTTCAGCATGCTCCAATTGAAATTTTACCAAGCTATCGAAATAGTCCAAATGGAATTCCTTGTTGCGGACGTTCTTTAGTATACGACTATTATAGGTTTGGCCGTTTGGAAACAGGAAGTGAATGATACCGTCCGCTTCTGTTGCTTTTTCGGACCAGAATTTTACTCTCCCCTCTGAAGTAACGAGCAAATCAAAGACTTCATTTGGATTGGAGTTTAAATGTATTTTCCAAGTAATTGTCTTCATTGTTCCATTGAGATTTTAAATGCTCTTTATATGACAAGAATTACGTATCGAGATTAATTTATAAGAACATATTTTAACTCGGTTCTTTGTCGGTGCCATTTGTTTATTCAATGAGTTGAATTACTATTCCAGATATTCCGATCACCAAACATAAAGGCGAAAATAGTTTTGTGTCCAGTTTTCCGAAATCAGTTTTTTTCACACTTTTAAAAAATCCTACATATTTAAATTCCCCAATCGCTCGCAAAAGAAATATAGTTGGAATTATCCAACTTCCGTATTTCATAATCCATTCAGGTAAGTTATATTCAATGATTTCCGATTTAATGATATAAAAAATTCCGAATGCTGTTAACCCAAGTCCAACTATAGCACTATCAATTTTTTTCGGATTCAATACTCTTTCTCCGTTTTCTTTTGTCGGTAATGATTCCTCAAACCCA
Organism: uncultured Flavobacteriaceae bacterium; assembly: GCA_947494715.1. Taxonomy (GTDB): domain Bacteria; phylum Bacteroidota; class Bacteroidia; order Flavobacteriales; family Flavobacteriaceae; genus Ulvibacterium. The sequence goes on along the minus strand of CANLWG010000020.1, from coordinate 2,599 downwards.
AATTTACCGCCGATTACCCAATTGAAATGAATCATTCCAAGCCCGATAAGGATTAAGCTTAATAATACAGATAGAATCATAATCTAGGATTGTTTTGTTCAGATTGGTGCCAAAGATTTGGTATAATAATCTGCAACCAATTGTTAAAGTAGAAAGCTACTTAAAATCCTTGAAATGGTTGTTGTGTGATGTTGGCAATAGTTTATGTTTATTGATTCAAATGTATTCTTAATGCCGCGGTCATTTCTCTAGGTTGATCGATCCATGGCATATGTCCGGCATTTTTTATACTGTTCATTTTGATTCTTGGTACTTCTTTAGTCCATTTTTTATATAGCCCATTTCCGAAATCCAGCCAATCGTGGTCTCCTATAATGATGCCAATAGGGTATGTTTGCTTTTTGAATGTTGTAAAGTAGTCCCAACCGTTTTCAGGGTAAGTATTAGCTGTTAAATCATAAACTTTGCCTTTATATAAGCCCTTTCCATTGCTTAATTCAGTCCACTTTGAAATATCATATAGCATCAACTTTCCAAAGTTGATTCTTGATTTTATTGTTTTTTCCTTTGAATTTAGAAGGGAATCAACTCTCAATAAGCCGTATTTCTCCAGTTCTTGATCTACTTCAACCCTGTTTTGAAATTCCTTGTTTGCCAAAAATTGTTGATGCTGGATATCTTTATCCTCTTCCGGAAAAGGCTCTTTGAGGTGGGCTGGGCTAACCAAAATAAGTTTTTTGATGTGTTTAGGATATTTTGTCGCATATGCCGAGGCTAAAACTGCGCCCATAGAATGTCCGACGATGGTTATCTTTTCAAGATCCAACTCCTTTCGGAGTAGTTCTAAATCATTAATGTGCTGATTGAATGAAATTAAGGAATCAGGAAATGGCGATCTCAATGAACCTCTTTGTTCATAAAAGATAAACCTAAATTCATTTTGAAGTTCTGTTATTGCCTTTACTAGCCCGCTATGTTCGGCACCCCAGCCTCCGTGAAGCATGATTACCGGTTTAGCTCCGGTCCCAATTTCCCTTACATAGATTTGTGGGTCATTATTCCAGTCGCCGGTAGATAGAAACCATTGGTTTATTGTTTGTGTGTCCGATTCTTTTTGAGCATACCCTTTTCCCAAGAACGTTAAACCAATCACCAAGATTATAACTACTCTAAATGGTTTGGCACTATATATAAATTTCATTTTCTAAAGTTTTCACTTTAGAGATAATATTTTAAGAAGTTTGTTACAGTATAAATCCTTGTAATTAATTATACACCGCGTTGTGTGCCGTTTTTTATTCTTCGTTTTCTTTTAAGTCCTTTATTGCGTTAGTTATATCTTCTGCTACTTCTTCTAAAATAGCACCGGTATCTTCGAAACTGGCATTGCTCAAAATTGAAATTCCCATACTGTATTTTGGATAGACCATAAACCAATTTTGCATTCCGAAAATCCCTCCGTGATGTCGGTAAATTATGTGGTCATCTTCTTTTAGTATATTCCAGTGATAGCCAATAGAAAAGTTGTACGGAGTTTCAAAAAATTCCTTATGTGATTCTCTTACGACCGTATTTGTCTCGTCTAACTGAAATCTCATATATTTTACTAAGTCCAATGTTGTAGAATGTAGTCCGATTGTACCACCCCATAGATTTCGTTTGAAATTTGGCATTATTTCGTTTTTCTCATTGTAACCTTTTACCAATCGTAATTTTTCATCTCGGGTCAAATCAAATTTTGTATTATTCATTCCATTTGGATTGAGAATAAATTTCGAAACAAGTTCTTCATAAGGTGTTTCATATGTTTTTTCTAAAATATAGGCCATTAATTCGGGGGCAGTATTTGAATAGGCATATTCTGAACCGATTTCGGATTCTATTTTTATTTCTTTTAGTCCTTCAAAAAAATCAGTTTTATTTTCCCCTTTAATCGGAAAATTTGGAAATCCGCTTGTATGCGTTAAAAGATGTTTGACCGTTACCGGTTTTTTATCAAATTCAAGATTAGGGTAGGGCTGCTCCAAATAGATTCGGACATCGTCATTTAAATTGATTTTGCCATCTAGAACGGCTTTTGCAGCCATTGTACCCAAAAATGTTTTTGTTAAGGAAGCAATTTCATAAATAGTAGAATCGTTAGGTGTGTTTCCTTTGCCGATTTCGAGTTCTCCAAAATGTTTAGATGTTTCAATTCCATCTTTGAGAACTGCAATTGATACCGAATGAAATCTTTTATCTTCAAGAAGGCTTTTGGCATTCTCGCCGATAATAGCTGAGATTTCATCAGAAATATTTTCAAACTCCTTTTCTTTATGGTCTTTACAACTAATAATTGTGATTGTTATAAAAATCAAAAAATATAGTTTGTTCATTTAAAGTTGTTTGTTTTTTAAGGGCTCACAACAGTCTCGGTTATGACTAGTTGCATGGGTTTCTACGAACCTTTATCAGTACGTACCAAGCTGAAAATTTCGCAAGAATTTTCAGAGTAGGCGAGAATAAGCAATTACTTATAGCCTTTGTGCCTGTTGCACAAGTTAGCGAAAAAAGTCGGTTGTGATCATTGCCGATCCAAAGTTGGATCGTAACTTTAGGT
>CANLWG010000019.1 GCA_947494715.1 uncultured Flavobacteriaceae bacterium | reverse complement strand
CGACACTGGGAAAGGCACCGTTAAGGTACCTGCCCACGGGCTCCGGGCTGGTCAGCCCAGGGCCAAGGAACATGGGTATTGCCCCCAGCAATAAAAAGGAGGCTATTACAATGAGAAGGAATCGGATTCTAATAGATGTAGTTTTCTTATTCAATAGTGATAGTTTTGTAAAAGACCGTCTCAGTGTGGGCTATATCATACCCTTAAAATGGCACGGCCCTGTCAATCCCTCAGTTGATGACAATTTTTTTTAAAATTAACAAAATAGAAGGAGACTCGTTTTTTGAAATATCAATATTCGATAATCAATCGAAATAACCGATGAAACACCCGTATTTTGTATCTTAGCGCTAAGATGCAACTAAACATTTTTATCAAACTTGATTGCTGAGTCTGAATACTTTTTCAAAAGGGAAATTTGTAAAGATATCCTCGGAACAGGTATGCCTATTCATTGGCAAACCGTTTGTATTCCAATTGCCAACCTGTGAATATTTTCACCTATGAATGAACAGAATCGTGGAAAAGAGAAATCTTTCGGATTTTCAGGGATTTCATAGTTGTATTTCCATTATTTTGATTCTAGGGTCTAAACCGAAAAATGAGGCTTTTTTCTTATATAGTTCGGTTATGATGATTTTAGAAATTAATCACTTGGAGGGCCTTTACCGTAATTTAAGCACTATTTACAATTCTCGAACGTCACATTATTTTTTGATAAGTTTCTACGGTTTTTGAAGTCATGGCTTCAATGGTGAAGTTTTTCAGAGTCTTGATCTTACCATTTTTAGCAACGGTAGCCCTAAACGAGGAATCCTGTATTATCTGCCCAAGAATCTGTGCCAATTCATGTGAATTTCCAGTTTCAAATATGAAACCATCTTTTCCATGGACTATCTGATCCAAAGCTCCGTTGGTATCCGTTCTTATCGTACAGCAATCGCTCATCATAGCCTCAATAGAAACCAACCCGAATGCTTCTGAATATGAGGGTAAAACGAAAATGTCAAAAATCTGATAAAATGGTTTGGGGTCTTGAAAGGGGACTATGCTGATTTGTTCTTTGATCTCTGATTCAGCAATAATTTCATTTAACCACCTTTGGTCTGCACTAGTCCAATAATCGCCAAGAAATATTAAATGTATTTTTTCGGCTTGATTGTCCGAAAGATATTCTTCTATCGCATTTATTAATATATCCAGTCCCTTTTCTCGAGTTATTCTGCCCACATAACCAATAATAATATGATTTTCGGGGATTTCATATTTGGTCCTCAAGAGATTTTTCTCATCATTAGAAACCACATCTGCATATCTCTTGGAAACCCCATGGCAAACAATATCAATGGTTTCTCTTGAAGCACCTAATTCTTCTATAGCATAATCTTTGGATTCACGACTTATGGCGATAAGCTTTGTCGGGTTCTTGTACTTAATATTCTTAATCAGTTGTACATTATGAACCGTGGTGACATATTTTTTGCGTAAAAGCCATGGTAAAAAAGTCATATAGGGTGACTGGGAATGTATGACATCTGCTTTTGCGTTTTGAATCCATCTTAAAATTTGCAGAATGGAGAAAAAGGATGTTACTGCTCTATTAACAATATTGCCCTTTGGGGTCTTAAAAACCTTGACTTCGTTTCCCAATCTTTCAAAATCATTGAGTATATCGACCAAATAGGAATTGTTTTTATCCGTAATACCACCGGTTATAATTATCAGCTCATGTCCTTGATCTACCAGCCCCTTTGCTAAATCCAAGGCATGAAGAGTAACACCGCTTTTTTCGATTCTGCTAAGTAAGTAAAGGATTTTCATCCACTATGGTTTTCATTCATATTTTTTTTGAAGTAGGGCATTGTTTCATTTTCACTACTATTAACACCTTCCTTAACCAATACTTTTTTGATTGTCAATGCCAATATTTTTATATCAAGCGGAAATGAAATGTTCTCCGCGTAGTAAACATCATATTCAAATTTTTGTTCCCATGTGATGGAATTTCTGCCATTTACCTGGGCCAATCCGGTAATGCCTGGCTTGACATCATGACGTTTTTTTTGTCTTTCATTATATTCGGAGAGATAATCGATAAGAAGGGGCCTTGGGCCTATTAAACTCATTTTTCCTGTTAGTACGTTGAATAGTTGGGGAATTTCATCGAGTGATGTTTTTCTGAGGAGCATTCCCATTTTTGTAATACGCTGAAAATCGGGAAGCAATTCCCCTTCGGCATTTTTTTTGTCGTTCATAGTCCTAAACTTCAGTATCTTGAAAATCTCCTCGTTTTTTCCCGGTCTAAACTGATGAAAAAATGGTTTTCCATTATTGAAATAGGTAAGGTATAACGTAATGACCAATATTATTGGAGACAAAACTATCAAGCCGCAAAATGAAACTATGATATCTATAACCCGTTTTAAAAAAAATCTATACACCTGTATATCAATTATTATTTCATGAAATAAAACCTTTTCTCTTCCGGGGATAACCGAGATTGACAAAAGATCTTATAGATATTGACAATACTTTCATTATCAAGCTTTCATAAACACATAGCATTCAATCTTGTGTTACAACCGATTTCTGCCCAACTTTATTGATGATTGTCCGGTAAGCGGATGTTGTTAACAAGAAGTCCTTCATATAATTATATCCATTTTTTCCCATAGCTCTACATTTTTCCTCATCGTTATAGAGGGATAACAACTTTTCTTTTAATAATTCGGTATTTCCTGCTTCTGCCCAAAGCCCTGCATTCAAATTTTCCAAAATAACGCCAAAATCCGTGTGCCTATCAACAGATGCCAGTATGGGTTTTTTTGCATTAAAGTATGCCAAGGACTTGGAGGGAATATTGGGGATCGTGAAATCTTGACTCAAGGAAATTAAACCGACATCTGCCATTTGCAATACTTTGAAAAAATCGCCTTTTGAAAGATAGTCCTTCACTTGCATATTTTTAATTCCTTCGGATTTGACCATGGTCTGTAATTTTTCCTTTTCATTACCACCGCCGATTATCAGGAAAAAAATGTCTTTTATGTCCGAACACGATTTAGCAAGTGCCACAATATTCTCCATTTTCTGTGGCTTCCCAATATTCCCTCCAAATATCACGATAAATTTATTTTCCAGGCCATATTCCTTTTTCAACTCAAGATTTTCCTTATGACCCTGTAGAGGTTGAAGCGACGACCAATTTGGTAATAAATGCAATTTGTCATGATTTATGCTTGGATTGTTCTTAACTACAAACGAAACATTTTTAGGTGACATGCAACCAATATGGTCCGATGTGGCATAAAGCTTTTTTTCTTTCCCTCTGAAATATAAATAAGCAGGTCCTCCTTTTTTCATCATTTTAAGGTCTACGGCATTTTGGGGAAAGATATCACGGAGAATCAAATACACTTTTGTTTTATGCTTTTTCTTTAACCATCTGGCCACATTGACCAAAGTAATGGGTGGTGTAGGCATAATTACTAAGTCAAAATCAAGATTAATGCTATGCCTTTTCAGTGCTTTTTTATATTGCCACGGCAATAAAAGTGTTGCAATACCTTTTGCAATTATTCCTACGTTGAAAAGCTGTAGTGTCGGGACCCTCAGAGTCGGAATATTATCCTCCAACTGTATTCCTACATGCTCCTTATCGAATGCAGGTCCAACAATCATAACTTCATGGCCATTATTGCGAAATTCCGCCATAAGTTCAGTGAACAGATTATGAAACTTGTTCATATTGGGTACTGAAAGCCCTAGGTGCAGTATTCTCATATTGATTGCTATTTAGACCAAACCACTCTGTTGACATAATCAACGTAGGAGAGAATAATCCGAACTACTTTTTCACTAACATTGGGCATGGTATAATCTGAAACTTGTCTAAAATTCCTAGAAGGGTTCCTTTCTTGAACTTCTATTGCCGCTAAAGCCTGCAAAATACGTTCGGGATTGAGTCCAACCATCATTACCGACGCTTCTTCCATTGCTTCCGGGCGCTCATGTGCTTCCCGGATATTCAAGGCCCTAAAGTTTAGAATAGAAGATTCTTCCGAAATAGTTCCACTATCCGAAAGTACCGCAAAGGAATGGTATTGAAGAGCATTATAGTCAGAAAAGCCTAAGGGCTTTAAAAATCGAATGTTTTTATGTGTTTCAAGTTTTTTGGAATCCAACATATTCCTGGTTCTAGGATGTGTAGAAACTATGACCGGAAAGTTATATTTCTCTGCGATTTGGTTTAAAGAGGTAATGAGACCTTCAAAATTTTTTGGGTTATTTATATTCTCTTCCCTATGTGAGGAAACCACAAAATATTTTTCTTTTTGCAACCCTAAATTTTCCAGTACATTGGATGTTTCAATTTTTTGTCTAAAATTTGTCAAAACCTCGAACATAGGACTACCTGTCTTAATAACCCGATCGGGCGGGAGTCCCTCCCTCAGCAGATATTCTCTGGCGATATCACTATAAGTGAGGTTTATATCCGCTACATGATCAACAATTTTCCTATTGGTTTCTTCAGGTACCCTTTGATCAAAACATCTATTTCCCGCTTCCATGTGAAAAACAGGAATCTTCCGTTTTTTTGCCGGAATAGCACATAAACAGGAATTGGTATCCCCCAAAACCAAAAAGGCATCCGGATCAATTTTCTCTAACAGGGGATCGATTTTAATTAAAATATTCCCTACCGTTTCGGTAGCATTTTTTCCTGCCGCATTAAGAAAGTGATCAGGTTTTCGGATACCTAGATCTTCGAAAAAAATTTCATTAAGTTCATAATCATAGTTCTGACCTGTGTGCACCAATGTATGGTCAATGGCCGTATTGGAGTCCAAGGCATTTAAAACACAGGCCAAACGAATAATTTCGGGACGTGTACCTACAACGGTAAAGACTTTTAGTTTTTTCAACTTGAATAAATTTATGGTTGGTAGTTCTTATACATTTTCAAAATAAGTATCTGCATCCTCCGGGTCATAAGGTTCGTTGATCCAAAAGAGGGTAATCAATTCTTCCTCTCCAATATTTTTAATATTATGGGTATACCAGATGGGCATGTCAACATAAGCCGGCTCATCACCGTCCAAATAATAATCTATTACCTCCTCGGTCCCTATCCTTCTCAATTGTATTAAGGCTTTGCCACTTATGACCGCAAAGCGTTCCGCTTTCCGAGTGTGAAAATGATTGCCCCTGGTAATTTCAGGAACCGTTGTGGAAAAAGAAAACTGACCACTGGTCTGGGTACGTGCAATCTCAACAAAACTACCTCTATTATCTGTATGTTTTATATATTTTACAGGATAGTGGTTACGTGGTATATAGCAACGGAAAGTGTTAAAGAGCGCCTTTTCGAAGGAATCTTCCAGATTAGGAAAAATACCATTCTCCATGTAATTCTTCTTGAAGGTTTTGAGCAATTCCAATAAGTTGGAAACTTTGATGAATTTCGTTGGATCTATTACAATTTCCAAACTGTTTTTGGCTATTGGTACAGATTTTAACTCGTTCACATTCATTATGGCACCAATGAAAACTTGTACTAATTCATTGATATATATAAGGCCTATTTCAGCATCCTTTATAATTTTGGGCTCTTCTTCACGAGCTATTTTATGGCAAAACGTGGCCACAACAGAATTGTAATTGGGTTTTCCAAAAGGTCCAAAAACATTTGGAATCATTAGGGATGTAAACTTCCCGCCATTTTTATCCGCCCATTGCATAAATTTTTCTTTGCCCTCTTTTTTGGATTTTCCGTACAAGTTATCTCGCTCTTCTTGTAAGGACGAAGAAAAAACGATGTGGGGTGCAACCTTTGTTCTGACACATGCGTCTATTAATACATCCACTAAGGCTATATTGGTTTCGTAGATGACGTTGGCATCTTCATGCCGATTCATAGCTGCTAGATGTACGATGCAATCACATTGTACCACAAACTTTTCCAAATCGGATGTGTTTTTGAAGAAATTACGCTGAAAAGGGATAATTTCTATGGAATTATCCAATAAAAGGGTGTTGTAGAGATGGTTTCCTATAAAACCGGCCTCGCCGGTAATTCCTATTTTTTTCATTTGTGTTAATTTTCCTATAGGGCCAATAAACCTGGGCCCTGGTCTATTTAGAAACTTTTATGTCCTTACCTATGGAACCTACCATTTTCCGGACCATTTGCTTAATGGGTATCGAAAATCATCTTGTTTGGATCTTTCCAAGGTAAAATTTGAAAACACCAAGAGCTTGGAATTTTGAGCACTAGCCTTAAAGGCTGTGGCATATCCTCCGCTAACCCCTAAAATCATCGGATTTTCTGCATCCAATAGAAATTGTTTTGGTGAAAGATGGTTCGATGGTATTTCGAAATCATCTATTTTGATCAGGTTTATAATGAATGCTCCTGAATTGCAATAAAACCATTTTTTTTCTTCTTTATGAGCTTGCCATCCTCTAATAATGCTGGTGTCTTTTGGTATTATTTCATACATTCTTATGATATCGGACATATTGAAAGTATTGAAAAAATTAAGTTTTCCCCTTTCGTCATCAAATTGAGACCCCTCGATCAATTTACAGGAAACCATCTAAAGATGTTCTTTGATGTATTCTAAGTCCAATAAGGTTTGCTTTAGCTCTTCATTTGAAAGTTGAGTTGTATTATGAGAATGATAATCTTCAATTTTACTGATATCGGTCTCTCCTTCGGAAAAGTAGCGACTATAGTTCAAATCTCTGTTATCTGCAGGAATTCTGTAAAAATTGCCCATATCTTCTGCTTTTTGCATTTCCTCCCTTGTGCACAGGGTTTCGTACAATTTTTCCCCGTGTCTTGTTCCTATCACCTTCACTTCGTTGTCTGCTTGGAATACTTCCTTTACAGCGATGGCCAAATCACCAATAGTACTTGCCGGGGCTTTATTTACAAAAAGGTCTCCTTGATTTCCGTGTTGAAAGGCGAACAATACTAAATCTACGGCATCTTCTAAGGACATCAGGAACCTTGTCATATTAGGATCTGTAACGGTCAGCGGAATTTTTTCCTCAATTTGTTTTACAAATAATGGAATTACGGAACCTCTGGAGGCCATTACGTTTCCATATCGGGTTAAGCAAACAATGGTGCTATTTTCATGAATGTTCCTTGATGCGGCAACTGCTACCTTTTCCATTAAAGCTTTGCTAATTCCCATAGCATTTATAGGGTAAGCAGCTTTATCAGTGCTTAAGCAGATTATACGTTTTACATTATTTGCCACAGCGGCATCTATGGTATTCTGTGTTCCAAAAACATTGGTTTTTGCTGCTTCAATGGGAAAGAACTCACAAGATGGAACCTGTTTTAGGGCTGCGGCATGAAAAACGTAATCCACACCATGCATGGCCTTCACAATACTGGTATAATCCCTTACGTCCCCTATATAAAATTTGATCTTTTTATTTTTGAGACGGTTGCGCATGTCATCCTGCTTTTTTTCATCACGACTGAATATGCGAATTTCCTTAATATCCGTTTCTAGAAACCGATTTAATACAGCATTTCCAAAAGAACCGGTTCCTCCGGTAATAAGTAACGTTTTGTCTTTAAACATTTGTGTTGTTATTGGTTAGAAAATTTGTAACTCTAAAATTAAACGAGTCATAATCGTCCTTAACATCGCTCAAAAAAATATAACAATTGCTTAAAAAAATTTTCTTATCAAACTCTTTTTTATATTGCAATACCTTGTTTGTTAACTCTGTGTAACTATCAACGACAATTCCAAAATTATATTTTTCAATTATCCGGCTTTGTTCAGTTTTGGAATTTACAATGCATGGAATTTGATATAAGGCGGACAGATAAAGTCGATTGGATAATAAGGTTGCTCCTTTGTTGAATTCGGTGCGACTAATAAGAATATTGATGAAATCGGTATTCTTCAAAAGCTCCTTTTCCTCTTCTTTACGATATTTTCCATAAAAGGAAACGTTCAAAACATTTTCTTCGGTCACGTATTCTTTAAGAAGATTCAAAGTATTGCCAAATCCGATAAATTGCATTTCAAATCGGTCGTCGTTTTTCAATTGGTCTAGAAACATTTTGTCCGAAGAAAAATCCTTTATTTGCCCAATTGTATCAATGTTCACGGTCTTGTTCCTAAAAAAGGTTTTATTATCAGGATAGTTATTGAGAACATCCCTGATTAAGCCGATATTTATATTATGACCTAAGATATAGTGGTCTCCCTCTGGAAGCCATTCCTTGAAACCTATTGAAGAAATACAAACCAAATTCGCGTTTGACACCACTTTGTTAAAACGGCCTTTGAAATGAGACATGGAAACAGAGTAGTCCCTTATATCCAGTAGATATTTGTTTTTATATTTTTTTTGAAGATAATCAGATAATAGAATTCCCAATTGTCCGGAAAATATAATTAGCCTACTATACTTATTTTTTTTTAACCTCTGTATTATGAATTTTCTAAACCTAAAAAAATTTAAGGCTTTTGATAGGGTTGATTTTTCCTGGTTTTTGCTTGTAAAGGCAATGCAGCCTTCTTCTTTTGCCCTAGCTCTGTCCCAAATGATTAAGTCATAAGCAATATCTTCTTCTTCAAGTATCCGAGTGTAATATTTTAAATATGGGGAAGTGTAAATGTTATTGGGAAAAAGAAGTGCTATCTTCATTATTATGAACTCATTAACCCATTTATTTGTTGTCAAATAGGGACGGCGAATATATGGATTATTTTATTTCCGAATATAATATTACTACGAATTGTAAGGCTTATGGGTTGTTTTACATTCAACGATTGGAAATGAGATGAGCTATAGGTGTATGTTAGTAGTAGTCAGGTGAATCGAATCAAATTTTGGATAAAAGATTGTTTTACAATAATAGGGCATTCACCCAATTTTAGAAAGCTTAAGAATTGGTACTCCATAAAAAATATTTGCATATGTAGTAAATTCATAGTTGTATTAGCCCTATTATAAATGGCAACCATTTGGCTGTAGTTCGCACAGTTTTTGGCTTTAAGTTATATACTAGACCGAGTCATTTTATAAAAATGACAAATAGATATCGCAACGTGGGTTTTCGAAAAATTCAATTATTTTAGCCAATAAGTGCCAAGAAAACATGTATTAGTTCTTAAAGCTTAAGAAATAATGATAATAATAAATAGTGATGACTTTGGGGTTTCCAAAGAAATTAATAAGGCCACTTTTTGTGCTTTTGAACAAGGTTTGATAAGTTCTACGACGACGCTGGTAAATTTTGAAGATGGGTTTAAGGATGCCGTTCGTTATGTGAAAGAGAATAAGATAGATAAAAACGCTATTGGGATTCACTTGAACCTCACGGAAGGCATTCCACTGACACAGAAAATGCGGGACAATCCCAAGTTCTGTTGCAATGGAGTTTTCCAGAACATTCGAGTTTCCTCTTCGGTCTTCAAACTGGATAACTTTTCAAAACAGTGCATACATAAAGAGCTTGATGCCCAGTTGAATCGTTTTGTAAAGGCATTTGGCTTTCTTCCTAGCCATATTGATTCCCACCATCATATACATACAGAATGGGCTATTGCACATTCTGTAATGAACCTGGCAAAAAAATATAAGATAAAATCATTAAGACTGGCGAGAAATATAGGACGTACCCGCGATTTTAAGAAAAGAATTTATAGGATGCTGCTAAATAGATACATAAGGTTAAAGGGTTTTGAGATTACCGATAAATTTGGAGATGTCGACGATTTAATTTTTTCTGGGATCGAATTGAATAAAGACTATGAACTTATGGTCCATGTAATGAGACTTCCGAACAATGATGAAATTGTTGATTCTGATCATAAAAGCTTAACCAAAAAACTAAAGGAACTTTTTAAAAGTGACAGTTGGGACATTAACAATTATGTTGAGTTTCGACACAAGTCCATTACAAAATAGGCTACTTCTCTGTACTCCAAAAAGATGCTGGAATTACCAAAAAGTAGTAGTTTCTATGGTTAATGGATAGCTGCCATACATTTATGTTAAACGATATTAGGCTCCACTTGGTCTAGTTTATTATAAAAATATTGGAAGATTGAAAGTTTACATTCTATCTTTACCATAGCTTGTTAAATATTTAGAACAAAAATATAAAGTTAAGAATAGGGGCAATATTCATATAATAAATTATAGATTCTAACACCAATTCATATGATACCTTTTTCGCCACCCTATATCAACCAAAATGTCATTGATGAAGTGGTGGACTCTTTGAAATCTGGTTGGATTACCACAGGGCCCAAAGTAAAAATGTTGGAGGATGAAGTTTCTGATTTTATTGGTATCTCCAATGTGCTGTGCGTAAATTCGTGGACATCAGGGGCCATTATGATTTTGAAGTGGCTGGGTCTGCAGGAGGGAGATGAGGTTATCATACCAGCGTACACTTATAGCGCAACCGCGTTAGCGGTATTGCATGCAGGAGGAACCCCTGTAATGGTTGATGTTGGAAATGACTTCAACATTAATGTAAATAGAATTGAGGAAGCCATTACAAGTAGGACCAAGGCTATTATTCCCGTAGATTTTGCAGGATACCCCTGTGATTATCATGCCATATATCAAATTATTGCAAAAGGGGAAGTAGCTTCTATATTTCGACCAACATCAGAAGTTCAAGAAAAATTAGGAAGAATATTGATTCTTTCGGATGCTGCACACTCTCTTGGTGCAATTTACAACCATAAGAGGGTTGGACATGGGGCTGATATTACTATTTTTTCCTTTCATGCCGTAAAAAATATTACCACGGCAGAGGGCGGGGCGATAGCCCTTAACATGCCCAGTCCTTTTTCTAATGAATCCTTATATACCAGCTTGCGAATGATGACGTTGAATTGTCAGACAAAAGATGCTTTTACTAAAACCAAGGGAGGAAATTGGAAATATGATATCATAGGATTAGGAATGAAAATCAATATGGCAGATATAAATGCTGCCATGGGTTTGTCACAGATGAGGGAATACGACAAGTTGTTGAATCGAAGAAAGGAGATTTTTAACAGTTATTCCGATGCATTGGAAAAGTATGATTGGGTGCTGAATCCGCCTATGAAATCAAAAGGAATCGAATCATCTTACCATCTTTTTCCCTTAAGGATAAAATCCATAACGGAAGAGCAGAGAAATCATATTATAGGGGAAATCACTAAATTACAAGTTGCGGTCAATGTTCACTTCATTCCCTTACCCATGCTTTCCTATTTTAAAGGCTTGGGGTACGATATTAAAAACTATCCCAAAGCTACTGAAAATTATGAAATGGAAATTAGCCTGCCAATTTATCCGCAGTTAAGCGACAAAGATGTGGACTATATAATCGACTCTGTAGTAATGGCCTACAATACCGTTATGGTCCAAGTATAATAAGGTAAAATAACCGACAGACATTTCCCAAAATCAATTTTCATTTTTGTAGACGCTGTTGGTAAAACCATTTTTGTTATTTCCGGAGATTATTTTTTCTACAATAGTAGAATCATAAATCTTTTCTACAGGTATTGTAAAAAAAAGTTCATTGCTTCTTACTGCTCTTTTAAAATAACTATTGTCTCCGCCCAGCAATTCGGTTTTGGCTGTGGACAAAGCATTTTTTACTGCCTTTATTCCATATCTCCATTCGGTATCCGGTCTTAAATCATGCATTGCCTCCAGGGCAAACAATTTATCTTTCTGAAAATCAGAATTTAGAGTATTGGAATAAACACCCTCAAAATAGATGTCATTGTTAAAATTTGGTGGCAATGTTATACTTGAACCAGGTTTGCCGTAAGGGTAATGCTCGTTGAGTATATAATGGTTTGAGTACAAAAACAAATCTCCATTTTGAATATTTGCCATTTTTAAGGCTTCAAACAAAGCAATGGTAGTATATTGATGGTCATGATGCCTATCTAGCGCAGGGTAAGGGGTAACAATGACATCCGGTTGCAGCTTCAACAGGATAAATTTAAAATTTTGAACCAAGGAATTCCAATTGGCGGTTCCGGTAAGACTATCCTTTAATCCAGAAATATTCTGTTTTCTGTAAGTGTTGATGTCCGATGTTTTTGCAAATTCCGAACTTAAATTTTCCGGATCCTTTTGATACATTTCCCTCAAATCGGTAAAATATCCGAAATTTAGGATATTCTCCGGCTTGAGACCACCCAATAATGGTATTGTAATACTGTTCCAAGTACGTAATTGTCCTTTTTTTTGGTAGTGTTTTACAGTATCTGTGTATACTTCGTCATACTTGAATTCCCCGGATTCCCCGGATTTAATGTTTAACACAAATGAATCAGGAAATTTGCTATATAAACCATAAGCGGCAATTTCTGCGTCATCTGGATGCGTACCAATTACCAATATTTTTGCCTTGGCCAAATCTTTCTTTTTAAAAAAAGACAATTCCACCATCTGGTCTTCGATTGTTAGTCTATGTCCTGTTATTTTAAGCTCCTTCGATCCAATTTCCGCAAACTGTGTTATGTTTAAATACCTATTACCTTCGGCGCCATCCTCAAAATATTCCTTAGCCGTATATTTTTTGGATTTTATTTCCAAAGACGGTTGCAGCCATTTGCCTAAAAATGTTGATTGGATTTTTAGTTTTAAAAAAGCGGAACAATCTTTGTCAATGCTATCCGGAATTTTTAGCTTCCAATTTTGCAAGGGGATTTCCAGAGTATTGGATTTTGGAATATCATATTTATAATCCATTTTAACATCATAGGCAAATATGGCGTTTCTGTAATGAGCATACTTGTAAACAAGCATTCCTAAAATTAGGATAATACCTATGACTACCACTATTTTCAATGTATTCCTCTTCATTAGAAATTTGAACTAGTAAATTCCAAAACTCTTTTTGCCTGCCTTTTGTTGTTCTTGTTTTTAATTACGAAATCCTTCGATTTTAACCCAAAAAGATGTAACTCTTGGCGAGATTGACAAAGGATTTCCTTAAGCGTATTACACATGCCATCAACACTTTCATCTCCGAATAAATATACATAATCCCAGTACTCCCTGGGCATTCCCGGGAGCTTTGTTGTTATCATAGGGGTCCCAGAAACCATGTACTCCATGTTTTTCGATGGAAAGGAAAATTTTGTGAATTCTTCCTTGGTGGGTCTAGGATTTATTAGCAAAGTAGCCTTAAGTTGATCTTGGACTACAGTTTTATTAGGTACTATGCCTTTGTAGACCAGTCTTGGCTCAATTTTCATATAATTTGGCATATTCTCCACCATTTGACCAGAACCATATAAGTGTAGACGTGCTTCGGGGTCATCAAGTTGGATAAAAGCATCAATCAAAGCTTTGACCCCGTATTTTTCATATAGCCCTCCCGCATAGATTAGTATTTTCTCTTCGGCTTTTTGGGCCAAAGTATTTTCGGTGGTATTCATCGTACTATCGACCAATCCCTCCATTATCATAAAAGGCTTGTTTTTTGGGTTTACTCTAATGTTCATCTGCTCGGTCAACAGAATGTAACCGCTAAACCTTACCAAGGTTCCCAGAATAATTTTATGATAGATGAAACTCTTAAGTGCACTGCTCTTCTTTGGATTTGTAACCATTAGGCCAGGCAGATCCATAACAATCCCTATGCTTTTTGTGAAAGTCAGTTTACTGGCTAATAAGGAAGCAGATGCTATTGTCAAATACAGCACATCACAAAGTATTATTTTTTGCTTCCCAATTCTAAATAAAGACCAAAAGAAAACTCTAAAAAAAGTGTACAAGAAAACAACCAAATTTTTGAGTAGGGGAGTATTGATAATAGGAATATAGTTGTACTTTACATTGTTTACGGTTTCCGAGGGTAGGTTCCAAATTTTTTTGTTATGATTGGAAGGTACTACTGGCAGTGAGCTGAGAGTTTCTATGCTACAGTTATTTTTGTCCAATGAAAATCCCTTGGTCAAAAGTCCATGAAATTTTTGATCAGCCTGCTCCGGTTTTTGTTTGGCCGTCTCAAAAATATATTTGAATACTTTTTCAGAGCATAGATTACTTACATAGAGTATTTTGGTCATTGGTCTGAGTTAACATAGTATTTATTGATTACACCTTTAAAAATGCAAAACAAAACAAAAAAAGAAAAGATGCCTTCCATTACTGGTTCTACCATGAACAACAAGAAAAAAGCTGTTCCATAAATCAATATTTGTGCATTTAATGCAATAAAATCAGTTTTTAGGTTGATGGTTCTTTTTATTTGCCTAAAAGATCTAATGGAATATATAATAAGTATTATGAAGGGTATTATGCCGGAAACCCTCAATGTATCTAACCACATATTGTGGGAATATCCAAATTCATCCAAATCCCAACCTAGGGGTTTTTCAAATAAATTGCGAAAGGATTTGGACCATCTTTCTGTTCTTCCTCCCCCGCTAGCAATATCGTTGCTTCCATTACTCATGCGGTCCGAAAAAGTCGTAAGCCAATCAGCATCGAAATCAAATGAGACACGTTTGAGGATATAGGCCATAACACCGGCTATCAGAACCATTAAGATGATATTTTTTTTAAGGGATTGCTTTGGAACTATATAAAATAAAGAAAGTATTGTGGTCAATATAAAAATGCCTAATTGGGTTCTGCTTCCTAGACGAAGCACACATATTAATGAGAGTATAAAAACACCTATGGAGATGGCATTAAACAAAATGCCGTTTTTCCCTTGAGAAGAAATGATAAGTGCAGGAATACACATGTTAAAGGTTAAAAAAGCACCCATAACCGTAGCAGATACGGGCTCATTGGTCCAAAACATATCAATGGTCCGTTCTGTTTGGGTAAAACCGCCTTCCAAAAAATTAAGTAGCACTGAAATAACTGCAGAAATGGAGAAAACACAACCAATGCCAAACAGGACATAGAAAATGACCTTGGGCGTGGGGTGATGACGAACCAAGAACTTACCCAATAAGTAGAAAAAGGGAGGTGTTATCGCATAAATAGCTATGAACTGTTTACCCTGGGTGTTTTCTGCCTCAAATGAATAGAATAGCGCATAAATGACCGAAAACAAAAATAGCAGAAAAAGGTCCATATCCATGTTTTCGGATAGGAAACGGCCATTGATAAAAACCAATGTGGCGATTATATAACCAAAAGCATAACCATAATTAAACGGATTTAGCAAATAAAGCGCCAAAAGTCCGCATATTACAAATCCTGTATTTTTAATATATAAGAAAAGCGTTTGCATTTATCCTTTATGCGTCATTGTTAACAGTTTTTGCTTGTAGCATATTTTGATATACTTCTAGGACTTTCTCCAAATTAGTGGTTCTATCCTGCCTTTTGACACCTAAATTGATTCCGTTTTTTGACAATTTCAAGGCCTTATCGTCGTCGCTGAATAAATCTTTGATGTATTCTGCAAGTATTTCCACTGCATCAAAAGGGTAAAGCATGCCAGTTTCCCCATGAACAATCATTTCTGGAACTCCACCAACTTGTGAAGCAATAACAGGGACCCCTAAAAATTGGGCCTCTAGAATAGAATTGGGAACGTTGTCAATACTGGATGAACTAACCACGATATGGGCATTTAGATACTCATAGACCATTTCCTGCTCATCCAGAGGCCCCGTGAATTCAATGTATTTTTCCAATTTGTTTTTTTTGATCAGACTTCTAAGATATTTACCATATCCACCTAATCTTAATTTGTCCTTAAAGGTATTTACCTTGATAATATTGTTACCGGCAATCCTAACCTTCAAAGTTGGAAACTGGTCCACTAAAAAAGGTAATGCTTCCAATATCTTATGGAGTCCCTTTAACGGATATCCGGCTTGGCTTAAGAAAATACTGTAATCCTTTTTATTTTGAATGTTCCATTTTTCCGAGATGTAAAAAGCGTCACGCAAGGAGTCATTACAACAATAATAGTTGGCATGTTCATTTAGGGTTCGTGCATAATTGCCATCCCATTGCGAACGATGCAAAATATGATTCACTGAGATAAGATACTCCTTCTCTACTTTTATTGAACGCTGATAGAATTTATCCTTAGCCTCCAAAATACCATCATTCCTTAAATAGTCCCTAAAAGTCTTATTTCGCAAGATTTCCTTTTTTGGAATGCCAGCAGTATAATGAACGGAGCATTCGCCGACCAAACCTTGGATGGACATTAAGTAATTTAGATTTAGACATGCTTTTACCAAGGCCAGACCATGGGCATATTCAGTTCCATGTATGTGTACAATATCTGGATTAACTATTTCGACAATACCTTTCCATTTGTCTTCCAATGTGGAGTCGTACTCAAGGATTGATTTTTGCCCTTTTAACAAAAAATATTCCACTCCCTCAATTGAATCGTGAAAATCATTTAGCAAAGGACCGGCTGTTGCAACACTAAGTTTAATACCACTTTTTGTCAAATCGTTCGCCAGACCGTACATCCAACCGCCTACAACTGGGGGGTCGTTTCCTAATACTTTTGCCAATTCGGGAAATATGGTATTGGTAATCCAGAGTACTTTCATGAGGAATTATTTAAAAAATAGTTTTTTCAACACTTGGATTTGGTAGTGAACGTTATATTTTTTGTCAATCTCATCGTAGGCGTTTAATCTCACCAGCTCTCTTTTTTCGGAACTTAAATTAATCCATGATATGATTTTGGCACAAAGATCATCTAAATCCTCCTTTCTGAAAAAATCTCCGGTAACATCACTTTCAATGGCTTCGAATTCAGGTCCATGATTGGAAAAATCATCACTGGTTATAACTGGAGTTCCATAGGTCAATGCATGAATTGCCGTGAGCCCCACAAGTCCAGGAGAAATACAAACATCGCTATTGAACAATAACTTTCCAATTTCATTTTCGTCATAGCAAGGACCATAGAACCATACATTTTCGGTAAGGTCATACTCTTTGACCAAATTGGGAATATCGTTACTGTCGATATCCTCACCTATGATGACCAAATTACACACAATCTGTCTTTCTCTTAACATTTTTAAGGAATGCACCAATAAATCAACTTTTTTGGATTTTTGTATCCTCCCAATATAGATTAAAACGGGATGATCATTTTTAAAGTATGTTTTAAAGATGTCGGTAGGTTTCAATTTTTTTCGTATCACTATTTGCTTATCATAATCCAAGGAATTATAAATAGGGATAAGTTTCTCCGCCTTAAATCTCTCTTTAATCATCATATTCTTTGAAAACTCTCCATATAATAGCACTTTATGGCATAGGTGGTAGAAGTTTCTAGCAATAAATTTTCCGGCTTTTGTCTCGTTTCCTTTCAATCCATGTGTCCATCCATATACCTTTTTTCTTAATAGAATTGCCATTAAGGCCAATAACCAATTAGAAAGTGTGGCTGGTGAACCGGTAATAATGTAATGTTTGTAAGGTTTAAATATGAGCCTCCATGCTCCTATCTGCCAATCAAAACCGGTTTTTGGGATTTTGACATTCCTTAAGGTTCTTCTATAACCCCTGAGTAGGGTATAGTCCATCAGTTTAATAGGTGCGCCGATGCTATCACCAAAATAGAAATCGCACTTAAGTTCACTGTCCATTAATTCATAAATAGGAGTTCTATAATGCGGACCGATGTTGAAAATGCAACAGACTTTATTTCCCATTAATCAAAAATAGTTTAATTAATTAGTTACAAGTATCTACTTCTTTTTTAAAAATTCCTTCGTTTTTGAAATGACGCTTTCGAGTTCCCGAACTTTAAACAAGCGTATGAGCGTATAATAAACAATAATGGCTATAAAAGGTGCTGTACATACCTGGATTAAATCTCCTTGGATGAAATAGGTAAATGAATACACAAAAAAGGCCATAATCGTTCCAGCCAATACTATAAACCTTATATCTCTAAGTTGGCTAAATGGGCCATAGGCCATTATTTTCCCTGGAAAGTATGTATTTATGAAAAAATGAATCGTAGTTGACACCAATTCCGCCAAGGCTATGTAAATTATTCCAAATTTCAAAGCAATCAATAGGAATACAACTCGAACCGCAATTTTAATGTACTGTTGTTTTAAGGCCAAATCTGTTCGACCAATAACATAAAGTAGATTTACATTAATTCCCGAAATAATAGTTATTAGCCTTGCAATACAAAAAATTTGCATAATGGGAACCGCTGGTAACCATTTTTCTGTTAATAAAAGTCTAATTAATGGTTCAGCCATTACCGCTAAAAACAAAAACAATGGAATAACCAGCAATGCTGTTGCTTTGATTATGTTTCTTGTTTGTAAGATCAGGACTTCTCTCTGTTTTTGTACAATTGACAAACCTGGTAATAAAACGCTATCCAATACGGTGCTCATAAGACCATAGACCACATCAGAAAATTGCGTTCCACGTGTATAATACCCTAAATCCCGGGTACTGATAAGTTTTGCTATAAAAAGCGAATAGAAATTGTTTACCGTTACACTTAGCAATGAGGATATTAAGAGTTTTGAGCCATAAGAGAACAAACCGGACAAAGAAGTTTTTGAAAAGACCCAGTTCGGACGCCATTTTAAGATTAAAAAAATTAAAATTGTGGTTAAAATAGATCGTATCATAATTTGGGCCACCAAAGCCCACACACCGTACCCAGCATATGCCAAGTAGACCGCGATTCCTCCAGAAACTATGGTCGTAACCAGATTTATTTTGGTTAAAGTCTTAAAATCAAGATTGATTGTAATAAGGGTAATGGGAACGGCATAAAGGGCATTTATTATCAAAGTCAATGCCAACACCCGCAACAAAGCTGAAAGTTGATCAAGTTCATAGAACACTGCCACATAAGGAGCTACGGAACTAAGTATTATATAGCATATAATACTGATCAATATGTTGAACAAAAAAACGGTGGATATATCATCATCCGACCTGTTTTGTTTTTGTATCAGTGCTTTGGTAAATCCACTATCTATGAATACATTGGAAATCATTATAAATACCATTAGGATTCCGATAATACCATATTCCTTGGGGGTAAGGATTCTGGCCAAAACAATTCCCAGTATAAATTGTACAGCTTGTACCGCTATACGCTCTATAGCGCTCCATGCCATACCTTGGAACATCTTAGTACTAAGATTCATGAAGCAAAAGCAAGTTGAGGATTACAAAAGAGAGCATATTTCGGTTATTGGTTGCCTTTGAAAAAGCAAAAAGCAAATATCCTTTATTATGCCTTAATTTGCTAATTCATACCATGAAACGTAATTAAAGACGGTAAGATTATAATTTTGACAAATTGGGTAAGAAACTCAAAGGACAATAAGGTCAAAGCATATTTGATTCGGAAAGAAAATGGAATTTTGTTCCAGAAGTGGTATGGTAAAGGAACATCCTTTACAAAGTTAAAGGAACATAGTTTACATTTTTAGGATTAATAAATTGCTTGAAAAAGTTATTTATCATGGTCTGGAAAGTAAAAACTAAAATGGATCAAAAAGTAGAATTTATTCATGAATGGTTGACTCAGAAGTACACCATCACAGTGTTGTAGGTCATTTGATATTTCGCGTCCTACGGCTTACAAGTTGATTTCTCGTTATGAGAAAATGGGGCTTTCAGGATTAATAGAGCAAAAAAGAGCACCCATTAATCATCCAAATAGAACCACCGATAAAGTTGAAAAATCAATTTTAAAATTAAAAGACCAACATATGCTTTGGGGTGCGAAGAAGATTCATATTCTGTTGTTTAAACGGTATCCTGAAGAACTTATCCCAAGTGTGATCACGGTTCATAACATCCTTTCGGGAAACGGCCTTGTCAAACCTCAAAAAAGAAGCCGAAGAGTCAAGCCTGTGTTTCCCAATTTCGACCCCAAGAAGTGTAATGAGGTTTGGAGCGCAGATTATAAAGGGAAGTTTCTGATGGGAAACAAAATATATTGCCACCCGCTAACTATTGCAGATTCAAAAAGCAGATTTCTATTTACAGCTAAAGGACATTATAAAGAGAATTTTCAGTCCGCTAAGCAAGAGTTTACCAAGGTTTTTAGAAAGTACGCATCCCCAAACAACTACACACGGACAACGGTAGTCCCTTTGGATCTGTAGTGGCCATACAAAGGTTTACAAGGCTCTCTTATTGGTTTATCGAGCGGGGCATTACACCCGTTTATTTCGATCCTGCCTGTCCAGATCAAAACGGAAGGCATGAGCGGATGCACCGCGATTTAAAGACGGCTTGTAAGCCTTCATCTTTCGATTTGAAGGCCCAACAACGTAGTTTAAATCGGTTTGTAAAAGAGTATAACCACATTAGGCCACATGAAGCTTTAGGGATGAAAACACCTGCAGACAGTCATGATCTTTCCACCAGGCCATATCTTGAAAAAATCTCTAACTATGACTATCCAGGGTCTATGAAAGTAATGAAGGTTTGCCAAAATGGGTCCATGCGATGGAAGTCGTATTACCGGGTATATTTAACTACGGGACTCAAAGGAAAATACGTTGGAGCAGAAGAACGAGGTAACGGAATATGGCGTGTATTTTTTAGAGAAGTATTTTTAGGTTACTTTAACGAAAGTAAAATAAGAGATAAACAAGTATCAATAAGGCTGAGTCCTAATCTAGTGTAAAGGATGTGACTTTAACTTTGTAAACATCTGCCTTAACGAATAAAGTTTGGTTATATAATTATTGCTCGATATTTCAATTTAAATGATTTCATTCTGAAAAGGCGTACGATAGCCTAAACAAACAATCTACTAGCTCTTCAAAATGATATTTGTCAGTATTGATTTTTTTGGTTTTATGGTGCTAACGGTTATAGAGAAAAGCTATTTCTTCCTCCTTTTAAATGGGCAGATTCCATTTTTGCATTTCTCTGTCTTTCGGTCGGGTGCTCTAGGGGTCAATGGGGTTGGATATAGCTTAAGGCCTATTTCTTTCTTGGTCTATTTTTGAACGAAAATTTTGGCAAACTCTGCGCTGCTATTTGAATTGTAGTATTCATGAATCAAATTGCAGTTCGCACGTACATACCATTTTTAATACGATGGATGATTGGCACCTTCAAAAGTGGAGGCAGTCCAAGTTATATTATTGGGCTTGCCATTGGACGTGCTTATACCTGTTGTGCCATTATGATTTTTAAAAGTGGCATTGATAATTTGGTTGCCGCTATTAGTATTATATATGCTACCTATTTGGTTATAACCATTTACCGTAAGTCCGTCAAAAACATTTCCGGTTGCCGGGGCCTCAAAGGTTCCGCCGATGTTTGTATAGCCAACGAATTGAAATACTCTATCGCAATTATCAATGGATAGATTTTCTATTCTATTATTATATCCACATTTGACCGCATCAGTATCCGGACTTGGTTGAAATCCATCATTGTCTTCAGAGAAATTTACACAAGACCAAACATTGGTCATATATATGTTACGTACTGTATTGCCGTTAGCTCCATTTCTAAAATCTATGTTGGTATGCCAGAAACCACTTGAAGTGCCCTGTCCTGTCATCCGTATGTCCTCATATAAATTTCCGGTTACGTCTTCAAAATTCATTTCTATATTGGTGTAGACTGTTTCACAACGTCTGAAAATATTATCCCTTGATTTCCATTTGCAAGTAAGACCGTGCCCTCCATGAGCCAGACCGCCTGCCCTTTCCACCTTTGAATCTTCTACAATATTTCCACTGGTGTTCGAAAGTAGAATATAATAATCACAGGGATTGGTAACATTATCCGCCCTAACCTCAAGAAATTGTACAAGGTTGTTTGTGCCTCCATATACTTTAAAAGCCTCTGCAGTAGCATTTTCTATATAGGAATTTTTTACTGTATTGTCACTTCCACTTAACCTGATTCCAAAACCGTCATAACCGCCGCTGGATTGGTTGCCCATATCGATGGAAATCACATTATCCAAAGTAGAATTATTGCCTCTAACGTCGATACCGAGGCCGTAATCCTTAATTTGAAAATTATGTATTTCTACATAGCTTCCCGAGACTATGACTCCTGTCCCAGTGGCACCTGCATTTATCAGGGGCATTGATGCTGCGTCTACAGAATTCCCATAGTTAAAAGTTGAACCATTGGTGGCGATAATATCGCCAGGGGAGTTGGAGTAGCCAAAAAACCTTATAGGGCTACCCAATATTCCCGAATTTGTAGCGGAAAGGTTTACAGCACCATAATTGCCAGCCTTAATATGCACTACATCCCCAGCTTTTGCAGTTTTAAAAGCATGTACAACGTTCCAAGAAGTGCTTTCTGATTTGCCATCATTACTGCTATTTCCGCCAACTGTGACGTAATAAACATTTGCTCCACTAATAGGAGCCCGGTTTTCAGCCGTACCAATGGTAACATTTCCTGTTTCAGTAGTTACGGTCCCGTTCTCTTCTATTACCTCTGTTGTATAGGTGAAAGTATCCGGATCCTCTGGAGCATTCACATCCTCTGGGGTATCCGCGTCTTCCGGAGTATTGTCATCTGGGGTGTAGGTTAATGTATTGTCTGGATTAATAACAATATCACCGTTTTCGGGATCTGTTGTTTCCGTTATCTCTACATCATCTGTATTCTCAAATTGGTCATTGGCCAAGACATCCAAGGTAATACTATTGCTGGAATTGTATACATAAAAATCATCAACAACAAATTTACGTAGTTCCAGACCACCGTCGGAATCGGAGAGTACATAATCCGAAAGCAAATCCGAATCCTTGGAACAGGAAAAACTAAAAATTAAACAAATGCTTAGTAGTAACACCTTTTGTGGGGAATTAGTGCTTAGAATCATGGGGAATTCAGGTTAAGTATGATAAATATTTCTTATTGGGTTTCGTAAATCTATTTAAAAAATCAGTTGTATCGATGAAATTCATCATATTTTCGATGAATTACATTTTTATGTGTTGTTAATTTTACGGTTAAAAAACTAGGTTTGGATGTTGGTCGACGATTTATTCGACGAATAACACTTTTCTTTAACAAACCTTTATAATAATTAGGCTTTTAGGGATGGAATTGGCTCAATGTAAGAAATACAATACTTAAGCTTTTATTATTCGGTAATAAATATTGGAAAAGAAATTTTAAATCACCAAAGACTTTAGCCAGATGTCTTTATCGGATAATAATATTTCATAATTATGTCATCCGCAAGGCCTTCGGAGTGGACAGCAAAAAAGAATAGGGATACTTATAATTACGACAAGTATTGATTTTTTGAAGTTTTTTTAATATTTGCCTAAATCCATAGATTTAAAGCCTTGCATCAACACTCTCTTTTAGGATACCTTTCACGTCATAAATCAAACTAGAATCTGCTAAAAAAGATTTTAAGTCCAATTTCAAAAACTGTTGATGGGCAACCGTCAGAATTACCGCATCGAATTTTTCGAGTGGCGGCTCCTTTGTGGTATCTAGGCCATACTCTATTTTGACCTCTTTTTCATCGGCCCAAGGATCGTAAATTGTTATATTTGTGCCATAACTTTTAAGGTTATTGATTACATCTACAGCTTTGGTATTTCTCACATCAGGACAATTTTCCTTAAAGGTTATTCCTAAGACCAAAATCTTGGAATCTTTTACTTTAATATCTTTTTGCACCATTAATTTTACTACTTCAGTAGCAACATATTTGCCCATCCCGTCGTTCATTCGCCTACCGGCCAAAATAATTTCAGGATGGTATCCATGTGCTTGGGCTTTTTGAGCCAAGTAATATGGGTCCACTCCTATACAGTGACCACCTACCAAGCCCGGTTTGAATGGTAGGAAATTCCATTTGGTGCTTGCAGCTTCAAGAACATGGTGCGTATCAATATTCAGTAGATTAAAAATTTTGGCCAGTTCATTGACAAAAGCAATGTTGATATCGCGCTGGGAATTTTCAATTACTTTAGCAGCTTCTGCAACCCTAATGGTCGGCGCCAAATGGGTGCCGGCAACAATAACTGAGGCATAAAGCTCATCAACTTTATGACCGATTTCGAGGGTTGATCCCGAAGTCACTTTCAATATCTTTTCCACAGTATGTTCTTTATCACCTGGGTTAATACGTTCCGGAGAGTAGCCTACATAAAAATCGGTATTAAATGAAAGTCCACTTACTTGTTCCAGGACAGGTACACATTCCTCCTCGGTAGCACCAGGATACACAGTTGATTCATATACGACAATATCTCCTTTTTTCAAGACCTTCCCTACGGTTTCGCTTGCCTTAAAAAGCGGGGTTAAAATGGGCCTGTTAGTACTATCAACGGGCGTAGGGACCGTGATGATATAATAATTGCAATCTGCAAGATTGCTTTGATTATTACTGCAAAAAAGCCCTTTCTCCATTTTTGGTGAAGTCTGTAAAACATTTTTCAGCTCAATATCATCCACTTCAAGTGTAACGTCCGTTCCAGATTGTAGTTCCTTAACACGTTGGATATTGATGTCAAATCCTATTACGGGATATTTGGTAGCAAACAACCGAGCTAGTGGAAGGCCCACATAACCCAGACCAATTACTGCAATTTTTGGTTTCATAGAAAACATTTATTTTTTTCCAATTTGATAATATTCGAAGCCAAGTTCCTGCATCATCACGTAATCATATTGATTCCGACCGTCAAAAACAATTGGCTGGTTAAGTTGTTTTTTTAACTCTTGAAAATCGGGTGATCGAAATTCTTTCCATTCTGTAAGAAGTATCATTGCGTCAGCCTCTTTTAAGGTTTCGTATTTTGATTGAAAATAAGATATGTTATTGATATCCTTTAAATAAAAATGTTGTGCCTCTTCCATTGCCTTTGGGTCATAGGCTCTAATTTTTGCACCATGTTTGGATAACTCTTTAATTATGTATATTGCTGGTGCCTCTCGCATATCATCTGTTTCTGGCTTGAAGGCAAGTCCCCATACTGCAAATGTTTTACCTGTTAAATCTTCACCAAATCGATTTAAGACTTTTTGCGCAATCACTAGTTTCTGTCGGTTATTTACCGCTTCCACGGCGCCAATCAAATCAGCATTGTATCCATATTCGGCAGCTGTTCTGTGTAGGGCCTTTACATCTTTTGGGAAACAAGATCCGCCATAACCGCTTCCCGGATAAATAAAACTGTAACCAATCCGCTGATCTGATCCTATCCCAATGCGTACTTTGTTTACATCGGCTCCTACCAATTCACAAATATTTGCTACCTCGTTCATGAATGAAATCTTTGTAGCTAACATAGCATTGGCTACATATTTGGTCATTTCCGCTGAACGTACATCCATGGTAATGAGACGATCCGTACTACTTCTAAAGAAGGGGCCGTAAAGTGTGCGCATTTTCTGTTTTGCTTTGTCATTATCAACACCGACTATAACCCTATCTGGTTTCATAAAGTCGTTTATTGCGTCTCCTTCTTTTAAAAATTCGGGATTTGAAACAACTTGTAAACCGAAGCTAACGCCCCTTTTTTCCAATTCCTTTCGGATAGTTTTACCAACCTTGTCCCCCGTACCCACGGGTACGGTAGATTTATTGACCACAATTAGGGAATGCCGCATATGCTTGCCGATTTCTTTGGCCACCTTTAGCACATACTGTAAATCTGCAGACCCATCATCTCCCATGGGTGTACCCACTGCAATAAATACTATGTCACATTTTTCCAAATGCTTGGAAAGGTCTGTGCTAAAATGCAAAGTATTGTTCTCTACATTTCGTTTTACCATAGCTGCAAGTCCAGGCTCATAAATAGGAATACCCCCTTGCTTTAGCTTATTAATTTTTGCTGAATCAACATCAATGCAGGTAACTTTATTTCCCATTTCCGCAAAACAGGTACCACTTACAAGACCTACATATCCAGTTCCAATTACGGTTAAATACACGCTATTTTATTTTAAATGTTTCCAATACCAATTTACGGCCTCTCTTAAGCCTGATTTGATATCATATTGTGGATCATATCCCAAAAGTTGTCTTGCTTTATCAATGGAAGCCAAGGAGTGCGGTACGTCGCCTTTCCGGGGAGAACCATAATTTACAGGTATCTCAGCTATTTTTTCATCAAATTCACTTAAAACCTCCTTTATAAGTTGAGTCAGTTTATTTAAATCCGTCCGCTCCCCGTAAGCCACGTTGTAAACAGTGTTTATCGCGTTTTTTTCTTTGGCTATCATAGCTCTCACGTTCATTTCCAATACATTATCTATATATGTGAAATCCCTTGAATAACTTCCATCCCCATTGATTACCGGGGATTCATACCTCATAAACTGCATTACAAATTTGGGGATTACCGCAGCGTAGGCCCCATTGGGATCTTGCTTTCTACCAAAAACATTAAAATAGCGAAGCCCAATAGTCTCGACACCATAGGTTTTGCTAAAAATATCTGCATAGAGTTCATTTACAAATTTTGTAATCGCGTAGGGCGATAGAGGTTTGCCAATAACTTCCTCAACTTTAGGCATATTTTTGGAATCACCATAAGTGGACGAACTTGCAGCATATATAAAACGCCTAACTTTAGAATCCCTCGCGGCCACTAGCATATTCAAAAAACCAGAAATATTAGCGGCATTACTTGTTATGGGGTCATTTATGGACC
Source organism: uncultured Flavobacteriaceae bacterium (assembly GCA_947494715.1). Lineage (GTDB taxonomy): Bacteria > Bacteroidota > Bacteroidia > Flavobacteriales > Flavobacteriaceae > Ulvibacterium. Next base: position 76,706 of record CANLWG010000019.1, on the reverse strand, counting down.
TGGGAACTGATCCCAATGCAGCCTGGTGCAATACAAAATCAATACCCAAGCAAGATTTATGACAATCCTCCAAATTTCGAATATCACCTTCTATCAATTTGAATTTTGGATTTGAAAATAGATGGGAAATGTTCTCTTTTTTTCCGGTGGCAAAATTATCGAGACATGTTACCTTATTTCCATTTTTAAGCAATACTTCGCATAAGTTAGAACCTATAAACCCCGAACCACCTGTGACCAATATATGATAATCCGGGTCAAAACCAAGAGATTTGATATTCATTTAAAACTTTTTTTGAATTTAGAACGCAAAGATGTCGAAAACTAATAAGAAACATCACTTTTTTTTTTGATATAGGACTAAGAGATTAAAAAAATGGTCAAAATTACCAGCTTACAGGATTTATGGGTAATTAATAGAGTATGTTGTACATGCAGAAACTTAATATTTCTAGTTTATAAGACTATGTCAAGCCCCATAGTACGAACGATACCATTCCACAAATTTCCGTATTCCTTCTTTAATGGGCGTATTGGGTCTATAACCATAATCTTTGATTAAGCTATCCACACTGGCCCATGTCCTGTCAACGTCTCCCGGCTGAATTGGTAACATCTCCATTTTGGCTTCTATCCCCAAGCTCCGTTCTAGAATAAGGATAAAATCCATTAATTTCACTGAACGGTTATTTCCAATATTGTAAACCTTAAATAGGTTGGGCTTTTCCGGCCTATTATCAACCTTCTTTTCCATAATGCGCATAAGACCTTCGACAATATCATCAATATAAGTGAAATCCCTTTCCATATTTCCATTATTGAAAACCTTGATAGTATTGCCCTTTACAATGGCATCCGTAAATAGAAAAAGAGCCATATCGGGCCTGCCCCAAGGTCCATACACGGTAAAAAAACGTAATCCAGTAGTTGCAAGGCCATACAAGTGGCCGTAAGTATGTGCCATTAGCTCGTTACTCTTTTTTGTAGCTGCATATAAGCTAATAGGGCAATCTGTGTTATCCTTGGTCTCAAAGGGAATTTTGGAATTTAAACCATATACACTAGAACTGCTAGCATAGATTAAATGCTTTATTCCCTGGTGTCGGCAACACTCTAAAATATTGAAAAAACCTTGGATGTTGCTATCTATATAAGCTTGTGGGTTATCAAGGCTATACCTTACGCCGGCTTGGGCTGCCAAGTGACACACTATATCAAATTGTTCGCTTTTAAAAAGGGCGGAGAGGACATTATAGTCTTCCAGACTTGATCGAATAAAACTTAAAGCTTTACCGTACTTTTTGCCAATACTTGCATTGTTGGCAATTTCTGCCTGTTCTCTATGGATTCCCAATTGATCTAGACGATCAAATTTTAGTGAGACATCGTAATAATCATTTATATTGTCTAGCCCAACAATGGTATGACCATTTTTAAGAAGTCCTCTTATCGTGTGAAAACCAATAAAACCTGCTGCTCCGGTAACTAGTATTTTCATGTAATTTGGTGTTTCTTTCTAGATTTGTCCACGTTTTATCCAAGTGCAAAGTAATCAATTAATCACCATTTTTTGTTTTAAAGTTTTGATTTGATACGCTAAAACTGGGATGGGTATTTAGGTGCAATCAATAATGTCTTTTTATAGTGTTTTTGGTTTCCCTGCATAGGATTAAAAAAACCTGATACTCTCCCAACACCGTGAGACTAGCTCGAATTTAAGAGCCATAAAGAGCATTCAACCGATTTTTTCAACATCTTCAGCGAAATATCAACTATATTTTCTTTCCACTAGGTTATTAGGTTTAACTTTGAGGCGAAATTAGGGGTAAACATACCTTAAGTAATATTGTGAAATTTGTCCTTGACCATTGTATAATTGTTTTTTTATGCCAGTTTTAATTGGACTGACAAGTATATTAAGTAACCAACGGTAAAAAGTATAATTGCATTTGAAAACTGCAACACAATCTAAAATTTGGCTTTCTTCTCCCCATATGGGAGAAATGGAAAGGTCATATGTCAAGGAAGCCTTCGAGACCAATTGGGTAGCTCCATTAGGACCAAATGTTCTAGGCTTTGAAACAGATATTCAAAATTACCTTCAAAACGATGTCCATGTGGCGGCTTTAAGTTCCGGAACGGCCTCAATTCATCTGGGATTAAAACTATTGGGTGTTGGCCAAGGAGATGAAGTACTTTGCCAAAGCTTCACATTTTCTGCATCCGCAAATCCTATAATGTATTTAGGGGCCATACCGATTTTTATAGACAGTGAGAAGGAAACATGGAACATGTCACCAGAGCTTTTGGAAGAGGCAATAAAAAATAGGTTGCGCCATGGAAAAAAGCCAAAAGCTATCATTGCAGTCCATTTGTATGGAATGCCCTATAAGATTGGTGAAATACAAGATATAGCGAAAAAATATCAAATTCCGATTTTGGAAGATAGCGCAGAAGCTTTGGGAAGCTATTATAAAGGAAGGAAATGTGGAACTTTTGGAGAAATCGCTATATTATCTTTTAACGGAAACAAGATTATCACCACATCAGGAGGGGGAGCTTTGGTATCCAGAAATGAGAACTATAAAGACAAAGCAATTTTTCTGGCCACTCAGGCTAGGGATAATGCCGTACATTATGAGCACTCGGAAATTGGATATAACTATCGTATGAGCAATGTTTTGGCCGGAATTGGACGAGGTCAAATGCAAGTGTTGGATGAAAGGGTATATGCTAGGCGCAAGAATTACGAACACTATTTTAAACAATTAAATGGGTTTGAAGGAATTTCATTTTTAGAAGAACCTTATCAAATGTCTTCCAATAGATGGTTGAGTTGTATTCTGACCCCTTCCTATGAAGTTAGGGAAAAGATAAGATTAAAACTGGAAATTGAGAACATTGAATCCAGACCTTTATGGAAACCAATGCATTTGCAGCCAATTTTCATGGATCAGATGAACTTTTCGGATGGAACCTCTGAAAAACTGTTCAAAAAAGGTTTGTGTTTGCCAAGTGGCTCCAATTTATCGTTGGATGACTTGGAAAGAGTTACAGAAAATATAAAAACAGCCCTAAAATGATACAACATTACTTAACCAATACAGCTGAAAGATATGCCTCCAAGTGGTTGGTTTTGGCAATTGATATAGCAATCATAGCTATTTCGTTTGTTTTGTCATATTTTATCCGTTTTAACCTAACCTTCAATTTTGATGTAGACAAACTATTTGTCCAATTACCTTGGATAACTGCTATCGCCTTAGTCTCATTTTTGATAGTAGGGTCGTACAAGGGTGTCGTAAGACATACTGGTGTCCGTGATGTTTACAACATATTCAATGCCGTCTGTCTGGCCAGTATTTTATCGATTTTCCTAGTTATCGTAAATGGGAAATTTCAATTATTGGATGATTTCACTATTCCATTATCCATAGTTATTACTAATAGTTTGATTAGTTTCATAGCTTTAGTGACCACAAGATATGTCTTTAAAACCCTATATCAGAATTTTGTGAATGTGAAGAGATTCAATTCAACAAAAAATGTGCTTATCTATGGTGCAGGAGAATCTGGAATCCTAACCCATGGGGCTATAACCAATCACTCCAAAAGTAATGTTAAGGTTATCGGTTATATTGATAAGGACAAAAAGAAGATAGGTAAATTGATTAATGGGGTCTGCGTCTATGATCCAGAAGTGCTGACCGAGGATTTTATTCTAAAAAAAGGGATTTCCGAAGTTATTTTTTGCATTCAAAACATTGATTATAAAAAACTCAAAAAATTAGTTGAAGGATTAGTAGATTTTCCGGTATTGGTGAAAATAGTCCCTCCTGTCGAGGATTGGATAAATGGTGAGTTGAAGGCCTCGCAAATAAAGAAAGTGCAGATAGAAGATCTTTTGAATCGAGCACCTATTGATATTACAAATTCCAGAATTAGTGAAGAAGTCAAAAACAAGGTTATTCTTGTTACTGGGGGAGCGGGTTCCATAGGTAGTGAGATTGTGAGACAGATATGTGGCTATACCTATAAATCTCTTATAGTTATTGATCAAGCTGAATCGGCTTTGTACGATTTACAACAAGAATTAACACAAAAAGGATTCCATAATTTTATTCCTTTGGTAGGGGATGTCCGTGATAAAAATAGGATGAATATAGTTTTTCAAGAGCATAAGCCTAATATTGTCTTTCATGCTGCGGCCTATAAACACGTACCTCTAATGGAATATAATTCTTATGAAGCCATTAAAGTTAACATTGCTGGAACAAAGACAATCGCTGATCTCGCCTTAAACCATGATGTAGATAAGTTTGTGTTAATTTCTACCGATAAGGCTGTGAACCCAACCAATGTAATGGGTGCCAGTAAGCGAATAGCCGAAATTTATATAAGCTGCATGCAACAAGAAAATAAGACAAAATTCATTACCACTCGTTTCGGCAATGTCTTAGGGTCTAATGGCTCTGTGATTCCTTTGTTCAGAAAACAAATCGAAAATGGAGGGCCTATAACACTTACCCATAAAGAAATAACCCGTTACTTCATGACAATACCGGAAGCTTCTCAATTGGTATTGGAAGCTGGAGCTATGGGAAAGGGAGGTGAAATTTTGATATTCGATATGGGAGAATCCGTAAAAATTTATGATTTAGCCAAAAATATGATTAAATTATCCGGATTAAGTTACCCTGAAGATATAGATATAAAGATTACTGGGCTTAGACCCGGGGAAAAGTTATACGAAGAGTTATTGGCCAATGGCGAAAATACATTACCCACGTACCATAAGAAAATTAAAATAAGCAAAGCTCGGAAATTGGATTACCTAGACTTGAAATCAAAAATAGATGAACTTTGCATTACCAACATGTTTTTCAACGAAAACACAGTAAAACTCATGAAGAATATAGTTCCTGAATATATCTCAAAAAATTCTAAGCTCAGTGAGTTTGATAACGAAAAAGAGGGTAATATCAAGGACAAGACCGTTTTAAAAGTAGTACAATCGTAATCCCCAATTGTTAGACCTCAAAATCCATTATCTAAAATGATCAAAAAAACCAACAGCTTAGTTATTACTCTAATTTGCATACTTCTACTTTCATCTTGTGCGTCAAGAAAGGAAGTGGTTTACTTTCAGGACACAAACGATTTTGAGACTTTGATAAACAACAATAATTTTGTTTCCAAGTTCAAAGTTGATGATCTGGTTTCCATACATGTATCTTCTTTGAACCCAGAGGCAAGTGCGCCATTTAATCTTTATAGGGGGGGGGCACCAGATGGAGGGTTTCGCACAGAACAGGTTGATTATTTAGTTGATCAAGCAGGTGAAATTGATTTTCCTGTAATAGGCAAGCTTAAAATAGATGGACTATCTCCCGATGAATTACGCAGCCTTTTGCGTGAACATCTGTCAGAATACTTGAAAGATCCTATTATAAATATTAGACTTCGTAATTTCACGGTTACGGTATTGGGAGAAGTAAACAGGCCAGGAACATACCCTGTTAACGGGGAACAAATAACCATATTGGAAGCCTTGGGTTTTGCGGGAGATTTAACAATTAGAGGAGTTAGAGAAAACGTTCTTGTCATCCGAGATTTTAACGGTACTAAGGTCTATACCCGCATTGATTTGACGTCTAAAAACATGGTGAAATCTCCCGTATACTATCTAACCCAAAACGACGTTGTATACGTAGAACCAAACAGGTCGGGAATTTCTTCTTCCAGTTTGGATAACAGAGCCAACATTGCTATCTCCATCGCCTCGGTTCTAATTACTTCTACTGTACTTATATTGACTAGGAACTAACCCTCAACATACTTTCAAAAATCATATGGTTTCAACCAAAATATCAAAAAGTTCAGTGGACTATAAAGCACTATTGAAACCCTATTTGAAAAACTGGAAATGGTTTTTGGCTTGTGTGGTTATTGCACTACTATTTGGGTTTCTAAAGATTCGCTATACTGTACCTCAATATGCCATAGAGGCCAAAATCCAAATTTTGGAGGACCAGAGTTCTACATCAGAACTTGATGTTTTTAGAGATTTGGATATTTTCGGAGGAGGAAGCAATAACGTTAAGGATGAAATTGAAATTATCAATTCAAGATCCAATGTTATTGAAGTAGTCAAGAAATTAGGCTTAAATAAGAGAATAATCGCTCTAGGGAATATTCGTAATGCCGATATTTATAAAAACCCACCTTTTAATGTAAATTTCCTAGGTCCGGATTCCATAGTTCACCGTGTTGATGAAGATTTTTTTATCACTCTTGTTTCTGATACTTCCTTTGAGTTCTCAGACGAAGAAGATAGTCCTGCAAGACGTTTTTCGTATGGCAAAAATATTGCATCAGCAGCAGGAGAAGTGGTCATAACGCCCAATACGCTGGATTTAAAGGATTATCAGGGCCGAAAATACAGAGTGTCAATAAACCCACTTACAGCTGTAGCCAGCCTTTATCAAAAAAAAATTCGGGTTTCAGCAACCGATAAGCTTTCAAATATTATTTCTATAAATTTAAACGATGCTATTGTTGACAGAGGTGAAGATATTATTAATGCACTGATATCAAATTACAACGAGAATGCGATAGATGACAAAAAGGCCATTGCAGATAGAACCTCTAGTTTTATAAATGAACGTATTGCCGATATTTATGGCAATCTATCTTCTGTTGATCAAAGTGCAGAAGATTTTAAGTCGGGAAGAGGAATTACGGACATGGCTACACAAACCAATGTGAATTTGAATATAGGAGCTACCAATCAACAGGAACTGCAAAATGCCTCAGTTCAACTGGATATAGCATCTTCCATGAAAGACATCATTGAGAATCAGGAAGGATATGAATTGTTCCCTTCTAACATTGGTTTGGCAGATGCTTCCATTGCTGGTACAACAGCGAGATACAATGAACTTGCTTTGGAGAGAAAACGGTTGTTGGAAAGTTCAAATGAAAAAAATCCAATAATAGTTAATCTAGACCAACAACTTGATGGCCTAAAAAGAAGTATGCAGTCAAGTTTAAATAGTATGACCAATAATTTAGGCCTTCAGGTCAATAGCCTAAGTAGTCAATTATCTAGAATAAATTCAAGAATATATTCAGCTCCTAAGAATGAACGAGCCTTAAGAGACATTACTAGACAGCAGCAGACCACCGAATCCTTGTATCTATATTTATTACAAAAGCGGGAAGAATCCCAAATAACTTTTGCTTCCGCTTCTCCCAAATCCAAAATTATTGATAATGCATACTTGTCCAACGCAGCACCTGTTTCTCCAAAAAGACAGATAATTCTATTGGCTTCGTTGATTTTTGGCCTTTTGGTTCCGTTCTCCATAATCTATGCAAAAGATTTATTGGATAATAAAATTCAGAATAAGATTGGATTAGAGATGTTAACCGGGGATATTCCGGTTTTAGCGGAATTGCCTAAAATTTCCAAAAAAGAGAATACATTGGTGAAAACCAGTGAGCGTACCGTATTGGCAGAATCATTGCGTATTCTTAGGACCAACTTGGATTACATCATCAAATCAAAAAGTAAAAGTGCATCTAAAGGTATTGCTATTTTTGTTACCTCAAGTGTTCCAGGAGAGGGAAAAACTCTTGTTGCCTCTAATTTAGCTATGATATTGGCCAACACCGGAAAAAAAGCTTTGTTAATAGGAGCGGATATTCGTAATCCTAAGATATATCAGTTTTATTCGGGCAAAGATGTGGACAAATTGGGTAGGTCCATGCGAAACAAAGATAATTTGGGATTGACCGATTTTTTGATAAGCAAGGACCTAGAGCCAAAGGATATCATCTCACCTATGTTGGCGCATGACCAAACCGTAGATGTTATATATTCAGGAAGGATACCTCCTAACCCTGCTGAATTATTGATGAATGAAAGAATGAAGGATTTATTTAGGTCCATTAAGGAGCAATATGACTATATCATTGTTGATACAGCACCTTTGATGGTAGTTTCCGACACGCTTTTGATCAGTGAGTATGCAGACCAAACTTTATATGTTACCAGAGCTGGGATAACCGAGCGGAAGGTCATTGAATTCCCATTAAAAATGGAGAAGGAAGGAAAGCTTAAAGGGCTATCTTTTATTGTAAATGGTGTTAAGGACTCCAATTTGGGGTATGGTGGAAAATATGGTTACGGATATGGAAAAAGTGTTAAAAAATGGTGGAAGTTTTAGTGAAAGAGTTGAATTGAATTTTCCACAAGCGGTGTTATGTAACCAAGAGTTTTTTCGGATATTTTGATTTCCTTCAAAGCTTTAATATGATTCGGATTATGTACATCCGAACCTAAGAAGTCCATCTGGCCGTTTTCAAGTAGATTAAATGCATTTTTTTTAACCTCATTACCATAAAAATCCCCCAAGGAAAGTAGGTTCATCTGAAAAAGAATTCCTTTTTTCTTGTATTCGGAATATCGTTTGCCATTATTAAAAAGGAAGACATACCTTTCAGGATGCGCCAAAATTGGAAAATAACCTTTGGACATAATTTTATCCGTTGAGTCCTTAAAATTTATTGATGGTTGTAGATAAGACATTTCTATTAATAAATGGTCTGTCTTCAGCGGCATTATTTCATCCCTTTCCAACAACGATTCAAAATTCGAATCGATCATATGCTCGGCCGCTACTTCTATTAAAATGTTTTCAACGCCCTGTTTAAGTAAAGCTTCTTTTAAAGTGTCCAGCGATTTAGAGATTATCTCTGAATTATTAGGATAGTAATCCTGCATTATATGGGGGGTTGCAATAAAGCGTTTCATTCCAATATTTGATAATTCCTTTATCATTTCAATGGATTCCTCCACATTTTTTGCACCATCATCAATTCCAGGTAAAATATGATTATGGATGTCTACAAGTCCCTCTAGGTGGTCGACAAGAAATTTTTTTTTAGCAAAAAAAGTGAACATGATGTTGAGGTTTGGGGAAAATTGTATTTTTAATGGTAAGTTATGTATTTCAAATTATTTCCTAATAAAATTCCATGTGGCATTAAAAATTATGGTAGGAGCATTCACGATAAAAAGATGAAGCCCTTTATTTTTATCCAACACACATTTGATTTTCATTTCTTAATAACTCAGATTTTCAGCAAAGTTACGCTAAAAACTTGGCCAAACCCTCTTCCACCGAAAGACTAAGATACAATCCCGAAACTATTTATTTTTCCGAAAGATTTCTTGGAGCAAAGAAATCTAATGATTTGAAATTAAAGAGGATTGTTTGGGTGTATAGTTGTCTTGATATCAGCAATTCTTATGAGAATTCAGATGATTTAAAACAATAATGACAGAACATACATAGGGCAACGAAACTAATTTGATCATTGTCAAATGTTATGATGGCACTTTGATAAAGTGTTAGAAGTATTTAAACAGATTTGGCCAAGCCCCAAGATTTTAGACTTAAATACGGATTAGGATGACCTATTCAGACCCAAATTTAGAATTATGATTACACCAACAATGGTAACTATTTTTATATTAGCAACCGATGGGTTATAATATGGCCATGAAATATAGAATAAAATCCGATGCAGACTAAAGCCCTATCCTTGGAGTCCTTTAAGGAGATGGATTATTGGGTGGTTAAGAATTATAACCTACCCATTGAACTCATGATGGAAAATGCGGGGTTGCAATTGGCACGTCTAACCTCATATAATGCATCAAAAGACTCCAAAATCACGATTGGTGTCGGTAACGGAAATAATGGAGGGGGAGGTCTTGTGGCCGCCAGAAGGTTGGCAGCCTGGGGATATGACGTTTATCTGGATGTAGCCGTGGCTATTACCAAGGACCTGCCCAAAGCGCAATTGAAACGAGCAGTGGTATTTGGGGCAAAAGAAGGTTTTCCTGCCAAAACGGATATTTGGGTAGATGCTTATCTCGGTTTTTCCCAACGACTACCTTTATCCCAGATTTTAATGGAAAAAATCGATTTGGCAAATGCATCGAGAGCTCACAGGATTTCCCTGGATATCCCTCTGGGAATTTCAAGTAATGGTACCTCTCCTATGTTCGAGGCCAATACGGTATTGACCTTGGCAGCTCCTAAAAAGATTTTAGGGGTACTTCCACCTGAAACCGATATTTTTGTCGCAGATATTGGAATTCCAGAAGATGTATACAAAAAGTTCAATATAAAAATGCCAGAGTTTTTTGAAGAACAGATTCTGAAAATCTAAAAAGTGGCGAAACCTTTAAACGTTAAAAGAGATTATATCAAAAATAACTCGATACTATTTGGCTAGCGGGAGATTAAACCAACTTGGATGAAGGATAAATTCCCGTTATTTTTTTTGCTTTTATACGGCGTATTTGCTTGCGGTCAGCTTTCCGATTTGGCCCGGACAGAATATACCTATTTACCAAAAGGTAGTTCTAATGTGGGTTACCATAGGGTAAGGGCGTTGTTTAGTTACCCCCTTAAAATAAAAGAGGGGAATTACCTGTTGCTTGGTTTGGATTACAGCAATATCGAATTGTCTTTCGATTCAAGTATCAACGCTTTTGATACAGAGGTCATACAAGATTTCCAGCTGCTGGACATCAATTTGGGCTACACCTTTAAGCTTAATTCAGATTGGCGGGTAGGAGCAAGGTTCACGCCCGGATTTAGCTCAAATTTGGCAAAGAACATTTCTTTGGAAGATGCTGTTTTTTCATCTGATTTGGTTTTCATAAAGGATAAAACAAAGGACACCGGAACCAAAAAACCATTTCGACTCATATTAGGTATTTCTTATTCAGAAAACCGGGGCTTTTCTTATCCAATACCCTTTGTCAGCTATTATCGAAAATTCCATCCGAAATGGTCTTACAATCTTGGCATCCCACGAACTAATCTTCAATTTCATATTTCAAGAAGATCAAGGGTCAAACTAACCGCCGAGTTGGACGGATTTACGGCGAACATACAAGAAGTTCTCTTGGTAAATGGGAATGAAAGTGCCGAAAAAGTCAACTTATCCCTAGTAGTAGCAGGGCTACGGTATGAGTTTAAGTTCGGTCGGAATTTTGAACTCTTTTGTACCTTGGCAAATGTGTTCTTTAGTAATGCGGAATTGCAGGACGCCAAAAATAAAAGGGTAATCGGGATAGATAAAAATAGTACGGCTTATCTAAGAACTGGACTACGCTTTAAGATTTAATGACCAATCTATTTCTTTTTCCAAGACTATTTTTGAAATAGTGTCGGAGTGTTATCATAGTGCCCGAATCCCAATAAAAGCAGGAGAACAGTTTTTATTTTACCACCGACATTTTTACGGATTATTTTGAACGATTTGGTAATCTGTGCTTCTACGGTCTTGATGGAAATATTGAGGTATTCCGCTATTTCCAAATTGGTCAATCCCTCTTGTCTACTCAATAGGAACACTTCCCTGCATTTTGGAGGGAGGTTTTGGATTTCGACCTTAATCAGTTGTAATGCTTTTTCCAAAGAAACTTCGTCATATCCCTGTGTTACTTTTTCCAACCCTTCAAAATATTTGCTTTCCAGCACCATTGTAGATCTGTGCTTTTTGTATTGGTTTACAAACTCATTGTAGACAGACTTCAATAGATAGTTTTGTAACGAAGATTGGATAAACAAGCTTTTTCTCTTCTTCCACGTGGTAAAGAATACATTCTGCATAATATCCTCGGCCATACCATAATCATTGGTTAGGGTCAAAGCATACCCGAACAATCTTTGATTAAAGCGATCTACCAAAAAAACAAAGGCCCTTTCCTCTCCATTCTTTAAACCCTCCAAAAGTATTTTTTCGTTATCGTACGTCATGTTCAAATTGTCTTAATCTTAAAAACGGGGACTTGTTTGGACAAATATTAAAAAAAAACCACTAAAAAGTTAGGGTATTGTAAATTTCCTTTGTCATATAATAAAGAATAGAAAATCAATGTCATTCACGGAAATAGAAAGCTGTATCATAAAATATCTTTGTAATGAGGCCACCACTAAGGAATTGGATCATTTATCGAGATGGATTTCTATTGAAGGTAACGAAGGCGTTTTTGAGGATTATATAAAGACCCATTACGAAATTACAACGGCGATGAGCAAACCGGACATTGAGAAAATCAAGAAGACGCTACTTCGAGATATTGAAAGGGATAAGAAACGGATGAAAACGCGTAACATCCAAAATTTTTTAAAATATGCGGCAATAGTTGTGTTTTTTATGGGCTCGGGCTATTTCTATTGGCAAAACAATTTAGAACCTAATACCGTACCTATTTTGATTCCCAAGGACGATCCCATAACCATTACCTTGGACGACGGTACTACAAAGATTATCAAACCAGAAGAAAATGTACTTTTAAAGGATGCCAAAGGAAATATAATTGGACGGCAGGATACTACCCAACTTACCTACTCCCAAACTCCCAAATCGAACAAATTAGTATACAACACCCTAAAAGTGCCTTTTGGGAAGCGATTTGATATAGCCCTCTCCGATGGCACTCATGTCTATTTGAATGCAGGTACTACCATGCGCTATCCCATAAACTTTGTGGAAGGTAAGGATAGAAACGTTTTTCTCAAGGGAGAGGCCTACTTTGAGGTAACAAAGGACAAGGCCCGTCCTTTTGTGGTCTCCGTAGGAAATATGAACGTAGAAGTGTTGGGCACCACGTTCAATGTATCGGGTTATCCTCAAGATTCAAGTACGAATGCCGTTTTGGTCGAGGGGTCTGTTGCGTTATATGAAAGGATGGATGGGGAAGAGAAAGGTAACTCTACACTTTTGGAGCCAGGGTTTAAGGCGGAATGGAACAATAGCGGTGGCGACATATCAATAGAAAATGTGGATACGAGGATTTATACAGCTTGGGTACAAGGAAAACTGGTTTTCCGTAATACTTCCTTTCTAAAAATAAGGCAATCTTTAGAGCGTAAATACAATGTAAAGATTCAAAACACGAATACCGATTTGGACAAACAATTGTTCGATGCAACCTTTGATATTGAAACCATCGATGAAGTTTTGGAGTCGTTCAATAGAAGTTATGCCATCGAATACTATATAAAGAACAATGAAGTAATTATTAAATAACCTAAAATGAACTGCCGATGAATAAATATTTTTAAGACCAGCATACAAACTCACCGAGCATAAAAAAATCGGAAAATGCGGACACATTTCCCGATTAGGTAAAGTGATTTAAACTAGTTAAACCAATTAAGAGCACCAAAATTATGAAAAAACCCTTTAAAGTGGGGAAGTTAGGACACTTCTTTCCCATAATTAGCTTGAAAATGAAACTTACATTTCTTCTAACCGTAGTTTCTTTAATTCAAATACAGGCCAATTCCTATTCACAGACTAAAAAGATTTCCTTAAATCTTGAGAATGTAGCTGTTCAGCAAGTGATAAATGAGATAGAATCATTATCGGAATACAAGTTTTTGCTGAATCGAAGGGATGTTGACTTGAACAGAAAAATTTCCATTAAAGTCAAAAAAAAGCCCATAGCCACAATTTTACTACAGCTTTTCAAGGGCACTGATGTTGGTTATGAGGTCTTGAACAAACAGATTATACTAAAAAAGGTTTCGAAAGTAAACTCCCTACTCGATAAAGCAGAAAGTACGGAGCCGCCATCTGAGGTTGCACAGTTTCAGGTCACTGGGACTGTTACAGATACCAATGGGTCACCTTTGCCGGCCGCAAATATTGTTGAGAAAGGAACTACCAATGGGGTTACCGCCGATTTTGATGGAAATTTCTCTATACAGCTTGAAGATCAAAATACCATCTTGGTAGTGTCCTATATCGGTTTTGCCACCAAGGAAGTAGCTGTAAGCGGCCAAACGACTTTGAATGTTTCACTACAAGAAAGTACCGCCGGGTTGGAAGAAGTGGTTGTCGTAGGCTATGGAAGTGTGAGAAAGGCGGACTTAACAGGTTCTGTTTCTCAGGTAAAGACGGAAACCTTGGAGGCCGCCCCGGTATATAATATGGAGCAGGCTTTAAAAGTTGGGGCCGCCGGGGTACGGGTTTCTCAAAATTCTGGGACACCCGGTGGAAGGATAGAGGTACGTATTCGGGGAGGTAATTCCCTGATAGGGGACAATCAACCCCTTTACGTAGTAGATGGATTTCCTGTTACAGGCGGTATCGATTTCTTGAACCCTTCCGATATTGAATCCGTTGATATCCTAAAAGATGCGTCGGCAACAGCAATTTACGGTTCACGTGGAGCAAATGGTGTGGTCATCATAACATCCAAAAGAGGCGCAAAAGGACAGGACTCCAAAATTGAGGTAAACACATTTTTTGGTATGCAACAGGCCATAAACCGTTATGAACTGCTTGATGCAAAAGAATATGCGGTTATTGCCAATGAGTGGTTGAGAAATGAAGGGTTAGATCCATTTTTTAATGTTGATGAGGTTCAAAACCCTGGCACCGACTGGTGGGATGCTATTTTCAGGGTTGCTCCGATACACAACCATACCGTTACATTTTCCGGAGGGTCGGAAAAAGGCAGGTATTCCATTTCTGGAAACTACTATGATCAGGAAGGGATTATAGAGAACTCAGGGGTAACCAGAGGATCTATTCGAGTAAATCTGGATCAAGAACTGAAAAGTTGGCTCAAAATGGGGGTCAACTTGCAGCTCACAAGAAGTGAGCAAAATGCCGTGCCGGTAGACAACGGAAACCGTGGAAATTCCATGCTTTCTGCTGCTGCTTCGGCTCCTCCCACCTTGCCACTTTATGATCAGGATGGCTTACCTACTCAAATTGAACAAGCCTACAATTTTGGTTCCGCCGATATGCGGAACCCGTTAATATATACGCTTAGAAAAGACCGTTTGCTCGCCAATAGCATTTTGGCAAACACTACGTTTGATGTTTCTTTCTCCCCAAATTTGACCTTTCGGACTCTATTGGGCTTACAATATCGCCATTCGCTGGATGAACAATTCATACCTATCATTTATGACAACGACAGAGGTCAGGCAACGGAGGAAAACGCATATACCAATACATTTTTGACCGAGAATGTGCTCACATATTCAAAACTGTTCAACGAGAAACATAATTTAAATGTTATCGGAGGAGTCACCTACCAAACCAATCTAAGTCGTGATTCAAGAGCACAGGTAGAGGGCTTTTCCAACAATATAACCGAGAATTTTGACTTGGCCGCGGCCGAAACTATCCTAAACCCTCTTTCTAACTATACGGATTGGACGCTCATCTCCTTCCTTTCAAGGGCAAACTATTCGTTTAAGGGCAAGTACTTTATAACAGCAAGTATACGGGCAGATGGCTCCTCAAGGTTTGGTGCGGATAACAAGTGGGGGTACTTCCCTTCTGGGGCATTGGCCTGGCGCGTTTCCGACGAACCCTTTCTTGAGAACAGCAAACTTATTAGCAATTTAAAACTAAGAGCAAGCTATGGTATAACTGGAAATACGGCTTTGAACCCTTACCAATCACTAGACCGACTAGATTCTGAAAAATATATTTATGAGGGTCAGACCGATGTCATCGGTTTTGTGCCATCGGGTATATCCAATAGCGAGTTAAAATGGGAAACCACGGGACAGCTAGATGTGGGTTTTGATCTCAACCTGTTTAATGATCGGCTACGGTTTGTGTTCGACTATTATAAAAAGAACACCAAAGATTTATTAGCTTCAGTTCCCTTGCCGCCAACCGTTGGTTTTGGATCTATTCTTAGGAATCTTGGGGAAATACAAAACGAAGGAGTAGAATTGGGTATCGATGCCGATATTCTTAGAGGTGATTTTAAATGGGACATCTCGGCACAAATATCTGCAAACAGAAATGAGGTCATTGAACTTGCAGGAGACAGTGACATTTTTGGATCAGGCCAAGGTGCCGTATGGCCAAGTGCCAATATCGCTAGGGTTGGCGAGCCGATTGGAGCATTTTATGGTTTGCTTGAAGATGGCCTTGATGATGAGGGTTTTATTAAATATCAAGATATCAGTGGTCCGGACGGTGTACCGGACGGGACCATAAATGCGCTGGATAGGGTTATTCTAGGCAGTTACCATCCTGATTTTATTTATGGCATTGCTACTAACTTTAGCTATAAAGGCGTAGAGTTGAATGTTCAGATAGAGGGTGTTCAGGGAAATGAATTGTTCAATGCCACCCTAGGTACACATTTGAATTCTTTCCAAAGAGGCAACAACCAGTTTAGGGATATTATCGGAAACTATTGGACGGAAGAAAACCCTAATCCAGATGCCAAATATCCAAAAATAAGCAGTGCAACTCAGGTAACCGTGTCCGAACGATTTATCGAGGATGCCAGTTATCTTAGAATTAGATCGTTACGGTTGGCCTATAACTTCCCGGTAAAACAAATGGGACTTAAGGGTTTTGATATGGCGCAATTGTATATTTCCGGTACAAATCTGTTCACATTTACCAGCTACTCGGGTCTTGATCCGGAAGCAAATACCAGGGGGACGGATGACAGTGATGTTGGTGACCGCTTGCGATTTGGCCATGACCAAAGTAGTTATCCCAATGCCAAGATTTATGCTATGGGATTAAAATTTAGATTCTAATGATAAAGAATAAAGAATATAGTATCATGAAAAATATAATCTTAGTAATATTCACGTTATTTTTATTTTCCGCTTGTGATGAGGCCTTGGAGGAGGTGCCTAAGGACTTTGTTTCCAAGGCGAACTTTTATAACAACCAGTCCGATGCGGAAGCTGCCATAGCTGGTGTTTATTCGGGCATGCAATCTGATTTTTTTGGAATTACCAATTATCTCATGACGGAGTTGCACGGAGACTATTTGTTTGGTAGGGGTTCACAAGCCCCGATAACGATATGGGACCAGATTTTGGACCAAAGAAATATCGGTAGATGTGCAACTAACTGGCTGTCATTTTACGAAACCATCAATCGGGCCAATGCGGTATTGGATAATGTGCCCAATATTGAAAATATAGACCTGGAAGTACAGAATAGTATTCTTGCAGAAGCACATTTTCTAAGGGCCTTGTGTTATTTTGAGTTGGTACGAGGTTGGGGTGCCGTGCCCATAAAAACAAGTGAAAGTGTAGATTTAAGCGCAGTTGAAGCACCAAGAGAACCTGAAAGTAAAGTATATGAGCTGATTATTCAAGATTGCTTGGCCGCAGAAAATGGGCTGGGAGAAGTAGGAGAAGCTACGGGACGGGCCTCTAAATGGGCCGCTAAAATGTTATTGGCGCATGTTTATTTGACTACTGAAAATTGGCAAGGCGCTGCGGCCAAGGCAGATGACGTTATAACTAATGGACCCTTTGCCTTGGTTCCTGTGGAACAGCCCGATGATTTTTATAATATTTTTGCAGTAACTGCTAATCCAGAGGATATATTTTCAATTCACCACTCCGAAACCGCACAATCGTCCCTACCAGTTTACTTGCATAGAGCGAACAATATTCCCTATAATTATGGCTCCGGTGGGGTGTTCGCATGGCTACCGGATACCAATTCTTTTATTGGCGATAGCTGGGATGATAATGACCTACGCAAAAGCTTCAATCTCTACACCCAAATTCAGAATGCGGATGGAGAATGGATCGATTTACCCTCGACAACCCCAATTTTATTTAAAAAGTTTATAACCAATACCTCGGGTGTTCGTTTGTATAGTGCACCGGTTTATCGTTTTACCGAAGCCTATCTTTTTTATGCCGAGGCGGCAGCAATGGCGGAGGGAGGTCCTTCAGGATTGGCTTTGGAACGCTTGAATATAATCAAGAGAAGGGCCTATGGTTTTGATCCGAATTCAGTCTCCCCTGTGGACTATGCTGCAGGTTTAAGCCAAGATGATTTTAGAGATGCGGTTATTCAGGAAAGAGCCTATGAGTTCATTACCGAGAGAAGGCGATGGTTTGATCTTAAACGGACAGGTAAGGTAAAGGAAGCTTTCGCAGCCGCAGGTAAGCCCATTCTTGATGAGCGTCTTTTATGGCCCATACCAGAAGATGAAATAAACAATAATCCGGCAGTCAATCAAGAAGATCAAAACCCTGGTTATTAAATAATAGTGTTAGTTTTAGTTAGTTGAATTTGAAAAAGGCAGGTGACGCTTTATACCTGCCTTTTTAAACTTTTTTCTTACTATTTATAACAATACGATGGCTTCCAAGAAGAAAACCATATTTAAAAACCTAATGAGAATGAAAATGAAACAAAAAATAGTACCGACCGTAATGGTTATTGCCACATTTTTGATTTTTGGATGTATGCAATCATTGGATGCACAGAAAAATCAGAATAGTGCAGATGTCATTGTTTATGGCGGCACTTCCGCAGGAATAGCAGCCGCTATTCAAAGTAGCAGAATGGGAAAATCAGTAGTCTTGATTGAGCCTACAAATCGGATCGGGGGGCTGACAACAGGCGGATTGGGTCAAACGGATATTGGCAATAAAATTGCGATTGGAGGTATTTCCCGTGAATTTTACGAGAATATTAAAACGTATTATGATAATCCCAAGAATTGGAAATGGCAGAAAAAATCCGAATATCTTGATAGTGGGCAGACTCGCACTGAAAGAGGGGAAAACTCTATGTGGACCTTTGAACCTTCGGCGGCCCTCTCCGTTTACAAGGATATGATTGCCAAAGAGAATATTACATTGACTTATAACGAACGCTTAAACAGGAAGAATGGTGTAAAAAAGACCGACGGAAAGATTCAATCCATAAAAATGGAGAGCGGGAAGGTTTTTTCCGGGAATGTATTCATAGATGCCACATACGAAGGAGATTTAATGGCCACCAGTGGTGTATCCTATACCTATGGCAGGGAAAGCAACGACCAATATGGAGAAACCCTGAACGGGGTGCAGGCTAATATTAAGAATACATCATTACGTGGTATAGTTTCTAGAAACGGGTATAACCATAATTTTATTCCCGGGGTGGACCCCTATGTAAAAAAGGGAGATCCTAAAAGTGGTCTATTGCCCAACGTAGTTGAAAAACCCGGACTTGAAGGTAGCGGTGATAAAAAAATACAGGCCTATTGTTTTCGGATGTGCCTAACCGATGTTCCCGAAAACCGTATCCCATTTAAAAAACCAGAGGGTTATGACGAAATTAACTACGAATTGTTATTTCGAAATTACGAAGCCCGTACGGGGTCTATTAGGGATATGTATAGCTATGGAAATTCATTGCTGCCTTGGATCAATTCGACCATGCCCAATAGGAAAACGGATACTAATAATAAATTCGGCTTTTCCACAGATTACATCGGTAAAAACTATGAGTATCCTGAGGCGTCCTATGCAGAACGGGAAAGGATAGTAGAAGACCATAGAAAATACCAAATGGGTCTCATGTGGACCTTGGCCAATCACCCCAGAATTCCCAAGGAAGTTCGTGATGAGGCCTCAAGATGGGGAACTACAAAGGATGAATTTGAAAGACCGGATGGCTGGCAGCAACAGCTATACATTCGGGAAGCACGGCGTATGGTAAGTGATTATGTGATGACCCAACACAACTGTGAGGGACTGCATATCCCCAATGATCCTATCGGTTTAGGAGCCTATGGTATGGATAGCCATAATATACAACGATACGTAGATGCCAACGGCTTTGTCCAAAACGAGGGTAATGTAGAAGCTCATGGCTTTAAGCCTTACCCCATAAGTTATAAATCCATAGTACCGAAAAAAGAGGAATGTGAAAATTTAATCGTCCCTGTTTGTCTGAGCGCAACTCACATTGCTTTTGGATCCATACGTATGGAACCGGTCTTTATGGTTTTGGGTCAATCTGCCGCTACGGCCGCTTCCCTGGCCATTGATACAGGTATAGCGGTTCAGGACGTCAACTATCTCACCTTACGAAAAGTATTATTGAAAGATGGGCAACGCATACGATAAATGGTATACGGAATTTGGCAGATTATATAAACTAATGGTTTGCCCTACGATTAAACATGCATATACGATGAACGAAAACTCATGGTATCGAATGACTTTGTCAAGATTGTTCTTTTTAATGGGGTTCTTTTTTATTTGCTCTTGCCAAGAAAAAGAGAAACAACAGGAAAAAGGGAAACAAGAGGCCACACTTCCCAATGTGGTAATCATTTTAGCCGATGATCTTGGATATGGGGACTTGGGTTCATATAACAAAAATTCCCTGGTTCCAACACCTAATTTGGACAAGCTGGCAGCACAGGGCATACGGATGAGCGATGCCTATTGTCCGGTGGCAGCGTGTTCGCCATCCCGTTTTGCACTAATGACAGGAAATTATCCCTTCCGAAGCTGGAAAAAAACAGGTGTTCTGGCCAACTACGAACCTTCCATGATGGCAAGGGGTCAACTTACCCTTCCCCAAATGTTGCAAAATGCAGGTTATACCACGGCCGGTTTTGGTAAATGGCATCTGGGGGCTTCGTTCCCAACCTTAGATGGGGAAAAACCTGCAAGCTATGGAAAACATAGAGCACCGGACAACGGTGCAAATCTGGATTTAAGCAAACCTATTACAGATGGCCCGGTAGACCATGGTTTTGAGCACTGGTACGGATTTAGCTGCGCCAGTGAATGTTGGATTATGGACGAAAAGGAGATTGTTGCCGCCTTGCAACATGACTTTTATAATATAGCTTCGGCTCAGAACAAAGATCATATTGAAATTGTTCCATCAGATCAATATCTCGATAGGATTACCAAAAAAAGCACGCAGTTTTTGCAAAGCCATATTCAGGCCGATAAAGACCAACCTTTTTTCCTATACTTTGCCCCTTATGTGCCCCATATTCCCCTGGCAGCAAGTGAAGAGTTCCAGGGCGCTACCAAGGCAGGTCTTTATGGCGATTATGTATATGAGCTGGACACATATATCGGCAAACTATTGGATACCTTGGATAGTTTGCAACTGGCGGAGAATACTATTGTTTTATTTGCCAGTGACAACGGGTCACATTTTGAAATTACACGCTCCGATATTGACTTGACAACAACTACCAATAGCGCGGAAAGTATTCCAAAAAAAGAGCAATATGATAGTGGGCATTATCCAAACGGAGTGTTGCGAGGAACAAAAAGGACCGCTTGGGAAGGGGGAGTGAGAACTCCGTTCATTGCACGTTGGCCGGGCCATTTTCCAAAGAACACTAAATCTACCCAACTCTTTGCCCTAAACGATGTCATAGCAACCCTTGCCTCAATTATAGGTTATGACCTTCCTGTTGATATGGCAGTAGACAGTTATGATCAGCTTTCTGTTTTGGAGGGAAAAGATGAAAGCATACGAAAGTCGGTCGTTGTACAATCCTCAGGAAATCGGTATGGCGTGAGAAGAGGTGATTGGAAATATATTGAACCCACGAATGAATATGGCAATGATGAATTGTATAACCTCAAAGATGATGTTTCCGAATCTAAAAATCACTATAAGGAACATCCAGAGTTGGCCCAAGAGCTCAAGGAACACTTGAATACTATCCTAAAAAGTGAGGCGTCAAATATGGACGTAAATCCTTAATTCTTGTGTTGTGGCTGTGACAGAAGTAAAAGTAAATTGGACAAAAATAGATATAATGAAAAAAAACATAGTAAACCTCATTTCGCTTCCCATAATCTTAGTATTAGCATTAGCCTTTCTATGGAGCTGTAAACAAGAAACCGAAATAAAAACTGATTCAAATACTGCCGATATCATTATTTATGGAGGCACATCTGCTGCGGTCATTGCTGCGGTTGAAGCCAAAGAATCAGGGAAGTCAGTAATTGTGGTTTCCCCGGACAAGCATTTGGGCGGATTGTCATCGGGAGGGCTGGGCTTTACCGATACTGGGGATAAAAGTGTTATCGGTGGTCTTGCCAGGGAGTTTTATCATCGGGTATGGCAACATTACAATACGGACGTAGCCTGGAAATGGCAGCCCAAGGAGGAATATGGCAACAAAGGGCAGGGGACACCTGCCATGGATGGAGAGAATCGCACTATGTGGATTTTTGAGCCACATGTGGCGGAGAAAGTATTTGAGAATTTGATTGAGGAATATGAAATTCGGGTAGATCGGGATGAGTGGCTGAATCGGGAGAATGGTGTGGAAATGGTCGATGGCAAAATTGTATCTATTACTACCTTGAGCGGAAAGATTTATACAGGGAAAATGTTCCTGGACACTACTTATGAAGGAGATTTAATGGCCACGGCCGGGGTAAGTTATCACGTGGGTCGTGAAGGTCGTGATGTCTATAGGGAAGAATGGAATGGCGTACAGACGGGAGTACTACATCATGGTCATTGGTTTGAATCCGATATCTCACCCTATATTACTCCTAATGACCCCTCTAGTGGACTTTTACCAAGGGTATCAGATGAACATCCGGGAGAAAAGCATAGTGGTGACGATAAAATACAGGCGTATTGCTTTCGAACATGTATGACCGATCATGAACCTAATAGAGTACCCTTCCCTAAACCTGAGGGTTATGACCCTATGCAATATGAACTTTTGGGCAGGGTTTTCGATACAGGTTGGGACGGTTGGTTCAACAAATTCGATATCATACCAAACCACAAAACCGATACCAACAATCACGGCCCTTTTAGTAGTGACAATATCGGGATGAACTATGATTATCCGGAAGGTTCCTATGAACGTAGAAAGGAAATTATTAAGGAACACGAGCAGTACCAAAAAGGCCTTTTATGGTTTGTGGCCAACGACCCAAGGGTACCTGAAAATATACGGTTGGAAATGTCCAAATGGGGACTTTCAAAAGACGAGTTTATAGATAACGACAACTGGCCACACCAGATTTATGTTAGGGAGGCTAGGCGTATGATCGGGGAGTTTGTAATGACGGAAAATGAACTGTTAAAAAAACGGCCTACACCAAATTCTGTCGGTATGGGCTCCTATACAATGGATTCTCATAACGTACAACGTTATATCAAAGAAGATGGTTTTGTACAAAACGAAGGGGACATTGGAGTAAGCACCAATGGACCCTACGCCATATC
This sequence comes from uncultured Flavobacteriaceae bacterium, assembly GCA_947494715.1. Taxonomy (GTDB): domain Bacteria; phylum Bacteroidota; class Bacteroidia; order Flavobacteriales; family Flavobacteriaceae; genus Ulvibacterium. Next base: position 53,639 of record CANLWG010000019.1, on the reverse strand, counting down.
CTATGGTTCCTTGGTTCCGAAAAAGGACGAATGTACCAATTTGCTTGTTCCTGTATGCGTATCCTCCAGTCATATCGCCTTTGGATCCATTCGCATGGAGCCGGTTTTTATGATTTTGGGGCAATCCGCAGCGGCGGCTGCAACAATGGCCATTGATAAGGGTATAGCCGTACAGGATGTGGAGTATGAAATGCTAAGCAAATCATTGTTGGAAAAAGGTCAAATATTGAAATGAGGTACTTTGGATTAGATGGTAGCCCAATAATTTTTGGGAATTTTTCATTTCAACAAAAGTAAGGTAGTAGTAAAAAAATCATTTTATCAATGGTTTCATTTATCGTATCCATTATTGTATTAATTGCCGGTTACTTCATTTATGGGAGGATTATAGAAAGGATTTTCGGTATCGATACTGAGCGTAAAACTCCAGCAGTACTATTACGGGATGATATTGATTTTGTTCCGTTGCCCCAGTGGAGGGTTTTTCTTATTCAATTTTTGAACATAGCAGGTTTGGGGCCTATTTTTGGAGCGATAGCAGGTGCAATGTTTGGGCCAGCTGCATTCCTATGGATTGTTCTAGGAAGTATTTTTGCTGGCGCCGTACACGATTACTTTTCTGGAATGCTTTCCCTTCGGCATAATGGATTAAGTATTAGTGAGGTTGTAGGCATCTATCTTGGCCCAAATGTAAAACAGATTATGCGGCTATTTACGGTAGCCTTGTTGATTTTTGTCGGGACGGTCTTTTTGGTAGGTCCTGCAAAGATAATTAACGGAATGACAGGTGATATGTGGAACCTTTGGATCTGGGTAGGCGTTATTTTGGCTTATTATATCTTATCCACTCTACTTCCCATAGACAAGCTGATTAGCAAGTTGTATCCTATTTTTGGTATGGCCATGCTTTTAATGGCAATAGGTCTGCTTATGGCCCTACTTTTTGGCGACTATAAAATTCCCGAACTGAATCCTGGAAACCTTCGGAACATGACCACCAATCCAGATGAGACCCCTTTGTTTCCTATACTTTTTGTAACCATAGCTTGTGGGGCCATATCAGGCTTTCATTCTACACAATCGCCCTTAATGGCACGTTGTATGAAAAACGAAAAATGCGGAAGAGGAATCTTTTTTGGCACCATGATAACGGAAGGGATCGTAGCGCTTATTTGGGCTGCAGCGGCCATGACATTCTTTGGAAATGTAAGTGAACTCAACAATGCCATGTTGGCCAACAATAACAACGCTGCTTGGGCGGCCAATGAAATATCATTGCATATGCTGGGAGGGATTGGAGGAATCTTGGCTTTACTGGGCATAGTCGCCGCCCCCATTACCTCGGGAGATACTGCATTTCGTTCTGCACGATTGATATTGTCCGATATTTTTAAATCCGACCAGAAAAAGATAAAGAACAGATTATACATAAGTATTCCTCTTTTTGTCCTTGCCTTTACCCTGACCCAAATGGATTTTGGTATCATCTGGCGCTATTTTGCATGGAGCAACCAGACCTTGGCCATGGTAGTGCTTTGGACAATTACCGCTTATTTGATATTTGAGAACAAAGCCTATTGGGTTACGTTATTTCCGGCCATCTTCATGACGATGGTGTGCAGCACATATATTTTAATCGCGCCCGAAGGATTTGAATTGGCCAATGATATTTCGTATTTGGGCGGGGCCTTAATAACCCTTTGTACCATCATTTTGTTTTGGACTTATGTGATGAGAAAAAAAGCGGTTTTCCGAAGTATGAAAGAGACTTTTTTATAATAAGGAAAATCAATCTAAGGTTTATAATCCGAGTTGGTTTAGTTTTTTGAGAAAAGGGGTATGGAATTTCCTGTATCCCTTTTTAACAAAAATCCATTTGAAAGTTCACGATTTAAACAGAACTATCTTATAATTTTCAAACGGCCTTTTTGATCATATTATGTGTTGATTCTTCATGTTTATCTCCGGCGGCCCTACCTTTTGCTATCTTGTAGTTATAAAAATTGATATGCCTTTTCGTAATGGTCTTAAGAAACCGATACGTTTATATTTATCGGCCCTCTATACTACCTTTTTTGCATGGGTGCTCATGGTGCAATGATAGTGTTCTACAAAGAAATCATCAAGTTCATCCGCTTTTATCGTTAGTTCTTTTATCTTTATTTTGATATTGTTTTTGGTGGTTTCGTCTTTAAACAAATCGGACATATGCAATCTATAGGAAATAAATATTTGATTTTTGTAAACCCCCAAGGAGAACGCCCCTTGATCACTTGCTACAAGATATTCATATAATTCACCAAGATTCTGTTTAGGTAAATTGTTGAGCGGTGAAGTTAAGTACAGATAATTTTTGTTCATTACAAAAATCCGTATTAACGAACTCCCTTGATGAAACTCCCAAAATTCAAATCCCGCACGGGTAACAACAGGATTAATGTCCAATTGTGTAAGGGCATCTTCAATGAACAAAGAAAATTCCCCTAGTTTCGTTTCCTCAAAAGCATTCTTATCCAAGGTTGCTCCACAATTAGTACAATACTCTAGCGCTTCATAAGATAACCCTGAGCAAGATGAACACTGTAATGAAAAATCAAAAGTCGTATTTTCCTTAACACGCTCTACAACATCTTTAATTACGGAGATAGGAATGGCAAACCCTACGTTATCAGCATCATTGAATTTTGAAGAATTGATACCGGCCAATTTTTTCTTGGTCATAGTATTGCCCCATAGTACATTAGACCTCTTTTTTTCTTTAGGTAACTAAAAAATTCAAATATGACCTCTTTTGAAGTTATCGTGTGCTTAATTCAGTTCATAAGGAGTTTCATGAACATTCATATACGCTTTGAAAAGACTTTCAAAGATGGCGATGAAGTATACAAACAGAAAGTTGGAACATGAAACCAAAGATTAATAAGGTCTTTGCGAATTCATAGGTTAGTGCCTAAGGGTTCGATTCATGTTCAAATTTATATCGGTTCACTTTGTTTTGAATGGTTTTATGTAAATCCAGTCTTTTACAGGAACTACTTTTAGCAAGAATTAATCAAAAAACAAATTGGAATCATGAAACTACATCACAACATCTTTCTTATACTAGGATTACTGCTAACATGTGAAATTAATGCACAAAAACAATTTTCGCCTGCTGAATTGGAGCACTTCAAGCAAGACTTCAAGGAACATGTAATCAAGAAAATGAAAAAGCATAATGTCACAGGATTAAGCATTGCCATGGAAATTGAGGACCAACTGGTTCTCGAAGAAGGGTTTGGTTATGCAGATAAATCAAATGGCATCAGAACGACAAAAAACACCGAGTATCCCATTGGGTCCGTATCAAAGATTATTACATCCACCGCCATTTTAAAACTATGCACGGATGGACTTATTGATATAGATAAACCATATACTCACTATGTTCAAGATTTTTCCATGAGATCACACTTTAAGGACGAAAATGAGTTTACAATACGGCATATGCTTTCCCATTACGCAGGCCTTCCCAGGCTGCGTGCAAAAGGGTTTATGAAGAAAGCGCCAGAACCCTTGGAAAATCTTTTGCTGAACTCCAAGGATGAATACCTCATTTCACCTCCTGGAAGGGTCTATCAATACTCGGATTGGGGAGTTGATTTATTGTCCCTATTGGTAGAGCGTGTATCTGGAGTTTCTTATGAGGAATATGTTGAAAACAATATATTCAAACCACTAAAAATGTACCATTCGTATTTTGGTCCGGCCGAACGGACAAAAGGATATGACAATGGAACTGAAATCGACACGTACAGCTATAGCTTTTCAGGTTCGGATGGTGTCACATCCAGCGTTACGGACATGCTCAAAATAGTCCGATTGTATACCAAAAATGGTAGAAGGGCAAACAAGAAATTTCTGAGCGATGCGGTTGTTGAGGATGCCATCAAAAATCAGTTTGTTGACGCGCCATTGGCCTTTGATACGGGGATTGGACTCATGTGGGAGGTACTTAAATTGAAGAGCGGACATACCAGAGTTAAAAAGGCAGGTGTGCATGAACCTTTTTATTCTTACATCTTTTTTATTCCCGAGCTCGACACGTCCATTATTATTTGCAGTAACTCCAATTCCAGTAGCACAATTCATTGGGATAGTTGGGGTAAGTTATATTCTTTTATTGGTAAAAAGTATAAAGCTTCCAAAAATCATAACGCTAAAAAGGAGAAGGTTAATTATAAAAAAATCATATTGACCGATGATCAATTCAAAAAAATCGAGGGCACATATAGTACATCTATCGGAATTTTAAACTTTAAGAGAAATGGCAATAAATTTGATGTGGATCTTAAGGCAGAGGATAAAAAAGGGATAGGTGTTCCATACTCCAATGGTCTAATAAAATTATATTTCAAGGCTTTAGGAGTAAAAATACATGCTATGGACGTTTTTTGGAAAGAATCAAACGATGAAGTTATAATTGGAGAACAATTTGAAAGTGGTACCAGACACGTTATCGGCTCTAAAATCAACGCTAAAAAGATACCAAATTCATGGAAGAATGCAGTTGGCACCTATAAAGTTGACAATTACAGTGAAAATGATTACCAAACTATTGATAATTTGCAACTGTTGATCAATTCGGATAATGTTCTGGAAATAAGAGGAAGTGCAAAGTTTCCTAGAGAAATGGAAATACAGTTAGGTTTATCACCAATATCTGATGAATTGGCTATTATTCCGGGATACAATTTTGATTTTTTCGGGGGAGAAACTGTTAAACTGGAGAAAACGAACGGCATAGACTATTTGACCTTATCAGGGTACAAGTTTAAAAGGTTAAAATAAGATGCATGGGGAGTAAAGAATCTATGGAAGGTTTAAAAAAAAGCCAAGACTTATTATTCAAAAGGCCCTACTTATGGATTATAACGATATCCATTACTTCCCTTAATTTTTTAATTACGTACGACTTTCAAAAAATTGATTCGCAATACTTTTATTACTACCTGGTGGATATCCTTACCACCTATTTGATCATCGAATTTTATGCGCTGGGAATTCGAATTTTAAACAAGAGAATTCCATTAAATCAGGATTTTATAAAAAGGGTAGCCTACCAACTCACGCTGCATACTTTAAGTGTAATCCTTTTTAGCGTTGTTTTAAACGAGTTGTTCGATTATATCTTTTTTGAAGGGGAAAGACTTTCACTTTCCTTTGTTTTCTATACCAAGGATACCATTGTAGCGTTAGTATTCGTTTTGTTTTTTCATGTCATATATTTTGCATTGTTCTTTATGTCCAATCAAGAGAATCTAGAATCTTTGAAGATTGTCCCCGAGGTTAAACTAAAGGTAACGGATGCATATGCCACTAAATTCTTGAATCCTAAAGAGGTAGTTGTTGTTTATTCATTATTTGGAATCACCTATGTTCTTGGCGGTGATCAAAACAAATACACTTCTGAATTAACATTAAAAGAGTTTGAAGAAAAGTTGGACGATAGTTTTTTTAGGGCAAACCGCAAATACATCATTTCCAAAACCAGTATTGATTCATATAAAAGTTCAACAAACGGTAAGGTAGAGGTGAAGTTAAAAATAAACGGGATTGCAGATTTATCGGAAACCATAATCGTTAGTAGGGATAAGGCCTCCTTTTTTAGGTCTTGGTTGAACAGCCCCCCCTGATTTGACTACAGCTTTGCAGGCCGTGCAACGGCCCTACTTTTTTTTCACCCCCAATTTCAAAAGAATGGTCTCTAACAAACACCATTTGGTAAATGCGGATTGTATTAAATTAACTCCTATAAATACGGTAAACCACAACCAGTTAATGTTTACATAAATTGCCAAGAAGACACTTGATAAAACAAATGTTCCCACAATAACTCTAAAATAGGTATTCAGCATTTCGATTATTTTTTTTAGGATTAAATTGATTTTTCAATAGGAACCACCGATTTGATTGGGGGGTTCATTTCTAGATTTATATTGAATTCTTTTCTGCTATTTCTTGAACCCCGGTTTCCGTATAATTCTTCCGTTCAATCATGTAATACACCAGGGGAACCACTAATAAAGTCAATACTGTGGAGACGATTGTACCCCCGATCAATGAAATGGCCAAACCTTGAAAAATAGGGTCGAACAGGATAACCAAAGCCCCAATAACTACGGTTCCGGCGGTTAATAAAATAGGGGTTGTACGTACTGCGCCTGCTTCAATAGCCGCCTGTTTCAATGGAATTCCTTCTGCCAAACGAAGATTGATAAAATCAATTAGCAGTACCGAATTTCGCACCATAATTCCAGCTAATGCAATCATACCAATAAAAGAGGTTGCCGTAAAGAAAGCACCCAACAACCAGTGTCCTAAAACAATACCTATGAGCGAAAGCGGAATCGCAACCATCATTACAATGGGAGCCTTAAAGTTCTGGAACCACCCTACAATCAAAATGTATATAATGATGATCACTCCTAAAAATGCCAACCCCAAATCTCGGAACACTTCCAAAGTAATCTGCCATTCACCATCCCATTTTACCGTATAATCATCCTCATGATCTGGTTGTTTTATATATAGTTCATTAATATGGTACCCTGCTGGCAAGTTCAATTCCTTCAACTTATCGGTCATACCTAAAATGGCATAAACAGGGCTTTCCAGTTCTCCGGCCATATCGGCGAGAACATAGACCACTCTTTTTTGGTTCTTTCGATAGATATTCTTTGCCCTAACGTTTTCCTGAATATGAACAAGGTCACCAACGGTTATCATTTGACCTTGATTTGATTTTACCTTTAATTGGGCAATGTCACTTATAGTGGATTTCTCTTTTTCTTCTAAAGCAAGTACCAATCCTACTTGATTGGAGGCCTTTTCATCGTACAAGGTCGTTATTGCCTTATCGGATAAGGCCATATTCATGGTATGGGTAATCTGCTGAGGTAGGATTCCGAATAGCATGGCCTTTTCTTTATCAATAACAAATTCATATTCTGTCTGATCGGCCTCTACCATCCAATCCACATCGACCACATCGGTAGTATTTCTTAATATGTTCTGGACCTGATCGGCAATATCCATTTGCACATCATAATCCGGTCCATAAATCTCCCCTACAATGGTGGAAAGCACTGGGGGCCCTGGAGGCACTTCAACTATTTTTATGTTGGCCTTATACTTTTTGCCTATTCGCTGAATTTCAGGTCTTAACAAGCTTGCTATCTCATGGCTTTGGGCGCTACGATCCTTTTTATCGATAAGGTTCACTTGAATATCGGCCATATTGCTCCCCCCTCGAATATCATAGTGTCTAACTAATCCATTAAAGGTAATAGGGGCCGAGGTACCGGCATAGTTTTGATAATGGAACACTTCTGGGCGGGTTCGCAGGAATTGGGCGATTTCCTGAGTCACCACGGCGGTACGTTCCAAAGTGGTGCCCTCGGGCATATCTATTACTATCTGAAATTCATTTTTATTATCGAACGGCAACATCTTTACGGCTACGGATTGCGTAAAGAACAACCCAACGGACGCCAGCAACAATACAAAGGTGATTATCAAAAATAGCCATCGTTTCCTTTTATTCTCGATTAATGGTTTTTCAAACCGCTCGTACAATCTGTAGATTAGGGTTTCCTCTAGCTGTTTTTCTTCTTTTTTCTTTTCTTTCTCCTTTTCCCTAAGGAAAATATAACCTAAATAAGGTGTAATGGTCAAGGCCACAAAAAGCGACAATAGCATGGCGATGGAAGCACCTATGGGCATAGGAGACATATAAGGGCCCATAAGGCCAGATACAAAGGCCATGGGCAATACCGAAGCAATTACCGTAAAGGTGGCCAAAATGGTAGGGTTACCGACTTCATTGATCGCGTACAATGCGGCTTGTTTAAACGGTAGACGTTTCATCTTGAAATGCCGGTGCATATTCTCTGCAATAATGATGGAATCATCTACCACGATTCCGGTAACGAAAACTAGGGCAAAAAGGGTTATTCTGTTTAGGGTATAATCCAACATATAGTAACTCAATAAAGTAAGCGCAAAGGTGATCGGGACGGATAAAAATACCACGAGGCCACCACGCCAACCCATGGCCAACATAACCACAAAGGTCACTGCTATAATGGCTCCCACAAGGTGCATCAATAGTTCGGAAACCTTATGGGATGCCGTTTCGCCATAGTTTCGGGTTACTTCTACGTGAATATCGTCCGGAATCAAATCTTTTCTTAAATGGTCTACTTTTTCAAGAATTATGCCCGAGAGTTTCATAGCATCGGCTCCCTTGCGCTTGGCAATGGAAATAGTGACCGCCGGATATTCCGAGGCGTAGGTGGATACCTTTTCACTGCCCTGGCCAAAACCTAAGGAGACATAATTTTTTGGCAATTCGGGACCATCTTGGATATCTGCTAGTTGTCTTAAATAAATAGGTCGATCTTGCTGTGTGCCCACTACCAAATTTTCGATGTCTTCACGGCTTTTGACAAACCTTCCAGTGGTCACTAAAAATTCGGTATCGTTTTTATCAAAACTCCCACTACTTAGTTGTTGGTTACTGGCCTTGATCATTTCGGCAATGGAAAGAAAATCCAATCCGCTTTCGGCCATTTTATCCTTGTCCAAAACTATCCGTAATTGTCGCTCACGACCACCTATCTTTTTGGTGGCCGAGACATCGGTTATTTTTTCAATTTCATCGGTCAGTTCTTGAGCGATCAATTTAAGTTGGTAATCGTCGTAGTTTTCGCTCCACAAGGTGAGGCCCAACACCGGAACATCATCAATGGCCCGGGTTTTGACCAAAGGAAATGTCACCCCTTGCGGCATAATGTCCATATGCTTGTTGATCTCGTTGTACAGCTTCACAAAAGATCGCTCGATGTCCTCGCCCACATAGAATTGTACAATGACCATTCCTTGTTCTTTCATTGCCGTGGAATAGACATATTCTACCCCCTTGATGTTGGATATCAATTTTTCGAGCGGTTTAAGCACACGGGATTCCACTTCGGTCGGACTTGCTCCTGGGTAACCAACAAAAATGTCAGCCATCGGAACATCGATCTGGGGCTCTTCTTCACGAGGAATCAAAAAAGAACTGTACACACCAATGACCATAAAAACAATCATCAGCAGAATGGTCAGTTTTGATCCGATAAACGCTTTGGCGATTTTACCAGCTAATCCTTCTTTCATTTTTTGAATTTTTATTGATCCATCCTAAATGGATCGCTACCGAATTGATATTTTGGCGCCATTGTAAAGCTTACCTTGTGCCCCGATGATATATTGTTCATCAGGGGACAACCCGGAAAGCACCTCTACTTTTTCACCAAATTTTCTTCCCAACCGCAACCATCGCAACACAGCCGTATTACTTTGACTCACTGTGTAGACTCCGGATAATTGTCCACGTTTTACTAAGGCATCTAGTGGAATAAAGACCGCTCGGGAAGTTACTCCCTTTGCAATAGGGAATCGTACCGTGGCATACATACCCGACAGGATATTTATACTGGTTTTATGCAATACCACTTTGACCAAGTACTGTCCCCCTGTATTTTTGGCCGAGGTACTTATCTCGACAACTTTTCCCTTCACCGTTTTATTCAAGGATTTTAGTACCACATCAACCTCAATCCCTTCAGTAATTTGTGAAATTTCAGATTCGGGAACCATCGCCAAAACCTGAAAATTTCCAGGGGCCTCTGCCTCCAATAAGGACATGCCCGGATTTGCCATATCGCCAACATTTACAAACCTGTTGGTTATTACACCATTAAAAGGCGCCCGAATATTGGCATATGAAAATTGGGCGTTGACCTCATTTTTCATTTGTTTGGCAGCTTCCAAACGTGCATTTGCCATGTTGTAATTGGCCGTAACATCGTCCAACTCCTTCTGGGAGGCACTATTTTCATTGAAGAGGTTGGTATATCGACCAAAGTCCTTTTCTGCATTTTTGAAAGCTGCCGTTGCTTCGGTTATACCGGCATTTGCTTGGGCCAATTTGGCTGATAAGTCGACATTGTTGATACTTAATAATAGCTGTCCGCTTCTGACCTTATCACCAACTTGAACATGAATTTTTTCCACATGCCCCATTATTCGGGTACTTAAATTGGCACTTTTTATGGCCTCAATTTTACCACTGGCCGTTAAAAATGGATTACCATTTTCTTCCATTACCGAGCTCACGCTAACCTGTACTGCAGGCGAACTATCTGTTATTTGTTTTTTATTACCGCCGCCACAACTTGAGGACAGTAGTACTAACGTTCCTAGTAATGTGGTATATAATTTAGCCTTTGTCATTTTTCTATTGTTAAGTATTTTTTCATTCGTTTGCCACTTTGTAAATCACTCCTTGGTCAAAAACAGAACATAGGCCGATGCATAATTGTGTTGAAAAATTGTGGCATAGTATTCCAATTGTTTTTGGGAAAACTGTGTTTCGGACATCAATAAATCGGTCGTTTTTTCCAATCCCTGCTTAAATCGATTGGTACGAATACGCAGTGATTCCTCGGATTGTTGCAAGGCCAGTTTTGTTAGTTTTAATTTGTTCCTGGCATCATCCAAGCTTCTTTTGGCTCTATTTAGCTCTAGCTGACTTTCGGATTTGTACTGTTTTAACTGTAACTTGGATTTGTCATATTCCGCTTTGCTCTTTTGTGATTTTCCGAAACGTTTACTTCCCTCGAACAGATTCCATTTGAGTTCTGCACCAAACAAGTAACCATTGGCACCGCCCTGAAAAACTTCATCATCATGTAGCTCATAGGTGCCAAATGCGTTTAGGCTAGGAAGGAAAGCCATTTGATCCGCCTTATGCATTTGGCGATACGCCTCGGTAGCGGAGTTCAGAGCCAAAATATCCTTTCTGTTTTCGGACAAATCGGTTTCAGGAACTGAGTAGTAAACAACAGCCAACGAATCCGTAGGTTTTAGGGTTTGATTGGCCTCAACATTCATCAAAACGGATAAATGGTTACTGGCATTTAAAATGTTGCTCTTGGCATATCGCAATTGGTTATCGATTTCGGTCAGTCGTACTTCTACGGCCAACACATCCGATTTTTGTAGGTAGCCTTGTTTAAAACTGTTACCCGCTATTCGTTTGTTTTCCAAGGCGGCTTCTTTGGCTTTCTCCAAAACTTCTACTGTTTTGTAGGCGAGTTGCAATTGCATATAGGCTTTTTCAACTTCCAATACAAGGTAATCCTGCATACGTTCGGATTGTAGTTCGGTGGCATTTAATCTAGCTCTCGCGGCCTTACGTTGAAAAACCCCATCTAAATTCAATAATGGTTGTTGCACTTCTATTCGGGTAGCATAATCCTCAATTTGACTTGGGTCATTCAATAAGCTGGGATTGAAATCAGCCGCTGTCAGAATCTCTTGGTTAAGCTTTGAACCGAAAGCCATCAAGGGATTTGTAGTGGCAATGCCTGTATGGGATACACTTATGTTGGGTAACAAAATGGCATTCGTCTGATTGAAATCACCCTTTGCGACCAATACATCTTGTTGGGCCATTTTCAAGGTATTGTTGCTTTCCTTTACTTTGGCCATGACTTCTTCCTTCGTGATTGGGGCAATTTCTTGGGCCGGTCCCGAATAAAAAGCGAATATCAACAGCCATCCTAATATGTGCTTCATCGCATTAATTTGTTTTGGCGAAATTAGAGCAACGAAATGGCCTGTAGAGTAACCAATGTTACCTAAAGAGAATCTACGACTTAAAAAGATGTCCTATAAAACAGCCGCTTAACGTACTTTTCAGGTTTAAAACATTTGAACATCAAAATCGTCAATAGGCATGTTTTATAATCTAATACGTATTTATTTGTAATATAATTCTTATATTGTTTTATTAATAAATACCCTTTCTTTAATGTTTTTGAGTATTATAATTCCTGTCCATAATGCATCTTCTTATTTGAAAAGGTGTTTGGATTCCATTATCGATCAAAACTACCTGCATATTGAGGTAATTCTTGTGGATGATTTTTCCACAGACGATTCTTTAGCTATAATTCGTGAATATGAAGAAAAGGACGATCGTATCAAGGCGTTTTGTAACTCAAGAAATCGTCGTGTTGGGTATACCCGAAATAAGGGCCTGAAAGAAGCTACTGGAGAATATGTTTGGTTCGTTGATGCCGACGACTGGTTACCCGAGGGTGCCATATCCGGATTGGTCCGGCATTTGAACAAATCCCCAAAAGATGTAGACCTATTGGTTATGGGATATACGGACAACTTTGGAGGCGGTTATACGGAATTTGAGAAAAAAACGAGACTTCCTCGAAATTTAGAGACAAACGAGGAGGCTATGCTCAATTTTCTAAACCTTACCAAAGGCTTTTTTAGCTACCCTTTCCTGTATATATATTCGCGGCAGTTGCTTTTGCGGCACGATATCCTATTCCCGGAGAACGTGTATTATGAGGACATTTCCTTTGTGGCAATGGCGGTTTATCATGCAAAAAATATTGAGGTCTATTCCAAATCTTCATACAATTACAATTGCGAACCGCACAACTCCATAACACGGACATATTCCAAAGAAAAAATAATAGATATTGTTTCGGCCTACGATAGGTTGTACGAATTTTTGGCTTCCGAAAAACTTATAGAAAAATACAATGATCAATATCTAATGCGTTTTCTTTTACATGGCCTAGGGACCTGTTTTCAAATGTATCGCCAACTCGGTAAAGAAGATCAAGAGGACAATGCACTTAAGGAATCGTTACAATCGTATTTGGCTTCGGACATACTTTCCGACAAAAGCCTAGTTTATGTTTCTCGGTTGATCGATGCAATTGATGATGATGAGGCGCTTACAAGGGCCTATCATAGATTAAAACTTGATTTTCTGTGTGATACAAAAAAGAATTGGGTCTATAGTCAGGTAAGTTTCAAGTAAATCCCTCAATTCGTTTTGTACCTTCCTTGTGGCTTTGCTACCGGCACAAAGAAAGGTTATGACAGATTGGGCCTTTTGTTTCGGTTATGTGTATGAAAACTTTGTGCAAATAAAAGCTGCATGAAAAATGACGTAAAAGCATTATTTCATGCAGCCTTCAATTAAATATTAATAAGGACCTTGGCAACAAGTACTACAAAAAGTATTTGGAGAACCAAGAAAGACCTGTTGTCTACATCCTGTGGAACAAGAAGGGTCAACGGAGCAGCTACCTACCGGCGTACCTCCTATAATAGTTTTCAATTCCTCGGATTGAAGTAGATTGTCTACTTTTAGATCCAACCCCTTAAAACTTAAATTTTTCATTCGGTAAAACTTTAAAATTTATATTTGCCTTGAACAATTAAGGACACTCAAGGTTTATGTCCGTTCTTCGCGAGAGAATATTGTTCTTGGCCCAAAGTTCTTCTTTGGGCTTTTTTCTTTTTATCCCAGTATTTCCTTTAGATCTTTTGCACTATAGTATTCCATAGGTAATTCAAGACCATTTATGAACAGGGTAGGCGTATAGGCAATCTTCTCTTTTTTGCACCAAGCGTTCATGGCATCTATTTTTACATCTTGTTGGGTAAGCTCACCGTTCATTGGATATTTATGGGCGAAGGCATTATAGTCCTTTTTTGGGGCGCTATACCAATAGTCCAAGGCCTGTTGGGTTTTATGTTCGCTACCTTGATCATTTATAGCCAATAAATGCCTAACGGGTTTTGCCCTGTTGTCGGTATTGTTTGTGGATGCCGTAAACAATATCTGCAAGTTAATTTTGCCCTTGTTTACCAATTCCTCCAGATAGGGATGGGCAGTAGCACAAGGTCCACAATAGGGATTACATACTTTAATGACATTGTATTCGGCCGTATTTCTTTTTAATAAAATTCCCAAACCACCGGTATTGGTTTTTATTTTTCGGGAAGCTGCAAGTAAACTTGACAGAACAGCGGGATTGTTCTTGACTTTTTTGAATCCCCTTTTGTACAAATTCGTTTCTCTTTCTTTGTCCAATAGGGGCTTGACAAATTTCCAGGGCAAGATGGGTACAATCAGTAAAATACAAAGTATAGGCAACGTTTGTAAGACCATAGGATTTTTATAAAAACCAGCAGCATAACCTAAAACGATTTCCCCGATAAGAATAACCTGTATACCTATACAAAATTTACACCACTGCCGTATGACAGCCCCTTGGTAGTATGCGGATATCAATAGTACAGGTAATGTGATAAAACTAAAAAAGGTCAAAGTGGCTAGAGAAGAAATCGAAAATCCATTCAATGGGAGGTATAGAAAAGTGGCAAAAAAATAGGAGAAGCCCAATACGCCCAGACTTAAGGATCCATTGAAAAGTCGTGAATGTTTTGAGTTCAAGACCGCATGGCAATCCACCTTTTTGCCTCCCGAGCAAAAAGCTTGCAGTTTTGGGTTGTATTGGTCTACCTCGAACCACAATAGGGCAACCCCAACAAGTAATCCACCAATTTTAAGCAAGGTGTAAACAAGTGAGTAAACAATGTTTTCCGGTTTCATGGTTATTTCGGAATTGACAAAGGTATTCGAGATCCAAATGACAAGAAAAGAAGTAGCAATGCGATAAGGGACTGTCCAAGTCTAATCGATGCCAGTTTTTTATCTATTCCGGGCTCCTTTGTAGTTTCGGTTTTATCCACTAACAGGCACACTCCAGTCCATTTTTCCAAAAAACTTTCCTTTGATTCGTGCTTTAGCGTATTTGAATCATCATAAAAAGACACGGTATCGTCCGTACAGCGTTTCAATACCCAGAAAATTGGATTCTCTTCCTTTTTAACTTGGACAATACAGGGTAGGGGCAGTTCCGATAATCGGGTCTTGTCTACCTTAGCGGCCAAATTCTTTAAATTGTAGGTACCTAACGCATCGGATACGGCCAGTAGACTGGTATGATCGGGATGGGAAAGTACTGTATCCTTTATATGAGATTTGGTATTTTTAATTTGTAAGAGGGCTAGGATTTTATGGGTGACAAATACCGTATTGTCCATCATCTATTATTTATGATTATAAGCTAAATATTATATATTGTGAAGGTAAATTCTTATTAAATATATAGAATTATAAAAAGAACTTGTGTTAAATCTGAAAAAAGATTGACTCTTGCACTGGATATGGAATAAATTAATTGTGGGGGGCTTTGTCCTGTCAAGCAATTGATTACGGATTCATATGTTGTTTGCTGTTAAGTATGTATCCATGGATAATTAACATAGACATCAACATATTGTGATTTCATTAACACTATAACTTAAATTGATTGTTTTAGATTTGTGGATTGTGAAAGGTTCGTTAAAGCATATAAGTACATTTTTTCTTGTTGGCATGTTATTTGCCAAGATATCTGCTTTCCACGTTTATGAGCATCATGATGTTGAAAATGATAAAGTAGGCCAATGCGAGCTTTGTATTTTGGCCATCGACAATCAGCAGTCGGAAATTGCATCCTTTTCTTTTGTAACATTTGATGAACCTTATTCTTTAGGGAATTATGAACCGAGGATATTCTTCTCTGACGTTCACATCTCCAAGACCCAACTGGAGTTCCATCATTGCTCCAGGCCACCACCATCTTTTATTTAGTCAACCCTTACTTTGCCTTTCAATGATGTTGAAAGATTAAGGTATGGCATTGATTTCTTAGCACTCCCCTAAGGGCTCTGGTTAACACCACTTTCCAAATTCAAATCAAATTTTGATAATTAGCGTTCAAAGGCTAATGGGATAGTGTTCAAAAATCCAAGATTTCGCAAAAACGAATAACTCTAATATCCTAATAATTATTCCTATGAAAACAATCAAATTCTTATCGGCTTTGGCCTTAACAGGCTTTTTTTTAACCTCTTGTTCGGATGACGACGATGCTCCAGAACCTGTAAATGAAGAGGAGACCATTACCACTATGACGGTTACCTTAATTCCGCAAGGTGGCGGTACTACCGTAACATTGGTGTCCCGGGATTTAGATGGTGATGGCCCTAATGCCCCGGATATTGATGTATCCGGAGATCTTGCGGAAAACACCACTTATGACGGTGGGGTAGTGCTATTGAACGAGACGGAAACACCTGCTGAAAACGTCAATGAAGAAGTTGAAGGAGAGGCAGATGAACACCAATTCTTTTTTGTTGTAAGTGGAGGATTGAATGCCACAGCTGCTTACGAAGATGATGAATCAGACTATGTATCCGAAGAAACCGGAGAAAATTTCACGTCGACCAATCCAGTAGGTATTGAGTTTACCCTTGTTACTACTGATGCAAGTTCGGGAAACTTGGCGGTTACCTTGCGTCACGAGCCCAAAAAACCCAATGATGGTACTTTGGCCGATGCTGGGGGAGAAACAGATATTACCCAAACTTTCAATTTGACCGTCGAATAAAGATGGGGTTTCCATCTAAACCTAATTAATAGGGGAGTGGAACCCATCCACTCCCTTTTTCCAATGAGAAGCATTAAGACCAAAAAATGGTTTGGGATACTATTGGCAACTGTACTTTTACTTCAGTTGTCATACCATACCTTGCACGTCTTAATCTCCCATGCATCGGATTCCCATGCCCGGCATACTGTACATGACACCCAAATCGAAGAATTATCTTTTTCCTGCGAACTATGTGCAAAATTATTGGGACAAACAAGCTACCTATGGTTTTGCACAACAATTCTTTTAAGGTTTGTAGCTGCCTTTCTTATTATAAGCATACAATACCTCTTTTTTAAGTCCGGAACTCTGGCTATTCCTTCTCTAAGAGGCCCTCCCAATACTTCATTCTAAAAATATTCCTTCTTAGTCAAGGTAGAATCCCTTGAATTTTGACATTCAGCATTTTGTGACACCCAATGCCTGTTACGAAGTGATTGTCGCATTGTAGTATTATTTAAACTTTATGTAACATGATAATAACGGATAACCTTACAAAAAAATATGGTGATGAGACTGCACTTGACCATCTGAACCTAAACGTAAAGGAAGGCGAAATCTATTGCCTTCTCGGGGCCAACGGTGCCGGAAAAACGACTACCATCAACTTGTTGTTGGGCTTTATTGAGCCCACTTCGGGCGGTGCATTCATCAACCAATTGAACGTTCAGGAAAACCCAAGGACCACTAAGAGGTTTTTGGCTTACATACCAGAAAACCTGATGCTTTACCCTAGTCTTACCGCTGTGGAGAATTTGGATTACTTTTCGGGAATTGCGGGGAAAAAACTGTCCAATTCAGGTTTAAGAGGATTTTTAAAGGAAGTCGGGTTACAACCGGAAGCCTTTGACAAGCGTATCTCAACCTTTTCAAAAGGGATGCGCCAAAAAGTGGGTATCGCCATTGCCCTGGCCAAAGAAGCCAAAGTACTTCTATTGGATGAACCTACCTCCGGCTTGGACCCCAAGGCCAGTAACGAATTTGGTTTGTTGCTTCAAAAGTTACGAGCTAAAGGTGTGGCTGCCTTGATGGCCACGCACGACCTATTCAGGGCCAAGGAAGTGGCTACCCATATTGGAATCATGAAGGATGGCCGGTTAAAGCAGCAGTTTACAGCCGATGACATCTCCCTTTCGGAATTGGAGAATTCCTATCTACACGCAATGGCGTATAAAGAGCTTGCCATATGATTTCAAGGACGTTTTTGAAGGAAATTAGGGAATTAGTTCGCGATGGACGCGTTCGCCTTGCCTTTTTCATCGTAATCCTATTGCTGGGAGTCGCCGTGTGGATAAGTGCCCGACAATACGAAAATGTAAATGAACAATACAAGGCGGCCAAAACGGCCGAGCGCACCATATGGGACAACCAAGGTGAAAAGAACCCACACTCTGCGGCGCATTATGGTACCTATGCCTTTAAACCCAAATATCCCTTATCCTTAGTGGACCAGGGAGTGGATAAGTATGCGGGTATGTCTATTTTTTTGGAAGCCCACAAACGCAACGAGGCCCAATTCAGTGCTGCGGCGGACCAAACGGGTCTGACCCGTTTTGGGGATTTGACCCCGGATTTTATTCTATTGTTCATTATTCCTTTACTCATAATTCTTTTGGGATACAACAGTTTTACCAAAGAGCGGGAAATGGGGACCCTGACCTTACTGAAGAGCCAGGGAATTTCAACTTGGAAATGGATATTGGGAAAGTGGATGGCCCTATTCATTCCCATTCTTATAATTACGGCCATCTTGTTTCTAGTGACAGGTGTATTATTAAGTGGTCTAAAGGATTTTGGCATATTAAATTGGAGTGCTCTGTTTATAATGTTTGCAGTATATGTGGGGTATTACATTATTTTCATCAATATAGTCCTGTTGATTTCCGCAAAGACAAAAAAATCCGGTGTTTCCCTGGTAGTTTCACTTTGTGTATGGATTATTGCCTGTCTGGCGGCACCCAAGGCAGCCAGTAATGTAGCGGAGGCCAAACATCCCTATCCCACTCGCCAGGAATTTGCCGCCAATGTATTAAAGGACAAAAAAGGAGGACTGGATGGCCACAATCCCTGGAGCAAAGAAGCCAAACTATTGCAAGAAACGGTACTTGCAGAATACGGCGTGGACAGCCTCCATAAGCTTCCCTTTAACTTTGATGGGTACCGAATGCAGAAAGGTGAGGAACATGAGGCAGAGGTCTATTTTAAGCATTACAATTACCTTAAAGAGCAATTTGTACAACAATCGAACGTGTATCGAGGGTTAGCGGTCATTTCACCTTATTTACCTACACGTTTTCTGAGTATGGCCGTTGCCCAGACCGATTATGCGACGCACTGGGAATTTGCAGATGCCGCGGAAGAATATCGAATCGCCACCCAAAAATTTCTGAACGACAATTTTGCCGAGAATTCGGAGTATGGCAATTGGGCCTATCGGGCCGATGGCGATTTTTGGAAGGACCTGCCTGCCTTTGATTATGACCCGCCAGAACTCGGTTCCATTCTTTCGCGTAATATATCCAATCTAGGGATTTTAGGCCTTTGGATGCTAGGCTCGTTCAGTCTGCTATTGTTCACCACCAAGACCATTTGACTATGTTAGCATACAATTTTAAATATGAATTAAAGCTACTCTTGCGGAGTCGTTGGATACAACTACTAAGTGTTATGCTGTTATTGCTCTTTGGGTTTTCGGCCTTCAATGGCAGACAAAAAGTAGAGAAACGCCAAAGTGATATTGGCGCTGCCCATAAAGAAATGCGGGAAAATGATGCCATGATGCTCATACTTCTAGACTCGGTGGAGCATGGCCTTGAAGTAAGCGTACCATACTGGACAATTCCCTCAAGCCCAATGGCCTTGGGGAACTACTATCCCAGGGTAGCAGCCATGGAGCCCCAACCCATGGCATTTGTATCAATTGGGCAGGCCGATCTTTTTACCCATTACGTAAAACCAGCTGTGACGGGGGATGATTTTGCCCTGAACTTCACGGAAATGACCAGTCCCGTTCAGCTATTGTTCGGCAGTTTTGACCTGGCCTTTGTCATCGTATACTTGTTGCCGCTGCTCATTATTGCTTTTTCATATAATGTACTCTCAGCTGAAAAGGAGAGCGGTTCGTTACGATTGTTGGCCTCTCAGCCCATAACCATCCAAAACTGGGTGCTGCAAAAACTGGGGCTACGTTTTTTTTGGATGGCAGTATTGGTCATTGTTACGCTAGCCTTGGCATTTCTGTTCATTGGTATTGACATCGTGGCACAAGCAACTTCTTTTTTAGGATTTTTGGCCTTGGTATTGGTTTACATGCTCTTTTGGTTTGCCTTGGCATTTTTGGTTAATCTGCAAGCGGGCAGTTCGGCCAAGAATGCAGTTGCCCTGCTAGGGCTATGGGTGGTTTTTGTGCTTTTTGTTCCCTCGGCCCTAAACCAACTGGGCAATACGCTCTATCCCATACCCTCGCGCACCTTAATGATCAATGAAATGCGTAGCCTAAAAGCGGAGGTTGCCAAAAAGCAGGACGAGATACTGGACAATTTCTTGCGCGACCATCCGGAATATGCACTGAATGACACTATGCAATCCCGTGGATTTTATCATCGCTATATGGCTTCTCAGAGGCTGATAAAAGGGGAGTTATCCCCTATAGTCAAAAGGTATGAAGAACAATTGCACAAACAACAGGACTGGGCGGGCCGTTTCAAGTGGATTTCCCCGGCTATCATTGTCCAGGAATCCTTGAACCAAATAGCCGGCACTTCTAACAAAGACTATGAGGACTTTAGAAAACAGGTCATCACCTTTGCCGAAACCTGGCGAGAACATTTGATACCCTTTTTATACAACAACCGGGATTTTTCACAAGAAGATTATCCCAACCTTCCAAAATTTGAATTCCAACCAAAACCGCACACCTCCACAACGGTCATTGTAGTACTCTTTCTAATTTCCTTCGGATTGTTTCTGTTGGGATTTCTAGTCTCCACAAGTTTAAGGAAAAACAAGACTTTGATGCATTCATGATATGGGGAGACTCTTACTTATTTTACTGCTTTTAAAGCTTGGGGTGTCATTTGCGCAAGAAAAAGAAACCGACAACTTCCCTCCGCCAGAAACACCTTTGACTATACGGGCGGTTAAAGCGGTTGGCGTTATCAAATTGGATGGCAGACTCACAGAGACCGATTGGGAAAAAGTAGAAGTTACTTCCGATTTCTTTAGAACTGAACCCAGACAGGGCGGAAAGGTCAAGTACAAAACTGAAGTTCGCTTTCTATACGATGATAAAAACCTTTACATTGGAGCATTTTGCAAGGATTCAGTAGGAGTACAGGGGGTAAGGATTCAGGACTTGCGTAGGGATTTCAGCTGGGGCGAAAATGATATTTTTGGCATAGCCCTTGATCCCCAAAACTTAAAGCAATATGCCCAAGGTTTTCAGACCACCCCCTTTGGTAACCAGCGTGATTTTCAGAATTTCAATGGCAACAACTTTGATACGGGATGGAACACTCTTTGGCGAGTAAGAACGCAACGAACCGATACCGGGTATACTGTTGAAATGGCCATCCCTTTTAAAAGTCTGCGATATAACCTTCCGGAATTGGGCAATACCGTAGAATTGGGATTTACCTTGGTACGCTATGCCAGAAGAGATATTGAAGTTTCCACTTTTCCCACAATACCCCAGTCGTTTACACCCTATCGGATGACCTATGCGGCTAAACTGACGGGCATTGAAGCCCCTCCACCTTCCACCAACATAAGGGTGGAGCCATATGCGTTGTACCAATACGATGAAAACAAAGAAGGGACTGCGCTAATTGATAAATTGAACGAGCCAAAAATAGGAGCGGATGTCAAGTGGGCCATCGATCCAAAAACGGTACTTGACCTCACCGTAAATACCGATTTTGCCCAAGCTGATGTTGATTTGGCCGTAAACAACTTGGAGCGTTTCAATATCTTTTTTCCTGAACGAAGACAGTTCTTTTTAGAAAATTCCGGTATTTGGGCTGGTGGTCTGCAACAATCCATTCGGCCCTTTTTTAGTCGGCGAATTGGTCTTCAGGGGGAATTTGACGCAACACCGGCACCAATAGATGTAGGCGCACGTTTTACCCAGCGAACCGAAAAAAGTGCGTTTGCGGGACTTTTTGTGCGTCAACGGGAAACCGAAAACTCGGCCGGGGGCAACTTTGGGGTATTTCGATATTTAAAAAACTATGGTAGGGAAAACAATGTGGGTCTTATGGTTACCCATAGACTTGATGATAGCTATGCCGAACTGGACCTGGAGAGCAATAACAATACCACCATTACGCTGGATGGACAAATACGTCCCAAGAGCCAATGGGATGTCCAGTACCTGCTATCCACCTCTATAGATGAGTTCACGGGCAATACCGGCTTTGCGGGACGTATCTTTGTCGGTAACGACTCCAACGAATATTACTACGGATGGGTCACGGAATATACGGATGCCAACTATGACCCAAGAATGGGTTTTTTGCGGCAAAACGATGTCATACGCCATAACCCTGGTGGTTATTATATTTGGAGGCCAAAAAAAATCGATTGGATCAGAAGATGGGATCCAGGGTTTTTTGTGAATTACAACCATGATGCCACTGACCCAAGTAGTTTTCAACAGGCGAGTCTTTACGTTTTTCCCATATTCACTTGGTTTAAGGACAATAGTTTTTTGGAAATTTCCACCACCCCGACATGGCAGAACATCAATTTTGATTTTGCGCCTTTAGGTTTGGAGATTGCACGGGACAGATACTTCTATACCCGATATTTAATCCAGTACAATACAGACCAGTCCAAAAAATGGTCCGGTGATGTTGGCGTAGACTTTGGGGATTTTTACAACGGCACCCGAACCACCATTAATGCCGCAGCCCGATTTGCACCCATTCCCCATACCACACTTACGCTCAATTATGAACACAATGATATTAATGGTGTTGGTATACAACAAGCGGATTTGGATACGGATCTGTATACGGCAAGTCTAAGGCTCGCCTTAAATCCGAGGGTGCAACTATCCACTTTTTATCAGTACAATAGTTTTAACGGACAGGGTAGGTGGAATATTCGCTTTAGCTGGGAATATATGCCCTTATCCTTTATTTACTTGGTATTTAATGATACCCAGACCGATATTTTCGACCCCGTACAGCAGAGCACACAATTCATTAGCAAGATTACTTTTTTAAAACAGTTTTAATATGAGGGTTTTTTAATTTCAAAAGGGGTTTGGTTGTGATTCGCTTTGGCGTACTAATTTAACAATCAATTCACTTATTTCCCGATGTAGTATGTTACAATGTCCAAGAACAATAGGCTAGGGGCTCCTGGTAGCTATCTGAAGAGGTAGAAAATGGGTGAAAACATTTGTTTTCTTTTCGTAGGGTTTAGTTTTTCTTATGTGGAGAAATCTGTTTGGATGCTATTATATTGTCTATTGTGGCATTGCTGTCTGGACTATTCCATCCTTTTTCAATCTCGGCCCCTAAATCCGTTATAACTTTTTCACGATAGATTTCATGTAATCGAAGGGCATCCCGAATAACCTCGCTGTTATTCTGATATTCCACAGAGGCAGCTTGTTTGGCAATGTACTCTTCCTGTTTTTTGGTAAAACTGATATTCATCTTTAAAACTTTAGTACTGTGAAGACACCTACTTTAATGAAATTTAGCAAATATGGACATGAACCCAACTTCATATGGTAGGTCAATTAAATACATACTAAGAACTTTGAATTTTGTCTTGTTCTGCATCAAAAATGGTCTATAAGAAATTCCAATCACACATTTTAAAACAGTCTCTAAGTAATTTTGCTAATTACAAATACTCTTTCAAAAATTCCATTTTAGAAGAATTTCTTAATCGAGTCAAAGCCACCATTTTTATCTGTCTAACCCTTTCTGTTGTAAGGCCTAAATGAAAAGCGATTTGTTCTATTCTCAGGGTATCATTTGTTCCAATGCCAAAGTACATTTTTATAATATAAGCCTCTCGGTAAGATAGAACTTCAAGAATACCATCCATATCTATTTTTAAAGATTCCAAAATTAGAGGCTTTTCTGCACCATCAACACTATTGGAAGGTATTTTGTCATGTAAGTTGACCTCCCCATCACCCATTTTCAGGGGTTCATCCAAGGAAATAAGCCACGAAGAATGGTCTAAACAAAATTGAATTTCTGACAATGTAGAATCCATTAATTCTGATATTTCTTCGGCCGTAGGTTTTCTTAGGTGCATTTGCTCGAAATGGGAAGAGACGGTCTTTATCTTCTTAATTGCGTTTATTTTGTTCAAGGGCAACCTTACCATCCTCGACTTTTCTGAAAGTGCCTGTATTATCCCTTGACGTATCCACCAAACAGCGTAGGAAATGAATTTGAATCCATAGGTTTCATCAAATTTTGTGGCGGCTTTGACCAATCCTAGATTTCCTTCATTGATCAAATCATGGAGACTAAGACCTCTTGACTGGTATTGTTTGGCAACAGATACGACAAACCGTAAATTGGATTTTACCAATTTCTCCATAGCCAGGTTGTCCCCGTTTCTAATTCGGATGGCCAAATAAACCTCATCTTCTTCTGTAATCATCGGAATTTGGCTTATTTCATTAAGATACCTTGTAAGAGAGGGGCTTTCCCTTATGGTAATCTGTTTTGATATAGAAAGTGGTCTCATAGCTTTTGTCCTTTAGAAGGATAATCTTTTTAAGTTTCGAATTTCCATATTATGCAATGTCCTCTAACATTCGTTTGATATGCATGGAAGGAATTTTATCACTGTCTACCTGGACGGCACTATAGAGGCCTTTTTCCAAACGCTCTCTTTTTCTCTTTGGATTTTTTTGTAAACTCTTGGTTACCCCTTGATACGATTTGGCTGTTGGGTTTTTCGTACCTTGTTTCTATATCTTTTCAAGGCTCTCTCTATCTTCTCTTCTGGCACTACCTTAATTATAAGCATGTTTACTCTTGTTTTTGGTGTTCATCAAAAAACAATCACTTTGGTATACTTTTTTGAAATGTACTACCCTGTTAATAGGGAAATAGATGTTCCCTGAAACACTAAGCCCTGGATTTCGGGCTTAATCGTTTTTGAAATGCGGATATTGGTTCAGACAAAAAATAACTAAGAAGCTATCCCATGGAATTGGGAATAGGTAAAGGGGAGTGCTCTTTATTTATTTAAGGATTGGAGGTATAGTCTGTAATCCGTGATATGCCGTAAAGGAAAGGATTTAAATTGGAACCCCTCTGTTTTATCCCCTTTTATTTTTTTGATCAGGTACATTCCTAATTTCGATATGAACAATCAATATTTTAGTTCTGTTGGATATGTATCGGTACGCTCTTCCATACAGAAAGCCTAATACCTAAAATACTTATTTTCAACATTTAACACGCTATTTGGAAATACTACCCAAACTAGTTGTACCTTTGATATACCAAAAATCAGAAAGCCCAGATTCATTTAGTCTTACCCAATTCTCGATTTATTTTCAGCTCTCTTCTTTTTAAGGTAATTATTAAATAACATCATAAGCCCAACGTATAGGGTGTTGAAACTTGTTTGGACATAACCTAAATTATATAAGTAGTCCCTAAACCGGCATAATCTTCAACATATCACAAACACATTGCGCTTACTATTACCCTCTAAATCACATGTGGAAAAAAGATCAAACCACAATTGATGGCATCAATAGGCCAAAATTCTCAAAAATAACGAACTCTGACTTCTCAAAAACAGTTAGAAACAGGGTCAACCATTATTTCAAAACAAACAATATCAGTAAGCATGCGAACAAGAGCATGGTGGGTAAGACCATTCTGATGCTAACAATGTTCTCCATTCCCCTTGTTCTAATCAATATTGGCGCTGTTGCATCTCCATGGCTGCTTTTTGCCTTATATATTACAAGTGGAATCGGAATGGCCGGAATCGGAATGGGTATCATGCACGATGCCATCCACGGTTCTTACTCCAAAAATCAAAAAGTGAACAAATACCTGGGGTACACCATGAACCTTATAGGGGCGAACGCCACGGTATGGAAAATCCAACATAATATATTACACCATACCTATACCAATATAGAAGGAGCGGATGATGATATAAACGCTCCCTTTTTCCTTCGTTTTTCTCCACACGCAAAGAAAAATGGACTCCATAGGTTTCAGCACTTATATGTATGGTTCTTTTATGGCATGTCCACGGTTTCGTGGGTTACCGCTAAAGACTTTATCCGACTTGTCCGTTACAGGAAGATGGGATACCTAAACAAAAAGAATGAATTCAGAAATGAAATTGTAAAGATAGTTGGCTGGAAGCTGCTTTATTATTCCTATGCCTTGATCATACCTTTGCTCATGGTGCCGTTGGCTCCGTGGGTGATTATTTTGGCCTTCCTAAGTATGCACCTTGTTACGGGGCTACTTATCAGTGTCATATTTCAGGTGGCGCACATTATGCCCGATATGGAATTTCCCCTGCCCGATAAAGATGGCGTTGTCGAAGGCGATTGGTATGCACACCAATTGGCCACCACTACCAATTTTGCGCCCAAAAGCAGGTTTTTTTCTTGGTTGATCGGGGGATTGAACTATCAAATAGAACATCACCTACTACCCAATATCTGTCATATACATTATAAAAAAATATCAGATATCGTGGCTGATACCGCCAGGGAATATGGGATGCCCTATAATACAAAACGAACATTTGCCGCCGCCATTAGGGATCATATCGGGGTTTTGCGCAGGTTGGGAAAAATGCAGCCCATTCCTACACGGTAATAGTCCAATTTTAAGAGCAAAAAAATAAATAAAATGAATATTGTAAAACGAATATTAAACAAAATAGTAAACCATAAATATAAAGTAATGAAAGAAGGAACAGTAAAATTTTTCAATAGTGCCAAAGGTTTTGGTTTTATCAAGCCCGTAGATTCCGATGAGGATGTCTTTGTTCACCAAAGCGGTCTTATCGACGAGATTCGTGAAAATGACAATGTCAAATTCACGGTGGAAAAAGGCCAAAAGGGAATGAACGCAGTAAATGTGGAATTGGCCTAAAAAACCTCTTGTTTCCGTATCAGTTAAAATGCCATCTTTTAAAGATGGCATTTTACGTCTTGTTCGTTATTTTCTTTATCGGTGAACTCTCATCTTGAGTTTTTCTTTTACCTGCGAATTTTACATTTTGCACCCTAATTTTGCCATTTTTAGCTTCCGCAGCTACGGCTATGCAATCAAAAAGTCGCTTCATTATGGCACAAAAGCCTTCATTTTCGGTCACGAATAAAAACTCAAGACGAGTTCAGCACCGAAATTGAACTTTGATTATTGACAACTAATATTCGAAAATAAACCTAACATCTTAATGACAGAAGGGTACTTGAACCTAAATTCCAAAAGTTAAACTCCCTCTTAAAGGATATTAAAATAATTATGCGAACAATGCTATTCTTTATCTTTCTGACCTCACTGGCCATCTCTCCGCCCCAAGGGACAGACCAAATAAAAAAAATAGAAGGGGTCTTTCTAGGGCGCGTTGAGGGTGGGTACTCTTTTTGTAGCAAAACAGCGTTGGGAATCGAAGAAATACTTTTCTTCGACGAGATTCTATCCGTTATACTCGAAAAATATGCATTGGATGTACATGATGATAGACATATTGGGGAAAATTTTATCATCTCGTATATTGAGAATGTTAGGGTTTGGGAAGATGGTAGCGATGTAACATCAACTGTTATACGCCTACAAAAGCTTATGCCAGGGCAAAACCTTCAAGAGTGATGTTTCAAATCTAATTAGGATTAAGTCCCAAGGATGATCACTTGCCTTGTTCATCAATTCATACATTGAAGAGTAAAAACAGCATAATGGTCAAGGAAGCTGAAAGGAAAAAAGTCGTTGAGTTGAAAGTGCCAGTCAACCAATTGTGTGCTAGTTTGTTCAAAAGATCCATGGGAGGGTCGCCATAATAATTGTTTTGGTACTTTTCAATCATTTGATATCTATACAGCCCTCGAAGGATACCCACTATAAGGTGGGTAAACAATAACACCATAATTATGGATCCTGTATTCAAATCCGGAGATATTCCCATCATTTGTTTTTAATGGCATCACCTACTCCAATAAAAGGAATTGCCCCAGCACCTGTTACCTCAGGTAAAATCCCGTTCCATTTTTCTATGGCCTTAAGGTTTGCTTCTATCTTTCTTAGTTCAATAAGGTCTGGTGAAATATTCATTTTTTGTAATCGTAACGCCTCGGCCTCGGCTGTTGCTGCAGCAATGGTTTGTTCAGCTTCGACCTTTATCCTGTCCAGGTCTCTTTTTGCCTTCAATGCATTTTGTTCAGCCGTTTGCTTAGCTTCAATGGCATCTGTAAAGGTTTGGGAAAAACTAAATGAGATAATCGAAAAAGCATCGACCGATATGTTGGACGCGAGCAATCTTGAAGTGAGTGCTTGTTGCATTTCGGTACTGACAGCCGGTCTCTTAGTAATCAATTCCTCGGCTGTATACCTGGCGGACACTGCTTTCATTACTTCCTGAATGGCGGGGTCAATAATACGCTCCTTGAATTCCACACCTATGGTTTGATAAACCAAATTTGCTTTATCAGGTATGATGTGATAGTTAAGTGCCACGGATAAATCCACATCCTGCAAGTCGGAGGATGAAGAGGCCGCATCTGTCATTGCCTTTTGAATTTTTACGTCCATTAGGATGACGGTTTGCACTATTGGTATTTTGAAGTGGATTCCTTCATTCAACACTTTGTCCTGTACGGCACCAAAATTCTGGACAACTCCTCGCTCACCTGCACCAATTTGAACCCATGGTCTAAATGCAAACAGCGATACCACCAATGCGGCAATAATGATCAGATTTCTCCATCGACCTTTTTTTAATACATTTTTTATATCACCCATAGGGTCATTATCCATAGTAATTAGGTTTAATTATAAAGATAGGGTTTCCCATACCCAAGCGTGTTATACTAATTCAAGCGAATCTTACATAAATCACACGTGGTCCGGTGGGGACAAGATCCCATTAGTCTAGGTTCTGTTAATTTTAAAGTTTATCGCTATGAAAAAAAGTGATTCCAAAGGAAAAGAAAGTATGGGATTTAACCTCTAGCGAAAGACTATTCTTAATCTAAAGGGCATTTTAAGCTATTAGCGAGGTGTTTTAAGAGTGGGTAACGGCTATATGGGATTGGTTGGCTTTAGACGGGTGCTATCGGCAGGCGAACTGAGTCAAAATTCTAGGTGCCCAAATAGCTCGTATCACCCATTTTATCTATCATAGCACCGTGTTAAACTTACCCTAATAGTGTTATGTTTCAACTATCTTTGCATCTTAAGATATGTGTAGATAAAGGTGTGTATTACGCCTATCACAAGCAAGTAAATAGAGAAGGAATTATGAAGCAGATAAAGAAAGGATTTCAGGACAGCAATAGTGGTATTGACAGGCCATTGTCCCGCCATGAAAGCTGGAAAAATAACCGTAGGCATACTGCCTTAAAATTAATACGGTTTTCTTAGGGACTAGGAATGTTAAAGAGGGCGAAAGCCCTCTTTTTTGTTTCGTATTATGAAGTAATTATTATCGAGCAAACGTCTTTTGATCGTAACAGGAAAATCAATCCAGGGGTTTCGCAGATAGTAATCAAACCCTTACTTTTCATTCAGTCGGTTCACACATCTAAGTTATGGGCCCATAAATGGCATATTCCTTTTCTTTTTCAATGGCCCAAACAACATCGCCGTAATCAAAATGCCAATATTCCTTTAAATCACATACAAAATCTTCGTCTTCAAATAAACCGATTAGCAGTGCCCTATTTTTTTTCGCTTCAGGCCTAATATCTGGATAGTAGGGATAGCATTTTTTTGAAAGATTAATCTCCAATCCGTTGTTGGTGCCAAAATCCATCACACAATCTTTAATCCTATCATAGATCAAAGCGTCTACTGCTCCGCCGGTCATATGCATGGACTTTGTAGGGGGAGCGATGAAATAACTAATAGTCTGTTTAATATCGTCATCAGATTTTTCTGGATGTTTTTTTTTAAAGGAAGCAAATGTAGTCTCCCAAAGAAGTTGCTGATGTTCAAAAGATCTCCAAGCAGAGCGAATAATCAGGATTTTATCCTGCTTGTCCAACGCCTTGCTGATTCGGCCTATTTTTTCGATAATATCTTCCCGGGTTAAGTATTGATAATCTTCCAAAATTGATGGTTCAAAAATCAAATTAAAATCCGTGTCCATCAAACTCACCAGTGGTGAATGATTTTCTCGAATCCAAATGGAGGGGGCTAAAAGTTTATGCTGAAGGTCTCTTGCCTCGACCGCTTCACAGTATGCTTGCACATTCATATTGATTGATTGTGTTTTTTGTAATGTAGGGGGTGCTAAATGTTCTTAATAGCGCACTATAATTTAGGTCGAAGGCTACGGTGTCCCCCACTTTCAAACTTGTTTCGGTATTATCTATCAACATGTGATCACTGCTAGCGCCCAGCACAGTTATTTTTTGTTTCGGAGTAATTCCTGAAACAATGATGTCCTGCATTCCAATTGCGAGAACGGCCCTATCCATCAAGCCTTTATTCTTAAACCGAGGGATATCACCATTCGCATTTTGATATACTGCCCCGTAGGGTTGTGATGGTTTTCGTTTTGCTTCGATAACCTCAGCCATTAAAGTAAAGATATCGGTAAAAAGTCCTGGTATCGGTTTTCTACAAAGTGCTTCTCTGCCTAAAAAAATGGATTCACCCAATCGTAAGCTATTTATTCTGCCCACATCTTTTGAAGACGTAAACCATTTGTAATTTGCAGAGTTTCCGCCGGACACCATAGCGAGGGTGATTTTGAATTTTTCTTCCAAACGGATTGCTATTGAGGACAACTCGTTCATTTTGTCTGCATCAGGACTTATTCCGCCAAAACATGCGAGATTTGTTCCTATACCTACCAAGGCCAGGCCTTTCAGGTTCAGCACCTCTTTTACCATGGCATTCATTTCCGATGGCATGATTCCTTCTCGTAAGTCCCCAAGTTCCACCATAAGAACAACCTTATGTGTAATATGGTTTCTTAAGGCGTATCCCGAAAGTTTTTTTAGAACTATTAATTCGGAATTTAGACTTATGTGAGCATGAATAACCACT
Source organism: uncultured Flavobacteriaceae bacterium (assembly GCA_947494715.1). Classification (GTDB taxonomy): domain Bacteria; phylum Bacteroidota; class Bacteroidia; order Flavobacteriales; family Flavobacteriaceae; genus Ulvibacterium. Next base: position 22,948 of record CANLWG010000019.1, on the reverse strand, counting down.
TCTTCCACTTGGCTGAGAGCAGGTGTTCGGAGTAACAGGTATTGTGCCCTTATACCTGCTCTACGCATTTTTATGATATTCGAAATTCTAGAGTCTGCAAGAATTTCAATACCATTTTTGAACAATACATCAGCAATTATTGGATTGCCCCCAATCACTTTGGTAACCCCTATTATATTGATACCCTTAGAGCCATATAATGTTTTCAACTGTTGTGTATTATGGGCAATCTTTCCTAAATCTATATCTATCCTAGGAAGATTCAAATTAACACCGACTCTCTTTTTAACTCTGGAAATGTTTTGATCAATTCCTTTACCAGTTTATCGCATCCGTGCAGTAAGACATCTGTAACGGGTAAATCATATTTCGATTCATACTGCTTAATAGCATTATCGACTTCAACGTTGGTCATGTTTTCATGGTTAATGGTGATGGCTATAACTTTTGATTTGGAGAATACCTCTATCATTTCAATCTCGTCCACCAAGTCCAACAATGGAATTTTAGGATAGTCACAATAACTTTTTCGCTTTGGGGGATGCTGTATAATAATGGCATCGGGCATGGCCCCACGAATAATGGCACTTGAAGAAGTAAATGCAGGATGACTCAGAGCCCCTTGGCCCTCAACAACAATGATATCGGGTTGTTCTTGCTCATAAGCATTTAGGATGGCGTTTTCAACTTCACCGGTGGCGAATCCTGATGTTAAAACATCGATGGCCACTCCGTATTTAGAGCCTTGGAGCAAGCCTGTCTGACCGGTGGTTACAAAGACGGCATTCAGACCTTCATTCCGTAATGCTTCCACTAATACTAATGCGGTAGTTCTTTTGCCTACTGCACAGTCGGTTCCCATTACCGTAATTATCGGAACCTTTACCTCTTGAATACGTCCCGAAAAATTATGGAGGTTTTCACGTTTTGGTGGTTTTCTAACATCCTGTATAGTTACTCCATAATTACGGGCCATACGGGTAAATTGAGTATTCTCGTTAAAAAATTCAGGAAGACCGTTAACGATGTTCATCCCACTCTTCATAGCGGTAAAAATAATTTCCTTTTGTTCATCGTTTAAAAAGGAAGCGAGTGGGGCGATACCATAGATAAAGTATTCCGGGATAGTACTTAATTCCTCTAAGGCAAGTGCTATACTTTCAAAAATGGGAATGACATTTTTTACACCATCAAGATATTCGCCTGCATCCTGACCAGCCTTCGAACTATCAATGACCCCAACAATATTGTAGGTCTCCGATTGCCGAATAAGTCCATTGGCAACTTTACCGTCTATACTCCCAAATTCATTTTCGCAATAAACCAATGCGTTTGCTCTCATAGTGTTTGTTTTAAGTTTTAATAATCGATAGGCTTCCTTTATAAGGTCCTAACTTACTGTCGAAATGGACAGGTTCATTGGCGGAAAGATTATTTGGAACGGTACAGAAATACGTATAATCGTATTCAGAGTTTCGTCTAGGGCCTCACCTTGGCACAGATGACATCTCTTATTTTGAATCTATTCTCCATTTTATTTTTTCTATAAAGTGCGTTTTAATACCAAAACAGATGGCTTATTCAGTTTTTATAGTGGTGCAGATCATCTTGAACTTATGATTCGCTTCAATAGAACTGGCAGAATGACCTGGTATAAGTATGGAATCCCCTTTTTGTAAGAAGGTGGAGTTATCATTGATTACCACTTCCGCTTTGCCCTCGATTATGTGAATGAAGCGTGCAAAAGGAGATTTTTCAAAAGATTGAACTTTGCCATAATCGAATACAAATGCCTGTACGACACAGTGGTTTTCTTCTATTATGTTTTTTGTCACTATCGTATTAGAAATATACTCTAGTGCATCTATCAGGTTAAACTTCTTGGATTCTTCAAATTCACCTTTTGCCATGGTTAAATGTCTAAGATTAGGGATGTTTTCCTTTATCCTTTATTCGACTCTATTTTTGGCATCCCGTTTTGCCTTTTTGGCGGCTTTCTTCTCTTTAGGGGTACTTGAGGGCGCAGTTTTTCCTGACTTCTGTTTTCCTTCTTTTTCTTTGGACATGTTGTATATTCTGGATTAGATTTTGATTATTTTAAAGAAACAGCTAATAGCAACGTTGCTACTAGTAGTATAAACGAGAAAGCACATTTTCTCATAGTTTTAATTTTTGGTAGTTTATGAACTTGTAGGAAAAAGAAATACAAAAGCAGCAGTTACGGGAAGGTGTTATGATTTACTATTGGTATTTGAATAAAAAAAGAGCAGTATTTTTTAGTTCCTGCTCTTTTTTGGGCCTCTAAATAATTTAAAAGCACTTATCAATAAACAAAATTTAATTCTCTTTCCCCTTGTATGGTGCAGGCCATGTATTTGCCATTGCCCAAAGTCATTTTTTGATTCTGATCAAATCGGGTCTTAAGTTTTTCCGTAATTCATTCTCCCTTACGTTTCGTGGGTTTCCACTATCAAATATTGGTCTAAATGTATCTCTTACTTTTTTTAGGATACCGTAAACCAAATTGTTCTTTTCAAATAAGTCCATATGTTCGGCGTTTTGAATATTATTGATTAAAATCACAATAGAAAACAAAGATGCGACAGAACCAAGGGGATTTTGCTATACATATACAGGTAAACCTTACATATATCACAGGTTCTCCAAATTTTGCTGTCTTTTTTTCTTCATTTTTTTGAAAAAAGAAGGTGTGAGACCAGTGACTTTTTTAAATTGATTTGACAAATGGGATGGACTACTGTAGTGAAGCTTATGGGCAATTTCGGTGAGATTGAGTTCATCATATAATAACAGTTCTTTTACCTTTTCAATTTTATGTCTGATGATATAATGTTGTATGGTGGTTCCTTTCACTTCAGAAAATGTGTTGGACAAATACGTATAGTCGTATCCTAGTTTTTCGCTTAAATATCCGGAATAATTAGTTTTTGGAATTTCATTGGTATGATGAATCATTTCTATGATAGCAGTCTTTATCCGCTCAATTAAGATGTTTCTGGTGTCATCAAGCAATTCAAGTCCCGATTTCAGAAGATTTTGCCGAAATAGAATTCGTTTTTCTTGGGTGATATCCTCTGTGATTTTGACCATTCCAAGATCTAAGGCGGCATAGCCCAGGTTTAATTTTCGGAGTTCTTGCCTTACCAGTATTTTGCAGCGTTCACTAACCATATATTTAATGTACAATCTCATATTCTCAATTTAGACTAATTAGAAAATTGCTACAATAACCCTTGAAATAGCGCAATAAAGAGCAAGGAATTTTTATTTCTTGAAGGCAAGATAGTCCTAAGGCTTGCTCCTTCTTATTGGGTAGATTTTGGCTTTTTAAACTTATGTTTTTGGAATAACCTTAATCCTATTAAAGATAGTCAATATTCTTTGTTTGCCTTAAAAATGTTTTACATCCTGCCAAAGGAATTAAAGCCTTACCTGAAGGATGATTATTCTAGGCATATTTTAAATAAAGAGCCTTTTACACTTTGAACAGGCCCCCAAATCCTTACAAAAAATTTGCGAGGTGAAAATTAGATGAAATGTATGAAAATAGGCTATTAAAAGTAGGTAGGAAAAGAAATAGTTTTCAATAACTTATTGATAATCAATTAAATGAAAACATTAAATCAAATTATTTATTTCCCGATGCAGTATGTTACAATGCCCAGAAACAGTGGGGTAGGGGCGTTCGAGGTGGAAAATAGGTGAAAACCTTTGTTTTCTTTTGGTAGTACTTTGTTTTCCATAGCCTATTCTTTTTTATTTCGAGAACGTCTTTTTGAAGCAATAATATCTTGGACAGTTCTATTACTTTTACCACTATTCCAGCCTTTTTCGATTTCTTCTCTAAGCTTTTGAAGCTTCTCTTCATATGATTCGGTGTCCTTTTTTTCTGCCATAGCTAAAAGGTTATTGTAAAATAATATCACTATCGATATTCAATTTTTGATGTAAGGCTTTGGCTACTTTTAAAGTGATTTCCCGCTTTCCATTTAAGTAATCACTGATTCTGGATGCACTGGTATTTAAGAGCGCAGCCAAATCCTTTCGTTTCAATCCCATTTCAAACATACGGAGTTCAATCATTTCTTGTAACGTAGGTAATCCCATAGGAAAATGTATTTCCTCGTATTGTTCGATAATATCAGTAATCTTAATAAATTCCTTGGCCAAAGGATTATCTGTTGAAGTGTTATCATCAACAATATCAATTAATTCCTCTAGTCTAAGATTAGCTTTGACGTATTCTTTATGTGTTATTGATTTTCCCATAATCCTATAACTTATCAATATTCTTTAGCTTATCGTAATCTCGATGGTTGCCAACCCACCGTATCAGAACTTTCTTGAATTTAAAGCGTACAATCGCTATAATTCGATAGTGATTCCCTTTTATGTTAAAAACGTATCGACTATTTCCAACATTGTCTACTGAGTTAAAAGTATTCTTTACATCTGCAAAACTGTTCCAGTCTGCTTTCCTAGTCCTTTTGTGCCAATCTTGTAAAGCCACTCTTGCATTAGGTTCTTTTGTAAAGTAATCCCTTAACATCTTAAACGAGATTACGTTCATCTTATTCGCTTTTATACGGTAAAGATAGCAATAATTTACAGTATATGTAATTTTATTTCATTAAATGTAATATAGATATTTATTCTTTACTTATGGATATTGTGGCGTTTCCGTCTTCACTTCTTATTATTCGAAACATATTTTTATTCTTGATTGGAAATCCGTCGTACTCAATCACATGTGAAAGAGTTGAATCAGCGGAAGTATAACTAGACACCTTGCTCAATGGAATTTTTTCACCAACTATAAATATATCTGCGACAAATACAATATTGAGTATTTTGCTTCTCTGCCCATTAAAAACAAACTGTAATTCCCTTTCAGGAACATTGCAGTCGATATTAATTCTATCACGCGATACTTTACCATTAGGAACAAGACTACCCCATAAATATTTAAACTGGTCACAATTCTCCCTGAACAATTCTGTCATTGTCAACGAACGTTTTTCAATTGAATCCAAAACATATTTTTCATCAGGATTTGCTGGAACAGTATGTTTTTTGAAAAAATCTTTGTCCTCAAGACATGGATAAAAGTGAACAATTCTAAACTGTTTGCAGATAAAGTCAATGTGGTTCACTTGCCACCAAGATTCAACTATAGTTTTGTCAATTTCACCAAAAGTTCTAGTCTCAATCCCGTATCGTTTAGCTTTTTCTAGTGCAGGCTTGGTAAATCCAGATGATGAAACAGCAATTATTTTATCTGCTTCTAAATCTTTTAATTTGGAATTTAGCTGTTCTATCCATGTTGAATCTTGCCTTCCTTTCCTATCCCTGCATTCAAGAATTATCGATATGCCGGAATTTCCAATTTTACTTTTAATCAAAATATCTACTTCTCTGATTTGATGAGTCACTTTATCATTAAGATAGCCAGGAGAAGTAATAGTTCCTTCTTTATTTAAGGCGTGTTTTTCAAGTACTTCAATTAACTGCTCAAATTTTCTTCCCTTTCTTCCCATTTAATTCTGGTCATTTTCAGATTCAAATAATTGTAGTTTTTCGTTTAGGTTGAACAATATCCTTTCTTTAAGAATATCAAACCATTTCTCTGGCAAATGTTCTGCCGAATCTGGCTTGTCAAGTTCCAATAGACTCGTGATGTAGCCTATTTGGCTTCCAAATTCTCTAATTACTACATTTGAAAATTCCAAATAATTGTGGGACACAATTAATATTGATTCTTCCTTTAAAAACTTTTTGTTTGGAATTAACTCAAAAATTGAATTCGGAGCATATAACAACCAGTTCAAAATAGTTTGAGCTATAGATTCGGAGTTCTCGTTATTATGAAACCCTGTAAATGCTGCGCTGTAGCTCGTTGCAAAAATTAAATCTAATACGTCCCAAAATTCCGATGATATATTATAAAAATCAGAAATCAAATGGGTAGTGTATCCCGATAATGGATATTGCTGTCTAAAAGAAATATATTGTTCATAATATTTTAAAAAGGACAGATGTTCGGTTATACTAATTCTACACTTTTTAAAAATTTCTATTGTGTTGGTTTTAATTAGTGGTGTATGTTGATTCAATAGATTAAAAATGACTTTTTCATCTTTTATCTCTTTGACAATAAAGAGGTGATATAAGTACTCAAAATTGGTTCTGACCTCAAGACGGTACTCCAGAAAACTAACAGCTTCATTCTTAACCCATGAAAAATCCTTCCAATATGAGGTAAACAAATACAATTTAAATTTTAATAGATATATGTTTTCTGGATATTGATCTAATCCAAGATTTATCCATTTAAAAGACTCCTTTAGCTTACCTAATTTTTCATGAACATATGATAACCAATAGTAACCAATTGGATAATTATTAAATGTGTTTTCTTCTATTTCTATTGATTTTAACATCAGAGAAAGCCCTTCCTTATGTTTTTGGAAAATATGGGAAAGAGTAATGCCTTTGCTGAATAACGCTTGCGGAAGGTTTGGATTTATGGTCAAAGCCTTATCATAACATTTCAATTCTTTATCGTGCGACTTTAAATGATAGTAGACTGAACCAAGATTTTTCCATGCTTGAAAATGGTTTGGGTTTATTTCTAAGCATTTTTTGTAATGACTAAGAGCCTTATTATTTTCTCCTAAGCCATTTAATGTGTTAGCGTAATTATAGTGGTAATCATCTTGATTTGGGAAATTTAAAATAAATTGGCTGAATAAATCTTTAGCCTGAACCAACTTCGATTTTATTCCATTTTGAATACCATCTTCCACAAGTATACATGCCTTAATCAGTTTTTGATTCGGGGTTCCCGATATACTGATTGCCCCATTGATAAAGTGCAGAGCATCTTTGTAATTAAACAATTGATATAAACTATAAGATAATGCTTCCAACAAGATTGTATTGCCTCGATTCGATTTCAGGAGCTTCTTTAAATAAAAGGCAGCGTCATTGTAGTTGCCTGTGAAATAACTTTTCCAAGCCAACCTTTCTAAATTGGACATCTGACCATATTCTAATTGGTTTATGTCTTCAATAAAAGTTTTTATACTAAAAACATTTTCGACATATTCAAAAACACTTTGAGTATCAATTTCACTTAGTTTATTTGTTTTAGGAACCTTAATTCTGTAAGTTTTCTGTGAAGAGGTAAGGTCAATTTTTAAATCATTATACCAATACCAATATGCCTCTTTATCCTCCTGTACATAAGCAATAATTAAAACAGGCTCTAATCGAGTGTTGAATAAGCTAAGAGTGGAGTGTTTTAGAGTAACAGAAACAAAGTCTTTATTAAGTCTCTTCTTCGTACTTTTTAGTTGCACAGAAAAGTTTAGACCTGTAACTTCCCCGGAGGATACCAGGTTAACAACAAAATCAATTCCATAATCATGTCCCGGTTTATCAATAAACCATTCGTTCGGAAAACAGTTTTCAAAGTATTTGTTTGATTCTGTTTCCAAAACATGGGTACTATGTCTATTTGGTAAACTCATTCTATTTGCCTTGAAAAGAACCTAGTACTTTTGGATTAAAGGAATTCAACAATAACCAGCCAAACATCTAACTCAACAAAATTTAATTAAATTCAGTTTTTATGAACTCTTCTTTGAAAAGCTTTTTCCTTCTTTCATAAACCAATTTCCAACTATTAATTCCTTCATATTCTAAAACTCCATTCAAAAAACCTTCTTCGACTATTTTGGGTTTAAAAATATTAAGTCGAGGAATAACGAATTTGAACATGTTCTCGAGTTGATTGATTAATTCAAGGTCAGTAATCTCCATAATATTATAGAAATCCTGTCGCTTATCCTTAGAAAATGAAAAAAGCCCAATAGGAAACAATTCTATACTATATGTTTCTTTAGGTATTAAGTTTTGTCTTTTCAAATCCTTTTTATCTAGGCCTGCTACTTTATCCATGTACTTTTTAACCTCTTTTATGGTATTGTCATAATTTCTTTTTGATTCTTCGTAGAATTCAGTGAGTCTTTTTGATTTGGTACTACCTTTTACAATCAAATCAAATCTCCTTTTAAAATCCCTCAGTTCATATAGCTCTAAAATCCCACTAATCTCCTTCTCTAACTTATTCAATTCATTTTCCATCTTTAGAAAATCCAACATTTCAAATTCATAAGTCATACAAACCACTTGATTTTCTATATGACCTATCTGCTCATATTTATTTCTGATCTTCCTCAGCTCACTCAATAAGAATTTAACTCCTTCTATATTGGATTTTTTACGGTCATAAATAATAGCATCAATCAAAAAAGATTCAAAATGATAGTTTATCCTATGGGTTTCTAATAGCCAATAATTGAAGTAGTCCTTGTCATTAACTATTTTTTTCTTTGTCTTTTCATGAAAAGCTTCGATTGCTTTTATCTGTTTTAATATTTTATGGCCAGCTTCTATTACCTGTGGAGAACTGACTTTTTTGCTTAAGAGCATTGAATTTTGAAGATTCCGAATATTGATGTCTAAAGACCAATACTTATAATATTCTGTATTGCCTAGATTTATTATAGTATTTGGAATATTCTCTTTGTTTAAGATTTTATCTAATTCTTTTTTGTATAACGGTAAAGAATAATTTTCTGTACTATCTGAATGTTTTCGGCCTAATTTATCAATTTCAACATAGTATTGAATGAAACTTGATTCTTCAATCGAATCCATTAAATCAGAATACTCATTGTTATTTAATAGTCCTAGAGAATATTTTACAGCGGCAGTAAAATATTGATGAAGACCTAAATCTTCTTTGTCAAGTTTCTCCAAATGTTTTCTAGAAGTTTTTAAGTTAGAAAGGGCCTCTAACATATTGCCAGTGTTATAATTGGCTATTGCTAAAACCAAGTTGAACTTAGGGTGTTTTGAATAAAGGCTCTTTGAAATACTATTTGATGCGCTTATTATGAGTTTAGAATTTCCTTCATTAACCAGTCCTAATCCAAATTGTTCCAGTTTATCCCGTAGTTCGTTCTCGGAATAAAAATTCAAGTTTTCATCAGTTATTGATATTTTTCCAAAGTTGTCTTTTGTGGAGAGAGCTATTTTTTCATTTAACTTTCTGAAATTCTTGCCATAACTTAGGACGCTTTGGTAAATGCTATTAACAACCTTTTCATTGAACTCGCGTTTAAATCTTAAAGTATTTGTCCGTTGACTATCCCATTCTTTTGCTTTATCCTTGATAGTCCTCAAGAAATCTCCCAGATTGGAATAATAAAACTCATCTGATTTTTTGTGGTATAGAATATAATAAGAAGGCTTACCAGAATTCAGTAAGTATTGAATATTAGCCGTGTCAATACTCTTACTGTAAGATCCATCTGAATTGGATTTAATTGTATCTGTCGCTTTTAATTGAATAAGGAATCTGAAATTGGTATGCTTCCCATTGTATTTCAACTCAATATCAAAATCTACACCTTTATCACGATAAGTTTCTTCTCTAATTTGAAACCTTGCTGGGTCAAATAGAGGGCGAAGTTTATCAATTGACAATTGTTCAAGTTCTTCTTGTTCATTGGCGTTTGGCAGTTTCATTCCATCTAGGAAGTCTTTCATGGTAATTGAAATGTATATTATATAAAGGTATTTAATTCCTGATTGGAAATTATCGAAAGAAGCTTAGTACTCCCCCAAATCCTTTAGATTAGCTTCCGAGTAATTCTAAGTTAAAAAAGGATAATGATGATGTTGAAAAGAGGGGGTCCGGGGGAGACTCATAACTCCCAATTATGTTTATAACTTTAGGCTATTCGAAAAAAGAATGGGGTGAACTATCCCCAAATCTAGGTTAACGGCCTAGGGTAAGTATTAGTCCCCATTCTTTTCTAACCCGGTTACAAGGACCAAATAGAATTTTAGGTATTACCTGTTAAAGGTTTTAGTCAACGTAACCATTTTAAAACAGCTTAAAGTTATGAAAATCATGGAAACCATCGGCATCGATGTTAGCAAGGCGACCCTTGATGCCTGCATTCACAGTAACCAAGAACTGGCAACTTTTGAAAACTCCGGCAAAGGCTTTTCAAAACTGCTCAAATGGGGCTATACGTCAAGCTCCCATCAGAAGGAACATATTTTTATCGCCTTCGAACACACGGGGCTTTATTCGGAACGGTTGTCAGAATATCTTTCCGAAAAAGAGATTCCCCATGCCATGATCTCGGGATTGGAAATAAAAAGATCTTTGGGAATCGCAAGGGGAAAGAACGATCGGATAGATGCCGCCAAGATAGCTTTGTATGCTTACAGGTTGAGGGATGAGATACAACCTTCAATCGCACAATCGAAAGAGATCAAGACCATCAAAAAGCTGCTTTCCCTTAGAGATCGCCTAGTAAGACAAAGAGCAGGTTATAAGGCAAGTTCAAGGGAACAGAAGAACATCCTCAAACGGAAGGACAATGAACTTCTCTTCAAAGTCCAGGACAGAATGATCAAGGAACTCTCAAAACTGATCAAGGAGCTCGAAAAAGAAATGCAACGAATCATAAAGATCCGTCCGGAACTTGATCATTTGTTCAGTCTGTTGAAGACCGTAAAATGTATTGGCGATCAAGCTGCCCTGTTCTTGATAGTATATACAGAGGCCTTTACCAAATTCCAAAATGCCCGTCAGTTTGCAGCATATTGCGGAGTGGCTCCCTTCCCCAATCGATCGGGAACCAGTCTCAAGGGAAAGACCCGGGTAAGTCATCTGGCCAATAAAAAAATGAAAAGCCTGCTCGATATGTGCGCCAAATCATCGATCTGCTATAACATGGAAATCAGGGATTATTACTACCGCAGATTGGCCGAAGGGAAGAACAAGATGAGTACGGTGAACGTTATACGGAACAAGCTCATATCACGGGTATTCGCCGTCATCAATCGTGACACACCGTACGTGGACCTTTGGAGACATGCCTCCTAAAATTATTTTTCCCTCAATATCGCCCCCCACAAGGAGACGGGGTGGATTGAGGGGGAAATAATTAACCTATTTTAAAATTGGCGGAATTTTATTTGGAATGTCCATAGAATACTTACCCTTATACTTTTGCGCATGGATCCTGTCCGGTTTTTGTAGTATTCTGGTAGATAAGCGTGAAGCAAAAAACCGGATAGGGCGCAAACTACTTTTTGCCTTTGGGGTTGCGCCACTCTTCGTAAAGGGCACCTGCCTCTGGGGTTTCCTCCATAAATCGCTCAAAGTGCCTTACTGCATTACTTTCACCTTGCGAAAAAGCAGCTTGCTCCTTTTTAGGGATTCTCGAAATCTGGAATATGGCGTACCCTAGGACCAGCAAAACAGTAACCAAAAACCCCCAGAACAATTTTACAGCCCATTTTGGAAAAGAAATGGACTTCTTGACATAGTAGATGACGTTGGCTAATAGCTTATTCTGTTCTTCAACGGATTTCTTTTGACTGTCGTTGTATCCTTTTAAAAGGTAGTCAATGTCAGCGGTGTCCGCAGAAACTTTATATCCTATGAGAAACTCTTTCAGTTTTTCCATTCGATTGACCGAGTGTTCAAAGCTCTTCAATTCTTCTGTCAACAATTCCGCTATTTCGTCCAGTTTTGCCATAATGTTACATTCCTATTTCAATTCCTATTTCTTTGTCAATGGTTCTTTTGATGGTCTTTATGATTGCTTTCGTTGCAATTTTAGCCACCAGGTTAGGGGAGAGGCTTACCGTTTTGCCCATTAGCTTTATAGCATTTTCTGTTTTGGCCTTTTCGACCACATCTCTGCTGAAACCGATTTGTTCGGCTATTTTGTTCATTGACATAGAGCGGTGCACCTCACTACCCTTCAGATTTTGTCCAGCAAACTCAAATCGAAAGCCCTGCAATTTGTTCTGCTTGTTGATGGATGGGATAACCTTTACGGGATAGGCTTCCATGGCCTTGATGTATTGGTCAAAGTCCTTCGGCCTGACCTCACTGATAACATTTTCGTGGATTCTTTTAAGAATCATCCGCATATCCTTGGCCTTGTCCAGTTTTTGTTGTTGGACTTCCCGTACTGTAGTCAGGCCCATTTCCTTTGCCACCCGTTCAGCAGCTTGTTGGCTCCGTTTTCCTATGAAATTGTCTTTATAAGCTTTCCCGTGAAAGTTGATTCGGTTTACATACAAATGGATATGGACATGTTTTCTGTTTCTGTGTACAAAGGCAATGGCCTGGTTCTCCCGTAACTTCATTTGTTTTAAAAATCGTTCGGTGATTTCTTGAAGTTCCCTGTTTTTCATTTCCGTGCCATCCTTGATGGTTGGACTCAATACAAAGCTCAGCGTGTTCTTTTTGCATTGATGGTTCTGCTGTTGGATGGTCCTGAACTCCTGGGTAATCTCTTTAGGAGTATCCCCGGCCAGATATTGGCTATGAACGATCTCGGGTTTCTTTTCCTCCCGAAGTCCGTAGGCCATGGATGCCGATGTGTGCGATATGGATTTTCCCATTCCAATCATACCTTAAAACTTAAAAGGTGTTCCCTGATTTCTTTAGCCAGTTGGGTGACTTCATCTGCCAATTTTGGATTTCGCTTTCGGAACATATTCCCGATTCGTTTGAAATTGTTCTGGTACTTTACCAATAACTTATAAGCCTCGATTTGGTCTTTCGATAAACGTTCAATAATCCTATCATCAAATGCGGCACGGCGACAATACTCACTGATAGAAAGACCTGATTTCTTAGCCTTCACTTTAAGCAGTTTCTTCTCATATACTGAGCACCTGAATTGGACGAATTCTCGTTTCATAATCTTCTTCCTCTTTTGCGACCTTCGGGAGCAAAAGCAAGATTTGTCATGACAATGACACATCTTGAATTCTCACTCAGACGCATATCCCATGCAACAACTACATTCCCTCTCATCTCCCTATCCACGTCTGATTAGATTGAAGAAGAGAAGCAATCAAATAAGACTTGTTGAGGTAATCTGATAATTCAATTACTACGTTTTCTAAGCGCATATTTAAGTGCCTCCGCCTCCAATTCAGCTTTTGATTTTCTGTTGTTCTGTAATAGCCAAAGGTTGAGTTTTTTCTTTTCGAAAAATATCATTTTGCCATTGGGCTTGGAGTGCGGTATCTGTCTTCTTGAAGTAAGCTTGTAAAGAAAACTTCGTGATACGCCCATGTATTCACAGGCCTCTTCAAATGTCAAAACTTCCTTGTTGCTTGACAGTAATCGTTCTATACGTTCAAGACGTTCCTCTAGTTTTAAATAATCCATTATTCTAGATTTTTAGGATGAAACAATGGACAAAAGCTTTTGTACTTTTTAATCGAATTCTTTCAGCAAACTAGCATGGGAAACCATAGGAAAGGCTTGCATCGCATGTGGTGCAAGCAAAATAGAGGAAAATGCAAGCAAGTTTTATGAAAATGGAGCAAATACGGCTTCCAATTCCTCACTTCTTTTAGAAATTCTGTTTCTGGTCAGGGCGTTTCTCACGGTGTCATAATTATAGGGTTGCCCGTCCTCGCGCCGTAAAATCTTAGAATGTTTGATGAAATCAATAAGCTGTAAGTCGTTTTTAGGAAAGGTATTCTTTAAAAGTTCATAGAACTCCTTGCAAGCAGGGTTTTTTAACTTCAGATGGATTTTCGCATCATGTTCGTCCCAATTCCTTAAAAAGCATTTAATAAAATCATCTTTTGAAGTTTTACCGATGATGACCATATCATAACGTACCATATTATCGTAAAGTTTCCCCAGCTGGGGTTTACTGATTGAAATATTGAAGTTTCTGGTAGTCTTTAATTTCTCCTTTATTTTGGGAATAAAGATTCTCTCAAACCATTTACTCCACGTCAGTTGGGTCGTGAACATACCAATCAAAAAGAGAAAGCCTCCAGTGGCATAGGAAAATACAGTGAATCTTTCAATTGGCTCCATTAAACCAGTATATCCCAATCTCATAGTGAAAAGCCCTAAGGCATAGAACACCAACCTTGGCTTTTCTACGTATTTGTCCCATTTAAAAGCTTCGTTGAACATAAATCGTATAAATAGCACGAGATAGGGTACCACAATCCTGATAATCACGTAAGCGAAACAGGCAAGCATGAAATACTTTAGAATCAGAAGCATCTCATCAAATTAACATTTTCTCTTGGCAAATCCGCAGGATAAGGATGTAATGTCGCTTTTGACGACCATGCTCCTATAAAATATACTTTTAGGAAGGGAGAAGAAAGGTCAAGCGGCATTATGTCGCTTGTGCTTTTGCGCTGTTCTGAGGGTGTCGCAAAACCAAAAGGTTTTGCGACTTCCGAAGGGCAAGGGATTAATATTTCATTATTTTTTTGATGGAAATACCCAATATCATTGTGATACTCGAAGTGACAGAATTTAATTTTTATGGAACATTTCACTTTAAGATCATAAGACTTCACGAATTTGTGCAATAAGCCCCAGTGGTGATTGCTTTTTATTTTTAACAAATTATGAATTAACCAATAATATCGAGGACATTATTTACAATGATATTTTTTATATTTTATTAAATTAACAGCTAACCATAATTAACATATGCAGAACAAAAAAGTCAGATTGCTAAATAAAGTGTTTGACGGGAAGCAAGAATTTTTGGCAAACCATACTGTCCAAGAGGATAAAAATAAATTAAATGGCCTACTTGAAAACCTTTATTCCCCTGGACCTTCTTTTCAATATATCTTTGATTTTCCAACTAGGAGCTTCACGTTCGTTAGTAACGGTACCAAAAAATTATTTGGAGAAGATTCCAGAAGTTTTACGGTAGACACCTATGCAAACAGGATTCATCCTGATGATTTTCAACACTTTGTGCGATGTGAAAAAATTGCAGGAGATTTTTTGTTCAATCACATTGATAAAAAGGAAATTCCACTTTACAAATTGAGTTATCAATTAAGATTTAGGGATTTCAGTAATAACTATCGTCTTCATTTAAGACAAGCAATTGCACTTAGTGTAGATGAGGACTATAACCTTTCAACGGTATTTGCCAACCAATCCGACATAAGCCATATCACAAACCAAAACAATTATAAAATGTCATTCATTCATGTCCGGGGCGGGAAGAGCTATTTTGGAGTAGGAAAGGTCGAAGACCTTAAACTGAATCAATCAAAAATTGAAATTTCCAATCGAGAAGTTGAAATACTAAAATTGATTTCCGAAGGCTTTACTTCAAAAGAGATTGCTGATTATCTGAATATATCTCCAGATACCGTACGTACTCATAGAAAAAATATACTTTATAAAACCGAGTTTAACAACCTTACTCAGGCTGCAATTCATTATGTGAGAGAGGGTTTGATTTGACCAGCACTTGAAATGCTTCAATTCTGGAAAATAATTAGTCAAGCAATTCGATTAACATCCCCAATTTTATAAGTTCGGTGGTTTTGCCGGTATCCATTTTGCAATGGATGTTGCGCATATGGGTACGCATGGTATGTTGTGAGATGAAAAGCATTTCGGCGACTCTTTTTTGAGAGTGCCCATTAGTAAGAAATTTTAAGATTCTTTTTTCTTGCTTTGTCAAAAGTTGTAATTGTAGTAAGACGTTTTCTTGATTTTTGATAGGTTCAAATATGGTGTTGAACACTTTCCCTGCGATACCTAGATCCTCAGTAAACGCTGCAACATTAAAATAGAGATGCTTATCGAGAATCAGCTTGTTTGAATAAAAAAATCTCTTCTTGCCATTGATGGTAAATAGTTGGAGATAATTGCAGATTCCATCTTCATCACTTACAGAACCGAAGTCCTGGGTCTTTTGTTTAGCCAACTCCAATAATGCATGATCGGAAATTTTTGGGAGATAACTAGCCCCTTTTTCAATCAAATCTTCCATTTCCTTTCCTTTACATAATAACTGTTGGTTGGCATAGGTGATATCCAGATTCTCTCGCTTATTGATGAAAACCGAAAATGGAACAAGTTTATCCAATTCAAAAAACAGGTTTTTGTCCTTTAGATAAAGCTGCCTTAATTTATAGGCAAATAATTGCAATTGGTTCAATGACAGTGATTCGGAACTCGTAATCATCGGGTGAAAACTTTTTTAGCCATATTTAACATGATACTTTCAAATTCCAAGGGTTTCTCCATAGAAGCATAGTGCCCGCAGTTTTCAAGGCATATGAGCTCACATAAATTTCTGTCTTTATCTGCTAAATTCTTGATGTATTCACTGTTTACAGAAATATCCTTATCACCAATAATTACTAGCTTAGGGATATGTAATTCTAGAAATATCCCTGCCTGATCACTCCAGTTCCCAGATTGTAGTTCGTCCGCAAGAACACTTCTTACTTTTGGGTTTGTTCGTTTGAAGTCATCAATGAAATAATTCACAAGATTTTTATTGAATAGAACACTCGCGATTGTTTCTTCTACTTCTTTCGAATCAGGATTTTCTTTGAGGAATGTATTAAGTGCTTCCGAATTTAAAAAAGCGTCTTGAGGATTGATAGGTTTTTTTAAAGGAGGAGTGCCAAAAATCACTAAACCTTTCAAACGTCTCACTTTTGGTGCAATTTCCAATGCCAAATGTCCTCCTAAAGAATTACCGACCAATAAAATGTCATCATTTATGTCTTTGATTTTGGCCAATAAGAAATCGCAATACCTCTTTGTGCTAAAGTCCACCGAATCTTCAGATGTTCCATTTTTGCCATGACCGGGTAGGTCAAAGGCTATTTGACTGTAATTAACTTTTTTAGAATTCACAATATTCTGGAAAACACGGGAAGAAGATGAGTTTCCATGGATATAAAAAATGGTACCTTTTTTAGTCATAACAGGTTTACATAGCTCTTGGGATATGGAAATACTTCTGCATACAATTGCATTCAAAACGTTAAAATAGTAAAGAATCTTAAATTTAGAAAAAGGTATGGGTGTAAAGAGAAAGTTATTCGATAAACAAATGAACAAGCCATCAGTATTTCCCGTTGATTTAATGGATTTTGCAAGGACCGTTTCCCAACGGCTTCTTGATAAAAAGACAGAGCATGTACAATTTCAGGACTTGGAACTTTTCCCATTATCCCCGGGAAACAGGCCATTTATGTGATGGACTGGAAGGGAAATAAGGTTACCGATCAAAGGAATATTGAACAATTGTTAGGCTATCCCGGGAATGACTTTAACGATAGTATTATCCATACCCGTATTCACCCGGAAGATATAGCCGTAGTTTCAAGGGTTATCAGAGGAATTGTGGAGCATTATGTAAACACGGAAGTGGGCAAGGAAACGTATCTGACCATAACCTACCGTTTGTTGAAGAAGAATGGCATGCCCGTAAAGGTACTGAGACAATCCGGAGCTTATGGAACTTTTGGGGGAGGTAGCTTGATCAGCAATTGGAGCATGTTGACCGATATCGGTTTTATCTCCAACGATCAAGTCGAGTGAGACGCGAATGCCGATGAAATGGATAGGCAAAAATTCAGGGACAGGGTTTACAAAGAATTCC
Source organism: uncultured Flavobacteriaceae bacterium (assembly GCA_947494715.1). Classification (GTDB taxonomy): domain Bacteria; phylum Bacteroidota; class Bacteroidia; order Flavobacteriales; family Flavobacteriaceae; genus Ulvibacterium. The sequence goes on along the minus strand of CANLWG010000019.1, from coordinate 5,399 downwards.
AAGATTTTTATACCGCCCGCGAACTACTCATCATCCAGGGTATTCGAAAAGGTATGAAGAGCTTTGCAATTGCCGATAGCCTAAATATTAGCAAACTGACCGTTGATACCCATCGAAAGAACATTCTACTTAAGAGCAATTGTGCTAACAAGGAACAGCTATTGAAGTTCTGTAAACGCAACGGAATTTTCTGACATTCCGACAATCTGTTCGAATTTATCGGTAAAATGCACGCTTTAACTAGAAAAATACGCATTAGTGGGTATTTTTTAACGTAAAGCTTTTTAATAAAATTGTGTAAAACCTTCAGCTAATTTGTAACCAAACTAAATTTAAACAAAATGAGAACACAATTTTCAAGAATCTGCTTACTTATAATTTCATTTTTAACTATTGTTTGTCTTAGCTGCGAAGGTCCTGAGGGACCTCCTGGACCTCCTGGGCCAGAGGGGGCAATTGGTGCCCCTGGACCAGAAGGTCCAGCGGGTCAAGACGGAGAAGATGGCACAGCGGGGGGAGTTCAAGGACCTCCGGGTCAAGATGGAGTCAATGGTCAAGATGGGGTCGATGGTCAAGATGGAGCCGATGGTCAAGATGGTGCAGATGGAGTCAATGGTCAGGATGGTGCGGATGGTCAAAATGGTGTTGATGGTCAAGATGGAAACGCAAATGTATCTACATTTATCTTTGACATTACAGACCAAGCAGGCCAAACTTTCATTGATGCACAATTACCGCAACTAACTGCACAGGTCTTAGAAGAGGATTTAGTGTTGGTTTATCTTAGATATGCAAGTAATCAGCCTTATGAATGGGTTTTGGCATCTGGGTTTGGTTATGGTATAGACACCATCTTAGTCTCACAACTAATTGTTGGAGAAATACTTATTCAAATAAGGGAATTGGATGGCATAACTGCTGCATTTAGGTCGGGAGACTATGACAAGCTAAAAGTGATTATCGCAGATGCAGCAACTGTTCAATCGGGCAAAGTAAACATAGATTTTGAAGATTACTACGGGACAATGGATTACTTTGATTTGGAGTATTAGATGAAATAGTCAACCATAGTAATGGTATTGAAAATTGCATTAAGATTCAAAAAAATGGGGTATTCGAGGGTTTTTTTCTTATTAATCCTGTTAATGGTAGCCTTTAATTCCTGCTGTCCAGATGATAGCCCGGAAATCCCAGATGATAACTCTAATCTAGATGAGACTATTACAGATTCCGAAGAACAATCGGATGACTCAAACAATGAAAGCTTTTTGGAAACTCAAAATATATCAGGTAATATACTATTGCCAGGAAATAGTACCCTAGAATTAAACCAATTAGAGGTTGTGAGTTTTACAAATGAAAGTGGAATTATTGATGATAATTATGATTTGAATGTACCCGAAGGAGGTCATAATGTACTTTTTGTAAGCAACGAAGTTGATGAAGTAATTCTTTTGGGTTACAATTATCCAGGGCAAACAGACTTTACGATAAGTGCTGAATCAACCGTACTAGCATTAATGATGTCCTTACCCATCAACTCTATGCTGAGCCCTGAATCTAGAACGGAATTAGTGAGCAACATCTTATCAGACCCTGAATTTGATAGACTAAGCCAAGAAGTCGAGTTAGTGATTGCATCGGGCGTGTCACCATTAGACGAAAATAATATTGATTTTATTAGTGACTTAGTTAGTGTTTTCGAATCAAGTATAAGTAACAAGGCAGTAACTTCAAAACTAGAAGATGATCCAGTATCCATTAATCGATCAAATAAGTTCCTAAATTTCACGAACCCAGGCAAATCATATGATGTAGAAATAGGTGTTTATAAAGACGGTAAAAATGTTGCAGATTTAGAATTAGACAGGGTAACTTTTGTAGCTACATCTATAGAGGATGCCATTTTTAGAATAACCACACTACTAACGGATAATATTGGTGTTGAGTCGGTTGATTACGAAATGTATGAAGATGGGATATATGAGTTTAAAATAAGAAATGGGGTCGCTTTTGATGGTAGTCCTGAGGATTTGGAAGCTAGGATTGAAAATGTATCAAAAATTGTTTTAGACTTATATTTGGCTGTAACCCCATTTTCTTCGAATGTAAATGCCAATTGCATCGGACCTTTAATTGCCAATATCTCAGGATTAGTCTCTACGGCTCTTTCTCAAACCACAATTGAGTCTATTGATAACTCAGCGAGTATGATGGCATTTGCAAACAACATCCTTAGTACTCAGATACAGAATTTTAATACTTTTTTTGGCGAATGCTTGGGTATAGATTTTCAAGGGCAAGACTTTCTTGTAAAATGGGCTGGATCAATGGGTAAGTTATTAAAATGGAATAAAGTGGTTTCTGCATTTGGGACAACTGCCAGTCTTACAATAACCGCAGCTCAGTTATTTTCAGATAATCCAGCTTTGGATATTTGTTTTGAAGTGGAAAATAATGATGTCGAAGATTGCTTTGATTTTGAACTTAAAGAAGGTGATTTGATTTTAATATATTCTGACGATTTTGGGTATATAGTTGACATAGGAACTTGGACTGGTAGCGATATTGATGCTAATGGGACGGGCTTCTACCGTCTATCTAGGAGTGATGATGTCACCTTTAGTTTTTATGAAGAATCGGAGGGAGCAAATGGATACATATATATAGGAGATGACGACTCACCAAATGCAAATAGGTTCTCCTGTTTGTCAATTGGAAATGTTTCAAGTACAGGAATCGTGGAAAGTTATGAAAACTGGAATCTAGATACGCAAATAGTTTACCCAGAAGCTACTGGCGACCCCTTCAATGTTGTGAACGGATCTATTGAGGGTAAAATAGGCAAGATTATGCTTGAAGCAATTACCACTTTGGAAGGTAGCGACCCGTGTGGCCCTACAGGTAAGATTTTTGAGCTAAATGATGTCTATATTTTAAATACGAATTAAACACCTATTCAAAAAGTTATGATTTTAAAAAACCTATTCTTAGTGCTCTAATGTGTTATTTATTTTTTGTAAGTGCCGAGTAGCTAGATTTCTACATACTGAAAGTTATATTAGATTTAGTACTCTAAGCGATTAATTAAAATATGTCTATCCTTTTTATATAAAGGATGAATAAGTTCTAGCAAATATGTTTAACCTTCTTTGAAATTTCCAAACAAAATAAGTGAAAGAAAATAATAGACCCATTTACAGTTCAAAAAAAAAGGGGATTGACAGTAATTTCGAAATAAAACGATTGTCATTACTAAGGTCTTTGCTCGTTCTTTTTGCTCTGGTATTTTCTGTTGATTCTGTAATATCTCAGAGCACTGACCAAAATATATATGAAAGTAGAAAGAACATTTTGAAAGCCAACTTAACAAGTTTGGCATTTAGGAACTATCAATTTCAAGCCGAAAGGGTGCTTACTAGGGCTATATCGATAAGTTTTACATATTCTAATATACCAAATGGCGATGTGCCTTTTAAAGACCAATTATCAAATATTATTTTTGATCTTGGAGATGGGGCGGATGAAGAAATAGACAACATGTTATATTCTGCTTCAATAGGCTATAGCAGTTATATTCCCGAAGTTCGGTTTTATTTGGGCAAAGGTTATGGAAAAGGATTTTATGTAGCACCGTTCTATAAAAATTCAAAATACAAGATCAAGAATGCTGAAATTTTAGAATACGAACGTGATGACGGCTCTTTTGAAGCTTTAGTTACCGATGGGAGTGTTTCCGCAAGCACTTTTGGGTTGTTGTTAGGAGCACAATTCAATTTAGGACAGCGTTTTGTATTGGACTGGTGGATTTTAGGCCCCAATTTTGGAACGCATGACGGTCATCTCTCCGGTACTCCAAGTAAACCCTTGTCGTTGAATGAACAAGTAACATTAAAAGGTGAATTGGAAGATATCAACATACCCCTTAGCGAAACGACTTTTGAAATTTCTGGCGACGGCGTTAAAATGATAAATAGGGGGAATTGGGGAGGAGTAAGAGCCGGGATTAGTTTGGGTTTTCGCTTTTAAAAATTATAGCAAGATTATTTTATTCAACCAGATAAGACTTAGAAATGAAAAATAGGATATTTAAAAAAATATTGGTTTCACTAAAGAGGATTTTGAAATTTGGAGCTCTTGCTACTTCCTTACTTATATCTCAATCATGTGAAACCTATTTCGATTCAGCACCTGCGGTAGTAACCATAGACGACGGTGGATTAATATCAGAAGCTGATGTGATTTTTGGTATTTTCCCTGATTCAGAAAATCTTTTTTATTCTATAGTAGACCAAAATGAATTAGTATTAATTCAAGATAGAGATCAAGATGGTTCTATTGATGGTTATTATGTAGAAAGAGATGAAGAAAATATATTTATAGAGGTTGATGACAATATTAATTTGCCTATTGGTGCTTCGACTTCTGCTGGAGAAGTGTTATTTTTTGATTATAATATAGATTTGACATCAGTGACTGCGACTCTTATAAATTCAAATGGAGTTACAGAAACGATGGAAAATATACCTCTAAATACAATCTTTGGGAAAAACTCAAAAGAACAAATCAATTTCAAACAGCTTGAAAATGATGAGGAAGACCTTAATGAAGCAGCAGACAGATTAGTTAAAGGTGTTGAAGGAACGCTTGAAGGTGTCGCGTGCCTTAGAACTGCGTTTACTGGAAGTCTTAGTTTAATATCATTTCTAGGTTGCACAAACTCTTTTCTATTAGTATCAGGTACTTTTGATGACATTAAAATTAAAGAACAAAACAAACCAAAAGTTGCCCCCAATTCTCTCAATACTATTACACGCGATAATTTAATATTGGCAACAGATGTCGTAAAATGTGGTCTGGAAGCTTTACAGAGGAAACCTCCATTTTCATGTGGAAGTACACTGATAAATGAAACAAGTCCTGTCAAAGAGGCAAAGAGAGATTTTGCCAAAGAATTTCTTAAAAGAGTAGATGAGTATTTTGAACTTGAAATATTCTATCAAAGAAAATATGCAGGTGATATTAGCTTTTCTTACATACCAGGGCCAGCAGGAGATAACTGCACTTGTGGGCAGGGAACTGCTTCGGTAACTATAGACTTTGGAAATGGACTAACAGAGACACTTAACATTGGAACTAGAAGAATAATTATATTGGAGCGAGGCAACTACAACATTACTCTGAATTACAGTTGGGGCGCAGTAGATACCTTTAATTTAAACGTTTCTGAATATCGTTGGCAGTTAGGACCAACCTGCACTTGTGTATTTGGTGGCCCCCAAGGAAGTTAGCTGAAGCTTATTATGCAAGATTCCTCTAATCAGGACTATCCCATAAAGTGTGTAAATAGAGAATTAGCGGGGGCATGCCCCCGCTAATTTTTTGTCTAATTTTAAATA
>CANLWG010000018.1 GCA_947494715.1 uncultured Flavobacteriaceae bacterium | reverse complement strand
CCTCAAACCTCAAACCTCAAACCTCAAACCTCAAACCTCAAACCTCAAACCTCAAACCTCAAACCTCAAACCTCAAACCTCAAATCCCGTCAATCTGTTCACGAAGTGTTTTCAATGCCAAATGCATCCTTTTCTCTATAGCCTTTACACTTACCTCTTCCATTTCGGCGATTTCCGCATATTTTTTGCCATCGATTCTATTCAACAAAAAAACGGTACGCTGGTTCTCCGGCAAACTGGCCAACGCCTGATCCAATTTCTGTTTAAATTGGTTTTCCTCCATTAAAAACTCCGGCGACTCGTTGGTACTGTTCAATGTTTTGTCGGCATATTTTAGACGCACCTTTTCGGCTTTGATAACATTAAGGTAAAGATTGTTCGCAACGGTATATACATAGGACTTTGCCTTTTCCGGGCTAACCTTGGCACAGTTTTCCCAAAGTTTTAAGAAAGCTTCCTGAACGGCATCATAGGCCTTTTCCTCATTCCCGAACTTATAATATATATAGTTAAAAACCGTTTTAGAATTAGCTTTGAAGAGCGAACTAAACACCGCTTCCTCACATACATTGTCCTGGGATTCAGTTTTCAATGGGTTGGTTTTGCATCAAAGATATTTGAAAAATTCGAAAATAAAGTAGGGTATTTTTCAAATGGGTTGTTTTAATGACGAACGAACAAATAAATCCAAATCGTTATGAGAAAGTTTTTGAATTACGCACTGTACACAAGCCTACTAATGATTGCGCTTGCTTTTTCTTCCTGTCAAACGGAATATGAGGAACTTCCGGGAGAAAATGAACAAGAAACCATTATGGCCAGCTCATCTACGGCCCAATTGGTAGAAAAGACCGTTTCCAATGATGGATCTTTTGATAATATAGTGGATGGTTCCAGCTGTTTTAATATTCGTTTTCCATATACCGTTGAGGTAAATGGATTGGAATTGACCATCAATGCAGTAAAGGATCTTGAGTTGATAGAGGAAATTTTTGATGCCTTGGAAGATGATGAAGATATTTTGGAAATTTTTTTCCCCATCACCATTACCTTGGGAGATTACACTGAGATTACCATTAATGGCGCCGAAGATCTTCGTGAATGGGCGGAGAAATGTATTGAAGGCGGGGATGACGATGATATAGAATGTATTGATTTTGTATACCCTATTACATTGTTCACTTTTGACATCAACAAACAACAAACCGGAAATGTTACTGTTGATAGTGACATGGAAATGAGACGTTTCTTTGCCGGATTGGACGAAGAAGACCTTATCAGTATTGAGTTTCCCGTGACCTTAAAATTGTATGATGGTACGGAGATAGTCGTTGACTCCAATGGAGAATTGGCCAATGCCATCGAAAATGCCAAAGAGGCATGTGACGAAGATGATGATAATGACTACAACGATGATGATTTTGATGAGGAACGATTGGATTTCTGTTTAACTGAATGTCCTTGGTTGGTTAAAGAAGTAAAAAGGGATGGTGTAAACCAAACTGATCAGTACTTTGAATACCTTATGAATTTTAAGGAAGATGGTACCGTAACCGTTAAGGATAGGGAAGGTAATAACTTGGTGGGAACCTGGAGTACCCGTGCAAGTGATGAAGGAGCCCTTTTAAAATTGGAGTTTGATGTTCTTGTAGACTTCAGCTTGGAATGGTTGGTCTATGAAATTGAAGAGCATAAGATAAAACTATATGCTGGTGAAGGGAACAGGATTATTATGCAACAGCTATGTGAAGATGATACTAATCCTGATGGTCTTCGTGAAATACTAAAGGAATGTAGCTGGATCATTAAAAAAGTAGTGGTCGATAATGAGGAAATTAGAAGACTGTTAGGTTATGAGTTCCAATTCATGCCAGAAGGTGTGGTAACTTTGACCAATGGCGATATGGTTTCCGAAGGTACCTGGGAGATTACAATGAACGCACAGGAAAGATTGGTGATGGCAATCAATATTGGTCAGGAGCCCGGTGTAAGTTTTGAGTGGCCAATAGCTGATCTTAAGAACGACAGGTTAAAGTTTGAGATTCCTGAAACCGATTATGAATTGATATTGCAACGCGTATGTAATGACAACTCTGATGATGGTGATGTTCCTGAAATTAGAAATGTTATGATGGGCGGTGAATGGATGGTGGCCCAGTATTCCGAAGGGGATATGGATGAAACCGATAACTATGCCGCGTATACCTTTACGTTTCAAGCAGAGCATATGATAGCCGTTACAACCGGTGATACCGGACCTACTCTGCCAGGATTGTGGAGGGTTATAAGAAACAGTGATGGTAAGTTAAAGGTATATCTTAACTTGGGAGATACTGACCCACTTGGGGAATTAACGGAAGATTGGGAATTCGTATCTATCTCTGAGGACGGTAATCGTATCGAATTGAAAGATATTAGCGGAGACGACGAAAGTATTACCACTTTGGTCTTTGAAAAGAAGCAGTAAATATTTAAGGATCCCCGATGCGTTCGCATTGGGGATTCCCTTTTACCCCTAAAACGTAAACCCATGAAAAGATTTTTTAATCTACTGCTCGTAAGTTTTGTATTTGTCTCCTGTAGTACCGATGAGAACAATGAAGACAATGAAATTATGATGGTCGATGTGGAAGAAGTAAAAGCCATGGTCACCAATGGTGAATGGGAAATAACCTACTATGAGGATTCCGATGTTGAGGAGACAAGTGACTACGATGGATATGTTTTTACTTTCAATACGGATGGAACTTTGGCGGTCACCAACGGGAGTACCTCACTCTCCGGTGCTTGGTCCATAACCGAATCGGAAAATAGCGATGACGATGATAGTAAAAGTGATGTAGACTTCAATATTTTCTTTGCTTCTCCTGATATTTTTGAGGAATTGGCGGATGACTGGGATATCCTAAAATATGCCAACTCCAAAATAGAACTATGGGACGTTAGCGGAGGTGATGGAAGCACAGATTACCTCACTTTTGAAAAGATTTAGCAGCCTTTTTTGCCCCATATCCCAAAAAAGAGCATCCACCGAAAGATGGGTGCTTTTTTGTTTTGTAATTCGAATATTGCCCTGGGAGTCTTAGATTCATAGGAGCATTGCTATTTGTAGAGTCCCAGGTTTGTATCCGTGCCTTCGTTGGGATTGTGCTATTCGCTACATTTTTCCCTTCAACGCCCCATCTTTCCCTTGGTAATTCTTAAATTTGCTTTTCTTCAAAAAGGATGTAAGACGATGTTCGATAACTTAAGTGAAAAGCTGGATAAGGCCCTTCATGTTCTCAAGGGACATGGACAGATAACAGAAATCAATGTTGCGGAGACTACCAAAGAGGTTCGTAGGGCCTTGTTGGATGCCGATGTCAATTTTAGGATAGCCAAGGAATTTACGAATAGGGTAAAGGAGAAGGCCTTGGGCCAGAATGTATTGACTACCCTACAGCCTGGCCAGTTGATGGTGAAGATCGTAAAGGACGAACTTACGGAACTTATGGGTGGCGAAACCGAGGGCATCGACCTTTCGGGAAACCCATCCGTAATCCTAATGTCCGGTCTTCAAGGTTCGGGTAAAACTACGTTTTCAGGAAAATTGGCCAATTTTCTCAAGAATAAAAAATCAAAGAAACCTTTATTGGTAGCTTGTGACGTATACCGTCCTGCGGCCATAGATCAATTGCATATAGTCGGGGACCAGATAGGAGTTGAGGTGTATTCCGATCGGGAGAACAACGATCCGGTGGCCATTGCCAAAGCAGGTATTGCCCAAGCAAAAGCCAATGGACATAATGTAGTTATCATAGATACCGCGGGTCGTTTGGCCGTGGATGAGAAAATGATGACCGAAATCTCAAATATCCACGCTGCCATACAACCACAGGAGACCCTTTTTGTGGTAGATGCCATGACCGGTCAGGATGCCGTAAACACGGCCAAGGCCTTTAATGATGTCCTAAATTTTGACGGAGTAATCCTTACCAAGCTGGATGGGGATACCCGAGGAGGTGCGGCCATATCCATAAAATCCGTTGTGGATAAGCCTATCAAGTTTATTGGTACCGGTGAAAAGATGGAAGCTATAGATGTTTTCCATCCGTCACGTATGGCCGACCGTATTTTGGGCATGGGCGATGTAATTTCATTGGTTGAACGGGCCCAGGAACAATTTGATGAGGAAGAGGCAAGGAAAATCCAGAAAAAGATTGCCAAGAATCGGTTCGGGTTCGATGATTTCCTGAGCCAGATTCAGCAGATAAAGAAAATGGGGAACATCAAAGACCTTATGGGTATGATTCCCGGTGCTGGCAAGGCGCTTAAAGGTATGGATATAGATGATGATGCTTTTAAACATATTGAGGCCATTATCCATTCTATGACCCCGGACGAACGTTCAAACCCCTCCAAACTGAACGCCAGTCGTAAAAAGCGGATAGCCCTAGGTAGTGGCCGAACCATTCAGGATGTAAATCAATTGCTTAAACAATTTGATCAAATGGGCAAAATGATGAAAATGATGCAAGGCGGTGGTGGCAAGAAGATGATGCAGATGATGCAAAAAATGAAATAGCATTTTTTGTATTCAAGGTTCAAGGTCCAAAGAAAGATTGAATAGTTTAGATTTTATCATAATGGGAAAAGTTGAACGGTACGAGGATTTGGAAATTTGGCAATTGGCACGGGAAATATGTAATGATATTCATCATTTCACTGAAACTACAAGTTTGGGAAAGAATTATGCACTTCGCGACCAAATGGATAGATGTTCAGGTTCTGTAATGGATAATATTGCTGAAGGCTTTGAAAGAAATGGAAATAAAGAATTTATTCAATTTTTAAGTATTGCAAAAGCTTCATGTGGCGAATTACGATCACAGCATTATAGAGCTTTGGATAGAAAACATATTGATCAAGAAATTTTTGACATTCAAATCCAAAAAGTACTTCTGGAAAGTAAAAAAATAAGTTCTTTCATGAACTATCTTATCAAGTCGGAATTTAAAGGTTCCAAATTTAACCGATAACTCCTTGAACTTTAAACCTTAAACTTTGAACCAATAATGAAATTATTAGACGGAAAAACAATTTCCAACAAAATAAAGGAAGAAATAGCCCATGAGGTTGCCCAGATAAAGGAACGTGGTGAAAAAGTACCACATTTGGCCGCGGTACTTGTAGGGAATGATGGTGCTAGCCTAACCTATGTTGGAAGTAAGGTAAGGTCTTGTAAGAAAATCGGTTTTGAATCTACCCTCATCCATTTGCCTGAAGAAACCTCCGAGGAGGAATTACTCCAAAAAGTACATCAGTTGAATAAGGATAATGCCATAGACGGCTACATCGTACAACTGCCTCTACCCAAACACATTGATGAGGAAAAGGTACTAATGGCAGTACATCCTGATAAGGATGTGGATGGTTTTCACCCTACCAACTTTGGTAAAATGGCCTTGGATATGGAAACTTTTATTTCGGCCACACCTTTTGGCATAATGGAATTGTTGAGGCGTTACAAAGTGGATACCGAAGGTAAACATGCCGTGGTAATTGGTCGAAGCCATATTGTGGGCAGGCCCATAAGCATACTGATGAGTCAAAAAGGAAAAGCGGCAAATTGCACCGTTACCTTGGCGCATAGCCGTACCAAGGATATCAAGGCATTGACACTGCAGGCGGATATTATTGTTTCGGCCTTGGGCGTGCCCCATTTCTTAAAGGCGGATATGGTAAAGGAAGGAGCGGTAGTCATTGATGTGGGCATTACTAGGGTACCGGATGAAACTCGGGAGCGTGGCTATTATATTACCGGTGATGTCGATTTTGAAAATGTATCTAAAAAAGCATCCTTTATAACACCTGTTCCAGGCGGGGTAGGCCCTATGACCATTGCCATGTTGCTAAAGAATACGCTACTTGCCCGAAAAAGGCATAGAAGTAAAATGTAACCAACTTTTACGAGTATCAACAAGGCCAAATTAAAACAGGACAATTCCTATTTTACTATAAAAGATTAAGGTTTTCTTCAATCGCAGTTTGCGTGCTGTCGTTGGGAGTCAGTACATCCAAATCGTTGCTGTCATCATAGCTGCAACTTCCTATACCCATAATCATAGCCAAAATAAGCCCAACATAAATTAGTTTCCTCATAGCTGATAATTTAGTAGGTGTCTTCATCGAGCTACCGTAATTTAATAACGGTGAAATTCGGTGTTTGGTATTTGACGGTTAATGGGAAATCAGTACCTTTTGTGGGAATTGAATACTAAGTTTTTAGCCAAAGAATTTGATATTCTCCAAAGGATACTATGATAAAATCGGGATTGAACGCTACAAATGGGAAGGTTGAGGCAAAAAATGTGGTAAGACCTGGATTTTCAGGGCTGTGTAAAAGTGTTTTTTGGTTAACGATTAGTATCATTTTTTTTTCAGTACTTCAAGGGTATACGCAACGACCCAAATTGATCGTAACTACGGATATTGGTCAGGATCCGGACGATCAGCAATCTTTTGTACGGCTTTTGCATTATTCTAATGAGTTTGATTTTAGGGGATTCATTGCCAATGCCGATTCAAACTACGACCATGAACCGCCATTGATCAGGGATGATATACTACATAATCTCATCTCAAAATACGGATTAATACAGGACAGGTTAAAATCGCATTCCCCTAATTATCCTACCGCGGATTATCTTCATTCCCTTGTAAAAAAAGGGAGCAACAAAAATGGCGTAAAAGTACCTGTCAGAAATTATGTAGGCCCAGGACATGATACGGAAGGCTCCGATTGGATTATTGAATCGGTCAAACAATCAACTGAACCTGTGAATATTGCCGTATGGGGCGGAGCTTGTGATTTGGCCCAAGCGCTGTGGAAAGTAAAGGAAGCGGGTTCAAGGGAAGAATTGGCAGCATTCGTTAAAAAACTAAGGGTCTATTTTATCGGGAAGCAAGATTCATCCAATGACTGGATTATTCAAGAATTTCCAAAGCTTTGGTTGATATTGGCACTTGACCAATCCGGGGATAAATGGGCGTCTTCCTATAGAGGAATGTTTCTTGGAGGAGATATCTCTTTGACATCGCGGGGATGGCTTAACGAAAATATTATAGGAAAAAATCCCTTGGCCAGCGAATATCCCGATGAGGCATATACCGGAGGTGAGGGACGCAATCCGTATATGGCACTAAAAGAAGGAGATTCTCCCTCTTGGCTGTATTTTCTTTCCAATGGACTGAACTTTCCGGATCATCCCAATTGGGGAGGATGGGGCGGTCGTTTTGAACAGGAACGCCCTAATTTTTTTAGGGATGTGCAGGATAAATATTTTGATAAGAATAAAGGGGTTTGGATGACATCATCCATGGCAACGGTATTTAGATGGCGGCCCGATTTTCAGAATGATTTTGCCGCTAGGGTGCAATGGGGTTCCGAGAATCAATCCAAGGTAAACCATGCTCCAATTCCGGTAATCTCCAATTATTCGGATGACGCATATGTGGAAATTCCAGTAGAAGCGGGTAGCAGTGTGACCTTGGATGCATCAAAATCCACCGACCCAGATGGGGATGGCCTTAGCCTTAGTTGGTTGGTTTATCCAGAGGCAGGAACTTTTTTAGAGGTGGACGACACTATTATTGATAATAGGAACAATTCGAAAATTAGGGTCAATGTTCCAAAGATGGCCAAAAGTTCATCCATTCATATTATTTTAAGAGTGGTCGATGATGGTAGCATTCCATTAGCAGGCTACAAGAGAATAATTCTGAAAGTAGGACATTGATTCACATAATGCTTAAAAACCAACTAAATTCGAGTTTATGCAAAAGCACCTCTTTTTTTTCATAACGTTACTTCTTATTTTAACGGGTTGTCGATCGGAAGTAGAAAAAAAATCACAAATGACTATAAACGTATCTTTTTCTGAGACCGTGAATAAAGAGGAATTGGATGGAAGGCTTCTTTTAATGCTCTCCAATAATGATAAGGACGAACCTCGTTTTCAAATCAATACCGGCCTTGATACACAGATTATTTTTGGAATGAACGTCGAAGGGATGGGAGCTGGTCAAACGCAAATTTTCGATACAAATGTTTTTGGCTTTCCGTATACCAGCTTGGCCGATGTACCTCCAGGGGAATACAAGGTTCAAGCACTTTTGCACATATATGAAACCTTTAATCTATCTACAGGTCATACGGTAAAGTTGCCTATGGATAAGGGTGAGGGACAACAATGGAACAAATCACCGGGCAATTTGTACAGCAACCCGTTTAAAATAACCATAACCGAAGAGGGCGCTGAAAACATAAACGTAGTCATGGATCAGGTGATTCCTCCAATTGAGGAACCAAAGGATACGGAGTGGATAAAACATATCAAAATAAAGTCTGAAAAACTTTCTGAATTCTGGGGGAGGGATATGTACTTGGGCGCCCATGTGCTATTGCCCAAAGGGTTTAAGGAGCACTCGGAGGCCAAATATCCATTAATGATTTTCCATGGACATTTCCCTAACGATTTTGGAGGTTTCCGAACCACACCTCCCGACCCGAATATGGAACCGGAGTATTCCGATAGATTTAATGTAGAAGGCTATAATATTGTTCAGGAACAGGAAGCCCATGACTTTTATAAACGCTGGAATGAACCTGATTTTCCGAGGTTTCTAATTATTGAAATCCAACATCCTACTCCGTATTATGATGACTCCTATGCCGTGAATTCCGAAAGTCAAGGACCTTACGGTGATGCCATCACCTATGAGTTGATTCCACATATCGAGAAGACGTTCAGGGGCATAGGGGAAGGTTGGTCACGCTTTTTGTATGGCGGCTCCACAGGAGGGTGGGAAGCCTTGGCCGTACAGGTAAAATATCCAATGGAATACAATGGTTGCTTTGCCGCTTGTCCCGACCCCATTGATTTTAGGGCCTATTGCTTAACCGATATTTATAACGATAAGAATGCCTATTTTTATGAAAGTAGCCATAAGCAATTGGAAGTACCGGGACATAGGAATTATCTAGGACATATCCAGACCACGGTCAAGGAGTATAATCATTTGGAGCTTGTTTTGGGTGATAAAAGTCGTTCTGGTCAGCAATGGGATATTTGGGAAGCTACCTATTCTCCCCAGGGCGAAGATGGTTATCCGGTACGATTATGGGACAAGATGACCGGTGATATAGATCATAAGGTGGCGGAACATTGGAAAGAAAACTATGATTTGCGCTATATCCTGGAAAGGGATTGGGACAAATTAGGAGAAGATTTAAGAGGCAAGATTCATATTTACTGTGGTGATATGGATAACTATTATTTAAACAATGCCGTCTACTTGATGGAGGATTTTTTGGAGAGCACAACCGATCCCTACTACGAGGGTGAAGTACTGTATGGGGACCGTGCGGAACACTGCTGGAACGGTGATCCCGATAACCCTAATGCTATAAGTCGTTTGCGATATAACAGTATGTACGTCCCCAAAATTATGAAACGAATCGCAGAAAGTGCGCCCAAGGGAGCGGATTTGACCAGTTGGAGGTATAAATAAGATTTAGATGAATACTACGAATAAAGTAGCATGGGCGGTATTCGCCATTTTGGCCATTATTATTGGGCTCTACCCATTACTATATTTTTTTATCGATAGGGAATTTGGGTTACTTGCCTCCAAAGAGGATGCCCTCTTAACTAATATATTTTGGAATATTGGATTCTATGGACATATCCTATTTGGGGGCTTGGCCCTGTTGGTAGGGTGGGTACAATTCAGCAAAAAACTGAGAAATGCAAACCTAAAACGACACCGTACAATTGGTAAGATATATATCATTTCGGCTATAATCAGCGGTGTTTGTGCCATCTATATAGCTTTTTACGCAACAGGGGGAATCATCTCCACTTTAGGCTTCATGAGTTTGGGCGTATTTTGGCTTTTTTTTACCAGTAGAGCTTATCTTGCCGTTCGCAAAGGTGATTTACAATTGCACCAAGGGTTTATGATATATAGTTATGCGGCTTGCTTTGCAGCTGTGACCTTGCGGATTTGGTTACCCTTGTTGACCGTTATTTTTCATGATTTTACGATTGCCTATCGCATTGTTGCTTGGCTATGTTGGGTACCCAATATGATATTCGCATTTTTCTGGGTACGAAGAAGAGGTTTGCAATTGGGATAAATATTCCAATTTATAGTGCATCATTACGAGTAAAAAATAAAAATTCATGAAATCTTTGTTGGGCCTTCTTCTGTTGTTCGTCTCCATTATGGTTTCTGCTACAGAACGATGGGAGATTTTTGAAATAGAGCTAAAAGGATCAAAAGTAGAAAATCCCCGCCCAAGGGTATTTGTATTTACGGACATCAATATCGATTCGGGCGATCCTGATGACCGGCAATCTTTGATTCATCTCTTGTGGTATGCAGATGAGCTGAAAATAGAAGGCATTGTACCGGATAGGTGGGATGCCAAAGGCTATGAAGCCTGTGAAATGGTTTTGGAAGCCTATAAAAAGGATTATAAAACTTATGGATTCAAGGATTTAGGGTATCCCGATACTAAGAACATTCAAAATAAAATTGCCAAGGATACCTTGGATGCCGTACAGCTTTTCTCAAAGGCCGCTTCAATAGAGGACAGTCCGCTTTATGTTTTGGTATGGGGCAATATGGAAGTTTTTTATAAGGCACTTGAACAGAACGCCCATCTGACAAAGAATATTAGATTGATAACTATCGGGACCGGATTGATGTTGGAGCAACATATACCGGAAATGCCACCAAGCTGGGAAAAATCAGCTCCCTGTAAACAATTGAATTGGAATGGCTTTGGAAGGAATGCCATCTATACGGATTCCAGGTTTGATGCGATGTGGTGGCTGGAAATCAACTGGACCTTTGCCGGAATGTTTACCGGAAAGCAGCCAGAGCAAATGTTTCAAAAATTATCAAAATATGGAGACCTTGGAATGCATATTAAGGAAGTGGTCAAAAATCACGATTGGGCACAATACTTTCGGGTGGGGGATACCCCATCTGTCCTATATGTTCTAGATCCGGAGAATCCTTTGGCCGATCCCACGCATGGCAGTTGGGCCGGAAAATTTGTAAAACCTATTCCAATAGAAAGGCCTAACTATTACACGGATGACCACGGATCTATACCCTGGAATTATAAGGATCCATGCGCAACTTGGGAAAATCATACCAAGGTGGATGCCTATGCCAGAGGTACGTTGGAAGAAAAAAGAGAGGGAATGTATGAGGCCTTATTGAGCAAAGTAAGAAGAATATATGCGCAGAAATAAACGAGGATAAAAAGACAAAGATTAATATACTCTAATAATCAACTAACATTCCATAAATGACTAACACATCCTGCATGATCTTTAAAAAAGGACAAAAACTAATTTTTTTAGGCATTCTGGTATTGATAGTTTTTGGCATGAACTCCTGCATTGAGAAAAAGCAGAAAGAAAACCACAAAAAGCAACCTAACATTTTATGGATATTTTTGGAGGACACGGCTCCTTTGTTGGGATGTTACGGTAACCCGCTTGTTTCCACTCCGAATATTGATAGTCTTGCCTTGGAGGGTGTTTTGTATCAACATGTGTATATGCCGGCGCCAGTGTGCTCTGCCAGTCGTTCAAGCATTATCACAGGGGTGATGTCCACAACCTTCGGTGCGCATAATCATCATAGCTCCCGTACAAAGGAATCCGCCATTAATTTACCGGGATATTTAGAAACAATACCCGAACTGTTTAAAAAGGCGGGATATTTTACGTTCAACAATGGGAAGGATGACTACAATTTTGTCTACGACCGAAGGGATTTATACAACCAAGACTATAAAATACATCCCTTATACGGCAAAAGTGGAGTACGATTGGATATTTCGACCTTGAACACCAAAGAACCATTCTTTGGTCAAATACAAATGTATGGGGGCAAGGAAATATTCTCTTCCGAGTTTGAGGACAATATAGAAATCCCAATAGATAGATCAAAAATCGAACTTCCACCTTACCTTCCAGATAATCCGGTAATTGTGGAGGAATATGCGAATCATCTAGAGGCCATTCAAATAACCGACAAAAAAGTAGGCGAGATCATGAAAAAGTTAAAGGAAAGCGGTGTGCTTGATAATACCATCATTTTCTTTTTCTCAGATCATGGAATGCGATTGACCAGAAACAAACAATTTTTGTATGATGGAGGCCTACACGTTCCATTAATAATTGCGGATTTCACAAAGAGTTATGACAAAATTCCATCAGGTAGTATTAATACAAACTTGATTAGCGGTCTGGACCTTGGAATCAGCTCGCTGGCCTTGGCGGATATTCCGATTCCGGAATATATGGAGGGTAGAAATATTTTTAACAACAGTGGAGAAATACGTAAATATGTTATTTCGACAAGAGATCGATGCGATTTTACCATAGACCGTATCCGTTCGGTACGTTCAAAGGAATTTAAGTATATCCGAAATTTTATGACGGATAGGCCCTATACCCAACCCACATATATGGATGTGGACGATATTCAATTTGTTCAGGTAATGCATCAGTTGCACAACGATAAAAAACTTGATTCGGTACAGGATCGCTTTATGTCCGATAACAGACCTGCCGAAGAATTATACGACCTTAAAGAAGACCCTTTTGAGCTCCATAACCTTGCCGGGAATCCGGAAAATGAGGAAATTTTGAAAGAATATGCAGATGTCCTGGACACATGGATTGCAGAAACCGATGATAAGGGGCAGTATCCGGAAAACGAAGAAGGGCTAATGTTGATGCTCGGCATATGGGGCAAGCATTGTGTAAATCCGGAGTATGAAGCACTTAGAAAAAAATATCCGGATTTGGAAGGGTCACTTTTTTACCTGAAAAGCGAACCGTTCAAAAGTATTGCGGCTGATTTTGAGGGAGACCCATTGCCGGAATTGAAAAAGTCCGTTCAGGAAAAGGTCGTTGAATAGGTTTCGGTCGTTAAGTCTGTAAACCCCCTGAACAAGGCTATAAATCGATTAGGGCCATTGAAAGGAAGGTAAATAAAAATAGTAGTGCTTATGGATCGTAGAAAATTTATGAATCAACTAGGTGCAGGATCGGCAGCGACGGTTTTACCTTCGATGATGTTATCCTTTAACACTTCTGACCTGGAAAGCCATAAGACCAAACCCTTGGTTTTTGGAATTGTTGCCGATGTACACAAAGACCTTATGCCGGATGCGGACGAGCGATTGGAAAAATTTATATCCGAAGCACAAAGAAGGAAGGTTGATTACATAATACAGCTAGGGGATTTTTGTATGGCCGATAATGAGAACAAGGATTTCATGAATATTTGGCAAACCTTTAAAGGTCCCAAATATCATGTGTTGGGCAACCATGATATGGATAGGAATTCCAAAAAAGAGATGTTGGAATTCTGGGGCATGCCCAAAACGTATTATTCCTATGACTTCCATGGTTTTCATTTTATCGTGTTGGACGCTAACTTCCTTTATAAGGACGGGGTCTTTATAGACTATGAGAAATCAAATTTTTATGTGAATAGTTCATATAGAACGTTCATCGATGATAAGCAGATAGCATGGTTGAAGGCCGATCTGGAGGCCACAACATCTCCAACGGTGATATTCTCACATCAAAGTCTTTGGCATTACCAATGGGGCGTAAAAAATCGGCTGGCCGTACAAAAGATTATGGAAGGGCATAAAGAGAAAATCATATGCTGTATGAATGGCCATAATCACATCGATTTTCATCATCATCAAAACGGCATAGATTATCTGGAAATCAATAGTATGTCCTATCAGTGGATGGAAGACAAATACAAAAATACCCAACGCTATCCAAAGGCCATGTACGAACAGTATAAATGGCTGCCCAATATGGCGACCTACAGGGACCCGCTCTATGCATTTGCAAGTATCGATCCGGCAGGAACCATTTCCTTAGAAGGTATAAAAAGCCAATGGGTGCCACCTTCACCCTATGCCATGGGAATGCCCAAAAGTATCTATGGCAACGAATATTCCCCTGAAATCTCCGATTACCATATACAATTTGGACAGAAATAGCTTGTAGCTGGGAATCTGGATTCTAAAAGTTCCATCTAGGAGGAAGGCAGAAACCAATAAATGGATTCGCTCGTAAAACTTGGCTACGTAAATACGAATATTCACTATATTGTAGGTCTTCAACCAAGACCATACAAAATGAAAAAATCACTATTCTTTTCACTATTTAGTTTAGCAATTTGTATATCCGTTTTTGCGCAATCGGGAAAGGTCTATGACAATCTGACCATGACCAGCAAAATCCTGAACGGGGAACGCAATTATGCAGTTTATCTGCCCCCGGATTATGAAAGTTCTGAACGTAGTTATCCCGTACTATACCTATTACATGGAGCCACGGATAATCATACCGGATGGGTACAATTCGGAGAGGTACTGCACATAACCGATAAGGCGATTAAAGAAGGTAAGGCAACACCCATGATTATTGTAATGCCCGACGCTGATACCGGCCAGATGGGTTATTTTAACGTAGGGGATTGGAAATACGAGGACTTCTTTTTTGAGGAATTGATGCCCCATGTGGAAAAGAAATATCGCATAAAGGGAGAAAAGCGTTACCGTGCCGTAGCCGGACTTTCCATGGGTGGCGGAGGCTCCTTTATGTATGCCCTGCACCATCCAGAATTGTTTTCGTCGGCCTGCCCATTGAGTGCTTATGTAGGGCCATTGACCATTGAAGATTTAAAACGGCGCATTGCCCGGGGCGACAAAAAATATTCGGATAAGGAAATCGAGGAATACTTCCAAAAGCATAATGCCCTTAATTTATTGGAAAGTGTACCTGTTGAGGATATTAAGTCCGTCCGATGGTATATTGATTGTGGCGACGATGATTTTTTATATGAGGGCAATAGCTTGGTACATATAGCGATGACCAAAAAGGAAATTCCGCATGAATATCGTGTGCGGGATGGTGCACATAGTTGGACCTATTGGCGCGAATCCCTCCCGGAAGTACTTCATTTTGTGTCTCAGGCCTTTCATCAATATTAATGGTACATGAGAGAAAAAATAATAGTATTTTCATTTTTATTCGTCTTAGGCTCAAACTTTAGCTTCTCACAAGAATACCGTACAATTTCCAAAAAGGAGCTTCGAAGCAAAATAGAAGGCTATTGGTTAGGCCAACTGGTAGGTAATTATATGGGCTTTCCATTTGAATTTGTCTATAGTGCAGATCCGGCACCCATTTTCATTGATAAGTATTACAACGTAACGGATTCCTCGGGCATTAAGATGAACCACACGGACCGCCGCGGTAACGTCAATATTTTTGCGGATGCCTTGGGAGGGGCTTGGAGCGATGATGACTCGGATATAGAATTCGTTACCCTACACGCGGTAGAGGAACATGGGCTGGATATCAATTACCAAGAAATTACGGATGCTTGGAAAAAGCATATCAACCGTTTTATTTGGGTAAGCAACCGTAAGGCACGGGATCTTATGGAAGAAGGGCTCGTAGCCCCGGATACCGGTAAAAAGGAGAACAACCCTTATTGGTATGCCATAGATCCGCAGTTGGTGAACGAGATTTGGAGCGCCTTTTATCCAGCTATGCCGGATAAGGCCGTTGAGCGGGCCGAATGGGGTGCAAGGATTACCAGTGATGATTGGGGCACCCACCCCACCATGTTCTATGCCGCCCTTTACAGCGTAGCTTTTTATGAGAAGGACATTACCAAATTATACGATATAGGGATGTCCTATATTCCTAAGGACAGCCCATTTTATAAAGGTTTACAGGATGTCAAAAAATGGCATGGGGAAAATCCGGACTGGAAAACTACCCGTGAACTTATAAAGAATAAGTATCTGGCCTATCCAAAGGTGGTGGATAATCCGTTTTATCAGGAAGTCTCCGCAATGATCAATGGGCTCTGCGGGGCCATGGCCATACTGTATGGGGAAGGGGATTTTATACAAACCACTGGTATAGCCGTTTCCGCTGGTTATGATTGTGACAACCAAGGAGCCACCTGTGCGGGTTTGATCGGGGTATTAAATGGCGCCGATTGTATTCCCAAGGAATTGACGCACGAAATGGGATATAATGAAAAATGGGATACTCCTTTCAATAACCAATACATTAATTATTCACGTGATGGCCTACCCAATCTCACTTATATTTCGGACATCATAGACCGGATCCTTGCCGTTTCGGAAAAGGCCATTTTAGAAAATGGGGGAAGGAAAATGGAAGAACACGGGAAAACTATCTATCATATCAAGAGTTGAAATGAACCAAAAAAGAATCATTGCCCAAGTTATAGCGGCCATATTGCTCTACACGGTTATTTCCTTGATATTGGAAAAAGAATATACCCAGTCCATTATCCTTAAAGAATTGGGTGAAGGATTGATATTCGGAATTATTTACGGACTCTTTATCTGGATACGGGAAAAGTGGAAGAATAAAAAAGAATAGGATATTGGTACTTAAGGCTTGAAAAACTGGAAAATGCCGGTATTGCTTTGCCCATAACCTAGATATCGGAAGCCATGGCTTGGTTGCAATTGTTCGTAAAATATCTATACAGTGCATGAGTGCATTTGACCATAAATTTCCTATCTTCAAAACTGACTAAAACAACAAACTACTATGACTACTGTAAATGCATATGCGGCCAGTGAGGCCAATGGACAACTAAAACCTTTTCAATATCAACTTGATGGCCTTGGAGGCGAAGAAGTGGCCATTAAGGTACATTATTGTGGCATGTGCCATTCTGATTTGAGTATGCTCAAAAACGAATGGGGAATGACTCAATACCCTTTTGTCCCGGGACATGAAATAGTGGGTGAAATCATTGAATTGGGCAATGAGGTGAAAAACTTAAACATTGGCGATTTGGTCGGATTGGGATGGTTTTCGGCATCCTGTATGTTTTGCGATCAGTGTATGGATGGGAGCCACCATCTTTGTAACACCGCAGAGCAGACCATTGTAGGTCGTCATGGTGGCTTTGCCGACTATGTGCGTTGCCATTGGTCATGGGCCACGATACTCCCGAAAGGAATTGATTTGTCAAAGGCGGGCCCGTTACTTTGTGGAGGCATTACGGTATTTAATCCCATTGTTTTATCAGGTGTGAAACCGACGGATAAGGTTGGGGTGATCGGTATTGGGGGACTTGGGCATATGGCCCTAAAATTTTTAAGAAATTGGGGGTGCGAGGTTGTTGCCTTTAGTTCCAATCCGGACAAAAAAGAACAAATACTTTCCATGGGGGCTCATCAGGTTATCAATTCTAGGGATCCCAAGGAATTGGAACAAATTGCAGGTAGTCTTAATTTTATCTTGAATACTACCAATGTTACCTTGGATTGGAACTCCTACCTTACCACTTTGGCTCCGAAGGGAAAACTCCATAGTGTAGGTGCTGTTTTGGAGCCTATGGCCATCCCGGCCTTTAGTCTTATTGGAGGAGAGAAATCAGTAGGGGGTAGTCCGCTCGGGAGCCCCGCCTTGACCCGCACCATGTTGGAATTTTGTGTACGCCATGATATTTATCCGACCGTTGAGGAATTTCCGATGGAGCAGGTAAATGAAGCTGTAAAGCACATGGAAGAGGGTAAGGCCAGATTTAGAATTGTCCTAAAAGTGTAGGGCAAGTATTGAATACGGATTCACTTTGCAAATAATTGTCCCAAGTCCCTAAAGGCCTTAAATTCTAAGGCATTGCCTGCAGGATCTAAAAAGAACATGGTGGCCTGTTCCCCAGTCTCACCTTCAAAACGGATATAGGGCTCAATGATAAATTTAACGCCCTTGCCCTTCAATTCTTCGGCAAAAGGCCGGAATGTATCCCAAGGCAAAACAACGCCATAATGAGGTACAGGTACGTTATGCCCGTCTACAGGGTTATGGTGTAGGTCTACGGTCTCTGATTTTGGTTTGTAGTGGATTACCAATTGGTGGCCGAAGAGGTTAAAATCTACCCAATGGTCACTGCTCCTGCCTTCTGCGCAATTCAAAACATCTCGATAAAATTTTCGGCATTCGTCCAGATTATGAACGGGAATGGCAATATGAAAGGGTGCTACATTTGGCATAAATCAAAATTTAACCCCATCTCTTCGGGCTTATTTAAGGGAGCGGTTATCAATTATAAATGTAGCCCTTTCCTAGGACTTCAAAAAATCCACGATCTGGTCGTTAAGATGTACCTGATGCATGGAATGGCCTAAACCCCGAGTCCGTATAAATTGGCTTCCTTTCCAATGGGCATGAACCTTTTCCGAGGCATGAAAAGGAGCCAGGGTGTCCAACTCGTCATGGAGCAAAAGACCTTTTTTTGTGTTGTTCTCCACAAATTTGGAAGAAGAAAAATCATGTACATAAAAACCGAACCGTTCAAAAATATAGTCCTCGAAAGCCTTTAATACTCTGTTGTTGAAGTCCAAAAGATTTTGATAATGTGCCAGGATTTCATGAAATTCGGAAGGGGAACCGATGGTCACTATTTTATCTATATCCAAATTGGAATATTTACTTTGGTTGTATAAAATCGTCATCCCTCCAACGGAATGGCCAATAAGATATACGGGATTAAATGTGTTTATCATATGCTGTATACAATCCGCATAGAGAGGCACATAAAATATTCTTCCAGAAGAATGCCCATGTGCAGGGGCGTCAAAGGCGAAAATATTACAGTCTGCATCCTGTAATTTGGCAATCAGATTACGCCAGCGGTAGCTATTGCTTTCCCAACCATGAACTAATAGTATAGTTTCTCCATTTCCGGGCCAATGGTAGGTCTGTAGTCGGTGACCATGGGTGTCCTGAATAGAGTGTTTTGCTTTTTCCAAATAATCGGACTGCTGTGGAAGTACCCTGCCCTTACGAACCGTACAGAAAACGTCAAATGCTTTTTTAGCGGCTCTTTTTTTGGAAAATAAGGAGAGCGTATTAAAATAAGCGCCATATAGCTTTGGGAGAAGTTTATTAAATGTCTTTTTCATAAAAATTATATAAGTAACTTTTTGTAACTTACTCTTTTAAGGAAACTAAAATATACATTTGTTTTACGATAAAAAAGCGGTTGTAAAACAATAACCAAGTATGAATATGGAAACTATTACTGAGAATGAGAAGGTTAGGGTGGCAAAGAAAATAAAAAAAATGTTTGGGCATATAGATCAACGTACGGCGGAATATTGTCCTATCCGTGATGTTATGGCCTTGGCCTCGGATAAATGGAGTATTCTTATCGTTCTCTATTTAGGATACTACCCCATACTTCGTTTTAATGAACTTAAAAAAAAGGTATACGGGATTTCCAATAAGGTTTTAAGCGAAAAATTAAAACTTTTGGAGGCCGATGGTTATTTATCCCGTACCCTATATCCAGAAGTACCCATACGGGTTGAATATGAATTGACCGATTTCGGGCATTCCTATCTACAGAAATTGTTGGATCTTACAGAATGGGTTACCCAATACAGCGATATTATTTTGGCAAATCGTAAAAAGTCAGGAAAATCTACAACTAAAATGTTTTGAACCACGAATGAATGGGCTGAACTATTGGCCCTTATTTGATTTTCTGAGTTTGAACTAGATTTTGAGTTTGAGTTTGAACTTGCACATTCAATCCCAGCCTATCATCATATATTTAATTTTGGCGTTATCCGGTATTTGAACGGCCTCTATATTTACGCTGGAAGCGTAGCGCAGACTAGAAGGCAGTTCTTCCTTGCTTATGGTGAAATAGGCATCACTATCCTTTAGTAGAACCAATATATTGTTCATGGAAGTGATAATCTTTTTGACTTTGTGTTTTTCCTTAATATCCTTAAAAGTACTTTGAATGCCCACTCCTTTTTCTGTGAGATATCTGGAGTCTTCAATACGAACATTTTCGATAATAGGGATACTGTCCGAACTAGGTGTAAGGGTCAACAAATGTTCGCCGCCTTTTTCGAATATCTTGATCCGTTTGGACTTATTTGCAAAATTTAGGATGGTCGTATCTTTTGCTATTGAATCGGTTGCGAAAATCAATTCTACATCCCTGGCTAAACTGCCCCTTTCCAATTTGCCAACTTGATTTTGGGTTATCAAAAAAGTGGTGTCCTTTTCTTTTTCACAACCCCAGATGAAAATCATCAAAACGACAACAAAATGTATGTTTGCTAAGCGCATTATCGAATAACTTTTTTCAATACACCCAATACACCACGGATAAAAGTGGCGCTGGTAAGTACTTTAATAACTGGATTTTGCCGTGTACTCCTACGAGTGGCGGTTCGCCTGCGGGTAGGTTGGTTTCTTTCCTTTTCGGCCAAGGCCTCTGCTTTTTCAATTTTTTCGTTCAATATTTCATAAGCACTTTCACGGTCAATGATCTCACCGTATTTTCTGACCAGTTTGGAACTATCGATTACGTCTTCCAATTCATCGTTGGTAAGCACGTCCATGCGACTCATAGGAGCGCGGAGCAATGTTGCCGCCAATGGGGTAGGGCGACCTTTTTCGTCCAGGGCGGAAATTAAGGCTTCCCCAATTCCAAGTGAGGTCAAAACCGCTTTCGTGTCATAAAATTCGGATTCGGGATAGTTTTCCGCAGTTAACTTTATCGCCTTTCTGTCCCTAGCGGTAAAGGCACGAAGTGCATGCTGTACCTTTAATCCCAATTGCGCCAGAACTTCGTTGGGCACATCGGTCGGATTTTGGGTCACAAAATAAAGACCGATACCTTTGGAACGTATCAGTTTTACGATACTCTCTATTTGATCCAAAAGGGCCTTGGACGCTTCTTTGAAAATCAGGTGGGCCTCGTCGATAAATAATATCAGCTCCGGTTTGTCACTATCGCCCTGTTCCGGGAAAGTGGCATAGATTTCGGCCAATAGGCTCAACATAAAAGTTGAGAAAAGTTTGGGCCGATCTTGGATATCCGTAAGCCGGATGATATTGATATAGCCCCTACCTTCTTCATTGATTCGGGTAAGATCATCCACTTCAAATGATTTTTCACCAAAAAACAGATCGGCGCCTTGTTGTTCCAATTCTATAATCTTCCGCAATATAGTGCCCGTAGAACTTGTGGAGATGCGACCATATTCTTTTTGGAATTCCTTTTTACCGGCTCCCGTGGCATATTGCAGTACTTTTTTAAAGTCTTTGAGATCAAGCAGGGGCAGTTTGTTGTCATCACAATATTTAAACACCACGGACACAATCCCTTCTTGGGTTTCGCTAAGGTCCAGAATTCTAGATAAGAGTACAGGACCAAATTCGGATACCGTGGCCCTGAGCTTTACACCATTTTGCTCTGAAAGGGAAAGAATCTCTACAGGAAAACGCTTCGCTTCAAAAGGGAGGCCTATTTTCTCATGACGTTCGTCTATTTTTGGATGCCCCGGACTGGGTTGCGCAAGACCGCTGAGGTCTCCTTTCAAATCCATCAAAAGTATCGGAATGCCTTGATCGGATAAATTTTCGGCCAATACCTGCAAAGTCTTTGTTTTTCCGGTTCCCGTTGCTCCGGCAATGAGTCCATGTCGGTTCAAGGTCTTTAGCGGAATCTTAACATGTGCACCGGTTACGGCCTCTCCTTCTAGCATGGCTGCACCCATGGTGATAAAGTCGCCTTTGGTGGTATAGCCCTTTTCGATATGGGTAAAGAACTGGTCTTTGCTGCTCATCCGGTTAATTTTGCCCTAAAAATAGGGATTTTTATGAGTTTAGGGTTTGTTCTCAAGGGTTTATTGCCATTTGTCCTAGCAGCTATTAGCCCTAACCCATCAACCAAAGCGAGATTTTATCATATCTGGTAAAAGGGGGACTTTTCGGGTTTTTGTTGGAGCTTACCGCCGCTTGGATCTTGGTTTGGATCTTCCTAAAAAAACAAGGATTGATTTTGGGTTTTGTCAATCGGCATGAAATGTTCATCCAATCTGGAAGGGTCGTGCTTTTTAATTACATATTTGTACGGTTCTCCCCTGACTATGACCCTAAGGACGCTTTTAAATTTGCTGAATAAATATTTTGTCCGCCCGGTAACGGAATCTATTTCGTGTAGGTCAAAGATTTCTGGCATATCATAACATACGTAGTTCAGATATTTTTTTTCGAGACCATAATGCCCCTGCCAATGCCTTAAATTCATCGACGTGTTTACGTCTTCCGGGTTGGAATCTTTATGCCTTACTCACATTTAATATTGCATATGGATTAGTGGAGCGAACCATAAATATAGGAAAATACACCTATAGGCCAAAAGAATTCATTCCGCATCGGCCATGTCCGAAAATAACCCTTGAATAAATCGGTAAATTCGCTGATTTTCAATATCTTAAGAGGTCAACAACCATAAAACCAGAACATTATGAAAACTTCGGCCTATCCTTTTCGATCAAGGACCGGAACTGTCTTGCACGTCCTAAAACTCAGGATATTCTTATTGTTGGCGACCTCCGCCATATGCGGCTGCGGCGTGAAGCTCCGAGACCACACCCCTCCGGTATTCCCATGGTATGATTCCAGGGATTATCCTACTTCGGCTGCGTCCGCACTTTTTCCATCGACCACTCCCTTTGAATTGATAGAGTTCGGAAAAACACCGAAACACCGGTTCTTTTTAGAGGTCAAATCACAGAATGTCCGCGATATCCGTGCATTCATTACGGTCAATGGCGAACAACATCCGATGAAGGGGAGCGGGGACGGTGTTTGGACATATGAACAACCGGATGAATGCAATGGCCGTTATGATTATCACTTCAAGGTAAATTACAGATCGGGATCCGCGGCGTACAAGAGCAAGGCCCTCGGTTCCGCATCCGACCCGTTCACGACCACGGTCAACGCTTTTGGCGATGCAACCTGGTTCGCGGCGAATTAT
Organism: uncultured Flavobacteriaceae bacterium; assembly: GCA_947494715.1. GTDB lineage: Bacteria > Bacteroidota > Bacteroidia > Flavobacteriales > Flavobacteriaceae > Ulvibacterium. The sequence goes on along the minus strand of CANLWG010000018.1, from coordinate 101,057 downwards.
GAACCAAGCAACACCGTTGTCGGGGAGGTCACTTTTCTTGAATTGGACGCACTTAGGAACATCGTTGTCCAAAATCTCAGTAAAAGCACCCTTGAATTGGACTTGATCGCATTTCCTGCAAGGCCGAGCCCGGAATATCCGGATATCGGCCATTTTAGGATCGTCGGCAGACCCTCTTTGCCCATCCAACTGGGTTGCGGTGAATCCACGAACGTTCTTGTAGAATGGTTCAACGACTTCCAGGACAGTACCGGGCTCCTAGTGATAAAAGGTGAATTCACCGAAGGAGCGAAAGAAGGAGAAGAGTGGGGGGCCTCTATTTTCTTAAAGGGCAAAAACAGTGGTTGATAGCAGGATATTCCGGTAGGTGCCTACAGTTCATCGAAAAATTACTATATGAATTGGAAAAAATAAGGTAAATTCCTACATTTATATTTTAACCTACAAAACCCCCGACAAAATGAGAACGACCCGAATCTTTCTTTTTGCCCTGTTCTGCTGTTCAATGGCATGGGCGCAGACAAATACTTTTCCAGCTACAGGCAGTGTTGGTATTGGAACTATCACACCAAGCATTTGGTTTAATAATAACGTTGTAGAAATAAAGGACCAAAGACCGGTATTAAGCTTTAACTCGACCGGAACACTTGGTACGGTGGCATTTAGAAATACCCATATCGGTTCCAATCGTCATGGTGAATTTCATTTCAATCATGAAGTTTCCATTTCAAATCCCTATGAATCCACTTTCAGATTTTTTTCATATCCAGGAGGGGATATTTTAACGTTGAAGGCCCATGGAAACGTAGGCATTGGCACTTTGACCCCGGACGACAAGCTTACCGTAAAGGGCCGTATCCATGCCGAGGAAGTAAAAGTAGACCTTTCCGTTCCCGGGCCTGACTATGTCTTTAAGGAGGGCTATGACCTAAAGTCCTTGGAAGAAGTACAGGAACATATCCAGGAAAGGGGGCATTTGCCCAATATCCCCTCTGCCCAAGAAATGGAAGAGAACGGGGTAGAACTTGGTATTATGAACATGAAACTCTTGGAGAAGATCGAAGAGCTTACACTTTATCTGATCCATCAGAATGAGGAAATATTTGAACTTCGAAAAAAAGTCGAAATTTTGGAAGGCAAATAAGCTAAACATCTCCTTACAGTTCATCGAAAGACGCTTACTTTTTTTAAAAACGATTTAAAAACGGAAATTTTATTCCTACTAATTAAACCCCCGATAAAATGAAAACGAAGACTTTAGTAATTGCCCTAATTGGAATGAACTTAGCTTTAAAAGCTCAATCAATTCCGGTAACCGGAGATGGATATCACTATTATGGACCAAATTCAACATGGAACGAATATTTAAAGGTTGGAGGTCACGAAAGGGGTACTGATAGGGCTTCCATAGTTGCAACAAACGGTAATTTACACGTAGATTCCAAAAATGGTTTTGGCCTTTATTTAAATCATTATAGTCAAGGTAAAACCTTGATAAATCCACAAGGGGGTAATGTCGGCATTGGAACGACCATTCCGTCAAATCCACTTCATATCCTAAGTTCATCCGAACATCACCAATTAAGATTGGAAGGGGCCAATGGTAAGCACACATGGATTGAGTATTACCCAAGCGGTACAGGGGTAGTAAATTGGCAAAATGGTGTTAATACTAATGGTTTCAATATTTATGACAAGACAAACGCTGCTTATAGGTTGACCATTTCCAATTCGGGGAATGTCGGCATCGGCACTATCGCCCCTAATGAAAGACTTGATATCAACGGAAACATCCTTGTAGACAGAATGATCAAGATTGACGGTCATGGATCAGTGGCTTCACTCCAGATAATGGACAATTCCGATACAGGTACGCCAGACATCGTACTTCGAGGGGATGACGGAGATTCATACTTAAAAGCAGGTAGTTTAGGTATCGGCACAACTGATACAGGCACCTACAAACTTGCCGTCAACGGAAATGTAAGGGCAAAGGAGATAAAGGTGGAGACAGGATGGTCGGACTTTGTCTTTGAAAAAGGTTACGACCTTCCCACTTTGGAAGAAGTTGAGGCCCATATAAATGCAAAAGGTCATCTAAAGGACATCCCAAGTGCCGCCGAGGTCGCCGAGAACGGGATACTATTGGGCGAAATGGATTCCAAGCTCTTGCAGAAGATAGAGGAACTTACGCTTTACATAATCGATATAAATGAGCGTACCGAGCGATTGGAGAGGGAGAACGCAGAGCTTAAAAAAGAGTTGACAGAGTTGAAATAGGTTCCTTGGGATGGTGCTACAGGACATAAAAAAGCCTAGGTAATTGACGCTTATTTTGTTGTAATTGCCCATATCGTTAGCTCCTCTACTGGCTTCATCTTAGACCATGGATTTAGTATTCCAAGAGGTGCTTAAACTTTGGAGCTTGGAATTTGTGTTTTGGAACGTAGGAGACCTATCTTTGCCAAATGGTAGAAGACAAAGTAATGACTCTTGTAGACAAGGGATTGATGCTTCCCTTAATGGAGGAGTTCTACACCATTCAGGGGGAAGGGTATCATAAAGGTACAGCTGCCTATTTTATTCGGGTAGGGGGCTGTGACGTGGGCTGCCATTGGTGTGATGTGAAGGAAAGCTGGAACGCGGATACACATCCTCCCACGGCGATTGAAAGTATAGTGGAAAATGCGGCCAAATATTCGGACACTATCGTTGTAACGGGCGGGGAACCTTTAACTTGGGATATGGCGCCACTCACTCGTGCCCTTAAGGACAAAAATTTAAAAATCCATATAGAAACTTCGGGAGCCTATGCATTAACAGGGCTTTGGGACTGGATTTGTCTTTCACCCAAAAAAAACAAGCTGCCACAACCGGAAATTTATGGTGTAGCACATGAATTAAAGGTCATCGTTTACAATAAACATGATTTCATTTTTGCAGAGCAGGAAGCGGCAAAGGTTAACGAAAACTGTATTTTGTACCTACAGCCGGAATGGAGTGTTCGCGAAAAAACAATCCCGCTAATCGTGGATTATGTGATGAAAAATCCCAAATGGATTGTTTCTCTACAAACGCATAAGTACTTGAACATTCCGTAATCCAAGCTCGGATTGCCAAAGTTTTGATTTCGAGATTTCCGAACGGAAAACGTCCAAATTTATCGCCCGCCGTTAGATTGGAGATCTAAAATACATTCGGCATCAAGGTCGGGAACGATCATTGAGGAACCATTAGCTGTCTTTGTGTCCAATAATTTTAGAACACTAGCTCCGCTCAGAGCACAATCCGCCTTAATTCCCTCTGATTTTTCGGCCAGGGCACTTTTGGAACTCGGGCCTCCGAATTGTAGTTCCGCCCGCATTAAACAGCCTTGTACATCACAATGGTTTGCAGCATCGGGATCTTCATGATCGTTAATTGGTACCGTGCCTAAATCTACTAGGCCGAACAGGTGACCAAACTCATGTTCCAAAGTTGCCGTTTCCACATCGGTAATGGAAATGAAAATACTTTGGGCCGCTAGACTCCATACGGTAGCCTCATGAATAATCATGGATGTGTTGCGATATACGGCGCCCAGGGTCACCAAGCCTTCTTCTTCATCGTCATCATCTGCAGGGGCGTCGGCAAAATAAATATAAATGGCCAAAGTATCATCCTCGTTATAGGCTGTCCTATTTTCGCTTTCCAATTCTGCAACTTCCTCCAAGCTTAATGTCTCTTCATCGGGAGAAGGCAATTGGGTATAAACAAGCTCTATGTCTTGTTTAAAGGTTCTGGCCCTAAGATAATTTACAAAATTCTCAATCGCTCTTGGTGTAGGTCTGAATCCTGTAACGTAGGCTATTTCAATTTTGAGTTTGGTAAATGTATCGTTGGAAAGAATATCGTTTGCGGAATCACCGGTACCTAAAAGATTGGCAGACTTGTCTATGGCAGGAGGACTATCGGGCCCGTCATCCGAACTACTGGAACATCCTAAAAACAGAAGGTAGAAGGCGGATAATATTAAAATGGAATTAATTTTCATGACAATTTTTTTATGTTTCAAGATAACGCAAAAAATGTACCCAATTGTATTCAAATGGGTTCAAAGTACATTTAATTTTGCTAAATAGTCGTAATGTTCTCCATTGCTTACGAGTTCACAGGCCATACCATGGGCCATTGATGCTCTTTGTAATGTTTTGTAATCCAAATACAACCAATAAAATGGAAGTCCTTTTTCTCCTTTGTATTCCAAGGTAAATTGAACTTCACCATAATAAGAACAGCCGTTCGGAAGCCATATCCCGCCGTCTTCATCGGTATCGTACATATAAATGATGTCACTGGAATCCAATAAAATTTGTCCATTAGGTTTCAATAAAGACTTCAGATGTGTAAAAAAACGATCTAGGTTTTGAAGCCTGCCGATAATACCTATTCCGTTCATGAGCAATAGAAGAGTGTCATACTTTTGGGTATGGTCCAAAACATTGTTGCAAACCGTTTGTTCAATTCCCCTGAATTTACAAGTTTCAATGGCTCCTTGGGAATGATCCAGTGCGGTAACTTTAAATCCTTTCTGTTGCAGATAAAGGCTATGGCTCCCTGCACCACATCCTATATCCAATACTTCACCATGACAAAGATTTAATGCTTTTTGCTCAAGAGCGGGCATGTTGTCGTAGTCCCTGAAGAGATGGGGCAGGGGCAAGGTATCCTTAACATTTAAAGAAGAATATGTAACAATATCTTCAGTATAGCGTCCAATTTGAAAATCCAATAAAGCTTTGCCGAAGATGTCTTCCATTTAATAGGATTTAGTTTACTACAAAAATGGTGTATTTATGGATTTCTTGGCTAGTTTTGAGGGACGATTTAATAAGCATGGAGGAAATATTGAGACAGCTTCCACATAGGGCAAAGGAGAAAAACACAGAAAGCACAAAGTTTTTAGCCCGGTTAAAAAAGAAACCACCCAAAAACTTGGATTACGTAATGCAGGAGCTCCATGAGGTGGAATTTGAGCACACCGATTGCCTACAATGTGCCAATTGTTGCAAAATCACAGGTCCACTTTTCACTGATGCGGATGTCTTACGGATTTCAAAGCATTTAAAACTGAGGCCCCAAAAATTTATTGAAGAATACTTGCGTATCGATGAGGAGAACGATCATGTATTACAGCAGTTGCCCTGTGCTTTTTTAGGAGCGGACAATCACTGCCTCATTTATGAAGTACGTCCCAAGGCTTGCAGGAAGTTTCCGCATACGGACCGAAAAAAGTTTCATCAGATTAATCACTTGACCCTAAAAAATGTGGCCATTTGCCCGGCAGCCTTTAATATTGTCGAGAAAATGAAGAAGTTGATGGATAATAAATTATAATAATAGTACAATTTATAAGTATTTTCCTATAAAATAGGACTACTTATTTAACCTAAGTATCATAAATAATAGCAAAACCTATATCTTTTACAAAAATTAAAACCAAGATCATCTGATGAAGACAACACTACTTTTAGCACTCTCGTTTCTGTATGGAACCGTAAATGCGCAAATCAATGGAAGTCTAATGCAGTATCCGGACGTCTCAGACTCCCAAATTACTTTTGTTTATGGCGATGATGTCTGGATAGTTCCAAAGTCGGGCGGTACTGCCAGTAGATTAAGTTCACCAAAGGGAATCGAGCGTTACCCAAAATTTTCACCGGATGGGAATATGATTGCATATACTGCCAATTATAATGGAAACAGCGATGTATACGTTATTGAGGCAAACGGCGGAATACCAAAACGCCTTACCTATCATGGAATGTTTGATAGGGTTTTGGGTTGGACCCCGGATGGAAAGGCCGTGTTGTTCTCATCCTCAAGGGAAAGTGGGCGTCAACGTTACAATCAATTTTATACCGTTCCCGTTAATGGCGGATCACCTACAAAATTACCGGTACCCTATGGTGACTATGCTTCGTTTTCTCCTGATGGACAAAAAATTGCTTACACGGACAGGTCCCGAGTGAACAGAAATTGGAAGCGATATCGTGGTGGAACCGCTCCCGATATTCTTGTTTTTGACCTGAATTCTTTTCAAACCGAAAATATTACCAAGAACAGCGCAAATGATGAACTGCCCATGTGGAATGGAGAAATCATTTATTATATGTCCGATAACGGCCCCAACAAAAGGAACAATCTATGGCAATATGATGTTGCTGGCAAAACCAACAAACAGCTGACTAATTTTAAGGATTTTGACATTACTTTTCCTGAAGTAGGTCCTTCGGATATTGTTTTTGAGGCCGGCGGCAAGCTTTATCTGTATAATCTTTCCTCGGGCAATACATCAGAGGTCACTGTCCGGTTAATTTCCGATCAAAAGGGGCTTATCGCAAAACAAAAGAATGTAGCTTCGTTTATGCAAGCCGCAACGCTTTCTCCAGATGGCAATAGGGTCGTGGTCCAGGCCAGAGGCGAATTGTTTGACCTTCCGGCAACAAAAGGTTTTGTAGCCAATTTAACATCCAGCCCTGGAACTGCGGAAAGAAAACCCTCCTGGTCACCGGACGGAAAGTATTTGGCCTATTGGAGTGATGCTACAGGGGAGTATCAGTTGACCTTACATGACATGACAGGTAATCAAAAGCCAAAAACGATTACCAATTTTACAAATGGGTTCAACTATACCATTTATTGGTCCCCCGACAGTAAAAAAATAGTTTATGTAGATCAATCCATGTCCATAAACTATGTAGATATTGATACAGGCCAAGTAGTAAAAATAGATCAGGGCAAATATATGTTTGAAGGTGGTCTACGTGACTTCCGGGTTTCATGGTCCCTTGATAGTAAGTGGGTTGCTTATAATAGAGGTACCGATAACCCCTGGACATCTGCAATTTTTTTATACAATATAGATACCAAGAACGTATCCCAACTTACTTCGGGCTTTTATTCCGATAGCTCTCCTACATTCAGCAAAGACGGCAAACATCTTTTCTTCAGGACTACTAGAACTTTCCAACCGGTATATTCGGACTTGGACAATACGTTCATTTATCCTAATACTACCAATATCGCTGTGGGCACTTTGGATGGTTTGACACCTTCACTATTAGAAGTTGAAAATGATGCTTTTGAGGCACCTAAAAAAGAAGAAGACGAGAACGGAGATAAAGGCAAGTCCAAAAAGAAGAAAAAGAACAAGGACGATAAAGAATCCGAAGAAGAAGTCAAGACTACAATTAAAGTCACCGGGTTTGAAAATCGAGTTGAATTGTTGGATGTAGCTCCAGGTAATTTAAACCATTTAACAACTGTTGATGATAAACTGTTGTTCGTGCGATTTCCCAATTCCGGTTCGCCTGAGGAGGCCTCTCCCTCGCTGGATTATTTTGATTTTGAAGAGAAGGAGGTCAAGACTATTGTATCGGATGTATCCAATTATGAAGTCTCCGCCGACGGAAAAAAAGTATTGGTTATACAAGATGAAAAATTGGCCGTTCTTAACATTGAGGCCGATCAAAAAGTAGATGAGACCGTTCCTACTAAAGATATGGCCATGACCATAATTCCCAAAGAGGAGTGGAAACAGATTTTTAATGATGTCTGGAGGTTTGAACGTGACTATTTCTATGACCCCAACATGCATGGAGTAGATTGGGAAGCTATGAAAACACGCTATGTAGCATTGATAGACCAGGCCAACTCCCGAAATGATGTAAATATAATTATCGGTGATCTGATTGCCGAGCTAAATGCATCCCATACTTATACCGGTGGCGGTGATATTGATAATGCGGACAGAATAAATGTGGGCTATTTAGGGGCGGATATTCATTTGGAAAATGGTCAATACCGTATCAAAAAAATCATTTCTGGGGCGCCATGGGACGCAGAAGTGCGATCCCCATTGGCAAAACCAGGTGTCGATATTAATGAAGGGGATTATATCCTGGCGGTAAACGGTGTTCCGTTGGACACTAGCAAACCCCTGCCCGCCGCCTTTCAAGGTTTGGCCGGAGCTACCGCGCAATTGACGGTAAATAAAACGCCATCTTTTACCAATGCTAAAAAAGTACTTGTAGAGACAATGCGTTCCGAGACAAGACTGCGCCATTTGTCCTGGATAGAAAATAACCGCCAACGCGTTGCTGAGGCAACCGATGGGAGAATAGGTTATATCTATGTGAGAAGTACCGGACGGGATGGGCAAAATGAGTTGGTAAGACAATTCTATGGACAAATGAGTAAAGAAGGTATGATCATAGATGAAAGATTCAATAGTGGTGGACAAATACCGGATAGATTCATCGAATTGTTAGATCGGAAGCCTCTGGCATTTTGGGCGGTTAGGGACGGCAAGGATTGGGCATGGCCCCCTTCTGGTAACTTTGGGCCCAAGGTAATGCTCATCAACGGATTTAGCGGATCCGGTGGGGATGCTTTCCCGGATTACTTTAAAAAGAGAGGCCTAGGGCCATTGATAGGTACCCGTACCTGGGGTGGATTAATCGGTATATCGGGGGCACCTAATTTAATAGACAATGGACGTATTACCGTACCTACTTTTAGGATGTATAACCCCAAGGGTGGCTGGTTCAAGGAAGGCCACGGGGTAGATCCGGATATAGAGGTTATAGAGGATTTCCAGAAACTGGCCAATGGAACGGACGTTCAGTTGGAAGCCGGTATTCAGGAAGTGCTAAAGCTTATAAATAACGGTAAAAGTTTTAAGGCCCCGCCAAGGCCGGAATTTGAAATTCGTAACTAACGTAACTAATGTTTAGGTAACCTTCTAAGATAGCTGGTTGGTTTCTATGGGAGTAATGTTCAGGGAGGGTTCCTTCAAAAAAAAGTACGCAGCGGGTCCGGCCATCAGATTAACCAAAACCTCCTTTACCGATCCGTACCTTGTGTGCCTTATTTTATAGACGTTCTAGAGTTTGTCGCTACCGACCGCTAAAGAGCGTACCGAAGGTATCCCCTTATAGGATTTCGCACCTTTAGCCTTGGTCGTAATAATGCTATTTTTTATATTAAGTTACTGAAAAACAGAAAATTAAATAATATTAAGAATATCGACTACCGTTTCTGGGAATTGGTGTAAAGGGTAGGGCAGGACTACACTCAAGATTGCCATCTGCCGGGAGCGGTTTATCCTTCATAAAATCAATAAATTGCACTTCACTTTCCTTAAAGAGAACCCAATAAGATTACAATGGGTTTTCATCCATCCGAACAGATTTTTCTATTTCCAAAAGATTTTTGGTAAGCTCATTGGATAATTCATTGAAAAAGAACATGCTGGGTTAGTTTGATTAATAGTCAGTAATTAAGGGATTGTATGTTAATTATCCCACAATTTGATGCCAAAGTCTAGATGTATACTTGTTTGGCGCTATTGAAGATGGGGAAGCAGTATAAAAGCTTATCTAAATCGTAACCTGGTTTTACCTTGCAGAAAAATGTCCATTTACTGGCGTGCATCATCCATTTTTTGGAGTATCCGATCATTACACCTTTGTACCATACAATTTGTTTAATGTTTAAAATATAACACCATGAAAAATTTGATTAGGACATTTGTAGTTTCCACTACAGGAATTATGGGCGTCTTTGCCCAATTACCAGAACCAGGATTTACTATTGATGAGCATACGGCAATAGTGATCACAGATCCCCAGAACGATTTTTTAAGCCCACAGGGTGTAGCTTGGGGAGCCGTAGGAGAGAGTGTAAAGGAGAACAACACCATCGAAAATTTGGAAACAATCTTTAAACTTGGGGAAAAGTACAACATCCCCGTTTTCATTTCTCCTCATTACTATTACGAGCATGACCATGTTTGGAAATTTGAGGGTGCCCTCGAAAAACTGATGCACAACATCAGCATGTTTGATCGCGGTGATCAGTTGAACGTAAAAGGTTTTGAAGGATCGGGAGCTGATTGGTTGCCCCGTTACAAAAAGTATATTAATAAAGATAAAGTAGTGGTCACCAGTCCACACAAAGTATTTGGATCCGAGTCCAATGATTTGGCCTTGCAATTGAGAAAGCAGAAAATTGACAAAGTGATCCTAGCTGGAATGTCAGGTAACCTTTGTGCTGAATCGCACATGAGGGAATTGATCGAAAATGGTTTTGAGGTTGCCGTTGTGGGCGATGCCACGGCTTCGGCCAAGTTACCTGGATTGGATGGAGACCGAGCTGCCCAGACCAACTACAAAATGATTTCCAGTAAAGTGTATACCACAAAAGAACTCATACAAGAGTTCAAGGCACATACAACGAAATGAGTAGGTAGTTTGAATGATGGTGAGGTTAAATGGGTAAGGGGCTAACCAATGGTTGGCCCTTTGCTTTTTTGATTTGTATCAGTAGGGATATCGTAAACGGAAAAATGTCCAAGTACTTGTGATGATTGTCCATTCCTTCTGACAATACGGTGCCCCACCTTTGTAAGGTCAATAATGACAAACAATAAAAAATAAAATTATGACTCGTTTACATGCATTAGATCCAAAGGAAGCCACTGGAAGATCTAAAGAATTATTTGAAGGGATTCAAGGGAAGTTGGGAATGGTTCCCAATATGATGCGGACAATGGGAAATTCTCCAGCAGTCTTGGAAGGTTACCTAAACATAAGTGATGCCTTGAGTAAGGGGTTATTGGGAGGAAAATTAGGAGAGTTGATTGCGCTGACGATTGCTGAATCCAACGCTTGCAACTATTGCCTGTCCGCACACTCTTTTATAGGAGAAAAATTGGTAAATATCGATACGGACACTTTAACTCAAGCTAGGGACGGCCGAAACAAGGACCCTAAAACCGAAGCTGCACTCACTTTTGCCAAAGCTCTGGTCAACAAACAGGGTAGGGTAGATGACGAAGATGTAGAAGCTATTAAAGTGGCAGGCTATACTGATGGAGCCATCGGGGAAATTGTGGCCCATGTAGCTCTTAACATCTTAACCAACTATTTCAATAATACGGCCAACACAGAAATTGATTTCCCTGTGGTGGAAACCGCAACGATTTAATAATCAAGTACTAATATTTAAATCAAGACAAATGAAAACGTTAAGACAATTATTTATTTTGACAGGACTGTTATTTGCAGGAGTTAGTTTGCAAGCTCAGATTGCACCAGTTGATGGCAATGGTATAGCCATTGGAGGATATGATGTAGTATCCTATTTCTCAGGTAATCCCCGAAGAGGATTTGAAAATTTTTCCGCAAGACACAATGGGGTGACCTATTATTTTTTTACAAAAGACAATAGGATGGCCTTTGCCAAATCCCCGGAGAAGTATTTACCTCAATTTGGAGGGTACTGCGCATGGGGTGTTGGGGCAAAATCTGCCAAGTTTCCGATAGACCCCGAGTCCTATGACATCATTGATGGCAAACTATACCTGTTTTTTAACGCCCCATTCAATGGTGAGCGATTCAACACTATTTTGGATTGGCATTCCCGTACAACCGAATTACAGAAAGCAGCCCATACCAATTGGCCCAAAGTAAAAAACAGTTGATCACAACCACAAAGGGGCAAGGAAGGCTTTGGTCTACTTGCCCTAATTTTTCAACCTTATAAAATTCAAAAAAATGGTCATAGAGAAAAAAATTCCGCTGCCTCCCTTTACCGAGGAGACAGCAAAACAAAAAGTACAAATGGCAGAAGATGCCTGGAACAGCAAGGACCCTGTAAAAGTGTCCAAAGCCTATACCGTGGACACCGAATGGCGGAACCGATCTGAATTCGTGAATGGGAGGGAGGAAGTGGTTTCCTTTTTGACCCAAAAATGGAAAATAGAAAAAAATTACAAATTGAAAAAAGAACTTTGGGCCTTTTCCGAAAATAGGATAGCGGTGCGCTTTGAATATGAGTTTCAGAACAAAGATGGACAGTGGTTTAGGGCATATGGTAATGAAAACTGGGAATTTGACCATAATGGACTAATGCAAAAACGGTTTGCCAGCATAAATGACCTTCCCATTGTTGAAAAAGAGAGGAGATTATAACTAATTTTATGGCATGAACATTTTCAATACCAATACCCTCATCAACGAACAGACCGGTAATCTAGCGTTTAGACTCAATACGTTTGAAGACAACTCCCAATTCAATCAAATCAATAGGTATAATTATTATTCCTTGATTTGGATAAGGAAAGGGAGTGGAACGGCTAAAATAGATTTTTCGGAATATGAATTCGCCGAAAACACGATGTTCGCCATTACGCCCTATCAACCCTTTATGCTTGTTGAAAAAGACTCTATTGAGGGGGTGGTGTTGAATTTTCATCCCGATTTCTTCTGTATTCATAAGCATCATAGGCAAGTGGCCTGTAACGGTGTTCTTTTTAACAATATCTATAACCCACCTATGTTATGTGTTACGGACGAAACAAGACTCCAGTTTGAAATGCTTATCTCTCAAATGGGCGTAGAAATTCAAAAAGCGGATTTGGCCCAATACGAATTATTGGTTTCGTATCTGAAGATATTTTTGATAACGGCATCTAGGTCAAAAGCCAAGCAGCAGCCTGAAGAATTGAATGCACTGCCGGATGACCAGAAACCTTTTATTCTACAGAAACTGAAAAACCTTATCGAGGCCCATTACAAGACAAAACATTCTGCAGGCGACTATGCGGAGCTATTAAATATAAGCCCTAAGGCCTTGGCAAAGATTACCAAAAACCATTTCAACAAGACCATGACCAATCTAATCTCTGAACGAATCATTATCGAGGCCAAACGGGAACTCTATCTTACCAATAAATCCGTAAAGGAGATTGCTTATGAGTTGGGATATGACGATGAGCATTATTTCAGTCGGTTTTTCAAGAACAACGCCGATATTTCCCCTAAAACATACAGGGACACCGTAGGTTTTGCAAGGGCAATGGCCTAGAAATACAACATAAATTTCAAAAGGGACTATAAAAATTGGCAACTAATGATATGAAATCAACTGTTGAGCATGACATCGTGGTCTCCTTTTACTCAAATCCATAAGATTATAAAGGTAACTGGTTGGTTTCGATGGGGGAATGTTCAGGGAAGGTCTGATTTAAAAAATCAGTATGAAGGCGTCCTGCCGCCAGATTGACCAAAAACTCCTCGACCGAATGGTACCTTGTGTGCCCTGTTTTAAAGATTTTTTTGAGTTTGTTGCTACCGATTCTATAGATGCCCTTTTTCTTAATAGTGCGGCATCAATATCTGAAGGGTTCTGTTTTTTTCATATTCTTTCTCATCCTGGCAATAAGAGTATATCTCTATTTAAGTTTACGAAAAACAGCCAATTAAACAAATGACTCCCCCTCTTTTCTTATCTGTTATTCACGTTACCTAGATTTGGGCACTTCGTTTCGGGTATTTCCAACACTTCCTTTTGATTTTTCCGACTACTACGAGGAGGGTTGAACTATTATGACACTTCAAGTTTATATCCTACCCCGTGAACATTGACTATTCTTATGGTAGCATCGTTCTTTAGCTTTTTTCTGATTTTCGAAATAAAGGTATCAAGACTGCGTCCAACGAAAACACCATTATCTTCCCATACCTCCTTTATGAGCAAATCTCTTTTTACCACTTTATTTTGATTTTTGTTAAGTATTTTGAGTAGCTCACATTCTTTGGAAGTAAGTTGTATGATCAGATCGTCCTTTACCAATGTATTTTGGTGTTCATAAAAGGTATAGGCACCGATTTTCGAATAATGTGATACCTCCTGGACTAAACCTTTACCTTTTTCTTTCTTGCGATGTAATAATCCCAAACCTAGAAAACCAATAAGTACAAAAGAAAGCAGGGAATAGTTTTTATAAGAGAACAAACCTGCTTTTTGTTCCGTAAAGAGCACATGTACTTTATAGCAATTGGATGGAAGTTTGCGACCTATGCAAGGAATAAGGTTCTTTTCTACGTTCTTGGATACTTGATAACTATAGGCAACCTGTTTGCTGTCACAATCAATAACCTCAACAATATAGTCTTTTGGTAAATTGGAAACTTGGAAGCTATTACTTATGATGTTTACCAAACTATCCGGCATTATGGATAAAGGTCTTTGAAAGGACAGTTCAAATCGATTTTGGTCCAACTCAACTATAGGTAATACCAATGAGGTAGAATCATGGTCGGCCAGTAGAAATCTGTTGCCGGAAACTCGCAATGCAATCTTCGCTAGCTCAGGAAAATGGTCCTTTTCATCATGGGCAATATATCCTACTAAAGTGAAGGATAGTGATCCCAAAAGCAATATTGGAAAAAGAATCTTGATTATTCTCATATCCTGAATTTTTAAGGTTCCCATAGGGACTATCATTTTGCACCATGTTACTAGTCCATATCCTCATGGGATTAACGAAGTTATAAGCAAAAAAGGGCTTAAAAAAATAATTGACCTACTTCAGCGCAATCGCCAAGTAAAAAGTTGCAATTTTTTGCACTTCTTTTACACTTTTTTCACCTTGTTTGATGGTATCCCCCCTAGTTTTATCCGAAAATACATAAAATGAAAAAAGTTGTTTTCCTATTGATTGCCACGAGTTTCTTTTCAGTGCTCAATGCCCAAAAAAGATTTCATGTGGATACTACCAACAGCATCATAAAATGGACAGGTTCCAACCTTTTCAAATTCAACAAACATTTCGGGACGGTAAAATTTGAAAAGGGTAGTCTTGTTCTGAAAAAAGATTCCATATTCCGGGGTGACTTTGAAATTGATATGAATACCATAAGAAACACGGATGGTAAATACAATGAAATGCTTGTAGAACACCTAAAAAACGAAGATTTTTTTGATGTCGAAAAATACCCAAAGGCCCGATTGGAAATTCTTAAAATAACGCATAAAGACCGTAGCAATCTCGATATAGAGGCACATCTAACGATTAAGGGAATAACGCAACCGATAAACTATTCATCCACTTTGGATCAAAGTGGTGAACAACTGATAATGAAATCCCAATTCATCATAGACAGAACACGGTGGAACGTAAACTATGAATCCAAAAGTCTTTTGGATGGCCTAAAGGATGATATCATTTCCGATGCCATTGAGTTTGAGGTTACCGTTACCCTTAAATCAGATAAATAAAATCGATATGATTGAAGCCAATGTAAAAACCTGGTTTTTACTCTTAATACTAATTTTAACATATAATAAGGCTTACCAACAAACGGAAGATAAGAAAACCATATGGACTGTGGCCTGGAGTCCCAATGGCAAATATATAGCTGCCGGGGGCAATCAGGATGTGCTAAAACTATTTGATGGAAAAACATTTGAACTCATCAAAACCTATCCCGTAAAGGACGTACAGCTCAGTAGGATAAAGTGGCATCCCTTTAAAAATATCCTGGCCATAATAACCCAGAGCAGGACCATAAAAGCAAGAATACTTGACCTTGATAAAGGGGAATGGATTGATTTACAAGACTTGAAATCCAGTTTTCGGGGCTTGGACTGGAATTATACTGGAAATCTTTTGGCCGTCTCCGAACTTGAAGATGCCGTGTCCGTCTATATGCTTGACGGTACGCTTGTAAGCAGATTTTTAGCAGACCCAAAAGCGGTGGCAGGGTTGGATTGGCACCCATCAAAAAATATTATGGTAACCGTAGGTTCACAAATAGGAATCTACAGTCACTTAGGAGATACCATTAAGACTTTTCAACCTAGATTGGAAGAAGCTTTTTTGCTATGTGTGGAATGGCACAGATCCAGTGATTTCTTTGTTGTTGGAGACTATGGTGATCTAGAAAATGCAAAAGATAAAATGGTGCAGTTCTGGAATATGGAGGGAATCAAACTCAATGAAATTAAAGGAAGTACTGTAGAATATAGAAATATAAGGTGGCATCCCGATGGTAAAAAATTGGCGACTGCTAGTGATGCACTAAGAGTGTGGTCCAAAAGTGGTGAATTGCTGGCCCAATCAAAATTGACAGAAGATTATTTGTGGGGCATAGATTGGAGTCCGGATGGGAAATACATAGTAACTTCAAGTAAAGAAGGAAAAATTATTATTTGGGATGAAAATGCTAATAGTATAAAAGAATTGAAATGACCAAAGGACAAAATCAAAATGAAGAACTTCCCTTTGATCGAATAACCCCTCAAAAGAAATGAATATGTTCCAACGGATAAAAAGCGTTATTCGTAGAGGAGATACTTCTCCCTGATTTTTTTGAACTTCTCCAAATCCGGTTGCCAACCTGCTTTTATTTCTTCCTCGGTACGTCCCGCTTCGATTTGCTGTTGCAATGTTTCGGTACCGGCATGTCTGGTAAAGCCGTTGGTGTTGAACACTTTGTCCTTATCTTCGGCATTCATATAAGCGTCCAGCAGCCATTGTAAGGAGACCTCGCTCATTTTAGGCTGTTGGGACAAGTCTTTCCCGTAACAAACTTCTCCATTTTCCTTGGGGTTTTTGGAACCGAAATTAGGTCTTGGCCAATATTTGAAACTGTATTGTGACTCGTCCAAAAAAGAGGCCCCGTAGCGTTGAAATTGAAATTCCGTTCCCCTTCCTGCATTGATATTGGTACCTTCAAAAAGCCCAAGACTGGGATAAAGATTAATGGCTGTATCATTGGGTAAATTGGGAGAGGGCCGGATCGGAAGACTATATGTCGTCTGATGGGTATAGTTTTCTAGGGGAATAACGGTAAGATCCGCCTGTATACTATCATTAAGCCATCCTTCCCCATTAATCATTTTTGAATATTCGCCAATACTCATGCCATAGACCAAAGGGATTTCGGTCATCCCCAAGAACCCGGTATGTGCTGATTCCATGGTAGGTCCATCTACATAATGTCCATTGGGATTGGGCCTATCCAGGACGATTAGGGGAACACCATTCTCGGCACAAGCTTCCATTACTAATTGTAACGTGGCAATGTAGGTATAAAATCGTACCCCCACATCTTGAATATCAAAGAGTACAACATCCAAGTTTTCCAAATGTTCCGGGGAAGGCTTTCGGTTTTTACCATAAAGCGAAATTAACGGCAGTCCCGTTTCGGTATCTGTACCGTCCTTTACCTTTTCCCCCGCATCGGCCTGGCCCCGAAAACCATGCTCGGGAGCAAAGACCTTTTGGATTTGGATTCCGAGTGCAAGTAAAGAATCCACCAAATGAATATGAGGTTCTGTAGTTTCACCTTTTGTCTCTTTAAATAGCACACTGGTCTGGTTGGCCACAATGGCAACTTTTTTTCCTTCTAACAATGGGAGGTATTTTTCCGTCCTGTTCGCTGCGACCACTACCGGAAGTATTTGATTGGATGCATTTTTCGATACCGTATCGTCGGATGTGGGCTTCTGGGTTTTGTCCACGTTTCCGCAGGCCGAGACAATCAAAAACCACAATAAAAATGTATTTTTGAGATTGGAGAAAATCACCATCTTTTGAATTTTGAATATTTCATTGCCAAAAGGCTCATTACCGGTAAGGAACATAAAGTTAGTATTTCCGCACCGATAATAAAAATAGCAATAGCTGCAATTGCATTGGGTATCCTTATGATGCTGATTGCCATTGCAACAGGGCAGGGCCTTAAGGAAAAAATCCGTGAGAAGGTATCTGCTTTCAACGGCCATGTCCAGATATACAACTACGACAATAACAACTCCGAGGTATCCGTTGTCCCCGTTTCCCTGGAACAAGACTTCTATCCCGAATTTAAATCGGTTGAAGGCATTTCCCATATACAGGCCGTGGCCAGCAAAGGAGGAATCATACGTACTGAGGAAACCTTTGAGGGCATTATTGCCAAAGGCGTTGGTAAGGATTACAATTGGGATGTTTTTAGGGAATACCTGGTAGAGGGCCAATTACCGGATTTTAGTGGCAAATTGAATGATGAAGTATTGCTTTCACGCCGTATAGCCAGCCGATTGCGATTTAATGTAGGGGACTCTTTTTTCACCTTTTTTTTAAAGGAAGGGGATGCATCCAAAACTCCAAATCAACGAAGGTTTAAGATAACAGGCATTTACGACAGTGGTTTTGAGGAAATAGATAGTAAGTACATTTTTGTGGATATCCGCCATATTCAGCGTATGAACAAATGGACGGAAAACCAAGTGGGAAATTTTGAGATTTTTTTGGACAGCTTCGACGATATTGATGCAAAGGCCAGTGAAATATATGGGAAGACCCTTTCGAATTTAGATACCCAGACCATTACCAATAAATACTTTAAGATTTTTGAATGGATCGGTCTTTTCGATTTTAATATTGCCCTAATTATAGGTATTATGATTATCGTTGGGGGCATTAATATGATTACGGCCCTATTGGTATTAATACTGGAACGTACCCAAATGATAGGTGTTTTAAAGGCCCTGGGGTCTCCAAATTGGAGTATACGGAAGGTTTTTTTGTACAATGCCGCCTATTTGATAGGAGTAGGTCTACTTTGGGGAAATACCTTGGGCCTAGTTTTTTTATGGATACAGCATAAGTTTAAGGTTTTCAAGTTTCCCAATCCGGAGGAATACTACATAGAATACATTCCCGTATATATAGATTTTCCTACGATACTCATTTTGAATATTGGGGTGCTCGTATTGTGCCTCTTGATGCTTTTATTACCGTCCTACGCCATTACGAAAATTACTCCGGTCAAAGCGATTCAGTTTGAATAGTTCAGGATTTGAAAGGTTTAAAGTCTAATGTTTGAGTTTGTGCTTGAATTTGATATTTGAATTTGACCCTTGAACATGTTCTGCCTATCTTTAGCACCGCATGGAATACGCAAAAAATATACTCGATACCATTGGAAATACACCCTTGGTAAAAATCAATAGGCTTACAGCCGAACTACCTTGTCTGGTATTGGCTAAATACGAAACTTTCAATCCAGGAAACTCTGTAAAAGATCGGATGGCCCTCAAGATGATAGAGGATGCTGAATCAGCCGGACTCCTAAAGCCTGGCGGTACAATCGTTGAGGGTACATCCGGCAATACCGGAATGGGGCTGGCCTTGGCCGCGACCGTTAAGGGATATAGGCTTATATGCGTAACTACGGACAAGCAATCCAAAGAAAAAGTGGATATACTAAAGGCTATGGGAAGTGAAGTGCATGTTTGCCCCACTGATGTTGAACCGGATGATCCCAGAAGCTACTATTCCACGGCCAGAAGATTGGCCAAAGAAACCCCTAATGCTTGGTACGTAAACCAATATGATAATCCATCCAATACCAAGGCGCATTTTGAAAGTACCGGTCCGGAGATTTGGGAACAGACCCAAGGAACGGTTACCCATTTTGTCGTGGGCGTTGGTACTGGAGGAACGATTTCCGGGGTGGGCAAGTATCTAAAATCCAAAAATCCGAATATCAAGGTTTGGGGCGTGGATACCTATGGTTCCGTCTTCAAAAAATATCACGAAACGGGCATTTTCGACCAAAACGAAATTTATCCGTATGTCACCGAGGGCATTGGCGAGGACATCTTGCCTAAAAATGTGGATTTTGATACCATAGATGGTTTTACCAAAGTAACCGATAAGGATGCCGCGGTCTATACACAACGCTTGGCCAGAGAAGAGGCCATGTTCTTGGGTAATTCCGCCGGAGCTGCTATTAAGGGGGTGCTACAACTTAAGGAACATTTTAAGGAGGATGACGTGGTAGTAGTTCTTTTTCATGACCATGGAAGTCGTTATGTAGCCAAAATGTTCAATGACGATTGGATGCGCAAGCAGGGGTTTTTGGATTAGTTTTGGTATCTTGAATAACAAATCTGTTGTATGAAAATTAGAGATTGTCTACTTGTATTGCTTGTGGGATTTTTGAGTCTTGCCCTACAATCCCAAAAGCTCAAAAGAGCTGAAAAAAAAATCATCGCATCTGTTGAAAGGAACAATACCGCTGCCGTTGATTTTTTGGAAAAAGTGGTCAATATCAATAGCGGTACCCTAAATTTAGAAGGAGTAAAAAAGGTAGGCGAAGTTTTTCAAAAGGAATTCGATGCCTTGGGTTTTAAGACCTCATGGATTTCCATGCCCGTGGAAATGAACCGTGCCGGACACTTGTTCGCGGAAACCTCGGGAAACAAAGGAAAAAAATTACTTTTAATAGGTCACCTGGATACCGTATTCGAGGAGGATAGCCCCTTTCAGCTATTCAAAATGGTCAACGATAGTATTGCCCATGCGCCGGGTGGTAATGATATGAAGGGAGGCAATGTTATTATTCTCTATGCCCTAAAGGCTTTGCGGGAGAATGGGCTATTAAACGATACCCAGATAATTGTGGCCTTTACCGGTGATGAGGAAAGTACCGGAAAACCCTTGGAAATCAGTCGAAAGGATTTGATCCAGGCCGCCAAACGGAGTGATATCGCCTTGGGGTTTGAAACTTCCACGGGATTTAATTATGCTACCGTCGCCCGTAGGGGAGCTTCAGGCTGGGAGTTGAAAACTACAGGTAAACGGGCCCATTCCTCAGGTGTCTTTAGTGAAAGAACCGGGGCTGGGGCCATTTTTGAGATGTCCCGTATCCTAAACGGATTTTATGAGCAGGTTAAAGGCGAACAGTACCTCACCTTTAATCCGGGTGTGTTATTGGGCGGTACCTTTATCGATTACGATATAAAAACTGGAAAAGGTGATGCCTTTGGCAAAAGCAATGTGGTTTCTCAAACCGCATTGGTCAAAGGAGGACTCCGATTCATGTCCGAAGAACAAAAGGAGAGGGCACGGAACAAAATGCGTGAAATCGTTGCCGATCATCTGCCAAAGACCACTGCGGAAATTAGTTTTACCGATAGCTATCCGGCCATGGAGCCTACAGAGGGGAACCAAAAACTGTTGCAGCAATTGAACCGAGTGAGCTTGGATTTGGGCCAAGGTGAGGTTTTGGCCTATGATCCTGGAAAACGTGGCGCGGCCGATACCTCATTTGTAGCCGAATATGTAAATTGTTTGGATGGATTGGGTACCATGGGTTCCGGAGCACACACGCCTGAAGAAACGGTAAACCTAAATACGATCGAGGCCTTGACCAAGCGTACCGCGATTTTAATCTATAGGTTAATAAACCAGTAACCATGATTCAGTTACAGTTCGAAAACCAATGGGCCAAAATCGACGCTGGGGAACTCGTGGGCTATCAGGTAGATGGACATGAATTCATCCATCAAAAAGGAAGTCCCGGCTGGCGTAGTTCAGATACCGAGATGTTCCCGATAATCGGTCCAACGGCGGAAGCAGATTTTAAAGTTACTACCCCCAAGGGCGATGCCGTCCAAGACCAACACGGATTGCTACGGGAAATGGAATATAGACTTCGTTCCCAGTCCGATACCAAAGCCATGTTCCAAAAAGAATACATAGCGGGTACAACCATCAAGAATTCGAAATATCCAAAAAAATCTACTGAAGGGGAGTTGTCCTGGCCATACAATTTCCAATTCAAGAAGCACTTTGAGCTTACCGGCAAGGGGCTGGAAATCACGTTTACAATTTCTGGCGATGAGGGTATGCCGTTTATGTTGGGCTATCACCCTGCCTTTAAACTGCATTCAAAGAATCCAATGATAAACGCAGGAGCCAAGGCCATTACGCTACCGGATGTCCTAGCTGTTGGGAGTAGGGCGTTACAAGTTCCCGACTGTGACCAAATCATTCTAAAAGACGAAAGGGAATTGCTTATCAAGACCCAAGGTTTTGGACATTTTATGTTATGGACAGAGGTCCCGAATATGGTCTGTATCGAACCGATTACATTTTACCCTTATACCGTAGATCAGAAAAACTTACAGCAAGGCTTTCAACAATTGAATAGCGATGAAGAAGAATTTAAAGTATTCATAATTCCCACATGATTAACGAAGCTTTACAACAAAACTATGATTACCTTTTTGAGCCAGAGTTGCTCAAAGAGATTAGCGACGTGGCCGTTTATAAAAAAGTACAGGAAGGGGAACTTTTAATGGACATCGGTCAAACCATAACCCATATGCCGTTGCTGCTTAATGGTGCCATTAAAATACTTCGGGAAGATGATAAAGGGGACGAATTGGTACTCTATTATATTGAAAGGGGAGATACTTGTACCCTAACTTTTTCCTGTTGTATGGGTAAGAATACAAGCGAGATTCGGGCCGTGGCCGAAACGGATACAGAGCTTTTTATGATTCCCGTGGAGCAACTGGAAATCTGGATGGCAAAATATCAAAGTTGGCGGGAGTTTATCTTGGACAGCTACCATATACGGGTCAAAGAGCTCTTGGAAACCGTGGATACCTTGGCTTTTATGCGGATGGACGAGCGACTCCTAAAACATTTACAGGACAAGGCCAAGGTAAACCATGATGAGGTTATCTCAACGACTCATCAAGAAATTGCCTATGACCTGAATACCTCAAGAGTGGTCGTTTCCCGATTATTGAAAAAATTGGAAAAGGAAGGTAAGATTGAGATGCACCGCAACCAGATCAAAGTGTTGGAGCTTTAGTTTTATGACTTGCCACAGCCATACGTTTTGCCCCTTCCCTTGGAAAAGGGAAGGTGGCTTCCCGACGAAAGTCGGGAAGACGGAAGGGTTGGAAAATTGTATCCAGACTAACGCCTTCCCATGGTCAGGAAATAAAAGTTGACATATTCTAAAACAATCTCTAAGTTTAGCTCCTAAAAATACTATCGGCTCTTCCATGAAAAAACCCTTGACTTTGCTTTTCGCTTTCATTTGTATCACCCTAAACGCTCAGAATACCATGAATGATTCCCTTCCCTATGCGACAATCCCAAAAGCCCCGGAAATGGTTACCCCCGGTACAGTGATCTCCAGGATGATAGATGGTCTTGGCTTTCGCTACTATTGGGCCACGGAAGGACTTACTTCGAACGAATTAGAGTACCAACCGGACAATGAGGGCCGTACCATTGCCGAAACCATGGACCATGTATACAATCTTTCATTGACCATTTTACGATCGGCCCAAAAAAGACCTCGTGATTTCTCCAAGAAACAATCACCGATGGATAACGATAAAAAGCGAAAGACCACTTTGGAAAATTTGGCCGAGGCCAGTTCGCTGTTCAAAACAACGGAAGACCTAGCCGAGCACAAAATAATTTTCGTGCGGTCCAGGGGTACTTCTGAATTTCCAATTTGGAACCAGATCAATGGACCCATTGAAGACGCCGTTTGGCATGCCGGGCAGATCGCAACACTTCGCCGCCTTGCGGGTAATCCGATGAACCCCAAAGTGAATGTGTTTTTAGGGAAGTTGAATGATTGATTCATGTAATTTGATGAGGGGAGAACTACTAAAATTATAGGTTTAAATAAATAAGCCGTACAGCATCTAAATACCGGCAAGGGCTAAAAATGAAAAACAAAACAGCTTTGTTAATAATTGATATGCAAAAAGGTTCTTTTACTTCAAGAACACCTCGGTTTGATACGGATGGAGTAGTTAAACGTATAAACGAACTGGCCGCACTGTTTAGAACTTTAGGTTTTCCTGTATTCTGTATTCAGCATGATGGGACGGGAACCGGAGAATTTGAAAAAAACTCGACGGAATGGGAAAACTTGGATGAGCTAATTCTAAAGCCAATAGACATTTTGGTGGATAAATATGCGAATGATGTTTTTTACAAATCCAATCTTCAATCGAAGCTTAATGAATTGGATATAAAAGAGTTGTTCATTACGGGTTGTGCAACCGATTTTTGTGTTGAATCTACTGTTCAGTCGGCATTGACCAAGGATTATTCCATTACAGTAGTTGCTGATGGGCACACAACCGGGGCAAGGCCACATTTACAAGCGGAAAAAGTAATCGAACATTATAATTGGGTGTGGCAAAATATGCTACCGACCGACGGGAAAATCGAAGTGAGGGAATTGGAACAGATAAAAAGTGATATCATGATAAAGGGTAACATATCATAATGGTCCACGCTTAGACTATACTTCTTGTACAAAATTAGATATCACGTCCTAAAAATAATTCCTAGATTGTCATAAAGGAAAACGACATGCAAGAATTCTTATTGATATTAAAAGGAGATGGTATGAACCATCTCTCCCCAAATGAATTACAGGATATCTTCGAGGCATATAAGACCTGGGTAGAAGGCCTGGGAGAAAACTATTTGGGTGGGCAAAGATTGGAGGAAAACGGTGCCTTGCTCCAGTCCAAAAATGACCCGATTTTGACCGATGGCCCTTTTCTGGAATCCAAGGAAATTATTGCAGGATTTTTTCTGATTCAAGCCAAGAATCAGAAAGAGGCCAATGCAATTGCCCTTTCTTCTCCACATCTGGGTCTATATTCCATTGAGGTACGGCCCATTGCCTTTCCTAAAATGAGCTAGGTTTTGGTCTACCAGAGCGAACAGATTGTAGAGCGCCTTTTTCGCACAGAGTACGGAAAACTTCTGGCCACGCTTACAAAACTCTTTGGCCCATCGCACCTACAACTGGCCGAAGATGTGGTGCGGGAAACATTGATTTCCGCCTTGAGTAATTGGAGTACAGGGGAGATACCAGCTAACCCCACAGGCTGGCTGGTACAAGTTGCAAAACGGAAGGCGTTAAATAAAATAAAACGAAACCATATGATGTTAAGGCACCATCATATCCATGTTTTGTCACACAATTCCGTCGAAGATATTGATGCCTTTTTTTTGGATGATGAAATAAAGGATAGTCAACTTCGAATGATTTTTACCTGTTGTCACCCCGCTCTGGACACAAAATCACAGATTGCCCTTACGTTGAAAACACTTTGCGGGTTTGGCATAAAGGAATTGGCCAAGGCTTTGCTATCAACGGAGTCCACAATCAACAAACGCCTGTATAGGGCAAAGGAAAAAATTAGAAAAACACAAACTCCGTTTACCATTCCACAGGGGAGCGAGCTTATTGAAAAATTGGATACCGTTGGTCTAAGCTTGTACCTATTGTTCAATGAAGGATATAATGCTACCGGTGGCGAATCCGTTATCAAGAAGGAATTGTGCCTTGAGGCCATTCGATTGGCCAAATTACTGGTAGACCGTTTTAAGGACGATCATAAATTAAATGCGTTATTGGCACTTATGTGTTTTCATACGGCGCGTTTCGATGCCCGGATCGATGATAAAGGAACCATTATCCTATTTGAGGATCAGGATAGAAGTCTTTGGAACAGGGATCTGATCCATATTGGCATGGGATATCTCAAAAAATCACTTCATGATACCGTTATTTCGGCATATCATGTGGAAGCGCGTATCGCCGCGGAACATTGTCTGTCAGCCAGTTTTGAGCAAACCGATTGGCAGGTTATTCATGACCACTACCTGCTATTGGGAAAATTAAAGCCAAACCCGATAATCCAACTAAATCTGGCCATCATTCAAAGCAAACTTCAGGGGGTGGAAAAATCACTCTCGCTCTTGGATAATATGGCCAAAAATGATTCTTTAAAAGAATACCATCTGTTACCTGTAACACAGGGGATCTTCCATATGAAACTGCAGCACTACCAAAAAGCAAAGGTGTTTTTGGAAAAATCGTTAGCCATGGGCCCTTCCAATAAGGAGATTGCCTTTATCCAGGATAAAATCAGGGAATGTGAAAATATGCTCCCAAAAAGCTGACCTCTTAGGAACTATATTTTCCTTACCAAGGCTGGCCTTTACCCTTTTCACAATAGGATACCAGACTGTCCATAAAATGATTCCAAGTACCTCTGGTCTGTTCAAACGGTTCTTGCCCCTTCCATTTTTGATCAAAACCAGTATGGGAGAAAATAATATCGCAACCTTCACCTGATTCCGATATCTCCGTACTGATCTTTGTACCTATCCATGCAGGATTGGGCATGGAAATACATTCCCATACGGCTTTTTTATGTGGAACAAGCTCCAAGGTTATAAAACCCATTTCGACCGGTGTCCCTTGTTTATCAAATTTTAACAAAGAGTTTCCCCCTTCGGATTCTCCCACGGAACAGTCTTTTGACCACCAACCGCTAATCCCATTTTTTGTGGTAACGGCATGGTAGATTTTTTCCGGGTTGGCCTTAATGTGTAAATTGTGTGTAATGTCCATTGTATTTGATTTTATGTATACTTGTTTGACAAATGAACCTTTGGAAATAGGACAGGATAAATTGTTTGTAAGTAGAAAATGGGAATTTGTAACCATCGTATCCTTACTTTTTGACAAAAGCTTTGATTAAGACAATGTTTTTTAGACCTGATGATCCTCAGGTTTCGTTCCGTTATTTTTAATTATTTTCGTTGACAATGCTTCATTGATAAATGTGAGAAAAGCTGCTTTCAGTTCGTTTTTTTTGATTTGGATGATACTTTTTTCAGGGTGTAAGGACTCCAATGTAAAAAGGAAAAGGTCATCTGAAAGACCTACCACCATAGTTCGGTTTGCCGGCCTCCCGGAAACGATAAAATCACCTAAAGACAATCCTGCTTCGCCGGAAAAAGTAGAATTGGGAAAACTACTTTTTTATGACCCCATTCTTTCGGGGAATAAAGATGTGGCCTGTGCCACCTGCCATCATCCGAATACCGGCTATGCCGAATTTTTGGATATTTCCATGGGTGCCAATGCCCATGGATTAGGTAGTAAACGTAGGTTTAATGTTCCCAATGACATCCCTTTTGTAAAGCGAAATGCGCAAACCATTATCAACACCGCTTTTAATGGTATGGACGTGTTCAATAGTTATACTCCGGAAAACGCTTCAATGTTTTGGGACGACCGGGTAAAAAGTTTGGAAAAGCAGGCGTTGGAACCGATAAAGGCGCTCGAGGAAATGCGTGGCCATGGCCATTCCGAGGAAGGGATATTGGACGTGGTCGTGGAACGCTTAAAACAAATACCGGAATACCAGAAGTTGTTTGGGCTTGCCTTTGAAGAAAGCGAAGCCATTTCCGTGGAAAACCTAGGGAAGGCCATCGCTGCCTTTGAGCGTAGCCTGGTCACCAACAATTCCCGTTTTGACCGATATATGAGAGGAGATAAGGAAGCCATTCTTATTTCTGAGCAAGAAGGTTTCGAACTGTTCCAAAAAGTAGGTTGCGCCAATTGCCATAACGGCCCCATGTTCTCCGATTACAAGCCCCATGTCCTTGGAGTTCCGGAAAACAGGAAATTACCAGCTCCGGATGCAGGAATCGGGGACAGTTTCGCCTTTAGGACCCCTACTTTGCGTAATCTTCGCTTTACGGCACCGTACATGCACAATGGTAGCTTAAAGAATTTGCAGCGTGTACTCGAATTTTACGAGGACATTGCCAACAGTAAGGAGCGAAACCCACATGTACCTAAAGAAGGGTTTGATCCTTTTGTTCGTGAATTGAAATTGAGCGTAAAGGAAATGTCACTGATTATTTCCTTCTTGAACACCTTGAACGATGATAGTTTTGATAAGGAGATTCCCCAGTCCGTACCCAGCGGCCTTCCCGTAGGCGGTAATATCGACTAGACCAGATTAATCGGTAACATGGGTTACGGGGGCATTGTTCTTTTATTGGTACATTTGGTCCATGCAACGCTTCTTTCCGTTCCTGCAATGGTTACCTAATTATAATAAGAGTTGGCTGACCAAGGATCTGATGGCCGGACTTACGGTGGGCATAATCCTAATTCCTCAAGGGATGGCCTACGCTATGATCGCGGGCCTACCACCGGTTTATGGACTCTATGCTTCCCTGGTCCCAATGCTGGTATATGCCTTTTTGGGAACTTCGAGACAATTGGGCGTTGGCCCGGTGGCCTTGGATTCCTTGCTGGTTGCCGCAGGTTTGGGTGCTATGTCCATTACCGGTCTGGAAAACTATATCGCCATGGCTATTTTAATGGCCTTTTTGGTAGGAGCCATTCAACTGATTTTGGGGCTTTTGCGTATGGGTTTCTTAGTGAATTTTTTGTCCAAACCTGTAATTAGTGGTTTTACCTCCGCCGCAGCTTTTATCATCATATTTAGTCAATTAAAACATCTTCTGGGCATTTCTGTTGAAAATAGCAGTCATTTTCATGAGTTGATCGGCAATGTTTTGGAAAAAGCAAAGGAGACCAATTTCATTGATTTTGCTATTGGCGGCCTGGGTATTTTGGCTATCCTATTGATTAAAAAATGGAACCCAAGGATTCCGGGTATTCTCTTGGTAGTGATACTGGGGATTTTGGCAGTCTATGCATTGCAATTGGAGTCCTATGGAGTTCATATCGTCGGGGATATACCTAAGGGGTTACCAGGTTTTAAGGTGCCGCAGATCAACTTAAAGAACATAATGGATATATGGCCTATTGCGCTTACTTTGGCCTTGGTAGGTTATATGGAAGCTATTTCCATCGGGAAATCCCTGGAAGGAAAAAGCGGAAAGGAAACCGTGGATGCCAATCAAGAATTGGTGGCCTTGGGCTCCTCCAATTTAATAGCGTCTTTCTTTCAGTCGTATCCCGTTGCGGCCAGCTTTTCACGCTCGGCGATAAATCAAGATTCTGGCGCAAAAACCAATTTGGCATCCGTGTTCAGTGTTGTTCTGGTTGTGATTGTCCTCCTTTTTTTAACTCCAATATTCTACTATCTACCCAATGCGGTACTGGCCAGTATCATTATGGTTTCGGTTTTTGGGCTCATTGATGTAGCGTATCCTAAAATGCTTTGGATATATCGCAGGGACGAGTTTGCGATTTTGGCGGTTACTTTTCTGATTACACTTTTCATAGGCATTCCTCAAGGTATTTTGATGGGTGTACTGTTTTCATTGGTATTGATGGTCTATAAAAGTTCCAAACCTCATTTTGCGGTTTTGGGCAGGATTAAGGAGTCCGATTATTACCGTAATATAGACCGATTTAGCAACGAAATTGAGGTACGCGATGAACTGCTCATCGTTCGTTTTGATGCACAATTGTATTTTGGTAACAAAGACTATTTTAAAAAGCAATTGTTCAAGCATATTAAGGCCAAGGGTAAAGGGCTACAAGCGGTGATACTTAATGCCGAACCTATAAATTATATTGACTCTACGGCCACTCAAATGTTGGTACGGATAATTGAGGAATTGCACCAAAAAAGTATTCAATTTTATATTGCAAGGGCTACTGGGCCTACCCGGGATATTATTTTTAGCAGTGCTCTTATCGATGTACTTGGGAAGGAATTTCTCTTTGCGCGCACGACGGAGGCTGTTGATTATTTTGATCATATAAAGACCCCAACGGAACTTGAAGAAAGAGTAGCATATCAAAATCTGATGAAGCGTAACTAAGGTTACGAAAGATTGATGTAAATCGCCGTATTTTTACATCAAATATTGCAATACATCATTTTCGACCCTAGAGGGAAATGAAAATAAAAATTGATGCGAATGAACATAGAACAGATTTATACCGGATGTTTGGCTCAAGGAGCCTACTACATAGAGAGCGAGGGAGAGGTTGCCATTGTGGATCCCCTAAGAGAGGTTGAACCTTATCTTAAAAGGGCGAAAGAGGACAATGCACGGATCAAATATGTTTTTGAAACCCATTTTCATGCCGATTTTGTGAGTGGACATGTTACCTTGGCCAAGGAGTCTGGTGCCTCAATTGTTTATGGACCAACGGCCAAGCCTTCCTTTGATGCTATTATAGCGGAGGATGGACAAGAATTTCAATTGGGAAAATTGACCATTACCGTTTTACATACACCGGGCCATACTATGGAAAGTACCACCTATCTTTTAAAGGATGAAAAGGGAAAGGACCATGCCATTTTTTCTGGGGATACCTTGTTCCTTGGTGATGTGGGAAGGCCCGATCTTGCCCAAAAAGCGGCCAATATGACCCAGGAGCAACTGGCCGGGCTATTGTACGATAGTCTTCGGGAAAAAATAATGCCCTTGTCAGATGACGTTATTGTATATCCGGCCCATGGGGCGGGATCTGCCTGTGGGAAGAACATGATGAAGGAAACAGTGGATAAATTGGGCAACCAAAAGAAGATAAACTATGCACTCCGTGAAGATATGACCCGGGAAGAATTTATAGAGGAGGTAACCGAAGGACTGCTTCCGCCCCCAAAGTACTTTCCCCAGAATGTTAAGATGAACAAGGAAGGGTACGAGGATATTAATGAGGTCTTGGAACGGGGCACGAGGGCACTTTCACCAAATGCTTTTGAGACCGCGGCCAATGAAACAGGAGCCATAGTTTTGGATGTACGTCATGAAGATGAATTTGTAAAAGGTCATATCCCACGTTCCATATTTATTGGTTTAAATGGGGATTTTGCTCCTTGGGTAGGGGCCTTGATAGCGGATACCGCCCAACCCATTCTTTTGTTAATACCGGAAGGCAAAGAGGAGGAAACCGTTACGCGTTTATCCCGAGTGGGCTTTGATAAGACCCTGGGGTATTTGGATGGCGGTTTTGAAGCTTGGAAAAAGGCCGGAAAAGAGTTCGATACCATTATTTCCGTATCTGCGGATATCGCAAAGAAAAGTCTTGAAGGTAATGAAGTACCTATTTTTGATGTCCGAAAGGAGAGCGAATATAAATCGGAACATCTGTTGAATGCGAAAAATACACCCTTGGATTTTCTTAATAACCATATGGCCGAGTTTCCAAAGGAAGAGACATTTTATGTGCACTGTGCAGGTGGGTATCGTTCAGTAATTGCGGCATCAATTCTAAAAAGTAGGGGCATCCATAATTTGATAGATTTAGCTGGCGGATTTGCGGCACTAAAAAAGGAAGGTGCTGCGGTGACCGATTATGTTTGCCCTACGACGCTTTAGCGTTGGGTATGACATGATGAACATCATGGTATCCTTTGAACAAGGTCTATAGCTTTGTGTCGATGAAATTAAGCAAAACCGGTAAATTTTTTTTGGTTTGCCTTATATGTATTGGTATCGTTACCGCAATAGTATTCGTAGTTGAATCATTGACAAAAACAATTTGAAATGAAACGAACATTAATTTTTTTAATCAAAAGCTACATACAGCGGAATGATTAAAATAAATTTATGAGAGAACGAGTGCAACGAGTGGTCGCATGGGTTCTTAAATTTTTAGATAGATTATTTACAGTTAGTTAAAAATTTTAAACACATGAAAAAAAATATGGGAGGCACCGATAAGGTCATTCGAATTCTATTGGCCGTAGTAGCCGGACTTTTGGTCTATTTTGAGATAGTACAAGGAACATTTTCCTATATCTTATTGACATTGGCGGCCATTTTCGTTTTGACCAGTTTAGTCAGTTTTTGCCCGTTGTACGGCATCTTTGGATTAAATACCTGTGGCCTTAAAAAATAGGTTCCTAAAAATACAGAGTGGGATGTCAGGGAAGTTCTTGTTTATTGATTTTTATCATGTTTTAAGAGATTCCCATAGTTTATTTTTGTCCCCAAAATAATTAAACCTTTAAAAATGCTAACACTATTTCCCTTGGTGAATTGGAGCAACGGTATAATTATGATTGGCGTATTTATCCTCGTTGTCATAGCTTTGATAGCCATTTTAATGAATCTTATGAGCAGCGGTAAAAAAGATGAGGATAAATCTTGACATTTTTTACCTTCCAGTGATCATTGTACATTCCCTAATTTAAAATTTTGAATCAATTTTTATGCAAATAGATAAGTTGTAGCCGATATCTTTCCGAATTTTGTAAATGTTAATAAAATCTTAATGTTTTAAGGGATTGGTAGCGTATTAATGCGTATATTTAACAGGAATTACTTTACGTGAATGTTTAAAAATTTTATTGAGCGAGTAGGGGTAATGAATTGTATATTACTTCTGGTAGTGCTTTCCATTATCGTTGTTTCGGAATATCTATTCCTCAGCGGAAAAAAAATGGATGCTATTTTTGTGGCCTTCTGGGCACCGACTATATTGGGTTTTATGAATTATTTAAAGTATAAAAAGTAGTGGATTTTATTTTGATATATTCCATTTTCGTAGCCATCATATTTATGGTTTGGCTCCTTTTTATAATTCGTATGTACCGGAAAATGGGAGATTAGACGCGGGTACTATCCGTGAAATAAGATTCCACTAGCGTTTTTTCCTCCATTTTGTTCAAAAAGGAGGTAAGGATACCTTGAACTTCCATGGTGTCTTTTTGAGGCAATAAGAAGGTCTCCAAATCCTCGAATGAGCTTATATTCAAGTCTTTATCTATAAACCCGTAGCCCAAATAGGTATCATTGCGTACCAAAACGAAGGCATCTTCCGTGAGAGTTCTTCCTTTTTGTTTGATAATGAAGTCCGATTTTTTGGAACGGATATGCGCAATGGCCATTTGTACTTTTTCGTTGTATTCGGGTACGGATTCCGTCCCCCTGCACACCCCGTCACATGATGGAACACGATAATGGGAGCAGGTATTTACATTTTCTTGCAAGTGGCAATACTTGGGACAAAGACCAAAGGTCTTGCATAACTCCTCCAAATACAACCTGCAATTTGTTGGACTGTAAAAAGTGGATAGGGCATTCGGTGCCATTTTCATATGGTTAAAGGCCAGATGTAGAATACCTTTTCTGTCCTCATAACAAAAAATGCCATAAGGGCGTAAATTTCTTTTTTGGGACCGATTGTATTCCGGATAATGTTTTTTTATAGCAGCTGATTCCATTAGGAGTGCCAAAAGATTACTGCCGGAAAGTTCAAAATCGATATGGTTGGTCTCTTGGCACATTTGCACTTCTTTGTTGGCTTTGTCATAAAAATGGCTCAATACCCTTTTTTTGATATTTATGGCTTTCCCAACGTAGATAATTTTCCCTTTCGCATTTTTAAAATAATAGATACCGGGTTTGCCAGGCAAATTCTCAAAAACATCCTTAGGAAGGGATGGGGGTAGGGTAGCTTCTTGTGAGCGAGCGTTGAGGAATGTTTTAAAGACCTTTTCCGCTCCTTGCGCACGTAGCAATTTTTGAAACAATAATACCGTGGCATGGGCATCTCCACGCGCCCTGTGCCTGTCCTTTAAAGGAATATTGAGCGAAGTGCATAGCTTTCCCAGGCTATAGGAGTGGTAACCTGGAAAGAGTCTTCTGGATAGGCGTACCGTACATAACTTCTTTCGAATAAAATCCAGACCAATTTCCTTGAACTCATTTTTAAGGACATTATAATCGAAATTAACGCTATGGGCCACAAAAATGCAATCTTCTGTAAACTGTAAAATAGTGGGGGCCAGGGTATCAAAAGTAGGTGCGTCGTGGACCATTTGATTATCAATTCCGGTCAACCCCGTAATGAAATAAGGAATTTCGCATTCCGGATTTACCAAGGAAGTAAATTCGTCCACAACGGTATTACCATCATATTTAAAGATGGAAATCTCGGTAACCTTGTTCCCCTTTATACCGTTTCCGGTAGTTTCTATGTCAACTACGGTATACACTAGTTGTACTTTTTAGAACAAATTCCTCATCTTTTAGGAGCGTAGATGCCCAGTTTTCTATGATTGCCAAGCGGTTGTCTTGTATGAATGTCCCTCAGAGGATTGAATAGCTAAAAATAGTCGATTTTCTCCATATCCACCTGAACACGGAAATCATTTTTTACATTTGTTTTATTGCGAACCACTTTCCGGACATGGACCTAATTCTTGTGCTTACCATAATTTCCGTTACCCTTTTTACCTTATTGGGACTTTTTCTTTTGGTCACAAAAAAAGGGAGTAAACAGGCCAATAGACTTCTGGGCCTATTTTTTTTACTTTGGGCATTGGATTTTTTGGATGGCGTGTTGCTGCTTAAAGGTTGTTACCTTAACTATCCAAATTTTGCTTTGTGGGCCGAGCCTCTAATTTTATTATATGGCCCTTTGTTATATTTCTATACCCTGCAGCTTACATCGCCCAAGAAAAAATTGAATTCTCTCCAGTTTTTCCATTTGACCCCTTTTTTCGTGGGGATTCTTGCAATGGTCTTGGTTTACCATATACATCCTGTGGACAAGAAACTGGAAATATTAAATGGCATCATAGGTATGGAACAAGATTTCAGATCCTTACTGGGCTTCGCATTGGTATACGTGCATCTTTTCTATTATATCCACATTTCCAAAAAAGAGATTAGGAGAGTAACCAAGGATGTTGAATGGTACTATTCCCAACGTTATCTGGTCTGGTTGGATAAATTGTTGAATGCCCTGGTCGTTGTCCTTCTGATTTCCATAGTGAACGGAATCCTTCAATATAGCGCCCTTAAATTTTATTTTGAAATAAGCTTAATTATCATTTTGGTACTCGTTTGTATGTTTATCGTGAATATTATTCTAAAAGCCTTGGATGAACCCTTTATTATCCTACAATCCGATAATATCAAAAGAAATTCCGGGGTTCCGTTGGAGGTTCAGGAGTCGGAGGAGATTTTTATCAAAATTCAAGCGGCCCTAAAAGAGAAGCGGTTGTTCATGGAATCGGATTTGACCTTGGGCCATCTTTCCGAAGCAATAGGTTGTTCCAGTAGAAAAGTATCCCAGGTAATCAACGATAGCATGGGTCATAGTTTTTTTGACCTCATCAATACCTATCGTATAGCGGAGGCGCAAAAAATATTCAAGGAACGGAAGGACCCCAAACTTACAGTCCTGGAAGTGATGTATGAGGTGGGCTTCAATTCCAAATCCTCGTTTAACACACAATTCAAGAAAAAAACAGGTATTACACCATCGGAGTTTCTAAAGCTGAACACATAGGGTTCAACTTTCTACTTGTACAAAATCGAACCTATAAAAAATGGTTCGACTTCATTTAATCGGTCGCCAGACTCCTTTCCATGTTTAAAATTTGTGGTGAAACCATAAAACAAGTATCATGGAAAAATTATTCAATTTAAGAGAAGATCAGATTACTTTAAAAAGACAATTGTGGTACCACTTTTATCCGGGTATTGCCATAACCCTGGTATACATTCTCATTAGCAAATACCTGGTAGATTTGGGCTATCCGGGATTGACCGCCCTTTTGTTCGTGGAAGTCTTTGTACTGGCACCGATTGGTATGGCCCATTTAGGCCGCAAGGGATACCGACTGAACGGAAAATTCTCGCTGAAAAATGTCATTGCGTTTACACAAAAGCTCCCGGTAGAGCAGTACATAAAATGGACATTAATAGGTATTTTGGGATGTACCCTAATTTATGTGCCCCTGTACCCCTTAGGATTATTTCTAAAGGATTATGTATTCCATTGGTTGCCACAATGGTATTTTGATCCCGGCTTTGGTACATCCGATATAGATTTAATCGCGAAGGTTTTTCTTCTCGGTATTTTTATTGACGGAATCGTGGGGCCGGTCGTTGAGGAACTTTTCTTCAGGGGATATCTTTTGCCTAGAATGGCATATCTTAAAAAATGGGCTCCCGTCGTGAACGGAGCCTTGTTCGGACTTTATCACTTCTGGCAACCCCATAATTATTTGGCGATTATAGGAGTAGGCATTGTAATCAGTTATGTGGTATGGAAAAAGAAGAACGTATATCTCGGGATAGCAATACATTGTACACTTAATATCTTGGGAGCCCTGGCCGGTTATCTCGCCGCAAGTGGGGGAGAGCTAATTGTGCGTTAGGCATCAAATTACCAAACCAATGTCCCCACCGCTCCTGATGGGAGAAAAACCGAAGTTAGCCTGTCCTGTATTGATGTGTTAGAAAATGTTTTCTTCATCTTGGAACAGGCTTATTTTGTACTTCTGAACATAGGAAGAATTGCTAAGAAATTACGATTACTCTTTTTTTGAAAGGTACTTTTAGGAAAAACGGAATGATAGGGAAGGATTATGTATTTTTAGGCCAAATCCAACACAGATGAGTTTAAAAAAGTATGGTATTCTTGGGTTGGGGTGCTTTGGCTTGCTGTTCCATTCTATCTCATGTAAGGAGAAAACGGAACCTATTGTTGCCGAAAACTCGAAAAAACGACCCAATATCATTTATATCCTGGCGGACGATTTGGGATATGGTGATATTGGGGCCTTCAATCCAGGCGGAAAGATAAAGACCCCGAATATTGACAAATTGGCCCAAGCAGGAATGAAATTTACGGATGCACATAGCCCGTCCGCGGTTTGTACACCCACCCGTTATGGAATCCTTACCGGACGTTATAGTTGGCGCAGCCCCCTTAAGCAAGGAGTGCTGACAGGAAAATCCAACGCCTTGATTCAAAAAAACAGAACTTCGGTGGCATCACTTTTAAAAAAGGGGGGCTATGAAACCGCTTTTATCGGAAAATGGCATTTGGGTTGGAACTGGGCGGTGAAGGATTCTAATGCTATTGGAGGCGACGGTTGGAACCCAGAGGATTTTGACAACCTGGATTTTACCAGACCAGTGACCCATACACCTAACGATTTGGGCTTTGATTATGCGTATGGCCATTCCGGTTCTTTGGATATGGCGCCGTATGTATATGTTGAAAATGGAAGAATCACTTCAAAAGTCGATTCAATAACCGAAGATACCGGAAAATATACCTGGTGGCGCAAGGGACCAACGGCTTCCGATTTTGTCCATGAAGAGGTTACACCCAATTTTTTTCGAAGATCTATTGATTATGTAAAAGGCAAGTCCCGGAATGAAAATCCCTTTTTCCTTTATCTGGCCCTACCTTCCCCGCATACCCCAATTTTACCCACCAAAGAATGGTTGGGAAAGAGCGGACTAAACCCCTATGCCGACTTTGTGATGATGATCGACGATTATGTAGGACAGCTAACGAAGGCACTTACCGAATCTGGAATTGACGACAATACCCTGATTGTATTTACTAGCGATAACGGCTGTTCACCACAGGCCGATTATGAAATTCTAGCTGAATACGGACATGATCCAAGTTACATTTATCGCGGTCATAAAGCGGATATATTTGAAGGAGGTCATCGAGTGCCCTTTATCGTAAAATGGCCGGGCCACGTTACCCCGGGTTCCGTTTCGGACAAAACAATTTGCCATACCGATTTATTGGCAACCTGTGCGGATTTGGTTGAACTGCCCCTACAAGCTAATGAGGCAGAGGATAGTTTTTCCCTTATACCGTTGCTGAAGTCTCATGAAAACAAATATACCCGGGAGGCTACAGTACATCATTCCGTAAATGGAAGTTTTGCAATTCGAAAAGGGGATTGGAAACTCATTTTTTGTCCCGGTTCAGGAGGCTGGAGCAATCCCAAGCCTGATTCGGAAGGAATCAATGATTTACCCAAATTTCAGTTATATAATCTTGCGGAAGATGCCACCGAACAAAAAAACCGGTATTTGGATAATCCCAAGAAAGCAGAAGAATTACAGAAGCTCATGATATCTTATATAGAGAATGGAAGGAGTACCCCTGGAGAAAAACAACCCAATGCGCCTCGGGATTTAAAAGGCGAATTGTGGAATCCACTATCCGTAGATGCCGCGTTTGGGATACCAGAACCGTAAGTCGAGATGAGAAAAACAAAGAGAATGATTCGTAAGGTACTACTATATTTAGGGGTTTTGTCCATAATTTTGGTTTCCTGTGAGTCCGAAGAGTTACCGGAGACCCCGCCAAATATTGTGTTGTTCCTGGTTGATGATATGGGTTGGCAGGATACCTCGGTTCCTTTTTGGACACAGAGCACTCCGTTTAATGCCCGTTATGAAACTCCTGCCATGGAACGTTTGGCTCGGGATGGGATGAAGTTTACCCAGGCCTATGCCACTCCTGTTTGTTCACCTACCCGTATTAGTTTAATGACAGGGATGAACGCCGCAAGGCATCGGGTAACTAATTGGACGTTGGAAAAGGACTCCATAAAACGGATGGAAAAGAACCACCCCGATTTAATTTTCCCCTATTGGAATGTAAATGGCATGAGCCCCGTTGCGGGTGATAGTCTCGCTGTACATGCCATGCCCTTGCCACAAGCTTTGCATGACAGGGGGTATTTTACGATTCATGCTGGCAAGGCGCATTTAGGTGCTATCGGAACACCGGGAGAGGAACCTTTGAACCTGGGGTTTGATGTAAACATTGCCGGCCATGCCGCCGGTGCACCAGAGAGCTATCTGGGCATCGAAAACTTTGGTAATGGAAAAGAAGGTAAGGAAGTTTGGGCAGTTCCAGGTTTGGAGGCCTACCACGGGAAGGATATCCATTTGACCGAAGCCATTACCCTAGAAGCTTTGAAAGCCATTGATTCCGTTGCGGCCACCCAACAGCCTTTTTTCCTCTATATGTCCCATTATGCAGTACATACACCGATTATGGCGGATGACCGCTACATGCAAAAATATTTGGAAAAGGGATTGGATTCGATTGAAGCCAAATACGCGTCTATGGTAGAGGGTATGGATAAAAGCCTTGGCGATATAATGGATTACCTGGAACTAAAAGGGCTAGAGGAAAAGACAATTGTACTATTTATGTCGGACAATGGGGGATTGAGTGCGCATGCCCGTGGAGGTGAACCCCATACTCATAACAAACCTTTGGCCAGTGGCAAAGGCTCCATGTATGAAGGAGGAATTCGGGAACCAATGTTGGTCAAGTGGCCCGGAAAAACGGAACCTGGATCAATCACAGACTATCAAGTAATTATTGAGGATTTTTACCCCACTATTCTGGAAATGGCAGAAGTTGATAGTTTACAGACAGTACAGAAAGTAGATGGTGAAAGCTTCGTGGAGGTATTGACCGGGGAATGGGAATATAACGGAGTACGACCCTTGTATTGGCACTATCCCAACGAATGGGGCCCCGATGGCCCGGGTATCGGCGCGGCCAGTGCGGTACGTAAGGGAGATTGGAAATTTGTGTATTTCCATGCGGATAGGCGAATGGAATTGTACAACTTGAAAGAGGACATTGGGGAGACCAAAAACTTGTTTGATGAGAATCCTGAAAAAGCCAGGGAGTTGGCAGAAACTTTAACAAATCACCTGAAATCCGCTAAGGCCCAGATGCCTGTCGACAAAAAAACAGGGGAACAAGTAGAATATCCGATTGAACTGCTATAATATGAACAAGACTTGTCTTCTGTTACTTAGTGTATTCTGGGTTGCTTCCACAGTCTGCTACGGCCAGGAAATAGGGAAATCTATGGATTGGCTTATTGAAAATACGGCTTATACAGCAGAGATTTTTGAAAAGGAAGAACGCATTATTTTGGACAATGGGCTGGTACGGCGCGAAATCAAGTTGGCACCTAATGCGGCCACAGTGGAATTCAAAAATAAGGTTACGGGTGAGACCATGCTCAGAAGCCTACAACCTGAAGCAGAGGTTACCCTAAATGGAAAAACCTATCCTATTGGCGGTTTACGGGGCTTAAAAGAGCATGGCTATCTTTTGGAGGAATGGTTAAAAGATCTGAATTCAAATCCAGATGCCTTTCAATATACAGATCATAGTATTTCCCCCATAAAGCCAAAACTAAAATGGAATGGTAAGAAACGCCTTCATATGGCAGAAAAAATTGCTCCAACGGGAAAAGAGCTGATTTTGAGGTTTCAACATTCTTCACCGGAACTGGAAGGGGTAATTGTAGAGGTGCATTATGAACTCTATGATGGCATTCCCTTGGTCTCAAAATGGATTGTGGTTAAGAATAATTCTTTGGAGACCTTGAGCTTGGATAGCTTTAAAAGTGAGCTTTTGGCATTTCCAGAAGTGGAAAATCCGGTAGAAACCCCAAATGAATGGAAGCGCCCGAATATTCATGTTGAAAGCGATTATGCCTTTGGCGGGTTTACTTCGGGAGAATCCAATGTAACTACCTTTTGGGAAACCGACTCCACCTATACCTCCCAGGTCAATTGGAAAATGGAGACCCCTTGTTTGTTGATAAGTAAGTTACCCGTGGGCCCGGATATAGATTTAAAAAAGGGCGCCACTTTTGAAAGCTTTCACACTTATGAATTGTTACTGGAGGGAACCGACCGTGAAAGGAACACATTGGTCATGCGGAAAATGTATCGCTTGTTGGCACCTTGGTCTACGGAGAACCCCATTTTTATGCATTTGACCACTACGGATGAGGATAAAGTAAAGGAAGCTATAGATCAATGTAAGGCGACGGGTTACGAAATGGTAATATTAAGTTTTGGCAGTGGTTTGAATATGGAGGATACCAGCCCGGAGAATATTGCAAAATTTAAAGCCTTGGCGGATTATGCCCATGCCAAGGGAATTGAACTGGGAGGATATTCGTTGTTTTCCAGTAGAAAAATTGCGGATTCCGTTGATGTAATCGATAAGGAAACGGGAAAACCCGGTGGGGCCAAATTTGGAAATGCTCCTTGCTTGGCCTCTGAATGGGGACATGATTATTTGGAGAAAATTAAATATTTTTTTGAGCAAACGGGCTTCGATCTTTTGGAGCATGACGGCCCTTATCCTGGGGACTATTGTGCTTCGACCACTCACAAGTATCACAAAGGTTACGAAGACTCTCAATGGAGGCAATGGAGCATGACCAAAGAATTTTACCATTGGTTACGGGAAAGGGATATTTACCTTAATGCACCTGACTTTTACTTTTTGCAGGGATCCAATAAGTGTGGCATAGGGTATCGCGAGGTAAACTGGTCTTTGTCACGTGAACAGCAGCTAGTTTTGGGAAGACAGAATATTTATGACGGTACTTGGGAAAAAGCCCCTTCAATGGCATGGACGTTTGTTCCGCTCACCGAGTATCACGGTGGTGGTGCGGCCGCTACCTTGGAACCTTTAAAAGACCATTTACCTTCCTATAAAGCCCATATGGTCCAGAATTATGGGTCGGGCATACAGGCCTGTTATCGCGGCCCTCGGCTTTATGATACCGAGGATACCAAGTCGCTGGTAATGGAACAGATCCGGCATTACAAGAAGTACCTTAAGATTCTTAATGCAGATCTTATCCATTTGAGGAGGCCAAATGGTCGGTCATGGGATGGTTTTATGCATGTGGATCCAAAACTGAAGAATAGGGGGTTTGTACTATTGTTCAATCCGACCCAGAAGGATATCAGGGAAAAAATAACAATTCCATTATATTACACGGGCTTAACTGATTATGCCCTACTACTGGATAAAGACGGAATTGAGAAAAAGCACGAATTAAGTAGAAATTTTAATATAACGGTTGAGGTTACCATTCCTGCAACGTCTTCTACTTGGTTTGTGGTACGATAAGAAATCAATCATGAAGATATATCGATTTTTGTTGCTATTGTTATTAGTTGGAGCTATTTCATGTTCTGAGGTACAACCGCCGGCACCTATTGGTCCCACTCCTTCCGCAAGACAATTGGCTTGGCAAAATTTGGAATACTACGCCTTTATCCATTTCAACATGAACACGTTTACCGATATGGAGTGGGGTACAGGTGGCGAGTCCCCTGCACAGTTTGATCCTTCGGAATTGGATGCTAGGCAATGGGCCAAAGTGGCTAAGGACGCTGGTATGCGAGGTATTATTATTACGGCCAAACACCATGACGGCTTTTGTCTGTGGCCCACCAAAACCACCGAACATTCTGTCGTGAACTCCCCTTGGAAAAATGGACAGGGCGATGTACTCAAAGACCTTTCCGAGGCCTGCAAGGCCTACGGACTTAAGTTTGGAGTGTACCTATCCCCTTGGGATAGAAATCATGCAGACTACGGCAAACCGGAATATGTAGAAATTTTCCACGAGCAGTTACGGGAGCTGTTGACCAACTATGGACCGGTTTTCGAGGTTTGGTTCGATGGTGCCAATGGGGGCTCCGGTTATTATGGAGGTGCCAATGAAACCCGAAAAATTGATAATAAGATGTACTACCAATGGGATAAGGCCGTAGCTATAGTCAGGGAACTACAGCCAGAGGCGGTTATTTTTAGTGATGGCGGTCCCGATATCCGTTGGGTCGGTAATGAAGAAGGTTGGGCCAATGAGACCAATTGGAGTATCATGAGGCGCGATGAGATTTATCCGGGCTGGCCCAGATATAAGGAATTGCGTTCCGGTCATGAGGACGGGACACATTGGTTAGCGGCTGAGGCCGATGTTTCTATTCGTCCGGGTTGGTATTATCATCCGAGGGAAGACCATCAGGTAAAGAGCTTGCCCCATCTGTTAGACATTTACTACAAATCGGTTGGAAGAAATGCGTCCCTATTGTTAAACCTTCCGGTAGATAGCAGAGGCTTGGTACATGAGACGGATGTACAGCAATTGATGGCACTTCGCAACCAATTGGACAAGGATTTTGCGAGCGAACTTGCAAAAGGTCAAAAGATAATGGCGACGGATGAACGTCAAAATAGTTCCGAGTTTTCGGCGGAAAAAGCCATTGATGGGAACTTAGATACCTATTGGTCAACTGATGACAGTGTTACAAGTGCATCCCTTACCGTTGGGTTTGACAAACCGATAGAAGTAAACCGAGTTTTGCTCCAAGAATACATTCCTTTGGGCCAACGCGTCCAACATTTTGTTTTGGAAGCGGAGATTGATGGGAAGTGGGTAGAAATTGATAAACAAACTACCATAGGGTACAAGCGTATCCTACGTTTTGAAACGGTGGAAGCAACCCAATTGCGTATCAATTTCGTAGAAGCCAAGGGGCCCGTGGCCATTGCCAACCTGGAATTGTACCGTGCACCGAATCTTTTGGTTCCACCAAAAATCGAGAGGAACCGCAACGGTCTGGTGACCCTTAAAGTTCCGGACAGTGCCGTTGAAATCTACTATACATTGGATGGAAGTGAACCTTCCAAAACTTCCACAAAATATTCCGATCCATTTCTTCTGAGTACACCTGCTTCTGTTAAGACAATAGCAGTTGATCCCAACAATCAGGAACATTCCGTTGCAGCGGTAAAGAGTTTTGATATTTCTAAAAAGGACTGGCGTGTAATTCGGACTTCGTCCGGCGATCTTGGCCAGGCCAGTGCTAGTATCGATGATGACCCCAACACCTTTTGGGCAACTGGCAAG
The DNA here is from genome assembly GCA_947494715.1 of uncultured Flavobacteriaceae bacterium. GTDB lineage: Bacteria > Bacteroidota > Bacteroidia > Flavobacteriales > Flavobacteriaceae > Ulvibacterium. Next base: position 58,115 of record CANLWG010000018.1, on the reverse strand, counting down.
GAGGTAAAGACTCCCCAGGGAATCGTTATCGATTTGGGGAAATCATATAATCTCACCGGTTTTACCTATTGGCCCATCCAGGAACGCTATCCCTTTGGCATTATTACGGCCTATGAACTTTCCACGAGTAGGGACAGTGCAAACTGGAAAATCGCCGCTACCGGAGAATTTGGCAATGTGGTCAATAATCGCATTGAACAACGGGTAGATTTCAAGCCTACAAAGGCGAGGTACATCAAATTAAAGGGAGTCCAAGTAGATGGCCCTGATTTTAGGACTTCATTTGGCGAGGTTGGGGTATTGACCGTCCCGGAATAAAATTCTTTACAATACTTTGGAGTGGAATTTTGGAATTGGGTAACCTTAGTTTATTCATTTTGAAATTTAATTTTACCAAAAAGCTTTCGTGATGGCATGCCTTGAAATAAGACGATCAAGATGCTTTTCTTCTTATAAATAGAAATAGTAGGTCATATATTAATCGATCGTAAGCCTTTTCATAACTTTTTGATAACTATTTTACGGATATCTAAAAAAAAAGGATATCTCGTCATAGATTTCGTTTAAATATAAATCGGAAATTCCATTTCCAAGAAAATCGTTGAAATACATGGCTATTTGATAGCGAAATGTCCAAATAATGGTATTTTTAACCATCGCAAATGATATTGTTGAACGCCCCAAAGTTACCCATGAATACTAGTGCTGCCCAACTTGGAAAATCGCAAAGTAAGATGGTGGAACTAGGTAAGGTTCAGCTGAGAAATATGAAAATTTTCCCCTCAACCGCTGTAAATCCCACAATCTATGGCACAAATCCCCTATTTATTTGACAACCTCTACTTTCTAACAACATGTTCCGTTGCGGTAACGCTATTAATTTCCTTTCGATTGTATCCCATTATTATCTATGTGGTCAATAGAAAAGGACTAATGGATGACCCGGATGAAAGGAGCGCCCATTCCAATAAAGTACCGACCCTCGGTGGTATGGGTCTGTTTATTGTTTTTTCCCTTACCATTATGCTGTTGGGAGTTTTGGCGGATTTATCCCGACCGGAATTACTTGAACTTGTTTCGCTGTTGGCCGCCACTTTGCTTCTTTTGATTATGGGCGTTAAGGATGACTTAGTACTCATGTCGCCCAAGAAAAAATTGGTCGGGCAGCTTTTGGCGGCTAGTATGATGATTTTTTTATCCGATGTGCGGATTACCCATTTTCAAGGGCTTTTAGGTATTGGAGAGTTACCCTATTGGGTTTCTGTATTCTTTACTTTTTTTGTATTTGTTTTGGTGATTAACGCGGTAAATCTTATCGATGGTATCGATGGTCTGGCCGGATCCATTGCCATATTATCCAGTGTTACTTTCGGTATTTTCTTTTTGCTCAACCAGCAGTACCTGTTATCGTTGGTTTCCTTTGCTTTGATAGGCTCTTTAATTGGTTTTTTGTATTATAATCTATCCAGTACCCAAAAACTTTTTATGGGCGATTCCGGTTCCCTTCTTATAGGTTTCTTATTGGCATATCAGGGGGTCGCTTTTCTAGGGGTGAATGAAAATATCATGGCTTCTTTCAAAATTCCAAACGCACCAATTCTGCTTTTGGCCATTTTGTCCTATCCCTTGCTGGACACTTTACGGGTTTTTAGTATTCGGGTACGGCAAAAACGCAGCCCATTCAGTGCCGATCGCAACCATATACATCATCGCCTTTTGGATTTGGGTAACGCCCATGAGCAGGCTACTTTGATCGTTAGTGTTTGTAATATTCTTATTATTGGTTTGGTATTTTTAATGGGCGATTTGAATATAAATGTTCAACTAATCATTAGTGTTTTAATAGGCTCGTCCTTATATCTGGCCCCATTTCTAAAGGTTTTTGAAAAACAAGTGCCTTATTCACCTGAAAAAATGAAAGATAATAGGGTTTTAGATAGTGAATCGGAAATGATAATCGAAAGCGACAGGCCGGACCCAAGTGCACCTAAAACCTCAGGAGTGGTTCAAATGGAAAACTCTACCATGGACAATGAACCACCCCCATTAGATTTACCGGTCGCCAATCGCTACATTAGCGAAACAAAGGATTTTGAACGGCAAAATTCGGTTTTTAATCGATTGGTCGATTTTAAAAAGGCCAGGACCATAGATTTAAAAAAGGCGGGTAGAAATATGCGAAAACAATCCTAGGGGATGCGTCAACCATTATTATGAAATGACGTTGGCTGAATCGCAATACGGAAATCCTGCTATCTTGCATAAGAATAAACAGGTATGGCAACCTTGGATTGAAACAAAAATAGTTTTTATTGTACCGATTGGGACTTAATACTAGATCAGGGGTGGGCGTACCTTTAAAAAATACGTTTTGTGAAATGGTAAGTGATACGTGTACCCTGAACCAAGGCTAAAAGCAGAAAAATGAGTGGCAAAAAAAGCATTCTTATCACGGGAGGTGCCGGCTTTATAGGCTCGCATACTGTTAGAAGGTTGGTGAATAGATATCCGGAGTATCAAATCTACAATCTGGATGCATTAACCTATGCGGGTAATTTGGAGAACCTAAAGGATGTAGAGGACAAGGAGAACTACACTTTCCTTCATGGTGATATTACCGATGTCCATTTTATTGAAACCATTTTTAATGAATACCGATTTGATGGGGTTATTCATTTGGCGGCGGAGTCCCATGTAGATAAATCGATTAACAATCCCTTGGCATTTGCCAAAACCAATATTTTGGGCACTATGGTACTCTTAAATACATTTTGCTCGCTTTGGAAGGACAATTGGGAAGACAAACGCTTTTATCATATCAGTACGGATGAGGTATACGGATCATTGTCGGAAAATGGCTTTTTCAAAGAGACCAGTCCCTATAGTCCCAATTCGCCTTATTCGGCGTCAAAAGCCGGTTCCGATCATTTTGTACGTGCCTATGGCGAAACCTATGGTCTGCCCTACGTCATTACCAATTGCTCCAACAATTACGGTCAAAATCAATTTCCGGAAAAGCTGATACCCCTGTTCATTAATAATGTTATTCATGAAAAATCGTTACCGGTTTATGGGGATGGCAATTACACTCGGGATTGGCTATATGTTATTGACCATGCCATAGCCATTGATTTGGTCTTTCATGAGGGCAGGATCAATGAAACCTACAATATTGGAGGGTTTAATGAATGGAAAAACATTGACTTGGTGCGGTTGTTGTGCCAACAGATGGATGAAAAATTGGGGCGTGATGCGGGATATAGTGAAAGATTGATTACCTATGTAAAGGACCGGCCCGGTCATGATTTGCGTTATGCCATAGACGCTTCCAAAATAAACAAGGAATTAGGGTGGTATCCCAGTGTAACTTTTGAAGAAGGACTTTCCAAGACCATAGATTGGTATTTGAACAATGGGGAGTGGTTGGAACATGTAACCACTGGAGCCTATCAAGATTATTACAAAGCACAATATCAGAAATCATGAAGGGAATAGTGTTAGCTGGTGGATCAGGAACGCGATTGTATCCTTTAACCAAGGGTACGTCCAAACAGTTGTTGCCCATTCATGACAAACCCATGATTTATTATCCCTTATCCGCCTTAATGCTGGCGGGCATACGGGAAATTTTGATTATTTCTACCCCTGTGGATTTGCCCCGCTTCAAACATCTACTGGGTGATGGTTCGGATATAGGTCTACAATTTTCCTATGCAGAACAACCCTCACCGGATGGTCTGGCACAGGCATTTATTATCGGGGAGGAATTTATTGGAGACGATGATGTCTGCCTGATTTTGGGAGACAACATTTTTTATGGTCATGGGTTCACAGAATTATTGTCAAAGGCTGTAAAGGGTGTCCATGATGAAGGCAATGCCACGATTTTTGGTTATTATGTACAGGATCCCAATCGCTATGGGGTAGTAGAATTCGATTCGGATGGAAAGGTGTTGAGCATAGAGGAAAAACCGCTAAGGCCAAAAAGTCCTTATGCCGTAGTAGGACTTTATTTTTATCCCAATAGTGTTGTGGAAATCGCCAAAAATGTGCAACCCAGCGATAGGGGCGAACTGGAGATTACTTCTGTAAACCAAGAGTATCTCTCTCAGGGAAGACTAAAGGTAGAGCTCATGGGAAGGGGCTTTGCCTGGTTGGACACGGGTACCCATGAGTCCTTGTGGGAAGCTTCTAATTATATCAAGACCTTGGAGCATCGGCAGGGCTTAAAGGTGGCCTGTCTGGAGGAGATTGCTTTTGAGATGGGATATATTACAAGGCAGAAGCTTTTGGAATTGGCCAAACCCTTAAAAAAGAACAGTTATGGGCAATATTTAATACAACGTGCAAACGAAGCCTTCGATGGAATTTAAGCGACTCGCCATTCCCGATGTAATTTTGTGCCAACCTAAAATCTTAGGTGATGAACGGGGATATTTTACCGAAACTTTTCGGTTGGATAAGCTTCGTGAATTTTTGGGGTACGAAATCAATTTTTGTCAGGACAATGAATCAAAATCCTCTTTCGGGGTTCTTAGGGGTTTGCATTACCAGTTACCGCCCTATGCACAAACCAAATTGGTTCGGGTTATACAAGGCAGGATTTTGGACGTAGTTTTGGATGTCCGTTTCGGTTCCCCAACATTTGGCCAACATATGGCCATGGAATTGGAGTCCAATTCCAAGAACCAGCTCCTGGTACCAAAGGGATGTGCCCATGGTTTTGTAGTGTTGAGCGAGGAAGCCATTTGTGCCTATAAGGTAGATGCATATTACCATCAAGATAGTGAGCGGGGCATTGCCTACAACGATCCTGTTCTTGGGATTGATTGGAGTACTGAGAAAGAATATATTAAGACCTCTGTCAAGGATTCCTGTCTCCCATTATTCAAGGATGCAGAATATGTAAACCTTCAAACCACTTAATATGGGCAAGTTATGGGTCACAGGAGCCAACGGACAGTTGGGTATGGAGTTGAGAGATTTGGCAGATGGGAATGCGGATTACGATTTTGTCTTTACGGATGTTGAAGATCTGGATATTACGGACCATGAGGCAGTTGCCAGCTTTGTGGCGGTATACAAAATCAGCGCCTTGATCAATTTTGCCGCCTATACAGCTGTGGATAATGCGGAAATTGATGTAGAAAGAGCAAACGCCATTAATCATTTGGCGGTTGCCAATATGGCAAAGTTGGTAAAGGAAAATGACCTAGCTTTTATTCATATTTCCACGGATTATGTCTTTGAGGGTAGTGCATCCGAACCGTATAAGGAAACGGATATGCCAAACCCGCAAAGCGTTTATGGAAAGACAAAGTTGGATGGGGAAAACGCCATTTTAAAAATTAATCCGGCACGTACGCTAATCATTCGGACCTCCTGGGTGTATTCCGGCTACGGCTTGAATTTTGTAAAGACCATGTTGCGTTTGGGAAGGGAAAGGGAGGAACTAAGCGTGGTTAATGATCAAGTGGGCTCACCGACCTATGCAAGAAACTTGGCTACGGTTGTACTTCAACTCCTGCCCCTGTTAAATAATGAGGATGTGGGCGTTTACCATTACGTCAATACCGGGCAATGTACTTGGTACGAGTTTGCCAATACCATTTTTAAAATGGCCCAAATACCAGTGAAAACAAATCCTATACCTACCACTGAGTATCCAACGCCGGCCAAAAGGCCTATGTATAGTGTGCTAAGCACCGAAAAAATAACAAAGGATTTTGGAATTGAAATTCCGAAGTGGGAAGAGGCCTTAAGAAAATTTTTGAACAACAAGAAGTTAAAACCCACACAACAGAATACTAATGAATAAGATAGCTTTTATTACAGGAGTAACGGGACAGGATGGAGCCTATCTAAGCGAGTTTTTATTGAAAAAAGGATACATCGTACATGGTTTAAAGCGACGATCGTCTTCATTTAATACGGATCGGATAGACCATCTGTACCAAGACCCCCATGTGAAGGATCGTAATTTTATCTTGCACTATGGGGACATGACGGACAGTACCAATCTAATCCGTCTCATTCAGGAAATACAACCGGATGAAATCTACAACCTCGCTGCTATGAGCCATGTCCAAGTTTCGTTCGAAGTACCAGAATATACGGCAAATGCGGACGGTATAGGTACCTTGCGCATACTGGATGCCGTACGATTATTAGGATTGGAAAAAAAGACTCGTATTTATCAGGCCTCTACATCGGAGCTTTATGGTAAGGTACAAGAAGTGCCCCAATCAGAAACAACACCCTTTTATCCTCGAAGTCCCTATGGCGTTGCCAAATTGTATGCCTATTGGATTACCGTTAACTATAGGGAGGCTTATGGCATGTTTGCGTGCAATGGTATATTGTTTAACCATGAATCACCAATTCGTGGAGAGACCTTTGTCTCCCGAAAGATTACCAGGGCGGTAGCCAAAATAGCTTTGGGCTTACAGGATAAATTCTATTTGGGGAATTTGGATGCACAAAGGGATTGGGGCCATGCCAAGGATTATGTGAAAATGATGTGGATGATTCTCCAGGCAGAAGAACCTGAGGATTGGGTCATTGCCACAGGAAAGACGACTACGGTTAGGGATTTTGTAAAAATGGCTTTTGCCGAAATTGGTGTGGAACTGGGATTTAGAGGTAAGGGGGAAAACGAAAAGGCAGTGGTACAAAAGTGCCACATGCCAGAATACCGGTTGCCCATTGGCAAGGAAGTATTGCAAATAGACCCCAAATATTATAGGCCTACCGAAGTAGATCTACTGATTGGCGACCCCACTAAGGCCAGAAAAAAATTAGGTTGGGAGGCCGATTATGATGTATCGGCCCTAGTAAGGGAAATGATGGAAAGTGATTTAAAACTTATGCAAAAGGACCGTCACCTACATCAAGGTGGCTTTGATACCTTTAATTATTACGAATAAATGATGAAAGACTCTAAAATATATGTAGCTGGTCATACCGGGATGGTAGGTTCGGCGGTTTGGCGCGCATTGGAAGGTTTAGGGTATACCCATCTCATCGGCAAATCGAGTCGAGAACTGGATTTGCGAAACCAGCAAGCGGTTACCGATTTTTTCCAAAATGAAAGACCTGAAATTGTAGTGGATGCCGCGGCAAGGGTAGGGGGTATTTTGGCCAATAAAAAGGATCAATACGGTTTTTTGATGGAAAATATGTTGATACAGAACAATTTGATCCAGGAATCCCATAAAGGGGGAGTGGAAAAGTTCATCTTTTTGGGGAGCTCTTGTATTTACCCCAAGATGGCCCCGCAGCCCCTTAAGGAAGAATACTTATTGACCGGCCCTTTGGAACCCACCAATGAGGGATATGCCATCGCCAAGATTTCCGGGGTTAAATTATGTGAGGCCTTGCGCAAGCAACAGGGAAAGTATTTTGTGAGCCTTATGCCCACCAATTTGTATGGCCCTAATGATAATTTTGATTTGGAGACCTCCCATGTACTCCCTGCCATGCTACGAAAATTTCATGATGCCAAGGAAAATGACCAGGCCCCGGTGACCCTTTGGGGCAGCGGTACCCCTTTACGGGAGTTTATGCATGTGGATGATTTGGCCCGAGCCGTTATTTTTGCTCTTAAAAACGAATTGCCCGGGCATTTGTACAATGTAGGTACCGGCATAGATATTTCCATTATGGACTTGGCCTTGTTGATCCAAAAGGTGGTGGGCCATAGCGGGGAGATCATTTGGGATACCGATAAACCGGACGGCACCCCCCGAAAGCTAATAGACGTATCCCGGTTAAAGGCCTTGGGTTGGTGGGCCGAGATATCTTTAGAAGATGGAATAAGGGAGACGTATGAGTGGTTTTTACTTAAAAAAGCCTCAATATTAGAATAGTCAAAAAGTTGAGGTGACCTGACTGCCAAAATCTTAATTCTTTCATAATCTATTTATGATATGTAGTTATTGATTTAAGGGATAGGGGGTAATAGATTACTTAATTGAATATTTGGAAATGAATAAGATAGGATAAATAGGATACGATTGAATAATCTTATACGAAAAACAATGGTATACTTTGGTATTCAAAGTAACCGAACAAAAAAAATTACAAAACACGTTTTATTGTCTTTCTTGTTCAAAGGGGGGACTATAATTGCTAATTTTCTTCTTGTACCTTTGACTATAAAATATTTAGATAACGTTAATTATGGTGTTTGGCTAACATTGACCTCATTTGTAGCATGGTTTTCTTTTTTTGACATCGGGTTGGGTCATGGTCTCCGAAATAAATTTGCAGAGGCTCTGGCTCGCAAGGACTATGAATTAGCCAAAGGGTATGTAAGTACGGCTTACTATGCAATAGGTAGTTTTTGTCTGGTTTTGGCAAGTTTGGCCCTATTTGTTAGTTACTTCATAGATTGGACAATGGTATTTAACACTTCTAAGGAATTGCAATCACAATTACAGCTATTAGTGCCCATTGTTTTTACTTGTTTTAGCCTTCAATTGATTGTTAAATTAATTACGACAATTTACACGGCCGACCAAAGGCCATCGGTTCAGGGAATGACCGGTTTTATCATGGCTATAACCTCCTTAATGGCCATTTGGTTGTTGACTTTTACGGACAAGAGTTCCCTACTTGTTTTTGGTATCGTTTTTTCTCTGATTCCTGTGATTGTATTATACATTTTAAATGTTTATGCTTTTTCCAACGAGTATAGAATTTATAGACCAGCATGGTCATTTTGGAAAAGAAAATATTTTAAGGAAATTTTTGGTCTAGGGCTTTCTTTTTTTATCATCCAACTCTCTATGATTGTATTATATACCACAGATAATTTTATTATTACACAATTGTTTGGTCCTGAAGAGGTGGTGCCCTATAATATTGCCTATAAATATTTGAATATTTCGTCAATACTTTTTATTATGGTGCTTACCCCTTTTTGGTCCGGAGTAACGGAGGCGTACGTTAAAGGCGAGTTTGAATGGATTAAGAAATCCATGAGGAATTTAGTAAAACTACTAATATTAGTATTGGTTCTTATTTTCCTTATGACAATTATATCTCCCTTTTTTTATGAAATATGGATAGGAAATATGGTAGCCATACCTTTTTCCTTAACTGTAAGTATGGCAATTTTTTTTAGTGTTTCCATGCTATTCACCCCATTTAACTATTTCATCAATGGGATTGGGAAAATTAAATTACATATGTACACTTTTAGCTTTGCGGCCCTTATCAATGTGCCATTGTCCATAATTATTGTAAAGCACACTCCCCTAGGTGTTGAAGGAGTTATAATTGCAACAATAATTTGTATAGCACCGAACGTGATTCTTTTTCCCATGCAATATCAGAGAATAGTGAATAAGAAAGCTAGAGGAATTTGGAACAAATAATTTGGAAAATGATAATTAAGGACTATTAAAAATCTTCCCTAAGAATTCTTATGAAAGTATTGATTGTTGAGTTGATTAGTACAGGGCATTACACGGAATATTTGAAGCACATAATTAATGGTATAAATGAGCATCCGTATAAGAACGAATTTCTATTCTATCTAAATCCAAAACTGAAACGATTGGTTGAAAAAACCTTAATTTCAAGTAAAAAGGTCAAGGTCATTTATTCCTCTAATGAAATAATAGTAGAACTTGAAAATTGTAAATCAAGTTTCCAGCAAAGCAGTTTTTATTGGTCCTTGATTTCCAAAATATGGAAAACAGAAATTTTTAACCACGTATTATTTCTGAACATAAACATTGTTTCTAGGAACAAGAAAGTATTCATTCCATTTTTAAGGCTACCATTTACTTTTTCAGGTATTTTTTTTCAATCCCCATACCAGCTAAGAGGAATGGGCCAGTCAAAATACTTGAAAAGGATAAAAAGAGAAACACTTCTGCGGCTACTATCATGGAATAAAAACTGTACCCGGATATTTTTACTAAATGATAGGGAGGGAAGTACTTTTTATTCCAAATGGTCAAGAAAAATTGGATTTATCCCTGATCCTATTAATCTTGTGCCTGCCTCCAATTTAAATATAAAACACTATCATGGTATTCCAAAACGAAATTTTGTTCTTGTTCATATTGGTGCTTTAAGCATTCAAAAAGGGAGCTTAGACATTATTAATGCATTAGAAACATTTTACCCCCTTTCTTTCGATGATGTTAGTATCTTATTTGTAGGGAAAATGAAAGCTAATCTAGTTCAGAAGATTGAAAGCATTAACTCACTATTTGGCAAGGAAGTCATAATAAAAAGGAATGAATTCATTACAGAAGAAGATTTCTCGGCATATTTGAATCAAAGTGACTGCATACTAATAGCGAATAGGAATGTCGAGGCGTCAAGCGGTATTTTGAATCATTCACTAATGCGGAAAAAAATTGTTATTGCTCCTAATCAGGGATTTTATCGATCTATGCTAAAGGATTATGATTCGGCGTATTTGTTTGATGAAAGTTGTGCTTTGGAGACGGCTTTAAAAAATTCAATGGAATTTAAATTTTCCAAAGAGACCAAAAATTATTTCGATGAAGTCAAGTTTTATGAGAAAAATAGCCCTAAACGATTCTTTAACATATTAATGAAGTTTCAACCTACTAAGTCAATCGTTTAAAAGTTTTTTTATTTCTATTATTTATGATGTTTAAGGAGTTAATCGTGTCTAATTAAATTCAATTAACTTCAGCAAACTACTTTGATTTTTATATTGAAAAGAAGGAAACTTTACAGTTTGAGGAATAATACAACTTTAAATCAGAAAATAACTCTAAGCTTAAAAAAGAAGAGATAAAAGATAAATCTAATATGAGTAGATTATATTACATGATTCTTGCTTTGTTAGGAATAGGGTCATTTTATCCATTTGTATATAATCATGTTCTATTTGGCGGTTATAAGACGATAATGTCTTTGTCTTTTATTCTTGTATGGGCTCTTTCATTAGTTCTTACAAAAAAAAATGTTTTTCTGCCAAATCCAGTTTTTAGTAAAATCATATTCGTTCAATGCATTTTTATCATTTTAATCGGAATAATTCGTGAAACCAATTTTCTTGGTTTCTTTTTCATTAGCCTGTCTTGGATTATTATCTTTTTGATCATAAATACTATATCTGTGGATTTTTTTTTAAAAAGTTTGATTAGAATTAATATCATTTCCGCAGCATTATGCATAGTTGGAATAATCGCCTTAGCATTTGGACTAATAAGAATATACGGAGTCTATGAATATCAAGAAAACTATGATATTTTTAATTATGGATTATTTTTTATAAAAAGCAGTGATCGATTCTTTGACGAAATTAGACCAGCTGGGTATTATGATGAACCGGGAAGTTTTGCCTTTGTAGTTATGTTTTTGTTGTTAATAAACAGAAAATATTTTAAAAATACTACCTGGGAGTATTTATTGCTATTTTTACCTTTGATTACCACTTCTTTGGCCCATATTTTCACTATGTTTTTATTTGGGGTTTTATTTTATATTAACCCCAAAAATATATTGAAATTAACTTCTTTTTTGATTCTTATATCTTCTATTACCTACCTGTTTATTTATGGGCCCTTCGGAGATGAAACTAAATCCTTTTTCAAAAAAAAATCAATAATAAGAATAGAAAATGTTATCAAAGGAGAAGATAAGTCCCGCCAAGGAGGTATTGATTTAGGACCCGTAATATTTGAAAAGCACCCTTGGGGATATCCACGAGAAAAGGTGATGATGGAATACCCCGATTTTGTTAATGAAACAATTTGGGGCCCCTTAATTTATTATGGTATAATTGGTTTTCCTTTTTATTTTTTACCTTTTTTTTACCTAATGAAGCGGACATTTGATACTAGGGACAAGACAACATTTTTTATGTTAGTTGTAGTTTTGGCGAACTTATTACAACGGCCTTATTACACTTATCCACTTTTTATCGTTTTACTTTATTTTTTATTTTTCCATGAAAATGCTAAACTTAAGAAGATACAAATTATCTAAAACAATTATGGTCAATATATATAAGACTATAGTGTTATAAACAAGTTTTGCAATAAAAGCTTCAAAGTCAATCTTAAAGCTTTATTATTGAATAATTATAATTTCTTAACAGCTCATATTAGGAAGTTTAGACGGCCTAATGAAAATAATAAGGTAATGGTTTTAATTTTTTGGCAGAATATAATTTCTCCCCATCAACTACCTTATATCAAAACATTACATGAAATTGACGCCAATCTTGCGGTGGTTTTAATAGCCGCAGAACATATTCCCGACCATAGAACAGCTATGGGATGGAGTCAACATAACATTGTTGAAACCAAAAGATTTAAGTTTATTCTATCTCCAAGTGATAACGATATTGAATCTGTTTTTAAAAAGTATCCTAAATCTCAACATTTTTTTTCAAACATTCGTTCGTTTCCCATGGTACATAAAGCGTTCAAAACTAGTATTAAGTTTGAGGTTAATAGGCATCTTATTGTAGAAGGCCCTTTTTTATATAGTTATCCAAAATTCTTACATTATTTAAAAACTCTTTTACTTGATTATAGATACTTTAAGCATATTACAAAAGTATATGCAATAGGGCATCACGCAATTTCTTGGTATTCAAAGTTCAATTTTAAAAGTAATCAAATAGTACCATTTTCATATGTTGTTGACGGCGAGTACTCTCAGACAAAGGACGTCTTAGGGGATAACATTAAGCTTGTATTTGTAGGTAATTTAACACATAGGAAAGGAGTAGATATTCTATTAAATGTTCTGTCCAAAATCGATAAAGGATACAAGCTAGATTTGATAGGTGATGGGAAAGAGTATAAGTCGTTGGAAGAAATCGTGAGGAATAAAAATCTAAAAGACAAAATCAAATTCTTAAAAACTTTGAATAACCATCAACTACTTACTATAATCGGGAATTACGACGTACTCATTTTGCCTTCTAGACATGATGGATGGGGAGCAGTTATAAATGAAGGACTGATGGCTGGTTTGTTTGTGGTTTGTAGTGATCAGTGTGGAGCAAGTGAGTTGATTAATGAGAAGAATGGAATTGTTTTTTCACATAGGACAAAGAATAGTCTGTTCAAAGCGTTAACCTTTTGTTTAGAGAATAAAGAGTTGATTAGGTCAAGAAAAGTTCAAATAAAGGAATGGAGTAATTGCATAAAGGCTAAAAAAGTATCGGAGTATTTCTTAAGAACCTTAAAAACCAATTCACCTGCAACACCTCCTTGGAAGAAATTATGAATATCGAACAAGTTATATGGTCCATTGATAAAACTATTGGAGGCCCTTCCCGCAGTGTTACCCAAATTTTGAAGATTTTAGGATTAATAGCTCCTGAATCAAAATTTCATTTGCATACGGCAAAGACGGATAATCCAATATTGACTGGATTTGACCTAACCAATGTGGTATTGGATTTTTATTCGAAGAGTACCTTGAGTTGTCTAATAGGTTTGGAACAAAAATTATCTCAATCAGGCGCTGATTTATTTCATGGTCAGGCCATTTGGGATTTGCCAGTACATCAAATGGCCAAAACTGCACGTAAACTGAAAGTGCCTTATGTTATATCTCCAAGGGGTATGTTGGATCCATGGTCTTTAAGACAAAGCAAATTGAAAAAGCAAGTTGCGTTACGCCTATATCAACACGATGATTTAAAAAGGGCTGCTTGTATCCATGCTTCTGCGACTATGGAGGCAGAAAATATAAGAGCATTAGGTTTTAAAAACCCTATAGCCATAATTCCCAATGGAATACGCTTACGGGACTTTCCCATTAAGGACATAAAAAGAAGACAGAGGAAAAGAAAGGTATTGTACTTATCACGAATACATCATCAAAAAGGGATTGAATTATTGATTCAAGCCTGGTCGGAGCTTTCGACCACCCTTGCCCATAATTGGAGTCTTGATATCATTGGTAATGGAGATGCTGATTATATTAAGAGGTTAAATCAACTAATCCTTAAGAAAGGTATTGGTGATAGTACTCAAATAAAAGAGCCGATTTATGGTCCAGAAAAGATAATAGCCTTCCAAGAGGCCGATTTATTCGTATTGCCAAGTTACAGTGAAAGTTTTGGCATTGCAATTGCTGAAGCTTTGGCCTGTGGAACTCCCGTAATAACTACAACTGGCACACCTTGGCAGGATTTGAATAAGCATGGATGTGGTTGGCATATCCCTCTGGGTATCTCCCATTTAAAAAAGACGCTAGAAGAAGCTCTTGAAATGTCCGAGGACACCCTGGCCGAAAAGGGGCGTAATGGACGAAAACTAATTGAAAAAAAATATAGTATGCATGCTGTAGCACAACAAACATATCGTCTTTATCGTTGGCTTTTAAATAAGGAGACTAGGCCAGAATTTGTTATTTAGAGCTATGCGAATTATCTTCGGCTTTATTGCTATGTAATAAGATTTTTAATGACCGAACCACTAAAGAAGTTTATTTTTGAATGGAAAATAAAGCATCTAAAACCAAAATTGTTCAATACATATTTGGCGACACAGGATGCCTTAGAATCCAACAGCTTATCAAATCAGAACCTTTCCAAAAGAGTTGCCCTGATTGAGCATGCAATAAAATATTCACCCTTTTATCGAAACAAATTCTTAGCTCATAATATTGATGTCAAAAAGCCATGGACAGAGAAGGAATTTTTAAAATTACCTATAACCTCTCGTGAGGAATTAAGGGATAACTTTGAAACGATAAAGGTAGATGATATCTCAAGAAGAAAATATTATAAAATAACCACTTCAGGTAGCACTGGAGCCCCGATATCCGTTTTGCACGACAAACGTATTCCTCTAGCTCCAATCCAATGGCGTCTTTTAAAATGGTGGGGTATAAATCCGTATGATAATAAAGCTTTTATTTACAGGTATCCGAGAACTTTGTTTAAAAAAATATTCAATACACTTTTATGGTGGCCCACAAAGCGTATCTTTTTGGCGGGTGCAGATATGAGCGAAAAAAACACAAAAGAATTTTTAAAGTCTTTCAATAAGATAAAACCAGCATTGCTGCAAGGCTACACGGATGTGGTTTATGAGTTTGCACTTTTTTTGAAGGAAAGTAACTTAGGAATACATTCGCCTACAGCGGTATGGGTAACTTCTGGACCCTTAACACAAAATCAACGGTTATTAATGGAGGATGTTTTTGGTGCTCCAGTATATGACCAGTATGGCAGTACCGAAGTTATGGGGATATCTGCGGAATGTGATAAGCAAAATGGGTTACATATCATGAAAGATATGGTCCATGTTGAATGTTTGGATGATGACAACCATCCGGTCCCCCCTAATACTCTAGGAAAATTGGTCTTGACCGACTTATATAATTATACTTTTCCTATTATAAGATACGAAATAGGGGATTTTGGGAGGCTGCTGGACCGTGAATGTACATGTGGTGTTCAGTTACCACTAATGGAGCAAGTATGCGGAAGGAAACCTGATGTTGTAGTCACCCCATCAGGGTTAATGGTATATGGTGATTACCTTACTAAGATTTTTGATAGTTATCCCAACAGTATAAAATATTTCCAGATTGTACAACAAGAAGACTACACAGTTGAATTGATTTATGTTCCTCTAAAAAGAAAAAACATAGAATCGATTATAGTAGAAGTAATATTCAAACTTAGATTAAAAGTAAAAAATGAAATTCCGATTACCCCAAGAATGGTAGATAAAATTGTAAAAATAGGCGGTAAAACCCGATTAATAGTTAATCATCTCAAATAAAAAAATATGCCGACTTGACAATTCTTTAACGACATTTTTTTCGTTAAAATCATTAGTATAAGAGAACCATAGGCTATTTAGACCATCATGCAAAAAATTGATTTATCCTCGTTTGATAACTCAAGGTATAAACCCGGCAATAAATTCAAGATTTTTGTTTGGTATCTCTGCAATATCCTTTTTTTTAAGAATGCATTACCTTTCTCACAAAGGTTTAAAAGAGGATTATTGATTTTATTTGGATCCAAGGTTGGCAAAAATGTTGTTTTTAAGCCCAATGTATCAATTAAATATCCTTGGTTGCTCCAGATAGGAAATCATTGTTGGATTGGGGAGCATGTTTGGATTGATAATTTAACGAATGTAAGCTTGGGCAATAATGTATGCATTTCCCAAGGGGCCATGTTGCTCTGCGGAAACCATGACTATAAAAAAACCACTTTTGACTTGATGGTGAAGCCTATTACCCTGGAAGAGGGGGTTTGGATTGGGGCAAAAGCTGTGGTCTGTCCAGGTGTAACCTGCAAAAGTCATGCGGTTTTGAGTGTAGGATCAATAGCTCATACTGATTTGGAGGCCTATGGTATCTATCAGGGCAATCCCGCTAAGAATATACGGGAAAGAAAAGTAGAGTAATATTTAATATTAATTTCCAAGGAAAAGAGTTTGTCTTTAAAAAAGAGGTTTGTTTTGGGATATAAGCGAACTATAAAAAGTCATAAGCATGAAGCTTTCTATCATTACCGTAACCTACAATAGTGTATCTACTTTGGAAAAGTGTATGCAATCTGTCTTGGAACAGGATTATCCAGAATTGGAGTATGTCCTCGTAGACGGAGGTTCCAGGGATGACACCGTGTCTCTCCTAAAGAATATGCATGCCCGGTATAACAATATAAAGTGGCGCTCGGAACCCGATAAGGGCATCTACGATGCATTAAATAAAGGTGTGGCCATGGCTACGGGAGACATTATTGGCTTTGTACATTCCGATGATTTCCTAGCAAATAGAAGTATAATTTCTGCAGTCATGGAACGATTTGAAAATGAGGATGTAGATGGGGTTTATGGTGACCTTCTTTACGTGGACAAAGAAAAAACGGATAAGGTTATCCGTTTTTGGAAAAGTTGTGAGTTTCATCCACGATTTTTAGACCAGGGCTGGATGCCTGCTCACCCTACTTTGTTCTTGAAAAAAGAGGTATACATCAAACATGGAGAATTTGATTTATCATATAAAATTGCGGCCGACTATGATTTTATGCTACGTGTGTTAAGTGATAATACATTACGATTCTCTTACTTGCCCGAGGTAATCACCAAAATGCGTGCAGGCGGCACGAGTAACAGAAGTATAAGAAATATACTTCAAAAATCCAGAGATGATTACCGCGCGATAAAATCCAATGGATTGCCCTATCCATTAAAAACACTTTTTTTGAAGAATATTTCCAAGATTCCGCAATTTATCAAAGGTTCTTAACGATTGAAAGTGGGGCTGTTCAATATCCCTTGACCGAACGTGACCAATTATCTAAAATAATTTTCGCCATTTTGTGTTGTCCTCTAGAATTCAGATGTATTTTGTCGCGAAAATGAGATTGGTCAAGACCATTTTCTAAGTCCATGATAAGATTTATCCCATTTGCTTTGGCAAACCCTATTATTTCCTGTCCCTGTTCGTTGTAGGAGCCCATATTCAATTCTTCCTTATCTGCATGAAGGTATATGGTTAAGGGAATATTTCTATTTTTTGAGTAGGCAAGAAAGGGTATAAATCCTGTATTGAATGTACTATCATCTTCATTTTTATTTATTCCCAAATTAGTATTCTTTGAACTTGTCTCCCGTATCAAGCTTTTTAGTCTAGGATATAAATACCTATCCACTAATTCATATAAAGCAGATATATATTGTTTGCTCGGAAAACTTTTGTTTACATCAACGATTTTTTCAAAATTCATGTTGTCATATGCATCATGTGAACTAACAAAGAGATAAATCGACTTAGCTCCAAAATCACCATGTTTTTGCAGATATGCGTAACAATTATCAGGACCCCAGCTTCCTGCAGAAATATTTAGAAACTGGACTTTTTCTCCATAGCGTTTGGATAAACCTTTAGATAAAAGGGAAGTGGCCAAGGAATCCTGATCGGTTTGGACACCACCATTAATGACCGAATCTCCGAATCCCAAAATTTTGACCGCCGTAGAATCCAACACTTCGCTTCTCATGGATTTAGAATTATATTCTATGTGATTTCTAAACCGAAAACGTTCTTGGTTTGGTTGTGCTATATATTCCAAATCCAAATCTTCTTGGATAAGGACGGTGTCGCAAAAACCAAAATAGATTCTTAAAAACAACTCCATTCCTATAACGAAGATTATTGCGAATAATACAAAAAACAACTTTTTTTTCATTGCTATCTTACGGCTTTTTAATTAATTCAGGTAATTTACTCTTGATAAGAGCTGTAGCCACAAAAATAGGATTGAATTATTGAAAATTCTTGTGGCTAAATGAACAATTACCAATTTATTGCAACAGGTGCTGCCTTGAAGTATAGATATTATATCTTGTTGCCTAAATTAAAAAAATGAAAAGAATCAGTGCACTCGCAAAGAAATCTATGGCTACATTGAATGTCATGCGCTTTCATCTAATCCATAGAAAGTTGGCGAAGGGTGCGCTTAAAACCATTGAATGGGAAAAAGGTAAAACAAACAAAAAAATCATAAAACATGCAGATTCCTATGCTTGTGAAGTACTGGGGTCTAAGATATATGCACCCTGGCTGTATGTGTATTCCGCATTAAAGGGGACCTTTAAAGAAGGCTGGATTCCGGATAATTATTACGGACAGGTCGTAGCACCTAAAATACAAGGTGACTATGGAAGATTATCGTTTGCGAAACTTCACGGCAATTCTTATTTTGAAACAAAGCGATTTCCCGATTTGGCCTATTACGTTAACGGTCGATGGCTTTCCAAAGATTTACAGATTTTAAGCTCTGAAGGACTACGTGAAGTTATTTTTTTTGAAAGTGACCAAATCGTCTTCAAAAGAGATCAATCGTTTCAAGGTAAAGGGGTTTATTTGATTCAAAAGAAAAATTTTAAGGTTGAGCATATTGCGAAATTCGGTAATGGGGTATTTCAAAAGCATATAAGGCATCATTCATTTTTTAATGATTTTGGGACGGCAGCTACGGCCACTATACGTTTAACAACGGTGATGGACTTGAGCCAAAAGGCTTCTATTAGGGCGGCCTACTTGAGAATGGGACGATTGGGAGAAACCCATGTGAAATCCGAATCTCAAGTGAAGGTAGGCATAGACATAGTTTCTGGTAAGCTTGCTGAATACGGCCATTTAAATGATTGGACGTCCACCCATAACCATCCAGATACCCAAATAGCCTTTAAGAATAAAACCATTCCCTATTTTAATACGGCTGTGGCCCTATGTATAGAATTGCATAGTAGGGTACCTTATATAGGAAGCATAGGCTGGGACCTGACTATAGATTCAAAAGGCCAGGTGCAAATTTTGGAATGGAATGGCTACCACAACGATATCAAATACTCCGAAGCTACCCAAGGCCCCTGTTTTGCTGACTTGGGTTGGGAAAAGTTGTGGAAAGAAAATTGAGCAAACTAGTCCAAAATGTTTTTTATCCAAATTTTTTGCTTTTTATTGGTAAACCGAGGGTATTTGGGTTTATTTGCAGCTCGGAAAAAAGAAAGTTTTGGAAACCCCCCTCAACAAAGCTTGGTAAATTTTTAGTAGGATAAAAAGAATTTCCAGGTGCTTTTTAACTCGGTACAGTTCGCGCTTTTTCTACCAATAGCATTCCTATGCTATTGGGGAATAACCCAAATACGCCCGAAAGCCCAAAACCTCTTTTTAATTGGTGCGTCCTATCTCTTTTATGCCTGGTGGGACTGGCGTTTCCTGGGGTTGATCGCTTTTAGTACAGTGGTGGATTATGTGGTAGGCCAACGCATTTATGTGCATCTGGACGATCGTAGAAGGGCCAAGGCCTGGCTTATGCTAAGTGTCATGGCCAATTTGGGGCTGTTGGGTTTTTTTAAGTACTACAATTTTTTTGTGGACTCCTTTGTGGATGGCCTTCAGGCCCTAGGGTATACCCCGGAAAGTAGCTATACCTTGAACATCATTTTACCAGTAGGGATATCCTTCTACACCTTTCAGACCTTGTCCTATTCCTTTGATATCTATTATCGCAGATTAAAACCCACGACCAATTTTGTGGCCTTTGCGGCCTTCGTCTCCTTTTTTCCACAATTGGTGGCCGGGCCCATAGAACGGGCATCCAACCTGTTGCACCAAATAGAACGGTCCAGGAAGTTTCACTATACCCAGGCCGCCGATGGACTTAAACTTATCTTATGGGGCCTGTTCAAAAAGTTGGTCATTGCGGATTCCCTGGCACCCATGGTGGATGATATCTTTGCCCATTATGGTACCTATCCAAGTTCTACGCTGATTTTAGGCGTGGTCATGTTTAGCTTTCAGGTCTATGGGGACTTTAGCGGCTATTCGGATATTGCCATTGGTACCGCCAAACTTTTTGGAATAGAGTTGATGTCCAATTTTCGATTTCCCCATTTTTCAAGAAATGTGGCGGAATATTGGCAACGCTGGCATGTATCGCTCTCTACTTGGTTTCGGCATTATGTATATATCCCCTTGGGAGGTTCCCGGGTGAGCAAACGGCGGGCGGTTTTCAATATTGCCGTGGTTTTTCTGGTAAGCGGGCTTTGGCATGGCGCCAATTGGACTTTTGTTTTTTGGGGCGGTTTTCATGCGCTTCTGTTTATCCCGGTTTTTTTATTGAAACGGAATCGGATCTATATGGAAAGTGTTATTGGACAAAACTCCTTTTTGCCTTCAGTAAAGGAAATAGGCCAAGTATTGCTGACCTTTGGCCTAGTGACCTTTTCCCGGATTTTTTTCCGATCCCCCACCCTTACGGACGCCTTTGGCTATATCCAGGGAATCTTTACCGATGTTCGGATAGCGGCCTATACCCATCCCGTGGGGTACCGTATGATCGATTATTATGTACTGATGCTGCTTTTTGTGGTATATGAGTACAGGATCCGCAAAAATGAACGGAATCCGTTTCATTTTAAATCCCCGGTGATTCGGTTTGTCCTTTACGTATTGGTTATTTTTGCCATGTTGTTGTTTTATGACGATGGGGTAAACCGCTCCTTTATTTATTTTCAATTTTGACGGGAATGAAAAAGTTTGTCCTGAAATCGGTATTGTATTTGGGCCTAATCCTGTTGGCTCTGGAACTTTTGGTTCGGGCTTTTCACCTGCATGCGGACGATCCCCCAAAAATGATCGATGAATTTGGGGTGGAGAAACGAGTACCCGGAAGCACGGGGCATTATGTAAAGGGCAATCGCAGGCAGCACTTTACCCATTTTTCCATCAATGGCTCCGGATTTAATTCCTATCGAGAGTTTGAACCCAGCAAGGACAAGTATGAAGTGGCCTTGGTCGGGGATTCCTTTATTGAGGGTTTTCACCAGGATTATGACAATTCACTGGGGAAAAAGATAGAAGACCGCTTGCCCAAGGTGGAAGTCTTTGAATACGGATATACAGGTGCTACAATGGCTTATCAAATGCATCTGGTAGATGCTTATGGGAATCGGTTTGACAAAATAGATAAGGTCATCCTATATATGAAATTTAAAAACGACTTTGATTCCCGTAAACATCGGGCAGATTACGAATTGGTTCGGATGCTGAAGACCCTACCCTTTAGGATTCGGGAAAATTGCAAACTTTGGGTCTATGGCTCCAATTATGGTATGACTTTGCCCATAAAAAATGTTGCCGGTGCCATTTGGCAAGGGTTGAACTTCACGAGGGGAATAGACAAAAGGGGAGTGGCTGTTCCGGAAATTGTAGTAAGTTCGGTAGCAGAACGTATTGAGAATTTTAGGAAGTTGATAACTACCTATGGTTGGGACACCGAAAAAACCATGCTCCTATTGGATAGTCGCGTTACCGATGGGCGGTTTTTGGACTTTTGCGACGAAAACAACATACGGTATCTTGATTTTTCGACAGCCTTCCAAAAGGCCAAGGCTCCGGTGACCCTGGTCTATGATAAACATTGGAACGATTATGGTAGGGAGCTAATCGCCGGAGTTATTGCAGATTACCTTCAGAAGGAGGTTGAGCCGTAAAAACGGCACTATTCATTCTTGACTACCTACTTTTGTTGCCTTGAAAAAGGAGGGCGCTCGCTTCAACAAAAATCTATGGAATGCCAAACCCCAGGACCCATGGGGCACTATCGATGAACGGTAAGGTATTTTGGTCTGGAAATGCCCATCCTAGGCTGTCTTTTCAAGATTGTTTCCGTATTTTTACCCCACATTTTTAATCGGAAAAAACGCATGGCGGAATCACCCTTCAGTTTGGACTATGACGAAGCAGAGGAATCTGTCAACCTTTGGGAGGTGGCCCAAAAATATCTTCGCTATTGGCCCTGGTTTGTACTGGGCATTTTGATTTGCCTAGGAGGGGCTTATGCCTATATGCGCTACGCGCCCATAGTCTACGAATCCTCAGCCAAAATCAAGATTATTGACGAGGCCAAGGAAATGGATATTACGGTAGACCCCATGGCCCTGCTCAGCGGAAATTCAGGAATCAACTTGGATAACGAAATCCAGATTTTAAAGTCCTACCGCATTCTAAGACAGGTGGTAGAGGCCCTAAATCTAGATGTGTCCTATTTTCATAAGGGAAATATAAAGACGACGGAAATTTGGAATCCCCCTTTTGCCATTACCAAATTGATTGCCGAGGACAGCATAGGGCAACCCCGGGTCTATGACATTAGCTTGGACGCCTTTGAAGCACGAATTACCAATATAGACGGGGCGACTACGGTAGTTAGCTTAACGGAGAAGGATACCATACCCGCACAGCTCCCCTTTAATATTACCTTTTTGGAAAATGCCCAACCCATTGCCTATGAGGGGATACAATTTAGGGTGGTCCTCAAGTCCGTCAAGGATGCAGTATTTGCTCTGTCCGAAAAATTGCAGGTACAACCAACCGATAAAAAGAGCGAAGTGCTCTCCCTTTCTATAAAGGGGCAAAGTCCAGAGCGATCGGAAACCGTTATCAACGAATTGATCAATAAGTTTAATCAGGACGGTATCATAGACCGGCAGTTGGTCTCCAAACGCACCCTGGAATTTATAGACGAACGTTTTGCCTATTTATCCGGGGAGCTAGATTCCATTGAAGTGGGCAAAGAGGATTTTAAGCGGCTGAACAACCTGTCCTACATTGAATCTGATGTAGATTTTTCCCTACAACGAAAAGCCGTGGCACAGGATGAGGTGACCAACTTGGAAACCCAGATCTCGTTGGCGGCCTTGCTCAAAAATGCGGTACTGGGACAATCGGCCTATGGGCTGCTGCCCGTGGATGTGGGATTGGAAAATAGTGGAATCAACTCTTTGGTGGCGGAGTATAATGAAATGGCCATAGAGCGCGAAAAATTGATCAGCACGGTAGGAGACAATCATCCTACCCTGGTAACGCTCTCCGGCCAATTGGAAAATCTAAAGGTAAATATCCTACGGTCGTTAAATGTATATCAGACCCAATTAAAATTATCCTTGCGCCAATTGAATCGGGAAAAAAGTCAGGCCAACAGTATGTTTTCCCGACTTCCCGAAAAGGAAAAGACCTTACGAGCCATAGAGCGGCAACAAAGTATTAAGGAAAACCTCTTTTTGTTGCTCTTGCAAAAACGTGAGGAGGCCGCCATGAATTATGCCACCACGGCACCCTCCATAAAGGTGGTGGATTATGCCTTGACCAGTAATGAACCCTTATCCCCCAAAAAAAGAATTGTTTACCCCATAGGTTTGCTTATGGGCCTGGTTCTGCCCTTTGCCGTATTGTTCGTTAAATTCTCTGCGAACAGCAAAATAGAAGGAAGTTCGGATATGGAACTCGCCACTTCGGAAATTTCACTTTTGGGTGAAATTCCCCATTTGCGGAAGGTCAAAAAATTTCATGACGCCCACGACCGATCTATTTTAGCCGAGTCATTTCGAATCTTGGCCACCAACGTCAATTATTTTTTGCCGAAATCCAAAGTACAAGGGGGTAAAGTGATTTATGTGACCTCTTCAGTAGGAGACGAAGGGAAAAGCTTATTGGCCTATAACCTATCCGTGGCCTATGCCAGTTTGAACAAGAAAGTACTGCTCTTGGATGCCGATCTACGAAATCCAAAAATGTATGATTATTTTGGTATGGGTAAAAATACCAAAGGATTGGCGGATTACTTGAAGGATTCTGGGATTCACTGGAATGAATTTGTATATCCCGGACTGGAAAAGAACAGATACCATAAGGTGTGCCTAAGCGGACCTGTTCCCCCCAATGCACCTCAACTGCTGTCCGATGAAGGTTTTGAAACTTTTATCAGTTCTGCCAAAGAAGTCTATGATTATATCATTGTGGATACGGCCCCTACCATGTTGGTGGCCGATACGCTACTCATTTCCAAATATGCGGATGTTACCCTATTCGTGGTACGAGCCGGACTTACGGATAAAAGGCTTTTGAATTTTTCCAAGGAACTACATTATAAAGGGAAACTCACCAATATGGCCTACGTGCTCAATGATGTAAATCCCAAAGATTCAAAACAATATAGCTACGGATACGGAAAAAAGAACTGAACGAATAAACCCCTTTGGTTTGAGTTTTAATATCCTGGGTTTTGAACTGCTCCGGGATTAAGGTTTATTTCCATCTGCGGAATGGGCCATATATATTCATGGGGCTCATACTCCTTAAAGTGTTGCGGGTTGTCTTGATTAAAGTTGTCAATGACGCTTTGCAATGTTTGTGTTCTGATAAGATCGTCTTTTCGAACGCCCTCATAACACAGTTCAAGCTGTCTTTCCTTCAATAGTACCTCTAAAAATTCCAGTTGATTAAGTCCAGGCGGTATATCGTTTTCAGTATTGCCAAAAGCCCTTCGTCTTACCTGATTAATAGCATCATAGGCCAAAGCCGTAGGTCCATTTATGGCATTTTCGGCCTCGGCTAACATTAAGAGCACATCTGCATATCGCAAATAGGGAAAATCGAAGGATTCCTCATTTGGATTTGTTGATAGTGCTACATCCTTGCGGAACCTGTAGGGTCTCCAATTATTGATTTCTTCCTCATTTTCCATAGCACCGTTTTGAAGGGAAAATGTAGCAATGTTTTGAAAAAACCGACTATCCTCGGTATCCATGGGAAATGTAACGGGGCTTGTTACGGCGTCCGGCATCGCAAAGTAGTTCTCGGGAAATCCGGGAACAAGCCATAGGTTGTCCTGCTGTGCAATCCCTAGAGGCCCCCAGTACACTCCATAATTTCCACCGTTCCCCGTATCGGTATCAAAATCGATGCTGAAAATAACTTCGCTGCCGGTGCCTTCGTTCTCCAAACTGAAGGCATCTGAATAATTAGTCTCTAAGGTATATGACCCTTCCAGTTTTTTAAATTGGGCCAACGCTTTGGCATATTTATCGTTTTGTAATAATGGGAATCCGGCCATTTGTAAGTATACTTTTCCCAATAATGCCTGTGCAGCAGCAATTGATGCCCGGTTGGATGGGCCTGAAGACCCCAGGTTGTTTTCGGCAAATAGCAGGTCTTCTTCAATGAGCTCGTAAACTTTTAAGGGATCTTGTACAGTTTCGGGAGGATTATCAAGATCCACAACGGCCGAGGTAACCAATACGGGATTTCCGCATAGTTTTACAAGATTAAAATAGAGCATTGCACGCAAAAATCGAAGTTCGCCCAACATTATATTTTCATCAATCCCCTGGTCGGAAACGTAGTCCACATTTTCTATGGCTTCAATTCCAATATTACATAGGCGAATGGCCTTATAATGGTCAGTCCAAACATCTTCGATTATTTTATCTCCAGTATTTATGCTATAACGATCTAGATTAACAATGTTTGTTATTAGGGATGGATTACTATAAAGTATATCGGCTCCAATATCCCCCCAATAATAGGGATACCCCGTAGCATCAAATAGGTTGGGTCCCCGTAAACTTTCGTAACTTTCTTTTAGCAGGAGATCAATATTCAGTGGGGTCGGTTCAATAGGGTCGGGCCCTGTTTCGATTTCTACCTTTGTAGTTGTACCGGGTACTACGGTGACTGTTTTTTTTGTGGGTATTATAAATGCCGGTACCAAGACGGAGACTTCATACTCACCTGTATCGATATCTCTGAACAAAACTGTTCCGAGTGCCCCAGTGGTTAATTCTTCCGTTTGGGGCAAGGTGGTTACGATAGCCCCCTCCAAGGGCTCATTATCTGTTGAAACCACAAGAACTTCCAGATTTCCGATTTCATCTTTTGCCTGTTGCTCCTCAGGATCATCATCGGAACAACTTAGGGAAATTCCTAAAACTAGTAGTATGAGATAATTTCGTATTTGCATGGCCTTTGAGTTGAATCGGTTTATAGCATAACAGTGGATCATTCAATTTATTTTATAGAAGTAGTAAATGTAAACTAAGGATTACTACTGAAAAACAATATGATTAAATTTAGGGAAGCGGATACTGTTTTTGGTATTGTGCAGGAATCGGGAATCGCGGAGAAAATGGTCGGTGTTTGAAAATTATTTTTCCTTGAACGTGAAATGGATTAAGACCAAAGTCCCGATAACAGGGCGAAAAGAAATTCCTTAATTTAGATCGAACCATATATAGACTATTAAACGAACAAAGCTTATGGAATTTAGCAGACGTAATTTTTTATCTAAAGGAGTTTCTTCGGTGGCGGGAATAGCGGCCACTTCAATGGTCCCCACCCTTATATTTGGGCAAGACTTGCATACTACGCTACAACCCGAAGAGATTATTGTAAAGCCTCAAAAACGTTCTAAACCAAAACATGCCATCCGATTCTCTGTAATAGGGCTCAATCATGGTCATATCTACGGAATGGTCAATTCGTTGATAGCTGGAGGTGGAACTTTGGTAGCGGTATATGCCAAAGAGCCAGAATTGTTACAAAATTTTACCAAGCAATATCCCCAAGCAAAGATTGCCAGGAGTGAGGCCGAAATTATTGAGGACACTACCATACAATTGGTAGCCAGTGCCTCGATTCCGGTGGATCGCGCTCCGCTAGGTGTTCGCGTAATGAAAGCTGGCAAGGACTATATGGCGGATAAGCCGGGTATTGTCACTTTGGAGCAGCTCCGTCAGGTAAAAAAGGTACAGAAAGAGACCCATCGTATTTATTCCATCACTTATAGTGAGCGTCTGGCCAATCCTGCTTCGGTTCAAGCCGGAAAACTAATTCAGGAAGGAGCCATTGGCAAAGTGGCGCAACTTATCGGATTAGGCCCACACCGCATGCGACCCGAAAGTAGACCGGATTGGTTTTTTGAACCGGACAGGGCAGGAGGCATATTATGTGATATTGGTTCACATCAATGTGATCAGTTTCTCTACTATACCGATTCCAAGCAGGCAGAAGTCAGTTTTGCACAAACCGGAAATTTTAATATCCCCGATTATCCCGATTATCAAGATTTTGGAGATATGAGTGTCCGTAGCAAACACGCTACCGGCTATATCCGTATCGATTGGTTTACCCCGGAAGGTTTGGGAACTTGGGGAGATGGACGCACTTTTATTTTAGGAACCGAGGGGTATATCGAAATGCGAAAGTATGTGGATATAGCAGGCCGCCAAGGCGGTAATCACCTATTTCTTGTTAATCAAAAAGAGACCAAATACTACAATTGTAAAAACGTATACATGCCCTATGGCGAACAATTGGTAAGCGATGTGGTAAACCGTACCGAAACGGCCATGACCCAGGACCATTGTTTTCTTGCCACTGAGTTGGCCTTGACCGCCCAAAAAATGGCATTTCAACTCAATGTTTTGTAACCTTTACTCAAAAAGGATGACCTTTAGAGTGGAGAAAAATCGGAGAGACTAGAACTTATCTATTAAAACCCCGGTAAATGATGCCTTTGTGGCCTTTCCGAAATTTATGTTCACCGTATAGGTGACTTTATAAAAACAAACTTGGTCTCAATAAATCAACTGAATTTATTTGGAATCAATAGAGATAAAAATCTCTGCTGGTTTTCATAAAGTTAATTTAAATATATACGAAAAAGAATAAATATTAAGTAAGATATAAGTATTTTTTTTGTAAGAAAAATTGTATATGTAATAAATTTTCACTAATATTGAACAAGTACTTTTATAAACTCCGTAAAACAAATTATCATGAAGAAAAAATTAAAGCTTTCTTTAAAAAAGAATGTTATTTCAAAATTGCAAGCTAGAAGTGTAGTAGGTGGGACCGGCCAAACGGATAATGCTTCTCACTATGGATGTACTTGCAACGGAGATGTGACAATGACCTGTTGCGTTTATTCGTGTACTTGTTAGGTGCCGAAATGATTTTAATATTGAAATAATGGTCGTCTATATGGGCGACCATTTACTATAATTATACCGAGGTTTCATAAATAAAGAGCAATAGTTTAACAATTTTGAGATATTACTCGTACAAAAACTTGTTATAGCCCTTCCTTAGAGCATTTTTAAGTTTTAACACGAGTAATATCTAAAGGAAGTTAACATAGCAAATACTACAACGACAAACCTTTTACATGTATCCGTATAATGATTAGGGTGATTGGTGAATATTTCCGAAGGATTTTTTCACGACATTCCCCTGAAAGGGACATTTATCAGTGATAACGATTATGCAGATTATACTTTGGAGGCAATTACATTATTTTGGATTAAGTACATCGAGAGCTCTTATGAATTCTAAGTCATGATAAAGTCTTTTAGTTTTTTCTACATCACAATATTATTGTTGATAGTTGGAGTTTCTTGCAAGAATAATAGAAATGATAATCTCGAATTTGAGAAAATTGATATGAATGCTTCAAAGGTTTGCTCCAATAATGGATTTGACCTCAGTTCTAATGTCAAAATGTTTGATTCTGAAGAAATGAAGCTGGATAATTTGGTGCTCTTGGGCAAGATTTGGGGGTTTCTAAAGTATCGCCATCCAAAGGTTTGCTCAGGTAAATTGAAGTGGGATGAGGAGCTTTTTCAATTTTTACCAGTATATCTTGAGGTAACGAACAAAGTAAGAAGGGACGAAGTATTATTGCAATGGATTAACAGTTATGGAAACTTGGAAAAATGTCAAACTTGTGTAGAGGTCGATTCAAAAGCAGTACTCAAGCCAAATTTTACATGGATAAACAACTTAGAATCAAATTTGGCAAAAAAATTATGGAAAATTCATGAAAATAGACATCAAGGGCCTCAATTTTATGTCCGTGAAGTTTCATATGGAGCTAATAATTTTGATTTTACTAATGAAGAACTATATACCACTTTTCAATTGCCTGATTATCGATTGCGATTATTGTCAATTTATAGATATTGGAATATTGTGGAGTACTTTTACCCTCATAAGCATACGATTGGGGAAGATTGGGATAAAATCCTTCGGAAATATCTTCCGAAATTCGCGAATGCAAAGAATAGGTTGGACTATGAGGTTGCTATGGTTCAGTTGATTTCGGAAACAAAAGATACTCACAATCAATTATTTGAGAGTAACAGTGTTTTGGCAAAGAAAAGAGGCGAATTTTATCCTCCTTTCCGTACCCGTTTCATTGAAGGTAAATTGGTGGTAACCGATTTTTATGTCCCAGAATCGCAAAGACCACAAAAAATAGAGATTGGCGATGTCTTAACCCATATTGGGAAAAAAACCGTTAAAAGTATAGTTGATAGTCTTCTTGAATATTATCCGGCATCGAATAGTGCTTCTAAACTAAGGGATATTGCAAAAGATATACTGCGTTCGAACAAAAGAGAACTTGAGATTAAATTGATTTCTCCTACAAAAGAACTTAGATCCACCATAAGACTTTTTCCCAAGGATAGTCTTGAAATGAGATGGTATGCCGGGAATAAAAAAGGATATAGAATTTTGACGGACAAAGTTGGGTACATTAAGTTGAGTACTGTCAGTGAGGGATTCCTGAAGAATATTCATAACACCTTTAAGACAACAAAAGGTGTCATTGTTGATATTCGCGAATACCCTTCATCCGGGGCGGCATCTTTGTGGTCGTATTTTATTCCACCTAAAACTGAGTTCGTGAAATTTACCATAGGAAATATTAACAATCCAGGTGAGTTCAATTTCACTGAACCAAAAACTATACAGAAATATTCAGAAAACACAAATGTTGCTATAGCTCCTTATGGAGGAAAACTAGCTGTTTTGTTAGATGAAAACACTCAAAGCCTGGCGGAATACACAGCAATGGCCTTCAGAAGCGGAAAAAAGACTACGATATTAGGAGATACTACTGCGGGCACGGATGGCAATGCATCATTAGTTTTTTTACCTGGAGGGCTTATGACTCAGATTACAGGTATAGGAGTGTATTACCCCAATGGAAATGAAACCCAAAGAATTGGTATTGTTCCTGATGTTAAGATTAAACCAACGGTTAAGGGTATTAGAAAAGGTAGAGACGAGATTCTTGAAAAAGCGATTGATTTAATAAAATGATTGTTTTGGCAGATTTAGCTTCGAGTTAGCAACCTGATACATTTGTGTTCTACATAATTCAAGAACAAATAAATTGGAACGAGAGCTATGTATTGGCCTTGAATACTAAATATAAGTTTGGATAATATGCGTATTGACAAAGAAAAATTATTAAAAAAACTTGGTCATATCAGTGAAATACTATCTTCTGAATACAAAAATGAAGCTAGTATCGGGGTTCTTTCGGGTCTTTCAGGTATGGCTTTATTCCAATATCATTATTCGAAATATATTGGTAACGATCTAAATAATATAGGCCAGGACATAATTGAACTTGCCATCAATAAAATCAACAAAGGATATGATTATCCAACTTTTTGTTCGGGTATATCTGGATTTGGGTGGGCATTGGATTATTTAGAGCGAGAAAGATTCATTAATATAGATTGTGATGAAGTGCTGGTGGAATTTGATGATTATCTATATGAAATGATGATTTTAGACATGAACACAGGATATTATGATTTTTTGCATGGGGGGATAGGACATTGCTTCTATTTTTTAAATCGATATCAAAACACGAAGTCACAAGACCTTAAAAAAAAATATGGAAAAATCCTTGATGAATTTTTAAGCCTGTTGAATCGCTTCGCTATTTCCGATGATAAGAACAAACTTAAATGGTCATCTTTAGTTCATAGTGAACTTATGGGCAATAAGAAAGTTTATGACCTAGGGCTGTCCCACGGAATATCAAGTATAATTGGAATACTAACAAAATTATATAAAATTGATGTCTTCAAATCAAAAGCCGAAATATTGCTTAATGGAGCAATTAAATATGTTTTGGGGTATATTAATAAGAAAAATGACACTCCCTTTTTATTTCCAAAGTATATTTCAACAGGGCAAAGTGTAAACTATCAGGGCCGATTAGCATGGTGTTATAGCGATTTAGGTATTGGTATTAGACTTTGGCAGTCTGCACAAGTTTTATCGGATAAAAATTTGGAGAAAAGAGCTTATTTAGTTTTAGAACGAATTACGAACAATAAGTCGTATGAAGAGCATTTTATAGTTGATGCTGGGATATGTCACGGTTCATTTGGCCCTGCACTTATTTTTGACAAAATGTATAGAAATACGAATTCCTCCACTTTTAAAGAAGCTTCAGAGTATTGGATTGAGGACGGAATAAATAAAGATGTACATACTGATGGATATGCGGGATACAAACACTGGAACCCTGCTCTACAAGAATGGAAGGCTAATGCAACACTTTTGGAGGGAATATCTGGGATTGGGTTAACGTTGCTAAGTTATTTATCAAATTCAAATTTGCCTTGGGATGAATGTTTAATGATAAATTAGGTAAATAGTATGCATCGAAAAAATCTACTTAATTCATTTCAAAATTATGTTTTAAGAGTACCTTTATTTTCATTAGGTCAATACCTTAAAATAACATCAGAGAGAAAAATTTCAGATGAAACATTCAAATCCATATATAAAATTCCCGAATTTAAAGAAGCCATACTTTTAGCGTCTCCACAACTTTACCGAGAAATTGAGAAGTGGCTAGATAGAGGTATCAATGATGAAAAAAAAAGAAGGGAAATTAAAACTTTCCATTCTGAAATATTTCACAAGAAAGTACCCAAAAAAATAATTAATACTCTGATTCAAGTAAATAAAGAAATTGATGAAAATATAGGAAATAATCCTAAAAAATACATTTCCATTAGTAAGTTTTTGGAAGAATTAGATACGGACTTTGAATTAAAATACCTGTTTCAAACGGATTTAATAATTAGTTGTCCGAAGAAATATTTTTTATGATAGTGAAATGATTGTTAAATTCTTAAGTATGACTTAGGGAAGAGAGAGCGAAGGGTTGTGGTGGTTATTTAACTTGAGAGCAAGTGATTCTTTACTCAATAGCTTTGGATATAGCATTCAAGAAAATGGGGGGGGTATTTATGAAATTAAGTAAAAGTTTCAGGAATGAGTTTGGAGATACAAAAGAGTTAAAAAGACAATTGAGCAATAAATATCGGGAAAAAAGACAAAAAATAGAGTCGTTTATGGGTCTTTCCTATCAGAATGACCCGTATTATACCCCAATTTTCAAAGCCCTATTCTACAAGGAGAATAAAGTCGATAAAATAACGAATTTTTGAACAATAAAATGTTTGATGATAAGAAAGCTTATCTCAATCATTTAATGAACAGCTGTATGCACATGCTAATAAATCGCATTTTTAAATCCCAAAATAGAAAGCACGAAATGGTATATTACGATTTTTTGGTTCAGTATTATAAATCAAATGTAGCCCGTAATATGATAAGGTAAGGGCTAAGAGTTCTAGTTATATTCAAAGGACAAATTTTATGTCAAACCCTCTTAGGAACTAAAGGTGCATAATACTCTTTTTCATGACGTAATTTTAGACCTTATACTTTAACATCTATAAGACTAAAGTTGTCGACTAAAAACGAGGGCTTAGAAGGAAACATTAAGATGACACAATGAGATACGAAGTACCTATATCAGTTTTAATGCCGGTCAGACAAGGAGAGCGTTTCCTTAAAAAGGCGATAGACAGTATTTTGAACCAAGGTTTTGGCGATTTCGAATTAATTGTAATTGACGACGGTTCCACGGACAAAACCGGAGAAATAATTCTGGAATTTAATGATTATAGAATCAGAAGCACAAAAGTTGCTTTCTCTAACAATTACAAGGCTAGAAACTATGGAATGTCAATATCAAAAGGGAAATACATATGTATGATGGATTCGGACGATATTTCTCACCCAAATAGATTAGAGGAACAATTTAATTATCTAGAAGCTCATAAGCATATTTCTGTTCTAGGAACACAAATTGGACTTATTGATAAAAATGGGGCAAAAATATCAAGTTCTATTTATAGGTTGCCCACAGGACATTCCGAGATAAAAGTATGGCAACTCATGAGCATTTATATTCCCCAGCCTACATTTATGTTTCGAAGTCATATTTTTAGACATCATAATCTATGGTATGACCCTTCTTTTAAATATGCCGGAGATTTTGATTATATAGTAAGATTGTCACAAGCATTTAAAATAGCAAATCTTGATAAACGCTTGGTCAAATATAGAAAACACTCGAGCCAAATTAGTGCT
The DNA here is from genome assembly GCA_947494715.1 of uncultured Flavobacteriaceae bacterium. GTDB lineage: Bacteria > Bacteroidota > Bacteroidia > Flavobacteriales > Flavobacteriaceae > Ulvibacterium. Next base: position 24,521 of record CANLWG010000018.1, on the reverse strand, counting down.
CAAAAATCTTATAAACAAATTGAATTTGCCGATAAGGTCCGTATAAAACAACTGACCTCATTTGGCTTACTCACATCTCAAGAAGATATTAATCTTCATTTGAAATTGATGAAGGGTCGGTGGTTAGATGATAATGAACTAGTACATGCGGAAAAATGGCTCAATCGTTTGTTAGATGCTAATCACGAAATCAAGAAGTACAATGAGAGACATCTATATAGGTTTTTTGAGTTCATTTTAGATATTGCTGTAAGAAATAACAAATTAGGCGGGTGGGCGATTGAAAAGGAATTGTTGAATTATATTGTGAATAATTTTATCGAAAATAGTCATATTCTAGAATTTGGTTCGGGATTGGGAACCGAAGCACTTCTAAAAAACTATAGGGTTACTAGTATAGAGCATGATAAAGGTTACCTTGTTAAAAGAGGGATTGAGCACATAATAGTACATGCACCCATTGTTCATGGGTGGTATGATAGAAAGTCCGTTGAAGAAATTCTGAAAAAAAAAATTGATTTGATTATTATTGATGGCCCTCCTGGGGAACTGAGAAAAGGATTAATCGAGAACTGTGATTTATTCGCCAAAATGTCCATTCCAATAATATTTGATGATATTGACAGGGGGTTGGATAAAAGTATAATGGTCGGCTTTTGTAAAAAGGTGAAGGGATATGAATATAAATTAATGAAAGGTAAATCAAAAACATTTGCTGTATGCACCAGAAAGATGTCTTAATAGTAGTGGTAGATTAAATTCTGTCTGGGTCTTTTGGCTCCATCGAGACTTTTTAACTTCCTCAAAGCTTTGGTATCATTGAGCAATGTCCTTAGATTCACGACAGGTTCGGATTGGCGATTGGCCTAGAGGTTCTATCCTTATGTTAACTATTGGATTGTCTCTTTTTTTAGGCGCTGGCAATATGAAAGCTTTCCTGTTTTTCAAAAAAAAATTGTAACATTAAATTAATAAAAATGGTTTGTTCGCCAATAAAAAAACTTTTCCTTTCTACAAACAACCATGCTAAGGACTGCAGCGATCTGTTAAAGCTAAGCGATGCTGCGAAGGCCATAGGGTTTAAGTTCTTGGGGGTTAAGGTGGATTAAGCCAATTAAAAGAAGCCCTTCCCTGTATCGTCCATTGGAACAGGAACCACTTTGTAGTAGTCGATAAGATTAAAAAAGATATCATATACATTTCCAACCCTTCCAACGGATTGATTGCCTATACCAAAGAGGAGTTTTACCGCGATGGATTGGTAACAATGCCATGGAGGACATTGACATTAAGGAAGGCATTGCCCTGTTGCCAGAAGTGACCCTAAGTTCAAAAAACTGCAATGGGAGGATATTGATAAAAATCGCTCAAGTTCCTGTTCCAATACCTTTTTAAGTATAAGGGACTTCTTGTACAATTTTGTATCGGGCTGTTGGTCGGGAGTTTGTTACGGCCCATATATCCCTTTCTTACCTAAAGCATCATAGATGTCAGGATACAGAACCGGGGCACCAATTTTATCTTTGCGGTACTCTTGGCCAAAGTGATGCTGTTCTTAGATCGAACCGGTGTGGACGTTTTTAGAAGCTGGATTTTGTTGAACCTTCGCACATGAATCAATATCTCCTTGGTCCTCGACTTTTTTATCAAGTTGATGAATCTGCCCATTGCTCAAGGATGATATAGCGATTGAGGAGAAAAGGCCGAGGAACGGCTATGACACAGGACCATTGTTTTCTTGTCACTGAATTGGCCTTGCCCGCCCAAAAAATGGCATTTCAACTCAATGTTTTGTAACCTCTCCAAATAGAGGTTTTTTGAAGTTACCCACTTGGATTGAATCGTACCTATTCCCTGAAGACCCCACAAGGTTTTAGAAGTTAAGAAATTTGTCCCTACCGAATAGGTTGCCTTTCCTAAAACCTGATGAATCTCAAAGAAAAACCTCAGTTTTTTTAAGGTTTTCATACATCATTTTTTTTAAGAAAATTCTTATATTGAAAATATAGATTTCCCCATTACTATATCGTGAAAAACTGAGTTTCAACTATTCTTCTTAAAGATGAATGGCAATGAATCTGTTATGCCATTAAATCTATTCTCGTTTTATTGGATACTTCTGCTAGTATTTATACTAAAAACTTTAAAAACCAAGTAAGATGGAAGAAAACCAAAACATTCTGTTTAAGTTCATTATTCCCGCCGGCATTGTGCTCGTTGGACTTTTGCTCAGTTTTATGACGGATATTCTCAAAGATAAGACCTTGGTGGATAAGCCATATAGTTTTGCGAGAGTACAATTGATGTGGTGGACCCTAATTATTGTATCCTGCTATACCTCTTATTATGGGATTTACGGAGCCTTGCAAGATTTGGATTCTTCGGCATTGGTGCTACTTGGTATTAGCATAGGGACGACCACAGCAGCACGGATTATTGATAACAACGAAATCAATAAGGGAATTCAAAGAGACAAAAAGAATAAGACGTTCAATAACATGGTGGGCAATATCATTTCTGATAATAATGGCATCAGCGTACATCGATTTCAAGCCTTGGTTTTCAATTTAGTTTTTGGGCTCATGTTCATTGCGGAATTCCTTGATAGTGAAGGTGGAAACAAATTTGTTGAGTTTAGCGCAATGGAATTGGGTTTAATGGGTATAAGCTCTGCGGCCTATGTAGGACTTAAACTGAATGAGAACGGCCAGGCAACAAACCCAAGTAACATTGGAATGGTGGGGAATGCTACCGGAGCAGTGGCCCAAGAAGAATTTAGGGAAAGGGAATTAATGGATATCGATGAGACCTATTCCAGGGAACAGTCCGATTTAAACGTACGGGGATGAGCAGATATTCCGTTATAGCACCGGCCTTAAATCTTAGAAGCGCTCCCACTTCTTCGGATTCCTTCAACATTCTGGGTATTCTGTCCTTCCAGACCGTTGTGGAGGTATTAGATCAGACCAGCACAGGTTGGTGGAAAATCAATACTATTTCAACTGGCCTTTCAGGCTTTGTTGCTTCCAGATTCCTGTCCCCTTTGAAGGATGTACCCATATTGGTGAAAGGGATGAGTAAGGCAGATTACGCCAAGCAAAAAGAGGCGAGTCTGTTCACCAAAAGGATGATGCATAAGCCTATTGGAACGCCCAGTATACCCTATAGGGACATCTCTAGCCCAGAAGCAAGGCGCGAAAGCATCGGCAATTTAATCGACATCTTGAACGTAGAACACAGCGAACGCTACCGACCCACGGAGAAGAATACCTTTTGCAACATCTATACCTACGATTTTTGCCACTTTTGTGAAACTTATATACCTCGTGTATGGTGGAAGGAGAAGGCCATCAAAAAGTTGCTGGACGGGCAGGAGGTAGAAGTATTGTACGGCGAGACGGTTTATGAACTAAACGCCAACGCGCTACACGATTGGCTTTTGGAATGGGGCGATGATTTTGGATGGAGGCGGATGAATTTTCCTGAGGAAATGCAGAATGTTGTCAATAATGATGGTGGTGTCGGGATTATATGTGCGAAGAGGCGAATTACACGTTTTTCAGGACACATTACCGTGGTGGTTCCGGAAACGAATGCCCACAAAGCAGATCGACAGGCAGGCGTCGTAATACATCCCCTTCAATCGCAGGCGGGGGGACGCAACCGAAAGTATTTTGCAAAAGAGGTAGGAGCTTGGTGGAGAAAGCAGAAGTTCTCTTCCTTCGTTTTTTATTATCACCCTTAACTGGTGTGGTAAATAAAACAACAAAGTAGGCCTAGGGCCTAGATGAACAGACCAACACCGATCCAATGAAGAATAACATATTTCTAATTACCCTGCTATTATCCCTATGGAGCATGGGGCTACTTTCGCAATCCACCTTTGAAGATGCCAAGTATCTAGTGGCCTTCAAGAAGCTCTACCAAGCTAATCAGAACAAGGTGGGTCAAGATGGCCTAAGTGCTACAGAGATCGCCAAAATGGACCTGTCTCGATCGGATGTACAGGAATCCTTGGCAAAGTTGGTACTTCAATGGAGAAAATCAGGGGTCAGGCCAACGGCAAGCGGTCAAAGTCCCACCGGACCGGTAGCTTTTGGAGGAGGTACCTCCCAAAGTGGTGGGCAACAACCGCAACCAGTAATGAATTTCGACCTTAATGCAAGTGCAATTCAAAACATCCAGAAGGAAATACAAAAATACATCTACTTTATAGAAACCGATACACTATTTAAGGACGGTGTACTGCAAACAAAGCTAAAGGACTTTCCAAAGTCCTTTCGGTATTTGGAAGCAACGGTGTCTACATTGGAAAACAGTACTGAAACAGCCAACTTTACGGCTTCCGAAGGCTTAGGTTCCATCCTTTCCATTTCTCAGGCCGAAATCCTTCAAGGTATCACGGACTGGGCCCTGGACAGAGCCCAGAAGGAACTCATGCAGGCCTTTTTGCAGGATTGGTTAGATCAATTAAACAGAGATCCCGTACTGCAGGAGATTTTTCCAAATACGCTGAACATGCTCTCCACCAAATCTGTCACCACTTTTTTCACAGATGGCGATACTTGGAAGGCTACATTTCAAGAAGATTTTGACCGCTTGCCCACGAACATTCCGGAGATAGCCAATATAGCTCTTCGGGAAGCAGGGGAGCCCATTCCGATTGCAAAAAAAAATGAGCTGATATCCGGACTGGGCACTGCGGTGACCCTATTTGAGGCTCTAGGAAACAACAAGCGTCCTGAAGAAACCCTGCAACTGCTTTCCCAAGAAGCATTGATCCGAGCCAATAGTCTGACTGTTGACGAGGTTGCCATTATAGACCGCACGGTCATGGGTTTAGGTATCTTCATTTCAAGTATTCAGAAGAACTCAGGAGCAACCCCTTCATTTACCAATCCCAATGAAGTGCTTGCCCTGTCCCAAACCGAAATGCAGACTTTTTGGAAATTACTGTTCTTACGGGAAGAGGAAAAGCTAAAATATACCTTCAACCTAAAGGACCTAACCGCGGAAGCCACCTTTTACCAGACCGTCCATGACACCCTAATTTTGGATCTTCAATTGCAATTTGCGCGGGTGGCCAATGGGATTCAAGGGATAAACACGTTGGTCAGTAAAATAGCAAAAACCCAGAATCAATCATTTACCAAGGAAGCCTTCCATAACTATGTGACGCTAACTTTTGAGTTTTTGGAATTGGGTGTGACCACCCTGGAAAGTTTTAGGGTGACTACCTTGGACATCAAATCCTTGTCCCAATACAAGGAAACGTACTTGATCGGTTATCGGCAGGTATCCCAAATCATTGAGGGGATCAAGACCAAAGAATATGGTGCCGTAGCATTGAATACGGTGAACTTGCTTCTATGGATCAAGGACCGCGGCTCCCAAGAAGAAATAGCGGAAATTTTCCGAGTTGATGATTATAGTTCTCAAATCAAAGGGGATGTCATCTCAGCCAATCTTGCAGCACTTACCTTGGCCTTGTCCAATGTGGCGAAGCAGCATTTGGCCAATCACCCAGAGACCAAAAAAATTGTGGATACGAAGCTCAAGCAATTTGAACAGGTACTAAAAAATGAAAAGAATACGGTTACCAAGGAAATGGCTATACAATTTCTAAGAACAAATCTGAAGTTCTCGTTGGAGGAGCAGCGAATCATTTTAAAGGAATTGGCTTCGGAATTTTTAACCTTACAAAAAACCAGTGAGGCCGTGCACCGATACGGGAACCTTATGGTAAACATTGTGATGGCCGAAAACAGTGAGGATGTGGAGAATGCCCTGGAGGTGGCCGCTATGGAGACCGGGGGCTATTTGGTAAAGCAAAGCAGCAAGTTTTCTGCTACAGTGTCCTTCTTTCCCGGCATCGAATATGGATGGGAACAAATAGACAGTTCCAATGGACAAGATGGTAATGGCAGTTACATTGGGGCCACACTTCCCATTGGGGTGGAATTCGCATGGGGCACCGGATGGAAAAAGACCCTTGGTGCTGTTGGCATTTTTGTCCAGGTACTGGATTTAGGCGCAGTATTGAACTACAGCTTGAAAAACGACAATGATGGCTTGGCCAACCGTACTGATTTTGGATTCAAGGAGGTGCTTTCACCAGGGTCATTTTTGGTGTTTCACCTCAAGAATGTACCTATTAGCTTAGGGGCAGGAGTAAGTTATTCCCCGTCCTTGAGGGAAATCGATTTGAATGATGCTATCCTCGATGCCAATGCATTTCAATGGGGGTTCTTTGCAGGTGTTGATCTCAATGTATTTACGCTTTTTGGAAGCGATACCAAAATTTTGACAGAAAAGGGACAATGATGATCAAAGATGATAACGGAACCCTTACATAATCAAATACAACGGTTTAGCAGGGAGGTAATGCTCCTCCCTGTGGGAAGGGACCTGGGAATACAATCCGTATTTAGTAATGGGACCAGTGGTTGTCAAAAGGCGTTGATCCATGTGGATAAGGAATCAGAGATTGGAAAAATCCAAAGTTTGGCAACTGCCTATTTTGGAGCTAAGGGATACACGCTTAATTCCAGATTTAAAAAGCCAAGGCTCACTGCCAATATTAATGTGGGATCGGGCATCCGTCATTGGAACGCCAACGGATGGGGCACCTTGGGTGGCATCTTTACCAGAGCCAATGACATCCGTGTTTATGGAATTTCCAACAGCCATGTTATTGCCAATTTTAATACGGGACAAGTCGGGGATTCCATAGTTCATCCAACACAAGGACAGATGGGCACCCTATTCAATTGGTTTACGTTGCAGGAGTTCCCGGCGGTTAATTATATGGATGCGGCCCTTGTACAAATCAGTCCCCAACACTTTGCCCAATGGCATCCACCACGTCCGAACGGTGGGGGCTGGTTGGCGCCCAAAGTAGGCATGCAGGTTATCAAAAATGGTTTTGCGACACAACTCAAGGAAGGATTCATCACCATGGTTGATGGTGAAGGGAGTGTCACTTTTTCTAACCGAAGGTATCATTTTTCAGGTATCATCGAAATAGAGGGAGTAGACGGGTTCTTCAGTACGGACGGGGATTCCGGCAGCATTGTACTATCGCTTCAGGACCACTATCTGGTGGGAATCCTGTTTGCAGCCTTGGACCACCGTAGTTGGGCATTGCCCATCAGCAGGATACAACCTCTGTTGGGTTAGCTAAGGAACCTTTGGACATAAAACCAAAACAAACGAGAAAAACGAAACCAATGGAAACAAAAAAAACAACTTTTAAGGAACGCATTACGGATAATGTGTTCTACAGCACGCAATTTTGGATATTTTTTCTTTTGACGATAGCCATGCTGATCGTAGGTGGAATTTTTTATGTCCCTGGAATTGTAAACCATCCGCAATTTGGAGAAGGAACGGATACGGCCCTATTACAGGAATTGATGGATGGAAATTTTTGGCTGAAATTTTCCTATTATGCATTTTTTGTTCTGGATTTCTTCTGGGCCTTCCTCCTGCTGCTCTTGGCTTGGAAGTATTTTAAGAAGAAAACGGACCATGACAATACCAAATCCAGGCAGGTGTTTGTCCTGTTTACCATTTTGGTCTGTTTGGCCTACCTCTTTGATGTGTCCGAAAATTTGTGGTATATGTTCACCATTTCCTTCAACAAGGTGTTGGTGTATGCCAAAATGGGTGTCTATGGCCTTGCGACCTTGGTCTTCGTGCTTCGGTTTATACGGTATGTCACCAAGGAACTCTACCCGATAGTCAAGGAATTTGTAATCTCTTCGGTCTATAGTTTGCTTATCCTTTTGGTGATAGGGATCTTACTTCCAAAAGCACCCCAGGTGAATTCCATTATTGTAGACCTCTATCTGGACTGGTGGAACTTTGCGATACTACTGCTACTTTTCGCACCCATTTTTGCAGTAGTCATTGCCCATTATCCCACCTATTTCAACATTCAGGAGAACCATAGGGAATGGTTTATGGCGAAACTAAGGGTAGCATTTCTAGGCGTGGTACATTTTAGGTATAATAAGGATTATAAAGATACCCAGGCCGGAAAGACGGAAGGCAATGTAAATCTTTTGTTCAGAATACTGGGAATCTGCTTTTATGTCGCGCTTTTCTATATGGTGGCCTATCCCTCCCAGATTAATTTCAATTGGTTGTTGCAGACCTCGAATTTGGCAGTGGCATTGCTGATCTGTGGTATTTTGTTACAGTACTATCTCAAAGAGCTTAAGGACGATTGGTATGACAATACCTATGCCTATTTGCATCACAATCTTCCGAATTTTTATGATGGCGACTACTCGCCCAAAATACAAAAGCAATTGACCATTACCTCGGCAGAGCAGGTAATTGGACAAAAAATGCCCACCGAGGAGGAGGCCGGGGAGACTATCCGCAAGAAAGCGGTACGGCTTATCAATAGGCCAATTAAGGCATATCTTGCCATTTTGATTATCACTGTGGTCTTTCATATCTCCTTTTTTGCCCTACTATTGTTCTGTGCAAAATGTCGCTATTCCGAAATTGCGGTAACCTTAAGTTTATTATGCATCATTTCTCAAACGGTGACCTTTATCTATTACCGTGCCTTTCGATCTATCTTTCGTTTTTCCTTTTTCAACCCTGATTTCAAGTCGATTACCAATTCCTTTATCAAGCTTCCCTATCATAAGGATACTATTAGTGAGGAGGAACATGCCGAAGTACGAAAAAAGGCGATTCGGGAACAAAAGGAAAAGGTTCTGGGATTTTTTTCCGATCATGATTTTACCGAGAACCAATGGAGCTTCAAATTACTCTCCAAGCTGGGCTTTGGTGCACTGAGCAATAACATCACCTTTTTGCAGGCCAACGCAATCATTGGGGTGGTCAATGCAGTTTTCTTTCTGGTCCTGAATCTTTGGAGCGATCTTTCCACTGCTTTCAATGCGGTCCTTATCATCCTATCCGCTCTTTTCCTGTACTATGGCATTTTGGTAGTCCTAACCAAGAACTACATTTACTACAAGCATTCACAGGAGAAACATGCCAAGCGCAATTCACAGAAGTTCGTGAATTTTGCTCTGGGCCTCATTACCGTGATGTTGGTGGCCTACGGTTTCACCCGAACATTTAATAACAATCTTTTTACCCTTACGCCGGTAGAACGGGCACCAAAAGTAGAACTTTCCCTAGAAGAATATGTTAAGAAGCTTTCTAAGACCAGGACCCGCTACTACATTGGTTGTTATGGCGGAGGGATGAAATCCAATGCTTGGACCATGACCGTTTTACATGAGCTATATAAAAGGGATAAAGAGCTCTTTCAAAAAGCGGTATGCATATCAGGGGCTTCCGGGGGGACAATGGGGTTGGCAAATATGTCTGCAATCATTCGGGAAAACCCAAGGGATACAATATGGAAAGACCTAATTACGGCAGTGTCGACCGAAAACATTTTGTCTTTGGACCTAGCCCATGCCCTAGGTAGGGATTTGTTCAATTATATGTTTGTCCCCGGTCTTTTTGGTCTTAATCTAAGCGGGGAAGACCGTTCTTCCAAGGCCATGGACCGCTATGCCGCAATTACCAATAATGATCTGGATGTTGCAGGGAGAACGCCCTATCGGGAATATTGGCGAGGCCTGTACGATTCCCTAGGTAACTATCCTGTATTGATCTCCAATACCACTAATGTACGTGGTAACCAAGGGATGTCCGTAAGCGTTAGGGCGGAGGATTCCATCGCTCTATCGCTGTTATATCATGGTGCTGACAATATCCTTGAAATTGTCCCGGACCCCAGGAAGTTCCAACAGAAAAAAACACTTACGTATTATGACGCGGTCTCTACGTCCAATCGTTTCCCAATAATTAGTCCCGCTGCCAAGATTGAGAACAAGGGCCACTTTAACGATGGTGGCATCTACGAGAATTCCGGTTTGCTGTCGGCCTATAAAATGTTCCGTGCCGTGAACCATCTGGAGCGCACTACCTGCATGGATGATCTTCAACAGCGCAATGTCTTTGTGAGTATTGTAAATGATAAGGAACAGTACATTAAATACATCCTTCGAAAGGCATTATGCAGTCCCACAGAAATCAATTATCATACGGAGTTGGGGTCTATCGTGAGTTCTGTGGCCTCCACAGAGATGATGCCCCTATTCATCAAGGAGGAGTTAAGAAAGCTGTCGGAAAAATACGAGCAAGTGGAATTTGAGACCATCTATCTGCCCCACCGCTTTACCGTTGCGGATGTAAAGGCCACTATCGGGAAGGAACTCGTTTGTCTGGGCTGTGAAAAGGAGGTGGATACCTATCTCTACGACTTGGTTCGTGAGAATAACAAAGAGATTGAGACTATGATAGCCCAGGAGTGCAAGTATGGGGAAAAACCCATTGTGGAGCCACCCATGAGCCGAGTAATGGCTGCTCCTGCCTATGAATTCATGATAAAAATGTTAAAGCATGAAAAAGTTTCCAATACCATGGATCGGATTGTACAATAATTTATATAAGCGAATACAATTTTTAAATGAGTGAGTGGTATGAATGCAGGTCCTTGGAGTTGTTTTTGCAATGGAAAACAGGATATACAGGAACAAAACCGGAGGGACTAGAACCGGCCTTTCAAGACCCCAATAAATATAGGTTTTCGAGCATATTAAAAGTTTATGCTCACCGAATAGGTTACTCCATCTAATAAAACAAGGTTCGATTCCTTACACTAACAACAAAGAAGTACAAATGTTAGTATTGGAGTGAATGTTTAATTAAGATTTTTATTGTCCCGAAAAAGGCTCGTTTTATGAACCTTTAAGAATTAAGGAGCAACGATTAGTAAATGAAAAAGTAGGTAATTACAGGATGATTTCCGGTCAAAACACAAAAGTTGGAGAAGATAAACTTTAAGTTAGTTGCTTTCATACATGCTTCTTACTATGTCTTGTAAGTAAGCTTATTTTGTTTAATCTTTATTCAGATTCAGGGGTTTCAACTTTTCAAAAATCTTGGTGCTTATCCAATAAATACCTCGATGAGGCTTTTTTGCTTTTTTGAAAAAGAGATATTTAGCATCTGGAGATAATGTCGGTGAACCGGCCCCAGCTTCGGTATTTATTTCAGTTCCTAAAGGAGTGGCTTTAGTCCAGATGTTTTCACCTATTTGAAAAGAAATGTAAATCTGCTGTATGTTACTACTTTCGGGTCGCGAAGTGCAGAAAAGTATATAGCTTTCATCTGGTGCAATTACCGAATTGCTTTCCCCAAAGACAGAATTTATATTTGGCCCCAGATTTTTCACATTTATAAAATTTCCATTCACCCATTCAGCTCGATATAGGTCATCACCGCCATAGCCCCCTTGACGCGATGAACGAAAAAAAACATTCTTTTTCTTTGAAACAGAAGGATACACTTCTCCTTCGGCCGTGTTAATGTCCGTACCGGCATAAATTGGTTCTGACCAACCGCCTTCTGTTTTTATTGCATAATATATATCAAGACCGACGGAATTTGGTTGTGGTCTATCTGAAGCAAAGAACAAATAATTGCCATCGGGCGAAAAATTAATGTCCACATCAGAATATTTGCCAGAAAATGAAGCTGTTTTTGGACCCATCCATTCTTCATCAATAAATTTGAATGTTTTTATTTCATATGCAGGTTCCGGTTTTTCCTTAGTTGCCTTGAAATAGGAAAAAAACATTTCTGTACCATCAGGTGAAAAAGAAACATTAAAACTCCTTTTTTCGCCTCTAGGATGTTCTACAAATCCACCACCGTTAAACAATTCGGCCTTAAGCCCTGGAGGTTTTTGTCCAAAGTAATTTATCTTACTGTCCTGGGCATATGCTTGGACCGTAATTATCAATATTGTTAAAAGTGAAAATGTTATTTTTCTCATTTTTGTTTTTATGTTTCTTGCCCTTTAGTATAAGAATAGTAGCTGATTTAGAAACTCAAATCTTTCAATATGCAATGAAGTTGAAGCATGCTACAACACTTAAGTTAACTATAGTTTTAGTTATTATTCTTATATGTTTTACGAAACAGATTCATATTACAGCTTTACTGGCCTTAACTTTTTAATTATTTTGATATCTGCCCAAAAAATATCAAGGTTCCCATTTCTCATACTAGTAAAGAACAAGTATTTTTCATCAGGAGTTAAATAGGGCCTATTTTCAGACTCCTCAGAATTAATTTCTTTTCCTAAATTTATTGGATTCATCCATTCCCCGTTTTTTTGTTGAAATGCCACAAACAGGTCATCTTTCCCCAAGCTTCCATCACGATTTGAACTAAAAATCAAAAAACTGCCATCGGCTGAAATACATGGGTCATGGTCCACTCCGGATGTATTTATTTTTGGTCCGAGATTTTCAACAGATGTATATTTTCCATTTTCTGGTACAGATCTATAGATGTCAGATTTACCTTTCCCACCTTCACGGGTACTAAAAAAATATAGAACCTTATCGCTTGTGATCGAAGGCCACGTGTCAATGTATTCTGTATTGATTGGATAAGGTAGTTTTTCAGCTTCATCCCACTTACCCTTGGCATATCTTACTTTCCATATATCCAAATTTGTAAAAGCTCCATTTTCATCCAAGGGTAGCCACCATCCATAAAACAATTCCTCATTATTTATTGGATTTGGATAGTTAAAATACCCCGGTTTCCCCAAATGCCTTGTAAGCACGGGCTTTGTCCAAGTGCCATTTTCTTCTTTACAGACATAGATTGGATAATTGTCCCAATCAGTAAAACCTTTAGGTGTTCTATCAAAAACAATATAACTACCGCTATTGAATACACCGTATAATGCCTCCTTTTCATTTGTTGAGATAATCCCCGGTGCAAAAAGTTGTGCAATTTCAGAAGGTGGTGTTTGACCAAGATATGCTCCCTTCATATCATCGTTTATTTCTCCCTGTGCTAATACGGTGAACTGAATGAAGCAAACTGATAATATATATATATTAAAACTATTCTCATATTTCCTTTCAGCTACGGTCATTCACTATGTCCTATATTCGGAAAGGTGCCGAATAGTGATCGTGAAAGCCTGTTTTGTTGAGTTATAAACTTACGCTTTTTAAGACCTCATTGACCGGCAGTTTTTAAGGACGGTTTTTCCAGCATTTTGAAAGTCAATTGCCCTTTTTATTTGATTCTTACTCTTTCAATATTTTCAACCTGCAACCAATCATCCATATTCCCATATTCAGACCTATCAATTTTGAAAGGTTCGATTTCCTTAAAATCCTTTATTGTGATTAGAACTAAATACCTTTTTCCTCCGAATCTTTTTCCAAGTTCTTTGTTCAAAAGTAACTTGTCCTGATTTTCTTCTACTATTTCGATGGATTGTTCTTTTGTCAATTTATCCGAGTTGAAAACACTATCTACAACTGCTTTTCCTTTTATAAGTCCGTCCCCTTTATTTTCAATGAAGAACAAAACATCATTTTTATTCACACGTCCATAAGGTAATTTACGTCCCATTGCTCCACGGATAATCATTGTTTTCTGTCCGTTTTTAAGGTTTTCTAATTCCTTTGATTTAAAATCTAGATAAACTACGCTGTCCATTTTTTCCATGTTAATGCCTAATACCCGATAACAATCACATATAGGTTATGTCTATAGAGGGAACAATAGCTAATTTAGCATGGCTTAATTAATACAAATTAAATCTAAGAACTGGATAAAGGCATTTACCCTGTGTCCGTAATCTAATGAAAGTAACAAAGTCTAACCATGACATTGGTCATCCCATAAAAATTAATTGAAAGATGGGGGAAAAGAATACATTGGATGTTCCAAAAAACGCTGGTTTTTTTGAACAATGGAAAATTTACAGAAGCCTTTCACTAAAATCTGATTACATAAAGGAACTAATTTCATCAGAAAAATTCTCATAGATTATCCTCTTTTCCGTAAGCGTAAATTAAGTACTTTAGACCTGTCAATTTAAAGGTTTTTAATGTGCAACACTTATGGCGCCCAATTTATTGTCTTCTCTTTCTTGGTTCGTCCATTGTCTATTCCCAGAGTTCCCAAATCGAAAGCCTGACTGAGGAACTTGGGCAATTGCAAGGAGAAATCTATTATTCCAAATCTAATGACCTAGCAAAACTATATCTGAACAGAGATGCGACCAAAGCGTTGGAATTGTCCGAAAGAAACATCAATTCGGATGATATATCCCAGTTTCCTGAACAATTGGCTAGAGCAAAGTATTTAAAAGGAATGGCTTTGACTGTATCTGGCAAATATCTTTTGGCGCAACAGGCCTTCGATGAGTCTATTGCGTTATCCCAAAAACTTCAAGACAAAACCTTACTGGCACAAAGCTATGTTGGCAGTGCAATAATATTCACTAGGAACGCAGAATATGATAAAGCCAAAAAACTATATGAATCCAGTATTTTAATTTTAACTGATAATGGAAATCATCAAGCCCTGGCAGAGGCCTATTTTAGATTTGGAAAACACAAGTTCTTTACAGGTGATAATGAAACCTCTTTGGATTACTACAATCAAAGCCTGAAAATTTATGAAGGTTTGGAGGACAAAAAGGGTGTTTCAGATGTAACATACTGGATAGGTGTTTTTTATGAGGGGTTGAATGATGAAGAAAAAGCATTGCAGTACTATTTCGATAGTCGGGTCATTAAAGAAGAAATACAGGATATACGTGGGTTGTCGCATTCCAATTTGTCATTAGGGGCGGTGCATTGGGAGAATGGCAATTATGAAACAGCCATGGATTATTACCGGCAAAGTTTAGCAGGTTATAGCAAACTTGGTGATAGGTCAAGTGCCGCGCGGGTTTACAACAATATGGGGCTGGTTTATGAGGATTGGAATAAGTTGGACAGTGCATTGGTCTACCATGAAAAGTCACTTGAAGTTCACACAGAACTCAAAAGCACTATAGGATTGATCCGGTCATATTCCAATCTTGGCGAAACTTATTTGCTCCAAAAGGATTATAATAGAGCAAAGGCCAATTTCTCCAAGGCCAAATGGCATAGTGAAATTTCTGAAAGACAAACCTCGTTGACGTACATCCATGATAAATTGGCCGAGGCATTTATCGGGATGAAACAGTTGGACAGTGCTTCTATTTATCTTGATAGATCTTTAGAACTTGCTACTGAGAAAGACGATTATTCTGTGATTGAAAGTATTTATTTTCATTTATCAAGACTCGAAAAAGAAAAAGGAAACTATAAAAGAGCTTTAGAATACTATGAGCTGCACAAGAAAGTGGCCGATAGTCTTTCACGAACACAAAAGGACAAAGAACTGGCTGAAATTCAAGCTAAATACGATACCGAAAAACAAGAAAAGGAAATCATTGGCCTTCAACAAGAGAATGAGAAAAGAACCCTTTGGCGCAATGTATTTGCCGTAGGCACCTTGGCGACCCTTGGTTTTGCATTATTGCTTTTTCAATTATTTAGGTTACGAAATAGAAAGAATAAAGCACGACTGGCGGCTGAAGAGACACAACGACTGGAATTAGAAAAGCTGGACAAGATGAAATCCCGTTTTTTCGGCAATATTTCGCACGAGTTCCGTACGCCTTTGACATTGATTCTCGGGCCTTTGGAAAAAATCAGAAAAAATATCGATAATTCCCTACAACCTACGGTAGATATCATAGAACGGAACGGAAATCGGCTTTTGAAACTGATCAACCAGCTTTTGGACCTTTCCAAGATAGAATCGGGCAGGGTGGCTTTAAAAGCATCATTGATCGATGTTGTTCCCTTACTAAAAGGTTGGGTGACTTCTTTCAGCTCCCTTGCCGAGACCAAAGACATAAAGCTGGATTTTAACGCTGAAAAAGATTCCTGTTTTGTGTATATCGATCATGAAAAAATGGAAGAAGTCATCATCAACTTGCTTTCAAACGCGTTTAAATATACTGCCAATGGTGGACAAATTGTTGTAGCAATTCGAGAAAAAAGAAAGAATGAAAAGGAATATTTGGGCATCTCGGTTTCCGATACGGGGACTGGTATTCCAGAACAAGAAATAGAACATATCTTCGATCGTTTCTACCAAGCTTCCAACGCAGATGCAGAGGATGTTACCGGAACTGGTATCGGACTATCATTGATAAAAGAATTGGTCGAATTGCACAAGGGCACTGTGCATGTAAAAAGTGCAATGGATAAAGGGAGTACTTTCGAAGTATTGCTTCCATTGGGTAGAGAGCACCTTGACGACGATAAAATAGTGGGTATAAGTCAAGCCCAGCAAGTTGTGCAAGAGGAACAACTTGTTGCACTTGTTCCGGATGTTGAAATTGCTATGGAAGCTGAGCTAGATGAAAACCTACCTATTGTTTTGATGATCGAGGACAGTAAAGATCTTAGAGGCTACATCCGTGATATATTAAAGGAATCGTACCATGTAATTGAGGCCGTAAACGGGAAGGAAGGTGTGGTTATGGCGATAGAGCATATCCCGGATATTGTGCTCAGTGACTTGATGATGCCGAAGATGGATGGGTATCAGGTTTGCAGGACCTTGAAGGAAGATATGCGAACCAGTCATATTCCGGTTATTTTGCTCACGGCCAAATCTTCGAAGGAAGATAAGATAGAAGGTTTAAAAAGTCTAGCCGATGATTATTTGACCAAACCTTTCGATACCGAGGAACTGTTGATACGATTAAAAAACCTAATCGACCTCCGGAGAAAAATGCAGGAACATTTCGGTACGGGGGATATTCTAAGACCGAAGAAAATCAGAATGAGCTCTATGGATGCCGTTTTTATGGAGAATGTGACCGACCAACTGGAAACCGAAATTTCCAATTCGCTTTTCGGCGTAGTTGAGCTTGCAGATGCCGTTGGGCTAAGTCAGTCGCAGTTGTTGCGAAAAGTCAAGGCTATTACCAATTTAACACCCAATGAGTTCATACGCTCCTTTAGATTGCACAGGGCAATGGAAATGCTGCAACAACAAACGGGTACCGTTGCTGAAATCGCCTTTGATACCGGTTTTCAAAACGCTTCCTATTTTGCTAAAAGTTTTCAAAAACAATTTGGCAAAGCCCCAAGTGCCGTAAAGCAAAAATAACGGATTTTCCCATCCCCCTCGAGAGTCATTACTCTTATCTCATTTCATTTTCCATTTTAGTCCAAATATGCCAAATGCCGAATTCGTGGCATAAAATGACGTATTAGTCGTATTCCCTAAAACTACGCTGCACAGTCAGTTTCTTGATGCCGAAAATGTATCACACAATGCTGTATTTCAGGTTGTCTCAACCTTGATCTACAACCTAGATTTGTCCCATAATTATTTTGAATCCATGCAATAAAAAACAACGACTGGATTTCATGATAGGAACTAAAATAGAATCATTCAAAAACAAATAATAATGAAGAAGCTAAGCATGAGCTTATTATTGATAGGCTTAACAAATCTAGGTTTTGGGCAATATCAGCCATCCAAGATTAACAATTCAATATCCCAAAGCTATGATATTGCCAAAGTTGAGAACCATTATTTCAGAGAAGCACAAAAAGGCTATACGCCAGACCATATAAAGCGTATTCAAAAGGAGGTTGTGAAGTGGGAATCTAAAAACTCGTGTGAATTTGAACGGGGAAATGGAGAGCTACTTACCGTTACTTTCAGAACAACTCTTGGCTATATAGCTGTGCAATATAATCAAGATGGAAAGATTGAATTTGCTGAGGAGCGTTTTCAAAATGTGTTGCTTCCCAAACCTACCACCCGAAATATCCTAAAGCAGTATCCAGGATGGAAGTTTGCCCACAGTAAGTATGTTTTGACATACAAAGATGGGCGAGTTGCAAAGAAATTTTTAAAGGTTGCCATTAAAAAGGGCAGTCAAAAGAAACAGTTGAGAATACATGCGTAAAGCAAGGGTGACAAGGGTATTTATTTTCCCCCGAAGCCTACCCCGAAGTTGGCGGCATAGCCGCCAACTTCTTCCAACATATGGATACAGAAAAATAAGGAATAACAAAACAATAATTAAATAAAACAATTAAAATGAAAACAAGTATTAAGTATTTAGGAATAATAACACTGACTTTGGCAACTTTTAGTTGTAGCAAAGATGATACAGTACCAGAACCTGACCCTGTTCAGGAGGAACCCAAGAAAGACGACCCACAACCCGAAGACCCACAGCCTGAGGATCCCGTTTTGGAACCTGAAATTTCATCGATAAGGCCCAGCAGCGCCCAAAGGCATAAAACAGTTTTCATTCTTGGGAAAAACTTTGGAGAAGATAGGGAGAAAATAGAGGTTTTTTATAACGGTAAACAGGCAAGTATACAGTTTGTCAAAGACACCTTGATAAGTACTGTTCTGTTGCCTAGAACTTTTACGGGGCAAGTAAAGGTCATAGTGGATGGAAAGGAAATACTTGGCCCAGAACTGGAGTACCTTATTAAATATGCCAATGTAACAACTTTTGCGGGAAGTGAGGAAGGGAATTACAATGCTATAGGTACTGACGCAAGATTTAGTACTGTCACAGACGGGATTCTAGATTCAAAGGGGAACCTATTTGTAGTGGATAGAGGAAATTATCAAATCAAAAAGATAACACCGGAAGGGGCAGTGGTCTCTTTCGCGGGTAACCAACATGGTCATGGCGGATTTGGTGACGGCACTGGAGATGGAGCTTTGTTTGCCAACCCTTATAGTATAGCCATTGATGGAAACGACAACCTATATGTCTGTGATAACTTCAGAGTAAGAAAAATAACACCCGGGGCGGTGGTCACCACACTGGCAGGGAGTACCGAGGGAAAGCAAAACGGAGTTGGCGAAGAGGCAAAATTCAGAAGGCTGACAGGTATTTGTACGGATGCTGATGGAAATGTTTATGTTGCCGATGTTTATAATGAATTGATTCGCAAAATCGACTCAAAAGGAGTAGTAACCACCTATGCGGGTTCAACCGAGGGAGATTTGGATGGAGATTCCTCAATGGCCCAATTTAACAAACCTTCAGGTGTGAGTTTTGATTCCAAAGGAAATCTTTTTGTGACCGATGAGGGGAATAACAAAATTAAAAAAATATCACCTGAGGGTATTGTAAGCACTTATGTTGGGCAAGCTGGAGAAGGATTTGAGGATGGCCCATTGGAAACTGCAAAATTCAATCATCCATATGATATTGATATTGGTCCAGATGATACCATATACATCTTGGATTATAAAAACAACAGTATCAGAAAGATTACCCCTGATGGTATGGTAAAGACAATTGCCGGCAATAAACAGGAAGGTGACCTCGATGGGAGTGAGGATATAGCCACATTCCGCAAACCATGGGGTCTCACCTTAGGTCCAGAAGAACATACACTCTACATATTTGATACTGGAAACCATAGAGTTCGGAAAATAACCGAAGAGTAGTAGAACTCTAGTCATGAAGAGGGGATATTATAAAATGCATCTAATATTCATCGGGATGATCGTAATGGCAGATATGTCCATTTACTTTCTTTTGGGGTTGTTGCTCGATGGTTATAGCACTTACTATGGCCAGGGCAACGGTTCCCGCCCAAATGAAGATTCAGGGCTAATGGGAAGTCTGGTGTTTTATGGGCTGTACCTATGGTTTGCTTTAAATATAGGGGTAGTACTACTGTTGGTTTATAGAAAAATCCTTGATGTAAGAAAGGGTCAGACCAAAGTGAAGAACATTTCAAAATAAAGCGATTCAACTAATGGATACTGAAAAATCGAAAAAAGAAAACTGGAACGAACATCCAATGCAAATCAATGAACCTGAACAAAATGCTTTTTATGAGCCGCGAACTAGGTTAGAAAAATGGTTGGTCGGTATAGCTTGTGCCACTTTTTTCCCGCTGGTCTATTTAATCGGGAGAGCGATAATTTATTTGTTCTCTTAGACTTAAAGATAGTTTTATATCACATTACATATTCGAAGTCATGAATTCAATAATTTGTCCAATTTCAAAAGAGAAAATTGACAACAACGAGAGTCGGATAACGGTTTTTATTTCCGTGGTTTTTATGATGGCCTATTTATATACGACGCAACCCATTTATATAATGGCAGCAACTATTGACACACTGATTCGGGCTACGTTTCAAGCAAGGTACAGTCCAATAAGGATGATGGCTTCAAGAATTCTTAATATGGTTAATTGGGATGCAAAAAAAATCGATTTGGCCAAGAAAATCTTCGCCTCCAGGTTAGGCATGTTGTGTGGAATGATTTCCATTGCATTGTTCTATATGGATTTGAAAACGGCTTCTTTGACCATTGCCAGTTTTTGGACGCTCTTGGCCGTCCTAGATTCCGTATTCGACTTTTGCCTAGGCTGTATTATTTACTCGTATGTGGTGCTCCCTTTCCGTATAAAGAAATGAGGTAAGCCGACCAGTTTTCTGAATTAACCAATAACACTATTAAATTTAAAATAATGGACCCCGTCACGGAACCGACACAAGTAAATGACATTTCCTACAAGCTCAATATGCAGCGGTATTTTGAAAAATACCGCATGGGTATCATAGGTCGAAAGCATAACATTAAAACACCGATGCATGAAGCGATCAGATTGGTCTATGCAGATTGGACTGCCAGCGGAAGAATGTATTTGCCCATTGAAAACCGAATACTTGAGGAGATATATCCGTTTGTCGCCAATACCCATACAGATACGAATTATACAGGATCTAAAATGACCTATGCGTATCACGAAGCCCGAGAACTCATAAAAGAACATGTGGGAGCGACCAAAAGTGATATACTGATTTCATCAGGATCAGGTATGACTGGAGTTGTGAATAAGCTCCAAAGAATATTAGGGCTTAAAATCCATGAGAAACTGAAGAGTTCTATCCATTTACAGCGGGATGAAAAACCGGTTGTATTCATAACCCATATGGAGCACCACTCCAATCAAACCAGTTGGAATGAGACAATCGTTGATGTGGTCGTTGTACAGCCCGATGAAAAAGGTTTAGTTTCCATTGAAAATTTTAAAAAAGCTATACTGGGTTATAGTAGTCGAAAAATAAAAATAGCTGCGGTAACCTCATGTTCCAATGTTACTGGGATTAAGACTCCGTATATGGATATCGCTGAACTAATTCATCAACACCATGGACTTTGCTTTGTCGATTTTGCTTGTTCGGCTCCCTACGTTTCAATAGATATGCATGCGGATGATAATAGTGGACGTTTTTTGGATGCCATCTATTTTTCGCCTCATAAATTTCTCGGGGGACCAGGCACTACAGGCATCCTGATTTTCAATAAAAATTTATATTCCAATTCAGTGCCGGATAACCCTGGTGGAGGAACAGTAGATTGGACAAACCCATGGGGAGAGCAGAAATATGTGGACAATATAGAATATCGGGAAGATGGTGGCACCCCTCCTTTTCTTCAAACCATCAAAGTGGCCCTGTGCCTAAAACTAAAAGAAGAAATGGGTATCGAAAATATCCGAAAACGAGAAGAGGAGCTATTAAATCTGATGTGGGGACCATTGAACTCCATTCCCAACCTTCACGTTCTGGCAAATCAACATAGGGATAGACAAGGGATAATTTCTTTTTATATCGATAATCTTCATCACAATTTGGGAGTAAAGCTTTTAAACGATCGATTTGGAATTCAGACTAGAGGAGGCTGTTCATGCGCAGGTACTTATGGACATTATTTACTCAATGTGGATAAGAAACATTCCAAAGAAATTACGGAGAGGATAAATAAAGGGGACTGTTCTACAAAACCAGGTTGGATACGACTATCGGTTCATCCTACTCATAGCAATACTGAAGTTTACGATATGATCGATGCGATAAAACAACTTGCGGAGAACCATCAATTATGGAGTTTGGACTATGATATAGATTTGGCAAATGGAAGTATTAAACACAAATATTTAGATTCCGAATTAGAATTGAGACATCAGGTAAAAAGATGCTTTGAAAATAGTTTGGAAGCAACGTGCAATTAGAATTAGATCTAGCCTCCATGATTATTGCCATAGAAGTATACTCCGGAACGTTATTAAATCCTTTAAAATGAAATATTTTTTTCTCGCACTATTTATCTTCCTAACGTTATTTGTTCATTCGCAAACCAACAAGCTGTTAATTGAGCAAGAGTTAATTTCTGATTTATCAAATGCTCCAATCTATCCAAAATTGGTTGAAGAAATACATGGCGAAATGCAATGGAAAAAAGAGTTTAAATACCTCGACAGTATTGAGATATATGAAATTACATATTGGAGTGATGGATTAAAAATCAAGGGATTATTGGTGAAGCCGAAAAAAAAAGGAAATTATCCTTCCATAATTTATAATAGGGGAGGAAATAGGGAATTTGGTGCACTAAAAATAGCCCATGGAGCAATAACTCTTGGGAGAATTGCAAGTCAGGGATATGTTGTTGTTGCAAGCCAATATAGAGGAAATGGAGGTAGTAAAGGGAAAGAAGAATTTGGAGGTAAAGAAGTCAACGATATTACAGTACTTACAGAAGTATTAAAGGAAATTGAATCTGCCGACACGGAAAATATTGGAATGTATGGCTGGAGTAGAGGAGGAATGATGACGTATTTAGCATTAACAAAGACAGAAAAAATTAAAGCTGCTGTTGTGGGAGGAGGGGTTTCAGATAGCTATGAAACCATAAGGGATAGACCAGAAATGGAGACTAAAGTGTTGGCTGAGTTAATTCCCAATTATAGAAGCAACAAAGAAGAAGAACTAAAAAAGCGCTCAGCAATAAAATGGGTAGATAAATTTCCAAAAAATGTACCAATACTAATGATGCATGGAAACTCGGATTGGAGGGTAAAGCCAGAACAAAGTTTAAGGCTGGCACTCGAGTTTGAAAGACATAGAATTCCCTACAGATTAATAATGTTTGAAGGAGGAGACCATGGGATTTCTGAACATAAAAAAGAAGTAAATGGGCAAGTGATAAGTTGGTTTGATAGATATTTAAAAAGAAATGAACCGATTCCCAATATGGAATATCATGGCAGATAAATAAAAACAAATCAGTACAACCTGCATGAAGTTCATAGCTGCTAATTGCAACTACAACTGATATTAATCCATAACCAATTATTTGAATTTTATGAGAAATTACATCTATATTCTTATTCTTTTAACTGGATAATAACTAAGTTTTGACATCATGATGATTGAAGAGATACGAGCAAAAAACAAATGGAAAATGCTTCTTTTTGCATTTCCAATATGCCTATTATTAATTTCTTGTTCAAAAAATGAAGACACGCTAATATCCGACCCTGAATCAGAAATATTTTATCTTCCTGTGGTCGTACATATAATTCATAACGGAGAGCCTATTGGAGAGGGAACAAATCTTTCACAGGAACGAATAAAGCGACAAATAGAAATACTTAATGAAGATTTTAGAAGAAAAGAAGGCACAAGAGGTTATAATAATCACCCAAACGGAGGGGACTCTAGAATAGAGTTTGTATTGGCAAAATATGACCCAAACGGAAAAACTATGAATGGAGTAAACAGAATAGATAAGACTCTAGTGAATGTGCCTGGACTAGGATACAGCCAAAATCACTATGCCCAATACAAATATTGGAATCCTAATAACTATATTAATATTTGGACAACACCTCTTCCATCTGAGACTCAGTGTGTAGCCTTAGGTAAATCAACTGGTCCCGATATTGATTTAGCCGGTAGTCATTTATTACCTATACCAGGGATTGATGATGCGGAAGGAATAATGATTAATTCTTTCCATTTTGGAGAATCAAATATAGATTGTCATGCACGATTAGGAAGGACGTTAACGCATGAAATGGGGCACTATTTGGGTTTGTTACACCCATGGGGGGCAAGGGATTGTGAGTTTAATGATTATTGCGAAGACACACCGGCAGTTGATGATTATGTATCTGGTCGAAATATTTTTATGGGTTGTAACGGGGAAACTATTATGATTAAAAACTATATGAAAGGACTATCCCATAAAGTGTGTAAATGGAAAATTAGCGGGGGCATGCCCCCGCTAATTTTTTTGTCTAATTTTAAATATTTGCACATTATGAGGAAAGAGGAATTGTTCAACGACGATTTTCTGAAACAGTTCAAGAGCGGTGACGAGCTCAACGGCTTTTTGAAGGAACTGCAGAAACGAGGCATCGAGAAGATGCTCGAGGGCGAGCTTGACGGCCACCTCGATTATGAAAGGCACCAAAGGTCGTCCAACGCCAACAAGCGCAACGGGCACTCGAAGAAGAAGGTGCGTACGTCCTTCGGGGAGTCCGGGATAGCCGTTCCCAGGGACAGGGACGCGTCCTTCAACCCCATGGTCGTCCCCAAACGGGGCAACATGGTCGACGGGCTTGAAAATATTATCGTGTCCCTCTACGCCAAGGAGATGTCGGTAAGCGACATCGAGGAACAGATACATGAGGCCTATGGCTTTGAGGTCTCCACATCGACCATATCCCGTATCACCGAAAAAGTGGCGGCGG
>CANLWG010000017.1 GCA_947494715.1 uncultured Flavobacteriaceae bacterium | reverse complement strand
TTTATGGTTTATGGTTTATGGTTTATGGTTTATGGTTTATGGTTTATGGTTTATGGTTTATGGTTTATGGTTTATGGAAAAAATAGTTTTTGTTTTATGAATTTCCCAAGAACCTATCATTTTATCAACTACTCCAGTCCAACTGCCCAAGTTTTGTTCGGTTGGGGGCCCATAACAAAATCCAAAGTGCCGCCGGAAACAATTTCCTCATGCCGTACGTAAGTCCTGTTCAAAGGTTCTCCGTTCAGCTTCACCGATTGCACATATATATTTTCATGGGATGTATTTGGAGCTGAAATTACGAAAGTCTTATCGTTCGGTAATTTGATGGTCGATTTTTTAAATAATGGACTCCCAATCTCATATTCCAGGGAAGCAGGGTTCATAGGGTATATACCTATGGCACTCATCACGTACCAGGCAGACATTTGTCCGCAATCCTCATTCCCGCTCAATCCATCCGGTTGGGTGGTATATTGTGAATTTAAAATCTCCCGTGACCAATACTGGGTACGCCAAGGCTGGCCCGCCTTATTGAACATATAAGCGATATGATGGCTAGGCTCGTTCCCATGGGCATATTGTCCGATCAATCCCGAGATATCAGCCGAAATATTGTCTCCTTTTAATTCTGAACTTTCCGTGAAGAGTTGCTCTACCATTTTGGAAAAGGGCTCGTTTCCACCATGCAATTCTATGAGGCCGTCCACATCATGCAGTACATACCAACTATGTTGCCAGGCATTGCCCTCGGTATAATCCGTATCCTCAATATGGTTCGCTACCTTGGGATCAAATGGTTCATGGAACGTAGCGCCATCTGAAGATTTGCCCCTTAGAAAACCTGAATCGGAATCGTGAAAATTTTGATAGGCCTTGGAACGTCCGTTGAAATACTCGTAATCCTGTTCCTTGCCCATCTCCTTTGCTACTTGACCCACACACCAATCGTTATACGCCAGCTCCAAACTCATGGAAACGGACTGGTCCATAATGTCATAGGGGATATAGCCAAATTCCTTATAGGGTCCTAATCCTCTCTCATCACCCATCATGGTTTTTTTCATGGCTTCAAAAGCCTTGTCCGTATCATAATCCCGAATGCCTTTTAAGTAGGCTTCAGCTATAATGGAAACGGAATGGTATCCGGGCATGGTTCCAGTCTCGTTCCCTGAAAGTACCCAAACCGGCAAAACCCCGCTTTGGTCATAATAGGTCAACATGGATTGCACCATAGCATTGATACGATTGGAATCTAGTATACTCAATAATGGAGTTTCCGCTCTAAAAACATCCCAAAGGGAAAGCGTGGAATACATTTTGAACTCTTTTGCCTTGGCAATACTGTCATTTTGTAAACGGAATTCGCCATTGACATCGCTGAACAAGGTTGGAGCGACCTGTGTATGATAGAGCGAAGTATAAAAAATGGTCTTCAACGAGTCTACCGGAGTTTCAATGCTGATTTTATCAAGCAAACCCGACCAGCTATTTTCGGTTTCAAGTTGTACTTCATCAAAATTTTGGGAACCATACAATTGCAGGTTCATCTTTGCATTTTCAGCACTTACCGAAGAAACAGCGACTTTTAACTCTACCGAATTATTATCCATATCAAAAAAGAATTGCCCTCCGGTTTTTGTACCTTTTACCGTAATGGAATTCTTTGGTATTTCTCCATCTGCTACCAAACTGTTGGCCGTAATAGGACTTGATGTTTCGATAACAAAAAACACCTTTTGGTTCTTTGCCCAGCCTGTACTGAATCGATAACCCGAAATTAAGGTGTCATTTTCGACCTGTATACTACTACCTGTTGCTTTGTCCCAATTGACCTCATATCCTAAATCAAGAATAAAGGAAGGACCTTTTCCCTCGTTTTTATAAGTGTATCTATGGTAAGCGACATAATCATTTGCCGTCAACTCTACATTGACTTTTGGATCTTCCAAAAAAACCTGATAGTACCCTGGGGAGGCCTTTTCATTGATATGTGAAAATTTGGAAGTGTACGGCAATGTATCACGCCCTGTTCCAAAAAGCGAAACATCTACCGTCTCCGTTGTGGGCATTAAGAGAACATCCGTTAAATCACCTATGCCCGTTCCACTGAGATGCAATTGTCCAAAGCCGGAAATCATGGAGTCCGAAACATGATATCCCGAACACCAATCCCATCCTGTAATGCCGTTGTCGGGGCTGGGTTGTACTCTTCCAAAGGGAGCCGTAGCACCAGGATAGGTATGCCCATGTCCTCCTGTACCGATGAACGGATCAACATAAACCAGAGTAGTATCCTTGGGGTGTTCTTTTGATTCATTTTCACTGGTACAAGAAAAAAAAAGTGCAGTGGTCAGGGCAAAGAAAAGGAAGTGAATTTTTACCATAGTCATAATCATAAATACCACCATTTATAAATGTGCTGGCGGAAATCTATGCTAAAAATAAGTAAAAGCAAATGATTTTGTAGTTCACAATGTGGGTTTTGAAAATATAATTTAGCGTAGCGAAATACTGTTTCAAAAATCACAAATTCAAATGAAATCAACCAGAGAAGTTTGCCCCTAAACTATAGCGACGTTTTGAATCATAGTTGAGAGTAAAAAGGGGCAATACATGATTTCCCAAGACCCTTATAATCAGTAATTCACTGGCATTTTAAAAGTATACTAATTATTTCCGATATTCGAACTTCATAAAGGTATATACTATGTAACCTAGATTACAGGGTATGGGAATAAAACTAATTATATTTACCAAAAATGAATTGCTATGGATTTCCTGTTACAGCCTTGGCCTTGGTATGTATCCGGCCCTTTGATTGCTTTTGTCATGCTGATTTTGGTCTATTTCGGTAAGACCTTTGGGATGTCCTCCAACCTAACAACTTTATGTAGCATTGGTGGAGCGGGAAAGTATACGGACTTTTTTAGATTTGATTGGAAGGCCCATCGGTGGAATTTGATAGTCGTTTTGGGTGCTATTGTCGGTGGATTTATAGCCGTGACCTTCCTATCCGATGGTTCCTCCATTGCCCTTAATCCGGAAACGGTTTCAGATTTGCGCGAATTGGGTTTTTGTGAAGCAGGGGAATCCTTGCTACCTCCGGAAATCTTTGATTGGGGGAGTATCTTTAGCCTTAAGGGTCTGGCCATATTGATCGTTGCAGGTTTCTTGGTCGGTTTTGGCACCCGCTATGCCAATGGCTGCACCTCGGGCCATGCCATAACAGGATTAAGTAATCTTCAACTGCCTTCACTTATTGCCGTAGTAGGGTTTTTCATAGGCGGACTTATTATGATACATGTATTGTTACCTCTAATTTTTTGAATATGAAGCTTTTAAAATTCTTTTTTGTTGGTATTTTCTTTGGGATTGTTCTGGTAAAGTCCGAGGTCGTATCATGGTACCGAATTTTTGAAATGTTCAAATTTCAATCCTTCCATATGTATGGAATTATAGGCTCAGCAGTATTTCTGGGGGTACTCCTTTTTTGGTTGATAAAAAAATTGAATCTTAAAAGTATTGATGGAGATGCCATACATCTTCCTCCCAAGGACAGGGGATTTGTCAGTTATATCCTTGGTGGGAGTATTTTCGGGCTGGGCTGGGCACTGGGTGGTGCCTGTCCGGGACCTATGTATATTCTTTTAGGTACTGGGGTGTTTAGTATGTTAATAGTCATAGTCGCCGCAGTTCTAGGCACCTTCACGTATGGGGTCTTAAAGGACAAACTACCCCATTGAAACTGCTCCTACCTTAAACTATTTCGGCACTCAATCCCGCTTGGAGCAACCTACTACATCTAGGTTCCAAATCGTTATATTCACCCGTTTTCACCGTACATTTTCCATTATAATGGACGATCAATGAACATTGTTCCGCCTGTACGGGGGAGTGATCGCAGACATCCATCAAGGTTTCGATGACATGCTCAAAAGTGTTCACATCATCGTTAAAGAGGATTATCTCATTTGGCTTTATTGTTTCCTCTTCTAAAAGGAGCTCTTCGGATATTTTTTCTTTAGTGCTCATTACAAGGTTTTTAACCGTACATAAACTTAAAGATATTCTAAAATACATATTTTACGGCAACCCAATTATTTTTTTCAATATTTTTTTCAAATTTCAAACCTACATCGGCACATTTTCCGGAAATCACAATAATATCATCATAATAAAATCCACTTAAGAAAAGTGAACCATTACTTTTTAAGCAATTTGCGTAGACCGATATATCGCTCAACAAAATATTCCTATTGATATTGGCCAAAACAATATCATATTTCTTCCAATTTGGAAGTATAGAAGAGTCTCCTTCCAAAACCTGAATGTGATGACAATGGTTCCGCTCCGTATTTTCTAAGGCATTTAAATAGCACCAATGATCAATATCAATAGCATCAATATCGATTGCCCCTTTCATTTCGGCCATTATAGCCAGGACCCCCGTCCCGGTTCCCATATCCAACACGGATTTTCCCTCAAAATTATGACCCAATATATGTTGCAACATCATATGGGTAGTTTCATGATGGCCCGTTCCGAAACTCATTTTCGGTTCTATGACGATATCATATTTTGAATTGGACTTTTCATGAAAAGGTGCCCGGACCGTGCATCGGTCCTCCACGTGAATCGGGTTAAAATTCCTTTCCCAGGTTAAATTCCAATTCTCCTGTTCTATTTCTTTTGACTGGTAAGAGATTTTAAAATCAAGATTTTTTAGAATGAAGACGGAATCTAGAATATCCTCCCTCCAATCTTCTTTTTGAAGATAGGCCAAAATACCTTCTTCCGTTTCTACAAAGCTTTCGAAACCCAACTCGCCCAGTTCTGCTATTAAAATTTCCGATGCAGGTTGCAAGGGATTGATTCTAAAGGTGTACTCTATGTAAACGGTATTGGGCATTTTTTCAGTTTTGAGCAAAGAGGAGTACTCCGGAAACATTCTCAATGCATGTAGGACCGGCCGAGTAAGCTTCTTAAAATTGACTATAGCCTGACCAACTTAAGCTTAAATCGCTTTGATTATGGCAACAAAATCATCGGCAACCAAAGAAGCTCCGCCAATGAGTCCGCCATCCACATCCGGCTTGGAGAAAATTTCCTGGGCATTACCAGGTTTTACACTTCCGCCATACAATATGGACACCTTATTGGCAATGGCAGTATCATAAGCCTCTGCTATCGTTTTGCGAATAAAGGCGTGCATTTCCTGTGCTTGTTCCGGGGAAGCGGTCTCTCCAGTACCTATGGCCCAAACGGGTTCATAGGCCAGGACAATACTGTCCCATGCACTGTTTTCCAAGGAGAAAAGGGCGTTTTTTAGCTGCCCTTCCACAACCTTAAAATGATTGCCTGCCTTACGCTCATCCAATTCCTCCCCGAAGCAGAACATAATGCGCATTCCTTTCTCCAATGCCTTGGTCACTTTCTTCGCGAGAAGCTCGTCCGTTTCCCCAAAATAGGCCCTTCTTTCGGAATGCCCCAATATAACTGTATCCACTCCTACGTTAAGAAGCATATCCGCCGAGATCTCCCCAGTATAGGCCCCGTTTTCCTCAAAGTGCATATTCTGGGCCATGACCTGAATCGTTGAGGATTCCAAAACATGGGCGGAACGGGACAAATTCACAAAAGTTGGGGCAACCATAACCTCTGCCTCCGTATCCGGCAATTTGGCGGAAAGCTCTGCTAGCAGTCTTTCCGTTTCCTCTAAATTTTTGTTCATTTTCCAGTTTCCTGCGACTATTTTACTTCTCATATTTTTCGTTTTTCAAGTAGTTTAAAATTCCCTTATCGTCAGCTTTAATGGCCTTAAATACTTTAATATTGCCAGAGCCGTCCAAAATCATATACCTTGGAATCCAATCCAGGTCCAAGTCGTTGAACAAATCGGATTTCCAGCCATTGGTAGCCCAATAATGCGCCCCGTCTTCAATGCCAAACCGGCGAATCCCTTTTTTCCAATTTGTCTCATTTTTGTCCAGCGATATATATACAAAGGACACTTCTGGATATTCTTTCTTTAATTTCTTGACCTTGGGCATCCCTACCACACAATCCTTGCACCATGAAGCCCAAATATCCAGAAAAATTGTTCGTCCCTTATTTTCATCCAATATGGATATAAAGGAAACCTCCTTATTTTTTTCGGTTAATAGTATGTCGTTCAAAGCTTCCTCGGAAAAAGTATGCTTTTGAGCATAGCTGACCAAAAACAGAAACGGAAAGGTCCAAATAAAAAGTTTTTTGGGCTTCATGATTTTAATCAAATTGGAGTTCATCCAAATCATTGAAATGTACTTTCTGTAAAATGGTCCCTTTTTCTAAAACCAAGACCCCAGGGTTGGAACGTACTATGGTTTTAAGGGTGGTCTCATCCGTAAAATAAAATTCAAAGCCTAGGCCAAATTCGTTCACCAATTCCTCGGTTTGTAATTTGTTCGAAGCGGACATTCCGATTACTTTGTAGCCGTTATTCAGAGCCTCATTGGTCACTTTCTTGATTTCAGTGTAAGTACTTCTTTCCGTTTTTCTAAGATCGTAGGCAATTACCATTACCAATTTTTGTTCCTGCAAAAGCGAAGCGGCGAAATCTTCACCTTCCTGTTCTATCGTAAAATCATGAATCGGGGGTTCATATCCTTCTTGAATTTCCGTCGTTTCTACATCCAAAAATTCACCATCGATCGAAGGATACTCTCCATTGGTCACGATTACTTGTTCTTCTTTGCCCACTTTAAATCTCCATGCATATTCAAAGACCGCTTTGGGTGCATCGTCCGGAACAAGCATTCCCTGTTCAATATTCGCCCCGATTTTATAGGGTCTGAAATCGATTACTGGGAGATGGTTAAGCACATGATTCGCATAGAGAATACAGAGCATCAGGGCAACAAGGGTCAGTATCCGTTTGGTATTGGAGCCAAAAATTGAACCGATATACTTTCGCCCAATGAACAATACTATAATCAACACCAGTAGCACTATATCCTTTGCAAAGGATTCCCACGGGGTTAGTTTAATGGCGTCACCAAAACATCCGCAATCCGTTACCTTGTTGAAATAAGCCGAATAAAACGTGAGAAAGGTAAAGAAAATGATCATGAGCAAAAGGCTCCAAACCGTAAACTTTACACGAAAACCTACCAACAACATCACCCCTAACAATACCTCGAATATGACCACAAAAATGGAAATGGCCAGCGCATAAGGCTCTAAAAAAGGAAGATCCAATACCCCTTGGCTAAAATATTCCTCTAATTTAAAGGAGAAACCAACAGGGTCGTTCAACTTTATAAATCCACTGATAATAAATAAAACCCCAACAAATATTCTACTAAAACCTACAAGGTATTTCATTCTGTAATTTCAGATTTGGTACTTGCGTTCAAGTGAATGAGTGCGAATACCGCGTAATTTACCATATCCTGATAATTGGCATCTATACCTTCACTTACCAATGTTTTTCCTTTGTTGTCCTCAATTTGCTTTACCCGCAATAGCTTTTGTAGGATAAGGTCGGTCAATGAGCTTACGCGCATATCCCGCCATGCTTCTCCGTAGTCATGATTTTTATTTTCCATGAGCGATTTGGTTTCGGCCACATGCCTATCATAAAGCGCCAAGGCTTCCGGCCCTGCCAAATCCGGTTCGGTTGCAATTCCTTTCTCCAACTGAATCAAGGCCATGATGGCATAATTGATAATCCCTATAAATTCAGATTGCTCGTCCTCGTCCACTTTTCGTACTTCGTTCTCCTGAAGACCTCGGATACGTTGTGCCTTTATAAAAATCTGATCGGTAAGGGAAGGAAGTCTAAGGATACGCCATGCACAGCCATAATCCTTCATCTTTTTTTGGAACAAATCCCGACAAATTTTTATTACTGCATCATATTGCTCAGAAGTGTGCTGCATTTATTTCTTTAGTAATTTGCGTAAATTTCGCTTAAAAAATTGGAATCATCAAAGTTCGCGATCTAAACTTATTCGACAAAAAATGAATCCCGAAAAGCAACCCAATCCGTATGACAATTAATTGCAAGGGAAAGCTTATTGATTTGAAAACGCCCAAGATAATGGGCATCCTTAATGTTACCCCGGATTCTTTTTTTGATGGGGGAAAATATAAGGATGAAAAAAAGGTAGTTTCCCAAGTAGAAAAAATGTTGAACGAAGGTGCTACTTTTATTGACGTTGGTGCGCAAAGTTCCCGACCTGGGGCCAAGCTGATTTCCGAAAAAGAAGAACTAGAGCGAATCTTACCGATTGTTGATTTGCTCACTGATGAATTTCCCGAAATCATATTGTCCATAGACACTTTTAGGAGTAAGGTAGCCACAAAATGTATTAAAGCCGGTGCGGTATTGATCAATGATATATCTGCTGGACATATGGATCGTGCCATGTTGCCCACAATAGCCCAATTAAAAGTACCTATCATTTTGATGCATATGAGAGGTAAGCCCGAGACCATGCAACAACAAACGGGTTATAACAATTTGATCTATGACATTCTATATTACTTTTCTGAACGGATAGCCAAAGCCCGTTCCCTTGGAATACACGACATTATTATTGATCCGGGTTTTGGTTTTTCAAAGACTTTGGAGCAGAATTATGAATTGTTGCAAAAATTAGATCTCCTAGGGAATCTCAGACTCCCCTTGCTAACCGGACTAAGTAGAAAGTCCATGATATACAAGACGTTGGACGTAGATGCAAAACAAGCACTAAATGGAACCACTGCCCTGAATATGTACGCTTTGCAAAAAGGAGCGTCCATTTTAAGGGTACATGATGTAAAGGAAGCCATGGAATGTATAAAACTTTCCACGGCCTTGGCCTAAAAAACTCCAGCTCCTTTGTTCATCTATTTTTCCTAATTTTACAAAAACTGCCACTCATTGGATTTTCTGAATTTTATCGACTTTAAGATAACCGATGTCCTGGACATTGTTTTGGTCGCCGTTCTTCTCTATTACATCTATAAGTTGGTCCGTGGTTCCGTAGCTATAAATATTTTTATTGGCATTGTTATTGTCTGGGCATTTTGGAAGCTCACGGAACTTTTGGGAATGGAAATGATCAGTAGTATGGTCGGGGCATTTATGCAGGTAGGACTTATTGCCTTGATCATAGTCTTTCAACAGGAAATCCGAAAATTCCTGTTGATGATAGGGTCTACGAATTTCGCCAATAAACGCAATTTTATCAGACACTTCAAATTTTTGAGAGGTGACGGACTGGCATCAAGTATTGATGTGGATTCTATTTTGGGCGCTTGCGAAAAAATGGCCGCTACCAAAACAGGGGCCATTATTGTTATTGGTCGAAGTAATTCCCTCGATTTTGTAAAATCTTCCGGTGACCCAATGTACATTGAGGTAAATCAGCCTATTTTGGAAAGTATTTTTTACAAAAACAGCCCATTGCATGATGGGGCCACTGTCATTGAAAACAACCATATTGTGGCCACAAGGGTCATCTTGCCGGTTTCCAATGAACGGAACATCCCGTTGCGTTTTGGGCTAAGACATCGTGCCGCTGTGGGAATTACGGAAAAGACAGATGCTTTGGCATTGGTCGTTAGCGAGGAGACGGGAATCATCTCTTATATAAAAAACGGGGAATTTGTAAATTTTGGCGATTTAACACAGTTGGCAGCGATGCTAAAAGAAGACATTATCTAATTAAGCCACCTCTTCAGCCAAGAACTGAGCTTCGTAAAGCTTACTATAATATCCACCTTTTTTGATCAGCTCTTTATGCGTTCCGGTTTCCACTATTCTTCCAGCATCCATGACCAAAATTTTGTCGGCCTTTTTTACGGTAGCCAAACGGTGGGCTATGATGATGGAAGTACGACCTTCCGTAATTTTTTCGGTGGCTTGCTGTATCAATTGTTCGGAATAAGTATCTACGGAGGAAGTGGCCTCGTCCAAGATAAGAATACTAGGATTGCTCACATAGGCCCTTAGAAATGCGATCAATTGGCGCTGGCCACTGGAAAGCATAGTACCCCGTTCCTTAACGTTATAAGTATATCCCCCCGGTAAACTATTGATAAATTCATGTACCCCGATTTTCTTGGCCGCCTGTTCAATGGCATCAACAGATATTGAAGCATCCTTCAAAGAAATATTATTGGCAACGGTATCCGCAAAAAGAAAAACATCCTGCAGTACCACGGCGATATGAGATCGCAATGAGGCCAATTGAAAATCCTTAATATCCGTTCCGTCCACTAAAATGGCTCCTGAATTGATTTCATAAAATCGGTTAAGCAAGTTGATTATAGTAGATTTTCCTGCTCCTGTGGCCCCCACTATGGCTATAGTCTCCCCTGCCCTGACATCAAAGGAAATACCATGGAGTACTTCTTCGTCCTCCAAATAACCAAACCGTACCTCTGAAAAACGGATATCGCCTCTTACATCTTCCTTCACAATAGTACCTACATCCTGAATGTGACTGTTTGTATCCAGTATGCCAAATACCCGATTTGCAGCCACCATACCCATTTGCAAGGTGTTGAATTTATCCGCTATTTGACGTAGCGGTCTAAAGAGCATATCTATAAGAAGAATAAAAGCGAAGATGGTACCAAATTCATTTACGCCTATGCTGGCCACATTCAATAATCCGCCGTACCAAACGATGAGACCCACGGCAATAGAGGAAACAATTTCGGCAATGGGAAAAAATATGGAATTGTACCATACCGTCTTTAGCCAGGCGTTCTGATGTTTTTCATTGATCTCCCGAAATTTTTCACTTTCTATCCTTTCCCGGGTAAACAGTTGCACGATCTTCATTCCGGTAATCCGTTCCTGTACAAAGGAATTGAGATTGGCCACTTCGGCACGGACCTCTGTAAAAGCCACTTTCATTGCCTTTTGAAAAAGACGTGTAGCATACAGGATTACGGGAAGTAGCACAAAAACGATTAGGGCCAGTTTCCAACTGATGACCAACATCACCATGGCCGCGACCAACATTTTCAACAAATCCGCAACGATCATAAAAAACCCTTGGCTAAAGATTTCCCCAATGCGCTGCATATCCGCCACAGCTCGGGTGACCAACACCCCAATAGAGGAATTGTCAAAATATTTCATCCGGAAACCCAACATATGTTGGAACAGATTAATACGCACATCCTTAATGACGGATTCCCCCAACCAGTTGGCATAGTAATTAAAGCACAGCTGACTCACTACCTGTCCCAACAGAACACCGAGCATAAGCCAAGTAAGCAGCCATAGATAGTTGGCATCGCTTTTTTTAATGGCCTCATTTATAATTTCTTGGAGTAAAATGGGTGTCGCTACCGCAAAGGCCGATAAAAGAATGGCAGCAAGGGCCACCCCGTAAAAGGTAATTAGATACGGCCGGGTGTGGGCCATTAACCGTTTAAAAAGACGAACGTCAAACGCTTTTCCCGAATCCTTGTTCATGGGTACTTACAATCGTGTTTGGATAGGCAATAGTGGTCAAATATAACCCTTTTGCAGGGACGGAGGGGCCCGCTTTTTGCCGATCTCCACTTTTTAGGATAGTATTAACATCATCGATAGTCCACCGCTTCATACCCACTTCCAAAAGTGTTCCTACTATAGCCCGTACCATATTCCGTAAAAAGCGGTTGGCGGTAATGGTAAACACTAATTTGTTGTTTTCATCCTGCCAACAGGCTTCTTTGATGGTACACAAATAGGTTTTTACATCGGTATTGGACTTGGAAAAACATTCAAAATCCTGATGCTCCAACAATAAGTTAGCGACTTCGTTCATAGGTTCAATAGCCAAAGGATGTTTTACATAATAGGCCGAGTCCGAATAAAATGGATTCTTTTCCTGAACGATCCAATATTCATAAGTTCGGGATACGGCATCAAAACGGGCATGGGCATCCGGTGGGACCTCAAAGATTTGCTGTACGGCAACATCCGCCGGTAGGTATGCATTTAACCGATGTATCAATTGCGAAGTGCTAGTGATAGGCTCCGTATCAAAATGGGCGAACATTTGTTGGGCATGCACACCCGTATCGGTACGCCCGGCACCGGCCAGTTCCACAGGGTGTCTCAGGATGGTGGAAAAAGCCTCTTCCAAAACCTGTTGTACAGTAAGGGCATTGGGCTGGTTTTGCCAACCGTGATATGCCTTACCGAAGTATGAGAATTGAACGAAATATCTCAAAGGGATGTGCTAGTTTTGTGATGGTAAATATAAAGGTTATTACAGGATACTTGAGTCCAATCCGAATTATCCAATTATCCTAAAAACTGGTAAACCAAAAGATGACAAAAATTTTATTGCTCTCCGATACCCTTCGACATGCTCAGGGCCCAAATGTAGAAAAAGGAATCTTGATCGTATCATCCATTAAACCTGAAGGATGAAAAGAATATTGCTACTTTCGGATACCCATGGCCATATGGATGCTACCATTTTAAAGTATGTGGCGCAGGCCGATGAGGTTTGGCACGCGGGCGACATCGGAAATCTCAGGATAACGGATACCCTGGCCAAGTTGAGACCGTTAAGGGCGGTCTATGGCAATATTGACGATTCAATAATCCAAAAGGAATTTCCTCTGGACCATCGGTTTAAGTGCGAAGGAGTAGATGTATACATGACCCATATTGGAGGTTATCCGCCAAAATACAATTCCCGAACGCGGAAGAAGATTCAAGAAAACCCTCCTAAATTGTTCATCTGCGGCCATTCCCACATCCTAAAGGTAATGATGGACAAGAAGCTGGGCGTACTCCATATGAACCCTGGGGCCTGTGGAAGGCATGGCTTTCATCAGGTACGGACCATGTTGCGCTTCGTAATAGATGGGAGTGATATCAAAGATTTGGAGGTGGTAGAATTGGGGAAGCGGTAGATTTGGTTTAGTTTTAAGGATTCATTTCATTTTTGAAATAAAATGAATGTTTATATCACAAAACACTCATATATTTCACCGATATGATTTTTTGGAAAACAAGACCGTTTACAAACTTTCGAGCCTTTTAAAACATGGAAAGTCCTGCGTTGAACAACAAAACATGGGACCTCTCTTCACATCATGCCAAAATGAAAAACAAGATTTTACTTCTCGTCCTTTTTTTTATTTCGCCGTTTTATCAAAATCTTAAGGGCCAAGAAACTGATGATCATGTATACTTCACCACAGGATATAAAATTGGGGAGGTAACCCCTTCATCCGCAATTATACTGACACGTTTATGCAAAACCTCCGAGCCCGTGGCCGTACATCACAAACGTAAAGAAGCCCCATTTAAAAGTCCGATAGATTTTAATAACGATAGCCCCATACATAAGATGGAAGGGGCGGTGGAAGGGTCCTTTGGCCAGGTAAGAATACAATTGCGGTCCAAGGATACCTTAATCCAGACCGACTGGACATATGTCTCTACCTATAAAGATTTCACCACTAAAAGAAAATTTGAGGGTCTACGGCCCAATACCACCTATACCATAACGATTGAAGGAAGAAAAGAAGAGGAATCACCAATAACTCATATCAAAGGTAAATTTACCACCACACCATCTAAGAATGAACCAGTTCCTGTACTGTTCACTTCATCAACGTGCCAATACTATTGGTCCTTTGACGATCCTTTACGCGGTTTTAAGATCTACGATAGCATGTTAAAATTGAACCCATCGTTCCACTGCCAGACCGGGGATTACGTGTATTATGATAAACCCGGGCCCATGGCCTATACCCTTCCGCTGGCAAGACATAAATGGCATGCAATGAATTCCTGGCCCTCTCTGGTCGATTTTTACAATACCACACCCCTGTATATCCAAAAGGACGACCATGATCTATTGAAGGATGACGCCACACCGTATTCATCTCCATTTGGAGAATTAAGCTTTGAGGATGGTCTTTCGGTTTGGAGAGAACAAGTACCCATTATGGGAAAACCGTACAGAACCTTTCGCTGGGGAAAAGATTTAC
This sequence comes from uncultured Flavobacteriaceae bacterium, assembly GCA_947494715.1. Taxonomy (GTDB): domain Bacteria; phylum Bacteroidota; class Bacteroidia; order Flavobacteriales; family Flavobacteriaceae; genus Ulvibacterium. The sequence goes on along the minus strand of CANLWG010000017.1, from coordinate 136,213 downwards.
AGATATGGGTTGTAGAAGGGAGGGAATTTAGAAGTGATAACAAGGGTCAGGATGGCAAAGACAAGACCATTTGGGGCCAGGAACAGATCAACTGGTTCAAGCAAACTGTCCAAACCTCGGATGCCACCTTTAAAGTGCTCGTTTCTCCAACTCCAATTGTAGGACCGGATCGTCCCAAGGGTAAATTCGATAATCATTCCAATGTTTCATTTGAATCGGAAGGTACGTGGTTACGCCAGTATCTTGCGGACCATAATGTATTTGTAATCAATGGCGACAGGCATTGGCAGTACGTTTCCGTTGACCCCAAAACAGGTCTTTGGGAATTTAGTCAAGGACCCGTTAGCGATTCCCATGCCCAAGGGTGGAATCCGGAAAATGTAAAACCCGAACATCGGTTTTTACGTGTAAAAGGTGGATTTTTAGCTACGAAGGTTTATCGGGAAGATGGTATGCCAATCATTAAATTTATGCACTATGATGTTGATGGCATACTAGTACATGAAGAAAAAATATACGCCAAGCAGTAGCATACTATCCCTTCGGAAAACTACTTTTTGATTTTTTTATCAAAATAATTTGTGTAACCAAATGGTTTCCTATATATTCGTAACCGAATAGTTACATAATATGCGAAGAGACGTTTTTCAAGCCATTGCCGATCCCGTACGAAGGGACATTATTCAGCTATTAGCGGAGGAAACGCTTACCGTAAATTCCGTTGCCGAAAAATTCGACGTGAGCCGACCTGCCATTTCCAAGCATCTAAAAATTCTGCAGGAATGCGGGCTCATTGTAATCAATAAACAAGGTCGCGAGCGCTATTGCCAAATTCGGCCCAGAAACCTTATCCCCGCTTTTCTATGGATCGATCAATACAAAAAACTCTGGGAAGAAAAACTGGATTCCTTTGAAGATTATTTAACCGAATTACAAACCCGCCTACCCAATGAGGAGGCCAATAAATCAAAAAGATGAGTAAACTGGAAGAAGCAAAAAACCGAACCCTGACCATAGAAAGAACTTTCCAAGCGCCCTTGGCCTTGGTATGGCAGGCTTGGACCCAACCTGAGCATATTGCCCACTGGTGGGGACCCAAGGGAATGGAAACCGAAGTAATTGAGCACAATTTTCATGTAGGCGGCCGGTGGAAGTATAGTATGCAAATGCCGGATGGGAGCAAGTTTATTACCGAAGGTGTCTATTCAGAAATTGTTGAATTTGAAAAGATAGTGACTTCGGCAGACTTTAAACCTATGACGGAAGGTGTAGAATTACATGTCCATTTTGAGGAAAATGGGGATACAACTAACTTCACTTTTCATGTACTGCATGCAACCGAGGAATATTGCAAACAACAGGAGAAAATGGGCTTTTACAATGGGTGGGGCTCCGTGTTCGACCGTTTGGACTCCTATGTGACCAGGCACAAGTGAAAAAAATCTATATATGCAAAAGACCCTGGAACAAGTCCAGGGTCCTACACACTAATACTACTAAGATGTTAGGTTCAACGTAAACGATCCACAGATTTTACAAGATCTTCATCCTTTTTGATGGCCCTGTTGGCCAGGACCAGAAAAACGATAGAAAATACAGGAATCAACATCCCAATACCCTTCTCCGAGACCAAGGTCTCTCCGGATAAGTTTAGCGATCGATACACGAAAAATCCCAGTAAAAAAAGATTCAATATTATATTCAATCTGTTTACCACAAATTGATTTTTTCTATTTTTAAAAAGCAATATGGCCACTAACGCTAATAGGGAAGAGCCATAGAATATCAAGGAAATCCATATTTCGTTCCGGGCAAAGATTTCATTTCCTTCACTATCCGACCAAAGATTTACCCAGAAAGGTAGGACAGCTCCCAAAAGGATTACGATAAAAAGATAAACAGTTTGTATACGTTGTATCATTGCCTTTACCGTATTACGGACTGCAAAAATAAGGGTCTTTTTAAAATTTATCCCTCAATTGTTGAAAATAATTTGTATTATTGTGTCGTTATTAGTTATAGCACTTACCAATAGGGAAATCTTTCCCGAGTAATACCCAAATAACAATACACTCCTTGTTACCATTCTAAAACGTATAATTTATACTTTACTTAATGTTTGAGATTTCAGATTTAAAATCGAAAAAGCTTCCTGAGCTCCAGGAAATAGCAAAAGGACTTAACGTCCCCAAATTTAAGGCCCTAAAAAAATTGGATTTGGTCTACCAGATCCTAGACCTACAAGCCTCCAATCCCAAAGTGGCCGCCGAAGTTGTCACGGTAGCCCCAACGGAAAAGCCAAAAAGCGCAAGGGCACCCCAAGAAAAACCCAAAGAAGAGAAGCAAGAGAATGCTCCCCAAAATCCTTCGGAGAACACTAAGAAAGAAAATCCACAACAGCCACGAAACACAAATACCAATCAGCCAAGAAAGGACCAACAAAAATTGGCACCTCAACATAAAAACCAGAATAAAAAGAACCCGCACCACCAAAAGAACGGCCAGGACAAAAGGACCAGCAATTTTGACAAGGATCTAAAGAACCGGTATAAGGAACCGGAATTCGAGTTCGATAGTATCATTGAAAGCGAAGGGGTTTTGGACATTATGCAGGATGGTTATGGTTTTCTGCGATCTTCGGATTACAACTATTTATCCTCTCCGGACGATATTTATGTTTCCCAGTCGCAAATACGATTGTTCGGTCTAAAAACCGGGGATACGGTTTTAGGGAATGTTCGCCCGCCAAAAGAAGGAGAGAAATACTTCCCATTGATCAAAGTGAACAAAATTAATGGCATAGACCCGCAAGTGGTTCGGGACCGGGTTTCCTTTGAGCATTTGACCCCTTTGTTTCCGCAGGAAAAATTTAAATTGGCAGAGCGACAGAGCAATATTTCTACACGCATTATAGACCTGTTCTCCCCTATCGGTAAGGGGCAGCGGGGTATGATCGTATCCCAACCTAAAACGGGTAAGACTATGTTGCTCAAGGATATTGCCAATGCCATTGCGGCAAACCACCCGGAGGTATATCAAATTATATTACTCATTGATGAACGACCTGAGGAAGTTACCGATATGCAACGTAACGTTCAGGGCGAAGTAGTGGCCTCTACTTTTGACAAGGAAGCTACGGAACATGTACGTGTGGCCAATATTGTACTGGAAAAGGCAAAACGTCTAGTGGAATGTGGGCATGATGTTGTGATTCTTTTGGATTCCATTACCCGCTTGGCACGTGCTTATAATACGGTACAACCTGCCTCTGGTAAGGTACTGAGTGGTGGTGTGGATGCCAACGCACTGCACAAGCCCAAACGTTTCTTCGGAGCTGCCCGTAATATTGAGGGGGGAGGATCTCTTTCTATTATTGCTACGGCACTTACCGAAACCGGCTCTAAAATGGATGAAGTAATCTTTGAGGAATTTAAAGGTACGGGCAATATGGAACTGCAATTGGATAGACGTATTTCCAACCGTAGAATATTCCCGGCCATAGACTTGGTCTCCTCGTCTACCCGAAGGGATGATCTTTTACTGGATGAGAATTCCATTCAGCGCATGTGGATCTTACGCAAATATCTCGCGGACATGAATCCTATAGAGGCTATGGAATTTTTGGAACAACGCATAAAACAGACCAAGAACAATGAGGAGTTCTTGATGACTATGAACCAATAGATTCAATTGTTGAAAAGATTAAAAAACCCGATGCTCCATGTCATCGGGTTTTTTGTTTGTAAATTAAGTGAATCAAACAAGTTGGAATGGGATTTTATGATTTATCCAAATCAGAACGTACGTTACTGGTGGATACCATCAACAAGGAAATTTACGAGGCCATTTCGAGTAACCAATTAGATAAAATCCGCCGCTATTTCTCGGATGAGGATACTTATATTCGTAAAACGGGGTATTTGGCCATTGGTAAACTATATAGGACTACGGAAGAAAGCAGAAGAGCAATCATTGGGGTTCTCGATGCATTATTGAAGTCGGATAATCCAAAGGTCAGACAAACAACCGTAAATGCCGCAGGGGAAATCGGTATGTTCAACTTTGAAGTAGTACGACACTTTTTTGAAATAGGTTTATTCGATGACCACCATTCTGTACGGAACGCCGTAATAGGTTCCCTAAAGAAAATGGGTGCAAAAAATCCCATACCTACACTTAAATGGGCAAAAAAATACCTTGGGCATCCGGATAAGGAAATACGGCGTGAAATCTGTCATGGTATTGAGTTAAGAGGGCGTACCCATCCAGAGGATATTCTACCTCTTTTGGAAAAGCTGCAGCATGATAAAGCTCCACGTGTGCGTAATACGCTGATCCACGTGCTCGGGCAAATCGCTTACAAAAAAGGGTGTCTGGAAACTGTAGTAGGCACATTGAAAACATGGGATAATACGGAACTTGTTAAATCAGCCTTGGATGAAATAGTGGATGTGCATCATCGCTATGCGAACTTTGCCTTTTTATCGCAACAGCAAGCCTTAACCCATATCGACCAGAATTTTAATTGAAGGGGCACCCAATAGGCGCCCCCGATATCTTCTCCGATACAACAAATTTTAGTTTTCGGTATTTGGGATCATCACCCTATTAATGACATGCAACACCCCATTTGAAGCCTGAATGTCCGCTGCAGTTACCGTAGTATCGGTATTATCACTTCCATCAGTAATCAATATAGTATTATTGCTCGTAACGGTAAAGGTAAGAACATCACCTTCCAAAGTAGCGGGAGATTCTTCGTCGTTTTCTATATCCGTTGAAACAATATTGGCACCCCCTATAACATGATGCGCCAATACAGCATTCAACAGGTCCTCATCTATATCATCTAGGGAGTTCCAATCCGGATTACCGGACAAAAGCGTGTCAAAGGCGTTGTCCAAAGGAGCGAACAAGGTAAGTAGGCCTGTTTCTGACAATAGCATAATATAGTCTACAGAGGGAGTGGCCGCGGTCAAGGCTGTTTCCAGATCCCTAAAATTGGTATCGGCCAATACAAAAGTTACCAAAGTGGGCAGTTCTATTACCCCATCAACAATATGGATAGAGCCATTGGAGGCTGCAATGTCCCTACCACCTTGGGTAACTTTTGCCACATTGTTGAAACCAATACCATCAGTTCCGTCAACATACATGCTCATTCTGGTATCCGTGACGGGGCCCACCGCAAAAGATCTTACATATCCAGATTGACCTATCAGATTGGTTGAACGAAACTCTCCAACCAATACATGGTTCAACAATACCTGCCTAAGGACGTCCACAGGTATGGCATCTATATCCGCAAAATCATTGTCCTCCAAAAATGTAGTAAAGGCTTCATTTGTAGGTGCCAGAAGCGTAAAAGAGCCCAATTCTTCCAAATTGGAAACTAAGTCCGCTCTTTCAAGGGCCGACTCTAAAAGTGATAAGTCGTCTATTGACTTTACTATATCGGCAATATTTTCTTGAGGCCTTTGAATACCGCCATTGTCATCGCTTAGACAGGATACGGCCATAAGGGCGAAGAAAGAAAGAAGAAGAATACTTTGTGATCTGAGGTACTTTTTCATAGTATACATTTTAAACTTATTTAATAGTATAGATTGAAAAATGTGTTAAGAGTTGCCTCAATGGTAAAAATTTTAACATAATAAGAGCCTCAAATAGTTTTGAAGGGACTTCAAAAAACTCATATGTAAAATGGGAAATTGTAGGGCAGTATTAGCCTTAAACAGCCCTACATCCAATGCAGGTGGACCTTGGAAACAAAAAACGCCCTTTGAAAAGGCGTTGTTCTAAATTTCTTTTAAGATAAGAATGCTTAAAGAGCGGCCACGTGCTTGGCCAACTTACTCTTCAAATTAGCGGCCTTATTGGCATGAATGATATTGCGCTTGGCCAATCTATCGATCATACTAACAACACCGGGTAACATAGCTTCGGCATCCTTTTTCTTCTCTTCGGCACGCAATTTCTTAATAGCGTTACGTGTGGTCTTGTGCTGATACCTATTTCTTAAGCGAACCGCCTCGTTTCTTCGTATTCTCTTTAATGCAGATTTATGATTTGCCATCTCAAATATATGTTATGTTTTAGGGTCTTTGCCCATACCTTTAAGTAGCCCGTAGGGGAATCGAACCCCTGTTACCAGGATGAAAACCTGGCGTCCTAACCCCTAGACGAACGGGCCTAATTAATGAAAAATGGGCCGTTAAAAATGAAAATATCCAATTTTGACTATTCCCTATTCATTATCCATTAAACCTTGTAGCCCGTAGGGGAATCGAACCCCTGTTACCAGGATGAAAACCTGGCGTCCTAACCCCTAGACGAACGGGCCATTACCATGCAAAAATGCAAACTTTTATGATATTAATACCATTCAAGCGGGTGCAAAAATACAATTATTTTTAACTATCGCAACAACGGATTCTTATTTTTTGCCTGTTTTAATAGGCTTTGGCGAACAGTACCCTTTTAGAGGAAGGTTTGCCCGTAACCATGCAGTTTCCGGCTTCTGCCTTTGCATCAATGGGAATACAGCGAATAGTGGCCTTGGTCTCTTCCTTAATGCGGTCTTCGGTGTTCAGCGTACCGTCCCAATGTGCCAAGATAAACCCTCCCTTTTCTTCCAGAACGGTTTTGAACTCGTCATAGGAATCGACCTCGGTAATGTGTGCCGTCCTAAATTCCAATGCTTTTTGATATATATTGGTTTGGATGTCGGCCAATAAGAACTCGATTTTGGAGATTACCTCATCCATTGCAACGGTCTCCTTTTCCAAAGTATCCCTCCGTGCCACTTCATAAGTGCCATTTTCCATATCGCGCTGACCAATGGCCAAACGTACAGGCACCCCTTTTAATTCGTATTCATTGAATTTAAAGCCCGGTTTATGGGTATCCCGGTTGTCATACTTCACCGATATTCCCTTGTTACGTAGCTCTTTTACAAGTGGATCTACTTTTTTGGAAATGGCATCCAATTGCTCCATTCCCTTATAAATGGGCACAATTACCACTTGAATCGGTGCTAATTTGGGAGGAAGGACAAGTCCATTGTCATCACTATGGGTCATGATCAATGCCCCCACAAGTCGGGTGGAAACTCCCCAAGATGTGGCCCATACGTGTTCCTGTTTTCCATCCCTAGTGGCAAATTTAACATCAAAGGCCTTGGCAAAATTCTGCCCTAAAAAGTGTGATGTCCCGGCTTGAAGGGCCTTGCCATCTTGCATCAACGCTTCAATACAATAGGTCTCTACGGCACCGGCAAAGCGCTCGCTCTCAGTTTTAATTCCTTTTATGACCGGTACGGCCATGTGCTCCTCGACAAATTCGGCATATAGGTGCATAATTTTCTCCGCTTCTTCGATAGCCTCATTCTCAGTTTCATGTGCGGTATGTCCTTCCTGCCAAAGGAACTCGGCAGTGCGTAAAAACAATCGTGTCCGCATCTCCCACCGCACTACATTTGCCCATTGATTTATCAAAAGAGGCAAATCCCTATAGGATTGGATCCATTTTCTATAGGTATCCCAAATAATGGTCTCCGAGGTAGGTCTAACGATAAGTTCTTCTTCCAAACGCGCCTCGGGATCTACAATGATACCGCTACCGTCCTCGGCATTTTTCAATCTATAATGCGTAACTACGGCACACTCCTTGGCAAATCCCTCTACATGACTGGCCTCCTTGCTCAAATATGATTTTGGTATGAACAACGGAAAATAGGCATTCTCATGCCCCGTTTCCTTAAACATCTTGTCCAATCCGGCTTGCATTTTCTCCCAGATGCCAAAACCATAGGGTTTAATGACCATACATCCCCTAACTCCCGAGTTTTCCGCCAAATCAGCCTTTACGACTAGTTCGTTATACCATTTGGAATAATCCTCGCTACGCTTCGTCAAATTTTTACCCATTATCCGTAGTTTGGCACAAAACTTGTGCATGTGTAAGCAAAATAATTCGGTAAAACTAGTTATTTTTAATATGTCCAACAATTAAAATTACTATGATGATGCGTTCTCTACCCCACCACAAAATATACCCATTGGCCTTTGCCATTATTATCGGTTTTTTAGTCGTTTCCTGTGGATCCTATCAACAGGCTTCCTATTACGATAATGATGGTATTTATAGCAGTGACGATGTCCGCGTTGTTGAGAAAAATCCACAACAAGGTAGGTCGGTCAAAAAACAAAAGGAAGGTAACACCTATGCGGATTACTTTGGGCAAAAGGCAGATCAGGTCGAGGAAATTCTGGAAGACGAAATTTTTACGGATATAGATTCCTACAGTACCGTTGAGAACGATAGTATTGCCAACCAAGATCAGTTGACCGACTATTTTGACAACAATGAGAATGATTATGTAGGTTATGCAGGATGGGGAGACAATGCCACTAGCGTAAATATCAATGTATACGACAACAACTGGGGCTGGGGTGGTGCCTGGGGCTGGGGCGGAGGCTTCGGCTGGGGTTGGAACGACCCATGGCTCTGGGGCGGAGGCTTTGGCTGGGGCGGAGGCTACGGTTGGGGCTGGAACAACCCATGGAGATGGAATCGTTGGGGCTGGGGCGGAGGCTTTGGCTGGAACAACTGGGGCTGGGGCGGAGGCTACGGCTGGGGTTGGAACAACTGGGGCTGGGGCGGTTATTACGGCCGTAATAGAAGCTATGCCTTTAACAGAGGTAGACGTGGCTACTACAATAGGAATGCCATAGCCGGCACAGGCAGAAATGCTTTGCGAAGTAGGTCCAATAATGTAAGGACAAGAGGTACGTCTCCTAGATATAGAACCAATGGTACAAGGTCCCGGTCCGCTGTAACTCGAAATAGTACTACCAGAAACTCAAGAAATTATAGAAGCGGAACTACAGCAAGAAGAACTGTAGGCGTAGACAGAAATAGAGCGTATAGGACAAGTAGAAGTACTCGGGCCGTACCTAGATATAATAGTTCTTCAAGGAGCCAGACCTACAGAAGTGGAACTTCTAGAAATGGCACCTATAGGAGCGGATCCAGAACTACTGCGCCTAGAAGTTCAGGTTACAGTAGCTCAGGAAGTCGTACAAGAAGTAGCAGTGCGTACAGAGGTTCGAGCTCACGAAGCAGCCAATCTTATAGAAGTTCGTCACCCAGAACGGGCAGTTACCGCTCCTCAGGAAGTCGAAGTTCAAGCTCAAGGAGCAGTGGAAGCTACCGCTCTGGAGGCAGTTCCAGAAGCTCTGGGGGAAGCTATAGAAGCTCCGGAGGGTCTTCAAGATCATCTGGTAGTAGGTCTTCCAGTGGTAGAAGTAGTGGAGGTAGAAGAAATTAAGCCCATATAATCATCAAGAACTTTATCACAAAATTTTCAATCATGAAAAGTCATTTAACTTTCATCATGCTACTGGCATGTGCAGTAACCAGTGCCCAGAACATTAGCGATGTATTGCGCTACAGTACGGAAAATATTCAGGGGACCGCCCGTTTTCAAGGAATGGGAGGAGCCTTTGGAGCTCTTGGAGGAGATTTGTCCGCCCTAAATACCAATCCTGCGGGTTCAGCTGTTTTTAATAATAGTTTGTTCTCGGTTTCCGGCACCCATTATACTATGGACAATGCGGCCAGCTATTTTAATGGTGCCAATGGAACCATAAGCCATGATGTGGATCTAAATCAATTGGGAGGCGTGTTCGTTTTTAAAAGTACCAATCCCGATGCCGATTGGAAAAAATTATCACTCGCCGTCAACTATGATGTGGTGGAAAATTTTGACAACGAGTTTTTCGTTGCCGGTGATAGCAACCAGGGTATAGATAATTATTTCTTGGACTTTGCACAAGGCGTTCCTTTCGGCTCCATATTACTGCAGGACGGTGAATTCTTAGAGGAAGCTTATTTGGATATAGGAGCTGCACAAGGTTTTGGCGATCAGCAGGCATTTCTTGGCTACTATGGTGGAATAATTGATCCAGCAGAATTAGAGGATGCCAACACCACATACATTAGTAATGCGGACTATAGTTCCGTTAATCAGGAATTTTTAAGAAGTACTTCCGGTTATAATAGCCGATTCACCTTGAATGTCGCTTCCCAATATCGGGAAACCCTTTATCTGGGTGCTTCATTGAACTTCCATAATTTGGTCTATGATAGATATGATCAATTTACGGAAAATGGATACGATGCCGATTCCGAGATCCAGTTCACCACTTTTGATAATCTTTTACATACCGAAGGTACCGGCTTTTCGTTTAGCTTAGGGGCTATTGCAAAATTGAACGAATTCATTAGAATCGGAGGAAGTTATCAATCCCCAACATGGTACCGATTGACGGATGATCTTTCTCAACGGATCAACTCCGACCTTGCCGATGACGATATCAATTTTATCAATTTCAACGTAGTTAATCTATTTGAAGTCTATAGAATCAAAACTCCGGGAAAAATTACAGGAAGCTTGGCCATAGTTTTCGGGAAGAACGGATTACTGAGTTTTGATTATGGCTATCAAGATATGTCCCAAGCTGAGCTAAGACCCGATAGCGATCCTAGCTTTGCAGTGGTAAATACCGATATTTCCAATCAATTGGGTGCGGTCTCTTCTTTTAGGGTCGGGGGAGAATATAGAATAGAGCGCTTTAGCCTTAGGGGTGGATACCGCTTTGAACAAAGTCCGTATGAAGATGGGAATATCGTAGGAGACTTACAGGGAATATCCGGAGGTATTGGTTATTCCTTTGGGGCCAGTAGACTTGATCTTGCCGTAAGCAGAACGGAACGGGACGTGGCAGAATTTCTTTTTGATACGGGCCTTACCACCCCAGCTGCCGTGAACAGGTTAAATACAAATGTAACCTTAGGCTTTACCTTAAATTTTTAAGAAATATAACAATTAATATAGAGTAGTTATGGTGGCCAAATGGCCGCCATTTTTTATCGCTTTAGCGTAAAATGTGCTTTTCTGGTCTTTGCCACCACTAACCCTTCCTCGTCTTCGGAGTATTCAAACCTAAACCAATAATCCGATGAAGGCATAGGTCTACCATTAAAGGTACCGTCCCACCCAATTGTAGCAACATTCAATTGTTTTAAAAGCTTTCCGTAGCGATCAAATATAAATACTAACGGATCATTCAACGTCTCGATTCCCAGTATGTTCCATGCATCATGAATTCCGTCCCCATTGGGCGTAAAGAATTTGGGGTAACCTACGACCAGAAACTCCAGAGGCTCCGTGGTACCACATCCATTCTTGTCATTGATAATCAGCGTATTTAAACCTGGAGGAATATCCCTAAAAACCGGATCGTCCTGAAACTCACCTCCATTAATGGCATATTCATAATCCCCGTCCCCATCTACAAAAATCTCAATATTGTTCATATCTGGATCTTCGGACAAATTCGTGTCCAGGATATCTACTCGATCCAAAACGGGAATACCATAAAACGTTATAAGAATTCCTCCAACGTCGGCAACAGTTGGTGGGGTACCTGTAATTGTCGTGATCTCGGCGAAATAGCGCCCTGAATTTGGACTAGCGACAATCAATTCGGCGCCGAAGGGCCCGGTACCGGTCAAGGTATCGTCAATAACTCCATCGTCCTCATAGTCTACTGTCCAAGCCACATTGGCAATATCAGCACCTGCAGGCGAGTTCAATGCGCTAAGCGTTATATCCGGATCACCTTCACAGGCAATAATATCCAATCCTAAAAATTCATCACGTAGAGTACAGTCCAATGCCGTATTTTGATCATCTTCTACAGAGTTTCCAGTAAAAACGATGGAATAAGGTTCTGGATCTCCATCAAAATTGGTGTTGAAATTATTGATAAGGATATAATAGATTTCCCCAGGTTGTACATCCAACCACTCATCATAGGTATTCTGACTGCCTATCAAAAAGGGAGCGCCCTGTTGTCCATTTTCCGGGTTAACCCCAATTCCCGTAAAATTTGTATCATTTACCTCGTAGTTACAGCGAATAGGTTCCGCAGTACCATTACTTATATCAGCGCAATCCACATCAGGACCATAAACTGCAAAATCCCACTCGGCGGTGACCGTTCCGGAACCTCCTACCGGCAATGCTTCGATATCAAAACCTACTTGTCCTCCGGTTCCGGCCCTGAACACGAACCAAGAGGTGTTGTTCTCTATATTTGCGGAGGCTACACTTCCTTTTTCCAAACAACCTGATCTTCGAATAACATCGGGATCAAAATCATCGATGTCCCCACTACCGTCCGCTTCAAAGAATAAAGGACCTTGGTCGGCACATACAGGAATAGCGGTTCTACAGTCCGGTGAGTTTTGTGCCTGTATTTCCAAGGTAGTTAGAAATAGGGCACAAATGGCAAAAAAAAGTGTTCGCATAGGGTATGGGGCTTACGTTACACTATTGATCACTAAGAATAACTCGGATAGGTCAGATTTAGTATATTTTGGACGAAGATTTCTGCCGTTTATCGATGAACTGCTTAAGAAGTGGAAAGTCCAAGAGCTTTAGCGACGTAACGAAAAGTGATTATTTATGTATTTAGCCGTTGTTAGCTGGCCGTTATCGTCTACATAGGTAAGCTTAAACCAGTAATCCGATGATGGCACCTCCCGACCATTGAACCTACCATCCCAACCAATAGTGTTGGAATCCAAACTTTTAAGAAACTTGCCAAAACGGTCAAAAATAGAAACAACAGGGTTTTGAAGGTTTGATATTCCGTTGATGTACCAATCATCGTTTATATTGTCTCCATTGGGTGTGAAAAATTTAGGAAAACCTACCACGACTATATTTTCCGTTACAGAACCACAGCCCAACCGATTGTTTACGGTAACGGTATGCATTCCTGGAAGTACATCTGAAAAGACATTCGTGGATTGATACACCCCATCATCCAAACGGTATTCAAAATCACCTTCAATATCGGTGATTACTGTTACGGAATTGTTGTTTTGCAAATCTTCTATAATAATATCTGTTATTTCCGGTGGCCGTGAGACCCTGACCATTACGGCCAAGGAACTTGTACAGATTTCACCGTTCTGGGAATTCGTGGCGGTAAGCGTATACATGCCCGCCTGCGATACTATAATTGAAGAGGTTGTTTCCCCTGAATTCCATAAATAATGGAACCCTGAGTTTGGAAACGGATCTCCTATGGCTACTCCAGAGTTGTCCTCACAAATGTCTACCTCCGTAAGGAAATCTAAAATAGGGGTATGCAAAACCATTAATTGGAACTGCTGGGACACATCAAAGCACTTCGGGTTTTCCAAAGAACTGACCCTAACATAAATAGTCTGCGCCCCTATCCCTGGAATATATTGTTCGGGAAGGACATTTATGCCATTCACCGCATCAGAATGATTTGCATAGTAACTGACTCGAAATTCTTGTGGATTCTGACTTCCCAATACTTGGCTATTTTTTTGGGAAAGGTCATAGGCTCCCAAGTTCGAACAAATCGTATCATCCGATATTGGAAAAGCCATGGGAAGAGCAGAAAAGGCAACTTGTACCTCACTTACTATTGTACTCCCTGAAGGTAAGGAGACCCTTACCCTATACAGTGCCGAATTAGTCACCTGCAAAGTAGCGTTGTTCTGTCCTGAAATAAGTTGGAACCCGTTTCCATCGTCCATAAACCATTCATAATTAGTTGCATTCGCAGTAGTGGCATCCAATACAATCGTATCATTTTCACAAGCCGATATAGGAGGTCCCAATAAATTGTCAATAATGGAACAATCCAAAGCATCATAGGGATTTGTAACAAAAATCTGCCCGGAAAATTGAATGGAAAATCCAGAATTGTTGTTGCTGAAATTATTGATGAGTAGATAATAATCCTGCCCTGGCTCCACCTGAATCCAATCCTCATACTGCACATTAGTGGTATCTCCGGAAGGGTCCTCCCCTATGCCAATAAACGCACTCTCATCCTGATTGTCAAAAAAATTACAGCGAATCGGATCACCCAAATTGTTACAATCGCCGGTTTGATAAAGGGCAAAATCCCAATCCTCACTGGTATCTATACCAATATTTATTCCCAATTGTCCACTGGCCCCAGTCCTAAAACGGTACCAAGCCGAATTGGATTCTATAGCCCCGACCAAGGCTTCCTCCAAACATCCGCTTGTTGCGGCGCCGTTGAAATCATCCAGACCAAAACCATTGGTACCCCCGTTTACGGGAGTGTTGTTACAAATAGGTATGGCATTGTTGCAATCCGCAGAAACCTGAGCCACAGCATTTTGTACCCTCATAAAAAAGACCAAGGCCAAGATGGCTACAATACATCTCATAGGTAGGCATAATTCTGGAATTTATAAATTTAACAAGGGGCTTGTGTTAACACTAATTTATGTTGTGTAGGAGGACAAATAAGGCGTAAAGTGCCATTTTATGTATATCTTTGCGCTTCGAACAAGCCACGGCAAAATGAAAATGGACAGCACATTGGAAGAGCATTTTGAAGAGATGGGGGACAGTCATGTTTCCTCCTCAGAGGAAACCCCTATGCGGAAAGACGCCTTCATTTTAGAAGATGGGGAAAAAATCGAAAGAATACAACGTAACATTAGGGACATTATGCTCACTTTGGGACTTGATCTGGACGATGACAGCCTAAAAGGCACACCCAATAGGGTAGCCAAAATGTTCGTTAATGAGATTTTTAGTGGCCTGCACCCCGAGCGAAAACCAAAATCCTCTACGTTCAAGAACAAGTATAAATACGGGGAAATGTTGGTTGAAAAAAATATTACCCTGTACTCCACCTGTGAGCACCATTTATTGCCTATTGTGGGCAAGGCACATGTAGCCTATATTTCTAATGGAACGGTAGTGGGACTTTCGAAAATGAACCGTATTGTGGACTATTTCGCCAAAAGACCACAGGTTCAAGAACGGATGAACATCCAAATCGTGAAGGAACTTCAAAATGTTTTGGGAACAGAAGATGTAGCCTGCGTAATCGATGCCAAACACCTTTGCGTAAATTCCAGGGGAATCAGGGATGTTGATAGTAGTACAGTAACGGCGGAATATGGCGGAAAATTTAAGGAAGAAGCAACACGTCGCGAATTTTTGGATTATATTAATCTGGATACCCATTTTGAATAGCCCTGCAAGCGTATGCAATTGTACAAAAGCCAGAACTTAAAAGTCCATAACTCACTTTCCGGTAAAAAAGAAGTTTTTAAACCCCTCAACGAGGGCCATATTGGTATGTATGTATGTGGTCCCACCGTTTACAGCAATGTACATTTGGGAAACTGCAGAACCTTTATGTCCTTTGATATGATTTTCAGGTATCTGAGACATTTAGGCTACAAAGTTAGATATGTTAGGAATATTACCGACGCGGGGCATTTGGTGGATGATGCTGAAGATGGAGAAGATAAAATTGCGAAAAAAGCACGTTTGGAGCAATTGGAACCCATGGAAGTGGTACAACGCTACACCGTAGATTTTCATAATATTCTAGAAAAATTCAATTTTCTGCCCCCAAGTATAGAACCTACGGCAACCGGGCACATTATAGAACAAATAGAAATCATTAAGGATATTATTGAAAAAGGGTATGCCTACGAAATAAATGGTTCAGTCTATTTTGACGTAAGGAAATTTAACGACTCTCATGAATACGGGAAATTGAGCGGCAGGAAATTGGAGGATATGATTGCCAATACCCGCGAGCTTACCGCACAGGATGAGAAAAAAAGCCCCCAGGATTTTGCCCTTTGGAAAAAAGCGGGACCACAACATATAATGCGCTGGCCTTCCCCTTGGGGCGATGGTTTTCCAGGTTGGCATTTGGAATGTACTGCCATGAGCACCAAATACCTAGGTGAGACTTTCGATATTCACGGTGGTGGAATGGATTTGAAATTTCCGCACCACGAATGTGAGATTGCCCAGGCCGAAGCAAGCAATGGACTTTCTCCCGTGAACTATTGGCTACATGCCAACATGCTGACTCTGAATGGCAAAAAGATGGCAAAATCTACCGGAAATAATATCCTGCCGGGAGAAATTTTCTCAGGTGAGAATAGCATCCTGAGTAAACCATTCTCACCGTCGGTTGTGCGCTTCTTTATGATGCAGGCACATTATACCAGTATTTTGGATTTGAGCAATGAGGCACTTCTGGCCTCCGAAAAAGGCTATAATCGTCTAATCGAGGCAATGGATACCCTTGCCAATTTAGAAACCAAGAAATCCACGGATTTTGATTTCAGGGCATGGAAACAGAAATGTTATGATGCCATGAACGATGATTTTAATACCCCGATCCTTATTGCACACCTCTTTGATGCGGTAAAGCATATTAACCTTATAAAGGAAGGGAAAGAAAGTATTACCTTGGAACATAAACAGGCATTACAACAAAGTATGCATTCCTTTGTTTTTGATATCTTGGGATTGGAACAAAACTCCGATAGCGGTAGGGATTCAGATAAGCTTGAGGGGGTGGTGGAATTGTTGATCCAATTACGTAACGAAGCACGATCTAATAAGGATTTTGCCACTTCGGACACCATTCGTGATCAATTGGCGGCTTTGGGAATTCAATTAAAGGATGGAAAAGAAGGTACTACATTTAGTATTTCTTAAACCTATCAATGCCTTTAAGAAATCGATTGTTATTCAAGACCTAATCCTTGCCATGGAACAAATACAATGGTTACTGAAACAATTTCAGCATTCATGAAAAAAATATTGATAGCCCCGTTTGTTCTCCTAGTACGGTTTTATCAAACTGCAATCTCCCCTTATACCCCGGCCACCTGTCGTTACTCTCCTACTTGTTCCCAATATACTTTGGAGGCCTTACAAAAACATGGTCTTTTTAAAGGAGGGTGGTTATCCATAAAAAGAATTTTTAGCTGCCATCCTTGGGGCGGAAAAGGTTATGACCCGGTACCATAGACATCAGATTCAAATCCAAGTACAAGAATCAGGTTCAATATAATCAACACTGAAAATTTAAAATTATTAACTCCATTAATATCGGACAAATCAATAACCAAACCCACACTTCATTTATCCGTATTCTAGTTTCCAAAAGCGAAGCGGTCTAGTTTCTATTTTTTATCTTAGCCCTTCAAAATAATGCATATGTACTTTTTAGGTATCATCTGGAATCCAAACGAGACACTTTTTAATCTTGGGCCCATACAAATCAAATACTACAATCTGCTATGGATCGTAGCCTTTGCTCTGGGATGGTTCATCATGAAACGAATTTTTCTCCAAGAAAAAAAAACAGTGGAACAATTGGATTCCCTGCTTATTTATACGCTACTGGCCACCATGTTGGGAGCTCGTCTGGGCCATGTTTTCTTCTATGATTGGCCCTACTACCAGAATCATTTGCTAGAGATATTATTACCCATTCGTGAAAATGCTAATGGCACCTTACTCGGATTCATCAAGGGTTATGAATTTACAGGGTTCACCGGATTGGCCAGCCATGGTGCTACAATAGGGGTTATCATAGGAATGTACCTCTATAAAAGGAAGTATCCGGAGTTCAATTTGTTATGGTTATTGGACAGAATGGTAGTACCCTTTGCCATTGGTGCATTTTGCGTACGATTGGGGAATTTTTTCAATTCCGAAATCAATGGGAAAATTACGGACGAGTCCTTTATTTTTGCCACCAAATTTGTACGTGATTCGGATGACATGCATCCCTCCAAGGCATTGGGCGTTACTCAGGAGAAATCCGTTAATGCAGCCTATGATGCCCTGGTAAACAATCCACAGTTTTCGGAATATCTAAATCAAATACCCTATCGCCATCCGGCCCAGCTATATGAAGGGGTAGCCTATATTTTCGTATTCCTATTATTGTATTATTTATATTGGAAAACCGATAAGAAAAATAAAACAGGCTATTTGTTCGGGCTTTTTTTGGTGTTGCTATGGACGATTCGGTTCTTTGTCGAATTCGTGAAAAAAAGTCAGGGTGGTTTTGAAGAGTCTTTGGGGCTATTATCTACCGGTCAATGGCTAAGCATCCCTTTTGTTTTGATAGGGTTGTATTTCATGCTAAGACCGAGGGTCAGTAAGCAATGAACAATGTTCAGTAAGCAGTTTCCTCATAGGGAAATCTAAGGTATCAAGTGATGTTTGACTTATACTATTTACAAAGTGGCAGATACATAATAGTAAAGGTTCAATGCCCTACTTTCTCTTTTTAATTTTCAAAATGATGAAGTCGTTTAAATCAATCATTTACCTTTTTGCCGGATTCTTGATCTTCCAATCCTGCAAGGAAGAATCCAAAAAGGTCATTAAGACCGAGCCCGTGGTTTTTACCAAGGAAGGAGAACTCCAAATTTTCAATATGGGAACGGATTCTATCCTGACTAAGATTGATATTGAAATCGCGGAGACCAGCTATGAAACGGAAACCGGACTTATGTACCGAAAAGGTATGAAGGAGCATCAGGGAATGCTTTTCATTTTTGAAGATATTCGCCTGCACAATTTCTATATGAAAAATACTGAATTTCCTTTGGATATAGTCTTTATTAAGGATAACATGACCATAGCGAGCTTTCAAGAAAATGCCCAACCTTTGGATGAAAAAAGTTTGCCATCCAAAGTTCCAGTACAATATGTTTTGGAATTGAATGCCGGTCTGGTCCAAAAATGGGGATTGAAAGTTGGTGATAGTGTCGTCTTCAATAGAATGTAATCAAAATGGGGTTACTTCTAAATGGGGAGGAGACAAAAAGATTGAAATTTCGAAATTTATTGTCCACGGATTTTGAGGCATGGCTCCCATTTCACAAAGATCCGCGAAGTACCCAATATTGGGAGGCCCTCCCTAAAGACCCTCAGACAGCTTGCCGAGAACAGTTCGATAGAGTATTTGAACGCTACGAAAAAAAATTAGGAGGAATGAACGCCCTAATTCATAAATCCGATGGAAACCTAATCGGAATTTGTGGTCTATTGATACAAACTGTGGATGGGCTACAAGAATTGGAAATAGGCTACTCCATCCTTCCTGAATACTGGAAACAGGGTTACGCCACAGAAGCAGCGATAAGATGTAGGGAATATGCCTTTAAAAATAATTTAGCGGATTCCTTGATTTCCATCATACATGTGGACAATATACCTTCCCAAAAGGTCGTACTTAAAAATGGAATGCATTTGGATAAAACTACCCGCTACAAAGACAACACGGTTCATATTTACAGAATACGGTCTCCTTTTAAGATTTCCGGGAATTAAAATTTTCAGGTCTTTTGAATACTATCCCGTGTTACGGTTTGCACTGGCAATGGCATTAATGGTCAACATCAATTCTGTTTGGGTCTTTTCCGCTGTTTTTGAATTTTGCTTGCGTTCTTCCCGCCATTTTTCCAAAAGTTCTATCTGTTTTTTATGCAACGAGGTCATAAGCGTTGTACGAAGCTGATTGGAGTAATAATGGTTCTTTCGTCTTTCCTTGATGTCCTTTTCCAAAAGATCGTACAAGTGGTCCCGCATGGACTTTAACTCTCCCAGAAATTTGGATAGGAACTCCTTCCTAATATCGGAATCCGATACTAATTGGGCATACATACTCATTATTCCTTCATCGGTAGCCGCCAAGCTACTATCCACATTGGTAAAAACGTAACGCAAAAAGGAATCTTGTTTCAACGCCTCCTTCAATTTATCATAATCTTCCGAATGGGACGACTTTAAATTTTTAAGTGCCGTACCAAGACCATACCAGCTGGTCATATGATATCTCGCCTGACTCCAAGAGAATACCCAAGGTATTGCCCTTAGGTCCTCTAGGGAACTGGCACCGGTCCGCTTAGCGGGCCTTGATCCTATTTTACTGGTTTCTATGGCATCTATAGGGGTTGCCGTTCTGAAAAATGCAATAAAGCCTTCCGATCGTATTAATTCTCCATACCGTTCCTTACTTTCATTGGCCAACCACTCTATAATTTTGGCATGTTTATGAAAAGTTCTTTCCCTACTCTGTTCCAACAACGTTTTACTCAGGGTATTGGCAACTAGCAATTCTATATTATAGGCCGCATTTACCTTATTGGCATATTTCTGGGCAATGGTTTCCCCCTGTTCCGTTAATCGAATGTCCCCATTTGGGGAACCGAAAGATAGGGCCTGTACAAAATAATGGGTCGGTCCCGAGCCACGGCTTATCGACCCTCCTTTGCCATGGAAGAATCGAATATCCACACCAAAGTCCTTACCAACTTGTGCGAGCCTGTATTGAGCTTTGTATAAGTTCCACTGACTGGCCATAATACCTCCATCTTTGTTACTATCGCTATAACCGACCATAATCTGTTGTCTTGGGCGGGCCAGGTTCTTCTGTCTTTGTTCATGTTCCAAAGATCTCATCACCATGGGGTTGCCAAGATATTCCTTCAAGATGGAAGAGCCATTTTCCAAATCCTCTATGGTTTCCAATAGGGGCACCACATGAACTTTGGAGACCAATCCTTCATCTGTCATAAAAGTAAGACCAGCTTCTTTGGCCAGGAGATAGACTGTTAATAGATCGGAAAACGAACGTGTCATGCTAACGATAAAAGAACCGATACAATTAAAACCATATTTAGCAGTGTGGGCCTCTACAGTACGATAACATTCCATTACCGTTTGGGCCTCGTTTTCCAATGGAGTCTTGGGATGAACAAACGGACGGGCGTGCTGCAATTCATCCAAAAGGAACCGGGTTCTTTTATCCTCGTCCCATTCCCCAAAGGAGTTTTCCTTCAATTGGGCGGCCTTTAATAATTGAGAAACCGCTTTATCGTGAAATGCGCTATTTTGTCTGATATCCAAGGCGGCAAGATGGAAGCCAAATACCTCAACGATACGTATTGCCGCAGTAATATCGCCATAGGCAACAGATTTGGCTCCAAAATGTAACAGCTCTTTCTGTAAAATCCGTAGGTCATTACGTAATTGCGAAGAATGTATGTAAGCCCCTTGCACTTCGGAGAGCTTGGTAGCATGCCCTCTTTCCGTATCTACGGGCAATTTGGCTATCATCAAGGAAACCATCTGTCTAAAGGCCTCGCCCTTGTTCCGGTTTAACGCCTCAGCGCCTTTATCACCGAGTTCGGCACTCATTTTCTGAAGCCTTTTTTGATAGTCCGTACTACAGTTCTTCAAACTATGGGTCAAGCTCAACCGTCTCACCAATGCGTTGAGTTTTCTACGGATGACTACGAAGGCATTAAGACGTAATTGAAGCAACGTGTGCCGGGTTACCTCTGCGGTAACCAATGGATGGCCATCACGATCGCCTCCGACCCAATTCCCAAAAGCAATATGCGGGTAAAAATGATGGGCCCTTAACGTTTCGCTATTAAACCCAACAATGGACAGGGCATGCTCCAAACGGTTATCAACAATGGAGATAACCTGTGGAAAAACGTTCACCAGATAATGCAATATATTTCTGAATTCCGAGTCTACGTCCGGTTTTTCCAAATAGATTTCCCCTGTTTTCCATAAGCGGTAAAGGGTCAATTTAATTGTCTCTCGAATTCTTTCTTTTTCATGATTGGAATACATGGTATTTTCCAACTGCACCAACAGTAGATAAAGTTCTCTATGATGTTCCAATACCGTTGCCCGTTTGGCTTCCGTAGGGTGTGCGGTCAATACAGGTTCTATGGCTAGTTTCCCCATAGTGTCCAAAATCTCCCTTTGGGTAAAGCCCTGCTCTTTTAAAGATTTTAAATTCCATGCCCAAAGGCCATTGACCCCAGCAAAATTATCCTCTTCCAGCCTCCTCCTGTTTTGAACGGCACTGTTGATCTCAACCATATTGACCAACTGAAATACCAAGGAATAGAGTTGTACAACCTTTGGGGTAATCGAAACATTTTTGGAAGTACCTTCTTGAATCCATGGAATACCATCAGCTATAGCTTCCTCCCCATTTTCAACGAGAACTTCATAAAGGGCCTCCAATAAGAATCTGAGATCTATATACGCCTTGCCAATTTCTTTTTCAACCCTCTTAAGAGTAATCTCTTCTGCCATGCGTTCTTATTAAAATGATTTTTTGAAAATTTTCTGGAAAAATACTTTACAACCAACTATTAAAAAAGCGCAACTACTTTTAAAACTGAAAAAAATAACAATTTGTTCAAATTGATGGACAAAACTCCGAGTCCATAGACAACACTTTTGCCAAGTATATGAATATCCATTATAAGGAACTCCGAAAGTGCATGTGCCCTTTTGAAGCATTACCGAACAAACCATATCTTAGCGGACTATGAATCCTTCTTCATCCAAAAAAGTGCACTGGGCCATTTTTATTGACAATACTTCGGATAAAACCCATTTTATTGAATCGTTATTGGATGGAAATCCCCCAACCGACCTATCTAAATTAAAAGGGCGAAAAGGAGCCTTATTTTCCAAACTGGCCTTGGAACAGTTCATGGTGGAAGAAGACCGGCATGATATAAAAGTACTTACCAAGGACATTTCCCAAAGTCTCCGTTCCCTTTCCAGTGGGGAACAAAAAAAAGCACTGTTGAAGCATATTTTAAATGACATTCCAGACTTTGTTATCCTTGACAACCCTTTTGATAACTTGGATACCGATTCACAAGAAGAATTAGCAAAGCTACTTGAAAGGATATCTTCTGAAACAACGGTTATTCAGATACTGAGCAGGAGAAAAGACCTCCTCCCATTTATAACACATTATGCCAGTCTCAAAAAAAGTGATTTACTGATTCATGAAAATCCAGTATCCGCTTCCTTAAACAAATCTGCACCGAGCCTGGGCAATATCCCTGCACCATTGCATATATGGGAATATGGGCCAAAGGTATTGGTAGATTTAAAAAATGTAACCGTTCAATTTGGAGACAAAATGGTACTCGACGCCATAGATTGGAAAATCCAAAAGGGGGAGTTTTGGCAGTTGATTGGGAAAAACGGAAGTGGCAAGACCACAATACTCTCCATGATTACCGGAGAAAACCCAAAAGGGTATGGGCAAGAACTTTATATTTTTGGCCATAAAAAGGGAAGCGGTGAAAGCATATGGGAACTTAAAGAAAAAATGGGGTATTTTACACCGGCCATGACGGACAAGTTTACAGGCTATCATACCTTGGAACATATGATTATTTCTGGACTTACGGATTCCATAGGGTTATACACAAAACCAACGGAAGCCCAATTGCGTTTGGCTTCAGAATGGTTACGATTGATAGGTATGTGGCATATGAAGAACACGCATTTCCATAATCTCACCATGGGGCAACAACGCTTGATAATGACGGTTAGGGCCATGGTTAAACATCCACTGCTGTTGATCTTGGACGAGCCCACTGCCGGACTGGATGATACCTCTGCGGACCTATTGATTACCTTGGTCAATAAAATGGCGAAACAAAGTGACGCGACCATCATATTTGTATCCCATAGAAAAGAGCCGGGTCTAAATCCAGATTTTGTTTACGAGCTGCAAATGACACCTAAGGGATCGAGGGGAACTAAAAAGCCGTCTTAGGACGGCTTTTTTAAAATCTGTCAACAAGTTTTGGTATGCTAGGCCACTGCCTTTTCAGCCTTTGGTTTTACTATTTTCTTCCGTATGGTATCGAACATAACAGGTGTTGCGATAAAAACAGAGGAATAGGTACCAACTATAACCCCAATGATCATGGCAAACATAAAGCCACGAAGCGATTCACCACCAAAGATGAAAATAGCCAGCAAGACGATCAAGGTAGTTAGCGATGTATTCAATGTTCGGCTCAACGTACTGTTCACGGCCAAATTAATGTTTTCCCCGGCCTTCCAGCCCCGTTCACCAATAATCTCTCGGATTCGGTCAAAAACTACCACCGTATCGTTCAGGGAATAACCGATTACCGTTAATATAGCTGCAATAAAGGCCTGATCGACCTCCATGTTGAAAGGCATAATAGTTCCGAACAATGAAAATACCCCAAGGACAATCATGACATCATGGAACACGGCGACAACGGCGCCCAAAGAAAACTGCCATCTTCTAAATCGAAGCAAAATATATAAAAACACCACGGCCAAGGAACCAATAATTGCCAGGAAGGCATTATTTTTTATGTCGTCCGCTATGGTAGGGCCAACTTTTATGGATTGCAAAATACCAATGGATTTTTCCCCACTTCCTACCCTAAAATCATCCATACTGGTACCATCGGGCAAATACTTTTGTAGCGAAGCATATAACTTGGTCTGGATTTCATCGTCTACCTCAATTCCTTCTACGTCTACCTTATATGGCGTGGTGACTTTTATTTGATTGGCTTCCCCAAAGGTCTTTACATTGGTACCACTTCCAAATACTGTATTAAGTTCAGATGCAATTTCCGACGGATTGACTGCCTGTTCAAAACGTATTTGGTAAGAACGGCCACCCACAAAGTCAACACCTTGCTGCAAACTTTGTGTAGCTAGGGAAAAAATCCCGATACCTAGCAATATCAAGGAAATGACATAGGCTATTTTTCGCTTGCCCAAGAAATTAATACTGATGTTCTTGAACAAGTTTTTGGTAATCGCAGTTGAGAAATCAAGCGTCCTACCTTTTCCGCTTATATACCAATCCACCAATAAACGGGTAATAAAAATGGCGGTGAACAAGGACGTCAAAATACCGATTAAAAGAGTCGTCGCAAAACCTTTGATGGGGCCGGAACCAAAAACAAACAGTATAATGGCCGTAAGACCGGTTGTAACATTGGCGTCCAAAATAGAAGACAGTGCATTGCTAAATCCATCGGCTACAGCCTCTCCTTTACCCTTTCCTTTGGCCAATTCTTCCTTTATACGTTCAAAAATAAGTACGTTAGCATCCACGGACATCCCAATGGTCAATACAATACCGGCAATACCCGGTAAGGTAAGTACAGCTCCCAAACTGGTAAGCACTCCGAAAATCAAAAGGATGTTCAACAACAACGCAATATCTGCAAATATTCCAGCCTTTCCATAGTAGAAAATCATCCAAACCAAAACAATGGACATAGCGATCATAAAAGACATAAAACCACTGTCTATGGCCTCTTGTCCCAAAGAAGGACCTACGATTTCCGATTGAATAATTTCAGCGGATGCAGGTAACTTTCCAGCCCGCAATACATTGGAGATATCCTTGGTCTCATTTACAGTAAAGGTTCCCGTAATTTCTGAACGTCCTCCGGAAATAGGTCCGGAAGATACCCCTGGCGCCGTATATACTTTGTTATCCAAGACGATGGCAATACCGGTTTGATTGGTAAAGGCATCCCCGGTCAGTTTTTCCCATTCCTTGGCTCCCTTGGTGTTCATGGTCATGGATACTGCAGGTTTTCCAAATTGGTCAAAATCATCCCTGGCATCGCTAACGACATCCCCACTTATTCTTGGAACTGCATCACGGTTGGATTTAAGTGCATATAAATCCACTACTTCCGTATTTTCGTCAGAAGGTCGTTCCCACAAAAATTTAGTAAAGCGTATATCCGCAGGCAACAATCTACGTGTCTCCGGCATTCGCAAATAATTTCCAAATTTGGCAGTATCCTTTATAGCCACCTTTGCAATGGCATAACCACTTCCCGGTCCTGCAATTAAATCGAAAATTGGATTTATTTGATTGGCAATATCCAAGGAATCCTCAGCAACATCGGAAAGAAGGGAATCCAATTCTGACTCCTCCTTTACAGGTTCTTCAACCGAAGTGGTATCCACCAATGATTTCAATCGCTCATTGGCAGCAATAAAGAATTGAGAAATACTTTGATTACTTGGGCTATAAGTTTCCCAAAACTCCAACTGGGCCGTGCTGGAAAGAAGATCTTGTGCCCTTGCAATATCCTTTGCGCCTGGTAGTTCTACCAAGATACGACCGGAATTTCCCTCTCGTTGGATGTTGGGTTGGGTAACCCCAAATCCATCGATTCTTTCACGCAGTACTTCAAATGCCGAAACAATGGATTCATCGATTTTCCTTCGGATAATCGGTTTTACCTCATCATCAGTCATCTGAAAATTTACTTCATCGCTCAACCCTTTGTTCGCAAAAATATCGGGAGAGGCCAGCTTAGTGTCCCCTTTTATCTGGTCAAAAGCATCAAAAAACAACTCCAGATAGGTATCATCACTATTTTTGGAAGCAACATCGGCGTCGGCCAAGGCCTTGTTGAAAATCGGATTTTTAGTGTTATTGGCCAATCCTTTTAAAATATCCTTTACGGATATTTGGAGGGTTACATTTATACCACCCTTAAGGTCCAAGCCCTTATTTAGTTCTTTCTTCTTGGCATCATCATATGAGGTATATCCTAAAATCGGGTTCCCACCAATGGAATCCAAATATCTGGCTTCCAACGTTTCACGCTTGGCAACGTAATCTTCCTCCGCTTCAGATATCTGATTCTCGGCAAAAACTTCTGCTTCTTTTTCAACCTTACCGGTTATGAACGTGTAGGATAATTGGTAGATGCTCACCAACCCAAACAAAAAAGCAAAAAGCTTTATAAGTCCTTTATTTTGCATTGATTAAGTGTTTTGTGAATGCTTTTCGTAACAGCGTGCAAATATATGATTTACCCTAGGATTTGACAATATATTTATGAGTAATTGTAAAAACGAAAGCCCCTTACCGATTGCAATTGGTAAGGGGCTCTATGTTTATTTTACATCTAGAGGAGTATCTATAGCTCCAACAACCCATTGGTCTTGGAGACTCCCGCAGCACTTTCCTTCATTTTATTCTTTTCGGCTTCGCTCAATGGTACATCCACAATTTCTTCTATTCCATTTTTGCCCAATATCACAGGGACTCCAATGCAAATATTCTCGAGGCCATATTCACCTTCCAAATAGGTAGAGCAAGGAAACATTTTCTTTTGATCGCAGGCAATGGCCTGTACCAAACTGGAAACAGCTGCTCCTGGGGCATACCAAGCACTGGTTCCCAATAATTTGGTCAAAGTGGCACCTCCCACTTTTGTATCCTCTACCACTTGTGAGAGCCTATCCTCCGTTAAAAACTCGGTTACATTAATGCTATTTCTAGTAGCATGCGAGGCCAAGGGTACCATTCCCGTATCACTATGACCACCTATCACCATACCGTCAATATCGGAAATCGGGGCTCCCAATGCCTCCGCAAGTCTGTATTTGAACCGTGCACTATCCAAAGCCCCGCCCATTCCTATAATTTTGTTCCTGGGAAGGTCAGTGGTCTTATGAACCAAATAGGTCATGGTATCCATAGGATTACTGACCACAATTAAAATAGCATTGGGGGAATGCTCCAATAAGTTAGAGGAGACAGTCTTAACGATTCCCGCATTAATTCCTATAAGTTCTTCTCGGGTCATACCAGGTTTTCTTGGTACCCCTGAGGTTATGACCGCTATATCGCTTCCCGCAGTTTTGGAGTAATCATTGGTTATACCGGTTATTTTGGTATCAAAACCATTAAGAGAAGCGGTTTGCATTAAATCCATGGCCTTGCCTTCGGCATACCCTTCCTTAATATCCAACAATACTACTTCCGATGCAAAATCTTTTATGGCAATGTACTCCGCACAACTAGCACCTACGGCACCTGCCCCTACTACGGTAACTTTCATATTCGTATAATTTATTAGTTGTTTTTAACACTGCAAAAGTAGGGATTCTACCTTTATAAAATATGACAAAAATCAGTTTAATCCATGCTGTTTTTTTATGTTTTCAAAAACTATAAAACAAAGGGTTGTTAAAAAAAATGACCGTTCAACGAAGAAAAACATTTTATAGTGCCATACATCGAATTTTAGCAATATCAATAGTCCATTGAGCGTTCTCAGATATACCAAACCCCGAATCAGAAAACCTACAAAATGAAAAAGTTTTTTTCATTTCTGGCGATTATGGCCATTATTTCCGTTAGCAATTGTTCCCGAATAGCCGAGAATAACGATCAAGTTATCGGAATTTGGACTAATGTCGCAGAAATCTCCGCAGGCAAAACACAAAGCCAAACTTTCCGTGAGGAATGGATTTTTAATGATGCCTATCTTGGCAGATATCATGCCATTGAAAATGGAAAGATTACCGTCAAAACGGACTTTAAATGGAGTCAGGATGATGGAATATACACTATTTCCTATCCAGGATTGGATAGAGGTGACGACCTCGTAATCCTGAAAGAATCCGAGGATGGAAGCATGTTGGAAGATATGAACGGAAATTCCTTTGCGATTAGGGAATAAAAATAGAAGGTTGATACGCAATAAAAGACCGTTGGTAAAGTGATTACGCCAACGGTCTTTTTGTTATGTTCCATTATCTAAAACCAAAATTTATGCCTACGGTCAGATTATTGAATTCGGCCAAGGTATAGTCAACGTTCAACCTAAAGAATCCCAGTTTTAATTTTGTCCCGATGTTGGCCCGTACCCCACTGGCATCCTGATCAACCGAAAAAGGATCGGTATAGGTCTGCTGGAAGGGTCCGGATTGTACTATGTAGGTCCCTAAAATATCTGTAGAGGATTTACCGGTCATATATCCTATTCCCCCGTAAAAGTTGATAACGGGAAGTTTGGTAGAGGCAACGGCCTGGAAGACCCAGGTATTCATGACCACATCTATTCTTTGGTTTTGACCGGCAATGATATCCGTGGTACTAAAATCATAGGTAGCGTCCAAATGGGTGTATCCAATTACACCGGAAATGGCCAAGGGAAATAGTTTTTCTGCAGGTAAATGACTTGTAAATTCATGCTGAATGCCAAAACCATATAAACCTGCAGCGATATCATCCGTATTGATTTTTGGAAAAAAACGAGCTTTTATCTCCGTTCCTTTAAACAGTCCTACGCTTGCTTGCAAAAAAGCCGAAGGAATAACATTGATGTCCTCGGAAGCAAGGCCGGAAGGCAATTCGAACTCTTCGCGTTCTGTTATGCCCGGGGCTATTTCTGCCTCCACGAAGACTCGAATACCCTCTAGATCGCCCAATGCTGTTGAAACGGGTCTTGCCGTGCTACCATCCACAAATTGAAGGTTTTCATAATCGGCCGTGTTTAAGGTAAATGCCTTTTTATCATCCTTATTCTTGAAAGATGACACATTACCAATAATTGAAATTTCGAATCCGCCCAAGGGTTTGGATTCTCCCGAGTTATACCACCCGTTGGAGATGCTGTGCATCGCCCCTTCGGAAACTGGTGCCAGGTAGTCATTCGTATACCGTTCAGCATCCTCCAGACCGGCGGCCAATAGATCATTGATATTGGACTGTGAAAGGATTATTTGAAACCCGAAAAGGACTAGAAATAAGGAAACTACAGTTTTCATTGTATGATTTTTCCCTAAAACTAAAAAACCCTGACGTAACTGTCAGGGTTTTTGTTGTGAAGTGGCAATTCTTATGCATCAATGTTAGCATAGACGGCATTTTTCTCTATAAATTCCCTTCTTGGAGGTACTTCATCACCCATAAGCATGGAAAAAATACGATCAGATTCTGTGGCATTATCTATGGTAACTTGACGTAAAGTCCTAAACTCCGGGTTCATGGTAGTATCGGCCAACTGTTCGGCGTTCATCTCCCCAAGACCTTTGTATCGTTGTACGGAAGCGGCCCCACCAAAACTTTCAATAATATCATCACGATCTTTATCGTTCCACGCATACCGCTTTTTACTGCCCTTTTTAACCAGGTACAGCGGCGGGGTGGCAATGTATACATGTCCTGCCTCTATCAATTCGCGCATATATCGAAAAAAGAACGTTAGGATCAAAGTTTCAATATGACTACCATCCACGTCCGCATCACACATAATGACGACTTTATGATAACGCAATTTTTCCAGGTTCAAGGCCTTACTGTCCTCTTCGGTCCCGATGGTAACCCCAAGGGCTGTATAGATATTTTTAATTTCCTCGTTTTCAAAAACCTTATGTTGCATTGCCTTTTCAACATTCAAAATCTTTCCCCTAAGAGGTAAAATAGCCTGGAAACTACGTTCCCTACCCATTTTGGCCGTTCCACCGGCAGAGTCCCCCTCAACAAGGAATAACTCGCACTTCACGGGATCTTGCTCGGAGCAATCCGCCAATTTCCCTGGTAACCCCCCAATGCTCATTGGTGATTTTCGCTGTACCATTTCCCGGGCCTTGGTCGCTGCATGTCTTGCTTGGGCAGCAAGAATGACCTTCTGGACAATTATTTTGGCATCGTCCGGGTGTTCTTCCAAATAGTTGGTCAACATTTCGGAAACGGCCTGGGAAACTGCTGAGGACACTTCCCTATTGCCTAATTTGGTCTTGGTCTGTCCCTCAAACTGTGGTTCGGCTACCTTAACTGAAACTATAGCCGTTAATCCTTCCCTAAAATCGTCCCCTTGAACCTCGAATTTTAGTTTATCCAACATTCCGGAAGCATCCGCATACTTTTTCAAGGTAGTTGTAAGCCCCCTTCTGAATCCCGATAAATGGGTTCCTCCTTCGTGGGTATTGATATTGTTCACATAGGAATGCAAATTCTCGGTATAACTGGTATTATAAATCATGGCAACTTCGACGGGAATGTTATTTTTTTCACCTTCCATGGCGATGACGTTTTGAATCAGAGCTTCCCGGTTGCCATCCAAAAACCGTACAAATTCACTTAGCCCTTCATCTGAATAAAAGGTTTCCGAAATGAATTCGCCATCTTCACCCTTCTCACGTTCGTCCGTTATGCTAATGGTGACACCCTTGTTTAGGTACGAAAGCTCCCGCATCCTATTGGCCAAAGTTTCATAGCTGTATTCTATGGTTTGGGTAAATATGGTATCATCCGGATGGAAAGTAACCAGCGTTCCCCTTTCCTTTGTTTCCCCTACACTTTTAACTGGATATAACGTTTTTCCCCTTTCATATTCCTGCTCCCATATCTTGCCATCCCTGTATACAGTAGCTTTTAGACGATCAGAAAGCGCATTGACGACCGAAACACCGACACCGTGAAGACCTCCCGAAACTTTATAGGAATCTTTATCGAATTTTCCACCGGCTCCAATTTTGGTCATGACTACCTCTAAGGCAGAAACACCCTCCTTTTTGTGAAGGTCTACGGGAATTCCCCTACCATTATCCCTTACGGTTATGGAATTATCTTTATTTATGGTAACGCTAATCCTATCACAGTGTCCTCCCATGGCCTCATCTATGGAATTATCCACCACCTCATAAACTAAATGGTGCAATCCTCTAAGACCTATATCACCAATGTACATGGATGGACGCATACGTACATGTTCCATCCCCTCAAGGGCCTGAATACTATCGGCCGAATAATTCTTCTTTTTTGCTTCTTCGCTCATAGAATTTAAAAGTTGTTTTCATCCGTTCGTACTTAAATATTTTTTGCCGTACAGATGTTCCCGATAACTATCGGGCACCTATGAAAATCAGTAGATATTTACTTTTCCCAAAGGCTTGTTCCCATTCAATTTTTGCAATCTTACAAATATACGGAATACCCCATGGAATATAGTGTTTTACTCCCTTCAAAGCATCTAAGTTATCAACAAAAATTGTGGAAAATATTAGCGCTTTTGGCTGCACTATTTAGATTGATTTTTTATCAAAAAATAGAGGTTCGAAAAATCAAAATTGAAGTTGACCAATTTACCCTTTCTACTTTGCAAATATGACGCTCTCTCAGGGTTAATTCGGTCGGCAAGTTTTTCCAAAACTTGGACCACGGACAGGGGGCAGCTTAGAACGGACCCTTCGGCAAGCTCGGGGTTAATTCGGCCAACAAGTTTTTCCAAAACTTGGGCCATGGACAGGGGGCAGCTTAGAACGGACCCTTCGGCAAGCTCAGGGTTAATTCGGCCAACAAGTTTTTCCAAAACTTGGGCCTCATTAACAAAACCCCGCCTAAGGCGGGGTTAAGGACTAATTAAAATAAAAAACTGAGCCCCATCACGGCTGATGGGCAAAACAGAACTATGTTTGTTGGGTCTATGACACAAATACCATGTTTTTAATCAAAGACCATCAACAGCCTCTTTAGGCGAGGAATTCCATAAATTTCATTTTACGTACGCGTCGTCGTGTACATTGGCTACCGCCCTCCCCGAGGGGTCGTTCATATTCCTAAATGCCTCATCCCATTCCAGGGCAATCTTGGTGCTACAGGCGACCGATGGTTCCTGCGGAACACATAACGCCGCGGCATCCGAGGGAAAATGCCCTTCAAAAATGGACCGATAATAAAACTCCTCCTTCGTTGTAGGGGTTTGCAAAGGGAACCGGAACTTGGCATTGGCCAACTGCTCATCGGAAACTTTTTCCTCCACTAATTCTTTTAAGGTATCGATCCAACTATAACCCACCCCATCGGAAAACTGTTCTTTTTGTCTCCATGTCACACTTTCCGGCAAATAGTCTTCAAAAGCTTTACGGACCACCCATTTTTCCATTCGTTCTCCATTGATCATTTTATCCTTGGGGTTGATGCGCATAGCCACATCCATAAACTCCTTATCCAAAAATGGTACTCGCCCTTCGATACCCCAGGCCGCCAAAGATTTGTTGGCCCTGAGACAATCGTACATGTGTAATTTATCCAGTTTTCGAACCGTTTCCTCGTGAAAATCCTTTGGGCTTGGTGCCTTATGAAAGTACAGGTAGCCGCCAAAAAGCTCATCGGCACCCTCACCGGACAAGACCATTTTTATTCCCATGGATTTTATAACCCTTGCCATAAGGTACATTGGTGTGGAGGCCCGTATGGTGGTAATATCATACGTTTCCAAATTGTAGATAACATCCTTAATGGCATCCAATCCTTCTTGGATCGTAAATTTTATTTCATGATGCACCGTTCTAATATGATCGGCTACCTTTTGGGCGGCCGCCAAATCGGGGGAGCCTTCCAATCCCACCGAAAATGAATGCAATTGGGGCCACCAGGCCTCCGTGGTATCATCCGATTCTATACGTTTTTGGGCATATTTTTTGGCAACGGCGGAAGTGACAGAGGAATCCAAACCACCGGACAGCAGTACCCCATATGGAACATCCGACATCAATTGGCGATGGACCGCCGCTTCTAAGGCTTCTTGGATTTCCTTGATACTGGTCTCATTTTCCTTTACCGCATCGTACTCCATCCAATCCCGGGTATACCATCTTTTTAGTTCCCCATCCTTGCTATGTAAATAATGGCCGGGAGGAAAAAGTTCTATTTTGGTACATGTGCCTTCCAAGGCCTTTAACTCGGATGCGACATAAAAGGTGCCGTTCTGATCCCAGCCCATATATAATGGAATAATTCCCATATGATCTCTGGCTACAAAATATTCCTCTTTCTCTGCATCGTAAATAGCAAAACCAAAAATACCGTTCATCTCATCCAAAAACTCGGTGCCCTTCTTTTGGTACAAAGCCAAAATGACCTCACAATCAGATTGGGTCTGGAAATCGTATTTGCCCTCAAATTGCTTTCTCAATTCCCTATGGTTATATATTTCTCCGTTGGCAGCCAAAATCAGTTTGCCATCTGCACTGAACAAGGGCTGTTTACCGGAAACCGGATCTACAATCGCCAATCTCTCATGGGCCAAAATGGCCTTATCATCTGCGTAGATACCACTCCAATCCGGTCCCCTATGCCTTACCTTTTTTGACATTTCCAAGAGCTGGGGTCTCAAAGCATCGGTACTTTCCTTCACATCAAACGCACAAACAATTCCACACATATCAAATCAATTATATCAATTTAAAGGCAAAGATGCATATTATGTTTTCAACAATAAACAATAAATCCTTTTTAGCTATTAATTAATAATTTTATTTGCCATTTTATATAAATATTGTAACTATTTTTTATAATATTGAAGGAAAATGGAACACTCTGTAAGCTGTACAAATTTTAACGACTTTTTATAAGTCTTTGATTGGATTACTAACTAGCTTTGAACACACTAAAAACAAAAACAAATTATGAAAAAATTATGCTCTCTTGCCCTTTTGGTATTGGCAATTGTATTTTCCTCCGAGGCTTCGGCCCAGAAATTTGACGGACTCGATAAAAGCCCAATGGATATGGCCGCTTACCCTTCCAGTTATAAGGTTTCCGAAAAGGCGGTACGAGTTGTTTATAGCCGTCCTCAATTAAAAGGTCGCTCCCTATCCGAACTTGCCCCAGCTGGTAAAGTTTGGCGTACAGGGGCCAATGAGGCCGCCGAAATCACTTTTTATAAGGATGTAAACTTTGGTGGAAAGGCTATCTCAGCTGGCACTTATTCTCTATTTACAATTCCTGGCAAGGATAAATGGACCGTGGTACTTAACAGCAACCTGAATCAGTGGGGTGCCTATTCCTATAATGAATCTGCCGATGTTGCCAGGGTTACTGTTTCCGCAAGTACAGACAGTACCTCTCTGGATGCCTTCTCGGTAGCCTTCAAGGAAGTGGATAATGGCGCACATATGGTTATGGGTTGGGACAAAACACGAGTGGCGGTACCGATAACCTTATAAAATTTACATACGTAATATGAGACCCGGAGCTTTTCTTCTCCGGGTTTTTTTGTTGATGTCCATTAACACTGATAGTGTTCTCCTTTGTAATGCCATAGGATAAATTAACACTTTTACTCTGCTATTTCTCCGGCAATGAAAGTCTGCTCTGCCCTAAGATTGGGAATTTGTTCCAGCGGAACCTTCATAATATCGTCACTAAGTATTACAAAATCAGCAAACTTGCCAACCTCAATACTTCCCTTTTCTTTTTCTTCAAAATTGGAGTAAGCCGCCCAGATGGTCATTCCGCGTAGAGCCTCCTCCCTGGAAAGGGCATCTTTGATCTGAAAACCTCCTTCCGGGTAATCGTCAAGATCTTTGCGGGCCACCGCCGCATAAAAGGTCAAGAAGGGATTTACTTTTTCTACGGGAAAGTCGGTTCCCAAAGCTACCAATCCGGCCTTATCCAGCAAGGTTTTGAAAGCATAGGCCCCAGGAATACGTTCTCTGCCCAAACGCTCCTCTGCCCAATACATGTCACTCGTGGCATGAGTGGGTTGCACAGAAGGAATGATGCCATCCTCAAAATAATCAAAATCCATGGAATCCAAAACTTGGGCATGCTCTATTTTCCAACGCCTGTCCTCTTCTCCCTGAAGAAACTTTTTGTAGGATCTAAGTACTACTGCATTGGCCGAGTCACCTATGGCATGTGTATTCATTTGATATTCCGAAATGGCGATTCGCCTCACCAAATCCTCAATTTCCTCAACTGGGGTCACCATGGCTCCATAATGCCCCGGCAAATCCGAATAGGGCTGTTTTAATACTGCACCTCTTGAACCTAAGGCTCCATCGCCGTAAACTTTTACTGAGCGGACATTTAATCTATCGGTCTTAAAAGGTGCCCGATACAAATAATAATCCAGGTTTTCCGGAGTATTGCTTATCATAGCATAAATCCGAATGGAAAGTTCCCCGACCTGTTGCAAACTATCTATAAGCTCTATGATTTCACGATCAAGGCCCGCATCGTTTACGGTGGTAAGACCATTGGTAAAACAAATCTGTTCGGCATCCTTTAAAGCTTGAATCTTTGTTTCCAAGGTCGGTGGCGGAACTATTGAATCGATAAGGCGCATGGGGTTGTCAATTAAAATCCCGGTTATACCTTGAATTTCACTATTCCATTTTTTAACAATCTCCCCTCCATCTACTTTGGTGCTCCAATCAATTCCGGCCATGTCCAAAGCTTTTTGGTTGACCAACAAAGCGTGACCATCTATTCTTCTAAGAGCAACTGGGGTATTTGGAAATAGGGTATCCAGCTGCTTCTTGGTCGGAAATTCCTTGACCTCCCAATCATTCTGGTCCCAACCCCTACCAAAAATAAAATCCTTAGGATTTTTGTTTTGAAATGCCGATACGCGTTCCAAAACCTCTTTATAACTTTTGGTCCCGGATAAATCAGCCACCTGTTGATTCATTCCAAGGCCATAGAAATGGCAATGGGCGTCAATAATTCCCGGGATAATTGTGCGCCCGTCAGCATCTATAATTGCATCCGATGTATATTTTCCTTGGATTTCGTCCGTACTTCCAATTGCCACAAATTTTCCTTTATTCACGGCAAAAGCCTCTGCCTTGGAAAAATTGTCATCAACCCTATACACATTGGCATTCAAGATTACAAAATCTACTTTTTCCTTTAGCAGTTCGCAACTGGGTAGCATCAACACCAATAACCATATCAATTTTTTCATAGTGCTCTACTTAAATTTTAGTCAAAGCAAAAAACGGATATATGTTCGGGTGGTGGCCCAAACTATTTTTTAAGGGGGAATCGATTTTAAATCCAATACCTTAAGTAGAAAAAAATGGAGAGTCAGGGCTTATTCAATTGTATTTGGAGGGAATGAAGATCGGTTTATTCCGGCGAAATACTTTTCACGCCCTCTATAACGTAATCTCCTTCTGAGGAAGAACTCTTTCCAGAAATTTTACTTCCTTCGGCCGTCAAGTTAACCGTAACCAGTCCCCCTTCTATCATTAAGGAGAAGCTAATGGTGTTCTTTTTTACGGTGACATTCTCCCCGACAAAGGTTCCTGCACCTGTCTGTACCTGGACTTGGTACTTGCCATCTTGTCCAACAATCAACAAAAGACCTTTATCGTAGCCTTCTGGAGCACCTTGGGCAGTATATTCCCAACCTCCTACCAAATCATCAAATATTTCATAAGAATCTTGAATTAAGCCTAAGGTTTCGGGATGTCCATTAGAAATGGTAATTTGTATTGACCCCCCATAGATCATGACCGCAACAAATAAAAATTGAAACTTTTTGAATGGTAATTTCATAACCTTTGTTTTTCAGTGATATAGATTGATATAAAAGTAAGCAAACTAAACATTTATCAAAACTTAAAGTTGTCTTTTGTAGTACTGTTAATTTACTACCACTGGTTTATAAGCGTCAATTGCTAAATTCAAAATAGCCTGAGCCTCCTTCAGGTTTCCAAAACCTTTAGATTCTATTTTACCCATACCTTTGTAATGGGTAAACCATGTTCTTATGATTTCAAGAATCCCCGGATATGTACTATTCAAATCCTCCAAACTGTCTACATCATATAATAAGGATTCCTTGGATATTGCAATAAGCTTGTCATCTTGTTCCCCACCGTCCAATAAATAAAGTACTCCTATCAACTTACATTTTAACAAGCTTGCACGTTCCACTGGTGGTCCTAGAACTATGACATCCAAAGGATCTCCATCTCCCCCTAATTCTTTTGGTAGAAGTGTTCGGGGAATCATACCATAGTTCCCGGGGTAACCTAAGTAATCAATGATTCTTGGATTGCCATTGATTACTTCCAACTGAAGGTTCCCGCTATTCTTATTCACTTCATATTTCTCTAAGGTCCCTGTGGGTATCTCTACAACAACATTAATATCACCATCGCTGAAAGTTGATGGATAATCATGTATCAGATGCTTTGCTCTGGTATTGATTTCTGTTGCTTCCTTTTCAATTTCAGGTACATTTAAATCCGGCCTCGTATTTTCTCTAC
The DNA here is from genome assembly GCA_947494715.1 of uncultured Flavobacteriaceae bacterium. Lineage (GTDB taxonomy): Bacteria > Bacteroidota > Bacteroidia > Flavobacteriales > Flavobacteriaceae > Ulvibacterium. Next base: position 98,613 of record CANLWG010000017.1, on the reverse strand, counting down.
AGCTTACTATCGCCGTCATCAACATGAAGAACAGAATAACTTCAAATGAAAAGGAACTCAATTTATACCATATCATGAATCCCATTTTTCCACTCAAAATCTTCCTTTCTTCTTGATCTTAACATAAATCAATTTCTTTTTACCGCGTGAATCTTCACGGCGTTCTACTTCAAAATTGGGCAATGACGCTATTAACGGAGTTAGCTTTTGGAAACCATAGTTCCGTGAATCGAAATTGGGCTGTTTTTTTTGGAGCAAACTGCCCACATCACCTAAAAAGGCCCAGCCATCATCATCGGCCACATCATCTATGGTGGTCGATATTAGTTTGATTACTTTGGGGCCAATTTTATCCAAATTGCTTTTGGATTTGGTCTTTCGGGTTGTAGCATCTGGGGAATCTTCTTCGGATGGATCCTTTAAGATTTCGAGATAAATGAAACGATCGCAGGCTACAATAAAGGGGTCGGGTGTTTTCTTTTCGCCAATTCCGAATACTTGCATTCCCGCTTCGCGAAGCCTAGTGGCCAAACGTGTAAAATCGCTATCGCTACTTACCAGACAAAATCCGTTAACCTTGCCCGAATATAGAATATCCATAGCATCGATTATCATGGCAGAATCCGTTGCATTCTTTCCCGTAGTATATCCATATTGCTGAATGGGGGTAATTGCATTTTCAAGAAGTACGTTTTTCCATTTTCCCAACCGGGGATTGGTCCAATCCCCATAAATACGCTTAATCGTAGGATTCCCGTATTTTGCGATTTCCTCCATCATTTCCTTGACATACCCAGCAGGTATATTGTCACCATCTATTAATACGGCCAGTTTTACATCCATAACTATTTTCTGATTTTGTACAAAGTACGGAGTTTACAACCAAATAAAAACGTATACAAGATTATTCTTGCTTAGAAATCACGAACTCCACCCGTCGGTTTTGTCCACGCCCCGTTTCGGTGGTATTATCAGCAATAGGTTTTGTCCCACCATGCCCTCGCCACAAGATTCTTTTCTTGGGCAACCCTAGATGCATGAGATAATCCGCTACGGATTTTGCTCTTTCCTTGGATAAGTTTTGATTGTAGGCTATGGAACCTATGGTATCCGTATGTCCGTGAATATGTATTTTGAGGGCAGTATCATTTTCCAGATATTGGAAAATTTTCCGTAGCTCCACTTTTTCACTATCCAACAATTGGAACCTGTCAAACTCAAAAAGCACATTTTCAAAAAAATGGATTTGATCCAATTCAATACCTTCCATTTTATCTTCAAGGTCCTTGTTCGCAAAATGCCCTTCCGTGTCCATTTTTTCGGTGGATTCAACTTTCACCATATCTATATAATAATAGGCCCCCTTTTGGGCACTGCGTTTGGTTTTGAACAATCGGGTACGGGCATTGTTCTTAAAGTTTCCGATAGTCATAAATCTTTCCCATCCTTTGGCTACAAACTCGGTATACACCAAGACCCAATCCTGGGTATCTGAATAAAAATCGGCATAACCGATTTCCAAAGTATGATACTTGTTTTCCTTATTCTTATAGAGTAGTCCTTTTGAAAGTTCCCTTTTTGTTGTAAAGTTTAATTTACCCTTGGAGAACACCACACCAAATTCCTTTACGGCAAAGTCCGATTGTTCTGCCAAGCTTATATAAAATGAAATGCGATACGTCCTTCCGGATTCCAAAGTCTGTGAAAGCTCTCCTTGGAGATATTCCCGATAATCCTCTGGGGCATATACGTACAACCCTGCATAGCCTTTACCAAAATCTGCAGGTTGATCACCATTGAAATTCTTGGGCGTTCCCATGGCCGTACTACAGCCATTAAAATAATCCGTAGAGCCTTTTGAGGGAGTAGACCAAGATGAGACGTCATCGTTGAAATTACCCAATCGCTTAGGACAATTGATATAGGCCTCAAAACTTGGGTTTTTTACCAAATTTTGGGAAAACATAAAACCAATGCTAGAAATATACGTCAGAATGATTCCAAATCCAGAAATCCGATACAAATCAAAATTTTTAATTTAACCAATTCTAAATTAAGCATTTAGTCATTCTCTTTGGATTGATATCGATTAAAGGTAGGGTTCTCGGTTATTCAAAACAAATCACCCGTATCTTAAGTAGCATAGCTAGAAATCGAACTTATAGGTGGCACCGCCCAAAATCTGGAAGCCCTGAACCGGAAAGTTGGCCCACCGCTGGTAATTGTTATTTGCGATGTTGGCTGCACGTACAAAAACTGATAATTGATCATTTAATCGGTGACCCACATGGGCATTGGCATCAAAGAAACCATCCAAAGTAAGTATGGTCGCAGGAAATTCTGAAGGTTGCACATTTACAACCGCCACTGTTGCCACGTCCTCCCGCTCACCTACATAGAACAGATTGGCCCCCATATACCACTTTTCGCCAATTTGATAATCCATAAAAAGTGAGCCTTTTATATTGGGAAGGTTCCAAGCCTGATTATCAGTTTCGGTATCATAATCATATACTTCGGCATTGATACCCAGGGTAAAATTTCGGTTTACATCCACATTCAATTCACCAAACACGCCAATGGTCTTTATATCATCATAAAACACCTCGAAAGAGTTACCATAATAATACCCTTTTTCATCGGTCCTGAACGTATTTTGTGGGTTTAATTTGAACAAAGGCCTTCGATTCTCCGCTGTATAGGAGCCTTTGATGTTATAGCTCAAATTAGGTAACAATTGCCCTCGTAACCCCAAGTAGGCATCGTATTGCCTGTCCGTAGGAACAATGGTCAAAGTTGGTGACACAAAAGGATTGTCCTCCACAAAACCGTAATAGGAATTTTGCCTTAGCTCTCCTTCAATACCACCATAGACAATGGCCACCTCGTCCAGCAAACGATAAGAGGCCGTTACAGCTGGATAGATATAAAAATTGCTATCACTGCGTTCGGTATCCAGACCGTAGACCAAATTTACCCCGAGGTTTAAGGACAAATCGTCCCGGAGCATGGTCAAGCTGGGATTGATGCCCACCTGGAACTGGCTATAGTTTATCCCATTAATATTGGTTGTGCTATTGATATCGGCATTTTCAAAATTCCCGTTTACATAATCAACCTTTGCGTTAATGCCCAAGGACTCCTCGTTTAAGGGAAATTCAAAACCCGTTTGGAAAACGGCCCTGTTCTCCCCGGATTTTATGGCATCCCAAAATCGACGATATTCCAACGATGCATTCTTAAAAAAGGAATCTTCAAGATTAACATGTCCGGATACTTCGGCCATGTAGTAATTTTGTTTTTCATCAATGGCATTTACCGTAGCCTCATCAAAAACACCTATGGGCAAGCCGTACCAATTGTAGAGCTGATGTTGCACACCCAGGTCCACGCCCCAATCCAAATCACGGTCCCTCTTTTTATAGGCTGCTTCCAACTCTGTGTCCGAATAGATATTGTCCAACACTATTCCATCTATATCCCCTCTGGAAGAATTATGGTCCAGCCCCAAAGTAAATCCCGACTCCCTGTCGATGGTTCTACTGGTATAGAATTTGGCCATTAAATTAGCGGGATTTCCTCCTCCCGCTGAAGCATAGGAATTGTACAATACCGGTGGCGGGGTCTTCTTTACCCTGGATGCCTGTCCCTTGGCTGGTGTAAAGGTTGAAGCCACGGGAACCGAATTGATACTATAGGTTATATCCTTCTTCTGAAGTGCTATGGAATCGCCGAACTGGGGAACGGATTTAATCTTAAAGGCATCTGAAATGGTAGGTGTATACGCCTTGGTCACGGTTACGGTTTCCGTTCCAATATCATCTTGGTCTTCTTCCTGTCCAAAAACGGTAAAGCAAACGCTCAAGAATAGTATAAGGCTTATATTGACTTGTTTTTGTATCATGTGTTCTTTCGTCTTAGAAACTCGGGTCATCATCTTAATTGCCGTCGGTATTTATTGAAGAATTGCTTTGGGCTTCCTTGGCCTTGATAATAGCCAGCTCGCCTTTTGCCTCCGTAACAATTTCTGGAAATTGGGCAAAATTGGCGATTACGCTATCCAAAATATAAGTGGCTTGATAGGCATCATCCAAGGCATAAAAGTTTTTGGCCATAATGATCAGGCCTTTACCTCCCCATTCCTTATAAGCTGCATAGTCCTTTGCCAATTTTTGTACAGCTGTATTGGAGGTCTCGTGATCGCCGGACTTATTTTTAAAATAAGCATCATAATACAGGGCCTCTGCGGCAGTTGCGCCTGAAGCAATTTTTAGTACGTCCTTGTATGCGGATTCGGCTTTTGCCTCATCGCCTGTGGCCATGGCCGAACGCGCGATCATTATTTGTGCATCACTTTTGATACGATTGTCAATATTGCCATTGGTCAGTACCTTGTCCGCATATTCCAAAGTCTTTGGGTAATTCTTCTGGCCGTAATAGCCCTTCATTAAGTTCGACTGCGCAAAAGTCCGATTTTGCTGAATGTTGGCCACATTTTCCAACCGTTCCAGATAGGGAAGCGCCTTATCATAATCCTTTTCCCCGATATAGATCTCGCATACCCGTGTCAATGCTTGTTCGCCATATTCACTTCCGCCCTTATCCGCAACAAAGACATAGTATGGCAAGGCTTTTTCCTTTTGTCCCTTGGCAAAGTAGAGTTGTGCCAGATTAAAATTCGCTTGTGCCGCATGTAACCCATTGGGAAATTGCTTCACATATTTTTCATAACCTTTGATAGCCGCGTCCTTTTTTCCCTCCAGATTTTGCTTGTTGGCGGATTCAAAGGTGGCATTGTCCAATTCGGAATCTGTAACCTCAATAAAATCCAGATTCTCCACCCATGCCGCATATTCATCCACACGACCCATATCCACATAAATCAATTTGGCCGTGGCCACCGCCTGTACGGCCTCCTGTGTGTTGGGGTAATCCCTAACGACCGACTTGAATTTGCCCAAGGCCTGATCGTTTCGGTTGGCATTGTAGTGTACCAAGCCCTGCCGCATCATAGCCTGGGGAACCAAGGAGCTTCCCCGATACTCATTAATGAGCCGATCATAGCTCTGCAGACCTTTTTGCTCTTGACCCGAAGTTATATAAGTATTGCCCAGTTCAAAAAGGGCGTCGTCCTTTAAAGTTGATTTTGGATACCTTCCTACAAAGGAATTAAGCTCTTCTATCTTGGTATTTCCCCGTCCAATAAAACCATAACTCAACGCCTTGTGATAGGCGGCATAATCCTTTTGTGGTCCGGTCAAGGCCAAGGCCTTGTTATAGGTCTCGATTGCCGGCCAGTATTTGCTGGTTACGAAATAACTATCCCCCAAACGCAAATAGGCATCGTACAGTTTTTGGGTATCCGAAGGACTGGACTTCGCATAGGCGTTAAAGCTGGAAATGGTATTCGCATAATCCTTCAACTTAAAATGGGCATAGCCCAAATTATAATCCATATCCTTATATTCCTCAGTCAGTTTGGCACTAGGATTTTGTTTAAATTGTATATAGCTGGACAAAGCGTCATCAAAGCGGTTGAGCAGATAGAGCGATTCGGCCTTCCAATAACTGGCCCTTGCCTTAAAAAGGGCATCCTCGGCACTACTTAAAGACTTGTCAAAACTTTCGGCGGAAGCTCCATAGTCACCATCAATAAAAAATTCCGTTCCCAGGTAGAATGCCACTTTCTGATAGGTTGCCTTACTAGCAAAATTTCGGTTTTTTTCCAAAAGCTCCATAGCGCCCCTAAAGTTCTTTGAGGAGATATACGAATCTACCAAAAGCTCCTGCATTTCCTTGGTATGCGCATCGTTGGGATAAAGTTCCAAGTAATTGGAAATAACTTGTGGAACAGGTTCATAGGCATTCCCGATTTCATAACTCAGCCGGGCATAGTTCAAATAGGCATCCTTCTGAATCTCTGGTGAAAAATCCATTTGGGAGGCATTTCTAAAGGCGTTTAGCGCCTCAGCCTTTTTTTCCAAGTTCAAATAGCATTCGGCCAAATGATAATAGGCATTTTGGGAAACGCTATTGGTGCCCCCGATAATCTTATTGAATTGTTGAATGGCATTGGCAAAATCACCCTGCTTGTAATAGCAATAGCCTAGTAGATAATAGTCCGTATTGCTCCATTTTCCACGTTTTCCCTTGTACTCCTCCAAGTAGGGAATGGCATTGGCATATTGGCCTAAATTGAAATAGCCCTCCCCGATTATTTTGTTGAGTTCGGAGACTTCCTTTCGGTTGGATTTGGGCAATTGCTTTTTGGCCAAGGCAATGGCCTCCTCGAACTTGCCCAATTTAAAGTTCATATCCGCCTGATAGTAGGAGAGTTTGTCTTCCAATACCTCTTGATCGGTAATCTCGTCAAAACGTTCATTGGCCGTTTCATAATCGTCCTGTTGATAGGAGATGTAGCCCAAATAATATTTGGCTTGAGATGCGTAGACCGGAGAATTGGTCACTTTGCTTAAGTAGCGTTCGGCATCCTTAGGCTTTTTAGAGGAAAATAGGGAATAGCCATAGTTAAAGTTGAACTTGTCCATCTCATTTCGAGAAAGTGCATTTTGGTCAACTTTTTTGTACCATTTTAGGGCGTAAGGATACTTTCCCGTTTCAAAATAGTATTCGGCCACATCGGCAAAAGCGGAATTCCGTTTGGTAGAGGTCGGATATTTTTCCACAAAATCCTCCATGAGCCGGTCTGCCCCATATTGGTTTAAACGCACTGCGGCATTGGCCTCGTAATAAGCACTATTGGCCTTGGTCTCCAAATCTGCCGTGTTGTTCTTTACCTTGGCAAAAATGGTCTGTGCCGCCTGGTACTGCTCATTGTTGTACAAGGCCAGGGCATCTTGATAGTCCTTTTTGTCGTGCGTGTAGATTTTGGTCTCTTGGGCGATTCCCAAACAAAACATCCCCAGAAAAATGGGGAAAAAAGCGGTATTTTTTTTCAACATAGTGTTCTAACTATTTATCGATAACCGGATGCTATATACAGTAACGACAAATATCGTTCCTAAGTATATCCTAACCTTCAAAGAAAAAGATTTTTAAAAACGATGTATTCCTTTTCCACTGGAACTTATTACTTTTATATCAACAAAGGAAGTTGCAAAGAAAGGTTCTAAATACAATTGCGAATTTTGAAGGACTATCCGTTTCATCCAACCCAGATCCAATAACCTATTAACGCAAACAAAATGTCAGAAACGATATTGGAATTGAAAGAGGCCTCCATTTTCCAAAAGGAAAGTCTGATCCTGACCGAGGTAAACCTGGAAGTGCATAAAGGCGAATTCGTATACCTTATCGGGAAGACAGGAAGTGGAAAAAGTAGTTTTATGAAAACCTTATACGCCGATATTCCACTCCGACAGGGTAATGGAACTATTGTGGGCTATGACTTAAAGTTACTAAAAGAAAAGGACATCCCTTATTTGCGTAGAAAACTAGGCATTGTTTTTCAGGATTTTAAATTGCTACCCGATAGAAATATTAAAAACAATCTGCTTTTTGTGCTAAAAGCGACCGGCTGGAAGGACCCGATAAAAATGGACAAGCAGATCGAAGAGGTTCTGGACAAGGTTGGCATGAAGACCAAAGGGTTTAAATTTCCGCATGAAATTTCCGGAGGGGAGCAACAACGTATTGCTATTGCCCGTGCCCTACTCAATGATCCGGAACTTATCCTGGCAGACGAACCAACGGGAAACTTGGATCCCCAGACGAGTGTGGAGGTGATGAAGGTGTTGCAGGATATCAATAAATCTGGCCGGACCATCTTAATGGCCACCCATGATTATGCCTTGATCCTGAAATTTCCGTCAAAGACCCTTAAATGCGATAGCAACCGTGTTTTTGAAGTGGTACAGCGGGCGGTTTAATGCAATTATTTATCGGACCAAACGGCCAATTCATTTTCGGAAGGATCGGCAAAATGAAATCTACGACCTCCTGGAAAGGAAAAAATGTCCTTTGTGATTTTTCCACCGGCCTTGATAATTCTATTTTTTATGACATCGAGATTTCTGTGATACAAAACAACCAATGCCCCATTTACAATTTCATCGCCCGTTTTTTCAAAGCCTCCCTCAAGTCCACTATCTGAAAAAGCCGTATATGTTGGTCCATAATCCGTAAAAGTCCAGTCAAAAGAAGCGGTATAGAATTCCTTTACTTCTTCAAGGTCTTTCGCTTTGAATTCAACGTAGTTGATGTGACTATCCTTTGTATCCATTTTAAATTGATTTTTTAAGTTTCATAGGACCATTTTATTTATAAAAAGTAACAACGTACTACGCACTACTTCCCTATTTAGCTACAAAGCTTGATTCGTAAATTCCAATTCATACCCACGCCAAACAATAATTCATTTATACCATGGAGGGTTCTGTACTAACTTTCAAGTTCTTCATCTTTAAAATGCAATAAAATTAGCGTTAAAACCATGAACGTTACAATTCTTTCGGCACTACCCAATCCATTCCAAACGGAACTTTGCCACATGGCGAACCATTCACCTCCAATTACCTCAAAACCAAAGAACCAGATAAGTATTCCAATAATAAGCCCGGCAATCGACCATTTCTTGGCTGCGTGAAAGATGTTAGCATCACTTTTTAGATTTTTAAAAAGAACCCAACTTCCTTTTAGGCAGCAAAATGCCATTACTGCTTCTAGGACAATAAGTAAAATATACCCGGCATGTATGAGTATTGGATTATTGATGTCCCGATACTGAATATTGCTATCGGGGAATATGGTATCCATCTTTAGGACATGTTCCACAAAATTATAGTTGGTATAATAGTCGGTAGTGTTCCCGATGACAATGATCAAAGCCATTATCCCTATCGCGAATATCGAAACCAATTTTGCAATTCGAAGTAACAAAGCTGTTGGGTACATTTTTAATTGATTATTGTGGTTGGTCAAATTAATTCGAGTATGGAAAGTACAAATCCAATCTATTTGGATGGGCTATCAATTTTTCCATATCTCTATGCAGGCCATACGAATTTAGCATTTTTTCAATCGGAGTAAACGGTTGCGTAGACCAAAGTGGCATTTAAAGCCCCAAAACGTCATTCTAAGAGCAGATACTGCTTGTATAGTATTTTGGAATTTTGGAGGGGTCCGACCCGTAGAAACGCGAAGTTAAAACCCAACTTCATCAAATTGCCGTCAACTCCCATTCTATAAGGCTTCCCAGAGTGTTAAACTCTTCTTAAACTTGTAAGATTATCGGCATTTATACGTCTTATTGTATGTGTAAAAAGGGACGCACATTGCGCCCATCACACCGAACAAATAAAGAAGTAAAACAATGAAACATACAAAGAAACAACGCAAGGAAAACTACAGCGCTACCGAAAGGTCTTTGACCCGTCACGAAAGCTGGAGAAATCACCGTAGGCATACCACATTGGCATTAATACGGTTTTCTTAAGAATCACTACGAGAAAAGGGGGCTAAGCCCCCTTTTTTTATGCTATCAGTTTTGACTTTGGTTTTTATTCCACGGTCGGTTTTGTAAAGGTAACCAGGTCAATCCCAATGCCGTTTGGATCAACAATGGCAAAATGCCGGTCCCCCCACGGTTCGTCCCTTATTTCAATAGCTATGGGTACCCCTTTGCCCTTGATTTTTTTATAAAGTTTATCTACATCCTCCACCTCAATGGTCAGGTACATGCCCTTTCCACTAAACGGTCTTTGAAATATGGATTGTTGGGTGGGGTGGTTGGGTTTTAAAAAACTCAGTTCCGCCTGTTTGTTGGGGGTATGTAAAAGCAAGTAGAATTCATTTTCAAAGGTTACCCCAAAGTCCAGATTATTCATGTAAAAGTCTTTTGTTTCGGCCAATTTCTCTGTAATTACTCCTGCATTTAATTTCATAGTGTTACCATTTTTGTGTTGTGTTTGCGAAAATGCAGTACCAACGACTCCCACAAACAACAAAGTGATTAAAGTTTTCATACGTTCCATGTATTTGTATGGAACAAATGTATTGGGCAACGTTGAGCTGCCATTGTAAAAATCGGACATATTAGCGAAACGCCTTGGTCGGTGTTACTCCATAGAAATTCTTGAAATCCTTGATGAAGTGCGATTGGTCAAAGAAACCCACATCATAGAACAATTTGTTTTGAGTGAGACTTTGTATGGATGGTTTGGCATTAAGAATATTTTGAAAACGAACCACCTTACTAAATGTTTTGGGCGTTGTTCCGATATAGTGATTAAATATCCGTCTTAATTGTCTTGGGCTTATCCCTATATCCAATTCCGATTCCGTTTCAATAGTTCCCCAATTTTTTAAAATAAGATGCAAAGCCTTGTACAACCTATAATCCTTGTCAAATTCCGCTGCATTAAAAACGTTTCCCATAATCCGGTCCAGATGGACCGCTACCAAATTCAAATCCATACTAGGGGGGATACTTTCCGTTAGGCATTTAGCAATTTTTGGTAGTACTAGTTCCAGATTTTCAGCTTTATCACTCAATTCCCACGCATGGATCCTAAACAATTGTGGAACCATAGAGGGAAAAAATCGAATGCCTATATAATCAAAAGTGTTTTCCAGAGGAAATTCCGTGTATTTTTTGCAAAAGCCCATGATAAAACTTTCGGAAACATTTTGGTTGTTGAAAAAAATATCGATACAACCATCCGCCACCACCCGGTAATTGAATTGATGGGCAAGTGGCTCCAGAGTCTTTAGCTGCCAATAACAATAAATAATGTTCCGCAAAGTGGGATCGGGTAAAATCTCGCGATAGGAAACAATTTTAAACGAGGGAAGAATAGTAGGCTGTACCGGCCTGTACAGTTTTTTTATCGATTCAAATTCTTTCACGCCCTAACTTCATTTTCAAAGGGTATTTGGTCTTACGTAGATCCTTTAGCTTCGACTTATTAATCGTGAACAGCATCCCAGGAAGGATACCTATTTAATATGCATTGTTCTTAAACCGTTCAAATTTGCCTTCAGAACCCTCTCCACATCCATGTCCTCTACATGCCCGAGTATACCAAAATCCCCTGTATATCCTTTTTTCAACAATAGTTGGATCATTTCTTTTTCGTAATCTCCTTTTCCAATGGTAAGAATTTTAGGCCCTTCCTTTCTAAGACCACTGAGGTTTACATACCACAGGTAAGGCAGCATGGTGTCTACCATCTGCGGGAACGCATCTATTTGGTGGTGTGCATGATGGAAGTTATAGACCAGACCCAAATCCTCATTCGGCAAGGCCTTGATGATCTGAATCTGATTCTTTGGCTCCCCAAACCAATCACCGTGATTGTATAGACCTATCTTACAGCCCAAAGCGGTTGCCCTTTTACTCAGAAAAGCTATCATTTCCGTTCCTTTTGCTGCAGCTGCGGTATCGGATAAGCTTGCGAAAAAATTGGCGGCGAAACTTACCCAAATTTGTCCTGTGTAACCAACTTCCTCGATAACTTTAAAAACCTTTTCGTTGGCGTCGCTTAATTTTCCCAAAGCGTCCCCATGCCCATCTATCCACATCCAAACCGATATGACCGTAACACCCTGCTTTTTGGCCCATTGTAATTCTTTTGCCATCTGGGAAAGATGTTCCTGCCGCCAATCATAGGCATATTTCGTAATCCCCATCTTTTTGAGCATTGCTATTCTGGCCTCTGGAGATCGTTCCAAACTGTCATAGGGAACAATACACCAAGCATAAATGTTATCCATACTGACGTCTTGTGCCATTGCTTCGTTTTTGCAGAAAACAATTAGTAAAACTAGGAGTAGCAGTGTTGGCCCTTTCAATTTCAACGTATTTTCATTTACTTGGTTTAAAAAGTCCGATTCCGGAAAATATAAAACCTATGGCCAAAATCAAAGCGGATATCATATTAACTTCGGGAAAGGCAAAATTAACCGCATAGTCGGCAGCTACTCCTGCCAATAACGCAAAAATGGACGCTACCAACAAAGCCCAATAAACCCATATCGTCATATTATTTAGCCCTTTCCAAATAGCAATTAGAATCAATGCATTTAAAGCTGCTACGGATAAATTGGCAAAAAGGCCGATAGAATCCACGGTAGCCAGCATTTCAGGGCTCATGGATTGGATATCCCCTGCATTTAGTATGGCGTATAATCCGGGTGGGTGCTTGTCCAGAAAAAGAATACTTACCACCACATATAGTGATGGGAAAAAATTTAAACTACTCCAAATACTAAGAACTATTGAACCTATTTTTAATGAATTCATTATTATTATTTACAGTGTGCTTATTCTTTTTCTTTTAACCAATCGGCCATGGCATGGAGAAAACCTTCACATCTTTTAAAAGGTAAATCGCTATCTTGAATCTCATAAAAGCCTCCTGTTTTGCATTCGAATAGATTATGGTTACAATCAGGAAACGATTTAATGGTCAAGTCTGTATGGGGTGCCAGTGTCCTTTCGTATAAAGCTTTGGTTTTTTGCCAATCCACATTCATATCATTTTCCCCGAACAAGGCCAAAACTGGACAGTCTATATGGGATAGGATGGAATCAAAATCCTTAATATATACCTGTAGCCCAGTCTCTTCATCAAGTTTTTCCTTCATAAAAGTGGGTTGGTATGCGTCGTACGCCTCTTCTGTAATTCCTCCTTGGGTAAATCTTAGCCAAAATTGATTTTTTCCAAGGTTGGGCGTGGCATCCTGGTAAGTTCTAAAACTTCCCCCAGAATGACTGATCCTAACGCTCTCTAGCCACTCATCTACGATGATATCCACAGAATCTTTAGGCAGTCCATTAATGCGTAGGTTCTCTTGGAGTAGATATTCGAAGTTTTCCTTCCCATCCACACCACTTACCGAAATCCAAAATGCAATGTCCCTGTACTCGTTTATCACTATTGGATTTATCCACCCGGCCCTACTAATACCCCATAAACCAATTTTATCGGAACTCGGTATTTGCTTTTTTTTCAAGGTTTGAATGGCGGCAATTACCTCCAAAGCACTATTTTGCACAGATTGATTGTAATTGAAAGTTCCACCGCTTTTGCCACATCCCATTTTATCCCACATGTAGGTGGCATAACCCGCTTTTACAATGGTTTCCCGTACATCGGAATACCATTCCTGGGCAACGGCGTTAGTTCTTCCGGAACCATGGACGATAAGTACAATTCCTTTGGGATCGATGTTTTCAGGAGTATTTAGCACACCATTTAATGTGACTCCCTCAAATTGAAAATCCAGGATTTCTTTTTTGATCTGGGCCTTTGAGCTAAATCCAATCAGAAATAGCAATAATAGGGTAATAATTCGCTTCATTTTTATCTCTAAATGTGACGCAACGGCCCACTAAACATTATAGACCGAACTTTTCCAAATTTGTTACAAGCCGGAAAATCGCACCGTATTCCGCAAGTCGCTATTGTTTATGCATCGTACCGGGCGTGGTTTTTTTGTATATCCATTCTATTATAAAACATGTGACAACAATTGATATAGCAACCATCACCCCTGTTTTATTGGTTGAAAATTGCTGACTTATAAGAATTATAAGAGCTATTGTACACAGCAGAAATCCCAAAAGTGGAATGATTTTATTTCCTTTAACCTCAGCGTGTAGCTTAAATCCAACATAATTTACAATCGCAAAAATCAATAGAAAACCGATACTTCCCGCTATTGAAATACTTTCAAGATTCAAGAGATTTGCAACGATTAAAGTGGCAACCGCTGTTATCATTAACCCAATGGGTTGATTCCACAATTTACTGGTCAGATGATGGGGCAACTCATCGTCTTCGGCTATCTCATAGCTTACTCTGCTACCTCCTAAAAGCGAGGCGTTAATAGCCGAAAATGTTGATATTAGTGCAGCAATCGTTATAATAGTAAATCCGACTTTTCCAAGCATTGGTTTTGCCGCTTCGGCCAACACATAATCTTGTGCTATCGCTATTTCTTTAAATGGCAGAGAACCAACTGTTACCCATGCAATGACTATATAAAGTAAAATGACAAATATTACAGAGTAGTAGTAGGCCTTGGGGATGTTATTTTTTGGATTTTCAATATCGGGTGCTGCATTTGCTATTAATTCAAATCCTTCATATGCCACAAAAATTACCATACCTCCTGTCAGTAATTTTATAGGTGCTTCCCAATTTGAAATGGAAAGTTGTGAAAGATTTGGATTTCCAATCAGGCCGTAAATTCCGATTAGCACAAACGAAAGTAGTATCACAAGTTTTATTACAACAGCGTAGGACTCGATTTTACCGACAACCTTAATGCTATAATAATTGATTGCCGTTGCCAAAATGATAATCAGACTTGAATAGATATGGAAATCGGTTAATTTATTGATGATTGAAAATAGATTGGGTGCGTACGAACCAAAAGCCGAAGCGTATAGCGAAAGCATAATGATATAGCTTACCCATAAAAGGTTATTTGCCCCTCCGCTAAAAATGGTTCTTCCAAAACCTTTATTGATAAATTTTACCGTTCCGCCGCGGTCAGGGTAAGTCAAAGAGAGTTTTACATAGCTATAGGATGTAATTAGGGCCAAAATTCCAGCGAATAAAAAGGCAATTGGCGTACCTCCTTGAGCTAGCGAAACCGCCAACCCCAATACAGCAAAGATTCCACCACCTACCATTCCTCCAATTCCGATAGACATGGTTTCTTTCAATCCTATTTTTTTATTCACTTGTGCCTATTTTATTATACCCAACGTAGGGAGATAGACCATCCAATCTATATCTTCTGAATGGGTAATACGAATGTAGCATTTTTTAAATCCGTTTTGGTATTTCCATAAACGACTCGTCCTATAGCCTATGCAAGCACTTGAATTCGAAAAAAGAAAATTATTGTATATAATTGATATATCAATTATATTTGTATCAATGAAAAATATGGATTCTTCACCCCGGTTGGAAAGCGTGCTTTTTTACGTGATGGAAAAAACCATTAAATCCTACCGGCAATTTGCCCAGCGTAATCTGAACGCCTTAAACCAGGACCTGACCATAGACCAATGGTTAATCTTAAAAACCCTACATGATAATCCCAAGTTAACGCAGCGGGAAATCGCGGAGCGGGTGTTCAAAGATCACGCCTCCATTACCCGGATGATCGACCTTCTGGTCACCAAGGGATTTTTGGAAAGATCCTTGAATCCTGACGACAGGCGCCGATACACCTTGGAACTCACCGCGATGGGAAAAAAGGCACAGCAGGAATCCATACCGATTATCATGCAAAACAGGGCTACCGCCCTTGAAGGTCTTAATGCCGATGAAGTAGCTACGCTACGAAATCTATTACAACGCATCACCGAAAATTGTCAAAATACAAATCAAAAATCGAAACAATCATGAAACAAATCCGAACCCTCCTTCTTCTATTCCTTGTTGGAATGGTCCTGGCCTGTCCGGCCCAAAACGACAACAGCGGCATATCCGCCCAAGAAAAAAAGCAGGTCATCGATTCCATTTCAACAATTTTGGAGTCCAGTTACGTTTTTCCGGAAGTAGCCCTTAAAATGACCGATTTTCTCAAAATCCAGCTTCAAGACAACAAATATGACGGGATTAAGGACGCCCACGAATTCGCCCAGAAGCTTACCGAGGATATCCAGTCCGTTAGCAAAGATCTGCACCTGAGGGTACGATTTGATCCCGAAGGTATTGCCCGAAGACGAAACGCCGAACTTTCGGCGGAGGACAGTATTGCCCTTGCGGAACGCCGCCTACGCAACAATAGACGCTCCAACTACGGGTTTCGGGAAGCAAAGATTCTGGACGGAAACATCGGTTATCTGAACCTTACCGGTTTTTTTGGTGTGAGCGAGGAGGCCGGTGCGGCGGCGGCAGCGACCATGAATTTTTTAAGCAATACCGATGCATTAATCATTGACCTTCGCCGGAACGGGGGTGGCAGTCCGGCCATGATCCAACTCATTACCAGTTATCTGTACGGGCCGGAACCGGTTCATCTGAACAATTTTTACAATAGGGCCGACGATGAGCAGACGCAAACCTGGACCTTACCTTACATACCCGGAAAACGCAGACCGGACGTACCGGTTTACGTACTTACCAGTAGCAGTACGTTCTCCGCAGCTGAGGAATTTAGCTATAACCTTCGCAATCTGGAGCGGGCTACCTTGATCGGGGAGGTTACCGGCGGTGGCGCACATCCCGGGGGAACGCAAATCGCTACGGAACGTTTTGCCATTTTTGTTCCGGACGGCAGGGCCATTAATCCCATTACCCAGACCAATTGGGAAGGTACTGGGGTAGAGCCCCATATTAAGGTCCCCGCAGAAGATGCCCTGGAAACAGCCAAGCTCAAGGCCTTGGAGATGCTGTTAAAAAAGAATGCGGGGCAAGAGGACACTTTTTTCCTCGAATGGGCCATGGAAGGTATTCAATCCCAAATGGAACCTGTTACCGTGAATCAAAAGATTTTGAAATCCTATGCTGGCGATTACGGCCCCAGGAAGATTTATTACAAAGAGGGTACGCTCTACTATCAAAGGGAGGGAAATACGGAGTACCAACTTATCCCCATGTCCCAAAACAAGTTTCGGATAGCGGAAGTCCCTGCATTTCGAATTGAAATGTTAAAGGAAAATGGAAAAGTCACGGGACTAAAGGGACTCTATGACAGCGGAAGAACCGATCAGAATGCAAGGATGGGAAAATAAAGGCCAATTTGCAATATGCCTTGCATGGATGTTGGGTCGGAAACTTGGACATTTGGTACAAATAGTAAAAACACCTGAAGCTTAAGCTTCAGGTGTTTTGATTTTAAAGGTACCGGTATTATTTTGTACGTAACTTTTTCCAATTGGCATTTGCTTGATCTACCAATTCCTTATGGTTCCCGGCCAACCACAGCTGCTGTGCATCTACCTCTAAGTCATAAAGGAACAAATAGTACTTTCCGTCTTTTGCTACAAATTTATCGGGGTCTACTCTAAACTTTGCCCCAACGGAAACCCCAAAAGCACAATACCCCCCATATTCTGGCAAATATTTTTCAGGATTTGCTTCAAAGGATTTTTTTTGTTCCATACTTGTGAAGTAATATTTTATACCGTTATGGGTAACCTGGTATTCCTTTAATCCCTTTTGGGCAATGCCCAGATCCAGATAGGATACCGGACTATACCCGTGTAGGGCTATTTTACTGTCATCCGTATTAATTGCGGTTTTAAGGTTTTGTGCTAAACCAAATGATGAAATGAATAGCATAACTACTAGTATTGATAATGATTTCATGATTATTATTTTAAATTTTTAATAGTATTAATGAATTGTTTTGACTTTATGAATGTATCGCCATTTCCGGTTTATGTAAACTGACTACGGCCAAGACCGCGGCACCGTTTATCCAATAGAAATAGGCGTCCAGACCTTCAAACGAAAACGCGAAAGGAGCTATTACAAATACGGCTCCTACCAGGGCATCGACAATTAAATGTCCTTTATAGGAAACTATGCGATATATACCGAACTGATGATCGGTTAAGACTGTAAGAATAAAGGCTGCAATCCCTGTAATCACAGAGAGTTGCAAGGCCAAAGGATTGGAATCTCCCAGCCCCAGTACAAAGGGTAAAACGATAAGTGCCACAGCTACTGGATAATCCAGATAGGCATGCATTTTTTTGGTTACGAATCCCATAATTTTAAGCTTTAAAGTATTGTTCTTCCACGATCTGCCCGTTTTCCCAAACCGTGCGGAGTATCTCGTGCCATAAAACTTTGCTTCCGTCTTTCATGTCAAAGTCAAAAGTGAACTCTGCAAAAGAAATATCCCCATGTAATGACGCATTGTGTAGCGTAATACCGTTTACTTTGTTTATGGCACCGGCAAAACCCTGCATCTTGGCCAACATTTCTGATTTCCCAACGGTTACCGTACCATCAAAATCATGGGTCTTGGCATCCGAGGCAAAATACTTTTCCGTAGCTTTTACGATTTGCCCTTTTTTTACCATCTCGTTCTTTGCCGAGAAGATTTCATTTAATGATTGTTCCATTTTTTATGTTTTTGAATTGTGTGTCAATATTGACAGGGTAAAAGTCCGGCAATTCAAAAGCAATAAAAATGAAGCAGATCAAGAAAAAAGGTTGATGTAGTTCAACTTTTTTTCCGCGTTCTCTTATTGCGTATTCTCGATAAAAATTCTGTGGTCATGCCCAGGTAGGAAGCCAGGGCATACTGTGGAACACGTTGGACGAAATTTGGAAAGTTCAATAAAAAATTCTCGTAGCGTGCTTCTGCGGAATGCGTTAGATCAAAAAGAATTCTTCGATGTTCAAAGGCAAGCCCTTTTTCGGCCATTATCCTAAAAAAAGTCTCAAATTTATGATTCGCCTTTTTCAGTGCCTGCTCTTTGTTAAATGCGAGCTGAAGGATGGTACTGTCCTCCAACGTCACAACAAAAAGGGTTGCGGGATGTTGGTATATATAACTGTTAAAATCTGAAACCCACCAATTTTCAATGGCAAATTGAAGGGTATGTTCCTGTCCGTTATCTGCTACGGCATACGTCCTAAAGGCACCTTTTACTACAAAGGTCCGGTATTGGTTTACAAAGTTGGGCTGAACAATGAATTGTCGTTTTTTGACCTTGACCTCCTCAAAGCTGGACAAGAATTGTTCCATTTCCTCATTGCTTAATGCAACAAAGTTTTGCAGATACGTTTTAAGTTGGTCTTTGCTCATTGATCTTTAATGTATTACGCTTTGCGCTATTGCGGGCAAAGTTTAGTAAATGAAATGCAGCCTGCCCAAAGGCGGCTAAGATTCCGTACATATTGTTGCCACCCGTTACTTTTTATCATACGGTTTCAAGTTCAAATATTTTTTCCGATTGCTTTCTGCCCATGTGCTTTGGTGCCATTTTGATAATTTGATTTCTTAAGCCCGTGGCTATCGGGTTTTTCCAATGCGCCATTTTTCCAATTTGCCAACTTGTATTCACAACCTTTTTAACCTTAGAGGTTCTCAGTTTTTGAAAAGTCGAAAATGCCTTTTCGGTTGTAAATTTATCTAAACATTCTCCCAGTATGTACGCATCTTCAATCGCTTGACAAGCTCCTTGTCCCATATTCGGCGTTGTTGCGTGTGCGGCGTCACCAAGAAGGCAGACGCTCCCCTTAAACCAGCTTTTTATCGATTTTAGGTCCTCAATGGTTGCTGTATGAATAGTTTCAGTAGGGGTTTGATGTATTATGTTCTTGATTATTTCGTTGTAGTTCGAGAAATAGTTGGGTAACCTTTCAATTGAATACGCGTTGTTTTGTTTATTAAATGACTTCAAGGCGTACCAGTAAACTTTGCCCGGAGTAATTTGAACAAACCCAAACCTATCCCCATTACCCCAGGCTTCATTGAGTTCTTTTTGAAATTTTTGGGGTAGGGAAATATTGACCAAGCCACGCCAACAAATTTGATGGGCCGTTCGGATTTTCGTGTTCGGGAACACCTGTTTTCTAACCGTTGAGTTAAGTCCATCGGCCCCCAATGTAATTCTAGAGGTTATTTCTTCTCCATTTTCAAATCGCAAAAGGTTCTTGTTGTGGTAGGTTTCTATTTCAGCAAGTTTATACCCTAAATTCAAGGTGTTGGGTTGCACGTGTTCTGTTAGTATCCTTTGCAAGGTTGCCCGGTGGATAGCTATGTTTTGGCAGTTGTACCTTGTTTCAAAATGTTTCAGGTCGGCACTTGATAATACAGTTAAATCCTTGGTTGTGATATTCACTAAGGATATTGGATTTCCAAATTTTTCGATTTGAGGCTTAAGTCCCATTTTTTGATAGACTTGCATTGCATTGTTAGCCAATATTATTCCTGCGCCAACGGGTTTTAATTCGTCTGTTTGCTCATAAATCCGAACTTTCACTCCTTTTTGTTGAAGCGCTATGGCGGTTGTTAATCCACCTATTCCGGCTCCAATAATATCTATATTCATTGTGTTTGCTCTAATTGATGGTAACATAGGAATAAATATCATTACTTGTACAACTATTTCATACAATGATGATTACCCTCTAAAAATTGACCCACTTGGGCCAGGATATCGACCCTTATTCCATCCAGTTGCATCTAAACACCTATCACAAGCTTATACCCCACCCCACGAATGTTTACAATTTTCACCTTCGGATCGGCTTCGAATTTCTTGCGTAATTTTGATATGAAAACATCCAGGGTCCGGCCCACATAATCGCCCTGGTCGCCCCAGACCTTGTTTAGGATTACCTCTCGCGCAACATTGGTGTTGGCCGCTTTGTACAATAAAAGAAGTAGATCTGCTTCTTTGCCCGTTAGCTCCGTTCTTTGATTTCCCAATACAAGTTCCGTATTTCGTTTGTCGAACCGGTATTCCCCCAAGGAGATTACATTCGGATCCACCCTGGAATTATGTCTTCTCCTCCACAGAAAAACAAAGACCCCAAGCAGGAAAACGAATAGTGCCGATAGTGTAGAATACAGCACTGCACCTGGTCCGGACAACCATCCGTTAGAAGGTGCTGGGGCAACGTCTTGCGATGCCGCTAGGGGTTCACCGGAATCCAGCAAGGTGAAGAAGAGCTGATAGCAGGATT
This sequence comes from uncultured Flavobacteriaceae bacterium, assembly GCA_947494715.1. Taxonomy (GTDB): domain Bacteria; phylum Bacteroidota; class Bacteroidia; order Flavobacteriales; family Flavobacteriaceae; genus Ulvibacterium. The sequence goes on along the minus strand of CANLWG010000017.1, from coordinate 77,980 downwards.
TGGGTAGCCTTCTGGCCTTGCAGGGAATCAGGTCCTTGTGTTCCAAAAGGTTCATTTCGTAACTATAGACCACCTCCCCAGTTTCGCACTGCTCCACCTCCACGATAAAATGCGTAGACATACTGGTTTCATGGACCACTTCATTAATTGTAGTGACCAGTTCTTCCGGGGAGAATTCAAATTCAGAATCAAATTGAATGCTATAGCGACCATCCTCTTCCTTTTGGATCGGCATAACCCTGGAGATGCTATCCCCCGAACTGAGCATGACTTGATGTCCGATCATTCGCAATGCCACTTCCAAATGCCTTTCGTCCTGCATAAATTGGGCGTTGCTCTTTGTAGCAAGCAGCAAGAGGCACACAAAAGTGGAAGCAGCTATTTTAAATGGTCTTGGGCCCATGCTACAAAACTATTTATATCTGTAAAAGATTACCTTGTTTTACACAAAATTTACATCATTTTACAGTTGATTTACCTGATGAAGTGGCTGTCCCTGTTAGATTTGGCAGCAATTAATCATTAAATCAATTCTGATATGAAAAAGAACAGTATCATTTTTTGTCTGGCACTTGCCGCTTTTGGGGTACAGGCCTTTGGTTTTATAGAGGGGAACGATTCCGAGACCGATCAAGTAGCCGCATCGATTACCGAAGCCAATGCCATCAACAAGCCGGTAACCGAGAAAATTAATGCGAGTAGCCTTTGCGATTCTTCAAGCCCAGGGCCATGGGAAACTAGCCATTGGGGGCCATACCTTCCCGTTGAGCCCGTAAAGGAGGCGACATACGAAGGCGGGATGGATGCGCTAATGAAATACCTTGAAGAAAATAGTAAAGAAGCTCGGGCTGGGCAGGAAATGGACAAACTGCAACCTTTTAAGTTGATTTTTACGGTGACCAAAAATGGGACCATCGAAAATATTAAATTGGATGGCACTTCGGGCTACTATGCCATAGATTACAGAATGATCGACCTTATTCTAAAAGCGCCCGGGAAATGGGAACCGGCCGAAAACTCCAAAGGCGAAAAAGTAGATCAGGAACAGGTGGTTGCATTGGGGCCAACGGGTTGTTAACCGTACCCTTACCCCTATGGTTATAGGCTTTTTTACCGAGGTAAAGAAGCCTTTTTAAGTTGATGATTCCTTTTGATTATGAAATAAGACTGTATAAAATCGCCTATGCTCTATCCCGAGAACTCAAGGGTGAAAGCATAGCCCTTGTTCTACAACGTTTTTATTCCTTGGCTTTATACGGAATATAATTTTGCCATTTCCATGGTGTGTAAGTATCGCCAATAGTTATTTCCAATAGTTCCTTGAATATGCTTTCTGCATTGTCACTGTTTGAAATCATGACGACACCGGTCCCTGTTTCAGGAAATACAATCGTATAATGTTGAAAACGGTTACCATGACCTTCTTTGAAAGCTCCAAATCCAAACGGTGTTTGCAACAAGCCCCAGCCCAATCCATAGTTTAATTGAATAGGGTCATTTTCATCTGACTCTTGAAGAGACCCAGGTCCAAATTGTGCCTTAGTACGAATGCTGAAATTCGGTTTGAACAAGTGTTGGGTAACCTTTGAATTCTCATTATACAATTTAATAACATGTTGGACGAAAATTGAATAATCGATTAAATTGGTTTCCAAAGAATGAGCGGCAGCGGCTATTTCTCTTTTGTCCTTTTTACGAACATATTGTTTTGGTGAGTGCCCATTGCAATATTTATTTTCAAAGCGCTCTTGCCATACATAACTTGTATTATTCATTTGAAGGGGTTTAAAGATTAAATCTTGCGCCAATTCTTCAAGTTTCTTTCCCGTTATATGCTCGATAACATATTGCAAAAGCATCATCCCCTCTCCAGAATAAAAGTACTGTGTTCCAGGTTTCGAGTAAATTTTAAGTGTCTTTTTATTGTCAGGATCATCTGGTCTGGGTATCGACCTCCAATTTTGAAAGCCACTGGTATGTGAAAGGCACATTCTTGCTGTAATACTTTCGTATCGTTTGTCATTCTTCAAATCCTGAAACCCATACCGTCTGGTTTCGGAATTCAACTTATATAAAGGGAAATCCAAGTATGCTTGAAGTGGTTTATCCAAGTCGATCACTTCTTCACTTGTCAAAACCGAAATCAGGTATCCAAAAACCGCCTTGCTCAAGGAAGCACCATAGAATGAGTGATTAATTTGGAGTGTGGTCTCTCGGTCATAATTGGCATAACCGAAGGCATGTCTATAGATAATCTGATTTTCATTGAGTATGGAGATAGCTAGACCGGTTACTTTCGCTTCCTTCATAAGCGATTGAATTCTGGCTTCAAGGTCAACGACGCTAATTTCAGTACTGTCGATCCTACGGATTATGGGTCGTGTGGAGTCCTTAAGTACCGTAATGTCATGTACGAGTTTTTCCTTTATGAATCTTTCCGATTCCTCTTTTGATGTACATGATATTACGATAATACTGAGAATTAAAAAGCTTTTAGCATGAAATTTTCTAATCATTATCTAATTGCTTACCACAATTGTATATGATGATTTAGAGGCCAGTAGATACATACAAACTATTTTTTAATCTAAATAACTCAATATCCATTAATTGAAAATTGCACCGATGTCAGTTCGAGCGCAGTCGAGAACCATTCAAATCTTAAAAAAGTCTTCGACTGCGCTCAGCCTGACATTCTCTAACCATTTATAGGCAACTATCTACTGACCTTTATAATCATTGATCATATATCCCTAATATCTTATCCTCACGAATGTAACATTTTTTCAGTCGATTACCCCAGCCGGTACATCTACATTTTGGGCAACAGTTACTCTTGTTGTGCTTAGTTTTTTAGATTCCACCACTTTCAGTTTTGTCCATAATTAGTCTTCCATTTAAATATTTGAAATAAGTCCTATGAAAGTGGCTATATGATAATTCCAATTTTCTTTTCCCTTTGAGTTTTGCTCCGTATGGAGTTAAGGTGATATTGAAAAGTCCATTTTCAATTTTCAAGGGTGAAATTTCCACTAGAGTCAATCGGTTTTTGTTTTTCCTAAAATATTTTTTCCGATTTGCAAGTCCGAGTTTTATTATTTCAAATCCATTAATCGTTTTGGGCAATCTGGAGAGATAGTTTTCATACTGAATATAGATTGTTTTCGATTCCAGTCCATGCAACCCTTTTACATAGTTTTCAATCGCAAGAATGAATAATGAATCCGTTTCTTTCGGCTTCAGTAATTTTTTGATTTCGTCCGACTGAGCAAAAGCAAAGTTTGCCAGCAATAAGAATAAAATCGAATAAAGTGAATTCTGATTGTTCATTTTAAATTAAGCACAACAATAATATATTGATTATTGATTCTATATCCTATCCCTATTACTATAGTATTTTAAGGTTGAATGCGCCAGCCGGTACACCTGCATTTCGTGTAATGGTTACTGTTGTTGGCTACTTTTTTTATATAGATTATATGCGTTTTCCAAATCTTTTTCATCAAAAAAAGCTTGCTCTCTTATGTTTGATGTATAAATATTTAGTTTTTGTAATCTCTTCAAAGTATTGTTGATTCGTTCAAATAAACCACCCTTTTCTCTAGAAACCTTTGCTTTGATTTCCAAACCTGATTCAGTCAATCTAATGGAATCATTTTCAAATTTGATAAGATTTGCAGCAATGAGTTTGTTAAATCCTTTATTAAGTTCATCCAAAGAAAAAATAGCATGATTTAACACATCACCATTGGCAATAACGTGAGTTAGAATAAGTTCTTGGAACTTTGAATCATACATGAATAATGAAGTCATTACCCAAGCATCACTAAACTCAAAAAATTCATTGTCCATAGTTGTTCAAAATTCTAGCCAACAGTGGTATATGATCCCATCCTAACGAATGTAGCCTTTTTTTAATCAAACCCCTGGCTAAAGAATTCCTCAAGGGTCATATCAAAGGCCTGGGCTATTTTCAGTAAACTGGTAAACTGCATGTCCGTTCCCGTTTCATATCTCCCGTATTGGGCCCTATGGATCTTATGGTCAAAGGCAAAGTTTTCATAGCTGCTATACCCTTTTTCTATCCTTAGGGACTTTATGCGCTGGGCCAATTTCTTTATTTCCGCTGTTTTATCCATAAGGGTAAAGAAATCAAGTATGCTACTTATTAGTTACTACTAATTAGTAGTTATTTGAAATTATTTTGATAACTTTGGTAACAACCATTTCCAGCAAATGCCGAACAAAACACCAGGGGAGTATGTAAACGATTTCATTGAAGACCGCTATGGTTCACAAGAAGCATTGGCCAAAATTCTCGATTTGGGCATCGAGATGCTCTTCTACTTAGAAGAGGATACCTTTGAGCGAAAGGAGGTACAGCAAGTGGTTTCCGCGCTTCGTGGAATTTCCCATGTGCTACGGCAATAGTATTCCATCTTTCAAGTGTATTATTTTATTGAATCCAATCGGAAAACCCCAGTTTAACGGTCCGGTTTAAAAGGAGAAAGTCAAAAGCCTAGAGTAATTTAATTTCTATTGATTTATTTTCAATATCGATTTCTAACCAATCTGAGTCGGATTTCAATTCAGGGATAGTTGTTGTTAAATCCAATCCTTTTGCATATTTACTCAAGGCTTTTCTTCCAAAATGAATCGTCGCTTGATATTCCCCTTGTCCGTCTTTTCCAATCCAGGCTTTGGTTATAATTTTTCGATTGTCATTTACCTGTTTTTTGGTCAATTGATTATCAGTCGGAAAACAAGAAACTCCGTCACACCAAAACCCTTTTAATTCTGGGTCAGTCGATTTTTCCAATTCGTGACAAATTCGGTATTCAAGTCGAGTACAGAATTCCTCGTTAAATGGTGTTTCAATATTTTGTTGTACGTTCGTCATTTCAGCTTGCAGCTAACGGTTTTGCTATTTGCCGTGGCGGGCTTTTGCCCGACATGGACATATAGCCTTTGTTGACAACTGTATTTATTAATTTTTTGTAATTAAATAATTTACAAAAGCAGAACAAGCAATTAACATAAATCTTGCTTCCTCAAGTCCAGGTGAAATTTCGTCGTTCAACAATCCGTGTCTAATTCCGCCGTTGTCGGAAGCATATCCGTAAATCGCACTAAACCCTGACTTGAGACTTTTCGGAATAGGATTTTGTTTGTCTAAAATCTTTAATGCTTGTCCTAAAGTCGTATTTTCATTTCCAGTTATTATCTTACATAAAGACTCAACAGCTGAAATTGATTCTTTTATTGAGTTCCTGTAGTCTGGCTTTCGCTTATCAGTTAAAAGTTTTAAAGAACTTTCGATATGAATAATTACAGGTCTATATTCAATTCCAGAGTTAAGAGCATTTTCAATTTCGTTTATTTCCTCACGAGAATCTATTTCTAAAAGATTTAAACCTATAAATCTGAAACCTGATAATTCCCTTTCTAAATATGGATTGCAGGCCGTTACAAAGTCATCTTTAAATTCTTCTGCACAGAATTCTAAAAATTCATATACCTCATACCATTTTGCACTAAAAAACCAATTTCGTACAAATTTATAGGAATCTTCACTATAAATTCTGCCATCCGAAATCATAAGATTATCTATTGGCTTTTTGAAAAAGTCCCTCCATAATTTTCGAAAGAAATCTGCTAAATCCGAAAGTCCACCACCATAAGGCAGGTTATTAGATAGTTTTCCAAATGTTTCTTCGCACACAACTGACCACATTGTATTTCGCAAGTGTTCAGGCATTTGTTCCTTTGGAATTGTTGTTTTGGGTTTAAAAATCCCTAACCTTTCAGAAAATTTTAGTTTCATTCGTCAATATTGTTGGCAACAGTATTTTATTATTATCCATAAAATCTTTTTTCAGCTTCAATCAATGGTTCGTGCCATTCCCATAATTCTTCCAAAGTCCTAAAGTTGTCAGGAATCGGATTTCCATCTTGAAATGCTTCATTTGGTGTTTTGGGCATTGCCCAATGATGATAACTTTCTACAGTTCTTCTTGGATGTAAGGCAAGTGAAGAATCAAAATAATCATTACAATAATGATAGTGATGGGTATGCACAAATGTTTCCCAAGATTTTAAAAGTTTATCTTCTTCTTGTATATCGATAAATTCAAATTCTTCCATTGCCCTTTGGTCAACGTTTCCCCAAGCATTTTGTAAAAGTTCGATTGCTTCAACATCTGTTTTAGGTGCTGAATACCCAAAAACGGTAACTCTTTCAGCTTCTTCCAGTCGATTGGCAAGTGCCTCCCATTGTCCGTTTATAAAAGGGTCGCTATTATAGTCTTTTTTGTCAACTGGATACAATAATTTAGTTGGTACAAATTCCCGTTTAGTTTCTTTTGAAAACCAACCTGCTGGACCAGAAGAACCATTTGATTTGTCATAACCTAATGAAACGCAACCGTGTAAAAATAAAATTCCGGGACTATCAGTGAACTCTCCATTTCTAACGTATGCTTTGTACAAAAACGGGTCCCAATTAAAAGTTGCAATTATATCTTTTCGGTGCCTTAATGAAAGTACGAGATAATCGTAAATAGTTGGTTCATCTGGTAAATCTAATTCTTCAAAGTATTTATAAACTACTTTTTCAGTATGTTCTCTTTCTGCTTTAAACTTGTCGTCTTTAGCTAACAAGCTGTAAAGTTTTTCAAAATCTTCTTTATGCAGTTGATATTCTTTTGGCAAGTCATTCACAACATTAGTCAATCCGACAACATCGATTACATTCCACATTAAAGGAAGAGTTTTTCCGTTTTTTTCGGGATTTCTTAAAGTTGAAGCATATGTTGCACCAGCACCAAGAATTACTACGTGTGTTCCTTTTCCGTGTACGATTTCTATTTCTTCTTCTTTGGTCATATTGTTGCCAAAAATGGTATATGATCAATAATCATACACCCCATCCTAACGAATGTAGTATTTTTCAGTCGATTACGCCAACCGGTACTCCTCCATTTTGAGAAACGGATATGAGCAGCTTGTCTCTAGCCATAAGACTTCAATAGGTATGTAGTGGTACTGCCTATTCGGATTGTAAAGCCGTTACGGGATTTACGCGGACCGATTTTAAAATATGGTATAACAAGGTGACACCGCTCATCCCCAAAATCAGTATAGCGGCCCCGATAAAAACCAAAGCATCCAGGGATATCCGATAACTAAACCCGCTGAGCCAGTTTTCCATAAGATACCCCGCCACCGGGATAGCCACACCTAGGGCCAGTACCGCGACCCCCACATAACTCCGGGTCGTAGTCCGTACCAGATGCCAGGCATTGGCCCCCAATACTTTTCGAATACTCAATTCCTTGGTCTTTTGCAGCAAGTGCAGGGAGAAAATGGCAAAAAGGCCCATACAGCACAAACCCAGGGAAACTAAAGAAAAGAACCCCAACAGCTTTGCCAAATCATCCTCCTGGATATATTGGGCATCGATAAATTGATCAAAATGGGACAGCGCAAAAGGGGTATTGGGGAAAAAGTCCGCCCAGGCCGTCTCCACCAAACCCACGTTGCCCATGGCCGTTTTTACGAGCAACTTGGTGGCATAGGCCTCGTCATAGAGAAACACAATAGGCTCTATCGCATTATGTAGGGATTGGTTGTGAAAATTTTGGACCACCCCGATGACTTTTCTGGGCTTACCATAATAATATATCGTTTGGTCCAGGGGATTCTCCCATTGTAGCGATTGGGCTAAAGCCTGATTGATCAATACGGCATCCTCTTTATCACTGGGCCGGTTAGCTTCAAAGTTTCGGGCCAGGGCCAATTGGAGCTCCAGGAGCTCGCTAAAGTTCTCATCCACCCGGTAGAAGTTGAACACCTTTTCCACTTCCTCCCCCTCAACGGTTACCTGAAAAATCTCTTTTCCGTTTTCCTCCCCCGGCAGGGCCCCACCCCCAATCAAGGAGGCACTTTGGATGGTTGGAAAGCTCTTCACCCGTTCCCGAAATTGGATGTGCTTGTCTTTTAATTCTTCGTTTCCCGGAAGGTCTACGATCATGACCTGCTCTTTTGAAAAACCCAAATCCTTGTTTTTCATAAAATGGATCTGCTTGTTCATCGTAAGCGTTGCAATTAGGATAATCGATGCTATGGCAAACTGAAATCCGAGCAGCACTTTTTTAAAGGTATTGACCGAGGTTTTCTTTGTATTCACCAAATTACCGGAAAAGGATAGGTATACCCCGGAATAACTGGTCCCCAATAATCCAAAACCAAAGGTAATCAAGGGAATAACGAGTAGAAGAAGCCACTGGTTGGTTACATCCAAGGCCTGAAAACCTGAATATTGAAAATAGGTATTGGTAAAGGCCAGTACCAGAATTGCGGCAACCAAGAGTACCAATACCGTCATGATTCCCGATTCCATAGCGCTCTGAAATACCAATTGTCCGCGCGATATGCCGAGCATTTTTTTCAATTGAATTTCCTTGGTGCGCTGGGTGGATTGCGTTAAGGACAGATTGATGGAATTTAGGCCAGCAATCAATAGGACCAATAGCCCAGCGAATAGCAGTGCGTAGACGTACTTGGAATTGCCTTTAGGAACATCATCGATCAAAGCGGGTGCAAAATACAGGCCTTTAAGGGGTTGGGCCATGAATTGTATATCCACCCCGGAACCTTCCAAACCCGGTTTTAGATGTTCGGTCGTCATCTGGGCCAGCTGGCCCTCCAAGTCTTTCGGGTCAATGGACCCATCGAGTACTACATAGGTATAGTGCTCCAGGTTAAACCATTCCTGTAGTTCATAATCGGCCGCAAGTCCTTCCGAATGCAATAAAGCTTTGGGATTCACATGCGAATTCTTGGGCCAATCCTCATAAACGCCTTGTATGGTATAGGCATGGTCCCCGATTGTAATCGGTTTGTTTACAACTTCAGTACCTCCAAAATACTTTTCGGCCAAAGACCTGGACAACAAAATCGAATTTGGATCTAATACCGGGGTATTTGTATTTCCTGAAATGAAGTCGAAAGTAAATACTTCCAAGGCCTCCGAGTTGGTTTTAAAAAAACCATTTTCCTTAAAAAGTTCATCGTTTACCCGCACTACGGTATTCCCCTGAAAAGTCAGCCTCGCGTAGTTGTCGATACCGGAATAGTTCTCAGCCAATACACTGCCCAAGGGTTTTCCACTGGTGGCATAGTGGTCGGTATTACCCCCTGCGGTAACCTGCATGCTTAGCCTATGGATTCTATCGGCATTGTCTTGATACGCATCATAACGATAAGAGTTGGTGACATAATTGGCTATGAACCAAACCGAAGTTATGGCGATTGCCAATCCAACAAGACTGATTCCCGTATAGAGTCGGTACTTGAACAAAATACGCAGACCGATTCTAAACCCATTCTTAATCATAATCCTTGGATTTTGAAGTTTATGGTCCTTTAAATTACGAATTCCAAACTATATGAACCGAAGGTACGCTTAGGAATTTCAGACAGCGGAGCAAGGCGGGATTTGGAAACTAAAACTCCCGTTTGCCAAATTCACTATCAATGAACTTGGCCTTGTTGGTATTCTTATTGAAGGAATAGCTGAGATTGAGCAAAATCATATCCACCTCGTAGACATAGTTGGTGGTCGTAAAAAACTCCCCCGGCCTTTGGGTCGTAATGCGTTGCTCATTGGTGTCTAGGAGTCCCATATCCATATTTTGCCATTGCACCGTTGCTACCAACCGATTGTCCAAAAAGGTCTTTCGAAACGTAAGATTGGGTGAATAGAAGCGGGAATCCTCGCCCTGAGCGGTATTTTGTGCCGACAAATAATTAAAGGTAAACTGTAGCGATGCGGTGGACGAGAAAGCATAGGTGCTATTCGCGTTGATGGAATAGACAAAACTATGGGTATTAAGCGCTCGGTTATCAAACGTGCCTTCAATGTCATATGTGTAAAAATTACCTCCAATAAAGTTGGACCAATTCTGGGTGGGTTTAAATTGCCCCCCCACTTCAATTCCCAGGGAGCGACCCCTGCCCACATTGGAATAAATGCGGTTTAAAATGGTATCGTTAAAGACCGTGTTTACCCGATTTACCAAGTTCTCCACGTTTCTAAAATAGGCCGTAGCGAACAGGGAATGATTACCCTTAAAATTTTTGGTTAGTCCCAGTTCCACTAAATCGATAAACTCCGGGAGCAGCGTGGCATCACCTTGTTCCAAGGTCTCGGAGTGCTCCCTTTCCGGAAAGGGGTTCATTTTAAAGGTAGTGGTCCGCTCAATGCGCTTGCTGTAGGCAGCCTTGATATGAGTGCGTTCATTTAGCTCGTATTGTAGGGAGGCGGAAGGAAAGGGTTTTACAAAATTGTAGGTATAGGTGGTATCTATAGTGTTGTTCTTGTCCTTAAGGTCAAAATCGCGATCCATGGCCTCCATCCGAATTCCGGCAGCATAGTCCCATTTTCCCTTTTTCCCGCTAAGTTGGGCATAGGCGGAATGAATACTTCGTGTTAAATCCACTTCGCTGGAGAATTCCGGTACCAGCTCAAACTCCCCAGTAATGTTATTACGCCGTTCATAGACAAAATCCCCGGTATGGTCCAATATCCGATACTGATATCCTGTTTCCAAGGTCCCAAAGGCAAAGGGTTTCCAGGTATAATCCAGTTGAAAACGAAACCCGTTCAAGGGATTATCATTGGTATTGAATTCATCCTGATACACAAAGTCCGTATTGGGAAAACCCAAATTTCGATTCGTGGTCGGCCCGCCCAATAAGGTGTATTCGTATAATAGTGAAGCCGATAATTTGGAGCTATCTCGAAATGTATGCGCGTAATCCAGACTTCCCAAAATGAAGTCCCCTTTTCTTTCCCTAAGGTTTTCATTAAAATATGGAAAGGTATACAAACGCTCCGTACCATTTGCCGGGGTAATGGCGTGGTTATCAAAATAAAGGATATCCGCTGTTCTGTCCTTTTGCCGCTTTCCGGCATAAAATCCCAGGGAAAAGGTATTAAGGGTATCCGGTTCAAAATCTACCGTAAATCTTCCGCTATAGTTAACTTCATCAAAACTACGTTCCCCATCGGAGGGAAAACGGGTAAGCGTATCGTTGATAATCGTAAAAACATCCCCTTCCCGTCTACCGGCCAGATCGTTTCGCTGATAATTGGCGCCAAAGGAAAAGTTCCATTTTTCCTTTCGGACATTGTAGGTAGCATCCAAACCATAGCGTCGGGCAGATTCGGCGTTATCATAGGGTTCTATTGAGGGTAGACCGGCCCTGATATTTATTTGCGTAAAAGTACCGGCCACAGCCTCCTTTTGCATAATAATGTTCAAGATGCCTGCTTTTCCCTCCGGGTCGTATTTTGCTGAGGGTGCTGTAATCACTTCTACCCTTTCCACCGAATTTGCTGGGAGTTGATTTAACAAAACGGCCGCATCACCCTGTATCGGTTTTCCATTGAGTAATAGTACAAATCCGGTACTTCCGCGTACACTGATCTCGCCCAAGCCATTAACCGATACCGAGGGTAGGTTTCTAAGCACATCCGTCACATTCCCACCTTGGCTGTTCTGAAATTTGGAAGCCTCGAATACCTGCCTATCGATCTTATTGATTACCGTGGCACTTTCGGCCTGTACGACTACTTCGCCCAACTGATTTGGGCCTATTTCGAGCGCAATGGTCTCCAAGTTTATTTTGTCGGCACCCTTTTCGCACACGATATTCTCCACGTATTTTGTGCGATATCCAATGAAGGAACAACTCAGGTAATACACATCCGGTTTTATCGAGCTAATGACGAAAAAACCCTTTTGATCACATACGACCCCAGTTACCAACGTACTATCTTTTTGGCGATAGAGTGCCACCGTAGCATACTCCAAATCCTCTTGAGTTGAGGCATCCTGAATCCTTCCGGATAGCTGTGCCGAAGCCTGGAGGCCAAAAAAAAGAAATGCGCAAAGCAACGCATTGGATAAGCGCATAAAAGGCTATTCTAAGTCAAAAACTAAATATAGGGGTAATACCATAGCCGAAATGAAGTTCTCGTTAAATTATTGTGATTTTAATTTTAAGAAAGTCTGCTGTTGCCTTTATTTCAAATATCGTCCAAGGAAGGCACCGTCAATTCCACAATGTTCCAATTGGCCCGTTTGGCCCCCGCTTGATAGGCACTTTCCAAAAAGTTGAGCACTGCAGCTCTTGGGTTTTCGGAATTCCTCACCGTTTCATAGCGTAAGAGGGCCATAGGGCTCCCATTGCTCTCTACCCATTTTGCGGCATCCGGCAACAAAGTTTCTTCATCCAGGCCCTCCGGAGAGGGATAGGTATAGGCATAATACATGGGCTCCGGCATATTGTCATCACCTGCCCAAAACCCAAAACTGATCTGTTCATGGGAATACGTATCTCGTTCCAGAATACGCGCTGATTTATCCATGGGCGGAAGTTTCTTGTCCGAAACCCGGGTTACCGTTAGATCCATGTGGTGCCAATAGATGTGTACGGGACAGGTCTTCCCATAAAACCGGCCGCTAAACTCCTGAAAAACAGCGTTATTCCATCGCATCAATTTCCAGAATGTCTGGATATATTTCCAATCATAATGATGGTATTCCTTGATAGCGTCAAAACGGGTCTCAATACCCAGGTCCAAGGGTTTTTCAATGAATTTGGGATGCAGGTCAAAACTGGCCAGAGCGTTCATAAAATGTCCGTAAAATTCGGCTATGGTGGGATCGGGCAACAGGGAAATGTGAATAGGTCCGTACGAACTATGGGACAGCACGACGGATTTCTCCACTATATTGAAATCAATCTCCAGGGTGTCAAGTCCGTCATTGACCGGAATGCTATGGGTACCGAATCCCCGGGAAGTGACGTAAAGTGTAATATACCACCAATGATTTTTTCGAGTAGTCAGTTTTAAACGTGTCTTCCCTATGATTTGCAGGATCAGATGTACGGTCAATCGAGTTCCCTTCCACTCCTCAAATGGCAAATCGGGCAATGCTATTCCGTTTTTCATATGTGCTGTGTGCTTTTCTTTTTTTGATAATTTAATTCATCTAAAAGTACAAAAAAGCAAAGGGCTTTCTGCTTGTTCTTTTGCTTAGCCAAAAAAGAAAAATCAAATCCGCGGAACTCCTGAATCCCTAGTTCCGCTGCGCGGCCATCCACTCCATGATGGTTACAGGTTTGCCTTCTAATAGTACAGGATTGCCCTGAAAATCAAAATCGGCATGGTTGGCATGCGAATAAATCCATGAAAAATGGCCATGATACCGGTAATTGGGACCACCAAAGAAACCCGTAATGTCCACTACATTGTCGTAGTATGAAAAATGGACATTCTTGGCATTCGCTTCCATTAATCGTTTGTAGAGTGGTACTACCGTCTCTTCCGGGATAGTCACTGGGTCGTCCTTGGAATGGACAAACCAAATAGGTACATTCTTAATTTTCTGTATCTGTTCGTCCGTAATAAACTGGGACTGGTAGGCCAATGCGCTAATATAACCAGCAGCAAAATAATCGGGATATAGGATAATCAATTTCAGCGACATATAGCCCCCATTGGAGCATCCCCCTACATAGATTCGGTCGGCATCAATTTGGGGATGGTCGGCCACATATTTTTTGATAAGGCCCATAAGCGCTTCATTGTAAATATCATTTTCCTTGCCGCGTGTGTATTCCCCAGAGGCGCTTTGCATCCAAAAGGTAGGGCTTTGGGGTACCAGCACATAGGCCCCTCCAAAAAGGGACTGTATTTCATCCGAGGCATAATTGGCCGCTCTATTGGCCATCAATGGAATGGTTGTATCGGTACCTCCTTCCCCTCCACCATGAAGCCATATAATAAGGGGGGATTTTTTGTTTGAGGTCTTAGGTTTAAAAGAGGCATAAGTTAAACTTATGTCTCCCTTATGCGCGTACTTTCCGGTTAAATCGAACTCGTTGACCAAAGGTAGAATCCGATTCGTCTCTTTGTCCCAAACCTGACCGGTCTTGGTGTTTGTAATGGTCATATGGTAATCTATCCATAAATTTCCCCCTGAGCTGGGAATATATTGCATAGGTGAGGCAAGAACCATATCTGGCCCTACGGTAAGGAGAAGAGTCAGGAATTTTCCTTCGGCCACCCTATTGCCATTTTTGTCGGATATATAGGCATACTGTACTGTCCGCTGTCCAGAGGCCATTTCATCGGGAATCTGGGCGTGTTCGGTACTGCGCCGTACGGAAACTTCATAATCATTGGAGCTGACGGACGATACGGTTTCATCCAAGGACAGGATTACTCGGCTGGCGGCCGAGCCCCAGTCATATCCCTCGACTATCAGGGTGTATTCCCCTGCTTCTTCATTCCCGGATTGCAAAGGTTCGGTTAGGGGTTCATTGGATAAAAGATACAAGGGTGCTAGAATAAATACCCCTATAATCGAATTGAAAATGCATTTATTCATCGGATCAATTTTTGTGTTTTGTATGTCGATTTAAATCGGATGGGGGTCTCGTAAACAAATGTACGGTTTGCCCGCTGGTCAAACAAATAACAAGATCAGGGTAAAAATCACACCACCCAAGGTAAAATAGAGTCCTTTTTTAAATATAGGGGTGTTGGGCCTAAACATCCAAAAGGCGGATAGTACAAAGAACAAAAGGGACACTCCAAAAAAGATATTGAGAAAAAATAAGGGGTGGTCGGAATTGGCTTTATGGATTTTCGCCATCTTATCCAGAATCAAAGGTAAGCGCTTCTCAAGGTATTGGGCCTCACCTGTTGTCTTATTATAGGTGCCGGTTTCAAAATAGATAAGTTCCCCTTCTTCCCTATCTACCTTAAGATTCTTTTTCTTTAAAGCCTTGCCCAAATTCTGGGCAGTAAGATGGGCTTCCAGCTTCTTTTCAATTTGTACGTCCTTTTTTAAATAATCGGTATTCCTAAAAATAAGTACAATTCCACTGATGGCGTACATCGCCATGATCCCTGCTAAAAAAAATCCTAAATATCTGTGATAAGTACGCATGGTCTGCTCGGTCTTTCTTCCCATAATCCAAGTTTAATTCGCCGCAAAAATATATTAAAATCTTCTTCTTGCACCGGTAAACTCCATGGCTTCACCTTTTCCAAAACCGTAACTGAATCCAAAGGCCACAAAAGTGCCCCTTAAACGGCGACTATAGATAAAGAAATTTTCCTGACTTATTTCATTTTCCCGTATTCTGGATGCAAAGGCATCGCGTACGCTTAAGTTCAGCACACCCCTTCCCTTAAACATTTTTTTTCGTAGGCCCAGGTCCAAAAAAGCCATTTCACTTATCCTACCTTGAACGGTTTCATAGCTAGATCGATAATTTCCAGTGGCTTCCAAATCAATGTCCGCAGGAAGCTTCACTTTTGTCATCAATTTGGAAGACCATTGGTTTGCACTGAAATCGAAGATGGTACCATCAAAAGAGCCATCACGGGCAAACTGGCTGTAGTTAAAGTCGGCATTGAGGGTCAGCCATTTAACAGGACTATATTTGGTATTGAACTCCATTCCCGTGGCCCTGTTGGTACCGATATTCTCCGGTCTGACTGTGTTCACGTTGTTTTCAAAAATGGATATTCTTTCAATAACATCCGTGGTATACCTATGATAGACTCCAAAATTCAGGGAAGTCCTACCTATAAAGAAAATACTGGTAACCTCATAGGAATCGGTGAACTCGGGCGTTAAGTCCGGATTGCCTTGACGAATGTTAAAATTGTTACGGATATTGAAAAAGGGGTTTAAATCCCAGAGCCGTGGCCTATAAATACGTTTTGAGTACCCGGCCTGCAACGATATCTTTTCGGAAAATTTATAGGAGGTATGTACGCTGGGAAATAGGTTGGTATAATTCTGGTCATTGATTTCGTTGGTATTGATCAGTATGGTGTTCAAATCTGTTTGCTCTAAACGTAAGCCTCCCTTTACCCCCCATTTTTCTCCTTCATAGGCTCCTGTACCATAAAGCCCCAAAACCTTCTGGTCAAACTCAAAAATATTGGTGAGACCGGGGTCATTGATAAATTCCCCCCCTATCAGATCATTGACCTCAAAATCATTGCTTACGTCATTGAGGACATACTGTGTTCCAGTTTCCATGGTCCATTTCTTGGCAAGAGGTAAGGTATAGTCCAATTTAAAGGTAAAAACAGATTCCTTAAAATCCGTACGGGTCCGTTGCGCATCATCATTGTTCTCTCCGGAAATTGTGGTATCCAGAAAATCCGAGGATTGGTCCTTTCCAAAGAAGCTCCCTAATGCACTAAACATTAATGTGTGGTCCTCATCTCCTTTAAAATCTTTTTTATACTGCAGTTCATATTGGAATTTTGGATTGGTAGCTTCCGTGGTTTCGTTACGTTCCCATTGAGAGGTAATTTCATCCGAGGCGTCCAAGGCGGCAAAATTGGTGGTAGAGGGTTGATCTTCAAGCTCCAGGGCAAAGTTTCCCGAGAGTGTTATAACGTCATTGGGGCTTAGGTAGTAGTCCGTTCCCAATATAAAATTGTAATAGTTTTCATTCCTGAATTCCGTGCCCGTTGTCAAAATGGTAGTATTGTTTATCAAATCCACGTTCCTATTATCAATATCGTTGGGCAGATCTCGGAATCCTACCCCTATCTGACTGAATAGATTAAACTTCTCTGTCCTCCGGTTTAAGCTTATCCCCACGCTATTGTTTTCAGGAGCACCGGCATTTACGGAAACTGAACCATTAAACCCTTTCCTTTCTTCTTTTTTAATGACAATATTGATAATGCCCGATGTGCCCTCCGCATCATATTTGGCAGATGGATTGGTGATGACCTCCACCCTATCGATCATGTCAGCGGTAATGGTACCCAAGGTATTCCCTTCCTCACTGGCGATAATGGAAGGCTTTCCGTTGATGAGCACCTGTACCCCTGCACTTCCCCTTAGACTTATCTGGCCCTCGATACTTACATTTACGGAGGGTACGTTGTTCAAAACATCCAAGGCGCTTGCCCCAGTAGTGCTCAAATCCTTTCCCACGTTAAAAACACGTTTGTCCAACTTAAATTCTGTAACGGATTCTTCGCCCCGGACAACTACTTCCTTCAATTGTTCGGCATCCTCAGAAAGTTCAATGGTACCCAAATCAATGGTCTTACTCCTTACCTCGGGCTGGCCAAAGGTCCTTGTTTGAAAACCCAGGAAACTGATTTCAATATAAAAATTATTCGCTTCCGTCTCTAGGACAAAACTTCCGTCGTCCAAGGTTGTAGTGCCGCTAATGGGTTTTTTGGTCTCGTTATCCGCAACCATTACCGTGGCAAAGGACACGGGCTGTCCTCCAGTCTGTTCCACCACTATACCCTTTATGGTAATAGGGCCCGTATTTTGGGCAAAAGTTGTACAGATAGCCATAAAAAAGCTAAACAAGAAATAAGCAAGACATTTTGATTTCAAATTCATAGGGTATTCCAATTATGCTTTCAAAGATGTAATTCTAAGGAAAAAAACGAAAACAAAATCCTATAAACGACATGGATATAGCCCCAATCGACAATTATCCGTAAAAATTCATGTAGAGATGTTGTTCAGGGGGGAAAGAACGTCGTTTGGAATACAACTTTTTATGGGTTACCTTTTATACTTTAGTTTAGGCTATTCAAATTTCAATTCTTGTGATTTCAAGAAAAGAACTCTTTTTTCAGATTGTATTGCACATCTTGGTGCTACTGTTTTATTCCTTTGATAGGAATAATCCGGGCATTGAAGCATATCAAATATGGTCTTTTTTGAGCTATGCCCTGGCTGCCGCCTTCATCACCTACTATTTAATGCCACGATTATTGTATCGAAAAAAACAGTGGGCCTTCTTCGGGTCGGTCATCCTAGTAATCGTTGTTGTGATATTGATCGAGGAATTGGTGCTGGAGCAAATATTCTTTGCCGGTACACGTAGGGCAAGGACCTTTCCGGGTATTTATTTTGCCTTGTTCGATGTATTGCCGGTCATCACAATTTTGTCCGGATTTAAATTTGGATGGGATGCCCTTCAAAAACAGCGACAAATAGATGAGCTCACTAGTACCATCCAAGAAAGTGAGCTTCAGTTTTTACGATCCCAGATCAATCCTCATTTTTTATTCAACAACCTGAACAATCTCTATTCGCATGCATTGGAAAACTCTACCAAGACTCCGGAGATCATCTTGGAACTTAGCGGCGTACTCCGGTATATGTTGTATGAATGCAAGGAGAAGTTTGTTCCCTTGGCCAAGGAAATAGAACAGCTTCATAATTTTGTAAAGCTGAACAAACTGCAGATCGAGGAACGGGGAGAGGTCAAGTTCAACACACAAAATATAGCTTCGGACTACAAAATAGCACCCCTGATTTTGATCGTGTTTATTGAAAACGCATTTAAACATAGCCAGTCCGGACAGTCTAGCAATATTACCATCGATATCGATTTGCGATTAGAGGGCCATACATTGAAGTTCTATTGCAAGAATAATTTTGAATCGTCGGATGCCTTGGATACGGTGGCCAAGGGTATTGGTCTGGAAAATGTAAAAAAACGTTTGCAACTCCTGTATCCCAATAAACATCGACTGGACATCAACCGGGAAAATGGAAATTTTGAAGTGCATTTGGAGCTACAATTGGAAAAAACGAAAATGCAATGAATTGTATCATCATAGAGGATCAACCACCGGCGCAGCGCATTTTGAAAAAATTCATTGCCGATGTGGGTACCCTTACCTTAAAAGGGGTGTTTTCCGATGCAATTTTGGCCATGGAATTCCTAAAGAACGAAAAGGTGGATATCATGTTCCTGGATATTCACCTTCCCAAAATTTCCGGAATCGAATTTTTAAAGACCTTGCCCAATCCGCCCCATGTAATATTGACTACGGCCTTCTCGGATTATGCCTTGGAGGGCTACGACCTCAATGTGGTGGATTACCTATTAAAACCTTTCTCGTTTCAGCGTTTTTTACAGGCCGTTTCCAAAGTACCCCATACAGGTCAAATAGATGGGCCCGGTAAAATGACCATGGAAAACAAGCTGAAAAAGGAAATCTATATAAAATCGGGACACGAGCACATAAAAATTAGGATAAGCGATATAGTCCATATCCAATCCGATGCGGATTATACCGAGATACATACCCATAAGCGGAAACTCCTCTCCAATGAACCCCTTAGGCATTGGTTAAATGAATTGGAGGGGCATCATTTTTTTAGGATCCATAAATCGTTTATCTTAAATACGGAAAAAATTGAGCGGATTTCAGGCAATTTGGTCTATCTCGTAAATCGAAATAAAATCCCCATCGGAAGGGCGTATAAGGAGGAATTTATGAAAAGTCTGCTCAAATGATAATATTATGGCCCGACCAAAAACAACACTAAAAATTATGAAATGAAAAAACTGATATACGCATTTCTGGGGCTTTTCTTTTTTAACGGTTTTGCACAAAACGATATGGACGATGTAAACATTACTTCGGAAAAGCTAGCAGATAATGTCCATGTGCTCTATGGCCGGGGCGGAAATATAGGTTTGGCGATCGGCGATACCTACGCCTATCTTATTGATGATCAATTTGGGGCCTTGACCGAAAAAATCCTTTCAAAGGTTAAGGAAATCACGGATAAGCCTATCAAATTTGTGCTGAATACGCATTGGCATGGAGACCATACCGGCGGTAATGAAAACCTGGGAAATTCAGGGGCCATAATTATTGCGCATGATAACGTTCGCAAACGTATGTCCCAAAAGCAGGAACGAAGTGGAGGCAGGACCACCCTGCCCTCACCGTATGCCGCATTGCCCCAGATTACCTTTAATGATGCGTTTACCATACATTTGGATAGCTTGAATTCCCTGCATCTCATGCATGTAAATAATTCCCATACCGATGGGGACTCCTATATGTACTTTCCGCAAAGCAATGTTATTCACATGGGCGATAACTTGACCAATGGCTATCCGTTTATCGACATCAATTCCAATGGAGACATTGATGGTTTTATCAAAAATTTGAATATGGCCCTTTTTATTGTGGACGAGGATACCCAAATAATTCCTGGTCACGGCAAGGTTATGGGTAGAAAAGATTTGGTAGCCTTTCGCGATATGCTGGCTACGTTGCGCATACGTGTCAAGAAAGCCAAAGACGATGGAAAAACCATAGCCGAAGCCCAGAATATGGGTCTTTCAAAGGAATGGGACATCACCCATGGCCAAGGGTTTATCAATTCAGATCGAATCATCGAATCCATCTACAAAACAGTGGATTGATTAAAACTACATTATGAAAACACTGAAAAAAGATGACATTAAACAAGAAGTTTTTGACCTGTATGATGACTATGCCCATAATAAAATCCAACGTCGGGAATTCATTGAAAAATTAGGACTTTATGCAGTTGGGGGTATCACCGTTACCTCGTTGATGAGTTTTTTAATGCCCAACTATGTGGATACTATGCTGGTCAAAAAAGATGACCCAAGATTGGATTCAGGTTATATTACCTATAATTCACCCCAAGGAGGGGGAGAGATCAAAGGCCTGCTCTCCAGGCCCAAGGACGCCCAAGGAAAGTTGGGAGGAATCGTCGTAGTTCATGAAAATCGAGGGTTGAACCCTTATATTGAAGATACTGCTCGAAGGGCGGCCTTGGAAGGGTTTATTACCCTGGCCCCGGATGCCTTGACCCCACTTGGTGGGTATCCAGGCAATGATGACGAAGGGAGGGCCATGCAACGAAAAAGGGACCGTAACAAAATGTTGGAAGACTTTATCGCTGCGTATAACTATCTAAAATCACACAAAGATTGTAGTGGAAAAATTGGAGTCGTAGGCTTTTGCTTTGGCGGATGGATTTCCAATATGATGGCCGTAAAAATACCGGAATTGGCCGCGGCCGTTCCTTTTTATGGAGGACAGCCCAAAGAGGATATCGATAAAATCAAGGCACCTCTTATGCTCCAGTTTGCCGGATTGGATACCCGGGTAAACGAAGGTTGGCCCGCTTACGAAGAAGCCTTAAAAGACCATGGAAAAGAGTATGTGGCCTACAACTATCCCAATGTAAACCATGGTTTTCATAATACCACCACGCCCCGGTACGATAAGGAAGCTGCGGAACTGGCATGGCAAAGAACGATAGACTTTTTTAAGGAGAAGTTGAATTGACCGGAGCGTGTGTTAGTTTGGGCGATAGGAATTTTGACATCCTATTATTTTGCCCTTGTTCGAAGTTCCAGGGCTTTCTCGACATTTTTTTTGGCAGGATGCCTTAGAGCATGACGAATGACCCATTTCAGCTCCTTGGATGCATTACCAAGCCAGCTTTCACACAATTGCAAGGCTAAATCCAAATTGTCCTTTGCTATATCGCCAACGTGGTTCGCTACACTTCGTCTTACATAAAGGTTTTCATCATTTTTTAATTTTTCTAATATCGGCAAAGAGGGACTAGGGTCTTCCACCAATAAACTGATTTTTTGTGCCCAAGGCAATCTAGGTCTTGTCCCTTCCGAGCACAGTCTGCGGACATGTGGATCCGGGTCGTTCATCCAATCATACAAAACGGAAAATGTTCTATCAGGTTGGTCAATAATAAAACTGCGGATCGAAAACTCCGAAGAAAACCGTTTTGTCAGTTCATATTGGGCTTTCATGGAAACATCAAAGGGATCCTCATTGTTGTTATAACTTCTGTCCAGGCCATATTGTTCCACAAAACTTACATGGGGCAAATAAAACATTCCGGATAATCCCAGGTTTTCCGTATCCTCTAAAGGTGGGGTAAACGATGCCAATAGTACTGCTACCGCCTCCGTATATGTATCGGGTAGATATTTTTTTAACACTTCCGCTATCTTCAAACCGCGCTCCTTAAGGGTAAGGGGTTCTATGTTGGATACCGCTTCCTTAACAAAGGAACTTTCATCAAATTTTTTATGGACCAACTTCAAATTACTCCCAAGCTGTGTAATGGCTGGCTTGTCCAGAACAAGTTTTAGAGGTACTCCTTTCTGAATGGAATTTGGAGCTTCTGGTAATCTTAATTTGGTCATTTTTAGGTCGGACTGAAGGATTTAAATACGGAAACCTATGTAACCGCACAAGTTACGATATACTTTGCTAAAATGAAAAACGGTTTGGATCAACACCAAACCGTTATTGCCCTTATAGGTGGATATATCTGTACTCCTACCAGTTCGCTTCACATTTCTGCAGATTTTCTTTTAGATTTTCTTTCCAATCCGCCTTTACACCCTCGCTATCAAAAAGGTAAAGTTTCCCGTTAATCATCTCGAAAACGTCGGGATTGATATTGGCCGTAAATCCCCTACTTACCGCAAAAGCACAATAACCCCCATATTGGGGAGCATATTTTTCAGGATTTTCAAGAAACAATTGTTTATTATCCTCCGATGAAAAATACCAATCCGCGTTTTTCCAATTATATGAATATGCCTCATTACCAAGTACGGCCTTGTCCTCCGTAAAATAAGCAACCGCATCATAACCGTTTATGGCTTGGCTGGAAAACATCGGCTGATTCACTTCCTTATGTCCCCAGGATAACGGAGATACCCGTTTAACTTTGGCAAAAGAGAATACCACGGCTAGTATTACGACAAGCGTTATGAGTATTATTTTCGTTCTTTTTTTCATATCACTTGTTTTTCCAATTGGCATCTGCCTTTTCTACCCTATTTGGAAGGAGCTTGAACAAAAACTTGGCAAGGGGATTTGAAAAAAAATAGGTTTTCCCATCGATCGTTAAGCTGTTTTTTCCTCCTTTAACATCGGTCTTTCCTGCACTAACGGCAAAGGCACAATGTCCTTCATATGCTACCGCACTATTTTGGCTCTCTATGCTCATACTATTTCGTTTTTAATTGATTCCGTCCATTTGCTTGATCGGTCTAACTTCTATTGCGCCTTCCGCATCATGGAACATCGGGTTTGCTTTTGCAATTTGGACGGCCTCTTCCAGGTTTTCGGCAACTATATGGAAGTATCCTACGATCACTTCTTTGGATTCGTTAAAAGGTCCATCCTTAAAAACACCCTTGTTGCCCTGGATGATCGCTCCGTCCATTTCCAAGGGTTGTGCCCCTTTTAGTTTACCGGACTCCATGAGTCCTCCGATGTATTCGCCAATTTTTTGAACATGGGCCTGTTGTTGTTCCGGGGAAAGTCCCTCTAAATGGTCACCTTTTGTCTTAATGAAAATCATAAACTCTTGCATACTATTTTCTTTACTGATTATTAAAATTGTTTACGACCCAAAGTCAAATGAAAAGAACCAAAAGGGACATTGAACCCGAAAAAAAATCAATTATTTTTGGAATACTCTTTTATCTTTCTATCAATGAGGTTCTTACGTTTTTTTTCAACCGGAAGTTCAAGGGCTGCATTCAAGAGCTCAATGGCAATTTTTACCTCATTATTTTGAAAATGAAGCGCTGCTTTTGTAGTGTAATAGGGCAAATACGAGTAGAAAGCAGGGTTGCCCTTTATTTTTTGCAATTGTTCAAGGGCTTTTTGGGGAGTACTGGTCTTGGAAAGGACCACGGCGCGATTAAGTAGGACAATCGGTGATTTGTCTATTTTGATAAGCAAATCGTAAAGGGCTAAAATACCTTCCCAGTCCGTGGATTCATAGGTTAATGCCGTACAATGGTGTGCAGAAATTGTAGCAAGGATATGATACATGGAAACCTCGTTCTGTTCCGTGGCAAAGTCTAAATAGTAAAGCCCCTTTTTTATCAATTCCTTATCCCATTGGCTTCTATCCTGATGCTCCAGATCTAAAAGATTGTCAAATTCGTCCATTCTCGAATTGAATCGTGCCGTGTTCAGCGTCATCAAAGCCAATAACGCGTAGGTATTGGAGGATTTTACATTGGGATTGGAGGCTATAATTTCGGCTAGGCGAATAGCTTCCTCACATAATTCATAACGAATCAAATTAGTACCGGAAGTAGCGTTATAACCCTCATTGAACAATAAATAAATGGTTTCAAGAACACTTGAAAGCCGTTGTTCGAGTTCGTTACCCGTTGGTACCTCAAAAGGAATATCTGCGGCTTTTATCGTTTTTCTGGCCCGTACCAGTCTTTTGTTTATGTTTTCTTCAGTAGTAAGAAATGCCTTTGCAATTTCCGGTATGCTAAACCCGCATAATGTCTTTAGGGTAAGGGAAACTTGCGAATCCGTTGAAACTGATGGATGACAACAGGTGAATATCATTCGTAATTGATCGTCCGCAATTTCCTTGTCCGTAAAAATGTGTCTTAACGTAGGTTCCAGGGTCCATTCCGATTGCAAGTGATGGGCCACCTCCGATGCGTATGCCCTTTTGTACTTTTCCCTGTTCAAGATATTTACGGCTTTGTATTTGGCTACCTTATAGATCCATCCAACAGGGTTGTCCGGCACTCCATTATATGTCCACTTATGAAGCGCTTCGAGCATAGCTTCCTGTACTACATCCTCAGCAAGTTCAATATTTGAAGTCCCGAACGTTTTGGTCAATACGGAAACAAGTTTACCATATTCATATCTGAATAAGTGGTCTATTTGATCCGATATGTTCTTTTTATCTACGGTCATCTTGCTGTTGGCGACAATGGACCCAAATCGTTCCGGTCTGCTGGTTGTTTTGAATAAATGTAGGGAAAACTCTTTGTACTGAACACCTTTGCCCTAGAGATTCCATGCCTTTTGCAGCGTTCCGATCCAGATTATGAAAAACATCTACCACCCATTTTCAGTTTTTTTTCATCCCGATGAAACGAATTGGAAAAATCGGAATCCTTAAATAGAATTCCAATACATTGTTATGATCAATTTCGACCGAAGAGTTAAATGGGGTTTAATAGTACTGTTATCGCCATTTGTACTCCATGCACAATCCAAGGACAATATCCGAACGCACACCGAATATCTCGCTTCAGATAAACTTGAGGGCCGAGGAAAGGGTAGTAAGGGAATCCGTCTCGCGGCTAAATACATTGCAGAGCAATTCAAGTCCATTGGACTTCAGCAAATGGGCGGTAACTCATTTTATCAAAAATTTCCATTCCCCGGGGAAGTGGAAATGGAATCCAACGTCGTAGGATTTATCAAGGCAGATGCCTCTAGTAAAAAATCAATCGTGTTTACGGCGCATTATGACAGCTTCGGTATACAAAAGCAAGAAGACCAAACAGATACTATCTATAACGGTGCACGGGATAATGCCGTTGGGGTCGCCGCACTGCTGGAACTTGCCCGGATATTCAAAAACTCCGGCACTCCACGGCATAACTTGGTTTTTGTAGCAACTGCAGGTGAAGAACTTGGCCTTTACGGAAGCAAATTTTATGTGGATCATCCCATTTTCCCAAGTGAGGACATTATAATTTGTCTAAATATCGATGGCTTTAATGTTTCCGGACCTCGGGAGGATTATTTTATTTTTCCCAGACAGGGAGTCGATTTTATTGATAAAGTCAAAACGATACTGAATCCCTTGGGTTGGCATTATATCAGTCCTGATTGGGTAGATGATCTGAACGCTAGTTTTGATACGGCATCGTTCCTTGAAAAAGGAATTCCGGCATTGACACTTTGGACTGGAGATCACTTAAAAGGAGGTAAAATTGCGGAACCCTTGGATTTGGGAGGAATACATACTCCTGAAGATGAAGTTACTGATAATTGGAATTGGGAAGGCGTTGAGGACCACCTTCAGCTATACAAGGTTATTGCCGATTATTTTCTTGAGCATCCTGTTGAAATTAGCGTAACCGATCCAACCTTGTTCATAAAACCGTAGCGCCCAATCATTTTTCACAATAAACCGTTTCACTCTTCCGTGATGGGAGAGCTATGTGTGGCTACGGCCTTAATTTTCCCATCCTTCTTTTGATATACATCGGTAAAACGAAGTGCCAACTTTGTGGTGTCCTTAGCTGAATTTCCGACTATCACCATTCTTTCCGATCCTCTGACCACTGCAATATCATCATAAAGACGAACATCCAAGCCTTCATAAACAATATCCTGAAATGTATAGTCTGCATTAGCAAATTCGGCAATGGTAGCATTCTTGTCTGAAACCTTGCCATTAGAGGAACCGGAGTACACCCAAGATTCATCAAGGATCTCCTGCAACGGAGTTACATCACCGGCCAGATAGGCATCCGTCCATTGATGTAGCAAACCCAGGGCTTCTTCTTCCGTTATTTTATCTACTACTGGTTTTTGTTCTTCCTTGCGATTCCCGGTGTCCTTACAAGAACCCATCATGATTACCAAGACAACCCCAACTAGCACTCTTTTCATAAGTTCCGTGTTTTTTTCTTATGGCGTTTGTAATCACGATATACTTCAATTAAATAAAAAACGGCTTGGGCATACTCCCAAACCGTTTTTGCTTAAGCACTGCTTTGTACCCCGTTATTCCATACTATTAAAGACTTCAAAGTGTTGAAAACTCATTCCCCTTTCATCGATTGTACTAAAGATTTCCGCAAGGTCCTTGTTTTTCATAGCTTTTTCCGAAGCCGTCTTGGCAGAAGTCAGGTCCGTCCATACTACAATGTCCAAGAACTTTCCGTCCTCGGCCAATGAAGTCTTTCTGGAGACAAATCCGGGTTGATCTTTTACAAAACCATTAAGCCTTGTAATGGATTCTTTTGCTTCTTCGGCGCTAATACCTTCCTTGGATTTCCATAACACCATTTCTAAAACTTGAGCCTGTTTCATTTTACTTTTTTTGTGCCTGACTGGCTGTACCCATAAGCCGTCAAAACTATTAAACCTATAATCAATTTTTTTCATAGGTCAAAAATAAAATGTGCCAGTGACAGCCCTATGTCAACTATACCTGGAAGCATTCAAAATAATTTTGTAGGCTGAATTTCGGGTTTGGTTCAAAAGTCTCGAAAGTCACCACTAATCGATTGATTCTATCCAATCTAAATTCTCTCGATTCCTCCCGAAGTTGACAATGAGCGATTACGATCCATAGGTTGTTGGTAAAGTAAACGGCCTGAGGCTCTATCTTACGATCTGTCAACTCTTCTTTATAAATAGATCGATAGGTGATATCGAGTACTTTTTTATTGGAAATGGCCTTTTGTATTTCGGACAGCCAGTTGCTTTCAATAACTTCACCTTTTACAAAGCTAATAGTACGTTTTGCGAGGAATTCAATATTGTCCTTCTGAAAGCCTCTCAGGGTCGATTTTATTTTTGTAATTACCGAATCATAATTTCTAGATAACGATCTGTCTCCCTGTCTTCTTATGAACTCCTCGGAAACAATCAAGGCGTTCGCTTCTTCCTCGGTCAACGAAACCGGGGGCAATCGATACCCATCTACCAAAAAATAGCCAACCCCATTTTCCGAACCGATGGGTACACCTGCATCTTGTAGCGTTTTAATGTCCCTGTAAACCGTTCGCAAACTAATCCCGAACCGTGAAGCAATTTCTTTTGCGGTAACGATTCTTTTTGACTGTAATTGAATTAAAATTGCCGTTATTCTCGTAAGCCTGTTCATGATGTTCTTATTAAATCGAAATGCCTATAGCTAGTGCTTTTCACAGAACACATTGGTAGCCGCTGCCTTCATTCAACATAAAACTAAAATCAACAATTGTGGATCGATCTAAATTTCTAAACCCAGGTATTCACCAAGCCAAAAATATTTGCTGCACCCAAAACAATTTCAAACCAAATACCTTGGATTATCTTTTTATTTGGTTTGCCATCAACCGCCATACTAATAAACCTACCTAATGCAAATCCAAGAAAAATCAATGCTGCAACCACAAATGAAGTAAAGGTTATGCTTGGTATGATTGTTCCCAAGAGAATAATGATTCCTCCGCAGAGCATTACGGAACTTACGCCCCGCATTTCATTTAACAGGTTAACGTCGTTTTCTAACTTAATTCCAGAATTCCCTAAATAGATTTTTATGGGGTTGCTTAACCTCATTGTCCCTACAAAGAGTAACATAAGACTTGATACTGACAGGATAACGATTTTGATAATTTCCATTTTTATTGTTTTTAAGATTGTTCTACCGCAAACATAAAATGGAGTTGTGACAAAGATGTGTCAGGGGTGTTTTTGCTTTTGGACATAATCCTCAAAATACTTTTGTATGGTCATATTGTGTGGGGTAAATGTCTCGTTTTGAGGAGTTAGTGTTTCGATGTAATCTATTCTAAAAGCCCTAAAATTATTTCTCAACCTGCAAAATGCAATAAGTATAAAATTTCCGTGGATGCTGTATATGGCAAAAGGTTCAATACTTCGTGTAGTCCGCTTTTTTTCAGATGAAAAATAGTCAATCCTTAAAACCTGAAAATGGATGATAGCCGATTGAATCTGCATCAGGTTGTTGCTCGATTTCTTCTCATTCTGATGGCCCCCAAAGTAAATTCTACCTGCCAACAAATCTGCATTTCCCTTTTGGGAATACCTCAAGATAGATTTTATTTTTTCTATGGCACTGGAAACATTTTCGCTAAACGATTGATCTTTGTTGTGAATCACCAGCTGTTCTACGGTAATTAGGGCATTGGCTTCATCCTCGGTAAATAGAACCGGCGGAAGGTGATATCCCTCCATAATGGAATACCCTTTGCCTTCTTCCGTTACAATAGGTATTCCAGATTTTTCAAGGGTACGAATATCCCTATAAATGGTCCGTATACTCACATTATGCTTTTCAGCCAGATATTTTGCCGTAATAAGTCTTTTGGATTGCAGCTGCGTAATAATGGCAGTCAATCTCGAAAGTCTTGGTTTTTCCTTTTCTTCCATTTTCGTTTGGTCTGCTTGTGGCTGAAGCGTCCAGTGTAAAATGCATTTTACATAAGGTTGCAGTGTATTTTAATGGTTCCCGGAATCATTGAATTGCCACAATACGTTCACCAGTTGCCATTTTCCATTCAGTTTTACGATGTGCATATAATCGATCCAATCATCGGCTATGAGTTTTACCGAAGCAGTTTTATCATAAATATCCAGTATAATGACCTCTTTTTTGGGATTCTCCGGAAATTTGTCCCCGTCTTGGTTATAGGTTTCGGCCAATAAGATCATGGCATCCGTAAATGTTTCCCGTAAATACTCCTTCCCGGTTTTCTTATCCGTCCAAAAAGTTCTTTTGACCATTCTAGGATGAGCGGCACGTTCAAATTGTTCGGGCTTCACATTATGCTGGGATTCGATATAATCCAACGCGACTTGTCTAATGTCCAGTGAGTCCTTTTGGGTTTGTCCCTGAACTGAAAAAGTAATCAGGGAAAAAATGGCTATTGTAAGGATTAAGGATTGCTTCATTGCTGATTTTATTATTGATATTGTTTCAATTTTAAGTTTTAATGTGCTCGTATTTCAATATATCTTGATTTTCCAAAATTTCCTTGTCCGCACCATTAAGCCCAACATTGAACATGGCTTCTGCCAACTCTATTGATGTAATGCTATAGCGTTTGCCAAAAATTTTAAGCAACGGATATGAGACCCTAAGTATCCTATATCCGAAATTCGGTTCCTTTCTTTGTTTCACCGGGTAAATGTATGCCGGTCTAAAGCTATAAAATTTAAGGTTTAAATTGGAGATTTGGTTTTCGGCCATTCCTTTATAGCGGGCAAAGGAAGTTTTACTCTTTTCCATCCTATCCGCCCCTGCCCCGCTCAACAAACATAGGGTTGCCCTGGGACTATTTTTCTCCAGAGTTTTAGCAAATTCAACGGCATAATTCACTGTGATTTTTTTAAATAAACCATCGGAAACTTGTCCTGTGTAAGCACCCAGACAGAAAAAAGCAACTTTTATATCGTTAAACAAATTGTCCTGTTTGTCATAGTTTTCGAAGTCCTCGATCACTATTTCCGTAAGTTTTTTATGTCTTTGTCCAGTCTGCCTTCGAACCAGGCTAATTACTTCGGTTGTCTTGGGAGAGTTCAAACAACCGGTCAAAACCAAACTTCCTATCATTCCCGTGCTCCCTGTGATGATGATTTTCATGTATATTTGGATTATACAATTTACGGCCCATCGCTACGCTTGGAGAAGTTGCTTTCTCCAAACCAACCAAAATTCCACTAATATCAATGGATACACCCAACAAATCCACTCATAAACGGTTCTTCTCATTTCACTGTCCTCAATGAAATTAAACAAACCCGTTAATTCATGTACACCGGGGAGTAAACGGATAAACACAAAGGCAAGACCACAAACATAGCTCCTCAGCATAAATTCCCTATGCCGTTGAATATTGCGTTTTTTTATAAATCGATATGCCGCTATAGTAGTAAATAGCCATATGGCCGCCAATAGACCTAATGAGGGAATAGCTCCCGGAAGCTCATAGGTTGTGGCCAATAGCACATAAACCGTAATTGCCGAAATAATAGAGCCTATAATGTACAGGCGGCCTGCAAATCTGTGAAACCTGGGATAGTTTTTCCTGATTTGTGGAATAAATTGAAGTGGGCCAATAAATAGGGTAAAAGCTGCAAATCCAAAATGGGTTATTATCCACCACTTGAATTGTAAGCGGATTGCGCTGTACTCACTAGCATCGGCAAAAAAATAGAAACTTGCATCTCGTTGGTAATAATATATTGAGAAGACCACCACAACCAGAAGAATAGGAATACCCCAAAAGCTATTTTTACTTCTTCTATCCATTCGTTTACATTGTAGTCAACGGTTTGTATTAAATGTGTTTCAATACATTTTTATACCTTCTTGTGAAACGTTTCATTTTACGATAGAAATTGCAATTCCATCATAATCCTTAATTCCGACTTGCTGTAATATAGAACTTGTCACTTGATCACTTTCGGAAAGCATTTTGTTATATGCCCTTACTCCAATAACTTTTTCGTCATTACTATTCTCGTTGAGAACTTCACCATTACGAATCACATTGTCTGCAATAATCAAGGAACCTTTTCTTGAGTGTTTAATGGCCCATTCAAAATAGGCCATATAGTTTGGCTTATCCGCATCCATAAAAAATAAATCCACAGTTTCATTTTCATTTTGGCTTAATTCACTAAAAATGTCCAATGCATCTCCGGTAATTATTTCCACAGTATTTTCTAATCCGGCATTTTTAATATTCTCGCGCGCAACATCGGCAAAATTTGGGTCGATTTCAATAGATGTTAATTTTCCTTTTCCATTTAATGCCCTGCCCAACCATATGGTACTATATCCACCTAAAGTGCCGATTTCTATAATCCTCTGCGCATTACACATTTTTGCAAGTAAAAAGAGAAACTGTCCTTGATTTGCAGAGACAGAATGTTCTGGCATTCCATTTTCCCGAATTGATTCCTCCGTTCTTTCTAAAATATCATCATTTAGAGAGAATAAATTGCTTAAATAATTATCGACTTTTCCAAAAATCTCTTCTCTCATCAGTTCTTTTAAGTTGGCGAGTAATAGTTCATACTTGTTATAGTAGCCCTAATTTACACTTTTATCCTATTCTGTGACCGGCTATCGATACATTTGGGCTTCATTAGCGGTTTTGTTATTCCCAAGGTAAGGGGCATTTCCTTTCGTGTCCCAAAAGCTACCATCCATACAGAAAATACGTAAAACCCTATAATTTATGCGTAGATTATTTACTACAACCCTTATCTTTTAGATTAAAATACCGACGGATATAGCAATTTGATAATACCGGGTCTGTCCTTGAGCCGCATTTATTTGTTGTATTTGTAGAATGAAGTAAATCATAAACCTTAAAACAAGTACGTATGCCTGCTTTAAATTTTGCCTGGTGGAACCTCCAAAACTTTTTTGATACGGATGACGATTCCATTTCCAACGACTTTAGCTTTACTCCCCAAAATGGGTGGACCAATGAAGTATTCGAGATAAAAAAGGCCAACCTCGCCACAGGATTGAACCTACTTTGGCCTAATGAAGGCATAGACCTACTGGCCGTTTGTGAAATAGAAAAAGATGCCCTATTAGAGGATTTGTTGGACGAGGCGGGTATGAACCATTTGGAGGTGGTGCTAGACGAATTCGGTACCAGCGATCTGCGCGGCATCGATGTGGCCATGGCCTTCAACCCAAATAAACTCACCGTGGTTTCCAAAACCTCACATCTGGTACATCTGCGCTATCGTACCCGGGATATTTTCGAGGTCGTGTTTCGGATTAATGCCACCGGAGAGGAATTTGTGGTCATAGCGGCCCATTGGCCTTCAAGAAGCCGAGGACAATACGAGTCCGAACCCCTACGGATTGCGGTAGCGGAACATATCGCATACTTGGTGGAAGACCATGTAAAAGTGCAACCCGGGGAATATGAGAATCTTCGAAATGCAGCCGATCTCCCTGCGGTTCAGGCTAAATGGGAGAGCAAGGTAATCGTGGTAGGGGATTTTAACGACGAGCCTTTTGATCGTAGCCTTATTAAGCACTTAAGGGCTTCCCGGGATCTGGACAAGGTAAAGGGTGGCACCAATGACATCGATAAATTCGAGGAAACCTCCAAATATCGGCAGCAAGATGTTTTCCTATATAATGTAAGTACACGGCTTATGAATAAATCCCCCTTGGGCAATACGGGAACCTATTTTTTAAGTGGCCTAAGGGATGGTACTACCTTCACCAATCGCTATCAAATGTTAGATCAATTGGTTGTAAGCAGGGGACTGCTTTCAGGAAATGGTCTGGAGGCGGACCTAGAGAGCTTTGATATCATTGATGATCCCATATTGGCCACGGCAAGCGGTAGGCCACGTTCATTTCGGTACAGATCGGAAAATCCAAATTTTCAACCCAACGGATTTTCCGATCACCTCCCGTTAAAACTGAAACTTTCCTATTAGGGACTAGGTTATCATCGCTATAACCAGGAGATAGGTATTCCTCCTCCAAAAGAAACTAGGGAGTAAAAATCAGAAAATTTGGATAAGTAGAGGCAACCGTATCATTTTTTGAATCCCAAAAACCGTAAAACCGTTAAAGGGAAAGATTACCTTAAGCCCATAAATCTACTTCTTTTTGATAGCGGGTTTTATATGATACTTTCTTCACAAATCATATTAATAACTTTTCACAACACATACGTTCAAGTTTACAACATATGTAAGTTTATTCTTAAATAAAAATAGATTTAATCCGTTAATCGATAAAATTAAACAGTTTAACGGAAAACCAAACCACATGAATTCAAAAAAGTTCCCTCAGGTACATGCATTTTGCATGGCTTTATTCCTGATTGCATTTAGTACATCTACCTTGGCCCAAGACCTAGTGGTCATCGACTCGGATTACGCGAACAAACAACAAGTCCTCACATCCATTCCCCAGAACACCCTACTTCTGGAAATCGATGATGGTGCCAATCCATGGAAATCCATTCGAGAGAAACTGATGACTTCCAATTCTATTGAAACTATCCACCTGTTCGTGGAGGCCAACTACAATTCGTTATTGATCGGTGGAATCACTTATGATATTGAAGCTGCCCAAAACGAATTTGAATTGAGTATGCTCGAGGGCCTTTACCAAGGCACAAACCTTCGGTTATTAATCTACAATTGCAATCTGGCATCCAATGATGCCGGGAAAAGGCTATTACAGGAAATCGGTAACCGGGCCTACTTGAACATTGGTGCCTGTACGGATTGTACTTCCATATTTGATCCGGATTTCAACTTCGATTTCAAGACACTTGACCAACCTATTGACCAACCCATTTTACAAAACTAAAACTCTCCCTAAATGAAAAAAATGCTGAAATTATCCACACTGTGGATATGCTTGCTTATTGCCTCTATTGCAATGGCACAGAACGTAGATATGACCGTTCAACAAGGACCAAACATAGATGTTATGGTCACCGTAGGCTCCGCACAATTGGATCTTTCCAATTTTGAACCAGATTTGGAACAGGCTCTTCACAACAAAGGAATTCCCTTGGGGAAATTGAGGGTAGAGGCCTTTCAACGAAGTACCATCTCCTCGGATCAGGCAGGTGCCGCCGATATCTTTAACAGTTGGAATACAATGAACTTTAATGGGACCGAACCTCCCAATCACCCTTCCTATTCTGGCAATTATTTTAATTTCGATTCGGGAACCAACCAAATTATAGCAGATTTCGTTGGTAGAAATAATGCTTACGGCTGGGGTTTTGCCATGTACGATCCTACAGGAGATATTGCAGATGGAACAATATCTGCGACCTGGGGTCTTACCGAAGAACCTTACTTACACGGTGAAGTTGGATTTATTTTTCGGAAAGTGGACAATCAGAACTTTTATGCTTATATCATCGACAATCATTCAGGATGTGGAAACATAAGCGGGTATGGCCAAGATGGCGATCCGGCCGAAGCGATTATAAAAGTAGAAAATGGTTCTAAATCCGTTTTGGCCGTAAACTTGAATAATGGAAGAACTGGCAGTGCCACTTACGGCTGGAACGGAAATCGTGCCGACATGTTCGATGAATATTTTAATGGCCAAGTCATCGATTTTAAAATTGAGTTAAGTGGTGCTAATATTAAAGTATCTCGAAAAGGGGGAGGCGGTAGCGCCGGAACCGATTGGGTTGAAGCCTTCAATTTTGACGACAATTCCCATGATTCCGGTAGTTATGGCTTTTATGTACATGAGCAGGAGGGCGCCTATTTTAGTGATATAGAATTTACCAAGTTGTCCCTACGTGCCTTTAAGGATGTCCTACGCGAACCACAGTGGCGTAACAGTGCCTTGCGTTTCAACGTAAACCTGGACGATTTGGAGGTAGCCGATTTTGATAACGATCAGGATCTGTCGGAAATTTTAATGCGGACCATCAACGAGGATATCCACTACATAGGATGGGGCGTAAACGCCAACCAACCCCAGTTTGATCGTTTTGTCACCCAAAACAACAATAAGGGAACCTTCGTAAATCGGGACAGCGGCACCTATACTTCTTGGATTGACGAGATAGCCCAATATATTTATGAACAGTATCAGTTTGGGACCGTAAGTGAAGGGGACTATTTCATTGCCGGGACTTCCGTTGAAATTGATGTTACCCCGTCGGAATTAAAGACCAATACGGCCAATGCCAGCTATCCCAGCGGAAGATGGAAAATAAGCCATGATGAAACTTTCTTCTCAAATGATACGGGAAAGGTTTCCTGGCATGAACTGTATTTGGATGATGTTCCCGAGTATTATGAAAAGACAGGAAGATATTCGTTTACATTTGAAGATCTACCTACATCGCCCACCACACTTTTTTTCCACAGAAAACCAGTGGCCAGTTTTACCTATAGTCCGGGAGCCGGTGCATTGACCAATACGTCATACGACTTGGATGGAGGTAGCAATAACGGTATTGCACAGTCCGAATGGAAATGGAAATCCGTGGATGCCGGTTCCACCAATGACTGGAATATAGGGCAGTTTAGTCCCGTAGGGCAACCGGATGGACAATATCTGATTATGCTTACGGTTCAGGATTACCAAGGAACCTGGAGTAAGCCCGCAAGTGTATATGTTGAAAAATCCGGGGCAACCGGAGGAAGCGATGACTTGCCCATAGCCCAGTTTAACATTCTACCGGATGTACTGACTACCTATTCCGGGGCAATGACCATAACCGTGGAAAACAATTCCGCAGATCCCTATGGCCGAACACTGTCCAACAATGAGTGGATCGTAACAAAAAGAACATACGATAACGATGGAAACCCCATAGATACAGAAATCCATAACTCGGGAGCACCTTTAACGGATTTCTCTGCCTATAACAATGAAAGTGCGGAATATATTATTAGCCTTAGGACCCAGACAGATACCGGAGTTTGGTCGTTGCCCTTTTACAGGACCTTGACCATAATCGATGATGACACCGGGCCTATAATAAATGCCACACCTAACAGTGGAAGCATTACCACGGACGATGATATTCAATTGACCTTTCAGGACGAGAGTTCGGGAAGTGGCTTTGATGTCCAAAAATATGTTCTGGTCCAAAGTGCCACCCCTCCCGCAAATGATGATAGCAGTTGGAGTTCTTGGAGCAATAGCCAATCCAAAACAGTTTCCTTCTCTTCGGGAGGAACAGGATGGTACATCCATGCCAGGGCACGTGACAATGCCGGAAATATTGGCACCCAATCCTTCGGCCCTTATGATCTACAATTAATCGTATCCGCCGAGGATGATTTGGCCTTGACCGATGAGGACACTGCCTCAGATCCCATTGTGGTCTTGTTCAATGATAAATATGATTTAAACAATACCCCTACGGTTACCATAATAAGTCAAGGTACCAAGGGAAATGCAATTGTGGACGGAAGCAACAGGGTTATCTACACCCCGGCTGAAAACGAAACGGGTACGGACCGGGTTACCTATGAGTTGGACGATAATGGAACCAAAGCTACGGCCGAAATAACCATTTCCATACAAGCGGAGGACGATTCCCCTACAGCAGTAGCGGACGACTTTCCCTTGGATGAGAACGCCACGCTTAATGCCGATGTTTCCTTAAACGATATAGAAGTGGACGGAGATACAAGAATCTACTATTTGGTGGATTCCCCTTCCCATGCCAATTCGTTCACCTTGAACACGGACGGTACGTTTACTTATATTCACAATGGGGACGAAGTTACAACGGATAGCTTTACCTATAATTTTGAGGATGCCAATTCATTTTCCGAAACGGTTGCCGTTACCTTGAACGTAACCCTACTGAACGATCTTCCGGAAGGAGGTAATGCCGCTACAGATGTTATCGAAGATGTGGACCATAACTTTGCAACTTCGGATTTCACCTTCACCGATATGGACACCGGTGATAGCTTTAATGGGATACAGGTAATCACCATTCCTACCAATGGGCAACTCACCTACGGTGGCAATCCGGTGCAGGACAATGATATGATAGACGATGTTACCCAATTGGTGTTTACTACGGCACCTGGTGGATTTGGAGTCAACTATGACAACTTCACTTTTAAAGTAAAGGATTTGTCGGACGGGGTGAGCGCATCAAATTATACCTTCACGATTACCGCATTGGAAGATTTGGACGGGGATGGCACGCCCGATGTGGATGATACCGACGACGATGGCGATGGCACACCGGATACGGACGACGATTTCCCAAGAGATCCCAACGAGGACACCGATACCGACAATGACGGTACTGGGGACAATGCCGATACGGACGATGACGATGATGGCACACCGGATACGGACGATGACTTCCCGCTGGATCCCAACGAGGACACCGATACCGACAATGACGGTACTGGGGACAATGCCGATACGGACGATGACGATGATGGCACACCGGACACGGACGACGACTTCCCTCTGGACCCCAACGAGGATACCGATACGGACAATGACGGTACAGGGGACAATGCCGATACGGACGATGACGATGATGGCACACCGGACACGGACGACGATTTCCCATTAGATCCCAACGAGGATACCGATACGGACAATGATGGTACCGGGGACAATGAGGACAACGATGATGATGGAGACGGTACACCGGATACGGACGACGACTTCCCATTGGATCCCAACGAGGATACCGATACCGATAATGACGGTACGGGGGACAATGAGGACAAAGATGATGATGGGGATGGCACACCGGATAGCTCGGATGCCTTCCCAAAAGATCCGAACGAGGATACCGATAGTGACAATGACGGTATAGGTGACATGGCCGACACCGACGATGATGGGGATGGCAACGAGGATACCGATACCGATGGTGATGGCACAGGTGACAATGTCGATACTGATGATGATAATGATGGAATACCGGATAGTGAAGATGCATTTCCTCTGGATTCCAATGAAAGCATCGATACGGATGGGGATGGTATTGGTGATAATGCCGATGAAGATGACGACGGTGACGGTTATTCCGATGAATTGGAAAACACACATGGAACCGACTCAAAGAATGCGGATAGCAATCCAAAAGATACCGATGGTGATGGTATACCCGATGCAATTGATGATGACGATGACAATGATGGTGTACCGGATGCCGAGGATGATTTTCCTGAAAATGACGAACCCACATTGAAGCCTGCGCAGGCCTTTACCCCTAATGGGGATGGAATCAACGAGAATTGGGTGATTCCCGGGATAGATAATCATCCCAACTCCAAAGTAACGGTATACAACCGCTGGGGACATGAGGTATTCTCCGCCGTAAACTATCGGAACAATTGGAACGGCACCCAAAATTCGGGTTCCAACAGACTGCCAGCCGCTTCCTATCTATACGTCATTGATCTGGGTAATGAAGAAGCTCCGATTCGGGGTTGGTTATTCATCAATTATTAATATCAAACAAATTAAACCATGAAACTTAAAAGTCTTTATATCATCATTGTCTTGCTTTTAGTGGCAAAAACGCTATCAGCGCAACAAGACCCCAATTATACCTTTTATAGGTATAATATGAACCTGATCAATCCTGCATTTGCCGGTGCCAATGAAACAACGGATCTCGGAGTTAATGTACGAAGCCAATGGGCCAGTGTTCAGGGTGCACCGGAAACACAAAGCGTTATTTTTGGAACTCCCATGGGGAAGAATGTTGGGCTTGGCCTGTCGGTAATCAACGATAAGACGTTTATTGAGCGACAAACGGCCATATCCCTGGATTTTTCATACAAATTGACCTTGAACGAATCCAATGTCCTGTTTTTAGGCCTTAAGGGCGGTTTTGCTTCTTACGATGCCAATACGGATGGATTGTTGACCTATGACATTCAGCAAGATCCCTCGTTAATGAACATCGATGGGCGTTTTACTCCAAACATCGGCGCAGGGGTATATCTAAAGAACGATGCCTATTTTATAGCCTTTTCCGTACCAAAGATCTTGACCCCGGATAGATTGGAGCAAAACGATGGATTGGCCCGGTTGGGTACGGATAAAATTCACATGTATCTGGCCGGTGGTTATGACATCCCCCTAAGCAGTACTATCTTGCTTAAACCCATGGCTCTCTTGCGCTATGTAGATGCCTCACCACTCTCCCTGGATGTAACGGCCTTATTGGATTTCAATGAGCGCTTTAACCTAGGAGCGGGATACCGGTACGATGAAAGTGTCAGTGCCATTTTCATGTTCAAAACCGGTGTTTTGGAAATTGGCTATGCCTATGAGATTGCCCTGGAAAGTTCGGTACGGAATATAGATAACGGCACACATGAGATTATGCTTAATCTAAAGCTTTAGCAACTCGAATGAAGTAGAAGGTCTATTAATATAATCATTAAGAAAGCAAAAACAAGCCCGCCGTACGGCGGGCTTGTTTTTTATGATATTACGTTAAATGTTTATCCAAAAGGTGAATGCCTGAGCAAAATCTATGTTGAAAAAAAGACCTTAGGAGGACATCAATTATGAAATCAATTCCCGGGAATAAGTTCCAAGGTCATGAGAATAGGCAAATGATCTGATGCCATTGGTTCATCGATTACACAAACATCAATGATTTTCCATAGCTCTTTTGGTCGTACAAGAACGTAATCAATCTGTTTACGAGGTGAGGTTGAGGGAACGGTGGGCAGTTCCTTCCCAAAACCCTCTTTTATCCAACCCTTATATTCAAGAAGATTTAATACCTCGGATTCAGGAGTTGCATTCAGATCACCGGTCATAATGTAGGCCCTATCAATATCATCATCTATAAAGGCAGCTTCGATTACCTCAACGGTAGCCTTCCTAGCCACCTGGGAGCCAATGGTCTTCAAATAATCAAAATGTGTGGTGATAAATCTAACCATGCTCTTTTCACTTGATTTCTTGGACAGATCCACATCAATGCACATCGCCTCATATCGGCTGCTACTTGCGCTTGGAATGGAAAGATTGCCTACATAATCAAAGGGATATTTGGATAATATACCATCCCCATAGTGCAATTGGGAAGCAGGTACGGGAATGTCCAACAAACGATACAGGTTGGGAGTTTCCTTTTCGGTAGAAGCCCCGAAAACATAGTGCATGTTGGTCAATTGGCCTAGGGTGGTCATCATGGTAGAGTCCTTGACTTCTTGAAAACCTACAATATCTGGATTTATGGTGTTTATCACATCGGCAATCCGTTCGAGGTCTTTTTTTCCGTCCATTCCTACGCCATAATGAATATTATAGCTCAATACTTTTATGGTCAATGGAGTTTCTTGGGCAAGAATCCCATCTGTTCGGCAAAGAAAAATTAGGAGAAGCGGGATTATTATTTTTATTGTATTCATCTTATCCAAAATCAAGGTATCATTAAAGTCTATACTAAAGGTTATCTCTTTTTTTCCAAATATAGCCGATAAAGGTTTGCACACCTAACTGGATTATTGTGGCATATTTCTTTTTGTAACATTTTTACGGAACCGTCCTCTCTATACTATCAAATTAAACTACTATGATCAGAGGTTCAAGTTTAAAATTTGTTCTAATCTATGGTATCTGCTGTTGTCTTGGATATCCCAAACTCTGTGCACAGTCCGAATCGATTCAAAAAGAATTGATTTCCTTGACCGATGAATACCTTAGGATAAATCCCGAGGCCAGTGGGGTAATCGCCACGATTAGCTATCCAGACGCAGCCGATTGGAAATATAGTGCGGGAAATGTAGGTAGGGATGGGGATACTCCCTTGTCCGGTAATGAACGGTTCATCGCAGCAAGCATTACCAAAACTTTTGTAGCCACCTGCATCTTACAGCAGGAAGAGGAGGGACTCCTTTCCCTCAACGATAAGGTTATCCAGTACTTGGATGAATCCACCATTAAAAAACTGACCGAGTATAATGGAAAATCCTATGAGCAGGAATTGACCTTGGAACATCTTTTACGCCATACCAGCGGAATTTTTGATTATCTCAATAAAGGTCAGGTACATTTAAATGCCTATAAAAACCATCCCGAACGTGAATATACGCTTCAAGAAAGAATAGATTTTGCTTTGGAATTAGGGACTGCAACCCATAAACTTGGGAAATACGGATACTCTAATACCAATTACATCCTTTTGGGAATGATTGCCGAAAAAGTGGATAATACCACTATTGCGGATATTATTGAGCGTAGAATTGTAGTCCCCCTAGGGTTAAAAAACACCTCCTTGCAGCCTTCCGATGATGTTATTCCCCAAATGTTCAAGGGATACTATACCGATTGGGACCTGACCCGTTTTACCCTTTATTTTAACAAAATGAATCCCGCTGGGGGACTACTTACCAGTACGGATGATTTAACGGTCTTTGCCCAAGGATTGTTCAGGGGTACACTTTTTAAGTCGGAAGCGACTCTACAGAAAATGCTGGATTTTAAAAAGGGCTATGGTCTTGGGGTAATGCTTTTTGATACCTCGAAAAAAACAGGAAGAGTAATGGGCCATAGTGGTTTTGATCCAGGTTATACCTGTTATTTGGCCTATTTGGAGGACTTGGATATCACCGTGGTAACCGTTATTAATCAATCGGAATTGGTGGTAAAAATGCCGGCCTTTTTAATCGTGAAAATAGTACACCAACTTAAAACGGGTTTATAATCGTATCTTTTGGCCTACTCCCTATTTTTTGATTACTTTGAATGCCATAGGGTTTAATAGGCTACTGAATGTTTCGATTTTTTTTAATTCTAATCATTACCTTCTTTTTTTCGGGATGCGTCAAAAATCCGCCTCCTAAGAAAATTAAGCCCAACATACTTTTTATCGCTGTAGACGATTTGCGAACGGAACTAGGCGTATACAACTCCATTGCGAAGTCTCCCAATATGGATGCCTTGGCGCGAACCGGATCCTATTTTACGCATCACTATGTTCAAGTACCCACCTGCGGAGCATCCCGTCATGCCCTATTGACCGGAATACGGCCATGGAAACCTATCCATCTTTCCAATCAAGCTATAGAAAAAGAAATCTCCGGCAAATCGGAACAAGTTGTTCCAGAGACCTTTATCCATAAATTCAAAAGGGAAGGCTACCACACCGTAGGTTTAGGGAAAATAAGCCATTCCGCCGACGGGTTGGTATATGGATATGAAGAGCCCGTTTCAAACAAAAAGGAACTACCCCATAGTTGGAGTGAACTACTCTTTGACCCCGGACAATGGGAAACCGGATGGAACGCCTTTTTTGCCTATGCCAATGGGGAAAATCGGCAAAGTCTAAAAAAACAGGTAAAACCTTATGAAGAAGGCGATGTGGATGACGATGGCTATCCGGATGGGCTCACCACAAAGCTTGCCCTTGCTAAATTGAAGGAACTTAAAAACAAGGAAGAACCCTTTTTTATGGGCGTGGGTTATTTTAAACCGCACCTGCCCTTCAATGCCCCGAAAAAATATTGGGATTTGTACGAAAGAAATCGTATTCCGCTTTCCCCCTACCCCAAAATCCCGGAAGACATCCATTTGAAAAGCCTTCATGAAAGCGGAGAATTCAATCAATATGCTTTGGGTGAGGAGAAAGCGGGCCTATCAAAAGTGGTTTCCGATGCCTATGCCAAAAAACTAAGGCATGCGTATTTAGCTTCCATAAGTTATATCGATGCACAAATCGGGA
This sequence comes from uncultured Flavobacteriaceae bacterium, assembly GCA_947494715.1. GTDB lineage: Bacteria > Bacteroidota > Bacteroidia > Flavobacteriales > Flavobacteriaceae > Ulvibacterium. The sequence goes on along the minus strand of CANLWG010000017.1, from coordinate 35,329 downwards.
GACTTTGGAAGGAACTCAAAACTTTGGGACTGGACAAAAACACGATTATCGTTGTTTGGGGTGACCATGGTTGGCATTTGGGAGACCAACGGGTATGGGGCAAACACACCCTGTTTGAAAATGCATTGAAAAGCACTTTGATCATAAAGTCGCCTTATCTTGAACATAAAAACAAAAAGGTAGATCATATTGTAGAAACTGTGGATATCTATCCAACACTTTTGGAACTTTGCAATCTTAAAATCAATCATCCCATTGACGGAGAGAGTTTTGCAAATACCATGGAATCTGTCCAAAAACCATTAAACGGGGTGGCCTATGGATATTTTAAAAATGGTATTACCCTACGAACGGATTCCTATCGGTTGACGCAATACTATCGGGAGGAAAAACCGACCATAGAGCTTTATGATCATATCCAAGATCCGGAAGAGTCCAAAAACATTGCGAAGGATAATACGGAAATTGTACAAGAGTTGATGCCCATTTTAGAGCAGGGCAATACCGGATTATATGACTTTTGACTACAGAAAAAACCGGCTTCACAACATAGGATTAGCATAAGTAAAAACTTTTGTTACATTTGCCCCCATAATACAAAATCTAGCGATGAACGTTCTTGGTATTGATATTGGTGGCTCCGGGATGAAAGGGGCTTTAATAGATTCGTTGACGGGAGAGATGCTATCGGAACGCTTTAGGATTCCTACCCCTGAATCAAAAAAACCCAAGGACATGGCCAAGGTCTTCAAGGAAATCGTTGACCATTTTGAACATAAGGGGCCCATAGGATGTGGATTTCCTACCGTTATTAAACATGGAATATGTAAATCACCGGGCAACCTCCATAAAAAGTGGCTCGGGGTCAATGTTAAGGAACTTTTCAGCGGTATTACCGGGCTTCCGGTAACCGTCATCAACGATGCCGATGCCGCGGGTTATGCCACAATGAACTATGGAATCGGTAAAGGAAAGGGAGGCCTGGTCATAATGATTACCATTGGAACGGGATTGGGCAGTGGTGCTTTTTTGGATGGTGAATTGATTCCCAATTTTGAGCTAGGACAGATTCCCTACAAAAAATATTCAAAAATTGAAACTTGGGCTGCTGCATCGGCCAAGGAACGCGAAGAACTCAGCTACAAAAAATGGGGCAAACGATTCAACACTTTTTTGGAATTGGTAGAATTGTTGGTATCTCCGGACTTGATTATTTTGGGAGGTGGAACCTCCAAGGATTTTGATGAATTCAAGGACTATATAAAAATTGATACTCCGGTAATACCGGCCGAACTGCGAAATCATGCCGGCATTGTTGGAGCGGCGGCGGCGGCGTTGCATCAGGCCCCGATAGATTAGAACGTCCATTTTCTCTATAGTTTTTAAGAGATAATCCAGACCATTCTACAGTATCAAACATTGTCTTAGATAGTATCGTCCATTACGAAAACATCGAGCTATCATTGTTTATCCCAAAACTAAATTGCCTTATGTGAACGACTGGCTTCTTTGAGTTGTTCGTAGCTATCGGAAATCTGCTTGTCAAATTTCTTGGGGGACTCAAAATTAAGTCGATTGTCTTTAAGACGCTGTTCCCCTCCAAAAATAAAATATAGCTCTTTTTTCATCAAAGCCTGGATAGATTTCTCGGCCACATACTCCGGGGAATCCATCTCGCGCCCTTTAAATTTCTGCATCATTTCCGTATCCGTCGCGGTGGGATATACACAGGTCACCGAAATATTAAAAGGCTGAAGTTCACGTCGCAAGGAATCCGAAAACTGACGTATCCCTGCCTTTGTACTGCCATACACTGAATAAAAGGGCATACCCAAAAGTCCCAATCCCGAGGAGACATTTAAAACCGCGGCCTCTCTGGAAGATTTGAGCAGAGGCAAACAATATTTGGTGAGAAACAATACCGCCATAAGGTTTACGGCCACTTGGTCATAGATCTCCTCGTCCGGGATGTCCTCCAAAGATCCGGCCGAAACGATTCCGGCATTGTTGATCAGTACATCCAAACGGCCCCACTGGTCTTCAATTTTAGAGGACATTTCCCTAAGCACACCTATATCGCCCACATTTCCATTGACAAACAGAAAATTTGCTCCTGCAAAGTCCGTGGAGAGCTGCTCTAATTTTTTTTTGTCCCTTGCTATGACCGCAATATTCTTGACTCCATTTTTTATGAGTTCCCTGATCATACACCTCCCGATACCACGGGAACCGCCTGTAATCAGGACTTTTTTTCCCTTTAGTTTCATGTAAATCGATTTTCGTAGAATGAATTAGCTTCTTCAATTTATACAAATTACATGGCAATCGGCACAAAAAAAACCCGGCTCGTACAATTAATATTGAAGCTATAAATACAGGGCCCAGATTTTACAGATTTGGTAAAAGAGGCCTCCTAAAACAAAGAAAACCTTGAATAGGATTCAAGGTTTTTAGATGTGTATCAATCGATTTTATTTCGCTTACGGTCTACTTCCTTCAAGAATATCTTTCGAAGGCGAATGTGTTTTGGAGTAACCTCAACGTACTCGTCCTTTTGAATATATTCCAAAGCTTCCTCCAAGGAAAATTTTATAGCTGGTACAATTTTAGCTTTGTCATCGGCCCCGGCGGAACGTACATTGGAAAGTTTTTTGGTTTTGGTTACATTAACGGTCATGTCATCGCCCCGAGAATTCTCTCCAATGACCTGCCCTTCGTAAATATCCTCTCCCGGATCGATAAAGAACTTGCCGCGCTCTTGAAGTTTATCAATAGAATAGGGAATGGCCTTCCCATTCTCCATGGAAACCAATGATCCGTTCTGACGTTGCGGGATATCGCCTTTCATAGGTTGGTATTCCAAAAAACGATGGGTCATTATGGCCTCCCCGGCTGTTGCCGTCAACAATTGGTTTCTCAGGCCAATAATTCCCCGGGACGGAATATTAAATTCACAGACCATCCGTTCGCCTTTGGCTTCCATACTGGTCATCTCCCCTTTTCGAATGGAGACCATTTCAACCGCTTTTCCGGAAACCTCTTCAGGTAAATCTATGGTCAATTGTTCTACAGGCTCACATTTTGTACCCTCAATGGTTTTGATAATAACCTGTGGCTGACCTATTTGTAATTCGTAACCTTCCCTCCGCATGGTTTCGATCAAAACGGAAAGATGGAGCACCCCACGTCCAAAGACCATAAACTTATCGGCACTATCCGTCTCTTCCACCCTTAGGGCCAAGTTCTTTTCAAGTTCCCGCTCCAACCGTTCCTTAATGTGTCTCGAGGTCACGAACTTACCATCCTGCCCAAAAAATGGGCTATCATTAATGGTAAAAAGCATACTCATCGTAGGCTCATCTATGGCTATGGTTTTTAAACCCTCAGGGTTTTCGATATCAGCGATGGTATCCCCTATTTCAAATCCTTCCAAGCCAACGATGGCACAGATATCACCGGTTGCCACCCCTAATACCTTTTTTCGGCCCAAACCTTCAAAGGTGAAGAGTTCCTTTATTTTTGATTTTACGATGCTTCCATCCCTTTTGACCAAGGAAATCTGTTGCCCTTCCTTTAAGCTTCCCCTTTGCAATCTTCCTATGGCGATCCGCCCTGTAAAGGAAGAATAATCCAAAGAGGTAATTAGCATTTGGGTATTGCCCTCTTCAACCTCAAAGCTGGGAATATGTTCAATAACCATATCCAACAAGGGCTCTATGGAGTCCGTTTCATTTCTCCAATCATCGCTCATCCAATTGTTCTTTGCCGATCCGTATACCACCGGAAAGTCCAATTGCCACTCCTCCGCTCCAAGTTCGAACATCAAATCGAATACCTTCTCATGCACCTCCTCCGGGGTACAGTTCTCTTTGTCTACTTTATTAATGACCACACAGGGTTTCAGCCCCATGTCTATGGCCTTCTGCAACACAAATCGGGTCTGTGGCATGGGGCCCTCAAAGGCATCGACCAGAAGTAGCACCCCATCCGCCATATTCAGCACACGTTCTACCTCTCCGCCAAAATCCGCGTGTCCGGGGGTATCTATGATATTTATTTTGGTATCCTTGTAAGTCACTGAGACATTCTTGGAAACTATGGTAATTCCCCGTTCCCGTTCCAGATCGTTATTGTCCAAAATCAAATCACCCGTATTTTCGTTCTCACGAAACAACTGGCAATGGTGCATGATCTTATCGACCAAGGTAGTCTTACCGTGGTCTACGTGCGCGATGATGGCGATATTCTTTGTACTGGTCATACCCTAATTTTAAGCGTGCAAAGATACGTCTAATTTTCTCACGTCAACCAGATCTTACATTATTTTTATGTTGTTGATTTCGAGGAAGTTATTTTACCATCTAAAAAAGTGTGGCTTGATGAAATTTATCGCAATACTGACATGGAGCTGGTAAAATTTTATTCAAATACCGGCTTTCTTGATTTCCTTTTGGTGGCCACCCATCCGAAGTTGATGCTCAACAATGGACCATAACCGGAAAGCGCACCATCCCCCCGATAATATCCCGCACCGAGTTCTACATTAAAGTTAAAGCCTTTGGGATACGTCCTTTGAATGCCATAGACCACACCGTAAAATCCTAGATTAAAATCATCAGGGCCTTCAATATCCGTAGCCAGGCGCAGCTGGGAAAAGAAAATCGCCTGTGCGGCAGCAATGTAATTTCCCGAATTTCCCGAGACGTTCCTACCCTTGGCAACCCGTCTGTTGAAATTATGGTAATAACGATACCGGTTATTCCATGCCAATCCAAGAGCATACCCTTCTTGATAGGTGGCCAGGCCCAAGCCCAGACTGGTCGATACAGTTTGGTTTCTAAAAATTCCAAGTTCATAACTTAACCCCGGGGCAAAAAGGTCCAATTTAAATTGGTGTTGTTCCAAATGGATTAGTCCGTTACCCTTTTCATGGATTTTCCGGATTTGCGCGTTCACCCAAAAGGGCAACGACAATGTAAGACTTAGGAGTATTATTTTTCCCATAGATTTTAATTTGCCTTGCTAAATCTAAAAAGGAAACCATGGTTAAATACTATCTTTATGCAAAATTTAAGATATGGATCTCTCGCGCATTCCCCAACTCAAGCATGCCCAAGGCGACAATTTTTTTCTACTCTCAGGTCCATGTGCTATTGAGGGAGAGGACATGGCCTTACGGATTGCGGAACATATTGTAAAACTCACGGACAAATTAAGGGTTCCGTACATCTTTAAGGGAAGTTTTAAAAAGGCCAATCGAAGTCGGGTCGATTCTTTTACAGGTATTGGGGATGAAAAAGCTTTAAAAATACTGCGTAAGGTATCCGACACCTTTGAAGTACCCACGGTAACGGACATCCATGAAGTCTCGGATGCGGATAAGGCTGCTGAGTATGTGGACGTGCTTCAAATCCCTGCTTTTTTGGTACGCCAAACGGATTTGGTGGTTGCCGCCGCGAAAACGGGTAAAACGGTAAACCTTAAAAAAGGGCAGTTTATGAGTCCGGAGAGTATGAAACATGCCGTAACCAAAGTAACCGATTCAGGCAACGAACAGGTTATTATTACGGATCGTGGTACCATGTTCGGATATCAAGATATGGTGGTGGATTTTAGGGGAATCCCCACCATGAAAGAATTCGCCCCCGTGGTTTTGGACGTAACCCATTCCCTGCAACAACCCAACCAATCCTCCGGGGTAACCGGTGGAAGACCCGCACTGATCGAGACCATGGCACGGGCGGGAATTGCGACCGGGGTAGACGGACTTTTTATGGAGACCCACTTTGATCCGGCCAATGCCAAAAGCGATGGGGCCAATATGCTTCCCTTGAATCGCTTGGAACAACTTTTGACCAATCTTACGGTGCTTAGGAAAACTGTAAATGAATTGCCATGATTTGTCCTTAGAGCAAGTTTTATCAAATCTAGGGATTAGTATTCAATGACTTTGCGCTCACAAGAACTCAAGGCCTTGTTGGTGATATTATGAATATTCAAAAGAAATTCATTGATCCTTCCCAAGAAAAAAACCGCACAACTATAAAATTAGTATCTTGGGATTCCTAAACCGGTTTCCTTGAAATCCTTACCGTTTTTTTCATTTGTTTTAACTGCCCTTTGCTGCATTTCCTGTGCTGAAAAGAACAAGTCATTGGCACAGCACCCCAAAAAACCCAATATCATCTTGATCATGGCCGATGACTTGGGTTATGAAACGCTTGGGGTATATGGCGGTAGCAGTTACAATACCCCCTACCTGGATGAATTGGCCCATGAAGGAATGCGTTTTGACCACTGCTATTCCACACCCCTATGTACCCCTTCCCGTGTACAAATTATGACCGGGAAGTACAATTTTAGAAACTATGTCGGTTTCGGATTGTTGGATGCCAAAGAAAAAACCTTTGGGCACTATATGCAGGAAGCGGGCTACAAAACTCTTATAACGGGGAAATGGCAGTTGTTGGGCAATGCATATCAACAAGAATTGGCAGGTAGCAGAGTGGGTAGTACCCCCGAACAGGCGGGGTTCGATGACTATTGCCTATGGCAAATAGATGAGCGCGGATCTCGATATAAAGACCCTCATTTAAGCAGTAAACAAAATGGTACCCAAACGTTTCCGGGCGTCTATGGTCCGGATTTATTTGTAGAGTACATGGAATCGTTCATGGAAGCTAATCAAAATGGACCCATGTTCATCTACTATCCCATGGTATTGACCCATGACCCCTTTGTCCCCACGCCCAACAATTCCAGTTTTGATAGGTTTGATAGTACATCAAAAGTCAATGATACCCTCCATTTTGCAGAAATGGTAAACTATATGGATTACCTGATAGGAAAGATTGTACGGAAAACGGATGAGTTAAAAATCCGGGAAAATACACTCATTCTTTTTATTGGTGACAACGGAACGGATACCGATGTTACCTCCATCATTAATGGTGAGGCACTGATAGGGGACAAGGGTAATACTACCAATGCAGGGACCCACGTTCCGTTGATCGCAAATTGGAAGGGGAAAATAAAAGCAGGTAGCGTTAATGAAAATCTCATAGATTTTACCGATTTTTTGCCGACACTTTTTGAAACCGCAACAGGAAACCTTTCGGACACTTTGCAGACTGATGGCCATAGTTTCTATCCCCAATTATTGGGCAAGGAAACAAAGGCCCGGGATTGGATTTTTTGTGATTATGCCCCAAATTGGGGGGAATTCCAAGCTCGAAGATATGTGCAGAATAAAAAATGGAAGTTGTATGAAAACGGGGAATTTTATAATCTTGAGGACGACCCCTTAGAAAAAGATCCATTGGACATTGCCGAACAGCCCGATGCGCTAATGCCGCTTGTACAACAGTTTATAAAAGTACTGAAAACCTATAACACCAAGAATCCATGAGAAAAATAGCAATCGCATTTACCTTGTTAGGCTTTATTTGCCTGCTTTCCTGTAAGGACAATCCAGAAAAAGATGCGGTCAAAACTCCAAAAAAGCCCAACATTGTATTTATTATGTCGGACGACCATGCCTATCAGGCCATCAGTGCCTATAACCATTCGTTGATACAGACCCCCAATATAGATCGCATTGCCAAAGAGGGCATGTTATTTACCAATGCCAGTGTTACCAATTCCATTTGCGCCCCGTCCAGGGCGGTAATCTTAACGGGAAAACACAGTCACCTCAATGGAAAAATCGATAACCGCATGCCTTTTGATACCACTAACATAACCTTTCCACAGCTCCTTCAAAAATCGGGGTACCAGACCGCCATGTTCGGAAAATTGCATTTTGGCAATAATCCCAAGGGATTTGATGAATTCAAGATATTGCCCGGCCAGGGCGATTACTACAATCCGAAGTTCATCACTTCAACAGGGGATACCACCATAACCGGCTACGTAACGGATATCATCACCGATCTTACGTTGGACTGGATGCAAAAGCGAAGGGACACGGCCCAACCTTTTTTGCTGATGTATCTCCACAAGGCACCTCATAGAACATGGCTTCCGGCTCAACGGCATTACACCACATACACCAAAAAAAGCTTCCCTCTACCCGAAACGCTTTTTGATACCTATGAAACTAGGGGTGCCGCTGCAAAAACCGCGGAGATGGGGATTTTGAAGGAAATGCAATTGCGCTATGACAATAAGCTTACCCAAGCAGTAACCGATGAGCTAAAGGTAGAGGATAAATACAAGTGGTCTCCTTTGGATAGGATGACTCCCGAACAAAGAACCGCATGGGACGAAACCTACGGCCCAATAAGTGAGCAATTCAAGAAGGACTACCCCGGCATGAACGATTCAACCTTGACCGTTTGGAAATACCAACGGTATATGCAGGATTATCTGGCTACCATTGCGGCAGTGGATGAAAACGTAGGGCGACTTTTGGATTACATGGACGAGACCGGGCTAGATGAAAATACATTGGTAGTCTATACCTCTGACCAAGGTTTTTATTTAGGTGAGCACGGTTGGTTCGATAAGCGATTTATGTACAACGAATCCTTCAAAACCCCTTTGTTGATCAAATGGCCCCATGTAGTTACCCCGGGCACTACCGCCACAGAAATGGTACAGAACCTGGATTTTGCCCAGACCTTTTTGGAGGTCGCAGGTGTGGTCCCTAATGAGGATATGCAAGGTGAAAGCCTGGTTCCCTTGTTAAAAGGGGAAAAGGAAAAATGGGATAGGGACGCCGTATACTACCACTATTACGAGTATCCGGCCGTACACGCCGTAAAACGCCATTATGGCATTGCCACCGAAAAGTATAAGCTTATGCATTTCTATTACGATGTGGACGAATGGGAGCTCTATGACCGTAAAAGCGACCCACAGGAGGTAAATAACGTATATGACGACCCTGCATATGTAGCTATTGTGAAGGAATTGAAGGAAAAGTTGGAGAAGCTCCGTGTAAAATATAAGGATTCGGATGCATTAAGTGACCAATACATTCAAATCTATAAGGATAATGGATGGATAGAAGAATAGTTGATGGTTGATGGTTGATGGTTGATGGTTGATGGTTGATGGTTGATGGTTGATGGTAAAATTAAATAATCAGACCCACAGAAGGGTTTTTTTGAACTTCTTTACCGCCAACTGTAACCGGATACTGAGAACTAAACTCACTTCCAGAACTTTTTGTCCTTTACCCTATGGGCGTCTTGGAGCACTTCCATTAAAACGGTATCATTAATTTCCTCTAAGGAACGGTATCGTAGGGAGCGCATTATTTTACGTCCTGCAGTGGTCATATGCTCCAAATGGACTGTAAGGTGGGCTGAATTCCAAAAACCGACATCTATATAATCCTTTGTCTGGTTCAAATAGCAGAAGGGCCTACCTTCTATATAGTAAAAGGGAATCCGATATTTAAATTTTAAATCTACTTCGGGTACCGTATGTTCAATGACCAATTGTAGATGCAACAATATACTGCGATACGGTTCAGGTCTGTTTAAGATATAGTCTTCCGCGGGGTTCACGAATTGGATTAATGGATTAATGGATTAATGAAAATAGTCAATCTAATTGAAAAAAATGCATTTCGTCTTTTTTTGAATGATTTTGTTTAAAAGTTCAAAAATATATTATAACTTTGAATTTCAAAGTACTTTATAAATGGAAGCAAAAAAATACCTGGAGGATATCACTGAAATTAAGAATATGATGAGTCGTTCATCACGATTTATCTCTCTAAGCGGATTGTCAGGAGTTATGGCCGGAATTTATGCGTTAATCGGAGCATTTATCGCAAAACTACTCATAGATGATCATCTTCAAAGTGTTAAAAGCCATCAAGACTTACCAAAAGCAGGCCTATACGAAATCATAGGGTATTCAGATTTAATCTCCAATCTTTTCCTAATTGCGATAAGCGTGGCCTTATTGGCTATTTTAACAGGGTTGATTCTTACAATAAGAAAAGCCAAAAAAAGTGGTGAAGATATTTGGGATGCATCAAGTAAACGCCTTATCCTGAATTTTCTGATTCCCCTAATAGCCGGAGGCCTTTTTTGTTTAGTATTATTGCAATACGGTTATGTAGGTCTTGTCGCTTCTGCTACCCTAATCTTTTATGGCCTGGCATGTGTTAATGCTTCAAAATATACTTTGGGGGATATTCGCTACTTAGGTATTGCCAATATAATAATTGGTTTAATGGCCACACAATTTATAGGTTATGGACTCTATTTTTGGGCATTGGGTTTTGGTGCTTTTCATATCATCTATGGGGCACTAATGTATTTTAAACATGATAAGAAATAGAGCACAGTTCCGTGATAAAAATTTGAAACAAAAAAAGGGACTCTCAATTTTAATGGAGTGAAGTAAATGAGCATAATCAATAATATAAATAAGGCCTTTGACCATCGTATCCGATTAGGTATCATGAGCATTCTTATGGTAAACGATTATGCTGATTTCAATTTGCTCAAGGATTTGCTCGGGGCAACGGACGGTAATCTTGCTAGCCACGTAAAGGCATTGGAGAAGGAAGAATACATCAAAGTGGAAAAACAATTTATTGGCCGAAAGCCAAATACCCGCTACTCCTTCACCACCCTTGGAAAAAATGAATTTAAAAAGCATATAGATGCATTGGAGAAGTTGATCGGGAAATAATTTTTTTATCAATTTACTTTGAATTTCAAAGTACTTTATTTTTTAGTATGAGAGCTATTGTTTTAGAAACTCTATATGAATGGAGCAAAGGACCTTATCGGAAATACATATCCCGAAATGAAGTATGGGGTATTTCTATTTCGGAATTATTAAAATACCCCAAGACTAGTTTGGGTTTTCATCTAGCCACTTTCTTGTTAAAACATAGTTTTGAAATACAACCTAAACTAGAAAGTCACGACGTTTTTCATGTACTTACCGGTACTGGAATTTCAGTTCCTGAAGAGATTTATATGCAATTCTATCTTCTAGGCAATGGCAAGCGTAGTACTTATCTTCTTATGGTTATTTTGTTGGGTATACTAATATATCCAGATTATCTAAAACACTTTGGCAAAGCCTTTATACGGGGACGAAGGGCGTTTCGATTTCATTATCTCGATTTTTCCAAAATGCTGAATCAGCCAATCCAGCATATTCAAAATACATTTTTAATCAATTAAACAATTTCATTATGGGCATACATATCAAATCTATCCTGGGCTCTTTGGCCTTCAGTTATTTGTTCTACACCAAAAGTTTTGGACTTAACACCTTATTATTATCTATCCTGGTTTTAGTATTCTTATTTATATGCCGTAAACAGCGACCCTTACCATGGGGATATTCTCTCCCTTACCTGTTTACAGCAGTTATGGTATTTATGGATCCTACTGCCTTCAAGATATGCCTTCACTTCATGGCTTTCTTTATCTTAATCGGAAAATATATCGCTCCTACAAGTTCGCTCTATTTAAGTTGGTTTATTGGGGTGGTCAATATGATAATAGCCTCCCTGGTTAAATTGAATAATCATATAAATCAACCTAGATCACAAAGAAAAGTACTTTCCAAAAAAAGGATAGATTATATAAAAGGTATCATAATTGCCTTTTTGTTACTAATTCTTTTTGCACTATTATACCAAAAAGCCAACCCTATATTTGATGGTTTGATTCAGCAAATCGATTTAAATTTTATAAGTGCTCCATGGCTCCTCTTTACTCTATTTGGGTATATCATGTTTGTAAACATCCTAAACCCCTATAATCCAAAAGAATTATTGGCCCTGGATCAACAAAAAGCGAACGAACTTAAGCATCCTGAACAACTGTTCACTATACCTATACTGGAGAAATTGAAAAGCGAGCAAACCTTAGGAAGCATTGTCCTTTCATCTCTCAATCTCCTTTTAATACTGTTCTTGGTTACCGATATCATTTATTTGTTTCAAGCAGACCCTATTAGTAACGCCGGTTATTCAAAATCAGTACATCAGGGGGTGTATGCACTTATGTTCTCAATTGTTTGTGCAATTATCATCATTCTATTTCTTTTCCGGGGACACCTTAACTTTTATAAGGGCAACAAACGATTAAAAAAATTGACCTACTTTTGGATAGGGCTGAATGTCATTTTGGTCTTTTTTACATTGTACAAGAACTTTCAATATATTGATGCGCTAGGGTTTACCTATAAACGTATTGGTGTTTTTGTATACTTATTACTTACTCTTTCCGGATTAATTACCGTATATATCAAAGTTGCCAGTCTACGTGGTTTTATATATTTGATACGTACGAACATAACAGTTGTTTTTGGACTTCTCTTGTTGAGCGCAAGCATCCCCTGGGACCGTGCCATTACTTGGTATAATCTTGAAAATATTGAGCATCCCGATATATCCTATTTGATGAATCTTGGGGACACCAATAGTGAACAGTTATATCGCTATATACATACACCGAATAGAGAAACTATTCTTCACAAGGACACATTTAAGGAAATTGAAAAAAGGTATGCTCAATTTCTTTCTATTCAAAGAGAAAGAACTTGGCAGGAATATACTGCATTCCAAATCCGAAGTCCTAGACGAAAATGATGGCATATTTCACCTGTTCTATCAATCGTTTTGCCATGAAAATGACAATCCTTTATTTTCTAACCGGCAGTTTGCTAATGCTTTTGCTTCTATTTGTCAAAGTGGATTTCCTTTTTGTAGTCGCATTAATTTTTCTAAGTATTTCTTCTGTAATAAATGGTATTACGGTATTCTGTTTAATTATGAGCATGCTCTTAAATTTTGCAGATATAGAACAGCATACCATGACTTTGGTAGCGGCTTTACTAAATTACCCAATCGCCTTTTTATATATTCATTTTGTTTTTTAAACTATAAAATCATGCAAATAGTCCTCTCGAAGATCAATACTCAAAATATAAACCTTGGACTCTCCATTTGTTTTGGATTATTGCTTTTGGCCCTTCGAATGAAGCTTGCGAATAGCTTTTTCTATCTTTTTTTAATCTGGAACCTTTTTTTGGCTACAGTGCCCTATTTGATTACCCAAGTCTTGCGCTATAAAAAGAAAGTGTTTGAATCAAATCCTTTGGGAATTCTCAGTTTTTTAACTTGGCTGTTTTTCCTACCGAATAGCCCATATATAATCACCGATTTTATACATATACGTCATGAAGGTTCTAGTCTGATATGGCTTGACCTATTTCTGGTCTTTGTGTTTGCTATCAATGGACTGTTATTAGGGCTATTGTCCTTAATGGATATGTTTGCTTTATTGAAAAATAGATTTGACGAACGATATGCCCATAGTATCATTTTCATTAGTTGTATGCTCAGTGGTTATGGTATTTATTTAGGTAAGTTTCTTCGTTTCAATTCTTGGGATATTCTAACAAAACCAATCATTTTAACTACCAAAATCTTTCAAAGCCTTATCGAAACTGAAGTTTGGGCAACAACTTTGGCCTTTGGCGGATTTTTATGGATCTTGTTTCGATTTTTACAATCGGTATCAAGCAAATGCAAGAATTAAATCTACGTTGGTTTTCACTGTTTTCTTTAGGAAAGAAATTGTTTTCTCTTAATTTTTCTTAACGTAAACACCTCCTTTTTAGTATTCTAAAAGACACAATTGCTTACTTTTGAAAAAACCGATCTAAGATGAAAAAAATAACCACCTTCCTTTTTATCCTTTGCTGCATGGCCTTGGCCAATGCCCAATCACACTCCCATACGAGTGCGCAGCCAATGAGCTATCCTAATATAGATGGCTATGTTACGCTAAAGGCAGATTTGCATCAACATACGGTTTTCTCCGATGGCAATGTTTGGCCTACCATACGTGTTTTGGAGGCGTTACGAGAAAATCTTGATTTGATATCACTGACGGAGCATTTGGAATACCAACCTCATTCCGTGGATATTCCCCATCCGGACCGCAATCGTTCGTACGAATTGATAAAAGCTATGAAAGAAGCCGAGGAACATGGTCTGCTCATTGCCCATGGTTCCGAGATAACACGATCTGAACCAGTAGGTCATAGTAACGCCATTTTTATTACGGATGCCAATAAACTCGTAAAAGATAAGGCCGAGGATGCTTTTGCCGAGGCCAAGAAACAGAATGCCTTTACCTTTTGGAACCATCCGGCATGGCATGCTCAAAGTCCACAAGGCGTCCCGGTTTTGAGCGATTTCCAAAAGGAACGAATTAAGAATGGGGAACTTCATGGCATTGAGGTCATCAATTCCGTGGATTATGCCCAGGAGTCTTTGGCTTTAGCACTAGAGCATAATCTGGCCGTTATGGGCACCAGCGACATCCATGGCCTTATCGATTGGGATTATACCGAAAAAGGGAATCACCGCCCCATAACCCTAATCTTTGCTAAAGAAAAAAATCTGGCCAGTGTACAGGAGGCCTTATTTGCCGGTAGGACTGTTGCCGTTTATAACGATTTGTTGGTAGGAAGGGAAGAATATCTAAAACCCTTGTTGGAAGCCAGCATCGAAGTGACAAAAGCGACTTACCTTCCCAAGACCCAGGTACTGGAAATTGAACTTAAAAATAATTCCAGCAGCAATCTGCTTTTCGAGAACGAAATGGGGTATACTTTTTATGACAGTTCCCCGGTATTCGAAATTGCCGCCGGTGATACGAAGAAGTTGCTGATCAAAACCTTGGAAATCAAGGATAAACTAAATCTAAAATTAAAGGCATTGGGTTGCTTTACCGCTCCCAAGGTACAACCTGTTTTGGAATGGGAAATTCAGGTGGAATAAAGTCTGGTACTTCGACTTCGCTCAGCATGACATGGTTGAGTTTTGGAATTTGAAATTTGATTTTCGGTACTTCGACTACCTGCCCGACGATATCTTTCAAGCGGGCGCTCAGCATGACATGTCCGATGTCCGATGTCCGATGTCCGATGTCCGATGTCCGATGAAAAAAAAAGAAAAAATCGGGTTGACCAATGCTTATCCTTTTTTTACTCCTTACCGTCCACATAATCCTGTAGATAGGCATAACGTTCCGTAAGCTTACCGTTTTGGGTCATCCTTGCGCGTTGTAGTACGCCATCCGCATCTCCATTGAAAAAAGCGGGGATTACATGGGTCACAAACGCATCCCCAAAGCCGCTACTGGCATCCCTGGGCAGTTCTGCCGGCAGATTATCCACGGCCATAACCGCAATGGCGTTAGGTGCGGTATAATCGGTTTCCGATTCGGATTTGGGGTCATAGCCATAGATGGGGTCTGCTATGGTAGAGGCCCGCAAAGTAGTCGCCACCGGCCCATCAATATCGCAACTAATGTCCCCAACGACCTTAATCCTAAAATCCGGATGTTTCACGTCTTCCCGGGTATAGAGATATGGGGCGCCATCCCCATAAAAATGACCCGCAATGTAAAAATCGGTCTCTTTGGCAAACTGCATAAACGTAGATTCATAATCTCCTGGATTTTGGAAAAAGTCCTGCTCGCCCAAAATCTGGCCATCCTTTCTTTGGTTATAGTCCAGCACATCAATCTGGCAATATACCACCTCATCAAAGTCTTGACCTAGATATTCTGCCACACTTACTTCCCTTAACTGCATCCCGTCCAACATTTCCTTGGCCCCGTTCCCTACTCTACCCTTTCCGGTCAATAGAATCTTGATATTGGGGAAGGTTATTTTTTTAAGCTCGGTTATCAAGACTTGCTGATCCGCCAAGGTTTCGGCCTTTGGCAATCGGTACGCTCCGGATTTAAGCCCATAAGTCCTGAGTCCATTATAGGCCCCTACGATTCCTGCATATCTCCCGAAAGCGACCAACCGCACCCCTTTGGAATTGGTGATGACCTCATGATCGTACAGTTCAATGTTCTTTTCCAGAATAGCTTTCAATAGTTCCCTATTGTACGGCTGTTTTTTAATGGTATGGGAAAAGAAAAAGTATTTTTTATTGGGAATCAAGATATCGATGGGCACTTCCTTTACCCCGAGCAGAACATCACATTCTTCCATTTTGGGTGCGACTTCAATGCTGATCTCTTGGTACTCTCCATCCGTAAAAACGCGAATGGACGAGGGTTCCACAATCAGTTCCGCATGGGTATGAGCGGACAGGACTTTTTGGCAGGCCTTTGGGGGCAGTACTACACGCCGATCTGGAGGATTTTTACGTTCTCTAATGATTCCAAACTTGATGTTCACTTTGGTATAAATTTTGTCCTAAAATACACGGAATAATGCCGATAGCAAAGTTTTTATTAGCTTTGCTGCCCTGCTCACCGAAATGAAAACAAAGGTGAGCAGAGCGCGTTAGGGATAGAGCAAGGTACCCCGCCTGACGGCAGAAAGGTGTGTACCCGCGATAGCCCGACCTGCCTTAGGGCAGGTAACGCCATACAATTTGTTCTTTGAAAAAACAATGGGAAGAATAGGCCCTTTGACTACGCCGTCCTTATCGGTAGGTAGGCTCAGGGCATAATTCGTTAACGGTAAGTAAAGCTTACTCAACTCATTATGGGGCCGACCGGTTTTGACAGCGAGACCAATGGCGATGTAAGCATGCCGAGCGCTGGGATACAGCTCGTTAATCTCATTTTCCACACTTTTAATTGGCGATAATAATTACGCTCTTGCCGCTTAATCCGAATTATAGTAGGATTTAGCCTCGTCTCCGCTAGGCGGAGAAGCGAGATGTTCCTGGGTAGCCCTTGTTGATGGCGACCCGTTAAGGAGCACCAGAAAAGTCAACATAAGGATGTTGTTTGCTTTGGCGATATCACTAAAACTTAAAGAAGCTAAGTGTACATTGGGCAGTTTCTGGTCAGGTGTACATCGAAAACTAATCAGATACTAAGCATGTAGAAAGCATGGTTATTGCTTGTTTGGACGAGGGTTCGACTCCCTCCGGCTCCACTTTTACAACACCAAATTAACACAAAATCCTGTAAACATCTGATTTACAGGGTTTTTTATTTTATTTGTATTCATTTGATATCATATAATACCTAATAAAAAGTCACCTATTCGGTGAGCGTTTTTAATCTTCAAAAGCACTCACCGATTTCCTTGTAATTAACTGATAATATGTTAATTATAAAATTTATATTTTTCTTTTTTGTACCTTTATTTACACTCTTAAAGGCATCCAAAATGAACAATAATTTCTCCCAGCTATTTTATCTCAAAGGAAAACATTTCGAAAAAGATGTGAAAGTGCCGATATACTTGCGTTTAACTGTAAATGGACGAAGAAGCGAATTGAGCATTTCGCGCAAGGTTGACCCTGAAAAATGGAATGCTCGGACGGGGAAAATGAAGGGAACGAACCTAACGACCAACCAATTGAATTCGTATTTAGACAGTATTCGAAACAAGATAAATAAGATTCATGCTCGTCTTATGGAAGAAGATCAATCATTTACCTCATTGGATATTAAAAATCTTTATCTGGGGAAAGGTGAAAAACAAAAAATGCTGCTTCAACTCTTTGACGAACATAATCAACAAATGGAAAAATTAGTCGGTGTTGAATTCGCGCTAGGTACTTGGAAGCGGTATTTTACTACCAGAAACCATGTTGCCGAATATGTAAAGTCTGAATATCGTAAAAATGATATTCCGGTCAAGGACATCGATTTAAAATTCATCAAAGGCTTTGAATACTTTTTGAAGGTGACAAAAGCCTGTAATCACAACTCCGCCCTGAAGTACGTTAACAACTTTAAAAAGATTGTTCGTATCGCCGTTGCCAATGACTGGCTTGCGAAAGACCCTTTTTATAACTACAAAGTGCAATTTAAAACCGTAGAACGAGAGTTTCTAACAAAAGAGGAACTCCAGAAGCTTATCGATAAAGAAATCGAAGGAGAACGCTTAGGCATCGTTCGTGATATGTTTGTGCTATGTTGCTTTACGGGTTTGGCTTATATCGATATTCAAACCTTAACTCCTGTTGAAATTTATCAAAATGGAGAAGGTGGCTACTACATTAAATCGAAACGTTCTAAAACGGATACGGGTTTTACGATTCCACTATTGCCGACAGCTGTTGCCATTATTGAGAAATATAAAGACCACCCTAAGGTGGTCAACAAGAATTGCGTGATTCCAGTGTTGAGTAATCAAAAGTCGAACGCCTATCTTAAAGAAATTGCCGACCGATGCGACATTAATAAGAACCTTACTACCCACCTAGCCCGTCATACTTTTGCTACTACGGTTACCTTGACCAATGGCGTTCCTATTGAGACCGTTGGCAAAATGTTGGGACATAAAAATTTGCGGACTACCCAGCATTATGCTAAGATTATTGATTCGAAGGTGGAGGAGGATATGAAGGTGTTAATGGAGAAATTGGCTGGAATTGAGGCCAAGGAAAGCAGGGAGAAGTCGAGAAATTAAAAATTTTTCATTAGAAAATTTTGTAGGCTACTAAAAATTCTAACTCATAACAAACTCTTTACGGAAGGTGCGTTCTGTAAAGAGTGATAGTTTCGAATTGGTTTTTACTTGCTTATTAAAGTCCTGGGCATGACTAAGAATTTAGTAACAGCACCACATAACCCTCCCCTTTTTAATCCAAAAATGACTTTTACAGCCTTTTATCCCATGCACCGATGGGGCAATGCTAATTCTCCTACCATTCTTACTATACCTCCATTGCGGCGAGTCATCCTCCAATAAATTTAAATGGATATCCTTACCGCATCCACAAGGACATTTAAAGAACAATAACCATGAATCCTCAATACTTCCAATTATATAAAGTACTCGGGGAACTGGATTATCGGGAATATCATCAACATATCTAGAGGTATATTTGTTCCACGGAAAATGGGTTGAAATTTTTCTGATTATATTCTGTAATGACCTCATAACCCTGGTATATCTAAAAATGGTTTTTGATCACCAAGCCCAACCTTTTTGGAGAGATATTCATCTGGAACCCCGTCACTATCGTGGAAAATCATGTCCTCCGAAAGAGATAACCAAGTTACCATTCTTTCTCCGGGCTCATATCCCTTGTATGGATGAATCCTATTCAAAAAGTCATTTACACAAAAACTGGATACAAACATGTTCACACTTATCACCGCCGGACTTTCAACATTGACATTGACGATGTACTTTTCCTTAAGCCTTTTTTCGTATTCATCATTATTTTCACGTTTCAATGTTGCGGCTTCCAAACCTTGTATGCTGTACACTCCTCTTGAAAGTAGTGAAGATCCTCCAGGCTGGATATAATGAACGGCACCATTGATTTGATTAATGCCTCCACGTCCGTCCGCTTCCAACTTTATTCCTATATCAAAATATGGTATACAGTAAAATGTCGAGATTTGATTTAGCAAATGTCTTCCATCAATGCTGTCAACACAGCCAAAAATGACATCACAACCAATAAGTGCACGGATGGCCTCCATCGAATCATACAGATTTTCGGTGAAGGTTACCACCTCGGTCTCAAAACCAATTTGTTTGATTGACTTAGCCAAAACATCAACCTTATAAGACCTTGCTTCTGCATGCTTTTTGTTTGTATTCACTATCCTGTTTAGATTTTTTAACTCTACAATGTCAGGATCTATAATGACAATTTTGCCTACGCCCAAACGTACCAATTGCTCAATTAGTGGTGACCCGGTCCCTGAAGCACCGACTATTCCAACGGCCATATTCTTAAGCAGTTCAGTTGTGCCAGGACCGAAGGATTGAATATTTCTAATAGCCATGTCTTGATTCAGTTTCACTTTAGTTCGGCTGAATAAGCCAATAGTTTCCCCAGCAACCATTATCCGTTCGAAATCCTCAAATCTATTATCCATCCCTATTATCCTGCCGAAAAAATCTCCGGTGGGTAAGGCCACTACACTTCCATGGGGCTGTTCACCATCTATCCAACCGTAAATGGAGGGGAAAAACTTCCGGTCGGAAGTATCATCCAATTCTGAAAAACTATTATATCCATCAGGATGACTATGGAACTTAACGACACTTAACTTTAATTTGGCCGCTTTTTCAATTAATGGAATTATTGATTCTGTTTTCCAGTTCACATAATCCGGTGAGCGTTGGCATTGATCATATGGAACATTGAAGACCTCGTGTACACAGAGAATAATCGATTCCTTACCTTGATGATGCCCACACAAACCTATGGCCACTGCCTCCATATTGTCTCCGGGAAAAAGATGTCCTTTTATTTGATCGGCATGCTTGCCTGAAATCCTAAGCTGGTACTTCATAGGGGATTTTATTAAATTCTCGTTGCAACCAATTCTCGATAAGTGCAAAGTGGGTTGAAATATTATCTACACCTGCACGCCATGGGTTTTTTGCAGTTCGGTGTCTGGACCATCGCTGCCAAGTTTTGCCATCAAGGTGCAACGTTGCTAACGCACCTATTCGATGTCCGTCTAACCTCACTATAGCGGGGAAAAAATATACCATGTCCAATTGGGCACGAGGATAGGCTGATGGAATATTAATGGCTATTGTAACCTGTTTTTGGGCATAGCCATGGGGAGGCTCAAAATTGTGGATCAGCAGCCAAAGCTGGCCTCGCTCCCTTACTGTTTCCCAAGGAAGACCAAGAGCCTCCAAAAACCCTTGGTCATCATTGGATAAATCAAATTCATGTCTGGTTTCCATTAGCCTTCAGTTTGATCTAGGGGAATGGTGATGAATTTTTCAATACCCGGTTCTGTGAAATCGACCTTGTCGTCCAAGCCAATTTTCTTGACGGTACCTCCTCGGAACTTTTGTCTCAACTGATATTGAGTTGCCGGTATTTTCCCAGCCAGTTCCAAAATCTCACGTCCAGTCTTAGATTCCTCTTCCACAACGAATTTATCGCGGTCCACCTTTATTCTATAACGCTTGCGTTTAGGGGGCTTTTTATTGTCCTTTGAAAACTCTTCTAAATCGATAATTTCTAAATTGTCTGTCATAGCATCTGAATTTTTGTTTTTATTAATTGTGCCTATACTTATTAATGTTAGAAAGTATCGGTTATTTTCAATAGCTTTTTTTACATCCTTTTGTTATTTTATGGAACTTTATAACATTAGTATGTAAACGCTGACGTTATATGGATTCAGAGAAGAGAAAACTATTTGAAACACAGGACTGGGAATACATAATTAAGGACTTGACGTACTATGCTTATTCAAGATTTAAATTTTGGAATTTGCTCTATGAAAAAGGAATCAAAGGTTATTCTCCAGAGGAAATTGCCAATGAAGCCATAGCAGCAGTCCTAACGGAAAAATGGAATTGGAATCCTAAAAAAGCTGATTTATTGAGCTATCTCAAATTTCATGTTGTAAAGGGCATGGTTGCCAATTTGGCTCGGAATAAAGAAGTAAAGGCAAGTGACGCCAAAGACATCCAGGAACTTCATCATCCGGAGAATTATTCAACAGAAGAAAATTTGAATGCAGCTCAAGTCCTGGAAATGATGAAGAAACAGTTGGATAAGGAATCCATCTTATTTAAATTATTTCTTTTGGTTTATGATGGAGCAAAACGAAAGGAAATCTGCGAAGAACTGGACATAAGCAACAATGAATACAACAATTTAATACGTAAACTAAAATCACGAATAGAAAAAATGAATGCGAACCAAATATTTGGTTCATTGAAACAATAGTTATGACAAAAAAGGTAACAGGTAAAATATTAAACAGGATTTTCGAAGAATCTGAAAGAAGTACTTATTCCACGGAAGATTTAGACAACAAGTTGGAACAACTGGGAGTGAACCCTAATTTGCTTGTTGAACAAGGGTTAGAACGTATTGGGAAGTTGTTAGAGAATCAAGAGAAACCATCGGAAGAGAATCAGTTAAAATCCGATAGATTTCTAATGGCAGCCAAAAAGAAAAATAAAGATTTTGACTTGGATAAAGAGATCAAAAAAATTAAAAACAAGAAGAACAAATAAAATAAATTTTGAATTTATATTTTCTAATGTCTATATTCGCTATGAACAAAGATGCTTTTCTTATACGAAAAGTAAGATTTAAGTGTTATGATTTAATACTATTCATCATCTTTCCTTTATTTATGGCAAAGTCGCAAACTAGTAACTTCCTCACGGCAAAAAATCAAATTAATAAAATTAGCGAAGCGGATTTAATAAAGTCACTAGAGCAGGTCAAAGCTTCCAATGACAGAATCAGAGAAAGTTTTAAATCTGATGTTGAATCAATGTCTTTCAAGGCCGGACGATAATTTTGGTAACGGCTTATCAAATATTTGATTATTCGGACAAGAACTTAAAGATTGCTCTGGATAACAATCAAATACCCATAAATTTACTAGAAGAAAGGAACCATTTCAAATACTTTAAAAGTTATTTGGGAACCACCGGTATAGGGGCTAAAACTATTTTAGTTGAAGAACCCTACGTATCGAAAGCCTACCTAATTGACTACTCTCATTATTATTCAATTTGTTTCAAAGATTACGACAGGCACTGTAAAAGAGTGCATTTTTTTAAGGCAAATTTTGAGAAAGTCAAGTTTGAGAAAGAGCTGTATAATTCGAAATCTAGTTTTCTAAATGATAATTATCTAGGATACATAGTTGTTAAGCCATTACCCGACAGTATTATCGGCCCAACATTGCTCAAAACCTACGCTATTAGAGAAGATGGTATTAAGAGATACTACCCCAGTTGTAGGCAATATAAGGTCAACCTTTTTGGTAGAGTTTTAGAGCTGGAATCCTTAGTTTATCAAGAACAAG
Organism: uncultured Flavobacteriaceae bacterium; assembly: GCA_947494715.1. GTDB lineage: Bacteria > Bacteroidota > Bacteroidia > Flavobacteriales > Flavobacteriaceae > Ulvibacterium. Next base: position 12,581 of record CANLWG010000017.1, on the reverse strand, counting down.
ACACAGTGGTAGCGGCTTGTGCATCAGTGGCAATTTGGAGTGCATTCCATAAAACCTCAAAGCTTTTCGATACAGATTTGCCTTCACCCAGCGAAATCACAAAGCGAGGGGGTAACCTTTTTTTAAACTATGGCAGAACTTTTCCTAATCCTGGTCTTGACATTACTCAAATTTGCAAAGCTATAGAGTCTACAGGCCTGGTTTCTGAGTACATAATTTCAACTCGCTTCGAGAGCAGCGTTCAATTGGCCAAAAGACTCATCTACGCCTATAATAAAGCAGGATTGCCTATTCTTTTATTTCTCAAATTTGACGATGGGGTGGGACATTTAATTACAATTAATGGATATTCGGATTTTAGTACGGAAAAAGAAAAATCCCAAGAAATTTCTTTAACAGCGGATAACATTGAAAAGTTTTATACCCACGATGATCAAATCGGACCTTTCGCCAAAATGAGCTTTCCCGGCAATGAAAATATTCAGACTGCGTGGTCAGATTCTAACGGAGATTCAATTACTGCTAAAATACACTCGGTAATTATTCCAATGTATCGAAAAATTAGAATTAAGTTTCAGGATGTTTTTGATAAAATTAGCCTTGTAGATCAAATCTTTTTTGAAACGAATTTGTTTCAATTAGAAATAGAATGGGATATTTTTCTAATAGAAAGTAACGAGTATAAAAAGCAAGTATCTAAAAGTGATTACGAAGTAATGGTCAAAAAATCTGTTGTTTTAAAAAATTACCCCAAATTTATTTGGGTTGGCAGAGCTATTATTGGAGAAAATATCTTATTCGATTTTGTATATGATTCTACAGACATAGCCTCAGGGTTTTTCTGCATTGACTTTATCTTATACTACAAAGAAGAGGAGTTCAAAGAAATTTTACTAGAACATTTTATAACTTACAAGTCTGTCTATATAGATCATCCTGGTGGACCAAAACTTGGTGAAGAAGTTTATAATGACATAATCGAAAAGCTTGCCTAAATAAGACCCAAGTCATACCATAATTGTGTGATAATCTAGGTTTAATTAAAAATTTATATTGCACTACTCTTTACATTTTGCCCTTTGGCCATCATTTTGATATCGCAGTAAAACTCTTTGGAATATACTTCTAAAAAACAAAACTCTTTACAAAATCCGCTTATTGTAAAGAGTCGAATACCCACAATAAATTATTTTCGGAATAGGTCTAAAAACTCAAGCAAACGTGGAGAATTTTTCTTAGAAGCGCAGCCCCCAAATCCACCATAACTAATCTGCGCCGGATCCTATTTCGATTTTATAGTGTTCCGGTAGATAAGCGTTAAGTAAAATCGAAATAGGGCGTACTTGCTGCATTCAAATTATTTTTCCTTTTTCCAATTCCATTCTCCCACATTCTTCAAATAGCAACAAACTATATCAAATTAAATCATTAAAAAATAGTGGCTCAAACACCAACAATTAGAAGCAAATAATATTTTTTTGTGTCAAAATTTTTCAATGTTTATAGGGGTTTCCAAGGTTTTTGGCGCAAAAATAATTTTAGGCCATTTTGGATTAAAATCCAATACTTTGATTGTCAGACATTTACAAAATCAGATTTTTCCGTTGCAACTATTTTACAATAAACTTTTTCAATGTTTATAGGCCTTACAAGCTGTTTTTCAATAAACTTGTAACGACATCAAATTATTCAAAAAATACAAATAACTGATAATCAACCGAATAATGTACGTAACATCGCTTTAGCGTGTTACCCTCTTGCTGTACATTTTTCACTCGCAAAAGCTCGCTTAAAAATGTAAACACGATGTGCTTTCTGTACCTATTAAATCCCAATAAAAAATAACAGATTTTATGTATCCTAAAAATTCACAGCGAAAGAGGTTATAATACATATAGAGTGAATCCATTTGATATGAATTAACATCAAAATGGCTAATTAGCGGTCTTTTATGTTCAGCAATAGGACTTAACCCAATTTCAAAGAAACTTGGGTTGTGTCCGGATAGAAAGAATCAATGCACTCCATCCAAGTGAAATGAGGTATGGTGTGTATTGGTTTGTGGGTATTTTCAAAAATTATTGTAGATTCGCATATCGCGATTCGCGAATTGCAAATCAATCTTATGAAAAAACATAATGGTATGCGACCACATGATGTGGTCATTCTACTTAAGATTATAGCCAAGGGTGATAAACCATGGTTCAACAAGGACTTGGCCAATGAATTATACATAAGTCAAAGTGAGGTCAGCGAATCCTTAAACCGAAGCAAAATAGCAGGCCTTGTTTCGGGAGACAAAAAGCAAGTTTTTAAAGCGGCCCTCCTTGATTTTTTGAAATATGGACTTCGCTACGTATATCCTGAACAGCCTTCTTCTTCTGTCAGAGGGGTGCTGACTTCCCACAGTGCTCCCCCACTCAATGAAGTCATTCAAAGTGAACAAGACTATGTTTGGCCCTATGCCCTAGGTTCAAATCGTGGATTTGCCATTGAGCCCTTACACCGCAATGTTCCCAAAGCCTGTTTAGAAGATGCTAAACTTCATGAATTATTAGCACTCGCTGATGCCCTGCGCGTAGGAAGAGCCAGAGAAAGAAATATCGCTGTCAAAGAGTTGGAAAAGCGTTTTTCTATTTCCCTGTCATAAGTAAGTCAATCTAAAAATATTTAATATACCCATAAAGGTATAAATAAAGAATTAGGTACTTTTTTATACCCTAAAAGGTATAAATTCAAATTTTTTGTCTATTTTACACCTGAAAAGGTATAATTAAAATAATTTAGTCTATATTATACCCTAAAAGGTATAGCAATGGAAACATGGAACAGGCATAATCCTATTGCTCAATTTACTCGGCAAAGAAGAAAAGAGCTTAACCTTACCCAAGTTGAACTTTCAGATACTACTGGAGTTGGACTTCGGTTTGTCCGTGAACTGGAACAAGGAAAACCCAATTTGATGACCGACAAAGTCAATCAAGTACTGCTATTCTTTGGGCATGAGTTAACACCAACACCAATAAGTGATGAGACAAGGAGAGATTTGGGTACATAAAGACTTAGCGGGCATATTGGTCGAGGACGAGGAAGGCTATCATTTTAGCTACTCACCAGCGTATTTGGAAAAGGAAAATGCAATTCCCGTTTCCTTGACATTGCCTTTCCAAGAGGAAGACTTTCATTCAGATTTCCTCTTTCCATTTTTTGATGGATTGATTCCAGAGGGATGGTTATTGGATATTGCCCACAAGAATTGGAAACTAAATCCGCGTGACCGAATGGGACTTTTATTGGCGACCTGTAAGGACTGTATAGGCAACATAAGCGTATTGGAAAAATGAACAATTGTTTAGCCTCCCAAAAACCTCTCAACCCTGGCGAAAAGTTATATCGTCAAGATTGCCTAAAAGCATTTTGGCAAGAAGATGAGCCCGTTCTTCAATTAGATTATAAACTATCCCAAATTGAGGAACTCGCTAAAGAAAATGTAGCCCAACGGGTCATAGTAACTGGGGTACAACCAAAGCTTTCCCTGGGGTTTACCAAAGAGAATAACCCTAGGTTGACCATTGTTGGCGCATTAAACGGCAGATATATTTTAAAGCCTCCCCATTCAGAATATCCAAAAATGCCAGAAATAGAAGCATTGTCAATGTTAATGGCAAAAGCATGTGGAATTGACACGGTTCCTTTTTTGTTAATTAAACTAAAGGATGGTCATCTGGCCTATTTGACACGAAGAATAGACAGAAATGCCAAAGGAGATAAATTTGCCATGGAAGATGCATGCCAATTCACGGAACGTCTTACAGAACATAAATACCGTGGTTCCTACGAGCAAATCGCAAAAGGAATAATAACCTTCTCAAAGAATCCACTATTCGATGTAGTACGCTTTTATGAACAGGTCATTGTTTCTTTTTTGATTGGTAATAACGATATGCATTTAAAAAACTTTTCCCTGATCTCATATGATGGGAAATCATATTCTTTGGCTCCGGCTTACGATATGATTTCCGCACAATTGTTTATACCCGATGATCCTGAGGAATTGGCATTAAATCTAAATGGTAAAAAAAGAAAATTGAAGAAAGTGGACTTTGATACTGCTATGGAAAGGGCAAAAATACCTAAAAAGGCCATTGAAAACCTATGGACAAGAATTGTTGATGGGGCAAAAAAGTGGCCATCCTTAATCAAGGGAAGCGTTTTAGATGAAGATCAAAAAGGAAATTTCATTGCGTTACTCGAAAAAAAGATGAATCAACTTGGAATGAAATAAAATTTTTATTCTTCAAACCCATTCTTTTGATAAAAAGTCACCTATTCGGTGAGTCATAAAATACAATAGTCTCAGAACACCAATGAACAGTGCCGTTCTAGGTTTAGGTTCTGGTCTTTATACGTCAAATTATTTTAAGGCAAGTTAATTGGGCAATTCAAATTTGGCTGTAAAACAAACCTCACTATATTGAAAACAGATTTTCAACTTGTGAAATTAGATAACCTCTATTTCTCAAAAAGTATTTCTGCATTCTAGCGTACTGATCAGGAGTAAAACTATCAATACAATCATCTGGGTTATAGCCCATTAAGTTATTCACATCATCGGGAGTAACGTCAAAAGCACAGGTATTACAGGTAAGACAATCAGCCTCGTTTTCGCAATCTTTCCCCATATTATTAATACATTTTCCGCAGCCATGAAAATGACAGTAACGTTGAGGAGGTGTATCCCTCACGTAATCTCCAGGCGAATTACAGCCATTATAATTCAAATTATCACAGTCCCATTTATTCGATTTGCTATGAAATGTGTGCAATAACCCTAAAAAATGTCCAACCTCATGCACAAGGGTTTTTCCTTGCATTTGATAGCCCGAAATTGGATCAATCCGGTTTTTCAGAGAATGTGTCGAAATAAGAATATGGTCAAATTTTGTTTGATATTCAGGATTTTCAAAAGGTAAAGTGGCTTGTCCAAGAACTTTAATATTTTGATTGATATAAACGTGCATGGCACTAGGGTTATCCCATTTAATGTTATTGACCATATCCCTATAGTTGTTGTCAAAGATGGTGTTGCCCTTGCTTGTTCGAAATGCTTTGGCCCATTTTTTATTGCTGTGTGTGGTTGTTTTAGAAATATAGAATATAATCTTAATTTCTAAAAAATACTGATTTAGGATCGAAATCTGTTCCTTTAAATCGGACAGTGTTGGGGTCCATGCGTTTTTATCGCTATTAACAACATGAAATTCGACTGGCACAAAATAAGTTCTGGGCAAAATGTTTGGCATAACCATTCTGCTACCATCTGAAAATGCTTTTAAAGCTGTTGAATCCGATAAATCATATGTTCCACATCTTCTTCCTCTCACATTGGTTGTATCCCCAGAGAAAACTTCAGATGTCTTACCTAAAGTGATTGTATCCAGCCTTTTTAAGGATTCTATTTCCAACTGAAACAATGTTTTTACTTTGTCTTCATTTAATGGTCCGAATTGCTCCATTAACAGCTGTAAACCTGTTTTGATTGATTCACTCGATTCTGAAGCCGCATTAATTTGATAAAGATTACCGCTCTTTTCTAGATTACCCAAAAACTCTTCAAAGCTATCGTTCGAAATCTCTTTCTTCTCGGAACAAGAGTTATTGCAGGAAGTAAAAAGGATAACACTTAACACAAGTAATAGTTTTTTCATTTTCCTTTTTTTGATAAATCAACACTAAGACCCAAGTAAAATCTCGGTTTTCCTGAAAACCGGAAGGTAATATCATCGTTAATCTCTGTAGTTCCTGAGACTTGATCTCCAATGTTTAAATCGTTGAGCTCTGGGAACCAGGTAAATATTCCACCAAAAGAAAGATTGATTCTATCAATTAAATCAATGCCTATTCCAGTAAACAAAAGTGGTTTCTCTCTGGAAGGGCCAACACCCAATTGCAAAAAAATAGGAAGTTCATTTAGGGAGTTAAAATGAAAATCTAAGTAAGTAGCTATACTTAGCTCACTATCATTATCCTCACCTTGAGATATCACCGTGTTTCCTTCCTCATCCAAGGTCGTACCAAAAGTCGGAAAGCTTAAATCCGTGTAGAGAACGCCTGAAGATACTCTGGGGACCAGAAAACTGTATCTGCGAAAAACAATCGTGTAAATCTTTGTTTCCTTTTCAGTTAAAGTTTTTGAATTATTGTCAAATTCATAGCTCACCAGCTTTAGTACCACCTCATTCAATTTTCTTCTAGCCGGAATATCAACATCTACAAGAAACATTTCATTCAAAATCTCATTTGGCTTTCGATTTTTGTTTTCCTTTAGCTTTAAAAAAGGACTTTTTAATACTTCGTAGTGAGATATTGAACTAGTTGTTATTTTTTTGACATCGGAAATTTGATTCCTTATTATTTTAAGTTTTTGGTCAATAATAACAGCCAAACTGGTATGTTTATTAGACAGTAGATTTTTAAGATCTATTAGTTGAGTTTCGAGTTTGATGTAATCCTTTTCTAAAAGGATAGTGTCTGCTTCAATTGTTTTTAGCAGCCCATCATTAGTAGCAATTTTTAATTCTTTTTCTTTAAATGAACTGATTGCCAACAAATTGGCAAAAAGAGCTTTTGTTGACTGTTCGATTTCAGAAACAACATCAGCAATGCTAAAGTCTTGCATTGCCTTCAAATATTTTTCATTTTCTGCCTTTGTTTCAAATTTCGGGTCAAATATTTTTAAGAAAGCATATAGCTCAGCGAGCTCGGGATTGGTTATACTGTAATTAATTAATCTCTGCTCTTTCTTTTTTAGTTTTACTTTATTATTGGTTGTTATTTTACTAGCAATTGACATGTCTGATTGGTTTTTCAATGCACCAATAATATTACCAAAACCGACTTGACTCAATGTAGGATAAATAGAAGAATTAAGAACCTCATCCGCAGCTACAAATACAGGATCATCTTTTTCCTCTTGTTGCAATACTATCCGATACTTCAAAGGGTTGAAAAACTGAGAAGTAAGTTTTATACTATTCACCCTTTTAGCAACTAAAAAGCTATTTTTTGGCAAATTCTGATCCTCGCCACTATCAATAGTAAATCTAAGGCTATCATCTCCCAAATAGACATTTAGATTTTCCCTTATCGGTATACTTTGCAAGGTTTCGTCAATTTTGGTCTGAGCAATTGCAAACATCATTGAAAGCATGAAAAGGCTGGTTATTGCTTTAGTCATTTTCATAATTGTTTATTTGTTTATGCTAATTTTCAACAAAATTCAGTGCAGAAAAATCCCCATTAGTAGGGATTTTTCTTCTAAGCTGTATATTTTGAATTAATTGGAATAAAAAAGAAGTATCTAATCCTTTGGATAGACTACTTAAATAAACAGGGGCTAAAACTCATACTTCTTCTCCACCGCATAACGCAACAGTTCTCCTGCACCACTGAGCCCTAATTTTCGAATCATGTTTTTACGGTGGGTATCTACCGTGCTTTTCCCAATAAACAATTCATCGGCAATTTGGTGAGAAGTTCTGCCTTTAGCTATAAGTTGAAGAATTTCTCGCTCGCGAGAAGAGAGTACACTTTTGGTACTGTTTTTTTCAGCGTTGGGCTGATGTATTTTTTTATCGTAGTAGGTTTTTCCACAGGTTACCTCGCGTATAGCCTCCAACACGACTTCCAAACTACTGTTTTTGAGAATATAACCATGTGCACCTGCGGCCAGCATTTGTTTTACGGCTTCTTCCCGGTCAAACATGGTAAAAGCTATCACCTTGGTATGGGGCAGCTCTTTGAGAATGGTTTTAGTCGCCTCAATACCATCTAATTTGGGCATACGGATATCGCAGAGTACCACTTTGGGCTGTTTTAAGCGGACCAATTTGAGCAGTTCTTCACCGTTGTTGGCATGGCCGATGATGCTAATATCATCCTCATATTTAATATAAGACCGGATACCATCAATCAGTGCTTGATGGTCTTCAGCTATGGCTACCGTAATCATACTGGAATATCAATTAAGATTGATGTTCCCCTTCCAATCACGCTATCCACAGTAAAGTTTCCCTCCAAATGCTCCACGCGTTTTTCGATGTTGGTAAGCCCCATACGATTGGATTCCTTATCCAATTGTGAACGGTCGAATCCCTTACCGTCATCTTCTACAATAAGATTCAAGCTATCCTCATGTTGGGTCAACTGAATGTTCACTTTTGTGGCTTCTGCATGTTTTATCACATTGGCCACCAATTCTTGTATCATTCTAAATATCGAAAGTTCCAAAGAATTTTCCATACGTTCACCCAAACCAAAATCCTCCACGAACACTTGCAGGGAATTGGATTCGGAAATTGCCTTGGCCATCTTCTCGATGGCAGGCAACAGTCCTTGATTGCTCATTACACCGGAGTTCTTGCTGTGGGCCATTCCACGGATTTTTAGGTATGCATCTTCCAAGAGTTTTTGGGCATTTCGCAGTGCTGAGTCCTGTTTACTGACCGTAGCATTGTCAAAATGCAATTTGATAGTCGCCATTAAACTTCCTAGGTCATCGTGCAATTCGTTGGCCACTTTTTGCCGCTCTTTTTCCTGACCTTCAATCATAGAATCAATACTTACCAGTTCTTGTTCTTTTAATAAGTTCTCAACTCTCTGTTGTTTCAATATAACTTCTTGCTCCGCAAGTAGCCGTTTTTTAGTTGTGTTTTTTTGAAATAGAATAGCAATACCTGTTCCAACTAATAATAATCCAATAGATACTAGCAGAAGGTTCCTATTTTGAACTCTTTTTGCCTCTATTTCGAGATTATCAGCTCTCAGTTTCTCATTATTATACTTTTCCTTAATATCCGATATGGTTGTGTTCTGATTTGTTAGGTTTATTACGTCCTTAATCGAATCGTATTTGAAGAGGTATTTATAAGCATTTCTATAATCCTTCAGGTAATAATATGTCAAGTCCATATTCCCATAAAGTATTTTTTTGGTTTTTACTTTATACTTTTTGACATTTAGTGTTTCAGCTATTTTGTAATAATTTAATGCCTCTGAATAATTCTTAGATCGGCGATAGCTATTCCCTATATTATTCAATAAATCATGGTGAAGGTTAGTAAAATCCTCATGTCTCTTATTTTCTTCCAATAGTTCCAAAGCTCGAAAATAATGATACCTGGCTGAGTCATTGTTTTTTAATCGATTGGAGTAAACAACCCCTATATTCATCAAGTTTGTAATGGCCCCTTTTTTCTTATGTGCACTTGTAAATAATTCAAAAGCCTTTTTGAAGTGGTTCATTGGGATGTAGGGGTTTTTATCCATAAAAGAAGTACGCCCCATGTGATTGTAACCTTTAGCAAGTAGCATGGTATCATTGTTTGTAATGGCATAGTTCCAAAATTCCTTAAAATAGGAATTGTCCATTTCCAAATTACCTTGGCCATCCAATAAATCACTGATTTCCAAATTCACCAAAGCAACTTTTTTTAATCTACCATGATTAAGAAATTCTTTCTTTGCTTTGGTGAAGAAAAAAAAGGCTGAATCAGCCATGTTCAAACCTTGAAAAGCCGAGCCAATTAACAAGTCATACTCTGCATCGCTTTTAAGGTCCATATCTTTATGAATTAACCGGTATTCGTTAATTAACTCCTTATAGGACCCCACCTCTAATAACTCCGCAAACTTGAATAAAAGAAGAGTATCCTTTTTTTGAGAGAACAAAAAAAATACACTTAAAAAAAGGATACTCAATAATGCTATTTTACTTCTTTTGATTTCCACCTATAACATCCCCATCTTGTTCTCTTGGTTGAAAAGGATCAATTCCAATTTTTTGACATCTTTTCTTGTATCTAACTTTTTCTTCCGCTTCGGAATAATGTCGTGAATCTTCCACCTCTTGCTTAAAGCATTCAATGTCATCTGTTGTTAGCTCCTCCATGTTGTTAAAAATAACAACTAGTAGATAGGGGTCCCTTTCAAATCTCCTCTTTTCTATGTTAATTTCTTTGAAAGATAGATTTTCAGAAATATAATCTATCACCGGATCATCAGGAGTATTATTTGGGCCACCCTGGATTCGGACCAATATTGCATTAATATCTTCACTAGAAATTCTCTCAACTTGTTGGTAGGTCATACCGGTTTCCGTTACTGGTATGTTTAAGGATACCTCTTCTTTATCCAAGTTGATAAAATTTCCTTCTTCTTTTCTAAGTCTGTATTTTCTTCTTGGCATGGTTAAATAATTATAGATTAATAGTCTTTTTATCCAGCTTCCTTATAATTCAGTACATGGTTTGTGTGCTACGCTAGTTATTTGCACTAGGCAATTGGATTAAACAAATACACTAGAACGAAAACCGTAATTGCGCCAGACGCAGTAATAGCAGGTTCTTTTTCAGCTAAATTCGAAGGGTCTGGTTCGTTGCTTTCATTAGTCAAAAGGCGCATTCCATCTTTTTCTCGAGAGTACCTGATTTCCAACATCCCAGGTATGGAAATACTAATTGCGGCAGCGGCCAAAGCTATAAGTACTCTAAATACCCACAGTGTAAAATCTTCTTTTGGAAATTGAGTTTGGTAAACTATTAATGAGACCAGCCCAAAAGCTAGTATTCCAAAAGCAAACATAATTCTTGCTGAATTTTTCATAATACAATTCTTAATAATTTACAGTACAAATTTCTAGCAATAATGCTGTGGAAAAAATCCCCATTGATAGGTATTTTTCCACATAAGAAAAAGAAAAGCAAATGGATAATAAAAGAGGCTCCTTAATTTAAGAAGCTATTCTTAAAGTTCACTGTACAGAAACCTTAAAAAAACTGGGGTTTTTGTGCAATTTTAATAGGGTTTTTAGCAAAAGTCACCTATTCGGTGAGCCTCTTCTTTTAAAAGCCCGAAAAGCCATTATTAATTGGGGTTTCGAGGGATTGGTTCAAGTCCCTCCGGCGCAGTTGAATAAATGACAGATTTTATACCAATATTTAATAGGTTTTTAGTTGGCATAGGAACGATGAAAATCTATACATTACTTCTTCTTTATGTATAGAAAAATTCATTTTCTTTACAAAAGATACTATCTTTGTATAGATAAATTAAAAATCTATACATAGTGTCTCAAAATATTAATTATATACTACCTGAACTGCCCGTGGCCTTCGATGTAGAAACAAAAGCGGTGCTCAAAAGCCTTCCTTCTGCACACGCAGCTTTGGCCGAGCTAAAAGGTATTGCATCTACCATTCCCAATCAGAATATCCTTATCAATACCCTGGCACTTCAAGAAGCAAAGGACAGTTCTGCAATAGAAAACATAATTACCACTCACGATGATTTATACAAGTCAGAATTAAATCTTGGTGTTTTTAAACCCATTGATGCCAAGGAGGTGCAAAATTATATACATGCCCTGAAACAGGGTTTTTCATTAATTTCAAATGAAAAGGTACTGACCAATCGCACCATACTGGCCATTCAAGAAGTATTGGAGAAGAACAATGCCGGATTCCGAAAGCTAACTGGAACAACCTTAAAAAATGCAAAAACAGGTGAAACCGTCTATACCCCGCCCCAAAATATAACCGACATCCAAAGACTAATGAAGAATCTTGAGCAATTCATCAATGATTCTGAAAAGAGTGATTATGACCCCATAGTTAAAATGGCCATTATTCATTTTCAATTTGAGAGCATACATCCTTTTTATGATGGCAATGGGCGCACTGGCAGAATTATCAACATCCTATACCTAATACTGGAAAAATTACAATCACTTCCCATTTTATATTTAAGTAGCTATATTATCGAGCATAAAGCGGATTACTATAGACTGCTACAGGAAGTAAGGGACGAAAACAATTGGGAAGAATGGCTTTTGTTCATGATCAAAGGAGTGGAACAAACTTCAAAAAACACGATTGCCCTGATTCTACAAATAAGGACTTTGATGCAAGAGTACAAAAACAAACTTAGGTCCAATTATAAATTCTATAGTCAGGATTTATTGAACAACCTGTTCAAACATCCGTATACAAAAATTGAATTTGTAATAAATGATCTGGGAGTTTCCAGATTGACCGCCGCAAACTACCTTAACAAGTTGGCTGATGATGGACTGCTCCAAAAGGAACGGATAGGCACCGCAAACTATTACATCAATCGCCCTCTTTTTGAATTGTTGTCCAAACGGTAAAGTAAACCAGATTTCTTTAAAAGTGTCCCATAAAAGGTGAATTAACGAAACCACTAAAAAAGACCAAGAAAGGGACACATTAATAAAATGAATATTGGTTTTGCCATTTAGTCCCGCAAAAAGGCCATTTTTTGGAACAGAAAATTTTAATAGAAATTTTAATTAATATTGGAGATATTGATGCAGTATCCATTTTGCTAACTTGCTAATCATGGAAACACTGAAGGATACCTTGCTCCAGCTCTCTAATTTTTCCGATCAGGAAGTGGAGGATATCATATCTCATTTTAAACCTGTTACACTTCAGAAGAAGGAAAGATTCCTTACCAATGGCAGGGTATGTCGCCAAATAGCTTATATTGAAGAAGGGGCTTTG
>CANLWG010000016.1 GCA_947494715.1 uncultured Flavobacteriaceae bacterium | reverse complement strand
AATTTTAAACTCTTCTTATTAATGACAAGGGTTTAGGGGATTTACTCTACATAATCTTACACTCTACATAATGGGTCTTATGCAAAGCTTTACATAAGGCACACAACCATCCGAGTGGAGTTATTATCCCTAGTAAGGCAGACATTCAACTTACCAAGAAAATTGTAAAAGCAGGCAATTTGTTGGACATCAAAGTGCTTGACCACATTATCGTTACACCACATGGGTCTTTTTATAGCTTTGCCAAAGAAGGGAGAATTTAGTACAAATTCTCTTTTAAATAATTTCTATTAGAAAAAGGACCGTTGTTGAATATTTTGCTTTTCTATATTTCAAAGAGCTCATCTGCAATCCTAAAAACGTCCCTAAAAGGTGTAATGTGAGGAGTTTTGAAAAAGGATGAGCCCTTCAAGGTAAACAAAAAGAAATTTATTTAGACGATTATCTAAATGAGATCAGGTCAATCTAGTGCTTGTAATTACCGAGATAACTTTAGGGATAATGAACGAATATTATCTGCTACCAATGAGTTAACTAGGTAGAAGGTATATAACTTTGATAACATTTCTTTAAATTTGTAAGAGTTTTACCGCTTTAAAAATCAAATTGACTATCACAACCAAAGACTACTTAGATAAACCTGTTTTGAAGGCAGTTGATTTCTTTTGTGGAGCTGGGGGCGTTAGCTGTGGTTTTAGAAGTGCGGGCATTGCGGTGCTCGGAGGAATTGATATAGATCCCAAATTTGAAACGACTTTCGAAAAGAACAACGGCGCCAAATTCGTAAACGAGGATGTCTCAAACCTTGAATGTGAGAAGTTAAGTGAATTACTGCCTATAGAAAGGAATGATGAAAATTTGATTTTTGTTGGATGCAGCCCCTGCCAGTACTATTCAAATCTTAAGTCTGATAAAACGAAATCAAAAGGAAATAGACTGTTACTGGATGATTTCAAGGAGTTTGTTCTTTACTATCTTCCAGGCATTGTTTTTATAGAAAATGTTCCTGGTTTAGAAACCAAGTCTGGCAGTCCGCTACATAAGTTTAAGAAAGCATTAAAAAAAGAAGGGTATGTTTTTGACCAAAATGTGTTGAATGCTAAATATTTTGGAGTGCCCCAAAATCGACGAAGATTTGTTTTAATAGCAAGTAGGATTACTAAAGATATATCACTGCCTAAGCAAGTTCGCAAGAAGGAGAATTTAGTTACAGTAAAAAGTGCAATTGGCAATTACAAAACCTTTCCTAAAATTAAAGCGGGTACTAAGGATAGAAGTTCATTTTTACATTCTTCATCAAGACTTTCCGAACTTAACTTAGAACGAGTTAAAAATACACCGAAAAATGGTGGCTCCAGAAAAGCATGGGCGAACAATGAGAGGCTACAATTAGAATGTTACAAAGATCATGATGGTCATCATGATGTTTATGGCCGCCTTTCTTGGGATAAGCCAGCACCAACTATTACTACAAGATTTACATACACAAGTACCGGGAGATATTCTCATCCCGAACAAGATCGTGCAATTTCTTTGCGTGAAGGGGCAACCCTTCAATCATTCCCATTAGACTATTATTTTTACTCAACCAATAAAGGGGCAATTGCAACTATGATTGGAAATGCAGTACCTCCAAAACTGGCTGAGGCAATTGGCCATTCATTGAAAGAACATTGGAATAAATGGCAAAATTCAAAGCAAGAGCACGTGCACTAGACTTACTTGGGAGACAGCAAATTGCTGGAGTCCCCACCGCAATCAATGAGTTGTTTAAAAATGCTCACGATGCCTATGCTGATAATGTAGAAATAGACTATTTCCGAAAACAAAAAATTCTTGTTCTAAGAGACAATGGTTTGGGAATGTCTAAACTAGATTTTGAGACTCGTTGGTTGACTCTAGGTACAGAAAGTAAATTTACCAATAGAAAAACTCCTCCTCCTCCCAAAGATCCCGATAAACCTGAACGCCCTGTTATGGGAGAAAAGGGAATAGGACGACTCGCTATCGCTTCCATAGGCAGCCAGGTATTAATTCTATCAAAAGCCAAAAGACCGACCGAGAACCACAAAATTGTAGCTGCACTTATAAATTGGGATATATTCGAGTTGCCCGGCCTTGATTTAGATGACGTTGTGGTTCCAATAAGGGAATTTGATGACTTACCTACGGCCAAGGATATCGATAGCATGAAAAAGGAGCTAGTAGATTCTTTGCTCAACTTGGTAAAAAAGGATGATTTGACTAAAGATGAAGCACAAATCATTATTTCTACCATAGGCGTTTTGAATGTATCGCCAGCAGATTTAGGAAAAAGCTTAATTGGAAATTTCACATTTTCAGAAGATCAAGGTGGAACTCAGTTTTACATTACACCCGTAAACGAAACTTTAAACTACAATATTGATGGAGACAAGGATAGCTCGGAAGCTACCAAAACCGAAAAAATGTTGGTGGGGTTCACCAACACCATGACTCCCGGTCATCCTGAACCGTTAATTAATTTAGCCTTTAGGGATTATCGAGGAGATGATAAAACATACTACGACATTCTAGACAAAGATCAATTTTTTTCACCAGATGACTTCGAATTGGCAGATCATCACTTTCAAGGAACTTTTGACGAGTTCGGGCAGTTCTCTGGAACGATTAAAATCTACAATGAAAAAACATTCGCGCATAAGATTAATTGGGCGGGAAATAACTATCAAAAAATTGAATGCGGTCCGTTTAATATAAATTTTGCCTACCTGCAAGGACGATTAAAACAATCTGTTCTTGACCAAGAAAACCATGGAAGATTAAAAGCAAAGAGCGATAAATTTGGAGGAATCTACATATATCGGGATAATATTAGAATTCTACCTTATGGAGATTCCGACTATGACTTTTTAGATGTTGAGAAGAACCGAACCAAAAGTGCTTCATTTTATTTCTTTTCTTATAGAAGAATGTTTGGAGTGGTCGACATTTCAAAAGAAAAAAATTTCAAGTTAAAAGAAAAAGCGGGGCGTGAGGGTTTTATCGAAAATAAGGCCTATAGACAATTACAAGATATCCTGAAAAACTTCTTTGTACAACTTGCTGCTGACTTCTTTAGAGACGGCAGTGGAAGTGGCCCTAAAACTGAGTTTTGGGTTCAAAAAAGAGCAGAAAGAGAAGCGTATTACAAAGCCCTGGAGCGACGTGACCAACAGGCTAAAATCCGTAAAGATAAATTTCAGCAAAATCTCAACAATTTTTTTGACAATCTAAATAGGAAGGTTTTCAGAACGGAGCTCGAAGAATTATTGAACGAACAAGAAAAGCGGTTCGGTTCAATTGCATCAATAGAAAATCCAGAAGAGGCAAGTCAAGCTCTTATCGATTGCGAGCTTGAGGCCAGAAAACAGATAGAAGCTTATAAACAGAGTATCAAAGTCTCTCAACCCAAAGGGTTTACAATATCTAGAGAAACACGCCAAGATTACGATGCCTATCTCGAAGAGATTCAGAAGATGGAAAACATTATGTTTCAAGGGGCAATTGATCATATCGACAGTTATGTTGATGACTATACGGAAAGGTTACATATTGAAATAAGCAAACGAAAACGATTGGAACAGGCAGTTGAATTTATCTCATTAGAAGCAAAAAAAGCAGCTTCCGGTAAAGAAAAAGAGACAAAGGAAGCCGTTTCAGAAATCACAGCCAAAGTCAAAGAACTTACCAATGAATTAATGATAGAACTTGATGATCAAATTAGAGATGTGAAAGATAGATTCAAAACTCTCGGTGTTCAATCAAGTGAAGATTTTGACCTTGTAAAGGAAAGGAAGTCCATGGAGGCTGAAATCAACATGGGAAAAGAACGAGTAACAGGAGTTTTGGAGCGCGTTATAAAACAATTACAAAGCATCTATTGGGATAGGGACTCTGGCAATGAGATCGTGACGAACGATCAGATTGCCGATGCCATGGCAGAAGAATTAGACGAGTTAAAGGAGCGTATTCATGCTGATATTGAATTGAGTCAACTCGGTTTGGCTGTAGGTGTCATTCATCATGAGTTTAACAGTACTGTAAAGTCGATTAGACATAGTATCAAAGACTTGCGGGCATGGGCTGATGTAAATGAGAATTTAGAAGACGTTTATAAAAATCTAAAAATCAATTTCGAACATCTTGATGGTTACCTCAACTTATTTACCCCATTAAACAGGAGACTAAACCGAACAAGGGAGGATATCGGTGCGCTCGAAATCAAAACTTTTTTAATAGATTTATTTAAGCCAAGATTCGAACGTCATAAAATTCAGTTTAAGCACACTAAAGGGTTTGCAAAAACCAAAATACATGGATTTAGATCTACATTTTATCCTGTATTTGTAAATGTCGTAGATAATGCCATTCATTGGCTCAATCAAGGGAATCTGGAAGATAAAATTATTCGTTTACATGCTGATGCTGATGGTATTTATGTTTCAAACAACGGACCGGAAATAACAATACAAGATCAGAAACGAATTTTTGAATTAGGATTTACAAGAAAAAGTAAGGGAAGAGGTATGGGCTTGCACATAAGCAGAGAGGTTTTAAACGCAGAGAATTATGACATAATATTGGACGAACCTCGAAAAAACACTACCGTTACTTTTAAAATTCGCCAAACCAATCCAGATAAGAATGAGTAAGTCGTTTTTTGAATCTTCAAAAAAAATTGCAAATGAATTTCTGCAAAGTGTGGTGTTTATCGATGATAGGGCTTTTATAACCGAAAAAGCAAACCATCATGAATTTGATGCAAAAAGGATAACCCAAGTTTTTGGAAATAGCAAGAAGGTCTGTGCGGTTTACAGTCCAGAAACTTTAACTGATATAGAAAACCTAGCTGAATTAGCGAAAAAATCCGATGTTACTGTGCTAGATTGGCAAATTAACATTACGGAGGTCGAGGATGAAGACTCCGAAGAAGATGTTGAGGAAGATGACCCAAGAGGGCCTCATACTCGAAAGATTATTCGTGAGATCTTGTCCGACCCTTTAACAGGGAAAGGCAGTCTTAAACTGATAGTTGTATATACTGGAGAGCTTGATTTGCCGGGAATAACAGATGAAATATTCAAAGATCTTCAGGACATAAATATCGAAGGATTAGAGAAGGGGAATTGTTGCCTGTTTACCGAAAACATTAGAATATTGGTTGCTGCAAAACCCGCGAGCGATGATGGAAGTGGTCAACCAAAATTCAAACATAATCCTGAATTGAACGATAAAGTTGTCAACTACGAGGAGTTGCCTCATTTTATTCTTTCGCAATTCACAGAAATGACCTCGGGTTTACTTACGAATTTCGTACTACAATCCTTAACGGCTATCAGAGTTAATACTTTTCGCTTGATAAAATTGTATAAGAAAGAGCTTGATCCATCATTTCTAACTCATAGACTTTTGTTAACAAACCCTGAGGATTCCAAAGTACAGCTTATTGAGACACTTGCTCACTCCATTCAGGCATTGCTGAATTATAATGAAACAGGAGAGGCCGTATCCCTTCGTAGTGTAATCAGATGGATCGAATCCCAAGAGTTTAATCAAACTATCGAAATTGAACAAGATAAAATAATCTATATAAATAAATCATTCATAAAGACTTGGATAAAGAAATCCTTTTTAGAAGCATGCCGAGAACAATGGGTAAAAAATGGATTTGGTGACTATCCAAACACTCCTGACAAAAAATTTAAAAGTCATGAAAGAAATCTTTTCAAAAAAGCTTCTAAAATTTTCACAGGTAAGGACGAAGCGGAAATAGATTCAGAATTTTCAATTCTTACCCATCACAAAAGCAATTTAAAGCAACCTAGCATTGTACCACATCTCACACTGGGAACGCTACTAAAGCAACTACCAAAAAAATCCATATCCTCCTCTGGAAACGAGAATTACTTTCTCTGTATTCAGGCTCGTTGCGATAGTGTCCGAATTAGTGATTTAAGAAAGTTTCTTTTTATACCTTTAAAAAAGGCAGAAGAAGGCTCCAGATTTCATTTTGTAGTAGAAGAGGACTTAGAATTTATAAAGTTAAGAATTGCCAAAGAGGCATATGCAATCAAAACAATTAAATTTTACCCCAACAAGAATAAGCATACGGTCCTGGCATCAAAATATAGAACAAACTACTATTTCAAATCAAACCACGGAGAGCGTTTTAAATGGTTGGCAGACTTAAAAGATTCACATGCGCAAAGAGAGGCGAATAGCTTTGCAGCTAAGGTTTCAAGAGTTGGTCTCGACGAGTCTAAGTGGTTGACAAGTTGGAGCAGATAAAAAGAATGACATCAGAACTATCACTTTTAATATCAGAAGTATATTCAATCAAAACGGCCAGTCTTTTAAAGCGATACATTGATTTTATTCAATTTCCATTTTACCGTAATATCGAAATAGACTCTAGAATTACATTTGACTTTCCACTCAGTGTATTTATTGGCCAAAATGGCTGTGGTAAAAGTTCATGTTTACATGCTCTTTACGGTGCACCCGACCGACATACCCCATACAAATTTTGGTTTGATACCAAAGTGGACCCTGTAAGCTACTATAATGATAAGCGGAAACGGCATTCCTTTTGGTATTCATTCAAGGATAATAATCAAACTAAAGAGGTTGTTAAAGCAAGAATTAAGAGAAAAAATGATCCCAATTACTGGGAAACAAGTAGACCGTGGCTAATTCGGTTCGGATTGTGCCACTGATTTCGGAGGCTTTGTGCCAGTCATTTCGGTTCAAACCGTGCCAAAGTTCTCGTTTCGATCTGTGCCAGTTGATTTTGGACGGGAACTAAAACGGTTCGTTTTGTGCCGGTTGTAACGGTTCGAACCGTGCCACTTCGAGAGATCAAGTAATTACCTTATCGCGCTAAAATAAAAGCACGATATGGCCAACACACTTGATCCAATGGACCTGAAACAGATCATCACGCTGCACTTGGACGGTTATGGCAACCGTAAAATAGGGACTGCCCTCGGCATCTCCCGTAATACGGTGAACACCTATATGCGTTCGTTCAAGGGGAGCGGTCACACCTTTAAGGAACTGCTGTCCTTCGACAATGCCCGTCTGGAGGCACTTTTCACTTCCCGTACCACCATCGATAATACGCGCTATGATGAACTTATGCGCTATTTCGAGGGCATGAACAAGGCCCGGGACCATCCTGGTTTTACTTTTCTGTACCATTATGGGGAGTATAGTTCAAGGTCAAAAGAACCGTACGGGTATACCCAGTTCATGGAGCATTACCGCCGCAAGTACGCAAAGATCAAAGGCTCGATGAAGCTCGAACATGAGGCCGGAAAGGAGATGTTCATCGACTATGCGGGCAAGAAACTCCATATCGTGGACAGGGACACGGGGGAACTGGTACCGGTCGAGGTATTCACAGCGATCCTTCCCAGCAGCCAGTATACCTATGTGGAGGCCTGCAGGAGCCAAAAGCGCGAAGATCTGATCGGTTGTTGTGAAAATGCCCTGCATTTTTACGGGGGCGTGCCCAAGGCCATTGTATCCGATAACCTCAAGTCCGCCGTGACCAGGTCCAATAGGTACGAAGCGCAGATCAACCGTAGCTTCAAGGACTTTGCACGCCATTACAACTGCGTGATCAATCCTGCCAGGGGATATTCCCCACAAGATAAAGCTTTGGTGGAAAATGCCGTCCATCTAGCCTACCAACGTATCTATTATCCCTTACGGGAGATGACCTTCTTTTCTTTGGAAGATTTGAACAAAGAGATAAAACGGCTGTTGGAAAGGTACAACGACCTTCTGTTCAAACGAAAGGAGGCCAGCCGTCTGGAACTCTTCCAATCAGTGGAAAGGGAATACCTAAAACCCCTGCCCGCTACACGATATGAACTCAAGGAGTACCGAAGGGCGAAAGTGCAGAAAATAGGGTATGTCTATTTTTCCCCGGACAAGACCTACTATAGCGTTCCCTATCGGTATATAGGCAGGGAGACCGTTATCCATTATACCAAAAATATGGTGGAGGTATATTACAACAGCCAGCGCATCGCACTGCACCCGCGCAATGGTTCCAAAGGGTCGTATAACACCAATAAGGACCACCTGAGCAGTACCCACAAACAGTATAGCGATTGGAGCCCGGAGTTTTTTAGGAACAAGGCAACTCCCCACGGCAGCCACGTTGTGGCCTGTGTTGGGCAAATAATTGCCGGTGTGGACTATCCGGAGATAGGGTACAAACGTGCAATGGGGATTATACAGCTCCATAGGTCATACGGCTCAGGGCGACTGGACAATGCCTGCAAAAGGGCCTTGCAGGCCGATGCGGTCAGTTATAAGCGTATCCAGAATATCCTGAAAAACAACCTGGACCAAAGCTCCCTGTTCTTCCAGGACCTGGAAGATGACAAGTCCCATATACCCGAACACCAAAATATAAGGGGCGCTTCCAATTATCGATAAAACGTATCACTTAAATCCAATGATCATGAACAACAATCAGACTATCGAAAAACTCAAACAAATGCGCCTGGGGGCAATGGCGGAGCTGCACGCGGCCCACCTAAAGGACAACCGCACCAACAAAAGCACTGCCGATGGGTACCTGGCGCTCCTGACCGACCATCAATGGGATGATCGGCAGAACCGTAAGATCGAACGCCTCTTAAAGCTGGCGGGGTTCAAACAAACGGCCAACCTTGCGGATATCGACTATGTACAGAACCGGAATCTGGACAGGAACATGTTCGAGCGTTTGGCAACGCTCGACTTTATATCCCGAAAAGAAAATATCATCATCACCGGGGCTTCGGGCGTAGGAAAGAGCTACTTGGGGCAAGCATTGGGGCATCAGGCCTGTATGATGCAATATAAAACCATTTACTCCAATACCGCCAGGCTCCTTAAAAAATTGAAACTAAGCAAAGTCGATGGCACATACCTTAAAGAACTGAACAAACTTCTCAAAGCAGATCTATTGATTTTGGACGACTTTGGACTGCAGGGCTTCGACAACCATGCAAGGGAAGCACTAATGGATATTATCGATGATCGACATAACAAAACCTCTACGATCATATCATCACAGATACCCGTATCGGCATGGTACGATATTATCGGG
The DNA here is from genome assembly GCA_947494715.1 of uncultured Flavobacteriaceae bacterium. Taxonomy (GTDB): domain Bacteria; phylum Bacteroidota; class Bacteroidia; order Flavobacteriales; family Flavobacteriaceae; genus Ulvibacterium. Next base: position 149,975 of record CANLWG010000016.1, on the reverse strand, counting down.
GAGGGAACCATTGCCGATGCCATTTTGGACAGGATAGTAAACTCCTCACATAGGATCGACCTAAAAGGGGAATCGTTAAGAAAAGGAATTTTAAAAAAGGAATAAAAACAAATTTTAACTATAATTGCAGTATCTCTCAAAGTGGCACCATTCGACCGAAATGGGTGGCACCATCACTCCGAAATAGCCAAGACCGCTAGCTTGGGCAGGTATGCGAACAAGGGAGAATAAAAATGAAAGAGATAGACCAATAATCAAAAATGTTGTCTATCTCGATTTTAGAGCGGAATTAAGTGCCTTTGACAAATATTATTATTTTGGGAATTTAAAGAACAGCAGGGCCAAAAACAAGCAAGAATATCTTCGGACAAAATCCTCTTCTCTTAATAATTTGTTTACTGGGAAAAAAACAAAAATTTATTCGAATACAAGGGTTTTAAATGACCCAGTAGAAAGTTTATCCTCTGAAGAACTAGAATGGATTTCTTTTGTCCTAGGCCGCAAATATATAAGTGGTAAGTCCGTTTTACACGAACTATTTCGGAATGAGGGCTATTCGATATTATTTCAAACGGATTTTGCGAAATATTCTGAGGCGGTTGCGGGTAGTGGTGAAATGGCAGTCGTTAGGCTGGTTAGGGAAGTACTTGCTGCTAATAACTACTCACTTATCTTACTGGACGAACCTGAAGTATCTTTGCATCCAGGTGCCCAAGAAAGATTAAAATTATTCCTGTTGGAACAAATCAAATTAAAAAAACATCAAGTTGTGTTGACGAGCCATTCCCCATCAATAGTTAAGGGGTTGCCCAAAGAAGCTATAAAAGTTTTCTATCAAAATCCCCGAAATGGAAGATTCTTGGTTAGGGAAAACCTTACCTCTGAAGAAGCATTCTATCATATTGAATTCCCCATCACCAAGAGGAAAAATATAATTGTAGAAGACATATTGGCCCAAGAAATTGTTTCAGGTGTACTTCAGAAAATGGGCGATGCCACTAATAATTTATTTAATGTCAGATTCAATCCCGGTGGGGAGTCTGTACTAAAAAAAGAATTCATAAGTGTTTTTTGTCGTGAGAAAAGAACTGATGATTTTATATTTTTTGACGGGGATCAATCTCCGAGCTTCCCACACTTTGATTGGCAAACTTTTGCAGTGTCCGATATAAATGTTGATTATCTTAAATTAAAAATTAAGGAACAAACGAACGAAAATATTAAGTTTTCGGTAGATGGTGGCACTAAAGGAAAGAAGGAAAAACAACAATTGGAATTACTTAAATCTTATCTCGACTTCTATCTGACCAACGTATTTTATTTGCCAAAATCTGTTCCAGAAGATATTATTTGGAATCAAGAATTCGCTATCAACCAAATACGTGCATTAATTTCAGATTCGAAGGAAGAAGACCGACTAATCAAGGAATTAGAAATAATTTTGGATATGAAACAGAAATTCGCTTTTATGTCTCAAATAATTCTTGGTAATCGTAATTCCGATAGCATATTAAGTATTCAACGTCAATTTATTCAGCGATGGCTTAATCATCAAAATGAGGATTTTGAAGCCATACGAAAGACTTTAAGCGAAATAATTTAAGGGAATCGTTTATTTGAACTTTTGGAGAATATGTAAAACTAAGTGATACTGACAATATGACCACCTATATGCGTTGATTTTGTTCTTGACCTGATTGGCATGTATATTGAATCCTGTTTTGAAAAAACTCTCATTATGAAAGAAATAAAAATTGTTTGCACTACGGCATCAACCGTACACCAAGGAATTGAAGTCAAAAAATCTCGACAGCTGGCCGAAATAACGATTAAAGTAGACGAGGATTTTCAATTGACCGAGGAAATTAAAAAAGAATTATTTATAAAAGCTAGCGAAATGGTGAGTGGTATTGCCACCAAGGAAGGAGATGTTTATCAATGTAATTGTACGCTGGTAAATTACGGTTGAAAACAAATGCCGTCATTTAGCAAGGATTATTTCTTCAAGCTATATGGTTGAACAATAAAGTATATTTTAAATATTTCCCCCTATATTGCCCCCTAAAAATTTAAAAACCCCTGAAAATCAATTGATTAACAAGGGTTAAAGTACTCGAGGCGGGACTTGAACCCGCACGGCCACAATGGCCATTGGATTTTAAGTCCAACGTGTCTACCAATTCCACCACTCGAGCATACAATTACAGTTTCTGCAATTGAACAAAAAAACGCTGACAAGCAGCGTTTTGAGCGAAAAACGGGATTCGAACCCGCGACCTCCACCTTGGCAAGGTGGCGCTCTACCAACTGAGCTATTTTCGCAGCGTATAAGAACGTAGCACAAAATTATTGTGCGGGCCTGTCCGCCATAAGGCAGGTGCAAATTTAAGACAATTTGGTAAAAGGCAAAGAAATTTAATTGAAAAACCTGTCAGGTCTCAGAGACCTAACAGGTTTAGGCCATTTAGGAGCTCGCTTTCTTGTTCTTGGTCAACAAGCGTTTTATTTCATTCAATTTCATAAGGGCCTCTACCGGAGTAAGTGTATTGATGTCCAAATGGGTGATTTCCTCCTTGATTTCCTCCAAAAGCGGATCGTCCAAATTAAAGAAACTCAGCTGCATTTCATTTTGAACGGATTGGAGCTTATGGGTAAGTTCTTCGCTGGAATGCGATTTTTCCAGCTTTTTAAGGATTTTATTGGCTTTTTGGATAACCTGTTGCGGCATTCCGGCCATTTTTGCCACATGGATACCAAAGCTATGCTCACTACCCCCAGGCGTCAGTTTCCTAAGAAAAAGGACCTTATCTTTTAATTCCTTTACGGAAACATTGTAATTTTTAATACGCTCAAAAGTTACGGCCATTTCATTTAGCTCATGATAATGTGTGGCAAAAAGGGTCTTGGCCCTCGCGGGGTGTTCGTGCAGATACTCCGAAATGGCCCAGGCTATGGAAATCCCGTCATAGGTACTTGTTCCGCGGCCTATTTCGTCCAAGAGTACTAGACTACGTTCGGAAAGGTTGTTCAGGATAGAGGCCGTCTCGTTCATCTCTACCATAAACGTAGATTCGCCCATAGAAATATTGTCACTGGCACCTACCCGCGTAAAAATTTTGTCCACAACACCAATTTTTGCATCTTCTGCGGGTACAAAACTCCCTATTTGGGCCAAGAGCACGATTAATGCGGTCTGTCTTAAAATAGCCGATTTACCACTCATATTGGGCCCGGTAATCATAATAATCTGTTGATTTTCCCTATTTAGTAGCACATCATTGGCAATATAGGCTTCCCCTAAGGGCAATTGTTTTTCAATAACGGGATGTCTCCCATTTTTAATTTCAATTTCGGTGGAATCATTGATTAAAGGTTGTACATAGGAATTTTCCCATGCCAATTGGGTAAATCCACAAAGACAGTCCAGTTGGGCAATTTGATGGGCATTGTTCTGAACAGGTGCTATATACTCCTGCATCCAAACTACAAGTTGGGAGAACAATTGTTGTTCCAGACTAAAGATCCGTTCTTCGGCCCCCAATATTTTAGCTTCATATTCCTTAAGTTCCTCCGTAATATAGCGCTCCGCACTGACCAAGGTCTGTTTTCGGATCCACTCATCGGGCACCTTGTCCTTATGGGTATTCCGTACCTCAATATAATATCCGAATACGTTATTAGAGGCAATTTTAAGCGAGGTTATTCCTGTACGTTCGGTTTCCCGTTCCAACATATTGTCCAAGTACTCCTTACCTGAATAAGCAAGTTCCCGCAGCTCGTCCAGTTCTTCGGAATACCCTTTGGCCACTGTATTGCCCTTCTGTATGTTTACTGGGGCCTCCTCATGGAGCATTTCCTTGATTCGTGTCCTGAGCATATCACAGGAATGCAATTGATCTCCAATGGATTGTAATGATTTGTCGTCGCTTTGTACGCCTAATTGTTTTATTGGGATAACGGATTCCAATGAATTTTTGAGCTGTATAGTCTCTTTAGGATTGATCCTGCCCGTGGCTACTTTGGAAATAAGGCGTTCCAAATCGCCCATTTGCTTAATATGATGCTGTAGTTTTTGAAGGATATCTTCATGCTGGGATAAATGTGCAATTACCTGGTGCCGTCTTCTTATTTTTTCAATATTTTTTAACGGTAAGGCCAACCAACGTTTTAGCATTCGCCCGCCCATTGGAGATAATGTCCTATCTATAATATCCAAAAGAGTTACCGCCTGAGCATTGACGGAATGGTAAAGTTCCAGATTCTTTATGGTAAAACGATCCATCCAAACATGCTCCTCCTCGGCAATACGTCTCAGGGCAGTAATGTGTTGCAATCGTCTATGTTGGGTCTCGGAAAGATAATGCAACACTACACCGGATGCTACAATTCCATCAGTAAGATGGTCTACACCAAAACCCTTAAGGGTGGCCGTCTTAAAATGTGAGTTGAGCATTTCCAGCGCATAATCGTCTTGGAACACCCAATCCTCTATATAAAATGAATGATAGTTAGAGCCAAAAGCTTCGGAAAATTCTTTTTTGTGGGCCTTGGATACCAATACCTCATTGGGCCCAAAGTTCTGTAATAATTTATCAATTTGTTCCTCATCCCCTTGGGCCGTGAGGAACTCTCCCGTGGAAATGTCCACGAAGGAAATCCCCAATATCTTGTTTCCAAAGTGAACGGCACACAAAAAATTGTTCGTTTTTGCATGGAGTATGTCATCGTTCATGGCCACCCCTGGGGTTACCAATTCGGTAACACCCCGTTTCACTATGGTCTTTGTCATTTTCGGATCTTCCAGTTGATCGCAAATGGCAACGCGTTGTCCGGCCTTTACCAATTTAGGAAGATAGGTATTCAAGGAGTGATGGGGAAAACCGGCGAGTTCCGTACGGTCACCCCCGTTGTTCCGATGTGTTAGGATGATGCCCAAAATTTTGGAGGCCTTGACCGCATCCTCACCAAAGGTTTCATAAAAATCACCGACACGGAACAGCAACAAGGCATCGGGATATTTTGTCTTGATGGTGTTGTATTGCTTCATCAAGGGGGTTACCTTTTTTATTTTTGATGTGTTGCCCAAAGCGATTTTAATCGTTTATTTTTACAAAAAATGACTCGAACGAATGTACCGATTTTACGAATCATTGAAAATGGATGTTGATATTTATGAATAAGTTTTCCATGTATCATGGTTCCAAGAAATGTACAATTCAAAACGCAAAATGCGCAAATTAAAGAATGAAGAGCTAAATCGGCCAAGTGTAGAGGCGTTTAAAACAACACCTAAATTCCCATTGGTCATAGTTCTTGACAATATCAGAAGTCTTAATAATATTGGTTCGGTATTCCGTACGGCTGATGCCTTTTTGATCGAAAAAATCCATTTATGTGGTATTACGGCGGTTCCACCGCATAAGGATATCCATAAAACAGCTCTGGGGGCAACGGAAAGTGTGGCATGGGAGTATCATAAAAGTACAGTGGAGTTGGTACAAGAGCTTAAAGCTTTGGATTTTTGCGTTATGGCGGTTGAACAGACAGAACATGCTACAATGCTGAACCAATTCTCCATAAATGCCGATAAAAAGTACGCTTTGATTTTTGGCAACGAGGTAAAGGGTGTGGCCCAGGAAGTTGTGGACCTCTGTGATGGGGTCTTGGAAATCCCACAATATGGTACAAAACACTCATTGAATATAGCAGTAAGCGTTGGTGTAGTCGTCTGGGACCTTTGGTCAAAGCTGTATAAAATAAAAATGCCCTAACATAAATGTCAGGGCAGAAATATATAGTTTGAGTTAGTTAGTTGTTTAATTGAGGGTGCAATAACGTAAATCCATTGGTATTGTGCAAGAAATTTGCCAAAATTGTGTTAATTACATTGATTAACGGCAAAGTTTTGAATGGTTCTTACCACGGTATTGTAATCATCCCGATCCTCTACAAAATCCATTTGACTAATATCTATAGTCAGGCAATTATCCTTCGGATAGCTTTTTAGAAAATCAAAATAGCCCCTATTGATTTTTTCAAGATATTCAGGGCCAATATTCCGTTCATAATCCCGCCCTCTCTTCTTAATATTCTCTAACAAACGTTCCGTGGTCTGATACAAGTACACATAGATTTGAGGCTTTTTTACTTCTTTGTACATAAAACCGAAAATCTTTCTGTACAGCTCAAACTCCTCTTTTTGCAATGTAATCTGGGCAAAGATCAACGATTTAAAAATATCATAATCACTTATCATAAAACTCTTGAAAAGGTCGTATTGGGAGGTGTCATCCGTGAATTGTTGGTAACGGTCCGCCAAAAATGACATTTCCAAAGGGAAGGCATAACGGTTTTGATCTTTGTAAAAATTGGGCAAAAAAGGATTTTCGGCAAACCGTTCCAAGACCAGTTTACCATTAAAATCGGTTGACATTCTTTTGGCCAAAGTAGTTTTTCCTGCACCAATATTTCCCTCAATGGCAATGAACTGCACATTTGAAAAAAGTGCTTCCCGGGAAGGAAACAAAGTATGATCGGTCTTTTTAGGAGCATTCTGATCTTTGCATTCTTGCAGGAGATTACGCGTGTCTTTCTTAAGGAGGGGATGGTAATGCTGTGGTGCAATGTCCGCCAAAGGCCTAAGTACAAAACGGCGTTCATGTAATTTAGGATGGGGAATAGTAAGCTGGTCCGTATCGATTATCTCATTTTCATAATATAAAATATCAATATCGACCGTTCTGGATGCATATTCCTTTGCATTTCTGCGTATCCTTCCCAATCGCTTTTCAATGGATAAAAGACGATTTAGGACGTCCAGCGGTCGTAATATTGTTCTTAGGCATATACAGACATTATAGAAATCATCGCCCTCAAAACCCCATGAAGCGGATTCGTATACATGGGAAGTGACAATAACTTCACCAATTTCCTCATGAATATGGAATAGGGCTTCTTGGATATTCAAAAATCGATCTCCAAGATTGCTGCCAATGGAAAGATATGTCAGATTTGTCGCCTCCATAGAACGAACAAAATAAGTAAAACAAAATCACTTTGGTTATCTTTGGAACGAATTCTAACAAAGCGTTGCGTGAAATTTTTAAGAAATCTGTTGGCCGCGATACTGGGATGTATAATTGCCTTTGGAATTATCATGGTGATATTCATGGTGTTTCTAAGCTTGGTAAGCAATATAGAAGATACCCCGAATATTAAGGAAAATTCCATTTTGGAACTCCAAATACGACGGCCGGTAAATGATTATGTGGGCACTAATGCAATGGATCCGTTTGCGGGGATTTTTGAGGAATCCCAAGGACTGGATGATATTTTACAGGCCATTGAAACCGCCCGGGAAGATTCCAATATCAAGGGGATAAGCATCAGTAACAATTTTATCTTGGCGGGATTGGCCCAAACGCAAGCTATCCGCAAGGCACTCTCCAAATTTCGTGAAAGTGGCAAGTTCATTTATGCCTATTCGGATTACTATATGCAAAAAGATTACTATTTGGCGAGTGTGGCGGATTCGGTTTTCTTGAACCCCGTCGGCGGAATGGATTTTAAGGGACTGTCTTCGGAAGTATTATATTTTAAGGATTTTCAGGAGAAGACGGGGGTGAAAATGGAAGTAGTGCGACATGGAAAATACAAAAGTGCGGTAGAACCATTTTTGTCCAATGAGATGAGCAACGCCAACAGGACACAGATTAGGGAGTTGTTGAGCTCGTTGTGGAACTCCATGATATCTGAAATCTCCAAAGGACGTGATATAACCCAAGAAAATTTGAATGTCATTGCGGATACCTTGGGGGGAAGGACACCGGAATATGCGGTACGGAGCCGTTTGGTGGATTCCATTATCTATTTTGACCAATATGAGGAAAAACTTAGAAAAGCTTCCGGTCTGGACTCCGATAAGGCTCTGAATTATGTGCAATTGGACGACTATATAGGATATTCCAACACCAAGATCAAAACGACCGGAAAGGACAAAGTGGCCGTGGTTTTTGCGCAAGGTGAAATCATATATGGTGAAGGCGGCCCTGATGTAATAGGGCAAGGTATTATTACGGAAGCGATTATAAAGGCACGTGAGAATGATGCCATAAAGGCAATAGTACTCCGTGTGAATTCGCCCGGAGGTAGTGCATTGGTTTCCGATATTATTTGGCGCGAAATTGAACTGGCCAAGGCGAAAAAACCTGTGGTGGTCTCCATGGGAAATGTAGCGGCTTCCGGAGGCTATTATATAGCCGCGGGAGCGGATAAAATATTTGCGGAACCTACAACGGTAACTGGGTCTATAGGTGTGTTCGGGACAATTCCGAACATCGAACAATTAGCTAATAATATTGGGATCAACGCGGAACAGGTAGGAACGAACAAAAACTCCATAGATTACTCTCTTTTTGAACCTATGACGGATAATTTTAGAAAAGTGGTACAAGAAGGCATCGAGGAGACCTATAGGACTTTTTTACAACGGGTATCCGAGGGTAGGGGCATTTCAATGGCCCAAGCGGATAGCCTTGCCCAGGGAAGGGTATGGAGTGGGGTGGATGCCAAACGATTAGGTTTGGTGGATGAACTGGGTACCTTGGAAGATGCCATTGGTGAAGCCGCAAAATTGGCGGAATTGGATAGTTACGGCATCAAAAAATATCCAAAATACAAATCGGGTTTCGAGCGATTAATGGAGGACTTGGGTGGAGCCAGTTCAAAAACCCGTGAAAGTATCATCGAAAAGGAAGTTGGTCTTGAGGCCTATAACATTATAAAACAAATAAAGACCGCCATGGGGCAAAAAGGAATCCAGGCTCGGATGCCTTTTATTCTCAATATTAAATAATTTATGACCCAAAAGGACAAGAAATTGGCCTACCAGATTTATCTCTATCTGGGGGCACTGTTCATTACCTCATTGGTGGTGTCCAATCTGATTTTCCAAAAGTTTTTCTACTGGAATCCCTTCGGAAAGATAGAGCTTTTCGGAGCCCCCTTATTTGAAATTTCAGTGGGTGTATTGCCTTATCCTGTTACTTTTTTGATTACCGATCTTATTTCCGAGATTTTTGGAAAGAAAAAGGCCAACCAGATTGTAACGGCGGGTATCTTCGCCTCTTTCTTTTCCATGGGCTTCATTTACATTTCGGATGCCGTACCTGCCATACCCTCTTCCCCAATTGATGACGCCCTTTTCAGAAGGGTGTTCGCACTTTCTCCCATTGCCGTTTTGGCATCTATGATCGCCTATCTGTCTGCGCAATATGTCGATATTGCTATCTATCATTTTTGGAAAAAATTAACCAAAGGAAAATACTTATGGCTGCGGAATAACTTTTCTACTTTTCTCTCGCAATTCATTGATACATTTACGGTAGTAGGGCTGTTATGTATTTTTGGTGTATTACCTTGGAGTCTTTTTTACGGACTTGTTATCAGCGGTTTCATTTTTAAGATATTTATAGCATTTCTGGATACCCCTTTTCTCTATTTCTTCGTATATCTTATTAGAAGACGGTTTAAACTTGCCATTGGCGAGGAAATTGACCTGGAAGCATAATAAAGAACGCTTTTTTTAGTTCTAATCGAAGAATATACATACTATGAAAAAGAAGGTCCTCCGCATTCTCGCTATTTTTCTGTTATTGATCGTTGCCCTATTGGTTGCGGCCCCTTTTTTCCTTGAGGCCAAAATAGGGGATATCATCAAGAACAATGTCAATAACAATTTAAATGCACATCTGGATTTTACCGATGCCCGTTTAAGCCTGTTCAGTAGTTTTCCGAATGCCGAAGTCACTTTGGAAAATGTAACCTTGCTTAATACTACACCATTTGAGGGGGATACTCTTTTTGCGGCAAGAATGATAGGTCTAAAATTGGGTTTGGGCGAATTATTTAAATCGCAGGGCGAACCTATAGGCATTAAAGATTTTCAAGTAGATGGCGCCAATCTAAACATCAAAATCGATAGTGCCGAAAATGCCAATTACGATATTGCCAAGGAATCGGAGGTAGAGGACGTTTCGGAACAGCCCACGGATGGTTTCTCCTTTAATCTGGAATCCTATGGGATTACGGAATCCAAAATTTCGTATACCGATTTGGCAACAGGTATCCGTTTGGTACTATCCGACCTCCAGCATAGCGGAACAGGAGATCTTTCGCTGGAAACCTCGGAATTGGATACGCAGACCCAAGCACGGGTGACTTTTGGAATGGATAGCACCAATTATTTGAACAAGACTAAGCTGAAGTTGGATGCCTTAATCGGTATAGACCTAAATGAGAATAGATATACCTTTTTAAAAAACCAAGCTCTGGTAAACCAATTACCCTTGATATTTGATGGATTTGTAAAAGTAAACGAAAATAATCAAGAGGTGGCTATTGGTTTTGAGACACCATCATCCGACTTTAAAAATTTCTTGGCCGTAATTCCCGAAGAATATTCCAAGAATATTGAAAATGTAAAAACTACCGGAAATTTTACCCTGAAAGGAGATATCAATGGAGTGGTTGACGAAACACATATTCCGAAGTTCAACATCAGTATAAATTCTGAAAACGCCTCTTTCAAATATCCTGATTTGCCCAAATCGGTTCGCAATGTTTTCATTGATACCGAAATTAGCAATACCACGGGTATCCCCGAAGATACCTTCATAGCCATTGAAAAATTGTCTTTTATGATCGACGAGGATAAGTTTAGCATGACCTCAAAAATCACAGAGCTCATGGGCAATACCAAGGTTAATGCCCATATTGATGGCAGGATGAACCTTGCCAATATTTCCCAGGCCTATCCGGTTCCCGCTGATTTGGATTTGAGCGGAATCTTAAATGCAGATGTGACAACGGCCTTTGACATGGCCTCCGTGGAGAAAAAGCAGTATGAAAAAACAAAAACAGCTGGGAATGTTAGTGTACAGGATTTTGAATATAGCTCCGATGAAATTGCCAACCCTATACAATTGAACAATGTGGCCATGAGTTTCAATCCTGGAACGGTAAACCTTGAAAAAATGAACGGGATAACTGGCCAGACCGATTTTGATATTACGGGCAAAATCAATAATCTCCTAGGTTTTATGTTCAATGATGAAAAAGTACAGGGCGATTTCAATTTAAGATCGAACACCTTCGCCTTGAACGATTTTATGGTGGAGGAAACAACGGATACTACGGAAACCAAGTCCGAAGCACCGGAATCCAAGGAAGAAAAAATAAAGATTCCTTCCTTTTTGGATGTCGGTATCAATGCTGCGACAAATACCGTGATCTATGATAATATTAGACTGAAGGATGTGAAGGGCAATCTTCGTATAAAGGACGAGAAAGCAGTTTTGAGCAATATGACCTCCTCAATTTTTGATGGTCAAATGGCCTTTAATGGCGAGGTCTCTACCAAGGATGAAATACCCACTTTTGCCATGGAACTGGATATGGATCAATTGCAGATAGGGGAGACTTTTGAGGCTTTGGAAATGTTTCAGGTCTTGGCACCCATTGCCCAGGTTTTAAAGGGGAAATTGGATACCGAAATAAAGCTTTCCGGAAATTTGACGGAAGATTTCACCCCTGACCTCATAACATTGACCGGAAATTTGCTGGCCAATGTAATGACCCGGGAAATTAATACCGAGCAGGCTCCATTACTTTCTTCATTGGATGGTAAGTTGGATTTTATTAACCTAAATGAACTGGACCTAAAGGACTTGAAAACCAAACTTTCCTTTGAGAACGGATTGGTCAGTGTAAAACCCTTTACCGTAAAATATAAGGATATCGTCATTAACGTGGACGGAGGCCATACTTTTGACAGAAAACTGGATTATAAGGCCAGTATGGAAGTGCCGGCCAAATATTTGGGCAAGCAGGTCAACGATTTAATTGCCCAAATTGATGAAGAGGATTTGGAAACGCTTACCGTTCCTATAACCGCGAATATCGGAGGAAATTACTCCAGCCCAAATGTAAGTACCGATTTAACCTCCGGGGTTAAGAACTTGACCGCCCAATTGGTAGAGATTCAAAAGCAAAAACTCATCAATAAGGGAAAGGACAAGGCTACGGATCTGATAGGGGGATTACTATCTGAAAATTCGTCCGAAAATGATTCGACCCAAAATGAGGATTCCGCTTCGGAGGGGGTCAAGGCGGTACTAGGTGGTATCTTGGGCGGAAACAAGGATGAAAAGGATACTACCCAAACGAAAGCAGAGTCACTGGCCACTCCAAAAAAGGATCCAGTGGAGGAAAAGGCAAAGGATATTTTAGGAGGTCTGTTCGGAAAGAAAAAGGATACGGTCAAAAAAGAGTAGTTCAATCAATACGCAACCCCACGTAATATCCTTCACTTCCGCGAATATTAAAGACCGTATTATCCCCAAAAATGAGATATTGTCCTTTAATTCCTTTTAAGATGCCCTTATAGTTCGGGTTTTTATTAAGGTTTAAACTATTCACCTTTTCGGGATACTGAAGTACGGGAAACTGTAAATGGGTTTCTTGATTGGTATCAATATAATATTCCGAGGCCTCCTCCGGAATATATTCCCTTAACCTATCCCGCCAATCTACCAAATTTTCATCCTTTACATCGTTCGTTAACATTTTGCGCCAGTTGGTCTTGTCGCTAAGGTGGTCCTTTAACGCTACCTCGGTAATACCGGCCAAATATCGATTGGGTACTTCAACAATTTCTATGGCCTCATGGGCGCCTTGATCGATCCATCGGGTGGGTATCTGTGATTTTCTGGTTACCCCTACCTTTATATTGCTACTATTGGCCAAATACACGATATGGGGCTGCAATTGAACTTTCTTTTCAAATGCTAAATCGCGATCTTCTTTATCCAAATGTGCGGTACTAAGTTCGGGTCGCATGATCCAATCCCCCGCTGAGGGGATTTCATAAAAACAGGTCTTGCAGAAGCCTTGCCGGTAGATGGGCCGGTCGCGTCCACAGTTTAGGCATTGGAATTTGATGAAGTCGATCTGCAGGTGCTTGTCCAATATCTGGTTCATGTTCAAAAAATCATTCTCGAACACCAAATAGTATTGAATGGGCGAACCCATTTCCGTCTGCATCTTTTGTAAAACACCCTCGTATTGCATAAAAGTATTTCTTATTTGAAAATAATAAGGATTAAAGCTATTTTAGGCGGATAAAGATACCCAAAAATGCCGATACCGCTATTTAATTCCATTGCCTCGTGGTTGCTTAAAAAACGTTATCACCAGATAGAACTATTCCTGAAGTATCCCTTGGAGGTACAGGCGGAGGTGTTACAACAATTACTTGAAATAGCCGAGGACACGGAGTTTGGAAAAAAGTACGATTTTGAATCCATTACCGATTATGAAACGTTTAGGAATCGGGTTCCAATTGTATCCTATGAGGAATTGGAGCCGGATATAGAACGTACAAGGAAAGGGGAGCAGAACATATTTTGGCCAACATCCATAAAATGGTTTGCCAAAAGTAGCGGTACTACAAATGCCAAGAGCAAATTTATTCCGGTAAGTTCCGAGGCCCTTGAGGACTGTCATTATAAATCCGGGAAAGATTTACTTTGTTTGTACCTCAACAATAACGAGAATTCCCAATTGTTTGCGGGCAAAAGCCTTCGGTTAGGCGGTAGTAAGGAATTATATGAGGACAATGGATCTTTTTTTGGCGACCTTTCTGCTATTTTAATAGATAATATGCCCCTTTGGGCAGAGTTTAGTAGTACGCCCAGTAGTAGGGTATCGCTTATGAGCGAATGGGAAAACAAATTAAAGGCCATAATACATGAAAGTACCCAGGAAAATGTAACCAGTCTTGCCGGAGTTCCCTCATGGATGCTTGTCTTGTTGAACAATGTACTCGAGGAGACCGGAAAATCGCATCTGTTCGAGGTCTGGGAGAATTTGGAAGTATATTTTCACGGAGGGGTAAGTTTTGTTCCGTACAAAGAACAATATCAAAAGCTCTTACCAAGGAAAAATTTCAGATACTATGAAATTTATAATGCTTCGGAAGGCTTCTTTGCTATCCAAGACCGTAATAATGCCGATGATCTTTTGTTAATGTTGGACTACGGTATTTTTTATGAATTCATTCCTATGGACTGCTATGGAACCCCTCTTGAAAAAGCCATTCCACTTTGGGAGGTAAAAACAAAGACCAACTATGCCATAGTCATTACTACCAACGCCGGATTGTGGCGATACAGAATTGGGGATACCATAAGATTTACATCAACGGACCCCTATAGGATCAAAGTGACTGGGCGTACCAAACACCATATAAATGTCTTTGGGGAGGAATTGATAATCGAAAATGCTGAGGAGGCCCTAAAAAGTATTTGTAAAAAGACGGGGGCAGAAATAAAGGATTATACGGCTGGTCCTATTTTTATGTCGGGTAAAGGAAAAGGCGCTCATGAATGGATCATTGAATTCAGAAAGCCACCGGAGAAAATTGATTACTTCACTGAGTTTTTGGATAATGCCTTAAAATCGCTCAACTCGGATTATGAAGCCAAGCGCTATAACAACATCACCTTAAAAATGCCCAAAGTACATGTAGCCAGGGAGAATCTTTTTTATGATTGGTTGAAATCCAAGGACAAGTTGGGCGGTCAGCATAAAATACCGAGATTATCCAATACAAGGGACTATATAGAAGAATTGCTCCAAATGAACAAATAATGTTATATTAGACAATAACCATAACCATTCTACCAACTACATGTCATGACCGCTGTTTTCAATTTTCTTATGATTGCAGGGGCCGTACAGGGTTTTGTTTTTAACATAGCTACGTTTTTTTCAAGAAAGAAAATAGAGAAAACTATACTTTTCTTGAATCTGTTCGTTTTTTTTCTTTCATTAAATAATCTACAGTCCTGGTTGATTGATAAAGGCTTTGTTTCTTCCCATGCCTTTTGGCAAAATTTTATTGTACCATGGTATGTTCTTATCGTACCGATGTACTACGCCTTTTTGATATCCTATCTTGAAATCGAAAAAAAAAGATGGACATTTATTCTAATATCGGGATGCATTTTTTTGCTGGAATTCCTCACCAGAAGTTGGGTTACCTATTTGGTTTATGATGGTCAATGGGAACCGGACTGGTTAGATGATTATAATATCTTGGAAGACATTATAACCTTATCCTACTCTCTATTTCTCTTTTTTAAGGCGTACAGGATACTATATAAATATGAAGGATTACACAGCCCTATCTTGCTATTTGATAATCTTAACTGGCTTAAACGGTTCATGTCCATGGGCGGGCTTGTGTTTGTTTTATGGATGATGGCCATTTTTTTTAATCTTACGGGAATGGTTGAACAACCCTATAGTTACTATCCCCTGCGCTTGGGCTCTTCCATCTTGATTTATTGGGTAGGGTATCAGGCCTTTTTTCACTATGTGGTTTTAAAGGATAGAATAATGTTACGTGGCGTTATCCGAAACGAGCAGATCACAAAGGGTAAAAACAATCTGAGCGGTTTGCAAAATCTTAGCAAAAGCCAAAAGGAAACAAATACCTTTAAGGATATTCAGAATTTCATTTTAAAAGAACAACGATTTTTGGATCCTTATTTGAGTTTGGAAAATCTTTCCCAAGAAATGGACACCAGCACTAGCAGTCTATCCAAATTGATAAATACATATTCCGATGGCAATTTTTCGGACTACATCAATAAGTTCCGAGTGGAGGAAGCAAAGAAGCTATTGTCCCATTCAGATTATGATGCCTATACCATAGTCGCAATTGGTTTGGAATGTGGTTTCAATTCAAAATCTACCTTTTATTCGGCCTTCAAAAAATTTACGGGAAAGACGCCCACACAATTTAGAGCACAACATTCCTAAGGCCCCACTTTATTGTCCGAAATCCTCTTGTTTGGATAATCCCGGATACCCGCTATTGGTTAGTGAATAATTTTGGTCTTGAAATCTAAAATGCAAGACTATGAAAACAAAGATTTGGTTACTAACCGGCTGTATGTTTTTTTCCAGTTGTCACAGCTATAAAACAATGGACGTTGGAATGTCCAAAATAACAGAAGGAAAAAAATACAAGATTGTCACCACCTATAACAAAAATCACAAAATAAGGATTTTAAAGTATGGTGATACTTTGGTAGGTCGAAAATCGTCGGGGGTTTTTATAAAGTTTGCCAAAGAGGATGTGAAGGTTATAAAGGAAAGAAAGTTTTCTTTATTAAAAACAGTGGGTTTGCCAGTAATACTTACCGGTGCAGCACTAGGGGTAGTTGCTATTACTGGAGGGCCCAATTTAAACTTGGATACAAGTTTTTTAGCAAATTAGCTCATGAAGTTTCGTGGGGCACTTTTTTATAGAAAGGAAGAACTACATCGAAGAATTACTTCAGATAAACAAATAAATATGGGTATATGACGTTAAATGTACAATTTGTAGTACAATTTAATCTAACCATTATTTAATTGTAGAATTCTCATGGCAGAAAGACTCGTGGTGATTTCCGATATGTGGGGTGTTAAAAAAGGGCTTTGGATTACGTCTTACCTTGGCTATCTCCAGCAATATTATGATATAGTTTTCTATGATTGTCAACAATTGGCCAATATTGATTTGACGATCCAAACCGATAAAAACATCCACCAAGCTTTTGTAAATGGAGGAATAGACACTGCCGTGGCCCATTTATTAAAAAGGGAAGACCACCCAAGCCATTACCTAGCTTTTAGTACCGGAGGTACCATAGCTTGGAAAGCTGGTATAGAAGGACTTCCTATAAAATCTTTGTATACCATTTCCGCTACTAGAATACGGATGGAAGATAAAAAGCCCAACGTGCCCATGACTTTACTATATGGAGAAAATGACGAATATCGTCCTTCAGATAAATGGTCTTCCAAAGTAGGTGTCGAAATGGAAACCATTAAGAATTTTGGTCATACGTTATATACGGATGAAAAGATAATTCAGAGAGTGTGCCAAGATTTGTTGAACAGGGTAACCCAAAAGATGCCCAAACCCAAAAAAGCGGTCTAACTCTAAAGATACGCTCAAAAAAAAGTCCCAAGGTTCTTGAAACCTTGGGACTTTTTTTGTTTATAAGCTTTTCAAACTACGAAACCGCCTTGAGCTTTTTAATGGTCTCATGGGATAATTTATTCTCCGCATAAGGTTTGGTGACCTTAAAATCGGTTTCGCCTGTGCTTGGCATCTCGAACATGGCATCCGTGAAAATTGCTTCGCACAATGAACGTAGTCCACGGGCCCCAAGTTTATACTCAACGGCCTTCTCCACAATATAATCCAGTGCCTGTTCCGTTATTTTAAAGGATATACCATCCATGTCAAACAGCTTTTCATACTGTTTTATGATGGCATTTTTGGGTTCTGTGAGAATGGCCCTCAGCGTTTTTTCATCTAATGGATTCATATGGGTGAGGACGGGTAGTCTACCAATAATTTCTGGAATCAAACCGAATTCCTTTAAATCCCGGGGAATAATATATTGCAAGATATTTCTCTCGTCCAGGTTCTCCTCTGCTTTTGAGGCGCTATAGCCTACGGCCTGCATATTCAGGCGTTTGGTAATGGCTCTTTCGATTCCATCGAAAGCACCTCCCGCAATGAACAATATGTTCTCCGTGTTTACTTCAATGAATTTTTGATCTGGATGCTTTCTACCTCCTTTGGGCGGTACGTTTACTACCGTACCCTCCAAAAGCTTCAAAAGTCCTTGCTGTACACCTTCGCCTGAGACGTCCCTGGTTATGGAAGGGTTATCGCTCTTACGGGCGATTTTATCGATTTCATCTATAAATACGATTCCTCGTTCCGTTTTTTCCAAATTGTAGTCGGCTGCCTGTAGTAAACGGGTAAGTATGCTTTCCACATCTTCTCCCACATAACCTGCCTCGGTCAAAACGGTGGCATCTACTATGGCCAACGGAACATTGAGCATCTTTGCGATGGTCTTGGCCATTAAGGTCTTTCCCGTTCCCGTCTGCCCCACCATGATGATGTTGCTTTTTTGTATCTCTATTTCATCTTCTTTGGAAGATGGCTGTAGCAACCTTTTGTAATGGTTGTATACAGCAACTGACATTACTTTTTTTGTTCGCACCTGACCAATAATGAAAGTGTCCAGAAATTCTTTGATTTCCAAGGGTTTTTTTAGAACAAGTTCCGAGGTTAGATCGTTGGTCTTGGTCTGTCTGGATTCCTCGGCGACTATTCCATGGGCCTGCTCTATACATCGGTCACATATATGAGCATCCAAACCTGCTATAAGCAGATTGGTCTCGGGCTTTTTACGTCCACAAAAGGAGCATTCTAAGTTTTCCTTTGCCATAACTATTTGCGTATATCCAAAATATTAACGAAAGAATTTGGATTTTGGTTTATTGCGTTTTGTGGCAATATCCATTTTTTATAGAATTTTGTCGAAATTAGTTCCTGTCCCTTACCAGGATTTCATCAATCATTCCATATTTTTTGGCCTCTTCCGCTTTCATCCAGTAATCACGATCACTGTCCTCATGCACCTTTTCAATGGATTGTCCTGAGTGCTTTGCAATGATTTGATACAACTCTTCCTTAAGTTTAAGGATTTCACGAGCCGTAATTTCGATATCACTGGCTTGCCCCTGGGCTCCGCCCATAGGTTGATGTATCATAACTCTGGAATGTGTAAGGCCACTGCGTTTTCCATTTTCACCTGCACACAACAATACGGCGCCCATAGAAGCGGCCATACCGGTACAAATTGTAGCAACGTCAGGTTTAATGAACTGCATGGTATCATAGATGCCTAAGCCGGCATATACACTGCCCCCGGGAGAATTGATATAAATCTGAATATCCTTGGAGGCATCCGTGCTTTCCAAAAACAACAGCTGTGCCTGTACAATATTGGCCACTTGATCGTTGATTCCCGTGCCCAAAAAGATAATGCGATCCATCATAAGCCTGGAAAAAACATCCATGGCAACGGCGTTCAATTGTCTTTCTTCAATGATATTGGGGGTAAGGCCTACCGGATACATACTGGTTAGGATGGTATCGTAATACGTGCTGCTTATACCTTGATGTTTTATAGCGTAATTCTTGAATTCTTTTCCGTAATCCATTGGTTTTAAACTAACATTTTTTAATAAAAAAAGGTGCCGAAACTATAGCTTCGGCACCGTAAAGATACTTATTATTTTTCGGAAATTATCCGTATACTTCCTTCACGAAATTTTCATACGTAACCTCTTTTAACTTGAAATTTACTTTCTCCTTATAGAGGTTCAATAATTTTTGGCTCATTAACTGTTCGGACAGGCGTTTTACTTCATCCTGATTGCCCAAAACCCTTGCCGCAATGTTGTCCAACTCCTCTTCCTGGGGATCTAATTGTCCAAATTGTGCCATTTGTGACTTAATAAAACCTTTAGCAAATTCCTTTAACTCGTCAAACTGTATTTCCAAATTGTTTTCCTGGATAATTTTCCCTTCGATCAATTGATAACGTAAACCTTTCTCCGACTTTTCAAATTCCTCGGTAGCTTCTTCCGGGGAAAGAGGTTTTTCACCTGTCATCTGGATCCATTTGGTAAGAAATTCGGAAGGAAGGTCAAATTTTGTGTTTTCTATGAAATACTCGGTGATGTCGTTCAATAACTTCTGATCGGATTGTTGTTCAAACTGCTTCTCGGAATCTTCCTTTATGCGCTCTTTCATCTGATCCTTAGAAGTTATTGCATCCTTGCCAAATAACTTATCAAAAAGGTCTTGATCTAATTGGGCAGGTTCACGTTCATTGATTTCCTCAATTGTGAAGGAAACATCTATCTTTAGGTTTTTGGCCTTTTCCTGAGGAATACCTAAAACACTGGACAAGAGATAATCTTCTTTAAAAAGGCCTTTGGTGTTAAAGAGGATAGTTTCACCTACTTTTTTTCCAATAAGGGCCTCCAATGCTTTTTTGCTTTTTACTTTCTCCAGTTCTACGGTGGCCTTGTTTTCTATTTCCTCACCCTCATTCAGGAAAGTACCATTTACTTCATCCTTTTTTTCCACTGCCGCTTTTGTGACCAACTTTCCGTATTGTTTGCGCATACGTTCTATTTGCTCATCTACCATTTTTTTGTCGGCAACGATTTTATATCGGGTTATGCTCTTTTTGGTCTTTAAGGGCACTTCAAAGGACGGAGCCAATCCCAATTCAAATTCAAAGGCAAAATCTTCCTTTTCCCAATCAAAATTATCCTGCTGCTTTGGCAAAGGATTACCAAGAACGTCCAATTTTTCTTCGGTGAGGTATTTGTTTAGATTGTCTTGTAGAAGCTTATTGACTTCATCCACTAGAACGGCCTTACCGTACTGTTTTTTTATAAGCCCTATGGGGACTTGCCCTTTTCTAAAACCGGGGATGTTGGCTTGCTTTCTATAATCCTTGAGAATCTTATCTACCTTATCCTGATAGTCGTCCTTTGTAATGGCCACTTTCACAACGGCATTCAACTCATCTATCTGCTCTTTGGTGATATTCATTTTTTGTATCTAGTTTAGAAAAATAAAATGGGATGCAAAAGTAGCACAATTTAAACATCCCGACAAGTTTTTGGATTACTGGATTACCAAAGAATAACCTTATTATTTACCTTCTTTCAATAGCGAAAACAATATGGATTGAAGGAACGACAAAAGCAAACTGAATAACAAGGCCCACCAAATACCGTCTACGTTAAACCCAACAATAATCCGATCCGCCAATAGTATTATGATGGCATTGATAATCAAGAGGAATAAACCAAAAGTAATGAGAGTTACCGGTAATGTCAGAATCACCAAAATAGGTTTTACGATAAAATTCAAAAGACTCAGCACCAAGGCAACAATGATGGCGGTAAGGTAGGAATCCACTGAAACATTGGGCAGAATTTTTGACAATATTACTACGGCCAGGGCACTGAGCAGAATACGCAGGATAAGCTTCATATCAAGTTGTTTCGAAGGATTAAGCAAAAAAGTACCGGAAACATTCCGATTCCTCTAAAAGTATAAAATATATTTTAGATTTAATTGATATAAAGGCCAGTATATTCCAATGGATCTACTTCAGGCAGTTCCGCTCCATATTTTGTCTCAATGGCCTCTATGAACGCATTGGCAATCAGTGCGTATCCCCTTGGGGAAAGATGAACACCATCCAGTGAAAATCCACCACCGGTGGCAAATTCCGCGGTAATCGTACTGCCGTCGGAAAGGGGTATGCCTTCGTTTCCAGCCCTTTCCAATAGTCCTTTTACATCAATAAAGGGAAGGTCGTATTGGGTCGCTAAAGTGGCAATAATCCCATTAAATCTGTCCAAGGCTACGGCTATGGTCTCCTGCTCGTTGGGCGTAAGTACCCATTTGTCTTCCATAGGATAAGTAATTCCATTTACGGATAATTGACCGGCGTCAGCTGCAGGTACACCAAGGTCTTGCAATGTGGAAAAGGCAGTTTCGTTGAATTGGGCAATGGCATTTTGTGCGGGCAATACGATAAGATCGTTCTCGTTGGCCTGCCTTGCCTGTCCATATAGAAACCCAATTACAGTAGCTGTTGGAGCGTCCAAGCCACCTACTTGCAATGCACCGGTTATCTGCGCTGATAAATCGGTCAATGATTCGTCCTTAATAACCAATGCACTGGCAGCGCTGGTAGAAAATGTAATGGACCTTTCCGGGACTTCCAGAAACTCAAAAACCTGGTTCAATTGGGCATATGTGGCATTTAACGTAGGGATTTGAGGTCCAAAATCCGGATTGGTGGGGTCTAGAGGGGCAAACGGTACTGTTGTAAAATAGGGTATGCTCGTAACATTGGGAATGTTGGCCAATACGCCATTGGCGCCATTTGATGTAAGGGCTTGTAGCAATTGATCGTACACAAGGGCAAATAAACCGGAATCCGTAATATCACTTGATCCATAGGTGAGTGGATTGGTATTTCCTTCCTGATTTTCTCCATCGCCACCTTCAGTGGCATAGGCCAAAATATCGTTATTTCCGATCCAAAGGGTAAAAAAAGTTGGGTTCTGGGCAACAGCATCACCTAGTATTGATGCAGTAGGTGAGGAAGCAAAACGAACATAATAAGGATTTGCCGCACCAATGGCCAAGGCATCCAGGCTGCCGTAACCTACAGCCGGTAAATGATAGATCTTGGCACCGGGGACGCCCATGTTGTTAAAAGGGCCACTTAAAATATTGGAGACTTCCGTAGACCCGGCTCCATCCAATCGGACAGGTGCTGGTGAGCCCGATGCAAATGAAAGGATAAATCGGTTTTCAAAGTCTTCCAAAGGCATACCGCCCAAGGTCAATCCTCCTAAATCGTCGCTCATGAACGGAATTGTAAATTCGCCACCACCGGCCTGCGCAAAGCTAGTAGCCAACATATTGGGGAAGGATGCCGTTTGACCAGCGCTAAACAAAGCTCCATCAGAATAACCCGCGGTAAGCGAGTTTCCAACGGCGATATACGTGGAAAAATCCGCGGATCCACTTGTATAATTCACAGGTTCCGGTGGTGTGGTACCGGGACCGTCCGGTGAGTTGTCATCATCACTACATGAAACAATCAGGAATCCGAAAAAGGCTAGTAATGCTATAATCTTTTTCATAGTTATAAAGAGTTAGTTTATGTAAAGTCTATGTTAAAACGATGTAAAATCAAAATTAACCAAAATTACGGGACGTACAATAATTCGGACAAAAAAATTATGCATGCATAATAAAGAGCCCTGTTTTTTATTGATTTAGAAACGAAAGGGATTTTTCAAAAAATTCCTTTGGGTTTTCGGCATGTAGCCAATGTCCCGTATTTTCAATGGTATCCAATTCCGCTAGAGGGAAGTGTCTCTTAATTTCAAGGATATCATTGGGAGATATGTATTCCGACCTACCTCCTCGTAGAAAAAGAGTGGCTCCCTCAAATTTCTCCGAGGAACCTATATTTTCACCAATTTCTTCCATTTTGCCGCTCAAAACCTTCAAGTTGAACCGGAATCCCAAACTTCCCTTTTCTTTCCAATACAGGTTTTTCAATAAAAATTGCCTGATTCCGGTATCAGAAATAGATTTGGAAAGTTCCTGATCCACTTTTCCTCGGGAATCGAGTATATCTAAATTTAATCGGTTGAGTGCATCCAAAATAGCTTGATGGTGTGGCGGGTAGTATTTGGGGGCAATATCGGCGATGATTAAATTGTTTACCCAATCAGGATATGTACAGGCAAACTGCATTGCGGTCTTGCCTCCCATGGAATGTCCCAAGAGGTAACCTTTTTCCAATCCGTGTCCTAAAATATAGTTATGAACGTCATGGGCCATAAGGTCATAGTTGAAATCCCCCGACCAAAAACTCTTACCATGGTTACGCTGGTCAATTAGATGTACCTCAAAACCCTTTTCTGCAAATTGGCTTCCCAAAGTTTTCCAATTGTCCGACATGCCCAAAAAGCCATGAAGAATAATCAATGGTTTCCCGTTTCCCAAGATTTTGGAATGTAGTTCCTGCATTACTTTAATTTGTTCAAATACATTCGTACTACATTTTCCAGCCCCAAGTATAACGACTCACAAATTAATGCATGGCCAATGGACACCTCCAGTAAGTGCCCGATGTTGTTCTTGAAATACGCTATATTCTCCAGACTAAGATCATGTCCCGCATTAATACCTAAACCCAACTTGTATGCCAAATCGGCCGCATTTACAAACGGTTGTATCGCATTTTTTCTGTGAGAGGAATACGACTTGGCATAACCTTCCGTATAAAGTTCAATACGATCTGTGCCTGTTTCTGCGGCACCATCTATCATTCGGTTATCCGGGTCCACAAAAATGGAAGTCCTAATGCCGTTTTTGCTAAAAGTGGATATGACTTCTTTTAGAAAATCTCTGTTTTTGATCGTATCCCACCCGGCGTTTGAGGTTATAGCATCCACGGCATCAGGTACCAGAGTAACCTGGGTCGGTTTTACCTCAAGTGCTAAATCGATAAATTTTGGAATGGGATTGCCTTCTATATTCAGTTCCGTGGTTACTATTTTCTTTAGGTCCCTTGCATCCTGATAACGAATATGTCTTTCATCGGGTCTGGGATGTATGGTAATTCCCTGAGATCCAAATTCCTCGATATCCATAACCATTTTGAGGAGGTCGGGAACGTTTCCTCCCCTTGAATTTCGCAATGTCGCTATCTTGTTTACATTAACGCTAAGTTTGGTCATCCTCTTTATCTATTATTATGTCGTAAAAATACAAATTAGGCATACCTTTTGATGTTTTTAATTGTTATTTTGCGCTATATTTAAAGTTATGCAGATTCAAACGCACATCCTTACCGACTTACCGGTTTTTGATATTGGGGACTCGCTGGAGAAGGCCGTTCTTTTTTTTAGGGGTACTGTCTTTTCGCACATAGCTATATCGGAAAATGGTAGTTTTTTGGGAATATTGGGCGAAAACGATTTGGAAAGTTTCAAAGGCGATAAAAAAATTGAGGACTACAGATATAATTTGGAAGCCTTTTTCGTGAGAAAGGAAAGCAATTGGTTGGATGTTCTTGAAACATTTGCACGAAACGAGGCTAATCTTTTAGCGGTATTGGATGACAATGAGAAGGTTATTGGGTATTATGATCTTACTGAAATTGTCGGGGCATTTATAGACACTCCCTTTTTTACCGAACCAGGGGACATTGTGGTCGTCGCCAAAGGCACCAAGGATTACTCTTTTAGCGAGATAGCCCAAATTATAGAAAGCAACAATGCCAAGATTATTGGTGCATTCATTACGGATATGCGTAACGATGTAGTACAGATTACCCTTAAGATAAGTACTTCCAGCTTAAATGAAGTATTGCAGACCTTTAGGAGATATAACTACAATATATTGTTGGGCAGCAAGGATGACCAGTTTTTGGAAGATTTAAAGCAACGGTCGGATTATTTGGATAAGTATTTAAATGTTTAACAGGACAATGAGGCTTTTTTTGGTTTCTTAGCCCTGTTGGCTAAACTCTATATGTAGTACAATAAGATTGTTCAGTTTATCCATATTTAAATGATAGTAAAAAATAGGTTCATGTCCTTCAAGAATTTCAATGAAGACGGTAGCTGATTTTTTCGATTCCCAAAGCCAAATTCAATGAAAGTTGCTATATATGGCCAAACGCATCAAGAAACGACCTCGGATTTTGTTGAGGAATTATTGGAAGAACTCCGAGCCATATCCGCTGAGATATCCATTGAGAAAAATTTCCACACCTTTTTATCCCATAGCCACCCTGGCGTAAAGGATTTCAGAACCTTCACCGCTTTTGAGGGATTGGACAGTTCATATGATATGTTCGTAAGTTTTGGGGGGGATGGAAATATCTTAAGGGCAACTACGTATGTAAGGGATTTGGGTATCCCAATCGTTGGGGTCAATACAGGTCGTTTGGGTTTTTTGTCCACCTTTAAAAAGGAAGATGTTAGAAAAGTAGTCCAGGAATTTGTAAAAGGAGATTACCACATTGTGGAAAGAAGCCTAGTTAAGGTAAGCTCAGATTCGAGTATTCCCGAATTTGAAGACTTAAATTTTGCACTTAACGAGGTGACCGTAAGTAGAAAGGATACCACTTCCATGATTACCGTAGAGACGCATTTGGATGGGGAATATCTAACGTCTTATTGGGCGGACGGGCTCATTGTTTCTACACCTACCGGATCCACAGGCTACTCTTTGAGCTGTGGCGGGCCGGTTATTATCCCCACGGCAAAATCTTTGGTCCTAACTCCCATAGCACCACATAACCTTAATGCAAGGCCTTTGGTTATTTCAGATGAAACCGTTATACGCTTGAAAGTTTCAGGTAGGGAAGAACATCATCTGATTTCTTTGGATTCCAGAATCGCATCGGTAGAAAATGGAACGGAAATAACTGTAGAAAAAGCTGATTTTACTGTAAAGATGATAGAATACACTTCTGAAAGCTTCTTAAAAACCCTTCGGAATAAACTATTATGGGGAGAAGATCGACGTAATTGACACTTCCTTGGAACAATAAATATAACTAAAAGCTGTTTATCAAGAGAGAACGGGAATATAACCAATTGAGTAGGCCAAAATTGGTGTATTCGCAAACTTTTGGAATTTATGAGGCGATACATTATCGTAATTCTTGTTTTGATCAGTTTTAAGTTGAGCGCCCAAACGTATGAAATAGGAGGTTTTTTTGGAGCGGCCAATGTTATTGGGGATGTAGGAAGGACCAACTATATTCTGCCATCCGATATAGCCATTGGGGGATTGTTCAAATGGAACAAGAGCAAAAGATATGCTTGGCGGGCAAGTGTTATCTATGGAAAGTTTACTGCTGATGACTCCAAATCCAGTATCTCCTCAAGACAACAAAGAGGTTTCGTCATGGATAATTCCATTTTAGAGGCCTCCGCGGGATTGGAATTTAATTTTGTAGAATACAACCTTCATAAGCTAGGTCCAGCATTTACTCCATATTTATATACTGGATTAACATACTTTAGGTATGATTATAACTATTTTGATGCCGGTCAATTTATCAATGCCAATCAAAGGGATGGGTCTTTTGCCATTCCAATGACTGTGGGTGCCAAATTGCGTCTCAACCAATTTTTAATACTGGGGGCGGAGATAGGCGCTAGATACACCTTTACGGATAATCTCGATGGAAGCAATCCTGAAAAATCCAATGTGATGCAACAAATTAACCCAGGACCCGAGTTTGGAAATATTCTAAGCGACGATTGGTATGTCTTTTCGGGAGTAACCTTGACCTACACTTTTGGCAGAAAACCGTGCTCCGATTGTTTTGAGTAACTTTGCATATGGGTACTTTGCAAAACATCAATCGTGAAAATCTCCCGAAACACTTGGCCATTATCATGGATGGTAATGGAAGATGGGCAAAAGAAAGAGGGAGACTAAGGGTCTTTGGACATGAGAATGGGGTACGCACCGTTCGAAATACAGTGGAAGACTGCGTCAAAATCGGGATACAATTCCTAACACTCTATACATTTTCTACAGAAAATTGGAAACGCCCAAAACTGGAAGTGGATACCTTGATGAAACTTTTGGTCTCCTCCCTAAAAAAAGAACTCAGGACTTTTAAGGAAAACAATGTTAGGTTAAACACCATTGGTGATATCGGTTCATTGCCAAAAAAGGCTCAGGACGAGTTGTTGGAGGTTATGCAAAAAACGGATGACCATACTGGGATGACCCTTACTTTAGCCCTTAGCTACGGTGCTCGCGAGGAATTGAAAAATGCCGTACAGCGGATAAGTACCAAAGTTAAAAATAATATAATTTCTCCTGAAAATATTGATGAAACCATTATAAATAGCCATCTTTACACGCACAATTTACCAGATGTAGACTTGTTGATTCGTACTAGTGGGGAACACAGGATCAGCAATTTTTTGCTTTGGCAGATAGCGTATGCGGAATTATATTTTATTGACGTATTTTGGCCCGATTTTAGTGAGAAACATTTGGTAGAGGCCATCCGTAATTACCAGAACAGAGAACGACGATTTGGAAAAACTAGCGAACAACTCAACTAGCGATATGAAAAGGTTCATATCTCTTGAACCACTGATTACCTTCCTTTTACTCTTCATCACCACATTCACCTTCGCCCAAGTAACCTCATATGAGGAGGGGAAAAAATATATTCTTGGAGGTTTGGAGGTTACCGGATTGCAGAGTTATAACGAGCAGACCGTTAAGACCTATACCGGCCTTAGGGTAGGGCAACCCATTACAGTTCCCGGGGAGCAAATAAGCGGGGTCATAAAAAAACTGTGGGGACTAGAACTTTTTAGCGATATAGATTTTTATATTACTAAAGTAGAAGGAGAAGAAGTTTTTCTGGAACTAAATATAATAGAACGCCCTACTTTGTCCAAAGTTACCATAAATGGTATTAAAAAAAGGAAGGTAGATGACATTGTAAAGGATACCGATCTTAAGAAGGGTAAAAAGATTACCGAAAGTTTAATTGCAAACACCAAAAACTACCTTCAAAATAAGTATCAAAAGCAAGGGTTTCTAAATGCCCGGGTTTCCATAATAACGGCTAACGACACTTCGGAGACCAATGCGCAGAAGATGGTCATCAACGTAAACAAGGGCGATAAGGTTAAGATTAAGGATATTATTTTCGAAGGAAATGAAAAGCTCAAAAGCAAGAAATTGCGAAAAGCCTTTAAGAAGACCAAGGAAAAGAGATTGGGCAGGTTTTGGAAAAAATCCAAATTCATAGAGGAAGACTATGAAAACGATCTCGCACTTTTGGTGGACAAATATGCGGAAAATGGATATAGGGATGCCCGAATACTATCGGACTCCATAATCAAAATAGATGAGAATAATATCAATATTAAAATTGCGGTCGAGGAAGGCGACAAATACTATTTTGGTGATATAGATTTTGTCGGAAACAGTGTGTATACCGATAGACAGTTGAGCCAGGTACTTGGTATCAAAAAAGGGGCTACCTATAATGGAGTGTTGCTCAGAGAACGAATTGCCGACGATTCCAAACCAGATGCGCAGGATTTGAGCAGTCTATATCAGAACAATGGTTATCTTTTTTCCAGTATTAACCCTGTTGAGGTCTCGGCAGAGAATGATACCATAAATTTCGAAATTAGAATTATCGAGGGCAAGGAAACATTCTTGGACCATATTACGGTTTCAGGAAATGACAAGACCAATGATCATGTTATCTTTAGGGAGCTTCGTACACGCCCTGGTCAGAAATACAATAAATCGGATATTATTAGAAGTATTCGAGAATTGGGACAGCTCGGCTATTTTGATGCGGAGCAGATAAAGCCGGACATACAGAATCCCAATCCCAACGAAGGTACCGTTGATATTGCCTATAGTTTGGTAGAATCCGGTTCCAGTCAGATAGAATTGCAGGGAGGTTATGGAGGAGGAGGTTTTATTGGTACCTTGGGACTTTCGTTCAGTAATTTTTCCATAAAGAACTTGCTTAAGGGGGAAGCCTATAAACCAGTTCCCATGGGAGATGGACAGACTTTTGCCGTTAGGGTCCAGGCCAGTAGAACTTTTAGGGTATATAGCCTCAACTTTTCCGAGCCCTGGTTGGGAGGCAAGAAACCTGTACGTTTTAATCTGTCCCTATCTAGGACACAGCAGTTCGGGACCAGTTTTGATAGTAGGGGAAGAATAGATGTGGATAAAAGCCGAGGTTTTGCCATTACCGGAATATCCACCGGACTTGCCAAAAGAGTACAATGGCCTGATGATTTCTTTACAATTTCCCATTCCTTGGGATATCAGCTATACGATTTTAACAATTATAATATTGGATTGTTCAGTTTTGGTAACGGGTCATCCAATTCGTTTACCTATACATTGGGTATATCAAGAAACGCAACTTCCGGAGGGCGCATATTTCCACGTGGAGGATCTAATTTTGAGATTACTACAAAACTAACACCACCCTACTCCCTTTTTAGCAACAAAGACTTCAAGGCTATTCGGGACGAAAGTGAGGAGCTCTTGGAAGAAATCAGTCAGCTAGATCCCAATGATCCCCAATCCATATTGCTTAATGATAGGCGCGAGGCACTGGAGGAAGAGCGTTTTAAGTGGTTGGAGTATTACAAAATCAAGTTTAAAGGGGATTGGTATACCACTTTAGTCGGTAGTGCGGATAAAACATTGGTATTACGATCTAATGCGGAATTTGGTTTTTTAGGTAGTTACAATACCGATATAGGAGACGTTCCCTTTGAACGGTTTTTTGTTGGGGGGGATGGTCTTGGGAACTTCACCCTGGACGGAAGGGACATCATACAGTTAAGGGGATATGAAAACCAATCATTGACCCCCATAAACCGTACAACAGGAAGACAGGAGGGTGGATTGGTTTATAATAAATTCTCTTTGGAATTAAGATATCCGCTTACGTTAAAACCTTCCGCATCTATTTTTGCCCTAACTTTTTTGGAAGCAGGGAACGCTTTCAACAATTTTCAGGAGTTTAATCCGTTTGAGTTAAAACGATCGGTCGGGGCGGGGCTTCGGATATTTATGCCGGCATTTGGTCTATTGGGTATTGATTTTGGGTATGGGTTTGATCCAGATAATGTCAGCCCCCAAGCAGGCCCAAGCGGATGGCAGACGCACTTCATCATTGGCCAACAGTTTTAGATTTGGAAATCGTGACAGTAGCTAATCCTTTCATTTTAAAAGTTTTAGTAATTTTGGCATGATATTTTCTATTGGATAAAACGAAAATACAATGAAGCAAAAATCAAACGTTCTTTTAATCTTATCAATCGTGCTGTTTTCATGGTGTTCCCAAGCCCAGCGCGGAGTTCGGATTGCGTATGTGGACATGGAATATATTTTGGAAAACGTTGAGGAGTATAGGGAAGCCAGCGAGCAATTGGAGTCTAAGGTACAAAAATGGAAAGTGGAAATTGAGCAGAAGCAAAGCTCGGTCGATCAAATGAAAAAGGATCTTATGGCGGAAAAGGTATTGTTGACTGATGAACTCATTACCGAACGTGAGGAGGAAATACAGATTTTGGAGAAGGAAATGTTGGAATATCAGCAAGATCGATTTGGTCCGCAGGGAGATCTTGTCATACAAAAACGCCAGCTTATCCAACCCATACAAGATCAAGTGTTCAATGAGGTACAAAAAATAGGGGCCAACAAAAAGTATGATTTTATTTTTGATAAATCAGCGGATGTTGTAATGTTGTACTCCGAAAAAAGGCACGATATTAGCGATTTGATTTTAAGGGGTATTGCCAGGACCCGAAAAATTAGCAAACCCAAGAAGAAGGCAGAGACTAGGAGTCGACTTCAGGATTTTGAAGGGGAACCGGCCGAAGAGGAAATGAGCGATGCTCTTAAAGAACGAAAAGAAAAAGCGGAACAGGCCTCGGAAGCCAGGGCCAAAACGGCAGATGAAAAGAGAGCGGAGCAATTGAAATTAAGGGAAGAGCGTAAAAAGGCATATGAGGCAAGAAGGAAAAAGCTTTTGGAGGAACGTGAGGCAAAACGAAAAGCCAAAATAGAAGCTCGAAAAAAACAAGAAACTGAAGCCGAAGACGAAAATGATTCCACTAACTAAGATAAAAAAAGCTTTTAACCATAATTAACACTCAAAAATTAGAATCAAAATTCATGGAATTGGCCTGATTAAACAAATAATTAAATTTGAAAAAATATTTATTTGATTAACCAAGGTTCCGTGAGACCATTAAAAACAATTAAAATTTAACTCATGAAACAAGTAAGAAGGATAGCTGTAGCACTAGTTTTATTTATAGCCGCGACCAGTTTTGTAAATGCCCAGAGCAAGATTGCGCATATTGATGTGACCCAGTTGTTGTCCGCCATGCCGGAGATGAAAGCTGCCGAAGCCGAACTTAAAAAGCTTCAGGAAACATATAGAGCGGATATTGAAAGTTCCATGACGGAATTGCAGAACAAATCTACCCAATACGAAAATGAGGCTCCTTCCAAAACCAGGGAAGAAAATGAAAAAAGGGTCCTTGAGTTACAGGGTTTTCAAAAGAGTATAGGGGAGGCACAGCAAGCTGCACAGCAAGAGTTAGGTAAAAAACAAGCGGAACTTATTCAGCCTATTATGGAAAAGGCCAAGGCGGCTATTGAAAAAGTATCTGCGGCCCAAGGTTTTGACTACGTTATTGATGCCCAGGCCGGTGGACCTATTATAGTAGCAAAGGGTAAAGATATTTTGCCGGAAGTAAAGGCAGAATTGGGAATTTAATAAAGAACAATTCTTAAAGTAAAAAAACCGCAGGGGTAGACCTTGCGGTTTTTTGTTTTATTTATTTAAAAGTTTGTTTCCGACGTTCTTCCATCTCAGGGTTCTGATAAACTTTGCCTCTTTTTCAGATATCAAATAGGGAGTTTTATTTTTCCTGGCATTGAAAAAACCTTTAAGGTTGTGAAAAAAGACACTTAAATTTCGCTGTTTTAAAGCCATTTTCAAGGAAGCCATACTACTAAGCAGAATTCCGTAACCCATAGTGTACATTGCTTCTCCTTGCAATAATCTTGCTTTCTTGTTATATGCTTTTCCCGTTGGACGCAAATGCTTAACCCTAAGCGCCTCCTCGGTAAAGATCTTAAAACCATGATATTGGGCCAAAAGCTCATCAACGGTATCCCATCCCATGGCATTTCTAAGCCCGTTTATGGCTATAAAACATGCCTTGGTATAGGCTTTGAACGCACCCCTTACATGGTCTTTGTTCATGGGATGGTTCAATTCCCATTCTCCGTTAACATCTTTTTCATAGGCAAATCCACCAGCTATTCCAACTTCAGGATGTGCTCTGAATATTTCTGAAATTTTTTCAAAATAATTATGGGGCAAGATGATATCTGCATCAAGTTTTACCAAAAAATCATATGTTCCATCCAGTGTCTCCAAAGCCTTATTGAAAGCATTGATTACCTTGCGGCCAGGCAAATGATCCGTTGAGGATGTACTATTGAGTTTCTCAAAAAGGGGGTTACCTCTTATAAAATCATCTATAATGGATTCCGTGCCATCAGTTGAATTATCATTTACCACAATAACTTTTTTTGGGGGTAAAGTCTGTAGTTGAACAGAATTCAGCGTATCCGCCAAAAAGGCTTCTTCATTGTGGGCAGGTATTATAATGTAATAGTTCATGATGATTACTAGTTCTGAGTGCTAAATTCAGAATCCTCATTTTTTCGTACCGCATAAACGATATAATATCTTGGTGTAAAACTTCTCAGTAAAGGACGTATACCTATTTTTTTGACGGGATTCGTCCATTTGGCCGTGTCCTTGATTTCCCATCCCGCTTTTTCCAATAACCAATTAAATTGCCAGTCCTCAAATTCATGATAATGCCTATCCCAGGGGTCGGATTTGTTTTGGTAAGCTGGCGAAAACCATAGTCGCAAGGGGATACTGGCAACCAGCTTATTGGATTTTATTTTCCTTAGAACATTGAACGGTGCTACCAAATGCTCAAATATCTCAAAAGCGGTAACCACATCCGCAGTGGTGTTTTGAACTATGGAAAAGTCAACATCCAAGTCCTCTCCCTTCGTATTTTCCACCGGATATCCCTGCTTCAACATGATTTCCGAAAAAGGATTTTCAACACCTAAATCTAAGATAGACTCATGGGTAGAAATGTGCTTCTGAAGAAAAGATAAAGTATGTCGAAAGCGTTTATTTGGATAGGTCTTTTCGTACATTTTTTTGGCTTAAATGACTTTGGATTTTCGGCATTTTAGGCTTTAGGTCACAAAACCTTAAACTTTCAAACCCTATAAACGATGGCGTTTATATTCATACCCGCGCCAACACTTGCAAAGATAACAACATCTCCTTTTGCGATACTTTGATTTTCAATTTTTCCATATTTTACCATATCCAATAAAGTGGGAATGGTTGCTACGGAACTATTGCCCAATTGCGCAATGTTCATGGGCATTATGCCCTTAGGCATTTCGAGGTTGTAGAGTTCATAGAATCTTTTAACAATGGCCTCGTCCATTTTTTCATTGGCCTGATGGATAAATATTTTCTTCAATTCTGCGATTGAAATTCCACTCTCGTCCAAGCATTCCTTCATAGCGTTAGGTACATGGGTCAATGCAAATTCGTATATTTTTCGCCCATACATCTTAATATAGCTGACTTCTTGTTCTGCAGATTTATCATAGGACGTTCCAAAAAACAAAAAATTGGCCTCCTCATAGGAATAGGTTGCCGAAATGTGCGACAAAATCATTCCTGCTTTTGCGGATCGCTCAATAATTGCGGCTCCGGCCCCATCCGAGTAGATCATGGAATCTCTATCGTTCTTGTCGACTACCCGTGAGAGAGTTTCGGCACCGATGACGAGACATTTTTTGGCCATACCACTTTTGATAAAGGCGTAGGCCTGTATAACACCTTCTATCCATCCCGGACATCCGAACAAAACATCGTAAGCTACACATTTGGGATTTTTTATCTCTAAGTGATGTTTAACACGAGTTGCCAAACTAGGTACCGTGTCCGCTTGGGTCTTCCCAAAGGGAACATTTCCAAAATTATGCGCAAAAATGATGTAGTCCAGTTCCTCCTTATTGATTCTGGCATCGGCAATGGCCTTTTCGGCTGCGAAAAAAGCAAGATCGGAAGTGTTCAAATGGTCTTTGGCATACCGCCGTGCTCCAATTCCTGTGATAGACTTGAACTTTTCTATAATAACCGTATTGGAATGTTCGAAAGAGGTGCCGTCCTCGTTAAGAAATTCGTATTCGCTAAAATCACTATTTTCAATTATTTGAGCGGGGAGGTAGCTTCCAGTGCCTGTAATTCCAATATTCATGGCGGGTATCTTGGTTTCTATAAAGATAGCCAATTGCTTTTTCAACGAAATCCATTTTGAGCGGACAATACGATGTCCATAAAGGGAGGCTAAAGAATTTCGAATGCAAAAAAGCCTTTTAATCTCTATAGATAGCGGGAAAAAGGCTTGTCTTCACTTTGATTTACGATATTTCTAAACTTCCATATAAGCCTCAATAGGTGTACAAGTACAGATTAAATTACGGTCGCCATAAGCATCATCTACCCTCCTGACCGATGGCCAGAACTTATTCTCGGAAACATAGCGCAAGGGAAATGCCGCTTTCTGCCGGCTATAAGGGTAATTCCAATCATCATTAGTAACCATCTCCAAAGTGTGTGGGGCATTTTTTAGTACATTACTGGGATTGTCCATATTCACGGCATCAATTTCATCTCGGATAGATAACATAGCATCACAAAACCGATCCAACTCACCCAAGCTCTCGCTTTCCGTAGGTTCAATCATGACCGTTCCTGCAACGGGGAAGGAGACCGTTGGGGCATGAAAACCATAGTCCATGAGCCGTTTGGCAATATCTACGACCTCAATACCATTTTGTTTAAAAGGTCTACAGTCAATGATCATCTCATGTGCCGCCCTACCATTTTCCCCACTGTACAGAACGTTATATTTTCCTGAAAGACGATGCTTGATATAATTAGCATTAAGGATTGCGATTTTGGTGGAATGTGTCAACCCTTGTTCTCCTAACATCTTAATGTATCCATAGGATATTAAACAGGCAAGGGAGCTTCCCCAAGGTGCGGCCGAGATTCCAGAAATTGCCTTTTCTCCACCAGTAGGGATTACAGGATTTCCGGGCAGAAAAGATACCAATTGTTCTGCAACGCATATGGGCCCAACTCCCGGTCCGCCGCCGCCATGTGGTATGGCGAAAGTTTTGTGGAGATTAAGATGGCAAACGTCCGCTCCAATGGATGCCGGGTTGGTAAGCCCTACCTGTGCGTTCATATTCGCACCGTCCATATAAACCTGTCCGCCATAATCATGGATGAGTTTGGTAATATGCTTTATAGAGGATTCAAAAACCCCATGTGTGGAAGGGTAAGTGACCATTAGAGCAGCCAAATTATCTGCATACTTTGCCACTTTTTCTTCCAAGTCGGCCACATCTATATTCCCCTTTTCGTCCGTTTTGGTCACTACCACTTGCATCCCGGCCATTACTGCGGATGCCGGGTTGGTACCATGTGCCGACGCAGGGATGATACAGATATTGCGATGCCCCTCATTCCTGGATTCGTGATAGGCCCTGATTACCATCAGGCCTGTGTACTCGCCCTGGGCCCCTGAATTGGGCTGTAACGAAGTCCCTGCAAACCCCGTTATTTCGGTAAGGTCCTTCTCCAATCCTCGTAGTACAATTTGATAACCCTCCGCCTGTGCAACAGGTACAAAGGGGTGTATGTTACCCCAATTTGTCCAACTTATGGGTAGCATTTCGGAGGCTGCATTGAGCTTCATGGTACAAGATCCCAAAGAAATCATGGAATGGTTTAAGGATAGGTCTTTTCGCTCCAACTTTTTGATATAACGCATCAATTCCGTTTCTGAATGATAGGAATTGAATACGGGGTTTTCCAAGAATGGGGAAATTCGTACAACATCTTCCAAAATAGCGGATTTGTCCGATAATGTTTCGATAGAGTCCATCTCTTTTTCGCTTAAGGCCTTAGAAAAAACGCTGATAATTTGGTTCAAGTCATTGAGCGAAGTGGCTTCGTTTACCGAAATGGAAACAGTGTCGGCATCTATGTAGAGAAAGTTTATTTCGTGCTCTTCAGCAATTGGCCTAAGTCTGTTCGCATCACATTTAACCGCAATGGTATCAAAGAAGGACGTATTTAACTGATACAACCCCATTCTTTCCAAGCTTTCAGCTAATGTTACCGCAGTACGGTGTACTTTTTCAGCAATATATTTCAATCCCTTCGGGCCGTGATATACCGCATACATGCCCGCCATAACGGCTAAAAGCACCTGAGCTGTACAGATATTGGATGTGGCCTTGTCCCTTTTTATATGCTGTTCCCTAGTTTGTAGGGCCATACGTAAAGCAGATTTTCCATCCATATCCTTCGTGACCCCTATTATGCGACCCGGGATATGTCTTTTATACTCTTCTTTGGTGGCGAAATAGGCAGCGTGGGGCCCGCCATACCCTAATGGAATTCCAAAACGCTGGGTGGTACCTACAACTATATCGGCACCAAGTTCTCCGGGAGGGGTCAACAGTACCAGACTTAGAATATCAGCGGCCACCGAGACTTTAATGTTGTTCTTTGTCGCATTTGCGATAAAATCCGAATACGTATGAATTTGACCGTATTTGCCCGGATATTGTAAAAGGACTCCATAAAAATCGTTCCCAAATCCAAACTCTTTGTGATTGCCGATAATAAGCTCAATTCCCAAAGGGGTTGAACGGGTTTTTAAAAGCGATAATGTCTGTGGCAAGATGTCTTGGGAAATAAAAAATTTATTGACATTGTTCTTTTTTTGCTCACGGCTTCTTACAGCAAATAACATAGTCATGGCCTCGGCCGCTGCGGTACTTTCGTCCAACAAAGATGCATTGGCAATTTCCATTCCAGTGAGGTCACATACCATGGTCTGAAAATTAAGCAATGCTTCCAGACGACCTTGGGCAATTTCGGCCTGATAAGGGGTATAGGCGGTATACCATCCCGGGTTTTCCAGGATATTGCGTTTTATAACGGAGGGTGTTAGGCTTTCATGATATCCCAAACCTATATACGAGCGAAAAACACTATTCTTTTGGGCCAACTCTTGTAAATGGGCCAAGAATTTGTGCTCGCTCATCGGGTCGTCCAACTGCAAAGGTTCCTTAAGTCGAATTTCATTTGGAAGCGTCTCATGAACAAGTTGTTCCAAGCTATCGACCCCAATTGTTTTTAACATATGGGGAAGGTCTTCATCCTGAATTCCAATATGACGTAAAGCAAACAAATCTGTCCTCATAATTTTTAATAAAAGCTGCACAAAATTAGGGATAAATTCCCTGAAAATGGACAAAACGAGGTGTGGTGAGAGGCAAAGTTTTTAACCAAAAAAGTGGTTTATAAACAGTTTGGCTACTTTTGTTCGATGAAGCTCTTGGGTCGCATTTTTAATTTTTATCTTGACGCTAGCATCCATGTGGCCTTGGCCATTCTCTCACTGCTTTGGGTTACTTCCTCAATTTTAAATATCCCCTCGGACAAAAACTTGTTTTCCTTCACATTCTTTGGCAGTATTGCCTGTTACAATTTCGTTAAATACGGAGTAGAAGTAAAGAAGTACATACGACTTGCCAACCAATACCATGGATACATTCAGTTTTTCAGTTTTGTTTGCTTGGGAATTGCCATATACAATTTATTTTTTCTTGAATGGAACACCATTTTTGCAGTGGGAATATTGGGATTGTTCACGGGTCTATATGCCCTTCCTGTCTTGCCTGGAACCCGGAATCTAAGAAGTTTGGCCGGCTTTAAAATATTTCCCGTAGCTATTGTTTGGGCAGGTACTACCGTAGTATTGCCAGTAGTAGCCATAAGTTCAAATCTTTCCTGGGATGTTTGGGTAGAAACTATACAACGCTTTATGCTGGCACTTGTTTTAATATTGCCCTTTGAGATTCGGGATATGAAGTATGACCCACCTGAACTGAAAACGTTACCCCGCCGTTATGGTGTGGCAAAAACCAAAATTTTGGGCATGCTGTTGATTTTTCTCTTCTTTTTCCTAACTTTTTTAAAGGATGAAACAACACAGAATGAAATTTTGTCCAAAGCACTTTTATCTCTTGGTGTGGGAAGTATTTTGATAGTTACAAGGAAGGACCAGGGTAAATATTTTTCAGCTTTCTGGGTAGAAGCCGTTCCCCTATTCTGGTGGATGTTAATTTGGCTATTAATAGAAGGGAAAAATTAGATTTTCTCTTCCAATTGTTGCTTCATTTTTATTTTTTCGCCTTCTGAGAGGCTGTGTAAATTTGCTTTTTCGCATAAAGCTGTCAACTCTGTATTTTTTTTGGTAAAAGCCGAACATGTTTTGCACATGAGTAAATGCATCCTCAGCTTTATCTTTTCCATAAAGGTTGCTTCCCTATACTGTGTTTTGTTACATATCAATGCCGCTTTCTCGCAGGATATCATCATTTTAAAACCAATTTTGATTAAGGCAGCCCATCAAGGACGTTCTGGCCCTATGGATCATTACCCACAAATTAGACGGGTTTATATCCAGTTCATTACAAATATCTTCAGTACTCATTCCACGTATGGTCTTCATGGTGAATACCAAGGATTGTTTCTTGGGCAATTTGGAAATACAGCCTTGTATGGCCAATCCCAATTCCTCGTTTTCAATGGCATCATTTTCAAAGTTACTAAAGGGGTCCGCTACCTGTTCTTCCATCCAATCGCCTTCTGCTTCGCTTCCCGCGCTATAGCTCATGCGTACTTCCGCCTTGCCTTTTTTTGAATTGATCTTTCTGTAATGATCAATTACCTTTCGTTTTAAAATGGCAATAAGCCAAGTACGCTCGGCGGCATCTCCTTTATAATTTTTAGCTGAATTCAATCCGGCAAAAAATGTTTCCTGAACCAAATCCTTGGCTATTTCCGAATCGTTTACACGGGCCACGGCATAGTTAAAAAGGTAATCCGCATAAGAGTCTACCCAAGTTTCCGGTTGTAGTTGTTGCGTTGCCATAGATGCCTTGTCAACATCAAAAATAGATGAATTTGATTTAATTACCCGCATATTTTCATTTTGTTCACTGTATTTTCTAGCTGCCATAATTGTGTATTTTTGATTTTAAATTCAATTCCGTGAAATTTTTAACTGCTATTGTGGTATTGTTGGGCCTTAATTTTGGCCATAGCCAAATAAAATCAAAACCTATCACAGAGTTTTCACAAAAGGATATCAAAGACGGGATATTGATCGACGTTCGGACTCCCAAGGAATTCGAGATGGGTCATTTAGAAAATGCCCTAAACATGGATTGGTTCGATACAGGGTTTCAAAAATATTTTGATACTGTACCTAAAGACAGAAAACTGTATCTGTATTGCAAAAAAGGGGGCAGGAGCGCGAAAGCCCAAAAACTGCTGGACTCCCTGGGTTACCGGAATGTGGTTAATCTAGAAGGAGGCTATGATAATTGGAAGGGCAATAAGAAATTCTAAAGGATTAATGATGATTAGATGCCCAATAAGAACACTTCTCCTGTTTTGTTTATCGGTTCAGCTTTCGCTTTCACAGATATTTGAAAATCCGGTCAAGGAACATCCAAGATTGTTTATCCAATCAGGTACGATTAATAATTTAAAACAAAGGATTGACTCGGATACAAGATATGCGTTTATCCATGAACAGATTTTGAGGAATTGCGATAGCCTTTTGGCCGTTCCTCCGGCTCGGGAAATTAAGGAAGGGAGGAGACTGCTGGAGGTTTCCAGAACCTATTTGAAGCGCATACTTTATTTGGCCTATGCGTATAAGATTACGGGACAAAGACCCTATTTTGAGAAGGCCAAGCAGGAAATGTTGGCCGCAAGTAGCTTTTCATCCTGGAATCCCTCTCATTATTTGGACGTTGCCGAAATGGCCATGGGCTTGGCGATAGGATATGATTGGCTGTTCCATGATCTTAGTGCTGCAGAAAGAGAAACTATTGCCGGAGCGTTGTTGGAAAAAGGAATCAGAACCTCTCTGGACGAAAATTTGGAGCATGGTTGGATCAGTTCATCCAACAATTGGAACCCGGTCTGCCACGGTGGGTTGACCGCTGCTGCAATTGCGGTATTTGATTCGGCTCCTGATGTATGCACCACGGTAATCAAAAGGAGCATTGAACATGTTCCAGAGGCAATGCGGGAATATGCTGCCAATGGAAATTACCCCGAAGGACCAATGTACTGGTCTTATGGTACAACATACAATGTGCTTCTAATCGCTATGTTGCAAACGGCCTTTGCTTCCGATTTTGGACTGTTGGATGAGCCTGGATTTTTGGAAACCGCTAATTATTATCGCCATGTCATAGGCCCCTCCGGTCTATATTTTAATTATTCCGATTCTAGGGAAACTCCTGGGCTCAATGCGGCACAATTTTATTTTTCCAAGGAAATGAAAAGACCGGAATTGTTATGGCAGGAAATGGATATATTAAAATCCTATATGGATGGTAATAGAGAGTTTATGGCCACCGGAATTTCAAATCGGTTTCTTCCTTTTCTTCTTTTATGGTCTCAAGATATCCCCGAAGTTAGATCAGAGAATGAAAACCGGTACATTGCACATGGCACCACTCCAATTGCCATTTATAGATCCTCATGGTCAGACTCAGCCCTCTATCTAGGTGTGAAGGCGGGGAGTCCTTCGGCCAATCACGCCCACATGGATATTGGCTCTTTTGTATTTGAAAAGTATGGGATACGCTGGGCACTGGATTTGGGCCTTCAGGGATATCATTCCCTTGAAAGCTTAGGTTTGGGAATTTGGAAAAAAAATAGGGGTTCCGATAGATGGAAAGTTTTTAGAAATAACGTATTCTCCCATAACACCCTTGTTGTAAATGACTCCTTGCAGAACCCAGAAGCCTTAGCTACTATTGAAAAGATCGGGGATGACGCCAATACATTTAAGGCGGCGGTAAATTTATCGGCAATTTATGACCCCCAATTGACCTATGCGAGAAGAACTTTTGAAGTTGGCCAGGATCAAGAGCTTTTAATCACGGATTCCCTGCGGACCGGGGAGACAAATAATGCCAAAATTCGATGGGCTTTTGTAACCCCTGCTGAAATAGAGATTACCGAAGGTGGCCGGGCCGCTTATCTATCCAAGGGAGGACAATCCATAACGGTTAAGTTGTTACGGCCTAGGGAGGCCTCATTTAAAATATATAAGACCGATCCGCCCCCTTCCGGCTTTGATGCACCAAACCCGGGAACACAATTATTGGGGTTCGAGGTTTTTTCCACAAAGGATTCTGAGGAAATAATTCAGGTGAAATTAGACTAATACTATGGGGAGGCGTCGATGGTTATAACAATTTTTTGCCCACTTCCTTCCAGTCCTTGGCCCTCTCAAAACCATTGGTATGGATATTATGCGGTGAGCTGAACATAATGCTCCTGCCTTGAAAGGTTTCCAGATTTCGGGTGCGATCATCAATCAAAATGTCTCCCTTCAAGATGTGCTTGTGACCACATAGAATACGTTGCTGCCAAGGGATGAAAGGGAAATGTTCATCCAGCCATTCTGATTTTTCCTCAAGGGAATTCGGAAATTCCATAGCCGCGGAGGCAATGTACACTTCATACTTTTTGGCCAGTTCCTTCATAACATTTTGACTGTCCGGAATAATCTTAAGATTTCTAAAAAATCCTTTTAAAGAAGTATGCTGCCGAATACTTTCCCTTCTATTTTCAGGGACTTTTTGCCACACTTCCCAGCCGGAGCAAAAGTCTACCGTAAGATTTTCGCCAAAGTCTTGGTTGTATTGTTCAATATGTGCGCCGTAGGTATCCGCAAGTACCTCGTCCATGTCCACAAATAAGACCATACTATACTAATTTTCGGCGAAGTTCGGTAAAAAGTATTAGAATAAGGGAATCCAAGCAAAGGCTTATCAATAAGTTAACCCGAAAAACTACTCCATAGTATTCAAAAGTCCTGCCCTTTCCAATAATGCCTCTATTTTTGGCTCATGGCCCCGGAATCTTTTGTAGAGTACCATCGGTTTTTCGGTGCCCCCTTTGGAGAGTATATTTTCTTTGAATTTCGTTGCCACTTCCTTGTTAAAAATTCCTTTTTCCTTAAAGAAGGCAAAGGCGTCGGCGTCCAAAACTTCGGCCCACTTATAGCTATAGTAACCTGAAGAATATCCTCCCTGAAAAATGTGGGAGAATGCGGTGCTCATACAAGTTTCTGGAGTGTCCGGATACAATTGGGTGCCCTCAAAAGCTTGGTTCTCACGAATTTTCACATCGGTTATATTCGAAGGATCTCCCCCATGCCATGCCATGTCCAACAATCCAAAACTCAGTTGCCGGAGTGTGGCCATGCCTTCTTGAAAAGTGGCGGATTCCTTTATTTTTTCAACCAATTCCATGGGAATCGTTTCGCCCGTCTCGTAGTGCGTGGCGAACAGTTCAAGGGCCTCTTTTTCATAGCACCAGTTTTCCATCACTTGACTGGGGAGTTCTACAAAATCCCAATATACTGAAGTGCCTGATAGACTAGGATAGGTGGTATTGGCCAACATACCATGCAACCCATGCCCAAATTCATGGAACAATGTGGTTACTTCGGTAAAGGTCAATAGGGATGGCTTGTTGGGTGTTGAGCGTGTAAAATTGCAGACATTCGAGATGTGTGGTCGTATATTTCCCCCGTTCCTTTTGTATTGCGGTTTGTAAGAGGTCATCCAAGCACCGCCCCTTTTTCCCTTTCTAGGATGGAAATCAGCATAGAAAAGAGAGATGAAGTTATTGCCCAAATCATATACCTTGTAGGTTTTTACTTCTTCATGATAGGTGTCAATATCAAAAACTTCCTCAAACCGTAATCCGAAGAGTTTTTCCGCAACCTTAAAAACTCCAGCGATGACATTCTCCAATTTAAAATAAGGTTTCAACTTCTCATCATCCAAATTGAAGAGTTTTTGTTTCAATTTTTCGGAATAGTAGCTGCCATCCCATTTTTGTAATCGGCCTATGCCATCAAGTTCCTTGGCGAAATCTTCCAATTGTTTAAATTCC
The DNA here is from genome assembly GCA_947494715.1 of uncultured Flavobacteriaceae bacterium. Taxonomy (GTDB): domain Bacteria; phylum Bacteroidota; class Bacteroidia; order Flavobacteriales; family Flavobacteriaceae; genus Ulvibacterium. Next base: position 106,683 of record CANLWG010000016.1, on the reverse strand, counting down.
CTTTCAGCAGCCGGTCTGGCCTTTTCCAGGAGTTCGTTTAAAAATGTATGTACTTTTTTAGGAGTTTCGGCCATGCGCTCTTCCAATACAAAATGGGCATGGGTCATGTAGCCCAACAAATTTGCTCTTTCATGTCGGAGTTTGGTAATTTTCAGCACGTTTGCCTGATTATCCAGTTCATCTCCATGAAAACCTTTACTACCAAAGACCAGGGACAACTTTTTACGCAATTCCCTGTTTTTGGCATACTTCATATAAGGAATGTAGCTGGGGTAGTCCAGGGTGACCAACCAACCATCTTTATCCTTGGACTTGGCTAATTGGACCGCTGCTTCCTTCTCTCCTTCAGGTAAACCATCCAAGTCCGATGCGTTGGTAAGATGTAGCTCGTACTTGTTGGTTTCAGCTAATACATTCTCCCCAAATTGCAATTTAAGTTTGGCTAATTCTGCATCGATTTCACGTAGCCGCTTCTTTTTTTCTTCGGGCAAATTGGCTCCATTGCGACTAAAGCTTTTGTATTTTTTTTCCAGCAAAGTCTGCTGCTCGGTTGAAAGGTTTAAATCATCTTTTTGCTGATGGACGAAATCGATTCTTTCGAACAATGCTTCATTGAGGGTGACATCATTGCTAAATTCCGAAAGCAGGGGAGAGATTTCCTGGGCTATCTTTTGGATTTCGGGATTGGTCTCCGCAGAATTCAAATTAAAGAACAGGCTGGAAATCCTATCCAAATGTTGACCGGTAAACTCCAACGCCACAACGGTGTTTTCAAAGGTAGGCGTATCCGGATTATCAGTGATGACATCGATTTCCTTTCGGGCAGACTGCATTGCCTCGAGAAAGGCAGGCTTGTAGTGTTCGTCCTTTATTTTGGAGAAAGGTGCCGTGTCAAAAGAGCTGAGAAGGGGATTCATAGTATTTGTTGATAGTTTAGGGTTGATGGTTGACGGTTGTACCTTCAAAACAAATAACCACCAACCAAGAATTGGTAAGTATTTTTATTTCTTGGTTCGTACTTCGTTGGCTCCGTCGATGACTTTCTGTTTCAATCTTTCTTTATAGAGTATAATCTTATCCAGTACACAGTTATCCGAACTGCCTATAATTTGGGCGGCAAGGATACCGGCATTTTTGGCACCGTTAAGGGCGACGGTAGCTACGGGCACGCCACCGGGCATTTGTAGAATGGAGAGTATCGAATCCCAACCATCAATGGAATTACTGCTCTTAACCGGAACGCCTATTACCGGCAAAGGGGACATAGAAGCCACCATGCCAGGAAGATGTGCCGCACCTCCGGCACCGGCGATGATAACGGAATAACCATTTTCATGGGCATTTTTACTGAACTCGAACAGTTTTTCGGGTGTACGGTGCGCGGATACTATGTCCACATCCACCTCAATATCAAACCCCTTTAGAATATCTATGGCTTCCTGCATAACGGGCAGGTCGCTGGTACTTCCCATTACTACGGCTACTTTACTCATGCTGTTTGCTTATTACGTTTATCGTTTCCTTTACGCGTTGTGCTATTTCCCTTGCCTTGGAAATATTCTCGTTTACTATGGTAACATGGCCCATTTTGCGAAATGGACGCGTTTGTCTTTTTCCGTAGATATGCGGGGTTACGCCTTCCATCTGTAAAACTTGTTCCATATTTTCATAGGCTACGTCCCCGGTATGGCCCTCTGTACCTACCAAGTTAACCATAATACCCGCTACCTTGCTTCTTGTATTTCCCAAGGGCAGATCCAATATGGCCCTAATATGCTGCTCAAATTGATTGGTATAGCTTGCCTCAATACTGTAATGACCACTGTTGTGGGGCCTTGGGGCTACTTCGTTCACTAAGATTTCATCTTCTTGGGTTTGGAACATTTCCACGGCTAATAATCCAACATGCTTAATTTCCTCGGATACCTTTAAGGCAATTTCTTGGGCTTTTTTTGCTACGGCATCATCAATACGGGCCGGACAGATGACATACTCCACCTGATTGGCTTCGGGATGAAATTCCATCTCGACCACGGGATAGGTATCCCGTTCCCCATTAACGCTTCTGGCCACAATCACCGCCAATTCGTTTTTAAAAGGTATCATGTCCTCCGCAATACATTCACCGGGAGGCAATCCTTCCAAATCTTCAATTTTTCGTACTATTTTAACGCCTTGACCATCGTATCCAAATTGGGCACTTTTCCAGACAAAAGGGAAATCCAGTCCGCCATTTTCCAAACTATCCTTTATTTCACTGGCATAGGCAAAGCGTGAGAAAGGCGCCGTTGGGATACCGTGATCTACGTAAAAAAGCTTTTGCTTCGCCTTATTTTGTATGGTACGTAAGGCCCAGGTAGGTGGATATACCTTTATACCTTCATCCTCCAATTTTTCGAGGGCATCAACATTTACATTTTCGATTTCAATAGTAAGAACGTCCACCTCCTTGCCAAAGGAATAAACGTCATCAAAATCCATGAGATTTCCAAGGACAAATTCATTACAGGCAATCCGACAAGGAGCCTCTTTGGAGGCATCCATGACCCGGGTATAAATGTCCCATTTTCGGGTTTCGTAAAGCAACATTTTCCCCAATTGACCACCACCTAAAATACCTAGTTTAAAATTAGAAGAAAAATAGCTCATTGGATTCCGTTTTGCCCTAGTTTGGGAGGCGATGCAAAAATACAATGAATTTCCAAAACAAAAGTCGCTCCGCTCCAAAAGCAAAATCAAATTGGTATATTTGCCATCCCAGATAAAATTGCAGCCTTGATAAAGCTTCACGATAAATATTTTAAACCTTTTTTGACCGAGAGTCAGATTACGGCGGCTATCCAGAAAATTGCTGATGAAGTTGCCGTAGACTATAGGGATAAGACCCCTATTTTTGTGGGTGTCCTAAACGGTGCCTTTATGTTCGTGTCGGATTTCCTTAAGGCGTATGCCCATTCCTGTGAGGTATCCTTTGTAAAATTAAGCTCCTATCAGGGGCTTACCTCTACGGGCATTGTGGAGACACTTCTAGATCCTCCAGAGAATATTGAGGGCCGTAGTGTGATTATCTTGGAAGATATTATAGATTCTGGCCGTACGCTACAGCAGTTGGTCCATTTGTTTTCCACCTCCAATGTAAAGGAATTCAAGGTGGCCAGTCTTTTTTATAAATCAGAAGTTTATAATGGAGAATACACCATAGATTATGTAGGCATTGAAATCCCCGATAGATTTATAGTAGGCTACGGTCTGGATTATAAGGAACTGGGCCGAAATCTAAAAGAAGTATACCAATTAAACCAAACACATATGATCAACCTTGTATTGTTCGGAAAACCGGGTGCCGGAAAAGGAACTCAGGCCGAATTTCTAAAGGAAAAATACAATTTAAAACATATCTCTACGGGGGATGTATTCCGTTACAATATTAAAAATGGGACGGATTTGGGTAATTTGGCCAAATCCTATATGGACCGGGGCGATTTGGTACCCGACGAGGTGACCATTAATATGTTGCGGGATGAGGTTGACAAAAACCCTGAAGCCAGTGGGTTTATTTTTGACGGTTTCCCGAGAACCGAAGCACAGGCGGAAGCTTTGGATAAATTATTGGAAACCAAGAATATGAAGATTAATGCCACCATTGCCTTGGAGGCTGATGATGAGGTTCTGATTCAACGACTATTGGAACGCGGGAAAGTGAGTGGCCGTTCGGACGATCAGGATGAGGCCAAAATCCGCAATCGTTTTGAGGAATACAACCAAAAGACAGCCCCTTTAAAGGATTACTATGAAGCCCAGGGCAAATTCCACAGTGTAAGCGGTATTGGGGCCATTGATGAAATTACCATGCGGTTAGGCAAGGTAATCGAGGAACTCTAAGCCTTTTTGTGTACTTCAAAAAAGGTATTGAATTAGAGCTTAAGCGGTTTTATAATTTTAGCAGTTTGATGATTTTTAAGTTGGGATGAATTTTAATCTTCAGCCGTTTTTGGAAAATGATTTGGTGACCATTAAACCGCTAATAAGAGAAGATTTTGAAAATTTGTTCAATGTGGCATCCGACCCCTTGATATGGGAACAGCACCAAAACAAATTTCGTTACACATTGAAGGAGTTCACCCTGTTTTTTAAAGAGTCCATGGCATCTCATGGTGCTTTGGTTATTCTGGACAGGCAATCTCAAGATGTTATAGGTAGTTCAAGGTTTAAGATGGTGGATGAAGTTGATAAGGTGGTGGAAATTGGATGGTCTTTTTTGGCCAAGGACTATTGGGGCGGCCTTTACAATAGGGCGGTAAAGAAGTTGATGGTAAATTATGCCTTAAAATCCTGTAAAGCTGTTGTCTTTTATGTCAATTCCAAGAACTTTCGTTCTCAATACGCACTTGAAAAAATAGGGGCCAAAAGGTTAAAAGGAGTCAAAAAATCATGGGTTTTGCCAGAGGAAGAAGGGATTACCTATGTGATTTCAAGCCCGCTCAAATAACTAGTTTAACATAAGGGATTCCCATTTATGGGATTACGAAATTAGATTTATGACCGAAGGTAATTTTGTAGACTATGTGAAAATTCAGGTAACCTCGGGTAAAGGAGGCCAGGGCTCCACGCATCTTCGTCGGGAGAAGTATGTAGCCAAGGGAGGCCCCGATGGCGGTGATGGCGGTCGTGGAGGTCATATCATTATTCGGGGGAATACCAATTTATGGACATTGGTTCACTATAAGTTCAAAAGACATTTTAAGGCAGGCCATGGAGGGCATGGCGGCAAACAGACCAGTACGGGTGCCAATGGGGAAGATGTGGTATTAGAAGTTCCTTTGGGCACAGTGGTCAGGGATACGGAGACCAATGCCATCCTTTTTGAGATTACAGAGGAAGGTGAAGAAAAAATTGTAGTAAGGGGAGGAAAAGGTGGTTTAGGCAATTCCCATTTTAAAAGTAGTACCAATCAAACGCCCAGGTATGCCCAACCGGGACTACCCGGACAGGAAAAACAGGTGACTTTGGAATTAAAGGTATTGGCCGATGTCGGTTTGGTTGGTTTCCCCAATGCCGGAAAGTCTACCTTACTTTCAGTTGTCACATCGGCAAAGCCCAAAATAGCTGATTATGAATTTACGACCCTAAAACCCAACCTTGGAATTGTTAAGCATAGGGATTTCCAGAGTTTTGTAATGGCCGATATTCCCGGAATCATAGAAGGAGCAGCCGAAGGCAAAGGTCTGGGCCATTACTTTTTAAGGCATATAGAACGGAATGCTACCTTACTTTTTTTAATCCCGGCAGATAGTAAGGATATTAGCAAGGAATATGAAATTTTATTGGATGAACTGCGGCGTTATAATCCGGAACTTCTGGATAAACAGCGCTTGGTAGCCATCTCAAAAAGTGATTTGTTGGATGAGGAACTGATGGAAATGATGCGTGTGGAACTGGACAAGGATTTTAAGGAGGTACCTTATCTATTTATCTCTTCCGTAGCGCAGTTGGGTATTCAAGAGTTAAAGGATAGGCTTTGGGCAATGCTCAGCAGTTAATCGAATATAGCGCTGTATGCCAAAGTGTTATTCCTTTTTTCAGTATTTTTAAGGAAAGTAATATGATGAAAACAGTAGGATACATTCTTCTTGTACTTCTTTTGGGTTCTTGCAATGCTATTCGGGTCAACTATGATTACGATAAGGCTGCTGATTTTTCCAACTACAATACCTTCAATTATTATTCGGACATGGATACCGGGCTCAGTGAATTGGATAACAAAAGATTATTTCGGGTATTGGATATTGCCTTACAATCCAAAGGTTTGGTTTTTTCCGAAGAGCCCGATTTTTTAATCAATATCCAGAGCAATACATTTCAAACTCCTCGAAACAGCAATGTAGGCTTGGGAGTTGGCGGCGGCGGTGGAAACGTTGGTGGCGGTGTTTCTATAGGCATCCCTGTAGGTAGGCCCAACATGGAACGCCAGATTCAATTTGACTTTGTTGATAACCAAAAGGATATGCTCTTTTGGCAGGCGGTCAGTGAAAGTTCGTTCAAGGAAGATGCATCTCCGCTGGAGCGAGAACAGAAACTAAAGGAAATTGTGGAGAAAGTCTTATCCAAATACCCACCGAAAACTAAAAGGTAAAAAAGAGACCGTCTAAAAAGTCCTGAACTTCATCTTTGTGAGGGACAAAGCAGTCCATAAATCACGAATGATAAAGTAGGGGATTAACTCACCCCGTTCGTAATGATAACTTATTTTGATTTTTTAGACGGCCTACTTTGGTCTTAAAATTTGTTTTCCGGCATTATCCCTTGAGCAAATCCTTGTAATTGTCTTTGTACCCAAAAAGTACAACGATGTTCAAGATTAGTAAAATTAATGCCCCATAGATGGTTCCTGGCTCCAGAATAGCATGGAACAATACAGCATTTACAGAGACGCTCATTAAGATAAGGGCCATCAATGCTCCATATTTGTTCAATAGGAATGCCAAACCTGCCAAAATTTCCACAAGAGCTACCAAGTATACTGTCTTTGTACTTGCCAATCCACCCATGTAACCCATTGCAGCTTCACTCATGGAACTATGGTCCATGGGCATAAAATGAAAAAATTTATCCAGCCCGAAGACGAGCACAAATAGGCCGAGAAGTATTCTGATGACCATAAAAACTTTTGAATTCATACTTTTTGGTTTTGTTGTTACATCATTAAATATAGTGAAAATCAGTAAGTAAGGCGAAATAGTTAGAATTTGCCAATTCCTTTTCAACGATTTATCTTTAAGGATAGTAGGTGGTCTTTCGTTCCAATTTTTAGTAAAAAGCTCAGAATTCGCAGCTTTCCGTCTTCAAAGCTTTTAATAATTCTATTTTCACCAAACTGCGGACTGCAACTGCTTATCGTTCACTGCCTACTGCCACCCTCACTCCTTCACTATGACTACTGAATTCAGGAGCATACATGCTCTGAATTGTAGTGATACCGTTGCTAAAATCCCCTGCATTGTTAACTCGAAGGTCGTACTCAAAGACATAAACACCTTTTGGTAAATAGTCAAAGAAGAAATTGGTACTGGCATCCTTAGTGCTTTCATAGTAGCCTAGTCCGTCCTGCCATTTGTAGCTGGAAAGCACATTCGTAGGCTCAAAGCCTGCCGCTCGCATATCCTTCATATGTATAAATTCCATATCCCTATCTGCCTTAAGTTCTATACGCACCCGTACCAGATCGCCCACTTTCAAATCAGTGGTTTGGGTTATCGCTGAAATTTCTTCGCCTGTATCCGTATTCTTTTTAATGAAGAGTTTCTTTTTTAGTTGTAAAGGGGTTTCCGCAGAGGTAATTTTGTCCAAATCCTCAAAATATTGCCAATACAGTCCTCCCCAAGCAATGCCCTCTCCCTTTTTCGTGAGCGTAACATTGGCCATTTTAGATTCAATTTCCTTGCCACTCCAAGAGGTTTTGTAATACCCGGTCCCTGCTTCCAACTTTACATTTTCTAATCGGGAGAGCTCCATCCTTTCCTTTCCGACAAGTACATCTACCGTTTCGGTAACGGACAGCCAATCACTACCTTGAAGAAGGAGTGCATAGACCGCCTCGGTTGTCGCCTTCGTTGTTTTCCACTGATTAGTCTGTTTATTCTTTAGCAGCCAGACCTTAAGGTTGTCCACTATTTCTGTATCATTCTGAATTTCCGAAAACGCCTCTATCATCAAAGCTTGGGTCTCGATCGGGGCTTGGTACCAGTACCAGGAGGCCGTATTTTCCTTCCAGTACATGCCCCGTTCTTCATTGGTGATACTATTCTCTTTTAAGGACCTCAAAATTTTGTTGGCCGTGGTTCTATCATTCATACGATAAAGGGCCAAGGCCAGCATCCCTTTGGAATACAATCCCTTTTTTGTCCAATAGTTTTGTGCTTGTCCTTGATAGTATGTTACAATTTCGTCTACCTTTTTAGAAGTCTTGACGTCCTTGAAAAAACTACGCATGTAGAGATAATGGATTTGCATTTGGCTTAAATGGTCATCTTTTAGGTTCTTCGTATACTTTTTCATCTGCTCATATTCCTTTACAAATTCGGTATCGAGATAACGAATGGCGTTTCGAAGCATTTGTTGAGCATTGTCATCTACATCCGTAACCTTCATACGTTTCAAATGTCCTAATCCTGTAATGATGTGCTGTGTGATGTATCGGTTGGCCCTCCCTCCCTTGAACCATGCCCATGCACCGGAAGACATTTGGTTCTGTTGAAGTTTGCTCAAGGAATTGGCCTGCTCGTTCCGCATGGTATGGAGGTCGAATAACAAGGCGATACGTTTTTTCTGTTCCGTCTCCGATTGGGCATCACGTAGCCAAGGGGTTTCTTGGATCAAAAGTGATTTCAGTTCGGGATTTTTTTCCAAATTGCTTACTAGCGCATCGGAATTCCGCCACTGATCAAATACTTCCTTTATCCTTGGGTTGCTATTGGCGATATGGCTGGCCAAGGTATTGGCATAATATTTTGCAAAGATTTGCTCATTACACTCATGGGGATACTCCATGAGATAGGGTAGGGCCTGTACGGCGTACCAAGCGGGGTTGGACGTGATTTCCAAAGTCAGCTTATGGTTGCTCAGCGTGGCAGAAGTATTCTCCCTTAACTTCTTCAAAACAAATGTTTTGGTCTGGTTGCCGCCTACCCACATGGGCAAAGTCTCTGTCACCAACATTCGGTTGGTCAATACAGGAAGTACGTTCTGTTCCCCATCGCTAAAATCCCCTGCTTTGGCCAATATTATGTACTGTATAGCCTGTATTCCTTCAGGAATCTTTAATTGCCATGAGATTTGGGTATTGCCAAGCGAATCAACAGAGAATCCCTTTTTTGCAACTTGGGCGGACATCTCTCCGGAAGAGGAGGAGTTCAACACTAATTTTTTTGTAATATCCTGACCTGTAAGGGCATCAACCAATTGTAATTTGGCGTGGCCGGAAAGTTTTTTATCGGTAAGATTGGCAATCTTGGTGCTCATAGTAATTTCATCGCCTTCGCGTAAAAAACGGGGAGCATTGGGAATAACCATAAGCTCCTTTTGGGTTACCGATTCCATGGACGTATACGCACTTTGCAAGTTCTGGGTATGGGCCAATAGCTGCAGTTTCCATGTGGTCAAAGCCTCGGGGGTAGTAAAGCTAAACGAAACATTGCCTTCCTTGTCGGTATACAATTGCGGAAAGAAAAATGCGGTTTCCTTAAGGTTTTTGCGAATGGCGATAGCACCGAAATCCTGTTCTTTTTGCTTATTTTGATTTTCTTCCGATGCTTTGTCCTTTATGCCAATTCCAGCGACTTTTCTTTCAAGATCATTTTCCACTATAGCTACTTCATCCAGAGCGGCACTCTCTTCCATTACTTCCATGGCCGCTGGAGGCGCATTGGATTTTCGGACCAAACCGCTGGTATATCCACGGATTCCTGACCCATACCCAAAATGAAACCCAAACCAGTCAAAAGTATCATAATACTGGGGTTGGTAGCTGTATCCACTGGAAAAGTCATTGTATACTCGGAAACCTTCCGTTCCAAAACTTCGGTAGGCATTACTATAGATATTGGAATAGTAAGTAGGTCGATAATCGAAACTGGCATTCCAAGAATGTCCTCGAAAAGCATCCAAAGAAGCATCGTACATGCTGGCCAACAATTCTGCAGCTACCTTATCGCCCTTTGGGCCGTTTATCTTGAAAGTCCAGGTTTCAGCTGTATTTGGCTTGAGCTTATCGCGAAACGTCACCGTTTCGATTTCCAGATCGGTTTTAGGATAGGGTACAGGAATCATCAAGGAGCCGGAGGTAAAGGCATTGAATGCCGAAAAACTGTAATTGATAGCAAAGCCACCCAAATCAGGTTCCGTTATTGGAAGGATAAAACTTTCCGTATTTTTATTTAATCGGATAATTCTGGTATCTACGATTTTTTGATCTTTTTCCACCGTTACGTTTACCCAAAGATTTTTGGCCGCTGAGGTCAAGGTGACTTTTACTCGATCACCAACGCGATACTCGGATTTGTCAAGTTTTATATCGAACAATTGGTTGTCGGCCAAAATGGCGTCCTTTTCGCTAAAGAGTGTAGTAATGGCTTTGGCCTTTACCTCTTGTCCGAATTTGTCCTGGGTCCGGAGTTCCAGAATATATTTCCCCGATTCCCATTTTTTGGAAGTGTCCAAGAGAATTTCAGTAGATTTTTCCGTATCAAAACTGGACTCCCATACCAATTTCCCTTTTGCCCTAGTGGTGAAATCATGCTCATCGGTATAGGCATCATGCGGGAAAAGTTTCTTAAAACTGCTTTTGTCCCAATTTTGGTAATCGGGTGCGGCCCAAGGCCGATTGCGCAGAACATATTTAGGGGGTTGTAGCTTGTACACTTTAAGAGTACCCTTGGCACCTACAGCTTGACCGTTTAAATTGGTGGTCGCTATTTCAACTTCATGATTTTTTACATTTTTGTTTAGTCTATCCGAAATCCTAACTTCAGCATTAAGGCTATGGTAACCTACACGGACAATACTAGTGGCCGTGTGCGTTTCGCCATTAATATCGGTTACGTCTGCGGTAATTTCATAACTGAAAGTTGGGAGATGTTCTTTCCCAATGCTATTATCCGGGATTGCCTTGAAATGGATGGTATAGTTCCCCGAAGCATCGGTAACCGTATTGCCGTGGGCTATTTCCTGGGGGGATACATTAAAATAGGGTCTGCTCCAATAATACCACCTCGGAAAGTAAACGACCCTACGTACGGTATAGGCCACTTGGCCATCGGTAATGGCACTACCCGCGTATGCAGTTGCCGTACCCTTCAGGGCAATACTATCGTTAACCTTATAGGTTTCCCTTACCGGTTCAAAGGAGGTTTGAAATTTAGGTCGCTTATACTCCTCCACGGAAAAGTCTGCAGTTCCATTGATTTTAATGGATTTTGAATTTACCCCCAACGAAAAACTTCCGGTAAGTCCGTTAGCAGGTAGTATGAATTTTCCTGAAAAGGAACCAAATTCATTGGTCGTTACATCCAATTTAGCTATTTCTTGGTAATTTACGTCCTTTAAGTTTACCGTTATCGGAATATTGGATAGGATTTTGGACACTTCGTTCTCCCTAGAAACCGCTACCCCTTTAAAATAAAGTATTTGTCCTGGCCTATAGATACTTCTATCAGTAAACAGAAATGCAGAATTATCGATTGAACGGAGGGTTCTGGAATTTGGTCTTGAGTCAATATAGTACTCCCCAAAATAGGCCGTATCTTCTTTGTAGATGACCTTTATACCTATGGAGGTCCATCGCTTAGAGCCGAGTGGAATCCGTACAGACCCCTTATCATTGGTCGTAAATGTTTTGGTTAGAAACTTACGATCATAGTTCTCTTGATAGGTCAATTGCAACGTAGCATTTTCCAGGGGTTTCCCATTATTCCTATCGATGAGCTGAAATTGATGGTGTTCCAGGGTTTGGGTCTCTACCAAGGCCAAATTCGTCACCTGAACCTTGGAGTATGCGAAGGTTGCATTGATACCTTCTTTTGGAACGGCCAAAATGATGTATTGTCCATTGCTCAATTTGGGCATCAAAATTTCAATACCGTGCCGTTGGAAATCGTTTTCATTTTTCAATGGAGCTTCCCATTGCTTGGTGGCGGATAGTTTTTTGATAAAGTCCAGTTGTTTGGATTCCGGGTACAGCTTGTTCAATTTCTTGATGTCGTTGTTTGATGCCTTATAGGCCACAAGCTGAAGTCCGCCAAGGTTTTTGTAGTTGACCAATATTCGGGAGGGGGAATCAATGGGAATATGTTGTTCTATAGTTAATTGTAGGCTTTTGGAAAGAATTTCCGACTGTAAGGCCTTGCACTTTTCGGCGCCCTTGCTTTCGGGAAATTGAGCGATAACCGATTCGCATAGCGTCAGAGCTTCTTTTAGCTTCCAGCGATGTTCCTCTTTGGTCTTGGGTTGATACGAATTTCCCCATTGATGATACAATTGAGCGATTTCATATCGATACAAACCGGATACTTCATGGTGGCTTAGGTTTTCAGCGGAGTTTTGGAGAACGTCAAGATAGGCTGCATCCTTGTTCGGGAAAAGCGCATTTTGATGAATAAATCGTAATCGTTCGATATCCACATCTACCAAGGCCTCCAACCGTACATCCGGGAAATGAAACTCCACGAGTTCTTGATAGATCTGCAAAGCTTTGGACTGTAGGGAAGTCTTGTCGGTAAAATCGATGGATTGCTGTGTAAACTGATAGGCCTCGCAAAGTAACTTCGGGTCGTCCATTTCAAATTTGTCCGCTGGCCGTGTAATGGTATTTTCACTGGTCTTATAGAACTGCAAGGCAATATGGGCCAATAGGTCGAATAGTGTTGGATGATAGATTTCAGAGCCTTTCTGCTTGGTCAGGATTTCTTGGAATTCATCCACATCAATGGTTTGTAGTTTTGATGAATTCTCCAACGAAGCTGCAAAATGTAGATTGATTTCTTCAAAAAGGGTGGTCAAGTCCCAAGTACGGAAGTCGATACTGTCTACTTTGGTCTCCGTTTTGGTACGATTATAAAATTGATAACGGTTCTGTTGAAAATACTGCCAATACAGATTCCCCAAGTAACTTTCCAGTACATTTTTGGTAGGGAATTCCGCCTTCTGGATTTCGGATTTAAAATCGCTTACAATCTTCAATTGGGCATCTTCTTCCAGTGTCAGGGCGTATTTGGAGGTATACAGCAATGCCTTGACTATTTGAGGTGAACTCCCTTCTTCCTTTGCCTTTTCGGAGATGGATTGTACTATCTTCAAGGCCGATTTTGTAAGTCCCTCATTTTCCAGTTTTTCCACTTGCTTCCAAAGCGATGGGTATGTACCTTCCTTTTGTGCATTTGCCATTGAAAAAAGAAGTATAGTAAATAGTATAACTAGGTATCTCATTTTAAATTTATTCTGCCTCATCGCGCGGTTAACATGTTTACAAGGGACTTGGGACCACGTAAGATAAAATTAAGCAACAAAAGTGAACAAAACTTGTGCCATAAGAAAGTTTAAATGAGGGAATAGATCTTTTGAATGAGTTTGGATAACTACTTTGGAGTTTGAAAACAACATCAAAAAATTAAGGGATGGGAAGAACTAGCGACAAATCACCAAAGTTTCGGTTTCCCATGAAACACTTTCTCGTCCTATTGGTTTATGTACAATCGTTTGTATGCCTGGCACAAAACACAGAGGCCGATGTAGATCAACTTATCAATGAAAAGGAGTATGCCCAAGCCGAGGCTGAACTTTTAAGACAACTTCGCGTTACTTCGGATAGGAACATAAAGGATAAATTGGGGGAGGTTTATGGCTATCAGGGTAAATGGGACGATGCCATTGCCATTTACAAAGAACTAACGGAAGCCTATCCCCAAATTGCCAATTATGCCTTTAGGTATGGGGGCGTTTTAGCCAAAAAAGCCCAGGACAGCAATAAACTTATTGCATTGACCCTAGTGGGAAAAATTAAGGGAAATTTTAAAAAGGCCGCTACCCTGGATCCAAAATCGATCGAGGTGCATTGGGCTTTGGTGGATCTTTATGTAACTTTACCGGGTATTATAGGGGGTAGTACTTCCAAGGCTTTTGGCTATGCCGAAAAGTTAAAATCCTTATCCGCAATCGATGGCTATTTGGCCATAGGATACGTACATGAGTACAATGAAGACCCTGAAAAAGCAAAGCATAATTATTTATATACCTTAAGACTTTTGGACGATTTGGGGAATATAAAGCGAAACCAGTTGCACTATCAAATAGGAAAGATTTGTGGGGAATATGGTCTTAAACTGGAAGAAGGTCTATACCATATGGGGCAATATATCAAAAACTACACACCTTTGGACGGTGTCCCCTTAAAATGGGCCTATTTTAGAATGGCAAAATTATATAGAAAAAAGGAAGATAAACCTAATGCCCAAAAATGGATTGCCAAAGCATTACGTATAGATAGCACATTGAAACCCGCCTTGGAAGAGCAAAAAAGCATTGATGCTATGGGCAAGTTGGGGCTATAGACTTTTCAGCAGGCCTCCATCGATAGGGATGGAAGTGCCTGTAATATACGCCGCCTTATCCGAAGCCAAAAAAGCGACCAAGTACCCATATTCCTCAGGTTCTCCAATTCGTTTTAAAGGAACTCGGGATTCCATTTCCGAACGTACTTCGGCCACGGAAATCCCTAATTGTTCTGCTTTTTTTGCATTTAGTTGGGCGATGCGGTCCGTATCAAAATACCCGGTAAGGACACTGTTCACCGTAATACGGGAAGCACCAACATCCGTTGCCAAGCTTTTGGCCCAGGTAACCACTGCCGCCCTGATCGTATTTGAGAGGGCCAAATAAGAAAGGGGTTCCCTGACGGACACGGAGGCCACATTAATAATACGTCCCCAATGCTTTTGCTGCATTTGTTTTAAGGCCAATTCAGTAGTAAACACAACGGTTTTGAACAGTAGGTCGAAGGCTTCCTGATAATCGGGTACTTTCTTTTCCAATGTATTGCCGGCGGCCGGACCTTGGGTATTGTTGACCAAAATATCCACGGAATTGTTCTCAAAATAGTTGGAAATGGTCTTTTTGTAGACGTCAAAATCATTGAAATCCACAACCAAATATTGATGTGATTGCCCTTGGGTGGCAGGCAAATCCGAAACAATTCCCTTTAGTTTTTCCTCGCTACGGGACATCAAGGTTACACTTGCACCGCTTTCTGCCAATTGAAGAGCGATTGCTCTTCCGATACCGCCGCTACTTCCACCGACCAAGGCCTTTTTCCCTTGTAAATCTATGTCCATGTCTGTTTTTTAGTTAAGTAAATCGCCCTCTTGTTTTCAAAGGGCATACTATCCCATTATCTGTATTCCTCCCGTACCGGGCTAAAAACATCCATTAACTTACAGGATGTCAACGCCTTTCCTTTATGGGGCGTATGCGGTGGAATTACCACCATATCATCTTTCTCATAGATTTTGGTAATTCCATCCAAAGTAAACTCGAACTTTCCTTCCAGAACCTGCATTACCTGTTCGTTCCCATGGGAATGTAAAGGAACTTTGGCACCCTTTTCTACCTCCCAAAAAGCGATGCTCATATTCTGGGTATGGACAAGTTTGCCATGATAGCCGGGCATGATTTCTTTGGAAGGGATATTGGCAAGGTTCATATGATGAATTCTATCTAACGAATATAAAAAGAATCCATTCACAAAGGAAAACCCCGAAAGGTTTTCAAAACCTTTCGGGGTTTAAACTATTTATCTCGATTTTATAATGTCTTTTTCGTCTCCACTACTGGGCGCGGAGGTTTTACCCGATGCCCTCTATCCGCAGGAGTAGTTTCCTCCTCTTACTCCCATTTAACGATAACCAGCTCACAGCGTCTGTTCCACTCATGATCTTCCTCCGTACAGCTTTCCACGGTCTCGCATTTTACAATGGGTCGAGATTCACCGTAGCCTTTGGCAATGACCCTGTTTTCTGCGATGCCGTTTTCAACAAGAAACTCTTTTGCCGAGTCTGCCCGCTTTTGAGAGAGCTTTCTGTTATATTCGCTATTGCCTCGAATATCTGTGTGGGTACCGATTTCAAGAACAATACCTGGATTGGATTTCATGATTTCGATAACCTTGCCCAAACGTTTGCGAGATTCCCTTCTGAGGTACCACATACTATAATCAAAATGGATTTCCTCGGTTTTGATAATGGTCCGCCCATCTTTTTTAACAATGTCTTCCTCTTGTTGAATGACTTTTTCAATTTTTTGTAGATGTTCTTTTTCCGCTCTCTTCTCAGCGATTTTTTTCTTTTCCTCTTTTTCTTTTTCCATTTGGAGGCGTTGTTCCTCGGCTATTCTCTCCTCTTTACGTTTTCTTTCAGCCTCGGCAAGGGCCATTTTTTCTGCTTCTTCCCGCTTTTTTTGGAGAGCCAATGCTTTTTGCTTTTCTCGCTCCTCTCTTGAAAATAAGGTAAGGGAACCATCTTTGATGGCGTTTCTTTCCTTATTGGTCAGGACGACTTTGAAATTATCTTCGTAACCTTCTTTTTTGGCCTCGATTTTGTATTCTGTCGCACATTCTACCAAAAATTTATAAGAAGCATCCTGACCCATTATAATTGTTTTTATCACTTTTCCTTCGATGTCCAATAAGCTTACTCTTCCTTTGGAAATGGGCAGTTTGGTGGTTTTATCCGTAAGGGTTCCTGCTATAAATTGTTGACAGTCCTCAATGACAAGTGGTTTGTTTTCCTTGAAGGAATAAATGTCGTCACTACCTTGCCCTCCAGGTCGGTTAGAGGAAAAGAAACCTTGTTTTTCATTGGGATCCAGTGTTAGGGAAAAATCGTCATAACCACTATTGACGGGCAAACCTAAATTATCCGGTTTTTGATAAATTCCGTTTTCATTTTTAGAGATAAAAACATCCAATAAACCATAACCAGGGTGTCCGTTGGAAGAGAAATATAGATTGCCTTCTTGGTCTAAAAAAGGAAATTGTTCCTTTTTGCCTGTATTGATATCTTTTCCAAGATTAATGGGGCTCCCATAGGACCCATCTGATTGTATATCAACGGAATAAAGATCAAAAGAGCCCACCCCACCCTCTCGGTCCGATGCAAAATACAGTTTTGTTTCATCCTCATTTAATGCAGGATGTTCTGTGGAAAACACATCGTCATTAAAAGGAAGTTCGATACTATTTTTCCATGCGCCATCTACCCATTCTGCTTTGCATATCTTAAGATGCGTAATTTTTTTTGTATCGGTCTTCTTTTTACTGTTTCGCGTAAAATAGATTGTTTTTCGATCCTTGGTTATGGCAAAAGTACCTTCGTGCATCTTGGTATTGATCGTATTGGATAATGGAACGCTCAAACTATCTCCTAAGGCTAATTTGTGTAGGGGATGTGAGTAGATGTCCAAATAATTTTGGTTATTCCATCGGTACAGTTTTGGAATGGCGCCGGATTTTTTTCTAGAGGCAGTGTACACCAAGTTTGAATCTACAAGTACGGCACCAAACTCAGAGGTAGCTGTATTGATGTTGAGATTTTTAATATCGAAACGCTCGCCGATGGCACTTACGTTTTCCAGATATACAAATTCCCTTTTTAGTTGATCTACTTTATCCATTTGGTTCCTTTGGGAATAGAAATCCAACAAAATTGTATTCGCCTGTTCGTAGTCACCAATAGCCTTCAAAGACTGGTTTAACTTAAAATGATAGCTCTCATCTATATTTTCCCCATGATTGGATATCAAATAAGCATACCATCGTGCGGCAGCTTTCATGTTATAGGTTTTGTAATGGCTGTCCGCTAAGTTCTTGATGAGCTTTGAACTCTTGTGACGCGGTAGCAATTCTTCGTACAAAGGAATCGCGTCGCTATAGAATGCCCTTTCAAAATAGGTATCCGCGCGCTTCAGCTCCTGTTGGCCCAAAATGGGGGTCAATGAATTTACCGCAAGAAGTATGAATAGTAGCTTTCTCATAATTAGTAGAATCGGGGAGATTTGTCATATCCTTTTCCCATACCCAAAAGATCTAGATCAAAAAGAACAAAAATTTCGTGTGACCCGGAACTAAAATCGCTCAAGTTGGATAGTGTATAGTCATAGGCATACCCAATACGCAAGGCTGGCAGAACAGATAGATTGAACATGGCGCTTACCGAATCTTCCAGACGGTAGGACAAACCTCCCTCAAAACGATTGTTGAGCAGTACGTTCAAGGAAACATCCATGGTCAGAGGCGAACCCTTTACCATTTTTGCCATTATGGAAGGTTTGATCTTAAGGTCGGGATTTAGTTCATATACATAGCCAGAGGTTAAGAAAGTATGTATCTCTTCAGAACCGATACGGTTAATGCCATCTTTGTTTTCAATATGGGTCGAGGTCAATAGATTTGGTATGGAAAGTCCGGCATAGAAATTCCCTCGATGGTAAAATGCACCTATTCCTACATTCGGGAAAGTATTGTTTAAATTCTCGTTAAAGGCTGGGTCATCCTGGAATTCCGGAAGCATAAATCCATCGAAATTCGTTTCAAAAGTGGTGATTCCACCTTTTATCCCAAGAGAAAGATCACTTTTTTCATTCAATTTTAGGATATAGGCAAAGTCGGCATAAATATTATTTTCCTTAAGGGCACCATCACCAATATCATCTGAAATAAAGGACAGCCCAATCTCTATCTTTTCACTCATTGGTATATGCGAGAAAAAAGTCAGGGTCTTTGGGGCACCCACGGCGTCGTTCCATTGTGAGCGATAGAGTAGACCAAAATTCAAAATTCTCGGCTCGTTGGTGGTATAGGCCGGATTGATTACGTTCATGTTGTACATGTACTGCGTGTATTGGGGATCTTGTTGTGCATAAACGCCAATTTGGACCAATAGCAGAACAAAACTTACGTACAATGTTTTTTTCAATATTCTCATGTTGCTATCTGGTCTAGCGATTAAGGTATAGTCGTCCCTGCTTGGCGTCATGTCCTTGTTTATTGTAATCGATGACATAGAAATACACACCGTTGGGAGCTTTGTCCCCATCCCATGACGGATTGTTTCTATCTCCCTTAAATAATGTTGACCCGTACCTGTTTAGGATTTCCAAAGTAAAATCCGGAAATATTACTTCTATATCGGGTATAAAGAAAGTGTCGTTCCTACCATCGTTATTGGGCGAGAATCCATCAGGGATAAAAAATCCGTAATCCTCAGGATCACAATTGCTCAATTCAACCGTTACGGCAATCCGATCGGGATTTATACAGCCGGTATCAGGATCAAAACTTTCGGCATAGTAGGTCATGTTCTCGATCAGAAGCATATCATTGGCCAATGGATTTTCATTTTCCGGACTAGCGTACCAGAGCACCTCAAACTGGTTGTTACTTTCAATACTCCTTAAATCAGCGACCTTAGGATCGTCCAGGCCGCATAGTGCGAGATTGGTAAATTCTAGGGATGCGGGTTCAAGACCGAATACTGTAGGTACAATTTCCAAACGTTCCGTACTTAAACATTGGTCATCCCCTTCGGTTGCCGCATAATAGCTCTGGCCATCTACTAGCGCTACTGAATTTTCAAGGGCATTACCTCCGGACGCCGCATCAAACCAAACTACGGAAGACGCATTTAAGATGACCGCGTCCAAATTACCCACTGTGGGATTATCGGATGCACAAAAGAGAGGATTGGAGTCCGATGCAGTTGGTACCGTGGGGTCTATCAGAGTAACAGTTACCTGTATTCTATCGGAACCCTCACAATTGTTCATCGGATCGATGTTCGAAATAAAGTAATCCTCACCGTTGGTCAACTCGGTATCCAATGGCAATATATCCATATCGGTTTCGGTAGCATAGAACAAAATGTCACCCGTAGCGGATACTTCAATGTCTTCCAAAGTAGGTAAATCCGGTGTGAAGGCACTCAAACATAAACTTTGTTGTGCTTGTGCTGTAGGGATAGCCGGTATACCCTCTATAGCAAAGTTTTCATTCAGCTCAAAATCGAATACTAACCTACATGGTGTTGTATCGTCCTGGGTGCTTCGTACGCTGGCGTTGTAGTTTCCCTGCTCAAGAGAAGTCACATCCAGTTCATAGGAAGCTGTGCCGCCTGCAAAGTTTATGGTATTGGTAATGGCCACCTGACCCGTACTCACTTGGGTTACGTCATAAGTGATGGTATATGAACCATCGGATAGGGCTGGTGCATCTACTGTTACATCAATTCTGGTCGCATCACAAGAATTGTCCACAAGAAGGCCCAAATCTATGGATGGTGGAGTAGGGGTTACGATGAATGTATCCGTTATTTGGCAATCTAAAGGAAATCCACTCGCTACATCCAGGCTTATTTCATATTCCCCGGTTTCGGTGATTTGGGCGGCGGGTATGGAGAAAGTAGCATTTCCTGAACTAAAGGCAATATTGTTCAAAGTAAAATTAGTAGTCGCACTGCTAGGCGCGGTGAGGGTATACGTAATATCGTAATTACCATTGGCATTGTCTGATGAAGAATCAAAAATATTCATTAAGTCTACGGAAGAATCTTCCCCTTCACAACTATCCATTGCGTTGGCAGTTGGATTGGTCACAATAAACGAAATGGGAGGGACCTGTATATCAGAACACACGTTTGTGCCTAAGGAGGTAATGATCAGGGTTGTGGGTTCGTTCAGGTTTATGGGATTGCCATCAATTTGGAAGGCTCCTGTTCCATCATTGTTTAGGGTTAATGATGCAGAATCCGTTTCCGTACCACTAGCGGATACTAGGGAATAGGTTGCCGTATAGGTCCCGCTTGCTATTAAAGCAGTATCGTAGTCCGTTATTTCAATGGTATACTCCGAAGGCCCTTCGCAATAGTTGACAGTGGCCATAGTGCCTTGTAAAACCGGAAGGATTACTATGTCCACAGCGGTGGTGTTTACCGTGCAGACCGCATGTGAAGGAAATACGGTATACCTAAACGTAAATGTACCCGAACTATTCGCATCCCGTATGGCTTCTACATTTATGATGTGATCGGTAAGATCTTCCAACTCATTGGTTAAGGGTCCTTCGGACCAAGTGCCATTACTGTCCTCACCAAGCAATAGGACATCTAGATCGTAATTGGTGAGACCTGATAAATCATCGGTTGTACACACCACTAAATTTGAACCGATACCGGAATTTGCAGGCCTTTGTACTTCCAATAGTAATCTCACTTGACGGCTGGGACAAGTATCCACTACGGGCACTGTATGCGTAAATTCGTAAATACCGGGTCCTGCCGCATCGGCGTCAAAAAAGTTTTCATTCAAATGGGGTATGGCTTCTGGGGTAATTGCGGCCCAAGTTCCATTAAAATCCTGAAATTTCCCTTCGGTCTCGTCCCCAATATAGCTATGTAGGTTAACAGCGGGATCATCTCCGCACGCATCAGCGCTCCCATCTATGTTATCTTCTCCTGGATACCCACCGAGATTTATGGACACAATGGCGGATTCACCACACAGGTTATTGGTGTAGGTAAACTGGTGGACTCCTGAGTTTTTGACTTCCCAAAGGTTCACAATTCCGTTGGTGCGATCTAACGCGAAAAAATTGGCAGGATCATTGGTAGACCAACTACCCCCTGGTGTAGGGGTTCCATTTAGTTTATCGAAAAGCGTATAATTCTGTGTGGCAACATCTGTATCTTTCTCACAGACGGTTACTGTATTGTCACTACCAGCACATTGTGCATTTATATTTTGGCTAAAGCCCAATAAAAAAAGACCTATGGCCCAAAAAAAAATGGTCTTAGGTAAATTGTGGTCGGTCATTTCAGTTTCTTTGACAGCTTTGAACGTTTACGCTGGTCTTTCAAATGTATTTGCGATAGACAGGTTAAGGAAAAGAATGTTGTGAATATGGAATAATGAAGGGTGAATCTTACTAAAACTGTTAAAAAAGTAGATTATTCATCTTGCATTTTATCGATTTTTTTCGCCTTTCAACGGATGTTTTGATGAATAAAATTCACTTTTTCGGCTTAATACCTTTTAATGGCAATCGCTATCTTTGAATAATATTTTGTTCTTTATGAATATCCATTTTATTGCCATAGGAGGCAGTGCCATGCACAATTTAGCCTTGGCCCTTCACCATAAGGGATATAACGTTACCGGAAGCGATGATGTTATTTTTGAACCCTCTAAAAGTCGGTTGGCCGAAAAGGGTTTGCTACCTGACGAATTTGGGTGGTTTCCCGAAAAAGTAACTGCTAATTTGGATGCCGTTATCTTGGGCATGCATGCCAAACCTGATAATCCCGAATTGTTACGTGCCCAGGAACTAGGAATACAGATTTATTCCTATCCGGAATTCTTGTACGAACAGTCTAAAAATAAGACCCGTGTAGTCATAGGCGGTAGTCATGGAAAGACCACCATTACTTCAATGATCTTACATGTGCTGAATTATCACGATAAAGAAGTTGATTATATGGTGGGAGCTCAATTGGAGGGGTTTGAGCGTATGGTCCATTTAACGGAGGACAACGATTTCATAGTTTTGGAAGGGGATGAATACTTATCCTCACCCATCGATAGGCGACCTAAATTCCATTTATATAAACCCAATATCGCTTTGTTGAGCGGCATTGCCTGGGATCACATTAATGTATTTCCCACCTTTGAGAATTATGTGGAGCAGTTTCGGATTTTTGTGGACAGTATCGTAAAGGGAGGAAGCATAACCTATAATGCAGAAGATAGCGAAGTTAAAGAAGTAGTGGAGACATCCGAGAATTCCATTCGAAAATTACCCTACCACACTCCCGAGTATTCTGTGGAGGATGGTCAGACCCTGTTGGAGACCCCTGAGGGAGCCATGCCTATAGAAGTCTTTGGAAAACACAATCTCAGCAATTTGGCCGGAGCCAAATGGATTTGCCAAAATATGGGTGTCGATGAGGATGATTTTTACGAAGCCATAGCCACCTTCAAAGGGGCTTCAAAACGATTGGAAAAAATAGCCGAGGGTACGTCCAGTGTGGTCTATAAGGATTTTGCCCACTCTCCCAGCAAGGTGTCCGCAACCACTAGGGCGGTAAAAGAACAATACCCAGATCGGCAATTGATTGCCTGTTTGGAGCTGCATACCTATAGCAGTTTTAATGCTGAATTTTTGAAAGGGTATAAAGGGGCTTTGGATGCTGCAGATGTAGCCCTTGTCTTTTATCTGCCGGAGTCCGTAAAAATTAAACGATTAAAAGAGGTGACACCCGATCAGGTTATTGAGGCCTTTCAACGAGATGATTTGAAGATTTTTACACAAGCATCCCAATTTCATGATTTTATTTTTGATCAAAATTTTGAAAATTCTTTATTGTTACTGATGAGCTCCGGAAACTATGGGGGATTGGATTTGGAAGAAGTTCGACAAAAAGTTTCCAAATAATTTTTGGTCTTGAACGGAAGATTTGTCATGTTGCCCTATGTTGGAACATATTTTGACCTATTGGAAGTATGTTCGGCATAAAAACATACGCTTTAATACATCGTTTTTTTGGAATACTTAGACGTAAGGCTTCCATAGTATTAATAGCCATTATGTTGGGTATGTCCAACGCTATTATGGAAGAGGATAGGACGCTATATGATACTAGGAATCATTTGGAACAACGTAATCTCCCATCCGATGATGACCCTTTTTAACCCAACCACTACCGAATATTACTTCCAATTGCTGAAGGGCTCCAATTGATTCTGGTGCTTAAAAAGTATGCTTCGTCTTTGCTTCTCCCCAAGATTCCTTTTTTTGTTGTCACAGCGAATTTTTTCTATTGATTTCGTATTGGATATCAAGGATAAAAATTTTAGTTCATTATCTTTAGCAAATGCAACAAAAACCAACCACTTTTTCCATAAAACATTGGGCCGATGATGACAAACCACGGGAAAAACTGGTGCAAAAAGGTAGGTTGGCATTATCCGATGCGGAGTTGGTCGCCATACTTATTGGCTCAGGGAGCAAAAATGAAAGTGCAGTAGAGCTTTCCAAGCGTATATTGGCATCTGTTGGCAATAACCTAAACGAGCTTGGAAAACTATCCACAAAACAATTGATGCAATTCAAAGGTATTGGCAAGGCTAAAGCGGTCACCATAGCTGCGGCCCTAGAAATCGGGAGGCGGCGAAGAGGGGAGCAGGCCCTCAAGATTTCAAAAATTGGAAGTAGTAGAGATGCTTTTGAACTGCTCCACCCCAGAATGGGAGAACTGGAACATGAAGAGTTTTGGATTCTATACCTAAACAATGCAAATAAGGTCTTGCATATAGCCCAATTAAGTAAGGGGGGTATTACAGGTACATTGGTCGATGTGCGTTTGGTGATGAAACAAGCCTTGGAATTGGGTGCCGTAGCCTTAATATTGGCCCACAATCATCCATCGGGAAACTTAAAAGCGAGCAGGGCAGATCAGGAGATTACACAAAAATTGCAATTGGCAGCCGGAGCCCTTGATATAAAGGTACTGGATCATTTGATTATTGTCCTGAAAGATTACTTAAGTTTTGCCGATGAAAAAATACTGTAGCGGTTGTTTCAGGTTTCTTAGGTTCGGGACTCCAAATTTAAATGGGAATCACAGAATGAAATAAGAATGAAAACCTACAACTTTCCGCATTGAAATTTTAAAGAGCATGTTATTAATCTATACGCATAAAATCACGTCACGCTTCAGCTATATTATGAAGCACGTTTTTACGCGTATTTTGGGAATTGAAGTTTTGTTTACCACCAAGGTAGAGGATTTCATTAAACATACCGGACCAAAGATCACCTATACCAAACAGGCCTTGCAAAACGAATTTTTTGTTCGGAGCAATGACCTATTATTTGAGCAGGGCATTAATGATTTTGAGATTACCGTTGGGGATTGGGATGGTATTCCCTGTTTTTTTTCTACCGGGGAGCGCAGTAATATTCCTTTCGATATTTTTTCGGCCAGTTTTTATCTCCTTAGTCGTTATGAGGAATATCTTCCCCATGTTAAGGACATTCACGGACGATTCTCACCCAAGGACAGTATTGCCTATCGCCATAATTTTTTACGACAGCCTGTAGTGGATTTATGGGCCTTTAAATTATTGGATGGTCTTTTAGACCGGTTTCCGGATATCCAAAGTAAGCGAAGGTCATACACGTATACCTCTCTTTTGGACATTACTACTTCGCATTGCTTTGCCCATAGAGGTTTTGTACGAAGTTTGGCGGGATTTTTCATGGATTTGGGACAGCTCAGGTTAAAAAGGGTTTTTCAGCGTGTAACAGTTTGGTTCAAACCCTCTAAAGATCCCTATAACAACTTTGGATTTTTAGTAGAAACACACAAAAAATATAGTATAAATAGTATCTTCTTTTTTCAGTTTGCTTCCTACTCCACCTATGATAAAAATGTATCCCCAAATAACAATAGGTTCCGAGCTTTAATAAAATCCATTGCGGACTATAGCAAGGTTTCACTGGCTGCTTCCTATAGTTCCTTTAACGATACCAACCTATTGAAAACGGAAAAAAGGCGTCTGGAAGATGTTATCAACAGACCTGTAAATTGTACCAGAATGCGCTACAATAGGGTGGATGTTCCCAACACGTATAGGAATTTAGCGGAGGCTGAATTTACAGATGACTATACTATGGGCTATACCCATGAGATTGGTTTTAGGGCCGGAACCTGTACTCCTTTTTATTTTTATGACGTTAATTTAGAAATACAACAGCCCGTACGACTTTATCCTTTTGCCATACATGATTACGCTTTTGTAAACTACAAAAACAAAGCTGAAATATTGGAAAAAATAGGAATGCTGCATTATCTGGTAAAAAAAGTGAAAGGGCATTTTATTACTGTTTTCTCTAATGAGCTGCTGGGAGAAGATCATGATGTGGACTGGAAACGTGTATATGGCGATACATTAAAAAAATATCATGTTTAAGAATATCGTAACCGACATTTTCTTCGATCTGGATCATACCCTTTGGGATTTCGAAAAGAATTCTGCCTTAACCTTCAAAAAAATACTGACAGGAAATAATATTGATATAGAGCTTCCAGATTTTTTAGAAATCTACATACCTACTAATTTGGCTTTTTGGAAATTGTATCGAGAAGAGAGAATTACCAAATCGGAGCTTCGCCATCAACGACTGAAGACGGTTTTCGATGCATTAAAATACCCCGTGCATGATGAAACCATAAACCTACTTTCCGAAGAGTACATTTTGCATTTATCCGAATACAACCATCTTTTTCCCAATACCATTGAGATTTTGGAATATTTAAGACCAAAGTATAACCTTCATATCATTACCAATGGTTTTCAAGAAATACAGGAAAAAAAATTGAGAAATGCCAATATATGCGATTACTTCGCCCATATTATTAATTCTGAAATGGCAGGGGTAAAGAAACCAAATCCCATAATTTTTCAATTGGCTCTTCAGAAGGCAAATGTATTACCACAAAAAGCACTTATGATAGGCGATAGTCTGGAGGCGGATATCCTTGGTGCCAAGGCCGTTGGACTCCATACCTTGCACTTTAACGTCCATAATGATCCACAGCACGAATTTTGCGAAATGATTCACGATTTACGTGAAATAAAATCCTTTTTATAGAGTTATATAAGTTGATATGCCTTGTGTTTGGAGGCTTAGGTTTGGCAAGAATGGGGAAATTACGGACATACGCTATATTAGGATTGTTATCGGTTTTAATCTTCTCATCCTGTATGGAAAAACAGGATTTTGACCAATACGATGATTTGGATATTACCCCTACTTATGAAGCCAGTATCTTTTACCTTGAAACCCCAGAAAATGTAATCAACGCATTTAACGGAGCAAATTTTTATTCCCAAAACTTCAATTTCGATGCCTTTGCCGAAGATATTTTCTCTGAAAGAGTGTTGGATGGAGTAATCACCTATGAAGTGGAAAATACTACAAGCAAACGATTGGATGTTGTATTCGAGTTTTTGGATGAGGCCGGCAATGTCCTCGATACGGAATCCTTTTCCATTGACCCAGCCCCTACCGCTGTTTTACGTAGGGAGATTGCCTATGGCAATGCAGGTCGTAGCATAGATATTATTAGAAATACTTCCGGCATACGGCTAAGTGGAACTAATCAGGGGGATTCTACCAGTACCTCAACGCTCCCGGACCCTATGGTAACCTTAAAGTCCAGTGGAAAATTCAGGGTTCGCATAAAATGAAAATCCAAAACCTATTTTTTACAACCATTTTTTGGGTTTGCTGCTATGCGCATGCTCAAAATAAGCAACTGCTTTATGACTTTAGCGATATTCCCCAGTCTTTAATGGTAAATCCCGGGGTTAAGACAGATTTTCAGTGGTTTGCGGGTATTCCGGCATTATCGGGAATATCGTTGCATGGGGGGTCAAGCGGAATTACGGTGAATGACATTTTTGCTGATGATGGATTGGATATTAACGATAAGGTTAGGGATAGGGCCATTAATGGGATGAATATTAGGGATGAACTCAGTGGCACCTTCCAATTAGAACTTTTGAGTGGTGGATTCAGGGGAAGAAATCCAAACTATTTTTATTCTTTCGGTATATACAACGAAGCAGACGGGATTGGTTATTGGTTTAAGGATTATGCCATTCTGGCTTACGAAGGGAATGCAGATCGTTTAAACCAGGAGTTTGATCTGAGCCACTTAAAGACTCGGGGCGAAATGGTGAATGTATTCCATTTTGGAATCAACAAAAGAATGAACAATCAACTTATTGTTGGGGCAAGGGGAAAAATATATTCCAGCATTTTTGATTTTAACTCAACCAGGAACAAGGGTTTTTTTGTGACCAGAGAAGGCCAGAACAACCTTTTGGCCAGTACCCTTGATGCAGATATGAAGTTGCGAACATCCGGTATCGCCGAATTGGAGGATGCCGAGGATAATGGGAATCTGGCCAGTACCATCATGAAACGTGGTTTCTTTGGCGGTAACCTCGGATTAGGTTTGGATTTAGGATTCACCTATAACCTTAACGAACAGACAGTAATCACTGGAAGCCTTTTGGATTTGGGGTTCATTTACCACACCAATGATGTCCAGACATATACATTGAACGGTGCAGCCACAGTGGAAGGAGTTGAGGTAATACTTCCCGATGCCCTAGTCGATCCCACTGCGGATTTTTGGCAGGATTTGGTTGACGAAGTAGAAGCTTTAGTACCTTTTGAGGACGACACAAAAGGGTATATCACCTTTCGGCCTACCAAACTATATGCCTCCATTCGTCGTGATTTTGGGGAACAGTTGGAATCCAGGGAAGATTGTGACTGCAACTATACGGTTTCGGGAGGCAGCCGTGCACGTTCCAGATATACAAATAGTTTTGGTGGGCAGCTCTATATGATCAATAGGCCCCGAGGGCCGCAGACTGCACTTACGGCCTTTTATCTAAGACGTTTCGGGAACACTTTGACCGCCAAAACTACATATACCGTAGATAAGTTTTCCTATTCCAATATTGGACTTGGGGTAAGTATACAAGCAGGCCCTGTAAATTTATATCTAATGGCCGATAATCTTTTGGCCTACAGAAATGTAGCGGACACCCATTACGCTTCTTTCCAATTAGGATTAAATATCATATCTTGGGGCAAAAATTAATGGGATTGTTAGGTGGCCTTGACTTCAAGAATACTTCTTTGGCACGTTTTTTTCATTACACAATACTATAAACCTCAAAAGGATTACTTGTGAAACGATTACTATTGACCCTTTTGCTCGTATCGAGCTATTTAGGTATGGCACAAACAGATTTAAACGATTATAAATATATCATCGTCCCCAAGAAGTTCGATTCTTTCAAAAGGGAGAACCAGTACCAGACCAGTACGTTCATAAAGCATTTGTTTACCAAAAATGGCTTTGAGGCCTTTTATGAAGACGAATTGCCAATGGAACTGTACGAGGATAGATGCTTAGGTCTTTTGGCAGAACTCCAGGACGGTTCTTCCATGTTTACGACAAAGGTTACTTTGGTACTGAAGGATTGTAGGTCCCAGGAGGTATTTACAACGATTCAGGGCAAAAGTAGATTGAAAGAATACACTGCCTCGTACAATGAGGCCATAAGGCTTGCTTTTACTTCTTTGGAAAATGTGGATTATCAGTACAGTGGCGCAGCTACTAAAAGGGAACCCATTACGGTAAGTTTTAAGAACGATGTAAAAAAATTGGAAGAAAACAAGGAAACTGATTCCAAATTGAACGAAAGCCGGGATTCCATGGTACAACAAAAAGCTACCTTGGATGAACAAAGCTATAAGGACTTAAGACCAGTTGAATCGGATATTACAAAGAAAGTGGAAAGCGAGCAGGAAAAGATCCAACAAGTAGCCACCACAGAAGAGCAGATTTATGAAAATAGACAACCCGTATCATCCAACGTATCAAAAGCGGATATGAATTCCACGAAAAAGATTTCCGATGTAAGTGGAGCTATCGATATATGGTATGCCCAGGAATTACCCAATGGATACCAATTGGTGGACAGCACACCCAAAATACGAATGAAACTTTTCGAAAGTTCGGTTCAGGGCGTTTATCATGCCAAGATGGACAACAAAGATGGGATGGCGTATACAAAGGACGGGAAATGGTTCTTTGAATATTATGAAGGAGGAAATCTGATGACCAAAGAATTGAATATCAAATTTTGATTTTTTTACCATCAGACATCAGACATCAGACATCAGACATCATATTTATCCTTCCATCGGTTTTTCAAAAATTCTTTGATGGCCCTCTCGCGTTGGTTGTCACCTGGCTCATAAAATGTGGTTCCTGAGAGCTCGTCCGGTAAAAATTCCAAAGACACAAAATTGTTTTCATAGTCGTGTGCATACTTGTATTCCTCGCCATAGCCCAAATCCTTCATTAATTTGGTGGGGGCATTACGTAAGGCCAACGGTACAGAAAGGTCGCCAGTTTGTTTAACAGCTTGCTGTGCATTTCCAACTGCTGCGTAGCTCGCATTGCTTTTTGGAGATGTTGCTAGGTAAATAGCACATTGGCTTAAGATAATCCGTGCTTCCGGATAACCAATAGTGGTGACGGCCTGAAATGTGGAATTGGCGATGACAAGGGCTGTTGGATTGGCCAGGCCAATATCTTCGGAAGCCGAGATGAGCATTCTTCGGGCGATAAACTTTACATCCTCTCCACCCTCGATCATTCGAGCTAACCAGTAGACCGCCCCATTGGGGTCACTTCCCCGAATCGACTTGATGAAAGCCGAAATAATGTCGTAATGCTGCTCCCCGGTCTTATCATATAAAACCGTATTTTTCTGAACCTTGCCCATAACCAATGCATCGGTTATCGTCAAACTATCGGTTTCTTCGGAATGTACTACGAGTTCAAAAATGTTTAGAAGTTTTCTTCCATCTCCACCGGATAAACGCAAGAGGGCTTCAGTTTCCTTCAATTTTATTTTTTTTGTCTTCAGAAGGTCATCCTGTTCCATTGCCCTATGCAAGAGCGCTTCCAAATCTTCTTTCCCGAAAGGGTTGAGGACATAAACTTGGCAACGGGACAATAAAGCTGGAATCACCTCAAAACTAGGGTTTTCCGTGGTAGCACCTATCAGCGTTACCCAGCCTTTCTCTACGGCCGCAAGAAGCGAATCTTGCTGAGATTTGCTAAAGCGGTGTATTTCATCAATAAAAAGAATAGGGTTCTTGGAAGTAAAGAGACCTCCGCTTTGTTTGGCCTTATCGATAACTTCCCGAATATCCTTTACACCACTGTTAATAGCACTCAGGGTATAAAACGGTCGCTGACTTTCATTGGCAATGATGTTTGCCAAAGTGGTTTTGCCTGTTCCCGGTGGTCCCCAAAAAATTAAGGAAGGTATAATTCCTTTTTTGATTTGTAACGTAAGTGATCCATTTTCACCCACCAAATGATTCTGACTTATGTATTCATCCAAATTTTTAGGGCGTACCCGTTCTGCCAATGGTGCGTTCATACCATAAAAATAGAACAAAATTCCAGATGACAATCTTTCAGCTTTTAGGGGTATGGCCGACTTATTGCGTTAAATGGATTAATTTTATAATATGTCCGAACAACAGTATTTTAAGTTTTCCAATCAGGTGGTCGTAGCGCCCCTATTGGCTGTATTGTCCATTTGGACCATTTTTTTGATGGAATTACGTTTTCATGTTAATCTTAACGGATATGGGGTTTACCCAAGAACCTTTTCCGGATTAAAAGGTATTTTCCTTAGCCCGTTCATTCATGGTTCGGTGGAGCATCTTTATAACAACACCATACCTTTGGCCGTGCTTACGGCCTCACTTTTCTTTTTTTATCGGAAGATAGCCTTAAGGGTTTTGCTTTGGGGTATTTTTTTATCAGGTTTGTTGACGTGGGTAATAGGCAGACCTTCCTTTCATATTGGTGCTAGTGGCATTATTTATGTCCTGGCCAGTTTTATTTTTTTTAAAGGTATTTTTTCAAAGTATTATCGACTGGTAGCACTTTCACTTATTGTGGTATTTATCTATGGAAGTTTGTTATGGTATATTTTTCCCGTAAAGGATGGAATTTCCTGGGAAGGACATTTGGGCGGGTTTATAACCGGACTTCTGTTGGCCATTTTTGCTAAGGCTGAGATACCATCACCCAAAAAATTTGATTGGGAAAAAGAAGATTATAATGAAGAGGAGGATGAATTTTTGCAACAGTTTGACGAAAATGGAAATTTTATTGAGAAAAAAGACCCTAAGGATACTGAAAATGAAACTGTCCGGATTACCTATTACCTAAAAAGAGAGCCTAAGGACAAGGCTAGGGAATAGGATGTAAATAGGCATAGGACTACTTTAACCTGTATTTATTACTGTAAACCTCTTTGACGTAATACTTCATATAAAAAAACCCCGCAAGCAACAGAAACATTCAGAGATTCTATTTCCCCCATCATAGGTAATTTGGCCTTGTCATCCACAGACTTGAGGGTAGAAGGAGAAATTCCTATGCCCTCTGACCCCATTACAATGGAACAAGGCCCTTTAAATGAAACGTCGTAAATGGAGTTTTCGGTTTTTTCCGTGGCTGCCACCACTTTTACACCTGAAGCCTGTAAATAAAAAATGGCGTCCTTAATATGATCCACTTTGGCAATGGGGACTTTAAAAGCTGCCCCAGCTGAGGTTTTGATGGTATCCGAAGTGACCGGGGCGGCTCCTTTTTTTGGAACGATAATGCCGTCTACACCGGCACATTCCGCGGTTCGTATAATAGCTCCAAAATTTCGGACATCCGAAATTTGGTCCAGCAAAAGGAATAGAGGTTGCTTTTTAGTGCTGAGAGCTCTTTCTACAAGTTCTTCCAGCTCAAAAAAAGAGACAGGTGAAATTTTAGCTATTACGCCCTGGTGGTTACCTTTTGTTAAGCGGTTTAGTTTTTCAACAGGAACGTAAGCGGTGTTTACCCCCTTTTTTCGGATTAGTGCTTCCAATTCCCTGTATAAGTCTCCTTTTAATCCTTTTTGTAAATAGACCTTGTCAATGGTCTCATCGGTATTTATGGCTTCAATAACCGCCCGTATTCCATAAATATTTTCGGTTTTTTGCATAATTTACCGCTATATTATGTGAATGTAATCTATTTTTTCCGGCAATATGTGATTTATAGTTTTCAAATTAAAAACTCATTCTACTTCTGAATGAGTATTTTTTCGTTTTCAGGTTTTCTCCGAATCTAAATCACTCACACAAAAGTTTTCCACTAAAATCAAACAAGGGTTTTTATAGGAAATTTTGTTTGATAAATAATATAAAATTAACTTAATATTTAAGGTAATTTCTTACATAATAACTATATTACTTATTATAAAATGTTCTAAGACCGACTACCATTTCGTGTTAAAAATTAATAGCCAAAATGCAAGATTCTTCTCTTTTTTATATTCTTAAAACCTTTTTGAGAAAGCAAGAACTAAAAACCGACTTCGACGAATTGGAGTTTCAGTTACTGAGTCACCCATCTTACCCGAGCTTACATTCCGTTACCGGTGTCCTAAATCATTTTGGAATTGATAACCTTGCTCTAAAAGTTCCAGTTGACAGAAATATTTTAAAACAATTGCCAAAAACCTTTATAACACTTAATAAGAAGGATCAATTTTTAGTAGCAACAAAAGAAGGAGATTTGATTAGCACTATTTCCCATGATAGGAGGAGAAATAAATTATCTGCCGACAAATTTCTGGAATCCTGGCGTGGCGTTGTGGTAGTAACCGAGGAAGACGACAAGATTCTCAAAAAAACTAGTAACAGTAGAGCACATAGCATCGTATATTTAGTTACAGCATGCATAATTTTAGCACTCTTCTTTTTTCAGAGCCCTACGGTCTTTCAGACAAGTCATTTTTTGTTTTCCATTATTGGATTAGCGGTTAGTCTTTTAACCGTAAGACACGAATTGGGGCTCAACACTCGGATGCTTCATAAAGTTTGTAGTGTTAGTGAAACAACAAGTTGTGACGCAGTTTTAAATTCGAAAGGAGCAACAATACTTGGATGGTTTAAGTTAAGCGATGGAAGTTTGGTTTATTTTTTAGGACTCGTTCTTTCCTGGAATATCCTTCTTATTTTTCAAATAGATGATTTCCCTATTGTGCTATTAACTGTATTGGCCCTGCCAATTACCTTATACTCCATTTTCTACCAAATTTTTGTGGTCAAAAAATGGTGCCCTCTATGTTTAGGGATAGTAGTAATTCTATGGATGCAGGTTTGTACTCTTTATTTTTTTGAAGACTCTCTCATTACTCTAAATGTTAATAGTATTTCTATATCAATACTTCTACTTGGTTTTCTAGTCGCGTTTTCTTTTTGGCTCTTTTCAAAGCCTTTACTAATGAAGCAAGTAGAACTAAAAACACTTTCCATTGCGCATAATAAGTTCAAACGAAACTATGCTCTTTTCAACGCCCTACTATCCAAAAACGAAAAGGTAGAAACCCAAATACCCGAAATTCATGATAAAGAAATAAATTTAGGCAATACTTATGCGCCAATCGAATTGTTGATTGTTACTAATCCACTCTGTGTTTATTGCAAGTCCGCACATCATGATGTAGAGGGGTTATTGCGTACAAATCATAGTAATTTTAGAGTCTTAATCAGATTCAATGTTTCAACAAATGATAAGGAAAATTTGGCCCATAAAGTTGCATGCAGATTATTGGAGTTGTACAGTACAGAACCTCAAAATATGGTCTTTGAGGCTTTACACGAAGTATACTTGGATAATACAGATTTAAATGTATGGCTATCCAAATGGGGCGAAGTGAATGATATTTCGTTCAAATACGTATTAGAGCGACAGCAACAATGGTGTCATAACAATGGAATTAATTTTACTCCTGCTGTTTTGATTAACGGAAGGGAATTCCCAAAAGAATACGAAAGAAGTGATATCATCTATTTCGTCGAAGATTTAGTTGAAGAAACTGAAATTAACGAAGCAAATCCAGTATGATTTGGCCCCGAAAATACTGTCCGATGCGTATGCCTTTCCGCTTTTGGCGGAAAAGCTTTTGCAAAGGGAACAATATCTTTTCGCGAAAGATGGACATAAACCTTGAGTGTCCTTAACTGTTCAAGGCCAATATAATTCTAATATTTTTATTATGAAAAGTTTATTTGATCTAAGTGGAGTAAAAGTCCTTACCAGTTTTGAACAAAAGACCATAGCTGGAGGAGGAAAGTGTTTGGACAATTGTGTGGGGCAACCCCAAGGTACTCTTTGCTATGGTGATAACCACTGTGATTGTCCAGGAGAGTGTAATGGTTTCGGATTCTGTGATAGATGGTAGAGAGATAAAAAGAGTACTCAAATATGTACTCACTTCCCCTGTATTTGTTTTAAAATATAAAGGGCTTTCACAAGCCCTTTATATTTTTATATCACCATATCATTATTCTCAAATACTTCCGCAAATTGACATCTCTTAAAACTAACCTGTCTTTACCAAGGGGCCGTCTACACCCCTTTTCCCTTGGAGGTGATGGTTTCGGCATACATGAGTAGACGTTGTAAATCCTCTTTCTTGCTCAAATCGATTTCATTTTTTTTAATAAAGGTTCTTAAAAGGCCGATTTTATCGTCGCCAAAGACAGTTGAGAGCTTTTTCTTGGAGTCCGGGAAAAACTTAGGTGTTTTCGACTCCGTTGCAATATAAAAAGCCGACCTGTCCACAAATTTATCCGGAGTTGGGAGATGCAACGAAGTTACGGGTTGCTGCCCTTCCTTAAAAGCTTTGATTTTTTTTTCGTAAAGATCGTATTTTTCGCCAGAAAATGTTTTAACCAGATATCCATTTTCCAAATTTCCTTTTTTGTTACGGTATTTGGAATAAATGAAACGATGCCCATTTACCTGACAGGATACTTTGGCGTCCTTAAAGAGGGATTCCGCAACTTCTTGGTTATCCCTTTTGATCTCTATCTCATCGGTGTAGGCATTGTAGCGTGCAAGGATACTTTTAAAAGGTTTGTTCGAATAATAGACCTTTCCTAGGCTAAAATCCTCGTTATAATACATGGAACCCTCAATATCCGCCAAATCCAATGTACGGTCCGCTGCAATGGCCTCTGGCTTATTGCTTAAACTGTGAAAGTAATTTGCCAATCTAAAATTATTTTCTGTATCCCCAGAAGGGTTAGCTTGTAGCCCAGTTTGCCCGAGTGCAGAAAATGCAAAAATGGCGAATACGACGGTCAATATCAATTTCCTATTCATCCCTTTTTTGTGATACGCCCATTATTATAAGAAGAAGCTAGTTCTTTCATATCACAGGTATGTATGATTAAGTACTTTATATCTTCTTTTTTGTTTAAATTAATTTTATTCTTGCACTGCTCATAAACTTACCAAAGGAAATATGAAAGCCCTTTGTAGAAGCAAGGAATCTTATATTATCAACCATCAGTTAAAGAGAGGCGATAAGTTAATTCAAACCCCTTTTCCTTCAAAGGTAACGGTTTCGGCGTACATTAGGAGACGTTTTAAATCCTCTTTCTCGCTTAAATCGATTTCGTTCTTTTTAATAAAAGTTCTTAAAACACCGATTTTATCCGCATCAAAGACAGTTGAAAGCTTTTTCTTGGAGTCCGGAAAAAACTTAGGTGTTTCCCCCTCCACGGCGAAATAGTATTCCGATCTGTCCACAAATTTATCCGGAGTCGGGAGATGTAAGGAGGTTTTGGGTTGTTGACCTTCCTTAAAAGCTTTGGATTTTTTTTCGTAGAGTTTGTATTTTTGGCCTGAAAAGTGTTCGACCAGATATCCATTTTCCAAATTTCCTTTTTTGTCGTGGTATTCGGAATAAATGAATCGATTTCCGTTTACCTCACAGGATACCTTGGCATCTTTAAGAAGAGCCTCAGCCACTTCTTGGTTATCCCTTTTGATTTCTATCTCATCGGTGTAGGCATTATAGCGTGCAAGGATGCTCTTAAAAGGTTTGTCCGAATAGTAGATTTTTGCTTTGCTAAAAAACTCGTTATAATACATAGAGCCTTCTATATCCGACAAATCCAATGTACGGTCTGCCATTAAAGCGGGCGACTTAGTGCTCACGTTATGTATAAAACTTGCAATTCTAAGATTGTTCTCAGCAACTCCTTTGGTCGAAGCGCCTATAGCTTGTCCATAGACTGCAATCCCACAAAATGCGGATATGGCGGTCAATACTAATTTCTTATTCATGTTTTTTCTTTTTATCGATTTTTGAATGTAATGAGACTGCTTTTATAAGTTTTGTCCCTTATTCCTAAATTTAATAAATAATTTAATAAGAATTGTAGGAAATCCTTCAAATCTGTTAAAAAAACCGGTATTCCTATAGGTAGGGGGAGAAAAATTGAAGAAACCATGTTTAAGCCCATAGTTATTTAAAATCGCCATATGGAGCTATTACAATTATATATAAATAAAAAGCTGTGGTATCCGGGTTCGGGTGCCACAGCTTTTCTAAGAGGTTTGATTCAAAACCCCGGACTGATGGGGACAGTTTATTAATTAATTGACACACCTACCGGGGTTAGGTCCAAAATCTCCATAAGGACCGTCAGGTGATGTAATTGTAAATGTAACTTCCTCATCGAAAGCACCAGAGGCGAAGAATATTAACAAATTAGCTCCACTCGGCACATCAATAGAAAAGTTTGCAGAACCACCACTTCCAAAAGTGAACGAATTAACTGCGCCATCTACTACAAAGTTAATGGAAGCCCCGTTCCAACCGTCTCCAAAGCTATCAAAAGCGTCAACCGTCCATGTTCCACCGGTTGTGGCATCCGTGATGGGAGCACACTCTATCTGAACAATGAAATTGAAGGCGGGCAGTTGTTCCGCTTGACCCAGAATACTTCCACTAAAATTATCCTGGTTAACCACAAGACCGCTGGTGCCCGTGGCCGTTCCTAGGAATCGAATCTTATCCCCTGCAGCGATGTCATCAGTGGTTATACCTAATGTGCTCGCGATTTCAGTAAATGGGATAGAAATATCGGATGGAAAACTGGAGACGCTGGTCAAAGGTACCGCATCTATATCCGCAGATCCTTCCAAGCTGACATCAACAGACCAGGACTGAACGTTATTTTCAAGGGCATTTAAATTGGCATCAAAACTTGCTCCTGCCACTTGGTCAACTGCTACTACCTGATCATAGATAATCCTAACATAGGGTGCCTTGTTAGCTTCATCCAAATGAATCTGCATCGGGTCTTTCTCATCTTCCTCACAGGATACAAACCCTACGGAAAGGAGGCAGAACCCGATCATGTACATATATATTCTTTTCATTTTTTTCATTTTTATAAAAAGTTAGTTTTATTTAGTCTACAAATCCTTCTGGATTGGTATCCCAAAATACTGG
This sequence comes from uncultured Flavobacteriaceae bacterium, assembly GCA_947494715.1. GTDB lineage: Bacteria > Bacteroidota > Bacteroidia > Flavobacteriales > Flavobacteriaceae > Ulvibacterium. Next base: position 69,114 of record CANLWG010000016.1, on the reverse strand, counting down.
AGTATCTGGATTGCTTTTCTGTGTAATATTTGTGTTATTGTCCGAAGCAATCTGTGGATACCACATGCTTCTTAAGAACGTACCGGGATCTGCCACCCGGGTTGCCGGAGTAAGATTATCAGGCTGTCCCGTTCTTCTATACGTATTATAGGCTTCCATACCGTTGCACCAAGAAGCGATAAATACCTGTTCAGCTATGATACGAAGCTTATCAGTGTCATTACCGGCATCATAAGCGGTAAGGATTTCGTCAATATGGTTATTGATGTCCTCTTCTGTAGGTATATATAAATCCCTTACCGTTATTTCCTCATTTTCCGGTGTTTCCAGATCGTCCTCAACAATCACTCTATCCATGACGCCCGCACCTAAACGCTCTCCAAAAGCGGTAACTTTGCCGATTGATTGTCTAACACCCGTTTCAAGATATGCCCGGGCATCACCAGAGGTGCCTAATTCAAGGGCCGTTTCTGCTAGCATCAAATTTGTGTTGGTAGCCAATATAAGAGGAGAAATACCTGCTCCTGCAAGTCCCTCACTTTGTGCGGTCGATCCGGAAACATTCCTAAAGGAGTCATCATCAAATGGACCACCAATAGGATAAACACCATGTAAGGTACGGAAGGCATCATCTGGTGGAATACCATCGTCGTCCAAATGATTTCTACCCCATAATCCGTTAAGACCATTTTCTGCGGGTATTAGACAGTAAATATCAAAAGGAGCCCACCAAGCCGGAATAGCTGGTTCTGTAACACATTCCTTGGTGATTACATCGGCACCGGAATAATCTTCTTGCTGTCTAAAGAAATAATAACGGGTCCTAGGGTCTGCATCCTCATACTGATTGGCCATCAAGTCCATGTAATAATTGCAGGTGTAAAAGTCCGAACTGGGACCTTGACCATCATAATTTGAGTCAAAATAAGGGTGTCGACTATCCGGGGCCGCTAAATTGGATCCCCACTGGAATTGTAGGTCATCCGCTGTATCCAGAATCAGGTTACCACCGGCAACTAAACTATTAATAAGAGCAGTGGACTCCGCAGGATTCACCAATCTGGACTGTACCGCAAGTCTTAAGCGCATCGTATTGGCCGCTTTAATCCATTGTGTCTCGTTGGCTCCGTAATAGAGATCGTTGGTGGGTAATGCCAATTCATCCCTGTTCAAGTTAACGATCGCATCCTGTAACAACTGATCGGCCGCAGCATAAATAGAGGCTCCTGTATCCACGGCTGGGTTAAAGATTCCTTCTTCACCACGTGCCGCTTCGGTATAGGGCACATCCCCAAACATATCTACCATGGTCGTAATCAAATAGGCCTCTAAAATTTGGGCAATACCAATATGGGTAAACTGCCCGGCCTCTTCCGCAAGCGGGATCATTGTACGGATATCGATCAAAGCCTCTGCGTATGTATCATCCCAAATCTGGTCAAAATCAGCAGGCTCATACGATTCCCTATAAGTAGGGCCGAAGGAGTGTTGCATCCGTACCGGTTCCATACCAAATTGAGCAGTGCCATTTTCATTAAGGCCTTCCGTTCCCGAATGCACTTTAGCAACCAATTGCTGGATACTATTTAGGAAGAAATCTACATCTGCCTGGGTCGGGTTTAATTCATTGGGACTCGGAACCACGCCTAACTCAGTGGTTTCGCATCCATTTAGTAGCAATATTGATGTGGTTACAATGGCCAGACCAATATTTTTAAACCTATTTTTCATAATACTATATATATTTTTCATTTTCATTTTCGATTAGAAGGTAGCTCTTACCGTGAAACCATATCTCCTTACGGACGGGCCTGTAAAGAAGTCGATGCCCTGACCATTACCTACACCTGTACTCGATGAGTTGGTATCGTACCGAACATCATCCGGAAAGTTGATGGCCTTAAACCATAGGTTCTGTCCAGATAGTGTAAAGGAAAGACTTCCAAAAGGCGTCCTTTCCAATAACTTAGAAGGTAGGGAATAGCCTAGGGAAGCTTCCTGTAACCTTATTGTGGAGCCGTCAAAAATACTGAGCGGATTGATTTCCCCTCCAAAATAAGTATTGAACCCCAGTTCAGTGGCGGTGATGGCCGTATCATTTGGTGAGCCATCGGCTTTCACGCCCGGAAGGATGTAATTGGCTTCCCTATCAATCGGATTGTCGTCATCTACTACCCCGCGGCCAATCAATGCAGAGGTAGTTACGGAATACACATCTCCACCATGCCGGTATTGCAAGTTCGCGGATAAGGTAAAGTTCTTAAAGGTAATGGTCGGAATAAGTGCTGTTTGCCAATCCGGGTTTGGATCCCCGATTTCTCGAATAGTCGGATCTGCCAAATACCTTCCCGCATCATTTACTACCCGGTTTCCGTTATCGTCAAAAACAAAGTCACTACCGAGCAGTACCCCAAAAGGTCTTCCTTCCACAGCGTAATTAGCCGCTTCACCAGTAATCGCATCGGTCAGGAGAATATTGTTCGTACCATCGGCCAAGTCAGTAACTGTAGTTTCAATGGTGGTCCAGTTACCTGCGATATTGATGCCGATTCCATTTTCGAACTCCTTAAGAATAGCAAGGTCAAAATCAACCTCGACTCCCTGTGCCTGGATTTCACCAATGTTCACTGTTGTATCGGTGAATCCGGTAGAGCTATCCAGAGTACGATCGGTAATCAAATCCGTTGTTCTCTTGTCAAAGAGACTAACGTTCAAATTCAACCGGTTAAACAAACGGGTGTCGAGACCCACTTCGAATTCCTGAATCCTTTCCGGTTCCAAATCCGCATTCCCTAAGGTATTGTCCACGGAATTGGATGAGATTACATTTCCATTTAGATCCACTAGGCTTCGCGCATTAAGTCCTAGCACACTTCGTGTGTTGAAGGGCGTAGGGAAACCTGCCGATGAACCGTATCCCAATCGGAGTTTGGCATAGTTCAGGAAGTTGCCCTGAATACCCTCAAAGGCAGAGGTCGGTACAAAGGAAATACTTGCACCCGGATAGAAAATGGAATTATTCTCTCGCTCCAATGTAGAAGACCAGTCATTCCGTCCTACTGCGTTTAAGAATAACCAATCTTTATATCCAAGTGTCAAATCCAAATAGGCACCTACCAAATTCTCTTCAAAATTCTGATTGAGATTTGGATTGTTGCCACTCCTGGTCAGTGAGTTCTGTGCGGAGGGCGTAGTAAAGTTAAAATGCTCCAACACCCCGAATACGAGTTGACCCTGACTTTCGATACCGTCCTGTTCAAATTCATCCCTTCGGCTATTTAAACCGGCAATGGCCTTAAGGTTAAGATTTTCTGAAAGGTCTTTATCGGCAGATAGGATAAGGTCATGGTTCCAAATCGTGTTGCGAACACTGTTGGTTCGTAACAGACCGATTACTGGACCGTCTACCCCTCCTTTGTTTTGACCATAAAAATTAAATTCACTATAGGTATCCAAACCTAGGCGATAGGTAAGGTTCATCCAATCGTTGATTTCATAGGTAAGCGAAGTATTACCAATGAAACGATCCGTATCCTGGGATGTCTTAACATTGGCCACTGTCCAGTAAGGATTCTGTATATCATTCCCAGAGCGGTAGTAGACACTTCTGCCATCAGATGACTGGAAAGGCAGGTTAGTGAGATCCACACTACGGGGGGTATACAAAAGATCCCCGAAAACAGCACCTCCGTTAAAGGCAGCACCGCTACCGGTACTTACGGCATTTGGAGGAGACTTGAATCCGGTACGAATGAAATTGAATACACCGCTGGCCGTTAATTTATTGGATAGCCGGGCATTACCACCTAGATTGAAGTTGTTTCTAAGGAGGGAGTTCCCTGGGGTAATACCGATGTCCTCAGTACGTCCATAGTTCAAATTGAAACTTGCTTTTTCCCCGCCACCTCGAACATTTACCGAGGTACTGGTCACATAACCCGTCCTAAAGAACTCCTCTACTCCATTATAGGGCTGGTAAGGATAAGGGTCGTCCAACAAATCTTCAAAGCCAGCAGCTAAGCTGGGGTCCGCCAAAAAATTCCACGGGTGCTGTAGAATAGCAACGCCACCAGGACCATCTCCGACATATTGGCCAGCTGAGGTAATACCGTCATCATCGGTACGGTCAAAACGTGGTCCCCAGTTACTAAAGAAGTAACCAAACCCCTGATGGAATCCTCCACCGTAATTATCTTGATATTTTGGTAAGATAGCATTGGCAAGGAATACGGACTGGGTAACGGTTACTTCAGTTTTAGAAGGGGCCTCACCTGTGGCTGCACCTTTTGTAGTGATTAAAATCACCCCGTTTCGTCCTCGGTTCCCATATAGTACCGTAGCACTTAGACCCTTTAAAACACTTACACTTGCAATGGTGTTGGGATCAATATCCAAGAATCGGCTTGATTCTGTATTACCATCCAAAAAGGAAGTCTGAGTGTTGGTCCCAGAATCGATTGGAATTCCGTCCACAACAAACAAAGGCTGGTTGGACTGTGTAACGGAACTAAAACCACGAATGATAATATTGGTTCCAGAGCCTGAAAGCCCATTGTTGGCGGTGATGTTAACACCGGCGACTTTTCCTTGTAGGACCCGACCTATATCTGCTTCGGGCCTGGAACTCACCTGTTCCTCGTCTACCGTGGTTATTGCATATCCCAGAGATCGTTCCTCCCTTTGAATACCCTGTGCTGTTACGACAACCTCTTCAAGGGCTTGGGCATCTTCCACCATTTGTACATCAATGGTGTTGGCACTTCCTACCGTAATCTCCTGGGTCCTTTGCCCAATATAGGAAAAAACCAAAACAGCTCCCACTTCCGTGTTAACGGTATAGTTTCCATCAAAATCGGTCTGGGTACCTATTGTGGTTCCTTTTACCACTACGGATGTACCAGGCAAAGGAAGACCGTCTTGGTCCGTCACGGTACCTGAAACCGCTTTTTCTTGTGCAAAGGATACCTGCACAATTAACGCCAGAAATAGCGTTAAAATTCCATTAAGTTTTGTTCTCATTTTTTAATTATTTGAATTAGCTACCGGCAAAAGTCATAAATTCATGTTAATAATCCAACTTTTTTTATCTTAAAGTTATGCGTGCATAACTTTTTGGTTTGTTAAAAAAAGGAAAAATGAAAGTAAATTCTAGTAAAATATCACATATGTACGTACCTATATTATATATGCAACAGTATTGAAACGCTAATAAAGAGAATACTTACAAAAAAAAGTTAAATTTTTAACAAGTACATAAAAATCAGTTTGGGACCTTATAAAAATTCTTAAAATATCATTTCCATAATTTTTTATTTAAAAAATTACGGAATCAAAAATTGGGATCAAAATAGGTTTTAAGAGATGCCTTAACCCAGAAAAAGGGTAGAGCATAGCATAGACAAAGATTCGTCCTCCACACTTTTTTCAAGAACATCTTTTTACATATTGCTATATACGAATGGCATCAAGTCTAATAAAGAGGTAATGCAGGTTTTACAGGAAGCTTTCTAATCAGTAAATATCTAGATGTATTTAACAATAAATATATAGACAATCTGCAATCTAAAATAAGGGTTACATCAAGATGAACTTATCTTTAGTACGTTTTCATATTAATTTCGATATGCCAAAGGGAATAACCGCAATTAGTTTGATGAATTAAAGAATGCAATAGTTTTACAGGATGACTTTATTTGATCTTTAGGACATGGACATGAATACAATACTTTTTTGATAGAATTTGTTCCATATCTTGGGCATTATTGCATGACCTTAAGCCCCTTTAAATAAATGGATGGAAAATAAATTTTCTACCGTTTGAATTTTTAGAAAATATCACTACATTTGCCAGCCCTTAAACAAGGGTAATATTATATACATATTATAAGTAATGCCAACAATTTCACAATTAGTACGAAAAGGAAGGGCCACAATTACCAAGAAGAGTAAATCGGCTGCTTTGGATTCGTGTCCACAAAGAAGAGGTGTATGTACCCGGGTATATACCACCACTCCTAAGAAACCAAACTCTGCAATGCGAAAGGTTGCAAGGGTAAGGTTAACCAATGGGAAGGAAGTTAACGCTTACATTCCAGGGGAGGGACACAATCTCCAAGAGCACTCGATAGTATTGGTAAGAGGCGGAAGGGTGAAGGATTTGCCGGGAGTTAGGTATCATATCGTGAGGGGCGCCCTGGACACCGCTGGTGTGGCAGGTAGAACCCAACGTAGATCCAAATACGGAGCAAAAAGACCCAAAAAGTAAATTAATGGTTTATTTTCAAGGGGACGGGCCATTGCGTGCTTACCTCAATTTGGAACCTTAAACTTTTAAGAAAGCAGTAATGAGAAAAAAACAGGCAAAAAAAAGACCTCTCTTACCGGATCCCCGGTTTAACGATCAATTGGTTACCCGTTTTGTTAATATGATGATGTGGGACGGAAAAAAGTCCGTTGCATTCCATGTATTCTATGGTGCCATGGATATCGTTGAAGAAAAGAAAACAGATGAAGAAAAGACAGCATTGGATCTTTGGAAGGATGCCTTGTCCAATGTAATGCCCCACGTTGAGGTTAGAAGTAGGCGTGTTGGTGGTGCCACTTTTCAAATTCCCATGCAAATCCGTCCGGACAGAAAGATTTCTACAGCCATGAAGTGGTTGATAAGCTATGCCAGAAAGCGAAATGAAAAGGGAATGTCACAAAAATTGGCGGCTGAAATATTGGCAGCGGCCAAGGAAGAAGGAGCTGCAGTAAAGAAACGGGTGGACACACATAAAATGGCAGAGGCAAACAAAGCATTTTCCCACTTTAGATTTTAATCAAAAATGGCAAGAGACTTAAAATATACAAGGAATATTGGTATCGCAGCGCATATAGATGCTGGAAAAACCACTACCACGGAACGTATCCTGTATTATACGGGGGTAAGTCATAAAATGGGAGAGGTGCATGATGGTGCGGCTACTATGGATTGGATGGAGCAAGAGCAGGAGCGTGGTATTACCATTACCTCCGCGGCTACAACCTGTACTTGGAATTTTCCAATGAAAAATGGACAAATTACAGACGTTACCAAACCCTATCATTTTAATATTATAGATACCCCGGGACACGTAGATTTCACTGTAGAGGTGAATCGTTCCCTTAGGGTTTTGGACGGGCTTGTCTTCTTATTTAGTGCAGTGGATGGGGTTGAGCCACAATCGGAAACCAACTGGAGACTAGCCGATAACTATAAGGTTCCGAGAATGGGCTTTGTAAACAAAATGGATAGGCAGGGCTCTAACTTCCTGAATGTGTGTAAGCAGGTTAGGGAGATGCTGAAGTCCAATGCAGTCCCTATTGTTCTTCCTATCGGAGATGAAGCTGATTTTAAAGGTATAGTAGATTTGGTAAAGAACCGTGCCATTGTCTGGCATGAAGAAGATATGGGAGCCACTTTTGATGTAGTCGACATCCCAGCGGAAATGGAGGAAGAGGTTCATGAGCATAGAGCCGCGCTCATAGAGGCAGTTGCCGAGTATGACGAGAACCTCATGGAAAAGTTCTTTGAAGACGAGGACTCCATAACGGAAGAAGAAGTACATGCAGCCCTTAGGGCGGCAGTTATGGATATGAGTATAATTCCCATGATATGTGGTTCTTCCTTTAAGAATAAGGGTGTTCAATTCCTATTGGATGCCGTATGTAGATATTTGCCTTCCCCTATGGATAAGGACGCCATAGTGGGTATCAATCCCGATACCGAAGAGGAAGTTGCTAGAAAGCCAGATTTAAAAGAGCCTTTTTCCGCTTTGGCATTTAAAATTGCTACAGATCCTTTCGTTGGACGTTTGGCCTTCTTTAGAGCGTATTCCGGAAAATTGGACGCAGGTTCCTATGTTTTGAACAATCGTTCCGGGAACAAAGAAAGGATTTCTAGGATATACCAAATGCATTCCAATAAACAGAATGCCGTAGCATCAATCGGTGCTGGGGATATTGGAGCAGCAGTAGGGTTTAAGGATATAAAGACTGGAGATACCCTTTCCGATGAAAAACACCCGATTGTTTTGGAGAGTATGAACTTTCCCGATCCCGTAATCGGTATAGCCGTTGAACCTAAGACAAAGGCAGATGTTGACAAGTTGGGGATGTCATTGGCAAAACTTGCGGAGGAAGACCCAACTTTTCAGGTAAAGACGGATGAAGCTTCGGGCCAAACCATCATTTCCGGAATGGGGGAACTTCATTTAGATATTATTGTAGATCGCTTGCGTAGGGAGTTTAAGGTTGAAGTGAACCAAGGGCAACCCCAGGTTGAATATAAGGAAGCGTTGACTGCTTCCGCAAATCACAGGGAAGTGTACAAGAAGCAAACCGGTGGTCGAGGTAAATTCGCGGATATCGTTTTCATTATGGAACCGGCAAGTGATGAGACCAAAGCAGGACTGGAGTTTGTTAACGAAATTAAGGGAGGTAATATTCCCCGTGAGTATATTCCATCAGTAGAAAAAGGATTTAGGGAGGCCATGAAGAATGGGCCTTTGGCCGGATTTGAGATGGATAGTATGAAGATAGTTCTGAAGGATGGTTCTTTCCACCCTGTGGATTCGGATTCATTATCCTTTGAATTGGCGGCCAAATTGGGCTACAAAGAAGCAGCTAAAAAGGCACGTGCTGTCCTAATGGAACCCATTATGAAACTGGAGGCGTTGACCCCGGAAGAAAACATGGGTGATATTGTGGGAGACCTTAATAGGAGAAGGGGTCAAGTAAACAATATGGACGATAGGGCAGGTTCCAAAGTGATAAAGGCCGAGGTTCCACTTTCTGAAATGTTCGGATACGTTACCGCATTGCGTACATTGTCATCCGGTAGGGCAACTTCAACAATGGAATTTTCGCACTACGCGGAAACACCATCCAATATCGCTGAAGAAGTAATAAAGGCAGCCAAAGGGGTAACCGCTTAATTCTAGTAAAGATGAGTCAAAAAATTAGGATAAAATTAAAATCGTACGATCACAATTTGGTGGATAAGTCCGCTGAAAAAATCGTAAAGACGGTAAAGACTACTGGTGCTGTGGTTACAGGCCCTATCCCTTTGCCGACGCATAAAAAAATATTTACCGTGTTACGTTCGCCACACGTAAATAAAAAGTCCCGGGAGCAGTTTCAATTGAGCTCGTATAAACGACTCCTTGATATTTATAGTTCCTCCTCCAAAACCATCGATGCCTTGATGAAGTTGGAGCTCCCCAGTGGAGTAGAGGTGGAAATTAAGGTTTAATGAGGCTTGGTTTTTATGGGTTAGGCTGCTCGTAAAAACCATTGGCGGAACAAACACTGAGCGAAGTCGAAGTGTCTGTTTCGGAATTTATTGAAAGTAGAAACAGATCCTGAAACGATTTTAGGGTAAACATGTCCAGAGCCGCGAGCGAAGGAAAAACGGGAAAAAATTAATTCAGGGTTGAATAATTTTTGACCCTATTTTTTTGGAAAGTAAAGAAGAGTAATACATAATTTAATAGTAACGGATGATTGGTTTTCTGTTTGAAAATCCAAAATCCAAAATCTAAATCAGTATGTCTGGGTTAATAGGAAAAAAAGTAGGCATGACCAGCATTTTTGACGAAAATGGAAAAAACATTCCATGTACCGTTATCGAAGCTGGACCATGTGTAGTTACCCAAGTCAGAACCGAAGAGGTAGACGGGTATAGTGCCCTTCAGCTCGGTTTCGATGACAAGGCAGAAAAGCGTGCGAACAAGGCCGAATCCGGTCATTTTAAGAAAGCAGGCGCATCTCCTAAAAAGAAAGTCATTGAATTCCGCGATTTTGAAGGTGAGTTTAAATTGGGTGATACCGTAAGTGTCGATGTTTTTGTAGAAGGAGAATTTGTAGATGTGGTAGGTACTTCCAAAGGGAAGGGCTTTCAAGGTGTGGTCAAAAGACATGGTTTTGCAGGGGTAGGCCAATCCACACATGGGCAGCATAACAGACTAAGGGCCCCCGGATCTATCGGTGCGGCATCCACACCCTCAAGGGTTTTCAAAGGAATGCGCATGGCCGGTAGAATGGGTGGAGATCGGGTTACCGTTCAAAATTTAAGAGTTCTTAAAATCGTGCCAGAGAAAAACCTTATCGTTGTTAAGGGATGTGTTCCCGGTCATAAAAATGCATACGTAACTATTGAGAAGTAATGAAGGTAGCAGTTTTAGATATCAAAGGAAAAGACACAGGTAGAAAGGCAGACCTTTCTGATGCAGTCTTTGGAATAGAGCCCAACGAACATGCGGTGTATTTGGACGTAAAACAATACAGGGCACATCAAAGGCAGGGTACCCATAAAGCCAAGGAGCGCGGTGAGATAGTCGGAAGTACACGAAAAATAAAAAAACAGAAAGGTACAGGTACCGCCAGGGCAGGTAGTATTAAGTCTCCAATTTTTAGAGGTGGAGGCCGTATTTTTGGACCGAGACCTAAGGATTACTCCCAAAAACTAAACAAAAATGTAAAGCGTTTGGCCCGTAAATCGGCCCTGAGCATAAAGTCGAAGGACAAGGCAATTTTGGTTGTTGAGGATTTTGATTTTGAAACGCCCAAGACCAAGGATTTTATTCAAGTTTTGAAGTCTTTAGGGTTGGAAAACAAAAAATCTTTGTTTGTGTTGGGCCATTCAAATAATAGCGTATATTTGTCTTCGCGTAATTTGAAGGGTTCGGAGGTTATAACTAGCTCAGAATTAAGTACTTATAAAATACTAAACGCCAATAATATTGTGCTGTTGGAGGGTGCTTTGGAAGGGCTCGAGACCAACCTAATTAAATAAGAAAACCATGAGTGTGTTGATAAAGCCTATAATAACCGAAAAGATGACAGCAGATAGCGAGTTGTACAATCGTTATGGTTTCTTTGTGGATCCCAAAGCGAACAAGTTGCAGATCAAGGATGCTGTTGAGGCCACTTATGGGGTTTCGGTCAAAAAGGTTCGGACCATGAATTATGGACCGACCAGAAAATCCAGATACACCAAGACAGGGGTGCAACATGGTAAAACAAATGCCTTAAAAAAGGCTATTGTGGATGTAGCGGATGGAGATATCATCGATTTTTACAGTAATCTATAAAGACAAAGAATGTCAGTTAGAAAATTAAAACCGATAACTCCCGGACAGCGTTTTAGAGTAGTAAACGGATTTGACGCGCTTACTGCTGATAAGCCGGAGAAAAGCTTGCTTGCTCCGTTAAAAAAGTCGGGAGGTAGAAACAGTCAAGGAAAAATGACCATACGCCACAGAGGCGGTGGCCATAAAAGAAGATACAGGATTATTGATTTTAAAAGGGACAAACAAGATGTTGCCGCTACGGTCAAATCTATCCAATATGACCCCAATAGGACTGCCTTTATAGCACTTTTGGAATATTCCGACGGTGAAAAGCGCTATATCATAGCGCAAAATGGTCTTCAAGTAGATCAGAAAATTTCCTCAGGGAAAGGTGTGGCACCGGAAATTGGCAATGCTTTGCCCTTGAACGAAATCCCTTTAGGAACAATTATTTCATGTATTGAGTTGCGTCCGGGACAGGGCGCGGTAATGGCAAGAAGTGCCGGTACTTTTGCCCAATTAATGGCAAGGGAAGGCAAGTATGCGACCGTTAAATTACCCTCAGGGGAGACCAGGTTAATACTTTCGGGCTGTTTGGCCACCATTGGTGCGGTATCCAATTCGGATCATCAGTTAATCGTATCCGGTAAGGCAGGTAGAAGTAGATGGCTTGGTAGAAGACCTAGAACGCGACCTGTTGCCATGAACCCTGTAGATCACCCAATGGGTGGTGGTGAAGGAAGGGCTTCCGGAGGTCATCCTAGATCTAAGAATGGAATTCCGGCCAAAGGATATAGGACACGTTCCAAGACTAAGGATACCAACCGATACATAATAGAACGTAGAAAGAAGTAAAATTAGAAAGAAGAATAAATGGCACGCTCATTAAAGAAAGGACCTTACGTTCATTATAGTTTAGAGAAAAAAATTCAGCAGAATGCAGCTTCTGGAAAGAAAAGCGTCATTAAGACATGGTCCAGGGCCTCTATGATAACGCCTGATTTTGTTGGTCTGACCATTGCGGTTCACAACGGACGACAGTTCGTGCCTGTGTATATTACCGAAAATATGGTGGGCCATAAGCTGGGAGAATTTTCACCAACTAGATCTTTTAGGGGTCATGCAGGTGCAAAGAACAAAGGTAAAAAGTAAGCTATGGGAGTTCGAAAAAGACAGATGGCCGAAAGACTAAAGGCTGAAAAGAAACAAATGGTATTTGCCAAGCTCAATAATTGTCCTACATCGCCACGTAAGATGCGCTTAGTGGCGGATTTGATTCGGGGCGAAGGTGTTGAAAAGGCATTGGCGATCCTAAGGTTTAATCCTAAGGAAGCTTCGCGCAGGTTGGAGAAGTTGTTACTTTCGGCATTGGCCAATTGGGAGGCTAAGAACGAAGAGGCCAACGTTGAGGATGCCGAGCTTTTTATTAAGGAAATACGAGTGGATAGTGCAGGTATGCTAAAACGATTACGGCCTGCCCCTCAAGGAAGGGCACACAGAATAAGAAAGCGTTCCAACCATGTGACATTGGTTTTGGGATCTAACAATAATATGGAAAGCTAGGATGGGACAAAAAACAAATCCGATAGGAAATCGTCTAGGAATCATCAGGGGATGGGAATCCAACTGGTATGGAGGAAGCGATTATGGTGAAAAATTGGCCGAGGACGAAAAAATACGGAAGTATATCCATGTACGTCTTTCCAAGGCGAGCGTATCCCGGGTAATTATTGAACGTACGCTAAAATTGATTACAGTCACCATCACTACGGCCAGACCGGGTATCATAATTGGTAAGGGCGGACAAGAAGTAGATAAATTGAAGGAGGAGCTTAAGAAGATTACCAATAAAGAGGTCCAGATCAATATCTATGAAATTAAAAGGCCGGAGTTGGACGCCAATTTGGTAGCCGCCAGTATCGCCCGTCAAATAGAAAGTAGAATATCTTTCAGACGTGCTATAAAAATGGCTATCGCCGCAGCGATACGTATGAATGCAGAAGGGATAAAAGTACAAATATCAGGACGTTTAAACGGGGCGGAAATGGCTCGATCTGAGTCTTACAAGGAAGGCAGGATTCCATTATCGACCTTTAGGGCAGATATTGATTATGCCATGCAGGAAGCCCATACCACCTATGGAAGATTGGGTATTAAAGTATGGATCATGAAGGGCGAGGTATACGGTAAGCGGGAGCTTTCCCCATTGGTTGGCATGTCCAAGGGCCAAGGAAAAGGGGGCAAGCAAGATGGAGGAAGGAAACCACGCCGCAGAAAGTAATTTTTTAAAGAAGTAGAAAATGTTACAGCCAAAGAGAACCAAGTATCGCAAAATGCAGAAAGGCCGTATGAAAGGTAATGCCGGAAGAGGGCATCAACTTTCAAATGGTATGTTCGGTATAAAGACCTTGGATTCAAAGTTTATAACATCGAGACAAATCGAGGCGGCCCGTATTGCAGCCACCCGATATATGAAAAGAGAAGGACAATTGTGGATAAAGATTTTCCCGGACAAGCCTATCACCAAAAAGCCCTTGGAAGTGCGTATGGGTAAAGGTAAAGGGGCTCCGGAATATTTTGTGGCCATTGTTAAGCCTGGAAGGATTCTTTTTGAGGTTGCGGGTGTACCCATTGATATTGCCAAGGAAGCATTACGTTTGGCGGCACAAAAATTGCCGGTCAGAACAAAATTTATTGTTGCACGTGATTATGAGTATAAGGATTAATCGTAAGGTGATATGAAAAAACAAGAGATAAAACAAATGTCGGTAGAGGAGCTTACGGAAAAACTTACCGAATTTAAAAAGCAACATGCCGACTTGAAAATGGCCCATTTTGTGACACCATTAGAAAATCCACTTCAGATAAGGAAGGTCAGGAGAACTGTAGCAAGATTGGCAACGGAATTAACTAATAGGGAAAACCAATAATTGGTTCTGCTTTATGGAAAAAAGAAACTTAAGAAAAGAGAGAATAGGGGTCGTGACAAGTGACAGAATGGAGAAATCCATTGTGGTGGCGGAAGTCAAAAGGGTTAAGCATCCCATGTATGGTAAGTTCGTTTTAAAAACGAAGAAGTATGTTGCACACGATGAAAAGAACGATTGCAATATTGGAGATACCGTAAAGATTATGGAGACCCGTCCTTTGAGTAAGACCAAATGTTGGAGGTTAGTAGAAATTTTGGAAAGAGCTAAATAATTATGTTACAGCAAGAATCTAGGCTAAAGGTAGCTGACAACACGGGGGCAAAGGAAGTTTTGACCATTAGAGTACTCGGTGGAACAAAGAGAAGATATGCTTCCATTGGGGACAAAATAGTGGTTACCGTTAAGGAAGCGACTCCCAATGGGGGAATAAAGAAAGGAGCCGTTTCTACTGCCGTTGTGGTAAGGACCAAAAAGGAGGTGAGAAGACCGGATGGCTCTTACATACGTTTTGATGACAATGCCTGTGTATTGTTGAATCCAACGGGAGAAATGAGAGGAACCCGGGTTTTTGGACCAGTAGCCAGGGAGCTTCGGGAAAAACAATTTATGAAAATTGTATCCTTGGCACCCGAGGTACTATAATATTGTATTGGAGATGAGAAAGTTAAAAATAAGGACAGGAGATACCGTGCGGATCGTTGCCGGTGACCATAAAGGAACCGAAGGCAAGATTTTAAGTGTGGATATTAAGAAAAACAAGGCAATCGTGGAAGGTGCCAATATGGTTTCCAAACATGAAAAGCCTAGTGCTAAAAATCCACAGGGAGGTATTGTCAAAAAGGAGGCGCCTATTCATATTTCCAATCTGTCATTGATCGATGCCAAGTCGGGAGAAACGACTAGGGTCGGATTTGAGATTAGGGATGAAAAGAAAGTACGAGTTTCCAAAAAATCGAATGAAGTAATTTAGTTATGGCTTACGTAGCAAGGTTAAAGAAAGAATACAACGAGCGAATCATAGATGCGTTGAAGCAGGAATTCAGTTACAAGAATGTGATGGAAGTGCCGAAGTTGAAGAAGATCGTGGTAAGTAGGGGAGTCGGTGCCGCCGTTGCAGATAAAAAGTTGATAGATCATGCCGTTGAAGAGCTTGGCATTATCACCGGTCAAAAAGCGGTTGCCACGATTTCTAAAAAGGATGTAGCTGCCTTTAAGTTGCGAAAAGGAATGCCAATTGGTGCCAAGGTTACACTTCGTGGTGAGCGCATGTATGAATTTTTGGATAGACTCGTTACTACGGCTTTGCCCAGGGTAAGGGATTTTCAAGGTATTAGGGCTACCGGTTTCGACGGACGGGGAAATTATAACTTGGGTGTTACGGAACAAATTATTTTTCCGGAAATCAACATTGATAAGATTAACAGGATCAATGGGATGGACATCACCTTTGTAACCTCCGCTGATACAGATAAGGAAGCAAAATCATTGTTAACGGAATTGGGATTACCCTTTAAAAAGAACTAGTATGGCTAAAGAATCAATGAAGGCCCGTGAAAGGAAAAGGGCAAGAACGGTAGCTAAATATGCTGAAAAACGCAAGGCCTTAAAGGAGGCCGGAGATTATGAAGCTTTGCAAAAGTTGCCAAGGAATGCCTCGCCAGTGCGTATGCACAATCGTTGTAAATTAACAGGAAGGCCCAAGGGGTATATGCGTACTTTTGGGATTTCCAGGGTAATGTTCAGGGAGATGGCCAACAAAGGATTGATTCCAGGGGTCAAAAAAGCCAGTTGGTAGTTTAATTTTATAATTCTGAATACAGATATTCTTAATAAAGAGAAATGGTTACAGATACTATAGCAGATTATTTAACAAGGGTCAGGAATGCCAGTAGGGCCGGGCATCGTGTAGTTGAAATACCCGCATCCAACCTTAAAAAGGAAATAACCAAGATACTCTTTGACCAAGGGTATATCTTAAGTTACAAGTTTGAGGATAATGAAGTACAGGGCATAATTAAGATAGCCCTGAAATATGATAAAGTGACCAAGGAACCGGTCATCAAGAAAATTCAACGTGTAAGTAAGCCCGGATTACGAAAATATGCGGGTTCTGAAGATTTACCTCGCGTCCTTAATGGTTTGGGAATTGCCATAGTATCTACCTCACATGGGGTAATGACCAGCAAACAAGCCAAAAATGACAACGTAGGGGGAGAAGTTTTGTGCTACGTATATTAATAGTATAGTAAAGAAGTAAAAGATGTCTAGAATAGGTAATAACCCAGTAGCGATCCCTGAAGGAGTAACCGTTGAGGTAAATGACAATGTGGTTACGGTAAAAGGTAAACTTGGAGAGTTGACGCAGGAGTATTCCGGAGTATCAATAAAGGTTGAGGATAGCCAGATATGGGTTACAAGACCTTCGGATTCCAAGGAGCACAAGGCTAAGCATGGATTGTACAGATCCCTTGTCAGAAATATGGTAGAGGGTGTTTCCAAAGGATGGACCAAGGAATTGGAGTTGGTAGGAGTGGGATACAGGGCGTCCAATCAGGGACAGAAGTTAGATCTTGCCTTAGGATTCTCCCATAATATTGTTATGAACCTGGCACCTGAAGTGAAAGTAGAGACTGCTTCCGAGAAAGGGAAAAATCCGATCATAAAATTAACTTCCCACGATAAACAGTTGGTGGGACAGATAGCGGCCAAAATTCGATCTTTCCGTAAGCCGGAACCTTACAAAGGGAAGGGAATCAAATTTGTTGGTGAGCAATTAAGAAGAAAAGCAGGTAAATCAGCTTAATAATACAAGTAATGGCATTATCAAAGATTGAAAGAAAGTATAGGATAAGAAAGAGAATACGCAAAGTATCCTCCGGAACTGCCGAAAGACCCCGGTTATCCGTCTTTAGAAGTAATAGCGAAATTTACGTTCAAGTCATAGACGATAGGAAAGGTGAGACCTTGGTTGCAGCTTCTTCTCGAGATAAGGATCTGGCCAAGGCAAAAGGAACAAAAAAGGAAGTAGCTACCTTGGTCGGTAAGGCCATTGCTGAAAAGTGTTCTAAGGCGGGTATAGAAAAAGTTGCCTTCGATAGGGGTGGAAACCTTTATCATGGAAGGGTAAAAGCTTTGGCCGAAGGTGCCAGGGAAGCAGGACTAAAATTTTAAATTTAGGTATGTACCAGAAATACAAAAACGTTGAGACCGTTAAGCCGGGAGGTTTAGAATTAAAGGATAGATTGGTCGGCGTCCAAAGGGTAACCAAGGTAACCAAGGGAGGAAGGGCTTTTGGCTTTTCCGCAATAGTTGTTGTTGGTGATGAAAATGGTGTTGTGGGACATGGTTTAGGTAAGTCCAAGGAAGTAGCTACTGCCATTGCTAAAGCCATCGAAGATGCAAAGAAGAACCTGATTCGTATTCCTTTGAATAAAGGTACACTTCCCCATGAGCAAAAAGGAAAATATGGCGGGGCACGGGTTTACATACAGCCGGCATCCCATGGTACTGGGGTAATTGCAGGTGGAGCCGTAAGGGCGGTGTTGGAATCCGTAGGTGTACAGGATGTATTGTCAAAATCCCAAGGGTCGTCCAATCCACATAACGTTGTAAAGGCAACTTTTGATGCGTTGCTGCAACTTAGGGACGCAAGGACAGTTGCAAGACAAAGAGGTATTTCCTTGGAAAAGGTATTTAAAGGATAATAGATAAGGATAATGGCAAAGATTAAAGTAAAACAGGTTAGGAGTAGCATCAAGCGGCCACAAGATCAAAAAAGGACTTTGAAGGCGCTTGGCCTGCGAAAAATAGGGCAGGTAGTGGAGCATGAAGACACGCCTAATATCCTAGGTATGATAAATAAAGTAAAACATTTGGTTTCTACCGAAGGAGCTTAACATAAAGGATCATGAATTTAAGTAATCTAAAACCAGCCAAAGGTGCTGTCCATAAAGAAGGGAAAAGAGTAGGAAGGGGCCAAGGTTCCGGAAAAGGGGGTACAGCTACTAGAGGCCATAAAGGTGCAAAGTCAAGATCTGGATATTCCAAGAAGATAGGTTTTGAAGGAGGACAAATGCCATTGCAAAGACGTGTTCCCAAGTTTGGTTTTACCAATATCAATAGGAAGGAATACAAGGGCATAAATCTGGATACCTTACAAGAGTTGGTAGATAAAAAAGTAATAAAGGATACAATTACTATAGATACGTTGATTGAAAATAGATTGGCCCGTAAAAATGATTTGGTCAAAATCCTTGGGGGTGGTGAGTTAAAAGCCTCCCTTAAAGTTTCCGTTCATAAATTTACTGCCAGTGCCAAAGCGGCGATAGAGGCTGCCGGCGGAGAGGCAATAAGTTTATAAGGAAGAATATTATGAAGAAATTTTTTGAAACCATATCCAATATTTGGAAAATAGAGGAGCTCAGGAATCGTATCTTGATTACCTTGGGTCTTCTGTTGGTATACCGATTTGGTTGCCAAATTGTTCTTCCTGGTATTGATTCATCACAACTTGCCGAATTGGCTTCCAGTACGGATCAAGGTATTTTCGGTTTGTTGAACGCCTTTACAGGAGGAGCATTTGCAAATGCATCGATTTTTGCATTAGGGATTATGCCCTACATTTCGGCCTCTATTGTGGTTCAATTAATGGGAATCGCCATACCCTATCTTCAAAAACTGGATAAGGAGGGCGAAAGTGGTAGAAAGACCAAAAACCAGATTACAAGATGGTTGACTATCGGAATCTGTATCGTACAGGCACCGGCATATTTATACGGTTTGGAAGCTTTTGGGGTAAGGGACAGTGCTTTCCTTTTAGGAAAGGGTCTTAATTTTATGATTCCTGCCGTAATTATTTTGGTAACGGGTTGTGTCTTTGCCATGTGGTTGGGTGAAAAAATTACGGACAAGGGTATCGGAAATGGTATTTCCCTGTTGATTATGATTGGAATTATAGCAACAATGCCCCAGTCCTTTGTGCAAGAGTTCTTCTCCAGGACTACAAATAATACCGGAGGCTTAATGTTCATTTTGATCGAGGTTATTATTTGGTTCCTGGTCATCCTGGCCAGTGTACTTTTGGTAATGGCCACAAGGCGTATTCCGGTACAGTATGCGAGAAGGTCCGCAACGGGCGGTTATGAGAAGAATGTAATGGGATCAAGACAATATATCCCATTAAAGCTAAATGCATCGGGCGTTATGCCTATTATTTTCGCCCAAGCCATAATGTTCGCCCCTGGATTATTGGGGAAAACGTTTAACGAGACGGCCTTTGGGCAATGGATGGAGGTACAGTTCAGTGACATATTCGGTTTGGCGTACAATATTTTGTTCGGGGTTCTCATCGTAATATTTACGTTTTTCTATACGGCGATTACCGTACCTACCAACAAAATGGCCGATGACCTTAAAAGAAGTGGAGGGTTTATTCCAGGGATTCGGCCTGGTAAGGAAACGGCCGATTTTTTGGATAAAATCATGTCCCTCATAACGCTTCCAGGTTCAATATTCTTGGCCTTGTTGGCGGTTCTACCTGCCGTTGTGGTAAAACTAATGGATGTCCAGGCAGGATGGGCACTGTTCTATGGTGGTACCTCTCTGCTAATTATGGTAGGAGTCGCCATTGATACTGTTCAACAAGTAAATGCGTATTTGCTGAACAGACATTATGATGGATTAATGAAAACTGGAAAAAATAGAAAAGTAGCATAGTTTATGGCTAAGCAAGCACCTATAGAACAAGATGGTAGCATAATAGAAGCATTGTCCAATGCAATGTTTCGGGTAGAGTTGGAAAATGGTCATGTAGTTACCGCCCATATCTCCGGGAAAATGCGTATGCACTATATCAAATTGCTTCCAGGGGACAAGGTGAAGTTGGAGATGAGTCCTTATGACCTTACCAAAGCTAGAATTACATATAGATATTAAGTTGGAGACATGAAAGTAAGAGCATCGATAAAAAAAAGAAGTGCCGAGTGTAAAATCGTTCGTAGAAAAGGACGGTTGTACGTAATCAACAAAAAGAATCCTAGATTTAAACAAAGACAAGGATAGTTATGGCAAGAATTGCAGGTATAGATATACCAAAACAGAAAAGAGGTGTAATAGCCCTGACCTATATTTTTGGTATTGGAAAAAGTAGGGCCCAAGAAATTTTGGAAAAGGCCCAAGTAAGCGAGGATACCAAGGTATCTGACTGGAACGATGACGAAATTGGTCGAATCCGGGAAGCCGTTTCATCCTATACCATAGAAGGCGAACTGCGTTCCGAGACCCAATTGAACATTAAACGTTTAATGGATATCGGTTGCTATAGGGGTATACGCCATAGATCAGGACTACCTTTAAGAGGACAAAGAACAAAGAACAATTCCAGGACCCGTAAAGGAAAAAGAAAAACTGTTGCCAACAAGAAAAAGGCAACGAAATAACAAATTGGTATATAGTATAATAGCTTAATACTAAACACGAAAAGAAAATGGCAAAGGCAAGTACAAAGGCGGCAAAAAAACGCAAGGTTATCGTGGACTCGGTGGGGGAGGCCCATATCACTGCCTCTTTTAACAATATCATAATTTCGTTGACCAATAAGAAGGGCGATGTAATCTCATGGTCCTCAGCGGGTAAGTTGGGCTTCAGGGGTTCCAAGAAAAATACACCATATGCGGCACAGGTCGCTGCCGAGGATTGTGCAAAGATCGCTCATGAAGCAGGCCTTAGAAAGGTTAAGGTCTTTGTTAAGGGTCCGGGCAACGGTAGGGAATCGGCAATACGGACTATCCATAATTCCGGTATCGAGGTAACCGAAATCATTGATGTTACCCCTATGCCCCACAACGGATGTAGACCTCCCAAAAGAAGAAGAGTTTAAATAACACATATATTATTTCACAGGAGTGTACCTAATGATTATCGAAGGATAAGCCTTAATTCATAATCGCACTTCAAACTATAGGAAAATGGCAAGATACACAGGACCAAAAAGTAAAATCGCCCGAAAGTTCGGAGAAGCGATTTTTGGAGACGACAAGTCTTTTGAGAAGAAAAATTATCCTCCGGGACAACATGGACAAAACAGACGCCGCGGAAAAAAGTCGGAATATGCAGTCCAATTAATGGAGAAGCAAAAAGCCAAGTATACCTACGGTATTTTGGAAAAACAGTTTCGTAATCTTTTTGCAAAAGCGAAACGCAAGGAAGGCGTTGCCGGTGAAGTATTATTACAATTGTGTGAGTCCCGTTTGGATAACGTGGTATACAGAATGGGTATTTCCACATCAAGAAGTGGGGCCAGACAATTGGTTTCCCACAGGCACATAACCGTAAACGGAGAGTTGGTAAATATACCATCATACTCCCTACGACCTGGAGATGTTGTTGGTGTAAGGGAAAAATCCAAGTCCTTGCAAACTATACAGGATGCATTAGCGGCCAATAGCAGTGTATATGAATGGATAACATGGAATACTGAAAAAAAGGAGGGTACTTTTGTTTCTATCCCTGAACGTTTGCAGATTCCAGAAAATATCAAGGAACAATTAATAGTCGAGTTATACTCTAAATAAATCAACACTGATCCAATTATGGCATTATTTAATTTTCAGAAACCCGATAAAGTAATAATGATCGATTCCTCGGACTTCGAGGGCAAATTCGAATTTCGCCCTTTGGAGCCTGGTTATGGATTAACAGTTGGGAACGCATTAAGAAGGGTATTGCTTTCTTCTTTGGAAGGACACGCCATCACATCGGTAAGGATCGATAAGGTAGAACATGAGTTTTCCGTAATTCCGGGTGTTGTAGAAGATGTTACGGAAATTATCCTGAACCTGAAACAGGTTCGGTTTAAAAAGCAAATAGAGGATTCCGAAGCGGAAACCGTTTCCATATCCGTAAGTGGTAAGGACCAAATGACCGCTGGGGACTTCCAAAAGTTTATCTCAGGGTATCAGGTACTGAATCCGGATTTGGTCATTTGCAATATGGATGCCAAAGTGAGCATCAATATGGAAATCACCATTGATAAAGGAAGGGGCTATGTACCCGCCGAGGAAAACAAAAAGTCAGGAACACCACTGGGTACTATTGCGGTAGATTCTATCTTCACCCCAATAAAGAATGTAAAATATAGCATTGAGAATTTTCGTGTAGAGCAGAAGACCGATTATGAAAAATTGGTATTCGAGATCGAAACGGATGGTTCCATTCATCCCAAGGATGCTTTGACCGAAGGGGCCAAGGTCTTGATACATCACTTCATGTTGTTCTCCGATGAGCGCATTACCCTGGAGGCCGATGAAATTGCACAAACGGAAACCTATGATGAGGAATCCTTGCATATGAGGCAATTGCTTAAGACAAAATTAGTGGATATGGACCTATCCGTACGTGCTTTGAACTGTTTGAAAGCTGCCGAGGTAGATACACTTGGGGATTTGGTATCCTTTAACAAAAACGACTTGATGAAGTTTAGAAACTTCGGTAAAAAGTCCCTGACCGAATTGGAGGAACTTGTTATCAACAAAGGTCTAAGTTTTGGGATGGACCTATCGAAATATAAGTTGGACAAAGATTAATAATTTGCTTCTGTTGGAAGGGAGAGCCCCGGATAAGGAAGAAAATAGAAAACAAAAATGAGACACGGTAAAAAGTTCAATCATTTAGGACGAAAAGCTGCCCATAGAAAAGCCATGCTGGCAAATATGGCCTGTTCCCTAATTGAACACAAAAGAATAAATACCACGGTGGCCAAGGCCAAGGCCTTAAAACAGTTTATAGAACCATTGATTACCAAATCCAAGGCGGAGAACAATCAAACAGCGGAAAAGGGCACGCACAATAGACGTGTTGCTTTTAGGAACCTTAGAGACAAATATGCGGTTACCGAGCTTTTTGATGCGGTCTCGGAAAAAGTTGGCGATAGGCCAGGAGGATATACAAGAATTATAAAACTGGGCAACCGTCTGGGCGATAATGCTGATATGGCCATGATAGAGTTGGTAGACTTCAACGAGCTTTACAATGCCGGCAAACCGAAAAAGAAATCCACACGTAGAAGTAGAAGAGGTGGGGGAAGTAAATCGGAAACACCACCTGTGGCTGTGGCAGAAAGTAACGTAGAATCAATAGAAGTAGCTGACGTTGACGTTAAAGCGGATGATTCTGAAGAGTAAAATGTTAGTATTTTTTAATATTTACAAAAGGATAGACTTTATAGTTTATCCTTTTTTTGTGTTTATTTGTGAAACAAAAATAGAGCAACACTTATGAAGTACACATCCAGAAAAAAGGCATTATTGGTATTGGCAGATGGAACCATTTTCCACGGAAAGGCAGTTGGTGATAAGGAAGGTACGGCTTTTGGTGAAGTATGCTTCAACACGGGTATGACGGGATATCAGGAAATATTTACGGACCCTTCCTATTTTGGACAGCTCATGGTCATGACCAACGCCCATATTGGAAATTATGGGGCACATAACGAAGAAGTGGAATCCGATACGGTAAAGATAGCTGGTCTTATCTGTAAAAATTTCAGTTACGAATATTCCAGACCCGATGCGGATATGGGTTTAAAGGAGTTCTTGGACAAGAGTAACTTATTCGCAATTTCGGATGTGGATACGAGGGCATTGGTCAGCTACATCAGGGACAATGGTGCTATGAATGCCGTGATTTCTACGGATGTCGAAAATTTGGAAGTCCTCAAAAGTAAGTTGGCCAAGGTACCCAGTATGGAAGGTTTGGAGTTGGCCTCTAGAGTTTCCGCTAAGGAAGCCTACTATTACGGGGATGAGAATGCCAGCTATAGGATATCCGCATTGGATATTGGCATAAAGAAGAACATCCTTAGGAACTTGGCAAAACGAGATGCCTATATAAAAGTATTTCCTTATAACACCTCATTTGAGGAGATGGCTGAATGGAATCCCGACGCTTATTTTATATCCAATGGACCTGGGGATCCGGAGCCTTTAACAGAAGCCATAGCAACGGCAAAGGAAATCATTAAAACGGACAAACCACTCTTCGGTATATGTTTAGGTCATCAGGTCATTGCCCTGGCCAATGGGGTATCTACTTATAAGATGCACAATGGGCATCGGGGAATTAACCACCCCATCCTAAACCTGGTTACCGGAAAAGGAGAGATTACCTCTCAAAACCATGGGTTTGCCATCAATAGGGAAGAGACCGAAAACAATCCAAAGCTGGAAATTACCCATGTACATCTTAATGATCAAACCGTAGCGGGAATACGAATGAAGAACAAGGATGTATTCTCCGTACAATACCATCCGGAAGCAAGTCCTGGACCTCATGATGCCGACTATCTTTTTGATAATTTTTTTGAGATAATCAAGAAGACATCACAGCAAACGGTTTAGATTAAATAATCGTTATTTCATATAGAATATTGCACCTCAAAACCTTAGGATAAGGGCACCGTTTCGTATCTTTGCATTTTCAAAATCAATCCTAAAAACTAAAGAAAAAACAAATGAGTATCATCCTTAGTGTACATGCAAGACAAATTCTGGATTCAAGGGGAAATCCAACGGTAGAAGTAGATGTAATTACGGAGAATGGTGTTCTGGGAAGGGCTGCCGTACCTTCGGGAGCATCTACCGGGGAACACGAAGCAGTTGAGCTACGTGATGGTGGCAGCTCATTTATGGGAAAGGGTGTTAGCAAGGCCGTTGATAATGTAAATTCCGGTATTGCGGAAGAAATTTTAGGGATGTCCGTTTTTGAGCAAAACGGAATAGATCAGGCTATGATCGCATTGGATGGTACTTCCAACAAGTCAAAATTAGGGGCTAATGCCATTTTGGGAGTTTCCCTTGCTGTTGCAAAGGCCGCTGCCAATGAATTGGGAATGCCCCTGTATAGATACGTGGGGGGTGTTAGTGCCCATACATTGCCTGTTCCTATGATGAATATCATTAACGGGGGCTCACATTCCGATGCGCCCATTGCATTTCAGGAATTTATGATAATGCCGGTCAAGGCCAAGGACTTTACCCATGCCATGCAAATGGGAACCGAGATTTTCCATAATCTAAAGAAAGTGCTACACGATAGAAACTTAAGTACCGCAGTAGGTGATGAAGGAGGATTTGCCCCTACTTTGAATGGTACGGAAGATGCCCTAGATACCATTGGCAAGGCGGTCGAGAATGCCGGGTATAAATTCGGGGACGATGTAATGATAGCCTTGGACTGTGCAGCGGCGGAGTTCTATGAAAATGGCACCTATGATTATACCCTATTTGAAGGAGATAAGGGAGCGGTACGTAACTCTGAGGAACAAGCTGAATATCTGGCCGAACTTTGTTCTAAATACCCTATTATCTCAATTGAGGATGGAATGGATGAAAACGACTGGGACGGGTGGAAACTCCTCACCCAAAAAGTTGGTGATAAAGTACAACTGGTAGGGGATGACCTTTTTGTAACCAATGTGGAACGACTTTCACGGGGAATCGAAAATGGGATTGCCAATTCTATTTTAATCAAAGTGAACCAAATAGGAACACTTTCAGAGACAATTGCGGCGGTAAACATGGCCAAGAATGCGGGATATACTTCTGTAATGAGTCACCGTTCTGGTGAAACCGAGGATAATACCATTGCTGATTTGGCCGTTGCACTGAATACTGGCCAGATAAAGACGGGTTCAGCCTCCAGGTCTGATAGGATGGCAAAATACAATCAGTTGCTGCGCATAGAGGAAGAATTGGGAGAAGTGGCCTATTATCCACAGGAAAAAGCTTTTAAAATAAAATAAATTACCTTTTGTTAACCTATAGGAAGCCTTCCTGAAAGTGGAAGGCTTTTTCTTTGTACTTTATGACCAATCTCATGACATATCCAATCGGTAATACGTATATTTTGTCCCGATAAATATTTTTGAATGAACAACTTTCTTTTTGTTGCCGCCGAAAATGATGCCATAGCTAACTGTAAAGCAGGCGGTATGGGTGATGTGGTAAGGGACGTTCCCCGGCAGATTTCCGAAAGAGGGGATAAGGTACATGTCATTGTCCCTTCCTATTCCAGACTCCATAGAGATGGAGGAACATTAAAAACACGCCTCACCTTTCAGCTAAGGGGAACTACCTATTCGGCAGAGTTGTATGAGGTGATTCCTAAAAAGGAGTATAACAATATTCACCATTACGTCATACATCACCCTGAAATAGAGGCGGGCGACATTGCCCATATCTATCATAATAATCCCGTTGAGCCTTTTTATACGGATTTCATCAAGTACGTCATATTCTGTACCGCAGTGGCCGAAGCTATTAAGGAAGATGCTTTTGGTAGTTTGGATATTGTACATATGCATGACTGGCATTCTAGCCTCATGGTATTCTTGAAAACATACCATCCAGCGTATGAATCCCTAAAAAGAATACGATTTGTATATACCATCCACAATTTGGCAATACAGGGCATACGGCCATTCGGTGATAATTATTCGTCACTCCAAAATTGGTTTCCTGATATTTCCATAGATTACGATAATTTGATGGATTATAGATATCGGGATTGTGTTAACCTTATGGCTTTGGGTGTTCGGCTTTCCGATGCTGTGCATACCGTATCGCCGTCCTACAAGGAAGATGTACTTTTGCCAAGCTCACCTCCTGAATTTATTGGGGGCGAGGGTTTGGAGAAAGACTTGCAACAGGCGGACAATGAAGGCAGACTTTATGGGATTTTAAATGGATCTAACTACAAAAACATCCGTACCGCCAAAAAAGGAAACATTTATCGCAATACGGTCAAAGCACTTTTTGGATGGTTGCAACAAGAGTCGAAAAAATATAAAGCGGATTTCTTGGCGCATACCGGGGAAAAGGTAATGGAGTTGGTAGATAATAGACCTAAATTCATTGTTTCCAGTGTAGCCCGTTTAACGGAACAGAAGTTCTATTTTTTTAAACGATCTCCCGATGCTTTCGTTGAAATCCTGAGAAAGTTGGAGAAGGTGGATGGCATCTTTATGCTTTTGGGAACTGGAGCACCTGAATATGAAGAGCTCTTCAGGGGATTGAGTTATGAGCATGAGAATTTCATTTTTACCAATGGACAATCAGAGGATTTAATTGATTCCATTTATCTGGAGACCGATCTGTATTTTATGCCAAGCCTTTTTGAACCCTGTGGCATTAGTCAAATGTTGTCCATGCGCAATGGAAATCCCTGTCTGGTACACGGAACAGGAGGCTTAAAGGACACGGTAGAGCATATGAAGACAGGATTTAGTTTTGGCGGGGACTCCTACGATGAGAAGATCAACAATATGCTGCTGAGTTTTGATCAGGCTTTGGACGTTTTTCAGAACGATAAACCTAAATGGGAAAGGATGCGATCTGCGGCTAAAAAAATGAGATTTACCTGGGAGAAATCCGTGGATGAATATTACAAGGTACTCTATTTGCTTTAGGCTTTTTCATAGGTTTTTGATCCACCGAATGGGCTATGTTAATAAACTCCTAAACCGGAAACCTTAATTGTTAACATTGTCTCTTTTTCTTAACTTTACTGTCCTTTCTAATAATATCTAAATCACTCAAATGTCAGATAAAGCTACGCTGGAATATAATGGTAAAAAATATGAATTCCCTGTAACTGAAGGTACGGAAAATGAACTCGCCATGGACATAAAAACATTGCGGTCCGTTACCGGTGGAATGATTACCCTTGATCCAGGATATAAAAACACTGGATCTTGTGAAAGTGCCATTACTTTCCTAGATGGTGAAAAAGGTATTTTGAGGTATAGGGGCTATTCCATAGAAGAGCTTGCCGAGAAGGCCGATTTTCTTGAAGTAGCCTATTTATTGATTTTTGGAGAGTTACCCAATAAGGAACAGCTTTCCAAATTTCATAATGATATTCGAGAAGAGTCACATGTAGATGAGGAAATGAAAAAGATTTTGGACGGTTTTCCAAAATCGGCCCACCCTATGGGCGTACTTTCTTCCCTGACCAGTGCTTTGGTAGCCTTTAACCCCACTTCGGTAGATGTTTCTTCGGAATCCGAGATGTATAATTCCATTGTTCGGATCTTGGCAAAGTTTCCTGTACTTGTTGCCTGGACCATGCGCAAGAAAAAGGGGTTGCCGTTGGATTATGGGGACGATACTTTGGGTTATGTAGAGAACATCCATAAAATGATGTTCAAACGGCCTAATAAGGAATACAACAAAAACAGGATTGTAATCGAAGCTTTGGACAAGCTGTTGATATTGCATGCGGATCATGAACAGAATTGCTCAACCTCTACGGTGCGTATCGTAGGTTCCTCACATGCCGGGTTGTTTGCCTCTTTGTCTGCAGGTATTTCAGCACTTTGGGGACCCTTACATGGGGGTGCAAACCAAGCTGTCTTGGAAATGCTGGAAGCCATTGAAGCGGATGGTGGCGATACCAAAAAATACATGGCCAAGGCCAAAGATAAAAACGACCCGTTTCGATTAATGGGTTTTGGACATAGAGTATACAAGAATTTTGATCCTAGGGCCAGGATCATCAAGAAGTCCGCAGACGAAGTTTTGGGAGACTTGGGAATTGAAGATCCTATTTTGGAAATCGCCAAAGGGTTGGAGAAGGAGGCTTTGGAAGATCAATATTTTGTGGATAGAAAATTATATCCCAATGTGGATTTCTATTCAGGTATTATCTACCGTGCTTTGGGTATTCCCACAGAAATGTTCACAGTAATGTTCGCTTTGGGCAGATTACCCGGTTGGATAGCCCAATGGAGGGAAATGCGCTTAAATGGGGAGCCCATTGGTCGCCCCAGACAGGTTTATACGGGTGAGAACCACAGACCCTTTGTTGCCGTTGATTTAAGGTAACATCCGTTAAATCATTTTATAAAAGATGGCCCTTATCCATTTCTTTGATAAGGGTTTTTTATTGATTTCCGCTACTTCGGAATTCCTATATTTGCCAAAAATTATTCGATGCTCCATCTTAATGTAAACGATGAGACCTCCCGATTAAGGGCCGTGCTTTTGGGAACTGCAAATAACAATGGTCCAATACCCAAACCAGAGAACGCCTACGACCCAAAATCCCTTCAGCATATACTGGCAGGCACCTACCCTAAGGAAGAGGATATGGTTAAGGAGATGGAAGCTTTGGTGAAAGTTTTCAATACATATAATGTTGAAGTTTTTAGACCTGAGGTGTTGGAGGATTGCAACCAAATTTTCTCAAGGGATATTGCCTTTGTTATAGAGGATAAACTGATAAAGGCCAATATACTTCCGGATAGGGAAGAAGAATTTGACGCTATTTTACACGTACTGGAATACATCCATCCGGATAATATCCTGTATCCTCCCGAGGAGGTTCATATCGAGGGAGGTGATGTTATGCCTTGGAACGATTATATTTTCATTGGTACCTACACTGGTCATGACTATCCGGATTATATTACCGCAAGGACCAATTGGGAAGGAGTGGAGTACATTAAGCGGATGTTTCCCCATAAAAAGGTAAAGTCCTTTGAGCTCAGAAAATCAATCGCCAACCCAAGGGAAAATGCACTTCATTTGGACTGCTGTTTCCAACCCGTAGGGAAGGATAAGGCCATCCTTCATAAAAATGGGTTTTTGGTGGAGGACGAATACCAATGGTTGGTAGACTATTTTGGAAAAGAAAACATTTTTGAGATTACGGCTGACGAAATGTATCAAATGTTCAGTAATGTATTTTCCATTTCTCCGGATGTCGTGGTTTCCGAACGGAATTTCACCCGCCTCAATGATTGGTTGCGAAACCAAGGCTTTACGGTTGAGGAAGTGCCTTATGCGGAAATTTCGAAGCAAGGCGGGTTATTGCGTTGTAGCACAATGCCTCTGATCAGGGATTAAATTCCTTTTACATAAACAATGCCATTAAAATATCCATTTGAAGGTTTTCTGCTTTTTTCCGGATAGGCGATTCCATCATCGTGTTGAAATTAGTGGCAATGAAGACAATAGATTCGAACTCCGGTAGGTAGATTAGGACACATCCTGCTCCGACACCACCTCCTGAGTGGCCTATGCCATAAGTTACCTCCAAATCATAATACGTTATGCCCAGACCATATTTTCGTTCCCCTTCTTCGCTCAAGACCCATTCTAGCATTAATTCCAGAGTTTTGGGGGTAAGCAGTTTTCCAGAAATCAAACCCTTTAAAAAAAGAACGGCATCTTTGGTAGAAGCCACCATACCATCATCACCTTTCATTGAAGACACATTGGCCCTTTGTAACTTTGAAATGTTTGTGGGTATGCCTTCTAGTAATACATCCCAATAGGCGTCTACCAAATTCAAATCCGAATCGATATTGTCTTTTGACAGCACGTGAGTGGATTTCAGTTTGAGCTTTCGAAACAGCTCCTTTTCCATGTAAGCTATGTGGTCCCCGGTTATTTTATCCGCAATTAATGATAGGAGGCCAAAATTGGTATTGCGATAGGTGTACTTGCTACCGGGTTCAAAATCCAAGGATTTTCCACTTATATAGGAGAGCATTTCGGAAACGCTAAGCACGGTTAAAGGGTCTTGAATGATTCGGGATACCAATAAAGGATCCGTACTATATTCGGGAAGTCCGGACGTATGGTTCAAAAGCATCTTTATGGTGATTTTGTCCACACCCTTTATCGATTTTAACCAAGGATAGTCGAGGTACTGAACAATGGAATCCTGCAATTTCAATTTTCCCTTTTCATACAATTGAAGGATAACGACCGCCATATAGATCTTGCTTATACTTTGTAAGTAATGTAAATGTTCCGTGGTAAGTGGAGTTTGGTTTTCGAGATTTGCCAGACCCTCAGCATGGGACCATAATCCCATTTGTTCATTGTAGACGGCCAATGATAAGCCGGGAATGCCAAGGTCGATGTATTTTTTGAGTACACCCTTTACAGCTTCCTGTTTTTCAAGGGGAAACCCTACTTCTTGTGCAGTAAGGGACATTGTCATTACCAACAGTAATCCCATAATTTTAACCCTTCTGTTCATAACGTGAAATTTTGGCAAATATCCAGATATGGCAATGCACAATCCCAATGATTTTGAAACGAATAGGATGAACTGTAGCGTTTTTAGGGCTGGGATGTAGAACAGGGATGGTTTAAAAACGAGGAGCCGTAATACTGAACCATTTTTTAAAGTCGGGCGCGGTAATTCTACTTACGATTGAAGTCTCTATGAACAGTCCGGAATCAAATTCGACCAACAATTTACCGTTCATCTCTTTTCGATACCCTTTTATTTGCTCTCTATGTACAATATATTTTCGATTCAAACGAAAGAAAAATTCTTCCGGTAATACGGGTACTATTTTGTTCAGGGAGTCGTCCAAAACAAATTGTTCCCCGGTCTTGGTTCTGAGAAAGGTAGCCCTATCCTCTACATAAAATACCGCTATTTGTTCAAAAGCTATTTGCTTTGTACTATTCCCTAGAGCTACTGAAAAACCTTTTGATCGTAGTTTTTTGTCCTTTTCACGCAATGATTGGGCGATTCTCCATTGATCGTAGAGGTAGAATCCAACATAAATACCATTGATGACCAATATCCAAATAAAGAAGATAAACAGGTTATAAGTATAAAAGCTAGTAGGTAAAGGTCCGTCTCCGAAAAGGGCATTAATTATTTCAGTTGCCAATATGATAAAACCTTGGGCCACTAGATTGGTAATCAATAATTGCAATAACAACCGTTTGACCAGAGCCTTTTCGTAGGGCATTGCCCTGTCCATCCAAAGAATGGTACGTCTTATCAGCCACCAGGCAATGTAGCCTGTCACAGTATCGATGGAGTAAGTTGTATAGGTATACCAATCCCATCTGATCGTAGCATAAGTAAGATGATAGTTGATGGTGTTAATAATAGGTATCAATACCAAGAACAACAGAATATCATTGTATTTGCCTAGATATTTTGATGACATCCCATATACTATTTAAGTTTAAAGATAACGACCTATTTTCTTTGTTACAAAGCGAGGTCACTGGCTGATTCCATGAATGATTTGTAGGATGGGTTATAGACTGTCAATAGGCGTGGACGGAGTGGTCATTTCCTTACATATAGAAAACTTTAACACCTATTTTTTTGGTTTACTAGACGAGTGGTCATATTTTTGTCCGGAGTTTGAAAATGATGCAGAAGACTTTAAGACATGAAATAAAGGCGGACTATCTCCTAGAAAGGGGGATGGAGTTGCTTTGGTCCAAAGGATACAATGCCACAAGCGTAAATGACATTGTTGTGGCAGCCAATGTCCCCAAAGGGTCTTTTTATTTCTATTTTGACAGTAAGGAGGATTTTGCCATTAAGGCTATCGATAAGTATTTTCAAGCCCAATTTGCTCCTGCACAGGAAGTTTTAATGGACAAAACGGTTTCACCGAAGCAACGCCTTTTGAATTTTCATGAATTCCGGTGCAATGTGCTAAAGAATGAAATGGAATGTAAAATGGGATGTTTGGCTTGTAATCTGGGCAATGAAATGGCCGAGCATAACGAAAACATTAGAAAGGCCATTCTTCAAAGGGAAACTTTGGTACAAGCTCAAATCACGGCCGTTGTAGAGGAGGCGCAGGAATTAGGGGAAATTGACCCCACTTTGAACGCGGCTGATATAGTGGCTTTTTTTGAGGATGCAGGAAAAGGGGCAATGACCACCATGAAGGAAATGAAAAGTGCCTACCCTATTGATAATTTTATGAACATGGTAAGAGCAATTTTGTTTAAATAATTTTTTTTGAAATAATACTAGATGACCGGTCAATTATAAAATATTCAAACAACAACAGATTTTATTTTAAAATTGTCCAGATCAGCGAAATTTAATCGTCTTAGTACTATAACATAGAATGCAATTTTTATTAAAAACCATTCGCAACATTAATAGGCGACTGGTCAACTACTAAACCTAATAATTATGAATGCACTTAAAAAAGCGGGAAATTCCGTAAACACATTTGCCAAAAAATGGGCGGAATTTGTCATTAAGTTCAAGTGGCCCGTACTCCTGCTTACTATCTTGTTGGCCCTTGGTCTGGCCTCCCAGGGAAAAATGGAATTTGATGGAGACTACCATGTCTTCTTCAGCGAATCGAATCCCGAGTTGGAAGCTTTTGATGCCCTTCAGGAGAAATACACTAAGGACGACAATATTGTGATTGTGCTGGCTCCTGATAATGGCGAGATTTTTACCAAGGAGAATCTTGTTGCTATTGAAGAACTAACGGCAAGTGCTTGGAATACCCCTTACTCCTCAAGGGTAGACGCTGTAACCAATTTCCAACATACCAGTGCCGTCGGAGACGATTTGTATGTGGATGATTTATCATACGAATCGGCTACCAAAACAGATGCAGAGATTATGGAAATTAAGGCAAAGGCCTTGAAGGAACCTTTGCTTTTGCACCGAATCATTAATGAGAAAGGGAGCGTAACCGCAATCAATGTTACGGTACGGTTACCGGGTGTGGATAGTGCTGCGGAAATTCCCGAGGTTACCGTGGCCACTCGAAAAATGGTGGACGAATTTAAGGAGAAACATCCTCAGTTTAAAGTGTATACTACAGGTTTGGTTCCGCTGAATACGGCATTTTTCGAAGCATCACAAAGTGATCTGGCACTTATCGGGATCATGTTGCTCATTGTTGTTGCTGTCACATTTTTACTCACTCGAAACTTTTTTGCCACCCTTTCCACGCTTGTAGTGGTCCTGTTCTCTATTATGAGCGCGGTGGGTTTCATTGGCCTTACTGGAATAAAGCTTACCCCTCCCTCAGCGGTATTTCCAACAATGATACTTACCCTTGCCGTGGCCGATAGTATACATATCCTTGTTACCATGTTACAAAAAGCTCGTAAGGACGGAATGGACAAAAAAGAAGCTTTGATAGAAAGTATGCGCCTCAATTTTATGCCTGTTTTCATTACAAGCCTTACCACCGTTATCGGATTTTTGACTATGAATTTTGGTGATGTGCCCCCTTTCTGGCACTTGGGGAACATTACGGCGTTCGGTATGGCCATGGCATTTCTTTATTCCACCACCACCTTGCCGGCACTTATGGCCATCTTTCCCCTTTGGAAGAAAAAAGGGGCAATCAAGAAAGAGGAAAAGATTGGTATGTATACCAAATTAGGTCTTTTTGTGATAAGGCAACCGGCTCGTTTAGCGGTAATTTCCCTTGTCGTCATCGGTGGCCTTACCTATTTGGCGACCCTAAATGTATTTAATGATGAATTTGTGGAATACTTTGATGATTCGGTACAGTTTAGAAGGGACAGTGATTTCATAAACGATAATCTAACCGGTTTTTATAATGTGGAATTTTCTGTGGGAAGCGGCGAAAGCGGTGGAATCAACAATCCGGAATATCTCCAAAAACTTAATGCATTTGAAGATTGGCTGAATGACCAATCGGAGGTTGTACATGTAAATGCCTTTAGCGAAGTGGCCCGAAGGGTAAACCGCTCCATGCATGGGGATGACCAGACGTATTATCGTGTACCGGATAATAGGGAAGAAGCGGCACAGTTTCTTCTATTATACGAACTTTCATTGCCTTTTGGCCTGGATTTGAACAATCAGATAAATGTAGATAAATCGGAAACACGGGTGACTGCCACCTTGAAGAATATTTCCAGCGCGGAGATGATTGCCTTCTCGGCCCGGGCAGAGGAATGGTTGGGAAATAATACGGATGAACCCATGCATTCCATTGGAGTAAGTCCTACAATGATGTTCTCCAAATTAGGGTTTAGGCAGGCAGACAGTATGTTCAATGGAAATATCGTTGCCCTGATCCTTATTTCATTGGTATTGATGTTGGCCTTACGAAATTTTAAACTTGGCTTGTTAAGTATTATTCCCAATGTAACCCCGGTCTTGGTAGGTTTCGGAATTTGGGCACTTTATAAAGGGCAGATCAATACGGGGATGGTCATTGTTTTTGGAATGACCTTGGGCATCATCGTAGATGATACCGTGCATTTCATGAGCAAGTTCTTAAGGGCACGAAGGGAATTGGGATACGATGCCAAACAAGCGGTAATCTATGCTTTTGAGACCGTGGGTCGTGCTTTGGTAACCACTACAGTGGTATTGTTATCAGGATTTGCGGTGCTTTCAACATCATCCTTTGCCCTGAACAGTTACATGGCCCGCATTACGGTCATCATTATTACCGCCGCATTGATTATTGATTTTCTTTTACTCCCTGCTCTTTTGATTCTGTCGAGCAGGAAGGAAGAAGAAATTGAGGTTATACCAAATCAATTGAAGCCAGAATTAAAACTGGACAAATAATATTCACTTTAAACATAAATCATACAAAAATGAAAAAATCGATTTTAACCGTAGCTGCATTTTCCGTAATAAGTTTGGCCTTGGCCCAAACACCTGAGGAACGTGGATTGGAAATAGCCAAAGCTGCAGAACTGGCCGATGAAGGGTTTGGAAGTTCTTCGGTGGAGCTTAAAATGGTCTTGAAAAACAAAAACGGACAGACCAGTGAGCGGACCATGACCACCCGAACTTTGGAATTAACAGAAGATGGCGACAAGTCGCTTATCGCATTCGGTAGCCCAAAGGATGTTAAAGGAACCGCTACCTTGACCTATACCCATAAAGTGGGTTCCGACGATCAATGGTTGTATTTGCCTTCCATTAAAAGGGTAAAGCGAATTTCATCCAATAACAAATCCGGCCCTTTTGTGGGAAGTGAATTTGCCTATGAGGACCTTTCCTCCCAGGAAGTGGAGAAATACACCTATAAATTTTTGGAGGCAAAAGGGAATTTGCTGTTGGTGGAACAGGATCCCGTAGATCCCAAATCGGGCTATACTCGTCGTATAGTTACTTATAATAAGGATAAAGGGTATCGCATTGAAAAGGTAGAATTTTATGATAGGAAAAATGCCCTATTAAAGACCCTGACCTATAGTGACTATAAACTGTACAAAAACAAGTTTTGGCGTGCCGCTACCTTTAATATGGTAAACCATCAAAGCAACAAAGAAACCTTGTTGAAGTTTAGTGATTACGAT
Source organism: uncultured Flavobacteriaceae bacterium (assembly GCA_947494715.1). GTDB lineage: Bacteria > Bacteroidota > Bacteroidia > Flavobacteriales > Flavobacteriaceae > Ulvibacterium. The sequence continues at coordinate 32,991 of CANLWG010000016.1, read as the reverse complement.
TTTGGGGTCGCTTTTTCCGAGGATGACTTTTCTCAAGTGGCCTTACAACGGGCAGGAAAATAAATTTGGCAAGGCAGGCTGAAATGATGTTGATCGATATGGTTTTCGTTCCATCGGAAATGATGAATGGTATTATGATTTTCGGCCTGGCCTTCTACAATATTTGCTGATGAATAACAGGAAGGTATTGGGCATTCTTTGCCTTATAGGATTTACATATGGGTTTGCCCAAAACGATGATTCCAAAAAAAAAGTGGAACATGACCTTGAATTGGAAATAGAAACAGAGTATCGCTATTTTTTTGACCCAGGCCAGTTTGAGGGGCAGGAAACGCACTATCCTTCCTTGGCCTTCCGACCGGAGTATTCCGCCTCCTGGAACAAAGGGTATGAAAGTATCAATGCCAAAGGTTTCTTTAGGCTTGATCGTGATGATGAGCGTACCCATTGGGATATCCGGGAACTTTATTACCAAAAAGCAAAAGGCAATTGGGAATTGAGCGTAGGATTGAAAAAAGTGTACTGGGGGGTTATTGAGAGCAATCATTTGGTAGACGTCATCAATCAGACCGATGCGGTGGAGACCTTTGATGGGGAGGAAAAACTAGGGCAGCCCATGGTGCAATTCAGTTGGATTACAGACTCTTTCGGGACATTCGATTTCTTTTATCTGCCTTACCATCGTAAGCGTACTTTTGCTGGGGAAGAAGGCAGATTACGTTTTGGAACCGTCATAAATCAAGACGATTTAGGTTACGAGAGTGGGGCCGAGCAATGGCGGCAGGATCTTGCCGTCCGATGGAAACACTATTTTGGAATTTTTGATATTGGACTTTCACATTTTTACGGTAACGGTAGGGAACCACTTTTTTTGTTCGAACCATCTGGAGCCATCAATTCCTTTTATCCCGTAATACATCAGAGCGGATTGGAGCTTCAGGCCACGCATGACGCTTTTCTTTGGAAATTGGAATCTATTTATCGCCATGCCGAAGCCCAAGATTTTTTCGCACTGGCAGCAGGACTGGAATATACATTTAGCAACATAGATGGGAATGGCTTGGATATAGGCATATTAGGGGAGTACTTGTATGACGAAAGGGATGAACTGGCCTTGACCGCTCTTCAGAACGATGTATTCTTTGGTAGCCGTATTGCATTCAATGACAACGCGGATACTTCCATTTTAATAGGCGGTATTGCGGATTTGGAATCTAGCAGTAAAATTTTTAGTCTAGAGGCGTCCCGACGTTTTGGAAGCACGTGGACCGTGGAAGCGGAGGCACGGATTTTTAGCACAATCGATGAAAATGAGTTGATCCTATCGAATTTTCAAGATGATAGTTTTCTCCGTATTGCTATTTCCAAATATTTTTAAAGATTCCCAATGGATTCATCCGTGGACAAGGCTCTCAAAACTTCAACAGCTTTATTTCCTTCCTGGTAGGGCACAAAGAGATGATCGTGGTAGTATCCCGCTACTACGTTACAGCTAATACCTTGTCTAGCCAAAGCTGTGGCTACCTTTGCCGTAAGCCCTTTGGCTTCCAAAGCGGAATGCACGCTAAGGGTTATCCAAGCTGCAATAAACTCATAGGGGAGCCCATAGGCATCGGCCTTATTACGCTCCAGGATAAGGGTAATCCCCTCCTGCTCCTTGAATTCACATAAAATATCCGCTCGGTCTATACCATTGGTGGTATTGGCGGAGGAAAACACATACTCCCCAGGGTTAAGTCTGGGGTCCATTTCATCGATTAGTTTTTTTAAACGGGTTTCTCCGGCCATCGTATTGATTTTACAAAGAAAAAGGTCTTGAATCTTTGTCTGCAAAGGTTGTTTTTTTTTGATGAAATAGGGTGAATGACCCTAATAAAAGTCATAATTTAGCCTCTTGGGTTTATGTGATACAGATATTACATGAGTATCCGGTATATGAACTATGAAGCAGATAACGAACACTATTTTGATGATTCGGCCAGTGGGCTTTCGTATGAACGAACAAACGGCGGTCAACAACTATTTTCAAGAAGAACTTGAAATCAATAACACCGAAATCAATCGTAAGGCACAGCAGGAATTTGATGCTTTTGTTGCAGTTTTAAGAGATAACGGCATAGAGGTTATTGTGATAGAGGATACCAAGGAACCGGATACTCCAGATTCCATCTTTCCCAATAATTGGGTGTCCTTTCATGCTAATGGCACCGTCGCAATTTATCCAATGTTTGCGGAAAACCGAAGAAAAGAACGTCGTGAGGATATTTTTGATATTCTTGAAGAAAACGGATTTAGAATTGACAATATCCTGGACTACACCTCAGCAGAAGAGAAGGGGCTGTTCTTGGAAGGTACAGGTAGTATTCTAAAGGATAGGGTCCATCAAAAGGCTTATTGCGCTTTATCCGAGCGCGCGCATGAGGAATTGTTCATAGAGTTCTGTGGGGATTTTGATTGCTTTCCGGTCATTTTTACGGCCAACCAGACTGTAAATGGGGAACGCCTTCCCATTTATCATACCAATGTAATGATGGCCATGGCCGAAGATTTTGCCGTGATTTGCCTAGATGCCATTGATGATAAAAGAGAACGCAAAGATGTAGTGGGGCATCTAAAAAATGATGGCAAGGAGATTATTGCTATTACAGAAGTACAAATGCACCATTTTGCGGGTAATATGTTGCAGGTCATCGGAGCGAACGACCAACGCTTCATGGTAATGAGCTCGGCAGCCTTTAAGAGCTTGAGACCAGATCAAATTGAGGCTATCCAAGCACATTGTGACATTATTCATAGTCCATTGGATACTATTGAGACATGTGGGGGCGGAAGTGCCCGCTGTATGATGGCGGAGGTGTTTTTGCCAAAGGCTTAGTTTAGTACGGAGCGTGATGAGACTTTCCTTCAGGTAGTGACATTATATTCTACGGTAACCAATTGAATTCCCCTAAAGTAGGAAACCATAACCGAATTAATATGCATACTATTCCTTTTCTACCGTATAATACAATTGAACCAATCCGGTGGAAAAAGTCTTCGTATCCGTTAGTCTAAGCTTTTTCCTCCCTTCAATAGCGTTGAACAAAGGTTTTCCCTTTCCTAGAATTAAGGGATGTACAGAAATCATCAGTTCATCCACAAGGTTCAGGTTTATCATGGTCGTAGTTAGGTTCGCTCCCCCAAAAAGCCAAATATCCTTCCCTGGGGCATTGAGTAGATCCTGTACTTCATTTTCAATATTCCCGTTTATAACTCTTGAATGGGCATCTGTATTTTTTAATGTTTTTGAAAACACCACTTTCTTCTTGTCAGAAAACGCATTGGGCATTTCGCTAACCAATTGCTCATAACTTTTTCGTCCAAAAAAAATGGTATCGATCCGATTCAAAAAAGCCGTCATTGAATAATCCTGATCCGTTAAACACCAATCAATTTCACCATTTTCCCCTTCAATAAAGGAATCGAGGCTTGTACATAAATTCAATATAATTTTTCTTTTGCTCATCTGATGTTTATGAAGTGTAATACAATATTGGGTGTAATTGGTTCCAAATTAAACGGGTACACGTCTGGAGAGTTAGCGAACATGTCCAATTGGAACTATTAATGAGCGGTAAAGTTAATTTATCAGGACGAATGATTTTATTCTGGCCCCTAAAATTATTTCACAATGGATTTTATATGGCGGGGATAATAAGTTACTCTTAACAATACCATTCGAACAGCCGATTAACTTTGCAATTGGGAATACTCCTTTGAGAGCAGTTACTTAAAAGGACATTGACTATTGAAAAAACAAAGAAAAAGTGTGCATTTGCCCATGGCGATCATAATCCAAACGAAACCCGTAAAGCTCACATATTCTTTGGTTTATGGCCAAGCCCAGGCCCAGGGACTCCTTTGATGAATTTCCCTTTTGAAAACGATTGAACAATTGTGCGGTTTCTATTAGCGATTCATCCCCGGTGTTGATAATCTCAAATTTCTCCTCGCTCAGAAGCATTTCTATAGATCCCCCTTCATGATTGTGTTGTACCGCATTTTTAATCAGGTTGGTAAAGAGGATGTCCGCTAAAACAAGATCACATTTTATTTTAACGGGACTCAGGTTGATTTTTACTTTAAGTTTTTTAAACGTGATCATTTCTACCATGTTGTTCATGATGTTCTCTATTAGGATGCGAACATCAACACTGTCCAACCGTTTAAATTCCTGATTCTCTATCCTAGAAATCAAAGTCAAGGACTTCTCAATTTTTGATAGTTTATTGGTTTCTTGATAAACGGCTTGCACCCATTGCAGTTCTTTTGGATCAAGGTTTTGGCTTTCCAGGAGCAATACCATTTTGTTGCGGATAATGGCTAAAGGAGTCTGTATTTCGTGTGATATGTTCTGGTTGAATTCCTTTAGATTTTGAAAATCTTTTTTCGCCTGATCTATCAGGGATGTGACTACCTTGTTGAGTTCCTCGAATTCCCGAATATTGGAGGGTTCCAGATGAATAGGATTTTTTTGGGCAACATCGTAATTGTTAAGTTTTGAAAGGTTTTTGAAAAATGGATTCCAGGCCCAACGATATATTTTTTGGTTGATGAAAAACAATCCCGTTACCAAAACCAATAAAACCAATGTTGTGGTCGCAAAAAGCAATAGGATCAATTCATTGATTTCCAAAAGGACATGTTTTAGTAAAACTTGTACTTTTTGCGCATTAACTTGTGCGGTGAACTCATATGTGCGATAAGGGATGCGTTTGTCGGCATAGGCTTCGTAGAGCAAGGTATCCCTAAACTTGTCGGGAAGTACGATGTCCTCACTAACGGGAGTAGTCTCGAACAAATAGTTGGAAGCGGGAAACGTCCCTTCCGTAGCGAGGTGAAAATTAATCCGTTCACTTTCATGGAGTAATATTTCCTCAACTTCACTATTGACTAAGCGTTGGATGAGGTAGTAATCTATACCGACCATGATTGGGAGGAGGAAAGCCAGAAATATAAGGTAGTATGTGTTGGTCTTCCTAACTAAGTTCATTCGCGATCGGTGAATTTGTATCCTACACTATAGATGGACTTAATATAGTCTTTCCCTCCCGATTCGGCAATTTTTTTCCTCAAATTGGCTAAATGCGTATAGATGAAATTAAAGGAATCGGCCATTTCAATGTGGTCGCCCCAAAGGTGTTCCGCTATAGCCTCCTTGGTCAGGAGTCTATGCCGATTCACCACAAAAAAGTGAACAATGTCAAATTCCTTTTTGGTGAGGCTCAAAAGGTGGTCGTTTACAAAGACTTCATGACTGTCTGGCTTGATCTTGATTTCGTTAAAAAGGATTTCCTTACTTCCATTGTACACTTTTCTTCGATATAAAGCCTTTATCCTAGCGTTTAGCTCGGCCAGGTAAAAAGGTTTGGTCAAATAATCGTCCGCACCTATTTCCAATCCATGTATTTTATCCCCGACCGCGTTCCTAGCCGAAATAATGATGATACCCGCATCAATATTTTCTTTCTTCACCTCCTTGATGATATCAAGTCCATTGCCATCAGGTAGCCCAATATCGACCACCAAAATGTCATACGGGAAATAACCTACCTTGCTATAAGCCCATTTGTACGTAGGGGCGATTTCACAAATATTCCCTTCCACCTCCAAAAAGTTTTTGATGTCATTCAGAAGTTCAATATTGTCTTCGATAACCAATATCTTCATAGTGGAAGGCTTTAGGCAAATAGATCCTATGGTATAAATCTAAGGGGTATGGGCTAGATAAAACATGACATTATACCATATAGGCATTAAAAATCTGAATGGATAAAATATTTGCTTGCCTGGATTACGCTGTTGGCAATCCGGTCATGGTAAATATCATCACGAAAAGTGCCACTGTTTCCACAATACCGATAATCATGATGTATTTTGCCGTATCATTGGCTCCCGATGCAATGGCATCACAGGCCCGTGCCCCTGTCTTTCCCTGGAATATAGCCGAACCGGCCATGGCCGCCCCTGCAACCAGACCAATAATGATTTGCCAGAGGTAGGAGTCGGGTGCCAGGTTGGCATCGGCGATCGCATTTTTGAGAATCATGCCATAGATAACCTGGGAAAGTGGGGCACCTACAAAAATAAGCAGGGCAGTAGCCGCCTTTTGTCCACTGGTTATCATTTTCTTCCAAGCCCCAATAGCGGCCATACCTGCTATTCCGGTCCCTATTGCAGACCCTATCGCGGCAATGCTCAAGGACATTCCCATGTCGCCCAATCCTGTTACCGTCGTTGTAAAAATTGCCATATCTATCATGATTTTATAGTTTAATAATTATGTAATTCTTTTATACTGTTGGGATTGGTTCTATATTTTCCTGTTCAACTATGCTTTTTTGGGAAACCAGTGTAAACGGCTTGTAGGCTTCACCGGAGAACTGTACACCAAGATGCCCTGCAAACTCCAACATATTCAATCGTATTCCATGTACCATAACCGCCATGAGGGCCAGGGCAATGTTGAGTCCATGCCCCAAAAGCAGGGCAATGGCCGCCATTATCAAATCCAAAAACCCCATATCGGCAATCCCCTCGGGTAACACCATATTATTAAAACTCGCCGCAACCGCAGCCGTTGCCATACCCACGGCAAAAAGCCGCACATAGGAGACAATATCAGAGAATCCGCTAATTAAGCTTAGGGGTAAATTGGCCAGGGAAACCAACATGCTCTTAAAAAAGTTTTTGCTTTCCACCGAAAAAAGAGCAACTAGTGACGCACCCATTATAAACAACCAAGAGCCCCATACGGGCATAGTTTTGCCCAATACCAATTGCTCGGTTAAAAGAAACAACCCCCAAACCAACAAGATCCAACCTACTTCACTCAGTGCCCGTATGGAATTGATGAATTGGACAACACGAATACCATGGGCCACGGTGAGGTGAATGGCCCCTATTAGAAACGACAGATGCATCATAAAAGAAACATTATCGAACCCGAAGCTGGCAATTTCCTCAACAATCAAATTTTTGAAAAAAGGAAGGGCGGCTATCTGTTCGGCACCAAAATAGGTGCCACTAAGTACCCCCCAAACAATGGTGGTGCCACTTAGAACATAGATTAAGATCCGCATCTGCGGGGTTAGTTTTTTACGAAGGAATAACGTAACCAATAGAAAGATCAATCCGTATCCTGCATCACCGACGAGCATGGCAAAAAACAGGGCAAAGGCCACCAAAAAATAAATGGAGACATCCACTTCCTTGTATCCGGGTACGATATCTATAAATTTCATAACCGGATTGATAATACTGATCCACTTGGGATTTTTGATAAAGACCGGTACCTCCTCCGGTTTTTCAGGCTCGGCGATATGATAGCCCCACTTGTTTTCTTCCGCTTTTGAAACGAAATCATCCACTGAATCACGGGGTATATATCCTTTAAGGTATTTTAGTTTTCCACCAATGTCGCCCATACCTCCCAAAGTCTGTTGCATACCCAGTTGGTCTTTCAACAGTATCCGGTAATCTTCAAGCCAATCCAGATGTTCGGTTTGATCATCCAAAAAGCGTTCTACTTCGGTCAATTGCCGTTCTTTCCTTTTAATCTGTCGCTGTATAGCATCAAGGGATAATTTCGGGGGGACTACCTCCTTTTGATTTAGTTTTTCATGTTCGTTTTGTGTGACCAATGCCACCGGTATCTTACCGTTCCGTTCTGGGAAAGCCACAATAGTATGGTCTTCCTTCACCTTGGGCAACATCGATTTGTCCAATAAGTAGAGCCAAATGTAAATTCCTTTTTTCCTAAGGGTTTCAAAGTCCTTTACATTTACCTTTTCGCCCCAGGTTTTGTACCAATCCAACAGCTGGTCGAGCTCATCAAGTCGGTCTTTGCATTTTCGCCTAATTTCTTCCGTCATCAATACACGTTCTACAAGCTGTTTGGGATCTTTGGCGGGATATTTTATTCGACTGACCGTATCTTTTTTCTTTCTTGAATGTTCTTTGAGGAATGAAATTGCATTTCCAGTTTTATTGACAGAGGCCAATCGCCTTTCAACGGTGCCATTTGGTGATCGGTTGATCTCTTTGATGTCTACCACTCCAAGATTCCCAAGTACACGAATGGTTTCGTCTACCGAACGTGCCATGGTAAAGAGCAGTATTTCCTTCATCCTAACAATCATGCCATGGCCTTTTTCTCCTGTTTCTTCTTTTTTACCAGTTTGGCACACCCTATGGCCAGTCGTTCCACGTCGCCCAAATAGATTTCAATTTTTCGAATATTCTCTTTGGTTTCCGGTATGAACACTTCCTTCAATGCATTTTTCATCCGGCGGGCCTCGGCAAGTTCTTCCTTGAGCAACTCCAAATTTCGTTCTTCGATTTCTACTAGGGTTCTGTTGGTCTTTTGCTCCCGTATCGCCTCTAGGGCCGCATCTATCCAAAGCGGGGTGTTAAAAAGGTCTACCTCTACATCTTCGAACGAAATGTCCTTAAAGGTCTCGATGGTTACTCCGGCGATTTCCCGTTTTTCAGTGATGACGCGGTCTACTTTTACTAATTCGGACAGGTCAATGGTCTCCTCGGCCATAACCGCCACCCATTTTTTCGTTTCCGCGTCGTTCGTCTCAATGGCTCGCTTCAATCGGGCAATATTATTTTCCGTAGTCTGTACTACCTCCTTCAACTGCTGTTCCTTCATCTCAAAGACGGGTAGGGCCGTGTTGTATTCCCTTAGCTCTATTTTCAAGGCGGCCAAGGTGTTTTTGTTCATTAAGATTTTATCGGCCATGTTCAGTCCTTCTTTGTGATGTGTAAAAAATTTTCGAAACCTTTTTTTTGGTCAAAACTCCACCATCGCAATAAGAGCAGCAGCTTTAGTTTATAGATGATCAAGGCCCCAAAATCGGTGTAATGTCCAATGGAGAGTCCATCAAGTTTTTCCCATTGCATTTTCAAGAGTTGAATTTCCTCTTCCAACGGAGTACCTGGTAGTAAGGGTAACGGTTGCTTTTTAGCCATGGAAGCATCCAACCTTTTTTTTCGGGAGATACGTAGTTGTTCGATGTCCTTTTTAAGCCTATGGACATAAGCGGAAAAAGCGGACAGAACCTTATTTTTACTGTGTTGGAAAACTTCCTTATGGATGTCTTCCAATGTAATTTGTTTCAATATATGGGATGCCCTTGAGGTTAAAAACTTGCCGGCCTCTTCGTCCAAAATAGCAATGATACTTTTTTCCTCTCCTAAAGGACCTGCATATTTTCTTAGGACGGAAAATACCCTGATACGCTCCTCATCGGAGTTTTGAAAATGCAGATGGGGAAAGCTGCTCATTACATATTCCAGGTTTCCGGTAATCATACTTCCGATTCGTTTTTAAGGATTTGGACCCATTTTGGACTAAGGTGAACGTTCAAAAGTTCGGCTACTTCCTCGGGCGAAATATGGTAACTCCATCCCTGGTCCTTTTTGGTAATGGAGAACCCATTGATAAGGGTGGTATCCTTGCTGATGGAAGCCAGTTTATCCGATGTCTGCAAGCGTTTCTGGATTCGGTCTACCAGCTTTTCCTTCACGTTTTCCGGAAGTTTTAGTGTAACTCCGCTGCCCACGTTTTCGACGACTTTTAGGATGGCTTCCTCTAAAAGATTCGGGGTGAGGGCAGTTTCTATTTCCCTCTCCAGTACTGCCCCAAGAAGTTTCAACAAATCATTACGCACGGAAACGGTAAGATCTCTTGCCGCCTGTTTAAGGGCACCCTCCCCTTTGTTAAGGGTAGATTTAGCCTCTTTTCTGGCGTCCTCTAACAGTTCTTCCTTTTTGGCTTCTGCATCCTTTATAATTTTTTGGGCCTGTGCGCGCGCCTTCTCCACAATGTCTATCGCTTCGTTGTCCGCTGCCTCGATAGCTTCCGATTTTAGGGTGGCAATCAGTTTATCCAGGGTTTTCTCACTCATGGGTCATCTCTTTTAATATTTTGAACTTCCCTTTTTCCGGCCAATACTCCTCGATTAGCTTAGAGGATAGCCCCACCTCTTCCTTTTTAAAGTGTTGGGCAAGGGTGTCCCAACAAAGGTCTAGGGCATCTTCCAGTTCCAAATAGCGGAAGGGATCCATCAATTCCTTTTGAAAGGTCTTTCTGTAATCCAACAGTCGCAAGGAATAGTCATCCTTGACCGAACCGAATTTCTGTGCCTTTACCCGTTCCTCGGCTTCTGAAAGTAATCTTGCCATGGCATTCATGATACTTCTATGGTCCGGACGGGTCCGGTCGTTCACTTGTTGCTTCAAACGGCTTAATGACCCGAACAGTTCCAGATATCCGTCCTTCATGTAAAATTGTCCTTCTGTGATATATCCGGTGTTGTCCGGTACGGGATGGGTAACATCATCCATTGTAGTTACCCCGAGGATGGTCAAACTTCCCGCACCCTCAATATCGGCCGCTTTTTCATAGCGACTGGCCAACTGGGAATATAGGTCGCCCGGATAACCCTGATTGGCCGGAATCTGATCTTGGGCGTTGGCTACTTGCCGCAGATAATCGGACCATTGGGTCATATCCGATAACAGTACGAAAACATTTTTACCCTGTAATGCAAATTGCTCGGCCACGGCCAGGGCCAAATCGGGTACCATAAGGCCTTCGACTATGGAATCCCTATGCGTATGTACAAACATGATGGTCTTGCTCTTACTTCCGGCCTCTTCAATGCGCTGTCTGAAGTAATGGAACTCGTCATACTTGAGTCCCACCCCGCCAATTATGATAACATCCGCATCGGTCTGGGTAGCGATATTGGCCAACAAGCGGTTGTAGGGTTCGCCTGCCTTGGCAAAAATGGGTATCTTTTGGGAACGTACCAGGGTGTTGAATACATCGATCATGGGCACCCCCGTACGGATCATATCCTTGGGGATAAGCCTTTTTACCGGATTTATGGAAGGGCCCGCCACCCGGACCATATCGGACAGCAGTTCGGGGCCTCCGTCTATGGGTTGGCCATTGCCCGAATACACCCGTCCCAACATATCATCGGAAAATCCTACTTGAACGGGTTTTCCAAGAAAACGGATCTTACAGTCGGTGGAGACTCCAAATCCACCTCCGAACAATTGTAGGGTCACCTGATCGCCGTCCAAGGCAATGACCTGTGCAAACGCTTTTTGTCCATCGGGATAGATTACCTCGGCCAATTCCTTGTTATGTACATCTTTGGCCTTAATGCCCAGAATGGCACGCCCAATACTGTCTATGTTCTCATACGTTTTCTGCAACATGTTCCCTTTGTTTGACCAAATTCACTAGTTTCATTTTTTGCTTTTCGAATCCCTCCTCATCGGGTTTCAAATAGTTCCAGTCAAGAAAAGCCTGTCGGATGAAGTTAAAATGTGACCGTATCTCTTCTTTGCCTTTAACACCTACCGTTGTGTCTATGATTTCCTTTACCATGGTGAACATCGCCCGCAACCGGTCCGGAGTGGTTACCCCATCCACCTCATGAAAGCTGTTCTGTTGTAGGAAGACCGCATCGAGCAATTCGGCCTTTTGGTAACGGATGTAGGCTTCGTCCGTGATGCCCTTTTCGCCCATAAGGATAATATTGGACGCTATGGTCTTGCCATCCCGTAACAGTTCCAATAAAAAGCTCACTTCGTCCCGATTCAGCAACGAGGGATATTTGGAATTACTATCAATACGGTCTATGGCAGGATATTTCCGCGCATCGGACAATGCCCTGGACAATCCCCAAAAAGCTCCTGTACTCAATAAAGTGGCCTGCGTTACCGGTTCATCAAAGTTCCCGCCCGCGGGGGAAACCGTTCCGATAATACTTAGTGACCCGGTTTTTCCATCGGGCAGCAATTCAATTCCGGCGCGATCATAGAAAGCTGAGATCAATGTAGAAATATACATGGGGAAGGCTTCGGGGCCTGGGATTTCCTCTTTTCGCCCTGAGGTCTCACGGAGCGCTTGTGCCCACCGGGAGGTAGAATCGGCGAGGATAAGCACATTGAGTCCTTGTTTGCGGTAGTATTCGCCCACGGTAGTGGCCATGTAGACGGATGCTTCCCTAGCGGCCACAGGCATGGATGAGGTATTGCCCACAATATAGGTACGGTCCATCAAGGATTTTCCGGTGCGGGGATCGATCAGTTCGGGGAAATCCTTAAAGACTTCCACGGCTTCCCCGGCACGTTCGCCACAGGCTGCTATGATGACCACATCGGCCTGTGAATGCCGGGCCAAACTGTGTTGCAATACGGTCTTGCCCGCTCCAAAGGGGCCTGGATTGCATGCTGTACCGCCATATGCAATGGGAAAAAGGGCATCAAGAATTCGGATTCCCGTAGGCATTGGATTTACAGGAACGGAACGCTCATTAAACGGCATAGGCTTTTTTACGGGCCACTCGAATACCATTTTTAGTTCTATGCTCTTGCCCATAGTATCCTTTATGACGGCTATAGGCTCATCTACGGTATAGTCTCCTTCGGGAGCTATTTGCTCGATCGTATGGCCGCCCTGTATGGAAAAGGGGACGAAAATCTTATGTTGGAACAGTTTTTCGGGAACTGAACCCAGTACGGTACCGCCCGTTGCCAAATCCCCTTTTTGCACTGAAGGGGTGAAGTGCCATTTAATAGTGGTATCCAAAGGTTCTACTACGAGCCCCCGTTCTAAAAACCATTCTTTCTTGGCCAATTCGTATAGGGGGTTTTGGAGACCGTCCGTTACGGAACCCAAAATGCCGGGACCTAATTTTACGGCCAGGGGAAGACCGGAAAATTCCACAAGGTCACCTACTTTCATCCAGCTGGTATCTTCAAAGACCTGTAGATAAACCATATCATCAGGTTTCACATCAATGACCTCCGATTTGAGCCGTTTGCCGTCCTCAATGACGATATATGCTACCTCACCGTTCATGACGGATCCCTCCGTAGTTTTGGCCCCAACGAGCGATTCGTTGACGCTTACTACTTTTCCTTTTGCTTTTTGCATCATGTATGGATATTTTTTAGCTACCGCGAAGTTTTCGGACTTCTTTCTCTATTTTTTGATACCAGATTTTATCCATAATTTCCTTGGCGCTCCTTCTATACATCCTGGCCCTCTCCGGCTGGTTTAGTTTTTCATAAACCTTGGCAAGCCCTTTGTAAGCAGGTACGTGCATATCGTTAATACTCAGACAGGCCTTAAACTGCCCAATGGCTTCCTCAAGGAAACCATCTTCCATCAACTGTAAGCCGGTTTTGTGAAGTTTTTCGATGTCCTTGATATGCGTTTCCAATTGTAGGGAGATAACATCCTCGGATTTTAAGGTAAGGAAGGAACAGGGGACTTCCCGTACCACCTTTTCGGTAACGCTGCCCATAATCATTCGGTTAAGACCTGTCCTTCCCGCAGTACCCATGATGAGCAGATCGATCATTTTTCTGGAAATGGCACTCAATATCTCCTTGGCGGGATTTCCTTTTGGAATTTCTTTTGTCCAATTAAGATTTGTTAGGTCGAACTCCTTCAAAAAGGAATCGAATTCCTCCCGGTGTAAGGTATATCTAAGCTCATTTTCCTGCTCCTTATCCTTCTCGGATGTAAACCAGGTGGAACCTTGCAATTCGCATACTGCGAGAATGGTCAATTCCGACTTGAACCTACGCGCCATGGTCAAGGCATTTTTAAGGGCTCTTTTGGAGGATTCTGAAAAATCAACGGGGCATAATATGTGGCGTACATTTAGCAGGATTCCTTCCTTAATGACGAAAACAGGTTTTTCACTTTTTTGGATAATACGCTCCGTAGTGGTGCCCAATTGAAAGGTATCCCCTTTTTTGCTTTCACCCGATCCCGTAAGTATTACATTGGCATTGATGTCAACGGCAGCCCTCACTATGGCCTCATGGGGAGAACCAAACGCCAATAAGGGGTTATCCACATCTACACCCTCATCCTCAATGCGTTGTACCGTATCTTCCAGTTTTGTCATTGCTGTTTCATTCAGCAAGACTTTCACTTTCTTGTTTACGATATCATCCGGAAGTACATGAATGGGAACAATTTTCGATTCGAATATTTTTGCAAGTTCAATTGCGCTGTGCACTAAGTTTTGCGAGGATTTACTAAAATCCTGCGCCAATAAAATCTTTTCCAAAAGCTTCATAAAACAACATTTTAATGAGCAGGTTCTTGCTAATCACGGACTAGGATTATGACCTGGAATTGATGGCTACAAATCCAGTTTTTGAACCATCCGTTGAAATTTGGATAAAGCTAGTACGCAATTCTTCAGGGAAACTTAAGAAATGAACCAAACCAAGAGGTCCGAATAGAAAATTATGGGCAAGGATGAAAGGACAGTTTGAGCAAAGGGCGGCACGGATTATTGATATGCCCGACCCATATAGTTTAGAAGTATTTGAAATAAATATTTATAAACCTCATCCCTTTCTAAAGTTTTGCTTTAGATTCTGTTAGTAAATTTAAAAATAGAAACAAAAATAAGGCTGCGAATATTGTTTAATACTAATGTTGTTTTAAGAAACTATAAAGAAAGCCTTATGCTAAAATGGTTTAGCAATTAAAATAGCTTGAAAAATGAATAAAATCCTTGTTCCCGTTGATTTTTCGGATACCTCTTCCAATGCACTGTCATATGCCACGGAATTATTTGGGGGATCCGACACAGAAATTACCGTTTTACATGTATACGGCACAAAATCTACTGCGCTTATTATGAAGAATATAGATGATGTACTGGAGAAAGATGCAAAGCGCAGAATGGACGAACTGTTGGAAAACGTTCAAAAAGGACATCCCAATCTAGTACTAAAGACTAAAATCATTAAGAATTATGCCGTTTCTGCTATTGCATCGCTGGGGGACAGTGGTCATTATGATTATATTGTGATGGGCACAAAAGGGGCAAGCGGACTTAAGGAAGTTTTTATAGGAAGTGTTGCAGGAGGGGTCATTTCCAAGACCTCGGCCCCTGTGATAGTGGTTCCGGCAGGGTATAGTTTCCGTTCACTTGACGAAATTGTCTTTGCCGTTAGTGATGATCCTTTTTCCAATGCCAATGTATTGGAACCTTTGCGGAAGATTGCCACCATGCACCGGAGTAAGGTTAAAGTACTCCATATTGCGGATAAGAAAACACCTCAAATTGAAAAGGCCTTGAGCGCTATTGAAGACTTGAATCCATCCGTGGACTATGCATTTGGTACGGGTAATACCAATAAGGACTTGAATGATTACATGATGAAGGATTTTGCCGGTTTGCTTTGCCTTATCCGCAGTAAGAAGGGCTTTATGCATAGACTTCTCAACGAAAGTGTTACGTTAAAACAGACCTTTAATAGTCCGGTGCCGTTGCTTATTCTACATGATTAAATCTTAGATGTTCTTTAGAAAATCCATAATTGCCCTAACAGGCTTGTTCCTGTGTGTCTTTTTGATTGTACACCTCTCCGCAAACAGTATTTTGGTGCTTCCCGAAGAAATGGCTGGGCTGACGAAAACATAATTTTAGCAGTGTGCTCTTTTGAAAAACTATGTTCCCGTTTATTACCATCATCAAAAAAAAACAGATTACTCAAATTCAAAATAAGTTCATGGTCCAAGAATGGACTAGTCGCTAAACCCACATCAATTTTATCACTTTAGGCATACCTGTATATATCTAGTTTTTCGATCGGAATAGACTTTTCCATCTTTTTAATGGTACTGGTTTGGTACTAAAACATAGGGTTTTTTGAGGCCTTTTTTATTCCTCAGATAAAAGGGTATTATTGAAAACTCACTTTCCAGACCTACAAGCCACCCTATGCTTTATTTTTACCTCTGGTGGGTATATTTCATTCCTTATGCGCTGGTTCCCATATAAGCCTAACAAAAGAGCTAAACCTTTCATTTTCCCTACTGACCGGTATTCCGGCCACTATTCCTATCAAAAGATTTTCTGCTATACCAATTCGCATTTGTGGGCGCATTGTCATATCAAAGTCTTCATTGTCCATAGTTTTGTTGAATTCAATACCAATGAAGTTCCTTGTGCCCGTTATCATATAATGAAAACAGGTATTAATGTGGTAAGCTGTGCTAAAGTCTTTGGTTTGGAAATTCTGTTCTAGCATTGGCCCCGTGTAGACCAATGAGTGAAAATTGTTTCCCCAACGCTTGGCTATGACCAAGAAGGGGTTATACACATTCCCTTTTATGAAAGGATTCCCAAAATTTTCAAAATCGGATAACTCAAATTCATTAATGTAACCGATGGCCATTGATGTTGCCATGGGTTCATTTACAAAGAAAGACCATTGGGCCGCTAATTTTATACTGTTCAATTGATTTGAAGGAACGGAATCTTTTGCCACACCGTTCAAGGGCGAATAAAAAGTGAACGGCAATTCTACTTCCAAGCCTAAACGGTCAATAGGAGCCCACTCATACTCGATTAAAGCTTCATAAGAATCAAACCTTAAATTATCGGTGAGCCCTAAACCTAAGTTCCATTCTCTCTCACCTTTTCTGGCTCCAAGGTCTCTTATAAGGTCTATATACAACGGCTCTGCATGCAACACCTTGCCGGGTTCCTTGAGGTCTTCTACTTCTTGTATATAAAGGCTGTCTATTTTTGCTTCTTTAGTTTGTGCCAAAATGTATGTTGATGATGCCAATAGGAAAATTGGCACCACTATGTTTTTAATATTCATATTGATCTATTTTTTTTGAATAAGGAATTTGTCCAATCTTTATTTTTTAAAAATCGGATAATGGGGTATACCTAAAAACAAATCAAATTTTGGGTGGAGGAGTGTGAAGTTGGCAATACCCTTTTGTTAAGTATGCCCTGTGATTTGGGTATGCTTGTCTTCTTGTTTCAAAAGGCTTTTTTGAGCTGGTTTGTTCAACTGAAAGTAGAACGATCAAGTCGATTTTATTCTTTTTATCATGATCTTCTTTATCATGGTCGTCGTATTCGGCAAAGGCATTCTCGAATCCTAATATTTTTTCGACAATAATTTCAACCAAACTCTCTTGGTCATTGATGGTAAGGTCTTCGGCGATGTGTTCGGGATTGGCATCTGCAGTGTCCACACTGATATTTAGGAGATATAAGCCCATTAACCCCCAGAGTATTCTAATAAATCTACTATTTCTAATGCGACGGATCACGGCATAAATTTAGTACTCTTTTCCCATATCGCTACTAATGAAAATGGTGTATATGAAAACTTTTAGTCCACAGGTTTCCCCTTTTGCAAACAAGGGGAAAATCCGCCGTAGCAAAGTGAGCCTAGAACCGTGAATAAGTCATTATCCTCACATATTGATGGCAATTACCTCATTAGAAAACAGATTCGTACAGAAGTGAATGTGTTTAATCGACAACCGAATCTATCCATTCGTTCGCTTTTGAAACCCTTGCCAGAGCCATCACGGAACCGTATTTGATTCTACGGTTCAATGCCCCGGAAACAATTCCGACCAAAACATACGTACCATTTTGGTACATGAACACTCCGCCACCGCTATCCCCTTTGGAACCTCCTATTTCCAATTCAAGGGGAATCGGAGATCCAAAATGATTGGATTCCGGATTTTCTGGATGATCAAAATCACAGACCCTAACGCTGTTGGTAAATTCCTTATCCTCAAAAATGTTCGTTTTAAAGGAACGTATTAAGCAGTAGACGCAATTGTAGCAGTACTCATTTAAAATACCCAAAACTCATTCAATCCTTAAACTTTCCACGGTATTGCTTCTTGCAACTCTTAAAATATGGTAACTCATGGTAATGCTGGCGATTATAAGAGTTAAGATTACCGGAGTGAACAATAACCAAAAAGAAATGTCAATTCGGAACGCATAATTGGACAGCCACTCCCGAAGAATGACCCAAATAATGGGAATCCCTATGAAAGAACCTAGCGCTATCGGCTTAATAAAATCTTTTGAAAACAGCATTACAATCGACGGGGTAGAAGCTCCGAGCACCTTTCTTACGGCAATTTCCCCAATGCGATTCAGCGTAGTCATAAAAGATAGATTAAATAGTCCCAAGCAGGTAATAAATAGGGCCAGGATGCTAAAAAGCAAGAAAACTGTTCCGAAGGATCTGTCCGCTTTATATTGTTGATCGAAATAATCATCAAGAAAGAAAAATTCAAACGGATTTCCAGGAAACATGGCCTCGTACTCCTTTTGAAGTGTATTGATAGTACCTGACAGATTCTTTGAACTTATTCTAAAGGAAATATACTTCCTATTTCTCTCGGAATTTAAGAAGAAGGCAGCTGGTTCAACAGCTTTCTCAAGGGAAACCTGATGATAATTATTTACAACGCCGATTATTTTAGCCGCACCCCTATTTGAAGAAATCAATTGGCCGATCGCATCTTTCGGCTTCATAAAACCTAAGGATTTTACAAATCCCTCATTTACAATAATGGCACTTTCATCCGTTTGAAAATCTTTCGAGAAATTTCTCCCACTAATCAGATCCAGGCCAAATATCGGTAAGAAGTCATAATCCACCCAAGCACTAGCATATCTTTTGTGCTGTTCCCTGCTGGCGCCAGATGGGGCCATCATGGAGGTGGCATTGAACGGTCTACCGGGAATCTCGGAGGAGGCGGTCATTTCAATATAATCGGGATGTTTAAGAGTCTCTTCCCTAAAGGATTCCAGAACGGAAGCATAGTTGTCCTTTGTTATTTTAGGTGCGTTTATAACTATGGTCTGATCTATTTCTATTCCCAGATCCTGATTCTGCATGAAATCGACCTGTTTGAAAACGGTAAATGTGCCTGCCAATAAAATAATCGAAATTGCATATTGAAATACTGTCATTCCCTTTACCAAAGAAATACCCTTAAATTTTTGCCCCACTTTCCCTTTTAAGGCAACCAATGGTTCAAAGGAAGACATAACAAAAGCAGGATAAAGACCGGACAGAATAGCACCGAATACGATAAACAGAACCAATGAAAGCAGGAACATATGATTGCTAAAAAAAACAGGTTCCATTGCCAACCCTGTCAAATCCTTGAACTTTGGAAATAGGACAAGGATTAAAACCACCGAAAGCAAGGAGGCCATAAAATTGAGTACCAATGCTTCCGTGATAAATTGCTTTGCGAGCTGTCCCTTGGTAGCCCCGATTACCTTTCTTACACCCACCTCCTTTGCCCTCTTGGTAGCCCTTACAGCAGAGAGATTTATGTAATTTATCCATGCGATAGACAATACAAGAAACCCTATAATCATTAAAAAAGTGACCATTTTTGAATTGCCGTTGGCCTTGATTTCAAACTCCAAATCGGAATGTAAATGAATTCTCTTCAATGGTTGTAGGACGAACTGATCGGTAATTTCGGTTCCGGTTATATGCGGAACCTGATGTTTACCCAGAAAATCGTGAAACTTTCTTTCCAGCAAAGCTGGATTTACGCCATTTGCCAGTAGTACGTAGGTATACGCCACGTCTCCGCCACCACCCGACCACATTTTGTTGTTTCTATTTTGGTATTCGGATAAACTTTTTATGGGGAAGAGAATATCAAACTTCATATGGGAATTTGATGGGATATTCTTAAGAAGCCCTGTTACTGTAAAGGACTCATTGCCATCCACAGTGATTATCTTGCCTATGGGATTTTCCGTTCCAAAGTATTTGATGGCAATACTTTCCGAAAGAACTACCGAACTCATATCTTTTAGAGCTTGCGCAGGATCTCCTTTAATCAAGGGGAATGTGAACATGGAGAGAAAGTTATCATCTACATAATAAACATCTTCTTCTTTAAAGGTATTGGCTATTCCGTTATCATTGGCATAGGTCACTACAAGGTTTCGTCCAAACAACCCGTTCATTCTGGTGAAATCCAAAACTTCGGGAAATTCCTCTTTAAGACTAGGGCCTGCATCACGATACGTGATGGCCCTGTTATATGTGGAAATTCCATTGGAGAAGTGATCGTTCCTGATTCTATAAATTTGACTCCCTTTTTCGTGGAATTCATCATAGCTAAGTTCAAACCACGCATAGTTGAGGATTAAAAGAAAAGCGGTCATACCAAGGACCAATCCAAAAATATTGATGCTGGCAAACGCCTTATTTTTTACCAAATTCCGAAAGGTGGTCTTGAGATAATATCTAAAAAAACTTAGCATAATGGGAAGGTTTGGGATGTTACTTGATTTTTTAAAAGATGATGGTTTGCAAAATAGGAGCACTTCTTTAATAAACATAAGCCGAGCCTTTCGATGACCATATTTTTTGACCCTTATTGAGAATGCCTCATAAAGGTCTCCCTGGATTTCATTCAAAAGATGGGGTGAGCAATACCATTCAAGGAACCTATCGGCCCATTTAGGAGGATCCAAATCCTGTTTGTTCGGCTTTTTATTATCCATTTTGAATGTTCAGTTTTGGAATCAACGACCAAAAATATATTCGGTTTTTCCGAATCTCGGCAATTACATTGTAACCACGTGCGGTGGCTTCAAATATTCTTTTACGCCGCCCTCCCCGCTCGGGAGTGGCTCCTCCCATTTGAGATCTGACCAGACCTTTTTGTTGCAACCTTTTTAAAACAGTATGGACGGCGGGTATAGAAATACTCTTACCTATATGTCTTTCATAGGCTTCGGCTATGGATACCCCATAGGCCTCCTTTTCGATCATTACGATTAATAGAATATTTTCTTCCAAATGGCCTAAACTCTGTATCATTTCATATATCATTAATTTTTGTATAACAAATATATAGGTTTTTCGATATATATCATTAATATTTGTATAAAATGATTTGATAGCTTTTTGTGTGTAGCTAACCGAGACGTATTGCCATACAATCTTTATTCGGTTCTTTTAATCCGCCGATTAAAAGATCGGGGCGAAGAAAGGAGCAAAGGCTCCTATTAAATGTTGGTTTTTAAAACTCTTGAAATACTATGAACACAATGATTTCAGATTCTGTCATTACCGGTCAAAGAAAAAGGCAATCATGAGGGTAAAATTAATTCTTATTTGCTATAGGCATTGTGTTACTAACTTTATAAAATTGGTTCGGGAAGAAATTCGCAGTGCAAAATGTTATTCCCTCCATTGACAGTTCCATATCAAATTTAATTCTAAGCCCCTCTTGTTTAAGGCTGTCCGGCAGGGTCGCTGTTACTATGAAATTAGGAGAGTCAAAACTATCAACATCAATTCGAACGGCGAGACCATTATTTTCGGTATTACACGATGCCCCACCCAAAACAGTTCCTTCCTGATTTTCAATGATATTATTTTCATCATCATCAGAGCAATTTGCCAAAAAAGGACAAATAAGAAGAAAAGCCAGTTTTAATATTAGTCCGTTTTTCATTGAAAAAAGTTAATCCCTAAAAGAGGGAATAGTTTTAATAATAAGATTGCGATTTCTTAAAATAGTTGCGTCATGCGAATTAGTAAAAAAAAGTACAGCCTCATTCGCCTATATGGTAATTATATGCCCTTTTCAAAGAACGGTTTAATAGAACAAGGTGAACAACAGACCTCATATCCTCTAATATGTTTGTTTTTGGATATATGAGGGTAATTCAGCAGTTAACCTTACGTAATAAAAACTACATTTAAATAGAATATATTGGTCGATATTATAATATTAGCTACATTTGAGTTAAATATATGATCATGAGCAAACATCACCTAGGGGAATTTGAAGAAGTGGTACTTCTTACCGTGGCTATATTGCATGAAGAGGCCTATGGTATTGCCATTATAGATGAAATGGAACGACGATTGGACCGAAAAGTGAGTATCGGCTCATTGCAAACGGTCCTAAGGCGATTGGAAAAAAAGGGGCACCTCTCATCCAAGTTCGGGGAAGCGACCAAAATAAGGGGAGGCAAGCGCAAGCGGTATTTCACTCTTACCAGTTATGGGAGAAAGGTATTGGAGACTACAAAGGAGCAACGAATGAGCCTATGGAACGCTATCCCTAATTTGGATTTTAGAAACGGTCATGCTTAAAAAAAACAACCATAATCCACCAAAATGGATGCTCGCCTTTTTCCGTTGGTTCTGCCGACCCGACTATGTGGAAGATTTGGAAGGTGACCTTAGGGAAAGGTTTGGAAAAAGACTGGAAGAACAGGGGACAGGTAGCGCAAAACGACTTTTTATATTAGACGTACTCCGACTTTTCAGGCCAGGGTTGATAAGGTCGTTCCCCGTGACACTTAACATCTTTGATCGTGATATGTTCAAAAATTATTTAAAAATAGGGTTCCGGAATCTATTAAAACATCGTGTCTTTACATTAATAAATATCGGTGGGATGACCATTGGAATGATTTGCTTTATTCTAATCTCCCTGTATATCCAATATGAATTGAGCTATGATGAACATCATGAAAAAGGAGATCGGATCTATAGGGTATCCCAAATCCAAAAAGGAAATAATTTTAGGGGTACTGATCGTTTTGCATTGGCTCCTATGCCGTTGGTACCTGCTTTGAAGGAACTTTTTCCGGAAGTACAGTCCGCCACGACCCTGCAAGTATACGATGCCTTATTTACCCTTGAAGAACAAACTTTTTACGAACGAGGTTTGTTTGCGGACGAGCACCTATTCGAGGTTTTTACCTATCCCATTAAAGAAGGAATAGGAAAAGAGGCTCTAAGGGATCCGGATGCCGTTATTTTAACTGAATCGTTGGCAAAAAAATACTTTGGGAAAGAATCTCCAATTGGAAAGACCTTACACTTTGAAAATGAACGGCCGCTCACCGTAAAGGGAGTTGTAGCGGATACTCCTAAAAACCAACACTTTGATTTTGACTATATCACTTCCTTTCAAAACCTGCCTTGGTATCAAGATGACCTGGGCCGTTGGGGTAGTAATAACTACAGGGCCTATATTGTTTTGCCCGAAGGTTATAAGTATAAAGAATTGGAAGCAAAATTTGGAATGCTGGACACTCATTTAGAAACGGCATATAAACGATCTTCATTTAAGCCTAAGTTTTTTCTTCAACCTTTAAGGGACATACATCTGCGTTCCCAGATTAATTTTGAAATTAGTGCGAATAGTGATATCCGTTATATTTACTTTTCTGCTTCCATTGCCCTGGTCATCTTGTTATTGGCCTCCATCAACTATATGAATTTAGCATCCGCCCGGTCGGCAGGGCGCTCCAAAGAAGTGGGTATGCGTAAGGTATTGGGGGCCAAAAGGATCCAATTGGTGAATCAATTCATGGTAGAGTCCATTTTCATTACCTTTTTTAGTTTTGGGCTGGCTATAGGATTGGTCTACTTCCTACTACCTGTATTTAATCAACTAATAGATCAGCAGATTTCTTTTGATTTAAAGGGCAATCGTACAGTGTTCGGGATTATGCTATCCATTGCCATTGTATTGGGCGGACTTTCAGGACTGTACCCCGCCATATTATCATCCGCCATAACTCCTATAAAGGCCCTAAAGGGGGGATGGTTCAAAAAGGGAAGAGAGAGTACTTTTTTACGTAACATACTTGTGGTAGGGCAGTTTACCGCAGCCATTGTATTGGCGATAGCAAGTGTGGTCATCTATAAACAATTGGACTATATCCAAAACAAAAAGTTGGGATATACTAGGGACCAGGTAATTTATGTTCCTTACCGACAGGCCGATTTTTATGAACGGAAGGATGCCCTGAAGGCTGAATTAATGGCGCATCCCCAAATTGAAAAAATTTCTTTTGCCAGCTCTTTGCCCTTAAATATGGGGTCTCAGGGCATTGTAGATAAATGGGAAGGAAAGGGTGATCAAGAGAAGCTTTGGATCTATCGCAATTATATCGACTATGATTTTATAGACCTGTTCGAGATGTCTTTGGTAGAAGGACGGAATTATTCCCCGGAATACCCGACCGACTCTACCGCTAGCATCATTTTAAACGAATCAGCTGTCAATGCACTAGGTTGGGAGTCCGCAATTGGTAAAACCTTTGATGATAAACAGGTAATTGGTGTTGTTAAGGATTTTCATTTTCAACCCTTTGATTTGGCCATAGAACCATTATTCCTTGCTTTGGGTAACAAGCGTCGCAGTGCATATGGTAATATTGTGATTAAAACAACAATGAAGGATTGGGACAATTCCCTGGCCCATATTCAAAGGACGCTTAAAGCCTTTTTGCCCCAGATTCCTATTGAACATCGATTTATGGACGAATCCTATAATCAGTTGTACCAATCCGAAAAGCGTTTTGGAGAGTTCTTTACTATTTTTACAGGTATTGCCTTGTTTATAGCCTGCATCGGTCTTTTTGGTTTAGTAACCCATAACATATTGCTCCGTACGAAGGAAATAGGTATCCGCAAAGTACTTGGTGCCTCCACTACCAATATCGTAAGCCTTATCTCCAAAGGGTTTTTAAGACTTGTGCTGGTGTCGGCGATTATTGCTGTCCCCATAGCCGGGTTGGGAATGGGCAGATGGCTTCAGGATTTTGCATATCGGATCCATTTGGATTGGTGGATATTTTTATCGGCGGGATTGTTGGCCTTAGGGATCGCTTTTTTGACCGTAAGCACGCAAACAATCAAGGCCGCGAACAAGAATCCCGTAAACACCTTACGGGAGGAATAGAACAGTCCCATAAAAGTACCATTTAAGGAATGGATTAAAGCACACCGGAAGTATCACAAAAAACCTTAGTTTTGCGGCACTTTTCAAAAAATAAAATGTTAACGGTTCTTGTAAACGAGGTGGATGTATTTGGCGACTAAGACTATTTTAGCATCGTTAGTACACATTTTTATTATTTTAACCACCTATTAACTAAGGATGATATTGAATCAATATTTTCGAGTGGCCGCACATTTTTTCTGCCGTATTCTTCATAGATGGCATCATCTTCCAAAGGGGTATTCCGTCCCCTGACCTGGTCCCAGAGTTTGACCCTATTCTTATAAGTTTGGATAAAGGATGAATCTATCAGGCCATCCACTCCTGTAATCAGTTCAAAGTCTTCAGGGCTTTTGTAATAAGCAAATCCTGTAAAAATATCTTGATACTTATCATCATGTTCCGTGAATGTCCACATGTCGAAATGGTCTTCTCCAAAAGGTGAGTTTTCAAAGTCAAACCCTGAATCTTCAATGTTTGCCACTTTAAATGCCGCGTCCCACTCACCATCTTGCATAATCACTGAGTTTATAAGGACGTTCGCAGTTGTATTAGGGTACTTTTCAAAAAGAAACGCTCCAGTATTATAAATCATTTCGCCGTCTGTTGTTTGAAAATTTTTGTTGTAGGCATGTCGATAATTCATGATCACAAGCCCTTTTTTTCTTTTCTCATCGGAGTTTTTGATCTGTTCAAACGTATCGATGATGTACTCGGCCATCAATTTGTCCCTATGATCAATATCACCGTTCCAGAAATCTTCGAGATAGTCAACACTTAGGGAATCCAGGTCCACGGTTATATCTACAGGATATATATTCAGTTTTTCGTCTTTTGGTAATGATTGATTGATAGTGTAGATTTTTTTGTTCTGATAATAGAAATTGTACACATCCCAAAGCGGGAAATAATCAGATCTTCTTTGAAACGCTATTAGTTTTTCTTCTACCTCATTTTCAGATAGATTTTCTGAGTGAGCAAAATTATTGAGTTCTGGATTAAGGTTTCTCATGCCCGTTTCAAAGAAAATATTTCCAACATCCTTGATAAATCTAGCGTCCGAGATTACATCTGTTATAAGTTCGTACTGTGTGTTTTCCTGGTGATATCTTTCGCAGAGAATCACCAAGTCATTTTTTTTAAATAAATCCAGAATATAGTCCTTTGCCGGCCTATCGTTATTTTTTAAAAAATCAACATATTCGTTGATTTCTATATCATGCTTCGGTGCTTGATTACAACTTATAACTGTGATAACACCTAATATTAATAAGTGAACTTTTTTCATGGTTTTTACTTTTTTGGAGATACTATTACAATGAGCGCTAACATAAAGATGTGATTCTATACTTATTGTGACAACAATTCCGATTAAGCATGTTTTGCTCAATTCAAATCACATTGGTATAAATGATATATTTACTTTACCCGCAATGTAGCAATGGCGATAAAATTTATTTATGACAATGATCAGCTCTTTAAAATGGCCCGATAAAAGGAAGAATTGGAGAAGAAAGCTAATGTCCCCTAAAATGCTCATTTTATAGACTAAGACTGGGCCAGTATTTTTTATGGGAGCCATTGTTCTGTACCTATTTAATTATTAGTTAGTCTTCCTACCAAGAATAAACCCATATATAATCAATAGGTACAATAGATTAAAGATTCAATGATCATTATTCAATGAAATCATGAATGCCAGTTTCGATGGCTTATTCTAGGAAAGAAGACTTAACCTAGATTATTTTTCGTCCCTATTTTGCCGAGGAGCTTTCCTAGTGAATTGATTATATTTACTATAAAGGAAAAACTAAAAGCTTTGGAATCGGAAATGAAACTTACGGGTAAAAAAATCTCTATTTCCTTTTTCTTAACATTGATAGGTTTTGTTCTTTTTATGTTTTGTAATGTCCAGACCCAAAAAAGCGAACATCGACTCATAACTTTTTGAAGTTTGAAAATAAGAACACACCCTTTTTAAGCGAACCCAAGTCAAAACTTGTATATGATACCGAAATCAAAAGTAGGGGATGGGATTATTGCAAAATTTAAGATTAACTGAAAATACTATAACAACCACTAACTTATGGAGGCATTTATGGGACATTCTCTACTAAAAACCAACTTACTTGCATTTTTTTTCTTGATGATATCCGGGGTAATATTTGCACAGAATAACCCCAACTTACAATTTAATTTTGAAAATAATACAAAAAGTGGAAACCACCATTTTAAGGGCAATGGGCATACCTTTATAAACGGAATTGATGGACGGGCAGTGGCTCTTAATCCTGATAAAGGCTATAATAGCTTAAGTTTAGACAACGTATCACTCGATGGCACCAAAGATTTTTCAATTCAATGTTGGGTAAAGACGACATCTAAAAACCCTACTGTATTCCTTTCACAAAAAGATTTCGACAATAAAGGCATCATCACACAAAAGAACGTAGGGTGGGCACTCTATAGCTCTGGGGGTACATTTGCCTGGAGTATAGGTTCAGGTGACTGTAGAATCAATTATGAAAGGGACAATGGAGAAAAGATGCCCATAAATGATGGAGAGTGGCATCAAATGACAATTACATACCATAAAGGGACTCAAGAATTCCGCTTATATTACGATGGCCATAATAAGGCCGTTTATAAAGTGGGCTTCGAGTTTGGAAATAACCGACCTCTGATAATGGGCTCTACCAAGAACAATCTTGATTATGACAATGATTACTTACCTGAAATTGTAAGCGGCAAGGAGCTGTTACAGGCATTTGTTGACGAATTTAACAGCATTGGGCTAGAGCCACTGAAAAACGAGGAGTTTATCGATTTTATCTCCCATACCGAAAAAATTTTCGCACAAAAGCTTGAAAAGTCAAAGGAGGCAAAAGAAAAATATGGCAAAGAAGACCTTTCTAAGGCATTGGCCATCAGAGAAAAGTTGCTTCCCAATCCCTATACCGTTTATCAAATCAGGGATTTAACGGTTCTTAAACCAGTAAGCAAAATCTATGCACTGAAAAAGGGCAAGGTTATTATAAACGAATCGGTAGCCAAGTCTTTTACCAAGAACGAAAAATTATATCCTTCGGATTTTGCCATGGATGAATTAGTGATATGGGATAAGACGATAAGTGCAAAAAAAGTGCAGGACGGTTATACTAAATTTCGGAAAACTAGGTCTTTTAAATTTGTTGAAAATCTTAAAGATCTTACGGTCGGAGTGTGGAATATTTGGAACGGGGGAATCCATTGGTCTTTGGAAAAGGATGGGTGGGATTCGCGTTTACGCATTGTTGAAATGATAAAAGAGAAAAAATTGGATGTCATCTTAATGCAGGAAACCTATTCGGCCGGTGATTTCATAGCTGCCGAGTTGGGTTATTATTATGGTACTACATCCGATTTGGATTATCGTTATCAAGGATCTAATATATCCGTATTGAGTCGTTATCCGATCAAAGAAATAGAAGTACTCGAAGAAACAGGATACAATAATGTGGCCGTTAAGTTGGCCCTGAGCAAGACCCAAGAAATATGGACCATTTCCAATTGGTATGGTATGGCCCAATTTCCCACTGTTTTTGATTTCCATAAATCCAGATTTGAGAGTTCTGACAAAGTACCGGTGCTGTTCGGCGGAGATTTCAACGCCGTTCCACATACCGATGGGGGAAAGAGTCCTGCTTCAAAAAAATTGTTGGAGGAGGGGTTCACGGATGCCTTTAGAAGTTTATACCCAGACGTAGTAAAATATCCAGGGTTCACGCATAGAAACGGAAGTAGAATAGATCAACTTTACTATAAAGGAAAAGGATTAAAGAATACTTCCACGGAAGTTATTTCGTCATGGCCAACGGGCTTTCCTTCAGATCATTTCCTGATAGTATCCAAATTTAAATTGGATTACTGATATCTAAAACTGAATAACAAAATAACCTTAATCTGGAAAAACTATGAAGCAACTGAAATTACAAATGTCAATTGTTTTAGTATGCGTTCTCACTTTTGCATCTGTACACGCTCAAACCAAAGTTGAGAACAAAAAAATTGTAAAAGTACTATCGTTCAATATCCTTGGGGGAAGAACTACAAAGGGTGATTTTAATTTAGATGTATTGGCAAAACTTATAAACGATGCGGATCCAGATTTTGTGGCCATGCAAGAAGTAGACTATAAAGTAAACAGATCCAAGAAATACGATCTGGCCACTGAATTGGGCTGGAGGACCAAGATGGCTCCCTTATTCGCAAGGGCGATGTATTATGATGGTGGAGAGTACGGTGAAGGGATATTGTCCAAACTTTCATTTTTGAGTACAAGGAACGTGGCCCTACCATACATTTCGGGGCAGGAACCAAGGGCTGCCATTGAAATAGTGGCGGAATTACCTTCAAAGGATACGATTGCCTTTGTAGGTACGCATTTTGCCCATGAAGGTAACGCAGGAAGGGAATTGCAGGCCAAAAAGATCAACGAAGTATTTTCCAAGAATAAATACCCTACCATTTTGGCGGGAGACCTCAATGCGACCCCAGGAAGTGGACCCATTTCTACCCTTGAGGAAGTTTGGGAAGCTACCTATGATAAAGAAAACCCAGAACCTACCCTTCCTTCGGATAACCCAAGGGTAAAAATTGACTACGTGATGTTTTATCCAAAAGACCGATGGAAAATAATTGAACGCAAGGTTATTAAAGATACTATCGCTTCAGACCATTGTGCTTATCTGGTCACTCTTGAATTATTGAGTGAATAACAAAACATATACAAGATGAAATAAGGGCTGGGGATTTATTCCTACTCATTAGGTATTCTACCGGAGCCAAACTTTTTCGATTCAACGATAAAACGATGCTTTCATAAAAATTTTACTTAAGGGAGAATTCAGGTGCAGTCCAAAAAACGTTCGTTTTACCGGACTATAGGATAGCCGAAATACATAAGCATTTCCCGTAGACATTCTCTTTGGCGAATGGTAGGACAGCACGAACAGTGGACCGCTGTTTACGGTCAGTTTCCAATAAACATATAAATTATTTGCTTAACTACTACAAGTGTAGTATATTTGAAACTACATGTGTAGTATTTCAAATATGAGTAAAATAAGACTGGACGAACTGCAACTAAAGATCATGCACGTCCTGTGGCAAAAAAAGGAGGCCACGGTAGTTGAGATAAAGGATGCTCTATCCGACAAGGGAAATCCGGCAATTACCACCATCAGTACGGTATTATCCAGACTTGCAAAAAGAAAGATCGTCATGTACAGGAAGCGTGGCAAACAGTATATATACAAAGCCAATATACACGAAAACGCGGTTAAGCACTCAATGGTCTCGATCCTGGTAGACCGATTGTTTAAAGGAAACATCTCGTCCCTAATGAATTTCCTTGTAACCGAAACCGATATTGACCCCGAAGAAATCGAGAAACTTAGAGATAAAATTGATAGGTCAAAATAAAATGGAAGCACTCAACACTATCTCAGTACATATAATCAGCTGGACAATTTCCTATCTTTTTCACGGTACACTTATTTTCATCTCTTTACGTGCAATCTCTTTCCTAAAGGCAATCGCCTCTAATTCGCTAAAGGAGCGGTTGTTTAGATTTGCACTTATAGGGCCAGCGTTTACCGCTCTACTGCAGATCTGGACAGGTTGGGAATATTCGCTTATTGACAATACGGGATTCACGATGAGCAGTACAACAAGAATCGGCCTTGAGACCGATTTTCACTGGCTATCGCACTGGCCAATCATATGCATGACCGGATGGTTCGTCGTTTCTTCCCTACTCTTTTTCCGGCATCGGATTTTAATTCGAGGGTTCATCAAGTCGGTAAATCCCCTCGTACTTCCCAATTCAAAAATGGGGAAGGGAATTGAACTCCACGGAGATCTGCATAGAGGTAAGAATGTGCGATATTTGATTTCCACAAAAATGGTCAGTCCATTTGTCTACAATGGAAATACGATTGTTCTTCCCGAATTGGCAGTCCGCAAACTCTCCGCAAACGAGATCAGGTGCATGCTGGCCCATGAATTGGCACATATCGAGCGTAGAGATTGGATTTGGTTACGGGTCTACAATATTTTTCAGTTGGTATTTTTCTTCCAACCGTTAAATTGGTTCATCAAAACAAAACTCATTGGAATATCTGAAAAAATCTGTGATGCCAAAGCCGTTCAGATGACAGGTGATAAAAAATCATTGGCAGCCTCAATCTTGGAAGTTGCCTCTTGGACGGTCTTCACGCATAAGATTGTCTTGGGTCTGGCTTTTCGACCCTCATTTATGGAACAACGGATCGATTCGATCCTCGGTTCCAAACCAATCGATGCGCCTATTTCAAGATGGAGTACATCGATTATATTCATCGGCCTCTGCTTGCCATGTCTGGTTGTTGCCCCAGTTTTTTCGGTCAAAAATGGTTATGATAGAGTTGTTTCCACAGGGGTCGTTCCCGAGCACCCGAATGTCGATCCATTGACTGAAATGGGCGGATATGGCCTTGGCGCACCTCGTTCTCTTGAAAAGGAAAACGAAGTTCCCAATACAGGGGAAATAAACCTTGTGGTCGAGAAGGAAGTCGAATTGAATTTGTAAAACTAAAAAATACCGCTGATGAGGATATGCAAAAAGCCTTGTTTGACCGCTGGATTGCTGGTCTTTCTTAATTTAGCGTTTGCGCAAAAGCAAAATGACACTTCTGAGTCTCCCAAAAAGTACTCCCCCGAGGAACTAAAACTTGACTTATTTCAGTTAAGGACCGTCCTGGAAAATGTCCATCCCGGTCTTTACCGGTTTGAAGACAAGGAAACATGGGATTTGCGTTTTGATGACCTATCCGATACATTAAGGGATTCCCTATCGCATATTGAGTTCTATCGCATAGTGGCACCACTTGTTGCCAAAGTCCGTTGCGGTCATATAAGTATAGGGGTGTCCTCGAATTACAACGAAAATGTGTTTTCAGGGTCTAAAAACTTCCCATTCATGGTACGTGTGGTCAATGGTAAATTGCACACTTTTCGTAATTTGAGTGATGAGAATAACATACCCGACGGATCGGAACTGTTGAGTATTAATGGTATGCCTTCCGATGAGATTATCGAAATGTTCTATGATGCCGTAAGGGCAGATGGCCATATTAAAACCGTTCGGTACTCGACCTTAAGCAAATATTTCAGCTATTATTACGCCACCTTGATCGGCTACCCGGATTCATTTCAACTTCGCTATATTCCATCAGGGGACAAAAAGGAAAAGAGAGTTTCGGTAAAGGCAAAACCGGATATGGAAAAGGGTGCTCTGCACTGGGAGAGATATGATAGTAAGACCTCTCCAAATGTCTTGATTGGCTCACCTCTGGCCTTTTTTGTCAATGAAAAAGAAGATTATGCCATTTTAAAGGTAGACCGCTTTTTCACTCGGGGGAATGAACCCAAAAACCTTTATGAAAAGACATATGACTCCTTGTTCACATTGATTTCAAAAAAGAATATAGGAAACCTAATAATCGACCTTAGAAACAGTGGAGGAGGTACTGATCGTCTGACATCATTGTTGTATTCTTATCTGGTAGATGAGCGTTTCAAGTGGAACAGGCGAATGCGTGTTAAAAACCTAAATTACAATGGATATACCAAAGGTTATAACTATAATGTATATCAATACGCACAGGATGAAGCAGGTGATATCTGGGTCACAAATGGTGAGGAATTATTCATGCCCCATTATGTCAGTTCACCCTCATTTTGGGGGAAGGTCGTTGTCTTGGTAAATGGCCTGACCTTTTCTGCAAGCTCAATACTTGCCGCGTATATTAAGTCGTCAGGTCGTGGGAAAATTGTTGGGGAAGAGTCTGGAGGATACTCTAATGGGGTAACTGGAGGTAGGGGCGTTTCTTTTCAGTTAAACCATACAGGTATTCATTTTTCGATTCCACCCCTCCAGACGTTCTTTGAACTTGAAAGCCCAGACGAGAATAGAGGGGTACTGCCTAATCACCCAGTAAGTCCGACCATCTTGGATATGATAAGCGGAAGGGATGTAGTAATGGATTTTGCCATTGATAAAATCAAAAATTAAGTCGGAAATTGAAGGCTAAATGTTTATTATATCTAGTTTCGAGCAATTTAGATTAAACAGCTTTTGATTCTTGGCTGTGGTGTCTTAAAACGGCCAATTAAAAGAACTAAGCGAAGGGATAAGTCAAGTGCCAAGAATCGTTAGATTTATAGGACTATGGAGAATATTTGGCCGCCCATAAAGATTACAGATCTTAATTTTGGTTCCATGGTAGCGGCCA
>CANLWG010000015.1 GCA_947494715.1 uncultured Flavobacteriaceae bacterium | reverse complement strand
AATTTTAAACTCTTCTTATTAATGACAAGGGTTTAGGGGATTTACTCTACATAATCTTACACTCTACATAATGGGTCAGTATAATGGCGACCGATAATGATTTTAGGACCACTGCAAAAAGGATACGCATATCGATAACAGTAGCCGTGATCCCGCCCTTTGAGAGTTGGTAGATACCCTTCACTTTATTGTTGTTGTTCAATAGCACCACCTTAAAGGATTCATGTACTTGGATCGTACTTTTGTCCCAATGCCCGTAAAGAAGATCGGCGGCATCTTGGGATGAATTGATCTTATGCCAAAAGGTGGCCGGGATCCTTTCCCTATAGCTTACTTGAATTTCGTTAACTTTGTTCTTCATTGTTATACTTTTTAAAGAGTTTGATAATGAAAAAGAGGGCAGAACTTTTGCGAGAGATGCCCTCTTTACTTTTTAAATGGTCAACATATTAGGCCGCCTTGTTTTCGTTCTTGGCACCCAATAACAAGACCTCGCTAATAATCACTTCCGTGATGTATCGCTTTTCACCTTCCTTGGTCTCATAACTTCTAGAGGTCAATTTGCCTTCCACGGCAATCTCTTTTCCTTTACCCGCATACTTCTCGATGATCTCGGCGGTCTTGTTCCAAGCGACCATGTTGTGCCAGTCCGTGCTCTGTACTTTCTCGCCCTTGGCGTTCTTGTAGTTCTCGTTGGTTGCCAATGAAAAACGGATCAGTTTTTTACCGCTTTCCAAAACGGTCATTTCGGGCTCGTTCCCCACGTTGCCGATCAATTGTACTTTGTTCCTTAGATTACTCATAATTGAAAAAATTTAGAATTATTAACTATATGACCGCCCGACCCTCGGACAGCTTTTAAAATCTCAGCCTACGGCTGACAGGGATTTACTTATTATATCCGGAGCGTTTTCCCTTTTTTGATTTTTTAACTTTTGTTCTGCTTCCTTTTTGTCGATTCCGTACGATTTCATCTTTTTTGTTTTTGATTTACTTCCCATAGTGTATCCTATGGTAAATCCAAATCTTTCCCCATAAATTTTTTCTATCGAATCCGCCCAATAAGAAAAAATCGACATACTTATTATATCCTGAGCATTTTCCTTTTTTTGATTCTTTTGTGCCGTTGCGATTTTTTGTAGTGGATTCGATTTCATCTTTATCTGTTTTCGACTTACTTCCCATAGAGCCCTCACATTACCTTTTTTTGATGCAAATGATCGTACAATATCCAAGCTTGGTAAGACGTATAAATAGTGGAGCGTAGCGCAACGATTTATGCCGTCGTCCAAGAATGGATGTTGTTTTTTCGCTATCCAAAAAAAGGTACTGTGCTATATGGACGTCCGGGCAAGTCGAACACCTATTGATGAAGAGGGCCCGCTTCAAAGCAATGGCACAAAATGCGTTAAGGAGAACCGTTTTGAACCCTCTTCCCGAATCGGTAATTTTACAACACTGTCGTAACAATAATTTATGCAGAAAACCCTTTTCAACATTGCCAAGATGGACTGTCCTTCAGAGGAGAACCTGATACGGATGAAGCTGGATGGGATTCGGTCCATCGCCCACTTGGATTTCGATATTCCCAACAGGAGATTATTTGTCTACCATGACGGTGAGTACGAACGGATTGAGGATTCGATACTGGAACTGGGATTGGGCGCGAAAATAATATCGACCGAGGAGGCCAATGATATGGCCTTTGAGGAAAGCTCAGGGCAAAAAAAACTGCTCTGGACGGTCCTTGGAATCAATTTCGCCTTCTTTCTTATCGAGATGGCCACAGGCATCCTCTCAGGGTCGATGGGCCTTGTAGCGGACAGCTTGGATATGTTGGCGGACTCCTTCGTTTACGGAATCAGCCTTTTCGCCGTTGGGGGAACGCTAGTAAGAAAGAAAAGGATAGCGCGCCTGGCCGGGTATTTCCAGATTATCCTGGCCATAATTGGCTTTGCCGAAGTATTGAGGCGTTTTTTCGGGGCTGAAAGGCTTCCCGATTTTTCGACAATGGTCGTCGTGTCCATTTTCGCGCTTATGGCGAACGGAATCTGTCTCTATCTCCTTCAAAAATCCAAGAGCGATGAGGCACATATGAAGGCCAGTATGATTTTTACCTCCAACGATGTAATCATCAATCTGGGGGTAATCACTGCAGGACTATTGGTGAACTGGCTGGACTCCAACAGGCCCGACCTCATAATAGGTGCCATCGTTTTTGTCCTGGTCGTACAGGGAGCTGTCCGAATATTGAAATTCGGACGGTGACCGAACGAAGCAAGATGCTTCAACCGGCATATCCCATCGTATTGACATAGGGAGTGCCCCTGAATACTACTGCAAACGCCCTGGCCACCAATTTGTTCCTGATGATGTTAAGCGTGCTCATCTTGCTCTTTCCTATCGTAAGTCTACGTTCATAATAGGCCTTCATTTCCGGGTTGCACTTTATGGCAGATAGGGAACATTGGTGCAACAGGGCCTTTCCTTCCCTGTTTGCCAATCTACTGACCTTTGTCCTTCCCCTCACACTCGTGCCGGAAGTATGTGGAAAGGGGGCTATGCCACAGTATGATGCAAATTTTCGCCAGGTAGCAAAAGAAGTGAACCCTACGGTATGGACGATCATGAAACGGGCCGTTACCTTACCGATACCCTTGATCCCGGTCAACAATGCCAAGATCCGTTTGAGTTCCATGTCCCCTTGTATCAGTTTATCCATCTCCCGCTCAAGGTCTTTGATCCTCCAGGTCAATAGGTCGATCACATCTTCCTGTACCCAGAACAACAAAGGATCTTCTTCCAGCACCCTTTTTTGCTCCCTTAGCGTAGCCATGTGCCCGGCTCGTTGGCCGACCAACTTCCTGCGCATGGACATCAGCCGTTTTAGCCTCGCCAATGTAGAACTGGGCATCTTGTTCGGAAGGACTTCCTCCCTTGTACGATATCCGTAAAGTGCCAGCCGTTTCGCATCCGTCCTGTCATCCTTTCCCCTTGTAATGCCCAACGAGCGTTTTACCTCGAGACCGGAAACAATGTTCAAAAGGCAACCCTGTCCATCCAGCAATCGAACCAAATGGTCCGAATAAAGGCCCGTATGCTCCAGTACAAAGAGCAGGTTGTCCTTATCCGTTTTACTCTTCTTCAAGGACCAATCCATCAGCTTCTTGATACCTCCAGAATCGTTCTTGAATACCCTGAAATCCTGACTTTTATGGATACAACAATCCAATGTCAGCTTACTTACATCGATTCCGATGACCCCCTTAATTTCCATATTTTTACTTGGGTTTAATTAGGTTGCTTAAACTAAGACCTTTACTAGCTAAGGCTAAAATCCTATATGGTTCTGACAACCTGGTTATCAAGGACAGGGACTGATACACTATAAAGGCCATTAGCCTGGCCGTCGCTGAAGTTCACCCTGTCCTTTTTCAATCTATTCCATATAAATATCCTTAAATCGTTGAAAAAGGATAGGGACCAGTATTCTATAAAGACCCAATGTCTCGCCGTCGCTATGGTTCTCCCTATCCTGTTTCAGTTTATCAACAAAGTTGTGGGTTATGAGTCTCCCCCGGACCCCCTCTTTTCAACATCATAACCATAATAGATTTCATCTATAGAACAAAACTAAAGGCCGTCCGCCGTTACCCTTTTTTGATGCCGTACCACCTACAATATCCAGGCTTGGGAAAGACGTATAAAAAAGCCCCGTGAACAGCGGGACTGGCTTTATGCCGTCACCAAGAATGGGTGTTGTTTTTTTGCTATCGAATAAAAGGGTGATGGTGGCGTTACTGGAGATATTGCCAAAACAGATGGGGAAGAGTACGGAATCTACGGAAGTGGAACAAAGCGGAAAGTCGAATTTTTGACCGAGCGGACTTTACCCTAAAATGTATCTAATAGTTAACAAAAAACTGGATACCATGTTTACAAAAATTTCTCCACAAGAATCAAGATATTTTTTTTGGCAAGTGCCCATAACTTTGAAAGAAGCTTCTTTTCAGGTATGGAGAGTTAAGGGAATGAATTGAGCGTAACAGCAAAAATACCTTCTGAATCAGGTTCCATAAAAGGGGAATTAACGAAACTATTAAAAGAGACTGGGAATAGGACTCTTTTAAAATGGCATATACGATGAAAAAAAGATTTCCATTATATGGCCCCTTTGCGGCACTTCTTCTTTTGTGGAATCAATAAGTTGTTTTGCTTCTATTGAGGTCTTCTGCATGCTCAAATTTTGCTTCCTGTTTTGAAGTTTCTATGAGTAGGAAAGACTTGCTCGGAAGCTACGATAGTGTATAAAAAGTTAACTAAAGGAGGGATTGCCGAAATATTAATTTATTTAACAATTTTCTCATCGGCAGGCCCTCTAGTTTCAAGGCTCAATCTATAACTTAAAAACTAAAAGAATCATATACATTTTCCCTATGGTCATTAGTCCAACTTCAAACCTTATATACGATGGATTTCATTTAAAAAGGGGTCTGAGTGCATTTGTATATAAAAGTTCAACCCAAAACTCCTCTTCTTTGCAAACTAACAACTAACAATTCTTAAAAGCCATTTAAGTAAGAGTCTTTAGCGAAACAATTGGCCCTATATTCTTGATTACTTATAAGGAAAAAAGTACAATTATTGATTTTTTCATCTTGTTAAGTCCCAATATTTCCCTTTTTAGAATTCCAGCTCTATTTTTTCCGAGGTGGTCAATTACCGTGTTTCGCTTCTATTTCTGATTGAAATCCGGCATTTTTTCAATCGGACTAAGCGTAATATCCCGGTAAAACACTTCTGCTCCCTCCGATTGAATCTGAATTTTTCCACTGGTCAGCGACTGGATCTTACCATTCACGATTTGACCAATATACGTTAAGTGCATGTTCTTTTTTCCATTGATTACATGCACACTTTCCCTGTCATAGGCATAGATATCCAATCTGTTCCACTCCCCTAATTCTTTTTCAAAATCCTCAGATTTCTGGCAAAATCTATCTTCTCTCATATCAAAAGATCGCATTTCTCCCCTAGGATGATATTGAAATTTTTTGTTTTCCAATTGTATGGTTCTTACGCGTGCAGTTGTAGAATCTACACACCATAAATCCCCTACATCCCCTTCTTGAACCTGTAGTTCTACCGAACGCATCCATGCGCCTCCCCGAACACCCTCTTTTCCTACCGAATGATAAAGAACACCACTATCCCGTTTCTTATCCTTTCTCGGAGGATATTTTTTCACGCCCCACTTGAACTCCATGCTCAGATGATAGTTTTCAAACTCTTGCTCGGTTACCAGAACCCCGAATACTTCACCGGAAATACGGATGGCAGGTTTCCCATCCTCATGTACCACCGTAAATACACGTAGCGGATCCTTATGCAACCCTATGGGCCGCTCATATTCGCCATGCTCCCTGTCCATGCCTTTTATCACGGATGTGAGTTCAGGTTTTCTTTGGTAAGTGTACCAGCCCTTTAAGTCCTTTCCGTTGAATAGTGAAATACCATCCCCATCCGATTTTGAATTTGATTTCGGTTGTGCGGAACCACAGGAAATCAATAGCCCTAGGAGACTCATGTTGAAATACAGGAGGGGTACGTTCCGTATATCTATTTGGTTCATTTTATTGTGTTTTTATAAAACCCAGCCAAAACCTATAACTAGGAGTTGCCAATTGCACAAGCCTTTCAATCATCAATTTTTCTTTCTTCTCGATTTTCGGTATTCCTATGAAGTTGGTAATCCTTCTCCATCAAGCTTTCAAGCACTGACTGTTGCCACACCTTCATTTGTCTTTCCAGGTCCATTGCAATATTGGGGTAGTTATCTATGAGGTTATTCGTTTCGCTGGGATCGTCACGGATATTATATAGTTCCTTCGCAAGTTCGCCGTTACGATCAGCAATGACCAGTTTATAGCGATTATCAAGAATGGCCCTACTTCCCAAATAATCCTTTTCATCAATTTTTTTGTGATGAAAATTTCTAAAGGTTCTTGTAAATGTATTGCCAGCTTTTTTTACCAAAGGGGTAGTCCCTACTTGTAATTCAGGATTAATATACGGGTCTGTATCCGTAAGGTGTGTTATATCGAAATTCCAGAAACAGACGGGTTTGGAACGTGCTTTTACTTCGCCCTTAATCGCTGGCATAAGACTTATGCCGTCCATGGGTCGGTCAGGCAGCTCAAATCCAACTACTTCGGAAAGGGTGGTAAAGATGTCCGTAGTTACGCCATGTACATCCGAAATACCGGGTCTGGATATCTTTTCAGGCCATTCAATGATACCCGGGACTCTTGTACCCCCTTCGTACACTGTCCCCTTTAAACCGTGAAACATAGAGTTATACAATCCGCTAGGGGGAATTCCATTGTCACCACAATACCAAATGAGCGTATTGTCCCTTATCCCTTCCTTTTTTAGGTAGTCTCTTAATTTGCCAATGGCCCTATCCATGGCGGTAATCTCCGCAAAGCGCTCTTGCAACACTGAATCCAAAGGCCTGTTGACCCGAGTGCCTGTTTTAAAAGATGTTAAGCCTACCAGCATATTACTAAGACTATCGGGAAGGTTTTCATAGAGTGCCAGATCTTCTGGCCGAGCCTGATACGGTTCGTGAGGCGACCCGAACCATACAACGGTAAAAAACGGGATGTCCCTTTCTTTTGAGTCGTGGATAAAGGAAATCGTCTCATCAACAATAACTTCAGACCCTTCCCCTTCTATTTTTATGGGTGGAGCGCCGTTTCTGGAAAGTATGGGATCCATCTCAAAAAAATTGTCATGTGATACCCATGCATCAAATCCCATTGCCCCTGGGTTGGTCGGAGATGTTGCTTTTACAGGCCCCAAATGCCATTTTCCAAAGTGGGCCGTGGCGTAGCCTTTGTCCTTGATAAGCTGGGCTAGGGAAATCTCTTCGGGCCTAATCGACCAACCTGGTGTAAACGTACCATATCTATTGGGGTGGCGCCCTGTGATGATACTTCCTCGTGTAGGGGAACAACTCGGATGTGCAGAATAGAACCGGTTCAAAACCAGTCCCTTTTTTGCCATCTCGTCAAGTATTGGAGTTTGGATAAACGGATGCCCATTGTACCCAGTTTCTTCCCAGCCATGGTCATCGCCCATTATTAAGATAATGTTAGTTCTTTTGGGTTTGACATCATTTTTTGCAACAGTTTTCGATGCTTTTGATGAGCAACCAACCCAACAAAGGATTGTACCGGCCAGCAATACCATTGTAACTACGGCGATTCTCTTCATCTACTTTTCTTTTTGTATAAAACTCAACATGATTTCTGCATATCTTTTTCCAATAGCTCTCTGAGCTTCGGAATTAAAATGTACCTGATCACCTTTATGATTTAAGTCATTCGTTTCAATAACTTTACAAAACTCATCTA
Source organism: uncultured Flavobacteriaceae bacterium (assembly GCA_947494715.1). GTDB lineage: Bacteria > Bacteroidota > Bacteroidia > Flavobacteriales > Flavobacteriaceae > Ulvibacterium. Next base: position 169,904 of record CANLWG010000015.1, on the reverse strand, counting down.
CGCGTGAATAGGCCTCGATAGCTTGATTAATTTTGTCCCAATTTCCTTGGTCAACTGCAAAAGAACCCAATTTTCCTACCACTATTGGTAAAGATTCTTTTTTCCCTATCTCCCTGAATTTCTTGAACAAGGTTTCCATATTTTCCCGATACTTCTTTATAGTCTCCTCTTTATGGGCATCCGACTCGCCCTGATGCCACAGAACACCTTTTAACGTACCATGTTTAAGAGCTATTTGTAACCGCCGTTTAAAATTACTCAAAAGCTTTACTTCCCGATGCGTTTCGTCATTGATCCACTGTTCTATAGAACTGCCCCCAACGGCTGCGGGGATAAGTAATATGGAGACATTATCCAGGGCACTTTTAAGCATTTCCGTGCTAAATGACATTCCACAATCCAATCCAGCTCTTGATGGTTCATAAAAATGTAAGGGCTCCTGGGCAAGAACAATGTCATTCTTGCTATTGATCGCAAAAATCCTGTTGTGTCTTATTTTGTCCTGTGAATCTATTGTTCCCCGTCCAGCCATATTGGATTGACCGGCCATTACAAACACCCATAGGTTGGATCGTGGTGGTAATTCCAATGTTTGTTCCTCTCGGGGTGTTTCGGTCGTTTTATCACCATTGGTATTTTCACCACATCCTATCAGGATAATCGGCAACAAAAGAGATTTTAGAAACTTGTACATGTTTTAGTTCTATCTCGAAATTTTAAATATGTTATCATTAGGATACCTTTTTAAAGGTACTCCTTTGTAAAAACCATTGCCCATGGCTGAAAAAGCCAAGTAATCCGAGGAAGGTTTTCCCGTTGCCGAATACAATAGTATAGGGCCTTTTTCTTCCATCCGCAGAGTAATCGCATTGGCGGAGGTGTCCAATATCTCTACCGTACTTGGAGACAGGTACTTATCGGGCCTACCGATAACCGCCCACTGATTTTTGATCGGGCATAACAGGAAAAGCTTATGGCCAAATCCATCAATTTGGAATTCTAGCCCTTGTCCATCGAGTTTTTTGCCGGTTTGCTCCTTCCAGTCATAAATGACCAACCCCTCTTTGGGCATTTCCCATGGGCCGGTATACGGCTGTATCATTGCGGATGCATAGGTATAATCCTTTTTTTGTATGGAACCCTTTAAGGGTTGGGTGGCCTTAATGCTCAGGTTATAAGCGGTAATGGCACAGGCCTTGTTCTTTAAGGGAGCTATGGCTCTGTAGACGTTCCCGGACTCATAAAGTGCATCGTTAAAGATACTTTCAACTAATGGCACCGCAGGAGCTTCGGGCCTAATCAACAAGCCATCTTCATAACACAAAGGCATAATCACTTCTTTGTTAAAATCAGCGGGGTCGTCCGATACATAGATCGGGCCTCCGGACATGGCTTTGGTAACGGACATGCTCCCCCCAACCTCCAAATCGGATGAATGGAACATATCATGGTCCGGCCATAGGGTTTGCCCAAGCCAAAGCACATTAAAAACCGATTGCAGAATCTGTGATTTTGAAGTGGGCAAATTATGTTTTTGATAATCGGGACTTGTACGCATCGTGGCACTATGGAAAGCATTCAGCATATCAATAGTGTTTTGGGCACTGCAATTCATAAGGCCGATGCCATGTTTATGGCAGGCCCTTTCCAGTGCCAGCACATTTTGCCGTTGCGCTTTGGAGGCGTTGGCAAATCCCGTGTATTCCAAGGTTGATCGAGACACATTGTCCGTTTTCATAAAATCGAAGCCTTGCCCTTTTATCGTTGTGACCAGGTATTCATAAAATGCCTCACTGGACGCCATATCGTCCTTGGGCAACAATCCTTTTTCACGATTAGGGTTAGCGATAAGAAACGGCGTCATTTCTTCCATGGAATGGTCAATGTGTACACCATCCCAGTGGGACAGAAACCCGTGCCATATCCCCATCCATTTTATGGCATCCTCTTTTTTTCTAGATACGATAGGATCCCAACCGTTGGGAAACTTTTTAGTGTTGGGTGTGAACGATTTGAGAAACCTGCCCTCATCATCCTGATGTCCATCATCGATCAAAAACCAGCGTACAGGAATCCCTGAACCTTCGATCTTGTCAATCGCCGACACCAAAATTTCCTCGTCAATATCTTTACGATATTGTTCCCAAGTACACCACCCCAGGTACTTTAAGGGTTCTGGATATATCTTATTTTGCCGCAAACTACCTGCAGCCATAAGATTGTCATTGGAGATGGCCAGCTCCCAGGTTTTTGCCAAAGACTCGTATACATTGTCCGATTCATACCATGCCAACAAGGGTACCTTTTTGCCTTCTGGAATAGCTTGGCTTCCAAGAGATCCGTAATCCAATATCAACTCTCCCTCCTCTGTCACCTCCAACCAACTGGTACTGGCCTCTCCGGCAAGGGGTAACAGTGTGAGATAATTTCCATTTGTTAGCTTGAACATCATGGTCAACGCCCGGCGGTTGGGATCGGGAATCCTGGGAGGTGTTGGATTTTTCGGTGCAAAGATGGATGTAAGGTCGTTTTTGCCCACCCATGGAAACATCCTATTACTGGCCCCGATCCATCTGAAATGCTGGGCATCTGCGGCCACATGTACATATTTTTCAAATGCTGGCAGGAGAATCCTTCGCTTTGAAAAGGCATTCGCCGCATCCGTTGCTTCAAGGACAATGACGTTGCCTTCTTTACCCGTGGTAATATCTATACTGTTGGGTATGGAAGAATCCGCGTTTTGCTTTTCAGCGCATGAAAACAGAATACTAACCGCTAATAGGGCCAGATAAAATTTTGGCAATGGGAATCTTAGTTTCATTTTAATCAAGGTTCAATTTATTGATCAAGTGAAAGAATAAAAACACGCCCTAAGATCAGGGCGTGTTCAATCTAAACTAAACTCAAACACTACTCTATTCCGTCCGGTTTGGTCTGGTTGGGATCGGTAAGAGGCGGGATATTGGTCTCAGAACCGGGATAGCCCATAGCCTGATTTATTTTGCCAAGGGAATTTGCCCTTATTTCCTCCTCTTTGATAGGCCAATACACATGATACGGCAATATTCGGTAAATATTGGCCCCTTGCAGTATTTCGTCCCTATAAAAATGATTACTGCTAATGACGCGATCATAAAACCAATTGCTCTGGTGCATATTATCCAGGGAATAGCCGTTCATTCCCAACTGGGCCATAATGTAAGCTACTCGGGTAAGCTCAGTTTTGCGTGGTGTTTCAGTGTATAATTCCCGGGCCCTTTCGTCAAAGATATAATCAATATCCACAGTGACGGCCGGTATGGCCTGGGCTCTTTCCCTAACGACATTAACATCGGCAGTTGCACTTGCTACGTCCCCTTTCCACCAATGGGCCTCGGCCCTGAGTAAATACAGTTCCGCAAGTCGAAAAACGTATTCATCGCTAGATGCTCTCGCTGGGCGGGGATCCCCAGTTTCATCAATATAGACCATTTTACTATACGCAATAGGGTACCATTGGCGAATATCAGTAACGGAAGCCGGATCAAAGGGCTGTTCGAAAAAATCAGAATTTGGATCGTTATAGACATAACGCTCCATGCCGAACCAGTTGTTTTGTGAATATCGTAGATCGTTGGGATCCTCATTGCGCAGATCTCGAAACTCTTGGGAGGGAACCATTCTTCCCACACCACGCCCTAGCTGCTCGATCATCCTAAGCCCAGTACCAAAATCAAGGTCGGTAGCAGCCCGTGTTCCGTTGGGATCCCTTGCCTGCCACCAGACCGGGACATAATCCCTCATTTTGGCAGTACCTACATTGGACACATTCCCCTCGGTCAGATGTTGATCTTGTACTATCAGGATAGCTTCCGTATTTTCCGCAAGGCTTTTGTTGAATTTTTGATGTAGATCCCATATGACATCAAATTCCGCTGGGTTTAAGAATGAATATTCCAGAAATTGGGATTCGGTAGTTCCAAAGCGATCGGTCATCAAAGCATATTGTCCTGCGTCAATCACTTTTGATGCTTCTGAGATGGCTTTGTCAAACTCACGAAGCGAAAGATAGCATTTCGTCAATAAAAAAGATCCGGCGGCACGATTAATATCCCCGGGTTCCACAAAATCTGGCAACCATTGTACCGCAAATTCCAAATCTTCGGTAATCTTTTGCAGTATAGTCTCTCTGGAATGCGAATAAAAATCGAGCTTGGGGGATGAAATCTCTTCTAAGAGTAAAGGCACATCGCCAAATTGATGTACCAGCCTATAGTACCAATAGGCCCTGCCAAAGTAGCCCTTGGCAAGCAGCTCATTCTTTACCAGCTCCGGTGCCTCTATTGGATCAGCCCTATTTATGATTAAATTTGCATCTTTAATGCTTTCCCAAGCAAGATCCCAATACCGCCTCACTGCCGCATCTTCGGTAGAATTCGGGGTCATCTGCAGTTCCAGGTTATGGGGAACGCTTGCAGGCGGGGCCCCATTGACCGTAAAATCCGAAAAATTCCATTCCCACATCAAATTATGGCTGTCTGTTCGGGCATATTCAGTTCTAAAGCGGCTATTCATACTCACCACTACGGATTCTAGTCCGGCTATGTCAATAAGCGTATTTTCCGGGGTAAAGAACGATTTTGGATCTGGCTCCAATCGTTCTTCCGAACAACCGAACACCAGAAACAATAGTACAACAAAGCTATATTTATCTATTTTCATTTTTTGCATGTTTTTAATTAGAAACTTAAATCCAAACCAAATGCCGTAAGAACGGGTGTTGGAACACCTGTTTCAACGTCCCACTTATATTCCCATCCTCCCAAAGAAAATGCGGGGAGATTCTGAACATTGGCATAGAATCGTAAAGATTTGATATTGAACTTATCCAAGATAGTCTTGGGAAATGTATAGCCCAAGGTGATGTTTTGTATCCTAATAAAGGATCTATCGTCATACCACTTGGTTTCTGGTGAGGAATTCTTCGAATCCAACCTGGCCCATTCATTAGTGGGATTGTCCAGTGTCCAATACGGGGTTTTTATCTTGTTGAACCTTTGTTGTTGAACCCTAAAATTAAAGTGTTCGTCATTATCGCCCTTATAATCCAAGAGGGCATTCGCGAAAATGGACAGATCAAAATTCTTATATACAAAATCATTCCGTAAACTGGCCCGATATTGGGGCAGTCTATTCCCTTGAAAAACCTGATCATCAAAATCGATTATACCGTCCTCATTGGCATCCAAAATCTTAAAATCTCCAGGAACCCTTCCAAAGGTCTCCGCCTCTTCCTCTTCACCTAACTGCCATACCCCGATTATCTTATAATCGAAAATCTCATCTATGGCATGGCCTATATACCAATCGTTCTCTATGTCATCTTCTTCACGTTGCCCGATGACGTTGCCTTCATCATCCAATACATCAACGATATCACCATAAAGACTTTTAATCTTGTTTCGGTTGAACGAAAATACAAGGTTGGAACTCCACCTAAAATTATCTGTATCAATATTCACTGTATTCAGTGCTATTTCCAGTCCTTTATTCTCTACCTCCCCTAGGTTGGCAAAGACATTTTGAAAACCTGTGATTCTAGGTAATGATCGTTGTAGTAGCAGGTCATCGGTCAAACTATAATATGCATCTATAGACCCGGATATACGTGAGCCAAAAAGGCCAAAGTCCAAGCCGGCATTATAAGCCTCCGTGGTCTCCCATTTTAAATCCAAGTTGGCAAGTTCGGAAGCACTGACCCCTATTACGGTAGATTGGTCATAAATGTAGGGAACACCTTCTAACTGTGATAAAGCCGAATAGACCCCAATATCCCTGTTTCCGTTCCGCCCCCATGATGCTCTTAATTTAAGATTATCGATAAACTCCGCCTTTTCCATAAAACTCTCCTCAGATAACCTCCATCCCAGGGAAACAGATGGAAATGTCGCCCTGGGATTGTTCACTCCAAAAGCCGAATAGCCGTCCCGTCTGACGGTGGCGGTCAAGTAATAGCGATTGAGCAAATTATAGCTCAATCTTCCCATTACCGCATCGGCCGTAGAACGCGTATCATCATTAGACAGGGCAGGATTGATGCCAAGTGCCAGGTTATGATACGAAAGCTTATCATTGGGTCTGAATTCAGAATTGGATTGAAAGCTATTAAATGTCTCCGCTTCTTCAATATTAAACAAGAAGGTTATATCAAAGTTGTGGACGTCCCCAAAGGTCTTGTTCCAGTTCAGGATGTTGTCCACCATCCATCGTTGACTATATAGATCCCTTCTTGAACCAACATCGCCTCCTTCTCCCAAGGTAGCTATCACGGGTGTAAATCGGTAATCCTGGACATAATTGGCACGGTTGGACCAATTGACCCGAAACGAAAAACCATAGGGTAATTTCACTTTTGCGAAGATGTTGGTAAAAAGCTCTCGCTGTTTGAAACTATTATCCTGATACTCCCATAAAAAAGGGTTGGTGGCCAAAGCATCATCATAAGGAAGATGCCTAAATTCCCCATCGTCATAGAACAAACTGCCATATGGGCTTTGCCGATCATAAATCAGCAAATGATTGGGTAAATTCGTAGGAGCTGTTCTAGTAAAGGCTTGTAAATTAACGCCTGCCGACAAAAAATCACTGATTTTCATCTCTAGGTTTAACCTACCTCTAAGTGTTTCATCTTTTTCGAAAAGCAGGATACCTTCATTACTTACATGGCCCAAGGAGGTATAGTAACTTATATTTTCAGTTTTACCGGAAATACTGATCGTGTTATTGGTCCTAAGACCCACTTGGAAAATGATATCCCTCCAATCCAATATGTTTCCTTGCCTGAAGTTTTCTTTTTCAATGTCGCTCATTTCCAATCTATCCAACCATATTTCCACAGGATCGGTCTGTGTTCCCCCAAGTCCGTCATATTCCAACCAGTTGTTCAATGTAACACCATCCGGCAGGTTATTGGGATCCTGATAATACCCCAATTCATTGCTACCATCTATTACGTCGAAGACTTCCCCTTTATAATCCAAATATTCCCCAGGTCCATAGACTTCTTCAATAATGCCGACATGCGCAAACCCCACGGCACTCCTTAGGTTTATCGTCGGTTTTCCGGTTGTCCCTTTTTTTGTGGTAATAATAATTACCCCGGATGCTGCCCTGGATCCGTATACCGCGGCGGCGCTGGCATCTTTCAATACATTGACACTGGCAATATCGGCTGGATTGATACTGGAGATACTTCCTTGAAAGATAACATCATCCACTACCAATAAGGGCGCATTATTTGCCCCGAAGGTAGGGTCGTCGTCGTCCGTGCTAAAAGAAGTAATACCCCTTACGATTAAGCTTGAGTTTCCCGATGGCCCCGTACTTGTGCCCACGTTAAGCCCCGGCACGGCCCCTCTCATCAATTCGGAAACATCGGTTGCCCCCGGTTGGCGATCCACCGCTTTTTGATCAAAAGAGGAGACGGCTCCTGTTAAATCTTTCTTGATAGCAGTACCATATCCGATTACGACTACTTCGTTCAAGGATGCAGCATCCTCCTGCAACTGGATTTGCAGGTCCTCGTCCTGAGTGATGGTAAAACGTTGGGAAGAGTACCCTAAATAGGTAATCTCAAGAACCCCTCCCTCTGGAACGGTTATTGTGAAATTACCATCAAAATCGGCCTGGGTTCCCGTTGTGGTCCCGATAACGAACACACTAGCACCAGGTAAGGGCACATCATCCTTGTCCGTAACAATACCGGTAACCGTATATGTTTGCTGATCCGTGCCTGAAGAATCGGTTGCGATAATTACTATTTTATTGCCTTTAAAATCTAATTTGAAATCCTTACCGGAAAAACAAGACTTCAATAATTTATTGGCGCGAATGATACCTTTTTTTAGTTGTACTTTGGGTGCGTTCTTAAAAAGATCTTCTTGGTATATAAACGTGTATTCGGTCTGATCTCGTAGCAAATCAAAGACTTCATCAATAGATGCCAGCTGATCTTTGTCAATTCGGATTTTGGTGTTCTGTGAGAAAATGTCGCCGGAAGTAAAACCAAATACCGTGGAACAAAGTAAGAATATAAAGGTTCTCATGATGAACTTCAGTAGCTCTTTCCACTTACGGAAAAGATGGTTGGTAAATTTAATTTTCATAAATTTGAGTATTAGTTGGTTAAACATTTTTAATCAATTGATTCAAAGAGGGGATAAAAGCAGCGTACTGTCCAGGTATATACTTTATTCCCCTTTTCTTATTTTATTGTAATGGTTTTGTTCTTTATCTCATAGGCATTTATAAAATTGGTAGTTAAAATACTGTTTAATATTTCCTCTATGGTTTCTTCTTTACTTAACACGCCATTAAACTTTACGGTTTTAAGTTCTGGGCTGGAAAATAGTATATCTACATCGTACCACCGGGATAGTACCTTGGCAATCTCTTCCAAAGATTTGCCCTTAAAACTAAAGAGCCCCTTTCTCCATGATGTTTCATGGATTACATTGGCGGGGTTAACGCTAATGCTGTTATTCTTAAGGTCCAAATTAGACTGCTGATCAGGCTCCAAAACTCGCTTTGCCGTGGCCGTACTAATGGTTACTTTGCCCTCCACCAATGTGGTATAAATATTCGTTTCGTCCTTATAGGCCTTTACATTAAACTCCGTTCCTAGAACCTCTATCTCTTGGGATACGTTTAAAACCTTAAATGTTGCCCCTTTGTGTACGGTGCTCGGGGATACCTCAAAATAAGCTTCACCATAGACCAACTCCACATTCCTTGTTTCCCCCTCTATAAAAGCCACAGGGTACTTTAACTGGCTTTCCGAGTTAAGCCACACCAAGGTTCCATCTGCTAATTTTACGTGAAATTGACCCCCTCGTGGAATGGTGAGGTAATTGTAGGCTGTCTCAGCACTCCTTTTATGCGAAGAATCATACACCAACTCTTCACCATTACTTTTTACGTTTTTTGTACGTATGGTTTTTCCCTTTTCCAAATCGATTTGTGAACCATCCTCCAAAGTCAGGATGGCCTTATCCGTACCTACCTTGATTTTATCATCAACCACCAAGGGGCTATTGGCTTTTTCCTCTATTGGACCTTGCTTGTTTTCTGGAAGCCCATTTCTAAAAAAATACCCGATACCCAGAAAAACCAAGACTACTGCCGCATATTTTACATAATTTAAGGCTCTTCGTATTTTATGGGCCTTCTTTTCCTGCTCAATAAATTGTAATAACCGCTTTTTGGATTTGTCCGAACCAAACTTTTTCATATTGAAATCGATTGCATGATTGATTTTTGCATACTTTATAAACTCTTCCTTATCGGCGTCGTTTTCAATCCACTTAGAAAGCTCATCCAGTTCAGAAAGAGATGCTTGCTTCGTGAAGTATTTTGCCATCAGGCTTTGATTTGTTCGAGACATCATACTATTAATTAAAACGCGCTAATTTTACGCATCCCTTACTTTTTTACTAATTATTTTTATACTTTGTCAAAAAAACCACAATTTTTGCATGATGAAAATCGATTTTATTAATGAGGTTGCCTTTGTTAAAGGTTTAAAAAAGGGAGATTCAAAAGCGTATACCTATTTGGTAGAAACCTACCATCATAAGCTATGCACCTATGCCTTTGGACTTATCGGCGATTATGATCTGTCCGAGGATATTGTTCAGAACGTTTTTATGAAAATCTGGAAACAGCGCAAAAATTTAAAGGATGATATCGACCTAACAAATTATTTGTACAAATCTGTCTATAATGGGTTTATTGACCAATATCGAAAAAGAAGACCTGTTTTTTCATTGGAAAAAGTACATATCGACTCCCTAAAGGTATTCGTTCAGGAGGATTCCGAAAATTCTTTGGAAAGACTTATTGCAAATGTGAAAAAGGAAATTAAAAATCTACCGCCAAAATGCCAGCAAGTTTTTTTGTTAAGCAAACAAGACGGTCTTAGCAATATTGAAATCGCCGAGTATTTGAATATTTCTACGAAATCGGTTGAAGGTCATATTACCAAAGCATTTTCCATAATACGCAAAGCCCTTGACGGTAAAATGGATCAAATTTTCTTTTTATTATTTGGTGTGGATTTAAAACAGGAGTCTTAGTCCGATAGTAAAATCAACAACTACGGTAGACAAAACTATTGTATACCATGTTGTTTTTTTCGATTTCGTAAAAAGAACGTTTTCTTAGACTATTCTATCTTTAGATACTCCACCAAAATCCGTTGATTAAATGGGTATTATAAATATCTCAATTAAAAGCAAAATGATTGATACGTTCCATTTCCCCTACAACTAAAACCCAGTCCTTTTCACTTCCAAATTCTCCGGGCGGGTCGAATTTTTGAACTTTTGTCTCTTTGTTCAAATCCAGTTTTTCTTGAGTATGATACTGACCAGTGCGAGGGTTATACCAAAAGGATGATATCGATTTTTTTGATAGTTTGGATAGATCTAGGGTATAGGGCGAATCACTTGCGGAGTATACCAATGCAAAACTTTTGTCATTTGCCAAAGTTGCTTGGATGTGATAGTCGTAATCTTCAGAATTCCCATCAGTAATTATACTTTGGTCCGGGCACAATTTTAAAAAGTCATTTTTCAGACCGTGGAGAAATTTACTTAAATAGCCTATCTGAATAGATCCTGGATATCTTAGAGCCTCCAATGCACTTGCACTACAACTGGTCCTTGAAATCAGTCCGTCCCATATTCCTCCCGCTCCATAAGTGTGCCCAAAGGCCCCTGCAAAGATGGTAAAGTAGGCCCTGCGCCTGATAACAAATGGCGTGGAACCGCAAAAATCCTTATTGTTTTCGTATTTGGCCTCGGAGTCTAATGTGGGTCTTGGATTGCCATCGTACATTTTGTTATAGTCATATTGAATGACGTCCCACACCGTACCTTGCCCGATTGGGGGACTAGCACGTGGTAAAGTTGTCGGGGCATCCCATTGACTGGTCTGCCAGTTGTTAAAATCACAAAGTTCCCCGTTATCTGAGATACTTGAACCTCGCTGATAGTCCGCATGTATGGTCAAGAGTTTGTTACCGGTATCACCGGCTCTTATACCGTTTACAAGTGCTTCTATTTTGGAGTCGGACAACGTTTCTTTTCTTTTGTGGCTACCGGATTCTCCCAAGGTCAGCCAAATAACATTATCGTTGTCCTTATATCGATTACCCACCCATTTGCCATAAGTGAACAAGTCTTCTGCGCTATTGTTTTTGGCCAGTCCCCACCACCCCAAGGTAATCGCAACATATAAATTTTTTTCGTCTGCTTTTTTAATGTACCGATCAAGGTAGGACCACCATGCTTCATTTGGGGATGCTATGCTGCCCGGCCCTCCGAGTCCATTATATAAATCTTCCCTACAACTCACGGACATTACCGTAAATCCCTGTGTACTTCGCACTTCCAAAATAAGATCCAGGGTAGCGGGAGGCAACTTCGCAAAAAACCAATTGGTCTCCCCGATCCATACGAAGGGACTTCCATCTTCGTTTACTAAAAACCGATGGTCGTTTCCTATTTGCAATTTCTGCATTTGTCCAAATAGTTGGTCACTGTTTGAGCAAAGACATGACATTAGAAGGAGAAAGACAGTATGACGTATTCTGGGTGTTAATTTTTTCATGGGACCGATATGATTAAAAAGGGAATCTACTCATAATAAACCAGAGGATTTATAAAATACATCTTCAACATCACTGACCATAGTAAGCATCCTTTCCATGTTTGCGCTCATAATGCTTTTTCTTTAGAGCGTCCTTTAAAGTAGGAGTATTGGGGTTTATCTGTTGGGTAAGGAAGGCCATTTTGGCTACTTCCTCGCATATGGCACTATGGTACACTGCCTCGGCTGCCGTTTTTCCCCAGCTAAAGGGCGCATGGCTCCCTACCAGAATCATGCCAATTTCATGGTAATCCAAATCGCGTTCGTTTAAACAATCAATGATTTGATACCCTGTCATATGTTCGTAATTACCTTGAATATATTCATCCTTCATGGGTGAGGCACAAGGGATATCTACAACCAGGTGATCGGCATGGGTAGTTCCAAAAATAGGAATGTCCTTTATGGCTTGCGCCCAAGCAGTGCCATAGGTGGAATGTGTGTGTACCACTCCGCCAATATCCGACCATTCTTTGTATAAAACGGCATGCGTTTTGGTATCTGAGGAAGGACGCATTTTGCCTTCAACAATTTTTGAATCAAAATCACAAATGACCATATCCCCTGGTTCTAAGTCTACGTAAGGCACCCCACTTGGTTTAATGGCGAAAACACCTTTATACCTATCCACTGCACTTGCATTGCCAAATGTGAATAGGACTAATCCGAGACTGGGCAATTGCATATTAGCCTCATAGGCCTCTTCTTTTAGAGTTTTGTAGCCCATCTTATATCTGTTTCATGATGTGTGTTTCCATAGTATTGCATAAGTCTCCATATTTTTCGTATAACACTTGATATGCTCTCACATTTTGCATATTAGGTATGTAAATTCTGTCAAAACCGCTCCCCATTTTTTCTACAGCTTGTGAAACATCATCGTAGATTCCTGCCGCAGTTGCGGCGAACATACCGGCACCCAAAGCACAGGTTTGATCGGAAGATGCTACCTTAATAGACATATTGAGAACATCTGCCATCATTTGCATAATAAAAGTGGACTTTTTTGCGACACCGCCCAAAGCTATAACTCCCTTGATGGGAATACCCTCTGAAATAAATCGATCCACAATTTTCTTTGCTCCGAAACAAGATGATTCTACTAAGGATCTGAATATTTTTGGAGCCGTACTTCCAAGATTTAAACCGGTTATAGCCCCTTTCAAATACTGATTGGCATCTGGTGTTCGGCGTCCGTTCATCCAGTCCAGGGTAAGTTCACCGGAAGAACCTATAGGTTCTTTAGATGCGGCCTCACTTAACTGGGTAATAATTGCATCTACCGTTTCCTCTATTATTTGGTTTTGTTTGGGTCGGTCGATTAACGTAGAGTTTGCAAGTACATGCTTAATTGGCCATGCCAATAAATTTCTATACCATGCATATAGGTCCCCAAATGCAGACTGCCCGGCCTCTAACCCCATCATTCCGGGAAGGACGGAACCATCGACTTGACCACAAATTCCTTGTACAAGTCTTGCGTTAGCCGTTTTCTCCGCAACCAAAATATCACAAGTTGAAGTTCCTATGATTTTTGTTAGGTAGTGGGGTTCAATTTGTCCACCTACTGCGCCCATATGTGCATCAAAGGCTCCAACGGCAACGACAACATTGGTGGACAAACCCAGTTTTTCGGCCCATTTCTGGGATAGGTTTCCTGCGGGGATATCGGAAGTATAGGTTTCTGTAAACATTCGATCTCTTAGTCCGTCCAAAATAGGATCTAACGCAACAAAAAAATCATTTGGAGGTAAACCACCAAAGGATGCATGCCATAGGGCCTTGTGTCCCGCAGCACATCTACTTCTTTTCATTCGAAGAACATCAGTGCAGCCTGTCAATAGAAATGGAATCCAATCGCAGTGTTCCACCCAGGAATGTGCTGCCTTGTAGACCATGGCGTCTTCTCTTGAAATTTTTAATATTTTGGCCCAAAACCATTCCGAAGAATAAATACCTCCCGAATATTTTGAATAATCCTCTTTCCATCGCCTGCATAAATCATTTATTTCTTCCGCTTCCCTGACCGCCGTGTGATCCTTCCAAAGTATGAACATCGCGTTCGGATTATCCTTGAATCCATCCAATAGGGCCAAGGGTGTTCCAAATTTATCAACGGCCACAGGGGTGGATCCCGTCGTATCTACACCGATACCGACAATGTTTTTCCTGACTTCCTCGACAACGTTATTTAAAACATTATTGATAGTAGTTGTTAAACCTTCAATGTAGTCCAGTGGATGTTGCCTAAATTGATTTTTAGACGCATCACAGTATTTGCCCTCGCTCCATCTTTTATAGTAATGAACGGATGAGCGTAATTCCTCCCCAGTATCTGTATTAATCAATAAGGCACGCACTGAATCCGAACCAAAATCGATCCCTATTGTGTAATTATCCTGATGCATTGGCACATGGGTCCTTTATTTACAATTGAGCGTTTTCCTTTACTTGAGCTTTTATGCAAATTATCACTTTCTTTCCATATCTAAAATTCAAATAACCCTTTTACATGGTCCATCACTTTGGCGTAAACCTTTTCTCCCGTAAACCCAAATTTTTCATCCAATACTCCGGCCGGGGCGGAATAGCCAAAATGTTCCAGACCGAATACCTTTCCATTGGGCCCGACCAATGCCTCCAAATTCACAGGGAGACCGGCGGTAAGTCCAAATATGGGTTTATTGGATGGTAGGATACGCTCTTGATAGCTTCTTGGATTTTGTCTGAACATACCCTCAGATGGGATCGAGGCTATGTTCACCTTTAATCCCGACCTCTCCTCTATATAGTGTGCGGCTTCAATTAAAGTTGCCACTTCCGAACCATTGGCCACAAGTACCATATATGGATTTGACTCTTCCTTAATTAGATACCCTCCTTTTTGGGCACCCAGGGCTGCCTTATATCTAGATATGGAGTTTGTTGGGAGGTCCTTTATTCCCTGTCTTGACAAAATTAGACCAGTGGGTGTTTTGTTATTTTCCATTGCCATCTTCCAGGCTACGCTGGTCTCTTGGGAATCTGCAGGCCGCAGGGCCAAAAAACTTTGTCCATGGCTATGGTTCCTTACCTTCTCCAAGAGGCGTATTTGTGCCTCATGTTCTATAGGTTGATGGGTGGGCCCATCTTCTCCCACCCTAAAGGCGTCGTGTGTCCAAATAAACTTAACAGGCAATTCCTGAATGCAACTTAGACGAATTGCCGGTTTCATATAATCCGAGAAAACGAAGAAGGTTGCCACCACAGGTATAATCCCACCGTGCAGGGCAATGCCATTGGCAACCGCGGCCATAGTCAACTCCGAAACCCCGGCCTGTAAAAAGGCCCCGGAAAAATCACCCTTCCCCATTACGGTAGTTTTCTGGAGGAAACCATCGGTTTTGTCACTATTGGAAAGGTCGGCGGATGAAACGATCATATTTTCAACCTTATCGGCGAGATAGGTCAAAACATTGGAAGAAGCGGCCCGCGTGGCTAAATCTTTTTTATGTTCTATAGATTCAAAATCAAGCGTTGGAAGCCGCCCGCCAAGGAACCGCTCCAATTTTTTGGCCAAGGGCTTATTTTTTGACCTCCAGGCCGCTATTTCTTTCTTTTTGGCCAATGCTTCAGCTTTTTTCCTTTCAATTACCGAATCATAGAAATTCTCGACATCGGGATAAATAGTAAAAGGATTTTTGGGGTCTGTGCCCAGATTTTTAAGCGTTTTTTCATAGTCCGCACCGGTGTCCCCCAGGGGCTTACCGTGTAATTCGGTATATCCCTCGTACGGGGAACCGTCTTTTCCAATCGCTCCCTTACCCATGATAGTCCGTCCCATAATGAGCGTAGGCCTCTCCCGTTCTTCATGGGCTTCCTTGAGTGCTTTTCTTATCTCGTCATGATCGTGCCCGTCTATGGTAACCACTTTCCAGCCCCAGGCCAAATACTTCATTGCCGTTTTCTCGGAGGTCACCTCTTTGGTTTTGGTGGATAGCTGGACGTCGTTGGCATCATAGAACAAAATAAAATTATTCAACCCTAGGTGGCCCGCAAGTCTTCCCGCTCCTTGAGAAATCTCCTCCTGTATTCCACCATCGGATATATAGCCATAAATCTTGTAGTCCATCCAATCGCCAAAACGCGCACTCAAGAACTTGGCGGCAATGGCGGCACCCACTCCCATGGTATGGCCCTGGCCTAGGGGGCCGGATGTATTTTCTATTCCTCTAGCCACATCCAATTCGGGATGTCCCGGAGTCACGGAACCCCATTGCCTAAAGTTAGCAATGTCCTTTTTTTCAAAGTTCCCTAATACGAAATATTGGGCGTACATTAAGGAAGAAAGATGGCCCGCATCCATAAAGAAACGGTCCCTAAAGGGCCAGTGCATATCCAATGGGTCATAATTAATAAATTCCGAATATAGAATATGCATAAAGTCCGCACCTCCCATTGGGCCTCCAGGATGCCCGGATTTGGCCTTTTCTACCATTGCCACGGCTAGGGCCCTAATATTATCCGCAGATCGTTTACTCAATTTTTTATCCATTAAGATATGTTTCGCGTTGGGGCAATCCTATATTCAACCTTCGTTCCGAAGCGTACCTCCATGAGGGTATACCCAAATTAGGTATAATTGCTTTTTCTTGCTGGTAAATCCATTACGGTTGGCGGACAGCCTAGTTTCTTTTTGGTTTCTGTTGCCTTCTTTTGATAAAGGCGACAACAAATATACAATTACATGTATAAAATGTATGAAAAAAAATGATATTATTGTATGAAATATGTTTTATATTGTATATTTGACCTTGTCGATTTAGTGAAAAAGATGTTAGTTTTTTTTAATTTAATAAAGCCTAAGGTTCTGTTGTACGGATACCGTTCAAAATTGATTTATATATGAGAAGAATTACCAAAAGAATTATACACTGTTCAATCTTGCTGATTTCAATCCACACGGTGGCCCAAACTTTAAGGGTTTCCGATAACGATCGTTTTTTGGTCAAGGAGAATGGAGAGCCTTTCTTCTGGCTTGCCGATACGGCATGGGAATTATTTCACCGTTGCGATAGAGAGGAGGTGGACCAGTATCTGGAAAAAAGGGCATCCCAGGGATTTAATGTCATTCAGGCCGTGGCTCTCGCGGAAATAGATGGTCTAAACGACCCCAATCCCTATGGGCATAAACCCTTGGTCGATAACAATCCCAAATCCCCTAATCCCGAATATTTTGAGCATGTGGATTATGTCATAGGGAAAGCCAATGATCTTGGTCTGTACATTGCCCTGTTACCTACTTGGGGAGATAAACTTTACACGGCCCACTGGGGTGTTGGACCGGAAGTTTTCAATGAGGACAATGCGAGGGCATTCGGAAAATGGCTAGGGAATAGATATAAGGATAGGGATAATATTATCTGGGTCATTGGAGGAGATCGAAACCCAAGGGATAATACCAATGACGTTGCTGTTTACCGGGAAATGGCCGAAGGGGTAGTCGATGGAGTGGGAGGATACGACGAAACACTAATGACATTTCATCCGCAACCCACAACGCTTGGTGGTTCCTCGCAATGGTTCCATTCGGATAAATGGCTGGATTTTAATATGCACCAAACAGGGCATTGTCCGGACAAATTGACCTTTAAACATATTGTACATGACTATAATCTTGATCCAATAAAACCTGTTTTGGACGGAGAGCCACTTTATGAAGATCATCCCAACTGTTTTAAACCCGATGAATTTGGCCATAGTATTCCAGAAGACATTCGTAAGGAAATGTATTGGAATGTGTTTGCGGGAGCATTCGGCCAAACCTACGGTTGTCATGCCGTTTGGCAGATGTTTACCCAAGAAAGGGAGGGGATCAATAGACCTTTAAGACCGTGGATGGTCGCTTTGGATCTGCCCATGGCCAATCAGGCAAAACATCTAAAAAATTTGATGTTGTCAAGACCGTTTTTATCTAGAATACCCGATCAGAAGCTCATCGTGGAAGATCAGGTAGAAAACACGGATTACGTAGTAGCGACTAGGGATAGGGATGGTAGCTATGCCATGGTATATTTTCCCACAGGTAAGGAAATTCACGTCAATCTCGAGAGTCTTACGGGATCGGCTTTTGGGACATGGTGGTTTGATCCGAGAACAGGGATCGCCTTTTCGGGAGAGGATTTAAGAAAATCCAATACAATAAAGATCAACCCTCCCTCATCCGGTAAGGGTCATGATTGGGTTTTGGTAATCGATTCAAAAAATCGGGACTTTGACGCACCAGGCCTATAAACTAAATACAGACCATTGAAATCTTTTTTTAAAGGGGGGTACGGCAAATCATCCAATATTCTAATTTACGTTTGTCTTATCTATTACGTACTGGCCTCTTTATTGGCACCTGGATTCTTTACCATGAACAACTCATGGAATATACTCTACAATCTATTGCCCTTGCTTGTTGTTGCCATAGGTCAGACCTATGTGATGATAACCGCAGGAATAGATCTTTCCGTTACGTCCATTATTGCGGTCTGCAGTATCGCAGGGGGATATGTCATGAGTTCCGACACCTCTATTTTTAGTGATCCGGAATCCATTTTCTTTGGAATATTGACTATGTTGCTCGTGGGAATGGTCATTGGAATGGTAAACGGTATATCCGTTACTAAATTTGGTATGCCCGCCTTCATGGTGACCCTGACCACCATGATGCTCTTTAGTGGATTCGCCATTTGGTGCACACAATCCCAGAATATATATAATTTACCGGAACCCTTTGTCAACATGTCCTACAGCTTCTTCCTTGGTATTCCAGTACCGGTTTTTATCGGCGTATTTGTACTGGTATTGGCCTACTTTTTATTGAACAAAACATTGTTCGGGGAATGGATCTATGCCATTGGGCTCAATTGTGAAGTGGCCAAAATATCAGGGGTCAAGGTTCATAGGACGCTGATTCTGGTCTATATGTTCAGTGGATTTTGCGCAGCTGTCGGGGCCATATTCTATACGGCCAGATTGGAAACAGGGTCACCCGTAATGGGACAGAATATTCTCTTGGATGTCATTGGGGCGGTTGTCATAGGGGGTACCAGCCTATTCGGTGGGAAGGGAAAAATAATATGGACCTTTTTCGGGGCACTTTTTATGACTTTGTTGGACAATAGCCTAAATCTTATAGGGCTTTCCTTTTTTCTGATTATGATCGTTAAGGGAGCCGTAATCCTTGCCGCCGCCATGCTGAATACCTTAAAGGAAAAATCACTCAAGACCACCGCCTAATATGTTGTTGGAACTAAAACAGATACAAAAATCATTTGGAGAGGTAAACGTACTTAAAGGTGTTGGATTTAAGCTGGACAAAGGAGAGCTATTGGGTCTGGTTGGGGAAAATGGTGCCGGAAAATCGACTTTAATGAATATTTTGGGCGGCATCTTTCCACCCAGTTCCGGAGAAATGAGGGTCAATGGTAAAAATTACCACCCTAAATCGCCGAACGATGCCCTTAACGAAGGTATTTCATTTATCCATCAGGAATTGAATCTCTTTCTTAATCTTAGTGTAGCCGAAAATCTCTTTATCAGTAATTATCCAAGGAAAAAGACCATGGGATTCTCTTTTCTGAATCAAAAACAGGCTCGAAAAAAGGCCTTGGAGTTGCTCTCCCAGGTTGGGCTGTCCGTTTCGCCTAAATCTCCTGTGGAACGATTGACGGCGGCCCAACGCCAAATGCTGGAGATTGCAAAGGCTTTGAGCGCTTCTCCCCGGATCATCATATTTGACGAACCTACTACTTCGCTTACCCGTCATGAGGCGCAAAAGTTGTTTCAACTGATCAAAAAGCTTAAACAAGAGGGGATTGCCATGATCTATATAAGTCATAACCTGGATGATATTATGCACCTTGCCGATCGGATAGCAGTACTGCGGGACGGGGAATTAATTAGTTCGGGGGAAAGGCAAAATTATACCATTCCAAGTATGGTCAAAGATATGGTAGGTCGGGATATGGATCAATTCTTTCCCCACCGGAATACGGTTCCACTCAAGGAATTCTCCCTGGAGGTCAAAAATCTGGGAGCCGGTTTTATTCAAAATATGTCCTTTTCGATAAGGAAACAGGAAATCTTGGGCTTTTATGGCTTGGTCGGTGCAGGACGTTCGGAAATGGCGCGTCTTATCTACGGTCTGGATCCGATGGAAACGGGCAGCATTATCTGGAATGGAAAGGAAATCACGTCGCCTAACCCGGTTCAATGGATCAAGGAAGGCGTGGCATTTCTTACCGAGAACAGACAGGAGGAAGGCCTTATGACACTTCAGAATTTGGAAAAAAACATACAACTCGCGGCATTGCCCAGCTTCACAAGGCGGTTTAATATCATCGACTACAAGGAAGTCAAGAAAAAAAGCAAAACTCAGGCCGACGCCACAAAGACTAAATATCACAGCATTACGGATCAATTGGTTTCTACCTTAAGTGGAGGCAATCAGCAAAAGGTAGTATTGGCCAAATGGTTGTTGATACACCCCAAGCTATTCATTTTGGATGAGCCCACCAAGGGAATAGATATTGGTGCGAAACATGAAATATATGTATTGGCCAATTCCTTGGTAGAATGCGGATCTAGTATTATGCTTATATCTTCGGAGATAGAGGAATTATTGGGACTGTGCGACAGAATTCTGGTCGTGAGCGAAGGACAGATTACCAAGGAATTCGAAAAGGAGGAATTTGATCGCTCCAAAATATTGGAAGCGGCACTTCATAAAGCAGGAAAGGAGGAACAAAAACTATGAACTGGATAATGAACAAAACCACCCAACGTATACTGAATAATTCAACACTTGTACTTTTTGCCATAGTGTTGCTCACATTCAGTATATTGTCCCATCATTTTTTTTCATTTCAAAACTTTTTCAATATTCTGGTTCAAGCGTCCTCTTTGGCCATCATAGCAACGGGAATGACTTTCGTATTGCTTACTGCCGGAATCGATCTCTCCGTGGGGTCTATTATGTTCTTGGCCGGGGTAATTTCCGGGAAATTGGTGGTTGCAGGTTTTCCCTTATGGATGGCCTGTACGCTGGTCCTGGTAATCGGTGTCCTTTTTGGGTTGATAAACGGAGCCTTTATCTTTAAGGCCAAAGTTATTCCCTTTATCGTAACCCTTGCCACATTTTATGTAGGCCGGGGTCTAGGGCTCTTTATCTCTGAGACCAGGGCGGTAAACCTGCCCGAATCTTTTCTAAAAATCGGTTCTACAAAATTTTTTGGTGTTCCGGCCCCCATAATTGTTATGACCATTGTAATTATAGCAGGGCATCTGGTATTGACCAAAACAATTTTCGGAAAGCACTTGTATGCCGTAGGGCATGACGAGGTAAAATCAAGGAAAGCGGGTATCCCCGTGGATGGTCTTCTCCTTAAAGTCTATATTATTTGTGGTTTTTGTGCCGCTTTGGGAGGTCTCGTTGCGATAGCCCAATTGGGTGCGATATCCCCCACCTTTGGCCTTCAGAGCGAGTTTATGGCCATAGCCGCTTCCGTACTGGGAGGAACAAGTCTTTTTGGGGGTAGGGGAAGCATATTTCCGGGAACTTTGATAGGTGTTTTGCTAATACAGTCCATTCAAAATGGTTTGGTTATGGTGAATGCAGATCCTTATCTCTATACCGTGATAACAGGAGGGGTAATATTTCTTATCGTACTCATCGATAGCATACGGCATTTACAGCAGAAAAAATTGAAAAGGTTGGGCATCAATTAATTCTTGGCATAGGATGGTTTCAAAAAACAAAATGACAAAACTTGTAGGATTATTGCTGGTGCTCTGTTCCTGCAAGGACATAAAAGATAAAACGACTATCGGAATTTCCTTTGAAACGTTACAGACAGAATATTGGGTGGCCAGCATAGATGCGTTAAAAGCTTCTTGTGAAGAATATGACCTTGTCTATCTAGAGGCGGTTGCCAACGGCGACGCTAACCGACAGTTTGAGCAGGTGAATAACTTTATTTCACGAGGTGTCGATGGCATCGTTATAGCACCCAAGGATGCCCATACCATTATTCCCATTATCAAGGCAGCCAATAGGGCGGGTATTCCTATTGCCATATACAATAGACTTCCGGCGGAAAATCCTGGGGAATATGTTACCGTGGTTGCCGATAATTATGAGATTAGCTTGAATACAGTACGACATTTGGGAAGGCTTGCCCGGAAAAAGGGAAAAAAGCATAAAGCGATGATACTCATTGGCGATTTGGGCGATATGAACGCGATCAATAGGAGAAATGGATTTAATGATGCGGTCGCCGAATTCTCGGATATTATAGAGGTTGTGGCCGAGGTTCCCACGGAATGGAACCAGGAAAAGGCATTGGCGGGAGTAACCAACGCACTTCAGGCAAATCCCGATATAAATTTCATTTTTACCTGCTCGGATTTTTTGTTTCCTTCCATTATTTCAGCTTTGAAAAATGCGGACAAATACCACAAAATAGGCCATCCGGACCACGTAATTTTAGGTGGTTTTGATGGGGATGCCATGGCGTACCGTATGTTGAAGGAAGAATATCTGGATGCGGATGGTGTTCAAGACGTGTATTTTGAATGTGAATCTGCAGTGGAAGCCCTACTGGATAGGATAAATGGGAAAGAAGTGGACGAACTGATAGTAGATCCCGGTTTTGTGATTCATCAAGGCAATCTTGAAGAAAAATCGGCTTCCATGTGGGGATCAAAATATTAACCATGCATAAAGTACTTTTCTTTTTCGTAATATGTACAGCCCTATCATGTTGCAAACGCATAGAACCCATGGCAAACAAAAAAATTGATATGCAAGTGGACGGGCTTTATAATAAAGGCGATCTTACTTCTGGACCAATACGTATGACCTTTGAAAATGGGGGCCTACGCTACATTACCTATCAGGGATTGGAAGTTATAAGAGGGATAAATTTCTTCGTAAGGGATGCCAATTGGGGAACGGTTCCCAACACGGTGGAGGACACTGTATATAATAGTGCCGGAATAGGTTTTCATTTGAATTACCAAGTCAAAAGTTTTAGGGACAGTATTGATTTTAGATGGAACTGTGCCGTTACCGCCAATGCCAATGAAGTAGCGTTCGATATTGCGGGGAAAGCGCATAGCAATTTTAAAGGAAACCGTTTGGGTTTTGTCCTTTTGCATCCCAATAGAATGGCAGGAAAATCTGTTGAAATTGAACATTCGGACGGTAGTAAAACTATGGGAATATTCCCTGAAACTATAAGTCCACATCAACCCTTTAAGGATATTAAGGGCATGCATTGGGAGGAAAATGGGTTAGCGGTCAACATAGAGTTTAGCGGGGAGGTCTTTGAGATGGAGGACCAGCGCAATTGGTTGGATGCTTCCTATAAGACCTATTGTACCCCTTTGGAAAGACCTTTTCCCGTGGATATCAGTAAAGGGGAGGAAGTCCACCAAAAGATTTCCATTACCTTTTCCGGACGGCCTCAAGATGATCCGGTCCTCGTTCCAAAGAACCAATTGCTAATAGGGGACAAGGAATATGAACTTCCCCAGATCGGTTTAGTGGCCAACGGGACGGTCTTGGAAGAGCGGCACATAGAAGATTTGAAAAAACTGGACCTGGCCCACTTAAGACTGGAGGCCAAGACCCATGAAGGGGATTGGAAAAATGATTTTGAAAAACAAACCCGACAAGCATTGCAACTGGGTCTGCCAGTGGAGCTATTTATATATAGCAATGCAAAGGAAATTGGCGCCCATCTGAGGGAAATCATAACAGTTTCGAATTTCTCCAAATTGGACATAAAAAAGGTTATGGCCGTGGATTTGGATGAAATCAGTAATTCAGCAGGGTTTATAGCCTCATTTTCTAAAGCAGTTCGCCGGAGTCTAGGAGAAGTGCCTATAGGGGGCGGTACCGATTACTATTTTACGGAGGTCAATAGAATGAGACCTCCCATGGATAAGATAGATTATCTTTCGTTTTCGGTCCATCCACAGGTCCATGCCTTTGATGATACATCAATTTTGGAAACCTCAAGCACCTTTCTGGATATGGGCAAAAGCGCAAAAGCCATTTCTGATGGAAAGCCGGTACATATATCGCCTATTACCTTGACGGGACGCTTAAACCCTGCCGCCACGGATGCAAATGCACGATTTTTAACGAAGGTCCAACGATCAGATCCCCGCCAGTCTTCGGAATTGACGGCCCTATGGACGCTGTTGAGCATAAAATATATCAGTGAGGCTGAAATCGATGAAATTACCCTGTTTCAAACGTATGGATCCGAAGGAATTTTAGATAGCAAGAAATTATTCCCCGTTTACAAGGTTTTGGCCTTCTTGGCAAAAATGAAGGAATATGAAGTACTAAAAACGGTCTCTCCCTATCCACAGGCGTATGATGGACTTGTTTTTCAAAAGGGAGATGAAAAATATTATGTATTGCTAAACCTTGGCTCCAAGGAGCAGGTGGTCAAAATAAAGAATCGAAACCTAGTACTCCCGGAAAAGGGGATTACCATTTTTGATTCCGACCTAAACCAAGTCGATTTACTGTAACCGTACCAATTCATTTGTCTCCGCGGAACGGTAGGAACCCCAGACCAGTTCGGCCGTTTTTAAGTTATCCGCACCTGTTGTTTCGGCCCTATTTCCTCGAAGTCCTTCCAGAATATTGCGTTGACAGTCTACGATACTGGAATGCACTATGGTATATTCTGGATTTACCCAAGGATAGATTTGGGGTTCTACGCTTTTTTTGACAGTGCCTTTCTTTGTAGTGATTTTTATTTCATAACCATGGTCCAAATAAATGGATCCATGGCTGCCCTCCAATAAAATTAGGGCTTCAGGGAATGAATCTTTTTCCAGTCGGGAAGCATAGGACATTTCCACAAAGCAGGTTAAGCCCGAAACCATTTTAAGCAGTATAGAGGCAACGTCCTCCCCTTTTATCGTGGGATTGATCTTGGCGGTTTGACAATACAGCGTGTCTACTTCCCCAAAAAGAAATCGGCATAGATCCAACGTATGGGAACCAACATCGGCTAAAATAAAATGTTCTACCTCCTTTAAAAAAGGTTGATTCTCGAACACAGGAAAAGCGGTGCAGAATGATATTCTAGCCTTGAAGGGTTTGCCGATTTCCCCGGAATCCATGATTTTCTTAAATGCCCTGATGGGTGTCTGCCACCTGAAATTTTCATTAATAAAAAGTTTTACGTCGTTATGATTACAAATTCTCAACATCTCTCGGGCATCGTCCAAGTTCCCGGCCATAGGTTTTTGGCAAACGATATCCAATCCGTTTTCTGCGGCTAACTTGGTCAGGGGTAGATGGGTCTCAACATTGGTACAGATATCCACAAAGTCTAGATCACCGTGATTTTTAATCAGCTTTTCGGGATTATCGTATATAAAAGGAATATCAAATTTTTCACCAATTTTCTTGGCTTTTTCTATCGTCCGGTTATAGGCGGCCAGACATTTTAGGTCACCAAGTTCCAACCATCCTGGTATTTGGTAATTGGACCAAAATCCGGTACCAAACACGGCAAAATTGAGCTTTTGCATTTTATTCGGTTATAGCCTTTATTTGTTCCTTTATATTATCAATTTCAAAAATCTGCTCCCATCCTTCTTTAAAGAGAATATCTTCGGCCCTTTCCAGCGCTTTGATGGCGGCATCTGAAAATTGGATGGGTAATTCCCCGAACAACACCGCAAGTTGAATATTGATATGCCCCAAAATGAATTCTTTTGCCACTTCTTCCGGAACCCCTTTTGAAACTACGATATCCAATCCATCCCGTATCTTTTTTATACAGGTTGAGCAGAGCGTTTCGCTAAATCCGGGTTCTAGAATGGCCATTTGTTCAACGGTAATTTTATAGTTCTTGGTAACGGGTTGAAAGATTACCTTGGTCAATTTGTCGCCTATTTGGAAATGCTCTTCTGGGCCATGCATAATAGCGGAGACCACGGTCTGTTTCGCTGCTATACCCCCATAATAATCAAAATGCATTTCTTGATTGGCTTCCCAGTTAAAGACCGAAGGATGGGATGGATGTGTTACGTAATAGGTCAAATCTTCCCTAAGGGGCAGATGCCCGGCAAAGGGAGCTGCGGGATCTAGGCACACTACCATTGCTCCTGGTTTTAATTTGGGCACTACAGTAGCCGAAACAGCTTGAATGGCAACATCGGGAATAGCAAGTATTACGATATCCGCATCGCTTAACACTATTTCCGGGTCTGATATTTCTACACCTAACACGTTTAATTTTTTAATGGCGTCAGGGGCTATTTCCAGATAACTTACTTCATATTCCGATTTCAGTAAATTATGGGTGCAACGCATGCCCATTTTGCCGCCAGCTCCTACAAGTGTAACTTTATTCATAGTCATATGTATCGATTAATTTTTTCAGATATTTAATGCTTTTATTCGCCCACCTATTTTCTCTATCTATTTTTAATTCTTCCGTGCCATCGTCCTCTGACCATACTTCAAGCGTAATCGATACTAATTTGCCGTTGTTTTGCACCCTCCGCAGAACATCAGGGATATTAATTATCCCTTCACCTGCGGGACAGCCACGGACATTGAAACCCATGTTGCTTGGCACCCTGGCGACAGTAATGTCCTTTATATGTAGATTTATACAATACCTTGCGAGACTATCCAAAACTTCGTTGATTCCTTCCCCGGCACCTAATGAATTGGCTGTATCCAAACAAATACCGATCCAATCGGAACCGGTGGATTCAATGATCTCGGCATAATCCGATGATCGAAATCTATCGTGGTTTTCAATTGCCAATACTATTCCGGATTTCTCTAAGCTTGGAACGAGTTTTTGCAAGATGTCTATAATGGCCTTCTTCGAAGGTTCGTAGTTTACATCATCGATTACGACTCTCAGAAATTTTGAGTTTAGATGTTCTGCAATTTTTAGGTAGTTCAACATATGTTTCTCCTCCAAACGTCGTGTACCTACTTCTAAGTCAATGCCTAAATCGGTTGCTTGTTGCCTTAGGGAAATCAATTCCTCCTTGGACATCAGATGAAGCGGATGATTATCTGCAATTTGAATTGTATGGATTTCATAATCGTACGCCTTTGCCAAGAGTTGATTTAGGCTCATTGAATGATTGGCGTTCTTTGTTTGGATCGCTAGGGGGAAAGTATACGATCCAATTCCTAATATCGTGGTCGGCATGAAATTTTGTCTCTAAAATATTGTATACAAAAATAATATAAAATTGAATATTAATACACATATAAATATTATTTTATTCGAAATAGTCTAATTTTCCATTTTTTGAGAGGAGTAAATAAGACTAAACTTTGGCTTTAGCTATGAAACGCCATTTGAAAAAGATTGTCGTACAAAATTTGAACGATGTCGAAGTGGGGATAAAAGCATTTTTTTTGGTAATTTAGTAATTATTTCACAATAGTCTCTCCAGTATCGGAATTTAAGATTTTAGCCAAATGCTTTCGGTAGTTGGATATTCACGCAACGGCTACGCAAATTTTGGTCGTTTAGATTTGAAGACCGATGATTGAAAATAAATTTCGATTTAGCCTTTTCAAATTGGGCTTGGATAGTGTCCCCAACAATATTTGTAGTTCATCAAAATGATGTCGGGCCAAACTACCGAATCTCAAATTAGCGTAAAGAATTCTTTGGTAAATTGATGCGCCAAACTCTCTTAAAGTCAAGAGAATTTTGCGGCGGCAAGGCCATCAAGGCATGCGCAAATTTCTCTCATCGCTGGGAATCTCTTCGCTCCATGTTCATTTTTCTAAAAAAATAGATGCCTAATGTGCTATTTATTAAAATATTGCATACATTTGTATGCAATATTATATTATAATAATATATTTTTTATGATTTTCAAAAAGAACGGCAGCCTCTTTCTGGCTTGGATTATGACAGCATCTGTGTTCGCGGGTTGTCAATCAACGCCCAGTAAACCAACTGACCATCCCCCTTCAACGTATAAAATTGTTTTGATCGCAGGCCCTAATGATCATTGTAGCGACAACAGCAAACCATGCCATAAATACATCCAGGATCTCCTTATTGTCAGGGACTGTTTGAGGGAAGGGAAGAACGGAATTGATATCGATGTGCAAATGTATGTAGGGGAAAGACCGCCAATTGGCAGTTTGGAGGATGTTGATGTTGTTGTTGTCCATACCAGTGCGGATAGGTACGCCCATGAATGGCACGGTATATTTCCGCCCAATCCCAGGGCCGAAGAGTATCAAGATGCCGATTACAAAAAATTTCTGAAGTACTTTGATGCTAAAATGGACGGAGGCATGGGATTAGTGGTCCTTCATTATGCGACATGGGTAGATCATCCAATTGCACAAGATCGGTACTCAAAATGGGTAGGGGGGTATTATTTGGATGGAAAGTCCAATGTAGACGGAGATTCCAATACCCCTGGGACCACGGCTACGGAGACTGTGGAATTGGCAAGTCCCGAACATCCAATACTCAATGGGGTAAAGCCATGGACTTCGGTAGCCGAGTACTATCACCGCATGTACTTTGGTGAGGATCCTAACCGAATAATACCTATTCTAAAGTCTTCATTGCCCAAGGAAGATCCAAAGCCGGAAACCATTGCCTGGGCAATGGAACGACCCGATGGAGGTCGTGGATTTGGTTTTACTGGATGTCACAATCATGAAAATATGTATATCCCTGATTTTAGAAAATTTGTACTCAATGCCATAATCTGGACCGCCGGAGCAGAAGTACCCGAAGTTGGTTTTGAATCAGAATTGACCAAGACCTATTTTAAATGAGAATCTTCAGGTTTAGTTCAACCTTTATAATCTTCTTAACCATAGTGGCCTGTACCCCGGAAGAATCTTCAAGGGACAAGGGGACTAGCGAATGGAGAAGTTACAACGGATCGCCTTCCAGCAACAAATATTCGAAATTATCGCAAATAAATAAGGAAAACGTCGAATCGCTTGAAGTGGCCTGGTCCTATGATATGAGACCGACGGAAACCCATGGGCAGGTGAAGTGCAATCCATTGATGGTAAATGGGGTCTTATATGGTACCACCGCCAGTAGAAATATGGTTGCCCTGGATGCCCTTACCGGCCAGGAGAAATGGTATCTAGATCTAAAGGAATATGATTCTATAGGTAACCAGTCATCCGCCAGGGGATTAATGTATTGGGAAAAAGAATCGGATAGTCGAATTTTTTATGTGTATTCTGAATTCCTATATGCGGTAGATGCCAAAACGGGCAAAATTGTCGATAGTTTTGGGGAAAATGGTAGAATACGTTATTCCACGGGATTGGGTGACCAAGAAATAAAGGGTGTACGGGCTACCTCCCCTGGTATTGTGTACAAGGATTTGATTATTGCCGGGTCTACGGTGTCCGAGTTTTTGCCTGCGGCCCCTGGTCACATTAGGGCATTTAATGCCATTACCGGTGAATTGGAATGGGTGTTTCGGACTATACCGGAACCAGGGGATTTTGGTTATGATACGTGGCCCGAAAACGCATACAAATATATTGGCGGAGCCAATAGTTGGAGCGGATTGAGCCTTGATGTGGAAAGGGGCATCGTTTATGTTCCGACGGGTTCCGCAACCTATGATTTTTATGGAGCCAATAGAACAGGGCAGAACTTGTTTTCAAATTGCCTTTTGGCCCTTAATGCTGAGACAGGTGAAAGAATCTGGCATTATCAATTTGTGCATCATGATCTATGGGATAGGGATTTGTCCTGTCCGCCTAATTTGACCACGGTGGTCCATGATGGTCAGGAGATAGATGCCGTGGCTCAACCTACCAAGCAGGGATACGTTTATTTGTTCAATAGGATAACCGGGGAACCGCTTTTTGAGATCAAGGAAGTCCCGGTGCCTCAATCCTCGATGACGGATGAGGTTACCTGGCCGACCCAACCACTTCCCGTAAAGCCTCCACCATTTACGAGACAGGAGTTAACGGAGGATTTGGCCACAGATATTTCTCCCGAGGCCAATGCCTATGTAAGGAAGGAGCTAAAAAAATATCAAACCAAAATATTCACACCGCCCAATACTGAGGGAGTCATTGTCCAACCCTTTTATAACGGGGGCGCCAACTGGGGGGGCGGGGCCATTGATGAGGAAACCGGAACCTTGATAATTAACGTAAATGATGTGCCCTGGTTGTTAAAATTAATCGATTTAGAAGCCGAACTGGCATCAAATGACCTGAATGGATTTCAGTTGTACCAAACATATTGCGCCACATGTCACGGCCCGTCCCGCGAAGGAGGGCACTATATTCCCTCATTGATCGGAATCGAGGAAAAACTCTCCCATTCCAATATAGTAGGGTATATCGAAAATGGCAGGGGCCTAATGCCCGCAATGAGCTATGTGACTGCAGAGGAAAAGTCGGCAATCGCAGCTTATTTGCTCGGATTGGATGATATTCAAAAAAATAGCGTAGAAAAGACGGAGTCGTGGGAATCCGAAAAGGAAACTACTTTGGACAGCACCGAAAATCTAAAGAACCTGACCAAAAGACTAAAATATACCAATCGGGGATATATAACCTTTACGGATGAGGAAGGGTATCCGGCCATTAAACCGCCTTGGGGAACTTTAAATGCAGTTGATTTAAACAAAGGGGAGATACTTTGGCAAATACCGTTGGGAGAATATGAGGAATTGACAAAAAAGGGAATTCCCCCTACGGGAACGATCAATCAAGGAGGTCCTGTCGTAACTGCGGGGGGACTTATTTTTATTGCAGCTACCAAAGATGCTAAATTCCGTGCGTTTGACAAGGACAGTGGCGAACTGTTGTGGGAATATCAACTACCCGGGCCCGGACTGGCAACGCCTACTACCTATGAGATTGATGGTGAACAATATGTAGTCATCGCTGTAACGGGGAACAAAAACAGTGGCTTTCTAGGAAAGTACATGGCATTCAAATTGCCGGATTGATATATTGTATGCCAACCTGCCTGGTTAATTCCTGTCAAATTGAAGGATGTACCTTCAATAGGCCATAGCAACTTATTTCCATAACAAAATCGGAAAAATGTAGTATAACCGGGTTATGGCTCAAGGCAATAGTCGAAAAGGTTAAGATAAAAAATACATTTAAAATTTATAATTGTATACAAAAATTAGTATATTTGAAGTACAATTATGATTGATTAAGAAATGCAAAAGCTATAGCTTGTTGTATTTAAATCAAGTTCGTGGTTGTGAAATGAGCCATAACAATTATTGGTACTGACCGAGAGGTTGGTTGGCGTACCTGTCTGCCGACGGGCAAGATTATACCGGCCTAAACATAACGGGCACATCTGACTTTAAATAATTGATAAATACCAACAGATGAAAGCACTATTGATATTGTTAAGTTTTGTAATTGGGATTGTTCTTTGTCTCCATTTGGCGATGAATGGAAGTGTCGGGAATATTGTGAACAATCCACGTATGGGCAATGCCTTATTTTGGGTAATTGGGGCAGTGGCCGCATTACTTATAGGTCTTACCGGCTGGGAGCCACAATTTTTTGAACGGTTAAGGGAAGTACCCTTTTGGCTGTTTACGGCGGGGGCCATGGGCGGTTGTCTTGTTTTTGGCATTGCCTGGTTGATTCCAAGATTGGGTGCAGGTCCGGTAATGATAATCATGTTGGCCGGGCAAGTTTTATGTGGTTTGGTATTCTCCCATTATGGAATATTGGGGTCACCGGTGAGCAAGATTACCGGAATGAAGATACTGGGTGCCTTCATCTTATTAGTTGGTGTGTTTTTTACTGTTTATGGTGATAAGATAGCCTCGGAATAACATTTTAAATAGCCGAATTATTAAAGCAAAGACAAATGGGAACACGAAGAGATTTTCTACATACGGCCGGAGTCGGGGCCCTGGGATTAATGATGCCCTCAATTCCTGACTTTAAGCTGAAGTATCATACCAAATTAGATATCGGGTATACCTACATCACATGGGGGTACGGCACTGATGATCTGGAACCTGCCATGAAAGGTATGTCGGAACTTGGATTTAATGCCTTTGAGACCTTTGGCAGGGTTATCGAAGACTATGAAAAGAAAGAAGGAGGTATCGGAACATTGATAGAAAAGTACCAACTACCGCTTAAATCTGCTTTTTGTATGGCCAACGTTCTGGATAAAAGGGTCATAAAGGAAGAAGGGGACAAATTGGTGAAATGGGCAAAACTCTGTAAAAAATACGGTGGTGATGTCATGGAATTCAGTGCAAGCATGAATCGGAAAAAAGTGGACAATTACCAATATGCAGAATACAAGTCCACCATTATCAATGCATTTAACGAATATGCCAAAAGGGTTACCGATGAGGGAATCACCTTTGCATTTCACCAACATACGGATACCCCCATAGAACTGCCCGATGAAGTTTATTCCTTGATGAACAATGTGGACACAAAGTATGTAAGATTTGGGCCGGACATTGGCCAACTAAAAAAAGGAGGTGGGGATCCGGTACAGGTACTGAAGGATTTTATTTCGATTACGGAACACATTCACCTCAAGGATTTCGATGGGGGAGAGTACTATTTGGGATATGCGCCCTTGGGCATGGGAAAAGTAAAGATTAAGGAGGTGCTGGACGTTTTGGAGAATTCGGATTACAAAGGTATGGTCATGGCAGAATTGGACTATTCCAAGAAGATGCCGCGGACCCCTAAAGAAGCAGCGGAAATAAGCAAAAAATATCTTGCGGATTTTGGTTACAGTTTCAAATCCTAGATATCCAGAAGTAAGAACTCATATAACCAAATATTAAAAATGGCAGAGACCGAAATTTTGAATGAAGGCGAAATCAAAAAGCTAAGGCTGAATATTAATGGTGAATGGACCGATTCCTCCTCAGGAAATTATCAAAACATTCACAACCCCAGTACAGGTAAGGTTCTTGCACAAGTGCCGATGTGTACCCAAAGTGAATTGGACCAAGCCATTCAATCCGCTCATCAGGCATTTCCTGAATGGGCGGATACCCCGGTATTGAAAAGGGTTCAGGTGCTCTATAAGTTTAGGGATTTGATTGACCGACATTTTGATGAACTCGTACTAACCTTATGTAAGGAAAATGGGAAAGTATGGGATGAAGCTGTAGGTGATGTGCTTAAGGCAAAGGAGGTGGTAGAGTTGGCGTGCGGTACACCTTCGTTAATGATGGGCGAATCATTGATGAATACGTCCAAAGGATTTGATACGGTACTCTATCGGGAGCCATTGGGGGTATTCATAGGGATAGCACCATTCAATTTTCCGGCAATGATCCCAATGGGATGGATGATGCCTTTGTGTATTGCTACGGGTAATACCATGGTACTTAAGGCGTCGAATGTCACACCGATGACGGCCATGCGAATGACCGAATTACTGTATGAGGCAGGGCTACCAAAAGGGGTCTTTAACTTGGTGACCTGCAAAAATGAGGATGCTGAAAGACTTATAACCCATGAAAATGTTAGGGGTATTACTTTCGTCGGCTCTACAAAAGTAGGAAAGCATATCTATGCCACGGCCGCCGCCCATGGCAAAAGGGTTCAGGCACTCTGTCAGGCCAAAAATCATGCGCTTGTCCTGGACGATGCCCCCTTGGAACGTACGGCAAGGGGAATAATCAGTGCCTCGTATGGCTGTGCGGGCGAACGATGCATGGCCTTGCCCGTAATAACCGTACAGGAAAAGATAGCAGATGAACTTTCCGATATTATAAGTGGGTTTGCCTCGGCTTTAAAGGTGGGACCCGCTTACGATAAATCCACACAGTTGGGTCCTTTGGTGAGCAAAGGTCATCATGAGTTGGTCAGCGGAAGGATAAAGAACGGTGTGGCTGAAGGGGCAGAATTAGTATTGGATGGCAGGGAAATTAATGTACCAGGTCATGAGGAAGGTTACTATCTGGGCCCTAATATTTTTGACCACGTAAAACCAGGGATGGCCGTAGGGGATGAAGAAATTTTCGGTCCGGTACTGAGCATAAAAAGGGTCAGGGATTTTGAGGAAGGGATTGCCGTAATGAATGCCAATCCATATGCAAATGGATCCATCATTTTTACCCAAAACGGACATTATGCCAGGGAATTTGCCCGCAGGACCCATGCGGGAATGGTGGGCGTAAATGTGGGTATTCCGGTTCCAGCCAGCATTTTTCCGTTCACAGGGCATAAAAATTCCTTTTTTGGCGACCTACATACCATGGGCAAGGACGGCATTAAATTTTTTACCGAGTCCAAAGCGGTAACTACAAGATGGTTCGACGAAGAGGAATTGAAAAATATAAAAATTGATACCTGGGACGGCGCATTAAGCTCTTAACTCAATTAGAATGCAACGAAATCCAATACTAGATTTTGAACTGGACACCTCTAATATTCAGTTCATCGGAAAGGACTTACAACGACCCGAATGCATTTTAGCGGAACCGGATGGAACACTATGGTCGGCGGATGCCAGGGGAGGTGTCATGCGCATAGGTCTCAATGGGCAACAGGAGCTGGTGACCCAATCCGGTTCGGATTTCTTTGAGGATGCCGGTTCGGAGGCCACCAGATATCTTGAAGGTACATTGCCCAATGGGCTGGCCTTTGCCGACAATGGGGATATTCTTATTTCCAATTTCGGCACCGATCGTCTGGAACGTATGACGCGAAAAGGTCACACCGTAGTGATGGCCGATTCCATAGAAGGGGAAGAAATCGGTAAGGTAAACTTTGTGCTCAGGGATTCAAGGAATCGAATATGGATTACGATTTCGACCAAAACAAAGAATTGGATGCACGCATTAAAGCATGATCTCAAGGATGGCTATGTTGCCAGATATGAGGATGGCGCTTTTAGGATAATGGCTGAAGGTTTTGGATTCACGAACGAAATAAGGTTTGATAAAACTGAGGAGTATCTCTACATCGTTGAGACCACCGGTGGCTGCATATCCAGAATGAGGCTTACCGAGAAGGGTGATTTGGTGGACCGGGAGGTTTTTGGACCATCCAAACTGGGAAAGGGGGCATGGCCGGATGGCATTGCCTTTGATACCTACGGAAATTTATGGGGGACTACAGTGTATTCCGATAAATTGTTTGTCCTAACCCCGGAAGGTGATATGAAAATGCTTTTGGACGAAGGGGACCCCGAAAAGGTGGAGGCTTTGGAAAAAGCATTTTTCAGCAATAGTGTAACCGAAGAAGTCTTATTTGCAACAGGTAGGGGGATTGCTCCCTGGATGGCAAGCGTCACCTTTGGAGGGCCAGATTTGGGTACCGTTTACATAGGATCGCTTAAGGGTAAATCCATTCCCTATTTCAAGTCCCCCGTACCGGGATTACCAATGGTTCACTGGAAATAAAATTTAGAAAAGAATGAGTATACCAAAAAAAATGAATGCCCTGGTCCTGGAAGGCGTAAGGGATTTTAGCATACAGGAAATCGAGGTTCCAGAGATTGATCCGGACGAGGTCTTGTGTAAAGTGGACACCACCTATATATGTGGCACAGATCCACATATCATAGCAGGGGATTTTCCTGGATTCTGGCCTAAATCGTTACCGTTTGTTCCAGGACACGAATGGTCCGGGACGGTAGAACTTGTAGGCAACAAAGCATCAAAACTGGGCTGGAAAAAAGGAGATCGTGTGTGTGCCATATCGCATGTAGGTTGTGGCTATTGTCGCAATTGTCTGATTGGCCGGTACAACTTATGCTTGAATTATGGCGATGAAAGTACAGGCCATCGTCAATATGGTCATTATACGCCCGGGGCCTATGCCCAGTATATGCGTACTTCAGTTAAAGCCATTTATAAGATTCCTGAAGATATGGATTTGGAAATGGCTGCGTGTATCGACCCACTGAGCATCGCATTGAACACCGTAAAAAGAACGCGTCTTCAGCCCGGGGACGATATTCTCATAATGGGTACGGGACCACAGGGTTTGATGGCCGTACTCTGTGCCAAAGCCCTTGGGGCAGGCCGAATAATCATCGCAGGAAGTGGGGATCGCTTAAATATGGCGGCCGAGCTGGGTGCCATTCCCATCAATTACAGGGAAATCGATGTGGTTCAAAAAGTGATGGAATTAACCAATGGTTTGGGAGTACCCGCCATTACGGAATGTGCAGGTACCGTTAAATCCATACAACAGGCCTGTGATGCCGCCGCGAAAGGGGGGATTATCGCTGTAATAGGCATTCCGCATGAAGAACCTATACTGCCCATGAAGAGAATAGTCTTGGATGAAATAGAAATAGTTGGGGTAAGGGCCAATCCAAATACTGCGGAGGAGGCTCTGCGGCTTGTCCAGGAAGGTAGAATAGACTGGACCCCATTGTTCACACATAGATTTCAGCTCGAAGACTTTGCCCAGGCCCTAGAGACCTATGAGAGCAGAAAAGATGGTGCAATGAAAGTGGCCGTTAAACCGAATTGAAAAATAATCCTTAAACAAAAAATAGTGTTGCGATGAGTGATAAAGTACTTGTAGTCAGTGGAGCATCGTCTGGATTGGGACTGGCATCCGCGATAAAATTTGCAAAACAGGGATATGCCATAGGCCTTATAGATATTGATGAGGTCAAAGGCAAAAAGGCCGAGGAAAAAATACAGTCATTGGGCCGGAAAGGTGTCTTCTGTAAATGTGATATTTCGGATAAGTCCCAGGTCGAAGCTGCATTGGAAAAAATCAGCAAAGAACTGGGAAGGGTAGATGTACTGCATAATAACGCGGGTATTGAAGTTAGGGGAAGTATATTGGATTGTACGGAAGAGGATTGGACAAAATTATACGATGTTAACCTAAAAGGCATGTATTATATGTCTCGTGCCTTTGTACCTCTGATAATGGAGCAGGGAAAAGGTGCCGTGGTAAATACAGGATCTATTTTAGGTTTTAGGTCCGTACCCGAAAGGGCGGCCTACTCTTCCTCCAAGGGAGCCATAGATACGCTAACGAGGTCCATGGCCATGGATTTGGCGGAAAAAAACATCCGTGTCAACTGTGTCGTTCCGGGAGCCATAGATACCCCACTGCTACGCGGATCCATCAATGATTCCCCGGACCCCGAGGAGACCGAAGGCATTCTGAATGGCAAAAGCGTGTTCAACAGAATGGGAACGGCCATGGAAGTGGCCAATGTAGTATATTTTCTCGCATCGGATGAGGCCTCCTTTGTAACGGGTGCTACTTATTTTGTGGATGGAGGTTGGTCTATATTATAACTCGAAATGAATAACGCACAGACTAGGGACATGGTTCGGAAAGGGATTCTCAAATTGCTGGAGATAAAGGATTCCGACGTAAGATTACGCAATCTGCTACAGAGTGAATTTGCCGTAGATCATGGAATACATTCCGGGGGGGCTTCATCGGCTATTATCCCCTTGACCGCCTTGTACTATGGGGGATTTATCGATTTGGATATCGAAAATCCCAATAAGATCGGACAGGACATGTTCGTGTTGAGCAAAGGCCATGCAGTGGCTACACTTGCTTCCATATATGCGGATATTGGATATTTTGATGAAAACGTTTTGAAAGGGTCTAGATCAATTGACAGCATACTCAATGGTCATCCAGGGCCCATACTTCCAGGAATACAAATCGCTACCGGGCCCATGGGCCAAGGATTGGGCGTGGCACAGGGATTTGCATTGGCGGGTCGGTCAAATCCACATTTTGATGTATACGCAATGACCGGTGACGGGGAATTACAGGAAGGACCCATTTGGGAAGCGGTGATGTACGCCGGATACAAAAGATTGGATAATTTGTGTGTTCTTGTGGATAGCAATGGCGGACAATTGGATGTTGTAAATCGATTGATACTACCCCATAAAAATATACAAGGTAGTTTTGAATCCTTTGGCTGGCGGGTCCTCACCGCCGATACTACCAAATATCATAGCATCTATGATTGTCTGAACGAATTTAAGAATGGCCCAAGATCTGGGAAACCAACGGCCATTATTTGTGATGCATTTAAAGGCTCGGGAAGTTTTTCGGCATTCCTTAATAATCATAAGGTAGCCATTCCAGAAGAAATTATGCAACATGAAGTTGCTTCACAAAAGACAAGAAGAAAGGCCAGGGAAGAAGAATTCTGCAAATTTTACGACAAATTGGATGCCGGGCAACGGCAGGACATTGCCTCAAAAGCTGCACAAATGAATCTTAAGATTCAAGAAGGTGATGATGGTATGTGCCATAATGTCCAAATGATTAAGCCTAAGGTCAGGACCAAACGGGCACCTGTAAGGGAAAAGAAATTGGATTTTGATAAAAACCAACTTCCCGTTCTGGACGAATCCAAGACTTATAGTGCACATTTATTGATTGCCGAGGCCATGAAGGTTTTTGCCCGGGACAGTAAGGTGGTATCGGTCGATTCCGATTTGGCGTCTACCAGCGGGCTGGAATCCGGTATTGGTGGAATCGATCAGCACCGGGCATTTAACGTCGGTGTCGCGGAAGCCAATATGATGTTGATAGGAGAGGCGTACGCCGCACTGGGCCATAACGTTTGGGTCAGTACGTTTTGTCCGTTTTTTGACTGGAAAGTCCTTAGGCGGATTGCCGTAGGTCATCAGGAAAGACTGGAAATCATGGAGCATAAGGACGGTTGGCTAAGTGAAGGGTACGGATTGGATCTGACTTTTTTGGCTACCGCTGCCGACCTCGATACACAGACCAATGGAGCCACCCACATGGGAAATGACGATGCGCTGTTGTTTGATGCACTGGCACACCTCAAGATTATTACTGTATGTTGTCCACAACAATTACTGGCAGTGATGCAATGGATTATGGAGGGAAACAAAGGACTTGTTTATTTAAGGATTTTAAGGGCACCCGCAGCTGTCATTTACAATAAGGATTACCAGTTTGAGTATGGCACGGCGAACGTCGTTTTTGAAACCGAGGAGAAAGAAGACTTAGCAATAATAAGCAGTGGTCGAGGGGTACATGAGGCCTTAACTACTGCTAAATTGTTACAAAAAGAGGGAATACATGCCAAAATAATCGATATGCCATCGGTAGATGTTTCAGTCGTGGAGGAATTCGTCAAAGACAATATATCCCTATTCATTATAGAACAGAATAACGGATATTTATGGTCCAAGCTTCTTCTCGAAATGAACCTAAAGGGTAGAGATATCAAATACAATAGCCTTATACCAATTAATACCAAAAACGGAAATGGAGAGATTAATTACATCCATTCCGGCACCTATAAACAACTCATTGAAAATCTAGGCCTTTCACCGGCACAACTTGCGGAGAAAATTAAAAGTGCGCTGGAGTTGAGCAAAACCTAACATTCCGTGAAGAACATACTACATTATAACGAAGGAAATGAGGCCACTCTACCTGGAAGACACTTAAAGTGGATTGCGAACGAGAAAATATTGGGAGCCAAATACTTGTCCGCCTGTATAATTAGGGTACCCCCTGGGGAAAAGGTGAGGCCGGCCCACTCACATCCGCATGGCGAAGAATTGATACATATTATAAAAGGTAGCGGCAGGGTTTTGATAGATGGGCAAGTTGGTGAGGTAAAGGAAGGTTCCAGTATTTTATTCCCTAAAAATAAAGTGCATATGCTCCATAATACAAGTGATTTGGAAATGAAGGTCATTTGTTTTTTTGCACCTCCGACAAGTTTGGACAACTATTTGTTCTTTGAGGAAATAGATTTTCCTGATGTGTAAAACAAGGTTGATGGCGAATCCCGTGTTGAGGGAAATTGGAGTTTTATTTTGTAGTTATCATCTAGAAAGGAGTAATTCACATATTTCGTAGCATCTTAACATCCTACTATAGCGATTAAGGAGGAATACACCTTCCAAGGTGGTATTTTTAAGAAAAGCTGGCAAGAATAACTCAAAACGACTTTACATTGTAAAGAATTTGGTAAAGCCCGCCCGAGTAGGCTTAATTTTTCAATCTAAAGATTCTCCGACCCTGGGTTGGCGTCTCCGATTTCACCTCTCCTATGGTATCTGACGAGCATAGCGAGAGGAATGTACAAGGTCAGAACTGTCGTTTTCAGCAGTTTTGGGCGAGGCTAACTACAAAATTTCGGTTGCCGATGGCAATCGGGATGAAATCGGCGAAATATTTCTATGGCTTGCCTTGGGGATAGTCGGTTTCAAGAAAATTTTTATTTTGAGAACAAGGAAGGGTTATTCATGTCCTTAATATTGTTTTTTAGTTGCCAATTCCGTTTATTTGGTTTTTCAGATTAGAACATTTTTAAAAACAATGTGAATTGACAATCATAAGTTTGAGGTTCTGGCTATCAATTAAATCGGTTGCATATCCAGATGCGGAACTTGCTTAATTTGATGCTATGGTTCTCAAAATACCGGTTTCCAGGAAGCAGAGTTTTCCAACATGCTTTTATTTTAAATGAATCCAATTAGGATATAATGTTATATTGCAAGCATATACCGAAAAATATATAATGAAGAGGAATCTATTCCAAGAAGAAGAGTTTTTTGGAACAGGTTGCCCTTGTAATATGCAATTTAAAACCTTGTTGTTGGTACGGGCTATTCACGACTTTTGTTGAAATAAGGTATCTTGGCTGTAAATTAAAAGGTTGATAGCATGAAATCTAAGGACGAAGCTTACGAGAGCATACAAAAGTTAATTATCTCCATGGAAATTAAACCAGGTGAGAGTATAACGGAAACTGCTTTATCGGAACGTTTGGGAATTGGAAGAACACCTATTCGCGAAGCCCTTGCCAGACTTGAATCCGAAGGCCTGATCTATTCAAAAAAAGGACGAAAAACAGTCTATCGGTTGACCGTGGATGAAATAATTGAAATATTCGACATCAAATATGCCCTTGAGGGTGCCATTGTGGGTTGGGCAGCTAAAAGAGGTTCAAAAAGCGATAAGAAAAAACTCAAGGAGATTGTCCAGGAAATGAAAGCCATGGCCCAGGAACGGCCGGAGGACGAGGACAGCCGCCAACGCTATTTGGAGGATTGGTTGGAACTGGATAAAAGACTGCACCAACTGATTTTCAAGATGGCCAATTCACGCAAGGCCGCGGACTTTATCGAAAAATTGAATATTCAATGGCATAGGATGCGGGTTTCGATTTACATTTTGGAGGGAAGAACTTCAAAATCGGCTTTGGAGCATGAAGAATTCGTCACCCACATCATTAATGGTAATGCCGAAGAAGCAGAAGCTTCGATAAAAAGGCATATAGAATATTTGAAAAAGGAAATCATAAACTTTATGAATCTATTTAGTTATTCGGATTAAAATTTTCACGCCTTAAACTTGCTTGTAACCTCCCTTCGGACCTTTCAAATTCCATGTTGCATTTAGGTATTAAATTTTTGTATACAATTTGAGCGTGGTGAAATAGAATTCTTTCCTTGTTGATTTTGTTTATACAAGCTTATTTGGTGCGTTTATAGGGATGACTGCTTCCATCGGATTATCTTCTTCATGGCATCAGCCTTCTAAAACATGAATTCACTCTTCGTGGCATATTATAAATCAAGGCATTAGCTGCTAGGGGCATTATCGGCGGAAGCATATAGGATTTTACCTACATGTTTTCGATATTCTTGCTTTTAACAAAAAATATATTATTCATTTTCATAATTGTATACAAAAATATATATATTTGTTATTCATAATTCGATTTTGAGATAATACAATTGAAACACCTAAACACTTTTATATAATCAAAACCCTCATTGTCAAACAAGAAACGAGAACCAATATGGGGGTGCTTTACTCAACCTTAAAAGAACTTCGTGAGAACTTCTTTTTACAAAAACCAATAAATAAGTATGAAACCATTTTTTACACAGGGTCTTTTTTCAAGGACTGCTAAGCGAACCGGTTATTTATTGTTCTACCTAAGCATGCTTATGAATGTGGCATCCACCTATGCTATGAAAGCGAACCTTATGGTATGGCAAACAACAGATCGTACCATTTCTGGAACGGTTACTGATGAAAATGGCGTTCCGCTGCTAGGGGCCGCCATTCTTGTAAAAGGAACTTCAATAGGAACCGTTACCGATTTTGATGGTAATTATGAGATAAATGTCCCGGATGGTAGCGAAATTTTGATTGCATCCTATGTTGGATATACCACTCAGGAGGTTGGTATTGAGGGAAGGAGTACCATAAACTTTAGTATGGTGCCCGATTCCTTGGCATTGGATGAAGTGATTTTGACCGGTTATACCTCTCAACGGCAAAGAGATATCACTGGAGCGGTAGCCGTGGTCGATACTGAGGAAATGAATAAAATTGCAGCCCCGAGTTTCGCTCAAAAGCTTGAGGGGCAGACTACCGGACTCACCGTTTCTACTTCTGGGGAGCCTGGGGAGGGTTCCAACATCAGGATTCGCGGATTCGGATCCTTTACGAATAATGATCCGCTGTATATCATAGACGGGGTGCCCGTACAAGATGCCTTTAATACCGCTTTTAACCCAAATGATATAGAAAGTATCCAGGTTCTAAAGGACGCTGCATCAGCATCAATTTATGGGGCCAGAGCGAATAATGGGGTGATTATAATAACCACAAAGA
Organism: uncultured Flavobacteriaceae bacterium; assembly: GCA_947494715.1. Taxonomy (GTDB): domain Bacteria; phylum Bacteroidota; class Bacteroidia; order Flavobacteriales; family Flavobacteriaceae; genus Ulvibacterium. The sequence goes on along the minus strand of CANLWG010000015.1, from coordinate 127,564 downwards.
AAGGTAAGGTAGGTACCAAGCCCAAGGTGCAATATGATGCCTATTTTGGCATTGCTACCCCGGTCAATGATATGGATTATATGGTAAAGGATCCTCTGCTCATGTCTCAATTTAAGTGGGACAGATGGGAAAATGCTGGAATAACACCTTCAGATCAGGATCCTTATTCGGAAGGTCGTGGAATATTGCCGGATTATATACGACCCTATCGCGACCCGGTCACCAATGAAATCAATAGGATTGGTCAGTTTGACGAAGAAGCGTTTTACCGATTTCCCGATAGGCCGGTAGATAGGGCCAACAAGCAGGGTACGGATTGGTTCAACGAGATTTTTAATCCTGCTCTTATCCAAGAGCATAATGTATCGGTTTCTGGAGCCACGGAAAAAACAAACTATTATTTTTCTACCAATTACCTTAATCACGAGGGTACAATGATCCATAACTATTTTGAAAGGGCCTCATTAAGAGCCAATACGTCATTCAAAATAGGTAAACTTACTATCGGCGAAAACCTTTTGGTCAGTCGTTCCTCAAGGAATGGTGGTGATTTTATAGGTAATGGAAATCAGGTAGAAGGAGGCATGGTATATGCGGCCATGCGTACGGCATCAATTGCAAATGTATATGATATCACAGGAGAACAATTTGCCGGTCAGGCAGAAGGAGTTTCGGTTAGACAGCCGGTGGCCGCACTTACAAGAAATAAGGACAACGAATTTGTGGAAACTAGGATTTTGGCAAATGCCTTTCTCGAATTTGAACTTTTGAAAGGCCTCAAGGCCAGAACAACCTATGGTGTTGATATTTCCCATGGACTTGGAGTATTTTTTGGCAGATATGATAACACGGATGTTGTTCCCCCTCCCATTGATCAAAACGAATTGCAGGAGACCTGGAACGAAAGGAACAATTGGAACTGGACCAATACATTGGCATACGATGTTTTGCTAGGGGAAAAGCACAGTATACAGGCGTTACTGGGTTATGAGGCCGTAAGCACTACGTTTAGGGAAGCCCAAGGAGGATTGCAACAATTCTTTTTGGACGATCAAAGTCTATGGTACTTGCAACCAGGCTTGGCCAACGGTGATACCAGGACCATATTCTCCACGGGTGATATCAATAAATTGGCATCGGCTTTTGCTAAACTGGATTATTCCTTTGACGACAAGTATCTGATCAGTTTAACTTATAGACGGGACGGTTCCTCAAATTTTGGCTCGGATACGCGATGGGGTAATTTCCCGGCATTCAGTGCAGGATGGCGTGTAAGCGAAGAATCATTTCTCGAAAATGCGGAATGGCTGGATGACCTGAAACTTCGTTATAGTTGGGGTAAAACTGGGAATCAGGCGATTCCTTCCGGTAATGCTTTCAATAGATATGGAGGTGATCAAGGATCGACGTTTTATGACATTACAGGTGCAAATACCTCATTGGTCAGGGGATTCAGTCTTCAAGCTAGAGGGGATAACGCCACACGATGGGAAGAGAATATAAGTAGCAACTTCGGCTTGGATTTATCCATGTGGCAAGGTAAGATCAACTTGGTAGTGGACATCTACAAAAGAACAGTTGATGGCCTATTGGTTGAAGCTCCATTGCCCGCAACAGCAGGATTGTCTTCCCCACCATTTGTAAATCTTGGCGAAATTGAGAATAACGGAGTGGATATAGGATTGCAATATCGTGGTAAAATAGGGGATGAATTTAGATTTAACACCGCGTTCAATTTTAGTAGATATGTGAATGAGGTGATAGCAATTGATGGAGATACGGATATATTCTTTCCCACAGGATTCGATTCAAGGATAGGATTGCCCATCGTAGCGGCACAGGTCGGTAGCCCCTTGTCCTCTTTTTGGGGCTTAACGGCGGATGGATTCTTTGATTCCCAGGCCGAGATAGACTCTCATGCCGTCCAGGACGGTGCGGATCTTGGAAGGATCAAGTTTGTAGATATCAATAATGATGGGGTTATCAATGATGATGATAAAGGAATTATAGGCAACCCACACCCAGACTTTACGCTAGGGGTAAATTTAGGTTTCGAATACAAAAACTTTGATTTTAGCATGCTATTGTTTGCTTCTGTGGGCAACGAGATTTTCAACTATACGCACACATTCGATGTTTTTCACGAATTCAATTCAAACGTTCGTATAGATGCCGTTCTGGATGCTTGGTCACCGGATAATCTGGATGCCAGTTATCCAAGACCTGATGCCAGTGATACTTTTAGTAACGATCCCAGTACATTTTATGTGGATGACGGATCCTACCTACGAGCAAAGAATATGCAGTTAGGCTACACCTTTCCCAAGAAGGTATTCGGGAATGTATTGGATGGTTTTAGATTGTATCTACAGGCCCAGAACCTGTTTACCATTACCGGTTATGATGGCTTGGATCCCGCCATATCCAATTTTGGGGCCGGCAATAGAAATGGCGATCTTTGGAATGGATTCGATGTTTCCAATTACCCTTCCAATCGAGTTTTTCAAATAGGTTTCAGCGCACAATTCTAATATAAATAAAGACTAAAATGAAACGGATAAAAGTAATAATTTCAGCCTTATTGTTAGCTGGTATAATAGCAATATCATGCTCGGAGGACTTTCTCGAGGTTGCCCCTCAGGCCAGTTTCTCACAGGAAGTTTTAGAAAATGAGACCGGTGTTCAGGCGGCTCTGATTTCCGCATACTCTATGTTGGACGGGTGGCAAAATGATGGCAGTGCCTTTCAAAGCCAGCCATGGCCAAATTCCAGTAGCAACTGGATTTTTGGGAGCGTTGCCTCCGACGATGCCCATAAAGGCTCTACACCAAGTGACCAACCTGAGATTTTAGAGGTCGAGCTTTTTCGTTGGGCCCCGGGCAACACCTATTTCGATTCCAAATGGAGGGCAATGTACGAGGGCATCTCAAGGGCCAATACGGCATTGAACCTTCTAGCAAATGCAGAGGACATCGCTAATCCAAACCCCATTGCAGCTGAAGCCAGGTTTTTACGCGCCCATTACCACTTTGATCTTTGGAAACTATGGGTAAACGTGCCCTACATGTTAGAGACCTATGATCCTTTAGAAAAGAGATCTAATACCGATGATGACGTTATTTCCTTGATTATTCAGGATTTACAGTTTGCTGCAGATAACTTGCCAGCGACCCAAGGGGAGATTGGCCGGGCCTCTGAAGGAGCCGCTAGGGCGTACCTTGGCAAGGCATATTTGTACAATCAGGATTTTGCCAATGCCAAGCAAGAATTCGACCTGGTGGTCAATAGTGGACTTTACGAACTTCTGCCATCGGTTGCTGATATATTTACCGCGGAACTGGAGAATGCCGGCGAACATTTGTTTTCAATTCAGGCGTCGGCCAATGACGGATCTACCAATGGGGCCAATGGTAATTGGGGGGATAGGTTAGCCTATCCACATGAAGGCAGCCCATTCGGCTGCTGCGGTTTTCATCAGCCTTCACAAAATTTGGTCAATGCCCATAAAACCGATCCCAACGGCTTACCACTTTTGGACACCTTTGACGATTCCGATGTTACCATCACAGATCCTGTAGACCCAAGATTGGATTGGACCGTGGGACGTGATGATGTGCCATTTAAGGAATGGGGACCGCATCAATCCTTTTGGATTCGTGATAGAAACTGGGCCGGGCCCTATTCGCAAAAGAAATTTCTTCCGGCACCCGGGGATGCGAGTCTGGTAGGGTGGAGGCCAGAACAATTATCACCTATTAACGTTCCGATAATCAGGTATGCCGACGTATTGTTGATGTTGGCAGAAGCCGAGGTGGAACTGGGCAATTTAGAGCGTGCCCGGGAGCTCGTAAATATGGTGAGAACACGTGCCGGGCAATCCGCCATAGGACCGGACGGGTTGAGTACATCTTTGGATGACTCAGGAATAACATGGGCCACATACAATGTTGGAACCTATGACGACCCTTGGACGGATACCGATTTAGCACGTAAGGCCGTGCGTCATGAGCGAAGGTTGGAACTTGCTTTGGAAGGACATCGATTTTTCGACTTAAAAAGATGGGGAGTGGCCTCGGAGGTGCTCAATAATTATCTGACCACAGAGGCCGAAACTAGGGCATATCTTTCGGACAGTAATGGTTTTGAAGATCGCCATATGCGATTGCCCATACCTTCGCTTCAGATCGAATTGAACAAGGTAGAAGGTGGATCCCTGTATACACAAAATCCGGGATATTAAAGAAATCAAAAATGTTGTTTAGTAGTTTGAGTTAGTTTTTTTACAAAAGGGCAGTTTTAATTGACTGCCCTTTATGCTTTCCGGTTAGTAATCTACTGACCGTTTTTGCAAATTATCAATTTTGTAAAGTTGTCGGGAAATAAAAATTATTAAGCTATCTTACCAATAAGAACCTCTGGAGCCTTAAACAGCTTGGGTTCTGGATGCTAAGTACTACAATGGAGAAAGTGAAATAGTATGGGTTTGCCTAGATTAATTTGGATTGCCCCATTAATAATACTATTTGGGAGTTGCCATTCCGAGGTGTTGGACAAGCAGGCTTATGCCACTGCTGATAAACCGTTTGTCAATCTTTTTACCATGCTTCAACCTGAAATCACAGGATTGGACTTTGTGAATAGCGTTAGGGACGGTGAGCATTTTAATGTGCTTACCTATAGAAATTTTTACAATGGAGGAGGAGTTGCCATTGGGGATATCAACAATGATGGTCTAAGCGATGTATATATGACCGCCAATATGGGACCTAACAAGCTTTACCTGAATCTTGGTGAAATGCAATTTAAGGATATCACTGGTTCTGCAGGGGTTGGCGGCAAAATGGCCTGGAGCACCGGTGTTACCATGGCCGATGTTAACGGAGACGGTTGGCTGGATATTTATGTGTGCAACTCCGGTGATTTGAAGGGGGATAGCCGGGAAAATGAATTGTTTATCAATAACAAGGACAATACTTTTAGCAATAGGGCAGGGGAGTATAACTTGAATGATAAAGGTTTCACTACCCATGCCTCTTTCTTCGATTATGACCAGGACGGCGACCTGGACTGTTATATCCTAAATAATTCCTTTAAGGATCCCTCAAAGATTGAGCTCTATACCATATCCCGCGAGGAACATGATAACTTGGGAGGGGATAAGCTTTTGAGAAATGAAGGCGACCACTTCAAGGATGTTACGTCGGAAGCTGGCATTTATAACAGTGCCATAGGATTTGGGCTAGGGGTCTCTACAGGTGATTTTAATGGGGACCATCTCACCGATATTTATATCAGTAATGATTTTTGGGAGCGGGATTATCTTTATTTCAATAATGGCGATGGTACATTCTCCGAAGAATTGAATGGTTCTGTCAGCATTTGTCCCATTTCCAGTATGGGCTCCGATGTAGGTGACCTCAACAATGACGGATCGATGGAGATTTTTACCACGGATATGCTTCCAGGAAGCAACTATAGGTTAAAGACCATGACGTATTTTGAACCCTTTCATTTAAGGGATGCGAAGAACAAAGCAAATTTTCATTATCAAGTATTGCAAAATTGCCTTCAGTTAAACAATGGAGAGGGTACATTTCAAGAAGTGGCACATTTAAGTAATGTCGCCGCCACGGATTGGAGTTGGGGAGCATTGATTTTTGATTTTGACAATGACGGTTGGAAAGACATATTTGTATCCAATGGTTTAAATCGCGAAATAATGGATTTGGACTTTTCGGATTTTATAAGTGACAAGGAGGAAATTAAAAAAGTAGTCATGCAAAAGGGCAGGTTCGATTGGTCTGACTTCGTAGAATTCCTGCCCTCCAAACCCTTGGCCAACTATGCTTTTGTAAATAGCGGGAAGGGCCAAATTCCAATGTTCAAGAACAGGGCGAATATCATGGGGCTGGGGAATCCCGGCTTTTCCAACGGGGCGGCCTATGGGGATTTGGATAATGACGGAGATTTGGATATGATAGTGAACAATGTGAATATGCCTGCATACCTATATCGAAATAATTCCAAGAACAATTTTCTAAAGATCAGATTGGAAGGTTCGGGCAAGAACCCATACGGTATTGGAGCTGAAGTAAAAGCTAAAATAGGAAATCAGATACAAGTACTACAGAATTTCACCTCGCGCGGATTTCAAAGTGCCGTGACACCCATTTTGAATTTTGGCATCGGCTCAAACCCTGTTGTGGATGAAATCCAAATAACGTGGCCCGATTTGACCACCGAGACCCTGCACAATGTGGCCGCCAACCAAACCTTAAAAGTTCTTCAGTCCAATGCTAAAGAACCCGTTCTTCAAGAGAGATTGTCCAATAGGCCCCTTTTTGAGGAATGTACCGAGAAAGTACTGATGGGAAATCGTGATCATATTGAAAACAACTTCAACGATTTTGACCATGAAAATCTATTGCCTAGAATGTTGTCCACAGAAGGCCCACCAATTATAAAAGGGGATTTAAACGGCGATGGAAAAGAAGACTTTGTAGCAGGGGGAGGTCCGGAGGAAATGGACAAAGTGTTTATCCAAAACGGGGACTATTGGAAATCCCGAGGATTGAATACTATTTCATCATCGGAAACGGACACTATCTTCGAGACTACTTGTGGAGCTATTTTTGATGCGGATGGAGATGGCGACAACGACATACTTTTAGGGTCGGGCGGCAACGAATTGAAAAAGGAAGCGCATTCCTATCGGCTACGCTTTTACGAAAATAATGGTTCGGGTAAATTCCTGAAAACATCGGAAAAGGCACCAATGGCCACAGGTAATTTCTCATGTATTAAGAATACGGATATTGATGGGGACGGTGACCAGGATCTTTTTATTGGGGCCCGTGCTATTCCAGGGAATTATGGTCTAAAACCTAGAAGCTATGTATTCAGAAACGAGGGTAACGGCCAATGGACCGATATTACAACTAGGGAAATTGGAGAATTGGGAATGATTACCGACGCAGTTTGGAGCGATACCGACAGGGATGGGGATATGGATTTATGGGTATCCGGTGAATGGCTTCCTATAACTTATTTTGAGAATGGTAATGGACAATTACGAAAGAAGACCTTGCCGGGACTGAAATCATCCTCTGGCTGGTGGCTGACCATAGAGGCTTCGGATTTGGATGGTGATGGGGACGACGATTATATATTGGGAAACTGGGGTCTAAATTCTAAATTCAAGGCTTCCGTGAAGAAACCCTTGAACCTCTATGTTAAAGATTTTGATACGAACGGAAAAAGTGACTTCATTTTGAATTGGTACCCGCCCTTGGATGGTCAAGCTTATCCCTTTGCCACCAAAATGGACCTTACCACGCAACTGCCCCATTTGAAAAAACACAATTTGCGGTATAAGGAATATGCCGAAAAAACCTATGAATCTTTATTGACAGAAGAAGAGCGGCGAAATGTGATTTCCTATAGTGCGGTCAACTTGGAGTCCAGTATTGCCTGGAACGATGAAGGCGTGATTCGGATAGAAGCCTTGCCGCTCGCAGCGCAAGTGGCTCCTGTATTTGGTATTGTTGCCAAGGATCTGGATTTAGATGGTGTAATCGATTTGTGGTTGGGAGGTAATTTTCATGGCCTAAAACCCGAGTTTGGGCGACTGGATTCGAGCAAGGGAACTTTGTTAAAGGGCAATAGCTCCGGAACTTTTAGGGCGCTTTCCAATGAACAATCCGGACTTAGCGTCTTTGGGCAGGTGAGGGATGTCGTTTCCATTGAAATGAATGGTATTCCGCATCTTATAATTGCACGTAATAACCTTCCACTCCTTTGCTTTGGGGTGAATAGTGCCGTTGGCTCGCCCTTGGAGTAATTAAGCAAACAAAACCTAAGTATAAAGATATTTTTGCAAAAAGTCGTTCCGGAATTTTCCATTGGCATCATGGTCCATGAGGAAGGTTTTAAAATCGACAAGCCTAGGATAGAGGGAATGGATTTTTGCAGGTGTCATAGTGAACATCTTTCCCCAGTGTGGGCGCACATTAAAGGGCTCCAGTTTACTTTCCAAAAGGGGAAGCACTTTTTTTAGACCCTTCCAATCCTGTTGCCAGGTAAAATGAAAAGCTGCACTTTTTTGCTCATAACAGGGACTCATCCACTGATTGTCTGCAGCGATGGTGCGAACTTCGGAAATCATGAGATAGGGAGCTATTTCATCCTTTAGGCTTTGTATCGCCTCGTAAGCTGCGGGACCTTTGTCCAGGGGAACGAAATATTCGGATTGCAGTTCTTTTCCACTACTGGGAGTGAAATCCATCTTAAAGTGGGGAAGCCGATCAAACCATGGTCCGGGTACGCCCATTTGGGCGGTACAGTTTTCTGCAGATAGTTCAAGGATGGGATGGATGTCCCGTTCGGCAGAGATTGCCCCGAAATATTCTGTGGGCAATTGATCATCTTTAGCTACTTTGGATTTGACCCATACTTGGTTGACCTGATCTGACTGATAGTCGGTAAATAGACTTACGCTGTATCCACCGGCCATAATGGCCTCAAAATTTTCAAGAAGATTGGATACGGGTAAGTGTTGGTATACGTCCTGCCTTACTTGAAAAGTAGGTTGAAGGTCCAAAGTGAGTTTGGTAAGTATTCCCAATCCGCCGAGATGGGTGATCATTCCTGAAAATTCATCACCGTGACCGTTTCGCGATAACGTAACTAGATCTCCGTCGGTATTTATAAATTCCAGCGCACTGACCATTGCACCTAAATTACTGTTGGAAACCCCGGAGCCATGGGTCGCCGTTGCAATGGCTCCGGCCAACGAAATATGTGGCAGCGAGGCAAGATTGTGAAGCGCATAGCCCTCTTCATGCAGGGCAGTGCAAATCTGTCCGTAGCTCGCACCTCCCTCAATGGTTGCCGTCATTTGGCGACTATCCACTGAAACAATGCGGTTCATGTTTCTTATCGAAACATGGGAAAATCTGCTATCTGCAATTTTATTAAAACAGTGTTTTGTGCCCAGGGCCTTGATTTTCTTGTTTTCCTTTACAATCTGTTGTAGTTCGCCAATGTTTCGAGGCTCGTAAAAGGTATTGCTATCGTAAATAAGGTTGTTTGCCCAATTGGCCCGAGATGCCCCCAAAGTTTTTTTGGCAGACGGGGCGGCAGCCTCACGGCAGGATAGGATGGGAGATAGCATTGATACCGCCAAAATATTTCCTGAAAGTTTTAAGAACTCACGTTTATCCATTTTGAAATCGTGTTAAAATGCTATTGCTTAGTTTTTACATAAAAATATATAAAAAATTGTTATTATTGTATACAATTATAGTTTAGTTTAGCGAAAGTGGAGATGAGATATAAATCCGTTCGAAGTGCTTGATCTGTCGGCACTTTTTAAGAATGGACCTGGTACAGCTGGAACATCAAAATTAGGGGTAAACCGAAGAAAGTAATTATCAAATGAGCACTCTGGATAGAAGAAAATTTATCAAATTGGCGGGTGGGGCGTCGGCGACCCTATTATCATTCAATTACTTCGCATGTGGAGCCCTTGATCCCATGCAACGTATCGGTATGGCCACGGTGATGGTAAGGACTAGGATTGCATCTACGGCACCGTCCTGGGCATCTCCTGACCTTACGCTTTTGGAAGTGCCCGCTTATTTCAGAGATCGTTTTGGTATTTATAATGTCGATTTATGGACTAGACATTTTGAGGAAAGATCCCCCTCGTATATCCATGAGCTGAAGGCCAGGCTTAGAAAAAGCAGGTCGATACTCATCAATATACAGATTGATGATAATTTTGACATTTCCTCTTTGGACCGATCGAGAAGGGAAAGGAGCCTGGAATTGGCAAAAAGTTGGATCGGGACCGCAGCGGACCTTGGTGCCTTGGCCGTTCGTGTAAATGCCGGAAAGGAAAATTTGGATAACGCCATTGCTTCCTACAAAAAATTGAACGCCTATGCGAATCGATTGGGCGTGATTATGCAATGTGAAAATCATTTTGGGGTGGAATCGATTCCGGAAAACCATCTTAGGATTATTCGGGAAGTGAACCATAAAAACTTCCATACCCTTCCCGATTTCGGGAACTGGCCGGAATACATCGATTTGTACAAAGCCCTTGAAAAAGTTATGCCATACGCTTATCAGGTATCCGCAAAGATGAAGGAATTAAATGCGCATGGAGAACACGTTTCCTATGATTTTGACAAGTGCATGCAAATAGCGGAGGAAAGTGGTTTCAATGGAATTTATACCGTAGAGCAATATGGGGGCGATATTGTTCACTTGGATTTCGAGGCCGTGGGAGATCTTATCATACAAAAAATAAAGTACAACCTATATGGCTAAAGTGTTTGCCTTGGTTTAATACATATCTCATGTCCAAGTACACAAACCTCCAAAAAACAATGGGTATTGCAAGACTTATTATCGTCTTGGCCCTTGCGGTCTGTATGACCTATGGTTGTGCCAGGGACAACGCTAATGATGCCCGGAAAGAGCGGTTAATTGATTTTATGAACCTTTCCGAAGAAGGATGGGCAGACAGTCTTGGGACATATGCAATAGTAGTAAAGCATTTAAAGACCGATGCAGATGGAATGAACCGTATATACGTTTCAGGAAAGGATCTGAACGTTGAATTGCTCCCAACTAAAGGCCTCTCGGTAGGGCAGGTATTCTATAAAGAGCGACCTCTTTTTTGGAGCGCTCCTGTAGATTTGCCGGATGTCAATGCCCTTAATCTTCAAGATTCTTCAGTTGCTATCAATGGAGTGCCAACCCGAGGGGTGCAGTTTCTTAAAACCTTGATGGGCGGAATAGAACTTTACGGACTCCAAAATTGGGGCATGCACTACACCGACCCGAATACTGGGGAATTCCATCCGCTTCACGGAGAAACCTCCAACATCCCGATGGACAGCGTGGTCGCAAAGATAGTAGAAACAGGTATGATGATCAAAGGATATATGACGGTAAGGGATTATGAGGAATCTGGGACAGAACCATGGTATAAGCGAGGGAAACCTTTGTTTCAGGTTATCCGAAAGATTTCATTCCAAAATGGCATTCCGGAAATTTTTCTGGAGGATGAAATCATCAATACCAGCGAACATGAACTAGTGCCAAGCTTCGGCTATCATATTACATTATACCCCGTAGAAGGCTGTGAAATAGCCATACCTTCCAAGATAATCGAAGACCGATCCGCCGGGCCGATTCCGGAAGATCATAACATTTGGCCTCCCTCGAAGAACAAAAAGATACGCACGGAAGTCGGGGTGATACGAAAGGGGTTGCAATTGCTCGAGGATTCGATTACGGCTAAGAAGATGGTTCAAAGTCTTGTGGTCTATCCCGATGGGACCGGGATTGTGATGGAAACCCCGAACTTTCCTTATTATCAGTCCTGGTTGTGCTCCGGAGGTCAAGGGAGCAATGAATTTACCGATTTGAACGGCGTGTCATTGTTAACCCGCAATTGGGATGGGATAGGAATTGAATTTGGATCTTCTGCCCTGGATCATGATGGTAATGTAGATAGCTCTTTTAACCAGAGCTACTTGTTACCCCCCGGAGGATCAATTGCCATACCCCTAAAGGTCCGTTTGGAAAATGAAATAGAAACGACCAGTATCCATAATGAAATACAGGAGTATAATAGGAATCAAATAGAGAAGTGAACACAGGCGAATATAATTGAAGTAGAGCCTCGTCCGATATATCTGTACTATTGGAACATCCAGCTTTAGATCGTGGCTCTGTAGAAGCCAAAATACTCCACAATCAGGTTAGAAAATAACTTTTAGGGGGCGAAGTATATTTCCCTACTTTCTCCCTTAAAGTTATATATAGTAAGCTTGGTGACATCCCTCGGAATATGAAGCCTTCTGGAAGACTGCGAAAGGTAGGAAAAGCCATAATAGCCTTCCACTCGTTGTTTTTTTCCATCTTCGTATTCAAGAATCGCATTGGCATCCAAATCCCGGAGTTTTTGGTAGCTTCCAGAAGATGGGGCCTTGTGCGCAAACGCTTTTAATTGGCCCCTGTTGCGGGAAACTAGAATAATAGGATTATCTTCAAAATCATACAACTGTACCAAGGCTTTGGTGTCTCCATCCGCAATAAACTGACTATCAAAACTCTCAACGGGTCGGAAAATGCCTTGACCATCCCCTTTTAAAAGCAAGCCGATGGATGCATCGTATCTACCGGTCAAGGTTTCGGTACCATAGTCATTTCCGACAGTGAGTACATCCAAGTTGCCATCACCGTCAAAATCTTGAACACGCATTCCCTTAATAGGGGAAAATTGTGCTTTGAGGGGTAGGGATTCGATTTCAAAACGGCCGTTGCCCAGATTTTTTATCAAACTACTTGCCATATGTGTTGCTTTGTAGGATAGGGCGTCGGTACGCTCCTTATCGGTAAGTACATCTTCAATGGTGGCATGTCCAAAATGTTCATAGCGTTGAAAATCCTGTCGCACCCGTAACAATTGACTCTTTAAATCGTCCCTGGAATGGATTGGATACAATCGTTCAACGCCATCATCCCCCTTAATGAAACAACCCAAAACGGCATCTAAACCGCCATTTCCATCAAAATCATCGGCATAGATGACAAGCGGTTTTTCAGGAGTACCTTTGTACGGTGTGTTGAGTCCCACGTTCCCGGCGATATAATCCATATCCCCGTCATAATCAAAATCTCCAGCGGCCAGACTGCTCCACCATCCAGTAGAGGATTCTATACCGGATTGGTTTATGGGAAGGAAACTTCCCATATCGTTCCTTACAAATGTCACCGGCATCCATTCCCCTAGAACTACCAAATCCACCCAGCCGTCATTGTCAAAGTCGGACCATAGCGCATCCGTCACCAAACCTATTTTCTCGAGTTCCGGGGCAATTTCCGCTGTGACATCCGTAAATTTACCGTGATTATTTTCCAGCAAATAACTCCTTGGAGGAAGAGGGTAGCTGCCGGGTATGACGAGACCTCCCACAAAAAGGTCGAGGTCACCATCACGATCATAATCGGCCGCCCTTACACAGGAACCACTGGAATTGATTTTGGGAAGTGCATTTTCGTCCCTGATAAAATATCCGGTTCCGTCATTTAGATATAGTCGATCTTGAAGAAATGGTGATCCGGGAGCAAACTCATAGCTACCACTTACCACATAAAGGTCTTGATCGCCATCATTGTCAACATCAAAAAAAAGAGTGCCCAAGTCTTCGGGAATGGAATCTTTAGAGATGCCAAACTCATCTTGCCTTTTGAAATTTCCTCTTGTATCCTGTAAATACAGCGTGCCCTTCCGGCTAGCGGAGCCGCCAATAAAGAAATCATCCAAGCCATCATTGTTTACGTCGGTCACGGAAATGGCAGGCCCATTTTGTGTGAATTTGTGTGGGAGCGTAGGTTGGATATTAAAATCTATCTTATCGGATTCCTCATGTGTGAAATCAATACCTTTTTGTTGGGAAATGTCGGTAAATAGTGACTCGCTTTTTGGAGTAATATGATTTTTTGAATCCTCACTATCCTTATAGTCCAAAGTTATTTGTTGATTGCCTTGCACGTTATGAAGAATAATGGATCGGCCATCGGGCCATTCTACAAAAAGGGAGTCTACAGTAGAAGTGCCTCCCAATCCAAAATGCGCAATGTTCTCCATACTTGATAAATATCCACGTTGTATGACGTGCTCATATATTTGCCTGGTTCCGTTATATTCTAAGAGAACCTTGCTTCCGATTCCCAAAGGATTCGACCTAGGGCCTCGAAACGCAACCTTTAGGTAATTGGGTCTTTCCTTTGGGCCCGACACTTTTTCAAGGTTGTTTTGATAGATAAAAGCGGAGTCATTTATATTGTTGATGACTATGTCCAAATCACCATCGTTATCCAAATCCACGGTTGCCGCTCCATTTGAGAATGATGGATGGTCCAGGCCCCAATCTTGTGTAACGTTCTCAAAGGTCAGATTGCCTTTGTTTCTATAGGCATAGTTTGCAATTTTCACTTCGGGGATGGAATCCAACAAGTATTTACCAGCTACAGCACCAACGGTTCCCTGACTATAATTCATGAAATCCAAATCGGTTACATCCTTGGGAAATCCGTTGGTAATAACAAGATCACGAAATCCGTCATTGTCAAAATCGGCGACTAAGGGCGACCAGCTCCAATCGGTCTGATGAATTCCGGATAGTAGGCCGATTTCACTAAAGGTAGTATTGCCATCGTTGGTTCGGCCATTATTCAATTGTAACGTATTTCTGATATATTGGTGCTCATAATTGTAGCGTTCGGCGTACAGATAGGAATTATAAGTGTTTGCCCCGATCATTGTCTTTTTGCGCTGATTGTCCTCGGGCATCATATCCAGGGCAATGATATCCACCAGACCATCATTGTTTATATCGGCAATGTTATTGCCCATAGCCGAAGCGCTTTGGTGCTTTAAGAAGGAGGCTGCCTCATTGGTAAATGTGCCATCTTTATTATTGATCCACAATAAGTCGTTGGACTGGTAATCGTTGGTAACATAGATATCCGGCCATCCATCGAAATTGAGATCGCTAATGGCTACTCCAAGACCATATCCCTCTATTATAATTCCAGCTTCCTTGGATACATTGGTGAAAGTTCCATTACCATTATTTCGATATAACCGATCATTATTGAGTGCAGCTCCATCTACAATTCGCGGACGGTACGCGCCCGGAAAATTAGTGTCTATAATATTTGTAAGTACATAAAGATCTAAATCACCGTCCCGATCATAATCGAAAAATGCACTTTGTGTCGTGTTACCGGTATCTGCTAAACCATATGTTTCAGCCGACTCTCTGAAGCTTGGTACATCATGGTCATTAAGCCCCTCGTTTATGAACAATAGATTGGCCTTATCCAAGGCATCCGCTTTTAAGGTAGCCCCAACATAGATGTCAAGCCATCCATCATTGTTGATGTCAACCACTGCTACTCCGGAGCACCATTTATCCTTACCGGATATTCCAGCCTGGTCGGAAATATTTTTGAACTTAAAATCTCCTTCATTGAGATAAAGCTCATTGGATACCTGGTTTCCCGTAAAAAAGAGATCCTGGAGACCATCCTTGTTAAAATCACCCACACCTACGCCTCCACCATTAAAAATGTATTCTTCCGTCAATATATTCAAAGAATCATTTTGCACGATGGTATTGGCAAATGTGACACCCGTTTTTTCTTGAGGGATGAGTTTGAATAATTGATATTGCTTTTGACAAGAGGAAAAGACTAAGGCCCATACGCTTATGGATATAACCAACTTCGTATTACGTTGAACTACAGAGCTATAGTAAGGGCCTGCTAAAAATTTAAAGATTGTAGATAGAAAATTATGGGCATCGAAACCGAGCATCTGTTGATCTGTATTAGAATAATGGTTTTTAATAATATATAAATATAGTATATATTTGTATACAAAATAAATTATGATTAGTAGGATATTGTTAAAGGCATAAGATTTGTTAGTATGCAAAATATTGGTGTCGACATTATTATTTGAAATTCAACTTAAGTGCTATTTCAGTATAAAATAAATCCAAGGAATGGATTTTTCACCTGTGTGAATTTTTAAAATCAATGGTCAATTTATTCTGAATGCGAGGCATGCATAATTCGGTGCCCGCTAGTCTACTATCCAAGGACTAAAGATTGATTTTTTGGAAAAGCAATCGGCCTATTAATGGGACCTTCGATAAAAAACTTAATAGCCTGTGTGCAGGGTAATATTTTGAATAAATGGACATACTCGAAATGAAAAGAGAACAAATACTGCAGATCATAAAGTCCGAGAAGCTTATCGGAATAATTCGTCTGAAAAAACAAGGACAAGTCGATGCCGTGGTTAAAGGTCTCGCATCAAGTGGAATGAGGGTCTTGGAAATTACATCGAACACTCCTGGGTTTTTGGATGAAATTAAGCGTGCAAGAAAGCTGTATCCAAAGACCCTTATAGGAGCTGGAACCATAACCGATACCCAACTTGCCATTTCTGCGATTAAATATGGCGCTCAGTTTTTAGTAAGCCCTAACACCAATCTGGAGCTAATAAAAATTGCCCATCAAAATGACATCCCTATTGTAATGGGTGCCCTGACACCGACCGAGATACACGCAGCTTACCAAAATGGGGCGGATATTATTAAATTGTTCCCTGCTGAAACCTTGGGAATTGACTATTTCAAGGCTATTAAGGGGCCATTGGCCGACGTAGATTTTTTTGTTGTCGGGGGTATTGATTTAAACAATATACATGAGTGGATGACCGCGGGGGTCAAAGGTTTTGGGATTGGAGGGGTACTTACAAATTTCATTGATGGACGAGATGGGATGGAATCAATGAAGAAAATGGCAAAGGAATTTTTGCAACAGGTCAAAAAATCATAATTGGTATCTTAGGAACAACAAACTTTCGTTTTGAAAGTCATCCATTGAAAACT
The DNA here is from genome assembly GCA_947494715.1 of uncultured Flavobacteriaceae bacterium. Taxonomy (GTDB): domain Bacteria; phylum Bacteroidota; class Bacteroidia; order Flavobacteriales; family Flavobacteriaceae; genus Ulvibacterium. Next base: position 111,077 of record CANLWG010000015.1, on the reverse strand, counting down.
ATTTACGCGTTTAGGATAGAAAATAAAGATTTTGTATTAATTGGCAGGGCTGTACTAAAAGTGAATATGGCTACTAACTAAAAAAATATTAAAATGAAGGGACGACTAAATTCCAAGTGTTCATAAATGGTACAATAAAAAAGGTGTTCTAAAGAAAACAAAGTTTTTTCATAAACGTTCCATTTAGTAGCTCTTTATCCCTCCGTTTCGTATATCCATTTTTTGAAGAAAGCTTTAAGATCCCGACCGGTTGATTTTTCAAATGCTTTTTGAAAATCCGTGGTATTGACCAACCTGCCAAAATATTTCTTACTGTAATATTTGATGCCGCCCAAAAGTTTCTTCTCACAATTCCATTCTGAGTAGATGTATCACTTAGGCTCCCTTAAAGTAAACCAGATTACGGTCCTCTCTTGTGGGGTCCGACCCAATATCGATATGTAAGAGTTATTTTACTGAACCAATATACTTACTATTAGGCCACTACCAACGCATTGGCTTCATCCAATACGTCATTATCGAAGTCCTTCAGGTAAACCTGGGTCGTCCTCAGGGAGCTATGGCCCAACGCCTCGCTTATCAGTTCGGTAGAAATTCCTAGATATTTGGCTATCGTGGCCCAGGAGTGCCGGATGTTGTAGGTCGTGAACTTTCCTTCGATACCGGCATCCTTGGCTATGATCTTCAATCTCTCGTTCATTCTTCTTCTTTGGGACTTATACTTTTGATAATGTTCCGTACTCCCGTCATAATTTGTCGGTAGCAGATAGTCACCTGGCCGCTTACCTACTATATAAAAATCAAGAATTTTGCGAAGTTGGGGAACTATTTTTACCGCCAAGGGCTTGTCCGACTTGCTCCTTCCATAGTATATATGGGTATCCGTAATGTGTCCGACCTTGACCTGGACAAGATCTATGAAGTTCATTCCCCTGCAGTAGAACATGATCATGGCATAGTTCCTTGCATGCCAGAGAATGGAACCTGTCGGATAGGCCAGCTCCTTTATGCCGTTCATATTCTCCTTTGTCCTGGCCCTTTTCCTGGTACGGCCACCGGACGGGATCTTGTAGGTCTCAAAAGCATTCTTCAAGGGTACGAACTGGTCTTCCTCGATAGCGGAATTATAAATGGCCCTAACGGCCCTGAGATATATACTAATGGTATTTTTACTGTTCCCCATTCCCAAATGATGAGCTTCGAAGTTTCTTAGGAAAGAGACCGTGATCTCATAAAGTCTGATCGTTTTCCCCTTATTGAATTTTTCAAGGGCCGCGATGCCATTGGAATACCATTTGGCCGTTCCCGGTTTATTGGCACTGCGTTTTCTTTCGATAAGAACCTCGCCCCAGTCCTCAAGGGAGATATTGTTCTCGACCTTCTTTTTGATCTCGGACTTTATGTTGTCGTTCCACCTGTCCTTGATCAATTCAATTAGACCGTTCACATCCAAATGGCGTAGACTGTTCCCAAGTTCCTTCAGCAAGTATTTGGCCTGATACAATTTATCCTCCAATTCAGTATCGATCTCCTCACAGCGAAGACCTTTGTTACAGGCGACCGATTTTCTCAGTTTGGTATTGGCCTGGTCCCAACCAAGAATCGATGTTGAATGACCAAGGCTTAGATATCTCGTTTTTACATAATAGACGCTTAAAGAGATCGGATATGTGCCATCCGTCTTTCTAGAGCTTTTCCTAGTGTCCAATATCAAGCTTATTTTGGCCATTTTCGTCCGCTTTTTTATTTAAGTTACGAATAAAAATTGCAAACTTTTTGCAAACTTTTTCTTGATATCGAACCAAACCAAAAGACATCAAAATCTATTAAATATCTAAAAATCAATATGTTAAATTGATTTTTGACTTTAGAAATATTTGAAGATTTAAGCCTGTCACGCAGGGGGTCGCGGGTTCGAGTCCCGTCCAGACCGCTAGGAATTCGTTAAAGAATTCGCAAAAGCCTGTAAGTTAATTACTTACGGGCTTTTTCATTTTATTTAATGTCAAAAGTCACCATATAATATCATATAAAAGGTGCCTCTCGCGGTGCCTATGAACACCCCTTTGAAAGAGTCACCGCCATCGCTGTAATTCACTGTTAAAGAAAACCTTACGAAGAAATTTTAACATTTGGTTTTCGTACCTTCTGGTGACTATTTTAAAGTGTCACCAATGTTTGGAACAATCAACATCTTATTTTACCCGAAAAAAAGAGATTCCGATACCGACGGAAAAGTAACAATTTACTGTAGAGTTACCGTAAATTCAAAACGTGCTGAGTTCAGTCTAAGACGAACTGTAGAGGAACAAAGGTGGGATTCCCATAGTGGAAGGTTGCGAGGTACAACAATGGAAGTTTCCAAGTTCAACCGTTTTTTGGATAATGTCAAAAACCGTCTTTTTGAAATTTATGATTCACTTCTTAAGGAAAGAAAAGATGTTTCAGCTACTATTGTAAAGAACACCTATTTGGGCAAGGAAGGGAAAGAGTATATGGTTCTCGAAATCTTTCAAGAGCATAATGATGAAATCGAAAGTCTGCTAGGTAAAGGGTTTACCAAAGGGACGTTGCAACGCTATAAGGCAGCTTATAAGCACGTATCAGCTTACATCCAAACAAACTACCATAGAAATGATATTCCCGTTCGTAGGGTCGACCATAAATTCATCACGGGCTTGGAGTTCTTTTTAAAGTCGCAACGAAACTGTGAGCATAACACAGCCATCAAATATGTCGTGAATTTCAAAAAAATTATGCGGATTGCACTAGCTAATGAATGGATAACCAAAGACCCATTCTTTCACTGGAAAGCTTCTTGGAAAACAAAGGAAAAGCAATACTTGACCCAGTCGGAATTGGATACTCTAAGGGAAAAGAAGTCCTTTTTACCACGTCTAGATTTAGTGAGGGATATTTTTGTTTTCTGCTGTTATACGGGTTTGGCCTATGCGGATGTACAACACCTAAAACAAGAGCATATCATAATCGGAGTCAATGGGGATAGATGGATTAAAATGCCAAGAAAGAAAACAAAGGCGATTAGTAGTATTCCGTTACTACCCCCTGCGGAAGAGATTATCCTTAAGTATAATGAACATTCCTATGTGTTGGACGGAAAAGGAGTTCTACCTGTACTGACCAATCAAAAATCCAATGCGTATTTAAAAGAGATTGCCGATGTCTGTGGAATCAATAAAAATCTGACTACGCATTTAGCCAGACATACTTTCGCTACAACTGTTACCCTTTCCAATGGGGTCTCAATTTCTACTGTTAGTAAAATGTTAGGGCATCGTTCTTTAAAGACTACTCAAATCTATGCTAAGGTTCTTGATAGTAAAATTGCAGAGGAAATGGACCGATTAAAAGAAAAGATAAAACCTGTTGAAAATTCTAATCCAAAAGACGAAGGTAGTATTGAAAACTAGAGTTGTCCCAAATTCTTACCCCTAACTTTTGCGCATGGTTCCTGTTGGGTTTTTGTAGCGTCCAGATAGGTAAGCGTTAAGCAAAAATCCGATAGGGCGCAACTCTACTTTTACTCCGATAGTACAATTCAAAAGTATTCTAAGTTTAGTAGCGAAGCGGATAAAGTTCGGATTTCCATGATAAAAACAAGGGAAAAATGCAAAAAGTTTCAGACCACGGTTTTCACATAGGGCTGTTGTCGTTTTACGACGGCACAGACCCTATGGACGAGCTTGTTCCTGACGTTGTTGACCACCAGCATCTTGTTCTTTCCCTCCTCGACCTTTCTTTCAAAATAGGCCTTCATGTCGGGGTCGTGGGTTATCGCGGAGAGCGCGCTCATATGGAGGTGTTTTTTAAGGGTCCTGTTGGCCATGGGATGGATTCTGGACTTTCGGTTTATGGAAGACCCGGAGGTATATTCAAAGGGCACGACACCGCAATAACAGGCCAGTTGTTTCGGGTTGTCGTAACGTGTAAAGAAATTGGTGAAAACGGTAAGGTGGAGTGCAGTGATCTGTCCTATCCCGGTAACGGAAGTGACCAAGGATACGGTCCTGTTGAGCCGGTCATCGGAAAGGATCAGTTTTTTTATTTCCGCCTCCACTTTCTTGATCTCGTTGTCAAGGTTTTTGTTGATCCGTTTGAGATTGTCCTTGGCAAGCTTTCCAAGCTCTTTGGAGAAGAGTTCCAGTTCATTGGGATACTTGTTCAGGTCGGCCCTGGAGTTGACAAGCTTCCTTCTGATCTTGAGCAGGACCTTTATCTTATCCAGGATCTCGGGCATTGGAACATAGGGTTCAAGTTCATCAACGTTCTTAAGGGCATATTGGGCGATCCTAACGGCGTCCACCCTGTCGTTCTTTCCCCTTTGCATTCCGATGCTCTTTGTGATCTTGATCGGCATCTCAACGACAAGGTTGGCGTTTTTTTCAATGAGCTTGGAGATAACAGCCATACCATAGACACCTGTATGTTCCATACATATCAGCGTATCCTTAAGATCGATTTTCTGGTTCCTGAGCAATTTGATAAAGGCATTGGTTCCTTTTTTGGAGTTTTCAAATACATAAGAGGAAGTCCCTCCGTTTTCGATGATGGCCACGTCAAAGGTACTTTTGGATATATCGATACCGATGAAATGGGCAAAGTCCCGTTGTTTCATAATTAGGTGTTTTTAAAGAATAAGACCATATATCCAGATTGCCATCGAACCCCTGATAATAGGTCTTATAACCTGAATTTCCATTTGATGCCGGTCCGGAGATGACCGAGAGGGGCTTTTATCAAATAAAGCATAAGCCTAAAAGCTTTGAATAGCGCATAATTCGCCCCCATCGATCTGGTCGTCATTCACAGTTATGGAGAGTATTCCCCGATTAAAGATCAATGATAAACATAGAGCAATAATCTAACTAAATATCTCTATGTAAATGACAAAAGCGAATCTAAGGGGAATAGCAAGACGGTAACGCGCTAAAGCGATGTTACGGTGTTTGATTTTGGCTTCAAACGTCAGTAAAATAAGCAATTTTAGGTAGTTTGTGCTTATTTCGATTTCGCGTTTTTTTGGTACAAAAACTCTGAAACAGCCAGTAAACATTGAAAAGTTTTGGTACAAAATGTTAGATAGGATGTAAAAAATTTGATGAGTAATTAATAGCAATACTTTTGACTTATATGCAATAATTCAAAAAGTGTTTTTGTGAAAGTTTATTGAAAAACGCACCTTAAGCCCTATAAAAATTGAAAAAGTTTATTGAAAAAAGTATGTTTAACCTCGCAAGCAGATTAGTTAGGTAAGTATTTGGGACTTGCAGCACGAAACTTCGTTTCGCTCGCTTTATTTTGGTCAAATAGATGTTTTACCTTTTGCGACCTTCGGGAGAAAAAGCAAGATTGTCATGACAATGACACATCTTGAATTAAACGAAATCCTGATTTCATTTGGGCTATAGATTTACTTCATACCTAGAACTCCGCCCACCCCCAACAGGCTTAAAAATACCTTTAGAAACTAAATCCTGTAAATCCCTAGTGGCGGTTGCTTTTGACGTACTGGTTATGGAGACATACTTTCTAGCATTCATTCCCCCTTCAAAACCTTGATGACCTTCTTCCAACATTCTACGAACTACTTTTTGCTGACGGTCATTCAGTTCATCTTTATGTTGGTCAAAAAACTTGGTTTTTTTTAAGGTGAACTCAATTTCTTGTTCCGCATCAATTTGGGCATCCAAAACTGTTTTGACAAAGTAGTTGATCCATTCCGTGATTTCATTCGAACGCTGGGCCCTTTGGAAAGCATCGTAATACGCTTTTTTATTTCCCTCAATGGATTTGGACAAGCTGAACAGTACAGGGCGGCCGATACTTTGTGATAAAGCCTTTTCGGCAACGGCTCGGCCTATTCTACCATTCCCATCCTCGAATGGGTGAATGGTCTCAAAATAGAGATGAGCAATAGCAGCTCTAATAACAGGTTTCTTGATTTCTCCCTGTGAAGTATTAAACCATTGAATAAAACCATCCATTTCAGCAGGGACTTTTTTGGATATTGGGGCTTCAAAATGAACTATCTCCTTACCCATCCCACCAGACACAATTTGCATAGGTTCGTCATGGGTACGCCATTTACCTACTTGAATCTGGGTGTTACCCTTCATTAGCATGGTATGCCAATCGAATAGCATTTCACTTGATAAGGGTTTTAAAAAATCATTTCGTACTGCTAACATCAATTCTGCCACGCCTTCGGCTCTTTTGTCTTTCGTCAGTGGTGATTCTGGGTTGAGCCCCAAATTTCTTCGAATGGAAGACATTACATCGTTTCGGCTCAAATACTCCCCTTCTATCTCAGAAGTCTTTATAGCCTCTGAAACCATGAGGTTTATCATGGCTTCGGTTTGCTCGGTTTCAGAAAGCCCTTCCAATACGCCGCTAATTCGCCCAGTGCGCTTTGCAAAATCAAAGAGCAAATCTTCAATAACATCGGTTTTGTATTGAAAATTAGGCCAGTCTTTTTGCTGCCAATTGTATCGCATGAGCCGATTAAAATAATTATTCGGCTCAAAAGTAGTAAAAATGTGAGCCAAATAAAAAATTTATTTAGCTCAATCCTCCCAACCACATAGAGTTTTACCCCGATTTTTGGCTTCTTCTAAAGTGACTTTGATAATACTCGCTTTACATCTACTTAATCCTCTGCATGTCTTCTTAAAATGATACTTTTTACCTCCAGGACTATTGCATAGATAAACAAAAGTTTCATTTTCATTATAGGACAGGCTGGATGGCCCTTTTTCTTTATGGATACATGCAATTGAGATATAAGCGAACAATATCAATGGAATCATCGCCAATTTTTTTCTTTTGCCTTTTGTTGTGCTAATCATGGGTTTGATAATGATTGACAGTTTCCAATAGTTCTTTCTCATACTGATAAATGTCCTCCAAAGCCTGCAAACGTTTTTTAGCTTCGTTCTTTTTTTCGTCAATAAGCCCTAGATACTTTGTATTTCCGTTAAAGTGGAGTCGACAAAGTGGTTTCCGGTTATTGTCGTCTAAAAGGATTCCAAAATAGGATTGGGTATCTCTATGGGCAATTCTATGGACGGGGACAATCCTTCTTAGGATGGCCACTATGATTCGAAAGCCTTCCAGTTCCTCTTCCGTTGTTGTTATTTTTCTTTTATCGTCAACGACCTCTAATTCCTCTTCCTGCTGTTTTTCGGCCTCTTTATCCAAGGCAGCATTTAATCGGTCGTTGACTCTTTCGCTAATGGTCTGGTTCAGGGCTTTGAATACTAGATCCTTGAACTCATCCATCACCTTTTCCGTCAATCTTCCGGAGTATACTTTGCTGGCGAATAGTTTTACAAATTGGACAGTGGGTTGCTGGAGTTCTTCGTTTACCAATTTTTTGATTTCCCGAGTGTACTTTAGCGAGCTGGCATTGTCCACAATTTGGTCAATATCAAAATTGGACTTGTGGAACTTCGCAATTTCCTGAACCGTGGTTTCTTTGAGTTTATCAATTTGAAATTCCAAAAATGGTTTTTCATCCATTTTATTGGGTTCTTCCAGATCGGTATAAAAACGGTATTCGATACCGTTGGTCAAAAGGGCAAAGCGGGTCTTGGTGGTATGAAAGTATCGAAACAATTGAGAGTTGTGGGCATTTAGGGCTTCCCTCCAGTTTTTACATTCAATAATGATTATAGGCTGATCATTTTGGAAGATGGCATAATCCACCTTTTCGCCTTTTTTAAGTCCGATATCGGCCGTAAACTCGGGCACCACCTCCAGAGGATTGAAGGTGTCGTAACCCAACAGACTAATAAAGGGCAACACAAAGGCATGTTTTGTGGATTCTTCTGTGTTAATCCTGTCCTTTAGCTTGTGGATTTTTTCAGAAAGGGCTTTGAGTCGGTTTTGGAGTTCCATAATAAATCATCAAATTTTGGTTTTAGCTAATTCCATTAAATCCAAAAACTCATCAAAATCGTCTCGGTTTAGCCAGACCATGGATTTTCGATCATATTTTTCAATTTGTAGATAAGTTGACCAATCGTTTTTGCTCCAAAAGCACCCAGTTTCAAATCCACCTCTACTTCGAAAAGTTATTTCTGTGTAGTTCTTTGCAGATGTTCCAAAAACACTTTTTTTGATAACATTCATCGACTTAATCAAGCCATCTATTTCGTCGGAATCCAAATGGGCTATTTTAGTATCCGATGAGTATGACCCTTTTACTTTTTGTGTAATCCTCAAAGAGCGTACGGATTTACCCGAAATCATATCTGTTATTTTTAAAATTTGAATCTCGGTTTTTCCAATATTACCCAAATCAATAAATTCTTTTTCTATTAAAGTCCCCGCTTGAGAGGAAAACAATTCAGCATTACTAACATTCTCTTTTTTTTCTTGTCCAAAAGCTATTGTACATATCAGCAAAAGAGAAATTATCAATGAAGTCTTTATAGTAGTTTTATTGGATGACATCTTTATTGGTTTTGTATTTCGTTGCATGTAAAATTGTAATTGCAAAGAATATCTTCTTCTACTATTTTCCTCTGTTCCTCCGATTCTTCTATTAATAAGGAAATACAATTCGCACCATGCTCAATAAAACAATCGGCCTTATGATGATTGTTAAATCGTTCTGAAAAATCATCAGTAATACCCAAGTAGATAAAGGAATGGGTGCCAGATTCTGATCCTTTACTTATTAGATATACTACTGAAAGCTTATTGAAATTTGTATCAAAAGGGAAAATGTCAAAAGGATATTCCTTTCCAGAACAACCTTTCAGTCTTATTGTTGCTATTTTTTTCACGATTACAAGTATTGCTATTCAAATTCAAATCTAGAACCAAATTCAAATTACTCCTTGCGTCTTCCCGCAAAGGCCACCCATTTAAAAAACCCTTCAATTGAGCTATGCCAAAACCTCCCCAGGTTAAGGCAAAACTGCATGAAGGGCCTTGGCCAAACATAGACTTATCGTTAAAAAATTGTCTGCGGGTTTGTGTAGGGGATGGGGTTAGATAAAACCACGCTCTATAGCCTTTGCCACCAAATGTATCGGGTTTTTTGCCCCAAAGATGATTTTGAGTTTACCGACGCGGTCTTGAATACTACGCAAACTACTCCCGGAATAGTTTCTCTTCTTAAAGGAATGGGCTATTTCCTCTTGCTTGAGCCCTTTGGCCAATAGTTCGAGCAAATAGATATCCTGCCGGTCCAGTTTCAATTGGTTTTCGGCACTTCGCAAGGCCTGCCTCAAGGATTCAGGGATATAAGTATTGCCTTCGAAAACCGCTGTAATGGCCGTGTGGATTTCATTAAAGTCTTTTCGTTCCTTGCCAACGAAGCCATCTATCTTAAGGTCATCGTATAACGCCCTAATTTTTCCAATCCGGTGCTCAACGGAATAGACCACTATTTTTATATGAGGCTGAAGCTTTCTTACCTCGGTAATCAATGCTTCCCCGGAGGTCAATCTTCGGTTCCTATAATCCCTTTTAAAGGAAAGGTCGGTAATTAAAACTTCAAAAGGATTGCCCTTACGCATCCCTGCCTTTATCCTTAAAAGGGCATCATCACAATAATAGACTACCTGTATGTCGGGAATGGATAGATCTAAAAGCCTTCCCCGTAAACCTGTACCGGTAAGACCATGATCCTCGGCTATAAGTACTTTTTGAAACATGGGGAATACAATTTAAAAATGAAGAATGGCCTTAAAGCCTTTTCCCTCACTGGATTCAAAACTAAAGTTTCCACCGATCTCTTTCATGCGTGTTTCCACATTTTGAACGCCGCCCATGATGACACCGTTGGGATTAAATCCGATGCCATCATCGGAATACACAATTTCGTTTCCTTTTCCCTTTTTCCTGAAAACCATACTGATGTTTGAGGCTTTTGCATGTTTTTTCGTATTTACCAAGAGCTCCTGCAGGCTCTTGTAAATGGCCGTTTTTTTATGGCTGGGTATTTTGCTCCAATCGATTTGCGTAATCGGGTTCCTGATGATTTCGACATCTTTGGGGTGATGTTGGGCCATAAGGTTTTCAAGTGAGCCAGGAAAGTCCGTTACATCAACGCTTGCCATGGTGGTAGAAATGTCGCGGGCATGGGTATAAATATCATTCAAAAAGTTGAGTAGTCTATCCTTGTTTTTCGGTGGGGCATGGATATTTTTCTCCACAAAATTCATGATTCCTGAAACGTCATTAGCGAGCTCATCATGTACTTTTTTGGATATTCGCGACTCCGTTCTATGGACTGCTTCTACACGCTCGCGATTGCGTTGTTGGTTCTTTCGATATACCAAAAAACTACCGAGTAATACGGCGAGTAGAAATGCCGATAGGAATATGATCTTAAAGCTCTTTTCCCGTGCATGTTGCAATTCCGCCACTTGCCTTTTCTCCCTCTCTTTTTCTACGTTATATTTAATGGCGGCATATTTGCTCTCCCGAATTTGCCGGGCTTGGAATGTACTATCCTTGAGGGTTTTGTACTTGAGCACATTGGGGTCTTCGCTAAAGTCCAATAAAAGGGACAGGGCATTTTCTAGGTAAGAGGCACTGTTCAATTGTTGGGCCAACCCATAGGCCTTTTGGGCATGGTCCATTGCTTCTTGGCGTTTTCCCAAGTCCATGAAATACCGGGCCAGATGATGGTTGCTTGAGTACATTCCCAGAACATCACTTTCGTGTTCCCTGATCTTTAAGGCACTCTGCATATTTAAAAAGCCTTGGGGAATGCCCATTTTGGATTGTGTAAATCCTAGGTTATCCTGTGCCAATGCTATATTGAGGGTATTGTTTTGGGTTTTACTCTTCTCAAAAACAGTAGTGAAGTTTTTTACTGCCGATTCATAGTCTCCGGCATCCAGAAAAATATTGGAAATATTGTTCAAAATCAGGATGCTATCCGAAACATCGATGGCCAGCTTTAGGGCCGCCTCATAATGCCGTAGTGCATTCTGAGGGGATTTTAAAATTCTATAGACCAATCCAAGATGATTGTTAAGCCCTTTCCTTGCCTCAAGGACCGCATCGTTTTCTTTTTTGTTCTCGATGAGTCTTAGAGCATCAACGGCGGTTTTCTCGCTGTCATAATAAAACCCTAGCTCAAATTGCCCTATGGCCACTCTTCTAAGGTTTTGGACCAGGGACAGGGTGTCTCCGGTGCTCAGGTCTTCTTGAATTTGGTCTTCAAAAAATAAAAAGGCCTGGGAGATTTCCTGACTATTTTTTGGATTTACAATGATATTGTGGTAGTGTGCTAGACTATCTTTTTCTTCTTGGGCAAACGCTGAGGTGAATGGGCTAAAAATCAGACCTGCCCACCCCCAAAAGGAAAAGAGGAACGAAAAGCTTGGCTTGTTCATTCCTCTAAATTATAACTTAATTCCGGTTAATTATCATCCGGAGGTGGAGGCGGTGGGGGTGGAATATGACCATTATCCCCACAACATGCCTGGGTCTCGATTATTTCTTCTGAAATCTCTGGCTTAGTGCAGGAAAAAATGCATACACTAAGTAATAACAAAAGTGCTATATGAATTTTATTCATGATTTTTAAAATTTTAGATTACACAAAAGGGCCCCCGTCGGATTTTCATCCGAATGCACCACAGGGTTCAGAAACCCACTTAAAATTTTGCGTACGCTATGGTTTGGGAAGTGGAAGAGAATGCAGTAACTTTAGGCTACTTCCCCTAAGCTTTTGGCCCCGGATTGCATCTTCCCGCAAGAACCATCACTTGCGTTTTGTTATGTTAGCTATGCATAGCATGAACTGTTCGATGACAAATGAAAAGAAGATTTCTAAGTTTTTGTTGGACATGGGTTCAACATCTTTCCCCCATTTGTTCAGTACTACTTTGACATCTATATAAGTGTCTAAAAATCAATTTGATAAAAATGGATTTAGAAAAGGGAAAGAGTTTTGAAAAAGAGGAGTTGATTCAAGAATTGATAGAACTGGTCTTTGAAAAAGCGCAAAAGGAATCCAAGAAAAAACCAATACACGGACTTGCCAGTTATCTGTCTACCAAGTTCCTGGAAAATTTTCAATTTAGTATTGATGTCAATACGTTTACCAGATACTACAAGGGCTATATACTAAAGAATGGTAAGAGACAGGTTCCCACGGACGATGTGCTCAACGCTTTGTGCCAGTACTTGGATTACACGGGTTTTAAGGATTTTGAAATGAAAAGTGAGGAAGGGATAGTGCAACGAGCATTGAGAAGGGAAATTAAAGCCTTGAAAAAGAGGATGGAAAGAATAACATTTATTGGTTTGATCGGAGCGGTGTTTTTGCTGGGCGTTTTAGGGTTCTTTGTGTCCAAGTATTATAAAAAGAATTGTATGGTCTGGATGGGCGACCATTATGCGAAGATCCGATGTTCAGGACTGGAAAATGAAAGGAAACTGGATGAGGTGGTCTTACTGAAGATGCAAAAAATAGAGAACCCCCAACAATGTAAACATGATTTATGGTACGATAAGTCTGATAATAAAGTAAGTTTTTTTACTTATTTTGGGGAACATCCTACCAATGGTAAGACCCTAAAACAGGTTACGGAGCATATTTGTGAAAAGTATATCCTTGAGAAGAGGGATTCGGTGCTGGCACAAAACCATACCAAGGTTTTGGATAGCCTAAAATGAAATAGGAGGCAGGTCTTACAGACAAAAGACGGTAAAAAGAAAAAGCGACCCGAAAAGGCCGCTTTGAATGTTTTTCTATGTAAAATAAAAAAATAACGACTACCGAGGCAGTCGTTTAGAATTTTCTGCGGCTTTTAAGCCTTGTTGTGAATTGTCTTTCAGAAATACGAATTTAAAGAAAAATTAGAATATGACAAAAATAGGTTTGGATTTAGGAAGTTCATCCTTGGGTTGGGCGATTAGAAATGATGATGAGATTACTAAAAAAGGAGTAATAACATTTTCTTCGGGTATGGTTAAAGGTCAAGGAGGTTATAGTTCGCCCACACGGGATAGAAGAGAAGCCCGTTCCAAACGAAACCTAATCAGAGCAAGGAAGTATAGAAAATGGAAATTATTGAAAATTCTGTGCGTTAACAACGAATTTGCACCTCTTGATATAAATGAATTGGAGATTTGGAGTAAATATAAAAAAGGAAAGACACGAAAATTTCCCGAAAAGGAAAGCTTTCTAAGTTGGTTGGCCTGTGATTTTTCTTATGAACAAGGCGAGAAGTATAAAAGCCCCTATGAATTAAGAGTAAAAGCTTTGCGCGATAGATTGACCAAGCACGAATTCGGAAGAGTTTTATATCATATTGTACAAAGAAGGGGATACAAAGACATAGGCGAATCGGATAAAGAAACGGAAACACAAATAAAAAGAAGAGGGGAAAGTGGATTTGACCAAGCATTAGAAAAACATGGTACAATAGCCAAAGCCTTGAAACTTGAATTTTTGGATAAAGGTAAAAGAACTAGAAATGAATACCCTTATAGAGAGGAATACCAAAATGAATTAGAACTAATTTGTAAAGCTCAAGGATATGATATTTCAAAAGAAGGTAAATACGGGTATCACGATACGTTTGTATTGAGTTTATGGAAAGCCATTATTTGGCAACGACCCTTACGCACACAAAAAGGGACTATTGGGAAATGTACATTGGAGCCATCAAAACTTCGGTGTCCATTATCTCATCCTGTTTATGAAATTTCAAGAGCATGGCAGTTTATAAATACCATTAAGTTCTATGATGAAACAGGAGAAAAACAATTTCTATCTAAAGCGTTGAGGGATAGTCTGTTTAATGAACTATTCATAAAAAAAGACAGCTTTAAGTTTGAGGATATTCGAAAGTTTTTGGATAGAAAACTGAAACGAAAAACAAAGTACAATTACCCTATTAGTCAAAAGACCGGAAAATATGAAACAAGCGTTTCAGGAATGCCTTTTTGTAATGGGATAATCAAGATTTTTGGAGACACTGCATTACGGTCTTTATCGGAAATTGAGAAATATGATATTGGTAATGCTCCCAAAATAATAAATGGCTATTCCATTTTGGATATTTGGCATGCTATTTTTGATTTTGATGAAGAATACCTTGAAACCTTTGCCATTAATAAGCTTGTTGTTGAAAATACTGATGTAAAACGAAATAAAAAAGATGTTTCGTTATCTCCGTTGGTTATTCTTAAAAAGCGATTGGCCGTTGGTTATGGCGATTTGAGTTTAAAGGCATTAAAGAAGATAATTCCGTTTTTAAAGGAAGGCTATTTGTATAACGAAGCAGTTGTGTTTGCCAAACTTCCAGAATTGTTAGGAAAGGATTGGTATAAAAAGAAGGACCTTGTTTTAAACTTGGCAAAGAACAGCAACGAATCTTATAAGCGGTCTAAAATGATTGTTGGAATTACCAATAATCTTGTTGATACTTATAAAGGCGAGGTGGAAGAATGGCGAGAAGATGGAACACCTGTGAAAGCATATAAGGATTTTAAATATTTTTTAAATAACGAAGATGTAAAAGATATTAAAAAAAGCTGTGCTGGATATTTCGGAGAGGAAACTTGGGAGCAAAGAGAAGACCAAGACAATATTATTAGCGAAGTAGGTAAAGAATATCAAGAGTTTTTCTTTGATTCAAAAAGAGCATATCGTGATGTTCCCACTTTAAGCAGTTTGTTTAAAAATGCCTTAATAGAAAACGGAATTGCTTTGCAAGGCGAGTTATACCATCATTCTAAGAGAAAGAATATTTACGGTACTACAGTAAAGCACCAAAAAACAGGAAAGGAAATTTTACCCATTCCTTTAATTGATAGCATTAAAAATCCGATGTTCAATAAATCGATGAGTATTTTAAGGCGATTGATGAACGAACTTGTTTTTAAAGGCGAAATAGATGAAGATACAGAAGTGGTAGTTGAAATAGCAAGAGAATTGAACGATAACAACAAAAGAGCGGCAATTGAAAGGTATCAAAACGAAAGACGAGCCAAAAGGGAAAAGATAAAGACATTTTTAGAAGAATTTAAAGAAAAGGAAAACAAGTCTTTTAATGTTGATGAACGCATCCGCGACTTTGAATTATGGAGTGAACAGATTTTTGAAAAGACCGATGATACCACGGGACAAAAAGCAAAAGAAATACTTCGAGAGAAAGATGCCGTTAAGCGATATGTACTTTGGACTGAACAAAAAGGGCAGTGTATGTACACTGGAAAAATGATTTCTGTCTCACGACTGTTTTCCAATGAAATAGATGTTGAACATACCATTCCCAGAAGTCTTTTGCCAGATAATACTTTGGCAAATCTTACGGTATGCTATGCAAAATATAACAGGGACGAGAAAGGGAAATGGATGCCTTATTACTGCAAAAATTACAGTGAAGATATTAAGGGGGTTGGAACGGCAATAAAACCCCGTTTAATTACTTGGGAAAAAACCAGGGACAATTACAAAAGCTTATTTGAAAGTAGATTAAAACCTGTTGGAAATGAAGATGAAGCTAAAAAGAACAAGCGTATTCAAGAAAAGCACTATTTCAAAATGCACTACGATTATTGGAGAGATAAAGTAGGGCGTTTTACGACCAAAGAAGTCAAAAATAGTTGGGCAAGACGCCAATTGGTAGATACTCAAATGGTCAGTAAATATGCAAGAGAATTTTTAAGGACCTATTTTAAAAAAGTGGCCGTCCAAAAAGGAATTGTTACTTCACAATTTCGAAAAATCTACGGCTTTCAAGAAGCAGATGAGTTAAAAAGCAGAAATAAACACACCCATCACGCTATTGATGCCGCTGTATTAACTCTTATTCCTGTAAACAGTAGCAGAAGAGATGCACTTTTGAACAAGATGTACAAAATTTATGAAAGAAGCGGAAAACAGTACACAACGAAACCATTTAACTTGTTCAGTTCCCAAAAATTGATTGAAGAGATTGAAAACCAGACGCTAATTGTGAATTATGAAAAAGATAAAATTCTTCAGCAAACCTCCAAAAATATTCGCAAGCGAGGCAAACTTCAATATGTTACCGACAAAAACGGTAATTATATTGAGGATGTAAACGGTAGTAAAATCATAAAAAAAGCACAGGGCGATACCGTGCGTAGCACTTTATATAAACAAACTTTCTTAGGTAAAATTAGAGATGTTGAACGTTATCCAGACGGTCATCCAATTAGGGAGAACGGTGACTGGAAATATAAAACCGGAGACGACCAGTTTATTTTTACTGAACGCAAGGAATTAAAGGATGTCCTTTCAAAAACTGATGATATTATCGATCCAATCATCAGAAAAATAGTTAAAAAGCAAAAATTAAAAGCCATTGACCCCCAAGGAAATAAAATAAGACATGTTAGGGTAAAATCCAAAGCAGGGCAAATAGTTAAAAATCGGCACAACTACCTTTCAGAATACGACTATAAGAATTACTATTATTCGGCTGCTGGTTCTATACCTTATGCAATAATGTTTCAAAGGAGTACTGAAGATAAAGTGGAGCGTAAAATGATTCCTGTGGCATCATTTGAAATCGCCAAAGTGTTCAACCTACATAAGAAGTTTACACCGGAACTCTATTTATCTGTCTTTTATCCAGATTTAAAACCCTTCTCTGATATCAAGTTATTAAAAGTAGGACAAAAAGTATTGGTCTTGAATGATGATGAAGAATTTGAAAATAGAAAAGATTTGGATTTTCAAAGAAACAGGCTTTATCGTATTACGCAATTTGCCAATGACGGCAAAAGAATATTGATGCAACATCATTTGGAGGCTCAGGCCATTTCTGATGTAAGAAAAAATGTTAACGAACTGAAGCATAGCATAATGGCAAAAGAGGAAATGAGATTGGGCATTCCTGAAATAATTGAGAACAAAAATGTTTTGGATTTATCCGATCGGAAGAAGGATTTTGAAAAAAGAAAGTACGATTTTAAAAATCGTTTAAAGAATATTGGACTGAGTGCAGATGAAACTACCAACAATAATGTGGCTTCTGAAATCAAAAAGTATCAGACGGAGTATTCTTCGATTCCAACGGGGATTTTACCTTCCTATTTAAAAATATCAAAAGACAATTGGCATTTTCTTTATGAAGACTATGATTTTGAGATTGACTTTTTAGGCGAAATTACTAAGTGGACGGATTAAGCTAATTAGAATACATGATAAAACGAACCCTATTTTTCGGAAGTCCTTCCTACTTAAGTACGCGAAACCAACAGTTGGTGGTGAATTTTCCCGACGAGGATAAAAAGGAGACCACAATCCCTATCGAAGACTTGGGCTATATAGTCCTGGAAGATCCCCAGATTACCATTACCAATGGCCTGTTACGCAAATTGGTACAGAACAAGACGGCGGTCATCACCTGCGACCAACAACATTTACCCTGTTCCTTGTTCCAGCCCTTAGTGGGCCATACCGAACAGACCGAGCGGATGCACCACCAATTGAATGCCAGCCTACCACTTAAAAAACAATTGTGGCAACAAACGGTAATGACTAAGATTGGGAACCAGGCGGACCACCTACTGCAACGGGGCAGAAATGCCTTGAAGCTCAAACGTTGGGCCCGGGAAGTGAAAAGCGGGGACGCCCAAAACCATGAAGCCATTGCCGCGGCCTATTATTTTCAAAACCTTTTTGATATCGCAGGTTTTAGCCGTAACCAAAAGGGCATTCCGCCCAACAATTTACTCAATTATGGCTATGCCATTTTACGGGCGATCACGGCCAGGGCTTTATGTAGCAGTGGGCTACTACCTTCCGTGGGTATCCACCATCGAAACAAGTACAATCCCTTCTGTTTGGCCGATGACGTCATGGAACCCTATCGCCCCTTTGTGGATGCCCTGGTCTATGACCTGGCGGAAACAGGCTGTCGGATCGATGAATTGAACCGGGAACTGAAAAGTGAACTCTTGGGCATACCTGCCATGGACGTAATCATCGATGGTAGGCAGAGTCCCTTAATGAATGCCATGAGCAGGACTACCAATAGTCTGTACGAGTGTTTTTTGGGCAGTAGCAGAAAAATCTTGTATCCGGATTTCTAAACGGAAGATGTTCTTCCTAGCAGGGAAGGACAAAGGGAGATGTAACATGGACCAAGACCGCTTTTCGCGCTTAAACCAATACCGCAGTATGTGGGTACTTGTATTTTTTGATCTACCGACGGAGACCCGGACCGACCGCAAGGTTGCCACCCGTTTTCGCAAAAACTTGTTGGATGATGGCTTCGCCATGTTCCAATTTAGCATCTATATGCGCTTTTGCCCCAGTCGGGAAAACGCTACTGTACATATTAATCGGACCAAAAATGCTCTACCCAAAAAAGGTAAGGTGGGCATCTTACAGATTACGGACAAGCAATTTGGAATGATCGAATTGTTTCATGGGCAAAAAGAAGTAGAGCCCGAAACCCCCAGCCAACAACTAGAACTTTTTTGAATTTAAAATGTCAGGCTGAGCGCAGTAGAGGCCCAAGAATGGGCGTTTGTTTTTAAATTCTGGAAAACACCATAAAAAACAGGATACCAGACGGTTAGGGCGGGTATCCTGTGAATCATCCCTAAAATTAAAGAACTGAAAGCAATTCACAACTGATATCATGATAATGACCGATATCTATACCCTGTGAATCATCCCTAAAATTAAAGAACTGAAAGCAATTCACAACTGATATACATGGCGTTGTTGCTTTCCTGTTCCTGTGAATCATCCCTAAAATTAAAGAACTGAAAGCAATTCACAACCATTGGTGTTTTGGGAGTACTCCCCGACCTCCTGTGAATCATCCCTAAAATTAAAGAACTGAAAGCAATTCACAACTAATGTTTGTTTTATTTAAATAGGCTGTCCCCTGTGAATCATCCCTAAAATTAAAGAACTGAAAGCAATTCACAACCTATTTTAAGTGTTTTTACATTCGTTGATACCTGTGAATCATCCCTAAAATTAAAGAACTGAAAGCAATTCACAACGAAAATTACGTTGTTGGCATACCCGTTGCTCCTGTGAATCATCCCTAAAATTAAAGAACTGAAAGCAATTCACAACATCACCTGTAATGGTCCATTCGTTTACCGCCTGTGAATCATCCCTAAAATTAAAGAACTGAAAGCAATTCACAACTTCTTAGCTCTTGGATAGACGGGATGAACCCCTGTGAATCATCCCTAAAATTAAAGAACTGAAAGCAATTCACAACTGATACCCCCAAAGGGCAATTTGGCATAATCCTGTGAATCATCCCTAAAATTAAAGAACTGAAAGCAATTCACAACTTATATCGAGACACGTTCAGCCTCTTTAAACCTGTGAATCATCCCTAAAATTAAAGAACTGAAAGCAATTCACAACCTTCTTTCAATGCTTCGATAAGTTCTTCCCCTGTGAATCATCCCTAAAATTAAAGAACTGAAAGCAATTCACAACGGAACCACTTTCTTTGTATTCCTATCGCACCTGTGAATCATCCCTAAAATTAAAGAACTGAAAGCAATTCACAACCCAAAATCCATTTGGCCCCTAACCTGAAGCCCTGTGAATCATCCCTAAAATTAAAGAACTGAAAGCAATTCACAACTGTGAGGGCGAAATAAAGGTTCTGGAGTTGCCTGTGAATCATCCCTAAAATTAAAGAACTGAAAGCAATTCACAACCGGAAGGCAGGGACACCGAGGGGAACATCTCCTGTGAATCATCCCTAAAATTAAAGAACTGAAAGCAATTCACAACTGGAAGGAATTTTTTAAGACAATTGTCAACCTGTGAATCATCCCTAAAATTAAAGAACTGAAAGCAATTCACAACAGAAGTATCCTTGGTGGCAGCGGCTATTTCCCTGTGAATCATCCCTAAAATTAAAGAACTGAAAGCAATTCACAACTAAGATAGCTGAGCATAAAAGCTACGTCTCCCTGTGAATCATCCCTAAAATTAAAGAACTGAAAGCAATTCACAACTAGGGTTCAATCGATGCTTGTGCGGACATCCCTGTGAATCATCCCTAAAATTAAAGAACTGAAAGCAATTCACAACGATGCCGCTCATAGGGGTTTAAGATTCACACCTGTGAATCATCCCTAAAATTAAAGAACTGAAAGCAATTCACAACCGGTACCACATGGTCTCGGTAAATCATGTTCCTGTGAATCATCCCTAAAATTAAAAATGGATTTGATCAAAGCAATAATTTGATTAGAAACACAACTTTTATAGCATAAGAAATGTTAAAGTATGTTAAAAGGTGAGCCCCGCGGTGCGTCCAAAAAACGACCCCTTGACAGGCCTTGAAAACAGGGTGTTTTAAAGAAAAGTTCGAGTCCCGTCCAGACCGCAAAAAAGGTCCTACGAAAGTAGGGCCTTTTCTGTGCCGACGGGCGAGAAGCCTGCCCTGAGCGAAGCCGAAGGGAGTCCCGTCCAAACCACAATCCCGCTTGCCTGCCAGTAGGCAGGTCCAGACCGCAAAAAACTCCGATTTTTTTTGCTTTTTTTATCAATTTATGGTTGGCTACATCCTTAAATGGAACCAAATGCTGTGGGCATAACCAATTGCAAATTAATTTTCTTCACCACCTTTTAAATAGCACTTGGGATTGCCTGAGCCGATTAGTGATATTATTCGGCTCAATTATATTTAAACATCGGGTTGATTCTTATCATATTTTAATCCAATCAATACCTTTTGTTTATAAAACAGCGATCTAATGAAGTTCAAATTATCGGTTTGATGAATGAACATTCGGTTAACCAACCAATTGCACACTTTTGGAAACCATCTATACAATATCATCGTCCTAATTCATATTTTAAAGGTAGTTTGACTTAAATTCTGAAGAACATGGAATGGAAGGCAAACTCGATATCAAGAACTCTACTTCTTTTAACCGCGATAATGGGCATCACATGCTCATCATCGGATGATGGTCCGGCAGAAGAACCTCAGGTAGGGAAAATTGACCAAGCCCTCATAGGCAGTTGGGTCGGCACTATAAACGGTGGCCTGGGCCAGGCAGAGATTGTCATTGATTTAAAAAGTGATGGAACCATGTCAGGTGAAGGAGCCGATTCTCCTTATTGCCCGTTGACCGCAAAGTGGGAAGTGCTAGGGGAATCCTTTAAAGCGAAAGGCAATGATAAATGTGATGGCACTTCAGTCTCGTTTACTGCACCCTATTCTAAAACACAATTAATAGGATCATGGAACGCCTCGAGCGGAAATAATGGCACTTTTTCCGTGAACAAGCAATAGCACGTCTTGATATGCACTTGTTACTTCCTCCTTAAATGGTTTAAGATACCGTGGGCATAAACAATTGCAAATTAATTTTCCACATCACCTTTTAAATAACACTTCGGATTGCCTGAGCCGATTATAGGCTTTATTTGTCTCAATAAACGGACAGAAGTTGAGGTGTGTACCAATTTTGTTTGGAAAACTGCTTTTTGTTTTCAGATTGAATGTCATTTTTTTAGGGTTGCTTAAACAGATCGGTAGGAAAAGTCCACAAAAAGCCATAATTTAAGAGTTGTATTTTAAAGAGCGATTACACCTCGTCAATCATGGTAATCCTCGCAGAAGTTGTGGAAAACCAAAACCTGTTCCTCCCATGCCGAAAGACATATCCACCTATATAGTTTATTGTGCGTTTCTACTGTTTTCACTTCCTCTGCTGGCCCAAGATCCAGACTATATTGTCGGAAAGCTTGTGGATGCCAAAACGAAAGAACCTGTTGTATTTGCCAATATCAGGATCAAGGATAGGGCTTTGGGCGTTATTACCAATGAGGACGGTAGTTTTAGAATTCCTCTGAGGTATAAGGAATACGGTGATGTTATTGAAATATCATCCATGGGATACAGGGCAAGGGAAATTCCCATTGCGAATTTGGCGGAAGGGAATCTTAACCTGATACGATTAAATCCAGACGCAATAGTGTTGGAGGAGGCCATTATAAAGGCCAAAAGAAAGAAAAGAAATTATTCCGCCCAAAATATAGTAAAAATGGCCATTGAAGCCATAGGGGAAAACTATCCATTAAATTCCTTTTCTACAGTAGGCTACTATCGTGACTATCAGTGGAAGAATGGTAACTACATAAATTTGAACGAAGCGATTTTAGAGGTTTTCGATCAAGGTTTTGACCAGGAAGATTTTAGGACTTCCGAAGTACAATTGTTCAATACGAAAGTGAACCAGGATTTTCAACGAGATACGCTTGCTTCACAGAAATATGATTATAGTACCGGAAAGAAAATAATAGACAAGGCATATTTGGAGAATTACGATGGCAATGAGTTTACGAACTTGAGAATTCACGATGCCATACGGAACTTCAATGAATATTCTTATGACTTTGTGGGCAGGTTTGAAGAGGACTTTTTGACGAATCACAAATTTTCAAAAAACAAAGAGACGTATCTGGGTGATGAGGCATTATATGTAATTGATGGTTATGGGCAGAAACCAGGTTATAGGGCCTACGCAAAACTATATATTTCCAAAACCGATTATGCAATTTATAAAATGGAATATACCCTGTACGACACTGCTGAAAAGAATGAGTCAGGGATTAAAAATAAACATGGTCACAAGCTTAAAATGATTTTTGATGTGGTTGCGGAATACAATAGGGTCAATGAAAAAATGTTCTTGAGCTATATCTCTTTTCATAATAGTTTCAAACTCAATCTCCCCCCTATATTTAAAATGACAGATGTGAACCTATCTCTATCAAAGGGTTATTTCGGATTAAGATTCAACAGACCTATTGATCCGCTTTCTGCCAAAATCGCTAGCAACTACAGTATAATCTTTAAAGGGGCCAAATGGGAAGTCGGCAAAGTAGAGGTATTCAAGGATTCGTTAAAGGTCTATCCAAATCTAAAAGAGGGGGCTTTGGCCAAGGCAATGCGGGAAATTGATGTCGCCGCGAGAAAGCGAATGTTTAACAGCGAATTACTGGACATTCAGGTTAAGAACGTAAAAGATTTTGAGGGCAACCCGATCAATGGGCCAAGGGTCGAGAATTATCGGCAATTCAGGGAATTTTTTGTTCAAAGGGTGAAATTGGACGCCCGCGCCCCTTTTGATATTAAATTCATGGACAAGAGAAAACCTATATTCAAAGATCAACCCATTGAAGAACCAAAGGATTACCAGGAGTATTGGATGAATACCCCCTTACAAGGGAAAATCAATTGATATGAGAAAAAACATTTTCAAGAATTCCTTTTTTCTGCTGTCTGTGTTGTTGGCGACTTCGGGCTTTTCACAAAGGGAAGATTTCATTTTTGGACAATTGGTAGACTCCACAAAAAATGAGACGATTCCATTTGCCAGTATCCGGATAAAGGATAAGGCCCTAGGTGTAATCACCAATATTGATGGCACGTTTAAGATACCGTTGCGATTAAAGACGTTGGGCGATATTATGGAGATCTCATGTATGGGTTATATAACCAAGGAGATATTGATGGAAGACCTGGCCGAAGGACAAAGTAATATTATAGTACTTAGACCAGGAGGTTTTCAACTGAGTGAGGCTGTGGTTTCCGCTAAAATCCGAGGGCTTACGGCCAAACAGATCGTTAGGATAGCGGTGAATAGTATTCCACAAAACTATCCTTCGGAAAACTTTGAAATTGTGGGGTATTATCGCGATTATCAAGTTAAAAATGGAAATTACATCAACCTAAACGAGGCTATCGTAAACTTGCAGGATGAAGGTTTTGATACAAAGGACATTCTTAATAATCAATACCAACTCTATTCTTACAATCAAAATCTTGATTTTGAAGTCGATATGTTTGCAAGACAACCTTATGACTATAAAGGTAGGAACAAAATAGTGCCCAATGCAAGAATGAGGAATGATGGTGGTAATGAATTTATTACCTTACGAATGCATGATGCTATTCGGAATTATGGTCTGGAATCATTTTCATTTGTAGATTCCATTTCATCCCATTTTGTGAAGAATCACCAGTTTCGAATACTTCGGAAAACCAACTATAATAAAGAAAGAGTTTACGAAATCGATTTGACCTATGAAGATGAAAATTATCGTGCAGAGGGTAAGATTTTTATTAATACCGATGGTTTCGCCATCCATAAATTAGACTATGCCCTATTTAAAAGGAGGCAACCTTTGTTCTATCGTATCGCTGAAAATGCCCAAGAAAGGTTCACGGACGGATTTAAAAAAATGAACAGGGAAATGATGTACCATATTCAAATAGAATATGCAAGAGGTGCTGGTAAAAAGATGTTTCTAAATTACATTTCCTTTTACAATAAGGTGCTATTGCAAAGACCGGCGGTATTTAGGTCTAAGATCGTTATTGACTTGTTCGATAGATCCTTTAGGGTTCGTTTGAATAAAGCTCCGGCAAACCTGGATAGAATAAAGATCGGTGATTTTAGGATTCTCTTTAGGAATCAGCCTTTACCTTTAAGTAGATTCTACTACTTGGAAGATGAACAAACTTTTGTGGTATGTCCACATTTAGAGTATAAAAAGACAGAGGAAGAATATCGTTATTTATTCACCGCGAAGAAAGGTCTTCAAGTTCCTAATGTAAAATTTACGCCCCGCAATATTAAGGATAGTTTGGGAAACAAACTGGATGAAAGAAAATGGGAATACATTCATCAATATCGGGAGTTTTTTACCCAGGAAGCGAAGCTAAAGACCCAACAGGAATTTGATACGGTAGGGCTTATGAAAAAGATCTTGCCCTTGGAGCATGTATGGCAGCCCATAAACGAAGAAGGCTTGAAAAATGAGTATTGGAAAAACACGCCGTTACCAAACTTAAAAAAGTAAAACCTCTTTGGCATGGTATTCCAATGAAGTTTTTCCAAATATGTAATATGCTTTTCTCTTGCCCTCTTGATGGCTATTTTATTCTTCAAGCCATTTAAATAACTTAAACATGGATATACCGATGTTTGAATAAAGGACTAGTAGATGTCCTAAAATCTTTTGAGTTCCAAAAAAGAAGTCTAAAGACAATGTATTAATTTAGGGTCATAATTCCTTATCAACTTTTAAATGACTTTAAGATGGCTGATACCAAGAATGGACTACCACTAAATGAACTACTGGCTAGAAATTTGGACAAGCTCACTACCCGCATTACATATATTGTGTTGACGGGATTTACTCTGGTTTTATTGATATTGATGATTAAGGCTTGGACGACTTTTGAAATAGTCAACGGACAAAATGTTGGCAAAGAATGGCTTGATCTTTTCCGAGATGGTTTTTTAATATTGAGTGGGATTTTAACCACCTTAATTGGCTATTACTTTGGAAATAGAGGAAGCGAAGCGGCGCTTAAGCAAATCGAAGAAATTAAAAAAGAGAATCAAAGACTATTGGCAAATCTGGATTCAATTGCACCTACAATTGAAGAGGAAGATGCTGGGATAGAAGCTATTAAAATCAACTAATAACACACACCATGTCAAATTATAGACTCAAAACAATTATTAACAAGAATTTTAAGCCGGTAAGATTTAGAAGTGGTGGTAAGCCGCATTATGAGATATTTCTTAAAATAGAATCCGAAACAGATCCGAAATTAGAAGAACTAAGAAGAGTAGAGTATGTATTGCACCCATCCTTTAAGGACAGAATTAGAACAAGCAGCGAAAGAGAAAACAATTTTCAAATCCAAATTAAGGCATGGGGAACCTTTGTTGTGACGGTTAAGCTTATTAAAGCAAACAATGCAGTTGAAGAATTTCAGCAAAACATGAAGGATAATTGGGTTGAAAGTTATCTCTAAATAAGATGGCATTCCCATTTCTTAAAGAGCACTCCGAGATGATTACATAAAATCTAAGTTTTTAAAATACCTGCTTTAAGTTTAAATAAAGGATGCATTCCAGGGCAATGGTTATAAAATCAATATACAGGGTGCATCTAAAAACAACTTGCAATAGGAACTTGTAACATTCCAAATCCTTTTTAGCGTACCAAATCGAGGTGCACTATAGTAAAAGAAAAACGTATCTTTCCCTTGGAATAATTCCCAAATACCCTAAAGAAATGATTCGACGAAAAATCGGTAAAGAAAAACGGTAATGAAGATTAGAATCAAAGGAAATTCCGTGCGCCTGCGTTTGACCAAGACCGAAGTAGAGACCTTTTGTGCTACAGGCAAAATTTTGGAAACTACGCAATTTGGGGACAAAAAGTTGGCCTATACACTAGAGGCCAGATCGGGCATTGCAAGCCCGGAGGCCTATTTTTCAGAAGATACCATTAGTGTGTATTTACCCCCAGAAGCACGGCAAAATTGGGCAAGCAGTAATCGTGTGGGTTATAGTAACCATGTGGATTGGAATGATGAAAAGGCTCTCTCCATTTTAGTGGAAAAGGATTTTACCTGTTTGGACAACACCATTGAAGACCAATCGGATAATTATCCAAATCCCAGATTATAGCCAATTCCAAGTTGGACTTTAAGCTGGGTCGAAATCACTTTTTTCTGAGAGGTCGTTTTAAGATTCGCAAGGGGTTTCTTTATCAATCCCTTTTAACCCTATAGGTTACCCTCCTATTGGTGATAATCCGGGTAGGGCAGCCCAGGCGTAGCGTATTGTCCTGTGAGGATCCAACGGTCTGCCCACTACCCGCCGCCAGGGGAATACCGTAAGTTGGGCTTGAGGGATTGGTATCCACGGCCCCGGCCAATCTGTTGTTGGCATCCAGGTCATTTTTGGTAAACGTCCCATTGCCCTCCACGGCATCCGGGCAAGTATCACCATCACTATCCGTGTCCAAATGGTCCGCGATACCATCGTTATCGGTATCGATTTCCGTACAATCGTTGTTGCAGCCATCCGCTTCATGTACACTGGCCAATCCATAAATAGCACCTATTTGAGGGATTGAAGTGGTTATTGTGGTCCCCGCAATACCTGTAGTAACATCATTCAATACCGCAATGGTGTCATTTACACCAAGGACCACTTGACAGCTTCCGGAAATAGACGCTCCAAAGGCCGGTCCTGGAAGGGGGGTAGGTGCGGAATGGCTCACATAGGTATAGGTGATGGGATCTATATCCAGTTCAATGATAGAATATGAAGAGGGGTCCGTTATTGAATTGGCCAAGTAGTATATTTTTCCATTCACCAGGGAATAGTCCCCTCCTGGACCGAAGCCCGGTATGGTGGCCCATGGGGTAATGGTAAATGAGGGGGACACCGTAACCCTGTAAATGGTAGGATTCGCAGGAAAACCAATCAAGGCCGAACCATCCGGAAGGAAAGACATGGCATTGCCGTATGCAAATGGCGCTGTTCCCACAATAGTTTCCGTACAGGTGTTTAGATCGACTCTTTTTATATCTGAAGTCGATGCGCCAAATTCAATGGTATATATTTGACCGTCCGGAGCCATTCCGATATCTCCGGATAACTGAAGCCCAGAGCACAGTACATTTACCGCGTTGGTCTCAAGATCATAGGTTGCAATTTCACCAATGGCGGTATTTACATACACCTCCCCAAGCGAAATACTTGGGCAGGAGTGCCCCTCATCTATATCTGTTATTCCATCGTTATCGTCATCGAGATCGATACAATCGTGTATCCCGTCACCATCCGTATCGTTACCAACGAACAACCTTACCCCATCCAGGGCCATATATTCGTAATTGAACCCGGTAGCGTCATTGTCTACCGTAAAGGTTAAGTCTTGCGATGTTGCCGTGGCGGTAAAGGTCATTTCCTCTTCCATCCATATTTGGTTGCCCTCTCCTTTATAGTCCATGGCCATACTAAAGAAATTCTGGGCCCCGAAGGTTACGTTCCACCGTGCCCTTTGGTTTGGGTCTATGGGCGTGTTCCCGTCGATACCCGCATTGGCCTGATAAAACCTCAGCACATAAGTTTCGCCGATATCCAAACCGGTTACCGTAGCAACAAAGGATACGCCTACATTCGAAGTGAATACGTATCCACCTACGAAAACACCCCCATCAGGGGAAGAGGGCATCCCGTCAGCGATTCCGGTAAGAAAGTTCGACCCGGTAAGGGGCATTGGGGAAACCCATGCACCGGTAATACCAATAAAGGGAGACCATCCTGACGGGGCAATTACGTTACTAAAGTTGAATACATCGCTACTGGCAACGCCAGACAGGGATTCGAACGTGCCATCGGCATTTGCACTGAACTTGAAGGGTGTAAGACACTGTCCAAAACCTATTGTAGAATTAGAAATAAGTATAAGTAGGGGAACTACCCAAATGTTTTTTAAAAATTGATATTTTGAGGTCATTGGTCGGTTGTCAGGTTAAGTAAAATGCTTTCCCCTGATCCATCAAAATGCTTAATGGCTATGGGTGGGGGAAACAGGGTTATGGTAGATACAAAGCTAGTCGGGGAAGCATGCAGATTTTGGTACGATCCGCTAAACGGTAGGTTCCGTAAGGTAAACGGCAGTGAATGAAAAACAACGGTATCCCCCTATTTTAGGGGTTTGTAGGGATATTCCTCTTTATTTTGTGAGTTAAAATTTCAGTTTATCGGTTTCCTGTGCTATGATACTCCTGACAGTAGGCAAGGGTTTTAGTTGCCGAATAAAACTACCTCCTAATAGCAGTACAATATTTGTGAATGGTTAAATAATCTTTATAAAAAATGTATTTGGAAATTCCAATGGACTACAATGGGGAAAGGAATTGGATAGTATCCACTAGAACCAGTTTTTAGGTTGGTCCATTTGGCCTTGAGAATAAAGCTTGCTTCTTGTTCGCAGCTGTAACCGGAATGCATTCACTCCATAATGAGTAGAAACCTTTGAATGATTCTATTTCGTATGAATTCATGAATTCGTACGGATTTTGGATTAAGGCCGAAAGACCTGTAGCATATCTACGCTACTTTCATGCTGGTTTAAATCACGAGTACTATGAGATATCTTATCCTCTTTTCATGGGTTATTTGCGTTGGTTCCTTTACCGATAGGACCATGGCCCAAAGTGAAAAGGGTTTAATGGGGATACCTCAGGAAATTGATAGCGATGACTATACCGGACATTTCAAAAATTATAAGGACGATTACTTCCCTAAGGATGCGTGGCGGACCGATACTCCGCAAAGTCAGGGTCTTGATGAGGAGAAACTGAAGGACTTGATCGGAAAAATTCGAAAAGGAAGGATTTTACGACCCATTACATCCCTGGCCATAGTAAAAAATGGATATCTGATAGTCAATAAAAAGTTTGGCGAATATTACGGTCTGGAACCACATACCTTGCAATCGGTAACCAAAAGTATTACAGGTACTTTGATAGGAATAGCCATTCAACAGGGTTTTATCCAAGATCTTGATCAAAAGATCCTTGATTTCTTCCCCGAGTACCAAAACATTAAAAATAACGATAGATCAAAAAAGGCCATGGACCTACGGCACGCCTTGAACATGCGTACGGGACAGGCATGGACGGGGGAGCGCCATTTAAGCCCCTTGAATACGTACAAAGGCGATAAAATGAAGTACGTCTTGGACTATGAAATGGAAACTGCCCCGGGCAAAAAATGGTACTACAATAGTGGAATAGCAATTTTGATGGGCGGCCTTCTTCAAAACGCCACAGGGATGAATACCAAAGATTTTGCACAACAGTTTTTATTTACACCGCTCAACATAAAAAGCGCCCAATGGTCTTGGGGCCATAGGGGTATTCCACATACAGGGGGAGGGCTCTTCCTTAACCCGGGGGATTTGGCCCGGATAGGTTATCTGTATTTAAAGAATGGCAGCTGGGAGGGGCAACAAATTTTTCCGGAAGATTGGATTCACGGGTTATTGACGAATGCCGTTCCCTTTGTAAAAAAATTTCACGGTAGTATACATGCGGGTTATGGGGGAATGTGGTGGTTGTTACCGTTTGAAAAGGCGAAGACCAAAAATACATTTGCTATTCTTATGTCTTATGGACATTGGGGGCAGTTCTTATTTGTGGTCCCCAAATATGATATGGTAATCGTCATGACCCAAAACGATTCGGCAACCTATAGCGAGGAAATTGAACCGGTTTCATTGTTTTATAGCCATTTGTTGCCGACGGTTAGGGAATAACGGAAGGGCTCTTATGACAGAAACAGTTTAAATTACAAAAGGTCAAGTGCCTTCAATTGTAAAAACATAAAAAATCTTGATACCCATGAAAAATTGTATAAAAATTGCCTTTCTCGCCATGCTTCTTTTCGAATTGAATTCATGTAAGAAAACGTCAAATGTAATTACGGAGTATACTATTCCAGAATATTGGGACTATCAACCTACATGGTCCCATGACGGAAAAAAAATCGTGTTTGCCAGTACCCGAAATTCGCACCCCACCCAGAACCTATTTAGCATGAATTCGGATGGAAGTGATATACGGCAATTGACCTTTAATCAAGAGGGATGGGGAAATAGTTTCCCTGTCTGCTCTCCCAATGGAACAAAAATTGCATTTATTTCAGATCAAGAGGATGGGATACGATCACTTTTTAGAATGAATGCCGATGGTTCAGATATTCGAATGTTGTCCCAGAAAGAGGATGTTTTGGCCACACAGGTAGCTTTTTCTGGGAATGGCGAACTTGTTTATGCCGAGGTAAAGAACGAGAGCGGTTCGGATATTTATAGTTTTCATATTGAAACCGGTGAGAAATCCCAGGTCACTTTTTTTGATTGGGGCGTAGGTAATCCATCCGCGCATCCCCAAGGTAAACTGCTTGCATTTAATTCTAGAAGGTATGGAAATCCGGAGATTGAAGTGCTGAACTTGGAAACCGATGCCTTGGAGCGAATTACAAAATCCTGGTCGGATGATGGGGCACCGGTGTGGTCTGCCGATGGCAAACATATTTATTTCTATAGCAATCGGGACGAGCCCAAATATGAGATTTATTGTGTTGATGTGGCGACAAAAAAGTGGAAAAGAATCACCAACTCCCCAAATTGGGATTTGGAAGCCAGGGTATCGCCGGACGGCAAACACCTAACTTTTCACTCTAGCAGAACGGGCCGATATAGCATTGTAGTAACAGATTTGGACGGCAAAAACAGAAAGACACTTACCAATCTAAAGGTAACTCCATTTGTTGACCTGATCAAGGAAGATGGTTTGGAAACTGCAATTGCAATGTATCCGAAAGATGTTCTTGATTCATTGAATACCCATTATGTTTTGGAGGAAGAATTGATAGGTCTTGCGGATGAATTGATCAAAACGAAAAAAAATACAGAGGCAAAAGAGGTATTGGATTATATACGTAATCATGTGGTAACCGAAAATTTCCCGGACATGACCATAGAATATTACCAAAAGCTGAATGTGGAGGCCCCATTGTCCCAGTCACAATTTTTCCGGTTAGTCTTGGATGAGGGAGTGGAAAAAGGGCGAACCGTTTTTGACGAATTAAGGGAAAAATACAAGGACCGGGTCTTTTATAATGATTATGAAATGTTGATGTTGGCCTATTGGTATCATTTTCTAGGAAACTATAAAAGCTCCATAGATTTGTTACACATGAATTTGGAATTATATCCCCAATCCTACCAAACCTATCACGATTTGGGACAAAGCCATGAAGCTCAGGGTGAACCTGAAACCGCGTTCAATTATTATAAGAAGGCCTCGGAATTGGATACCATTTCGTGGTACGGTACCCATGCCAAATCCAAAATGAAAGAGCTTCGGGATGAGATAGGGCATTCAGGGGGGTAACTAGTTTTCCATTGAATCACGACACCTAATAGCGTTCCTCAATTAAGGACAGGATGTTGCCAGCCGGGTCCTTGAACCATGCAATAATAGGCCAGTTTTCATCTTCAGGAGGCCAACATATGCCTTTTTCATCGGTTTTCATCGGTGCGGGATATTGTTCAAAGATGATTCCTTTGGCGATGAGGGCATCTACCTTTTCTTCAATATCGGTCACCTCAAAATTGAGTACCGTAAAAGTGGCGGGGGTATGATTCTCCTTGGAGTAAATCATAAAAGGCTTGTTACCCTCTATATGAATCTGGAGCATTCCCATTTCATCCGCTATCACCTTTAACCCAAGGATGTCTTCATAGAAATCCTTGGATTTAGCAATGTCATTGGTGGAAAAACTGTAAAAGACTGTTGTGTTGCCAAGCATAATCTTTCTATTTAAATGAAACCAACTTTTGAACTTTTTCCTGTCTTAACCACAAGGCCAACCATAGGACAATACCAAAAATTATGGGAAAAATAGTGTTAAAAAGAGGGTCTCCATTAATGGTATGTGTCGCCACCGCACCGCCCAGCCATCCAGTAAGCAATATTGCGCCCAAACCTGCTGTCTTGGGGTAGACATATAAAAGGGTGCTTAAGAGCAGTATTAGACCTAGATACATCACCGAGGATTCGGGGTAGCCCATGGTAACGGCACCATCTATAGCCTGTTCTGTTCCCAGGATATTCATAACAGCTCCCATGAGGAACATAAGTACTATGATGCCCTGTAGGATATAGGATCCCCATAAACGGCCTTTTGAAATTTGTTTGTTTGATTCCATTGGTCAGAAGTTTAAGATTACCAGTAACTTAAAGGTAATAATTATTTGAGCAAAATTTTGGCTACATATGAATGCCCCTTCCTTAATGGAATCGCCACCAGTATTTACAAAGTGGTATATTTTACAGAAGGCATAGGTTTTACCTCCCATTGTCATTTCTCCTTTGACGGAAGCTTTCCCGCCGTATGCCATGACGCTGTGCAACGTCATTGATCGGCCACATAATCCTGCATTTTAAGTGCCCCCTTCGGAAGAGCGCCCAATAAGGTCATTACCTACTATTCTCTTATAAACTTCATTGCGAAGTGTCCTACTTATCCTAATCTTATGGCTCCCTACATAGAGTAGATTTCCCTCAAGCTTTTTTACATGTCCCAATCCAACTAAATACGATCTATGGATCCTCATGAATTTTGAATCGGGCAGTTCCTGTTCTATTTGACGCAAGGATACCAACGTAAGATATCTATCGTTAATCGTATGCACAAAAACATAGTCTTTTGCCGTTTCTACAAAGGTGATATGGTCTATCAGTACCTTAACAATAGTTCCATCGGATTTAATAAAAATATGAGGTTTGCCTTCCTTTGGGTTATGGGTATCGGAGGGTAAGGTTTTATCAACAGCTTTCAAAAATCTATTATAGGAGAACGGTTTTAATAAGAAGTCCGCAGCGTTAAGATCAAACCCATCCAATGCAAACTCTCTATGTGCTGTCGTAAAAATTACCTGAGGCGGGTGGTTGAGCGTATGCATAAGTTCCACCCCGGTCATATCCGGCATTTGAATATCCAGGAACATAATATCGACCGTATGATTTTTCAAAAACTCAATGGCCGACCAGGCAGATGGCAAGGACGCAATATGCTCCAGAAAAGGTGTTCGATACACAAAATCCTCCAGACCTTTTCTGGCCAAGTGCTCATCGTCAACTATTAAACATTTCATTTTCATGTAGCTGTATTTCCAGTTGGACCGTAAATTTTGAATCGTGTTTCCGGGTGATAAAACTATGTTTGTTCGGATAGATCAATTCCAGCCTTCGTTTTACGTTTGCAAGTCCAATACCTCTTGTATCGGTAGGTTTCTGTTTTTTGGTGTTAGCGATAGTATTTTCCACATAAAATTTTAAAACACTATTCGATGTAATTTCCGATTTGATATCTATTTCATACCCTTTGCTGCTTTGGCCGTGCTTAAACGCATTTTCAATGATAGGCAGCAAAAGCATAGGTGAAATCACCAAGTCCTCGCAGTCCTTGGGAAAGCTATGGGTAACTTTAACAAGGTCCCTATGCCGAATACCTTCAATATGGATATAGTTTTCTAGATTTTCGAACTCCATTTTTAGACCGATCCGTTTCTTTCCCGTCTCATACAATTGATAGCTCAATAGCTCCGAAAACTGTAGTAACATGTTTTTTCCGTCGCTAAGATTTTTGCCCAGCATGATATAAATACTGTTAAGCGAATTGAACAGAAAATGGGGATTGATCTGATTCTTTAACAGGTTCAATTCCATTTCCAATCGTTTTTGTTCCGCGTCCTTCAGAATCCTTTCCTTTCTGTACCATTGGTCTATTAGGAACAAGGTCATGGAAAGTCCCAAGGATAAAATAATCTCGGTTATTATGGCGATCCTACCCTCAAAGCTGCTAAAAAAATGAGCGGTAGGGATATATATGTTTACCGTGGAAAAATAGAAGTAAAGATATTTGGAGGACACCCATGTTGTTGCCACAATGCTGAGAACCAAAAGTATAAGGTAAACGCTTATTCTCTTTTGCAATAGAAAACGTGGTGTTAACCAATACAGATTAAAATAGACCAGAACAGCATAGGGAATAAATGCAAAAAAATTGGTCTGTAGGTTTGCCAAAAAATCACGGTGGTAATTAAGGTCATGCATGCTCCAAAGCACTACAAAGACTACCCAAAACAATAGGTGCCGAAGTATCTTGCCCGGTTTGCCGTTCATGTAATTTGCTTTACGAGTATTTTTTATGGAGAAATGCTGACTCAACTATTTTCGAATAAAGGGCTTTCTTATAAAGTTACAATATTTAAGATGAGAGTTTGGCTGGATGTTATCACCGTTTTTCCCTTGCATTCAAAGCAGTATTCATTTTAAAAGTGCACCCTGTTTAATCCGTATTTTTATAGTTTCGGTAATATGCGATACATCTTCCAAAGGATTTTTACCGAGTACTAAAAAGCTGGCTTCATAGCCATCCCTTAGGAATCCGACCTTTCGGTTGGGGAAAATGGTCCTTGTTGAATTCTCCGTCCACATTTTCAACAATTCCAAGTTCGTAAAAACGTTCAGGTCATGCAGAAAGTAAAACTCACCTGCAGAATTACCATTGAAGTTATCAGATCCTACCGCCAGTATGGCTTCTTCCTGTTGGAACAGCTTCAAATTGGCAATAATGTTGTCTACGAGGGCTTCAAAGTTGGGATGATTTGATTTTCGTTTCAATAGGGAAATTGTAGTTACCGTGACGATCCCCTTTTTTTTCGCGGTCCTTATATCTTCGACATTTACGGTTTTACCATTGTCTATCTCGGGCAAATGTGCAATTTCATCCACACCTGCCTCAACCGCTACATGGAAATCGTAGGCGGTCTCCACATGGGCACTTACCCGCAATTTGGCTTCGTGTGCTTTTTGGACAACTTTGCCAATCAAATTGGGATCTATTCCCTTTTTGCCGAAATAGGTTGTATCATTTTTTCGTTGCTCATATTCCTCTGAATACAATAGATTGATTTTTATGAATTCTGGCCTAAAGGATAGGATGTGTCCCCATTTTTTATTTAGATCCTCTTCGGTGTCTATTATAAAATAGCCATGCGACTCGATATCCCGTTTTGAGGAAAAGACCTCATAGTAGCCCCGGTCAAAGAATCTTTCCCGAAGTGCGATCGGATGTCCGCCCGTTCCCGTAAGCGGTGCATAGGTAGTACTAAGATCAATACCTTCGGGGGTATTGTAAAGATGCATTAGGGGCTCTAGTTGCATCTTAATTGCCGATAGGTGCTTTACGTAGAAAACACCATCTTCAAGATAATTACCGATTCGTTTTTCAAGCTCGTAATCACTTTCAAGATTATGATTATGGGCCTCGGCAAATGGGGGAATTACATACTTGCCTTTAAGGTCAATAACAGTGTCCATCGTTTTGTTAACATTGCTAAAACTCAATAGGCCATCATCCACCCAGACATCCTGTTTTATGAAATTTTCGCTATTGAACCAATGGCCATTGATTAATTTCATTTTTAGACCCTCCGGATTTTTCTTGGCTTTGAAGCCATCCTTTGGTTGGCCGGGAGCACAGGAGAGGACTAACATTATGGTAAGGAGAACGAATGATTTCATTACTGGTTTTTCGTAAATCAACAATTAAAACTTTGACAGGAAAAATGAAATCGCCGGGTCGGTGCCGTCAGTAGCCGAGAGGTAACAATGCGTAGATTATTGTAAACTTCTTGGAGCTATTTCGAAGGAAGGCCGATTAGGTATAGCAATTCCTTAAAGTTTTACAAACGTTATTCTTTGAAAAAAAAAGGATTTCATATCTTGGACAGATAGAAGGATACGGATCATATTATCTTTCCCCTGTTGGCAGCAAGAAATAGAAGAGACTCTCCACACCGTATCAATTTGCACGTATGTCTTGTGATTTTAATAAAAATGTGGTTCGATGAAGAAGATGCTCATTTTACAAATGCGGCCCGAAGATGAAGCGGCCGACAGTGAATTCCAGGCCATTTTACGTGTTGGTGGATTAGGCCCGGATGAGGTTCATCGTGTGCGATTAGATCAAGGTATTCCCGAAATTGAGATTGATGATTATTATGCCATCATTGCCGGTGGTAGCCCTTTTGACGTGAGTATGGACCAAAAGGAAAAGAGTCAGGTCCAGAAGGACATTGAGGCCTTTTACGATATATTATTCGACTATGTGGTCCCAGCGGATTTTCCATTTTTTGGTGCTTGTTCGGGCAACGGGCTTTTGGGCAAATACTGTGGAGCTAGGATATCGAACAAATATCCTGAACCCATTGGGAGCGTCGAAATCGAAGTGACGGAAGAGGGTGCCAAAGACCCTCTTTTAAAAGGCTTGCCACGAACATTTTTGGCACTGGTGGGTCATAAGGAAGCTTGTGATACTATCCCTCCGGGAGCGGTTCTTTTGGGAACTTCCGGACCCTGCCCCATACAAATGTTTAGAGTGATGAAGAACATCTATGCCTCACAATTTCATCCTGAAGCGGATTCGAATGAGTTTATTCTGCGAATCAGGACCTACAAAAACCATGGCTATTTTGCCCCGGAAGAAGCAGATGGATTAATCACAGCGATTCGCCAGACCAACACACCTATACCCAAAGAAATACTCAAACGCTTTGTACGGCATTACAAATTGTAGATTCGGAAATGGCGATGGAATTGGTCGGAACCGAGGAAGGTTAAGTATCATTCTTATGTCAATGGGGTTTCTATGCCCCTATTTTCAAATACATTTTATTGCTATCAATATCATAAGGAATTCCTACAGGACAAGGATTGGTTCGGATATGTTGAAATGACCGTTACCGTGTAAGTCGCTGTCTAATAAGTTGAATCACCATTCTATCCTTAACGTCAAGACAAATTTTAATTTTGGGCCTGTTTCGCCAAGGTTCCAGAACTTCTGCTCCTTCATGGTCCGATTCTCCCAGTGAGGGCCAAGTTTTGCCTCTGCTGATACCGTGTTGTGTTTCTACCCGAACAGGGGACACAACAGTTTTGTACAGACCGGGGTCTATTAAATAGGCAATGACGGAAGAGTCGTGTACAAAGGTTCCATCTATCTTATTGACCTTCATAAAGAAGTTTTGATAAAACTGATAAGCCTCCATTACATGGTCATTTGAGGGCGACCGAAATAGTGCAATTTCATCTAGGACATCTCTGGAAAGAATAGTTTTATGGGTAACATCCAGTCCCACCATCGTTAGGGGCCAGTTTGCGCCCAAAACCATATCGGCCGCATCTGGATCCGATAGTATATTCGCTTCGGCGGCGGGTGTCGCATTTCCGGAACAAAACGCATTTCCGCCCATAAATACAATTTCTTTGACCTTATCCTGGATTTTGGGTTCTTTTCGTAATGCTGTGGCAAGATTGGTCAATGGGCCTAGGGCGGCTATACTAATTTGGTCTGGAAATCGTAGTACCTGTTCAATAATGAATTCATCGGCTGAGACACCTATTGGTTTCAGTGGACCGGCCGGTCGCCAAGTATTGCCCTGTCCATCGTTGCCATGTACAAAGGGTACTCCTCCAAGGAATTCTCCCTGTAATGGTTTTGATGCACCTTTGGAAATCGGGATATCCGGTCTAGCAGCCAAATGAAGAAGACGCAAGGCATTTATTGTGGCTTGTTCAATATTTACGTTTCCAAATACCGTGGTAATTCCCATTATGTGAAACTCTTCCGAAGCTAGGGCAAATTGTATGGCCATACTGTCATCCACTCCAGGATCCGTGTCAATAATTAATTTGTTCATGAAAGGTCATTTTGCTATTTTCAAATCACGTGCTTTTTCCTTTACTACGAAAGGACAATTGTCCAAATAAGTTGATATGATACGGACTAATAACGAACTACTTAATTTCTTTTCCCGACGGGATAATTGGAAAAGGTATGATACCATTCAGGAAAAACAATTTAAACCGGGACAAAAACTGATTGTACAGGGAAAGGAAGGAAGATGCGTCCATATTATAAAAAAGGGGATTGCCAAATGTTTTGTTCGTGAGGAAAATGGGAAGGAATTTGTACAGGAGTTCTTTAGTGCAGGTGAATTGTTAGGTGAAATAGAGGTTTTGAACAATACCTGCAGCTTCAGTGCCGTTATGGCCCTAACAGAGGTCGTTACCTATTACATAGGGAAGGACGATTTTTATTCTATGATGCAAAGTACGGGAGGGTTCAATCTGATGGTATCCCGAGCCCTTGCTACAAAATTAAGGGATACGGCCATCCGAACCTCCCATCAGCAGACCTATCCTATAGCGCATAACCTCAATAAATTAGTACAACTTTCGTCAAAGCAGGCGGAGATGTTTTCAAAAAAGGATATAGCGGATTATCTAGGTATAACCTTACGAAGCCTTAATAGAACCTTGAAGCAAATGAAAGGAATTGACATCTTTAAGGAAGAAATGTAACCATCAATAGTTTGTTGGACCCACCGTATTTCTAAAATTATAAGGGGTTCATTCATCGAAAAGTTCGGGATACAAGTCTGCCGAATTATAATTTTTAGTATTTTTCGGTGAAAATTCCTACTTATGAACAACTATATCGCCCTTATCAGTTTCTTTGCCATCTGTTTTGTAGTCTCTTGTCTTGTAATCGCATTTACTTCCTCAGATCCCGACTAACAGGCAATGGTTTTGAGGTTATGTTAATTCCAAGTTATCAATTATATATATTGATTTAGGAGTTTACAACAAACACTTAAGAAGCATATTCCGAAGGTGTTTTACCGAACAGTTCCTTAAAACGTTTTGTAAAATAGGAAAGATTATTAAACCCCACCTGGTAGGCCACTTCTGATATATTACCCGCCTTGTCCCTTAATAACTGTGCTGCCCGTTTTAGCCGAAAATCCCTAACAAAATCCTGAGTTGTTTGATTGGTCAGGGCCCGCATTTTTCGAAACAATTGTGTTCTGCTCATTCCCAGTTCCTTGGCCAAACCCTCCACACCAAATGTGGAATCGTCCAACCGTTGCTCCAATAGATGTACCACTTTTTTTAGGAAACGCTCATCCGTAGGGGTAACCGCCAACACCTTGGGTTCTAA
This sequence comes from uncultured Flavobacteriaceae bacterium, assembly GCA_947494715.1. Lineage (GTDB taxonomy): Bacteria > Bacteroidota > Bacteroidia > Flavobacteriales > Flavobacteriaceae > Ulvibacterium. The sequence continues at coordinate 71,636 of CANLWG010000015.1, read as the reverse complement.
GCTAAGCTGTCTACTGTATTTTTCTCGTAGCAATTGCCGCTGATCAATGCGGTTTTTTACGCGTGCCCTGAGTTCTTCTTTATCAAAGGGTTTAACTATGTAGTCATCCGCTCCTGTTTCAATGCCTTCAAGTTTAGATGCATGGGATGCCAATGCTGTAAGTAATATCACTGGGATATGGCTCGTTTTTTCATCCCGTTTTAACTTTTCGCAAAGTACTATTCCATTCATTCCTGGCATCATCACATCGCTGATTATAAGATCGGGTATCCTCTTTTGGGCCAAGGCGAAACCTTCTACTCCATTAATTGCTTCCACAATATTGTATGCGTCATGAAGTTGTTTCCGAATATAGGCTCTTACATCGGCATTGTCCTCTACGATCAATAGTAGAGGAAATCCCTTTGTATTGACCTGCGGAGCTTTTGAATTGACTGAAACCTCTGTAGGAACTGCTCGGGGTGTATTCTTGACCTTCTGCGCTGGCTGGTCAAGAAAGACCATGTCATGATTATTGAACTGTTCCTTAGCTATAGGAAGAATTACCGTAAAAATAGTTCCCTTACCTTCCTCGCTGGCTACGGAAATATGCCCTTTATGCAATTCTACCAATTCTTTGGTCAGGGCCAGGCCAATACCCGTACCCATCTTTTCCTTGATAGGGGAGCTATCCACTTGGTAGAAGCGATCAAAAACTTTTTCCAGTTCCGGTCCGGATATCCCTTTCCCGTTATCCTCTACCTCTATTTTTATAGAGGCACCTTCCTCTTTTGAAATTGCACCGTTTTCATTGACCAGCGAGGCCTTAAAGTGTATTTTCCCTCCTTTCCTAATAAATTTGAAGGCGTTGGACAATAGATTGTTTATGATTTTTTCGAGCGCATCGGAATCAAACCAACCCCATTCTATTTCAGGTGCCACGCTTATATTGAACTTAATATCCTGAAAGTCGGCGAGCGAACTAAAAGCGGCCGCCTGTGCCTTTAAAAAGACCTTAAGGTCCTCCTTTTTTAGACGTAAGGGCATATTACCCGCCTCTAACTTGGCAAGATCCAGCAACTGGTTTACCAGACCTAGCAGTTTTTCGCCGTTTTGCTTCATCAATTGATAGCTTTGTTCATGTTCGCTGTTTTCTTGTTTTGAGGATAGCAGGTCATTTAAGGGCCCCAAAATCAGTGTAAGGGGCGTACGAAATTCATGGGAAACATTTGCAAAAAAACGTGACCTAAGATTTACGAACTCCTGCTGTTTTCTGTTAACAAGTTCACGGGACTTCAGCTTTATATTATAGTTTCGAAATAAAAGGAGGGAAATAATGATTAAAGAGATAATTCCCCATAGCAGCAGGTTTCTTTGGGTGGAACGTTGTTCAATTAGGGCTTCCTTGGTAGCTACTTCGGCCTGTTGTAATTCCTTTTCCTTGACCAGAAGTTGTATTTGTTGGTCTTTTTTTGCGGTCTCGTACTGAATTTCCCGGGCCACGATGTTTTTGCTCGTTTCCTCATCAAAAATACTATCCCTTAACACATAAAACTCTTCTAGATAGAAAAGTGCCCTATTTTTGTTTCCCATTCTTTTATGTAGGTCATATAATGCAAAGGATAGCTTGCTTTTAATATCCTTGCTGTCAGTTTGTCGAGAGACCGCCCAACCCTCATCAAAAACCTTTTCCGCTTTTGCCAATTGCTGCTGATCAACATGTATGGTTCCCAATTCATAAAGGCTTGTGGCAATATTAAAGTTATCCAGCTCAATGGATTTTTTAAGGGAAATGCTTTTATTGAGAAATTCGATGCCCTTTGCTGAATCTTGACTAGCATACAGTACACCTAGGCTGTGATAATTTAGGCTCAAAAGGTCTTTGAAATCACCTTCTTCCGATAATCCCAGACTTTTATCAAAATAGTAGAGTGCGGAGTCCCTTTGGGAACTTTTATCCATGGCCGCACCAAGACTATGGTAGTTGGAAGCGGTAAGTCTTGCATTGCCAACTTCCTTGCTGTGTTGCAATGATGCCCTGTAGTATTTTAGGGCGTTTTTATAATTCTCCATGTTCTCGTACACCCCGGCGATGTTTTCCAAACAACTGGCCAACAGATAGCGGTCCCCTTCCTTCTCAAAAATTTCTAATGCGGAGAAAAAATCGGTCAAGGCCAGATCATAATTACTATAGTTCCATTGTATAGTTCCAAGATTGAAGTTCACCTTGGCTACGGATAGGCTATCACCGGCCTTACCAAAATAGGGTAATGAGGCCGTAAAGTTCGTATACGCATTCTGATTGTCGCCCTTGTATAAAAAGACAGCCCCCATGTTCAAGTACCCATCCGCTATCCCTAGGGTGTCATTAATTTGGTTTCGATAGTCAAAATCCTTTTGGTAATATGAGATGGCCTTGTCATACTCGGCCAATGATGTATGTAGAAGACCCAGATTATAGTTTATGTCATGTACCCCATCCGGGTCGCTTAATTTTTGAAATAAACTCTGACTTCTTTGATAGTAAAAAATGCAGCTATCCGTAATCCCGGAATAGAGAAAATAGGTCCCCTTAATTTTGTCCGCGGAAGCCATACCATATTCATGGTCATGAATCGTAGCCAAGTCAAATGCCTTTTTTGCATAGTGATAGGACGTATCCAAACTAACCCCTCGATACGCATTGGCCATATCCAAAAGTAGTTGGACTTTGGTAGTATCCTGCTCACTGCTATTTTCAAGCAATTGTTCCAGGCTATCAATTTTTGATTTAAGCTGGGCATGGGTAATCCAATAATTTAGACAGACGAAGCTAAAAAAAATAAGCCTTCTCATAATTAGTTGGATGCGTTGCTGGTACACCTACTAAGATAAAGGTAAAATCTATCTTTTTTATCGTACTTCCCTAGATTTCCTTGATAATGAGATCTATACATGTAACATTGGTATTAAAAATTGGAACATCTGTAATAAGTCGTTGTTTCTAGGACAACTACTTTTGATTGAGGTATTGTGATACTGCAGGTAGTTTTATGTCCAATTAAAATATGATGAAGAATGAAAAATAAAAGGTTTGATTATCCGTACAAGAAAATAAGGTCTATATTTTCTATGACTATTATTCTTATAGCAATCGGTACTTCAATTTCTTGTAGTAGTGATGATGATGATTTGGCTATATCATTGGATGGCCCGGTACTCTCGGTTTCCGATTTTACCGGGAACTGGGTGGCCACAAGCGCGGTATTCGAAAGTATTGATGGATCCAATCAGCGATTGGATATAGTAGAAGAAGGGGGCAGTGCCACATTTGTAGTTCAGACAAATGGTCGATTTACCATTACGATCAATACTCCTGGTCTGGGTTCGGATACATTTTCTGGTGAGCTTGGTTTTAATGAGGAAGAATATGGAGATGGATTAATTGTAATCTTCGATGGAGATGCCAGGGACGATTACGAATTGTTTAATATTCGACTAGAAAATGATGTGTTATCCCTTAGTGGAATAACAACATTTGATTTTACGGGAAATGGAACTGAGGAGTCTGCCGTGATTGATCTAGGCTTGGTAAGAAGTTAATATACCTTTCAGTTGGAAAGGATAGTTACCGATGTCCTTTTAAGGAAGAAAATTGAATTACAATTTGGTCTTTATAAAGCCAAAAACTCTTGAACTTAGGTCTTCAAGGGTATCCACAATATATGCATCGTCCAACAGATTGCACGAATGGACGGATAGTCTTGTAACGTCGTTTGTCACGGCAAAAACCTGCATTCCGGCATTGAGTCCTGCTTTGATACCATTAACGGAATCCTCGATGACCAAACATTCATCGGAATTCAAATTAAGTCTGTTTTTTGCCTTGAGATAAATTTCAGGGTCTGGTTTGCCTTTGTCAACATCGTCCCTGGTTAGTATCAATTCAAGTTTATCGGCAATCCCCATTATGGTAACCATTCTTTTCGCTTGGGGTAGATGTGACATGGTTGCCAAAACAATATGAAACTTCTCTAAATGAGCCTTACGCAAAAGTTCTAGGGTAAAAGGACAAAAATGCCTTGATAAAAGAACCGTATCCTTAAGTATTTCATCGTAAATGGATAATCTTTTGTTGATGATACGCTCTTTAACGTTACCGGAATCCTGGGAGTCCAGATGATAATCCAATTCCGATGAGAATTCCCCATAAAGACCTTCTACTACCTTTTCCCTGGACAGTCCTACATATTTTCCGAAAATATCCAGTACCTGCTTTTCTTGTATCGCATTGTTGGTAAGTTGTTGTATGGCTTGGGCATACGAGGTTGCCTTCAATACTTCGGTCTGGATAAGTGTTCCATCCAGGTCAAAAATTAGAGCTTTGATCATTACAGGCCGAATTTAGGAAAATTTGGAGCAAAAAATTGTATTCTATTTTGGTCATAGAATTTCTTGGCTTGAAAATAAGTTCAGTACCTAAATTCTTTCGGTATTATCTATCTTTAGTAAGCAAAGGTTTTTTAAAATGAAATCAACCATTACGGACCACGAAAAAAAATTAGCCGCTTACGAGTCGGTCTCTCTAGTTAAAAACGGGATGGTAGTAGGCCTGGGCTCCGGATCAACTGCGGTACATATGATCCGTAAACTGGGAGCGGAAGTTGCCCAAGGCCTTTCTGTAAGAGGAGTGCCTTCCTCTGAAAAGACGGCCCAATTGGCCCATGGTGCGGGGATACCGCTAATACGATTGGAAGAGGCGGTTACATTGGATATCAATATAGACGGCGCTGATGAGTTCGACCCGAAATTCCGCTTAATAAAAGGTGGTGGAGGTGCATTGTTGCGGGAAAAGATACTTGCACATAATTCTAATCTAAATGTAATTATTGCAGATTCTGGAAAGAAGGTCAGTGCCTTGGGCAAGTTTAAGTTGCCTTTGGAAATTATCCCTTTTGCTACGCAAACGATTCTTGCCGAATTCAATAAAATGGGTTTGAAACCCGTGCTAAGGAAGCTCAGCAAAAAGACGTACAGAACTGATGAAAACAACTATATCATTGATATCGATATTCTTGGGATCAAGGATGTGGCCAAATTAAACAGCAACCTCATAGAAACTCCCGGGGTGGTTGAAACCGGACTTTTTCTGAAATCCACAGATATTATAATTATGGGAAAAGGAGATGAAACGATTTTTTTAAAGAATAATCGGCAGAAGGAACGTAGCTCTAAATAAAGGAAAGTAGAGACTTAAGGAAGAAATATTCAAGCTTGTAACGGGATGAAAAGCTGATTTTTCATGTCCGTTTCATGCAAGAGGAAGGAGATTATGGAAGATAATCGGCGTTATGGACTAATTCATTCATTTTTGCCTTATTTTACCGTTTTGGTAACCTATAGAATCAGCAGTCGATAAAATGGGGAAAAAATTTAATCGAGAAGAATTCGAACACCAATTAAAGAAGGAACACCCAAAAGTCATTGAAAAGGCTTACTTGTTGGCCAATGGAATGATCGAGGTTCATGGATACTCAAAAGAGAAAGCGTTTAAAGAGGCTTTGACAATAGCAAGGACTTGGTTGGAAAACGGGGAACAATACCCGACCAAAAAGGACTGGTAAAATTCAATAACACAAGTATTGGTTTGTGCCACAGAATGGCCTATAAAATCCTTCAGAAATCGCCAATATAACAAATAGTCTTCGAGTCCCAGCTTCACTAAACCTTCAATGAAATCTTTCAAAGCTAAAAACCGATAATTATTCTAGGGGCAGTCAATTCCAATTTTTAAACCGTTTGAGGTCTATAATACTTTTTTCTTAACCAGAAAGCGACTCTTACTAAAAGGATAAGGGCTGGCACTTCAACCAATGGCCCTATTACACCTGCAAAGGCTTGACCGGAATTCAATCCGAAAACCGCTATGGCCACCGCTATGGCCAGTTCAAAATTGTTTCCTGCGGCCGTAAATGCCACCGAAGCCGTTTTGTCGTACTCTGCACCCATGGCCTTGGTAAAGAAAAAACCGATGACGAACATTAAACTGAAGTACACCAACAAAGGCATGGCAATAATTAGGACGTCCATGGGTATCTCCACAATTAATTCACCTTTAAGGGAGAACATAACTACAATGGTGAACAACAGCGCTATTAAAGTGATCGGTGAAATGGTTGGAATGAATTTTGTTTTGTACCATTCCTCTCCTTTGAGTCTTACCAAAACCAACCGGCTAAGAATGCCCAATAGAAATGGAATCCCCAGATATATGGCCACACTCTCGGCAATGGTCCCTATTGAAATTTCCACAATAGCACCTTCAAAACCAAAGTAAGGGGGAAGAATAGTGATGAATATCCAGGCGTAAAAACTATAAGCGAACACTTGAAAGATACTGTTCAATGCGACTAGTCCCGCACCGTACTCACTGTTGCCCTCAGCAAGATCGTTCCAAACCAATACCATGGCAATGCAACGCGCCAAACCTATTAGAATAAGCCCCACCATATATTCGGGATAATCCCTCAAAAACGTAATGGCCAGAATGAACATCAAAATTGGGCCAATAACCCAATTTAGAAGTAATGATATGGATAGTATTTTGGTATTGCGGAACACTTTGGGCAACAGAGCGTAGTTAACTTTGGCCAAGGGCGGATACATCATCAATATAAGGCCTATGGCAATGGGTATATTGGTGGTGCCACTATTGGCCGTATTTAAAAGTTCGGGAAATGATGGAAAGAAATAGCCGATACCAACGCCCAGGGCCATGGCGATAAAAATCCATAGCGTTAAATTTTTATCCAGAAAACTTAATTTTTTATTTGCCATGGTTATGCTTTGATGTTGGAAAAAACATATAGAAGTTCAATCGCTATCTGTAGACTTCTTTCGCGGTACTTTTCTGCCTGTTGTGGGGTATTATCAAAGGCCTTGGGATCTTCATAGGTTATCGGAATCCTTTTTTCGGCCCCTGCTATAAAGGGGCAGCCTTCATCCGCCTGAGAACAGGTAAGGATGGCCGCAAATTCGCTCTCTGGATTAAAATCGTCATCAAAGGTTTTTGAGAATCCCATGATGGGATACGCATTTTCAGCATATTTAATGGCATAGATGGGATTTTCTCCTTGGAAAATGGTATTGACCTGAAATCCCGAATTGGCCAAAGTTGTAGCCGCCATTGGGAATAGGGCCGTGGCTTCCGTTCCACCGGAATAGCAATACACATTTTTAATATTGAAATAGGCCGCCATGGTCTGCGCCCAGACTTGTGACAAATGACTTCTCCGCGAGTTGTGGGTGCAGATAAAATTGAGCCGTATCTCCTTTCCATGGTCTACTTTGCCCTGTATAAATTCAGTTAGTGGTTGTAACGTTTCCTTGCGTTTCTCGGAAATGGTATCCGTTCGCAGTGAAGAAATCTCTTGTTCTATTTTTTCAAAAACTGCTGTCTTTGTGGTCATTGGTTTATATACTTTTTAATTAGCAACAATCATCGTCGGCAGGTAGATCTTGATCCAAAAAATCGGACATCACTTCCTTCATGGCGGTCCAGTTTTCTTTGTCAATGCAATAACAGACACTTGTGCCTTCCACATTTCCCTTTATAAGGCCTAAATATTTTAACTCTTTCAAATGTTGTGAAATAGTGGGTTGGGCCAGTCCAATTTCGTCCACCAAGTTCCCACAGAAACAGGAATCTGTTTTGAACAAATGTTGGAGTATGGCAACACGCGCGGGATGCCCGAACACTTTGGCAAAAACCGCAATCTGGTTTTGTTTATCGGTAAACATTTCGGTCTTTGCTAGGCCCATTTCTTTAATTTGTTTATCGCAATATTACGATAAATTATAAAAGAAGAAGAAAGTACTAGTTTAATATTCCAAATCTTTACCATTTCTTAAAATAGTTGGTCGTGTGGATGTCATTGGGAATAGGGTGGGTATGATAAAGCATTTGTTTTATGAAACCACTAAATAGTAATGGTCACTTACGTTTTACGCATTAATTATTGGTTTATCACGAACTTTGGAAATTTCGAGTCGATATGGGTTTAGTACAATCCGCCTTAATTGCAGTTATGCGTCTTTGTTGGGCATTTGTTATTTTAAATACCTTTTGCAAAATTCCTAGGATGGACCAATAAATCACTCTTTAAAATGCAGTAATGGTACTACGGCATAAAACCTAATGTTTTCAGTTTTGCCCTTTAAAGGGATATCGCTTAGGAATTGGAACTTGTATTTTTCGTTGAATCGACTTTGATCGGCCACATGCTGTGTTACAATCAATTTCTCATTGAATTCATTACACTTTTTCTCCAGACGTGCAGCGGTATTTAGGACATCTCCGTGAAATGCTATTTCACGTTTGATGTCCCCGATTTCGGTCGCAGTCACTACCCCTAAATCCATTCCGGCTTTGAACAAGGGAACTTCACCGTATTTTGACATATAGTAATCCTTTCTTTTTTTTAGAGTGGCAACGAATTCGAAAAATGTATTCAAGCAATTTTGTTGATGAAACCCTTCTTTCTTTCCCCAAAATAGAACTATTTCATCTCCGACATATTGATAGACCCGTGCGTTGTATTTCTGTATAATCGGAGTTAGTTCATGAATACACTCTTTTATGAAGGTACTGTATTTTTTATGTCCGAGTTTTTCAGCCAGTGTTGTTGAATCTTTAAGGTCCAAAAAGAGAAAGATCAACTCCTCATTTTTGGGATGATAATATTTGCCCGTTAAAAGATTAATTAGCAAATCAGGGCCAAATTTTTTATTGATGTAAAGTATAAAATTCAGCAATAGGATAAATGATGTATAATAGATCAAGGCGGATGAGAGAAAATTGACCGAAAGTAAACTTTGAAATATGGCCAGCTGCTCTTCAGTGACTAATTTGAAAAATGAAAACAAGTGGAATATCAGCCCACAAACAATAACAAATGCAATTAGATATAAGGCACTTTTCAATATAATATTAAACCCAAAACTTCTTTTTCGAAAGACCTGCTTTTCGGTCAATTGGTTAATTAGAATGAAAAGAATTCCCAATAAAATTCCTGAAATAATTACCTCAAGGTGCCAAACATTGGATTCAAAATAATCCTTTATTGCTCCGTTCCGAAAAAAATTCTCCACTCCAAAATACGAGAAAAGGGTGTACATATAAAGGGCAATGATAAAAGCCAATATAGTAACTAGCCATTCTCTTAATTTTAACTTCATCATATATACTTTAATGATGCCTAATGCAGGGATAATCGTATGATCTATAGTATTCTATATGTACAATAAAAGTACATAATTAACATATTGATTTTGTTAAAAGAGGAAATCCTATAACATGGTCAGTCATTCATACTTCTTGGAAAAAGAGTAGAATTTCGAATAAATGTTTTTTATAAAACCTTCTAGAGGGAGCATCTGGCGAGCAGAATACGATACGTTTGGCATTTCATCCCATATAATATTCCACTATGTTTGTCTAATGTTAGCATCTCCAGTCTTAAAACAATTTGCCAAATGCAATTCATCTGTTTTTGTACGTCGGTAGTTTTTTAATGTTTTAGTATTCTACTTCAAAATCCAGACCTTTAGCGGCCTCAACACATAATTTCATATCATGGGCACCGATATGTGCGTTATAAATTTTCCTTTCCGTGTTAAGCTGTTTTACGGTTTCGTACAATTTTTGAAAATCGGCTTTGGCCACTTTGTTGGCCGTATCGAAGCCTGCTTCCAATAGTACATATGCAAAGGTATGATTTACCCATCTTATCCGGGATAGATCGGTTAATTTGGCCAGTTTAAGAACTTCCTTTTGATCAATTCCGGTCCTATCCGATAAGCGTTTCTTTTTCTCCTTGGACAGAATTTCCGGATATAACTGTAATGTGTTCTTAATTCCAAATGATTCCAGTTTTACGGCAATCTCTGTAGGGACATTGGGAAAATCCTTTATCCTATTGGGTTTAGGTTGATAACCGTTGAGGACCCTCCTTAGGATCGTTAGATAGTTTTCCGGCAAACCACTTTTCCTGGAAAATTCCTGAAGTTTGCTTTTGGTTTTCAGTGCTTTTTGTAGCTCATCAAGATTTTGGATTCCTTGTTTTTTTACGGTATCCAAGTTTTCTTCAATATTTTCCTTTAAAATCATCCAACTTGGGAGCAAATCGGCAGATTTCAAAATTTCCTTATATCGGTCGACACTAATTTTTTTCAAGTCGATATAGTATCCCATTTTACTTTTTTGGATTTAAAATTTAACTATACCTAGCACTCCCAGATTTAGAGTAACCTAGGTATTTGATTTTAAAATGAATCCTCCGATGCATTGGTAATAAGGGGCATTCATCTCTGTTCCCAAAATAACGATATGCCAAGAGGCTATAAATGATATTGGTCAGTTTCATAAACTGACTGTTGAATTGAAATCACAAGCGAAAAGCAAGGTGTGCCTAAAATCTTTCCATTTGTAGAACATACAAATAGATAAGATGATTTTTTTGAACTACTTCTTGTCCCCAGACAATTGCATTCATCTTTTCGTGAAGTCATCCGTAAAGATGGTTTCCCCATTGGCATTTTTCAGCTGAACATTATCGATAATACCGATGCCATTGAAGAAATAACTGATTTCCATTATGGGACCAATGGACTGGTCATAAGCACTTGAAAATATCGGGGTTCCATTTAGTTTTAGGGTAACCTCTTTGTCCTTTGTTAAAACATCCACCTTTTGCCATTCATACACTGAAGTTCCGAACATACTCAGGTCCTCGTTCTTGCCATTGTGTATAACATCGCCCAATCGCATCTCCAATTCGCTTTCGCAACCCTTGTTTCCGAACATGATCCAGTAATATCCGTCTACACCCTGTACGTGCAGGTTAAAAATAGGGCAGTCTATGGCCTCAAGGGGTTCCATTTTAAAATGGGTAGTCTGCTCAAAATTATCTCCATCCAGACCAAAGTCTATAACATAGTAAAAGGCCAATTGCAGTTTCTTGTTTAGGTCGATGCCCTTTTGTTCCAGTTTACGTTTGTCAATTCCCAAATAATCTTCCTTTGACCATAAGTTTGGACTAAACGTATATATTTTTTCCATGGGCTGTCTGGCGGCCATAAACCAATCTTCATAGGTCACATGGATGGGCAGCTCCTTTAGTATCATGTCATCGGCAAATATCTTTGCCGTGAAATATCCGGGTATATAATAGATATCCGTTCGTTCGTTGGTTCCTTTGAATATTTCCACTTTTCGGCTGCTGTCCCAACTCTGTTGTAAAAAAAATCGATTGGCGTCCACACCTTCAATATCATATCTAAAAACCACCGTGTTGGGTATTTTTCCCTCAACCGTTTTCTCGTAGGAAAAGGAAACCCCTTCGGACACCTTTGATGAGGACTTTGTGGATATAGTACTTGATAGGTAGGTGCCTAAAACCAAAAGTAATAGTACGGCCAGCAGGACTAAAAAGTAAAACTTAGGGCTTTTAGCTTTCCGAGGTTTTTTCTTGATTCCCTTTTCGGGTATTGTTTGTGTTTCAGGACTTAAATGCTCTTTTTTAAGTGAATACCAATCTTTGTCGTAGGCCAAGTTGGCCAGAATATCCAAGGTAGTGATATGGGGCAATCTTTCAAACTCGTTTTTCCATATTCTTTTAACCGTGGATAAACTTAGTCGATGGCCTGTTTGATCCTCAATAAAGAAAACAACAAACTCGTAATCCTTTTGGACCCAATCGGATACATTGGAAAGACCGGAATCCTTTTCGATCCGCCTTTTTATAGCTTCCAGGAGATTTTTGTCGTTATCCGATATATAACTCATTTACAATACTTTACAAATATGAATCAAAAAAAAACCTAAAACGGTTGTAAAATGAAGACCCTACTGCTGGTCGCTTCAATTAGCTTGGAATTGTTTTAATCTTAAAAATCATCAATCATGAAGTTACAGCATTATTTTTGGAGTTTGGCCTTTCTTTTATCCATACAGTTAATGAATGGACAGGAAGCTCTGTTCGAGCAGGGTAAATGTATTATTCTATCCGAAGAAAACAAACCTGTTACCTATATAGATACCATTTATAAAGGCAAACGTAGTCTGAAATTGGATGGAAAAAAACAGTCCGTTGCATTGACCAAGGACAAAAATGTAAAGAACTTTAGAGTAGAAATGGATATTGCCGGGGATGTGATGTCCGGATTGGGGTTTCGAGCAAAGGACAAGTTCAACTATCATTTTATTTATTTTAGACCGGGGATGGGAGGTACTCGGGAAGCGATACAGTATATCCCAATTTACAACGGAGCCTTAAGTTGGGTATTTTATAACTATCCCGTCTATGAGACCAAAGCGAATGTCAGTTCCTTGGAATGGTTCCACGCCACATTTGAAGTCCGGGGAACCAATTTAAAGGTCTTCGTTGACCACAGTCCGGAACCACAAATGGATATTCAGCTTTTGGATACGGAAATATCCGGGGGCAACTTTATGTTGAGGAGCTTGTTTGGGGTTTCCTATTTTGCCAATATTACCTATGAAGAACTTTCGGACCATAAATCCAAAACTTCCAAACCAAGCACAAATGCTTTTTTAACGACATGGGAAATTTCAGAACAATTTCCTAGGGATAGCGTACCCAATCATTTTGATATCTTGATCGAGAAGGCAAATATGGCTAAAAGCTGGAGGGTTATAGACCATCCACGGGATGATTATGTAAATATTTCCAGATACTTTGAATATCCCAAAGGCATTGTAGTGGCCAGAAAGATATTGAAATCTGGTAAAGACAAGAAAGCCATACTGAATTTTGATTTTGTTGGCAAGGTCAAGATCATGTTAAATGGGAATGAGGTGTTCAGCTACCAAAAGATACGATTTGAACGTATGTTCGATGGTATGTTCAGGATAAACTTGGATTTGAAAAAAGGTGAGAACGAGTTACTGGTCGTTGCCGAAGGGGATGCCAGTTTTTTTGGAGGGAAAGGATTTAAATATTTAGGTCGACTACAGCATACCAATTGGGGATTTATAGCCCGTCTTGAGGATTAAAAACAGATTTTTTGCTTTGACTTCCGTAACAAATTCAATATCCTATTCTCTATTGAAAGGATTCCATGGGAAAGGGGGGAAGCAATTCTTTGGATTGTAAAGACTAAAGTTATGAATGTGAACATCATTTATAGAATTGCTCTGTTTGTTCTGGTTCAAATGGTTGTAACGGGTTGTTGGTTAAAAAAGGAAAGTGAACAAAAGCAAACCGACCCGTTATCAAAGGAAACCTTAGCCGAAATACAGGATTCACTATTTGACGCCCTTCAAAATAAAATACCTGAATGGCTTCAATCCTATGATGTGCCAAGCGTTTCCGCAACGGCGATTGAAAATGGCGAAATCGTTTGGTCGGGAACCTTTGGTAGACAAGACTCGGTAACCCCCGCAAATGAAAACACGCTTTATTTGAGTGCGTCCATTGCAAAACCTTTGACCACCGAAGTATTTTTGAGACTGGCTACCCAAGGCAAGGTTTCACTCGATGAATCTATGGCAAAGTATTGGCTTGATCCGGATATTGAAGATGATCCGATGGCAAAAAGCTTGACAGCTAGACATGTACTTACCCACCAAACCGGATTTAAAAATTGGCGCAGGATGACCAACGGACGTCTTCGTTTTGAAAGACCACCTGGCGAAGAAGTTGGGTATTCTGGGGAGGGGTTTTTTTATCTTGTGCGTTTTGTTGAAAAGAAACTGGGTAAACCCTTCAATGTTATAGCAGGGGAAACACTGTTTGGACCTACAGGGCTGACCAATTCGTCATTGGTACATCAGGACTGGTTTGAAGGTCGTTTGGCCCAACCTTACATAGAAAAAGGAGAATGGCGAAACACATTTAAGGTAGAAAATGCTTTTGGAGCCGGGGGTTTACGAACTACGAGTGCGGATTATGCCAAATTTTTATTGGCTATTATGAATAATGAGGGGGTTTCCGAGAGCTTGCGAAGGGAGCAATTTCAAATTTCAAAAAATCAATACAAAAAATGTATTGAAAGCGTCCCCAGGGAAGGAGTATGTCCTCAAAAATTGGGCTTTGGATTGGGGTGGTATGTGTATGATTTTAAAGACGAACAAATCATAGGGCACACAGGGGCCAATAGCGGGGAACGTACCCTTGCCGTATTTTCTCCTGATAAAAAATCGGGATTGGTCGTAATGACCAATGGCGCAAATGGAAACTATGTGATCTTTGCCATTGCAGAATATCTTAATATCCATTCAGATTTCATTTCTATAGAAGGTCCAAAAAAGGCTTATGGCATTAAAGACTGACTTATTCGGAATACACATATAGGTATTAGGATGTCTATTACTTTGGGTTTTATTATGTTGATTCTCTCCAATACTAATAATTTTCAAAGGGCCTAAAAGGAATTATAAAGAGGATGCCTGATTTGCAATAGGCCGTTGGCCATTCACAAATTAAACACGCCAGAGCCTATTTCTCCCGGTTAAAATGGACACGGAAAAGAATATACCGTTTGTGTAACCTAAGTTACCGTTGGGCCTATTTATATATTGTAATTTTACTTCATACAAAGACGAAATTGTTTGGTTGATGAGTTGTTTTTAAAGAGCGGTCATTTTTGCAATGGCCGTTCTTTATCCATTTTTCCCTACAAATAAAAAAATGTATGCTATGTCATTTTTAAACACTTTTTTCGGAAGAACCAGGGAGCGGACGAACAAAATTGAAGTTCTGGATGCCCATACCTATGCCAAGGCCATATCCAATACGAAAGTGCAATTGGTGGATGTGCGCAGCCCGATTGAATACCGTAGCGGACATATCAAAGATGCGGTGAACATCGATTTTTTCGATTCAAATAATTTTGAAAAATCCTTTAGCAAGATGAACAAGGAAAAACCTGTTTACCTGTATTGTCGCTCAGGAAGTAGAAGCAGGCAGGCCGCCCATAAATTGATACGCATGGGATTTGTAAAAATCTATGACCTTAAGGGCGGATATATGCGATGGGGATGATGGAAAGGTTTCGTAAATTTGGGTATCCGATATAAATGGCCAAAAATTGAAAAAAGGCTTTAGGGATTGCCTTATGAAGTTTAAGAAATGTAAAAAGAATCAAGGATGAAAACCTCCATTATTGTACAAAACTTAAAGTGTGGTGGATGTGCCAAGACCATCACTGAAAAGTTATCGGGAATAGATGATATTTCAAAGGTTGAAGTGGATACAGAAAGTGCCATGGTCTCCTTTTCGCATGAAAATGCAGAAGATGCTTTGGTGGTAAGGGATACCTTGGCATCATTGGGATATCCATCCGTGGATAGTAAAAATAATTTGGCACATAAAACACGATCTTTTGTAAGTTGTGCAATGGGGAGACTGTCAAAATCATGAGGAAAATAATCCTTTTTTTGCTGTCCTCAATACTATTGACCATAGGATGCAAGGATGTCAAAGCGCTCAAGGAAGGTACTGACAAGGAATCTTCCAAAGAAGAAGTACTGGAAGCTGAGGCCATGCATCCTGGAAAAGGACTTATGGAAAGGGAATGTTACATCTGTCATAATCCGAAGGCCTCTGAAGTGCATATGATCGCTCCGCCCATGGCAATGATCAAGCTACATTATATAGATTCGGGAACGACCAAAGAACAATTTACAAGGGCCATGGTACATTGGCTGAACGACCCCCAACAAGAATCCAAGATACCCTACGCTGTTGAAAGATTTGGCAGTATGCCTTATATTCCGTATCCCGAAAAGGTCATTGAACAGATTACGGATTATATGTACGACCATGAACTGGATCGGCCGGATTGGTTCGCCGATTATCTGGAAAATGATAAACAAGGAGCGGAGAATACATTGGAAAAATATAATTATGCCACCGCCGGCAATGCCGAAAAGCGCTATGCCAATAAAGGCCTTGGCCATACCCTGGCGGCTAAGGCGCAATTGGGTCGGAACTTAATGAAGGCCATCAATGAAAAAGGAGCCCAAGGAGCCGTGGAGTTCTGTAACGTAAAAGCGATACCATTAACGGACAGTGTATCCGTTATGCGGAATGCCGCTATCAAAAGGGTAACGGATAAACCTAGGAATCCACAAAATCAAGCAAGTGGTAAGGAATTGGAACATATTACCTTCTTTAAGGAACAGATAGCCTCCGATAAGAATGTGGAGCCCATTGTTGAAATTCATGATGACGAAGTGAGTTTTTATTATCCGATTACCACCAATACCATGTGTCTACAATGTCATGGAAGTCCGAATGAACAAATTGAACCCGAAACCTTGGCTGTATTAAGGAATCTCTACCCAAAGGATAAGGCTATAGGTTATGAGATAAATGAGCTAAGAGGTATTTGGAGTATCAATTTTGAAACGGATAGTGAATAAATATGTCCATAACCATTTTTTTCAGGTATTAGTTGGTTACCCTTTTTTAGTTGTTTGATAATCCCAATATGCTCTCGCTAGTTCTAGCCAGAATCCTCGGACTACTTAGCACTAAAAAAGTATCGCCTTTCATATTTTGGAATATGAAAATTGCCTAAAAATCAGGCCATACCTAGATTAAAAATCAATATAGCTAGGGATTTGCGGAAAACCATGATGTAGGCTTTCCTCTAAGTTTTTCAAATTGCTTATAAGCCCGTTTTACCTTTTCCTTCGGCGCTTTTTCGAATTCCTTTTTAGTAACCTTATAGAGTCTTTGAACACTGTCCAGTTTTTGATGCATTTGGGCTATTGTTTTGGAATAAACGTTATCATTAATTGCATTGTATTTTTCTTTTGGGTCTTTTTCCAAATCATAAAATTCCCAAGTATCGATATCATCATAGAAGTGAATCAACTTATACCGTTTGGTTCGGATACCGTAGTGCTTTTTGACCATATGAAAAGCTGGATAATCATAATAATGGTAATAAATCACATTCCTGAAATCGTCTTCCTCTAGACTGCCATCCACCAGCCCCTTAAAAGATCTGCCCTGCATTTCGGAATCCGTTTCAGGTATGTGTGCAAAGTCCAAAAGGGTTTGTGCAAAATCCAAGTTTTGTACCAGAGCGCTAATCTTTTGATTGGGAGCAATTGTACCCGGCAATTGCATCAATAAAGGTGTACCGAAAGATTCTTCATACATAAACCGCTTATCGAACCATCCTTTTTCGCCCAAATAGAAACCCTGGTCGGAGGTATAGACCACCAACGTATTTTTCTCCAATCCATTGTTTTCGAGATAGTCCAGCAGTTTGCCCACGCCTTCATCCACGGCAGCTATAGTGGCCATGTAATCCCTGATGTAACGTTGCCCTTTCCATTCGGCCAAATCCCTTCCTCTTAGACCGGCTTGGTGAAAGCTGTTGTTCTTTTCCTGATAAGCTTCATCCCACGCCTTTCTTTGTTCGGTACTCATGCGCTCAAAATCGGTTTTCCATGGATTATGCGCAAGCTGTGTACTCCCAAATTCCGTGGTCATTTTAAGATCGTGACCCTCGTACATATCCTTGTAAATAGTCTGTAACTGCTCTTGGGCTGCTTGTTGGTTCTTAAAATCGGGGAAATAAGTTTCCGGTAATGGAAACTGGACGGAGTCATATTTATTTACATGCCGTAGTGTAGGCATCCAGTTACGATGCGGTGCTTTGTGGTGCACCATTAAAAAGAAGGGCAAGGAATCGTTTCTTCCGTTTTGTAACCAAGACAGGGCATCCTTGGTAATGATGTCCGTTGCATAGCCTTCTATTCGGGTTGTATCACCGTTTTCAATGAAATCCGGATTATAGTAATTGCCTTGATCCACAATAATTTTCCAATAATCAAAACCTTGGGGATAACCATGCAAATGCCACTTGCCCACAATGGCTGTTTGATAACCGGATTGCTTCAGCATTTTGGGCAGAGTGGATTGACTGCCATCAAAATGGTCGCCATTTTGACGGAAACCATTAATATGGCTATGCTTACCTGTGAGGATAACCGCCCGGCTGGGCCCGCAGATGGAATTTGTAACAAAACTTTGGGTGAACAAGGCTCCCTTTTTTGCTATTCTATCAATATTTGGGGTAGGGGCCAACTGGCTTATGGGATGTCCATAGGCACTTAAGGCCTGTATGGCATGGTCATCGGACATGATAAAAATGATATTAGGTCTTTTATTTTCCGTAGACTTTTTTGTCAGTTCCTGCTTACAGGAGAAGAAGACCAAAGTAATGGCAACAATTAAAAGGAGTCTTTGAGACATGCTTATTTCTTGGAGGATACCTTAATTTTAGTCTGATGGTGCTCACCATCGATTATGCTCTTCTTAACAAAACGGGATATCATATCGGTATAGGAATAAGGCAAATTGGCCCAATCATGGTTCCCTTCCGGATCAAACACCAAAGTATATGAAGTATCCAGAACTTCCAGTTTATCGGCAATGGTCTTGGAACCGTCCAATACGAGATATCCCGGAGCAGTTTCTTTACAATAATGGTGGGCGGCAGTAGTAAAGGGCACCAAATTATCCCTTTCTCCATGGAACAACATTGTGGGGACCGTATTCTTTTGGGTGATGTAATCAACATCTAAAACAGCTCCAGCAAGGGAGATTACCCCAGAAAACTTTAAATCCTCATAGGGCAAGGTCCTAAAGTCATGACGGAATTGCATGAAAGCCGTATTTAGTACAGCTTCCGCACCTGCACTACTTCCCACAAGGATGATGTTGTCCTTATCAAACTTTAAATCGTCGGCCCTGTCTACCAAATATTGGGTCGCTCTTAGAATATCTTCCGAGACCGAAAGAAAGGTTTCCATTTTTTCATTGGTCGGGCAATCGCAGCTAAATGATTTTCCTTTTCTGGTCAATCGATAGCTTATGGAGGCTACGGCATATCCTTTTTTGGCCATGGTCGTACAGAAACCTGTTTCAAGCGGATTGTCCTTCTTACCAATGGCAAAGCCACCACCATGTACAAGTATCAATAATGGTCTTTTTATTGCGGTATCTACCTTTGAAGTATAAAAATCAAGTTTTAGGGTGTCGGAATACGTATAAATATCTTTTTCGATTTTCGAGAAGATAGCATCCCGGTACCGTTGTTCTTGTGCAGATGTGAAAAGAACCACAAACAATAGGGAAAACAGGAGACAAACCCACCTGGTAGGATAGTTGAACATCATTCTATCGGTGCTAAGTTTTCCAAATCCTGACCTGCAAGGGGTCTTCCCTAGGGTAAGGCCAATTTTGCAGGGAGAAAGACCTGACAGGTTTACCCTCCGTAAAAAGATAGACCTGCTCATTTCAAAGTAAAACCTTGTTTCATTTCCGTGGTTGAACTGCCTCCGACAAAAACTTCAAATTCACCAGGTTCGGAAACAAATTCCAATTGATTATTGTAAAATTTTAAATCATCAGGATTTAAAATAAGAGGTATAGTTTTGGTCTCACCACTTTTAAGAAATACTTTTTTGAAGCCCTTTAATGTCTTTTGGGGTGGCGTAATACTTCTGACCACATCCCTAAGGTATAATTGCACTACTTCCTCTCCGTCAAAATCCCCAGTATTCTTTAAAGTTACGTTCACGACAACCGATTCTCCTTGGCCAATTTCTTTTTTATCGATTTCAAGGTCGGAATACTCAAATGTGGTGTAGCTTAAACCATAGCCAAAAGGTAACAAGGGCGAATTAGGAACATCCAAATAGTTTGACTTGAATTTTTGAAATTCAACAGATTCTGTGGGTCTTCCTGTATGTTTCATGCTATGGTATATTGGTATTTGCCCAACATTCCGTGGCCAAGTAGCGGTAAGTTTGCCAGAAGGATTGTAATCCCCGAATACTACATCGGCAATGGCATTTCCAGCCTCTACCCCGGGATGCCAAACTTGTAGAATACTTACCGGTAATGCAAACTCCTCAGGAATGGTCAACGGTCTACCGCTCATTAAAACCAACACAAGCGGCTTTCCGGTTTCTACCAATGCCCGAATTAGCTTTTTCTGACTGTCTGGAATGGAGATGTCGGTTCTGCTAGCCGCTTCCCCGCTCATTTCTGTGGCCTCTCCCACCACGGCTATAATAACGTCTGACTTCTGGGCAGCCTCAAGCGCTTCCTTGAGCAGGGTTTCGGAAGAGCGTTCGTCTATTTCGATTCTTGGGCCAAATACATTGACTTTTTTGGCCAGTTCAGGATTGTCGGAAATATTGGCGCCCTTGGCATAAGTAATTATGGCATTTGGGGCAACGTTCTTGAAACCTTCCAGCACGGGAACGGATAATTGGGGATTCCCCGTGGGTGCCCAAGTACCCAACATATTGTTCTTGTTATTTGCCAAGGGCCCTATCAAGGCGATTTTAGCATTTTTTTGAATAGGGAGGGCCGCATTGTGGTTTTTGAGCAGTACAAAAGAACGGGCCGCTGCCTCCCTTGCCGTCTTTCGATGTGTCTCATTTAGGATATCTGTAGCAGGTCGCTTGGTATTTATATAGCGATAAGGATCCTCAAAAAGCCCTAATTTGTATTTGGCTTCCAAAATCCTTCGACAAGCCTGGGTAATCTCCCCTTCACTGACTTTTCCTTCTTGAACAGACTTTTTTAAGGTGGTCAGAAATCCTTCGCCCACCATATCCATATCCAGCCCTGCCTTTACTGCCAAGGCGGAAACGGCTTGTAAATCGCCCAACCCGTGTGCAATCATTTCATTCACCGAGGTATAATCGGAAACCACAAAGCCTTGAAATCCCCATCGTTCGCGTAGCAGATCAGTTATGAGCCATTTGTTCCCGGAAGCAGGGATGCCATCAATATCGTTGAAAGATGTCATAGCGCTGGCCACACCTGCATCGACCGCGGCGTGGTATGGAGGTAGATATTGATTGAACATTTTCACCTTGCCCATGTCAACGGAATTATAATCACGACCGGCTTCCGAAGCTCCATACAAAGCAAGATGTTTTACACAGGCCAGCATCGTTTTTGGGTCGGCAAGATTATCTCCTTGATACCCCTTTATCATGGCCCTGGCGATAGCCGAACCCAAATAGGGGTCTTCCCCGGCACCTTCCGCAATACGGCCCCATCTTGGGTCACGGGCAATATCCATCATTGGCGAAAAATTCCAGTTAATGCCATCTGCAGTAGCCTCAGTGGCAGCGATACGTGCCAGGGTTTCTATGAGCTTCATGTCCCAACTACAAGAGAGTCCCAAAGGAATGGGAAAAGTGGTCTTATAGCCATGAATGACATCTGAACCAAATAGCAAAGGGATTTTTAAATGCGAATTTTTTATGGCAAGATCCTGTGCTTTCTTCATTTTTTCAGGACCTGATATACCGAAAAGTCCGCCGACCTGTCCGGCTTTTATTTTAGTCTCTACATTTTTGCTTACTACGGATCCAGTGGCAATTCCTCCTCCCGGAGTAAGGAGGTTCAGTTGGCCTATTTTTTCATCCAACGTCATTTTCTGTAAGAGTTCCTCTACTTGTGGAATGGTTTTCGGCTCCTGTGCCACTATCATACCAAAACAAAAAAACAGTGCGATGAAGCTCAAAATAGGTTTGGGATTATTCATCTTCTCTATGTTATTCTACGGTTACGATTTTCGATTTTTTTGAGATTCCGTTTTCGTTAAAGGCTTCAATAGCAAAATAGTAATTCTGATCTATATTCAGGGACTTCAATTCCAAGGAATTATCATCATAAACCATCCAGGAACTGTACAGTTTGTTGGGGGCTATTCCCCAAAACACATTATAGCCTTGGGCATTTTTAATCGGAATCCAAGAAATTTGGGCATCCCTTCGATCTGATTTTCTGACTACTGAAAAGCCTTTTACCGATTTGGGCGGTTTTCCGTTGCCCTTTCCAAAAATGCGAAGTCCGGAAATGGAAAGGTGGGGTGTGGGAACATGAATGTTTTTGTACCGGACGAACCGGACTTTTTTGGGAGTTGGCAGCTCAATATAATCGTTGGGCACGTCCTTTAAATTATTACTGCGATCCACAAGAATTTCCCAATTTTTTCCATCAATTGAAGATTCGATTGTATATTGATGGTATAATCCTGGAATCTTTCCGTACATATCGGATTTGTGGTCGTTGTAGTTAACTTGTAGGGCACATACCAGACCAGATTGCTCCAAATCGATTTCTATCCATTGCTCATCGTTATTTTCTTGGGCCAACCAAAATGTCTTTATGTTTTCGTCCACCATATTCTTAGGGTCGTATCCTTTTATATAAGATGATGCCCTTATCGGTTTCTTATAAGATAATAGCATCCAACCCCTAAATAGTCCTTTTTTATCTGGTACTGAAGGGACATAATGGGGATAATCGCCAAACCGCGTATTGCTATACAGCAAACCATCGTCATCAAAAAAAGTGGGGAACATACCCACACGTCTTTCCCAACCAATATTTACATTGACTGCCATTGAGGCGAAATGCCAAAATTGGTCGCCGGGTCCCATTACTGTACTACCGTGGCCTGCCCCATTGATAAAACCACCCGGCTTATAGGAGAAGGGATTGTTTGGGGCATATTCAAAAGGTCCCAAAGGGGAATCTCCGATATAGACCCCATCACCGTATACATTGAATTCCGTACCCGGCGCGGCATATTGTAAATAATACTTGTTCTTGTATTTGGTCATCCAAGGCCCTTCGATATAACCGCCCAATATTGTATCGGAATGGTTTTCCCCAAAACGCTCCCAACCGTGCTTTTCCGGTTGCAGGTTAAATAGCTCACGGATTTCTTCAGAAGGTCGGAATCGTTTGGAGCGATCCATTTTTTTGGCCCGTATCGGAAACTTATTGGAAGAACCCCAATACATATAGCTCTGCCCATCTTCATCGATGAACAATGCGGGGTCTTGAAGTTCGTGCAAGATGGATGGCGTTGCATTCCATTCTCCGTTTTTCGGATTTTCGGAATGAAGTACACTCATTGAACCTGATGGATTGCCGGCAACGTAGAGTAAAGAATCCTTGTAATTAAAGGCTGCCGGGGCATTGGAACCTTGAAAATACCATTTTTTTGGTGTGATAAAATTCCATGTGGTTAGGTCTGTGGAGTGCCAATAGCCCATAGAACGGGTAACAAACATATAATATTCGTCTTTGAACCTAACCACCGCAGGGTCGGCCCCAGAACGATAGGACAGATCCTTATGGGCATTATAGATCATATAGGTGTAATCTAGATTCAAAGGATTGCAGTAGGTTCTCTGCTGGGCATTTATTTCGGTTGATTCTAAATAGAACAACATCCATAGCACCAGAAATTTTTCTTTGCTTATTTCAAAGCATCCCATTTTACTCAATTTAATAGTTGAACCCAAGGGAATCAAGGCCTCGACGAACGTCTTCATTACGCATAAAGAGGTCCCACAAAAGCCCTGTGCGATAATTTTCTATCATCACAATGATAGGGCCCTGATCAATGGCCAAATAGCCTCTTGCTACCCAGAAATTGTACTCTGGGCTAAAGGCATCATAGAATCCGGCCGGACCCAAAAGTTTGTCTTTATTTGAATAGAAGTACCGCAGCGCCCGCATGGACCTTTCAGGGGTGTATGGCATGGAGCTCAAAGCGGCGGTTGGGGAGATTATTCCCAGATCGTTCCCAGGTTTGTGCGCAGCGTATCCTATAGAGCCATCCTGGTTTCGGGTGTAGCTGGATGTCAAACCCCAGCAGTCCTGGCCATATGCCTCGAAGTTCTTTGGGTTCTGAACGCAATAGGAATAATTGATCTTTGAGTGATTTACATTGACGTCCCAGTAATTGGCAAATTCGTCGGAAAGCCCCCGGGAATCAAACCCGAGGTAGGAATAGTGAGCCCAGAACAAAGGACCTCCGAAGGCCTCTGACTGCGCATGTCTTACAAATAAAGGAAGACCGTATTGTTCGTTATTGCTTTTAATCTCTCCATCTGAAGCCCAACCCTCAGTAAAAGCTTCCTTTACTATGCTGTGGTCAGGTGAAGCAGCTGCAAGGATATAGGCAATCAAGACTTCATTATATCCCTTCAGCACCAAATTCATAACAAAGCCATTATTAGGGCTCCAATGCCAGAACAGGCCATTTTGATTTTGGGTATACCAGTCCCATTCTACTGCTTTCCAGAGAGAGTCTACCCTAGCTGCCATTTCTTTTTCTTCCGTATTTCCATTGATAAAGTATTCCCGTATGCATATTAGTCCCTGAACGAGAAAGGCAGTTTCAACAATGTCCCCTCCGTCATCTGTTGCGTTAAAAGGTCTGACCTTACCGGTACTCCCGTCAAGCCAATGCGGCCAGGCGCCATGAAAGCGATCAGCAGTTTCCAGAAAATCAAGTATTTGCTGTAGTCTTTCTACTCCTTCCGTTCTACTTATAAAATCGCGTTCAATTCCTACCAAGAGGGCCATCAACCCAAAGCCTGTACCTCCTATGGTCACTGTGTTGGCATCATATGAAGGATCATCTACAAAGTATCGTTCCCTGGCACAACCGGTATTTGCTTCCGCGAAATCCCAGAAATATCTGAAAGTCTCTCTTTGAGTGATGTCTAACAACTCTTCATCAGTAATGTTATCCTCTATTGGAGGTGGTTCTTCTTCCGAGGGAAGCTGAGATAAGCCAATCGGACCGGAGCCATTGTCGGAAGAGCTGCAAGCTAAAAGAAGGAAGCAGGACCATACTACTATTCCAAGTCTTTTATTCATCATCTCAATTAGTGAATTTAAAACCCAATCGTTCCAGTCCGTGCCGAACCTCCTGGTTACCCATGAATAACTTCCAAAGCAAACCAGTTCTGTGATTTTCAATCATCACAATAATAGGGCCCTGATCTATGACTAGATAGGCCTCGGCCACCCAAAAATTATAATGGGGGCTAAAAGCATCATAAAAACCTGCCGGCCCTAAAAGTCTATCCTTATTTTTATAGAAATAATGCAAAGCCTTCAAGGATTCGTTAGGTGTATAAGGGATTGAGCTTATGGCAGCCGTTGGGGAAATAACTCCGGTATCATTACTTGGACTATGGGCGTTGTAACCGATACTCCCATCATTGCTTCTGGAATAACTTGCCGTAAGACCCCAAACATCTTCCCCATAACCGGAATAGTTCTTAGGGTTTTCAACGCAATAATTGTAGTTGATTTTGGTATGGTTTACGTTTACATCCCAATAATCTACAAATCCGTCGGTAAGACCTTTTGGATTTAATCCCAGATAGGAATAATGTGCCCAGAACAAGGGCCCGCCCAACGGTGCATTGCCCGCATGGTCTACCAACAATGGAAGATTGTATTGGGTATCCGAAGACTTGATTTGGCCATTGGAAGCCCATCCATTGACATATGTTTCCTTGGATATACCAAAATCTGGAGAAGCCGCTGCCAACACATAGGTGATGAGCACCTCATTGTATCCTTTTAATTCAAAATTGATGGCAAAACCATGATTGGGGCTCCAATGCCAATATAATGCATCTTTGTTCTGGGTATACCAATCCCATTCTATTCCTTTCCACAATACATCGGCTTTATCCGCCAATGCCTTTTCGGTATTGCTGCCATTCTTAAAATACTCTTTTATACATATTAGTCCTTGGGCCAAAAATGCAGTTTCGACCAAATCACCACCATTGTCCAAGGGGCTAAAAGGAATGACGTTACCGGATCTACCATCCATCCAATGGGGCCATGCGCCATGAAAACGGTCGGCTGTTTCCAAAAAATCCAATAATCCTGCTAGCCTTTCTATGCCCTCCTCGCGGGTTATAAATCCTCTTTCCATACCCACCAACATACCCATTAGTCCAAAACCGGTACCTCCCGTGGCAACCACATATTGGTCTCTGGTTGGCTCATTAGGATGATACCTTTCCCGAGCTCCACCGGAATTGACTTCCGCAAAGTCCCAGAAGTACTTGAATGTTTCACGTTGGGTAAGATCTAGGAGCTCTTCATCGTTTAGAATAGGTTCATCAGGTACGTTATCCTTAGGTGGTTCTGGAATTTGGGATACGCCAATAGGACCATTTTGGTCATCGGAAGAACAAGCCGTCATCCATACTAAAATGAAGAAAATACCTAACAATCTATTCATAATGCTATTTGTGTCTTAGAGCTATCAAAACCCAATTTATCCAATCCCTTGGCAACATCCTGGTTCTTCATGAATAGCTTCCAAAGCAATCCACTTCTGTAATTTTCTATCATTACTGGGATAGGCCCTTGATCTATGGCCAAATAACGGGGCAAGTACCAATCATGCTCCAAACTAAAGGCATCATATGGACCGAATTTACCGATGAGCGTGTCTTGTTCGGTATACATATATCGTAAAAATGCTATGCTTTGTTTTGGAGTATATGGCATCGATGACAATGCGGCCGTGGGAGAAATTACCCCAAGGTCTTTATCGGGCCGGTGTCCGGCATAACCCTTTATGGAGTAGCTGGATGTTAGGCCCCAGCAATTAGGGCCATAACCTTTATAATTATGTGGATTATCTACACAATATTTATAGTGGGTTAGGGCGTGGTTTTTGTTCACCTTCCAATAATCTGCAAATTGATCGGTGAGTCCGTTGGGGTCAAGTCCCAAATACGAATAATGGGCCCAGAAAAGTGGACCTACCGGAGATTCGTCATGCTCGTAATGATCAAGTTCAGTTTCCAGGTCATAGAAAATGGTATCCTTGGTTATGGCTCCATCTCGTGCCCATCCCTTTTCATATACTTCTTTTTGTATGGGATATGTAGGAGAGGCCGCCGCCAAAATATACATAATCAGGCATTCATTGTATCCGCCCACGGGAAAGTTCATTTCCCAGCCGTACTTAGGAGACCAATGCCAATAGAGTACATCCTCTCCATTCTTGGTGTACCAATCCCATTCTACTTCTTCCCAGAGTTTTTGGATTTTATGGGAAAGTTGTTTTTCCCTTTCATTCCCATTTTTAAAGTACTCGCTTACGGTTAAGAGCCCTTGAATCAAAAATGCGGTTTCGACCAAATCTCCTCCGTCATCTTTAGCACTAAAGGGAGCCACTTCTCCGTTGGGCATTAACCAATGGGGCCAGGCCCCATGAAAACGATCGGCCGTCGCCAAAAAATCAACAGCTCTCTCAAAGCGTTCCAAGGCTTGTCCACGGGTTATAAATCCGCGTTCAATTCCCACTAGGATAGCCATCAATCCGAAACCGGATCCTCCAATGGTAATGATATCCTTGTCATGTGTTGGATATATATTGTCCAAATGGATACGTTCCCTGGCCAATCCGGAAATAGGTTCGGCTCCGTCCCAGAAATAATTGAAAGTCTGTTTTTGGATGGTATCCAGCAGCATACTATCCGACCATTCAATTGTTTTGGAAATGGTATTTGTAGATTTTTCTTTTGTAGAAAAATGGCCATTGCAACCAAACAACAGCGAAGCAATGGCCATTACAGTTAAAATTAACCTCATGAAAACTAAACTAACTCAAACTAACTTACAACTATTTTTTACAGATCGGAATCTCTGATATTTTGTACTTCTTCCTGCGTCAACGCTTTATCATAAAGGCGTAACTCATCAATAAGGCTCAAATCTGACCAATGGTTCCATTGGGTGAAATTCGGTGCACCGGACATAATGGAAAGCACATCGCAATCAGTCCAATCCACCCCATCGAATGCACCTTGTGAGACCACTTCACCATCAATATATACTACGGCCTCCGTATCCGATATAGTGAATGCTAAATGAATCCATTCTTCGGTAGCTGGGTTTACATCGGCGGCTTCCCCGCCATCGAACCAAGTGCCTCCGACACCGGAACCTACGTTGAGTTTGAAACGCTGGTTACCTCCTGCATTTTCCCTAAAAAATCGGAATCCCTTTGTGAGGTCATTGTCGGCCCCATCGTTTATCATAGGGGGACCCATGACCAAGATTCCCGCACGATCCGGATCGGCGTTTACTTTATACCACATGGTTGCACTAAACTGATTTGTAG
The DNA here is from genome assembly GCA_947494715.1 of uncultured Flavobacteriaceae bacterium. Lineage (GTDB taxonomy): Bacteria > Bacteroidota > Bacteroidia > Flavobacteriales > Flavobacteriaceae > Ulvibacterium. The sequence continues at coordinate 43,637 of CANLWG010000015.1, read as the reverse complement.
TCAATCCGTTGGTAGGGAAAGTGAGATAGGAATCCGCGGCACCGGCATAAGCATCGCTTCCAGCCGCACTTTCTCCTGCAAAACCTGGATTTCCTTCTGCGGTTGCTTCAGTATCGGTAAAAAGATTTTTGTAGTCTCCATCAAAGGGCATATAGAACATTTCACCATCAAAGGTGGCATCGTACAAAGGAGGCGCTGCTCCAGAATCATCTTGAATGATGATCTGTACTTCTTCCTGCGTAATTGCCCTATCAAAAATCCGTAACTCATCCATATAGCTTTCATCGGACCAATGGTTCCAGCCCGTGAAGTTCGGTGCCCCGGACATGATAGAAAGTACATTACAGTCCGTCCAATCAACACCACCAATAAGTGGTCCTTCCTTTATAACTTCTCCATCAATATAAACTATGGCCTCAGTGTTGGAAATCGTAAAGGCCATATTCACCCATTTATCCGCGGCGGGATCCACATCGGCAGCCTCACCACCATCAAACCAAGTACCTGAATCGCCGGAGCCTACGTTTAGTTTAAAACGCTGATTACCTCCTGCATTTTCTCTAAAAAAGCGAAAGCCTTTGGTCAAATCATTACCTCCTGTTGCATTTAATGGTGGCCCCATAACTAATACTCCGGCCCGATCAGGTACCGCGTTTATCTTTAACCAAAAAATGGCACTAAACTCTGCGTTTTTAAATCGATCGGTGGAAAAGGTTAAATAAGAATCGGCCGCTCCGGAATATGCACTGGGGCCATTAAGACTTTCGTCGGTAAAACCCGGATTGCCTTCTACCGTAGGTTTTTCAAAACTAATCAGATCCGTATAGTCGCCATCAAAGGGAACGAATAGAATTTCTCCAGCGTACTTGGGTATGTAAGCAGGTTCTTTTACAAAAGAGGTAGTTTCGGTAGTGGTCTTACCATCCAAGTCCGTTGCGGAAACCGCAAACTCGTGTGTTCCATCATCAATCCCATCATAAACCAGATCCTCTACGACAAAGCGGCGATAATCCTTAAAACTTGAATAACTGGCTATTTGTGTGCCATCCATAATGACCCTTATGGATCCTAATTCAATATCATCAGTCGCTTCAAACCGAATAGGTACGCTGGTTAACTCTTCATTTACCTTTAGCGATAACCCATCGGCAGGGGAATTGATCTTTATCTGGGGTGCCGAGGCATCCGGCCCCGGATCAACTTCTGTAATGCCATCTATACCCTGGTCACAGCCATAAAACAACATCATGGCGACCAAACTTGTAATACAGTACTTTATTGCTTTCATTTTTTCAACAATTTTTATCTATTATTTACTATGTCACCCAGAATAGGGAATTCATCGATCTGTTCTTGGTGGTAGGTTACAAAGGCCCTGTTTTGGGTAAAAGTCCTTCCTCCATAACTCAATTCATCATTTCTACCCAATCGAACCATATCAAAAAACCGTTTGCCCCACTCCATGGCCAGTTCCGCATATTTTTCATCTACCACGTCATCTAACGTAACACCGGACAAGGAGGGTATGCCAGCTCGCTCCCTTACGAGATTCACGGCCTGATCAGCGGTAAGGCCGGAACCGGAAGCTCCCTGAAGCAAGGCTTCGGCATACATTAAAAGCGTTTCTGCATACCGGAAAACGATATAGTTTTTGTTACTTCCGTAAGCTGTACGCCCCGTAATTAATTGATTGGTAGGCAAATAATGCTTTCCACTGGAAAATATAGATCGTACACCTGAAGTATTTGTATCTCCATCCCTTGTTGTAGGCGATACAATAGCTGGTAAGGTGGTTTCCGTATATGGTGTTGTCGCTATTAGGCTGTCGATTCCTCTTTGACTAAAGAACACAGAAGTCTCTAGGCGAACATTTTCTCCTCTATCCAACATAAACTCTACGAATTTCAACGTGGGCTCAAAGAAGCCCCAACCATTACTGGCACCGGCAACAGTAGGATCCCAAGATTGAGGGCCGTAAGGTGCATAAAGATGCCCTACCCGATCTCCCTGTCCTTGTCCGAAATCTGAATATTGGAACTCGAACAGGCTTTCGTCACTTAGTTTACCAGGTGTTTTGAACAGTTCGTAAAAATCATCAAAAAGACTGAATTTGCCTGAATTGATAATCTGGCCCGTTGCATCGGCGACGATCTGATAGTTCTCCAATTCCTGATTTGCAGCCGCCTTGATCATTAGGGCTGTGTATCTCGTGACACCGCCAGGTAGATCGGTACGTTCATTGGGGCGCATATCCGGTAAAAGGGGAATGGCCTGGTCCATCTGATCAGAAATATGTTGCATCACCTGATCCTTTGTGGGCACTTCGGTTATATCTTCAAAAGCACTTAGGTCCGAAGATTCCGGAATAAAGACGTCCCCATATACCTGGGAAAGTTGAAAGAGCAACAATGCCCTTAATACCTTGGCCTCTGCAATATATTGATTGCCCAGTACAATTCCCGCATCATCTGCAAATTCCTGATACCTTTCAATCTGTTCCATACCTGTATGGGCCGTGATGATATCGGTATAATAGGTTTCCCAAAACGTTCTTGAACCGAAAAAGGAGTTGTCATAAATGTAGCGATCTTGATTGATAAGCCCCTGTTGATCACCGGCAGCGTTTACATCGTCTCCACGGGTAGAAACAACCAAAGGCTGTTCCCATCCCCGGCTATTGACCTCGCGATAAATTCCGATTAGGGAGAAAATCATATCCTCGGTCCTTGAAAAATCGGCTCCTCCACTAAAATCCTTATTAAGCTGGGGTTGGTCCAATTGTTCCGAACAACCTGTAAGTAGTATTCCTATCAAAGCCAAAAACAACGGTAGTCTGTTCATTTTTAAATGTATCATAGCTATTTTCTTTAAATTTTAATGTTCATGCCAAACGTATATACTCCGGCTAAAGGATAGGTTTGTTGATCCCTACCATTCGCAACCTCAGGGGAGAAGCCGTTGTAATCAAACAAGGTCAGAGGCCGTTCGGCAGTCAGGTAAAGTCGAATCTTTGGTGCAAATTTTCCTGTGAGTCCAGGCAATGTGTAACCGAGGGTAACGTTCTGTAGACGGACAAAATCGCCATCTTCAACAAAAAAACTGTTCAAAAATTCATTGCTCCAGGAGTTTTTTATTCCCCGGGCAGAGGGATAGCTATTGGTACTCCCTGGACCTGTCCATCGGTTTAGGGCAAAATCCCGATCAATATTGGGATCCGGTGTCTGTCGTATGGCAAAGCGTCTCATGTTTGCAATGACATGACCTCCTTGTCCAATAACGTTCAAGGAAAAATCAAAAGCCTTGTAATTAATCCCTAAGTTAAAGCCAAAGGTATAGGAAGGCAAATACGATCCAAGGTCTACCCTGTCCTGTGCATCGATCAATCCATCCCCGCTATGGTCCACGTATCTAAGATCACCAGGCTCTATGGTACGTCCACCGGCGATTGCGGCAACGGCCGCGGGATCGGATTGAATCTCCTCGGGGGTCTGATAGACTCCATCTACTTCAAGTCCAAAAAAGTGATTTATGGATCTCCCTACTATGGATCGTTGGGCGGTATCCCCACCGGTAAGGAGATTTTCCTGGCCGTCCAAATCCAACACTTCGTTTTTTAAGGTGGCTATATTGCCCCCGATCGTATAACTGAAATCGGGTGAAACCTGCTTATTCCAATTCAATGCCAACTCAAAACCGGAGTTTCGTATTCCTCCAACGTTCTGTCTCAATTCTCCTGCTACCAAAAGTCTGGAAACCGGAATTACCGCATCTTCGGTATCCCTGATGTAATAATCGGATTCTATGGACAATTGGTTATCGAATAACCTTGCTGTAAGACCAAAGTTGGTCTCCGCGGTTCTCTCCCATCGTAAGGCGACAAAATCACTACTTGTGACCGTACCCGAAAACGGCGTATCGCCAAAGTTTGCGAGAACCTCTTCAGAGGTAATGTCTCCCTCACTTGCCGCGACGTTGGCGTTCCCCAATTCACCCCAACTGGCCCTTAACTTCAAGAAATCGAAAATGCCATTGTTCTGCATAAAGGGCTCCTCGGAAACTACCCAACCTGCTCCAAAAGCAGGAAAATACCCCCATTTTTCCTGATATTTACTAGTGCCGTCTGCACGGAATGTGCCATACAATAAATACTTATTATCAAAATTATAGGCGACACGCCCGAAATAGGAGAGAAAATATTCCCGTCTTCCATCGTCCCCGGTAACCCTGGTATTGTTTTCTACATCCACAATGGTCTGGGCCAAATCCAGGAAATAAGCTTCGTTCCCGATTCCGGGACCGGTAGGAAAATTCAATCCTTTCGCTTCCAATTGTTCATAGGACAAATCCCTAAAAGCGGTACCTCCCAAAACGGTCAGATTATGCTTTCCAAAACTGTCGTTATAGGTAAGGGTATTGTCCCAAGTCTGCTCTGAGAAGGTTTCATTCTTTTTAATTAATTCCGCATTTTCCCTGAAGGCGTTTCCGGTACCAAAGAAATAAGGAAACTTTAATTCCCTGGTCTCTATAGTTTCAAAGTTGTGGTAATACGCCGTTTTAAAGGTCAATTTTTCAGGGATGACTTGGTAACTAAGATCTAGTGCCATTAAGGTATTTCGTATTCTATCCCTATTTTCTGCATTCTCCATGAGCGGAAAGGGGTTTTGTGGGCCCCTGTATCCTAAGTCCTGGGCATTGGCGTAGGGTCTAGGAAACGCATCCGTTTTGGAAGGGTCAAGGACTGGCATTACCGGTACCGCGGAATAAGCAGAGGCAAAGGCGGCTTCTTCCGGTCGGAAACGCGTGGCGTTGCTAAAAAGGGTGGAAATTCCTACCTGCAGTCTGTCGCTTAGATCTACATTTAGCTTGCCCCTAATGTTAAATCGTTCAAAATCATTCTTCATCCTGAGCACCCCTTCCTGCTCAAAATAATTTAATCCTAGGGAATAGGTAGCGTTTTCGGATCCTCCCGTAGCTCCCAAACTATGGTTTTGTATTAGGGCATGGCGCAAAATCAAATCGTACCAATCCGTATTTACAGCCGGTATGTTGGGATTTATCCTGCTCCGTCCATAGCGCTGTATGGCATTTTCAATGAACTGTGCTTCCGCATCGGAACCCGATTCTCTTGCAACAGTGGCAAATTGTTCCGAATTGGATAGCCTTACCACATTTTGGGCTACTTGGACACCCTGATACCCGTTATATGTAATTTGGGCCTTTTGATTCTTTTTCCCGGATTTGGTCTGGATCAAGACTACCCCATTTGCCGCCCTTACCCCATAAATGGCAGAGGCAGAAGCATCCTTAAGCACTGAAATGGTCTCGATGTCTTCATTGTTCAAAAAATCGATGTCATCGTAAAAGGCACCATCAACAATATACAGCGGTGTGGAGGGATCAAAATCATCTCCGATATTGTTATCATAAGAACCAATACCACGAACCCTGATAGTAGGTGCTGCACCTGGGGCACCACTGGTTACAACTTGTAAACCTGCTACTTTTCCTTGGAGCGATTGCATGGGTGCACCTGCAGGTGTTTTGGTAATATCTTCCGATTTAATCGTGGTAATTGCACCGGTTAAATCAGCCTTTTTCTGTGTACCATACCCCACAACTACTACTTCATCCAACGCTTGCGTGTCCTCTTGTAGCGTTATGTTAATGGTACTCTGTCCATTGACCGGAATCTCTTGGGTCGAGTAACCAATGTAACTGATCACTAGGATTGCATCAGTTGGTACATCGGCAAGGGTAAAATCCCCATCAAAATCAGTCTGTGTGCCTATTGTAGTTCCCTTTACAATTATTGAGGCCCCGGGCAATAGATTGCCTGTATTGTCCAATATTGTTCCAGATACCGTAATATCCTGTGCGAATACTACAAGTTGAAACATAAAAAATGAAATCGACAATAAAATGCTTTTTAATTTCATATTTGTTCATTAATTGAGTTAGATTATTGCCAAATTAGTAAAACAAATAAGTGCTAAGTAGAGAAAGGATTACATAAAAAATACATCAGGTACTACTGTACTTGAAAACCTTAACCACCTTGCGTTTGCAGTAATTACAACCTTGGAAGAACTTAAATTTTTAACATTGTGATGTGGTAATGATGTAATCTCTTTTTGTTTTTAATATTTGAAGAATATGTTAAAAACGAAGAAGCAATTAGTTGAACTTGATTAAAAAATTGGATAAGTTTTGCGAGTTGTCCATTTTGAGCTTTTTTCGTAGTCGGTATCGGTGTATTTCAACACCCCGTATGGTTATACCCATTAGAGGAGCAATTTCCTTGGAGGAAAGGTTCATTTTCAAATAAGCACAAAGCTTTAGGTCCTTAGGAGTGAGGTCCGGAAATTGTTGTAGCAGATTTTCAAAAAAGTCCTCGTGGAGTTCCTTGAAATTTACCTCAAAATGATTCCAATCCTCGTCCTCATTTATAGAGCTGTTTAATTTTTTGGAAAGTGAGCGATACCGTTGTTTGTTGGAAAACTCATTTTTGTGAAGTACAAGCATTTCCTTCAGTTCCAATATCAATTCGTTCTTTTTAACCATATCCATAGTGGTGCGGGCCAATTCCTTTTGCTTCTGCCTAATCTCCTTTTCTAATTTTTCTTTTTCCAAAGCGGCCAACCGTTCTTCCTGCTCCCTCTGTAATTGCTCTTTTAACTTATCATGTTTTCGTTTAAGCTTTTGTCTGTTGTAGAGACGCACTAAAAACACCAACCCTATCAAGCCTAAAAAATAAAGGGCAATGCTCAATTTGGAAAGATACCAGGGTGGGGCTATTTCAAATTGGATTGTAAGAGGAGCGGACCTTTTATTGTCCATACTTACCGTGGACACCTGGATTTGATAGTCACCATGCGGTAGGTTCTGAAAATCCATGGTGCCCTCGTCGGTGAGATGGGATTTTGAACTGGGACCGCTAAGCTCATAGTAGTATCTGGGCTTTACCAGACTCGGGGCGGACACTTGTAAACGTATTTCCTTTGAATATCTGTGGGGAATATGAAAAAATGAAGAATCAATGGAATGGAGACGGTTCCCATCCCTAAAATAGCTAAGATTGGGAACGGGTGGCGCAAAATTTCCCAAACGATTTTGTAATTGTGAAATGTTAATCTTGCCAAATCCATCACTTAATGTCAAAAGATAAATGGAATCATTTTGTTTGAACACGTTTTCTGCATCCGGTACCAACCGTTGCTCCAAGGTTGGCTCCGATATTGATATATTTTTGGTCTTTAAATCCGTATAACTTATTTCATTATTGCCCTCACCGTTTAAAAACCAAAAATTAGTGCCGTCCGTATAAATAAGGTCTTTATTGGTATACGGCTTAAACTCTTCAAAAACAGCTACCTTTCCAAGTATGGCATCGTATTTATACCAAAGTCCTTCACTCTGTATAACGATTTGGTTTTTTATGTTGAATAACTTTATGTTGTAATTATTGGCAATGACATCTGTTCCAAATTCTTTGGTCTCCAAAATTTCATTTAGCTCGGGATTCAGTTCAAACCTAAACAGGCCTTTGTACGGGTGAGCGGCCCAAACGGTCCTTTGATCTTCAAAACAAAGCCGTTTTATAGGATATCCCGCACCTTTGATACGGGTTATCTGCCAGTCTCCGTTTTGACTTTTTTGATATTTGGCAACACCTGTATAGGTGCCCTGCAAAAAGGTATTCTCACTTTCCGGGACCTTTACCAATTGGTAGCCCCCGGTGATGTCGGATATTTTTTCCAGTCTATCCCCGACTATTTTGAAGGTTCCCGTGTTATGGCCGGCGAATAATTCATTCTCTATTGTTTTTAAATCCCATACATGACCTTGGGAACCGCTTACGAAATTCAATGTATTCCCCTCAAAGTAATAAATGCCTGTATTGCTTCCCAGATATACTGTATTTCCATGGACCAAAATGTCATATACCGTTCCCAGGGTACCGGTATAGTCTGTGTAGTAGGTAATAGGGGTATTAATATGAAGTTTATCCAGGCCATTGTCCAGCCCCGCCCATAATTGGTCTTGGAATTGTGCCAAGGATAACACCGTATTGTTTTGAAGCCCAGTCTCCCTATTTATGTTTCTTGCATTTTTTTGTTCAATATCATATAAATAGATACCGTTCTTTATAGTGCCGAAAACCACTTCCTTTGAAGTTAGGAACAAAATTTTATTAAGTTGATGGAACTTCAAATCCTCATTTATGTCTTCTTCCCAAGGTTTTAGAGTCTCGTTATCATATAGATAACAACCGTTTAATTTGGTACCTATAAGCAATTCATCATTTATGGTAGCCATATCGGTTACCGTTTTTCCGTTTAACAGTTCCTGATTCCCTAAAGAGATCAGCTCGTTGTTGGATAATTTAAATAGTTCATTTTGTCCTCCGGCCACGATGAGTTCATCCCTAAATAGAACCATGTCGGATACAAATGGGGTATTCACAATGGTTATTTCGTTGTCCTTGTATATGTAGATTCCGGCAACGGACCGGAAGATTATAGATTCTTTATAGGATAGGATTTCCCAGAACTCCTCACTGGTAAATTCATGGTCTTCTATAAGATGGGTAAGAGAAGTATATTGCAGCGTACCCACTTCATTTTTCATCCAAAATCCAAATTCCTCGTAAGATCCCGTGAAAATTTTACCATTCAGATAGGCCACGGAACGTACAATGGTTTTGTTGGGCAGCTTGTTCAAGGTCCATTCTTCACCATTAAAATGAAGTAACCCTGCATTGTTCGCCACAAAAAGCTCACCGTTTTCATCAACGGCTAATCCCCAGTTCTTGCCAGCAGCATCGTACTCGAATACCTTGTAATTATGAATAGGGGGCAATAACTCTTGGGCATCTGACCGGAAGGGGAAGCATAGAAAAAAGACTCCGCATAATAAAATGTACCGCATGCTTTGGTTTCGACAATTGGATAGAAAGACATTCAAGATACGAAATAGAAAAGAAGACATATGCCATGAACTACTTTGAACCATAGGAATATCTTCATTTTCCGCATTTTGGGCCATTTTTAGGAGCATTAGTTCATAGGGCCACAGTACTTAGTCTATTAGCAATTGAATCTTCCATAAAATCAAGTTCTTCCAAGGCTTTTTGAGTAAAATCGAACAAGCTTAGACAGCGATCCAGATTTTGATTTTCATAAGCAACCTTATAATACACATCGCCATTAAGGTAGTCCGCCAAAGCTCTAATACCATGAAGGAATGGCATAAGTACCGCCCCCATGGGAAGTACATTAATTTCTGCTTGGGTCAAAAACGCCCCATTGGTCTCAAGTCCGTCTATAAAGGAATCAAAAAGGTCTCTTCTAAAGACAATATTGCCATGGTCTTGCTCATCTTCGGGAGCAGTGTTTACTATGGTACGTATGGCGTCCCCAAAGTCAAAATGAAAGAATCCGTTCATTAATGTATCCAAATCTATTAAACAGAGCGGTTGATCTGTCTTTTTCGAAAAAAGGATATTGTTCAATTTGGTATCATTGTGACAGATACGCAAAGGAAGTTTAAGATGATTAAGTTCTTTTAGGGTTTCCAGGGTTTTTCCTGCAAAGGCAATGGCATTTTCAGCGGTATGTAGCCGGTCCGTTGCCCCTACGGAAAGCGATACCTCAAATTGTTTCTTCCGCAAGGTAAGATCATGAAATCCTGGTATGATTTCAACAAAACTTTCCGGTTTGGCGGAAGAAAGCAATCGATGGAATTCACCAATGATTTTTCCTGCTCCAAAAGCGATTTTCGGATTTTCGGTAGTATTGTAGGCCAGACTATTGTCCATATAGGTCATTAACCTCCAATAGGTTATACTTTCCTTTCCATGGCTGTAATAACTTTGTCCGGATACCGTCTGTATGAGCGAAATATTGTGGTAGTCATCACTTTTAAGAAAAGAAAATGCCTTTTCAATATTGTTCATTATCCCTGAGACGTTTGGAAACACATCGTGGTTAATGCGTTGCAAAATGTAGACAGGAGTAACGCCGTCCTTTACTAGGAAGGTATCGTTAATATAACCATCGGTCAATGGCGAAAGGGAATACTCCTTCTTCGCTATGGAAAAGTTTTCTAAAAGAAAGTTTAGTTCGTTGTGGGAATAGCGGCTCATCATCAAGGCCAAAGGGGTGATACATATTGTCCCTCATCTGTTTTTTCTTGCAGATGGGTCACGGCCACTTCACGGTCGCTGGCATAGGTAACCCCGAACCACTCCCCACCGGAAGGAACTACTTTCACTTCTATTTCACCGGCCTGTAGCATTTCCTGAACAGTCTTGGGAATATAAAGCTCACTGGTCTTGGCCGATTCTTCATTTGAAAGGAAGTTTCTGAATTCACTTTCTATTTTATCGAATATTGAAGGTTTACAGATCCAAAAGTTCATACTCACCTGTTCGTCTCCGGTGTATATGTTACCGGAATCATGATCCTTTACACAGTCTCCCACTCGTTCCAGTTTTAAACGTTCATCAACGGACAGGAGACGGTCGCCGTCTACCTTGCAAACCCCTCTGGAAACGGTTCCGTGTTCAGAAAGGGTATTCTTTAAGGTATAGCCTACGAGGGCATAGGTATTATCATTTTTATGTTCCCTTATAAAATCGGCTGCATTTTTATAGGCAGGCTGTCCATAAAAATCGTCCGCATTGATTACCACAAAGGGATTGTTTATAACGTGACGAGCAGTCCAGACCGCATGGGCGGTACCCCAGGGTTTGGAACGTTCTCCGGAAAAACTACACCCATCCGGTAGATCGGTAACCTCTTGGGCCAGTACATCCAGTTTAACATCCGTAGGTAATCTATCCCGAAGATGGTCAAACAAAAAGGATGTATTCTCCTTTTTGGTAATGACCACAATATGGTCAAAACCATTTTTTAAAGCATCGTATATAGCAAATTCCATTAAAAATTCACCTTTGGGTCCTAGGTCGTCAAATTGTTTCAGTTTTCCATAGCGACTACCGCTGCCGGCAGCCATTAAAAGTAAGGTCATGTGGTTTATGTTTTAATGGGGCAAAAATAGCCCTTTGAATTTAAAAATGGTTTATATATCGATATAGATCATAATTAAAGGGATTAATACAAACAATTTTATATAGAATTTCATAATTTGAGCAACGACATAAATTCCAAAACCAAATTTAAAATAGAATTATGGGTTCAAGAAGAAGATTTATAAAGGAAAGTTCCCTAATAGGGGCGGGAATGGTCATGGCACCTGGATTTGCCTATGGCATTTCAGGTTCGCATCAGAGTGATAAATTGAACGTGGGGCTTATCGGTGCCGGAGGGCGGGGTACCGGCCACCTTCAAAATTTACTTCTACGAAAGGATGTGAATGTTACTGCGGTATGTGACATAGACCCGGTCCGTATTTCGATCGCGAAACAAAAAATTGCCGATGCCGGTGGCAAGCCACCCAAAACCTTTGGCAAGAATAATTATGACTATAGGAATTTATTGGAACTACAGGATGTGGATGCGGTAGTCATTGCCACGCCCTGGCTATGGCACGTAACCATGACGGTTGATGCTATGAAGGCCGGAAAATATGCAGGAACCGAGGTCTCGGCGGCGAACACACTGGAAGAATGTTGGGATTTGGTGAATACCCATGAGGAGACAGGTACACATATGATGATTCTTGAAAATGTGAATTATCGGCGTGATATCATGGCGGTACTTAACATGGTAAAGCAGAATATTTTTGGGGAACTGGTACATTTTAGATGCGGTTACCAACATGATCTTCGGGGCGTAAAGTTCAATGATGGGACGGCTGCCCACGGGAAAGGTGCCGAATTTGGTGAGAAGGGAAGCTCTGAGGCCAAATGGCGCACCCAACATTCCGTAAAACGCAACGCCGATGTGTATCCCACCCATGGCCTCGGGCCCATTGCCGTTATGGCGGATATTAACCGTGGAAACCGATTTGTTTCCATGACTTCCAGTGCTTCAAAGGCCATTGGACTCCATAATTATATTGTTGAGGTGGGCGGAGAAAACCATCCTAATGCCAAGGTGAAATTCAAACAAGGTGATGTGATTACCTCCACCATTGAAACCGCAAACGGGGAAACCATTATCGTTACCCACGATTGTAATCTGCCCAGACCTTATTCTTTGGGATTCCGGGTTCAGGGAGCCAATGGACTGTGGGAAGTTGATGGTGACAGAATCTATATTGAAGGTAAATCTGAGCCCCACGACTGGGATGTCGCGGACGAATGGCTAAAGAAATATGATCACCCCTTATGGATAAAATATGGGGAATATGCCTTGGATGCAGGGCATGGTGGAATGGACTTCTTTGTCTTAAACTCCTTTGTGGAATCTGCCAAGGCGAATATTGCCCCGCCTATGGATGCCTATGATGCAGCGGCATGGAGTGCGGTTACGCCACTTTCAGAAGTATCTATAGAGAATAATGGTGCACCACAGTATTTTCCTGATTTTACTAGAGGACTTTGGATGAAAAGGAAACCCTACAATTGGATCAAGGAAACCTATTGATCAATATGCTCGGAAAACTCATGAACGCGAACATGAAGACTGCTCTATTTATTTTAATGATATGCCTATCCGGTATGGCTCAAGAGAGTCAATTGTGTGTGGGCCATTTTGGACATCTGATCAGGCCAACCTAAAAATGAAGGAATTCGCTTCCCAATGGAGTGATTTGGAGTCTTGGGAGGAAAGAGCCGCTACGATCAAAGAGGGTATTAAGATTGGCATGGAATGGGAGAAGATGCCCAAAATAACCGGGAATTTTAATCCTATTATCCATAGCAAAAAGGAAATGGATGGATATACGGTAGAAAATGTAGCCATCGAGAGTTTTCCTGGTTTCTATATAACGGGAAATCTGTACAGGCCTTCAACAGGGGAGGGGAAATTCGCGGCAATTTTGAGTCCTCACGGGCATTTGCCGGACAAAAGGTTACGTGAGGATGTACAGACCAGGGCAGCGGTCTTTGCTAAGATGGGGGCCGTAGTCTTTGCTTATGATATGCTCGGCTTTGGTGAAAGCGAACAGGTAGAACATACTATTCCTATTGCCCTCCACTTGCAGACCTATAATAGCATACGGGTATTGGAATATCTATTGTCACGGGATGATGTGGACGGGGATCGGGTCGGTATGACCGGTGGTTCTGGAGGGGCTACCCAGACCTTTATGCTCGCAGCTTTGGACAATCGTATTAAGGTGGTCGCTCCAGTTGTCCAAGTTTCGGCCCATTTTTTCGGGGGATGCGTCTGCGAAAGCGGTATGCCTGTCCATAGGGGAGAAAACCATCAGACCAATAATGTTGAGATAGCGGCATTGGCCGCACCAAGGCCTCTTTTATTGGTTTCCAATGGCGCGGATTGGACCCGAAATACACCCAATATAGAGTATCCTACATACAAAAGGTATATGCCTTGTACGATGCGGAACACAAAGTAGAAAATGTCCATTTGCCTTCTGAAAAGCATGATTATGGCTATTCCAAAAGAACGGCCATTTATAATTTTTTTGGAAACCATCTACAATTAAACCTGGGGGCTATCCCTTATGAAAATGGGTATCGCGAAGATTTTGTAACTATACTTGACAAGGAAGACTTAAAGGTTTTCAACAATGAACATCCCATGCCAGGGAATGCCCTTAAAGGAAATCTCCAAATCATGAAATTTTTGGAGTTTGATTGAGATGTAGTACATCCAAATGGTATTTACGCGGATAGGGCAAGATTCGTATCACCTGATAATTATCATATTTTTTTTTGCAGGCGGAAACTAAGTTTGTAATTAATCAAATTACATCCATGTGCAATCTCGTTCAAAAATATAATATTCCGGGTCCCCGTTATACCAGTTATCCTACGGTCCCCTATTGGAACATCGAAACTTTTTCGGGGAAGGAATGGAAATCTACCTTAAAGCATAGTTTTGAAGAGAGCAATTCATCCGAAGGCATCAGTCTCTATATTCATTTACCTTTTTGTGAAAGTATGTGCACCTTCTGTGGATGTCATAAACGTATTACCAAAAGGCATGACGTTGAAGCTCCTTATATTAAGACCGTTTTAAAGGAATGGAGATTATATTGTAACCTATTCTCGGAAAAACCGATTATCAAGGAATTGCATTTAGGGGGAGGCACACCTACCTTTTTTTCGCCCCTGAATCTAAAGCGGCTTATCAATGGGATTCTCAGTACGACCACACGGTCCGAAAATTATGAGTTTAGTTTTGAAGGCCATCCCAATAATACTACCAAAGAGCATCTACAGGCCCTGTATGATGTAGGTTTCAGAAGGGTAAGCTATGGCATACAGGACTATAACCAAACCGTGCAAAAGGCAATTCATAGGATACAACCTTTTGAAAATGTTAAGAATGTTACAGAATGGGCCCGTGAAATTGGGTATGAGTCCATAGGGCACGATATCATTTTCGGATTGCCCCATCAGACTTTGGCTAATATTGAACAGACCATAACCATGACCAAAACATTAAAGCCGGACCGATTGGCCTTTTATAGCTACGCACATGTTCCATGGTTAAAGGGCAATGGACAACGAGGCTATAAGGATGAAGACCTCCCGTCGGCCGAAGAAAAGCGAAAACAATATGAAACCGGAAAGAAATTGTTGGTCAAAGCCGGGTACCATGAAATAGGCATGGATCACTTTGCACTTTCTAACGACAGCCTCTATACCTCTATGGAGTTAGGGAAATTGCACCGTAATTTTATGGGTTATACGGCTTCGAAGACTCAATTAATGATAGGTCTGGGGGTCTCCAGTATAAGTGACAGCTGGTACAGTTTTGCACAAAACGTAAAAAGCCTTGAAGAATACACCCATTTGGTGGACAATGATATCATTCCCATTTATAGAGGCCATATTCTTACCGATGAAGACCGGATCATTAGAAAGCATATATTGAATTTAATGTGCAGATTTGAGACCTCATGGAGTGACACGGATTTACATTTCCCTGCATTGCCCTCGGTATTGGATCGACTACATGAAATGCAACTGGACCAATTGATAGATATTCACCCAAATCAAATTATGGTGACCCAAAGAGGAAGACCCTTTATACGTAATATTTGTATGGCTTTTGACGTTCTCCTCCATAGAAAGGCACCGGAGACACGTTTATTCTCCATGACAGTTTAACCTAAAAAAACATTATGATGAAAAACATTATAGTACCCATAGACTTTTCGGAACAATCGGAACATGCACTTAAAGTAGCCGCCTCCCTGGCCAAAAAACACGGCTCGGAAATCTTGGCGCTCCATATGTTGGAACTAAACCAGGCCATGGTCTCTTCTTCAGAAGGATTTCATCCTGAGCAAACCGTATTTTTGATAAAATTGGCAGAAAAAAGATTTTCTGACTTTCTGGACAAGCCGTATTTAAAAGGAATTACGATTACTCCGATCGTAAAGCATTTTAAGGTTTTTAGCGAGGTGAACCAAGTTGCTAAGAAGCACAACGCAGAACTTATAGTTATGGGTTCCCATGGTACGGATGGCCTCAAGGAGATATTTGTAGGTTCCAATGCGGAAAAGGTAGTACGGAATGCCACCATACCGGTTTTGGTCATTAAGGACGAGTTACCCGATTTTAAAGTAGATCGTTTTGTCTTCGCCTGTGATTTTAGAGATGATAATTTATTGGCTTTTCAAAAAGCAAAGGACTTTGCCAACATGTTGTCCGCTAAATTGGATTTGGTCTACATCAATACCCCAGGGGATAATTTTTTGAGCACTAAAGATGCATACGATCGCATAAATCAATTCCTAAGAAAGTCTAATACAGGTATGGAAGTTGAAATCTACAATGATTATAGCGTTGAAAAAGGCATCCTGAATTATAGTGAGATGAGCAGTGCGAATATCATTGGGATTTCCACGCACGGACGGAAAGGACTTTCCCATTTCTTTATGGGCAGTATTGGGGAGGATCTTGCCAACCATTCAAAAATTCCAGTAGTTACCTTTAAGATTAATAATTGATGATTTTTATGTTTAGTTGATGCGAAAAAGGGAAGCCGGTTTGGTTTCCCTTTTTTGTTTCGTTAGAAATAAAAAAATCCCTAATTTACAGAGGTTATTCTATCGTTAGACTAGGGTTATGCGATTTGGGTACGTATCCATACAAAACAATTTATACTTTACCACTATGAAGTTTACCACCAACAAACTAAACCGTCCAGTAAACGGGGATTCCAAAATGAAAAAAGAAGACGAGGCCAAAAGCAGACGGTCTTTTTTGAAGAAGGCCGGATTGGGAGGTCTCAGTCTGGCAAGTTTTACTGGGGCATCTGCCAGCATTGGGGATCAGATTGCCTACGCTTCCCAGAATGTTAACCGAAATTCCAGTCCCTCCGATCTTAAAATTACCGATTTGAGAATTGCGGAAATTGGAGGTGACGTGGTATTCAGAACTCCGATTGTCCGTATTTATACCAATCAGGGTATTGTGGGACATGGAGATGTACGCGATGGTGCTGCCAAGGAATATGCATTGTTCCTAAAGAGTAGGCTATTGGGCGAAAACCCCTGTAATGTGGAACGCTTATTTGGTATCATTAAGCAGTTTGGGCATCATGGAAGACAAGGTGGTGGAGTTTCAGGAGTGGAAATGGCATTATGGGATTTGGCCGGAAAGGCATACAACGTTCCCGTTTACCAAATGTTAGGTGGAAAATATCGCGACAAAGTGAGGGTGTATTGTGATACCACCGTTTCCAAAGACCCTGTTGAATATGCCAATAGGATGCAAGCTAGGGTAGATCAAGGGTATACCGCTTTGAAAATGGATATTGGCATTAACTTGATCAAGGATATTCCGGGGGCACTTATCAATGCACCGGAGGCGGACTATAATCCGTACCAGCACCAATCCATAAAATACAATATGACGAAACATCCTTTTACAAGGATACAGATTACGGAAAAAGGTGTTGATAAATTGATGGAATATTTAGATGTGATGCGTTCCAAAATAGGGTATGACATTCCTATGGGAACGGATCATTGGGGTCATATTGGAGTCAACGAGGCCATTAAGCTGGCAAGGGCCTCGGAGCGTTATAGTTTGGCCTATATGGAAGATGTCATTCCTTGGCAGTATACCGATCAATGGAGAGAAATTACAGAATCATCAACTACACCCACTCAGACTGGGGAGGATATTTACAGGCTTGAAGGTGGTTTTGAGGAACTGATCAAAACTAGGGCCGTGGATATTGTTCATCCTGATCCCAACACCGCGGGAGGTATCCTCGAAACGAAGAGGATAGGTGATTTTGCCTCTAAGCATGGTATCGGCTTCATGCATCACCATGCCGCTGGTCCCGTCTCTTTCCTAGGTTGCGTACATAGTGCTGCGGCCACGGAAAACTTTATGTGGCTGGAACATCATGCTGTGGATAAAAAGGATTGGGAAAATCTGGTAACCGGTTTTGATGGACCTATCGTAAAGGACGGTTATGTAACCGTACCGGAAAAACCGGGCATTGGTGTAGAACTCAATGAAGATGTCGTAAAGAAATACCTCGTCAAGGGCGAGAAATTGTTTGCACCTACCCCGGAATGGGACAAGATGCGTGCTTGGGATAGGCTTTGGAGCTAATACAAGCCCCTATTCTTTTTTGAGCATGGGAAACAATCTTTTGATCTCGGTATCGGATGGTTGTTTCCCATATTCACATATTTCGAACCCTTCTGTATGTTTTGCATTTACCGCAGTGCCACCGTACCATTTTTTTAAGCACTTCAATGTTGCCGTATTGGGCTTAAAGGATCGCCAGTTGGCCAAAAATTCCAATCGTCCTTTTTCATCTTTGGGAACCTTATCCAAATTTCCGGATGTCCAGGGAAGCCAATCAAAAAATTGGGATTCATGTGCAGCCATGGCATGGATTTTCTGTTCAAAAACGTCATCGATGATTACCGCAATATCCGGTTCAAATGGACTGGGTTTTTGAAATCTATCTTCGGAATACAAAAAAACTGGATTTTTTTCCAAAGGAGGTGTGTCAGCTGCAATATTGGGAACAATGACCATGTAGGCAGCGTCCTGTACCAAAACCCCTGTATATCTATGATCCGGATGGTAATCGTTGGGTCTTGGCGCAATTACGATATCCGCGTTCCATTTTCGAATTTCGCGGATAACCTTTAAGCGATTTTCCAAAGTGGGCATCAATTCCCCATCGTGGTTATCCAGAACGGTATATTCCACCCCAAATCTCTTTCCAGCTTCTTGGGCCTCGGCAATACGAATTTTGGCAAGCTCACCGCCACCCATGGCATAATGGCCCGCATCGCCATTGGTCAAGGAAACAAATTTCACCTTATGGCCCATTTTTGAAAAGAGAATAGCAGTACCTCCTGCGTCTACATCGCAATCATCCGGATGTGCCCCGAATACAATAACATTCAAAGGATCTTCTTGGGCGGACATAAACAAGGAAATTAAGAACGAACAAAGTAACAACTGAATTTTTCTCATAATCTATGAACTTGGATTACATTGATTTCATGGACACTGGATCCCAATCGACCGGTGTTTTTTTGTAATAACTTTCATTGGCCAAGAGTGCGGCTCCCGCAGCTCTTAATCCAAAGGTAGGGTCTTGAATTACTTTTCCTTTTCCTCGAACGGCTGTAAAGAAGTTATAAAAATGATCATGGTGCCCTCCTTTATAATTTCTTGGTGCTTCCCAAGTGGTGCTACCGGTGTTTAAAGCCGAATCCCGAGTTTCCAAATTTTGAGCCGCATAGCCTTGGCGTATTTTTTCCTGTGTGGCTTCCGTATAGGCTACCAAAGAATAACCACCGGGAACCATACCCAATTTGGATCGCCTAACGGTAACCGAATTTTGTCCTACTTCCAATTCACCTTCAGTTCCTATCAATTTGAATCCGCCACCACCCCCAGAACCTGCAATGAAATTGATTCGAAAAGCAGCATTGAATGCGGCATGGGTATCGGTTTTTGGATAGTCGTAAAGGGTTATACTAACATCGGGCACATCGCGGCCATCGTTCCAGTAGCGTAGTCCGCCGGTAGCCAAGGCCCGGTTTGGGCCATGGGAACTGATGACATGGTTCAAGGTAGAAAAAGCATGTACAAAAAGATCACCGGCAACCCCGGTACCATAGTCCTGATAATTACGCCACCTAAAGAATCTTTTAAGCTCGTAAGGTACCTTTGGCGCATTTCCCAGAAAAGTATCAAAATCTACAGAATCGGGACTGGCATCTGGAGGAATAGGGTATTGCCAAGCTCCTTCGGCCGAATATCGGTCATTGTAAAAGTCCAACATCACGATTTCCCCAATTGCACCATCTTCATATAGTTGTTTGGCCTTTTCATTCCCTAGGGAAGACATACCCTGACTCCCGATCTGGCAAATTTTTCCGGTCGATTTTTGTGTGGAGATGATTTCTTGACCGTCTTGCCATCGTTGTACCATTGGTTTTTCACAATAGACATGTTTCCCAGCTTTTAGTGCATCAACGGCAATTTTCTTATGCCAATGATCTGGAGTGGCCACGATAACCGCATCGATGTCCTTTCGGTTCAGGAGTTTGCGATAATCCCGGGTAACAAAGATATCATCGCCCCAAAGCTCCTTGGCACGATCTAATCTTCCAGAATATAGATCACAAGCTGCGACCAATTTCACACCGGAAACGGACAGTGCGGCCCTTGTGTCGTAAATACCCTGTATCCCGGAGCCGATCAGGCCCAGATTAATTTGGTCATTGGCCGTGTAATGTTCATCGGGATAGTTTCGTTTCATCAAAACTTTTTCGCCTTCCGAAGCTGAGATAAGGAATGGCACCGAGGTCATTGCAGCGGAACCTAATGTGGCCTTTTTCAAGAATGACCTTCTAGACGGATTTTTCTTCATTATTTTATGGCTTTTGGATTTTAGTTGTAATGGCGGTAGAAGTTACGTTTTTTGTTGTTCCGCTCCAAGGCATTTTTTAATCGAAAAAAATAAAAGACCTTTTTATCCTTAATATGATTTTTATCATGTTTTCCTCCGAGGGGCGGGCCTACATTTGTCTCCATGAAAAGCTATGTAATCCTTTTTGTAGCAATGCTCATGCTCGTGAAGCCGCTCTGGCCCATTGCTGAGTATGTTATGAACTATGATTACATCGTAAACGTGCTCTGTGAAAATAAGGATAGGCCGCAATTGAAGTGCGACGGGAAATGCTACCTTTCCAAGCAATTGGCCAAGGAGGCGGAACAAAACAAAAGCAATCCTTTCGGAGAGGATCAGGCAAAAACCGAAATTCAGCACATTGTTTTTTTCCAATCCTTGCGTCAAATGGATTTACAAGTATTCCTTTCACAGACCAAAATGGAGAATTTACGATTTGTTAAGGTTCTAATTTCAAATCCTTTTACTTCCGATATTTCCCAGCCACCCGAGTTGGCCTAATTCAATTTGTAGTACAAATATTCGCTATGGATGAAAAGCTCGTCCACAAAGCTTGTACCCCTAAACTTTTGAATTAGTCCAAAATATAAACAGATGAAAACCATATTTGATGGTAGGCCATACCGCTCTAGGGCGATGGGTCTAAAAGGTAAAGCCTTGTTTCTTGTTGTGTTGTGCACTCTGGTGTTTCATTGGAAAGGCACTTCCCAAGAGCCAAAGGTGGTAATGGTAAAGGATTCTATACTTCCTATCGACTTAAATGAGGTAATCGTCATCTCCTCTTACAAAAGAACGTTGGAGCATAATTCCCACCATAAACCACTCTCGACATTGGATCAGTATTTGGAGTCCTCCAAAAAAGTGAACATGATAAAAAGGGGAGCCTATGCCTGGGAGCCGGTACTGAACGATATGACTACGGAACGCCTGTCCATAACTATTGACGGGATGCGCATTTTTGGTGCCTGCACGGATAGAATGGACCCCATAACCTCCTATGTCGATGTTTCCAATCTGTCCGATATACATGTGGCCTGTGGTCAACAAGGTGCGGAACACGGAGCTACCATTGGAGGTGCTATTGACCTACGTTTGGAAAAGAGCAATTTTAGACCTGATGGATGGGGAGGCTCTATTGAAACCGGTGGCGAGACCAATAATTCATCACAAATCATTGGTGGGGAACTAAACTATTCGGATGAGCAGTTCTATGTGGATACCGATATTATCTACCGTAAGGCCGAGAATTATGTTGCCGGTGGTGGCCAAGAGGTCGCCTTTTCCCAATTTGAAAAGTACAACCTTTCGGTCAACGCGGGCTACAAGGTTTCCGAAGACCAAAAACTGTTGGCCAGTTTCATTTTTGATGAGGCCCGGGATGTTGGGTATCCCGCCTTGCCCATGGATGTTTCTTTGGCACGGGCCTTTATAGGTTCCGTCAGTTGGATACAAACGGATTTCATAGGTGATTTTAAAAACTGGGAAACCAAGGTATATGCCAATTCCATTACCCATATTATGGATGATAGCCAAAGGCCCGATGTTCCTATTCGAATGGATATGCCGGGGTGGAGTGACACTTATGGATATTTTTCCCAAGCCACCCTAAAACGGGATAACCACCAATTCTTGTTGAAACTGGATGGGTTTTATAATCGTTCGCTTGCCGAAATGACTATGTATCCCAACAATCCCAATGAGCGTGAAATGTTTATGCTTACTTGGCCTGATGTCCGCACCCTGAACAATGGTTTTTATGCAGAGGATGTAATTGACTTCAAGGAAAGTTCCTTAAAACTATCCACCAGATTGGCGGTGCAAGGCTTCAATGTGGCCGATGAACTGGGACTCAACAGCCTCCGGATTTTCTATCCTGAAATGGCTCGGCGACAGACCCGATTTCTAAAAAGTTTTTCGGCACGATATCATAAAAAACTAAAGTCAGTTCATTTGGACGGTGGGCTCTCCTACGGAGATAGGGCTCCATCGGTTTCCGAAGGTTTTGGATTTTATCTGTTCAACAGCTTTGACAATCACGATTATGTGGGCGACCCCGATTTAAGAAATGAAAAAGCTATCGAGGTGAATACAAAAATATCGGTGCCTATCGAAAAATTGAATTTTAGTTTGGAAGGGAACTACTTCCACACAATGGACTTTATCGTTGGGGAGGTAAATCCTGCCTTAAGTGTAATGACCATTGGGGCAGAAGGGGTAAAGATTTATAAGAATCTGGAATATGCCAATTTGTATAATATCTCCTTGGATACCAAGTATCAAATTACTCCGGAATTCACTTGGACCGGATTGGTCTCCTATCACCGAGGTACGGATCAGGACGGGCGTAATCTGCCATTCATAAGTCCGTTTACGTATAATTCCATGTTGCAGTACACCCAAGGTAAATTTTCGGGATCATTGACGATGCGGGGTGCGGCGGACCAGGTGAATTTTAATCCGGAATTTGGTGAAGACCGAACAGATGCGTACACCGTATTCTCTTTATCGTTGGGAAAATCATTTTCCATTAACAACGATGATGTTTATGTAAAAGCAGGGGTAGAAAACATTTTTGATGAACTCTATTCCACTTATACGGACTGGAATAACATCCCCCGCATGGGACGTAACTTTTTTATGACCGTTTCGTATGCCATTAATTAATAACAATTAAAACTCTGATTATGAAAACAATAAAATATCTTTTAGCAACACTATTTCTTACTGTGAGTTTTATCTCCTGTACCGATGATACGGATGATCCTATACCCATTGAGGAGGAGAATCCGCTTGCCGAGTATACAATGCTAAAGGCCGTGAAGGCCAATAATCATAGCATTGAACTATATTCCGAACAAGAGCAATTTACAATCGGCTATAACGAACTGTTCATCCGAATTAAAGATGAGGCAAGCGAGAGTTACGTATCCGATGCCACTATTTCTTGGAACCCCGTAATGCACATGACGGAAATGATGCACTCCTGTCCTAAGTCTGAAGTCACCAAGACAGAGAACGCCTCTGTTTATAAAGGATTTAGCATTTTTCAAATGCCCGGAAATGCAGACGAGTATTGGGAGCTGAACTTGGAATATACCATTAATGGACAAACCTATAATGCTACTGAACGTATTGAGGTTAAAGCCCCCTCGGACGGTAAAAAAAGAGTAAGTGTTTTTATGGGAACAGATGAAACCCGTTATGTTTTGGCCATGATGCCAATAAAACCGGAAGTCGCCGTAAACGATTTCTCGGCAGTACTCTTTAAAATGGAAAACATGATGACCTTTCCTGCAGTAGAGGATTATAAGATAACGATCGATCCTCGTATGCCCGGTATGGGAAACCACGGTTCTCCGAATAATGAAGATTTGACCTATGATTCTGCATCAAAAATGTACAGTGGAAAATTGTCATTGACCATGACGGGCTATTGGAAAATTAACCTAAAGCTGTTGAATGATGGCGATGAGGTATTGAAGGGAGAGGATGTTACTGAAGAAAACGAATCCAGTAGTCTGTTCTTTGAGATAGAATTTTAATTATACTTTTGGTTGTAGTTGTTTTTGCTCAAAAGACCATCTTGAAAAAGGTGGTCTTTTTTGGTTTTTAAATGGGTAAAAATGACTTTCCGGACCGGATATCGGATATAAGGTCTTCCACGGAGGTCTCTTTCAATTTTTTTACAAAACTTGCTTTCGTATCGTCCACAAGATGGTGCATAGGGCACGGGTTTTCGTTATCACACTTGTGTAAACTGAGTACACAGGAAGTTAATCTGTTATCACCATCTATTAGGCTGATAATATCAATAAGGGGTGTTTTTTTGTTTTCCTCGTTCAGATAGAATCCCCCTCCAGGACCGCGCATGGACGAAACTATATTATGTCTTGAAAGTTCCTGAAGTATCTTGGCTATATAGGCCCGGGGAACATTAATGGGCTTGCTGATATCCTTGGCCAATATTTTCTTTTCCATAGTGGAATGTACCGCCAAATAAAGTACGGCTTTCAGGGCATATTTTGAAGAGTTCGATAGCATTTCTCTAAACTTTTTACAAATATAGAGAATAAAAGACTTTTTTATCTTAAATATGATTAATATCATGTTTTATACTTTTCACCACCCCTATTTTTGCTGCGTAATCAATAACAAACAATTAAGGGTATGGGAAAAGTCAACAATAGTCTCCTAGTAATATTCACGCTACTTCTGTTAAGCTGTGGAGGAAAGGAAGAGAAAAAGGATGGTTTTAGTATAGAAAGAAAAAAAGCCACCACCGAGAAAAAAGCGGAGACGCCTACTACAAATCAGGTTAAGGCTTCGGAACGGATAGATTTGACCTCCAAAGGTGTAGGCCCCATTAATTCTATAACCTTGGATGCAGAAATAGATCAAGCCATGGTCACTCAGGGTGAAGAAGTATTTAACCAAATGTGTATGGCCTGTCACCGGGTAGGCAAAAAGTTTATTGGGCCCGCACCTAACGGAATATTGGAAAGAAGAACTCCGGAATGGATTATGAACATGATTCTTAATCCGGATGTCATGGTAAAGGAAGATCCCTTGGCCAAAGACCTTCTGGTAGAGTTCAATGGATCACCTATGGCCAATCAGAGCCTTACGGAAGATCAGGCAAGGGCTGTACTGGAATATTTTAGAACCTTAAAGTAGATTTATAATGAAAACAACTATCAACCTTAAATTGTTGGTCGGCTGTTTTTGCATGCTGCTTTTTTTATCCAGCTGTAAAAACGAGACCAAAACCGAAACGATGACTTCCCAAACTGAAAAAGTAGAAACCGGGGAGGTGAAAAAACAGGGTCAGGCCTTTATTAAAGATGACGAATCAACACCCAACGTACTTAACATTGCCATAGGGTCCCCTGATCACACAACTCTTGTGGCTGCAGTTCAAGCGGCAGATTTAGAGAATGCCCTGGTAAATGCCGGACCATTAATGGTATTTGCCCCTACCAATGCAGCTTTTGATGCACTTCCACCCGGTACTGTGGAAGATTTGCTAAAACCTGAGAATAAAAATGCGTTGGCCAATATTTTAAAACACCACGTAACCCCTGGCAACTATAGCAAGGACTTTTTAAAGAAGTTTAAAAAATTGGGTCAGGCCAACAACCAAAATACAACTGTAGAAGTCAAAGGAGAGGACGTTTACGTGGGTGGTGCAAAAATCGTTGCCAGCATTCCTGCCGGAAACGGTATAGTGCACGTAGTGGATAAAGTAATCTTACCGCCCTCCGGAGAATAATTGAAAATCGAAATAACATAAAAACAACAACAATGAGAAAGTTTAAGAATCCAATGCTGGTATTATTTGGACTCGCCTTGGTCTTCACCAGTTGTGGGGATCAAAAAAAGGGTAATAGCGGGGCGTTGACTTCCAATGCCGCCGAAAAAGTATACGTTGCTCCTGGGGAACATGATGAGTTCTATGCCTTTGTTTCTGGAGGATTTAGTGGACAAATGTCCGTTTACGGATTGCCATCGGGAAGACTTTTCAAAGTAATTCCTGTTTTCTCCCAAGATGCGGAAAAAGCATGGGGCTATAATGAGGAAACCAAACCCATGCTCAATACTTCCTTTGGATTTGTACCTTGGGACGATTCCCACCACCCCGATATTTCACAGACCAACGGGGAATTGGATGGCCGTTATGTATTTATAAATGGGAATAATACACCCCGTATCGCCAAAATAGATTTAACCGTTTTTGAAACAACGGAGATTATTGAGATTCCCAATAGTGCTGGTAACCACAGTTCTTCGTTTGTCACGGAGAATACAGAATATGTGGTGGCGGGTACTCGGTTTTCTGTTCCCGTACCGCAAAGGGATATGCCCATCAATGAATACAAGGGAAATTTTAAAGGTGCTTTGACGTTCATCAGTGTTGACCCAGAGGATGGTGGCATGGATATCAAGTTTCAGTTGATGATGCCCGGGTTTGACTATGACCTATCACACCCGGGTCGTGGCAAATCTCACGGATGGTTCTTTTTTACCACGTACAACTCCGAGGAAGCCAGTACATTACTTGAGGTAAATGCTTCACAGAATGACAAAGACTTTATTGCTGCGGTCAATTGGAAAAAGATAGAGGAATATGTGAACAATGGCGGAGGTACCAAAATGCCCTCCAACTATGCACATAATGTATATAATGAAGAAACGCATACCGCTACTTCTACTATGAAAAAAGAAGTGCTTGTGGTAAACCCAACGGACGTACCCGGTGCTGTTTTTTTCTTGCCTACACCTAAATCACCTCACGGCTGCGATGTGGATCCATCTGGAGAATATATTGTAGGTAACGGTAAACTCTCCGCTGATTTAACTGTTCATTCCTTTACAAAAATGTTGGATGCTATCGAGGGAAAGAAATATGACGGTGACGCCTATGGTATACCCATCTTGAAATTCGAGGACGTTTTGGCAGGCACGGTAAGCCAACCAGGTCTTGGGCCATTGCACACTGAATTTGACGGTCAAGGAAATGCCTATACCACTTTCTTTATTTCTTCAGAAGTGGTCAAATGGAAATTGGGCACTTGGGAAGTAGTGGATAGACAACCCTGTTTCTACTCCGTAGGCCACTTAATGATTCCTGGTGGAAATTCTAGAAAGCCCTTTGGCAAATACGTGTTGGCCATGAACAAGATTACCAAGGACAGATATTTGCCTACTGGTCCCGAAGTAACACAATCGGCACAACTATATGACATTTCCGGAGAGAAGATGGAACTCTTATTGGATTTCCCTACAGTGGGAGAACCTCATTATGCCGCAGGTATTGCTGCGGATATTGTAAAGGCACGGTCCAAAAAGATTTTCGATTTAAAGGAAAACAAGCATGAATACGGTATAACCTCCGATGCCGATGTAAGGGTGGAACGCAACGGTAAGGAAGTCCATATTTACATGTCCATGATACGAAGTCACTTTAATCCTGATAATATTGAAGGGATAAAAGTAGGGGATAAGGTATACTTCCACGTTACCAATATGGAACAGGATTATGATGTACCACACGGTGTAAGCATAATCGGTGCCAACACTTCCGAATTATTGATTATGCCCGGACAGACGGAAACCTTTGTATGGGAGCCCAAACAACCAGGTGTATGGCCATTTTATTGTACGGATTTCTGTTCCGCTTTACACCAAGAAATGCAGGGGTATGTAAGGGTATCCCCAGCTAACTCAAACATTGACCTTTCGTGGTCATTGGGAGACTAATTACCCTTAAAGATTAATTTTTCAAACTTAGGCAGGGCCGGCCATATGGCCGGCCCGCTTTTTAACCGAGTAAAGTATTGTAGAAATGAAAAAATCACGGATTGTAATGGTTTTGGCCGCCCTATTGCCTTTGTTACTTTTTGTATTTCCACTTTGGAAAATTACCTTGGAGGCACCGCAATATCCAACTCCTTTGGGGATGTATATCTACATAAACGATTTTGCCGATGCCAATCCGCATGATATAAAGAATATAAATTTGATGAACCATTACGTAGGGATGAAGTACATACCAGATGCCATTCCGGAGTTTAAGATATTCCCAATAGGTATAATCATTACTACGGTCATCGGTTTGATCATTGCATTGAAAGCAAACCATAAATGGTTTCTGTATTGGTTCATTATGATGGTCATGGTAAGTACTGCAGGCTTAATTGATTTTTATATCTGGGAGCATGATTATGGCCATGACCTAGACCCCAAGGCCATTATGAAGTTTACCAATCCGGATGGTTCCGTAATGGGATTCCAGCCGCCATTCTTTGGTTCCAAGGATATTTTGAACTTTACGGCACATTCCTATCCCCAATTGGGAGCCTATTGTTTGGGTGGAGGAATCGCCTTGGGACTGGTTGCCTATTTTTTTGGGAAGAAGGAGAAAACCTTAAAAGCATAGTTATGCAATCACGCGGTCTTCTTTTTGGTTTTTTGGCATTATGGTTGGTCGCCTGTAATGTAAAGCCCCAACCCATTGAATACGGTTCGGACGGATGTCATTTTTGCAGTATGACCATTGTTGATCGGCAACACGCCGCACAGATGGTTACAAGGAAGGGGAAGACCTTTAAGTTTGATGCGGTGGAATGTATGATGAACCACCTAAAGGAGATAGATAAAGGTACGGTGGCCCTGTTTCTTGTAAATGATTATTCCGAACCGGGTGAATTGATCGATGCCAAGAAGGCCACCTATCTAATTAGTCAGGGCATACCCAGCCCAATGGGAGAGTTCCTAACAGCTTTTGGTAACGATGCCGATGCAAAAAATGCCAAGGAGGGCAACGGTGGTGATTTGTATTCTTGGGATGAATTGTTGAACCGTTTTAAGCCATAAAAGATGTACGAAATTAGAGAAGAAATCAAAACTCAACCTTACGATAAACTGCAAATACAAAAGCTTTCCAAGAACGGTGCGGCGGAGATATTGAGTATTAGTCTTGAAAGTGGTGCAATTTTTCCGGAGCACACATCTCCTACGGACGCGCTATTGGTAGTTTTGGAAGGGGATATTCATTTTCACATCGACCAGAATAACTTTCACTTAACGAAACAGGAGTATTTTTCCTTTCCCCGAGAAACTCCACATTGTGTAAAGGCAAACGAAAATTCCAAATTTCTGATAATCCGCTAAGATGTTCCTTAAAATCGTTATTTTCATCCATATTGTTGCAGCAACGATATGGACAGGAGGTCATTTGGTGCTAACTCTGGGGTTTTTGCCAAAAGCCTTAAAACAAAGAAACTTTGGGATTATCGAAAATTTCGAGTCCAAGTATGAACCCATTGGAATGCCGGCCCTGCTCATTTTGGTCGTTACCGGTGTTTATATGACCGTCCATTATGCCCCGGATTTCTTTAAGATGGATATGGCCGACCATTATACAAGACATCTGGTGTTTAAATTTATTCTTTTGATATTTACATTGGCTCTGGCAATACACGCCCGGTTTTTTTTGATTCCCAAAAGGCGTTTAAAACTATTGGCAATACATATCGTAGCAGTAACCATAATTGCCGTTCTTTTTGTTTTTACGGGATTTAGTGCAAGAAGTGGGGGACTTTTATGAACCAGATATTATCACATAGCAAGTTATTAGTTTTTCTCATCTTGATTGGGGGTAGTCAATTTTTGATGGGTAGGACCATTACCATCTGTTCTACATGCAAAGTATCTTCTATTAAGCAGGGAATAGCCATGGCTGTGGAATACGACACCCTTTTGATCAAAAAAGGAACCTACAAAGAATACAATATCGTTATAGATAAACCCTTGACCCTTCTCGGAGAGGACTATCCTGTAATCGATGGCGAGGAAAAGGGTGAGATTATTACCATTGTTTCGGACAATGTGACCGTGGATGGTCTTTTTATTATCAACGTTGGAACCAGCTACACCACGGATTATGCCGCTGTTCGAGTAGTAAAGAGCGAAAATTTCCTGATACAGCATTTGGTGCTTGAAAAGCTTTTCTTTGGCATTTATTTGGAGAAATCGAATAAAGGTAAGGTGTACCACAACAAGATTATTGGCGATGCCGTGGATGAATACAACTCGGGAAATGGCATCCAATTATGGTACTCACACCATGTTCAGGTAGACCGGAATATTGTACAAGGCACCCGTGATGGTATTTATCTAGAGTTTTCCGACAATGTTACGATCAACAACAATAGAAGTTCCGATAACATACGATATGGGCTACATTTTATGTTCTCCAATGATGATATCTACACCAACAACACATTTGAGAACAACGGAGCGGGAGTGGCCGTGATGTTTTCCAAAAATATCAGGATGCAGAACAACACGTTTCGAAAAAACTGGGGTACGGCTTCCTTTGGAATGCTCCTAAAGGAAATTAATGATGCCGAAATTATTGGGAACACTTTTGAGGAAAATACTATCGGTATCAATATAGAAGGTTCCAATCGGATCAACTATAAGGGTAATGATTTTATCAATAATGGATGGGCCGTAAAAGTAAGGGGAGCTTGCTATACCAATACCTTCAAAAACAATAATTTTTTATATAATTCCTTTGATATTTCCTACAATAGCAAGGTGAACGATAATGTATTCGAACAGAATTATTGGAGTAGTTATACAGGTTACGATTTGGATAAGAATGGTATTGGTGATGTACCGTACAGGCCAGTGAAACTATTCTCGTATATTGTGAATAGAACACCGGAAACCATTGTATTATTACGAAGTCTTTTTATGGACATCATTGATTTTTCAGAAAAGGTTTCACCGGTTTTTACACCGGATAATTTAATGGATTCCAATCCTTTGATGCGAAAAGTGAAATGATACAGATAGACAATCTACATAAACGATTTGGAAAGAACCAAGTACTCTCCGGGGTGGAATTGACCATTAAGAGTGGTGGCATTTATGCAATTTTGGGGCCTAATGGATCAGGGAAAACTACACTTATCAAAAGTATTTTGGGTATGGTAATCCCAAATACCGGAACTATAAATGTACTCGATACCAATATCAAAAATGGGTGGAGATATCGCAAGGAAATAGATTATTTGCCACAGATAGCGAATTTTCCAAGTAACATTAGGGTAGGGGAATTGATACGAATGATAAAGGACCTAAGGCAAAAGCCCAGTGAGGAAAATAAGCTGATTACTTTGTTTGGGCTGGAACCTTTTTTGGACAAGAAGTTAGGTACACTTTCCGGGGGTACTAAGCAAAAGGTCAACATCGTACTTACTTTTATGTTCAACAGCCCTTTGATGATTTTGGACGAACCCACCACGGGCTTGGATCCGGGATCCTTGATTCGGTTAAAGAAATTGATACAGGAAGAAAAAGAAAAAGGAAAAACCCTATTGATAACCTCGCACATTATGCAATTTGTAGAGGAAGTTGCGGATGAGATTGTTTACCTACTGGAAGGCAAGGTCTATTTTAAGGGAAGTATTGAAGAATTGAAACAAAAGACCGATCAAGTCGATGTTGAACATGCCATAGCGGCCATAGCAATGCAAACCACAGATGCTTAAAATCCTAAAGTACAGTTTTTATGATTTGATGCGGAGCCGTTGGAGTTATGTATATTTTCTCTTTTACCTGGCTTTGGGCTTCGTGTTGCTTTTCCTAAACAATGATCTTTCCAAAGCGGTCATCACCTTAATGAATGTTATCATCGTGTTGGTGCCCTTGATAGGGACTATTTTTGGGGTAATGTATTTTTACAATTCAAAGGAGTTCACCGAACTGTTATTGGCACAGCCATTGCGCCGTTCCACTATCTTTTTGGGACAATATTTTGGGGTCGCCGGTTCCTTGACGCTGAGCTTGTTCTTAGGCCTTGGGGTTCCGTTCGTCCTTTACGGGCTTTTTAAAAGTGATGCCATTTTCAACTTTACACTTTTATTGGTTACTGGAGCCTTTTTGACATTTATCTTTACGGCATTGGCGTTCAATATTGCACTCTCCAACGAAAACAGGATAAAAGGTTTCGGGTATGCGGTATTACTTTGGTTGTTTTTGGCGGTCATTTACGACGGACTCTTTTTGCTATCTCTTATTGTTTTTGAAGAATATCCGTTGGACAAGTTCTCCTTGGCGGCCACAATGTGCAACCCTATTGACCTTTCAAGAACGCTTATCCTTTTGAAATTGGATATCTCTGCACTTTTGGGCTATACCGGAGCGGTTTTTAAGAAGTTCTTTGGTACTGACTTTGGCCTTTTGATTTCCCTTGTTGTACTATTGTTTTGGACAATACTTCCCATTTGGCGATTGGCCATAAAATCAAAACGAAAGGATTTTTAATACCGGTTAAAATCTTTTTTTTCAATTCATGACAAAAATCATGTTCTGGCCGTTAGGGTAGATGTATTTTTAGCATTAAAGATAAAAAGGTCTTAAAATATTAATTAAAACTCCAACCAATATGCTATCAAAAAAACAAGCACGTGCTTTCTTTCTTGGAGGAACAATGGTCACATTCCTAATATTTATAGGATTGACCATTTATTCTTTTAGCAAAGGACAAGATCAATCAAATTATGGGAACATTACCGAACAAGTAGTACGGGGAAAGAAAATATGGGAAGCCAATAACTGTATGGGTTGCCATACTATTTTGGGAGAAGGGGGGTATTATGCACCTGAATTGACCAAAGTTTTAGATCGTAGAGGTCCGGGATATGTAAAAGCGGTTCTTATGAGCCCAATTCCTTGGGAACCAAACGGCCGAAAAATGGTGGCTTACGGATTTTCTGAAGAAGAAGCTGCTGACCTGATTGCCTTTTTTGATTGGATCGACGATATAGACCTCAACGGTTTTGACCGTGTTGTATCCCCTTTGGCAAAAGGGGAAGACCCTCTGGCCACTGAGGAAGAATAATTAATCAACCCAAACAATAAATCACTATTATGAAATATAAATCACAAAAAGTAGCCTATTGGTTTTTTGCCTTCTCCATGCTACTATTAGTTCTTCAGCTTACGTATGGTTTTATTATGGGCTTTGCCCGTATAGGAATGGATGGCCTGCACGATTTTATCCCCTTCAATACTGCTAGGGCAGTACATACCAATCTGCTAGTGGTATGGCTATTGTCCGGTTTTATGGGGGCCGCCTATTATATTATTCCTGAAGAGGCCCAACGAGAACTGGTCAGCGTAAAACTGGCTTATGTACAATTAATTTCCCTGGCATTGGTGGGTGTTGCGGCGATTATCGGGTATCACTTTAATTGGTGGGAAGGCCGAAAATTTTTGGAAATCCCTAGACAGCTTGATTTTTTAGTAGTTGTGAACGTCTTACTATTTCTGGGATTGATTTTGGTAACACTTTTCAAAGGAAAACGAAAAACGACTACCGCGCTGGTGCTTTCAATGGGATTGTTGTTTGCGGCATTGCTATATCTTCCAGGTATGTTGCCGTTTGATAGCCAGGTAATGGATTCCTTCTTTCGCTGGTGGGTCGTTCACCTTTGGGTAGAGGGTGTATGGGAGTTGATTATGGGTGGTATTCTATCCTTCCTGTTGATTAAACTAACCGGTGTGGATCGCGAGGTAATTGAAAAGTGGCTGTATGTTATCGTGGGGCTTACCTTCCTCTCAGGTGTTTTAGGTACTGGTCATCATTATTATTACATCGGTGTCAATAAAATTTGGTTGATCGTGGGTGGAATATTTTCCGCTATGGAACCCTTGGCATTCTTGGCAATGGCCCTTTTTGCAGTAAATATGTACCGCAAAGGCGAAAAGAAACATCCAAATAAAATAGCATTGTTCTGGACCTTGGGTTCCGCTATCGTTTCGTTCGTTGGGGCTGGATTATTAGGTTTTGCACATACCTTGCCCCAGACAAATTTGTATACCCACGGAACTTTGGTCACTGCAATGCACGGTCACTTGGCTTTTTGGGGTGCTTACGGTATGATCGTACTTGCGATTATTAGTTATTCGTTGCCCAATATGACCGGAAGAAAATTGTATGATGGTGCCCGGGGGCGTGCCGCTTTTTGGACAGCTAACATTGGTATGGTGGGTATGACCGTAGCCTTTGGGGTCGCCGGGGTAGCACAAGTCTACTTGGAGCGTAAACTTAAAATGGACTTCATGGTAGTACAAAATGAAATCAGCATCCATTTTGTGGTTTTGATTATTTGTGCATCCTTATTCACGGCAGGGATAATCCTGTATATTATCGATTTCGTAAAACACGGTCGTCCTAATGACGAGGCTTTGGAAATGGTTGAGGTATCGCAATAAAAAATGATGTGAGGCCCGAAAAGACATACTAAAAACAAACAATGACTAACTCAAGTCCTTTCGGGCCTTTTTCGGTTAAAAAATTAAAAAATGAGTGTTGTGGAACATAAATTGACCAAGATATTGAATGACACGCCAATGAATGGAAGCATTCCTTTTTACAAACCTATTTCAAAAGAGATCGAGGTTTTTGAGCACGCCTATAAGAATAAAATACCTATACTTTTAAAAGGCCCTACCGGTGCCGGAAAAACAAGATTTGTGGACTTTATGGCCCATAAGTTGGATAAAAGATTGATTACCATTGCATGTCATGAAGAGACCTCTTCGACCGACCTGATCGGTCGCTTTATAATTAAAGGGGCAGAAACCGTTTGGATAGATGGACCTTTGACCCAGGCTGTAAGGCAAGGAGCTATTGTTTATTTAGA
Source organism: uncultured Flavobacteriaceae bacterium (assembly GCA_947494715.1). Classification (GTDB taxonomy): domain Bacteria; phylum Bacteroidota; class Bacteroidia; order Flavobacteriales; family Flavobacteriaceae; genus Ulvibacterium. The sequence continues at coordinate 9,415 of CANLWG010000015.1, read as the reverse complement.
TGAAATAGCGGAAGCACGCCCTGATGTCATTGTTGCCATTCATTCCCTGACCGATCATCGTAAGGAACTGTATATTGATAAATTGGGAGAGACCATTAAGGCGCATCTGGATTTTATGCTGGTGGCTTCTTTTAATCCCGGCTATCAAAAAGGATTTAAGGAATTAAAGCCTTCAACAAGGCAGCGATTTATCGCCTTGTCCTTCAATTATCCAAAGCCAAAGGATGAGGTGGTAATCGTAACGACCGAAACAGGAATAGACGAAAGTACCGCAAAGAAATTGGTCAATATTGCCAACAAGATAAGGAACCTTACCGAGCTCGGATTAACGGAAACCGTTTCTACTCGATTATTGGTGGATGCGGCTAAATTGATACATTCCGGTTTGCCAAAACGATTGTCCGTTCGAGTGGCAGTAGTAGAACCTTTAACCGATGATCCGGAGATTATTGAAGCGCTTTCCGATTTATGCGACTTGATGATATAAAAGCGTTTTGCAATTTCCGGATACAGCTGATAGCGGCAATTTGCAATGCATTAAAATCGCTAAAATTAACAAGATACCGTTTATTGATAACCGATTACTAAAACTATGTTTGAACCGGACGAGTATATCTTTGGCAAATTTGCGAAATTCCTCAAAAGACGGAAAAAAAATGCTCAAGAGGCCAATATGAGTTCCGTGAAGTTATCGGATATAAAATCTCGTCTTACCATTTTTTCCAGAGCCATAACAGGAAGACCCATTGAAATCTTTGAAGCAGAACGTGAGGGGGGGTATAAGAACGATAACCTTTTTCTCCCATCCTGGTTTTCCGAATTTGCCGATGCCCAACAAAACCTTTCTTTTTATCTGTTCAGAGTCCTTTACCTATCGGTTCAGAAAAACATGGGGTTCAATTACACCGGCGATGATGAGTACACTTTGGAGGAGGCTCGGGAAAAGGCCTTGGAAACCTCTGATAGGGTATTGGAAGAAGTCTTTGATCAATTTCCGATTACGAAGAATATCCATGGGAAATTAGCCACCCATTTTTTGGAACGAGCTACGGAAACAAAACCGGTGGACTATTCCTTTATCTATGGAAAATGGATGCGGAACGATTCCGAAACCCCCAAAAGGAAGGTTTTAAAGAACATCTCGGAATTGGCCAAGAAAGCTATCCAAAATGAAATCAATACCATTTTGAAGGCCAATGCCGTTGAGGAGTTGAATTCTTTACAAATCGATAAAAAGGCACAAGAGGATTATGTACTGACCCACAATTTTGAAAAAGCTGAAACTGCTGAAGAATGGGAAGGTGGGTGGCGCGATTTTGATGGTGATGATGATTTGAACGACCATGCCAATGCATTGGAAGAATTGAATATGAAGCATACGGTTCGGGTGGACGATCCCGTACATTCCGTATATCAGGCCGATTTCATTGAGAATACCACCATTGCGGAAAGTGCTGAAGTTGATGCCCTGGAATACCATTTGACCTATGACGAATGGGATTTTAGCAAACGAACCTACAAGAAGGATTACTGCAAAGTATACCCCAAGGACCAGAAAGGGACCGATAGTGATTTCTACAAAAAAACCTTAAGGGAAAATGCGTCTACTTTATTGGGGCTACGAAAAATGTTGACCTCGGTCAACAATAAATACAAACAGCAACGGAGACAGACTGAAGGTGAGGAGTTTGACCTGGATGCCATTACCGACCTGTACGTTGATGTACATTCTGGGCACACACCGTCTGAAAAGATATACTTGAGCAAGCGAAAAAAAGAAAAGGACCTTTCCATTTTAATGTTATTGGATGTTAGCTTATCCAGCGATGGTTATGCGGCTGGCAATAGGGTAATCGACGTAGAAAAACAGGTCTCCATTATTTTCGGTGAAATTTTGAATGAATTCAATGTGGATTTTTCCATAGACTGTTTCTATTCCAAGACCAGAAATTATGCCACTTATTTGACACTTAAGGATTTTGATGAAGAGTGGAACAAGGCCAAACATAAAATCGGTGCGGTAGAACCTAGCGGTTACACCCGTATCGGTGCTGCATTACGTCACTCCGGTGCTTTGTTGGACAAAAGGGATACCAAGAACAAATGGGTTATCCTTATTTCAGATGGTAAGCCCAATGACTATGATAAGTATGAAGGTAAATATGGTATCAATGACGTAAAACAAGCGTTACGGGAACTCAATCAACGACATATCAACTCCTATGCTTTGGCCATTGAGGCGCAGGCCAAATATTATTTGCCTCAAATGTTCGGGCAAAACCACTATCAAATTTTGACTACGCCGGTAGAATTGTTGCAATCTTTGGTAAAACTATACGAGAAAATCAAACATCAAAGTTGAGCTACTTTATATCAAAACAAAAGTGCAGGTTTTATTGTACATTGTGACGAAAATCATATTTTTCGGAGCAGATTTGAAATAAATTTGCACCCAAAAAATTTGGAACCTAGGCACATGAGTTTGGCAAACCGAATCTTAGAACTAAAAAAAAGTAAGAAGGCCATAGTGTTGGCGCACTATTACCAGCGGCCGGAAATACAGGAAATTGCCGATTATGTAGGCGATAGTTTGGGGCTTTCACAAAAGGCCGCGGAAACCGATGCATCCATTATAGTATTTGCCGGTGTACATTTTATGGCGGAGACAGCCAAAATCTTGAATCCGTCCAAAATGGTGTTGCTTCCTGACCTTGATGCAGGTTGCTCTTTGGCCGAATCCTGTCCACCAGATGCATTTCGTGAGTTTACTGAGGCGCATCCGGACCACTTGGTGATTACCTATATCAACTGTTCGGCAGAAATCAAAGCGATGAGTGACATTGTTTGTACTTCTTCCAACGCTTTAAGGATTGTGGAATCTGTTCCAAAGGATAGACCGATTATTTTTGCACCGGACAAAAATTTGGGCAAGTATATAAGTAAAAAAACAGGTCGAGACCTATTGCTTTGGGATGGTTCCTGTGTGGTACACGAAGCTTTTTCAATAGAAAAATTATTGGATTTACATAAAGCAAATCCAGAGTCCGTAATCATCGCACATCCCGAATCCGAAGAACATATCTTGGATGTAGCGACTTATGTTGGCTCTACGGCTGGAATGATCAACTACGTGAAAAAACACCCCAAGGAGCAGTTTATTGTTGCCACAGAAGCCGGCATATTACACAAAATGCAGCAAGAGGTACCCAATACGGTTCTTATTCCTGCTCCGGCACAGGAAGATAATACATGTGCGTGTAGTGAGTGTGCTTATATGAAAGTGAATACCCTGCAAAAAGTATACGATTGTCTTCTTAATGAATCCCCACAAATAGATGTTCCGGAAGCCTTGGCACAATCTGCACTATTGCCCATAGAAAGGATGTTGGAACTATCGAAGTAAGATGATGCAAACGAATTTTCTTGTTATTGGATCAGGAGTAGCAGGACTGACTTTTGCTTCAAAAATTGCCCAAGCACTTCCGGAGAAGACGGTAACTATAGTCACAAAGGCCGATGAGGAAGAATCCAACACAAAATATGCCCAAGGCGGTGTTGCCGTAGTATTGGATATGAAGGAGGATTCTTTCCAGAAACATATTCAAGATACATTAGTGGCCGGAGATGGGCTTTGCGATCGGGATGTAGTGGAAATGGTGGTAAAGAAAGGCCCGAAACGACTTAAGGAATTGATGGCATGGGGTGCAAGTTTTGATATTGATGCTTCTGGAAAATTGGAATTGGGCAAAGAAGGCGGCCATTCGGAACACAGGGTCGTTCATCATAAGGACCTCACCGGGTACGAAGTGGAACGGGCGTTACTGGAAAATTTAAGAAGATTGCCAAATGTTGCCATTCTACCCTATCATTTTGCGATAGACCTTATTACGGAACACCATCTTGAGATTCTGGAATCAAAGCAAGTTTCTTGTTATGGAGCCTATGTATTGAATCAAAAAACAGGGGACATTATTACGATAAAAGCAGACAGTACATTGTTGGCTACGGGAGGTATTGGACATGTTTATGGGCATACGACCAATCCCGTAATTGCGACGGGCGACGGTATAGCCATGGCTTACCGGGCCAAAGCAGAGATTAGGGATATGGAATTTGTACAATTTCATCCCACTGCCTTATATACCACGAAAGATGGTCCTTCATTTTTAATTTCCGAGGCTGTTCGGGGCTTTGGGGCCATTTTACGCGATAAAAATGGGCATAGGTTTATGCCAGATTATGATGAAAGGGCGGAATTGGCTTCACGCGATATTGTATCACAAAGTATTGATAATGAATTGAAAAAATCAGGGGATACCTCCGTTTTTTTGGATTGTACCCATTTGGATATCGATCAATTCAAAAGACATTTCCCTACTATTTACAAAGAATGTTTGGCCAACCATATTGCTATTGAAACGGATTGGATTCCTGTTGTACCTGCATCACATTATTTATGCGGCGGTATTGTTGTGGATAAGGATGGGAGGACATCGGTAAACAATTTATTCGCTTGTGGCGAGTGCTCTAGAACCGGATTGCATGGTGCTAACCGGTTAGCTTCCAATTCTTTGTTGGAAGCCTTGGTGTATGCACACAATATTTACAAATATCATGTTGCACATCCTACCCATTCCATAAATATTGCTATTCCGGAATGGAACGATGAAGGAACCCGTATTCCCAAAGAACATATTCTAATACTCCACAATCTCAAAAAGTTACAGGCCTTAATGAAGGATTATGTAGGTATTGTTAGAAGCAATGACCGTTTGGCAAAGGCTGTTCTACATCTGGATTTGATCTACAAGGAAGTGGAGGAACTTTATAAAAGCTCAAAAGTAACTACTACACTTTGCGAGTTAAGAAATATGATCAATGTAGCGCATTTGACAATCGGTCAGTCCTTGAAAAGAAAACAAAACAAAGGGGGGTATTACAATATAGATAACAATACCGCTCCTTGAAAACGTATTTGAGATAGGGGAATACCCGTTATGGGAACAACATTTTTTCGTTCATTTCCCGGCATAGCAACTTTTCTTTAAAAACTCAAATCTATAACGCCTTTATTTCCTCTTCCACGAGATGCAAGGTCTTTAGGCCCCTATCCAAATCAAACACAATTTGAGATTTAGTGTTTTCAAAGCTTCCTTTAAGGGTATTAAAAACCGAATGATAGTAAGCGATGCCATCTTTAAGGTTATTTGTAAAAGTGGACAAATACTTTTTTTGCCGATCGGTCACCGCTTCTTTGGCTTCCTCAATTTTGTCCTTGAGATAATCGATATAGATGTACAATTCCTTGATGAACATATTGGGGCGATCGGTTCTAGAAATTACATTGGTCCTTCCGTAAATGTGATCGGTCATTTCGTTTAAGCTAATTATTTTTGAAAAATAGGCCATACTTGGTCCTGGGCATATGGAAACACCCTCACCTTCGGTTTTTGTGTCTAAGCCATAAGCTAGTAGGGCAGATGTTCCCAAACCGACACAGGTACAGGACTTCTCCACTATTTTTTCATATTTGGATTGATATTGGGCAGGGGATAATTCTAAATCATCCAGTTCCTTTAATTTTAAATGCTGGTATTGCCTCGATGCTATGCAAATTCCCTTATCCGTAAAATCCTTGTTCAGGGCAACAAATTTCTTAGGGCAAGAACTGCCTGGCCTTCCTTTGTTGATCAAATTGAACTTTTCATCATCCTTGGTATTGCCCTTAAGGCTATGGAAAGGAATTCCCAAAGGGGAGGTATTGCTTAAATACAGATCATCCTCTTTAGCCTCAACTAATTTGTCACGCGTGCTGTCATCAACTGTAGTTGCCTCGGGCACCAAAAGAAAAGGTGTGCCCCATCCGACGGAATCCACATTATAATGGTCCAATATAAATTGATGTTCCTCTGCAGTACCCACGCCACCTTGGGCGGTTATTTTAAGGGGAAATCCTTTTTTTGGAGCGGGTCGATTTTTTTGTGTCAATGCAGCTACAAGAATCTCATGAACGGATTTTATCAAATCATTCCTGTTTTCCTTAAATTGATTTAGAATAGGCCCCATAAGGTATCCGTCCGTTGCAAAAGCATGACCACCGCAATTGAGTCCTGATTCTATTCGGTATTCAGATACCCATAATCCTTTTTTGGCCAAAAATTTACCCTGGATCAAGGCGGAACGGTAGTCACTTACCTTTAGAACTATTTTCTTTTTGATATTTCCATTTTCGTCGGGATAAAAATCTTCAAACTGTTCCAGATAACTGTATAACCTGGGGTTCATTCCGGCCGAAAGTATGACGGAAGAACGCAAACTACTATTTGCAAACCCTCTTAAAGCGGCATGCGCATCGTTATATTCACTGGGAAGCTTTTCGGTTTTTACATAATTGTCCTTATCAACCTTGGTCATAATATTTACATCTATACTTCCCATGGCCATGTGCTCCTTGACCCAGTTTTGGATTTCCTCAAGATTAAAATAGTCCGCCGTTAATTTTTTGAATTCCTTTTTTATACTTGAAGTATCCGGAAGCATATTAAAATAGTCCCGAATACCGTTTGCAGTCTCAGCGGTTGTATTTTTAAACGCATCGAATTTCTTCTGGGCAAGTTCATGCATTAGATCAAGATAGGAAGTAATTCGTTTTGCCCGGAAGTCATCAATTTTTTCCGTGATTTCCGTATACTTGATCTCGAACTTCTCGCAGTACATTTTCCGTAGCTTTTCGAGAAGAATATCGTCCACTAGGGAGATCACCGAATCCATCCCGAACTGAGAAACTTTTAAGGGTGTATCTATGGTAAATCCTATTCCCATTACAGGAATATGGAAAGAATGTGCATTTGTCATGTGGTAATCGGTTTAAATCTATATTTCGGCAAAGTGTTTTTGGAAAATTTTCACGGTATTGTGAATCCCATTTATTTTGGGTTGAACTTGCTTGCTACAAATTTTCGGGTTTTAATGATTACAGAATATGACTTTTGTCATGTTTTCTGGACCTTCTGTTTTCTTTTCCCGGCCTATACCGTTCTCAATGCATCCAAAATCGGACATCATTGCCAATACTGTCAAATAGCTCACGAAAAATCGCTAGAAAATTGTCCCATAAAAGGTCAATTAACGAAACTATTAAGAGAGACCACAAATGAGACTCTTTAGATAAAATTTTATTGCCTATATAAATGACTCCCTTAAAATTACGGTTTATGGGACTACTCGGCACGCAGACTTTTAATGGGGTTGGCATTCGTAACTTTTATACTTCTGTAACTTATTGTCAAAAATGCTATGAGGATTGTGATCAGACCGGCCAAAGCAAATACCCACTACTTGATTTCTATCTGATATGCAAAATCCTGGAGGTATTTGCCTATGAGGTAATATCCCAATGGAAATGCAATGAACATAGAAATCATGACCAGTTTCAAAAAGTCCCTGGATAGGAAACCTACGATCTGTGACGCCGAAGAACCTAGTACCTTTTGAATGCCGATTTACTTGAACCTCTGCTCGGCGGTAAAGGTAACTAACCCGAAGAGGCCTAAACATGCAACAAATATGGTCAACAGTGCAAATATCCTTAGAATAGCACCGATTTTTTGCTCTTTCAAATAGGTGTGGTTGTACAGTTCATCGAGCAGGGCATAATCAAATGGTTCTTCTTCATTGAACTTCTGCCACGATTTGTCAATGTTGGAAATAAGACCTGCCATGTCCGAGGTAGTGGCCCTTACGATAAGTCTTGGGTTCGGTCTGTTCAGCATGATTAGGTCAACACCGTTATTACGCTTCATGAAATCGTTCAGGAAATAGGGCATTACGTATTTTTCGGTGGATACCACTGATATTTTTAACCGGCTCGAAAGTTCGCCCTGGTATGCCAATGTTCTGTAATCTATGGTATATACCTCGTTGAGGATTTTCTCCGCCACCATAGCTATTTCCTTTCCAAAATCGGTGATACAAAGCTTTCTGGCTATGACTTTCGTAAGAGGAATAGGGAACTGATCTTGAAAATTTTTAAGCTGTATGGAGATTGCCAGCTTTGTCAAAAGCAGTTCTTCCGAAGCCTTGGTAATACTTTATATTTGGGTTGTTTTCAAAAAAATCTGCAGCTGTCGCAAAGTATAATACATAAATAATATTTATGTGTTTGATAACAAATATAAATAAAAACAAATCAATGTAATTTATAACCTTTGTACCGGAAATAAAAAAATAAAACAAGTATCATGGAAACAGAAAAAGCAACAAAAACAAAGAGGACAGAGCAAAAAATCCAACTGGTAAAAGGGGAGTTCACCCCATCGGAGGCCTCTGATGTCATTACTTCCCTTATAAACGAAAAGATCAACTTCCACAAAATACAGAGACTCCAGATATACGAAGGGAACCACGGATGCGAAACGGACCAACTGGACGGACGCATCAAGGAACTGGAAGAGGAAAAACGCATTGCCAAGGAATTCATTGCCAACAGCAGGGGTCTCGGCAATAACCTTAAAATAAATGGCGTTCTCGAGATTACCGTTGCCGAATGACAACAGCGGCCGATAGGTTCGTTCTCTTAATTTTTTTCAAATTAATTAATCCACTTTAAATAGAAAACAACACATGCATTCATCAAAATCACCAATTTTACCGATCGCAGGAATATCAATACTTGCAACCTTCTCAGCGATGTCCTATTTCAACGACCATATCTTTCTGGATAGGATATTAATATGCAGCTTCATCCTTGGTTTGGTCCTTTTTGCCAAAATTAGAGGTAGTGTAGACCAATCAACCTCTGATTCCAATAAAAGGAACGGGTAATATTTCTTGGATGAAAGAAAGCATAGCATTCATAAAAGGACGTTTCAGTCCTGCGGAAGCTGCGGATGTTCTCCTTTCGCTGATAAACGACAAAATCAAGTTCCATGTGGTAAGATCACTTAACCTCCGTCAGGAAGGACTGGATTCGGGCCTAAGTTCGGAAGAACGTATCGGGAAACTCAAGGAAGCAAAGAAAGTCATAGAACAATTGGTGCTGAAGGCGCACAAGGACGGTATGGAACTCGTTATCAAAAGCAAAATAGAAATTGAACTTGTCAAAAGCTCCAATTTGTAATATTAATGATTGTTTGCCAATCCTGTGTTTAAAGAAAATCAAGTAAGGACAAGTCTTTGAAGACCCCAGGTATTGTAACTTTTGTACTCCCTAGGTAATCGAACAAAGTTGAAATCCTAACGGACTGGGCTATGACAAATGAAGTACTAAAGAAACTGTTCCATAAAACGAACGTGGCCGTTGCAGAAGTGGTCTGTGCTCAGGATTTTGACCTGAGTATGTCTTTTTCACGGATCCTTTAGGATAACCGCTCTAGGTAGGATTGGCTGGTTAATAATGGTAAGGCAGCCTTGAAGG
>CANLWG010000014.1 GCA_947494715.1 uncultured Flavobacteriaceae bacterium | reverse complement strand
CATCATATCGAGAAACCGAACGCCAAGGGTAATGCCGTTTTTAAATTGTCTACGGATGGGCTCAAGGATGGTGTGGCCCAATTTACCTTGTTCGCACGGGACGGGGAACCGCTCTGTGAACGTCTGGTATTCATGGATTCTCCCGAGAATCTTAAACTTGCCATAAGCACGGAATTCATGGACTATGGAGTCCGTGAATCGGTTTCTACCATGATAGCACTAACGGACAAGGAGGGGATGCCCATACCGGGCGAGCTTTCGGTGAGCGTGGTAACTGGTGATAATCATCTTAAAAGGAAACAGGGAACGAACATTAAAAGTTGGTTGTTATTGGATTCGGATCTTGGGGGTACTATATCGGATCCCGATTATTTTTTTAGGAATGAATCATCCTCGAGAAAACAACTGCTGGATCTTTTGATGCTTACCCATGGTTGGCGCAGGTTCGTATGGAAGGATTTCCAAGATATTCAAATGAACAAAACACCGGAATTTGCACCAGAAAAAGGAATAGTAATACGCGGCAAGACCACGGCATTCAACAACAGTTACAAATCGTTGAAGTCCCAGGTGAAGTTTACTATTTTGGATGAGGGTGCCTATCAGGAACAAAGCCCGACCAACCCCCAGGGAAAGTTCAGTTTTGGTCCGTTTATCTTTCGGGACAGTATTAAAGGAATCATCGAGGCCTTTGCCCTAGGGAAAAAGAGAAAGGCGGAATTGGCCATCTATATGGATTCCACGGTCTTTTCTGTCCCTTTCAAACAACCTGGAGAGCGAAAGAGCACATTTGCGCTCACCGCAAACGTTCAGGACTACCTCGAAACGGTACGGAAGAAAAAGGAAACCGACTTCGCTTATGACCCAAAAATAACCCAATTGGAAGAGGTAACCCTAATCGGTGAAAAAATGACCAGGGCAAAGCTTATAGCGAAAGAGGCCGATGAAATTACGCTACATCACAGGCCGCCCCAGCGTTTGTTCACGGATTCCCTACCTGGCTTACAAGGCGCCAGTATGATTGATATGCTACGTAGGGTAGCCGGCGTTCAGATATTTGGTAGTTACCCTGACCAAAGAGCTGTATTGGGGCGAAGTGCTTTTTACCCTGACATAAATGAATTGCCGGAACCTCTCTTTATTGTTGATAGTAGTCCAGTTACTTGGGAATTTGTCAAATTTATGATGGCAAGTGAAGTTGTATTCCTGGATGTCCTTAAGGGAGGAGCCGCAGCCATTTATGGCAGTCGTGGCGGTAATGGGGTCGTAGCCATTTACACAAAAGGTTCGTTGCGCATTCCCCCGCCCATCCCCAAACGCTTTCCCGGGGTCACGGGTTTTGTTGTTCCAGGGCTGTATAAGGCACGGGAATTCTATTCCCCTGATTATGCCGTATCCAAAAAGGAACATGAAAAACCGGATTACAGAACCACTTTGCATTGGGAACCCAAACTGCCTGTAGCAAAAAAAGGTTCTCCTACCTTTTCGTTCTATACAGGTGATAGTACTGGGGAATATATCATAAAGGTAGAGGGAATGACCCAGGACGGAAGACCGGTCGAGGGACTATCCCGCTTTACAGTAAATGGCGAAGATTCAAAAATGTAACTAAGTCAAGATTTTGGCAAAACGACCCCATGGTCGGTTTTATAGATTAATCTTTAATTTTCTGATGTGCCTACCGGGTCATTAAACTGTATTTCATCGATAAAGTGCCAAAAGTTTTGACTCCTGTGTTCCTCTTCTAGCTATACAGACCTATTGGTCGGTGAAATCCTAAATGGCCTCGAACAGTTTTCCCGGGAGCGGGCGTATTACACCCTTCATTTCCATATTCAATAAGGTAGAGGATGCCTTAAAAATAGGCAAGCTGCATTCCAGGGCAATGTTATCCAATACTTGTTTGCCTTCTTTCTGCAAATAGGTGTAAATGGATTTTTCCATTTCGTCCAACTCTATAAAAAGTTGCTTTTGTACCGTTTTGGTTTCCTCTTTTTCCAATTCCCAATCCAGCAGATAGACCAAATCCGCAGCTGAGGTAAGCATATGCGCTTTTTGTTGTTTAATCAAGTTATTGCAGCCCGAACTGAACTTGTCCCCAGCACGACCCGGTACGGCAAAAACATCCCGGTTATAACTATGTGCAATATCTGCCGTGACCAAACTACCTCCCTTTTCGGCAGATTCTACAACTACCGTTGCCTCGCTCATTCCAGCAATTATCCGGTTACGCTTCAAAAAGTTTTCACGGTCCGGGTTTTGCGTACTCCAAAATTCGGTGAGAAATCCTCCGTTCTTTTCGACATCGGCCACGTATCTCGAATGTACTTTGGGGTAAATTTGATTTAAGCCATGTGCCAAGCAACCTATGGTCTGTAATCCGTGTTTTATGGCCGCTTTTTGAATGCAAATATCCACTCCGTATGCGAACCCGCTCACAATAATGGGATCCAGCGGTGCAATGTCCGCAATAAAAGCTTCACAAAAGGCCATGCCATAACTTGTTATGTTCCGGGTGCCTACAACACTGATAATTTTTCTTCCCTCATAATCCAGATTCCCCCTCATGAAAAGTAAAATAGGACTATCTATGCAGTGCTTTAAATAAGAGGGATAGTCGGAATCCATGAAATAGGAACATGTAAGATCATTTTCCAGAATAAATTGGTATTCCGTCTGGGCAGCTTCCAAATGTTCGGAATCGAACAGTCCCTTTAGCTTGGCCGTACCAATCCCGTCAATTTTTTTCAAGTGATGCAGTTTATCATCAAAAACGGCTTCGGGGCTCCCACAATGCGCTATAAGTTTTTTGGCCGTAACATCACCGATATAGGGGGCGTTTTGGAGACGGAGTACCGCAATCAATTCGCTATTAGTCATTTACAAAGCCCTTTTAGTTATCCACAAAACACCTGAAATACAATGTTAATAAAAAGTTATGCAGGTGCTATATATGGCTATGTTTTTTTTTAATATTTGTCCCATATGGCATTGGAACATTATATAACCGAGTTGCTTTATAGATATAATTGCGTGGTGATACCGGGCTTTGGGGCTTTTTTGACCCAAACCAAATCCTCCATTCTCGATACGAGTACCCATACATTTCACCCGCCCACAAAAATGCTTTCCTTTAACGAGCAACTCACTTCCAATGATGGGCTTTTGGTTTCCTATATTTCCAAGGTTGAAAAGACTTCCTATGAAGTGATGGCACAAAAAGTCGAACTTGTTTCGGAAGAATGGAAGGCCCGTTTGCAAAAAAATGCAAAATTGGAATTGCCCAATATAGGGGAATTATGGTTGAACGAAAGTGGCAAGGTTCAATTTCAACCTTCCCAACAGGTCAATTACCTCACATCTTCCTTTGGCTTTTCATCATTCCCGTCTTCGCCCGTACTACGAGAAAACCTAAAGGAGCGTGTTGTTGTTTTGGAAGAGAAAGTACCCTTTGCATTTACTCCTGAAAAACGAAAGGAATATTCCTTTAGGCCCTATCTCAAGTATGCAGCTGTATTCTTATTGGCACTTGCTACCGGACTGACAGGTTTTCGTTCCTATCAGGAAGCACAGAACCGAGAACAGTTGGCAAGACAGGAAGCACAGGAACAAATCTCCAAACGTATTCAAGAAGCTACTTTTTTTAGTAATAGGCCTATGGAACTACCCACGTTTACCTTGGATGTTATTACTAAAAAAGGCCTCACAAAAGGTACGCATCATGTCATTGCCGGTGCCTTTCGATTTAGGGCCAATGCGGACAAAAAAATCCAGCAATTGAACCAACTCGGGTTTAAGGCCTCTTATTTAGGGGCCAATGCATTTGGCCTACATATGGTAGCCTATAGCAGCCATAATGACCCCAAGGAGGCTTTGGAAGCTTTGAAGCAGGTTAGGCGAACCCATTCCAGCGATGCTTGGTTAAAATCTGTAAAATAAGCCTCCGTTCTTTATTCCCCTTTAAATTGAATGTATCTTTGCTTTTGTAACTAAGTATATAGCCCTAAAGACTTAAAGATGCAGGCCAAAAAACCTTCGGAATCCCGAACCATAATGACCGATATGGTACTCCCCAGCGAGACCAACCCTTTGAACAATCTTTTTGGTGGCGAATTGTTGGCCCGAATGGACAGGGCCGCCAGTATCGCCGCACGCCGTCATAGCAGACGAATCACCGTTACGGCTTCTGTAAATCACGTAGCTTTTAACCAATCCGTTCCCGTTGGTAGTGTCCTTACCGTCGAGGCGGCGGTGTCCAGGGCCTTTACTACTTCGATGGAGGTTTATATCGATGTTTGGATGGAAGATCGATATAATGGAAAGCGAAGCAAGGCCAATGAGGCCATTTATACCTTTGTTGCTGTAGACGAAACCGGAAAACCTACCGAAGTACCTCCTCTTGAACCGGAAAGTGATCTGGAAAAGGAACGTTTTGAAGCGGCATTAAGGCGCAAGCAACTAAGTTTGGTGTTGGCCGGCAAAATGAAGCCTAAGGAGGCCACCGAGTTGAGGGCGTTGTTCATGGAATAGACGCTTGGCCCTATTAAAAAATCTTAAAAGTCGAAATTATCCGGATCTGGACCAATCCGTTCCCCACGGTCAAAACTATCCAAATGCGCAATTTCATCCGCTGTAAGTTCAAAATCGAAAATTGCGGCATTGGCAAGGATGCGCTCCTTTTTGGCCGATTTGGGAATGGTAACCACTCCTTTCTGTAAATCCCACCTCAATATAATCTGGGCAGCAGATTTATTGTATTTCAGTTCCAATTCCTTACATATATCCAACCGGAACAGTTTCCCTTGCATAAATGGCGACCATGCCTCATATTGTATCCCCTTTGAAGCACAGAAATCAACTAGGCCCTGTTGCACCAAATAGGGATGGAATTCCATTTGATTGACCATGGGTACAACTTCGGCTGTCTGCAGTAAATCTTCCAAATGATGTTGCAGAAAATTACTTACCCCAATGGCCTTTATCCTCCCCTCGGCATACAACTTTTCCAGGGCACGCCAAGTATCCTTATATCTTCCGGCAACGGGCCAATGCACCAAATAAAGATCCAGATATTCAAGTTTCAACCGCTTTAGACTGTCTTCAAATGCCTTAAGTGTACTTTCATAACCTTGATCCGAGTTCCAGACCTTGCTGACCACGAAAACCTCTTCCCTGACCACCGAACTTTCTAGGATACCTTGGCCCACCCCTTCTTCGTTCTTGTAGACCGCTGCAGTATCCACATGACGATACCCGGCATCCAATGCCCATCGCACGGCATCGACAGCCTCTTGGTCGTTATCCGACTGATATGTACCCAATCCGAAATAGGGCATACGTACTCCATTATGTAATTCAAAAGTTCCTTGTATGTCGGTAATAGTGCTCATCCTATGTTATTTTGGTTTCTATAATCTATACACCCAATCTTCGGGATTTAGTTTTGAAGTATCTTTGTACAAATAGAATTTTAGACGGGTCTGTCCGTTAGACCGATTGGTATAAACTGTGCCAAGTTCTGTTTTTGTAACAACTTTGTCCCCTTTTCGAACAAAAAGATCGGAAAGATTATAATAGGTACTAATGAAATTGCCGTGTTTTATCTGAACTCCCTTATTTCCCCCCGGAACGGAAAGAATGGCTATGACCTCACCTTCAAAAATGGCCCTGGCCTTTGCGCCTTGTTCGGTAGTTATGATTACTCCATTGCTTTCATGTTTTATACCAGGATAGACGGCGTCCTTATAGATGCCAAACCCCTGGCTTTTTATCCCCTTTTCTACAGGCCAAATGAGCTTCCCTTTATTGGCAGAAAAATTATTGGCCACAATTGTAGCTTCAGGGGTTAAAACAAACTTGTTGAT
Organism: uncultured Flavobacteriaceae bacterium; assembly: GCA_947494715.1. Classification (GTDB taxonomy): domain Bacteria; phylum Bacteroidota; class Bacteroidia; order Flavobacteriales; family Flavobacteriaceae; genus Ulvibacterium. Next base: position 177,613 of record CANLWG010000014.1, on the reverse strand, counting down.
ACCAGTACCGGTTTTGCCGGCCCTTTTGTTGGATGCGGCAATCGCACTTCGTATCAGTTTTTCAATCTGCTTGTCTATTTTGCGGGCTTCCCTCTGTTTGTTTTCAATGGCTGCGGCATATTTACTTTCATTCTTCCGAATTGAGCCCAAAAGTTCTTTTTGGGCCTTTATCTCCTGCATTAATTGATCCTTGGCCTTTCTGTTTTGTGCCAAAAGCACTTCTTTCACTTTTCGCTCTTCCGTAAGATCCTTATTCAAACGGGTCAGTTCATCTGTTTTTTCGAGTATCATTTCTCCCTGTTCCCTGCGATAATCGGTATATTGCTTCATATACTGTAACCGCTTGAAGGCCTGAAAGAAATTCTCTGCGGAAAGCAGGAACATCAATCGGTTTTGTTGGGCCCTGTTCTGATAAGACTTCCGAATCATATTACCATATTCCTCTTTTAAAGTCTGAAGATCGTCCTTAAGTTTGGCAATATTCCGGATATTGGCATTGATCTTTCGGTTCAACAAATTGGATTGCTGATTGGTAACCTGGATCAACTGTTGGCGTACATTGATTTTTTGGTCCAAAGCTTCCATTTGGTCCAAAACAGTTCCTCTTTGCTTCTTCTCGGCGAACAATAGACGATTTATTTCCCGAATCTCATTCTGAAGTCTTTCGCGCTTTGCCTCCAATACCTTTTGTTCATTGGTCTGGGCATTGGCCTGCACCATGTAAAGAAGCGAAAACAATACAAAACAAATCCTATATAGCCCGCTATATATCATTCTTGTTCAAAACTATTTCTGTAAAACCTTTTGGTATTTTGTAGGGAAAGTTTAGCTGTTTATTGAATTCCATGTTTCGGTATTCAATATCAATACTATTCGTATGGGTACTGTCAATGGCGGCGACCGTCAACCTTTTAGGTAAAACCCAAGCACTTACCCTTTGATAGTCTTTGTAGTCTATTTCAAGTAGCCGCCTTTTTGAAGGTTGGGACAATTGTTGGGTAGCCATCTTAAAATTTATGGGCTCTATTTGGAATAATATCTTAAAGATGGGCAAGGCTTGCCTAGGCTTAAGCTGATAGTTTGCCGGGGTAATGGAAACATCATATTTTTCCTCACGCAAATCAAAAAGTGCATGGCCCAATAATAGGTTTTGAAGGTTATCAAAATTCAAGTCGGTTCCCAGTAGTTCACTTAAATACGAAAAATCCCCGTCAAAATACTCGTTCTGTAATTTGTTGTAAAAGGAAACCCTAGTAGGTGTAATATAAGCCTTTACCAAGCCTAAGGGGGCACTTATCCATATGGCCTTGTCCTTTTGTATTCGAAGACTTACATTGACACTTTGAGTAGACTTCCCGTCCGAATAGTCTATTTTAGCCTTTCCACTAAGTGTATTGAAGTTTGTTTGGTTCTGATAGTGCTTACGAATTACATTCTTTGCCGATAACTTCTCGTCTACGGAACCATCTCCCACCACTTTCGCAGATTTGCAGGAAAGTACCAAACACAAAATTACCATAAAGCCTACCCCTGTCCGTGACCTTATCAATTGCAAATCCATAGCTAAAATCCGGGTTTTATCTTACGAAGATACATATTTGCCTTAGAAGTATCGTTCAGGGCCGTGTACGCGGCAACCAGCTCTTCATAGAATTTATTGGCCAAAGTAACATTATCCAAAATATAGTCCAATGCGGATTCCAGCTCCTCTACCGCCCGCATATGTTCACCCTTTTTGTTTAGGGCATGCGCCAGGGCATAGTAAAAATAGGGTTGTAATGGATAGCTTTCCAAAGCCTCGTTTGCCATCTCCTCTAGAGGCAATAGATCATTGGCCTGGATAAGGCCCTCTATCTTAGTTTTATAGTCTAACAACGGATCTGAAACAACCGTCCTCGTGGTTGCCGGAGGTGTCCTGGCTTTATGCGATTTTTGTTTTTCGATTGAGTCTTTGAGCTTTGAGCGTAGTTCTTTTGAAAATTCCGAGACTCGTATTTCATCCAATACCTCCAACGCACTTTCGAAGTTCTTTTGTTTGAAATAAATCAAAGCTAGGTTTTCCCGTAATTTGTCGTTGGCATAGGGAATTTTTTGTTTTATCGAATTCATTGAACTCCCTTGTTTCAGAATTATATTCACTAAGGTATCCAAATACCATAGATTCTCAGGTTTTGCATTCAGCGCATCTATCCCATATTCCTGAGCTAAGGTATATTGCTTATCGGCCAAATATACCTTGGCAAGTTCATGGTCTATAACATGGCCATCGGTATCCATTTGTCTACACTCCAACAAAAGGTTAATGGCCTTGTCATAGTTTTCGATACCTTTTTGCTTTAATGCCTCAAAAAACTTTTCCTGAAAAGTATCCGAATACTCCTCTAGGAAAACTTCCGCACTTTCCTCAACTTCTATGGGCTTTTCTTGAGCATAGGTTTGAACAGGGATCAAAAGAAGCCCCACAAAAATCCTCGTTATGGAAAATACATATTTCATATATCAAACTTCCCGTTTGGTGTAAATGGGAAACAAAAATGATGATAGATTCTACATTTGGGCATCATCGAATTTTCAAATTGCTCAATTGGGATATCATTTAATCCCAGTACTTCCAAAACCTCCTGCTCCACGAATGGTTTCGGATAATTCGGCAACCTCTGTCCAATCGGCGCGTTCATGTTTGGCAATGACCAATTGTGCTATTCGTTCCCCATTTTCGATCGTAAAGGGAACATCGGAAATATTTACAAGAATCACGCCAATCTCCCCCCTGTAGTCCGCATCAATTGTGCCAGGTGCATTCAATACGGTTACCCCTTTTTTGGCGGCCAATCCACTTCTGGGGCGAACCTGTGCCTCTACCCCTAAGGGAAGTTCTAGAAAAAGCCCTGTCGGTACAATGACCCGCCCTAAAGGTTGTAACGTTATAGGTTCTGAAATATTGGCCCTGAGATCCATTCCCGCAGATGCATTTGTTTCATAGTGGGGCAATGGGTGAACGGATTTGTTTATAATCTTGATCTTCATTTTTTAAAAAATATCTGTTTTAATTTATCATTTTCCATCTTGTAAATCAATCCTAAAAACAATATGAGTAAAATTGATCCCAAAAACAGGTTTCTATTAAAGACATAAAAAGATAGTGCGGAAAACAGAATCGATAGCCCTAGATAGAACATAATTTTTCTAAAATTATAGGGAATGGGATAGTATATGCGCCCAAAAAAGAAAGACATTATCATCATAGAACCATACGCTACCAAGGTCGCGACCGCAGATGCGATATATCCGAAACGAGGAATAAACGCCATATTGATCACTATAGTGAGCAAAGCACCTATTAATGATATGTAGGCCCCAATCTTTGTTTTATCCGTTACCTTATACCACACGGATAAATTATGATAGATTCCCAGAAAAAAACTGGCCAGGACAATAAGGGGAACAATGGACATAGCTTCCCAATAGGCCTCGTTACGCACAAAAATCACCTTTAACACATCTGCGAAAACCACTACGGACAACAAAATAATACTTCCTAAAACCACAAAATAATTGGTTACCTGTGCATAGGCCTTTTGCGGGTTCTCTGTCTTAAAATGGTTAAAAAAGAAAGGTTCTATCCCCATACGAAAGGCGGTGGCGAACAACGTCATAAAAAGAGCCAATTTGTAACATGCGGAATACTTTCCGACTTCACTTTTTGCAATATCCTCCGGTAACAACCATTCTAAAAGAATACGGTCAAAAACTTCATTGATGGTAAATGCTACTCCAGCAATCATTATGGGCATGGAATACCGTATCATTTTGTGCCATAACACCTTATCAAAAAAGAAAGGTTGTTGCAAATAGAGATGGGACATTAACATAAGCGTTACGCCACTGGCCACAAGATTGGATATGAATATATATGAAATCTCGAAATTTTCCCTGTATAGTCCGCTAAGTAGACTTTCAGGATTACCTTGGACAATTTTTGGCAGTAGCAAAAGAAAGAAAATATTCAACCCAAAGTTTAGGGATACATTCAAAATTTTTATAACGGCATACCTTGTTGGCCTTTCGTTGGCCCGAAGCCATGCAAATGGAATGATGACCAAGGCGTCCAAGGCAAGAATAAAAATGGCATAACGAACATATTTGACCTCTATCCCGGTAATTTGGGCCATGCTCTCCTGAAAAAGAAATGCCGCAAAAACAAAAAATCCCGTAGTTCCCAAGACAGAAAGCAGAGATGTGGAAATGACCTTGTTCTTGTCCTCCTCTTGACTGTAGAACCGGAAAAACGCTGTTTCCATGCCATAGGCCAATAATACATTGAATATGGCAAACCATGCGAAAATAACGGAAACCTCACCATAACCGGCAGTATTCAAAAGCGCAGTATAAAGGGGCAATAACAGAAAGGAAAGCATTCTAGGCAATACGGTGGCCAAGCCATAGATTGCGGTCTGCTTAAATAGTTTTTTAAGTGGATTCAAGAAATCGATGATTAAAATTCAAAAGTACCCATTTCACATCTTGTATAAAAGCCTAGTTGTCTTTATGGCTTTTTTAATCACAACTACTCAATATTTCGTGAGGATAACGAAGGATAGGACATAATAGGGTTCTGCCTAATACCCTCGATTTTAAAATACTTGATTTCACCATCTTCAAGATATGTCAAAACGGCCTGTGTCTCAGTTATTTTAAAAGGTAACAAAGATTCGTCAAAAATACTTTCCCCATCATTTAGAGAACCATCAACCATGGTTAGGGTCATTTCTTGTAAAATCTCCATAGGATACTCTGCCACTGCAATCGCACCAATTTTCCGAAGCTCAATTTTCACATCGATTACTTTACCTCTGTGATATAGTTTTTGTAAGGTAGCCCTTCTTGTATTCAAACTTCGAATGGGAATTATAACATCATACCCTATTTCCTCCGGATTCTCCTCTACAATCCATCTTTGGGCGTAGACCTGCCCCAATCTAAAGGGTAACTCGGTCTTTAACTCCTTCCTGGACGCACATCCGAATAGGACAAATACTACCGTAATCAAACCACAGATTAGACGTTTCATGGATACGCTGGCAATCTACCTACATATTGATTTTAACGTTCAATATACAGACATGCTATAAAAAGGGTTACAAAAAAGGGAAACCTCACAAATATAGGGTTTCCTATTTTTTTGAGTTCTTTACATGGAGAAAATGTGAGCTTCAAAGAGAACTAATTCTTTTGAAATACATTGTGCAAATTTGGCATCCGCTAGTGCTTCGCCTAATTGTTGAGTGCTTCCGCAGTGTTGACATTTGGCTCCGCTAGCGCTTCGCCTAATTGTCGGGTGATTCCGCACTGATGCATTTGGCTCCGCTAGCGCTTCGCCTAATCGTCGGGTGCTTCCGCAGTGTTGACATTTGGCTCCGCTAGTGCTTCGCCTAATTGTCGGGTGATTCCGCACTGGTACATTTGGCTCCGCTAGCGCTTCGCCTAATTGTCGGGTGCTTCCGCAGTGTTGACATTTGGCTCCGCTAGCGCTTCGCCTAATTGTCGGGTGCTTCCGCAGTGTTGACATTTGGCTCCGCTGACGCTGCGCCTAATTGTCGGGTGCTTCCGCAGTGTTGACATTTGGCTCCGCTAGCGCTTCGCCTAATTGTTGAGTGCTTCCGCACCGCCAACAATTTCCAAAATTTCGTTCGTGATTGCGGCCTGTCTGGCTTTATTGTAGGTAAGTTTTAACTGGTCACGTAGCTCGGTAGCGTTATCTGTAGCCTTGTGCATGGCTGTCATACGTGCACCGTGTTCACTGGCAAAAGAATCCCGAACCGCTTTGTACAATTGTGTTTTCAAGGATTTGGGAATCAGTTCTTCCACGATTTCTTCCTTAGAAGGCTCAAAAATGTAATCTGTAATTGATGTTGCACCTCCCTCGGCGGGAACAATGGGTAAAAACTGCTCTGTCATGACCAACTGAGTAGCGGCGTTTTTAAATTTATTGTATACCAATTCAATCCTGTCATAAGAACCACTGGTAAAAAGCTCCATGAGTTCTTCCGCAATTATGGTAACCGCATCAAACGTCAGTGTATCATAAACTTCACTGTGATTAGCTATCACATTGAACTTTTTTCCCAAGATATCATTGCCCCTCTTCCCAATTGCCATGAAATCTACCTGTTTGTCTCCATAAGTACCATGTAATAGCGAAACACACTGCTTCATAATGTTGGAGTTAAAGGCACCACAGAGGCCACGATTGGAAGTAATGGCCACCACCAATATTTTTTGGGTCTCCCTATTGTCGGAGAATTTTCCTCCGGCATCGGCATCCAAATTTGCACTTAAACTCTGTAAAAGTTCCGTAAGCTTATCCGCATAAGGTCGCATTTGAGTAATGGCATCTTGAGCTTTCTTCAACTTGGCAGCCGATACCATTTTCATGGCACTGGTAATCTGCATGGTCGAGGACACCGTTGCTATTCTATTGCGTATTTCCTTTAAGTTCGCCATTTTTTAAGTTATGGGTTCGGAGTGATGAATTATGAATTTTTCAGTATAGCCACTAAAATCCGTATCAGTTCTTCACACTTTTCCTTCACTAGCTTCTATACTTCCCGGATAAATCCTTTGCCAAAGCCGTTAATGTGTCAATAACCTCATCGGTTAATTTACCTGCCTTAAGGGTATCCAAAACATCACGGTGCTTTGCATTCAAAAGCTCCAGATAATCTCTTTCAAACTCCTTTACCTTTTCAACGGGAACGTCCCGTAACAAATTCTTGGAACCTACATAAATAATCGCTACCTGATCCTCAACGGTAAATGGATCGTTCTGGGCTTGTTTCAGTATTTCAACGTTTCTACGCCCTTTTTCGATAACGTTTAAGGTAGCTGCATCCAAATCAGACCCGAATTTGGCAAAAGCTTCCAGTTCGCGGAACTGGGCCTGGTCCAACTTTAAGGTTCCTGCGACCTTTTTCATTGATTTTATCTGCGCCGACCCTCCTACACGGGAGACCGAAATACCCACGTTAATTGCCGGCCGGACCCCTTGGTTAAAAAGGTCTTGCTCCAGGAATATCTGTCCATCTGTAATAGAAATTACATTGGTAGGAATATATGCGGATACATCCCCTGCCTGTGTTTCTATAATAGGCAAAGCCGTTAAGGAGCCTCCCCCTTTTACCATCGGTTTTAGAGGATCCGGTAAATCGTTCATGTTTTGTGCAATGGCATCATCATTGATGACCTTGGCAGCACGTTCCAACAATCTAGAATGTAAGTAGAATACATCTCCTGGATAGGCTTCACGTCCTGGTGGTCTTCTCAACAATAAGGAAACCTCACGATAAGCCACCGCTTGCTTGGAAAGGTCATCATATATGATTAATGCGGGGCGTCCTGTATCTCTGAAATATTCTCCAATCGCCGCTCCTGCAAAAGGGGCATACACCTGCATAGGTGCCGGGTCTGAGGCATTGGCCGCAACAATCGTGGTATACGCCAAAGCGCCTTTATCCTCCAAAGTCTTGGCAATACCGGCCACTGTAGACGCCTTCTGTCCTATAGCCACGTAGATACAATATACGGGCTCACCTGCATCATAAAATTCTTTTTGATTGATAATCGTATCTATACAAACCGTAGTCTTACCGGTCTGGCGATCACCAATGACCAACTCCCTTTGTCCCCGTCCAATCGGTATCATGGCATCAATGGCCTTGACACCCGTTTGAAGAGGTTCGTTAACGGGCTGCCGGAAAATAACTCCTGGCGCTTTTCGTTCCAAAGGCATTTCATAAAGCTCTCCGGAAATGGGGCCTTTACCATCAATAGGTATTCCCAGTGTATCTACAACTCGCCCCACAATGCCTTCTCCCACATTTATGGAAGCGATACGCTGTGTGCGCTTCACCGTTGCACCCTCCTTGATTTCCTTTGAGGGTCCTAACAATACCACACCAACGTTATCTTCCTCCAAGTTCAAAACGATACCTTCCAATCCACCTTCGAACTCGACCAATTCCCCATACTCGGCATTGGAAAGCCCATATACACGGGCGATGCCATCACCGACCTGTAGTACGGTCCCTACTTCGTCCAAGGTAGCGGTAGCTTCGAATCCTGATAATTGTTTCTTTAATATTGCCGATACTTCAGCGGCTTTTACTCCTGCCATTTGTTCTAGATGTAAGATGTAAGGCTAAAGACATTAAAATGCCTATTGCCCTAACTTCGTTTTATAGACTATTTGTAAATTCTCGTTTTATATTGTTCAATTTATTCGCGATACTGGCATCATACTGCAAATCGCCAACACGTAGGACGAACCCTCCAATAATACTATCATCAACAGTATTTTTGATGGTTATCTTGTTTCCGGTAATTTGGCCAAGCTGTTTTAATATTTTCTTTTCCAGTTCTTTGGTCAATGGAATTGCCGTGGTCACAAATGCCACATCTTCACCCTTTAACTGCTCATTTAGGATGATATATTTCAGCGCCACTTCATTGAACATATTGATTCGTCTATTGTCAATTAATAGATTAATCAGGCCTTCTGTAATGTGATGACTATCCTTAAAAACGGCCAATACCACTTTCTTTTTGGCTTCCCCATTTAGAATGGGACTTGCTAAAATGTCCCTGAGTTCCTTGCTCTCGGAAATAGTCTGTACTATTGCACGCATATCTTTTTCTACGGCATCGGAAGCTTTATTTTCAACTGCCAAATCCAAAATTGCCCTGGCGTAACGTATGGCCGCTCTAGAATCTTTCATTCTGGACTAGTTCAGTTTAATATCACCCAACATATCGTCTACCATCTTCAATTGCTTATCCTTGTTGGAGAGTTGTTCCTTAATCACTTTCTCGGCAATCTCAACGGATAGCTCAGCGACTTGGTTCTTAATCTCGGCTACCGCCGCTTTCTTTTCACTTTCGATAGTTGCCTGGGCCTGCTTGATCATCTTATCTCCTTCTATCTTTGCCTGCTCCTTGGAATCGGCGATCATCTTATCCTTGATTTCCCTTGCTTCTTTAAGCATGGCCTCCCGTTCAGTGCGTGCTTCCTGCAAAAGCTTTTCGCTGTCCGCGGTTACATTTTGCATTTCCTTTTTAGCTTCTTCAGCAGCGGCCAATGCATTTTTTATACCTTCCTCGCGATCGTTGACCGCATCCAAAATTGGTTTCCATGCATATTTGCGGAGCAACAGCAATAATAGGATGAACAATAGGGTCAACCAAACGAACAATCCCAGCGAAAATTCATTTAATAATTTCTCCATGTTTTTATTTTAAGTCAATCTTTAAACTTTGGGCAATGGCTATAACCAACCGTTATAGCCATTGCCTAAGATTGTTTTAACCTACTGCGAATAAGGCAGCAAATCCAATACCTTCAATAAGCGCAGCTGCAATCAACATTGCTGTTTGAATTTTTCCGTAAGCTTCAGGTTGACGGGCAATGGCCTCCATGGCAGATCCTCCGATCCTACCAATACCAAGACCAACACCGATAACTACCAAACCTGCACCTACCATAATTGGAATTTCCATAATCTATCTAGTTTAAAAATTAAAAATTCAATCTAAAACTCCCGTTTACACGGGAACTACATACCTCTATTTATAAATGGGCCAACTCCGGCTCATCTTCATGCTCATGATGATCATGCTCCTCAGAGGCAAAACCGAAATACAGGGCCGACAACATGGTAAAAATATAAGCCTGTAGCAGCGCCACAAGAATCTCGATCAATGAAATGGCAAACGCCAAGGCGAACGACAAGGGACTTCCCAACCAACTTTTAAAAAGGAACATTAATCCAATTAAGCTCATCAAAACGATATGGCCTGCCTGCATATTGGCATACAAACGTATTAAAAGCGAAAAGGGCTTAATGATCAATCCCAATAGTTCTATGGGCACCAATATGATGTACAAAGGTATTTTTGCAACCCAAGGCATGGTATCCCCTAATGGGTCGAACAAGTGTTTCCAATAATCCTTAGTTCCCGTAAAGTTCGTAATCAAGAAGGTCAACAGGGCCAATCCAAAAGTGATGGCAATGTTTCCAGTTACATTGATTCCCAACGGGGTTAAACCAAAAATGTTCAGGAACCATATAAAAAAGAATATGGTCAACAAAAAGGGCATATACTTTTTATAATGTTTCTCCCCAATATTGGGTCTTGCAATATCATCCCTTATATATAGCACTATGGGCTCGAAGAAACGACCCGCCCCTTTAGGGATCCCCCCATTTTTGGCGTATGACCTGGCCAAGCTTGTGAACAACCAAAACATCAAAAGGCCCGTAATAAAAATCATGGCCACGTTTTTGGTAACGGAGAAGTCCAAGGGTTTTATATTGGTCGGATGTTCTTCCTCATCGTAATTGATGGTTCCCTGAGCATCGGTCTTATATATTTTACTATGATAAAGTTTATAATGGTTCCCGTCTACCTCGGCAATCTCTTCTCCATGATGAAATTTGGACGATGAGAATACTTTAAGCCCGTTGTTGTCCCATAAAATAATCGGCAATGGGAGCCCTACGTATACGTGTTCCCCATTATCCTGCGTATAGGAGAACAATGAAAAATCATGGGAATCCTGTAAGTGATGTTGAATGTATTCCTTAATCTCGGTCTTAAGGTCTTTGTGCGGCTCGTCCGAGTGTTGCTCCTTGTCTTTTCCGAACATATTCGCACTCAATAAAAGTGCCATTGCCAAAAGAAGGTTTGCAAAGTATGTCTTTTGCATAAAGCTCTAAAGTATCGGTCTTTAAAAATCGGTGCAAATGTAAGGTATTCCGTTAAAAAGAAAAAAGCTTTTGAGCGTTTATTTCAGCGCGTTTTAAGAAAAGGAAATCATTGCATTTTTTGAAGCATTTTGGCCGTAAAAACAGTTTCCATTATCAGGCAAATAGCATAGGGCACAAAAAAAGCAGCGAACTCCAATTTGTTCATGTCACCATCGGTCTTATAGGAGGGATAAAAGACAATGAAGAAAACGATGAACTTCAAAAAACTGCCGGCCATAAAAAGAAAACCAATACTGTTTTTTAGCTTTTTTCGAAATACATAAAGCAAAATGAATATTGCCGCCGCTAAAAGGCCATTGATAACATAAGACCATACCAACATATTGCCATAAGGAGGAAATCCCCCGTTGCGTAGTAAGGCGACATGAGAGAAAAAAATAAGTCCCAATACTGCTATTAGGACTATTAGAAATTGAATTATAGGATTGGTTTTGGACATGTTCAATATTCGATTCGTTTTAATTGCCGCAAAACTACCCAAATTGCAACGGCCACACCAAAAATTGTGGCTATTGCCGTAAAAATTCTTTTTTCCGTCTGATAATGTTGATCTAACCAAATGCCTCCTTTGGCCGCCAAAAAAATAATGGCGCCCATTTGAAAGGCAATACCTGAAAGTACTGCTACATTCTTTAAGGTATTTTTCTTTTTAGGAAGCTTTTGCTCGCTCATTGCTAGTGCTGGAACTACCTACTGAGGACTTATAACCACTGGAGGCAGTACTACTTGTACTGGAACTGCTACTGCTAGAACTGGAGCTAGGACTACTGCTGCTACTTAGGGAACCGCTCTTTCCTTTCATGCTACAAGAGGCATTGAAAGCTGCTCCAGGTTCAACTGCCAATTTGGATACGGAGACCGTTCCTTCTATAACTGCCGAGGACTTTAACGAAAGTAAATCGGAAACAAGAAGTTCTCCATTGAAGCTTCCTTCTATATCCGCATTTACACATTCTACTTTCCCTTTAATGTATCCGTCCTTGCCAATGACTACTTTTCCGGAAGTCTTTACATTTCCATCTAATTTACCATCGATCCTAAAGTCCGCCTCGGAAACGATGTCTCCTTTGATCCTGGTGTTCTTTTCAATTCTGTTGGGCTGTCCGCTAATTTCATTCATAGTTCTAGGTTTTTTGTTGTCTGAAAACATTGTTGTTCATGGTTTTGGGGTTAACAAATTATTTCTATATTCCTCTACGTTTTTATGTACTTGAAGGATTTTATAGTTGGAAGATAAAATTACAAAATTCTCATTATCAACCTTATAATCCTTGTTAATATTTAGCAATTCCACATAGCCTAAGGCAAAATCCTTGGATTTAAAGCCATGTACTACTACAAACTGGTCTTCCAGATTGTACACATCCTTGGAAACAATGTTCCTGTACTTCAAATCTTTGATCGATTTCTTCAGCTTCTCCAATAGTTTTTGGGCCTCTTCGTCATTTTTCCTTTTGAACGGAAAAATAACCTTCCAATTTCCAGTTCCCGAGGATCCAATTTCAGGGGAAAATTCCTTAGGCTCCAGTTTGGGTAGTTGTTCGGCAACCATTTGTTCCGCCTTTTTGCCCTCTGGATTATTGGGGTAGGTCAATGCTACGTAGTTCAACGCCTCCTTAAAAGGTTCAAATCCTTGCAGCCTACCGATGGCATTGGCCTTTAGCATTTCAAATTTTGGGACTATGGGATCTCCCGTATATTTATTGATATTCTCTTCGGCCCCGGTAATGACTTTTAGGAATTCTTGATTTTGATACTGCTTGTATAGAGCTGCATAACGGGCATCCGGGCTATCCGAACTCCCGGTTAAAATAGCCTGTGGATTCAATAAAATCTCGGCATACCTGGAGTCCGCGTGGTTTTGGATAATGTTCCGTTTCATCTCGGCCGCCAGTGTACTCCCTTCCTCCTCGTAAATCTTGTACAAATTATATTTTGAAGGAAGAACCAGCCGTTCTTCAGGATTCGATTTTAAAACGTCCTCCAACTTTCCGGCAGCCAATAGATTCTCTTTGAACTTTTCCTTGTAAATAAGACCTAATTGATAATTGGCAAAGTTCCTTTCCTTGCCAAGGCTATCTATCACAGAAACATCCGTAGGAACCCGCTCCATATAAAAATCAAGGTCGTATTTTTCATCTCCAATAGGTTCATTAGAAATAGTGGTTCCGTCCGCTAACAATTCACCAGTGGCCTCGGATGGCAATGCTCTGCTCTTATTGCTCCAACGCCAGTCATCCTCTAATTGGCGGTTACCCCATTTGGTGGTAAAATCGTTCTTGCCGTAGCCAAGACTTGTTATATTATAAAAATAGAACTTCCCTTTGTTTTCTTTACCTCCCTTACTTTTAACAAAGGAAGCAAAACCAGCGGTTATCCGTTCCTCTTCTTTTTTGGCAGCCTCTTCCTCCGCTTTTTTCATTTCAGCGATATGGTTTTCAAAATAGGCTATCTGTTCATCCTTGGGCATTTTATATAAGGTAATAACGCTGTCCGCATACTGTACAATGTCTTCATAGGTAATGACATCTTCCAAATTATCCAGTTTCTTTTTAATGGAACGATACTTCTTGGTGTTTTCCGCGAGGTTGGTCAAAACACTATCATAATACGCGCCTGCCACTTTATAATTGTTTCCGTCAAAATTGTATTCTGCAAGGTTTTCGTAGTTGAGCGCATTCAACTTTGGTTCGTTTTGTGTGGCACGAAGTGATTTATTGAAATAGACCAAGGCCAGACTATCCGACCCCCGATCCAAGTGAAATTCGGCTACTTGCCTATAAATCTTGTCCTGAAATGGTCTATTTTCCCTATTCTCCTCCAAATCTGTTAGATACTCCAACAGCTCTTCCTCATTTTCTGGATTGATTTCTATATTTCGGATTTTCTGGATTTCAGCATTGATCATATAGACCCTCGGCGACTTTCTATTCAATTCTATTACCTTATCAAAGGCATAATTGGCACTGTCCTTATGGCCTAATTGATTGTATAACTGTCCAATAATATAGTAGTAGCGTCCTCTTTCAGGGTTCTTTTTGGTATAGTAGGATGCTATCTTCAGTTGTTGGATGGCCGTATCCGGTACGTTAAGATTAATGTAGGCCTGTGCCATCATTGCCCTGGCATCCGCGTAATCCTGATCTTTAAGTTCCTCCAGTTTCATTAAACGTTTTAGGTTCTTTATGGCCAGTTCCTCGTTCTCCAAACGGATGTTGACCTTTTCCCGCCAAATATGTGCTTCGTTCAGTTTATCGCTGTAGGTATACTTTTTAATGACATAGTTGAATGCTTCCAGGGCCGGAATATAGCGTTGATCAAAATAACGGGCCTTGCCCAATAGAAGAAAGGCTTCATCCGTTTGTGGATTGCGCTCTTCGTCCTTAATGTCCATGCTGTGTTTCTGAATTGCTTTGGTAGCCTTATCCTCGGCTATGATAAAGTTGGGATTGTTGTCCTCGGAATCCAGTTTTATGTCATCGGTAACCTCCAAACGTTCAATGGGAAGAATTTCCCAATAATCGTCCTTGTAGCTTGCATTTAGTTCTTCTCTCCCTTGTTCAAAAGCAATATTGCCGTTGTACAGCACATTGTATTTTGTATTGAGTGCATGCCAATTGCGATTGATAAATGCATCTTTTTTGGTAGAGCAAGCGTTAAAAACCATGCCCCCCAATACTGCAAAAAGAATAAGCTTAAGATGAAGTTTCAAAATTCCGATTGTACTTACATAAGGTTAACTTAAAAACAACGGGATTATTATGTAGTTGGTCGATAAAAAGTAAAAAAGAAAGGGGCTCGCCTAGGTTTATAAATCTTCTATACTAACCTAGGAAAAATAAGGGATACGCCTTAACAGGAACAAAAAGAAGAGATTTATACAGACTAAGTGGTCTGTACAATTATAGGTTTGTATAGTATAAAACGAGTTTGTGAACCGCTGAAAGATAATTCATGGTAGAATATCGAGGAAAATTACATTTCCGATATCAAGACCAAATCCAGAACGAACCAAGTAGTCTTTTCCTTAAAAAATGTTCTCCATAAAAGATTTTGAACTCCGTATGCCAATATGTCCTTTACCACTCTGTAGGACTACTAAAATCAGAGACACTCCTGTTGTACTTATTCTTGTACGCCACCGGAGAAAGCCCTACATACTTTTTGAAAATAGTACGAAAAGCCTTTTGATCGGCGTACCCTACTTGGTACATAACCTCGTTCACATTATGCTGGGTAGATTCAAAACTTCGTTTTGCCCACTCCATCTTAACTCTTTGAATATACTCCAAAGGTGTATTTTGAGTGGCCTTCTTAAACCGCCGTACAAAATTACGTCTACTGATGGCATATTTTTCCGCCAAATGTTCAACCGAAATCCTCTCCGCCACATTGCCTTCAATATAATTTTGCGCCTGCCGTATGGCCTCATCTTCATGGTCCTTCTGGGCTTGGAATATGGCAAACTGGTTTTGGTTTTCTCGATCGAAATCGATTTCGAAAAATTTTGAGATATAGATTGCCGGTCCTCGTCCGCAATATTTTTCGATTAAGTGCAACATAAGGTTCAAAAAAGAAAATGCCCCTCCGCTGGTATAAATCCCGTCTTCATCGGTAACCACTTTGTTTGAGACCAAATTCACTTGTGGATACATTTTTTTGAACAGATCCATCCCTGCCCAATGGGTAGCACATTGCTTGCCATCCACTAACCCAGTCCGGGCCAGTACAAAAGCACCCATACACATACTTGCCACCTCTGCCTGGTGTTTGTTGCGCTGTTCCAATATCCATGGAACAAAATCTTGATTTTGGTCCAAGTCTTCAGTCAATTTGTCTGGCCTTAGTGCAGGAATCAAAATTAAATCTGTTCTTTTTATATCGTCTATTGTACTATCACAATGAATGCTGAACAATCCATGGTACAACGACAGATCTCTTTCCAGACCAACCAGATGAACTTCAAAAAAATCCTCTTCCCGAGCCCCTGTTTGCTTTAAAAACTGGTTGGTGGCCAGTAGCACCTTAAACGTTCCTACCACATTGCTCAAAATAGCATTGCCCTTAGGCACTAAAATACTTACATGTTTCATACGTTTAAATTTTTATACCTAATTGAAAATAAACTAATTAAAAAATTGAGAACGTATGTAACCACTACGTTCTCGCATTAAAAATTTTAAACATTACCTTTTGTGAAGTAACTATTAAAATTTCTTAATGCTCGTTTCAACTGTTCAAACTTTACTTATTCTACAGGCTCAGATCTACCCGTTACATTCGGGCGAGTGTATTTCACCATTAAAACTTTAATCTGCATCAACTTTTTCTAGTGACTCTTTTCATTATCACTGATTTAACTCTATAAATGTAATGATACTACTTGGCACAATCAACCCTAAAAGTGGCGGATTTTACCTCATCTACATAATCCATGCTTTTGTAGCTTTGATTCCTATGGAATTTGAAAAGTTCAAAGAAATCAGGAATCGGGTCTGTGCCAAATATACAGATGTGACCGAAGGTAAAATGATGAGTTCCCCGGCCATTCATCATAAAAAAAAGGTATTCGCTTTTTTATCGAGAAAAAATAAAATGGTGTTCAAGTTTGGAAAGGACTATCCCATCCATCATCTGGGCGTTCAAATGCAAGAATTCAGTCCATTTAAAACCAAGAAACCTTTAACAGGTTGGTACGAGGTAGATTTCGAAGAAAATCAAAAGTGGGAGAATCTTACCGAGATGGCCCTAAAGCTAATTGAAGAAAAAAGTTGATACTTTAAATTATTAGGGCGGTTTTGTCCATGAAGCGAAAACATGATCGTCATGAATACAAGAAACAACCAAAACATTTAAGAATGATTACTCCCGCTTATATCTCTTTTTTTAAGGACCTCCAGAAAAACAACCATAAGGAATGGTTTCACGCCAATAAGAAACGATATGAAAATGATGTAAAAGTCCCATTCATTAATTTGCTTGAGGAAATACTTCCCGTATTGGCAAAATGGGACGACCGTATTCTATTGGATCCTAAAAAAGCGATGTTCCGTATTAATCGTGATGTGCGATTTTCAAAGGATAAATCACCTTACAATCTTATTATGAAGGCCGGGTTTTCTCCGAACGGGAAAAAATCGGAACTTCCCGGTTATTATTTAGGTATTGATGCGGAAAATGTACATGTCGGTGGCGGACTTTTTATGATAAGTACCCCTCAACTGAAAAAGGTAAGAAATCATATTGCATCCCAAACGGATGATTTTCTAAATATTCTTGAATACCACGATTTTAAAAATACCTTTGGCCAGCTTAAGGGTGAAAAAGCAAAACGTTTGGACAAGAGCCTGATAGCTACTGCAGAAAAAACAGAACACATTTATAACAAACAGTTCTATGCCTTTGCAGAATTTCCGATCGAGCCATTCTTTGGTTCAAATGAATTGACCAACGAGATTCTGAGCCATTTTGAGGCCATAAAACCTTTGAATTCCTATTTAAACCGGTCATTTGACTAAAACCTAATTTATTTATTAATCATAAAACAAGAACAAATGAGTACACAAGAAGTTGCAGACAAATTAGTAAGCCTCTGTAGGGAAGGCAAGTATGATGAAGCCTACGGTTTATATGCGGATGATGCCATAAGTGTAGAAATGCCCGGCGTTCCCAATGAAAGAACAGAAGGAATAGATAACATTATTAAGGGATATCAAGAATGGGCGAGCAACATTCAAGAAGCGCATGGGGGTACTGTGGGAGACCCAATTGTGGTCGCCAACCATTTTGTAGTCCCAATGACCAGTGATGTAACTTTCAAAAATGGAGGTCGGGTAAACATGGAGGAGCTTTCTATGTATCAGGTTGAGAACGGAAAAATCAAAAAGGCGTCCTTTCATTACGACCCTTCGGCCATGCTAGGTTGATTATACTGTTTGTGATATGGGCATCTTGTCCTAAACAAGATGCCCCTTTTACGTGGCAAAGAAACGCTCCAATTCCTGTAAGGTCTCGGTTGAGGTTTGGATATCCTTTACCATTTCGCCCTTGTCCAGCACTACGATACGCTCACAAACCTCGGTGACATGAATCAGGTCGTGGCTCGAAATTAAAACTGTAGTATTCGTATTGTCCGTTAGGTCCTTAACAATCCCTTTTAAACGAATCTGGGTAGTGGGATCAAGATTGGCAAAGGGTTCGTCCAATATTACCACTTCAGGGTTTCCAATAAATGAGGCCACGATACCAGCCTTTTTTTGATTGCCTTTGGACAAATCCCGCAGGTATTTTTTTTGTCCCAGAATTTCGCCGTGGAAGAAATTATCGAATTTGGACAAAAGGGCATCTACATCGGCCTTATTCCGATTACGAAGCTCCCCAATAAAATAGAAGTATTCCTCGGGCGTAAGATATCCTATAAGAAAGGTTTCATCAATAAATGAAGAGGTAAAGGGTTTCCATGCTTCACTTGTATCCACACGTACATCATTATTTACAATATAGCCCGTAGTGGGCCTTATCAAATCCAGTATCAGACTAAAAAATGTGGTTTTCCCTGCCCCATTGTTACCGACCAACCCAAAACTTTGCCCTTTGGGAATTTCCAATCGTTCCAAATTTAGAACGATTTGGTTCCTGTATCTCTTGGTCAGTTTTTGTACTGTAATCATAGTGCAAGTATCATATTACCTAACTATTCTTTTCCTTAAACCCGGCTATCATACCGTATTTCTTTTTTCTATACAATTCCGTAATACCGTCCAAAAGCCTTTTACGGAGAACAAAGCCCAACAGACCCAATGAAGCCATAGCCATCAACCCAACCTCGAAAGAGGTTAGAAACTTAAGCAGGGCAAAAACTACTACGGGGAGTCCCAGTAGGGGGATGATTACCAAAAACTGGGCAGCTCCCATGCCTTGCATGTTGGAAAAGGCACTTTTGTCCAAATCGATCCGCTTTTTGTTTAAAGAACCAAAAAGTAGTATTACCGGGATATTCACACCCAGGTTATAAAGTGCGGCACTGAAATTAATAGCCAAGGCCTGCCACCCAAAATACACATAGGGAATGGAAAGCAGGAACATTATAACAACACTAAAGGAAATCAATCCTGCCTTGGACTCCAAATATTTCCGCAATGGAATGTTCTGCGACATTAGCATACTATAGTAGGCACTATCCCAAGCTGGAACAAACTGGCCAAAATTGGCCAAAAAAATCCCGGTAATAAAAATCCCTGCAAATACCATCATACTGGAGGTAAGGGCAAAATCATCCATGGTATAAAAGACCAATCCATATAGAATCATGGCCAAGGAAAGGAATACCTGTGTTTTTGTACGTTTATTTCGCCATATCATCCTTAAATCCAATTGTAAAAAGGGTGCGATACTTCCAAAATGTTTGGTCCATGCCAAATCCGAGGTAATAGCCTTTTTGGTTTTTTTGCCAAGTGAAGCATCCAGAAAAATCTTTTTTCGCAAAAACCTATAATTAATAAGGTAAGCCAAAAAGGACAAGGATAGAGGGATTATAAAAAGTGATTGATATTCATAAAACGCATAAAAGATTTTACCTCCATAGCTTGTAATGGGAAGAATGGTAAAATACTCTAAAGTATAGAGTGCAATCAGTATTACTGCCAAAATAATGAGTGCCTTATCATTTTTATTGATGATGAAATTAATGTAGTTCACCATGAGGACCAGGAAAACAACCGAAAGCAACCAAAAACCCACATTTAGAAATGGATATCCTTGGACCAAAAGCACTATGGCAAAGGGAACGAATAGAAATAGGCCCATAAAATTATAGAACGATAATCCAGACCTGCCGAGGATGTAATGGGTGATGGTGCTTTTCTTTATAGGCAGTGCAAGCAAGGGTTTTACTTCCATTACAGGAAGCTTTTGCATAAAGTACCGGATAAAAAGTTCAGTTAGCAACCAGTAGGGCATAAATTCGCTCAATTTGAGCAAAGGATCCGCTCCGGGAAAAATCTTTTGTAAAAGAAAAAAAAGACCGGATCCGGCCAAGATTAACGAAACTATCATGTAAATACCGAAGAAAAACATCAAAATCTTTAGTGCAAGCCCCTTTCCGAGGGAGGCCGACCTAAAAAATGACTTCCATTGCAGGCTGATGAAGTATTTGAACATTCCGGTCAGTGTTCTTTACGGCAAGTTAGTGCAGCAAAGACCATATTTGTTACAATTAGTTGTTATTTTTTGAACATTCCGGTCCAAAATGGGAATTGCTTTATGTAATTTTGCACAAATTTTTTGAATATGGCCAATTTCCATCCTTTGGTAGTAAAACATATAAAACCGTTAACCCCTAATGCGGTGGCGATTACCTTAGAAATTCCTAAGGACTTATTGCAGACTTTTGATTTTGATTCGGGGCAATATATTACCATCAAAAAGGAAATTAAAGGACAAGAACTACGAAGGGCCTACTCCATTAGTTCCTCACCAAAAAAGGACGCTATTACCATTGGGGTAAAAAAAGTGGACAAGGGAGGGTTTTCCGATTATGCAAATACCAAATTGACCGTAGGGGAAGTATTGGAAGTTATGCCCCCGGAGGGTCGGTTTGTATTTAAGCCTTCGGATACTCCAAAAAATATTGCTGCCTTTGCCGCCGGTAGTGGTATTACACCTATTATGAGTATTGTTCGTACTGTTTTGGAAAGCAATCCCAAGAATCGGTTTGTATTGGTCTATGGGAACCGATCGTATGAGGAAACCATGTTCTATACGGATCTGGTAAAACTACAATTGGATTATACTAATCGGTTTTTTGTCTATTTTATCAATAGTCGTACTCACGAGAGCGATTCCCTATTCGGACGCATCGATGTCTCCACCGTTAACTATGTATTAAAGAACAAACACAAAAATATTGATTTTGATGCCTATTATCTTTGTGGGCCCGAAGCTATGATCAATCTTGTGAGTGATACGCTCAAGGATAAGGAGATTCCCAAAGATAAAATCCATTTTGAACTTTTTACCACCACGGAGATTTTAGATGAAATACCGGAAACCGCTGAAGGGCAGACCCAACTTACCGTAATTCTTGAAGATGAGGAATTTGCCGTAACAATGAACAAGAAAACCCTCGTTTTGGATGCCGTTCTTAAAGAAAATATAGACGCCCCGTATTCATGTCAAGGTGGTGTATGCAGCAGCTGTATCGCAAGGGTTACCGAAGGGAAGGCAGAAATGGTCAAAAACCAGATTCTTACGGACGGTGAAATTGAAGAAGGATTTATCCTAACCTGCCAAGCACATCCCACAACACCCACCTTGACGATAGATTACGACGATGTCTAAAAACAATCGCCAATTTATTTTCTCTGGAGGAATTTCTTCAAAAAGCAGTTGAGGCCAGTTAAGATTTTGGGGTTAAATCCTTCTTGAGCAAAAGATTTCATACCATATATGCAGTCACGAAAAAGACCATTTGGTTTGTAAATGAAATCTATTTGGGGTTCCTTGTCCAGTTACGTGCTATTTATCGGGGCTTTTAGCTGTATCAACTATTTTTCGGAGATTGGGAAAATTTGAAGATTGCCATAATGGACGATTTAGTCGGTTCGGACAGAAACTAAGTCCATCCTATTAATCCAAACCTATTTTATTTTTGGGCCTGTTCCAATTCCCTCGCCAATGTTGCCATGGCCATATCATATCCCGTTATATAAGCCTTTTCGATTCCTGTACGATCGAGTACCCCTATTTTTTCCAATTCCTTATATTCTAACAACAAATCACAGGATTGTAATTTTTTCTTGTTAATAGCGTAGATCATAAGGCTTGTTACCCTACCTGTAAGTTGTATGGAATTTTTAAGAGCGTTTTTATTGAGTTCTCCAACTACGGCGATAACGTAATCCGTACTATCCTGTATGGGTTCCAAAGGAAAATTATTCATTATGCCACCGTCCGCATATAATTTAGCGTTAAGTTCCACAGGGCTAAAAACTGGTGGCAAGGCAGCGGATGCCAGCAAAGGCCGTATAAGTTCTCCTTCAGAAAAAAAATGTTGTTCACCTTTCTGAAGGTCAGTGGCCACTACATATAAGTCCTTTTCTAGTGAACTAAAGGTGTCTTGAGGAAAGTATCCTTTAAAAATTTCAAAATATCTATCCGTATCAATAAATCCCGGTTTAAGGATGGTCAAAAAATTGTACTTGAACAAGGGCGTTTCCTTAAAAAAGGAAAGCATGTCCGAGACTGAATTTCCATTGGCATATAACGCCCCGACCAAAGCCCCAACACTACTTCCACTGACCATTTGGGCAGAAATACCCAACTCTTCCATGGCACGGATAAGCCCTATATGTGCCATGCCCCGTACACCGCCTCCCGAGAGTACCAGTCCGACGGATGCGTTATTCATAAGCAACTTGGTTCCCAAAACACTTGTTTTGCATGCAAAGCTACTCTAATTTTGAAAGAAAATGTTGTAACATCTCCATCTGTAAAGCACCCGCAAAAGGATTGTTGGGAGCTCCGTTGCACAAGACCAGATAAAAACCCAATTTACTTGCCTTCCATTGTTTTATTACGTCTTTGGTCTTGCCATCTACCTTAAAAAAATACCTGAAGTGGTTTCGCGTGGGTATCCCAAGGCAATTGCAAATCCCCATGGCTCTTTTAATAGCATACAATAATTCGGTATCGCTCAGAAATCCATATCGCTTAAGGCCATTTAGGGAATAGCTAAGTTCCCTGTAGGTCAATGCTTCTTCAAAAGCTTCGAGTACGGCGTTTAACCGATAATCAAATTGAACGATTTCTTTCATTACCCTGAATTCTTATTGATAAGTTCTACCAACTGCGTTTTGTCCATTACTCCGGAATGCCTCCAGATTACCTCGCCCTTTTTAAAAAGTATCAAAGTAGGTACGCCTCTTACCTGAAACCTATTGGCTACATTTTGGTTCTTGTCCACATCAATTTTTATGATCTTGGCCTTTTCCCCGACTTGGGCGGCTACCTCCCTGAGAATAGGGGCCTGCATCTTGCAAGGTCCGCACCAATCTGCGTGAAAGTCGACCAAAACTGGTTTTTCCGACTGTATCAAAGCAGTAAAATTTCCTTTCATTGTTATTTCTTTTGGCCTTTATCGGCTATTTTGAATTTCCTTTATCAGTTCCTTTTGTCTAGGGGTAAGTTTAGTAGGTAGTTGTATATTGATGGTGACAAACAAATCTCCGTATTGTCCCGGTTTTCCATATTTGGGCATCCCTTTGCCCCGTAAACGGATGGTCTTGCCATTTTGGGTGCATTCCTTAATCGGAATTTTCACCTTGCCGGATAGTGTTAGTACATCCTGTTTCCCTCCCAAAAGGGCTTTGAAAAGGTCTACGGATAAATCCATGTGCAGGTGATCTCCTTTTCTCTTGTACATAGCATGCTCCCGTACCCTAACATCAACATACAGATCTCCAGCCTGTCCTTGACTCCCTTTTTGGCCTTTGCCTTTGGCACGTAATTGTAATCCGGTATAGGCCCCTGGTTTAATTTTTAGTTTTATTTTTTGCCCATCCAATTCGAGTACCCGTTCCGTTCCGTTATAAGCTTCGGTAAGATCTATGGTTACCTCCCCGGATACATCTGCACCACGGAACCCATATCTTCCTCCTTTTGCACCACTACCAAAAAAGGCTTCAAAAAAATCCGAAAAACCACCTTCCTGCCCGAAGCCGGAATCCCCATCCGCATACGTATATTGTTGCCGATTTCTATAGTGTTGGTATCGATTGCGTTGCTGCATAAATTCATCGTAGCTAGCCCCCGACTGTTGAAATTGTTCCCAATCCGAGCCTAAAGCATCATATTGCTTCCGCTTTTCAGCATTTCCCAACACTTGATAGGCCTCGGAAATCTCCTTGAACTTTTCTTCCAATACCTTATCTCCTTTTGTTTTATCCGGATGATATTGCGTAGCCAGTTTGCGATAGGCTTTTTTGATATCCTTATCGCTGGCATTACTGTCTACATTTAAAATGTTGTAATAATCCCTAAATTTCATTTAATCCCCAATGGATTTATCCTACCAAGATAAATATGGCGTGCATCCACACCTATGATCTTCATCATGTTTAATAAAAAGGATTCTCTGAAACCGACTGTCCAGTCTTCTTTTATATATGGGCAATTTTATATTTTAGGTATTCTTGCATTTCAACGTTCTTAAGGCTCATTTGTCTTTCCATTATCTTTTTCGTGTTTTGCTTAGCATGACCTTGACCGACTATTTAGTCCAATAAAATATTTAAAGTGTTGTAATTAACCTTTTACCCTTTCGACTGAATGGAAGAACGCTTTTTATTGTAAGTTTACGGTATAAACAAACTGATGGCACGAACCTTTCATCAAAAAACAGCTGTACTTATTTTTGCCAATTCTGGTAAAGAAGAGTTGAAGTATAAGCCTATTGGAAATGGTGCTTATCTTTTTGACGAATTAACAAAAAACACGTTGGGCGAGGTCGAAAAAACGGGTTTGCCCTTTTTTCATCTCACAGAAAAGCAGCAAAAAGGAAACTCTTTTGGGGAACGTTTTACCCATGCCTTTCAAGCGGTTTTTGATAAAGGCTACGATACTATAATAGCCGTAGGAAATGACACTCCGCATCTTCGCGTTTCCCACATTCTAGAAGCACAGGAGCAGCTCAAATCCAAAAAGCTGGTCCTTGGACCTTCGGTGGATGGGGGTTTTTATCTTATGGGAATACGTCGATCACAGTTCCGTGCTGTTTCTTTCGTCAATTTGCCCTGGCAAACATCCAAACTTTTCAAGGCCGTTATGGATTGGGCCGATATTTGGAAAATGGAATTAGTGCGGTTACAGCCTTTAATCGATTTAGATCAATTATATGATATTAGGATTCTGTTAAACAGGTTCCGTACTTTCCCAAAAGTCGTCCTTCGGCTACTAATGCGAATTTTATACCAAAAAGTACAAAACTACGGCTTTGTGCTTACCTCTACCTATTTTCATTTTCTTCATATACCTTTTAATAAGGGTTCACCGGCTTCTTTTGTTGTTAGAGTTTATTAAAGCAGTACAGCTCTTTCAATACCAAAAATCATTCTTAAATAAAAACCATGGGAACAGGCTTATGGCTCTAAACAGCCTATTCTGGATTCCATACTTAATAAATCCTATATAAAAAAGTTATCATGGCGAACACCTATTATGACGCAGCGGATCTAAGGAAATTCGCAAAGATTACGGAATGGAGCGAAGAACTCGGAAACAAGTTTTTTGATTATTACGGAAAAGTATTTGAGGAAGGGGCATTAAGTGCTCGCGAAAAATCGTTGATCGCACTTGCCGTTGCCCATGTTGTTAAATGCCCCTATTGTATCGATGCCTATACAAAGGATGGCCTGCAACGTGGTATCACTAAAGAAGAAATGATGGAAGCAGTACATGCCGGGGCGGCCATTGAGAGTGGTGCCACCTTGGTGCACGGTGTGCAAATGATGAACAAGTATAACAAATTGAGCATGTAAATCCGTTGATGGTTGACTGTTGTTAGTTGAAGGCAATCCTGTCGATGACCTAATAACTGCTAATCACCGACCAAGAACAATATTATGGCCACGAAATCATTAAAGGCTAGGCAGAAAGACCTTGCCAAGACCAATAAACAGTTGGAAATTTTAAATGGGGGGATTTTCGCTGAAGGAGAGCTACCCTATTTTAAGGACAAGCTTACCAACATAGGACATTTTCCATTACGGCCCAGAAAATTGGAGATTCTACAAATCAATGTAGGTTACATGTGTAATCAGGTATGTGAACACTGCCATGTGGACGCAGGACCCGATCGCAAGGAAATCATGACGCGTGAGACCATGAAGCAATGCCTGGAAGTTATTCGCAATACAGAGGCCCATACCCTAGATCTTACTGGAGGTGCCCCGGAAATGAACCCCAATTTTAAATGGTTTGTCGAAGAAGCGGCCAAAGCAGGGATTCAGGATTTTATTGTGCGATCCAATTTGACCATCATTCGGGCAAACAAGCAATACTATGACCTGCCCGAGTTCTTTAAAAAGCACAATGTGCATGTGGTCTCGTCAATGCCGCATTATACCCGTGGAAAAACGGACAAGCAACGGGGCGATGGTGTTTTTGACAAAAGTATCAAGGCTTTACAAGAATTGAATGCAGTAGGGTATGGCCTGCCAGGCCAGAATTTGCGATTGGACTTAGTATATAATCCATCGGGAGCCTATTTACCCGGTGACCAAGTTGCGTTGGAAAAGGATTTCAAAAAAGCCTTGGATGAAGATTTCGGTATTCAGTTCCATAATCTATTTGCTATTACAAATCTACCTATCTCCCGTTTTTTGGATTACCTCATCGCCTCTGAAAACTATGAAGATTATATGTATGCATTGGTAGAGGCCTACAATTCTGAAGCGGTGGAAAATGTAATGTGTACCAACACCATTTCGGTAAGTTGGGATGGATGGCTTTACGACTGTGACTTCAATCAAATGTTAGGGCTTAAAGTCGCTAGCAAAATAAAGCACATCAAGGATTACAATGAGGACATATTGAATGACCGAAACATCATTATTTCACAACATTGTTATGGCTGTACCGCCGGGGCGGGTAGCAGTTGCCAAGGTACAGTAATATAGGAAGTGTTTCTTCCTTAACTATATTTCAATAATAAGGCTCCGCGAAAGGCGGAGGATATTCAAAAAAAGAAAACAATATGAGTTATTTACAAGCTACAAACGACCTATATAAGGAAGCTGCTTTAACGCCTGATGTAGGCCTGTGCTGTACCACCAATCCCATATGGGAATTGCCAGGCCTTACTGTGCCAAAGATTATGCAAGAAATGAACTATGGTTGCGGCAGCACGGTACATGCCAGGGATTTGACCAACAATCCGAAAATACTGTATGTAGGAGTCGGCGGTGGAATGGAGTTGTTACAGTTTTCATATTTCAGTCGTCAAAAATCAGGAGTAGTCGGTGTAGATGTAGTTGATGAAATGTTAGACGCCAGTCGAAAAAACTTTGAGATTGCCGAAAAAGAAAACGATTGGTTCAAATCCGAGTTTGTAGCGTTACGAAAAGGAGATGCCTTGAATCTTCCGGTAGAGGACAGCAGCATAGATGTAGCCGCCCAGAACTGTTTGTTCAATATCTTTAAGGAAGACGACCTAAAACGGGCCATTGAAGAAATGTATCGTGTGTTGAAACCACATGGCAGACTCGTGATGAGCGATCCCGTTTGCGAGCAAGCGATGAACGAGAGCTTGAGAAATGATGATAGGCTAAGGGCCTTGTGCCTAAGTGGAAGCTTGCCTATAGCAACCTATATAAAGGCATTGACCGATGTAGGTTTTGGCACCGTTGAAATAAGGGCCAGAAAGCCATACCGCATCTTGGATCCAAAAAATTATCCTACCGATGAATTGATTTATATCGAATCCATAGAGGTAGCGGCAATTAAAGATCCTATGCCCAAAGATGGCCCATGTGTGTTTACTGGGAAAGCAGCTATTTATTATGGTAATGAGAATTCTTTTGATGACAAAAAAGGGCATGTTTTGCTAAAAAACCAGCCTTTGGCGGTTTGTGACAAAACAGCGGGTGCATTGGCTTCATTGGATAGGGATGATATTTTTATCAGTAAATCAACATATCATTATGATGGGGGTGGCTGCTGCTGAATGAATCGGTATTTGTAACTGTTTTAAAGGCCTCATGTTTCAACACCGATTCTTATTTACCTGTTGTTAAACCGGAAATTATTACACTTAAACCGACCGCTTGGTCGGTTTGTTTTTTTAGATAATAGTGCATTCATCGAGGTTTTGTCATTTG
Organism: uncultured Flavobacteriaceae bacterium; assembly: GCA_947494715.1. Lineage (GTDB taxonomy): Bacteria > Bacteroidota > Bacteroidia > Flavobacteriales > Flavobacteriaceae > Ulvibacterium. The sequence goes on along the minus strand of CANLWG010000014.1, from coordinate 149,916 downwards.
AACGATTTTTTCTTTGGCTTTGTCCTTAAATATTGAGCCAAAGTGCTATTCGGGGGTTCTTTGTTCTAGACTCAACGGTCTTTTTAACCCAAAACACAAATCTTATGGACAAAAACCTAAAACGTATGGCTACCATGCAACGTATGCAAGTCACAGGCTTGGAATTGTTTTACAAAAAAGGATATTACAATACCAGTGTAGATGACATTCTTAAAGAACTTTCCCTTTCCAAAGGCGCATTTTACTATCATTTTAGTTCCAAGGAGGATTTCTTCATACAAATTGTGGAAAATCTAGTGGTTCGAAAAATATATAGTATGCTCATTGAGCCCATTGAGGGACATGAAAATCCTTTGGATCTCATTACAAATTGTTTTGAGGATGCCCTAGAGACAGCTGTTCACAATGAGCTTGATTATGGTTTTGTTCTAAGTAACTTTATTAATGAGTTCAACGGGAGAAATCCGAAAATCATGAAACATTTGAGCGATATCCTTAAAATATGGGAAGTAAATCTAGTTTCTTCCATACAAAAGGGCAAATTCAATGGTCATATTGATAGGCATGTTGATGCCGAGGGTGTAGCAATTTATTTGATGAGTTCTTATATCGGTATTCGGACCTTAATGGTAGAAATGGCCCCCAGTGCCCGTAAATACCGTTTCATGACACAATTGCGCCAGTATTTTAAATCAATTGAATCCAAGCCACAAACGGTATAAAAGAAAACTACTCTTTACATAGAGATTCTATTTTTTCAATAATTATCTCTGCCGGAATGGTGCGCATGGCATCCTGATAGCCTTTGGGATACTTATTGCCATAGACCGAAGTTGGAATAAGTGGATATTCATCCCTATTAGACAGGAGGGGGTTATTGATATCCTGCCCAAAGGGGGCAAACCCCGCATAGGGATGGGTAATGCCCCAGAGCGTAATGACGGGTACTCCATACATAGCGGCCAGATGACCATTACCACTATCCATGGAAAGCATGATATCCAGATTGGAGATTAAGGCCAGTTCATCTGTAAAAGAAAACTTTCCGGCCATATTGATGCAACGATCAAATGTATTTGCCCAAGTATCCAAAAGTTGGATTTCCTTTGGGCCACCACCAAAAAGAATAATATCGTACCTATTCGTATTTGAAATTTGACTTATAACATCCTTCATTAAATCGAATGGATACTGTTTCCCAGAAAAGGCAGCAAAGGGTGCTATTCCCAACCATTTTCGTGTTTTGGGACCTGTGAGTTCAATAATTTTGTTCGAAAGTTTCTCTCTTTGCAAAAGAGGTGTATTTGACAAGTCCAAAGAAAAACCTAGTCTTGCAAATACATCGGCATAACGCTCATGAGTAGTTTTTAAGGGTTGGAAGGCTTTGTTCCTTTCCCGAGTCAGTGCTTTTTTTTCCTGTCTCCCCTTGTCTATCTGATAAAAAGATATTCTACTAAAAAAGAAGAGCCGTTTTAAAACCTGGGTCCTTAATACATTATGAAGATCGGCCACTACATCTATACCTTTTCCTTTCAGTTCACCATATAAGCTCCACAATCCCATAAATCCTTTATGTTTTCCTTTGAAATCCGCTTCATGGATTTTCACATTTGGCAATGCAGCGAACATTGGAGCAAAAAAACTACGGGTCAATACCGTTATCTTCAAGCTAGGATATTGGCGTATTAAAGCGGAAAGTACAGGGACGGTCATTGCCACATCACCCATAGCGGAAAGACGGATGACCAGGATATGTTCGGTTCTATTTTTGGGCACGAAGGACCGGGTTAAGTTCCTCGTCATTATACATCTTCATCTGTTTATAGACCTTCATATATTTGCGTCCGGCCTCTATGTCGGCCAGCAGTTGATCTATTGCTATGGAAAGATCTTTTTTCTGTTCCAACAACACCATCAATTTTCCATTACATTTCTCAATATGTTCAGGGGTAGCGTCCTTGCGTTCTACCTCAACCTTCATATGATAGATCTTAAGGGCCAAAATGGAAAGTCGGTCAATTGCCCAAGCCGGACTCTCCGTATTGATGGTTGAGTCCTTTAAAATTTCAACCGATTGGTATTTTTCTAAGAAATAACCATCGATATACTCTACCAGATCTGTTCGGTCCTGGTTGCTTGCATCTATCTTTCGCTTTATTTCCAAAGCTTTCTTTGGTTCAATATCCGGATCGCGAATAATATCCTCATAATGCCATTGCACCGTATCTATCCAGTTTTTTCGGTACAATAAGTGAGCAATATCATGTTTGGGATATTGGTTCTCAAAAGGCTGGTCTACCTCATCTTCAATATGGTATTTTTGAATACTTTCTTCAAAAATTCCGAAGGCGAATTCACTGAACATAACTTTACGCTTTTTTCAAATATACCCTATTATTTTAAGATCAAACCGATAAAAAAGACCATAATCGGAATGAATATGGAAAGCATTAAAATAATTTCCTTGATGTTCAGTCGCTTTATAGATTCCAAGTAATTGGTCATAAAAACCACGGCGGGAAAGAAGGTTAAAATTACCGGGTATGTATTTTCGGAGGTGGTCAAAACTTTTAGAACAATCCCTATTCCGAACGAAAGTGCTATAAGGCGCATGGTGATTATTTTGCCCAGTCCGGATTTTCCCAATTTTATAAAGGCCAACAAGGCGGCCAACGAAGTCACCAAAATATAAATGATCAACCTAGCACTATTGTTCCAATCAAAAAAGTACTGCGAATTAAAATTAAAGGAAAACTCATAGTGCCGGTCCAATAGATATGGTTTTTCAATCAAAACCAAGACACAATAAGAAATGGCAAAAACCGTAAAAATTCCAGCAAGTGGCACTAGCCAATTCCTAATGTTTTTAGGTTCATAAATATATATTGCGGCTAAAACTAGAAGTAAATAGAGAATGGCCCAATTATAAAAAAGGCCGGAGACCATTATCCAAAGTGTAGCATCGAAAATCTTTAATTTTATATTTTTTAGCGACTTAAGGCTTATTATCCTACGGGTTGCCAGAAGCAAAAAAAAGCTGCAAAGTATAGCACCGCTGTCCGTCATGGTTTCCGGAAAAACCAACATCAGCATGGCATAAAATAGTAAGGCATAAGAATTTGTAGCAGTAATCTTATTCCTGTGGCATATGAAATTGACCACAAATAGACTGAACAAAAGCACTCCTAAAACAAATATTTGCCAAACCAATTCCTCGGGAGGGTAAGCTCTTTTGAAAAGTAAAAAGTGCGCCAGCCAATAAAAAACAAACAGAAAACCAAATACTATGAGGTAGTTTATGGGTTTTGTTTTTTCAAAAATGCTTGAAATCATCCCGGCTTTTTATACTTTTGCAGGTAAATATACAGCAAGATGACTTCATTTTTCAGAGGGATAGAGACTTTATTCGTTGATTACCTTTTTGCACCTTACGATGTACTTCGCGAATTGGACAATTGGTGGGTGGCAAATGTATTTAATTGGCTATTGTTCGCCATAGGAGCCGTGGCATTCGTTTACTGGATGTTGCAGTTAAAAAATTTCAATGACAATAATGAAGAGGACAAGAGTATTACCTCACACTCCTATCTATAAATCAAAACCGATATCTTTTCTATAATTCATTTTAGTGAAGCATACTTTTTTTATGCTATCATAGGATTTGGCCAATGCATCCCGAAAGGTAGTTCCGAAAGAAGTAAACGCCATGACCCTACCTCCGTTGGTAATTACTTTACCGTTCTCCAGTTTTGTGCCGGCATGGAAGATCAATGAATCCGAAACATCTTCCAGACCAAAAATCTCATGTCCTTTTTCATAGGCCTCAGGATAACCCCCGGACACGGTCATGACGGTTGTAGCGGAACGTTTATCTATTTGAAGATCCACCGTGTCCAAAGTTTGGTCGGCAACCGCTTGAAAGACCTCTACCAAATCATTTTTGATCCGTGGGAGCACCACTTCGGTCTCTGGGTCTCCCATCCGTACATTATATTCAATAACGAAAGGGTCATTGCCCACCTTAATTAATCCAATAAAGACAAACCCTTTATACGGCAAATTATCCATTTTAAGCCCTTCTACCGTAGGTTTAATGATTCTTATGTGTACTTTGTCCATGAAATCTTTTTCTGCGAAAGGAACAGGGGAAATAGCCCCCATGCCGCCTGTGTTCAATCCGGCATCACCCTCACCGATTCGTTTGTAGTCCTTGGCAGTTGGAAGAACCTTATAATGCTCCCCGTCCGTCAGCACGAAAACACTTAGTTCCAGCCCGGATAAAAACTCTTCTATGACAACGGTTTTGCTTGCGGCTCCAAATTTCTCGTTTTTTAACATAGAAGTCAATTCCTGTTTGGCTTCCTCCAAGTCATGTAGAATAACTACTCCTTTACCGGCCGCCAGGCCATCAGCCTTTAAAACATAGGGGGGGCTCAATGTTTCCAAAAAAGCCAATCCCTTTTCCAATTGCTGTGCAGTAAAACTCCGATAGGCCGCGGTAGGGATATTGTGCCGTTGCATAAACTGTTTTGCAAATTCCTTGCTGCCTTCCAAATTTGCGGCTGCCTTTTGAGGCCCTACTACTGGAACACTTTCAAGCTCCGGGTCATTCAGGAAAAAATCGTGAACACCATTGACCAATGGATCTTCCGGTCCAACCACGACCATATCAATTTTATTGGACAATACTATATTCTTTATGCCTTCAAAATCATTTACACCAATTGGTATGTTTTTAGCCAAGGATTCGGTACCTGCATTGCCTGGTGCCACAAAAATGCTATTTAGCTTTGGGCTCTGTGCCAATTTCCAGGCGAAAGTATGTTCGCGACCTCCCGACCCAAGAATCAAAATGTTCATAAAATTCCATTATCTATGTGTAAATCAAAAATAGTCTTTTCCCCTTTGTGCAACTAATTCCTACTTAGAAAAACAAAATCTTTTCCGAGGCTTTTTTGACATCGTTTCGAATATTTTTTCTCACTAAAATTTATAGTTTTAAGGGTATGACTTTTTCGGTGTTCCTAATTACCCTCCCCCCTAAAATGCTTCGTTTCTTTAATAGCAGGGGAACTACAATGGAAAAGAATACGATACCGTTGAACCGGACCAACATAGATTCGACCAATAGAGAAATGAAAAGAATCAAAAAAACGGAAAATTCATGGCGGCTGCTTTTTAATTGTAATGCCAAAAGCACAAAAATGCCGATTAAAATTGCAAAACCAACAATACCTATCTGTAGATAGGTCTGAAAAAACTGATTGTGGGCATTATACTGGTTTTCTAAGTTAAACCTATACCCTAATTCGTTGTATTTTTTGAACAATGCCTCATTTGCGTCCCCAGTGCCATATCCCAATACAGGGGCCTCCTTGATTAATTCTATGCTGGCATCCCATGACAATATCTTGGCCTTTCCCAAAATCATGACCTCCTGATCAGTGGTTTGATGAAACTCCCTTAAAAGTTCATAAAATCCGGATACTCTCGGATTGTTTAGAAATACCATTGCACCTAAAATGAAGATAACTATACCCGTATATTTCTTCTGCCTATCGGCTTCATCAAAAACAAATAAAATGGACATCAAGGCCAAAATTAAATAGGCAGCAATGGAAGCCATTAAAAAGATGTAGACGAACAGTATGACTATTATGGCCAATTGATTTCGAGAAATCAATCTCTTTTTCAGATAATAACCAAGTACCAGCAATAGATAAATAGAAATGTAATTGGGATTCAACGATTTTGAAAGCGCAGATCCCAAATAAAATTTATGCCATTGCTCGGTAGCTATATCAAAAATTGAAAATATCTCAATCCCAGAGGTATTTTCCGATATATACGATACAAAGGCCAGGGTAGCACTAAAAAAATTAATACAAAATGAGACTAGTAGCCCTGCAAGCAAAAAATCAAACAATCTTCTTACCGTAGCCGCATCCTCTTTTACAAACATAAAAATGATGGGAAATAGAAATAATGAAAGTGAACGCTGCACCAAATCCAAACCACTGTGCAAATTCTCGGTATATATAAGTCCTATGCATATGAGCATGAAATAGAATGGAAAAAGAAGCAGGGCTGGCTCAAAAACAAATTTTTTTCTCTCTCTCAAGACCATCGCCATTCCAAAGCCCATTGAAACAATAAAAAAAGGAGAAGGTAGATTAATTCCGCAGGGCATAAGAAAAAAGGCAACGAACAGACTGTTCCAAAAGGTTTTTACTACCCAATGGCCTTCTGTGTAGAACATGTCAAGCACCTTGGAAATCCGAATTTTTTGCATTTAGGTAATATTGTAGATGCAGTTAGCGATTTTCTATATTTCTTTTTCTAAAGAATGATAGGAAAACATTTTTCTGTTCGAAAAAGTGATATTCATGGCACTATAGAACCAGATGAATATACAAATACCTTGGTTTTTAAGCGATTCAATAGATATACCTCTCTGATTTAATTGTCAAATCTTACAAGCTATTTTGTACATCCAGGGCTGAATAATCAGGCGAAAATAAAACATGTTGGTATTTTAAAAAAGCGTTGAAACCTCCATTGAAAATTCTCGTCAACCGAAGAAAAACTACCCATCAACATCTTATACAATATCTACCTAAAGCGATGAGGACTGTGAAAAATTCCTATGTTCCTTTTTTTGTAGCTCACCAGGAGTAAGGGATTTAAAGTAATCGTATACGATTTTTAATCCCACTTCTCGTTTAACTTTAGGCTCCCACCCCAAAACTTCTTTTGCCCGAGTAATGTCCGGTTGTCTTTGTAAAGGGTCATCTTGAGGTAAAGGCCTGTAGATAATTTTTTGATCTGTTCCTGTAAGTCCAATGATTTCCTCGGCAAACTCCTTAATGGTAATCTCATGTGGATTTCCAATATTTATTGGGTTTGTATATTCGCTAAATAATAATCGGTATATTCCTTCTATCTGGTCATCTATGTAACAAAAAGATCGCGTCTGGGAACCATCCCCAAAAATCGTTAAATCTTCTCCACGTAACGCCTGCCCCATAAAAGCAGGAACTACCCGACCGTCATTTAAACGCATTCTAGAACCATAAGTGTTAAAAATACGTACAATTCGAGTGTCCAATCCATGAAAACGATGATAGGCCATGGTAATGGATTCCATAAAACGCTTTGCCTCATCATATACCCCTCTTGGGCCTACTGGGCTTACATTACCATAATAATCTTCATTTTGTGGATGCACCAAGGGATCTCCGTATACCTCTGAAGTGGATGCCACCAAAATCGTGGCCTTCTTTTCCTTGGCCAGACCTAATAAGTTTAATGTCCCCAAGGATCCTACCTTTAATGTCTCAATTGGTATTTTTAGGTAATCTATAGGGCTAGCAGGAGAAGCGAAATGCAGAATATAATCCAGTTTACCTGGAAGATGTACAAATTTGGATACATCATGGTGATGAAACTCAAATTGTTCTAAGGGAAAAAGGTGTTGTATATTCTTGAGATCCCCGGTTATGAGGTTATCCATGGCAATAACATAAAAACCATCTTTTATAAAACGATCACAAAGGTGAGATCCCAAGAACCCAGCACCGCCAGTTATCAATACTTTTTTCATTTCTTTTTTCCTTTAGGCCCCTCTCGAAAAAATAATTGTAGTAATTGTCTTAAAAATAATTCGTAAATCCAAGGTAACGGACTTATTCTTTACGTAATATAAGTCGTACTCCAACTTTCTTATCGAATCCTCCAAGTTTTCCCCATATTTGTATTTTACTTGAGCCCAACCAGTTATACCAGGTTTGATCAAGTGCCGTACATTATAAAATGGTATGATATTATTTAATTGATCCACAAATATCCTTCTTTCCGGTCTAGGCCCAATCAATTGCATATCCCCTTTGACTACTGATAAAATCTGAGGGATTTCATCAATCCTAAACAAACGCAATATCCTCCCGAACGAGGTTATTCGAGCATCATTTTTTTTAGCCATTATGGCTCCGGATTTTTCCGCATCAACGACCATTGATCTAAATTTGTAAATCTTAAACTCCTTACCATGTAAACCAACTCTTTTTTGGGTATAAAAAAGTGGTCCCCTATTAAAAAATAGGTTTAAAATAAGAACAAACGGAATGAAAACGATGAAAACAAGACCTGTTATCAAGACAATTGAAAAATTGATTCCGACACTAAAAATCCGCTGGACATATCGTATTTTCTTATTTCGAAACTGAAGTATTTCATAAAAACTGTCGTTGTGCGATTTAATGGGCAAAGCCTCATAGGTGTTCTCATAAAATGATGTAAAGGAAATAACCTCTTTGCCGTTGAGCATCGATCTCAAAAGCATTTTCTCCAAATCCTTTGGCATATCATTGTAGCTTTTAATATTTACGATACAGGCATCTATCTTGTCCGCAGCCTCCAAAAAAAACCTTTTTTTGATGTCTGTGTTGTGGTGTAGGGAATACGTTAACTTCACTTGGTAAAAGGTATTGGCCCCGTCGCCGTTAATTACCGCAATGTCTTCCTTTAGACTTTCATGGGTATTACTGTCATAGATATACAACACATTCTTTGTTACAGGTATGACCCTAAAGACATTGGCAAAAAATAAGCGCCAAAGGCTAATTTGAATAGGGGTCAAAAATAAAAAGTATAGTAGTGGTATTCTCCAAAAGCTTGCATCGAATACAATTACAGTGAAGATGAAGACCAGAAACACATAAAGGGCCGTAATATATAGGGACTGGGACAGTACGTATCTTCTATTGGAAACTTTTTCTAGATTATAGAATTCTAATATATAAGCCAGTATTAAATAAGCGATAATCCCAAAAGCAAAAACCCCTACCTTTAGCTGCCACGAAATAAACTCTGCATCAATAGCATGGTTTATGAAAATATTTATTGAGACAAGAATAATTAATAAGTCTCCAATCAATAAAATAAACTTTCGTTCAATCGAATTTAAAATGGATGGTCTGGGCATTTGAATCGGAACTAAAGCCTCAAAAATAGGTTTTCATTTTTAGAATGATGGCCGAAAGTAGATAAAATGCGGACTTGAACCAGGATAGGCCCTCAACGTCCCGATAGATACTCCACTCGTATTTTATTAAATCTAATTTATTCGAGGATATCGATTCGTTCCCTAAACGATAGGTAGCCAAAACCTCATCCAAACCATACCCATTGGTCTTTTTTAATAATGTCAACCACAATGCATAATCCTGTCGCTTTCTTATGGTCGGCATGTACTGTTTTCCGAAATAGGCAACATCGTACATGACCGTAAGGCAGCCAATAGGGTTTTTGTAAAGGGCAGAATTGTAGGTGACTACTTTTTTTGCACGGAACACCTTGTCGGTCGGTATTCCTACATCGTTTATAGTACCATAGGAGGTAAAGGAGAAATAATAGCCATTCCTTTGCATAAAGGCTAGTTGTTTTGAAAGTTTCTCAGGGTGCCACATATCATCGCTATCCAAAAAAGCAATGTAAGCACCCTTTGCCATCTTTATCGCTGTGTTCCGGGCAACGCCTGCACCACTATTCTCCGAGAGTCGATGGTATTTTATTCTTGGGTCTTTACTTACATACTGATTGATCAATGTAGCACTACCATCGCTTGAGCAGTCATCTATTAGGATATGTTCCCAATCGGTGTACGTTTGGTCGGCTACTGATGTCAGGCATTGCGCCAGAAAGTGCTCTGCGTTGTGTGCCGGCGTTATTATAGAGATTAATTTGGTCATTATACGATTTACTGATTGTATATCAAGTCAAATCCCCGAACATACTTTGAGTTCTTTGAAAGCCTCGGGGTTATTTCCTGAGACAACTTTCTACCCTCAAAATCGTCCATTGTGCCGTATTTGAGTTCCAAAATCACCTCATCCAAGTTGATCAGGTTCTCATTGTAAAAATATTTGTAATTCGGATTGTAAAATTTCAAATTGGAATCAAGAGTAATCCTAAATTTTCCGCAGGACGATAAAAAATATCTGCGCTCGTACGAATTGTAGAGCTTTGGCGTCAAATATTGAAAAGTGAATAAGAGGTTTTGATTGGCACTGTTAAAATGATCGTTCACTTGGTCTTGAATTTGATCAATATCGAAGAGTTGCAGATCATCTATCTCAAAACCCTTCATCTTGTACGAGATTTTGTCACCCACCACGCCAAATTTTTTCTTAATCTCAAGCGTAGCATTTTTAACATTTCTGAAATAGTCGCCGTACCATCTTATCCTGTATTTTTTGCGTATTCCATCACCGGAAACATTTTCTCGATAAAAACTAGAGTTGAGGTCATCAAAGTAAATATTGTTTACCGTTCTTCTTTCGAATATCTCTGTAAAACCATAGCTATTGGTCAGAACGAGTTTGGCAATAACGTCTTCGAGCTGGGTATTCTCTAGAACAAACTTTCTTTCGTACCGAAAGTTTTGAAAATTCGCTTCATTAAACCCCTTACTTACTGCTTTTGCCGTATTCATTCCCGTACATTTGGTCGATAACTCCTTCCGAAACCGTTTTAACGGCCACACCATCGATCGTCAATTTACAATTGTTCTCAATAAGATAATCCAAAGCGTTATTGGTAAGTGCCAAGTTGGCAATGGTTATTTCAGCTTTACCGAATTCTGTTTTTTTCTGAAATGCAGAGAAGCCTAATTTGGTATTGATAACATGCACGTCAGATAAAAGTACAGTAGACAAATCTTTACTGACAATACCTATTTCTCCTCCAATTACTTTTATATTTTGTCCTGTAACGGTACTTGCTTCTCCTGCACTTATTCCCTTGTCCGAAGGGTTTTCAATAGTAATGCCCTCAAGGTATATCGTTGAGCCCGATACATCAACTCCGTCATTACCCGTATTGAAGAATTGGCAGTTATAGAACTTGCCATCGACAAAGTCTCCGTCAAAGGCATCTGACAGGGTATTCTTAAACTGCGAATTTTTTACCAAAAATGTGCTTCGAATGATGTTCAGCCCATCTTCACTTCGATTGTTCTTAAAAATAGAATTGTTGATTTCCACCTCGGCCTCGTGAAAATTAACCGCCCCCGAAAGTTCCCAAATGGGAGAGCTAGGGTTCGAAAGGTTGTCAAAATAACAATAGTTAAGAATGGATTTTTCTATTGTATTCGTGACAAAAATACCCGCTCCTGTTCCATCTGAAGAGTACAATTCGATAGGAACTTCCTTGGTGCCCTCGCATTTCAGGGCCGAAAAAGAAATCAGCGCGGCATTATTTCTTAAATCAAGTCTACAGCCAGGTTCTATTATAACTGAAAAATCAGAAGGTATCACCAAGTTTTCTGTCAATAGGTGCTCCCCTGTCTTTACAATAATTATTTTGTTTGATTCATCAAGATGAACAAAATCGAATTTGTTTATCGTAGATTGGAAGGTTTCCTTATAAGAAGACATCACTTCAGACAACCCATTGGTATTGGCATATGGAATTATATCAGATCTCTTCTTATGTTTTAGCCCTAAAACCCGATGACTTATGCTTATTTTTTTAACATCGTTTGGAAATCTAAATATCCCTTTCTTATTCTTTTTTGAAACGAATGCATTGACGAATGACGTTTTAAGTGGAAAAGTTATTGTCATTTCTTCATTGGCATAAACAGGCGGGTTGTTAATCCTCTTGGTCAACATTTTCCCTTTTTTATAAGCAATACCATCTATGACTATGGGAAAAGTGGATAAATTCTTAATTTGAACCGTCATTTGTCTTTCATTGAAATCGACCAGGTTCGCGACAATCGCTTTAGAAGGATTTATATACTTCTTAATAACATTACTGTTGTGTTCCAAAATAGAAAGGTCCATTTCAAAATCAAATTCCCCAGAAAGGATAAAAGATAGTTTCTCAAGATCTTTGCCTGAACTATTCACCAAATTGTTGACAAAATCAGAAGAGCTGACCATCTCTAGTTTTTCGATTAATTTCTGGGTATATAGGTCATCTCCAAAAGAAAAGGGATAATGAACAATCGTATTCAAAGCAAGTCCTGAATCCGAATCAAAAGATATAGGCTCTAATTTATTGGTTATCGGATTGTAATAAAATCTTAGATTATGCCTAACAAACCCATGTGCACCTCCGAATAAATTTGACAAAGCGACGAATGTGGTCAATTTATCTACATCGAAAACTTCTGAAATCTTTGACTTTCGAGTTCTAAAAGCCGCCAACAAATTTTTGGCGATATCAAATTGCTTTGCCAATTTTGGGTCCGCGAGCACTTTGTTGGCGTTGTAAACATTAATCGGTGCATTTAAAATGGACTGGTGGCTTCGGGAAAGCGAAGAGTCGGGAAGCTTAAGACTATACTGCTGTTGTCTATCTTTCCAAAGTATGGACTCGTCAAAACTTAAAATCAACCCTTCCCTTCTTCTGTTATTCTCAATCAGTATTTTATCAAAAGCCTCTTCCACGGCCATAATACCTAAAGAAATGGTTCTAGTAGTCTTATTATCCTTTAGCAGAGCGATCTCTACATCAACAAATTCATACCGCAATCCAATGAGGTCATTATTCTTCACGGCTTTGTTGAAAAGCCATTCCCAAAGGTGATTTCTGACCTTGGGGTGCTGAATCGAGAACTTCCGCATTCCTTTGACTGTACTTAATCCATCTGTAATAATTCGGAACGACCACTTCGAAGGATGGTCCAAATGATCGACCCAATCCCCTTTCAAACGTATTTTTGAGTTTACTGGTTCTAAATTATCGAGGCTAACTTTTGCATCATACAGATCGTCATCAGTGGTTACAAGAACACCATTGTTTAAGGCATCATCTCTTTTAAGAACAATTTTTTCATAATCCTTTGCCTTTATCGAAATAGTCAGTTTTTCAAGAAAACTTGATTCCTGAGAGTTTACTATCTCTTCAATTTTTAGATTGTTGACCGTTAATGACCTGCCCATTTCTTTATTGAACCTGCCTGTATTTATAAAATCTACATTCTTGAGGTCCAATAGGTTGTGTCTCAAGATCTTCCTAAAAACAAAATAACTTTGGCCGTCGATAGTCAAGTCTGCGTGTTCGGCCGTAAAATCTAGATTCAGAAACCTCTTTTGTGGCATCTCTTTTATGCTTTCCGAATCTTTTAAGTAAACATGCAGAAAGAACCTGTCATTTTTCTGGTTGTTATTTAGTTCGCCTTTGTATACATAGAGGAGGAGAGGTCGTCCATATTCAGTATTAAAAAATATCGAAACTATAGTATCTGAATAGAGAAGATTTTTCTTGTCTTTAATGACTTCGGCATCTGTCAAACGATGCAAACGCGTAGGGGTTTCGATGTTATCTTTACCCTCTTTCGTCATTGCCTTTTTTGAATTAGACTTAGACGAGAATCCCGTGAGGTAAAGCAATGACAACAGGACAAGTGATATGATCGTATAAACAATCGGCGATTTATTTTTTTTCTTGCTTAAAAGCATCTTTAGTTGCAGAGTATTATTTAAGAGTACTTCACACGACCCAAATTAATTAGGCTACTATTTTAATCAGGGTAAAATTTAGCATACTAAGATTTCACTTAAACCTCGCTATCGATAAAAGTAATTTCCATACTATCATTTAACCCTAGGAGATTGTCATTTATCTCATTTATGGTATCAAGTGAGGCCACGTTTATCAAAAAGTTCAGGTTTATTCGATCTTCACTGTATTTCATGCGCTTTAAGTCTACCTGGTTCGCACTAGCCTGTACTATCTGGCTTATCTCACCTGTGACCTTTGATTTTTCTTGCTTTTGGGAAGTCATAGAAATAATAAGGTTTTGGCTAATGGAGTTTTTGAGTGAACTCTTACTCAGAACTACAATGACAAGCACAAGCACAAAAAACCCTATTAGAGTTGGTAGTAGTTGATTGGCACCCATGCCCAACCCGATTGAGATGGCAATAAAGAAATAGCCCAATTCTTCTGGCTCTTTAATAGCCGTTCTAAAACGAACAATCGACAATGCCCCAACCAAGCCCAAAGATAAGGCAAGGGATGATTTTACGATTGAAATGATAATGAATGTGGTAATACCTACAAGAATAAGAACTCTAGACAATTGCGCCCTATTCGAAATAGCTTTTCCGAATTTTATATAAACAAGTGATAACAGATAGAGCAAAACCGCACATATTAATATGCCGAAGACGTAAGTTTGAATCGAAAAACTCTCTGGTACATTTAAATCAAATTGGTCGATCAGCTCATTCATTCTGGCGGTTTTTACGAAATTCGCACTTTTTTATGACAAAAAAAACAAAGCTGCACCAAATGAGTTTTTAATAACCCGTTTTTTCTTGATATTTTTTTATCAGTGTATTTGATAAAAATCAAATTTTAGGTAGGAGTGGGGAGTTAAACCCTAAACGATTGAAGTTGAATATTGCTAAAGCTGATCTTATATCTTTTTGTTACAGACTGTTTTTATTCAACTCGGATGAATTCCATGCAGGAGTATTCAATTTCTGGCGTAGCTCCTTCGAAAAAAAGACGCTAACTTTCCGTTAACCTAGCAAATCTTTTGTTTTTGTTTTTTTGTCAAAGCAACCCGATAGAGCTATCGGTCCCAAAGATTTTACCGACTTGATAGGAACACACAAACTCTAAAAATATGCCCGAAACCTCTATTGTTTATAGATTCTTTGTTAGCCACAGGTGTTTTTAAAATTATCCCTTTAACACTCATTTTATTGGGTATATTTAGCTTTTTTATTTGCCCAGATTTTAATAAAATAAAGACCTGAGATCTTCGTTAAGTCTAAAAGCATACTATGTTGAATAAAGTTTTTTTATTGCTTGTAGTCACCACATTTACCATATCGTGTACTAAAACAGATGTTGTAAAATGTTCTGAAAAAAGCTTAAGCCCCAATAATAAGCAGGAGTTAATAGCATTAATAGAATGTGGCGTTGAATTAAATACGATTGATACCAGTAAAATTAGGGATATGAGCGGGCTTTTTGCTGGAGTTGGATCATTCAATGGCTATATTGGTAATTGGGATGTGTCTAATGTAACCGATATGTCGGAAATGTTTAGTAAATCGACCTTTGATGGCGGCGTTGAAGACTGGGATGTATCCAATGTAACCAATATGTCGAGAATGTTTGAAAGCGCGAGAGATTTTTATGGCGATGTAAGTAAATGGGATGTGTCTAATGTAACCGATATGTCGCGAATGTTTTATGAGGCTTATCAATTTAGATCAGATATTAGTGAATGGGATGTATCCAATGTAACGGATATGTCGGGAATGTTTGAAAGTACAAATCGATTTAACTCAGATATTGGTAATTGGGATGTATCTAATGTAACGGATATGTCTGAAATGTTTTTGCTTAGTGATTTCAATCAAGATATTGGTAATTGGGATGTGTCTAATGTAACGGATATGTCAGGAATGTTCGGGCGGATTAATTTTAACCAAGATATTGGCAATTGGAATGTTTCCAATGTAACGGATATGTCGGGAATGTTTTGGAGTACGGATTTTAACCAAGATATTAGTAATTGGGATGTGTCTAATGTAACGGATATGTCGGGAATGTTTTGGAGTACGGATTTTAACCATGATATTGGTAATTGGGATGTTTCAGCAGTGCAGGATATGTCTCAAATGTTTGACAGTGCTGATGCTTTTAATCAAGATATTGGTAATTGGGACGTTTCAGCAGTGCAGGATATGTCCAAGATGTTTGCCAATACCGATACTTTTAATCAAACTATTGGTGATTGGAATGTCTCAAGCGTGACGGATATGTCTGAAATGTTTACCAAAACCCGTGTTTTTAGTCAAGATATTAATAATTGGGATGTTTCTAGTGTTAAGAACATGTATCGAATGTTTCATGGCGCGCAAACATTTAACCAAAATATTCGCGATTGGAATGTGTCTAATGTTCTTGATATGTCAGATATGTTTTGGGGCGCCCGTAATTTTAACCAAGATATTGGCAATTGGGATGTGTCTAATTTAACAGATATGTCTAATATGTTTAGGGGTGCGCGGAATTTTAACCAAGATATTGGTAATTGGAATGTGTCAAATGTAACTGATATGCAGTCGATGTTTTATGATGCAAATATCTTTAATCAAGATATTGGTAATTGGAATGTTTCCAATGTACTAGATATGGGAGTTATGTTTTACCAGGCCAATGCTTTTAATCAAGAAAATATAAAGTCATGGAATATTCAAAGCACTACAATTATTAATAAATCCCTTTTGGGTACAGCTTTGCCGCTATCGTTTCGATTTGATAATCGTCCAGATGAAAGTCCGTTTTAAGTGTAAATCTTCGTAATTCCAATTTTTAGTATTGACCAAGAAAAGGTGTAATTGTGGCTAACGTTTCGTGTATTAAACGTAGGTAACGTGAGTTCGACGTAAGAAATTTGGTTTTTCAGGAACAAAAAAGCAGAATATTCAGTAAATTAAAGTGTTGAATTCTAATTGTTTAACTGAAACCTCTGCTTATGTTGTCTTCACTTAAAATTACCGAAATTTTCTGTTCCATCGACGATTTCTGCCAAGAATTTGTCCCTTTTTGGCAAAGAAGCCCGATCTCTAATGGGAAAAAGCGTATCAGGTCCTCTAAAATGTACCTTTCCGAGATAATGACCGTTCAGGTACTCTTCCATTTTTCGGGATACAGGACCTTTAAGGATTTCTACACCGGATATGTGCGCGAACATCTGGCGGATCATTTCCCGGACCTTGTGTCCTACAATCGTATGGTAGAGCTCAAAAGGGAAAGCTTCATGCCCTTGGCCATATACTTGAAGACCTGCGGGCTTGCCCACTGTACGGGCATCAGCTTCGTGGACTCGACCCCTTTGCGCGTCTGTGACAAAAAGCGCATCAACCAGCACAAGGTCTTCAAAGAACTTGCCAAGAGGGGGCAATGTTCCCTTGGTTGGTTCTATGGCTTCAAACTGCACATTGTCACCAATGACCAAGGTGGCATCATAGATTTCATGCTGACCGGGGGAATGCCGACGATAGGAAACCACTACGCTTCAAGGCCTTTGTCAAAAAACTCTTCGGCAAACTCTTTGGCGACAAGGGGTATATATCAAAAAAACTGTTCGCCGAACTCTTCTCCAACGGTGTGCATTTGGTCACCAAGCTCAGAAAGAATATGAAAACAAAACTGGTCACACCGATGGCCGATGCCTATCACTTGAGGAAAAGAGCCATTATAGAGACCATCTTCGACCAACTAAAGAACATATGCCAAGTTGAGCACTCAAGGCACAGGAGCGTGGCAAACTACTTCAACAACATCTTTTCGGCTTTGATAGCCTATAATTTCAAGGATAGAAAACCATCGCTCAAAAACAATTTCGTCGATACCAAACAACTATATTTGACACTATAGTTATATCGAACTCACGTTAGGTAGTATATTATCACTTACACTTCAATTAGTATTGAGTCAAGTATAAATAATCCTTTTTCTGGTAAAAAGTCAAATTTAATATTTGGAAGATATTATAAATGGGTTTTTGCGCAGTCTTACGGTCGGCCTAAAGATAAATTATCGCCTAATTAGGAAAACGCAAATCACAAAAGAAGATTTTTCAGAACACGTACTTCGCAATGCCAAACTAAGAGCTTTAATTACTACTCCAAAAAAAATTTGTGCTCTTAATGCTGGTAATTGATTTTAAAAGATATAAATGATGCTTAGGATTATTCAGAAAGGGTAATATGCTTCACTTTAAACTCTTCACTTTTTGTACATCCTCTAAAAATACCAAAAGTGAACTCTTCGTATTTCTTCAAACTGGGGTCGAATTCTTGAAACACGTACATAGAATTTCCGTACTTGATGGTATTATCTTTATCTATCGTAAAATCCCATCCCTCGAAACCATTTTCTATTCTATTTGCCGGGAGCTTATTTATATCCTCAGCATATGCCCTTCCATGAAAATAAAATCGGCACCCGTACCAATCGCTAATTTTAGTCGCCAAAAAATCGAATTTGAAGAGGATTCTTTTCTTTTTTTCAATTTTAACCTCCCTTAAAATCAAATCCTCTCGAATCGCAATAGAGTCCTTAAGAAGTGATCTTGTCTCCTTGCCGTTGAAAATAGCGTTGACCTTCTGAAATTCCATGTTTTTACTCGAATCATTATAAAAAACAAAGTATTTGTCGTATTGCCTATTGGTATTAAAAATAGTAGGCAGTACATAAGTTGTCAACTGCTTATTATTCTTTACTTCGGAAACTACTACTACATCCTGTGTTTGAAAATCACCAATGCTATTTCGTATGAAACTTTTAAAGTTTTCACCATTGGTCGGTATTGCAGATGCCGCTTCCTTTTTTGATGAGAACCCTTCGAAATCATCCGCAGCCGCATAATCGATTATCACCAATCTGCGGTTTTCCTTTTCTTTTATCCCCTCAATTGTCGTTGCTATATTGGCCTTTGCGTTCGGAAAGAATGTTTTAAAATGGCTCTTTGAACCGCCCAAAATCGGTAGAAAAATAAACGTCGCGAGTATTACATACAAATAGCTTGGTTTTATCTTTTTCTTAAAACCATCGCTGTTCGAAATATGGGTAATGATTCGATCAAGCATGACTCCGGTGATAAGCACCAGCGCTGTAAGAAATGGAAGTATGTTCCTATCCACATACAATTGCTGCTTTATAATAAGGCCTACGGACAATAAAATGACGAATATAAAACCTGCCCATGTGCGAAATGATTCTTTTTTAAACCATTTCAGGCCAAAAAAAAGGATAATAGGCAATAGAAAAACAACCCCCCCTAGGGAATAGAAAACCTCCCCAACTACCTTCCTAAAATTGTCCCATTTGAAACTTTCGACAACATGCCCTTTTGCTCCTGTTGCGTATTGCCAGAAATTCGAAAAATAGTCATGAACGACAACATTGAAGACATCTTTGCTATAAAAAATATTCCAGTTGATCAAACAAAAGAAAAACAAGGAAAGCAATATCAAAAGAGAGCTTGTGGCCAGTCTTTTTTCCAATGTTTTAAACTTGGTAACTATCAAAACAGCAATTAGGACGATAATAAATATGGCCGAAAATTTAAGTGATATTGTTACTGCAAAAAGAAAGGAGGAGAAAATAACCCAAAACCGGCTAATTTTCTTTTTCCCGGCAAGAAGAAAATAGAGCCATATGAGGAGGTTCATCATTGAAATCAATAAAGGCTCTATATAAAAAAGGCTGCGCTCCTCAAGAACCAACAAGTTTATCCCCACTAGAGTTGCAACCATGAACATGCCAACATAGTGCTTATGCTTCCATAATAAAAAAACAATTGGTATAAAAGATAGGAACATAAAGAAGATCGCCTGTAGTTTTAGGTAATAATGGAAATACCGAAAGTTAGGATCTTCCATATTTTCTTTTGATCCAGAACCCCAAGTACGATAGTTTTTTAGAAAATAATTGTGCCCAGGATACTTCCATCCGTCTTCATACACATTACCGCCCATATGATTTATCATCCCTACCATCGCTCCGGGATAAAACAAGTAAGTGAACATTCTCGGCCCATTTAATGCTCTATGCGTGGTTTTGTCGGGAGTAAGGTTCGGGTGTATCGAGCTAATGGTAAAATACTCATCAACATGTTCATTATGCATGTTATTCTTATTGTAATTCACCTGAATTACTACCACGGTAATAAATAGCAACAACAGCGCGAGAAGAAACAATTTATACTTTACTAAAAATATATACAGTTCGTTGTTTTTCATTTAGGAATTATTTTGAGCTTTAAACACGATACAGTAAATGAGAAATAGCTGTAAAAATCCATTGAGGTCTTTTTCGAAAACCGCATCTTCCGTGAATTCATCATAGTCTCCAATAAACCTTTCCATTTCTTCTTTTATATCACTACTTGAAATGGTGCCTTTAATGTCCAAAACTTGGTTGCTTACACCATAGTCATGTACAATTTGTAATGTCTGATACTCATGTAAATTATATAACAGATTGCTAGTGTCTATATTCGTTTCCAACTCGATCCGAAGTGCCAATTCCAGTACTTTGCCATTACCAATGTCATCAATATCCTCCACCGAATAAAAAGCGATCTTCACATCTGCGAATGGCGCTTGCGAACGAATATATTTAGTACTGTCTTCTTCTCTAAGTTTTAGTTGATACAGGACTTTCTCCTTTGTATAATCCCTTTTCACAATGTCACGGCTTATTTTCCAGTGCAATCGTAAGTTCTCCTCTGGTTCTACGAAGATTTTCAAATCGAATAGATTTCGCTTTGCTGAAATATAGAAAGGATGCAGCCCTTCAAATACGGTTATTTTATTAGGATATACTTTAGAAGGTTCTTTGAACTTTCCCGTACCATGATCATAAAACCTTCGTAAAACTTTCTTGCCATCTTTCAATGCCTTTAGATGCCTTATATCTTCATGTAAATGGTTTGCCTTTGGCGATAAATGTGTGATTTCTTCCCATTTGTCATGACCCCGCTCCCATCTGTGCATATCATCGCCCCTAATGATGGTCATGTTATGGGCTCCAAAAAGATTCGTAAGCAATTCGGTCAATGTAGATTTTCCCACTCCTGAATCCCCTCCTATACCTACTAAGAAGGGTTTGTTCTTTATTTTCTTCTCCAAGTTCTTCTTGATGCCCCATTTATAGATCCAATACACGTTGAGAAGCAAGCAAGTTTGTAAAAAGGTCAATGCTAAACTCGCCAGGACATCAGGAGATATCCACTGATTTTCCTCAAAAAAGCCATAGAGCGTGAACGTACTTTCGCTGAACAGGAATACGTAGAAATAATCCGAATCCGGCGTCAGGGCAAAGTAGACAAAGAATGCAAACTGTAAAATCAATATGGGCAAAAACGAAAATTTATTTTCGCGAATGGCAAAATACACGAAAAAGGGAAGAATCCAGAAATACCATCCCGGTTGCGGTGGAATAAAAATCAAGAGTACGGAAAAAGAAAAGCCTATGAATATTAAAAACAAGTCTTTGCTTATGCGTTTAAAGCGAGTTGCTGTTGCCAGCAAAATAAGATACACCGAGGGGATGATATAATAGTTTAATGCACCCATCATAGAAAAACTGGCATTCCAAACTTTCGGTTGCTCTCTATTGGCATAGACCATTTTGAGATATGACTCGCTGTCTATATACGGAAGATTCAAAAGAAAAAAAACAAGCAACGTAATTAGTGCAGGCACGGCAAGTTTAGCCAATTTTTTTTCGTTGTTGTTTTTCCATATGTAAAGAATGTAGAACGGAATAACCAGCACAAGATTGGTTTTTGTCGCTATTCCCAAGCCCAATATCAAAGCGGAATAAACATTTTTCTTTTTAAAAAGCAAATAAGAAGATGCTAGGAGAAAGGCAATCGGGACAACATCCAACTGACCATGAATGTAGGTGATATAAATAAGTACGGGAGATAACCAGTAGTACTTCAATAATTTAACTGCTTTACCCCGAAGAAGCCTACTTAAAACAAGTAAAATACCAACATCGGCCAAAAGCAAGGGTATCCTAATTAAGAATGGGGTTAGGTTGGCCGCAAAACCACCTAAAAAGCCCAAGAAGTAGAGCATAAAAGGCGGATAGGGAAAGGCGTCCGCAGCCCCGGCGTTATAAAAGTATTCATAGGGATTGCTAAAGCCCGATTGAAAAAAATAAGTCACGAACGGAATAAAAGCCTCTTTTAAAAATTGGCCGGCAAATAGAAACGATAATGCTATTTTCAGAGCCAGCCCAAACCAAAATACCTTATATCTAAGTATTTCGAGCTTGAAGACCCCTTTTTTGTCTTTCAACGAAAAGTATAAACTATCTTTTAGAGCCATCTCGAGACATTATAGTGTTTGGTGCAAATGGCATCGAATACGATTTCTTGCGATGCTAAATACGTTTTGTAATTTTCGATATCTTCATCGCGCCCCTGTAATTCAGGAGAGACCAAACATAGCTTATACTTCATTTTTTTTAACCTTAAAAACAAGTTGTGGTCCAATGGCAGCTTGGTAAAACAATCGACCCATACCCAATCTACACGGCCTTGCATACGTTTTAGGGTATCGATTCCCTCAAACTCGGAATACCGCAATGCTATATTTCTCTCGCCTTGGTCTGCCATTGTATAAATCATGGGGAAAGATGAGTCCAAAAAGAAATACTGCGCAATACTATACTTTTTTATCAATTCCAAAACCTTGAATTCTATTCGCTCGCTTTTGATATTCAAAATCATCGTGCCGTGCTTGTAATGCTTAAGGTAGGCCTCGAAATTTTCTCCAGGCGTAAATGGATCATGTGCAATATATATTGTACCGTCAAGTGCATCCCTAAGGTCGATCTCTACCCCAAATTTTGTGGGCAGCTTTTCCAATTCGGAAAGCGTATTGATACGATGCGCGATATATTCCATATTAGTTTAGGCTCTTCTTCAGTTTTGCGCTAAAATCCAGCGTTCTCTTTATGAATTTCCTTTTCGCGGCAAAGCCGGTATTCCAACTTGAGGTGCCGTGAATTCTCTCGGGGAACAGCACATCGAATCTGATTACATTTATTTTTTGCTTTTTTGCCATATAAAGTGCGTAAAGGTCTAAAGCAAAATCATGTGGAGGGTTCTCCCAGCTTGCGAAGAAGTCCCGGTGAAAAATATTCGGTTGCGCATTGATATCGTGCAACTTCTCTCCCATATAAATGGTTTCGAAGAGACTCATGCCCGAGGTAAAGAACTGATCAAAAAACGGTCGCCCTTTTCGATCTCCCTTAACATATATCTTTTCCTGTTCGGATTCATTTTCTATAATTTCCAGGGCTTTGATCACATCATTGGGATCTGTTTGCATATCGGCATGTGTCCATCCCAAATAGGTGCCTCTTCCCGCTGCCAAGCCTGACAAAATACCAAAGCCGTAGCCCTTATTTTCATCAACGTTTACCAATCGCGCAAAAGAATATTTGGGCACTAAATCCTCAAAAACGGTTTTAGAGTCATCAGTCGAACCATTGTTGACCAAAAGAACCTCGATATCATTTCGCTTGATTACCTTCTCAAAACCCGATAGAATTAGAGGTATGTTCCTCGCTTCATTATAACAAGGAACCACTATTGACAATTTCATTTGCTTATAATTTTGTTCTATCCCATGAAGTGGTCCGAACTACTTCAATTTAAAACGACGCACTTCCAGAATCTCAAATTTATCAATTACTTATAAAGAACAACAACTATACCCCCCATTCCGTAATCAAGAATTTTTCTGTATTTAAATTCAGATTCGCTCAAAAACTCATTAAATGCCAATGTGACCCCTTTTTTTGGGTCGCCATTATAGCTATAAAAATCATCCAGAATAATATGGGCGCCACTTTTGATATTGTTTTTAATAAATTCAAAAGCGCATTTTGAGGAGGAATAGGTATCCGAATCTATGAATGCTATTCTAATATTCTCAATGCCGTATTTTGATGGCCCTTCTTTTAGACTTTCTTCGAAATATCCCTTCACCAGTTGGCATCCCGAGCCCCATCCTTTTAAAGTCTTTTCAGCTCTTTTCTTGACTTTCTCGTAACTGGTAGTAAAATTTTGGTCTACATAAAAAGGGTGTTTATCGTCCTCTTCCAATTCGCCAAAACCCTCGAAGGAATCGAATCCAATAAATTTTGTCTCTTTTTGAAAGGGGTTGAATTTTTCCATTTTCTTAAAACACTTGATCGTATGACAAAATGAGGACCCTGTATAAACGCCAAACTCCAAATAATCGCCTTTTTGATGTTCCAACGAATTTAAATACACCGTTTTCTTTATCGCAATATATTTTTCAATGTTGTGAATTACCGCGGGGTTGACGGAGCTTATGAACGATGATGCCCAGTTTTGCAAGAATTCCATTTCCCCAAGTAGTCCAAATTTTGATGCCATGTTTGTATCGTCTTTTAAGTCAAGTTAGTGTTTATCTATATGTTTAATCCGGGGCCATAGAAGTGCCCTTACTATTTCTCGTTTACTAGACCCACTCCTGCTGAAATGAATCATACTCCTTTTCAAGTTCTCCCAAAGCATCGCGATTTACGGTGATGTCATTTTCCAGACGATATGGGTGCCAATCTACCTTATGAAAAAAGCTTTGCCAATACTTAAATGTTTTATAGTCATTCGGGGTACCCCAGCCAATATAATGGTCTATTTCAAATACTTTAACATTTAAATTCATTTCAACAAGTTCGTTTAGACAACTGTCTACATAGAATTCTCCGTTTACCCTTTCATTTTTTTCATACATCCTTGACAGGGCCTCTAAAAAGTAACCTGCCTTCCTAAAATAAAAAGTGCCTACTACGGCATGGTCTGTTTTGGGTGAATTGCTAATGGCTTTTTTCACGCTTACTCCTGTAACCGTATCATTTTCGTCCGTTTTGATCCAGCCATACATTTCGGGATTAAGATGACTACTCGGATGGTTTCTAAAAGACCATGCGATGGCATCAACAGTGGTATCATTCAATAATGCCTCGTACTTTTCTTTATTGTATAACATGCCATTGTCGCAGGCAGCTATCAATAAGGAACTATCGGGATTTTCATCTTGCAGACCAATCTCACAGGTACAGGCTTGGCCTTCGGTAGGCTTGTCCAAAGACACTATTTTACCGTCGGGAAAGCTCTTTTTTAAAGTACTTTCCAAAGGATACCCAACAAGGTGCTCTTCCAAACAAATAAAAATATTTCTGGGCGCTTTTGGCAAATAGTTCGCGGCTTGAACGATCATAGGTTTTCCGGAAACCGAAATCAATGGTTTTGGGTCAACATATCCTTCTTTGGAAAAACGACTACCCAGACCCGCTAAGGGAATCAAATTGATATCATTGGCCGGATGCACTTCAGAATTAGATGTCAAATCACAAACAGCCCTAAAATAATCTGAAAAACCATTGTATTCCTCTACATCTTGCGGCGTACCCCATTGTAACATGTGTTCCACGTCATAGATCGAAACTTTGAGCCCGTCATCTACCAAAAGATTGTATATTAGACTGACATAATACTCGCCGTTCAGGTTTATGTCTTTTTCCATGAGGGCTTTAAAATACTTTTTTACATATGCTCCTTTTTTGAAGTAGTAGGTGCCCATGGAAGCATATTCTTGCATTCTATTGTCCGTAAAGGGTTCTTTCTCCTTTATTTCTAACATCCACTGTTTTTCATCCCTCATAAAAGCATAGTTGGTAGCCCCTAACATGTGCGGATGAAAGCCCTTATAGGCCGGTATGGCACCATCTGCGTCTCTCGAACGCGTGTGTTCCAAAAAGTCGGCATAATCCCAATAACAGGAGAAATCGCAATAGTTAACGATGACCTCCTCTTCTTCGTCGATAAGATTTTCTATTGCGTTAACGGCATAGACCGGGCCTTTCTTATGAGGTGGAATTTCAACGATAATGCCCTTTGGAGCAATTTTTTGCAGCACAGCCCTTATGTTGGTTTCCGCAAGATGTTTACTATTGCATATGAAAACGAAATCTTCCTCCATCGGAAACATCTTTACCACATGTTCGATAATCGGGATACCGTCCATTTCAATCAAAGGCTTCGGTGTTTGATAACCCGCTTTTATAAAACGGTTGCCCATTCCGGACATGGGTATCACTATCTTCATAAATTAAAATCTAAATTTTTCACTTTGTATATTCTAAGCTTCCCGTTTTTCCAGACCGGAATATTAGCTCCAAAATTATTGCTGAATTTATCTTCCGTCACTATATAATCCAATTGGTATTTTTTAGAAATCGCAACAAACTCATCCAAATTCAAATTCCTGTAAAAATTGGTGCCATTGGGTTCAGTTTGTAGCGAGCCGTACGCCATTGAAAACCGATCATTATATTCAGCAATAGCAGTTTCGACAAAAGGAAATTCGAGTCCGACCAAAACCCCTCTTCTACCTATAATTCTTATATCTGTATTCAACTTCGTTGAATACGTAATAAAAATTGCGTCTTCAGCGGTTTTGCTTACAAAATCATAAAAATCTTTTTTCTTGAGATAAGCACTTTCTTTAGGGTTGTCAATAAATAAAATTCCTACAAGGAATAAATTTAAGGTTATAAGTCCAAAGTTTTTGATTGTCAAGCTTGGAAAAACAAATTCTTTGTTCTTATTGATGAAATCAGATAGTAGAATTCCCCATAAAATAAGCAACATCCAGTATCCAAAGGAGGTAAATCTTGAAACCCCTAGATAAGCCATCGTCTTTACCGGATAGAGGTCAATAAAAATATATTGCATTGCGATCGCCCCGGAATAACATGTCCATGAAATGATGGATAAAAGCAACAGCTTGTTCTTTTTTCTAATCAGTGCATAACAGAACGGAATCGCAAAAAGAACGTTAATATATATGAAGTACTGCTTCCAGTCCTCCACGTAAATATCATAATAGGGAACGTGATAATGCCAAGGATGCCTTTCAAGTACATAATACTTGATAAACGCTAAGGTCGATAGTTCCGAACCGGAAGTAAACGTAAGCCTAATGCAGATCATGCCTAAAATACCGGCGAGAAAAATTTTAGCAATGTTCTTCCTTTCCTCTTTGTATTGTGGAACCAGAAATATAATATAAAACATGATTCCAAGAAAGCCTACAACGGGATGCATCAAACAGGCTAAAAAGAAAAACGCACTATAGATTATCGATTTGCTACCACGCTCTTTGAAGAGAATAGCTATAAAACAAAAAACCAAGGCAAGGCTATTGGCCTGAATGGCTCTTGTATAGCTCAACCACGAAGCTATGGTGAAAAAATCCCGAAAATTGTCCAGGAACACCATCAGCACCACAAGAAACAGAATTACAGGAGATACCCTGCTCATTGCGGCCTTATCTACATATTTTCGCAACAATACAAGAATGACTTTATAATACAATATGGGGTTTACAATACACAAAATCAATTTAAGTACATACAGGCTTTTATACCACGACAAATTGGTAAGCCACGATATGGCCACGATAAAATACCCATAAACCCATCGTGGATTCTTTTGCGTTGTAGTATTTGTAAAAAAATCATTGGCGAGGTAATTCGGATCAAAAACCCTTTCGAAAAAAGGCATCATATCTTGCTCTCCCCATGTGTAGGCGGTGGGTTGTAGCATAAAGCCTAAAAATCCGAAAAAAGCAGCTATGCCGAGGTAGGTAAAGTTTTCGTTGTCTTTGAACGACTTTAATTTAGAAACCATTAGCTAACGATTATACTGCCTGCATGTACTATTAGAAGATTGTTCTGTTTTTTCGCGTTACAATTTTTGTCTGTACTTTTCCGCCTCCCAATTCCCCAAATAGCTAATCTCGCTATCCTCTAAAAATTGTAACTCTGTGCCTAATGTATTTGCTATTAGAAGATTGTTCTTAAAGACATCTTCGATCATTTTGGCCTTTTTTAAGTCGGCCGCTACGATATAAATGTAATTTTTGAAAAGTAAAATTTTTGGGCTTGACCCATAGGTTTCCTGATACTTGGCAAATGCTTTTGGGGTGATCGCATCAATTTTTAAAATGGTATGGCCGCAAAAAACATAACCATCGGGGGAAAAAGGTTTTTTTAGGGCTTGGCTATTTACTTTTTTCAATAAATCATAAATAATAGCATCTTCAGACAAGTAAGTAATATGATCTTCTTTGAATATGCCGTTATAGCATTTTGATATTTGGGAAGTAGTCCTATATCTTGAAAAATCCAAGCCCGCTGTATCCTCGGCTTTTTTCACAACACTTTCCGTTAAAAGTTCAATCTCCTCATAATTATCGGAACTTACAATAATGCCGTGATTCCGCAGAAAAATAATTTTTGGCAAAAAGCCATTATCTTTCTGATAAAGTTCGACTCCTTTTTTAAGCGCTAAGGCCAATTCTATCCCCGGTGTTTCATACCCGACCAAAAGTGCATCGGCATCAATTGTTTTCATTTTCTCCTCCCAGTTTTTATGTGAAGTGAAAATATTTACGGCTATTGCATGAACGTGAAATGTATATGTATAAAGAAGTGCATGTAAATAGGTTTCTATTGAAGGCCTAGGGCCTTTTTCAAGAATAGCAAGTTGTAGTTTTTGTGATGCCTTTTCATCTTTTTCTTTCTTGCCCTTTACTTCTAAAATTTCGTTGTTTTCTAGGATAGAAAGGACGTTCATTGTTTTCACTATGGTGTAGCCCTGAGTATCGGAAACCTCTGAAAGTAAATAGCCGGAAGCTTTTATGTACATCTTGTCATCAAACTTGACAGATGTATTGCCCCCACCGGCCTGAACCAAATCAAAACGCTCTCCAGCATATTTGGACAGCTGAACAAGCTTATTTAAAGCTGCTGTGTTTTTCATAGTTTAACTTGTTCAAAGTTCGATACTTCTTTTACGCCCGACATAAGTACTTTGTTTTCATTGTTATGGTTAATCCAAATAGCTTCTAATCCAAGATTATTGGCCCCAACGATATCTTTTTCCCAATTATCCCCGATCATAATAGAATTTGATGTGTTACCCCCTAATTTAAACAAGGCTTTCATAAACATATAGGGGTGCGGTTTTTCAGCACCTACCTCTTCACTGGTCACTAAGAAATCTAAATAGTCGGTCAATCCAAGTCTATCGATTTTACGGTATTGTATATGCGCTGTTAAATCAGTAAGGATACATATTTTGGTGCCTTTTGCCTTTTGCATCTCCAATGCTTCTAAAACAGCATCAAAAGGTTTCATCTCACTTAGAAAAGTCTCCCAATAACACTCATAAAAATAGAGCGCATCGGAAATGCTGTTGAGTCCATTAATCTCCAACATTTTTTGAAAATATAATAATCTATTATGCGAGGCAGCTCTTCCTAATAATTCAATATGAGTCTGTTTTCTAGCAAGACTAAAAGTTTCTTGCATCTTTTCATCACTAATTGCAAATTTGGATGAAAACTCGCTTAAAACTTTGGCCATGCCTATTTTATGAGGCCTATCATAACCATAAAGTGTGTTGTCTAAATCTAAAATTAAGTTCTTAAAACCCATTAGGAAATATTAAATGAAATCAAAGATAAACTCTATTTAGCTTATTTACATGTGATTTAATCCTTAATAAAATCAGGCTCTGGAGTAAGATTATCATTTAGGGTATTGAAATAATATATATTACGATCATCCAGATAATCCTGTATTGACGGTAAAACCGATTGAAAGCGTTCAAAGTCTTTATTTTCTATTTCTGTCCAAGCTGACTCCGAAAGTGCAAGAATACGTGGGAACATCATGAAATCAACCCATTTTTCGCTATCAAACCTTTCTGTCCAAAGATTGCCCTGAATACCATTTATTAGATTGGTTTCTTCCTTTGTAAAAGTATGGGTCGCATCTGGGTAAGAATAGACATCGTTGACGGTGCCAAAACCGTCCCACCTTCTTCCATTTTCATGTGAGTCATGTTGCACAAAATCAAAATACAAAGGAATTCGAGGGCAAAGTACCACGCTATATTTACGGCTTAAGGCATTATCGAGCAATTCTGGTTTGTCATGACGCCACCAGTAGATCAGTAGCTTTTCTTTGGATATATTCGATTCGGCCATTTCATCCCATCCTGCGACTTTTTTCCCCATAGCGCTAACACTATCCGCCATTCGTTCTAAAAAATAAAACTCCACATCTTTCGGCGTCTTTAAACCTGCTTCTTGCATTAGCCTTTTTACGTCTTCATTTTTATTCCAGCCCTGATTGCCCATATTCACTTCATCTCCGCCCAGATGAATATATTCAGACGGGAACAAACTGGACACCTCTTTAAGAATAGTCGACAAATACCCGTATGTACCTTCTTTTCCAGGGTTAAAGGTAAAATTTGCCGTTTTTCCATTGCCTCCTACTGAAAATACAGGATAGGCCCTATTTGCTGCATCCGCATGGCCTGGCATATCTATTTCCGGGATAATGGTCACAAATCTATCGGCGGCATAGGCCACTATTTCTTTAATATCTTCTTTTGTATAAAATAGGGCTGGGGCATCCGAATCTGAATGGTTTCCCTTGGCGCCAATAGTGGTCAAATTAGGGTATGCCTTAATCTCAATACGCCATCCCGGGGAATCGGTCAAATGCCAGTGAAAGGTATTCAACTTGAACAGGGACATTAGTTCAATAATCTCCAATACTTTGTCCTTTCCAAAAAAATTCCTCGATTCATCCAACATGAATCCCCTGTATTCAAAACGGGGCTTGTCTGAAATAAGCCCGCAGGGAATAGAATTGGTCTGCGAGAATTTTATACTTTGCCATATGGTCATTAGACCATAAAATATTCCGCTGGGGTGAGACGCGCTCAACACAATTTTATCGCTCTCAATAACTAATTTATAGGCTTCCTCAATAGCGTCTTGCGAAGGTTCTAGGACTATAAGAATAGTATTCTTGGAAGTTGGGTCAATAAAGTCCCCTATTTCAGCTAATTTGTTTTTGAAAATAGCAACTGGTGATTTCAAAGCAACATCCGAATAGATGATATTGACACCTCCATCAAAACTAAAACTACCTCTATAAAGTGAAACCATGTTAGGGTATGGCATCACTTTCAATTTCTCTTTGTCTTCCTGTTTGCATCCTCCTAGAAACAGAATTAGCATTGAAAATGTCAAAATATTTTTCATTCTTCGGATTTGATTGGTAACGTCTATGATTCGATATTCTAAATATTCGTCAGCTATACAAAAAACCTCTAATACTGTTTTTTAATGCATCGCAAAAAGTAATATTTTGAATTTTGAAGAAACTCCTTTTTTTAACCACAAAGGCTATTGCCATAAAAAAGCCTTTTAAACCATAAAGTCTCTTAAACAAAGCTCCTTTATCATAAAAATGCCTGTTGCTGAATACTTTACCCGAGCTTTCCATCGGGTGTATCGCAAGAACCTTGGGCACACAGCCTAGTTTAGTATTCTTTCTTAGTAAATCCATAAGGAATATATTTTCTTCGCCTGAGCTATATTTAGCTCCTATTCCAAAATTTGAATCAAAAGCACATTTTTTCTCCAATATGTCTTTTACTTTGAAGACTATTGAAATAGACGATACTCTTAGTACAGATACGCTAGTATGGGTGAAAAATTGACTTCTATATTTTTTGAACATTTTTCCTTCCGGAGTCCTTATCTGAAAAGTCAGTGCGCTGTAATCAACGTATTTTGTAAATGACTCCCTTATGATTTGTTCAAAATTACTAACATATTCTATATCATCATCGGCAATTATCGCCAATCCAGAATCAAGTTGTTCTATGGCTCGATTTCGATTAATCGAGAGTCCTTTAGAAGATTCATTAATCACCTTACAATATGGTTTGGAAACATTTAGTGGAGGGGTGTCGTCCAACATTTGATTCACTATGAGCATGCCCAACGAATTGTGTAGGGCTAAGTTCATGAGATTCCTATTCTTCAGGACATTACAATTCACTGTTGCAACCATGATTGTTATGTGCTCCATAAGTCAAGTCGGTTTCGTCCTAATTCTGGAAAAGATATATGATGTCAAAGGAATAAGCATGAAAATTCCATTCATTCGATGTCGATAGGCTCCTGATATGTTCGTTTCGAATAGAGCAGGAATGATTATAAATATCAAAAAACAGATCATCCAGGTCTTAAAAAAACGTTTCCTATATATCAATATAGGTAGAAAAATAAAAAGAGAGTTGAATAGCGTGTCGATTGTCGGGATTAGTTTGTTGTACATCACCTGCTTATCAACTAGAATAGGAATCGGAGAAAACAAATATTGACTCACTAGCAGGAAAACGTTCTTTATAGTGTGAAAGAAACCATCCCAATTCAGAGCATGATACCCTTCTATTCCAAACTTAGCGTTAGACTCCGCTCTGTATTTTATGATCCAGTCTAAACTAAAATCTAGATTGTAGATGCTTAATATGATGTTCTTCGTAAGAATGAAAGCTAAGATGCCCACTACGCTTAATTTTAGAAGATTTCTAAAAGTAAATAACCTTTTGACATAAATATAACTACTTAAGAAAGCAATTAACATTGCAATTCCTGTAAGGGGCCTGATTATGAACAAAAAAAGTAGAGAGATAGAAAGGACAAAATAATTTGTGAAATTTGTGAAGTGATATTTTGTCAAAAAATAAATATTGATTGAAAAAAATAGCAGCATCATTGGCTCTCTTAAAATGCTAGAAACGTGTATCATACCAATTGGATACATCGTTGCCGCTATTTGCATAAATACAAACACGTTATTTCCTATCACTTTATTATGGTAATTTCCATAAATTTTAAAAGCTTTGAATAAATAGAGAACTGCAATTTGATAGTAGAAGATATTAAATGAAATAAATACCAAGGGCATTCCAAAACACAACTTAAAGGGTATATAACTTAAGATGGAATACCCTAATACGCCAAAAGAATATGTATTAAAATATTCGCTAAAATCATGAATAATAGTAGCGTATACGATAGTGTCCGGGGGTGTCGATTTTAACAAAAAGTTTTCGTTTAGAACAAAGAAGAGAAAGGGGAACAAAAATGAAAAGGTCGTAGTGATTAGTGTCGTTTTGGTCAATAATTTTACCTTTTTTAAAAGGACAAAGAAAATGAATAGGAAAGCTAGTATATAGGTCAACAAAAGAAGCCATCCAATTACACCATTGCCAAAAACCCTGTCAATATCTATTTGTAACATTTGTTTTGGGTATTTATCAAATGAAACTGAAATAAAAAGGCCATGAAGATAACACCTATTTCACGCACTAATGTTGCCTCGACAATGGAAAACATAAAAAAAATAAGAAGTATTCCTAAAAGTGTAACATCTTTATTTTGAACAACTTTTAGCACCGAATAACCAATAAAAAGCATTAACACAAGAACACCAACTAGGCCATAACGCAAGCCAAACTCGAGGAAATTATTATGTGCATTTTTCTTTTCTAATTCTGCTTTGTTTTGTTTTTCCAAAGCACTCCATATCAAATCTTTAGTGTCTTCACAATATGACCCTTTTGGGTTCTTTTTTAACAACCGCCAACTTGTGTTCCATACTAAAAGTCTTTCTGAGGCCTTACTAACGTTATCAAGTTTAAAACCGCTCTTCTTGAATTCTACATAGTCAACGGTAACCCTATGTTTGATAGATGGGAAATAGGAAAAAATTGAAATAGTAGTCAGAACTATAATTGTACTGATTAAAAAGAGAAGTTTGTACATTTTGTGGCGGAACAATCTTACCAAGAAAATGAATAAGAGGATCATTAGCAAGGCATAAGCCATTTTTGATGAGATTAGCAAAAGAAAAAATATTGGCAGTATGAGACTGATTTTGTTTATCTCCATGACAAGGTTTTGTTTCAATTTCTCCAACACTTCATTTAAATTCCAATTTATCACTGCTAAACAAAAAATTGAGACATAGCTGGGATGCAACCCTAAAGGGTGCATGAGTGATTTATGAACAAAGGCGTTCCACCATAGGGTATTTCGTATTTCTACTATAGCCCTATCGAATGGAAAGATGCTAAAAAAATTCTCATAAAAATATTGTGCGATACCAAATAAACAAATGCCAAAAACCAGCATAAGAGAAACATACAATGCCCTATATATAGTATATGTTGTTTCTGGTCCTTTAAACCATTGGGTGCTAAAAAGAAAAAAGAATATAAGGTATATGATATTAAGGGCTAGAATTCTGCTATTACATTGTTCTAAGATGGTATAGAATAAGGGCAACAAAATAAAAACCTGCATCAAGAACCCATTTCTATTGAAGACAAATCGGTCATTTTCTTTATTCTTATGAAAAACCCCAAAAACAAAAAGTAGACATAGCGCAATTCTATTTAGGGGCAAAAATTTTTCAAGAAGAAAAATGGAAAATAGGTACAGCACTATCAGAAAGAAAAATAACGCGTCTTTCCCCGAGGAATCTTGAAAGCTTATCTTCTTAAAAAAAATGGCTTTCATCTTTTAGTTCTTCTTTTTTAACAACGAGATAAACTCAAACCTATAAATACTTACAAAGGCCCTAATTTGAAGAAAGAAAACCTCTCTTGTTCCTTTGAAAAAAACGGGAAAAATTAATAAGGAAAAAATTAAACCAAATAGAGTATTATAAGCTGCGGCATCTATTCCATAAACTTTTAAGCTTATGAAATTTAGACCACAGTTTAAAAGTAGGCCTAAAAGGCTTGCATAAAAGAATAGCTTTTCCTTGTTATTTATCACATACCATTTCTCTTGTAAATAGTATAGGAATATTAATATAGACGACCAAATATGAACTTTAAGGACCCCTACAGCCCCCGAAAAATCCTTAGTAAACAAAAATTCAATGACCTCTTTAGCATAAAATGTAAATACAATGCCTATACCTATGCCTATAAAAACGACTAATTGAATGAGATATAACATTCTTTTCTTGAACAACTCATTGCTTATTTTTTTAGATTCTATAAGCAAAGGGAATATGGATAAAATAACCGCCCAGCCAATATTATACCAAGTAGAGGATACTCGTATGGCAGAGGAATATAAGCCGTTCTCGGCGTTTCCTAATAAGTTGGTGATCATTACCTGATCAATTCTTAAATAAATTGTAATTAAAAAAGAGCTCAACATCAATAAAAAACCTGATTTGAAAAATTTTTTCATTAAATGCGAATTCGTTTTCCATTTGGAAAATTGGTGTTCTTTTTCTTTTAGAAAAAATAAAAAGAACGTAGAAACCAATACGGCATCGACTAAAAGTATGACGTAAAAATATATTGGAGCACTTTGGGTAAAAATGACTAAAAGTTTTAATGCGTTTGTAATAAGAATAGCGGTAGTTCTTGTAATTGCATTGTATTTGCCTAAAACACGGGCATCAAAATAAAACGAAATTACTCTAAAAGACTTTATGGGAAGGGCTGCGAATACGAAAATGAATTTATACCATTCAGTGTAGGAATACTCGGAGAAAAAAAGAACTAAAAAAACGCCCAAAAAGCATATTAAACCTCCTAAAACTTGGAACCTGAATGCCGTTCCCAGAATTTCATCGCTTTTACCAATATCCTTGACGATTTCCTTAACAACAATATTGTTTTGACCAAAAGTGCAGAACACCTCCGCAATAATAAAAACACTTAGCACATAACTGTAAAATCCAAATTCCTCTTTTCCTAAGTAGCGCACTACAAGCACCCCCACCACTAGGGAAACCATCATGAGAATGATTTTTTCAAGTACTAACCAAATAGAATTTGTAAAATATTTATTTTTTAAAAAATCCATACTTTATTGGAATATCTG
Organism: uncultured Flavobacteriaceae bacterium; assembly: GCA_947494715.1. Taxonomy (GTDB): domain Bacteria; phylum Bacteroidota; class Bacteroidia; order Flavobacteriales; family Flavobacteriaceae; genus Ulvibacterium. Next base: position 114,529 of record CANLWG010000014.1, on the reverse strand, counting down.
AAACCCGAACATAAAATGCACATCTCTGATTTATTATTTTTCTAATGTTCTGTTAGAACACCCATTTTCTGAAATGATTTTTATCCTTATGATCTAAAGTTTATTCAAACCCTGAATTCTTAGGTCTTTTTCAAGGACCAGTGTCAATTCAATAGTGCATTGAGTCAGACTTATTAGATTCTTTTCACTTTTATGGGACTGCGGTTATTATATAGGCAAAATAATTAATGCAAATCATCCATCTTGATGTGAAGAGGCCTAGTTTTTTTCTCCTAAGAGATTTACTATTTCTTTATATGCCACTGAACCCGGTAAGACACCTTTTTAAGCTACTCCTTCACTCGGGAATTTGAATATCGAAGACCTCCAACTCTTCCCTTGTCCAACACACTATATCTTGGTCGTTTCGCTGTTGTGGGCTTTTCAATGCTCTTAACAGGAGCTAAATCGCACGATATTTCAGCGTTCCCAAATATAGTCAACGCAAAACCATACCAAGTTGCCTGCCCGGTATTGCTGTAATGATAACTCCCATAATTATCGGTGTTTTCATTGATTAACGCAATGATGAACCTTGCCAAATCATGCGCATTGGCCAGTGTTCCTATTTGATTGTTGACCACTCGCAGTTCTCTTTTTTCCTGACCCAGACTCAGTATGGTCTTCACAAAATTTTGCACGTATTCGGAGTATAGCCATGACGTTCGCAAAATAAAATTCGCTTTCAACCTTTCCATAATGGCCTTTTCTCCTGCCAATTTCCTTTGCCCGTAAACGCCAAGCAGATTGGTCTCATCTTGCTCGGTATAGGGTATTTGTTTTTCACCATCAAAAACGAAATCCGTTGAGACATGAATCAGTTTAACATCATAATTCCCACAGGCCCGGGCCAAGTTTCTAGAAGCATTTAAAAGGTTTACCGTGCCGATGATATTTGTTCGTACAAAGATTAAGGTGTCGGTAATCGACCTATCTACATGCGACTCGGCCGCTAAGTGAATAATCCCATCAAAACGATGTTCTTGGAAAACTTCATTTATAAATGAGTCATCTGTGATATCGTCTTTCAAAAAAATGTAGTTGGGAGCGTTCTTAACATCTTTTAAATTCCCGAGATTACCCGCATAGGTAAGGGCATCTAAATTAAAAATGTGATAGTCTGCATAGCGGTTTACGAAACGTCTAACCACGTCCGAGTCAATAAAGCCATCGCCACCCGTAATGCGTATGTTTTGGCAATCTATCATAATTGCATTTCAGAAGCCTTGCGATTGAGGTATTTCCCTATGGAAATTAAAAAGAAAAGCCCAATGAGAATGGAGGGAATCAAAATGATATTCTTGCCAAAAAAGGCCTTTTGTACTTGTCGGGGTTGTCCGAAATTTATGATGCTAATGGCTTCGGTCTGTTCCTTAAGTTCAATTCTTTTTTGTTCTGTATCCCTAATCAATACGTTCTTTAATTCAAAAAGCCCTCTAATGTCTATACTTTCCTCATTGTCCAAAACAATCCTGTTCTCATTCTGAAGCCCCCCCCTCGTGGCCAACTTATCTGTGTAGTTTTTGATCAACTCATCGAGTTGTGCAATCAAAACTTCATTCTCATTTATTTTTTCTCTGGCATTTTCATTGTATACTTGGGTCAATTCAGTAAAATAACTATTGGAATTAACATAATCCATTATTTTTTTCGCGGCTTCTTGTCCTTTTTTGGCGTCCTTGAAATAAAAGCTGATACGATGGTTCAAAGAGCTTTTGTTCAAGATTTCTGACCGAACCACATCCGAAACTATAGAGCTGTTATCAAACTTCTCCAAGAGCTCTAAATACTCCAAATCTACCTTATCATCCGTCACGGTAGCAGAACCAATTTGGATTTCAAACCAACGCCAATCCATGTCCTCAATTCCGATGGAATTAAAGAAAATCGTATCCTTGGCCTTTGCATTGGCTTGTATTTCATCGACCACATCGTAGAGATAGTTCTTACTTTCCAAATTGGGCTTTACGATAACATCAGTCTTTAGTTTTTCACTTGTGATTTGGTTCAAACCAAAACCTAGAGCCCCTCCCAAAATTGCCAATCCTAGCAAGATCAAGGCATTTTTCTTAAGATATAAAAACAGCCTAAGGAAGCTTCTAAACATTCTGTCAAGGCCTTTTTGAGTCATCTGGAACAATTGCCCCAAATCTATTTCATCGGAGGGGTTTTGATTGTTTTGTGGTTGTTTATCCGCCATTGTGTTTTATGAATTGAAAATCTGTTTTAAAATCCGATCCGTTATCAAGTATGTGGGTTTTACACCGGTAGTGCCCAAACCTCCAGAAGCCAATGTGCTGCCCGTTTCCAGGGGATTGTCCGAAGCATAATACGCATAACGTACCTTTATATCTTCCTTTATACTCTTTCTTATTTTGGAGGCGGACTGAATAGCCTTTTGATAGTGTACTCCTTCCATTTCCAAACCTATGACATTCCATGTGGATTGATGAAAAAACTTGAGAATATCCTTGTTCTGAAGTGATGTGCCCAGAACCGTTACCATTGTACCCTCAAAAACTTGTAATCCATATCCCTTAAAATCCTTTTTGCAAAGTTCATTTTTAAAGGGATAGTTATCTGCCGTTCCCTCAAAAATATGTGCGGAAGGAATCATTAAATCGCCCTTACCACCCTCTAATATGCCGGCCTTCCCCATGATGGATACGGACGCAATGTTCAAAAAAACCGCTTTCTTTTTCTTTGCCTTATATGGTTTTAAAAACTCATCTATAGTCTCATAAGCTTGTTCTCCAAAGGCATAGTCCATTACAAAGATAACAGGTTTTTCACCATCTGGAATCTCCCCTGCAAGTTCATAACAACAGGCATCTGCACCTAATTTTGCCATGTCAAAAATTTGGACGTCTATGTTTGTGCCAGATGCGTCATCTATTTCCAACATTCCATTCTTTTTAGCCGTGGCAGTCACTTTATCCCTTAGCTTCTTGTTAACGGGCAAGCTTAATGCTTCATATATTTCCAAGGAGTCATTGGCGTTCGGAAACTCTTTTTTTAGGGCATTGCGTGCAAAAAGAGTGTTCATTACACTATGCATGTTGGCACTGATAATATGAATTGGCCTTCTTAAAAGGGAATGTTTTGCCAAAATTTCTTTAATCGTATTGGCCCACTGCTCTCCATGGATATGATGGCCCAGCCTTTCTCTCAATAAAGCACTAAAAGTAATGGCGCGTTTGTTACCGGTGATTTCTTCTTCCATTGCCAATTTTCCTAACCAATACACAATCTCCAGAAAGCGATTTGGATTTTTACCGGATGCCAATTCTCTATAAATCTCAAGTGTATCCTCAAAAGAGCGACCCAAAATTTGCGCAGTATGGATTAACGCTACTTCTCTTTCTACTTGAGTGAGTTTCTTTTTTTTAACGGCTTCCTCAAGTTTCACCCAATCGCGTATTGTCTTATCGGTGTCCTCAATTAAAACGCGTTTGCATATCTTTTCGGATTCTATGAAAAGAAAGGTCAAATGGGTAAGGATATCATAAATATCAGAACGACCACGAGTAATCTCTATGTTCATCTGCTCATCATCAATGCGATAGCAGTTGCGCCTTCTTTTGGGGGGCACTATGGCTTTGAAGTGGGATTTCCCATAACCTTCGTCCGAAGTAAGATTTATAAATCGGCACTGTTCTATACCCTCTGGTAAACGCTCCAAAACATAGATGAGTCCGTTCAGTTCTGTTTTTTCCTCGGCTATGGAGCCATATATTTCCGGTCGTAAAAGCAATAATGCGTTTTTTAGCGACTCTCCGGAAACCCCGCCGGGTTTATAAAAACCGCGGTTGAACAAATGTCGCATGGTAATATAAAGCCGTTCTATGGCATTCGTAGATTCTTGAGCCCTAGTTGTAACGGTCGTTTTGCCCATCGAAGAATTTCATGCAAAATTACAATTTAAAATCAATTCGGATTTAATGTTTTAGGCTTTCTTATATGTGGACAATAAATCTGCGACTTTTCGGTCATTGGCCAAACGCTGTACTTTGTTTTGGCCTCCCAATTTCCCAATAGATTTCATGTACTCTTGAAATCCGCCTTTTTGGATTTGGGTGATTTTCAGGGGCTGAAGGATTTTCCCATCGATTAGGTCAAAATAATAACTGTTCTGTTTCTGAAGTGATGTGTCCAGGGTTTTAATAAATTTTTCCATTTCGGATGGTTCATTTTCAAATTCGACCAACCATTCATGATAGGGAAGTTCGTTCTCTGGCGGATTTATTTGTGGAGCTACCGTAAACTCATTTATCCTGGCATCTGTAGCAGCTATAGCTTGTTGCATGGCCTCTTCCACCTCCTTGGCAATGACGTGTTCCCCAAAGGCCGACAAGAAATGTTTTATCCTTCCCGAAACAATTACTTTGTATGGCTTGACAGAAATAAACTGAACAGTGTCTCCAAGATTATATGCCCATAACCCGGCATCGGTAGAGACAATCATTACATAATTTATCCCGATTTCCACATCTTTGATGGTGATTCGTTTTGCTCCTTCATCAAAATATTCATCTGCCTTTACAAACTCATAGAAAATTCCGGAGTCCAACAAAAGGAGCATCCCTTTTTCTTCTTGGGAATCTTGATAGGCAAAAAATCCTTCACTGGCGGGAAAGAGTTCTATGCTATCTACCTTGCGCCCCATTAAGTTTTCAAATTTTGCCCGATATGGCTCATAATTTAAGCCTCCATAAATGAACAACTGAAAATTCGGGAACAAGCTCCCAATCTCCTGATTTGTTTTTTCATGGAGCTTTTCAAAATACATCTGTACCCAAGATGGAATACCCGCGATAACCGTCATGTTCTCATTCACCGTCTCTTCCACTATGGCATTTACCTTAGTCTCCCAATCATCTATACAATTGGTTTCCCAACTGGGCAAGCGGTTTTTTTGGAGATAATTGGGAACATAATGAGCGGATATCCCAGATAACCTCCCCAGTTTTATACCATTCTTTTCCTGAAGTTCCGGACTTCCCTGCAAAAATATCCACCTGCCATTTACAAAGTCGGAATTTCCTGTTTCGTAGATATAATTTAAAATGGCGTTTCGTGATGCCTCAACCTGGTTTTTGATGGATTCCTTAGTAATAGGAATATACTTGGCCCCAGAAGTAGTGCCTGAAGTCTTTGCAAAATAAACAGGTTTTCCCGGCCAGAGTACATCCTCTCGCCCGTCTACCACTTTTTCTACATAATCTTTGATTTCCTCGTAGTCCCTAATAGGTACGTTTTGTACGAAATCTATATGTGAGGTAATAGTTTCAAAGTCATGATCTTTACCAAATTGTGTCTTTGAAGCCTTTTGGATGATTTCTTTAAATACCCTTTCTTGGGTAGTTATCGGATGGTTGACCCATTTGGCCGTTTTCTTGGCCACACGCCTAGCAAATATTTTGGCGGCAAATGCTTTTAAGGACATTTGGATTAATTAAAGTCTATGAAGTTCATAGGATTTACCGGGGTTCCATTATCCCAAATTTCAAAGTGTAGATGAGGACCCGTGGTAAACTCACCTGTATTTCCAACCGAAGCAATAACTTCTCCAGCTCTTACGATATCGCCCTGTACCTTACTTAGAGACCCATTATGTTTATAAACACTGAGAAGGCCATCCTTGTGTTCCAAAATAATAACATATCCTGTATCCGCTGTCCATTCCGAAAAAATGACCATCCCATTGGCAACTGCTTTTACAGGAGTATCTTTAGGTGCCACCACGTCAACGGCAAAATGCCTTTTCTCGGCATCATATTGCTGTGAAATTGTACCATTGACAGGAGGAAAAAGTACCAAATCCGATTTGTCCATATTCCTCTCGAACAAATTGTACTTATCCTCCAAGGCCACTTCTGCCCTAAGCATGGAATCTTCCCGTATCGGAGTAAGGTTTATCGTGGATGGATCCAATTTGAATTGCTCAAAAAGCGAGTCCCTATTAATTTCATTGTTCTCTATATCCCCTCTAAGAACCATTCTGATATTATCTAAATACCTATTGGTATAATCTAGTGTCCGAACCAAGGAGTCCGTTTTATAGGTAAGTTCGGTTGCCTGTCGTTTAAGTTTGGTAGAGGAGTATCCTGGTATGTATTCGCGTAAGGGAGTAAAAGCAATAAGTAAGGTAGTGAGACCTATTAACCCAATAATGCAAAGAGATCCTGTAACAAAAACATTAAGTCGGCTCAACTTGAAGGATATCTTCTCTTCAAAAGTACTCTCATTAAGTATCACCAAACGATACTTGTGCAGGAGTTTCCTTTTGATTTCCTTACGTTTTTTGATTTTTTTGGCCATAGTATACAAAGATAAGGATGCAAATGAATTTTGTCCGGTTCCAATTTAAAAATTGGCCTTACCAATAGATACGGGAAAACGTAGATAAAAGCCCATGCAATTTAATTATGACGCTTTCGTTGTTATTAACAATGAACTAATTACTTTATTTAGTACATTTGTTATCCACATAATTCACAAACTATGACAGCTTTACATATATTTTTGGCCATTGGCCCTTGGCAAATAGCTATAATTGTTATGGTAGTACTTCTTTTGTTCGGGGGCAAAAAGATACCAGAATTGATGCGTGGTCTCGGTAGTGGCATCAAGGAGTTCAAGGATGCTTCCAAGGAAGACGACAAATTGGAAGAGAAAAAAGAATAGGAAATCATATTCAATATGCAGTCCAAGCCCGGTGAATTCACCGGGCTTTTTTATCTTTATTCCTCATTATATACTTTTTGGTTTATTTTAGCCGTAGTTTCTATATTCCATTCCCTGCAAGTAAATTCCTTGGTTGTATCATATTTCAACTTGATTTTTAGTTAAAATATATTGGAAAACCATAGTGATTTTCATCTACACGACAAAAAATACTCCTTTCACAACAAAAAATTACCGGGGCATACAGGAAAGGGTATTTTCAACGTTTACAAGCATGTGCGCATGTTATACCATAACATGATGTACGTGGAAAATGAAATCAACCCATCCCCCTTTCCCATGAAAAAACTGATTTTAACCTATGCATTTTTGCTTTCCCTTGGTTTGATCGCCCAAAACGATTCCCAGGTTGGTATTGCAGACATTGATCAGGAAATTGGTCAGAATTCTTATTTGGACACAGATACCACGTCTTCCATCGCGCTTAGCGAAACCTTTGAAGAAGCTGCAAAAAGGAACAATATTGCCCATAGAAAGCTAACCAACCTCAAGGACATCGAGGACGGTTATTACATTATTGCCGGTATCTTTAGCAGAAAAGAGAATCTTAAAAAAACTATCAAAAAGTTTACCAGAAAAGGGTTTGCTGCCGGATCCATAGCCAATTCCAAGAACGGGCTTAATTATGTTTATCTGGAATACCATCCCTTTGGACTAGAAGCTGTTGATGCTTGTGCATCGAAATTAAATGGGAAATACAAAGGAGATGTTTGGATCCTGGAAGCAGAAAAAGAAGTTTTTGCGGAAGAGGCCATAGCTTTAGAAAATGTGGATTACGAAATGCTAGACAATAGCAATCCCAGTTCTTCAACAGTTACTCAAAAGGAAATCCATTCTCCTAGAAAAACCCTACTTATTCAAAAGGCAGATCAATATTTTGACAAAATGTGGTATGCAGAGGCAGCTGAGCTTTACGAAGAAGCTCTAAAAAAGGGAAAAGGAAACTATTCTTTTAACATCATCCAAAAAGCAGGGGATGCCCACTATTTCAATACCAATATGGAAAAGGCATTCCATTGGTATGACTTGCTTTATAAGAATTACAAAGATGAAATGTCCGCCGACAATATCTTCAAATACGCACATTCCTTAAAGGGAACGGGCAAATACGCCCGCTCCAAACGACTCATGCGATTGTACAACCGTAAATTGAAAAAAGGCGATTTCGCAAAAAATATGGATGATGGAGCGCAAACCCGTAATGAAGTGGTTTTGGACAAGATTTTGAGTACAGAGGAAAAATTGGATATCCATAACTTGACCATTAATTCAAAATATTCCGAGTTTTCTCCTATGTTCTTGGACTCAAACCAGGTCGTTTTTGCATCTTCCGCGGATTCATCCTTTTTTACTACCAGAAGGTATAAGTGGAACAATCAACCTTATTTGGACCTTTATGTAGCCAAAATCAATAAAGAATCTCAAGATTTGCGCAATGCCATAAAATATTCAAAGAAGATTAACACGAAATATCACGAGGCTTCCGTAACCTTTTCACCGGATAATTCTACCATGTACTTTACGCGAAACAATTACGGGAAAAAACTAAAGCGCGATAAAAATGGGGTCAACCATTTAAAAATATATATGTCCAAAAAAGTCAATGGAGATTGGATCGAAGCTGTGGAGGTTCCATTTAATAGTGATGATTACTCTACCGGCCACCCGGCATTAAGCCCAGATGGCAAACAATTGTACTTCGTCTCCGATATGCCAGGAAGCATCGGTCAAACCGATATTTTCGTAGTAGATGTATTGGGAGATGGAAGTTTTTCAGAACCTCGAAATTTAGGCCCCACCATAAATACGGAAAGAAAGGAGATGTTCCCTTTCATAACTGCCGAAAAACTATATTTTTCTTCCAATGGTCATGTTGGGCTCGGCGGGTTGGACGTATATGAGGCCGCATATATCAAAGAGGAAGGTTTTGGAGACGCTGTAAACCTTGGCAAACCTATAAATAGCAACAAAGACGATTTCTCTTATATCGTAAACGAAGAGACCCTAGAAGGTTTTTTTGCTTCCAACAGGCCCGGGGGCAAAGGGGATGATGATATCTATTCCTTTAAAAGGTTGGTCGTAGAAGAGATTCCGGAAAATCTTAATGCCATAGCAGGTGTGGTTACCGAACTGATTACAGGAGATGTTATGCCGCAGACTATGGTAGAACTATTGGATGAAAATGGAATAAAACTTAAAGAAGTTGTGACTGGAGAGGATGGAACTTTTGTTTTTGAGGATTTGGACGGAAACACCAAATATACGCTCAAAACCACCCAAAATAAGTTCTTTGATAATGAGCTAGAGGTTGGTACCAAGGATAATGAGCGTATGGAAGTAGACATTTCCATGCGAAGATTAAAAGAAATGATCGCTATTGAAGATGGTATTAAGAAGCTGAAGACGGAAATGATCCATTTCGACTTTGATAAGTCACATATACGAAAGGATGCTGCCGAGGAATTGGATAAACTGGTAGAGGTCATGAACGAATATCCCGATATGGTTATCAAAATTGAATCCCATACCGATTCTAGAGGTAGCAAAGTATACAATGAATACCTATCCGACAAAAGGGCCAAATCTTCGAGGGATTATATAATTTCCAAAGGTGTTGCACCAGAACGTATTGAAAGTGCCAAAGGCTATGGAGAAAATCGATTGCTCAATGAGTGTGATGGTACCGTACGATGTAGCGAGGCCAATCATTACCTGAACCGTAGATCCGAGTTTATCATTGTAAGCATGTAGCAAAAATTTAATACACAAAAAAAGGCCGGTAGCTTTGAACAAAGCTACCGGCCTTTTTTGTTTGTTATTATAACCCGAAATCTTTGGTCAAAGAGGATTACAACAAACCTCTGTTTCAAGAAAAATGAATTTCACAACAGCACTGAGGCCCTTTACAACAAAAGGAGTTCGATGAAATACAAAAAAAATCGTTTTTGAGTTATAACTATAACCTATTTAACTAAAATCCCAACATCATGAAAAACTTCCTACTTATTAGAGAAATCTATTTGGAAGCCTTTCGAAACCTTGGCCACTATTTGGTGAAGTCCTATTTTAAGGCTTTTTCCTGGTTTTGTTTCGCCAGCTTCTTAATTGTTCTATACGCTTTTTTGTTTAGGATTTCAACAGGCTTTGCCTTTGACTAATCGTATAATGCCAACCTAACTTTTGATAAGAGCGTCCTTTATAGGGCGCTTTTTTTTCGCTGCGGGATAATGGATTCTAATACAAGGACAGGCCATTTTAGAAACCAACCTTTTGTAAAAGCGTTACAGGGGTTCATTACGCTGTTTGCCGAAAAACAAATACACTTCACCGAACTACTACAATACCGTGTTTGACACAACCATAATTTGAGGGCTTTCATCCAAAAAGTTTAAAATTACCCTGATAAATTTGGAACTTAGCCTTCTAATTAACTTGAAAAAGAGAAAGTATATGAACAAATTACTACTTGTAAAGGAAATTTATGTGGAGGCATTCAGGGATTGGACCTATAGGATTCTTAATCGGTATTTTAAAGCTTTTTCCTGGTTTTGTTTTGCGTTGCTCGCAATTGCAGCCTATGCCCTTGTTTATAGAATTTCCACGGGCTTTGCCTTTGGGTGACAATATAAGTTCACAATAAAAAAGGCCCCCTATGGAAAATACGTAGGGGGCCTTTTTTATACTCAGAGTTAGCCGAAGGGATAAATCCCTATGGTGTTTCAAATTTTAGCGTTTTCAAAATCGCTTCCAACTCAAACATATAGTCCCTTTTTTCCGTTGCGGGGGCAAAAGTAAAGCCCTCCAAAACCATTTTTCTAGAGTTTTCCTCATCATCAATGATATAGGTTACAAATGGACCTGCCATCGGATAATTTTTGATATCCCAAATACCTCTGATCTCAATTACATTTTTTCCAATAATTGTAGTATGATATACTGAAGGGGAAAATGCCGGCTCTGTACGCATATGAGTTCTTTTCCCCGGCACATCCGGACCAGGAATGTATTTACTGCCAATGGAATCGCGCATTCTTATAATGTCCCTTACTAATGTTGAATCATTTGAGAAACTATTGTAGGGCGCCTCATAAGCAATGATGTTCATGGTACCCTTTGGAACCTGCCTGTCTATCCAAACAAAATTATCTTCATGTTTCCCTACTTTGTAAATGGATGGAATAGTTAGGGAAACACCAAATTCTTCTTGCAGAACTTGTTCCTTGTTTAGGGAACGTAAGAATCGTTTCTGTGCTTCCTTTACTTCCAGATTCTTAAATTCCGCTATAATCTGGCTTGATTTTTCGCTTAAATTTTCAATAATCTCATCCTCGGTCCTGCCTTTAATCACCGCAACCTTTTGTGGAGTGGCGTACATATCTGTCTTTACATGGGCAATGTCCAAAGAATCCTTTTGGACATACAATGTAGAGCGCCTGTAGCGGGTGGTTCCCGTAAAAACACTAGGAGGTAAGTGTTGAATGGTAAAAAGTGGCTCGTCCCAAATAAGGCCCACAACAGGAGCGGCAAAATGTTTTCTTACCTCATCTCCTACCTTTCCCTTCCACAATTCGTTATCCATTACAACGGCCAAGGAGTTTATGGCGCCAACAGAGTTAGGCTTATAGTCGTTTCGGTTGGAATCCTTGCAGGAATTGACCAGTAATGTAAGGGAGAGCAGAGCTAGTACTTGTAGTTTTTTCATTTTGCGTCCAGATTAATACTCTTGCGAGTGTTCTCAATATAGGAAAATACAATGTAGCCAGCTACCAAAATCGTTCCATAGTTGTAAAACTCTAACAAGAATTTAACCTTCTTCCTAGGTTTAGGAAGGACATTCGCAAAGTTTTAGCTTGGTTCCCGGCTTTAGACTATTGCTATTAAGGCCATTCCATTGTTTTAATTTATCAACACTTACTCCAGGGTATTTCCTGGATATCGTCCAAAGGGAATCCCCACTGCGCACGGTATGTACTTTTGCGCCCGGAGGAAAATTCTGGTTTTGTGCTTTTGAAGTAGTTTTAGTTTGGTTGGAAGCCACAGCGGTCCCGGGTGTTCTTCTTGGAAAAATGGTCAATCGTTGTCCAACTCTTAAATTATTGCTTCGAAGACCGTTCCATCGCTTGATTTGGCTTACGCCTACCCCATATCTTTCAGCAATCTTTCCGAGGTAATCACCACTTCTAACCCGGTAGCGAATCCTGTTGTTCGACGCGGCCTTTACCAATTGTGGTAATGGGCTTTCCTTACTTTTCAATTCTTTTTCTACGTGAGCATAAATGGCTTCCTCATTGGCGACAAACTTGCCCATGACCGATTTAGGCAGACGAAGAATATGCTGCTTGCCCTCAATATAAGGTATTACGTTAAGTTTATAGGAGGGGTTCAAAATTTTCAATTCTTCCGTACTTATTCCGACAAGCTCAGAAATCTGGTCAAATGTTATAAGGCTTTTTACATGCACCGTATCGGTTTCGAAATAAGGACGATCTACTTTCTTGCCTTTTAGTTCGTGTTCCTCGGCATATTCAAAAATATACATCGTGGCCAGGAATGCAGGTACATAGCCTGCGGTTTCCCTAGGAAGGTTGCGCCGTAAATTCCAATAGTTTTTATAGCCTCCGGATCTTCTTATGGCCTTGTTTACATTTCCGGGGCCCGAGTTGTAGGCCGCTAGGGCCAAGTCCCAATCACCAAAGATATCATAGAGTTTAGAGAGGTATTTACAAGCTGCCTCCGTGGATTTAACGGGGTCACTTCGTTCATCTACATAACTGCTTACATTGAGCTTGTACATTTTTCCGGTACCATACATGAATTGCCAAAGACCTGTTGCCCCCACACGTGATCGTGCCCTTGGGTTTAAGGCAGATTCTACAATGGACAAATATTTCATTTCCAAAGGAATATCGTAGTTGTCCAATTGCTGTTCAAAAAGAGGGAAGTAGAACTGGCTTGTGGTAAGCATACGTTGCATCAAATCCCTTTTGCGCGTCAAAAAAGATTTTATGACGTTTTCCAAAGATGGATTATACACTACGTTGAAAGGCGTTTTTTGATTCAATTTTGCCAGCCTTGCCTTTAGGCTGTCCGTTGGCAGGTCATAGGTATATAGTTCCTCTTCCTCTGGCACTACCTCCAAACTCTGTGTGGATACCTCCTCATACATCTCATCAAAGAGTGCTGCATTTTCATAGAGTTCCTTCATCCAAAGACTATCATACCTAGCTGCCGCCGCATGGTCCTTTAGATTATATTTAACCTTGCCTTCCTGTTTAATCAGTACAAGAGGATTATCCACTAATTCCACTTTGGTATCCATCCGCTCCATCTGCTCAACACCCTTTAAATCCAAAGTGGTAGTATCTGTAACCGTTACAGGGTTTTGAATGCTATCTGTTTCTTGGGAGACTAGCCAATTAATACATAGGAAGAGGGTTAAAAAGGCGAGGCGACTATTTCCTTTTGTTGTCATGGATTAAGCTAAATATTAAGGTGGGGCTAGCTAAAATCGCTTTTTTTTCTCAAAGAATAAAATTTTGCAATGTTAAAGCCGTTCCTTCGGACTTCGATGCCCGTTAATCGATAACGCCTTTATGCTCCGATTATTGCAGCTATTCCCGGTAAGGTTTTACCTTCCAGGCTTTCGAGCATAGCACCTCCTCCCGTAGATACATAGCTTACTTTGTCCTCAAAACCGAATTGCTTTACCGCAGCCACGGAATCGCCGCCACCTACCAACGAAAATGCACCATTTTGAGTAGCCGCATCTATGTAGTTCCCAACGGCTATGGTTCCCTTAGCAAAGTTCTCCATTTCAAAGACACCGACAGGGCCGTTCCACAAAATAGTCCTGCACTTTAAAATGACTTCCCCAAAACTTTCCAAGGTCCTGGGCCCAGCGTCCAAACCTTGCCATCCGTCCGGTATTTTATCTACGTCCACTATCTGTGTATCAGCTTCATTGGCAAAATCATTTGCTGCCAAAACATCCGAAGGAAGGTGCACTTCCACTCCCTTTTTTTTGGCTTGGTCCAAAATTTCCATGGCGAGTTCCATTTTGTCGTCCTCACAAATGGAATTGCCAACTTTCCCGCCTTGGGCCTTTACAAAGGTATAGGTCATTCCGCCACCGATGATCAAGTGGTCTACCTTATCCAGGATATTTTCTATTATAGTGATTTTGCTGGATACTTTTGCACCGCCCAAGATAGCCAAAACGGGTTTTTCCCCGGTCCGCATTACTTTCTCTATGGCATCGATTTCCTTTGCCAGTAAATACCCAAAACATTTTTTGTCTTGAAAAAACTGGGCAACAATTGTGGTAGAGGCATGTGCGCGATGTGCTGTTCCAAAAGCATCGTTCACATAAATGTCCCCCAACCTCGAAAGGCTTTCAGCAAAACCCTGATCTCCTTTTTCCTCTTCGGCATAAAACCTAAGGTTTTCCAATAGAAGTACTTCCCCTGGTTGTAATTCCGAAGCAGCTGATTCTACATCTTCCCCTACACTATCATCCACAAACTTTACCTGCACTCCGATAATTTCGGAAACCTTGGAGCAGATATGGTTTAGCGAAAGATCAGGATTGCGCTGCCCTTTGGGTCTTCCTAAGTGGCTCATTAGGATTGCGCTGCCCCCATCTTCAAGTACTTTTATAATTGTAGGTTTGGCCGCTTCGATCCGGTTGGTATCCGTAACATTAAAATCCGCGTCCAAAGGGACATTAAAATCTACCCTGATCAGAGCTTTTTTATTTTCGAAGTTAAAATCATCAATAGTCTTCATGTGCAAAGGGTTTAGAGAGTGGCAAATGTAAAGATTTCTATGCTTCGGGTAAAGGGCTCCCAGTTTTATTTAGGTTAACTATGAACGGCTAAACTTGAATTCTTTAATTTGTATCCGAATGGCTATATTTGGACTATGCTGTTCAAGGATATTTTAGGCCTTTCCCACATAAAAAGCCATTTGGCCAAAAGTGCCGATGCAGGTCGTATTCCACATGCTCAATTATTTGTTGGCCCAGAAGGATGCGGAACTTTGCCTATGGCCCTTGCCTATGCACAATATATCATCTGCTCCAACAAAAACGAGGAAAATGAGGAAGGGCGACAAAGTTGTAATTTAAAATTTGAGGCATTATCACATCCTGATATGCATTTTGCCTTTCCCGTAGCCAATACGGATAAAGTAAAAGCCCACGCCGTAAGCAACCATTATTTGGAGGAATGGCGAAAGTTTCTACAAGAGCAGCCCTACGGAAACCTTTTTGACTGGTATCGCCTAATCGGTATTGAGAAGAAACAGGGGCAAATCGGTGTGGATGAAGCACAGGATATCGTTAAAAAATTATCCTTAAAATCCTATGAAGGGGGTTATAAGGTGATGCTCGTTTGGATGGCCGAAAAAATGAATACGGCGGCGGCCAACAAATTGCTCAAACTTATAGAGGAGCCCTCGGCAAAAACTGTATTTTTATTGATTACCGAGGACGAGGAACAAATCATTCAGACCATACAATCCCGATGTCAAATTCTTCGTTTTCCTCCACTTGCCGAGCAAATCATCGCCGATGGTTTGGTGGAAAGAGGACTGGTCAGGGAAGAAGCCCTACAGCTTGCCCATGAATCCAATGGTAATTTTAATAAGGCGCTAGACCTCAAGAACCGCGATTCGGAAGACTTGGTCTTTGAAAAATGGTTTGTACAATGGGTTCGAAGTGCATTTAAGGCGAAGGGAAACAAATCTGCCATTCATGAACTTATCCTTTGGAGTGATGAAGTCGCAAAGACAGGCAGGGAAACGCAAAAGAAATTTCTATTGTATTGCCTTTCCGTGATGCGGCAAGCGCTGATGATAAATTACAATGCGAAAGCTTTGGCCTTTATGAAAATTCATGTGGACGGATTTCAATTGGATAAATTTGCTCCCTTTGTCCATGAGAACAATATCCTGGAAATTGTTGAAGAGTTGGAAGAGGCACATTTCCACATAGAGCGCAATGGTAATTCCAAAATCATTCTTACGGACCTTTCCATAAAACTTACACGTTTATTACACAAGAAAGCGGCCTAAAATCTTATTCTATGCAAGGTATTCTTAATTACGCCACGGAAATTCTTTTATTACTTTTCCTCATCATCACGTTTTTGCAAAGTGGAATCGATAAGGTATTTGATTGGAAGGGCAATCTAACCTGGCTTAAGGAACATTTTGCGGGTACGCCCTTGCAAAATTTGGTGCCAGCCCTATTAGGGATCGTTTTGCTTTCCGAAACAACAGCCGGCATACTCTGCGCCGTGGGTCTTTATCAAATTGTAATCATGGGTAATGACACCATCGCATTTTATGGGGCCATGATGTCTTGTATTTCCCTATTAATGCTTCTGTTCGGGCAACGAACCGCCAAGGATTATGAAGGAGCAAAAACTATTGCCGTATATTTTATACCGGCCATCTTTTTGGTCTTTCTTTTACAAAACTAAAAGAACCTGATTAAAGATATAGGCCCGGCCATCATGAACTATTTCTTGTAGTTGTCGTTTAGAATCTTTATAATTTCGTCCGTAAGATCATTGGCATCGATGCCATAGAGCACACTGCCACCCTCGCCGCCACCAAGGATATACGTGTAGCCCTGCACTTTGCCATAGGCTTTGATTTCTTTCTTCACCTTGCTTATCACACTATCCATTTCCGTCTGTCCTTCAGCTTGTAGTTGTTGATCCTCTTGTTGCAACTGTTGGCCGATAAATTGACCACGCTGCTGCATTATGCCATACTCTTCCTGGGCTTTCTTTTGCGACATATTCTGCGCCTTGGCCTGAAAAGCCTGAGCTTCCAATTGAAAAGCCTGTGAAATACTGTCCCTTTTCTTGGCCAACGCCTCTGCTTTTGTCTTGAACTTGGATTCAATGTCTATCTTCTCTTGATATTCGTTCATTAGTTTTACATTGTCCACAAACCCTATTTTTTCCTGTTTACATGAAAGGACAATCAGAGCGGTAAACACAATCACTATTTTCTTCATATTACTATTATTTCTCTTTTTTCAAATTTTAAATACTCACCTCAATATTTAAGGTAATTTTTTAGGTTGGGCAAAAATAGGAAAGCTTTTTGATAAAAAGGAGAAGTATTTAGCCGATTGCCATCGGCTATCATTTGAAGTTGCAATAGTGCGAAATCAAAGAATAGAAAAAATCTATTTAATTTTTGATTTATAATTGGTTTAAACTATTGGTTTTCGTTTAAAAATAGATATGCAACAGCATTTAAAATAAAGAGATGCAGGCTCATTATGTCAATCATCTTAAAAGTCCCTGAAATCTTCTTAAAATGCGTTTTACGCCTTTTGAAGAACATAGATAAGGGAAGAATACTCTCCAGAACCTAGAGCTTTGATATTGGACCATAGACCTATGCAAAAAGCCTTAAGAAAATTGGTCCTACCCGCTTTGTACTTTTCGGAAAGCATGGCCACATAAAAAGCGTCAAAAATCATTGGCTTTATTCTTGTGATTTTTAATTCATGTTTGGAGAACAACTTCTCTATTGCTGTCTTGGAAAAGTGCCAAAGATGTCTAGGGACATCATAGCCAGCCCAAAATTCTTTATAAAATTTTGCATCGTAAGATCTGAAATTAGGAACGGCGATTACAAGAATCCCCTCGTCCCCCAACCTAGAAATCAACTCCTCAATTTGTTCCTCCAAATTAGGAAGATGTTCCAATACATGCCAAAGTGTAATCACGTTATACTTGTTGTTTTTAAGCGTATCCAGTTTTGAAGAAAGATCAATTCCTTTAGTTTTTGCCAGCTCCCTAGCTTTGGAATTCGGTTCAACACCGGCTACGGACCAATTTCTTTTTTTTGCGGTAATTAAAAAGTCACCCGTTCCCGCCCCAAAATCCAAAAGTGTTTTTTTCTCTTTTACATATTTGTTGATCAGCTTTACCTTTTTGCCAAGGCTATATTTCTTAACCGCTTGATAAAGCTTTTCGATTAAGCTGCTGTTCGCATCCGTGTGCGAAATATAGGATTCACTTTGATAGTATTTGTCCAACGTTTCTGGCCGAGGTTGGGTCATGAGCATATCCATATCCTTATTATACACTAAATGAAATTCTTCTTGTGAAATTGCGTAATCCTTAGTTTTTAAATACAACTTCATTATAATTATACGTGGATAGATATTCTTGTTTTTTGGTTCTAAGATACTTCAAAACGACTTCCCTTGAAAGGGAATTTTCTTGAAGACAATCCTGCTCAAAATCGGTATATGCCTCAATGGCAATATACCAATTTCCAACTCTGGATGCGTGGACATCCTCCAAAAACGGACCCATGTCCGCACTGTCCAAAAGGCCATCGATCACAAGGGGAATCAAGTTGATTGTTTTGGTCGGTATTTCTACTTCATAAAAAGAAAAGAAGTACTGTTGTCCGTTAATTTTGAAGGGAACATCATCATATACGTCCTCATCGCCTAATTCAAATTTGATGTTTACATAATTATAAAATTGATTTGCATCCTTTGGGTCCTCAAAAATGAACATTTCACGTTTGGGAAGTCCTCTTTTGAATTTTTTCCCTTTGGTTATTTTGTAATCATCAATGCTTGGCGCAATGCGAAGTGGAATACATGAATATAGAAGGAACAGAATTCCAATAAACGTAATTATTCGGAACATATGGTGTTGGTTTGATTCGAATCAAACAATATCAAACACCACGCCAATTTAACCTCCAACAATAAGGTTTTGCGAAAAAACCATAGATGCGGTTTCCATGTTCCATAGAGGCTGTCCTAAAATGTTCCACGTGGAACATTTTATGCATTAACGCCCCAAGAAAACTAATAAAACACTAATGTCTGAAGGCGAAACACCACTTATACGTGAGGCTTGGGATATGGTAACAGGTCGAATAAATTCCAGCTTCTCACGTGCTTCAAAGGATAATGACTTTAATTTCGAATAATCAAAACTGTCAGGAATCTTGACGCTCTCTAAACGATTTAGCTTATCCGCATTGTTCTTTTCCTTTTTAATATATCCCGAATATTTTACCTGAATTTCCGTTTGTTCCAAAACCTCCCTATCCAAATTGTTCT
Source organism: uncultured Flavobacteriaceae bacterium (assembly GCA_947494715.1). Lineage (GTDB taxonomy): Bacteria > Bacteroidota > Bacteroidia > Flavobacteriales > Flavobacteriaceae > Ulvibacterium. Next base: position 95,631 of record CANLWG010000014.1, on the reverse strand, counting down.
CCACTACAAAATCCGAAACAGAGTCCAATTGTAGCATATGATCCATGGTAACCCTGGGCCGTGAAAATACCTTGAACATTTTATCCGATTGCTTGACCAAAGACGAATCCAAACTATCCAGTATAGGATTAATTTCCTCCGGTTTAACACTGGTATCCCTGAAAAATGAGATAAACGCATCGGATTTATTCAGCTTTTCTTCCATGCGCCGCAAACGATTCCCCTTGGCAAGACCAATCTTATGGCCTTTAGGGGTTAGGCGCAAATCCGCATTATCTTGACGCAATAATGTCCTGTACTCTGCGCGAGAAGTAAACATGCGATAGGGTTCCTCTGTTCCTTTTGTAATCAAATCATCAATCAATACCCCTATATAAGCTTCATCTCTTTTTAGGATAAAAGGTTCTTTTTCGTGAATTTTTAAATGTGCATTGATCCCTGCCATAAGACCTTGGGAAGCGGCCTCTTCATATCCTGTGGTTCCATTAATCTGACCAGCGAAATAAAGACCCTCACAAAGTTTGGTCTCTAAAGTATGGCGCAATTGGGTCGGCGGGAAATAATCATATTCGATGGCGTACCCCGGTCTAAAAAACTTAACCCCTTCAAAACCCCTAACAGATCTCAACGCTTTGTATTGTATATCCTCCGGTAATGAAGTTGAAAACCCGTTTACATAGACCTCTACAGTATGCCAACCTTCCGGTTCCACAAAAATTTGATGCTTGTCCTTCTCCGCAAAACGATTGATCTTATCCTCTATAGAAGGACAGTATCTTGGTCCTATACTTTTAATCCTCCCATTAAACATAGGAGACCGGTCAAAACCCTCGCGCAACAAATCATGTACTTGTGGGCTTGTATAGGTCATATGACAGTCCCTTTGTTCGTTCAGCACCACGGTATCCAAGTATGAAAACTTTTCCGGATTAGAATCCCCGGGCTGTACTATCATTTTAGAATAATCCAGGGATCGGCCGTCTACCCTTGGCGGAGTTCCCGTTTTCATTCGCCCACTATCAAAACCGAAATCTGTTAATTGCTCCGTTATTCCCGTTGCCGCACGTTCCCCGGCACGTCCACCGCCAAATTGTTTATTCCCAATATGAATCAATCCGTTAAGGAAGGTTCCGTTCGTTAAAACGACGGCCTTTCCTTTAATATCAATTCCCAGCGAGGTCCGTACTCCAACAACTCTATTTCCTTCCACCAAAAGACCCTTGACCATTTCCTGATAAAAATCTAGGTTAGGGGTAGCTTCCAAAGCCAAGCGCCACTCCTCGGCAAATCGCATTCGGTCATTCTGAGCTCTGGGACTCCACATCGCCGGACCCTTAGATTTATTCAACATCTTGAACTGGATAGCCGACTTATCCGTTATTATTCCGCTATAACCCCCCAGGGCATCGATCTCCCGAACGATTTGACCTTTGGCAATACCTCCCATAGCTGGATTACATGACATTTGCCCAATAGTCTGCAGGCTCATAGTAACCAACAAGGTGCTTGAGCCTAAATTGGCAGCAGCAGAAGCAGCTTCCGCTCCGGCATGTCCTCCTCCCACCACTATTACATCATATCCTTCTTGAAACATAGCCTATTTATGTTCCACGTGGAACAATTTCATTTTTTCTTCTTCCTTTGCCCGCATTTCCTTTGAATCCTTATCCGATTTGTCATCGTAGCCCAATAAATGTAACACTCCATGAGCCATTACTCGTCGTAGTTCATCAACAAATTCGGAATTGAATTTACAAGAATTTTCCTTCAATCTCTCAATCGAAATAAATACGTCCCCGAATAAGATATTATCATCTGAATAATTAAAAGTTATAACATCCGTCAACGAATCATGTCCCAAAAACTTCTGATTGATTTCCAATAAATAGGTGTCATCACAAAACACAAAGGAAAGATCCCCCGATTCCCTGCCTTCAGATGTTACAATTTGTGCCACCCACTCCACAAACCTCTTTTTATCATGCAGTTCAAAATCCGTCTCAAAATAAAACTCAATCATCGCTTTTAAAATACTCCCTGACCTTGTCCCGAAAATTGCGGCGCAAAGGTAAGGTTTGGCGATTTAAAATCTCTATTTCATTTCGATAATTCTCCAATAACACCGGTTTGGTAAGTATTGGGTTCTGGAACTTCTCTTCATTAACATTGCTCTCTCTCTCCTCCCTCTTTCCCTGCCTCAAAGCGGCATTCTCCAACTTAAGCAATTCGTATTCCAAATTATTGGCCTTATCTATAGTTCGCTCAGTAATTCCATTCTTCAAAAGATCGTTTTCAAAATCCTCCATTTGTTTCAATAGTTTCTGCCCCAACTTTCGATCATTATTATTAATCATATCCTCCAATTGCTTTTCAAGCTGCTCCCTTAAAAGTTGTTGTTCCTTATAAATTTCATAAATCTCCCTAAGCTCTTCTTCTCCCATAGCCCCTTCCTGTTGCCCATTACCGTCCTTTTCCCCTTTCCCATCACCTTCACTACCCTTTCCGTTTTCAGACCCACGGCCAGAATTGTTTGATTCACCTTCAGCTCCCGATTCTCCTTCTCCTTCGCTTTGTCCTTTTTTTCCCTGTTTTTCGCCTTCGCCACTTTGTCCTTGGCCTTCTCCCTGCTGGGGTTGACCCTCACCCGATTTCCCCATTCCCTTCATCTTCTCCTTCAACTCTCCCTGCCCTTTGATAATATCCGGTAATTGAAAGTCATTACCCTGTCCCGAACCAGATCCGGACATCATACTTTCCTGCATATTATCCAACAACTTCGCCAAAAAGTCGGCCAAACTGTTCGATGCATTTAACACATATTTTTGATAGGAAATCCCCTGATAGATCTGATTCTCGGAAATGCTCTCCAGGGATTTGTCCATATTATAATATACTTCCGTAATTTGTTCATTAACAAACTCCGAAAGTTCGGCACGCCTCAACGAAAGCGCAAACAGGCTATCATCTACATGTTCAAACAAGTTTCGTAGTTGCTGCTGCTGCCTAACAGTGCCTCCAAATTGCGCAATTTCAGCCTCCGAATCCTCCAAAGTGTCATGTAAGCTTTCCTGCTTAAACGAAAAGGTTACCAGATTATCCAAAATTTGACGTAGCATTTCAGCATCTTCCGTGATGGTAGAACCACTAGCCCCAGAAGCAGATTGTTCCAACGCCTCACTCATTTCCCGTATTTTACGAGCCGCTGATTTTTGTTTTTGCTTAGCATTCTGTTGTTGTGATTCCGATTCCGCAGGCTCATTTCCTTCCTGATGTTTATTGATTTCCTCCAAAGCCTCCTGTTGGTCCTTCTTTATGGACTTCTCGCTCTCCTTGTTCAAATTTAGCTTCAAAGGTTTTTTTAGGTCCTCATTATCCTTATCCAGATTATCCATTTCCTCAGCTATCTTTTCAAATTCCATATTCAAATTCTGCTGCTCTTTTCCAGAAAAATCGTCCCCAATTTTCAATTCACTTAGTTTGTCTTGTTCTTTGGCAAGCTTTTCCAGGTCCTTAGCCAGTTGCCTTACCTTTTCAGCAACATAATATCGTTTTGTAAGTTCCAATAACTGTTCTAGGTTTCGTTCGCTGTTCTGTTGCTTTTTGCCCAACTCTTCCAGACGTTTGGTTAGTTCTTCCTTTTTCATTTTGTCAGTAATCTTCGAAAGCTCTTCTAGCAGTTTTTCGTTTCTTTTGGCCTCCAATTCTTGCCGCTCCAGTCGTTCCTTTAACAGCTCTTTCAATTGATCATCCTCGGTGTCCTTATTCAAATTTTCCTTAAGCTGTTTACTGAACTTTTGCATCAGCGCCTCTTGCTGTTTCTGCTTCCTTAGAAAATCCCTTACCTGATTCTGATCATTAAAGTTTAGCTGTTGCTTTTCCTTTTGTTCCTTGTTAATTTCCTTTAAAGTTCCCTTCTGCTTTTTAAAACTTTCCAATGAGTTATCCAAGTTCTGTATTATAGCCTGTCTGGATTCTAACTCCCTATTCCTTAGCTGGTCTTCGTCCAAAACCATCGTAGAAAAAATTTGGCTTTTTGTAGATTTGCCTTTGTGAATAGCATCGTTGTCAGTGGCCTCAAAATAAAAACTATAGGTCTTGCCCTGTTCCAATTCAAGACCGGATGGAAATGTGTAATAGAACTGTTCAAAATTGTTTTTTGATTCAACAAGTCCCAAGGTCTTTCGGTTCTCAATATCACCATCCGGATAATATACCAAAGAAATGTCCTTCAATCTATAGTCATCCGATGCTTCCCCAAAATAATACGAAATATTCGGGTTTAGTGAATCCAAAACTTGGTTGACCTTGATTCCAGGATAGGCATCCTTTATAACCTTAAAGCGATATTGTAGTGTCTCAAAATCACGAACATTAGCATTTGATGTTGAGAGTTCGTAGGGCATATCCCTATATACTTTTTGGGATAGGCCAAAGTCGTCGGCCGTCTTTGAAAACGTCAAACTGGTATCCGAGATATGCAATTGAATCTCCTCCGTATTTTCTGAGACAATACTCCATGTAACTTTAGTTCCCTCAGGAAAGGTAGCATTTCCCGTGCTTTTCAAGGTTTCCGATGTTTTGCCCGTATAATTTGGATAGTCCAAGACCATTCTAAAATCCTGTATTGACGGAACTTCCAAGACATTGAGTGTATACGTTCTGGACCTTACATCATTTGCGACAAAATAAAAATCCGTTTGCCTTAAAGGAGGGTTGAATTCATAACGGAACATACCATCACTATCCTGTAATAGCATCTCTTTCCCATCCACTACTATATGAACATTCTCCGGCCTCAACTTTCCTTCCGTACTGACCAGTGCCGTAAAAGCCTCGTTTTCCAAAACGTTCAAATCATTCGAAAGGAGTTTAAATACAAAAGGAGCCGGAGGTTCGTAAGCCATATCATAGTTAACTACTCTTTCATAGGAACCAAAAAAACCGGAAAGATTACCTGAGAGCCAAATTAGGCCAAAAACAAAGGCCGGCAAAATTAAATACTTGGCATATTTAAAGCTCTCCTTAAAATTCAATGCTGCAACAAAGGGTATAGGTCTCAGCCGCCGCGAACGTTGTTCCATACTCGCTAACAAGAGTTCGGATTGGCTCCGATCCTCGGCCAGATCCAGTAAGTTATATAGTTTGTCATCAACATCGGAAAAGTGCTTTCCAATCAATAAAGATGCCTCTTTGTTGCTTATACCGCTTTTTAATCGTAGTAAATAGAGCAACGGTGTCAACATAAACCTATAGAACAAAAAGAGTTCTATTCCTATAAAGACAAAAAATAGGACAAGTCGGCCAGTAGAACTAAGCCATAAGAAGTATTCCACGGCCAAAATCACCAAAAAAAAGAGAAACCCGATCGCCAAAAACAACAAACTGCCTTGTATTAACATTTTGGTATAGAACCGTTTTGTGAACTGGTTCAGCTTTTCCAATATGTTGTGGTATGTATTCAAAACCGTGTATATATAATACCAAGATACTTGTTATCCGAAATTTTGTCATCAAAAATTTGTTAAAAGGCAAAACATCGACGGTTTAAACTACATTCCCTGGTACATGCTCCTCTACTAAAAGTATCATCCACAATCACTTTAGAGCTATTGAACAATAAATAACGACAAAGAATATAACTACCGGTATGTTCAATAAAACAAACTACCGAAATGCACAAAAACCCAACACTAATGTAACAGCGACATATACTCTTAGGCACTATTCACATAAACGTCGCCCTGATCCAAAATCATAAGTCCAAACATTCCCGCCCAGATTGGATACCCCTTTGGCGACTAACCCGCTTTTTATACCTTTGGCGGATGGAAAAGAAAATCCGAGTTCGCTTTGCGCCCAGCCCAACAGGACCCCTTCATATTGGCGGTGTACGTACCGCCTTATTCAATTATTTGTTTGCCAAAAAACATAAGGGCGATTTTATTCTTCGGATAGAGGACACCGATCGAAATCGATATGTGGAAGGAGCCGAAGACTATATTATAGAGGCCCTAAACTGGTGCGGTATCCCTTTTGATGAAGGTCCCGGTAAAGATGGAGGTTTTGGTCCTTACCGACAAAGTGAGCGGAAATCCATTTATAAAAAGTACGCTGAAGAACTTGTTGCAAAAGGAAAAGCGTATTATGCCTTTGATTCACTGGAAGAGCTGGATTTTCATCGGAAAGACCATGAAGCCAAAGGAAAAACATTCATCTACAATTGGCACAACCGTCTTAAACTAAACAATTCGTTATCCCAGACTCCAGAAGAAGTTCAAAAACGTTTAATTTCCGGAAATGATTATGTCATTCGGTTTTTATCACCTCCTGATGAAAAACTGATATTGAACGATAGTATTCGTGGAGAAATTGAGATAGATACCAACATTTTGGACGATAAGGTCTTGTTTAAAAGCGACGGGATGCCCACCTATCACCTGGCCAACATAGTTGATGATCATTTAATGGAAATTTCACACGTTATCAGGGGTGAAGAATGGCTACCCTCCCTAGCATTACATTTACAGTTATATAATGCTTTTAATTGGGAGGCTCCGCAATTTGCCCATTTACCCTTGATCATGAAGCCCACGGGCAAAGGGAAGCTCAGCAAGAGAGATGGAGAGAAAATGGGCTTTCCCGTTTTTCCATTGTCTTGGAACGAATCTATTGGTTATAAGGAAGCGGGATATTTTCCGGAAGCGGTTATTAATTTCTTGGCACTATTGGGCTGGAATCCCGGTACGGAACAGGAGCTTTTTTCTCTAGTGGAATTGGTGGATGCCTTTAGTTTAGAGCGGGTAAATAAGTCCGGAGCACGTTTTGATCCTGAAAAGACCAAGTGGTACAATCAGCAATACCTCCAAAAAAAGAATGATACAGAATTGGCCGATTTATTCCATCAAACGATTATAGATAAAAAAGGTGGGGACTGGAGTAAATCACATTCATTCATTCAGAAAGTGGTTTCCCTAATCAAGGAACGGGCGACCTTTGTTTCGGATTTTTGGGAACTAGGCAGTTATTTTTTTGAAGCCCCTACCGAATACAATGAAAAAGCGGCAAAAAAACAATGGAAGGACAATACGCCGAAAATCATGAATCAGTTGGTATCCATAATTTCGGATATTGATGATTTCATTTCTGCAAACATAGAAAGTTCAGTAAAGACTTGGATTACCGAAGAGGGGCTATCTTTTGGGCAGGTGATGGCGCCTTTGCGCCTAGCCCTTGTTGGAGACTTAAAAGGACCTCATTTGTTCGATATTATGGAATTGATCGGCAAAGAAGAAAGTGCTGGAAGAATCCATAACGCAATTTCAAATTTGTAGTTTTTCTGCCTCAAGTTTTTATCGTCTCCCGTTAGAAGTCCGATCTAGAATTTGAATCTTCAGACCGAAATTATAGTTTGTAACAATCTTCTCGAAAAACCTACTTATATACAAAGCCTTTTCGTAAATTCAATCCGTTAACTAAAATCCAACGCCATGGGCAACTTTCTTTTGATCCCAATTATTTTTTTTGGACTTATCATCCTTTTTTCCTCTTTTTTCATCGTAAAGCAGCAATCTGCAGTAGTCATTGAACGCTTCGGACGGTTTCACAGTATACGTAATTCCGGCTTACAAATGAAAATCCCATTGGTTGACCGTATTGCAGCGCGTTTGGGACTTAAGATTCAACAGCTGGATGTTATTGTAGAAACCAAAACGTTGGATGACGTATTCGTAAAACTTAAAGTTTCCGTGCAGTATGTTGTCATCAAGGAAAAAGTATATGAAGCCTTCTATAAATTGGAATATCCGCACGACCAGATTACGTCTTATGTGTTTGATGTGGTAAGAGCTGAAGTGCCTAAAATGAAATTGGACGATGTTTTCGTAAAAAAAGACGACATCGCCATAGCTGTAAAATCGGAATTGCAGGACGCTATGTTGGATTACGGTTATGACATCATTAAGACATTGGTAACCGATATTGATCCGGATGCCCAGGTAAAGGAGGCTATGAACCGTATCAACGCTTCCGAGCGTGAAAAAATCGCTGCACAATTTGAAGGTGATGCAGCTCGTATCCTTATTGTAGAAAAAGCAAAGGCAGAGGCAGAGAGCAAACGCCTACAGGGTCAGGGTATAGCCGATCAACGACGGGAAATTGCACGTGGTTTGGAAGAATCCGTGGAGGTGCTGAACAAGGTGGGAATCAATTCCCAAGAAGCTTCCGCATTGATTGTAGTAACGCAACATTATGACACTTTGCAATCCATTGGTGAGGAGACCAATACTAATTTGATTCTATTGCCGAATTCTCCCCAAGCAGGTAGTGATATGCTCAATAATATGGTGGCTTCGTTTACGGCCAGCAATATGATCGGGGAGCAGATGAAAAAGACGAATCCCAAGAAGTCCGACTAGTAAAAAATCTTTATACTACCTGTTCTGATCAATTTTTGCCCAAGTATCCCGTAAAGGAACCGTTCTGTTGAACACTAATTTTTCCGGGTTTGAATCAGTGTCCACATTAAAATACCCTAAGCGCTGAAATTGAAACCTATCCCCGACCGTTGCATTTTTTAAGCTTGGTTCCAAATAGCCGGTAACCTTTTGAAGTGAATCGGGGTTGATGAATTCCATAAAATCCTTATCCTTTTGAGTATCCGGACTCTCGTGAGTAAAAAGGCGATCGTATAAACGCACTTCGGCTTCTACAGCATGTTTTATTGAAACCCAATGAAGCGTGCCTTTCACTTTTCGCAAACTCTCTTCGGTACCACTCCCACTTTTACTTTTAGGGTCATAAGTGCATTGAACTTCTGTAATATTCCCGTCTGCATCTTTGGTACAACTTTCCGCCTTGATGATATAAGCATTTTTCAGGCGTACTTCACCCCCAATTTTTAGTCTGAAGAATTTTCTGTTCGCCTCTTCCCGAAAATCTGCTTTTTCTATATAAATCACTTTTGAAAATGGCACCTTTCTACTTCCCGCAGACTCATCCTCAGGATTGTTCTCGGCATCCAACCATTCCTCATTATCATCCGAATAGTTCGTAATCACCACTTTTAAGGGATCCAAAACGGCCATGACTCTAGGTGCAATTTTGTTCAAGTGCTCTCTTACGTGAAATTCCAATAAAGATACGTCTATCAAGTTATCCCTTTTTGCTATGCCAATGGTTTCCACAAAGCTGCGAATGGACTCTGGGGTATAACCACGCCTACGCAATCCGGAAATCGTGGGCATCCTAGGGTCGTCCCAACCATCTACTACACCTTTTTCAACCAATTGCAACAGTTTCCGTTTGCTGACCACCGTATGGCTCAAGTTCCTACGTGCGAATTCACGTTGTTTCGGGCGGATTTTTTTGGAATCTACCACTTGATCCAAAAACCAATCATAAAGTTCGCGATGAGGCAAGAATTCCAAGGTACACAATGAATGTGATACCTGTTCCACATAATCGCTTTCGCCATGTGTCCAATCATACATCGGGTAAATACACCAATCGGTATTTGTTCTGTGGTGCGCTTTATGGAGTATTCGATACATTATCGGGTCCCGCATCAGCATATTGGTGGAGCTCATATCGATTTTTGCACGAAGCACATGGGTACCCTCTTCAAAATCCCCGCGTTTCATTCCCTCGAACAACTCCAAATTTTCCTTAATTGATCGATTTCGATATGGGCTATTGGTTCCCGGTTCCGTAGGAGTGCCTTTTTGAATCGCCATCTCCTCTGAAGATTGACTATCCACATAGGCCTTCCCCTCTTTTATTAGTTTAACCGCCCAATCATATAGTTGCTGGAAATAATCCGACGCATACCGTTCGGTATCCCAACTATAGCCCAGCCATTCTACATCCTGTTTTATGGCATCCACATATTCCTGCTCCTCTTTGGTTGGGTTGGTATCATCAAACCTTAAGTTGACCGGGGCATTGTAGCGAAGTCCCAGTCCGAAATTAAGGCAAATGGAACTTGCATGTCCTATATGAAGATATCCATTAGGTTCTGGCGGAAACCGAAAGCGCAAAGCCTCATTGGGAAAGCCCTTGCCAAGGTCTTCCTCGATGATATGCTCTATGAAATTAAGGGATTTGGTCGTCTCTTCCATACCATGCTCATTTTGGAAGCACAAAAGTAGGAAAAATGCCTTTAGTACGGGGCACTAAAAGCGATCACCTTGCGAATATCCAGTTTCACAACATATTTAATCCACCCTACAACATTAAATTCCTTACGACCCAATTATATAACATATTTGTTGTTGAGTACTATGGAATTGTCAGAAATACGGGGCATTGCCAAGACCATTGTTTAATAACTATGGATACCGTGAATTTATCGAGCATCACATAAGACGATAAGCTCCGAAGTCCCCTAAAACGACAACTACTTATGAAACTTAAATTTTTGTCCCATCCGTCAAGCCTACTGGCTTTATTTCTTTTGCTATGCGTTTCGCAAGTTTCGGCACAAATTGCGATTAATGCGCCAGAACCTGCCGACAATCCAAACTTACCCGGTGACTCAAAAGGTTACACTATATGTGCGAACGTTGGTTTTAACCAATTTTTTGCGAATGTCAGTTGGGCCGGAAATCCCAATGCAGGTAATGAATTTATCTTGGAGCTTTCCGATGCCAGTGGAGATTTCAATAGTCCAGTAGAATTGGCCCGTAGCGCAGATGAAGCTGCGGTTCAAAATCCCGGATTTGAATTCTCCATTCCAACGGATACCCGGGGCCAAGGATACAGAATACGGGTAAGGAGTACCAATCCGGAAAGTACTAGTCCCCCATCGGATCCATATAACATGTACTATATGGACTTTACTACAAATCTTCATATTAGCCCTAACGGCGATGGTACAACACCAGGAACCCTACAAGTATGTAGTGGGGACCAGGTAACATTTACCGTAGACAATATTTCACCTGCCATGCTAAGTACCTATCAGTATATTTGGTATCGTAGCGGCTCGCCCATTATTGGTGAAAGAGGTCCTTCTTTAACTACTTCGACAACGGGTATATACTTCGCCTTAATTGATTATGGCCCAGAATGCTCTGGAGCTGCCAGTACCGAATCCAATATTATTGATGTAAACACCGGAACAAGTACTGGTATCGCTATTAATCCTCCATCAAAAACGGCTTTATGTAGTGGGGAAACGGAGACCTTGACCTCTACTATCGCGGATGGGACTTATTCCTATCAATGGTATAAGGATAGTGCGGCACTTCCAGGCGCGACATCAACATCCTATACAGTAGATGCTTCGGTTCCAGGCTTCGAAGGGGATTATCAAATTGAAGTTTCAGGACCTGGAATTTGTACGGAATTATCTTCATCAGTTACGATGACCAATGTCGGCGCATTTACTGTCACAAGGGATAACCCTGCCAATATGGTCATTTTACCTGGTCAGACTCAAACATTAAGTGTAACTACAGATGCCAATACACCTACCTTTCAGTGGTACAGGGACAGCAATCCCATTGGTGGCGCCACAAATAGTTCTTACGACTCCAGTCAGGCCGGCACGTATTATGTGGTCGTTACCCAAACCGGTGGAGCTTGTGCGTCTACTTCGATAAACTCTGAAAATACATCCGTAGTCTCTCCTGCTTCATTCGAAATCACCATTGACTACAGTACGGCCCATACGCCTTGTGTGGATACCAGTATAGTACTGGAGGTAGATACCATCAATGCCGTTTTGGCCGATAGCAGTACTATTGATGTAACCTCACAATTAACCTCCGACTTCACCTACCAATGGGAAAAGGATAACGTTGCCGTATCCGGTGAAACGTCAAATAACATTAGCCTTACCAATACCACTGAAAATGGTGATTACGAAGTGGAGGCCACTCTTAGCACGTACAATGTTACCTCTAACAGACTAAATGTACAACTATTGACCAGCGAAACATTAACTATCAATAGTACCAGTACAGTTTATTGTAGCAGTACAGACGCTGTTACCCTGAGCTCTTCTACCGACCTTACCGGAGAAAGCTTTGAATGGCAAAGGGACGGCAGTGGAATTAATACCACAAATACTTCATTGGACATTGACCAGCCTGGAACATACCGTTTGGTACTTGATCGAAATGGTTGTTCGCTAACCTCCAATGAGATTGTGATTTCGCCTTTGGACCCTAACCTAATTACCCTAGATCCTTCCGGTGATGTTATTTTCCCCGAAGGAACCTCAAGAACGGTTACGGCAAGTGGCGGTACCACATACCGTTGGTATGATGCCAATAATACGGAAATAAGCAACAGTGCCTCGGCTACATTCACTACTGAAGGTACCTATATGCTCATGGCCAATATTGACAATTGCGAAGTAGCAAGGGAAATCAATGTTACGTATTTGGATACTTTCAAAGTACCTAATGTAATAACCCCTAATGCCGATGGATTTAATGATCAGTGGATACTACCCAATTCCTATTCAAATCAATCTGATGTAAGTGTTATTATATACAATGACAAAGGGATAGAACTCATAAACGAGATTGGCTATCAGAATAATTGGCCGTCATCCTCAATGAGTTTCCCAAAACAAAACATGGTTTTTTACTATATCATAAAAAACGCAAACGAAACCCTTAAACAGGGTACGATAACCGTTATTCGTTAACCACAAATGAGAATTAATAGATTACTTGTATTATTTCTAATAGCCGTACTGGCGTTAACAAAAATCAGTGCACAGGAGGAAAACCCTGTACTAACGTATGAGGTGCCTTCCCAAAACCTTTTGCGCTTTAATCGATTTTTGATCAACCCTACTTTCTCAACGGTTAGGGAGGATAAATCATACATTAATCTATTACACAGAAACCAATCGGTACAATTTGATGATAACCTGCAAAACTATTTTTTGAGTTATAGTGGTAGAATCAGCGATCGTACCGGTTTGGGTTTAAGCCTATATTCCCAGAGGGTGGGGCCCATAGATAATATTGGGGTCTTGGCCAATTATGCCTATGGTATAAAATTGAGCAACAAAAGCAACTTTACCTTTGGCGCAAATGTGGCCTACTATAGTAGTGGTCTAAATCGAAATAGGACATCCACAGTTGAGGATGATCCATTTCTCAACGGTTTCCAAGATGAGAGCCTGCTATCGTTTCAGCCCGGATTCAATATTTCCTTTGGACAATTTGATATAGGTGCCTTTGCGGAAAACCTTTTCGATTATAACCTTAAAACCAATACATCCGTAACAGATTTTAATGAAAAAACCTATTCCGGTCATTTACAATATACCCATGAGTTTGAAAATGGGGATGGGGTCTTTGAGAACGGAAGACTTATGCCTTTGGCGCGCACAAGATTGGTAGGTGGAGAAGACGTCACTTTTGGAGGTAGCTTAATCCTAGACTTGCCAAGAATTGGTTGGTTGCAAGGAGGTTATGATAGCTTTTACGGAGCCTCGGCAGGTATTGGTTTTAATTTAAACCGTAGGCTTTCCTTGGGGTATACCATGGAAAAAGGACTTTCCACGGATTTTGATAATTTGGGAGTTACCCATGAAATCTCCTTCGCTTACTCCATTACCCCAAATCTAACGGAAGACCGTGTTATGTTGGAGGAGGGTGGAAATGAGCTCGTAGAGAATGAAGAACCTCAAATAGAAAATGTTGCTACCAATGATGAAATTGATGAACTAAAGCGAAAGCTGGCCGAAAATGATGCCATTATTGAGGAATTAATGTTCCGTCAAGACTCTTTGGAGGCCAGCCGTCAAAAGGATTTGGAGCGCCGTTTTGAAATGGTCATGCGCATGGTACGCAATGAGACCAGAGGAGAACGACCTGATTTGGAAAAACAAGCGGAGGAACTCTTTCTGACAGGTCGCGATAGGCCTACTGGCATTGCCGGCAATACGGAGGATGTTAAAGATATACCGAACAGCACAAATATTCAAAAGCCCAGTCCAACCACCGAACAAACAAATGCTTCCGCTTTAATGCCGAAGCGGACACCAAATGACCCATCTACAAAAGATGCCTTGGCCGCTACTACAACTAGACAGGACAAGACAAAAACAGCGGGTCAGGCAGAGAAAAGTCAAACCAAGCCAAATTCCACGATAGCAGGTAAAGAAAGTGTAAAAAGCCGAAAATTCAATAATCTGGAAGGCGTGTCCGATGGCTACTATGTGGTTGCCAATGTATACAAGGGCACCCCTTATATGGAGAAATTCATGGACAAGCTTTCCGAACAAGGCCTTGAACCCGATTATATAGACAACCCAAACAATGGGCTTAAATATGTATTTCTAAAACGTTATGATACATGGAATGAGGCTGTCTCTGCCTACAATAGCAATTTGGACGGAGAATACGACCAGGCCATGTGGATTATGAACGTGGACAATCGCTATTCCAACGAAGCCTATGCGGAAAACGTAAACAAAATCAAGGAAAAATCATCCCAATACGACACGGATGTCCTTCAAAAGAATGTGGTGGTAAGGGATAATATTGCCACCAATGGAGTTACCCCCCAAACCCATAAAATAGAAGGTATTGGCAGTGGTTATTACATCATTGCAAATGTGTTTGCCAACCCAAAGAATGCCAATCGCTTTGTTAAACTATTAAATTCCTATGGGCTAAGTGCCAGTTATTTTATAAACCCCGAAAATAACTGGAGGTACGTATACCTAAAACGACACGAATCCTGGAACAACGCCCTAATATCTTACTATTCCAAACTAAACGACTCGTATGATGACAAAATGTGGATCATGCGGGTAACACCAAACTTAATAACCTAATGAACCTAAAATTCTTTATCAAGAAGAAATTTTTCCCTTTTTATTACTTCTTTTTAGGTGCTTTTCTTTACACTAGTGCCCAAGAGGCAGTTCCGTTTTCACCTAGGCTAAATGGCGGAAACATCGAAATACGGGGAGATATCATTTTTGTTGGAAACAACACGCTGAACCGAGCCACGGAGGCCAATCCTGGACAAGCCAATACTGCGTATAACGGCACTGCAAATAACAACTCCCTTTGGATGGAGTATATTGATATTGACAGCGACCCCTCAACCTTTAGCTCCAGTAGTGCCGAGCTGAACATTGCCGATCCCGCCTGTTCGCAAGTACGGTACGCCGGATTGTATTGGGCCGCCACCTATCCCAATGAGCGAAGTACGGATGGCGGTGAATTTTTTGTTGGTACCCCAAGAATCGAGGATTGGTTCAATATTAAATTTCAAATACCTGGAGGCACCTATGTGGATTTAACTGCCGATACCGCTGCCGACCCTGCTGGACAAGAAGACGATATAATTTTTGACGGGTATGACTATAATAACATTAACAATTCCTTTAAGGACTCGCCCTATATCTGTTACAAGAACGTAACGGATTTAGTGCGTTCCAATACCGACCCCAATGGTGAATATACCGTGGCCAACGTTCGGGCCACCAAAGGAAGAAGAAGGGGATCCAGTTCAGCCGGTTGGGTCATGGTCATCATTTATGAAAACCCCAATGAGTCCGGAAAGTTC
The DNA here is from genome assembly GCA_947494715.1 of uncultured Flavobacteriaceae bacterium. Taxonomy (GTDB): domain Bacteria; phylum Bacteroidota; class Bacteroidia; order Flavobacteriales; family Flavobacteriaceae; genus Ulvibacterium. The sequence goes on along the minus strand of CANLWG010000014.1, from coordinate 80,088 downwards.
ATTTCTACCTTTGATGGTTATGCAGGCCTTTCTGGGTCAGTGGGCAACGTAGATGTAGCGGTAAATGGTTTTAGGACCCTACCCGCTCCATTCCCAGTAAGAGCACGTGTTGGCGTTGGTAGTTTGGAAGGAGATAGGGGTATACAGAATGATAGGTTTTTTATTCGAGCCAATTCCGTTGGTTCCTTTACTAATTTGTCCACCGGGTTAAATCCCGCAAACAACTTTTTCAATTCCACCATAACCACAAATGGTCTTGAAGTACCCACCAGAACGCCATACGGGACAAATACTCTGGGAACGGATTTGGATCTTTTTAACCTTAACAACCCAAACGAGTCCGTTCTTCCCAATGATGAATCGGGTGCCACTTTGCGATTTACTTCTACAGGAGATGGCTATGGTGCATTTTTGGCCACATTTTCCGTGGAGATTATTGAGCCGAATATCGTTCTGGAAAAAAGGGTAGAAGATATCGGCGGTAATGACATTACAGGTCTGGGCGTTAATCTTGGGCAAACCTTGGATTATGTGCTATCCTTTAGAAACCTAGGAAACGATAATGCTACTGGGTACACCATACGGGATGTCCTTCCTGTAAACACTTCATTTGTCAGCGTAGATTTAAGCGGAGCTCCCGGGGTTACACATTCGGTTGATGCAGCCACTAACGCAGTAACCTTTAATGTTCCGGATAACCTAGTGGAAATTGGGGATCCTGTTTATACCATTCGTTTGCGTGTTACCGTAGCAGAGAATTGTTTCGATTTTGTAGATGCCTGTACCGACCTTATTGAAAATCTTGGGTATTCTACCTATCGCGGAGATATTAATAGTGCAGTTATTTCAGACGACCCCAGTGTTTCTGATTTTGACAACTGTGGTTTTGTAACCCCTGGAGCTACGAACTTTTTGTTGGACGACCTTTCGGATTGTAATTTTAACCGAACCGTTCAACTTTGTGGTGCGGATGTGGTATTGGATGCCGGAGATGGTTTTGATGCCTATGTATGGGTGAGCGATGACAATGGAAACGGCCAATTAGATCCTACAGATACCGTTTTAAACGATGGCGATCCGGACAATGACCCCAGTACGCTGTTAGTTGACGATATCGGCACATACATTGTGGACAAACAGGTAGCCGACCCCTGTAAGGGATTTAAGGAAATAATTACGGTAGAACGTTTCGGAACCACGCAGACCAATCCTATAGTAGATTATTTTAATACTCTTAATGGCGATGCGGATCCCACCAATGATATTCAAGGTGAAATTGTACAGTGTAGTATTGACGGAGATTTCCTGCCCAAAATTTTCCTTTGCGGTTCCAGCGATTCCCAGCTTTTACAAATTAATATAGTAGACGCTCAAAGTCTAGTATGGGAGCAGTTGGATGAGGGAAGCTGTACAGCGGCTCCTGACGACTGCGCCAATAAGAACCTAACCTGTACTTGGAACCAGGTAGCTACGGGTAACAACTTCACGGCGAACGCCGAAGGAAAATATCGTTTGGTCATCAATTACCAAAACGGTTGTTTTAGTCGCTTTTACTTTGACGTATTCCAGAATAATCTAGATATCCAGTACAACAGTAGCGATATTGTTTGTGCTACCGATGGGAATATCACTATCACAAATTTGGGAAACAATTACGGATACCAATTGATAGACCACGCCAATAGTTCCATTTTAGTGCCTTTTGGAACAAACACTACCGGTAGTTTCGATTTTTCTTCAGGACAAAATGGGTCTTACAGGGTAGAAGTAGTACAATTGGACATTGCAGGGGATCCGATTCCCGGGGCCTGTATTTTTAGCACTCCGCCTATAGGAATCCTAGACCGTAATTTCACCGTGGATATCGAGACCACACCTGCAAATTGTAATGACCAGGGCACTATAAAAATAGATGTGCTCAATGTTCTTCCAAATTATAGTTATGTGCTTAGAAGGTCGGATGGAACTTTTATTGATGACGAGACCGCACAGCCCGATAATACGCATACCTTTTCTGTAAATCCAGGGGATTATATCATAGAGACGTCTACGGATAATGGTTGTTTTGATACTCAAAACGTCACCGTTGGTAGAATTCCAGACCCAACGCTTTCGGCCCTAACAACTGCAGATATTGGATGTACGGCCGGAACCATAGAATTGACCCGTACAGGAGGGCAGGGAAACCCGGATTTCCTATATGCTATATGGAGCAAGGATGGCTCAAATCTATATCCTAATATTGCTTCTATTCCTGCTGATGCCTATCAGGTGAATTCCACTTTTTACTTTGGATGGCGCGACGACGATGGCGATGGCACCGATGAGTACATCCCCAATGAAAATGGCACCTACGAGTTTATAATCATCGATGCCAACAACTGCTCTGCCATATCCAATCCAGCTACCATCAATGACCTCGGGACAATGACCGCTTCCGTACCAACACCGGTTGATGTTTCTTGTAGCGGAGGTAGTGATGGGGAGATCAATATTATGGCCACAAACGGGATTCCCCCTTACCAATATAGCATCAATGGAGGAACCAGTTTTACTACCACCGCTTCCTTTGTAAATCTTTCAGCAGGGGACTACAATGTCGTTATCCAAGATGACTCCGGATGCGAAGTAACCTTTACACACACCATTAATGAGCCTTTTCCTTTATCAGCTTCAGCTGGAGTATCTCGGGATGCCACTTGTGACCCTAGCGGTGCCGAAGTGCGTATAACCAATGTAACAGGAGGTACATCTCCATACGAATTTAGTTTTGACGGTGGTGCCAACTATGGTGCCAGTAGTATTGCGGTTCTACCCCCCGGAAACTATACGGTTCTTGTAAGGGATGCCAACGCTTGTACCTTCCCTATGCCGGTAACCGTGGAAAGCGAACCTATGCCGCCAGTGGTGACCTTAACCCCTGCCGTAGATTATAATTGTAGTGGTACCGGAAATATTACTGCAACACCGGACTTGGCTATATATGATTATGCTTATGAATTGGATGGGGTACCCAATACCCCGCCAACTAGCAATGTTTTTCCAAATATAGCTCCTGGGACGTATACCGTAAGAACTATTTACACCTCCCAGACTCCGCCAACACCAAGTCTGTTATTATCAGAGGACTTTGGTTATGGAAGCACCATACCCAATCCGAATACAACAGGCTATTTTTATGAAAATCAGTTAGATGATATTACCCCTAGTGGTGCACCTGTCGACAGCGGAAGATTTATCAATGATTATGAATATGCCGTTACCGATTCTATCGCAAGGCCTTTTGGAGCATGGTTAAACCCTATTGACCACACAACAGGTACAAGAGCTACAGACGGCCGTTATTTGGTCATCAATATTGGAGCTCCTACCCCAGGACAAATAATTTATCAAAAACCAATCAATGATATCATTCCAAACCAACCTATAACGGTATCTATTTGGGGTATTAATTTAATTCGCTCAGGAAACCGTGTTGCCCCGGATTTGACTATAGAATTACGCGATCCAGTAACTAGTGCCGTAGTTGCTTCAGCAGATACCGGTGCTATTCCTGAGAATAATATTTGGAATGAATACATCCTTTCATTGGACCCAGGAGCAAATACCAGTTTAGACCTAGTCATCGTAACCAACGAAAGCGAAATAAGTGGTAATGACGTGGCCATTGATGATATAACAGTTTTTCAAATCCCCGAAGTATGTTCCCAGTTCGTCGAAACTCCTGTTACCGTCGTTGCCGGAAATGTTTTTGCTGCCAACGTAACCGCTTCCATCAATGCGAGTTGTAATGGTCAATCTGATGGTACTATAACTTTTGAGGTCGAAAACTTTGATGCTACCGCAGGGTTTGATTATTCTGTGGATGGTGGAACAAATTGGATCAACTCAACTTCCTCTCCTATAACCACATCGGCTATATTCGGGGTAGGGACACATAGAATAGATATTAGAAAGGCCGATGAAATCACTTGTGCCACCTTTGTGGAGGAGACAATTACCGAACCCAGTACAGTAGTGGCCGATGCAAGCATTACCACAACCCTGACCTGTACCAATGGCGGGGCAACAATTACCGCAAGTGCATCCGGCGGAACGCCTACTTATGAGTACCAATTGGAAGATAATGGTGGAGTGGTAGTCGGTAGCTTCGATTTTGTAACAAATGGTACTAATACCACTTTTTCAGGTCTTTCGGCAGGCGATTACATTGTCCGTGCAAGGGACGCCAACGGCTGTGAGGATGCCATTAATACCGCTCTAACGGTTGCTGACACCAACGATGTAGTGTTTAACCTGACACCAACGGCCTGTTATTCCGGAAGCAATGATGCTACTATTCAAGTAGATGTCACCGATGGAAATAACAATTATCAGTTTAGTATCAATAGTGGGCCATGGTTGACTCCTTCTCCCGCGACAGCAACGACTTATACCTTCCAAAATCTGGCCAATGGTAGCTATACCGTGGATGTACGTGACGGTTTTGGTTGTACCGGGGTACAACAGAATATTACCATAGACCCACAATTAACGGTTACCGCGTCGGCTCCAAATATTACGGCCTGCGGTACGGATACTGATATAACCATCTCCGCCAGTGGAGGGGATACCAATTACGTCTATGCTGTGGTTACCAATGGAACCGTTGTTGCCGACAGTGATTTTGGTCCGGCAAATACAGTAACGGTCACGGCCGCCGTTGATTACGACATACATGTAAGGGATAATAACGGTAATGCAGGATATTGCTCGGCGACATATCCCTTGATCATTGTACAAGATCCTGCTATGAACATTACGGCTACACCAACGGCCGTAAGCTGCTTTGGTGGTACGGATGGGGCTATTTCGATTGTAGTCAATTCAGGAGGAAGCACTCCCTTTACCTATAGCATTGACGGTGGCACCACATATGTAACGGGCAATAGCTTCCCAAATTTAGCCGCGAGCACCTATCCGGTACGCGTTCGAGATGCCAATGGATGTGAAACACCCATAAACAACACAGTGGTGACGGAACCAGCCCAACTTGCAGGGGAGGCCACTGTAACACAGAACTATACCTGTGCACAATTGGGCCAAATTACGGTGGGAAATGTTACCGCTACCTCAGGTGGTTCAGGAAACTACCAATACAGTATTAATGGAGGAGCATGGACCTCATCCACAATCGGAGGCCATACTTTTACCGATTTGATGGACGGAACATATAGCATACGTGTTCGGGATGCCAATGCCACTTCTTGTGATATTACCCTTCCGGATGTCATAATAGACCCATTGCCTACGGAACCTGTTTTAAATACTTCGGTTACTTATAATTGCGATGGTAGCGGAAATATTACCATAACCCCATTTGATGCCTCGTACACCTATATTCTTAATGGCGTTTTACCGGGACAAACGGGTGCAGGAAGCAATGTTTTTAACAATGTAGCAGTAGGCAGCCATACCATTACTGTTGACTACGGAACTAGCTGTACCGTTGATACGCCAGTAATCGTTACAGATGGAAACGCTTTTGAGGCCTCGGTTATCGCCTTCGATAATTTGGATTGTAATCTGGACGGTTCCGGTACGATTACGCTATCGGCCAACAATTATGGCGCCGGAGGGTACGAATATAGTTTGAACGGGGGTGCTTTCGTTGGTCCTTTTACGGCAGATGAACAAATTACTGGACTTACCGCTCTGGCTTATGCCATTGTAGTTCGCGATGTGGACAACCCGATTGCAGGTTGCACGGTTAACCTGAGCCAGACCTTGACGGAACCAACACCGTTAGTCGCCTCAGCAAGCATTACGGAGCCCCTTACCTGTGCTAATGGCGGAGCCACCATCACAGCAAGTGCCTCCGGCGGAACACCTACGTACGTATATCAGTTAGAAGATAATGGCGGCATTGTTATTGGAAGCTTTGATTTTGCAACAAACGGGGCCAATACCGTCTTTTCGGGTCTTGGCGCAGGTAATTATATTGTCCGGGCAAGGGATACCAACAATTGCGAAGATGCAATTAATACAGCCCTAACGGTGGTCGGTACTACTCCAGTGACATTCAATCTTACACCAACACCTTGTTATTTAGGGGATAACAATGCCACGATTCAGGTAGATATTACTGCCGGAAATGGCAATTATGAGTTGAGCATCAATGGTGGCCCATGGATCGCACCTCCTTCGGTGAATGCTACAACACACCTATTTGAAAATTTAACTAATGGTGCCTACACCATAAACGTTAGGGATGCCTACGGATGTATCGGCACTCCTCAAAATCTGACCATAAATCCCGTAATAACCGCCACTGTTGACATTGTAGATATTAGCTCCTGTTCGGATGGAAGCATTACGGTAAACGCCTCAGGAGGTGATGGCAATTTGGCTTATGCCTTTGTTTCCAATGGAACTCTTGTTACCTCTGGCGATTTCGGACCAGGTAATGCCCATACGGTAACAACAGGAAACGATGGAATGTACGATGTCTATGTTTGGGACAACAATGCTGCCGATCCGCATTGTCAGTTTATGGAAACGGTAACCGTTGATCCTGCAACCCCATTGACCTTTACTTCCACACCTACAGACCCCCAATGCCATGACGGAACAGGCTCAATAGCCGTTGCCATAACATCAGGGGATGGTCCTTATACTATAGAAATCATTGATTTGGACAACGGAGGCGCTTCCAATCAAACCAATACGAATGTAGTTACTACAAGCCAGACGTATTTCAACCTAGCTCCCGGAAACTATACAATCAATGTAACCGATGCCAACGGATGTTTGGTCCCTGATACTCCAATCCTAATAAACAATCCTGATGAACTGACAGCAACCGTTCAAGGTATTGTTCCCGGAAATTGTACTGGAAACATCAATGATTTTGGAATTGAGTTCAGTGGCTATCCAACTACCTTGGGAACTATTCAGTTTAGTGCCGATGGTGGAACATCATGGTCAGGGGATAATAGCGTCCCCGGCACATCGGATCAGATTACAGGATTTAACCCAGGAGATACGGTATATCCATCACTTCGAACCATTGATGGCTCTTCAAATACCGTATGTCAAACGGATTTACCTCCATTTGTCATTCCATATCCATTGGACGATTTGGACATCAACGTGATACCCATAGTAATAGACTGCAACACCTTAGAGGTTGCCGTACAGGGTACTGCTGGTCTGCCGGGATACGAATATGCCTATTCCGAAGACCCGGCAAACTTTGACCCAACTACAGCAACATGGCAGCCTGGTGGAACATTGGATACTTCCAACAATCCAGTGCCCGCAGGACATGGAAGGTATACTTGGACAGGGCTCGTACCCGGAAGGACGTATGTATTCTATGTGCGTGATTCGTCCGGCCCGCCGGCATGTGTCCGCCAAAGTAGTGTAAATGTAAATAACGAGGCACCGCCTCCGGTTCAAATAGATGCATCCGTCACACCAACTTGTGATGGACAGACCGATGGTCAAATAACTTTTACGGTAACAGAAACCACTCCCGGAGAACTTGGGGGCAGCTTTAATTGGGAATTGTTCCGGGTGGGAACACCTGCACATACTTCTGTTGCCACAGGTAGCGAACCTACCTTTACCACTGGGGATTCATTTACTGCACCCAGTACGGCAAATTTGGCTCCTGGTGAATATTTCGTAGAAATCACTGGTCCTGCTCCCAACAACTGCGTCATTGGTAGTGAGAATGTACTTGTGGAAGAATTAGATCCCATAACCGGAACTCCAAATGTATTGACCCATATTACTTGTGCGAATCCCGGTTTGGTAGAAATCCAGTCCGTTTTCGGAGGAGGGGGAACATATACCTATACGTTGACAAGTACCAATTTTGTATCGGATATAGTGACCTCGGATAATCCCGTGGAAGTACCTATCTCCAATTTGGTGGATGCAACGGCCACTCCCTTTAATGTGGATGTAAGCGTAGCCGATCAATATGGTTGTACAAATCCTTTGGGTACCGTTTCAATGACCATATCACAAAACCCAAGTATAACAGGCATAACCACAGCGAACTGTACTATTCCATTTTCGGTTGCTATTGGCGCAAGTGGTGGGACCGCCCCATATCTCTATTCCATTGATGGTGGTACGACTTATGTAAGCAACGGTGGCGTTTTTACCAATGTAACTCCTGGAACCTATAATATTGCTATTATAGATAGTGATGGTTGTACGGATACGGATACTATAGATGTACATCCTGTATTGGAGGCCGATGTTGACCTCAGTAAGCTTCTGGATTGTACAGTTACGCCGGATGCCCGAATCACAATCAATGTAACGTCAGGTTCGGGCAGCTATGATTACGAAATCACGGATGGCGGAGGAACAGTGGTAACTAGGGCTGTCTTGCCGAGCAATCCATATGTGTTCAACACTACGGTGCCCGAAGACTACGTGATTACGATTTACGATAATAATACCTCTGGTCCAGAATGTAGCAGAGTGTTTCCAATAACCGTTGAACCGGCAGTAATACCAGTATTTACAGAGACACATACCGATGTTTCCTGTAATGGTTCTTCCGATGGAACTATAACGCTGACCGAAACCCCTAATGGTATCAATCCATTGACATACACCATTTCTCCGGTTGTGGGAAGTTTTAATGCCGCTACCCAAACCTTTGAAAACCTTCCTGATGGTACGTATACGGTAACCGGTACAGGCACTAATAACTGTCCCTTCGATATTTCTGGAATCATTATAGGTGAGCCTGCCTCTATTAGTGTTACACTAGATCCTGTTGTAGAGTTCGTCTGTACTACGGGCAACAACTCTAACAATGCCAGTATAAGCATCAATACCGTAAATGGTGGATCCACCACTTATGTAAGATATGAGTTTATCAATGACCAAGGCACAGTCGGTACAGGTGATGACGTTGTTGTACAGAACGGAACGAACACCACCTATGCGGAAACCGATACTAGTGGAGGTTCCTATATCATCAATGTTTATGATGACAATGGTTGCGTTGGAAGTACAACTGCCGTGATTGCGCCTTTTGTTGAAATTTCCAATCCGACCGTTAGTATCACTCAAGATATCACCTGTAACCCAGGGAATGATGCCGAAGTAACTTTGGGCATTACATTGAATCCATTGGCCGCTACTCCAAATTTACAGTATTCGGTCGTCGGAACGGATAACGCTTATAGTGTTCTTAATCAGCCCTCGAATGTATTTACGGCATTAGGTATCGGGAATTACGAAGCTACCGTTACCAATACGGATACAGGCTGCTTTGTACAGACCACTTTTGAAATAGAAAACCCCAATAATTTTGAAATTGTTCCAACCACGGTAGATGTCGTTTGTTTTGGAGATGATGGTTCGGTCAGCTTTACAGTTACCGACCCCATTAATCCATACTTGGGAGGATTTACTTGGCAGATTTATGATTCTCAAGGTACGGCGACATTAGCAGATGACACCATAATTGTTGGTGCAAATGGAACCTCGCTCAATGTAGGTCCCACCACTCCGTTTAACATTGGGGCCGGAGAATACCGCGTGGAAGTGACCCAAACGACCAACCCTGAATGTGTTGGCAATGAGTTATTTACCATCGCCGGGCCCAGCGCAACAATTACTGCAAACACTGATGTAACTCCAATTACTTGTGTAGGCAACGATGGAGTTATCGAAATTATCGATGTTCTCGGTGGATGGGGTGGTTATAGCTACTATGTAGGTACCTCTGCTCCATCAGGTGCTGGTGATTACGGTGCCACTCGCCGATTCGAAAATCTTGCTCCGGGTACATATGAGGCCTGGGTGCTTGATACAAATAGTTGCCCTCAACGTGTGCAGAACAATATTGTGTTGGTCGACCCAACACCGATTAGCGCATCCTTGCAAATCAATCAGCCTAATTGCACGGACTTCCAAGGCGAAATTGAAGTAGTTAGTGTGGCGAACGGTCAAGGAAGCAACTATACCTACCAACTGATCAAAAACGGGACGCCTACCGGTACAATACAGAATACCAGAGTATTCTCCGGTTTGGATGCCGGAAGTTATCAGGTACAGGTTACCGATCAATGGACGTGTACCTTTACAACGACTCCTGTAGTGTTATTTGCGCCCATTGTTCCACAGGCCACCATTGTAAAGACCAGAGACTGTTCTATTTCTCCTGAAGGCCAGATAACGATTACGCAGACGGGCGGTTCGGGTAATTTTGATTACGATGTAACCTATCCTGACGGATTCACTACGGACAACAATACAACGGGTGTCTTCACAGGATTGAACCAAACAGGTGATTACTTATTTACCATTACCGACCAAACTGTTGGTCATGCTTGTAGCACAACAATAACACAACGATTGGAAGACCCTGTATTACCCATTCCAGCAATCGATGCTTTTACCGATGTTACTTGTAACGGTGCCGATGACGGAACTATCTCGGTAAGTGTTATCGATAATGGTGTGGGACCCTATGTTTTCCAAATTACCGCATTGAACGGAGCTCCATTGGGAGCCCCTATAAATCCAACCACAAATACCAATTTTACCGCAATTTTTACAGGCTTACAAGGAACCGGTGCAGGCAATGATTATACCATCACGGCTACGGCCGCCAATGATTGTTCCGCGACCATAAATCAGTCGATTACCGAACCAGACGCGATTGTGGTGAACCCTATTGTTCCTGTCCCATATGGTTGTACCACAGGCAATAACACTGACCATGCCACCTTAACATTTGCTGGTGCCTCAGGCGGTTCTACCAACTTTGTGCGTTTTGAGTTTGTACGGGATGGAGGTGTTGTTCAAGATGGTACCAACACAACCTATACCGAGACTGACTTGGCCGGTGGAAACTATGACATCAACGTCTATGATGAGAATGGCTGTGTAGGAACCACTACGGCTACTATCTTGCCCTTCGAGGGCATAAGTAATCCCGTGGTGAATACCACTGTTGATGTTACCTGCACCCCAGGAGATGATGCCCAGATCGAAGTTGGTGTTACGGTAAATCCTGGTACAGCTACCCCAAATTTTGAATACACTGTTACCGGAATTAATGTGGTGTACAATCATACGATTACCTCTACCAATAATCCAGAAACCTTTACAGGCCTAGGTGTAGGTAACTACAGTATTTCCATAACTAATCAGGATACCGGTTGTGTATTGGAAACCGTTTATACTATTGAAGATCCGGATATTATCGATGTCATTGCTACCAAATTGACCGATGAGGAATGTTTGAACAATGGGGTCGATGATGGAAGTTTTGCCGTCGCTATTAATAATTACACCGGCAACTATGACTATCAAGTATACGATGTGAACGATAATCCTGTTGCAGGGTTCTCCGGAAACGGAAATGGGGCCACGCCATTACCCCCTATCTCAAACCTTCCGGAAGGGGTATACTATATCCGTATTACGGAAACGGAAGCTCCGTTCTGCGTTGAAGATTCCAATAGAATTACCATAACGGCCCCGGATGCACCGATTACGGCCACGACAACAGAAGAGGCCAGTGTATCCTGTTCCAATGACCAAGGAAGTATCCTTGTAGATCCAGAAGGTGGTGTAGGTCCTTATACCATCACCATAACTTCTCCATCACAGACATTTACGCAAGTTGGGGTAGAGGCCTTTATTTTTACAGGCTTATCGGCAGGTACCTTTAATGTATCGATTACGGACACTATGAGCTGTTTGTACACCCATAACATAACCTTGATACGGCCAGATGATATTGACGCCGCCATAGCCTTTACGCCGTTAACCTGTTTTAACGAAAATACTGCAAGTGTTACGGCTTCGGTCAATGTGAGGAATGTAACCCCGGTATATGAATATCGATTAAACCGATATGATGATTTTGCCGGAAGTAATCTTTTGCAGACCTCCTCACCACAAGCTTCGAACACTTTTAACGGACTTTCTGCAGGTTTCTATAGCATTGTGGTAACCGATGATGTAGGCTGTAGCGACGAAACAGACATTGTTGAAATCGACAATCCAATTGAAGTAGAGGCTTTTTTAATAAGAACCGATCCCTTGACCTGTGAAACAGATATTGAACTACAGTTAACAGCAACAGGTGGTTCAGGAGCTCCCTATCAATATTTAAACCCTACCACAGGCAATTGGGAAGATATGGACGATGCCATTTCTAATGATTTGAAAAATCTGAGTTTTCCAAATGACCCGGCCAACGACCCCGACCTATACCAATTTAGGGTTAGGGATAGTAATCTCTGCGAATCAGAATTATCCAATCAGATTTCAGAAAAAGAACCAGCCGAGTTAGTTCTATTTATAAACGAAAATGCTGCGTTTATCAATTGCAACGGGGAGGCTACGGCAGCTATCTATGCAGATGCCGATGGAGGATTGGGCAATTATCGGTATGAACTATACGATGATTACCCAGGATCTTTGGCCGACCTTACTAATTTGGATGCTTCCTTGTTAGATCCTTCTGATCGTATCGTAGGACCAGTCTCGGATGGAACGTTCAACGGATTGTCGGCAGGCACCTATTATGTTAATGTGTTTAGTGAGGATTGTACGGCCAATCCGCAGCAGGTAGTAATTACAGAACCAACACCATTGACCTATACCGAAAATGTGATGGACGTCACCTGTTTTGGAGAGGATAATGGTACCATTACCGTAACCCTGTCCGGTGGTTCGGGAGGATATCAATATGCCATTTCGCCTAATTTGAATCAATTTGATACCGAAAACACCTTTGCCGACCTAGCCCCAGGTACGTATACGGTAATCGCCCAAGATCAAAACGGTTGTTTTGAACAATTGGAATACACCATATCCGAACCTACTTTATTGGAGGTTACTGCTATAGCAACCCCTGAGGTCTGTGAAGGCGATATGAACGGAATCATAGATCTGACTATTCAAGGTGGTACGGCCCCTTACAGTTCACGATTGAGCAGTGAAGTCAATTTTACCTTGGATCAGACCTCTATTACAGGATTGGCCGCAGGTGGTTATATCGTCTTTGTACGGGACGCCAATGGTTGTGAAGCCAACGTCTCCATAACTGTTGATGCTGGAGCTAACCTTAACGCCACAGTGGAACCAGTGTACGAATGTACGGGAGACACACCGAATAATTATGTGAACATTACATTGGAAGACTCGTCCGTACTGGGTGATATATTATATGCTATGGATTCCACGGATCCCCTGGATATGCAATTGAATCCAGATTTCCGGGATATTGCTCCCGGCAGCCACTACATTGCCATAGCCCACGCGAACGGTTGCGTACGCACTATAGATTTTGAAATTGAAGGTTTTGAGCCACTAACGTTGACCCTGGAGCAGAACAACATCAATGAGATAACTGCCATTGCCAATGGTGGGCTTGAGAATTATACCTTCTATTTTGGCGATGTGGATAATGGAACGGACAATACCTTCTATATCAATAGAACAGACACCTACACCGTTACCGTTGTAGACGAAAATGGTTGTGAGGTCGCGGCAGATATCTTTATGGAATTCATAGATATTGAAATCCCGAACTTCTTTACACCGGATGGTGACGGTCAAAATGATTTCTGGACCCCAAGGAACCAGGAGGCCTTCCCACAGATACTAACCATCATATTTGATCGTTATGGTAGAGAGGTATATAGAATGGGCCTTAATGATGATCCTTGGGATGGAATTTATCAGCAAAGCGAGCTCCCAACTGGTGATTACTGGTATGTTTTGAAACTCCGTGGGGAGAATGACGACAGGGAGTTTATTGGACATTTTACCCTATATCGATAATCTTAACCTACAAGCATATGCGTAATAGATTTTTGACCTTGTTACTGTTGTTGGGCACTATAGCCTTAAAAGGTCAGGAGCTTACCATACCTCAACTTTCCCAGTATTTGGCTGACAATCCTTTTGTAATGTCTCCCACCTATGCAGGAATCGGAGATCATGTAAAAATCAGGATCAATGGGCTTACCCAATGGGTAGGTATCAAAGATGCCCCGGATACCCAATCTTTGGCGGCCGATATGCGTATAGGTGAAAAGTCCGGTATTGGAATGCTGTTATACAATGACAGTAATGGAGAGACAAAACAAAGGGGAGCAAGGGTTTCCTTTGCACACCATTTGACTTTGGATCGCTATGATGATGAGTTCCTATCTTTTGGTGTTTCCTATAATTTTAACCAGTTTCGTATCGATATTGAAAATTTTGATGCACTGGACCCCAATGTAACCGATGACCGGGCCACTACAAACCACAACTTTGATGTTGGGGTTATGTATCGTTATGACAAGTTTTATTTCAGTGCGAATGCCTCAAATCTATTGAATAAGGATTTGCAAAGTTTTAACCCTGTTTTTGAACCTAATAGGCTAAGAAACTATTATGTGTATACGGGCTACAGATATACTAAAAACAAGAACAGCCGATTGGAAATAGAGCCGTCCGTATTTTTTCAACTTTTTGAAAGCGATGGAAGATCCGTTACCGACCTGAACGTTAAATTTAGGTGGTATGACTTTGAGGACTATTATTATGCCGGTGTTACCTATAGATTTTTGAACGATCAAATTGGCGATCCCCTATATATAGCACCCATAGTAGGTCTTAAAAAGAACAATTTTTATTTTGGATATTCCTATCAGGTTATTCTTAATGAAATCCTTGGTTATAGTACAGGAACCCATGTAGTAACCCTTGGGATAGATCTTTTCCAAGGTATTAGTAATTGTAGGTGTACCTATTAGAATTGAAGCAACCTTATTGTTTCGATTTTGGGCGCGTATCTCTCGAATCCGTTTTCTCAATGGATTACTTTAAATTTGCACTCATTTCAAATTTATCTCATTGGGAAAAGTAAAAGTAGAAAACATAAGGGTCTATGGCCATCATGGTTGTTTAAAGGAAGAGACAGCTATTGGTAGCGAGTATCGTGTAGATGTTTCGATCAAGGCCGATCTTTCTAAGCCCTCATTGTCCGATAGGCTTTCCGAGACCGTGGATTATGTTCATATTAACAGAATTGTAGTTGAGGAAATGAAGGTTCCTTCCAAACTTTTGGAACATGTGGCCATGCGCATATTAAAACGTATTTTAATGGAATTGCAGATGGTGAAGGAAGCCACTGTTTCCGTATCCAAAATCAACCCTCCAATCGGAGGTGATGTGGAAATGGTTACCGTAGTTTTGACCGAAAAAAGAACGTCTTAAATTTTTCAATAGTCAAAAACGTCTTACCTTTGCAATCTTTATTGGCATCGTGGCCGAGTGGCTAGGCACAGCTCTGCAAAAGCTTGTACAGCGGTTCGAATCCGCTCGATGCCTCAACAAAAACCCTCCTATTGATAGGAGGGTTTTTGTTTTAAGGAAAAGTGGTCAATAAATAGGAATTATAAAAATGGAGGTCGTGTCCCATTCTTCATAAATTTATCTCCTGCTTTTCATCTCTTCACTTTTTTTAGATTTTAAATACCTACCTAATTTGCTCTATCTTTTCGATTCCTTTTTCAATATCAAATTTGTCCTTGGGTAAAAAGCCTTTTATAATCAAAACTAGCGCACAGAGAATCAATATAATACCTAGACCCTTTTTTATCAAATGAATCCGTTTGTGTGTAAGCTTTCTTTTTAGTTGTTTCGCCAATAAAATCTTGAAAATATCGGTAATCAAATAAGCCGTTAACATGGTGGCAAAGAAAATCAGGATTCGGTTGGGGTCATTATCCAGGGTCGGACCCACAATAATAATCACCCCAAGCCAAAAAATCAAAACCCCAATATTGATAAAATTCAACAAAAAACCTTTTACGGCAAGACCCAAATAATCTCCTTTACTTACCCTGAAGTTTGGTTTGGCCTCTTTATTCTCTCTTTTTACGAATACTATAATACCATAAACCAGCAAAATCATGCCTCCAAAGACGTAGAGACCGGGTTGGTTGCTTAGGTTTTCCAACAATTGAAAACTACTGAAATAGGCAATGAAAAGAAACAGGATGTCCGCTACGATAACACCGACATCAAAGAAAAGGGCCGCCCTAAAACCCTTTATGGCACTTGTCTCCAAAAGCACAAAGAAAACAGGGCCGATTGTAAAGCTTAATAGAAAGCCCAAAGGGATTGCCGCCTGTACGTCTTCAAACATGAAATTTGCTTACATTCTGGTTATCTTCCCACCAAATACTGTTTTTTCATCCATTTTTGCCGGATTTCCATGGACCAGTACTTCCCCTCCTGCTTTTACAGTAGCTTTCACATAGTTTGATGCATATATTTCCGCTCTTGATCCAGCATTGACATTAACTGTGGAAAATCCAGTTTTTAAATCTTTTCCTTCATAAATTCCTCCAGTGTTTATAGCCACATCTTGTAAATCCGATGAACCATTGGCTTCAATAACCCCTCCCGTTACCGCCTTTATAAGTAATTGCTCTACTTCTGCCTTTATGGATAACTCACCCCCTTCCTGGGCCCTAAGCTCCAAAACATCTTGTTTTATGATCTCCTGTGAAGTGATACGTGCATCCTCGTTTACATCAATAATAACCAACTTCTCCGTATAATGTAAATCTATAAATGTTCTATAGCCACTAAAAATCTTGTCTATTTCCATACGTAGCTTCAATGTCCCTCCATTGTTTACAATGGCCACTTTTTTAGTATTGGCCCCTGAAATAACCGCTTTATTTACATCTGATTTAATAAGATTCACGGATAGTCCATCAAAGGCCTTTATCTGGGTAAACTTATCCAATTCCTGTGTAAGCTTCTCATTTTGAGCGCTTATCAATTGAAAATTGCATAACAGTACCGTAAGCCATATCGACTTTTTCATGATATCAGTTTTTAGGTACAATAATTTCCTTAGAACAAAATCTATTCCAAAAACAATTAATGTTCGTGCTTGCCTATGAGCGAGAAATCCAAATGCCTCTTTATCAAATCCGTTTTCTTTACCATTACGATCACTTCGTCACCAAGTTGGTACATTTCCTTGGTCCGCTCTCCTACCAATGCATACTCCTTTTCATCAAAGATATAATAATCACCTTTTATATCCCGTATACGTACCATTCCCTCACATTTGTTCTCGATAATCTCAACATAGATGCCCCATTCCGTAACGCCGCTGATTACACCTATAAATTCTTGATCCTGATGATCTTGCATAAATTTAATCTGCATGTATTTAATGGAGTCCCTTTCCGCATTTGCGGCTAGGTTTTCCATATCCGACGAGTGTTTACAACGTTCCTCATAAAGCTCGGTTTTTAAGGATTTCCCTTCATCCAAATAATGCTGTAAAAGTCGATGTACCATAACATCCGGATATCTCCTGATGGGCGAAGTGAAATGGGTATAATAATCAAATGCCAAACCATAGTGCCCAATGTTTTCTGTAGTATAAATAGCTTTGCTCATGCTCCTAATGGCAAGGGTATCCACTAAATTCTGTTCTTTTTTTCCTTTTACATCTTCCAAAAGTTTGTTCAATGAGGCACTTATGGATTTTTTGTCCTTGAAATTCAGTTTATGTCCAAATCGAGAGACGATGCCATTAAGCGCCAATAATTTATCTTCGTCGGGATTGTCATGTACCCTATACACGAACGTCTTTTTTGGCTTTTGTTTTCCTATATATTCCGCGACTTTTTTATTGGCCAATAACATGAATTCCTCAATAAGCTTATTGGCTTCTTTTGCCTCTTTAAAGTACACACTTTCCGGCTCATTATTTTCAGTAAGGTTAAACCGTACTTCTACTTTATCAAATGAAATGGCCCCCATATCCATTCTCCTAGATCGCATAATCTTAGCCAAATCGTCCAAAATCAGAACAGCTTCTACTATTTCATCGGAAACTGTATATGCATTTTCCCTAATCGATATTTCCTTAGGAATGCTAGCTTCTCTGTTTTCTATGATATGCTGTGCTTCTTCATAAGCAAAACGTTCGTTGGAATTTATTACCGTACGACCAAACCATTGATTTTTAAGCTCTGCTTTTTTATTCATTTCAAAAATGGCGGAGAAGGTATATTTTTCCTCATTGGGTCGTAAGGAACAGGCATTGTTGGACAAAATTTCCGGTAACATAGGAACCACTCTATCCACTAAATAAACCGAGGTAGCCCGTTCATAGGCCTCATCATCCAAAATAGTATCCGGTTGTACATAATGGGACACATCAGCTATATGTATACCAATTTCATAATTTCCATTTTCTAAAATCGCAAATGATAAAGCATCATCAAAATCTTTGGCGTCCTTCGGGTCTATGGTAAAGGTTAGAATATCCCTAATATCCCTTCGCTTTGAGACTTCCTCAGTTTTTATGCTAGTGTCCAGCTTTTTTGAAAAGTTTTCCACTTCCTTGGGAAATTCATAGGGGAGGCCATATTCGGCCAAAATGGAATGAATCTCAGTATTATGTTCCCCAGGCTTTCCTAATACGTCAATAATCTTTCCGTATGGTGAATCCGCTTCCTCTGGCCAATCGGTAATTTCAACAATTACCTTATCTCCATCATCTACCTGTAAATTCTTCAACCGTTCCTTTGGTACAAAGATATCCGTATACATGCCCATGTCCTTGGGCCGGACAAAGGCAAAATTCTGCTGGATATCCACTATCCCGACGAATTCGGTTTTAAACCGCTCCAATACACTGATAATTTCCCCCTCTAATTTCTTTCCCTTTCTACTTGGAAAAACATATACTTCTACCTTGTCCTTATGGAAAGCCCTATTCAATTTATTATATGGGACAAAGACATCCTCATCCATTCCTTCGATTATCACATAAGCGTTTCCTCTTCCTGTGATATCCACAATCCCATTAAGATGTGATTTGGAGGTTTCGATAGCCTTGTAATTGCCTCGCTCCACTTCCAATATCCTCTTTTTTTCCTTTAGCTGCCCCAATCTTTTGATGAGTGCATTTCTATCTTGGGTATCGGTAAGCCCAATTTTGGAGGCTATTTGTTTATAGTTGAAGCTTTTCTTCGGTTCTCTCTCAAGTACGGTAAAAATACCTTTGGTAATTTCATTTCTTCTATGATTTCTCGCCTTCTTCTTTCTTTTTGACATTAATTTTTATTTGCGTCGAAAATTACGAATTATAATCCACTACCAATTTTTCATATGCATTCAAAAAACATTTTGAAGCTTATTAACAGTATTACATACTATTAATATTGATTTTTTAAATATTGAAATAAAAATGATGATGGTTATGGTATGTTAATAGCGGGTAAAAATAAAATGTATGAAACTTGTTTTGAACCGAATTAATTTTTTATCTACAATTTTTACCATTGCCTTACTTTTCAAAATCAATGGATTATCCGAGTTATCAAAGTAGGTTGATAAACCATCTTAACATGTTTTTTTTGAAAAGTTAATGTTATTTTAATGTTAATTAGATTGCAAAACGGCCTTATAGAATGCTGTTATTTTTTTAAATATTATTTATTCATTTTAGGAATTGTTTCGTAAAGCGAATTCTAAAGCGAATTCCAAAATTTTAAATCCATCTTTTTTGCGAATCTTATCAACAGATAATGAATTGGTAATTACAGATAATGAACAATTAGCAAAACGTTTTATATTTATTATGCTAGCTCCGTATTTTGTACATTTGTTTACAAATCAAATCACTATACCATGAAGATATCCATAGGAAACGACCATGCCGGAACCGAGTATAAGTTGGCGGTAATCGGGCTTTTAAAATCAATGGGAAAAGAAGTGATAAATCATGGGACGGATGGAGCGGATGGTGTGGATTACCCAGATTTTATACATCCAGTGGCGGAAGATGTTGAAAGCGGCAAAGCCGATTACGGTATTGTTGTTTGTGGTAGCGGTAACGGTGCATCCATGACTGCCAATAAACATCAAAAAATACGTTGTGCCCTATGCTGGAACAAAGAAATTGTGGAGTTGGCCAGGGAACATAATGATGCCAACATCCTTAGTTTACCTGCGCGGTTTATTTCATTGCCCCAGGCATTACAAATGGTAAAGACTTTTTTTAGTACGGAATTTGCTGGTGGACGTCATGAAAGGAGAATAGAAAAGATTCCTTGTAAATGATGAATCAACTTAAATTTTTTTTGAACACAAATTATGGGGCACACACATCACAATCACTCCCACTCCCATCCTGATGTAAAAGGTAGAAACCTCATTATTTCCATACTTCTAAATGTACTTATTACTGTTTCACAGGTAATAGGAGGGCTGGTTTCAGGAAGTCTCGCGCTACTTTCCGATGCGCTTCACAACTTTAGCGATGTAATGTCCCTGGTTATAAGTTATATTGCCAATGTGCTTTCTAAAAAGGAGGCCTCCACGAACAAAACTTTTGGTTATAAGCGTGCCGAAATAATCGCTGCATTTGTAAACTCCGCTACACTCATTGTTGTCGCCATTATTTTGATAAAGGAGGCCGTTGAGCGTTTCTTAAGTCCCCAAGAAATAGAATCTGATTTAGTGATTTGGCTGTCCTTATTGGGAATTGCCGCAAATGGCTTTAGTGTTTTTCTTTTGAAAGGTACTACACGCAACAATATGAATATGAAATCGGCTTATTTACACTTATTAACGGATATGATGGCTTCAATTGCCGTTTTTGTTGGCGGGCTTCTCATGAAATTTTATCAGGTGTATTGGGTGGATACCGCCCTAACTCTAGCAATAGCATTGTATCTAATTTATATGGGATACGATCTTTTAAAGAATTCAACAAGAGTATTGATGTTGTTTACTCCTCATACTATTCAGGTTCAAAAAATTGTGGAATCTATTAAACGGATAAGGCCCATCCGAAATGTGCACCATGTCCATATTTGGCAATTAAACGACGATGAGGTTCATCTTGAGGCCCATATTGATTTCAAAGAGGATATAAAATTATCCGAATTTGATATTATTTTGGAACAAATAGAAGAGGAGATGTACCATGAATATGGTATCAATCATGTAAACATTCAACCGGAATTTGGTAAGTGCGATAGTAAAAATGTAATTGTTCAGGACTAATGCTACATATCTCCGTAAAAAGATTTCAGGAGCTTTCCAATACAGAGTTATACGGAATTTTACAATTGCGCTCCGAGGTTTTTGTCGTTGAGCAGCAATGTGTTTATCAAGACTTGGATGGGAAAGACCAAAAGGCACTTCACGTAATTGGCCATAATGGAGGAAATGTGTTGGCGTACACGCGTATTTTTGGGCCCGGTGATTATGTGGAAACTGCCAGTATTGGTAGGGTAGTGGTCAGGGCATCAGAACGTAAATATGGTTACGGAAAGGAGATTATGAAGGCATCTATCCATGCCGTTGAGCAGCATTTTGGCGAAAAAAAAATACATGTTTCCGCTCAATTATACTTGGAGCGCTTTTATCATGAACTCGGATTTGAACAAATAGGGAAGGGATATCTGGAAGATGGAATTCCGCATATAGGAATGTTAAAGCAATGAACAGCACCGATTACGGCTAAGTCATTGCTACTGGCTGGGGTATTGTTAATTTCCCTTAAATCTTTATGGGTTCCTTGTTGGTGAGATTAATTTCCTCCAAAAGCTTATCCGTAAATTTGTAGTGTCCTCTTGTGGTTATGATTCGGAACCGCTCGGATTTCATACGGCTCAAGGTGTCCAGAAACAACCACTTTGTTTTCAGCAGACGTGATTTTTCTGATTTTAGACTGATGTCAAAGAAATACTTCATGCCGTTTTTAACGGCAACAATATCCGGGGTAATTCGGTTCCCACTCTCTTTTCTAAGATAGGATTTAGGGCATTCATAACCTTCCAAATCAGCTTTGATGTTTTCAAAACCTGTGGCCTCTAAATGATGAATTGATTTTTCTAAAAACTCCCTGTTCTCTAACTTTTCTAAGTTTATCATAAAGGATAAAATAGAAGAAAACAACAACAATTCCAAATTTTAAATACTGATTAACAGTAGTTTATGACTTAAAATAACACGAAACAGATAGTTCTTGTTCTCTGTTTTTCACTATCATTAAGCCATAGAAGTTTACACAAGTCAACCAATCAGGGTCATTTCATTCAAGGTGAATTCTTCAATGGCACCTTCCGTAGCTTTTCTATAATCTGATATATGGGAATTGTTAATGTGCTTTTGCCACAATTCACGAGAGCTCCAATTTTCATAGAACAAAAAGAGATTTTTATTCTCATTGTCTTGATGTAGGTCGTAATTAATACAACCCTCTTCTTTTCTGGTAATTTCAATTAATTTGAGAAGCTCACTTTTAACGAATTCCTTTTTTTCGGCCTTTACTAAAATTCTTGCAATTACTGTTAATTGATCGGTGTCCATAATTCTTGAATATATTTTTATTTTCAAATTTCTTTCGGAATTGCTAATGAGAGCAGTTCCTTTTATGATGGAGAGATTCTCCAATTTTTCCTACTACCCCAACCACTAGTGCGTTACCCATAAAAAAAGCCCTCTTGGTATCGGAAATGCCTTCCAGCTTGGTATGATCGTCCGGGAACATGTTAAGACGTTCCAATTCTACTGGGGTCAATCTTCTTAACCCTTTTGGCGTATGTATTACGTGTTTAAACCGGGACGGGCTTTTACCGCCCTCACCCGTAATAATCGTACGCGATGCATTGTCCAATGCATCCGGAAAAACCATTCCTCCCTCGCTATACTTATACGTAAATCCATTTTTGGCGGTTCTGACTTCCTTTTTGGCACCTTTGAGATATTCCCACTTTGGAAAGTCTTGTTGGGAAATAAAGAAATCTTCTGTAACATCGCCATTTTGAAGCACGTCGCCTAGGAACATTTGTTTTCCATTATAATTTGGGACGGCTTTAATCGTAAACACTTTGCCATTTATAAAGACCCCGGTATTCTGAAAAGGAGATAACTTCTCACCTTGGTTGAAGTTATTGGAGATGGAAATAAGGTTTCCATCCAAAACAAAGGAATTAATTGGTCGGGAAGGTTTTTCGATAGGAAATGCTTGGGCCATCGTTCCAGTTTGATATAGCCATTCGGATTTATCCAAATTTTTCAAAGATTTATAAATGGAAGATGACTTATGATAGCCTAAGAAGAAAACCCTTCTCCTTCTTTGAGGCATTCCGTAATCCGCGGCATTGATGATGCGCCATTCCACTGCGTAACCGAGATCCTTCAGACTTTTGAGTATAATGGCAAAATCTCTACCCCGCTGTAGAGAAGGGGACTTTAATAAACGATCCACATTTTCAAAAAACAAATATTTGGGTTTGTTCTCCTTTTCCAAGAGTATGCGGTGGATGCTCCACCATAGAACCCCCTTTTTTCCAATGAGTCCTTTGGAGTTTTGTAGTGTGGTTGCCACGGAATAATCTTGACAGGGAAATCCTCCAACCAACACATCGGCATCCGGAATATCCGAAGTGGGTACTTCGGCAATATCCTGGTTACTATGGTTTTTGCTTCCAAAGCGTGCTTCATAGACCATAGAAGCATGTTGTGTTTTAGTACCAGGTTCCCATTGGTTGCTCCAGACTACCTCATAAAAACCTGTTTTTTCGAGACTTAGTCTAAATCCACCAACCCCGGCAAATAGTTCTATGACCTTAAGTTTTTCCATCGAGGTTAAAATTAGACAAAAAGGATAAATTAAAAATGTAAAAGACTCCTTCCAATAGAAGGAAGCAGGGATAAGACAATATCCTTATTTTTACCAAAAATCACTACGATGAATCTCAATATCAACTTCTTTTTAATCGCCTTGGCACTCAGTTTTTTAACAGCTTGCAAAGTAAATAAAGAAGAGGAAATACCGCTTCAAGAACAAATATTGGCCATTAAATCAGAATTCGCCCCGGACAAACGTGTTGCTTTATTTGATGTTGAGGCATTGAGGAAGAACGATATCCATATTTTAAAAGGGGAGAGCGACTTGCCCAACGCTGTTAAAGCGTTTAAAGAACAGTTGACCAAGGAAAACATTGAGTTTGTAGATAGTATACAACTTTTGCCCGCTTTGGATTTAGGAAAGGAAACTCAAGCTGTGATCAATATTTCAGTAGCCAACCTTCGGAGTCATCCGAAACACTCTGCCGAATTGGCAACTCAGGCCACCTTGGGCACACCGGTAAAAGTATTGAAAAAGGAAGGAAGCTGGTATTACATACAAACACCGGATAAATATCTATCCTGGGTAGATGATGGAGGTATCGAATTAATGGATTCGGAACGGGCCGATCAATGGATGGCCAACGACAAAATCATCTACACGGAGATTTATGGACATTCATACAAAGACCTTGACAAAGAACAAGTGGTATCCGATTTGGTAGCAGGCAATGTTTTGGAAGTATTGGGAGATACTGATGTATTCTACCATATACGTTACCCGGATGGAAGACAAGCGTATATTCCAAAGGAAGAGGCCCAAAACTATGGAGAATGGTTGGAAAACCTAAACCCTACGACAGAGGATTTGGTGAGCACCTCCCAAACTTTACTGGGAGTGCCATACCTATGGGGAGGTACATCCACAAAAGGGATGGATTGCAGTGGATTTACAAAAACCATCTATTTTTTAAACGGTATGGTGATTCCTAGAGATGCTTCACAACAAGTACACACTGGAAAACCAATAGATTCTACCCAGAATTTTGATAATCTACAAAAAGGGGATTTACTCTTTTTTGGAAGAAAGGCTACGGACTCTACTCCGGAAAAGGCGGTACACGTGGGCATGTGGATAGGTAACAATGAATTCATCCACGCATCGGAAATGGTTCGCATTAGTAGTATGAGCGAGAATGCCCCAAACTTTGATGAGTGGAACCGTAATCGGTACCTCCGCACCAAACGCATTTTAAGGGAAGAAGACGAGGCTTTGATAAACTTGACTCAAACACCTTTGTTCAAGGATTAGAAATCCTGTGTTTAGTTTTTAAAAGCTGAAAGCTCTTTGACGCTTTATTCTAGAGTTTTAATCCAACTACTCACAAGGATGAACCCGAGCCAAAGACCACCTTCAAATGTTCCTCGTCAGGTCTTCGATTTTTGCCAAGTAAGCTTACTATAATATAGGTAAGCATGGAAACCAAAAATGCTGGTATAATTTCATGGATATCTTCCCAACCCTCAATGTTAAACCGAAAGGCAAAACGCCAGACAACATTCACCACCATTCCTATAATCATTGAGGCCATTGCCCCTAAATCCGTTCCCCATTTTAGATACAGCCCGCCAAAAATGGCAGGAAAGAAACTCGCTGCGAACACCGCTCCCGCAAAAGCGGTCAATTCTACAATACCGGCCATTGGATATAGGGTCAAGATATAAACCAGAACACAATAGATACCCATAAACCATTTGGTTCTAGGAATAATTTTAGTTTCTCGCATGGGTTTCACCACATGCCAAATATCTTTTACAAAAGCGGTTCCTATAATAATTATCACCGAGGCCAACGAGGACATTCCCGCTGCGAACAGACCGGCTACACAAATACCACTGACCAACTTGTTATCAAACTTGTCCAGCATAAAGCCAACAACTTCATCCGTGTCCTTAATCAAATAAGCTGCTTCTTCAGCTGAAGCCATTCCATGAACAAGAGCACCTAGGCCCATTACACAGACCAAGGAAATTCCAAGAAAAACGGGTGTCCATATCATGGCAAAACGCATACTTTTTGCATTATTCACGGAATAAAACCGAATAAGATTTTTCGGTTCTGAAATCTGTTTCATGCCAATGGCCAACCCTATGCCCAAAATATATAAGAATGATACTAACTCCCCGAAAGTTACCAACCCTGATTTCATAGGTATCCCTTCCTTGGTCAAATGGTTTGTTTGGCTAATGGATTCCATCAAGTTGTCTACACCTCCAACATAGAAAAACGGAATGGCCAACATTAAAATGGCAACTCCGAACATGATAATGCCTTGAATGGCATCCGTCCAAAGCACGCTATACATTCCGCCCCAAATGGTATAGGCACAAGTAATGGAGATAATGGCAAAAGCTCCGTATTCATAGGGGATATCTAGAACCGAAGTAAGTACGTGAGCGCATCCTTTTGCAATGCCGACCATATACCACAGTGTAGCAAATAGGATGATAAGCGCAGAAAGCACCCGAATACTTTTGGCCAGCGTACTCTTGTAACGCAAATGAAAGTAATCAGGAATGGTAAAGGACTTTAAACGAGCTGTCTGGAAACGCATCCTAGGCCCCAACAATTGCCAGGAGATAATACAGAAAAAGGTCCATATTAACCCCATCCAAGCCCATGAAAGCCCATACTCAAAGGATTTTCCCGCCTGACCGATATATGTGTTGGTACTGGCCGAAGTAGAAAAAAATGCCAAGGAAATTACCCATCCGGGAATTTCCCGCTTTGCCACATAATATCCCTCGATTCCTTGATTGGCTTTTTTCTTAAAGTACCAACCAATGTACAAACAGCCCAAGACATAAAAGATGGTGAGCAATAGGGTTACATAATGTTCTTGAAAATAAGCCATCAATGCTCCGGGGTATGGTCGCTGTCATCTACTGTAATATCCCGTTTTAAGACCAGCAAAGCATTGATAACAACTAAAACAATGATACCGATGTAGGGGAGAAGGGTCAAGAAATCCATAATTTAATACGACTTTTTAATTTGCTGTTCCAAGCCTTGGAAATACTTTTAAGAGGCAAAGGGGCTTAAAACATTTTTTTCAATTCATTCTTCGTCACCTTGCCCAAAACATTTCGAGGCAATGTCTTTCGGATAATATAGTTTCTTGGGATTTTATAACTTGGTAATTGTTCTTTCAACCATTCGGAAATTTTTTTGGTATCGATGGCTTCGTTCTTGGCAATCAGACAGGCGGATACCACTTCACCCCACTCATCATCCGGCAGACCCACTACAGCACAATCCTCAACAACCTCGAGCTTCCTCAAAACATCCTCAATTTCCAACGCCGATATTTTATATCCACCCGATTTGATGATGTCCACACTATCACGCCCGAGAATTTTATAGCATCCATTATTCAATATACCAATATCACCTGTAATAAACCAGCCATCTTCAGTAAATGCCTTTTTTGTCGCTTTCGGTTTTTGCCAATATTCCTTAAAGACACTGGCCCCCTTAATCTGAAATTCACCGGCCTCATTTTCCTTAACAGCCTTATTTTCCCCATCTACCAAACGCATTTCAACACCGGGTAAAGGCAATCCCACATGCCCAGGTCTTCTTTCTCCTCGATAAGAGTTTGAAAGCCCCATTCCTATTTCCGTCATTCCATAACGCTCCAATAAAGTTTGCCCTGTTATTTTCTGCCAAGTTTCCAGTACAGACACTGGCAAAGCTGCGGAGCCGGAAACCATCAATCGGAGTTTTGAAGCAGCTTCGGACATTTCTTCTTGTGCCGTTTCGGAAGCGTTATCCCAAAAAGCAATCAGTTTGTAGTAAATGGTCGGCACAGCCATGAACAGAGTCAATCGACCTGATTTAATAATATTCCAGACACTTTCAGCTTCAAATTTGGGCAAAAATTCACAACGGGCACCGCTCCATAGTGCACAGCTCATCACATTGATAATCCCGTGTACATGATGTAGGGGAAGTATGTTCAAGATATAATCGTCCTGTTGCCATTCCCAGGCATTTACCAAAGTGATAATTTGAGCTTGGATGTTGGCATGTGTAGTAACTACCCCTTTGGGCTTACTTGTAGTACCACTTGTATAAAGAATCATGGCCCTTTGTTCCGGATCAATATTTGGAAGCTGCGTAGAACGATTTTGTAAAATGATCCGCAAGGCAATTATGGAAACGCCGATTTGTTTTTTCAATGGAGATAGGAAATCAATATAATCCGGGTGTGCGATTACCATTTTTGATTGGGTATCCTCCAAAACATATTGAATAGACGGCAGTGGATGCAGTACACAAAGTGGAACAGCAATTCCTCCGGCCATCCAAATACCCCACTGAACGGCCGTGTATTCAAATGAGGGGGGTATGAGGAAGGTAATGCGGGCTTCTTCTAAATCAGGTTTTCCGTTCAAAAGATGGGCCGCAACATACTGCGCCGATTCCAATAATTGGGCATAGGTATACGAACTTGCATTAGAGACCAAGGCTTTTCGTTTCGTAAAGCCTTTTGCTCTTTCAATAAGTTGAATCATGTACCAAATATAATCTATTGGGCAAAGCCGTCACGTTTTAAGTGTCGGAGGGGCTTGACGTCTACAAATCAACTGTTTTCCCCGTTCGAAACGATTCATCGGCAGCCAATACGATACGCAGACTATTCACCGCATCACGCAAATGATTGCCCAAATCAATATCTTGGGTTATGGCCTTTAGAAAATACTCCTGTTCTAAAAGACAAAGCCCGTCATGGTCCGGTTCATCAGAAGTGTCTATAATTTCGTCCGCTTTGGCAAAATCACCATTTTCATCCGTAGCTGCATGATGAAGTTTCAAGGCTCCGGTCTTGGAATGATCATCTACACTATCACTATCCCCCTTGGCCTCATCCATTATGGAAACACATCCCTTTGGCCCAATTACATCCTTTACAAAAAAGGCGGTCTCGCTCATCATAGGCCCCCAACCGGCCTCATACCAGCCTACTGAACCATCTTGAAACCGCACCTGTAGCTGTCCGTAATTGTACATTTCGGCATCGATTTCATCGGAAAGCCTTGCCCCTATTGCGCTAACGCTCACAGGAACGGACTCGGTCATCAAACACATAACATCTACATAGTGAACCCCACAATCCACAATAGGCGACATGCTGTTCATCAATTGTTTATGGGTGTACCAATTGCTGCCGGAACTTTGTTGATTCAGGTTCATACGCATGACCAGAGGTTTTCCAAGGGACTTGGCCACTTCCACAAATTTTGCCCAGGCAGGGTGTACGCGAAGAATATAACCGACCACCATTTTTTTCCCCTTTTCTTGGGCCAGATCAACCAAACCTTGGGCTTGTTCCACGGTTAAAGCCAAAGGTTTTTCTACAAACACATGGGCATTGGCGTTCAATGCTGCCCTGATATATTCGGCATGTGTATCCGGGTAGGTGTTTATGGATACGGCATCCGGTTTTGCTTCTTTCAAGGCTGTTGTATACTCCCCAAAAGTGGGATAACCTCCCAACTCCTGGGATAATTTTTCTCTACTTTCGGGCTTTCTACTGACCAAACCAACGATTTCAAACCCTTCCATTTGGTGATAAGCTCGGGCATGGCTAGTTCCCATATGGCCGCAGCCGACGACCAAAACTTTTATTTTGTCCATTTTTCGATTTTTGAGTGCTATATTTATTGGAAAGTTAGCAAACCTTATGAAATTGACAACCCCTACCGCAAGTAAGTTTTTGGGAATTGTTTTGGTTCTTGGAATGGCATTACTGTTTTCTGGAGCAACCTTTCCTACCGTAGAGAAAATAGAAACATCTATATCGAAGCCAAATATCCTCTTTTTGATTGCAGATGATTGGTCCTATCCACATGCAGGGGCATATGGAAATACAGTGGTCCGCACACCCACATTTGATTTTTTGGCGAATGAGGGAGCCGTTTTTGAAAATGCGTATTGTGCTGCACCATCCTGTTCACCATCTAGGGCCAGTATTTTGCTGGGCAGGTATCCCCACCAATTGGAAAGTGCCGGTAATCTGTGGTCTATAATTCCAGATAAATTCCCCAATTGGATGTCCCTCTTAACAGAATCTGGGTATCATACAGGAAAGAGTCGCAAAGGCTGGGGACCAGGTGATTTTAAAGCAGGGGGATATGAACACAACCCTGCGGGGAAGGATTATCCCGACTTTAAAACCTTCTTGAAGGGCAAAAAAGCAGATCAACCCTTTGCCTATTGGTTTGGCAGTAGCGATCCGCACCGGGTTTACGAGACGAATACCGGAGTAAAATCGGGAATGGATCAGGAAAGGGTTAGTGTACTTGGGTTTTTGCCTGATACACCATGTCTCCGTAATGACATCCTCGATTATTATTTTGAAGTGGAACGCTTTGATCGGGAATCGGGAAACATTATCAATGCCTTGGAGAAACAAGGTTTGCTGAACAATACGATTATCGTCATGACCAGTGACAATGGCATGCCCTTTCCCCGTGCCAAAGCAACCTTATACGATTATGGTACACGGATGCCTTTGGCAATGTATTGGAAGGGACATATTGAAGGAGGAAAGCGCATTGGCGATTTTATAAACTTTATCGATTTTGGCCCAACTTTTTTGGAGGCGGCCGGATTGCAAATCCCTGAGGCGTTTAGCGGAAATAGTTTGTTGGAACTTTTTGAAAAGGGAAGCTCTACAAAATCTGACCGTAGTAAAGTCTTTTTAGAACGGGAACGGCATGCCAATGTTCGAAAGGGAGATTTGAGTTATCCATCCCGCGCCGTGCGCACTAAGGATTTTCTGTATATCAAAAATTTTGAACCCGATCGTTGGCCGGCAGGCGACCCGGAAGTACACCAGTCGGTTGGACAGTACGGGGATGTGGATAATTCCATTTCCAAATTCTTGATTATGGCCATGGAAGGGAAGCCTTCGGACAAAGACTATTTTCAATTAGCCTTTGGCAAACGGCCCATGGAAGAATTATATGTATTGGCCGATGACCCATATAATTTGAAAAACCAAATTGACAATCCGAAATACAAAAGGGAAAAGGATAAACTGAGTAATGAACTAAAAACGTGGATGGAGCAAACCAATGATTTAAGGGTCAAGGAACCTCAGACCACCTATTGGGACAACGTATTCTATACCCCAGATTACCAAATGAAGAACTATGATTTAGACGAAAAAATCAACGAATATCAGATGTTGGTACGGGATAAGGGTACGTTTAAGGAAGCCACATGTATTAAGTAATCAAAGTCACTCTAAAGCAAACGCAATAATCCTATTTCCTTTTTCCGTTCCCAATTTTTCACCCCCACAAGCAATGGCGATGTACTGCTTTCCATTTGCCTCATACATGGCAGGCGTAGCAAAAGCGGCCGCAGGCAGTTTGTATTCCCAAAGCAGTTCCCCGGTATGTTTATTGAACACCCTAAAATAACCATCTCGGGTGGCACCAATAAACAAAAGTCCATTTTCAGTTACAATGGGTCCTCCGTAGTTTTCGGTACCTATACCGATTCCTTCACCCCCCAATTCAGGAGTATTGCCAAAGGGAATGGACCAAATATAATGCCCGGTATTCAAATCAATGGCATGTAGGGTACCCCAAGGAGGTTTTATTGCAGGTAATCCATTGCTATCCACAAATTTGTTATAGCCCAAATGCTTGTATGGAATGGCCACAGAATCGGTTTGAGTCGTTTCCTCGGCCACGCTATGTTGTACTTCCTCATCAAACAGAAACCGAAGAAGCGCCTCCATCTCTTCATTAGGAATCTGCGGGAAACCGGTCATCATGCCCTTCCCTTGCTTAACAATAGTAGAAACCTCATCTTTCTCCTTTCGCAATTGCAGGTCGATCAACGAAGGAAAACCACTGGCCACCACACCCTTTCTGTCGGCCTGATGACAAGTAACACAGTATTTGTTGTATACGCCTTGGCCTAAAGGTAGTCCGGCATAGTCGTTTTTTGCAATGCCCATTTGTAACATACGCGGCATTTCGTTTGAATTCACATAGAGAATTCCATCTTCGGGATCGGCCCCTGCTCCGCCCCATTCTGCAGCACCATCATAACCGGGCAAGAGAATTGTGGGTTCTAAGCTTGGAGGGGCATAGATGCGTTTGTCCGCCGTTCTTAAAAGCTCCCGCAATTCCTCTTGGTTTTCTGCATAGGGACTTACACTATTCTCGGACAGTTCGGTGGATTGGCGTGCAAAGGGTTTTGGTTTTACCGGAAATGGCTGTGTGGGCCAAGCTTCCTCACCCTCCAAAATAGAAGGAGGTACGGGATGTTCCTCAATATCGAATAAGGGTTCTCCCGTCATTCGATTAAAAACATACACATAACCTTGCTTTGTGACCTGGGCAACAGCCGGAATTTTTTTGCCGTCCTGTTCCACCATCAAGAGGTTGGGTGGGGCAGGGGGATCGCGATCCCAAATGTCATGATGTGTAAATTGAAAATGCCAAATACGCTCACCCGTACCGCCATCCAAGGCCACTAAACTATTGGCATACAGATTACTTCCTTTTCGAACGCCTCCATAAAAATCAGGGGCCGCGGAGCCCGTGGGGACATAGATGATTCCTGCTTCTTCATCTACGGCCATACCGGACCAGTTATTGGCGGCACCAACGAGCGGACTCTCCCTAGGATCTTCGTCTCCCCAGGAATCATAACCTTCCTCATCTGCTTCTGGAATGGTATGGAATACCCATTCCACAGCTCCGGTAATTACGTTAAATGCCATAACATCCCCGGGAGGTGCACCGGGACCTTCGGATAATCTAAGGGGCATTGCAATGATATCCTTATAAATGGTCCCCGGGGTATTGGAAATTACGAACTTACTTTGGGCCGATTTGGGCAGACCGGAACGCATATCCACCTTACCATTATCCCCAAAAGTTGGAATCGGTTTTCCGGATAAGGCATTCAAAGCATATAAATCGGAACCACGGGTATATAGAATACGTTTGTCCTTTCCTTTCTCCCAATAGGAAACACCCCTGCTGGTGGAATGCCATACTTTTACAGAATCTCCAAATTGCCATATTTCCTTGCCAGTAGCGGCATGCAGGGCAACTACCCTCATGGCGGCAGTAACCCCATATAAAATCGTATCCGCAACAATGGGGTTCATTTGCATCTGGCCCCAATCAGCTGCCTCATAGGACCAAGCTACTCTTAGGCTTTTTACATTTTCAGGAGTGATTTGTGATAAAGTGGAGTAATGGCTCCGTCCGGGATCTCCCAGATAAGAAGACCAGGTTACATATTGATTTTTGGATGAATCTTCTTTTTCAGAAGTCTGGCAATTTGTAAAAAGTAATAATACTATGGTGACAATAGGAAGAAGGGAACAAAAAAGTTTGGACGGCATGGATTTGCTGGATTAGTTTTCCTAAAAATACGCAAAAACGAAATGATTTTAATCCCTAATATATGCTATCGTTGTACCTAGGGCTTAAATTTCCATACGACTGTACTTGAAGTGCTAGAAATACCGCTTTAAAATGGATTGTACCGACCCATAGTATGACCTACCGAACAAATTTAGATGTACCAGCAAATAATAAAGCTGATAGATGTCCCTTCGTTCATCCTCAAAAGGTTCCTTAGGAAAGTGTTCCTGATAGGCATGGTAAAAAGAGGAATCAAATCCACCAAATAATCGGGTCATGGCAATATCCACTTCGTGATGGCCATAATAGATGGCCGGGTCTATCAAATAAGGTTTCCCATCCAGCGAAATAAGGTAATTTCCACCCCACAGATCGCCATGCAATAGAGCTGGTTTAGTTTTTGGGAAAAGGTTTTTGCAAGTAACGGAAAGTTTTGTTTCGGACGGAATATCCGATATATCTAGCTGCTCGTTATCAATGGCCGTTTTAATTTGAGGAAGAAGACGTTCTTGTACATAAAACGGGGCCCAATCCGTGTGAGGGTTATTGCCTTGGGGAAGGCTCCCAATAAAGTTATCGGTCTTCCATCCATAGAAATCGGATTTGGAAAACTGATGTAAAGCCGCTAATTGATGCCCGAGTTGTGCCATCTCCGCTTGGGAAGCCCTGCCAGGGTTGATATATTCCATCACCAAAAAAGCACCTCTCTCCAAAGGCTCACAGAGCAAAACATTTGGCGTGGCGATGGCCCGGGTATCATAAATTGCTTCTAGACCTTCCTTTTCCGCAAGGAACATTTTATGAGCATTACCACCATGATTTACTTTGCAAAAGAAATGTTCCGTTTCGGTTTCCAGGATATACGCCTTTGAAATATCTCCTCCGAACACAGGCCGTATATCCAAAATACGTATACACAATAGATATTCAATATGGGCTTTTAATGATTTTTGCAATTATACCTGGTTTTGGGCAGTGCTATTTGCGCTATCTGTTAATTATTCCGATTTCTTTGATTTTCCTTTCATATGCTTTGGCGTATTCCTCCATCCCTAAATCGGTTGGATGCGTACCATCAACAAAGGCATCGTTGGAGAGATTTAATTCTTCCTTTGTGAGCATGTGAAGATTCGGAACCCCGTTGTTTTTCATGCTCTTATAAGTTTCTTCCATCCAAAGATTTAGGGTTTCATAGATGGAAGCTCTTTTACTTTCCAACATACCATCGGAATACCCCATATGCTGTACCAATAAAATTGGAGTTTTGGGATGCTTTTTCTGGAGAGACAGGACACTGTTACGAATCCGTTTCTGGATTTCTTCTTTGGTATTTTGTTCCCCTGGACGCAGATTTGGCAGGCAGTCCAGTACATAAACCGAGGCATCAATTTCATTGATCAAGTCTATGACCTCAGGTTCCAAACGCCCATTTCCGGAAAAGCCCAGGTTCACCACGGGATAGTCCAACTTTCGTGCGAGAATGCTGGTCCAAGCCATTCCAGGCCTAGAAGCGCATGCACCTTGAGCGATTGAAGTGCCATAGACAACTACTGGGGTTTTTTTCCTGGCCGGAAGGATTTTAAAAGAACTCCCTTTTTGCACCCCGATCTTTAGATTCTTGACGGTATTGTATAGCGGAAAAAGCAACTGATGTTCATACACGCCTTGAGGCAGTGCATCCAACGCAAAATCATACTGAATGACATTATTAAATTTCCTTCGACCCCTGACCCATAACCAATTTCCTTCAGTCTTTACATACATATCTACCCCGCTAACCCCAGTCGCTGGCATATGGTTCATGGCGAGGTTGCCATCCACTTGGTAGCGCACAGAAATTGAATCGGCATCCGTTTCAAAACGCACTCCCAATCCAGCAGTATTTTTGGATAGCTGCCAAACCTTATCGCGAACTGATTTTTCCGCTTTGTTGGGCAGACGATTGTAGCCCATATTTTCCCAACCTTGCCCTTCAAAACGATTTATTGATTCCAAGGGGTCATACCAGGTACGATCTTCATGTTTTTGAGCCGAAACAGTTATTAGGATAAATACAAGGATTGTTGTGCATACCAAGCGGATTTTCATCTAGGAGTTCTTATGTTAGCAATTTCTAAGATATAGATAAAAGCCTTAAATGGAAATGATTTGTAGGTGCTTTTCGTTTAATCCTTCAAGGAATTATTGACTATATTGTATGTCCATAAAAACCAACCGATGTCACAATTTGCCGAAAATGTATCAAAACGCCTCTTCTCATTGGATGTTTTTAGGGGACTTACCATGTTCCTTTTAATCGCGGAGGCGGCGGGATTTCACCATAGTTTTGTTGAACTTACTGAAGGCACTGCCTTTTCTGGCCTAGCCGAACAATTGGAACATCATCCATGGAACGGTCTTCGGTTTTGGGACCTAATTCAACCTTTTTTCATGTTTATTGTGGGAGTGGCCATGCCGTTTTCCTTGAGGAAGCGATTGGCTTCGGGGAGCCGTAGTGCCGTAAACAGGCATATATTTAGGCGCTGCTTTTTACTTTTTAGTTTCGGGGCACTATTGCATTGTGTATATGCACATGCTCTTGTTTGGGAGCTTTGGAACGTTTTGGTGCAATTGGCCTTTACCATTTTGATAGCCTATGCCATTATGCATCTTCCAAATAAGGTACAAATTGGCATATCCGTTTTATTGTTGGTCCTTACCGAAGT
This sequence comes from uncultured Flavobacteriaceae bacterium, assembly GCA_947494715.1. Lineage (GTDB taxonomy): Bacteria > Bacteroidota > Bacteroidia > Flavobacteriales > Flavobacteriaceae > Ulvibacterium. The sequence continues at coordinate 44,266 of CANLWG010000014.1, read as the reverse complement.
ATTATACCGCATCTATAACCCATCCGGCCCGTATGCCCAGAACCATGATAGTTTTGGTTCCTTTGTGGATATGCTGGTCATGGGCAAGACCAATGGAGGCTATTGGGTTTTTGTGAACTTTATACCAACGGCAACTCATACCATTTGGGGAGTAATTTGTGGAAAGGTGTTGCTATCGAACATTCCCGAAAAAGAAAAAATCAAACCTTTTTTAATTTGGGGAGCAGCTATCCTTGTTTTGGGATTTGCTATGGATTTGTTCAATATTACTCCTATAATAAAACGTATCGCCACTTCTTCCTTTAGTCTGGCCTCTGGAGGGTTCGCTATTTTAACCTTGGCCCTTTTTTATTGGGCGATAGATGTGAAGGATAACCACAAAAAATGGCTGAGAATTTTTTCCGTGGTGGGCACCAATTCCATTTTCATTTATCTTTTCGCAGAAACCGTAGGCCATCAATGGTTCCGTGATTTTGGAAAAATATGGACGGAAGGTCTTTTGGCCCCTTTGGGAATATCCCAAAATTGGATTATGGTCATCAACTCTATATTCGTGCTTTTTATCTTCTGGTATCTCACCTACTTTTTGGATAAAAAGAAAGTGTATTTTAAGATATGATGATATTGCAGCAAAATTTTCTATACTACCAAGAATATCAAAACACATATAATGACCCGTCATATTTCGAGTATTCCTTATTTGCTTTTTAGTTTTTTTCTATTTGCTTCTTGTGCCTCACAAAAGACGGCAACTTCCGATAAGGATTGGACGACCCTATTCAATGGGAAAAATTTAGAGGGCTGGACGACCAAGATCCATCACTACGAGGTAGGGGACAACCATGGTGACACCTTTCGTGTAGAGGATAGCATTATAAAAGTGCGCTATGATAATTATAAAGGAGACTTCGACGACCGTTTCGGACACTTGTATTATGACACGCCCTACTCGTATTTTCATTTACAGCTCGATTATCGTTTTATAGGAGAGCTACACCCTGGAGCACCTAGCTACACCTTAAAGAACAGTGGCGTTATGTTCCATTCGCAAGACCCCAAAACAATGCTCAAGGAGCAAAACTGGCCGATTTCCGTAGAGATGCAATTTTTGGCCGGTATTGAAGCCGGGCAATCTAGACCTACGGGTAATATGTGCTCGCCCGGTACCGAAGTGATTTTTAAAGGGGAACTCTATCCGGGGCATTGTATCAATTCCAGTTCCGAAACCTATTATGGTGATCAATGGGTCAAGGCAGAACTTATTGTACTTGGGGATTCCTTGGTTACCCATATGATTAATGGCGAAAAGGTCCTTGAATATACCCGACCACAGATTGGAGGTGGTGTGGTCGAAGGATTCGATCCCCAAATAAAAAAGGATGGACAGCTTTTAAAAGAAGGCCTTATTGCCTTGCAAAGTGAAGGCCAACCTATTGACTTTAAAAACATAAGGATAAAAAATTTAAAAGGGTGTATGGACCCAAAGGCGAAGAATTTTGGGAAACACTATATAAAAGGGGATAATGCAACCTGTATTTATTGAAATGGACTTAGCACAAATCTTCGGGATATTTACCGGCCGTCATCCAACCGCCATCCACGTTAATGGTCAGGCCATTGATATGGGAAGCTTCGTCCGAGAGGAGAAAAAGGCAGGTTTTTGCAATATCCTGTGGAGTTCCTACACGACCATTTGGATTTAACTGTGACCACGTTCCTTCATAGTCGGGCTGTTCTTCTTTGGTCCGCTCCGTTAAGGTGGCCCCCGGAGCTACGGCGTTTATTAGAATGTGATGTTCCGCAAGTTCATAGGCCAAATTGATGGCCATCATTCGTAGAGCGGCTTTGGTCATGGCATAGGTTGTCAAATGGCGATAAGCCCGTAGCCCCACTTGAGAGGACATCAAAACGACTTTGCCACCCGTACCTTGTTTGATCATTTCCTTGGCAGCGCGTTGAACCAAGAAGAAGGCACCTTGCATATTGAGACGCGTTACCTTTTGAAAAGATTCTGGTGTAAAGTCCAGAAAATCGCCAAAAAGTGTGATTCCCGCATTCGGTACTATAAAATCGATTTTCCCGAATCGCTCTATGGTAAAATCGACCATTTCATTTATAAAGGTCACATCCCCGGCATCCCCGGAAAGGGGAAGACAGCTGTAGGGATATTTGGCATTAATTTTATCGGAAGCGGATTGGGCCTTATTTTCATCGATATCGTTTAGGATAATCCTTGCTTCTGCTGCTGCTAAAAGTTCTACAATGGCATAGCCAATACCCTCACCAGCTCCGGTCACTATGGCTACCTTATTTCGTAAACCTGAGTATTTCATTCACTGTCCTTAAAATAGTTTATAGGCATACCCCTTACTGGGGACTCATATACGAAAAGGCCGCCGCTTAAGGGAAACTCTTCCAATTGACTTTGGGAGAGACCGCCCCTTGCCGTAGTAATATACAAGGTTTTTAAATCATTTCCACCAAAACAACAGGAAGTCACATGAGGCGCATCAATTTCTACCTTTTCCAATACCTCTCCGGTATTTGGGTTCCATCTAAGAATGCAATTTCCGCCCCAATGGGCGATCCAAAGCATATCTTCGCAATCGATGCTCATGCCATCCGGTCCGCCAAAATCCTTGGGAATAGAAAAAGCGACTCGTTTGTTTTTGATTTCACTTGTTTCGATATCATAATCGTATTGCCAAACTTCATAGACCGTGGTGTCTATATAGTAAAATGTCTTTTGATCGGATGTCCACGCTAGGCCATTGGAAATGGAGGTGTCGGCAATATGTTCGGTGGTATTCATTTGAGTGTCCACCCGATAAAAGTTACCCATTTTGGGAGCGGCTTTTTTATGCATACTCCCTATCCAAAAATTGCCATTGGGGTCTACCTTACCATCATTATAGCGCATTTCCGGATTCGAATTTTCGAGCACCGGATGTTTGATCAACCGTTCATCAACCAAATCAAAAGTAGCCAGTCCGGATTCCAGGGCTAGGAGTACAGTTCCATTCTCAATAGGGACTGCAGCTCCCAACATTCCATCAAAAGCCCATTGTCTGTGTTCTTTATTCACTGGATTAAATAGATGTAGGCCATTCCCCTCAATATCCACCCAGAGCAAATGCTGTTTTTTCCAATCCCAAACGGGACCCTCTCCCAAAATGGATTTGGTATCCAATAGTAAGTCAGCCTTAGCGGTTTTCATATCACATTTTAATATTAGGAGGGATATAGTAATATTTTTAGCGATTTCTTTTGTTCCATCAAATCAAAACCTTTTTGCCAATCACTGAGAGGCATACGGTGGGAGATAACATCTTCGAAATTAATGTTTCCCTGGTTGATGATTTCTATCGCCCTATCCCAAGTGGCTCTGGTATAGCCCACAGAGCCTTTGATGTTCAATTGCCTAAAGGCCGTTAGATCAAAGGGAATGGTAATATCCTTACCAAAATGGCCTACTTGTACATATTGGCCCAATGGCCTCAAGGCAGTGAGGCAATTAGCGACGGAACCTTGTGCCCCAGCAGTTTCAAAGGCGATATCAACACCCTTTCCTTTGGTTTCCTGTTGCACAACTGCTTGCAAGTCCTCAACATCGACCATTACTGTAGTATGTGCACCCCACTCCATGGCAGTTTTGAGTTTGTCCTTGTCCTCACGAGTTCCGGCAACAATGGTTTTGATGCCCTGTGCCAATAACAATTTCAATAAAAGCATCCCGATAGGACCAGGTCCGGAGAGTAGAACGGTATCCCCGAATTGTACATCGGCAATTTCGCCTACGGCGTGTACAGCAACGGCAAAAGGTTCTACTAAAGCTGAAATATCATCGCTCACATGGGCTGCCGTGGCATACAATTGATCTGGGCGTGCAGCTACGTATTTGGCAAAGGCCCCGTTGACGCCATGTCCCATGCCACGTTTGGCCTTACAGAACATAAATTCACCACTATGGCAGTACTCACAATTATTACAAATAACAGTAGGAGCTCCGAGAACACTGAAACGGCTTCCAAGATCAATACCTTCTGTATTACGCCCTTTTTCTATAACCCGTCCGGAAAACTCATGACCCAAGATTACTGGGGGGTAGTTTTTGAACATATCATGGTAGACATGCAAATCTGTACCACAGATACCACAGGAATTTACCTCTAAAATTACTTTGCCATCCTCTACTTGAGGGTCCGGCATATCCTGGAGGCGAACGTTACCTTGTCCTTTGTCATATTTTACAAGTGCTTCCATTACTCAAGAATTTTAATTGCCTTTTCTACAATATCTTTTGCCCTTAGGCCATACAAGTCCATTAATTCTTGACTTTGACCCGATTCTCCAAATGTATCCATTACACCTACACGATGCACGGGGCACGGATGGTTTTCCGAAACAACAGCGGCAACTGCTTCGCCCAGACCTGCCAGAATGGAGTGCTCTTCTGCGGTTACAATACCCTTGGTTTCTTTGGCCGCCTTGATAATTGCGGACTCATCCAAAGGCTTAATGGTGGGCATATGTAGCACTCTTGTAGAATACCCCTTCTTTTCAAGTAAATCTGCGGCTTGTAATCCCTCGCTTACCATGATTCCCGTGGTGATTATCGTGATATCAGAGCCTTCCTTTATTAATTTTGCCTTTCCAATTTCAAAACCCCCATGAATTTCGGGAACTACGGGATATTTATCCCGTCCGAAGCGCAGATATACCGGGCCGTGCATTTTTGCAGCGGCATGGGTGGCCAACCGGGATTCTTCATAATCGCCCGGCACTATTACCGTCATATTGGGCAATGTCCTGGCCATTCCGATATCTTCATTGGATTGATGCGAAGCCCCATCCCCGCCTGTAGTGATTCCGCAATGTGTAACCCCGATTTTGACATTCAACTTGGGGTACGCTATACTGCTTCGCATTTGGTCTCCGGCCCTACAGGTGGCGAACACCCCAAAGGTAGAAGCAAAGGGAATAAAACCTTCCAACGCCAGACCGGCAGCGGCAGAGAGCATATTCTGTTCCTGAACGCCACAATTGAAAAAACGGTCGGGGAATACGGCCTCAAATTGTTCGGTCAAAGTGGCTTTGGCTACATCTGCGTCCAGCACCAATACCTTTTCGTTCTTCTTGCCAAGTTCTATGAGGGCATCGGCATAACCTTGTCTCGTTTGTTTGTATTCCATGTTTTAATTTACTCAGTAATTCGGTTATTGTGATCTTTTTTTAAGATTTGGAATTTGGAATTTGGAATTTGGAATTTGGAATTTCTTCAATCTATCCCAACTCCTGCATCGCTCTTTCAAAATCATCTTCCGCAGGAGGTTTTCCATGCCATTCGGCCTTTCCCTCCATAAAGGACACCCCTTTACCCTTAGTCGTGTTTGCAATTATCATTACAGGCTTATCCTCTTTTTTTGCCTTTTCAATGGTATCGATGATGACCTCAAAATCATGCCCGTCGATTTCGAAGACTTTCCATCCGAAGCTTTCCCATTTGGGTACCAAAGGATCCAAGGGCATTACTTTTTCGGAATACCCGTCAGTTTGCAAATAATTGCGATCCACAAACCCGATAACATTATCCAATTTATATTTATTGGCGAACATAGCCGCCTCCCAGACCTGTCCTTCCTGGATTTCGCCATCTCCGCAGAGGATGTAATAATATTGGTCTTGCTTTTTAAGCTTGGCTCCCAAAGCCATACCTACTCCGGTAGAAATACCAATACCCAATGTTCCCGTACAGGCATCTATCCCGGGTGTCTTGGGTTGATAAGGATGACCTTGGAGATGGCTCCCCGGACGGCGGAACTCTAAAAGGTCTACCTTCGGAAAATAACCACAATCTGCTAATACGGCGTATATTACCGGGGTACAATGGCCTTTGGAAAGGATAAAACGATCGCGTTCCTCCCATTCTGGTTTTTTTGGGTCGTGTTGCATAACATGGTAATACAGCGCGGTGAGGATATCCGCTGCGCCAAGGCTACCACCTACGTGCCCACTGTTGGCCCGATGGACCATGGATACAATTTCCTTACGGACTTCACGGGCCTTGTTTTTGAGGAATTCATGTTTTTTTAGATTTAGCATAAGTGTAATTTCTAGTTTTAAAGCCTCCGGGAAATTATAGGGTTATCCACTTTTCGTCGTGGGCCGATTTGACCACAGCGTCCAGCACTTCTTGACATTTTAATCCGTCATAAAAGTTGGGTACAACGGGGGTATTCTGGGCGATACCGTTTATCAATTTGGAAAATTGGTGTACAAAAGTATGCTCCCACCCGATGATATGTCCCGGGGGCCACCAAGCATCAATATAAGGATGGCTATTTTCTGTGACCAAAATGTTTTTAAAGCCCTGCTCTTCCTTGGAGTCGTTCAAGGAAAAGTACTGAAGCTCGTTCAATCGCTCCAGATTGAAAATGAGACTGCCCTCACTCCCGAAAATTTCGAGCCCCATATAGTTCTTTCGTCCGTTGGCAAAACGGGTTGCATTGAAGGAGCCTACCGCTCCATTTTGAAATCGGGCCATAAATAAAGTGGCATCATCTGCCGTTACCGTACCCGTACCCTTCCCGTTGGCCAAGGGCCGTTCCTTTATGAATACCTTTTGGAGTCCCGTAACGGCTTCGAACTCTCCTAAGAGGAACCTGGCCAAGTCGATGATATGTGCGTTCATATCCCCATGGGCACCGGAACCGGTGGTTTTTACATCGTGTCGCCAGACCATCGGGAATTTTGGATCTACCAGCCAGTCTTGAAGGTAAACCGCATTGAAATGATGTATTTTTCCCAATTTCCCATTGCTGATTAACTCTTTTGCGAGGGACAAAGCTGGTAAAAAGCGGTAATTGAAAATCATCATGTGCACGATTCCCGCCATTTCCGCCTCCTCGTACATCCTCTTGGCCTCCTCCACATTTAGGGCCATAGGCTTTTCGCATAACACATGCTTTCCTGCCCTTATGGCTCCCAGGGCAACGGGAGCATGCAGATTATTGGGGGCACAGATATCCACTAGATCCAACGCATCGTTCTGTACCAGCCGCTTCCAGTCAGGCTCCTGGTTTTTCCACCCATACTTCCGGGAAAATTCAGAAAGCTGCTTTTCATTGATGCTGGAGGCCGTATGTAAAACGGGTGTACCTGGCAAATCAAAAAAATGGGGTAACCGTAAATATCCATTTGAATGGGCCTTGCCCATAAATTGGGTTCCAACGATGCCTATGTTGATTTCCTTTGTCATTAAATGCCCAAAATACTTTTGTTGAGGTCTTTATCTGTTTCACTTTTTGCAAAATCATCAAACGAGCGTTCAGAAGCCTGAATCATATGTTCTTTGATAAAAGGCGCTCCCTCCTTTGCTCCCTGCTCCGAACTTTTAACACAGCATTCCCATTCCATAATGGCCCAACCATCGAACCCGTTCAGGATCAATAAAGTGAAGATACTTTTAAAATCTACTTGGCCATCCCCTAATGAACGAAACCGTCCGGCACGTTGTTTCCAATCCTGATAACCCCCATAAACTCCTGTCATACCATCTGGTAAAAACTCGGCATCCTTTACATGAAAAGCCTTTATACGGTCTTTGAAGATTTTAATGAAGTCGATATAATCCAATTGCTGCAGAACGAAATGACTGGCATCATAGGTAAGACAGGCAGATGGATGTTCATTGGTCTCTTCCAAAAACCGTTGGTAGGTAGCACCATCATAAAGGTCGGAACCAGGATGTAGCTCGTAACCGAAAGTAACGCCATTTTCATTGGCAAAATCGAGTATGGGCAACCATCTTTTGGTCAGCTCTTCAAAAGCATCATCTATAAGTCCTGCCGAACGTTGGGGCCATGGATAGATGTAAGGCCAGGCTAGGCCACCGGACATTACCGAAATATTGGTAGTGCCAAAATGTACGGAAGCCTGAACGGTTTTTTTCAATTGCTCCGTTGCCCAAGTCACGCATTCCTGAGTGTTAAATCCTTTGGGATAGAAGCCCTGAAATAATTTTTGATAGGCTGGGTGCATGGCCAGCACCTGCCCTTGAAGGTAGGAGGCCAGCTCACAGACTTCCAGTCCTTTTTCCTTTAGTTTCCCGACATATTCGTCTGCATATGTTTTGGAGGAGGCCGCCTGATCTAAATTGAACAAACGCTTGTCCCAAGTTGGAATTTGGACGCCTTTATATCCTAAATCCGATGCCCATTGCGCCATACCTTCAATAGTGTTAAAGAGAGGGGTGTCATCCGCGAATTGGGCCAAAAAAATTCCAGGTCCTTGCATATAGGCAATTTACCGAGAAGTTATGGAATTTGGAAATACGATTTTGTCGGAAATGTATCGGATTATTAGGAGCGTGATGAATGTGACAGGCTGGAATCTTGCGCCAAAGGGAAATGGCCTAAAATGATTTTGACAGCAAGGAAAAGTCTTGAAATTCCCCTTAACTGTATTTAAGAAAACATCTAAAGTTCTTTTATACGGATATTTCGATAATAGACCCTTTGGCCATGGTGTTGAAGCATAATATGTCCTTCTTTATCCGAGTGAAAGTCCGGGTTTTCCTTAAACTTACTTTGCGAAAGCAGCGCTCTCATTTCCGGGCTGCTCATTTCGAATTCGACCACTTTGTTTCCATTGAGCCAATGCGCTACATAACCATCCTTATGCAATAATTTGGCCTGATTGAACTGTCCAATGGGCTTTTAATTTCTTGTTTTTCGGAGCTATCAGATCATAGACTGCCCCCGCCGAGCGGACCGCCAACGTATCGTAAAAATGTTGATCGTCCAAGACCTGTAGCTCAAAATTATCCAACCAATTGGGGCTATTGCCGTTATTCGATTCCATGGATAGGTCTTCCTGCATATGAAAAAAAACACCGGAGTTGGCCGCTGTATCCACCGCCCATTCATACTCCAATTCAAAATCCTTGTATCTTTTCTTGGTAATCAAATCCCTGTTGGCCGTATCGGGATTGGCTATCAATACGCCATTTTCTACATTCCAAACACCTTGGGGAAATTCTTTAATCCCATAACCCCTAAAAGCATCCGTAGAGATGCCATCGAAAAGTATGACCCAATCCTTTTCGGTTTTGGTAGGGTTTTTCGATTTTTTGGAATCGTTACAGGCAACCAATACTAGTGCTACAAGAGCAAAGAGTGGCATTTTTTTCATTTCAGTCAAAATTTTCATTGATGTTGCCCCTTCAACAACAGTTGCCTTCAGGAGATTGGATTCTTTTGTGCCTTAAATGTACATCTCTAGTTTATCGTGTATGAAATCCCTTGGCTGTACATTTGTTTACAGCTTATTCTAAAATACTCCGATATTTGTCCTTATTCCCTAATAATTCAGTTGCGGTCAAAATGGCCTCATCATGATGTAAATAATAATCGTACAACCCTTCACGATAGAAGTAGCGTTTTATAATCTCATCCTCCAATTTTTTCTGGATTTCATTTTGAAAGGTCTCCAAGGCCACAATTTTACTTTTTTCAATATCCAGTAAAAGAGTTTTAAAATCGTTTTCTATAGTGGTATTGTAAACTGTCTCCTCACGATCGGTCATGGCTCCCTTCAACACTTTTTCCGTTTTGGTCTCAAAAGTGAAGTCGCTTTGTTGCACGTAATTCTTGAAATTCTGGTAGTCGGCGTCGGAAAATGTAAAGGCATCCACATTATCCACCTTGTTTTTGTAGTAATAATCGGTGGCAAAGTCAAAGATGACATTGTTGCCCAAGAGGGCAGAAGTAAGTTCATTGGCCTTGGTGGCTGCGATTTCTACATCGGGCATTACACCGCCACCATCCTTTACCTTGCGGCCATTGCGTGTAGTAAATTCATTGAAGGAGGTATTCCTCACTGCATTGCCGTCCTCGTCCCGGTTCCAGTAATCCAAGGACTGGATACACCTTCCGGAAGGGGTGTAATATCGGCTAATGGTCACTTTTAACTGTGTGCCGTAGGTCAATTTTAATGGCCGTTGTACCAGGCCTTTGCCAAAACTTCGAGCTCCCATAATTACGGCCCGGTCCAAATCCTGCAAACCACCAGAAACAATTTCGCTAGCTGAAGCGCTGCTGCCATCAACTAAGACCACCAACGGAATTTCGGCATCTACAGGCTTGTTCTTTGTTTTGTATTCACGGTTAAATTTTTTCACCTTACTTTTTGTGGTTACGATAAGTTCGCCCTTATCCACAAAAAGATTGGTTACGTTAATGGCTTCGGAAAGCAGTCCACCGGGATTACCGCGAAGATCCAAAATAATCTTTTCCGCGCCCTTGTCCTTTAAATCGATTAAGGCCTCTTTTGTTTGACCGGATGCCTTTGCGTTGAACTTGGCAAGAACAATGTACCCCGTTCTATCATCGACCATTTTATAAAATGGTACGGCATCCACCTCCACGGCACCTCTTTCAATGGTAGCCGTTAGGGTCTCTCCCTGCCTTTTGTAGGTCACCTGAACAGAAGTACTATTTGCTCCTTTGAGAAGCTCGCTGGCATTGTCATCAAAATCTGCAACGGTAATGTCGCCTATTTTTATGATTTCGTCACCGGCTTTAAGACCCGCCTTATCCGCTGGATAATCCTTGTACGGTTCTACTACCAATAACTTGTCCTTATACGAACGTACCAAAGCCCCGATACCGGAATATTCTCCGGCATTGTTAATCTTAAAGGCCTCTACATCCTGTTCGTTCAGGAATTTGGTATAGGGATCCAGTTCGTCCAACATATTTTTGATGGCCGTATCCATCAATTCTGCTGGATTGGTTTCGTCCACATAGTTCATGTTCAACTCCTTGAACAGGGTGGTAAAGATTTCTATCTGTTTTGCAATTTCGAAGAAGTCGCTCTTAAAACTGCTTCCCGCAACTAAAATAACCACGGCCAATGCCGGTATTAGAATCTTCTTTTTCATCAATCTATTCATCGATAACTGTATTGTTAAATTTTTGAAGTATCGTCCGGATACTTTTTTCCACCGTTTTGTAATTCGGCATTTCCTTCCCAAGGTATAAAAATAGAAACGCAAAGTTTCCCTCACTATTGTTAAAAACCATGGGTTTGTTCAACCTATAGGCTTCTCGTAGCAACCGTTTTATACGATTACGCTTTACGGCACTTTTGAAGCTTTTTTTGGGGACGGCCACACCCGTTTGGATTTTGGCATCATTAGGCAATTCTGTTTTGAGATAAATTAATTTTACCGGATACTTGGTGATGGTCTTGCCCTTTTTAAACAAGGCATCGAACAATTTCCGGCTTTTTAACTTTTCTTTTTTTGGGAATTTGAAAGACATAATCCTGTAAATGTAAAAAGAAAATCCACAGTCTATATTTTATGACATTTGTCATACCTAGGGGTAGGAAAGGGTCTTATATTGTACTACTTTTACTCATTTGTGTAGCCATATTGTACACCTAAACAAATAATAATGGGAGAATTACAGGTAGAAAAATTGTTGGGAAACCCCGATAAAATCCAGTACATAAATCAATTGATAAAGGACATCCATGCTTTGGAGAAGCTTTTGGAAAAGGACTCTTTTGAAAAAAACGTGACCCGAATTGGGGTTGAGCAGGAATTCTGTTTGGTCAACAAAGATTGGGGACCATCCGATAAGGCCTTGGAAATACTAAAAGAGCTGGACAACAACTATTTTACTTCTGAACTCGCCCTATACAATCTGGAAATCAATCTGGATCCCTTGGAATTGAAGGGCACCTGCTTTTCTGAATTACATCAAAATTTGAAGGCAAATTTGGAAAAGGTAAAGAAGGTTGCGGAAAAGTATGATAACAAGGTAATGCTTACCGGCATTTTACCCACTATCGGGACCCAACATCTTCAGTTGGAATATATGACCCCTCTTAAAAGATATAAAGTACTTAACGAGGCCATAAAGGACATTCGTAAGGATGATATAGAACTTCATATTAAAGGGGTGGATGAACTGAACCTTAAGCATGACTCCATACTTTATGAAGGTTGTAATACAAGTTTCCAGGCCCATTTGCAGATAAACCCGGACGACTTTGCGAATACATATAATTGGGCACAGGCCATTGCAGGTCCGGTACTGTCCATTTGTACCAATTCCCCTTTGCTTATGGGCAGAGAGCTTTGGGAAGAGACCCGAATTGCACTTTTTGCCCAGAGCGTGGATACAAGAGCCAGTACATTTATCTTAAATGAAAAGGAGGCCCGGGTAGGTTTTGGGAACGATTGGGCCAAAGGTTCCGTGGCCGATTTTTTTAAGGATTCCGTTATCCGATTTAGAAGCCTTTTGACCACCACCTTTGAGTCCGATAGTCTTGCCGAGATCGAGGCTGGAAAAACGCCTAAACTCAGAGCCCTAAAGTTGCACAATGGCACGGTTTATAAATGGAACCGATTATGTTATGGTACCAATGAGGGATTACCGCACATTCGTATAGAGAATAGATATTTACCGTCCGGACCTACCACCGAGGACGAGATTGCCAATATGATGCTCTGGGTGGGACTTATGACGGGAAGGCCCAAGACCTTTGATAACATCCATACCAAAATGGACTTTAAGGACGTAAAGGGCAATTTTTTCAACGCCGCCCGATACGGAATGGCTGCCCAGTTCTATTGGGATGGGGAACGGATATCCAGTCATGATCTGTTATTGGATCACTTATTGCCCATGGCATTTAGGGGACTTTACAGCATGAAAGTTGAACCTGCGGATGCGGAACGTTACCTTTCAGTAATCGAAAGGAGGATACGCTCCAAAAATGGTTCCCGATGGATGGTGGAGGGGTTTAGAAAATTGAAGAAAGAATATAAAACCCCCGATGCCCTGAAGATATTGACTGCTACCATGTACGAACGGCAAGAAAGGGGGTATGATATCGATGCGTGGCAACTTCCAAGGGGAGATGAATATAAGACCCGAGAAAAGCACAGAACAGTCGGTGATATTATGAACACAAGGATTATTACGGCCCAACAGAGCGATAGTGCCGAACTGGTGCTCAGAATGATGCAATGGAAGAATATTCATCATGTCCCCATTTTGAATCCGAATATGGATTTGAGCGGACTGTTGACTTGGACGGATGTAGGGTATTTTCTTGACGAGCCGGACAAACTGGAGGAACGGATAGAAAGTATAATGGAGCGGGATCTGATAACGACCACTGTGGATACTCCAATAAAGGAGGCAAAAGAAACTATCAAATCCAACCAGATTAATTGCCTACCCGTGGTAAAGGGCAAAAAATTAATCGGTATTATAACATCCAACGACCTATAGTTAATGATCCAAGTCCTTACACCGGAACATAAGATCCAAACAAAAAGGATTATTGGCCACATTGAAGGAGGGGAAAAAGGGCCTACACTCCTAATTTTTGGTGGTATACATGGCAACGAACATTCCGGTGTTCTGGCACTGGAGCACGTTTTCCAAAAATTGGATAAGGGATTGTTCCGTCCTAAAGGAAATCTATTTGGTATCCGGGGCAATGTTCCGGCACTATTTAAAGAAAAACGATATATTGAAAGCGATTTGAACCGCATGTGGATCAAATCGCAAATCCTTGAAGTCCAACAGAAGCAGGAATCGGAACGAACAATTGAGGAGAAAGAACTGTTGAAGGTATTGGAGATAATTTCTGATATTCTTGTCACCAAAGATCCCCCCTTTTATTTTGTGGACCTCCATACCACCTCTAGTAAAACCCTTCCCTTCATTACGATCAATGATGCCCTGATCAACAGAAAGTTTTCGAGGCTTTTTCCAGTTCCGATCATCTTGGGCATAGAGGAATATTTAGAAGGCCCCCTTCTGAGCTATATCAATGAAAAGGGCTACGTTTCATTAGGTTTTGAGTCGGGGCAACACAACGAGTTGAATGCTATAAAAAATAGTATTTCTTTTCTTTGGCTTTCCTTGGTATTCAGTGGGTCCTTGGATAGGGAGGCCCTCCCGGATTTTGAGGAGCATTTTGGACAATTGCAAAAAAGTGCCCAGAACAACACGGATTTTTATGAAGTAGTACATCGACATGCGATACAGAAGGCAGACGGATTTCATATGAAACAAGGGTTTCGAAGTTTTGAAGAAGTGCCCAAAGGGACCCTTTTGGCCAAGGAAGGAAAAAGAGAATTAAAAGCGATTAAGGACACTATTATTTTCATGCCCCTTTATCAGGAACAGGGGGAAGAGGGCTTTTTTCTTATCCGTAAGATTCCAAAATGGGCCTTGGCTTGGTCCGCCTTTTTACGTAAAATACAGATGCAGGCATTTTTATCCTACTTACCTGGTATTTCTTGGAAAGATGAACAAAAACAAGTGCTTCTGGTGAACCTTAAAGTAGCCAAATTTTTGACCAAACCCTTTTTTCATCTTCTGGGATATCGCAATAGGACTTTGGACAAAAACCGTATTCTTATGCAGAACAGGGAGCGTACGGCCAAAAATGAAATCTACCGGAACGAGTGGTGGTACAAAACTAAATGATAGCACCATAATTTTGATGATGCCCCCATACTTAGAGCCATGGCTATCTCTTTTTTCTAAGGGGACTTGGCCATCCAAACATTATTTTCGCCGTTTATATCTGCCATCAATTGTGAAGGGTCTATCACAATTCCCTTGATCGATGACATCGGCTTATCGATAATGAATTCATAGGTAGGAAAGGCCCAAGGCCAATCCGGAAGAACCGTCCGTTCCAGTTGGGCATATGGATTTTCTTTTTCGCCCCGCATCATTCGTAGGGGCGCATAAAATGTTTCCTGTAGTCCATCGTTATACACCACCAGAATATCCAATGGCATAGGCATATTGCCAATGCGTTCTAGAACTATTTTGGTGTTTTCGCCCTTCCCGGTTACCTCCTTAATGGCGTAGTCGATAGTATTCGTTGTTTGGGTCCAATCGGTTAAATACCAATCCAGTTCCATACCTGATACTTTTTCGGCTGTTCTTTTAATGTCATTGGGAAGCGGATGCTTAAATTTAAAATCGGTATAATATCTTCTGAGGGTTTCCATCAATTTCTCCTGCCCTATTATGTAACCCAATTGCGACAAGAAGACGGCTCCCTTGCTATAAGCCGAAATACCATAGGCATAGTTGAGGTCATATCGGTCGGCATGTGTGGTTTGAGGTTGCTCCTTACCGGAAAGGGCCAGGTTGTAATATCCATTATACGAGTCTTGAAGCGGATTTTCTTTTTTGGGTTCCATGATTTCATTCATGCATAGGGTAGAAATAAAGGAGGTAAACCCTTCATCCATCCACGCGTGTTTGGACTCGTTCGTGGCCAATGCATGCTGAAACCAGGAATGTGCTAGTTCATGTACCATTACCCCTACCAGGCTTCCAAACGTACGTTTCCCTGTTACCAAGGTGCTCATGGCGTATTCCATACCTCCATCACCACCCTGTACTACGGAAAATTGTTTGTAGAGATATGCTCCGATATTTTTATTGAAAAAATCCATGGCCTCTGCGGTCTTGGGCTGTAGATTTTTCCAATTTTCCAAGATTTCAGGATCATTTTTATAATAGAAATGCAATACCGGCCCATTTTCCATAGGGAGCGTGTCATGAATATAATCTGGATCGGCCGCCCACATAAAATCATGTACCATGGGCGCTTTAAAGTGCCAAGTGAGTGTTTTGCCTTTTGTTCTACCCACCTTTTCGCCTGGGACTTCATAGCCGTGACCTATTTCCTGAGGATTCTGTAAATACCCTGTTCCACCGACCACAAAGTCTTTATCGATGGTCAGTTTAACATCAAAGTCGCCCCATACTCCATGAAATTCGCGGGAAATGTAGGGATCTGCATGCCAACCTTCAAAATCATATTCGGCTATTTTGGGATACCATTGGCTCATGGAGAGAGCAACGCCTTCATTGCTGTTTCTTCCTCCACGCCGAATCAAAAGGGGAACCTGACCTTTGAATTCCATTTCAAAAGTTGTTTTCTTACCGGGGAGGACAGGTTTGGCCAAATCTACCACCAAAACGGTTCCTTCCTCGTTATACCTTACTGCTGCTCCATCCTGTTTTAGGGATACCGCGTGTAAATAACCCATTTCGTTATCTGAGAGGGCCGCTATACGACTTTTTTTGTCCGTTGTGGTCATTCTACCATCCGGATCTTTGATGTTTTGAAGACGTATATCCATTTCGCTTCCAGGCTGAAAGGCATTGAAATATAGATGGTAATAAACCCTATTTAGGGTATCCGGTGAATTATTGCTATACACTAGTTTTTGGGTACCCGAATATTGGTAGTTTTCTACGTCCATGGCTACCTCCATAGTATAGTCTACATGTTGTTGCCAGTAACAGGAAGTATTCTGGGCGACCATAAAACTTCCGGAAGTAAACAGGAAGAAAAGAAAACCGATTAGTCGTTCTTTTTTGTTCAACATTTGTCTCATAGGTTAATTTTTCCCTTGGAAACACCTTCGGCCATAATCAAAGCGTTGTAGGCGTTTGCTATTTTTCCCGAAGTTGAGATTTCACCCAGTTTGGCCGATTTTTCGGTATCTCCCCCTAAAATAACGGCTGTTTTTACCGGAAGGCCGGACTTCAGGATAATATTTTTTACTTGACTGGCCTTTAGTTTTGGATATCTAGAGCGGATCAATGCGGCAATACCTGCCACAGCGGGAGCAGCCATTGAAGTGCCTCCGTTGAAATCATATTCATTGTTTGGCATGGTCGAATAGATTTTACCTCCTGGAGCAAAAATATCCACATTGCTTTTGCCGTAATTGGAAAAAGAGGATACCATTTCCGAACCGTATCCGGAATCCAGAGCACCTACGGTAATCATGTTATCAGCTATTTCGGGACCGTTCCCAATTTGATCATTAGGGAAATTGGGATTGCTGGGGTCATCCAAATCGGCACCGTCGTTACCCGAAGCATGTACAATGAGTACATCGTTTTGTGCAGCATATTTTATGGCTTCGTACACCCAATCGGCATGGGGTGAAAAGGATTTTCCAAAACTTGCATTAATGATTTTGGCTCCATTGTCCACCGCATACCGAATGCCCAAAGCAATATCCTTGTCGTACTCATCGCCATTGGGGACGGCCCTAACACTCATAATCCGTACATTGTTGGCCACCCCATTTACGCCTTTTCCATTGTTGCGCTCCGCTGCAATGATACCTGCCACATGGGTTCCATGGCTTTCATCCTCAACTCGATTTTGCGGGTTTCCGTTTCCATGGCCCCTATCATTAATGTCATATGGATTGTCTCCTACCACTTCTCTTCCGTTAAAATCCTTATTGAGGTTGTAGTTCACCTGATCTGTAAAATGTTTTATACCATCCTGTAACTCTTCCATTACATCTGGTATACTATCTCCGTAATTATACATTTGCATGAGGATGCCTACACTTTGCTTTAAGGTTTCATCCTCGGTTTTTATAGCTACAAGGTCTTTTTTTGTATAGGTGTTTTTGTTCAAATGGTTTTTTATGGCCTCATCGGAGTTTTTCACTGCTTGGAAAATCTGCTCGTACTGCTGTTTGTTTCCCAGAGCTTCTTGGTATTCTCCATCCAATTTGGCTTTGGCTTTGGCCTGTAGATCGGAGTCTCCTATTTTGAGTCTAAGGATACGGGCAAATTCCAATTGTTCATTGTAGGATTCACCCAAAAAGTTATATCCGTGAATATCGTCCACATAGCCATTGTTATCATCATCTTTACCATTCCCAGGTTTTTCATCAGTATTGACCCAAAGAACGTTCTTCAAATCTTCATGCTTAAGATCCATGCCGGAGTCTACTACGGCCACGATTACCGTT
The DNA here is from genome assembly GCA_947494715.1 of uncultured Flavobacteriaceae bacterium. GTDB lineage: Bacteria > Bacteroidota > Bacteroidia > Flavobacteriales > Flavobacteriaceae > Ulvibacterium. The sequence goes on along the minus strand of CANLWG010000014.1, from coordinate 26,421 downwards.
TTCCCTTTTTTGTTCCTGATAATCTCTTCATATGCCTTGTCCACGCTCATCCCCGGGATAGTGTCGGTTACAAGATCGGCATGACCCCAGGTCTTTTTTTCTTGTTCGGAAAGCTCGGATATTTTTAAAGGTATCGTATCTATGTTTTCGATAGGTGTAGATACCATGCTAGTGGCACCACAGCCCATAACCAAGGCTGCAAGTGAAAACCCTAAAATGGATTTGGAAAAATCAATAGTCATATACTCAATTTTAATTAGTGTACTTTATTATAATAATTTCCTTTGTGCGGTGCTTTGAACTTTTCAAAACAACCACGGCCCGCCATGGTTACGAAACAGGTTTTACCGTTCTTCCCTCCAAAGGTAATATTGGAAGGTTTCTTGCCTTTTAAACGTATTTCTTTAAGAATATCCCCATCTGGTGATACAATGGCCACGGTTCCCTTGCCATAACGGGTAATGTATAAATTTCCTTTTTCATCACAGCGCATACCATCCATTCCAAAATCGTTGAAAGCTAGTAACTTGGTCTTATTACCAATGGTTCCGTCATCCTGAATATCATAACGCCAAACATTACGTTGAACAGATTCGTTTACATATAAATTTTTACCATCAGGACTTATCTCAATACCGTTAGTGGTACCCATATTATCTTCTAGAAGTTGGATTTTTCTTGATTTGTTCACCATCCAGATGCGACCCGTGTTTTCCGCCCAATTGGGATCACTAAGATAAATGGTTCCATTTGGCGCAATGGCCAAGTCGTTGGGCTGACTCATATTGGGGTTATGTGCCCAAACTATAGGCTCCATTGATTTTTTTTTGATTTGATAGACATTATGCCCAACATAATCAGCGATATACATATTCCCATCAAGATCAAAACGGATGCCATTACCGATGCTGCCTTCGGGTAATTTGATATAGATACTGCTGTTTCCTTTTTGATCCACGACCCCAATGGTCCCTTCTTCCTTAAAGTTGACGGCATAGAGCATTCCATCCTTATCCACTGCAGGTCCTTCGATACCTTTTGTGAATAAAAATTCCGATGTAAAATCCTTGCTTTTGATTTGTTGTGCGGTACAAGAAAAAATAGCCCCTTTGGGACCGAAAATGCATAAAATCGAAAAAACAATCTTAATCAAAAACTTCATCAAACCTATATATTTTATCCAGCCGTATCCCCTTTTCCGTGGAGCGCAAGGTACAAATTTCATTATGCGCATCGTGTTCAAAGAATAAATAATAGCCCATTTCCGTGGCCGTTTCCAGTACACTTTTCTTTTCCTTTAACGTAAGCAACGGCCTGGTATCATAGCCCATTATATAGGGTAAGGGAATATGGCCTACCGTGGGAATAAGGTCGGCTGCGAAAATCAAAATTTTATCCTTGTACTTGATATGTGGAATCATTTGCTTTTCCGTATGTCCATCTACAAAAAGGATGCCGAAACCAAACTCTGAGCGAGAAGTGAATTTACTTTTATCATGCCGGACAAATTGTAACTGACCACTTTCTTCCATAGGTAAAAGGTTTTCTTTTAGAAAAGAGGCCTTTTCCCGATCATTAGGTTTTATGGCCCATTCCCAATGCCTTTTATTGGTCCAATAGACCGCATTTTGAAAGGATGGTTCATAGCCTGTACGGTCTTTGTTCCATTGAATACACCCGCCACAATGGTCAAAATGAAGATGGGTGAGGAAAACATCGGTAATGTCGTCTCGATGGAACCCTAACTTTTTTAGGGATTTGTCAAGGCCATGATCGCCCCAGCGATAGTAGTAACTAAAAAATTTGTCGGATTGCTTATTGCCCATGCCCGTGTCTATCAAAGTCAATTGATTATGATCTTCGATCAGGAGACTTCGCGCTGCAATATCGATCATATTATTGCTATCTGCAGGGTTGGTCCTGTTCCAAAGTGATTTTGGCACCACCCCGAACATGGCACCACCGTCCAATTTAAAGTTTCCCGTTTCTATAGGGTAAATTCTCATCAAAATAAATTTTCCGGACCGTTTTTGCCTTGCCTTCTCTTTAGGACGGGATTGGTCTTTTATGTTTAAATGTCCCTGTATGCACTTTTGTGATGCCAAAAATAGAAAACTTCGGCATAATAGGTTGCTACAAATACCGATAACGGATTTGACATCTCTACATACGTGTGTTTTAACAGAACCAAATGTTTGAAGAGGGGACCTTATTTTTCCTTTCGTGGAGGTGTATGATGGGACAAGGGATTCTACTTAGGACCATGATAACAGGCCTATGATTTTAAATGTGCGGACAACAAAGTTTATGGATTTCCTCCCATATAAATTAGTATTTTAGCCCAAAACCGGTTGAATGCTAGAACTTGCAGGGATTATCATACTCGGAATCATTGCCCAATGGGTGGCTTGGCGTCTAAAATTGCCAGCTATCCTTCCGTTGATTCTTATTGGTCTTTTAGTGGGTCCTATTGCTACCTTGTTTACCGAAGATGGCACTAAGCTAATCGAACCGATTTGGAATGGGAAGAATGGACTTTTTCCTGGTGATGGGCTGTATTATTTTGTTTCCTTGGCCATAAGCATTATCCTTTTTGAAGGGGGGTTGACCCTAAAACGTTCCGAGATTAGAAACGTAGGACCGGTAATCACGAAATTGATTACGTTAGGCTCGGCCGTGACCTTTTTTGGTGCAGGCCTGGCGGCTCATTACATTTTTGATTTAAGTTGGCAAATTTCATTTTTGTTCTCTTCATTGATTATTGTTACCGGACCAACGGTTATTACTCCGATTCTGAGGAATATTCCCCTAAAAAAGGATTTATCCGCTGTTCTAAAATGGGAAGGTATTCTGATAGACCCTATTGGGGCCTTGGTCGCCGTTTTGGTGTTTGAATTTATAAGTGTAGGTGAAGGACAGGCATTTACGAAAACAGCATTGGTGGAGTTTGGTAAGATTCTGCTTTTTGGGTTTACCTTCGGGTTTACATTTGCCCATGGCTTGGCCTTTGCCATTAAAAAGAATTTTATACCCCATTATTTACTGAACGTCGTCTCATTGTCCGTAGTGCTATTGGTTTTTGTTGAATCCGACATTTTTGCACATGAATCCGGGCTTTTGGCTGTTGTGGTCATGGGTATGGTCATGGGGAACATGGATCTTCCAAATCTAAAGGAGCTACTTTATTTTAAGGAGTCTTTAAGCGTTCTTTTGATATCCATTCTTTTTATTCTTTTGGCCGCGAACATAAATGTCTCCGACATGGAGCTGATATACAACTGGAAAACGGCCGCCCTTTTCTTGATTATCGTTTTTGTCATAAGACCTTTAGGCGTTTATTTGAGCACTTTGGGATCCAATTTGCGATTAAATGAAAAGATGTTCATCGGTTGGGTGGGGCCACGGGGTATCGTAGCAGCTGGTATCGCCTCACTTTTTGGATCTAAACTTATTTTTCGTGGGGAACCCGGAGCGGAATATATTACGCCTTTGGTATTTATGATCGTCTTGGGGACCGTATTGCTGAATGCCACCACTGCACGACTTTTTGCCAAACTAGCCGGTGTTTTCCTTACGAAATCCGAAGGCATCCTAATTATTGGGTCGTCCAAATTCTCCAGACTCATTGCCAACTACCTACAAAAGAACAATAGACATGTAGTGCTCATAGACAATAACCAGACCAATATAGAAAAGGCCAAAAAATCGGGTCTCGAAGCTATGGTCGCCGATATTTTTTCGGATACGCTTACGGATAATATTGAGTTGAACGATGTGGGTTATTTAATGGCTTTGACCGGTAACTCGGATATTAATAAATATGCCATTGAAAAGTTCAAAAAGCAATTTGGTGAGAATGGATCGTTTCGTCTAGTGAATACCGATGAGATGAACGACCCCGAGAGCAGCCCTAAAGAAGGGCTTTTTTCACATACGGATGATTTCATTAAACTTATGGAAACGGCAAGGGAATATCCTGCCATTCAAGAAATAGACCTTAAGGATCAGGAACATTATGAAGGTCTTATTGAGATTACCAAGGCGGATAAGCACATTGTCCCCATTTTCTTGAAGACACCGGACGGTAATCTCCGAATCATATCATCCTTTAGCAAAGAATTCAACGATGTAAAAAAGGGATACAAATTGGCCTATCTGGGTAAGAAGTTTGATGCCGAACCAAGTGTTGTTGGGGTCAGTTCTCGGCAATGATAAGGACCCAAGGGTTTTTACTTGGTGCTTTGAAAGTTGTTTTAGTGGCCTTACCAAATTGTTTTACATTTCCCGTTTTAGGATTTACCCATCTATAATTTAAGGTATCGGGAACATTTGGAATTTGAATTTCCCCACCTTCATTCAAATAGGAAATATACAGCAGACCCTCTTTGGCCAATAAGGGCTTACCGTTGGTCAAATCCCATCTTTTTTGGATATCCGTTATATCAAGTCCATGGAGTATTTTTCCAACTAGGCCAACATATTCCGAACCTTTTAGCTTCAGGGCTCCTTCCCAGGACAAAGGCTGGTCCGTCCAGGCCCCCCACCCTTCTTCGTTAGGTGTAACTTTCCATTGCCAAAGACTGGCCGCGCCGTAAACCACGCCCATAGTTCCACCATGCATAAGCTGCATCCAAGCCTCTTCGCCTTGCCACCAACCGAGTCCGTTTTGGCCTGCGTTCATTCCTTCATAGGTAGGCTCTCCATTGGCCACTGCCTTGGTAGGGAGGTTTTGGTACATTCGCTCTACTTTGTGGTATAGGTGCTTATCATTGTGTCCGGATTGGGCCCATTGAAAATCCAGCCACTTCTCTGCGTGATGGGTCTTGTTGTAATGCATACAATGTTTGTCCGGATCATTTTTGGCCCATGTGGCAATATAATCATCACATGGGTTGTAATGCAGACCAGTGGGTTGTTGGTAGCTATCCCAAAGCTGAAGCATTTCCCCACTTTCCTTTACTCCGGGATCATTGGCATCATGATCCCCGGCAATCAACCAAAATGCCGGATAGCTTCCATAGCGTGCCAATAAATATTTTACATAGCGCACATACTCATCCGGATCTATTTTTGTGCCCAGAACCTGTTTTCCCTTCCAACCGAAACCATGAAAAACAGGCTGATAGACCGGAACTATTTCATGGTCCAAAAGAATTTGGATAAGACCATCATAATATTGAAAATAATCAGGGTTCATTTGATTGATATGGCCTTCCGATAAATCCTGGAACGCACGTTTAAAACCTTGATCTGTATTGCGCGCGTTGGGTCCTTCGGCCTTCATATCGGGCTGAAGCGTCATCATGAGGGCTGAGTTGAAGCCCTTTTCTTGCCTATCCTTGGCATAGATTTCTACTTGCTCTTCGGTAGCCCTAAAAGGAATGCCCCAAGGCGTATCGGCCACTACCAAAAATGATTTTCCGGATTGATGAACAACATTACGATATCCTTTGGATATTTTGAGAAGTCCATTTGCCAAAAGGTTGTTCTCTCCGGAATAGGGAACGGAAACTAAACTTCCCGTTTTGCCATGCAGACCGATATCCATGTTGTCCGAGGCATATGATTTCCACTGCCAAACTTTATCGGCGTCGGGTGGAGCGAACCGTATTTTCCACGTGTTGCCCCCATCCCAAAACGCAGGCCTTTTTAGTGAGTCATTATTTTGGTTGGTAAAAACGGCCCAAACCTCAACATGCCCATACGGGTTTTCATAGTTCAACTCCGATTTTAGAGTTATTTCATGTGTAGTCCACTGCTGGACGTGTTGTTGCTCCTCTTGGGCATTTAAGATAATAGCGAAGAGAGTTTGGAAAACAAGTACTAATGGGAATTTCATACCAATTACTTTGAGGTATGAAGTTATGAAAAAACAGCGGCACTGTTATCCGGAGAAAGGCTGAACTTTCCAAGTGGTAATGGAAATATCCTCAGGAGATATTTCGTAATTACCTCCGGCAACCATTCGATAAAAATGTATTGAGGACTCCCGTCTTATTTTGTCTTCCAATAAGGATTCGTCTATTTCACCACCTTCCTGTCTCCAGGTAAATATGGAGTTTTGCTCGATTTGAATAAGCCGATGCTTTGCTGTAAATTGTGCGATATAAGTGGTCATGATTGGGGAACATGAATTTAAATTTTGTTCATTGAGAACAGTGATTCCGGACAAAAATTGCGATTTACAATGTTAAATGTTGGCAAAAACACCAAACATGTTGTAAGATTCAAAAATCAGAAGTTGGGAGCAATTACCTAGTCGTTCAACTTCAAGACGGCCATAAATGCTTGTTGCGGAATTTCCACATTGCCTACCTGCCGCATACGCTTTTTCCCTTTTTTCTGTTTTTCCAACAGCTTTCGTTTACGGGAAATGTCACCACCATAGCATTTGGCGGTAACATCTTTTCTAAGTGCTTTGATGGTTTCTCGTGAAATAATTTTGGATCCTATGGCCGCCTGTATCGGGATATCAAATTGCTGTCTTGGGATAAGTTCCTTTAATTTTTCGCACATTTTTTTTCCAATGTGCTGCGCATTGTCAAAATGGATCAACGCGGATAGAGCATCTACAGGTTGGGCGTTCAAGAGAATATCCACGCGTACCAATTTGGAGACCCGCAAGCCTATTGGGGCATAATCGAACGAGGCATATCCTTTGGAAACAGTTTTTAGGCGATCGTAAAAATCAAATACAATTTCCGCTAAAGGCATATCAAAGGTCAATTCTACACGCTCCGTGGTCAAATAGGTCTGATTGGTGATTTGCCCCCGTTTTTCTATACAAAGACTCATAACGTTACCTACGAAATCGGACTTGGTGATTATAGTGGCTTTAATGTAGGGCTCCTCAACCCGATCTAGAGTAGAAGGATCCGGCAAATCCGTAGGGTTGTTTACGATGATTGGCATTTCCCTATCCTTTGTGATAAAGGCATGGTAGCTTACATTAGGCACTGTGGTAATGACCGTCATATCAAACTCACGCTCCAAACGCTCTTGAATTATTTCCATGTGGAGCATGCCCAAGAATCCACAACGAAAACCAAAGCCTAAGGCCGCGCTACTTTCCGGGGTAAAGACCAGAGAGGCATCGTTCAATTGTAATTTTTCCATGGAAGAGCGTAATTCCTCAAAATCCTCGGTGTCTACGGGATAGATTCCTGCGAAGACCATCGGTTTTACATCTTCAAAACCCGCAATGGCATTTTTGGTAGGGTTAGCGGCATCGGTGATGGTATCACCCACTTTTACCTCACGGGCATCCTTTATCCCCGTAATCAAATAGCCTACATCACCTGCTTTTATAATTTGTCTGGGATGCTGGGTCAACTTCAAAGTCCCAACCTCATCGGCAAAATAGTCTTTGTCCGTAGCCACGAACTTTATTTTTTGTCCTTTTTTTATTTCACCATGAATAACCCTGAAATAGGTCTCTACCCCACGAAAAGGATTGTACACCGAATCAAAGACCAAGGCTTGCAAGGGCTCGTTCGGATTACCTTCCGGGGCCGGAATGCGTTCAATTACCGCATTCAGAATGTCCTTTATTCCAATTCCGGTCTTTGCACTTGCGGGAATCACTTCTTCGGGCTTACAACCCAATAGGTCTACGATATCATCGATTACTTCCTCCGGATTGGCACTTGGAAGATCCACTTTATTCAAAACTGGGATAATCTCAAGGTCATTTTCCAATGCCAAATATAGATTGCTTATGGTTTGTGCCTGGATGCTCTGGGCGGCATCCACCACTAAAAGTGCCCCTTCACAGGCCGCAATGGACCGTGAAACTTCATAGGAAAAATCTACATGGCCTGGGGTGTCTATCAAATTTAAAATATATTCTTCGCCTTCGTAGGTATATTCCATCTGGATGGCATGGCTTTTAATGGTTATGCCGCGTTCGCGCTCCAAATCCATATTATCCAGCAATTGCTCCTTTTTTTCACGCTCCGTAACCGATCCCGTAAAGTCCAATAACCGATCCGCCAAGGTGCTTTTACCATGGTCTATATGGGCGATGATACAGAAGTTTCTGATGTGCTTCATTTATACTATTCCCTAATTATCGGGTTGTTTTTGGGATACTCTTCCTTTCTGTTTTAGTAGGCAACAAAGAACCTTAAGCAGGTGCAAATATAGCTTAATTTGTACAGCTTAATTCATGCGTTCCATATTAATTAAAGGGTTTGTAGACCACTTACAAAGGGTACAAAAGATTCTATTTTTTGTCAAGTAGAGCACAATATTTTAGTAGATTTGATATTCAACCCAAACTTTAAGTGAGACGTGTATCCCTTCTTTTGATATTGTTTCTGTTGTGTCCTGTTCCGTTCATAGCACAGATGCATTCCGTTTCCGGAATGGTCAGGGACGGGAATGGCCAAATTGTATCCTACGCCAATGTTTTTCTTTTACAACCATCGGATTCTACGATTTCAAAAGGGACCTCCGCAGATGAGAAAGGCCGGTTTGTCTTAAACGATATATCTCCAGGAATTTATCTTCTAAGGGCAAGTTATATTGGAAATGTTTCAAGGACAGTTGGGATCGACATTTCAAAGGATGTTAAAATTGGAGCGTTGATTATTGATCAAAATGTTGAAGTTTTGCAAGAAGTAGTCGTTACCTCCAAACAACCGGTAATTGAACGAAAAGCGGACCGTTTAGTCTTCAACGTTGAGAACACAGTGGTATCCCAAGGAAGCTCCTGGGAAGTCCTACAACGGACTCCGGGTATCATTACGGTGCAAGAGGAACTCCAGGTTCGCAATCAACAAGCAGTGGTGTACATCAATGACCGAAGGTCTCACCTTGCTACCAGTGAGCTCAAGGACCTATTGGAGAATTATCCGGGACAGCATATAAAATCCGTTGAAATTATCAATAATCCTCCTGCAAGATATGATGCGGAGGGCGGACCGGTCATTAATATTGTGACCAGCAAAAACATATCCCTTGGGTACAAGGGGAATGTCAATAGCAGTTATACACAGGCGGTTTTCCCTAAATATACCTTGGGCACATCCCATTTCTATAAAACCGAGAAGCTAAACATTTTTGCCTCATACTCCATAGGGCCTAGGAAGGATTATAAAGCTTTGGATAACCAAATCAATTTTATCGATTCCGATGGCATTTTTTCGAGGTGGGACACGGATTATGACAGAATTACCAGGGTAACGACGCACAATGCACTCCTGAATGTGGATTATACGCTTGACTCCAGAAACGAGATAAGTTTTGCCGGTTCCTTTTTAAAATCCCCGGATAAAAGCTTCGACAATTTTCAGCGAACAGAAATTCGGGACAACCAGCGCGTTTTGGATTCCACCTTTACCACAAAAAGCGACTTGTTGGAAAACCAATATAATTTTTCTGGGGATTTGACCTATACCCATAACTTTAAAAATTACGGAAATTTTAAATTGAATGGTCATTATACCCGGTTTAGCTTGGATAGGACCCAAGATGCACAATCTGATTATTTTGACCCTCAAGGGCAGTTTATCCGTAGGTTTTCATTCTTTACAGAGGCAGATCAGACCGTAAAGATTTATACCGCCCAAGCGGATTTAACGTCCACTTTGGGAACTGTTAATCTTGAGACAGGCATAAAAGGATCTTTTATCGACTCTGAAAGTGGGCAGGAATACTTTGATATCTTAAACAATGTCCCGACGCCGAACGCCGGACTATCGGATAATTATCTATATGATGAGAAGGTATATGCTGCCTATTTGGATTTGTCCAAGGACTGGGAAAAATGGAGTGTAAAATCGGGATTACGTGCGGAACATACCCAGAGTTCTGGTTTTTCACAGACCCTTTCCGAAATTAATAATTTGGAGTATTTTGAGCTTTTCCCTTCATTTTATGTCCTGTACACGTCAAATGACAATCATAGTTTTGCCTTTGATTACTCACGAAAGGTAAACAGGCCAAGATATGAGGATTTAAATCCGTTTAGATATTTTATCAACGAAAATAATTTTATCGAAGGTAATCCGGAACTGGTTCCCAGCTTCAGCAATAACTTTAATGTTAATTACACGTTGAAGGGCGAATATTTCTTTGATGTCTATTACCGGGATAATGGCCGTTACATTTCTACTTTGAGCTTTCAGGACAACGAAAATTTGATTTTAAGGGATGTAACACAAAATGTATTGGAAAGTACCTCTTATGGGTTGGATTTCAATTATGGCAAATCCGTATTGGATTGGTGGTATTTGTACAGCTATATTTCAATTTTTTATGAAGATGAAACCTTTGTAGCCTTGGAAAGTGATAATCAAATTGTCGTGAATGAGGTCGATGGTGTTTATATAGACCTTACCAACTACCTTACCCTCTCCAAGGATGGGACTTTTAAGGGAGAATTGGGACTCACGTATTTATCCGGGTTTCTACAAGGGTCGTATCAACAGGATGAAAGTACCAACTTGACACTGGGGCTTAGAAAATCGTTTTGGGAAAAAAGAATGTTGCTTAGTTTACAGTTCAATGATATTTTGAATAAATTCAACAGCAGAATTACCTCCAGATACCTTAATCAGGACAACACCTATTTTGCAAGGCCTGAGACACAGTATGTCCGTATGGGACTTACCATTAATTTCGGGAATTTTAGATTGGAGGACAACCAACGGGAAATCGATAAAATGGAACGAGATCGGCTTGCCCCAAAATAGGATATGTGGCATAAAGTTGGCTGGATATCAACCGTGTAGGATATAATCACCTATTTACTGGGATACTCTACTTTTTAATAGGGTAATTTTTGAGGGACAATAAATAGATAAAACGAGGAAAGGTCGGCCGTCAAGTTGGAAATTATTTTCCAAGGGAGTTCATAATGCACAATTATCATTTAACACTTCTTGTGGTGTTGGGTTGAATAGGTTAAACTCGATTTCTATGTTGGACACATCATCCATTTCTTGAATCAGAGTTTGTATTGAACATAAATTGGTTAATGTGGTATTATATTTGATTAAAAACCTGTATGATCCGGAATCTTCTAAATTTTCAAGACCTTGCAATGTAGTGAGCTTTACATTTTCCACAATATATGAAGCGTAACCTATGGATATTAAATTTGATAGATGGTTTATTGATTCAAGAGAAGGATTTTCTGCTATACCAAAAATGTATTCTACTGTTTTAAGGCTCTCCAGTCCTTTTAAATTTTGAAGCTTTGAATTTTTGGTGATTTCGATTGCGTGGAGCCATGTAATTTTTTTAAACCCATCCAAGTCAATTAGTTCGTCGTTTGACGCTATTTCTACATTGGAACCTATATGCTCCAAACTCTCAAAATCTTCCAAAGAATTTAACTCGACATTGTATGTTACTAAAAAGTCTTTATCAACAGAAACAAGATTTTGGAAGCCATCCAAAGTCGCCAATTCACGATTGTTATAAAGCTCAAAACTACCATCAATGTTCTCGAGGCTATTAAAGCCACTAATCGATTTTAACTTCAGGTTGCCTGAAATACTTAGACTCCCTACGGATTTAAGATTATCCAAGCCTGAAATCGTAGTTAGAGTGCCATTGCCTTCTACTTTTAGGATTGCAATATCTGAAAGCTTTTCAAGACCTGTCAAGGAGGTTAGAGCATCATTGCCGGATATAATAAGATTTGCAAATTGAGTTCCAAGAGATGTTAAATTTTGTAAGCCTTTTAGGGATTCCAAAATTGAGTTGTCAATAATCGTCAAACCTCCTCCAGAAATCTTTGTCAAACTTTCTAAAGGCGTCAAATCAGAAATGTCCGTACCACTAATTTTTAATCCACCCTCTATTTGCGTATATTTTAATTCGCCAAACATATTGACTTCAACTTGTGTTTTAAGCTCAACATAGCCATCATGAATTTTCTCGGTAACAATCTCTTCTTCGGGAAGTTTTTGTTGCTCTGATGGAGGTATTGTAGGCTCCTCGCTTTTGGAACAACTGAGCAAAAACAAAGAAATTATGATGAAATATAGGGGACTTTTCATTTGGGTATTATAATAATGTGTTTATCAAGGCTAAAGTAAAATATCATTCTCAATTAACGCCAAAATTTTGGCTATCGTATTCAATTTTATGGTCTATTGATAAAATTATTGGATACGGGTTGATTTGTTTAATTTTGATTCTCTGAAGAACTCTAAAGGACATGCCCAAAATAGGAGACATACAGTTACCGGATTTCCCATTGCTGCTCGCCCCAATGGAAGATGTAAGCGATCCCCCTTTCCGAACCCTGTGCAAGGAACAAGGGGCGGACGTGGTCTATACCGAATTTATTTCTTCCGAAGGCTTGATTCGTGATGCTGCCAAGAGCGTTATGAAGTTGGATATCTACGAGAAGGAACGCCCTGTGGGCATACAGATTTTTGGAGCCAATCTAGATTCTATGTTACAATCTGTAGAGATTGTGGAACAGTCAAATCCGGATATTATTGATATCAATTTTGGATGCCCCGTGAAAAAGGTAGTTTCCAAAGGCGCAGGTGCGGGCATTCTTAAGGATATTAACAAAATGGTCTCCCTAACCAAGGCCATGGTACAACACACAAAACTCCCGGTTACCGTAAAGACCCGCTTGGGTTGGGACCAGGATTCCATTAAAATCGTAGAGGTGGCGGAGCGTTTGCAGGATGTAGGTTGCCAGGCCATCGCCATCCATGGGCGTACAAGGGTGCAAATGTACAAGGGTGAGGCCGATTGGCGGCCCATAGCTGAAGTGAAGAACAATTCCAGAATGCGCATACCGGTATTTGGTAATGGGGATGTGGATTCTCCGGAAGCCGCAATGCGCATGCGGGACGCTTACGGACTGGACGGGGCAATGATCGGGCGTGCCAGTATTGGCTATCCGTGGTTTTTTAAGGAAATAAAACACTACTTTAAAACGGGAACACACCTCTTACCGCCTACTATGGAAGAGCGCGTGGATGCCGCCCGCCGCCATTTGCAAATGGCCATAGATTGGAAAGGTGAAAAATTAGGGGTTTTTGAAACCCGCCGCCATTATACGAACTATTTTAAGGGGATTCCCCATTTTAAGGAGTATCGTATGAAAATGGTCACCAGCGATGATTCGGCAGACGTCTTTGCCACTTTCGATGAAGTACTGGAAAAATTCGTTGATTTTGAGTTTGTGGATTAAGGGGCGATAAGCTTTTTGGTAATTCGGCTGCTTGCAATTTTGGAGGCGATGATACCTAGGACTATTATGGTTGCTAAAACCACCAATACGTTCATCATATTATATTCTACAGGGTATGCCAACGATGGTGTTATCTTCAGCCATCCAAAGAAGAGCTGTGACCAGATTAACAAGGATCCGAATAGCACACCGATAAATCCACCTGCCGCGGTTACGATGACACCTTGTACAAAATAGATGCTACGAAGCTCCTTAAGGGTAGTGCCCAAACTGAACAGGGTCTTTGAATTCTGTTGCTTGTCCAAAATCATCATAATAATGGCTCCCACTACATTGAAAAGTGCAATGATTAGCACTAGGGTAAAGATAAGATAGGTCGCCAAATTTTCGGTATTTAGCATTCGGTGCAAGGTAGTATGAAGTTCCTGACGATTCTTGACAACGATTTCATTGCCCATAACCTCGGTAATTTTTTTTCGTATATCAGCAACGTCGGCTTTTTGATCAAGCTTGAAGTTAACGCCCGAAATTTGTGTACTGTCCTTTTCGAAAAGTGCCTGGGCCAAGGACAGATCGGCAAATACATATGTATTGTCCAAGTTCTCCTCAATACTATAGGTACCGCTAACAAAGAAAGGTAGGGCATTGTACAGGTTTTCAGGTCTCGATTGCGATATGCCTCCTTTTCCAGGTTTAAAGGCAATAATTTCCAAGGGATTCCTAAACTGGTTTATAGTTACACCTAACTGATTGACAATTCCTATACCGACCACGCCCCGCCGTTGATCAAGGGCCCAATCCCCATAATAGACTATGCTGTCCACGTCCGTCACTTTGGTATAATTGGAATCCACTCCCTTAACTGAAGCGGTGGTGAATTTTTCCTTATGGGTCAAAAGTACTTGCTCTTCCAACTCCTTCGAGAAGACGAGAACCCCATTGATTTCTCCCAGGGCCCTTTCCTGTTCGGGTGAAATTGAAAAGAATTTTCCATAGGCCGGAACAGCTTTTAAATCGGGATCAAAAGTATCACTAAAGGAAAGGCTAAAGGTTTTTAGCCCAGCAAAACCCGAAAGCACTATGAACAAGGCCGCCGAACCGATTACAATTACAAAAAAGGTAATGAAATTGATAATGTTCACCGCATTTTGGCTGCTTTTTGAACGTATGTAGCGTTTAGCGATATAGAGCGGAAAGTTCAAGCTTATAGTTTTTTGCGCTTATCCAACAAATCCCTGTTTTCTATGGGGTTTTCGCTACCTTTAAGGGATTTATCAATGTTTTCGATATAATCCAGGGAGTCGTCAATTAAAAATTGCAATTCCGGAAATCGCCGCAATTGATGGCGTGTACGTTGGGCCAATTCATGCTTGATCAAAGGTTCGTTGGATTTGATCCCTTCCAGCAATTCTTCGGAATCCGTATTTGGAAAAATGCTCAAGTATACCTTAGCAATGGAAAGGTCCGCGGTGACGGACACCTTGGTTACCGAAATCAAGATACCGTTCAATCCACCATCCATTGCCGCACGTTGTAGGATATCGGCAATATCTTTTTGAATGATTCCCGCAATTTTTTTCTGACGTTGTGATTCCATTGTGCAAAAGTAGGCCTTTTATGACTTTCCTCATCATTTGGTACATTTACAACACCTAATTTTGGCCTCTAAACCAAGAAAAGCAATGATTTAACAAAAGCATTTGTAATATGATGGACAAAATAGAACATATTGGTATTGCGGTAAAGGATTTGGACAATTCCAATGAACTTTTCAAAAAACTCTTTGGCAAACCTGCCTATAAGCTGGAAGAAGTGGCCTCGGAGGGTGTTCGCACCTCATTTTTTGAATCGGGTCCCAATAAAATTGAGCTGCTGGAGGGAACCAACGAAAATAGTCCCATTACCAAGTTCATCGAAAAAAAAGGTGAGGGCATACATCATATTGCCTTTGCCGTGGACGATATAGTTTCTGAAATAGGGCGATTAAAAGAAGAGGGGTTTATTGTACTGAATGAAACCCCAAAAAAGGGAGCGGACAATAAACTGGTCGCTTTTTTGCATCCCAAGACCTCTAATGGGGTTTTGGTGGAATTGTGCCAGGATATCCCGGGTTAGCTGGTAAAAATACCTTGCAACCCTTAAAAATAAGTGGTAATATTGCATCCGCAATTTGCGGGTCCTATACCTGCCCATATGGCAGTCGGGGCTCAGTTGCCCGTCCGGATGAACGTGTTCACCGTTCGGACGGGGTTAGAGCGGTACCAGTTTAATTTAGTGAATACAATGGTCCTATAGCTCAGTTGGTTAGAGCACCTGACTCATAATCAGGGGGTCCCTGGTTCGAGCCCAGGTGGGACCACTTATTAATCAAGCAGTTACATAGATATGTAGCTGCTTTTTGGTTTTAACAGCGTGCTTTCAGCGTGCTTTTTTCGGGATAAAACATTTAGTATTTTGCTTTTTTGCCTCAGGCCGTTCCGTTATTACATCGTTTATGTGAAAATATGGGATTTGCCATATTGATCGTTATTTACAAAAGCGAACTTTTTTGATTTTCTTTATCCATCCACGATTTATTGACTTTTTTATACCTTTTATCTAATAAATCGTTTAGCAAAGAGCATTATGATATATATTGTTGGTTTAAGAATTATAACAGCCCATTTTGATTTATGCAAGTTGTTTGTCTACAGGAGGAAGCCTTTTATGCCTTGTTTAAAAAGGTGATTGAACATGTCGAATCTAAAAGACAGGGCGCACCTGAAAAGTGGATTGATGGTGGGGAAGCCATGTCCATCCTCAAAATAAAATCTACAACAACCCTTCAAAAATTGAGAGACGAAGGAAAAATTAGGTTTTCACAGCCTCATAGGAAAATTATTCTTTACGACAGGGAGTCTATTATGGAATACATAGAGAAACACGCCCGAGAAACATTTTAGTTATGGAAGAAGAAATCAAAATTGATGAAAAGTTTAAGAGTGCTTTTAACCTTGGCTATCGTTTGGCAGAGGAACTCAACCTCAAATCCCATATTCTCGAAAATCAAGAAAAAATTATTCCTTCCAACCCTATGCATCTAGGCATGCAACAGTTTATTGATGAAACCAAACTTTTCAAAAATAAGCGACTCGATAAATCTATCAATCAAAGTAGGAAAGAAAATACCAAAAAAAGAAGGGGTAAAGGTTTAGGGCTTTAAAACATAAGTTTAACCCGTCGTGCATTTTAGACAATACTGATTTTAATATTGTTCTTTGTTGTCTTCTGAGAAATCTATCTGATATGTCCTTTTTTTAAATAACCCGAACATCGTTTCTTTGAACTTTGGTGAATTTGGTCCGTCCTTTTTATAGGACTGAAAGTGGTATAACGGCTTTATGTCCAACTTTGTAATTCAATCAAATTCCCTTCCGGGTCTCTGGCATATACAAAGGTAATTTCTCCAACCCCATCAACTTTTCTCCTCGTAATCTCCCCGGAAGTCCTTCCACCATTTCTTTCCAAAACCTCAAGAACCAATTCCACACTCTCAACCTCAAAAGCAATATGACCAAAACCCCTTTTGTTTGGCGATACCGGATTTTGATTTTCGATATTTTCGTATTGGTAAATTTCAAGAGTGGGGCCTTTTTCGCCATAGCCCGGAAGCAATAGGTGGGCTCCTTCCAAATTGGCATTTTTTAAGCCAGTTCCTTTTTCGAGCCAGGCTCCTGATTGGTTTCTAAATGGAGGTACAATTTTGCAGTTGAATGTTTTTACATAAAAATCCACTAGCAATTTCCAATCGATACTTACGATATTTGTATGGGCGAACCTCATTTATATGAACTAGTCTTGTCGGTTATTTGAACTTTCCAAGTTCAGGTTTTTGAATTTCAGGTACTGTTAAAAGGTTAGGTTTCAAAATAGCTGCAATCTCATTCTAGAAATAATTGAAGAAATCTCAAGTCCAGCCACTTATCGAACTTGTGTCCTATCTCCTTAAAGGTCCCTACTTCTTCAAAACCGAACTTTTTATGAAATTTGAAGCTTTCATCACTGGAACCGTCCACCCCAGCTATCATGGTATGATAACCATTTTGTTTTGCAATGTCGATTAATCTGGACATCAACAACTTTCCTATACCCATATGTCTGTAATCCTTATGGACGTAAATAGAGTGTTCCACGCTAAATCGATAGGCATCCCATGGTCTGAAAATACCAAATGTACCGTAACCGACCACCTTGGAGCTTAATTCGGCAACGAGAACCGGCATTCCATCCTCCGTTTTTCTTTTGAACCATTTTCTTTGCTGTTCAAGGGACAGTTTCTCATAATGGTATAGCACAGTTGTATGAAGAATTTCGTGATTGACGATTTCCAGAATTCCCTCCATGTCTTCCATAGTAGCTTGCCTGATATGTACTCTCATTTGATATGGCTTATAAAAACAAATTACCCTGAATCACCTATTGAACAAACAATCCTTAATTTGAACTATGGTCCTTAGTTCAGTTCTTTTTATTTCGTTTTTAAAGACTGCTGCTTCCTAATAGATTTTGAAACAGTTTGACGGTTCTCTCTTGATATGCCTCGGGTATGAGTCCGCCTAAAATCCATCCGTCTATTATTAGTTTCCTATTTTGGAGTTTAAACTCTTTTTTTAGGCAGACCAAGGCTTCTTCCTTGGTATTATGGTCCATCTGCTTGAACATTCTTCTTATATTTTCGGTCATGGTCGGCTTTGGTAAGTGCTAAATATATTTCAAATTCCGTTCACGAAAAAGTTAAATCTATGCAAGGGTTCTTTATGAACTTATCCTTTATTTGAACTCTGAATTTAAAAGCAACCATTACTAAATTAGTCATCTTATTTAAACCATGATGAAATATTGTTCGCTTCTACTCACCGTTTTGGTACTTTTTTCCTGTTCTGATGATGAACCGACTGCCGGTTGTTTTCAAGATGAAGGGAGGAGAATAGTAACCATTGTAAATAATATCAACGGCACTGTTATTTTCAATGGAGATTGCGGATATCTTATTGATCCGGACGAACGACTTGAGAGAAACCCAACAAGTGTACTGTTTCCATGCAACTTTGAGATTGAATTTGAAATCGACGGCCTGAAAGTAAACTTCAGTGGTTTTATCTATGAGTCATTCGAGTTTGAGGATATATGCGCAGATTTTTTTGAAATTACGGATATAGAAATCGTACCAGATAATCAATAGGCTGTATAACTTATTTTAGCAATAGATTTCGTAAACGCCAAGTTTCCCATAAAAGGTCAATTAACAAGAATACTAAAAAAGACCAGAAATGGGACACTCCCTTCTAGAGTTCTGTGCTAAAGGAAAAGAGTCCCGCCAAAAGGCCGTGGCCGTTGCAGAAGTGGTCCATGAACAAGATACGGAACTAAGCAGGCCGTTTTTAGGGAGTCTTTATGAGAACCTGTCTTGGTTGGATTTGCCGATAAAAAGCGATTAGGTTGACTTCTAGGGCATCCATAATGGTCCTTAAAATGCCAATGGAGGGCTTCCTTCCACCTTTTTTAAGGTATTTTTTCAGGTTGAAGGCGATCGCGGCCATTAGCATGACCTTATGTGCACCGGCCTTGCCCAGTACGCCTATTTTTCTTAAACCGTAGAACTGGGTCAGGCTACCGAATATGGGTTCCACCGTACTTTGCCTAAGCTTTTTCATCCGTTTGCCCTTTTCACTGTGCTGTCTGGCGTAGGCCCTCAGGTATTGTTCGTCATAAATCGTTCTGATTATCTTTTTACATTTCGTATTCGGCACACATTGGGATTTCATGGGGCAGGCCTTGCAGTCCTTCGGTGCGGCCCAGTAGTTTTTCAGTACCCTCCCGTCACGGTTGGTATAGAATGCCTTGAAGGGCAGGGGCCTGTTCATCGGGCACCTATATTCGTCCTTTTCCCTGTCGTAGGGGAAACCTTCCAATTCGGGTTTATATTTCCCGAAGACGGGTATCCATCCGGTGACCTTCCTTTGTTCGAGAAAGTCGTAATTGGCACCATTGGAATACCCTGTGTCCGCCAACAGGTCCGTCATTGTAAGCTCGTTCTTCCTTAAACGGTCCTGGACCCGCAGGCCGATACCCTTCAGGTATTGGCTGTCCCTGCCGTCGGCAAAGTCCGCCTGGATATGTGAGATGACCCCTTCCGCTGTATCTACCGCCATGCTGCAACGGCCACGAACATTAAATGGAGATTACTGGTTACCGGAATCAATAAGTTTTTCATTTTGTTTTTCTTGTCGTAATAAATAACCAAGAACACAACCATAAATGAAATTGGAAATTCCAACCTCAATGCCGTGTACCAGTCGAATATTGGCAGGCATAAACTCGCTGGGAGGAATTAATGGGGCTATTGCTCCTAAAACAGAGAAGATCGATCCAATCAAAAATATTTTTTTTATCAAGGGCAATGTTGATGTACGCAACACTAAAATTGCAACGGCTACAAATATGAGCCCTCTCGGAAACTGCGTAATAATCATTACATCAAAGGGAGGTAATTTATCCTTGTAGAAATCCATAAGTTCAGGATAAGTAGTCTGCAGTATCATACCGGCAGCCAAATAAAATATCAGATATAAAAATACTCCGACAGGTACTCTCCATGCCCACCCCATTATTGGGCGGGATTTAAAATTTGCCATTACTTTTTGCCCATCCCAGTTGGTAAGTAGGTAAACAAAAATTGGCGCAAAAAGGATCGCAACAAAAAACCCATGAAGCATTTCTTCAATGGTTTTTGATCTATCGGTTACGTTGAATATGTAGGCTTCTATTGATAAATTGAAGTGGCCGATAAGGTAATGGATTACAAAAACCGAAAGAACAAGTTTGAGTTTCTTTATGGCTGAATGGTAAACATAAAAGCCCAAAACAAGTACAATTAAGAAATTGGCAAGTATGGCCCATAGCATTCTGTTCAAATCGATCATTTCGCCAGAGTCAAATATGAAACCATATAAGACATTCAGTACGGTCAGTATTATCGCGCCTATGAGTAGTTTTAAATAAGAATTTGCTTTCATTGCAGACTATTTAAGTTAATTTTGTGAGAGCTTTTTTGCACCAATTGAATGTAACCTTGGCCGAATCAATGCCATGTTGAAGAGCTAGCTTGCCATGTAGGGGCATGTCATGCGCGTCTTGATCGTAGTACTTTTGTAGTTCCTTAATGTAAACCTTTAGCCGGGCTCTAAATGATGTCAAAAAAATGATTTTCTGTTCTTTGTCAACCAAAGTTTCCATAAAGGCAAACCGCAGTAAAAGTTCATCTGTTTTTTTTTCGACATCTTCTTTTTCTATTGATTTTACGAACCATTCTTTAAGTATCAAAATTCCCTTAGAGGTGATTTGAAAATGTGATTTATTAGTTTCGCTTATCGCGATTTTTTCAATCAACCCAAGTTTTGTCAATCTTTTTAAAGCTGGATATATCGTTCCCGGACTACTACTGTAGTTTCCCAAAGCGGTTTCCTCAAATAGCTTTCGAATACGATAACCAGATAAAGGTTGGTCTTGAATCAGCCCAAGAATGGCAAAATCTAACAGTGTTGGTTCAATAGTTTTTTTCATAATCAATACGAATCGTACTATAAATATAATACGCTTCGTATTAAAAAGCAAATTTATTCTGGATAATTAAATATTGACGAGACTTACCCCTTGTACATTAAAGTGTGGAAATGTATTTTTAAAGAATGGCCTATGCGTTTGCGCTCTAGCAATTTGCATTTACCCGGAAAAGTTAGCGGCACTTTTTATCAGCAATGAAAGTATATCATAACGAGTACAAATACTTCTATTTATTATTACTAATTCAAGTTTTTGCGATACAAAAAGATAGTCCGATAGAACGAACATTTCTCGGGAATCCCGTGTTCCTTTCCAAACAGTCTCCTAAAATAGAAGTTTTTCAAACACCTCAGAACTGGCTATCATGCAGAATATGGACGCTCTTTCACTTTGGCGTTTCCGTTGCTAAATTCATACTCCGTACTATGTAGCATTTTATTGTACAGATTTTCGTCAACGGTCACCGGAATCTTTAGATTGGGAAATTGGATTTGGTAGGAATTTCCATTTTTTTCGATAAGTCTTACTTTGACGGGCTTTTTCTTCATAACCTAAGTTTTAAAAAGTTAAACCATAAAAAAATTACCGAATTGGCTAGGACAAACTTTGTTCCAAGCTGACCAATTCGAATTTTACCTGCTTTATTCTCAGTAAGCTGTCATTTAAAATGTCAAAATGACAACCTTTATGTCACTATTTTAAGAATACTGACAGTTGAAGATTTTGCCAAGACCGAAAAAATGACAGGAATTTTAAAAACCCTTTAACAAAAAAATGTCAAAATTTCGTTTGGCATTCAAATTGTCTAGACGTTTATAGAGTAAAGAATAGCTCTGTTCTTTTAAAATTATGTTGAACTTAAAGTTTTTAAATGATGAGTAATTTAATTACAGATTCCAAAAATGGAAGTTTAGCAAAATCGACTCTAGACTTCCCTACTTGGTCTGATTGGATCGACAACTTTTTCAGTTCAGACCTGCCTTCAGTGTTCACTTCAAACTTCAACACTGGAATGACCCTGCCAAAAGTAAACATCAGGGAGACCGCTGATGCTTTTTGGGTAGAGATGGCCGTTCCCGGAATGAAAAAATCCGATTTCCACATCGATCTTGACAACCAGCTGCTTTCTATCTCCACCGAGCTAAAACGGGAGGAAGAAAGCAAAGAAGAAAACTATACGCGAAGGGAATTTGGATATTCTTCTTTCAAAAGGACCTTCACGCTACCCGAATCAGTGGACGATTCCAAAATCAACGCTTCCTATAATGATGGTATCTTGAACATCCATCTTCCCAAAAAGGAAGAGGCGAAGCAGAAGCCAGCCAGGACCATTAAGATTTCGTAGCTGGTCGTTTTTTGATTCATTAATCGGGTTGGGGCTGAAGTACCGGCCCCTTCCCTTCATTTGTCAGACCTAAACTTTTGTACAAGTAACGTATTTGTCAAAAAGGTGGGTGAGGCAATCCCTATCCCACCATTTTTAACAGCATACCAGAGTGGTCATCACTCTTGACATATGGCAAGAATACCGTGTTTAAACTTTAAGGAAGGATAGCTTACCCATCTTTCAAAAAAATCAGGTGATATGGCAAGAAAGTTCAAAGCTGGTGATTGGGTCGAAATAAAAGGAAAGCAAGGCAGCCCAAAAATGGAGGTGCTGAAATATGTGCCAAAGAAGGAACCCATATTTGGGTTTGTTGACAATGATACCTTCTTGGAATGCGTGTGGTACCGCAATGGGGAAAGAAAGTCCAGGATATTCCACCAAAACAGGCTTCTAAAGCTTAAGGACAGCGGTGGTATCCATCAGACGTGAATAAAGAAATCGAAATGTAAATCAAGAATTGGATAGCCATAAAGTTTGAAGACATGAAAACCTATGTACTAATTACAGCTCTCTTATTCTGTCTAACGGGTTGTAAAGGCCAGGAAAAAAAAGAGGGGGCAATTGTTAAAGAGGACAATAAAAAAGAAATGGACCGGCCCAAGGGCAGCTGGAAGGTCGATAAAGAGTTTGATGAAAGCGGAAATCTCATCCGCTACGACAGTATTTATTCCTGGTCTTCAAGTGATTCCTTGAACGACCTGTCAGGCCTTGACAAGGACAGTTTGTTGAACAGCTTTGAATCGAAATTTTACAGCAATTTTTCACAATTCAGAAGTCAGGGCTTTGAGGACATCTTTGAGCCAGATTCCCTTTTCAGTAAGCGGTTCTTTGACAAAGGCTTTTTTGACAGTGATTTTGGAGAGGAGTTCATTGAACTGGACAACTTTTACGAGCGCATGTTGGAGCGGAGAAAGCGGTTTCTGGAAAAGTATCGTTCCGAATTCAATATTGGAAGTAAGGATAGTTTATAACTAGAATCAAAATAAAAAAACCTACAAATATGAAGAAGACAGTTTTTATATCAGCTATGGTATCCTTGATGATCAGTTTTGGTGTTATTGGAGGATACCAATATTTTGGAGAGAAGGAAGTGGCCATAAAGCATATTGAAACAAATACGGGCCACAAAGTGTTGTATGCGGCCAATGCGGATGGAGAGATCACCCCGTTGGATTTCACCAAGACCACGGAAAAAGTGTTGGATGCGGTGGTCCATATTTCGGCGAAGAAGAGTCTGGCCTCCAGGGATGGTAAAATGTTCTGGTATCGAGAGCTGCCCGACCCTTTCCGTGATTTTTTTGGGGAAAGTCCATTTGGGCAGTTCTTTGAGCGTAGATACCATTATGGACAGCCCCAAGAACCCGACGACTCCAAGGAATATCAAATACCTGAGGAATTGCCCGTTATGGGAACAGGTTCGGGGGTAATCATCAACGAGAACGGTTATATACTGACCAACAACCACGTTATCAGGGATGCGGATGAGATTGAGGTCACACTACATGACAATGGCACGTATAAAGCCAGTGTTATCGGTACGGATCCCTCAACGGACCTTGCTTTGTTACAGATCAAAGCTAAAGACTTGAAAACATTGCCCTTTGTCAATTCTGATGATGTTCAGGTCGGGGAATGGGTATTGGCCGTTGGAAATCCCTTCAGTCTGAATTCCACGGTTACAGCTGGGATTGTAAGTGCCAAAGCAAGGAACATCAATATCAATAGGGACAAGTTTGCGGTGGAGAGCTTTATACAGACCGATGCGGCCATCAATCCCGGAAACAGTGGTGGTGCCTTGGTGAATCTCAATGGTGACCTCATCGGCATCAATACCGCCATCGCAACACGAACGGGGACATACAACGGTTACGGGTTTGCCGTACCAAGTAACATAGCGAGCAAAGTGGTGGAAGATCTCTTGAATTATGGTGCCGTACAACGGGGAATGTTGGGCATTAACATTGTCACCCTCAATGGAAACCTGGCCAAGGAAAAAGAGGTCGACCTGACACAAGGGGTATATGTCGCTTCCGTTGGTGAGGACTCAGCAGCTGATAAGGCAGGGGTCAAGGAAGGCGATGTGATTCTCAAAGTGGATGAACGTGAGGTGAAGACCTCTCCCGAACTACAAGAATTGATAGCACTTAAAAGGCCCGGTGACCAGGTCGCCTTGACCATAAACCGGGAAGGTAAGGAGAAGGAATTCAAGGTCACCCTACAGAACCGAATCGGCAGTACCAAGGTCAAGAAAAAGGAGCACGCCAAAATGCTGAACCTTCTTGGAGCGGAATTGGAAGCTCTTGATAAAGACCAGGCCAAGAAAATAGGTGTTGAAAGCGGTGTCAAGGTGACTTCCCTGTATGCAGGAAAGTTGCGCAAGTCCACCCAGATGCGGGAAGGATTCATCATTACCCATATAGATGGCCAACGTGTCAAAGACATTGAGGATGTGATGGAGGTTCTTGAAAACAAGCAGGGCGGGATACTACTTGAAGGAGTTTACGAGGATATGCCGGGTAAATTTTACTACGCCATCGGACTGGATTCGTAACCCCTTCAAATTCTGTGTTGTTCTGGAGGGGGCTAGATAGCTCCCTCCATATAAAATATGGATGATGAAACCGGAAACCTTGACCAATAAGACCATCGGGCTTGTACTCTCTGGAGGAGGAGTAAAAGGTATGGCCCATATCGGCACATTGAAGGCCCTGAACCAAAGGGATATTTATCCCGACAACATCTCCGGGGTAAGTGCTGGTGCCCTCGTTGGGGGCCTTTACGCGGATGGGGCGTCCACTGACGATATGCTGCTCTTTTTCAAAGAGACCCCATTGTTGAAGTACAACTTTGTGACCGTCAACAAGCCCGGGCTCTTTGATACGGACAAGTACCTTCCCTTGTTTGAAGATTTTTTCCGGGCACACCATTTTGGCGGACTGGAAAAAAGACTCACGGTGGTGGCTACCAATTTGTTGAAGGGAAAACCAAAGTATTTCGATGAAGGGGGAACTGTTCAAGGCATTGCTCGCATCAGCGGCTTTACCTCCTGTTTTTAGTCCGGTCAACATTGATGGGCAACTTTATGCCGATGGCGGTATCATGAACAATTTTCCGGTGGAACCCTTGGTAGACGACTGTGAGATAATCTTCGGATGTTACGCCTCAACGATGCGGGAAGTGGGAAAAGGGCAAATAAAGAATGTACTCCAAATTTCCCAGAGGGCGAACCTACTGATGTTGCATGCAAACGCAAGGGATAAGCTTTGCGTACCCGATCTGCTCTTCGTGCCTGAAGAACTGGGAGGAATAGGGGTTTTGGACAAAAAAGGCATTGACAAGGCGTTTGTTCTTGGCTATGACTATGCCAATCGAAAATTGGACGAATGGTTACAATGAATCGGGATTATGGGCAATAACAAGTGGAATGTATAATCTTAAAAACCTATGGAAATGGGAACATTGGCAATCGGAATCTCAGTGATGCTATTGGTTTATGCTTTTTTCCTGTACATCACATTTCGTTATTTCATGAGTAACGGGAATTCCAAACATTCATATCTCAACGATTACATAAAAAAGCTAAAGGAATTTTTGGAGGCTATAGGAAACCTTAGTAAACTGCAAAAACAGTAAAGGATTGATCATGCTAAAAGTCGATACGTCTTCAAAGTTAAAAATATTGGTTTTTATCCTATTTCTATTATCGGTCTCTTTCTTAAGGGGGCAAACGTTTTATGCCTTGCAAATTGACCGGAACATCCGTTTTGAAGCCAAGGAGATTACAGCCAAGTACCAGCCGCATCTTGTGATGGGAGTTGACCAAGCTTTGGAGTTCCAATCCACTGTTGCCCGATTCTTGGTAAAAAAAAGGGCTGTTGAGAGAGATGATAATTTATCACCGAAAGCCAAATATCAGTTATTGAGACGCTTGTCCAGTCGTGAAACATCGGAAATGGCTGATGTTCTGGAATCATATCGTTGGCAAGAGTACATGAGGGTCAAAGCAGATATCCAACCCATACCGAAACCTATTGATTTTGGGGAAAATCTAGTTGTACAAGAATAAATTATAAAATAAGCGGTTCAGTATATTTCCTCTAAAGTCAAGTCACAGGAAAGTGGTCGTTCCTTAAAATGAACGTGGCCGTTGCAGAAGTGGTCTGTGCTCAGGATTTTGACCTGAGTAGGTCTTTTTCACGGATCCTTTAGGATAACCGCTCTAGGTAGGATTGGCTGGTTAATAATGGTAAGGCAGCCTTGAAGG
>CANLWG010000013.1 GCA_947494715.1 uncultured Flavobacteriaceae bacterium | reverse complement strand
ACCTAAAGTTACGATCCAACTTTGGATCGGCAATGATCATCACCTACTTTTTTCGCTAACTTGTGCAACAGGCACAAAACCTATAATCCATTGCTACGGATTTCCTAAACGGAAATCCGTAGCTTTATAAAAAGGTTCGGGCTACGGTGGAAAAGCCATGCGGACGTTTTCCCCAACGTAGCATATCCGAACCGTGGAGCAACATATGATGAGAACATTTCTGTTTATTTCGCTTTTTTTATTACTTCCCGGTTGTAAAGAACAATCAACAAACTATGAAGATTATAATGAAAAGGACTTTGTTGAAGTACAAGGACTTATAATAAAGGTCGAAAAGGAATTTGCCTATCAGGACAGAAAAGTGGACGTAACCTACATTTACGATTTGAAAAAAGACAAACCTGTCATAGGGTATGAAGACGATACTCCATTTATTCCTATGGCAGGAGCACCTGCAATAATTTTGGTTCATAAATATGAGGATGGCGTCACTTTTTTAGGGGGACTTGGCTATATAGAAGATGAAGACAATATGGTAAAACGATACCTAGAGAAAAGTGAGCGATTCGGAGTTGAATATTATGGTATTGATATAAATCTACTGGATTAATGGAAGTAACTTACCATCAGGACGAAAATTTTGAAATACGTTGCACAACAAAACCCATAGCAAATAGGGTGGTAAGTGCTGAATGCAATGGCTTGGGCATGTTTGATGAATCCGCCAAATCTTTTGGATTTGGCTTTTAAAATGAGAAAGATGAAAACGCTAGTACAATTGATATTCGTTCTCGCCTTGGGCATTTCCTCCTGTACCTCACCTCCCAAAAAACCGAATATCATCCTGGTCATGACCGATGATTTGGGCTGGTATGATGTAGGATTTAATGGGAATCCCGAAATAAAGACCCCTTGGTTGGATTCCCTAGCTTCGCAGGGAGTGGTTTTGGATCGGTTTTATTCCGCCTCCGCAGTCTGCTCCCCTACCCGGGCCAGTGTGCTTACCGGAAGAAATCCGTTGCGGATGCATATCCCAAATGCCAATACAGGACATATGAAGAATCAGGAAATCACTCTTCCTGAACTGCTTAAAAAAGAGGGGTATACTACAGGACATTTTGGCAAATGGCATCTCGGCACCTTGACCCAATCCGTCCCCGATGCCAACCGGGGCGGGCAGGAAAAGTTCCGTTCGGATTATAGTATCCCCTCCCAACACGGTTATGACAGCTACTTCTGTACGGAATCCAAGGTCCCCACCTTTGATCCCCTAATCTATCCCAATACGTTTGGAACTGGGGAAAGCAAGCGGTATGGCTGGAGGGCGGTCAACCACCCGGATTCAACCCAAAACTACGGTACGGCCTACTGGACAGGGGAAAACCAAAGGGAGACCCGTAATCTAAAGGGGGATGATTCCCGTGTCATTATGGATCGTGTACTTCCGTTTATTGAAAATGCCCTACAAGAAAATAAACCGTTCTTTACCACCCTTTGGTTCCATACTCCCCATTTACCCGTTGTTAGCGATAGTGTACATCGGGCCTATTATCCCCAAAGCAATCTGGCCGAACAATTGTATTATGGCACCATAACGGCTCTGGACGAACAAATGGGAAGATTATGGCAAATGCTGGAAGCCACCGGCGTGGAACAGGAAACCATTCTATTCTTTTGTAGCGACAATGGTCCCGAACGGGGAACGCCCGGTAGTGCCGGTGTTTTCCGGGAACGCAAAAGAAGCCTTCATGAAGGCGGGGTACGGGTTCCGGCCTTTGTTATCTGGAAAAACGGTCTGGAAGGTGGGGAACGGATGGACTTTCCCATGGTCACCAGTGACTATCTGCCGACCATTCTGGATATTCTGGACATTCCCTTTCCCAATGACAGAGCACTTGATGGCATAAGCGTTTTAAAGGCATTGGAAGGCAAAGCGGACAAAAGGTCCAATCCTATTGGATTTATCTATGGCTCCCAAATATCCTGGGTAACGGACCAATATAAATTAATTGGTAATGAAAGTTTGGAAAATCTGGAATTGTACGATTTGATACGCGACCCATCCGAAAAGGAAAATGTTATTCAAAAGCATCCCAAAATTGCGGAGCAATTAAAGGCGGATTTATCGGCCTGGCTAAACTCTGTTGAAAACAGCAAGAAGGGGATGGATTATCATTGAACAAAATACCTGAAAATTGATGGAATACTTGTAAATTCAGGTTTTAGACATACATTGTATTTTAGATAACAAACGCTTCAAAATTATGAGAAAGCTATACCACCTTATCCTTATTGGCTTCTTCCCCGCACTGTTTTTTGCACAGGATACCCCGGTTGTCACTTCGGGGGAATTGATCAAGACCATCATCGAAAAAACGGGTTCCGCAGAGGTGCCCAATACCGTTGATGTCATTAAGGAGGGAAAACCGGAAACACCGGTAACAGGTGTTGTTACCTGTATGTTCGCTACCATGGAAGTTTTGCAAAAGGCAGCCGAGAAAAATTGTAACCTCATCATCACCCATGAACCCACCTATTACAACCATTTGGACCAAACCGAACAATTTCAGGAAGATTCCGTTTTCCTGGAGAAACAAAAATTTATCAAAGACCACAAACTGGTCATTTGGCGGTTTCATGACTATATCCATCGTATTCAACCTGATGGTATTGTTACCGGAATGACCGAGAAATTGGGGTGGGAAGAAAATAGGGACGCCGATAACCCCTATAAATTTACCTTTCCCCAAATCACCCTAAAAGAACTGTTGAAGAACGTCAAACGGACATTTCCTGAAAACGGTTTTCACGTGGTAGGCAATCCTGAAATGAAACTGTCTACCCTAATGTTCGTTCCTGGGGCATCCGGTAGTAGCGCCCATATTCGGCAATTGCGAAAGAAAGAGGTTGATGTGGTGGTGGCCGGAGAAGTACCTCAATGGGAAACCTATGAATATGTGAGGGATGCCAATACCCAAGGGAGAAAGAAAGCGATCGTGTTCATTGGGCATATTTACTCCGAAGGAAGTGGGATGAAATTTTGTGCCGATTGGATGCGCGAATTTGTTACGGATATTCCGATCCATTATATCGATTGTGGTTCGTCCTACTGGACTTACTGATTCAAAATGGAATAGCCCCACTTTACACTTAGGATTAGGATAGTGCATATTAGAACAGGAAGTTTTAATTTTGCCGGATGCCTATGGAATTGGACTACATACAAAGTGCCATCAAACAATTTGAATACTATAAATCCGTTGGGGAACGTACGTTTGATCAGCTCGATGAAGAAGACCTTTTCTGGCAATTCAATGCTGAATCCAATTCTATTGCCATAATCGTCAATCACCTGTGGGGAAACATGAAGTCGCGATGGACCGATTTCCTAACTTCCGATGGGGAAAAGCAATGGCGGAATCGGGATATGGAGTTTGAGTCCGTTATCCGTACCAAAACAGAAATGATGACCAAATGGAATGACGGATGGGAATGTCTGTTCAGTGCATTACATTCGGTGAATACGGAAAACTTCAATACCGAAATTTTTATTAGAAATCAGGCACATACCATCGTGGAGGCCATTAATCGGCAACTGGCCCATTATGCGTATCATATCGGACAAATTACCTATATCGGGCGAATGGTCAAAGGGAACGCATGGAAAAGCCTGACCATCCCCAAGGGAAAATCGTCCGATTTCAATAAAGCCAAGTTATCCAAAGGCAAACACGGTGGTCATTTTTCGGACGATGTTAAGTAGCTATTAAAATGAGATTTCAAAAATTATGAGAAAAAACCTGTTCATTCCAATACTTTTTATCGGCATAGTATTTTCCTGTAAAAGAGAACCTGATTTTTCGAAGACACTCCAAGAGTACTACGACTTTGGATTACCTAAAATCGAAAGAAAGTGGTCCTATGATGAATTGGAGGGTTCGGCGAAACTCTTGGGAAGGTTGAAAGAAAAGGATTCCCTGCCTCTTCCCAAACTGAACAGCAAAAAGTCCGGGAAGTACATAAAAAGAATCATCTCCGCATTACCACGGCTTGCCAACGGGGACTCCCTAAGCTACAAGCGTAAGACTCGGGATTTCTTTTTCTTTCAAAAAATTGTAAAGCGGTTGGTCCTCGTTTATGGGACTACTGAAAAAGAACAGGAATACTATAGCAATGAACTGATAGAATTCAATAAGCTTACCCTGGAGGAAGTAGCAGATATGACCCTGCTCTACTACGATACCATCGAACAAGGATCCGTAGACTATGCAGACCAACTGGAAAATAGTAGTGAACAGTTTCAAAGGGGTGTTCTTGCCGTTCTGGAAGCTTCACTTCAAAACCACGAAAGTCATATGAAGTATAAATCTGGGGATAAAATAGAATTGGCAAGGACATTTTCAGAAAATGTAGCAAAGATTTGGGATCATATCGATACTGGATCCAAAACAAAACTTTTAGGCCAAATACGGACCATAGCCGAACAAAATGAAATAGGTAAAGTGCGGAGCATCTATTCGGATTTCCTAGAAACCATTGAATCCAAAGATCAGTGATACCAAGGAACATATCAAATATGTTAATGATAGGCAGGTGGATACTACCGTTATTAGTTTTTTTCATCTTTTCACAGCCAAGTCCTGCGTCAGGGCAAGAAACCATCCCCACCGTAAACGGGCCCATCCAAATTGAGCATTTAGGTTTTACATTGACCCATGAACACATTATGTCCAATTTTGGAAAAGACCAAAGTGAGACCTCCCTGTATAATGAAGATGCATTGTTTGAACAAGTCGTTCCTTACTTAAAGAAACTGAAATCCTTGGGGGTTAGCTCCATTTTTGATTGTACCACGGCCTATTTTGGAAGACGAGTAGACCTACTACAAAGGATAAGTGATTCTACCGGGATTCAACTCATTACCAATACCGGTTTCTATGGTGCGGCCAATGATCGCTATGTACCCCCTTTTGCCTATGAAGCCAGTGCCAAGAAAATTTCAAAAATTTGGATAGCGGAATTTCAAAAGGGCATTGACGGTACGGATATAAAACCAGGTTTTATAAAACTTGCATTCGATGACGGGCCACCTTCTGAAATAGACACCAAACTATTTGTTACCGGTATCTTGACCCATCTGAAAACTGGGTTGACCCTCGCCGTCCACACAGGGGACAATCTTGAAGCCGTAAACCAACAACTTCAATTACTTGAGGAATACAAAGTAAGTTCAAGTGCTTGGGTGTGGGTACATGCCCACAAAGTTACGGATGTAGACCGATTACTTAAAACTGCTGCCCAAGGGGCTTGGATATCCCTAGACGGGGCAAATGCATCCAATATTGAGAAGTTTATGGATATCATTGCCCAATTCAAGTCTCAAAATCTACTCCACAGGATTTTACTCTCCCACGATGGCAATGGTTTTCCTCGGGGAGGCGAAATCCGGCAATTCGAGACCATACCCATGGAATTGATACCGGTCCTACTTACCCATGGCTTTACCGAAAAGGAAATTGATCAGGTTATGGTCCAAAATCCTAAAAATGCATTTCGAATAGCCATTAAAAAAGTGGATTGACCCAACTTTCATTCCAAAAATAAATGGGCCATTTTAGTCCCTATTTTGAGTAAGGTTATTGGAAATTCGTAGCGATACATTTATAGGTATGTCTGCGTCCATGGCATCAATTATGTATTGCAACAAACATTAACTTTATGTAAAAAAATTGGGTAAGATGGTTTATCCACCTATTTTTACGCCAAAAATTTGAACTATGATAGCGGCGGAAACTCTTTCAAAATATAGTACTTGGCACCATCCCTATACCCCCGCCAAGGAATTCAATAAAAGAACGGCTTACTTTAGCATGGAGTTTGCCATCCATCAAGGTCTTAAGATATACTCAGGCGGACTTGGTTTTTTGGCCGGCTCCCATATGCGGTCCGCACATGATCTAAAGCAGAATATCATAGGTATTGGTATGTTGTGGAAATATGGATACTATGATCAGGGAAGAAATAAGGATCAGACCTTACAGACCAATTCCATAGAGAAAAATTACAATTTCCTGGAAGATACCGGATTAGAGGTCGAAGTAGAAATCAATGGCAATTCCTCCGTAAA
The DNA here is from genome assembly GCA_947494715.1 of uncultured Flavobacteriaceae bacterium. Lineage (GTDB taxonomy): Bacteria > Bacteroidota > Bacteroidia > Flavobacteriales > Flavobacteriaceae > Ulvibacterium. The sequence goes on along the minus strand of CANLWG010000013.1, from coordinate 184,414 downwards.
AGTAAGGGCCATGGTATTAAGGCCGGATACTTTCCGCTCTGCACCCATCTATCTTTTGACCACTGATGTGGAAGGCAACGACTATCTATCCAGAACCATTACGGACTATTTATACGATGCCAATGAGCAGACCCGTGTTGCCCAAAGTATAGTGCTAGGTATCGGTGGTGCCAAAATCGTAGAGCTTTTGGGGGGTGCGGATGTCTATCATCTTAATGAAGGTCATGCCCTACCTGCTTTCTATTATTTGCGCAATCAGGGGATAAAGAAATCGCAAATGGTCTTTACTACCCATACTCCGGAAAAAGGGGGCAATGAGGAGCGCGATGGATATCATTTGAATCGTTTTGGGTTCTTTGGGCGAACACTTTCCGAATCGGAACTTCAGAAAGAAATGGTGAACGGGAATACGATCAACTATACAGTATCCGCCCTACGCATGGCAAAAAAAGCGAATGCAGTGTCTAAATTACACGCCAAAGTATCCAGGGCCATGTGGAACGGGTATGGAGGTGCAAATAAGATTATCCCTATAACCAATGCCCAGAACTTGGATTTTTGGCAGGATAAGAATTTCCAAAAGGCTTGGAAAAAGAAAGATGCCATAGCATTTGTCAAAAGAAAAACAGCCCTTAAAAAAGAGTTGTTCGAACTTGTCTTGGACCAAACGGGGAAACTTTTTGACCCTAAAATACTGACCGTTGTATGGGCAAGACGTTTTGCAGGGTACAAAAGGGCCGATTTGTTATTGCATGATATGCAGCGGTTTCAAAATATCCTAAAAAACAAGGAGTATCCCGTACAAATTATTTGGGCAGGCAAGCCCTATCCCATGGATTTCTCAGCTATTGACACCTTCAATCATTTGGTAAGTTTCAGCAAAAATGTGCCAAATTTGGCGGTATTGACAGGGTACGAGATAGAGTTGTCCAAAAAGTTAAAAACGGGTTCCGATGTTTGGCTGAACACACCTAGGATTACCAGGGAGGCTTCGGGTACCAGTGGAATGACAGCGGCAATGAACGGTTCTATTAATCTTACGACCAACGATGGGTGGATTCCAGAATTTGCCAAAAATGGAAAAAATAGTTTTGTACTGCCCGAATTGGAACACACACTGCCTATAGAAGAACAGGACCAATTGGATAGTGAGCATCTGTATACGGTTTTAGAGGATAAAGTATTGCCTATTTACTATGATAAATCGGACGTTTGGCAGGAAATCGTTTTCCAGGCCATTACTGATGTAGTTCCTGAATTTACGAGTGAAAGAATGGCCCGGCAATACTACGAAGAGCTGTATTAAACCCATTTAAAGCGAAAAACGAAAAAATATTCAAAGATTATTACATTTAGTTAGTTTAACTTACTATATTTGGACTGGTAATAGTGCCGCAACTAAAATTGACAAAAAATGAAAAAAGTAACATTTTACCACGCAGGCTGTCCCGTTTGTGTAAATGCAGAACAGGAATTTTTGAACTTGGTAGATACTACCACGGTACGTGTGGACATCGTCCACTTAGGTGAACAAAAAGACAAAATCTCAACTGCGGAACGTGCCGGTGTCAGATCGGTTCCCGCATTGGTATTGGACAATGGCAGCGTATTGCACATTAACTATGGCGCTACCTTGGAAGAAGTGCGATCTTAAAAAATTTAATCCATATTGTTAGTTTAACTAATTATTTAAGCTATGAAACATATACTATGCATAGTGTACGGCCTAGTTTTAAGTACATTGGCCTGTAAAGGGCAGATAACGAACGAATCCGCTGATTTCAAGGGTTCGGAAAACTTGAATATCCAAAGTACATCTGTTCTGCATGATACTGAATTGCAACAGTTGGTATTTACGATAACGGTCAAGGGTCTTGCCGGGGCCAGTATTCCTGAAAAAGTTGGGCAAATGGATGGTGCCCCGGTTTTGGGGTACGTCTTTCCGACCAACCTCTCATCCACTGATGTAGGGTTTTCCCAAACGGATGGAATTGTGGCATTGGCATTGACTTCCCATCCCGATTTTGACGATACGCCCCTTTGGGACGAAAACACAAATACCATTTTTGATGACGATGGAGTGGTTTGGCACCCCCATTGGGTTATCTTGAATGAAGACAAGCGCGTCACCGGTGGGTTGAGTGTGAAGCAGTTTCAAAAGGAAGATCCAAAGGTAAAACTGCCCCCTACCAATCCGGGTATGCCCATGTATATGGATTCTCCGGGTTTTCCTGTAATTACCAAAGGAAAAACCATAAAAGTAGTTGTTCCCCTATACCGGATGAACAACCGTAAACAATTCAATTTTGATGCGGTTACGGCTTATATGCAGGTCAATACCTCAAATACGGATGCTCCCCTGTTAGGCGTCTATTCGGTATATAGCATAGCTTCTGGCGACCTGTCATTGCCCTATACGGTATCCAACAACTAGTTTATGCCCCAAGTAGTTAGGTAAACTAATTTCTTGGGGCTATTTTTGTTTTATGGAGACTTTTGATCCAGAATACCAGAACCAAAATATTGAGGGTAAAATCGTGGTTGCCCTGGAACGTATTTCCGAGGCCTTCAAAGTCCTACTTTGGCAGAACGGGAAGGAAAATGGTCTTACACCCATCCAATTACAGATTTTGTTATTCGTCAATTTCCATTTACCGAAGAAGTGCAAGGTTAATTATTTAGCCAAGGAATTCAATGTAACCAAAGCCACAATTAGTGAATCTATACGGCTATTGTTAAAAAAGGAACTCATTCTTAAGGAGACTGATTCTTCCGATACCCGAAGCTATTTCATCTACCTTACCGAAAAAGGGAAAACCATGGTACTACGGACAAGTTCTTTTGCCCAGGCCATTGAAAAACCTATCCATTCATTTTCCGAGGAGCAAAAAAAGATACTCTTCCAAAACCTATTACAACTAATTGAAAAATTGAACAAAGCAGATATCGTTAACGTTCAGCGTATGTGTACTTCCTGTTGCTTTTATGAATCCGGATCGGAAAACGATTATTGTAGATTACTGGAAAAGAACCTATACCAAACGGATCTTCGTATCGATTGCCCCGAACATCAAACGGCGTTATAGTTCTTTTGCCTAAACCGTTTCCTGAATTTAGGTAAGCCTTAAAAAATCATATTAACCCATCAAAAAAGGTTGGCCCGTACTTTCCAATACGGCAAACCAAAACTCCCCCTCCAAATCTATTTTCTTACGTCTACTGGTGACTTCGGATATGGGCAAATACACAAATTTGTTGTTCAACCTACCTACCACGAACTTGGTCTTTCCGGCCATGGCCCCATGAATGGCATAATGGGCCAATCTGCTACAAAAAATACTGTCGCCAGCATTGGCCGGAGCACTACGGATGATGTAACTGGGGTCTATATATTTAATGGTAACCTCCTTGTCCATGGCCTTGAAGTAATTTCCTATTTCAGATTTTAGGAACGGGCCTATGTCCTTGTGTTTTATATTGCCCGAGGCGTCTTTGGTCTCAGCACCATCCTCTTTAAAAAGATGTTGGCCCGCACCTTCGGCGACAACAATGACTGCATGGTGCTTTGTCTCCAAACGATTTTTTAGGCTTTCCAAAAAACCATTTTCGCCGTGCAATTCAAATTCCATTTCAGGTACTAGGACAAAATTCACAACAGGCATGGACATGGCGGCGCAAGCCGCAATAAATCCGCTATCCCGTCCCATTAATTTCACGATTGAAACCCCATTGTAGGCACCCGTGGCTTCATTGTGGGCATCGCGTATAATAGGGCTGGCCATATCAAAAGCTGTTTCAAATCCGAAGGACTTGTCTATTAAATTAATGTCATTGTCGATGGTCTTGGGAATGCCGACAACCGAAATTTTTAGGCCTCGCTTTTGGATTTCCTCACCTAGGGCATTGGCCCCTTTTAATGTCCCGTCCCCACCAATGGCAAAAAGCATATCCACCTGATTATCTTCCAAAGTATCCACCATATCGGAAATACTCTGGCCCCCACGTGAGGAACCCAAAATAGTGCCTCCGAACTCATGGATATCCTTTACAACATCGGGTGTCAAATGTTTTAGTTTGTGTCCATAGGTTGGGATAAGTCCCTCATAACCATAGGGTACACCCAATATGTTCTTTACTCCATAAAAGTAATAAAGCCCCATAACCAAGCTACGGATAACATTGTTGATTCCGGGACAAAGTCCACCACAGGTAACGATAGCCGCTGTGGTTTTTGTGGGATCGAACAATAGCTTTTCGCGGGGACCGGCCTTCTCCAGGCAAAGGGGTTCCTCATTTTCGGTCACGCACCGGTTAAATTCGCTTAAGGAAATATTATAGAGCAGTCGATCTTTGTCCTGGATGAAATTGAAAACTTTATCGCCCTTTGTCTTACTCAAATGGAGTGGGGATGGGAAGGTTGGTGTTCCCAAGTTTTCAATATCAAATTTTTTAGTTGAAGCCATAAAAAGTCTTGCTTTACTAATGTTTAGGGCGTTAAATTTAAGGCTAAATCGATGAGATAAACAACGAAATTTGGGTGAAATGCCAAATGTTCATAAACCTACCGTACCAAATAGCAATAAACCAAAAAATGAAGTCTATTTTTTTAATTCCAGTTTCTCTGCAAAATAGTCGCAAAAATCTTTCATCGTAGCGGTCATCTTTTCGTCCTGTGTAGCTTTCATAAAAGTGTCCGACAAGGAAACCAAAGTTTGATGAAAAAAAATCTTCATCTCATCCACAGGCATATCCTTGGTCCATAGATCAATCTTTAGAGATTCCCTGTTCTTGCTGTCCCAAACTGACAGTAGCATTGCCTTGGCCTCCTCATTATGGATACCCCCGTCCTGTGCGGACCAAGAGAGTTCTTCTGGAACTCGATTTTCATCCAACCCTACTTTTAGGGTAATTTCCGAAGTGTGGAGTTTAGGCATAATTTATTTTTTGGGTTTGTAGTTGCTTTTTTTGAATATTTCCTCCGCAGGCAAACCGAGCATCTGCTGTAAAGAAACCTCGTTCCGTTCCATAAAGGCTCTTACAATCTGCCAACCTAAATAGCGACCTATGCGTCCTGGGGACTCATTGTCCAATTCCAGCCCAAACTTAGAGAAGGGCGCGGGATCAAGAAAATGCAGGCCCAATTTATTATCCGTATCATATAGCAACTCACGTTCAATAAAATAGCGCCACATAGGCTCTTCATTGGCATGGGCCCAGTCCAATTCTTCTTGAAAATATCCTATGCGCTGGGCCTCCGATAAAAATGGAATCAGCTTGTCCTTTAGATATAATTCCTTACCGTAATAGATAACTTGAGCTAAAAAGGTTCGGTCATTTGCCTTGGGCACCACTCTCTTCGCAAAGGCACTGGCCACATCACAGACCAAATACTGTTTGTCCATACTTGCAGAAATGTAATTAGGCATGCTCCCATAGAACCTATGTTCTGGGCCTAGGTAGTTATCAAGTCCTATCAAAAGTAGGTTATCCGTAAGAATGATACGATTCTCGTAATCCACATCGGAAGTAACTGTAACAATTTTGGGAACACCAAACCGGGGGAAATAATACTTAATATGTTTAAAGAGTAGTTGTAAATCGGCCTCTTCTTGTTCGAAATTGGAAAATTCATCATCCACTTCCTTCAAAAGTTCTACCTGAATAGTATCCTTTAATTTGGCTGCCCAAACGCTATCCGGATATTGAGCGGGAAAAAGATAGGGATATGTTTTTTTGAGCAACGGCAAGTCCGATGGTTCTGCCTTGGCAAATTCTTGGTCAAAACGGGAGATTTGTATACTTAAGTCTATTTTGTCAATCGCCTCGGCAATTTTATCATTGTCATTACAGCCTAAAAGCAGAAAAGAAAGTAAGAAAAAAGTAAAAATGTACTTTCCCATGTAAAGTAATCCCGTTTCCATTTTATTTTTAGACATCAAGGCTTTATTTTTATCGGGCAAAGTTAATCGTTTCGTTAATAAAGAATAGCATGCAGACCGAAAAGGTAGTAGCCCATATTGTAAAGTGGTTAAAGGGTTATACTACAAATGCCAAAATGAAGGGATTTGTAGTCGGTGTATCCGGGGGTATCGATTCCGCAGTAACTTCAACCCTATGTGCTAGAACCGGGCTGGATGTATTATGTTTGGAAATGCCTATCCACCAATCCTTGAAACAGGTAGACAGGGCGGCCAACCATATTGATTGGTTACAGGAGCATTACCCGAATGTACAAAGACAACCTGTAAACCTTACCTCGGTATTCGATAGTCTTATTGAGGTACTTCCCGATGTAGCCGAGGAAGAAAGCCGTTTTATGTCATTGGCCAATACCCGCGCACGCTTACGAATGACCACTTTATATTATTTTGCGGCCTTAAAGGGCTATTTGGTGGCCGGCACGGGCAACAAGGTTGAGGATTTTGGTGTGGGTTTCTATACTAAATATGGGGATGGCGGAGTGGATTTAAGTCCTATTGCCGACTTATTGAAAACAGAAGTCTATGAAATTGCAAATTACTTGGGCGTTAACGAGGAAATCATCCAAGCGGCCCCTACAGATGGCCTTTGGGGCGATAATAGAACAGATGAAGATCAAATAGGTGCTTCCTATCCAGAATTGGAATGGGCTATGAAAATGAACGATGACGGAAAGACGGTTACAGACTTTTCTGGTCGAGAAAAGGAAGTTTTTACTATATTTAAACAATTAAACTCGGCCAATCAACATAAAATCAAGCCGATACCCGTATGCGAGATTCCAGAAATGTTAAAATAAACCACTCAACTAATAATCAAGTAGATAAATCGAATAATATTCAAAAAATAAGGCTTTTTAATAAAAAAAAACCATTTTTGTTTACGAAATCAGATAATTAAACCTTACATTGCATGTCAGTTTTTTTGGACTTCTGCATATTTGGGTATATTTACAGACTAAAACTAGCGAAATGATCAAAGTATTAATTGCTGACAACCACCCCATCGTTCGGATGGGCGTAAAACATGTATTAGAATCTGCCTCTGGTTTTGAGGTAGTTGAAGATGTTTCCACTACATCCGAGCTTTTCGAAAAACTGGAACGAATTACTCCTGATGTTGTTATGCTGGAAATGGATATTCCGGAAATAAATGGCATCGCCACCTTGCGAAAGATTAAAAAAGAGTATCCTGATGTTAAAGTGTTGATGTACAGCGGACAGTCCGAAGATGTATATGCACTTAGTAGCATTAGAGCCGGTGCATTCGGTTATTTAGCAAAAGCCTCGGATATAGATTATATTATTTCCGCGGTACGAAAAGTAAGCGAAGGGAACATGTTCATTACCAATGAACTTGCCCAAAGGCTGGCATTTGACGAAGGAACCCAAAGACCAAGGAGATTCTTTAGGAAACTTTCTACCCGAGAGGTGGAAGTCCTTAAATTATTGGCAAGCGGAAAACGAAACAAAGATGTTGCTATTGGCCTTAACTTAAATGAAAAGACCGTTAGTACCTATAAGGCACGTTTAATGAAAAAATTGAACGTGGACAACATGGTAGACCTTTTACAACAAGCCAAAGCTTTGGAATTGTATTAGAGAGGTAATCATCTATAACAGAGACCCCAAAGGTTATACCTTTGGGGTCTCTGTTTTTATGAAAGTACCCGATTCAATTTTTTGTTCAGCAATTTGTTCAATTGGAGGTAGTTCATAATCTCCTCCAGGGTCTCATTATTGTTTCCGTTGTTTTCATGGGTATTGTTCTGCAAGGCCTCCATCCGTTTTTTAATCAAATAGCATCGCAAGGTTAAAATGGTCTCGCTTACCAATTGACCCACTCCTGTCTTTTTATCCTTAGGATAGATATCCTTTCGCTCCCAATTATGCAGCGCGTACTTTTCCTCTTCCATAAGGATTGATGAAATTTCTTCCACCATTTTCTGATCAAGATCTGAGATAAAAGTGCTTATTGAAAAATCCTCATTTTCGTTTAGCTGTTCTATCAATTTGTAGTAGATGTCTCTAAACTGTTTGTTGGTCAGCTCTATTTCATCTTCCTGAAGGTCCAAATAAATCTTTTCATAGACCTTGGTCTCCAAGGACTCTGGTTCCAAAATCAAATCGCCTTCTTCGTTTTCCTTTAGGATCAAATCCTCAAACTCTTGCTGGTCGTTCCCATATAGCAAAAGCATTTCAATAATCTTGCGTTCCAATTCATATTGCACATCTACTTTTTCAACGGTAACCTGATTTTTCACAACATCGAAGGCCTTTTGTTCCGGTTTGGCCTTTTTTGCGGCATCCGCTACCTCCTTTTTACCGATTTGGGCCAGCGTGCTGAACAAAACGTTTTCGGAAACGTTCATAATCTGGGCGCATTCCTGTATGTAGATCTCCCGCTTTATGGCATCGGGAATCTTGGCTATGCTATTCACAATATCCCGAACCGTCTCCGCTCTTTTTATAGGGTCATTGGAAGCCTCTTCGGCCAATAAATTCGCCTTGAATTGAATGAAGTCCTTTGCATTTTCCTGCAAGTATTGCAAGACCTCCTCTAACTCATTGTTCTTGGCAAAACTATCCGGATCCTCACCTTCCGGGAAGGAGCAGACCTTTACGTTCATGCCCTGTTCCAAAATCAAATCGATGCCCCGTAGGGAAGCTCTTAATCCTGCGGCATCCCCATCGAACAAAACAGTAATGTTTATCGTAAGCCTATTGATCAAACGAATCTGTTCTGGAGTAAGGGCGGTACCGCTGGAAGATACCACATTGCGGATGCCCCTTTGATAAAATTGAATAACATCCGTATAGCCTTCTACCAGATAGCAATTATCTTCCTTGGCGATGGCCTGTTTTGCAAAGTAAATGCCATAGAGCACCTTGCTCTTATGGTAGATTTCACTCTCCGGAGAATTCAGGTATTTGGCCGCTTTTTTATTATTGGTCAAAATACGTCCCCCAAAACCGAGGACTCGTCCACTCATGGAATGAATAGGGAACATGACCCGTCCTTTGAATCGATCGAATTTTTTTGGGTTATCGGGATTTTGAACGTCTTCCTTGACAATGGTCAATCCGGTTTTTTCCAAATACGCCAACTTATATCCATTTTCAAGAGCGGTTTTGGTAAATCCGTCCCATTGATCCAGACAATAGCCCAAACCGAATTTTTTAATAGTCTCATCCGTAAAGCCGCGTTCCTTAAAATAACTCAATCCTATGGCCTTGCCCAACTCCGACTCCCAGAGCATTTCCGAAAAGTGTTTCTGGGCAAATTCGGAAACCAGATGCATACTTTCACGCTCATTGGCCTCTGCCTTCTGTTCATCGGTACGCTCGGTTTCCTCTATTTCAATATTGTATTTTTTGGCCAGGTATTTTATCGCTTCGGGATAGGTAAAATGTTCATGCTCCATTAAAAAGGCCACTACATTGCCCCCCTTTCCGCTACTAAAGTCTTTCCAAATCTGCTTTACCGGCGAAACCATGAAGCTCGGTGTACGCTCATCAGTGAACGGACTTAATCCTTTGAAGTTAGATCCTGATTTTTTTAATTGTACAAAATCGCCAATGACCTCTTCCAAACGGGCGGTCTCGTATACTTGGTCTATGGTAGATTTTGAAATCAAAACAAAATTTAGTCTAGCAGGCAAATATAGCCCGTATCCATAAATATAAGCCAAAATGTAGCTTTATAAAAGCTGGTTTGATTATTTACCCTGTGGAACTTTAACCGCTTTTATCCCTATGGTCAAAAGCCAGAGGCAAATCCCAATTTCCCCAATGGCGGCGGGCAGGCCTACAAGGGTAGCAACCAAAGTTTCACCATAGCTCTCACAAAGAAAATAGCCTAGAAAATCTATTAGATATCCGAAGCAGCCCAACATTAACATGATTCCCAAAAACTTGGGAAGAAAACTCGACTTGTAGACCAAATATCCAAAAGGAAACAACCACAGTCCCCAAAATATATGGGCCACCAAATTTCCATTGTCATAGGAATTGAGAAGTAGTATTACTTTTGCATTTAACTTATTAGCATCGAATGCCTTCAAGGATTCCGAATCATTGATCAGCGTAAGTACATCTATTTGATACACTATGCTTATATATGAAATGGGCACGCTGACAAGGGCCAGGGTCACCATGAGTACTGCGTGGCTTTTGTTGACCCCATTTAACAATTTGTACAACGTTAACGGTAAGAATATAAAGCAAGTGAAGCATACTAAACCACTTATTATGCCCAAGCGGAAAAGGTATTCGGAGGCTTTGATATTTTCAACGGTCATTCCCGAATCATCCCAAACAATAAGTTCCGAGGGCACATAGAGTAAGCTAAACATGCCACTCAATATTAGAATAAGATAAAATGTCCCGGCAATTCTCGCAGTTTTTTTAGTAGGTTCCATTTGTTACTATTTTTATTTTTTTATTAAATCAAATTGTTTTTTTCTTCCAATATCTTTGTTGAAGATTCTTGTATTATGATACTCTTCTTTGGTACTCGTCCTGGAAAAACCGAAATAAAACGTCTACCAGGTGTTCGGTGCCCTCATTGTAATCAGACCGGAACTTTGACCGTTTCCGTGGCTTCCAATTATTTCCATTTGTTTTGGATTAAACTATTTAAAATTTCCACCTCAAAGCTTGCGGAATGCTCCCATTGCAAACGTGTTTATTATAGGGATGAATTTACCCTAGAAATGGAAAATGCTATGAATTTGGATTAAAAGTGAACGGTTAAGATCCGCCTCGGATAAAAGAGGCGAATCTTAGTTCACCTCGTCACAAGTCGCACCGAAGGCCCAAAGAAATGTTTCGTTGCTTTACTATTGCGTCCTTAAAAATCGGATTCAAATCATATTTAATATAGAGCAGTACACCATCGAACCCAGCATAAGCACTAAGTCCATACACAAAATTTGTAGTATTATAACCTCTTTTCAGTTTGTCCTTTACCTTTTCCCCGGCACGGTCGTACTTTAACTTTTGGCGGGTGCCTAGGTTAAATCCACCATATCCGCCAATACCCAATCGAAACTGGTTCCGAAGGGAGTAACGGATAGTGTTTTCCGTTTCCCTAAATCTTGATGGCCCAAATTCAAAATGAACGGGAAAAACCAGGTTATCCATACGAAATTTTGATTTTCTAAGCTCAAATTCAAATTCCTGCAACTCTGTCTGGCCTTCATCATTGATTACAAAATATTGATTGTCCTTGGGTTTTAGACCATTGAATTGAAAAGAAAGCCCATATGTAAAGCGCATAAAATTGGAGTTGTCAAAAACCCTGGTACGCCATACCCATCCCAATTCAAAAAATCGGCTTCCTCCAATTTTATAGGGCGAATCGTCCAGGGATTGACCATCTATAATGGCATTGTTAAATCCTACGGCGATAACCGGATCGGAATACGTACGACGGTCATATTTTGGGGGTTTGTTACTTTTTTCGAAAACATGCCATGGTTTCCCATCTACATTAATGCTAATTCCCGTTCCATCATCAATAATGGAAAAACCCTTTTCCTCCTCGAGCACAGCCCCCTGATTACGCTCCAGCAGGGCTATTTTGTTATCGATAATCGCGTGTCTGTTCTCAATATTCAATGCTCTCAATTTTGCGACATTTTCCTTAAGAATCTTTGCTTCATCAGCTTTTAGATTTCCATTATCCAATCTTCTGTTAATCTCCTCCACCTCTAATTTTAAGGCTTCCTTCTCCTGTTGTGAAATCTTGATCTTTTGTTCCTTTAGGGCTTCAATTTTTTCCTTATTCCATTCCTGAGCGGCGGCATGGTTCATAATCAAGGAAGTTAAAATCAAGGTCAAATAAAATACAATAGTCCTCATACTTGTTTGTTTTTGAAATGTTCCTTCCCTGTCTCCCCCACAGTTGCGGGGAGAGAAGAAGGAAATCTATTAATGATTGATGAATTAATTATTCCGATCCGCCACGGCCGTGCGTACCCTCATAAAACCGGTTTTTAACTTTTCGAAAATCTGATCCCTAAAGGATTGATCTAGTTCGTCCTCTACCTCCGTTAACAAAGCCATGGCATCTACCTTGCCATTATCCCTGAAGAGTTTTTCCGCAATTATCTCCCTTTGCGCCTTCTGCAACAGCGAATCTACCTCAGAGTCGGAGACCGTTCTATTTTTTTGCTTCAGTATATCTACCTGAGCCACGACTTCCGCTATTTTAGTATTGATGATATCTTCCGAATCTTTACTTAAAATTTCATTTTCAATTTCTGTATCCCCTTTTGTATTTGCGGAAGCGATAATCGTTTTTATGTCTTCCAAGTTTTCTTCCTTGATCATTTTCTCCTCGTTCGGAAAACTTATAGATTCTTCCAAGGGTTTTTCTGCGTCCAAACCCCCATTCGCGTCAACTATCGGATTCCTCTCTTGAAAGGTCTTTTTATCCCTTGCTTTTTTTAGCGTAACATCAACTTTGCCATTTTCCCTATCCGTATCTACGATTTCAATACCAGGATTTGTAGGTCTTTGAGAGCCCAAATACACCAGAGAGATTACCAAAAGACCCGCAAAGCTCACCGCGATACCATACCAAAAAAAACGATTTGATCTTGGTCTTTGAATAACGTCCAAACGATCTACCACCTTCTGCCAGGCCTGGGAAGAAGGTTGTATTTCCCTTTTCTCCAATTGTTTTTTGATATGCTTTTCAAAATTATTCTGTTCCATATCCTATGATATTTTGTTTCTTTAAACTTTGTTGCAATAGCTTCCGGGCCTTGAATAGTTGTGATTTTGAAGTACTCTCCGTTATGGCAAGCATTTCGGCAATCTCTTGATGTTTGTATCCTTCTACTGCATATAGTACGAACACGGTCCTATAGCCTTCCGGCAAGGCATCGATCATTGTCTGTATATATTCGGTGTCCAATTTGGCAGAGGTATCCGAAACTGATTTTTCCCCATGCCTTTCGCATACCGTATCATCATAGACAACAAATTGCTGTTTTCGTAAATATGAAATACTTTCCCGGACCATGATTTTTTTTATCCATCCTTCAAAACTGCCTTGATGCCGGAAAGTTTCAAGACCTTGAAAAACTTTTACAAAACCATTGACCATAACGTCTTCCGCAAATTGCAGATCTTTGATATATCTTCTACAAACACTGAGCATCTTGGGCGCAAATTTTTCATAAAGGCGTTGTTGCGCATCCCGATTGCCGGAGGCCGCTCTTTCTATAAGCTGCTTTTCGTTTTTATAAAAAGAAATGATTTTCAATTTTATAAAAGTGGTTTTGGTTGTCTGCTATTTCTATAGACGATTCAGTATAAGAAAACGTTGCCTGGAAAGTTGATTTTTTTTTTTGGAGGTCTTTCATGCAAGGCCTATAATATGCCATTTCCATATCAAAACAGTGCTATTCGACTTTACTTTTTTCTATCCACTACATAGTTTACCATAAGCTCAAGGGAGCTTTTGTAATCCGAAGACGGATACGTATCCAAAAGTTTCAGGGCCTCTTCCTTAAAATCGAGCATTTTTTGTATGGCATAGTCCAACCCGCCTTTTTCCTTTACGAAGGCTATTACCTGTTTTACCCTTGTTTTGTCCTTATTGTGATTTTTTACGGAATTGATCAACCATCTTTTTTCCGATTTTGAGCAGTTGTTCAAGGCATAGATAAGAGGCAAGGTCATCTTTTGTTCCTTAATATCTATCCCGGTTGGTTTCCCAATTTTCTCTTCTCCATAGTCAAAGAGATCATCCTTTATTTGAAAGGCCATACCGCAGAGTTCCCCAAATTTTCTAAAGGTTTCCACATCCGGTGAATCGGGTTTTACGGAACAGGCACCCAGGCTACAGCATGCGGCAATTAGGGTAGCCGTCTTTTGGCGGATGATATCATAATAGACTTCCTCCGTAATATCCAGTCGTCTTGCTTTTTCAATTTGCAACAACTCGCCCTCGCTCATTTCCCGGACTGCCACCGAAATAATCCGGAGTAGATCAAAATCGCCATTGTCGATGGATAATAATAATCCTTTTGATAACAGATAATCGCCCACTAAAACGGCAATCTTATTTTTCCACAATGCATTGACGGAAAAAAAGCCACGTCGTTTATTGCTTTCGTCCACTACATCATCATGAACCAAAGTGGCCGTGTGAATGAGTTCTATAACCGAGGCGCCCCGATATGTACGTTCATTTACCTCACCGTTGTTCAACAACTTTGCGGTCAAAAAAACGAACATAGGCCGCATTTGTTTGCCCTTTCGGTTTACAATATAATAGGTAATGCGATTAAGGAGTGCGACCTTGGAGGACATGGCATTGAGGAACTTCTTCTCAAAAAGTTCCATTTCACGGTCTATAGGTTCCTTTATTCGGGATACTGTTTTCAAGAAGTTCGGTTTTCTATCATGTTGGATTCGGAAAGATAAAAATAAAATAAGGAAAAGAAGAGGTGTTCTGTGGGCAGTCGCAGTATTCGGTGGACGTGGTTAAGGGGAATTATTTTTGTAAACCTTCATGTTAGATTACTTAACGCACTGAATGAAAATGAAAGTTCTCTATATTCTACTGAAAACTGCCAACTACAACTGCCTATTTTTTAGTGTTTATTTGCCAATTGGCCACAGGCCGCATCGATATCCTTACCTCTAGAACGCCTAACGGTAACCACAATCCCGTTTTCCTCTAAGGTACCCACATATCTATCTAGTGCTGTTTTTGAGGCTTGTTGAAATTTACCGTCATCGATCGGATTGTATTCTATAAGGTTTACTTTGGAGGGTGCAAATTTGCAGAAGTCCACCAAGGCATCCACATCTCTTTGTGTATTGTTAATACCTTCCCAGACCACATACTCATAAGTGATTCTACTTTTGGTCCTATTATACCAGTATTGCAGAGCCTCCCGTAGGTTGGTCAAAGTAAACGTGGCATTAAATGGCATTATGGATGTTCGTATTTCGTCAATTGCCGAATGAAGGGATACCGCCAATTTGAATTTTACCCCATCGTCCGCCATTTTTTTGATTATTTTGGGCACCCCTGATGTAGAGACCGTAATACGTTTCGAGGACATTCCGAGTCCAGCCGGGGAGGTAATCTTATCAATAGCCTTTAGCACATTGTTATAATTCATCAAAGGTTCGCCCATTCCCATAAATACGATATTGCTCAAAGGCCGATTAAAATAGAGCCTACTTTCATTATCGATAGCCACCACTTGGTCGTAGATTTCATCAGGGTTCAAATTACGCATCCGTTTTAAACGAGCCGTAGCACAGAACTTACAATCCAGACTACATCCCACTTGGCTGGAAACGCAAGCGGTGGTTCGGTTTGCCGTAGGTATTAAAACAGATTCCACTACCAACCCGTCATGCAATCGTACGGCATTTTTTATGGTACCGTCCTTGCTCCGCTGCATTTGATCTACGCGAATATGATTGATGACAAAATACTCTCTCAAAAGCCCTCGGGTCTCCTTGGAAAGATTCGTCATCACGTCAAAGGAATGTGCGGATTTCTGCCAAAGCCATTCATAGACCTGATTGCCACGGAATGCCTTATCGCCTTGGTCCATGAAAAAACCACGCAATTGTTCCTTAGTAAGTGCCCGTATGTCCTTCTTTTTTGTTTCCAATACGTGAAAAGATAAAAAATCCTGCCGAACCGATGACTTGGTAGGCAGGATTCCTATAACTTATTTGAACCTTCCTATATAATCAACATGGCATCCCCATAGGAATAGAAGCGATATCCTTCCAAAATAGCTTCTTTATAGGCCCTTTTCATGAGATCGTGGCCTATAAAGGCAGATACCATCATAAGCAAGGTAGATTTGGGCAAGTGAAAATTAGTAATCATACAATTGGCAATACTGAAATCATAAGGCGGGAAAACGAATTTGTTGGTCCACCCATCAAACGTATTCAATGTCTGTTCAGAAGAAACTGCACTTTCCAATCCTCGCATTGCCGTAGTGCCTACCGCACATACTCTTTTTCTTTTTTCCTTGGCACGATTGACAACTTCCGTCGCTTTTTCGTCTATAATCAATTCTTCGCTATCCATTTTATGTTTGGAAAGATCTTCTACCTCCACTGGGTTAAAGGTCCCCAAACCAACATGCAAGGTCAATTCCGCGAAATTCACTCCTTTAATCTCCAAACGTTTCAATAAATGCTTGGAAAAGTGAAGTCCGGCAGTTGGAGCCGCCACAGCTCCTTCATGCTTGGCATAAATGGTTTGATAGCGTTCTTCATCTTCTGGTTCCACATTCCGTTTTATATATTTTGGCAAGGGTGTCTCCCCTAATTCCCTAAGTTTCCTTCTAAAGTCAATATAGGCTCCGTCATATAAAAAACGTAATGTCCTTCCTCTGGATGTGGTGTTATCGATAACTTCTGCCACAAGGCTTTCATCATCCCCAAAATATAGTTTATTGCCAATTCGGATTTTACGTGCCGGATCAACCAACACGTCCCATAAACGTTGTTCCTCGTTCAGTTCCCGTAATAAAAAGACTTCGATACGGGCTCCTGTCTTTTCCTTGTTTCCATATAACCTTGCCGGAAAGACCTTTGTATTGTTCAGAACCATAACATCGCCTTCGTCAAAATAATCGATAAGGTCCTTGAACATCTTGTGTTCTATTTTACCAGAATCCCTATGGATAACCATTAATTTGGACTCATCCCTATTTTCAGTCGGGTATTCTGCCAATAAATCCTTGGGAAGTTCAAAGTTGAAGTGCGATAATTTCATGAAAGTGAATTAAGTTAGCGATTTTTGCGGGTGCAAATATACAATGTGGCCATAGGGGTTGTCAAGTAAAACAGGGATTAAATACGAATTATAGTCTCTGCACCCTAAAACCGAGTATTTCAAGGTCTTTCCAAAAGTCGGGATAGGACTTTGAGACCACTTCGGCATCGTTCATATACATTGAAGTTTTCATGGCCAAGGGAGCAAAGGCCATAGCCATTCTATGGTCATTATAGGTATCGATGGTCACGTCTTTGTTTATTCGATCTGACGGACGTAATACCAAGTCCTTATCCGATACGGTTATATCGGCACCCAATTTGGAGAGCTCTGTATGCAGGGCTTCCAGTCTATCCGTTTCCTTTATTTTTAGGGTATGTAATCCTGTAAGATGGCACCCGACTCCCAGTCCAAAACAAGTAACAGCAATAGTCTGGGCGGTGTCCGGGGTATTTGAAAGGTCCAAGTTCAAACTTTCGGGCTTCAGGTCGGCCGTTTTTCTTAGGCTGATTTCATTTTCCCTGAAATTGGTGTTCACCCCCCAATTTTTGTAAATCTCTGCAAGCACGCTATCACCCTGCAGGCTATTCTTTTTATAGGATGATAAGATAACTTCAGAACCAACTTCACTAAGGGCAACTATACTATAAAAATAGGAAGCAGAGCTCCAATCAGATTCTACCACCAGAGTTTTTGAATCCACGGATTTTTTGGGATATACCTTAATCGTGTTCCCTTCAAAACTTGTCCGTACGCCAATTTGTTCCAATAGGGCCAAAGTCATTTTTATATACGGAACAGATGTAATTTTCCCTTTCAAGTCCAAGTCCAGACCATTTCCCAGACCCGGTGCAATCAGTAGCAATGAGGAAATATATTGGCTGCTGATATTGGCAGGAAGACTTACTTTATTTCTGGTTAGTTTCTTCCCTTTAATTTTTATGGGGGGGTATCCATTGTTCTTTTCATATTCAATTTCGGCACCTAAATCGCAAAGTGCATCCACTAAGATTTTTATGGGACGCTCGGTCATACGTTGCGAACCTGTAAGAAGAACTTCCTTGCCTTCCTGTGAGGCAAAGTAGCTTGTAAGAAATCGCATGGCGGTACCGGCATGATGGATATCCACAACTCCCCTACTTGTGCCCAGTCCTTTTTGCATGACTTCGGCATCATCGGAATTGGAAAGGTTATCAATCTCAATATTGGGATACAATGCTTGTAGTAATAACAAACGATTGGACTCGCTTTTTGAGCCCGTAATCCGGATATTGGAATTTAGTAGTTTGGTCAATGGAGGCGACAGGTGTAGTTTCAATCTAATGCAGTTCTAATGGTAAGGCCCAAAGATAGCACTATTTGAGCTTTTTGTTGTTTTGGTGCCTATTATGATCACGTTGGGTCTTTAACGCCAATTTTTGATCGAAAGCTTCCTGCAAATCCACGCCTGTCTGGTTTGCCAAACAAAGGACTACAAAAAGGACGTCCGCCAATTCCTCTCCCAAATCTCTTTCCTTATCGGATTCCTTTTCGCTCTGTTCGCCATATCTTCGAGCAATGATACGTGCCACCTCTCCTACCTCCTCGGTGAGTTGGGCCATATTTGTAAGCTCGTTAAAATAGCGTACGCCGTGCTGCTTTATCCAATTATCTACTTCCTGCTGTAGTTTCTTTATGCTCATTATTCCCTGTTCTTTGTATCCATAACGACGGTCACCGGACCATCATTCAATAATTCTACTTTCATATCGGCACCAAAAACTCCTGTTCCCACTTTTTTATTCAAATCCATTTCCATTTGTTGTACAAATTTTTCATACAATGGAATGGAAACATCGGGTTTTGCAGCTTTTATGTAGGATGGTCTATTCCCTTTTTTGGTAGATGCATGTAAGGTAAATTGACTGACCACAAGAGCAGTGCCATTGATATCCAATAACGAACGATTCATTACCCCTCCTAGGTCATTAAAAATGCGCAGGTTTACGATTTTTCGGGACAACCACTCGATATCTTCTTTTCCATCGGCATCTTCTATCCCCAATAAAACAAGAAGACCTTCATTGATCTTTGAAACTATTTTCCCTTCTACAGTTACACTGGCCTTCGATACTCTTTGAATCACTACTCGCATAATCCGCTTCCAAACCTTCCTTCTGAGAAAAGTATACTATGTTTAATCCGTTTTACCATAATTATCCATTCTATAGGTATCTTCCTCCCCTGTTACCATTTGTACATAACTCCGATACCTACTCCAAGATACCTCATCCTTTTCCAAGGCTTCCTTGACCGCACATTTTGGTTCGTCCAAATGCAAACAATTGTTGAATTTACAATTGTTCTTCAGTCTAAAAAATTCAGGAAAATAATCCCCGATTTCGTCCTCATCCATATCCACCATACCGAAGCCCTTTATCCCTGGTGTATCTACAATCCGCGCACCAAAGCTCAAATCGAACATTTCGGCGAATGTAGTGGTATGCTGTCCTTGTAGATGTTGTTCAGATATTTCTGCGGTCTTAATGTCCAAAAAAGGTTCCAATTTATTGATTAAGGTGGATTTCCCCACGCCTGAATGACCTGAAAACATACTAGTTTTATTGAGCATCAATTCCTTCACTTGGTCTACATTTCTTCCGGTTTTTGCCGATATGCTTATACAGGTATATCCCACATCTTGATATAGGTTGATCAAATATTTTACCTCGGCCGACTCTTCCTCTCCATAGGCATCCATTTTATTGAACAACAAAACAGTTGGAATGTCATAGGCTTCCGCAGTAGCCAAGAAACGGTCTATGAAAATGGTATGGGTCACAGGGTTGTTCAAAGTAACTATCAAAAAGACCTGATCTAAGTTGGCGGCAATGATATGGGTCTGTTTGGAGAGATTTACCGATTTTCGAATGATATAATTTTTCCGATCTTTTATTTCGAAAATAATTCCAATGGTTTCATCCCCAATTTGCTCTATTTCGAATTTCACCTTGTCTCCGACCGCAACCGGATTTGTGCTTTTGATACCTTTAATGCGAAATTTTCCCTTAATTCTACAGTCATAGAATTTTCCGCTATCCGTTTTGATGGTATACCAACTCCCTGTAGATTTATACACGACTCCCGTCATTACGTCCAAAAATTTATCATAGCTATGCCGAAGCAAAAATACCGATTTTTCTTTTTAAGAATCAGAGTATCTTTGGGCCAATTCTAACAATTAAATCGTGAAAACAATGAAAAAAATTCTATTTATTATCTGTCTTGCTATCGCTGCCACTTTTGAAACCCATGCCCAACAATTTAAGATAATAACAAGTGTGGAATCCATTGTCCCCAGTGGAATTGGCAGGTCTCGAATTATCGATGCACAAGAAGAAAAGGATTTTGTGGAATACACCTCGGAGCAGACGGAAGAAGACAATACAAGGAACAAGTCCAAGCGAGGGAATATTCGGGTAAAAAACTTTGAGGAAACCAAACTCCTGAATTTTTACAATATTGCTGGAATCCGTTTTCAGAACATTGCGGCCAATGATGCAGTTACGTCATCCAAATTAACTGCGATGGCGGCTGATGGATGGGAACTGGTCTTTGTGACAAGTGCCGTTGAATCCGATGCAGGGGATAAGGATGGCCAGGGTATTTTTATTACCCGTTATGTTTTTAAGAAGGATTAGTAGACTACCGTTTTAGCTCCTACGATATAAAATTGTATTCTTAAGTCAATACCAGAAAGTATAGTGACGAAGCAATCTGTCAGTTTTAAACTCTAACGAACAGATTGCTTCGCTTACCTTCAATAGTTTAGGCGTTGATGATTTTTTCCTGATGGTTAATGGATTCCTGATGGATGGCCTTGAACATTTTTAATACAAACTCCTCACTCAATCCTTTGGACTCGCCCTCCAAGATCATTTTTCCCAAAATGGCGTTCCATCGGTTGGTCTGAAGCACCGCCACATTACGTTGCTTTTTGAGCTCCCCTATACCATCAGAAACCTTCATGCGTTTTCCTAGCATATCGATCAGTTGATTATCGATAATGTCTATTTGGGCCCTTAGGTTATTCAATTTGCTATTGTATTCTGCCTCCTTATCGGTCTCCTTTCTAATTTTTAGATCTTCCATAATTTGTACCAATCTTTTGGGTGTTACTTGCTGCGCTGCATCGCTCCATGCGTTGTCGGGGTCATAGTGCGTCTCGATCATTAATCCATCAAAATTCAGATCCAAGGCCGTCTGGGATACATCAAAGATCATATCTCTTTTTCCGGTAATATGGGATGGATCGTTTATAATGGGCAAGTCCGGAAATTTGGTCTGTAGCTCAATGGCCAACTGCCATTCCGGAATATTTCGATATTTGGATTTTTCGTAGGTCGAAAAACCACGGTGAATAACCCCCAACTTTTTGATGTTGGCCGTATACAAACGTTCCACAGCACCTAACCACAAGGAAAGATCGGGGTTTACCGGATTCTTTATCAAAACAATTTTGTTCGTTCCCTCTAGTGCATCGGCAATGTCCTGTACAATAAATGGGCTTACCGTTGATCGAGCACCGATCCACAACAAATCAATGTCATGTTCCAAGGCCAGCTCTACATGGTTCCTATTGGCAACTTCCGTAGCTGTCTTTAACCCGGTCTCCTCCTTCACCTTCTGCAACCATTTTAGGCCCAATGCACCCACACCCTCAAAATTTCCCGGACGGGTACGTGGTTTCCATATACCAGCGCGATAATAGTTTACATCCGTATCCTTTAAATCATGGGCAATTCTTAATACTTGCTCCTCGGTTTCCGCGCTACAGGGTCCGGCTATCACCAATGGATGTGGCAGTTCCATATCGTCCAACCATTTTCTCAATTCCTTTGTATTCTCCATTTTATTGTTTGTTAAGTGGTATTCCTTTTAAGATTTCCTTTATTTTATTGGTGTTGTCCATTTCAGTATAAATGCCCTCATAGTCATTCTCCAAAAGGAGCCTTTTGAACGCTTCCAAGTTTTGGATATAGTCCTCCAGTATCTCAACTACATTTTCCTTGTTCTGTTCAAAAATGGGCGTCCACATGGCCGGGGAGCTTTTGGCCAAACGAACCGTACTTTCAAATCCACTGCCGGCCATATCAAAAATATCCCTTTCGTTTTTCTCCTTTTCTATAACCGTCTTCCCCAGCATAAATGAGCTAATGTGCGATAAATGTGATACATAGGCGATATGTCTATCATGCGCAAGCGGATTCATATAGCGAATTCGCATGCCCATTTCCTGAAACAGTCCCAAAGCTCGCTCCTGTAGTTTAAAAGCGGTCTTTTCCACTTCACAGATAATGTTGGTCTTACCATTATATAGACCTTCCATCGCAGCTGACGGGCCGGAAAACTCTGTTCCTGCAATGGGATGACAAGCCAAAAAATTCCTGCGTTTGGGATGATTCTCCAAAGTTTTGCAAACCAAAGTTTTGGTAGATCCACCATCAAGGACTACACAATCATCGTTAACGGCATCCAAAATTTTGGGTAGTTCCGTCACCAAAACATCTACCGGAATACTCACAATGACCATATCTGCAAGGTGTAAATCCTGATAGCCGGATTTTACATCAATTATATCCAAGGATAGCGCTTCATCCAGATGAGACATATTGGTATCCAATCCGAATATTTTCGAGTCGGGACGTAAACTTTTTATATCCTTTGCAAAGGAGCCTCCAATTAAACCTATACCTATGACGAATATGTTCATTCCTTAGCTATTAAACTTTTCCAAATCAATAAAGGAAAATTTCATTTTTTTCATTTCTAAAATCGATCTATTGCTTCCTTGATCTTATCCTCTTTTACACAAAGTGAAAACCTGATATAACCCTCACCATTGCTCCCAAAAATAGTGCCGGGTGCTATAAAAACATCTTTATCGTAAAGCACCTCATCAATAAATTCTTCTGAAGATTTGCTCCCTTCCGGTAATTTGGCCCATACAAACATCCCCGCTGAATTCTTATTATAGGTACAGTTTAACTTATCCACTAAGGCGAACATCAATTGACGTCTGGACGCATATTTGGCATCCAGTTTTTTAAACCATTCCCCTCCACTTTGCAATGCAGTTACCGCCCCTTGTTGTATCCCATAGAACATTCCCGAATCCATATTGCTTTTTATCTTCAACACCGCATTTATATGTCTTTCGTTACCCATTACCATGCCCACGCGCCAACCTGCCATATTAAAGGTCTTGCTCAACGAATTGAGTTCCAGGGCAACCTCTTTGGCGCCTTCTATTTGCAAAATGCTAGTGGGATGTTCGTTCAATACAAAACTATATGGATTGTCATTGACCAATAGAATCTGATTTTCCTTGGCAAACGTCACCAATTCTTGCATTTTTTGATGTGTTATAGTAGCTCCCGTAGGCATGTTCGGATAACTGATCCACATTAACTTTACCTTGGAGAGGTCCTGACTTGCCAAAGCCTTTAAGTCGGGCAACCATTCGTTAGCTTCTGTCAGGTCATACTTTATGGGAATGGCGCCTACCAGTTTAGTGACCGAAGTATAGGTGGGATACCCGGGATCAGGAATCAGTACATTATCCCCGGCGTTCAAAAAAGCCAAACTTATGTGCATTATGCCTTCTTTGGAGCCCATTAGAGGCAAAATCTCATTTAGCCCGTCTAGGGCAACTCCAAATTTGGATTGGTAAAAATCGGCCATGGCATGCCTTAGTTCAGGTAAACCTTGATAGCTTTGATATTGATGCGCACCAGATTCCCCTAACACATTCTGCAAGGTATTCACAACCTCCGGCGAGGGATCTAAATCCGGACTTCCAATACCCATATTGATAATGGGTCTGCCCTGTGTCATAAGTTGGCGTACCTCCCTCAACTTTTTGGAGAAGTAATATTCCTCAACTGTTTTTAATCTATCTGCCGTTTGTATCATAACCGGCCATTTTTATATTCTCCCAAGACCTTAAAATTTTCGGACATAATCTCCAAAAGTGCTTTGGCCTTGGCAAAATTATCATATTGTTCAAAAGTAACGTCCACAAAAAAAGCATATTTCCAAGGGGTCTCTATAATGGGCAGGGACTGAATTTTGGTCAAATTCAGATTACAATCGCTCATTACATTGAGTACCGCCGCCAAACTGCCTCGTTTATGATCGGTTTCAAACCGCAGGGACGCCTTGTTGATTTCGTCCTTAGGGAGTTCCTTGTTCTTGGTTTTTACAATAATAAATCTAGTGGCATTGTTCTTTATGGTCTGTATCTCTTTGGCAATGATTTCAAGGCCGTACAGTTCGGAAGCTACCTGGGGCGCTATCGCCGCAATACCCTTTAAACAGTGTTCTTGGATTCGCCTGGCGGTTTCCGCAGTATCCACATCTTCCACCATTTTAATATGGGGTTGGGTCTTCAAAAATTCCCTACACTGTAATAAGGCCATAGGGTGGGTACGAACCTCGATGATATCGTCTATATGCTGCCCCTTCAAAGCCATTAGATTGTGGTGGATATTCAAATAATGCTCGCCAATGATATGCAAGCCATTGTCATTTATCAAAGCGTAGTTGGGAATAATAGATCCGGCTATGGAGTTTTCAATGGCCATTACGCCCTTGTCCGCAGAACCGTCCAGCAAGTGGTCCACCAAACCATGAAAGGACAGACATTCCACTAAATCCACCTTATCATCAAAATATTCCCTCACTACTTGATGGTGATTGGATCCCCTAATTCCCTGTATGGCTATCTTTAAACCCATTATACTATATCTGACAGTTCCCTTGACCTGTTCCAGGCATTTCCCATTTTCATGAAAAATGGGAAATAAAAAAGTCCCGTTTTTCACGGGACTTCATATTATATTTTGTTTTCAATATACTACAACAGTCCCTTTCTTCCCTTAAAAAAGAAGTAAAAATAAAAACCGTTCCAGAAATATTGTTTTGTCATTATGCTATAAAACTTCGGCTAATGTACTAATTAAATTTAAAAATCAGGTTTAAGCCTCTTCTTTTTTTGATTTTCTAAGAATTAACGCTAATCCTTGTTCATTTATTTTTCAAAATCCCGTTTTAATACGAATTACGCACATAATACAAACAGTAAGGATAGGGCTAGAATCCTTATTTTGAACCCTAAGGAAATGTTTTTTCAATAATCTTCATAGAATGCGGAGGTCTTTATGGTATTTGCTATATTTTTGAAAAAAATCATCGAAGCTAGTGTCCATTGCCGTAAAAAACATTACCAAAACGTTCGGAAACCAAAAAGCCTTGAACGATGTCTCCTTCGATGTGAAAAAGGGTGAAATCGTCGGGTTTTTGGGACCAAATGGTGCGGGCAAATCTACTTTGATGAAGATTTTGACCACCTACCACCAAGCAGATGAGGGGGAAGCAATGGTCAACAATTCTGATGTTCGTACAGATAAGAAATCCGTCCAAAAGAGTATTGGGTATCTACCTGAACATAATCCCTTGTATTTGGAACTATATGTAAAGGAATACTTGGCCTTTAATGCCAATGTCTATCATGTGGACAAGAACCGTATAAAGGAAATCATTGAACGGACGGGACTTCAGCCCGAGGCTCATAAAAAGATAGGGCAGCTTTCCAAAGGATACCGACAGCGGGTAGGGCTGGCCGCAGCCTTATTGCATGACCCGGATGTACTCATTTTAGATGAGCCCACTACAGGATTGGATCCCAATCAACTTTTGGAAATCCGAAAACTCATCAAAGAAATTGGAAAAGAAAAGACCATATTGCTATCCACCCATATCATGAAAGAAGTAGAGGCCGTTTGTGATAGGGTATTGATTCTGAACAAAGGGGTTCTGGTCGCTGACAAGAAGCTGAACGATTTGCGAGATGAGGAGGAGCAGGTCATCGAGGTAGAATTCGATTATCGGGTGGAAGAGGCTTTTTTACAAAAACTTCCGCATGTTTCCCGTGTAAAGAACACGGGAGGTTTTGTGTATGAAGTTACTTTTAGCACCTCCAAGGATATGCGTCCGGCTATTTTCGATTTCGCCCATGACAATCAGCTCAAAACGTTACAGTTAAGCCGAAAGAACAGGAATCTAGAAAGTCTGTTTACTGAATTGACCACCTAATTTCCAATAGGATTTTCTACCTATCAACAAAAAGCCTAAAACTTCAAGGCCAATCCTACCCCATTTTCATTGCTGGTCGGGGTTAGGTATAGGGATGTTTTTTTGTCCAAACCATCATTGTATTCCAAAATTGCGATCTTTTTATTTTTCATCGCCGAATGAAGAAATATTGAACTGATAACACCCGTACCGGCAACAGCGATAATTGGGCCCGTCAGAGGCTCGTTATCGTCCAAATTTGAAAGCAGCCAAATCGCAGAGCCAAAATTAGCAGTACCGGCAATCAATGCACCTACCATATTCTTTTTGGATTTTTGCCAATGTAGAGCCGAAGCTTGATTCTCCTTCATAATAGCATCAATCTCCTTCCAGGTTAGCGGTTCTTTGTCCTGGTAAAACTTTTCGCCCCACATACCGGGAAAAGAAGTAATTTCTTGGGCGGCCAGGTTTGTTCCACAAACACTCAATATAAATAGGGAAAGTACTAGACGAAGATTTTTCATATCTTTTTTGTTTAAAGATAAATATTTTTAATTAAACAAAAAATGAATTAACCTTGATCTAACAAATCAGAAAGCCTATTTACATACCTATTAAATTCCGAAGTTTCGTTTTCATAGATTCTGGAATCTCTATTTTGTTCAAGAATATCAAGGAGCCTTTGATAGGCCTGCAAATCTGCAAGTACTTCTTCTATGTCATCATACTTTTCTTCAGAGGGCAATGCTACATAATAGTGCAACCTTTCTTGATAAACAGATTTTAATTTATAGTATAATTTCCGGGCTTTTTGGATGTCTCCCAATTTGTAATACCCATCCAGAAATGGTTCCACAAAAGTGTAATATCCAAAATACTCCACTGGAACATTGGTCATGGCTATATCAATGATTTCCCGCGCTTTTTCAAATTTATTCTCCTCCAATAGATTTTCCAATAAACGGGCCAATACCATACGATTGGTAACCCCAAACTGTTTTCTGGTCTGTGGATCATGATAGATGTTTGGACTTCTCGAATTGCCCCACTCCCATTTCTTGACAATGGTGTACATCAGTTCTGAATCCAACCGACCTTTCTCAAAGATATTTTCATTTTTGGTCTTTATCGGAACCAGTTTGTAGACGAGCCCGTCCAACTGAAGATAATCGCTCATCCAGATATACTCCTCCTCCTCAAAACTTCCTCCAGAAAAATAGATAGGCCGCTCCCAATCGTTATTGGCCAGGATATCCAGCATGATTAAATTGCCTTTTCTAATGCCGGTCTCGGGAAGGTCAATGTCTATATAATCCAATATCTGGGAAGAGTCTTTTGTTCTGACCAATCCAGTTGCCAAGACCTTTTCCTTATTTACCGGAATCCTTATTTTGTTCGTAGGATAAAATACGGCATCCAAATATTCCTCGGAAAAATCGCTAATATCTCTTCCTTGTTTTTCGAGTAAGTTTTTTACTTTGGTTTGTGGGTGGTCGCTAGCTACCCACTTCAAAAAATCCCGAATGGGCCATCTTTTGTCGGTTAGCGGGGCGTAATAAACAACTTCCCTGGAACCATAAGTATAATTCTCATGGGTCAGTTGGGAAGGAATTGGTTTACTTTCGTACGCTTTGCGTTTCATTTGGTCGATGTACCATGAAAAATTCAAATACCCTGATATAATCGTGCGGGTATCCGTTCTATAATTCTCAATTTCCTGAGCGTACCAAAGCGGAAAAGTATCCATATCCCCTATGGTGAATAAGATTGCCCCGGCATTTTCCTGTGTAGAATCAAGATAAGCCCTGGCCATGGCCATTGCCGTATACCGATTGGAACGATCATGATCGTTCCAATTCTGTTGTGCCATGAGTATGGGAACTGCCATTAAGCAAATACCGAAGAGAATAGGAAGGCCAACTTTTGGTCTTATAAACTTTCTGATTTCCTCAAAAAGGCCATATACCCCTAAACCTATCCATATGGCAAAAATGTAAAAGGAACCCACTAGTGAATAATCTCGTTCCCGAGGTTGAAAAATAGGTGGATTGGTATAAAATTGTATGGCAATTCCAGTGAATACAAAAAAAACGAATAGCACCCAAAATTGCTTGGGGTCCTTAGAAATCTGAAATACAAGCCCAATAATTCCCAAAAGCAGCGGTAAAAAGAAATAGGTGTTTCGACCCTTATTGCACAAGTCTTCCGAAGGTAGGTTTTCCTGACTGCCTAAGCGGAAACTATCAATTGTCTTGATTCCACTAAGCCATTCCCCATTTCCATCAAAACGACCATGTTCATCGTTCTGCCTACCTACAAAATTCCACATGAAATAGCGCCAGTACATATAGCCTAACTGAAAGTGGAATAAATACTTGATGTTTTGCCATAAGGTGGGAGGCTTCACAATAATCCAATTGTCCATTTCCCTTAGAAAACGTATATATTGGTCAGCTTCTATGAGTCCGTCGGTATTTTTCTTTCGAAAATCCCGAACGACATCCTGCAATTCAACATTCTCCTGGAACTCGGGTTTTATCGTAAAATCCAATGCACCATAATACCGTATGTAATTCTCAGCATTCTGTTGGCTCCACATTCTAGGCAAAAAACCTGTGTGCTCTAGACTCGAACTTTGTGAGGCGCCCTTATAATGATTAACAACTTTATATTTTCGCAGCTTCTCGTCACGTTCGTATTTTGGACGATCATCTTTGGGAGGGTGGTCAGAGGCGAACATGTCCGAATAGTAGGCGCCATAAAAAGGGCTATCTGTGCTCGGGTATTGTTCCCTATTGTAATAGGCCAGCAGGGAACGGGCATCCGAGGGATCGTTTTCATTTATTACCACGTCTGCACTTGCTCGAATGGGCAAAAGAAACCAGGAAGAAAAACCAAGTGCCAAAAAGAAGATAGAAAGTATAAGTGTATTTCCAGACCGATATTTCCTCTTCTGGGTGTAACTAAGGGCCAAATAGAAAAAGAACGCCAAAAGAATTCCCATAATAATACTCCCCGAATTAAAGGGCAACCCTATTGAATTAACGAAGAATACCTCGCTCCATCCAAAGAGTTTCAACATATAGGTCAATGAGAATTTAAAGATCAGTAACAATACGGTCACGGCCAGGACATTGGCCAGGATAAAATTCTTAATGGTAATGACTTTATATCGTTTAAAATAAAATAGTAGTACAATAGAGGGAATGGCCAAAAAACCCATAAACTGGATACCAAAGGTCAGGCCCGTTATAAATGAAATTAGAATAAGCCACTTGTCGCCCCTTGGCGTATGTAAACTGTCCGTCCATCGAATCCCCATCCATAACAACAAGGCCATAATCAAACTGGCCATAGAATAGACCTCTGTCTCGGTCGCATTGAACCAAAAACTATCCGAAAAAGTAAAGGCTAGGGATCCCACCACACCACAACCCAGAATGCCTATATATTTATCATTGGCGGTGACAGCGTTATTCAAAACCAGCTTTTGAGCAAGATTAGTAATGGTCCAAAAGAGAAACAGGATAGTAAACGCGCTGGATACAACTGATACATAATTCACCATAAGTGCTACCTGATCGGGGGCCGTTGCAAATAATGCGAAAAATGATCCAATCATCTGAAGGAGGGGTGCGCCCGGAGGGTGGGCAATTTGTAATTTGGCCGAAGTGGCTATGTATTCACCAGCATCCCAAAAACTTACGGTAGGTTCAACGGTAAGTCCATAAACGATTAGGGCGATACCAAAAACAGTCCAACCCAAAAGGAGGTTCCATATATCAAATTGCTTTAGGGTCATCTAAAAGTTTCCTACAAAGAACTTTCGGAAAAGGATAGAATGATATTTGAAATAGTCGGATTTAGGTACTAGTACCCGTGCTAATTTTGTAGTTTTTGTAACAACTCTTCGCGACTAGATACGTGTAACTTGCTGTAGATATTGGTAATATGTGTTTTTACGGTGCTAAGGCTAATAAAAAGTTCATTGGCAATTTCCTTATTGCTCTTGCCTTGTAGGATAAGACCTTGAATATTCCTTTCCTGTCTGCTTAAATCTACTATTGGTAAACCTTTTCTTTTACGTCGCATCCAAAGGACAAATAACACCAGCCCAATACTAACAAATCCCAGCAACCCAATGACCAACTTACTGGTCTTGTATTTATTTTCCACTACTTCAGTGGTCAAAAAGGCCAGTTTGTTCTCCAAAAAGAGGTATTCCGAACGGTTTATATCGCTTTTTTTGAGTTTTGTAAGAAGAGCCATGTAGTAATCGGGGTTTTCGGTAATATCCAACTCGAGCAGGTTTTTATCGTCCAAGAATTTGAGCGCCAGTAATTTTACCCTCAATATTTTAATCGAATCGCGCGCGTAATCCCTAAATTTGGATTCTTGCTTGGTTTTAGTAGATTTTGAAGCATTTAACCGCGCTTCGAAGTACTTCAATTTCTTCCATTCCCCGATTTCAAGATTGCCATAATCATCTCCAATTCCTTCGGTGTAGTCATCCAAATACATAGTATCTGTCTGGGCATGTAAATTTACCGTTGCCCAAAAGCAGAAAACTAGTCCATATACAGCTAAAAATCTCAAACTCTTAATTGATTTGCCTAAATTTCTATAAAATCCGTGAAGCGTGCAAATTTGACAAAATATCCACCACCTTGTCCAACTCGGTTTGTACTTTGGGATCCGTGCGGTTTACCAAAATGGCAAACACCATCTGCTGCTCTGGATAAACAAAAAAATTGGAATACCCCCCCACGCCATTACCTATATGGCCATAAAAAGGCCTACCTCGCTTATCTTCACTTACCTCCCAGCCCAAACCATAATATGTAGGATTGCCATTAATCTTTCCCGAGGTCAAAAATTGCGATACTATTTCTCTGTCTACAATCTTGCCGTCTAAATAGGCCTGGCCCAGTTTAGCGATATCCTCCGCAGTAGATAGGTAACCCCCTCCTGCCATTTTGTAATAGTTGTTCACCGGAATGGACTTTCGAAAGCCATGGCGATTTTTAGAATAGAAAGTTGTAAGGTTGAAGTTGATTGAAGTTCTTCTGTCGTCCGTAGTCCAAAAACTGTGATTTGGTGGATACTCTACAAAGGTATGGTTCATTCCTAGAGGCACTAGTACTTTTTGTTTTACATAATCCTCAAAGGCAATACCACTGACCTCTTGCATGGCAAGCGAGATCAATATCCAATCAAAGCTATTATAGTGATAATCCGTTCCGGGTTGGAAGAGCAAATCATCATCCTTAAAAATTGCAATACTTTCCTTTATGGAATACGATTCGTTGAGTCCATATTCCTTTCCCCGATACCCGCGAATACCTGCAGTATGGCCCGCCAATTGCCTAATGGTAAAGTCCCATGGCTTTTTAGGGAAGTAGGGCACATACTCATAAAAGGAGGTATCCAGGTCCATAATGCCCTCATTGACCATATGGGCCAAGGCAGTTGCGGCTATGGGTTTGGACACGCTAGCAATACGGAAAATAGTCTTTGTTGGGTCTATCCTGGTTCTTTGATCCAGATCGGCATACCCATATCCTTTTTGTAACAAGACTTCACCTTGCTCTAAGACGGTAATGGAAATACCCGGCACCTTGTGTTCATTGACCAAAGCGGTTAAAATGGCATCTGCTTTGGCCATGCCTTGCAATTCGGTAACATTCCCAACCACCTTTTTTCGGGACAAGAAATTTTTAAGGAGTGTGAGGATAGGGTTCATTCAGTCGTCATTGAAAAATCAATCGTCCATTAAAAATCTCCTCAACGACTACCTCAGTAGGTCGGTTAAAACTGATGACATCTCCCGTACCCCTAATTACCCCGGTCAAGGACAGTTGCGGATTGATGAGCATATCATTGGAACCTCTATGGTTCAAATTGATGTTCCCTGCTATCAGGTTTTCTGCCTCGATCCTGGAATCTCCCGCTGCTATATTGAGGTTTAGGTTTTGCACTACTCCTCTCAATTTAAAATAAGCTATGCCGTTAACAACTACATTCACGTTTTCTGAATCCATTTCCAGATCAAATTCGCCATCCGTGGTTTCGGTCTCAGGATTTATAAAACTTTCGGACAATAGGGATAAACTCGGGTAAGCAAGCACCCCATCACTTTGAATAGGAAAACCGGTACTACTTCGAATCTCGGTGATGTTGGGCGAAGTAATGTAGACCGTAGTCAATCCATATTCTCGGAAAAAGTTACAGCCGTTCTCATTGCGCAATATCAACCGGTCATCTTCCAAAATAGCCGTTACCTCTTCAAGAAGAAATTCCCCGGTTTCTATTTCTACTTTCTGGGTATCGCCTTGTTTTAATACCAAACTTATATTTTCAAAAACAGTGATTTTGGAAAAGTTGGGAAGCGTGACCTCCTCCCGGATAATATCACCTGCATTTTGAAGGCAATCCGGGGCGTTTTCGGTATTACAGGCAGATTGAAAGGTACAGTATGCCAAAACTGGAAATAGCCGTAAATAGCATTTTATGTTTTCTAAAAAACCCAAATTCCAAATCCCAAATTCCAAAACTTCTACCTTTTCTATTTCTTATTCTTTATTTCGTATTTCCAACTTCGTACTTCTAACTTCGTACTTTGTATTTTACAATCGTATGCCTACTCCAAACTCCACTGCTTCGGCCTTGGCTCCATGAGATTTTAAAGTCAATGCACCAAAAACTTTTTTTCCGAAATAGCATTTTAAACCTATTCGATTGTACATGCGCCCTTCAAAATCGAACGGATAGTAGACATAATATCCCAATTGGGTTACCACGGACATTTTATTAATGAAAAGTTCATGCCCCAAAAATAACCCTGCTCTTTTATAATCGGTATCTTCCTCAACCTCCATTTCCGGAAAGGAAGTACTCTGAAACCGAATCAATTCTTTGAGAAAATTGGAAAAGAAGATATCGGCACCCAATTGGATGGCACTTATTCTTCCTAGTCGTTTATCGGCATAACCAGAAAAAATAAAGAATCCATATTGGCCCAAATCGATAACATCGCTTTCGTTCAACCCCATGCGAAATGCAACATTATATCGGATAGGCTCGATAACCTTTTCTTTTTTCCTTCGAATGTACTCCACTTCTTCGTCATCGTCCAAGGTATAAGTAAATCCTGCATTAAAGGCCAGGGTATTGGTAGAGGTATTGGGTGCCCTGAAATTGGCATTGGAATAGTGTACTACTGAAATCCCTGCCTTGAAACCCAGCCGCTTGAATATGTTTTCCTTGTTATAGTTTAACATTAGGTAAGTAGAACTCAACAAGTGGGATCCATAGGCATTGTTACGAAAATTTTGATTTTTGTCATAGGGGTTGGTATTATAGGCAATACCCTGTCCTATTCGGAACTGTAAATTCCGCTTAAAAAAATAGAAGTTATAGTGGGCGTACAAACCAAAATTTTCACCTAACGTACTGTTGTTCATATTTTGGTATACAAAGGAGTACCCAGTGTCCGGATAGTTATATAATTGCTGCCATTCTTTGTCACCAAAGGTTTTTTGATTGTATCCGAGAATGAAACCTGAGGGATGTTCCGTTATTAAGTGTGTAATATCTGGATTATGTAGGAGGATAGAACCATAAAACGGACTGACATCCAGGGTGAATCTTTTGGTGCCATCAGAATTTTGGGCAAACGAAAATGAGGCCAAAAACAGAAAAATGGGGAATAAGTTTTGGTTCATGGAATGTAAAGGTAAGTACGAAATAGTAAATAAGAAATTAGAAGTGGGAAATAAGAAAAACGCACAATGAGCAACGAAGTACGAAATTGAAAGTACTAAAACAAAATAACGAGTATGGAATACTTGGTATAAGGGTTAAAAAAGTAGAAAATGGACAGGATGGGTGTCAACTTTCAATACCTTAAACTGTAATAGTTAAGACTTAATCTGACAATCTTAATAAATTAGTTTAACCTTAAATTAGATTTGTCAGATGAGTACAGAAGAAAAGATTATCAAACCAAAGTTAGGATTGCTTGAACTTGCCAAGCAATTGGGCAATGTATCCCAAGCCTGTAAGGTGATGGGATATAGCCGAGATAGTTTTTATAGGTTCAAGGAACTTTATGAACAGGGTGGAGAGCTAGCTCTCCACGAAATTTCCAGAAAAAAGCCAATTTTAAAAAACCGTGTCGGTGAGGATGTGGAAAGGGCTGTTGTGGACATGGCCGTTGAACTTCCCGCCTATGGCCAGTTACGTGTGTCCAATGAGCTGAAGAAGCGGGGAACGTTCATATCCCCTGGGGGTGTACGTAGCGTATGGCTGCGCCACGATTTGGAAACCTTTAAAAAGCGTTTGAAGGCATTGGAGGCCAAATCGGCCCAAGACGGCTTTGTGCTGACCGAGGCACAGTTGCAGGCCCTGGAACGTGCCAAGGAGGAAAAACAGGCCCATGGTGAGATAGAGACCCACCATCCGGGGTATCTTGGCGCACAGGACACCTATTATGTCGGTTCCGTCAAGGGAATCGGCCGCATCTACGCCCAGACCTTTATCGACACTTATTGTAAGGTCTCGTTCGTGAAGCTCTATGACCGTAAAAATGCTATCACGGCGGCCGACCTGCTCAATGACAGGGTAATCCCGTTTTTCCAGCAAAAAGAGCTTCCGCTGCTACGCATATTGACCGATAGGGGAACCGAGTACTGCGGAAAACGTGAACACCACGAATACCAGCTCTATCTCACCATTGAGGACATCGACCATACCAAGACCAAGGCAAAGAGCCCACAGACCAACGGGATCTGTGAACGTTTCCGCAAGACCATGCAGAACGAGTTTTTCTTTGTCGCCTTCAGAAAGAAGGTCTATAAATCTATCGAAGGGCTGCAGACCGACCTGGACCAATGGGTCGATTGGTACAATACCGAAAGAACGCATACAGGAAAACACTGCTACGGCAAGACCCCTTTGCAGACTTTCGAGGATTCCATACTTTTAGCAAAAGAAAAGCTCATCGAGTACAATGAGCTTAAAGGTTCTTTTCAAGTGTCAGATTAACCGATACTGTCAGGTTAAGTAGTGGCTAGTACAATTAAACTTCATGTTCCGAATCTAGCATCTAGCATCTAGCATCTAGCATCTAGCATCTAGCATCTAGCATCTAGCATCTAGCAAAACTAAAATACCGCTTTGGCAATTGCCTTGATATTGTCTGATTTGCCCATGGAGTAATAGTGCAATACGGGAACACCAGCCGCTTTTAGTTCCTTGGACTGTTCTATGGCCCATTCTATACCAACTTGCCGTACTGCCTTGTTGTCCTTGCATGCCTCCACGGCATCAACGAGGTCTTGTGGTAAATCAATACGGAATATTTGTGGTAAAAGCTGCAAATGCCGTTTTACCGCTATGGGTTTAATTCCGGGAATAATAGGGACATCAATACCTATTGCCTTTGCTTCCTTTACAAATTCAAAATATTTTTCGTTATCAAAAAACATTTGAGTTACCACATAGTCCGCTCCGGCATCCACCTTTTCCTTCAAGCGCTTTAAATCTGTTTTCAGGGATGGGGCTTCCAAATGCTTTTCAGGATAACCGGCCGCGCCAATACAGAAATCAGCGCAATGATCCGTTTCCACAACTTCATGCAGATATTCCCCACAGTTCAGATTTTGAATCTGCTTAATCAAATCAATAGCATAGGGATGACCCCCTTTG
Source organism: uncultured Flavobacteriaceae bacterium (assembly GCA_947494715.1). Lineage (GTDB taxonomy): Bacteria > Bacteroidota > Bacteroidia > Flavobacteriales > Flavobacteriaceae > Ulvibacterium. The sequence goes on along the minus strand of CANLWG010000013.1, from coordinate 148,837 downwards.
GTAGGTTCAAAATATTTTTCCTCTTTCATGGCATCCCCACGCAATGCCATTACATTATCTATTCCCAGATAGTGACAATCCACCAAGAGGTATTCCGTTTCCTCTTTTGTGAATCCTCCACAAAGCACATGGGGAACGGTATCTACATCATATTTGTGCTTTATTGATGCGCAAATACCAACGGTGCCCGGCCGCATACGCGTGAGTTTTTTGTCCAACAACCCATCCCGGTCAATATATACATATTCCTCCCTGGACGTAGTGACATCTATGAATGGAGGGTCAAACTCCATTAACGGATCTATGTTGTTGTATAGTTCCTGAATGCTCCTCCCTTTTACCGGGGGTATGATTTCAAAGGAAAATAGAGTGTTTCCGTTTGCTTTTTTGATATGATCCGTGACTTTCATTTTATTTGGTTGTCACCCTAAGCGTTCGCCTGTATAACTTTGTCGGGCAGGCAGTTGAAGGGTTGTTTCAGTTCTATTTAGTTTCCGTTATATTTTGCATTGGTGCTCCATTGTCCCAAGACAAGGTCAAAGGCTTTGCAACAGTCCTACAAAGACATTTCCTAGCAGACTATTTTTTATATTAATCATCTGCAATGTTCGGTGCGAGCCATTTGCTTGCTTCTTCAAAAGATATCTCCTTTCGTTCGGCAAAATCCTTCACTTGATCTTCCTTTATTTTTCCAAGTCCAAAATATCTTGCTTCTGGATGCCCAAAATAATATCCGCTGACGGATGCCGCCGGCCACATGGCCAGACTTTCAGTTAATTTCACCCCTATATTTTTCTCAACCTCCAATAGTTCCCAAATCGTTAATTTCTCCAGATGATCCGGACAGGCCGGATAACCCGGTGCAGGCCGTATCCCCTTGTACGATTCCTTTATCAATTCCTCGTTGCTCAAATCTTCATTATGTGCATAACCCCAATATTGGGTTCTTACCTCCTTGTGCAAGTATTCTGCAAAGGCTTCGGCAAAACGATCGGCCAGTGCCTTAACCATAATAGAATTATAGTCATCATGTTCTTTTTCATAAGCCTTTGCCAATTCTGACGTGCCAAAGCCCGTACTAACACAAAAACAACCTACATAATCTTGTTTCCCTAATTCTTTTGGAGCAATAAAATCCGACAACGCGAAATTAGGAACACCATCCCGTTTTTTTAATTGTTGTCGTAGCGTCCTAAAAATAAATTTTCCATCCTTGGCCAATACTTCAATATCATCGGTATTAATCGTGTTTGCAGGAAACAATCCGAAAATCGCTTTTGCCTTTAACAACTCTTCACCTACAATTTTTCCCAACATTTCCTGGGCATCTTCGAATAGCTCCGTAGCCTGTTCACCAACTACATCGTCCGTAAGGATATTAGGATATTTTCCATGCAGGTCCCAACTTCTGAAAAAAGGTGTCCAATCAATAAATTCCACCAATAGGGACAGATCCAGATTCTCAATAACCTGCGTTCCCAATTGGTTAGGCTCAATTAATTTGGTTACTGGCCAATTGATTTGAAACCTATTTTCCCGTGCTTCCTTTAGGGTTAAATATTCCTTTTGCTTGGTACGCTTTAGAAATTTAATCCGAAATTCCTCATAATCCTCCTTAATACCATTCTTATAGGTTTGTGAAGTTTCTTTCTGCAGCAAATCGCCCACAACAGTTACCGCACGTGATGCATCGTTGACGTGTACCACGGCGTTTTTGTATTGCGGATCTATTTTTACGGCCGTATGTGCCTTGCTGGTTGTGGCACCCCCTATCAATAAGGGAACCTTGAAATCCTGACGCTCCATTTCCTTGGCGAGATGCACCATTTCATCCAGTGACGGCGTAATTAATCCACTCAACCCTATTACATCGACCCTTTCTTCGATTGCGGTCTTGATTATCTTCTCTGGCGGTACCATTACCCCTAAATCCACTATTTCATAGTTATTGCAGGCCAAAACCACACTTACAATGTTTTTCCCTATATCGTGAACATCACCCTTCACCGTAGCCATCAAGATTTTTCCTGCTGAACTGGAGTCTCCTATTTGGGGGTTTTTCAGTTTCTCCTCTTCAATAAAGGGAAGGAGATAGGCAACCGCCTTTTTCATGACCCTAGCAGATTTTACTACTTGCGGTAAAAACATCTTTCCACTTCCGAAAAGATCGCCCACCACATTCATTCCGGTCATCAAATGGCCTTCGATTACCTTAATAGGTTTGTCAACATTTTGCCGGGCCTCTTCTACGTCGGTTTCTATATATTGGTCGATACCTTTTACCAAGGCCCTCGTTATCCTTTCTTGTAATGGTCCCTCCCGCCATGATAAATCCACTTTGCTTTCTCTGGCCTTACCAACTACGGTTTCCGCAAAATCCAGCAAACGTTCGGTGGCATCATCCCTTCGGTTTAAAATTACATCCTCTACCCGTTCCAACAGATCTTTGGGAATATCGTCATAGACCTCGAGCATCGTCGGATTTACAATACCCATGTTCATCCCCGCTTTAATAGCGTGGTATAAAAAGACCGAGTGCATGGCCTCACGAACAGGGTTGTTGCCACGAAAAGAAAAGGAAACATTGCTGACCCCACCACTAACACTACAGTACGGAAGGTTTTCCCTCACCCATTTGGTCGCCTCGATAAAATCAAGGGCATTGCGTTTATGCTCGTCCATTCCCGTGGCGACAGGGAAGATATTAAGATCAAAAATGATGTCTTCCGGTGAAAAACCGACCTGGTCGACCAAGATATCATACGAACGTTTGGAAATCTCGATACGGCGATGAAAATTATCCGCTTGGCCCACCTCATCAAAGGCCATGACAATGACGGCGGCACCATACCGTTTTATAGATTTTGCATGTTGAATAAACTCCGACTCGCCTTCTTTTAGGCTAATGGAATTCACTACACATTTTCCCTGAACTACCTGTAGCCCGGCCTCAATAATTTCCCATTTGGAGCTATCGATCATAATAGGTACACGGGCAATATCAGGCTCTGCCACGATAAGATTGAGAAATTTCACCATGGCCTCCTTTCCATCTATAAGTCCATCATCCATATTGATGTCTATAATCTGGGCTCCTCCTTCTACTTGATTGCGGGCTACATCCAAGGCCTCTTCAAACTTTTCCTCCTTTATTAAACGGAGAAATTTTTTGGACCCTGCCACATTGGTACGCTCCCCCACATTAATGAAATTGCTTTCAGGGGTAACGACAAGAGGTTCAAGACCTGATAGTTTAAGATATTTTGGTTTTGTTTCAGTCATTAATAATAATGCAATACTTTTGGAAAAGGTTCATAAAAATGATGCAAAAGTTTCCTCCATTCTTGGTAATCCGGAGATTGTCGAAAATCAACCTCATGATTTTTCAAAGTTTCCCAATTCACCAATAAAATATATTGGTTTTCCTTTTCAATACATTTTTTAAGTTCATGTGAGCAATACCCTTTTGTTTTAGAAATTATCGGAGAGGCTTGAGCAAAGGTTTGTTCAAATTCTTTTGAAAAACCTTGCTTTATGTTCAAAACGGCTACTTCTAAAATCATATCGACACAGATTCTACCTTCAGCTTTCTAGGGCTATATTGTTTTACCAACTCAGCAATTGCCCGAATATGCTTTGGTGTGGTCCCACAACATCCGCCAACAATGTTTATCAATCCCTTCTCCACATATTCCCTAATCTGTACGGCCATTTGTTCAGGAGATTCATCATACTCTCCAAAGGCATTGGGCAAACCCGCATTGGGGTGGGCGGAAATAAAATGTTCGGATCTACTAGAAATAACTTCAAGATGAGGTACCAATTGATTGGCTCCCAAGGCACAATTGAATCCAACGGATAAAATGGGGATGTGCGAAATAGAGATTAAAAAAGCTTCGGCAGTCTGCCCGGATAATGTTCTCCCCGAAGCATCGGTAATAGTTCCGCTTACCATAATGGGGACTTCTATTTTTCGTTCTTCCTTTACTTCCTCTATGGCAAACAGTGCAGCTTTGGCATTGAGCGTATCAAAAATAGTCTCGACCAATAGAATATCTGAACCGCCGTCCAATAATGCCTCTACTTGTTCCTTGTAGGCAAGGCGAAGTTCATCAAAGGAAATCGCGCGAAATCCGGGATCATCTACGTCCGGGGACATACTGGCCGTTTTATTCGTGGGACCAATACTCCCTGCAACGAAACGTGGCTTATGTGGTTCTGAACTTGTAAATTCTTCTGCTACTTTTTTCGCAATTTTGGCCGATTCATAATTAAGTTCATAGACCAATTCTTCCATATGGTAATCCGCCATTGCAATAGTAGTACCGGAAAACGTGTTGGTCTCCACAATATCGGCTCCGGCAGCAAAGTATTTTCGATGAACCTCGGCAATGGCCTCCGGTTGGGTCAGGGACAATAAATCATTATTGCCCTGTAATGGATGTTTCCAATCCTTAAAGCGCTGTCCGCGAAAATCCGATTCGATAAACTTATAACGCTGGAGCATGGTTCCCATTGCTCCGTCCAATACTAAAATGCGTTCTTGAAGTATGTCTTGAATTTTTTTCATATTAACTCTTTAGTACGATATGTAAAATCGCACATATTAAAAGTTAGCAAGAAAAGGGAATATTGGACAAAGCTATAGTCCTTGTTATCTGTCACGCCATTGTCGTGATAGAATGTAGCACCTTCTTTACGGGAAAGGGTTGCTAAGGTTTCATAGGGTCTAGTCCCTCCACCTTTCTTGATAACGATTTCAATTTTTTAATGAACTGGTACAAAGTAACACCAAGGTGCTTTGAAATGCAAACTATCCGGTGTTTTTTTGTCTTTACTTAATAACGGCAAATCCTCCAACAAATTTTGCCAAAGGATCTGCGGTTGATATAAAACAGAACAATCGATATTATAGTATACTCTGCACTACTTCTCTTTTGGCCTCCTTTTTGGTACCGTCAAAACCTTGTACTCCACCTACAGTGGTATATTTCATTACATAGCGCTTATCCGGATTTATAATCTGATAGGCATATTGGCACATGACGGCCGCCTCATGAAAGCCTGATAGGATTAGTTTTAATTTGCCTTCATAAGTATTGACATCACCAATGGCAAACACCCCAGGGATGTTGGTCTGGTAGTCCTTGGCGTTATTTACCTTAATGGCATTTTTTTCAATTTCAAGGCCCCAATCCCCTATGGGTCCTAACTTTGGCGACAGACCAAACAATGGGATAAAATTATCGGTCTCCACGTATGTTTCGCCCTTGGCCACATCATTATGTTTTATAACAGCAGCTTCTAAGTGCTCGTCTCCATACAGTTTTTTTACTTCGGCCTCTGTATAGAGCTTTATTTTTCCCAATTTAGCCAATTCCGATGCTTTTTCAACAGAGTCCAAGGCTCCTCGAAATTCATTCCTTCGGTGCACCAGGGAAACTTCAGAGGCTACATCGGCCAAGAAAATAGCCCAATCTAGGGCAGAATCACCACCTCCAGCTATAACTACTTTTTTGTTCCGATATACTTCGGGATCCTTAATCATATAGGCAACGCCCCTATCCTCAAAATCCAATATATTTTCAATGGGAGGCTTACGGGGCTCAAAAGACCCCAATCCACCAGCAATAACGACTACAGGTGCCTGATGTTTTGTTCCTTTATTTGTGGTTACAATAAACGAACCATCTTTTTGTTTATCCAAAGTCTCCGCTCGTTCGCCCAAGGTAAATCCAGGGGCAAAAGGCTTGATTTGTTCCATAAGGTTATCCACCAATTCACCCGCTAAAATTTCTGGAAAAGCCGGAATATCATATATGGGTTTTTTAGGGTAGATTTCCGAACATTGGCCTCCAGGTTGTGGCAACGCATCGATTAGATGGGTTTTAAGCTTTAACAATCCCGCTTCGAATACTGTAAATAATCCTGTGGGGCCCGCTCCTATAATAATTATATCTGTTTTGATCATATTCCTGAACTTAACTCGTGTATACTATTTTTGGCAACTTTTTTAATAGATGCCCTATGATTTACTACTTCTCCTATGATTATAATAGCTGGATTGGCCAATTTCTCTTCTTGGACCACTCCTATAATGGTGCTAATTGTTCCTACGCCTACCTTTTCATTCGCTCGGGTTCCATTTTGGATAATGGCAATGGGAGTTTCCGATTTTCCTTCCTTTTTAAAGAGTGCAATAATTTCAGGAAGTTTGGACATCCCCATTAAAATGACCACGGTAGCGCTGGATTTTGCCGCCAAATGCACATCTTGGGACAATTTATGTTCCTTGGTGGTTCCGGTAATTACCCAAAAGCTTTCGGCTGAATTTCTCTTTGTAACCGGTATATTCTGAGCTGCAGGCACCGAAATACAGGAGGAAATCCCTGGTATCATTTCCGTATCGACACCATGGTTTGCAGCATATGTCATCTCCTCCGCACCTCTACCAAAAACAAAAGGGTCACCTCCTTTTAACCGTACCACATGCCCGTGCGTTTTTGCCCTACTAACAATCAATTCATTGATCTGTTCCTGTTGGTAGGCATAACATCCCTTACGTTTGCCTACAAAAATATGTTCCGCCTTTGGGGCATACTCCAATAATTCCGGGTTCACCAAAGCATCATATAATACCACATCCGCAGTCCTCAAGCTTTTGATAGCTTTCAAAGTGATAAGTTCCAAGTCTCCGGGACCCGCACCAATAACCGTAAGAAAAGGTAGCCCTTTCTTAAGGGAAGAAATTTTGGTATAAACCTTTTTTGATATGTTATTTTCCAAATTCATTTTTCGGCTATACTTCGGCTAGTTCCAATTCCCTGAACTTCTCTACCGCTTCTAAAAACCTCCGGGCATCTTCCAAATAACTTTTAGCAAAGGATTCCGAAGGTTCGTTTTGGTTCAATTGTAACACCAGTTCCTCAAATCCTTTCCCTAGATTGATTCTTCCCGAAGTCACAAATTTTTCATCAAAATCCCGAATGATACCAGCATGAGTATTGACTTTGACATTCTCTGCAGTGAGCAAGGCCTTAGCGGAATTGACCATGGAGGAATAGGAATAGTATATACTTGCTGCCCATTTCCCTTCGTTAAAAGTATCTCCAGCGCTTTGGATTTTCTCTTCGCTTTCAAAAAGTAAGGTCGCAATCAAATCAATGACAACTCCAGCGCACTCTCCTACACCTATAGCTTTTTTGTAACGTTCCGTTGTTCCCCAATCAATGAAATCCTCCGGGGTAAGGTTGTCTATCTGGGTCAACGGCTTCAAGAAGTCATAGAAATATATTTGTCCCTTCTCTACATAATAATCCGCATAGGAACTTCCATTGCCATTGGCATTAAAATCATTCAGAATCAGCCGTAGAGCTTCAGGACCTCTTTTACTGGGTATCTTGATTACTTTGTCTGCAAAACGCCCATTACCATCACCATCGTTTCCACCACCTAATAAAACTTGCAAGGCAGGTGCAACCAATTTTTCCTTGGTACGAATACTCATCCCTTGAAATCCTATGTTTGCCATATTGTGTTGGCCACAGGCATTCATACAGCCACTGATTTTAATAACCACATCTGGGTTCTGAATATAATTGGGATACTCTGTTTTGATTACTCTTTCTAACTCTTCGGCAATACCCGTACTACTTGCAATGCCTAAATTACAGGTATCCGTTCCCGGGCAGGCAGTGATATCCGCTGCTTTATTGTAACCCGCCTCTGTAAATCCTAATTTTTTCAATTCAACGTAGAAAAACGGAATCGCTTCTTCCTTTACATAAGGAATCAGAATATTTTGACGAAGTGATAGCCGTATTTCACTTGCAGCATGGTTTTCAACCAAATCTGCCAACAACCTTGCCTTATCCGTATAAAAATCACCTAACAATACTTTGATACCAATGGCCACATAGCCTTCTTGCTTTTGGGAAACCAAGTTGGTAGATTTCCATCTTTCAAAGGCCGCTTTATCCTCAATTACTACTTCTGGTACCGGTTTTTCAGAAATTACGATCTTGGGATAGGCTTGGGCATCAATGGGATACGATACATGGGGGACGGCTTTTTGTTCCTTCTGCAACAATTCCTTAAATCCATCCAGACCAACATCTTTTAATAAGAATTTCATCCGGGCCTTGGCCCTACTTTTACGTTCACCGTAACGATCAAAAACTCGAATTACACCATCCATTAATGGAATAATCCCATCCGATGGAAGAAACTCGAACAACACATCACCATGCCTTGGTTGAGAGCCCAATCCACCACCGATCAATACTTTAAAACCTCTTACTCCGTCTTGAACTTTTGCAATAAAACCAAGGTCGTGCATATAGGAAAGCCCTGTATCGGCATCACTAGCCGAAAAGGAAACCTTGAACTTACGTCCCATTTCCTGACCTATTGGATTCCGAAGAAAATACTCGAATAAGGCATGAGCGTATGGAGAAACATCAAACGGTTCGTCCACATCTATTCCTGCAGTTTCACTAGCGGTAACATTCCGCACTGTATTACCACAAGCTTCGCGTAACGTTACGTCATCTCTTTCCAACTCCGCCCAAAGTTCTGGGGTACGTTCCAAATCCACATAGTGGATCTGAATGTCCTGACGGGTAGTAATATGCAAACGGCCTTTGGAATACTCATCGGAAACATCGGATATTCTACGTAGTTGATTGGAAGTAACTTTTCCATAAGGCAATTTAATACGTACCATCTGAACACCTTGCTGTCTTTGGCCATAGACGCCACGTGCCAGGCGGAGGCTCCGGAATTTCTCTTCATCCAGATTTCCTTCCTTGAATTCTCTAATCTTTCTTTCCAGTTCTATGATATCTTTTTCTACAACTGGGTTCTCTATTTCGGTTCTAAAGCTTTGCATATTTCTAGATTCTGGTCTCTAACTATACTATGTCAGGTTTGTTTTCTTATTTCTATTTTACCTATCGGATTTATAGGGATTACTGCTGTTTTCCTCTGCTATTTCTACGCTAATCCCGTCCTATATAAGTGTCGTTTTCCCTATATATGGGGAAAATCAATGTTTTATCTAATAAAGCCCACCCCGGCCGTATGATTGGTTCGCGTATCTATCAAAATGAAAGAGCCATTAGTTCGGTGTGACTTGAACACATCATAAAAAATAGGTTTGTTCAATCTAAACTTCACTTGGGCAATATCATTCATTCCTAGTGCTTCCACTCCTTCTTCTATTCCCGAATAATCCGGAAGAATTTTATGCTCGATACTATCCACTTTTGCCAATACCTTGTTTATCCCATGTTGTACAATATACTTGCCTCCTGTGGTCAACTTCTCGGAATCCATCCATGAAACTGTTGCGGTAAATTGCTTGTCAATAATTGGCAAATCACCGGCTTTAACCAACATATCCCCTCTACTTATGTTCACTTCGTCTTCCAAGGTAATGGTCACCGAGGAGCGTCTTGGTGCGGTTTTGTATTTTTTGTCATGGAAATAAATGCCTTTTATTCTGGATTTGGTCATCGACGGTAAAATGACTACCTCATCACCAACATTGAGTTCCCCACCGTAAACTTTACCGGCAAATCCTCGAAAATCATGAAAATCATCTGTTTTTGGACGAATTACATGTTGCACTGGAAACCGAGGGGTTCCAATATTATAGATATCCTGCAAGTCCAATTCTTCCAAATGCTCCAAAAGTGTCTGCCCGTTATACCATGGGGTATTCTCAGAATGATTCACGACATTATCACCCTTAAGGGCACTTACCGGAATAAAGGTTATTTTTTGATCTTCATAATCCCTTTTTTCCATCAGTTGCTCAAAATCGGATTTAATTTGATTATATCTTTCTTCCGAAAAATCTACCAAATCCATTTTGTTTATAGCAACTACTACATCTTTTACCCGTAACAGGTTATTGATAAAGAAGTGTCGATTGGTTTGTTCTATGACGCCTTTGCGCGCATCTATCAAAATAATGGCCGCTTGTGAGGTAGAAGCACCTGTAACCATGTTTCGTGTATATTCCACATGGCCAGGTGTGTCCGCAATGATATAACTTTTAGATACCGTGGAAAAATAGATATGGGCCACATCTATGGTAATGCCCTGCTCACGTTCTGCTACCAGACCATCAGTTGCCAGGGAGAAATCTAGATAATCGTAACCTTTTAGTTTACTGGTCTTTTCGATGGCTTCTAGCTTATCATCTGTTAATGATTTGGTGTCGTACAGCAATCTTCCGATCAAGGTACTCTTACCGTCATCCACACTTCCTGCTGTTGCTATTTTTAGTACTTCCATTTTTTAGTTGATGGTCGATAGTTACTTGTGCATAAACACAATCAACTAACAACAATTTTAAAAATATCCTTGTTGTTTTCTTTTTTCCATGGCCGCTTCGGACCTTTTATCATCTATTCGCGCTCCTCTTTCAGAAATCTTGGAATCACGTATCTCCGCTACCACTTTGTTAATGGTATCTGCATATGATTCCACGGCTGCCGTACAACTCATATCTCCTACCGTTCTAAAACGGACCGTACGTTCTTCCACCACTTCATCCTCGGCACGAAATACCACATCATCTTCGGCGGACCAAATAAGTCCGTCTCTTAGAAAAATATTGCGTTTATGTGCGAAATAAATCGAAGGTATTTCAATGTCTTCTTTTTGGATATAGCTCCAAACATCCAGTTCTGTCCAGTTACTAATCGGGAATACCCGCACATTTTGCCCCATTTCAATCTGTCCGTTCAACATATCGAACAACTCGGGGCGTTGGTTTTTTTCGTCCCATTGACCAAAATCGTCCCGAACGGAGAAAATGCGCTCTTTAGCACGAGCTTTTTCCTCGTCCCTTCGGGCACCTCCTATACAGGCATCGAACTTGAATTCCTCAATGGCATCCAAAAGTGTAGTGGTCTGCAAGATATTCCGACTGGCGTATTTACCGGTCTCTTCCACCACTTTGCCCTGGTCTATGGAATCCTGAACGTTCCGAACAATGAGTTCCACACCCAATTCCTTAACCAATCTATCACGAAATTCGATAGTTTCGGGAAAGTTATGGCCTGTATCTATATGCATCAATGGAAAAGGAATTTTCGCAGGCCAAAAGGCTTTCTGTGCCAAACGCACAAGCGTTATGGAGTCTTTCCCTCCGGAAAACAACAACACGGGTCGTTCAAACTGGGCGGCCACTTCTCGCATAATGTATATGGCCTCGTGTTCCAGGGCATTCGCATTGGGCCTATCCCCGTTCTCAAATGTCCCTGTAGATTGTATTTCTTCTAGTACTGTTTCCAAATTAACTTTTTTAGACACCTCTTGATTAATTTAGAGGTAGCATTCGTATATTTTTATTTAGGTGTGTAATCCACATTCCCGATTTTCCAGAACCTTGGTAGGATCAAAATATCTATGTTCGTTAGGTAATTCCTTTTCCTCCAAATAAGCATCCAGTTGAGTGTCGCTCCAATAATAAAAGGGACTCACCTTCAAAACCCCATCTTTGCTCAAACTTAGAATATCCAAACTATCCCTCAGCGCCGTTTGGCCCTTCCTCAAATTCGTAAACCACACATCCGGTTTATGTGCCTTCATGGCCCTACGGAACGGTTCCAATTTTACTTGCTCCGTGAATTCCCCGTGTTTTGGGTCATCAATTTGAGGAATCCCCATAATGACATCCCGATATGCCGATGTTTGTTTTGGAACGTATAAATCGATATTAAGGCTAAGCCTCTCAATCAATTCCTCCGCATGTCTATAGGTATTCGGTGTGTTGTACCCGGTGTCACACCAAATAACGGGAATACTATCCTTTACCTCGGTAATTGCATTAAGGATGGCAACTTCATAAGGGCGAAAATTAGTGGTTACCACTGGTCTTTCCGCATTCTTAATGGCCCAGGAAATAATCTCCTCTGGCGGAATGCCCTTAAATTGCACATTGAGATTTTTTATTTGTTGTTGCGTAAAAGCCATATATTTTAAAATTACTTACCCCAACCGATTCGGTTCCAAATCCTTTCATGAAAAAAGTACAAAAACATTTTGGTCACAAAATCAATAGAAGCAATGGATGCCGCCAGAACAACCTTTCCGGTAAATAGGTATGAGACCAAAAGGGTATCCAAAGTACCAATGATACGCCAACTTATGGCTTTGGCAATACTACGAATCGGTTTCTCCGACTTTCTGTCCTCTTTATAGTTGCTCTTAGTGGACTTTTTATCTAAAATCAATTGATCTGCAATCATGAAAACAAAAATTTTTAAACTAGTCTAGTGATTTAATAGGGATTCAAAAATAAGACTATTTCTTTAACTAAGACGTTAAAAGTTGCTAAATATTACTTTTATCCTATCGATTTAGTAGATTATTTGTTATTTACTCCATCTATTGAAGATATTCAGATCAAATTATGGAAGTTTTGAGAATTTAAAATGAAGAGATACTGGCTTTCTTTCTTTTATACCAGAATATCCGCCAAGGTATTGTTACGGTACACTTCCAGATTGGCATCCCTGACCTGCAACATCAGTTTATTAACGGAGCAAGCATTCTCATCCGGGCAATCGGAACATTTTTCATAAAAATTAAGGCTTACACAGGGAACCATTGCGATGGGCCCTTCTAGAATGCGCATTACATCGGTCATCAAAATTTCAGAAGGTTTTTTAATCAAATAATAGCCTCCTCCCTTGCCCTTTTTAGAACCCAAAAATCCTGTTTTTCGCAAAGTGAGCAAAATACTTTCCAAAAACTTCTGTGAAATGTTCTCTTGTTTCGCTATTTCGGCAATCTGAACCGGATTATTGTCCCGCTGGGATGCTAAATACGCCAGTGCCTTTAGTCCATATTTTGTTTTTTTAGAGAGCATAATACGAAGATAGGGAAAATTAACACTTTGGGATTTCCTAGACCTTATGGGTCAAGCCTAAAGAAGAAGACAATATGCCCCTTTACCCCAACGCCTGATCAATATCGGAAATAATATCGTCAATATGCTCCAATCCAACGGATATCCTGACCATACCATCGGTAATTCCCGTTTCTAAACGCTCTTCAATGGAGAGCTTACTATGGGTAGTAGAAGCAGGATGAGTTACTATACTCCGAGAATCTCCCAGATTAGCGGATAGTGATAGTAATTCAATGGCATCGAAAAACTTTCGGCCTGCCTTTAACCCTCCCTTGACCTCAAAGGCCACGACACATCCCCCTGCTTTCATTTGCTTTTTTGCCAATTCATAGTTGGGGTGCGATTTTAGAAAGGGGTACTTTACCCAATTCACTTTTTCATGTCCCTCCAAAAATTCGGCCAATTGCAATGCATTGGAACAATGCCGATCTACTCTTACTGCCAAGGTTTCCAAACTTTTGGACAATACCCATGCGTTGAAGGGGGAAAGGGACGGACCGGTTATTCTTGAAAATTGATAAATCTTATCTATAAGTTCCTTTTTTCCAACTGTTACCCCGGCCATTACCCTTCCCTGACCATCCATAAGTTTTGTGCCCGAATGGATAACGAGATCGGCCCCAAATTGAATGGGACGTTGCAAATAGGGCGTAGCAAAGCAATTATCTATGATAAAAATGAGATTGTGCTTTTTGGCAATATCTCCCAATGCTTCCAAATCCAAAATATCTACACCTGGATTGGTTGGTGATTCGGCATATATCAATTTAGTCTTGGGGGTAATCAATTTTTCAACTTGATCCAACTCATCAAACTTGAAATAGCTATGGTCTATATTCCATCTTGGAAAAAAATTGGTAAAGAGAGAATGCGTAGATCCAAAAATACTCCGAGCCGAAAGAATATGGTCCCCACTATCCAGCAAGGCGGCAAAGGTTGAAAAGACGGCGGCCATACCGGATGCAAAAGAAAAACCGTCCTCGGCCCCTTCCATTTGGCACACTTTATCGATAAACTCCGATGAATTGGGGTTGGAATATCTTGAATAAATGTTCCGATCTTTTTCCTCTGCAAAGGAAGCCCGCATGTCCTCTGCATCCTCAAAAACAAAGCTTGAGGTCAAGTATATAGGATTGGAATGTTCCAGAAATTGTGAACGCTCTACCTGTGTCCGGATAGCAGTGGTCTCAAATTTTTTTTCCTTCATTTTAGCAACTATCATTCATTTGTTCATGGTATGGCTTATCCCTTCTCCGCAATGCGTAATATATCTCCAAAAACCCCTCTTGCGGTAACTGCGGCACCAGCTCCGGCACCTTGTATTACCAATGGGTGTTTCCCATAGGACGCTGTATAGATCTCTATAATGGAATCGGAACCTTTAACCTGGCCCAGGGCGCTCTCCTTAGGAACGGAAATCAATTTCACATCCAAAATGCCTTTTTCTTTTTGCAAGTCACCATGAAGATCCCCTACATAGCGAAGTACATGGCCCTGTTTCTGGTTTTTCTTTATTTCATTGAATTTGTCGTCCAAAACATCCAAATTCCTTAGAAACTCTTTGACAGTTCCTTTTTGCAATATTTCCGGAATTAGATTTTGAATCTTGATATCCGTGAATTCATTGCTTAAATCCAGTTCCCGTGCCAAAATCAGGAGTTTTCTTCCAACATCGTTTCCTGAAAGATCTTCTCGCGGGTCTGGTTCGGTAAACCCCTTGTGAATGGCATCCTTGAGAATGTTCGAAAAAGGAGCGTCAACATCTGAAAATGTATTGAAAATATAGCTTAAGGAGCCCGAAAAAACTCCCTTGATCCGGGTAATGTTCTCGCCGGATAAGTGCAACAGCTTTATGGTATCTATAAGCGGAAGACCGGCACCTACATTAGTCTCATATAAGTACTGTTTTTGGTTTTTGTCCAGTTCTTCACGCAGCAATTGATAATAATCAAATCCAAGGGTATTTGCTATTTTGTTGGATGAAACCAAATCGAACCCATTGTCCACGAAATCGAAATAATTCGCTACAAAATCTTCACTTGCCGTATTGTCAACGGCAATCAAATTTTCCAAATGATTTCTTTTTGCGAATTCAAAAACATCGGACAACACATATTTTTTACCTTTTTCCTTAACTGCCGTTTTCCAACTTTTTGGTACACCATTTTTATTCAAGAGAATCTTTTGGGAATTGGCCACCGCAAAAACATTTAAATCAATCCCTTTTCGTTTTTCGATTTTTTCAGCCGATTTTAAAATCTGGTCGATCAAGGTTCCCCCGACATTGCCATGCCCAAAAATAGCCAGGTTAACCTTTTTGCTTATGCCAAAAACCTGACCATGCATTACATTCAAAGCCTTGTTCAAATCCGATTTTTTTACAACTAAGCTTACATTCTTTCCGGAAATAGTGTTATTGAACAGAAGCGGAACAATTTGATTTTTGATCAATGCGTTATACGGTTTGTGGAATGTGCTTAAATCCTGACCCACAATGGAGACAACGGAAACATCATCTACCACGGTTATCGTATTGATATCCTTGGACTTGTAATCGCTCTTAAACTCTTCGTCCAAAGCCTTTTTTGCCCTTTGTGCCTTATTCCTTTTGACCACCAGACCAATACCTCTTTCTGAAGACCCCTGGGAAATGATACTCACATTGACATTATGTTGTTCCAAGGTTTTGAAGATACGCGCATCTATTCCTATTTTCCCCAAAAGGCCCCTACCTTCCAAATTGATAAGTGAAACATCTTCTATTACGGAAAGTGATTTAATCCCTTCCTTGCTGGATTTGGCACTGATCAACGTGCCCTCATTATCATCGTTGTACGTATTGACAATACGTAATGGAATATTTTTTTCAATTAACGGGATAATGGTCTTGGCGTGCAAAATGGTAGCTCCAAAATTGGCCAATTCATTGGCCTCGGAATAGGAAAGGTTGGCAATTCGTCTAGCTTCCGGGACCAAATCGGGGTTAGCGGTAAAAATTCCATCGACATGTGTATAATTCTGAAGTTCTTCCGCATCCAAAAAATTGGCCAGCAATGCTGCCGTATAATTGCTACCGTTCCTTCCTAAAGTCGTGG
Organism: uncultured Flavobacteriaceae bacterium; assembly: GCA_947494715.1. Classification (GTDB taxonomy): domain Bacteria; phylum Bacteroidota; class Bacteroidia; order Flavobacteriales; family Flavobacteriaceae; genus Ulvibacterium. The sequence goes on along the minus strand of CANLWG010000013.1, from coordinate 132,814 downwards.
TCTCCCCATCAATAGTCGAGGCAATAAACCCTGTAATAACAGGTACATTGTCCCTATTCAATTCCGAAAACCGAAGAAGCACATTCTCCTTGGAAACGTCTTCCAATAGTTTGGCATCGCCAAAGGTATCATCCGTCTTTATTAGGGTTCTGGAATCCAGCAATTGTGCAGCCACTCCCTTGCCAATAAGCAGCTTGGTTATCAGTTTGGCCGAAATCAATTCTCCATACGCCAATACCTCATCCTTAATTTTGGCACTATAATCCCCAAGAAGCGAAACTCCCTCGAACAACTTGGCCAATTCTTTAAATTCCGAAGACAGATTTACGTTGGCAAAGGTATGTTTCTGGTATTTTTCAAAAGCTTCAAAATCTTCTCGATAATCTTTATTGTTTGCTGCCTTCTCCAGAATAGTCTCAAGTTGATCAGTAGCTTTTTCCCTTGCGGAAAGTACAACAGCAACATTTTCACCGGCCTCTACCTTGGAAGAGATAATTTCCAGTACACGTCCCAAACCTTCACCGTTGCTCAGGGATTTACCTCCAAACTTAAGGATTTTGATTTTTTTTGATTTTCCGTTCTTACTAAAAATCCCATTGAGCAGTTTTTGCATCTGCTCAAACTCTATTAAAAAGGCATCATGCCCATGTAGTGACTGTACCTCCCCATAGGTAACATTACTATTGGCCTGTGCCAAACGCTTAAACGTTTCTTTATTCTCTTTGGCCGTAAAGAACAAATCGGAATCTACACCAATGATATGGATATTGGTTTCACTATTCTCCAGTTCGTTGAAGGCCTTATCATCATAGCGTGAGATGTCTATGGTCTTCAATAACTGGTTCATCAATTTATAGGCCGATAACTGGAACCGTTCCTGCAATTTCTTTCCATGGTGCATTAACCAACTTTCCACATTGAAGACCTGAAGCTCTTCATTGGTGCTTCGTTGAAAGCGCTCCTTAAAAGACTCCGGGGTGCGGTAACAAAGCATGGCGTGCATACGGGCATCGTGTACGGGTTGCTTGGAGTTTATCAAAAATTGCTCCTGTATTTGGCAATTGGCAATAAGCCAATCCGTAGATTTCCAATCAGAAGCAACCGGAATTAAATGCTCTGTAATACCGGAATCGATCGCCGCCATTTCCCAGGCGATACCACCGCCCAGTGAGCCACCGATAATTGCATACAATTTCTTGATTTCAAGCTGTTCCAAGCCCAATAGAAACATTCGGGCAACATCTCCAGCCACAAAATCCTTATAATTATCAATTACAAATCCATCATACCCATTTCCTGGAATGTTGAATGAAAGTATGTTATAGGTAAGCGTATCTATACACTTCCCTTCCCCTATAAGGGCCGACCACCAACCGTCATCACCGGTTACATTGGAATTGCCCGTTAATGCATGGTTGACCAGGACAACAGGTGCCTCGTGCAAGGGTTTTCCAAACAACTGATAGGACAATTGGATATCTTGGGAAACACCGCTAAGGGTAGTGAATGTATTTAACTTTAAATGCTTTAGCATGGGAGAGCTGGTAATTACTATTTGGGTTTCCATTTTAGAATTTTGGAACCTCCGTCATGATAAATTGTAGCACCATCAACTAAATCATGGAGGTGCTACAATCCTTTTCTATTTTAAGCTAAAACCGATTTATCAATGACGGCAAAAGCCTGTTCCAAATCTGCTTTTAAATCGTCCAAATCTTCCAATCCAACAGACAATCGAATCAAATCCTTGGTAACACCGGTAGATTCCTGTGCGGCATCATCCAACTGTTGATGTGTTGTGCTGGCCGGATGGATAATTAAAGACTTTGTATCCCCAATATTGGCCAACAACGAAAACAATTTGGTTTCATCAACAACTTTCTTGGCCGATTCAAATCCGCCCTTTACTCCAAAAGTTACAATTCCGCTTTTACCTTTGGGCAAGTAGTCTTCCGCCAGGGAATTATATTTACTCGATTTAAGGCCAGGATAATTTACCCAACTAACTTCTTCTCTATCCTCTAACCATTTGGCCAAGGTTAATGCACTTTCACTGTGCTGTTTCATTCTTACCGCCAAAGTCTCCAACCCTTGGAGAATCTGAAAGGCGTTAAACGGACTTAATGCCCCACCGTAGTCACGCAATCCCTCGATCCGAGCTTTAATAATGAACGCAATGGGACCTACGGCATCGTGATAGATCAAGCCGTGATATCCTGCAGAGGGCTCCGTGAATTCAGGAAAATTTCCATTGGCCCAATCAAATGTCCCTGCATCGATGATTACTCCGCCCAAGGCCGTTCCGTTTCCGTTTATGTATTTTGTTAATGAATGTATTACGATATTGGCGCCGTATTCAATGGGTTTCAATAATGCTGGGGTCGCTACAGTATTGTCAACGATAAAAGGAATTTTAGCATTTTTTGCTTCTGATGAAATTGCCTTTAAATCCAATACATCTAATTTGGGGTTTCCTAGCGATTCCACAAAAATGGCCCTTGTATTGTCCTGCACTGCTTTTCCAAAGTTGGTTGGATCGGAAGGGTCAACAAAGGTTGTTGTTATTCCCAATCGGGGCAAGGTTACACTTAAAAGATTATAGGTGCCTCCATATAAACTGTTGGAGGCCACAATATGATCTCCGGTTTTCAACAACACTAAAAGGGTATTGGCTATAGCGGCCGTACCTGAGGCCGTTACCAAACCTGCAACGCCACCTTCCAATGCAGCTAGCCGTTGCTCTAAAATATCGTTGGTCGGATTATTTATCCTTGTGTAAATATTACCAAACTCCGCTAGGCCGAAGAGATTTGCCGCATGGTCGGAATCGTTGAATACGTAGGCTGTACTCTGGTAAATAGGAACAGCTCTGGTACCGCCATTGATTGTTGTGTCATGTCCGGCGTGTAATGCATTGGTCGAAAATTTTTGATCGCTCATAATTCTGATTTATTTAATTATTAATTGGACAAATTACAACACGACTATCCATTGCGGATTTTACAATTGGATACAATCAAAGAGTTAAGAAGAAAGAAAAATTACGGAAGTAATTGTTCGAGTTATCTGCCAAGATGCTGAAACAGGTTCAGCACAGGTAGAATTTAGCACCTTCTTTGTTACGAATAGCATTTGGGGAACAAAGGGTTGCTAAGGCTTCAAAGGGTCTATTCCCTCCACCTTTCTTGATAACTTTTCAATACGTGTTTGAACTTTTGAAACACAAATATAAGGAGGGACGTTGGGATTTTCCTAATATTTAAATAAAAATTATAACTTGAAAGCTAATTTTATCTCCTCTATCTTGTCCAACTTTTCCCATGTAAAAAGTTCCACTTCCTTTTCTACCCTACCGCTATAGGGCGATTCGAAGACTTTGGTCACAGTTTTAGGTTCTTTGCCCATATGCCCATAGGCTGCAGATTCTAAATAAATCGGGTTCCTTAATTTTAGTCGGTCTTCTATGGCAAAAGGACGCATATCAAACAATTGGGATACTTTTTCTGCGATTTCGCCGTCCGTTAAATCAACGTTAGCGGTACCATAGGTATCCACGAATATTGAAGTAGGTTCTACCACCCCAATGGCATAGCTTACCTGTACCAAAATTTCATCAGCCACTCCGGCCGCGACCAAATTTTTTGCCGCATGCCTGGCTGCATAGGCAGCACTTCGATCTACTTTGCTCGGGTCCTTCCCACTAAATGCGCCTCCCCCATGGGCGCCCTTTCCACCATAGGTATCCACAATAATCTTTCTTCCTGTTAACCCAGTGTCCCCATGTGGCCCCCCAATAACAAATTTTCCGGTAGGGTTGATGTGATATTCTATTTGTCCATCGAACAATACCTGTATTTCTTTTGGCAGTCGTTCTTTAACCCTTGGCAACACAATTTGGATGATGTCATCCTTTATTTTCGCCAACATTCTTTCGTCATCGGCATCAAAGGCATCATGTTGCGTGGAAACAACAATGGTATCTATTCGTTGTGGTACGTTTTCATCCGAATATTCAATGGTTACTTGCGCCTTCGCATCAGGGCGGAGATAGGTAATTTCTTTATCTTCTCTTCGAAATTCGGCAAGTACTTGAAGTATTTTGTGCGAAATATCCAATGCCAAGGGCATGTAGTTTTCGGTTTCCTTGGTTGCGTAACCGAACATCATTCCCTGATCTCCGGCACCTTGCTCTTCCTTCGTTCCTCGGTCAACACCTTGGTTAATTTCTTGCGATTGCTCATGAATGAGGGAGATAACACCGCAAGAATCTCCGCTGAATTGGTATTCTCCCTTAGTATATCCAATTGCATTGATTACCTCCCGCGCAATATTCTGCACATCCAAATAGGTGTGGCTTTTAACTTCCCCTGCCAAAACCACCTGACCTGTGGTAACTAATGTTTCACAAGCTACTTTACTTTCTGGGTCAAAAGCTAAAAAATGGTCCAACAACGCATCACTAATTTGATCTGCGACCTTATCGGGATGACCTTCACTTACGGACTCCGAAGTAAACAAATATGACATGTATATAGTCTTAAGTAAGAGGGAGAGGTAATTGTAACCAAACTATAAATACCGAGAATTGGGTATTTTCTGTTTTAGCATTTTTACCCTAAACGAAGTTTGGGGTCCGGAGGTTGCAATCAGTCAAATCTTTCCTCTTTGTTTGCGAGTGCAAAAATAGGAAAATTGTTTTGTTGGAATAACAATCTATCAAGGAATTGTATAAAAAGACCATTAAATAGTGGATGGAAAGCTTGGTATGGAACAACGACACTAATTGGATTATTAATTTCAATGGGTATTTCAACAACGATTTCTTTTGCAAACCTTTTATACTTTGTATATTGTGAGGCGTTACTTTTTAAAAAAGCCTAACCGAAATCGCAATCTAAATGCACATTGCCGTAGCAGGAAATATAGGTGCCGGAAAAACTACCTTGACCAAATTATTGGCCAAACACTATAAATGGGAAGCTCATTTTGAAGATGTTGTGGACAATCCTTATCTGGACGATTTTTATACTCAAATGGAACGATGGAGCTTCAATCTCCAAATCTATTTTCTAAATCATAGATATAGGCAAATTTTAAAAATCCGGGAAAGTGGTAAAAATGTAATTCAAGACCGCACTATTTATGAGGATGCCTATATTTTTGCACCCAATCTACATGCAATGGGCTTAATGACTAATCGTGATTTTACCAATTATCTAAGTCTTTTCGAGTTGATGGAAAGTCTGGTGCAACCCCCAGAGGTTCTAATTTACCTACGCAGTTCCATTCCCAACTTGGTGGAACAGATACATAAGCGCGGGCGTGAATATGAAAACTCTATCTCTATTGACTACCTCGGCCGACTCAATGAAAGATATGAAGCTTGGGTACATGGATATGAAAAAGGAAATCTACTTATTATTAATGTGGACCAGCTTAATTTTGTGGATAGTCCAGAAGATCTAGGACACGTAATTAATAAAATAGATGCAGAAATCAATGGATTGTTCTAGTATATACTAGTGAATAAATCCATTCTGACGTGCGTGCGCTATGGCTTCCTCATTTTTCTGAACCACAAGTGTAGGTGTACCCCTGTATTTTTCAAATAATTCGCTAACTCGCATCATTCGCTTTCTGTCAGGTACACTTTGAAGGTAGATAGCGGCAATACGGTTCGGATAGCTTTGGGCGATATCAATATAGATATCAGCATCACGTTCGCCACTATCCCCGATCAAGATAAATCGGAGATTCGGATATGTCTCAAGGATATTTACAATCTCTTTTTGCTTTTGGGGCTTAAGGGATTTCGATTTCCTGTAGCTAAAACTGGACATCCTTCGTAAAATAATAGGGCCCTTGGGAAAATTATTGGTCCTAAGAAACAATTCAAGGTACCTGTACAAATTCCATGGACTATGGCTCACATAGAAAATAGGATTCGCTTTTTTTCCCGATTTTCCTTGGTGCAAAAGATGATAAAAGTCGGCGGCACCTTCCAGAGGCTTTCTATGAATGGCATTCCTAAAAACTGTATTCAAAATAACACGCCATTTTAAGGATGAAACCACACCTGTATGAAGAATGGTATCATCAATATCACTAATAACCCCAAAATCAGCATTTTTGGAAGGAATCAACACTTCTCCAGGAAACTGGTTCTGATGCAATATTTCCCTTTTTAAGGCGGTATCCGAATATGAGATCCTATAGCTGAGCCATCCTTCAACGTTAGCCAAATGTCTCAAATTTTCCGAGGTTTCGTCAATAAGGTAGTAGCCCTCATTATCTGTCCTGCCACCAATAACCCTTTTATCAGGAAGTGCTATGGTTAGCGGCGTGTTACGGATTTCATCGGTCTCAAAGCGTTTGTAAGTGTTCCACAATAAGCTGAGGAACCCTTTTTCAGAAAGGTCAATTTCCTCATCTTCCAACGCTCTGCCCCTAGCATACAGATGCTTGTTAGTGCCATAGGTCTGAAATGCGATAATCTGAAGCTTATCCTTTTTTATAAATGGGGCCATAGCTCAAAAATAAGTAATATCCGTTCGGGTCAAAACCCATTCACAAGCAAATCGAGGGATGGGGCATTATTTTTTGGATTGAATTCACATAGGTTTGGAAACAAAAGTCTATTTCACTCGATCAAAGGCCGCTTTCACTCATTAGCCCTTTTAAAGGTAATATCAGGACAGTAGATTTATGGAAACTTTAAATGGCAATATGATGAAACCAAAAAAGAATCCAAAAATCGATTTGAACAAAAACAGGGCGATGTATTTTGTAGCTGGTCTTACCTTAATTTTATTATTAACCTACATAGCTTTGGAATGGAAGAGTTATGATAAAATTGACTATGGCTTGGAAGCAATGAACATAGATGATGAGCTAGTCGAAGAAGTGCCCTTAACGATACATTTTACACCTCCGCCCCCTCCACCTGCAGTGACTCCAGATATTATAGAGATTGTCAAAAATGATAAACCAATTGAAGATATCATAATTGAATCCACAGAAAGTAATGCAGACATAGAAATCGTTGAAGTCAAAGACGTGGTATATGAAGAAATAGAAGAGGATATTCCAATTCCCATATCAGTCGTCGAAATTGTACCTGTTTTTCCGGGCTGTGAACAAGAAAAAGACAAAAGAGCATGTTTTAATAAAATGATTCTAAAACATGTAAGAAAGACCTTCCGCTATCCTGAAATCTCACAAGAAATGGGGATACAAGGAAAAGTGTATATGAACTTTGTCATCCAAAAAGATGGAAGTATTGGAGAGGTTAAAATTATGAGAAGTCCGGACAAGAACTTAGGCGCGGAAGCCACAAGAATTATAGACAAATTACCTCAAATGACTCCCGGAAAACAAGCTGGAAAAGCAGTAAGAGTACCTTTTAGTATTCCCATAACATTTAAGTTAAAATAAAAAAAGAGGCAAACCTAAACGGCTTGCCTCTTGTTCATTATAAAAAGGTAGGTCCTATTTTTTTACATCAACCTTTTCAACCGTAATCTTGGTGCTTTTCCCTCCTGATTCGATAGTTACATTTTCGAAATCTTCCAATTGAGCCTCTACTTCGGCCTGAGTTCCCGTAAATGTTTTTTCCTCGGTAACCTTTTCACCATTTATCACGGTTGTGTAGGCAATAGTTGCTTCCGCTAAATCCGCGCTTTCAGTGCTCATTTCTATTTTTATTTCCTTGGTATCCGCCTTGTTAGCCATTCCACTAACATTTAGGGCAATACTTGGTGCGATAACCAAGGCCACAACGGACATCAATTTTAAAAGAATATTCAAAGATGGCCCTGAAGTATCCTTAAAAGGATCACCAACGGTATCACCAACAACCGCCGCTTTGTGCGCATCGGTACCTTTACGACCTTGCTCTTCGATCATCTTCTTGGCATTATCCCAAGCACCACCGGCATTGGATTGAAAGATGGCCATCAAGACCCCAGCTGTAGTTACACCGGCCAAAAGACCTCCTAACATTTCCGCTCCACCAATAAATCCAACAGCAACGGGAACAGCAATTGCTAAAAGACCGGGTAATACCATTTCCTTGATCGAAGCCTTCGTAGAAATAGCAACACACTTGTCGTATTCGGCAAGGCCATCAGCTTCATCGAAAATAGCACGTTGCTCCGGAGTAGCTTTGGACATATCAGAATCCACGGATCGCATTACTTCCAAAGCTGCCTTTAATTGGGGTATATCCCTAAACTGGCGACGTACTTCTTCAATCATTGCCATAGCTGCACGACCAACGGCATTCATGGAAAGTGCCGAGAATACGAAAGGAAGCATTCCGCCAACCAATAGACCCGCCATAATATTAGGTTTTGAAACGTCAATTGCAGTTACATTGGCCGTTTGCATAAAAGCAGCAAACAGTGCCAATGCTGTCAATGCAGCGGAAGCAATCGCAAAACCTTTACCTATTGCGGCGGTTGTATTTCCAACAGCATCCAATTTATCAGTGCGTTCACGGACTTCACTTGGCAATTCGGCCATTTCGGCAATACCACCTGCATTATCCGAAATTGGTCCGTATGCATCAACGGCCAACTGGATACCTGTATTCGCCAACATCCCAACAGCGGCTATGGCAATACCATATAACCCGGCAAAATGATGCGATACCAAAATAGCGGCAGCAATCAACAAAATGGGAAACATAGTGGACATCATGCCTACACCCAAACCGGCAATAATATTGGTAGCTGCACCTGTCTCAGATTGTCTAACGATGGCGTTCACCGGTTTCGTTCCAGTACCGGTATAATATTCAGTAACTTTGCCTACTGCTAAACCGGCAATTAAACCGGCAAGAACTGCAAAGAAAACACCTAAGGATGTATATTCACTCCCTCCAATAGTCCAGCTTTCGGGAAGCATTTGAGTAATAATAAAATAGGAGGCGACCAACATGAGACCGGCCGAACCAAATTCACCAATGTTCAATGCTGTCTGTGGGTTTCCACCATCCTTGACCTTTACAAAGAATGTGCCGATAATAGACATTATGATTCCTACAGCTGCCAGGACCAGTGGAAGATAAACGGCACCCAAACCGTCAAAAGCCGTAGTAAATGCAGGAATCTGGGTAAAAGCCGCACCTAATACCATTGTACCGATAATTGAACCCACATACGATTCAAAAAGGTCGGCGCCCATACCCGCAACATCACCTACATTATCACCTACGTTATCCGCTATAGTTGCTGGATTAAGAGGATGATCTTCGGGAATTCCGGCCTCAACCTTTCCTACCAAATCAGCACCAACGTCCGCAGCTTTGGTATAAATACCGCCACCTACACGGGCAAACAGGGCAATTGAGGACGCTCCTAAGGAGAATCCTGAAAGTACGTTCAAGACTTCACTGATTTCCCATCCTTGTCCGCTATAAACCATAAACAAGGTACTAAGGCCCAAAACGCCCAAACCTACGACTCCCAATCCCATAACGGCGCCACCTGCAAAAGCGACCTCTAGAGCTTTTCCCAAAGAAGTACGGGCGGCCTGTGTAGTTCTTACATTTGCTTTTGTTGCAACTCGCATTCCTATAAATCCCGCCAAGGCCGAACAGATGGCACCGACTATAAAGGATACGGCGACCATTCCATTGGAACCTTCCTCACTGCTTCCCTTAAAGAAAAGAAGCACAGCAACCGCAGCTACAAAAATGGCAAGAATTTTGTATTCGGCCTTTAAGAATGACATGGCTCCATCAGCAATATTCTTTGCGATCCGTGCCATCTTGGCATCGCCAACTTCCTGTTTGGAGACCCACATATTTTTAATGAACACGAATAATAAGGCCAGTACGCCAAAAACAGGTAAAAACTTTACGATTAATTCCATTTTGTTTAGTTGTTTATAATTTTTTAGAACGGGGGCAAAAGTAGTAAAATAGAACAGAATAAAAAAGCAATATCTTCTGCCGGATATTGCTATTATTTAAGGAGTTATAAAGTAATATTTTCATTTGATACTGACCTCTTTTGCAGGAACATCACTTTTTGTAAATCGGTTGATGCACTTGGCTACAATATCCTTGGCCTGGTCTAAGTTACCCCAACCGCCTACGTCTACTTTTTTCTTCTCTAAATCCTTATAGACCTTGAAAAAATGTTCAATTTCCTTAATTAAATGGGGGTTTAAATCGCTCAAATCCTTAGTCTTGTTCCCAATAGGATCGGAAATGGGAACACAAATGACTTTTTCATCAGGGCCCTTCTCATCGGTCATATGAAATACTCCAATGGGTTTTACCTCCATTACACACCCGGGGAAAGTGGGTTCGGTAACCAAAACCAAGACATCCAAGGGATCTCCGTCCAGAGCCAAGGTTTCTGGAATGAAGCCATAATCCGCAGGATACATCATTGAAGAAAATATCATTCTGTCATATCGAATTTTTTTGAGCTCAAAATCATATTCATATTTGTTCCTACTTCCCTTGGGAATTTCAATTAACACATCAAAAGAAGATACTTCTTCGGCTTTCATAACAACATTGTTTTTGATTTACAAAACTACAAAAATGGATTCCCTCAGTTACAAATTATGCTGAAATAGAGGATTAGAAATTAAACCCAAAAGTCCCTGTTATGCTAAAAGGTCGTGCATTGGGGTTGTCCAAATAATTTCCTCGAAAATTAAAATCGATCCTAAAGATTTTGAAGATATTTCCTATTCCCACGGAATACTCATAGTATATTTTTTCGTTGGGTGCCTGTAGAAGAATATTCGTCGGGGCATTCAGAGCTATATTTTCATCCGACAGCTCTCCCCAGACCCCGCGTAAACCAACAATTTCCCTAAGGTTCCATTTTCGCAACAAAGGTATTCTAGAAAACAACCGCCCATTAAAATTATGTTCCAAGTGAACTGATGCGTAGGTATCGGTTACAAATTCATAAAAGTCCAAATTGGGAAAAGTGTTATATATGGAAAACAAGGTTTGGTTACCGGGCACAACATTTAATAGCCCCAATGGCACCTCCCCAAAGGTCTTACCTATTTCAATGGTACTGAACAATCTTCCAAATCCTCCCAATTGCCAAGGCTGGGTATACGAAAATTGAATTTTACTATAATTGAAATCGCTCTCCAAAAAACCATCGATTCCTCGCGTATAGTTCAAAAGCAAAGTACTATAGTTATCATTGATATCCTTACGCTCCACTCCATAACCTATGGTTCTTTTTCCAGGGGTATAGATAAGCAGGGTACTTAGGTCAAACTGTTTTATTTCCGATGAAATTCCTGTTGGGGATTCGATATCCACATATTCCAAGCTAAAGTCATCTGGTAATGCCGAACTCAATGTTCGGAAAGAACTACCTAGGCGTATCCTAAAGTTGGTAAGTGGTTCCATCTCTATGTTAAATGTGCTCAGGTTAATATTCGTTAACCTGTTATTGGCACCTACCGTAAAAATAGCGGACGATGCCACACTTCTACCTAAAACATCATTGGTAGAGGTAAGACTAATGCCCAACTGTTCAATATCCCTTCTATTTCCACCCGAAACTATTAACCTACTTTTCTTATCCAATAAAAACTTGGCCGAAAATCCGTGCTTTACCTTTTTATCCATGAAACCATAGGCCATATATCCTTCCAAGCGCCATGGATCGTTCTGGCCAAAATAGGTACGTGCGCCTGCCCTTAAACGTACACCCTCTGCATCGTTAAAACCAAAAATGCTATACACATCCCCAATGTCTAGATTCCATTTATCAATTTCGATATAACCCGATCCCAGTACGCTCACCAAATTATAGTACGTTTTAAACTTGGGAACTGTCTTTAGTGTATCCAATAGTTGATAGATGCCTTTTTCGTCCTTATTAAGGACTTCCAACCTATTATTCTTCCAAAATATACTGTCACGATCCAAAATTTGTGGATCAAACGGATTGCCCTCTGCCTTGTAAAAGTTCTTTGGCTTTTGAATATCGAATTTGTAATTGTCATAAACGGTTGTACGCTTTCCGTAGACCCCTCGGGATTCCTCTTTTTTCTGAAAACTGAAGTCGCTCAACATATAATCCCGCTTCAATAAGAATACAGAATCGTTTACGACATCGAAATCCTGTTCAATGTATATCTCCTTGACCCAATTGATGTTAGCACTTTTGGTGACCTCCAGATTGATGTTTTTTATGGCATAGGTAGAATCGTTCACCCAAAAATCTCCCTTAAAGGTGAGCTCGTTCTTCCTTCTGGGGTAGTATACAATATTATAACACCATTTATCTTCAATAAAGGCACTGTCCCTAAGTACATAGTTATAGGTATCCACACCTGTTCTGGACAAGGGACTGGTAAAACTTTTATCAAAAAACTTTAGATAGTTGTCATAAATATCATAGTTCTGATAGAGATCTTTGACAAATGCAATAATAGCCTGATTGTTATCAAAGCCCGAATTTTTATTTCCTAGAACTACTTCCTTTTCCTCTTTCAAAAGATTATCACCATGGACCTTGGAAAATGTTTCGTTCAAAAAAATAGGAAGATAGGTTTTACCTGTGATGCGAGAGGTATCCAAATCTTTGAAAACAAATTCCAGCCCCCTAAAAATCTTACTTTTCATTAAGGCACTATCTATGGTATTGAGGTCAAACTCTACCTTTTCATATTTATCATATCGGTATTGTTTGAACTTTCGAACGCCATTTTCCCGTTTTTTGGCCCAAATCTTTTTTAGTATCTCTACTGCGGGATTATTCTTTTTTGATTGTTTCCCTGAATATACCACTACTTCATCCAATTGTTCCGTAGATTCTTTTAGCACAACCTCCATATTGTAAGTCACCCTGGAAGTCAATGGAATTTCTTGTGTATCGTATCCAATAAAGGACACTGCCAAAACTTCGTGATCGCTATCGGATTCCATATAAAAACGGCCATTGTCATTGGTAATGGTCCCCTCGTAAGAGTTCATGAACAATACATTGGCAAATGCGACGGGCTTTCCGGACTCATCTAGGACAACACCTCCAACTTTGGTTTGTGAAATAGCGACAAAGGAGAAAAGAAAGAGTAGTAGGAAAAGGGTTTTTTTCATGCAGTGAAGTATTCTCAACTGTTCCGTAATCAAATAGCGTACCAATAAAAAAGCTTCGCCGGCCTTTGGTCGGTGAAGCTAATATACCTTTACAATATGGTTTACTTTATTTATATAACACTTTTTTAACGGCCTTGATGACGTCCTCGTGATTAGGAATCCATTCTTCCAATAAAACAGGTGAGTATGGAGCCGGGGTATCCGCTGTATTAATCTTTATAATAGGAGCGTCCAAATAGTCAAAAATGTTGGATTGTACCTGATAGGTAATCTCTGTGGCCACATTACCAAAAGGCCAGGCCTCCTCAAGGATGACCAATCTATTAGTCTTCTTCACTGATTTAAAGATGGCTTCGGAATCCATGGGTTTTACTGTTCTTAAATCAATGATTTCACAGCTAATATTCTCTTTTGCAAGTTCGTCAGCGGCCTTATCTGCTTCTTTGATGATTTTTCCAAAAGAAACGATGGTTACATCGGTTCCTTCCCTTCTAATATCCGCAACTCCCAACGGAATGGTATACTCACCTTCCGGCACTTCTCCTTTATCCCCATACATCTGTTCGGATTCCATAAAAATAACAGGGTCATCGTCCCTTATAGCAGATTTTAGCAACCCTTTTGCATCATTTGGATTGGAAGGCACCACAACCTTAAGACCCGGACAGTTGGCGTACCAACTTTCAAAAGCCTGGGAATGCGTAGCCGCCAATTGGCCTGCGGAAGCAGTAGGCCCCCGAAATACAATAGGGCAGTTAAATTGACCACCAGACATTTGCCTGATTTTCGCAGCATTATTGATTATCTGGTCTATCCCTACAAGCGCAAAATTGAAGGTCATAAATTCTATTATCGGCCTGTTTCCATTCATGGCAGATCCAACTCCTATCCCGGAGAAACCCAATTCCGATATGGGCGTATCTATAACCCGCTCAGGACCAAACTCATCCAACATCCCTTTGGATGCCTTGTAAGCACCATTGTATTCCGCAACTTCCTCACCCATTAAATAAATAGTTTCGTCCCTGCGCATCTCTTCGGTCATGGCTTCGGCAATAGCTTGCCTAAACTGTAATGTTTTCATTAAGTCAAATTTCAAATGCAAGCAAAAATAGGAAAATATATGGCAAACCAGGGAACGATGGAATCAAAAAAAGAAGTAAATATTTACTATGCGCGCATAGTAAATTTGGAAATTAATATGTATCTTCGTGCGCATATTTAAAATGCCCTTTACGAATGAAAATTTTAGTCTGTATTAGTAATGTTCCAGATACCACTTCCAAGATAAATTTTGCGGACGGTGACACCAAATTTGATACTAATGGGGTTCAATTTGTGATCAATCCAAATGATGAGTTCGGATTGACCCGTGCCATGTGGTTCAAGGAAAAACAAGGATCTACGGTTCACGTTGCCACCGTTGGAGAGGTGTCCGTGGAGCCTACATTAAGAAAAGCATTGGCCATAGGTGCAGATGAAGCGATACGTATAAACGCTGTTCCCACGGATGGTCTGTTCGTTGCCCAACAATTGGCAGAGGTGGTTAAAAATGGGCAGTATGATCTGGTGATTGCCGGTAGGGAATCCATCGATTATAATGGAGGAATGGTACCGGGAATGCTCGCCACTTTGTTGGATGTGAACTTTGTAAATACTTGTATAGGTCTGGAAATCGAGGAAGATGAGGAAGATAAGGTTACCGCCATCCGAGAGATAGATGGTGGAAAAGAAACATTGGCAACCACTTTACCTCTAGTAGTAGGGGGACAAAAGGGGTTGGTAGAGGAGAGTGAACTTAGAATCCCCAATATGAGAGGTATTATGATGGCCAGAAAAAAAGCGTTAAATGTGGTGGAGCCTATAGATGCAATTCAAGGTACAGAGGATAAGAAATTTGAAAAACCTGCTCCCAAGGGTACGGTGAAACTAGTAGATTCCGATAAAATTGAAGAGTTGATAGATCTATTGCACAATGAGGCCAAAGTAATCTAAATGGCGCATTCACTGTTAGAATTGGAGTTTGAGAATTGAAATTTGATAAAAATATGTCAGTCTTAGTATATACCGAGTCGGAAAACGGAAAGTTCAAAAAAAATGCCTTTGAGGCAGCTTCCTACGCAAAAGAGGTAGCAAGTCTACTAGGTACATCGGCGATAGCCATAACATTTAATGCCCACGATAATGAAAGTTTGGGTGAAAATGGAATTTCCAAGGTATTGAAGGTTTCCAATGAACAACTCAAAACATTTAATGCCAAGGCATTTGCAAGCGTTATTGCCCAAGCAGTGGAAAAGGAAAATGCTAAAGTTGTAATAGTTAGTTCCAGTGCGGACACCAAATTTATGGTTCCTATATTGGCGGCCAGGCTTAAGGCGGGGTATGCCCCTAACGTTGTTGCTGCCCCCGAAAGTATAGAGCCTTTTACCGTAAAAAGGACGGCTTTTAGCAATAAAGGCTTTGCTCATACACAAATCAATACCGATATTAAAATAGTAGGGGTATCTAACAATGCCTTTGGCCAGATTGAAAACAAAGTGGATATTGAAATAGAAGATTTTAGCCCCAATATAGATGACTCAAGTTTTTTGATGAAATCCATTGAAGTAGATAAAGTAGTTGGGAAGGCGACTATTGCAGACGCGGACATTGTGGTTTCCGGTGGTAGGGGGCTAAAAGGTCCCGAAAATTGGGGAATGATAGAAGAACTGGCCGAAGTTCTAGGTGCAGCAACCGCATGTTCCAAACCCGTGTCGGATCTGGGGTGGAGACCCCATGGAGAGCATGTAGGCCAAACAGGCAAACCGGTGGCCAGTAATTTATATATAGCCATTGGAATTTCGGGGGCCATCCAACATTTGGCCGGCGTTAGTGCCTCCAAGACCAAAGTGGTTATCAATACTGACCCTGAAGCTCCATTTTTTAGGGCTGCGGACTATGGAATTGTTGGGGATGCCTTTGAAGTAGTTCCCAAACTCATCGAAAAATTAAAGGATTTTAAGGCGCAAAACACTTAATTTTTGTTAATTTGTGACCCTTAAAGGGCTGTTCAAAACTAGGTTGCCCCTTTGTTTGAACAGCCTTTTATGGCTTAATGACTACTATGAGCCTAGTTCGGTTAAAAATAAAGGGAATATCATATAGCCAAACACAAAATGGGGCCTATGCCTTGATTTTGAACGAAGTTGAAGGCGATCGTAAGCTTCCCATTGTTATTGGTGCGTTTGAGGCGCAATCCATTGCTATAGCCCTGGAAAAGGAAATTAAACCCCCAAGGCCCCTTACGCATGATCTTTTCAAAAATTTTGCCGATCGGTTTGATATTGTGGTTAAACAGGTCATTATACACAAGTTGGTCGATGGTGTGTTCTATTCCAGCATTATTTGTGAGCGGGATAAAATAGAAGAGATTATTGATGCCCGTACCAGTGATGCCATTGCCCTGGCATTGCGATTTAATGCGCCTATATTTACCTACAAGACCATTTTGGACAAAGCAGGTATTTTCTTGAAATTCTCGTCCAAGGACAAGGAAAAGGATGAGAATGATGATAGCATTATGGTGGATGAAATCCTGCAGGAAGGAGAGACCGTGGAAATAGACACTGGGGCTTCTGAGGCTTACAAAGAACTTAGTTTGGAAGAGCTGCACAAGGAGCTGGATAAGGCTGTGGCAAACGAAGACTACGAAAAGGCCGCCAAACTACGGGATGAAATTTCCAAACGGAACTGATAAAACCCTTCCATGAGAAAAAGTTGTTGGGTAATTCTGCTTGTCTTTCTTTTTGCCTTTCCTTCACTCACCCAACAAGTTACTGCCCAGGATACCATTGCACCGGCTTTGGATACAGTCCTTGTAAATGACATGGTATCCACTAGAAGTATGGATATTATCCCAAATCAAGGGTTTACGCTTACCAGTTTTTTACGAGGAGTTTTGGGAATGTTGGCACTTGTGTTAATTGCCTTCCTATTTAGTTCCAACAAAAAAGCCATTAATTGGAAAACGGTCGGCCTTGGATTATTGGCTCAGTTTCTTATTGGTATCGGAATATTAAAAGTGCCTTTTATACGTACCATTTTTACTCTCTTGGGAAAGGCCTTCAATAAAGTCTTGACCTTTACGGAAGCAGGGACGAGATTTCTGTTCAGTTCGTTTACCACAAACGAAATTGAGAGTCCATTGGTCACTTTTGCCATAATGATCCTACCTACCATTATTTTCTTTTCCGCATTGACCTCTGTCCTGTTTTATCTGGGAATTATTCAAAAAGTAGTGAAAGGATTGGCATGGGCACTGACCAAACTCTTAAAAATTTCCGGAGCCGAGAGTCTAAGTGTTGCAGGCAATATTTTTTTAGGGCAAACGGAATCGCCATTAATGATCAAGGCATATCTCGAAAAAATGAACCGCTCGGAAATCCTATTGGTAATGATCGGTGGAATGGCAACGGTAGCTGGAGGGGTTTTAGCAGCATATATTGGGTTTTTAGGGGGTACGGATGAAGCATTGCGTTTGGAATTTGCAAGACATCTGCTCGCCGCATCGGTAATGGCCGCTCCGGGGGCCATTGTAATCTCCAAAATATTGATGCCCCAAACCGAGAGTATCAATACGAATATCAAGATTTCCAAGCAAAAAATTGGTTCCAATATCCTAGATGCCATGGCAACGGGGACTACGGAAGGATTGCGACTCGCTGCCAACGTAGCCGCCATGTTACTGGTATTTGTCGCCTTCATAGCCATGATCAACTACGGCCTTTTAAAATTGGGCACCATAGGGGATTTTAACGGCTGGATCAATCAAAACACGCCCTACAAAGACCTTTCCTTAGAGTTGGTATTAGGATATCTGTTTGCCCCATTGATGTGGCTTATTGGTGTGGCCAAGGAAGACCTTGCCTTAATGGGACAATTGTTAGGCGTAAAATTGGCAGCAAGTGAATTTGTAGGTTACATACAGTTGGCAGAATTAAAAAATCCAAAAAATCCGCTGCATTTCACTTATAACAAATCCATCATCATGGCAACCTATATGCTATGTGGATTTGCCAATTTTGCTTCAATAGGTATTCAAATTGGCGGAATTGGATCATTGGCTCCCGGACAACGTAAAACACTTTCGGAGTTTGGGATGAAGGCACTCATAGGAGGCACCATAGCCTCACTGCTCTCCGCTACGATTGCCGGAATGATTTTGGGATAATCGAATCCTTAAAAAGGCAATCTCAAATCTTGCGTTAATAATTTTTTAATAATTAAAAGGGTAAGTGTCCATTGACAAACGAAGTGTTTATTTATTTTTACCTACAGTTATTTTAAACTTTAAAGTTCCTTTTCCTAGGAGAGGGTACGGTAAAATGCCATGAAACAATATCACGATTTACTGAAGCACGTTCTGGAAAACGGAAATCAAAAACAGGATAGGACAGGAACCGGGACTATAAGCGTATTTGGTTACCAGATGCGATTTGACCTGAGCGAAGGTTTCCCAATGATTACTACCAAAAAACTGCATTTAAAATCTATTGTTCATGAACTCCTTTGGTTCTTAAAAGGTGATACCAATGTTGGATATCTTCAGGAGAATGGAGTTCGGATTTGGAACGAATGGGCCGATGAAAATGGAAATCTAGGTCCGGTCTATGGCCACCAGTGGCGTAATTGGAACAATGAGGAAATTGACCAAATCAAGGAAGTTGTCCATTCATTAAAAAATAATCCGGATAGTCGGCGCATGCTGGTCTCTGCCTGGAACCCCAGTGTGTTACCGGATACTTCAAAATCATTTTCAGAAAATGTGGCACAAGGCAAGGCGGCCTTGCCACCATGTCATGCATTTTTCCAATTCTATGTGGCAGATGGAAAATTATCTTGTCAGCTCTATCAACGCAGTGCCGACATTTTTTTGGGGGTACCTTTTAATATTGCCTCCTATGCCTTGTTCACCCTTATGGTTGCCCAAGTTTGCGGTTATGAACCCGGTGAATTTGTTCATACATTTGGGGATGCCCATATTTATACCAATCATATGGAACAGGTAGAACTTCAGTTAAGTCGGGAACCGCGTCCTTTGCCCAAAATGACATTGAATCCTGGGGTCAAGAATATCTTTGATTTTACTTTTGAGGACTTCACATTGCTGGATTACAATCCACATCCTCATATTAAGGGGGCTGTGGCGGTTTAGAAGTAATTTTTACCAGAATGGTGGCAAAGGCAAAACATCATATTTTGTATCTTTAGCCTTATTCATTTACTATGCTACTTACCGACACCCTTCTGGATTTTTTTCTGGAAACCCGAAAATATACTGAAACCCTATGCGCACCTCTTGAAGTCGAGGACTACGTAGTACAACCCATAGTGGATGTCTCCCCGCCCAAATGGCATTTGGGGCATTCTACCTGGTTCTTTGAGGAATTCATCCTAAAACCTTATGCCAAGGGTTACCAAATCTTTGACAATGATTTTGCTTTCGTCTTCAATAGCTATTATGAAACCGTGGGGAAACGGGTAATCCGTTCGGACAGGGGCAATCTCTCAAGGCCGTCCGTGGAGAAAGTGTATGCCTATCGTGCTTATGTGACCAAAGCCATAAAAAATCTATTTGAAGAAAATCAAAGTCCGCAATTGTATAGTCTACTTGAAATTGGTGTCCACCATGAAAAGCAACACCAAGAACTCCTATTGACCGATATCAAATACATTTTGGGAAATAACCCGTTACTTCCAGTATATTCGGCCCATTTGGAAGAGCATGCGACAGAGGCACATCCTAAGGAATGGATCTCCATTGAAGAGGGCATTTATGAAATAGGCCATAACACAAGTGATTTCTGCTATGATAATGAATTGGGAAGGCATAAAGTGTACTTACATCAATACCAAATATCCAATGCCTTGACCTCTAATTCGGAGTATCTGGAATTTATGGATGCCGGAGGATACAAAAAATTTCACCTTTGGCATGCGGAAGGCTGGGACTGGGTAAACCAGAATGCTATTTCCGCTCCCCTGTACTGGCATGAAATAGACGGTGAATGGCATCAGTTTACCCTTAATGGGCTGCAAAAAGTAGATCCAAATGCACCTTTGACCCATATATCCTATTTTGAAGCTTTTGCCTTTGCTCAATTTAAGGGCTGTAGACTACCAACAGAATTTGAATGGGAAGTTGCCCAGGCTTATTTCCCTTGGGGCAGCCGTTGGGAATGGACGGAAAGCGCCTATCTGCCCTACCCAAATTACCAAAAAGCGGATGGTGCCTTGGGCGAATACAACGGTAAATTCATGGTAAACCAAAAGGTGCTGCGCGGAGGTTCGGTCGCTACACCCAAAAAACATACGCGACCTACGTACCGTAATTTTTTCCACCCCCAGTTGCGTTGGCAATTCACTGGTCTGCGATTGGCAAAATAATCTTTTAACTTCAATGTAGGGTATACCCTATAATTTCGACTTAGGCTACATGCAAGAACAAACAAGTACTATTTTTGAAACATTATTTGAGGAGGAGGTCTATCAAGGTCTTACTGGTTTTCCAAAACATTTGTCGTCCAAATATTTTTACGATGCCCAAGGAGACAAGCTGTTCCAGGACATCATGAATATGCCCGAATATTATTTGACGGACTCCGAATTTGAAATTCTTGACACCCACAAGGGTAGAATTGCCCAATGGTTTTCTTCGGAAAAAGGCAGATTTAACCTTATTGAACTTGGGGCCGGGGACGGTAAAAAGACGAAAATTTTGTTGAAACATTTGGTCTCGGACAACGTTAGTTTCACCTACAAACCGATAGACATCAGTCAAAATGTTTTGAATCAACTTGAAAGATCATTGCATAAAGAATTACCCAACTTAAACATAGAACCTTTACAAGGGACATATTTTGAAGCTTTGGCGGACATCAATTCCGATAACGGGGCAAGAAAGGTCATTCTTTTTTTAGGTTCCAATATTGGCAATCTCTTACATCCCCAAGCCATTGATTTTCTAAAAAGTGTTCAAAAATTGATGAATGAGGATGATCTTTTTTTTGTTGGTTTTGACCAAAAAAAGAATCCGCAAACGATATTGGACGCCTATAATGACAAGACCGGAATTACGGAAGCCTTTAATAAGAACGTTTTGACCCGGATAAACCGGGAATTAAAAGCCAACTTTGATTTGGAAAAGTTTTTGCATTGGGAAGTATACGACCCGGAGACAGGTACGGCCAAAAGTTATCTGGTCTCTAAAGAACAACAATCCGTATGCATTGACAAATTGAACCTAAAAGTTGACTTCAAGCCTTGGGAGACCATTCATACAGAGATATCGCAAAAATATGATGACGAAGTCGTTAATTGGCTAGCAGAAAAAGCCGGGCTACAAATTGTGGCGCAATTCAGCGACCAAGGCCATCTCTATAAAGACTACTTATTTAAAAAGGAATACGTATGAAAGCTATTTGGAATGATACCGTAATTGCGGAAAGTGATGATACCATTGTAGTGGAGAATAATCATTATTTCCCTGCACATAGTATAAAGAAAGAATTCTTTAAGGAAAGTGAAACCCATACTACGTGCCCTTGGAAAGGCCAAGCTTCTTACTATACCATAAATGTTGATGGTACGGAAAATAAGGATGCGGCTTGGTACTATCCGGAAGTAAGCGAATTGGCCAAACCTATAAAAGGTCATGTAGCCTTTTGGAAGGGTGTAACCATAACAAAATAAAAAAGGCAGGAAAAACACTTTGTTTCCCTGCCCTTCATAAATCATTTTTCTACTAAACCTCCAATACAGGATTCTCAGATCCAGCGAAATCGTTCCATTGGAAACGATCGGCCTCTGTTTCGTTTACGTAGTTGCCATCTACCAAATACTTAAATTCATAAGTGTTTTCACTAGGTAAATCAAAAGTACCCTTAAAGGTACCATTCTTTAATTTTTTCAAAGTGCTCCCTTTAGGGTTCCAGTTGTTGAAATCTCCAACAACAGCTACTTTTTTAGCGTCTTCTGCCGGTACGGTAAAGGTCACTTTACATACGGGCTTGGTCTTTAGGTATTGTTTTGCAATTGCCATGATAATCTGTTTTTAAATTTTGCGCAAAACTAATGCAATAAAATGCTCATTTACAATGATTAAAATCATTTTTATCATTTTCGTAATATTTTAATAACATTTAACCGAGTTCTACAAAAAAGAGCAGCGTATTTTTAAAAGAACCAATTCTATACCGTTGTTTTTAAGGCATTTATAAGTGTATCTATATCGTTTTCGTTGTTGTAGAAGTGAAAACTCAACCGTATTCCGTTCCCTCTTTGTGCACAAATGATGTTGTTATTCGTTAAATGCTGAAAGCATTTTTCATCCCCCAGAATATTGAGGATATTTCCATGATGCTTCCTCCTAAGTACAAATTCCTTTAACAAACCCAAATTACCAAGTTCTTGCATTGCCTTTTTTCGAAGTCGTAGATTCTGTTTTTCAATTTTTTTTATTCCAATGCTTGTCAAAGAATCCAAGGAAAATTTTAAACTTCCAAAGTTGAATGTATCCAAATGGCCTGGCTCCAGATGTTTAACAAATTCCATTTTTTCCTTCTTGGACATATCGCCATTCACGGAATTAAATCCTATGGACTTCATTGAAAATAGCTCCTTTGCCCTATTCTTGACCAGGAAAAAACCATTTCCATACCCTGATAACAACCATTTGTATGTACTTGTACCTAGGACATCGATTGCCGATGCCTCAAAATCAAAATCCTTTGTTCCCAAGAACTGTGTGCCATCGGCAATTATGTAGAGGTTTGGGAATTCTTTTTTCAGGTTTTTCAAAAAATCCAAATCAATTTGAATTCCGTTTAACCATTGTACCACACTCAAGGCCAGTATGGAAATATTTTTGGACTTTACCTTTTTATAGATTTCCTCTTCCAAATGCTCATCTATCTTAATATAATCCATAGCAAATCCCCTTTGTTCAAAGGGCCAGTTTACCGATGGATAGTCCTCTTCCAAAAGCAGCACTTTATGTTTTTTATCCAATCCATCCAATAAGAGGTTCATCCCCAATGAAAAATTCGGTGTCAATGCTACATTGGTCATCTTACAATTAAAAAAACGTGCCACCGTATTGCGTGTTTCTGGAATAAGGCCCATTATAGCCTTTACCTTCATTCCACTTCCCTTCTCAAAAAAAGCTTGGTCATGTTTATGTCTCCAATCCAACAGACTTTTGGACAATAGCCCAGAGGAAGCCGTATTTAAGTAAACACAGGTATCCAATAGGGGAAATTCTTTTCGTATGTTCTCCATAACTCAAACTTCAGATACACTCCAATTACTGTATCTTTGCCTTTAAAGATAGCTATTCGCATGTTTTCCAAGAATAAAAATGATACACATTTGGACCAGGAACAACACGAACTTTTGGAAACGGCACAGATACGTATAAAACAGAAGAAACGATTGTATACCCATTTTGTGGTTTTTTTGATCGGGAGCGTATTTTTGGTTCTGATCAACAAAATCCTAAAATATTGGGAGGAATATGATTGGTTTTTATGGGCTATTACTCTTTGGGCATTTTTGTTTGCGTTGCATGTTTTCAATGTCCTTGTGACCCAAAGATTTATGGGAAGGGATTGGGAGCGAAAACAACGTGAAAAATTGGTCGCCAAGCAAAAAGAACGGATAGCGGAACTACAAAAAGAAATCGAAATAGATTTTCCACTTTCCAAAATCAATAAAAAAAAAGAATTGTGAATACCATTGCCATGATAGCTGCTATGGGTGAAGATAGGGCCCTGGGAAAGGATAATGACTTATTGTGGCATCTTCCGGATGACTTTAAACGCTTCAAGAATCTTACCTCGGGACACAAAATAATTATGGGGCGAAAAACTTTTGAGAGTTTCCCCAAACCCTTGCCCAACCGATTTCATATTGTTGTTACCAGGGACAAGGATTACAAAATACCCTATAAAGATTGTACTACAGTTCATAGTGTGGAAGAGGCCATAGATTTGGTAAAAGAAGATAAGCTTTCCTTTATTATTGGTGGAGGGGAAATATATAAACAGGGTGAAAAATTTACCAACAAATTGGAATTGACCCTAATCCATGCCACATTTCCCAATGCGGACACTTTTTTTCCAAAAATCGATGAAAGTATCTGGAAATTGACCACCGAGGAATACCATCCCAAAGATGCCAAACACAAGTTTGATTTTACCTATTTGACCTATGTTAGGCAATAAGTAGTGTATAGTTTTCCTAGTTATAAAATGACTATATGTTAATGGAACATATTATTTACAGTCCCATAAAACGATTTTTTAATCCACTATTAAAAAAGAACTTAAGACTTTTTTAAAAATCCAAATAGGAAACTTCAATTTGGGCATCTACGTTACATAGCAAGTTCCTAAGGACAGTATTATCGATATTACTGTAAAATTGATGTTTTACCACACCACTGTTGGAATTCAGTAAATCACGCTCCAATAAGATAGCTTTGGTCTGTCGGGCCACCGCCTCCCCGGAATCGATTATCCTCACATGTTGTGGTAGCATTTCCCTTAATAGAGGAATCAGATAGGGATAGTGGCTACAACCAAGTACCAAATAATCTATCCCTTTGTTCAACATAGGTCCAAGGTATTTTTTAAGCAGGCTCCTTGTTTTTGCTGATTGGAGTTCTCCCTTTTCTATGAGTTCCACCAATCCTGTACCTTCTTGTTCCACTATCTGAATACCATAGGCATGGTTTTCCGAAGTACTATGGAAAAGACTACTGGCCAATGTCCCTTTTGTGGCCAAAACACCCACTGTTCTGGATTTTGAGTTCAAGGCCGCTGGTTTTATGGCAGGTTCAATGCCGATAAATGGAACGTCATAATTATCCCTTAGATAAGTAATCGCATTAGTTGTAGCCGTGTTGCAGGCTACAACAATTAACTTGCACCCTTTTTGCAACAAGAATTCCGTATTCTTTCGGCTCAATCGAACAATTTCTTCTTTGGACTTCTCACCGTATGGTGCATTTTTGCTATCGGCAAGATATAATGTATTTTCTTTGGGGAGAAGTTTTTGAATTTCTTTCCAAATGGAAGTCCCCCCGACTCCGGAATCAAAAATACCTATTGGACTATCCTTCATTTTAAGACCGATTACTCTAAAACCTCCGCAATGGGTTTTCCTGTACTACCATTGGGAAAGGCAATTCCGAGTAAAGCGGCTAAAGTGGGGGCTATATCGGGAATTTCGGTCCGTTTTACAGTGCTACCCTTTTTAATTCCCTTACCGTAGAACAACAAAGGCACGTGGGTATCATAAATCTGTGGGGAACCATGGGTAGAGCCCTTTCTCGGAGAACCAATGTGTCCCGGTTTCAATACAATGAGAATATCCCCTGATCGTTTTTGATGGTAACCATTTTGTAAAATATAGGGAATCCCCGAGGTATATTTGTTCTGCCACATTTGATAACCAGTGTATACTCGGTCAATAGGTCCATACCCCAATAATTCTTGGGCAATAGTCTCTTGAACCTCTTTCAAATCCAGATCCAAGTTCGCAATAATCTTGTGATCCAAAAACAACTGGTTGTTGGAAAAGTTTTTGACAATGTCCTTAGTTCCGTAGGTAAACTCCAAAAATTGTTCAAATTCCGCTTTTAAATTGTTCCATCCCAAATAACCCGCCGGAATTTTTTGATCTATTAAATAGGACGGCACATCAATGGCACCATGATCTGCTGTTAAAAAAACGGTATATTCCCCTTTTCCAACATTCTCGTCCAAAGCCTTAAAAAGACGGATCAAATCTTGGTCTAATCTTAAATAGGTATCCTGTACCTCCTTGGAATTCACCCCATATTTATGTCCAACATAATCTGTACTGGAAAAACTGATCGCCAAGAAATCTGTGATAGTATCTCCACCTAAATTTTCTTGTTCCAATGCTTCAATGGCAAAATCAGCAGTAATGCTATTCCCGTAAGGAGTGGATTTTATAATTTCAAAATCTTTGTTCTTATCCAACAGGTTTGGTGTACTATGAGGGAAAATTGGGGTGGTTTCATCCTCAAATAAGCCTTCATGGTTCGTATTATCCAGACCACTTTCCATATATAGATTTATGTCCTTTAGAGTAGTCCAAGCCTTCTTATAGCCTTGTGCCTTACCGGATGCATTGAAGTCATTTACCCATTTTGGAAGTTGGGACATATAGTATGAGCTACTTATCCATTTGCCCTCATCGCTGCCATGAAACCAATAAGCGGCATTTGCCGTATGGCCACCAGGCAGCACGGCACCCCTGTCCTTTAAGGCAATGGCAATAGTCTTTCCACGCATTTGAGTATGTAAGCGCAATTCATCCGTTATTGTACTAACATTCATTCGGTGAGGGGACATTTGTCCAGCATTGGATGTTGTTCCAATAGATGTATACTCATCATTACCGGCACAATACACGTTTAATCCGGATTCTTTATCATACCATTCATTTCCAATAATGCCATGCGTTGCAGGCGTAGTTCCCGTGTAAACCGATGTATGTCCTGGCCCCGTACTGGTAGGTGCATAGTTAAAATGGTTATTCTTACAGTTGAACCCTTCCCCTATCATTCGTTTAAAACCGCCTTCCCCAAAATGGTTCCAAAATCGGGTAAGATAATCATAGCGCATCTGATCCACCACTATACCCACAACAAGTCTTGGCGAAGTTCGCAACTCCACCTGTTGTTTTTGCTTAGGAGTCTCTTTGGATTTTCTTTGGCCAAAAGCGGTGGAGGATATAAAAATTACCAATAGAACATATAAAAAAGGAAGGTTTTTTTTCAGAAGCATATCCGGCATTTTTCAAAAAACAAAAGTATATAAAATACTCCTTAAAACTTTAAATGCAGGTTAAATGAATTCCTTTATTGTTATTTTTACGGCAAGAAGTCTATTTTTAATCCATGAATTATATAGCATCGATTGGCAGTTATGCGATTATGGTAAAGGAGGTTTTTAAAAAACCGACAAAGTGGGGCATAATGAAGTCGTTGATCTTAAAGGAAATAGACGAACTTATCTACGGATCTCTCGGTATTCTCATTTTTATCTCGTTTTTTATAGGTGGGGTCGTGGCCATACAGACGGCTTTGAATATTACCAGTGAAATTATTCCCAAATACTTAGTGGGTTTTGCTACACGGCAATCCATTATATTGGAATTTGCCCCCACTTTCTGTTCGATAATCATGGCCGGGAAAGTGGGCTCCTATATCACCTCAAGTATCGGTACTATGCGGGTAACGGAACAGATTGATGCGCTAGAGGTAATGGGTGTCAATGCACTGAACTATCTGGTATTCCCGAAGATTATTGCCATGTTGTTTTATCCCTTTATTATTGCCATAGCTATGTACGTCGGAATTTTTGGGGGCTGGGTAGCCGGAGTTTTCGGGGGGTTTAGTACCAGTGCGGATTTTGTGGAAGGCCTCCAGTTGGATTTTAATACCTTTCATGTTACCTACTCTTTTATCAAAACCTTGGTGTTTGCCTTTATATTGGCTACCATACCTTCCTTCCATGGATTTTATATGAAAGGTGGTGCTTTGGAAGTAGGTAAAGCGGCCACAACTTCCTTTGTTTGGACCAGTGTGGTTATCATCATCTTGAATTATATCCTAACACAACTATTACTGGGCTAATGATCGAAGTGGACAACATACATAAATCTTTTGGCGATGCCCATGTCCTGAAGGGTATAACAACGCGTTTTGATAAAGGAAAGACCAACCTTATCATAGGTCAGAGTGGTTCTGGAAAAACTGTTTTTATAAAATGTTTGCTGGGGTTGTTTACACCTGAAGAAGGCACCATAAGTTATGATGGCAAGATATATTCCGAATTGTCGGGCAGTGAACAACGAAATCTTAGACAGGAAATGGGGATGGTATTCCAGGGAAGTGCCCTCTTTGATTCTATGACCGTAGAAGGCAATGTACGATTCCCTTTGGAAATGTTTACAAAGCAGTCCGTTTCAGAAATGCAAGATCGTGTGGATTTTGTGTTAAAGCGGGTGAATCTAATCGACGCCCATCATAAATATCCTTCCGAAATTTCTGGTGGAATGCAAAAAAGAGTGGCCATTGCCAGGGCCATTGTCATGAATCCTAAATACCTGTTCTGTGATGAACCCAATTCCGGTCTTGATCCCAAAACGGCCATATTAATCGATAATCTTATCCAGGAAATTACTCAAGAATACAATATTACTACGGTAATAAATTCCCATGATATGAATTCCGTTATGGAAATTGGGGAACAGATTATTTTTCTAAAAAATGGCATCAAGGAATGGGAAGGCACCAATAAGGAAATTTTTAAGACCGATAATAAGGCCGTTACCAATTTCGTATACTCCTCCGAACTTTTTAAGAAAGTGCGGCAGATGTATATTGAAGAACGCAATTAGTTCCACCAATTTTTATCAAAAGGGGAAATCCACCTTTTTGAAAACCGTAAAGTTTGCGATTTATGGAAGGTGGAATCCTGAATATAGAACTTCACTTATCCAGAAGAAATCAATCTTGGGTTACTTCCTTTAGCTGAATATTCTTGTTGTTCAATCGCAATTTCAACCAATCTGTAAGCTTTTTTGTGTCCTTCGTTTTTTGGTTCGTGGAAATGCCTTGTTTCCATTTCACCTCAAAAACGGGAATTGTATCCGTTTTATTGAAGTCTGTGGTTATCATGTACGAAAAACCCATAGCGGAAAGGTTCTCATAGTTGGTCTTTGCTTCTGTACTGATTTCACGAAAGGGAATTTGTTGGGTAGCCGACTGTTTTAATCGGTTGACTTCGGATTCCAACAATTGTATCTTTTCGTCCTTACCCAATAGGGCTTCTTTCTGGGATTCATACAACTCGTTTACGTATTTCAATTGATCGAATTCATCATTTTTGGAACCTTGGATAATGCGCAGTTCACTGTTTTGCAATTTTGAAAATTCGTTCTTCTGGGAATTCCAAGTCGCTATTATGTTGTCAGGTACGGTTTCGTTGCCCATAAATACCAGCTCTATGGAAGGGTTTTCACCATGGTTGAATTCTATATCGGAGAAATCCTCTAAAAAACGGCCTTCCCCTGAAAATTGGTAAGGCGCTATTTTTTCGCTGATAAATTGATTGGCTTGATTTCGAAACAATGATTCTTGAAAGACATCATAGAACGTGAATCCCGCTGGTACCATTACTAAAATGGCGATAATCGAGGCAACTCGGGAAACCAATCTGCGCCTTTTGGAATTTACATACCGAACCATAGGGAAACGCAGTAATTTCAACACCAGAAAAGTGGCCAAGGCGATAAAAATCGTATTGATAATAAAAAGATACATAGCGCCCCAGGCATATTGCCAATTGCCAATTGCCAAGCCAAAACCAACGGTACATAAAGGGGGCATAAGAGCCGTGGCTATGGCGACACCAAAAATTACCGAGGCAATAGTTCCTTTCTTTGCCCGGGCGATTACCAGTGCAAGACCCCCAAAAAAGGCGATCAATACATCTCTAATATCCGGAGCAGTTCTGGCCAAAAGTTCCGATGATTCATCGCGAAGCGGAAAAAATCTAAAAAACAGATATGCCGTAAGTACGCTTAGGACCACCATAACGGCAAAATTCTTGAGCGAACGCCTCAATGTATCAATATCATTAATGGCAACAGACATGCCAATACCCAAAATAGGGCCCATTAAAGGGGAAATTAACATGGCCCCAATGACCACGGCAGTAGAATTGGCATTAAGGCCCACCGAGGCAATAAAAATGGAACAGATTAAAATCCATGAAGTATGCCCTTTGAAAGGAATATCGGCAATAATGGCTTCTTTGGTAGCACCTTGATCCGTATTGCTACGGATGTCCAACAATTCAAAGAGGAATTTTTTGGTACTCCCCAATAATCCTTGAAAATTCTTTTTTACATCATCACCGCTGTCCTGTGGTTTTCCTGTGGGGGTACTATTTTCTTGGTTCAGATTATTGTTCATTATTATGCATATTTATCCCCGAAAGTATCCTTTACTTTTGACAATACTTTTTTGATGTCCTGTTCCTTGGATTTGGGATAAATCAACAACACTTCTTCTTTATCTACAATAATATACTCCTTTAATCCGTCTACCACTACAATCTTTCCTTTTGGGGAGCGGATCATATTCCCCGAGGCGTCCTCGCTTACTACTTGGCAATTTACTATGGCATTATTGTTTTCGTCCTTGTCCAGTTTATCGAACAAGGAACCCCAAGTACCTAGGTCATTCCAATCAAAGGAGGCCGGTAGTACATAAATAGCTTTGGAACGCTCTAAAATAGCATAATCAATGGAGATATTTTCAGCTTTTATATAATTCTTAGCAATAAAACTCTTTTCATCAGCTGTATTATAGCAGTACATCCCCTCAGAAAACAACTCATATTGCGAAGGCTGATGTTCCTGAAAAGCATTGATTATGGTACTCACCCCCCAAATAAAAATTCCCGCGTTCCAGAGAAAATTACCTTGGGCCAAGAATTTCTTGGCGGTTTCATAATCCGGTTTTTCCCGGAATTGATGGACTTTTTTTAATTTCCCATCAGCCTCTTTTTCATACTCGATATAACCAAATCCAGTATTTGGAAAAGTAGGTATGATTCCCAATGTACAAAGCACTTCTTCTTTTTCGCACTTATTAAAACATGCAATGACATCCTGGGCAAAGGCTTCTTCATCCTCTATCCAATGATCACTGGGTGCTACGATCATAACGGCATCGGGATTCATCTTTTGAATCTTTAACGCGGCATATAATATACAAGGGGCCGTATTGCGCATGGCCGGTTCCAAGACCACCTGTTCCTGCTTTACCAAGGGCAATTGTTCCAACACTAGGTCATTATATCGCTCATTGGTCAGAACAAGGATATTCTCCGTTGGTATAAATGTATTAAGGCGTTTGAAGGTCTTTTGGATAAGGGTGTCCCCGGTACCCAACATATCATGGAATTGTTTGGGATAGGTGGACGTACTTACCGGCCAAAACCGAGATCCTACACCTCCTGCCATCAATACGGCGTAATAGTTTGCATTCATAGTATCAATCAGTAATCAATTCGACTTCTGTATTTGGTCATCATTTAATTGTCCTTCGACTGCGCTCAGGGCAATACCTTAATCGGTAATTAGCTCCACTTCCGCATTAGGTTGGAATAAATATACTTTACCCGTACCTAATTCCACGCATTCATAGCGTTTTACGCGCTTATTTCCTTTTTTAAACAATTTACCGTTATAGATGCGAAAAACGCTTCCCAAAGGTAATTGAAAAATGTAGGTTTTATCTGTATGTCCGGCATCAAATTGCTTGAGGGCCAATGATAGATGGGCATCCGTATCACTACTGGCCTTGGGGTTCTTAAAATGTTTGGCCAATATGGGCAATAACTTGGATGGGAAAATCTCCGGGCGAATAAAGGGCAGCATCAAATATTGGAACGTCCGCTTCCACTCTAGGCCATGAGGTTTTATCCGTCTGCCATATTTTTCAAAAGCTACCAAATGGGCAATCTCATGGACCAACGTAATCAAGAAGCGGTAGGGGTTCAAGGTAGCATTTACGGTAATTTGGTGCAATCCATTGGGCAGCCTTCTATAATCACCATGCCGGGTAACCCTATGGTTCACTATTTTGAGGTGAACCCCGGTCTTTTGGATAAGCTGCAGACAAGGGGCCACGGCCCGTTCCGGCAGGTATTTTTTAAGGGTTTTATCCATTGGCACAAAAATAGGAATTTAAAGATGTCCAAGATTCAGGGAAATCTGTATTTTGTGGTTTGTAATGCTAGTCTAACGAAACTAAACTTATGTATCGGCTTTCGAAACTAGGGAATAGGAGTATGGCATATAGAGATATAATCACATTTTAGGTCGCCTAGAAAATGAAATACCTACTAAACGGGGAAGAAACCGAAAGGTTAAAATTTAGGCTACTGAGACCAGAAGATTTCGATTCTTGGTTAGATTTATTTAGTTCAAACGATGTTGCGAAATATTTGAATCTAGATCAAAAGTTATCAGAAACTGAACTGTGTAAGATTTGGTTTGATAAAGTATTTCATAGATACAAAAATGATTTAGGTGGCATGAATGTCCTGATAGAAAAGAAAACAAACCAACTTATAGGTCAGTGTGGTCTTTTAATTCAGACTATTGAAAATGTAAAAAGATTAGAAATTGGCTATGCTATCCTTCCAGAGTTTAGGAATCAAGGCTTTGCATCCGAATCTGCGACAAAATGTAAAAATCACGCTTTCAAAAATAACTTTGCAAATTCGTTGATATCAATGATCCATATTGATAACTTAAGTTCTGAAAAAGTAGCATTAAAAAATGGAATGACCTTTGAAAAAAGGCTAAACTCTTTCGACATTTTTCGAATTGATAAGGAGAACTGGAATCAAAAAAAGACAGTGAAAAATATCATGTTTTAAAGCTGTTCAATGGACGCTACAACAAAAATTCAGTTCTATTTATAAAATCTTCTCAAATAAATCGTTCTATGCGGGCGAGAATAAAAGTATGTATCAAACGGACGGATTTCTGTAAACTAAACCCACGAATTATTCCATAACCTATTCATAGCTCAACTACAGCAAAACTTTAAGGTGTACTATTACTTACCTGTAATAATTTCCCATTGTAGAGCTTATGCCC
This sequence comes from uncultured Flavobacteriaceae bacterium, assembly GCA_947494715.1. Lineage (GTDB taxonomy): Bacteria > Bacteroidota > Bacteroidia > Flavobacteriales > Flavobacteriaceae > Ulvibacterium. The sequence goes on along the minus strand of CANLWG010000013.1, from coordinate 99,966 downwards.
CGTCAAGGCAAATTCTTTGATATAGGTGGCCATTTCCAGAGCGGTAGTCGGGGCTTGATACCCTGGAAAAGCCTCTTCCAACATTTCCGTCTGTACGGCACCCAAAGCCAACACATTAAAGGACGGGCCGGTTTCCTTAAACTCCTCTGCCCAAAGTTCGGTCAAGGTAATCAACGCTCCTTTGCTGGAACTATAGGTAGAAAGCCCGGGAAACTTAACACTCCCCTGTACACCGCCCATAGAACTAATATTCACTACATGCCCATTTTTGGGCATCATAGGGAGAACGGTTTTTACAATTTCTGTTACTCCAAAAACGTTCACCTTATATACTTCCTTAAATTCCTGAACTGTGGTCTCCAAAAAAGGTTTGTTCAATAGCATCCCTGCATTATTGATAAGAATATCAACTGTATTCCATTCCTTTAAAAATTTGTTCAATTTTTGTAAATCGATCTCCTTACAAAGATTGAAAGGGAATGCAGAGATATTGGAATGGGCCAAATCACGTATAGGTTTCGCATTCCGGGAAAGGGCCAAAACCTGATGCCCTTCATCTGCAAACAATTGGGCCAGTTCAAAACCGATACCCCGGCTACATCCGGTGATGATAACATTTGCCATTAGTTGTATTGTATTTCCTTTTGGGGTGCATTGGCCACTCCTTCCACAACCGGTATAAACTGATTCACCAAATGGGCCATGTGTTCAAAATCCATAAGGTCGGATTCGTCCCCAACTTTATGATAATAATTAAAATTGGTAAAATCAAAAGTAGAAAAGGTATGTGCGGGTACATTGAACATTTCGAAAAAAGGGTAGTTGTCCGACCGTTTGAACAGATTGAATTTTTTGGCCGTTGGTAAAAACCCGACCAATTCCTTTCCCGCATAGGTATTGCATACTTGGGCAAGGTTGGATTTCTCATACCCGCTCGCATAGGTAAGGTATTCCTTATCTACCAAGGGCACACCTACCATTTCATAGTTGAGTACCAGATAAAGATCCAAGTTTTGTGCTTTCAACTTTTCTGCCAAATGTTTTGATCCCAAAAGGCCCTTTTCTTCAGCACTGAACAGTGCAAAAATGATACTACGTTTATTGGTTTTGGCATTTCCGAAGTAACGGGCCAATTCCAGAACAGTAGTAGTCCCCGTAGCATTATCATTGGCGCCGTTGGCTATGGAATCACCGCCCTCTGGTTCAATTATCCCGATATGATCGTAATGTGCCCCGATAAGGATAAATTCATTTTTAAGTGTGGCATCGTTACCTTCTACCCAACCCACTACATTATATGAAGGTTTACTGAAATTGGACAATGTATCCCTATAGGAGTCAAAATAGGGAGCGAGCTTATTTTGAGTAAATATGCCTTCAATAAATTGCGCCGCTTTTTCTATTCCTTTGCTTCCCGAATCGCGTCCTTCCAATTCATCCGAGGCCAAAAAATTTAATATACCCTTTACCCGGGTATCGTCCGAAAAGAGAATTTTGGAGGTTGATGACTTGGAATTTGTCATTTTAGGCGGTACCGTTACGGAAGCAGATTTGGAGTCGGTTGGTGGAACCGCTACACTTTCATTTAAAACTTCGGATGTTTTTGGGATGCTGTCGGCGTCAATCTGTTTGAGCTTTGTAGCACCACAACCCATTAAGATTGACAAGACAAGTATTCGGAAGAAATATTTCATATCAACTGATTTTGTTCCTAAAGATAAAAAAAGCACCCGCAAAAAAGGGGTGCTTAAATTATTTTGAAAATTCTTCTTCACAAAGAAGGAGTTCAAATTATGCCAACATAGTGACCGGATTCTCCAAATATGAGCGTAAGGTCAATAAATATTGTGCTCCTGTAGCGCCATCTACCGTTCTGTGGTCACAGGCCAAAGTAACCTTCATCGTATTTCCTACTACTATTTCCCCATTCTTAACTACTGGTTTTTGGACTATTGCACCAACGGAAAGGATTGCCGAATTAGGCTGATTAATAATGGAAGTAAATTCCACTATCCCGAACATCCCTAAATTGGAAACGGTAAAAGTACTGCCTTCCATTTCTGCAGGGGTCAATTTTTTGTTTCGGGCCCTACCTGCCAAATCTTTTACTGAGGCCCCAATTTGGGTAAGGCTCATTTGATCGGTAAACTTAAGTACAGGCACTACTAAACCTTCATCTACAGCAACGGCCACACCAATATGTACATGATGCTTGTAAATTGTAGTATCCCCTCCCCAGGTAGTATTTACCTGTGGGTGTTTTTTCAATGCCATGGCACAGGCCTTGACCACCATATCATTGAAGGAAACCTTGGTGTCCGGCAAATCATTGATCTGCTTTCTTGAGGCTATGGCGTTATCCATATCAACCTCAATGGTCAAATAGTAATGGGGAGCCGTAAATTTGGACTCTCCTAAACGTTTGGCAATAACCTTTCGCATCTGGGAGTTCTTGACCTCTTCGCTACTTTCCTCCCCTATCGGAAGATTAATCGGAGTTACGGCTTGTTTTACCGGAACCTGTTCTGATGTACTTGTGGCTGGCTGTACAACAGGCTGCGGAGATTGTGAAGGCTTGTAATTTTCAATGTCCCGCCTAATTATCCGCCCATGATCGCCACTGCCATTTACATCGTTCAGGTTTATTCCTTTTTCCTGGGCCATTTTTTTGGCCAAGGGCGATACGAAAATACGTTGACCATCACTGACCGATTTTATTTCTGTGGCGGCCTCCACCTTTGGTTCAGAAGCCGTTTCCTCTTTTTTATCCGACGTTGATTCGTCTTTTGTAACTGCAATGGAAGGTTTAGCACTCAAAACGGCATCTACATCGGTACCTTCAGGGCCAATAACAGCCAATACCTCATCAACTGGGGCAGAACCTCCTTCTTCGATCCCAATGTGCAATAACGTACCGGAGTAAAACGATTCAAACTCCATCGTGGCCTTGTCCGTTTCAATTTCCGCCAAAATATCGCCTTCTTCCACGGTGTCACCTACTTTTTTTAACCAAGTGGCAACGGTACCTTCCTCCATGGTATCACTTAAACGGGGCATTTTAATAATCTCGACCCCTTCTGGTATTTCCACGGAATCCCCGACGCTTTCTTCTGAGACCTCATCGGTTGAGGATTCCTGATCTACAGAAGCCTCGGCAGGAGAAGAGTCTTCCTCAACTGTACCTGAAGAAGCGCCATTCAAAAATCCTGAAATGTCCTCGCCCTCATCACCAATAATGGCCAAAAGGGTATCCACGGGAGCTCCATCTCCTTCTTGAATACCTATATGTAGTAATGTCCCCTCGTGAAACGATTCAAACTCCATGGTGGCCTTATCGGTCTCTATCTCAGCAAGTATATCACCTTCCTCTATTTTATCGCCTACCTTTTTTAACCACTTGGCCACGGTACCTTCTTCCATGGTATCGCTCAAACGAGGCATATTTATTACTTCTGCCATTTAACTATAATTTATGTTGTACAAATGGATAATCTTCCTGTTCATAGACCATATCATATAACTGATTCACAGGTGGGTATTCCGATTCCTCCGCAAATTTTTCACATTCCTTGACCTTATCTTTTACTCGTTTATCAATTTCCTTGATCTGGTCGTCTGTGGCATAGTTGTTTTCTTTGATAACATCCAAGACCTGGGTAATGGGGTCTATCTTTTTATATTCCTCTACCTCATCTTTGGTTCGGTAGTGCTGTGCATCGGACATGGAATGCCCTCTATACCTATAGGTCTTCATTTCCAAAAAGGTAGGTCCACCGCCTTTTCTGGCCCGTTTAATGGCCTTGTGCATTTCCTTTGCTACGGTAACGGGGTCCATTCCATCCACGGGGCCACAGGGCATCTCATAGCCCAATCCAAGCTTCCATATTTCTGTACTGTGGGACGTACGCGCGACCGAGGTACCCATAGCATATCCGTTGTTCTCGCAAACAAAGACCACCGGAAGCTGCCAGAGCATGGCCAAATTAAAACTTTCATGCAAAGAGCCTTGTCTAACGGCTCCATCGCCCATATAGCATAAGGTTACGGCATCTCTTTTAAAATATTTATCCGCAAAAGCCAACCCGGCACCTAGAGGTATTTGGCCGCCAACAATTCCATGACCACCATAAAACCGATGTTCTTTTGAAAAAATATGCATAGATCCCCCCATTCCCTTTGATGTACCAGTAACCTTGCCATAGAGTTCCGCCATGACCCTTTTGGGGTCAACACCCATTCCAATGGGCTGTACATGGTTTCGATAGGCCGTGATCATCTTATCCTTGGTAAGATCCATAGCATGTAATGCTCCAGCCAGTACCGCCTCTTGCCCATTATATAAATGTAGAAACCCCCTGACTTTTTGTTGGATGTAAACAGCTGCAAGTTTATCCTCAAATTTTCTCCAAAAAAGCATGTCCTCATACCATTTCAGATAGGTTTCCTTAGTGATTTTTTCCATTAACCGATTTTTTTATTTGAAACTCCAATCAATCCAATCCCAATCTTTTTGAAAAATATCGGGGTATTGAAAGAAAAACAAAAATACACATATAAATGAATGGATAAAAAAAATTGAAGTAAAAGGCAACTGCTAATGGAGACATGGAAATTTCCATAGCCCGGACACCATTTTATCGAAAAAAATGAATTCTTATAAAAAAGATGTATCGAAAGCCAGGGGAAGAATATCTGCAATGGAGGCGCACCTTACAATTTGGCCTACTTCACCCATTAAAAGAAGTTCGATGGGGCTCTTCTGCCGTACTTCATATTCTGAGATGGATTGTCTACAATTGCCACATGGGGCCACGGGTTTATCCACAGTGTATCTTTTTGAGGCTGCCGATATAGCTATGGATTTGATAGTCTCCCCAGGGTATTTGGCCCCAGCTTGAAATACCGCAACCCGTTCCGCACATAGGCCCGAAGGAAAAGAGGCATTTTCTTGATTGTTGCCGATCACCACTTTCCCATTTTCCAATAGAACCGCAGCACCAACCTGAAAATTGGAATACGGTGCATATGCATTTTTTCGGGCATCTACTGCCTTTTGCATCAATTCTTGGTTCTCTTGGGAAAGTTCATCAATGGAGCTGAACACTTGCAATTCAAAACACACTTTTTGTTTTTTCATAGGTAAGCAGTGAATAGACTTTCAATAAAAGTAACAAAACCTGCTTAAAGGCAGGTTTTGTCATATTACTTGTATCCGAAAATAATTTTTAATCATTAAGGTACTCCTCTCCTAAATTGAAGGTAAGTGAAAACCGCAAGGTGTTTTCCAAAGGGTTTCGTACTTGAGAAGTAGAGAACAGATAAGATAAATCTATCTGGGCGGCTTTAAAGCGGAACCCGGCACCCAGGGTAAAGAACTTTCTAGAACCTTTCTCCTCACTTTCGTTAAAGTATCCCGTACGCACCATAAATGCGTCTTGATAAACATATTCGGCACCCAAGGCCCAGGTGAACTCCTTTAACTCCTCACCAAAACCATCCGGAGCATCGCCAAACGATTCAAAAACACCATTGAAAAACCCGATGTTCTGGTACTCATCGTTATCTGCGGAATCTACATCGCCATCGCCATCAAAATCCCGAGGAGTAGGCACCAACAGTTTATTGAATTCTGAGGTAAGACCTATTACATTATCCTGATCTAGAATAAAATCAAATCCAAAACCAAATTTTAGATTGGTAGGTAAAAAGTTTTCCTGTCCGCCTTCGTCGTATTGTATCTTGCCTCCCAAATTAGAAATATTGAAACCGGCTCTCCATCGTCCATCAAACTTGTCGTAGGCAATTTCCCTCGATCGATAAAATCCTGCAATATCAACTGCAAATGAGGTCGCCGCTTGGGAATCTACATCACCTTGTTGGGGCAATCTGAGGTTAGAACGTATAAATCTACCTCCCACGGCCATGGAAAATGTTGGGCTCAGTTTTAGGGAATATGACCCATCCAAAGCCAATTCATTGGGTTTGGCCAAAGTTCCGGGATCATTGGCAAACTGCCTAAGTTCTATCTCTCCCAAAGTAAAATAGCGCAAACTAAGGGCAAAGGCACTTTGATCATTTATTTTGTTATAAAAACTAGCGTTTAAAAGGGATATATCGGTTATTATACTTTCCAAGTAAGGGGTATAACTTAAACCAATGCCCATTTTGCGTTCTGCAAAGGCAAATTTTGCCGGATTCCATTGCTGGGAAAAAGCGTCCGTAGAAGTGGCCACCCCAATATCTCCCATACCTGCGGACCTAGCATCCGCGGCAATGGTCAAAAAAGGAACCGCAGTGGTAATAACCCTTTGGTCTTCCTGAGCCGACACTTTACAAACAACTGCAAACAAAACTAGTAAGGCTAATTTTTTCATCTCTTAACAATCTGGATTATATTAATAAATGTGCCCCTGCGTAAATAAACTTTCGCACCTTATTCACACTTAAACGGGCTTTTTAAGAATATCTTGTATTGAAAGTGAATAATTTTTAAGATCGATTTATGAATAAAAGCGATTCTCTTTAAAGATGCATCATTTGTTTCCATTAAACGTATCCAAATTGCCCTGATCGTGAAAAAGAATGGGAAAGTCCATACTATAACAAACATTACTTCGTTATGGTTTTAGAAAACGCTTGCGGCTTGTTTGTTACACATTCGAAAATATTTTTTAGGCAACAAAATATTATGTGCAAAACATCGTTTTATTAGCCGAAAAGCAACCATTTATTAAATCAAAAGACCTGTTGACATTGCTTTACGGCAATTTAACAAATTGAATTCAAGTCCTAATTATGATGAAAAAACAGTTTTTAAAAATTGTACTTTCCTTTGCGGTGATAGCAGGAGGTTTTACGGTTACCAGTTGTAAAAAATCCCTGTCTTCTCCCAAAAATGTATCAAGAGCTACAGGCTGGAAGATAAATGCCAAGGAAGGCGGTTTCCAATACAATACGGATTTTAAGGAGCAAGAAACCGCTCCAGGCCTTGTTTTTGTTGAAGGAGGTACTTTTACCAAAGGAAAGGTTCAGGATGATGTAATGCATGATTGGAACAACACTCCTTCTGCCCAACACGTTCAATCCTTTTATATGGATGAGACCGAAGTTACCAATGTCATGTACTTGGAATATCTGGACTATTTAAAGAGTGTCTATCCTCCCGAGAATCCAAAATACACCAATATATACACCGGAGCACTTCCGGATACCTTGGTATGGAGAAATAGGTTGGGATTCAATGAAACCATGACAAATAATTATTTGCGACATCCGGCTTACGCGGAATACCCTGTGGTAGGTGTAAATTGGATACAGGCGACACAATTTGCGGAGTGGCGAACAGATCGTGTCAATGAAATTATGTTGGAAAGGGAAGGATATTTGGCAAAAGACGCAAAATATCAGGCCGTAACAGGCGAAGTAGAAGGCACTTTTAGCACCGCAGCCTATCTTAATAGACCTGAGTCCGTTTACAATGGACAAATTGATTCATTACAGGGAAGTAAGAAAAAAGATAGTGTGGCCAACTATGCCAAAAGAAGTAGTGGTGTAATTATGCCCGAATACCGCTTACCTACTGAAACGGAATGGGAATATGCGGCTCAGGCGAACCAAGGTTCCCGCGAATATAACAACTATCGAGGAAGAAAAAAATATCCTTGGGATGGAGACTATACCCGAAATGGACAACGCGTTGGCCGTGGAGACCAATTGGCCAACTTTAAACAAGGTAAAGGCGATTACGGTGGAATTGCAGGATGGTCCGATGATGGTGCCGATATTACTGCGGAAGTGAAGTCCTACAAGCCCAATGACCTTGGTTTGTATGATATGGCCGGTAATGTAGCCGAATGGGTATCCGATGTGTATAGACCTATTGTGGATGATGAAGTGAGCGATTTTAACTACTATAGAGGAAATATCTATATGAAAACCGCTATTGGCGAGGATGGAAAAGTAAATATACTACGAGATTCCATTGTTTATGATACACTGCCTAACGGTAAAATTATGGCTGTAAATCTGCCTGGAGAGATTGCCATGGTTCCCATTGATGAAAAAGAAACCTATCTAAGAACCAATTTCTCCAAGAGCGACAATAGAGGGTACCGTGATGGTGATCCAGGTTCTTCCCGATTCTTTGATCGTTTTAGTGACGAGGAACAGGAAGATGGTAAGAAAATGTACAACTCTCCCAAACATACAATAGAAAGGGATTCTATCGGTAACCTAATCCGCGGATATGATACATCCAATAACAGAACTACGTTGATCAATGATGAGGTTCGCGTATACAAAGGTGGTTCTTGGAGAGATCGGGCCTATTGGTTGGATCCAGCTCAACGAAGGTATTTGCCCCAATATATGGCCACGGATTATATCGGTTTTAGATGTGCAATGTCCAGGGTCGGGTCAAAGTCCAAAACGAAGAACAAGACCCCAAGAGGCAAAAAAGTAAAATAAAACAGAATAGAAGCATAAAATTCATATAAAAGTCCCGGCAATTGTGCCGGGACTTTTTTTTATCTTCGATTTATGCAAATAAAAGACCTACACCAACGCTTTCTTCAGTTTCCAATTGCGTCCACGGATACTCGAAAAATAAAGGACAATTGTATCTTCTTCGCCTTAAAAGGGGATAATTTCAATGGCAATAGGTATGCGGAAGAGGCCCTTGAAAAAGGAGCGGCCTATGCCATAATCGATGAAAAAGAATACGCAGTTTCCGACAAACATATTTTGGTGGATAATGTATTGGAAACGTTACAGGAATTAGCCACATATCACCGGAACCATTGCTCGGCCAAGGTCATAGGTTTAACAGGAAGTAATGGCAAGACCACGACCAAAGAGTTGATACATGCCGTGCTTTCCAAAAAATATAGGACCATAGCTACACAGGGAAACCTCAACAACCACATTGGAGTGCCATTGACTCTACTTTCCATACGGGAAGATACCGAAATTGCCATTGTGGAGATGGGTGCCAATCATCAAAAAGAAATTGCTTTTTTGAGCGAAATCGCCCAACCGGATTTTGGGTACATCACGAACTTCGGAAAAGCACATCTAGAAGGTTTTGGTGGTGTGGAAGGTGTCATAAAAGGAAAAAGTGAATTATACGATTACTTACTTGCCAACCATAAATCCGTTTTCCTGAATGCCGACGACCCCATTCAACTGGAAAAACTGGGAAGTTATATTCAAAAATATGGCTTTAGCACGGATAAGCAAGCGTATTATAAAATCGAATTCTTAGGTGCCGATCCCTTTGTGCGGCTGAAGGTCGAGAATATCATGATCAATTCACGGTTGATAGGAAGCTACAACTTCACCAATTGTGCCGTTGCCATTTGCATGGGCAAATACTTCAATGTTGGTCTTTCGACAATAAAGTTGGCCATTGAAGCTTACATCCCGCAAAACAATCGCTCTCAGATTATGGAAAAACATGGATCGACCATCATTTTGGATGCCTACAACGCCAATCCCACTAGCATGATGGCAGCACTTGAAAGTTTTGAGTCGACGGACAAGAATCCAAAAATTGTTCTTTTGGGGGATATGTTCGAACTGGGAGAAGGTGCCAATGAAGAACATCAAAAAATTGTAGATATCGTTTTGGAAATGGATTTGGAAAATGCCTATTTCATTGGGGAACACTTTCAATCTACCCAAACCCCCTTTAAGAAGTTTAAGTCGCTTGATGAAATCGGGTTTTTTCTAAAAAGCAATCCGCTCCCTAAAAATAGAACGCTTCTTATCAAAGGTTCAAGAGGTATGGCATTGGAACGACTCTTGGATTTCTTTTAACCCTAAGAGCAGGTAATCCACTAACTTCCAAGAGGACAACGCTTCAAATTAACACATTATGTGGGTCATATTGGATTCGAACCAATAATCTCTGCTCGGCCGACAGGAAACTTCGGTCAATAAAGTGGAGTGTATTGGATTCGAACCAACGACCCCCGCCCTGTCAAGGCGGTGCTCTAAACCAACTGAGCTAACACTCCATTATTATAATACTGCGTGCAAGCAACAGAGCTAATGACCCATCAATTGCTCGCCAAAGGTAAAATATATTTCGAATACGCAAAACTCAAAAAAAAGAACATCAATACTGCTAAATCCTATGTAAATCACATTCTTAAACCGTATCGTATCATAAATGCTCAAAATGACAAAAGATATGATCAACTCATAGAAAATACGCAAAAATTCAATTAAAATAATGTATTTTTAGTGGTTGATATGAAAGGCAGTGCGTTGATTTTTGGAATTATTCCCCTATGTTTTGGATTGGTCCTAACATCTTGTTCCATTGATGTTCCGGAAGATGTTGAAGAAGCATATGCCCATCTCCCCGAAACTATCGACTTTAACTTTCATGTTAAACCAATTTTATCCGATCGCTGTTACGCTTGCCACGGTCCGGATGAGGCCTCTAGAAAGGCCAATCTAAGGTTGGACTTGGAAGAGGAGGCGTTCCGCAAACTCAATAGTGGCAACTATGCATTCGTTTCCGGAAAACCGGGGAAAAGCGAAAGTATTGAAAGGATATTGAGCAATGACCCGGACATTACCATGCCACCCCCGGAATCCCATCTATCCCTTTCTGCCATTGAAAAGGCAATGATTATCAAATGGATCGAACAAGGTGCGGAGTGGAAGCCCCACTGGGCATTTGCCAAACCCGAAAAGCCCAATTTACCAAATACCGATTGGGATTGGCCCAACCATAATGCCATTGACATATTTGTACAACAAAAATTACAATTAGAGGGTTTCGAACCTTCCCCAGAAGCGGAAAAGGAACGTTTGTTGCGTAGGGTCACTATGGATCTTACCGGATTACCTCCTACAATTGAAGAAATTGATGCTTTCCTTAAAGATACCGATCCCAAAGCCTATGAAAAGGTAGTCGATCGATTGCTCGCCATGGATGCCAATGCGGAACGTCTTGCCCTGGATTGGATGGATATTTCCCGTTATGCCGATTCACATGGGCTCCATGCCGATGGTTGGCGGTTGATGTGGCCCTGGCGCGATTGGGTTATTAATGCCTTTAAGGAGAATATGCCTTATGACCAGTTTGTTACATGGCAATTAGCCGGGGACCTCTTCCCCAACGCGACCAGGGAGCAAAAATTGGCAACCGCTTTTAACCGGAATCATCCGATGACCGCAGAAGGAGGGGCTATTGAAGAAGAGTTTCGTCTCAACTATGTTTGGGACCGTACAGAAACCGTAGGAACCGCACTTTTAGGGCTAACGGTGGCCTGTGCCCGTTGCCATGACCATAAATTCGACCCCATTTCCCAAAAGGATTATTTTCAAATGACCGCCTTTTTCAATAATGTAAAGGAATTGGGTATGACCGGCGATGATGGCAATTATGGCCCTATGCTCTCCTTACCCGATACCGAGACGGAAAAAAAGTTGGCCTCACTTGAAAAATCCATACAGGAAAAAGAAGACCAGCTAAAACTGACCAAAAAGGAGTTGGCGGATTTGGATACCTACATGAAAAAGCTACCCAAGGATTTCAAACAAAAAGGGATTCTGGGGTATTTTCCTTTTGAAAAATTGACAAAGAACGGTGGAAAGAAAAAAGGATACATCGTTGATGGGAATTCCAAAGTCACCACCCGAGAATCACCCAAAATTACGACAGGTAAAAAAGGAAAAGCGTTTGAATTTACCGGGGAATATGATGAAGTACATTTAAACAACATTCCCAATTTTGAGTGGACCGATGAATTTTCTGTAGGACTTTGGCTCAATACAACCAAAAGGGAAACGGGGAGAACACAGACCCTAATGGGCACCTCCGGTGAAAAGAATAGTTTTTGGCGGGGTTGGGATTTTTATCTGGACAGTCTTAACCACCTTAATATCAGATTGATACATTCTCTCCCTCATAATTACATCCATGTCAGGTCAAAGGATTCCATTATGAAAAATGAATGGCGACATGTCGCTTTCACCTATGACGGTTCAGGTAAGGCAAGAGGTTTACAATTGTTCATGGATGGAAAAAAAGTTGAGACTATATCCCCCTATGATCGGTTATATAAATCCATCAAAACTGTTCAAGCAGCCACTCATGTTGTATTCAATAGACCGGTCAGGGTAGCCAAAAGTTATCGATCTTTTACCGGTGAAAATGGAATCTTTAAAGGTAGATTGGATGACATATATGTGTACTCCAGGGAACTCGCTCCGCCCGAGATAGTCCAATTGGCCAAGGAAGATGATACTTCCGAAACACCGGATAAAGAATTGGCGGCAGCGTACTGGGTCGATCAAACGCCACAAGTGGGGAAAATCGAAAAGCAGCTTAAGGCACTAAGAGGTCAATGGCTTTCAAATATGATACCCGTTATGGAGGTAATGGTAATGGAGGAAATGCCCGAAGAAAGATCTGCTTTTGCATATAATCGTGGTGATTATGCACAGCCCATATATCCTGTGGAGGCTACTACTCCGGAAGTTTTGCCAAAATTTTCCGAAGATTATCCCAAAAACCGATTGGGATTGGCCCAGTGGATTTTTTCCGAAGACAATCCACTAACGGCAAGGGTAACGGTAAACCGATATTGGCAAATGCTATTTGGTAAAGGGCTGGTCAGTACCCCGGAAGATTTTGGAGTACAGGGAGCCTTGCCTACCCATCCCCAATTGTTGGATTGGTTAGCTACCACTTTCGTAGAAAGTAATTGGGATGTAAAAGCATTACTGAAAACTATGGTCATGTCTCATACCTACAGACAATCCTCGGAAGTTTCACCTGAAATGCGCGAAAAAGACCCTAGTAATACATATTTAGCACGAACAAATAGTTACCGATTACCCGCAGAAATGATTCGGGACAATGCCCTGGCCGCAAGTGGACTTCTGGTCCAACAAGTGGGGGGCAAAAGTGTAAAGCCTTATCAACCAAAGGGTCTTTGGATCGAAAAGAACAGTTTTTCGCATATTTTATTGAACTATAAGGAGTCCGAAGGGGACAGTCTTTATCGTAGAGGCCTGTATACCTTCATTAGAAGGACCGCACCGCATCCAGCAATGACCGCTTTTGATGCCCCATCAAGGGAAGTCTGTACGGTGAAGCGTGAAAATACGAATACACCCTTGCAAGCCTTAGTCCTGATGAACGATACCCAATTTGTGGAGGCCTCAAAAGTGTTAGCGGCACGGATGCAAAAAGAAGGCGGGGTTTCCTTGGATGATCAAATTGCCTATGGGTTTCGGTTGGCTGTGAGTCGCTCTCCCAAAAAGGAAGAGACATCAATTTTAAGGGAACTATACGAAGCCCAATCCGAAAAATACAAAGCCAACCCAAAAGAGGCCCTCAAACTTTTATCCGTGGGAAAAAAAGAATTGGACGAATCACTAGATAAAAATAAGACAGCAGCTTTGACCATGGTGGCCAATACCATTCTAAACCATGACGAGGCATATATGAAAAGATAATATACCAAGTTCAAGTATCGACTTTAAGCCCTTACGTTTTTTGAACTTGACATTAGTGCTTAAAACAGGATCCTTAAAAAAATTTGTAAACCATGTGTACCCACAATCATAACAAAAACTATACGCGAAGAGATTTCTTGACCAAGACCACTTTGGGAATGGGGGCACTTTCCGTGGCCTCCATGTTGGATCCCACGGGGATGTTTGCAAAGAATAAACCATTGGAATCAATGCCCGGAAACGGCGGTGGTATTCTAGGCCAACCCCATTTTCCTCCTAAGGTAAAACGGGTCATTTATCTATTTCAAAGCGGGGCTCCATCTCAGTTGGACCTATTTGATTATAAGCCTTTATTGAATAAAATGAATGGGCAGGATCTGCCCGAAAGTGTGCAACAGGGACAACGACTCACCGGAATGTCTTCGGGCCAAGCCTCCTTGCCTATCGCAGGGACTATTTTTGATTTCAAGCAACATGGGCAAAGTGGGGCCTGGATGAGTAATTTAATGCCACATACCTCAAAAGTGGTGGATGACCTCTGTTTTATCAAATCGATGTACACGGAGGCCATAAACCATGATCCGGCCATCACCTTTTTACAAACGGGATCACAATTGCCCGGAAGGCCCTCTATCGGTTCCTGGGTAAGCTATGGCCTTGGATCGGATAATAAAAACCTCCCTGAATTTGTGGTGCTCGTTACGAAGGATAAATATGGGCAACCTTTATATTCCAGATTATGGGGTAATGGTTTTTTACCTTCCCAGCATCAAGGGGTACAGTTTAGGGCCGGAAAAGATCCCGTACTTTATTTGACCAATCCTCCCGGCATTGATGGAAAAAGTAGGCGCGAACAACTGGACCATCTCCAAAAATTGGAAAAAATTAATCACGAGGATGTTGGTGATCCCGAGATTCTGGCGCGTATGGCCCAATATGAAATGGCCTTCCGTATGCAAACATCCGTCCCTGAGATCATGGATACCAAGGATGAACCGGATTATATTTATGATATGTATGGTGAGGATAGCCGTAAACCCGGTACTTTTGCTGCCAATTGTATTTTAGCAAGACGATTGGCGGAACGTGATGTGAAGTTCATCCAGTTGTATCATCAAGGATGGGATCAGCATGGCAATCTACCCAGCGCCATTAAGGTACAGTGCAAAGATACCGATCAGGCTACGGCGGCCTTGATTACCGATTTAAAGCAACGCGGTATGTTGGAAGACACCTTAGTTATTTGGGGTGGAGAATTTGGCCGTACCAATTATTCTCAAGGACAGTTGACGGCAACCAACTTCGGTCGGGACCATCATCCAAAATGCTTTACTATTTTTATGGCAGGTGCCGGAATAAAAAAAGGAATTACCTTAGGGGCAACGGATGAGTTTGGGTACAATGTGGTACAACGACCTGTACACGTCCACGATTTTCAGGCTACCTTGATGCATTTACTAGGGGTGAACCATGAAAAACTGACTTTTAAGTTTCAGGGAAGGAGATATCGATTGACGGACGTCCATGGAGAGGTTGTCAATGAAATACTGGCATAAAAACACAGCATACGTAAACGGATGAAAATGAAAACAATCAATACCAAACGAAGGGATTTTATAAAAAAAACGGCATTGGCCACCGGTGCAGGCCTAGTGGCCCCTAGTTTTACTTTTGGAATAACGCATTCAACCAAAAATATGGGAGAAACGGTAGGGCATGGAAATTTCAAGTATCGCGTAGATAAGGAATGGGGCGTTCAGGACCCCTCTAAAATACCGGTAAATGATTGCCACGAAATGGCCATGGACAGCAAAGGGCGCATTTTTATGACCACAACAGGGGCCAATAATAATAACGTCTTGATTTACGATACTTCCGGCAAAGTGTTGGACTCCTGGGGAACCGATTTCCCAGGTGCCCACGGATTGTCCATAGCTGGTGAAGGTAGTGATCAGTTCCTTCTCATCACAGATCCAGAAACTCATAAAGTCCATAAAACGGATTTGAACGGTAAAATCCTGATGACCTTGAAGCGGCCCAAAGAAGTTTCCGGTTATACCCAAGACGACCAATTTAAACCCACCGAAACTACTGTTCTCCCAAATGGGGATTTTTATGTTGCCGACGGCTATGGTGAAAACTATATCATTCAATATAATGCCGATGGGGAGTATATTAGGCATTTCGGTGGAAAAGGAGAAGGTGACTTAAAATTCAATTGCTGCCATGGCATTACCGTAGATTCCAGACAGCCCGATAAACCAACTCTATTGATTACTTCACGTGCCAGTCAGGAATTCAAACGATTTTCGTTGGAAGGCAAACATTTGGAGACTATCCCATTGCCTGGATGCTCCATTTGCCGACCGGTTATCCACGGTGAAAATATATATTTTGCGGTAATCGTGACTAAAACTTGGGATAGTTATGATGGTATGATTGCGGTATTGGATAGGGACAATAGAGTGGTATCATTTCCGGGAGGAAGCATGCCCAAATATAACGGTGACACTTTAATGGAACCGGAATATGATAACAAAACTTTCAGAAACCCCCATGACGTTTTAGTGGATAATGATGGTAATCTTTATGTGCCCCAGTGGGCTTCGGGAAAGACCTATCCCATCAAATTACATAGCATATAACATCGTTTTACAAACTATAACTATTTCTGTATGATCGCGTTGGAATTTTCTACCTTTTTAGGTCGTTTTCATCCCCTATTCGTGCATTTGCCTATCGGGTTTTTGTTCTTGGCCATTTTATTGGAATGGTATGAGAAGTTCAAAAAAACGGAAAAACAAAGTCGCCTTGTACCCATCGCATGGTTTTTAGGAGGAGTCAGTGCGGCGGGGGCCGCTTTAAGTGGATGGCTCCTTGCAGATACCGGTTTATATGAAGAAGATCAACTGTTTGCACATCGATGGTTAGGTATTGGTTTGGTAGTCATCTCTTTTGTTGGCTGGTGGATAAAAAGCAAACCCGAAA
Source organism: uncultured Flavobacteriaceae bacterium (assembly GCA_947494715.1). GTDB lineage: Bacteria > Bacteroidota > Bacteroidia > Flavobacteriales > Flavobacteriaceae > Ulvibacterium. Next base: position 83,499 of record CANLWG010000013.1, on the reverse strand, counting down.
AACATACCAAGCTAATCCATAACGGCTTCAACATTTTGCTACTGGCCTTACTTTTCATCGAAGGGCACAAAGGGGGAAACCTGACCCATGGCGAGGAATATTTGGTAGAATATGCCCCGGAATCCATTCAAGGAATACTAGGTGTTTCCAAAGCAAAGGATTCCTTACCGGAATTGGGCAATCCCGATTCGGTATTGGTATACCATGATTTGATAGCACCTATTTTCGAATCAAAATGTGTAGCCTGTCATAGCAATGAAGTACGGCGAGGTGGTCTTAATATGGTCTCGGCCGATTCATTGCAGGTTGGAGGTGAAGACGGACCGGTAATCGCTCAAGGCAATCCGGGCGAAAGTGAGCTCTTCAGAAGAATTACCCTTCCCCAAAAGAATGTGAAGTTCATGCCGCCCACTAAAAATGTACTTACCTATGATGAGATAAAAACGGTGGAGTGGTGGATTGAACAAGGAGCTTCCTTTGAGGATCCGGTATCCGCTCTGGAGGTAGCAGAAAATATGAAACCAGTGCTGCTTAGACGCTTTGGTTTGAACACCGAACCCAGGCCATGGTATGAAACCGTACAATTACCACCATTGGACAGTACACAAATATCGGCTCTTCAAAAAAGTGGGTTCACAGTGAAATCCTTAGGTGCCGAGAACCCATTGTTGGATATAAAATTCTCCGGTACGGATTTGACTCAGGAACAATTGAGAGAGCTTGAAAAAGTAAAGGATTATGTTACTTGGCTTTCCTTGGCACGGACTAATGTGAAAAATGAGTGGCTTTCCGTAGTATCCAAATTTCCAAATCTCACCCGACTCCAATTGGAAAAGACAGCTATTTCAGATGAAGGCGTAACACATCTTTCGGGCTTAAAGCATTTGGAAGCTCTTAATCTCTACGGAACTAACGTAACCGATTCCTGTTTGACCGACCTTCAAAAGCTGGAAGGTCTCAAAAGGGTATATTTATGGGGGACCAAGGTCACTAATGCCAATGCCAAATCTTTGGAGGAGGGCAAGGAAACCTTGGAGGTGATAATTGGTGAAAGCTAGATTTTTCCATTCATGGCAAAAAACAAAAAGGAAATACAATACGACTCACAATATCCTTCGGTAGAGGATTTAAGGGCAAAGGCCAAAAAAAGAATTCCTCGCTTCGCCTTTGAGTATCTGGATGGTGGTTGCAATGAGGACATCAATCTTTATAAAAATACGTCGGAAATTCGGGATGTAGAGCTCCTTCCCTATTACCTAACTGCTCATACGGAATCCAAAATGAAGACCGAGCTTTTTGGTCACATTTATGATGCTCCTTTTGGTATTGCACCTGTTGGACTTCAAGGACTTATGTGGCCAAATTCTCCTGAAATATTGGCCAAGGCGGCCTTTGAACATAATATACCTTTTATACTGAGCACGGTTACCACCAGCAGCATAGAACGTATTTCTGAGCTTACCGAAGGGCGGGCTTGGTTTCAATTATACCATCCCTCGGAAACCTCAGTTCGCGACGACATCTTAAAAAGAGCTGAAGCTGCCGGATGTCCCGTTTTGGTAATTTTATGTGATGTTCCCACATTTGGCTTTCGACCAAGGGATATAAGAAATGGTCTGGCTATGCCACCCAAAATGTCCATCAATAACATTCTTCAAATATTGGGTAAGCCGCAATGGGCCTATAATACCCTACTTCACGGACAACCCAATTTTGAGACCTTAAGGCCCTATATGCCAAAAAATCTGAATCTGAGGCAATTGGGGAAATTTATGGACCAAACCTTTTCTGGTAGGTTAAATGAAGAACGCATCAAACCTATTCGAGATATGTGGAAGGGTAAATTGGTACTGAAAGGTGTTGCCAATGAAGCCGATGCAGAAAAAGCGGTCGGACTGGGATTGGATGGAATTATTGTTTCCAACCACGGTGGAAGACAACTGGATGCCGGAGAATCTACTATAAAACCATTGACCCGCATTGCCAATGGTTATGGAGATAAAATCAAAGTCATGATGGACAGCGGCTTGCGCTCAGGTCCGGATATTGCGCGTACCATGGCCAGTGGAGCGGAATTTACTTTTATGGGCCGTTCCTTTATGTACGGTGTAGCCGCCTTGGGGAAACAAGGAGGGAACCATACTATTTCACTTCTAAAAACTCAGTTACAACAGGTTATGGAGCAAATTTGCTGCGAAGATGTAAAAGATTTTCCAAAGCATTTGATTTCGAAATCCTGACCTATTCTTAGATACCGCGCAGTAGATACACAATTCATCAAGATTTTCATTATATTTAGGTTTGTCGGTTTTATTTAAAATACGAATATGTCCAAGTATAATGTTGCTGTTTTAGGTCCAATTCCAAGGGACCACATCACCACACATCACGGAGAGGTTATTGAAAAATATGGTTGCGCTACGCATACGGCCATTGGTCTTTCGAAATTATTAGGTGATAACGGCACGGTATTTCCCGTTTCCCATGTGCGTAAAAAAGATGAAAAAGCGATAAAGGAAATATTGGCGGAATACCCAAATATTAATGTGGACCATATCACTTCTGATCAAGATCAGGGTGATGTTATAAGCTTGAAATTCGTAGACCAAAATAACCGCCTGGAAAGACAGACCGGGTTTATGAACCCGATAATTCCAAAAGACGTTGAGCATCTTTTGCATTGCGATGTTTTTGTCTGTGTACCCATTACTGATTATGAAGTCCCTTTGGAAACTTTAAAATATATCAAGGAAAATAGTAAGGGGACCCTAATATTCGATGCTCATGGTCCTACCAATACGGTCACCATTACCGGGGACAGATTGATTAAATTTTGGATAGATCGCGATCAGTGGCTGCCCTATATAGATGTGCTTAAAATGAATCTGGAAGAATCAAAATGTTGTTGGTTCGAAAAGGAATACCCCCCGGAAAGTCTCGTCCACATTAATGACGAAAACACAGATCATCTTCCAGTCTTTGCCCAACATGCGCTGAACAACGGCATAAAATCGTTGATTGTAACGTTAGATTCCAAGGGTGGCGCTGTTTTTTTTAAAAAGGATGGAGAGGTACAACAGGAAATTGTTAAATCTATACGTGTAGAACATGTGGTAGATACCACGGGTTGTGGTGATTCCTTTGCTGGCGGACTTGGGTTTGGTCTTCTGGAAAACCCTACAGATTATGCTAAAGCTACCAAATATGCCAATGCATTGGGAGCTCAGCGTACCAAAGGCAGGGATTTCAATGTTTTTAAGTCCAAAAAAGAAACCGACCAAATGATTCTGGACAATTACGGGAATATTTGACAAGTATTTCCAAAGGCCATTTGGACTTCTCTCAAGTTATAGGGGCAAACCTAAAAGGTACTGCACAAATTGAACATTCAACTGACCACTATAACGCCATCACCTTTAAAAAACAGGTCTTTTATCGATTCTTTCACATCGTTTAACGATAATCTTATACACAAAGTACTTATATTTCACAACATAAATAAGAATTAGACTACAAATTTTTATAAAATTGTCTCTGTTTTAGTTATCAATCAAACAGGATAAATTCTATGAATTCCCCCGCTTATAAGCCTTCAATTAGATGGTTTACAACAACCCCCAACGCTGGGAAATCCAAACCAGTTCTTTTCCGAATTCATATTTCAGTACACAGCCGCAATTTCTTGATAAAGGATGCAAGGCGATGTATTGGGTCAAACCCACAAATCATTCCTATTAAAAGCCTCTAGAGCATATGACCATGACCAACCGTAATTTTTTTCATCCAAAGACCTTCTTTTTAGGAGGTCTCGCTTTCATAAGCTTCCTAAATGTTGTCGCCCAAACACAACCCAATGGTACTGTAAATGACAATTCATCCGGAAGCACGGTGTCCAGTGATTTGAATACCAATCTAAGGCTTTGGCTGGACGCAAATGACAAAACTACCATGTATACCACCACAACGGTAACTGTTGGGCAAAGTATCGCGGAATTGGAGACTGCCAATCCAGTTACGGACTACACTGGAACAGAAATAAAACTGTGGTTGGATAAGTCCAACCTCAACTCCCATGTTTCCAATACGGATCCTACCAAATTCCCAACCTATATAGCAGATGGGGGGGCGGTAAGTAACAACCTACCTACCTTGGAATTTTCAAGGAACCAACAAGATCATCTTAGAATAGCTTTGCCGGAAACCAACGGTGGCAATGGGGAAAGATGGGAAGGGGAGTATACCATATTCATCGTTTTTGAGCAATTGACCGATGGTGGTATAGATCATTCCTTTTTTTCCAACGGAGATACCTTTGCCGATGATAACCATTTTCAAATCAGTGTTTCCGCAGCTACTGGAGACGACTTCGTCTTTAAATCCAATAATGGGGCCAATGTAAAGTTTCTCGACTTTGAGCCGGAAAAACAAAATGAGCTGAAACTCTATTCCCTTCGCTCGGATAACAACGGAACGGAAGCATTGGTGGATGGTACCCAATCCGATTTTGATGCTGCGCTTACCAACAACGGGAATAAGTTTTATGCCTACAATATCAATAGAAACCGGAATAATAACAGCTTTAACGATTCCCGAATTTCCGAGGTTATCATCTATGACCGCATTCTAACCGATTGCGAGCTGAGCGAGGTCAATAAATATTTAGGTGACAAATACGGCAAGGACTTTTCCTCATCTTTTGCAGCGTTATATGATGACAATTTAAATTCTGCCTATGACAATATAACGGCCGGTATCGGCTTAAATGAAGCTATTTGCGGGGGCGTAACGGACAAACGAAATACGGACACAAGTAATGGTTTCATACTATCCGTGGAAGACGCGGACAACAACATTAATCGAAATTACATAGCCTTTTCAGACAACGGAGGAACGGAGACCCGTAATGATAATGTGCCTACCGGTATCTCCTTTCAACGCTTAGACAAAACGTGGTCATTGCAGGAATATGGTAATAACGCATTGGGAAACCAACCCTTGGACTTTGAATTTGATATTCCGACATTATGGAATGGGCTACAGGAATCTAGTTTTGTTATGCTGGTAGATGATGATGGTGATTTTTCCAATGCAGAGTTTATATCCGGAGGGGCACTTTCCTCAAACAAGATACTTTTTGAGAATGTGGTTCTAGGTACGAATACCACCCTTGATCTGCAAACCGATACCCCCATATATATAGCTTTGGCCATACACCCTTCGCCGGGAGGAATAGCTACGAGTCTTGAATTTTGGATAAAGGCGGATGCGGGAACTTATGAAGATGCCAATACCTCTGGAGACAGTAACGATGCTACGGAAGATAATGATGTTGTGCAGGCATGGCACGATAATTCTAGCAGTGGTAACCATTTGGATGACGTTGTTGTGGGGACACCCACTTTTAGGATGAATTCCGTAAACTACAACCCCTCGGTTGACTTTGATGGGGATGATGACCGCATTGATTGGGATGATGGCAATGTACCTTGGTTTGAAGGGGATCAACAACTGACCATTTATTCGGTGATCAAGGCGAATGCCGTGGGGTACAGGGGATGGATAGATACAGAAACAGCGGATGACAGTAGTGAACAAGTTTTTATTAGTCAGACAACTGGTAACAACGGAACGTTTACCCTTGGTGCCAATGGTGATTCTTCGGCCAATTACCTAGTTACGTCCCAGGACATACGAACCACTGACCCCATGATTTTTGGCTTTGACTATGACGGTAACGCCTCTACCATAAATACCCTTTACAATGCCTACATTGATGGGAAGGAATATGAAATCGCCGGAGGAAATTCAACAAACGGACCAATCCCGATAGGTGTCGATAAATTCTCTTTAGGGGATGGTGATTCCGGTATTGGGAGTGACAATGAATGGGATGGACAGATTGCAGAAGTTTTGACGTACGAAAGGGTGCTCACTTTAAATGAAAAGCAACGGGTAGAATCGTATCTCGCATTAAAATATGGAATTGCTTTAGATCAATCGACCCCACAAAACTATATAGCCTCGGACGGTACAACCACAATCTGGACAGCGACGAGCAATTCAGGTTATATTACTGGTATTTTCGGTATCGGCCAAGATGACGGTTCAGGTCTTAATCAAAAAATATCGCGTTCCGTCAATTCTACCAGCGGCCCTATTCTAGCTACTACCCAGGATTTTTCTACACCAAACCAAGATGGAGGGCGTACCGGTCTAGGTGATGGCAACTTTATGATGATGTCCCATAACAATGGTACGGACAACTCTTTTGCCTCAAGCTTTGATGGAGGATCCAACAACCGTTCCGATAGGGTTTGGAAAGTTGAGGAAACGGGCACTGTAGGCAATGTATGGTTTGCCATACCCTATTCCAATGCGACCTTTCCATCCGGTGGACAGCCGGCATTGGTTATCTCGGATGACATCTCCTTTGACGATACCGATACATCAATAGCACTGACCTACGATAGGGACGCGGGATTGTATGTAGCGGAAATCAATCCCACTGACGGACAGTACATAGCCCTGGCCATTACAGATGTTGCCGTTGCCAATATCGCCTATTTCCGTACCCGTTCCACGGGCGATAGCAATACCACTACGGATGGCATTACCTCATATCCTTCTTATACCGATTTTATTGCCGATACCAATGGCACTCTTACTGTCTTTGGAGAAAATCAAGCTTTTTTAAATAGTTTCTTTGCCGATGGTATCTACTTCTACCGAACCAATAGTGTCATTGATGCCATCGTCCGATATCCCAGCTTGGAAGATTTGGCCGCCAATACCAATGGGGTCACATTTAATTTATCTCAGACGTGGAGTTCAAATGATGAATTCTTTGCCTCGGGAAATGAGTTCTTTAGAACGAGATCAACCACAGGAACCGCCGGGGTTACCTCCTATCCCAGTTTTATGGATATGGTAAACAACACCAATGGTTCCTTAACAAATTTCGCTACCTCGTTTAACTTTCAAGACCAATTTTTTCATGACGGGGAATTTTTCCTGAGAACGAACACCAGCGTCACGGAACACTTTGGCGTCGCACGATATCAATCTTTGAACGATTTGGCCACAGATGTGATATTTGACACACAAGCGTTTGGTCCGCAATCGACAGATGATGATATTTTTGCCGTGGGCATTACGGCCGGTTTTGAAACCAGTGAAACAACTTTGACCATAAACGAAGACGGCGGCACAGATACATTTACTGTTGTACTCAAAGCAAGGCCGTCAGGTAATGTTGTGTTGGACGTGGTAAGTAATGATACGGATGAGGCTACGGTAGACGAAGGTCAGTTAATCTTTACGCCTTCCGATTGGGATACTCCACAGACCGTTGCGGTAACCGGGGTAAATGACGATATTGACCGTGATGATACGGTAAGTATTATCATATCGGTAAACGATGCGGCCTCGGACGACACCTTTGATACCCTTGAAAACAAGACAGTGGACCTTACCCTGACCAATGACGATACCGCCAACTTTACCGTAAGTGAAACTACTTTGACCATTGATGAAAATGGCGGCACGGGCACCTTTACCGTAGTACTGGATACGGAACCAACGAGTGATGTTGTTTTGGACATCACCAGTAATGATACCGGTGAAGCAATAGTAGACATAGCCCAGCTTACATTCACTGTTACCGATTGGGATACTCCCCAAACGGTTACGGTAACCGGTGTTGATGATGATGTGGTTCGGGACGACTCCGCAACCATAACAATAGTTATAAACGATGCAAGTTCCGATGATGCCTTTGATGCCCTGACCGATAAGGAAGTAGCTATTACCTTGACCAATGAGGATGTTAATTTACCCGTATTTACCGCTCCATCGGGCGCCTACAATGTATCAGCGGCCGAACATGCCGGAAGCGCTGAAGAATTGACGGTTTCCTCGCATTTGCCCTCACCCTACGGTATTGCCTTTAGTAATGACGGAACAAAGTTATTTGCCAGCGGTATTTTCTCCAGTGAGATTGTACAATATGATCTTACCGCCCCTTTTGATGTTTCCCCGGCAAGTTATGTGACCAACCTAACAGGATTGAGCGGAAGACCCCTGGACATAGAGTTTAATGGAGATGGGACAAAACTGTTCTATACGGGTAGTAACTCCAGCACGAATATCGTGGAATATACCTTAAGTCCGGCCTATGATTTGAGCAGTGCTACGAATAAAAGGACTTTTTCCCCAACCCAGGGAAGCAACTTTGATGCTATGGCATTCGCTTCGGCAGGGAATAAAATGTACTTGTTAATAAACGAGGAAGTTTTGGAATACAACTTGGGGACTTCCTACGATCCGTTTTCGGCAACCTATGTACAATCCTATAACATCACCGAGAGCAATAATACTATGGATCTCGTTTTCAACCCTGATGGCACAAAGATGTTTGTCATTGCCATTGGTGGAGATCTCCTGGTTTATGACCTATTGACCCCATTCGATATATCTTCTGCTGACTTTGCAGGTACGGATTCCGGTTTTGACACTAGTGGTGCGGAAGGCAACCCATATGGTCTGGCTTTTAATGATAATGGGTCGAAATTCTTTACCATTGGAGCAACGGATAGAGTGATAGAATTTCACATCAAGGCCTCCCTTTCTTACGATGAAAATGAAACCTTAACGGTAACGGACGTACAGGCCAACGATGGGGATGGCGGTGTCAGCGATACAGGCATCACCTACTCTTTGACCTCAGGCGGGGACAATGACTTGTTCAGTATCGATACCGATACCGGAGCATTGACCTTTTTGGCTTCCCCGGATTTTGAAAACCCAGGGGATGACGGTGCCGATAACACGTATGATATTGAAGTCATCGCTACCGATGTTGATGGAAGCACTAGCCTAGAGATAAGCATAGTGGTCAATGATGTAAACGAAGCTCCCGAGATTACGAGTACCGCAACGGTCAACTTTGCTGAAAATGGTTCGGGAACGGTATTGGATGTTGAAGCTTCGGATGAAGAGGGGGAAACCGAAGGTTCGGGGCTTGGCTATGTTTTTAGTACTGATTCAGGGGGTGGAATCGATAATGGGTCCTTTGATATCGATCCCGATACTGGCGTTATCACATTTGCAGCATCACCGGATTTTGAGAATCCCGGCGATAACGATACCAACAATGCCTATGAATTACAGATAACGGTAAGTGATTCGGGCGGAGAAGAGGACATACAGGATATAACAATAGGTGTAACCGATATGGACGACACTCCTCCCAGCGGTTATTCCGTAGCCATGGACCTAAATCCAATTAACGATACGAACCGTACGGCCACAAGTTTCACCTTTACTGCTGCAGAAGTCGGTACCACTTATAACTACACCTTTAGTAGTAGTGGCGGGGGAACTAATGTTACTGGAAACGGAACGATTGTGACGGCCACGGACCAGATTACGGGAATAGATCTTAGTGGTTTGGGCGATGGTACGATTAGCTTGTCCGTAACCCTAACGGATACCGAAGGTAACGAAGGTATTCCAGCTACGGATACCGTAAATAAAGATTCCATAGCTCCAAGCGGTTATACTGTTGAAATTGATCAAAATCCTATAAACATTTCAAGCCATGATGCAGCAAGTTTTACCTTTTCAGGGGCAGAGGTAGGTACAACCTATAACTATACCTTTAGTAGTAACGGTGGAGGAACCAACGCTACCGGAAGCGGAACGATTGTGACGGCCACGGACCAGATTACAGGCATAGACCTTAGTGGTTTGGGCGACGGAACGACTACGTTATCCGTAACCCTTACCGACACCGCAGGCAATGGGGGTATAGCAGCTACCGACACCGCAACCAAAGATGCCACGGCCCCTAGCGGTTATTCCGTTACCATTGATCAAGCTTTCATCAACAATTCCAATCAGAATTCAATAAGCTTCACCTTCTCTGGGGCGGAGGTAGGAACCACCTACAACTATACCTTCATTAGTAGTAACGGAGGTACCAATAAGACTGGGAGTGGGACCATAGTGACCGCTACGGACCAAATTGAATTTATTGACCTCAGCTTCTTGAATGATGGCAATGTGGCCCTCAATGTTACCTTAACGGATGCCGCAGCCAATGAAGGGACAATGGCTTTTGATATCACAACCAAGGATGTCGTAGCACCCATCGGTTATACGGTATCCATAGACCAAGATCCAATAAATGTTTCGAACCACACAGCAGTAAGCTTCACCTTTGCAAGGGCAGAGCTTGGTACCACCTACAGCTACTTGATTGAAGACAATGGGGGTAGCGGCAATGTCTCCGGTAGCGGAACCATTGTGACAGCGACAGACCAAATAACGGATATCGACATCAGCGGGTTGGCAGATGGTACGATGAACTTGAGTTTCTCCTTAATGGATGCTTCACTCAATGAGGGCGCGTGGACTGGATTTTCAGTCTCAAAGGAAACCGATGTTGACAATGATGGCATCAAGGACGATGTGGATAATTGTTTGACTGTTGCCAACCCAGACCAAACCGATACCAATAACGATAATGAAGGAGACGCTTGTGATGACGATGACGATGGAGACGGAACCTTGGATACGGATGATGATTTCCCATTGGATGGTACAGAGGATACGGATACCGATGGGGATGGAATAGGTAATAATGCCGATACCGATGACGATAATGACGGCCTGGTGGATGCACAGGATCCCAACCCCTTGGTGGATACCCAAACCAACCAACCACAACTCAATGAACCCATTGGAAATGCCACCTCATATGACCAATTATCAGTTGAATATGTACTCCCGGAAGCACCTCTGCCAGGTAGTGTAACCTTGACTTTTACTTCAAATGACAATCCCAATAGTCCGATTGTTCTTCAACTGGATGATACCGCAATTGTCCCAGGTCTATTGAATAGTTTTATTTGGGACCCCCAGGTGGATGTAGTCTCACTGTCGCAGGTAATTTCAGCTACCCATCCCACCCTTTCCGATGGAACATATGACATCACCTTGTCCTATCAAGATGCCCTGGGAAACCCAGCAGCGACATTTACCAGTGCCAATCATACGATTATTACGGATTTGTTGGTCACTTCCTTATCCATTAGTTCGGATAATGCTTCGCCCGAATGGGCCAAGGAAGGCGATAGGGTCATTTTTGACTTTTCCTTCAATCGCCCGGTAGACAATGCTTTTTTGCAGTACTTCGGTACGGCTTTGGCCTTTACCGGTACACCAAATAATGGAAGTGCCTACCAAGGCTGGATAGAGGTAGGTCCGGATACCGATGAGGGCACGGTGAACTTTACATTGACCGCAAATGGGGGAAGCTACAATCTTGAGGTGACTACGACTACTGATGGAAGTTGGGTAACGGTAGATATTACTGCACCGGTGCCTAGCCTGGTCATTGCAGAGTCACTTTATTTTGGGCCTTTTGACGTGGAATTACAATTCTCCGAAGCTGTTGAAAATGTAGCTCCCGCACCCATAGGGGTTGTCCCTGATAATGCACAGCCTACTGCCGAATTAGGTTCAATGGAAGTTATAACCCCTGGGTTGGTATATCGCATTCCGGTAACTCCGCTGATTCCAGGTGAACTGGTCTTTTTTAATGATCTTACCGATATTGCGCGGGATCAGGCCGGCAATCCATCAGTGCCCTTGGGTTTTGTGGACGGTACATTCTATGATCTGGACTCTGATGGGGATGGCATAGGTAACACTACGGACACCGATGATGACGGGGATGGTACGCCCGATACCGATGACGATTTCCCATTGGATGCAAATGAAGATACGGATACCGATGATGACGGTACCGGCGATAACGCTGATACCGATGATGACGGGGACGGAACCCCCGATACCGATGACGATTTCCCATTGAATGCAAATGAAGACATGGATACGGATGGAGATGGAACCGGTGATAATGCCGATACCGATGATGATGGGGATGGCGCACCTGATACGGAGGATGACTTCCCATTGGATGCCAGCGAGGATACCGATACTGACGGGGATGGTATAGGAGACAATACGGACACAGACGACGATAACGACGGGATTCCGGATACCCAGGATGAGAATCCAAATGAACCATTGGACAGCGATGGTGATGGCATTCCTAATTCCGAAGATAGCGACGATGATAACGATGGTGTTCCAGATACAGAGGACGACTTCCCCACCGACCCGAATGAGGATACCGATACCGATGGTGATGGGGACGGTGACAATTCGGATACGGATGATGATAATGATGACATCCCGGATAGCGAAGATGCCGATGTGGATGGAGATGGAACGATAGACAATGGTACGGATAGTGATGGCGATGGCATAAACGATGAAAACGACGATGTGGACGATAGTATCGATACTGATGGTGACGGAGTCCCCGATGTCAGTGATGATTTTCCAAACGACCCGAATGAAAGTGTAGACGAGGACGGGGACGGAATAGGTGCCAATACCGATATCGATGACAATGATGCCGGCGTTGGACAAGAACAACCCATAACCTCGGCACAGGCGTTTACACCCAATGGTGATAATATTAATGATACTTGGATCGTACGGGGCATTGAAAATTATCCAAACGCCATGGTTACCGTTTACAACCGATATGGACATGAAGTTTTTAAGGCCATAGGCTATAAAAACGATTGGAACGGTAGATATGGTTCCAAATCGGAAAATCTACCTGCCGGATCCTACTATTATGTTATTGACCTAAGGAATGGTTCTGCACCTTTGGATGGATGGATATTCATCAATTACTAATGGTAAAAATCACTCGGTAAAACGAATTGCAACAACATTCTCCTTGGTTTGTTCGCACCCTTATTGACAGGATGAGCAGGGAATATTAAGATCCGGCTATATTCTTGAGCATATCATGGGTTTCTATCGATTTAACATTCAGTAAAGAAGCCAAACACCACAACTCTTTTGATGTTCCTGTGTGAAATCCTGTAGAGAACAGTCTTCTAAATGTATATTTTCCGATTCTACCAATTGAATTATGGATTCATTTATTATCTCGCAATAAACTGAATCAAATTTTACAATATTCAACTTTTTTTTGTCAACAAACTACGTGTTAATTTTTTTATAAAAAAATGAATTCCTATATTCGGTAACGTTAACGAAAAATATGTGTACGTTAACGATTGTGCGAAAATTCAGATGATTTTGGACTATTTCTCAATGAAGTATGCCCCTAAACGGGTTTAAAAAAACGGACAAGTTTGAGTGCAATAAAAATAACCCAACGACTATCACCATGATATACAGAAACAAAAGCCCTTAAAAAAAGCCCGACCATTAGGAATGATTTTCTCTATAAGAGAGTTTGATTTGAACAAATTCAACAGAAAAACAAAATCTCTTCAACTAACAAAGAAACAACTAACAATACATATGATATGAAAAAACTACTCTTTAAAAAACCATTGTTCAGGGCGAGAAGCTTTTTGTCCTTTTTTATATGTTGCCTTATTGGCACGTATTCAATGTTTGCCAGTTTCAACCCTGGCGAAATGAGCAATTCGATTGAAGCTCTGCAATCCACAGTAACCGGTGTTATCTCCGATGAAAACGGAATACCGTTATCAGGCGCCAGTGTGGTGGTAAAAGGGACAACAAATGGTGCCGTTGCCGACTTTGATGGAAATTATTCAATAAATGTAGCATCGGACGGTGTTTTGGTATTCAGCTATGTGGGCTATGCTGCTCAAGAAGTCCCGGTTAACGGCAGGTCAACGATCAACATTTCTATGGAGCCTGACGCGGCAGCTTTGGATGAGGTGGTACTGGTAGGGTACGGTACCCAAAAAAGAGGAGAGGTAACAGGTGCAATAGAAACCGTTACCGCCGAGCAATTGAGCATCGTACAGGTATCAAGCTCCATCGATGCTATCAAGGGGCAGATTGCCGGTGTAGATGTTCAATCTACCGGTGGCAGACCTGGACAAAATCCTACGGTACGAATACGGGGTAGACGTTCGATAAGTGCGGATAATGATCCCCTGTACGTGGTTGATGGTATACCTCTTATCGATGGGCCTGAATCCATGGCCGATATCAATCCCGATGATATTGCCTCTATGCAGGTACTAAAGGACGCAGCCGCTACCGCGGTCTATGGATCTAGAGGTGCGAACGGCGTCATTTTGGTTTCGACCAACCGAGGTCGAGTCGGAAAGACTAAAATCACCTATAGTAGTCGTTATGGGATTACATCGGCGACACGTTTGGTGGACATGATGAATGGAGAAGAATTTGCTGCATTGAAGCGAGAATCAAGGCGGATTGGATGGAATGGGACTATTCCGGCAGATACGGAAGTGTTTTTAGATCCTGTTGAATTGGAATCGATTGCACAAGGGAGATCTACGGACTGGCAAAATTTAATCGTAGGCGAGGGTTGGCAGACCAACCACCAACTTGCGGTAAGTGGTGGATCCGAAAATACCACGTTCAGCACGTCAATAGGATATTTTAAAGAACAGGGCATTATTAGTAATCAGGATTTCGAACGATTTTCAGGGAAAATAAATATAGATCATAGAATCAACGATATCTTTAAAATTGGGGCCTCTTTCTTAGTAGCCAGAACCGAGCAGAATGTGGGGAATAATGCCACGATGCAGGAGGCTTTGGCCAATAATCCTTTGGGCGTACCCTTCGATGCCGATGGTGAATTGTTGTTCTTACCTACCAATGATGGTATACGAACCAACCCCTTAAGTGAATTGGTCGAAGATGCTTTTCTTGATGAACGACTACAAACCCGGATTTTCGCTCCCATTTACTTGGACATTGATATCATGCAGGGTCTGAAATGGACCACGACCTTCGGCCCGGATGTTCGAATCGGTAGAAGAGGTACTTTCGCGGCAAGCTTAACAAACACCAATCGTGGAGCACCGGCAACAGCAGGAATTACCAACGTTACGGACTTCGGATACACCCTGGAGAACTTGTTAACCTATAATAAAGCGCTTACCGATAGGCAAAACCTTAAGGTTACCCTACTTCAAAGTATCCAAAAATCAAGATTAGAGGCAAATCGCGGAGATGTTACCGGAATTCCCTACGAGTCCCAAACTTTTTACAATTTAGGTTCGGCTACCCAAGGGGGTGTACTTGAATCGGTCTTAACGGAATGGGCCTTGGCCTCCTTTATGGGTAGAGTCAATTACGATTTTGATGGCAAGTACCTATTTCAAGCCTCTTTACGAGCTGACGGATCTTCAAGACTTGCACCTGGGAATCAATGGAAATATTTTCCAGGTATTTCTGCAGGCTGGAGAATTGATCAAGAGGATTTTCTGGCGGATACTTCCGTATCCGAGTTAAAGTTGAGAGCTTCCTACGGTGAAGTAGGTAACACCTCGGTTCTTCCATACCAGACTGCTGGTAGGTTAGGTAGTACGGTCTACGCCTTTGGTGAGGAACCGGCCCTTGGTTTTGGGCTTAATGAAATACCCAATGAAGATTTGACCTGGGAGGTTTCCAAAACCTTGGATATTGGTTTGGATTATGGGTTGTTTAACAATCGCTTGGTCGGTTCTTTCGATTTCTTCCGAACAAATACCGAAGATCTCTTATTGGAAAGGGCCTTACCTACCACATCAGGGTACGAAGAAGTACTTCAAAATGTTGGATCTACTCGCACTCAGGGTTTCGAATTCAGTATCAGTGCCGGTATTATCGATAATGATGGTGATGGCTTCAATTGGGATGTAGATCTGAACATATCTACCTACAAAGAAGAAATTACGGAACTGGCCCTGAAAGATGCGAACGGAAATCCGATAGACGACACCGGGAACGAGCGGTTTATTGGGCAACCAATCAGGGTATTTTTTGATTATGAAAAAATTGGTATTTGGCAAGCTGATGAAGAGGCAGCGGCCCTTGCAGCAGATAATAAAGTGCCAGGCGAGATCAAGTTAAATGACTTAAATGGTGATGGCGTAATAACTCCGGATGACCGCAAGGTCTTGGGTGATGACGTACCAGACTATTATGGAGGTTTCAATAATAAATTTTCGTACAAAGGATTTGATTTGGGTATTTTCTTCGTTTTTAGACAAGGACAAATGATTCAGTCTAATTTTAACGCTAGTAATAACTCCCTTTTTGGAAGATATAACAATTTGGATGTCGATTATTGGACCATTGATAACCCTACTAATGCCAATCCAAGGCCCAACGAAAATCAAGAAAGCCCAAGAAATGGATCAACGCTTCGGTATTTTGATGGTAGTTTTATAAAGCTTAGAAATCTTACTTTAGGATACAACCTTCCTGAATCGATTACTGAAAAATTGGGTATGGAAAAATTGCGTTTATCCGTATCAGGTCAGAATTTATTCTTTATCACCGATTATCCAACATTCGATCCCGAGGTTGGTGAAACGTTTGATGAAGATGGTGATAGAGAGGACTCCTTGAACAGTGGCGTAGTACCAAGTAGTAAAATGTGGTCATTGACATTGAACGCTACCTTTTAAGTGAAAAAGATTGTTAGTCGAAATAGTATAATTAAAGTATTATGAACAGAAAAAAAAGTTATATCATCTTAGTTTTAGCATTAGCTTTTAGTATGAAGTCGTGCGATAAATTTATAGAAGAGGAGCTGATAACCGATGTTTCGGCGGCCTCTTACTACACCACCGAAGCGGGGCTTGAAGATGCGGTCAAAGCCACGTATTCTACTTTGAAACCCTTTTATGGCCAAGAAATTGGGGCTGCCATGACCACCTTTGGTACTGACATCTGGACCAACGGTGCCGATGGGGGCCACAAGGTTTTCAATTTTTATGATGGAGGGCTTAATGGAGAGGAAAGTTATATACGAGACTCATGGGATAATTGGTATCAAGGTATCAATCAGGCCAATGGGGTCATTAACCGTTCTACGGACGTGGAAATGGATGAGACTACAAAAAACCTTCGAATTGCAGAAGTACGTTTTTTAAGGGCATTCTATTATTTTCATGTAGTGACCACTTTTGGTGACGCTCATCTGAGCCTTGAAGAAACCGAAGGCGTGGAAGTCGAGGCGAATAAGACACCCCAATCGGAAATTTACAGTCAAGCTATAGTACCCGACTTAGAATTTGCGATTGCCAACTTGCCCGATGTACAACCGGATAATGAATATGGTCGTGCTACAAAACCGGCCGCCGAGTTCCTATTGGGTAAGGTATTGTTAACACGAAGTTATAGGGATTTTTCGGAGAGTACCGATGCCTCAAGAGCCGAAACGCTTTTTGGCAATGTCATCAACAATTACGGCTTTTCGTTGTTGCCAAATTTTACGGACTTATGGGATATTAACAACCAAGAGAATAGTGAAATGGTTTTTGTACAACCCAATGCAAAAGCACAGGTAGATAGTGGTGTTGACGAATTTGGACATCGATGGCACCTCTATTTCTTACAGGAATATGATGTGCGTAGGGGCATGACGAGAGATATTGCCAATGGCAGACCTTGGAAAAGACATAGACCCACGGAATTTATGTTGACACTTTGGGATAGGGATGTAGATACCCGTTATGATGTTTCATTCAAGCATGTTTGGTTCGCCAATAAAGATGAACCAGCAACCGAAGCCGTGGGCGAAGAGCCAGCAAGGGCAGCACTAGTGGTTGGGGATACTGCGATTTTCATTCCCGGACCAGGAAAGGATATCGATTGGCCGCAATCGCGTCAAGATGCAGTTCCCTATTTGGTGATTACCAATGATGAGTATACCGAAAGGTTGTTCCCTTCGATGAACAAATGGATCGACCCGACACGGCCCGGTCGTCAGCATGTACAGGGGCAACGTGATTTTATCTTAATGCGCTTGGGGGATGCCTATCTGTTACGGGCAGAGGCAAGATTGGCCCAAAACAATACTACCGGCGCAGCGGAAGATATCAATGTTATCCGAATGCGTTCAGCGGTACCTGGTCAAGAAGCCGCTAGCCAAATAACCCCGGCAGATGCAACTCTTGATTTTTTGCTCGATGAAAGAGCAAGAGAACTTGTAGGTGAAGGTCATCGTTGGTGGGATCTGGTACGTACCGGTAAGCTCGTGGAACGTACAAGGCTACATAATCCTTTTGCCGCGCCCAATATTCAGGATTATCATACCGTGAGGCCGATACCGCAAAATCAAATAGATAGAACAATAGGCGGTTACCCGCAGAACCCCGGGTACCCTCAATAAGTAAGTTTAGTTTGAGTTAGTTTGATCCTCCTGTTATTTTTAGAATAATGGGAGGATTTTTTATGGAGTAGTTTTTTTAAAAGCTACGAAGAAGTTAAATGTTCTTTAACTATAATTTCCACCGGAATATCAAGATGAAGTTCAGAATCATCTTGTTTGGTAATGAAGTTAAAAAGGCTCTTTATAGCAGCATAACCCTGGTATTTGGGTTGTTGGTTGATCAAGAAATTGATTTTATCTTCCTTTAAGTATTCCAAATTCTGCTTATTCAGATCGAAACCCACAATGAAGGTATTTTTTACTTGGTACTGTTCCAATATTTTGGGAAGTAAATGCGATTTTGAGTTTGTTACAAACATTCCTTTCGGATTGTCCTTGCCGAACCAAGTCTCCATTTCGGCCGTTACTTTGAATTCATCGTTCAAAGAGTAGTTAATCGTATGAATCGTTACCCTCTCGTTAATGGTATTAAAAAATTCTCTAAATCCCTGCTCACGCTGTATATTGTTGGCATGAATACCCCGGTCATTCAACATATTAACTACAAAATAATCACCTTTAGCGCCCACAAGACCATGAAGCAACCTTCCAGCGACCCTACCCGCTTTATGCGAGTCTTGACGAATGAAACAGGCAGGGCTTTCCAGTTCGATTTCGGTATCCAGGAAGACTATGGGAATCTTCTTTCCTTTTGCGCGTTCAAGCAACGAATTGCTTTCTTTTTTAAAGAATGGCACCGTTACTATGGCATCATAGTCCTTTAAGAAAATCTGTTCAGCCAGATTATTGAAGGAAGATGAATCCAAGAACAGATAATTGTCCACTGCCACTCCTAATTCCTTCAATTCTTGAACTGCCTGTTCGATACCTTTTTTGGGGAGCTTCCAATAATTCCATTTGTTTTTTGCCTCCGGAATCAATATGGCAAATTTTATCTTTTTTACCGAAGCCAATTTCAATCGGCTGGCCGTTGTATTCTTTGTATAACCGATTTCCTTGATAACCTTTCGTACTCTTCTTTCGGTCTCTTTGGAAACACCTTTTCTATTGTGCAATACACGATCTACCGTACCTATCGACACGTTTGCAAGTTCCGCGATTTTCTTTATTCCCATGCCTCCCTAAGGAATTAGTTGGTTTGGTAAACTTCTAATATACAATGTTTTACATAGAATAAAATGGCAGTATTAAAATAATCACAATTCAGCTATTGAAATATTCTTGAATTGTATGGTCATATCCCTTCCCGGATGCAGTTGAAGACCAACAGGGCCTTTTAAATTTGCTTCTTCAAGGGTATAATTCATTACTTCCTTTCCGTTGAGCCATACTTTATACGAATTGCCAATGGTCATGGCTTTTATGGTATTCCAGCCATCCATTCTCAAAAGTTCGTTAACGCCGTCGGCTTCTACCGGGTATCCTGATTTGGGTACATAGGGTGAAGCCGTCATATCCCTTTTTAAAGAACCCGATATGCCGATTTGAATTTGTACATTCCTCTCATCTTCCCCCCGCATAAAAATACCTGAGTCAATGGTACCTTCCCCAAATTTAAAATCCAATTGAACAACAAAATCATTGTATTCCTTCTTCGTCCACAGTATGGAGCCCTTTTGATCGGGGTCACTTTTTGCCCAGAGCGCATCACCATCAATTGCCCACCAAACATTGTTATCAGGCACTTGCCATTTATTAAGGTTACTACCATCAAATAGAGTCTTCATTTTGTAGTCGGTCTCTTGTCCGAAGGCAATTGAAACGAACGCCAATATGAAAATCAGAGAATACATAGACTTCATTTTTTCCAAATTTTAAAATTTAAGATTACTTCGTATTAAACTCTTCAAATGAAAGATTTAGGGCATCGTTGGTCAGCTTGGAACCATTATGAATTAAAATACGATAATTAAAAGTTACCGATTCATTTTCGTTCAATTTGAAATTTAGAGTTTCCTTTCCTTCAGAAAAAATAGCCTGACCTAAAGGATTGGCAGCAAAAAGTCCATAACCCCTCGCATGCCAATAGGAGGGATATCCTGTATTTTTCTTGTGGTCCAGTATGGTAATGGATACGGTTTCCCCTTCAATATTGCTTTCTAGTTTTACCCATTTATTACGTGTACCCCAGACATCATTTCCGGTTAAACCTTCACTGCTAAAATAGTTGCCGTTTACATCTTCATTGTTCAGGGCCTCTACTTCCGTTACATTTCCCGCAGCGTCCGTATAGATTGCCGGTTTATCCGAAACCAATTCCAGTTCACGTGCTACTCGAATGCCGATCATTCCTTCCTTATTATCTTTAAAGGAAACATCTTTCAAGGCATTTAGGGTCGTAGAACGGTCTATGATTCTGGTATTCTCCTTTTCGGAAAATGTAAACTCCGTTATCTCCTCCATCAAATCAATATCGTCCGGTGAACGCCAAATCGCTTTTATTTTCAAGATTCCTTTGTCTTCGTCACTCTGCAGAATTTCCTGATGATAAATTGTGCCATACTTGTGTTTTTCCTCCTCGGGAATGGCATAGGAATTGTTCCAAAAATCCAATCCGTTTACATCACCATAGTTCAACCAATGCCCTGCATGATGTGGATGGTCAATACGTTCATTGGGTCTGGGATCATAGGGAAAGCCACGGGTAACCGTTTTACCGCTCTTGGTAATGAGCGGGTACAAAATCGGCTTGGGAGTTTGTCCGTCATAAATATAGCTCGTGAACAATTTATCATCAATTGTAATATCGATTTTCTTGTTTGCATCATCCTTTGTAAATTTCAATTTGGATGATTCTTGCATCCCAGTTTCGGATACATTTGTATTTGTAGTAGCTGTATTTTTTACCTCCTTACAAGAAATCAGCAAAAATGTAAAGAGTATGTAATAACTAAATGTCCGTTTAAATAGATTCAACATATCCACCATTAATATTTGAACACTTTTCCGCCGGCCAGAACATCTTGATTCTTTTCGTCGAAAGTGGCCTTCAAACCAGTTCGCAATGCAGCGGTGGTCATGATATTGGCAATAGAATGATTATAGCCAGCTTCTACCGGACCATTGGTGGTCTTACGGCTACGGACACATTCCATCCAATTCAGCATATGCAATGAGGTCATATTATCTGCACCGGTATTGGCCGACGTTACCACTTTTGGGGCATTTTCAGAAAGATTGAAGCCTTTTAACTTGTTCGGTTTCATCCCCATTGCACTTGCGTGTCTCTCGGACAACCCACCGTTATCGCTCACTTTATTTGTGTCTAGGTTCAACTCGCCTGCATTGGAATAATATATCTCCTTGGTACCGCCAGCTGAATTTGTAAACCGGGAGGAATACGTAACCTGGAATCCAGAACTCGAATCGTTGGTAGGGCCATAGTCAAAGACCGCCGACATGGTATCGAAGTTCTTTCGGCCATCTTTCCATAAATAAATACCACCGTTGGCAGCTACACTTCTTGGATGGTCCAAACCAGAGAACCAATGCACCGTATCAATCTGGTGAGACATCCACTGGCCGGGAATTCCAGAGGAGTATGGCCAGAACAAGCGATACTCCAAATATTTTCTCGGATCCCATTCTGCAGATGGCCGATTCATTTGATATCGTTTCCAATCCGTATCGGATTCTTTTATTTCGCTAGTCAACTTGGGTAAACGCCACCTCCCAGGTTGATTTACATTCCAGGTCATTTCGACCATAACAATATCCCCAAACTTGCCGGACTTTATAAAATCCGAGGCAGCATGATAATTGGCACCGCTACGCCTTTGTGATCCGATCTGAAAAACGATTCCAGAATCCTTAACCGCTTTCATCCCTACACGGGCATCTTCCATGGTTTCGGCAAAAGGTTTTTCGCAGTATACATCCTTTTTAGCGTTGGCCGCTTGTACCGTGTGAAGTGCATGCTGAAAATCTGCGGTAGAAATAAGTACTGCATCGATTTTGTTCTTATCATACATCTCCTCATTATTCCGCCATTGCTCAATTTTGTTGCCTGTCTTTTCTTTTATGTAGGCCGCTCCTTCATCCCGTCGCCTGTTCCATATATCGGATACTCCTACAATTTCAAAATTCTGTACTGCGCTATGCCCGTTAAATGCGGGTATCAGAGCTCCCTTTGCCCTATTGGAAAATCCTGCAATACCAACGCGAACGCGGTCGTTCGCACCGATTATTTTTTTATAGCTCTTGGCACTCATAGAGCCAGCTCCTAAAATAATTCCGCTTGAAGCCAATGTCGTTTTCCTTATAAAATTTCGTCTTGTCCTGTTCATAATTCAGTTGATTTGTTTATTAAAATTCTCTTATTTTGATACTTCTAAAGGAAACCTCATCTCCATGATCTTGCAGTAAAATAAGCCCTTCGGGAATGCGGCCGAAATTATCCCATTTTTCATATTTGCTTTTTTCCACCAAAGCCTTGAACATTTGGCTGAAGCGATCGAATTCGACCACCTTGATCTGGTTCAACCAATGTTCTACATGGCCACCTTTGACCACAATCCGGGCATTGTTCCATTTACCAACACCTTTGAAATTTTTGCCCCGGGAACTGTCCGTATTCTCAGCGCGTATTAAATCATATAGCGAACCCACGGTCCGGTTTCCGTTTTTACCTTGTTTGGCATCAGGATGTGCTTTGTCATCCAGTACCTGAAATTCCATGCCGATTGCTGAACCTTCTCCTTTATTAAGCTCGGAATCCACAAAATATTTGATGCCGCTATTGGCACCTTCGGAGATCTTAAAATCGACACTCAGTTCAAAATCCTTAAAGGAATCTTCCGTCACAATATCACCGCCATTTCTAGATTCTGCTCCATCCGAGGCAAGTACAGTAAGAGTACCGTCCTTTATTTCCCATCCTCTTTCAGGAAATTTATCTAGCTTGGCACCTCTCCATCCATTGGTAGTCTGTCCGTCCCATAACAAACGCCAGCCCTTACGTTTATCATTTTCCGTGAGTTGATTGGCCAAGTAACTGATTTCCGGCACGTCCGAATCAATTTCCTTTCTTGAATTTTCTAGAGCGGTCGTCTTGAGTTTTATATTTTTCCACTTCACTATTTTACCTTCTAAACTCTCGTCACCAATACTATGTACCTGAAAAGCGATGAAACCTTCAGCGGTTGTGTCATCGACCAAATTGGCACATTGAATATCATTGACCCATGTACGAATGGTGTTGCCAATAGCCTCTATCCTGTAATGGTTCCATTGACCGGGGACAAACGCATTCCGCCCCTTTGGATTTCTTGAGAGTGGGTAAAGCCATCCGTTTCTGGCTTCATCGTAAACCCCTCCTGCCCATTTTCTTGAGCTTGTTTCAATTTCACACTGATAGCCATGAACCCTACCGTTATTGTAATCCGGTAAACTTAAACTTCTAAATTGAACTCCAGAGTTCAATCCATTTTCAACAAATACATCGAACTCCAATATAAAATCACCGTATGTTTTTTTTGTCGCCATGAAACTGTTGGGTGTACCCATTTTGGAAGTTCCGATCAGTTCTTGGTTTTTAATTTCATATTTGGCATTCCCATTGAGCTGTTCGAAATTCTTAAGGTCTTTCCCATTAAATAACATTTCCCAGTTTTCCTGGGCCGAGAGGGAAATTCCCGTAAAAAGAATAATTGATAGCACTAGATTGCTTGCTTTTTTCATAAGTGTTTCTTTAGTAAGCTTTTGATTATTTGTTATGCTAGTTATAGGTTTGGTTTAAGGTTTAAAAACAATAACCGTTAACGTTAACGAATGTAAAAAATATTTTAGCCTTTAGCAAGATTAATCCATATTCTTTAATCAATTGTAGTCTCCTAAGTTTTTTGTGCCAAAACCAATCTGAAGCATTGATTCCTATTTGTTTGGACCTTTAAAAACCTGACCTACCTTTTTCGAATAGGACCATCTTTTACTCGGAAGGACTATAGTTCAAAATTGTCATGTATTTGGGCCATGGTCCTACTTCATTTTTGTATTGCTTCGCCATGACCCTTGAGATTTGTGTAATATGTCCCAAGTCATGGACCACCCAGGCCGATAAAAGCTGGGCTAAGGTAACGGTACCCAATTCCGGATGAATTCCCTCTAGATTTAGGTCTTCCGATGATAGCTGTTTTGATTTTAAGAGCTCAAGATTCCCGTTTCGTAGCGTCTCGAATTCGGTCAACAACACCTCCAAAGTTTTTCCTTTGCTGTCCTCAAATTGAGCAAATCTGTCAAAGGGCTCAAATACCTTATCGGGACCGTCTCCTAAAATTATTTCGGATCTTACCATCCAATCCGTTTTTTCGCCGTGGATTAAATGTCCAATAACATCAAAAGGGCTCCAGGTATCCTTCCCTTCATTTTCGTAGATCCATTCTTCAGGCAAACCCTGAAGTAGCGACCTCAATACCAAAGGGGTTCTTTCTAGAACGGGAATGGCTTTGTTTATTTCAAAATTCATTTATAGTAGTGTGGCAATTATTAATCACTTATCCTTTTTTGGATTTTTTCAAAACTGATTTTAATGTTCAGTTCCATATTTAAATTAGGGCTGGCAATTGATCTTATTCAAATTTAAGTTGATTTTTTGTATGGATGGGGCATAAGCCCAAAAATAAGAGACTCTCATTTTTTGTAGATTTCAAGAATTGGATTCTAAAGGTGCTCCCAATATTCTTTCGGGGAGAAGGTTTGCCCGATTTCCAAAGGGGCATGTCTAGAAAAGTTTACAAACCAACAGAAACTAAAAGTATTGCTACAATAGAAGTGCTTACTAATAAGACGATAAATAATATCGGTTTGAATGTCCCTAAAATCAAGATTTCACAATAAATCGCTTAGCTAATTTGACGAGAGCTGCATTGCCGCAGATGAATGGAAATCTTTGGTGAATATCGGTAGGTTCAATTTCCATAATCCTAGTTGAGTCGTTGTTGCTCTTCCACCAGCTTGTTCGGTTAAAAATGCCATTGGATTGGCTTCATCTAACAAGCGTAGTTTTCCTGCTAAATATCAAAAACAACACACCGCAAAGTAACCATGCCGGTAAGGTTACAAATGACAAAAAAATATCGAATTGAAGGGATATAAAATAAAATAGCCCAAAGCTAATCGCCCAGGCAAAAAGGACTGCCTTGTTATATTTGATATTTGCAACCTCTGCATAGTTCTTTACAATGCCCGCTTGTCTATGAAAGAAATGTTCGAAAACAATTACGGCACCGAAAGGAGCTAGAATGAAACCGTAAAGTGCCACAAAACCCAGTAGTTTCATCGCAAATGCGGGAAATAGTCCTGCTATGGTCGCAACTGTGCCAGCAATAATCGTCACCCAGAAGGTAGAGACCTTGGGCATAATGGCCTGGAAGGCCAATCCGGCCCTATAGATGGTAGGGTTGGCCGTTGTCCAACCTGCAAGTACAACTGCTATGATACCAAAGATTCCGATAGCATTGTTGGCCAAGGGTCCTGGTGCAACCGGTGGAGCTTCTCCGTTGGACAATAAAGCCTGTGCTTCAGGGGATTTTAGATATACCGCATACAACAATGCTGCAGCTATCCATGCCATATAGTGACCTACATACATTCCTGCAGCGGTCGTCCAACCTGAATTGGCATTTTTGGCAAACCGGAATACCGATAGGTCAGACATGCCCACGTGCATTGCGGCGTTGGCAAACCATGACCAGATAACCACATGCCAAAAAGTATACTTTATTTGTCCCGGGAAGGGTTCAGATCCTTCACCCCAAATATTCCAGAAGTCATTGAAACTCTTAACACCCAATTGATTTAGGGCAACTACGCCGCAAGCTACAAACGCTAAAACAATGACTGGAGACATCCAATTCGCCGCTTTGGATACCGTATCATATCCCTTTGAAGCTATTAAAGAAATAACCGCTCCAATCAATATAACGATGATTACCCAGGTCATGCCATTTGGCATAGTGTCGGTCAACTTTGGCATTTCCATATCAAAGGGTATTCCCACAGCTGTAGCTGAAACCGTAATCATAGCTCCTGCCAAGAAACAGAACAGGATTCCATTGGCCAGATTATAACCGATCACCAATTTTTTTCCACAGATTTTCTCTAATTGGTAGTAAAGCGTCAACCTATTTTCGACGGCGATTTTTGCCGTAAGAAAACGCCAGCTCAATACAGCCAAAAGATTGCCCAACAATAATCCAATGATTAAGTCAAAGGCACTTACCCCAGCGGTCAAAAACAAAGGCCCGATCATAAATTCGGTTCCCGCTGCATGCTCTCCCGCATACATACCCAAAAAACTCCTCCAACTTTTTAATTTTGACTGTGGTACAGGCTCTCTCTCAAATTCCCCTCCGGCTATCTCTTCTATAATTTCTTCCTCTACGCTTACTTTACTCATCTGCTTGGTTTTTGGCGGTTATTATATTAAATGTTGGGGTAAATCGGTTACTCTTTCACAACACAGCTGTTCCATTACCTGTTGCAATTGTGTTTTTAGTATGGATATGGTATGGTCCCCTCCCTTTTTGCCCAAAGCTGCTGTGCCGTACATAAAGGAACGCCCCATAAAGGTAAATTTAGCACCACAGGCCATCGCCCTAGCTATGTCAGGGCCCGAACGAAGTCCACTATCCATCATAACCTCTATTTTCTCCCCATAGGTGGATGCAATGGTTTTTAGTGGTTTTATTGTTGACTCCCCAGCATCCAATTGCCTTCCGCCGTGGTTGGAGACAATAATACCGTCCAAACCCAGTCTTATAGCCTCTTCTGTATCTGCTTCCGAAGCCACTCCTTTCAAGACCAATTTGCCCTTCCACATGTCGCGGATGGGTTTGATTTTTTCTTCGTTCAACCTTCCTGAAAAGGTTTGGTCCATAAACTTCCCTAATTGTTTTAAATCCAACCCTTTTGGCATATAAGGTCTTAGGGTTTCGAAATTGGGTTGTCCATATTTCAGGGTGTTGAAGGCCCAATGGGGCCTACCCAAGACCTGAAATATGTTCTTTATCGACATCTTTGGTGGCATTGCCAAACCATTTCTAATATCCCTTGGTCTAAAACCAAAGGTCGGTACGTCGCAAAGAATGACTAAAACCGGACATTCTGCTGCTGCCGCTCTTTTTATGATATCATCGCGGAGTGAATTTTCGGTTGGGTGATACAATTGGAACCAAGCCCTACCTTCGGTAAGTTCGCTGGCACGTTCGATACTGGTAGTTGTGACCGTACTGAGAACAAATGGAATATTATGCTGAAAAGCGGCCTTGGCAAGAATTTCAGGAGAGTTGGGCCACATCAATCCTTGTAAACCTACAGGAGCGATTCCAAAGGGTGCATCATACTTCATCCCTAAAATTTTGGTCTTCATACTGGCCCCGTTAAAATCCCTTAAATAGCGAGGCTTCAGCTGTACCTCCCTGAGCTCTGAAGTATTCCTGTGTAGATTTACATCCTCGTTACAACCGCCGTCCAAGTATTCAAAGGCAAATTTTGGTATGCGGCTCTTAGCCTTATTTCTCAAATCGTCCATAGACGGGAAATCAGGATTGAATTCTAAGATCATAACCAACTTTTTATTTGAGAATAAATGGACTATGCTCCTTCAGGGTATAGTTCCTTTTAAGGAATTGGGGTGCCAGGCTTATTACATCGGAAACAACGATAGCAGCCCCTAAGGCCGATCCCAGTGAGGAATCAGTTGTGTTCAGTTTCATGTTCCCGAAATGTTGCGAGAGCAGTTGTACATACACCTCATTGTCACTAAAGCCTCCATCCACATAAAGCTCTTTGATTTTTACATCGCCCATAGCGGACCTAATACTTTTTTGTTGCAGTTGTATCAGTTCTAGCATTAGCTGATGATAGGCATGTTCGAATTTATCATACGGAATTTTGGTCTCTTCCGGCATGTCTCCCGAAGCAATACTTGACCATTTGAACATAGGAACGAAATCATTGTTGATTTCAAAAAATGTATCCTGATTAAATTTTACTTTCTTATGGCAGTCATCCGAGACATTAAAGTGATTGGACAAAGCCTTAACTTGAAGTTTATATTCGTTACCAAGGAACAATCTTGAAACCTTTACCGGACTCCCATCAATTCGCATGTTAAAGAGACTATCATTTTTTATGTCCTCTAAGGTCAGCATGCCTGTACTGAAAGGATTGATCGAAATGCTCCAAGTACCTGTCGATACCAATAAAAAAGGTTTGGAAATGCTATGGATATAGGGTAATAGCGCAGAAGAGCTATCGTGAATACCCGTACCCATTCGAATTACTTTACCTTTATAATTTATAGGGATTGTTTCTCTGGAAGAAGTAATTGGAGGCAATTTTTCATGTATTCCTTCTTGATAGACCCAAAGATGGTAGTCTTCTTTCTCATAGTCCCAAAGCATGGTATGGCAACCTATACTAGTGTATTCACTTACTGGAATTCCTGTAAATAGATAACTCAGATATTGTGGAAGGTGTAAAGAATATTTTATTTTGTTGAATACTTCTGGCTTCGCATATTTGAGCCAGTATAAATGCAAGCCGGTATTAAGCATACCCAATTTAGGAGATCCGGTTATTCTTGATAGTTCATCTTCCGGGCCATATCTGTCATAAAAGGATTTGAAAATTTCATCTTTAAAAGGCTTCATGTAATTATAGAGAGGGGTGATTGCTTTGCCGTTTTCATCAATGTGAACCAGGCTTGCTCCATAACAAGAAAAATTTAATGTCTCTATTTCGTATTCCCGAGAATCCAGTATTCTATCAAAAACCTCTATTGCCCAATTTTCTAACGCTTTCAGGTTTTCCGTTGGATATCCATCTTCATCCGTGATTTCATCAAAGCGAATATACTCGCGATACACCTCTTGGAAGCCCGAATCAAAAAGAAAAAACTTTTTGTTGGTCCTGCCAATATCGAACACGGCCGTTACCTTTCTCTTCATCATGAAAATTTTATAATCCGGATGCTACAGAATCGGCTCCCCTATCCTTGATTAGGTTTTTTCTTATATTCAATGAACGATAGGCATTGATAGGATGAAGTGCCCCACCACGATTCAACCTTGCTTTTTCGAGTAATGGTCTGACATCGGTTCTATACGCATCTTGAAGTAGCTCCTGACACTTGACTACGTCATGATTTACTTGCGCTTCACGTAGCAAATTTTGGTCTACCAAAAGGGCTTTGGCATAAGCCTCTTGAATAGCCTCCAAAGACTGCATGAGGTCTTCAAGCGGGTCTTTGGTATTGTGGCTGGCATCAATCATCCATGCAGGATATGGATTTTGGGGATTGTTTTCCATCCCATAGACCAATTCATTGAAAATGAGGAAAAGCGCATAGGGTTTTATACTGCCGACCGTTAGGTCATCATCGCCGTATTTACTATCGTTAAAATGAAACCCGCCTAGTTTTCCCTTCAACATTAAGGTAGAAACTATCTGCTCAATATTAGTGTTGGGAAGATGATGGCCCAAATCCACCAAGGTATAAGCCTTATCGCCACATTCATTGGCCAGCATAAAAGAAGTGCCCCAATCTTGGATAACCGTACTATAAAAGTTGGGTTCATAAGGCTTGTATTCGATGAAAAGCTTCCAGTCATCAGGAAGTTCACCATAAATATCCTTTAGGCTATTTTGTGTATTCGTTAAAGCAGTTTGAAAATTAGCTTGGCCCGGAAAATTAGTTCCATCGGCCAGCCACACGGTCAAACTTTTAGAACCTAGTTTATCCCCAATTTGGATGACCTCTTTATTGTGCTCAACGGCCTGTTCGCGAACTACTTTGCTTGTATTGCTAAGTGATCCGAATCTATAGCTTTCATTTGCGTTCTTTTGATCTCGAAAGGTATTTGAGTTTACGGCATCGAAGGTAACCCCATGGGAGTTCGCCACTTCTTTGATAGCATTATAATCGTTGGGAACGTCCCAAGGAATGTGCAACGATATGGCCCCTGCAGTCCGCGTCAGTGCATGTAGAATGCCCACATCATCAATTTTTTGCTCAAGATTCGAAGGCTCTCCCTGAAAGCTAAAACGACCGAACCTTGTACCTCCGGCCCCTAATGCCCAACTGGGGATGGCAACTTGAAAATCTTGAAGTTTTTTAACAATGGCATCAATACCTCTCCCATTTTTTGAAATTGTATTCGACAAAAAATCAAAACGCTCGTTATGTTCTGCAATTCCTTTTTTATTAAAATCGTCAAGTGCGCTTTTATCTATTCTCATAGGGTTCTATTTATTGGTGGTAAAATAAACTTCCAGGGACCAGTTCACCCATGGAAGTATTGAAAAAACTAACTCAACAACTTATCGTACAAATGCATTGGCCATTCCGCCATCAACATTAATGATATTTCCAGTGGTCTTTTCCAAAATGCCAACACAGGCGAAGACCCCGTTGGCAATATCTCCTGGATAAATAATTTTGTTCAGCAGATTGCGCTTGGCGTAGTACGCCGGAAGTTCATCAACTGTAATTCCGTAGGCTTTTGCGCGACCTTCTGCCCAATCTCCTTCCCATATTTTGCTGCCTACGATTACTCCATCAGGGTTAATCGTGTTTACACGAATCTTATCGCCACCAAGCTCTGCCGCTAGCAGACGGGCCATATGTTGTTGAGCTGCCTTTGAAGTGCCATAAGCTACATTGTTGGGGCCTGAGACCAGACCATTTTTACTGGCAATACTTATAAAATCACCACCTAAACCCTGCTTACGCATAATGGCAACTACTTGTTTGGCCAATTCAAATTGGCCTTTTACCAATACGTTTTGAAGTATATCCCAATCTTTTTCCGTTGTTTCCTCAAGCGGTTTTGAAATCGCCAAACCGGCACTGTGTACCACGATATCGACTCCGCCAAACTCAAGACACGCTTTTTTGTACGCCTCAGCGATTGATTGGCTTTTGGTTACATCACATACGGAGTAACTTGCAGTATCTTTAGCATATGTTTTTACAGCTTCCCTAAGTCTATCTTCGGCAATATCGGTCAATACGACATTTGCGCCTTCTTTTGCCAATTTATCCGCAATCGCTTTGCCAATACCACCTCCTGCACCTGTGACTATGGCCACTTTACGGGACAATGGTTTTTCTTCTGGCATGCGCTGTAGCTTTGCCTCTTCCAGCAGCCAATATTCGATATCGAATGCCTCTTGTCTTGGCAATGAAGTATATTCGGTAATGGCCTCAGCTCCTCGCATCACATTTATAGCGTTTACGTAAAACTCATTAGCGACTCTGGCGGTTTGCTTGTTTTTAGCAAAGCTGAACATCCCTATACCTGGATAAATTATGATAACTGGATTCGCATCTCGTACTTCGGGGCTATTATCTCGTTTGTGTTTGTCATAATAAACCTGATATCCTTTTCGATATTCTTCAAACTCCGGTTTCAATTTGACAAGAACGGCTTCTGTATCGGAAAGATCTTCCGTTGTATCCAATTGAAGTACCAGTGGTTGAATTTTAGTTCTTAAAAAGTGATCAGGGCATGATGTGCCCATAGGCGCCAAGCGCTCCAAATCGTTGCTGTTGATATATTCAAGAACTACATCACTATCGGTAAAATGTCCGATCATTCTCTTTTCCGAAGAACATAAG
Source organism: uncultured Flavobacteriaceae bacterium (assembly GCA_947494715.1). GTDB lineage: Bacteria > Bacteroidota > Bacteroidia > Flavobacteriales > Flavobacteriaceae > Ulvibacterium. The sequence goes on along the minus strand of CANLWG010000013.1, from coordinate 51,652 downwards.
CCTCGTAACATGGGCATAATTTGGGCCGCTTTATCCCGGCGTTTTTCCTTCGGAAGGCTTTTTACTTTTTGTCCTCCAAAGACACTTCCATTTTTCTTTATTTTTTTCTCGATGAATTCAGAAGCCATTTCAATGACTTCAAGGCTGTTCATATAACATTCGTATGAAGTTCCGCCCCAAGTGAAAAGCCCGTGACTGCCCAAGACAATTCCTCGGATTCCAGGATTGTCTTTAAGACATTTTTCAAGCTGCAGGCCCAAGTCAAAACCAGGTCTTTGCCAAGGCACCCAACCCATAGTGCCTCCCCATATCTCTTTGGTTACCTTTTCACTGTCCTTAGCGGCGGCTACAGCAATTAGCGCATCGGGGTGTAGGTGATCTATATGTTTAAATGGGAGTAATCCATGTAATGGAGTATCTATTGATGGTGCTTTACTATCCAAATCGTAAATACAATGATAGAATAATCCTACCATACGATCTTCATCCTCTAAACCATCATAGACGTTTTTAAGATTTCGAAGTCTTTCTGTATATAATCCGGCAATTCCTGCCTTGGTCAATGTGCCGATATCTCCTCCTGAACCTTTTATCCACATGACCTCTACTTCCTGGTTGGTAAGCGGGTCTTTTTCGATGGTCTTGCAACTGGTATTTCCTCCGCCATAGTTTGTTATTCTAAGATCGGCACCTAAAATATTCGATCGATATAGAAAAAGTTCAACTTGATCATTATCAAGAGCTTCTGCCTTATTATCGTCCCAGAGGTAGTTGACATGTTTAAATTGTTGTACAATATCTTTCATTCGTATGGTTATAGTGTTTGTAGCGAAAATAGTTTAAGGGACAAAGCTTTCTGTCCTGTACTGTACCGTTATATTCAAGATTAAGAAATGATCGAAGTAGTTTCGGAATAATGATCGTTTTATTCTTTTTATTTGTTTAATTAGCATGTAAATCAGAAGAACTTTAAGATACATTGCAATGGAAATGTTCAAGCATATAAAAATCGATGAGAACTCAAGAATACCTAAATATAGACAAATTGTAGATGCAATCATACATAATATATCGATAGGAAATCTTGAAATGGGCGAAAAGATTCCATCAATAAATATGTTTAGTGAAGAGTTCTTACTTTCTAGGGATACCGTTGAAAAAGCATACAATATTCTAAAGGAACGACAGATAATTTTATCGATTAGAGGCAAGGGCTATTATATTACCCGGACAAAATTGATTTCAAAAGTCAACATTCTTTTTTTGATCAATAAATTGAGTTCTTATAAAATGAGGGTTTATAATTCCTTCGTTAATAGTATTGGTGGCACCTCACATACAGACCTCCACATTTACCATTGTGATGAGGATTTGTTCCTTAGTCTTTTAGAAAAAAATAGAGGCGCATATGACTATTATATTATTATGCCCCATTTTAAGACAGACGAACTAAGACATATTAGTTTTACCGATGAAGTTGTAAAAGCAGTAAAAAGAATACCAAAGGAAAAACTGATAATCATGGATAATCTTATGCCCGAAGTAGATGGGGCATTTATAGAAATCTATCAAGATTTTGAAAATGATATATATAATGCCTTGCAGGAAGGCCTTACAAAGATTTCAAAATACGAAAAGTTGATAATTACATATCCCGAAAATTCTGTTTATCCGTACCCAAAGAGAATCTTGCATGGGTTCCGAAAATTTTGCGTACTGCACTCACTTGATTTTGAAATTTTGGATGAGATCTATGATGATATGATTCTAAAAAAAGGTGACCTTTTTATAACCATTAGCGAATCCGATTTGGTAAATCTGGTCAATCAAATACGTGACAAAGAATTTAATCTGGGAAAGGATATAGGAGTGATTTCGTATAACGATACCCCCTTAAAGGAACTGTTGGGCATTACCTGTATTTCCACCGATTTCAAGGTTATGGGCGAAACAACGGCACGGATGATTCTGGATAAAGAAAAGGGCAAGGTCAAAAACCCGTTTAATTTTATCGATAGAGATTCCATTTAAATCAATTGCAAGATTTCCAAACAAATGGCACCCCATTTTTTCATATGGTCGATGCTATAGCTTCTTCGCTTTTTTGGGATATGTCGTGATTCGGCCTTTTTATACGCTGCTTCACTTGGATTGATTAAGGGACTTTAAAATTTAAACCAACTCATAGCGTGCGTCATATCGAACAGTATACCACAGGATGGTTTAGCAAAAAGGGCCATGTAATTTTAAGTGCCATTTAGAACATGGTATTTTGAGTTCGAATAAACTTTTTAATCCGCTTAACTATTTATAACCTGTATGTCTTACTTCAAATCGAGCTTTATATGCCTTTTGTTTTTACTTTTTATGGGATGTAAATCCGAAATGGAAAAAAAAGCACAAGAAGAAAAACCATCTTCAAGACCTAACATCATATTTATACTCGCAGATGATTACGGCATTATGGACAGCCGGGCATACGCGCATAAATTTACGGGAGCGGAAGCTTCCGAAATGTTCTATGAAACCCCAAACATAGATCGATTGATCAATGAAGGTGTGGCCTTTTCCCAAGCTTATGCCAACCAACTATGTTCGCCCACAAGAGCGAGCATCATGACCGGAAAGTACGCAGCCAGGCTTGGTTTTACGACCGCTATGCCTCCACGCCAAACCTATTACAATCAAGACATGCCCGTGCCCAAGGGCTATGCCTCGCATGATGTATTAGAGCATAAAGACCCTATCTTGATAGAGCAGGCATTGATCAACAGCACTTCCAATTCCGCAGTGCCTACGGGAACGCGCCATGATGCGGGTCGAGACGAACTTTCGATTGCAGAGGCCTTGAAAGACTACCACTCCGCTTTTATTGGCAAATGGCATATTGGTGGTTTCGGTGCCAAAGGGTATCAACCTGCGGACCAGGGTTTTGAACCTTTGGCATGGTTCGATGCTGGCGGTTCGGCCTATTATGATTGGAAAACAGGATGGGATAATAAAACAAAAACCCGATTCCCCAAGATACCGCAAGAGAAATGGGAAATGGGAAATTCCGGTCAAGAGACTAATGAAGACTATTTAACTGATGACTTGACCGTTCAGGCTTTAAATTATATTGATAAAAGATCTAAAATCAAGGAGAAACCTTTCTTTCTCTACTTTTCACATTTTGCTGTACACGCCCCTTATCAGGGAAAGGAAAATGAAGTGACTTATTTTGAAAACAAGCCTACAAAAGGATGGAACGGCCACAAAGATCCTGTCTATGCCTCCATGATAAAAAGTTTGGATCGCTCCGTAGGCAGAATTCTTAGGAAACTTGAGGAAACAGGTTTTGATGAAAATACATTGGTCGTGTTCATGTCGGATAACGGAGGAATAGATTCAAAAATTACCCCAAGAGGGGATGGTACCGATAATGCTCCTTTTTTAGGAGGAAAGGCTTGTTTGACCGAAGGCGGTATCCGGGTTCCGTTGATATTTCGATGGAAAGGAAAAATCAAAGGAGGGGAATGGGTAGATGTGCCCATTGACTGTACCGATATTTATCCCACAATTTTGGACGCTGCGGGTTACGATGCGAAAACTATTTCCAAAACCAATTCGCTCGATGGGCAAAGTATCTTGCCCTTACTTGCCGACACTGAAAACAGCAAGAAAAGTTATAGTAAAAAAACGCACTACTGGCATTACCCCTTTAACGTAATTTATAATAGTCCCTATGAGCCGTATCCGTTAACACCCCATTCCGCCATTCGAGATGGCGATTACAAGTTAATATTTGACTGGTATGGTCGATTACATCTCTATAATATTGCAGAAGACCCTTTTGAAAGCAATGATTTGGCCCTAGAAATGACCGATTTAAGAGATACCTTGTTTAAAAAGCTGATGACTTGGTTGACTATAAATGTTGAACAACGATATTGGCCAACTCTAAATCCAGATTATAATCCGAATAAAGAATCACGGGATACGCCATTCGTAAATTTGTTTTCAGAATTCAAGTCAAATAAGGGCAAAATCCAGTTGTAGGAGAAAGAGTGGCATCTAGCCCTATTCGTTTTCCCAAAGCATAGACTATTCGGTTAGGTTTGCCAACTTCTTAAGTAAAATATAAGGATCGACACTTCAATCTTTATAGTAGATGCCCCCTGCCCGACTTATTTAAAAAGCGTCTATCACTTACTTTTTTACAGGACAGTACAGGACACCACAGGACACCACAGGATAACGATATTAGAATACTAGAGTAGTTTTATCAGTATCCAATAGAGAAGCTTCTTTATTGGGGGACACTAGATAACTAACCACTTAAATTCATAATTATGAAAAAAAAATCTTACAGGATTTCTTGGAAATTCCTTTTTGTTTTCGGCCTCCTGTGGGGTATCACAATGCAGGGACAAGATGTAACGATTACTGGTACTGTAGCTTCCGCAAGTGACTCGCAACCCTTACCGGGGGTAAACGTTTTAGTGAAGGGTACGACAAGGGGAGCCGTGACTGATTTTGACGGCAACTACAGTATTGTGGCTCCAGATGCCAACAGTACGTTGATGTTCTCCTATATTGGCTTTACCACTCAAGAAATACCGGTCAACGGCCAAAGTGAGGTAAACGCTACGTTGATCGAAGATGCCACTAGTCTCGACGAGGTGGTGCTTGTCGGTTATGGTACTCAAATTAAAAGAGAAGTTACGGGCTCGGTTCAAACCGTTGATCTGACAGAGTTGGCCGATATACCAGTAACTCAGGTTACGGAAAAACTACAAGGGCAATTGGCCGGTGTACAGATTACGCAGACCACAGGTAAGCCCGGTGATGGAATAAACGTCCGTATCAGGGGTCAATTATCTATTTCCGGTGGAAGTGATCCCTTATACGTGGTTGACGGATTTCCCATCGCGGGCAATATCAATACGTTAAATCCTGCCGAAATTGAAGACATTACTGTATTGAAAGATGCAGCATCAACTTCCCTGTATGGATCTAGAGCAGCCAATGGCGTCGTATTGATTACTACCAAACAGGGTAAGGCCGGTCAAACCAATATAAGCTTTAATGTCTCAACAGGAATTCAAAGTGTTCCACAGCGGGGGAGACTAGATATGATGGATGCCGTTGAATTCGCCCAATTTAAAAAGGAATACTACGAAGATCAGGGGGATCCGGTTCCTGATATTTTTCAGAATCCATCGCAATATGAAGGTCGTAACAATGATTGGTACGATGCCATGCTGCGTACGGCACCCATGTCGATCTACAGCCTTGCCGTTTCATCCAGTACGGAAAAATTTCGCAGTTCTATGGTTGCAGGTTTCACCGATCGTGAAGGTGTCGTTTTGGGTAGTGATTGGCGACAATACACCTTGCGTGCGAATTTGGCGTACGATTTATCCGATAAGATTCAAATAGGATTGAATGTTGCACCAAGCTGGGTAATCGATAGAGATCCACGTACTGATGGAACGAGGGGGCAAGGTATCTTATTTAATGCTTTACATACTTGGCCTATCATGCCTATTTTCAACGAAGACGGTACACGAACGGAGTTCAATAGGTTTCCCGCGGATACGGGTAACATCTTCGCTTACGCCAACTGGCTTAATTCAGCGGAACGCATTAAGGATAAAACAGAAAACCTCAATTTGCTTTCGAATGCCTATGTTGAGTATAAACCCATTGAGGGTCTCAGCATCAAATCAACATTGAATGCAGAGTTCTATCGAAGTAATTACGAGTTTTTTAGCCCTACGAATGCTACGTATAGAATAAACCGCCCCATACCTACCAATAATGAAGCGATTTGGGATACAAGAAATACCTTCTCATGGTTAAATGAAAATATAGTTACCTATACCAAATCCATTGGGGAACATAATTTCTCCATATTGGGTGGTTTTTCCTTTCAAAAATTTCGTCTAGACCGAGACCGACTCCAAGCATCGAACTTTGCGGATGACCGCTTGCCCGTTATTCAAGGTGCGACCGACATCAACAGGAATGGGACGTTTAATGAGATAGAAGAAAATTCTTTAGTCTCTGCCTTTTCTAGACTTACCTATAACTATAAAGGAAAATATTTGTTGACCGCAGCCGTACGTGCCGATGGGTCCTCAAGGTTCGGTTCGGAGAACAGATGGGGTACCTTCCCTTCGGTTTCCGCGGGTTGGATCGTTTCTGACGAATCTTTTATGGAAAATTCCGAAGCTATATCGCTTCTGAAGGTAAGGAGTAGCTGGGGTATCACCGGTAACAACAATATCGGTGACTATACACAGTATGCTTTGGTGGACAATGTGATTGAGAACCGAACGGCTAATGCGGTATTTGGCGATACTTTTGCACAGGGTGCGGCCGTAAGTTCGTTGTCCAATCCTAATTTGGGGTGGGAAACCACCGAACAGTTCGATATTGGGCTGGATCTAAGTCTTTTCAACGATCGCATATCTTTCATCTATGATTATTATACCAAAAACACGACAAACTTATTGTTCGAAATTGATGTACCAAGAGAGTCAGGTTTTGAGGACTTTAGTGACAACATTGGCGAAATCAGATTCTGGGGGCATGAATTCTCCTTGAACACGGTGAATACCACCGGAAAATTCCGATGGACAACCAGTGCCAATATTTCATTCAATCGAAATGAAGTAGTAGCATTGGCTGATGGAATCGATCAGGTCTTTGGTCCAAATAATTGGCATATCACTCAAGTAGGTCAACCCTTTGCCCAATTTTATGGGCACTTATCCGATGGTGTTTATTTAAACCAAGCCGATTTGGACAGTTCACCGCAGGTACCGGGGCGTTCTACCGTAGGTAGTATCAAGCTCATCGATGTTAACGGCGATGGTGTTATTACAAGAGGAGGGCTCAACGATGATAGGGCAATTACTGGTAATCCTTTTCCTGATTTCACCTATGGTATTACCAATAGGATTAATTATGGTAATTGGGATTTTTCAGTAGTTGGAACAGGATCTCATGGCAACGAACTACTGGTTCGTCACTTGTTCAGTACAACCAACTTGGATGGGGTATTTAATCTTTTAAAAGATGTTGAAAACCGTTTTAGATCTGTAGATAATCCTGGTGATGGTTTTTACGGGACTACCGTAGGTGGCGGTCGGGTTACCGGTATTGAAAGAGACTGGATTAATGATCGTTTTGTAGCTGATGCCTCATTCTTTAATATTAGGAATATAACCCTAGGGTATACCATACCTAAATTAGAAAAGTACTTTAAGTCTGCTCGAATCTATACCTCTATTCAAAATGTATACATTTTCACAAAGTACTGGGGAGGACCAAACCCAGAGGTAAGTAATCAAAATGATGGACAAGGTGATGGAGGTAACTTGCAACCTGGAGTAGATCTTACGGGTTATCCCGTACCACGCATCGTCAACTTTGGGATAAATCTTAATTTTTAGATAACATTTTGAAATCTTTGCAAACAGATTTTTTGATAAATAATAAAACTTAAAAAATGAAAAAAATAATCATACTACTTGGTCTTATCGGTTTCATAGCAACGAGCTGTGAAGACGAACTGACGATATTTCCAGAAGACTCGTTGAGTGTACCCACCTTCTTCCAAACAGAGGAAGATTTTACACAGGCGATAAACGGCACTTATGCTCCCTTACGGAACTTGTACGACCAAGAAAAACCCTTTATGGCCGAAATGAGTTCTGACAATACCTACTTCGCACGAAATACAGCTTTTGGAGCAACAGAAAACAACCAAGATATCGCCGATCACTCGATGATTACCGAAGGCGGCATTACGCCAAATGGCAATGTACAGGAGCTATACCGTGACTTGTACAGGATCATTTCTCGTGCCAACCAGGTTTTATTCACCATTGACGAGGCTGAATTCGATGAAACCGCCAAAGCTAACATTAAAGGGCAGGCACTATTTTTAAGGGCTTTTGCCTATTTTGATTTGGTACAGTTCTTCGGGTCGGTACCCATGCACTTAGAACCTGTTCTCGATCGAGAAGGTGCTGCTTTGCCACTATCTTCATCGGATGTCTTATACACTCAAATTGTTTCGGATGCGCAAGCGGCCATTCCTTTACTTCCCCTAAAATCTGAACAAGAACCCGGTCGAGTTACTTCAGGTGCAGCGCAAACGCTTCTAGCTAATGTGCATATTGTACTACAAGAATGGGCTGCTGCGGAAACACAGTTAAAGGCAGTCGTCAACAGCGGGGAGTATATGCTAATGCCGAATTACGAAGACGCCTTCTCGGGAAATAGTAGTAATAAAAACAATATGGAATCGGTTTTTGAAGTGCAATATCAAGAAGGTGCTGACGGGCTTCAAGGCAGCTTTATGTATCAGTTTCTACCTAGACCTATCGAGGCGGACGAGGTTGCATTATTATTCGGTACGGCAGATGCACAACCCATAAACGGACAAGGAAACAATATTCCCACCCCTGATATCATCGCCGCCTATGAAGATGGCGATTTACGGGAAGATGGCTCGATTATGTATATCGAGACCAGGGAAAGTTTCTGGAACGATGGTATTTATCCTATAATTAAAAAATATGTAGAACCCCATGCCCAGCACAACAATCACGGTATTAACTTTCCAGTATATCGTTATGCAGAGGTTCTTTTATTTTTAGCCGAGGCATTGCAGGAGCAAGGCAAAGACGGTGAGGCCATCACCTATTTGACCCAGGTGCGCACACGTGCCGGTCTGGGTGCTCATACCGGTGACTTAGGCGATGCTATCTTCAGGGAACGCCGAGTAGAACTGGCCTTTGAGAACAAACGCTGGTTCGATTTATTAAGAACAGGCCAAGCGATTTCAGTAATGACAGAATTTGGCGACAGGGTAATAAACAATCCTAACGATTATTATTTGCCCGAAGGGGTTCCAGCTGCGGGAAATGCCTTTACCAATATAAGAGAGCTTTATGCACTTCCCTCTTCTGAGTCCGAACTTAATCCTAATTTCTAGGAAAAGGAATTCTAGGGCTAAGATTGATTTAAAAGAGAATTAAGTTTATGAAAAGATTGTTTTTGATAATGGTCAGCCTAGTGCTGGCCATTTCGTGTGGAAAGGAAAAGGATAATGAAATTGCTGGTGCTCAGCAAACCGATGCAAAATTGACGAAGTTAAAATTGCAGCCAGGTTTTAAAGCTGAGCATCTCTACAGTCCATCGGACAATGAGCAAGGCTCTTGGGTCGCCATGACTTTTGACGATAAAGGAAGGCTGATTACTTCTGATCAATACGGAGCATTGTATCGAATGAAGTTGCGACCTGTTGGTTCTGATGATCTTAGGCCAAAGATTGAAAAACTGAGGATTCAAACTTCGGAAAAAGTTGCGGATTCCACAATTCAAATAGGCTATGCCCAAGGCTTGTTGTACGCCTTCAACAGTCTGTACGTTATGGTTAATCACCGTGGTAATGATGAGTTTGAAAAGACAAGTGGGCTATATCGTCTTCAAGATACGGACGGTGATGATCAGTATGACCAAATTACACTTTTAAAGGCTTTGGACGGAGCTGGCGAGCATGGTCCGCATAGTATAGTGATGAGTCCAGATGGCGAATCGTTACACGTCATAGCGGGTAACCATACAGACCTACCTGAAATGGATGTTTACCGCTTACCTAAGGTCTGGCAAGATGACAATCTTTACCCTCAAATCAAAGATCCTCGTGGGCACGCCAACAGTCGAGGTGCTCCAGGTGGGTGGATCGCCAAGATCGATCCTGAGGGAAAGCGCTGGGAACTGGTTAGTGCAGGGTTCAGAAATCCATTTGATATTGCATTTAATGAAAATGGGGATTTGTTCACCTATGATTCCGATATGGAGTGGGATCTGGGCATGCCCTGGTATAGACCAACACGTATCTGCCATGTAACTAGCGGTAGTGAATTCGGATGGCGTACTGGTAATGGAAAATGGTCGCCTGCTTATCCGGATAATTTGCCGCCGGTCTTGAATATCGGGCAGGGATCTCCAACTAACGTTTCCCACGGAAAAGACTCAAAATTCCCAGAAAAATACCGTCGAAGCTTGTTTGCTTTTGATTGGAGTTTCGGTATTATTTATGCCATTGAGCTTACCAATCAAGGAGCAACCTACACAGGTCAAAGGGAAGAATTTCTTTCAGGATTACCGCTTCCATTGACTGATGGTGTTATAGGCCCGGACGGTGCCTTGTACTTCATGACCGGTGGTAGAAGGTTGGATTCCGATTTGTACCGCGTATATTACGATGAAACGGTTGACGGAGCTCAGGAGGCCCCTGCCCACAAGGGCACTTTGACTGAAACGGAAGAAAACAAAATACGAAAAAAACTCGAGGCTTATCATGCGGGGCCTATAGAGGGTGCCGTGGATTTTGCCTGGCCTTATTTGAACCATGAGGATCGTTTTATTCGTTATGCAGCGCGTATTGCTATCGAACATCAGCCCGTGTCGCAATGGCAAGAACGAGTGTTTCAAGAAAAAGACCCGGTCGCTCTTATTCAAGGAACTGTTGCATTGTCCCGATACGCCAATAAATCACAGCGTGATCAAATTCTTGATAAGATATTACAAGTTGATTATGCTAAACTATCTCCTCAGACAAAGGTAGAATTTGTCCGGGCAATCGAATTGACCTTGTCTCGTTTGGGCAAGCCTGGCACTGCTTTAGAAGACAGAATAATTGCTTACTTGTCACCCCAATATCCAGCGGATACCGATGTGCTCAATCAGTTGTTAGGAAAGACGCTTGCCTATCTTGATGACCCCAAGGTCGTTTCAAAAACACTGGCGTTATTGGAATCACAACAGGGCGAGAACGCTGACGTAATGGCAAACGCTGCCACGAATTCTTCGGATTTGATTTTAAGGAATCCTCAATACGGAATGGCCATTGCCGAAACCTTAAAAAACATGCCTCCCGCCCAGCATACTTATTACGGTTCTGTTTTGAGCGATGTTACCAAAGGGTGGACGCCAGAACTTCGAAAACGCTATTTCAACTGGTTTTATAAGGCATTCTCATACAGGGCAGGAAGAAGTTATATCGGTTTTATCGACAAGGCAAGAAAAACAGCCTTGTCACATGTGCCGAAAGCTAAAATGGAATTCTACAATCAAATGTCGGGAGATTCTTTAGTAACCCGTTCGGGCAACGATTTGGCAAATGCAATCGTACAACCCAAAGGCCCTAGAAAAAACTGGGTAGAAGAGGATATAAAACCATTATTGGCCGATGGTTTGCAAAACAGAAATTTTGAACAAGGAAAAAACATGTTTGCGGCTACCAGCTGTATTACCTGTCATGCCATGGGTGCTGAAGGACAGAATATCGGTCCTGATTTGACACAATTGGGGACCCGTTTTTCGCCCGGAGACATGTTAAAGGCTATCATAAATCCCAATGCCGTAATTTCGGATCAATATAATTCCACAGTATTTTCTCTTAAAAATGGACAATCCATTGTGGGTCGATTGGCAGATGAAGACCAAGAAAATTATATTATTTCCCAAAACCCATATGCCCCGGAAGTAACCCGTAAGATTCCAAAAAATGAGGTGGTCGATAAAAAACTTTCAACAGTTTCCCTAATGCCTCCCGGCACCATAAACAGACTCAATGCCGAGGAACTTAAGGATTTATTGGCATATCTAGTTTCTGGAGGGAATACTGAAAACACTATATTTAATTGAGCTTAAATATGCTCTCATTTTTATCCGAACATAGTTAGGGCATTGTAGTATTAGTAAAGTCGCAATTTTAAAGGAAAGTTTATGAACAAAAGAGCTTTAAGAGCGAAAAGTGGGCTTTGGAAAGGTTTGGCTTGTATCGCGTTGTGCTGCGGCTTCCTGTCGTGCAAAGAAAAGAAGACACAACCCTCTGATGAAAAATCGACAGAAATTTTGGATAAAAATGATGGCTTCGTGAGGATATTCGATGGTAAGACCTTGAATAGTTGGGAGGGAGACCCTACCTATTGGCGGGTTGAAAACGGTAATCTGGTGGGTGAGGTAACTCCCGAAACCTTGCTTAAAGACAATACCTTTATTATCTGGCAGGGTGGCCAACCGGGTGATTTTGAATTGAAACTGGAATTCAGAATTGCCGAATCCGGTAATAGCGGTATCAACTACCGTAGCGAGCCCATCGACACCATTCCTTTTGCCTTACGGGGATATCAGGCTGATATAGATGGTAAAATCAGGTATACTGGACAAAACTACGAAGAAAAGAAAAGAACAACTTTGGCTTATCGGGGGGAAAAAGTAAATATAAATTCCCAACATAATCCAGATGTACCAGGTTCCCTAAGAACCAATGTTGAAAAGAATTGCTGGCAGAGTAGAGAAGTTATCGGTTCACTTGGCACATCGGATTCCCTTAAAACAAAAATCAAGAGCGAAGATTGGAATAAGGTCCATTTAGTAATCAAGGGTAATCGCCTACAACACTATGTTAATGGCATTTTGATGAGCGACGTAACGGACAATGATACCATCAATCGAAAGCTATCTGGATATTTAGGGGTACAGGTTCATGTTGGCCCTCCTATGAAGGTCGAATACAGAAATATTCAGCTAAAGAGCCTTTGAATCTGAATGATGTTTTAATACCCTCATTCAATTTTCCTATGCTATGGATGGACACGATTTTTAAACAACCTTCACTCCTCTATAAATTGGTTTTCCTTCTTTGTTTTTGAAGGATATACAAAAAGACATTAAGTCAAAACACTACCTCTCATCTTACTCCAGAATTGAAAAAGGGACAAATAACTAATTATTTATCCCTTCTAAACTAACTCAACAATAGATACTTGATCTTCTAGTCAAGTTTACCGCTTTTTTAGAAGGCATGCATCCTGTACTCACCTGCTTTTATTGAAATTAATTCCGGCTAATTTGGCATACTATGCATAAAACTCAAAAAGAATTTACTACCAGGTCAATTTCATGTTTTCCAGGAGGTAATCGGATAGTACCAAAAACGGTATTTATTTTTTTACCGTTCAATTTGATTATACTACCAGCGGATGTGTTAAGTTCAAATTCCGCCACCATGTTCGCTGGAATTTCTATGGTGTACATCTGTAATCTTGGATTTTTATACGTGTAGTTTGCCTTGATGGTACCTTTAATCGTAGGAACCTCGATCGCACTATTTTTCAAATTGCTCATTTGTGGTTTGACAATCGCAATACCAAAACCTGGGGTTTTTGGCTGAATACCCCAAAGTCCACGTGGAATAGCATTGGCCGGCACCGCTCCCCAAGCATGATTCCAATCCAGATTATTTTTATACTTCAAATCCCAAGCTTCCAAGGTAATCGTAGAGCCAATACGAATCATGTTATACCAACTTCTATCGCTTGTATCGGTTAACAGTTTCAAGGCATAATCTTCCTCTCCGGCGTTGTAAAGACCATCCATTAAATATTGTGAACCATAAACACTGCAGGCCATACCCCTTGATTTTACGAATTCAACCACTGATGCCAGATGCTCATCAGGTACCATGTTGAAAGCCAATGGTAACATGTTAGCATGTAGTGAAGCATGGTCAGTTCCGATACCGTCTACATAGACTCCTCTTTTAGGATCGAACATCTTTTCATTAAATGCTTTCTTTGCTTTCAATGCTCTTAGTTCGTATGCTGTGGCTTCTTTAGTTTTACCCAGAACCATGGCAAATTCCGCCATGATTTTCATATTTTGGTAATAGAACGCATTGACGACCGTATTGTAATCTTTGAACACATAGCCATCACGTTCCCCTTTATTAGATGGGTCACCGCCCCAACCTGCAGAGGGCCAGTCGACGATATCACGAAAGGTCTCTTTCATCGTTTTGGGGAACCCTAGTTTAGCCATTAACTCCGGTGTCATTTTGGTAGAAGTAATCAAACCATCTTCACCGGCCAATTCAAATAGGGTTTTGTACTTCAACTGCTCATAATATTTTTCGATAAGCTCCGTATTCCCGGTGTACATATAGTCAGCATGAAACATCAGTGCCACGTGCTGTTGCCATTCAGTGGGCCAGGTTGGGTTCTCCATAAAGTATTCAATGGTCTGCCTTGCGATGGCATATTCGCGATCGGTGGTATAATGACTAAGTTGGTTCAAATATGCATCCGCTTCATAAGGGATACGTTCTCGATCACCATCTACATATAATCCGTTGAAGGTGGTTGCCTTTATGGAGTATTTGCATAACTCCCAAACCTGGTTCAAGATGTCATCAGAACTATCAAAACTACTCGTATCGTCTTCCCAATAGCTATGGTGGGCCAATTGCGTGAAATTTTCGCTAGTTAAGGTTTCTTGAGCTCCGTCAACTTCAGCATATCTAAAAGGCATCAAAACCGGGAAGCCTTCCGGTAAGGGCAATGCCTTACCAGTCAAGGTATTTCTTTTATCCACTTTTACAGGAAGTTGATATTCGGTTTGACCTACTTTTACAGGCACTTCAATTTCTTGATATCGTATGTGGCTTTTTTCGGCCGGTTTTCTATTAATACTTTGACCATCCAACTGTTCCCCTATCCTAAAAGTAAGGGTATGGTCTATTTTGGCGTTGTATGTAAAATTGATAGTTGCGAAGGCAGCTTTACCAAAATCCATGAAATAGGTTTCTCCTCTTTTTTCAAAAACCGAGGGTTTAATTTTATCAACTTGAAAACTATTTGGTGTCGTAATGGTCGCCCTAGGGGCTCCTGTAGTAAAAGATTGATTTTCCGAATAGCGGGACAGCCGATTGTCCTGATCCCAAATGCGGACTTTCCAAAAGTAGGTTTTACCACTTACCAATTCCGTCCCTGCATGCTCAATTTCGGAAGAAGCATTTGTACGGATTTGTTCACTATCCCAGACATCCCCTATGTTATTCTTTATTTTTTCTTGGGATGAAGCAACCAGTATCTGATATGCAGATTGCGAAACAGCTCCTTCTGGTACTACCCAGCCATATTCGGGTTTAGGATCTATAACAATTACATCTTTGGGATTTCGTATAAATTCAACTATTAAATCTGATGGCCCGTCCGAAAAGTGGTCGCTTTTTTCATCTATTAGTCTATCTGTCTTACTTTGGAAAGTTTTAAGCTCTTTGGCATACTTCATGTCTTTAGCCAAATTATTGATTTCTTTTGGGTCTTTCTTTAAATCATAGAGTTCCTCAAAAGATTTGTCGTTTACATATCTAAAATATTTCCAATTCTTTGTTCGAAGACCTTCACTTGGGGGAATATTCTCGAACTCCCAAATGTGCTCGATCAAGACGGTATCCCTTTCTAAATCCTTGGTCTTTCCGGTGGCAATGGGCATCAGACTTTTTCCTTGCCAAGTCGCTGGCTGTTCAAGACCAGCGAGATCCAATATCGTGGAGGGTACATCAATGTTGAGTGCCAGTGCGTCGCTATCATGATGTTTCTTTACCCGCGGGTCATAAATAATCAAAGGCACTCGAACGGAATTATCATACAACAGCCATTTTCCGGCCAATTGTCGTTCTCCTAAGAAATAGCCATTATCGCCCATAAGGATAATTACCGTATTCTTGTCGAGTCCTTTTTTCTTTAGTTGCTCACGAATCTTTGTGATTTCTCTATCAATTCCGGATATCATGCGATAGTAGCCTTTGACACTATGTTGGTATTTTTCGGGAGGGTGGTAACGCCATGTCCATCGCAAGCGGTTAAAGCCATCACGAACAAATTTGGGTTGGGCATCAAAGTATTTATCATCGCCCAAAGCTGGGCCCGGTATGCTCATGTTCGCTAACAATTTATCGGATTCCTGCTGCCAGAAATATTGATCCTCCGCATTGTCATGGGCATGCGGAGCACTAAAGCTTAGGGATAGGCTAAATGGTTTTGAGCCATCACTCTCATTGATGAAATCAATAGCCTTCTGGCCCGTATAGCGGGTCAAATGCACCGTGTCTTTTCCTAAAGTTTTATAATAATAGCCTCTCCTGTCAGGGAATTTACCATTTCGATCATACGATTCATGTTCATCGAATTGCTTATCCAGCTTTTCATATCGAACTCCATATTTACCAAAAAATGCGGTGCGATATCCGTTATTTTTCAAAATGGTCGGATACGAATCGGCCATGTACGAGTCGCGAATATCGCCTGTTTGGAAGTTATAACTGTGGGTACGTTCGTATAGGCCAGTAAGAATACTCGCCCTACTCGCAGCGCAAATGGGCGTGGTTACCATGGCATTTTCAAAGTAAGTACCGGTCTTCGCTAACTTGTCCATTTCAGGGGTATGGATAAGCTTGTTGCCGGCGTACCCCAAGGCATCGAACCGTTGATCATCGGTAAGAATAAAAATGATATTCGGTTTCTCTGAATTTCCCTGAGCTGCAACCCTATGATTTGAAAGTGTAATTAGTAGCAGTAGCAGAGCTAAGGTGTAAGTCAATCCAGTATTTTGGTTTTTCATAGGCTCATAAGTTTTGTGCTCAGCAAAAAAAATTACTCAATAGGTTATATCCGTTACAACCATAGAAATAGTTTGATTTCTCGCTATTCTGCTACTATTGAATTTAATGATTTTATAATATTAGTAGAGTTTAGCTATAAAAGTATCCTGTACCGTGCTGCCGAACAGTGTTCATATGTCTATTTTTTTATTCGTTGTTTAAGACAGTATGGTACAGGATACTTGTTCCCAAAGGTTTTTTTAGTTTAGGAAAGTAATAGTAAACCTAAGTATTAAAATAGTAATATTATATCCATAGAATTCCATAATGAGGGAAAGAATATCAGTTACGTCAATTATTGCCTTTTTGTTCTTGTTGAGCGCTTGCCATCCAAATAAGAAAATAGAAAAGTTGCATGAGCCTGAAAGGCCGAACATTTTGCTCATAGCAGTAGACGACCTTAACGATTGGATCGGGGCATTGGGGGGGCATCCACAGGCCAAAACGCCTCATATGGATCGGCTGGCAAGTCGCGGCGTTCTTTTCACCAATGCCCAGTGCCAGGCACCTGTCTGCAATCCATCCCGGGCCAGTATAATGACTTCCTTATATCCAAGTACCACAGGTATCTATTTTTTGAATCCAGATATTACGGAATCCCCTATAGCAAGCAAAAATGTCGTAATGCCGAAGCGGTTTCAACAAGAAGGGTATAATGTCTTTGCCGCAGGAAAGCTATTCCACAATGGAAAAGGAATCAATGAAACGCATATTCCCAATTACGCAGGTCAATTTGGAGGATTTGGACCCATGCCCGAAGAAAAAATCAGCGCTTATCCAGGCCATCCTTTGTGGGACTGGGGTGCTTATCCGGAACGGGATGAGCAGATGCCCGATTATCAAATTGCAAGTTGGGCGGAAGAACGTTTGGCAGAAAAACAAGACCAGCCCTTTTGGATGGGGATTGGATTTTATCGCCCCCACGTACCCCAATTTGCCCCTCAAAAGTGGTTTGATTTATATCCCTTGGAATCGCTGCAGCTACCAAAAACCATAGCAAGTGATTTAGAGGATATTTCTTCTTACGGAGTTTCCATTACACGCGAAAAACATGTATCCCCTACCCACGATTGGGTACTGGAAAATGATGAGTGGAAACCCTTGGTACAATCCTATTTGGCCTGTGTCAGTTTTGTGGATGAACAAGTAGGCAGGGTAATCAATGCATTGGATAATGGGGATTATGGCGACAACACCTATGTTGTATTGTTCAGTGATCACGGGTTCCATATCGGCGAAAAGGAACGACATGCCAAACGCAGCTTATGGGAAGATGGCTCCCGGGTGCCAATGATTATTATGGGGCCAGGTATTCCAGAGGGAAAAGTATGTAACAAGCCCGTTCAATTACTGGATATTTACCCTACCCTACTTGAGCTAAGCGGCCTTGAACTCGATCCCAAACATGAAGGAAACTCCTTGGTACCCTTATTGAGAAATAATGAGATTGAATGGCCACATTATGCGAGAACCAGTTTTGGTCCGGGCAACTATGCCATCATCTCGGAAAATTATCGCTTTATTCAATATAAGGATGGGTCCGAAGAATTCTATGATCATGAGAATGATCCAAATGAATGGTACAATGAAATCGATAACCAAAAATATATCGAAACCATTGGGCAACATCGTGCCCAAGTGCCTAAGCAGAGACATGAAATACTAGGCAAGGGATCTACAGGACATTTGTCGTACGAGGCGTCTGAACTGAATATAAAAGCTGAGAAATGATAATTGTTTAACTCTTATAGTATTCGCATAAAGCGAGTATTCATTAGAATGTTACATTGCAGCTTTAGCACTAAAGAAATACGTTCCCGAACCAATTTCAAGAATAGTTTCCTTTTCATTAGTTTCCAAAATTTTAATTGACGACACCTTGGATATGCGTTTATTCCCTTCCTTAATATCGGAAATTTTCGCCGTGGGAATATGGACTTTTGCTTTCGTATTCACAGGAATTTCGATATTCATAAGTACCTTGTTCCCTTTCCAATTCCAAGCGGATGATATGGTGCCGTTGATACTATTATAACTACCATTAATGAAATTCATCTCTTTGCTAATAGCAGGTTTTATGATGATGCTTCGATACCCGGAATCTTCGGTGTCGATTCCCACGGCATGTTGAAACATCCATTCCGCGACGGAGCCAAAAGCATAGTGGCTAAAGGAATTCATTTTCGCATTAAGATCTGAGTTCTCTGCGTCATCCTTGGTGTAGCTGTTCCATCGCTCCCAAATAGAGGTGCTTCCATTTTCTACGGAATACCCCCAACTGGGATATTCGGTCTGTTGGAAAATTTTATACGCAATGTCATCATATCCATATTTTGACAAAGCCAACATCACATGTTTGGTGCCCAGGAAACCCGTTGAAAATTTAAACCCGTTGTTTTCTATTTTTTCAGCCAATCGAGCAGCCCCTTTTTTTGCCAAATCGTCTGGGTATAAATCAAAATATAAAGCTAGCGCATAGGTAGTTTGGGTATCTTCTGAAGTACGACCACTGTCTAAAATATACTTTTTGGCAAAGGCCTTTTTAATATTTTCGAACAGATTTCTATACTTTGTAGCGTCTTCCGTTTTTCCCAATGCATCAGCCATTTCGGTCATTAATTGGGCGTCATAACCATAAAACGAAGCTCCCACAAAATCATGGCTGGTCGCTTCGTTTACCGCAAGCCAATCTCCCCAATTGTTTCCTCCACCTGGCCTTAAATAATCTGTGCTGGCATCTTCCTGAAACTTCATAAACTTTTCCATCCCTTTGTACATGTATTCCAAAACGCGGGTATCGTTATATACCTTATACATGTTATACGGAATGATGATTCCCGCATCCATCCATGCAGGGGCATATTGATTGGGTCTTGAGTACGGAAAAGGTGCAAAGTTGGGATAGGCCCCATACCACCGCTGCGCGTCATCCAAATCAACCAAGAACTTGGTCATAAAAGCGGCTACATCCGAATTATAGGTGGCAGAGCGCATGTAAATTTGGGCATCTCCTGTCCACCCCAAGCGTTCATCCCTTTGTGGGCAATCAGTAGGTATTTCAAAGAAATTCGCGTTTTGTGTTGTCTTAATGTTTTCAAAGAGTGAATTGTTCATCGCACTCGAAGAGGTGAACGTGCTTGCATCGGTTTCGATGGAACTTAAGACAAGTCCGGTAATTGCATCCAAGGTGGGTTTCCCTGGATACCCGGTTACTTCAACATACTGAAAGCCGTGATAGGTAAACTTTGGTTGCCAAGTTTCCACACCATCCCCTTTTAAAATATAAGTATCGGTTGCCCTTGCCTTTCGAAGGTTCTCAGTCTGTATTTGGCCATCACTTTTTAAGATTTCCCCAAATCGGAGTTGAACTTTCGTTCCTTTTGCACCTTCCACCCGCAGTTCGGCAATACCGGCAATGTTCTTCCCAAGGTCAAAAACATAAGTTCCTGGGCTTGGCTCGGTCATTTCTAGAGGTTTCAATCGCTCTGTATTTTTGACTCTTGTTCCAGGGTGTGCTTCTAGTT
The DNA here is from genome assembly GCA_947494715.1 of uncultured Flavobacteriaceae bacterium. Taxonomy (GTDB): domain Bacteria; phylum Bacteroidota; class Bacteroidia; order Flavobacteriales; family Flavobacteriaceae; genus Ulvibacterium. The sequence continues at coordinate 31,615 of CANLWG010000013.1, read as the reverse complement.
TTCCATTGGGGTAGGTATAGACCTTTGGGCTTTTCCATTCACTATCATCATAATTCGGAGCATCCCAACCTGAATTTTCCAAACGGGCGTCATAGGCCTCGCCCATGATGATATCCGCTTCACGGATAGCTCCTTCATTTGATTTCCAAGATCGGTCCGAAGCAATAATCTCCGTAGTACCATCTTCGTATGCTATATGAATCTGCCCCATAAAGGATGGATTTACTCCATAGAATTCCCTAACCTTATCCAAACGTACCAGAAGGGCGTAACCTATATAACCTGCGTACCATCCATCAGCAATAATCGCTCCGATTACGTTCTCGCCTTCGTGCAGTCTATCGGTAATATCGAAAGTTTGGTAGTATAGACGTTTGTTATAGTCCGTCCATCCCGGTAAAAAATAATCATCTCCGAGCTTGTTGCCGTTCAAGCGCAATTCATAAAGACCTAAGGCTGTAGTATAGGCCGTTGCCTTTTTTATTTTCTTATTTAATGTAAATGATTTCCGTAGGTATCTGGCAGGTGGGAGGTATAAACTATCATATTTATCCGTTTTATCATAACCTACATCGTGGCCTATGAAGAGCCCTTTCCAATTTGAAAACTTTAGAAGCCCCATGGACCAATAGGCCGGTGTACTCCATTCAGATTCATTCCCTGATTCGTCCCAAACCCTTACTTGCCAAAAATATTTCGTATCGGATACCAGCGGAATTCCTTCGTATTGGATTTGATTGGTTTTGTTGGAATCCACTTTTCCACTATCCCAGATATCTACTTGGCTTTTCGAAAGTTTTTCCATTGATGAAGCCACGATAATTTGATATGAAGATTGTGACCTATTTCTTCCTTCCCCCTTTAAAATCCAACTGAATCTAGGTCTTGGAACATCAATCCCCTCTGGGTTTTTGTGGTACTCAACCTTGGGTTCATGTATTGAAAGAGATTTTAACACTTTGATTTGGGAATGGGAATTGCCGACAGTTAGCATGGCAATCAGCAGGATAGTAAGTTTAGTCTTCATTGGTGTTCTACTTTTTATTTGTGAAAAATGGGTATTACAGATTGCTAAGACAATATTAACTGTGTTTCCACCCAAAAGCATCCTGTACTATACCGTTTACATTTGTTTTATGATTATAGCCCGTTCAGCCCATATCATTTAGCAGCACTGTGCAGGATACATAAACCCATCCCAAGCTTTATTTTTATCAGAATTAGGTCTCCCATGGCTTCCAATTGTTTACGCTAATCCACTCAAGAAAATGAAAATAATTCTTCAAATCATAGTTCCAGTATTCTTTATTCACGCTACGTATGGTCAATTACCTCCGGTTTTTGGGGATGAATATTCCGGCAAGTCAAGCTCCTCAGAAATGGTAAAGACCTATCTCACGCCACAACGAATCGTTTGGCAATCCGATGACACTGGAGAATCGATCAAGAATGTCGAAACGCTTTTAAAAAAGGGCAACGGTCAAGTGGCCGTAAATGACGAAAATCTATTCCGCTTTGTGAGCAATGCCAAAAATAAACCGGGAATTCTATTGGATTATGGTAAAGAGATTCACGGAGGTGTGAAAATTTCAATGGGTATTCGCAAAAGTAAGACTCCGCTAAAATTGCGTTTGCGTTTCGGGGAATCTGTGGGCGAAGCCATGTCAAATATTGGGGGAAAGCAAAATGCGACCAATGAGCATTCGTTACGTGATTTTATCATAGAGGTTCCTTGGCTGGGAAGTATAGAAGTAGGCGAGACCGGTTTTCGTTTTCTAAGAGTCGATGTGGTAGAGGCAGATGAAGATGCTCCTATAAAATCAATAGACGCTGCGTTCGTTTATCGTAATATTCCTTATTTGGGGTCTTTTGAAAGTAATGATAAACGCTTGAACGACATCTGGGCAATTGGCGCATATACCGTACATCTGAATATGCAGAATTATTTATGGGACGGTATCAAACGGGACCGATTGGTTTGGGTCGGGGACATGCATCCTGAAGTGATGACGATTAATACCGTTTTTGGGAATCATGAAATCGTTAGCAAAAGTTTGGATTTGGCTCGTGACCAGCACCCTTTGCCCCAATGGATGAATGGTATAAGTTCGTATTCCATGTGGTGGTTGCTCATTCACAAAAATGTATATGATTATCATGGTAATCTTCCCTATTTAAAAGAACAGGAAACCTATATGATTGCCTTGTTGGACCAATTGAGCACTTTTATTGATAAGGACAACAGAGAGGTTTTAAACGGGCATCGATTTTTGGATTGGCCTACCAGCGAAAAACCCGAAGCCATTCATGCAGGGTTGCAGGCAATGATGGTCATGACTTTTGAGGCAGGTGCTGAAATGATGACAATTTTAGGGAGGAACAGCCTTAGCGTGAAATACGAAAAGGTAGCCAAACAACTTAAAAAACACAGACCAAAGGATAACACTACCAAACAGGCCGTTGCGTTAATGGCACTTGCCGATTTGCAAGATGCTGAAAAGGCCAATAAAAAAGTTTTGACCAAGGATGGCGTGCAGCACATGTCCACTTTTTACGGTTATTACATTTTAGAGGCTATGGCAAAGGCAAATGATTATACAGGTGCGCTACGAGTAATCCGAGATTATTGGGGCGGTATGCTGGATTTGGGCGCTACCACGTTCTGGGAAGATTTTGATGTGCTGGATGTGGCCAATAGTGGTCGAATCGATGAATTGATTCCCTCTACAAATTTTGATATTCATGGTGATTTTGGGGAGTACTGCTATATAGGGTATCGCCATAGCTTATGCCACGGTTGGGCAAGTGGGCCTACAGCATGGATGAGCCAACATATTTTGGGAATACATATCACTGATGCTGGAGAAACCGTTAAAATTGTTCCTAATCTGGGAGATCTTGAGTGGGCGAAAGGAAGTTTCCCCACAAAATATGGAATACTTAAAGTAAATCATAAAAAGAATGGGGACGGAACGGTACGAACAGAAATCGAGGCCCCTGAAGGACTGAGAATAATCAAATAGAAAATGATTCGAAAAGCATTTAAAATGAAGGTCTATTCTGATAGGGTTGAAGAATATACCAAAAGACATAACCCTATTTGGCCCGAGCTTCAAGAAGTGTTGAAAGACCACGGAGTTCACAACTATAGTATTTTTTTGGATATTGAAACCCATTTTTTATTTGGTTATGCCGAAATAGAATCCGAGGAAAAATGGGAGGCGATTGCCCATACCGAAATTTGTAAAAAGTGGTGGGCACATATGGATAGCCTAATGGAAACGAATACCGACAATAGTCCAGTCTCAGTAGCCTTAGAAGGAGTTTTTTACTTACCTTAAACTTTAAAGACAAGACAAATCACAAAATGAATACTATGATACATTTGAAAAAGGTATTGACCTTAATTTTGGTATTGAACGTATTTTTGGCGTGTAATCCCAAAACAGAAAAAGTTGTTGAAAGGACAAAAAAAACTCCACCCAACGTGCTGATTTTGCTGACCGATCAATGGCGTGCACAGGCAACGGGATATGCCGGAGATCCCAATGCACAAACTCCTCATTTGGATAGCCTATCAGCAATGAGTGTCAACTTTAAAAATGCAGTTTCCGGTATGCCGGTCTGTTCGCCATTCAGGGCATCTCTATTAACAGGTCAAAGACCATTGACCCATGGTGTTTTTATGAACGATGTTCAATTGGATACGAATGCCCTGACCATGGCGAAGATTTTTGTAAAGGAGGGTTATGATACAGGTTATATTGGCAAATGGCATTTAGACGGGCATGGAAGATTACAAAATGTTGTTCCCGGTAAAAGAAGACAAGGTTTTGAATTTTGGAAAGGCAATGAATGTACCCATGACTACAACAAATCGGTCTATTATGACAATGACGATACAACAAGAAAAATCTGGGAGGGTTATGATACTTTTGAGCAGACTGACGCGGCTATAGATTATATTAAGGAAAAGAAGTCTTCCGAAAACCCTTTTCTAATGGTTGTCTCCTATGGTACTCCTCATGCACCTTATCGTACAGCACCAGAGGAATACCGAAATCGTTTTGACCCCGACAAAATCATCCTCCGCGGAAACGTACCTGATAGCCTAAAAATGAGGGCCAAAAAAGATTTGGCAGGTTATTACGCACACATTTCCGCATTGGACGATATGGTTGGAAAAGTGATAAAGAATTTAAAAGAATCTGGTCAGTTGGACAATACTATTATTCTCTTTACAGCCGACCACGGTGATTTATTGGGCTCTCATGGGGCTTACAAAAAACAACAGCCCTACGAGGAATCTGCTCGGGTGCCTATGCTATTTTATATTCCGGAGAAACTAAAAATAGCCGCAGCAAAAAAAGATGCTTTGGTGAACTCGGAAGATATATTGCCCACTATTTTAGGTTTATGCGACATCCCAATTCCCGATACTGTGGAAGGTATCAACTACAGACCTTATTTGGAAGGTAAAGAACAAGTAGGCGATGCTGCTTTGCTGACGTGTGTACAGCCGTTCGGTCAATGGAACAAAGTTGAACACGGTGGAAGGGAATATAGGGCCATCAAGACCAAACGGTACACCTTTGCCCGGGATTTGAAAGGCCCTTGGTTGCTATTCGACAATAAGAGCGATCCTTATCAAATGAACAACCTTATTGGCAATGCCCAGTATGCTTCTTTGCAAAACGATTTGGACAAACAACTTTCAGAACGATTAAGGGAAACTGGGGATGAATTTCTACCCGGGATGGACTATATAAAAAAATGGAAATATCCTGTTGATGAAACAGGTACTGTACCCTACACGCATTGAATAAGGATATCGCAATTTCTAAAAACAAAAAAGCTCCCGATTTCTCGGAGGCCTTGTGTTTACGGGGTGGGCCCTACTGGATTCGAACCAGTGACCCCCTGCTTGTAAGGCAGGTGCTCTGAACCAACTGAGCTAAGAGCCCTAAAAAGATACCGGTCAAACCATCATGAACAATAGCTTTCAGGCGGGTGCAAATATACTATAGTTTTTTTGTCGGCCAAAAGAAAAAATACGAAAAAAGGGAGTGGAATAACCCATGGCATAAATTCCCCAAATTCTATACCCCGTATTCATATCGGTTTAACAAAACCTCCATTTTGATGGCGTTTATTGAGCGTAATTCCCTTTTACTAAATCTTTTCTACCAAAGTAGTAGACAACAAGCATCAAAATGGTCAAATAGAGAATAAGTAACCAGAATGTGTCAATGCTTCCGGTAAACTCAGGCAAAATAGGTAGATAGTTAAAAGCTGCATTAGCACTAATATGGGCAAATATGGATGTCAGCACACTTTTTGTATAGTAATAAATCCAACTAATAAAAAGTGTTCCTAAAACAACCCATAGCAAAAATACCGGAAAGTCCATTTCCAAAGGAACACCTGTTCCGATCAGATATGCGGGAAAATGCCAGAGTCCCCAAATTAAACCCAATATTATACTTGAATAAAATACGTTTAGTTTGTTCATCAATCTGGGAAGTAGGTATCCCCTCCAACCGTATTCCTCCCCGATTGCAATCAATACTATCACAACGACCTGTGGAAGCAATTGTGTAGTTCTTAAATGGAACTTGGAAACATCAAAGTGCAAGGAAGTAAGCACGGCCAATGAAGCAACAATGGGAATTCCAATCAGTGACATAAGAAGCCATTTTAAGGCTGTTTTCTTTACTGTTTGCTTAACGAATAATTCAAAAACACCTTTCCTTCCATTTGTTATTGCAATGAGTACCAGTGCAACTATTGACGGTGTAAAAACAGCTAGTATCGAAATGTTTGGTTCGCCTAATCTATAGGAGACAAAACATAGTAATGAACTCAGGGTTAGCACAGTAACCGAGAATACAATGATTTCCTTCTTTTCCATTGAACTCATAATTTTCATCATTGGTCATAACATTTTACTAACTATTCGTTTCTTAGGTTCAAGCCTGCATAGATTTCCTTAGGAGTCTCATATTTTAAAGGCTTATCGGCCGCAAAATAGCCTGTCATTATCGGGCCTAGTTGGTCATAAACCTCTCTGAACAAATCATGTGTTCCATATTTTACGTTCAACAACTTTATATTCCTATGGTTCAACATGATTTCCTGCGCATTTCTGGGCGGAGTTCGCGCATCTTGGCTTCCTGATATCAGGAGTATGGGAATATCCGAAACAAAGTCAAATTGCAGTTCTCCACGGATATCCTTAAGGGACAAATCGCCACAGGCCTTAAAATTTATGTTGTTCAACGCATCCCCTAAGATGGTTTCTTTACTTTCTCGAATCACTTGCTCCCATCTGCTCCCAGTTGCTCCCGATGCACAATCCGTTAATACCGCCATTAGATTTTTTCTTTGATTTACCCGGATATAGATTGCAAAATTTGCCGCCCAAGAAAAATCCCCTGCCTTCATTTCCAGATAATGAAAAGGCAATTCCCGATATCCCATTCTTCCCAATTCGAAGGCCGTTATGAGCTGTAGGTCATATTTTCCCAAAACAATGGACACCTTTTCTTGGGTCAAAGGATGAATTACCGTTTCCGTAACCGGGTTTTTGTCCAACTCTTGAAGTGTTTCCCTGACTAGAGTGATGAAGGAAGGTATTCTTTTTGACAAAACGGAATCCTGTGCTACTAACTTTGAAAGATTATATAACATCCGATCTACCTCGCTCGGTAATTTTACGGTATGCTTTAGTCCTTCAGGACTGTCAAGTACGGCCCTATCCACACGATCGGGATATGATTTTAAATAGGCAAGCCCATGATGGCTTCCAAAGCTACCTCCTAAAATCATTATTTTTTTATAGGATAATACCCTTCGTACCATCTCAATGTCCTCTACCATTTCAAAAACATTGTATCCCTTTAAATTACGATCCTGGTTTTGCCAGTATGTATTGCAACTTTTTATATACCTAATGTACTCCTTGGAAAATGTAGCGACGTCCAAAGGTTTATCCAATGGCATTTCAAAAGCTCCCGGACAACTCAAATTAGGTTTTGACAATCCATTACCCCTTTGTTCCATAACCACAACATCACTACGAAAACTATAGGGAATTAAAATAGGGATGATATCCTCCAACTGTTGCAGTATGGATGGGTCGTCCCCAGGGCCACCCGCTAGGACGAATATGGGCGGAAGCGGATTTTTATGTGCCGTTTTAATTCTATAGAACGGAATTTCAATGTGTGGGGATTTCTCCTCTGCATACACTTCGGGTACCTTTACATAACCCATTTCGCCTGTATAATGGGTACCATCCTCGATTGTTAGTTCATGAGGGTTTAACTCAAAAGTTGGATTTGAAGGGGATTGTCCAAAACAACTGACCACGCTCATCAATACTATGAATGTGAAAAAGGAATACTTCTTTATTTCCAAAAGCGGTTTCATGGGTTACTTGCCTTTTATTGAACCGAACATACCCGCAATAATCAACCTCTCCTCGGGATTGGCACTTTCTTTCTTTGCTATGGTCAGATTCCCATTCTGAATTTTAGCATCCAATCCTGCCATTGTCAAATATGTATCAATCGGTATGCGTTCTGCGCCAAAAATGTAATTGTCAAAAAAGTCTGTTTGATCGGTCCCATTTAAATCAGTGAGAATTTCCTGGATATCATGAATGGTATAACTTGTAGACGTTCCTCCAAATTTGGTATATAATGCTCTTAATAGGTCATCGACACTTTTCTGATTACTACTGTTCTTTCTAATAATGATGTCCTGAGAAATACCTATGAACAGCCCTCCACCATATATCAACCCCCAGTGCGCATGTTTTTCTTCACCTTTGGTCACGGATAACGTACCCAATCCGTCATCGGTATTGTAGCGTTGATAAAATAAATCGTTCAAAGTCCCAAAAAAGGAATCGTCATTCAAAAAACCCACATGATGCAATGCCTTTAAAGTGTAATAGTTGGTAAAACCTTCCTTGAACCATTCGGTATCCTCCCCTACGGGCAAAAAGGATTTTCCATTCCATAAATGAAAAAACTCGTGAGCGAAAACAAATGTCGAAAGCATTTGGGACATCTGCCCTCCATTCTTTTCTACAAGAATGCTGATATTGTTTCCGATTACCTCACCATCCGTCGTATTAGAATCATTGATAACAACAATGGCCTTTTGAAATGGATTGCTGGGTGGTGGTTTGGGTAATCCTCCCATTAAATTGATGTAGTAATCCATTACGCCATTGGCAAGGTTTGCATAACTATCTTTTTTTGAGAGGACCTGATCGCCACCTAGAGCAAAAACGAGTTCAAAATCCTCTCTTTTGAATGACAATTCTTCATGGGTTCCGGCAAAAATCATGGATTGTGATAAATCAGAATGATTCAAGGCTAGAAATGAATTTTTTACATTGGGAACCACCCGCCAGGGTGTTGTTACCTTCCAGTTTTTCGGAACATCAAATGTTACATTTACTTTTTCTTCGTTGGCTCCATTAAAAATTAATAAGGACCGACCCGTATAAAAGACGCCCCAATCTGTTGTATAGGCCACTCCATCCATACCGCCCGACCATTGATGTTCTTCATGATCTAAAACAACCTCATAGGTTACGGTCACTTTTTTGCCGATTTCATAATTTACCTTCCATTGGGCATCTTCCAATTCCTTTATGGGAACTTCATGGTCATTTTCGTCCCTGACCTTAAGTTTATGAACAAACGTGGCCCATCTTTTTGGAAGCTGATTGGCACCGGGGGCCATATAGAGTATGTCATCTTCCAGAAAAAGAGAAATCCCAACTCGGGCCATCTTAGGGTTTTCTTTGTCTATTCGGATACTATATCTGGTTTGCCTATCACTCGCAATAGCCTCTGGATTATTTGAAATCTCATTTATTAAGCTTAAATCGCTGTTTTTGGCTTTAACATTTTGGCAATTGATTAAAATAATTGCGCCTACCAATAATTGGGAAAAAGTTTTCATGGGATATGATTTTGATTGATGAAAGTTTAAAACGTGCTACAATTATAACGTTTAATGCATTTGGTAAAATGCCAGGGTTGTTCGTATTTGCAAATCAGAACATATAAGAATAGAGGAATTACAAATCACATAGCTGATTGGGATGATTCCCATTTTTGTCTAGGATAACGGTAATTTAGGTTGGGGGCCTTTAATCGGGAACTAAAAACTAAACCACCTCGGCCACGGTAAATGTACTTCCACCGACGAAGATAAAATCTGTATTCGAGGCATAGTGCAGCGCATTTTTTAGAGCTTTGGAAACGGAACCATGAATTTTACCCTCCAGCCCAAATCGAGAAGCTTGGGTCTTTAAAATGGAGGCATCCAATCCTCGGGGAATATTGGGTTTGGCAAAATAATATCTTGCATTTTTGGGAAAAAGTGGAAGAACGGTTTCCAGATTCTTCTCCTTTACAAAACCAAGCACAATATGTAGCTTATCAAAATTCTGTTGTTTTACTTGGTCAAGTACAATGGAAAGTCCTTCACTATTATGGGCCGTATCACATACTACCGTTGGGTTTTGTTGTAGCACTTGCCATCTTCCCAATAATCCGGTATTTTCTACCACATTCTCAAATCCCCTTTGAATATGTTCCTCTTCAACCTCAAAACCTTTAAGTTCCCTTAAGACCGCAACCACTCCTTTAGCATTTTTGGATTGATAATTCCCTAGAAGGGATGCTCCATACTCCTCTTGTATTGTCTGGTCTGCAAATACAATCTTTGCATTGTGTTCCAGTGCAGTTAATTTGAATACATCGGCAATTTCCTCTTGATATTCGCTAATGACTACCGGAACTTTTTCTTTAATGATTCCGGCCTTTTCCATAGCAATTTTCTGTAAGGTATCGCCCAGTATATCCGCATGGTCCATCCCAATGTTGGTTATCAAAGAAACCTCTGGAACTATGATGTTGGTGGAATCCAACCGCCCCCCCAAGCCGACTTCAATTACGGCAATGTCTACCTTGTTTTGAGCAAAGTACTCAAAGGCCATGCCGACGGACATTTCAAAAAAAGAGAATTGGTGCTTTTCAAAAAAAGGCTTGTTTTCATCTATAAAATCGACTATGGACTGCTTATGTATGGTTCCCCCGTTAATTCTAATCCGCTCACCAAAGTCCGTGAGGTGGGGCGAAGTATACAATCCAACTTTATAGCCTGCCTGTTGTAGAATAGACGCCAACATGTGGCTACTACTACCTTTCCCATTGGTTCCGGCAACATGGATACTCTTGAATTTTTTTTCGGGATGATTTAGATGGGCCGAAAGGGCTTTGATGTTATCCAGTTTTCCATTGAAGGCCACCTTACCTTTTTGCTGGTACATTGGAAGTTGGGCGAACATCCAATCCAAGGTTTCCACATAAGTCACTTATTCCCCTAATTTGAAGTTGACCACCACAAAACCGATTTGTTGGCTGGGAGCATTGGAATCCAGGTTCCATTTGTGTTTAAAAGCAGTTTTTCTAGCTGGATCTAATAGGCAGGGATCATTGTTGGTAGTGCCCTTTACTCCGGGAGTAGCACTTACTACATTACCATTTCTGTCCACAACGATCTTTACGACTACCCTGCCCTCCTGGTTACAATCCTGTTTTTCTTTGCCCTTGCTTACCAAGGATCTTCCATTAAGTCCGTAACCTCCAGTACCACTACCAGATCCGGGGGTTCCATAATAACTTGTCGCATAGGGATCTCCGTCTGGCGAACCTTTATCACCAGCCCTATTATCATCACCTTCCGAACCGGAGGCATTGCCATCGGATTTATTGATACCGCCTATGAGTTCATCCAATTTTTTCTTTTTGGCCTCACGTTCTTTCTGGGCCTTTTCCTCTGCTTCACGCTTTTCACGGGCTATCCGTTCCGCTTCTGCTTTTGCTTTTTTGGCGGCTTCATCTGCTTTGCGTTTTGCTTCTTGCGCCTTTTTTATTTTTATGGATTCTTCGTTTTCCTGGGTTAGGACTTTTTCAGCGGCCGGTTCTTTTTCCACTACCTCTTCCTCCTGTACCTCTTTGGGTACCGCAGTTTCCTGAACCTCTTCGGGCTCATTGGGAGGTTCTGGAATATCAACGGGTTCTGACTTGATTTTTTCTTTGGGCTGTTCATTGCCCATGCCAAAATCCATAGTTCCAAAATTTACGGAAATGCCATTCTCAATGGGGGGGTCCATATAGGTAAGGCCTATATAGAACAATATAAGCAGCAGCACACTTAACAGCAGCGTGGTAAGTGTGAATGATTTTTTCTTGTGTCTCGTATCTAAAAATGACATTAATTGGGTCGCACGGCCAGAATCACCTTGTAATTGTTTCGGTTCGCAATATCCATAACGTTCACCGCTTCCCTAATGGCTACACTTTCTTCAGCCCTAAGGATAATGGTCGGTTTCTCCTGTCCTTCCAGTGCCTTTTTTAATTCAATTTCAATATATTCTCCGTTAATTCTTTCGTTGTTCACAAAATACTGTAAGTTTTTGTCGATACTTACCGAAACATTTTGTGTATTTGTCGATTTCCCTTTGGCCTTGGGCAAAAGTAAATCCAGTGCATTGGGCGAATTGGCGGTAAGCATAAAAAAGATAAGCAAGAGGAAAACAATATCCGTCATAGAGGACATGCTAAAATCCGGGCTTACCTTATTTCTTCCTTTCAATTTCATAATCCCTGATTAGAGTGGTTCGTTCAACAAATCCAAAAATTCTACTGCATTGGCTTCCATTTTATGGACTACCTTATCCGTCCTGTTCACTAAATGATTATAACCAATATAGGCTATAATCCCTACGATAAGCCCTGCAACCGTGGTTGTCATTGCTGTATAAATTCCAGATGCCAAGGAACCCATTTCGGCTTGGCCACCACTACTGGCCATTTCATGGAACGCCAAAATCATACCAATAACCGTTCCCAAGAAACCTATCATTGGAGCGGCACCGGCCACCGTGGCTAAAATACTTACGTTTTTCTCAAGCTTATACACCTCTAAGGTACCTGCATTTTCGATAGCTGTATTTATGTCGTCCAACGGTTTCCCTATACGGGAAACCCCCTTCTCAGTAAGTCGGGCCACCGGAGAATCGGTTTGGGCACATAAAATTTTGGCAGCTTCCAATTTGCCGCTGGTTACATGATCCCGAATCTGGTTCATGAAGTTTTTGTCGATTTTGGATGCCGCCTTTATCGCGAACAGTCGTTCAAAATAAATATAGCATGCTACAAACAGAAGTACGAACAGTACAGAGATGATAACGACACTACCCGTGCCCCCATTTAATATCAGATCCATGACCGAAAGCGTCTTCTCCTCGGATACTACTTCACCCATTTCTGGATCCTGAGCAAGTTTCAGAAACAATAACATAAATTCCTTAAGTGTTTAGATTTGCCATAATAACGGCGTTTTATCGATAAAATTATCCGTGAAGTACAAAATCACGCAATAAAATAAATACGACGGCCCCAGCCAAAAATCCGGCCAGTGCCAACCATGCGATTTTCTTCAAATACCAGAAGAAATCTATTTTCTCCATACCCATGGCGACAACCCCTGCCGCAGAGCCAATTATCAACATACTACCCCCAGTTCCTGCAGAGTAAGCTATGAAATGCCAAAGTGGATTATCCAGTCCTTCGGAGAACATACCCATACTGGCTGCTACCAAAGGTACATTATCGATTACCGCAGATCCCACACCTAAAAGCATCACAACGATATCGGTGTTGGGTATGGCCTCATTCATACTTTCGGCATAATGAAATAACAAACCTAGGGATTCCAAAGCGGCCACGGCCAACAATATCCCCAAAAAGAAGAGAATACTGGGCAGTTCTATTTTAGAAAGTGCCTTATGGACCGGACTATGATGGGAGGCTTCCTGGTGTCCTTCATCAGTGGCCGAACTGATACTGAACTTGGCATTACTATAAATCTCGGCAAAGGTAGCTACAATTGCCAAGGAAAGCATCATACCTACGTAAGGAGGCAAATGGGTAATCGTCTTAAAGAAAGGTACAAAAACTATGGAGCCCAATCCTAAATATAACATTGTAGGGCCAAATTTTGATTTTGGGGTTTCTATTTGATTTATATCCGTTTCAATATTCCCTTTAAAGGCCTTGAATCTACCGGCAATCAGGGTGGGTACCAACATACATATAATGGAGGGTAAAAGTACATGAATCACCAATTGTGAAGCGGAAACCTTGTCCGCGATCCACAGCATGGTTGTAGTTACATCGCCAATTGGTGACCATGCCCCACCTGCATTAGCATTAATGATAATTAAACCAGCGAACCAAAGGCGCGTCTCCCGATCCTTGATAACTTTTTGTAAGATAGTAACCAATACAATAGTTGCGGTAAGGTTATCGATTATAGCTGAGAGGATAAATGCCAAAATGGAAAAGAGCCATAGAAGCTTTCGTTTGCTTCTGGTCTTTATATAGCCTTTTATCGTGGCAAAACCATCAAAATAATCAATGATTTCAACAATGGTCATGGCACCTAATAGGAAGACCAGTATTTCTGCGGTTTTCCCAAGATGATGGAGCAACATCTCATCCAGATGACTGGGCTCCAACTCCTTGAGCTCGGCATTTACCTCAAATACAGGCATGTGCGCCAAGGCAATAACGGCCCACAATATGGCCATCATGGCCAAGGCCGGTATTAACTTATCAATTTTAAGGTTGTGTTCTAAGGTAATGGCAAGATAGCCTACAAGAAATACGATAATAATTATGGTCTCCATACTCGGTTGGTTTTAGTTATACTAGCTGTTTCAATGCAATTTCAAATCCAGTTCTGCTCAAATTTATTTTTGAAGGATTCTGCTTAAAGATATTCAAAATTGCCTTTCTAATGGTATTGGAAGTATCATTAAATATCAATTCATCATCCATTCCCACTCTTTTTTCCATGAAGAAGGCAAAAACACGGGCCATACCACAATTGGATATAAAGTCCGGAATAAGGCTTACCCTACCATCGGTATATTCCATTATAGGGCCAAAAAAAATCTCTTTGTCCGCAAAAGGAACATTGGCTCCACAGGAAATGACTTCCAGACCGGTATCCATCATTTTTGCTATCTGCTCTTTAGTAATCAATCGAGAAGCGGCGCAAGGGGCGAATATTTCTGTGGGCAGTTCCCATATGCTTTCCTTTACCTCATCAAAAGGAATCATCTGGTTTGCCGGGGCCATTAGGTTATTCCCTTTTTTATTCAGAAAAAAATGTTTGATATCATCAAAAGTAAATCCCTTTTCATTGATTATCCCGCCTGTCCGGTCCAATATGCCTACAATTTTCGCACCCATTTGGGATAGATAGAAAGCTGCTGCTGCCCCAACATTGCCAAAGCCCTGTACAACAGCTCGTTTTCCCATCACATTACCTCCAAAAATATCATAATAGTGACGAACCGCTTCGGCCACCCCAAAACCGGTTATCATATCCGCTACCGTATATTTTCGCGAAGTATCGGGAGAATACCTATCACTTTCCAGGGGTTTAATAACACCAAGGCGCAATTGTCCTATCCTATTGATCTTATCTGCCTCGGTGGGTTTAAAATGACCATTGAAAACGCCCTCTTGTGGATGCCAAACCCCGGCATCTTCGGTTATCGGAATCACTTCATGGGTTTCATCTACATTGAGATCTCCACCTGTACCATAATAACTTTTGAGTAGAGGGGATACGGCATGGTACCACCTCTCCAACACCCCTTTTTTTCTTGGATCGTTCGGATTGAAATTTATGCCCGACTTTGCCCCACCTATCGGTGGGCCTGAAATTGTGAATTTCACTTCCATGGTCTTGGCCAAAGAAAGGACTTCATTCATATCAAGCCCTTCACGCATTCGGGTTCCTCCTCCGGCAGCTCCGCCTCTTAGTGAGTTTATGACCGTCCAGCCCTCGGCCTCTGTCTCGGGATCCTTCCAGTTAAAAACGATTTCCGGTCGTTTATTTTCATATTCTTGGAGTAGTTCTTTCATTATAATCGATTTAAAATTGTATGTGACTTAGAATACATTTAACATGTAGCATTTTTCATTATTCCGTAGTTCCTCTAAGAATGGAGCTAGTGTTGTCTCATACCATTTTGCTTAAATCCGATTGAAAGATGTAGGTAACAAATATAGAAATTTGGAATCGCTTTTGGCATCTTTTGCCCCTCCTTACCATAAATTTAACCGTACGGAAAATAGCTCCTAAACCTGCTCTGATTTAGTCGCGTAACCTTATCTTTGTGACAGAAAAATAAGTGACTTTTTATGGATTTTACCTTATCGGAAGAACAATTGATGATACGGCAGGCAGCCAGAGATTTTGCCCGGAATGAACTACTTCCTGGGGTAATAGAACGTGACGAGGAGCAAAAATTTCCAACGCCCCAGATAAAAAAGATGGGGGAAATGGGATTCATGGGTATGATGGTAGACCCTAAATATGGTGGCAGCGGATTGGATACCATATCCTATGCAATTGCCATGGAAGAATTCTCAAAGGTGGATGCCTCTGCATCCGTTGTAGTTTCTGTAAATAATTCTCTGGTATGTTGGGGATTGGAAGCCTTTGGGAGCGAGGCCCAAAAAGAAAAGTATTTAAAACGCCTGGCAACAGGTGAAATTATTGGAGCATTCTGCCTTTCCGAACCGGAAGCAGGCAGTGATGCTACTTCACAAAGGACTACAGCTATTGACAAAGGCGACCATTACGTGTTGAACGGCACTAAAAACTGGATTACCAACGGCAATACCGCGGAAGTTTATCTGGTAATCGCACAGACCAATAGGGAAAAAGGGCATAAAGGTATCAATGCCCTAATCGTAGAAAAGGGAACGGAAGGTTTCGAAATAGGCCCCAAAGAGAATAAACTGGGGATTCGGGGAAGTGATACTCATTCCCTTATTTTTAATGACGTTATTGTACCAAAGGAAAATAGAATAGGTGAAGATGGTTTTGGTTTCAAGTTTGCCATGAAAACCCTTGCCGGAGGCCGAATCGGTATCGCTGCACAGGCATTAGGCATAGCCGCTGGAGCCTATGAATTGGCGCTAAAGTATTCCAAGGAACGTAAAGCGTTTGGAACGGAGATATCCAATCATCAGGCCATTGCCTTTAAATTGGCCGATATGCATACACAAATAGAAGCGGCGCGCCATTTAGTCTATAAATCGGCATGGGATAAAGATCAAGGTAACAATTATGACCTTTCCAGTGCAACGGCCAAATTGTATGCCTCCCAAGTGGCCATGGAAACCACGGTAGAAGCGGTTCAAATCCATGGGGGCAATGGTTTTGTGAAAGACTACCACGTAGAGCGATTAATGCGCGATGCAAAGATTACGCAGATTTATGAGGGCACCTCCGAAATTCAAAAAATTGTTATCTCAAGGGATATTTTAAAGGATTGAACAACAAATGAAGTAGCGCTCAGCTTACCAACCTTAATAAATAAGGGGTTCGTTTTGTTTTATTCTGGCATTAAAAGTGTTGCCCCTTTAAAAACATAGGGGGTATTTGTTATAAATTTCTAAAATAGGACGACTTACCCCATAAAATCTTTTCAAAGCCTTTTTGGATTCCTTAAATTTATCATTCTAATAAATTAGACCGACCAAAAATTCGTTTTTGAGTATTTTTTAGCATTTTATTCTAATTGTTGAATTTTATTTTGTCTTTTTTTTGATTTGATATAAATAATTCATCAATAATGCTATTTTTGAGGAAATACTGCAATTTAGGACACACGGCATTTCGAGCATCATACCAACTGAAAGGTATATTAAATTGCCTAGGACCTTTAATAAACAAATAATATAGTATCAGATGAAATTGAAGAAGCAAGGGTTATACCTACCGGAATTTGAACATGATAACTGCGGCGCAGGTTTCATCTGTAGCCTTAAGGGAAAGAAATCCAATGATATTATTCATAAGGCCCTGGAGATACTTGATAAGTTGGAGCATCGAGGCGCGGTAAGTGCCGATGGAAAGACAGGTGACGGGGCAGGTATCCTAATTGACATTCCCCATGATTTCTTTAAGGATGTTTGCAGTTTTGATCTTCCCGAACCTGGAGAATATGCAGTGAGTAACGTTTTTTTGCCACAAAAAGAAAACCAACGGAACTTCTGTATTTCAGTCCTTGAGGAAAATATTGGAAAACAAGGACTCAAGCTATTGGGTTGGCGCGATGTTCCGGTCAATAAGTCCGTACCCGGCCGTATTGCCATGGAAACAGAGCCTTTTGTAAAACAAATTTTCGTCGGAAAGGAAAATAAGGAGCAAACCTATTTTGATTTTAACGTAAAGCTCTTTACAGCCCGTAAGGTTACCGAACATACCATTATTGAATCCAAACTATCCGAGAGTAAATTTTTCTACGTACCTAGCCTTTCGACCAAAATTATCATTTTTAAAGGGCTTTTGATGCCCAATGATATCAGTTTGTACTACAAGGATCTGATGAATCCAAAAGTGGTTACGAGGTTGGCCCTTGTGCACCAAAGGTTTTCTACCAACACTTTCCCAACTTGGGATTTAGCACAACCCTTCCGCT
Organism: uncultured Flavobacteriaceae bacterium; assembly: GCA_947494715.1. Lineage (GTDB taxonomy): Bacteria > Bacteroidota > Bacteroidia > Flavobacteriales > Flavobacteriaceae > Ulvibacterium. The sequence continues at coordinate 14,013 of CANLWG010000013.1, read as the reverse complement.
ATATGTGTCATAATGGTGAAATTAATACGTTGCGTGGCAATGTTTCTAGAATGCGTTCTCGAGAGGGACTTTTGAAAAGCGATTGGTTCAATGATGAAATTAAAAATGTTATTCCCATTATCCTTCCTGGAAAATCGGATTCCGCTACAATGGATATGGTTGTTGAGCTTTTGTTGATGACGGGCAGGTCATTGCCAGAAGTTATGATGATGTTGGTTCCCGAGGCATGGGAAAAAAACTCGGAAATGTCCGAGGCCAAACGTGCTTTTTATGAATACAATTCCTGTGTTATGGAGCCTTGGGACGGACCCGCGTCCATCCCGTTTACAGATGGAAACTATATAGGTGCGGTCTTGGACAGGAACGGATTGAGACCTTCCCGATATTCGGTAACCAAGGATGGGTACGTGGTTATGTCCTCGGAAACTGGGGTATTGGAAATTGCCCCAGAGAATATTGAATATCACGGCAGATTGGAGCCCGGTAAAATGTTTTTAGTAAACATGGAAGAGGGAAGAATAGTGAATGATGAGGAAATAAAGGAAGAAATTGCACAAAGACATCCCTATAAAAAATGGTTGGACAAAAATTTGGTACATCTCCGGGATATCCCTTACAATGATTGCCCTTTATTCCTGGGAGAAGCAACATTGGAAAAGAGAAAATCGGCCTTTGGCTATACACTGGAGGACATCAATACCATAATTCTTCCCATGGGGAAGAATGCCAAGGAACCCATAGGATCCATGGGCTCGGATACACCTATTGCTGTGCTTTCGGAACGTCCTCAGCTTCTCTACAACTATTTTAAGCAACTTTTCGCACAGGTTACCAACCCTCCTTTGGACGGTATTCGGGAAGAGCTGATTACGGATATCAGCCTCACCTTAGGTATGGACCACAATATCTTTGATATTATGGACCTCCATTGTAGGAAACTCAAAATACAGAATCCGGTAATTTCCAAGGAAGATTTGGACAAAATCAAAAATTACGATTCCAGCCCAGATTATAAGGTAGTTTCCATACCAGTTCTTTATGAAATCCAAAAGGGACATAACGGTTTGGAGGATGCGCTGGAATCCATTTTAGACCAAGCTTCAAAAGCCATCGATGAGGGAACTAATATAATTATCCTGTCCGACAGAAATGTAAATGCAGAACACGCTCCCATACCAGCCCTATTGGCCTGTTCTTATGTAAATAGTGGACTTCAACGGTTGGGCAAACGTTCAAAACTCAGCATTATCATTGAATCTGCCGAACCTAGGGAAGTACATCACTTTTGTCTTTTGTTCGGATTTGGGGCGAGTGCGATAAACCCTTACCTGGTAAATGAAATTATTGGAGAACAGATTGAAGAAAATGATATCACCGAATTCACTTTCGAAGAGGCCATCGAGAATTATAACAAGGCTATCGGTAAAGGAATTTTAAAGGTGATGAACAAAATAGGTATCTCTACCTTGAATTCGTACCGAGGTTCGCAATTATTTGAATGTATAGGCATAAATACCAAGGTAGTCGACAAATATTTCCCCAATACCCCCACACGGATACAGGGTATCGGATTGTACGAGATTGAAAAAGAAATTGCAAAAAGACATAAAAAAGCATTTGGCAGACAGGAAGTTGCAGCTACCCTTGACCTGGAAATTGGTGGGGAATATCGTTGGAGAAGGGATGGAGAGAAGCATATGTTCAATCCACTGTCCATTGCCAAGCTTCAAAAGGCCGTTCGTAACAACGAGACCGATACCTATAAGGAATTTTCCGAAATGGTGAATGAGCAGTCAAAAAATCTAATGACCATTCGGGGATTATTTGAGTTTTCCAATTTTGACCCCATTCCTTTAGAGGAAGTGGAACCATGGACCGAAATCGTTAAGCGTTTTAAGACCGGCGCTATGTCCTACGGATCTATAAGCAAGGAAGCCCACGAAAACTTGGCCATAGCCATGAACCGTATCGGTGGGAAGAGCAATTCTGGCGAAGGCGGGGAAGATGCCGAACGATTTTATAAGAACGCCACAGGCGATTGGCGTAACAGTGCCATAAAACAAGTAGCTTCGGGTAGGTTTGGGGTAACTTCCAATTACCTCACCAATGCCCAGGAAATACAGATTAAAATGGCCCAGGGTGCCAAGCCGGGTGAAGGTGGGCAGCTTCCCGGCCCAAAGGTAAATCCAGCCATAGCAAAGACACGGAACTCAACCCCCTATGTAGGATTAATTTCACCACCTCCACATCACGATATTTACTCCATTGAAGATTTGTCCCAATTGATCTTCGATTTAAAATCTGCCAACAGAAAAGCTCGGGTCAACGTAAAATTGGTTTCCGAGGTAGGTGTAGGTACGGTGGCAGCCGGAGTTTCCAAAGCAAAAGCAGACGTAATACTTATTTCAGGGTTCGATGGCGGTACCGGCGCTTCACCTTTGACTTCTTTAAAACATGCAGGGCTCCCTTGGGAACTGGGAATCGCCGAGGCACAACAGACTTTGGTTCTCAATGACCTTAGGAACCGGATAGTTCTTGAGTGCGATGGACAATTAAAAACAGGAAGGGATGTGGCAGTGGCCTGTCTTTTAGGTGCAGAGGAATTTGGTTTTGCAACGGCGCCTTTGGTAGCTTCCGGTTGTATTATGATGCGTGTTTGCCATTTAAATACCTGTCCCGTAGGTATCGCGACCCAAAACCCCGAATTGCGTAAAAAGTTTGAAGGCAAACCGGAGCATGTGGTCAATTACATGTATTTCGTAGCCCAGGAGCTTAGGGAAATCATGGCCCAATTGGGCTTTAGGACTGTAAATGAAATGGTGGGACAAGTGCAAAAACTGGATCGAAAAAAGACCATTGAACATTACAAAGCGGCAGGAATTGATCTTACTCCAATTTTGTACCAAGTAGATGTCCCGGCGGGTACAAAATTCTACAACACCCAGAAACAACAACATGATGTGGACAAGTCCATTGAATTTGATATCATTGCACAGGCACACCCGGCCTTGTTTCGAAAAGAAAAACTGACCTTGGATTTCCCCATACACAACACAGATCGTGCAGTAGGGGCTATCATAAGTAATGAAATATCAAAAATATACGGCGCGGAAGGACTTCCGGAAAATACGTTAAAGCTTAATTTTACAGGGTCTGCAGGGCAAAGTTTTGGAGCTTTTGCCACAAAGGGACTTACTATGGTTGTCAATGGAAATACCAATGACTATTTAGGTAAAGGTCTGTCCGGTGCTAAATTGGTCATTAAAGTTCCGTACAAATCTACGTTACAACCTGAAGAAAATGTTATTACCGGTAATGTAACCCTATATGGGGCAACTTCAGGTGAAGCCTATATAAATGGAAAGGCAGGAGAGCGTTTCTGTGTCAGAAATTCCGGTGCCAAAGCCGTCGTTGAGGGAATCGGAGATCATGGTTGTGAGTATATGACCGGTGGTGTGGCAGTGATACTGGGCGAAGTTGGAAGGAATTTCGGTGCAGGAATGAGTGGCGGTATTGCCTATGTCTTTGACGAGAAAAAGACATTTAGGCAAAAATGCAATACGGATACCCTGAATCTTTTAAAGGTAGACGAGGATAATGATGTAAAACAACTTCGAGAACTCATCGAGAATCATTACAATGCTACCCTTAGCCCATTGGCACAGCGTATTTTGGAGGATTGGGAAGAAAGTCTTCCCAAATTCGTTAAGGTGTTCCCTGAGGAGTATAGGCAAGCTTTGATTCGACTGGAAAAGGAAAAGTTGGAAACAATATAAATCGAGAAATGGGAAAGATAACAGGATTTTTGGAATTCGATAGAAAGGTAGAGGAATATGCCCCTGTTGAGGAGCGTGTTAAAAATTTCAAGGAATTTACCCTTCCAATGAAGGAAAAGGAGCTTAAAGACCAAGGAGCTCGTTGTATGGATTGTGGTATTCCTTTTTGCCATAGTGGATGCCCGTTGGGCAATTTAATCCCGGATTTTAATGATGCCGTGTACCGTGGCAAATGGGAAAAGGCGGCCGGGATTTTACATGCCACCAACAATTTTCCCGAGTTTACAGGTCGACTGTGCCCCGCACCTTGTGAAGAAGCCTGTGTTTTAGGAATCAATGAAGATCCCGTTTCTATTGAGAATATAGAAAAAAACATTGTGGAGACAGCCTTTAAAAAAGGATGGGTGGAAGCCAAACCTCCAAAAAACAGAACTGAAAAAAAGGTTGCGGTCGTTGGTTCCGGACCGGCGGGATTAGCCGCAGCACAGCAATTGAACCGGGCCGGACATTGGGTAACGGTATTTGAACGGGATGAAAAACCTGGAGGACTATTGCGTTATGGCATCCCCGACTTCAAAATGGAAAAACATATCATAGACCGAAGATTGAAGGTATTGGAAGAGGAAGGTATTGAGTTCCTTTGCGGCGTCCACGTCGGAAAAGATATTGAAGCAACCCAACTGAAACAGGATTTTGATGCTATCGTACTCTGTGGCGGTGCAACGGTCCGTAGAAATTTACCTATAAAAGGTGCTGACCTAAAGGGGGTTGTACAAGCCATGGATTTTCTTCCCCAGAACAATCGAAGGGTAGATGGTGTTAAAAAGTTTGACAAGGAGATTTTGGCAACGGATAAAAACGTGATAGTTATTGGTGGGGGCGATACGGGATCGGATTGCATAGGCACCTCGTTTCGTCAAGGGGCGAAATCAGTATCCAATTTCGAAATTATGCCCATGGCTACAACGGATAGGCCAGAGGATCAACCTTGGCCATTTTGGCCCATGCGATTACGTACCAGTTCATCCCACAAAGAAGGGGCAGAACGCTTTTTTAGTATTTCCACCAAAGAATTTGTTGGCGATAAGGATGGTAATTTAAAAGGTTTAATCACCACGGAAGTTGAATGGATCAAGCAACCTGGTAAACGTCCAATTTTAAAGGAGGTAGAAGGAACGGAAAAAGAATGGAAATGTGAATTGGTGCTCCTAGCTTTGGGGTTTACCGGGTCTGAAATGACCATTGCCGAACAATTGGGACTAGAGGCAGATCAAAGAACCAACATCAAGGCACCGGAAACGAACTACCAAACCAATATACCAGAAATCTTTGTTGCAGGCGACCAAAGAAGGGGACAGTCCCTTATTGTATGGGCTATTTCCGAAGGGAGACAAGCGGCACATCATATGGATGCCTATCTTATGGGAAGTTCGGAATTGCCTTTAAAAGGGGAAGGAGACTTGCCTAGGGTTTAATTGTATAAGTGCAATCCATAAAATGTTTCAATGATATTTTCAAGGGGTTATTGAGCATAATGATATGGATTTATTTTTGGTAGTAGAGGAATTCAACCCTTCCATTTATAAAATCAAAATTATTGGTTTTCTCTATGCAAGTTTCCTTCTTTGTTCACCCTATAGCCATCAGGTATTTTATTACTCCATGTAAGCTTGGGCAACATATCCAGGAGAACAGCCCTATGCTCATTGATGATTTTTCTATTTTCTTTTTTGTATGCTATATTGTCCCATTCATAGGGGTCTGTAGTATGGTCGTATAGTTCCTCAAGTCCTCCATCAACATAATAAATATAACGATACCGCTCACTTCTAACAGCATGGCCTGTTACTGGTTTTTCGGTCCAAGAGAACCTATAGCTACTAATAACGGGTATAGTCCTTTCCAAAGGATTTTTGATTTGGGGCAACAGACTATGCCCGTCCAAATGTTCCGGTATATCAAATCCTATCAAATCTACCAAAGTGGGGTATATGTCCACTAGACTCACAGGTTGATGACAGACCGAACCTTTCTGTGTAACACCTGGAGCCGAAATAATCAAAGGTACTCGCGTCGAATCTTCCCAAAGTGTAAACTTCTCTATATTTTCCTTTTCACCCATATGCATGCCGTGATCGGACCATAAAACGATTATTGTATTCTGGGCATATTGGGAATTTTCCAAAGTGTTAAGCAATCTTCCCACCATTGCATCTGAAAAACTGATTGCAGCCGCATAAGCCTGCACTACTTTTTCCCACTGATTGTTTTCCTTCGTCCATTTATAAATCCAACGCCTTCCATGATCAAAAGCATCTTCTAAATCGTTATTTTTATAGGTCGGGAGCTTAATATCCTCTAATGGATATAAGTCAAAATATTTTTGCGGCACTTCCCAAGGGTCATGCGGTTTCCATACGCCTATAGCCATAAAAAATGGATTTTTATGCTCTTGCCCTAGCTGGTAGTTGGCCCAATCCACTACATGATAGTCCGCCATTTTTTCATCAGATTCAGGTATTGGACCCCAGGTCCACCACCCATTTTCCCCACCAGGTCTACCTTTATTGTCCACATCCTTAGGATAAATAACATCCTTAGGAGCCCTAATTTGATGCGGATGGGAAATATAAGGACTTGGGTAATAAAAATCCCAATTATCCGGCTCTACTTGACTAGTTGGTGTCCAAGGAGGAGCTTGACTGTGATATATTTTTCCCGCTCCCATAGTTTTATATCCCCTGTTTTTGAAAAATTGCTCCAAGGTTTCGATATTTTTGAGGCCAGGAAAATTTCGCCATTCCGGGCCATCTCCCCAATGCACATTTTCGACACCAGATCTAGCATGATGAACACCCGTTAGAATAGCGGCTCTAGCAGGGGCACAGGCAGGTGAAGGGGTATGCGCATTGGTAAAAATCATAGAAGAGGAGGCCAATCTGTCTATATTGGGGGTTTGGATTTTCATATCACTATGACCTCCCAGGTATCCGACCCAATCATTCAGGTCATCTACGGCGATAAAGAGTATATTCTGTTTTTCCCTACTTAGGTGTACCTGTGCCTGTCCCAGATAGCACACAAAGAAAAAGGAAAGAGCTAGGCCTTTTTTGTTGAATCCAAACATAAGCTTATATTGAAATGTCCATGTTCCTTGGCAGTTAAGAGATGATAAATTACGAGTTCGGTTATGACTAAAAGAATAGCGAATGGTCTTGAAACGCCAAATTTCATAATGTTAGAACTTCAATGTGTTTTACTCTTCCATTTCTTGTTTCCATTTCGCCAACATCTTTTTGATGTCATTACCTCCGCGAAAGGCCACAACAATAGTAACCACACAGTACCACACTAGTACCAGTACACTAAGTATTGCCCAAAACCAATGTTCCATATCAGTTTGTTTCTTTGGTTGATGGTTTAATTAAAGAGCCAATAATCATAGCAAGAGCAGCTGCAAAATAAGTAATAGCGCCAAATTTGTAAGGACCAATAGCCAATATCCATTCCTGTGTAACCGGCACCTCTTGCAATATCAAATAGCTTATCGGAATAATACAACCAATGGCTATAGCCGCTATGGCACCCCAATTGTTTGATGGTTTCCAATAACAAGCGGCTATTAATAATACACTCATACTAGATAAATATATGGTTCCCGTAACTTGAAGATATACCCAAAGGTCTCCTTTTAGGGGATACCATAATCCATAAAGTAACAAAAATATGCCAATAAGGGCAATCAAGATACGGTTCCAACGAAGTCCTTTCGCATCCGACCATAATCCCTTGTGGATCGGTTTCATGATATCATTGTAAATAACCGAACTCCATGCAATCATATATGAAGAATTCGTAGACATATCCGCAGCCAACATGGCTGCTACCACAATGCCTATTAGCCCTACTGGTAAAAGTTGAGCGAACATGGTGGGCATGGCAAGAATCGCTTCACTATCGGTAAATTTATCTGGACCAAAATAATGAAGGGCCGCAATACCCAAGATTGCAGGAATTGCAAAGCGAACCAACATAAAAGGTGATGTACCAATAAAGATATGCTTGGCTGTTTTAGTATCTTTTGCCGATAGTACTCTTGAAATTATGGTCTGCCATGTTAAAATAGAGGCAAAAGCCAATAAGACATCGAGTAGGATACGGTCCAAACCGTAGGTGTCGTTCTCGAATGGATTGTATGCCACCGGACCCCTGATTCGATCTAAACTAGACAACATATCCATCCATCCAAACTGGTAGACAACCAAAAATACCACGGCAATAAGACCAATGCTCATTACTACAAATTGTATGTAATCGGTTATAAAAACCGAAATCATACCTCCAAGAATCGTATATGCGGCCACCCCCAAAAGAATAAGGGTCATAACTATTTCCAGATAGCCCATATCGAACCCACAAACAACTGTCAAAAAATTTCCAGCCTGCCGTAAAAAAACACCCATATTGAGCAACCCCCCCAAAACAATGACCACACCACTGGCCCAACGTACTTTTGTTCCAAATTTATCCTCAAAAAGTTCGGGTAAAGTAATGACCTGTCTATCGCGCAAAGGTTTAACACAAAAGCCTGTGTAGCCAACAACGAACATTGCAAAGGCCAAGGCTATTCCAGGGGTAAAACCTGCAAAACCATATTTGAAGCCCAACTCCGCATTGGCCATACATGTAGCGATACCAAACTCGGTTGCCGCCAATGAGGCTATACCCAAATATAGGTCTACACTTCTTCCTGCTACTAAAAAATCATTTACGTTCCGGACATAGCGCCGCACCCAAAGCCCTGCCGTAATTGTACCTATAAGATATAGCAAGACAATTCCTCCATCAATTAAAAAGTTAAAATTGGTCATTTCATAGCTCTTTTAAATCGAGGACAATCCTTTGTAGCCCATCCAATATCAATTTGGTGATTTCTAATCCCTTCGCCTTTGTCGCGTAAGTTGGATTACCATATACCCCATTGGATGTCATTTCCTTAATGGAACGATGGAGGACTATTTTCGGAGGATGCAACATATCACCTTCGGCCCATGGGTGGGTTTTGGTGTGTTTTCCCTTTTCATACTTATCAATCCGTACCAAATGGGGTGCTATCAATAGCATTATAGAAGTCTCAAACTCACCTGCATGACCTGTACTCATGGCACCGCCTTCATTTAGCATGCCCAGTTTGGAGCCTCCCAACTTCCACCATGTGGCCATTACTATTTGAACACCCGGATAGGTATTCCCCAACTTTTCCACCAAAACCTGCCCTACCGCCTGATTTCCACCATGACTGTTCAAAAGCACGATATTGGTAAATCCATGATGTATTACAGAGCTCACAGTATCCTCAACATGACTCATAAAGGTCTCATGACTTAAGGTCAATGATCCCATGAAATCCATATGGTGATCGGAACATCCAATGGACATTGCGGGCAAAACAATGATGTCATTAGGTATTTTTTTATGCAACGAATGGGCAAAATGTTCGCCTATTAACCTGTCGGTTGCCAAAGGCAAATGAGGCCCATGTTGTTCGGTTGCCGACATAACAAGAAGAACCGGGATTTTTCGATCAATCCCTTCAAAATCCAAAGTGGTCAATTCATCCCATATCATAGTACTATTTCTTTACTGCCCACATCTCTACTTCTACACGCAAGGTCATCAACAAACCTGACTCTACTGCCGTACGCACCGGTTTCGGTTCTGTAAAGTAGTGCTTGTACACGGTATTAAAACGGGGCCATTCCTTTAAATCCTTAATATAAACGTTAACCTTAAAGACATCTTGAAGCGTGCAACCGGCCGTGGCCAATTGCAGCGTACAATTGTCCAAGGTATAGGCAGTCTGTTCCTCAATGGTTTCTCCAATTACGTTACCCTCCTTATCAATCGCAGCCTGACCAGAAATAACCACCAATTTTCCTGGATTCACTTCCAGTACTGGGGCATATGGCCCGGCAGTTTTATGCTGACTTGCATTTTTTGGTAAAGATTTACCCGTATCCCTAGGCGTATCCACTGATTTTGCCATTAAAGGCATATACCCCGTAAAACCTACTATTTTCCATTTGTCCCCTACTTTTTTACAGCGATATAGGGTTTGCCAATCCGTCTCTATTTGACCACCACCCTTCTTTTGCATAGGTCCAAAAAACTTTTTGTGCAAAAGCGCAAAATTACCTTGTATCTCTATATCCTGTAGAACGGTTACCCTATGAAAGGCTTCCTCCTTATCTTCTTCCAGATCTACTTTCGTAAATTCCTTTGCTTGTGACAACCATTCCGTTTTGTAAGACTCCAAACTGGGGTATTTTAGTTCCCATTTATCTACATCGTCCTGTTTTCCTGCATCGATACCCATAAACCCTTCCGCAATAAAATCATCTTGTACCATGGACCAGTCTTGGGAAACGAACGCCTTGATATCCCGATTTACCAACATCTCCCATAGATATCTTCTGTCCAAATCGCCTGGAGGGAAAGGATTATTTTTCATGCCTTGTATTCTTTTGTACTTACTTGGTAATCAGTAATGGCAGCGATATCCGGTTCTATGCCCAAACCCTTGCCTTCTGGAAGATACACAAACGGGGGTTCCATTTTTAGGGGCGTTTTAAGCAAATCATGCTCTCTGATCAACCTACCAAATATATCGCTGGGCCAGATGCATGATTCCGCCGCCGCCGCCGAATGGACATACATAGCTTCCAGAATCCCCAAATCGATTTCCGATCCGTGCCAACAAGGAAGCTCGGCCGCTGAAGCAATATGATCTAAACGTTGAAAATCGGCCAATCCACAATTGAAATTAAACCCATCTACCGCTTGTTGCTGAATAGCCTGTATACTATCCTTGATTCGTTGTCCATGAAGTATATAAGGTAAGGCAACATGCAAAACAATTGGAATGGAACTGTAGGCTCTTAGTTTTGAAAATTCCGATAGCTGCCATCTGGGAATAGGATCTTCAAGACAGAGTACATTGCCAACTTCCTTTAAACCATCTAGACGTTTTCTAACCTCGTAAGCATGTTCCCAGCGCTCATTGGGATCAAGAATGACCTTCATACCTGGAGCTGCATCCGCTATGTTCCTACACCAACCTATAACATCGTCCTCCAGGTCCGTTTTGAACTTTAGACAATCGTAACCTTGTTTCTGAAAATTGGAAGCCAACTCACCAATATCATCCAAATGCCGATGGCTGGACCATGCCCCTATTTTAACCTTATCCCTGATTGCACCTCCCAACAAATCCACGACCTTGACGTCTTTTAATCTTGCATAAGCATCCCAAATGGCACACTCAAATCCGTCATATTCCCTACAGAAAACAAAAGGTAATTTTTGAAGTACCAGATTTTCAATATCCATTCCGATGAGAATATCGCAGATATTGTGGACCATTTTCCAATCGTGACCTCTGTACAACTCACCCCAGCCTATTATGCCATTACTTAGCTCCAGTTGCACCAACAATTTGGAAATTTCGTCAAATTGCACGCTCCACCCTGCCTTGGCACCAACGGGGAGTTTATGCAAAGGTTTATCGATCCCTTTACTTGCAATGGTTCCAGGGTGTGTCGGCACTTTTACCTCGTATAGATTGATATGGCTAATTCGCATAGATATTAGGAATTGGGAATAAAACTATTGGCATACAATAAATTGGTAAAACCAGCATCCACCGTAAGCGTCTGCCCAGTAATGGAGTTGGCCATATGGGACAATAAAAAAACTACAGCATTACCACAATCGCGGGCGCTTATCATATGTCGAAGGCTTTGGTAATCGTTTTTTTGACCATCGATCCAGGCCTTGGGTTTATCGGTCCAAGAAGCCACGGCATCCCTACTTTGTTCGGAATCCACATAACCTGGAGCTACCGCATTACAACGTACCCCAAACTCGCCTAACTCAATTGACATTCCCCTGGTTAATCCCTCTACAGCAGCCTTGGCACTGGCATAAAGAGCATACTTTGCTGTCGTTTCACGTGCATGAACGGATGAGATATTAACGATATGACCTACTTCTTTAGCCTCCATTAATTGTCTTACAAAAGTTCGGGCCATTAACCAGACACCTTTGACGTCAATATTATAAAGGTTGTCAAATTCAGATTCCTCGGCCAAGTGGGCATTTTTGTGCAAACCGATACCCGCATTGTTGACCAGGCCATGTACTAGACCATATTCATTCTTTATTTCTTCAAAAATCCGTTCTACATCCTTTGCATTGCTAATATCTCCAGCTATGGCATGGGCATTTGAATATTTTTCGGCAGCGGCTTTAGTCTTAATCACATCAAGGTCATTGAGCAATAGGGTGCCCCCACAATCCGAAATAGCTTCACAGATACCGGCACCCACGCCCACACCTGCTCCTCCGGTTACCAAATAATTTTTGCCTGTAAAGTCTATTTGCAGCATAAGTTCAAAACCTTAATAGCTATATGATGAATCTTCTTAAAAATTTTAATAGGTCGCACGGCCACCTGATAGGTCAAAAACATATCCCGTATTAAAACTTGCCTCCTTTGATACAATCCAACAGGCCAATGCAGCAACTTCATCGGTAGTCCCCAATCTTCCCATAGGAATTTTTGATGTCATATATTGCAGCATCTCCGGCGCTGTATCCTCATTCATCGGTGTTGCAATTACAGCGGGCGCTATTCCGTTAACGGTAATCCCGCTATCCGCATATTCCTTACCTACTCCCTTAACAAGGCCCATAAGGCCAGATTTGCTTGATGCATAACCTACCATACCTGGATTTCCTTCCTTACCCCCAATAGAGGCAAGATGGAGAATCCTACCAAATTTTTGATTACACATTTGTGGTAGCACGGCCTTGGTAACAATAAAGGCGCCGGTAAGATTAATATCCACCACTTTTTGAAAATCGGCCAACGAATATTCCAAGATTTTTGTTGACGTTGGACCAACAATGCCTGCACTATTTACCAAGATATCCAGTCTATCATGCGTATCGATTACATTTTTGACCGCTTCATTCAGTGTTGCTTCATCCGTAATATCAACTAGGGTGGTTTTAATAGTTCGATGATTGTTTTCCAATTCCGAAAAATCTCCTTTTAATACATCAAAGACTGTGACTTCCGCACCTTCATTAAAAAGTCGCTGAGCAATAGCCTTGCCGATTCCTCTGGCACCACCTACAATCACAGCTACCTGACCCTTAAATCTGTTCATCTGAATATCCATGTTTTCAATCTACATAATTCCATACTTGGCAAATGCCTCCGTTGCGGACATACCATTTTGTATTGCTTTAAAAACCACTTTTTCTCCACGGGCCTTTTCCAAAGCGGCTTCAACTACCTCTTTTTCTATTCTTTGAGGAATTACACACACACCATCCATATCTCCAAATATGATATCGCCCGGATTTATCCAGACACCATTGATTTCAATGGGCACTCTATAATCTATGACCTTGCCCCTTGGTCCTTGATCCTGGGCATATCTCCCATAGGAGAACATAGGAAAATCCAACCGTAAGATTCCCGTGGTATCCCTTGAATAACCATCTACAACGGCGCCTACTGCACCGCATTGTATGGCCCTTGCGCTCATCAATTCTCCCCAAAGTGCATACTTGGGAGAAGATCCGGTGCATATATAAACTTCATTTTTTTTTAAATCGTCCAGAGCTTCAAGCATTAAACCGAAAGGTTTGGACATTATGGGATTCTTTTCACTTAAGGAGATTTCCCCAAAACTATCTGCTTCGAGAACGGGCATAGCTCTGCCTACAACAACCATGTCATCTCGTAATGGCTCTATTTGAGGGGAAAGAAATTGGTGAAAATATCCCAATTTGTCCATAATATCCCCGACCACTGCTGAAAACAATTCTGACTTTATCAGTTGGAATAGTTCATCATCATCTTTCCATATCATATGCTATTTTTTATCTCTGACGACTTTATTATATACTGAATATGAGCAAAAATATGGGATAAGATATAAGCTTTCTAATGAAAATACTATCAAAGTCGATAGGAATCAACCAAAATATAGATTCTAGATAATCCATGTTGGCCTATATAGGATTTGAACAAATTCCCGGCTTATGATACAAATGAAAGAATACTGTGAAGTCTTGAAAATAAAAAAGGCCCCCTCCACTTGTGTTGGAGGGGGCCCTCGAGGAAGGCGGCTCCCTACTCTCCCGCCCTTTGGGGCAGTACCAT
>CANLWG010000012.1 GCA_947494715.1 uncultured Flavobacteriaceae bacterium | reverse complement strand
GATCCGATGAAAAACTCAGCGTCAATAAGGTCTTCAAAGAATTGCTTTACATAAAAATATACTCTACATAATGCGTTAATATAATTGCCGTCGATAAGGTTTTTAATGCGGTTGCAAAAATCAGCCTTATGTCGACCAAAGTTCCAGTTAGTCCGCCCATCGAGAAGGTGCAAATACCTTTCACAATATTACCATTGCTTAAAAACACTACTTTAAAAGATTCATAAAGTTCAATACTGTCTTTGTCCCAGGAATCCATTATAATTTTGTTCGCATCCCTTGCTGAATTGATTTGCAATTGATTTCTGTTACCATTGTTTTTGTAACTGATTTTAATTTCGTTCGCTTTTTCCATTGTTCCAAGATTTTGATGGCGAGCGTTAACCGGATTTTAAATGAAAAAGCCAAATTTTTTCATTTGGCGTTTCATTTGGAATTCGGAGCTTGCAAAGCAAAATCTTGGGGCAATGGCCGAAGGCAATTGTTGGATAGCGCAAATGGAAGATAAATTCAAGCGGATGATTTTTCTTCGTCCGTTTGGGTTTATATGCGGTTTCGAGGGTGTTGAAAAACCGGAACCTGCCTCAACGGCAGGCAGGCCGGAAAAGACGACCGAAGGCGGGCCAGCGAAGCGTGTCCGCTCGGTCAGGCTTGAAGGTGAAGGTTTTTCAACTTCCGCAGGAACATGGAAAACATTGAAATACAAACTATCTGTAATCATTTTTCATAAAAAAGTACAAAAAGTAATTGTTTTTCATGTTTGTAGTAAAAATGTAAGCACTTTTCATAAAAAGTAATCGCTTTTCATGTTTGCAAAAATGCAAGTATAGTAGTGGTTAATTTCCTTTATCCGGTCAAAGTTTTTAGTGCCAAAAAACGTGAATTAACGGAGCTATTAAAAAGAATACTGAAATGAATTCAGCACGGGCGGTAAATGGAACTGGCAACTAAATACTTTGTTTCTTAAATATGTTGTTTCCTAAAATGGCATTTTAAAGAGACTGATCATTGTCATAATTAATCTATGGACATACCCCTACTTTAGCACCGTAATGAGTGATTGTTTCTAAAGAAAAGCAACAACTATGAAAATTTTTTCCGTTTTAGTCGTATGCATTATTGCTATCATAAGTTGCAATGAAGCACCTAACTATGACGAAGAGATTAGCGAATATGTTGTTTTTTTAAAAAACAACAATAAGCCAGCAAAGGAGTATATTCTGGATTTGTTCGAAAAAAATGATATTGTCATTCTTTGTGAAAGATATCACTCTGAAAACACACAATACAAATTAATAATGGATGTTGTTTCCGATTCGAGATTTATTAAAAATGTTGGAAATGTTTTCTTTGAAACTGCGATGAGAAGCATTAATCCTGAACTTAATGACCTTGTCCGTTCAGAAAATCTGTCGGAAAATGAGCTACAAAAGAAATTATTATCCATTCAAAGAAATTCGGACTATTATCCGCTTTGGGAGCCGTACAACCTCTACTATCAGAATAAAGGAGTCTACAAGATAAACCAGTCGCTTCCCGAGGACGAAAAAATAAATATTTATGCCGCAGATATCGCCATAAAACAGGATTCCGTAACTGCAGACCAGTTAAGGGATTTCTGGGACGGAGACGCTGACAATAGGGACAGGTTAATGGCAGAATTTATTATCGACAAATTTGAACAAATAAAAAAATCTGGTACTAAAAGGAAAAAAGCTCTTGTTATAATGAATTATCGCCATGCCTACAACAAGAATTTTCAAGAGTCTAATGGCGACATGATTTATAATGTTGGAGCATTTCTGTTTGATAAGTATCCCAAGACTACGGCAAATGTTTTGATAAATTCAATAATTATTCAAAAGGGCAAATGGGATGCCGCATTTGAAATCGCAAAAAAGGATGACTTAGGATTCGACTTCAAAAACTCCCCCTTCGGAAAAGACCATTTTGATATGTGGTCCTTCACGGAACACGATAATAATTATCAAGACATTTTTACTGGATTCGCCTATTACAAGAGCCCTAAAGAATTTGAGCTAATAGACGGCGTGGAAGGACTTATTGATTCGTCGTTTATAAAAACTTATAAGAGTAGAGTCGAGAAATGGCAGCTGCTCGGTGACGACAGTTACCCGTTGAATGATGACGAAATTTACAAAATGTACGGAACTAAAACTACCCGTTCACTTGATGAAATTGATTCCGTTTCAACTTTGATTAATAGGTGGATGAAAAAATAAAAACGTGTGCTAACAAAGGTAATCATAGTACAAACCTGTGATTTTCAAGTTACAGATTGAATAATACCCTTTTCGGTTGTACCAAAAATTCTTTAAAAGGAACTTTTTGCGGAATTATCGAAATATTGCTTAGTAAAAGGTTTTAGGCGGCTGGAAGATAAATGCAAGCGGACGCTTTTTTGCGTTCGTTTGGGTTTATGTGCGGTTTCGAGGATGTTGAAAAGCCGGAACCGGAAAGACGACCGTATGCAGACCGGCGTAGTGTGTCAGATCGGTCAGACTTGAAGGTGAAGGTTTTTTAACGTCCGCAGGAACATGGATATATGGGTGTGAAATATCCGCTCTTAATAGGAATTCAAGTTTATAATGGAAAATATTTTGCATAAAGTGAGTTATACTGGAAAACATTTTGCAATAATAGGATTCCTTGACGCTTTACTGGAAAATCGATAAATATGATTATAATGGAAAATATTTTGCATTAAACAGGTTATAATAGAAAATATTTTTCATTTTTGTGTTTTAAAACAAGTATAGTGGAAAAAAACACTCCTATTCATTTACAGGAAATTATTTATGGTTCTTCTGATTCGGTAACATCCCGTCGCATATCAAAATGGGAAGACGAAGGTATCATACGCAAGATAGCTTCTCGAATCTATACATCAAATCTGGAAGATACCCCGGAAGATATCATACGCCGTAACCTATTTCCTATTCTTGGCAATCTGTACCCAGGTGCCGTATTGAGCCACCGGTCCGCCTTTGAATTCGCCCCTACCGCAAGCGGCCAGATCTTTGTGACCTACAAGTACACGAAAAAAATAAAACTTCCCGGCATTACCATCCGTTTTATGGAAGGCCCTAAAGCCATTGAGGGCGACACTTCCTTTTCGGGGGAATTAATGGTATCCCAACGGGAACGGGCCTTACTCGAAAATCTTCAGGTATCACGGCATACGGGGGCCGATTCAAAAACATTGGCGTTTCCACAGATAGAGGAAAAACTGGAGAAGATCATTAGGGTGAACGGCGAAGAAGAACTAAACCGTGTACGTGACCGCGCACGTTCCATTTCCAAAAAATTGGGAATGGAAAAGGAGTTCGAAAAACTCAATAAAATCATAAGTGCCTTGTTGACGACCCGACCTGCAAGGGAACTACAATCCCCATTAGCAACGGCACGGGCCTTGGGTAGTCCTTATGACCCCGCCCGAATTCAGTTGTTCGAGATTCTTTTTCGCGAATTAAAGCAGCAGGAGTTCAAATTTCGCGAAGAAAAAAACACGACAACCGAAGCATACCGGAATTTTGCATTTTACGAAAGCTACTTTTCCAATTATATCGAGGGTACCGTTTTCGAAATCGATGAAGCCAAACAGGTAATAGCGACCCAACAACCGTTGCCTTCGAGAAATGAGGATTCCCACGATGTGCTCGGAACCTATCAATTGGTATCCAATAGGCGTGAAATGAAAATCGTTCCCTATTCGCCCGACAATTTTTTAGAGATTCTTCAATACCGTCACGCCATTTTGCTCAGCGCCCGTAAAGATAAGAAACCGGGAAGGTTCAAGGACAAGAACAATCAAGCTGGCGATACCGCCTTTGTGGATATGGAACTGGTTCGGGGGACATTGATGCGCAGTTTTGACTTTTATAAGGCTCTTGAACATCCGTTTGCTAAAGCGGCCTATATGATGTTTGTCGTAAGCGAGGTACATCCCTTTCTAGATGGCAATGGCCGTTTGGCACGTATCATGATGAATGCCGAACTATCAACATCCAATCAGACGAAGATTATCATTCCCACGGTCTATCGAGAGGATTATTTGGGCGGCCTACGGAGGTTGACAAGAAACAATGAACCAAAAGTCTATGTTAGAATGCTAGATCGCGCACATGCCTTTAGCGATACACTTCTCGGAAGCGACATGGACGGCATGGAGGTGATATTACAGAAAAGTAACGCTTTTAAAGAAAGTAATGAAGGGGTTTTGAAGATAATGGAAAAATGAGTTTTGAAGTGCCGCGAGCAAACCAAAATTGAAAACTACATCGTAATCAAACCGTCGCCATCTTCTTCATGCGTTTCGAAAATACTCTTGGCTTGCCAAATAATCTTTTGGTAATTTTCATGAATATCAAAATCGGTTGCTTTTATTGGAAAATCAAAATCGCTATCCTCTAAATTCCCGTTTATCTGAAATCTTGATTTTAAGATTTCCCGCTCGTTGCCTTCAGCTATTAGACCATAGAATTCCCCTGGTCGAAGATTCATTATATCGGTGGTTTTTACCCGATCACGTTCTTGAACGGTTTCGTTGGTGCTTTTGTTCAAAGAATTGGTGTGCTTTCCAAAAATGGAAGATTGGTAATAATTATCGCCTTTGCTAGTGGTTTTAAAAGTTCTGTCTGTCTTACCGAATAGCTGACTTATCATCTGGGCGGAATCCTTATTGACCGTTCTACCAAAAAATTGGTTGCCCATGTTGGACAGAATCACTTGGGCTTTGTCCCTTTCATAGCGGTCTACCAATTGACTGAAATCCTGACAGGCCAGAACGGTCGCTACTTTATTGCTTCGTGCCGTGGCAGGAGTCTGTTCTAATTTATTGATGTAAAGGGTCGGTAACTCATCCACAAGCACTATCGATTTGTGCTTATCGGGCTGGTTCATTTGTTTCAAGGCTACCGATAATATCAGGGAGATAACAGGGGCATAGGTTTCGGATAAGGTGCTCTCATTTCCGATACTTAGAAATTTAGGATCCAACGGATTATTGATGTCCAAATCGATATCGTTTCCGGAAAGTACCCAAAATATATCGGGAGTATTCAGTTTGGCGAGGTTAGTTTGCAATGTACTGACCACTCCGGAAATTTGTCTAGTGGATTCATTTTTAACGGCCTGCCGTAAACTGGCCACATAGCCCGCCGTTTGATAGTTCTCCGAAACCTTTTCGATAAGTTCTTTTATATCCGAATGCAGAATCAGGCTGATAATGTACGGTAAAGTACAATACTCCGGATGTTCGGTTTTTAGATACCAGATAAGCCCAGTCAACACGCTTTTGGCTTCCATAATCCAATAATCCTCATTCTTGATGTTGTGCGGTGATAAATTGTACATTAAGGTTTGGGCATATTCATTCGCGTAGGCGGTTTTGGTCATCAAATTTGGATTCAGGGGATTAACTCTTGTACTTCTTCTTGCGTCCTTGAAATCAATAAAATAGGGCTTGATATTCGACCTGCTTTTTGCAGACTGCTGAAAAAGACATTTGGCCAGTTCAGGAGATTTAAAATCATAACAGATACCGGAATAATTTTTTTCAACGGCTTGTTTCAATAGGGGGTGTATCAATGAAACCGATTTACCACTCCCCGCCCCTCCTTGGATGTAGATACCGCGATATGGGTTTTCCAGTGTAATCGTATGGTCATCTACTTGAAAGGCGAAGCATTCATCACTAACTTTTTTTTTAACATTGTGAGTTTTTGGAATTCGAAACAACCCGAGGAATATTTTCAAAATCCAGTAGGCAGCCCATAAAACCAAACATAGCGGTAGAGATAAAGTCAATGGAAAAACAGCGGCAATAAAAAAGGATATAGGTCCGCCTATGAGAATCGGGGTCCTTAATTTTCTTTTTAAAACAATGGTATAAACCGTCCAACTAAGAAATAGCAATCCGACTCGTAAGTAGATATTGCTTCCACCTAAAACATATTCGATAAATGTTGTCGTGTCCATAATTAAAGTGATATTTGATTATTCCTGCCCTTATTGGCACCTTTCTCTTTCTCTGTTTCCTTTTGTGTTTGCTGGTTTTTTTGCTGTCCTGGATTTTTCTTTTTCTCCAATGCTTTTTGAACTTTTAATGCTCCTTTATTTCGAAATGTCAGACGTTCAGGAGTTCTCCGTAATTGCTTTTTTTCTTCAAGGGCACGTTCATACCCAAATAGCTCATCAAAGGAATTTTGGTTTAGTTCCTTCCATTTGGAGTAGTTAAAATCCTCCATTACCTTTTTCACTTCTTGTCCATGTTTTTGGTTGACTTCATTATTTTTCAAAGGCTTATTTTCTATACCATGCTCCTTTTGCTTCGGCGAAACGGAAATACGTATTTCAATTTGTAAACCTAGCTTGGTCTTTTGGCTTTCCAGTTTACCATGATTGAACTCTTTGGTCACGTCCTTCTGCTTTTCCGATTGTACTATTTTGGCAGTCCACCTTAGCTTTTTTTCGGCAATATTCTTTTTCAAACTGAGTGCATGATTGCGAATAGCCTGTTGGGTAAACAATTGCAAAGCCTGATTGTATTTTTCATATTCTTTGACGGTCAGTTCTTCAATATCCTCGATTGGCCGTTCCGCAATAATGGACACTAGGTGTTCTTGTTCGTTTTGGGTAAGATTTAGGGCGAAAGAAAAGTAATGGTCTTCTTGTTTTGAAATTTCAACACCCTTTCCATTGTCATTTATGATTGAAATGGCCTCTGACTTTGTAATCCTATTTCGTTCTTGATTAAAGTAAGACGGTTCCATTACTAGCTTGCCCTTTTTCTGTAATTCGGGATTCTTTCGTTTCTCCTGTCGAATCTCGGTCTTCAATGCCAGCTTCTCTTCCAATGTCCCGTGCTTTAGTCTTCTGAGCGTTTCGAATTTTTCTTCAAGACTGCGTTTATATTTGAACATCTTATCAAAGGAATCTTCATTGAGTTGTTTCCAATTTGAGCGGTCAAATCCACCTTTGACTTTCCTTCCGTTTAGAACAAGATTTTCGCTGCTTCTGGCATTCGCCAACGGACTAAGATTAATCCGGTAGTCTTTATGCATCCGTGAGACGGTTATATGCACATGGGTCTGTAATCCTTTCTTCGGATCTCCGCTTTTTGCCCTGCGCGTCATAACTTCTTTATCGGTTCCTTTATACCTTCTTTTGTGTTCTACTTTTGCGAACCATACAATTTGGTTTTCCCCGATATCCTTCTTGAAATTGGCGGCATAGTTTCGCATGGCCTGTTTCGTAAATAGTTTTATGACTTCGTTGTAGTTTTCATATTCTTTATCGTTCAATTCTTCTACATTTTCGATCGGTCTTTTTGCCAATGTTGATGTCAGATGTTCTTGTTCGTTTTGGCTGAAATTCAAGGTCAACGTAAAATACTTGTCTTGTTTTTTGGCCAGACCCTTATTCTTATTGTTATCATCTACCATCGAAATCGCTTGTACCGTGGTCATCATATTTTGGTCTTGGTTGAAGAAAAATTGTTGTCGGTGCCCATTGCCCTCTTTTCTCAGCTCCTTATTCTCCTTGTTCAGATAATGACCATATTTCGAACAGCTTCCTTTATTGTCAGAAGAGGTCTGATGGACGATACTGACCGGCATCAATTTCGATACTTCATCCGCTCAAAAACCGTATTCAATTGGTCAATAAGTTTTTTAAAAAGGGTCTCTGTTCGTTGTCCGTTTTTGAGCAATTGATTATGGATAGGATATAGAATTTCGGACTCCTGAGTTTTGAAAAACGACACAATGCGTCTATCGATTACCTTTATCATTTCAGTGGCATTTTTGCCTTTGATGGCTTGCGGATCTGTTCCTGTTTTCTGGAAATACAGAATCATCTCCTCTGTAAACTTTCCGATGTCTCGGTTGTATTCCATGGCCATTTTTTTAAGTTCCTTATGGCTTCTTTCGTTTATGATAATGCTCTTTTTCCTCATGCCGATTACTTTGTTCAAATATCCTTTGTAAAGTATTTGAAACCTTTGCACTTGTAAAAAGGGTGCATGCTGCAAGCCATAAATGTCTAGTTTTCAGAACTTCAAGAAAATCAATGAATTCCAGACGAATGCAGGGAGTTTTATAGCTTTTGGTGTTGAAAACCACCTATTTAAACATATCACTATAAAAATTCTATAAAGTGTTATAATTACAAAATCCCATGTCGGAGCAGGCGTAGCCTGCGGTTGCCCGCCGCAGGCGCGAGCGGGAATCACTGCGCAGCATGATTCCCGCTCGCTATCTTTTGAAAAAAGATACGCTTTGACCTGTACGGATTTCTATGATTAGAGAGAAGTAATAAAGAGTCTTAAATTTAAGATTGTAAGAGGGCTCTAATTTGGATAACTAGATTTTGAGTAAATAAATATAGTGAGTCCCAAAAAAATCATTTAAAAAAATTGCAGAAGTAAAATAATTAAGAGCTTATAATTTTGAAGATGCCAAGAAATTTTATAACATAAATGTAGTCGCATTCATCTTTAAAAAGTGGAGTGCTTTTGACATTTGATTCTCGACGGTTTTCACGGAAATTCCCATATCAAGGGCGATTTCTTTATATTTCTTTTTTTCCAATTTATTTTGAATGAATACCTCCTTACACCTAGGGGGCAGCTGGTCGATCAGTCTATTCAGCTTTTCCATTTTCAGATGATGAATATTTTCTTCCAAAGCGACCTCTGCGATAACTTCCCATCTAATTTTATCCAAGGTATCAAAATGTATCTTTTGGCTTCGAACATGTTGCAAAAATTGATTATGGCATGTTCTGAACAGGTAATTCTTGAGCGATGAAGTAATGATGATGACCTTTCTTTTTTCCCATAAGTTTACAATGGCATCCTGAACAATATCTTCTGCCAATGCCCTATCGCCACATAGATTGTAGACATAGTTACAAAGCCAGTCATGGTATTCGGTAAATAAGAACCGATATGCACCTGGATCACCTTTCCGTAGGTTATTTATCAATTTTTGCTCGTTCATATTCAATGGAAAATAAACTAAATCTAAGAATAATTAAAAATACATAGGGGTTTTTTGTGATTATTGCATCTTTTAATTAAAAAGAAGACCGAATGTCCAAATATCATTTGCTCATTGAAAAATTTATCGATAGGACAATCTCCCCTGAGGAAAGAAAAGCATTGGAGATATGGGTTCTGAAAAATGAGGCCAATAAGGCTGTTTTCAGGAACCGAATCAAAAAGTCGAACTATGAACTATCCGCCGACTTTGATTCTGATTTGGCATACCGAAGATTTTTAGAAACTTTAAAATCAAAAAAGAAAGCTCGAAAGCTGCTTCCCACTATCTTGAAATATGCAGCTGTGCTCGCTATTTTACTAACTATCGGTATTTTGGCAAAGCGTCAATTACTACCTGATGTTACCCAAACTTCAATACAGGTTGTCGAAGCCGAAGAAGAAAAAAATAGGTCTCTTAGCAATGAGGTCATAATAAAGATGGCTGATGGGTCGACTAAAGTCTTACATCATGAAGGAGATGAACTGGTTTCGGATGCCAAAGGGAATACGGTAGCGACCAAAGGAGGCAATACGCTATCGTATAAGGAGACTTTAAATCTTTCAAATAAAAAACCGGTGTATAATGAGGTTTTTATTCCACATGGTCAGATTTTCAAGCTAAAGTTATCGGATGGTACGAAAGTATGGTTGAATGCAGGTTCAAAACTTCGCTTCCCCCAAAATCTTGTCAATTCGGACAATAATAGGATTGTCTATTTGGAGGGCGAGGCCTTCTTCGATGTTGCTAAAAACAAGGACAAGCCCTTTATTGTAAATACGCAAGAGGTAGATATCAAGGTGCTCGGCACCAAATTCAATATTTCATCTTATGAAACAGATGGTAATACAGAAACTACATTAGCAGAAGGTTCAGTTAGGGTTTATGAAACTAGAACACCTGAGAATGGAATACAACTGACTCCGGGTTTTCAAGCTAACTATGATAAGTTCGGTAATAATTTTAATAGAACAAAAGTAGATACCGATATGTATACCGCATGGATGCAAAACCGTCTTGTAATTAATAATATGAAATTTTCAGAAATACTGGTCAAGCTTGAAAGAAAATACGCCGTACAATTCGTGAACAAGGCCGAAAGTTTGAGAGATGAAATTTATAGAGGAGAATTTGTGGACGAGGATATAGAGACCGTTCTCAAAACAATTGCTCTTAGCACGCCCTTCGAATATGAGATAAATCAAGACGTAATAACAATAACAAGGTAAAAAAAGGGAAGTGTTGGAGCACTCCCCCTAGTAAAAAGACCATTAATACAATTAGTACTAACGATCAAAAGCACTCAAAATTATGAAAAAATGTGATGAGGACCATGCTCTATGGAAAAAGCGTGGTAAAAAATTAAATTTTAAGATGAAATGTTGTTTTCTTCTGGCTTCCTTAATGCTTTTCCAATTATCGGCAAATTCAGTCTTGTCGCAAGAAAGAATGGAATTTAACTATGATGATGTTCCTTTAAAACGGATTTTGAAAGAAATAAAGTCGCAGACGGGCCACAGGTTTTTTTATAACGTGAAGGAAATTGACGATAAACAAAAAATCTCACTTAGCGCAGATAAAGAGACGATAAGGGAAGTTATGGACAAATTAGCGGGAAGGGCAAATTTTGATTTCAAAATCAATAAGAATCAAATCGTTCTGACCCGAAGGAAAACTACGTACGATTCAGTTCAGGAGATTGAAATCAGTGGCACGATAACAGACGTAAATGGAACACCCTTACCAGGAGCCAGTATTGTAGAAAAGGGAACGACCAATGGAACACAGTCTGATTTTGATGGTAATTTTACCATTGCCGTTAGTAGTCAAAACAGCATAATTGTAATTTCGTACATAGGGTTTGCAACGCAGGAAGTTAATATATCTGGGCAAACCGAAATTAACGTTCAATTAAGTGAAAGTGCAGCTGGTCTTGATGAGGTTGTACTAATTGGCTATGGATCTGTACGAAAAGTAGATTTAACCGGGTCAGTCTCATCCGTTTCTTCCGAAACTCTTGAAAAATTACAATTGACAACAGTTGAGGATGGACTTAGGGGTAATGCCGCAGGTGTCAGAGTGATTCAAACATCAGGTGCTCCGGGTGCCGAGGTAACCGTTAGAATACGAGGGAATAATTCGATTCAAGGTAATAACAGTCCCTTATATGTTATTGATGGCCTCCCTATCCAAGGTGGACTCAATAACATTAACCCCAATAGTATAAGTTCTATCGAGGTGTTAAAAGATGCATCCGCAACTTCCATTTATGGCGCACGCGCTGCAAATGGAGTGGTAATTGTCACAACAAAAAAGGGTAAAAATGGAGAATCAAAAATTGATATTTCGTTAAATACCGGGATAGAGAATGTGACTAAGCAATTAGACGTATTAAATGGGATTCAATATGCAACGATCGCTAATGAAGCAGCCATAAATGATGGCCGGGACCCTACATTTGATTTGAACGATCTACAAAACGCCGACACGGATTGGCAGGACTTATTATTTAGTTCGGGGGTAAGAAAAAATTACAGCCTTGCCTTTTCCGGAGGAAACGAAAAATCTACATATTCAATTACCGGAGATATTTTAGATATTGATGGCGTTGTAAGCGGTACAGGATTTGAAAGACAGAGTCTCCAGCTTAATCTCAAAAACGATATTAAGGATTGGCTCACGCTGGAAAATCATTACAACTTAAACCATACCTCTGCAAATAATACAGAGGGAGGGCGGCCCGGACAAATTGGGGGAAATTCCAGGAATACTTCTATAACTTCTGCACTGGCCGCACCACCTTTAATCGCTCCTTTTGATGCGAATGGGGATTATAGTTCCCTTAATCCATTTCCGTTCATAGAGCAAATTTTACACCCTTTAGCATTAATCAGAGAGCGTACCGACCTTGATGATAGTTATAACATTTTTGGCACGACGGGCCTTAATTTCACAATTACGGACGAACTGAAATTTGAATTGAAGGGAGGTATAAATTATACTGATAGTCGTAGCGATGAATTCAGGTCTAACAATCTTGATCCTGCTAGTAATAACTTTGGTTCAATAGCAAGTCAAAGGTCATTCTATTGGCTTTTTCAGAGTACCCTGAATTATGATAAACAAATAAATGATGATAACAGAATTTCCGCTGTAGTTGGATTTACGACGGAAGAACAAGAAGATAAGTTTTTAGTTGGTTTCGGTTCTGGATTCCCGAACGAAAATACAACTAATCAGTCCTTGCAGAGTGCTGCGTTTCCTGGAATTCCAGAATCTAACATCAATAAATTCCGATTGCTTTCTTATTTGAGTAGAGTAAATTATTCACTGTTGGATAAATATTTATTTACTGTGACTGGCCGTTATGACGGCTCATCAAGATTGGGCCCAGATAACAAGTATGGCTTTTTTCCATCTTTTGCTGTAGGCTGGAGATTAGTGGAAGAAGATTTTATTAGCAATTTGGATATATTCTCCACGCTCAAGCTTCGTGGAAGTTGGGGTATTACGGGTAATACAAATATATCTCCATATCAATCTTTGTCTGGCTTTTCGGTAACTCAATCATTTATTGACGGACCAACCAATTTAGCGATAGGCTTTGCGCCGTCTAACATAGCCAACCCTGAATTAAAATGGGAGGAAACGAAACAACTTGACATAGGTTTAGACTTTGGATTTTTGAAAGATAGATTGGTTTTCACGGTAGATTATTACAATAAGACAACTGAAGATCTATTGGCATTCGTGAACTTACCTCAATCGAGTGGTTTTACAAATGTTTTAAGAAATATCGGAACTGTTGAGAATAAAGGAGTTGAAATACAGGCCAGTGGAGTAATCGCAGATAAACCGGATCTATATTTTTCTACAACATTGACATTTGCCTCGAATAGGAATGAAGTACTGGAAACCGCTAATCAAGACCCCATATTTGGAAGTGGTCAGAGTGTTTTCCCTCCTGTTACCGTTTCTAGGGAAGGAGACCCTATTTCATCTTTCTGGGGTCTAATTCGTAAAGAGCAGCTAACTGAAGATGGGTTCATAGAATTTGAGGATATAAATGGTGATGGAGAAATTACAGCTGACGACAATACAATAATAGGTAACCCTAATCCGGATTTTATATATTCACTTTCTTCAAATTTTGAATATAAGAATTTTACTATTGACTTACTATTGGAGGGCACTCAAGGAAATGATATTTTCAACATCAGTAAAATGGAATTGAATGATACTTTCAGCAAGGGTGGTAACATGACAACGGAGGTTCTGAATAGATGGACTCCGAGCAATCCAGATAGAAATGCTTTATATCCAAGAATGGGTACAAGTACCTTTCCTTCTCCATCAAATCAGTTTGTTGAAGATGGATCCTATCTTAGATTTAAGCAGTTGACGATCGGTTATAATTTTGATACCGATAGACTAAATTGGAAATTTTTGAAGTCTGCCAGAGTATATGCCAGGGCGGTCAATTTATTTACTATCACAAATTATTCCTGGTATGACCCTGAGGTAAACACGTTTGGCAATAGTGGTCTAAACTTTGGCATTGAAAGAAACTCCTATCCGCAGGTAAGAACCCTTTCTGTCGGATTGAACCTCAGTCTTTAAGAATATTAAAAAACTAATAAAATGAAAGCGATAAAAATTATTCTACCCATATTTATTTTTCTTATAACTACCTCTTGTGAAGATTTTTTGGACGAGGTACCCGAAGATAGATTGACCAACACTAGTTTTTTCAGGAACGAACAAGATGCCATTTCTAGTGTAAATAGTATTTATGCCGCGTTGAAGCAAACGTACGATATTAATCTTGTCAGTGAAATCAATCTTAAATCAGATTATATGGACGGGAGAGGTTCCCGTGTTCCGTCAGGTGCTTTTACTTCGAATTCAGTAACAATGGAGAGACAAGGAGCTATTTGGACAGATTTTTACCGGGTAATCGGTAGGGCCAATATTTCAATTGAAAATATTCCTCTAATAGTTGAAGATGAGAGTCTAAGGGATAAGTTATTGGGAGAATGCTATTTCGCAAGGGCATTTAGCCATCTGCAGATTGGTCGACTATTTGGTCCAGCACCAATCAGAATCGAGCCGATTGATGACTTTGGGTTGATTCCTGCCGAGCGGTCTCCCGTTAGCGATCTTTATGGGCAAATCGTGGAAGATTTGCTATTGGCAGAAGGATTATTGCCTGAAACTACAAGTTATGGAAGAGCTAACAAGGGCTCTGTGCAGATGGCGTTGGCCGTTGCTTATCTATGGCAGGGAAATACAGAATTGGCGATTCAGAACGCGAGTAAGGTAATTGATTCCAGAACCTATCAATTGGAACAAGTTTACGGCGAGGTTTTCGATCCAGAAAATCCTTCAGAAGAAAACATTTTTTTTATTAGACATGCTCGAGAAAGTGGTTTTCGAACTAACGTACCCGCATGGTATCATGCAGCTGATTGGCCTGAATTTAGCGGTAGTTTTTTCGTTTTTCTAGGCAATCGCAATACATTTATCGTGGACTGGGATGATAATGATTTACGTAAATCGTGGAACATCTATGATAAGGACACTCCATTGATCAATCAAGACGGCGAAACCGTTTTTGTTGATAGTGAATCCATACACTTCGGTAAATTTAGAGACCCAAACGCCATTTCGGCATTCGAATTATCGTACCACTACCCCATTTATAGATTAGCAGAAGCGTACCTGATATATGCAGAAGCGGATATTCGTGATGACGGAAATCTAAGTCCACAAGGAAGGGAATATTGGAACCAGGTGCGTAGAAGGGGTTATGGCCGCGATTTTAACACTCCTGCTCCGGATATTGATATTCCTACAACTTTATCGACAAATGAACTCTTAGATGAAATATTTTTGGAAAGAGGTAAGGAATTAATGGGAGAAAGCAAACGATGGTTCGATATGCTCAGATTTGAAAAAGCCGAAGAATTAATCACTCAAGCTGGTTACACTTTTGAGCCTCGCGTTGTGCTTTTTCCTTTACCTATAGCGGAAATAAATACAAATGATGCTTTGACGGAGGCAGATCAAAATCCGGGCTATTAGTGATTTTAATTTCCACTATCAAAATGGATGTGTCTATTTGAATGGATAGCGCTTTTATTTTGAGGTTTTGCCCTTATGAAACTAAATTTTGAAACACTTTTGAATAAAGAAATATGAATTACAAATTAAATGTACGATTGCTCATCATTGCATGTCTTTTATGCTCAATCGTAAA
The DNA here is from genome assembly GCA_947494715.1 of uncultured Flavobacteriaceae bacterium. Classification (GTDB taxonomy): domain Bacteria; phylum Bacteroidota; class Bacteroidia; order Flavobacteriales; family Flavobacteriaceae; genus Ulvibacterium. Next base: position 177,152 of record CANLWG010000012.1, on the reverse strand, counting down.
AGCAAATACGGGTCTAATTCAAACCACGCAAAGCGATGTTGTCGTTTACGGGGCAACGGCCGGGGGCGTAATGGCCGCAATCGCGGCAGCTAAGGAAGGCGCTTCGGTAATAATCATAGAACCTGGTAATCACATCGGAGGAATGTTAACAGGAGGGCTCTCTAACACAGATTTTGGCGACAGGTCAGTTATAGGAGGGCTATCTCTAGAATTCTATAAAAAAGTGGCCGACCACTACCAAAGCGACCTTTATTTTTGGCGCGGACCGGAGCCTCATGTTGGAGAGCAAATATTGAAAGATTGGTTAGATAAATTAGGTATAAAAACAATATATGCTAATAGGCTAAAGAATGTAAGTATTAAGAATCGGACAATTGAAAGTATAGAAACCCAGAATGGAAATCTTTACGAGGCCAAAATATTTGTAGATGGTACTTACGAAGGAGATTTGTTGGCTCGAGCTGGTATTTCATATACTATAGGGAGAGAAGGTGTTAGCAAGTATGGAGAATCTTGGGCAGGAAGGCAGCCACTTATAGCATCAAGTCATAATTTTAAAAATCCGATTTCGCCTTTTGTAGATGGGGAAGGGGGAGAATTGCTTCCACTTATTAATCCTATTCCGCTTGCACCTGTTGGAGAAGAAGATAAGGCCGTTCAGGCATATTGTTTTAGACTATTGATGACAAATGATCCAGAAAATATTGTTCCAATAACTAAGCCGGACGATTACGACCCGGAAAGATATGAACTCCTTCGAAGGTATATGAAAGATTTAAACCCGTCAACCCTTCATGAAACGGGAATTTTCACGCCATTTATTAATCTTCCAAATAATAAAGCTGAAATTAATTCGAGTGGCGGAATATCGACAAATCTATACGACGGTAGTAATTGGGAATATCCCGATGCAGATTATTCTTTACGGGATAGTATTTGGAATGACCACATTAGTTATACAAGGGGCCTATTATATTTTGCGACAAGTGATGAATCATTGCCAAAAAAAATAAGGGAGGAGGCAAAAAAATGGGGTTTTTGTAAAGATGAATTTCCAGATACGGGACACCTTCCACATCAATTATACGTACGAGAGGCCAGAAGAATGGTCGGGGAGTACGTTTTAACCCAACATGATTTGATGGAAAATGCTGTAAAATTCGATGGTATTGGTATGGGGTCTTACAATATGGATATACGTCATAACCAAAGGACTTTTCATTGGGTCTCAAGATTTCCAGAATTAATTCCGGAAACAATTAATGAAGGGTATCTAAGCATTCCGGTAAAGCCTTATGAAATTCCATATAGGTCTCTTTTACCTAAATATGAGGAGTGCACCAATTTAATTGTACCTATTTGTATCTCGAGTTCGAATTTGGCGTATTCATCATTTCGAATGGAGCCACAGTATATGATAGCTGGGCATGCCGCAGGTGTGGCAGCGGCTATGGCAAGCGAGGCTGATATAGAACTGCATAAAGTTTCTGTTGAAGAATTACAATCCAAATTAGTGGAACAGGGCCAAATCATTAGTTTTGAGAAAAACCCTAATGGATATTTTCAAAATGGGAATACGGTTGTTATAGACGATGACATGTCTCGTTTTGTAGAAAAAAAAGGGAATTGGCATGTCTCCGAAGATCCATTAGCGGGCCGACATGACATTACATTTTTGAAGACAGATTCAAAAGAAGCAGCCAAGGTAACATATAGGCCCAATCTGCCGAGAAAGGGAAAATACAAGTTGTACGGTTGGTGGCCAAAATCCGAATCTGCAGCAAAAAACGTTTCTGTTAAAATAATATCCAAAAATACCGACAATACAGTTAAAGTAAATCAAAAAACTACTGGTAATTCATGGTTTTACTTGGGTACTTTTAATTTTGAGTCGGGTCAAAATACAGAAATCGTATTATCAAATGTTGGAGTAAATGGAACCCTGTTTTCCGATGCGTTCAAATTTGAATTTGTAGAATGACAGAACTTAGAATTTTACATATAGATAGAGTAGTGGATTACAAACTGCTAGTATGTTAGGGCGTAAAGAATTTTTTATGAAAACTAGAAATGCTAATTCTAAAAATAGGTATAGAATAGTTAAATAGCGAGTTTTTGGGATGGATGGAAGTGAAAAAAAATTCGAATTTTTGAAGTGTATTCAAATTTCCAAGAATTATCTGATTGTGATATTAAAAGCTTATATAAAACATGATTTCCTTTCTACTTTCGATTTGCATTTTAATATTGGGCTATTTTACCTATGGTAAATTTATTGAGGGCATTTTTGGTGCGGACAAGTATCGGGAAACACCCGCCATCCGCTTACGAGACAATATCGATTTTATGCCACTGCCTACTTGGCGTATTTTTCTAATTCAATTTTTGAATATTGCGGGATTAGGCCCCATTTTTGGGTCCATCGCTGGGGCTATGTTCGGACCTGCCGCTTTTCTTTGGATTGTATTAGGAAGCATATTTGCGGGAGCGGTACATGATTACCTTTCAGGGATGCTCTCCGTTAGACATGACGGACTTAGTATTAGCGAAATAGTTGGTATTTATCTAGGTTCGAGGATGAAGCATTTCATGCGCTTCTTCACAATAATCCTATTGATTTTCGTGGGCACCGTTTTTTTGATGGGCCCTGCCAAGATAATTGATGGTATGACAGGAAATATGTGGAATCTTTGGGTGTGGGTCGGTATCATTTTAGTATACTACATTTTCTCCACCTTGCTGCCCATCGATAAAATGATCAGCAAACTCTATCCGGTGTTCGGTGTAGCTATGCTTCTGATGGCGGTGGGGCTACTTCTTGCACTTTTTTTTGGGAATTACCACATTCCTGAACTTGTTCCTGAAAATATTCGAAATATGACGACCAACCCGGACGAAACCCCCTTGTTTCCCATTTTGTTCGTGACCATCGCCTGTGGTGCCATATCCGGCTTTCATGCTACCCAGTCTCCTTTGATGGCACGCTGTATGAAAAATGAAACAGTGGGACGAAAGATTTTTTATGGTACCATGATAACCGAAGGTGTCGTTGCCTTAATTTGGGCCGCAGCCGCTATGACCTTTTTTGGGAATGTGACCGAATTGAATGGAGCTATGTTAGCAAACGATAACAATGCGGCTTGGGTGGCGAACGAGATATCGCTTAATATGCTGGGAAGTATCGGGGGTATTCTTGCATTGCTCGGAATTGTGGCGGCTCCCATTACATCGGGTGATACCGCATTTCGGTCAGCACGATTAATTTTAGCGGATGTATTTAAATCGAACCAAAAGAAAATTAGGAATAGAGTTTATCTGAGCGTGCCTATATTCGTGATAGCCTTTACCTTGACTCAAGTAGATTTTGCTATAATCTGGAGATACTTTGCTTGGAGTAATCAAACATTGGCTACAGTGGTACTCTGGACGATTACGGCATACTTGATACAAAAGAAAAAGACATTCTGGATAACCCTACTTCCAGCTATATTCATGACCATGGTCTGCAGTACATATATCTTGATAGCACCTGAAGGGTTCCAATTGGAAATTGATTTCGCATATATAGGTGGATTCTTGCTAACGTTCTACATTGTATATCTGTTTTGGAAACATACAAAAAAACCTATCCTACTAAATATCAAAAAAATTATTTAATGATATCAAAAGCAGTTTGTTGAGTTAGTTTAATTATGGGAAAAGGGTAAGGGTGAAATTTTACCCTTTTTCCTTTATAAATTTTGTGAGATACTTGTTTCTGTTAAAGTTACGACAGTTTTAAGTGAACTAATTTAAACTAATCTGCATTAAATTGAAACTCCGACATATAGCGGTTAATGTAGTTATAGAGACAGCTTTAAATCATTAGGCGGTCAAAATTTGAAAATTATAATCTATCAATATATATTTAATTCAAGACAAAAGGTAAAGTATATTGGAGCATCCTATTTTTTAAATTTAAAACTGTAAAACCAGTCTATTATGAATACTTTCTATAAATGCTTATTTGCCATCCTTTTTTTACCCATGACCTTATCCTTTACTTCTTGTAAAGAAAAAAAGAAACCCGAAATCGATTATGCATCACTTTCCGCAGCAGAAAAACGAAAGCCCAAAAACACTTTGGCCGCTATGGAAGTGGCCGACGGATTGCAGCTTCAATTGTTCGCCTCCGAGCCTATGCTGGCCAATCCTACGAACATGGCTATCGATGCCAAAGGTAGAATATGGATCTGTGAGGGTACCAATTACAGGGCTTTTGCCAATCCTGAAATTTCGTATGACAATAAAGGCGACCGTATATTGATTTTGGAGGATACCGATGGTGACGGCTTGGCCGATACTTCCACGGTGTTCTATCAGGGAAAGGATGTGAATTCCGCCTTGGGCATTGCCGTATTGGGCAATAAGGTCATCGTATCCGTGAGTCCGAACGTATTGGTTTTTACCGATGAAAATGGCGATGACGTGTCCGACTCAAAAGAAGTTCTATTTTCGGGGATAGAGGGCGTAGACCATGACCACGGCGTACATGCCTTCGTATTCGGCCCCGATGGTCGGCTGTACTTTAATTATGGCAATAATGGAAGGCAGTTGTTGGATACGGATGGAAATGCAATAAAGGATATTTATGGCAAAGAAATAAAGGCCAATGGTAGTCCGTATCGCGAGGGCATGGCCTTTCGCATGGAAATGGACGGCTCGGATGTCGAGGTACTGGGGCATAATTTTAGGAATCCCTATGAACTGGCGGTGGATTCGTATGGCGGAATCTGGCAATCGGACAATGACGACGATGGCAATCGCGGTACCCGTATCAATTATCTGATGGAAAATGGCAATTACGGCTTCAAGGACCTGTTGACCGGGCAGGACTGGCGCGAGCGAAGGACCGGTTGGGAAGAGGAGATACCCAAGCGCCATTGGCATTTGAACGATCCGGGTACGGTGCCGAACCTTTTGCAGACTGGCTCCGGCTCGCCTTGTGGCATGATCGTTTATGAAGATAATCTGCTTCCGAAAAAATATCGGGGCCAACTGATCCATGCCGAACCGGGCCATAATGTAGTGCGCAGTTATATCGTCGAAGAAGAAGGTTCAGGATACAAAGCAAAAATGGAAAATTTGGTAAAAAGTAAGGACGATTGGTTCCGCCCCGATGATGTTACCGTGGCCCCTGATGGTTCCTTGTTTATTTCCGATTGGTACGACGGTGGGGTAGGCGGTCATAAAGCCGAGGATATCGAACGCGGAAGGATCTATCGTTTATCTACACAAGAAACATACGAACCGCCAACCTTCGATTTTACTTCTGGAGCCGGAGCCTCAAAAGGATTGGTATCGGACAATATGGACGTGTTCTACCGATCTTGGCAAAAACTACAGGGCATGGGCGAGGCCGCAGAACCGTTTTTAAAAGAATTGATCGCAAAAGGCGGTATTGCCAAGGCACGGGCATTATGGCTCGCGGCCAAGATTCCCTCGAAAACCGAAAAATATATCGATTTGGCCCTTTCCGACAGCGATGCAAAGTTTCGCATACAAGGCATTCGTATGGCGCGGTATCTGGCAAATGACGGATTGGAAGATTATTTGGGCAAGGTCGTAATTGATGATTCCGCCCAAGTGCGTCGGGAAACCGCCGTCGCTTTGGCGCATCTTGGCACTCCAAAAGCCGCCGAACTTTGGGCGACCCTCGCCGATCGGCATACCCCCGGCGACCGTTGGTATCTTGAGGCTTTGGGCATCGGTTCCGACAATTTCTCGGATCTATATTTCGATGTTTGGAAGAAAAAGGCCGGCGACGATTGGAGCGATGCAAAAGGCAAGGAAATCGTATGGCGTACACGGGCATCGGAATCCATGCCCCTATTGGCCGAAATGATACGGAAGCAAAAGATATCCGAAGCGAATCTGCCCTCTTATTTCAGGGCCTTTGATTTTAAGCAGCATCCACAAAAAAATGCGACCCTACTTGCCCTGTTGAATATCGATCACCCGCAGAGCCGACAAATACAGGCCTATGCCTTGGGGGCTATGGACGAGGATTTTATCAACAGATCGCCACGAAACGTACATCTGGTAAAGAATATTCTTCCCAAGATAAAAGGTACACCGGAGTGGTTGATGGCCATCAAGAAATTAAATTTGAAAGACCAGACGAAGGCCCTGTTCGACGTAGTGGTCAACGGTACCGACGAAGCCCTGCGAAAAGAGGCCATAACCGTATTGTTCGATTTTGGGGGCAGTCCCCTTGTAAGGGACTACCTTAAATTAAATGCGCCGCAATCCTCCAAGATGGAAGTTTTGGGAATGTTGAACAGTGTCTCTGATCCCACGGCCATTGCGTTGCTTACCGATTTCGTAACGAGCAACGAGCTGGGCAACGCATTGACACAAAGAGCCGTCGAATCGCTCGGAAATACAGGTCAGGGACAACATAAACTATACGGTTTATTGGAAGAAGGCAAAATACCGGACAGCTATAAAACCGCTGCCGTTCTCAAACTCATGACCAGTTGGGACGTAAAGATCAAGGAAAATGCCCCGAAGTTCCTGACAAATAATACGACAGGAGATTTAGACATAGCGGCACTGGTCGAGAAAACAGGAAATGCCGACCATGGTAAGGAAATTTATGGTACCTATTGTAGTTCGTGCCATGTGGCGGGCGATACGGGTACCGAATTCGGCCCCGCTCTTTCGGACATCGGCAACAAACTGTCGAAGCAATTTATGTATTCCAGCATTATCTATCCCAGTGCCGGAATCAACTTTGGGTACGAAGGGTATACCCTCAAAATGAAGGATGGCACCACCTATACGGGCTATATCTTAAGTCATACCGAAGATGAAATTACGATAAAGATGATGGGCGGCACCCAGAAAGACCTTGCGCTGGCCGATATCGCCAGCCAAGAGGCCATGGAAAGATCGCTGATGACCGAAGGCCTACATAAAGTCATGTCGGAAGACGATCTGGTCGATCTGGTAGCGTATCTGGAAACCTTAAAGGTTGAAGAGGAAAATACAGCAGATAACTAGTTTTTTTCCTTTCAGCATTGTTTGGATTGGCCACGTTTTTTTAACTATGAATATGGTTATTCGGATTCTAGAGCATCTTGTAGAAAGCAAAATTTGTCTATTTAAAAGCTTACTAAAATAAGTATCGGCAAAACTATTGAGACCATGAAAGTCGATTAGTAAATAACAGGAAGTATTGGGTAAGTACGGGTACGTTTGATTATATAGAAAGAATAACTTGAAATTAGCCTATTCATCAGAAACACATTACAATGAAAAAAATAAAAACAGTTAATCCGTACACTATGAAATACTTGGGCACAAAGTATGCTTGTTTTCTTATCATCGTTACACTTTCTAACTTTAGCTTGAATGCCCAGGAAATCTCTAAAGAGTTTTTGTACGGGGCGTGTATCTATCCTGAAATAATGGAAAGGCATGAGTGGCAGTCGATGTTGGATTACATGAAAAAGGCCTCTATGAACGTAATGCGAGTGGCAGAGTCGGCTTGGGGCGTTATCCACACGGCACCTGAAGAATATGATTTTCAATGGTTGGACCACTATTTGGAAGATGCCGAAGACAAGGGAATCAAATCGATTTTGGGAACATCGTCATACGTACCCCCGCTATGGCTCATAAACGAACATCCTGAAATCATAACGGTCAGGGAAGGCCAGCGCGATTATCCGCTTGTCAAAAAGAACCCCGAAATAACCAACCTCATATATCAACGATATGTACTGGAATATACGGGAAGAATTGCGGATAGGTACAAAAACAACAAGAACGTAATCGGCTGGCAGTTGGACAATGAAATCGATATCGGCCTGAAATCATATATCGAGAACGGGAGTGCACAAAAGGCTTGGCATAATTGGCTGGCCAACAAATTTGATGCGCCAAGTGAGCTGAGCGAAAAATTTCAACTTGATATTTTTGGCCTGCGGGTAAGCAGTTTTAATCAGATTCCGCTTATACGCTCAAAACATGAGAATTGGTCCCCCGTTGGTATCCGTTTTAACTATTGGCAATACCGAAGGGACATGATATTCGATTTTTTCGATAGACAAAGGCAGGCCTTGAACTTAGGGGGAACAGGCCAGTGGATAACCACAAACTGGACCGGCCCCTGGAAAGCTTTGACCAACGACCCGAGGGCAGGAAAAGTACTTGATGTGTCGGGCATCGACTTCTATCATCCATCGGACAGCAAACCGGGCCATTGGAAACATCTGGGCTATCAACTTGACCTGAACCGCTCGATACAGGAAAAAAAGGGTTTTCTAGTGATGGAAACCGGACTGGGCGTTACCGGTAACAACTCGATGAACCAATTCATTGACTGGGCGGGTGGCGCAATGATCCAGAAAGACCGGTTTTTTATGCAGAATATCTTTCCGGCGGCCTTCGGGGCGACCGGCCTGCTCTATTGGACAGGAAACCGAATCCATGGCAGTCATGCCCCATATTATGGCGGAGTAGTAGGATGGAACGGCGAACCGGAACTGGAATATCCATGGGTACAGGAGGTCGGTAGATTTTATAAAAAATGGGGCGAGAAGTTAATTGCCGAACCGGTCGAGGCCGCAGTAGCGGTCTTCACGGACTATGACCAGCGTGCCGCCTTAGAGGTCATAAATCATATTGAAAATAGCAACGATATTACCGTCGATGTCTTTGATATTTTTCATAAAATGGGGGTCGGTGTCGATGCGCTCAATAGTGAACAAATATTGAAAAAGGATAAGCTGGCCCAATATGCACTGATAGTAATCCCAACAGCATCGATAATGGCCGATACTCAGATAGTCAATGCTTTTCGCACTTATGTGGAAAATGGCGGAAAGCTAATGGTCTCCCCGTTAACGGATTACCTCACCGAAAATGGAATTTTTCAGAAGCAGTTAGGCCTTAATATACAAGCGCTTACCGGCTCCAAAATTCTCACTACCCGCATGTTCGGCGGGCCGACCGCAGTCGATTATAGGCTACCGTATGTCGAGATGAAAAACAGCAACCTGGCATTTCCCACGATGGATATGGATGGGTTGGCTGAGTTTCTGTCGTCGAGCGATGGGGTTGAGATTTTGGCGGAGTTCAAAAGTGAAAATACCGTCTTGGAAGGATATCCTGCCATTACACGAAATAGAATCAAGAAAGGGGAAGTGATAAAACTAGCCTTTTGGCCGAACGACGAATTTCTATTTTCATTAATGTCAGAAGTTCTGGACGAATATTTAATTATTTCAGAAAAACCCAGCCAAGGTATTTACATCGTGCCTCGCTCCGACGGAAGTCGATTTATTATAAATACCTCAAAGGATAAAGCAGACATTTCCCTAAAAGGCACCTTCAAAAATCGCATGGACGAAAAGGTGGTATCTGGCCGTACCGAACTAAAACCCTATCAAGTTCTCTGGTTGGATCAAGAATAGAACATTTTGTTGAGTTAGTTCAGTTTTTTAAGGAATCAGGGGGTAGCATATATTTGTCCCTTTTCTTCTTTTGTGATTAATTTTGCTATTTGGTTGAATGATGCTCTTCCGGCTAATAAAACGGCTTTTTTGCGGGATAAACTAACGAAAATGATAACAATTGAGTGGGATTGTCCCACACGTGGTTATTTTTAGTTGTTTCGTTACTTAAAGACTTAGGGGACACTTTTGCCCTCAAAAAAATATAAATAACTAACGAATAATGAATCAATATCTAGACCTTCGAACAAAGGCATTTTTTCTAGCCAAATCAAGTAATTCTTTTTTAGAGTAGAATATCGCTCGACCAATTTGGTAATAAGGAACAATTTTTTTCTTCTTCCAATTAATCAATGAAGTCACGGAGATGCCCAAGAATTTAGCGGCCTCTTGTTGGCTTAATCGATCATCTTCTGGGTTGATCGAACTCTCGTTTATAAATTCCGTTTTCCGTAATTCTTCCAAGACCATTTTAACGGTTCTTTTCAAATCTTCTTTCGTGTGCGTGTAAAAAAGTACATTTCCCATATTTAACGTATTTAAACCGGAACAAAAAGCCGGATAACTAAATTGGGGATAAATTCGTAAAATGCGCTTGCACCTTTTAGGTTAGTGCATTGTATGAGCTGATATATACCTATACGGTGGCAAATAATGCGCAAACCAAAGGAAAGCAGTGCAATCAATCGCCTATCTTAAGTATAGATCGTATGCGTCTTCTAATCTCCTTGTCAGGGAAAAGATGGTGTTCATCTGTCGGAATCCGAATCAAAGAACTATAACTAAACCCATCTTTACCATTTTTCTCATGGATATCTTTGTCCAAAGTTCGAATGATTTGGGTCTTACTGCTAAGAAGGTAATCTTTGTCAGAGAGGTATAAAAATAGTTTTGCAAAATCTTTGGCGTGTTTGGACGGGATAAAATCCAAGGGCCGGAAACCATAATTGTTGACGGTACGCTTGGAAAAATCGATTTTGTCATCGGATTCAAATGAAAAATTACGATACAGAAAACTTTCCATGGTCCTTTCTTGGTCTTCATCAAGACAAAGCTTTAGATAATCAAAAAAGTCCAAAAGAGCTTTCATTAACCTTTTTTGTGAACCCTTCTTAGAGATAATGATTTGATTTTTGGGTGCTTCCTCCGTTTCTTTTTTAATGGTAACTTTTAAATCTGTCGATTTTAAACTTTTTAACCAGTTTGAAAATTTGGACGAATGAACGAAAGGTGATGAGATAGACTTAAGCGTTTTTATTCCAGTTTCTTTATCCTCAACTATCATAGTTCGACCATGAACGTTAGCAGTCATATCTTGAAAGTATTCTTCCCCTATCATTTCTTCCAGCTCTTCCAAAGAGAACAAAAATTTGGTTTTCAATAGATTGAAGTGTTCCTTATTCTTTAAAGCATCGATGACCAATCGCTTCCATTTTTCAAAACCGACCAGCATAGGCCATAATAATACTGACCTGTCCATTACCGCATAAGGTAATTCCTGCTTTCCTTTTCCGACAAACAATTTCTTGATTTTGTTCCCTTCCTTTTCCATTTCCTCGGCTAATGAGTGTTTTAACGATTTGGCTTCTCGATCAACACAACCTTTAAGAAAGTTGAGGGCATGGCCATAAAACGAAATCGGATCTCCTTCTTTCAAATCATAAATTGGGAAGCAAAGGCGTTCCTCCAGCGACATCAAGTTTAATAATCGTTCAAGGTCAATTTCAGGTTTCTTGATAGCCTTTCTTGATTTGAAATAAAACAAAAATCTGTTTATTCGGTCTTGGGAAACCAATTCCTCCAGCAAGAATTTCATGGTACCAAAATCCATATGGAAAAACTTAAAACAGTCCTCATTAAATCGATTCGGGAGAAATAGACCTTCTACAGACTCATAAGCTTCTATTGACTGTTCCTCCCTTGGTAAATATTTCTTTGGGTTCAATATTGAAAAATCAAAGAGGACATCTAGATTTGATATCAGTGCATCATCCTTTATATTTTCAAGTAACCACGCTAACAAATGATAATATTGATAGGGACTAAGCTTCAGTACTTTTAATCTGATGTACGTTTTGAATTCCTTGGTCTGAAAGTCGCTGAAGAAAAACAACTTTATCGGGTCTAAGGCTTCTTGTATATTTAGGCAGCTAATCAAGCGTATTTGCGTTTGGGAATCGTTTTATTCAAACGCTTTTTTAAGGAAAATCTTATACTGATAGTTGAAGTAGCGAATTGCTAATCAGTACGATATGGAAAAGGCAGCTGTTTATTTACTTAAATTTTGCTCCATGCCTTCGACATTTCTTCTTGCTTAAGGCTTTCGGCAATTTTCACATATCGTCTAAAAGTCTCCTCTTTTTTATGGCCTGTAATATTTCTTACGACCATTTCTTTCATGCCCAAAACCAAACTATTCGTTACGAAGGTCTTACGGGCGGTGTGACTTGTTATCAGCTCATATTTCGGAACGGTCTTATCCAACCTTCGCGTGCCAATATATCGAGTAATTGAAGTCGGGGTATCGATCTTTGCAATTTGGCAACATTCCTTGATATACTTATTAAACTTCTGTGAGGAGATTAGAGGCAAGGGTTCCCAAATGGTATCCTTATACTTCACTAATATGGCTTTAGCGTATTCATTTAGGGGAACACGATGATCGATCGTTTTGGTCTTTTGAATATTCAGTTTGATCTCATTCTCGGATATATTCGACGGCCGAAGATTTTTTAAATCGGAAAATCGGAGACCCGTAAAGCATCCAAAGCAATAGAAATCCCTGACCCGTCTTAATTTTTCCGTTTTGAAATCGTGATTGTATAGCGTCATTAATTCATCAAGGGTAAGGTATATGACCTCTATTTCTTCCTCCGGGGCTTTGAATTTGAGGAAGGTAACGTTCTCATGATACCCGTTCTCCATGGCCCACCTCATGAATGTTTTCAAAGTGGTAATCAGTCTTGAAAAATAATTGTTCTTGGTTTTCTTTACTAAGAAGCAGAACTCCTGAAATTTAATGAAGAATTCATTATTGATGGTATCGAATCGTAAAGGATAATCTTCTTTGAAACTAAAATCCTTAAAAACATTAAGCGCCGTTACATATGACTTTAAAGTCCGTTCTGCCTTGGTCAGTCTGCCCGTCTCGATAAATTCATCAAAGCATGTCACAAAATCATTTGAGATATTTATACCCCTGTCGGAGTCGAAGCGCATTTGAAAATCCTCCTTGGTCGGGGCGATTTCATGGATATGGTAAAACCGAAATAATTCTTTTGCCTTCTGCTCGAAACGTTCGATCTTATCATTATACTCCAAATGGTAATTGTAGGCTTCCGATTTCAAAGGCGGCTTTATCCGTTCATTTTTCGCATTCCAATGTTTCCCATCCGATTTTGCCCCCTGCACTACCCTACGGATTCGAAAACCCTCGAAGGTAATCAAAGCCCTAACGGGCATTAACCCGTGTTTATCGACCTTGTCCCTTCTTAAATCAAATGAAACTTGCATACTCTATAAAGATACGAAATCTGATAAAATAGGGGGCAAAATAGGGGGAAATATTCTTCATAAAACTAAAATAATCTAGTTTAAAGGGATGTATCTAATCCCATTGTATATCGATACTAGCGTATTTAAAGGGATTCAAGAGCAATTAGAATATATGGTACTCCCGCCTCGAGTACGAATAGATAAAAACCAGTGCTTTCGCACTGGTTTTTTGTTTTGGGAACTTGGTCAAACTTGTTTGCGCCTATGTGGACAAAACAAAAACCAAGCCTCTGGTCTTGGTTTTTGTCTTCACCACGTTTGAGCGGGACTCACCAAAGGTAATTCCCGCCTCGAGTACGGATACGTAAAAAACCAAGGCTAAAACCTTGGTTTTTTTATGAAACAAAATGAACCATTTTAAAAACCCCTCACTTTGGTTAAATTATTTACAAGGCTTCGATAATTATTAACGCCAAGACTCCCTACCCTACTGAAAAAGGAATACCCAAATTCAAAATACGGTACACAATTTCTGGAAATCCTTCGGGTATTATCTTTTCAACTAATCTGTTTACAACAAAAACACCTATCCCTCCCACAATTGCCATGGCGACCGATAATTTGGTTTTATGTAAGCATTGGCTTCAGATGCATTAGAGACTATGCCTTCCACATCGTTCCATTGCAGCTTTTTACCAGTTCGGTAGGCCATATTCCCTAAATGGGCTACCAGAGCGGCATTTCTTCCCATTTCAATAGTACAATTAGGATCTTTTCGATTTTTGATGCATTCCAGGAAATTTGCAGTGTGAGCATCCAGGCCGCTGACACGACTTTTTCGGGGTGGTAATACTTCTGTTAAGTATTTACCATCGTGCTGAAGGGGTAGCACTTTCCAGCTTGCCCTGTTGATGGCCAAAATACCATTCTCACCAATAAAAGCCACTCCAGGTTCACCAGATTCTTCTAAATACGGCGATGTCCCCATGCCCATAAATTGTTCCCAAATAAAGCTGAAATTCCCAAAATCATAGACTGTCGTCAGCGTATCCGGAGTTTCTGCTGCATTGTTGGGAAAAGCAATTTTACCACCAATGGCTACTACAGATTTAGGCGCAGTGGCATTCATGCCAAGTAATACCATATCCAGCATATGAACTCCCCAGTCGGTCATAAGGCCCCCCGCATAATCCCAGAAATACCTAAATGTACCATGAAATCTATTTTTATTAAATGGTCTTTCCGGAGCCGGCCCCAACCATCTGTTGTAGTCCACTTCCTGGGGAGGATCAGTATCTTCTACCACATCAAAACCACGACCGTAATTTACATTTGCCCAGGCTTTCACCTGCCGTATCTTGCCCAGGGCACCGGAATCCAAATATTCAAAGGCCGAATGCCAATGGGGGTCGCTTCTTTGCCATTGGCCTACCTGCACTACCCTATTGTACTTGCGTACTGCTTTTACCATCAAATCTGCCTCGTGAATACTATTGGCTATTGGTTTCTCTACATATACATCTTTTCCTGCCACACAGGCATCGATCATCTGAATACAGTGCCAATGGTCTGGAGTACCAATAAAAATGGCATCCATTTCTTTGATTTTTAAAAATTTACGATGGTCATTAAAAGTTTTTGGGCGTTGACCTGTTTTTGTTTCTATTTCCTTTGCGCGTTTTTCCAACAAATCGCTGTCCACATCACAAAGTGCAATACATGCTGTTCCCTTGTTTTTAAGAAAAGAACGGAGGTCTGCCCATCCCATCCCTCTAACACCTATGAGGCCAACATTCACCACTTCCCTATCTTTAATTGGGTTTTTGGCCGACACCTCGCCCAAAGAAACAGCTGTGGCAAGAGAGGCTGCACTTACATTTTTAATAAATTTTCTTCTACTACTCATTTCAACGATTCTGATTTTTTAAAGTACGGTTTTTCAAACAATAATAATGGAGTTATGATAAAAACTAAACCACAAAAAGCTCTGTATTATGGGCATTAGTTTCATCATAAGAGGAATAATTAGCATAAGTTTTATATGTGGTTACAATATTTGCACGTTTATTGCACGATTCTATTCAATAGTTCTCAATAATTATCAACAATATTAAATATTCTGAATATATAAAGTAATTATTTATAGGTAGTTATCATAATATATTTTATTTAAACAAGTTGAATGCAGATGAAGATTTCAATTCCCGCCTCTAGTATTACGGAGAAAAAATCAAAGCAAACGCTTTGACTTTTTATGTTTTGAGAGCTCTTGTTTACCGTTCAAAAGAATCTGAACTCCAAACTTTCTTTTGTTCTCCTAGTTAATAGTTCCTGAACACTTTTCTTTTACCTTACCATCCTTGCCCTTAAATTTCTATATTTATAGGATAATCTTTTTGTATGCAACCTATCGTTCAAATATCCCTAGATCTTACCCATATTGATGAAGCCCTGGAAACGGCAGCAATGGCGTTACGTGCTGGCGTGGATTGGCTGGAGGCCGGGACTCCCCTACTTTTGGCAGAAGGCCTGCACGGTGTAAAAAAACTAAGGGCCGCCTTCCCGGATGTTCCTATTGTGGCGGATTTGAAAACCATGGATGGCGGGTATCTGGAAACTGAAATGATGGCAAAAGCCGGTGCCACCCATGTGGTTGTCATGGCACGCGCACATGAAGAGACCATTAAGGTAGTGGTGCAGGCAGGGAAGGACTTTAATGTAAAGGTCATGGGCGATAATTTGGGTTGCCCCGATATGGTGGAGGGAGCGAAAAAACTGGAAGCGCTTGGTTGTGATTATATCATTCATCATATTGGCTACGATGAAAGAAGAGGTATAGCGGCGGCAGGACTACCCATGCCAAGCCCTTTGGACGAATTGCGAAAGATAGTCGCTGCGGTAAATGTTCCCGTGCAAGCTGTAGGCGGACTTTCCCTGGAACAGGCCATTCAATGCCCGGAATATGGCGCCCCCATGGTGGTTCTTGGTGCCCCGCTCACTATAGATGCCGATGCCTTCAAAACGGCAGAGGGCGATCTTGAAAGTTCACTTAGACTCATTTGTGAAAAAATCCATAGATATGGACAACCTTCCAACTAAACAAATTGTGTATTTATGAAATCTGCTGCAGTCGTTAATTTTGCACCTGAAAAAGGTAGTGTTGAGGTAAGGGAGATTCCAAAACCCACTATTGGGGAAGATGATGTTTTGCTTAAAGTGTCCCATGTCGGGGTATGTGGCAGTGATCTACATCAATGGACGGCGGATCATAGTTGGCCGGTAAACTATCCTGTGGTATTGGGCCATGAATTTGGAGGGCATGTCGTGGAACTGGGAAATCGTGTAAAGGATTGGCAGGAAGGAGATAGGGTAGTCAGTGAAACCGCCGCTATAATAAATCCGGATAGCCCCCTCTCCCGTCAAGGGCTTTATAATCTGGATCCGGATAGAAAAGGTTTTGGTTATGGGGTAAACGGTGCTATGACACAATTTGTCCGGGTCCCGGCAAGATGCCTTCATACCGTACCTAAAGATTTGCCTTTTGAGCATGCTTGTTTAACGGAACCCTGTTCCGTGGCCTACAATGCGGTTATCGTAAATTCGAATATTAGGCCCGGAGATCGTGTTATTGTTTTAGGTCCGGGTACCATAGGTATCCTTTGTGCCGCCATGGCCGTTTTATGTGGGGGCGAAGTTGCCATAGTAGGTTTGGAGTCCGATAAAGAACGATTAAAAACCGCACTTCGGTATAATTGCCATGCCATAGTCGGAGATGCTTCCGAATGGTCAAAGGAAAAGGATGGGTTGGGCGTTGACTGTGTAATCGATGCTGCCGGTGTAAGCCAAACTATGCAAATTGCCCTTCAATTGGTTCGCCCCAATGGTCAGATAACAAAAGTAGGTTGGGGACCGCAACCACTTAAATTCTCCTTAGATCCTTTGGTTCAAAAAAATGTACGATTGCAGGGAAGTTTTAGCCATAACTGGCCTATCTGGGAGAAAGTACTGTCCTTAATGCAATCCGGTCGCCTTGATGTGAAACCGATTATTGGTGGAATTTGGGGTGTAGAAGAATGGCATACCGCTTTTACCGCCATGCATTCGGGAAAAGTGATCAAGAGTATTCTGCAACCGAATTCATGAACAATGCGATTAGAAAATAAGGTTATTTTAATTACTGGAGGCTACACAGGGATCGGTTACGCCATTGTCCGTGCTTGCCTGCGGGAGGGGGCTCGTGTAATCGTCAACGGTTTACGGGAAGAAAAAGCCAGAAAGGTAATCAGTGAATTGGGTACTGAAAATTTGGTGGTACATACACAGGACATTACGGATGAAACGGCTCCTGAACAATTAGTGAAAATTGCAATTGACACTTTTGGTAAGCTGGATGCCGTGGTCAACAATGCTGCCATCATCCAATCTTCCAATATGGCCACCACCGATATGGATTTTCTAAAGCGAATGTTGGCAGTAAATACCTTGGCGCCCTTTGCAGTAATAAAGGCAACCCTACCCCATCTGATAAAGACTAAAGGCTGTATTTTAAATATTGGTTCCATAAATGCATGGAGCGGTGAACCCAATTTATTGGCTTATAGTATTTCCAAGGGGGCACTGATGACTTTGACCCGAAATCTAGGCGATACCCTATTCCGGGAAAATGAGGTGCGCGTAAATCAGATAAATCCAGGATGGGTATTAACGGAAAATGAATTGGCCAATCAAAAGGCCTTAGGGAAGAAGGAGGGTTGGGATAAAGATATTCCAAAGATGTTCGCACCGTCCAATAGGCTATTTAAACCAGAGGAGATAGCTGCGGCTGCCGTCTTTTTGCTTTCGGACGAGTGTGGTCCCGTTAGCGCACAAGTCATTGAACTGGAACAATATCCTATGATAGGGCGAAATGTCTCAAAGACCTGGTAGGCGTTTTAATCGGTCAGAATGGGAATCCGATATAATGAAGGACTGGACGTTTGAAATAATCAGAAATAAAAAACCATAAATTCGTAGCACTTTGCCAAAACTAGCAGTCTTTCCAAAAGCATTTATGCAGGCCCTTTGTAAGGATGGAACCATGAAGGTTACCGAATGGATACAACTGGCCGGCCGTCTTGATGTTCATGGACTGGAATGGTATGCCGGATTTTTAGAGATGGAGAATAAGGCCAACTGGCCCCTGTTCCGAAAGCAGGTAGAAAATTATAAAAAGGTAATTCCCATGCTCTGTTGTTCTCCAGATTTTACGCATCCCGATGCCTCCTTTCGGCAAAAAGAAATTCAAAAGCAACTGAACTGGATAGAAATGACCCATGCGTTGGGTGGATCCTATTGCAGGGTATTATCCGGTCAGCGAAGGCCCAATCTCAGTATTGAACATGGTGTAAACCTAGCTGCCGAATGCATTGAGACTTGTTTGCCCCATGCCCAAAAATTGGGTGTTACCCTAATTTTAGAAAACCACTATAAGGACGATTTTTGGGAATACCCGGAATTTGCACAGCAAATGGATGTGTTCTGTAAGCTAGTGGATAAAATAGATCATCCCTATTTCGGCGTAAATTATGATCCTAGCAATACCTTTCTGGCCGGAGAGGCCCCCTTGGAGTTGTTATATAGGGTATCCGACAGGGTAGTTACGATGCACGCCAGTGATCGCTATCTCATTGAGGGGACCATAGAAGATCTAAGGAAAGAGGAAAATGATTCCGTAGGTTATGCCAAACGATTACGTCATGGGGAAATTGGCCAAGGACTTAATGATTATGATGCCATTTTTACCGAATTGAAGCGCGTGGGGTTTGACGGCTGGATCAGCATCGAAGACGGTGTGGATGGTATGGATCAGTTAGAACGCAGTGTTTTGTTCCTCAGGGAAAAAATAAAAAAGTATTGGCCAGAATTTAATTAGTGCTCCTATTGAAACGTCTTTGTGGATTGCTTTTCCATAGAATGGTTATTTAAAGACATCAAATTTTAGAGGTATATGGTAGAAACTTCACCATATCAGTTGCATGTACCCTACCTTCCTTGAAGCATAGCCTCTCTATTTTCAAAAATGAAATGACCACTCTCTTATCTATTCTTTTTTAAAATTCTCCGAAGCCTCGACCTAACATTCATCGTACTATTCTGAATGAAGGATTAGGTATGAATCAAAAAAATCGAGATATAGTGTAACTTTTTCAAAAGGCTGTGGTCTTTATTCTGTATATCAAAAAATACAAAGTTCATTTAACATATTGATTTTCAATTATTTAAATTTTGAATAGCGTTAGTGTTTCAAAACCAAATGTTAAATATTATATAAAATAGTACCTTTTTATGCATAGTACTGTAACAAAAAATATCTCTTGTCGTCTATTAGTTGTAAGTCAATTAAAAAACAATACTAAAAAATATTAAAAACTAGAAATTATGAAAGCATCATTTACAAAAACAGCAACAGAATCAAAAACAGGACAGTACTTCTCTTCCTTTAGCGGTAGTAAAAGGGCACAATGGGCGCAGTACAGAAACTTCAACCGTTAATACCAATTAAAAAAATAACTATCAACAACATAAAAAACTAGAAATCATGAAAGCATCATTTACAAAAACAGCGACAGAATCAAAAACAGGACAGTACTTTTCTTCCTTTAGCGGTAGCAAAAGGGCGCAATGGGCACAGTACAGAAACTTTAACCGTTAATACCAATTAAAAAAACAACTATCAACAACATAAAAACAAAAAAATCATGAAAGCATCATTTACAAAAACAGCGACAGAATCAAAAACAGGTCAGTACTTCTCTTCCTTTAGCGGTAGCAAAAGGGCACAATGGGCGCAGTACAGGAACTTCAACCGCTAATCATAATTAGGTGAAGGCATATCATCAAAAAACGAACAATATCATGGAAACATTCATCAATCAATCAGTAACAGAATCCAGAAGGCTTGTTTTTCTAGCCAATATACAAGACAGTAAACGGATTCGTAGAACAGATCAGACCTATTGCCTTCACTAAAAGGTCTGCCTAAACATAGAAAGGAAAGGGGATACACTTCATCAATGTATCCCCTTCTTTATATATAGGAATTCCGGGGATTTTTCGAACCTGTTTGACTCCACCAAAGAAAAACGCAAAAGAGAATCTTAGCTAACCCCATTTTTCATTTGAGTTTTTTCAACTAAATCGAACTGCTTTTCGGAACACAAATTCTGCTATTTAAATACAAAACAAACCCATACTATTAGGTCGTTGACATGACAAACCAAGTTGTTCAATGATTACTTTTCCTGGTGAAAGGGGTGTTTCAGAAATTGAAAACCTAATCTTTCATTATGATAGCACGCCTCCTACTTTTTGTATTTATACTATGTATTTCAGCTCCAGTCAATGGTCAAAGTTCAATTTCAGGTCAAATTTCATCCGATGATAGGACATCTCTTGCTTTTGCCAATGTTCTACTACACCATGCACCGGATTCCACTTTTGTAAAAGGTTCGATTACGGATATGGATGGAAGATATATTTTTGAGGAAATAGCAAATGGCTCCTATTACATTTCAGCCAGTATGGTCGGATTTGAATCAAAGGCCTCGGGAGTGTTCCAAATAGAAAATGGCCAAAGTTTTGAGGTTCCCATAATTGCCCTTATTGAAGGCCTTGCTCTGGATGAGGTGGTCGTGAAATCAACAAAACCGCTATTTGTACAAAAAATAGATAGGATGGTCATTAATGTAGAAAGCAGTATCTTATCTTCCGGCAGCTCCGCATTGGAAATATTGGAACGTTCCCCAGGTGTAATCGTGAATAGGCGGAATAATGAAATTTCCCTAATAGGCAAAAGTGGCGTAGTCATATTGATCAATGGGAGAAATAGTAATATGCCTCAATCCTCCATCATACAATTGTTGGAGGGGATGGGGTCGGACAATATTGAAACTATAGAATTGATCACCACACCTCCGGCCAATTTTGATGCCGAAGGTAATGCAGGTTTTGTAAATGTGGTCCTTAAGGAAAACCCGGAAATTGGCTTAAATGGATCCTATTCAATTTCAGGTGGTTATGGTAACGGGGCAACTACTTCGGACAATATCAGCTTCAACTACCGGTTTTCAAAGTTCAATCTCTTTGGTACATATTCCTTTTTAAGAAATGGACAGGGTCAAATTATAACATTCCGAAGAAGCTCGTTGAACGAACAAAATGAATTGGAGTCGCTAAACACCATTTCTACGCGAGATCCGGTTAGAAGAAATCATAATCTTCGTTTAGGATTTGATTACGAAATATCATCAAAAACTATAGTTGGTGCTCTTTTAAACGGTTACGATAACCAATGGACCATGGATGCGATCAACAGTAGCAAGGCCCTACCTAGTGCTACAAGTGCCGAATTGATAAACACCGAATTAAACCAGTGGCGGCATTTTAGCGGCAATGTCAACTTAAAGCACAATTTTAATAAAGATAAAACATTGACCATTGATTTGGATTACCTCTACTACAACAATGAAAACCCAACGGATTACACAAACAGGATCTTTGATTCCCAAGGTTCGCTTGAAGGTGAGGAATTCATCAAAAGCGATAAGAGTACTCCCATTAATTTTGTGGTAGCAAAAACGGACTTTAGCAATAAGTTATCTGAGAAATTGGCCATTGAGATTGGAGCGAAGGCCACATTTTCAGATTTTGATAATGCGGTTTCCGCTTCCAATCTCATTGACGATGTTTTTGAAGAAGATCCCACACTAACCAACACAAGTAACCTTAACGAAAATATTTTTGCCGCTTACACTTCCCTTGATTTTCAATTAAGTGATAAAACCTCATTGAAAACAGGGCTTCGCTATGAACATACGGACACAGAGGTTACTACGCAAACAGAGGGCACAGTAGTCGACAGGAATTTTGGAACCTTCTTTCCAACTGCATTTATTTCGCATAAAATAAACGACTCCTTAAATTATAATTTTGCATATTCCAAAAGAATCCGGAGACCAACAATAAACAATCTCGCTCCCTTCGTAATATTCATTGACCCTACCTCCTTCATAACCGGAAATCCATCGCTTAGACCTTCCATTTCCAATTCCATCAAGTTTGATTTAAACTATAAACGAAACCTGATAACATTACAATATGGAATTATAAAGGAGGGGATTTCGGGTTTTCAGCCAAGATTCGATGGTGATACGGACCGTTTACTATTCGAATCTACAAATATTGATAAAGTCACGGTTTTTTCCCTAACCTTAGGACTTCCGCTTCGGTTTTCCAATTGGTGGGAGATACAAAATAACCTAGTGTATATTAATACAAAAGTGGAAAATCGTATTGATGACCTCAACTTAGTTTTTAATCAAAATACATTTAGGGCATTCAGTAGCCAAACTTTTAGGATACTTAAAAACCTTACATCCGAATTAAGTGTCAACTATTATGGCCCAAACCTGTTTGCCTCCACAAAAACCGAAGGAACCTATGCTATGAATGCCGGTCTTCAGATAGATTTTGGTGATACCGGAGGCCGCTTACGATTTAACGTGAACGACATTTGGGATTCCTTGGAATTTACGGGAAATACAATTATTCCCGAACAAAACATTAATACCAGCAATACCTTTAATATGAGCAACAGGACTTTTTTGCTCACCTACTCAAGGACATTTGGCAACAAGAAACTAAAGGCTTCGCGAGATAGAAGAACCGGTGCCGACGATGAAAGGCGGAGAGTGAACTGAAACCAAGACCAGGAATCATTAGGGCCAAACCTTACGATTAGAAAAAGTAGTTTAGGCCTATAAGCAGTTCGCCTCCTTAACCAAGTAGTTTAAGGCAAAAAAAAGGTCGTTCAAATAATAGAGCATATAATTTCTTCCAATTTCATTATATTCTTTTATAAATGATGAACACTAAGAAAAAATTTGAGGATCTCCTTTCCAAGGATATCTTTTTACTTGGTATTTTTTGGGTGATGCTCTTGCTTTTCGTGACTTTTGGAAAGGACAATTACTATCATTTACATCTATACGAGCTTGTAATATCAATAAATAAAATAGCGTATCTCTTTGCAATTAATTATATCTTATTACCAAAACTTTATTCCCATGGTAGACCAGTAAGTTTTATAACTACCCTTATATTAGGTGCTTTTTTTTTTGGAGGTATTGAAGAATTTTTCATTGAACCCTATTTGGATAATGATGTTTCCTCCCATCCTGTGGCTCCCCCATTGTCCATTCTATTTTCATATGGTACTACGGCCCTAATTTTCCTTGGGATAAAGCAAATGATCCAAGTACAAAAAAAACAACGATTGATTGATCAGCTTGAACGGGAAAAATCCGAAAGTCAACTGAAATTTTTGAAGTCTCAAATCAATCCACATATTCTTTTCAACAATTTGAACAACATCTATTCGCTTACTATCCATAATGATCACAGGACCTCAGGCAGTGTTTTAAAATTATCTAATTTAATGAGATATGTCATATACGAAAGTTCCGAGGATTATGTCTTGTTGAGTAAGGAACTGAAGTATCTGGAAGACTATTTGGAGCTTCAAAAAATACAGCTTGAAGGCAGGGGGAATGTAAAGTATAAGGTCCGGGGAAACCCAGCGGGATATACCATTGCTCCCCTATTGCTATTACCGTTTATTGAAAATTCCTTTAAGCATAGTATGGACACACAAATAGATAACATTAGTATTGATCTTAAGATCGAGATTAACGAGAACACCTTAATTTTCAAAAGCGTTAATTCTTATGTGTCCCCGGCAAATAATGCCAGTATTTCCCCCAATGGTATTGGTCTGAATAATACGAAACAACGACTTTCCCTATTGTATCCCAACAATCATGTTTTGACTATTAGAAGTGAGGCGGATTTATTTACCGTTCAATTAACGATCAATCTTGTTCAATGAGTTTTACCTGTATAATCATAGAGGATCAATTGCAAGCTCAAAAAGTTTTGGAAAGGCATATATCCAATGTAAGTCATCTATCATTGTTGGGAGTTTTCAACAATGCTTTGGATGTAGTGCATTTTCTTAAGTCAAACGCTCAAGTGGATATTGTTTTTTTAGATATCAATTTGCCCAAATTGAACGGAATTGATTTTTTAAGAACGTTCCGTCCCAAAACTTCGGTCATAATTACTTCTGCTTATAGTGAATATGCTATCGAGGGATTTGATCTGGATGTAATTGACTATTTGATCAAACCTATATCGTTTGATCGGTTTTTTAAGGCGATCTCAAAAGTTATTTATAAAGAATCTTCAGCTATTACAGGTAATTTAGAATCCAAGCAATTTCTTTTTGTAAAGGATGGTCATAACATTATGAAAGTCGTCTTAAGAAATATCGTTCTCATAAAGTCCGATTCAGATTTTACCACCCTTATATTGCAGGAGAAAAAGCTCTTACTTTCCTATAGCTTAAAATTTTGGCAGCAGGTACTCCCAAAAGATGACTTTTTTAGATGCCATAAGTCCTACATTATTAATTTGAGAATGATAGACAAAATAGTAGGGAATACCATTTACATCAATGAAAAAAGGATACCTATTGGCAGAACAAGTAAGGAAGCCCTCATAAAAAAAATCAACCTGATATAAACCTTAAAAAGTTTCCTCAAAGAAGTGCCTACCCTGCCCATTAAAAAACAACCAGAGCGGTCTTTTTGTATCTTCGAACAAAACTATCAGTATGTCCGACCCCGACAAATTATCGAAGGCTTTTCAATTATTTGATAAGGCCAACGGCGAAGATCCGAACAAGGAGGAGCATTTGGGCAAAACCTACCCCAAGGAATTGTTGTATGCCATCCGGATGACCGAAAAATTGAACAGTTTTGCCCCAAATGCCCCCGATGCCTTACGATTAACCGCCCGTTGCCAGCATATCCGACGGTGGGAAATACCTAGGGAATCCTATCCCATGGATCGAATAGGGTATTTAAAATGGCGACAGGAATTAAAAAAGTTCCATGCTAAAAAAGCCTCTGAAATTTTACAAGAAGTGGGGTATGGAAGGGATATTATTGATAAGGTTTCCTTTCTGTTGGAAAAGAAGCAACTAAAGAAAAATGAGGACACCCAAACCTTGGAAGATGTTATATGTTTGGTGTTTTTGGAATTCTATCTTGAACCCTTCTCCGAAAAACACCCGGAAGAAAAGAGCATAGAAATTCTTCAAAAAACCTGGCGCAAAATGTCTGAAAAGGGACAGGAGGCTGCATTGCGCTTACCTCTTTCAAAAAAGGCGTACGAATTGGTTTCCAAAGCCATTAAAAAATGAATTTAGAAAGTAGGTATGAGAGAATTATATGGATGAAACGATTAAAGCAATGTTAGATGGAACGAAATGAACTCTATCCCATATTCCTAAAAGTATCCCAGCTGAACGTCCTTATTGTGGGAGGGGGCAATGTAGCCCTGGAAAAACTTACCTTTTTATTAAAGTCGAGCCCAAATGCCAAAGTTCAAATGGTCTCCAAGATGTTTCGGGAAGACACCATTGCATTGGCCAGGGAATTTAATGTGGAAACGATTGAGGCCGCCTATAACGACCGCTATTTGGAAGGCAAGCACATTGTAATAGCCACCACGGACAATATTTCCGTAAACGAGTTGGTTTACCATGATTGTAGAAAGCGGAATATTTTGGTCAACGTGGCGGACAACCCTCCGTTTTGTGATTTTTATATGGGCGGTATTGTGACCAAAGGTAATGTAAAGGTGGCCATTTCCACCAATGGGAAATCACCTACCACGGCCAAGCGCTTACGTCAATTTTTCGAAGATGTTATTCCTGATAATATTGATGATCTTGTAAAAAACCTAAACGAGTACCGGAAAATGATCAAAGGTGATTTTGAGGAAAAAGTGGAGACTTTAAACGAGTTCACCAAGGGATTGGTCAACAAAAAATAAACGGATAAAATAAAAATTAGGATTAGGAGTAATCCTATGCGCTACCGATTGCCAAAGACCGAGGTTGGGACTTTTTGCAAAAGAGAATATGTTGAGCAAAAGACGGAATCCAGCACTTCTATTTTCACTTCTGAGTTTATTTCGATAGTGCTTTTGTACTGTTCAACACCTAAATTTCCTTCATTTCCGTAACTTTACCTACCATTCCTTCCTACCCAAGATGAAAAGAAAATACCTTAAGTTTTTGAGTTTGCTCATTTCAATCCCATTGCTGCTCATTTTCTTATGTAACTTTATCATAGATGCATCAGCCGAAGAAAAAACATTCTCAAATGTAGATGAGATTCCCAAAAATCGAGTAGGATTGGTACTGGGAACTTCAAAAAAATTGGTCAACGGACAGGCAAATCCATACTACACTTTTAGGGTAGAGGCAACAGTAAGACTTTTTAAGGCAGGTAAAATCGACTACATCCTTGTGAGTGGTGATAATGCAACGATTTATTATAATGAACCTTCGACCATAAAAAAGGATCTTGTAAAAAAAGGTGTTCCCAAAGAAAAAATATTTTTGGACTATGCCGGTTTCCGTACCTTGGATTCCATGGTCCGCGCCAAAGTAGTTTTTGGGCTGGATAGCGTAACGGTTATTTCACAAAAATTCCATAATGAGCGGGCCATTTATCTGGCGGAAAAAAAAGGGCTAACCGCTATTGGTTATAATGCCAAGGACATTGCTGGCCAACAAGGCTTTAAGGTACAGTTTCGAGAATATTTTGCTCGGGTAAAAGTCTTTCTTGATCTTTTGTTCAATACCCAACCTAAATTCTATGGGGAACCCATAGAGATACAATAATACATTTCTTGGTTTAGTCCAAAATACCGTATTTTAGGCCCAATAACTGCTAAACTATGTCAAAAATCAAAGCGCTGCTCAGAAACCTTGGGCCAGGTCTCTTGTTTGCCAGTATGGCCATTGGTACTTCTCATTTGGTACTTTCCACCAAAGCAGGGGCCCAATATGGTTGGATCATGGTCATTCCAATAGTATTGGCAAATATATTTAAATATCCCTTTTTTGAGTTTGGCGTACGATATACCAATGTTACCAACAAGACCTTGATAGAGGGCTATCTGAACCGTGGCAAGGGGTATTTGTGGTTCTACGCCTTCATTACGTTAATAACCACTTTCACTATTTTAGCAGCTCTATATACGGTTACGGCCGGGCTTTTCATCAATCTTTTCAAGATTTCAGGGATTTCGCTTAGTATGGTTGCTCTAGGACTATTTGCATTTATTAGCTCCTTGTTGATTATAGGTCGTTACAAATTCCTGGAGGTTTCCCTGAAATTTGTAGTTTCAATTTTGTTCATTGCTTTAATCGTAACCACTGCTCTCGTAGTTTTTAGGGGACAAGTAGCCGAAGTAGAAAATTTTACCCCACCTCCAATTTTTAACGAAATCGGAATCCTGTTCTTGATAAGCCTTATGGGATGGATGCCGACCACTGTAGAAGCATCCAGTTGGGTAAGCCTATGGAGTATTGAAAAATGGAAAGGACAGCACGGGAAACCCTCTTTAAGGGAATCATTGCAGGAATTTAATACCGGTTATTTTATGACAGCCATTTTAGCTATCTTTTTCTTGACGATTGGCTGCATGACTCTTTATGGAACCCATACCCAACTAAGTGGAAATGCAATAACCTTTGCCGATCAAGTAGTACAATTATTCACTACCCATATTGGACCTTGGGCCTATATCTTTATTGCCATTTCGGCTTTCGCAACCATGTTCAGCACCTGTATGACTGCTCATGATGCGGTTACACGTGTAGCTTTGGACATTATAGATTTATTGAATCCGAAGGTTAAATTGACCGGAAAGAAGGGTTATTTCGCATTGGGTGTACTTGTGCTGGCTGCCGTAAATTTTGTAGTAATCGCCACTTTTAGCGCCAATATGGGAAAGCTGGTAGCCTTGGCAACTTTTGTATCCTTCGTAGTAGCCCCAATTATAGGATATATGAATCTCAAAAACGTTATGAGCGAAGAAATTCCGGAAAATCATCGCCCTAAAAGAGCGCTTCGAATCCTTACCTATCTGGGAATCGTTTTTCTATCTCTTTTTTCCCTGCTCTATTTTTGGATGATTGTGTTTTAATACAATCCACTGATAGAAATGTCTTGAGAACTTTTATTCCAGTTCCGAATAATTTTCTACAACGATTAGTGTACGTAAGTTTTGATTGTGCAAAAACTCCAAGCAATACACCCCGTCCGTACAATTATTGAGTATTTTTCCCTCTCCGTACCCTTCAACCGATAAAATATTTGAGGAAGGTACACCTTGCCCTAAAAGGTATTTATTGACCGTCTCTGCCCGTTGTTGGGAAATTCTTTTGTTGGAATATTCGCTTCCTCGACTATCGGTATAGGATTCAATACGGAGACGCATTTCAGGAAATTTTTGTACTATTTGAACAGCTTTATCCAATTGTGCCATCATATCTTCGGATAGGTTGCTCTTTCCTTTGGCAAACAGAAAACCCCCTAACTTCAAAACGCTTTTCCCTTCTTTCTTCTCCACAACATTTTCCAAGAATAATAATTCAATATCCAACGGGGTTTTTTGAATTTCCTCGAGCTTGTTTTCGTCATATACACTGTGAAACTTGGAATACCTTCCCTTACCTACTTCCAAAACAATTCCATCTGGCCATGGAAGTTCCGCTTGAAATGCTCCTTCTTCATCGGTATACACCTCTTTGATCAAGATTTTATTCCTATCCAGAATCTTAACGGATGCCTTTTCGATTCCCTGTCTTTTTCCAAGCTCTGTTATGCTTCCGCGTAAGACCAAAGTTTTTAGGCCTGGGATACGATTAATTTTAAACCCATAGATATCATCACTTCCCTTACCGCCTTTGCGATTGGATGAAAAATAACCAGAGTAACCGCCAAAAACATTTTCTTCAATTATGAAACCAAAATCATCAGAGGGCGAGTTAATTCCGCTTCCTAAATTAATGGGAATACTAAAGGTCCCATCGGGCTGCATATTGGTCTTATAAATGTCCATACCTCCCAATCCATAAAAAATATCAGAGGAAAAATAAAGACTACCTTCAAAAATGTAAGGTGCTATTTCATTTCCAGCAGTGTTTATCCGGGGGCCCAAATTAAAGGGTTCGGACATAATCTGTCCGTTACTTGTATTTACATAATAAATATCCGTACCCCCAAAACTGTCCTTAAAATTCGCAGCAAAGTAAATTCTGTTTGTAGATTCTTCAAAAAACGGATAGTAGAAGGAAGTGCTCAAATCCTTTAGAATAAATCTAAAAAGGCCATTTGGATAAAGGATACCCATTGCCAAAGAATTTTTACCGTTCTCATCAAAAGCGAGTCGTTCATCTTCTGTATTGGAAAGGATATAAAAAATTCTATCCAAACCTTTGGAATAAAAGGGTGTTGATTTGTGATATTTAGAATCCGGTATTAAGGTAAATGGACTCGAATTGAGAATATTCCCATCCGGTCCAACCCTGGCAACGTAAATATCCAAATAGGAATCTCCAGAGGGTTCATATATCTTTTTTGACTTTTGAATCCGTGAACTACTAAAGAGCAACCTATCCTTATAAAAAGTGGGAGAAAAATCCGCTTGGGGACTGTTGGCACTGATATTGAAAATTTGAAAATCCCTATCCGTATCAGATTCGGAATTCAGTAATTGGGAATTGAAGTCTACGTTTTCCAATAATTGACCGGGCAACATATCTATTTTCGTTTCCAGGAAAGCTTGTATCCGATCTTTTTCCGAGTTCTTGGCCAAACTTTGCAGCATCTTATTAAATTGATGAGCAGACATTATGGTATCCTTGGAATTTACTTGCAGATATATTTTCGAGGCATTGGGATAATCCCCTGTGTGAAAATATGAATCGGCAAGATTTAAAAACTGATGATTGGTCATCAATTTTCCATCCCGCATCTGTTTTTGATATTCCGTAATAGCATTCGCATAGGAATAACTATAGAACAATTTATCTGCCTTGGACATCTTTTCTTGTGCCAAGCAAACAGTTGATACCGCCCAGAATGCCAATAATAAGACCCTTGTTTTCATAGGAATATCATTTAAAAAAACCTTGGTGTGTCAATTTGTTTAGGTTGATCTTTAATATCAGGTTTCTCATCTTTTGAACGCCCCTTGCCTTTACCTAAATAAAATTTAAGAATAATTTCATGGGAACCATTATTGAATTCACCGAGTAAATTGGTGTTATAATCATAGGAATAGCCGATAAACGTGCTACTTGAAACCTGAAACCCGGCCAACCCACTAATAGCATTATCTACTCGATAGGAAGCTCCCGCCGTAAACCTATCATTGATTAAAAAATTTGCAGAAATGTTTGTATTTAAAGGTGCCCCGCTAACATAATTCAGTAAAAAAGCTGGTTTAAACTTTAAGGTTTCCGACAGGTCAAAGACGTATCCTCCAATAATATTTAGATGTATGTTGTCATCCACAATTGCGGCGACGTCCTCATCATAAATCCCGTCCGTTAGAAAATTAGGTATGGAAAGTCCAAAATACCAAACATCATCGCTGTATAAAAATAACCCGGCCCCAATAGTAGGGTAAAAATTGTTGAGGGGACTACGATTCAATATCGGTTCTCCTGGGTTTTCAAATGTTCCTTTGGAGAAATCAACATCCAGAAAACCTCCCCCAACATCCATTCCAAAAGATAGCTTTGTGTTATATGATACATTGAATTGATACGAATAAGATAAATCTACGTAAGTCTGGGTAACCGGCCCTAATTGATCGTTAACTACATTAAACCCAAGACCGTGTTTCTTGTTTTCAAATGGAAAATTGACCCCAAAACGAATGGTTCGTGGCGATCCGGGAATATCCAACCATTGGGCCCGATACAATCCAATAATCTCAGGGTTTTCTACACTACCCACATATGCCGGGTTAAAGCTCCCAATATTGTACATATATTGTGTGTACTGGGGTTCCTTCTGGGCTAGGCCCTCATATGTATTGCATAGGACGGCAAGTGCAAGGAAAAAATAAATGTATTTGTATAGTGATTTATCTGTATTATATGCCATTGATAAGTTATCTAATAAGCTGAATCCAGCCTTTTCTTGGTTGGGAACCGTCCCCAAGATCTAATATGTAAAAATACGTGCCATCCGGTGCCTGCTCATTCTTCCACATGCCGTCCCAGACATTATCATCGGTCATATTTTGGGTAGCAAATACTTGATTACCGTAACGATTAAAAATTTCTAACGAAGTATTCGAAAAAGTCCCAACATCCCTTATTTTTAAGAAATCATTGGTGCCATCCCCATTAGGCGAAAATTGATTGAACACAAACCCAGGATCAGCTTCGGTCGGTAAGCTTACGGTAACCGTGGCCGTGGCCTGGTTATTGCCTGGGTTTCCGTCCGCAGGAGAAGATCTTAAAATGGTTGCCGTATTTGCAAAAGTACCTTCAACGGGAAGTACGGTTCCTGTAATCTCTAGGGTGGCCTCCTGACCTCGCTGTAGGCTTGGAATTTGCCATAATCCACTCTCCGCATTGTACGTCCCAATATCGGCACTAGCTGAAATATTGTTTATCCGGCCATCAGGACCGGAGGGCAAAATGTCCTCCACAACTATATTAGAAATCGCATCGCCCTCCGTAGATTCATTGGTTACGATTAATACGAATGTTATTTCTTGTCCAACTAAGGGATATATATTAGCGGAGTTTGAGCCGTTTCCTATACGGGCCAATTTTTGCATGACCAGATCTATCCCTTCAGGAAGGTCAATATTCAAGGTAACGGTAGCACTATTATTGGCCGTAGTGTCGTCCAGGGGAAAGGAATCCAAAAGTTCTGCTGTGTTGGTATAAGGGCCCCCTTCCAAAACATTGGCAATGATGGTAAGGGTGGCCTGCTCGGACGCCGCCAGTGCCGGGATGGTCCATTCCCCAGTATTTTCATCATACGTGCCTGCTGAAGGTTCATCGGAAACAAACTCGAAGCCGGTTTCCAGAAGATCTCCTACCAGTATACCACTGGCATCCCTGTCGGATAAATTGGTTACCGTAATCGTGAATGTTACTTGACTGCCGATAACTGCATTTTCATTGTCCACAACTTTTGTAATCTCCAAATCTATTGGAGTAGGATTACAATTGGGATGGTCCGGATCGGGATCGCAAGGGTCATCGGGATCGGAGCCATTGGCTTCCTCATCCGGGTCCGAAATATCATCCCCGTCAAAATCACATTGGCCGTTTTGCCTTGACGGAACACATGGATTGTCATTTGCCGGATCCAATTGATCTACGACCCCATCGGAATCGCTATCCAGAATATTGGAATCCAAGGCATCTATGATACCATCGTTATCCTCATCCAAAGGATTCTGAACATCGCCGCCTACTTCTACACCATCATTGATGCCATCGCCATCCGTATCCGGATTGGTTGGATCTGTTCCCAAGGCCGCTTCCTCGCCTCCCAGCAACCCATCACCATCTTCATCGGTGTCACAAGCACTTACGGAAATAGTTACAACGGAGGACTCATTTATACAGGGCGCCTGTGCTCCGGTAGTGGTGAAGGTGAAAACGTAATCTCCGGTCGGCTGGCCTTCAAAATCAATCAAATTGATTCCATTTGCAATGGTTCCTCCAGAGGGTTGAGTGGCAACCACCCATTGGCCCACGTCCTCGCCAGTCAACTGATCAGCAAGGTTCAGAGTTGTACTGCCAAAGGTTGTATCATTACATGAAGAACCGTCGTTGGGAATACCTGCGGAAACCTGAGGAACAATCGTGGCAGTTACTTCTTCTCTTGGTGAAGACGTACAACCATCCGCCGTAGCTTCTACATAATACGTAGTTGTTGTACTCAGATCTGGCATTACAGTTGATCCAGAAAAAAGGGCCGTACCTCCTGTGGGCACCGTGTACCAATTAAACGTCGGTGGTTGGGCTTGACCGGGGACATTTCCTGTCACTTGCAATTCCACTGCACCGGGACCACATCGTTCCCTATCTGTCGTTCCGGTTATGACCGGTATGGGATTTAGGCGCAATTCAATCTCCAAAAATGGGCTGGCACATTTGTTAGTATCATCCCAATAGAACCCAAAATAAGATCCCCCACTGGCTACATTTATAGCACTTGAAGATAAATGAGCCGCTTCATCGGAAGTATCGGAAACCGTACTCCATCGCAATTCGGTTCCTCCAGGTCCGCTACCAGTAACAAAATCGTCCAAATCCAAAACGATACTGTCCCCGCAGTAATCAGTATCCGGGGCACTAGGATTTAAGGTAGGCGCTAAATTTCCCGCAGTACAAGGGTCGCAATCGATTACCTGAATGATTACAACAGAGGTATCATTTGTGCATGGTGCAACAGCACCATCGGTGGTATAAGTAAATTCATAGGTGCCCAAGGGTAAGCCTTCAAAATCTATCTCATTATTATTTGGTATATTACCAACGGAAGTCCCACTTGTCTGAGACCAATCGCCCGAATCTTCCCCGGTAATCAAATCGTCCAAATCTATCTCCGTATCCCCAAAATTATCGTCACTACAGGCGTTGGCATTTTGTGTGATACCAGCAGAGGGTTGCTGACTCACGGTAGCTACAACAGCCGTCCGTGGAGAGGTACAACCATTTAGGGTAGCCTCGACATAATAGGTCGTAGTAGTCGCTATACTAGGAGTAGAAAAACTCGTGCCCGTTCCTATACTTGTACCGCCCGTATCAGTAGCAAACCAGCTTAACGTTCCAGAATCAGCTAAGGCTCCCAAGGTAAGGGTTCCGGGACCGCATCTGGAGTCGGGAGTTGTATCCGTAATAACTGGAATGGGATTGATAGTGGCTATTACTGCTGTTCTTGCTGAAGTACAACCATTTAGGGAAGCCTCTACATAGTAGGTTGTAGTGGTGGTTATACTTGGAGTTACAAAACTAGTACCCGTTCCAATACTTGTGCCGCCTGCGGGCACCGTATACCAGTCTAGGGTACCGGCACTCGCGGTAGCGCCCAATGTAACCGTTCCCGGGCCACATCGTGAATCCTCTGTTGTGCCTGTTATCGAAGGGGTTGTACCGAATGTGAGCGTTACGGATGAAGTTGGGCTAAAACAGACGTTAGCAGCATCCCAGTAGACCGCGTAGTAGGTGTCCGAAACCGTAACGGACGGATTGGCAGCCAATAAATCCCCACCACCAGCTGGATTCGGATTCGTGCTCCAACGCAATTCAGCTCCTGTGGGCGCGCTTCCCGCACCACCTTGCACAAAACCATCCAGACTTTCTCCTGCGGAATCACAAAATTCCGTGGGGTTACCTCCAAGTATAGTCGGTGCCGTGAATCCGGCAAAACAATCATCATCCTGAATGGTAATATCCACACGATCATTGGCCAAATCGATTGGAAATAGGGTGGCATCACTAGTAGCATCTATCCGTAACCTTACAAACTCCTCTGGTTCAATATCCGTATCATCCAGAACATCTAAGGGTACCGTAGCGGTCTGCTGCCCATTGACAATATCAATGGATGGGGGAAAAGCACTAAAATCCGTACCTTGGGTAGCCGTGGTGGCTCCACCAACACTAATGGTAATGGTAATAGGACCTCCCGTTCCATTAACACCTCCGAGGTCAATGGTATATTCTCCATTGTTGCTCGGTTCTGAAGCATCCGCATCGGAAACGGAAATGCTTACCAAGCCTTGATCATTATCGCCAATGGTAATTGTTTGTGTCCTGTTGGCCACTATAACATCCAGCGCATAACCTAGCCCTGGAGTTAAGGTGATGGTCACCGTTTCATCACCCTCAATAAGTCCATCATCAGTAATTCCCGTAACATCAATGGTTCCCTGATCCGTTCCAGCGGGAAGAAACAAAGTTCCTGTTAGTGCCGTGTAATCTGTTCCTGCGGTAGCGGTACTTGAAACCTCAACCTGATAGTTTATAGTCCTATTTGCAACTACAGTGACATCAGTTATTGTAACGGTAAATTGTCCCGGATTTGGAATAGCGGACTCAGAGGCAGTTGCATCGGAAACCGAAAGATTCGCCTGATTGTCCAGTTGCGAATGGACAGCAAAACCCAAAAACAAAAAAAGAAAAGACAACCAAAAGTCTTTCAGGGCATAGGTTTTTTTGGACGGGGTATCCATAGTATCTTTCTTTTTCACTTCTTATTTTTTTTTACACCTTCCTAAGGGGACAGGCGCAATTTGCCGACAAAGTAATTATTTATATCACATATTTACATCGGCATAAAACATTCATTTGAATTCCGAAAATTCAAATTCAAGTGGGGTTGGATGGGTTATCCGAAAATGGATTCAATATTACTAAAAAAAACAGCCCAGTCCTTAAATTAAAGGATTAAATAGGGCTTTTTCGGATGAAATACAATATTCAAGGATTAACACAACTTATTGGATTTCTGCGGACGAGGCCTCGGCATCAGGTACAATCTTCTTTATCAACCCTTGCAATACCTTTCCGGGACCCACTTCCACGAACTTGGAAGCACCGTCCCCAGCCATATTTTGTATATTTTGAGTCCATTTAACGGGAGCCGTTAATTGGGAAATGAGGTTTTTCTTAATTTCCTCAGCTTGTATAACCGCTGTAGTAGATACGTTCTGATATATAGGACATAAAGGAGTATTGAAGGTGGCCGCTTCGATGGCAACCGCCAATTCTTCACGTGCAGGTTCCATTAAGGGGGAATGAAATGCCCCCCCGACCGGAAGTACCAAAGCCCTTCGGGCACCGGCCTTTTTTAACTTTTCACAGGCCATATTCACTGCTTCAACTTCCCCGGATATAACCAATTGGCCGGGGCAATTATAATTGGCGGCTACCACCACTCCCTGTGTTTCCTCACATATTCCTTCAACTATACTATCCTCCAAACCCAAAACGGCGGCCATAGTGCCCGGTACTCGTTCACAAGCTTTTTGCATGGCAGTAGCTCTTTGTGCTACCAGCCGTAAACCATCCTCAAAACTTAGGGTGCCGTTGGCCACCAAAGCAGAGAATTCGCCCAAAGAATGGCCTGCGACACAATCGGGTTTAAAATCATCGCCCATAACCTTGCTTAAAATGACCGAGTGCAAAAAGATAGCAGGCTGAGTAACCTTCGTTTGTTTTAAGTTGTCTGCTGTGCCTTCGAACATGATATCCGCAATCGAAAAACCAAGAATATCATTGGCCTGTGAAAACATTTCTTGAGCAGCGGGATACTTTTCATAAAGGTCTAATCCCATTCCCACGAATTGCGCTCCTTGACCTGGAAATACGTATGCGTTCATAGTTTGAATTTTAACCTCGCAAATATAGGAATTAAAGATTCTCGGTTAATTTGAATCGTTAGTTTTTTGG
Source organism: uncultured Flavobacteriaceae bacterium (assembly GCA_947494715.1). Classification (GTDB taxonomy): domain Bacteria; phylum Bacteroidota; class Bacteroidia; order Flavobacteriales; family Flavobacteriaceae; genus Ulvibacterium. Next base: position 140,762 of record CANLWG010000012.1, on the reverse strand, counting down.
ACCATAGCTTAGCGCTTTGCCCGAATACTAGCAATAGCATTTTTGTACAACTACTTAAACCAACTTGAATATTTTATATAGTTATTGGCAATCCTATCTATCTCCCCAGAACTTAATTCGGGACTTATGTTCTTAATTTTTTTAGCCGGCATGCCCGCGAAGACACTTCCAGAAGGTATATGAGTCCCTTTGGTAACAACAGCCCCGGCAGCAATGATACTATTACTTTCCACTACGCAATCGTCCATAATGATACTTCCCATACCTACCAATACATTGTCCTTAATAGTGCACCCATGAACTATGGCATTATGGCCAATGGAGACATTATTACCAATAGTAGTGGGCGATTTTTGATAAGTACAATGAATAACAGCGCCATCTTGGACATTTACCTTATTTCCCATTTTTATGTAGTGAACGTCCCCCCGAATAACGGTGTTAAACCAAATACTACATTGGTCACCCATGCTTACTTCTCCAATTATGGTAGCATTTTCAGCAATGAAACAATCCTTTCCTACTTGTGGGGTTTTTCTGTTAATAGTCTTTATAATAGGCATGGTTCGGCGTTAAATGTTAAGTGTTAAGTGTTAAGTTTTGAGTTTTGAGTTTTGAGTTTTGAGTTTTGAGTTTTGGAATTTAAGATTTGATACCTGGTGCTTCGACTGCGGTCTGGTGTTCGGTTGTCGGTTGTCGGTTGTCGGTTGTCGGTTGTCGGTTGTCGGTTGTCGGTTGTCGGTTGTCGGTTGTCGGTTGTCGGTTAAACATAACTACTTGCTTTTTACCAATTACTGCCAAATTACAACTGGTTACTGCTCATTGTTAACTGTTTACTAATCATTGTTCACTGCGAGATACGTTTTGAGTTTTGGAATTTGATGCTTCGACTGCCTGCCCGACGATGTCTTTCAGGCGGGCGCTCAGCATGATATTTCTGATGTCTGTTAAATAAAAAATCGGTAAATTCCCGAATCCCTACTTTTCATCAAAAATAGGATAACAATTCCTTTTTCTTGGAGGCCGATACCAAAAGTTCCTTCCCATTAGAAATTACTACGCTGCCCCCTTTGCCCTTTCTATATTTGACCACCTCATTAACGTTGACCAAAAAGGACTTATGGATACGGGCAAAGGAAAAACCCGAAAGGGCTTCTTCAAAGTATTTTAAGGTTTTGCTCACCAATATCTTCTTGTTTTCCAAATAGATTTCCGTGTAATTGTCGTCCGCTTTGCAATATAGAATATCCGATACGTTCAACACCTGAAAACCATCCTGTTGGGGCAAAGTAATTTTTCCTTTCACCCCCTTTAGCTTTGGTCGCAGCACCCGATCTTCCAAGTCGGCTTCACGTTGTTTTATTTCCCTCACATAGTCCACGGCCTTGACCAATTCATCAATGCTAATAGGTTTCATCAAATAGTATGCAGCATGTTGGTTCAACGCATCCTTGGCATAGTAGTCGTAGGCAGTGACAAAAACAGTTTCGAACGTGCGCTCGGGAACCTGATCTAAAAGGTCGAACGCATTACCAAAAGGCATTTCCACATCCAAAAAAACCAAATCCAATGAATGTTCTTTTATTAAGTCCAATCCTTCCTTTATGGAAGCAGCCTCTCCCTTTAAATTGACTTCCTTGGTGTACTTGTTTATATAGTTTCTAAGAATTTCCCGGCTACTGGCCTCATCCTCTACAATAATCGCATTAATTTCCATTACTTCTTTTTTAGGGTAAAGGTCACTTTGGTACCTGTGCTGTCCTTATTCAAATCTGAAATATGAATAGTTATTCTATTCTTGTACATATCATTTAAAATGGCAATCCTTTTCTCAATATTGCCCATACCCTTGGATTTCTGTTTTTTTTGGTTTTTGGTCTTCAACTCGGCCGATTTCTTCCTACCTATCCCATTATCGGATATGGTTATCTCCAAAGTCCCTTTATCCAGCTGCCTTAGATTTATTTTTAAAAAACCCTTTTCTTTCTTGTATCGCAAACCATGCCAAATAGCATTTTCTATATAGGGTTGAAGCAGCATAGGTGGAATTTGATAGGACTCCATATCCAAATGTTCGCTTGAAACTATCTCATAGTCAAACTTGTCCGGGAAACGGGAATGTTCCAATTTTACATACAGTTCCAACAGTTCCAGTTCCTTGGAAAGTGGGATAAAATCTTCTTCCGAATTCTCCAATACGGAACGCATTAAAGTGGAAAACTCGCTTAAATATCTGTTGGCACTTCGTTCATCGCTCTTTGCTATATAGTTATTTACAGAATTTAGCGCATTAAATATAAAATGCGGATTCATCTGTGAACGCAACGATTTTAGAGCAAGCAAATTATTGGCCAATTTCTGTTGTTGATTGCTTCTATAAAAGAAAAAGGCGGCCAAAGCGGTAAGGACGATTCCGAAAATCAAGGAATAGATAATCCACTTTTGCCGTTTGTTGCTCTCCTGAATCAGTTGTTGTTCCGTAAGGGCCAAATCATACTTGCTTTGGGAAAGTTCACGTTCCTGCTCCAAGCCGGTTATCCTACTCTGTTTGGCGGCAACCTCCCTATTAAACCTTGCCGCTCTGGAAATTTCTTGTTCCTTTCGAATATATAAGGTATCTACCAAGGCCACATAATCTTGGTAACTTTCCAGAGCTTTGGAATAATCCCCCTTGTATTTATAGATTTCAGACAATTTTCGTGTGGCATCTTTCTGCACGACCAGATCATCCTCGGAATCGGCCTCAACGATACTGCGTTCCAGGTATAGAAGGGCCTCATCATACTTATCCTGGGCAATGTAGGCATTGGCGATCTTGTAATTGATACGCTGGGAAGTAATGGTATCCGGTGCTCTAGTTAAAATTGAGTTGCTATTATCAGCAACAGGGCTCGAAATTTCCTTTAGTTCGTTCAGAGTTCTTTTGCGAAGCTGAATTTCCTCGTCATATCTGTTTTTTTTGTTGTAAAAATCAGCCACTTTTTCTTTCTCCTGAATTGCTCTTTGAGGTGCTTGTTGTCTGGCGAGCTCTAACGAATTCCCATAAAAGCCTTCCGCCTCTAACAAACGGTCTTCATCAGCATATGCATCCGCAATTTTGGAAGTAAGGTCGGTCATCTTTGGGGTAATCTGATTTTTTTGAGCCACTTTCAACCCTTCTTCGTAGTAGGCGATGGCCTCATCCAATTGCTTAAGGCCTTGGAACGTATCTCCTAAAAATTCGTAAAGTTCCGTTTTTTGATAAGGCTCCAATTGCTTGATTTTTATCAATGGTAAAAGTGTGGTTCGGGCCGCATCGAATTCCTTGTTTTGCAAGTAGGCCTCCCCCAATAAAAGAGAGGCTTTGACGGTCTTATTGGCCTCATTGGCATCCTTTAGATTATCTATGGCCAGGTCATATTGTCTGTGGTATAGATATACTTCCCCGAGCAGGGTCAGCGATTGGGCCAATTCCCTTCTATTTCCCCGTTTACCCAATCCGGAAATGGATTGTGCAATGAAGTCGATACTTTTTTCAATATCGGTTTTTTTATACAGGTCGGCCGAGTCCAAAAAGGTTTGGTGTTCGGGCATTTCTGTTTTGGAAAAAGTGCTTTTTCTGATTTTCTTGTTATTCCCGGTATATCCCTCGACCAAAACATCCACATCTTCGTTACTAGTAATGGTATGACGTACCGTTTCAAACTCGGAACTTGTAAAAACAAGTTTATCTCCCATTTGAACACGTATTGTAAACTCCCCCAAAGCATTGGTCAAGGTATACTCCCCGGCATTTGTGGAAACTTCCACCCCTGATATGGGTATACCCGTTTCCCTGCCTTTTACCGAACCTTTTATTTTCATCTGGGTCGAATTCCCATTTATCTGGGAAAGTGCGGTTGAAAACAGTATCAGAAACAGAAACATTATGTACAGATTGCTTCGCATGGTTCTATTATACCATGTAAACTTAGGAGATTTAAACGGTATTGAAAAACAGGAAAATCCCAAAAACAAGACTTGAAAGTGTGTGTTTTAACCTCTTGATCGATCAAAAGGCCACTTTACGCATTCAAAAAACCATTTTGCTCATTCCCTATTTTTTAAGAAAAAGTTTGAATCTAGTTTTAGTCCATAATCCTAAAAAAAACGAAATGAAATTTGCACAACAACTATTGGGAATAGGACTTTCTCTTTTTGCAGCAACCTTATATGGATGCGAGCCAAAACAAAATAGCACAAATAGGCAGACTATTATTGCCCAGGCTACACTGGACAAGGAAAAACCATCTAACAATACCGTAAAAATTGCGTTGCTGTTGGATACAAGTAATAGTATGGACGGACTCATTAATCAGGCCAAAGCACAATTATGGGATATTGTAAACAAGTTTACCCATGCAAAATGTGGGGATCAAGGTGCACCAAACCTTCAAATTGCCCTATACCAATATGGGAACGACGATCTTTCCTTCAGGGAAGGTTATATTCAACAAGTATTGGGTTTTAGCGATGATCTGGATGAAATTTCGGAAAAACTATTTTCCCTTACCACAAACGGCGGGGAGGAGTATTGTGGAAAGGTTATCCAAACCGCATTGAGGCAATTGGATTGGGGTAAAAATCCAGATAATCTTAAAATGATGTTCATTGCAGGAAACGAGCCTTTTACCCAAGGAAAATTGAACTATGAAGATGCTGCCACCAATGCAAAGGAGAAGGATGTAATCGTGAATACCATTTTTTGCGGGAATTACGAACAGGGAATCAATACGAGATGGAAGCACGGGGCAACCCTCACCGGTGGGAATTATACGGCCATTGACCATAATAGAAAGGTGGTGCACATAGACACCCCTTATGACGATATCATTATTAAATTGAATTCCAAATTAAACCGTACATATATCTCCTATGGTGCCCTCGGAAAGGAAAAAATACAAATTCAACTAGATCAAGATGATAACGCGATGGCGATGGAAGAAGCCGTGGCCGTAAAACGTGCCGTGAGCAAAAGTTCCCGATTGTATAAAAATTCCAAATGGGATTTGGTGGATGCCTATGAGGAAGGAACCGTAGCAGTATCCGATATTAGCGCGGATGAATTGCCTGCCGAATTAAAAAACAAAACCCCCAAGGAAATAGAATCCTATATCTTGGAAAAAAAGGAAGAGCGAAAAAAGATTCAAAAAGAAATTCAGGAGCTCAATGCCAAACGAGAAGTGTACATCGCCAACAACCAAAAGGAAAATTCCAAGGGTGATTTGGAAGGGGCCATGTTGAAAGCCATTGAAAAGCAAGCAGCCCTAAAGAACTATAAATGGGAATAAGATAGGTCTTTCGAAAATACGCCTTATTCAATTGTTTATAGTGGGTAAGGCGTATCCGTTTTACAATCTTACTGCGCTGCCGGACAATAACAGTCGTAACGCCTTTCAGATTGTCCAAAATCATAACCAACCGTAATCTGGTGGAACCCACCATTGTCAAAACGGATGTCACCCATTTGATAGGAATAGTTATAGGATACCATAAAATTTTTAATATTAGCACCTATAATGGGAGTAATCAGTTGTAATCTTTGTTCGCCGAAACTACCATCGGTCTGGAATTGTGCTCCATCAAAACTTCTTCTATAGGATAGACCGCCCCAGATACGTCCAAAACTTACATCCTTATACACCTTGGCATTGATATCCACAGTCTTTTCCTCGGTAAATTCAGTCAATTGAAATAGTACCGAAGGTTCATACTGCCATTCGTTACGGCCAAATATATATCCAGCGGAAATTAGATAACGTCTTAGATTATCAAACTCTATAGCCGTATATAAATCACGTCCAGAGCCCAAAATATTGAGCACCGAAAAATGTGCATAAAACTCCATAAGGTTGTAAGACATGCCCAAATCCATATTGAAATAGCTAACACTATTTTTGGTTCCTGTAATAATAGGATCAGGAATTACGGAACGGAATTCCGTCTCATCCAAACTACTTTGAATAAGACCTCCACTAAGGCCAAAGGACAATTGATTCAAATACCGAATATCACCTCCCAACTTTAAATGGTGCGCATAGGTTAATTTTAAACCTGTTTGGGAATGATACCCATTGGCATCATTAAAGAATATGGCTCCAACCCCGCTGTTACTTTCACCAAGCCTAAAATGAGCATTCAAGGTCTGGAGATTAGGAGCTTCGTCCACACTAAACCACTGTTTTCTTATAGTTCCCCTTATCTTTCCACCTTCACCAATACCGGCCATAGAGGGGTATACCAAGTAGTAATTATCCGATAAATAATCAAAATATACAGGAATCCCTTCTTGAGCAAATGACTTGAAGCCAAAAGCAAGAAAGAAGCATAAAAGCAGTAAACGAAGTTTCATCAAATTTGGGGGGATATGAATTAATATCGACTAAATATAACATATAACGAACGAAACGCTACATTATTATATATGCAAATACCGAGAAAATGGTTGTATTTTTGGAAAAAATAAGTAGCAATGAAGGAGTATAACATTACTGTAGTGCCCACCCAAAACCCTGCCATTTTAAAATTTGAGACCAATAAATTACTTACCCAAGGAAATAGCTATGAATTCAAAAACATAGATGAAGCCAAAAAATCACCATTGGCGCAGCAACTGTTTTACCTACCCTTTATCAAAACCGTATATGTTTCGGGAAACTTTATAGCCTTGGAGCGGTTTGATATTGTGGAATGGGAGGATGTAAAGGACGAGGTGGCCCAGCAATTGGTAGAATATCTTAATGCAGGCGAGCCTGTTGTCCTGGAAGAAGCAAGTGGGAAAAAAGTTCCTATAACGGTCTATGCCGAAGTTACCCCCAATCCTTCCACAATGAAATTCGTGGCGAGCAGAAAAATTGTTGCGGAGGCTTTTGAATTTAAAAATATTGATGAAGCAACGGAATCCGAACTAGCTAAACAACTATTTCATTTTCCCTTTGTGAAACAGGTTTTTTTGGATGAAAATTATGTCTCCATTACCAAATACGAAATGGCCGAATGGGACGAAATTACCATGGAACTTCGAGAGTTTATACGGGATTTCATCGCCGATGGGAAAGAAGCGGTATCAGTAAATGCCAGCGCCACGAAAACAGGGAACACTCCAAAAGAACTGGAAATCAAGGAAAATTTGGATAACATTTCCTTGCAAATCATAGATATTTTGGAGGAATATGTGAAACCGGCCGTAGCCAGTGATGGAGGAAATATTCTTTTTAAATCCTATGAGGAAGAAAGCAAAACCGTGAACGTAATCCTTCAAGGGGCATGTAGTGGTTGCCCATCTTCCACTTATACTTTAAAGAATGGGATTGAAACTATGCTTAAAAATATGATGGGGGATAAAGTTAACGAGGTCGTTGCCCTGAACGGCTGATTTTTGACAATCGATCTTTGATTCCGGTTTATATTCGCTAACTTTAATAGAATTTAAAAACACAATCATTATGGCAGTTTTAAAAGTAATAGAAGTATTGGCAAACTCCAATGAAAGTTGGGAAGAAGCTACGAAAAAGGCCGTGGCAGAGGCCTCTAAATCCGTAAAGAACATACGTTCAGTATACGTCAATGAGCAGAGTGCTACTGTGGACGATGGAAAAATAAAGGAATACAGGGTAAACGTAAAAATCACCTTTGAGGTAAAGTAAATATCTTTTACCGTATACGGAATTACGCTCGCCAATAGGTGGGCGTTTTTTGTGCCCTGTTTGCACTACCTTTGGATATGTCTTTCTCTAGATATATGCTATTGTTGTTTTTCACCTTAAATGGGCTTGCCCAAAAAACCCAAAAGATGACCCATGCCTATACCAATTCCCTGATCCATGAAACGAGCCCCTATTTATTACAACATGCCCATAATCCGGTTGACTGGCGAGCATGGAATCCAGAAAGTCTTAAAACGGCCCAAAAAGAGAACAAATTGTTGCTCATAAGCATCGGGTATGCTGCCTGCCATTGGTGCCACGTTATGGAACATGAGTGTTTTGAGGATGAAGAAGTGGCCGAAGTTATGAACCAAAACTTCATAAATATTAAAGTAGACAGGGAAGAACGTCCCGATATTGATCAAATCTATATGGATGCCCTACAAATTATGACGGGTAGTGGAGGTTGGCCGTTGAATATTGTAGCCCTACCAGATGGTAGACCCTTTTGGGGCGCTACTTTTGTAAAGAAGGACAATTGGATCAAAGTATTAGAACAATTATCCGATCTATACCAAAAAAACCCTTCGAAAGTTTTGGAATATGCCCAAAATCTGGCAGAGGGCTTGCAAGCGATAAATTTGGTCGAAAACAAACCGGATTTGAATATCATTACTTCCAAGGATTTAGGTGAAGGCGTAAAACAGTGGTCGCAATTTTTTGATAAAAAAATGGGCGGTTACCGGCGCGCACCAAAATTTATGATGCCCGTTAACCTCAATTTCCTTTTGCATTACGGCACAGTGCGAGATGACAAAGATATTTTGGATTATGTACATACCTCACTTACCAAAATGGCATGGGGCGGAATTTTTGATCACGTAGGCGGAGGGTTTTCCAGATATTCCGTGGATGCCAAATGGCATGTACCCCATTTTGAAAAGATGCTCTATGACAATGGCCAATTGGTAAGTCTCTATACAAAGGCTTATGCGTCCTCAAAAAATGAGCTTTACAAAAGTGTTGTCGAAAGAACCGTCCAATTCGTAGAAAAGGAACTGATGAGTGAAAACTTCGGGTTCTATTCTTCCCTGGATGCCGATAGCATTAACGAAAGTGGTAGTCTGGAAGAGGGTGCCTATTATGTTTGGCAAGAGGACGAGTTGAAATCAGTCCTGGGAAAAGACTTCGCGTTATTTAAGGATTGTTTCAATATTAATGGTTATGGGCACTGGGAGCACGGGAACTATGTGTTGATCCGTGATGAGCCTGATGCGGAAATTGCAAAAAAACACGACATCGACCTAAAGCATTTGAAAAGTGTTATTGCAGATTGCCTTCAACTATTGGAAAAGGTAAGAGGTAAAAGAAATAGGCCCAGATTGGACGATAAAATACTTACTTCCTGGAACGGCCTTATGCTAAAGGGATTGGTGGACGCATACCGGTATTTTGGAAAAAGGGAATACTTGGACCTGGCCTTAAAAAATGCCAAGTTTATCGAATCGGAATTGACCAAGGAAGACGGTGGACTTTATCACAATCACAAGAATGGCACCAGTACCATAAATGGATATTTAGAAGACTATGCTTCTGTTAGTGATGCATTTATGGGCCTATATGAAATAACCTTTGACGAGAAATGGTTGACAAGAGCCAAAGCATTGACCGATTACTGCCTTGAAAACTTCAGGGATGAGGAAAGTGGTCTATTCTTTTTTACTTCCAAGGAAGAACCTCAACTTGTTCGTAGAACTCTGGAAACTTCTGACAATGTTGTACCAGCGTCCAATTCCATAATGGCCAAGAACCTTTTTAGATTGTCCAAAATCCTTTTTGAGACAAACTATGAAGATATTGCCCAACAAATGCTTAAAAACATTCAAGAAAACTTTGAAAAAAATGCCCAAAGCCATGCCAATTGGATGCAACTGGCACTATATTTTAACAGCCCTTTCTACGAAGTAGCCATTGTGGGAGAGCAATATCAAGAAAAGGCTAAAGAATTGTATACCCGCTATTTGCCTAATATAGTCTTGGCTGCCACAAAAAGAGAAAGTAAATTGCTATTGTTACAAAATAGATTTAAATCAAAAGAAACCTTATATTATGTCTGTGAGCAAGGTTCCTGTAAACTCCCCGTGTTACGGTCGAAAGAGGTTTTAACCCAATTGCAATTTTAGAATCAATATTAACAATAGTTTAATCCTTTCTTTTTGATTGGGAATTTTCAATTTTTTATGTTTCGAAAAACAAAAATGCTCTTAAAATGGAAAAATTAACAGATTGGCAAACACATATGGACGAAGCCACCAACTGGATATGGAATACTCTTCCATCCCTCGTAATGGCTATTATTATTCTAGTCCTTGGCCTATGGATCATTAAATTCATTAACCGCCTGGTACGAAAGTTTTTTGATAAAGCGGATTATGATCCCACCTTGGAAACCTTCCTACAGAGTTTTATACGGATTGCGCTCAAGGTTATTCTTTTTGTATTGGTCGTCACCCAATTAGGGGTAAAATCTTCCTCTTTAGTAGCTATAGTTGGTGCGGCAGGTCTTGCCGTTGGTCTTGCGTTACAGGGTTCGTTGTCCAACTTTGCAGGCGGGGTACTTATTCTGTTGTTCAAGCCTTTTAAGGTGGGGGATTTTATTTCTGCCCAAGGAGTGGATGGTACGGTAAAGGAAATATCCATATTTACTACAAAACTCAACACCTTTGGTAATCAGGTGGCCATTATCCCAAATGGGCAGTTGAGCAATAACAACATTATCAATTACAATGCGGAAAGTACGCGAAGGGACAAAATAGACATAGGTATAGGATACGGATCTAACATAAAAGAAGCAAAGGATATCCTGCTACAAATATGTTCCGAAAATGAGAACATCTTAAAAGATCCGCTTCCCGAAGTCTATGTAGGGGAACTTGCAGATAGTTCCGTAAACCTTACTTTGCGTTTTTGGGCGAACAATGATGTTTTTTGGGCGGCGCATTTTTATGTGATGGAAGAAATAAAACTTCGATTTGATGAAGCGGGCATAGAAATTCCATTCCCACAAAGGGATATTCATATGAAAACGGAAACTTTTTCGTAAATTCTACTTCAGTGAAACCTGCCATTGAATGAAGTAGCCATGCGTTCCAATAACTATCTTTTCGAAATCTCTTTTTGGACGAAAAAGATATTTGCCTATCCAAAGTTTTGGGTATCAATCCTACTTTTCTTTTTTTCCTTTACCCTAATTGCACAAATTCCGGAAAAGGAAGTTAAAATGACGTTATGGAGAAACGGTACTTTGGACGAATGGCCGGTCGATGGAACCGTTTATCTGGACCAGCAGTTCAAAAAGGGCTATGCCCTTGTGAATGGTTACAAAAACGAGGAATTATCACTCAGATATGATGCTTACTCGGATGAAATTGAATATCTGGATGATGGTAAACGGATGCTTTTTCAGAAGAGCGGGCATCTGGAAGTCAGTATTGATTCCATGTTATATCAGTTCATAGACTATTTTGATAGGGGTAATATAAAATCCGGATTTTTCAATCCATTAAATGAAGGAGAAACCGTGTTATATCTCCGAAATGCAAAAACCGTTTTTTATAAAACTCCTGAAAATGGGTATGAGTCTTTTGTACCTCCCAAATTTATACTTAAAACATCGTATTATTTAAAACGAAAGAACAGACCTGCAATTCCCTTGAACGATTTAAGCAGAAAGGAAATCTTTGCCGTACTATGGGAGCACTATTCCGATCTTCGTAAATATACACGGGAGAACAAATTGCGTATGCGTACCGAAGAAGAAGTGATTCAAGTTTTGGATTACTATAATTCCCTACTGTCGAAACAAGGGAAGGAGGAAACCTTTGAATAATTATAGAGTTCTATATTTTTCCTTGAACAATAAAGTCTTTTAAATAATAGGGTTCAAAGTAGGCAACATCCTCAAAATCGGATTTTTGATATTTTGTAAAGGAAAGTTTGCTCATTTCCTTAGCCGATGGGGTTACGGTATCCATAAAAACCAAGTTGGCATGGTTAAGCACTTCACTGCACTTTTTGGCACCAGGCCCCAATAGCCTAGTTTTGCCTCTTTCGGCATATCTGGAAAATGAACTTTCCGTAATGATTTCAGCCTTCGTTTCCCTAATTTGATCAAAATTTGAATCGAACACGGCTGAATAGACTTCCATTCGACGTGCATCCAAAACTGGGATAATAAAATCCGATGTCCCCGCTCTTACTTGATGCGCCATACTTTCCAAAGTTGCAATGGAAATCAAAGGAATGTCCAAAGCAAAACACAGGCCTTTCGCGGCAGAAACTCCAATCCGTAATCCTGTGTATGAACCAGGGCCCTTACTAACCGCTATGGCATCCAAATCCGAAAATGACACAGAAGCGATATCCATGGCGTTCTTTATGAAAACATGCAATTGTTCGGAATGCGAATAGTTTGGAGTGTTATCTTCTTTAAGCACAAGAATATTGCCATTTTTCCCCACACTAACGGAACAATTGGTCGTTGCCGTTTCCAAATTTAGGATTACTGCCATAACGGGCACAAAGATAGGTCGATTTCTAAAAAGACCCGTCAGGTTTTAAAAACCTGACGGGTCTGCTATTCAATTCACATCAACCGACCTAATCCAAGGCTATAGGAATCCCAAAATAGAACTCCAATACCTTTAACCTAAAAATGTAATCATATTTAGAACGGATTACGGTTGCCCCGGCATCATCTACCCTGGCCTGCGCCTGGCCAAAGTCAAAGGCATTCATCAGCCCCACATCATAGCGTTCCTTGGCGTATACATAAGCTAAACGCCTGGCATCCAAGGTTTTTTGTGCCGCTTCGTAGGCCTTGAAAAAATTGGAGACATCTACATAGGCTTGGTTGATATCGGTCTCCAGGTTCAATTTGTCCTGTTCCAATTGCAATTTGTTACGCTCTAAATTTATTTTTGATCGCCTTACATTGTTTCGGGTAGCCCAACCATTAAATACTGGGATATTCATTTGAAAACCATAGGAAATTCCATCATTTAGCCACAGCTGATCTATAAAATCCGCCCTAAATGCAACCGGGGGATTGTTGACCGGATCAATGGGATCTGGGATAGACTGAAACTGATTGGTATAAAAGGTGTTGTAGTTGAAAAAAGCATCTATTGTGGGATAATTGGCCCCCTTGGCAATCTGCAGGTCTTTCTCCGCCAATTTTACATTGGTCTCGGAAAACTTAATATCGTTCCGAAAAGTCAGGGCCTTGTCAAAAATAACTTTTGCCGAGTTGTTCAAGATATCCGAAGGTGGAATATTGAACTCCTCATCGGCCACATCAAAATTCTCATAATCCGTAATCTGGAGCAACTGCGCTAGCGCAATACGGGACAAAAGTACTTGGTTTTCCCCGTTTACAATCTGTTGCTCCTGAGAGGCCGCCGTTGCCTCGATCTCCAGTAAATCACCCCGAGGAAGTACTCCGGATTCTACTAATTCCTTAGTCCGTTTAACATCTTGTTCCGTAACGGCGTACTGGGCCCTAAAGACCTTTAGGGACTCCTTATTGGAAATAACCTGCAAATAAGAATTTGCCACGTTTAGACGAATATCGTCCTTTAAATCGTCCAAACGGTATTGGTTGGCCAAGGTGTTCAGTTTAGCCCGGTTCAACTGATGGATGTTCCTTAGCCCATCAAAAATCCGCATGCCACTATTAATGCCCGCGGAAGTAGAAAAAATTTGACCGGGCTCTATAATGTTGGTGTTCGGATTGGTAACCAAACCCGATCTTTCACTTACACTGGCATTGCTATTAAGGGTTGGTAAAAAGGCCCCCAATGCATCCGACTTGTCGATTACAGCATTTTCCAGATCCAGTTCAAATTGTTCAATGGTCAAATTATTCTCTACCGCATAGGTAACGCACTCTTCCAAGGTCCACTTTTTCTGTTGGGCGTTCGTAATGCCTATTGAAAACAAGATGAGTACTGCAATTGCAAATGGTTTCATGTATTCTCTTTTTGATTGATGTTATTCTTATTCTGTATCCTCTCCATTTTCATCTTCTTCCTCCTCGCCTTTCTTTATGGGTTCGGTCTTGTTCCACTCCTTCACCTTATCCTCCATGGACAACCCGGAAACTATTTCTACGTTTACCCCATCGGAAATACCTATTTCAATATCCTTACGCTCAAATTTCTGTTCCCCCGTCTCTACTTCCACATAGGGTTCATCCGTCTTTTTGTCAAATTGGAGCAGTGCTTCTGGAATTACCATAACGCTATCTTTCTTTTCCAAAACCAAGGAGGCATTGGCACTATAGCCTGCCCTGATCATAAAATCATCAGGAACCTGAACCTCCCCTTCGATCTTGAACTGTACTGCTCCGGTCTCCTCTATTCCCTTGGGTGCAATAAACCGTAGTTCCGCATCAAGCTCTTTGTCCTCAATCGCTCCTAGACTAATCTTTAAAGGCATGCCCAGTTCCAATTTGGCAACTTCCCCCTCATCTACCTTTCCCTCAAAAATCATCTTGCCCAGATCCGCAATGGTGGCAATGGTAGTCCCATCGTTAAAATTGTTACTCTGAATGACTTGAACGCCTTCTTCAACGGGAATTTCCAAAATCGTTCCGGTGACGGTGGCCCGTATATCCGTATTAGCACTGGCAGAGCCCCCGGCAGAACCTATACGTATAATCCTATAATCCGCCTTGGCGTTGTCCAGTTCCTGTACAGCTTGATCATATTGCAGTTGCAGATTGTTGAAGTCCTGGCTGGATATCACCCCTTTTTCAAACAGCTTCTTGTTCCTGTCATACTCAATAACGGTGTTTTTAAGTGCTATTTCTGCATTTCGGACTCTGCCCTGAGCCTGATTCAAAGATTGCTCATTGGGCACTACCTTGATTACTGCAATCAAATCACCGGCTTTTACATCCGCTCCTTCTTCCATGAATATTTTATCAATAATACCGGTAATCTGAGGCTTGATCTCAACTTCATCTTCCGGTACCACTTTACCCGTAGCCACTGTCTTTTTCTCGATATTGGCTATAAAAGGAGTTTTCGTTTCATATTCTATGGCCGATTTGCTATTGGATTTGATAAAAAATGCCGCAGCCCAAAGTGCTCCCAGCACCAAAACACCAATAAGAATATATTTTACAATTTTGTTCATTTTACATATGTTTATTATCCGTTGGTTATACTATTTTCATTTTTGTTACAGCAATACTACTCCAATTTATCACTCTTCTCGCAACGCGTCTATGGGTTTTATGCTTACGGCCCTCTGGGCGGGTATTAAACCGATCAATGTTCCCAATATTACCATTATGGCCAAAGCTCCCAATACATAAGGAATAGGAACCGTAGGATTAGTGTACGGAAAATCTATGTTCTGGGTAAAACTATTGATGAGGCTCAGCGTTGCTGCTCCCAAAATAATTCCAATGATTCCGGCAATCATGGTCAAAAAAACAGATTCCAGGATAATTTGATTCCTTACCTCAGCCGGAGTGGCCCCTAAGGCCCTCCGAACACCCAATTCCTTGGTACGTTCCTTTACCGAAATCAAAAGGATATTACCAATTCCTATGACGCCGGCCAAAATTGTAGCAATACCGACTATGAGAGATAAGAAGGTAATGCCTTTGGAGAAACCAATAATCCTATTGAAGGCCTCTCCCAGGTTGAACGAACCAAACGCTCTTTCATCCTCCGGGTGTACCCTATGCAAATTCCTTAAAAGCGCCTTTATATTTTCTTCTACTTTTACCACATCCACATCATCATGCGCCGCTATGGAAAACCAGCCCACATCATCACCCGTGTTGTACAATCTTCTAAAAGTGGTGAACGGAATAAAAATATCTCCATCGCCTCCAAATCCACCACTGGCATCAAATTTGTGGACGCCGACCACCTGAAAATAAACATCGTCAATTTTTATATATCCACCTATGGGATCTTCATCTTTTTCGAATAGTTCCTGTTGGGTACGTTCACCTATCACGGCCACTTTCCTTGCTTGATCAATGTCCTCATCATTTATAAAGCGGCCACCATCGTATATTTTCTTTGGAGCTATTTTAGTAAATACCGGAAAATCCCCAAATACCGGATAACTCCCAGATTTATTCGCCCTGCCAATACTGGCCGGGGTTGACCCAAAGAATCCCTTAACATTTCTTGGGGCAATATATTGTAGCTCGGGAATCCTGTTCTCCATTGTTGTAGCATCTTCCAATTTTAATTGCAATTGTCTGCCTGTTTTATATCCCTCATGGGGCATACTTGTACTCTGCGCCCATACGAACATGCTATTTCTCGCAATACTCTCGAACATACTTTCAAAACCATTATCCATCCCCTTGGCGGCCCCGGATAAAGCTATATAGATAAAAATGCCCCATAATACCCCTATTATGGTAATAATGGTCCGTATCTTGTTCTTGCTAATGGAACCAAAAATCTCTTGCCAGGTATTTCTATCGAATATAAATCGCATACTAGTCGTCCCTTAGTGCTACAATAGGTTTTATTCTTGCCGCCCGCCTCGCCGGTACATAACCGGCAATTGCTCCAAAAATTATCAAAACTATAGTCGCAACAGTGGCCATAGTCAAATCTATATAGGGATTGGTGATAAAAAAGTCCTTTAACTTTTCACCAAATGAGCTTAATACGGCTATCCCGATCAACATGCCAATAAATCCAGAAATAGTTGTAATAAATACGGACTCCAACAAAATAGTGCCGATAACAGATTTGGGGGTTGCGCCCAGGGCTTTGCGTATACCCAACTCTTTGGTTCGCTCCTTTACTACAAAGACCATAATATTGCTTATCCCTATGATACCAGCTATAATGGTACCAAAAGCAACAAATCCTACAATAATCTGGAGCACACGTGCAAATTGCTGATTCTGTTTCAACTGATCCGCCACATTACGAATAAAAATTCCGTTCTGATCTTTAGGGTTTATATATTTCTTTTCCCGAATAAAGCTATTTAGACTACGTTCAAATGCCATCGCCCCTGCATAACCTATTTCCGGTTTGAAGCCCACTATTATTTGATCTATTTCGTCCGTGTTTTTTTCAATAAGCTGCCTAGTGGTATAAGGCATATAAATAATACGCTCTTCATTATCTCCCCCGTCATCCTGAAAAACGCCAACTACCTTAAATACACTCCCACCAATATCTATATATTTTCCAATTGAGTTTTTTGCCCCAAACAGATCTTCTTCAACAAGTCGACCAATAACTGCATACTTGGTTTTATTTTCAATATCGTTTTTATTCAAAAACCTCCCCTTCATCATTATAGTCTTTTCTGCGTATTGGTGAGAAGAAGCTACGGCTTGAGTAGTATAATTATTGGATTCTTCCTTAAACTTCACCGTATCCTGTCTTGAAATTCTAGGAGTGGTGTATTCCAAGAACAATGCGAAATTCTTTTCTATGTCCGCAAGGTCACTATTATCAAATTCAATCT
Source organism: uncultured Flavobacteriaceae bacterium (assembly GCA_947494715.1). Taxonomy (GTDB): domain Bacteria; phylum Bacteroidota; class Bacteroidia; order Flavobacteriales; family Flavobacteriaceae; genus Ulvibacterium. The sequence continues at coordinate 123,573 of CANLWG010000012.1, read as the reverse complement.
GCCTATTCGATTTATATCCTTTGTAAGGCATGGTAGTCCTGCCCCGAAAAACATAAAACACATTGGTGGCATCATCCGAAAAAAAGTCGTCGAAGGTATTAATGAGGCCATTGCCAAAACCGAAAAGGATTACAAAGATGAGAATCCCCAAAGCAACTGTAAAGCCGGACAAGAAAGTCCTCAACTTATTCTTCTGGATCGTCTCAAAAATCTCTTTCCAATTATCCCTACTAAACATATTCAGATGCTCTTACCTGCTTTACCTTTTCGTCTTTTACGATAACCCCATCCTTTAAGTGTACGATTCGCTTACACATATGGGCAATATCATCTTCATGGGTAACCACCAGAATGGTGTTACCTTGGTCGTTTATTTTTTGAATCAAATCCATAACTTCAAAAGAAGTGGTACTGTCCAATGCACCTGTAGGCTCATCCGCTAAAAGTACTTTGGGTTCCGCGGCCATGGCACGGGCAATGGCCACCCTTTGCTTTTGCCCTCCGGAAAGCTCATTTGGCAAGTGTGTTGCCCATTCCGTCAACCCTACTTGACCTAAATACTTTAAAGCTTTTTCTTGCCTTTCCTTTCTACCCATCTTCTGATAATACAGGGGTAGAGCCACATTTTCCATGGCGTTCTTGTAATTGATCAAATTGAAGGATTGAAATACGAAACCCAAAAACTTATTTCGATACTTTGCCGCTTTGGTTTCGTTTAAGTCTTTTATAGGCACTCCGTCCAAAGTATATTCTCCGGAATTTGCCTCGTCCAACATACCTAAAATATTCAAGAGTGTGGATTTTCCCGATCCGGAAGAACCCATGATCGCTACAAGTTCTCCCTCCTTTACCGAAAAATTAATTCCTTTTAATACATGCAGGGAGTTACTCCCCATTTTATAAGATTTATGAAGATCTTTGATTTCAATCATGGTGGTTATGTTAGCGATTTTTAGGTGGAAAGTACCTCACCGATAATGAGACTGGTAAGTTGTTAAAATGTTACAAGATGGGTTCAAAATATTATGTTAAAAAACTAGTTTACCGCCTCGTCAGGCTCCACTCTGTTCCAAACCTTGATCTTATCGTTTTCCGCAATACCGGACTTGACCTCAACAAAAATTCCGTCGCTTATTCCCAGCTCAATATCCTTGCGTTCAAATTGTTGTTCCCCTTTTTCTACCTCCACAAAGGGTTTTTTGGTCTCATCATCAAATTGCACCAAAGCTTCCTTAATGGCCAACACACTATCCGCCCGGCCCAGGATTATTGAAGCATTGGCACTAAGTCCAGCCCTTATAAATACCGTATCTTGTTTATTCAAAGTTCCCTTGATCTCAAACTGGATAGCACCATTCTCTTCATTGCCTTTTGGTGCAATGTAATCCAGTACCGCATCAAAAACGGTATTTTCAATGGCTCCAACGGTTATTTCCAAAGGAAGATTCTCTTCGATCTTGCCGACTTCCGACTCATCCACCTTTCCTTCAAAAATCATTTTTTCCACATCCGCCACGGCGGCTATGGTAGTACCCTCATTAAAATTATTACTTTCTATGACCTGGTTCCCAACTTCAACAGGAACCTCCAGGACCATACCACTTACGGTAGACCGAATTTGGGTATTCGCCACGTTGCCATATCCCCGTGAAGTACCTGTCTTAACAATATCGTAATCTTTATTAGCGGCGGCATAAGACTGTTTGGCCTGGTCATGGGCAACTTCTGCCCTTTCCAAATCCACTTTGGAGATTACCCCTTTATCAAAAAGACTTTTTTGACGTGCAAGATTTCTAATTTGGTCATCCAAGGCAATTTTGGCCGCGTCAATAGCATTTCTTGCATTGTTCAATGCATTTAAATTGGGAACTACTTTGATACGTGCCAGGAGATCTCCGGACTTTACGTAATCTCCCCCTTCCACAAAAATCTCCTCGATAACCCCAGAAATGTTGGGCTTTATCAATACTTCTTCCAAGGGAAGAATGCTTCCCGTAGCAACAGCTTTTTTAATAATGTTTTGTTTAGAAGGTTCTGAAGTTTCATAGACGATGGGGTCTTCAGCGTTTTTTTGATACAAATAATACATGGATCCCCCAAATGTAATGGCTATAAGCAATAAGATGATTATGGTAACCGACTTTTTCATTTCCTGTCTCGTTTTGGTTTTATGATTTGATTGATGTTTCTATTTTTTATTCTGTTCTGAGTGCATCTATAGGTCTTACTTTAATGGCACTTTGTGCTGGGATAAAGCCCGCCAACAAACCGGATATGATCAATATGACCAAGGCACCAACCACTACACCCAGGCTTACACTGGGATTAAGGAACATATCCACTGGACCATTAGCATCCAATAGTGCATTGACCGCATAAATGAACAGTGCTCCAAAGCTAATTCCAGCCATTCCGGAAATAAGGGTAAGAAAAATAGATTCCATTAATATTTGTTTTTTAATGGACCACGGATCTTCACCCAAGGCTCTGCGTATCCCAATTTCCTTAGTCCGTTCCTTGACCACGATCAACATAATATTACTTACCCCGATGATACCGGACAACAATACCAGGATTCCAACAAAATAAGCGATGAATCCCATGGCACCAAAAAGGCTTTCTACCCTATTGTATTGTTCATATAAATCAAAATAGCCTATGGCCCTATCGTCCTCCGGATGTACTTTGCGTTTAGCCTTAACCTTGTTTATTATACTTTCCTTTAAATCTGAAATGGAGTGGCCATCATGTGCAGTTATGGCCATCCATCCTACATCATTACCACGATTAAAGGCCTGTGAAAAAGTAGTGAAGGGTACAAATATCTCCTTTTGGGCTTCTTCGCCATCTCCATCGTTGCTATTTTTCTTATAGGTACCTACCACCATAAAATTTACGCCTTGGATTTTAATATAGGTGCCTAGGACTTCTTCGTCCTTTTCATATAAGTCGTTCTTTACCCCATTTCCAATTATGGCTATTTTCCGTTTCTCGCGGATATCATTTTGATTTAGAAACCGGCCCGATGTAACTGTCATGGGGTCTTGGTTTATAATTTCCGGATAATCTCCGTATACATTGTATGCCCCAGTTTTAAGTCCTCGTATCACATTGCTACCCCCTCTAAAACCGCTTAATCGATTCCTTGGCGAAATGAACCTAAGATGAGGAATATTCTCCTTAAGCGTCTGAACGTCCTCAATCTTAAATTCAAAACTTCTTCCTTTTGGAAGCCCCTGATACGATTTGGTAGTACTACGGGTCCACATGAACATGGTATTTGTGGCAATATCCCCAAAATCTGCCTTAATCCCGTTCTCAAGACCCTTACCTGCCGCTAAAAGGATAATTAAGATCAAGATACCCCAGAATACACCAAAAGCGGTCAATACGGTCCTGAACCAATTGCTGGTGAGTACTTCCAAAATTTCTTTCCAACGATCCCTGTTAAACATTATTCACTTTATACAAAATTTCAAAACTCAAACTCCAAAACCTAAGTCGCCTTTCATTTGTGGTTCACTCGTCTTTTAAGGCTTCTACCACCTGCACTTTTGCTGCACGCCATGCGGGAAAAAAACCTGCAAAAGTGCCTGCAAAAATCAGTACAAAAACGGTGGCCAATGCCACATTGAAATTTACGGATGGGTTCATGATATAATCCACCTCTATGTGGGGGCCTACCAATTCCAAAAGCCCCATACTAAAAATTAGGCCGGCGAAACCGGAGATAGCCGTAACAAAAATAGATTCATGAAGAATCATACCAACTATAGACCAAGGCTTTGCTCCCAAAGCCTTCCGTATTCCTATTTCCCTAGTTCGCTCCTTGACCACAATAAGCATAATATTACTTACCCCGACCACCCCAGCTATAATGGTACAAACCCCTACAAACCAAAAGAAGAATTTGATATTTCCCGTTAGCCCATAATAACGCTTTGCCTCTTCTAGAGCACTCCACGCCTGAATGGCACTAGTATCATCCGGTGCAACGGTATGGGCCTGTTGCAAGTAGGCCTTCAAATCATTTTTGAACTTTACCGCCCGTGCAGCAGCCTCGTCGAAATTTTCCATGGGAGGCACGGTATACGCCAAATTGCTTACCCTATCCGATCCATTAAAAACCTTTTGGGCCGTAGTAATCGGAATGTAAATGACTTCTTCCTCGCGTTCCTCTTGCTCTCCAAAAAATCCTATAATCTTAAAGGGAATGCCAGATATATCTATATACTCTCCCAAAGGATCATCCACATTCTTGAATACATCCCTCTTTATCTTATTACCAAGAACGGCCACTTTAGCAGTACCTATTTCATCACTGTAATTGACAAACCGGCCTTCGGACATTTTGGCATTGTCAATTTGCTGAAATTGATAGGAGACTCCTTGGACACTATAGACCAGGACTTCGTTCCCATAGTTGACCGAAACATCCCGAACAAAAATACGGGGCGATTTGTATTCTATATCATCACTGAAAAGGGATACTGTATTCTCGTAATTCTCGTTACGAAATTGTATTCTCCTACCTGGGTTAAGTCCTTTGTACTCCTTAGCGGTAACCCCCGGCCATACCCAAACACTTGTAGATGCATCCTGTTCAAATTCATGGGCAACTCCATTTTGCATCCCTTGCCCAAAACCTAATAAGATTACCAAAATAAATATGCCGGAAGCAACGGAAAGTCCAGTAAGGAACGTTCGCAATTTGTTTTTGCGAATGGTATCAAAAATTTCCTGCCATCTTTCGATATCAAACATTCGGTCGGTTTTGATTGATACGTGCAATACGCACTAGTGCACTTTTATAAGACTTCCATAACATTCCATTGTTACAGTACTGGTCTTAAAAATATGTTAAAAATAAGCAAGAAGCCTATCCCTTAATTTTTTTGTATACAAAGTAAAATAAAACCCCTACAAGGACATATGGTATAGCCATCAGGTATACTATGCCATTGTTTATCCCTTCCGCCGTACTTTTGTTTCCTTCACTTTCCAAAACGGCACGGCACATGGCGCATTGGGCCTCGGCAGAAAATGAAAATATAAGGAGGCATCCAAAAAACAAAAGCAATCCCTTCCTATTTGAGACCGTCTTTAAAACATCACTCATTTGTCCTTTCATCGTGTCCCATATAGCAAGGAGAAAATAGGGCAAGACCAATTTTTTTCTATTAATGTGCATAGTAAGGTGAAATCATGATATAAACTACGACTCCCGTTACCGCTACATATAGCCATATGGGAAAGGTAATCTTGGCCAATCTTCGATGTGCCTCGAACTTATCAAGATATGCCCTTGCGTAGGTTTTTAAAACCAAAGGGATTATTAGAATAGATAGTATGATATGCGTTATCAAAATAAAGTAATACACATACTTAATGTTCCCTTCTCCTCCAAAAGGTGTGGATTCCGATGTCATATGATATGCGATGTACATTATCAAGAACATGGCAGATAGTATGATACAAGTGGTCATTATATTTTGGTGAAACGTTTGTTTTCCTTGTTTAATGGCCCAAACGGCCAAAATCAATAAGAGTGCCGTTAAACCGTTTATGGATGCATAAATAGGGGGCAAAAAGGTTAATGGCTCCACATTAGGCAATTTCACTCGGAACAAAATAGCGACCACAACAGGCACCAGAATGGATACTACTGTAATTATCCTATTAAATCTTTTCTCCCTAAGTTCAATGGTCTCCATTTATTCTTCTTTCAATAATTTTTTAATGTCCTCTTTTAGTATACTTATTTGCTCTTCTTCCCCTTCACTATTTTCACCCTGTTCCTCTGTAATAGTACCTCTATAATATATTATAGGATTGTTTGCAGCATCCCTTCTGGAACGGAAATACCCATTTTTATCAATTAGGGCGAACATGCCCGAATGCTCAAAACCGCCTGGAGCCTCCTCGTTTTCATTGGTAACCAAATAGAATCCGTTTTGTGCCAAATTGTAAATTGAATCCCTATCGCCGGTCAATAAGTGCCAATCTATATCCGTAATCATATTTTTTTCGGCATATTCCTTTAGAACCCGAGGGGTATCATAACGCGGATTAATGGTAAAGGAAACGACGCCAAAATCCTCGGAATCCTTAAACGCGTCTTGGAGCTGCACCAAATTTTTGGTCATTACCGGACAGATGGTGGGACAGGTAGTAAAAAAGAATTCCGCCACATATACTTTGCCCAAATAATCCTTGTCCGTAATCAAAAGGCTATCCTGATTAATGAAAGAAAATGAGGGTACCTTTCTTTTTTGGGTATTGACCTCAATAAAGGCCAATTTGCTCATCCTATCATTTTCAACGATCTCCCCACTTCGTACTCGATCCACTATCTTGGGGATAAAAATTATCCCAAAGATCAAGATTACAAAGGATACCCAGATATAGGTGTACTTTTTGTGCATTATTTATCCCTGTTGGAATTGTTTTTCTTTAGGGCCATACGATATTCTGCCAAGATTATTTTTACATCATCTTCCATCTTGTTATTCAAATCGGCCACTGAAGTCGCATCAAAACCAAATTTTGTGCCTTCGTCTTCATCATTTGTCCTACCCCTTAAATTACCGTCCTTATCTATTATAAATACATAGGGAGTAGATAAACCTTCATCCAAGGACAAATTGGTTCGTAAGCCCTTGAAAAACTTATATATCTCATTCTCCTCGACATGAACAAAATTCCACTTCTTGATATCTGCCAAGCCGCCCAATTCCTTTTTTAATTCCAAAACCTTTTCTTCAGTTCCCCTGGGAACGACCATAAGAAATTGGAAGTCCTTAAACTCGTAAAATCGTTTGTATATTTTTTGGTTAAGATTGAAGGCGTTTCCTTTTTTGAGCTCAATATCTTTTCCCAAAAAGCCTAAAATAGTAATCTTTCCCTTTAAGGAAACATCGCTATCGGAAGACGGTAAATTGGATACGTTTTCCGTTAATGTGGGCAGTTTTCCAAAGTTGGTTACACCGGAGGCAAAAAACAAGTACACAACGATGGGCAAAACAAATAAAACGGTTAGGACAAATGTCTTTTTCATAGCTCCACGGACATATGCAAAAATAAAAAAGACGGTGTGTAAACCGTCTTTTAAAGTTGTTAATTCTACGTTAGAAATTCCATTTAACGTAGCCGTCTTTAAACACATTATAAATGTAGTCTGCCTCAAAGAGAAGAATAAAAATCAAATAGGCTACCAAAAAAATTGGTGTCCAGACTATGGCTCTTCGCAATGCGTTTTTCTCATCCCGAAGGTGCATGAAATCCCAAGCAATATAATAGGCCTTTACCAAGGTAAGGATAATGAATATCCAGTTCAAAAGCTTCATTCCCAGGAAGTAATTGCCTGTTAACACCACAGGTTTGGTAATACCCAATCCCACTTCGATTGCGGTAACAATGGTCAAAAAAACTAAAACACCCCATATTTTCTGGGTGTTGGATTTGAACTTCAAGAGTCCCCTAAAAATTTCAAGTTTATGTTCGTGTGCCATGTTTCAATCTGTCTTGTTTTCGACATATTAGACTTTCCTTCTTCGAGGAAGTAAAATCAAAGACTTCTATACCAAATAGAAAAAAGTAAATACAAATACCCAAACCAAATCTACAAAGTGCCAATATAGACCTACTTTCTCTACCATTTCATAATGTCCACGTCGCTCATAGGTACCCAATATTACATTGAAGAATATAATGATATTGATTACTACCCCAGAGAAAACGTGGAAGCCATGAAATCCTGTAATAAAGAAAAAGAAATCGGCAAAAAGACGGCTACCGTATTCGTTATGGATAAGGTTTGCTCCTTCCACTACTTGAGTGGCATCCCTAAGTTTGGTCAATGACTGTTGCCTATCCAGAACTACCTTTTCACCTTCCGCATTAATGGTCTCCGTTCTTACCAATATATTCGAGTTAGCCTTAAACCCTTCTATTACCTCATTTACGTTATAACTGGTCATGTATCCCTCATCATAGTACCAAACACCATTTTTTCTTTCATGTTCTAGACGACTATCTGGAATAACTTTGGCGAAATCCGCCAATGCCGTCCTTTCCCCGGTATCTGCCTTTACAAATTGTAAGATCCTTCCGCCCTTAGTCTCCAAAGCACCAAAATCGCCCTTAATAAACGTTGCCCATTCCCATGCTTGGGAACCCACAAATATGGCACCTCCTATTATGGTGAGGAACATATACCATATGACGGAATTTTTCTTCATCCGATGACCGGCATCAACCGCAAGTACCATGGTTACCGAGGACATAATCAATATGAAGGTCATAAAGGCTACGTAATACATTGGGAAGTTACCATGGAAGAAAGGAACGTGCGTAAACACCTCGTCCGCAATGGGCCAAGTCTCTATAAACTTAAATCTGGAAAATCCGTAGGAGGCTAAAAAACCGGAAAAGGTCAAAGCATCGGATACGAGGAAGAACCACATCATTAATTTGCCATAACTGGCATTGAGGGGCCTGTTGCCCCCGCTCCAAACATTTTCTTCCGAAGCAGTAGTAACCGTAGAATCCATAAAGTCTTAAAGTCTGATTAGAATTGGCACAAATTTACATTTTTTTATTACCCAATGAAATCTTTTTGGCTATCAAAAATAACGAAAGCCATCACAATATAGAATATCCTATAATAATTGAAAAATTGTTTCCAAAACTTGATTTCCAGTCCGGATTGTCTCCCAACAAATCCCTACTTGTATTATACCTAAGTTCCAATTGGATTTTATCTATATAACTATATCCAAAGCCAAATGAAAAGTACTCTTCCGTGCCGTTAACTTCTAAATCCGCTATTTGGCCTATCTGATTCTCGGGAGTAAACTTTATATCCGAGTCCATGTTAAAAACCAATGCCATAGAGGCATTTAGAAAAAGCCTAGACTTGTTATTAAGAAAAAAATAATGTCTTACCCCAACCGGAGATTCAATAGTATTATAATTCACTTCAGCTTTTGATTCATACACAGTTCCTGCAAAAGTCTGTGTGAAATTGGTTTCCGAGCTATAGTTCTGGTACGAGGGATCTAAAAATATAGCCCACTTGTTATTATTGAAAGGAAGCTTTAGCTCTATCTCAAAGCCTAAACGCAAATATATTTCCCCTGCGAAATCAATGTTTACATCATTGGGAACAAAATCAACCGGAAACGATAAATCCCTATTCACACTCAAATCAGAATAGTTAAAACCGGCTCTTAATGAAAATTTTAATTTATTCCCACCTTTGACCCTGGGTTCTTTGTGAATTGTAAAATCCTTCCCCAAACACGAGTTATAATTGCTAAAATATCGAATCAAATCATCCCGAGTATATCTCAATCTATTGATATTGAAAGTCGTTACATCATGGCATTGCAAAGCAGATAGAAGTTGCTGTCGATACTGAGTATTCGTGCCTATTTTGTTCCCATCACCTAAATACTTTTTAAAAATTAGGGGCTGTACAGGAGATTCAATTTTTTTAAAGAAAAAACGTCGAATATCCTTATCCACATATTCATATAAACTGGCGTCTCCCCCTATTAACAATTTCAAAAATAGATTCTCTTCAACAAATTGAGGATTTGATATTGCCGTTAGTTTCCTCGTATCATCGCTTGAACGATCTATTTTTACCCTATGTCTCTCATATCTCATATAATCTGCGATGCCAAATTCCATCACATTTGAAATAGTACCTTGTTGTACTATGGCATTTTGAGATAGCCTATATTCAAATTGAATGGGATTATTCATCCAATCTAAATTTTTGATAAAACAGTCTGTTCTTTTCCCTGTACTATCAATGAAATACCCAGGCTCAAATTGAATCTGTGCACTACAAAAAATGGTCGTGAAAAGAAAAAACAATGGGGGAAGATTATTTTTCATGTGTTTTTGGTGAAGGTTGCTTTTTTAAAATGAATTTATGTGAAATAAATTGTGCTCGTGGTTAATTCTTTTTTATTAATTACCTTACAAAGGTCATGAACAGCACTAGATATATCCATAACAAATCCAGAAAATGCCAAAATGTAGCTCCCAAGGAGAGTCCCAAAAAATCATCGGCGGTATACCTTACTTTAATTTGATTGAACAAAACGACTAGTAAGGATATGATGCCCGCAACTACGTGTACAACATGTACCGCGGCAATAAGAAAAATATAGGACATCTTAATGCTGCTTGTAGGTCCCGTAAAATAATATCCTTGAGCCACCATTTGGGAAAACCCGTTAAACTGTAACACAATAAAAAGAACGCCCAAAACCAAGGTGGCAACCAACCAAGAAGTACATTGTTTGGAATTTCCCATTTTAATGGCCCTTTTTGCCAGGATATAGGTAAGACTACTTATTATAATTACCACTGTACTCACGTAGAAGGCAGGGGGAAGTTCCAAATCCTGCAACCAATCTTCCCTACTACTGCTCACGATGTAGGCACTGGTCCATCCAGCAAAAGCCATGAGCAGGCTCACAATGCCGAACCAAAGCATCATTTTTTTGGCGCGCGCATTTTTCTCTTTCTGTGTTGATTGGGTTAAATCCATTAAAGATTTTTTGTATTATTTTATATCCCTATTACTTTGACCAATTCAAATTATTATTGCGAAATCGGAATTATAGTTTCATTGTATAAATTTGTCGATTACGTATACCACTTGCATTAGGGTGATATAGCTTACACTAGCCAACATTAATCTCCGGGCCGATGCATTATCTCTTTTTTCATAGAGCTTAAAGGCGAAAAACAACATTACCAAGCCCATAAGAAAAATAAGGATTGCGGCTGCAATGGAAAGGTGTAACCTACCCGTAATACCGAAAACCGGGATTACCGAAATAACCATCATCCATATGGTGTACATTATAATTTGTAAGGCCGTGCCGCCATCCTTCTTGCCAGTAGGCAACATTTTAAATCTACCTTTTTTGTAATCTTCGTCCAACATCCATCCCAAAGCCCAAAAATGAGGAAATTGCCAAAAAAACTGAATCATAAAAAGTGTGCCCGGCTCTATTCCAAAATCATTGGTGGCCGCCACCCATCCCAGCATAAATGGGATGGCCCCCGGAAATGCCCCTACAAATACGGACAACGGTGTTTTTGTCTTTAACGGGGTATATATACTGGTATATAAAAAAATGGATACTGCACCGAACATAGCTGTTTTCGGATTTAGAATATACAAGGTAACCACTCCTAAAAGAGTAAGGGAAACAGCAATAAACAAAGCCCTATTGACCGACATTCGGCCCGAGGGGATAGGCCTATTCCGAGTTCGATTCATCAAAGCATCCAAATCCTTTTCTATGATTTGATTGTATACATTTGAGGCACCGACCATGCAATATCCTCCAAAGGCAAGTAGTAATAGAGAAACAGAATTTATTTGATCGGCCCCTAAAAGATAACCGGCCAAGGAAGAAAAGACTACACTTACGGCAAGCCTAACTTTGGTAATTTCCTTAAAATCAGCAAAAAATAAGGACCATGAGGTGCTTTTTGCCGCTCCAATTGCAGTCTTCATTCTCAAATTCCAATAGGTTCGCAAAGATAGCCCCAAACACTATTTCCTGCAACGAATAAGACAGTTTATTGGACGAAAGGACTTTACCAAAAAAGAAAAACCCTGATGTTAAACATCAGGGTTTTATTTTAAAATTCCTTATATAATCTTATTGAAGCTTAAATGTAATAGGGATACTAAAAGGAACCCTAACTGCTCTTCCCCGTTGTTTTCCAGGCGTCATTTTTGGCAATTTACCAATGATACGAGCTGCTTCCTTTTCCAAGTTTTTATCCGGGCCTCGCATTCTAACATTACCTATGCTACCATCTTTTTGAATAACAAACATGATATTAACCCTTCCCTGAACTCCCATTTCTTGGGCTATCTCAGGATATCTAAAGTTTTTGCTGATGTGTTTTTGCATCATTTTGTTAAAGCATGCCCTTTTATCGCTTTCCTTCTCACAACCTGGAAAAACAGGCACATCCTCAATAACGGCAAAAGGTACGTCAACATCTTCTTCCATCTCGTCTACTGCTACATCCTCCACCTCAATAATCTCTTCTTCTTGGCTTGTTTCCGTAGACTCTATAACGGTTTCCTCCACTTCTTCCTCGTCCTCTACCACTTCAATAACCTCAGGGGCTGCCGGTGGCGGTGGCGGTGGCGGTGTTTTAATCTGTTCTGTCATTGGAACTTCCTCATCCAAATCATCATCTACGTTCATCGAAATATCGTAGTCGTTTACCTTATCGTAAGTTTTCCACTCCAAAGCACCATAGACCATGGCCATAACCAGTGCCAATCCTATTACAAAATAAAGCCCGCTGTTTCTACCAACATCGGCTTTTGGATTCTTTTTTAGTTCCATAACTATATCTTTAATGTTCGCTAATTTAATTAAAATAATGCGTAAAAAGCAAATACTATTTCCAATTTAACCCCTTTTTAGAGGAAAAAAGCATTTTTATGGTCAACACCCCAGCCAAGGCACCGATCGTATTGGCCAATACATCAAAAACGTCCCCCGCCCTAGAAGTAGTATATCTATCTTGAATCACCTCAATAATAATACCAAAAATGACCAAGAGCAGTAGCATTACTATCATAAATTTCTTTAAGGGGGCACCCTCCTTGACCCTCATGCGAAAGGAGAGCAGGCCCAAAATTGCAGCTACAAAATAAAACGTGAAATGTACGATTTTATCCAAATGGGGGATTTGAATGGCCGGCACACTAGTATCCTCAAAAGAATATAAGCTGGAAAATGTAACGAACACCATCCAGCTTATAAAGGAAATTGTAAAAATCGGTTTTTTAGGCACCTATAAGTTCTTTGTAATCCTCTGCACCGAGCAAATCCTCAATTTCCGTAGGTTCACTTAACTTTATCTTTACCATCCAACCTTCTCCATAGGGATCGGAGTTCACTTTTTCCGGCTCATCTTCCAATGCTTCATTGAACGCTATAATCTCACCACTCAAAGGCTGGAACAAATCTGACACTGTCTTTACGGCTTCTACCGTACCAAAAACCTCTTCCCTATCCAAGGTTTCGTCCAAGGTCTCTACCTCCACATAAACGATGTCCCCTAACTCACCTTGGGCAAAATCCGTTATACCAACGGTTGCAACATCATCTTCTATCCGTATCCATTCGTGATCTTTTGTATATTTTAATTCGGATGGTATGTTCATTTTTTCTTGTTTTTATCAGTAGGCAAATGTAACAGATTCTGAATAGGTTTTCAAGAATAAGTTCAAGTTCAAATGTCAAGCCATAATTCAATATTTGGTAAATGTGAAATAGATTTTTTCCAAAACCTCTGTCAAACAAAAACAACACTAAAATATATGGCCTATAACTTCGGGTATTGAGTCTGTAACGTATTAAATTTGAACTATGTACCCGTGCTTTATATTTAATTCCCAAAGTTGTAACGCAGGGTAAATCCGGCATTAATGGTAGTCTGTGGGAAAGCTGTGGATACGGCAAATTGGGAGAACGAATGATCATAGAAGAATAGGGCGTTCAAATTCTTATTCAGCGCATAGTCCGCGGTAAACTTAATGGACAACAGGTTTTGGCCAGAGGTAATCTGGTTATTGTCTATGTCCAAATTTCGGATGATGGTAATATTATCGCGTAGTGTAACATCTGCCTTAAGATTTAGGTCTCCCTTAAGCCTTGTTTTGTTGCCTCCAATATTGGTCACGAATTTTACGTCCTTAAAACGGTACCCCAATCCCAATGTATATTCCTTGCCATTGACTTCTGTCATAAGATTATTGTCAAAACTAAGGGACAGTGCCCTATCGGTCCGTACCTCGGCAAGAACGCTAATGGAATTCTTCATTTCAAAATCCACACGCATTAACGGATTGAACTGATCGGTAAGTACTACATTGTTCAGAATAAGGTCTGGCAATAAGTCCCCGGTTTCGGAATCGATGCTGCCATTTTCCTTTTCCAAATTGGTTTGAAACGAATTGATACTATAAGCGGCGCGATACCCATGAGTCAATGAAAATCGCTTGAATTTTTTCTTGAACCATTTGTTGCGCATTAATCCCGTATATTTTATGTTCCAGTTGGGAATGGGAATATCTCGAAAAGCATCCAGATTTACCCTATTCACATCCTGACCGGTATATGCCGCGAAAAATGCAGGTAAAAGCACTTCTTGATTGGTCTTGCCATACAACTGTGGAAAACCGTCCTCATCCAAAGTTCCCGGGGATTGCCCTCTATCAGCAACCAATCTATTGGCAATGGTTATTCTATTCTCCTTAAATTTTTCGAAGGTTTCAGAGGTAAACTCATCGCTTTTTCCGAAGACAGTCCCGATCATCACGGTAGAAATACTGAAATTCCCAAATTGATTTCCCAATAACTCGTTGTACCTGAGTCCACCATTTTCAATATCCGGAATCACCTCAAAATTTTCCTGATAACTACTGGAATATTGCCTATCGGCTGAGAGGTCTATGGTCAAATCCTGAGTGACCTGAGCCGTTGCCGTGATATTCAATTGTTTATTGGTACGCTCTAGGAATTGCTCATTGAATCCATCAAACTGTGTTAACCATCCGTTACGGGCAGCATCAAAACGCACATCGGCCTGACTACCGAAAACAAATCCAACAGAAGGTCGTAAGGATCCAATAAAACCTATGCTCTGGGTATATCCTGGAAGCACTTTACCATTGCTTTCGTTGTAATTGATGTTTAACCGCTTCACCATGGTCAAAATATCAACGGCCGTATTAAAAAGGGCACTTGTCTTTTGTTTTTGTTCTTCTTCCGTTGTGCCCGTGTTTCCTGCTTTATCTCTACGGATAGGAGACCGATTTACGGCTACCTTACCATCCCGCTTTTTAAGCCCGATCATATCATAGAACTTCTGCAGGGTTAGGTTTGCTGTTAGGTTATGCGTATTGGCGTTCTGCACCGTATTGATATCTTCTCCGGCAACCTCCCGGAGTGCATCTCCCCCCCGTTGCCAATCAAAATCACCGGTGTAGGTATACTGGGCATTGATAAAATCCAAAGCTGGAATCTTATTGAACGGCAATTCATAATTCAACTGCATTTGCTGGGAATGCCTATTGGGTTCCCCTAAATCCCAAAATCCGTCCCAAAGGCCCAAGGTCTGGTCTATTTGGGAATCCGGATTATCTTCGTCCTCAAAATAATTGCGCACAATATTATTGTTGCTTCCCGTAAAATTCAATCGCAAGGACTTGGTAAGATTATAGTTTATGGCATACTGCCAGTTAAACTGATAATTTCGTTGTTGTAGTTCCGGAAGCTCCAAACGTTCCACACCTTCTTCGCGTACATCCCTAAAACGCTGTCTATTAAATTGTCTGTTTATATTGGAGTTTACGGAAACGGTGGCAGGCAAAAGGCTTAGATTCAATTCTTTGAGCCATTGCCAATACTTGCCCGTAAAGAGCGAATCCTTTTTGGCAAAAGGTGCTACTTCCACAGGTTCAAAAGCATGATTGTACACAAATCCCGTCACTACGTTTTGATCTTTTAGGTTGGCTATTTCAAAGTCCCTGTGATTCGTCTCGTTATAGGAGTAATTGAAGGTAAAGTTTTCAATATCATAGAAATTGGCATCGGCCTCCTCTCCCCTATCCTTACGTACACCTATCAGGTTAATACTTGTCCGTTTGGTGTAATCTTCGGCCTGTTGCCTGATTTCTTCCGCGGCCTCGGCCGTAGGAGCGGTATCGATCAAATCGTCCAATTTTAAATCGTCATAGACCGGATCAAACTCCGGGGTAATCAACTGCTCGGAAATACCATAATTGAAAGGAAGTTGTATGCCCCATTTTTTGGGTAACAATTGTCCCACGTTTATATTGGTGACCACATCATAGGAAATGGCATCTTCCCTAGCGCGCTCGTTAGGCATTTGGTCTATGGCTCCAAAACCTGAAGTACTCCTACTACCTGTTGCCGATACATTGGCAAAATCGGCCAGGTTGGCGTCCACTGCGGCCACGGCCGCCCAACCTCCATTGTTGTCCAATCCGGCCAAACGTAATTCGTTGAACCATACTTCACCACGGGCCGGAAAATCGTCCGTATTCTTTATACCTACCATCATACTTCGAATACTTCCCAGGGATGGATTACCCTTTATACCTATCCGCAGCCTGCCCGGAGTCCTGGGAGCAAACTCTTCCACCGGAATTACTTCCCCGTTTTCCACTTCAAAAAAGCGAACCTCACTTAAATCTCCATTGTTGATCCACAAGGATTTCACCTTGTTCAGATCACTTAGCGCAAGATCCATTTCGTTATCCTCTGGCCAAATCTCACTTTCCGAAGTGCTCGTAAACGATGTAAACCGTAAGGGAAGTTCTATCTGGTAAAAGTTTTGTGTGAAATCCGTCCCGATTCTTAAAAACCCTACCAAAGGGATGTCATCATCAGAATAATCACTGTCCACAATCTTCTCCGCGTGCATGAACATTTTTATCTTTTCATATTGGCGAAGGTCTATGTTCAAATTCTTAAAGACTCCCCGGGAATCCTGCGATTCCAAGTTCTCCACGACCACGGAAAGCGATTGTTCATTTTGGCGAATAATCGTATTATTGTTGTTCAACTGTTCCCGTACTACTCCCGGAGGAAGTACATAAGGGATAGGAATTCTTGAGTTGTTCTCCTCAATATTCACTGTATTTACATCTACTACCGTACCATCATCGGAGGGATCTGTGTCTGTATCCTCATTTTGGAGGTTTTTGGTATAAGTCCGCCAATCGCCACGTACCAAATCCAGAGTAGCAAAACGAAGCACTACATCACTGTTAAAGTTGGTCAAGTACATTCGCATAAAGCTGATGGACCTAAAATCGGTTATGCCCCCTACTGCTTCGGTAAAATCGCTTAACGGGACCTTATATTGTATCCATCTTCGGTTTAGTTGAGATCCGTCCGGCAATTCCGGAGTAACCCCTTCCTTAATATCGGTCACATATAAATCATCAATAGTAGTATTCGGTTTGATGGGAATTCGATATTCATAATAACTATTGACCGTATTCATAGTCAAATCCCGGTCTATATCCTCTACATCCGGAAGCGTAGTGGATCCCCTGTTGGTGTTGGTCACCTGAACTGGAGAGTTGCCCTCCGTATTATTAAAATCGAGATAGCGCTCCAAAATCCCACCTTCTCGATTCAGGTAATATTGATAATTGTCCAAAGCGGGATCATTCCCTGTATTATTCGAATAAACCGATGTTTCCCCAGCATCGTCCAATCCATCAAGACCGATATCCTGAAGACTACGATTGGTCTCATTGGCATCAAAGGCATAGACCAGTGATTGTGTAGCCGGAACCTCGCCCCAAGACGTTGGGGCAATCAAGTCATTGCTCTCTACTCCCGGCAAGCCATTTTCATATTGTTTTTTGCCGTCCCTAAGGACATCCTCCGAGATATTTCCCAGGTTCAAGACCAATTCCCCCGGACTTGTAGTCGTCCCATCTACATAGGGATCCAATACCCAAAACTGGACAAATTCTACATTGGACTGCTCAAAGTTGGTACTACTTAGGGAACGCATAATACCTGCCCATTTATTGCCCGGTGTTTCCGTATCAAAATTGGGGTTGTTGTTATAGGGACCCTTTTGATTGGGGTAATAGGCTAAATCCAAGGTATTCTGAACCGTAGTCTGACCTTGGGCGATATCCACTTGGGGAAAAACCTCATCCACAAATATCCTGCGTGTAGGGTTTGTGGAAACATCGCTATCCGAAACACCGGATGGCCTTTGGTTGGTGTAAAATATGGGATCTATGGTATACCATGCCATCTTTGCCCTGCCATAACCGTTCAAAAGATTGTCCGGGTCTTCTGGGGAGCTTCCGGACAATTGCCCTCCCGGAGTGAACTCCAACGGGGTACTGGCCAAAGTCCAGCCCAAAGATCCGCGTATATCTATTAAGGCCTGTGCTCCTTCAAAATCATCCAGATATGTAGTGGTCTCTCCCTGAAAGTCGGCATTTTTTGGGGAATTGGGCTTTAACCAGGCTACTTCCGCACGGACCGATACATTGGAAGGTACATCCGTATCTATGTTCGGCAATTTGTTGATCATACGTGTAAGGAAAGGAACTTCTGTTGAAAAATTTCCATTAAGGCCAAAGATGGTATTATTTACCGGTTCCACTCCAAAATTCGATTTTTGGGTCAGGGGTCTTTCATTCAGATTTAACCAAGTTGCCCCGAGTACAAAGTTTTCATTAAACTGATGCTCAACATTTATCCCGGTAAACCTTCGGGTCTGTTGACCAAATACGGCATTGTTCTCCACCGAAATATTTATCGGAGTATTGGAAGCCTCAAGGCTCGGATCCAAAATTTGTACGGTACCCGCCTGATAGTTCACGGTATAATCTATTCCTTCTTGCAATTGACGCCCCCCAGCGGTAACTCGCACAGATCCCCGAGGCACATTAAAGGCTCCTATGGGAATTCCACTGCTTCCTTCGGACTTATAGCGTCCCTTTAAAATAAACTTGTTCTTTTCCGGATCTTGCAATGCCGCCGCCTTGGTAAGCTCATACATATCCCGAAAGACATATTGCTCCTGGTTTGGGTTGTATCCTGGTACATTCTCATACGTTCCGCCGCCAAGTTCTTCGAATAAATATTCGCCAAAAGGTTCCACCTTTGTGAAAATAATGAGTCCTCCTTGTGTATTCACAGTAATTCCGGGTACAAAATCAAAGAAACCGTCACCTCCCGGCTGTACATCATTGTAAACATTCAAACGATCCAAATTAAAAACCTCTAAAAGGATATCCTCTTCCAAACCTGTGGGCCAGGTAGCATCATCTACAGGTGTAATATAATTTCTAGGTGTAGGGTCTGAATACAGGACATTCATCTTAAAGTCTTCCTGGCTCAATTGAAAAGCTCCGGTAGCATATATGTTCTTCATCATCAAATCCCAAATGGGATCTGAGATATTAGTAATATTGCTTTTCAACAACTTAAGAATCAATGTATTGTTTTCGATTATCGGGTTTGCTCCACCAGAAACCGTGGTAGCATCCAGACCTCCATTGGCAAATTCCCCAACTTGAAAGACTTGCCCGTTAAAGGTATATTGGAATGCGACGCCCAATACCTCATCATTGCTCAAACGCTGGTTCAAGGATATATAGCCCAACTGTGAATTGAAATCATAATCCCTTCCCGCTTCCAACTTTCTTGCGTTCTCCAAGATGGCATAATCAAATCCTTGGTTTGATTGATATCCCGGAATGTTAAACCCGGCCTCTACAGTTGCAATATCCCTAATGGACAGTGTTAAAGCACCCGTCCCTATCTGCTCGGGGTCAAAATCATTGGCGTCGTTCCGAGGCAGGACATTACTTGGGTCATTGAAGAAACCGGCGGGAGCACCGTTTAAAAGTCCTATCCGGGTCTGTTCCTCGTTGGCTTCGCCCAAATCCTGAATAGCCACAACGTTTCGGACATTCAAGGTCTGCTGGCTCCTGTTGGTAACCCATACCTCCAAACGGGTAATCTGCACCTGACTTTGTATAAAAGGATAATTGGCCAAAGCACCATCATATTGATCTCGAAAATACTGGGCCAAGAAAAAGTGTTTGTCCTCGTCATAGTCCAGGGCGGTAATGGAAAAATCGTTCAATGTACCTCCTCCTTGAGCTACTACCGTGTTGTTCTGGGAACGTTGCTCGGAAAAGACCGCAGTTACCGAGGTTTTTCCAAACTGCAATTGGGTCTTTACCCCGAACAGGCTTTGCGCTCCTTGAATCAAAGAGCTGTTCAAAGGCATGTTCACATTTCCGATTTCTATTTTTTGGATAATATCATCTTCCGTTGGGGTATAGTCTAACTTTACTATATTTTGAAAATCAAAAGTAGCTTCCGTGTCATAATTTGCAGTCACCTGTAACCGTTCCCCAATTTTACCCAACATACTCAGACTGATCCGCTGGTCAAAATCAAAGGAAAGATTTGTTCTGTTTCGAGGCGAAAGTGCTGGATTGTCATTCTTCTGCCAGATTACCCCTAGATCCATAGCTACTGAACCCTGGGGTATGACCTCGATGGTATTTCCCCCAAAAACGGACTGAAAAAAGTTATTATTGATATAAAAATTGGGAAGCAGATTTCTACGTGCTTCCTCACTACCTTCCTTTTTACCGGAATAGGCATCGGATTTTTCCTTGAAGTATTCCTTGATACCCTCCTGTCTGGCCAACTCCATATACTGTTCAGGGGTAAGGATTATGGGGTAGCCTATATTAAATTCCCCGATACTTTCATTATAAATGTACCTATCCAGTTTAGGGTTGTAAATATATTTGGAGATTATACTCTCAGGATTGGGCATTACCAATTTTCCCAAATCCGGGCCTGTCTTTACAGAATCCTGTTGTTGTTCAACAGGTTCCTCTCCCTCAGTTTCCTGAGCCACGGCAGGTACCGCGATCATCAGAAAAAACAGGAATAGAAAAGTAAGCTTAAATGTTAATTTAAGAAATTGCTTGGCCCCTTTTTTCAAACTTATTACAAATTTTTAAGCGCGTGTTTTATAATGTTCTCAACGCTTAGAGAAGGGTCTTGGTTTAGAACTTTGTCCACTGCCTTTTCGGCCTGTCTTCGGGCAAAGCCAAGAACCTCTAAAGCAGATAACGCTTCTTCTTTATTTGTATTGTTTGAATCAATGGAAACTTCGTCCATATCGTAGACCTTCAAAATTTTGTCCCTTAGGTCCAAAATAACCCTTTGTGCGGTTTTTGCCCCAATCCCCTTTATAGCTTGAATCGTGGCCACATTACCATTAGCAATGGCCTCTCGTATTTGGGGCGGGGACAAGGAGGACAACATGGTCCTTGCCGTGCTGGAACCGATTCCTGAAACGGACAGTAGTAAACGGAATATTTCACGCTCGGATTTCTCTGCAAAACCGAACAATGTATGCGAGTCTTCTTTTACCTGTAAATGGGTAAAGAGATTGATACTCTCTGAATCGGATATTTTAGAAAATGTATTGAGCGATATATTTACAAAATAGCCTACTCCCCCACACTCTATAATGACATGGGTCGGATTTTTTTCTATAAGTTTTCCTTTTAGATGATGTATCACTCGAATTTTGTGTTAGTTGTTTGGTAGTTTGATACTAGGCAAATCAATTATTTTCCCATTTTCGCCTTTTTCCTTTTCTCCCGCTCCTGGGCATCTATTACCGCTACCGCCGTCATATTTACCATTTCATCAACACTGGCTCCCAGTTGCAGGATATGAACGGCTTTTCGCAAGCCTAACATTATAGGTCCAATGGCATCCGCGGCATGTAATTCCTTCAACAATTTATAGGTAATGTTCGCGGATTCCAAATTGGGGAATATCAAGGTATTGACCTTTTTCCCAGCAAGTTTTGAAAACGGAAATTGGCTTCGGAGCATCTCTTTGTTCAATGCAAAATCAGTTTGTATTTCCCCATCGACAATCAAATCGGGCCTTTCGGCATGCAGCTGTTCAACGGCCTTCCTCACTTTTGAGGCATGAGGATGATTTGAAGCACCAAAATTGGCATAGGATAGCATGGCCACGACCGGATCAAACCCAAAAGCACTACCCAGGTTGGCGGTCATTCTGGCAATTTCTGCCAACTCCTCGGCATTGGGATCAATATTAATAGAGGTATCCGACAAAATCAGAGGGCCATTATTCGTTATCATAATATGGGCGGTCGCCGCCTTTCTTACATTGGTCGCCCTTCCAATAACCTCAAATACGGGTTTCACGACATTGGCATAGGCCCTGGAATGTCCGGTTATCATACCATCGGCATCTCCTTCCAAAACCATCATGGCACCGAAATAATTGCGCTCCCGCATTTTTATTTGTGCACTATACAAAGTGGTTCCGCTTCTCTTCCTACTTTCCCAATATCTCTGGGCATAATGGTTTCTCTTTTCTACGGAATCATCTCCATATTGATCAATAATGGGTACGTCCGCATCAAATTCCAATTCTTTCTTTAATTCGGAAATAATTTGTTTATCCCCCAACAAAATGGGTTGTGCAATACCCTCTTCATAGGCAATCTGCGCGGCCTTGAGAACATCCAAGTGATCAGCTTCGGCAAAAACAATTTTTTTGGGATTTATTTTTGCCCTGTTCATAAGCAGGCGCATCACCTTGTTATCATCGCCGGATCGTTGTAGGAGAGCCTCGATATAGGCTTCCCAATCGGTAATTGGGGCCTTGGATACTCCACTTTGTATAGCAGCTTTGGCCACCGCAGGCGGAATCTCGGAAATAAGTCTTGGGTCAAAAGGTTTGGGAATAATATAGTCCTTACCAAAAGTAAGCCTAGTCTCCCCGTATGTAATATTTACTTGTTCAGGGACGGGTTGTTTTGCCAAATCTGCCAATGCCTTTACTGCGGCCATTTTCATCTCCTCATTAATAGCGGTAGCCCTTACATCCAAGGCACCCCTAAATATGAATGGAAATCCCAGAACATTGTTTACCTGATTGGGATGATCGGAACGTCCCGTAGCCATAATAATATCGTCCCTGGTTTTACAGGCCAATTCATACTTTATTTCCGGATTTGGGTTGGCCATGGCAAATACAATAGGATTTTCGGCCATGGATTTTAACATCTTTGGAGTCACAATATCGGCAATGGACAATCCAATAAAAACATCGGAATCCTCCATGGCCTCTTCCAGAGTGTCTATTTTTCGGTCTGTGGCAAACTCCAGCTTTTCATTGGATAGATTTGCCCGGTCCTTTCGGATTACGCCCTTACTATCCAACATTACAATATTTTCCGCTTCGGCCCCGAAAGCCTTGTATAACTTGGTACAGGAAACGGCGGCTGCTCCTGCTCCACTGACCACTATTTTTACTTCCTCAATTTTTTTCTTTGTCAATTCCAGCGCATTCAATAACGCGGCGGCGGAAATGATTGCGGTACCATGCTGATCATCATGCATTACAGGAATATCCAATTCTTCCTTTAAACGGCGTTCTATTTCAAAAGCTTCTGGAGCTTTGATATCTTCCAAATTAATCCCGCCAAAGGTCGGGGCAATGGTCTTTACCGTTTCAACAAACTTGTCCACATCCTCAGTATCCAATTCAATATCTATTCCATCGATATCGGCGAAAATCTTAAATAGCAGACTCTTACCTTCCATAACCGGTTTGGAAGCCTCAGGCCCTATATTCCCCAAACCCAATACCGCCGTACCATTGGAAATGACGGCAACAATATTTCCCTTAGAGGTATACTTATAAACATCTTCTTTGTTCTTTTCAATTTCCAAACAGGGTTCCGCCACTCCCGGGGAATATGCCAATGCCAAATCGCGTTGGGTGGCATACGGTTTGGTGGGTACTATTTTGATTTTTCCGGGTCTGGGTTTGGCGTGGTATACCAAGGCCTCCCTTCTACGTTTCTCTTCACTCATATCCGAAGTTTAATCTGTAAATTTAGCCTAATCTTTTAGGAATAAGGTTCCCAAAAACAAAAAAGCATCAATAAAAATATTGATGCTTTTTTACAATTCATTTTTAATTTACAAAAAAGAACCCACCACAATTGTGGTAACTACCAATAATATGATGGCGAGATACCGATAATTTTTATACCATGGGAGAGCACTAAGCTCTTCTGTCTCTTCAGTAAACATTTCCTTCTTGTAGGTATACTCTTTTACCTGTTCCTCAGCTGGAAGATCGGTTGCCAAACTTACCACCACATGAACAATGATGCTTATAATGAACAATAGATTTGCTTTTGCCAGGAAATGGAAATCATTGAGGTAAGGGGAAATATCATATGCCGCCGACAATATCATAAAAAGAGCGAAGGCACCACCGACCAACAAACTAACAAAGGCTCCAGTACCATTCGCCCTTTTCCAAAAAAGTCCCAATATAAACGCAGATACCACTGGAGGACTGGTAAATGCGATGACCAACTGCAAATAGCCCCATAACGAATCACTTACCTTTTCAATGAAAGGAACCCATGCGGAAGCAAGGACCACCAAAACCAGGGTTGCTATTTGACCCGCCCGAACCAATTGTTTACTTGTCATTTCCGGGCGAAGTTGTTTTACAAAATCCATAGTAATCAAAGTGGAGGCCGAATTAAAGGTTGCTGAAACCGAGGACATCATCGCTGCCAAAAGACCAGCCACGACCAGACCTAAAATTCCAGTGGGCAGTAATTGAAATAACAAAACCGGATAGGTAAGGTTAGGACAATCCGACAAGTTCTGACATATTCCACCATCGGCCACAGGGTAATTGAGTCCGGAAATATCCAGATTGTTAAAAAGCAACAAGGCCAATACGCCGGGAACGACCATGATAAAAATAACCGGGAGCTTTAAAAGTCCGGCAAAAAGCGCACCCCATCTCCCATGGTTCAGGTCCTTTGCCCCTAAAACACGCTGTACCATAAACTGGTTATTGGCCCAAAAATAAAAGCCCAAGAGAGGAACCCCGGTCAATAATCCCCACCAGGGCATAAATTCATCATTGTCCGGACGTACCAGACTAAATACTTCATCCGAATTGGACGGAATAAATTTACCTTCGGTGGCCCTATCCCCAAAATTCACCTCCCCACCGGCTAGCATGGCATCCAGTTTTCCCATCATTCCTTGCCAACCACCTCCCAATTGATCAAAAGCAAAATAAGTGAGGAAGCACGAGCCAATAATGAGTAGCACGGCTTGTATCACTTCGGTCTGTATTACTGAATTTAGCCCTCCCGGAATGGTATACGCTGCTGCCGCAACGGCCAACATGATGATGATATATGTAGAGTTAATTTCAGGGAACAACAATTTTAAAACAATGCTTCCTACATAGAGACCGGCTGCGGTGTCCACAAGGACATTCCCCAAAATGGTAATGAAGGAAAAATAGTAACGAGACCGCTTATCGTACCTGCGCATCATAAATTCCGGCATGGTGTATACCCCGGATTTTAGGTAGAAGGGTAAGAAAAAAATGGAAAAGAAGATTAAAATTACAACGGCATACCATTCATAGTTATAGACATTGATATTGGTCTGAAAACCATCCGAGGCCAGCCCCACTAAGGTAGAACTGGAAATATTGGCCGAAAATAGCGCAATACCGACAATGGGCCAGGTCATGGTCCTACCACCCAAAAAATAATCCTCCGAACTGCTTCTCTTGGACTTTGATATTCCATAAATGATAATTCCTACGAGATATACCAGAATTACAATTACGTCCAATGTTTCCAATCCGCCCATGATAGTATTGATTTAGTTTAGTCAGTTTTACTAGTTCATTTTGGCATTTCGACAATCAATTACGATTATTTTAAATTATAATGCGTATCCATAACTCAATTTTGAGAAATCCACAAAATAGAACAGTCTCCGAATATAGCATTTTTAACGACTTCTTAAAAAAATCTTAAATAGAAAGTGGTAAATTTTATTACGAAAACGTTTGCGTTTTCTGCCCAAGAAAAAAAGAGAAGCAAAAAAGCCTAAGGTTTTGAAAACCTTACCCTTAAAATTTATTTAATGAAGTGGATATTTCTTTTGAGACCGGAAAATTTGGTGCGTTTTACGGCCGAATTTTGAAAAACCTTTTTGAAGACTTCCTCCGTTATTTCATCCCAGTCTTTTTTGGTCATGGACAGTAATTCTGGTTTGGGTTCAAACAGAGGTTCGTTATGCGACTTGGAAAAGCGATTCCAAGGGCAAACATCCTGACAAATATCACAACCGAAGATCCAATCCTCAAATTGGTCTTTGACCGAAGTTGGAATTTCATTTTTGAGCTCAATCGTAAAATAGGATATGCATTTGCTACCGTCCACTACATAGGGCCCTACAATGGCTTCCGTAGGACAGGCGTCGATACAGGCCGTACAGGAACCACAATGATCCGTTACTGGGGAATCATGCTCCAATTCCAGGTCTACTATGAGCTCTGCAATAAAATAGAAAGAACCAACCTGTTGTGTAAGCAGATTGCTGTGCTTGCCCATCCAGCCCAAACCACTTTTTGCGGCCCAGGCCTTATCCAATACAGGGGCAGAGTCTACAAAAGCCCGGCCATGGACCTCGCCAATTTCTTCTTGAATAAAATGGAGCAGATTTTTAAGCTTTTCCTTGATTACAAAGTGGTAGTCCGTACCATAGGCGTATTTCGAGATTTTATACGAATCGGTGTTTTGGGTTTCGGAGGGATAATAATTCAACAGCAAGGAAATTACCGACTTTGCCCCATCTACCAGCTTAGTAGGATCCAAGCGCTTATCAAAATGGTTTTCCATATAGTGCATTTCGCCATGCATGTCATTTTTAAGCCACTTTTCCAGTCTAGGGGCCTCTTCCTCTAAAAATTCGGCTTTGGAAATACCACAAGATAAAAAACCGAGGCGCTTGGCTTCTTCTTTTATTAAAATTGTATGTCCGCCTTTTCCATACATTTATGTACGTGCTCTAAGTTTTATAAACGCCCCTTTCGGTTTTAAGCTGATCAATGGATGAACTTTGATTTCTTGGGTAGTGGACAATCGATACTTTTTAATCAAAAAGGCAATCGTCATCATCATTTCATACATGGCAAAATTATTGCCCACGCACATTCGAGGCCCTGCCCCAAAAGGAAAGTAGTGACTGGAAAAATCCTTTTTGTCATTGGAAGCAAAGCGCTCCGGGACGAATTGGTTTGGATTTTCCCAGAAATCCGCATGTCGATGCAACTCGTAGATGCTCATCAACCATACGGTACCTTTTTTAAAAACATGGCCTTCGATTATATCTTCGGCCAAACTTACCCGATCCATAAAATATACCGGGGGATACAGGCGCATGGATTCCTCTATACACTGTTGGGTATACGGTAATTGGGCCAAAGCCCGTATATTGCTCCCCGTTTCAAAATCAACATCCTTCACTTCCTGAAAAAGTCTTTGTTGAATCTCTTGATGTTTTCCCAATAATATCAAAGTAAAGCTCAAAGCATTGGCCGTGGTTTCATGACCTGCCGTAAAAAGTACCATTACCTCATCAATCAACTGTTCCCTCTGCATGTGTGTGCCGTCTTCATACCGGGCATCCAATAGCATATCCAACAAGTCGTCTTTTTTCTCATTGGAGTCCAAGCGTTCCTGGACGATTCCACTGATCAAATGTCTTGCCTCGGCAGATAACTTTAAATGCCTTCGGATATCCCCGTTCAAATGAAACCACCATTTTAAATAGGGCATTCGCATTTCCTTGATTAACATTTGCTGATTGGCAATAGTAATATCCTTTAAACGTTGCATCCTATCACGGATATTGTCCGCACTAAAAAGAGATCTTGCCACTACTTGAAAGGCCAAATCCCCCATCAATGGAAAAATGTCATGTTCGGAATCTACTTGTACGGCATTCAGTTCGGCTTCAATAGTGCTATACATCATGCCTATTAGGCCTTCCAATTTTTTCTTGTGGAAGGCAGGTTGTATCATCCTTCGATGTACACGCCAGAACTCACCATTGGATGTTAGCAGTCCGTGGCCAATATATTTGGCCAATTCCTTGGTCTGTAAGGACGACTTTCCATAGCTCTTGTGGTTTTTTTGAAGTATATGCCGGATGGATTTTGCATTCCTGGTAAAGACCCAATCGCTACTCCTGCCCAAATTTATCCTAAAGGTATCCCCATACTCCTGAAAATACTTGTGATGAAATGGCAAAGGGTTTTTTAGAATAGTCCTTCTGTTCCTTAGTACTTCATATCGGGGGATAATCGGTAAATTTTTCATCAGAACAAGCCCGGCTGATCACCACCTTTTATCCGCCCCAAATGTTTATAGGCCAATTCCGTTACCTCCCGGCCCCGTGGCGTACGCATTATAAAACCCTGTTGAATCAAAAAAGGTTCATATACTTCTTCAATTGTTTCCGCACTTTCGGAGACAGCGGTGGCCAATGTAGTAATGCCAACAGGGCCTCCTTTGAACTTATCGATGATGGTAGTCAAAATCTTATTATCCATTTCATCGAGACCATGGGCGTCCACATGTAAGGCATTAAGTCCGAATTTTGAGATTTCCATATCTATATTGCCATTACCCTTGATCTGGGCAAAATCGCGAACACGGCGTAGAAGGGCATTGCAGATTCTCGGGGTACCTCTACTACGACCAGCAATCTCAATAGCGGCCTCATTGATAATAGGTACTTTTAAGATATCCGCACTGCGCTGTACTATGGTGGACAGTAATTCCGTGGAATAATATTCCAATCGGCTGGAAATACCAAAACGGGCCCTCATGGGAGCCGTCAATAGACCCGAACGTGTGGTGGCACCTATCAAGGTGAACGGATTAAGGTTAATCTGTACAGAACGGGCATTGGGTCCCGTCTCGATCATGATATCTATTTTGTAATCCTCCATGGCAGAATAGAGATATTCTTCTACAATAGGGCTTAGCCTGTGAATCTCATCTATAAAAAGGACATCCCTTTCTTGAAGATTGGTCAACAGACCGGCCAAATCCCCAGGCTTGTCCAACACCGGTCCCGAAGTAATCTTGATACCTACACCTAGTTCATTGGCTAAAATATGGGCCAACGTAGTCTTGCCCAGACCAGGGGGGCCATGGAACAGGGTATGATCCAAAGCCTCATCTCTTAAATTGGCTGCCTGTACAAAGACTTTTAGATTTTCCAGAACCTGCTCTTGTCCCGTAAAATCGTCAAACGTAACAGGTCTCAATGCCCTTTCGACATCCAGTTCTTCCTGGGAAAAGTTCTCTGCCGTTGGATCCAAGTGTTCATTCATATCCTAACAAAGATAATAAAGCATGCACAAGTAGTTGTATCGTTTAAATTTAAAATAAAGCTGTATACATAGGTTATCTTAAGGTTAAATTCATTGAAAGCCAACCATTGATTTTCGCCTACATGACATTTGTCATCTTTTTTACCTTACCTTATCAACTAAATTTGCATAAGATTTATGAGCAAATACTATATATCAACTTTAAAAACAATTGAACATGGCAGAAGCATTTAACCTTCGGAAATACGGTATAGATACCGAAACCATTTATCGAAACAGTAGTGTACCTGTACTTTATGAATTGGGGCTGAGATTGGAAAAAGGTACGGCAATTTCCGATGTAGGCGCTTTGATGACCTACTCTGGGGAAAAGACAGGTCGCAGCCCAAAGGACAAACGTATCGTACGGCATCCCGATTCT
Source organism: uncultured Flavobacteriaceae bacterium (assembly GCA_947494715.1). Classification (GTDB taxonomy): domain Bacteria; phylum Bacteroidota; class Bacteroidia; order Flavobacteriales; family Flavobacteriaceae; genus Ulvibacterium. Next base: position 94,254 of record CANLWG010000012.1, on the reverse strand, counting down.
GAAAACAACATTGATTGGGGCAAAATCAATATCGGGTTGGACGAGCATACCTATATGGTAAATCACGAACGTGCCCTTGATTATCTCAATACACGTGAGCACTTATTTGTTGTGGACGCTTTTGCAGGTTGGGATCCAGATTATAGGATAAAAACAAGGATTATTTGTACACGGGCTTACCACGCACTCTTTATGCAGAACATGTTGATTATGCCTACTAAAGAGGAATTGGCGAATTTTGGCGAGCCGGATTATGTTGTTATGAATGCCGGTGGTTTCCCCGCTAACCGTTACACATCTGAAATGACTTCCAAGACCAGTATTGATGTGAACTTGGAACGCAAGGAAATTGTGATATTGGGTACGCAGTATGCCGGGGAAATGAAAAAAGGTCTCTTTGGCGTCATGAACTACCTTATGCCATTGGAGGGGGTTATGCCCATGCACTGTTCTGCAAACGTAGGTGAAAAAGGAGATGTCTCTATTCTTTTTGGTCTTTCCGGCACAGGTAAAACTACCTTAAGTGCAGACCCTAAACGTAAATTGATCGGTGATGACGAGCATTGCTGGACAGACAAAGGCACCTTTAATATTGAAGGAGGTTGCTATGCCAAGGCCATTGACCTTTCCGCGGAAAATGAACCCGATATATTTAATGCCATTCGATTTGGCACCGTCCTTGAAAATGTGGTATACGATAAGGATACCCGCAAGGTAGACTATACCGATGTTTCCATAACACAAAATACAAGGGCGTCCTATCCCATAGAGTTCATTGATAATATACAGATACCCTGTATTGCAGGTCACCCGGAAAACATAATTTTCCTTACTTGTGATGCGTTTGGTGTACTACCTCCTGTAAGTAAATTGACCCCTGAACAAGCGAGTTATCACTTTATCTCGGGATATACTGCAAAGGTTGCCGGTACTGAAATGGGTGTTACGGAACCTCAGGCAACGTTCAGTGCATGTTTTGGAGCTGCCTTTATGATGTGGCATCCCAACAGATATGCCGAATTATTGGCCGAAAAAATAAAAACCCACAAAGCAACGGCTTGGCTGGTGAATACAGGGTGGAACGGAAGTGGTTCCCGTATGAAATTGAAGTACACCAGGGCTATGATCGATGCCATTCATAACCACGACTTTGATAATGCGGAGTATGTTACGGACGAGGAATTTGGTTTCCAAATTCCGACCAGCTGTCCAAACGTGCCAGAAGAGGTTTTGATTCCTAAGAATACCTGGGAAGATAAAGAGAAGTATACCCAAGTTAAAAACAAACTGGTTACGCTTTTCAATGATAACTTTGAGCAGTTTAAAGCCAATGTGAATCCTGAAATTGTAGCGGCCGGTCCAAAAATCACCGAAACCGCATAGTTTTATTTTTTTACTTAGTTGTATATAAAATCCCCGATTGGATCCAATAGGGGATTTTTGTTTTATAACTTATTGCTCTTTTTGGTTCTCCCTTAAAATTGTAATTTCAGATCATGGAAAAGTATACTCCGGGGATTCTTCAATATATTCCCTTTTTTTATGTCATATGGTCAGATGACCTATTATCAGCTTCGGAAATTGCAATTATTGAAAAGGCCCTAGAGCAGGATAACTCCTTGTCCAAGGAAGAACAGGACACTTTGTTCAAATGGTTGAAAAGGACAAACCCTCCCTCCAATATGGAATTCAAAAACTGGAAGCGTACCATTTCCACCTCTAATGTAAAACTTGTGGAGAACGATACCTATCCTTTATCTACTTTTAGTCAAAAAGTAGTCTGCAGCTATCATGATGAGTGCCCGTTCAACGAAAATTTAAAGTACATAGAAATAAATCTTGGTATACAGCCCAACCACTATAACCATCTCTTTGACGTAGAAGTAGTTCACCAAAGAACATCCCGCTATTATGATGCCCATGAATTGGATGCCCTATTAAAAGGTAAGCATTCCAAGGTAATCGATAATTTTCGCTCACTTTTATCCCATTCCATATTTGATTGGAACATTCATAGGGACAAGGATGAATTTAGAAAACGTGTCTTGGAGCAAGTGCAGTTCCTTGGAGAAAAAGGTTATGGTGCCATGGCGTATCCAGAGTCCTACGGTGGAACAGGAGATATGGAGGGGTATGCCACTATTTTTGAGAACCTTATGTACGTGGATGGTAGTCTTGCAATAAAGTTCGGGGTACAGTTTGGGCTTTTTGGGGGAAGCATCCAAAAATTGGGAACCAAAAAACATCATGACCTATATCTTAAAAAAACTGGAGAAGCCAAACTTTTGGGTTGTTTTGCCATGACGGAAACAGGTCATGGCTCCAATGTAAGGGGTATTAAGACCACCGCGACCTATGAGTCCAAAACCGATGAAATTATAATCCATACACCTGGCAAAAAGGATAATAAGGAATACATTGGAAATGCCCTACACTCTAAAATGGCCTCTGTATTCGCCCAACTTATCGTAAACGGGAAAAACGAAGGAGTGCATGCCATTCTGGTTCCTTTACGTGATGCCGACCATAAGTTGCTACCTGGAGTAACCATAGAGGACAATGGGTATAAATTGGGGCTCAATGGTGTAGACAACGGTAAAATTTGGTTCAATCAGGTATATGTGCCCAGGGGGAATCTGCTGAACAAATATGGACACATAAATGATGATGGTACTTACCGCTCCGATATCCAAAATCCGAATAAACGCTTCTTCACCATGCTAGGTACTTTGGTAGGTGGACGCATTTGTGTGGCCCGAGCGGGACTGGGTGGAGCTAAATTTGCATTAGCCATTGCCGTGAAACATGCCTTAAGAAGAAGGCAGTTCAATGACAATATCAAAATTCAGGAAGACCTATTGCTAGATTATCCTACCCATCAGTTACGGCTTACCCCCTTAGTTGCCAGTGCTTATGTTTACCACATTACCTTGGACAAGATTATGGAAGCCTATTGCAATGACGACCATACGGATAAACGTAAAGTGGAAACCCAAGTGGCCGGATTAAAATCCTTGATTACCTGGTACGCAGACGATGCCATCCAGGAATGCAGGGAGGCTTGTGGAGGCAAGGGTTATTTAATCGAAAACCGTATTGCGGACCTTAAGGGCGATGTGGATATTTTTACCACTTTTGAAGGTGATAATACGGTGTTATTACAATTGGTCGCTAAAGGAGTGCTCTCAGACTTTAAGGCCGAATTCAATAGTGCAGGTTTTTCCTCGGTATTGCGGTTACTTACAACCCAACTTAGCGAGAGACTTTCCGCTATCAACCCAATGTACACTAATAAAACGGATAAGGAACATCTGTACAATCCCAAATTCCATAGACACGCCTTCAACTATAGAACCAAAAGGCTGACGTATACCTTGGCCATGCGCATACGGGATCAGATAAAGAAAGGTGTGCCTTCCTATCAGGCATTTCTTAAGGTGCAGACGCATCTATTGGCCTTGGGAAAGGCGTATAGTATAGAACTGGCCTATAACCTATTTTCAGATTTTGCGTCCACCATAGAAGATGAAAAAAACCGTCTATTGTTCCAAAAACTGGGGACACTTTATGCATTATACGAAATCCGAAAAGATGCCGAATGGTTTTTGGAGCAAGGCTATATAGGAAGAACCAAATCAAAGGCCATACGACAAAGGGTGGAACGTCTATGCTCCGAGTTAAGACCACATATGGAAATTTTGGTAGATGGCTTCGGTATTCCAGAACATTGTATGACCGCACCGATTACGGTTTAATCTACCGCTTTATGCAGCTTCGAAGTGTCCAAGAATTCTGAAATCCTAATTTTGGGATTTCCATATAGATCAACCCGGGAAGAACCCCTGGAGGAAAGTTCAAAATTTGTTATGGCATAAATGTTGGCGTTCGAAGATTCTTCCAAAAAGGCCTTAACGGTAGTTGCTTCACATCTTTCTGCCTTCAGATTGGCATTCCCATATAACGTTACCTGTAGACTATCCGTGGTGCCTTCCAATCTTGCCGTAGCATTTTTTTGCATTGAGACATGCGTGCTTTCGCCTACCACATATATGCGAGCGTCTATGCGATCTTTTAATTGAACATCTATGGAGTCGCTTGCAAAATTAAAATCCCCGGAACTTATGCCTTCCATAGCAAGATGTGTTATAGTCGCATTGGCATTCAATTCCAATCGTGAAGGACCCGAAGTTTTAATACTCAATTCATCGGAAGAGATTACATCATGGGTATTTATCTTCCCATTCTCCATGGTTATGGATTCCAATTCCTTATAATTGATGGTAATCTCCAGCTTTTTCTTGGCTGTAATCTTATAAAATGAACTGATCAACAACGTACCATCATCAACCTCAAATTTTAGAACATCGATCAAGTTATCATCGGCTTCAACCATATAACCCTCGTCAAAGGATTTTTTTAAAATGATTTCCAAATCATCAATAAGTCGTATGGCATTGAATGGGGGCAAATCCTCGTTTACCTGTACAACACTTCTGTTTCCCTTGATTTTAGGTTTGCGTTGGGCGTGTACAAACCCTGTGAACATGACTAATGCAATAAGAAAAATGTTTTTCATACCAGGTTAGATTTCATGGAAGATTCCAGTACGCCCCATCATTGGTTAACCCAAATACCGGAACCGATTTCAATGGGGTTTTCAAGTAGGGCTTCACTAAGATATTACAAAAAAGCGAGATTGTCTTTTTTCAATAACCATCAAAAAAAATGCCCAACTTGATAGTGCGGGCATTTTTTGTTTGAATTAGTTTGGCGTTAATGATTTAATTCTTCTTCATCTTCTTGCAGGGGTAACGTTTGAGGCACAAAATCCTGCCCTGGAATAATGTATTCCCCATTTTCATCGGTCTTACTGTAATCATAGGCCCATCGATGAACATGTGGTATGGGACCGTCCCAATTTCCATGAATATGTTTAACCTCTGCCGTCCATTCCAAAGTTGTAGCTTTCCAAGGATTCTTAGGTCCTTTCTTACCATAGAAAATACTGCTGATAAAGTTATAGGCAAAAACCAATTGCGCAGCGGCGGTTATCAATGCAAAAACCGTCATAAGGACTTGTACATCCGTTAATTCATCGAACATGGGAAACGCGGTATTCTCGTAATACCTCCTAGGCACTCCGGCCATACCCACAAAGTGCATAGGGAAGAATATTCCATAAGAGCCTATGGCGGTAATCCAAAAATGGACGTATCCCAGATTTTTATTCATCATTTTGCTTTCGAACATTTTTGGGAACCAATGGTACACTCCGGCAAACAAACCGTACAATGCCGAAATACCCATTACCAAGTGGAAGTGTGCCACTACAAAATAGGTATCATGCACATTGATATCCAAGGTGCTATCCCCTAAAATAATCCCTGTAAGGCCTCCCGTAATAAATGTGGATACCATTCCTATGGAAAACAGCATCCCTGGGTTTAATTGTAAATTTCCTTTCCATAGGGTTGTTATCCAATTAAATGCCTTTACCGCTGAAGGAATGGCTATCAATAGGGTAGTAAAAGTAAATACCGATCCCAAAAATGGATTCATCCCGGAAATGAACATATGATGTCCCCAAACGATCGTGGACAAAAATGCAATGGCCAATATGGACGCAATCATAGCACGATAACCAAAAATGGGTTTACGGGCATTTACTGACATTACTTCGGAAACAATGCCCATAGCGGGTAGGATTACAATATATACTTCTGGGTGTCCCAAAAACCAAAAAAGATGCTCGAACAATACCGGTGACCCGCCTTGGTAATGTAAAACTTCGCCCTGAATAAAGATATCCGATAAAAAGAACGATGTACCGAAACTTCTGTCCATAAGCAATAATAGCCCAGCAGATAGCAGAACGGGGAATGATATTACACCAATAACGGCCGTAACCAAAAATGCCCAAATCGTTAACGGTAAACGGGTCATGGACATACCCTTGGTCCTAAGGTTCAATACCGTGACGATATAGTTCAAAGACCCCAAAAGGGATGAAGCAATAAATATAGTCATGGACACCAGCCATAGCGTCATCCCCATGCCCGATCCTGATTGGGCCATGGGCAAGGCACTTAAAGGCGGGTATACCGTCCACCCGGCAGAAGCGGGACCGGCCTCCACAAAAAGTGAGATTACCATGATTACGCTGGATAAAAAGAACAACCAATACGATATCATGTTCAAAAAGCCAGATGCCATATCCCTGGCCCCTATTTGCAGTGGTATCAAAAGATTACTAAAAGTACCGCTCAATCCTGCAGTAAGCACAAAAAACACCATTATGGTCCCATGTATGGTAACCAATGCCAAATAGATATCCGCATCCATAACACCATCAGGAGCCCATTTGCCCAATAAGGTTTCAAACATAGGGAAGGACTCCCCTGGCCAAGCCAGTTGCATCCGGAACAACAGGGACATCGCAATTCCTATAAAACCCATAATAAGCCCCGTAATCAAATACTGCCGGGCTATCATTTTGTGATCCTGGCTGAATATGTATTTGGTTACAAATGTCTCTTTGTGATGATGCCCATGATCGTGTGCATGATCATCTACATGTGCTTGTGCCGTAACAGACATAGTTCTACTTTTTTTTAATTATCTTTTTCTTTTTCTGGCAATACTTTCAGTCCTGAGTCTTGTAAGATAGCTCTGCCGTTTCAGCTTCAGCAGGATTGAAATTCGGTACTTGTCCGTCCGCCACCATGACCGTTTCCGCAAAGGTTTTCTGAGATTGTATCCATTCGTTATACTCTTCCTCGGTCTCTACAATAATCTTCATTTGCATATTATAGTGCGACTTACCGCATATTTTGTTACAAATGAGCACATAGTCAAATTCCCACGGGTCGGAATTTGGTCTTCCTTCTGCAGCCCATTCGGCCCTAAGTGCATTGGTACGTTTAACTTTTTCCACAACATCCGGGTTTTGTCGCATTTGTTCCGTTGTGGTTATCGGAGTAAAGGAAAACTCAGTCGTCATGCCAGGTACACAATTCATCTGGGCCCGGAAATGTGGCATGTACGCGGAGTGCAATACGTCTTGGGAGCGCATTTTGAAATTTACCTTTCTGCCTACGGGCAAATGAAGTTCTTTTACGATTATATCGTCCGCGGCATAGGAGTCCGACTCGTCCAGTCCCAATACGTTCGCCTTATCGATATCTATCATTCTTACATTGGCCGCGCCCAGAACATTATCCTCTCCGCCATATCTAGCCGTCCAATTAAATTGTTGGGCATATAGTTCAACTATTAATGGATCATCCTCTTCATTGATATCCATAATATTTGTCCAAGTATACAAGCCCCATAATATGAGTCCCGCCAATACGATTACAGGGATTATGGTCCATATAAATTCCAAACGGTCATTATCCGCATAAAAAAGAGCTTTCTTCCCTTTTTCTCCCCTGTATTTATACCCAAAATAATGAAGCAATGCCTGGGTAATGGTCTGCACAAAGAATATGATGATAAAGGACACCAGCATTAAATAATCATATTCACCCCCATGAGCCGAAGCCGCTTCGGGAAGCAGTACTTTAGAATACTTCCAAAAGCTGAAAATGGTAATGCCATAGATGAATATCAAAAACGCGAACAATAGGTAACCATTGTACTTATTATCGGTATCATTGGCTATCTCCGAAGTATTTGTTTTGAGCTGGGCAAATTCGAACATCTTTGTCATCTGCCAAATTGCGATTGCCACGAGAACTAAAACAACTAAAACCAGTAATGTAGTCATTGTATGATTTGAAATTATTCTTTAAAATCCGTTAATAGTGAAAATGTCTACTTTCCTCAATGAATGGGTTTCTCTTGGGCTGTAAGGGAACTGTACCAAGAGCCCTGAAAACCCAAAATATAAAAAACCCGGCAAAGAAAAGAATTGCACCAATTTCGGGAATACCAATATACCATTGATCTCCGACAGTGGCCGGCATAATCATATTAAATATGTCAATATAATGTCCAGCAAGGATAACGATCCCTGCCATTATCACGAACCAATTAATTCGCTTATAGTCACTATTCATTAAAATTAAAAAGGGAAATACAAAGTTCATCACTACCATTCCAAAGAAGGGTAGTTTATAGTCCTCAATTCTTGTAACAAAATATGTGACCTCCTCAGGAATGTTGGAATACCAAATTAACATAAACTGTGAAAACCATAGATAGGTCCAAAAAATACTGATTCCAAACATAAACTTGGCCAGGTCATGGATATGACTATCATTCACATCCGGTAAGTAATTCTTTGATTTCAAGTAAATGGTAACCATTGCAATAACCGTTATGCCCGATACGAACATACTAGCAAAAACATACCATCCAAATAAGGTACTAAACCAATGGGGATCCACACTCATAATCCAATCCCAAGACATCATGGATTCCGAAATGAGGTAAAATACCAAAAACGCTGCGGAAATCTTAAAATTCAATTTAAAGCTTGCATTATCATTGGACTCATCTTGCTTAATGGACAATTTTCTGGAATACTCGCGATAGAGAATCCATCCGCCCAAGAATATCGCTGCCCTTATCAGAAAGAAAATCGGATCAAGATATCCTGCTTTTCCCTGTAACAATTTATCATGGGCTACCACGTCCGCATCCATCCAAACAAACAAATGGTTCATGTGCATTACAGAAAGCACCAAAATAATAAAGACAATAATACCGCCGGGCACTAGATAGGCTGAGATGCCTTCCATAACCCGGAACAACAATGGTGCCCATCCTGCCTGTGAAGCACGCTGAACCGCATAAAAAGCCAGGGTACCCAAGGCAATCATAAAGAAAAAGAATGCGGCCACATATAATGCCGCCCAGGGCTTATTTTGCAATTGGTGTAGCAGGTGCTCGTCATGGGAAGCATCGTGTTCTCCATGGGAATCCGTATTGGCATGTGTCTCTTCTCCATGGGAACCTCCATGACCATCATCATGGCTGGCGACCATGGCTTTGGCTTCTTCCACAGATGTGGGCATGGTAATAAAACCGTAGCCCAAACCCAAGGCTCCCACCACCATTAATACTATAGAAGCAATTTTTAATCTACTTGAAAACGTGTACATATTGATCTATGTATTATTTTGTTAAGTCTTCTTTTAATTTCATTACATATTCCGAAACCTGCCACATCTCTGTGGTGCTCATTTGTGATGCATAAGATCCCATGGAGTTCAAACCATGTTGAACCGTGTGAAAAGTAGTGCCCACTGTAATATTTCTTGCTGCATCGGCATAGCTGGGTACGCCCAATATCTTTTCGCGTTTCACCAAATTTCCTTGACCCTTACCGTTTGCACCATGGCATATTGCACAATAGATATCATATAATTCTTTTCCAATAACAAGATTTTCTTCCTTTTGCAGTGAATCCAAAGGACTTATTTGTACGCGTGCCAATTCCTTTCCTTCGAGTGTATTCTCATACCCATAGGGCAACCAGCCCCTTGGAATAGTGTTTTCAGGTGGTGTGAGCGCTTCTGTGCCTTTAGGCAAAAAATAGGCTTCATCATAGGTCTCATAACTTACAGGCTCATACATGTTGGGCATATACTGATAATTTGGAATCTTTTCATCCTGACAGGAAAAAAAGACGAGAATCCCAACCAATACCATTCCTATTTTACCAAAACTTTTCATATTCAATGACCGTTTTTATCTGCTATGCTTATCTCCACCGCGCCGGTATCCAACAATAAATTCCGTAGTTCATTTTCATTGTCATGGATTTCGATTTCCATCACAAAATGATCATCCGTTGTTCTTACATCCGGATTTTCGGCTTCTTTAAATGGCCATAGCCTACTTCTAAGATAGAAAGTAATGACCATTAGGTGGGCAGCGAAAAACACCGTCAATTCAAACATAATAGGCACAAATGCGGGCATATTCTCGATATAACTAAAACTAGGTTTGCCACCAATATCCTGGGGCCAATCGTCAATCATGATGTAGTCCATCATTACAATGGATACTGCAAGCCCCAAACAACCATACATAAAAGAAGTAATGGCAATTCTGGTCGGTGCCAACCCCATAGCCTTATCCAAACCATGTACCGGGAAAGGACAATACACTTCCTCTATATGATGTTTGGCCTCTTTTATCTTTTTGACCGCATGCATCAACACATCATCATCATTATAGTATGCATGTATAACTTTAGATGCCATATTATTTGTTGTTATTTAAACTTCTAGCTTGTCCGGCCCAATCATCCCGTTGTGCGCGTCCGGGGAAGGATTCTGTGATGGAGTCCAAGAGGTTATACTCTTTCTCCGTCATTCTACCTACTTGCGCAAAAGTGAATATCCCAATTTGGTTCAAGGTCTTTTCCATTTGGGGACCAATACCCTTGACCTTCTTCAAATCATCGGGCGTTTCCGTGTTCGCATCAAATGCTCCAATTGAGTCCAAAAGGGTTGAAACCTGACTTTCCTGCTCTTCTGCGGGCAGCGATTTTTCCTCAACCACACTTTCCTTGATATTGGCAGTTTTGGTAATCTCATACAATGGTTTTCCTGCTTCCCTTAATTTTTTGTAGCGTTCCCCGGAAGATTTTAATATGGTCTTCACTTCTGCCTGTGCAATTACCGGGAAGGTTCTGGCATAAAGTAGGAACAATACAAAAAAGAATCCCAAAGTACCTATGAATATACCTATATCCACGAAAGTGGGAGAAAACATGGTCCATGAAGAGGGAAGATAATCCCTATGCAACGAGGTTACGATAATCACAAAACGCTCAAACCACATCCCAATGTTCACTACTATGGAAATAAAGAAGGAGAACATGATACTGGTACGCAATTTTTTGAACCACATGAACTGTGGCGAAAACACGTTACAGGTCATCATAGCCCAATACGCCCACCAATAAGGCCCAGTGGCCCTGTTCAAAAAGGCGTACTGTTCATATTCCACACCGGAATACCAGGCCATAAAAAGCTCCGTAATATAAGCACACCCAACAATAGACCCCGTTATCATAATTACGATGTTCATCAACTCAATATGTTGTACGGTAATGTATGCCTCTAGGCGACAGACTTTGCGCATTATGATCAACAACGTATTCACCATAGCGAAACCAGAGAAAACTGCACCTGCAACAAAGTACGGGGGGAAAATCGTAGTATGCCATCCCGGAATTACGGATGTGGCAAAGTCAAATGATACGATGGTGTGTACGGAAAGCACCAAAGGGGTAGCCAAACCGGCCAGTACCAAGGAAACCTCCTCAAAGCGCTGCCAATCCTTGGCACGCCCACTCCATCCAAAACTTAATAGGCTATATATTTTCTTTTGAAATGGTTTAACCGCACGGTCGCGAATCATTGCAAAATCCGGCAAAAGGCCTGTCCACCAAAACACCAAAGAAACGGAGAGATACGTTGAAATCGCGAAAACGTCCCAAAGCAAAGGTGAATTGAAGTTTACCCAAAGTGAACCAAACTGATTGGGAATAGGTAATACCCAATATGCCAACCAAGGACGGCCCATATGAATAATAGGGAACAATCCGGCCTGAATTACGGAAAAGATGGTCATGGCCTCCGCAGAACGGTTAATGGCCATTCTCCATTTTTGACGGAACAGTAACAATACTGCTGAAATCAACGTTCCCGCATGACCAATACCTACCCACCAAACAAAATTGGTAATGTCCCATGCCCAGTTAACGGTCTTGTTCAAACCCCAAGTACCAATACCCGTGGAAATTGTATAAATTATACACCCAACACCCCAAAGAAATGCCACCAAGGCAATGGTAAAGACAATCCACCATTGCTTATTGGCCCTTCCCTCGACCGGAGCGGCAATATCCACGGTTACATCGTGGTAGCCTTTATCCCCAATTACCAAGGGCCTTCGTATAGGTGCTTCGTAATGCGACGCCATAGATTTCTATTATAGTTGTTTCTTATTGTATGGTTTAAGCTTCGTTGGTATTCCTAACTTTTACATGATAGAACACATTGGGCTTGGTCCCTACATGCTCCAACAAGTGGTACATACGGTTACTTTCCGCCAATTCGGCAACCTTACTTTCCTCGTCATTAACATCACCAAATACGATTGCTCCATTACTACATGCCGATGAACATGCCGTTTGAAATTCTCCATCCTTAATAGGGCGGCCCTCACGTTTGGCGTCCAAAATGGTCTTCTGTGTTTTTTGGATACAAAGAGAACACTTTTCTATGACCCCCCTTGAACGTACATTTACATCAGGATTTAGAACCATCTTGCCTAAATCGTTGTTCATATAGTAATCAAACTCATCATTATTATTATACAGGAACCAATTGAACCTTCTAACTTTATAGGGACAGTTATTCGCACAATAACGGGTACCTACACATCTGTTATAGGCCATTTGGTTCTGCCCTTGGCGACCATGTGATGTGGCCGCAACAGGACAAACCGTTTCACAGGGCGCATGATTGCAATGCTGACACATCACGGGCTGAAATGCCACCTGTGGATTGGTCGCCGGATGCTCCAACTCCCCAAAGCCTCCCAGAGAACCTTTTTCTCCCGAAAGACCATCAAATTCCTCTTTCTTGGTATTATCCTCCTCAAAAGTATCCTCTGAAGAATAATATCTGTCAATACGCAACCAGTGCATATCCCTGGAGAGTCTTACTTCTTGTTTTCCGACCACCGGGACATTGTTCTCTGCGTGACAGGCAATAACGCAGGCACCACAACCTGTACAGGCATTTAAGTCTATGGACATATTGAAGTGATGCCCAATGGAACGATCAAAACTGTCCCAAAGGTCTACGGTAGTGGCAGGCACTTCTTGGTGATTCAAGGACACCACTGGAACGACGTTCCATTCGGCGTGATCCTTGGTATTGAAAATTTCCAGGGTGGTTTCTTTGATGATATCTCCCCTCCCCATAAGTGTTTTGTGCAATTGAACGCAAGCAAATTCATGCATTTCCGATGATTTTTCAATCGTTACGGACTGAACGGCGTTGAAATTTTGATATAATGAATATGCATTCACTCCGGTCTGCATCTCCGATTTCATACCCACTTTTCTGCCATACCCAAAAGAGAGTCCAACAGAACCGTTGGCCTGTCCGGGTTGAACGATAACCGGAACTCCGTCAATGGATACTCCATCTGCGGTAAGCTTTACGTAACTCCCATCCATACCGCCGTTGGCAACATGCTCGTTTACCAAGCCCAATTGTTCGGCATCCGCCTTGGAAACCGTAATATAGTTGTCCCAGGATACTCGGGTAATGGGATCTGGGAATTCCTGCAACCAGGGGTTATTGGCCTGCTGACCATCTCCCATACCTATTTTGGAATATAACGTAAGCTCCATACCTCCACCACTGGTAGCATTTACCAAACTACGTACTGCGGAAGCTATGGGTAAAACAGATGAATCCGAAGCCGATTCCTCGGTCGTTGTTGCATCTGATGTTTCTTTGTCTTCTTGACCCAATGCATTTTCGGGATCACCCGTCATGTTATAGGAAGCTACGAATACACCATCATGAAGAACTTTGTTCCAATCATTGCCATTGAGCACAAACGTTCCCCAAGTTTCCTTTATGTAATCATAATAGCTAATATCGCGGCCCATCCACCCCAATAGTGCGGTTTGAAATTGTCTGGTATCAAACAATTCCTTAATAGTGGGCTGCATAAGGCTGTAATGGCCTTTTTTGATATGTGCATCTCCCCAAGACTCCAAAAAGTGGTTGGCCGCCGCCGTATATTGTGTAACCTCCGTTGTTTCGTTCCAATTGGTGGAAAACACAACGGATAAATCTACTTTTTCAATACCACTGGCAAAATCCGTTGCATTGGGCAGGGTATACATCGGGTTTACCCCATCCATTATCAACGCCCCGACTTTCCCCGCGTTCATATCGGAAATCAAAGCGTTTACAGCTTTGGTATTTCCTTGCCTACTATATTTAGGGGATTTTGAATCAAATGCTTTACTTCCCAGCATTTCATTTATGGCCAAGACCACGGACTGGGCGTTTACGTCATCAATGCCCGTAACTACTACGGCATTGCCCGTGTTATTTTTAATTTGTGCAACAGCGGCATCCAATGCTTGTTCCGCGCCCCCGATCTCTCCACCTACGGAAGTACCATTTAATTTAGCATACAACTTGGCCAGGGCCACTTTTTGTTGCATAGGTGTCAATGGAACACGTTTATCAGCGTTTGCACCGGTAATGGACATATTGGCCTCAAACTGGATGTGCCTGGACATTTTTCCATTTTTGGGGATTCTCCCTTTGGAATAACCACTATCATATCCACCACCTTGCCAATCGGCCAAGAAATCGGCACCGAAAGAAATGATCAAATCCGCTTTTGAAAAATCATAGTCCGCCAAGGCGCGTTCTCCATATCGGTTCTCGAAAGCGGTAAGGGCAGCATCTTCGGAAATCGCGTCATAGGTAACATGGTTCACATCGCCATACATTTCCTTAAACTCCGCTACAAGCCTAGAAGTAGAAGGACTTGCGTAAGTCTGTGTTAATAGGGCAATTTGTTTTCCGGAACCTTTTAGACTTCCCAATTTGGCTCTTACCCCGGCATCCAAAGCATCCCACTCTACGGGCTCCCCGTTAGCCAATGGCCCCTGCAATCTTGTGCTGTCATATAAGGATAAAACCGAAGCCTGAACCCTCGCATTTGCACTTCCGCCTACTTTGGCCTCTGTATTATTTTCAACTTTTATGGGTCTACCTTCCCTTGTCTTTATAAGTATACTCGCAAAATCAAAACCGTTGGCAATCGTAGTCGCATAATAGTTGGCCACACCGGGAATAATATTTTCCGGTTGTACGACATAAGGAATGGATTTACGGACTGGGCCTTGACAGGCTGCAAGGGAAGCCGCAGCTGTACTAAACCCTACATACTTTAGAAAATCCCTTCGATTGGTGGTAGTCGCGGAAAGGTTTTCCCTATCGCCCAAGAAATCATCAACAGGAATCTCTTCTACAAACTCGTTCTGCTTCAGCGTCTCAACAATGGAATCGTTAGGATTTAACTCCGCTTCGCTTTTCCAATATTTTTTGTTTGATGCCATACGATATCTCTGTAATTAGCTGCTTTAGTTTTAATCAATAGTGACATTTTCCACATTCCAAACCGCCCATCTGGGCCGCTGTAAGCTGGTCTACGCCATATTTTTTGGAAAGTTCCGCGTGGATTTTTGTATAGTATTCGTTGCCCTCAACTTTTACATTGGTATCCCTATGACATTCCACGCACCAACCCATGGTCAAGGGAGAATATTGGTACATAATTTCCATTTCCTCAACCGGACCATGACAGGTCTGACACTCTATACCCGCCACTGAAACATGCTGGGAATGATTGAAATAAGCAAAATCGGGAAGGTTATGGATACGTACCCATTCAATAGGCTGACTTTCTCCCGTATACCGCTGATTCTCCTCGTCCCAACCAACGGCCTTGTACAATTTCTTTATTTCCCCTGTATAAAAATCATTGGTATATCCATTGGCCAAATCTTCTTTGGTAGGGCCCTCTGGATTTCCCTTGTATTCATAAATGGATTTATGACAGTTCATACAGACATTCAAGGATGGGATTCCGGAATGTTTGGAAACCCGTGCCGAGGAATGACAATATTTACACTCTATCTTATTGTCGCCCGCATGTATTTTATGCGAATAGTGTATAGGTTGAATAGGCGCATATCCTTGATCTACACCTACTTGCATCATCCATCCATAGGCAAAATAAGCACTTCCCAATAATAGGAATATCGCCGTGACCAGGACCAAAAACTGATTTTGTGCAAATGCCTTCCAGATAGGAATCCTCTTTTCCGCCCGCTCTTTTTCCAAAACAACGCCATTGGCCTCGGCAATTCGCCTAAGCGTACTATTGACCAAGAAGAGCATCAATACCAAGAGCCCGAAAACCACTGCCAAAGCACCTAATAGAATTTCATTGGAAATCCCGGAAGACTTGGCCGAACCTGAATCATCAGCGGTACCCGCCACTGCAGGAGCAGCCTCCGGGGGGGGGGCCGCAGTATAGGCCAAGATATCATCGATATCCTGATCACTCAAAGTTGGGAAAGCGGTCATTGCCGCTTGATTATACTCATTATATATTTTGACCGAATAGGCATCGCCGGATTTTATCATTCCGGGACTGTTCTTTATCCAAGCATACAGCCATTCTTTATCCAAACCTTCTTCTTCTGCCAGCTTGCTTTCAACATTGGCCAAAGCCGGTCCAGTCATTTTTCGGTTCAAGGCGTGACAAGCAGCACAATTTTGATTGAACAAGGATTTTCCCTTTGCAGGATCCCCAGCAGAGGCATCAGCTGTACCCTCTTCCGCTGCAACTTCAGCATTCTCGGCAACTGCTTCTTCCTGACTATAAAGTGAAATGGAAAAAAGAAGGAAAATAATGAGACTAACACCTAAAACTTTAGAAATTCGATTGCGGTATGGAACCTTTTTCATATGGTAACTATTTCTTTCGAAATCTTGGCACGATAATTAGTATATATGGGATGTTAGGTCGTATTACGGTGCCTCAAATTGAAGGCAAAAATACGACATTGACTTTATTTTGAAAATGTTAATGGATTTATAATTTATAATTTATAATTGTTCTAAATAAAGGAAAAACCCAAGCACTAAAACATAAAGAATTACTTTTGTATAACTCTAGAAACAAACTATGGACTTTACCTTAAAAACACCGCTATCATTGATTGTTTTGATTTGTGGGATTCATCTTTGCCATGCCCAGCAAGGAAAAATAACCATTGAACAGGATAAAAATATCGAGACCTTATTGGACATTTATAAATCGGCCAATGCGAGTACGGAGCATTACAGGATTCAAGTGGGTTTTGGTTCTTTTGACCAGGCTCAGGAAATACAGATGGAGGTAGAGGAAGACTTCCCCGAACTACCATCAAAAATAGATTTCGATTCACCTACCTACAGGGTTAGGGTCGGGAAATTTAAAAACAAGTTGGAAGCGGAACGGAAGTTTTTGGAAGTACGGGAAAAATACCCCAATGCAATGTTGTTAAAACCCAAAAAATCGACCTAATTGGTCGATTTTTTGTTTCTATCAATTCTTACCAATTATAATTTTTTCTTCACGGCCACCTCTTGGAATGCCTCAACAATATCGCTCTCCTTGATATCATTATAATTCTTGACCTGAAGACCGCAATCATAGCCTTTGGCTACTTCCTTAACATCATCCTTGAATCGTTTTAGGGATGACAATTCTCCGGTATAGATAACAACACCATCCCGAATAAGGCGAATGCTGGAATTTCGGAATATTTTTCCACTTGTGACCATACATCCAGCGATGGTACCTACCTTGGAAATCTTGAAGGTTTCCCTGATTTCCGCTGTACCACTGATTTCCTCCTTTATCTCAGGGGAAAGCATTCCTTCCATCGCATCCTTAAGATCATTGATGGCATCATAAATAATGGAATACATGCGGATGTCGATTTCTTCTTTTTCCGCAATTTCCCTGGCGTTCCCCATAGGCCTAACATTAAAGCCAATGATTATAGCATCCGAAGCGGAAGCCAGAAGTACGTCGGATTCCGTTATGGCACCTACCCCTTTATGAATAATATTCACCTGAATCTCATCCGTAGAGAGTTTTTGGAAGGAATCTACCAATGCCTCGACCGAACCATCGACATCTCCTTTCAGGATGATATTCAATTCCTTGAAATCGCCAAGGGCAATTCTCCTTCCGATTTCATCCAATGTAATATGACGTTGTGTCCTAACGGATTGTTCCCGTAACAATTGAGATCTTTTTGTTGCAATCTGTTTGGCCTCACGTTCGTCCTCCATGACGTTGAATTTATCCCCCGCCTGCGGTGCTCCGTCTAATCCCAATATTGAAATGGGCGTAGCCGGACCTGCTTTTTTTACTTCCTTCCCACGCTCATCGTACATAGCCTTAATTTTCCCGCTATGGGTGCCGGCCAATACATAATCCCCTATTTGCAAGGTACCGGTCTGTACCAAAATAGTGGATACATATCCGCGCCCCTTGTCCAAAAAGGCTTCTACTACCGTACCTGAGGCATTCTTATCAGGGTTGGCCTTTAATTCCAGTAATTCTGCTTCCAGCAAAACCTTTTCCAATAATTCCTTTACCCCATCACCTGTTTTGGCCGAAATATCATGGGATTGTATTTTTCCACCCCAGTCCTCTACCAAAAGGTTCATATTGGCAAGCCCTTCCTTGATCTTTTCCGGATTGGCCGTTGGCCTATCTATTTTATTAATGGCAAATACCAAGGGTACTCCCGCGGCCTGGGCATGACTAATGGCCTCCTTGGTCTGCGGCATAATATCGTCATCCGCCGCTATTACGATTACCGCAATATCCGTAACTTGGGCTCCACGTGCACGCATCGCGGTAAAGGCCTCATGACCCGGTGTATCCAAAAAGGTTATTCTTTGGCCATCATCCAAGGCCACTCCGTACGCGCCAATATGTTGAGTAATGCCTCCACTTTCTCCTGCAATAACATTGGCCTCCCTAACGTAATCCAGAAAAGACGTCTTACCATGATCTACGTGACCCATTACCGTAACAATAGGTGCCCTTGGCTTCAAATCCTCCGGTGCATCCTGCTCTTCTTCTATAGCTTCTTCTATTTCAGCCGTAACAAACTCTACTTCATAACCAAATTCATCGGCAACTATGGAAAGGGTCTCGGCATCCAAGCGTTGGTTCATAGTAACCATAATTCCGAGGGACATACAGGCTGAAATAATTTCTGTGGTAGAAACACCCATCATAGTGGCAACTTCACTGGCCGTAACAAATTCCGTTACCTTTAAGATTTTACTTTCCAGTTCTTGTTGTTCAAGATCTTTTTCCGTTTGTTGACGGTGCTGATCCCTTTTGTCCCTACGATATTTGGCCCCTTTGCCTTTTTTGGATTTCCCTTGGAGTTTTTCCAAGGTTTCCCTTACTTGTTTTTGAACATCTTCTTCGGAAGGTTCCACTTTATTTGCTGAAGCAAATCGTTTTACATCCTTTCTTCCTCCCGGACCTCTAGTGCGCGATACGGTGCTCTTATTGGCATCACCGGTATTGCTTACAATTCGCTTTCGCCGCTTTTTCCTGTCTCCCCCGGTATCAGATTTCTTTGGTTCCTCCTTCTTTTTCTTCGGTTTTTGGAATTTGGTAAGATCTATTTTATCCCCGGTTATTTTTGGTCCGGAAAGTTTTTTGTACTGTGTAGTTATCTTTTCATTCTCCTTTTCGGCTTCCTTTGGTTCAATAGCCTGTACAGGTTTTTCTTCTGGAGCTTTTGGAGCTTCTGGAGTTTCCGGATCTTTTGGGGCTTCCTTTATCTCAGGCTCCTGAACTTTGGTCGTTTCTTCTATCTTTTTAGGAGTGGCCGGAGCTTTTTTCCGTGGACTTAAATCAATCTTACCAACGGTCTTGGGGCCGGAAAGCTCAGCTTTGGCCTTGATAACATTATCAGCAGATGCGGCGGCCCTTTTCTCCCTGGCAATTCGCCTTTCTTCCTGCTCTTGCTCCAATTGCAGTCTTATGGCCTCTTTCTCCTTTCTTTTCTCCTCTCCTACTTCCTTGGACGCAACTTTTTTGCTCATATCCGTCTGGAACTCGTCCAAAAGCACTTGGTGTATCTCACTGGATATTTTAGTGGTGGGACGGGCATCTACATCATGCCCTTTGGATGTCAAAAAATCCACTGCCCTATCCAAAGAAATGTTGAGCTCCCTAAGAACCTTGTTAAGCCTTATGTTTGCATTGTCTGCCATAAATACTAATTCCTATTTCCTTAAATCGTTGCTAATATAGCTAATCTTCCAATTCTTCTTTGAGTATTCGTACAACTTCATAAATGGTCTCCTCCTCCAGATCGGTTCTTTTCACAAGGTCGTCCACATCTTGTTCCAGTACACTCCGAGCTGTATCCATTCCTATTTTCTTGAATTCCTCAATAATCCATGCATCTATTTCATCAGAAAACTCGGTAAGTTCCACATCTTCCTCCACTCCTTCGCGGAACACATCGATCTCGTAACCGGTCAACTGGCCTGCCAAACGGATATTGTGTCCGCCACGGCCTATGGCCTTGGATACTTCCTCTGGCCGGAGATACACTTGTGCCGCCATTTTTTCATCATCGAGCTTTACAGAGGTAACACGGGCCGGGCTTAAGGATCTTGTGACCATAAGCTGCGGATTATTGGTCCAATTGATTACATCTATATTTTCGTTACCAAGCTCCCTAACGATGCCATGTATCCGCGACCCCTTCATTCCGACGCATGCTCCCACGGGATCAATACGATCGTCATAGGAATCAACCGCTACCTTGGCTTTTTCCCCAGGAATCCGAACTGCTTTTTTAATGGTAATAAGACCGTCAAAAACTTCCGGGATTTCCTGAAAGAACAACTGCTCCAAAAAGCGTGGAGAGGTCCTGGACATTATAATGGTAGGCTTACTGCCCTTAAGTTCCACACTTTCAATAATTCCACGGACATTATCGCCCTTACGGAAAAAGTCCGAAGGAATCTGACGATCCTTGGGCAAGATAATCTCGTTGCCCTCATCGTCCAAAAGGATAATGGCCTTGTGGCGTATGTGGTGAACCTCCGCCGTATATATTTCACCTTCCAGATCCTTGAACTGCTTATATATGGTAGTGTTATCGTGTTCATGGATTTTTGAGATAAGATTTTGACGCAATGCCAAAATGGCCCTTCTTCCCAAATCTATCAGTTTTACCTCTTCGGAAACATCCTCACCAACTTCAAAATCGGGTTCTATTTTTCGTGCCTCGGAAATGGATATTTCCTCGTTGGGATCTTCCACTTCACCGTCTTCAACCACTATCCGGTTTCTCCAGATTTCCAAATCCCCTTTGTCCGGATTTATAATAATATCAAAGTTGTCATCGGAACCAAATTTTTTCTTTAGGGCATTCCTAAAAACATCCTCTAAAATTGCCATCAGCGTTACCCTGTCTATGAATTTATCGTCCTTAAACTCCGAAAAGGATTCTATTAACGCAATATTTTCCATTTTTGACTACACTTAAAATTTTAATATAACTTTTGCTTCCTCTATTTCCGAAAAATCGATTTCCTTTTTTTTCTGGACCGTAATTTTGCCTTTCCCTATCGGTTTGGGCTCACGGACCTTCCATGTCAAAACAATACCATTTTCCAAAGTTTCGACAAGGTTCCCTTCATAGGTATCTTCCTTGGTCCTCACTTTTAACTTCCTACCTATGTTTTTTTTGTACTGCCTTGGCATATGTATGGGCGATGCAGCCCCTGAAGAGGTCACTTCCAAAGAAAAATCCTCCTCATCCCGATCCAGACTGTGTTCTATGGCCCTACTGACCTGCATACAATCCTGAAGCGACACCCCTTGATCTCCGTCGATTACCACCTTGATCGTATTGTCCGGCGACATGGAGAAATCAATCAAAAAAAGGGATTCATCCTTCTCCAAGGCTTCTTTTAAAAGCATCTCTACTTTATCCTTCAACATCTTGCCACTACTTTTCTACAGACCCCGTCCTTTAACGAGGTTTGCTTCAACCAGTCGGTTTAATCGGAAGTCAAGAACACCCTTAAACCAAAGTTTCAGCAATAAAAAAGAGGACTAATTGTCCCCTCATGAATACATTCTATATCCGTTCAGTGGTGCAAATATACAAATTTTTCCGACTTTCTATATTAAGGCTAAAAAGTAATCTTTGAATAAAATTAACAGCGCAGGTATGAATTGAAAATTATACCCTATTTTAGGGAAATAGACCAAAAAACAACCCATACCATATGGACGTATTTTCTTCCTATAACCTCATTATTGAGGCATCGGTAATCCTAATTTTGTCCTTCTTGTTCAATGGCATTGCCAAGCGCACCAACATACCTTCGGTACTGTTGCTAATAGTATTGGGTGTAGTACTCCAATTTGTCCTAAAACATATGACCTCCGAGGAGGTAGACTTTTTCCCGGCCCTAGAGGTATTAGGTATCATTGGACTAATTATGATCGTTCTGGAAGCTGCCCTGGAATTGGAATTGAAAAAAGAAAAACTGGTACCCATCCTTAAATCCATGGCCATTGCCCTGGTGGGTCTTATAGGATCTGCGTGGGTCGCGGCCTTAATACTCTTCCAGTTCGTACCCGAGATGACCATGCAATCCGCTTGGCTTTACGCAACACCCTTGTCCATACTTTCCAGTGCCATCATCATTCCCAGTGTTAGCGGATTGGCGGAACATAAAAAGGAATTCCATATATACGAAAGCACTTTCTCGGACATTATGGGTATTATGATGTTCTATTTTTTAGTAGGCGGGTTGAACCCTGCGGAAGATTCCGGAGCGGTGGGTTTTGCAGTGAACATTGTACTTACCATAGTACTTTCCTTGGTAGCCAGCTATGCCATTATTCTCATATTTCAGCAAATAAAGAGTCAGGCCAAATTGTTCTTATTGATAGCTGTACTCTTGTTGCTCTATGCCATTGGTAAGCAATTACATCTTTCCTCACTGCTGATAATTCTGATATTTGGTTTGGTAATCGCCAATATGAAGCTATTTTTTGCAGGGAAGTTGGCCCATTTCTTGGAATATGAAAAAGCACATCGCATATATCATGAACTCCATATCGTAACTTTGGAGACCGCTTTTGTTGTACGTACCTTTTTCTTTGTGATTTTTGGGTTGACCATTGCCATCGCCTCTCTTTTTAGTTTGAGCGTGGCCTTGATAAGCCTTCTCATCATTGTCTCCATTTATGCGATTCGGTTTGTAATCTTACGAACCTTTATAGGAAGTGATATCCTACCTCAATTGTTCATTGCCCCACGTGGATTGATTACTGTACTGCTGTTTTTCGCTATCCCTGCAGAGGCTCAAGTAGCGACTTTTGAGCCCGGCATTTTATTGTTCGTAATCATAGGCACCAGCCTGATTATGACCTGGGCCATGATCAAGGACAAAAGAAAGATGAAAACCCTATTGGATCAAATTGACGAAGAATACGTGGCAATGGATGAGGAAGAATCTGGATTGGAGACAGAAAACGGCAAAGAAACTTTGGGAGAGCAGCCTGAAATGTAAAATTAGAGGAAGCTAGTGGACCTATGTTATGTTTACAACACAATATGTTTTGAAGAGTCTAAGAAATTCGCACTTCAAAGTACCAGAAAATCTATTTGTTGGATAACAGGGAAGTAGCAATGGTGCTTCCGGCACGTTGAACTTTGGCATTTTTCTCCTCAAGTGCGTTAAGACTGTCCACTTCACGTCTAAATTTCAAAATCATCAGGGTATCTAACTGCAGGGCAATACTATCCTGCATTCGCCTCCAATTTCTGGAAGTCATTTTTTTATTGTACTCTGTAATCTTATTGAAACGGGAAAGGTTGTATCGATTTGCTTTCCAAGCATGCGCTGTACTTTTACGATGCTCCAAATCCTGTAAATAAATCCCTATACCAAAGCCCAGAATGACAAGGACAAGAATAACCTTTAAGTTTTTTACGGTTAACTTCATCTGCAATAGCTAAAATGTGCACTAAAATTGTGGGGCGTTGAATTTGGGACGGTTCTTTGTTTCAATATCTTCTTTCCGACCCAAATTCCGTAACAATATACAAATTATAAGAAATCCGTTGCGGAAATATGTACAATCTGCTAGTTTCCAACGATAAATGGTACTTTTATGCCAAAAATTGATGAATATGTACTTCGCTTTCTTCTCATCCGGGGTTGCTTTAAAAAAACCCACGAAATGCCTTATTCCCAAAATCTCATCTGTTCATTAATTTAAATGTATTCATGGGTCAATACCGATATTAGAAAACTGTACGAGTATTATGGGGCAAAAAAATCCTTGTCAAAACTTTTATTTTAAAAATCATCCGAAGTTTCATTCTCCAATTCCATACTTTTTATGGCCAATCTTCTTTCGATAAGACCAAAAAC
Organism: uncultured Flavobacteriaceae bacterium; assembly: GCA_947494715.1. Lineage (GTDB taxonomy): Bacteria > Bacteroidota > Bacteroidia > Flavobacteriales > Flavobacteriaceae > Ulvibacterium. The sequence goes on along the minus strand of CANLWG010000012.1, from coordinate 70,180 downwards.
ATCATATTGCCTTTCTATTAAAAAAATGAGCGCATCGGACTTAAAATACCGCCAATCCGTTATATCGCCATTGGCAATGGCCCAAAGATCAGCGGCCAATACATTTTTTGAAAAAAAAGTGCGTTCCATTCCTACTTTTTCCAATCCCTTAAGACGATGCTTTAACATATTCAAAGGTCTTAGAATAGGCTTAAAATCAAAGTATTCATCACTATATCCTATCTCACCGAACCAAATTGTGGTTGTTGATTTCGAAAAATGAATTCCCGTAAACTTTTTTTCTTCTTCTACACGATCACCTTCTCTATGAATAAGAAACTTTAGCCTTGTACCTACGTAATATTTTAGTTCGTTCATCTTCGGGCGATTATTTTGTCCTTAACTCTGGACATTACCACTAATCCCCTTCTTATCCTTGAAAAACAGATTGTCCACATAGCCTTTAAAAAAACTAGAATGCTTCCAACCACAAGAACCATCACTACTATTTGATTTTCCATAAACAACGTATTCACGGGCAAGTTAGATTGAGCCTTGATATCATATCTATTTACTTAGACACCAGTTTTGGGATTGCGTAACTATTAAAATGTACATAGGTACTTCCCGATATCTTGAACAAGTGAATTCCAGAGGATGTTCTTCGGATAAAACAAACTCATGAGCCACTGATAAACAGGGAATTGGCTCTGAAAAAATAACGCCCCTATGTCAGAAGTTAGGTCTTGATCGAACGATAAATTCCAGCGAAAAAGCCGCTTTTACCGAAAAAAAGGTAGTGTTACCTATTACTTAATGAGAGGTACCGTTCAAAAGATGAAACCTTTTCATGAAGGTATCCCGTGATAATTTTGAACCAGTTTGGGTTTGGCAAAGAATCAGTTACTACTTGGTTTGCCACGGTAAAACATCCCGGCCCTTATGCTTTAACCTACGAAAAAACCAATTTCAATATAAGTAATCCAATCATGAGAAAAATAGTACATTTTAATACAGTATTCCTTTTAGTATTACTATGGGCTTTAGGTTCCCAAATAGCACAAGCACAATGCGATCCCAACAATTTTACGGTAACCGTTACCGAAGGGACCTGTCCCAGTGATGGAAATATTGCGGTGACACTTCCCGGTGGTTCTCCCTGTGTTGGATGGCAAGCCATCCTTACAAACCCTGGAGGGTTGGAAACAATACTTAATGTTCCCGATACTGGGGGGCCCGTCAATTTTAGTAACCTTGCCGTAGGCAGCTATATGGTTAGGTTGATAAATGGTGCTGCCGTAATACAGTCCCCGGATAATCCCATAGCGGTGACCAGCACCTATCAGGCCATGAACATCACAAGCACCAATACGGCACCCTCCTGTCCTAGTGGCGCAGATGCGACACTAACCATTGATATCAACAGCGGAGGCAACGGACCCTTTGAGTATACAGTAACTCCCCCTGCCCCCGGAATACCACAAACTTTCGGCCCCACCCCGAATACGTCCCACACCTTTTTAGGTTTGAATGGTGGTGAAACAGTCTCTTTTGAAGTAACCGATTTGGGTTGTTCCGTATCACAAACGCAAAATCCTGTTATTGCCGACAATACCGCGTTAGTTTCTGAATATCGCAATGCTACCTTTCAAAGAAAATGTAGTCCAGATTGTGGGGCGTACGACGTGACATTTTTTACTACAGTCCATTCTACAAATGGTATAACTACGATACAACAACCAGGTAATGCTACAATAAGCATTAATGGGGGCATTCCACAAGATCTGGCATTGGACAATGTAAATGGTACCAGTATCTCATTTACATACCCCCCAGGACTTGATGAAAATGTTTCGTATGCACTAGCTTTCAACGATGGATGTAACACTTTTGGCACAACCAAAACCACGCTTCCTGTAGATGATACCTTATTGACCATAGATCAAGAAATTGCTATTGCCCCCGACTGTTCCCCAATTCATACGGTAGATGCCATAGGCATAACCTCCGATGGGATGGACACTTATAATATGTTCTGTCCAACAAATAGTATTGCCATAGAACAGGAAACTCCCGCCGGTTCCAATGTATGGGTAAACGTACCCTTGGTAGGAGGTGGTGGCAACCCTTTGGGCTCAGGTAGTTTTTCCGATTATTATACGTTGCCCGGGGAGGGAAGTTATCGGATTACAGGTACAGATGATTGCCATTCTACATCCGTGGAATTCAGTACACTTGCGCCCACAAACCCATTGGATGCCGTAAGAATACGATCTTCCCTCTCCATTTTGGAAGATACCGGAGCTATTGAGATAGATCGGGTTCCGGGTCAGCCCAGTTCCAATCCCATTCCGGAAACCACATATACCATTCGCCCCGTACCGTTTCAATCCAGTATTACCATAAATCCTACCCAACCTTTTAATCTGGGAGGTTCATACATCCTAAATTTCCCCTTGGCATACACCACCACTACCAATCGTTCCATTATAGGGGACCTGCCCCCGGGAGAATATGAAATTACGGTAACAGACATTTGTGGTAATCTGGCAGTTCAATCCTATACAATTACGAGTACGGCCCAATACAATCCTGAAATTACAGCTTTCAGTGGTTGTGCCAATTCCGGTAGGATCGCATATGATATGAATGCGTCAAGAGTGGCCAATTCCATTGGTTCAAATACTGTCAATACCACGGTGGAACTCTGGACGGATGATGGTAGCGGTAATCCAGGAACTTTGTTAACGGCCGATATACCAGGATCCCAATTGACTGGAACTTTCAATAATCTTACCGCAGGGGATTATGTGATACGCTTTTCAAATATTAATTTTCAATCGACCAATGCCAATGAGGTTTTCTCGGCCGTTACAGGTAACAACAACGATCGCGAATATTGGACGGCGGTAACCATTGCGCCTTTCCAAAGCATAACCGCGGCAACTGCAGGAGCATTCTGCGATTTTACCGATCCCAATACTGGAATCATCTTTACCGAAATCACAGGTGGAACCCCCACTTATCCTATAAACTATGAATTGTTTGCAACTTCAGATTTGGTCAACCCCGTAATGACCTATGTTGAAACAGACCCTTCCATGACCAGCCATCTTTTTGAAAATGTCACCGCCGGGAATTACTTAGTTCGAATAACTACACCCTGTGATGGTGTTGATCTGAATGTAAATTTGATACTCGCTCCCATAACAACCACAATAACGGCAGATAATAATCCCATATGTGCTCCCGGAGGCGACGTGGAATTATCCATAAACTTGCCAACGAGTATTTTTGATATTACTTGGACCGATAATCTGGGCAACACGGTAGGTTTGGGTACTCCGGTAACGGTAACAACCAATGCCACCACCACCTATACGGCTAGCTACGCCATAAAACCGGCATTTTGTCCAACAGCACCGATAAATACCAATGATATTACAATTACGGTCCATCCGGAAATTGTTCAAGTAGGGACGGAAACCCCTAGTTGTAATCTTCTTGGAACCGAATATACCCTTGTTGTGGAAGTGGCCGGAACCGGCCCGTATAATGCCATAGGCACGGGGGCACCCGGTATTTTTGCGGGAAATACATGGACCTCCGATCCTATTCCGGCAGGGACTGACTACAGCATAGATTTTACGGACGCCAATAGTTGCAATACACTTAACGTAGCAGGAACTGCACCCAATTGTTGTGTATTTGACCTAAATCTTACCACATCTGATATAGACCTCTGTTTGAATCCGGGGCCATACAGCACCGTTATTGCCAATACGACCCTTGGCCTTACATATGAGGTACGGGACCAGAACGGTATTTCCTTTATCCCTGCCCTGACCGGTATAGGTAACGGTGGTGATCTTTCAATAAACATTCCTTCCTTAAATGTTCCTCCCGGAGGTACGGATTACCAGGTGTTTGTAACCAACGGCATCCCAGGCTGTAACGGTATACTTGTTGACCCCGTTTCATTTATCAATGGTAATCCGGACATATCTTTGAACGTGACTGGAGATACGGTTTGTGAAGGCGATGCCGCAACAGTTACTATATCCAATTCGCAAGTAGGGGTCACCTATCAGCTTCTACAATCTGGCGTCCCCCTTAGTCCTGTGGTAACGGGAACAGGTACAGGAGGAGATTTACTGCTTATTATACCTACCGGACACCCACAACTGGCTACAGGCACATATAGTGTAGAGGCTTCCAGCACTGGATGTAGTACGGCAACGTTGAACCAGTCGCCCTTTATTACGGTAAATGCTTTGCCCACTTTTTCAATATCCGGCCCGGCGACATGCTCTCCAGACCTTACAACCTATTCATTAGAAGTAACGGTGAGTACCGGAACAGTAAGCAGCACTTTCGGTAACGTTTCCAACACCTCAGGAAATATCTGGTCGATTACCAATGTGGCGGCAGGAACCGATATCACCTTGACTTTGACCGATGCCAATAGTTGTGTTGCCACCTTAAATATCACGGCACCTGACTGCAGTTGTCCCGTAGTGAACGCACCAATAAGCGGTGGTGACCAAAGCTACTGCGTCGGAAGTGCAATTCCCGCCTTAACAGCGGTAGTAAATCCTGGAGAAACCGTAGATTGGTATGGTACCCCTACAGGAGGCACTCCATTGCAGTCAGGTAGCACCAGTTACACACCTACGTCCCCAGGAAGTTATTATGCCGAAGCTAGGAATGCCATCAGTAATTGTATCAGTACTTCACGTACACAAATAACATTGACCGAGAACGCTTTGCCGTTAATAGCACCTGCCCCGGCGACATGCTCCTTAGACCTGCTGACCTATTCCTTGAATGTGTCGGTAAGCTCTGGGACACTAAGTAGCTCTGTCGGTACAATAACGAACATCTCTCCTATTCTATGGTCCATTACGGATGTACCAGCGGGAACCGACATTCTTTTGACCTTGACCGATGCCAATAGTTGTGTCGCCACCTCGACTGTGACAGCACCCAACTGTAGTTGTCCTGTAGTGAATGTACCAACAAGCGGTGGTGACCAAAGCTACTGTGCCGGAAGTGCAATTCCCGCCTTAACGGCGACAGTAAATCCCGGAGAAACCGTAGATTGGTATGGAACCCCCACGGGAGGCACTCCGTTATTGAGTGGAAATACAACGTTTAACCCTACGGCACCCGGCACCTATTATGCCGAAACAAGGGATACGGTCAATAACTGTACCAGTGCCACACGTACGCCGATACAATTAACAGAGAACGCTCTGCCGTTAATAGCACCTGCCCCGGCGACATGCTCCTTAGACCTGCTGACCTATTCCTTGAATGTTTCGGTAAGCTCTGGGACACTAAGTAGCTCAGTAGGTATACTAACGAACATCTCTCCTATTCTATGGTCCATTACGGATGTACCAGCGGGAACCGACATTCTTTTGACCTTGACCGATGCCAATAGTTGTGTCGCCACCTCGACTGTGACAGCACCCAACTGTAGTTGTCCAGTAGTAAACGTACCAACAAGCGGTGGTGACCAAAGCTACTGTGTTGGAAGTGCAATTCCTGCCTTAACGGCGACAGTAAATCCCGGAGAAACCGTAGATTGGTATGGAAGCCCAACGGGAGGCACTCCGTTATTGAGTGGAAATACGACGTATACCCCTACAGCCCCAGGCACTTATTATGCGGAAACAAGGGATACGGTCAATAACTGTACCAGCGCCACACGTACGCCGATACAGTTAATAGAGAACGCCCTACCTATTGTTACCTTTAACGACCCTGCCAATATATGTGTGGATGCCAGCGTCCTAGACCTGACGGCATTCGTAAACCCTATTGGAGGAAACTTCATCGGAACCGGGGTTGCGGGCAACAATTTTGATCCGGCCACAGCCGGAACGGGGACACACACCCTTACTTATGAATTTACCGATGCGAACGGATGTACCAGTAGCGATACCGCAGATATAATCGTGACAGCCCTATTGGCGCAAACAGGTACGGCAACGACTTCATGTGCCTTGGATGGCCAAAGCTACATTCTAACCGTGGAACTAAACGGCACAGGGCCCTACAACGCAACAGGTAACGGAACACCAGGAACATTTGCTAGTAATACCTGGACTTCTGACCCTATCCCTGCAGGAACCGATTATAGCATAGATTTTACGGATGCCAATGGCTGTAATACGGTTACTGTAGCTGATGTAGCGCCAATATGTTGTGTCTTTGAGGTCACCTGTCCTACTTTCCCTACCACTACCGTGGAATGTTATGAAGATATCCCTACTGCCACTGCCCTCACCGAAATAGAATTTGAGGCCTTGGGTAATGCAGATGGAATCATTGGCAATATTCCCTGTGGTATTATTGAAATAACTGCAGCCAATGGCCCGGATACGGGCAATTGTAATATGGCCGTTACCCGTACCTATACCGTAACCGAATATGAGGATACGAACAGCAATGGTATACGGGACTTTGGAGAGGATACGGTGCTCAATACATTAGACTGTACCCAAAACATTACCGTACAAGATACCACTGACCCTGTGTTCGTGGGGACCTTGCCTATAGATATTACCGTGGAGTGTGATTCAGTACCTGCGCCTGAGACCTTGACCGCTACGGACAACTGTGGCACTACCATAGTGACGTTTGTAGAGACTAGAACGGATGGGAGCTGTGTATCGGATTATAGCTTGGAAAGAACATGGACCGCAACAGACGAGTGCGGACTTACCACAACACATACGCAAACCATTGCTGTACAGGATACCACCGACCCTGTATTCGTCGAGACACTTCCTACTGATTTCACCATGGAATGTGATACGAATCTTCCCATAGCCGAGACACTGACTGCAACGGATAATTGTGGTGTTGCAACGGTGACCTATAACCAAGAAATCTTAAATAGCGGATGTTCCGGCAACTACACGGTTCTGAGAACCTGGGAAGCAACGGATGCCTGTGGCAATGAAACCGTACATGAACAGATGATTACGGTAGAGGATACTTCTGCCCCCGTATTTGTGGAAGCTTTACCTCAGGATGGTTTTGCGGATTGTGATGCCATTCCTGAAGCTGCAGTACTTACCGCCACGGACAATTGTGGCATGGCTACTGTTGACTTTACAGAAACAGAAATACCTGGAAATTGTAGTTCCGAATACTCCATAGTGCGAACATGGACGGCCACGGATGATTGTGGAAACGAAACTTCCCATACCCAAACAGTACAACTTACCTGTCCGGTTAGGATATACAATGCTGTATCTGCCAACAATAACCGGCAAAATGACATCTTCTTATTGGAGGGTATCGATTGTTTCCCCAACAACCAGGTTGAAATATTCAACCGTTGGGGAGTAAAAGTGTTTGAAGCAAATGGATATGATAACCAGAATAAGGTATTCAAAGGGTATTCCGAAGGTAGGCTAACTATTGCCGGAAATAAAAAACTGCCCACCGGAACCTATTTCTACATTTTACAGTATGAATTTACAGGCAGAGGTGAACCGCGTACCGTTCAACAGTCCGGTTATTTATACCTAACCAGCGATAACTGATCCATATCCAAGAAAATAAATTGAAAGACCATGAAAGAAATCCATAGCAACTATAAAAAAATTGTGCTCCTTGTCTTATTGACAATGGGCCTCCCTTTCCTTTGCCACGGCCAGCAAGATTCGGAATATACCCAGTATATGTACAATACGGTCACGGTAAACCCGGCCTACGCCGGTAATAGGGGTGTTTTAAGTTTCAACAGTCTTTACCGTTCCCAATGGGCAGGGCTTAACGGGGCTCCCAAATCCCTTACCTTCTCTGTAAATAGCCCAATCGGGGAACGGGGTGTTGGCCTCGGCCTTTCCGTTATCCATGATGAGATAGGCCCATCTACGGAAAGTAACGTAACCGTTGATTTTTCCTATACCATTCCTCTGAGCACTAAGACTGAGTTGTCCTTTGGTCTAAAGGGAGGAATGAACCTCTTAAATGTCGACTTTGGAAAATTGGACATAAGAGATCGCGGTGAATTGGAATTTTCCCAAAACATTGAGAACCGCTTTTCACCCAATGCAGGCTTGGGTGTTTTCCTCCATTTTGATGATAGATGGTATGTTGGATTATCGTCTCCAAACATATTGTCCACAGATCATTATGATGATTCCATCTCATCCACCGCATCGGAAAAAGCCCACTTCTATCTGATCGCAGGATATGTCTTTGAGATTAACGAGGGACTTAAATTTAAGCCGGCCATATTGACCAAAGCCGTAAAGGGAGCCCCCTTGGCTTTTGATGCCTCCGCTAACTTTTTGTTCAACGACAGGTTCACGCTGGGCTTATCCTATAGATTGGATGCCGCTGTAAGTGCCTTGGCTGGTTTTCAAATAAACAATCGTTTTATGGTGGGCTATGCCTACGATTACGATACCAGCGAACTCGGGAACTACAATTCTGGTTCCCACGATTTCTTTTTACGCTTTGAGTTTACCAAAAGAACCATAAACTCCATAAACCCAAGATTCTTTTAACACACTTTATAACCCCCATTATGAATACATATCTAAAAATTCCATGCACGTGCATCTTGATCTTTTTTGTCTCTGTACTTACCGGCCTTGGACAGGAAGTGAAATTGGACCGTGCCAATAAAAAATATCAAGAACTTGCCTATATTGACGCTTCGGAAATCTATCTGGATCTTGCAGAATCAGGATACCGATCCGAGGAGCTTTTCAGGAAACTGGGGAACATTTATTATTTCAACGCCAAATATGTAGACGCTGCGAATTGGTACAAAGAATTGTTCTCATTGACCGAAAACCTAGAGCCCATCTACTACTTAAGGTATTCACAATCCCTTAAGGCCATAGGTGACGAAGGACTCTCCATACATTGGTTCAATATCTATATCAAAAAAAATGGTATCGTAAACGAAACGTATGGAAATGCCATAGATTATCTAAAGATCATTGAAGAAAACTCTGGAAGATATATCATTCAGGCGGCCAAAATAAATTCTACAGGGGTGGATTTTGGAGCTTCCTTTCATGGAAAAAAATTGGTCTTTGCCTCTACACAGGATGCTACAAAAGCAGGAAGACGTCTTAGCCCATGGGACGGACTATCATTTTTGGATTTGTTCGAGTCCGCTATAAGTAGCGATGGATCCCTAGGGACACCGACGAAACTTAAAGGGGATGTTAACACAAAGTATCATGAATCCAGTGCTGTCTTTACAACGGACGGGGCCACTATGTACTTTACACGCAACAACATAACACCATCTAAGAATAAGAGGAAACAAGAGGTCCAACATTTAAAAATCTATCGGGCAAAATTGAAGAATGGAAAATGGACCGATGTGGAAGATTTGTCCATCAATGGGGACGACTATTCCAATGCACACCCAGTTTTAAGCCCCACAGAGGACAAAATGTATTTTGTATCAGATCGGCCCGGATCGCTGGGTTTTACTGACATATATTCTGTGAGTATAAGCCCTGAAGGCATTTTGGACAACCCAAAGAACCTGGGAACGAAAATCAATACAAAAGGAAGGGAGTCCTTCCCTTTCCTTTCCCCCGACAATGAATTGTACTTTTCTTCCGATGGGCATTACGGCCTAGGCGGCTATGATATTTTTTATGTCAAGATTAAGGAAGACAACTCTTTTGGAAATTTATTGAACGTAGGGAAACCGCTAAACTCCTCCTTTGACGACGTTGCCTTTGCCATTATGGGCAACAATGGGTATATAAGTTCCAATAGGCCCAACGGTCTGGGCCATGACGATATCTATAGCTTCATAGAAACGGAAAAGATTAAGGACGTATTAAAAAGTAGGGTATTCGGAGTGGTCACCGATAGGGAAACCAAAGAACCTTTGAAGGATGCCTCGATTACTCTATATGATGAGGGAGATAATATTTTCGTTGAACTGAAAACTGATGAAAAGGGATATTATGAGAGTGAAGTGGATATAAATACTTCCTATATCATTAAGGCCGAAAAAGAAAAATATGAATCCAAAGATGCATATTCACAAAAAGGACAAAAAGAACGCGAGCACAATTTTGAACTTGACAAAAATGTAATAGATATTAAGGCAGGGGACGATATTGCTAAACTATTCAATGTCGTCATCTATTTTGATTTGGATAAATCCAACATCCGTCCGGATGCCGCGCTGGAACTGGAAAAAATTGTTTCCGTGATGAAGCTCCATCCCTCCATCAATATCGATGTACGATCACATACCGATAGCCGTGCCAATGACATGTACAATATGGACCTGTCCGAAAGAAGGGCCAAATCTACAATAGATTATTTGATCACCAGGGGAATTTCAAAGACAAGGCTTACAAGCAAAGGTTATGGTGAAAGCCAATTGGTGAACCATTGTTCCAATGGCGTGCGCTGTACAAAGGCTGAGCACCAACTGAACCGTAGAAGTGAATTCATTGTTGAATTCAAAAAGTAAAACCCAAACCCAAATCATAGTTCCCATGGAAGCACAAGCCCTTATAAAAAACACAAAACAACACTGTTTGTTTTATCTACAAAAACTTCTTTTCCCAACAAATGATGCATTTGAGTTGGAAACGACCCTGCCGCCCTATTACGATTATATCGAATATGACACGGTAGAGGAACATAAAGAAGAGCTTGTAGATGACTACAGTGGCCTCCGGGTTAAATATTTCATTAATCAATACGGCCATTTGTGGGTAAGGGATTATGAAATGATTCCTACCGGAGAGCCCATAAAAGAAAGACCCAAAGGGCTAGATCCCACAGGAAATCATTTCTATTATACGCTCGTAAATCAAAAGCGTACCCTTGTTGCCCTTGGAACCCTACCAGAATTGGACGCCTTTCCTTTTCCAGGCGGTACTTTTTTTGACATCAGTATTCCGTTGAACAACATGGCAAAATGGATAAAGATATATAGAAAGGGTAGCCTTCTATTATCGCATATTATCCCAATTTCCGAATCAAAACCAAATATATGCCCTCACTAAATTTATCTCATTTCTTTTATACCCACCTAACAATTTATACTAACCAAGTTTTTTATAAGGTAATATGTTTGAAGCAGAAGGAAGTTTTATAATTTATGATAAACAGGGGCCCTTGGGCAGTATCATTAAGCAATCTTTAAAAAAAACCAACATCAACGGATATCGGCACAAAAAAATTTCGAGTATTGCCGATACCATTAAATTGAAATCGGAAATCAAGTTCCTTTTTATACTTTTTGTTTATAATGAAGAATACGAATTAACCGATTGCGTTCCGTTGGCCAAATTTAACATCCCAATTGTTTTTGCCCCTATCAACAAGAATAGTTACAAGAATTTAAACATGGTAAAAGGAATTGAGGTAATGGACGTTTCAACTAGCAAAATTGAGTATGTTTCCCAGATTGTGGATTTTTTAAAATTATAACTGGATAATTAAAACGGTATTTTTTCGTTAACTACTTAAGGATAAGCCTTACAATATGTATTTTTATAGATACAGTGCACTTTTATCAAATCTTTTATGATGACCATTGTAATAATAGACGATGACATATCGGATATAGAATATTGTAAAAAGTCATTGTCCAAAAACTTTGACTGTTTTGATACGCCCCAATGCTTTACCGATCCTTTGGAAGGTCTCGAATACCTAAATGAACATAACCCAGATTTGCTCATTGTTGATGTTGAAATGCCAAATTTAACCGGTTTGGATTTATTGAAACGTCTAAAATCCCCAAACACGGAAGTGGTCTTTAGTACGGCGCATGATAAGTTTGCCATAGAAGCCTATCGAAATTTTGCACTTGGGTTTTTACTAAAGCCTTATGGTCAGGCAGAATTTATAGCTATTATTACCAAGGCTTTACAAAGGTTGACCAGCGGTAAAACAAGGAATACTACTAGCAAGCTACTTTTGGATATGCTTGCATTGGAAAATAAAAAAATTGCAATCCCGACCTTGGGATGCACCTATTTTTCAAATATCTCGGATATCATACGGCTGGAAAGTGTGGAGGGGTATGCAAAAATATATTTGCAGGATGGAAATATTCATCTAAGTTCCTATGGCATCAAATTTTTTGAAAATTCTTTGACAATGCCTCTATTTTTCAGGGCCCATAAATCCCATTTGGTGAACCTTAACAAAATAAAGAAGTTTTTTCCAGACGGCACCTTGATTCTTGATACCGGAGAACGCATTCCCGTAGCAAGAAGGAGAAGAACAAGTTTAATGGAACTTTTCGATAGCCAAGATTTAGGAACAAAAGTAGCCTAAGTCGGAAAAGTGCCTAACCTGGAATTTTAATGGTGACCCATGTTCCTATTTTAGTTTCATCCGCTTTATCCTTTGTTATGATTTCATTGCCAAATTCCATATCGCTCATTTAGTCCACATTTTACATAGGATAGAACTATGTTTTTTCACTTCCAATCTTAACTCAAATAGATGACAAAATGCTCTAAACGGTGGAAATCTACTACAGAAACACAGTGATCAATCTGCCCGTTTCTTAAATTATATGATAATTCCTATCAAAACAAAATCCAGAATTAATTGGCCTCTTCACGTACAGTATCCAGAACTGTCCATCCTTGTCAGCATAGTTAATGAAAGCAACGATGCCAACTGTTGCAAGGGCACAACCACCTATCAATACAATTGCAGATACCTTTTTTCTTCTAATGCGAACGATTTTGGATTTTGGGAACTCTACAACGGAATTGTTAATCAAGAGATAAACAGAGTCCTCTTTGGTACTTTTGTATCGGGCATCAAGGGTTTGTCCATTGTTTAATTCTACCTCATATCTTCTACCATCCCGAAATTCTGAAAATCCGATTGTTTTATAGGAATGACAACTCAGTATCATCATTGCAAGCAGAAGGACTAGGAGGACTTGCTTCATTTCAATACCTTGTTTTGATAATGGTTTGTATGTATTAAGTAGCAGGAAATCATGACTTATTTCCAGTTGTTGCTAAAGATAATTAATGCCCTTGAATACAATATGAAAACTCAGAGACAATTAATTATACCCTTCCTAAAACCAAAAAATCCCAGCTTTTACCGGGATTTTCAATTCTGTTGGCCCACTAGGACTCGAACCTAGAACGACTGGACCAAAACCAGCTGTGTTGCCAATTACACCATGGGCCAATTCAAAAATACTCACTGAATCTAGTTCAGTATAAGAGCGTGCAAATTTAAGACAAAGTTTGGTTTGCACAAACATTTTTGTGGACAATCCACCAAATTTGGACCGGCCCAAACTGTTAATCCTTTATAAAAAATATACCCCCATCTAGGTTAGATTTAGTAAATTCGCCGTTATTGTTGCACTGTATAAAAACATATCCCTCTAAAAAGCGGGATTAGTTCAACCCGAGGTTTTGAAAATAAGTTTTGAAACCAGGGTTTACCAAAACCACGGATTGCATGTTTGCAAAAAACTTCGAGAAATGGGACACCATCCTAGGATGGGTCGTTTTTTTTATAGCCTTTATTACCTACGTTATCACCGTTGAACCTACCAGCAGTTTTTGGGATGCCGGTGAATACATTGCCACATCGGCCAAGTTACAGGTAGGGCATCCTCCCGGAGCCCCTTTATTGCAAATGATAGGTGCTTTCTTTTCTATGTTCGCATTTAGCCCGGACCAAGTGGCAAGAATGGTCAATTCCGTTTCTAACGTTTCCAGCGCTTTTACCATTCTCTTCATGTTTTGGACCATAACCAATCTTACCCAAAAGCTTATTGGGAAAAATGACGCCCTTACCAACGGCAAGGCCATAGCCATTTTGGGAAGTGGATTAATCGGTTCCCTGGCATTTACCTATTCCGATAGTTTTTGGTTCAACGCGGTAGAGACCGAAGTGTACGCCATGGCCAGTTTTATTATGGCACTTTTGCTCTGGATGGGACTAAAATGGACGGATGACTTGGACAATCCCCGGGGCAATAAATGGCTGGTTTTAATTTCCTTTGTTGTCGGGCTTACTTTTGGTATCCAATTTATGGGTTTCCTGGCCATTCCTTCCATAGGTTTGCTCTATTATTTTAAGAAATACAAAACTACCACGGTCAAGAACTTTTTGATGGCCAATGTAGCGGTCATAACGATCCTAATGCTGGTCTATAAATTTTCACTGACCTATGTACTGAAGCTCTTTGGTTGGAGCGAGGTCTTTTTTATTAATAGCATTGGATTACCTTTTAATTCCGGTACTGTTATTATGGGGCTTATTTTTGTAGCCACCTTCTATTTTGGCCTTAACTATACCCGAAAAAACAATTTTAGAACCGCAAATACTCTAGTCCTGTGCCTTATGTTCTTGTTTCTGGGCTTCTCCTCTTGGCTTATGTTGCCCATTCGTGCCAATGCCAATGTGATCATCAACGAAAATAATCCAGCGGACGCACGGGCCCTATTGGCGTACTACAACAGGGAACAATATCCTGGGGTGGACAGCCCTGTTTATGGCACCTATTATTCCGACATTTTTGCCCCTCCAGGAGACGACAAGGATGAAGCTCCAAAGTATGAGAAAGATGAAAAATTGGGCAAATACGTTATCGTAAACTATTACAAAGACGCGCTACAAGGGCCAAATCCAGATCATGTAGGTGTCCTGCCCAGATTGTGGAGCGGTCAGCATGCGGAAAATTATATGCGATATTTTGGGCCATTGGACTTTAAGATGACCCAATCCAACGAAGAACTTCGCAAAGCGGTAAATCAAGTAAAAGATGGCTATGCCAATGGCGAAATCGATGCGGAACAGTATATAAGCTTCTTGAAGCGATTTAGTGAATACATAGAGGTACAGCCACCGACACTATGGCAGAATATCAAATACATGCTGGAGTTCCAATTTGGTTACATGTATTGGCGCTATTTTATGTGGAACTTCACTGGAAAAACTAATGATATCCAGGGCAGATATGATGAAAATGGCCGTTGGCTTTCCGGGATTCCTATTGTGGACAGCTGGTTTTTGGGGAGCCAGGACAACCTTCCCAGTGAAATTTTGGAGAATAAAGGGCGAAACACCTATTTCTTCTTACCCTTGATTTTGGGAATTATCGGCATCCTCTTTCAAATCTCAAAGAACCCCAAACAATTTTGGGTGCTCTTTATATTCTTCATGTTTACGGGCATCGCCATTCAATTTTATACCAATCCTTATATCTTTCAACCCAGGGAGCGGGATTATTCCTTGGTAGGCTCTTTTTACATTTTTGCGCTTTGGATAGGATTGGGTGTATATGGACTATTTGATGAATTCAAGAAATGGTTGACCCCTAAGATTTTAGCTCCTCTCGTTGTAGTTATATGTCTGCTCGCCGTACCCACGGTCATGGCCGTACAAAACTGGGACGACCATGACCGATCAAATCGCTATACCGCATGGTCATCTGCCAGGGCCTATCTGGATTCCTGCCAAAAAGATGCGGGGGCCATATTGTTCACTATCGGGGACAATGACACCTTTCCCCTGTGGTATGCCCAAGAAATTGAAGGCTTTAGAACGGATGTTAGAGTTGTATGTACCAGCCTTTTTGAAACAGATTGGTATGTAGACCAAATGAAGCGCAAAGCCTATGATAGCGAACCCATACCTTCCCAAATAGAACATGATAAATATCGTTGGGGCTCCCGGGATGTGCTCTATTTTCAAGGGCTTACGGATAGTAGATGGAACGTAAAGGACTTTATCGATTGGCTGGATAGTGATAAACCGCAGACCAAGTTGAAGCATATCCTACAAAAACAAGGGGCCGACATTGACCAGTATTCCGAAAACTTTTTAAATACGGTCTATTATCCCACCAATAAAATCCGTATTCCGGTAAACAAGAAAAATGCGTTGGAAAGCGGATTGGTGAAAGCAAAGGATTCTGCATTAATGGTAGATTATATCGATATAGACCTGCCACAAAGTGCCATTACCAAAAAAAGCATGATGATGTTGGATATTATGGCCAACAATGATTGGAAAAGACCTATTTACTTCTCCGGTGGAAGTTTTGACGATGCCGAATTCATTTGGATGAAGGATTATCTGCAGTTGGACGGCTTGGCGTATAAACTGGTGCCTATCAAAACCGAACGTAGAAATTCCTTTGAGATGGGGCGTATAGATACCGAACTCATGTACGATGTGGTAACGAATTGGGAATGGGGCAATTCGGGCAGTTCGGATATTTACCATGATACACAGACACGTATCCAAGGACTTACCTTTAGGAGCAATCTTGCACGGTTAGTGGAGGAACTAATAAAGGAGGAAAAAATTGATGAGGCCAAGGATATCATTGAAATAGCAATGACCAATTTACCGGTGGATTATTTTGGATACTATACGTTTGTAGAGCCTTTTGTGGATGGCTATTTTAGGGTTGGCGAAACTACCAAGGCACGAGAACTCTTTAATCAGTTGAAAACAAAATACCAGGAACGTTTGGAGTACTATGCCGGCATTCCCTTGGATGAGCAATATGACCATATCGATGATATTATAGCCGACATGGAGGGATATAGGAGAAACATTGATATTCTTATCGCCAACAATGATAGGGAATTGGCCGAAAAGGAAACACTGATATTCAATGAGTATATAGATAAGTTCGCCCATTTTTATAGGGACGATATCCTAGAAGAAGAATTAGAACCCCAAAGCGACCCCGACCTTAGGGATACTACCTCCATTGACAGTTTAGAATCTCAAGGTGAACAAACAGATAGTACTACTGCCACTACAGAAGGAAATTAATCGACTCTACCTTTTAGGTAAAAAGCAATGATTTTATAGGGCTCGGATGTAGCTTGGATTTGATGATAACTCAGGATAAAAATGAAGAGAGTGTTTCACTTTACTCCCATTGACCTACTTAAACATATTCATTAAGTATCCCAATAAGTGTATTGGCGTCCTGTTCCCCGCTTTGCCGCCAGACCATTTCTCCTTTTTTATAAATCATCAAGGTAGGGAGTCCTTTGACGCGTAGGGCTTGGGAAAGCTCCTTGTTTTTATCCACATCGATCTTGATTACCTTTCCTTTATCGCCTAAGGCAGCGGCCACATCCCTAAGTACAGGATGCATGGCAGTGGATTGTTCGTTCCATTCAGCATAAAAATCCAAAAGAACCGGAACGCTTACGTCTATAAGTTCACCAAATTTAGACATATGTAAATCATTGGGTTATGCGCCAAATGTAGTAAAATTTGTTAAAAAACACTTGGAAACCCTTGTTTTTGTAGTTGGGAACAAAGGTTAAAATCATGTTAAGGTTTTCTTTTTAAGGGTAATTACAGAAATCTCCGGCCAGATCCCTACCCGGCCCGGATATCCAATAAACCCAAATCCCCGGTTCACATTAATAAATTGATCCATTTCCTTGTAGATTCCGGCCCAATATTTATAGCGCCATTGTACGGGACTCCATTTCACCCATCCCGGTATCTCTATTCCAAATTGCATACCATGGGTATGGCCGCTAAGCGTTAGGTGATAATGATATTTATGGGGTATCACCACATCTTCCCAATGCGATGGGTCATGGCTCAATAAAATCTTAAAATCGTCCTTGGATATAGTCTCTATCGCCTTGTCTAGATTACCCGCTTTTTTGAACCCGCCCCGGCCCCAATTCTCCACACCTATCAAGGCTATTCGATCATTTCCTTTTTGCAGGTATTTGCTTTCATTAAGCAAAAGGTCAAAACCAATTTCCTTTTGTAGCTTTTTAAGTTCGTCCAGATTATCCCTTTTCAGTTCTTCTGTCGGCCAAGGGACATAATCGCCATAATCATGATTCCCTAAAATAGAATACTTTCCGTCCTTGGCCTCAAGTTTTGTAAAAACATCCTTCCACGGATACATTTCCTCAGCTTTGTTATTCACCATATCTCCAGTGAAGAAAATAACATCGCTATGTTGTTGGTTAACCAGGTCGACGGCATATTCCACCATTTCCCTATTATCGAAACTTCCACTATGTACATCCGATATTTGTGTAATCTGATAACCATCAAAGGCATCCGGCAGGTCCTCAAATTCCAAATTGTACTTCAACACCTGATAATTGTACTTCCCGCGATACATACCATATAACAAAGCACCAAAGGGTACGGCGGCAATGCCCAAGGCAATTAAGCTTAGAAATCGTCTCCTTTCGGGCAAGCTGAACTCTTTTGAGCTTCCAAAAAATTTATGGTATGTCCCGGCCAGCAATCGGAAGATATCCTCGGAAAAAAGGAAAATGATAGTAATGAACTGAAACGTAAGCACGGTAATCAAAAAACCAAAGGCATAACTTTTTGGACGACTCAACACACGCCCCTCAGCCTCTCCCCAGGTAAACTGATATACAAAATTACCCAACACCAAAATAGAAATAATAATGAAAACATAGTATACCCAAGGAAAACGGGTAACCGTTTTTAAGGCTTGTAAGGCATACAAACCAAGAACAATATAGATAGCGATAAAAATAATCCAGCGTAGCATCAATCTTTTTTTTACAAAGATATTCCTTACCGCATTCTTAGGATCGAGAATCCGGATTTATTTGGCCTCTTTCACAATATGACGAACGATATCCAAATCCGTTACGGTTATTTCATCATCTTTTAATTTTGCACCCGAATGCATCGGTATCCTAGGAGTGGTATTCAATTTTTTAATGAAAGTGCTACCTGAAAGATGTATGGCCTTGAAGTTTCTACTTTTAAATTCCTGTAGATTTTCTGCTCCAATTCCGCCACCTGGTTGAATGGTACAAGTAGACGCCTGTTCATTTAACCTCGTTAATAAATCTATACCTGCCAAAGCAGATTTTTGTTGTCCCGAACTCAGCAAGGTTTGCACGCCCATATCTTCTAACTTTTCCAGAGTGTTCAATGGATTTGCCACCCAATCAAAAGCCCGGTGAAAGGTAAAGTGAAGCCCATTTGAAGCTTCGATCAAGGATTGCGTGCGTTCCATATCCAGGGTAAAATCCGAATGTAAAACCCCGGCAACGATTCCTTCAAAACCTAAATCCATACAAAGGGCTATATCTTTTTTCATAATCTCAAATTCCAAATCGGAATAGGTAAAATTGCCGCTTCTGGGCCGGATGAGCACATGTACCGGGATAGAGATATGCTCCTTAACGCTTTTGAGTAACCCATAAGAAGGGGTAATACCTCCTACCGCCAATTCCGAACAAAGCTCTATCCTGTCCGCTCCACCTTTTTCGGCATTCAATGCCGATTGCAGGGAATTTGCACAAATTTCCACCAACATATTTATGTATATTTAGGGCTGTAATTTACCAATAAAACATGCAACGAAGAACCTTCCTTAAAAATTCGGCGGCAGGTACGGCCGGACTCGTTTCCTCATCTGTTTTGGCCTCCTGTAGCGAAGCAAACAAGTCTTCTACGGCACTGCCCCAGGAGATAGAAAACGTACGTCCCATAGTTATTTGTACTTGGGATTTCCATAATGCTTCGGCCAAGGCTTGGGAAGTCTTAAAAGACGGAGGCAGTTCCTTGGACGCAGTGGAAAAGGGGGTTCGGGTGGAAGAGGCCGATGTAGAAAATCAGACCGTAGGAGTGGGTGGACGCCCCGACAGGGACGGAAGGGTTACACTGGATGCCTGTATCATGGACAAGGACGGTAACTGTGGGGCCGTGCTCTGCATGCAAAACATAGCCCACCCCATATCCGTTGCACGCAAGGTTATGGAAGAAACACCGCATGTTATGCTTGCAGGAAAAGGTGCAGAGCAATTTGCCTTGGAACAGGGTTTTGAAAAGACCGATATCCTCACGGAAAAATCAAAACAGGAATGGATAGAATGGAAAAAGACCTCCAAATACCAACCCATAATCAATATAGAAAACCATGATACTATAGGGATGTTGGCCATTGATCAAAATGGAGATCTTGCCGGTGCCTGCACTACCAGCGGTATGGCCTATAAATTAGCTGGACGTGTAGGGGATTCCCCTATTATCGGAGCCGGACTTTTCGTGGACAATGAAGTGGGCGGGGCCACAGCAACTGGGGTCGGTGAAGAAGTTGTGCGTACTGTGGGCAGTTTTCTGATCGTAGAACTTATGCGGCAAGGCAAAACACCCCAAGAGGCATGTGAGGAAGGTGTAAAACGTATTATTGAAAAAAGCAGGAATAAACTCGACTTCCAAATTGGGTTTATAGCCATCAATAAAAAAGGGGAAACCGGCGGGTATTGCATTCAACCTGGTTTTACTTATAGAACATACTGTAAGGAAGGACATGTAAATACTCCTTCCGATTCATATATCACTTCCTAATGCCCTTAAAAGGGGATAATATTTGTAGTTTTGAAATTCTTCAAGAATACCTAACATGGCTGAACAAAAACGACTTTTTCTATTAGATGCCTATGCGCTTATTTTTCGCGGCTACTACGCTTTGATCAAAAATCCGAGAATCAATTCCAAAGGAATGGATACCTCTGCCATTATGGGGTTTATGAACTCACTTTTTGATGTTATTAAAAGGGAGAAACCAGATCACTTGGCCGTATGTTTTGATAAGGATGGGAGTGCGGAACGCACAGAAATGTTTGCTGATTATAAGGCGAATCGGGATGAAACCCCGGATGCCATAAAGATTGCCGTACCCTATATTCAGGATATTTTAAAGGCCATGCATATTCCCGTGGTAGAACTTTCCGGACTTGAGGCCGATGATATCATAGGCACCTTGGCCAAACAGGCCGAGAAGGAAGATTATAAGGTTTTTATGGTGACACCGGATAAGGACTTTGGGCAATTGGTTTCAGAAAATATTTTTATGTATCGCCCGGCCAGGATGGGCAACGGAATAGAAATTTGGGGAATTCCCGAGGTGCAAAAACGTTTTGGAGTAAAACGGCCGGAACAGGTTATCGACTATCTGGGCATGATGGGTGATGCCAGTGACAATATTCCCGGACTGCCAGGTGTTGGTGATAAAACTGCCAAGAAATTTATCCAGGAATTTGATTCCATGGAAGGATTATTGGCCAATACCGATAAGTTGAAAGGCAAGATGAAGGAAAAGGTAGAAGAGAATGCCGAACTGGGTATTCTCTCTAAAAAACTGGCGACCATATGTATCACTTGTGATGTTCAATTTGATGCCAAGGATTACGAACTTTCCGTCCCAGATAGTGAAAAGGTTCAGGAAATTTTTGAGGAATTGGAATTCCGAAGGTTAAAAGATCAATTCATAAAAATATTTTCCGGCGAAGTAGAGGAAACCCAGACGCAGGTGAGTAGTACAGAAACTGCAAAAAAACAAGCGCAACCTGCCGGTAGTGGCCAATTTTCCCTTTTCGGTAATGATGGGGCCAGCCCAGCTGCGACCATTAAGGAAGTCTCCAGCAGAAAAACCATAAAAGACGTTCCCCATGTCTACCAAAGCGTTACTCCAGGAATGGC
Source organism: uncultured Flavobacteriaceae bacterium (assembly GCA_947494715.1). GTDB lineage: Bacteria > Bacteroidota > Bacteroidia > Flavobacteriales > Flavobacteriaceae > Ulvibacterium. The sequence continues at coordinate 48,706 of CANLWG010000012.1, read as the reverse complement.
AATGAAACTGTTTCTACAAAACTTAATGAAGCAAGAGGCTGTATGTTTCGATACCGAAACTACTGGAATCAATTCATTGACAGCGGAGCTTGTAGGCATTGCATTCTCTTGGGAGCCGAAAAAAGGATTTTATGTTCCCTTCCCGGAGGACAGGGATGAAGCCCAGGAAATTATAGAACAATTACGACCCTTTTTTGAATCGGAAACCATAGAAAAAATTGGACAAAATCTGAAGTACGACATAAAGGTTCTGGACAAGTACAATGTAAAGGTGAAAGGTAAATTTTTCGATACGATGTTGGCACATTATCTGATCAATCCGGACATGCGCCATAATATGGATGTCCTTTCGGAAACCTACCTCAACTACACGCCTGTTTCTATTACGGAACTCATCGGTAAAAAAGGGAAGAACCAATTGAGTATGCGCGATGTTCCTTTGGAGCAACAGACCGAGTATGCTGTAGAGGATTCGGATATCACCTTTCAATTGGCACAGCATTTTCGGCCTGAATTGGCGGAAGCTAAAACCGAAGACTTGTTCAACACCATTGAGGTTCCATTACTTTTGGTATTGGCGGATATGGAACTGGAAGGCATTAACCTGGACAAAGATTTCCTGAAATCCCTTTCTGAAGAACTCAACAACGATATTGCGACGTTGAAAAGCAAAATTTACGAGGCTTCGGGAGAACAATTCAATATAGCTTCCCCAAAACAATTGGGAGAGATCCTTTTTGATAAAATGAAGCTGGTGGACAAACCTAAAAAGACCAAAACGGGGCAATATTCCACTTCGGAAGACGTGCTTTCCTATTTGGCCAAGGATCACCAGATTATTCAAGATGTATTGGATTATCGCGGACTGTCCAAATTAAAAAGCACCTATGTGGATGCACTTCCTGAGCAGGTGGAACCTTCTACGGGAAGAGTTCATACCGATTATATGCAAACCGTTGCAGCCACGGGTAGATTGAGCAGTAATAACCCCAACCTTCAAAATATTCCTATCCGGACCGAAAGAGGCCGGCAAGTTCGGAAAGCTTTTATTCCGCGGGACGAAAATTATACCTTATTGGCAGCGGATTATTCTCAAATAGAGCTCCGTATAATCGCTGCTCTAAGCGAGGAAACCACTATGATCGAAGCTTTTAAGAATGGGGAGGATATTCATGCCTCCACAGCCTCAAAAGTATTCAATGTACCCTTGGAGGAAGTGACCCGCGAACAACGCGGAAATGCCAAAACCGTAAATTTTGGTATTATCTATGGCGTTTCGGCCTTTGGATTAAGCAACCAAACGGATCTTAGTCGTTCCGAGGCGAAAGAACTCATCGACACCTATTACAAGACATATCCCAAACTACGCAACTACATTAGCGATCAAATTGATTTCGCCAGGGAACATGGGTATGTACAGACTGTTTTGGGCAGAAGGCGTTATTTAAAGGATATTAATGGTAGCAATCAAGTGGTCCGCGGTGCCGCGGAACGGAATGCTGTAAATGCGCCTATACAAGGTAGTGCGGCGGATATCATTAAAATTGCCATGATCAACATCCACAAAAAACTATTGGAGGGGAATTACAAAACCAAAATGCTGCTCCAGGTACATGATGAATTGGTCTTTGATGCATACAAACCGGAATTGGAAGCGTTAAGACCGCTTATTCAATCCGAAATGGAAAACGCTTATGAACTTGCAGTTCCCTTGGATGTAGAGCTAGGGGAAGGAAACAATTGGTTGGAAGCACATTGATCTATTGAAATTTAAAATTATAGGTCAACGAAAATAAGGGACTATTAAGTACAGAAAGTTGATATGTGCCTAAAGGGCTGCTTCCAAAATTGGTATTATCCCTAACATTGTTCCCTCGTTGGGAGTAATAAATATTAAAGGGGTTGTTACGCCCATAAAGATTATAGATAGTAAATGTCCAATCATTTATCCAACGCTTGTTTTCCTTGCTTTTACTAAAATGAATATTCCAGGATAAATCCAACCTATGGTAAACAGGAAGGCGGCCGTTGTTGCGCTCTAAAAAAACAGGCACCGCTATTTCCTCTATAGTGACAAATCCATTGGCAACGGTATAGGGCCTACCTGATTGGGCCGTAAAATTAAAGCTCAAAGTACTATACTTGTTGTGTTCTAAATTGACAGTGCCATTAAAAACATGAGGCCTGTCAAAATCAGATGCAAACCATTGGTTGTTGTTTATCCTATCCCCCAAATTCTCATTTACTGACCGGAGCCTGCTTTTTGACCATGTGTAATTGAACCATCCATTGATTTTTCCGTTGGGTTTCTTAAAACTAAGTTCAGCACCATAGGCTTGTCCTTGACCCTGGACTACATCTTGTTCAAGAAACTCTTCAAGAAAAAAATCCGCACCGGGTTTATAGGTCAATACATTCCTTGTATCCCTGTAATAGCCTTCTATGCCTATTTCAATAGTATTATCATTGATATTTTGATAGAAACCCAGACCATAGGTATTACCAATTTGAGGGCTAATATTTGGATCGGCGGTCTTCCATCGTGAAGTTGGCAAGGGCGTTGTACTGTTATATACATTTTGCAGATATTGGTTTATCCTAGCATAACTTGCTTTGAATGAAGTGTTCTCACCCGCTTTAAGCGAAACGCCCAATCTAGGTTCTATTCCGTCATATGACTTCACGCTATCTCCCTTTTCAAAAATTTCAGTGCCTATTACCGTACCATCGGTTTCGTCATATTTGGTAAGCTCATAAGGTCCTACGAATGCAAAATGATTGTAACGTAACCCAGCGGACAATGACAGATTATCAATTGGTCGCCAGTTGGCATTGGCAAACCCGGATAGCTCATAACTGGTTTCTGTAGCTAAAGAGACTGGAAGAATATTGGATGTGCCGGGATCCAAGCTACCGGGATGAATCTTGTATTGTGTGGCCTGCACTCCTGCATAATAATCAATGTCTCCACTGATCTCTTTGGAAAACTCGGATATAAAACTCAGATAATTGATTCTTGACCCATATTCTATCTCATTATCGCTCTCAAATTCTGTAAATAGAATCTTTGGGTTGTAATTGCTCCCCACCACTACGGTTCTTAGATGGGATTTATCATTAAAGGAATGGGTCCAATTTAATGTTCCGTTCAAAATCCCAAAATCGTACTGATTGTTTTCCGCATTAACGTTCTCTATTCGTGTAATGAGATCCAATTGATAAAAATCCTTACTATAAAAACCAGTAAAAGAAAGCTGATCTCTTTCTGTAGGCAAATACAATAACTTTAACGTTGTATCTCCAAATTTGGCCTTGGTGTTTTTAAGCCTTTCCGAGAAAATAGGAAGCAAGAAATCCGTAAATCCGGCTCTAGCGCCTGCAATCAACATCAATTTATCCTTAACAATTGGTGTTTCTATCAATAACCTACTGGATACCAAACCGATACCACCGCTTAATTTAAATTTATCGGTATATGGGTTTTTTACCTTGACATCCAGTACGGAGGCTACCCTGCCCCCATAACGTGATGGAATATTGGCCCTGTACAAGTCTACGGAAGATAACATGTCCGGTGTGAAAACGGAAAAAAGACCGAACAGATGTGTAGGATTAAAAACCGGTGCATAATCGTAAAGCAAAAGGTTTTGATCAAGGGATCCGCCCCTTACCGAAAGTCCATTGCTGATGTCTCCAGCGTTGTTCACTCCTGCCAATAAGGTCATTCCCCTCAGTACATCCAATTCCCCCAACGCGGCCGGTAATTTTTTTATCTCCTCTGCATCCAATCGCAATACGCCCATTTGTGGAGACTCAATATTCTCATTGACCTTTTTGGCCCTGACCACAACCTCGGACAACTGTTCTTCTTTTTCGGAAAGAACCACTTCTATCATAATATCACTATCCAGCACGGTTTGTTCGGAGTACTCCCTAAATCCGATGTAGGAAACATTTATGGCATAGGTGTTTTCAGGAAGTTTCATCGAGAAGAAACCATTATTATCCGTAACACCTCCACACTTACATGGACTGATGAAAATTTGTGCATTTTCAAGAGGACTATCGGTTCTTTGATCTATTACTTTAAGGGATAGCTCATATTCAGAAATTTGTGCGCTGGACCAGTTGATGAACAACATCGAAAGCAACATAAAAAAAATACGAGTTGTCGTCATACAAAAATGCTTTTTCAACAGTTCATTCCACCCAGCCCTCAGGCATATTAGATGTTCTAAACCGAGTTTCCTCACAAGTAGTAAAGTTAACGGCAATACAACCAACTCCAGGCACTAGTGGCAAAGGAATACATCCAAGGCCGCAACACTCTAACTGTGCAAGGGACTCCGGATCTATGGGGTTTTCAGGAATATTTGAGCGTTCAATGAATATAGATCGCATTGTTGTAGAGGCGACTGTAAACCTACCCAAAACAAATTCTTGATCGTCATCGGGGTTAAACAAGTTGCCAATCAATGCCGCAGGAGGCGGGGCATTAAAACTGCCGTTGTTTTCTACAATATCCTTTAAAATCCTATAATACTCATACGCTGGAGCAGACAGGGAAAACTGTTGTACCTCTACGAGAATATTTGTTTTGGTGTACAAAATTACGTCTGCTACGGGCAAGGCATTAAGGATAGTGCCATTCGTGAATTCATCGGAGAATATTTTTATGTTCTCTGTGTAACGTATTTGCCAACAGTCTGCCGTTTCACATAAATAATCGAACTCGTAACCGGTTGAAGGAGGATTTTGATATGATTCATTTTCCTCACATTTCCCGTTCCTCAGAACACTATTAAAACATGTTTCACAAATCCTTATCTTTTCGTATGAACGGAACCTCCAATAATAAAAATTTTCCTCATCTGTTGGATCGTTGACATCAATAGAAATAGAATGACCGGGGATAAAGGTGTTGGAACTTTCCCTAAACGTCAACTGTGGATTATACGTTGCCCTAATATTCGAAAAGTCTACTGGCCTGGTCACTTCCTCTGGCAAGGAACGGTACTGTTTTCCACTAGGTAAGGTAATTAAAAGCTCCCATAAATCACCTACGGAAGCGGCAAAATCTTCAGGAGGTAGGTATGCGCCTTCCTGTTCGGTTAGCATTACTTCAAGATTAGTGTCGGCATTCCTAAACAAAACATTTGCCCCACTGATGAATTCATTGGCAAGCTCATCCGATTCAAGTACCCATTCGGAGATAACCACTGAAGAAGCTCCCAAAGAGGTGGATACGAATGCATCTACATATACTGTTCCCTCCTTAAATTCAAATTCAGGCTCAATAGGATCTACACAACCAATCAAGGACGCTAAAAAAATGTACTGCAAATATCTTATTGAAAGGGAATAAACTTTTTTGTTCATTGCCGAATTATTAATTCTACTGAAACTAATGATAATAATTTAAAAAATCTTAGAATTAAAAATTTAACACAACAGGTAATATCTGAGTTATCATAATGGATAAATCCAAGTTGTATAAAAACAATCACTGAGCCCAAAATGAAAAATACTTTTGAACTTAGCACACCTTAGGATGTGGAATTGGGCGAAGGAAACAATTAGCTGGAGGCCCATTAACAGTATATCCAAACTGTTAACATGCGTTAATTATTTTTTTTGAACCATTAAAAAAGCCATTTTCACAACAATGTTTTGTGGAACAGGGCGGGCTGGAATATTTTTAATCCCGTATTTAAGGATACACCGGCTATGAAAAAACTCCTCCTTATACTTAGCTTGTTCTTTGCAATGGCATTGGGTCATTCCCAGGAAGGGAATCCCGAACAAATTGCTGTTCAACCCAAAATAAAACTATTCCCCAATCCAGCGACCAATGTAATCAATGTTTTAGGTCTTGAAAATAGTGCTCGAGCAAATATCTTGATTTCGGATATTTACGGGAATTCGGTACTGCAGCACCAGTGGAAAATTAAGAACAATGCATTAAGTATACCCGTTGCACATCTTGAAAAAGGGGTATATATGATCATCATAAATTCACTGGAGCAAAAAGTTAGTACGAAGTTCTACAAACAATAATTTGTTTACATCTAATCGAAGACAAAATTGTAGGTAACAGCAAACAATGGGCTGTTGAGTACGGAAAGTTCATACGTACCCAAAGGGCTGCCTAAGAATACGTCCGCATCCACGCCATCCTGCCTCTGCGCATAATAAAGGTTCAAAGGGTTCCTTCGGCTATATACATTGTAAATGGTAAACGTCCAATCCCCCACCCATCTTCTATTGGGGTTTCTTCCATACTTCACTTTCCATGAGAAGTCCAAGCGATGATAGGGTCGCAAGCGTGCATTGTTCCTTTCCAAAAAAATGGGCACATTAATATCCTCCAAGGCAAAAACACTATTGGCCACGGTATAGGGTCTTCCACTTTGGGCCGTAAAATTAAAGCTCCATGTGTTGTACTTATCCCCTTCAAAATTAATGGTGCCGTTGAATACATGAGGCCTATCAAAGTCTGAAGGAAACTGTTGGTTATTGTTCACTCGATCTGCCAATCTTTCATTAAAAGAACGCAAAAAACTACGGGACCAGGTATAATTGAACCAGCCATTGAACTTTCCTTTGGGTTTCTTAAAACTGAGTTCCATACCATAGGCCTCCCCTTCCGCCTGGACCACATCCCTTTCCAAAAATTCCTCCAGGAAGAAATCGGCTCCAGGTTTATAGGTCAGATTATTTTTTGACTTTCTATAGTAGCCTTCCAATCCTATTTCTATGCCACTTTCCTCCAGGTTCTTATAAATTCCGAGACCGTAACTATCGCTTTGCTGGGGTTCAATGTTCGGGTCTGCAGTTTTCCAACGGGAAGTTGGCAAAGGGGTAGTTGTGTTGTAAATATTTTGAAGGTATTGGTTTAGCCTGGCATAGCTGGCCTTTAGCGACATTGTTTCCCCCAACTTATAATTAATGCCTAGTCTGGGGTCCAGGCCATTATAGGTCTTTACACCGGCACCTTTCTCAAAAAATTGAGTATTCAATAAAGCCCCGGAGGTTTCATCGAAAGTAGCCTGCGTATAAGGCCCTACAAACACAAAATGATTGAAGCGTAGTCCGGCGGAAATAGTCAAATCCTCGGTTGCATTCCAATTGACATTGCCAAAGCCGGCAAATTCATAGCTCGTTTCTGATTCCAAAGTAACGGGGATAATGCTATTCCCAGACCCCGGATCCAAATTTCCTGGTTCTATAGTATATCTATTGGCCTGGATACCTCCATAATATTCCAGCTTATCGTTCACTCTCTTGGAGTACTCGGAAATAAAACTCAGATAATTGATCTTGGATTCAAATTCAATTTCATTATCGCTATCCCTTTCTGGAAAGATAGTCTTTGGTGTATAGTCGCTTATAACAAAAATGTTCCTCAGATTGGACTCGTCCCCAAATGTATGTATCCAATTGAGTGTTCCGTTCAAGGTCTTGAAATCATATTGATTACTACTCGCGTTAATATTCTCTATTTGCGTAATTAAATCCAACTGGTAAAAGTCCTTACTATAAAATCCTGTAAAGGAAATCTGATCGTTCTCTGTGGGGAGGAATAACAGCTTCATGGTGCCATCATAAAAATTGGCCTTGGTATCTTCCAATCGTTCTGAAAATAGTGGTAATAAAAAATCGGTAAATCCGGCCCGGCCTCCAATATTGAGTAGCAACTTGTCTTTGATAATAGGCGTTTCCAATGATAACCGGCTCGATACAATACCTACACCCCCACTCAACTTAAACTTATCCGTATAGGGGTTTTTGACCTTAATATCCAGTACCGAGGTAGACCGTCCCCCATAGCGGGCCGGGATATTGGCCCTATACAAGTCTACGGAAGAAATGGCATCCGGTGTAAAAACTGAAAAAAGCCCGAATAAATGAGTGGGATTAAAAACCGGGGCATAGTCGTATAACACCAAATTCTGGTCCAAAGACCCTCCCCGTACGGATATCCCATTGCTTATCTCACCGGCATTGTTAACTCCGGCCAAAAGTGTCATGCCTCGCAACACATCAAACTCACCAACGGCTGCCGGTATCTTTTTTAATTCTTGGGAAGTTAACTTCAACGCTCCCATTTGAGGGGTTTCAATATTGTCCAATATCCGTTTGGCCCGAACCACCACTTCAGAAAGTTGTTCTTCCTCTTCGTACAATTGTACTTTTAGAATCCGACTTTGATCAAGTATAACAGTCTGGATGTCATCTTTAAAACCTATAAAGGAAACTGTAACTTCATATGTGTTTCCTGGAAGAGTAATGGAAAACCTTCCTGAAGTGGTGATCCCCCCACAATTACAAGGCCTAATCGAAATCTGGGCATTGTCCAAAGGCAATCCTGTTGCCTGGGCCAAGACTTCAAAAGACATGGCATACTCCTGCGACCTAACAAATGAAGCTATGCATATAGAAAAAAAGAATGTTAGTAGAAATTGTGGTTTTATGGACATATTAAGTTTTGGTTTGGTATCATTGGTCGATCCAAGCTTCCGGGCGAATAGCTGTTCTAAATCTGGTTTCGCTACAAGCTGCCGAGAAAGTTGCAGGGGGAGGTAGTGGACTGCCAAAGCCCGGTTCTAAAATTAATTCCTCTCGAGTCTCCAGGGCGTCCTCGGTTATAAATGTCCTATCAATAAAAATCGAGGCCTCAGAAGTTGCCGCAGCCGTGAATCTGCCAAAAACAAACTCTTCGCTATCCGCCGGATTGAACATATTTCCCACTAAACCCGCCGGTGGCGGTGCATTAAGTCCACTATTATTATCAACAAGATCTTTAAGCACCTTATAATATTCATGTGCCGAAGATGAAATCGCGAATTGTTGAACCTCTATTACCATATCCTCCTTTGTGTACAATATGGCATTGCCTATGGAAAAATCCGTTATGGTCTTGCCATTGGAAAATTCATCCTCAAAAATTGGAATACTTTCGGGAAAACGGATACGCCAACAATCACTTTGACAAGGATAATCATAATAGGGTTGAAGACCACCAATACCCCTAGGAAGAGGTTGGCATTCATCATCACGGAAATAAGATTCCCTGCATTTTTCACAGATATCCAGGTTTTCATAGCTGCGATAGCTCCAATAATAGTAATTGCCGGCATCCGGAGGATCGGTAAAAGATACGAAAATCTCATGGCCGGGTATAAATCTTCCGCCAAAGATTTCCCTGAATTCCAATTCCGCATCATACTGTACTTTTAGGTTGGTTATCGGTACCGGATTTAATACTTTTTCTATCTCGGAAGTATATTGTTTACCATTTGACATGCGTATATTTAGTTTCCAACTTTCTCCAGGGGCCACGGTAAAATCCCCCGGTGGCACATAGGCATCCTGAAGTTCAACCAGTGGAACAATGTCCCCATTATCTGTATTCTCAAAATTCACCGAGGCTCCTTCCACAAAGTTAACGACATATACGCCGAATTCGATGGCAGATTCGCTAATGATAACAAAGGAAACGTCAGGCTCCGTGGACGCAAAGCCTTCTACAAAAATAAGCCCTTCATTAAAGTCAAAATCCGGCTCTATGGGATCAACACAGTTGTTAAGTATAGCAAGAGCTATAATTGAAAAAAGTAGCGCCTTATGTTTCAGATATTTTAAACCCATGTAAGAAATTTCCAGAATTTGAATATATGCCAAAAAAAAACAATGTTCAATAGCAAAAACCGGTTTTGATCTAAAAAAAAAACCCCCATGGAAAAAGAATCCATAAAAACAATCGGGGAACCTTAAACATTCGAGAAATTTTAAAGTAAAAATACTATAAGAAGTGGAGCTAACCCCATTCCATATTCATATTTACTAATCTATCCAACCTAAAGGACGCGAGCTTGTATTGAATCTATTTTCATTACAGGGGGCAAAGACAACAACCGGTCTCGGTACCGGTTCTTCTTCTCCCTCGTACTGTCCCGGCAATATGGTCTCCAAAGGTATCCCTTCCACAAATGTACGATCTATGAAAACAGGTTTTATGACAGTAGATGCGGCTGTAAATCGGCCTAATACAAACTCATTTGCGTTATTGGGATTCGACATATTGCCAACGAGGGCCGCAGGCAAAGGGGCATTGAATCCCGAGTTATTGTCTACGATATCCTTAAGGGTCTTGTAGTACCTATATGCCGAGGCGGATATGGAAAACTGCTGAAGTTCTACCAGTATACTTCTTTTGGTAAACAATGGAATATTCGCTACCGGTAAGTTTGAGATTTTGGCGCCGTCAGTGAATTCATCCGAAAAAATGTTGATGTTGTCCTCATACCGAATTTGCCAACAATCCGATTCGCAAGCATAGGTATAATACGGTTTCCGAAGGGATGCGCTGGCCGGTGGATTGGTCTGGCATTCGCCGTTCCTATAAATTGAATTAGCGCAGACAACACAGTTTATCAATTTCTCAAAAGAGCGAAAACGCCAATAATAATAGTTTTCCTCATCGCCGGGATCTTCCAAAGTAAGCGAAAGGGAATGTCCCGGAATAAATTTATCCAAACCCTCATTGAACAAGAGTTCTGGTTCATAGGCTACATCCAATTCCTGAATAGGAACCGATGTTGAGACTTTTTCAGGAAGTGACCTATACTCCCGGCCATCCGCCAATTCGACTTTTAGTTCCCAAGTATCCCCAACTTGAGCCTTGAAATTAGCGGGAGGTAGATACAATTCTCCCTCCTCCTGCAAATCTACTTGGGTTTGATCATCAGTTTTGATAAAAGAAACCTTAGCACCACTTAAAAAGACATTATCATTTATACCGAACTCTTCGGTGGATTCCAAAATTGAAACATAGGAAGCTCCTTCAACCGTACCTGCCAAGGCATCTATATATACCAAACCTTCCTGGTATCTAAACTCCGGATCTACCGGATCCACACATCTCAATAGAAGACATGCCATTGCCAAAAGGATTATTTTCCCTAAAAAAGAGCTTTTTGGATAGTGCATTTCTTCTTTTTCCGTCAAAAACATAAATATAGTACGTTTAATCAAGTAAAATAATCCTTAGGAAAAAAAGTGTTAAAACGAAGTCCTAATAATTGTCAGGAGAGGAAGAATGTAAAAAAGGGCCTTTCGAAAATTCGTAAGGCCCTTTTTCATATGAAGATACTAGGGTATTTGGAAAAAACTAATCTCTTTTGAATACCGCCTCGGCTCCTTCTAGGTTGTCCTCATCTATAATTTCCGCTGAAACAGTTAGAGTATCACCATTCAATTGTATAGTGACCGTATCGTTCATGCCATCACTATCCACTATGGTCAATTGATCTCCTTCTAAACTCCAAGTGGAAGAAATAATCTCGGCATTTTCCGGACATTCAATTAGAAGTCCAGTACCTTCTGAATTTACATCTGTCCCGGTCTCGGTAAAATCCCTAAATGCCGCTTCCATGGTCTGGTCGCTTTTAAATTCAAAAGTGAAGATGTCACAGCCCTGGGAAATGAGAACCTTGATGACCTCATTGGCCAATTTTATCTCCCCATCCGCGTCATCAACATTAAGTTCGGTAAAACTCCATGTTCCTATTAAGGAATTATCGTCTCCCCCATTCTCGTCATCATTATCAGATGAACAGGCCAACAATAGGGTTGCTGAAAGAAAAAGTAATGCTATTCTTGTTTTCATTGCATTTTTATTATCCGTTATGAGAGGTAGTAACGGAAAAAAAACGGTAATATTTTAGTAAGAAATCGCTCCCTTTTAAAAAACAAACCTGTACGTTGCCTTTAAAAGAAAGATATTCATTGGTTTCTCCCCTCCGAATACATTATCGCCCAAACTTTGGAACAATCCTTCCTGCGGGTTTCCTGATTGGGAAATATCTTGGGACCAAACTAGGAAAATCTCTGAACCCGGTATATACTCCCATCGTACCACCAAATTAGACCGAAATTGAATAAATGAAAAGTCGGGATCATCGAAATCAAAGTCGATGGTCCCATCCAAATTCTCATCTACGGAATAGATATCTTCATCCAATGAAATCTGTTCATCCTCGTAGAGGGTAATTCTTTGGTCAAAGTTCTGCGCCATTGGATCGGTTACATTTTTGAAGTTGGAATACCTACCCCTGGAAATAAACGGTTGACCCCAATACTGAACGGTAAGGTTTGGATTAATGTTGTAGTTTACCCGTAGCGACATGCTAAGCGTTCGCTGTTCAATTTCTCCATTGAGGTATCTTGTATCTCCGTTGACGTCAATATTATCAATATATTGGAGTTTATCATTATTTATCCCATAGGATGGAAATGCGGATATTCTTAGCGCGTTGGTAGGTTGATAGGAGAACCCAAATTCCATATTATAGGAAGCATAGGAACTATCCGTACCTTTTTCACCGTTGTGGAACATACTAAATCGTAACTTTTTTCTACTATCGGTATTTATACTGTTCCAAAACCCTATTTCCGGGGACATACGTAGTCTTGGACCGCCCCGTAAAGCAAAATTTGAATATTGAATGGGCTCGTAGTTGAACCCTGCATTGGTGAACCAATTGTTCTTCCAGTTCTGCCAACTATTGGTATTAAAACGCAGGCTGTTATGGTTGCCCGAAAAATCCCATACGCTCCAATGGTTGTAATTGATCCCTACCCTTCTAAAAGTCTTATCAGGTTTTAAGGTCTGATACCCTATCCAGGTATAATGGCGTATATCATCGGCCTGACGCTGAAAGCCGATATCGTTAAGTTCAAGCTCAGGGGAGCGCCAAGTACCGCCAGTTTCGAATTTCCAATGTCCATTGCCCACTTTTCCAAGTTGAAAATTGCCTCCAGTACCGGACAACGAGGTCTTATCAGAATCTACCTCTACGTGTTCGGCACCTACCCTTTGGAACAGATGGGTTATGGACTCCTGTGTATTTTCAATAGCCTCGGCACTCCCACGGACATGGCTCCAAATCAAATTTCCGCCGAAATACCAATCCCGGTCATTCCATTGATGCTTAAAATCAAAACCGCCACCATACGCAGATCGGTGTAGAAAATCCAGTTCTTGGGTCAAGGCATCCCTGTTGGTGGCCGTAAACATACCTCCAACAAAAGTATCCCCATCATTGAAATCTTTTTGTGCCCGCCCCACAAAATAGTTGGTCAATGGTTCTACCATCTCTTTTCTTCGATTTCCGTTATTGTCTATTGTGGCATATTTTTTTGCGGTAACACTCTCTAAAACTCCTATGGACCACCCATTCCTTGTTTTTCCACTAAATTTGGCCGCGCCAAGGATAGCTGTATTTTCAGGTTGATCAACAAATTCTTCATCCTCGGTTTCCAGGAAACCTTGCGGGCTACGTCCAATCCTACGGGAATAGAACACATTGTCAAAGCCAAAGGTATTTCCCGCCTCCGACCTAGAAATATTGTAGTCGAAAATGTTTTTGTTTTCAACAAAAAACGGACGTTGTTCCCTAAAAAATATCTGAAATCCATCTAAAGCGATTGCGGAAGGATCTGCTTCCACTTGGCCAAAATCAGGGTTAATGGTCAGATCCAAGGTAAGATCATTGGTAATCCCGATTTTTGCATCCAATCCACCAGTGACTTTGGAATCGTTCCCGTCCCTGAACGGATTTCCTTCCTCGGCCTCAAAAGTTTCCAAACGAGCTACAGTGTAGGGTTGTATTTCCAATTGGTTTTGTGGTTCCAGATCAACCAACCCATGTAATTCTCCAAACTCGCTTACCCACCCGGGCGTATCTACCGGTTTTCTTTGCCAAAGTGAACGTTCCTCTTCCCTAAAAAAACGTCTCGTGGATTGAAGTCCCCATATTTGTTCTTTATGCTTGCCAAATTTTAATTGACTCAACGGGATGCGCATTTCAGCGGTCCATCCTTCATCATCGATATTGGTTTTGACGTACCAGATGGGATTCCAACTATCGTCCCAATTATTCCCGTTGTTGGAAACAAACTCATCCCCCTTTACACCGGCCGCGGTAACCGTAAATGAAAAAGAGGTTCTTTTATCGTGATAACTATCTATATTGACTTCTACCCAGTCCCCAGCAAAACCATCCCTCCTGGACAGCCTCTTTTCGATCTTATCCGGTTCCGGGTCATGGCACTTGAGAGCCACATAAAGGTTTTTGGCATCATAGATAATCTTGAATTGTGTTTCTACACTAGGTTCGGTATTTTCATCTGGCCTAAATTCTACATAATCACCGGCCCATTCCACTATATTCCATATGGAATCATCCAAAATGCCATCAAGTACCGGGGGATTCTGATCTTGTATTGCTTTTGTAACATAAATCTTCTTGGGTACTACAGAGGTCGAATCTTGTGAAAAGAGGAAGGTTTGCGCGCTAAGGCACATGCAAATTGCAAGAAGATTGGTTTTCATGATTGTTGTCCCTAGATCGATGTGTAGTAAAGACCAAAAAAACTACGAGTAGTTACAGTTCAACAGCTACTTTTACGATTTTTAACAATAAAAAACCATTAAGTAGAAATTAGGAAAAAACCAAAAAATACAAGCAGGAACCATTTGCATTTCAAGTTAATAATTGTACATTTGCAGCCCGTTTTACAGAATTGAAGAGTTTAATTAATAAAAACAAACGTAGTGGATACATTAAGCTACAAGACTATTTCGGCAAACAAGACTACTGTTGACAAGCAGTGGCTATTGGTCGATGCAGAAGGACAAACTTTGGGCCGTTTGGCCTCCAAAGTGGCCAAATTCCTAAGAGGAAAGCATAAAACCAATTTTACGCCCCATGTTGATTGCGGCGATAATGTTATAGTTATCAATGCCGAAAAAATACAACTTTCCGGAAATAAATGGGAAGATAAAACGTATTTGCGCTATACTGGTTATCCAGGGGGGCAGCGATCAACTACGGCCCAGGAATTATTGGAAAAACATCCAGAACGTATTATTGAAAAATCCGTAAAAGGTATGCTTCCAAAAAATAAATTGGGAGCTGATCTTTTCAGAAACTTAAGGGTTTATGTTGGAACGGAGCATGGCCAGGAAGCTCAAAAACCTACTGTAGTAAATCTTAATGAAATCAAATAATGGAGACTATTCATAAAATCGGTAGAAGAAAAAAATCCGTTGCCCGCGTATATCTTTCCGAGGGAAAGGGAACCATTACCATAAACCAGCGCGATTTAAACGATTATTTTCCTACCGCTACTTTGCAATATAAGATAAAGCAGCCTTTTGCGTTGACCGAGACAGAAGGTAATTATGATGTAAACGTAAATGTTTATGGTGGTGGGATTACCGGACAGGCCGAAGCTATTCGTTTGGCACTTTCCAGGATAATGTGTGAAATTGACGAGGAAAATAGAACCGTTCTTAAACCCGAAGGGCTTCTGACCCGTGACCCCAGAATGGTGGAACGTAAGAAATTTGGTCAAAAGAAAGCTCGTAAGAAATTCCAGTTCTCCAAGCGTTAATTTGTCCTGAATTCGTTTCAGTATCCGCTGAATGTTTTTGGACTATTTTATTTGAAAAATAGATTTTATAAACAGACCCTGAAACAAGTTCAGGGATATATAACCAAGTTCATTGAAAGTCATCGCCTTTGGGCGATGACAATTAAAATCCTTGACACGCTTTCCAAAGCATCAGGGTAAATTAGTTTAGCATCTAAATGCTGGAGGCTTCCGTTCAAATTTCGGATACCACTCCGGTATTGCTAATTCAAAGGAACGTAAACTAATAACAAAATGGCTAAAAAAGTCGAAGTAAAACAATTATTGGAAGCAGGTGTGCATTTTGGCCACCTCACTAGAAAGTGGAATCCGAACATGGCTCCTTATATCTACATGGAGCGCAACGGGATTCACGTCATCAATCTTTACAAAACCGTTGCAAAATTGGATGAGGCCAATATGGCTCTCAAAAAGATTGCGGCCTCTGGTCGTAAAATCCTTTTTGTGGCTACTAAAAAACAAGCCAAGGACATTGTAGCCGAAAAGGTTTCCAATGTAAATATGCCCTATATTACAGAGAGATGGCCTGGAGGAATGTTGACTAACTTTGTCACCATTCGTAAAGCGGTAAAGAAAATGGCTTCTATAGACCGGATGAAAAAGGACGGTACGTTCAACACGCTATCAAAGAAAGAACGTTTACAGGTAGATCGTCTTCGTGCGAAGTTGGAGAAAAACCTAGGTTCCATTTCGGAAATGACAAGGTTGCCCGGGGCTCTTTTTGTTGTGGATACCATGCGGGAGCATATAGCGGTTAAGGAAGCCCAGAAATTGAACATCCCTATTTTTGCAATGATCGACACCAACTCCGATCCAAGGGATATTGATTTTGTTATCCCTTCCAATGATGACGCTTCCAAATCCATTGACATCATCATGACCCATGTGACTAACGCAGTAGCAGAGGGCTTGGCAGAACGAAAAGCAGAAAAACAATCCGATAAGGAAGGAGCTAGTGAGCCAGAATCTCCCAAAGCCGAAGTGACGGAAGAAAAGACCGTTCAAGAAGCTCCTGAAAATACGAAGGAGGAGGCTACGGAGCCTGAACAAGCAATAGAAACAAAAGAAGTTGAGGAAACTCCTGTTGTTGAGGAGGCTCCTAAGGCCAAGGAAGAAAAAGAAGAGCCCAAAAAGGCAGCCGTTGAAACTCCTAGTAAGGAAAAATCCGAAAAGGGAGATGACCTGACCAAAATAGAGGGTATAGGGCCCAAAGCGGCAGAGGCAATCGTGAATTCGGGAATAGTATCTTTTGCCGATTTGGCAAAAGCCAAGTCTGATAAGATAAAGGAGATTTTAACCGAAGCCAGTTCGCGCATGGCCCATTTGGATCCAACGTCATGGCCCAAGCAGGCTAAAATGGCGGCCGACGGTAAATGGGACGAACTGAAGGAATGGCAGGACAAGGTAAAAGCCGGAGTAGAATAAAAAGTGAACATTTAGTAAAATAATCCAATTGGGGGTATGCAATCGTATTTTTGGTATCCCACAAAACATAAGAAATAATGATGGTAAAAGTTACCGCAGCTGATGTAAACAAACTAAGAAAGATGACCGGTTCCGGCATGATGGATTGTAAAAATGCCCTTGTCGAAGCCGAAGGTGATTTTGAAAAAGCTATAGAAATCCTTCGCAAAAAAGGGCAAAAAGTAGCGGCCAAAAGGGCCGATAGGGAGTCATCCGAAGGTGCCGCTATCGCAAAGGTAAATTCCGACAATACTTCTGGTATTATCATCTCTCTGAATTGTGAAACCGATTTTGTAGCCAAGAACGACAGCTTTGTTACTTTGGCCAATGAATTGGCCGAATTGGCGCTTGGATTCGATACCAAAGAGGACTTTCTTTCCGCAGATTTCAAAGGAAATACCGTTCAGGACAAATTAACAGAACAGACCGGCGTCATCGGGGAAAAAATAGAAATCGGTGGTTTTGAAAAATTGAACGCCCCATTCGTTGGATCATATATCCATGCCGGGAATAAAATCGCTACTTTGGCAGGACTTTCTGCCGCCGTAGAAGGTGCAGCTGTAGCCGCCAAGGATGTTGCCATGCAAGCAGCGGCAATGAATCCTGTGGCATTGAACGAGGAAGGTGTGGATCAGTCTGTAATAGACAAGGAAATTGAAATCGCCAAAGAACAATTGCGTCAAGAAGGCAAACCAGAAGCCATGTTGGACAATATTGCCAAAGGAAAACTAAAACGTTTCTTTAAAGATAATACTTTGGTAAATCAAGCTTTTATCAAGGACAGCAAACAAAGTGTGGCACAATATATAAAATCCGTTGATTCCAATTTGGAAGTTACCGGATTCCAACGTGTTGCCTTAGGGTAATTTAAAGCATAAAACCAGCTCAAATAAAGACGTCCCGACAGTTTTGTCGGGGCGTCTTTTATCAAAAATTATTGTGCAAAAAATTGTACTGAAACTAGTTGGATCTTATGATAATATCCCCATTAAAGGTCTTAAAAAGCATTTCCGGGCCGCCGCCATTTAACTTTCCGCGTACCCATTGTTCAATTTTCACTTTGTATGTGCTGGACGATTCATCGCTTTTGGTCACCGCTTTTTGTTTGTCCGTTACCATTTCAAAATCCGTATAGATATCGCCCTGTTCCGATTTCAGTTTAAGATCGCTCTTTACTGAATTTGGAAAGGTAACGTCCAAGTCTCCGTTAAGGCTGCTAAAGGCCATATTTTCATTAGGCGCTACCGAGACAAAGCTTGCTTTTATATCTCCGTTCACCGTATCTGCCAAAGCCGAGCCGCTTACACCCTCTAATGTTATCTCACCATTCACATTGCTGATTTCCATTTCACCATTGGTTCCTTTAACATTAATATTTCCTTGATTAACCGTCCCCAATTTTAACGAAAAGTTCGTGGGAACCTTAATCTCAAGGTTCGTGGCCCTATCCCAATGTTCGTTAATGATCTGAATCACATTATTCTTTTCCTCCGCACTTATTTTTAGGGAGCTATTTTGAATCCGTTTCAAGCCATCTTTTTCCTTCTTCTCCTTGTAGTGTGCTTTTTTATTGCCAAAAGAAGCTTTAACAACGACCTCATTTCCTTCATAGGCCAAAACATCAATTGAACCTGCCAATTGCTCAACAATTAATTTTCCAGGATTGTTAGGGTCGCTTAATGGGACCGAGAACAATTCCACGCTTTCTTCTTGAGCATTGCTCAACAAGGGCAACATGAGTATTGATACGATTAGTAATCCGAGATTTTTCATTTGTCTATTTTTTATTTGTGTTAAACATATATCTACCTGCCATGATCAGGCGCTGTAATTCACCAATGGAAATCGCTATTCGCATAGATTTATATTGGCTCATTTCAACATATTTCTTTTATATTTTTTTAATGATAACATCACCGTTCAAGGTCTCAAAATCGAAGGATAAACCACCCTGGCCTATTTGGACCACAGGCTTCGATTCGTATTTGTACTTAACATTCCTTTCTCCAGTCTTGTTTTTAGTAGTCCTGGCAAATTGTTTGGCAATATCAAAATCCGTAAACAGTTCGCCATTCATGCTTTTGAAAGCGATTTCAGCGGACAAGTTCCTTTGATAGGTAATGCTGATATCCCCATTAAGCGAATAATACGTGGATGCAACCGTTGGATTATCCGCATAGGAAATATCCACTTTTCCGTTTATGCAATGTACTTTGGTTTGACCGGTAATGTTTATAAGCTTAATTCCCCCGTTTATATTATTGGCCTCGATATAATCGCCTTCGGTGTTTTTTACCAAAACTTCCCCGTTATTGATCGCGCCGACTTTTAGCCTACTGCTTTTGGGCATTTTAACCTTAAAGTTCAATGTATGGCTATAGGGAGACTCCTCCCAATGTCGACAGTTTTTGGAGGTAAACCGGCCATCTTTGTAATGCATGTTGGGTGAATCTGGATAGACGATCAGCTTATTGCCTTCTTGGAGAACTTTCACCCCTATTTCCGTTTTCCCCAATTCAAGATCCGTTGTGGAACTAGCAAAAATGGTCTTTTCCACTTCCAAAAGAACTACATCACCATCATATCCTTCAACCGATATAGAACCATTGAGATTTTGTACTTCAAGCATTCTATCTCCACTAGCAGTCGCGTAGGATAGTTCTTTCTTGATGGTTTCATTAAACTCTTTTTTCTGTGCCCTTGCACATTGTACCATGAGAGACCCCGCTAACATGGCACATAGTAATACTCTTTTCATGTGATTACAATTTATTTGATTGATGAATAAACTCCCTTTGATGGGCATTTTGATATTAATTTTAAATAATCGATTTAATCGATGTTTCCAATTTTTGTTTTACGGATTTGTCCAATTCCTGTGTCTGCATTAACGTTTTAAAAGGTTCTATGGATTTCTTCTCTTGAAGGGCCACCATAAGGCTTGCCAGGGTCACTTGAACTATTGGGGAATCTTGTTTTACTATGGACTGTACTAAACCTTCCCTTACCACGGGGTTATCCAAATAATTGGTCAATGATTCTATAGCGGCCAGGCGGACATTTACGTTCGCATCCTTGTTCAATGTTTGTAACAGGGCCTTGATTACCGTTTCGTCCACTTCTTTGATCTTGGTGACTTCGTTTATACCCTGTAACCGTTTGTTGGCGGAAGGCTGCTCCAATAAAGTCAATACCAATTGTTCTCTTACTTCTTCTGTCTCGGTGTCGCCTGCCACTGTCTTTTTTACAACTTCTGAAGGATTATCCGAATTCAGAAAATACCCCAGATTTAGCCCTAATACCAATAACAATACCCCGTAAGCCATTTGTGGTCTCCAAAAAACCGTCGCAATTCTTGAAAACCATGGTGGCAAACTGCTTTCCGATTCTTTCGTTTTTTCAATTTCGCCGTGGAGTACATCAAAAAAACGTTTATCCATGGTATTGGATGGTTCGGGGATAGATGCAACATCTACTAGATCCCAGGTCTGTTGCATCTCGCTGAACTGTTCCTGGTATTCGGGATGGTCTTGCAAAAACCTCTCAAATTCACTTTTCCCGTCCACATCCAAAGTATCGGAGAGGTATTCCATCATCCATACGTCAAATCTTTCCTGTTCCATAACTTATTGCGTTTCCAATTGTAGAAAAATTGCTCTTAAATCCTTTAATGCCCTATGTGCCTTTACTTTGGCAGCACCCTCGCTACATCCCAAAATTTCTCCTATTTCGCTGAATTTTATTTCCTTGTATTTGCTCAGAATTAAAACTTCCCTTTTTTCAGGGGTCAATCTCTGCATAGCACGATTCAATTGTGAAATTTTATCCCTTTCCTCCATTTTGCTTTCTAGCCCGCGTTCGTCTTCCAATCTATATTCTATCGAAGTCAGTTCGGTTTGGTCAGTTTTCTTTTTATGCTTTCTGTAATGGTCGTAGTTAGCATTTCTGGCCGTTCGAAACATCCATGCCGCAAAAGAGCCTTCTCCGGTAAATGTATGCCTGTATTTCAGTATCCTAATAAATACGTTCTGCACCAAGTCCTCACTAATAGATGGATTTCCATTCATATTGTAAAAGAAGCCAAACAACCTTTTTTTATGTCGTTCGTACAACAGACCCAATTTATCCAGGTCTCCTGATTTCACTTTTAGCATCAGTGCATTATCGGTCAGTTGCTGCATGCTTTATTTTAGGTCTTCAAAAGGGTAAACCGTTACTTTTTGAAAAGGTTACAAAAAAGTTCAAATTTCTTTTAAGGTACTTCTTTTGGATAAAAGAAAACAACCCTAGTTAAGGCTAAGCTTAGGATACGACCCAATACTGAAAGCTGGCTGTAGAAAAAAAGAACTCTTCGTAAATTTAAGGTGTTGTTTTGACGACCTTTTCTGAAAGGCAATATGGTAATTGGGTTTACTAAAACTCTATTCTGTAGTTGATAAACGGGATCAATTCAAGTTGCAGATCAGTTTCCAATTGCCCGGTATTTGGGTTAAAAAAAACGTTGTCAATATTTGCCCGGTTTGTAACATTTTGAATGTCCAGAGAAATTCTATGGGCAGCTTTGGGCCTATTAAGGCGGTAATAAATACTGGCATCCAACCGGAAGTAATTATCCAGTTCAATCGTATTTCTCAGACTTTGCTCCAAACGAACCTCCTCGGTCTGATCAAACAATTCTTGATCTATAGGAGTGGCCCTTTTTCCCCCATTTACAAGTGTCCTTGCACTGACTCCAATAGTATTGTTTTGCTTCTTACCAACGGTAAATTCCTTTCCGCCCACCAAATTGAATGTATAGTTGTAGTTATAGGCACTATCATACCAATTGCCATCGGAAGCCCTATATTTTGTATCATATAAAGATGCCGTAGCCAAAAAATAATATTGACGCGAAAAGAACTTTTCAAAGGTAAACTCAATGCCATAATTGCGTCCCTCCCCCGTATCCGTTAACTCGGCGGGAATAAATTGCCCATTAAGATAAGATGCGGTAAAGCTAGAATCTCTGGACACCGCTACCTTGTTCAAATCTTGATAGTATACCTCTACTTTTATGTGTCCATTTTTAATGATACGCCAATCGTGCCCAATGATGTAATGAACGGCCTGCATTAAATCCAGATCCGCATTCGGGGTCCTAAACCCATTTCCCTCAGGAATATTAATAAAATATTGGTTAAGGGGCATTCTCCTTGAATGTATTCCAAAACCTGCGCTTAGTGTATGATTGGGATTTACTTTCCACTCAAGGCCCAATCTTGGCTCTACAACAAAGTCTTCATTAACCGAGAAATAGGTTCCATGAAGGCCAAAAGTGGTGGAAAAATCCGTTGTAAAACGATATTTTCCCTGTACATAGGCCTGCGCCATGGTACCACTTCCTTCTTCCCTTACCAAATCCCGACTTTGATTGTTAGCGGTTTCCGTGGTCAACACATCGTAGTTCAAAAAACTTAAAATAGCCCCGGAATTTAACGTCGTTTTTGCGCTGACTTTTTTAGTGTAGTCGGCACTGATACGGAAAGCATTGTTGCGAAGAATATCACTCTCCTCAAAAAAATCACCTGTATCCGTATTCCTTTCTTCAAAAACATAATCACTGGCGTTTCCGGAATATGAGAGCCTCGCTTCCAATTTGTCATTATTCTTGAAGAAATGTGAAACCGTTAAACCGGACATATAGGTTTTGGACTTAAAAATCTCCTCATTCGAAAAGTTATCGTTTATCTCAGGATCTTCGTCCTCATCACTGATTCCTCCGATTCCCCAAATAGAAAGATTAGTCCTTGTACCGAGAGGTAAATTCAATTTCATGGAGATATCCTGAAAAGTCGGGGTACTTCCAGGGGTGACATCGGTAATTTGATTGAGCAAGGCAATTGTGGAATAGCGATAATTGATCAAATAGGATCCTTTGTAATCCTTGCTGAATGGGCCTTCCGCAGTCAAATCTGCACCCAAGACCCCGAATTGAAAGGCATACTCTCCCTTTTCATTATTTCCATTTCTCAGATTGATATCGAAAACACCGGAAAGTGCATTGCCATAGGTTGCCGGAAAGGCCCCTGTAAAGAAGTCCGATTTCCCCAACATACTAGTGCTGACCAAGCTAACATTGCCTGGAGAGTATCCTTCCTCGGAAAAATGATTGGGTTCTGGCACCTCAATACCCTCAATGCGCCATAACAGTTGATTAGGGGCGTTTCCCCTAATAATAATTTCATTACTGGAATCATCCGAGTTGGACACTCCGGCAAACGAGAGGGCCATACGCCCCGGGTCACTAACACTTGCGGGAAAACGTTTGGTCTCCTCTACACTAAAGGAACGTGCACTAACCGTTGCTAGCTTGTTGTTCGGTGCGCTGTTGTCCGTAGGGGCGGTAAGCACAACCTCATCCAGTTGGTTTAGTGCTTCGGTCAAGTAAATGGTCAACTCCACCTCCTTGGCAGAACCAATAAGAATTTCGGATACTACAAAATCCTCATACCCCAGAAAGGTAAATTGAAATGAGGCACGACCGACCGGAATTCCCTCCAGCCGAAAAAACCCCTGTTCGTCCGTAATCGCACCTTTTGGAGGATCACTATGCAAAACCACTACATCAGCACCTAGTAAGGGGGCCTCAGTCTCGGCATCCAAGACTCTACCCTTGACCGTCTGGGTAAGCGTTTGGGCCGAACTCATGGAAAAAGAGAAAAATGCGATTAAAAAGGCGTAGTAATTGTTTTTGCAAATGGCCGCCGACAATAGCTTAAGCATACTCAAATCTACTTTTTATTATATAAAACGGTGCACATAAAAATCCTCATAACCTAAAGACATCTAAAACTCCTAAGGGTTGCATGCACATACCCATAAAAACTAAAACGCCACCGAACTGGTGACGTTTTATGTATTAAAATCCATTTGTTGGCTAACTCTTTAACCACGCTTCCCTCAACTGGGTTTCTTTTGGATTTACATTCTCCATGGGTACAATGGTCTCTACTTGTAACACAGGAGTTCCTACTTTTCCTTCCAAGGTAATCTCCTCCTCCCCTCGCTGCACGGTCATCTTAATCTCCGTTTCCGGGCTCCATTGAAAACTTTGTCCGATTATCGGCCGGATGGCGTCAAGGTTGATAGAGGTATCGTTGATGCTCTTAATTACATCCCCGCCTTTGGCGCCCAAATCATTGAAGAATGAGTTTAGCTCTATTCCCCTTCGGACAAAAATTGAGTTACCCTCGGATTGATTAACGTCTATAAAGGGTATTTCGCCATTCAGAAAATAACCTGATTCTTTTTCAATGGTTTTGACCGTAAGGCCAACCTTGGCCAAATACTTCTCATAATCTATCGGAGTGTTTCCGATAACATGGGTATCAAAAAAAGTGCGTACTTCCGGGTAGGTCATCGCAACAATCTCATCAATCAATTCATCATCTTTAAAAGGTGTCATGTCCCCGTATTTTTTAGACAGCTCCTTCATTAACCACAACACCCCTTTTTCTCCGTCACTTTGTTCCCTCAATAAAATGTCCAGTACCATATTGATCAATGCCCCCTTCTCATAAACATTGGCATAGTTCTTTTCAAAAGGTTCCTCAAGAATGTTCTTGCTCATTTCCGTAAAGGACATTGCATCATCATAGGCCTTGGAATTGTTGGTCTTGTCCATCATCCGCTTAAAAAATTCCTCTTCATTTATCAGTCTCTGTTGAATTTGAAAGAGGTTCGCAAAATACTCGGTAGTACCTTCGTACATCCACAAATGTTTGGACATTTTCGGATCATTAAAATCGAAATATTGTATTTCTTCTGAATGTATGTTCAACGGTGTAACAATATGAAAAAACTCATGAGACACTACATCTACCATAGCCTGTTCCAAACGATCCTGGGGCATAGCCTCGGGCAAAACCACAACAGTAGAGGTATGGTGCTCCAAAGCTCCGAAACCAGAGGCATCGGAAGGCTCCATAGTGGATAGGTACAACAAAATGTTGTATTCTTTTGTACCGTCAATATCGCCTAAAAAAGCCTTTTGGGCCGTCATCATCTTTTCCATACGATCCTTTAGGCTTAGAGCGGTATATGTTCCATTGGGAGAATATACACTGAGCGTGACCGCAATATCATTGATTTGGAAAGTTTCCGTATTCGGTTCCGTGTACTGGATAGGGTTGTCGATGACCTCAAAATAGCGGTTGGCAGTAAACAAATCCACGTTGGGAGCTAAGCCCTCGTCATTCTTTTCCTTAAGGGACGTGGTGGCCGTAAGATCGGCAGGCCTTGTAATGGTAAGTTCATAAGTCACCTCTTTTAATCCATTGAAATAGCCCACAAAGCCGTGTAGGTTCAAAACAAAATTCTTGTCTGCTAAAATATTGGTGCCTGCCGGCGAGAAAACCGCTTCTTTCACCTCACTTTCCGTATCATAGGTATCATTAACATAGTAGGATACCCTGTCCAAACTTCTTGCATTTGAGATACTCCAGGTATTATCATCGGTCTTGTTAACTCCAAGCTCGTTTCCTTTATAATCCAAAGCTTTGAAACCTTCTATGTACTTCCCATAATTGTCCTCGCTATAGGTTCCCGGAACGGTCTTGGGAATATAAAACGAAACCATATCCTCCTGGAATGCCCCTGGATCAATAGATACCATTACCTTATCGTCATCAACATTTACAAGATCTATGGTTACGGCCATAGTCGCTTTTTCTACGGTCATTAATGCTTTTGAGGAACCGCAACCATACAGTACCATTGCCAGAAAGGATACTACAATCAATTTTTTCATTATTACCACTTTTACAATCTATTCAATACTTAACTACATAATTTTTAACATGTTGCAAGAATATAAAATATACGGAAGCAATGCACTATTATTATGAAATAATTATGGCATAAACAACCGAAAAAGTGAAAGTTTTGCCTAACTTTTTTTGATTATTTTTGCTTGAAACAATTTCTTGGCATGCATTATAAAAGAATACTTTTAAAGTTGAGCGGTGAGGCCCTTATGGGAGAAAGACAATATGGAATAGACCCTAAAAGGCTTGCCGAATATGCCGATGAGATAAAGGAAGTGGTGAACAAGGGTATAGAGGTGGCCGTGGTCATTGGCGGTGGAAATATATTCCGCGGGCTTTCCGGGGCGGCAACAGGAATGGATCGCGTACAGGGCGACCATATGGGTATGTTGGCAACGGTCATAAACGGACTAGCCCTGCAGAGTGCCCTGGAACAAAAAGGAGTACAGACCCGGTTGCAATCAGCAATCAAAATTAATGAGGTAGCCGAACCTTTTATTCGTAGACGTGCTATGCGCCATTTGGAAAAAGGCAGAGTGGTTATATTTGGAGGAGGGACAGGAAATCCTTATTTTACTACAGATTCCGCTGCTGTATTACGTGCTATTGAAATTGAGGCCGATGTAATTTTGAAAGGGACCCGCGTGGACGGGATTTATACTTCCGATCCCGAAAAGGATAAAAATGCCACCAAATTCGATACCATTTCGTTCAATGACGTACTTAGAAAAGGGCTTAAGGTGATGGACACCACGGCTTTTACGCTAAGTCAGGAGAACGAGTTGCCCATTGTTGTCTTTGACATGAATAAAAAAGGCAACCTTAGAAAGATTATTTCAGGGGAGAATATCGGAACTGTAGTCAACTTATAACTTGGTTCAATTTTTGTTTCACCTTTAAAAATTCTACAAAATGAACGAAGAGATACAATTTATACTTGAGGCAACGGAAGAGGGTATGGATGCTGCCATAGCCCATTTGGAAAAAGAATTTATTAAAATCCGTGCAGGAAAGGCCAGTCCGGCCATGCTTTCTTCCGTCATGGTAGAGTACTATGGCTCACAGACCCCTTTGTCCCAAATGTCCAACATCAATACGCCGGACGGACGGACTATTTCCGTACAGCCCTGGGAAAAGAGTATGCTTCAAGAAATAGAGACGGCCATTATGAATGCCAACCTGGGTTTTAATCCCATGAATAATGGCGAAATGATCATCATTAATGTGCCTCCCTTAACTGAAGAGCGCAGAAAACAGTTGGTAAAGCAAGCAAAAGCGGAGGCCGAACACGCCAAGGTCGGGGTACGTAGTGCACGACAGGATGCCAACAAGGAAATCAAAGGTTTGGATGTTTCCGAGGATCTACAAAAGAACGCGGAATTGGATGTACAGGAGCTTACGGACACCTATACCAAAAAGATAGATGACTTTCTCCATGCCAAGGAAGCCGAGATTATGAAGGTTTAATCAATTCCAAATAAGCTAAAAGGTTTAGCTGCCCCGGTTTTTTTTCTCTTTCCATTCTTTAAATTCTACTTAGAATATAGTCTGGAGTATTTCAATACCACATTTTAGGAACACAAGCGTTCATTTTCTACCTTTGCGCTCTGTAAAAAATCTACTGTGGTAGCAAAACTCACACAAGGCTTTTGGGCGAGAACGGCCCGTATCATTCTACGAAATAGGATATTGATATTGGTATTGATCGCCGCTTTTACCGTCTTTTTGGGACTACAGTGGGAGCATATGCGCTTTAGCAGTTCCCAGGCCAATTTGCTACCGGACGACCATCCTATTAACCAGGAATATCAATCTTTTTTGGAACAGTTTGGTGAAGAAGGCAATGCTGTAGTGTTTGCCGTTAATGATAGTGCTTTGTATTCCCCGAAAAATTTTAACCGATGGAACCGGCTCAGCAAGCAATTACAGGCATTTCCGGAAGTAGACTTTGTCCTTTCCACAGATAATCTCCTAGAGCTTAAACGCAATTCCGAAAAGCAGGAATTTGTATTGGAGCCCTTTATCAAGGATTCCTTGGATACCAAAAGAAAGGTAGATAGTCTTACAGGACATCTTTTCAATAACCTCCCCTTTTACGATAAACTCATTTATAACAAGGAGAGCAGCACTATACGGACCATAGTAAATTTGGACAAGGATATTGTAAACACTTCCGTACGGAAAGATTTTATTCTGAAAGACCTTACCAACTTGATCAACGATTTTGAAGAAGAAACAGGCCTAAACGTACACGTGTCCGGAATGCCTTATATACGTACTTTGAATTCGCAGAATATCATAGATGAAATCGGGAAATTTATCCTTGCGGCACTCGCGGTCACTTCCCTGATTTTTTTCTTTTTCTTTAGAAGTATCCGGGCAACTTTTATCTCAATGTGTGTTGTGATCATTGGGGTAATGTGGGCCTTCGGAATTCTTGGTTTGTTACAATATGAAATAACCGTACTCACCGCGCTGATTCCTCCATTAATCATCGTAATCGGAGTGCCCAATTGTATTTTCCTTATCAATAAATATCAGCAGGAGGTAAAAAAGCATGGCAACCAAGCACTTTCCCTACAGCGGGTCATCTCTAAAATTGGCAATGCCACCCTAATGACCAACATGACCACGGCCTCCGGTTTCGCCACTTTTATCATTACTGACAGTAAATTATTGAAGGAATTTGGCATTGTGGCCTCCATAAACATCATTGGCATCTTTATCCTATCCCTTTTGATCATTCCTATTGTTTATAGTTTTATGTCCTTGCCCAAGACCAAGCACTTGAAACATCTGAACAAGAGATGGATCGATGCTTTTGTGAATTGGATGGAACGCATTGTAAGGGACCATAGAATAGCCGTATATATCGTTTCCATTGTCCTTATGGTGGTGAGTATTATAGGAATCTACCAAATTGAAATTTCCGGAAGCCCCATAGAGGATATGCCAAAAAAAGCGGAATTTTTTCAGGACATCCGTTTCTTTGAAAAGGAATTTGATGGTATCATGCCTGTAGAAATTGTGGTGGACACGGAAAGACCCAAAGGCGTATTGAAACCTGCCACATTAAAACGGATAGATCGATTGGGGGAAGTCATCGAAGAAATTCCGGAGCTTTCCAAGCCAATTTCTGTGGTCAATTTGGTCAAATATTCAAAACAGGCCTTTTACAATGGTATTCCCAAGTACTATCAACTTCCTACCACACAGGAAAACAATTTTATCATGGATGTTGCCAGGAAATCTTCCGGTAACAGTGACTTGCTCAAAAATTTTGTGGACAGTACGGGACAGACCGCTCGGATTACTACCTTCATGAAGGACGTAAAGACCGATCGGATGGAGGAAATCGAGGACAGGTTATTGGAGAATATCGAAAAAATATTTCCTTCGGAACGTTACAACGTTTACATGACCGGCAGTGCCCTGTTATTTCTAAAAGGCACCAAATATTTGGTAAAAAACCTAGTGCTTTCATTAGCGTTTGCCATTTTCTTGATTGCTTTGTTTATGGCATACTTGTTCCGTTCGTTGCGGATGATCATTATCTCCCTGATTCCCAATTTACTTCCACTAGTCATTACTGCCGGGGTCATGGGCTTTGTGGGAGTTCCCATAAAACCGTCCACTATCTTGGTATTTAGTATTGCCTTTGGTATTTCCGTTGATGATACCATTCATTTTCTGGCCAAATATCGTCAGGAGCTTACTGCCAATAAATGGCGTATCCAAAAATCGGTGTATGCGGCCCTTAGGGAAACGGGAGTAAGTATGTTCTATACTTCCATCGTTTTGTTTTTCGGTTTTTCCGTCTTCGTTATCTCCAACTTTGGGGGAACGGTGGCTCTGGGTGCTTTGGTTTCGGCCACTTTACTTTTTGCCATGTTGGCCAATCTTATTTTGTTACCATCTCTCCTGCTCTCTTTAGAAAGAAGTATAGCCAACAAAGAAGTGTTGAAAAAACCACAAATAGACATTCTTCCCAAGGAAGAAGTAAACATGGAAAACCCATAGGGATACTACCTTACCAAACCTTTTTTATACCCTATATCCCATAATTTCTTTTAATCAAAAAAGCTATCTTTGCCGTTCTAATTTTCACGTAACATATGATGAAATCATCTAGTGTAAAAGAACTGCTTTTAACGGCACCCGCATTGAAGGAAGTCCAAGTGGACGGATGGGTAAAAACATTCCGAAGTAATCGCTTTATAGCCCTTAACGATGGATCTACGCTCAACAACATCCAATGTGTAGTGGACTTTGAACAGTTCAATGAAAATTTGTTGAAGCAAATTGCTACAGGAGCGGCTCTACGGATAACAGGTACTTTGGTAGAAAGCCAGGGAAGGGGTCAGAATGTAGAAATACGGGTAAAGGAGATTTTTGTGCATGGAGGGGCAGATCCGGAGGTATATCCCATTCAACCAAAAAAGCATTCCTTGGAATTTCTACGCGAAAAAGCTCATTTGCGGGTACGTACCAATACATTTTCGGCAGTCATGCGCGTCCGTTCGGCCTTAGCTTTCGCCATACATAAATACTTTAACGAAAACGGCTTCTACTACTTCCACGCACCCATTATAACGGGATCTGATGCTGAAGGGGCTGGAGAAATGTTCCGTGTAACTACCTTGGATGATAAAAATCCACCTTTAGATGAAAACGGGCAAGTGGATTTTAAAGAGGATTTTTTTGGAAAGGAAACCAACCTTACCGTGTCCGGTCAATTGGAAGCGGAAGCTTATGCCATGGGACTTGGAAAAGTGTATACGTTCGGCCCGACATTTCGAGCGGAGAACTCCAATACCTCTAGGCATTTAGCCGAATTCTGGATGATAGAACCGGAAATGGCCTTTTATGACCTAGATGCCAATATGGATCTGGCAGAGGACTTTATTAAATCCGTTATTCGATACATACTGGAAAATTGTAAAGAAGATCTACAATTTTTGGAGAAACGGTTATTGGACGAGGAAAAAGTCAAACCACAAGCCGAGCGAAGTGAAATGGCCCTTATTGAAAAACTTGGATTTGTTGCGGATAACGGTTTTAAACGGGTTACCTATACGGAGGCTATTAATATTTTACGCAACAGCAAACCTAACAAAAAGAAAAAATTTCAGTATCCTATTGATGAATGGGGTGCCGATCTACAAAGTGAACATGAACGTTATTTAGTAGAAAAGCACTTTAAGTGCCCTGTAATCCTATTTGACTATCCTGCCGACATTAAGGCCTTTTATATGCGTCTTAACGAAGATGGCAAGACCGTACGGGCCATGGATATCCTTTTTCCAGGAATAGGTGAAATAGTTGGGGGATCGCAGCGTGAGGAACGTCTGGACGTGTTAAGGGAAAAGATAGCCGCACTTGATATAGACGAAAAAGAACTCTGGTGGTACCTTGATCTGCGAAAATTTGGAACTGCCGTACATAGTGGATTTGGTCTTGGCTTTGAAAGATTGGTGCTTTTTGCTACTGGTATGGGCAATATAAGGGACGTTATACCTTTTCCAAGAACACCACAAAATGCTGAGTTTTAGAATTCATTTTTTAACTTTATAAAGTACGTAGAATTTAACCCTAATGCTCAAACAGCACCTACAGTTTAAATTATCGCAAAAGCTTTCCCCACAGCAGATTCAGCTGATGAAGCTTATACAATTGCCTACCCAGGCATTTGAGCAACGTTTGAAACAGGAGTTGGAGGAAAATCCTGCTTTGGAAGGTGGCAAAGAGGAGAACGGTACGCCGGAGGATGAATATGAGGATATCTACGAAAGTGATACGGACAATGAGAGCATTAACACGGAAGATATTAACATAGACGATTATCTAAGTGACGATGAGATTCCGGATTACCGGACCAAAACCAGTAATTACAGCGTTGACGATGACGAAAAAAGCGTTCCATATGCAGCCGGGACTTCTTTTAATCAATACTTGTTAAACCAACTTAATACCGTTTATTTAACTGATGAGGAATGGGCCATTGCCGAATTTTTGGTGGGCAGTGTGGATGAAAGCGGATATATCCGAAGACCTCTTTCTGATATTATGGACGATTTGGCCTTTACCCAGAATATATATACAGATGAAAAGACCATTAAAAAAGTATTGGGTATAGTACAGGAATTGGATCCCCCGGGAGTCGCGGCAAGGTCATTGGAAGAATCTCTTATCATACAATTGAAGAGAAGGGAGGCCTCCCCAAGTATTGAACTGGCGATTTCCATATTGGAAAAATCGTTTGAGCAGTTTACAAAAAAGCATTACAAAAAATTGGTGCAAAGGCATAGTATTTCTGAAGAGGAACTTAAGGAGGCCATTTCGGAAATTGAAAAGTTAAATCCCAAACCGGGAGGATCCTATTCCGGAAACAACAGAATAGTAGAGCATGTAGTTCCTGATTTTTCCATACGGATAGTAGACGGAGAACTAGAGCTTACCTTAAATGGCAGAAACGCCCCGGAGCTTCATGTATCCAGGGAGTACAGTAATATGCTCAAAGGCTATAAGGATTCCAAGAACAAATCCAAATCCCAAAAGGATACCGTACTCTTCATCAAACAAAAATTGGATGCCGCCAAATGGTTTATCGATGCTATTCGCCAAAGGCAACAGACCTTATATATCACCATGAACGCAATAATGCAATACCAAAGGGAATATTTTTTGACCGGTGATGAGAGAAACTTGCGCCCTATGATATTAAAAGATATTGCAGATGAAATAGATATGGATGTGTCTACAGTTTCTAGAGTGGCCAATAGCAAATATGTAGATACGCCCTATGGCACCAAATTGATAAAGGATTATTTTTCCGAATCCATGAAAAATGAACAGGGAGAAGATGTTTCCACTAAGGAAATAAAAAAGATTTTGGAGACCGTGATACTTAACGAAGAAAAGAAAAAGCCTCTTACAGACGATAAATTGGCCAAAATCCTAAAGGAAAAAGGCTATCCTATTGCACGAAGAACGGTTGCCAAATACAGGGAACAGTTGGGAATATCGGTGGCCCGATTACGAAAACAAATATAATGGGGCTATTTTTACGGGCTGTCTCCTATATCTCCCATCCTTTGTTCATACCCCTTGCGGGGACTATTGCTTACTTTATTATCACACCAAAGTATAGCCCTCTAGAGGTACAGAGTGGTAATCTTTTACCCATTTTTATACTGACTATAATCATTCCTATTGTTTCCTACCTCATACTTAGGAATATAGGTGTGGTCCGTTCTATTTTTATGCCTTCCATTAAAGAGCGCAAGTACCCCCTTCTTATTCATATCGGTTTATTGTTAATGATTGTTTACGAAGTTATTCCCAATAACTTTGTGATGGAAATTCATTATTACTTCTTAGGGTTAACTATCGCTGCAATTGCCGCACTCTTCACACTACTTTTTAAGGTAAAATGTAGTTTACATCTTATGGGCTTGGGAAGTTTATTTATGTTCCTTACCGCTTTGAGTATTCATTTTGAAATAAACATTACTCTTGCTTTAAGCATCCTTACCGTATTTATAGGCCTAGTGGCCAGCTCACGTCTCTATTTAAAGGCTCATTCCAAAGCAGAGCTTTTCATAGGTTTTTGTATCGGCTTCATTTCGCAGTTGTTGTTGGTCAGGTTCTGGTTATAACCTTTGTACCGTTTTCCTGAAAATGATAGAATAACAAGTAAATGTGTAGTTCCTTATTCTATTTTTACCTCCGATATTTTTTGAGGAAATAGATTTTGGATATGCGTAATCCTTTCCTTGAGTCTTTCCTTAGCAGCCGATGGGGTTCCTGCGTATTCATATTGCTCCACCATTGTTGAATAATTCTCCTTGAAGAGGCGTTGGGATTCCCTATTCCGTAATTTGTTATAGGCTGCTATCAATTCATTTTGTACGGTGATGTACGTACCATAGCCAGTCTCTCTATTGCAGGTAAGTGAAATAATGGCTTTGGAAGGGTGATCGGAAGAAGTGAAATCCCTATCCCCCCTACAATAATCACAAAAATCCGATGTTTCCCTTGCCGCTCCTCCATTGTCTAAAAAATCTAGGGCAATGTCCTTAAGGTCTTTAATTTCCACTAATTTTTCTTCAACGAGTAATTCATTTTTATCGTTTAGCTCTATCCGCAATATGTTTTTTTCCTTTATTATTGCCTTAGGTGGGTCAGTCAAAGGAGGCATAATCCTACCTATTCCTAAGTCGGTTTCTATGCTAGTGGTAACCAAGAAAAAAATCAATAGTAGAAATGCGATATCGGCCATGGATCCTGCATTTACTTTAGGCACTTCCTCTCTTTTAGACATAATACATGTTTTGGTTTATAAAAAGCTAAACCATATCATACGGCAAGTAGCCAAGACTATTGGGGAAGAAAATAGTTGGCCTTTTCATTTTTTGAAAAGGTCCAAACGTTACCATATAGCAAACAACTTTTATGCCATAATTTTTTGCCGTCCTATTATGAGCAATACAAAAAGTGGCAAGAAAGAAGAGTCTACAAAATGTAAAAGATAAGACCTATTCGTAAAGGTTTCATTGAAATCTCGCCCCCATTAACAAGAACATCGTCATTGAACAGGTTGTTAAGAGCATAGTACAGGTGAATGTTAAAAGTATTATACCCAAAATTAAAAGTGAGTCCGTATTGAAATCTTCTGATGTCATCATTGTAAAAGGAAAAGTTCCCCGAATCGGACACAAACTTAGATCTGCCTCCCACTACATATCCAAACCTTAACCCTGTGTATACTCTCCAAAATTTATAACTGGTGGCCGTGGAATTACGCCATCGAAACTCCAATGGTACTTCTACCAAATGGGTTTCTACTTTACTCCTTTTGAAATCGATATCCCCATCTAGAACGTCATAGATTACATCATTACTGGATTCTATGGCCCTTAAATTGGAGTAATAGGAATTTACATTATAACCAATGCCTATACCCAGGGCAACGGTTCTATCCGCATTGATGGGAATATCCTTTATAAAACCGGCTTGTAGCCCATAGGACAGATTTCGCTGACTAACATCAACAGGTTTATCCAATAGAAAGTTATAGGTGATTCCGATATAAAACTGGTCTTCAAGGTAGTTAGTATCCCCAATAAAAGTGTCCTCACTTACTTGGGCATAGGCCGAAACCAAAAATCCAAAAAAAAGATATAAAGGAACAAAGCATCTCATAAATTTTGGGGTCTATTTTGGACGGGTAAAATTTGTCAGTACCAACAAAGCAATGGTTTCATGTGTTGCTATAGTATCACTTTCAATTAATTGGATTATTAAAGCTACACTAAATTAAGTAAATAAAAAACGCCTTACTAAGCAGTGAAGGCGTTTTCAAAAATAAAATTTTAATATATTCTATCTGTTCAGATTCATAAAAGCATCCCCTTCATATGTAGTATAATTTACCTTAAGGGCATTTACCTTTCTTAACTCTTGCTTTATATCAGAGATAAGTCCCATATTGGCATTTTTATCCACTTTCAAAGCCGTGGTCAAAACATTCTGGAGTTCCTGTGCCTTTTTAGCTCTTTCCTGTAAAATATAGTCTCCTACTTCGGATGGAGCGGCAAATTTATCGTTCAATTGGATTTTTGGCTCAGAACCAAAAACCTTTTCGTATTGAGAGGTAGGTTTACCTACATAGATATATATGACCCTGTCCTTCTTTTCCAATTTTTTAGTTTCACTGGCATTCGGTAGCGTGTTCTCAACTTTTAACGTACTATCCTTCATAACCGTAACCGTCATGAAAAAGAATAAAAGCATAAAAACAATATCCGGTAAGGAGGCCGTAGATACCGCTGGAAGATCGCCGTCCTTTTTCTTTGCAAATTTTGACATATCAGATTTTTTAAGCTTTTATTAATTACTTGTAGAGGTTTCCGCTTCGGACAGTTTCTGGGGAAACAAATCTTGAATCCTCTTTACCTTCTCCTTAAGCTCATCCTTAACACTTGATGATGTTTCAGGATTCAGATATTCTGCCTCCATATCCGTAAAGTCCCTACCGAACAATCGTTGCGCCTCTCGGTTACGTAAATCGTTATAGGCCCCTACCAACTCATTCTGGACGGTAATATAGGTACCATACTTGGTTTCCCTATCATTCTTTAAAGAAATAATAGCTTTTGAAGGGTTATCAGAAGACTCGGCATTCCTTCTACCTTTACAATAAGTGCAAGTACCATCACCACCATTGTCCAAGAACGCCATGGCCTTGGCCCTTAAACTTTTTAGGTCTACAAGCTCTTCATCGGCCAAGAGTTGGCCGTTCTTGTTAATATTAACCTGAAATATATTCTTTTCTTTAATGACCACATCCGTGTCGGGCGGTTCAATGGGCGGCAACATACGATCCAAACCTGCATCCGTTTCTATGGTAGTAGTCACCAAGAAAAAGATAAGCAATAAGAAAGCTATATCGGCCATGGATCCGGCATTTACTTCGGGTGCTCCTGCTCTTCTAGCCATAATTATAAAATTTTACTATTTACTAAATAACTTCTTTAGACCTGGTAGAACCATCAATACAATGGCAACTGCTGTAAGTATAAAGAATACGTTCAGTCCCATTCCAATTTTCTTAATTGTACTCTCTGTTGTTGCCACCCCTCTATTGGCCATTTCCTCAATACTTACATCCGTTCCACTGGACAAAACATATGAAATTACCACTACCAGCAAAAATCCTCCAATAACGAACAAGGTTTTCTTAAGACCTTTTGGATTGGAGAATAGATTTTTAAGGGTAAACAATAAAGCAAAAATCACTGCTATCGCCAAAAGCAGATAGGTAATCCAGAACATACCGTTCATGGCACCACTCTGAGCGGCTTCAGCTGCCGGCATATCCTTTGGTGGAAGAAAGTACCACAGTATCGCCGAGATAACACCGATAACTATCAAAAATATTTTTAAAAATTTATGCATGACACTGTTTTAAATTATCCGACTTATTTTTTGTGGTCTACCAACATATCAATCAAAGAGATTGAGGAGTCTTCCATGTCATTAACGATACTGTCGATTTTTGCAATAATATAGTTATAGAAAATTTGAAGTATGATAGCGGTAATAAGACCAAATACCGTAGTCAAAAGTGCTACTTGGATATCACCGGCAATAAGCGAGGCGCTCAAGTTACCTACCGCACTAATTTTCTGGAAAGCCTGAATCATACCGATTACCGTACCCATGAACCCAAGCATGGGTGCAATAGCTATAAAGAGAGACAACCAGGAAACGTTCTTTTCCAATTGTCCCATTTGTACACCGCCATAAGCAACTACCGCTTTTTCGGCAGATTCGATGCTCTCACCGGCCCTATCCAATCCTTGATAATATATGGACGCTACGGGCCCTTTGGTATTCCTGCAAACTTCCTTTGCGGCCTCTACCCCTCCTGATGCCAAAGCATCCTCAACCTGTTGCTTGAGTTTGGTAGTATTGGTGCTGGCCATATTCAGATAAATTATCCTTTCTATGGCTACTGCCAATCCCAATATCAAACATAATAGAACGATACCCATAAAACCGGCACCTCCTTGTATAAATTGAGTTTTTAATACTTGAGTAAAACCTTGCGCTTCTGCTGGGGCCTCATCTTGAAGCATAACCGCCGTTGCAGCTACAGTGCTGGATAAGTTGGACACCATCGTAGCCGCGGTCGCTTTTGCACTTACTGTATTTGTACTTAGAACAAATAACCCAGCTAGAGCTAGGATAGAGAATAATCTTTTCATTTTTTCAAACTTAAATTAGTTAGTTAATAGGGTTAAAGATAAAAAAAAATCGCAATAAAAAAAGTAAAACTTAATCGCAGAGGGGATAGGGTTTATCAAAGATTAGCCTATGTACCGCTACAATCATCAGGGGAATTCAAAAAGGTTATAACCTGAGATTATTTTATTTAAAACTTCAATCACCATTGAAATTGGATTTTCGAATAATTTCGGCTCATAACATTTCAAACAAAAACCTTTTTGTCTTCGCAGAGAGGAAGGGATTCGAACCCTCGATACACTTTTGGTGTATACACACTTTCCAGGCGTGCGCCTTCGACCACTCGGCCACCTCTCTAGTACTCCCTTTTCAGGGGTGGGCAAATAACAAAAAAAAACTTAGTTAATAAAATTTACAACACTATTTTTATTGCATTTCCCCACGAAGTGAAGTTTCGAAGACGGTCTTGAACAGTTTATGCGAAACGCCGCTTCCCAAAAGGTACATTAACTTGGTAATGGCGGCCTCTGTAGTGATATCCTTCCCGTTGATGATCTGCAGTTCCTTAAGTTGCTCACTTGTCTCATACTGTCCCGGAATTACGCTACCGCCCGAGCATTGCGTGACATTAACAATGTGTAGTCCGTTTGCCATGGCCTTTCCCAAATCCTCTAACAGCCACAGATCCGTAGGTGCATTTCCGGCACCGTAGGTCTCCAGTACCAATGCCTTAAGGTTGGGAGTTCCCAATACACTTTGGACTACCGCCCGATTAAGCCCTGGGAAAAGCTTTAGAATCACGACATTGGCATCCAACTCCTTATGTACCAAGAACCTCTTCACATTTTTTCTTTGCATTAGGTATTCATGAAACACCTTTAGATGTACCCCGGATTCTACCAAAGGTGGATGGTTTAATGAGGCGAAAGCCTGAAAATGCTCCGCGTTTATTTTGGTGGTCCTGTTACCGCGGTATAACTTGTATTCAAAATAAAGTCCCACCTCCTGGATGACCGGTTTTCCCTTTTTTTGCAAGGCCGCTATTTGTATGGAAGTGATCAAGTTCTCCTTGGCATCTGTCCGCAAATCTCCGATGGGCAATTGAGATCCGGTAAAAATGACCGGTTTGGCCAAATTTTCCAACATGAAGCTCAAGGCCGATGCCGTATAGCTCATGGTATCGCTGCCATGCAATACCACAAAACCATCGTGGCTATTATAATTCTCTTCTATTAGGGTAGCGATTTTTACCCAGTGCCCCGGATTCATGTTGGACGAATCGATGGGCTTATCGAAGGACACCGCATCTATATTACAATCCAACTGTGCCAATTCCGGAATATGCTTGGATAATTTATCAAAGTTAAAGGCCTTCAATGCGCCGGATTCATAGTCCTTTACCATTCCGATGGTTCCACCGGTATAGATGAGCAATATTTGAGTTTTATTTTTCAAGTCCAGCTTCAATAGGTTTAAGAATTAAAACAAAAAGAAATCAAATATTAAACTCCGAAAACTTCTTTCGAATTTTCAGTAGTAATTTTAGCAATTTCCTCCTTTGATACGCCATAAACATCGGATAATTTTTCCAACACATTGATCAAATAGGCACTTTCGTTCCGTTTGCCGCGATAGGGAGCCGGGGCCAAATAAGGAGAATCCGTCTCGAGGACAATGTGCTTTAAATCGATTTGATCCAGGAACCTATCAATTTTTCCATTTTTAAAGGTAACAACTCCCCCAATACCCAATTTCATGTTATAGGATATGGCAGTCTTCGCCTGTTCCACACTTCCGGTAAAGCAATGGAAAATCCCATATAGATCATCGCTTTTTTCACCTTCCAAGATTTCAAATATTTCATCAAAAGATTCCCTACAATGGATTACAATAGGTAATCGGTATTTTTTTGCCCACTGGATCTGAATGCGAAAAGCTTCCTGCTGCTGCTTTAAAAAAGTCTTGTCCCAGTACAAATCTATACCGATTTCACCGACTGCATAAAATTTGCGTTTGACCAATTGCTGCTCTACATGCTGCAATTCCTTTTCATAATCCTCCTTTACATGGGTAGGATGCAGCCCGGCCATCAAAAAAATGTTTTCGGGATAGGCACTTTCCAAATCCAACATGGCCTGGGTATAGGTAGAATCTATTGCGGGAATGAAGAAACGTTCAATTCCCTTATCTAAAGCACTTTGAATAACCCCGTCCCTATCTTGGTCAAAAGCCTCACTGTATAGATGGGTGTGTGTATCGGTCAAAATCATATGGCAAAAATAGGCTTATCTTTGTCAAAAAGCAGCAATGACATCCCTCAAAAAATTCTTGAAGAAAAAGAATTATATCGAAGTTCCTTTAGTTTTGACCGATACCAATCATTTTGAGATTTCGGCCAAGATCAATGGAGTGATAGGGCGATTTATTCTGGATACCGGGGCTTCCAATACCTGTGTGGGGTTTGATAAAATCGAGTTTTTTAAATTGACCTCCAAGGAGTCCAAGGTCAAGGCGGCCGGAGCCGGGGCCACCAATATGGCAACTTTGATCTCTACCAAAAACAAAATTGAAATCGGAAGTTGGAAAAAAAAGAAACTAAAGATCGTGCTGTTCGATTTGGTTCATGTAAATGAAGCCTTGATTACTCATAAAGCGCTGCCTGTAGATGGAATTATCGGTGCCGATATCCTTACAAAGGCAAAAGCGATTATAGACTATAACAATAGTTGCGTGTATTTGAAGCGGAAAGAATAATTCCATTCGTTGCTTCGCCTTTACACTCGCCGCCGCGATGGTATATTACATTTCCAATGCCCGCTCTACGTTATTCTCCATCAAAAATTCCTCGGGATTTTCCAAGGCTTCCTTTACGGCCACCAGAAAGCTTACCGATTCCTTGCCATCAATAATACGATGATCATAGGAAAGCGCAACGTACATGATCGGGGCAATGGCAATGGCACCATCTCGTACTATGGGTCGCTCCACAATATTGTGCATCCCTAAAATGGCACTCTGTGGTGGATTAATAATCGGCGTGGACAACATGGAACCAAACACGCCACCATTGGTAATCGTAAAGGTACCTCCGGTCATTTCATCTACGGTAATTTCTCCTTCCCGGGCACGGATGGCCAATCGTTTTACTTCTGCCTCAACACCCCTGAAGGTTAGATTCTCGGCATTTCGGATTACCGGCACCATTAACCCTTTTGGTCCGGAAACCGCTATACTAATATCACAGAAGTCATAGGAAATCATTTCCTTACCGTCTATCATAGAATTTACTGCCGGGTACATTTCAAGGGCCCGTACACATGCCTTGGTAAAAAAGGACATAAAGCCCAGACTTACACCATGTTTCTCCTTAAAATCCTCCTTGTACTTTTTCCTTAATTCAAAAATAGGGGTCATATCCACCTCATTGAAGGTGGTCAACATAGCCGTCTCGTTCTTGGCGGAAACCAATCTTTCGGCTACTTTACGGCGTAACATAGAAAGCTTGGACCGGGTCTCTCCCCGGTTACCTCCGGTAGGAGTTCCCATAGCTGGGACGGCATTAACCGCGTCCTCTTTGGTAATCCGGCCATCCCTGCCCGTACCTTTTACGCTAGCTGCCGGTATCCCTTTCTCATCCAAAATCTTTTTAGCTGCAGGGCTTGGTGTACCTGTGGCATAGGTTTTGGCAGTTTCGGAAACCTCTTCGGAAGCTGATTTTTCTTGTGTATCCTCAGTTTTAGGTGTTTCTTTTTGCACCTCTTTTACAGATTCTTTTTCGGCCATCGCTCCTTCGGGCTTGGGGGCATCGGTATCGATTAAACAGACCACCTCACCAACGGCAACTGCATCGCCAACTTCGGCCTTAAAGGTAATCGTACCACTTTCTTCCGCTGGAAGTTCCAAAGTGGCCTTGTCCGAATCTACCTCGGCTATAGCCTGGTCCTTTTCCACATAATCACCATCCTCGACCAGCCATTCAGCTATTTCCACTTCGGTAATCGATTCCCCTGGGGAAGGAACTTTCATTTCTAGAATCATTCTGCTATTTTTTTGATGTGCTAATTTAGTTTATATTTTGAATAAAATCTTCTTTGACCGGAAGGTAATCTTCCCTGATTTGGCCATTCACCAAAATCCGATCAAAATATAACTGGGCCCCAGTGGAATTTGACATTTCCACATCGTTCTGAAGGCTCAAATGCAAATGGGGTTCCGTAGAATTCCCCGAGTTGCCACATTGCGCCAAAGGTTCTCCCTGCAGCACGTCCGCACCTTCCTCAACCACAATGGAGCCATCTTTTAAATGCGCGAACAGCAGATATTCTCCAATCGATGTTTCCAGAACTATAGTATTCCCGGTAAGTTGGTCAGGATTGGTTTCACCCGGAATATTATCGGGCACCCCGGTAATCACCTTGGCCACCCGAGCATCACAGGGAGCAATGATCTCCTTGCCGAACACTAGGTAGCTATCATTACTTTTTGCATCACCTTGATAAGAACTTCCATCCGCCACCATCATCAGGTCATAGGCATATTGTTGGCTTATCTCGCCTACATGATAATTCTGTTCCAAAGTAGTGCCGCCCCAATATACGAACCACTCTTCTTTAAAAGGTAGTATCATAGAGGTGGTATTTCGTTCCAACAAAGGGAAATCCAATGGTTTGGAAGGAGAAATGTACAGCCCGCTAATTTCATTTTTCGCGTTGAGGGAAATTAAAACATCCGCTACGGCACGATCAAAAATAGTTCGGTACAGATGTGCCCCCCTTTTAAATCCAAAGAATTGCATGGACTGGATGTTGCCCATAAGGTTGTTGACATTCTGCGTAAAAAACCGAAGGGTCCGTTCGCGGGGCAATGCCTTTTTCATATCGGCATCAAAAAGGTTGAAAATACCCTCGTAATCCGCATTATTATATAGGGCCATAAACTCCGATGACGCAACGGCATAATTGCCCTGTTCTTGTTGCGAAGAGGCAGAATTTATGCCCACCACAAAGACCAAGGCACATAGGATTCCTTTCATTATTGTGCTTTGGTTTTGCTCTTGGGACGGGTCATATTGTCCTTTGTTTTATCAAAAACATAATCGATTACCTGCTGGTGCCGCATTCTTGAACGGACAGCACTACCCGCTGCCGGGGAGGCATAGAAGCGACGGGAAGCGACCCGAAGCTTGCCGGCTTCGGAAAAATGCATCATCAAATGACTCCAGGCACCCATATTCCTTGGTTCTTCCTGTGCCCAGACCCAGTCGTCCGCATTGCTGTATTTTTTGATGATACTCTTCATTTGTTCTACGGGCAAGGGAAATAGTTGTTCAACCCGTACCAAGGCCACATCCTTGCGATCTTGTTCTTCTTTTTCGGCCAAAAGGTCATAATAGAATTTTCCCGTACAGAATACCACGCTTTTTACTTTCCCTACCTCGGCCGAAGCATCGTCAATTACCTCTTGAAAATTCCCCGATGCCAATTCTTCCACAGTAGATACTGCTTTTGGATGGCGTAATAGGCTTTTGGGCGTAAAGATAATCAGCGGCTTTCTAAATTTGACCTTCATTTGCCGTCGTAAAATATGGAACATCTGTGCCGGCGTGGTCACATCCGCAACATACATATTGTCCCGGG
The DNA here is from genome assembly GCA_947494715.1 of uncultured Flavobacteriaceae bacterium. Lineage (GTDB taxonomy): Bacteria > Bacteroidota > Bacteroidia > Flavobacteriales > Flavobacteriaceae > Ulvibacterium. The sequence continues at coordinate 5,550 of CANLWG010000012.1, read as the reverse complement.
CACACAACTGTAGATACCGTTCCATACGTGCGGAGGAGTGTTCGGCCCCCTGACCTTCATATCCATGGGGCAATAGCATAACCAATCCATTCTGCAACTTCCATTTGTCTTCCGCTGCCGAGATATATTGATCGAGCATAATCTGTGCCCCGTTACTGAAATCCCCGAATTGTGCCTCCCAAATCGTCAGGGTATTCGGGCTCGCCATAGCGTAACCATAATCAAATCCTACTACACCATATTCGGATAAAAGTGAATTGTATATCTGGAACCTACCTTGTTTGTCCGAAATATGATTGAGCAGCATCACTTCTTCCTCGCTTTCCTCCACCTTCATAACGGCATGGCGGTGCGAGAAGGTACCGCGCTCCACATCCTGACCGGACATGCGCACTCCAAAACCTTCTTCCAACAATGTACCATAGGCCAAAAGTTCACCCATGGCCCAATCCAATCTATTGGTCTCAAAGAACATCTTTTTACGATCACCGATCAATCTTTCTACCTTACGCAAGAACTTTTTACCTTCCGGCAGTTCGGTGATGACCTTGGCTATTTTAGCTAATTTTTTAGGATCAAAGGTGGTATCTACCGGATCCATCATTTCCCATTCCCTAACGCTTTCAAAACCCCTCCATTCATCGGCCATAAAAGGGGTGATTTCCGTTTTATCCTCCTTTCGAGAGTCCTCCAATTCCTCTTCCAGAGAGCTTTTGTACTCCTTTTCCAATTCTTTTACATGGCCTTCTTGTATGACTCCCTCGGAAAGCAATCGCTCCGCATAGATATCCCTGGGGTTTTTATGCTTTGCTATGATTTTATAGAGTTTGGGTTGAGTAAAGCGGGGTTCGTCCCCCTCATTGTGTCCATATTTTCGGTAGCCCAAAAGATCCAGAAAAACATCGCGCTTAAACTGCATACGATATTCCAGCGCGAATAAGGCAGCATGTACTACGGCCTCCGCGTCATCGGCGTTTACGTGAAGAATGGGGCTTAGGGTCACCTTTCCCACATCGGTACAATACGTGGAAGATCTCCCGTCCAGGTAGTTGGTGGTAAACCCAATTTGATTGTTGACCACCATGTGAATGGTACCATTGGTCTTATACCCCTCCAATTGCGCCATCTGCACTACCTCATAGGCTATACCCTGCCCTGCAATTGCAGCATCGCCATGTACCACAATGGGCAATACTTTTGAAAAATCGCCTGGATAATGGGTGTCCTGTTTGGCCCTTGAGATACCTTCCACTACGGCACCGACCGTTTCCAAATGGGAGGGGTTAGGGGCTATGTTCATATTGATCCGGTTCCCATTATCGGACTTCCGTTGCGAGGTCCACCCTAAATGGTATTTTACATCCCCATCAAAGATTTCCTGCTCATAGTCCTTTCCGTCGAATTCGCTAAAAATATCCTTGGCCGATTTTCCAAAGATATTGGTCAATACATTTAAACGGCCCCTGTGTGCCATGCCCATAACGAACTGCTCCACGCCTAATCCCGCTGCTCTTTCCACTATGGCATCCAGTGCGGGAATCAAGGTCTCATTACCTTCCAATGAAAACCGTTTTTGCCCTACATATTTGGTATGTAAAAAGGATTCAAAAGCTACGGCCTGATTTAATTTTTTGAGAATATGCTTCTTCTGGTCTGCATTGAATTGCGGGTGATTGTCATTGACGTTGATCCAATCCTGTATCCAACCTACCCTATCCGGCTTACGGATATACATGTATTCCACACCAATGGCATCGCAATAAATCCGCTGGAGATGTCCCAGGATTTCTCGTAAGGTCTTTCTTTGGATACCGATGATCTCGCCCGCATTGAATTCAATATCCATATCGCTTTGGGAGAGTCCAAAATTCTCAATATCCAGTGTAGGCTCATATTTTCTACGTTCCCGTACCGGGTTGGTCTTGGTAAACAAATGGCCTCGACTACGGTACCCATTAATCAAACGAACCACCTGAAATTCCTTTTGAAGTGATTCCGGCATGGCTACCTCTTGACCATTGGCAAGGGCTACCGTTCCATTTTGCGCGGAAATATCCAGCTCGTCCAGGGCACTTTCCATGCCAAAATCAAAGCCTTGGAAAAAGGCCCGCCAACTGGGTTCCACGCTATCCGGGTGCTGCAGGTACTTATCGTATAGTTCGGCAAAAAAAGTGGTATGTGCCGTATTTAAGAAGGAATATTTATCCATGTAGTATTGTTCTTCTATCCATAGCTCAAAAAATAGATTCCGCTAGGTCCTGAAATGAATTCAGTACAGGGCGGAATTAGTTCGACAATCGATTTTTTATCCTTTACCCTAAGTAAATTCCAAAAAATGTCTCACTAACAAAATATGTTCAAAAATACAACATTTACGATATCTAGGTGTATCTTAGATTATGTAATCATAGAAAATTAAGGGATTATGACCAAAATGTTCCTAAAGTCTTTTGTTGTTCTTTTTTGTGTGTTGACCTGCCACACTCTTTTTGCACAAAATCCCATGAGCCGAAGTAATTTCTGGAATCGGGTCCGGTTTGGAGGCGGTGTGGGTCTGGGCTTTACCAATGGCGGTTTTAACGGCTCCATTTCCCCGAGTGCCATTTACCAGTTCAACGATCAATTCGCGAGCGGACTGAGCCTTAACTTCAACTATGCCAAATTTAATGACGACAAGCTATTGGCCTATGGTGGGAGTATACTTTCGCTTTATAATCCCATCCCGTACCTTCAATTATCCGCCGAATTGGAACAATTACGCATCAATAGGGAGTTTGATGACGGCACCTTTCGGTTGGAAGACAATTATTGGTCCCCTGCCCTATTTTTGGGGATCGGCTATACGGACCGTAATTTTACCTTGGGCATCCGCTATGATGTACTCTACGATGATGAAAAAAGTATTTATGCCAATGCCTGGATGCCTTTTGTACGGGTGTTTTTTTGAGTTTTGTAGTATGGCAATGTATGCTGAAAATTACCGGAACCTTTTTATATACCATTTTGGCAGTATAAAAGCGTAAAATGTGTGTATATAAACAAGTTGTGCGCAATTAAAAATACATGGGAGGAACTGATGGAATAAAAGGATTTGATTATCAAGTAACTTATTGTGTTCTGCGAATTCTTGAACTCATAATTCTGAATGAATCAAATTCAACCGAATTTCTTTTTGAAAGCTTGAATGAAGATGAAGAAGATTTTAATATTCTTCGCGAAACAGGTCATGAGTTTATCCAAGTAAAAAAAAGAATTGAAGGTAACCACTGGACACCAGCTCATATTCGAGACATTTTTTCAAAGTTCATGGATAAAGACAACGGATTAACCGAATTTGTCTTTATTACAAACGGGACAGGAAACCCTGACGTAATTAGTCTAAAGAAGTCCATTAACTCTGGTTCCATTCCAGAAGATGAATTGATGGCCAAACTAGTACCGGAAAATAAAAAGTATAGCGAATTACTAGACTTATTAAACCGAGTAAAGATTCTTACGAGATTTGGGATTAGTGATGACGATGAGGACCCGGCTAAGATTTTACGACTTCAATGCATAGAGCTTATAAATCGGTATCCATTTAAGATAAATACAGCAGATACATTATTTATATACAACTCAATCTGGAAACTCGTTTTCGATTTATCCAGAGAAAGTAAAAAGGTCACCATGTCTTTGTTGAAAGATGAATTTGAAAAACTTGGTTTGTCTATAGAAGATTCTCCATGGTCAACACAAATTGATATAGCCGAATTCACTGGACGAGAAAATGAACTAGAACACCTGTCAAAAAAAATTGAAGAAAAACAAATTCTCAGTTTAAACGGAATAAACGGTATTGGGAAGACATGGACGACAATTAAATTACTTGCTAGAACTAATAGGTTAGAAAACACATGCTGGGTTTCAATCAATCAGTGGACATCAATTGACAATATACAATACACTCTTGCCTCATTTTTATTCAATGCAAACCAAACATTTCTTGCTAATAAGGTAAATACAACCGAAAGAGTTGAAATTATCCCATCAATTATTGATTCACTAAACAATTTTGAATTCATACTCGTTTTTGATAGCCTTAACTCTGGAAGTAATGAAATCCAATCATTTGTAAAAGAAATTGTAGAATTATCAACAAAGCAATCTTCTAAGGGTAAACTAGTACTAAGTTCTACTGAAACCATCTTTATCGCTAGAACCCAAATACAAAAGTCACTTTTTGAGGAATTTGATTTATTAGGTTTCTCTTTAGAGGAAACTCAATCAATACTATCAGAATTCGCAGATGCCTCTGATAAAAAGCAAGTAGTAAAGTTTCATAATTCGGTCGGAGGTCATCCTATGTCCATTTTCTTTCTGAAAGACTTATATCAGGAAAACGAGATTGTACAAGAAACCATAGAGGAACTAAGCAAAAAATCGATTGAAGAATGTCGTGATTATATTATTGAAAAATCAATAATGACTTTGGACGAGAACAGTAGAAACCATCTTTTTAGCTTATCAATTTTTAAAGGCACTATTGGTTGGGATCAATGTGAAGAACAAATAGATTCTTTGCTAAACGCAAAAACTGCCCTATACCCCCTTTTAAATAAGAGACTCTTGCTGCATCAAGAATCTGGAATAAGCATGCATGATTCAATAAGAGCAGTTTGTCAATCAATAATATCACTAGATTTTAAAAAGCAATTACTCACTAAAGCGGAGAGCTATATCTTTTCGAAAATGCAATCCGGAATGGATGGACCAGATGGTGTTTTGTACGAGGACATGATAAAATGGAGTGACCTGCTATTTCAACAGTACGAAATCGATTCAATTGAGGAAAAGTATGGTTTTATTTTCGAGTTGTCAGATATGGAACTTGATGCTTTATGGGCTATCAGAAGATATGGTTTTCCTTTTGATTATGAAACCGAAGATTTAAGTTCTAGTGATAAAATTCTTGATGTCCTTTGGGAAAAAGACTTGATAAAAGAAAATAATAACCCTGATCGAAAGATTCACGATACCGAATTAATCTACGATTTGAACAACATGGACTTTTGGCAAGAGTGTTTAGTTACTGCTTTATGCATGACCAAAGGCATATCATACCATATGGGATATATACCCATTTTCAAAAAAAATCATGCTGCACATTTGCAAATGTTAGCCTGTAGTTGGGAGCACTGCATAGAATTTATGCCATTACCTCCAATCACCAGATCGCAAAGGATTGAACACCAAAATTTTGTAAAAGAAAAGTTCGAAAATGGTGACTATAAAGACAAAACACCCGAACAACTGGAATTTCTAATGAGCATTATCAACGAAAAAATTCCCGAGGATGCTCCAGAAGAGAACGATTTAGAAATGGAAGAGCGCAGCTGTCCCTTATTTGGTCATTGCTGTCCTGGTGGGAAGGAACAGGCTAAAGAATGCAGGACTGAAATTGAAGAACATGAAAAAACTGCACACAACAAAAGTAACCGTTGCGCAAGGGAATAATTGATCACAGACCGGATGGATCTAAGCCTCTTTAAGAGGCTTTTTTCATGCCAA
>CANLWG010000011.1 GCA_947494715.1 uncultured Flavobacteriaceae bacterium | reverse complement strand
TCCACAATATGTAAATGAACTTCCAATAGCCCCAAGGGCATGCCCCCAAAGCGGCTGCAAATATAAACCGGTTTTTTTGTTTGTACAACACCTAAACGATTTTTTTTAAAAAGGTTAAGGTTATTCGTTTTATTCGACCCAAACCAAATATCAAAAATCTATATAGATAAAGGGCATAGAACTCTGTTTTGCCCTTTTGAAACAGACAAAAAATATTGTTTAGGTTGACCTTATTTGTGAGCATATGGTAAAGGCCGTACCATAAAAAGTCGCGAAGCTGGGAGAGATTCTGCTAAGAAAAGAAATTCCAAACGAGGCCAAAACGAATTACAAAATCCCTATACGGGTAGTTTGGTGCCGAATAAAAATTGTAGCTTCCTCCAAAAGAAGAGTTGAAATGTTCAGCTTTCAAATATATTCTAGTCTGTTTTACCCGGGCATTGATGAAAAAATCCAATAGTGGATATCCCCCTAAATTTTCATTGTTCTGAATATAGAATTCCCCAAGAAGCGGATTGTATCCATCCATATTATAGGCCGAAAAATACTTAAATGTAACACCAGTCTGCAGATACATGGCCTTTTTAAATACCTCTGATGAAAAATACAAGGTGTTCCTTGTAACCAGCTGGGGGACATTAAGCACATTGTTGGTTTGTGAGACATTCTGATACATAACGGTATTGTTAAGTGCAAAACCACCCAACCTAAACTCCTTGCTATATTTTATTTTTAAGTGGTTTACGCTATTACCCTCTTGGAAAGGCTTTATGTTGCCTAATTCCATACCCTCTTCCACAGGGTTTTCTTGATCAAACGTAAAATAGGTGTAGTTATCCAAGGTTGTATATTTGGCCATTATATTGCCCCAAAAACCGGAATCAAAATTAACCTGAATGTTATTTACCCTTTCATTTTCAAATACGGCCGTGTTCTGCCAGTTGTAATTCTCATATTCACTTTGATAAAGTAGAAAATTGAAATTTGGCATTCTGGTAGATGAATGAATCGAAAATCTTAGGTTGTTATTTTCATTAAACCGATAACTTGCGGAAGCATCCAAAATACTACCGGTCAAACTTCCGGATACATTATATTTTATATCACCCTTTAACTGAAAACCCCCAATCTGTTTTTCATACTTTGCCCCAATAGCAATTTCCTCTCCTTTTAACCTATTATCTATTTGTTGTGTATCATTTATCAGGATACTATTAAAAAAATAGTTGTAATTATATAGACTGATGTTTCCTTGAAGCCGACCTAAAATAGGGTTGAAGAATTCAGCATTAAATTCATTGAGCATCGTCTTAAGATTGGCCTTATCATTAATATCCGTAAGAAAGGCACTCCCGAAATAATCATTATTGGTCGTTTGTATAAATTGGTAATACTTGGTCTCATAATTGAACTTGTGGCCAATGGCCAAAGATGTCGCCTCCACCTTAGAGGAGTCACGATTGCTTCTCAACAATTTATATTGGTGGTCCAAAAAATATCGTTTTCCTAATATCTTGTTGTTGGCGTCAGTAAATCGCACATCTATTCTGGATCGATCCAAAAACTCCTCGTCCCCTGACTCAAATTGTTCTTCCTTATTGAGTAGACCACCATTCTCTTCTGTCTCAATATCCTGGGCCGCGATATGTGCCCGTAAACTATACCGTCCATTCTGTGATGTATAATTAGCGGTTGTCCTGAAGTTTCCGGATTCCGCTTGATCAAAAGCGTATTTACCCAACGACCTAAAACCTTTATAGGCTAGTGAAAAATTCAGTCTTTTGGACGTATTGAAGGTGAGCGTGGCGTCCAAAAGTTGGCCTTGCTCAAACGTTGTCTTGAAAAAAAGATCGGTCATGGGTGTGGGAACATTATAATACATAATGTCCTCCATTTCCATATAATTAAAATGAAGCGCCTCTGCTCCTAATACGGGGTAAAGGTTTCTCCGATTAAAATCGACCCCTAATTTATTGTAAGGTTGGCCTACGTTGGAAAAGGGCATAAGTTCAAAATCGTCCTTTCTTAAATAATTGTAGCGGTATTCCTTTTGGATGGTCAAAGTAGTATCCAGAAAAGTGGTGTCCCGAGCGTAAGAGATTATTTTATAGTCCCTAATGGTCAATTCCTGGGAAGGGGCCTCCATTTTTTCATTGCCCGGTTTTATCATCCTTTCCCCTAAACGGGAGGTATCCAGTTCCTTTGCAGGTGGAATGGAGTCTTCTTGGGAATGGAGGGAGAGTCCAAAAAATAGTGGAAATAGGAGAAGGAAATATTTCATTAAATCTGATGACGGCCCCCAAAGAAGCATTAAACAGGTCCCGTCATATGGCGGGATTACTACAATCAACTATTTTGGCAATTGCATAAAGCAGTATATCAAAACAAGTTTCATGAACAAAGTTAATTTTTTTGTTCCTAATGAAATGTGAAAGTTTTCCGGGCCTTTACCGGACAGCATCAAAGTTGGCACAAATTATTTTCTATCCCAATCAAGATGCCTATATTGTACCCTGACCAAAACATGTGTCAAGTGCTTAAATCGTACTATAATATCATTGATGAAGTCGGTACGGATGAGGCTGGTAGAGGATGCCTTGCAGGACCAGTGACGGCAGCCGCCATACTTCTCCCCGAAGACTTTAAAAATGATATTTTAAACGATTCCAAACTGCTTTCCCACAGCAAAAGAAACTTTTTATGGCCCATACTGGAAAACGATTGCACTTGTTATGGTGTGGCCCATGTGTATCCCGAAAAAATTGATGAAATCAATATTCTTAATGCCTCGATCCTGGCAATGCACAAAGCCATTGATTCATTGCCTACGAAACCAAAGTTTATTATTGTAGATGGGAATCGGTTCAAGGCCTATAAAAATGTTCCGCATAAAAGTATTGTGAAAGGGGACAGCAAATACATGAGTATTGCCGCGGCATCCGTGCTTGCCAAAACCTATAGGGACGCTTATATGGAAAAGTTGCATGAAGAATTTCCTATGTACAACTGGAAAAAGAACAAAGGTTACCCCACACAAGAACACCGGGAGGCCATCCTTAAATATGGCCCCACAAAATATCACAGAAAAAGTTTTAGGTTATTGCCGGATCAATTGACCTTAGAGTTTTAAAAGTTTATTTTTACGGCAAAGTATTTCCATGAAGTCCAAAATCCTTATCCTTGGTTTTCTTTTTTTGATTTTCGGCTGCCAAGAAGAGAAAAAAACCACTTCGTCCTTATTGGAATTTATACCCGAAAATACTTCCTTAATCATTAAAATCAATTCCTTTGATAGTTTTAAGGAAAGTATTCAAAACAACGATTTCTTTAAACGTTTTAAATCCTCAAAAACCTATAAAGATATAGCTGAGGCAGTGGGTAACCTCAATTATATTCGGCCACAAACATCAAGTTTGCTAGCTTTTTCTAAATCCACGGAGGGGAAATGGGGGTACACTTTGGTAACAACTTTTGCTCCCGATCTAATAAACTTGGACAGTATAAAAAACAAAACCATTGAAAGCCTTGCCCAAGGACAGGAAGAAATAAATCGTTATACCATTGATGGATCAGTATTCTTTGCTTCGCGTTTTGAGGACAAAATAGCCATAAGTTCATCACAATCCGTATTGAAGGATTTATTGAGGAATTCCGGAAAGGCTGAAATTTCAAAGGAGTTGCAAAAACTTTTCAAGGCTTCGGGTACTACAAAGCCTGCCTCCATTTTTATGGATATGGATGAAAATACCGAACTTCTTGGCTCCTTGTTGAAGAACAATCCCGAAATTGACACCTCCCGCTTTTCGGATTGGTTGTCCTTGGATATCGATCTGCAATTGGATTACATCAATTTAAGGGGAATAAGCATGGTGCAGGATTCCACCAAAAACTACCTGAATCTTTTTAAGAATACAACTCCCCTGGCCAACACCATCCAAAATTTTGCCCCTAAAAATGCCGAGACCATCCTATCTTATACATTCGATGACTATGATGTATTTGCAAAAAATAAACACCACTATCTGGGGCATTCGGTACCAGAAGATTCCTTGTTTTCAACAGTGGAGGAAATTGGGCTTATCTATCTCAATTCCAAGAAAGCAGTCTTGTTAAATACATTTGGATCTGAAACTATTGCCGAGTATTTGAGCGAAATACAAGTTGGTTCCCTCGATTTTCAGGGAAACGAAATCCTGGAATTGGGCCAAGGTGGTTTACTACAAAAACTACTTTCACCGCTTATTAAAGATTTTGATGCGCCCTATGTTACGGTTCTTGACAATGCCTTTGTTTTTTCCGAGGAAAAAGAAGTTCTACAAACCGTTATCCGAAGTTACAAAAACAACAACACCTTTAAGGATTCGCCTGTCTATGAAACGGCCATGGAAAATATAGCATCGGAATCCACCATTTTATACATCTCAGATTCCAAGGGTATAAAAGATATGCTGGATGCACATTTTTCCAAGACTTTCATTCAGGATTTTGCCAAATCAAAGCTCCGACCTACGGCATATGCGGCACAGGTGGTAGCCGACAAGGATATTTTTCACACCAACGCCATAATTAATAGGATAACGCCTAAAAAATCCAATAGAGGTATTTCCAAGTCGTTTTCCCTAAACTTGGAAAATGAAATTACCATGAATCCTCAATTTGTTGTCAACCATAATACCAAGGCGAAAGAAATTATTGTTCAAGATGTGGACAATACGCTTTATCTAATTGCAAGAAACGGCAAAATACTTTGGAGCAAAAAATTGGATGGTCGTATTCAGGGTGAGGTACATCAAGTGGATATTTATAAGAATGGGCGTCTACAACTTGCTTTCACCACGAACAATCAATTTCTGATTTTGGATAGAAACGGAAAAGAGGTAAAACCCTTTGTGAAATCATTTGAAGGTGGAAACCTGAACCCGCTTGCAGTTTTTGATTATGATGGAAAAAAGGACTATCGCTTTGTTGTAGTACAGAATGAAAAAATATTTATGTACAACAATAAGGGCAATATCGTAACCGGATTTACCTATACCGAGGCCGAAAAACCTGTTCTTGACGCCCCAAAACATTTTAGAATAGGCAAAAAGGATTACCTAACGTTTAAGCTTTCTGACGGCAGCCTAAAGATTTTAAACCGGGTGGGTAAAGTTCGGGTAAAGGTGGATAAAAAGATAGATTTCTCGGAAAACGAAATATACGTATATAAGAATCGGTTTATTGCTACCGATAAAAACGGGATTTTGTATCAAATTGATGAAAGGGGGAAAATGTCCGAGGCCAACCTAAATCTTAATGAAGACCACGGTCTGGATGCCACGAGCAAAACTCTTGTACTTATGAACAATAACGAACTTAGTATAAGGGGAAACAAGGTAGAACTGGACTTGGGCGTATATCTACCGCCAAAGATTTTTTACATCTATGATAAGATATACATTAACTTGACCGACATTCAAAATCAGCGGGTCTATCTTTTTGACAGTACTGCAAAGCCTATTCCCAACTTTCCAATTTTCGGTACTTCCCCTATAGATCTGGATGACGTAGACAATGACAGAAAATTGGAAGTCGTAGTCAAGGACCAGGACAATTCCTTTATTATGTATAACATGAATTGACGACTTCAATCCGTCCATCTATACATCATAACGGGTCAACTACACAATTTTATGTCTTTGGATTATAGTAGGGTTTAAATTTGACCAAATGATATGAAGGTTCCTTTGCCGATAAATAAAACCCCCAAATCTTCACAATCTTTAGTAGCACAGGAAGTATAATATGCCAAATCGGAACATCCAGAATTAAAATTGTGGTACGCCAGGATTAAAATGGTACGTAAGTATAAACGCACATTGGACATAATGGATATTTTGTATTTTTAAAAGACATCAATTTAGTACGATAATCATGGAAAAATTAAGTAAAACCATTAAAATAGGGATAACCTTTTTCCTTTTATTGGGGTTTGCGCAGACCGCAAATGCCCAATTCCTTAAAAAGCTGGGTAAAAAGGCTGAAAAGGCAGCTGAACGAGCTGTAGAACGAAGGGTCGAAAAAGAAACCACGGAAAAAACGGATCAAGCCTTGGACAGCATCCTGGAACCTGGCTCAAAAAGAAAAGATCAAGGAGGGAATCCTATTCCACAAAGTACCGAACCCAATACTTCCGGTTCCAATTCTGGAACAGAAAACACCAATGATGTTTCAGGAGGAAGTGATGCAGGTTCCAAATCTATTGCGGTATATAGCAAATTTGACTTCGTCCCTGGGGATAAATTGTTGTTTTTTGACAATTTCGCAAACGACTTCATTGGAGATTTCCCATCCAAATGGAATACCAATGGAGGTGGTGAGGTGGTAACATTAGGCGATTCTTCGGAAAAATGGTTGGAATTGATATCAGGCTATAATATTTATTTTATCCCGGATGTTCCCACTTTGCCCGAAGAGTATACCATCGAGTTCGATATAATGACCGTTGGATTGGACCGAAAAACTTCTTCTACCGCTATTTTAAGGGTAGATTTGAGTGATGATGATAAATTTAAGGAGGGCAGTAACTTTGTCCATGCCAGCCTTCCTTTTTGCCAATATTCGGCCATCGGGATCAATATGGCAAACCACATTAACAACAAAAGGGAAATTTATAGTACCGTAAAGGCCGATTTGAGGGATGAAGTGCTCAATAGGCCCCATGTCTCCATTGCGGTGAACAAGCAAAGGTTCCGGTTATGGGTGAACGAAGAAAAACACATAGATATTCCAAGGATAGTACCTTCTGGAGGCGTGCTCAAAACCTTGAAGTTCCATATGAACAATTTCAAGGATGGCAAAGAAAGGGTCTTTATCTCCAACCTCAAAGTAGCCGAAGGCGGTCTGGACTTGAGAAGAACGTTGATTTCGGAAGGAAAGGTTTCTACCAATGGAATTCTTTTCGATTCCGGTTCCGCCAATATACAACCACAGTCCATGGGCATCATTCGGCAAATATCCCAAGTCCTTCAACAAGAGACTTCCATGAAACTTAAAATTGTCGGTCATACCGATGCCGATGGTAATGACGCCTCCAATATGGAGCTTTCCAAAAAAAGAGCGGATGCCGTAAAAAATGCATTGGTTTCCGTTTATAGCGTTTCTTCAGATCGATTAATGACGGAAGGCAAGGGAGAGACCGAGCCCATGGGTGACAATGGTACAGCGGACGGAAAGGCTCAAAATAGAAGGGTTGAATTTATAAAACAATAATTATCATTATTTAGTTATGAAAAAAACAATACTCGGTTTAACCCTTGCAATACTGTTCGGGACACACTCAATGCTTTCCCAAGATAACTGTAGCAAGTACTATCCATTAGTAGAAGGAACTACGTTTCAATACACCATGTACAATAAAAAGGGAAAGACCGAGGGCATTACTGACTACAGGGTTACCAATGTTGATAATTCTGGAGGTGAAACCAGTGCTACTATGGCCATGAAATTTACCGATAAAAAGGGGAAAGAAGCCTTTACTTCGGATTACAAATATACCTGTACCGGGGGAGGCATTAAAATTGACTATAATTCCTTGTTACCGGAAGCCATGACCAGTCAATTCAAGGATATGGAATATGAGATTACAGGTACGGATATAGAGCTCCCGAATGACTTAAGTGTGGGTCAGACCTTAGATGATGCCAATGTAACCATGGCCATAAGTATGGCGGGGATGAACATGAACATCGAAGTAAATATGATCAATCGCAAGGTGGAGAAGCAAGAAAGCGTAACCACACCTGCCGGCACTTTTGATTGTTATGTACTATATAATGACACACAATCAAAGACCATGGGGGCAAACCAAACCTTTCCTTCCAGATTATGGCTCGCCGAAGGGGTAGGTATGATCAAACAAGAAACGTATAAAAAAGATGGCGCTCTTATGAGTAGTATGGCGCTCACGCAGTTTAGCAAATAAACGGAAAGTATATTTTTATGGAAAGCCAGGGTTAAACCTTGGCTTTTTGTTGTATCAATTCTGCCTCGAAGAGCGTTTCAAAATGGACAAGTAGTTTTTGCTTTACTTCATTCATGTCAATTTCTTTTTTTCCCAATTCTACATTTAAGGAAGTGACGGCCTTATCTCGTATTCCACAGGGAATCATATGATCAAAATATCCGAGATCCGTATTTATATTCAATGCAAAGCCATGCATGGTAACCCATCTACTGGCACGTACGCCCAGGGCACAGATTTTACGGGCAAAGGGAGTGCCTACATCCAACCAGACTCCAGTCTCCCCTTCGGAACGCTGACCTTGTAATTCGTATTCGGCCAAGGTTAAAATGACCATTTCTTCCAAAAATCGAAGGTATTTGTGGATGTCGGTAAAGAAGTTGTCCAAATCCAAAATCGGATAGCCCACAACCTGTCCGGGACCATGATAGGTGATATCTCCTCCCCTATTTATTCTGTAGAATTTGGCCCCTCTTTCCTTTAATTGTATCTCATCTACGAGAAGGTTACTTTTATCACCACTCTTGCCCAAAGTATACACATGTGGATGCTCTACGAACAAAAAATGATTGGGGGTTTTACGTTTGGTTCCTTGCCTTCTATTTTCAATTTTGAGGTCAACTATTTCCTGAAAAAGTGTCTCTTGATAGTCCCAAGTCTTCTTGTAGTCTTGAAAGCCCAAATCCCGTACCGTCACCTTTTTATTCATAAAGGCAAAGATACGACTATAGCACCACTTTTATATTTCTTGCCAATGTAGTTAACCCTCCTCACGGAGCAGGTCGGGTAAGTCCTCTAACTCGGATTATTTAAAATCACAAGAGCAGCGATAACACCTGGAACCCATCCACATAACGTGAGCAAAAAGACGATAATGATAGAACCGCAACCTTGATCTATAACGGACAAGGGCGGAAATAAGATAGCCAATAAGACCCTGAAACAACCCATTTCCTAATTTCTTTTGATTGATGTATCTATAGGACGCAATTTTACTCCATTTGTTACGCAAAACCTGTATTTTTATTCCTTATTTGACACATATTATATGTCAACAAGAATATTGTTTTTTCTAGTCTGTTTCACTATCCTTAAAAGTCAAGGTCAGTATCGTTTTGATGGGCAAATAAACCCTGATGAGGGCAAAACGGTGTATCTCTCTTATATAGAGGATTATAGAAAGCTTTCCCGAATTTACACCGATCAGATTATTCGCAAAACAGAGACCGATTCTGTGGGCAGGTTTAGTTTTCAGGGAACCAATCTTCCGGAAGAAAATCGGATTTATAGGCTGCATGTGGATGGCTGTGAAATGGAATCCGCGAAAAATCCACACGTACTCGGGGTCTGTGATTTTAGCCAAAGTGTACTTTTTATTGCCAACAATAAGGATACTTTAAATTTCTCAAAATCGGCTTATGGACAAACATTTTGTCAAATCACTTCTACAAATCCCTCTTCCGATAATTTCTTGGAAATAGAGGCTTTGAAAGAGGAAATGATAGTAGATTTCAATGATTTTAACAGTGAGGCCAATAAAAAAATCAATTCCAAGAAATGGTTTACAACCTTGCAGGAATTTGGAGCGGGACTCAATGAACCGTTGGCTGAATTGTTCGCTTATGACTTTTTATCGGACAGAAGAAATGAGACCTACCCTTATTACTTAAAAGATCTCAATGATAATCCTTACTATGGCACTCTACTTGAACGTTTAAAGAAAGTATATCCTGAAACAAGTTATACTAAACTTTATGAAAACGAAATTGGCCTGGATAAACAAATTGCGTCCGGTACCGGAGTAAATCTTTTTAGGTGGGAATGGATTTTGGCCTTGGCCCTACTATTTTCCCTGCTGCTCAACGTTTATTTGTTGATCAAAAAAAGACAATCCAGAGAAATGGCCAAAAGGGGTGTTTTGGAAAAACTTACACACCAGGAACAGAAAATTGTTGATGAAATTTTAAAGGAAAAGACCAACAAGGAAATTGCAATGGACCTTTTTATTAGCGTAAGTACCGTAAAAACGCACATCAACAATTTGTATAAAAAATTGAACGTTTCCAAAAGAGAGGATATCAAAGGTCTTTTTGAGAATCAAAATTGAAAATCCACCTAGGGTCTAGTCCCTATTTCCAACGCTATTTTTTTTGCATCTGATCGTTTATCCGTGATTTTCGGCATCTAAACTTTAAACCGAAAATCATGAAAACTAGTGCATTTCTATTTTTTACATTGTTTTGTATTACCCTACATGGGCAAAATCAAGAAATCACCCTGGAAAACGGAAAGTCCTTCCTTTTGGGCAAAATAACCTTAAAAGCCTTTGAACAGGAACCTTACCGGGAATGGTATCAGAAATCATATCAGGATTATGGGGTAGATGAAACCTTGGTTCATCTTTTTAAGGAGAAACTGGCCCAGTATCACATACAACTTTTTTTAGGTACATGGTGCGGGGATAGCAAACGGGAAGTACCTAGGTTTATAAAAATCCTAAAGGAAGCCGATTTCCCTTTGGAGAATTTAGAAATCATAGCGTTAGATCGAAGAAAAGGGTGGTACAAAAAAAGTCCAGGGGGAGAAGAAAGGGGCAAGAACATCAAAAAAGTGCCCACAATGCTATTCCTTAAAGATGGAATAGAGGTCAATAGAATTGTGGAAAGTCCTGTGGAATCCCTTGAAGAAGATATGGCGCTTATCCTAAACGGGGATACATATACACCCAACTACGCCGTAATGAAACAATAGGTCCTATAATTATCATTCAATAGTTCCCTTGCTTTTTAGTTAAGGTTTAAACCCTAATTTTACGGTTTACTTTTGCCTTTTTAGGTTGCATAAAAACTAAGTTCGTAAAATGTTCGGCCAACTATTGAAATTCAATCTTCTTTTGATTGCATTTTTTACAATGCTTGGGCTTGCCTGTAGCACGGATGAAGCAATAGGTTCGGATTCGGTCGAACCTGAACGGAAGATTTCACCGGGCACTGCTATCCGTTATCTTGCGCTAGGTGATAGCTATACGGCAGGAACAGGTATAGACACATTACAAAGTTTCCCCCGACAGCTACAACAAGCCCTGGCCCGGGAACTTAATAGGGGCGTAACGGTGCAGGTCGTTGCCAAGGCAGGGTGGCGTACGGACAATTTAATCAATGCCCTGGAGGAACAGACACTGGAAGACACCTACGATTTAGTTACTTTATTGACAGGGGTGAATAATCAATTTCAAAATCGCCCCTTTTCGCAATACGAGGACGAATTTTCCACACTCTTGAACAGGGCGTTAGACTTGGCGGGCGATAGTCCTGAACGGGTAGCGGTGATTTCCATCCCTGATTATTCCTATACCCCATTTGGACAGAACCTAGGCTTTGAAAATATATCGGAAGAAATCGATGTTTATAACAATTTTGCGAAAGGCGTTACAGAGCAGAACGGTATTCTATTCGTTGATATTACCGATATTTCTCGGAACGGTCTAGAAGATACCTCCTTGGTCGCCAAAGACAATCTTCATCTTTCGGAAAAGGCATATCAAATGTTTCTTGATCGGATTGTTCCGACCGTCATATCCAAATTGAAAGATTGACGCAAACAGTATATATTTGCAGCCTTAACTAAATACACATGCAACTTTCGGAGCAAGAAATTATAAGAAGGGATAAATTGGGGAAATTGAGGGAAATGGGCATAAACCCGTATCCTGCTGCACTGTATCCTGTAAACACCTCTTCAAGGAGTATAAAGGAAGACTATCAAGAGGGAAAAAAGGTGGTTATTTCGGGGCGGTTGATGTCGCGCCGTATCCAAGGAAAAGCTTCTTTTGCCGAATTACAGGATAGTCTTGGCCGAATCCAAGTGTACTTTAATCGCGATGAAATTTGTCCGGACGAGGATAAGACCCTATATAACGAAGTGTACAAAAAATTGCTGGACATAGGTGATATCATTGGGGTAGAAGGAGCGCTTTTTACCACTAAAGTGGGAGAGAAAACGGTAATGGTAAAAGACTTTACCCTGTTGAGCAAAGCACTTCGCCCCCTGCCCTTGCCTAAAAAAGATGCAGACGGAAATGTTTACGATGAATTCAATGACCCGGAATTGCGCTATCGCCAGCGCTATGTGGACCTAGTCGTAAATCCATCCGTTAAGGAAACCTTTATCAAAAGAACTAAAATAACCAATAGCATTCGGGAATTTTTAAATTCCAAAGGTTATCTAGAGGTAGAGACCCCTATTCTTCAACCGATTCCGGGGGGTGCCGCTGCCCGTCCATTCTTGACACACCATAACGCATTGGACATACCTTTGTACCTAAGAATCGCCAACGAACTGTATTTAAAACGCCTTATTGTCGGGGGATTTGATGGGGTCTATGAGTTTGCCAAGGATTTTAGGAACGAGGGAATGGATCGCACCCATAATCCCGAGTTTACCATAATGGAATTATATGTGGCCTATAAGGACTACAACTGGATGATGGAAACCACCGAACAGTTATTGGAAAAAGTGGCCCTGGATGCCAACGGCACCACAAAAGTAAAAGTGGGTGAACAAGAAATCGACTTTAAGGCACCCTATCCACGGGTACCTATTTTGGAAGCGATCAAGATACACACGGGTTTTGATGTTGCCGGCACGGATGAGACCCAACTTAGGGAAGTGGCACAGAAGTTACAGATCGAAGTCGATGAAACCATGGGTGTAGGTAAATTAATCGATGAGATCTTCGGCTCAACATGCGAGCATCATTATATACAACCCACCTTTATCATAGATTATCCCAAAGAGATGAGCCCGTTGACCAAGGAGCACCGTACCAATCCGGCTTTAACGGAACGCTTTGAGCTTATGATCAATGGGAAGGAAATAGCCAACGCCTATTCCGAGCTAAATGACCCCATCGACCAGCGCGAACGTTTTGAGGAGCAGCTAAAACTATCCGAAAAAGGGGATGACGAGGCTATGTTCATTGATCAGGATTTTCTACGAGCCCTAGAATATGGCATGCCTCCAACTTCCGGTATCGGCATTGGTATAGACCGTTTGGTAATGCTCATGACCAATAATTCCTCTATTCAAGAAGTGTTGTTCTTCCCTCAGATGCGGCCCGAGAAAAAGCAGATAGAGCTTTCCGAGGAAGAAAAAACCATAGTAACCCTTTTAAAACCAGAAGGAAGTATGGATTTGAACGAACTTAAATCCCAAGCCGGACTCAGTGGCAAAAAATGGGACAGATCCATGAAGGCACTTTCCAAAAACGGGCTTGTGAAGGTTGTGGTTGAAGGCGACTCAAAAATTGTAACATTGAAAGATTAAAATCCAACTCCTTTAAAAATCAGGTTTTAGTTGCACAGTGTTGCGTAATTTTAAAATTTGATTTTTCAAAATATCCCTATATTTATAAGCCGTTCCAAATCATGGGTTTGTAAATGAAAAGGAAGATTTATATAGGAGTAATCGTTGGTGTGGCCCTAGTTGCCATTGCCATTCTTTGGAATTCACTTAAGCCTACCGAAAAAGTTGATTTCAGTACGCAAATAAAACCTATTCTCAACAATAACTGCATAACTTGCCATGGAGGGGTCAAGAAGAACGGAGGATTTAGCCTATTGTTTGAAGAGGAGGCCTTTGCCGACACAGAATCCGGAAAGCCCGCCATTGTTCCTGGTGATGCGTCCAGCAGTGAACTGATAAAAAGACTTCACGAGGATGACCCGGAACTTCGCATGCCTTACGAAAAGCCCAAACTATCCGATGAAGAAATAGACCTTTTGACGCGCTGGATAGACCAAGGAGCAGAATGGGGCCAACATTGGGCCTATTCACTTCCTGAAAAAGTGGACGTACCCACATGGACCAACGAAGCAGGGTTTGCCTTTGAAAAATCGTCCGACTTTCTTCAGAACAATATCGACAATTTTATTTTGGCCCGGTTGGAAAGTGAGCAAGTGGAACCCAATCCCGCAGCCGAAAAAAACATCATTGCCCGTAGACTCGCCTTGGACCTAACCGGATTGCCTCCTAGCACCGAATTATTGAAAGAGTTCGAAAATGGGGCAATTTCCTATGAAGCCTTGACCGATACCTTGTTGGCACAAAAGACTTATGGTGAAAAATGGGCCACTTGGTGGTTGGACCTCGCCCGGTATGCGGATTCAAAAGGTTACGAAAAAGATATGGGCAGATCCATTTGGAAATATCGGGATTGGGTCATCGATGCCTTTAATAGGGATCTACCTTATGATCAGTTTACCATGGAGCAATTGGCCGGGGACCTTCTACCCGATCCTAGTATCGATCAGCTGATCGCAACTGCTTTCCATAGAAACACCATGAACAATGATGAAGGGGGTACCGATGATGAAGAATATCGTGTGGCTACGGTCATCGATAGAGTGAATACCACCTTTGAAGTTTGGCAGAGTACTACCATAGGTTGCGTACAATGCCATGGCCATCCGTATGACCCGTTTAAACATGAGGACTATTATAAACTCATGGCCTTTTTCAACAATACCAGGGACGAAGATACCCCAAGCGAGGGCCCGGTGCTCAAGTTTTATAGTCCTGAACAACAGAATAAGGTAGATAAGGTATTGACCTGGATTACAAAAAATGGTAGTCAAAAACAATACAAAACCTACAAAGACTTCATGCAATTCACCGAGCCTGTCTACAAATCGCACATTTTTCAAGAAATCAATAATGGCTCCTATGATGACCATGCCTCCGTCGTACTTTGGGACGATGGCAACTGTATTTTGGAAAACGGCTATACCAATAATGCTGGTTATGTATTCCTAAATTACCGTTCCCATTATGACGGTACCCGGATGACCATACGTGAAGGGGATGCCAATGGGCCTATATTAGGACAGTTCACCATTAACAAGGCAAAAAAAAATACAACATCCCAATTCCCATTAAAGAAGATAGACCACAAGACCGACCTCTATATTGAGACACAGAACAACGCAGCGGCCAAGGAGGCCAATATTATCAATATCTATTGGATTGCATTTATAGAAGATATGCCGGGGCAAGATAAACCTGGATGGTCCGCTGCAAACAAAGCTTTTTTGCAAACCCTAAACACCGAAGCACCCACCGTACCTATTTTAGCAGAGAATCCGGACTACATGCAACGTACCACACAGGTTTTTGATCGCGGTAGCTGGCTTTCCCAGACCGATACCGTGGAGCCAAATACTCCGGAAAGCCTTAATAAGTGGAATGCTGAATGGCCAAAAGACCGATTGGGGCTCTCCAAATGGATCGTTGATAAAAAGAATCCCTTGACTGCACGTACCTTAGTAAATAGGGTTTGGCACCAAATTTATGGCAGGGGTTTGGTCGCTACTATCGAGGATATCGGTTCACAGTCGGATGCCCCCTCACACCCCGCTCTATTGGATTGGCTCTCGTTGCGTTTTATGAACGAGCATAACTGGAGCATGAAGGCACTTGTAAAAGAAATTGTGCTCTCGGGCACCTACCGCCAAAGTTCGGAGAGCACTCCTGAAATGTATCAAAAAGATCCAAACAATGAATTGTACGCTAGAGGTCCTAGAATCCGTTTGGGAGCCGAGGCAATCCGCGACCAAGCATTAGCTGTTTCTGGGCTTTTGAGTGACAAGATGTACGGTCCGGGCGTAATGCCACCACAACCTGATGGGGTTTGGCAAACCGTGTACAATGGTGCCCAATGGGAAGAAAGCAAAGGAGAAGATCGCTATAGAAGAGGAGTTTACACCTATTTGAAACGCACGAGCCCCTACCCCTCATTTTTGACATTCGATGCCGGAAGCAGGGAGGTTTGTACCATTCGTAGGATCGTCACCAACACACCCCTACAGGCCTTGGTGACCCTGAACGACCCGGTTTATTTGGAAGCATCGTATGCGCTCGCAAAGAATACCAGGGTTGCCAATGATGTGGACAAGAGTATCGCCCAAAGTTATAAAAAGGCTACCTATACAGATATTTCACCAAACAAATTAGACGCCTTAAAGGCGTTGTATGAAGAGTCATTATCAGAATTCAGAGAAAATGAGGAAGCCAATACGCTTTTTTTACATTTTGATGATAAGCCGACCCCTGAATTAAGTGCCCTGACCGTGGTAGCCAATGCAATTATGAATTTGGATGAATTTTTAACAAAAGCCTAATGGAAGACCTCATAAAAAGATTGATCCAAGAAAAGATTGCCCGGGAGGCAGAGGCAAAAACCCGTAGGCACTTCATAAAAAGTTGTGCCCAAGGTATGGGTGGTTTAGCATTAAGTTCCATTTTTATGGGATGCGACCCCTTAGAAAAACCTAAGGCTAAAAATACCATTGCCTTTTCCGAGCGCGACCTAAACCCTTTGGCGACCTTGGCACCACCATTTGCCCCCAAGGTAAAGTCGGTCATTTATCTCCATATGGCCGGAGCACCTTCGCAGCTGGAAATGTTCGACTATAAACCTGAACTCCAGAAATATCATGGACAAGATTGTCCCCAATCTCTGTTGGAAGGAAGAAAATTTGCCTTCATTAAGGGTACCCCAAAATTAATGGGGCCACAAGCCGAGTTTAAGCAAGAGGGCGAATCGGGCAATTGGGTCTCTAACTTTATGCCCCATTTTAAAAAGGTGGTCGATGAAGTCGCTTTTCTGAAAGCCGTACATACCGATCAATTTAATCATGGCCCCGCACAGTTGTTCATGCATACAGGTAGTGCTAGATTGGGCAGGCCGAGTATCGGTGCCTGGGCCACTTACGGATTGGGCTCTCCAAATCAAAACCTTCCCGGTTTTGTGGTATTAACGTCTGGTGGCAATACCCCCGATGCCGGAAAAAGTGTCTGGGGCAGTGGATTCTTGCCATCCGTTTACCAAGGAGTTCAATGCCGGTCAAAAGGAGATCCCGTGCTCTATATAGAAGACCCCGATGGTATGACCCGGGACCTTAAAAAAAGCACTATTGATGCCATTAACAAAATCAACAAAGAGGAATACGCCAAGTATGCCGACCCGGAAATTTTAGCCCGTATAAACCAATATGAAATGGCCTACCGTATGCAGATAGCGGTACCGGAAGTCATGAACATCAATAACGAACCGGAAAATGTTCAACAGATGTACGGTGTTGAGCCGGGCAAGGAATCTTTTGCCAACAACTGTCTGTTGGCCCGTAAACTGGTCGAAGATGGCGTACGTTTCGTACAGCTTTTTGACTGGGGATGGGATACCCATGGCAATATTCGTGAAGGGTCTATCGATTTAGGCCTACGCAATAAATGTGGGGAAATAGACCGGCCCATTGCCGCATTGATCTTGGATTTAAAACAACGCGGGCTGTTGGACGAAACCTTAATAGTCTGGGGCGGTGAGTTTGGCCGCACACCCATGCAAGAAAACCGGGGCAATAAAAAAATGGCCTATAAGGGTCGTGATCATCACGGTGACGCCTTTACTATGTGGATGGCCGGTGGCGGTATCAAAAAAGGAGTTTCGCACGGCAAGACGGACGATATAGGGTTTTCCGGAATAGAAGGTCGCGTTTCGGTACATGATATACATGCCACTATTTTGCACCTATTGGGCTTTGATCACGAACAATTCACCTATGAATTTCAGGGGAGACACTTTCGATTGACCGATGTAGAGGGAGAACTCATTAAAGAGATTTTGGCATAATCCTTAAATCCCTTTATCGGGGAAGATAAGAAGCAGAAAGGGTGATATACGTGAATAGACCTAAGCAAATAACCAAACCAAAAAAATGAAAAGACGTTTTCTCTTTGCCCTTCTTTTTATAACTCTTGCCATTCATTCACAACAAAAAAAACAACTTGAATTCTTTCAGACCGATTGGGGCAGAAGTACTTCTTGGGATAGCTTCTGCGAACGCGTAAAGTCATCGGGCTACGATGGGCTTGAGACTTGGTTTCCATCCGCCGAGCAAAGTCAAAACGAGTTAAAAGCTGCATTAAAAAAATATGGATTGAAAGTCGGGTTTTTAAATGGGACCAATAAGTCACTTCCATTTGAAGAGAGTTTAAAATCCTACACCGAACATTTCAAGGTTTTGATATCCTGGAAACCGGCGTACATTAACTGTCATACAGGCAACGACTTTTATACCTTTGAGCAAAACAAGGCCTTTATCGATGCTGCGAATACAATCTCCAAAGAAAGTGGTGTTCCCATTTACCATGAGACACACAGGGGCAGGTTCAGTTTTAACCTACCTGATACGAAAGCCTATTTAAAAGCAATTCCCGATTTGAAATTGACCTTGGATATTAGCCATTGGATGGTAGTCCATGAATCGCTCTTGGAGAATCAAAATGAGGAATTAAGGGAAGTAATCGACCGATCCCATCATATCCATGCCCGTGTGGGGCATGCGGAAGGGCCCCAGGTCAACGATCCAGAAGCCCCGGAATGGAAAAAAGCACTGGATCGACATCTGGATATCTGGGAAAAGGTGATACGCAAAAAATGGGAAACCAAAGATATGTACACCATCACTACTGAATTCGGCCCTGCCAATTATATGCCAACTTTGCCCTATACCCGCGTTCCGGTAGCAGACCAATGGAAAGCAAATACATATATGATGATGCAATTAAAAGAACGTTTGAATATTGATTAAGCAAAAGGATTTATGGACGTTCTAAAACAGGTATTGGGCAGGCTTCACCCACTTATTGTGCATCTACCCATTGGGTTTATCATTCTTGGGTTGTTACTACTATGGTATGATCGAAAACGTAAGGAATACACTAAGGTCATTCCGCTTGTGTATCTCTGGGGTGGGATTAGTGCAGCCCTCGCCTGCATCACCGGCTATTTGCAATATCTCGGTGAAGGCTACGCATTTGATACTGTGAAATGGCATCTATGGTCGGGCATCGCCACAGCGTTATTTTCCTTTTTGATGTATGCTAAGTTAAAGGGAATACAACAAATCGATTTTTTAAATAAGGTTCCCACCTTGGTATTATCAGTGCTGTTTTTTCTATTAATTTCCTTTACCGGTCATCAAGGTGGCAACATTACGCACGGGGAGGATTATTTGGTAGAACCTCTTCCCAATCACATAAAATCCGCCTTGGGTTTTGAGACTTTTGAGGAAAAGGCCATTGTTCTAAACGAGGAAAATTGGGAAGATGCTCCTATTTATGATGATGTCATAAAACCTATTTTGAACAATAATTGTGTGAGTTGCCATGGTCAAAAGAAAACAAAGGGGGAACTACAATTGCATAATCCGGAGGTAATTTTGAAAGGCGGTGAAAATGGGGAAATCATAGTTGTCAACGATCCTGAAAATAGCGAATTGTATACTCGACTGGTATTACCCAAGGATGACGAGGACCATATGCCACCCAAGGAAAAAAGGCAACCGACCCCAGAGGAAACCGAGTTGATCAAAGCTTGGCTAAGTATTGGAAATCCCTTTGAAGGTACTATAGGAGAACTCGGTATGGAGAAGGAACTGTTCTTATCGTTTTTCCCGAAAAAACATGATGCCGACCATCCGGATATACAGATTTCAGCTGCTGCGCAGGACACTATCATGAATATAAAGAATAAAGGATTCCATGTGGAGCACATCAGTAAGGCATCCCATTTTTTGGAGGTTTCCTGTATTAACAAACCTTCCTTTGTGGATTCCGATTTTGAAATATTAATGCCCATCACAGAGCAGATTGCCATATTGGATCTTGGGGGAACCCAAATTACGGATGCCATTTTTGAAAAATTGGCAACCCTCCCGAACTTGACCATATTGAAATTGGACGCCACGGCAATTACGGGAAAAAACATAGAATTGCTCACTTCTTTGGAGCATCTTAAATCCATCAATTTGACTGGATCCAACTTGGAAGAAATCTATCTACAAAGCTTCACTGAATTTAAAAAACTGGAAATCGCTTACGTCTTTGGCACCAAGGTAGAAGGAGAAGGCGTCCGAACGTTGAAAGATGGTCAGATTACTATCGATTATGGGAATTATGAACTACCGCCCCTGCCTTCGGATTCCATTATTTATTAGGCCAGTGATAGACATCCCCAAAGGGGAAAGCAGGGTTCGGCTCAAATACAAATTTTCAAAACCAAAAGAAAAAACATAGTTTAGGGGCTTTAATCTACCTTCATGGAAATCAGTAGAAAACTAGGTCTTTTTTTAGGGCCCATTTTATTTTTTGTTATAATCACTCTACCTTTTCAACTGGTTTCCGAACAAGGAGATGCCGTCATCGGTGTAGCGGTTTGGATGGTCATCTGGTGGATAACCGAAGCGGTATCCATATCCGTGACCGCTCTTTTGCCGTTGCTTCTATTTCCCCTACTCAAGGTAATGCCAATGGCAGATGTGGGCGCCAATTATGGAAGTCCCATTGTATTCCTCTTCTTTGGTGGCTTTGTTATGGCACTTGCGTTGGAGAAGGTAAACCTGCACAAACGTATTGCCCTGAATATTATTAAGGTTACGGGAACTACACCGAACAAAGTGGTCCTGGGGTTCATGATCGCTACGGCATCCCTAAGTATGTGGATCAGCAATACCGCCAGTACCGTGGTGATGTTGCCTATTGCCATGTCCGTTATAGGTTTATTGATCAATGATGCTGATGGGTTTACCAAAAACGATCAGAATTTTGCCCTGAGCGTTATGTTGGGTATTGCCTTTTCGGCCAACGCGGGTGGCATTGCCACAGTTATCGGTACACCTCCCAATTCCGTTATGATCGGGCTCTTGGAAAATGAATATAACATTGAAATATCCTTTTTAAAATGGATGGTTATCGGGCTTCCCTTTTCTTTCGTTATGATAGCTACCAGCTATTTGGTATTGGTGAAATGGATGTTTCCCAATAAGCAGCTAAAATTTACGGCGTCCAGGGAAGTTATCAATTCCGAGCTTCAAAAATTGGGGCCTACAAGTGGAAAGGAAAAAATGGTTCTAATCATTTTTGGTATTACCGTATTTCTATGGATTTTCAGAACGCTCATCAACAAAATCTTTCCGGCTCTGGGACTATCGGACACTATCATCAGCATGTTTGCCGCTATTTCCCTTTTTGCGGTGCCTTACAATTTGAGAAAGGGTGATTTTTTAATCCATTGGCGTGACACTTCCAGATTGGCCTGGGGCATTCTTATTCTTTTTGGTGGCGGGTTGGCTTTGGCAAAAGGGATGTCCGTTAGTGGTATTGTAGATATGGTAGCCAATGCTATTGCTGCCAGTGAAATCTCCATTTTACTTACTGCGGCCCTACTTATTTTTTTAATGCTCTTTATGACCGAGTTAATGAGCAATGTGGCTTTAGTAGCTGTTCTGGCCCCGGTAGTGGCGGGTATTGCCATAGGTTTGGAAATTCCTATCCTGTATTTGTTGATTCCAGTAACCATAGCGAGTAGCTGTGCTTTTATGCTTCCTATGGCCACTCCGCCCAATGCCATTGTTTTTGCAAGTGGTTATATAAGGGTACATCAAATGGCCCGGATAGGGATAATCCTTAATCTTATTGCGGTTGGGCTTTTAATCTTGATGTTCCAATTTGTATTGCCCTTGATTTTTTAAAAAAAGAAAGCCCTGAACAAATTGCTCAGGGCCAGTTCATCTATTTTTAATGTATTCTTACTTTCTCTGGTAAACGTCAAAAGATTCAGGCAGGTATTCCGCCGTATCAAAATCCATTTCAATGTCGTCACTGGAATCCATATAATTGATTCCGTCTACAGAACCAGGGTCGGCATAGGCATCAAAATCAGCAGGAAGGTAAATCTTTAGGTCCTCAAGCTGTGGAAGTTCCTCTTCTTCCATATAGGAAACGGAATTCAAATCAAAATATACGGTATACGGATCAAAGCCTTCAGGCAAATAATCCGCTGTGTCAAAACCAAGTTCAACTTGGATTTCCTCCTCAATATAGGTGATGCTATTAATGTCAAATTCTTTTTCTGGTCGGTGAGCCAATATTCCATTGGCAAATAATAGACCAACTGCGATACTTAAGGTTACTCTTTTAAAATTCATAACGATATGGTTAATTGTATGAAAGGATATAACGCGATAAAAACCAATTATTGCCTCTTTTGAGCTCTGGACGGATTTCCAAAAAATGTCTAGAAATAGGGTTGTCAACGTAAAGGCCTCTTCTTTGCCAACCCGATACTTTAACTTAGTTTTTTTTACGTACTTATCAATTTTATATCCCAATTTTTGCTAAATGGAACTCATCCACTTTTGCGTTATTTTTTTGTTAATTTCCAAGTCCTTCATTTAAGTCAGCATTATGTTTCGGTCAATTCCGGAAAAAAGGGGCCGGCTGTAAGGCCAGCCCTTTTTTGACTAATTCAAATTAACTCTAAAATGAAGATTCTCTGTCTATAAGACTACTCTAAATTCAAAGTGTTACGCTTTTATGAAAACTTTAAGTCTTTTTGGTTCCCTATCCACCAAAAGACCTAAAAATCCGATTTTATGAATAGTAATGGGACAATCGAAAAGTGACAGTAACGGCAACCACAGAATTTGACTCGTTCACCCCATCAAGTTATGCATTTCACAACATTGGTTCTTTTTGGGGATTTCCTTGGTCTATCTTAGAGAAATAATCAAAAAAATCAATAATTATGTCCCCCAAAATTAAAAGTTTACTTTATTTCGGCTGTTTTATGGCCTCTGCAGCCATTTATTACATTTCCGAGCCGGAAGATTTTCAAAATCAAAAAGAGTCTGCAGAATTAGCTAAGACCGATACGGAAAATTATACACTTCAGACCAAGTTATTTGAAGATACTAAGAAATAACCAACCAAAATCAATATGTTATAACCGAAGGTGTGGATTTTATCCGCACCTTTTTCTTTTTATGTATTCGCGTATCATGCTTCGTTAAAAACATCACAAACTTCCCTACCATAATTAAACCTCTTCGTAATCTCCAAGTCCTACTTCTGAAAATCATAAAATATAAAGACATGAAAAAAAAATTAGTATTAGCAATGCTATTGGCAGGAGCGACTGTTATGGCACAGGAAGGGCGAAAAAATCATCACAGAGAGGCCATGAAGGATCTGAGTCCGGAACAAGTGGCCACCCTACACACGAAAAAAATGACCTTGGCCTTGGACCTCAGTGAAACGCAACAAAAGCAAGTTCAAGTATTAAGCTTGGAGAACGCCAAGCTGCGCAAGGCCAAAATGGAAGAACGCAAGGCAAAGAAAGAAAGCGGAGAATCCAAAAAACCGACTTCAGAGGAACACTACGCACTACAATTGGAACGTTTGGACAATCAGATTGCCCACAAGGCCGAAATGAAAGCAATACTTTCCCCGGATCAATATGAAAAATGGGAGAAATTGCACTTTCACAAAAGAAAGCATCGTGGAAAGGAGAGGCGCGAGGGCAAAAGAGGTAAACGATAGCGGACTTCGTCTTCCGACATAAGGAATGCCTAAAAACCCTAAATTTTGCATTATTGCGAGGTACGAAGAAATCTGTAGCTTTTTGGGAAGAAATAAACGGATTACTTCACTTCGTTCGTAATGACGGATGGTAGGGGTTTTTAGGCATTCCCTATAACATCAGGTAGTAAATTACTTTTTATAGCTCCAAAGCATCCAGGGCGGCAATGGTCTCGTCCAAATCACCATAGCTCAAGGCATCGTTTAAAAAATAGCTCTCAAAGGCACTGGGCGGTAAGTAAATCCCTTTTTCCAACATCCCATGGAAGTACTTTTTAAACTTCTCGTTGTTTCCCTTGGCCGAAGTCTCAAAATCCATTACCAGTGTATCGGTAAAATGTACCGAAATCATACTTCCAAAACGGTTGATTTGATAGGGAACCCCTTTTTTGCGTAGCACATTATCAAATCCTTCATGTAAATGTTCCGTCTTGTCCGCTAGACTTTCAAAAACTTCTGGATGGTTCTTGAGTTGGGTAAGCATGGCCAGCCCCGCACTCATGGCCAGGGGGTTTCCGCTTAGGGTTCCCGCCTGATATACAGGTCCCTCCGGTGCCAGATGTGCCATAATTTCTTCGCGGGCGGCAAAAGCCCCAACGGGGAGCCCACCCCCAATAACCTTTCCGAACATCACCATATCCGCATTGATACCCAGGGCTTCCTGAGCCCCTCCTTTGGCCAAACGGAATCCAGTCATGACCTCATCAAACAACAATAGTATACCTTCTCGGTTACACAGTTCCCGAAGACCTTCCAAAAAACCCTCTTGGGGTACGATACAGCCCATATTACCTGCCACAGGCTCAATGATAATCGCAGCGATTTCACCTTTATTTGCCTGGGCCAATGCCTTTACACTTTCCAAATCGTTGTATGGGGCCAATAGGGTGTCCTTGGCCGTACCTTGGGTTACCCCGGGACTGTTTGGCGAACCAAAGGTAACCGCCCCACTACCGGCCTGAATCAAAAAAGAATCCGAATGCCCATGATAGCAACCTGCAAATTTGATGATCTTGTCCCTACCGGTATATCCTCGTGCCAAGCGAATGGCGCTCATACATGCTTCGGTACCACTATTTACAAAACGAATCTTATCGATATTCGGCACCATGGATACCGCCAATTTGGCCAGCTCGGTTTCTATTTCCGTAGGCATCCCGAAGGAAGTCCCTTTTTTTGCCTTATCGATTACTGCGTTGACCACTGGAGCGTAAGCATGCCCCAAAATCAATGGACCCCAGGAGGCAATGTAATCGATAAGCCTATTCCCATCCTCATCATACAAATAAGCCCCTTTGGCTTCCTTTACGAAAATAGGATCTCCTCCTACAGCTTTAAAGGCACGTACAGGCGAGTTTACCCCTCCGGGAATATACTTTTTGGCCTCTGCGAACAAGGCACTACTCCTTTGATACAGCATTATTTGTTGATTTGTGTGGATTTTATGGAAAGCTCCTGACCTATGGAAATGGTATTATTGGTAATACCGTTCCATTGCTTCAATTCGTCTACAGAGACCAAGTATCTTCGCGATATGGAATACAGGGTATCCCCTTTTTTGACTATGTAGATATTCCTTTCTGGAAGGGCAACTACCTCTCTTTGCCTATTCCTCTGACGAACAATGGGCCTATCAAACCTATGGAGCCTGTGTTGCTCGATCAATTGGATCAATTTTTGGGGATAGCGTTTATCTGTGGCATAGCCTGCTTGTCTTAGTCCTTTTGCCCAACGCTTGTAATCGTTAGGTGGTAAATCGAACAAAAAGGCATAGCGTGAACGGTTCGCCAAAAAAATACTGTGATCCCGATAAGAATACATGGGATGATTGTATTTGCGAAAACATTCGCCCCGTTCATCATCATCATGAAAGTCATAATCTCCTTTCCAGCCCGTATGGCATTTGATCCCAAAGTGATTATTGGTCTTTTTTGCAAGTTCGCCCCTACCAAAACCGCTTTCTAGAAGTCCTTGCGCTAAAGTGATACTGGCGGGTATTCCGTAAGCTTTCATCTCAAATTGGGCAATTTCAGAAAATGTCCTGATGTACTCAGAGATGGACGAAATTTCAAATCGAACGAACTTTCCGGTATCCTCCGGTAAAGGATACAGTCCATCATCTTCCTTCTGGGTCTTTTTTATCTTGACCGATTCTTTTCCCTTGTCTTTTTGCCTATCTCCATAGGCAACACGCTTTTTGGCCTTACAGCCGATAAACAAAACAACTAAAACAATGATCCATACCCCTTTTCTAACCATATAATCCCAATTTAATCGTATACATTGATCAACGGTAAGTTTTTTTGTTTTAGCACTTGGTTAATTCCGTCTATACCTTGCAACCCACCCGTATGCACGGCTAAAATTCTTGTTTTTGGTTCAAAGCCATTGTTTCGTACCATGTCCAACAATCCAAAAATCATTTTTCCGGTATAAATCGGATCTAGGGGAATTTGAGTCTGGCGATAAAAATCATTTACAAAGTCTACAAGAATTTTGGATACTTTAGCATAACCTCCAAAATGATACTCTGTTTGCAAAACCCAATTTTCCTTTCGCACAAATTTACGAATATCTTCCTGTAAAAAATCGCCCTTTAATGCTGGAAACCCTAAAATTTGTTGATGTGGAAGAGCTGCATTGCTAATTCCAGCCAAGGTTCCTCCTGTCCCAACGGAACAACAAAGTACATCGAAATCGTGGTCATCAGTAGTCAAAATCTCTTCGCAACCCTTTATGGCCAATGCATTGGTTCCTCCTTCCGGCAACAAATAATGCGGTCCAAATTCGTTTTCCAATTGGCTGTGAAAAAGGATACTGTCCTTATTTCTGTACACATTCCTCGAGACAAATTTAAATTGCATTCCATGCTCCTTGGCCAATTTAATGGTGGGGTTTAGCTTCCATTTTTGTCCTAGTTCCTCACCCCGAACAATTCCAATGGTACTAAACCCATGTACTTTCCCGGCATAGGCCGTAGCGGCGATATGATTGGAGTAAGCCCCACCAAAGGTGAGCAGAGTATCGAAGCCACCTTCCCTAGCTTTAATCAGGTTGTATTTCAACTTTCTGTATTTATTGCCCGAAATGTGCGGATGGATACGGTCTTCCCTTTTGACAAAGAGGGTCACTTTATTTTTAGTAAGGAGGGGAAGGTGTATTGGTTGATTTTCCACGAACACACCAAAGGTTTATGTACGAAAAAGATAGTTCATGAAACTGAATGGCTTTCTGCGATCCAGATAATTGAGGTCTTTCTCATTGTGATACGCTTCGCGCTCAAAACTCATATTCTGATAGGCCCTATACGTATTCAAATACAGTACGGTCCTTAACAGCCATTCAAGGATATAAAAGATATAAAAGGGTAAGATCAATAGTTCAAGTTGCTGCCTCAAATGTATTTTCTCATGATTTATAAGCACAGTATCCTTTTTAAGGCCATTGTGCTTTAAAAAGATAAAAGGCCAAAGGGAGAGCCCTACATAGTTTTTGTAAAAAAGGTGTTTAAAGACTAAAATCATAAATCAGCTTTAAAACGGTCAATAACAAAGATAATTGTTAAAAACGTCTACTTCTCGTTAAAATGGATTTGTTGCCAACAATTGCCGCAAAAGACAAAAAAAGCTCCCAATGACTGTTAAATTTATGGTTTCAGAGGAGGGAAAGCCTTTTTATTCACAAAATAATCACGTATTTTTATGGAAGACTACTATTCCAGTCGAGACTAGAATGAAGGAGATTATTCCGTTGGAAGAGGGTGATTATTACCTCTCCGAAGAAGGCTACAAAGTATTCACCGAACAATATCATCTTAAAAGAGGGTATTGCTGCGAAAGTGGCTGTAGGCATTGTCCATACGGTTATAATCCAAAAACCAATTTACGGTAGTTTTGCCAATATTCGGCATGATTTTTGAGAATTATTTTAAAGTCAATAGCCTCAGTTTGGAATAATTAAAAATCTTTGTTATGAAAAAAGTTAAAACATTTGCAATCCCGCTATTTGTATTGTTATTCTTAAGTTCCTGTTCTTCGGTCCAAGTTTTGTCCGATTATGATCAGGAAACAGATTTTAACGATTACAAATCCTATGCATTCTATAAAACCGGGATAGATCAGGCACAGATATCCGATTTGGACAAAAAGCGCATCCTCAAGGCGATTCAGGATGAAATGAACAATCGAGGATTCGTAAAATCGGGCAAACCTGATTTATTGGTAAGCATTTTTACCAAGGAAAAAGAGGAGGTAGATGTCTACAACAACAACTGGGGCTGGGGCGCCTGGGGTTGGGGCTGGGGCTGGAATCCATGGTTATGGGGGCCAGGAGCCGGTTGGGGCGGTAGCCAAGTAAGCACACGAACGGAAGGCTCGCTCTATATAGATCTTATCGACGCAGGTACCAGAGAACTAGTATGGCAAGGCAAAGGTGTTGGAAACTTAAACAACATTAAGGATATCAATAAGAAAGAAGAGCGCATCAAGGAATTTGTATCCGAAATATTACAACAATATCCGCCCGATGCGGTCGCCGTAAATTAATACGCTTCCCCTAAACATCCCTTCTCCTAGTGAGAGGGGATTTTTTTTATCAAAAATTTTGGATTCCAAAAAGTTGACTTGCCTATTTTGTAACTTTAGAG
This sequence comes from uncultured Flavobacteriaceae bacterium, assembly GCA_947494715.1. Lineage (GTDB taxonomy): Bacteria > Bacteroidota > Bacteroidia > Flavobacteriales > Flavobacteriaceae > Ulvibacterium. The sequence continues at coordinate 169,491 of CANLWG010000011.1, read as the reverse complement.
ACTGTTTTGAAATGTGTGATTAGAATTGTTATAGGCCATTTTTGATGCCAAACGAGACAAAATTTTTGAGCATAGCCTTAGCTCCGATCTAAAATTTTAACGAAGTAGGGCGCAAATAAGGGCCATAAGAAAATAATTGACACATTTCAAAACAGTCTCTTAAGGAAAATAGATTTGTTGTGATGGCCTATGAAAGCAATTCCATACTGGATAAGCTGCCCAAGCATTTAAAGCAGTATATAAAACCTCAGAATTATGAGGATTATACAGCCATAGATCAGGCAGTATGGCGATATGTGATGCGAAAAAATGTGGATTACCTAAGCCAAGTTGCCCATACATCCTATGTAGACGGACTCAAAAAAACCGGAATATCCATAGACCACATTCCCAATATGTACGGTATGAACCGAATCTTAAAAGATCTCGGTTGGGCCGCTGTGGCAGTCGATGGATTTATTCCTCCATCGGCATTTATGGAATTCCAGGCCTACAACGTATTAGTAATTGCATCGGATATTAGGCAATTGGAACATATTGAATATACCCCGGCCCCGGACATCATCCATGAAGGAGCCGGTCATGCTCCTATCATTGCCAATCCCGAATATGCGGAATATCTGCGCCGGTTCGGGGAAATTGGCTGCAAGGCCATTTCCAGTGCCAAGGATTTTGAATTATATGAGGCCGTACGGCATCTTTCCATTATTAAAGAAGCATTAGGAACATCAAAAAGCGATATTGATGCAGCCGAAAGTCATATTGCACAATTGCAGCAAAATATGGGCGAACCCAGCGAAATGGCCTTAATACGAAATCTGCACTGGTGGACCGTGGAGTACGGACTTATCGGAACCGTGGATAATCCCAAGATTTATGGTGCAGGATTACTTTCCTCCATTGGTGAGAGTACATGGTGCCTGACCGATAGGGTGAAGAAAATCCCATATTCCATTGAGGCGGCACATACCTCGTTTGACATTACCCAACCTCAACCTCAACTTTTCGTTACCCCGGATTTTGCTTATTTGAGCCAAGTCTTGGAAGAATTTGCAAACACCATGGCATTACGTACAGGAGGGCTGAAAGGCATTCAAAAATTGATCGACTCCAAAGAACTGGGAACCGTGGAGCTCAGCACGGGCCTACAGATTTCTGGCAATTTTGTTGAGGTCATCGCTCATGAAGGTAAACCCGTGTACCTACAGACCCATGGAAAAACTGCGCTGTCCTATCGAGAAAAGGAATTGGTGGGACACGATGTATTAAATCACCCCAATGGTTTCGGCACACCTATCGGTAGGCTGAAGGGCATTAACCTGGCGATTGAAGATATGAGTCCTAGAGACCTCAAGGCCTATAACATATTTGAAGGTGAGAAAGTTTCCTTGGAATTTGAGGGGAATTTAAAGATTATGGGGAAAATTATCACTGGAACCAGAAACCTTCAGGGTAAAATACTGTTGATCACCTTTGAAAATTGTACAGTAATGCAGAGGGGCAATATCCTTTTCGAATCCAAGGAAAACCTATATAATATGGCAATAGGGAGTGAAATCGTATCGGCTTTTAATGGCCCTGCAGACCTTGAAAGTTTTGACTTGATTACGCATACCATTTCCTCCACTACTCTAAGACCCGAAATATCCAACAAACGCAGGAAACTGGAACAGTACTATGAACAAATTTGTCATTTTAGGGAAGGCAAAAATACGACCATCTCCAGAAACAAGGTATTTAAGGAGCTTAGGGAGAATTATCCCGAAGACTGGCTATTGTCCGTGGAACTTTATGAATTGGCCAAAACCAATGGTGACACGGCATTTGCCCAAGAAATCTTGGTACATTTGGAAGGTATAAAACAAAACGACCCCAAAGTAGGTCATTTGATCGATGACGGTTTGGGGTTAGTGGATAAAAGTTTGATTCTCTGATTATGAAAAAAATAATAAACTATGCCATTACCCTTCTCTTCATGACACATTTCTCATCCGCACAATTTGAACCTAATTATGATGAAACTAAGGTACCCGTATTCCCAATCCCGGATTTGATGACCACTTTTTCGGGAGAGACGGTCAGCAATGGTGAAGAGTGGAATACAAAACGGCGACCTGAACTTTTTAATTTCTTTGAAGAAAACGTTTACGGAAAAGTACCGGGGACATTGGACAACGTTTCGTTTAAAACTGTTGAACAAAACGAAGATGCCCTTAATGGTAAAGCGTATCGCAAGCAAATTGAAGTTACCCTGCAAAAAGGCAGTCGTTCACTCAACTACAATATTCTTCTATACCTGCCAAAAAATAAGGACAAAGCACCTTTATTTTTAGGTTATAATTTCTTTGGCAACCACACCATTACCCGCGATCCCAAAGTGCTTGTTTCCCAAGCTTGGACCAAGAACAATGAAGAATTGGGCATTACAGGAAACCAAGCGACAGAAACATCCAGAGGAGTGCGTACCAATCGCTGGGCCATTGATAAAATTCTGGATAAAGGATTTGGGCTAGCGGTTATTTACTACGGTGAAGTGGATCCGGATAAAAACGATTTTTCAGATGGCCTGCATGCCTTATTTTATAAAGAAGGGCAAAAACAGCCTAAAGCCGATGAATGGGGAAGCATAGCTGCTTGGGCCTTTGGATTGAGTCGAGCCTTGGATTTTCTGGAAAAGGATAATCAAGTAGACGCTTCAAAAGTTATAGCCTTCGGACATTCACGATTGGGAAAGGCTGCCTTATGGGCAGGAGTTATGGACCAACGTTTTGCCGGGGTCATCAGCAATAACTCGGGCTGTGGCGGGGCCGCATTATCCAAACGGAAATTTGGCGAAACTGTTGGTCGCATCAATGCAAGTTTTCCGCACTGGTTTTGTGATAATTTTGAGAAATACAATGAAAACGAAGAAGCTTTGCCCATAGACCAACACCAATTGTTGGCACTCATTGCACCTAGACCCCTATATGTAGCAAGTGCGGAGGAAGACCAATGGGCGGATCCCAGGGGTGAATTTCTTTCGGCCCATTATACTTTTCCGGTTTATGGCTTGTTCGGTAAAGAGGGAATCACTTCAAAAAGGATGCCTAAGGTTAACCAACCTATTCAAAATACGGTGGCCTATCACATTAGAACGGGTGTACATGACGTAACCGACTACGATTGGGAACAGTACCTTATTTGGGCCCAGAAGTTTATAGAAAATTAGGCCACTCTGCTTTTGATATATCGTATCTGCCCGTTATGGTTGGATTCATGCTCCACCACATGGAACCATTTACAATAGTTGTTGGTAGGTTGGTTGCCAAAGAATTCCGTGGATTCCATCAACCAACTATCGTCCCTGTTTTTTAATTCCGTTTTCGAGAATTCGCGGACTTCGTTCAATTTATCCAAATAAAAAGATAGTGGCTTACCTTTTAATATTTTGCGCCCGGCATCACCTAGATTACTTGCCGAGCTCCAAATATCCTCTTCTACACCAAAACCAAGTTTGTTTTTGGGAATTCCTGTAAACGTATCGATTTGATAATAGCGTTCCGTGGCAGCCAAGTGCATTAACATGGCCCCAATAGTGTTTGAATTTTCATCCAGTAAAAAATCCAGCTCCTTTTGTGAAATACCCTTCGCATCTCTTATAACCGTAAATCGCATCCAGTCCATCATGGATATCAAGATGCTAATTTGATCGGCATAGCCTTCCCTTTTTCCAAACTCATGGATATTGTCATTCACGGAAAACGTACCGCTTGAGGCAAAATTCACTTTAGGAATAAATAGGCCCGCACCCAACAGTGTGGATGCCCTTAAAAAACTCCGTCTATCATTTAATGGCTCCATGTTTTCCATGATTTTTGATTTACTTCCAATTTAGAAACAAACCCGTATACCTTACCCTAGTTTCAGGAAACTTTAACATCAATCCTTGAGTAATAACTGTGGCAGGTCTTGATCAATTATTCTATTTTCATAGGCCAATGACCAGCCCATGGAATTAGTCAAGATATAGAATTTTTGAAGTTCACTGATCAATCGGTTTCGGGCATTGGTTTTCAGGGGTGAAGCTTCTATCTTTTTTAATAAGGCACTATTCACATTCATTTTAATGGTATTATAATCCGACGCATTAAATTGATTGAAGTAATCTGCCGTAACATCATAATACTCAAAATCAGGATTGATTTTTATTTCCGGTTCGGGAATCGCTTTAATGTGGAGGGTCTTGCTATCCCTATCCATTTCAAAATCGATCTTGGACAAATCATAGGCTACGGTAACCTCGGCATTTACTACAACTAATGCCTTTTTATCCGCCGTAATCAAGGAACCGAACAGTTCTTGGGAACCCTTATAGGTATAGACTTCGGCAAAATGTCCTTCGGTTACGATAAGCTTGGAGACATTATCGATCTGCTGCTGTATGAGCATGGAATTTTCCTGAAGAATGGATTTTTCCCTTCTCTCCTCGGAACAGGATCGGAAGATAAGGACAACCGCCAATGTGATAATTACTCCGATTACTATTTTTTTCATCATCCAACGCGTTGACCCCATATGAAGTTTAAAACTCCATAAACGGATATCCTTTTTGAAGATACGTAATTTTCTCCTGTAGCGATTTCTTGAATTTTTGATGTGATTCCGAATCAGGATGAAAAGGTCGGTGCATCAACCCCTTTTGAATCGCTTCCACTTTTTCCATTGTAGAATAGGTTTGTTCAGAAATCCAGGTTTCCTTGAATTTTTCCCAAATATAATCAATGGCCAATGGATTAGGGTGAATCATGTCCGCTTCATAGAAGCGGTAGTCGCGTAATTCGTCCATCATAAGTTCGTATGACGGGAAATAAAGACCAATAGCCCCCAAAGGTGAAGTTTCAAGCAATTGGTGAACAGCGGTTACCAAATGGGCTTTGCTCCGTTGGTTTTGAATGAATCCATCTTTAAGATGACGAACCGGGGAAATGGTCAAAATAATTCGGGCTTTTTTATTGACCAATTGAATCCGATTTATAACCTGCTCCAGGCTCTTTACAATAACTTCAATGGAAAGGAGCTCTTTATCAAATTCCTTTTGCGGAATCTTATGACAGTTGGCCACAAGGGCATCGGTCCTCTTATAGCGATAGACCCAAGCCGTGCCTAAGGTCAAGATGATATGTGTGGATTTACCTATTTGCCTGTTCGTATACTCCAGACCGTAGTTTAACTTTTGAACTAGCTTTTCTTTTGATGCATTACTTAAATTGGAATGTGCATCAAAACAATGCCAACCTTCGTTGTGAAGAAAAATATCCCTTTCAGTGAAAACCTTTTGATCTATAGCTCTTGAAATCAAGTTTTCAATAGCTTTCGGATGAAACAGAATACCAAAAGGATTTTGAAGATTTTGGAACTTAAAATAGTCCAGCTTTTTGCCTATATTCTTAACAAAACATGACCCTATAAGCAGTAATCGGCTTTGATAATCAATTTGATTATCGGCCGGATCTAAAGGAATTTGGGTCTGTAGCTTCATCGATATAAAAACGGTTGGACACAAAATACAAACTTAATCTTCATTTTTATGGAAACCGTTAAATCATTACTCTTTTAAATTGATGCCAAAACTGCATTGAACCATAAAAATGGGATATACAAAACCAGGGCTCCTAGCTTTAACTTTAAAGGCTCAATACATTTATTAATGTCTTGGCGATTCATAAAAGAAAAACCGTATTTTTATCTACTGATTTTCAATATTTTACAAATTATGGGATTTAAAACAAAGATTGTTCTATCATTTTTTGCGGCAATTTTGTGCGGTATAGGGTGTAGTGATAGTTTTTTAGAAACAGAAGAACCGGATTTGGTAATAGGTAATACGCCACAACTAGATATTGAAGAAGCCAATAAAGCTTTTTCAGAACTTCCCTTAAATACGGGTGTGAACGATTTAGAGTTGACCGTTCTGTTCAATAAAAAATGGGCGTTCAGATTAACTGTTCCTGAAATAACGGACAATGAATTAGTTCCCCTTTTTGTAGACTTGCACGGCGGTGCGCTCACACTTAGACCCGATGTCCATAAAAGGGGAAGTTGTGTACTTAAACCTGCTTTGGAAAGTACGGATACAGAAGCATATGTTTTAGGCCCAAACGCACAGGGCATGTTATGGTTTGAACCCTTTAATGAAGCACAAGTGGTTAACTTGGTAAAGTTTGCCATAGAACATTTAAATGTAGATCCAAAAAGAGTCGTAGTATTTGGTTATAGTGATGGCGGTTTCGGAAGTTGGTTTTTTGCCGATGCACATCCAGAATTATTTTCGGCAGCTATCCCAGTAGCACAGGCTTATGGTCTAATATCCAACGATAATGGAATAGCTATAAAAACTGAAATACCCTTATATGTGATACACGGAGAGTTGGATGTGATTTTTCCTTTCTCCAATACCGAAGCATTGGTGGAACGATCCAGAAATTCCGGTAGTGAGATAGAGTTTGTAAAGGCAGTTGGACTCGACCATAATAGGGCCTGTGATTATACTCCCTATGTAGAAGACGCCATTGAGTGGGTAAAAACTTCCGTTTGGGAATGAACATAGGCCAACCAATTATAACTTGGCCTATTCGGTTTTATGTACAGTCCATGATATGTTCCAAAACAGATTTATAATCTTCCTCTAAGTTTGAGTCCATTTGATTTATAAACTCCAAAACCCTAAGTAAAAGTTCTATTTCCTGATTCTGTAGTGCGTTTCCCGCCTTACTCATTTCATTGGTTACCAAACTCTGCAGATTGTAAATGCCTTGCAGTTCATAGAGGCAGTCATAGCCAAATTCGTTTACAATTCCAGTTGTTTTGGAGGTTTCCCATGCTATTTTGGAAAGTTCCGCAAGCTCAAGATTAATAAAGATATCTCCTTCATAATTAAAAAATTCATCCTTCAATTGAGTGGAATCCGTTGCGTGGAAAAATCCGGGATACTGTTTTCGGAATTTTTTCATTTGTCCGGTAGTGGCTATTACGCCCTCTGTGGCACCTGGGTCAAAGCCTTTATAAGTTTCAATGGCTCCGGTAATCCTTTGGTTATTTTCTCTTGTCTTAAGAAGTTCCTCCAAATTGTTCTTGATTTCAATTTGAATTTTTTCAATAGCAATTTTCTTGTTTTGATCAATTTTTTTGGAAGCGTTCCAATCGTTGAACCAAATGGCAAGATTAATCCCAACAAATATCAATAGAACCTCCCCCACAATGTATTTCCAATTGAGATTACGGAGTCTTAGGCGTTTCATTTTACACTACATATTTTCTGGCCTGCTGTAAGGCTTGATGTATTCCTTCTGGATTCTTCCCCCCTGCTGTGGCAAAAAAAGGTTGTCCGCCTCCCCCACCTTGAATAAATTTTCCAAGTTCACGAACAATTGTCCCCGCGTTCATTTCTCTTTCTGCTACCAATTCCTTGGATATATAGCAAGAGAGCAAGGCCTTTCCACTCTGTTCCGTCCCAAAAAGTAAGAACAAATCGGTCCGGCTGTTTCCCATCTCAAATGATAGGTCTTTGATACTGGCGGCATCCAAATCCAACTTTTTAGCTAGAAATTGAATTCCGTTTACTTCCTCCAATTCATTTAACAGCTCCCCCTTAAGGTTTTTGGTCTTGTCCTTCAACAACTGTTCAACATCCTTTTTTAATCTGTTATTTTCACTTTGAAGGGATTCCAGTGCCTTAACAGGATCTTGAGGATTGTTGAGGAGACCTTTGAGTTCGGTAAGTACACTTTCGCTTTTGGCGTAAAAGTCCTTGACAGCATCTGAAGTTATGGCTTCTATGCGCCGAATTCCAGCGGCTATGGCACTCTCGGAAACAATTTTAAAATGCCAGACATCACCAGTATTCTGTACATGGGTACCACCACATAGTTCTATGGACTGCCCAAAACGAATTGTGCGGACCATATCACCATATTTTTCGCCGAACAATGCCATAGCGCCTTCGTCCAGTGCTTGTGCCACAGGTACATTTCTGTTTTCCTGCAATGGCAATTGTCCATCTATCCGAGCACGTACAAAATCTTCAACCGACTTTATTTCCTCATTGGTCAATTTTGCAAAATGCGAAAAATCGAACCGGAGGTATTTAGAATGTACGGCCGAGCCCTTTTGTTCTACATGAGGGCCTAATATTTCCCTTAGCGCCTGATGCAATAAATGTGTTGCAGTATGATTTGCAGCTGTCCGCTGCCTTTGCTTCTTATCAACAACCGCTCTAAATGTGGCTTCGGGATGTCGGGGCAAGCTCTTGGCAAAATGTACAATTTCATTGTTCTCCTTTTTGGTGTCCACAATATACACCACATCCCCATTCGGGACTTCCAAATAACCTTTATCCCCTACTTGTCCGCCTCCCTCAGGGTAAAATGGGGTTATATTGAATACCAATTGATAATGTTCCCCATCCTTTTTGGAGGAGACTTTTCTATACTTGGTTAATTTTACATCGGCTTCCAAAATATCGTAACCCACAAATTCCTGTTCTACATCACTGGATAAAATTTCCCAATCACCCTTGGAAATCTTAGAGGCCGATTTAGAACGACTTTTTTGCTCCTGCATCGCTTCCTCGAACCCCTTTTCATCCAGAGAATACCCCTTTTCCTGAAGAATCAATGCCGTAAGGTCTATTGGAAAACCATAGGTATCGTACAGTTCAAAAGCTTTGTGACCATTAACCGTTTTGTTTTTGGCAGCTTGGATAACGCTTTCCAAAAGCACCAGGCCTTGTTCCAGGGTATTTAAGAAAGAATGCTCTTCTTCCCTTACTACATTCTCGATCAAGTGCCATTGTTGTTTCAATTCCGGAAAGGCCTCGCCCATAACACTGACCAATACTTTTACCAAACGGAACATAAAAGGTTCCTTTATTTCCAAAAAGGTAAATCCATAGCGTATGGCCCTTCGCAATATTCTTCGAATAACATAGCCTGCACCCGTATTGCTGGGTAGCTGTCCATCCGCAATGGAAAAGGCTACAGCACGAATATGATCGGCAACCACTCTGATGGCTACATCGATATCTTCGTTCCGTCCATATTTTGTATTGGTTATCGTTTCTATTTCTCGAATAATCGGAGAAAAAATATCGGTATCATAATTGGACTTCACACCCTGCAACACCATACACAAACGTTCAAAACCCATTCCGGTATCTACATGTTTGGCAGGCAGGGGCTCCAGAGTTCCGTTGGCTTTGCGATTGTATTGCATAAAGACCAGGTTCCAAATCTCCACTACTTGAGGGTGGTCTTTATTAACCAAGGATGCCCCGGAAACTTTTGCCTTTTCCTCAGTGGAGCGAATATCCACATGTATTTCGGAACAAGGGCCACAGGGGCCTTGATCGCCCATTTCCCAAAAGTTATCCTTTTTATCGCCCATAATGATGCGATCCTCGGGAACAATAGTCTTCCAATGGGCATAGGCTTCATTATCCATTCCCAGGTTATCGGCATCCTTGCTCCCTTCAAAGACAGTAACATAAAGATTGGCCTTATCTATTTTAAGAACATCGGTCAGTAATTCCCATGACCATTGTATGGCTTCTTTTTTGAAGTATCCGCCTGCGCCGGAGCCAACTGCATCTCCGAAACTCCAATTCCCCAACATCTCGAACATGGTATGATGATAGGTATCCTTACCTACCTCCTCAAGATCATTGTGCTTGCCACTCACCCGAAGACACTTTTGGGAATCCGCCACTCTAACATTTTCCGCCTTCCGGTTTCCCAAGAAAAACTCCTTGAATTGATTCATTCCCGCGTTGGTAAACATTAGGGTAGGATCATCCTTGACGACCATGGGGGCGGAGGGTACAATTGTGTGCTCTTTTCCCTTGAAAAAATTTAAAAATTGATTCCTGATTTCTTTGGAAGTCATTGAAAATGGTAAGGTTTTACAAATTTTAACGGTTTGTACAAAACAATTTTTATATTTGTTTGTTCTGTTAAAGGAAAGCACAAAAATAGGATAAAATCCATTTATGTCTAAGGTAAAGTATTATTACGATCCGGACACCTTGTCCTACCGGAAGATAGAACCCAAAAAATCCAAGCGTTATTGGAATATTGCGTTTTTCTTCCTAGGGTCGCTATTGTTTGGTTTGTTATGCCTTGTTTTTTTGTTGAACACCAATTTGATAAATACACCGAGGGAGCTGTCCTTACAACGTGAGGTTAAGAATTACGAACTCCAGTTTGAACTTTTGGATAAAAAAATGGAGCAGATAGAGGAAGTATTGGCCAATATAGAGGATCGCGACAATAACATTTACCGCCTGTACTTTGAGGCCAACCCTATCCCCGAAGAACAGAGAAGGGCAGGTTTTGGTGGGGTAAACCGATACAAATCCCTAGAAGGATTCAATAATTCGGAAATGGTCATCGCCACTACCAAGCGCTTGGACATTATTAAAAAACAAATGGCCATACAATCCAAATCCTTGGATGAGATTACCAAATTGGCCAAAGAAAAGGAAAAACTATTGGCATCGATTCCTGCTATCCAACCGATCAACAACGAAGACCTTACCCGAATGGCTTCTGGTTTTGGATGGCGGTCAGACCCCTTTACCAAAGCTAGAAAAATGCATAGGGGCATGGATTTTACGGCACCAAAAGGAACACCGGTATATGCTACTGGAGATGGAAAGGTGACCCGGGCGGACAACAGATCTTCCGGTTTTGGCAAACACATCCGCATAGACCATGGATACGGGTATATGACCCTCTACGCCCATTTAAGTAGATACAACGTAAAACGGGGACAAAAGGTTGAGCGTGGAGACATCATTGGCTTTGTAGGTAATACAGGACGCTCCGAAGCACCTCATGTACATTATGAGGTGTGGAAGGATGAGGAACGCATAAACCCCATAAACTTTTACTACGGAAGTTTGTCGGCGGAGGAATTCGAGAATATGCTCAAATACGCCAACCAAGAAAATCAATCCCTGGATTAATGTACGTAGAACTGCCTGAAAAACGATACTATGGTATTGGCGAAGTGGCCCGGGCTTTTGGGGTAAACACCTCATTGATACGTTTTTGGGAAAAGGAATTCGATGCGCTCAAACCCAAAAAAAATGCCAAAGGCAATCGAAAATTCACTCCCCAGGACATCAATAACTTACGTTTGATCTACCATCTAGTCAAGGAACGGGGATTTACGTTGGAAGGTGCTAAGACGCATCTGCGTGAAAGTAGACAAAAGACCCTGAATAATTTCGAAATTATCCAAAAACTAGAGCGAATAAAAGCGGAGCTTGCCAAGATAAAAGAGCAACTATAAATCAACCTTAAATACACTACCATGAAAAAGGGATTAATTATTCTAATTATTCTTGGGGTCATCGCATTTGGCCTCTATCAATGGGCCGTCGGATTTAACAATACGGCCGTAGAATTGGAAGCGGATGCCAAGACCGCTTGGTCTAATGTAGAAAGTGCATACCAGCGAAGAAACGACCTTATCGGAAATTTGGTCAAAACCGTTCAGGGTGCCGCAGACTTTGAGCGGGGTACGCTAACGGATGTGATAGAAGCGCGCGCCAAGGCCACTTCGACTACCATTGATGTGGATAACCTTACCCCTCAAAAAATGGCTGCCTTCCAAGAGGCTCAAAGTGGATTAACAGGTGCCCTCAGCAAACTAATGGTTGTGGTGGAACGCTATCCGGAACTAAAGGCCAATCAAAACTTCTTGGAATTACAGACCCAACTTGAGGGAACGGAGAATAGGATCAATGTGGAACGCAATAGATTTAACGAAAAGGTAAATCTATACGACATCCACACCACCAAGTTCCCAGGGAAATTATTGGCCGGTCTCTTTGGTTTTGAAGAGATGGCTCGTTACAAAGCTGACCCAGGTTCCGAACAGGCACCGGACGTAGAATTTGACTTTAACTAATCTTATGTCCAAGGTAGAGGACTTTCTAACTGTCGAGGAGGAGCAGGAAATTGTTTCGGCCATTCTTGAGGCCGAGAAAAACACCTCAGGGGAAATCCGTGTACATATCGAAGCACATACAGAGTTAGATTATCTTGATCGTGCCAAGGAAGTCTTTCATTTGCTTAAAATGGACAATACCAAGGAAGAAAACGGGGTATTGATCTATATTGCCGTAAACGACCGAAAATTTGCCATTTATGGGGATACCGGTATAGACAAGGTAGTTCCCAAGGGGTTTTGGGAAATTACCCGGGATGCTATCCAAACAGCGTTTAAGCAAGGTAATTTTAAACAGGGCATCATTAATGGTGTCCTAAGTGCAGGCAAGGAATTGGAATCCCATTTCCCATGGCAACATGATGATATAAATGAACTAAGCGATGAAATTTCTAAGGGCTAGTCTTCTACTTATTGGCCTTTGTTGCTGTGGATTTACCTTCGCTCAGTTCCAGATTCCCGAAAAACCCAAAAAACAGACTAGTCTCTATGACTACATAGACCTTTTGCCAAATAGTCAGGAAAAAGCGTTGGAACAAAAACTAATTCGTTATTCCGATAGTACTTCCACACAAATAGTCATAGCGATCATAAGTTCTACGGAAGGGGAGAACATCAATTACCTTGGAGCCCAATGGGGTCAAAAATGGGGTATAGGTCAAGCTGGTAAGGATAACGGTGTTCTAGTGCTTTTGGCTAAAGATGATCGAAGAATCGCCATAAATACGGGATATGGCGTTGAGGGCAATCTTACGGACGCAATGTCCCGACGTATTATAGAAAATGTTATCGTACCCCGGTTCAAGCAAGACAACTACTATGGCGGACTTAACGATGGTGTTGACTCCATTTTTAAGGTATTGACTGGAGAATTTAAGGAAGAGCGGACTTTTGACGATGAAGAAGGGTTTCCATTGGGTTCCATACTACCCTTTATTGTTTTTATTATCATATTGATCATTCTTTCGCGCAGAAATAGAAAAGGCGGTGGACGTGGTGGTAAACGTTCTTCTGGCCTAGATATTTGGGATATCATTATCCTAAGCAATATGGGTCGTGGTGGATTCGGTGGTAGTTCTAAAGGAGGCTTTGGAAGTGGTGGTGGATTCGGTGGCGGCTTTGGGGGAGGCGGTTTTGGGGGAGGTGGTGCCTCGGGAGGTTGGTAGATCAAAGCGCAAGCGCAAGTTTGAAACTCAAGTTCAAAATTATGGCATCTGGTAAACCTACTTCTTGCGCATAAAAATGGACATGGGCACTCCGGTAAAGTCAAAGTGTTCCCTCAATTTGTTCTCTAAAAACCGCTTATACGGCTCACGTACATATTGGGGTAGATTACAAAAGAAGGCAAATTGTGGAAAAGGAGTAGGCAGCTGCGTAATAAACTTAATTTTTACGTATTTTCCTTTGTATGCGGGTGGTGGCGTATTTTGAATAATGGGCAACATAACATCATTCAATTTTCTAGTAGGGATACGCTTGGAGCGATTTTTATATACCTCCACTGCCGTTTCTATCGCTTTAAAAATACGTTGCTTGGTCAATACCGAAATAAAGAGGACGGGTACATTGGTAAAAGGTTCCATAGCCTGTTTGATTTTTTGGGTATACTGTTTCATGGTATGGGTCTCCTTATTACCGACCAAATCCCATTTATTGACCAATATTACAACGCCCTTGTTGTTACGTTGTGCCAGCCAAAAAATGTTTTCCACCTGGCCGTCAAATCCCCGTGTGGCATCGAACAAAAGAAGACATACATCACAATGTTCAATAGCCCTTACCGAACGCATTACAGAATAAAACTCCAAATCCTCCTTTACCTTGGCTTTCCTCCGAATACCTGCCGTATCCACCAAATTGAACTCAAACCCGAAACGATTGTATTTGGTGTCAATACTATCCCGAGTGGTTCCTGCAATATCGGTAACAATGTAGCGTTCCTCTCCGATCAACGCGTTGATAAATGAGGACTTTCCTGCATTCGGTCTCCCGACCACGGCAAATCTGGGCAAATCGTCCTTTTCCATTTCCTTTTCAGGCAGGACCTTTACCAAATCGTCCAACAGCTCACCGGTTCCACTTCCATTGATACTGGAAAGAGTATAATACTCACCTAGCCCCAGCGCATAGAATTCTACGGCATCCGCCGCCCGTTTGGCGTTATCCACTTTATTGACCGTTAAAAAAACCGGTTTGTCTATTCTTCGAAGTAGTTTTGCCACATCCTCATCCATACCAGTTACCCCGGATTCTACATCTACCATAAAAATAATAGCATCTGCCTCATCAATGGCCAATTCTACCTGTTTATCGATTTCCTTTTCAAAAATATCATCACTGCCAACAACGTAACCCCCGGTGTCTATTAGAGAAAATTCCTTTCCGTTCCAATCGCTCTTTCCATAGTGGCGATCTCGTGTAACCCCGCTAATGGCATCCACTATGGCTTCCCTGCGTTGTATCAATCGATTAAAAAAGGTAGATTTCCCAACATTTGGCCTTCCTACAATAGCTACGATAGCACTCATACGAATAGATTAAAAGGCAAAGGTAGTTTAATCAGAATAACTATTATCAATAGTCAAAATTCACTTAGTGAATAAAGTGGAATATCAGGTTTACAAATTACTCTTAAAAAATCCGGGACTTCGAAGACTGTTTTTTTCCACCAGACAAATAGGGTTCACCTATAACCCGAGTCTTAATTCTTTTTGCGGGGGCCCCATAGGCCAATGTATAACTATCCAAGTTTCCAACAACGAGTGAGCCTGCACCCACAACGGTATGACTTCCTATGGTGATATTGTCAATAACATTTGCTCCCAGACATATGGCAGAAAATTTGCCCAATAGGAGGTTCCCTCCTATGCAGGCTTTAGGAGCCAAACTGGAATAATCTTCCATTCGTCCGTCATGGCCCAAAGAAGCGTTGGTATTTAAAATACAAAAGTCGCCAATAACGGAATTGGCGTTTGCTATTACACCAGGCATTAAAACAGTACCATTCCCAATCTCAACATCCTTACCTACTTCCGCAGTAGGATGAATTGCAGTAACAAAATTAAAATTTGGCAAAATTTTAAAAATTCGGTCAACAACTAATTTTCTTATCCAATTATCTCCAATAGCAACAATTCCTCCCGCCAAATCATTCTTTTCACTTATATAAGGAAGATCAAACTCACTTCCTAAAACTGTATATCCATTTATACGTGTTCCTTTCCTTTTGAAGGAATCTACAAACCCTAAAACCTTGAATATGCCTTCCTTTTCAATACAATCAAGGACTACACTTCCATGACCGGAAGCACCAAAAATCACAACATTTTTCATATTTGTTGGTAAGGATTGTGCGTTTTATCGATGAAATATGCATTTCGTCGATGATTCAAAGATAGTAAAAGTAACCAGCTTTTTGAAAAAAGGTAAGTTATTTTTAGGTAAACCGTATATCAATCGATTTTATCGATGTCGACTTTCCACAGAGTTAGGTTTCGAAAAATATGTACGATTTTATGTTTACTCCAATTTAGATTACAAGATTCCTTTTTTAAAAAAATTTCCTTTCTTTTCTAAAAATGAAGTATATTATTGCTCCTTTGACAAAGAAATGAAAACGTTACCCAACGATATTGTTCTTAGGCCCAGGTTTCAGTTAGAGTTACCGAATGAGAAGGAAACGGTCTTGGAAACCTTTGAGCAGACAAAAAAAGATCCCTTTTTGTTGAAAAGGATAGATGATCATGTGTTCATCAAGTTCAAAAAGGAACGCATACATTTTTGGTCACCTCAATTGCATTTGGAAATCAATGAAGTTGATGTAAAGAACAGTAAACTCTATGGCCTTTTTGGACCTAACCCCACCTTATGGACTTTTTTTATGTTCCTCCATTTTGGAGTGGGAACGTTCTTTATCATTTTTGGGATTTGGGCCTATTCCTATGCCTCACTTGGCCGACCTTATGGACTGCAGATGGGAGTTATGATTTTTATGGTAATCCTATGGTTTGTCCTGTACGCTTTTGGAAGGATAGGGAAACGTAAAGGCAAACCTCAAATGCGGGAATTGTACCAATTTATGATGGAGACCCTGACCGATTGATTTCACAATCGGTTAAAAATCACCTATCCAATTAATTACATTAATTTTAATAAATAGTTTCTTGATTATGGGGTCATATGCAGAAATCTCTGCGGCTCCCTCGCCTCCTATTTGAATAGTATTTCTATACGTAAAGTTTACTCCAGTAGTCGGATCATCATCGTCATGTCTATCCGGATTGTTAAGAAAGTCATCCAATTTATCACAAGAAAGCGTACTGAGAAGAAATCCCAAGAATAGGGTTTTAGTAAAAAGTTTCATCTTAATTTGGTTTTTTAGATTGATACCAAGATGAAGCTTTCAATACAATTATAAGGTTACCTAAAACCTAAATTATGGTTAGCGAAATAATAGGAAAAGGTTAGGTTTCGGAAATGTTAATAACCTAATTATTGTAGCCGAACCTCCTGAGCTGCCTGGCATCACTGCGCCAATTTTTGTTCACTTTTACGTACAATTCCAAATGGACTTGTTTGCCAAAGAACTTTTCTAAATCCTTGCGGGCCTCTACGCCTACCCGCTTTAAGGCGCTACCCTTATGGCCAATTATAATCCCTTTTTGGGAATCGCGCTCCACCATAATTACGGAACGCATACGGATAATTTCCTCGTCCTCCAGAAATTCTTCGGTCTCTATTTCCACGGAATATGGAATTTCCTTTTTATAGTGTATCAGTATTTTTTCACGAATGGTCTCATTGACAAAAAATCGTTCCGGCTTATCGGTCAATTGATCTTTGGGATAATAGGGAGGAGCTTGGGGCAACAATTCTATTATCCGATCAAAGACTTCTTTTACGTTAAAGTTTTCGAGTGCCGAAATAGGATGTATCTCTACTGTAGGCAATACTTCTTGCCAGTATTGTACCTGCTCTTCCAGCAGCTCTTGAGAGGCACCGTCAATTTTGTTCAGCAACAAAAGAACAGGGGTCTTACTATTCTTGATCTTATCCAGAAATCGTTCATCCTTTAATGCTTTTTCCCCAATTTCTACCATATACAACAGTACATCCGCATCCTCAAAAGCTGATTTCACAAAATCCATCATACTGGATTGCAATTCGTATGCTGGTTTAATGATTCCAGGGGTATCAGAAAGGATAAGCTGAAAATCATCGCCATTGACAATTCCCAAAATACGATGCCGGGTGGTCTGTGCCTTGGAAGTGATAATGGACAGCTTTTCACCAACGAAGGCATTCATCAATGTGGATTTTCCCACATTGGGATTGCCTATGATATTTACAAATCCCGCTCTATGTTCCGACATGTTATCTTTTTTTGAAGTAGATTTTCATTTGTTGGTTCACCTTTGGCGATAGATAAAGAACGGCCAACATATTTGGAATGACCATAAGGGCATAGGCCAAATCAATAAGATTAATGACCAAATCAACAGAAGCGACAGCAGCAAAAACAATGGTTCCTACAAAATACCAATTGTAGTATTTCCCAATCTTGGCATTGGTTAAAAAGGAAAGGCATTTTACTCCATAATACGAATAGGTAAAGAGTGTTGAAAGCGCGAAGGCCGATACTATAATCATTAACAAAATGTCTCCGAAACCAAACAATGTCTTTTTAAAGGCAATCAACGTCATCAAAATACCATTACTTTCAGCTTCCAAGTAGGCTCCGCTTAAAATAATGACTATAGCGGTAAGGGTACATACAATAATGGTATCGATAAAGGGTCCCAACATAGCAACCAGACCCTCTTGTATGGGTTCATCCGTTTTGGTTTGACCATGATACATAGGCGCGCTTCCGAGTCCGGCCTCATTGGAAAACATGGCCCGCCTCACCCCAAGGATAATCAAGCCCCAAAGGCCACCTTTGACCATGGTGTCAGGATTAAATGCCTCCGTAAAAATTAATTTTAGAGAAGGCCCTATTTGCGTGGCATTGGTCATCATGACCACCAAAACAGCAACAAAATATAACAATACCATAAACGGAACAATGGTGGACGCGACCTTGGCTATTTTTTTTAGCCCCCCAAAAATCACAAAAGAGGTGATAAGGGCCAGTATAATCCCAACTATCAATTTCCAATTAAAGTCCCCCAGTATAATCAAGTTTTCGTCTGGCCTTACCACATTCATAAAGGTTTGGGTAAACTGGTTTGCCGTAAATACGCCTAAAAAACCAAAAAGCCCGGCAATACAAAAAAAACTGGCCAGAGGTTTTGCCTTTTGTCCAATACCTTGAATAATATAAAACATGGGGCCACCTTGAAGTTTTCCTTCGGAATCCTTTCCCCGAAACATTATGGAAAGACTACAGGAATAAAATTTAATGCACATCCCTATGAGTGCCGTGACCCAAATCCAGAAAACAACTCCGGGTCCTCCCATGTAAATGGCAATGGCAACGCCAGAGATGTTTCCAAGGCCCACAGTGGCGGCCACTGCAGCGGATAATGCCTGTAGGTGGCTTACATCTCCCTTTGCCCCTTCCTTGTCATGTTTCCCTGCTGTAATAGCAATGGCATGACCAAAGTAGCGATAGGGCAAAAACTTAGATCTAAAAACAAGAAAAAGTCCGCCACCAATTAAAAGGATAAGCATAGCCCATTCCGTATAGGGCAGCATTGCGGATAAAAAATCGTTAAACGTTTCCATAGGTACGTAAAGTCCCGAAGGTATGGATTTTCTTAATTTTCATTGGAGTGGTTTACGAAATAATTCTTTTTTGATAGGATTTGATAATACTAAAAAACCGTCGTATCTTTGCCGTCCACATCGCGGGGTAGAGCAGTATCCTTCGACAAGGCTCAGGACAGGGTACCTACCGGAACTGGGTAAGTAAAATAAACCAAGTGCTTACAAAGCACTTTTAAGATACATCGCGGGGTAGAGCAGTAGGTAGCTCGTCGGGCTCATAACCCGAAGGTCGCTGGTTCGAGTCCAGTCCCCGCTACTAAGAAGCCCCAAGGAAACTTGGAGCTTTTTTGTTTCTAGGGTCGCGTACCCGCCCGTACCGAAAGGCACATTCGGGCGGGGCTCAGCTGGAGACAGGCAAGGAGCATCTGTTTTCTTAGCAGACGAATTTAACATACTGGAATACAATACTGGTCGCGTAGCTCAGCTGGATAGAGCATCTGCCTTCTAAGCAGACGGTCGAAGGTTCGAATCCTTCCGCGATCACCAATAAAATCAGGGCTTCCGAGAATTCGGGAGCCTTTCTTTTTTACTTGGGTACAACATAGGTACAACAATTCACTTTTTGAATTATTTCTATCAATTTCCTGAAAATTACCGTTAAATCCTTAAAAACCAAGGGTTAAATCAGTTAAAATCCCTTTGGTTTTCACCTAGCCATATCTGTCTCTTTTAGTTTACATCAAAATGTAAAACGGACGATTATGGAAGAAAGCAAGGCCGTACGATTATTGGAAGAAATCAAACATCTTCTAGGCCACACCAAAAAGATTATGAACGTGGACGATCTGGCAAGATATACCGGACTCTCCAAAAGTAAGATTTACAAGCTTACCCAACTGAAGCTTATACCTATGGGCAACAATAAACATATCCGCCAAAAATTTTTTGATAAGGATATGATAGACAAATGGCTGATGGGAAATCCAAATCTATCTGATGAACACTTAGAACAGGAGTTCAATAAACAACTTTTGAAGAACAAAAAGACCAACCGCTATTAATGTACTTGAGTAAGCAATTCAAGATGTGTTTTTGTAGCCACAAAAACAATCTTGCTTTGCTCCCGAAGGTCGCAAAGACGAAAAAATGAAAAGTAAAACGGTTAGGTTCAGATGTACAGCTTACGAGCAAAAATTGTTGAAGGTCAAGGCAAGAAAGACCGGGCTTTCCGTAAGCGAGTATTGTCGAAGGGCTGCTTTTGATGATAGAATCATTGAACGCTTAACCGAAGAACAGATAACGATGTACAAAATGTTGGTGGCATATCAGAACAATTTCATCCGTATTAGTAACATGTTCAAAAAGCGAAACCCTAAACTGGCAGAGGAAGTAACGCTATTGGCCCAAGAGATTAGAGAACACTTGTACAATTTCAAAAAATGATAGGCAAAGGGAAATCCATATCACATACTAGGGCATCTATATCCTATGGATGGAACCAAGAGAAAGAAGCAGAGATTATCTATAAAGAACATCTGATCGGAGAGACCCCAAGGGAGATTGCCCAAGAGTTCAAGATTATCCAAGACCAAAATTGTAGATGTAAAAATAATACCCTGAGCTTTGTCCTCAGCCCTACCATTAAAGATGGCAAAAAGCTAACACAAGAAGAACTCAACACCCTTACCCAAAAGTTCATCCAACAGATGCAACTCCACAACCGACAGTCCATTGCATTTGTCCATCGAGATAAAGCCCATACCCATGTTCACCTATATGTGAATCGCATTGGATTTGATGGAAAGGCTTACAATGACAGTTATATTGGTAAACGGAGCCAACAAGTAGCTGACCAAGTCGCCAAAGAAATGGGACTCCAAAGGGCAAGGGACATCCAATACCAACGATTCGAGAAACAGAAACAATTGCGACAAGAAATCAAACTACTTCACGAAAAAATCATGAAAGAACAAAGGCTCAAAGAACTAGATAGGTATATCAAGCATATGAAGGAAAAAGGAGTAGAGGTAAGGCCAGTAATCAATCGACAGGAACAATTACAGGGACTGCGATACCAATATAAAGGATATAATTTCAAAGGAAGCGAAGTACACCGCTCTTTATCGGGAGGAAAAGTAATGGCCCAAATCATAGGAAATAAAGAACGAACAGTGGAAATCACAAAAGGGATGACTGTCCAATTAGCCGGAAGAGTTGTAGAGCTAAGTACAAACTTGGCTCTGTCCATTGCTAAACGTGTTGTAAAACAAGCCGTTAAAAGAAGTATCGATTTAGGTATGGG
This sequence comes from uncultured Flavobacteriaceae bacterium, assembly GCA_947494715.1. Lineage (GTDB taxonomy): Bacteria > Bacteroidota > Bacteroidia > Flavobacteriales > Flavobacteriaceae > Ulvibacterium. Next base: position 148,493 of record CANLWG010000011.1, on the reverse strand, counting down.
CATTTAAAAAAGGGAAACCATGAAAAAAATGGACGAGATTATGGAAGTATTCACGGAGGAAATCGAAAGTTTCAATGCCTCCGTAAACCGTATGGAACGATTGGCACAAGAATTTAAAACACCTAAAGTAGAAGTGGATGCCTATCAAATGAGGGAAGTATTACAAGAACACTTAAAGCCCGTATTAAATAGAGAGAAAGAATACCAACATCAAATTAAGGAGATCAACAAAAGATTAAAATATGTCCGTTTGGTCCCCAAATGGCAGCTTGCACTGTCTTGGTCAGGAATCATTTTGACAATGCTTACACTAGCCTACTTCAGTTATCGCAACTATCAATATGAAAATGAACGGAAAACCCTAAAACGGGTAGAAGCCTTCTTTGTCCAAAACCCAGAGGCAACGGCACAATTTGAGGAATGGGTAAAATCCCAAAGGTCTGCGCCCAGCAATAAGTAAGGATGCGCCCCTCTCCGATTTTTGCTCTACGCTTATCTTCCCGAACGCTACAAAAACCGGCAGGTACCGAGCGCGGTTAGTTATGGTAAGATTTGGAGGCAGGCAAATGGTTTGTATTTAATTTAATTCCTCAATCACACTCCCACAAGTAAGCATCACATCCCCAAAATAAGGGTTGCGTATTTCCTGTTCCGTACTTAACCAAACCGCTCCCTGATTATTGTCGGCCATAGGGCATTGTTGTACATAAACCGTTCCTTCCAAGGATTCCAAATTGGAGGCAAGAGCAACCAAATTTTCATTGAGAATCACAAAATGCGCACGTTGATTTTCCAAATCCTGATTTTTGGAAATGGCTTCCAACATCTCAATACTTTTGCTCAAATGTCCTTTTTCCATTTTACCGATAGCGGATTGGTCCAGTTTTTTGAATCCTTCCAAAGTGGTTTTGGATTCTTGTGCAATACTAGTTGCATCACTGGAAACAAAGGCATCTTTCATTTTAAGGTAGGCAGGTAGTGTCAGTTTAAATGAGCTTTGGAAAGCGGCGGGCAATTCCATTTTCATAGAATGTTCCATTGTTTCAATTTGATGTCCTTCCTGCATTCCTGTATGCCTTTCGTGTCCTGTGGTCGTTCGTCCTCCCGACTTGTTCATCATACTTTTCTTGCCCTGTAGTTGGGCAGCAGCATCAACGGTAAATGCCCCATTGGTTACGATTTCTTCCCCCGCAACAAGGCCAAAGGTGACTTCTACCTCCTCCCCATTTTTTGCGCCGACCATTACTTCACGCATCTCAAAAACAGGCTCATCGGCCTTGGCTTTTACATATATTACAGAGCGTTCCCCTGTCCAAAGTACCGCGCTTGAGGGAACATACAAGTTTTCATCGGTCGTCGTGTTTGCACCATTTTCTAGTTGTGCTGTCACGAACATTCCTGGCTTGAACAGATTTTCTCGATTGTTGAGCGTAGCCCGAATCATAACCGTTCTTGTGGCATTGTTTAAGATGGGGTCTATAAATGAAATGGTACCTTCAAAGGTTTTATTGGGATATGCATTGGTGGTAATAGTAATTTGCTGTCCTTTTTTGAATTGGGACAACTGGCTTTCATAGGCATCAAATGCGGCCCAAACGGTATTTAGGTTACTTACTTTGGCAATGGGCTGTCCTTTTTTGATATAATCCCCTTCGGCACGCATTACTTCCATTACGGTGCCTGATACGGTCGCATATACGGGGAAGTTCTCGGTTACCTTTCCAGAGGTTTCAATGGCATTGATTTGTTTTTCGGAAAGCTTCCACAGCTTTAATTTATTGCGCACGGCATTGTAGAGTTCCGATTGCGTTTCCTTCAAAGAAGAAGCGGTCAACAATTCTTGTTGTGCAGCCACTAATTCTGGGGAATAAATCGTTGCCAAAAGTTGTCCTTTACGTACTTCCTGACCTTCGTAGTTCACATTTAGCCGCTCGATGCGTCCGTCAAAATAGCTGGCTTGTATGGCATTGGCTTCTTCATTTATGGCGATTTTCCCAGAGAGGGAGACCTTATTTTCGGTGCTTCCCATAGCATTGCCCACAACAGTGGTCTGAACATTGGCCAGGGCCATTGCGTTTTCGGTCATTTTGAACTGGTCTTCGGAAAGTCCGTCGGCACTTGTTTCGGCAGGAATCAAATCCATGCTACAGATAGGACAACTACCCGGTTCAGATTGTCGAATCTGTGGATGCATTGAACACGTCCAGACCTCGGTATCGGAATGTGCCGAATGATCGTGCATTTCCATTTCCGCTTTTTCCTGACTTGAATTTCCGAAGAATAGGTAGCCTGCCAATAGTCCCACTATGGCTGCTACTACAATAAAAACGCTATTCTTTTTCATTGGTTTCTTTTTAATCGTTTTTTAAATTTTATTATCGAAGGTGAGCTGATGTACCAAAGCAGAAAACCGCTCAACACGGTAATCAACCCCAATAGCGAGAAAGCCCTTAGTACTGTGGTATTGAAATCATCGCGCCCTTCATAATCCATTGTGTGCGTCATCCATAGAAAATCAAAAATGCGCCAATCCCTATGACGAACGGTCTGGAATTTTCCATCAACCGCCGATACGTATGCTTTTAGATTTTCGTGTCCTTCATAGGAAATCACATACGCGGGCAACAATTTTTCCCGGTACTCGTGGTGGGTATCCACTTTTTCAATAAAGGCTACATCGTTGACCTGAAGTTCTTTTTTGATACGGTTCCCTGCAATGTACAGGGCTTCGTCTTTATTGATGGAGGATTTTACCTTTCCATCCAGAGCGTTAAAGAGTTGGTTTTGGTTGACCCAGTAATACGGCACATTATTGATGTCCCTGATTTCAATGAAATTGATTCCTTTCTCCAGTTTCAATTCGGAAGGTGCTATCAAACCTGTAAAGGCCTGTGGTTGATAGTCCATATTTTTAAAATGGTCACCGTGGATGGCATCAATATCTGTCCAACTGAAATAAATGCCACTGATGGTCCACATCAAAAATTGAAGCCCCAAAAAGATACCGAGGTATCTATGGGATTTCCGAATCCATTTTGCCGTATGTCTCTTTGCCATTTTCTAAATTCCTATTTATATGTGTCCTGTTTTGGTAGTTTTAAAAACATTTTTGAACCAGGGGTGAAACCATCGAGGTGTCCAGCCAACAGGCAATCCTTGGTTTTAAAGTGCATATGCAGGTTAGTGGAATGGTGTGTAAATACCCCTTTGTGTTTGTCCGAATAAAAACCAAGAACGCTTACTTCGGTATCGGCCAAAAACCCGTTCAAACCTGACTCCTTGTGTTTTTGGTGTGTATGCTCCGTATCGCCTTCGGGCCAATCAATGATATGCCACGATAGAGAAGAAGCATTTCCCTCAATAAGAAAGGGAAAAGGCACATTGGTATCAATCTTCAAAGACGCTGCTGTCTCTATTATGAATGCTTCCAACGCTTCCTGTGTACTAATAGTTGTTGGAATTTTGGTTTCTTTCCAAGAGGGTACTACGGCATAGACCAACAAAGCGGCTTTCTTTGAAAATTCAGGGTCAATAGCGACTTCATTTTCATTGACGCTTGAAATAAAAGGGGTACCATCAAAAATCTGGATTTCCCCCTCTAATTGTGCCACAGCACCCAAGGCATAAAGATGGTCTTTTGCAGCAAGCGTATCCAGAGAGGCGGTAGCACTCAAATCACCTGACATTATGGTACGTAAAGCCCCGCTGTGTGCTACTTTTTGATATGATGGATGTTGTACTTCCTTGCAACTGGCAAGGAGTAAAAACGATATACCAAGGATATACCCTAAGCTGTTTTTAATCGTGATTTGATATGTGCTTTTACCCGAGGTCATTTTAGTTCAAAGTCTCCTTTACACTCCCACAGCTAAGCATTGCATCCCCAAAATAGGGATTGCGGATTTCCTTTTCTGACGACAACCAATACGCACCCGTATTGTTAAATGCCATTGGGCAGTATTGCTTGTATATGGTTCCAGAGGCAATTGCGTTATCCAATAACCGTTCAACAGTGGCTGTAAGCTCGGGCAGTGCCTTTCGTTGGTTCTCTATACCATCGGCATTGGCTATGGTTTGCGCAATTTCCTTTAATGTGGCATCCCCAGATACGTTGAGCAAAGCATTGGCACCTGTTTTTACCGCTGTCGCATCACTGGCTACCATTGCTGTCTTGATATGGTTGTACTGCTGAAAAATGGCTGTAGTTTCATCCGAATTAAAGGCAAGTGTGCTATTGATTTTCGTGCTTGTTTTTTCGCTTGATGTTACTTTTTCATTCGTGCTTTTTGTTGTCGGTACATCCTTGCAGGATAATAGGCCAAATGCTATGGTGAATACGATAACTGCTGTTCTTTTTTTCATATGACGTTATTTTAAATTATTGATATGTTAAGTAATTAATGATGGTGTGCTGTATGTAATACTGTTGTATGGCCCTGATACGGTTCATCTCGAACTTTAACCCCAATTCCTGAATGTCAAGCACATCGTTAAAATCAATGGTACCCGTTTCATAGTTCTTCAATAGGATTTGCTCGGCATTTTTGGATTGCTCCAAATTTTTGATCTGTGTGTCGTGCTGAATTCGCGCAGCCGTTTTGTTTTTTAAGGCTGTATCTAAAAGGGATTCCAGTGCATTTTCCCGTTCCTGCTTTTCGACCAATAGTTGCTCTTGTCGCAACTTATTTTGTTTGCTTTGAGACTTGTATTTCTTGTTCAAAATCGGAATCGAAAACGATACGGTAGGAATTAAAATATCCTTACCGTTATCACTGAAATTGGTAATGGGGCCTTCTTCAACAGCGATATAGTCCAGACCAAACCCTAAACTGGGGCTACTTTCTTTTTGGTTCATCAATTCCGATTGTTCCACAGCGGCAAACAGCTTGTCGTACTTTATCAATTCAGGGTGCAACTTTAAATTGTCCAGATTATCGTTTTCCGTTTCCAAAAGAAGTTCCAACTTATCCACCACGGCAACTGCTATGGATTTTTCCCGATTTAAAAGTTTATTGAAATGGGTCTGCTCTGCCAGAAACTGTTGTTCCAATACGCTCTTGGAAGCGGTCAGCTCATTCTGTCGAATCTGCAATTTCAACACATCCACCGCAGATGCCTTGCCTGTTTCTACAGAATTCAAGGCCAAAGTTTCATAGGTTTTTAAAAGGGCTATCTGCTCATTAAAAACGGCTTGTTGTGCCTTGAGCGCATAGAGTTCATAGTAGGATTGCGATACATCGGCCACTAGTTTACGTCTGGTAATCGCAATGTCTTCATACTGCGCATCGGCCACTGAACTGGCATAGTTTTTACGTGCCGTGATGACCCCGAACCAAGGAATGCGCTGCTTTGCCGAGACCTTAAAGCGCTGTGGTCCTGTGCGGGTTTCTGGACTGCTCACAGGAACACCGATACCAAAATCGGTATTGGGCAATGAGGCTGCCTGATTTACTTTTTCGGAAGCAATCTGATATTGTAGCTCAAAGCGTTGAATCTTGGGATTGTTCCTTTCCGCTTCTTCCAAATAGTCTTGCAACTCCTGTGCATTCAATGGGATGGATGCCACAAAAAGAACACTTATGTATAGTAGCTTTTTCATTTGCTTTCTCGTTTTAATTGGACTTCTTTTCGCCAACTGTATAAAACAGGGACTACAAAAAGGGTGATGAGCGCGATCAGCATTCCCCCAAAACTGGGTATCGCCATTGGTATCATAATATCACTTCCGCGCCCGGTAGAGGTTAAAATGGGAAGTAGGGCAAGTATGGTCGTAGCCGTGGTCATTAAACAAGGGCGTATTCTTTTTTGCCCAGCTTCTATGACAGCGGCACGTACCGTTTGAAGGTCCTTGGGTCGGTTGCGGTCAAAGGTTTGGGTGAGATAGGTTGCCATAACCACCCCGTCATCCGTGGCAATTCCGAACAGGGCGATGAAACCGACCCACACCGCTACACTTAAATTGATAGGGTGCATTTGGAACAACTGCCTCAGGTTCTCCCCAAAGAGGCTGAAATTGAAAAACCAATCCTGTCCGTAAAGCCATATCATCAAGAAACCACCCGCAAAGGCAACAGCAATACCTGAAAATACCATCAAGGAGGTAGCTACGGAACGGAATTGGAAATAGAGAATCAAAAAGATGATGGCCAGTGCCAAGGGCACGACCACTGATAAGGTTTTTTCAGCACGTAGCTGGTTCTCATAGGTGCCCGTGAACTCATAGTTAATGCCTTTCGGCACGACTAAATTACCATTGGTTATCTGCTCTTGAATAGCTACCTGGGCGCTTTCTACTACATTAACTTCAGCATAACCCTCCAATTTGTCAAAGAGCACAAAACCTACCAGAAAGGTGTCTTCGCTTCGGATATTCTGTGGTCCTTGTTCATAGCGAATGGTCACCAGTTCACTTAAAGGCACAGGGCTGCCCTTGGAAACGGGAACATAGATGTTTTTTAAATCTTCGGGATGGTCGCGCAGTTCCCTTGGGTATCGCACCCGAACGGCATAGCGTTCACGACCTTCCACGGTTTGGGTCAGGGGTACGCCGCCAACAGCTACTGAAAGTACTTGTTGCACATCTTCAATGGTAATTCCATAACGCGCCAAACGATCTCGGTCAATGTCGATGAGCAAATAGGGCTTACCCACAATACGTTCTGCAAAAACAGCTTGCTCTTTGACCCCTTCAACGGTTTTAAGGATGTTCTCCAATTCCAACCCAAACGCTTCGATTTGCTTTAAATCCTGTCCCTTTACCTTGATGCCCATTGGTGCTCGCATTCCCGTTTGCAACATTACCAATCGGGTTTCTATGGGCTGTAGCTTGGGTGCAGAGGTCACTCCGGGCAATTTGGTCACCCGTACAATTTCGTTCCATATATCATTTGAGGAGCGTATCTCGGGTCGCCAGTTACGGTAATATTCCCCATCATTATCGGCAATCAATTGATTACGATTGATACGATAGGGGTCGGAAACGAGATTCCTGTGATTCGCTTCATCCCTGTATTCCGTATTCGGATTTGCCACCAGTTTTCCATTTTTCAATTCAAATAAGCCATCATTATTGACCCGATACCGTTGTGGACTGCCGTCCGAATTGAGTTCGTATTCGGGTCGGTACTGGATATTGTTCTCATACATTGATAATGGTGCAGGATCCAATGCTGATTCCACGCGACCCGCTTTTCCCACCACGGTCTTGATTTCGGGGATGCTTGCCACCGCCATATCCAACTGCTGTAACACGCGTTTGTTTTCGGCAACGCCTGAATGTGGTAAGGATGTGGGCATCAAAAGAAAAGAACCTTCATCCAAGGATGGCATAAACTCTTTGCCGGTCGAACGCATAATCAAAACCCCAAAGGCAACGATTGCTGTGGGCAAGGCTAAAAAGGCGAGCTTGTTTTGCAGTGCCCATTCCAAGATTCGGGTATAATACTTTCGAAAACCCCAAAAAGTGCCAAGTAGTCCAAAACAGATTAAGGCGACAAAAATAAAGTTGATTGCGATACTTCTATCAAAGCCTAATGGTCTCCAATATCTTGCCAACAGGAAAACAATAGCTGTCGTAGAAACGATAATATTTAAAAGGGATGCTTGTTTTTCTGAAAGGGAGAATCCGTTTAAAAGACGTGAAAACCATTTGGGGTTCTTCAATAGTCTCACGGTCCCAAAAGCCATAAGGACCAGTCCCAACCAGTAGCCATATACCAGGACAAAAAGTCCCAATACAATGAGGATGGTGCTAAGGGTCAAACCAATAAAATCTTTACTCCTTTTTCTCTTAAAGAAAATAGCGGCAAATGGGGGTATCAAGAACAGGGCTACAACAATGGAAGCGGTCAATGCCATTGTTTTGGTAAATGCCAACGGTCGAAACAGTTTTCCCTCGGCACCTATCATTGTAAAGACAGGGATGAAGCTGATGATCGTGGTCAGTACTGCGGTAAGAATGGCACCGGAAACTTCGGCGGTCGCATTATATACCACCGTGTTAATACCCAGTTGTTGTGAGGGTTCCAATTGTTTATTCTCATCCAGATGCCTGATGATGTTTTCAGAAAGTATGACCCCTACATCGACCATGGTTCCAATGGCAATGGCAATTCCTGATAAGGCTACGATATTGGCATCCACGCCAAACGTCTTCATTGCAATAAACACCATAAGCACGGCAACGGGCAATAGTCCTGAAATTAGGATGGAAGCTCTCAAATTGAACACCATTACGATGATGACCAGAATGGTAATGAGGATTTCCAGTGTCAATGCCTCATTGAGCGTACCCAAGGTTTCCTGTATCAATTCGGTACGGTCATAGAACGGTACTATGGTAAGCTGTGAGGTACGCCCATCAGCCAATACCTTTGAAGGTAAGCCCGCTGATAGTTCTGCAATCTGCTCTTTGACGTTAGTTATTACTTCCAAGGGATTTGCCCCGTAGCGTGCTACTACAACACCGCCGACCACTTCTGCACCTTCCTTATCCAAAATGCCACGTCTGGTCGCTGGGCCTAAATTGACATTGGCGACATCCTTAATCCGTATCGATGTGAAGTTCTCGGCATCGACCACCGCATTTTCTATGTCCGCAATGGATTTTACATAACCCAGACCCCGCACCAAATATTCGGCTTGGTTGATTTCTAGGGTTTGTGCACCAATGTCTTTATTGGATTGCTTGACGGCCTTTACGATATGGTGAAGTCCAATGTTGTACTGACGCATCAATTCAGGGTCAATGTCAATTTGATATTCCTGAACATAACCGCCAATGGAAGCTACCTCAGATACCCCACTGGCCGAAGAAAGCCCATATTTTACGTAGTAGTCCTGTATGCTACGTAATTCCTGTAAATCCCAACCGCCTGTGACATTGCCATTTTCATCACGCCCCTCAAGGGTATACCAAAAGATTTGCCCCAAAGCAGTGGCATCTGGTCCCAAAGAGGGATTGACTCCATTGGGGAGCAATCCCGAGGGTAGGGAGTTCAGTTTTTCAAGAATACGGCTGCGCGACCAGTAGAACTCGACATCTTCTTCAAAAATGACAAAGATGGTGGAGAAACCGAACATCGAAGAACTACGGATGGTACGCACTCCTGGAATCCCCAACAGGGAAGTGGTCAACGGATAGGTGATTTGGTCTTCAATATCCTGTGGACTGCGCCCTGCCCATTGGGTATAGATAATCTGTTGGTTTTCGCCAATATCAGGTATGGCATCTACGGCCACAGGGTCATTGGGCAAGAATCCCGTGTCCCATTTAAAGGGGGCATTGACTATTCCCCAACCTACAAAAAGGGCCAGTAGCAGCACGGCTACCAACTTGTTCTCTATTAAAAATTTAATGGCTTTGTTAAGCATATCATCTGAATATTTGGATAATTACAGGCGTTTTGCAAAAGCGGTACAAAACACGTTTAGCCCTATACGGTTGACCGCAGGGCGAATTTGTAGTTATCCAAAAATCAGATTAAGAATGTCTCGTAAAGGACTTGGTAGTCTTTATCGAGCAGAGGGGGCGGACGCCCGAGGTAGGTAACCGATGTAACATCAATCTCCTGAAAAACATTGAGGTAGGAATACGTATACGCTACCAAAAATACTTGTTGTTCGAGATCTAGGTCAAAAAAAGAAATCTTTAAATCTTCTTGTCCCTGTAATGTAAATGTCTCGTCATCACAACAGGATTTTTCGAATGCGAAGGCTTTATCGGTACCCATATCCATACCACAAGTATCGGCATGGGCGAAGAAAGCGATATCCACAACCTTGCCCATACAAATATGCTTGTCGACGGTCCACGAGACCGTAGAAAGCAAGACCAATAGGGCTAACATCGAAGATAAAATTTGACGGAGAATCGCTCTCATTTCACTACAAAACTACAAAATGTTAACAATTATTGCTTTGTTTAACAGAAGTTTACAAGTTGAAAAACCTAACTCACCTTTAATAGAAGTTCTGCGGCTTTATCCAATAAAGAATTATCCAACTCCTTTAGATAGACTTGGGTAATAGCTAAATTTTGATGACCTAGGGATTCACTAATGATATCAGTTGCTACTCCCTTTTGCTTTAGGCAATTTGCAAAGCTGTGTCTGGCAACATAACTGCTAAGTCGTTTTTTAATATTACATAGAACTGCAATTTCCTTAAGTCTTTGATTGAAAACCTTTAAAGCCTGTTTTTTTGCGTCCTCTAATTGAGTGGGACTTTGATTATCACTTTTCAGAATAGGGAATACATATTTTGTGTCAGACTGAATTGTCTTGTAATAATCTAGTATTTTTTGAACCGGAGGAAGAATCTTGATTCTGAAATTACCTTTGGTCTTTGACCTTGTGTACCTGATAGTATCAGTATCTATATCTTGCCATCGTAACTTCATTATATCGGCGAAATTCATCCCTCTGGTAAAGAAGCTAAACACAAAATAATTATAACTGTTTACTAGACTCGGATGGCCGGAAATGTCGAATGAGATTATTCTATTGATTTCATCCATATCCAAAGCAAGCTTGGTACTTCGGCTTTTAAATTTAGAGATTCGGTACTTTTTGAAAGGATACTTTTCAGGTGCTACTAAATCACGCTCTATAGCCGCATTATATACTCTTCGGATGTTTCGCATTCGAACGCTTATACCGCCATCAGTTCCTCCTTTTGAGCGCAGATAGCTTTCATATTTTGAAAGCAAGGCAACATTTACTTCACCAAAAGTAAGTTGAGTGCCACCATTGAATTTTTTTAAGGCATTAAAACTATCATCATGCGAACGCGCATTTCCAGTTCTACCAGCATTGATCATTTCGCTGATTAATTCATGCCAGAAGTAGAAAAAATTATTGGTAGTAGGATTCTCATTGATTCTAAAAGCCTTTTCAAAATCTTCTAACGAGAAATGTTCCTTTTCCATTTCCAATTGGGAATACACTTTATAAGCCCTATCCTTAAATTTTAATAATAGTCTGTTATTTTGAATATGATTTGAGTTCCTTTTATTGAATGATTGACTCCGATTATCCCACTCTTCTGGAAAAGCATTATAGATGGATTTGAAGTACTTTGTTTTCCTGTTCTTGGTAATACGAAGACATACGGGATAGGAACCATCCGCTAAAGCTTTCTTCTTCAATATGATTTTAATACTTGCCATAAAAGTTAAAACGGGTACAACATGGGTACAACAAATCGTCAATTAAAGGTAGTCTAAATGCAATTCGAAGAAAAATATTTTTTCATAAAATATTGATAATCAATATATAAGAAACTAAATGAAAACAAATGTGATTGTATTTTTTCTTCCTTCTAAGCAGACGGTCACAGGTTCGAATCCTGTCGCGATCACTACACTCGGAAAACCACGCCCAAAGGCGTGGTTCTTTTTTGTGAAATGACCAAAGGACGTTTTGGGTATTGAGACAAAAAAGAACTGCTGAAATTACAACTCGGATTTTTGTTTCATAGGTAACGGAAGGAGTCAATTAAATTTTAATGCATTATAAGCTCATTCAGCTCTTTAAACAATGGGAGGCCGGCAAACTCGTCCAAGATATGACCCCCATTCGGAACGATGACCAGTTTATTCCCGAGGCCGGATTGATCTAGTTTTGTTTTGGCTTTTATAGCCCTATTTTTCCAATAGGTATCCCTTTCACCGACAATCATCAAAATTTTGGTTTTCGAAAAAGATTTGAGTTTAGCCCTATCATTAAAGCTAGGGTTTCCCGGCATTCCAATAACACCGGTAAATTTATCATGGTACATTTCTGCTATTTGAAAGGCATCAACGCTATTGGCCGAAAAACCTAAAATATATAACTCCCGTATGGCATAGTTTTCTTCCAAATAATCTAACAGCACTTTTACCGCACTTCGCTTTTCCATATGGACCAAGCTCTCGACCAAAATCCAGCCGTACTGATCTGCATTAGTCCCAAAATAGCGACATCCGGCCTTCAAATCTCCTCCATCCAGCCCAGGGCCCAACAGTACAGGGTAGGCCTTATCTTTAGAAAACCCTTGAGGTTCCGTTATTCTCATCAGTAGTTCTTTGCCTTTTGAAATGGGTATTTTCATTACTTTTTGTTGCCCAAAGACAGTTCCGAAATTCATGAAGAGCAAGAATAAAAGCCCTGCAGCGAACATGGATATTGTGGGTGTCGCTTTATTCATTTTGCGTGAGTTTTATGAGTTTGCCTGTAGCAATTTCCAATAGATGGATTTCTGAACCGTCATCAAACGAGGTGTTGTAGGCCACATAATTGACATCCGGATCTGTTTTCCCGAACATCACGGATTTATAGGGTACCGTACCTAGTTCCTTAATATCGTTTCCCTCCAGGTCTTCCAGAATAAAGGTAGTTCCCTCATCATGGTCCTTTTGTTTGATTACATGGTTCCCCACGATGAACCATCCTTCTAAATTGGGCATTTCGGTTACCTTGCCGGAATTCTTATCCAGAATGTGTTTGGAATACAGGTTCTTCTCCAAGTTTATAATTTTACTGAGATATAAGGTTCCATTTGCAGCAACTTGTGGACGATTGGTAATTCCATCCGTCGTTAATCGGGTAACCTTGTCGCCAATAGCATGGTAAGCATCAGGTTTAAAATCCTCTCCGGCCGGCCAGTGAAAAAAGTAATATCCATCCCCAGCGGAATCCCATGAGGAAAACATATGAAATCCATTTTCTGAGACCGATACCAGTTTTTTTAGATTATCGCCATTACGATCTATACTCATCATCCTTGCTCCTTCCTCAAGGAAGCTCGTGTAGGCAATTCTTCTTCCATCGAGGGACCAAATAGGTTCGGTATGAAACCCTATGGTATCCTTTGTTGTCAGTTCCCTTAATTCCGTACCATTTGTGTTGACTAGATAAATACGTGACACATTCCACTCACTATTGATATAGGAATAGAATGCAATTTCTGAACCATCCGGGGAAAAGGATGGGCCCAAATCCGGAAAAGAATCATTTTTTACCGTTCGCCCTTCAGGCCCAGTTTTACTACCTAAAGAGTCTTTTTTAGGGTCTTCCAAACCATTGAGGTTCGCTTTGTCCGTATTTTCTTTGCAAGACAGATTAACGCATGAAAGAACCAGTGTCAGAATCAAAATTCGATGTGTCATATTTTTGTTTTTGAAATGTCCCGCAATCTAGAAGCGTTCCAGTCTCAAAGAAAACTAGCTGTGACATACTGTTATATATGTGATAAAATGTGCATATAAAAATCTTGACGTCTATTGTCCGTTAATCTGAAAAAAACGATTCATCCCATTTTTAACCATAAGGCACAATGCCATTTCAATATGGGTTTTGAGGATTTAATTTTAACCAAACTAAAAATTCCAAAACAATGACAAGAGCGAAAATCAAGTGGGCCATAGCTGCCCTGTTTATGTTTGCACTAAACGTTTCCAAAGCACAAATGAGTACTGAAAACCTTGTTAAGGCTTGGGACGACATGACAAAAATGGTTGTCGAAACTGCAAAGGCAATGCCTGAGGCAAATTACAATTTTAAGCCGATCGAAGAGCTTCGTGATTTTGCCGACCAGATTTCACATACGTCCGGCGCCAATTACCTATTTGCATCGGTAGTGAAACTAAATACGCCTGATCCAAATCCGGTGACCGATACCAAAAAGAAGAAAGAGGTCATTGAGCAATTGAAAGGTTCCTTTGCATTTATTAGAGATGGCATGGAAAAACTCAAGGAAGAGGATTTAAAGGAGGAAATTGAGTTTTTTGGAAGTAAGATGTCACGATTGCAGTCAATCTTGATCATGACCTCTCACCTACAACGGGAGCAGGGCAAAAGCACAATATATACAAGACTTAAAGGCGTTGCGCCCGGGCCTTCCGGAGGATGGTAGCCAATACCGTTATTCCTTGATTACAAAACCAGCGGAGACTATTTCCCGATTTATGGCATACTCTGCACCATTATAACATAATGTGCTATGCCCAACGGGAACGGTCTCTCCGGGTTTTACAATGTAAATCCTGAATATCTCATTGGCCGGGTTGCCGGGAAAATCAAAATTGGTCTTTACCGCAACTTGTAGGGTATTGTTCGTATTGGAACTTTCAAGTACCATGGCATTACCACAGTCCGTCTTGGATTTGCTCATCAAAGAAACGTTGGAAGCCGCCTCCTGACCAAACATATCACCATGAAAATCCATACCATATTCATTTTCTTCATGAAGTAAATAAAAGATTTCTTGGTAGGTGAGTTCGCTTATGTTCTTAAGCTGTTCTTGGCCAGGAGAGCCCTCTTTATCCGAATCTTGTTTTTTTTCCTTGCAGGAACCTATTATGACAAAGGAAAGAAGGACTAAATAGATATATGTCTTTTTGATCATTATAAGGTAGCCCGTAAAAGATTTAATTCGTGTTTCACAATTTTTTACCTTAGAAAGGTATTATCCTTACATGTTAAAAATCGTCTATCAAAGTTATAAAAAATTACCTATTTCCCTTTTTAAAATGGGTTTAATAGGGCTACTGGTATGCTTCTTTTTTATCACCAAGGAATACACAGATCATTTAATCAACGAATATAATTATCCCTTTAGTTGGTTTTTTGTAAGTAGCAAGATTATCATCAATTACCTGTTTTGGTTTATTTTATCACCATTGGTATATGCCCTTGTAAGACAAGTGCAAAATAAATCTGGACTTGCATCAAACGTAATCAAGGTACTTTTTGGTGTTTTTCTGCTAACGATAGCCCATAGGGCACTGGTAACAAAAGTCAACGATGTGGTCTACTTTTTAAGCACAGGGTATATGAAAGACTTTTTTGGGCCTAACGGAATAGTCGGTATGGTAGTTGGAAGCTTTTCAAGTCTGATTGAACTTATCGTATTAATGGCTCTCTTCTTTGCAATCGACTATCAAAAAAGATATCTAAAAAACCAAAAAGAACTAATTGCCGCCCAATTGACTAGCCTACAAATGCAGTTACATCCGCATTTTTTGTTCAATACTCTACATTCCATATCATCGATGATAGATATCAATCCACGAAAAGCCCAAAAAATGTTGACAAAAATGGGAACACTTATGCGGACCCTATTGGAAAATGATTTGGAACAGATGATTACAATTGAAAGGGAAATAGATTTCATTAAGGATTACCTTGACCTGGAACAAATACGGTATGCCGATAAAATGACCATTCACTATCGGATTTCCAAGGAGGTCATAGAGATCAAGATTCCCAATATGATTTTACAGCCCCTTGTTGAAAATGCCATTAAATATGGCATCGTTCCGGCAATGAACCAAGGAGAAATACGTATTGAAATCAAAAAAAAGAAAGACGAAAGCTCCCTTAAGGAATATATAAACCTAAGTGTATCAAACACCTCGGAGGGTAATAAGACCACAATACATGAAAAAGGAACCGGGTTGGGCATCCAAAACATTAGGAAAAGGTTGGAGGGAATCTATGCCGATGGATTTCTTTTTGAATCACGGTTTGTAAACCCAAAATTGTATGTCGCACAAATAAGTCTTCCTTTAAACAACCTATAGATGAAACTGAGATGCATTATTGTTGATGATGAATATTTGGCCAGACAACGAATTCTTAAGTTGTTGGAAAACCATCATGATATTAACGTTGTCGCCGAATGTAAAAATGGTAAGGATGCTATTTCCAAAATAAAGCTCAAGGAGCCGGACTTTATCTTTTTGGATATTCAAATGCCCGATTTGGATGGCTTTTCGGTACTTAGCAAACTTGACAAAATTCCATATGTCATATTTACCACGGCCTATGATTCCTTTGCGCTCAAGGCATTTGAAATCAACGCGGTTGACTATCTCTTAAAGCCCTTTGACGAGGAGCGGATGGACACGTCGATCCAAAGGATGAAGGCTATTAAAGAGAAAGAAAAAGCCGTAGGTTTAAAAGATAAGTTAACCCATTTACTCACAGCTTTTAAGGGTGAAAATCCAGGCGATTTTAGAACGTATTTTGAGATCAAAAAAAATGGCCGACTCCTTAAGGTCCTTACCGAAAATATCATGTTTATAAAATCCGAAGGCAATTATCTGGAACTGCATACGGAGGACAACAAGTTTCTTTTTCGGGCAACGATGAATTCCATTGAAGGGGAATTGCCAAAACACCAGTTCATGCGCATCCATAGATCTCTGCTCATCAACAAATTTTATATTGATTCTTGTTTTTATTTGGGTAATTCAGAATACAAAATCCACCTTAAAACAGGACTTTCCTTACTCTCAGGTAGAGCTTTTAAAGAGAATATAACTTCTTATTTAGAAGACATTCAGTTGTAATTTCCCATTTTTCACTATCTACCACATTTTGTATTGCAATCGAAATAGTTGAATATATCTTTCCCAACTAAATCTGTTCGTTAAAATGAAAAATGATAAGAAGTATCCATCAATGTTAAATCCAGCTCAATATTTTGTACACACCAAATGTTGCCCTTTGGTCATATTTCTCATTATATTGGTTTTAAATAGTGCATGCAATGCGCAATCCAGTTCAGGGGAGAGAATCCTATTTGATTCCCAAATGAACAGCACCAATCATTCTTTTGAATTATTCTCGATTTCACCCGATGGAAGCGGCTTAAAACAGCATACCTTCGATGCCGTACCCCGGCGGGCCAATACCAGTGGACAATTTTCACCAGATGGCAAACATGTTATATTCGGTACTTATAAATACGGTGGCTATAAGATTGCCATTGCAAAAAGTGATTTTTCCGGTCAACGAAAACTTACCAAAGGACCCCATTATACCTATGTGGGGTCATGGTCTCCGGACGGTAAGCAAATTGTATATAGTAAAGTTGATACAAAATCGGCACCCTATTTTCAAGGGGATTTGGAAATTTTTGTAATGCATATTGATGGGACAAAGGATATCAATATATCCAATACCAGTGGTGCGGATTCCGGTGCCAAATGGTCGCCAGATGGGAAAAGGATTTTATTTTACTCCGATAGAACGGGAAATTCGGATATCTATAGTATGGATGTTGACGGGGAAAATTTGAAAAATCTTACCAATACTCCCAATATAGATGAATTTGGCCCATCATGGTCTCCCGATTCAAGGCAAATTGCCTTTCATACTATGAAACGGAATACAGGCAACCAATATATAGATCTTTGCGTTATGGATACAGACGGAAGCAACAAGCGTAATCTCACCAACAATCATACGGCAAAACGCAACGTATTTGTACCCTATTATGATGGTGCCCCACCAATTTTTTATCAGACCACTTGGTCGCCCGACGGGAAGGAAATTGCCTTTTCATCCAAAAGAAACTCTGAAAATTTTGAAATTTTCATCATTTCCGTAAATGGAAAGAATCCACGCCAGCTTACCACCAATGGGACAAACAATGTTTTCCCTTTTTGGCATGGAAAGTAAAAATTTGTTTAAGCTATAGAGAAAAAGTGTGTCTCAATAACTTAATCATAGGCCCTTGCCACCTGGCTGGAACTTCCCAAACCATCAATTCCAAGTTCTACGATATCATCGGGCTTTAAATAGCGTGGCGGGTCAAAGCCCAACCCTACGCCAAAGGGCGTACCTGTAGAAATTACATCTCCGGGCAAAAGGGTCATAAACTGACTGATGTAACTAATGGAGGTAGGAATATCGAAAACAAAATCCGAGGTATTGCTATTTTGGAGCGTCTCCCCATTGACCTTTAACCATAAATCCAGATTATGGGGGTCTTCAATTTCATCCGGGGTAGCAATAAATGGTCCTATAGGTGCAAAGGTATCACAGCTTTTGCCCTTTACCCATTGCCCACTACGTTCAATTTGGTATTCCCGTTCACTATAATCATTGTGCAGAACATAACCCGCCACATGGTCCATGGCTTCCGATTCCGAAACGTAGGATGCCTTTTTGCCAATAACTATGGCCAGTTCCACTTCCCAGTCCGTTTTGATACTTCCCTTGGGAATGACCACATCATCATTAGGGCCTACAATTGCCGAAGTGGCCTTAAAGAACAGTACCGGCTCTTTAGGGATTTCCATCCCTGCTTCCTGGGCATGCTTGGCATAATTTAGGCCAATACAGATTATTTTTGAAGGTCTGCAAAGTGGGGCACCCAACCGCATTGAGTTATCTACTTTGGGGCACGAACTCACATTTTTATCCAGCCAATCTTTCAATCTATGAATACCGTCCCCACCAAAAAATTGCTCATCGTAATCCTGTCCAAAGCCCGAAACATCCAGCCAATCACCATTTTCTAGCTGTACTCCGGGTTTTTCATTTCCTATAGCACCAAATCGAATTAATTTCATATGTCCTTGATTATTTAGGTTTTTAGTTTCCGTTCAATCGTATAAATCCACCATCAATAGGAAAATCGGTCCCCGTGATAAAAGAAGCCTCGTCGGAGCAGAGATATAATACCAAATCGGCCACTTCTTGTGGATCCGCCATTCTACCTATGGGTTGGGTTTTTGACAATTTCTCAAACATTTCCTTTTCTTCTCCCGGAAAGTTGGCCTTTAAGTAACCATCCACAAATGGAGTATGAACCCGGCCCGGGGAGATACTATTGCAACGTATTTTATACTCCAGATAGTCCTTAGCCAATGAATATGTCATCGTTAAAACGGCACCTTTTGAAGCCGAATAAGCAAACCTGTCATTGATGCCCACCGTTGCGGCCACAGAAGCCATATTCAAGATTACCCCGCCATTGGTTTTCATATGGGGAATAATACAATGGATACAATTATAAACCCCTTTTATATTTACATTGTAAATTCGGTCAAAATCAGCCTCAGTGGTGTTTTCCACATCGCCGATATGGGCAATGCCTGCATTGTTAATCAGTAAATCTATATGCCCTTTGGAAGCAATACGGTCCACTTCCTTTCTCACTTCTGTCTGATGGGCAATATTACAATTATGCGCTTGCGCCTTACCTCCATTTTTTTGGATTTCAGCAACAGTTCCATCGGCTTTGCTTTTATCCAACTCAAAAATATGAACCTCGGCACCTTGTGCCGCAAGGGTTAAGGATATGGCACGGCCTATGCCGCTCCCTCCTCCGGTCACTATAGCTACTTTGTCCTCAAGATTAAATTTCATAGGTGTTTAACTTTTCGGGATACTATCCGAAGCCACAAAATAAGACTTAATTTCTTCATCAATACCATTTTCGATCAATACATCAGGATTTTCAGATTTTAGTTCCTCCAGAGCGGATTCGGATACCTGGGTCCCCCAAAGATAAAGGCTTTTTAGGTTTTTCCATTCCTTAAAAAGCGATATGCTCTGATCTCCAATACGGGTTTCATAAACCTTTAACAAACGTAGTTTTGATAAATTCCTTAAGGTATCTACTTGCACATCGGTTATTGGGGTCCTATCTATTTCCAGCCACTCCAAATTAGGGCAATTGGCCGCAAAGGCCAATTCCTTTTCCCCTATGGGCAAACCGCTCAGGTCCAGTTCAACAATATTCCGATTGATGGGAATCAAATCCATAAGTATCTGGGTATCATATTGAGGGGGCATATATACATTTACCTTTAAAGCATCCGTTGCGCCGGCCAACCGAGTTATGGTCAAATAATCAGAGGCTAGATTACCCAATGTGGAGTCTGCTACTTTTGGAAGAGATGTCCATTTTTCCATAGGGTCCGGTTCCATCATTTCTTTGATCAATACCGCCAAGGGTTGTGAACTCTCCAGATGGTTTAATCGTAGGGTGTCGGAAGCACCCAAAGCAATCCATTGTTCCAAAATTTGTATTTCATTATCTGCCAAAGGTCGCTCCCCTTCAGGAGGCATATGTTCTTCATCTTCTATGGGCAAATATAGACGTCTAATCATTTCACTCTCCTCTGGATTTCCTGGAACCAAGGTACTTCCGCCTTCACCACCTTTCAATAGCCCTGCTAAATCGGTCATCAATAATTCGCCC
The DNA here is from genome assembly GCA_947494715.1 of uncultured Flavobacteriaceae bacterium. Taxonomy (GTDB): domain Bacteria; phylum Bacteroidota; class Bacteroidia; order Flavobacteriales; family Flavobacteriaceae; genus Ulvibacterium. Next base: position 128,513 of record CANLWG010000011.1, on the reverse strand, counting down.
TTTTTCTTATTCGAATTATGGCATTTTACACATTTATTCTCTAAAATTCTATCCACAATATGTGTATAAATCAATGGGTTTTTGGGAATAATTTCCTGCTTTTTATCTTTCGGCAATGCTAAAAAATCTTGACCATGCGTGACCATTCCCCCATAATGTCCGGTCAAAACAATGAGTCCGATGATAACTACTTGGATCATCTTCGTGTAGATTTTTCCACCAAGTTGAAGCCCCTCCAAACCATACCAAAGTGCGGCCAATAAAGCCAGCCCACTTCCCAGCCATTGATGCCAGAAAAGCAAATCGCCCTTGCTCCCGGTCTCCTTTCCTAGAAAAAATCCTGAAATGGCGGTTAGTAAAGCTGAAATTACCGCGATTGTCAATAAATTTCTTGGAATTTTCCTTCCTGTTAATCCCAAAAAAATGGCAATCAGTAAAAGTACAATTGGAAAGTGGAGCACCAACGGATGCCATCGCCCAATCCAGGCAACAAGGACAGGAAGCTCAATATAGGATTCGAACAGTAAACAAAAAATAAGGAATACGGAAAGTCCAAAAACGACATAGTCGACCTTTCCATTTTTAAGGGTATATGCCATTTTACGCTAAAAGGTCTTTGACCACATGCCCCGCTACATCGGTTAAACGAAAACGACGGCCTTGATATTTATAGATGAGTTGTTCATGATCCAGCCCCATGGCATGCATTAGGGTTGCATGAAAATCATTGATGTGTACAGGGTTTTCAATTACATTATATCCGAATTCATCCGTCTGCCCATAGTTTAGTCCCGGTTTTATTCCACCACCGGCCATCCATATACTGAAAGCACGGGGATGATGGTCACGCCCATAGTTGTTTGGATCGAATTTTCCCTGACAGTAGTTGCCCCTACCAAATTCACCGCCCCAAATGACCAAAGTATCCTCTAACATACCTCGTTGTTTTAAATCCAGGACAAGGGCTGCGGAAGCTTTGTCCACATCCATGGCCTGGCCTGCCATTTCATCATGTAGATTACCGTGTTGGTCCCAACCTTGATGATACAATTGGATAAACCGGACACCATTTTCGGCCAACCTACGTGCCTGTAACGCGTTTGCCGCATAGGTTCCAGGCACTTGGCAATCTTCCCCATATAATTTGATTATGGATTCCGGCTCCTTGGAAATGTCCATAACATCAGGGACGGACATCTGCATGCGGTATGCCATTTCATACTGTGCGATCCGGGATTCAATTTCGTCATCACCAGTTTCTACGTGGTGCAATTTATTTAAGGAGGACACATGATCTAATAAATGCCTCTTGTCCGAGCGAGACAGTCCTTCCGGATCGTTTAGGTATAATACGGGGTCCTTGCCCGAACGCAACAATACACCTTGATGCTTAGAGTCCAAGAAACCACTGGACCATAGTTTGGAATAAAGCCCTTGGCTATTACCTTTTCCTCTGGAAGTCAGGACTACGAAAGAAGGCAAATTTTTGTTTTCACTTCCAAGCCCGTAGCTCATCCAAGAGCCCATACTGGGGCGACCCGAAATCTGGCTACCCGTCTGGAAAAAAGTTATGGCTGGGTCATGGTTTATGGCCTCTGTATGCATACTGCGTACTACGGTAATATCGTCAGCAATTTTGGCCGTATGCGGAAAAAAGTCACTGATCCAGGTTCCACTTTCGCCATGTTGTTGAAATCCAACTTTAGGGGGCATCAAGGGAAATTTATCCTGATTTGCCGTCATCCCCGTTAACCTTTGTCCTTTACGGATAGATTCCGGTAAATCCTGTCCCATACGCTTACGAAGGGTCGGTTTGTAGTCAAAAGTTTCTAACTGCGAAGGTGCACCCGCCTGGAACAAATAAATAATACGCTTTGCCTTTGGCGCAAAATGGGGAATCCCTAAAGGCCTGGTGGCCAAATCCTTGGTTTCTCCCTTGAAAAGATCTGGAATTAAAAGTGAGCCCAGGGCCAATGAACCAATGCCTACACTCAATTGCGAAAAAAAATGCCTGCGGTTTACCTTCAATGAGGGTTCTTCCTTCGGTTCATGATGATGTTGCGACATGGCTATTACTCTTTTGTTATGGTTTCGTCCAAATTATAGATTACCTGAGCGGTCAACATTAAAGCGGCCGTTTTGGCCGGATCAACATCTAATTGTTCATATTCTCCGACCGCGACCAATTTTTTGGCATCCTCCACATTGTTTAAATAGGTTTCAAGGGCATCATTATAATAATTGTTCAAAGTCAATAATTCCTCTTTTTTGGGCGAACGTACCAACAGACTTTGAAAGATATTCTCTACGATAGCCTTGTCATCTTCTTTTTCGACCAAAGTTCGCTGCGCCAATACCCGGGCTGCTTCTAATATTTGTATGTCGTTCTGCAGTGCCAAGGCTTGCAGGGGGGTATTCGTTTTTTGCCGACGAACCTCACAAAAATCCCTTGTTGGGGCATCGAAGATGGTCATACTAGGTGGTGGTAACGTACGTTTCCAAAAGGTGTACAGGGACCTTCTATATAGATCATCCCCTTCGCCCGGGATATATTTTGTTAATATCCCTCTATTTCCCCCTGCATTGGTCTCTTCCCAAAGACCGGGTGGTTGATACGGTTTTACGCTGGGCCCTCCAATCTCCGTATTCAAAAGACCGCTTGAAGCAAGAATATAATCCCGTATCATTTCGCCACTCATACGAAATCGTGGTGCCCGAGCCAACAACCGGTTCTCGGAATCTACCTTTTTAAGGTCTGGGCGAAGTTCCGATTTTTGCTGATAGGTAGCGGAAAGCATAATTTTCTTGAGCAGATATTTAATGTCCCAATCGTGCTCCATAAAATCCGCTGCCAACCAATCTAAAAGTTCGGGGTGGGTAGGGAGACTACCCTGTACCCCAAAATCCTCTGAAGTTTCCACAAGTCCCCGTCCAAAAAGCATTCCCCATATACGATTCACAAAAACCCGTGCGGTCAATGGATTGTTTTTATCCGTCACCCATTTAGCTAAACCAAGTCGATTTGCCGGAAATTCCTGGGAAAAAGGAAAAATAGTTTTTGGTGTATTGGGCAGTACTGAATCCGTAGGCTGATCGTATTCGCCCCTATTTAGAATATAGGTGGTTTTCGCGGCAGAATCGTTCATGACCATCACCTTGATCTTAGGTGTCTTTTTCATGTTGATAAATGAAAGTACATCCTCGGTTTCCTTGGCCGATATTTCTATATATGGGGGATCGGCAAAGAACTTTTGGTTGGCAGCCTGTACGGCATCCATTTGAAGTCCTTTTTCATTCACCTGATTGAAAAAAGCAAAAAGCCCAAAATAATCCTCTTGTGAAATGGCATCATACTTATGGTCATGACAGCGGGCACATTCCAAGGTTATTCCCAAAATACCCTTGCCCAAGGTGTTCGTACGGTCCAAAACATAGTTAGTCCGATATTCTTCTTGAATAACCCCACCCTCTTGGGTTATGGGGTGGTTTCTATTAAATCCTGTGGCCAAAATCTGTTCTTTGGTAGCGTTGGACAGCAAATCGCCGGCCAATTGCAAAGTTAAGAAATCATCATAGGGCATATTTTCATTAAATGCATGGATTACCCAATCGCGCCAAGGCCACATGGTGCGATAGCTATCGTCCTGATATCCGTGGGAGTCCGCATAACGCGCCAGATCCAACCACGACTGTGTCATACGTTCCCCATAGGCGGGAGATGCCAGAAACTTGTCAATTATTTTGGCCATAGTAGCTTCAGAAGTATCGGCCAGTAGCTTTTGTACCTGTTCCCTTTGGGGAGGCAGTCCGGTAAGATCAAGACTTACCCTACGGATAAGGGTCTCCAAGGAAGCCCTTTCGGAAGGAAGTACGTTATGTTCTTCCAGTTTCTTAAAAACAAATCCATCTATTTCGTTCTGTACCCCGTCCAAAACTTCGAATGTGGGCACCTCCTTTTTTGTAGGAGGAATAAATGCCCAATGCTTTTCAAATTTTGCCCCTTGCTGGATCCATTTCCTAATCAACTTTTTCTCATACGAATTCAGGGCCAGTTTGGAATCCGGTGGCGGCATCATCAAATTCGGATCATCCGTTGTGATATGTCCATAGAGCAAGCTTTCGCCAAGCTTACCGGATACCAGGGCATAATTTCCAGGGTTTTCCTTCAATTCCAAAAAGGCGGTTTCTTCCAAATCCAATCGTAGGCCCGCTTTTCGCTTGTTGGCATCTGGGCCATGACAGGTATAGCAATTGTCAGAAAGTATGGGCTTGATATGGAAATTATAATCAATTACGTCGGGTACCTTAAGATTGGCGTACGCATCCTCTCCTCCATTGAAAACACCCGCTTTAAAGGCATACAACAAAGTCAGCAAAGCGGCTAGAATAGCAATAATGACTATTTTCTGTTTCATAGAAATTTTTTTCCGCTTCCTTTATCTATCGCGAATCCATAAAGTTAGTGAATTCCTAAGTATTGCTACAAATAGCAAATTGCCTATTGTTGGTATTTTTTGTTAGAAAACCAACCTATTTGTAAAAAATAAAGAAGTTGGATATCGTTGTCCAAATATTTAGGTCAAAATACCGGATTTTAACTATGACCTAAATTTTTAAAGGCAAGCCAGGCCATCAATCCTCCTCCTATTTCCAAGGCGTTTTCATCAATATCGAATGTTGGTGTATGCAGACCGGATTGGATTCCTTTTTGCTCATTCCCGACCCCCAACAAATAAAAACAAGAGGGATTCTTTTGGGAATAGTAGGCAAAGTCTTCCGCGGCCATCCAAGGTTCAAGGTCAACTACATTTTTACTACCCAAATATTCAATGGCGGCGGATTTCATATCCCGGGTCAGGACGGCATCATTTATTAGATAGGGATACCCATGATTAATTTTAAGTTCGCAACTACCTCCCATACCCTCTGCGATGGATGTAACTAATTTTTCAAGTCTCTGCAAAGCATCTTTTCGCCAAGCCTTGTCAAAGGTTCGAAAAGTACCTTCAATGTGAACCTCGTCGGGGACAATATTGACAGCACCGTTCGCAATTACTTTTCCAAATGATAATACGGAAGGTGTTCTTGGGGAGGCCATGCGACTTACCAATTGCTGTGCCGCTACGATTATGTGCGATGCAATTAGCACCGGATCGACTAAACTTTCCGGCATGGCACCATGACCACCTTTCCCTTTTATTGTCAAAAAGAGTTCATCCATACTGGCCATGAACTTCCCAGAACAGAAACCCACTTTGCCTACCGGAAGGTTTGGCTGCACATGTTGCCCAATATGGGGAAGGCCGCCTAAATCCTGATATGCCTTTTCCTGCATAACCAAAGAAGCTCCCCCTGGAACAACTTCCTCCCCAGGTTGAAATAGCAGCTTAATACTACCGTTTAAATCCTCTTTTATTTCCCATAAAATTTTAGCACATAACAAGAGCGAGGCACTATGGGCATCATGTCCACAAGCATGCATTATCCCATCATTTTTAGAGGCATAGGGTACTTTGTTTTTTTCAAGGATTGGCAACGCATCCATATCCGCACGTAATAAAACAGTATCTCCCTTTTGCTTTCCCTCGATGGTAGCCAAAAGACCGGTTTCTGCAACCGAGGCGATATCGGTTATTCCAATGGCCTGTAGTCTTTTTTCAATGTAAGCGCATGTATCATATTCTTGAAAAGATAGTTCCGGGTTTCGGTGAAGGTGACGCCTAACAGCTACAAATTCAGGGGCGAATTTTTGGGCAAGCGATTCGATTTTTTCACGTACATCCATCCCTGCTTTCAATATAAAAAATTAGTGTTCAGCGATTTGTATAGCCGCCCAATAGTAATAATATTTCCTTATGGAATCGGAAAATTTAGACTTAATTACTTTGTAAAAACCAAATCGAACTTTACCACCACATCATCCCCAACCACAATTTGCCCGAACATTGCCGAAGGAGGTTCCATACCATAATCCTGAAGCTTTATAGGTTTTTCACCCTTTATTTTAAGTTGACCATTGGCATTTGTCATTTCCGTTTTGATTTCCACCTCCTTTTCTGCCCCGGCAATGTTCAAAGTACCCACCACTGAAGAACTGCCTTTTACCTCCTTGAGTTTAAATGTAACCTTGGGATGGTCTTCCATTTTAAGGGCATTGTGCGTTTTTTTATCCATGGTAGCGCCCCGCTCACTTTTGATGTCCGTTACCAGAACTTCAAAATCTATTTCCTTTGGGGCAGTACCCTCAGCTACTAGCTTGCCATCCATGGTATTGGCCGTAACCGTCCAATCATGAAGTGTAGAAGTACCATCGATGGTTAGGGTGCTCTCGGAGGAAAGCGAATAGGTTTCCTGAGAGAAACCGGCGAAGGTAATACTTGCCAAAAATAAGGTCAGAATATTTTTTTTCATTGCTATGTAAGTTTAATGTATTGATTCGCTATCATAAAACCTCCTTTCCTGGTCCTGGAATACTATAATTTCCGTCTTCCAAAGGGGCATTGGGCATTTTCATGTCCCAAGTAATCGGGCTGGGCACTATATTCAAATTGGACACTTTTGCCTTATCCAACGCAATGACCTTGCCAGATTCAATAGCCATACGGCCCATTATAGTGGTCATGGTACTCTCTGCCCCATATTCGGTATTATTAATATAGGGATGTGTACCTTGTATTGCACCGATAAACACATCTTGTTCTATTTGGGAGGAAGAAGGGTCGTCCCTATCACGATATCGCCAAAGCACATTTCCGTCATTGTTTAAAAATTGAAAACGCTCATCTGCCCGGCCAACCGTACCTTGTATATTGAAACCCATTCGGTTATCGCAATTGTCCATCTGACGGCATTGTACATGAAGTTTGGTGCCATCGGCATATTCAAATTCCACATAATGGTGATCGAAAATCTCACCGTGGTCAGGGCCTTTTAATATGGCCCTACCTCCCATTCCACTTGCCTTTACGGGATAATCCTTTTTAACCCAATTGATAACATCTATCTGGTGAATAGTTTGTCCGGCCAATTGTCCGCCCCATAGCCAATTGAAATAATGCCAATTGCTTATTTGATATTCCAATTCGGTCTGGCCTGGTTTTCTGGGATGTACCGTTGCCTTTCCCACATTATAGTAAACATCCGTGGAAAGAATTTCGCCAAGTTCCCCATCGTGAATCTTATTTACCATTTCATTCATGGCAATTTCATAGCGAAACTGCAGCCCTACCACCACATTTAAGTTTTTTTGCTCTGCCAATCTACCTGTTTCCACTATTTTTCGATACCCCGGGGAATCTACCGCCAAGGGTTTTTCCATAAAAATGTGTTTATCCGATGCCACGGCATACTCGAAATGCTCGGGGCGAAATCCCGGTGGAGTTGCCAAGATAACCGCATCACATTCAGCAATCACATTCTTATATGCATTAAGTCCTAAGAACTGTCGTTCTTTTGGTACATCTACCTGATCTGGAAAATCTTTGGACACCCGTTGAAGACTGGAATCCATTTCGTGCTGAAAAACATCTCCCATGGCAACCAGTTGAACGGATTTGGAAGCTGTCAATGCCTGAAAGATAGCTCCTGTGCCCCTTCCACCACAACCTATCAGGCCCAATTTAATACGATCTTGACCCAAAACATTGGCACTGGAAAAAACAGGGAGCTGGGCAAAAACCAAACTAGCTGCCGCCGTTTTGGCCGAAGTTTTTACGAATGTTCTACGGGTGGTTTTCTTAGGGCTCTTCATCTTTTACGGGTGGGGTGGTAAGTGTCGTTCCATTTTACCGGATACCCCTTCATTTACAATTATCCTTGTTCAATCTCGCATTCCAATGAAAACTTTCTCTTTTGGAATACATCTATTCATCCAACACCCTTTGCCAGAACTTTTTCTGCTCCTCCGGCGTGGGTTGTTTTGCTGGGCTTGCCAAACGCATACCTATATAATTACTGTCCGTAAACCACCAAAAACTTTTGGGTATTTGGGGGTCACGTTTCTGTAATTTCAAACTGGATGCCGACCTACTTGCAGAACGTAATTTATCCGCATCATCATCCCACGAACCTCCTCTAAAGACTCTTGGGTGGATAACCATCGGGGTCATCCACGGGTTGTCCGTGTCCAAAGTGGCATATGTGTCTTCCTTATATTCGTCCAATGTCCACTCGGCAGCATTCCCGTGCATATCATATAGTCCCCATGGGTTAGGTTTTTTACTCCCTACTTTGGCATATTGATTATTCGAGTTTTTGTAATATACCGCATAGGCATCGATATCATCCGTACCATCCCCGAAGCTGTAAGCGGAATCTGTTCCCGCTCGGGTCGCATATTCCCATTCTGCTTCTGTGGGTAGGCGATAGAACTTTCCGGTTATTGCGCTTAACCACTTGCAGAAGACCAAAGCCGAGTAAGCAGACATACTTACAGCGGGATAGCCGTCCTTTCCCATACCATAGGATGGGTCTTCATAAGGGGGGCTAGGTCTAGTTATTGCATCTATTTTCATAACCCGGTCATCGTCCAATTTCACGAACAACTCTTGGTTCTGTTTGAAAAAAAGTTCAAAAACCTCCCAGGTGAGCTCATATTTTCCCATATACATGGAATCTATCTTGACTTTTCTTTGAGGGCCTTCATGCGGTTTTCTTTCTCCTTCGGATTCAGGACTTCCCATCATAAATTCACCACCCGGAATCAACACCATTTCAAAGCCTATTTCAGTAGCCGGTATTTTTTCGGTATAGTCCAAAGAGACCTTCTCTTGTTTTGCAGGTGCTGTTTTTTCTGCCTTATTTTCCTCTTCATCGGACACCGAACTTACAGATTTACACGAGGAGAATCCTATGACCAGTATCATCGATAAACCTATAAATTTGGCCAAGTTTTTAATTGTAAAGTCCATTGATTTCATTTGGTTAAAAGTATTGATTTTTTATTAGAAATATGGTACATAAAAGAAGCTTAATACAACCCTTCTTCCCATTGTTGCATGTTGTTTTTTACAAATATATCATCGTTCAATTCCGGGTATTCCCTGTAGACCCGATTTATTTCATCCATTTGCCCTTTGGACAGGCCTTCCTTGGCATCCAAGCACCAAATCCCCTTTAACAGGCCTTGCCTCCGAAGTACTTCATGAATACCGGCGATACAACCATGAAAATCATTGGCCGCATCAAAAAAAGCCGCATTGGTATCCGTAACCGCAATATTCAGCGTCATCAGTTCCTTAGGAATTGTAGTTCCAGATTTTTTGATGTTGTGCACACTATCCAATAGTTCGACCGCTTTTTTTGTCCATACCGCCCAATGACCTAGAAGTCCCCCCACGATATCTTTTTTAATCGATTTTCCGTTGACCTGTACCTCATAGGTAGTCAAAAGATCCGCAACGATATTGTCATCGTTACCCGTGTACAAAGCGATTTCGTTATTTCGGGATGAGGCACAGACCGCTCGGACGACCTCCAAAGTTTGATAGCGGTTAAAAGGTGCCATTTTGATGGCATATACATTTTCAATTTCAGAAAAAGCCCTCCAAAAATCATAGCTTAAAACCCATCCGCCAACAGCGGGCTGTAAATAAAACCCAAAAACAGGTATGATCTCCGCAATTTTCCGGGTACGATTTAAAAGGGCTTCTTCCGTAAAACTTCCCAATCCATTGGTGCTGACCAGGACAATGTCATAATCAAGCTCTGCACAAATCTCTGTCTCGTGGATGGCTTGCGATGTATCCCCGCTTACACCAGCCACTTTGATAAAGGGTCGATCCAAACTGGCACTTTCAATTTCTTCCAAGGCCAATTGCAGGACTTTGCGATACAGGTTTATTTTCGGGTCCCGAATCTGAAATTGCGTTGTGTGCACCCCTATGGCAATACCACCAGCTCCCGAGGCCATATAATAACGGGTCAATAAGCGTTGCCTACTTTCGTCCAATTGGCGGTCCTCAGTCAGTGCCAAGGGATGGGCAGGAATCACCGTACCCTTATGGAGCAATTTTTTTATTTCGGGTTTAAGGGTTTTCATTTCTTGTGTTCCATATGTGTCCTGATTAGAATTTTCTCCTGACTCATTCATTTTAACCTTTCGAATCCCTTTTTCAGAAATCACCCTTACGTTCCTGAAAATGCGTGGGTTTACCGAGTTGTTCACCCTCGATCTTGATCCAATGGGCGGTCCACCGTATCATTTCTTCCAAGGAAACAGAAGGGTTTCCAAATAATGTATACGCTTGGGCCGAATCGCTCAAAAGTGCTGTTTCGTTTGGGCCGTTTTCAAAAATAGGCGTTTTGTCCAATAATTTTCCAAATTCCTCCGCCAGCCATTGCACTGCTACAATCTCCGGACCGGTAATGTTCAGTTTTTTGGCCGGAGATTCGCAATGCAACAGACTTCGAATGGCATATTCGTTGGCATCACCTTGCCAAATTACATTTACAAACCCCATGCTTAAATCGATCGGGTTTTGGCTCGCTACCGCCTTTGCAACTTCCAGTAAGACCCCATACCGTAAATCCAAAGCATAATTTAAACGATATAGTAGCATTTTAGTCCCATTTTTAACCGAAAAATGCTCAAAAACGCGCTCCCTTCCTAAACAGGACTGAGCATATTCCCCAATGGGAGATGGTTTAATCTCCTCGGTGGCACCTCCGCTATCTATGGGCATAAAAGGGTACACATTTCCCGTAGAGAAGACCACGATATTCGAGTTTCTATATTTTTCCGAAACTCTTCCCGGTAAATAAGCGTTCATTGCCCAGGTAAAATGTTCGTTACCCACAGTTCCGAATTTATTGCCGGCCATATAAATTACATTTCTGGCATCGGGAAGCTTCATTAATGCTTTGTCATCTAACAAATCTACCTGCATACAATCGATACCAAAATCCGTAAGTTCTTGAAAAAGTCCTTTATTCGAAAAACGTGAGGCCCCTATTATTTTTTTATCAATACCAGCCTCATCTATCGCTCTTTTGGCCAGTTTTGCCAGTGTAGGACCCATCTTGCCGCCCAGGCCCAGAATCATGATATCACCCTCGATTTTAGCCATGTCCGCAATAAGTTGCGTTGAGGGTTGGGAGAGCTTTTCTTCCAGTTCGGCAATCGTTCCAATCATTATTTCCAATTTATTTGATAAATATATTGTAGACATTCGCCGCTGCCAAAACTAATAGCAGTATCAATCCGAAAATCAACACAGTTTGCAATGGCAAGCCCAGCCTTAGTTGCTTTTTTTTGGCACTATCCCTTGCTATCAAATAGAGCATTAACCCAATCAAGGGGCCAACAATAATGGTAAATCCCTGTGCCATTACTATCAGTTCTATGGGAAGGCTTCCAAAAATAATGGCTACCACTGCTCCGATAAAAATCACCGACATGATAACGTAGCGTACGTTACGGGATTCCAATTTTCTTCCCACATTCAATGCATCGGACAACAGAACTCCACCTAGGGTAGCGTTTCCTATTAATGAGGAAAAGGAAGCGGCGAAGAGGCCCAGCATAAAAATCAGCGTTGCATAACTACCAAAAATCGGCTCCAATGTCTTTCCCATCTCCGTAGCCGAATTCACTTGTATTCCTTGGGGAAACAGTACGGATGCGCCTACCAACATAACTGTTGCCGTTATGATACCCAAAATTAATATGCCCGATAGGCTTTCTCGTTCATGGGATTTTGATTTGTTTGTATCCCACCCTTTTTCCTGTACCAGATACGATTGATAAAAGGCCCCGGCCACCGAAAAACTGGAAGCTACCAAGGCCAAGGCCAAAAATTCGGAACCTCCGGGCAGGCTAAAATTAAACTGCTCTAGCAAAAGTGAAATATTGGGTTTTGAGATAATCAAGGTAATTACAAAGGAAATCAGCATCAGGACCACCATGGCAATCATAATCCTTTCCAAAATCTTAAAGAATGATTTAAAGAACAGTAGAACAATGGCCGTTAAAGAAAAGAGAATCACCCAAGGTACGGAGGAGGAATGGAACATCTCGCCAAACACCATACCCGCACCGATGGAATTGCCCGCCTGAAAGGAAGCGGCCACCACAAATAGCCCCACTCCTATAACAATGCATACGGCACTCCCGTATTTTTTACGTATTAATTGAATCAATGTGAGATTGGAAGAGAGTCCAATTCGGGTAGAAACCATCGTAAAGGCTGCCATAAACAAGACACAGATCGGTACTATCCAAAGTAGTCGAAATTCATAGTTGGCTCCTATTTTGGAGGCTACAGCCAAACTGCCGGGGCCTAGTACCAGCGCCGCGGTTATAAACCCTGGGCCTATGAGTCTCAAAAAGTTCTTTGATTTTTTTTCAGCCATGTCCTATGCCAAGCTACCCGGAAACCCTATTTGAGAAAGGGAAACCGCACTTCATTTGCGATATTCCCCCAATATATGCAATCTTACTACATTCGCGAAATATCAATCTCCCCGATTCTCAAATTTTCCTGCGGATTTCCAATCTCAAAATACTTTATATTTGGATGAACATTAGTAAACCCGTTAACATGAAAAAATTAATGTATTTGGTCATAGCCCTATCTATTTCGGTCAATGTTTTGGCACAAAGGGCAAATACGAAAAAACTCGAAAAGTTTACGGAGGTAAAAGCGTATGACCGTATTGTTGTGGATTTGGTAAAAAGCAACGAGAATAAATTGGTCATCACCGGGGACGATCAAGACGAGGTGGATATCTCCAACAAGAATGGGCTCCTAAAAATAAAAATGGAGTTCGATAACTTTATGGACGGGGGCGAAGCTAAAGCCACTTTGTATTATACCGAAACCCTAGTCCTTTTGGATGCCAATGAGAATGCCAAGATTACTTCGGACGAAACCTTTACCGGTAATCGTGTTGAAATTAAGACGCAGGAAGGAGGCCATATCGATTTGAAAATTGATGTGGCCGACCTATATACCAAATCGGTTTCCGGGGGAGAAGTCTCTTTAACCGGCCAGGCCAAAACCCAGGAAGTCATGGTAAATACCGGCGGGCAGGTGTATAACAAGGCCTTGGATACCGATGAAACCACAGTTACCGTGAATGCGGGTGGACGGGCCGATGTAAAGGCTTCGGAAAAAGTACAGGCCAAAGTTCGGGCAGGGGGTTCCATCTACATCTATGGCAATCCAAAAGATGTAGAGCGAAACAAAGTCTTTGGTGGCAAAATCAAGGTTATGGATTGAATACTATCCAGCGGTGACAGTCGTGCCGCTATCGATCACGGTCTTTCTGTTACCCTGTAGAAAATTGGCCCCCATTAAGAGAGTGACTATTAAAAAAATCCCCGAACCGATTGCGAATACGTTGGTCTCCATAGTTTCGAACAACAAGCCTCCCAAAACAAGGCCTAGCATACTAGCCATACTACCCATGCTATTGCCATAGCCTTGAATAGCTCCCTGAATTTGAGGGCTTCCGGTCCGTGCCAATAATGACAAAAAACTGGGCCACATTAAACCATTGCCAATGGATAAGAGCGTATTTGCTACATAAAGTATGACCAAACTGTCCATAGAGAGCAGAAAAAAGCTCAATGACAATAAAAGGGATCCTACCAAGATTAAGGATTGATTGCTGATATTGTCCGATAATTTAGAAAGTAATGGCCCTTGGACCAAGATCATGATCAAGCTGGAATATGCCAGGAAAATCCCTAAGTCTATTGCGGTCCATTCCAAAAGCGTGCTGGCATAGATTGGCAAACCCGCATAGAATAAACTAAAGGCCAGAAAAGTTAAAAAATACACGGCATATAACAACGGAATCCCTGGTTCCTTAAGAACTGTTCCCCAACCCTTTTTAGGTGGGTTCGCCTCAATATCACCTTCCTGATAACAATCTTTGTGCTCAACCTGAAAAAATCTTCGAAAAGAATGGGTATTCAGTCCACCGGTATCTACCACACAAGGATTACTTTCCTTTAATTTTGTGCTGATGACAAAAATAGCGATGAGCGAAATCAAAGCGGCCAATGCCAAAGGTACTATTTCTCCTAGGACTGTAGAAGCCAAGAGTCCCGCTACGGCAGGCCCAAGGACAAAACCCAAACTGGTGGAAGCCCCCATTTTCCCAAAATTCTTGTTACGGTCCTCATCCGTTGATATATCCGAGAGGTAGGCATTGGCCACGGAAACATTTCCTCCCGTGAACCCATCAAAAATTCTAGCAATAAAAATGAAGATCAGGGGAAGTGTCATGATATAACTCCCGGTAAGTTCGGTATTTTGAGACCAAAGCTGGGTTTTGGGAAGGGCAAAGGCTAATAGAAAGAGCATCCAAGCTACAAAAGTGCCGGCCTGACTTATTACCAGCACCTTTTTTCTTCCGATACGGTCGGAAAGACTTCCTAATATTGGCGCACCGATAAATTGAAAGAAGGGGTACATGGCCCCTAGAATACCATAAATGAATCCATTGCCACCCATATCGGCAACAATAAATATCAGGATAGGAATAACTATACTATATCCTAAAATACCTATAAAGTTTACCAAGAGAATTGGGAAAATCTTGGGCGAAATCATTTTTGGCAAATCCACAATAACATTGAAATTGGTCAACCTAAAAGTATATAATCTAGGTAAACAAAGCTAGCAGGATCGAGATTCCATTACTGACCGATTTCGGTAGCTTGGAAACTTGTTAATCCGTTATTTTCAAATCGTGTTTGGATCTCAATGGGATTACAGCATACTTCGCAATCCTCTATATAGGCCTGCTGGTTAACGGAGGGGTCCATTAACATCGAAATCTCTGCCCAGCAATACGGGCATTGGAAAAAATGTTCGTACATGTGGTAAACGCTAGATAACTTATTTGGATGCCGGATGAAATCATCAAGTTACAAGAAATCACAAAAAAACTATGCTTTGGCTGGTCGATGATCTGTATAATGCAGTAATAACCTCAACAGATTTTCGGGCTTCAGGGCCATCTACCATGGGTGGTCTATCTTCTTCAATGGCATCCAACATATCCAAAATCACTTTTTTATGGTTTTGATGACCTATTGCGGTAGGGTCGGCAGCCCCACTCCCATTGTGATTCCCTTTTCCAAAATCCGGTTCTGGAACATCCTCAACGTTCCAGCTCACAATTTTTCCACCCTCCATAAGAATACTTCCCCTTTCGCCATATATTTCCAATCGTTCTGGGTGTCCGGGATACAAGGCTGTTCCTGCTGTAATGTTCCCAATGGCCCCATTCGTGAATTCTAAAATTCCTGAACCCACATCTTCACCTTGGATATTGTGCACTCTGGTCTTAACCGTTCCAAAAACCGATTTTACCTCCCCAAAAAGATGCAATAGTAAATCAATGGTATGAATCCCTTGATTCATAAGTGCGGCACCTCCATCCAATTCCAAAGTGCCCCGCCAAGGGTTTTTTGCGTAATATTCCGTATTCCGATACCAATTGATATGGGCATTGCCCATCAATAGTTTTCCCAACTTCCCCTTTGATATTGCATCGAAAACTTCCCTAAAATGAGCTC
This sequence comes from uncultured Flavobacteriaceae bacterium, assembly GCA_947494715.1. Taxonomy (GTDB): domain Bacteria; phylum Bacteroidota; class Bacteroidia; order Flavobacteriales; family Flavobacteriaceae; genus Ulvibacterium. The sequence goes on along the minus strand of CANLWG010000011.1, from coordinate 112,981 downwards.
CATATCTGTTTTGAAAGACACAGCCCAACTTCACCTTATTCTGTTTACAAGAGATAATGGCCTCATCTATTTTTTGGAGGGTAACCTCCAAAGGCTTTTCGCACAATATGTGTTTTTTTGACTCTGCGGCTTTGACAATCGCTTGGCCATGACCGCCACTTTCGTTGCATATGCAGACCATGTGAATTTCGGGTAGAGCCAGAAACTTTTCGAGATTGTCATAAACCGGAATCCCAAATTCAAATTCGATTTTTTTGACCCTATCGGATGATTTGGTATACAGAGCGACGAGCTCAACAGCATCAATTTCATCGATACACTTGATATAAGTGCGCACTATAGAACCTGTACCGATAATTCCTATACCTTTTTTTGACATGGCCTTTCTATACTAAAATATCCGGTTAGAACGTATTATTAAAGTTCAACGTTTAGCAATTGTCCCGTTAATTGTAACAATTGTAGTTCGGCCAACTTCGCATCGTATTTGGCCAAATTCTTATTAGTCTGCGCATTCAAGAGGTTAATTTGCGCTTGACGAAATTCAATAGAGGTGATACGCCCCAATTGAAACTGTTCCTTACTACGTTCAAAATTGTTTTGGTTGGTAATCACGTTTTGTTCTTGGATGTGGTAGACATTTAATCTATTTTCATAAATAGCCAAAGCATTTTCAATATCGCGCCTAACCTCCAGCATTATCTGCTTTTTCTGTAACTCTTGGTTTTCATAGGTCAATTTAGCATTTTTGACCCTAACCGTTGTTCCACCACCATCGAACAAATTCCAAGTTAGGCTTGCGCCCAAGGCAAAATTCCGTGTATTGTTTACGTTTACTCCCGGGAAAAAAGCCCCTGGTGCGTTCTGGTTAAGGTTCCATCCATAAGAACCGTTAAGGTCTACCACTGGCAAATATCCGGAGCGATTCACTTTAATATCATATTCGTTTATGGCTAGATTTCTTTCTGTTTGTAATAGAACTACATTGTTCAAATCGGCCTGTGAAATAAAATCCTCCAATTGCATTTTTGGAGTAAAGCGAACCACCGTATCTACCTGATATGCCGTATTTAAATCCTCGGCCAAAACAACATTTAAGTCGCGTATGGTATTGACCAATTGCTGACGGGTATTCAATAAATTGATACTGTCATTGGTCACATCTACTTGGGCGTTCAAGATATCCAATTTAGTGTTCTGCCCATATTCAAAGGCATATTCCGCTCTTTTTATTCGGTCCGTGGAAATTTCCAATGTCTGTTTTAGGACATTTTCATTTTCGGTAAGCCGGGCAACCTCAAAATAAACACTGAAGAGTTGCAACATGGTATTTTCAATAGTTTCTCGGGCCTGAAGCTCACTCAACCGATACTCTTCCTTGAGCCGTTTATAGTTATATAGGCGTCCAAGACCATCAAATAGGGTATAACTGGCATTTAAAGCGGTACCATAGCGTTGTGCCTCTGCCTTGTATAGATCAACATCGGGCCTGAGAACAGCTTGGCCTGTATCCGGATCTATAATGGGTTCATTGGTATCAGGGTCGTTCAAGAATTGACCGGGAAACGAAAAAGTGTTATCGTCTCGTTGGTAATTGGCATTGGCGGTACCTGTTAAGCTGGGCAAAAAACCCGAATTCAAAATGCTTTGATTGTTCTTTGCTATTTCAATTTGGTTCTTTGCTATCTCAATGCCAAAATTATTTTCCAGGGCCAGATTAAAGGCCTCTTGTTTTGACAATACTTTTTCTTGGGCGAACAGCGATGAAAAACCCATGGAAAAACATAGGCCTAGGATGTAAATTTTTCTCATTCGGTTATGGGTTCTCTATAGTAGTCTCTGAGGTACTTTCTTTATAAATTTCAGCTGTTTCCAAAAGTTCCTGTTCGGAAATGTCCTTTTGCTTACCATTAAGGTCTTGGATGCGACTCGTACCCATCAGGGCCTCTTCTTTTTGTTCCTTAATGGCGCGTTCTACTTCTTCTTTACTCACTTCACTTCCAGTTGCAAGCCATTTGGTACTCGTTTTAATGCGGTTACTGAACGATAAGAACAATGGAAGCATCACCAAGGTCAGTACCGTGGCAAAACCGATACCGTAGGCTATGGATATGGCCATTGGAATCAAAAACTGGGCCTGGCGACTGGTTTCCAACATCAATGGGGCCAATCCGGCTATCGTAGTTATGGACGTCAAAAAGATGGCACGAAAACGGGAGCGGCCAGCCTCGAAAATGGCATTGTCAAAATCCATCCCGGCTCGAAGGTTGCCATTGAACTTTCCAATCAACACCAATCCGTCGTTTACCATAATACCAATGAGTGCAATGACACCCAGCATGGATAGAATGTTGATCGAGAAGTCATGGATCCAATGGCCCCATGCGACAGCGGTGAGGCTAAAGGGGACCAATAAAAGCAACATCAGAGGCTGGCTAAAACTTCTAAAGGTAAAGGCAATGGTAAGATAGATTAGGGCCAATACGGAAAGGCCCACAAAATTCAGGGAGTCAAAGAGCTTATTCCGCTCCCGGTTCTGCCCCTCGTACGATGCGGTTACGGTTGGATATTTCGATTGGATTTCGGGCATGATCTCAGTCCTAATTTCGTTCATGATATCTACTGGGCTTGTTGCCTTTATATCTTTCAAGTCTGCCGAAATTTGTATTTCACGTTGGCCCTCCAAACGATTGATAGCTACATCGCCCCGCTCAATGGTATAGTTTGCAATTTCATTTAAGGGAACCCTGCTGCCCGATGGGGTAACGATCCGCATTTCATCCAAATCAATTATGGAAGATCTATTTTCCCTATTATAGCGAACCCAGACCCGAATCTCATCCTGCCCTCTTTGGAAACGCTGGGCCTGTGCACCAAAGAAGCCTGCACGTACTTGGTTCATCAAGGTTCGTAGGTCCAAGCCCAATAAATATGCATTTTCCTTGAGTTCCAGACGAATTTCCTTGATTCCCGCGGGATCGTTGTCCGCTACATCCTTTAGAGCCGCATTGTTCTCCAGAGCAGTTTTTAGCTCACTCTTGGCCGCTTTTAATTCTTGGATATTATTGCCAAGGAGTGACACCGAAACGGGATCCCCTCCAAAGTTTCCACCTGAGCCATAAATAACACTTTCCGCCCCTATTATGGGGCCTACCAGTTCTCGAAGTCGGTTTGTGATCAAATCGGATCGGACGGCGTCCGGCCGTTCTTCTCCCGGTAGAAGGTTAATGACCAAAGTGGCCGCGGAAGAACCGGGGCCCACATTTTTGATTACATTCTCAAAGAGTACCTTATCGGTGCCCTTTAAATATTTTTCGGTAAATTCTTGATTTACGATCTCCGATTTCTCCTCTATTAAACTAATGATCGAATCGGTCACGATTTCATTGGTGCCGTTGGGCATCAATAAATCTACCTGGACCCTATCACTGGCAATTCGAGGAAAAAATGACGTACGGATGATTCCTCCTCCAATAGAACCAAAAGTGAGCATAAGGGCACCGGCGAACAGGGCAAAGGTCAGTAACTTGTTCTGCAATGTAAACTTAAGGACAGGACTGTACAGCTTATCCCGCATCCAGGCCATGGCACTTTCACCAGCTTGGTTAAAGACCCTAAGTTTGGCAAAGGCTCTGGCAATCCCGGTTTTTGGTTTTTTGTCCAAAGCTCGCAACGCCTTGGAATGTGCTAAATGCGCAGGAAGAATAATCAAGGCCTCAACAAGGGATACGACCAAAGTAAGGATAACAATGACCGAAACCTCTCCAAAGAAATCTCCGATTCGACCGTCCAAGAACAGAAATATAGAAAATGCCAACAGGGTGGTTATTATGGCCGAAACAATCGGTGGAATTACTTCCATAGTACCATCAATAGCCGCTTGAATGGGTGATTTGCCTTTCTCGGAATGCTGATAGATATTCTCTGCAATCACAATACCATCGTCTACCAGAATACCGATAACAATAATCATCCCAAATAGGGAAAGCACATTAATGGTCACATTGAAGAAACCTGCAAAGATAAACATCCCCAAAAATGAAATGGGCAGTCCGAAAGCGACCCAAAAAGCCAATCGGGTATTTAGAAAAAGGGATAGAAAAATGAGTACTAGGGTCATTCCCATAATGGCGTTCTCGGTCAGCAATTGCGTCCGCTGGGTCAAGGTGGTGGAAAGATCCCTAACCACATCCAATCGTACATTGTCATATTTTTCGTTGAATTCCTGCATATACTCCTTTACCTTTTCCGCGGAACCGATAAGATCTTCGGTATTGGTACTGGTAATCGTAGCGTTGACCGACAGGTTCCCATTGAAATAAGTGGCGTTTGGGGTTTCGGAGAATCGATCTCGGACTTCGGCCACATCTTTGAGGCGTACCGTTCTGCCAGAAGCATCTGCCCTAACTACAATATTGGAAAGCTCGTCACCGTAGTAGGAACGATTATTGGCACGAATCAAATACTCCTCGGCATTGGTCTTAATGTTGCCCCCGGTGACCAAAATATTGGCATTCCCTACTGCTGTTGCGACTTCTGTAAAGGAAATATTGTATGCCAACAAATTGTTTTCATTGACCGCAATTTCGATTTCTTCCTCGGGATAGCCGGTGATATCAATTTGGGATACTCCGTCAATAGCGCGAATATCGTTCTCTATCTGCCGACCGATCTGTTTGAGGGTGGCCAAAGGAATGTTTTCTCCACTTACGGCAAAACTAATGGTAGGTCTTACGGCTTCCAACTTGGAAACGATAAGCGGTTCCATACCTCCTGGGAAGGTAGGCACCCTGTCAACCGCATTTTTTACCTCAAGAAGCATAAAATCGATATCCCGCCCCTTTTCGATTTCTACATTGATACTTCCACTATTTTCCCTTGAGGTGGAGGTGACACGGTCTACCCCTTCCAGCCCTTTTAGGTTATCCTCTATTTTAAGGACTATTCCCTCTTCGACTTCCTGTGGGGAAGCACCCGGATAGGTTACAGAAATAAAAACATTCTTCGATTCCGTTAACGGAAAGAAAGAGGACTTCAGGGACAAGGCCCCGACTATCCCGAAGATTACAAAGGCAAACACTATTACGTCTACCGCAACATGGTACTTTATAAAATAGGCAATTACTTTTCTCATGATCCCTGGACGTTAGCTTGATTGTCCTTGTAAATTTTAACCGCCATACCAGTGTATGCCCCGATCAAGGGTTTGGCCATGATAATGGTACCATCGGGTATTTCCTTAACAACTACTTTTTTATCAGTAAAATATACCGGCTTCACATCGATCAAATCAAGAATGGAATCACGAACCACAAAAATTTGGTTGTTCTCCAAGAGAAGGCCCCTATCTATTTCAATGGCATTGGTCTCTTCTTTGGCATCCAAGTTTGCCTCTAGATACATCCCTTCCCTTAGCGTATTATCAGCAACTTCAATAAAGGCGGTAATGGTTTGGGAAGCCTGATCTATTCTACCGTTAATTCTTGCAACCTTCCCTGTATAGGTTTTTGTTTTGTCCAGATTGGCAAGGGTAACCTTTTCACCAATTTTTAGCAAATCACTAAAGGTTTTACTCACCGCTACCTGCAATTCATATACTTCGGTATTGATAAATTCACCTAATTTTTGCCCTGAACGTACCAAGGTACCCTCCGTCACCAAAGCCTCTGTGAGTATGCCGTTATAGGGTGCCGTAATCTTATACTTCGACAATCGTTGTTCCAAATTCTTGACGTTATAATAGCTTGTGAGTATCCCACGCCCGGAAATAAAGAATTTTTCCTTTTCCGAGATCATTTCTGGTAACTCCGGGGTGCTTTTGGATAAGTCAAAACCAGTTATATAAGCCTCCCATTTTGGAAAAATATCGGGATAATCCAGACGTAGATCTGGCATAATCGAGGTAAGTTCATTGTACAGATTACTTTTGGCGGATTGTACGGAAGCCGCATACTCCGAGGCATCGATTCGGATAATGGTTTCACCTTTACGATACTTTTGACCCGCCTTGAACAACTTACTGCCTCCCCGAAACACGCCCTGTACCTCGGAATAGAGCTCTACTCTTCTCTTGGCCATAAGATTTCCATTCGCGGGAACTACAATAGGAACGGTGCCATTGGTCACAACTTTGGTAAACACCGTTTTTACCACTTTCTCCGCCGGTGGTCTAAAGTTCTTTTTACTGGCAATTATTTTTTTCATTCCAAAATAGGCCCCTACTAATAACAAAAGGCCTAAAAGGGATAGGATGATTTTTCTCATAATGTTGGTTAAAGTAATGCAGTTTCAGTAATAAAGTTTTGCTGTACTTTCTTTAGAATTTTGATGATGTGCTGTTTCTCCTCCTGGGAAATATTCTGTTCCATCATATCAATGATTTCCTTGATTACGGGTCGCGTCTTTTGATAGGTTGATTTGCCCTGTTCCGTCAAAAAAACATCATTGATTCGTTTATCCTCCCCATTTTGTCTACGGAATATGTAGTTTTTTTGTTCCATTTTGGAAAGCAGACGGGCTAGGGAAGACTTGTCGCGGTAGGTGAGAAGGGCCAGTTCGTTTTGATTAAGGTCATCATGTTCATGGAGCTTTTTCAAAACTATCATCTGCTCCTTGCTCAAATCCAGACCATGGCGTTGCATGGCCTCCTGGAGATAATAATCCACTATTTTGGAAGTTCTCCCAATCCATGGGGCTATTGAGTTCTCAAAATCAATTGCTATCCCTTTTGTTTTCACAGGGCTAAACTATACAAAAAGGCAAATAGTTGCATATGCAACTAACGTTAAATATTTATTAAAATTTGTTTAACGGTTTTGGATTTTAATTGAACGTGTTTGAAGAAAAAAGGGATGCAAAGAACATCCCTTTAACTAAATTGACTAAAAAATTATAACTCATTACTCATCTTCGACGTCCTCAAATTTTGTATTTGCCACTGGTGCATCGATGTCAAATAATTCTCGATATTTAAGGTTCAGTTTCAAATCATCGGTATCAAATACAATGAGGTTTTTACTTTGTATGTCCTGAAGATTTTCGAAAGAAGTGAAATCGTTTCCTTGAAGTTGAACCAGTTCCAAGAATGGCAAAGAATCGATGCCCTTGGGTACAGTCCCTTTGAAGTTATTAAAGGACAGCAACAACTCGGACAGGTTTTGCATATTACCAAAGCCAATATTTATTTCACCTTCCAGCTTATTACCGGAAAGCCCCAAATTTGTTAAATTGGAAAGTTCCCCAATACTTTCGGGTAGGCTTCCTTGCAGATAATTGTTGGAAAGATCTAGAATCTTAAGGTTTTTGACCTCACCAATACCTTTTGGAATACTTCCCCCAAGCTTATTGTCGAACAGGATAAGTTCTTCCAAATTTGACATTGCAGTAAAACTTTTGGGAAGCTCACCTTTTAAACTGTTCATCTCAAGCTTTAAAACCTTTAGTTCGGTAAGCTCGGCCAATGTGGTCGGCAACTCTCCCTCCAAGGCATTAAACGCAAGATCAAGAACTTCAAGCCTTTTCAAGTTTTTTAAACTTGGTGGAATCCTCCCGGTCAAATTATTTTTATATAGGTTAAGACCAACGACATGACCCTCAGTAATATCTACACCATACCATTGACGAACATCCGATTTAAGATTCCATTTAATGATCCAAGAATCTCCGTTCGTAGCGGTGTAAAGGTCTATAAGAGCAGATTTTTCATTTTCGGGTATTTGGGCTATAGCAAGGGTTTGAAATAATAGGAAGAAAAGAAATGTGGTATAAAGTAGTTTTCTATTCATAATTAGAAGGATTTAGGGTTGATAATAGTAAAACGTTTTGATAGTTCCATATCTTGGTTATGGCTCTTTTTTGCCAATGTGGATTTGGCATGTATTGTCTTTATTCGTTACATTGTTTATTTTTAACGTTTTTTTTCTCGATTTCTTATGTAATCGGCTGTGTCTCTGCAAATTTCAAACAAAAAAAGGGATGCATAGTTGCACCCCTTTAACCAAACTAACTAAAAAATTATAAATCACTACTCATCCTCAACATCTTCAAATTTTGTGTCCGCCATTCTTGTCTTACTGAAATTGATGTCCTTGAAATTAGGATCAAATTCTTCCTTATCATAATCGAATACCAGAAACTGACGGGAATCCATCATCTGTAGGTTTTCAAAGGAATCGAACTTATTGTTTTGAATTTGAAATATTTCAAGATTGGCCAATTGGGCAAACTCAGCGGGAATTTCACCTGCCAATTGATTGTTGGCCAATACCAATTCCTTCATTTTTACCAATTTTCCAATTTCCGGCGGAATACTTCCTTCCAAAGCGTTTTCAAAAAGACCCAAACTTTCCAACTGGGTCAAATCTCCCAAAGCGTTTGGAATCCTTCCTTTAATACTGTTGCTGGAAAGGTTAAGTATTTTTAAGTTCTTAATACTGCCTATGCTCTCCGGAATACTCCCGGTCAAAAAATTATTGAACAGGCTAATCTCCTCCAAGCTTTCCATTTCACCAATGGTTTCCGGGAGTTCTCCTTTTATCCTATTCATTTCTAATTTCAGTACTCTTAACCGATTCAGTGAGACTATAGTACCCGGTAATTCCCCGGTAATAGTATTGAATGCAAGGTTAAGAATCCTAAGATAGCCCAAATCTCCAATGCTCTCCGGAATAACACCATTAAGGTTATTTCGAAACAGGTTTATTTCAATCACATGACCCTTCTCCACTTTTACACCTCGCCAAGTAGATACGGGTTCCTCCAGATTCCACTTTTTTATCCATTCCGTGCCGTTGGTACTCTCATACAGATCTATCAGTGCCTTTTTCTCTTTTCGGGTTACCTCGGCGAAGATTCCATTCGCACTTAGTAAGGTTATCATCAAAAAACAAAATAGCTTTTTCATCATTTGTCAATTATATAAATAGACAGTAAGATTTAGACTTGTGAAATAAAGAATTACCCTACAAAGTAACTCCAATAGGGGATAAAAAGCAAAAAATATCGATGAAACGCCCTATTTTGTTGTGAAAGGGTATTATTTTGTGGTGTACTAAAATTAAATATGCAAAGAAATTTTCCTACAAGGATAATTCATCCAGAGTTAATGTGATTTGTTCCCAATCCTTCATAAGCTCTTCTAGCGTTTTCTTCTTTTTTTGGTAAACATCAAAAAAGTCGGGTGCAGCTATAGTAGTGTCATAGTCCATAAGAAGATTGTGATCCATCTCTGCCAACTCTTTTTCCAAATCGGATATTTTGCTTTCTACGGAGCTGAGCTTGTTCTTCAAGGATTTCAACTTTTTTTGATCTTTGAACGAATTTCCCGCCTTTTCACTTTTAACTTTTTTTTTGGCTACATTTTGATTTTGCTCAATAGCCCTGAAATTATCTACTTGACGTTGCTCCAAATAAAAATCGATATCGCCCAAATACTCCTTTATCCTCCTATCCTTAAATTCATAGACTTTGTTGGTAAGTCCTTGTAAAAAGTCCCTATCGTGTGAGACCAATATCAAGGTTCCCTCAAAATTTCTCAAGGCCTGTTTAAGCACGTTCTTAGATCGTATATCCAAATGATTGGTAGGTTCATCCATTACCAGTACATTAAAAGGCCGTAGCAGCATTTTGGCCAACGCCAACCGATTTCGTTCTCCTCCGGAGAGTACTTTTACATATTTTTCTACCTCATCGCCACTAAATAGAAATGAGCCCAGGACATCCCTTACCTTGCTTCTGTTCTTTTCATTGGCGGCATCTATCATGGTATCCAGAACGGTTTTGTCCCCCTCCAAATACTCGGCCTGGTTCTGCGCAAAATAACCGATTTGCACATTATGGCCCAGCTTAACCCTACCTTGATGCTCCAATTCACCAACTATGATTTTGGCCAATGTGGTCTTTCCCTGGCCGTTTTGACCTACAAATGCCGTTTTGCTATCCCTTTCTATCAAAAGGTCTATGCCCTGAAGAACGTGATTATCCCCATAACTTTTGGAAAGGTCATCGATTTCCGCGATAACTTTCCCTGGTGTCACGGAGATAGGAAAACGTAAGTTCATAACGGCATTATCCTCTTGATCTACTTCTATGCGTTCCATTTTGTCCAATTTCTTGATCAACGATTGCGCCATGGAAGCTTTTGTAGATTTTGCCCTGAATTTTTCAATGAGGCGCTCTGCCTGCTGTATTTCCTTTTCCTGATTTTTTTGCGCATTCAATTGTTGCTCCTTCATTTCTGCCCGAAGCTCTAAATATTTAGAATACGGTTTTTTGTAATCGTAAATACGCCCTAAGGAAATTTCAATAGTTCTATTAGTTACATTATCCAGGAACATCTTATCATGAGATACGATCATGACCGCACCGGCATAGTTATTGAGGAATTGTTCCAACCAAATTATGGATTCAATGTCCAGATGGTTTGTAGGTTCGTCCAACAATAGTACATCATTGTTTTGCAACAGTAGTTTGGCCAATTCTATCCGCATACGCCATCCGCCGGAAAAGGTATCGGTTCTTTCATTGAAATCCTCACGTTTGAATCCCAATCCAAGTAATATCTTTTCCGTCTCGCCTTGATAGTTGTAACCTCCCAAAATCTCATATTGATGGGTAACGTCGTTCAAATCTACCATCAGTTGATGATAATCCTCACTTTCGTAATCGGTGCGTTCCGCAAGTTGTAGATTTATTTCATCCAACTTTAATTCCAGAGCCTTTAGTTCTACAAAGGCTTGATACGCTTCCTCTAAAACCGTCCTGCCTTGTTCAAAATCGATGTCCTGTCTTAGAAAACCGATTTTCACATTTTTTTCAGTGGCAATAGTTCCGGAATCCAAAGACATCTCTTTGGACAGCAGTTTTAGCAATGTGGATTTCCCGGCCCCATTCTTTCCGATAAGCCCTACCCTATCACCTCCATTTAGGCGAAATGAAACTTGCTTAAAAAGGTATTCGCCTCCAAAAGAAACGGAAAGATTATGGATATTGAGCATTTTGTGACTTTTGTAACGTTCGGGAATAGGCAAACCTTTACCTTTGCCAAAAACTTTTGCAAATGTTAAAAAAAGGGAACAAACTCTATAGCATTTTAACAGGATGTTGTCCAAGATGCCATCAAGAAAGCATGTATGCGGACAAGAACCCATATCATTTGGGCAATCTTTTTAAAATGCACGAACGATGCTCAAATTGTGCCCTTAAATATAAAATGGAGCCTTCTTTTTTTTATGGAGCCATGTACGTAAGTTATGCCGTGGGTGTCGCTTTTGCAGTAGCGGCTTTTGTCATTTCCTATTTATTTGTAAGCTTATCATTAATCAATGCCTTTATTGTGATTGTAGGGACTTTGGTAGTCTTTTTGCCAGTAATCATACGACTGTCCCGAAACATTTGGATAAACTTTTTTGTTAAATACGATTCAAAAGCTGTTAATCCGCATACTCAAAATATTTCTTCGTAAAGCGGGAAATATCCATTTCCTTAAGTATTGGTTCTTTTTTTTCAATAGCCGCATATAGCTGTTCGGCAGCAAACGGTGCAATCATGACCCCTCTTGACCCAAAACCGTTCAGCATATACAAATTGCCATACTTGGGATGTCTCCCCACCAGTGGCCTTCTATCCGCTACCGTGGGCCGTATCCCAGCTACATGATCAACAATTTCATAGTCGCAGGTAAGGAACGTATCCAATTTTTGCAATAGCTCGGATTTTGCTTCCTGTGTTGGTATATTGGATTTATCTTTCCATTTGTACGTAGCCCCCACGCGATATAAATCATCACCCAATGGTATGATGAACACGGACGACTTTATCACCTTATCTTCCATTAGAGTGCGGGCCTTTATGGTAAGTAGTTCTCCCTTGGTGCCGTTAAGTGGCAAATAACTAAAATATGGGTTTTGCTTTAGCCCGAATCCTTCCGCGAAAACAATTTGTCTTGCTTCTATGGATTTATATTCCACATTTTCCTTTGAAATTTTAAGTGCGCTATAATCAAAGGTTTCCTTTAAAAACAATTGTTGCTTCAATAAATAATCGGCATAGGAATTCAATAGGGTTGCCGTATCTATTCTACCGGTATGCAAAACTTCCCCGTAACCAAAAGGGGCATTGATTTTTGGGTTTTTATTTTGGACAAGCTCTGTGGACAAAAAATTGCTTAACCCTTTTTTGTCTGCGGCCTCAAACCATAAGTTTTGTTCCTCAACGGAAGCGAATCGCCTAAGTACCGGAACCTTAAAATCCAGTTGTACTTTTAATTTTTCTTCCAATCCCTGATAAAAGGGAATTGCTTTCCCCAACTGTTCCTGGGCTTTCCAGGCTGGTGTAAAACGTTTTAAAATTACAGGATTGTAAAGCCCCCCTGCGATAACGGATGAGGTCTGTGAATCATCACTAATGACCAAGAAGGATTTATTATTCCTTTCCAATTGCTCGCAGAACGAAATACCCGCGAGACCCAAGCCTACAATTATATAATCCAACATGGGGCAAAGGTAGAAATTGTAACGGTCATTGCGAGAGGTACCACCCAAGGATAGACCAAGGACGTACTGAACAAAAAAATGCCCTGACGGTTTCGTTAGGGCATTTTTGTTTTATTGAATTGGAATGTAATCTCGTCTAATGTATTTGCCACTTTTTGGCGGCAAGGACTATCTAATTAAAGTTTGAATTTTTATTAGTAAGCCCACATGTCCTGCTCCCTATCTCGGATGACCTCTTTTATACGATTGGCCTCCAACAATTGGAACAGGGCGTTTTCGGAAATGTAATCATTAATTTCGCGGTCTCCATGAACATTATCCTCACGATAGATAACGCCATTGAATCTTCTTGCGTTCAAGAGCATATCAAAAGATATGGGCTGGGCGGAATTTCTTTGGTTGAACACCTTGGCATCGTGCAAAATTTGCCGTGCACCTGGGTACCATACCCAAAACAATTCTACTTTGGCATCCCCGGGATCCATGGATTCGTCATCGATAAAGTTAACATCGGGAGCTACTGGCGCAAGTCCCAATAGACGGTATTTCAATTCACCTTGACGCTTATCAAAATACCAGATTCCCTTAATACGGTATTCTTCAATATCCGCAGCTGTAAGATCTCTACGGATTACAAATTCTTGAGAGAGTTCTTCACCAGCATTCAATTGCTCATAACCATAGTCCGTAGTATCTACTTTTTGCAAGGTAGCTGTCAGATCCCCAAAATTTCTTTTTTCGGTAAAATAGGAATCTACATACACATCCTGAAGTTTACCATTTTTAATGTTCTTCATTAAAACATCATACAAGGATCTTCTATCGGCACCAATATCAACGGTATCTATTGGATAGTATAATGGAAAGTTTACACGCTCGTCCAAATCTACTACCTCCCACACGGTCTTTGACCAAAGGATATCCCTATCGTCCACATAACCATATTCCAAGGGAGCGTCATTGTCCATCGTTTTTTGTGCTTCGGTCTTTTTTCCAATATCCTCAGGTTTTTTGGCGTTCAATATATTCGCCTGGGCCATTATGGATACGGGCAACAAACCAAGGGCTGCGATTAATAAAACATTCTTCCAATTCATTGTTTAATCCTTTTAAAATTACCGGGTAACCTATTAAGGTCACCCGGTTTTTAATACTTATTAATTTGTTATCTCCACAACTACGGGAGACACTTTCTTCAATTTGTAACTCTTGTTATTTGTGATGTAAGCGTTGATATCGAATATCTGAACGGCATCACCTCTTTTTGCGCGCTTTAAGGCAGATTTGGCCCTAGAATCCAATTTACTACCATTAACAGCTACTGTTGGCTGTCCAGGTACTTTAAATTTAAATCCACTAACGGCAAGGTTCAAGTCAAAATCAAAATCTTCCAACATGGCACTGATCGTAGCTATTTCCAAGTTTCTCCTTGGTAATTTTAGGCTACCCGTCTGCTTACTAACCGATCCCGAAGGCCTTGGAATATCCTTGATCCTAAAAGTTGCAGGAGTAGAGATACGTTGGCCATCAGGCAAGATACCTGAAGCTACTATCTTAACGGTTCTACCTTTTCCGGGATTCATTACATAACTACTACCGTTTCTTTTTGTGAGACCCGGTGCAGATGCACTAACTTTATTGTTGGGTATCCCAGGAATAGAAATGGACATGGGGTTGGAAACACCACGATAAACTACATTCATCTTGTCGGCAGCGATCAAAGCAGCGTTAGGTTTGCTGATCGTAGCGAAGGCATTTTTTACAGGTACCTCAATTTCTTCACCATCCTGCATAAAATATAACGTACCTTCTACGGTATGGTCGCCAGGAGCACCCGCTCCTATTAACAATTTAACTCCACCTGCTTCCAGGCGATAGTCTTTTCCGTCAGTCATTTTTCTGCCATCCAAGGTTAATTCTGCCTTGACCGGTGTAGACGAATTGTCCGTCTTGCTAATAATTATTTTACCATCATATTTTTCACCACTATAAAAAGCGGACTTGCTTGCGAAAAGGGATGTAGCAAAGTTCTTTAAAGAAACTTGACTTGTAAGCTCCCCTTCCAACATGGATTTCAAAGCGTCCTCCTCAGTAGCCTTGACATCGGCTTGAAGCGCAGTCAATTTGGCCAAAGAAGCGACTTGTGGAAAGCCCTCATAGTGGTAATTGATCCAATCTTGCATGGTACCATCGCGCTTTGGAACTTTACCATTATTAGCATCCCCAGTCTCAAAACGAGCTTCAATAGATTCCTTGATGCTTGCTGGAACTATAGCCGCAACTTGGGTACGGTAATCCGTAATCCGTTTCATGAATTCCTTACCACCTGCGGCTAGGTTATCTCCCTGAAAGAATTTTTGATCCAAATAATCGGACTTGTCCATTACAGCATAATCCTTTGGATCTTCGGTTTCTTTCATCATCTCTGATTTAAGACCCTCCAAATAATCATAATACTCTTGGGACAAGGTTTTTATTTGTTGAGCGTCTTTGTAGAGTTTCTCGTACTTGGCCGAATCCTCTGACGCTTTTGTTTCAAGACCTTCCAAGAAAGCAAGATTGCTCTCTGTAGTCTTTATATTAGAAGCCTCCATCCGTTCGTTCATAATTCCGAACGCGGCAAGAACTTCCTTGCTCATATTTAAGGCCAACATCGCGATGAAGATCAAATACATAAGGTTGATCATCTTTTGACGTGGCGTCTGTTTTCCTGAAGCCATATTTTCTAAATGGATTTATTAATTAATCTGATTTGGGTTTAAGGAATTCAATCCAATTAGTTTCTATTCATGGCGGTCAACATTCCACCGTAAACACCATTCAATGAAGAAAGGTTAGTGGCCAAAGATTCCATTTGGTCTTTAAGAGCACTGGCGTTCTGTACTACTTCCTCGTTAACAGAAGCTTGTTTACTTGCGCTCTCCAATTGAACTTTGTACAAACTGTTCAAAGATTCCATTTGGGCAGCGGCCTGAACCATTTCATCGGAATATTTCTTGGTAGACTCCATGGCATCCATTGTAGGGGCGATACCTTTGGCGGCTCCTTCAAAATTTCGGATACTGTCACCCAAGCTTTCCATAAGATTGGCATCTACACCGGCCTCTTTTAAAAGGTCATCCAGCTTTTTGGATAAAGAAGTCTCCGCTTCTTTCAACTCGGCCAACTCGTTTTTCTTTCCGTTGGAAGCTCCACCTCCTAATTCAGGATAAACCAAAGACCAATCGTATTCATCTTCCACTGGTTCAAATGCACTGATCGCAAAAATAAGTGCTTCGGTAATAAGACCTACTGCAAGAAGAAGACCACCAGAAAGAGGTCCGAACTCCCAGTGAAGGATTTTGAACAATGCACCTATGATTACTACAGATGCCCCAAGGCCGTAGGCCATATTAAACAATTTCTTTGTTGATTTTGACTGTGCCATAATTTAAAATTTAATTTAAGTTTACTGTTAAAATAAGTATTTGGTTAAAATTTGATGGTTTTCCGATAGCTATCGGGATTTGTATTTAAGGTTTAAAATAAATTCTATTGTGTTGAATCCTCTTCGCCCATATAATCCTGGACTGTTCGGAAACCTATATAACTCCTTGCGGAATCTTTATACTCATAGTCCCTGGTACTCACTTGGAGGAAGTATGCAACATCCTTCCAAGATCCACCACGGATAACCTTTCTTGCATTTCCACCGTCTCCACCATTGGGATTCATAGTAGAAACGTAATCATATGACGCGGGATCATAGCTGGAGTTGGTCCACTCGGATACATTCCCGGCCATGTTGTATAAGTTAAAATCATTAGGCTCATACGACTTTGCCTCCACGGTGTACAAGGCGGCGTCAGCTGCATAGTCACCCCGTTGTGGCTTAAAGTTGGCCATGAAGCAACCTGTATCGCTAATTACATAAGGGCCTCCCCAAGGGTAGGTTCCACCTTCTATACCACCTCTGGCAGCGTATTCCCATTCTGCTTCAGTAGGCAACCTAAATTGATTAACAAATTGTCTTCCACGGCTTTTCTGATCATCATTCTTGAACTTGGTTCTCCAATTACAAAAAGCCTTTGCCTGCTTCCAGGAAACTCCGACTACGGGATAATCGCTATAAGCATCGTGCCAAAAGTAATCATTATGCATGGGTTCGTTATAGGAATATTCAAAATCCCTGATCCATACCGTCGTATCCGGATAGATTTCCAATTCTTCCTGACGGATAAAGTCCTTTCTACTACCCTTACCTTTTTTGGCAGCGCGAGCAGCGGCTTCAATATCCATCCAGCTATACTTATACTTTAGTTTAGTAACGTCCACACTTCGTTGTCCATTATAGGACTCTTCTTCGGGAATGTACAAAGAATCCATAATCTCGGTATAGTACTCGTCCGGATATTCGGAAACGTCCCAAATAAGATCTTCGTCCTTATTCAATGCCCTTCCTTCATATCCTGTCTCTCCCATTCCGGAGTAGTTGTCCAACATATATTTGTCATATGCGGACACTTTGGAGGTATCGGCATCCTTAAATGCATATTCCCCAATTCCCCCATCTTCTGGACCTAGTCCCAATTCATCGGCAAGAATGGCCAATTTTGTTCTGGTAATGGAATCCTTTACCCATTCCACAAACTGACGATATTCACTGTTCGTGATCTCCGTGTCATCCATATAAAAGGAACGTACGGTTACCGTCTTGGTGGGGGCATTGAGAACCTTTGCCATGTCTTCCTCGCTCTTACCCATAATGAAAGATCCCCTGGGAATCAATTCCATTCCATAGGGCTTCTCGGGATACCATTTTTTACCTTTGGCTCCAACTAGCTCTCCCTTGGTTTTTGACCCACAACTTGTGAGCAAAAAAACAAACGCTATGGATGATAACAATAGCTTCTTCATACTTTAGGTTAAATTTCGATTTCGGTTATAAACTGCAAACACAAATATTTATTCTACTCTCTAAAACTACGTTTTGAGTAAATTATTGTATCAAAAGCAATTATCCTCTAAAAAAACTTTTAATCAATTAAGGCCCTTCTTATAGGCCTTGAACCACCTTTCCGGAATGTTCTGGTCGCAAGCGTCCAAATAGTCCTTTTCGGCGCATGGTAATAACGCCGATGATTCCTTTTTAGTATGTGAAGTTAAAATTGAAGGCACCTCTACCCACCATCTTTCGGTAAGGTGACTTTTATAGAAGACCAACTCCTCCGTTTCGGTGGGAACGGTGTACTTTGTGAAGTTGTCATTTTTGGTATATGGGGATTCGTAAATCCTATAGTCATACCCCTCTATGAAATACCATATTATCTGGGCCATCAGTTGGCTGGATTGTGCCGTATTCTCCATTTCGTAAATACCGAATAAACAGACCTTGTCACTGATACCCGCATATCTAGCAATTGTGCAGATTTCCCGGCCATCAAAACCATTCGGGGAAAAGTCATGGGAAAGTACTCCCATTTCACTGGCCTTGATGGAACGGGCATCTATACTTACTACATGTGCATTTCGCAATACCGGCTCTACCAAAGTCATGTTTTGGGTAAGCTCGCCCAATCTATATCCATCAAAAAAGAGGCGATCCATAAGGTCTATTTCCTCTTGGGCATTGAAGTAACTTTGATATCCAATATTGGAGAAATTGAACAGGTTGTTGGGCTTGTCCGTAATAATCTTGCTCATATAGGAGTTGGAGGATATTAATTCATCCTCTATTCCAAAATCGAAACGGCTGTCCACCGCTACCAGGTTTATCAAATCCTTTATACCATCAAAGGCACGGTAGGTGGGGTAGGTAACATCTTGGGTAGCACCAATTATAATAGGAACAATGTTTTCCTCCAGTAGACCGGCAGCGATTTCCCTCACCACAAAATACGTATCATCTACGGTCTCTCCTTCCTCAATATCTCCCATATCCACAATGGTGGAGTTCCAATTCCCATATAATAACTTGTACAACTGGATCCGGATGCTGGAAACATCCAGTTTTTCATGTTTTTTTTCAAAAGCGTTCCTAGATTCCAAAACACCCACAATGGCCATGGATGCATTGGCCAAAACAGGTAAACCCTTTTTTTCCGTATGCTTGTGTATATTTTTTCCAAGGGCCTGGGGGGACAACAGTTCGCAATGGGCGAGGACCTTATCTGCGATGGGTACTAAAAAATCGAATGCCATTAAGGTGGATATTGGGTTATTGAACTATCTGGTTAGTATTTGTTTTCAAAACTAAAGAGTTCAAGTGTCAATTCCAAGGACAAGAATTTTAAGCTTTCACTGTATGCTTAGGCTTGAATTTAGAATTGCCAGCCAAGATTTTTTTTACTTCTTCTTTGCCTTCGACCTTTTTTTTGGGGCTTTTTTTTCCAAAAGCTCCTTGGCCTCTTCCAGTTTAACTTTGGAGGCATCCACCGTTTTGGCCAACTCTACCTTGGTGCGGCCTTTTATTATATTATGTCTTCCCCATCTGGCCTTTTCGATCCGGATACCTTCTTCCGGCCATTCCTGTACCAGTTTATCGATTTCCTTTTGCTTTTTAGTCTCTATCAGTTCCGCAATATCCTCTTGTAATAGATTATCGAAATCATATTTCTTGTTGACATTGATAAAAATCCCATCCCATTTGATGAAAGGTCCAAACCGCCCTTTACCCTTGGTAACTTCCTTACCTTCATAGGTAGCTATGGGTGCATCTGCCTTTTCTTTTTCCTGAATAAGTTCAATGGCCCTTTCCAAATCCACATCAAAGGCGCTCTCGCCCTTATCCAAGGAAACAAACTTCTTTCCAAAACGAACATATGGGCCATAACGACCCACATTGGCTTCTATGTCTTCTCCTTTGTAAACCCCCAACTTTCTAGGAAGTTGAAACAATTCCATGGCTTCATCATAGGTAATGGTATTTAAGGATTGATCTGGTAAAAGACTGGCAAACAAAGGTTTTTCTTCTTCTTCTACCGTTCCTATCTGGACCATAGGGCCAAATTTCCCAAGACGTACAGCCACCTGTCTACCTGTATCGGGATCCATTCCCAATACCCGTTCCCCACTCGCACGGTCGGCGTTTTCTTCCACATGCTCAACATTGGGACGAAAATCCTCATAAAAATCCTTCATTATCTTTTGCCAATCCTCTTCACCTTCGGCTATTTCGTCAAAATTCTCTTCGACCTTGGCAGTAAAGTTATAATCCAGGATATTGGCGAAATGGCTTACCAAAAAGTCATTTACGATCATCCCTATATCCGTAGGAACAAGCTTGCCCTTATCGGAACCCACAGTTTCAGTAAGTTTCTTCTGCTGTATTCTTCCGGAATCCAGCAACAACTGAATGTAATTCCGTTCCGTACCCTCTATGGTGCCTTTTTCTACATAGCCCCTGTTCTGAATGGTAGAAATGGTAGGCGCATATGTGGAAGGTCTTCCAATACCAAGTTCCTCCAGTTTCTTTACCAATGATGCCTCGGTAAACCGGTATGGTGGTCTGGTGAAACGCTCGGTTGCCGTAATGTATTTATTCTCCAAAACATCTCCCTCCTTCATGGCCGGCAACATGCCTTCTTGCTCTTCGACCCGGTCCTCATCATCAATTCCTTCCATATATACCTTTAGGAAGCCATCAAATTTAATGATCTCCCCGTTGGCCATAAATTCCTCACCATGCGTGCTCGACTTAATCTTAACATTGGTACGTTCCAATTGGGCATCACTCATCTGCGAGGCAATGGTCCGCTTCCAAATAAGTTCGTACAATTTTGATTGGTCTCGCTCCAAGGACGGCGATTGATTGGTAATGTTGGTAGGGCGAATGGCCTCATGTGCTTCTTGCGCACCCTTTGATTTTCCCTTAAAATTCCTTACGTTGCTGTACTCTTTCCCATAATTTTCAATAATAGCCTCTTTGGCCATAGTAATGGCCTCACCGGAAAGGTTAACACTATCCGTTCTCATGTAGGTGATAAGTCCGGCTTCATACAAACGTTGGGCAACCTGCATGGTGCGCCCTACCGAAAAATAGAGTTTACGGGACGCCTCTTGTTGTAAGGTGGAGGTGGTAAATGGTGCTGATGGGGATTTTTTGGCCGGTTTTTTATCGAGATTACTAACCGAAAAAATAGCTCCAAGGTTCTGTTTTAAAAAGGCCTCTGCCTCATCCTTGGATGCAAATGTTTTATTCAATTTGGCCGTAAAGACACCTCCATCGGCGGTCTTGAATTCCGCTGAAACCCTAAAGGAAGCTTCCGGCTTAAATATCTCTATATCCCGTTCCCTTTCAACAATCAGCCTTACCGCAACCGATTGGACCCTACCAGCCGAAAGTCCTGGTTTTATTTTTTTCCATAGTACGGGAGACAACTGATAGCCGACCAAACGATCTAATACTCGCCTTGCCTGTTGGGCATTTACCAAATTGTAATTGATATCCCGTGGATTCTCAATGGCCTTTTGGATGGCCGATTTGGTAATGGAGTTAAAAACGATACGTTTGGTCTTATTCTTATCCAAATCCAATGTTTCGGTCAAATGCCAAGAAATAGCTTCACCCTCACGATCTTCATCACTGGCCAACCAAATAGTATCTGCTTTTTTGGCAAGGTCCTTTAACTTTTTTACCAAGGCTTTTTTATCCTTATCGACAATATATTTTGGCTCAAAATTGTTATCCACATCTACGCCAAGTTCCTTGGAAGGTAAATCCGCGATATGCCCAAAACTGGACTCTACTTTGTAATCTTTCCCTAAAAATTTCTCTATCGTCTTTGCCTTGGCAGGCGACTCCACGATTACTAAATTCTTTGCCATGCAGTGGTTTTTGAAGGAACAAAAGTAACCGAAATTTTTAATTTGGAACCATCCCCGAAATATCCCTGCATAAAAAAGCCCCGGAATTCCGGGGCTTTTTTATCCTTATATAGTACTTTAATCTAGCTCTAGAGTGCTCATTAATTTTATATCATCTTCCAAATATTCGTATTGATACAACACCTCATCTCCCACCATCAACAAGGAGTTATCCAAAGGAATAACATCGAACGTAAAAATGTCCTTAAAATGGTTTAAGGATACCAGATCTTCTACATTGGTCTTGTCATATACCTTAAGACCAGATTCACCATCACAGACGAACAGTTTTTCATCCTTTATACCAAGTCCATATGGGCCGTCCATGGGGTAGGATATCTTTAGTTCCGGACTGGAAATATTGGAAATATCCACAATGAACAAACCACTTTCGGTGGCGCCACAACCGTTACCGCCACGCAAAGTGACATAGGCATAATCTCCATCCACCACTACGGGATCACAAGCGGTTCCATGTTGAAACTCCGATACAAACGTTGGGGTAGCCGGGGAGGAAATATCATAAATATACATCCCGCGCATGCTACCAAGAAACAAATGTTCTCCTCTATTAAAAATAGTTTCAATGTCGAACCCAGCATAGACATCCTCTAAATCCTGAGGGTTTTCTAAATCTTCTATATTAAAAATATTGATGTTATGGCTATCCACGGCATAGAGAAAATCACCGACAATCTTGAACCTCGCTAAAGAGCCTCCTTGTCCGGTGCCGGCATCATTGGCCGCCTCCGAAAACAGAGCATCCCCCCTGTTTAGAAAACGTTCCTCGAACTCGGCAATTAGGCGACGCTCGGTAACCACTTCCCACCCGACAATGATTTCGTTCTCGTAATCAAAATTGGTCTGTTCAAAAAAATCGACTCCTAACGGCCAAACTACATTATTCCTAAGCACATTTTCCAATCGATTCACAATGGTAATGTTGGTAATGTCCGAAATATCCAAAACGATGAGGTCCATTAGGCTATCGGCATATAGATAATTATCCTTTACGGAAATATCCACATTACCAGCAATCTTAATGAAAGAAATCTTTTTTGGGGCATTTGGATTACTATTGTCTATGACATGAACGCCCCTATATTTATCATTGACAAAAATGTAATCCTGATAGGCGTAGATCTTTCCCGATTCCTCAATGGGCAGGGGTGCTATAATATCCACACCATTTTTGAATTCGGCCTTGGTAATTTTCAACGGGCGCGCCACAAGATAGTCGGCATACCTATCATCGCCCTTGTTATCATCGCAGGAAATGAATCCCAACGAAGCTACCACAAGTAGCAATAGCATTTTCTTTTTCATAACATATTTATTTATTGGGTTGTTGTCCAATAGATGCATGTTATGGGATACCGTTGCGTTATTTTGGAATTACAATCCAAAAAAATTAAATCTTATCGTCAAAATCTTTATCCTTACAGTATGACATGTTGGGTTTTTACGCTACAGTGCTTTGGAAAACACCTTGAAAATTTATCACCCAAACGAAGACCATAATATCTTGATAAATGGCAGCACATATCAGTAGATAGCCAAATAATGCATAAAATTATTGTAAAACAAACTGTCATTATGTCACAACTTTGAATTTAGTATTATCTTTGCCTTCCTAAATTCCACGAAAGATAGTAGGCATTCCATGGAAAAAGTAATTGATGAATCGGTTCAGGGCAGTACGCTTACCTTGGAAAGCAATCAGAGCAATACACGCAAACTGTATATTGAAAGTTACGGCTGTCAAATGAATTTTTCCGACAGCGAAATTGTGGCTTCCATCCTGTCCAAACAAGGATTCGATACAACGAATGTCCTAGAGGATGCCGATTTGGTTTTGGTAAATACCTGTTCTATTCGAGAAAAAGCGGAGACAACGGTCAGAAAACGTTTGGAAAAATTCAATGCCGTAAAAAAAACCAAACCCCATATGAAGGTAGGCGTATTGGGCTGTATGGCAGAGCGGTTAAAGGACAAGCTCCTGGAAGAGGAAAAGATAGTGGATATGGTGGTAGGGCCGGATGCCTACAAAGACTTACCCAATCTCATACAGGAAATCGATGAAGGCCGAAATGCCGTAAACGTTATCCTCTCCAAAGACGAGACTTACGGCGATGTTGCCCCCGTCCGATTAAATTCCAATGGGGTAACCGCATTTGTATCCATAACACGTGGATGTGACAATATGTGCACGTTTTGTGTGGTACCTTTTACACGAGGTCGTGAACGTAGCCGAGACCCCTTTTCCATTGTAGCCGAGGTAAACGATCTTTGGGAAAAAGGGTTTAAGGAAGTAACGCTGCTAGGGCAAAACGTGGACAGTTACCTATGGTATGGTGGCGGACTTAAGAAGGAATTTGAAAAGGCTTCGGAGATACAGAAAGTCACCGCGGTTAATTTTTCAAAGTTATTGGAAATGGTAGCTTTCGCGCAGCCCAAAATGCGCATTCGTTTTTCTACTTCCAATCCACAGGATATGACCCTAGATGTCATAGAGACCATGGCCAAGCACGATAACATTTGCAACTACATTCACCTACCAGTGCAAAGTGGTAGTAATCGCATTCTAAAAGCGATGAACCGTTTGCATACCCGTGAGGAATATTTTGAATTGATCGATAACATTCGCAGAATACTACCAAATTGTGCCATAAGCCAAGATATGATTGCCGGATTTCCCACAGAAACCGAGGAAGACCATAAGGATACCCTATCCTTAATGGAGCATGTAAAGTATGATTTCGGATTTATGTTCGCCTATTCCGAAAGACCGGGTACCTTGGCTGCACGAAAATTGAAGGATGATGTACCGGAAGAAACAAAAAAAAGAAGGTTACGAGAAATTATAGATCTTCAACAAAAACATGGGCTTTATAGAACCCAACAACATTTGGGCAAGATTGAGGAAGTCTTGATAGAAGGGTCTTCCAAAAAATCGGATGCCCACTGGATGGGACGTAATTCCCAAAATACCGTTGTGGTCTTTCCCAAGGAAAAGTACCATGTTGGGGATTTTGTAAACGTAAAGATAAATGAGTGTACCTCCGCCACTTTGATCGGTGAGGCAACTGGGTACGCAGCTAATAATTGACTTTTTAGAATTCCGCACTTAATCTGAAATTAACCTGTACCGTGAGCAGGATTTTTACCTCCGGAGGAATGAAAGAAAATAAATGGAATCAGTACAAGCAATAAAACAACGTTTCGAGATTATCGGCAATGACCCTAAGTTGAACAGGGCATTGGAAAAAGCTATTCAGGTGGCACCTACTGATATTTCGGTCCTGGTCACAGGTGAAAGTGGAGTAGGTAAGGAAGCCGTTCCAAAAATCATCCATTCCCTATCCCATAGAAAACATGCAAAATATATTGCCGTGAACTGCGGGGCCATACCTGAAGGCACCATAGATAGCGAGCTTTTTGGCCATGAAAAAGGATCTTTTACGGGGGCCACGCAAACCAGGAGCGGTTACTTTGAGGTAGCCGATGGCGGAACCATATTTCTTGATGAAGTTGGCGAACTTCCACTTACTACGCAGGTACGCCTGTTACGAATTTTGGAGAACGGTGAATTTTTAAAGGTAGGATCTTCACAGGTACAAAAAACGGACGTACGTATTGTTGCGGCTACCAACATGAACATGTTGGATGCCATAAAGAAGGAAAAGTTCAGGGAAGATCTTTACTATAGGTTAAGTACCGTAGAAATTAATATACCTCCTTTACGCGAACGCCAAGAAGACATTCACCTCTTGTTCAGGAAATTCGCATCGGATTTTGGACAGAAATACAAAATGCCTACAATACGGTTGGAAGACGATGCCATTCAATTGCTCTTAAAACACCGATGGCCAGGAAATGTAAGGCAATTACGCAATATCGCGGAACAAATTTCCGTACTTGAAAAAGGCAGAAACATTTCGGCATACGTATTGAACGGTTACCTTCCCAACGCCAACAAAAGTAATCTCCCCGCGGTTATAGATCAAAAGAAAGACGAGGGAAATTTTAGCAATGAGCGTGAAATATTGTACAAGGTCCTGTTCGACATGAAGGGAGATCTTAATGATTTGAAGAAGCTCACCTTGGAATTGTTAAAGAACAAAGATTCTGCCAAGGTACAGGAGGAGAACGAAACGCTTATCCAGAAAATATATGGGACCAATGGGGAAGGTTCACAAGAAGAGGAAAGCACTACCATGGAGGTCCTGCACCTTCCGGAGCCCCAGGTAGAGCCCCAAACATACAGTCAGCCACAAGAGGACAAGTACCATTTTGCCGAGGAGATAGAGGAAGAAGAAACACTATCTTTACAGGAAAAGGAAATAGAACTGATCAAAAAGTCCTTGGAGCGAAATAGGGGCAAACGAAAAGCGGCCGCAGCGGAATTGGGCATCTCTGAACGTACCTTATATAGAAAAATAAAGCAATATGACCTTTAACGCTTATCAAAAAAGAAATTTTAAAGGAATTTTGTCATAAAAGAAAGTGAAAAGCTTTTTTTATTAGTTCTATATTTTTTATTCTTGGTTTAAAAAGGAAAAGTGTATAAATCCAAATATAGTATTCTATTCATAGTCCTTACCATTTTTGCCGGTAGTTGCGGTGTTTATAACTTTACCGGTGGGGATGTTGGTACGGCAGAGACTTTTCAGGTTCCCTACTTTCAAAATTATGCCACCCAAAGTCCAGGATCTGTTTTTGCCCCGGGATTGGACAGGGACTTCACCTTGGCCCTGCAAGACCGAATTCTAAATCAGACCAGCTTGCAGCTTACTTCTTCTAATGGGGATTTGCTCTATGAAGGCGAAATTGTGGAATATCGGGTGTCCCCGATGACCGCAACAGCACAGCAGAGAGCTGCACAAAACAGGCTTTCTATGGCGGTAAAAGTTCGTTTTTACAATAAGACCAAAGAGGATGCGGATTTTGAGCAGCGGTTCTCTTTTTTCTATGATTATGATGCAAATGTACAGTTGACAGCTATACAGTCAGAGGCACATGAGGTTATTTTTGAACGGATAACCCAAGATATCTTTAACGCCTCCTTAGCAGATTGGTAAGATACAAATACGAGGTTGGAAATATGAACTATGAAGTTGGAAGAGTTTAATTTGAAAATGAGCCATCACCATGAACCTGAAGTTTTGAACCTGAAACCTTGAACGTAGCAGATTTTACATATCTCATTCAGTACCCTGAAAAAGTGGTATCCCCCGTACAAACCAAACAACTGGAAGATGTTTTGGATGAATATCCTTATTTTCAAGCTGCACGGGCACTACATTTAAAAGGGTTAAAAAACCTTAATAGTTTTAAATACAACAACGCCTTAAAGGTAACGGCAGCCTATACCTCAGATCGGGACATATTGTTCGATTTCATAACCTCAAAGGACTTTCTTCAAAACAATATTGCAGACTCTATTTCGGGAAAAACCACCTCCTTGACAAATACTGAAACCGTTTCTGAAGAGGTTGTACCCTCGGACAAAGAAAACATTTTTCTGATTGAAAAATCCAAGGATGCTCCCCTTCCCCAAAACAGCAACGAAGCAGACCAGATTTTGGATCCCCATCTATTTGAGTCCAAAAACCAAAAAGTTGCGGAAACGTCATCCGAAAAAAAGGATAAATTAAAAGATGGTCTACAATTGGGAGATCCCTTGCAATTCACTAAAAGAGAGAAATATTCCTTTACGGAGTGGTTAAAGCTTGCCTCGTTAAAAACGGTACAGAGAAGCAAAAATCCAACACGAGACCCAAAAGCGAAAGAGATACATTTCCCTATTGAGGAAGAGATACTGAAAACCAAAAAATTCGAGTTAATAGACAAGTTTATAGCGGACAATCCCAAAATTGTGCCGAGGAAAAACCCTGACTCCAATATAGACATAAAGTCATCGGTAAAGATTGATAAAAATGAATTGATGACCGAAACTTTGGCCAAGGTATATTTGGAGCAAAAAAAGTACAAGAAAGCAGTACAAGCCTATAAAATATTGAGTTTGAAATATCCGGAAAAAAGTGGTTTCTTTGCAGACCGAATAAAGGCGGTACAAAAATTACAGAAAAAAACATAGTAAGATAAAAGATGAATACGTTCGCTATTTTTTTGATCCTTATCATCATAGTCTGTTTTCTATTGGTCTTGGTCATTATGGTCCAAAACCCAAAAGGCGGGGGGCTATCCTCCTCTTTTGGTGGAGGGGGCAGCCAAATTGTTGGTGGTGTAAAAAAGACTGGGGATTTTCTGGATAAAAGTACTTGGACCCTGGCCATTCTGCTAGTGGTCCTTATTTTGGCTTCCAATGTTGCGCTTAAAGGCAATTTTGGCGATCCCGATTCAAAACTGCTTCAAGGGGATGATATTGAAACAACGGTTCCCGAAACGGTACCGGAAGAAATTCCGGTACCTGCAACAAATGATGGAGTAGATCCTACAGACTCATTATAATCCATTGGATAAACATACCAAAATGCCAGCAAAAATGACAAGCTGGCATTTTTTATTTCACAAAGTGTCAGTTTTTAAGAAATGGCATAATTTCTGTCAAATGAAACCAAGAATTCTAAAATCAATTTAAAAACTATTGAATATGGCTAAAGTTAACATTAAACCATTGGCGGATAGGGTTCTTATTGAACCTATGGCGGCCGAAACCAAGACTGCGTCCGGCATCTATATCCCGGATACTGCTAAGGAAAAACCACAAAAGGGTAAAGTGGTTGCCGTTGGACCTGGCACAAAGGACGAAAAGATTACAGTAAAGGTGGGTGATAAGGTATTATACGGAAAGTATTCCGGTACGGAGCTAAAACTGGAAGGCACCGATTATCTTATGATGCGTGAAAGTGACATTTTAGCAATTATTTAAAATCAAACTCCAAAAAAAGCAAATCCCAAATCCGAAAAGCTTGGAATTTGGAAATTGAAGTTTGGGATTTTAAACTGTAATACAATAAAATTTTAATTATGGCAAAAGACATAAAATTTGATATTGAAGCGCGTGACGGTCTTAAAAGGGGTGTAGATGCCTTGGCCAACGCGGTAAAAGTAACATTAGGACCTAAGGGAAGAAACGTAATCATAAGTAAATCCTTTGGTTCTCCTGTGGTTACCAAAGACGGGGTAACCGTAGCGAAAGAGATAGAATTGGCGGATGCCCTGGAAAATATGGGCGCACAGATGGTAAAGGAAGTTGCTTCCAAAACCAATGATTTAGCGGGAGATGGTACTACAACAGCCACTGTTCTAGCGCAAGCTATCGTCAAAGAAGGTTTAAAAAACGTTGCTGCCGGTGCAAATCCTATGGATCTTAAAAGAGGAATCGATAAAGCCGTTGGTGCTATTGTGGAGAACCTTTCAAAGCAATCCAAACGTGTAGGTGATTCTTCGGAAAAAATAAAACAAGTTGCCGCCATTTCTGCCAATAACGATGAAGCCATAGGCGACCTTATTGCCCAGGCTTTCGGAAAAGTAGGAAAAGAGGGCGTTATCACCGTGGAGGAAGCCAAAGGAACTGATACTTACGTGGACGTTGTTGAAGGCATGCAATTTGACAGAGGATATCTTTCCCCTTACTTCGTGACCGATTCCGAAAAAATGACAGCGGATCTGGAGAACCCATACATCCTATTATTCGACAAGAAGATTTCCGCAATGAAAGATCTTCTTTCCGTATTGGAGCCAGTGGCACAATCTGGAAAACCTTTGTTAATCATTGCCGAAGATGTTGATGGTGAAGCCTTGGCCACTTTGGTAGTGAACAAATTAAGAGGGTCTTTGAAAATTGCCGCGGTAAAAGCACCAGGCTTCGGAGATAGAAGAAAGGCCATGTTGGAGGATATCGCCATATTGACCAATGGTACCGTTATTTCCGAGGAAAGAGGTTTCTCTTTGGAAAATACCACCATAGATATGTTGGGTAGCTGTGAAAAAGTGACCATTGACAAGGACAATACCACTATTGTAAATGGATCTGGAGCAGTAAAAAACATTAAGACCAGGGTAAACCAGATTAAATCCCAAATTGAAACGACCACTTCGGATTATGATAAGGAAAAACTTCAGGAGCGTTTGGCCAAATTGGCCGGTGGTGTTGCCGTGCTTTACGTAGGAGCTGCATCAGAAGTAGAAATGAAGGAGAAAAAGGACCGTGTGGACGATGCATTGCACTCTACAAGGGCCGCTGTTGAAGAAGGTATAGTAGCCGGTGGAGGTGTAGCTCTGATAAGGGCGAAGAAAGTACTTGACAAAGTAGCTGTGGAAAATGCGGATGAGGAAACTGGTCTCCAAATCGTAGCTAGGGCCATCGAGTCTCCATTACGTATCATTGTTGAGAACGCCGGAGGTGAAGGTTCCGTTGTTGCTGCCAAGGTTTTGGAAGAAAAAGGCGATTATGGTTATGATGCCAAATCCGAAAAGTATGTGGACATGCTTAAGGCCGGTATTATAGATCCCAAGAAAGTTACTCGGATCGCATTGGAAAATGCAGCTTCGGTGGCTGGAATGATCTTGACTACCGAATGTGCCTTGACCGACATTAAGGAAGAAGCACCTGCTGGACCTCCAATGGGAGGTGGCGGTGGTATGCCCGGAATGATGTAATAGGCAAATCATTATATAAATAAAAGCCTCCTTGGAATTCCAAGGAGGCTTTTATTTTCAGGGGACTTACCCAAAAAAATTATTCGTCAAATAACGCCGTCTCATAAAAAGCCGGAATAGAGAACCAATACCCCATAAAAGAGGAAGACACCTTTAAAGGGTTACCTGTTCCAGAGACGACTTCCCCAAAAGCATTCCATTGGTTACCGTTGGTATCTTGCACAATCGCTTCTGAATTACCATTGAAAATAAATTCAAATTGCAAGGCATTCTGTGATTCATTCAATTCAAAAGAGATAATAAATTCTGAATTGCCGACCACCAAATAATTTTTCCCCCTAAAGGAATCTTTGATTGCACCTGAGGACTCAACATCTTCAAAACGATAGGCCTTTGCATCCCCATTGTCTACTATAGCATGTACACGTTCCTTTAATGGCAATCTATCATCCTTAGGTGTTGGAAAAATAAAGAAATCGTTGTTGGTCCTGTAATCCCTATAGGGGTAAATCCCATAAGTTCTAGAGAAACCGGTGATTATACTCAAAACTTTGGTAGAAGGAAACATAGATTTCCATGTTCCCCAATCGGTTTCCACCAGGGGAATCAAATCTGCCTTTTCTCCTAAAAGATTACCATTTACGGATTCGTTCAAAATCTGTGACCAATTGCTCAATGTAGCTCGATCAAAAGGAACTAAGTTGGTCTGGTACAATAGACCCGATACTCCGAAAGTCGTTTCTCTTCCATCGATTATTCTATTCCAACCGATTCCAGTCCCTGTAAGCGGGCAGTAGGTGACCGCGAGGGAAGTATCGTCTATATTATCATTGACGATTTCGTGCCAATCCAAAATAATATGGGGGTAAGCGCGAATATCATTCCCATTTTTGAAACCTATAACTAGATCGGTATCCCTCAAAACAGCCGAGGCATTTTCTGCCGCTACAAAATTGGGGTTTTCCAAAGCGGG
The DNA here is from genome assembly GCA_947494715.1 of uncultured Flavobacteriaceae bacterium. Lineage (GTDB taxonomy): Bacteria > Bacteroidota > Bacteroidia > Flavobacteriales > Flavobacteriaceae > Ulvibacterium. The sequence continues at coordinate 82,045 of CANLWG010000011.1, read as the reverse complement.
AATACCGTCTCTTCCGGGGCCACCGTCCAAAACTTCGGATACCGGAATGCTCCATTCATTGGAGGAAGGATTTGGATTTCCCTGAACATCGGGATTTTGTTCCGTTTCTTGAGTGCTCGATGAGCTACATGACAATAAAAGTGTGCCACAAACCAGTAAAAATAACGTGTTTTTCATAGCAAATTAGTTTAAAATGTTTAATTCTTTCTTTTTCAATATAAATGAGATTCCCGCTGTGAACCGCAATGTCGGTGTGAGCTGTGTGCCGTCTACATAGCTATAAACGGGCAATTCCAATCTTGTACTAAGTATAATACTTGGTGTAATTTGAGCTCCAAGTTCAGGCCTAACAAAAACCCATTCCCCTCCGGTATTGGGCAAATCGGAATCTTCTATTCTGTCCACGGAAGCGTTTCGGTATTTGAATACCACTCCAGGGGTAAATATAGTATTGAACAATAGAAACTGATCAGTGTACCCTAAATTGCCCTGTATCACATCGCCAAATTCATAAGTAGAGGTATTGTTTAAATATGAATTGTTTTTACCCGTTAGGCGATATGTGAAACTTCCTGAAACAGTAGCGGAGGGCCTAAAATTAAGTTCTTTGGATATGGACATCCATCCAATCATATCCCAAGCCCCGCTTCCTGGTTGTAGGTCGGCGGTCAACTGAAATCCTTCTTCAGTAGTCAAATTGGATTTACCAAGAGGTGCTTTGGTTCCTAACCCTAAATTCAAGACTGTCTGCTCTCCCAAAATATCCGGAATCGCATATTTCGCTAGGAAAACAGCGTCACCAATGCCTGTGGTCTCGGTAAGACTCTCATTTCCAAATTGGGTAATGGTACGTGTCTGGTTTACCCATGTGAAGAGTGCTTCCACGGAAATTCTGTCCGTAAAGGCATAGCCCAGACCTGCTAAAATGGAATTTGTAATACGCAATCGGGAATCATCATCAAGCTTATCGGCACCTGCATTTAAGGTATTCAAATTATTGTAGTCGTAATTCAATCCAAGAATCCAGACTCCTTTCCCCTCATTGGGCAATCCCAAATTATTGGATAGGGGAACTCCTCCGGAACAACAAGTTTGGGAAAAAAGTTGTTGCGCCAATATGAAAATGGTTATAAAAAAGACCTTCCGCACCTATATCAACCTTTAGTGATATTGGGTTTAGTGCGAAAAATTGGGATGTCCTTACATTTACCTACCCAGATTGGGCGGTAAACCTCAAAATTTAACTTTTAGAGAGGAATTATGGTGTTTCCCTAACACTTTATCAATGCTGTTTACTGTCGTCCGTGTTATCTTCACGATATTTACAGCAGGGGTGTACGCTATTATAAGCTTCTTCGGTAGCTTTAAGTTCCTTGGTGTCATGACCTACCTGTACCATGGCGGTCTTTATTTTCATGGGGTCTGTTTTGCGTTCATCAATAATCAATGACAATTGATGGGAAGGGATATCCCACAAGGCATATTTTACCCCCTTTACACCTAGAGCTGCTTTCTCTATGCGCATTTTACACATATCGCACTTGCCATCGACTTCCATGGTCAACTTTTTGTTTTTTTCTTGGGCAAAAACGGTTACGGATATTAGCATTAAAAAGGCAGATATTATTGCTTTTTTCATATTCTTGATTTTTTAGGTCTGGACGATTTTCCGCCCAAAATTATTATAGTTTAAGCCGGAAGCCTGTATAGAACATTCTTCCCATAATCGGTGCAAACACAATAGTGGTATCAAAATATGGGCCAAAGGGATCTTGAGATCCCAAAACTGGATCACCTTGCGTAAAATTAGTCAAATTTTCACCTCCCAAATAAACTTCGAACTTTTTAGAAAAAACTTTGGTCACCTGGGCGTTCATTAAACTATAGGGCTCCGAAAATGCTTCCAACCGAAATGGCTCGGGATTGGAGGATGTATCCGGCAGGCGTTGTTTACCCAATGTATGTAACGTGTAATCAAATCGCCATTGAGACCCATTCTCTTCAATTTCAGTCTGGTAGCCCAAATTGGCAAAAAAACGGTGTTGCGCCAATAAGGGCTTTTGTAACCTCCCTGACCGATAATCGGTCTCTACCTCATAATATTTATACGCGGTGCGTAGTTCCAAATTGTTTAAAATTTCATGGTTCAGCTCCAATTGTAGGCTGTTGGCATAACTTTTCCCCTCCAAATTATAGAAGGAAATTTCATCAGGATTTTCCCAATCCACTACCACCTGATTGCGGAAATCCGTTCTATAGAAATCCAAGGTTACGTTTCCAGGCCTATCCAAAAAGGTAAAGCCTTGAATGAAACTAAGCCCATAGTTCCATGCGTCCTCAGGGTCCAGACCGTAAACACTGCCATTGGAGTCCAGCAATTGAATCTGACGTGATGATGCGAACAACTGCTGGTTCTCTGCAAAAATATTTGCCGCCCGTTTGCCTCTTCCAAAAGATCCCCTAAAACTTGCTTTTTCCCAGGGTGTATAGCGAATATGAAATCTGGGGGTGATAAATGTTCCCAAACGATTATGATCGTCTACTCGTAGTCCTGCCGTTAGACTAACTTTTTCCAGATTGTCATAGCTATATTCGAAAAATGCCCCGACCGAATGATCTGTCCTTTCATAATCTTGAGCGTTGACCAATTCATCATAAGAATCATAGGCAAAGGTCAATCCTGCTTTGAACTTGTTCCGGGTGTCCCCAAGAATGGAATTGAAAATAAGATTGGAGTAAATGCTTTCATGGTCAATATCATACCGATTGAATCCATAATACGAATTTTGTTTGTGAATGCTATAGGAAGCCTGAAACCCAAAACTTTGAAATGGAAGCTCCGGAAACACATAACCCAATTTTAGGGAGGAATCAAACCTTCGGGTATCGATTTCACCGCCCCACCCTTCGACTTCGCTCAGAGCAGGTGTATTCGTCGTGTGTCCATCAGAGGTAGGTTTGAAATTAGTCTGCCCTACCTGCTTTTCATCATTCAGAAAACGAAAATTAACAAAACTTACCCAGCCCTTTTCTGGATCCTGATATTGCCAACGGTTCATCACATTGACCTGGTTTGTCAAAGGGGCATCCAAAAATCCGTCATTATTCCGATCCTCCTTTTGATCCCTCCTATTCCCATGTACATAAAATCCTGTACTCCATTTATCCGTCAATTTTTGATTAAAATGGGTATTGAGTTCTAGGCGGCCATTTCTATTGGCATAGCCATTTACAAAAAGAGGATTGTCCGTGAAGGGTTTCACCAGTTCGGTATTGATCTGCCCAGAAATACTTTCATATCCATTGACTACGCTTCCTGCCCCTTTGGTAATCTGGATACTTTCTACCCACGTTCCAGGAATAAAGGTCAAACCATAAACTTGCGAAGCCCCGCGTATCATAGGAATGTTTTCTTGGGTAATCAACAAATAAGGACTCGTTAATCCCAACATCTGAATTTGTTTGGTACCGGTAAGAGCGTCATTAAAATTGACATCTATGGCCGGATTGGTCTCAAAACTTTCAGAAAGATTGCAACAGGCGGCCTTTAACAATTCTGCACTATTTACAGTAACTACATTTTGTGCGCTGAAGTAGGTTTTTTGGACTGCATCCCGTTTCTTTTCCACTACCACTTCATCCAATTCGTTGGCCGGCCTCAGCGTGTGATGGAGCATCTTGGGCAAATTTATCGTCAACGTATCCGATTGAAATCCTACATAACTAATAATCAATTTATTATATTCCTTGGAATAAGGTATACTAAAAAGACCTTCTACATTGGTAACCGTCCCTATTTGGGAACCCATCCAATACACATTGGCGCCCGGTAGGCCAATATGCTCGTTTTTAGAATTCCCTTCCATGACCATCCCCTCTATTTTATCTTGAGAAAGGGAAAACAAAGGAATCACCATAACGGCAAGTATCACATATTTTTTCATCCTTCCTCTTTTAAATAATTTGAGTCAACATGATACCGGCCATGACCAACATAATGGCATTTTCAATAAATGTCGCTTCTGTCATAGGCAACTTAAGAGCTGTACCTAAACAAGCACATCGGATACTTTTCTTGTCGAGCAACGTCTTGGTTACTCCCACGGTTGTAATCCCCAATAATACTATAGTTGCAATGAGCGCCGTGGTTACGGCATACCGCATCAGGAACATTAATCCAAGCGCCAATTCCATAAAGGGATAGATCCATCCATAGATAGGTATTGCTTTGGCCAACGGGTCATACATGCGAAAGCTCTCTGGGAAACCTCTCAAGTCCAACAATTTAAAAAAGCTAAATACAATGTAAAAGAGACCCATAAAATCCAACATGGCCGAATGGATATTCCCTTCTTTATAATTGAGCAAAAAGGCCGCTGCAAAGAGGTACAGGAAGATGAGAAATAACGGTCTCAACTGTTGTAGTTTTGTCTTTTCCTCCGTACCGCCCATAACTATACCATCCGTATGGTTTTCCCGTTCCGAGATGCCATATTTGTCTGGCAGGGCGGACTTTAATGCATTTATGGAAATATGTGTGTCCATGGAAATTTCCGCTTCGCCTTTTTGCAAATTCACATCAACCTTTGTAATACCGTCAACTTGGGATAGTTTTTCAGTAACGGAAGCCGAGCATCCGCTACAGGTCATTCCGGTAATCTTATAAATATGTTTCATTTTGTTTTAGATTTATTGCCATTTCCCAGAAAAGGGAAATCTTTTCAGTACAATTCGATTAGCATCCCTATTTAAAAAAACTAGGGATAAAATAGACAGATTGCTGCCTATTTGGAAATGACAAAAAATCAAATGAGGAAAACCTGATCAAGAACATGAATGTCCTTAAACAAGAGGGGTGGAGGATAATGCTCGTGGGATGTTGGACGTTCTACCTGAACTTTGAACAAGGCCAGATAGGAATATGTAAAAGCAGTTAAAAAAGGCTGCTGTTCAAGAACAATATCGTTGAAGGAAATTTTTAGGTGATCCTGCCCTTCTACAAGGATAAGTTGGTCGCTACAACAGGAATCCTCTGTTGTTATTTGTGAAGTATCGCCTATTGAAGATCCCATGTCCATACCACAATCCTGGGCATGGGCAAAAAACGAAACATCTACCAAACGATCCATGCAATAGTGTTTGCCAACCGTCCACGAGGTAGTGGAGGCAAGCAAAAACAAAGCCAATGCAATGGACACTCCTTTAAAAAGAATCGCTTTCATAAATACAAAAATACGAATAATTACATTCAACTTTTAACCAAGGTGTAGTGTTAACGAATATTTATGCCCTGCCGATATTGTTAGTTTTAATCAAAACCTCGACTTTTGGAACTAGAAATATAAGTCCTATGCTAGATTCATTAAGGGAAAAAATAATTTCGATTATAGACCAGAAATCCAATGTTACGACCCGCCTTCAAAAAATTTGTGAGCTTTTAAAAAAGGAAGTTTCTTATTACGACTGGGTGGGTTTCTATTTTAGGAACGGGGAAAAAGAAGAATTGAAGTTGGGGCCTTATGCCGGGGAACCCACGGATCATACCATTATCCCTTTTGGAAAGGGTATCTGTGGACAAGTGGCCGTGAGCAATCAAAACTTTATGGTGCCCGATGTAAGTGCTCAGGATAATTACATTGCCTGTAGTATTACCGTCAAAGCCGAAATTGTAGTCCCCTTGTTCGTAAATGGTGAAAACATAGGTCAAATCGATATAGATTCCAATACTCGAGATCCCTTTACTCAAGATGATGAGCGATTCCTGGAATTTGTCACTGCCCAAGTTGCCAAGATTCTTTAAAACTTTACCGGTTTTGTTGATAACTGGCCTCTTTTTTACATTCAAAAAAATTACTTTTGTGGGTCTAAAACTATATCCCACAACCCAATACAAATGAGCAATGTAAAAAAAGCCGCTTCGGCCTTGATATCCGTATTTCATAAGGACGGACTAGAACCAATTGTTAGAAAATTTCAGGAACTTGGCATCACCATCTATTCCACTGGGGGCACGGAAAAATTCATCCAGGAACTAGGTATTGAAGTTGTCCCTGTCGAGGAGGTTACCAGCTACCCATCTATTTTAGGGGGAAGGGTAAAAACCTTACATCCAAAGGTATTTGGTGGAATTTTGAATCGTCAGGACCATGAAGGTGATGTAGCTCAGTTGGAAGAATATGAAATTCCACAATTGGATATTGTCATAGTTGATTTATATCCTTTCGAAAAAACAGTGGCAAGCGGAGCATCGGAACAGGATATTATCGAAAAAATAGATATCGGCGGGATTTCCTTAATACGTGCAGCCGCTAAAAATTACAAGGACGTTCTTTGCGTATCCTCGATGGAGGATTACGGTGAGTTTCTGGAGTTAATCACCTCGGGTAAAGGAAGCACGTCATTGGAGGATCGTAAGCATTTTGCTACCAAGGCCTTTAATGTTTCTTCCCATTATGATACGGCTATTTTCAATTATTTCAATCAAAATGAAATGGCCGTTCTAAAAATCAGCGAAACCAAGGGGAAAGTGCTGCGGTATGGTGAAAATCCCCATCAAAAGGGATTTTTCTTTGGTGATTTTGAAGCCATGTTTACTAAATTACATGGTAAGGAGCTTTCCTATAACAATCTTTTGGATGTAGATGCCGCTGTGAATCTCATGAACGAATTCCGCAAGGACAACCCTACCTTTGCCATCTTAAAACACAATAATGCCTGCGGCCTGGCTACAAGGGATTCTATTCATCAAGCCTATGTTGATGCACTGGCCGGAGATCCTGTCTCCGCTTTTGGTGGAATTTTGATCAGTAATGTAGAGATTGATAAACCTACAGCCGAGGAAATACATCAATTGTTTTGTGAAGTAGTAATTGCACCCAGTTATTCCGAGGACGCTTTGAACATATTAAAGGGAAAGAAGAACCGAATAATTCTGATCCAAAACGAGGCGGCCTTACCGGATACCATTGTAAGGACCTGTCTTAATGGGGTTCTGGTACAGGACAAAGATCATAAAACCGATGCCCTGATAGATTTGCAATATGTGACCAATAAGGAGCCTTCAAAACGTGAGTTGGAAGACCTGATCTTTGCCTCAAAGTTATGTAAGCATACAAAGTCCAATACCATTGTGCTAGCAAAAAACAAACAATTATGTGCTAGCGGTACGGGACAGACATCCCGTGTGGACGCCTTGAACCAAGCTATCCACAAGGCCAAAACCTTCAATTTTGAGCTTGATGGTGCTGTGATGGCGAGCGATGCTTTCTTTCCATTTCCAGATTGTGTGGAAATTGCCAATAAAAGCGGTATTACTAGCGTTATACAGCCGGGAGGATCTATTAAGGATCAGTTAAGTATAGATTATTGTAACGAAAATGATATGGCCATGGTAATGACGGGCACGCGTCATTTCAAACATTAATTTTGTTACTTTTGTCGATGAAATGCTTCCCCATCCAAACTTATAACGTAACCAAACTAAAAAAATATGGGATTTTTTGATTTCTTGACGGAGGAAATTGCCATAGATCTGGGTACTGCGAATACGCTTATTATCCATGCGGACAAGGTCGTGGTAGATAGCCCCTCTATCGTTGCCAGAGATCGTATTTCCGGTAAAATTATTGCCGTGGGCAAGGAGGCCAATATGATGCAGGGCAAGACCCATGAAAATATAAAGACCATACGACCTCTAAAAGATGGGGTGATTGCGGACTTCGATGCTTCCGAAAAGATGATCAATATGTTCATAAAGAACATCCCGGCATTGAAAAAGAAATGGTTTCCTCCCGCCCTACGAATGGTCATTTGTATCCCATCCGGTATAACCGAGGTTGAAATGCGGGCCGTAAAGGAATCCGCTGAACGTGTAAACGGCAAGGAGGTATATTTGATACATGAGCCCATGGCAGCGGCCATTGGTATTGGTCTGGACATTATGCAACCCAAAGGGAACATGATCGTAGACATCGGGGGTGGAACCACCGAAATTGCGGTAATTGCCCTTGGCGGAATTGTTTGTGATAAATCGGTCAAAATTGCAGGTGATGTTTTCACCAATGATATCATTTATTACATGCGTACCCAGCACAATTTATATGTAGGTGAGAGTACGGCAGAAAATATTAAGATTGAGATTGGTTCTGCAACGGAAGACCTTCAGACCCCTCCTGACGAAAAATCGGTACAAGGTCGGGATTTGTTGACCGGAAAACCCAAACAGGTTCAGATTTCTTATCGGGAAATTGCCAAGGCGCTTGATAAATCCATCCTTAGGGTAGAGGACGCGGTAATGGAAACCCTGTCCCAGACTCCTCCAGAGTTGGCAGCGGATATTTACAATACAGGTATTTATCTGGCCGGTGGCGGTTCCATGCTAAGGGGATTGGATAGAAGGCTTTCCCAGAAAACGGATTTACCGGTTTATATCGCAGAAGACCCACTAAGGGCCGTAGTAAGGGGGACTGGAATTGCATTGAAGAACTTGGAACGTTACAAAAGCATTCTAATCAAATAAAGCTTACTACAAGGAGGCTTCCATACCTTTTGGGCATTTCCATTTTCTTTCAAAACTATTTTCTGGAACCTTAGAAAATTATCAAGTGAATGCAGCAGATAATCAACTTTATTGTACGAAATAAAAATTTTCTGCTCTATGTCCTATTGTTGATTATTTCATTGGTATTTACGGTACGGTCACATTCCTACCACCAGTCCCGATTCTTTAATTCATCCAACTGGATAACCGGAAATATCTATGAGACCTCGCATGGTATTTCTTCTTATTTTGGATTGACCAAGGAAAACAAACGACTGGTGGAAGAGAACAAAATGTTGCGGGACCTTTTATTCAATAAAAAAACAAATACCCCGGTAGAATTGGATACCGCAAATATTAGGTATACCATTGTTTCGGGAAAGGTTATCAAAAACAGCTATTCAGACCCAAGAAACTACATCACCATAAACATAGGTAAAAAGGACAGCGTACAACCCGATATGGGCGTCATTACAGCCAAGGGCATTTTAGGCATAGTGGAAAACGTGTCAAATAAGTTTGCAACGGTCCAAAGTATTTTAAACGAAAATTCGAACATTAACGCCAAAATCAAGAACACGGATCATTTTGGCTCTTTGATATGGGATACCCAACAATACAATACCGCACAACTGGTAGACATCCCGCGACTAGTTCCCCTTACCATAGGAGATACTATCGTGACCGGGGCAATGAGCAGTATTTTTCCGGAGAATATTCCCATAGGGACCATAAAGAAGTTTAATTTGGATACTTCCAACAGTTTTTATTATATAGATGTTGCTTTGTTCAATGATATGACCAATATTAAGAACGTATACATCATTGATAATATCAATAGGCCTGAAATACTGGAGTTGGAATCCAATACCGTTACAAATGATCAGTAGTTCATACTTTATAAATGTAGTACGCTTTACACTACTGGTTCTGGTGCAAGTATTGGTATTCAACCGGCTTAATTTCTTTGGGTTCATCAATCCTATGGTCTATATATTATTTTTGTATTGGTATCCTATAAAGGAAAACCGTGCGGTCTTTATCGGCCTCAGTTTTTTATTAGGGTTTTTTATCGATTTTTTTTCGGATACTATGGCCATACATGCAGCTTCAACCGTTACTATTGCATATCTAAGACCCGCCATTATGCGTTTCGTATTTGGGGTCAATTATGAATTTCAGAGTTTTAGGTTGGGAAATGCCACCAGGGCACAACAAATTACATTTTTGGCGTTATTAATTATAGTGCACCATATGGTTTTCTTTGCACTGGAAATCTTTAGTTTGGCCAATATACTGCTGATTCTAAAAAAAGTGCTGGCCATAGGGTTGTCTACCTTGGTTTTGTGTTTGTTGTTCAGTTCACTTTTTAGCGTAAGAAAAGAATGAGAAAGATTCTACTTTCATCTATTATCGTAATTATCGGAATAACCTTTATCGGAAGGCTTTCCTATTTGCAGATATTCAGTTTTTCTCCTGATCAGGTACTGGAGGATCCCGCCATTAAACGAATATATGATTATCCGGAAAGAGGATACATCTATGATCGGAATGGCAAATTGTTAGTTGGCAACGATCCGGCATATGATGTAATGGTCATTCCACGAGAGGTAAAGCCATTGGATACTTTGGAATTCTGTAATCTCTTGGGTATTGACAAAGAGAAATTTAAGAAGGAATTGAGAAAAGCCCGTATCTACTCACCAAGGTTACCTTCCGTACTAGTACCCCAGCTTTCCAAGGAAGACTATGCCCGTTTGCAGGAAAAAATGCGCCGTTACCAAGGGTTTTACATCCAGAAACGTTCCTTGCGTTACTATGATACACCTAGTGCAGCTAGTATCCTGGGCTATATTAGTGAAGTAAACGAAAGGGATTTGGCGGCAAACCCATATTATATACAGGGAGAACTTACCGGACGTACCGGTGTGGAGAAACAATATGAGGATATCCTTAGGGGAAGAAAGGGGGTGCAGTATATCCAAAAAGATCGATTTAACCGCGATATTGGCCCCTACAAAGACGGTATTTTGGACACGCTTCCGGAACAAGGAAAGGAAATACACATAACCCTGGATAAGGAGCTTCAAGAGTACGGGGAACTTTTGATGCACGGCAAAAGGGGCGGGGTTGTAGCTATTGAACCCGCTTCGGGTGAGATTCTTTCCTTAATCTCAGGTCCTACCTATAATCCTGCTCTTTTGGTGGGCAGGGAGCGCTCAAAGAATTATAACAAACTCTATAACGATAGCCTTGCGAAACCTCTTTTCAATAGATCCATTTTGGCAGAAAGTTCACCTGGGTCTCCATTTAAAACTTTAAATGCCCTGGTTGCCTTGCACGAAGGTGTTATTTCTCCGAGCACTACGGTTACTTGCTATAACGGTTTTTTCGTTGGAGGCAGAAAAAGAGGTTGCCATTGCGGTGGTGGAACCCGGAATATGAATAGTGGTATTTACAAATCCTGCAATGCCTATTTTGCCAGTACATTCCGAAAGATATACGATAAGTTCAATACGACGGACGAAGGTATGGACGTATGGGAAAAACATATAAAAAGTTTTGGATTAGGTGGTTATTTGGGCTACGACCTCCCTACAGGTCGTCCGGGAAGGATTCCGGGCAAGAAATTCTATGATAAATGGTACGGGGATAATCGATGGGCTTCTTCTACTATTATCTCAAACTCCATAGGTCAGGGAGAGGTGGCGGCAACCCCTATACAATTAGCAAATATGACCGCCACCATAGCCAATAGGGGGCATTATTATACACCACATGTTCTTAAGAAAATTGAAGGCAAGGATATTACCGATCCCAAATACACGGAACCCAAACTCACAACTATCGATAGAAAGCATTTTGAACCCATAATTCAAGGAATGGCCGATGTTTATAAAAAGGGTACGGCACGTTGGGTGCAAATTCCGGACATAGAAATTGCGGGTAAGACAGGGACTGTGGAAAATTTTACGGTCATAGACAGTGTTAAAACCCAATTAACGGATCATTCGGTTTTCGTGGCTTTTGCACCAGTGGATAATCCCAAAATAGCCATTTCCGTTTACATAGAAAATGGCTACTACGGTTCTCGGTATGCGGGACACATTGCCTCCCTAATGATAGAAAAATACTTAAAGGGGGGAATTACACGGAAAGATCTCGAAAAAAGAATGTTGGAAAAAACCTTGGAGCATGAGTATGCCAAACCGTTTAGCGGGGAGGAGTTCAAGATAAACGAGTATGTCTGGTAGAAGTGTCCTAAAACGAATCGACTGGCTTACTGTTTTTATTTACATGGCATTGGTGCTCATAGGTTGGGTAAATATTTATTCCAGTACATTTACGGAGGCAGAACCATCTATTTTCAATTTTAGCACCCTACATGGAAAACAGCTTTTTTTTATAGGGGCAAGCCTGGTTTCCGTGGTGATTATTTTGGCTATGGAAACTAGTTTTTATGAACGCTTTTCCAGTGTTTTCTACATTGTTTCCATGATTTTGCTTTTAGGTCTTTTCGTATTTGGAAAAACTATTGCGGGAGCCACTTCTTGGTATGATCTTGGTTTTTTCAACCTACAGCCTTCCGAACTTGCCAAAGTGGTTACGGCACTGGCATTGGCCAAATACCTAAGTGATATACAAACCGATATTAAAAGGGGTAAAGATCAATTGTATGCCTTCCTGATTATTCTTATACCGGTAATTCTAATTATACCACAGCCTGATCCAGGAAGTGCACTGGTATTCTTTGCACTGGTTTTCGTTATTTTTAGGGAAGGGTTGCCATTATACTATTTGGGTATAGGATTCTTGGTTGTACTGGTCTTTGTAACGACCTTAATGTTTGGAACGGTCTGGGTGAGCATAGCTACTGTATTGCTGATACTGCTTTTCTTTTTACTTAGAAAGAAGAAATCCAAAATCCCGATTTTACCTCTCATTTCAATTGCCATAGCATGCCTATTGTTTTCACTTTCTGTAAATTTCGTTTTCAACAATGTATTTGAACAACGCCATAGGGATAGGTTTAGCCTTTGGCTTCGTTTGGAAAAAGATCCAAATAAATTGGAGCAGATCCGCAAGACCATCGGCTATAATTCCTATCAATCCGAAAAGGCAATAGAATCAGGAGGGTTCTTTGGAAAGGGATTTTTAGAGGGTACACGCACAAAGGGCGATTTTGTTCCTGAACAGCATACGGATTATATTTTCAGTACGGTCGGCGAGGAATGGGGCTTTGTAGGAACCACGACCGTTGTAATCTTCTTTACCCTATTATTTTTACGATTGGTTTTTCTGGCGGAACGCCAGAAGAGCGATTTTAGCCGTATGTATGGTTATGGGGTAATCTCCATCCTTTTAATCCATTACTTCATTAACGTAGGAATGGTTATTGGGGTATTGCCCACCATAGGTATTCCCCTTCCCTTTTTCAGCTATGGCGGCTCTGGGCTCCTATTCTTCACAGCTTTGTTGTTCATCTTCCTAAAGTTGGATACCAATAGGTTAAAGGAAGAGTTTTGACCTTGCTTAAAACTTCCAGTCCTTTATAACAATTTCCTTTTCCAACTTCATTTCCTCATCAGCCTCAAGTTGCTCAAAAAAATCAATTTGGGTCCTTTGCTCTATCTCATCAACAGAAACGATAAATTTCTTGATAGACTCTCCACTTTCCTTTCTGGGCATTAGGAAAGCAATTATTTTTAAGTTATCCGCCCTACCTCTCGCAATAATCTTGTAATAATAGTTAGGAACATCAACATCTTCCTCCCCTATTTCCAAAAGTCCATCTTCCAGAACGCCCCCGGTCACCACAAACAAGTCTCCATATCTTTTTGACCATTGGCGCACCTGCATTTCCAATCGGTTCCAGATACCGGAGTTAAAGTCGTTATCCTGTGGACTAATGTTGCTCGTATAAAACGTTTCGTTATATGCCTGCTCCGAAAACCTACGATCTCCGGCAGGGCACAGATGGCCACGATCATAGCCAGAGCCTCTATAATTGCGCCAATCGGCAGATTTGGTCCTTATTTTGGGATCCTCGATAAAATATGGTCGCTTCAGATCATCATTGGTCAGGTGTTCCTTTTTTAAGATGTAGGCTACCCACTCGGCCTGTTCAAAAGGTTCATTATAGGACAACGTAAAGTGATTATGCTCTATGAGAATGCCCGTTGTGGAGCTAGGAAGATAGATATTAGGAATTGTGGTCTTAAGATTCTTGCTATCTCCAGTGGAATAGGTGTCCGGGGTATAAAAATTTTCAAAAACCCAAAAACCAATGATACAGCCCAAAATTAGAACGGTGTATATCTTCCTATTTTTATCCCTGGATTTTGCACGAACCATATGCCAAATTTAACGTAATCCAATAACTTACCAATAGGCTTATGCTTGTAAGCATTCGGCCAAAAAATCGACTAAAATAGCTCATTCCTTCGGTTGGTTATATGTAACTTGTATCGAAGTTTTTAACTAAATTTTCAATAGACAAATAAAAAATGCTGAACTGGAAAGATATTATACATTTTAGTACAAAAGGAAATCCAAAACCTGACCGAAGGGTAGAAAAGACCGAATCCGAATGGAAGGAACTACTCAGCCCGGAACAGTTTAGGATTACCAGAAAAAAGGGCACTGAAGCTCCCCATACCGGAGAATTGTGCAGTATTTACGAAGCAGGGAAGTATAACTGTATCTGCTGTGATACGCCGCTTTTTGATTCCACTATAAAATTCGATTCAGGTACGGGTTGGCCCAGTTTTACCCAACCTACTAAGGAAAATGCCATTAAATATGAAAAGGATTCTTCTTATGGGATGATTCGTGTAGAAGTACTATGCAACACCTGTGATGCCCATTTGGGCCATGTTTTCCCGGATGGCCCGGAACCCAGTGGATTGCGGTATTGTATCAATTCCGAATCTATGCGGTTGCAAAAACAGGACAGCAATCCGAAAATGGAAAAGATAGCGGGTTAAATCGGTTGACGGTTGACAAAATTAAAAATTGAACTTAAGATATGAACAATACGAATTTAGGGTTAGCCACGGTTGGTGGTGGCTGTTTTTGGTGTGTAGAGGCCGTTTTTAGGCAAGTAAAAGGTGTGGGGGAAGTGGTCTCTGGTTATAGTGGCGGCAATGCTCCGGGCAAACCCACCTATCGCGAGGTATGCTCGGGAAAAACCGGACATGCAGAAGTGATACAAATCCATTTTGATGAGACCCGGATTTCCTATACCGATGTCCTGACCATTTTTATGACCAGCCACGATCCAACGACTTTAAATCGCCAAGGGGCGGATGTAGGTACACAATACCGATCTGTTATCTATTATCACAATGAAGAACAAAAAGAAATCGCCGAGGCCGTAATCCAAAACGTGGCTCCATACTTCAATGAACCTATTGTTACGGAAATTAGTCCATTGGATATCTTTTACGAAGCAGAGGAGTATCACCAGGACTACTATGCCAATAATTCATCCCAGGGCTATTGCAGTGCCGTGATTACACCCAAACTGGCAAAACTCCGTAAAATGCATGCGGACAAACTAAAGGATGTTTCTGTATTATAGTTAATAGGTTTCAATCCAAAAATGACCGATGATTTCCTTGTTAGGACATAAACAGGGTTAAACAGTAGACCCATAATATAATAAGTAAAGGACCCAAAACCCCGGCCACCGAGCCGTTGAGTCTAAAATCTGCTTGGGATAGCTTTCCGGTACTAAAGGCAATAGCGTTGGGTGGGGTGGATACAGGAAGAAACAAGGCACAGGAAGCACTTAGGCCAATAACCAGAGGCAATACCATAGGATTGGATACCGACCATATACTGGCAATAGGAATCAGAATAGTAGCCGTTGCCGTGTTGCTCATAATATTGGAAAACAGTACCGTAATAAATGCAAATACGAGTACCAGTATCCAAAAGCCCAATTCCACATCTTCCATTTTCCCTACAAAGTACTCGCCCAACCCTGTTTGTTGAATGGAGAGGCCAAGGGATAGCCCTCCAGCTACCAACATCAGGGTATCCCAAGGAATTGTCCGCACATCATCACCTGTTGTAATACTCAACATGGTAAACACCAAGATGGGCAAGCCGGAAACCATTGCCGGAGAAATACCATGGATGTTCCCCGTTAACCACAATAAGATGGTCAGTAACATAACACCGAGTACAATACGTCGCTGTGCCTTACGTTCTTCCATTCGTATCAACTCTTCGGCATCCGGCTTTTCGTTAGGCTGTAGAAAATCCATATTCAATTCCGTTAGACCGGATTTGTAAACATGGGTTAAAATGTACCATAATATAAATACCAACAACAACGAAACCGGAACACCAAATAACATCCACTCCAAAAAACCAACTTTAAAAGGCAGTCCTTTCATTGTATTTATCGCATCCACTGCAATGGCATTGGGGGGAGATCCTATGACCGTACCCATTCCGCCAATTGCCGCGGCGGCGGGTATTCCCAATAAAAGGGCCTTGACAAAAGGTTCCTTGGTATCCAAGGTATTGAGTAAGGGGGCAATGGAAACGATCATCATGGCCGTAGTAGCGGTATTGGACATAACCATAGAAGCCAAGGCCGTAGCCAACATAATACTCAATAGCACATTCTTGGGTCTTTTGCCAAAACGCACGACCGAAAGTTTAAATACCTCCACATCCAATCCGGTTTTTTCCATGGCCAAAGCTAAAAAGAAGCCTCCAAGAATAAGCCATATGACACTGTCACTCCAAGTATTTATAAATTGCCCATATTCAATAAAGTTAGCCGAATCCGGGCTATTTATGGCCGGATTTCCCAAGGTAAACACTAAAAATCCTATAATAAAAAGGCCTACCGCAAAAGGTGGAATAGCCTCCGTAACCCAAAGGCCTACCGAAAAAAATAAAAGGAACAGCACATAGTACTGGGGTTGGGTAAAAGTAGCATCGCGTAGCAGAAAAACACCCCCTAGGGCCACCAGAATACATAGCAAAAAGGATATAATGTGCTGTTGGTTATCTACCTTGCGCTGCATCTTCCGCATTAAGCGGGTGGATGCCCTTCTAGAATCTGCCATGACAAATGGTATAAGTCTACAAAGATAAAGTAGCTATTGGAATAAAGCTATTTATGAGGTAACACTCTTTGATAAAAAACAGCCACTCTAGATTCAGACTGTAAGTAACAAAAAGTATAATTTTCAAAAACAAAGCCCCAACTGTAAAAGTTGAGGCTCTTTATATCAATGAAATGTGGATACTTTAATCCTTTATGGCCAGCTTGCCATGTTTGATATTATTGATCTTTAAATCTTGTAATACATTTATCGCCTCTTCCACATAGACATCCTTGGCCAAATTCTTATGCCAGCGGTCTCTTTTTTCACGTAAAACGGAATCCTTGGTAAAAAGCTCCTCTTCATATTTCAAGGAGGTAAAAGTAAGGTGGGAATCGTATTCCGAAAGGGATTTGAAATAATCGCTTCTTTCCTTGTCCTTTTTTTCCTCATCCTTGTATACATCGTATTTTAGGGAAATGACCGTTTCATCTTGTTCTTTCTTTAACCACTGTGCATTTTCCTCGATCATCTTAATTTGTGCATTCGCCGCCATACGCTTATTACTGTTTGCAATGGTTTGCTCATAATCTATATAGCCGTCCCATATCTCATAATCTGCAGGGGATATTTTGTCCCATTTTAAAGGGTTGGATTGATCCCTTTCCCCTAGATCGATATAGCTGTACTTGTCCGGAACCACAACATCGCTCTTTACACCTTCCAATTGGGTAGAGCCTCCGTTAATTCTGTAGAATTTTTGTGTGGTCAATTTTATGGCACCCAAATCACCATGCTCATTGCTACGGACAATATTGTCTAGTGGGATTACATTCTGTACCGTACCCTTGCCAAAGGTCTGCTTGCTCCCAATGACCACGGCCCTTTTATAATCCTGCATAGCAGCAGCCAAAATTTCAGAAGCCGAAGCGGAAAGTTCATTCACCAAAATCACCAAAGGTCCGTCCCATTGAATCCGTTCATCCTTGTCATCATATACATCCTTTCCTTTTCCGCTAGATCGTACCTGCACAATTGGGCCATCCTTTATAAATAGACCGGCCATTTCAACAACCGTCTTTAACGACCCGCCTCCATTATCGCGTAAATCCAATATCAATCCTTCCACGCCTTCTTCTTTAAGGCGCTCTACTTCCTTGGCTACATCGCTAGCGGCATTACGTTCACTATAATCGTTAAAATCTACATAGAATTTAGGAAGATTGATGAGCCCGAATTTTTGGTTATCCTTAATAACATTGGCAGATTTTGCGTAGGATTCTTCCAGTTCTACCACGTCCCTGGTAAGGGAAACCACTTCAAGCGAGCCGTCTACCTTACGTACGGTAAGATCTACAACGGTACCCTCCGGTCCTTTTATCAACTTAATCGCATCGTCCAAGCGCATGCCTACAATATCTATGGGCTCCTCGCCATTTTGACCTACTTTTATGATCTCATCGCCGACATCCAAGCGTTGGTCCCGCCATACGGGGCCACCTGAAATAATCTCTACAATTTTGGCCCCTTCGGGCTTTTTTTGGAGACGCGCACCTATACCCTCAAACTTGCCGGACATACTCATATCAAACTTATCCTTATCATCCGGGGCGAAGTAATAGGTATGCGGGTCAAATTCGTCCACAATAGTATTGATGTACTGTACAAACCAATCCTTACGTTCCAGGTCATCTACAAAATCGAAGAACTCGTCCAAAGTTTTTTTGGTAGACTCTCTGGCGGCCACTTCCACTTCGGTAATCGTTAGAGGTCTATCCGAGGAGTCACTTTCATAATTTTTGTTCAAGGGACGCTTCGTATCAACCATAGCGATATCTGCCCCTGAAGGTCCACCGCTCTTTACATTTGCGTTGATGTCCAACTTGGCATCATAGGTTCCTAGGGTAGCGTATTTCAATTGCTTTCTCCACCGCTCCTTTAGTTCCGCTTGGGAAGAAGCAAAAGAGACTTCTTCGTAATCAATATTTATGGTCTCCTTCTTATTGTAGTCAAAAGGCTCTGCCAGAACGTCCTTGTATAGTTCCTTGGCATCATCCATTCGCTTCATTAACCGTTCGTAAACCAAATTAAAAAAGCTAATGTCCGTGTTCTTTATTTGATCATCTATTTGAAACTTGTATTGCTCAAATTCCAGAACATCCTCCTCCAGAAAGTAACGTTTTGTTGGGTCAACAATATCGATGAAATCTTCAAAAACACTTACCGAAAAATCATCATCTATATCCTTGGGTTCATAATGCCCTTTTTCCAAAACGTAAGTGATAAGGTCCAGCAACAACTTATCCTTATCATCATTTTCAAAAGACTTGTTGGTAAAACTACAGGATGCTACAGCAACGAGCGTTAACAACAGGGCGTAGATAAAATTCTTTTTCATACTAATTCCATATTTTAGAGCGACCATCCAATGATTAAACCGGTTGAATAAGGCCGTGTGTACATAAATATCTCCAATTCCCTAAGATACTGAAAAAACCATGCCAGTAGGTAATCCGAAAGCATTAATTTTTTGTTAATGGACATTTGGGACATATCTTTTTTTTAAACGTATTTTTGCCGTATAAAGTATATTCTATGGCAAAACCTTTGATTTTGGTCACCAATGATGATGGCATAACCGCTCCGGGATTAAGGGCTTTGGTCAATTACATGAAGGAATTGGGTGATGTTGTGGTAGTAGCTCCGGACAGTCCGCAATCAGGAATGGGACACGCCATTACCTTAGACAATACACTATATTCCCAAAAAATACAGGTCGATTTGGATAACGGGGCAACAGAGGAATACAGTTGCAGCGGAACCCCTGCGGACTGTGTAAAACTGGCCCTTCAGGAGCTCCTGGAACGCAAACCGGATATCTGTGTCAGCGGAATAAACCATGGTTCCAATTCGTCTATTAATGTCATATATTCGGGTACAATGAGTGCTGCCATAGAGGCAGGTATTGAAGGGGTACCTGCCATAGGATTTTCCCTATGTGATTATTCTTGGGAAGCGGATTTTGGGCCTTGTGGCCCCTACATTCAAAAAATAGTCCAGGAATCCCTGGAAAATGGTATTCCCAATGGGGTTGTGCTCAATGTTAATATTCCCAAGACAGAAGACAATGGCATAAACGGAATAAAGGTATGTAGACAGGCACGGGCCAATTGGAAAGAAAAATTTGATAAACGTACAAATCCAATGGGCAAGGACTATTATTGGCTTACGGGAGAGTTTGAGCTTTTGGATCATGGCGAAGATACCGATGAATGGGCTCTAAGCCAAGGCTATATTTCCTTGGTACCCACCCAATTTGACCTTACTGCCTACCATGCCATCCAACAGTTGAATACCTGGGGTTTTTAATTTTCGATGTAAAGTGAAAAATACCGATATGGCATCTATTAAAATTGAACTAATTACAACTCCAAGACAATAAACGCATAACTAGTTTTGAACACGAACCTGATACTCAAATATGAATATTAAAAAAGAGCTTTTAATAGGCTTCGCAGTGGGCATTATTGCAAATACTCTGGGGACACTTTTGTATATTCTTTTATTTTCCGATTTGGGCATAATGGATACTTTTAACGCCGCCGTGGAACAAGGCCATGTAGGTAGCTTGCTGGCCTTGGGTGCCATCCTGAACTTAATGGCTTTTTTTGGCTTTTTGAAAATCCGAAGGGATCAGCGTGCCAAAGGGGTTTTGATCGCTACGATTTTTACCGCCCTAGTTATTTTATATTACAAGATTTTTTAACATACAGTTTTAAAGGTACAATGTGGCATTGTTCCATAAATAAGCTTTTAACCTTAACTTTGACATTTGGTGCTTGAATTTTGATCTTTACGAAGTATGAAGTACTACATTATAGCGGGTGAAGCATCAGGGGATTTGCATGGATCCAATCTCATCAAGGCTTTAAAAATCAAGGATACGGATGCCCAAATTAGGTGTTGGGGCGGGGATTTAATGCAACGAGGCGGAGGTGATTTGGCCAAACATTACAAAGAAATGGCCTTTATGGGGTTTTTCGAGGTAGTAATGAACCTCGGAACCATTGCGAAGAACATCAAATTCTGTAAGGAGGACATTCAACGTTTTGCACCTGATATCATTATTTTTATTGATTTTTCCGGCTTTAACCTTCGTATTGCAAAATGGGCAAAATTAAATGGTTTTAAGACGGCATATTACATCTCTCCCCAGATATGGGCTTCCCGCGAGGGTAGGATAAGGGATATTAAGCGGGACATCGATACCATGTACGTAATCCTTCCCTTTGAAAAGAAATTCTATGAAAAAAAGCACGGATATCCGGTCCATTTTGTAGGTCACCCTTTGATCGATGCCATAACTGCCAGGCCCAAAATGGGGGAACAGGAATTTAGGGAACAGAATAATCTAGATGCCAAAAAACCGATTATCGCCCTGCTACCAGGAAGCCGAAAACAGGAGGTACAAAAAATGCTTACTTTGATGCTCTCTGTTATGCCTTCCTTTCCGGATTACGAATTTGTAATTGCCGGGGCACCTAGCCTTGAACGTAATTTTTATTCGCCTTTTTTGAGCAATCCCAATGTTGGTTTTGTATCCAACAGAACGTATGACCTGCTGAGCCATTCCTATGCAGCACTTGTCACTAGTGGTACCGCTACTTTGGAGACCGCACTTTTTAAAATTCCACAAGTTGTTTGTTACCGGGCCAATTGGTTTTCGTATCAAATTGCCAAACGAATCATTACTCTGGATTACATTTCATTGGTAAATCTTATTATGGGCAAGGAAGTGGTAAAGGAATTGATCCAAAATGAACTGAACACCAAAAACCTAAAGTCGGAACTATCCAAAATCCTGGAGGGGCCCTTTAGAACGGCACAATTTGAAGCTTATTTTGAGCTCGAAAAGAAATTAGGGGGCAAGGGGGCAAGTGAAAAAACTGCGGAACTGATTCTACATAACCTAAGGGGTTAGAGAATAAAATCGTTCCTTTTTAAAATATTTCTTTAATTTTGGTTTCCAAGTTCCCTCTACGATGGCTATCAAGAGGGATAATTTCTTGGTAAATGCGCAGCGTCTTTCTCATTTCCTTTTCAATTCTGGTTACCAGTTGTGGTGTGGTCAAGAAAAAAACCACCTACGCCAAAACTCCCAAGGTGACCGTAGAGGCTTCCAGTGATGTTATAGTTTCCGCAGAAAAAACCGATACGGAAAACATTGAAAAACCGGTTTTATCCAAAGCGGATGAAATTATCAATACGGCTTTGACATTTTCCGGGGTACGTTATAAATTTGGCGGTACAACGCGAAAAGGCATGGACTGTTCCGGGCTTTTATATGTAGCCTTTGGTGAGCATGATATCAAATTACCAAGAACTTCCTATCATATGGCCGAAGAAGGCAAACGGATACGAATAGAGCATGTGACCAAAGGTGACCTGCTTTTCTTCAGGACCATGAGGCGCGGGAAACGAATAAATCATGTAGGGCTGGTCGTCGCGGTAGAAGGCGATGATATTAAGTTTATACATGCTTCCACTTCCCGAGGTGTAACCGTCTCCTCCCTGAGGGAAGGCTATTGGAACTATGCCTTTATAAAGGCTACACGCATTTTGTAAGATGCGCTTACTCCAATTCGTTCCCATAAAACTTACCGTATTTCTTGTGGTTGGCATCTTGCTCGGCAGTTATCTTGATTTTGGGATTCCTTCTTCCTTAATTATGGTCCTTGCCTTTTTCTGTTTAGCCCTACTCGCCTATATATTTTTTAGCAAAAAAAGAAACGATTCCAGTTTCTTTGGAATCATGGCGATGTTAACCACCATAGGGATTGGGATATTGGCAATTTCCATTTCCAAGCCAAAAAACCGACCCGATCATTACCTCAACACAAACTTTCAAGACAATCATGCTTTCTACATAAAGGTCAAGGAAGTTTTGAAGCCTACAACATTTTCCAATAGATATATAGCCACGGTACTGGCTCTGGATACGGTAGAAGTTTCCGGGAAAATCCTGTTAGTCTTTCCAATGGATTCCACACAAAAGGAACTTAGGGTAGATGACGAATTAATTATGGTTTCCCATTTGAATCCCATTGACCCTCCCTTGAACCCTCATCAGTTTAATTACAAAAAGTATATGCAGGGATTAGGTGTTTATCATCAATTAAAATCGTCCCAAGGTTCGTTTGTTCTTAGGGAAAATCCATCTGCGACATTGTATGGAACTGCTGCCCAGCTAAGAAATAGGATTATTTCCAAGTTACGGGAGACCGATTTTAGGGAGGAAGAACTGGGTATCATCCAGGCTTTGTTGTTAGGGCAGCGAAACGATATATCCGAATCCGTTTACAACAACTACAAAAATGCAGGAGCCGTCCATATTTTGGCTGTTTCGGGATTGCATATCGGTATTCTTTTAGTACTACTTCAATTTGTATTAAAACCCCTAGAACGGATACCGAAAGGAAAGGTCCTTAAATTAGCGGTCATGGTAGTCTTGCTCTGGGGTTTTGCCTTTTTGGCGGGCCTATCCGCTTCCGTGGTCCGTGCGGTAACCATGTTTTCCTTTGTAGCATATGCCCTGTATCTTAATCGCCCGAGCAACACCTTTAATATTCTGGCACTATCCATACTTTTTATCCTTTTGGTGGTAGATCCAAAATTACTATTTCAAGTAGGTTTTCAAATGAGCTATGCGGCCGTATTCGCCATAGTATGGATCTACCCCTTGCTACAACGGTTGTGGCTTCCAAAAAATAGTTTGCTCCGTAAAGTTTGGCAATTGCTTTCGGTGAGTATTGCGGCCCAATTGGGCGTCCTGCCCATAAGCCTCTTTTATTTTCATCAGTTTCCGGGGCTGTTCTTTGTTTCCAATCTATTGATAGTTCCCTTTTTAGGATTGATTTTAGGCAGTGGAATTCTAATTATTTTCTTGGCGCTCCTAAATTTACTGCCCAATTTTATGGTAAAAATATACGATGGGCTCATTGGGTGGATGAATTCTATCATTGGATGGATAGCCCAGCAGGAAGCTTTTCTTTTTACCAATATTTCCTTTGATAGCGTACAACTTTTTCTTTCCTACGTAATCATCATTGGTTTAGTTCTTGTCCTGTCCCAGCCCACTTTCAAAAGGATTCTTGCCCTTATTACAGGAATAATTCTATTTCAATCGTGGTTGTTTTATTCGGTCTGGCAAAACCGTGAAAAAGAAGTACTATGGTTGGCACATCAGACCCGAAACTCAATTCTTTTACACCAGATGGGAACAAAACTCAACGTAATTTCTTCGGACAGTTCCCGAACGACCCGATTGGCAAAAAATTACCAAGTGGCAGAACGAATTAAAAAAATAGAATACAAAGAATTACAGGACAATTATGTGATACAAAAGCAAAAATTGTGGGTCTTGGACAGTCTCGGCGTCTACCCTTCCAGTAGTATTTGTCCAGAATACGTTGTACTTACCCAATCGCCAAAAATCAATTTGGAGCGATTTATAGATTCGGTAAAGCCAAAGGTGTTAATCGCAGACGGTAGTAACTATAAAAGTTACATTACTAGATGGAAAATGACCAGTGAGAAAAAGAAAGTCCTTTTTCACTATACGGGAGAAAAGGGAGCCTATTATTTTGACCTCGTTTCAGAACAGTAACCGTCACCCCTTTACCGGGTTTCAGGTTCTCTCTATTTTTCTTTCGTTGTCCTCAGCTCCATGGGTCAAAGCCTTCAATTTTTTGAGGAATACAAAAATCAAAAGACCAAAGAGAATACAGAATACCGCAATTCCCGTAAATACGGTATACTCACCAAATTGGGAAGCAGACTCGCCCAACAAGCCAGCAACCTTATTGCCAAGGCCGGTGGTTGCAAAATAGATTCCCATCATTAATGAAGCATATTTGGCAGGTGCAAGTTTTGTAACAAACGAAAGGGACACCGGTGAAAGGCTCAGCTCCCCTACTGTATGGAACAAGTATGCCAATACCAACCAGTACATGGCCGAGGAACCTGTACCCTGATATTCTGCCGTGGCAGCGGTCATAAACAAGAATCCTGTTCCCATAATAATCAATCCCATCAACATTTTAAAAAGTGATGAAGCTTCTTTGCCTTTTAATTTTCTTGTTGCCCAATAACCGGCCACAGCGGTTCCCAGGGTTATGATAAAAAATGCGTTAAGCGATTGAAACCAAGATGCGGGAACTTCCCATCCCATTAACATGCGATTCGTATAATCCTTAGCATAGATATTCATTAACCCCCCCGCCTGCTCGAACGCACCAAAAAACACGATTACCATTAAGAAGGAAAGCACAAGTACAATAACCCTATCCTTTTCTATCTTGGTCAATGGCCTTTTTAGGGCTTCCCTATCCTCTTCAACATCCGATTTTCCCAGATAGTCACCTACCCCTTTAAGGTACTTTTGGCCGAATACAAATTGACCAAGCCCAAATAACATACAAATACCGGCCAGGCCAAAACCATAATGCCATCCGTAAACTTCACCCACATACCCAACAATTAAACTGGATAGGAAGGCACCAACATTGATTCCGATATAAAATATAGTAAACCCCTTATCCCTTCGGATATCTCCTTTTTTATACAAACCCCCTACCATCGTGGAAATATTCGGTTTTAACATGCCTACGCCGGCAATGATAAATCCAAGTCCCGTATAGAAGGCCCACATTTGCTCAATGGCCAAAACACTATGTCCTATCACCAATAGAATGGCACCTAGAATTACCGATTTTTTTTGGCCAAGAATTCTATCAGCAATCATTCCCCCGGGAATAGAAGCCACATAAACCAACATGGTATACCATCCATAAAGGGCCAATGCTTCCCCATTACTCCACCCAAGGCCGGGATTTTTATCCGTAGTCTGGGTAACCAGATAGAGGACCAGTATGGCACGCATTCCATAATAAGAAAACCGTTCCCACATCTCAGTAAAAAAGAGGACGTACAATCCCACTGGGTGTCCAAAAAGCTCTCTTTGATGTGCTGGTCTTGCTATTGTTGCCATAATACAATTTTGGTTTAGTTAGTTCTTATAGGTTTTTCTCAACGAAATCTGTCATTTTGTTAAAGAGGTGCACCCGGGTATTACCGCCATAGATACCATGGTTCTTGTCCGGGTAAATGGCCCAATCAAATGGTTTATTGGCCTGTATCAAGGCCTCTATCATCCGCATACTGTTCTGTACATGTACATTATCATCCCCAGAACCATGAATCAATAAATAGTCTCCTTTAAGCAATTCCGGATAATTAAAGGGCGAGTTGTCATCATATCCATTTGGGTTTTCCTCCGGGGTCCGCATAAAACGCTCGGTGTAAATGGTATCATAAAAACGCCAGCTTGTGACAGGGGCCACGGCGATGGCCATTTCAAAAATAGCATTACCTTTTAATAGGCAATTGGTGCTCATATGCCCTCCAAAGCTCCATCCCCAAATACCGGTACGTGACTCATCGATATAGGGCAATTCACTTAATTTTTTAGCGGCGGCTATCTGATCTTCGGTTTCGTATTTCACCAGGTTTAAATAGGTGACTTTCTTAAAATCCCTTCCCTTAAATCCAGTTCCCCGCCCATCTACACAAGCCACAATATAGCCTTTTGATACCAGCATTTGATGCCAATAATCATTCGCGCCCATCCAGTCATTGGCAACATTCTGGGATCCAGGCCCGCTATACTGGTACATGAACAAAGGATACTTCTTACTTGGATCAAAATCGGATGGCTTGATCATATACATATTCAGGTTATTTCCATTAATTTCCAAGGTGGAAAATTCCTTGGGACTTATGACATAACCGTCTAATTTATCCAATAATGCTTTGTTGTCCTTAATGTCCCTGAGTTTTTTGCCTGTTAAGGCATTGTGTAACGTATACCGATATGGAATGGTGGCGCTGGAATGGGTATTGATGAAATTGGTGAAATCCGCATTAAAATCAGCAGTATTGGTTCCTTCTTCGGTAGTTAGGGGCTTTTTACCCTTTCCATTGCCTCGGACGCTATATACCCCTCTATTTATTGAACCATTTTCGGTTGATTGATAATACACCCTGTCCCGCCTTTCATCATAGCCGTAATAGTCGGTTACTTCCCATGGCCCTTTGGTAATTTGGTTCTCCAGCTTTCCATTTGCACCATATCTGTAAATATGGTTGTACCCATCCCGTTCACTGGTCCAGATGAAACTGTCGTCTTCCAAAAAGGTAAGGTCGTCCGTTACATCCACATAGGCCTCATCCTTTTCCTCCATCAATAAGGAAACCGAATTGTCCTTTGCATTTACTGTATGCAATTTTAACCGATTCTGATGTCGGTTTAATGTTTGAACGCTCAACTTATCCGGATGGTTCATCCATTGCATCCTAGGGATATAATAGGCATCGCCTAAATCTACCTTCTCGGTATTCCCCGAAACCAAATCGAACATATGTAAGGTAACCTTTGCATTTTCCTCTCCGGCTTTGGGATATTTGAAAACATAAGGCCAGGGATACAATCCCTCTCCATAAACATCCATGGAAAATTCCGGCACCTGGGTCTCATCAAATCGGAGAAAGGCAATTTTGGTCCCATTGGAGTTCCAGGCAAAGGCCCTTACAAAGGCAAATTCCTCTTCATAGACCCAATCCGTAACCCCATTGATAATCTTATTTTTTACCCCGTCCGTGGTAATCTGCGAAGTTTTGCCGGAGGCAACATCAAAAAGGTAGAGATTGTTCTCCGCCACATAAGCTACCTGGTTCCCATCTGGGGACAGCAACGGTTCCTGAATCTTTGTATTCGCAATCTTGATAAGACTTTTAGTAGCGGTTTCATACAAATAAAAAACACCCAGAGTGGAGCGTCTAAAAATCGGTTCTACTTGGGTGGCCAATAAAATTTTAGATTCATCGGAGCTAAACTCATAGGATGAAAAACCTTGGATCTCCGGCAAATCGGCAGATGAGATTATGGTCCCAACTTTTTCCAGTGTTTCGTAATCATATTTGTCTATGGAGGTATTTCCATTGGATCTATCGTAGTTCAGTACGGTGTATTGTTCCCCATTGTTAAGTGAACGGAGGACATCAAGACCTTCTGTTCTAAATACTCCGCCATAAATCTCTTCAACGGAAACGGTTTTCTTCTGTGCTAGCGTGGTGGTCCAAAAACCTATGACTATAAGTAGCAGAACGTAAGGTTTACTCATAAAAGCGAAAAATTGATTTAAGCTTTCAAGTTTACTAATAATTTAACGAAAAAATGAATTTTACATAAAAAATATAACACATTGTCTTCACGTAGAAGTCTCCAAAATTTGATGGCATTATCCCTATCTTTGGGGAAGAAACCACCACTTTATGAATACTGTAATAGAGGGATTCTCCAAACTTACCAAGGAAGAAAAAATAGATTGGCTAGCAAAGAATTATACCAAAAATCCAGAATCGTCCAAAAAAGTTTTAAAGCAATATTGGAATACGGAATCCAAAGTACAGAAGCTACATGACGAATTCATAGAAAATACCATCACCAATTATTACCTCCCCTTCGGTATTGCTCCCAATTTTCTAATCAATGGCAGACTATATGCCATTCCTATGGCCATTGAAGAAAGTTCAGTAGTTGCCGCCGCAAGTAAGGCCGCGAAGTTCTGGTTGGAAAAAGGAGGGTTTAAAGCACAGGTTTTGGGCATGGAAAAAATTGGGCAAGTCCATTTCATATATAAAGGCAACAGTCAAAATTTAGAAAAGTTCTTTGAGTTCGTAAAACCAAAACTTATTTCCGCAGCTGGGCCGATTACCCAAAATATGGAAAGACGAGGTGGTGGCATTTCCAATATTAAGCTTAAGGACAAAACCAAAGTATTGGAAAATTATTATCAGCTTCATTGTACCTTCCAGACTCTGGACGCCATGGGTGCCAACTTCATCAATTCCTGTCTGGAAGAATTCGCCAAAGTCTTCAAGGTAGAGGCGCAAACTTTTTCTTTGTTCTCCGAAAATGAAAAGCAAATTAAGGTAATCATGAGTATTCTGTCCAATTATGTCCCCAATTGTTTGGTAAGGGCAGAGGTAAATTGTCCTATTGACGTGCTTGAAACGGATGAATCTATCGCCCCGCATGAATTTGCCGAAAAAATGGTGCAAGCCGTTGAGATCGCAAAAATTGAACCTTACCGCGCAGTAACCCACAACAAAGGCATTATGAATGGCGTGGATGCCGTGGTCCTGGCCACGGGCAACGATTTTAGGGCCATTGAAGCCGGCGTTCATGCCTACGCCAGCAAAAATGGACAGTATTCCGGTCTTACCCATGCTTCCATAGAAGAAGGTATTTTCAAATTTTGGATGGAAATTCCTTTGGCATTGGGCACCGTAGGTGGACTTACCAACTTGCATCCATTGGTCAAGTTGTCATTGGAAATTTTACAGAACCCTACGGCAAAAGAGTTGATGCAAATTGTTGCAGTAGCGGGACTTGCTCAGAATTTTGCCGCCCTGCGTTCCTTAGTGACCACAGGTATACAGCAAGGTCATATGAAGATGCATCTTATGAATATCTTAAACCAAATGGGGGCAACGGAAGAAGATAAGAAGGTATTGGTAGGCTATTTTAAGACACATACCGTTACCCACAGTGCAGTGAAGGAAGCCTTGGAGCAGTTGAAAAAATGATGGCAAAACAATTTTATAGTAACGGAAAGCTCTTGCTTACTGGAGAATATGCCGTTTTGGATGGTGCATTAAGCCTTGCCGTGCCTACTCGATATGGGCAGTCATTAAATGTAAAAGAAATCGAATCCCCAAAATTACTATGGAAAAGTCTGGACGATAAAGGGGCAACTTGGTT
Organism: uncultured Flavobacteriaceae bacterium; assembly: GCA_947494715.1. GTDB lineage: Bacteria > Bacteroidota > Bacteroidia > Flavobacteriales > Flavobacteriaceae > Ulvibacterium. Next base: position 52,554 of record CANLWG010000011.1, on the reverse strand, counting down.
TGAAATAGGAATTGACCTCCCATCATGGGGCATGCAATACGAACTTTCCGCACAAAAACCCGTAAAAGACACTTTGATAAAAATCTTGTCCGTAGCCAAAACCTTAAACCCAAAATTTCTCGATGCATCCCGAGGATATCAAATTGAAACCAAACTTGATTTTCCTAGAGGTTGGGGATTAGGCTCTTCTTCCACATTAATCAACAATATTGCGCAATGGGCCCAAGTTGACCCTTATCAATTGCTTTGGGAAACCTTTTCCGGCAGTGGATATGACATTGCCTGTGCCCAGTTTGATCATCCCATTTTATATCAGCTTAAAGCTCAAAAACCCTATGTTCAAAAGGTACATTTTGATCCGCCTTTTAAGGAACATCTTTTTTTTATATATCAAAACAGAAAACAGGATAGCAGGGAAGGTATAGCCCAGTATCGTAAAACTGATATTGACACTTCCGATTTTGTAGGTCAGGTTACAGGGATTACCAAAAAAATAACCGCCTCAAAAAGTATATCTGAATTTAACGACCTGATTATAGAACATGAAAACCTTTTGGCAACGACCTTAAAACTTGTTCCCGTACAGGAATCGTTATTCCCCGATTTTAACGGAGCTGTAAAAAGCTTAGGGGCCTGGGGCGGTGATTTTATTTTGGCCTCGGGAAATGAAGATACTCCATCCTATTTTAAAGAAAAGGGGTATGACACGGTTATCCCCTATTCAGAAATGGTACTTCAACCATAGAAGAAAAGCTAAAAAAATAAGGCTAGGTCCGTATACTTGACCAACGGATTGGATAAGTTAGAATAAACACGATGTCTCAATAAAAAGTTGCGCGATTGTCCTCTATTTCCGATTTTTCCTTTAACGCATCGTAAACCGCCGTATTTACTTTTCCAGCACTTGAAGACTTAAGCGAGTTGGCATAGGTGCTATAATTCTCGAGCTTTGGTGCAGGGGTTCTTTTGGTCACGGTAATCTTGAAAACCCCACTCTCTCCTTTTATCAAGTCAGAGGTCTCATCTTGTTGCATAGCGTATGCCGTACCTACTACTACGGACTCCGCTCCGGCACCAGGAATAGTCGGGGATTTTACAGTTAAGGCCGATGCATTGGATACCGTAACATTGTTATCCTTGGCCAAGTCTTCCATTGATTTTCCCGAATTGGCACCAATAATCTGTGTAGCCTTTCTATCCTTGCGGATTTTGGGCAAAACGGTAGCGGAAGCATCCTCAACGGACATAAGACCTTCTTTATAGTTTCCGGTCAGTTGCACTATGGCGTAACCGTTGTTTACATTAAAACGCTTGATTTCACCAATTTCGGTATCCTCATTGAATGCCCATTGAACAATATTGCGTTGGGCTCCAAGTCCAGGAAGGTTCTCGTCCATGGCCTTCACTCTGTTCACGGGCCGGACCACATAGTCATTTTCCTTGGCCAAGTCCGAAAAGGATTCCTCATTGGCAATGGACTCCATTTCAAATTTGGTAGCATCGGTGAACAGGGTATTGATAGTCTCCTCCGAAGGCTCCAATTCCCGGGCCAAGGTGGCTACCTGTACAATATCTTCCTTATCATCGATTTTAATGACATGAAAACCAAAATCGGTTTCTACCATTCCAATGGTCCCAACGGAATTGCTAAAAGCAAAATCGTTAAATTTGGGAACCATGATGCCCTCCTGAAAATAGCCTAAATCTCCCCCGTTAGGAGCAGAAGGTCCATCGGAATTATCCCTTGCCAATTCTACAAAAGGGGTATCGCCTTTTTTGGCATCCCTAAACAGCTCTTTTGCCTTTGTCTCAGCTTCCTCCTTGGTACGTTTTATTTCCGGGTTCGCCCTTTGTGCACCTTCATAGGTAATTAAAATGTGGCTTGCCTTAACAGAACCATTCGGCTTTCGATCTATCATTTTTGAGACCTTGTAGAACTCCCCGTCCTTATATGGGCCAAAGATCTCACCTGTGTTCAGGGCCATTAGGCTGTCCGCAAATGAGGCAGGGAGGCTTTTCCTGGCCTTATAAATGGTATCAAACTTCACATCCGAATTACGATCCAGGAAAGCAGTGATGTCCTTGGTATTCCGTAAACCGGCAATGGTATCCATCACATCCCTTTCCTCTGAATACTCCACCGTGTCCCCTATCAGTTTTGAAATCTCATCCTTTACCGCGTTCTCATCATCCAATGAAGGTTTTTCCTCAAAATATACGAACTGGATATCCCGGGTACTTTCCTGTTTAAAATCTTCCTTATGGTCATTGATATAGGCCGCAATTTCTGCTTTGGTCACGGTCAAGGAACTATCCGGAATAGAAGAATAGGGTATTCTCACATATTTGATGTCAATTTTATCATTGGCTAATTTATAATCCAATTCCCCTTCCTTTAAGGTGGCTCCGATACCGGCCTTTACCAAATTATAATAGGTCTGCTCCTTGGCCATCTGAATAATGGCCTGTTCCGTCTGTAACCAGGCATCATACTGCAATGGATTGTTCACCTTCCAATCCGCCACGGTCTGCCTAAAACTATTTGGATCAAAAACCCCGTTCTCATTCTGGAATTCCGGATTTTGGGCATATCCCGTAGTACGGATAAAATCAACTATTTGATCTTGTTCGATCCCTACGCCCAAATCCTCAAATTGCTGCTCCAGAATGGTATTCTTTACGATACGGTCCCACACCCGGTTTACATTTTGCAAGGTAGATGAGGCTGGTGGGGCATTTCTTGTAGCCGTTTCCAACTGTTGTGTAAATGCATCCCGCGATATCTCCTCACCATTGATCTCACCAACGGCAGAGCCTACCTTACCTCCCCCAAGGTCGCTACTTGTAAATACACCTGATATTACAAATGCAAAAAGTGCGAGTCCTATGATCAAAATTAAAACGGTAGTCCGTTTTCTTATATTCTCCAAAATTGCCATGGTGCGGAATGTTTAAAATCAGTGCGCGAAATTAGTGTTTTCTTTTTATCTGTTCAAATTTTAGAATGTTAATCGGGTTAACATCGTCAGGGGCAAAATACTAGTAGCCTGTTATTTAATCCCCTTTTAATCATTGTCCAAAACCTCCAAGGCAACCAAGTCTATTTTAGTGTTGGACACTTCCAAAATGGTGAACAAAAAGTTTTCAATTTTTATTTGGGAGTCCTGTTCCGGTATTTCCCCGGTGTTGTTCATAATAAGTCCTCCAAGGGTCTCATATTCATCGGTTTCCGGAAGCTCCAATTTGTAGTTTTCGTTGATGTAATCCACTTCAAGCCGTGCGGAAAATTTATAGATTCCATCATCTATTTGCTCTTCATGCAAATCCGTGGAATCGTGTTCATCTTCTATTTCACCAAAAAGCTCCTCTACAATATCCTCTACCGTCATTATCCCAGAGGTTCCCCCATATTCGTCCAAAACCACTGCCATACTTTTTCTTTTCTTGGTGAGGACGTTCAAAATATCATTTATGAGCATAGTCTCCGGAACAAATTCTACCGGCAAAAGGATACTTTTTATGGTTTTGGGTTTCTTAAAGAGTTCATAGGAATGTACATATCCAATGATATTGTCTATGGTATCCTTGTAGACCAGGATTTTGGAATAGCCGGTTTCCGTAAAAAGTTTGGCCAGGTTTTTAGGAGTTTCATGTAGCTCAACAGCCATAATCTCAGTTCTAGGTACCATGACCTCCCGAGCCTTGACTTCCGAAAATTCCAATGCATTTTGAAAAATCTGTATTTCAGAATCTATGATATCCTCTTCCTCAACGGTTTCCATTTGTTCCGTGATATAGTCTCCCAGTTCTATCTTGCTAAAGGCAAGTTGCACCTCATCGCCATCGGTTTTAAAAAAAGTTTTTAGAATAAAGTCGGATACCTTCATAACAAATTCGGACAGTACCGAAAACAAAACATAAAACATATAGGCAGGGAGCGCCAAAAATTTCAGCAATGTATTGGCATAAATCTGAAAAAGCACCTTGGGCAGAAATTCAGCGGTAATCAATATGATTAGGGTAGAAATTACGGTCTGGGTAAACAAATTGAAATCCGTCAGCATGGCTTGGACAAAAGCATTGGAAGAGGGCAGTATTTTTATGAACCAATTCATAAGGAGCTCTCCCATATACAGCCCATATACAACCAAGGCAATATTATTGCCAATTAGCATTGTCGCAATAAATTTAGAAGGCTTTTTGGTAAGTCGGGTGAGTATTTTTGCCAAGAGGCCTTCTTGCTTTTTTTCTATTTCAATATGAATTTTGTTGGCGGAAACAAAGGCAATCTCCATTCCGGAAAAAAAGGCGGAAAATACCAAGGACAACGTAATAATTATGATTGCGCCTTCCAAGATCATTTTTGATTATCACGATTGCGTCTCTCAAATTTTTTCCTATAGTTCCTGCGGAACAAAAACATACCAATAGACACGATTGCGAAGAAAACAAATAGATAGGCATTTTGCCGATCTATATTCCAGTCCGTATAGATCCTGTAAATTGAAAAAAGTGCTACGGCCACATAAAGATACTCCGTATACCTCAGTATTTTAATCATTTTAATTCTTCTTTTATCATCATTAATCCGTAGGTCTTATGGGCCTTAAAAAAGCTAAGGTTCCTATTAAAATCCATACCTTCGCCATCCATTACGGTACCATCTTCGGGATTGGTATAGGTGAATTCCCCTTGGGTAAAAATCCACTCGCTATTTTGATCATAATACAACTGGGGCGCTTCCAGTCGCTTCCCATCATGGGTTTCTATAACCACATTCCCCTGTAAATCTATTAAATTAGTCAAGGAATACATAATGCCATAATCCGCCTTTACCACACTTTTTTGGGAATCTTTATCATAAACATCGAGTACTAATCCGTTAGGAAAGGTGCGGTATGGGAATCTGAGATTTTGAAAATCCTCGCTGACGGGACTGGTCAGCACTGCGATCACCTTGGTGGACTTTAGGTCTTCACTGCCCAGTTCATCAATTGTCTCCGTATACGTCAAGACAAAATTATTGGCGATACCCTGTGGGAAAATCTTTTTCCCGGCCTCCTCCCCAACTCTTTTGTAGTTATCCGTACAGGCCAAAAAAAGCATTGCCATGGAAAAGACCACGGCAACGTTAGTAAATATATTCTTTAAAAAACTTGTCATTCTACAAGTTGGGCACCGTGACGCTACCGCCTACCCAACAACTAAAGGAGACTGTTTTTCCGGCCATGCCGGCCTGAAAGATATCTGTTTTTGATGGGGCTTTTGCGGAGTAGCTGGCCGCAGACTTACTCGCCCTTCCGCTAAGTGAGGGATCTACCCTACCTGCCTTGCGGGCCATGTCTGCCGCTTTCCAATATATGGCACGTTTTTCAAATGGAGTACTTCCACAATTGTTGGCACTGGTGGCATAAAGATTCGCAATCAATAAATACGCCTTGCCATTTGCAGGATTTGCATTGATAGCTTTTTGCGCATAACTTCTTGCCGTGGACTTACTGCCTCTTCTATAGCTTGTAGCAATCCTGTAGGCGATATTGGATTTTTTATAGGAATCCGTTTCCAATTCCAATGCCTTATTAAAGTCTGCTAATGCTCCTTTGGTATCCCCGGATTTTTGTTTCAACAAAGCAAGATAAAAATACGTGTCCGCGGATGGATCAAGGGAATTTTGCGCTTCCACCAATTTAACAAACAATGGGTCTTCGGTACATTCCTTGCTATACATCCTTCCTACTGCTCGTTTTACCCAAGTAATATCACCTTTTTTGGCATCAAAACTCTTTTGGTATAGCGGAATTAGGTTACCACAATCCGCTAGGGCCCCAAGTTTAGAATCTATACTTCCAGCTATTTTACCAAAGGAGGTCGAATTCGTGGTGGCCACTTTAAGCTGTTTTTTCTCCTTTGAAGTTAAGGTACCATCTTCTTCCTTGGGCAGAAGTTTGGTGATGACACTTGTTAATTTTTTGTTTTCCTCTTCTATTTTTTCGGTAATATCATCATATTCATCAAAAACCTGCTGTAAATCGGCCTTACCAGCATTATGCAGATCTACGAGGCTGGAAAAATCCAAATATAGTGCTTTTGGATTTCTAAAATTATCCCTATCCTCCTCAAATGCTTGATGTAATTGATCATATATTTCCTGATCGGAAATCATCTTGTTATCATACTTCAACAATACCTTGTCTATAACCACTTCGGCCTTCTTAGCCTTCTTCGGAAAATACTTTAAACTATTGTCGTACAGCGCTAAAAGGTCGGTAATGTACCCATCCTTTTCGGCTCCGGAGGATTTTTTAACCTTATCCTTCAGTATTCGTTCTCCATAAGCAAAATTGGCCCAATTTACATCGGGACAATTATCATAGACCATTTTCCAAGGTGTATACGCAGCATCATAATTCTTGACCTTTGCATGTTCTACATATATAGAAAGATTGGTCATACATTCCTGATTCTGGGCCTGAGCATTACTTACCCCCATATACCCTACTAGCATTAGCACTGTGAAGTAAATTTTCGTTTTCATCTTGATTCTTTGTTTAATGGGGTTAATGTACTAAATTTTTATCAATTTATTTTCCTTTTTTGGAACCATAAATCGTTTAAGGACAGTCCCACATTGATTTTAAAGTAACTTTCTTCTATCAAATCGGCTGAAGTGGTTCCTCTTTTCCCAAGTTCAAAACCTAGATTTAGGTTCGAGAAACTACGTCCAAGCGGTAAGCCTAATCCAAAAGTTATGCCAAAATTATTAATCTCGGTGTCGTTGACCACCATACCCGTCTTTTCGTATCGAATCCCGGCCCTATAGGTAATCCTCTTTAGATAGCCTTGAAAAGAATCATAGTCCGGAATAAAATAGCCTCCAAAAGCGAAGAAACTGGCATCTTGATACTCTAGGTTTTCAACTTCCAAAAAATCATTCGTAAACGAACTAAGACCCTGAAAACCATATTCACCTCCTAAAAACCACTTCATGTTTTCCCCAAAACCGATTCCCAGGGTAGTGGTCGTGGGGATTTTCAAATCCGTATTCCTAAGGCCTTGGGCATCCAGATTTACATCAAGCACTTCAATGTCCTGTCCTGTAAGCAAAGAAAAAGAGCCAATTTCCTGATCGTTTTTTGAGGTTAAATTAGCTTGGGTGTTCACCCTGGCCGATGCAAAAAGTGTGTATTTGTCCTTAATTTTTGGCGTATAATGCAGGGCATAGTTAAAATCCATCCCGTTTATTCTGGATGTTCTTCTATCCAATGTTCCAAATTGAACATCTTCCACGCTTTGGATCCGTTCATTTTCCACATTGCCAAAATTGAAGCTTGCCGTGGCCCCTATGCTCAAATTCTTGGACAATTCATATCCTACTGAAAAATAAACCTTGTTGAGACCTCCTTCTCCCCTAAACTGATTGGTAACCAAAGCCCCATTGGAGTTGTTGGACTCCGCGATTAAATTATAACCTACAGATGAGTAGGGCCTAATCCCAAATCCTACCCCAAGTCCTTTTCCCAGTCCAAAACCCAAGGCAAGATAGTCCAAGTTAGATACAGAGGTACTTTGCTCTTCGGTAAAACTTTTAAGTTTCAACTCTCTGCGGGAAATCCCAGCAGTATAGGTGGTAATCCGTAACTTACTGTACCCGGCGGGATTTTGTAGATTTATATGAATACTATCCGCATAAACACCAATACCGCCCATCATCTGGTTTTCGACCGTACTTGCCGATCTAAGATCGCCGATACCAAAATAAGAATAGGGAGAAGCGGTTCCATTCTGTGCATGCAAACCTGCAGTGGCAATGCATACCATTGCAAATACAATTTTTTTGATCATCTAATGCTTGTTGTATTCCAACAAATGGTTAAGCCCTTTGAGGAGAAAATTGGAATCCGCAAATATGGTATTTTTTAGTCGTTTAGACAAAAAATGGGCATCGCCGCCTGTTAAAATAACTGTTAAATCTTCAAAACGCTGGCGATATTGATCAATGACCCCATCAATTTCCAAACAAATCCCGTTCACTATACCACTATGTATACTGGTCTCAGTGGAGTTTCCAATGAAGTCCAAGGGCTCATAAGGTTCCAATAACGGTAGATTGGAGGTTTGTTCATGAACGGCCTTATACCGCATGCCTAATCCTGGTGAAATGGCACCGCCCAAATATTCGCCATAATCGTTCACCATGTCATAGGTTACACAGGTGCCCGCATCAATAACCAAGGTATTGCCGTTGTGGTTATGGTAGAATGCGGCCGTAGCCAAAGCCATCCGATCGGCCCCCAAGGTCTGAGGCGTAGCATAGGAATTCTTAAACGGTTTTTTAGAGGATGGGCTTAATTCATGAACCTCACAAAAGACATTCAAGACCGCCATAACGGTTTTATCCAACTTTCCTACGTTGGAGATTATGGCATTCGCCATATCCGGATACCGGTCACAAATTTCCTTTATCTGCCTTGCCACATGTTCAGGTAGGGCATTTTGATGAAAGACAAGAGTCTCCCTGTCAAAAACAGCAAGCTTTGTAAAGGTATTCCCAACATCTACAATCAAGTTCATAGTACAAAGATCTGAAAATGGAAAAAACAAAACCCCTTTTTTTCCTATTTTGTTTGTAGTTCCTAAATTTGAAATTATATTTGCACCCGCCTTTGCAGCAGCAAAAAGCTAGCAAAGGCGGGCAAGCCCTCCGGTAATACCTATGGGCGTCCAAATTGAAATACTGGTACCTTAGCTCAGTTGGTAGAGCAACGGACTGAAAATCCGTGTGTCCCTGGTTCGATTCCTGGAGGTACCACTACCATGGAAAGCCCCGTATTAACGGGGCTGACCTAAAAAACAAAACTTCTTTAGTATCGTAGTTTTTACCTAAAGGGTAACAAAAAAGGTAACACTATGATACTACTGCCTCATGGCTGTAAATGCAGCCAACCTATCGTAAATCCCAACAATTGGAAGACCTGTGGAAAGACCGCCCTGAAAAAGGCATGGCGCATAACTTATCGCTTCTATGACCCGCAATTCAAGGGTACCGATAGATGGGGCAAGCTCTTTTCGGTCAAAGGGATGAACCGTTTCAGAACGCTCGAGGAACGCAGGATGGCCACACAAAAACTTATGGATGATGAAATCTATGAAATGAAAATAGAGGGCTTTAATCCTATAACAGGTGAATACAATGGCCCAGATATTTATATTCAATATGAGATACATCCGAACACGCCTTTTTGTGAAGCTTTGGATTCGGCCTTTTCCAAATTGGACCTACAGCATAAAACCCTTATCGATATAAAAGGAGCCAAAAAGTATTTCATTAAGTCCGTTAAACAACTTCGCTACGAAGAACTCAAAATTAAGGATGTCAGGAGAAGACACGTTAGGGCTATATTGGAAAACCAGGTGGCACAAAATAAATACTCCAACAACCGATACAACAAAATCCGGGCGTATATATCCATACTATTTAAGGAACTATTGGAAAACGATGCTATAGAGGTCAATCCCATATCCGCAATATCCAAGAAAAAAACGGTGAAAAGAATTCGCTTGACATTAACGGACGAGGAAATCGAAAAAGTGAAAAAGCACCTTAAATCCAATTACTATACTTTCTATAGATATTGGATGATTTTTTACCACTCAGGTTGCCGGTCTTCAGAACTAATGCGGTTGCAGATGAAGGATATTATCTTGGACAAGCAGCTATTTAAGATCCAGGTCAAAAAAGGCAGAACGTACCAAGAGGAATGGAGGGCCATTAATGACAGTGTTTTGGGTTTGTGGAAGGAAACTTGCAAAAATGCCAATAAACATGACTTTCTATTCTCAAAAGGATTGATTCCCGGTCCAGTTAAGATCGATGAATGGCAAATATCAAAAAGATGGCGTGAACATGTCAAAAAGAAACTAGGCATCGAAGCTGATTTCTATGCCATAAAACATGTCCATACGACGAAGGTAACCGAGTACTATGGCAGATTGTTGGCATCAAAAATCAATGGCCATAAATCGACAAAAATGAACGATAGACATTATGATATTTTACGCGAAAGTAGATTATTGGAAGAAGCAAAATCCATTGATGTGAAGTTGTAAAGGTCTAAGACCTCTTTTCAAAAAGCATTATTTCCTTAACTTATGCCAATGCAGACCGAAAAATAGCAATACACAATGCTCAGGTATCGATTATTTTTTAAATATATCGTAAAAATTCGCTATATTTGGAACTGATCCGTAACAACCTATATCAAAATGGAAGCCCTTGACAAGGAGACCCTGGAGAAATACCATAATGCAGGTATTCAGCTTTTCATACGTGAAAATAGCATTCCCCAAGATCTTGAGGATGAGAAAAAGACCGACGAATAGGGAGGAATATATAATGTTCTGGGCAGTGGTGGCTATCTGTACCTTCTTTGCTATCCTATCAAAGCTCTAGACCTCCCTGCCCAGATTATACTTATCGAGCCTATCCCCTCCCTTGAAGGGGAACATTATAAGTCGGCTTCCGATTATCTCCACATCGACATAAAAGGAATAGAGCGAGTAGAGCTGAAAGGAACAGTCGATGCTCTTGAAGTTCTCCAGCCAGACCCCATTTTCCCATAGTTCCTCCCATTGTTGGTCTTCGGGGAGTTCAAGGAAGTCGTTGATGTCCATTATCCGAATAGGCTTGTTGGCTCGCCCCTATTTAGATTATCAAGGTTCTCATCGTACATATCCAACTGCCTGATATCATATTGCTGTTTTTCCCTTACCTCCGGGAATACCTGTTGCTCCAAGATCTCGGGTACATTGTTTTCGGCCCTTGAATTGGTGGCCGAGCGCAATACGGTATACGCTTCTAGTTCCTGGGCCGTATCGTTTTGGAACATCAATTGGTTAAGTTGGCCGTTACTAAGGTCATCATGCAGCCAACTTTCCCAATGGTACGGATCCAACATAATAGGCTGTCTCTTTTTCTGGTTGTGGACCATTTGCATGAACCCGTTTGCGTCCGCTGTAAGGATGCTTGCGTAGTTTACGCCATCTATTGTATTGTAGACACCAAGTAGACCAAGATAGGTTTCGTTGACCGGCTGAACGATATGTGGGTAGGAATCCTTTTTTATGTAGTATGGCTCGAAATAACCGGTAACGGGAATAATGCATCTTCTTTTGTGGATGGCCTCCGAACTTCTATTGTTGTCAAAAACATATTCCGACTGGGTATTAAGGGACTTGCCACCTAGTTTTTTCCATCGCTCCTTGACATCCTTTGTCCAAGGCTCCACGATGCCCCATGTAACCACATCGATATGTTTCGGGTCTTCTTGGGTTACCGCGTTCATGGGCAGATGGGCAAAACCGGTGCGCCAGTAAAAAGAGATATAGTCCTTTCTGGCCTTTAGCTGGGCCTCAAGTTCCCTTTCCATTTGGGAACGTGATTTTTCCCTATTCGATGTCGAATAACACATTAATAATGATCTTTAAATAGTTCTATGGCACCTAGGGCCAAGCGTGTGTAGAAAGCCCTTGTCCTCAAAACTTCCCCAAGGTCGGGAATGTCCTCAAAGTTTTCAACCCCTCCCTCTATGTAGTCGTTCGTACCCTGATCCTCATCGTGCTCATAACTGAACAGAGCGTCCACATTGGCGGCGAATTCCTCGAATGTATCACATTCCTCCAGTTCCCCCAGTACCAACCCGATGTAACGATCCCTATCTATCTCCACCGCACGTTTCAGGTTTTCCCTTTCAGGGGTCAGGTAGTCGAGCATACCGTCATCGTCCAAAAACCGATCGAAGTACTTTATGAGCTTCTCCCTTTCCATGTTACAATTTAACAAAAATCGTGGTTTAGGAAATCCCCTAACCCGATCGAAGGAATGTATCCCGGACTTAGTTAAATTTTCAGGATGGATCGAACAATTTCATACATTTGGATTATATCCATATTTTAGGAATATGTCCAAAGTTGTTTTTAGAAATTATGACGAAGACGCTATCAAAGAGCTTTTCCACGAGGCCGGGAAAGAGCGTGTGCGGGCGGCCATCAAGGACAGTGGGATGCCCAACACCCCTTCTTCAATGGAAGGGTTCTTTTTGGAATACGAAATGGATACCGGAGAAATCAAGGCGTACTTTCGATACCCGTCCAATACTACTTTTTTTATCCTGCCAGTATTAGGATATTGGCGAGTGCCTACGGAAAGATGGGTGATGGAAAGAGTGGGTTGATCTGCGGGAACACGCAAGGAAATACCCTTGGCCTCACCTACCTTGCGCCTATGGAAGAGATACTAAAGGATTTCATCAAGGATCTAAGGCACCACATCGGGCATAGGGAAGTCCTCATACGGGAGGGCCTAAAGGACTTCATAGTGGACAGGATAGCCATGAACAGCATAGAGGAAGAAGGGCTCTTGGAAAAGTACGTTGAGAAATTGAGGGCTTTCGGGCAATAGACCCGGATTTTTTTCATTTTAATAGCCCCCGTTTGGCTAACGGGGGTTTTTCTATGGGCAAATGTTAAAAAAGACCTTTTTAGTCTAATTTTAACATTTTTTGTTTGTTTATTAGACTATTTATGTCGATATTTGTAGTGTTCAATTAAGTTATTAATCATTTAAAAATTACAACTATGGAAGCTTTATCACAACAGGAAAAACAAGAAATTTTTGATCACAACGAAATTAAAGAGGTAGAGAAAAGAAGCGATGCCTATGATGCGATCGAAGGCCACTTCGGGACTTTAAAATGTAAAAGTGATGATTACGAGATTGAAGAAGGTGAATTGTGGTGCGTGTATCCCCCAAGTGGTATTTATGGCGAATGCCTTTATATTTTGATCAAATGTTAGGATTGTCGACAAAAAAGCCCCTCTTGCGAGGGGCCAATGTTCAATTAAGCTTAATTAAAAATTAAACCATGTCCAAAGATAACTATTTCCATTGGCTTTGGGGAGACAACATCCTTCGGGAGGACGAGCCCAACTACTTGGTGAACCTTGAACACGGCGTTAGCATCAGGTTCGATTACGGGGACAGCTACTATGCCTCATACGAGGATTTCTACGGTTCCATTGCCGATGTCCAGTTCTTGGGCGGTAAGCGTCCCGACGGGGATACAATGGAATTCTTGTTTACCGAAGCTTGGAACTTTCTGGCACTCTCCGAGGGAGAACAAGAAAATCGCGCAAATCTAGGGGACGATGAAGGATTTTAAAACAAGCGTTATGAAACAACTGATAGAAAAAAAAATAAAGGAAATCTACGGCACCAAGGAGGCCTTTTGCGAGGCCCATGGCCACGAATACACCAAGTTTTCCCGAAAGATGCGCACGGCCGAGAGTAAAAAGGAATGGTTGGGGGAATTCTTGGGGCCTTTGGGGATGGATGTAAAAATCACCGACCGGTCAGACCCCTGACCACCCAAGCGGCGGCAAAGATGGCGGCTATCCATATCAATCCCGACTTGGCTTGCCTGACGATCTCGCTATTGACCTTGGCCTCCACTTGCTTTAACCGAAGCTCGTACTCCCCCTCGATGTTCATGCGCTTGGTCTCCTGTTCATCGGGGCAGTTGATTATCTGGCCAGTCAAAAATCCTTGGGAATCATAACTGGTCGTGGCCGTGGCCCCTCTTTCCCCGGTATAGGTTATTATTGTGTCCTTCGGTCTTTGATTGGGCGAACGCGGATGGGGCAATACGATTACGTCCCCAGGACGGCTGATCTCTATCTCCGATCTGTCAAAGAATTTGAATTTCTCGTTGGATTCGTCCTTGGTTTTATCCTTCAGCAGCCCACAGCCCGAAAGAAGCATAAGGCAGAATATGTAGGGAAGGGGTTTCATTCCCAGTACTCTATTAGTTCATCAACTTTTTTGGTAACGGTCTTTGATTTTTTAATTTGGGTCTTTACCAGACGGATGGCGTACACTTCCCTTGTTTCGATAGGCTCGTTCCAAGAGCATTTATCTCCGGAAGGGTGGTATACGGCGCATGAACTGTTTGGATTAGGGTAGAGGTATTTGTAAACATATAAAGTGTCGTTCACTATTTCCATCCTGTCCATATTCCCCGATGGAATTGTGAAATCGAATGGTGGCTCCAATGTGAGATGGCTTCCCGAAGATGGAGGTTCCCATATGAGTTGGCCGGGAATGGTTATGGAATCCAATATCTGTCCATATCCGAAAGTGGCCAAAATCATCAATATCCATGTAATTATATCTCTTTTCATCCTAATATTCCGTGTCAAATAAAGTCCTCATCGTTTTTCATGGTTCTATTATCAATGGTCTTTGATCGGTATTCATATTCGCGACATGCACCCATCCCGGGGTAAAATTCAAGCTCTCCAAGGTATTCAGCTTTTTTAACCTGCCCATCAGTATTAGTCTCTCCACATGGCACCATAGCTGTTCCACCTTCCCATTGACCGGTTCAAGGTCGAACGCCTTCCCCTGTTTGTGGACCGAATACTTGGAGCCGTCCGGGTCGTTGGGAGGTCTTAGCCCCCTGCTGTCCAGTCCAAGGGCCAAACGGTTGACGAAGATCCCGCTACCGTGCTGGACGTACCAACTGGAGCGTATATAGTCCAAGTCCCAAAGCACGTCCGAATCCAGCCTAAGCCATGTATTCACTGTCCCGATTTCCCTTATTATCTGCGGATGGGCCAGTTCATGGACGGTATAGTACTTGGTGCGGTACATCAGAATTTTATCCTTCCTATGCTTTCCCGGATGGCCTGAAGATTCTTCCCGATGAACACGCAAAGGAAACCGAAGGCCCATACTTCACGGCCCAGGAAAAGTAGTATGGCCGCTATTCCCAACAGCCCAAGTCCATAGAAGCCATATCCGGTGGCAAATTCTAAAATGTTCGCGATCAATTTTTTTACTGTTTTCATTTTTATAGATTTAAAAAAGGTTATAAAAGTAGCCTTGAAAAACTCCGACCATCTACCGTGATAATGCACCTTGACTATCTTATGGTACAACATGGCCGTAAAATAAAAGAAGGCTGCAATGCTAACTAGAACACTGAAAAACCCCTGGACGGTTATCATGTACAAAAGCGCCACCCCAAGGGATTTCATGGCAAGGCTAACGTCTATCATCCTAAACGGTATCATTTTCATCTTTTTTCTTTCCCACTTTAGCCGCCTGGCTCGCCGCCGCCCCCAATGCCGCGCCTGAAGTGACGAACGCCATAGGTTCCCCAAGGTCTATTCCGGTAATGGATTTTATGGCCTCCGAAGCGTCCGGGGCGATAACCAATATCAATGCAAAGATTACCTGCAACGAAAAGGCCCATAGCCAGAACATCTTGTTCCTTTTGATGAATATCCCCCAATCGAAAGTGTTCAGGTACTCCCTCACTTTCCAAAGGGTATAGATTACAAGTCCGGCCAGGGCCAAGACTATATTGAGCCAAAATCCTTCCCAAACCGTATTTTCCATATCAATCCAATTTTAGTTTTTCGATTATCCCCCATACGAGCATTACCGAATAGACAATGGCCGCAAGTAGGTATTCTTCCATCAGTTTCCTACATATATCTTCCCGTTCACCCTCATTCCCGGGACGCTTGCGCGCTTTATCCCCGATGGTGCCGCCACAATGTTCACCGTCCTTGTGACCTGTGTCGCGGCGTTGCCGTCGATATCGGTATGGTTATAGGTGACCGTGTACGTACCGATTACGTTTGTATCGACCGTATCACCGCCTACCGTTGCGCTTCCCGAGCCGTCCTCGGCATCCGTCCAGGACGCACCAAGTTCCGTGTACGTACCTCCCTGGGTAATGTTCACTGGCGTTGAACCGTTCAATGTGATGATAGGGGTCGCCCCGCTCCCTGCCGGACAATCGGTCTTTGTCACATATTGCCCTACCGGGATCTGGTTGAAGCTTGGGTTGCCGGTATTGTTCGTACCTACCTGTACATCCTCGGTAGGGACCACCGATGTCTTGAGCACGGAGTTATTGTCCCAATCATTTCCGCAAACGACTATCCCGCTGGTTGAATTGGTGCCCTGTAGGTCTATATCATAATCAATAAGGGTATTGTCACGTATCTCAAGGTCTACCGTGTTGGTCACTACCATTCTTCGGGCCTGTGGGTTTCCCCCGGTCCCGTTCAAGGTGTTTCCTATGTACTTATGGTTCTCTGCCCCTGCGGTCGGCCCGTCACCTAGATTGGCGGCGGTGGTTGAACAGCATGTGGTCACCCCGACTAGTTCGGGATGGCCTGCCGGGGGAACGGTGAAATTGTTGTTTATCACGTGCATCCATCCCGAGGTCGATTTGATATGCCGTCTCGAAAAATATCCGAGTGTCATGTTCTTAATGGTTATCAAGGAATTGAGCGTTCCCCCCTGCTGTACGTCCTCGAACTGGAACATATCCCCATCATCGCCCCAGCACCCGTCAAAGGTTCCCCCATCGAAGGTTATGGTAGTTCCCGAAGAATTATGGTGCCATCTTTGCAGTACCATCCTTGCCGCCCCTATCGCATCACCTACTACACCGTTCCCCTGACTCTTGATATTCGACATGTTGGTATTGGTAAAGACATAGGCTCCGAACTGAGTTGCATCGTTAAATATCTCCAACCTGATACCCACTGCATTGCCCCCATTGAAATACAGGTCGTTTATGGTAAGATTATTTGTGCTCGTAAGTGAATTGATCTCGATCCCTTCCCTTATGTTCGTGTTCCCATCTATGGTAAGGTTGTTCAATGTGGTCGTTCCGCTAGGTTTGTCTATCTCCAAGGCCAAGGGAAGGTCGGCCGTAACGGTAATAGTTGCCCCATTGAAATCAACGGTCTGGTTCCCCGATTGGTCGATGTCCAGCTTTGCGGTAATCCTATAGGTCTCGGTTCCGACCGGCCCTGTACCCCCGGAATCGAGCCACGTTTGTACCGCCGCCGTATCGTCCGTAGTACCATTACCGACCGCACCGGATATCTGCCCGAAAGCTATCGAACAAAAAAGAAACAACAAGTACACCAAACTTCTCACGGCAATATCTGTTTTACGCTTACATTATCTATCTCGAAGGTGTTCCCCGGCGTGGTCCCCCCAAAGGTTATTCGGGTCGCCCCTACGCTTATTATATCAAAGGTGTAGGTCTGCATGGTTCCCGTGACCGCTTGGTTGAAATTGTCGGCGAAATCGTTCCCCACCTCAAGGTTCCCAGAGCCGGATACCTGTCTTGCATCGAAGGAAACCCGATAATCCAGTCCCGCCGTAAAGACCGTCTGCCAAAAGGACCAGTTCGTTCCCGTTACCCCGATAGGGCCGGATGCCGTAAGATTCCCAAGTCCTCCCGAAATAGTGGAACCCCCGTTCTTCGTCCAATCGGTATCGGTATCGAATGTGCCGTTGGTGATCAGTTCGGGGCCAAGGGAAACGCCGCCTTGTTGCTCTGCCTGAAGCTGAAGGTCTATCAGGGATTGGCCGCTTAACAGCACGGGTAGCAATATGAATATTAGTATTCTCATTTCTCCAAAAAGAAGTGTTTTACGGCCACGCCATCGTACCACATTACCAGATACATATCGGTGGATGTAGCGAAGGTCGCCCCTGATTCCTCCGTCGAGCTTCCATCGACGGTTGGTTCGCTTGCCGCGTTTATCAGGAATTTCGCATAACCCCCGGCCTTTCTGCGTGATGCATCGGTGGTATAGACGGTAGCCGTGTTCGCGGAACTCATCGAACCCAAAAAGTACCCGTCCAAGGGGACGGCGGTCGCACTCGTACCGGTATCGGCGGGAGCTGCATCTGTGGAGATCCAAACATCGTTCGCGCCCAAAGTCGCCAAAGCACGTTGCGCTTCGGTTCCTATTGCCAGCCTTGGGTTAGGCTGACCCGTATCCGGGTGTATCTCTACCCTAGTTGCCAGTCCCTCCCTTACGAATTGGCGCGTCGGAACCCTGTCATCGTCCCCACTTGCGGAATACGTTTGAGACGGTACGATCAGGGGCTGGGAAAAGGACGTGAACAATGCCCGCATATCCATTATGTTGCCCGTGCTATGCTTCAATACAAAGGCGGAAATGCCGCTATCGTAATAAAGGCCCGTGTCGAAACTGCTTGCCGTGTTCTCGGCATCCGAAAAATCCAGTACCATCAAGTCGGTGTTGTAATTGTCCCAGATATTGAGCTTGTTCGCCGATCCGTGATAGGAAAGTCCGGTCGGAAGACCTCCCCCCAAGGAGCTTAGGTCCACACTTCCGTTAAAGCCCCCCCCGGAACCGGTCACGTTAAGGTCTGTACCGGACAGGGCAATGTTGGATACCACACCATCGGCACCACCTGATGGCAAGTCGTTCGACCCATCTACATGGAATACATTCCCGAAAATATTAAGGTCGTCACCGTCTACATCATAGGTCGCCCCTGTCATAAACGTGTTGTTCGTCATCGTTATGTCCTTTGATGCCAAGGAGCCGGTCGGGGCATTTCCTTTTATCCTTACGGCAAATGTGGTGGTCCCTAGATTTTCGGAAAATATGTTGCTGCTGACCAACATTCTTTCGGGAGGGTTAAATCCATTGCTGTCCCTGCGAGACACTATATTGTAGCCGGATATATTGAAGAATATATTGCCCGATATGTTCACGTCCCTTGCGCCACGTTCCAATGTAGACCCATCGTGAAGGTCAAATCCTATTGTACAGTCGGAGACCGAATTGCCAAGTATCTGGGTACGATCGAGGGTAGGCGCGAACAATGCCGTTCCGCAATCCCGAAAGGTATTGTTGATGATAGAGGCATCGTTGCCGCCCAGAGCATTGATCGCGTTCGTGCAATGCCTAAAGGTATTGCCGTGTATCCTGAAATTGTCCTGATAGGAAATGTCAAGCGTCAGATTATTGGAAACATCCCCGACCACCCTATTATCGGAAAAAACTATCTCGTTCACATAGCGATTGGACGAAAGGCTTAATACGTTACCAATGCCGGTAGTGGCATCCGTTCTTTTGAACGTATTGCCGGATATAATGGTCTCATTGTAGTCCAAGGTAGTGCTCGGCCCCGAAATAAAGATGTATCCTCTACCCAAAATATTATCAAAAATATTGTTCTCGATCTGTAAGGTGCTTCCAATATCCTCAACATGTACCGCGGCATCACCGGCAACGTTTTCGGCGGTATTGCCCGATATAATAACATTGGTGACGGCAGTTATCCCTATGAACCTGTTTTCCCGGTATGTTACATAATCATCACCGGCTTCCGCAGTAATTGCCGCTGCATAATTTTTTCCGTTCTGGAAAAAATTGTTTGTGATCGTCCAGTTCTTGGAGGGGGCCGTGGAAGTACAATTGGCCTCTATAAAATCACGCCGGGCATTGTTGGAAAAACACCCGTCTATAAGTACATTGTTCGAGACATTTCCGGTCTGCTGTATTATACCATAACCGACATCCTCAAAAGTGCAGTTCAATACCTTTACATTGTTGGCCGCGAATAACCTGATGCACTGGTTCAGGAGCGTCCCGTTGGTCTCGAAGTGGATACGCTCTATGACCGTGTTATCGGCGGAAATATTGATTCCCGATGTAGCTTCCCCTATAATGGCCAGGTCACGGATATTCACGTTGTCCCCCGTAATACTTATCGGAACTGTAGTGCTGTTCACCGGATATAGGACGGACTCCCTTCCTTCCCCGGATATGGTCCTGTTCGCCGGGATCGTCAACGTACCCGTAAAATAAAAGTTCCCCTTGGGCACATGGATATTGCCCACATCTATCGCTGCCTGTATCGCCGCCGTGTTTTCCGTGGTCCCATCGCCATCGGACTCGAACCATTCTATATTAACAGGGCCTTCATACTGCCTGACCCATCCCAGTTTCACCGTTCCCCCGTCATCCACCGCGCTCTGGGCGGGATCGTAGACGAAATCCCCTGCTATTCCCTCTCCGGTCACTATGGCAAGGTCCCCATCCACCATTCCGGTAAGCCCGGCAAGTCCGGCGTAGTCCGCTACCTTGGTGCCGATCGCGGAGCCGCCTCCCAACTCATCCGTAAAGGCTATCGTCCTCGTCGCCCCGCCCCCTATTCCGACTTTCGTCCTTCCGTCCGTACTGTTGTGGAATATGGTCGCACTTCCCGCCGCAAATCCCGAGACATCCAGGTCGGAGGCCATGCCGCCTATATTCACATAACCAGTATTCAAGGTATTCACATCAACACCGCTTCCCTCCAGGCTTCCATGGAACGTAGCGGCATATATGCCCAACGCGCCTACGGAAGCCGTGCCTATGTTGTAAAGTTGGTCACCGCCAAAGGTTATGTTGGAATCCACGGGGTCCGCCCAATTGGTGGTGCCGCTTCCGCTTATCTGATAGGGACTTCCGATCGTACCGCTTCCGGTTATGGTTATATTGGCCCCTGCCGATAGCTTGGTGCCGGAACCATCGGTATCCAGATCGGGCCACTCCGCGCTGACATTTGCGGCGGTCTCCGCCTGGGAGTTCTTGGTGTCAACGGTGTGCGCCCCCTCCACCGTATTTCCGAGCTTCGTCTTCTCCGCATCGGTGAACGCGTTGGTATCCGGGTTGTTCTCGTAGGCAACCTTTACCTGGGCATCGGTCATGGAGCCGGAGCCGGTGTCGTTCCATTGGGTGCCGTCGTAAATCCAAATACTATCCGTGTCCTCCCTGAAACAGGCTGTTCCTTCCGTCATACGGGTAAAGGCCAGCATTTGAGCCTCGGTTTTCGCGTTGAACCTAACAGCGTCCACCACAGGAGCCGGTGTTTGTGAAAGCCCGTAAAAACAGGTCGAAAACGCAATAATGAATAAGATCCTTTTCATAGTTCGAGTATTGTTTTTCCTTCAGAATCCTTTAGATATGTGGTATTGCCCTTTTTCTCTATGATTACGGTGTCCTTTGGAAAAATTGCAGCTCTCTTGTTAAGGCCCCATTTGTTCCATGCATGGATACCTAAAGAGACAATTGAAATTATGAGGGCGGTTATGTCCATTATAATTGGAATTTAAAGTCGATATGTGAATCGGTCGTTGGAGGTGATGAGCCTTGTACTTTTCCAATAAAAAACACACCATCATTTATACCTGCTTTCTCGCCGAACGTAAATGCTCCTATAGGAGGGTCTTGGTTTACTTCGACCATTCCAAGTGAGGTCAACATAAGTTTCACCAAGGTCAGTGCTTGAATAAACTGTACCGGATTACTACCACTTTGAACAGCTATAAGAGCGTTGGTTGTAGTGCTGGTTACTTCCTCCCCATCCTTTGGTTGAACCGAATTGGAAGTAATTGCAGCTATTTGGTTTCGCAAATCATTTATCTGTAATTGAAGACTTTCGTTAGCTGACATTTGTTATATATTAATGTAAAAATACAACATTTTGTTTTATTTGTAACTTATTGTTATGGTTTTTAATTGGTTAAGATTATCCCTATTTTTACTTTATGGCCCTGATATACTTTATTGTCTATATTCTGATATGTGCCTTTGTTGGCCGTTTCTTGTTCTACGACCTATGGTTTGGTGAATTCAAGCTTCCCAGGATCAATTTTTTCGAACCCAAGGAAGACCCAGATTTTAAAGAATACAAGCAGTTCAAAAAAGAACTTGAAAAAGACCTTGAAAAACGTAACATCAAGTCTCCACGATTATAAATCCTCCATCACCATTTGACATCAATACCCCATCCGACACGGCCAAATAGTTCGGAATTGTTGCCGGAATGCTTGGTTTGGCTGTCAAAGGAGTTTCTGGCGGGTTCAATACGATTTCTTGGGATTGAATTTGTAAATCATTGCCCCCATGCTCGAACACTACATCGACCCTATATATATTGGATGATTTCAAAGGGGTGGAAGTCATTTCTCTTTTTCGATAATTAATCCCGTTAATGGAGTAATATTCCATCCCTGTCGCCCTCTGGAATTTTTGTTGCATCTTGAATCCTATTACCCTCATCGAAAGGGTCTGTATGTCGATGGTGGTTTCTTTCAGCGTTACCGTTTCGTCGTCACCTCTGTAGGTGTCGGATTCACTTTCTGTGTTTCCTACCCATTTTATGTAAGGGTGCAGCAGCCTATTTAGTATTCCAGTCTGGTAAACAATACCTCCTTTGTTCTCATCGTCCCGCCAAGTATGTTCCAAGTACCCGCCTTTATCATTGATTTTCCGGATTCCCTCACTTCCGTAGGCTATCTCTATTTGGGGGGAACCGTTTATAACAAAGCCCATTTCTATGATTACCCTAGCGCAATTGGATACATCCGACATTGGAAAAGCGTATTCGTAGAGATTATAGGGCTGTATATTGTATAACGCCTGTACCGTTCCCGCAAAGTCATCAGTTCCGGTGTACGAGGCCGCCAATTGCACGTAAAGACCCCTGTCCGGATCAGTCGTAACTCGTTTAATTGCCAAAAGCCCAAGACCTTCAACTGTTATGTTATTTCCCGATTTGGCCCAAGACGGGAGTTCCGTTTCGTCATAATCACTGGAACCGATTACAGTGGCGGTATTGGGCTCATAAGAGTTCCCGTTCCTGAAATAAATTCCCAGACCTCCATCGGAAGTCCCGAACAAAAAGCAATCCACTTTTTCCTGAACATTCAGGTTCTGGGCCTGTAGAACCGGTTCTATGTATTTCGCCTGCCCGTCCTCGATCAAGGTAATCTTGTGGTACGAATACCCGGATTTGAATTGATCCACCACAAGCCAATCCTTATACTGCAAGACCTCCGTTTCGTAGGGAAGTTTTACCAATTCCTCAAAGGAAAGCGAATTGGTATAATTCGTTGGTGTTCCTTCCAATTTGGCAAATATTAGGCTTCCCGTATTACTTTTCTCGAAATAGCGGTTGTACTCCAATGCCTGGCCCTCGCCCCCTGTCAGGTCTGAAGGGGTGATAAATGTCTTTGTCTTGACACATCCAAATGTGTCCCTTATATAAGCGGTGTATTGTTGGTCAAAATCCAGCCCTGTGAAAATGCCCGACCCTTGGTAATTCGTACCGTCAACACTATACTCAACGGGCAATATCTTGGTGTCCAAAACGACATTAGGCTCGATCGTTGCCTTGGCACCGCTTTCCTGAATAACCGTTACGGTGAAATGTGATGTATCCAATACCCTAGGGGGTACAATCTGCTTTTGATCAATAAGCTCTCCAGCATCATCCGTTATCCGTATAGTTCTAGCGATACCCCTGGGGATGGATATGGAAATATTGGCCCCGATACCTGTCAATGTGCCAGAAGGAAGACCTGTAATCGTGTATGGGGCGGTTCCCCCCGTGATCGCTATGTCGTAGTTCGCATCATCACAATCCGCACCTGTGAACGTCTCTTGCCAGGATTTATCCGGTGGTGGGTCCGCATTGGTAAAATTGACCACAAGCTCACCGGATGTTACGTTATTGGCCTGTACCGAGTTGAACGTCCAATATTCGTTGTTTATCTCGATTTTTACACCTGGGTTAGAGTTGATGGTCTCAAATGAGGCTTTTATGTTGTCAAAACCTCCTACGTCTTTATGGTCTATGTTCCAAGCCGTCACAAAGGAAAAAGCCGGTTGAGAACTTGTGGGCGGCGGATCTATAACCGTGAATTGAGTACTTCCCGTTCGTTGGGCGACCGCGACCATTACCAGAATATGGTTCGTACCGGCTCCGTTTACATTTGCAACTATTGATGTTCCAATTGAAGGTACTTGCGTGAATTCTATGTACAATGTGCTCTTAGCCATAACTACGGTATTAATGCTATTTCATGTTTTCCCTCACCATTGACCTGTATCTTCATCATGATTCCCTTTAAAAGAGATCCGTTTACGTTTACTTCATAGATGCCATACCAATTAGGTACATCCTCACCATTTATTTTTGTGAACCCCTCAATCTGGTCTATCATCCTTTGATCTATCTTTCCGTCAAAACCCAACAAGTCCCCAGAGAGGTAAGGCGTACCGAGTTCACTATTCAATATGCTCCCGTTTTCCTGTAATTCCGTGTCGCCAACAAGTGTTGTTGAAAAGTTGCTGAAACAATTGGAGGAAATAAAGTTGAGCGATTTTAATGGGTCTTTATAAAGGGCCGTTCCGATCACCCTTTTACGCCTTAAAAGACACCTAAATGGAGTAAGTAACAGGTTGCCCATAGTGTTCGGCGAATAGATCCCCTCCCCTTGTGGAGCTTCCGAAAGGTCGTCTTGCCATGTCCGCATAATATACTGGCCGCCGACTATTTTAAGGTGCCTAAAAAATATATCCCTATCATAAGGTGTGTCTTCATTGCGGAAGAATTGTGCCTGTTTTATCCTTGCCAGTTCATGGCCCTCGACATCGGCCCTTATCTTGCTCAATTGGGTATAAGCATTGTCCTTTTTTGAGTAGGATGTGCTGAATTCTGCGTTACCATGAATAGAGGCAAGCCCGAAAACTTCCTCATAATCACCACCTCCTTTTTGATATCCGATCTTTACATTTGAGAAGAGACTGTCCGTCAATGTGGTTATAACAGGTTTGCTCGCAACTTTTAAATATTGGATTCCTGTAAACGATTGCTTTGAATATTCCAACTTCTCCAATCGGAGATATTCGACCCCGAAACGTTCCTCAATCGTCCACATTATAGGGAAAACAGTGTTCAGTGATTCCAAAACATCCTTTAAGGAGATAGTGAACTGTTTAGGGTCGTCCGTCTGGTCCAAGTCAAATCCCCTCGCCCAAAACCCGCTAGTAGTTGCAAGCAAGGACCATTCACCATCCTGGGAATAGCCTAGGTCTTTTCTCCCTAGAACATTGCTTATCAATAGATTCGGAACACCGGTGATCTTATGGAGGAACCTTTCCACCATTTCAAAGGGAAGCAGATCCTTGGCCACCGTTGCGGGATAAGTGGCGTCCTCCCTTATGGTTACCTTGGTTTCCTGATAGGTATAACCAATTCCGTCATCGGTATTGGAGTATAGAGCCAACGCATAGCCCTGCCCTTCTTCCAACTCCACAACATGATCGTTGAAATCGTGCTCAAGAATCTGGTTTGCAAGATTTGTATTTACCTGGGCAAGTGAATTTCTACTACCGGAAATATACTCGTATGTACTGTTGGAAACATTATATTGATAGAACACTTCTTCCAATCTCAAAAATCCTGGGTGTCTCTTGGCTTGATCCAGTAGAACTTTAATTTTGCCGTTCAGAAGTCTTTTTCTATACCTGTCAGATCTTGTGAACAAAAGAGCCCCTATCTGGCCCGCTGCATAGTCCCCGGAAAAGTATCCCAAAGGTTCGGAGCCGACCTGTACGCTTTTTATAAAATCCCTGTCCGAGTTGGGATTTACAGTCAAGACCACTCCCCGGGCAACGTCCTTGTCCGATCCCGTAACCGGATGGTCTATGGTTATTCCGTCCTCTACCTTGCCAATCGATTCCCTAAATATCTGCCTCCCGTTGCATTGTTCAAGAATAGTGTTCAAAGAGCCAATATCATTTCCGTCCACATCCTTTTCATTGACAAGATCGAACTGCTTGGAATAGTTTGCCTTGATAAGATCGAACAGCCCCCCTTGTGTAAAGGGAACTTTGAACACTTTTCTATCAATGTCTATTTCAGCTTCCGGTGTGTCCAGAACCGCCTTATAAAATGTCCTCCAAGTCTCGTGCTTGTCAAATGTATCCTTGCCACGCTTTATAATGATGGATTCCGGGTTAAAACCCTTCGCCAACCTTACACCATAAAGATGTTCATACCCCTTTTTTGTAATTTCAAGTTGGGTATTCTGCTTTAATAGCACCCCTTTGCTATCCTTGTCAACTTCATAAACCTTTTCGTCCTTGTCCCAATTGGGCGGATCTTGGTCTAGGATAACTTCGTCATACCCCTCTGTAAGGATCGTGAACTCTACTTTGTTATGTGGCGAAATCCTGTCCATTGCCTGTGACGTTCTACGTTAGAAATATTTTCGGGTACGCACTTGGTTTACGATCCTGTTATTGTTGACTATTTTGGCCTTTTTGAAGCCTTTTTCGATGCCGTTCTCTATCTTGGTTTCAAGTTCCCCCATTGAATTGTAGGTCATTCGCATTATTGCTAGATCAATTTTTTCCTGTTCGGATTCCTGGTGTGACTTTAATATGGTTTCCGTTTCCGAAGCCGAATAAACATTGGTCCCCTTGGGAAGATCCGCAACAACATTTCTTTTATTGGACATAAATAACTTGCCGTCCGGAGTTTCCACTAATTCCTTGAATTTTGAGCCTTGCTCATCATTCAATACAGCTGGCCCTCCTTTATAATCCCTGACCCCTTCCTTGAACTTTGGCAATGGCTGCGAGGCTACAAAAGCGGCCTGGGCCACGCCTAAGGCTCCAACCGCTGCGGCTAGAACAAAATTCGCGGGAGGTGGTGATGAGGCCAATGCCTTTACGATTGCTGCCGCGGTATCCACCCCTATTTGTATCAAAACATTCTGCCTTTCGGCCTTGGCCTGTCGGGTACGTATTTCCTTTTCCTTTCTTTGCGCCTCCAGTTCGGCCTGTTGGCGTTGTTCCTCCGATAGGTTCTCATCGGAAAGTATGGTCTCCAGACGCTCTTGATTTGCAACGATCTCGTTCTCGTAGCGGATCAGGCGGCTTTCAAGGATGGCCTGGGAAACCGATTTGGCAAAGTTTGCGTAGTCCTCTAGGGTGGCTTCTTTTTGCCCTATCAATTTGGAGAAAGCGGTCAGGTCCAGTCCATAGTAACTTGAAAAAGTAGAAAAAAGCTGGTCGAAGATTTCCTGTTGTTTCTGGGCGGAAGTTTTGGCTTCCTCTGGGATTTCCTTGTACTTATCAATTATTTTTTGGAGTGCCTCGATTATTTCATCAGTATCAGGTACATCAAGGGCATCGATTCCGATTTGAACAGTTGTTCCGTCCCCAAGTTCCGTCCCTGAAAGGGACTTGGCTATTTTTTCAGCTTCCTTTGCCAGTTTTCGCAACTCATCCACGGTCGTCCCGAAGCTTATTGTAGAGATTTCCTTCAGCTTCTTTCTTCCTTCTTCCAAGGCTTTGGTAGTCCTGTCTATCTGCTTTTCGGTGTTCCTCAATATCCCGTTAACGGCATCAAGCCGTCCTTCCCTGATAGCAAGCTCTGTATTGGCCTCTTTCAAAAGACGGTTGTTCTCCTGATAAGCTTTATTCGGAAGTATTACACCACGTCCAGCGTTTATTGTAGGGGAAAGCCCTTCCTGCTCCTTTTTCAAACGTTCCACTTCTTCCCTGGCCCTTTCAACGGATTTGGTATAGTCGAAGAAGTTCAAGGCAGCTACTTCACGTAAGCTCATTCCTGTCTGCTGGGCGACTGCTTCCAAATCTTCAAGTTCCCTTTGGGCTTTTTCCGTTCGAATATCTTGGTTGATCCCATCAACACCCTTGGTAATATTTGCCAGAGCATCCACAACTGCAGTAACTGCTTTTAACATATCCCCAAATACTCTGGATAGCACATTTTCTCCTCCTTCCACGGAGTTAAGGAAATCGACCCATGCATTCTTTAGCCTAGTCTGCTCTGCCGCCAAAGTCTCCACTCGCTCCACCTTGTCCAAAGAGTAGGTCTTTTCGAGTTCATCGGCGAATTTTGGCAATACTTCGTCGGAAAGTACATTTCCAAGTTCCAGTTGTTTGTCCAATTCCTGTGTTGTCAACCCCATTGATTTTGCAAGGATTTGGAAAGCACCGGGCAACCTTTCACCTAATTGTCCCCTGATCTCTTCTGCCTGTACCTTTCCCTTGGAAAGAATCTGTTCCAAGGCCCTAAAGGCACCGTTTATATTATCGGTGCTCAAACCGAGTACCCCCCCGGCCTTGGCTACTTGTCTAAAAATATTCTCGGTCTGGTCAAGGGTAAGATTAGTTGTCTTGGCCGCCGCAAGGAACTTGGTGTATCGACTCGTTAGTACCAGAACATCGGCCCCGGCCACGTCTGCCGTTTCGGATATGAATTGATTGGCCCTGTTGTAGTTATCAGTTGTCTCCGTTACCTGCTTCAAAGCGGCATCCAAGGCGTTCAATGCCTTTACCTGTTCAAATATTTCCCTGGCAATCTGTAAGCCGGAGTAGATACCGAACACCGTCCCAAAGCTCTTTAGGGCAAGTGTAGCTTTGCCGAATGCGGATTCGTAATTACCTACGTTTCGCCTAAAGTCACGGGTCGCAGTATCGGCCTTTCTGACTTTTTTGTCAAGTACATCGAATTTGTTTTGGGCCTTTTCAAGCCTTCGATTGAACTGTTTTTGGGTCTCGTTTGCCCTTTTACCCTCCGCGTGATAGTCCCTTAATGTACGTGCCGCTTGCTTGTGTCTCACGGCCAGTTTTTGATAGGCTCCGGCCAGTTTTGAGGAAAGTACGGCCTCGTCCCTCAAAGCTGCATTGATAAGGTTGGTTTCGGTACGGTGTTTTAGAATTTCCTTGTTCACTCCCCTTTCGGCCTCCGTTCGTTTTGCAATGGCTTTTTCAAGGTCTTTTTCCAATCTTTCGCGTTCTTTGGCATTGGCGTTCAATTGGGAAATAAGCTGTTGGTTTGCCTGAAGGGAGCCTTCAAGTTCTTTAGGCAATCGGATGTTAGCGAAGTTGCCTTGGGATTCGCGCGCAGATTTGGATATGGCCAATAGGTCGGTATTTAGGCCTTGGGCCTGGTCCCGAAGTTTTTTAATTAGCTTTTCGGCTTCCTGTAATGCGGTTATTTCGTTCCCAATCGCCATTAAGCTGCTTTTCTACGTTGTTTTTCCTTCAGTCTGGCTTGGTGCTCGGCATCCTTTATGATTTCCAGCCATTTGACTACGCTCACCTTTTTGACATCTATCTCGTTGCGCTTGGTGATACGCTCCAGTTTTACTTGTTGCTTTTCCAATCTTTCTGGAGAAGTCTGTTTTTTCTCATTGTTGGATAGCTGGGAATCCAGAATATTGATCCGGGTCTTGATGGATTTTAGCCACACCTTCGCCCTGTCCATTTCCCTTAAAAGATCTCCCTGGTTGAAGGAGAATCCCCATGCGGAAAGCTCCTTGAAATAAAGCTGTTCGGTCTCTTTGTCCAGTCCTTGATAAAGCACCGAAAGGAGCAATGAGCAATAGGAGTACTTTTCGATTAATTCCTCTTTTTCTGCAATGTTTTGAAGATGTTCCTGGGATTCCCGGTTATCGGATATATCGCAATACTCGTTGAAAATTTCCTTCCATATTTTCGGGGCATCAATTGGCAAACAATCCACATCTTCAATTTCATCGGACTTTCCCAAATACCTGAAATCCTTGGTCTTACCGATTTGGTGAAAGTTCCAAATAGGTAGTTCCGAGCAGTTCAGGTAAAAAGTTCCTTTAAAATCCATTCTATCAGTCTTGGCAGAATCTCTTCTTTATTGATGATTTGATTGTTTTCGTCCGTTACGACCATAATTTTGTCGCCGTACTTTTGCTCCAAGAGCAATGTCTTGGAATCAGATGACGTAATGAAGTATTTACCGTCCCTAGCGGTGACGTACATACCCTCGTAGAAGTCCCCCTCGTCTAGCAACGTGGTTCTATTGTAGACTTCTCCCTTTAATTTCTTTAGAGCTATGGTGTAGGGTGAGTACGGCTCCAAACGCACTCCTTTTCCATCGATTCCCTTATTAAAAAGTTGCCTTTCTCGGACGAAATCGATAATCGTTTCCTGGATCTCGGCTATTATTTTATAAGCCCGGTCCTCCAGTCCGGCCTCTATCCGGTCCAATCTATCTAGATATGGTGAGACCGCTGTTCTCATAATTTAGGGGCGAGACTTGCCCGCCCCTTATTTTAAGCGATTACGGTAGCGGCCAAAGTGGCACTCTTATAAAGATTGCCGTTCTTGTTCACTATCGCGCGATTGTTCGCATTATCATGAATACGAAGAGTGGTATTATCACCGGTATTCAAAGCCGTTACCCCTGTTAGGGTATAGACCCCATCGGCCTCGCTTCCTGCTGTTGGATTGGCCGGTGTGGTCGATATCTGGTGAAGGAAATCACCAAACTCCAAATCCTCGATGGGCGTTTTGTTGTCCTGTGCCAATACCGCTTTTACTACCAATTGGGTATCCGTATTGGACGGGGCGTTCACATAGGAAAGTTTGACCTCGTTGACACCTCCTAACGTTCTTGGATCAAAATCCAAGTCCGCACGTTGGATGACCTTGGTGTTGTCATCGAACTCGAAACGGTTCAGGAATTGGATAGTCGTCATTTGCTTCAAACTGACCGTAGACGAGGGCATTGTGCTCTTTCGCCGCCTGAACATCCCTGTCGTGTAACCTTGTCCGAAACCATTATTGTCCTCGAAAAGAACGATTCTTCCGTCCGCATCGATTAAAATGGTGTTCCAATTGGAGTAACCATTGAAAAATCCAAGTACCCTGTTCCAGTACACACCTCTTTTGTAGGTTGCGGTAAAACGGTACTTGCCCTCATTGGTCAAATCCTGTGTATCATCCTCCAAGGTCTCAAATGAATCATCGCTCCCGTCCTCGACAAAGGTCGTGATACCGTTCAAAGGGTTCAATTTCCCCTCAAGGATCAGATTTTGCCAATATGACAAAGGACTTATGTCATCGGTAGGGGCTATCCTGACCGATGGGCTTATCATCCATTTCGCGACAATTCTACTGAAGTCGATGATGCAACCATTGGACAGATTGGTTCCTTCAACGCCTCCAACGCCGCAAGCACCTCTATTTGCTAATTCTGCATATGTTGCCATTATATTACGTTTTTAGATTTTAAATAATCGGCCGTATCAGAATCCAGATCGTAGGCTTTCCCTTTTTGGTAGACCTTTTTTG
Organism: uncultured Flavobacteriaceae bacterium; assembly: GCA_947494715.1. Classification (GTDB taxonomy): domain Bacteria; phylum Bacteroidota; class Bacteroidia; order Flavobacteriales; family Flavobacteriaceae; genus Ulvibacterium. The sequence goes on along the minus strand of CANLWG010000011.1, from coordinate 21,723 downwards.
GACTTCCGTCCTTTTTGGTGCCTACCGGAAAATCTACCTTGAACTCATATTTGGCCTTTTCTACTTTTTCTGACATTTTAACAACTGTTTAATAGTTCGTACCTAAGTTTACCTTTAATCGCGAATACATGATATTTGCCCATATCCTCGTTTTTTATCTTGGAAGTGTCGAATCCGGAAAAAACTTTTTCAATGGTCTTTTCTATCCCGTTGGGGTCAAAATTCCCATGAACATCCTTTTCAACTGATTGGAACGCCTCGGTCTGGGCCTTGTCGTCCCGTCTTCCCTCCCCGAATATCTTTCTGAGATTTAACAAGAAAACAATCTTCAGTTCGGCCTCAAAAAGCCCTTCGTCTAGGTTCGTATGCTCCGTTCCATCAATGAAATAGACTAATCCCCGTTTCTTCGAATTCGGCAACATTTCAATGTATCGGTCATTGGAGAAAATCTCCGGTGCATAACTTCTCCCTTTCGGGTTCCGGTATGCCCTGCCGTACATATCGATCTCTCCCCATTTTGCGACCAATGAAGGGTATAATTGCTGCTGTAAATCCTTAATACTGCAATCTATTCCTTCGGTATCTGTCTTTAAATGGTTCATATGGATGCGAGTTCAATGTACATTTCCCCGTTATCGTTCAATTGGGTATCAAAGACCTTTTCCAATTGCCTTACCGCTCTCTTTTTTTCCGAATGATAGCGTCTGGCGACCGTATCTGCCTCCATACTCTTTATCTCGGCTATGAGGATTTCCTTGTCCATTTGGATGCGCTGCTCACGACTGCTTACATTGTTCGGATTGTGTAAAAACATCTGGAATGCCAGATATTCAAAACAAGCCCTTACAAAACTTCCGTGATTTAACAAGTTGTTGTCCAAATAGACCGACGAATCCAAGGATACCGAAATATTGAAACCAAGACCGTTACCGGTGGTCCCGTAAGACCACTTCGAGCCTTCTGGAGTTTCCCCGGCTCCAATGGTCGTATAGGCCAAGAAGCCATCATAGGACAAAGGATCGATTACCCCGTCATCAACGAGCACCGAAGTACTATCAATAGCGAATATCCATTTCCCCTTGCCCGAAAACTCATACCCCAAGTCCACAAAGTTCAATTTGCCGTTTTCAGGTGTCAAGGTCAACGTATCCACCAGAACACCTTGATTGATTACATAAAGGTTCACCTGATCCGTACTTTTCTTTTGAAAAGCAATCTGATTTATCCTAAAAGAAAGGTAATCCGAACCTTTAGGTTCGAACACCCACCCCGCATAATCGTTAGGAAGTTGGACTTCATGTTCACCTACCTCGTACAGATATTGGTTGTTGACCAACCTTCTGACAAGGTTCAAATCACTCTTTGCCCTGTCATAGGTCTTGTACAAAAAAGTCTTTAAAACAAGACTTTCTAAGTTGGTTTCCAGCCAATTATCCGTTTCCCCTTCCGGGTCTTCGTTCGTACTGAGGGCCAAAGATTGGTATATCTTACTTCCTTTGGTCACAATATTCGATACCCGTCTGGTGTCCTCGAACTTGCCATAGGTAACCGAACTGTCCCACACCTTTATTCCATCGAACTCATTGGGAAGGAAATGCAGAAGATTGTCCAAGGTAATGGAGGGGTGCGTTCCACTATTGACATATATGCCACTTGATGGCCTTGCCAATAATTCGGCATCCAGCTCCACGTTCCTTGAAAAATCCTCCGCTATCCCTAATATCATGTTATAATTAAATAAAGGTTATGCTTCAGAGGCCCATATTCCAACACCCCCGGTTATGTACCAACCATCGGCCCCATCTCCCTCAAGGATTATGAAATCGCCTTTGTTGGCCGTAGCCTTGGTGTTGATTATGTCCTTGTCCACTACTCCGGCCGATACACTGTCAGCGGCCGCGTTTTGAACTGTACCGAAAATGGCATCCGCCGCATCGGGGGAAACCGTTATGATGTTGTTCCCATCGGCCCCTACGTTCCTAAAGAGGTACTTGGCCCCTTTGGCCGTTGGAGGGAGTGTGATTGTCAAGGCATCCGTCCCTATATTGAAACATTTTCCCGAATCCTCTACCGTCAAAGTTTTGTCCGCATCAATAACCTCGACATTCGCCAAGTTTCCACCTTCCTGGAAGGGAACCCTTGTAGCATCTGATTGTGTTTTTAAAAATCCCATGTCGTGTTTATTATGTGGTTAATCCCTTGAGTTTTACGATATCATTGGCACGTGTGGCCAAATCGCTGTTATAGCGATAGATCACATAGAACCTGAACCAAATAGCCATTTCGGAGAAATGGGTCATGATAAGGTTACTGTCCGTTCCGGCCCCGACCAATGCCGTAGCTTCCGTAGCTGCATTGTTGGTGTAGATGTTGGCCCGCATCCTTGCGCCGGGTATCTCAACATCACTAATGGACCATTTCTTACCGTTGATATCGGTTCCGTTCCTAAAGTCGAATGGGAAGTTTTCCACCAAACCTATAGAGCCATCACGGAAAAACCAGCCGTTGAACACATCCGATCCCGCTGAGATGTTATGGGACTCATATGTGCGGTCAACACCAAGAAACCCCAAAGCCGCAAGGTTCTTTTCGTTTCCTGCGCCGTATTTTGCCTGTGCCACCTTTTGGGTGAACAGACCTCCTGGACTATTGGCAAGCCGATAGGCACCACCTAATTTATTAGCCGACATCAATTGCTCCAATGCGGCGAACATGGTTTCGTTTTGGGCGGCCTTATTGACCCTCAAGGTGTCGCTGGGAGCATCGAAGGCGTAAGCGCCATCCCCTTGGCTTACCTGTGTGGTAAAATCCAAAAGTTGGGTCTTACGTGTTTCGAATACGGTAGCTAGAATGGATTCAATAGTGTTTCCCGCTGCAAAGGCAACGTTCTTCATCACCTGATCCTTTGCCCAATTCGCATCGATCTGGTTGTTATCGTATTGGGCGGGATAGTGTCTGAATCCTGTAAAGACATCATACGTGTTGAAAGCGTATTTGTCGGATTCTGGTAGGTTACTGGGTATATAATTGAACCCAGGGGTCTGCACGACCTGCACCTGTTGGTCTTTTAGGACTGGAATCTGGACTTTCCGTAAGGATGAGGCGCGGTTCATTTCCGCTATGGCACTGGGAGGAATGTAGTCCTGCCCTGCCGTTGCATCCTTGACCCCTTCAACGATACCAAGCTGCGAAAACCGCTTCTCATTGGTAGCATCCGTGATCTGGATGTCGTTCCAGTCCGTTGCATCTAATAATGGCATAATAACTGAATTTTAATTGTTAATGAATCGCAAGTCCGTTTGCACTATTTATAAAAAGGGGTCTGTCCCTGTCAGGCGGCCTTTTTGGCCTCTAATATTTTTTTGTTCAATTCGCCGAACTTTTTGGCATAATCCGGATGGGTTCCCCCAATACCGTCCTTTGCCAATTGCTCCTTGATTAATTTTGACCTGGTTACGGCATCGGCATCCTTCGGAACCTTGAATGGAACCCCTTCGATTTCTTCCAAATCCACGGGTTCGCCTCCCGGCCCTTTTTGTTCTCTTCCCTTTAACAAAGCTTGTAGGGTCTCGTCCTTAGTGACTAGATCGGACAGCTTGGAGGTCTTGTACTGGTTTTCCTTGTCCACGACCATCGGCTCGCCATCCACCAACTCTATTTTATTTTTTTCCAAGACGGACTTTTTAAAGTCCTCCCACTTTGCCTTTGCCTCGTAAGGGTTTACGGTGTCGGGGAAGTTGGGGCGAACACCGTTAAAGGCGACTTCCAACTTCAATCCCGAAAGCTCTTTACCGTATTCCTCCGCTTTGGCCGCTTTTTCCTTTAAATCATCGTAATCGGCATATTTTTTCATGGCCTCGTCCAATTTGCTCCGGGCCGCATCCAATTCCGATTGAAGGGCATCTCCCCCTTTGAAATCCTTTAATTTTTGCTCATAGTCGGCTTTCAGGGAATCCACCTCGCTTTTTTTGGATTCAAGGAATGATGTTGAATACCTTACCAGATAATCCGCATGTTTCTCGCCTTGGTTCCTTTCCAGTTTAAAACCGGTCTTTTCATGGGTGGATGACACCACCCCGTCCAAGATCTTTTGGGCGTTATCGTTCGCCTTGGTATCCCATTGTTTTTGAAGTTCGGCGACTTGGCCCTTTCCAAAGTCCGTTATGGCGGTTACCTGATCGTCCGAAAGTTTGTTTTCTTCGATAAATTCTTTTGATAGCTCCATAGTCCGTTATGAAATTTATGTTCTACTTTGATTTTTCCTCTTGTATTTTCGCCTTAATGGTTTCAATGTCCCAACCATGAAATGCTTGCTTTCCGACCACCTCCTGGTATTCGGCCCTTGCCTTGGTAAGTTTATCATCGGAACCTTGTCCCTTTGCCAGTTCTTCGATCTTGGCTTCCAATTCAGCGATTTTCTTCTGTTCCGGGGTCAATTCATGCTTTATCGGCTCAAATGCCTTATCCACCTCCTTTTGAAATTTAGCGGAATCGATTTTCTTTTTGTTCTGTAAAACATTCTCAACGGTACATTTTACAAATCCGTTGACCTTTAGGTGTTTTAGGTAGTTGTACCACTCCAAGGTATCGTGTACGAGTTTTACTAGAATGTTCTCGTTCAGGACTTTTTTATTGGCATCATAGGAAACGGTGTTGCCATTTCCGCTCGCCAAATACACCCTAAGATGCACGATCGGCTTCTCTTTGCTCATAATCTTCTTTAATTAAATTGTTCAACAAATTATTTATTAACCCTAGCTTTTCGGATTCGGTAAGGTTCTCCATGATGTCCCAGAAATAGACGATGTTCCCGAATTGGGCCTCGAACAGTCCTATATAGTAGGAGAACCTGGTCTGAAGGGCGAATGAGGAATCGTCAACTACTTTTCTGTTGAGGGCCAGGTCAAAATCCTTGTCCGATGAATATGGGATCAAATCATAAAGTATGCGCTCACGTTTCGACTTGTCGGGGTTGAACTTGTTCCTGTTTTGGGAGAGCCTGACCAAGATGTTCTTTCTTTCTATGGCGTTGGGCGACTTGGAATAAAGGTCATATAGATCGCTTTCGGTCTCCAAAAAGAAATCGGAGCCATAAAAGCATTCGACTTGAACGTTTTCAATACCATATTTTAACCCTAGCAGTTTTTTGTCCGATTTGTTACGTATGGCCGAAAGCTCGTTTGAAAGGGCACGAAGTTTGTCCTGCTTCTGGACATAGGACTTGCCGACCTGCATCTCGTTCTTGGCTTCCTCCTTTGCTTCGGAATGATCGCCCAACAACGTTACCAAAATTTCGTTCTCCACTTCCTTGATGCGTTCCTTTAGATAGGTAAGTGCATCGGTAGGGACATATATGAAATTGAGGAAGTTCTGGATTGCATCGGTATCGATACTACCATCGTTCTTGCGAATTTGCGGTACTTTGATCCGGGTTCCGGCCTGTAAAGGGTTGTCGTTGTCCTTATCGGTCTGTGAAACATGATCGGATTTTTGACTTCCAATGGAATCCGCGCTCATCGGTATTGGCCCATCGGAATCCTTGCCCTGTTTTTCCTTGGTCTTTACATCCAGTTCTATGGAAATAGGTACGGCCCCGTTAGGCTCGGTCATCCTCTGGATGGTCTTTAGGAAAACATATTCCTCTAGTATTTCTCTTGCATAGGTGAAAATGGATTTCCTCACCGCATCCTCTCCAAACGCCTCTTGTGAGATATAATCGGCGGGGCAAACCCCCAAGTCATGGGGGATGTTGCTTATCTCGTCATAATCCTTATTGTAGAAAATATATGCTTCTTCGTCCATATAGAGATAACCTTTTACGGTCACATCCTCCACTTTCATTTGAGCGGTATAGCAGATTTTTTTGATCGTACCCTTCCTGGACTGTATGGCAACAACATTCTTTAAGGGGAGAATAAACCTATAAGGCTCGTTAACGTCCTTTAGGTCGTGGATAATGATATCGTTGTGCCTAAAAAGGAGGGCATCGAATATCTCCGATTCGAAGCTCTTTATATCCAGTTCCTCGGGTACTTCTATAGATTCCCCCTTGATGTCGTACTTGAAATAGGAGTTCTCGGCATGGAAAACCCTTTGGAGTGGCTGTCGTACCTTTTCATTGATAAGCCTAGCGGAGGCCAATGGATGTCTGAAGTATTTAAAGAAGGAAAGAAAATTCTCGGTACGGAATATGGACTTGACCCAGTTCAGAAAATGATCGTTGCCGATGTAATGGCGCTCGGCCCATTTGTTCAAGTATTCTTGGTTGATTTCCTTTTGGATTTCCGAAACGGTGAGATAACGAAGCTGTTCCTGCTGTCTCATGGCAAGATCCAATTGCTCCTTTCCCGTCCTGTTCCGAATGAAATCTACGCTCATAAAAAAGCCTTTAAACTTGGTGCTTAAAGGCCTATCGACTTGTCCAGAAATCAATATTGCCCAAAGCACGCGATATTATCGATACTCTGGACAACACAAAAATAACAAAAAATGTTGTATTTATAACATTATGTGATATTATTTTATTTATTCTTTTTTGAAGGCTTCAATTTCTTGGTTTTCTTTGGTTTTTGATCAAATAATAATTTTCCTTCAAACCATTCCTGACATACCAAAATTATACCTTCGTATCGCTTCTTTTTTGGATTTAAGTATCTTTTATAATTTGGATTCTTGATTAAATTTTCAATCTCCTTTTTATATTCTTTCTTAAAACTATGTTTATCAACCTTATCGTCCAAATAGAGACGGCAAGCTCTATCATATTGGTTGAAGTAGTCTTCTAGTATTGCGTAGAATACTTTTTCGTGATCCCCTAAATCATCTTCAGGATTCTCTTTTTTAAATTCCTTAATCTTCAATCTAAAGTCAGTAACTTCCCTTCTTGCATTAGAAATTAAGTTGCGTAATTCAATTTCGGTAGCTCCTTGCGCTAATCTGATAGCTTGTTCTGCTTTTTTGTCAGTTTTTTTGTTAAAAACCCAATTTACAATACCTCCGGCAAGACTGACTAAAAGTGCTAAGAAAGCTATGGATATGGTTAAAACATCATTTGTGTCAAGTTCCCATATCCAATCCATTATTTGTTTGGATTGAATTCGTCTATTATATCATCAATTACATCCTCAATATCCGAATTGTCGCTCTTGACCTTTTCCTGCTCTAAATCGACAATTATCTCCCGTCTTCTGGTGTAAGGTAGCTCCCTTAGTTCTAACTTTATGTTGGTAGCTACAATTGACTTATAAGTTGTCTGCTTTAATCTAAGTATTATATCCCTCGCGTTCATATCATTTGGCTGTATTAATTAGAATTTTCTGTAGCAATAAACTTACTAAATAACAATCTTTTTACATAGCTGAAGATCAAGTATTTTGAACAAACTTTTTATACAGCTCAACAATCCCGTTTTCTATTTTCTTCTTGCCAGCACTTTTGTTATAGCTCTTCACATTGGCATATCCGAAGTGTTTTGCTATCCACGAATTGGAAATGCCGAGTTCCTTTCTTACTTTCCTTATATCCACACCTCGAAGTTAGTAATTTATATCCCTGAATGAGGGTATTGTATTGTATTTTGACGTATTTTTATTAACACTCAAAACCGAACCAATGAAAACAAAAATCATTACCACAATACTATTAGTATTTTTCACTTCAATAACAGCTCAAGAGTATATCAAGTTTGACAAACCCGTTGAAGTAAAGGGTATCGCTAAACTCAGGATAAGGAATGAGGCCAAACCTTATTCAGATGTCATTTGCATCTCCGATTCCGACACCTTGAAAATAATGGGCTATAAAAACAAAATGTTCTATGCTATCGTTGATGACTGTGAAGGATTTATTGCAAGTACCTCGTTCTACTCAACGCCTTTATTGGACGTTTACAAAAGAGCGGCGTCACATAAGGAATTGGCCTTAGCTGAGATTGAAGCTAGCGAATCACTCAATAATTTTAGTACGGAATGTGAATACACTTCAAACGAAGTTGATGAGTTTAATGGGGATAGGGTGCTATTTACAAAGGATTTGAAGGTTTCAGATGACCTATGGGTGACGTTCAAACGAATAAACAATGATAAATACATTGTTTTTGAAGCAATGGACTTGGGTTGCACCGCTCCTTTTTCTTACCAGAACAAATCATTCGTTAAAGTAAAACTGGAAAACGATGATATACTGACTTTTTATCACAGGGGTAAAATTGATTGTAATCATTTCAATCTAATGGGAAAGGTCAGCAATTCTGAAATAAAAAGACTAAAAGAATCACCAATCAAATCCATTAGGCTTTTGGGAACGGACAGCTTTTTCGATGTGGATGACCTTAAAAGACCTTCTGTTTTCCAAGATATGTTAAGTTGTATTGAAAGCTTTCCAGCAAACTAACTCCAATCCACCTCCAACTCCCTTTCGCTCCAGGCCATATGCCCGTAGCGCGCCATATCGAAGAAGTGGTTATGCTGGTCAATAGGTTGGTTTATCTGGATTCCATTGATCTCCTTCCAACGGTATTTCTCACGTTCAAGTTTGACGAACTTCCAGTTTTTGTTCTTGACCACATGGAGTTTTTTCTTCCGCAATGAGAGAAGCCAGAACATGACCGATTTCGTCTTGGGCACCTTAAATGCGTTCATCCACCCCAGTTCCCATAGCCCTTTGACCATTTCTACCGTACCCTTGTTCTCACCGGTATACTTGTCCGAGGAATCACAGGCTATCAATTCGTCCTCCCCTATATTATTGGCCAATAGTTCATTACCTAATTCCTCCGGGGTCTCTATGGGATGGTAGGCCAAAAGTTCCACATAGACGTTTTTTTCATTCTCAGCATACTTTCCCAAGGCATTAGAATCGGCAGTAAAACCAAAATCATTTGCGTAGATATGGGCTATGTCCGGGAATTTGTCTATCCAAATGATATTCTTGAATATAGCCCCTTCAAGCCCTGCCCTTAATCCAAGGCCATAAACTTTCCAATCAAATTCACTGGCAGTACCCTGCTCTACATTGACCGGATGTGGTGGCGGTTGGTTCTTTTCGGTTATCGGCTCGCCTTTATAATAACAATCATCTTCACCTACTACATAACTCCCGGGCAACCAAGGCTCATAGCCCAATATCTCGTTAAATTCATTAGGTGAAATAAACGGGTTGCAGCGAAAAGTTGTCCGTAAATAGTTCACATCGCTTCTGGGCATTACCTTGTCGAACACCCAATGATCGGTATAGCAAGGGTTGAAGTCCATCCACCAGAAATACCGGCAGCGCATCTTTACCTGTTTGAAGACTTCATAATCGATGAACATTACCTCGTTGAAAAATGCGTAATCGCATCCTCCCCCGAATTTCCCGTCACCAAGAAAATGAATGGTAGATCTACCTATTCTGAAACTGGATATTTCCTTTGCCCGGTGGAACGGGTTGTCAAGCCCGAACATGTCCAGGATGCGCTTGAAATCATCGTACAAGGTCGTCTTGAACTCGTTGTAGGTCTCACGGTAGATATTGATGGTAACACCTTCGGGATGCTTTATGGTGCATAGATAGATGATGATGAATATCCCCGCCCATGTCTTGGTGCTTCTTGAGCTTCCCTCTAGGATACACCCTGTATGGCCAGATAATAGATTTGGATTCCCCTTTTTATCGAAACCCCATTTCTGTGATTCTATCGCGTCATAGAGGAATATGTAGTTGGGACTGGTCCTGTCATTGAACTCGGTGAGGCCGTCCTTTAAAATGTCTATTTCCTCAAGTTTTAAAAGTTCCTCAAGTTCGAATATCTCCTCATTGGTTATGGGTTCAACCGGACGCATTCGCCTTTTCCTTTAACTTGGCAATACGGGCCTGTCTTTCCGAACGAGTTAGTTCCGTGTTCTTCTGAAGGTTGTGTTTTTCGTAGAATCCGATATGTTTGGCAATTTTTTCAATGGTCCAATCCTTTCCATGTAGTTTTAATTCAATTCCGTTGCGCGTGTCCTTAATGGATTCAATGCACATCAATTGTTCCTCTGTCAACTCTTCGAATGGCTTGAATTGTAGTATCCTTTCCGAAACCTTAATAGGTTCGCCGGTCTTTTCGTCAATCCCAATATTTTTGATTATCTCCACAAAATCGACATACTCGTCTATCCTTGATTTTCTAAGGATGTTCAAATGACCGAGTATTTCTTTTGAATCGATCCTGAATTCTTTTTCTGCAACTTCGGACGCAATGTTCTGTAGCTCTTGTATCCTTGACATCACCTTGACGTTCTTGGAAAGCTCCGAGGCTTTTTCATGAACGCTTTTATCGGTCATTCCCGAAGTATTATATGCAATACGGTATGCTTGTGATTTATTGTCACATTTTACATATTCCTTACAGAAAATCTCCTGTTTTAAAGTCAATCCCATTATAGTCCGTTATAATGTAGTTGGTCTAATTCCCGTTGTAGTCCCTGACAAAATCCAATAAAACCGTCTCGGCCATATTGGAAATGGTGCGGTTTTCCCTTTTGGCGATTTCGGAAAGGCTTTCGGATAGTTCGCGGTTGTTGATTTCAATTGCTTCCATAATATAAATTTACAACATTTTGTTGGTTTTGTAACAATTATTACATATTCTCCAGATATCCCTTTATCGCATTTATCAGGGTGAACAGGTGTACAGGACAATAATCGTCCTTGTTGGTTATTATCAGTTCTTCTATCGATAGGAGCATTTCCCGGTCTTTTTGATGTTGGTACATCTCATAGATCAGTTCCTCGAAGGGGATCGCGCTATGCTTGTCATGGAAGGTCATTCCCTAGGTCTTTTGCATCACGATCGCTAGGATTATCGATACTACGATAAGCATCATAACGGATATTATCTTTAGACGTAGCAGATCTTCCTCTATTTTTTTTAAGCGTTTCTTCTTCATCCCTTATGGTCTTGTTCCAATTGCTGTGCGTCCATAAGTCCCTGCAAATAGCTGCTTATGGCGAGCCATTTGAGGTCGTGCCTGGGCCTTACCGGCATGTTCAATGTAACCGTGTTCTGTAATTTCTCATCTTCCAGATGTGATTCTATCAGCCCCTTGACCCTTTCATGGATCATTATTGCTGTTTCCTTGGGTATCGGGACTTCATCTATCAATTGTCTGCTCATTGTTCCAATAGTCTTTGGGCTTAATATTCCGTGTCGTCCAATGTCCGTTGGGCAAATTCGCGTAATTTTTGGTTCTCTCTTTTCAGCGATTCGTTCTCCTGTCTTAGGGAGTTGGTTTCTACTTCAATGGCCTTATACTTTTTGTACCAAACCATTTCTTCGGTCGCTTCCATGGCATCTTTACAATGCTGGATTCCGTGGTCTGGGCCACCTGAATCAATTCTTATGATAACTTCACCATCCACCCATCTAACTGTGTGAAGGAGAAACGCATCGCTAATTATCAAGTTGCTTTCTGCCTTGGTAGTATCCATTTCCTTTATTTTATGCTGAATTGATTTCCTTGATTAAATAGGTGTTTTCGGAATATCCGAGCTTTTTTAACTGATGCTTGGCATCCCAAATAACCATGTCCCTGATTTCGGCTTCCGAAACAAATGGTTCTACGTCGTCCAGAAAAACTGTTATCGTCTTTTCGTCCCATTGAGGGCCAAGTCCTCTCCTAACAGAACATTCTACCATTCTCAATACTTCCATTTCCTTTTGTTTTTATGGTTTATCAAGAGTTCGGCTTACTTGCTGCATCGCCCAATCTATTTTTGACTCTGGCATTCTGTCCACAACTTCTTCAATAGTTAAGCCTAAGTTACCGTTAGAATACATTCTTTTAAATATTGTCTGCTGTGCGTCATTACATTTTTTTAGGTTTTCTTTTAAAAACTCTCTTCCGAAACTTTGTAACTTTTTATTCATCTTCATGCTTTTATGGTTTATAGGGTTTAACTGATACTTGCGAGGACATTGAGATTGCATCGTACCTGAAACTTCTCCTTAACTCCCTGTTCTTTCGGTTGACTTCCTTCAATGCTTCGATAAGTTCTTCCCTGGAAATTTTGTTCGTCAATTCCGGTGGGTTGCAAATGTTCTCCATCTTCTCTTTGTTTTAAAGCCTTTATCTTGTGCTTTCCAGCAAATCATTTGCTTTTTCGAGTTCATAAACGATATCCGGGTGCATGGCTCCTGACCTTGGATAGTTGGGCTCGGTATTCAACATCAATTTCATTGTGTCATAGACCTCTAGCCTAGCCGACATTAGCTGATTCTGTTGTCTAAGTGATTTGATTTCGTTAGCAGCTTGTTTCAATAATCTCTGGATTTCAACATTTTCCATTTTCTTAATTATTTAGGTTATTACTCTCTTTGTTTTACTTGTGACGTTTTACGTTAAATGGCACTTGGCGGGATTCGATACCCGCATGGACGTTGTGCTCGAAACCTAATCCTTTTTATCACACGAGTTAAACGTGTTCCTCCTATTATGGGTTTTTGTCTTGTGGTTCTCTCCACATAGCGCCGCGTCATTTCCTACGGGCCTGAGGTACATTCGATCGTCCTACTGCTTAATAGCGTCTACTTTTCGCATTGCCCATAGTTGGGATTTACATTCGTTCGAATGATTTTTATGCGCTTCTCGCCACAAGTGCCATTGTTCATTGTTGTTTTGAATTCTGGAATCAGACATATTGTACAAAAGAGAATATGTCGAACAATTCTTCCGACCCCTTGATTATGCCGTCATATATCTTATACATCAATTCAGGTTCTTGAGGTACTGGTTGGTATACCCACACCTCCTTTCCCGCACCTTTCATCCATCCGGCCTCCGTGTTTGCACTTCTACCACACGGTAAGACCATTACGCAGCAATCGGCCCATTTCATTGCATCGAAATCATGTTTGAAGCCTTTCTCCGGGTTTCTAAAGTCATAGACCTGATGCCTCATGTTTCTTAAATTCTTTACTACTGTTGGCTGGAAGGGATTTCTCCAACTGCTTGCTACATAGATTTTTTTCACTTTTTTAGCTTCTGTTTCCATATCCTTTGTTTTAAGTGGTCTTATATTCGTTCCATCTTCTTGCGATTTCTTCAGCAAGATTGTACGCATCATCCAATACGGCATCGGCATCCACCGCCAAATCATTGGAGTGTAGCTTTATTTTCGCAAATGGAATGTTCATGTTCGCCTTGAAGCAAAGGGTTACACTTCCATATTTTGGATTCTGTACAGCTATCAGCTTTCCCGTATCGGTATCGAACGGGCCGTCTACAAATTCGATCTTGTGGTTTATCTCCATAGTTTAACGGGTTATATATGTTTTAAAGTTGATGAGCCGTGCTATAACCGTCCCACTTTAGTTTCTCATGCTCCGGTAGAACTTGATTTTTAGGTTTCGCCCCTATTCTTGGAACTATATCGGAAATGATGGTTTCGGCATATTCCGGATGTCTTATGATTTCGACAATATTTTTGGCATCGACCACCTTACATTTCTTTTTGATTTCCTCTACCCTTTGCTTTGGAATGTCATAATGATTTTTATGGAACCAGCATCTTTTTATATCAAGTTCCCCGGCCATTCGATGAAGGTTCTCAATCGAATAGGGCACACATATCAAATGTCTTTTTTCGTCGCAGACGTATTTTAATTGCTCTTCCATTTTATATAAGGTCTTTAAATTATTTTTCTCTCTACGGTACAAATAGTGTCATGATGCCCGTTGCCTCCATGGTTCACCATTAGGATTTCCACTTTTTCAAATCCCCTTTTCTTGCCGAATCCGCTGCTGTTCCATCCAAATGTTATGGCGATTCCGCCTTTTATGATTTTACTTGCTATTTGGGTCTTTAACCTGCCCCAATGAACGGCCTCTTGGGAATCTTTTTGTGAAAACTTCATGCCTACTCCTTCATAGCATTCCTTGGTTTGTCGCAAGCTATAGGGAGGGTCAAATAGAACGCCCCTATATTTCTCTGGTAACATTTCTACAAAGTGCGTGGCTTTAAGATGAAACTTGGTCGGCCTCTTTGGGTTCAAATCATTAGTAATCTCCGCTGGGGAATTTTCACCCGCAAAGGGATCTATCCAGCCTTCCCCGTCTCCAACATATTTTTCCAACAGTTCGTTGATAGGTTTGATTTTGAAAGTCCATTTATTCGGCATTGCCCATTTTCTTTCGATTACCATTTCCCTTTGTATTTAAGTCCAAGGCCCGTTAGGTCTTCGATGGTGTAGTATCCCTGAAAAAACCTGTTTTTATGGAACCTCCAGTCGAGCCGAACCCCTTCTTTGTTGACTATTGCCACTCCAAATTCTCCCTTGACCCTTACTTGGAACCCCTCGAACAACACTTTCTCCTTGGCTTTTTGGTACTCGTCCATTGCGGCCCCGTAGTACTGTTCATTGGTGTACATATCGGTGGGCTCCTCCAAGGGCTCTCCCTTCCCGTTGCAAGGGACGAACATTCCTAGTTCCAATATCCGGCCAGTAAATTCCATATAATCATCATACCTATAGGCCAGTTCCGCACCATTGTATTTGGATTTCAATTCCTTCCACTTTTTCCTTAAGCTTATAAGATCCTTCATGGCTCAAAAATTTCTGGATAAGCCATTTGCAATTCCTGTTTTAACCAAAAATCCAGTTTCTTCCATCCTTGTGTGCCTTTCCATGGGAAGGGAATTAGTTCCTTCACATTCTCATACACATGGCACCACAGCCCCGGACAATACTTTACAAAAGTCTTGGCCTCATCTTCCTTGGTCATGGGCCTACAATCTATTAGTTCGCCTATTGCGATGGCTTTTCCAGTTATGGATGCGTTCACCCTGTTCGATGTCAAAGTGTCCAGTATCGCCTTGGTTCCCTCTATATCTGAAATCTTTAATATATCCAGATCCGAATACGACCGTTGACTGGCACATATCAATACCTTTCCCCTGTACTTGGTGCTCCAGGTGCGCGTTTCCATTTTCCCGTGGAGCATCAGGCTCGCGTAGGGCTGTTTCCGGCTTAGGGCTCTTATTTCTTCTTTCATGGCTATGGTCGTTTTGGATCTTCGTATCCGGTCAGTCTCAAGTTCAATATGAAATCGGGGTTCATCAGCACCTTCTTTGCCATTACCAGTACCATATTGCTGAAGTTCCTATCTTGCTCCTTCCCCAATTCTGTTATCTTGTCGTGGATTTCCTTTGGAAACCGGATCGTTTTTCTGATTGTCTTGCTCATCTCTCCTGTATATTGTTAGGTAGTTTTTTCTCTATAGAAAGGAATTTTTCTACCAGTTTGATTTCGTTTTGACCCTTGGTCAGGGTTCCTTGTTTTTTCAACTGCTTAGTGTAGGTTATCAGCACCTCCCTTAACCTATGGTCGGAGAAGGATTGCATGGTTTCCCAAAGGTCTTGCTCGGAGAACTGTACACGGGACTTTTTATGGATAATGACAAGTTCTTAGCCTACCTTTCCGAAATGTTCCGGTCGCACATATTCCTTTTCAAAATATTTTTTGGCCTCTTCGCTCATAGTATGTGGTTTAGGTGTTCAACCTTATTTTCTAAAACTCTTTCCCTTGAATTCCACGATGTTGAACATCGCGAACAATCTATCGTATACCCTGCTTCCGTATTTCTCGCCGAATTGGGCCAGTCCTTCAGGAAGGCTTTCCTCCGTACCGTCCTTGTAATTACAGGTGCAATACGTTCTTTTCTTTTTATCGTACCTCACTTCCAAAACATCCTTCATCAAATTGACCTTGCCATAGTTGTTGGCTACCCTTTCCGTTAGGATATCGTCAAAATTCCATGTGCCGCTGTTGAAGGTCTGCCAGAATTCATCCTTCTCCCCTTGGTTTTCACAACCCTCGTAGATGTTCACCAGGTCGTTGGTGGATTTGGTCTTGAAGGATATATTTGTTCGGGCAAGGCTTGTCTGTAGGGCTTTCATGACGGACGTTTTACCATTGCCATATCCGCCGATAATAAGGAGACCCTTTTCAAAACTGGGTTCGGATAATTTGGAAAGCCTTTTACACTTCTTGAAATTTTCAAAATCCCCGATGAAATAATAGATCAATGGTTTGATGTTCTCAAGACTATCCGGGTTTCTGGAATACCTGACCATGCTTTCCATGCTCGGGCTGTTCTGCAAGGTGTAGTTGTCATCGAACATTTTCCAAAGTATCTCCTTGGTAAGCTCCTTTTTCTCCTTTGGTTTTTCCGGCGCGTTTATCCTTTCGAAATATTCGGCGACCTTTTTTGCACTTTCCCCGGTGGCGTGGGAGTATTTGGCCTCATATGCCTCCACCATCTTAATGGCCTCGGCAATGGTCAGATCCTTGAAATTAAGCTTGAACGCCTCCAGGTTCTCCTCGCTGAGATCCGTAAGGTCGAACATTTTAAGGGCCTGATATTTCTTGGGGCCTATGATCTTCCCAGTCAATTGGTTCGCTATTTTACCTGCTTGCTCCATGTCATCTGTTTATATCGAATCTTCTTTCTCCAGCTGGGATCAAGTCCTTTTTCAACCAGTTGGGGTTGAAACCTCCCCAACTTTTTTCGGCACATACCCTTACTATTTCAGGGACGGTCAAATCGGATTTATCGCATTGGCCCAAAAATTTGTTCAATGCTGTTTCCGTATTCGCCAGTTTCTTCGTCCTTCTGACCTTTATCCAGTCTTCAAGGTGTTGTTTGTCCACTTTCAAATCCAAAAGCGTTTTTTTGAAATCAAATTTTCCTTTTGTTTCTTTTTTTAAAAGAATATCATTAACACTATCATTATCATTAACACTATCATTATCAGCGATGTTTGCGACCGTTTGCGATTTTAGCGATTCGCTATTATCGCTATGCGATATTTGCGACTTTTTGCGATCTTTAGCGATATTCTCCAAGGTTATCAAATCCTTTTCGCCCGATTCGTAAATCTCATAAAGGTCTGGATGCCATCTTTTTAGGTTTCCCAATCTGCCCGAAAGGCTTCTTTCGTCCAATTTGGCCTCATACTTTCCAAGATCCCTTTTTAAAGCCTGTTTGATAGGTATGAAACATATTTTCAAGGTCTTGTCATCCATCCTTGGGTCTTGGTCATTGACGTACCTAAGAAGGTGCTTTGCCAATTTCCCGGCTTCCTCGTCGGACAGTTCCTCGAATATCTCCAGCCAATCGCAATAGGCTACAAATGATTTTTTTCCCTCGGCCATATCGGTTAAAATTCTTCGTTGGGAAACCTCTCCTTCAACAGCCATACCGGTGCCTCCAGTTCTTCCTTTTTAGGGTCGAACGTTACCTGTGATTTTGGGAACCATTCAATATCGCCCTCGCAATCCAGTTTATAAGCGTTGGGTGTTTCCCTTATAAGTTTTGCTTCAATTATCAGTTTTTTCATAATTCCATTTTCATTTGATCGGGATCATAAACATCACTTGATTTTGATTTCTTAAGCCCCCTTTGGCGCTTTATCTCGTCCAGCCATACCTTGTAGGGCCACATTCTCCTTTCCCCAAAGGGATAGGATTCTTTTAGAGCATTTTTGATCTCCGTTTCATCCTTGCCCTTGGTCTCCTTAAGTACCTTTGCTATTATCGGTCTACAATTTTCTCTCCAGGTCATATTGCATCGTTTCTATCGCTTTGAAAATCTCAAATGCCACTTGTGGGACTATAGCGTTTCCAGCCCCTTTGATGCTCTCGCTTCTCCATTTAGGAAAGGTAATTCGGTCCAATCGCTCGGAAAGCCCATCATTTCGAGAACAAACCGGGGATTGAGTTGGGAACCGCTCCCAACCGGTGCGAGCATGTTCAGATTCTTTTGTTTGCTGTTGCTCGTTGTCTTGAATCCGTCCGCCGCTGCGGGTGTGGGCAACATTCCCATTTTTGCCATTGATTCCATTGATGGGGTCGTTCTCTTCCTTTCGCTCGGACAATCCCCCGCTTCGTATGCCTTTGGAGTTGGTAAAAGTCCGCTGTAGGCCAAATCGTTCAGACTGGCACTGTATGTCTGTCCGGAGGGACGCGTTTTCCTCTTTCCCGTTACTTTTTGTGGACCCCCTAGAACTTCCCACGCCCTGGGCGTGGGAAGCAGCCCCATTGCCAAATAATTCTCCAGATACATCGCCCTTTTCATCCCGCCGTATTTCTCTTTTCGTTTCAAGGTCTTTTCTTTGTCCGTTTTCCTCGATTGGGCCATCGGAGTGGGCAACAAACCAGATTCTGTCCCTTCGGTGGGGGGCATTGACGGCGCAAGCTGGAAGTAATAGCGGAAGGACTTCGTACCCTTTAGTTTCCAGGTCAGATTGCACCTCGTCGAATACCATTCCCCCGTTCCAATTAACAAGTCCGCGAACGTTCTCGCCCACGATCCAAGTCGGCTCAATCTCCCGAACCGCTCTAAGCATTTCCGGCCAGAGGTGGCGGTCATCATCCTTTCCCCTTCGCTTCCCGGCCTGTGAGTATGGCTGGCAGGGAAATCCCCCCGTAAGGATGTCGATCCTTCCTCTCCAAATAGTGAAATCTGTTTTTGTAATGTCTCCATAACTTTTGGCCCTGGGCCAGTAATGTTTTAATATCCTCTGTCCGAAATCGTTCCACTCGCAATGGAAGACATTCTCCCATCCCATCCACTCAGCCGCAAGGTCAAAACCACCGATTCCTGAAAACAATGATCCATGTCTCATAATTTTTGAAGATGGCTAAGCCTCTTTTTTATACTTCAACAATTTGTAATTCTTCAATGTGCCTTGGATGAAATGTATTCCGTATCCCGTTTCCTTGGCGATGTTGCTCAATCCATTATTGGCCAGGATATCGAAGAGGTATTTTACCTCGTCCTTTTTTACTTCCTCCAATTCCCCTAGGGATAGCCCATCGCACCGTTTCAACCTTTGGATCTTTTATATCGGCTTACCGTTAATTTTTTGGGGTTCCTAGGGTTGAAAACATGGTTCGGAATGAAGTGCGAATCCGTATGGCAGTCCTCGCAAAGAGTGGCCATCCAGTCCATATTTTCAAGTTCCTTTCCCACGATACTTTTTCCGTTCACCTTGTAAGTGATATGATGGGTCTCAAGTCCGTGTTTCTTCCCGCAGCGCTTCATGACACATTGGAAATTGTCCCGGATCTTCGCTTTCCTCCTTACCGTGTCCCAATAGGGATTGTTCCTCAACAGTTTCAAGTACCTGGATTTTCTACCCCTTCTGCTCCTAAGCCTACCCAACTTCGCTTACCTCTACCTCCATCAGCTTGGCAAAGTATTGCCCGTTCTTCTCGCTGGTGGAAATCAGGTCGTCGACCTCGTAGCTAGGTACGTCCGTTACCTTGGCCAGTTTTATGGAACCGTCCATGTAGGTGTAGTAGAATTTCTTACCGTTGTGGACGACTTCCCAAGTGGTCGCCGAATCCAGTTCTATTTCCGTTTTTCCGTCGTTCACCTCGTCGGCCAATTGCTGGATCTTGTTCAGACTGGCGTTTACCATTTCCTTGGCGTCCTTTTCCAATTTTTTGGCCGCTTCCAAATGGCTCACGGCATCTCGGTAGGCATTGCGATAGACTGGCAGTTCATCCTCCAGTTCTCCAACGTACTGCTCCCGCA
The DNA here is from genome assembly GCA_947494715.1 of uncultured Flavobacteriaceae bacterium. Lineage (GTDB taxonomy): Bacteria > Bacteroidota > Bacteroidia > Flavobacteriales > Flavobacteriaceae > Ulvibacterium. The sequence continues at coordinate 2,161 of CANLWG010000011.1, read as the reverse complement.
GCAGCTGTTTTTCCATGGCATCTATCTTACGGGTGGCGGTAAGTTTGGTCTGAATGGCCAAAAGATTTTGCGCCATGAACAATCTGGCATCGTCATCGCTTTCAAATTCCCCCAAGGAATTTGGGACTTGTCTTGATTCTGCCGTGAATTCGATAATCGGTGGGCGGTAGTCATTTACTTTTTTCATCTTTATAGTGTTTAATTGTTAATCCTCGTCGTTGAATATTTTATCGATTATCGTACTCAGATAACCATAGTTGAGTTCCTTTCCTGTTTTTTCCATTTTTTGAAGTGCCTGTATCAACAAATCGAAATAGGCGACATCGACACCTGCCAATTGGTCTTCCAAAACGGTGAGGTCGTTAAGGTCCAGTAACGAGACCTGGTACAACATTTTAAGGTAAGTTCCAGCTCCACAGGTGAAACCTCGTAAAATGAACTTTTTCGACCTTATTACACTTGTCAATGGATATTTGCTCCCTATGTACCTCAATTCCTTGGTCAGTAATGCAGTCAATGCTTCCTGCCTTAGCACCAGTTTGTTGCTCTTGCTTATGTAGTAATTCGTGGCATGGACGAAATCATAGTTCTCATGGATCTTTTCGGCTTCACCATGAAACCGGATGACTATCTGAACATCATCGGTAAGGGTGATGGCATTTGCGGAAAAAAACGTTGGTAGGAATTTTTTGCAGTCCTTATCTTCTTCGTCCACTTCGATTTTTAATACTCCTGCATCTGGTATAAAGAACTTTACCCTTTCTTCTTCAAGATTATGGACACATCTTCCAAGTTGATGGTTGTAATCGACCGCTGAAAGATCATTTGATGGATCGTTGTAATCAAATCCGGGATAGTCCTTTCCATCGATCAAGGAAATACCTCTAATACCTTTGATATAATAGTTTGCCAAAGCTATTACCGATTCCTTGTCATCCAAATAAACATCAAAATCGTTCACAGTTTCCTTTAATAGCATCGATGCGATCGATCCACCGGTGATTATGGTATGCTCGTTGATTATTTTCTTTATCCTTGAATCGGTTACACTATCGGCCCAATCCGAAATTTTCTGCTTTAGGACTTTTTTGATGGTTTTTTCTTTCATGATTCTATTTTTTCGTAAATGGAGTTCACTGTATCGATGACTACATAGTTTAGGATCTTATCGTCCCGGAGTTCTCGTAATCTCCTTAAGATGGTCCCGTCAAGGGTCATGCGGTTCAATATGCTTCGCGCGGTAAGGCAGAGGGTCAATACTCCAAAACGCTTGGGCATCTGGTCATATGCTTCCTTGACCGCTTTTCGTACCGTTCCTATTTTAAGCTCAAGCTGTAACTGGTCCATTTTCAATTTCTTTGTTAAACTGTAAATCGTTCTTATCGTATCTGGCGTGGCATTTTCTGCACAGGATCCTGATATTGGAAATCGTCCAGCATAGTTCCGTCCTACCGGTTTCCTTGGCCTCCTTCACGGATACCTGATGTGAGCAGTCCAGGTAGGTGTCGTTCCCGTTTTTCCCGCATCCCTCGTGCTCGCAGAAATTGAAGCCGTGCTCGAATCTTTGTTGCTCCAATTTCTTTTCCTTGGCAACACGGATCTTTCTTTCGATACGGGACTGGGGATGGCGGTTCCCGTGGGAATCTTGATAAGTGTTCATCCAAACGCCTCTCTTATTGATTCCCATCCGAATTGTCCTCTTAACAATTCCAAAGCCTTGTCCAAGGGCAATTCCGTTATTTGAAGGTTTTTGCCATTCAAAAAGTTGGCACAGCCCGCACTACAGGCACCGGTGATAATCCTGAATTGGGAAATGGTCAATTTGTTGGTCTTTTTGACTTCCTCCACTACTTCGGATACATCCATGCTTTCCTGCATGAACTTGAAGTTTACATCCTCAATGGCCTGTCTTAGAGTATCTGCATGTGCCGAATACTCCCCCTTTTTTGCTACGTAACATTTTCGGTTGGAGTTGAAGAACTTGCCCTCATAAACTTGGAATTCACCGACTTTTTTCTTTTTCCTCAGGATGGTAGCGATACCGTCTACCATATGTATCTTTTGATTGCCCCTGGTAATCGATAGGTTTCCACGAAACGCCCAATCCCCGATGTGGGTGACGCTGTCGGGAAGCTCCAAGGAGGTCAACTGGTTTCCATCA
>CANLWG010000010.1 GCA_947494715.1 uncultured Flavobacteriaceae bacterium | reverse complement strand
ATGGTACTGCCCCAAAGGGCGGGAGAGTAGGGAGCCGCCTTCCTCGAGGGCCCCCTCCAACACAAGTGGAGGGGGCCCTTTTTTATGCCTAATTCTTTCCGAAGATGGAATTTTCAGAGAATAACGAAGGTGAAAAGCGTAGAATTTCATCCATGAGTTTCCGTATGATCCATATACTAACTTTTATAGGATAAAGTGCGAGCCTTACGTCTTTCCTTTAATATTTTTATGGAAAAATAAATCTGGCTAACAAAGAATACTTTTTTGTATACTTGCAGCTATTTGAAATACGGTGTATTCTTTAGGAATTATGTGGCTTCGCAATGCTTTAACTATGTACTGGAATTCCCATATAGTCCGCAATTCCATAACTATTTGTGACAAACTGGATTTTCCAAGGTATACCGGTATCGGCCAATTACGTGATACGATTAGGCAATTAACCCTAATGGTCTTCATGGACAAATTTTGATTTTTAGAATGCCAAAAGAACAATTTTACAAATGGGAAGAAAAGGGTAATGCCATTTCCCATGGTTTTGGCACAATTCTGGCCCTTTTTGGACTTTTTCTTCTTCTCAAGGCTAATACAAACAAAACAATTTACGCAACTTTTGGAATAGTACTCTATAGCCTTACCCTAATTTCCATGTTCGTAGTGTCCGCACTGTATCATGCAGTACAAAGTTCCATACTTAAACACCGATTACGGATTCTGGATCATATCACTATTTATTTTCTGATCGCGGGTACTTACACGCCATTGACCATTATCACTTTGGAAAGTGGCAATGGGTGGTATATTTTTTATACGGTTTGGAGTATTGCCGCCTTGGGAACGGTCCTTAAATTATTTTACACTGGGAAGTATGAATTGTTTTCGCTACTTCTTTATTTGACAATGGGTTGGCTTATCGTAATAGATTTTGAAAATCTTTTGGAAAGAACAACAACACTGGGAATTTGGCTTTTATTCACTGGGGGTGCCTTTTATACATTAGGAATTCTATTCTATGCTTGGGAAGGAATACCATATAACCATTTCATTTGGCATCTGTTCGTTTTGGGTGGAGCAATTAGCCATTGGTTTTTTATATATAAGGACGTTATATGACCGAAGTTAAAAAAGGGAACAATTTGTGATATGATGACATTTGATAAAATAAAGGAATTGAAAATCAAAGGCTGTTTTTTGTTGGCACTTTTAGTATTCGGTTGCCGAACTTCTTATGAGGAGCCTAAAATTCCTTTGGACGAATACCAACTGGAGGATGGTTTTACACTACAAGTGGTCGCCTCGGAACCACACTTAAAAGCTCCGGTCGCCATTGATTTTGATACCAAAGGCAGGATATGGGTCGCCCAAATGCCAGGTTATATGAATGATATGCAAGGCAGTGACGAGACCAAGCCCGTAGGAAATATCAAGATTTTGGAGGACTTGGATGGGGATGGTGTGGTTGACCATTCCAAAATATTTCTTGATAGTCTTGTTATGCCCCGAGCCTTGGCCCATGTTTATGATGGATTGTTGTATGCAGAGCCTCCTAAACTATGGTTCGTTGAGATTGAAGATGATAAACCAGTACATAATGTGCTTGTCGATTCGATTTATGCCGCGGAGGGAAACCCTGAACACCAACCTAACGGACTGCTTTTGAACATCGATAATTGGATTTACAATGCCAAATCAAATTTTCGATACCGCAGAAAAGATGGGATTTGGGAAAAAGAACCAACTACCTTCCGGGGGCAGTGGGGAATAAGTCATGACAATTTCGGAAGATTGTATTACAATGATAATTCAAGACAATTATTAGGAGATCATGTCCTACCAAATCGTATGGTACGCAATCAATATTTTACGCCCAAAGTAGCTGTGGATCAAATGCTTACCAAAGATCAGCGTGTATATCCGCTACACGCAACTACCGTAAATAGAGGGTATGCCCCAGGTGTTTTGAACAAGGACAGTATTCTGGTCAATGCCACTGCTGCTTGTGGACCTTTGGTGTATAAGGGAGGAACATTCCCCAAGGAATATCAACAGAATGTATTTGTCTGTATTCCCGAGGGAAATTTGATTAAACGGAATATTTTGAGGTTTACCGGAGATTCTACTATAGCGGAACAGGCTTGGGAAGGTAAGGAGTTTTTAGCCTCCATGGATGAGGGTTTTCGCCCCGTAAATTTGAACAATGGCCCGGACGGAAGCATGTATGTAGTGGACATGCATCGAGGTATGATTGGACATCATGCTTATTTGAGCCCTTATTTGAAGCAGAAAGTGAAAGGGAATCAATTGGATACCCTGATTAATTTTGGCCGTATTCTAAAGGTGCAAAGTGGAACGAACGTGGCCGAGCCCCTTCCAGATTTTGGCACTTTAAGCGCGGAACAGCTTGTAATTCTGTTACAACACAAGAATGGATGGATACGTAGTCGGGCCCAACACTATTTAATTTTCAAGGAAAAAAGGGAAGCAATAGAAAGTTTGAAAAATTTGACGCTACAAGAGGGAAATCCATTGGCCAAAATTCATGCGCTGTATGTTTTGGAGGGGTTGGATGCCCTTTCCTTCGATTTTTTAGTTGACGTGGCGAAGAAAAGTTCTGCCGATGTTGTTATACACGCCGTTGTTTTGCTGGAAGCATATGTATCCAAAGAAAACAGTACAAATGCCGAGTTGCTTTTTAAAGACTTGATTGAACTTGAGAATAGCGGTGTTGACCTTTATATAGGTAGTTCCTTGGGAGTGTGGATGACCGTGGATAAGGAGCGATTCTTTCCACAAATGGTTACGCTGCTTGGTAGATATCCGAATAAACCCATTTTTCATGAGTCAATATTGAGTGGATTGGAGGGGAATGAACTGTTAGTAAAGGAATCTTTAGCTGCATTGGGCCACTTTGATGATGGACAATTTATGTCCCTATTGACAAAAAGTATCGAACAGCGGGCCAAAGGGACCGTAAACCCTATTTTCTCAAGAGCTTCGTTGGCCGAGGACAACAGAACGCACGGAGCCAAAATGTTCTTTGAAATCTGCGCTTCTTGCCATGGTATCAATGGGCAGGGCATACAAGGTCTGGCACCGCCCCTTATGAATTCCGAACATGTTGCGGACGCCGAAAGACTGGGATTGATAGTGCTTCATGGACTGGAAGGCCCTATAGAAGTGAATGGAGAGCGTTATGATTTTAATTTGGCCATGCCCGGCCTTATCCGAAACGAAAATATAACGGATAAGGATATTGCCGATATCATCTCCTATGTGACCAATGCTTTTTCCGACGTCCCCAAAGCTCTCGCGGATGAAAAAGTCGAGGAACTTCGAAACACAAAATCAAGGAGCGGTTCGGAATATACCATGGAGGAGCTATTGGAGTATTCGAGAAAATAGGGTCTTACTAATTCCGTTACAGGACAACCTCAATCCGTCAACTTTTCGACAACCGCATCTTGCGGTACTTCAAAAATTTCCTCATTTGAGATTTCTTTTAAAAATTGAATGTCGCTAAAAATGCGCAAGTGGTTTTTACTTTTGCCCATTGCACCATCCTTCCATTCAAAATTCTCCATTTTATGCGGCATCATCAATCCTTGCACCTTTTGATAATTAGAATAGACCTTTGCGCTGCTTACTTCGGAATTTTCTTTGTCAAAATAGGAAACGGAATAAGTAAGGATTTCCAAGAGGTTGGTTTCTGGATTGATATATAAATAATATACATCCTCCGGGGTAAGGCCCACTTCCGAGCCAAATGTTACTTTTAATGATTCTAGTGTCCTGTCATTGATTTTGGCTTTTCCCGCATAACTTATGTTTACCCCAGGGTCCTTTAAAAGAAAGGGTACACCGATGAAATAAAAATCCAAATTATAATAAAAAGCTGCCGATTTCCCAGATACTTCGCTTGCATTGGGGACGGCCCAAGCAACTTTTCCATCAAAACCAACTTCATACTTTTTTGATTTAAGGTAAGCACGTCTATCCTTTAAATGAGTAATCTGATAGACTTGCTTTCCATTATCATTAAGGTTGTATTCCAGTCCTACAAAGGATTTCCAGATATCCATTCCTCCATGGGCTTTGAGGCAATTCTCAAGAAGTTCTATTCCCTGTTTTTCTTCGGGACTTAGAGCAATCGATTCACTTTTTGAGGGCTCTTCGGAAATGCTGGTTTCCACTTTTTTTTCGGTTTTGCAGGCAAACACAAACACCAGCACAACAAATGCGAACACTGTTTTTATTTCTTTCAAGGCATTAATGATTTTGAAGATTAATATTACTCTTTATTCTTGAAATGGCTAAGGTTCGGAATCATAATTTAACTCATGGATATATAGTATTTTACTGCTGAGCTCCATTCTGTCAATTCCATTGACCTCAAAAAAGACTTCATAGTATTTGGGCAATTGGCCAAATTTAGATTGCAGTTCCGATTCCAACCCTTGCAATAATTTTGCTTCGGTAAAATTCTTAAGACTTTGTGTGGCGCCAGTATCCCAAATTCCTGAAAAAAGATAAATGGTATTGCCGTTTGGTCCTGGAACTTTAGTCAAGAGGCTATAGTCAGTATGATACGAATCCGCATTCCCTCTTGGTTTATAAATGAGGGTTTCCCCATTTCCATCGATTTTATATAGAAATGCATCGTTTTTGGAATCATAATCAAAAGCCGAATTCTTATAAAAGGACTTAAAGACGCCCAAAGTTTTTTGCATACCAACAACTATAATATCATAGTCCTGCAGTTGTTTTGGGTTAAATCTGGACATGGTACGGATGATATAACTTTTATCGATCGAGTAAAAAATCTCCGAGAGTTTTTTTATCCATTGAGCGCTACCCAATATGAGATGGGTATACGTTAATGGCTCAATTTCCGTATGGGTCTTTGTATTGATCGATTTGAACGCTTCGAACTCCTGTAGGGAATTTATGTTTGGATCCCGTATAGTGCGTGTCAATTGTATTGCCGTATCACGTTCGTTATAAACAAAAAGATCGCCCAGTACCAACATGGTCGGAAGCTTGCTATGCATTAAATCATCCCAAAGTCCGTCTTCGTTTACGATAGACCTTTTGTTGTTCAAAGTACCTATATAAAGATTCAATAATAGTGATGCAAGCAACACAGCAAGTAGTGAAATTGTCCATTTTTTAATACGGGGTATGGACTGATTTGAAATAGCATTTTTCCTCTCAACAACTTCAATTGCATAGCTTCCTTTGGGTATGGTTAACCTTTTTTCATCGGTTTCACCTTCATTTTGATAGTAGGTCTTTAACTTTTTCCTTAGATTATAAACATATACCCGAATTAAAGTGCTTTGTGAGGGATCGAAATCGGTTTTTCCGAAAATTTCAGATGCAATTGTAGTTTCCTTGGGCACATTTTTATTTAGGGAACAGGCTACCAAGTACCTTAAAAGATTGGCATAGGTATCCGATCTACCAAAAGATTTACTGGCTATAATTTTTTCGACAATAAGGTGAAAATCCTCTTTCAACATGTTCCAAACCTACGTTTTACTAAAGGTATGAATTTATTATTAACAGTTAATAAAACTGTTTTTACACCTTACCTTCGCATGGCATTATAGCTATATTTGATTGATTGGCAATTAATTATGATAGAATACAAAAAACTAATAATAGGATGTTTATCGGTAATAATCTTCTCAAATTGTACTTGGAACCCTCCAGATCAAATTAAAACGGCTTATGAGGAACTCCCGGATCAAATCGATTTTAATTATCATGTAAAACCCATACTTTCCGATAAATGCTTTGCTTGTCATGGTCCGGATATGGCAAATCAGAAAGCTGGGCTTCGCCTTGATATAGCTGAAAACGCCTATAAAGTGTTAAAGGGGTCCGGGAAACATCCGATAGTACAGGGCAGACCGGGGAAAAGCGAAATTGTAAGGCGCATACTTTCCGATGACCCGGAGGTTAAGATGCCGCCCCCAGAGTTTAAGGTAGAGTTGAGCGGAAGGGAAATCGCGACCTTGGTCAAGTGGGTAGAACAAGGTGCGGAGTATAAACCCCATTGGTCTTTCATTGCACCAAAAAAAGAGGAATTACCAAAGGTTTCCACCAAAGATTGGACCAATAATCAAATTGATTTTTTTGTTGGAAACAGGTTGGACAAGGAAAAACTAAAACCTTCTGAAAGAGCGACCAAGGAAAGCTTGATTCGGAGATTGAACTTTGATCTGATCGGCCTGCCCCCAACCTTACAACAGATACAAGACTTTGTGAACGATACTACCGATCAAGCTTACGAGAAGGTGGTAGATCGGCTTTTGGCATCTCCGGCCTATGGGGAACGTATGGCCTCGGAATGGATGGATGTCGCCAGGTATGCCGATAGCGATGGGTATCTAGACGACAAACACCGGGATTTTAGCCCGTACCGCGATTGGGTCATCAAGGCCTTCAACGAAAATATGTCCTATGAACAGTTTACTACCTGGCAATTGGCGGGAGACCTCATTGAAAATCCTACCCAAGAAAGTAAACTAGCCACAGCCTTCAATAGATTACATAAAAGAAACTCGGAGGCCGGTATTGTCTTTGAAGAGTATCGAGTTGAATATGTCGCCGATCGGACCTTGGCGGTAGGTAAGGCATTTTTGGGACTGAGTGTGGAATGTGCCCGATGCCATGATCATAAATATGACCCGATCAGTCAAAAAGACCATTACGAGCTATTTGCCTTTTTCAATAGTACGAATGAACTGGGTACCGCGGTCTATGGCCCTGGCCAAGTTCCGGGCCCATCACTTTTACTGACCAATGAGGAGCAGGAGGGGGTATTGGAATATATTGATACCAATATCAATACTGCCAAAAAGGAATTGGTTTCCGTACGGAACGAAAAGCCCACGGAAATACAGGCTACGAATCTCAAGAACAATCTTGAGGATTATTTGCAAAAGGGGCTTAAAAAAGGTCTAGTGGCCCAACTGAATTTTGATAATTTGATTCCCAAGGATAAAAAAGCATTTTATACCAAAAGTGGTGACAGCAATGGGAATATGGCCCTTGTTAAGGAACCCGAGCTTAAAAAAGGGGCAAATGGAAAAGCAGTATTCTTTAATGATTACACTGCCATTACTTTGCCCAAAAAAGTAGGCTGGTTTGACCAATCCGATCCCTTTACGGTATCCATTAGCGTTTTTCCAGATACACTTTATGAAGAGGCTTCCCTTTTTACCCATTGTGAAGAAACCCGATTGGGTTTAAAGGGATATTCCATGCATTTGGAGAATAATCATTTAAAGTTCATTATGGCGCGCTCATGGCCCAGTAATGCCATGCAGGTGAAGACCAAAAATCCCATTTCCGAAAAAGAGTGGAATAATATTACAGTTTCCTATAACGGGCTGGCCAGAGCGGAGGGAGTACATATCTATATAAATGGAAAGGAAGCTCCCGTTGAAATCGAAATCAATAACCTATATAAATCCATATTGTTTCGAAAAAACGTCCATAACTATCCATTTTACGGTTTTACGATGGGTGTTCGCGATAAGTTCAAAACTTTTAAGGACGGCGGAATTGACAACCTTAGAATTTATGATAGGGAATTATCGGCCTTGGAGATCTTGTATGACATTGCCCCTGAGGAAGCTTTAAAATTAGTTAATAAGGAGAAGAATAGAGATTTCCTATCCGACTTCTATTATACCAGTATAGACCAAGAAACCGAAGCGAAGCGAAAGAAGTTGCAAAAATTACGAAAAGAAAGAATACAGGAGTTGGAACCTATCAAGGAGATTATGGTCCTTGGAGACCTCCCAGAACCTCGATCTACTTATATACTTGATCGTGGCATGTACGATGCGCCTACGGAAGAAGTGGTTCCCGATGTACCGGAAGCTGTTATGCCTTTTGGAGAAGATCTACCAAGAAATAGATTGGGGCTTACTAAGTGGTTGTTCGATGAGAATAATCCCTTGACATCGAGAGTTTTTGTAAATCGATTATGGCAGATGCATTTTGGTCATGGTCTGGTGGCTACATCCGATGACTTTGGCAATCAAGGAAACCTTCCATCGCATCCTGAGTTGTTGGATTGGCTGGCCGTGGAGTTCATGGAATCTGGCTGGGACATCAAAAAGATGCACAAATTTATGGTCATGTCCGCTACCTATCAACAAAGCTCCGAAGTGAAGCCGGAGCTACTTGAAATTGATACTGAAAATGTATTATTGGCCCATGGCCCAAGTAGGCGTATGACCGCAGAAATGGTAAGGGACAATGCCTTGGCTGTAAGCGGATTACTTTCCCCAAAAGTCGGGGGCCCTAGTGTGTATCCGTATCAACCTGAAGGCTTGTGGGATGAAATCAGTAACAAGCCTTGGCGTTATCGATATAAACAAGAACCTGGGGAAGGTCTCTACCGGAGAAGCCTCTATACCATTTGGAAGCGCACATCGGCCCCACCTTCCATGCAAATTTTTGATGTTGGAGACCGAAGTGTATGTACGGTGAGCAGGAGACAAACAAGCACTCCTTTGCAGGCATTGGTATTGTTGAACGACCCACAGTTTGTTGAAGCTTCCTATGTATTGGCCGAAAGCATCATTGAGCAAACAAGAAATAGTACCGAAGAGCAATTGGAGCGAGCATTTCAATTGAGTACGGGACGGGCTCCCAAATTGGTAGAATTGAACCTGTTGAAAAAGTTCTACGGTGATGAACTGGAGCGCTTTCTGGCAAAAAAAGAAGATGCCATTGCATACTTGAGCATGGGCGAAGCAAAAATAAAAAGTACCTCCGATCCATTCCAAGTGGCGGCTTTGGCCACGGTCATTAACGGAATTATGAATACTTCGGAAGGGTATACCTTAAGATAAATTGTATGTTATGAACGAGTTTCAGGAAAAGCAAAAATTTGAGGATACCCGAAGAGGTTTCCTAAAAAAGGCCTCTTTGGGTTTTGGTTCCATAGCACTCTCCAGCCTGTTGGGGCCTACTAATTCGTTTGCCAATGATTTGTTGGTTCCTAAAAACGCTCCTTTGGTAAATGGTAATGGCGGAGTATTAAATGGCACCCATTTTCCGGCGAAGGCGAAGCGGATTATTTATTTGTTCCAGAGTGGTGGACCTTCCCAAATCGAGACTTTTGACTACAAACCGGGATTGGCCAAATGGCACGGTCAAGAAATTCCAGATTCCGTACGCGGTACCCAACGAAATTCCGGCATGGTTACGTCCCAGTCCACATTTCCATTGGTACAATCAATTTATGGTTTCAAGCAATATGGGCAATCAGGTGCATGGGTCAGTGAATTGTTCCCCTATACGGCAAAGGTTACCGATGACCTTTGTATTATTAAATCCATGTATACGGAGGCTATTAACCATGAGCCTGCTGTGATGTTCGTACAGACAGGATCACAGTTGAGCGGTAGACCCTCTATCGGTTCCTGGTTAAGCTATGGACTGGGAAGTGATAATAAAGACTTGCCCAATTTTGTGGTGATGCTCTCAAAAGGTGGGGGTGCCCAACCCTTGAGTTCCGCCGCTTGGGGTAATGGTTTTCTTCCGTCCCATCACCAGGGGGTGCAGTTTCGATCAGGCAAGGATCCCGTTCTATATTTGAACAACCCGCACGGCGTTCATGACCATGATCGTAGAAGGGCGTTGGATTATATTTCGGAATTGAACAACCATCAGTACGATATTTGGAAAGACCCTGAAATTCAATCAAAAATCAACCAATACGAAATGGCATATCGCATGCAAAGTTCGGTACCGGACGCCGTGGATACTTCCAATGAACCGGACCATATTTATGAATTGTATGGTGAAGATGCAAAGATACCCGGTACCTATGCGGCAAATTGTCTTCAGGCGAGACGCTTGGCCGAAAAGGATGTTAAATTCATCCAATTGTATCATATGGGTTGGGATCAGCATGGTGGGCTCCCTAGAGGAATCAAACGACAGGCTTTGAGTACGGATCAGGCAACCGCGGGACTCATTACCGATTTGAAACAAAGAGGACTTTTGGAGGACACTTTGGTGATTTGGGGCGGCGAATTTGGCCGTACCAGTTTTTCACAAGGCAGATTAACAGCAGACAATTATGGCCGGGACCATCACCCAGGTTGTTTCACCATGTGGATGGCCGGTGCAGGGGTTAAACCAGGCATGGTCTATGGCCAAACGGATGAGTTCAGTTACAACGTAATACAGAACGGGGTACATGTACACGACTTTCAGGCTACCTTAATGCACTTGTTGGGTATAGACCATGAAAGGCTTACCTTTAAGCATCAAGGCAGAAGATATCGTTTGACCGATGTGCATGGGCACGTGGTCAAGGATATTTTAGCGTAATACACCGCTTCATGGACAGAAGAAAATTTTTAAGAAAAACAGCACGGGCCAGTGGTGCTACTTTGGCTGTTTCGTCGGTTCCCTTTTATATCATGCCCTCAAGGGTAAGATTGGAGAAGGTAATACTTGGGCATGGTGATTTCCAATATCGCTTGGAAAGGGAATGGGGAGATTTAAATCCCGAGAAGTACCCTGTAAATAATTGCCATGAGATGGTAATGGATCGTCAAGGACGGCTTATTCTGCTGACGGACCATGTGAGGAATAATATTTTGGTTTATGATACTTCTGGAAAGCTTTTGGATCACTGGACCTTAGAGTTGTCCGGTGCACATGGTCTTACCATACATGATGAAGGAGGAGATGAGTTCCTGTATATCACGGACCCTGGATTAGGTAGGGTCATTAAAAGCACTTTAGATGGGAAAATCACCATGGAATTGGACCATCCTTCAAAGGTTGGTGCATACGATGAAAAATCGGCTTTCAGGCCTACGGAAACAACTATAGGTCCTAACGGTGATATTTATGTTGCCGATGGCTATGGTTCGCAGTTTATCCTACAATATGATGCAAAGGGTAAATTCATCCGAAAATTCGGCGGCGATAGTTTTTTACAGGAGTCCAAGTTTAAGCAGGCCCATGGCGTAGCATTGGACACTAGAGATCCAAGCAATCCTACCTTGATTTGTTCCGCAAGGATAAAGAATTCATTTAAACGTTTTTCCTTGGATGGAGAATATCTGGAGACGTTTTATATGCCGGGCCTATTCATAAGTCGTCCCGTTTTGGATGGCGAGAATATTTATTCTGGAGTCTGTTTCGGGATGGAGGAAGGCAATTACAATATGCAGCTGAACAAAGGGTTCGTGACTATTTTGGATAGGGATAACAAGGTAATCTCCAACCCGGGGGGTACCGAGCCTAGCTGTGAAAATGGCAAATTAAAATTGATGCTCCAAGATCAACCTATCTTTAAGCACTGCCATGATGTCTGTGTGGATCGTGATAAAAACCTCTATGTGTGCCAATGGAATGCAGGCGGGGTGTATCCGTATAAATTGCATCGGGTGTAAGTACAAAGTACAAATTTGAGGTACAAATAGGTATTAAATACTTATTATGGTTTGGATTAGGAACTAATCAAAAAACAAATCCTTAAACTGTATATAGACCGATGGATTCGATATAAAAATGGTCTCCCTTCCGTCTGATACTTCATAGATATCTTTCTGTTCTTTTACGGTTTTTGTTATGTAGTCCCCATAGGTGGTAATATTGCTGAAATTGCTTATTTCCAGCTGTCGAATGTTTAGATTCCCAGAACTTATGTCATTGGCTAAGGGAGAGTTTTGAAATGGTTCTGGTAGTTTAGGAACGACTATCTCGTCGGTCTTATCACTATCGAATAAAATTCTCCAATCATAGATGAAGCTCTCATTACCTTTCATGAAATTAAGCCTTCCAACAGTATGACCTTGGCCAGTTTTATTGAGTACGACACTGTTGTTTTGAATGACGGGGTCCAAGGTCCAACTTGGAATGGTATATTCATCTTTAGGAAGTCCGATACCTTCTGAATAAAAGTGTTCCATCCTAAGCTGATGTCTGTATTGATAAAAGGAATTGTTATAATTGTACTGCATTGGGAATGCAAAATTTCCTGTTCTCAAGGCCCACAAAGTATGGTAAATATCGTTTTGAACATCGCCCTCATTTTCGTAACCAAAAATGGAAACACTAGTTTGAATTTCTGGTCGGTGCTGAAAGTTGGTAAATAAAATAGATTTTGTTACTGAATTAACGTTCTCAAAATCATTTATGTTCAACTGAAAATCTTCTGGAAGAGGTCGGTCAAGAAACAAATAGTAATAGTCCGTAAAATCTCCAATGGAGTGGTAGCTAAGGTGGATTTTGTTTGAAGTCCTTTCTGGACTTGTGTCCGGTCTTAATTCAGAAAAGAGCCATTCTTGGGTTCTCGAGTAAAGACTTGTTCTGTAATCCGTGCCATCACCATTGAATTGCAGATGTTCGGGGAAACCGGTGGTTTCAAAGATTTGGTTATTAACGGTTGTAAACCTTTCAGGAACTTTTAACTCAATCTCTTTCGGGTTTTCGAGGGTTAAGTTTTGATAGGTGGTTGCAAAGGAACTCGTGAGCGAACTTTGATTGAAAGTCATGAAAGTTAGCATAAACTCCTTTTCTGAATCGAAATTCTCTGGAGCGTATAAGGTCAGTGTCCTAGTGGTTGGTAAAATAGGTGTTGTGGTCGACTCCAAGAGATTTCCATCCATATCCGATGCAAATACATAAACAGTTTTGAAAAAAGGACGGAGATACCCTTCGGGAATGGTCAACTTAATCAAAGCTGTAGGAGTTGTGATAACGATATTTTTTAAGACAATTGTTTGGTTACCTGCCTTATCGGAAACCACAATTTTGAGCACTCCGCTAAAATCATCAGAACTTTTATCGGTAGATGATAAAAATGAATTGAGGTCAACGACGATTTTGTATGGGGATGAAACGTCCTCACCCACCTTTGTGTCATCGATAAAAGCTTCCACTTTCCCAATTCCTCCTTGATCCGTGGCATTAACGTTTATTTCGATTTGCCCTTTCAACAGTAGGGGTTCTGTGGTACTGGTATCAAAACCAGTTATCGAAAAACCTGCCTCAGGAGCTATAGTGTCCGGTTCCACCTTGTCTGCTGGTTCGGAATCTTTGGAACATCCATGAAATAAAATGAGTAGGGCACTTAGCAGGGGAACTATTGTTTTTTTCAAAGCCGAAAAATTTATGCATTCATTATTGATAATGGTGCAAATTACCTGTATTGAACGTCTAAAAAAAGAAGATATTGTTATTTTTTTATTGGGCTATCATCACACACTAAATCTCCCACAACATATTGGAGACCATCCAAAAAGTACTGTAGTAATTCCGGATTTTCCAAACTTTGTGCATTGTGTGAGGGAGAGCTATAAAATACTCGCCCTTTGCCATATCTTTTGATCCAGGAAACATAATTAATATTATTGCTTACTGCTTTTCTTACATCTTCCAATTGATCCACTTCAATATAAAGTAGCGGCCTAAAATTGTAGTCGAAATAAGCATTCTTAAAAAAATAAGGTTCATCTATATGGATAAGCCCCTTGCCCTTGAATGCCCTTACCAAAGGATGGTTTGTATCTACTTCTTTAACGTGCATCTGCTGTTGTTTGGGATGGTAGTCAAAACTGCCACCGGTCATTTTGCTAAAAGTAGCTGAGTTGTTCTGTACGGTAATGGCGCCGTGCAATATCATTAGTCCTCCGCCCTTTTTAACATAGTTCATCATATTCGCTTCATATCCTGAGGCCTTGTTCTTGATTTCAGCATCGGATAATGATGTATTCTGACGGAGCAAGTCGGCAAAAAGATCTCTATCCGGACCGCTGGGGTTGCAATTGTTAAAAACAACGGCATCATATTCTTTGAGACTTTTCTTTTCAAATTTTTGGATGTCGTAGCCCACGTGAATCTCAAAGATTTTGGTTTTTTTGGCGAGAATTTTTAGCAATTCAATATTATGCGGAATGGTCCAATGATAGAACCCTGTGGCTTTGGAAAAGACCAGGATTTTCTTCTTGTCTACATTTTTGACCGTTGGTTGGGTCGGTGCAATGTTTTCTATTTTGGCCAACCATTCATCGTTAGGCTCAAACTCTTGAATGTTCTGTGCTTTGGCAAGCAAACAAAAAATGGATAGTAGAATGGTTAATGTCACTTTTTTCATAATAAGCCGATTATTTTTGGGTAGATTCCCGAATTATTAAGGTATGCCTAAGGGTAATTTGGTTTGCGGATTGCAAATTTATAGTGCCGCTCAAATGCCCAATAATGCTTTGCCCGGCCAAAACACCCATTTTATAGCCGGGATAATCTATTGTACTTAGATTGGGGCTAATGACTTCGGAGACGGGATCATTATTAAAACCCATAACTTTTATATCTTGGGGAATACGATATCCTTCCCTTTTGAGTTCTTTGATGCAATGAACCGCAAAGGTATCATTGGCCACGAACAATCCATCAATTTTTGGAACGGATTCCTTAATATGGGCTATTACTTCCGGTACCCTGCTCAAATCCAAGTCCACTTCAACCAAATCATCTTCTTTAAAGGCGATGCCATGCTTGTTCAAAGCCTTTTTATAGCCCTTGAATCTTTGGCAATACACATTTCTTTTTAATCCTCCGGCAATATGCAGGATATTGGTGCAACCTTGACCTATTAGATGTTCCGTGGCCTCATATCCCGCAGCTTCATTATCAATTAAAATGGTCGGGCAATTGGGTAAGTCAAACACCCTGTCAAAAAACAATAAAGGTATCTTTCGATCTATAAATGTTGTAAGATGGTCAAAGTTCTCGGTTCCATAGGCCAAAGAAATCATTAGGGCATCTACCCCACTATCATATAAGGTTTTGGCATTCAATACTTCTTTTTCGGCAGATTCCAGGGATTGACTAATAATAAGGTTATAACCTACATCGTTTGCCACTTTTTCTATGCCGGCCAGTACCGTGGACATGAAATTGGAATTCAATCTTGGTACGATTACGCCAATGGTATTGGATTTTTGCTGGCTTAGGTTAGCGGCGAATTTGTTGGTGCGGTAGCCCAAGGATTTGGCTGCGGCAATTATTTTGTCCTTTGTTTTTTTGCTTATGGATGGATGGTCGTTCAAACTTCTACTCACCGTGGCCGGGGATACATTTAGTTTTTTCGCCAAATCGTAAATCGTAATTTTTTTACCCATAATGGCAGTACTTTCTGCAACAATAATACGCAACAAATATGTAATCGAGAAAGAAAGCCGATAAAATCTTCTATTTAATCGGTTTTGACAGGGTTTTGAAAAGCTTTTGGATATTTGTTGCGTTAAAAAAGTCATTTGTTTCATAAATTTTTACGCAATCGATTGCATTAATGCGATTTTTGTTTAGATTTGTTTAACAATTCAACATTCTAAACTTAAATGACCGATTTTATGAAACACTTATTTGAAAAAGCAAAAGTTCCAAAAAACGTATGGATTCTATGCCTTTTTGCCGTGATGTTCACTATATCCTCATATAGTCAGGACTCATTTACGGTAACCGGAACAGTGGTGGACGATGCGGGGGTACCCTTGCCCGGTGCAGCGGTAGTTGAAAAAGGTACTACCAATGGTGCGTCCGCGGATTTTGATGGAAATTATTCCATAGAGGTTGCCAATGCCAACGCCACCCTGGTAATTACTTACATTGGTTTTGAAGCCCAGGAAATACCGGTAGGAGGTAACTCAACAATTAACGTGACCATGGTAGCTACCGCTTCAACTTTAGATGAAGTAGTAGTGGTCGGCTATGGTGCCGTTAAGAAAAAGGATTTAACAGGGGCGGTCGCCCAGTTGGACGCTGCCGAAGTTTCTAATCAATCCGTTAATACGGTCACTGATATTTTACGAGGTAATGTTGCGGGCCTAAACATTGGATTTACAGCTGATCCAAAAGGAAATAGTGAAATCCAAATACGGGGGAACAATAGCTTGGCTGCAGGGAGTAGTCCCTTGATCGTCGTCGATGGTATTTTATATACGGGCGACCTTTCGGATATTAACCCGGCCGATATTGACAAACTGGACGTACTAAAGGATGCTAGTTCCGCTGCCGTTTATGGAGCTCGTGGGGCGAGTGGTGTTATCTTGGTAACCACAAAAAGGGGAACTAGTGATAAGCCCGTAATCAATATCAACACCAGTGTGGGGATAACCCGCGAAGCAAATCCTGTTAGGCCCTATAGTCCGGAAGGTTATGCCAATTGGCGGGTCGATGTTTTTAAAAGTAGTCGTGGTCAATTAGCCTCTGAAAATCCGGGCATTTTTGATAACCCCAACAATTTGCCTGCCGGAGTTGGCCTAGACCAGTGGCTGGGCTATACCGGGGCGCAAGGTGACCCAACAACGGTTTGGTTGACCCGAATAGGGTTTCAAAACGTAGAAGTCAATAATTACTTGGAAGGTAAAAGTATCAATTGGTATGATAGGATTATGCAGACCGGTTTTAGAAACGAGCAGAACGTTAGCATTTCTGGAAGCAATGGAGGGCTGAACTACTATTGGTCCATAGGCCGTATGTCCAATGAGGGCATCATTGCCGGTGATAAATTTGAGACCTTGCGATCCCGCTTAAATCTAGATGCCAAGATTAACGACTGGTTGACCGTTGGGATGAACACCCAATTTGCCAAAAGAGACGAAGGTTTTTTGCCAGCCGACCAAAACCAGGTTTTTTCATCCTCGCCCTGGGGCTCCGAGTTTGACGATTCCGGGGAATTCTTAAGAATCAGCCCACAGGATGATCCGGGAGCGGGTGCCCAAAGTGCTTTTTTAAGACCTACTTACGATGATTGGGTAGATTTGGAACACTCCTTCAATTCCCGGATATATGCCAAGGTAAAACTCCCACTAGGTTTTTCCTATGAACTGGGTTATACCAACCGTTTGGATATCGAGGAATACTTTGTACATGCCTCATCGTTGAATCCTAACAATCAGGTTGGACGCTCACAGCGTTGGAATCGGAAACAAACGGAGTATCAGTTAGATAATATCATCCGTTGGGACAAGACCTTAGGAAAACACACCTTTGGTTTGACTGCCCTATTCTATGCGGAAAAGTACCAAACTTTTACTACCATCGCCAATTCCAATACCTTTGAGCCCAATGACACCCTGGGTTTTGGTGCCTTGCAGGCAGGACTCATCCAAGGCGTATTCTCGGATGATGAGGAGACCACGGGCGATGCCATAATGACACGTCTGAATTATAATTATGATTCCAGATACAATCTGAGCTTGACCATGCGTAGGGATGGCTATTCGGCCTTTGGGCTTGCCAATCAAAGGGGTTTTTTCCCCTCCGTTGCCGGGGCATGGACAATTTCTGAGGAAGATTTCTTCAAGTCTGATCTTATCACCTTTTTAAAATTTAGGGCCTCTTATGGTGAAAATGGAAACCGGGGTTTTGGTAGTGGAAGACGAATTGATACTAACCCTGATCCCGGTGGTTTTAGGTCTTTTGAGCCTGAACGTGGACTGGGCGCGTACGCCCAATTGTCCCAATTGGCGGCAGGTAATTATCTGAATGTAGGCGATTCTGGGGTAATACCTGTAGCTACCCTTAATAACACTACCCTTCAAAATCCTGATCTGCGTTGGGAAAGGACCAAGGCGGTCAATTTAGGGCTGGATTTTAGTTTCGCCGGGGGTATCGTAGAGGGATCTATCGATGCCTATAGAAATATCACCACGGATTTAATCGTTGAACGCGAATTACCTAATGTAACCGGGTTCGAGAATGTGTTTACCAATTTAGGGGAAATACAGAACCAAGGGTTGGAATTTGTAATATCCACCCAAAATTTTAACAGGGAGAACTTTGCATGGAGTACTAATTTTAACTTTTCCATGAACAGAAACAAGATTAATGAACTTTACGGTGATTTGGACGAGAATGGCAATGAATTGGATGATATTGTAAATAGAAGATTTATTGGCCAGCCTGTTGATATCATTTGGGATTTTGAGGAACTAGGAGTATGGCAATTGGACGAAGCTGACGAAGCGGCCCGTTACGGTGTGGAGCCAGGCGACTTTAAACTCCGGGATGTGGATAATAACGGAATTTTGAACGATGATGATAAGGTTTTCGTCGGGAACCGTGCTCCCCAGTACATTTGGGGTATGACGAATAGGTTTACTTTTTTCAAGAACATCGATTTTGCTTTTGAAGTGTACTCTAATCTAGGTCAGAAACGGGTCTTTAACGAAGCCAAGAATAGGAACGGTTTTGTGGATCGGGTAAATTCTCCCGTGACCCCTTATTGGACCCCGGAAAACCCCTTAAACGACTATGCTCGTCTGTTTTCCAATGATGGTAGTGCCGCTTTCAACGTTTATCGGAACAGTTCTTTCATTCGATTGAGCAATATTACCTTGGCATACAGACTCCCAAAAGCTTTATTGTCAAGGCTTAGGATAAACAGTGTCCGTATTTATGGTAACATCCGCAATGTGGCGGTTTGGGCACCTGACTGGGATTTCTATGATCCCCAAGGCACCAATATTAACGGGGCAAGTAGGAATGATGACGGTGAATTGGTGGGTAATGATCGTGAACCCATACCAAGATTTTTTACACTGGGTCTTGATATAAGTTTATAATAAAAAGAAAATAGATAGAACTATGAAATATTTAAGTAAAAAGTATGCATACCGCCTAATGATACTGTTTGTTTTGGCATGCATCCCACTTTCCTGTACCAAAGAATTCTTGACACAGGAACCAAAATCATTCTTTACGCCGGAGAATGCCTTGAACACTCCCGAAGGATTAAATACCGTGCTGTCCCAAGCTCTAACGGGTATCAGGGCGGAATTTTATGGAGACGGGGCACCAATGATTACGGAAAACATTTTTTCCGAGGTGGCCATAGAAGGTACTACGGATAAAGCAGGTCCTGCACAGGATTTGAATGCACAGATTCTCCCGGATGCCGACCTTAACAATTCCAACACGAACAAGATTGGATGGTTTTGGGAGGAATTTTATGAAGGCATTAAATTCGCCAATACCGTAATAAACCGGTTGGACGATGCCGAATTCGAAAGTGAAGCCCAGCGAAACGATATCTTGGGTAGGGCCTTGTTCCATAGGGCATATCGCTATTATCGCCTGACCCACCAATTTGGGGATATTCCCTTTGTCTTGGAGGAGGTATCGGGACCTCGATTGGATTTTGTATCCACCGAAAGGGATGTTGTCCTAAGGAAAATTCAGGAAGATCTTAATATGGCGGTGCCCATGGTCAACGAAACCGCTGCAGGGGGGGAGGTCTCTAGAGGGGCTGTCTTGCATTTATTGACCAAGGTAAACTTGGCATTAGGTGATTTTGATGCGGCGATTGCATCGGCATCCCAAGTCATCGATGGGGGCAACTATGATTTAATGAGAAATAGGTTTGGGGTTGATGAATCCAATGCTGACAAAGATGTTACCTGGGATTTACACCAAGTTGAAAACAAAAGTCTACCGGGAAACACAGAAGGGATTTTAGTGGCCATAGACCGACTGGAGTTTAGGGACAGAGGTGCTTTCGGTAACGGTACCAGTATTATGCGGCAGGCCGTTCCGCTATGGTGGCGGTTTATCAATACCCCGGATGGCCAGGACGGTATGTCAGACGACCCCTTGGCGGAAATTCCATTGGTTTTGGAAGTGGGCCGGGGCATCGGTAGAAACCGCGGTACGCGTTATAGCACCATAGATGTTTGGGAGGATGCCAACAATGACCAGAGACATAATCGGAACAATGGGAATTGGATCGATATGGAGGATTTGGTCTATAACGAACCTCAATTGTTGCAAGATGGCAACTCATTTTATGGCCAAAACCTACAGCTTTACCTACCGGATGGTACGCCGTTGTGTTCGGATACCATACGTAATTGGTATGGTTTTCCTCAATATAAATTGTTTGTGGACGATCCTACAGCCACTAGACCATCAGGAGGACACGGGGATTGGTATATCTATCGTTTGGCCGAAACCTACCTTTTAAGAGCGGAGGCCTATTTTTGGAACAACAACAATGCCCTAGCGGCTGCGGATATCAACACAGTTCGTGAAAGGGCGGAGGCAGACCAAATAGACGCGGGCGATGTTAATATCGATTTGATTTTGGATGAACGGGCAAGAGAACTCTATTATGAAGAACCCAGAAATACGGAATTGACCCGTATTGCCTATATTTTTGCAAGAACTGGAAGAACTTCATATTTGGGAACTTCCTATAACTTGGATAATTTTTCACAATCCAATTTTTGGTTTGATCGTATTATGGATGTAACGGATTTTTATAACGTTCCAGGCCTCAGGACAATTTTTGGTGTTCAATTTACGATGAGTCCCTATCATGTTTTATGGCCGGTGCCTGCAGCAGCAATTAATGCAAATACACAGGGAAGGATAAATCAAAATGAGGGATATCCAGGGGTCGAGAATAATATTCCGCCGCTTACAAGCATACCAGAACCAGGTGAATGATATTTGTTGAGTTAGTTTGAGTTTGTTAGTTTTTTCTTAAATTCCGTCGCCTAAACCTTTGTCTATGAAACAGATTTTTCTTTTTTGCCTAGTCATCACTTTAGGGTCATGCCAGGAAAAAGAGATTTATCGATTTGAGGTAAAGGAAGGCGACGGTATTTTGAATACCATTCCAGTAGTTCTGGAACTTGACGATCTCAAAGGTATAGATGACGATAACTACATGATTTTCAATCATGGAGAACCGGTTTCTTACCAATCGGATAAAGAAGGGCAAAAACTCTGGTTTCTTCATCATCCGGATAACAAAGCTTCCTATAGCTTGGAAAAAGTTGAAAAGAAATTCATTAGCGGTCCAAATTTATCGACCTCTAAGGATAATGGAAACCTTCAGTTGTCCATTGAAAATAATCCATTGGTACAATACAGGTATGAAATGATGTATCCTCCTGAAGGTACTGACTCCCTTTATAGAAAATCCGGTTACATACACCCAATACGAACTCCAAAAGGAGATACACTTACGCGTATTCAGCCTCCGGACCATTATCATCATTATGGACTATGGGGACCTTGGACCCATACACAGGTTAATGGGGAACGGGTAGATTTTTGGAATCTCGGCGAGGGTATGGGAACCGTACTTTTCAAGGAGTTTAAGGAAACTCGTTCTGGCAACGTCCATACATCCTTTACAGCAGCTCAAGAACACATTGACTTAAAAACGGCCGATGCACCTCAGGTTGCGCTAAACGAGGATTTGAAAGTGCAACTTTGGAATTTAGATCGACCTGATCGGTATATGTTGGATTATACGACCACCTTTACATCGCCTTTGGAATCGGGAATACTTTTTGAAGCCTATCGTTATGGCGGCGGTATTGGTCTGCGGTTTAATGAAAGATGGAACAAGGATAACTGTTCCGTACTCACCTCCGAGGGTAAGGATCGGTTGACCGCCGATGGCAGCAATGCCCGTTGGTGCATTGTTAGCGGTGAATCTTCGGACGGACAGGAAACCAATGGTATCCTGTTCATGAGTCATCCTAAAAACCGAATGCATCCGGAACCTATGCGTATATGGCCTATTGATGCCAATGGCGGTAGGGGCGATATGTTCTTCGAATTTTGCCCTATTCGGCATGAAGAATGGAAAATTGAACCCGATAAAAAATATGAGTTAAATTATAGAATGGTGATATTTGACGGTGAGCTTAAAGCTAAAGAAGCAGAAGCCTATTGGCAGGCATTTGCAAATCCACCACAAGTACAAATGAATAAAAGTTAAAAATAAAACTAGAGCATTGTGAAGCGAAGAAATTTTATGGAAAAAACAGCAATGGGAACGGCTGCGATGGTAGGTTTCCCCAGTATAGTACCCGCACACGTTTTAGGCAAGGAGGCCCCAAGCAATAAAATCAATATTGGTCAAATCGGTTGTGGGCGCATCGCTCGCTCTCATGATATTCATGATACCATACGTTTTGATGAGGCACGGTTTGTTGCCGTTTGTGACGTGGATTCAAAAAGGACCGCCGATGCCAAAGTTTTGGTCGATGGCTTTTATAAGGAAAAGACAGGTAAGGATAAGTACATGGATACCAAGACTTATGGCGACTATCGGGAAATGCTAATGAACAAGGATATTGATGCCGTGGTAATAAGTACTCCGGACCATTGGCATTCGCAGCCCGCCATGGAAGCAGCTTTGGCCGGAAAAGATATCTATTTGCAAAAACCAACATCCTTGACCCTAAAGGAGGGCCAACAGTTGCGGGATGTTATTAAGAAAACAGGTGTAATTCTTCAGGTAGGTACACAACAACGGGCTATGCCCCAGTTTAGGGTTGCAGCGGAACTGGTCAGAAACGGAAGAATAGGAAAGATACATACCGTAAAAATTGGACTTCCCGGAGACCCTTCAGGTCCAGAAGCCCCGGAGATGCCTGTACCTTCTAATTTGGACTTTGACATGTGGTTAGGTTCTACACCTAAAGTACCTTATACCGAAATCGGGGTCCATCCACCGGAAGGGTACAGTAGACCGGGTTGGTTAAGGTTACGAAGTTATGGAGCTGGTATGATAACCGGATGGGGCCAACACCATTATGATTCAGCGGCTTGGGGAATGAATACAGAGTTAACAGGCCCCATTTCAGTAGAGGCTTTGGCGGAATTTCCAAAGTCGGGCCTATGGAACGTACATGGCGATTTCTTTGTGAAACATGAATATGATAATGGCATGACGGTCTATACGAGTGGAGGTTATACCAACGGAATTCGATATGAAGGTACAGATGGATGGATTTTCGTCTCCCGGGGAGCCTATCAAGCGTCTGCATCCGATCCCGTGGATAAGGAAAAAAGCGCAAAGGCCCTGAATGCCTCCGATCCCAAAATATTGGAATCCGTTATAGGCGAGAACGAAATACATCTTGAAAAAATCGAAGATCAGCACGGCAACTGGCTAGAGTGTATCAAAACACGAAAGCAACCCATTTCACCTATTGAAAAAGGGCATAAGGCCTGTGCTATTTGTTTGATTAGCGACATCGCCATGCAATTCGATAGAAAATTGGAATGGGACAATGAAACGGAAACTTTCGTTAATGATGACGAGGCCAATGCCATGTTAGCACGCGAACAACGCAAGCCTTATGGAACGGACTACGTAAAGGTTTAAAACCGTAAGTATCCCAATTCATATTCCTTCAAAGATTTAAAGCAGAAATGACTAGTTTCGGTAAGATATTTTTAATCTAAAAATCATATCTTCCCCTTCACAAGCAATGAAACCAAAAAGAATGAAACTTAATGCCTTGTTTTTATTGATACTCTGCCTTGCCTGTGCAGAAAAAAAAACTAATGAAAAAATGGATGGGGAAGAATCAGTGGAAAAAGTGAAATTGATGACTTTGGATCCGGGCCATTTTCATGCGGCCTTGGTACATAAGACCATGTATCCCCAGGTTGATTCCACTATTTATCTTTTTGCTCCTCAAGGGCCAGAGGCACAGGACTTTTTAGCCAAAATCGAGGCATATAATAGCAGGGACGAATCACCAACGGATTGGAGTACTAAGAATTACCTCGGCTCTGATTATTTGGAAAAGATGCTTACCGAAAAACCGGGAAATGTGATGATCGTTGCCGGAAAAAATTCAAAAAAAATCGATTACATACTAGATGCGGTCAAGGCGGGTCTCAACGTGTATGCGGATAAGCCCCTGGTAATTGATTCCGAGGGATTTAAAAAATTGAAAGAGGCTTTTCAAATCGCCAAGGAAAAGAATGTGCTTATCTATGATATCATGACCGAGCGTTTTGAATCAACAACGGTCATGCAGAAACTTTTTTCCACAATGCCTTCCGTATTTGGTGAATTGGTAGATGGTTCCCTGAAGGAACCGGCCATTAGCAAGGAAAGCGTCCATCATTTTTTTAAATATGTTTCAGGACAACCTTTGGTACGTCCCCCATGGTTTTTTGATGTAAATGAAGAGGGCGAGGGCATAGTAGACGTTACCACGCATTTGGTGGATTTGGTGCAATGGGAAGCCTTTCCCGGACAAATTATCGATTCAACTGATGTCGAGATGCTTAGCGCCAAACGTTGGCCCACTATTTTAACAAAAGATGAATTTCAGAAAGTTACAGGTCTGGATACCTATCCGGATTATTTACAAAAGGATATTAAGGGCGAAAAGCTACATGTATATTGCAATGGGGAAATGCGCTACAGAATAAAAGGAAAGCTTGCCAAGGTTTCCGTTATTTGGAATTATCAGGCTCCTGAGGGAACTGGCGATACCCATTATAGCATCATGAGAGGTACCAAAAGTGATTTGATCATTAAACAAGGCCCTGAGGAGAATTATAAACCTATACTGTACATTCGGCCAAAGCAAGAAGAGGGTTTTGAAGCTAACCTAACGGATGCGGTCGATACCAAAATAAACACCGAGTTTCCAGGTACAGCTATGGAAAAGCTTTCAGATGATACATATCGTATTACCATTCCCGATGAATTCAAAATTGGCCATGAAGCCCATTTTGGTCAGGTAACCCAAAACTATTTAAAGTATTTAGAAGCTGGAAAACTTCCGGAATGGGAAGTTCCCAATATGATTTCAAAATATCATACAACAATTGAGGCTTTAAAAATGGCACAGCAAAAATAAATTGCAAGAACCACTTTCTTTCCTATATTTATAAGCGGTAAAGTGGATCCCCCGTACCATTGGACTTCATTACTTAAAATATGCGCAATAGATACCGTTTCATTTTTTTGACCCTCCCATCCATTGCCGTATTCGCCCTTTTTCAGGTTTCCTGCTCAGAGATTAGAGACCAAAAAGTGCTCTATTTTGCCCATTCGTTGCCCATTACGCATCCCGTACATAAAGGTATTTTGGATATGCAGAAGTTCGTTAACGAGAAATCCGATGGCAAGCTTCAAATAAAGATTTTTCCCGACGGTCAACTGGGAACGGAACGCGAAGTATTGGAACTGTTGCAGATAGGCAGTATTGCCATGACCAAGGTAAGTGCCGCATCGATGTCCAATTTTGCTCCTGAATACAAAGTAATGGGAGTGCCTTATCTTTTTAGGGACAGTGAACATCTCTTTAGTGTTCTGGAGGGAGAGGTAGGACAGAAGTTATTGGCGGGTGGAACGGAATATCTTTTACGAGGTCTTTGCTTTTACGATGCGGGCAGTCGAAGTTTTTATACCAAGGGAAAACCAATTCAGACCCCGGATGATTTGAAAGGCTTAAAAATAAGGGTCATGAACGATCAGATGTCCGTTGATATGGTCAATACCTTGGGCGCTTCTGCAACGCCTATGGCTTATGGAGAACTATATACTGCTTTGCAACAGAATGTTGTGGATGGGGCGGAGAACAATATTCCCTCCTTCGTAACCTCCAATCATTATGAGGTGTGTAAATATTATTCCTTTGACCAGCATAGTATGGTCCCCGATGTAGTGGTGATAGGGACCAAGTTCTGGGATACCTTGTCCGATCAAGAAAAGGAATGGTTGCATTCGGCGGCTTCGGAAAGTGTTGAAAAACAGAAACAGTATTGGCGGGAAACAGTAAAGGAAAATATGGAAGTGCTCAAAAAAGCCAAAGTGGAGTTCAACTATCCGGAAAAGGAATCTTTTGCCTCAAAGTCAAGCCCCGTTATGGAGCGATTAATGGAAGATCCAAAAATGAAGGAGTATATCGAGAAAATTAAATCGCAATGATAAAGCGTTTGTACCGGACTTTAAATAAGATTATCGAAGCCTTTTTGGTACTCATTTTCGGTCTTCTAGTTATTGATGTGGTATGGCAGGTGGTGTCCAGATATATAATAGGACAATCCAGCTCGTTCACAGAGGAATTTGCACGTTTTGCACTTATTTGGCTCACTCTTTTGGGAGCTACTTACATTAATGGGATGAAGGAAGGACATCTTTCCATGGATTTTCTGGTTTCCAAACTTTCTCCTGAAAAAAGAAGGAAGCGACAAAAGAAGATACAATGGTTTATGGCCCTTTTTGCTTTGGTGGTCATGGTCATTGGAGGTGGAAATTTGGTGTATACTACCCTGAAATTAGGCCAGATCTCGCCCGCCTTGAACGTCCCGCTTGGATTTGTATATACCATTGTACCCGTAAGTGGACTTATCATAATTTTCTTTTGCGTGTATCATATAACCATAACCTTTAGTCCAAAAGCCCATGAGCATTGAAACCATAAGCATCCTAGTCTTGTTCGTAAGTTTTATCGGCCTATTGGCCTATGGGGTTCCCGTTGCCTATTCCATTGGCATTTCTACTACGCTTACTTTGCTTTTGAACATTGTTTTTATGCCTGCAACTACCACCGCCGCTCAACGAATGACTACGGGAATAGATAATTTTGCACTATTGGCCATTCCGTTTTTTATTTTGGCGGGGGAGCTTATGAACCGTGGTGGGATTGCAAAACGATTGATAGATTTTGCCAAATCGCTTATTGGAAGTCTCCCAGGAGGTTTGGCTTATGTAAATATCATAGCGGCCATGCTGTTCGGTGCAATTTCGGGATCGGCCATAGCGGCGGCATCTGCTATAGGTAGTACGTTGACCGATAAGATGGAAAAGGAAGGCTACCCAAGGGAATTTAGCGCTTCGGTAAATATTAGCTCTTCGACCACAGGTCTATTGATTCCCCCGAGTAACGTACTTATCGTCTATGCTCTGGCAAGTGGGGGTACCGCCTCCGTTGCAGCCTTGTTCATTGCCGGTTATGCTCCAGGTATCTTGGTAGGACTGGCACTTATGTTTATGGTGTTCCTTTATGCCAAAAGAAAGAATTTGCCTAGAGCCCCACGCGTTGGTTTTAAACAACTTTTTATTGATTTCAAGAATGCATTTTTAAGCCTTACCCTTTTGGTTATTGTCGTGGGCGGAATCGTTGCCGGAATATTTACGGCTACCGAGGCCGCCGCCATTGCCGTGGTTTACGCAGTCCTGTTGGGGTTTTTGAACCGCGAATTGAAATTTACGGATTTTAGGCCCACTTTGTTGCAAAGTGCTAAAACCACCGCCATAGTCATGTTCTTGATTGCCACTTCAATGGCCATGTCATGGCTTTTTTCTTTTGAGGGTATACCCCAAATGTTGACATCACTTTTGGTAGAATCCGTAAACAACCCCTTTTTGGTTCTTTTATTGATCAATATTACTTTGCTGATCGTGGGTACTTTTATGGACATGACTCCTGCCGTTCTTATTTTTACACCAATTTTTCTGCCCGTGGCGATGGCCTTGGGGATGCATCCCGTACAATTTGGAATGGTCATTGTGCTTAACCTTTGTATCGGGGTATGTACCCCACCTGTGGGAACCTTACTTTTTGTGGGAAGTGGTGTGGCCAAAGTTCCGGTTACCAAGGTTATACGCCCCTTGTTACCTTTATTGGGCGCTATGGTCTTGATTTTATTGGTCATCACTTATTTTGGTGAAATCTCCCTTTGGTTACCGCGTTTTTTTGGTTTGATAGATTAAAGGAATCCTTTAGGTTTCGTTTTGATATGATTTCTTTTATCCATCCGGATTTCAGTTTTGTTTTAGTTCTTTATAGCATATACCTTACTTTCATTGGACTTGCCCCTTAATTTTAAGGTAGCGATAAGCTTATGTTCAAAAAAAGGGTGTGCTAAGGATTTTAAATAAAATTGGGTAAAAAGAATATCTCTTCTATATTTTTACAAAGGCCTAAAAGTCTGGCGGTCGTATTAAGTACATCCCCGTGATAGGCTATGTTTTTTGTCTTGCCTCCAACCAGGGTTGCCGTAACCTTGCCCGTACTAATGGCTGCCTTAAAAAAGGGTCGGACGCCAACTTTGTTCGATATAGACTATCAAAAAGTCGGAACTGATTTTTTATAGCCAAATACATGTGCACAGCCTGCCCCTTGTCGTTCTGTGAAGCAGGCCAGGTAAGCACTACTTCATCGCCAACGAATTGATAAATATCATACTCGTATTCCTTTACCGCATTGATAATGTCATCAAAACAGCGATTCAGGAACCGGCTATATTTTACATGTCCCGGTTCCTCGGCGATGCGGGTTGAATCATTTAAATCTAAAAAAAAGAAAGTTCGATTTTCTTCCAGAGGCTCCGTATACCTTCCTATAAGATAATTGTAAAAAACATGCTGCCCAAAACTCTTGTGCAAACGGCGCAAAAAACTCACCAGGATACTTAAAAAATAGTAATAAACAAAAAAGGACAAAAAGAGTCCAGTAGCTATAAATCCTATGGATTCCTTGATGGCCATTTCCAAGGAATAGTCGTTTTCGACGATTCCAAAAAAAATATTCAGCACAAATATGGGAATCAGAATAATGAAGGCCACACCCACTTGCCAGACCAATCTTCTAAAAAGCAATGATGAAAAACGTTTGGTCACTTTGGGGTGTATGTAGGACTCATACCATAGAATAAGCATCCCTATTACAGCGCCTCCGATACTTATCCGTAAATGCAATATCGAAGAAGGCTCGCTTATCCTTGAATTAATTACTATGGCTGGGTTTTCAATACCTGTCATTTTCAAGAAAATGAAAAAATTGGCTCCGGCAACAAAAAGCAATATCAAGATGATATTTTCTATTAGCGTTTGATGTTCGTTCCGTTTGGACATAGGGTCAATAGCTAATCATTGTTGTTTTTTGTAACTCCATACCGCAGCCACGTTGAATAGGACTGCCAAGATGATGGTATATATGAACTCCCAGCGGATATCCCAAAACCCGCTTCCTTTTAAGAGTACCTTCCGCGTTACAGAAATGAAATGGGCCAACGGATTTGGGATCGTGGCGTATTGTGCCCATTTGGGCATACTCTCAATGGGTGTAAAGAGGCCGCACATTAGAATAAAGATAAGTACGAAAAAAAAGGCGACAAAAATAGCCTGTTGTTGTGTATCGGCAAAGTTTGAAATGAGCAATCCCAGACCTAGGACGCACACCAAATTGATGACGGCATAGCCAAAAACGAGCAAAAGGTTGCCTCGAATTGGAATATCAAAAATCAGTTTACTGGCCAGTAAGCCTACCGTGACCAAAACCAGTCCTATGCACAGAAAAGGTACCAGCTTTCCTAAAATGAATTCCCATTTTTTTATAGGGGTTACGTTGATTTGTTCTATAGTACCTATCTCCCTTTCGCGTACCACGTTCATGGCACTTAGTACTATGGTCAACAAGGCGGCCAATTCTGCCAAAATTCCTGGGGCCATAAAGTGTGGATACTTTAATTCAGGATTATACCAGTTATTGGAAGATGCCTCTACCAAAGCCTTTGCCGGGCTAGTGTAAGCACCTATCATAAGTGGTTCATCTCTTTGAATTTCAGCACTTAGGGAAGCAATGATATTGTTGAGGTATCCGCTCCCTACCGTGGCCTGTTGCCCGTTAATGGCATTTACCAACATTTGCACTTTCGGGGTCTCTCCCCTATAGTATTCTCTTTCAAAATTGGAGGGCACTTCCAAAATGATATCCACCTTATTGCGTTGCATCAGTTCAAAGGCGGCATCACGGCTAAAGGAGACTTCCACCAACGTAAAACGATCGTTCGCAGAAATTTTTCGGGTCAACGAACGAGAAATTTCTGATTGGTCATTATCCACCATGACCAAACGAACCTCCTTTACATCATTGGAAGCTGCATTGGAGAGTACGATCAATTGAATGATAGGCAACAAGGTCATCATAGGCAATAAAGCCCTGTTCCTAAATATTTGGATGAACTCTTTTTGAATAAGGTATCGCAACGTTTGCATTAAGCTATTTTTAGTTAACCCCTTAAGGTATTCTTCTACTCAAGTCGAATTTTGAATTTTCGCCAGGCAAAAAACAAGAACACTGTGGTCATTGCTACTAGAATAGCCACTTCGTATAAAATAAAATTGAGGCCCACACCCCGCAGCATAACTGCCTTGAGTATTTCAATAAAGTAAGTTGCAGGTACAATTTGACCAATATATTGCAATAGTATCGGCATGCTTGTCAATGGAAAAATAAAGCCGGATAAAATCATGGATGGCATCATTAAACCCATTAAAGATCGCATCATCGCGTCCTGTTGCGTCTTTGAAACGGTTGAGATCAGAGTACCCAAGGCCAAGGCCGTAACCACATACAAAAAGCACATCAGCAATAAGAGTCCTATGCTCCCTACAATAGGCACATCGAAAACAAAGTGACCCAATAAAAGCACCAAAATCGCATTGGTAAAGGATAAGATGGCGTAGGGAGTAACTTTTCCCAGGATTATAAGAAGTGGAGGTAGAGGGGAGACCAAAAGTATTTCCATAGTTCCTGATTCCTTTTCCCGGGCGATGGTCAGGGAAGTTAACATTGCACAGATAATGAGCAAAATCAATGCAATGGTTCCTGGTACAAAATTGTAGGCACTTACCAGTTGGGGGTTGTACATCATCCTGGATTCCACATTTATACGATATGGATTGGGCAATACCTTACGACGCTCCATTTGAAAACTGTTGACCATTTGGGTAACATATTGTACCAAGGTATTGGCATTGTTGGGATCAGAACCATCGGCTACAACCTGAATTTTAACAGGTTGTCCGCTATAAAAATCCGCTGAGAAATTTTCTGGTATGGCAATGACCAACTTGGAATCCCCAGCTTTCATTCCGGCTTCCATTTGGGTTTCAGTGTACAGGATCTTGTTCAACTGAAAATTCCCTGAACTTTGCAAATGGTCTATAAACTGCATACTGGTCTCATCTTTTGCATAGTCCAGTACATCTATTTGCGCATCGTTGAATTCGTTTGTCACGGCATAACCGAAAATAAGTATCTGTGCCAATGGCATTCCAAAAAGGATGAGTAAGGTGCGTTTATCACGCAAAATGTGATAAAACTCCTTTTTTACAAATGCCTGGAAGACTTTGATCATATTCTTAATCCATTTTCTTTAAATGAGCCAAGACCGCTTCGCTTATAGAATCAAGAGGGCAAGACAGAAACGTCTTGTTTCTTGACTCATGCAGTCCCATAGTTATGGTCTTGGTCTGATTTGTCCGCCGTTCCGACGAGCTTTGCTGTAGTTCATTTCAAGATGAACTTCATACTTAGTTCCTTGTTCTGGCTATTCAGCTGAAACGAACACTTTTTAAAGGATGGCTTGCCCATTTTGGTCATATTGCTGGCTCCGACCGGTTCTTTGGGCATGCCGATAAAGTTCGATTTAATTTCGCCATCCTTATCCCTATCCTGGAATACGGAAACGGCATAGACGCCATAGGGAACATTCTTGAACGTATAGCTGGCCGAGGCGGAGAAGTCGGTGACCACACCTCTTTTAAAGGCCTTGGAAGGTTCTCGGGGAAAGCCGTCCTCTTTGGCGAAAAGCATAAAAACAATTTCCCCCTCTTTACTTTCAATATCCCTTAGGTTAATAGTTATGTTGCCAGAATCGGGTTTTGTGAATCCCATCAGCACAACGGCGATTACTGCAATAAGGTGTCTTTTCTTCATAGCTTACTTTTTTAATAGCGGACGAGCTTTAAAAAGACTTCGTCCATGGTGTTTGCATTATATTCTTCCTTTAATTTTTCAGGGGTATCCAAGGCTTCTATCTTACCGGTCACCATGATTGACACCCGGTCACAATATTCGGCCTCGTCCATGTAGTGGGTGGTAACAAAAATGGTTCTTCCTTGTCCGGCTACTTGATAAATAGTCTCCCAAAACTGCCGCCGTACATGTGGGTCCACACCCCCTGTGGGTTCATCCAAAAAGACGATATCCGGGTCATGTACCATGGAGATGGCAAAGGCCAAACGCTGTTTCCATCCCAGGGGAAGAGCCGTTACGGGCCTATTGGCAACTTCTTCCAGATGTAGCTCTTTTAAGATCTCTTGGGTCTTCTCCTTAATGCGATTTTTGGAAAGCCCGTACACCCCACCGTAAAACCGTATGTTTTCCTTTGAGGTCAAATCGTCATAGAGACTGAATTTTTGTGACATATAACCAATATTTCGCTTTACTTCTTCAGCTTCTTTGTCAATGTCAAATCCTGCTACTTTCCCCTTTCCTTCGGAGGGTCTACTTAAACCGATCAACATTTTCATTGCAGTGGTCTTCCCAGCGCCATTGGCCCCAAGAAATCCAAAAATTTCACCTCTCGCCACTTGAAATGAAATGGCGTCCACTGCGGTAAAATCACCAAATTTTTTGGTCAAACCCTCAACCTCTATAACATTTTGCTTATCCATCTATCAATTCGTTGGTTTCTGAGAGATCCAGAAAGATATCCTCAATACTGGGGGCGGCGGTTTTCACCTCTTGAATCGGAATGCCTACCCGTTCCAAATCGTCCTTTATCTGAAATGGGGTATAGGACTTGGCAGTCGTTAGGTGAATGAATTCTCCAAATGGCAAGGCACTTCTGGTATACGAAGCACTCCGTAAATAGTTCAAAGCGGAATAGGTATGTTCCGTTTTAATGGCATACAAGGGCTTTTTGAAATCCCTAATCATTTGCCTGGGACTATCGATTTTAAGTATTTCCCCATTTTGGATCAGGGCAATACGATCGCACAGACCGGCCTCGTCCATATAGGGAGTGCTTACCAGAATGGCAATATTTTTTTCCTTTAGACTTTGCAGCATTTCCCAGAATTCCTTTCGGCTCACAGCATCCACTCCGGTGGTCGGTTCATCCAAGAAAAGAACCTCAGGTTTGTGGATCAATGCACAACAAAGCGCCAGTTTTTGTTTCATTCCCCCAGAAAGTTGCCCTGCCAACCTTCTTTTAAAGGGCTCTATCTGAACATAGATGTCCTTGACCAAATCATAGTTTTCTTGGATGGTGGTCCCAAAAATTGTGGCAAAAAAAGACAGATTCTCCTCGACGCTCAAGTCTTGATATAAGGAAAAACGCCCGGGCATATACCCCACTTTTTTCCGAATTTGTTTGTATTCCTTTACGACATCGTGACCAGCTACAGAGGCACGGCCCTCATCGGCCTGTAGTAAAGTGGCCAAGATTCGGAACAGGGTAGATTTACCGGCCCCGTCGGGACCTATAAGTCCGAATATTTCACCGTCGTCCATCTGAAAGCTGATGGATTTCAAGGCCGTGACATTGCCATATTTTTTACTGATATTTTCTAGGACGACCGCTGCCATTATTCGTTTTCCTTTTTAAAAATGACTTCGCCCGGCATACCAATTTTTAAGGTTCCATTATTTTTGACCTTCACCTCCAAGGCATAGACCAGATTTACACGTTCTTCTTTGGTCTGTATTGTTTTTGGTGTGAATTCGGCCTCGCTAGCAATCCATGTAATAGTTCCATCCAGTTCCCTGAAATCATCCTCGCCTTTATCAACACGTATGGTTACGACGTCATTTAATTGCACATCCTGCAGAAGTGTAGCACTGGTATACGCGCGCAACTTTATTTCATCCAAATTGGCCACTTTGTACAGCGGTGTGCCCGTATTCACCAATTCCTTGGGTTCGGCAAATTTGGTGAGTACAGTACCGGAAATGGGATTTTTCACTTTATGGTCCTCTATTTGTTTTTTGACCAATGCAATTTGGGCTTCCAGGGGTTTGCGTTCCGCTAGGATGCCCCTATTGGCGATATTAATGTTACGTCTTGTGGAGTTAATACGTTGTTCGATCAGATCAATTTTACCGTTATAGTCGTCCAATTGTTGTTGAGTGGCCGCTTTCTGTTCCAATAGGCGTTGGGTTCTGTCCCGTTCCCGAATCAAGTTGCTTTTGTCACGAACCAATATGGCCACCTCCGGAGCAGCCTCCTGTAATTTCAAGTCCAATGCCTGGAGCTGTGCTTCCAACCGTACTTTTTCCAGATGTATTTGGATGGTATCTATGAGACCTACCTCTTGTTCGGCATCTAGCTTTTGGCCGTCCTCGATATTGAGGAAAACAAGCTCTCCATTGCCCATGGCACTAATGGTTACACTTGTCGCTTCGAAGTTTCCATAGGCATCGGCTATTTTTCCGTTACCACAGGAAGCCGAGAATAACAGACAAAAAAGTAAGAGGCCCTGTAGAAATATAATGCGCATTCTTCTGAGTTTATAGTTGACCGGTTAAGGTTAAATAATTTATTATGGTTTGTTGTAATTGAATTTTATTGAATTCGAATTGCTGTTCGGCATTAAGCGTAGCATTTACCTGGGTAACGTAATCATTGGAATTGATTACCCCATTGTCCAATTGGACTTTTGATTGTGCCAGAATGTCTTTTTGAATAGCTACAATTGCTTCGTCGTTCTCGATTTGAGCCTGCAAAGCCCTTATGTTTTCCTGATATTCCAAGCGATTGGAATCAATATCAAAAAGAAAGAGTTCACGGTCAACCTCTATCTGTTCCTGCTGCAATTTGATGCGTTCCCGTTCTTTTTTGCCTTTACCCCAATCCAAAAAATCCCATTTCAGTTTAACACCCCCCAGTGCGTAAGTGGCCGTATTGATGTCCGAAAAGTTCAATGGATTTGGATAGCCTATCCCTCCCTGTGCAAAGAGCGATATTTTAGGGCGGGTACTGGCGGCAATGGACGCTTCCTGGGCGGCAAATAGGGATTTTTGATTATCAAAAAGTACCTCTTCGGGCCTATTGATAACCTTGGATTGAAAATCGGGTATGCCATAAGGCAGTTCAAAAAGCACATCCTCAGGAAACGCCTTGCCAGTTAATTGCTCCAAAAGGGAAATATAGGTTCTAATATCCCCTTCTGTTTTTATGATTTCGGAGGTAAGTTCCAATTGCCGGACCCTTAACTTTGAGACTTCACTTTCCAAAGTAGTCCCATTTTCAAAACCCGCTTGAAGGCTTTGAATATTTACCACCAAATCCTCTTTGGAAATCTGTAGGATCTGCTTTTGCTTTCTCGAAAGGGCAATTACAAAAACAATGGTATTTACCCTATCCCTTAGGGAGCGCAATTGCACTTCAAGGGATTTGCGCTCCACATTGGCCGATGCGATTTCGGAGGCCTTTTGTGCTTTTTTGATGCCCCCACCATACAGGTCATAATCGATGCCTATATAGGTTGAGAAGGTTTCCAGAGGTGCATTAATAGCGTTGTCGCCCAAGGGAATGTTGATGTTTTCGGACTGTAATTGTCCTTGCCCGTTAAGACTAATTTTGGGTAGTCCGGTCTTACTTATGTTTTTTAAATTAATGGCTTCTATTTTGTCGATAAGATTGTTGTCTTTTATAAGGGGATA
Source organism: uncultured Flavobacteriaceae bacterium (assembly GCA_947494715.1). Classification (GTDB taxonomy): domain Bacteria; phylum Bacteroidota; class Bacteroidia; order Flavobacteriales; family Flavobacteriaceae; genus Ulvibacterium. The sequence continues at coordinate 179,889 of CANLWG010000010.1, read as the reverse complement.
ATGTTGTTCCGCCCATTGGTAAGCTTCCATAAGTTGGACGGAGTTAGATGGGGTTTGTCCAAAAACAGAAATACCGAAAAAGCATAGAAGTAAAGTATAAGATAATTTTAACTGATTCATTTTTAGACAATTATTGTTAACCAAATGGTTAATATAAGTTCAAAAAATATATGCCGCGCAACATGTTAACCATTTGGTTAATGCAAATATAAAAAATTTAGTTAACGAAACTGGACTTTATGATTTCTTTGACAATTTGCTTTCGTTCACTCATCATTTTAACGTAGAAATGTGAAGGAATTTCCAACATTCTTTCAAATATGGGACGCGCAATAAAAGGAAATACGATCAAAGACATGGTAGTAAGCATAATATGTGGTGGTGGTACAGGCTTTAGAATTCCTTGTTCCTGTTCCTCTTGCATTTGATCCATAAACTTTAATAAAGATTGGTCATCGTCAATAATCTGCTTCATTTTCTCAATGGAGTCTTTGTTGCCCTGGGCCATTTCATGTAGCAGGAACATGGGCATATCCGGATTTTGGACAATAGTATCGATATACGTATCTACCAACAGGCAGAGCTTGTCGTAAACGCTGCCCTTTGTAGTAAGCACCGCAGAAAGTTTTGGGCCCATCACTTGAACATTGGCAGCGACAATTCCCTCGAATAGTCTACGTTTGCTCTTAAAATAATAGTGCAGCATGGCCTTATTGATTTCCGCCTTGTCCGCAATTTCCTGCATGCGCGCCCCGGCGAACCCTTTTTGGATAAAGATGGCCTTGGCCGCCTCAAGAATTTTTTGTTCCGTCTCGTTTTGCATAAGTATCCGGTTTAAGCAAGATCAAATTTAGGAAAACTATTGGCTTTGTATTTTGTGTGAAAAGAGAAAATGTGAATAACAACATGAACATGAAGGTCATTTAGGTTTTTCTTAAAAATGAACCTCACTTTGCCAATAGACAAAGGATTTGAATTGAAACCCTCATTTCCTTAAACTCATAGCGATAATCCATCACAAGAAAGCAATACGAACCCGAATCTTAAAAGCGATTTTATAAAACTCGGGATGGAAATAGTATCTTATAGGACAAAAGACGAACTATGATGACCGAAGACCGTTGGATGTTTTGAAGATAGACATGTGGGGCTGAAGAAATTCAGTTTTGGCAATAAGTTCTTTTTTTGCCCAAATTACTGTTGGTCAGGGTTACGAATCTGACGATGACAGATTTAAAGATTAATGAAGGAGAAAAATGAATATATTTAAGATCGACTTCTAGATGGATTACTTTTAAAATTGGTAAAATGAAAGGAAATATAGTTTCTATGGGAGCAGTGACATGTTCAATGTTTTTTATACTGTTTATACAGGTATTAGACTTACAGTCCCAGAAAACGGCCCCCAAAACCGAGCTCGATAAAAAAGTAGAGGCTTTCTTAGAGGATTACGAGGGGAAATGGCGCGACATGAATGTACCTGCTTCCGATGGAAAGTTACTTTATGATATTATCCTGAAAAATGGCTATACCAAAGGCCTTGAAATAGGCACTTCTACCGGGCATTCCGCCATATGGATTGCCTGGGCGTTTAGTAAGACCGGTGGAAAACTGATCACTATCGACATCGATGAGACTCGGCACAAGCAAGCTCTTGCCAATCTTAAGGAAGCAGGATTGTTGGACTATGTTGATGCTCGCCTTGCCGATGCTCATGAGTTGGTCAAGGAATTGAACGTTACCTTCGATTTTGTATTCAGCGATGCCGATAAGGGTTGGTACATCAATTATTTTAAGGATGTTGCACCAAAACTAGAAAGTGGGGGTTGCTTTACCGTCCACAACGTAAGACCAAAAGGTACGGGACAAAGGGGAATGCGCGGAACTAGGGAGTACCTGGAGTATGTTTTGGGCCTGGATACTTTCACCACCACTGTAGATAACTCTGGCGGAGGTTTGGCCATCAGTTACAAAAATTAGATTCGCTTGGCTAGCAGGGAAAAAGATAAGCTCGACCGAAGTCTGGGTTTTTTTTCATTGACGAACATCGTAATCGCCAACATGATCGGGGCCGGTATATTTACGACCTCAGGCCTGTTGATGGGGGATATCGGTAATCCGCGGCTACTACTTCTCCTTTGGGTGGTCGGCGGCGTTTTGGCCCTATGTGGTGCCCTGAGTTATGGGGAACTGGGGGCGGCCATGCCCCAAGCAGGAGGAGAATACAATTTTTTGTCCAAGCTGTTCCATCCCTTATATGGCTTTTTAAGCGGATGGGCATCTTTCATTGCGGGGTTTTCGGCACCCATTGCCGCTTCTGCCATCGGTTTTAGCGAGTATTTTTTTCGGGCATTTCCACAACTCGGTTCCACCATGGATCTTTCCATGGATACCAATAAGAAATTAGTTTCCATTTTTGTGATTCTCTTATTCTCAGCCGTACACCTTAGGGGAATTAAGTTTGGAGCCAAAGTCCAGAACTATCTTACGATATTCAAGGTGGCATTGGTAGTCGGTTTACTGATCGTTGGCTTTTTATGGGGCAAAGGTGACCTATCCCATTTCACGGATCAAATAAAGATAACATCGGATTTTGGAAGTTGGAAAACGGCCGGTCTATCATTAATGTGGATAATGTTTGCCTATAGCGGATGGAATGCATCGGTATACGTTGGTTCGGAGATTAAGAATCCAAGGAAAAATCTGGCCAAATCCCTGATTTTCGGCACCTTGATCGTTACGCTATTGTACGTGCTGTTAAATATATTGTTCATCTACGCCATTTCACCGGTAGATATGAAAGGGGTCATCGCTATTGGTGGGCTGGCCGTTAATAACTTATTCGGCAGTTCTACCGATACCGTAATTTCATTGTTGATTTCCTTTGCGCTTTTTTCCTCTTTAAGTGCTTTTATAATCATAGGACCACGGGTGTATTATGCCATGGCAAAGGATGGCTATTTTTTTAAATTCCTGGCTCGGGTACATCCTGTTTTTAAAGTCCCTTCCAAGGCGATTCTTACTCAGGCATTGGTATCAATAATACTGGTACTTTCAGGGACCTTTGATCAAATATTGACCTATATGGGCTTCGCCTTGGGAATTTTCCCGATCCTGGCGGTAATTGGACTATTCAAATTGAGGAAATCGGGTCATTCGGTACTAAAACTGCCCGGATACCCATGGGTACAAGTTTTTTATATTGTAATAAGTCTTTCGATTTTGATTTTGGCTTTTTTTGAAAGGCCAAAGGAGTCATCCATAGCCCTGATTTCAATGCTGGCTGGCATCCCTATTTTTTTTGCGTTCAAATACCTTCAACATAATACGAATTCCAAGGCCTCGGAGAACCAGTCTGAAAATTGATAATTGGATAAGATTCTGTTCAAAGTTAAGGGCATGGAATTTAGCCGAATATAAGCCTATTCCTTTCTCTTTTAGTTGCCCAATCAATATACGTTTTACGGTACTCAATATATTGGATATTGGAAAATGCAGAAGTTATTGTGAAACAATAAGGTAATAAGTCATCGTTTATAGTATATACGCTATGACGATACCAAAAACAATGGCTACCAATTTTCGGATATTAAAGGTATGTCCCTCCGAACTCTCAAAAAGAATTACCGTGGAGATATGCAAAAATACCCCGATTACCACCGCATTAATATAACTTAAATAGGGTGAGATAAGATCAACGTTGGTGGCAAAATAGCTGCCCAAAGGGGTCATTAAAGCAAAAAGGTTTATAAACAATAGGGCATAGGTCATTTTTAATTTGGAGCCTAAAAGAAAGATGCTAAGAATAATGGCTATGGGAACTTTATGCACCAATATGCCATAGATAATAGTGCCATTTTCCTGGACCGGGAAACCTTCCAAAAATGCATGGATGGAGAGGCTAACGAATAAAAGCCAAGGAAAATATGTCTTTTCCCCATTCATGTGGATGTGACCGTGCTCTGCGCCCTTGGAAAAAAACTCCAAAAATATTTGAAAAAGAATGCCCAGCATAATGAAAACCCCAACGACTTTTGCATTGGAATTTATATAGGCCTTCGGGAAAAGCTCAAAAAGGGTCAAGGCCAATAAAAATGCTCCACTGAAGGCCAGGAGTAGCTTAAAATTTGCTTTGTTTTTTGGTTTAAAAAGAACTACAAAACCAAAACTTAACAATACGGCAAGAACAAGCAAAAGATATTTCAATGGATGATCAGGTTAGGTTGTTTTTGGGATTTATGATGTCACAAATCCGTAAGGCTCAAAAATACTGTATTTTTGCTACAATTTGATGATAAGGGATGAACAACAACTTCACCATGGTGGCCAAGACCTTGTTCGGTTTTGAGGAGATATTGGCCAAGGAATTGAGGAATCTTGGTGCCGGGAATGTAAAAATTGGTACACGGAACGTATCCTTTGAAGGGGATACCGGGTTTATGTACAAGGCCAATCTATGTCTACGTACGGCCATAAAAATTGTTAAGCCCATATATTCCTTTTCCATTCGCAATGCCCATGATCTTTATCGAAAGATTTATGCCATGGACTGGTCGGATTATCTTTCCGTAGATGCAACGTTCGCCATAGACACTACCTTACACTCCGATACGTTCACACATTCCCTCTACGTTTCCCAAAAGGTAAAGGACGCCATTGCGGATAAGTTTCGGGCCTTGGACGGGAAGCGGCCCAATGTGGATATTAAGAATCCGGATATACGGATAAACATCCACATACAAAATGACCATTGCAATGTTTCCCTGGATAGTTCCGGGAATTCCCTTCACCATAGGGGCTACAGAACCGCTACCAATATCGCTCCTATAAATGAAGTACTTGCAGCCGGTCTACTTTTATTAAGTGGATGGGATGGTCGATCGGATTTCCTGGACCCCATGTGTGGTAGCGGCACTTTTTTAACCGAAGCGGCAATGATTGCCTGTAACATTCCGGCAAACATCAACCGTAAGGGTTTTGCCTTTGAAAAATGGTACGATTTTGATGAAGTTCTTTTTGAAAAAATTGTAGATGCCAGCCTCGACAAAGCCAGGGAGTTTCATCATAAGATCGTAGGGTATGATAAAGCGCCCTCGGCGGTCCGAAAGGCCCATGATAATGTAGAAAATGCAAATCTTTCCGAATATATAACTGTGGAGCAAAAGAATTTTTTTGATACGGAAAAGTTAACCGACGGGAAGTTACATATGGTATTCAACCCGCCCTACGGAGAACGTTTGAATTTGGATATGGAAAAATTCTATGCTTCTATTGGGGACACCTTAAAGCAAAGGTATCCCGGTACGGATGCCTGGTTCATCACTTCCAATTTGGAGGCCTTAAAGCATGTGGGGCTTCGGCCCTCACGAAAGATAAAGGTATTCAATAGTCATTTAGAATCACGTTTGGTCAAATATGTAATGTATGAAGGGAGCAAGAAGGCAAAATACCAATCCCCATAATTTATTGAAATTTAGCTAAACCATGCGACCCAAGTATAAGGCCCTTCTATTCAATTTCATTGCCTTTGTAATGTTGTTCCTTATTGCCCGATTGATTCTGGGGTATTTTTTACCGATCAATCGAATTTTTTTGGCGGTAACCTCTGCGATTATTGCCAATGTGCTGGCACCTAAATTTGGGGCCATCCAGACCGATGAAGGGGAAAAGGTATTAATGAAGTGGATTTTTATAAAAGGAATGCGTGAGTTATGAATTATTCCTCGGTTTCCGGTTCTTCCGTTTCCTCCGGTTTTTTGGCTTTCTTGTACAATGGTATCAAATAGGAAATGGAATAGTTATAACCTACACCAAACTTACTCCCTTCCGTAACCTTGTTAAATCCGGGGATAAATAAATTGGGAAAAGGCTCAACATTCGGGTCACTAAACAAAAAGCCCAAGCGAATACTACCACCTAGATAGATATTGGCAAAGAGCTCTACTTTGGTGCCAAAAACAAATTCGATCCAGGACTGTGTACGGCCACTGAATTCTTGTGCTTCAGTAGAACCTAATGCAAATTGATCTCTACTCCAATAGCGGTTGCTTTCATAGAAACGAAAGCTGTTCACAGTTTGGCTAAAACTACTGATTGCATAACGTCCGCCCACAAATATGGTATTATTCATGCCATACCAGTTTTCATAGGTATTGTAATCCACTCCCAGTTTTAAGTAGCTTCCCGAGGTGGTGAAATCATAGAGTTCCGCATTGTTCGGTACATCTATACCGCCCAATTCTTCTATTCTGGTTTTCTTTTCATTGCCCAATTCCGCTGCCAAATACAATTTTTGGGTCAACCGATAATCTCCGACAATCTCAAAACCGGTATAATTATCCTGAAAGGAGGACACTATGGGACGGCTAAGGTCTATACCTACCCTTATACCATAAGGCTGTTCGTAGACGGTGGTATCCTTGGGTTGAAGATCGATCGGTTCCTCTTGCGCCTGCATTGTCACAAAGCCAAGGAAAAGAAACAGGCTAATGAAATATCTTGACATGTGCTGCGGTTGAATTTTCCACCAAAGGGGTGATTATTTGTATTTCATTTATCCAAGAGGCATCTCCTTCTGAGGTTGCGGAGCCTTCCAGTGCATCATAATTTGCCACAAATCCACATGCTCTGGAAACAAATTCTTCCTTTACCTCATACGAAAAAGTAAGTACATCGAAATTGGTAGGATCGTCTTCACCCAATTTTTGAGAAATCAAAAATGATGTGTTGGTTTCGGTAGGTCGTAACGGTAAGACAATTGAATCCAAGGAGGCGTTGGGCAAGATTTCCAAGGTATCCGTTCCAATGATCAAGCCGTTTACCTGTAGACCCGGTACTTCCTTGGTTTGCGTTATATCCTGGGAGTCATAGAAGCGAACAATTAATAATGGGGTATCACCATCAACGCAGATATCGTCCTTTTCACAGGAAGAAAAGGAGACAATCCCCAAAAGGAAAATTAAAACTACCGTGGTTTTCTTCATAGGCCAAGCTTCTCCAAAAGTACAACATTTTCCACATGATGGGTCTGGGGGAACATGTCCACAGGTTGTACTCGGGTTATCGTATATTTTTCTTTCATTAGCTCCAAATCCCTTGCTTGGGTAGCACTGTTGCAACTTACATACACCACTTTCTTTGGAGCGATATTCATAATTTGTCGTACCACATCCTTGTGCATTCCATCACGTGGGGGATCTGTTATGAGTACATCCGGATTTCCATTTTCGATAATGAATTTTTCATCAAATATTGCTTTCATATCGCCCACAAAAAAATCAACATTTCCTATTCCATTGCGTTTTGCATTTTCCTTGGCATTGGCAATAGCTTCAGGAACTGCTTCAATACCAATTACCTTTTTGGCTTTTTTCGCAACAAACTGGGCAATGGTTCCTGTACCGGTATAGAGGTCGTATACCAATTCCGTCCCTTTGAGTGCCGCAAACTCCCTGACCACCTTATATAGTTCGTATGCTTGTTCAGAATTCGTCTGATAAAATGATTTTGCATCGATTTTAAAACTGAGGCCTTCCATCTCCTCCACAATATGATCTTGGCCCGTATGGCATATCACTTCCTGATCGTAAATAGTATCATTTTGCTTTTGGTTGAGAACATAAAGGAGCGATGTGATTTCCGGAAAGCTCGTGCTCAAATGATCCAAAAGTAGATTTCTCCTTGCCGTATCGTCTTCAAAAAACTGGACGAGCACCATAACCTCGCCTGTTGAGGATGTCCGGATCATTAAAGTACGCAATAACCCATGTTGTTTTCTGGGATTGAAGAAAGAGAGCTGGTTTTTAACGGCAAATTCCTTGGTCGCCAAGCGAATGGCATTGGAGGGATCGGGTTGCAAGTGACACTTTTTAATGTCCAAAATTTTGTCCCACATACCTGGGATATGAAATCCAAGTGCATTCTTATCAGAAATTGTAGCGTTGGATTGAATTTCGTCCAAAGTCAACCAACGGCTATCGGAAAAGGAAAATTCCATTTTATTACGATAGAAATATGACTTCTTTGAGCCTAGAATTGGTTGTGTTTTGGGAAGTTCAAGATGTCCTATACGTTTTAAATTATTCTCTACTTCCCGTTGCTTATAATACAATTGATGCACATAGTCCATATGCTGCCATTTACAGCCCCCACATACCCCAAAATGCTGGCAAACCGGTTCCGTTCGTTTATCTGAACGGGAATGGAAATTAGTCGCTACTCCCTCAAAGTAGGATTTTCGCTTTTTTAGGGTCTGTACGTCCACGATATCCCCGGGAACGGCATTGGTCAAAAAAATGACCCTTCCATCGGGTGCCTTGCCTATGGTTTTGCCTTTGGCACCGGCATCGATTACTTCTACGTTCTCAAAAAAGGGACGACCAGTTTTTTTGCGCATTGGACAAAAGTACTAATAGGATTGTATTTATAAGGGGTATCTTTAAAAGGAATACTATTAAAAAAAGTTAAAAAAGTAATGAACCTTTTTGACTTTTTTGTGTCTTAGGGATAGAAGGGGATACTATGAACCCGAACAAAATATTCGATGCGCTGCTGGTACTGCAATACCAATCCGGCAATAAAAGGGCCCTTGGATTATTGGTAAAGCGGCACCATAGCAAATTATGTAGACATTCATATTGGTATACCCATGATCTGGATGCATCCAAGGACATTGTACAGGATAGCTGGAGCATTATCATTACAAAGTTAACGAGTATTAGAGACCCCAATGCTTTTGGAAGTTGGGCCATGCGAATAGTCACCAGAAAATCATTGGATTTTCTTAGCCGTAACAAAAATGACAGGGAAAAGTTAATGGGCTACCGTGACACACAGTATAATTTGGACGTAGAAGAGGATAGGGAATCAGATTTGATACAGCTTGAAAAAGCCATAAAACTATTGCCAAATGGCCAACAGGTGGTACTTCGATTATTTTATACGGAGGATTATTCCCTGAAGGAAATAAGCACCATTCTCGAAATTTCCACAGGAACCGTGAAATCGCGGTTGTTCCATGCACGGGAGAAATTAAAAACGATTCTTAAAAAATAAATAGATGAAACGAGCATTAAGAAATTTTAATGATTACTTCACAAAAGGCAATGTTTAGAATTCCTGCCTGCCGGCAGGCAGGTTTAATGCGAGAGCGTAGTGCCTGCCTGCCGCAGGCAGGGTTACATACGTTCTCAATTTTTTAATTAGTTTATTTTCAATTAATTACAAAAATTTAAATGTATGAAAACAGAAAAGGAAAAAATCGATGAGCTGATCAAGGAAACTTTGGATAGGGAAGAAGCCAAATTTTATGACCAATTGGAAGAACAAGATCTTTTTGGAAAAATGGGCGGGGTCTATAAGAGTAAACTAGGATGGTTGGCCATCATCATGAACATTATACACCTTATTGTTTTTGCTTTGTTCGTATACTGTATTGTCCAATTTTTCAATACAACGGATACCAACTCGCTTATCAAATGGTCTTCTGCGGGATTCCTTTGTATGATCGTTATGGGCATGTTGAAACTTTTTGTTTGGATGCAAATGAATAAGAACGATATGCTACGGGAATTAAAGCGGTTGGAGCTCCAGATAGCGGCATTATCGCATAAGCTGGACAAATAATTGGAAAATAGTCCGCAATATTTATTAATTTTACACTTCTACAAAGGATGATTTCTCTCCCAAAGAAGGAATTGCTATAGTCTCATTTAAAGGTATTTATCATCATGTCGGTTATAAGCAGTATTACTTCCAAGGATGCTATTGCATTGGAGCAAAAATATGGAGCGCAGAATTATCATCCCTTGCCCGTAGTTCTAAGTAGGGGAGAAGGTGTATATGTTTGGGACGTTGAAGGACGCAAATATTTTGATTTCCTTTCCGCCTATTCTGCGGTAAACCAAGGGCATTGTCATCCCAAAATCATATCCGCTCTAAAGGAGCAGGCAGAAAATTTAACACTTACCTCTCGCGCATTCTACAATGATATGCTCGGCAGGTATGAGAAGTATGTTACAGGGTATTTTGGGTTTGATAAGGTGCTTCCTATGAATACAGGGGCCGAAGCTGTTGAAACGGCCATTAAATTGGCCCGTAAATGGGGTTATGAGAAGAAAGGAATTCATGCAAATAAGGCGAAAATCATAGTTTGCCAAAATAATTTTCATGGAAGGACCATAACCATTATATCCGCTTCCAATGACCCGATGGCCACGGAAAATTTTGGACCGTATACCCCGGGAATCATCTCTATACGTTACAATGACCTGAATGCGTTACAAGAAGTTTTGAAGGACGGGAATGTAGCCGGATTTTTGGTAGAACCCATACAAGGAGAAGCAGGTGTCTATGTGCCGGACGAAGCTTACATTAAAGAGGCCTATGCCCTTTGCAAGGAAAATAATGTACTTTTTATAGCCGATGAGGTCCAAACGGGCATCGCACGTACGGGAAGGTTACTTGCCACTTGTGGTAATTGCTCCTGCCCGGATAAATTATGTAGCGGCACTCCTGATGTAAAACCGGACATTTTGATTTTAGGTAAAGCACTTTCTGGGGGGGTATTTCCTGTTTCCGCTGTTTTGGCCAATACCGAGATTATGGACGTGATACGTCCAGGTAACCACGGTTCCACATTTGGAGGCAATCCATTGGCCTGTGCTGTAGCGATTGCCGCTTTGGAGGTGGTAAAAGAAGAAGGCTTGGCAGAAAATGCCCATTATTTGGGCACTATTTTTAGAAAGGAGATGGAAAAACTGATACAGCGGACCGATCTTGTAAGGTTGGTTCGGGGAAAGGGACTTCTGAATGCTATAGTTATAAATGACACTGAAGATAGTTCCACGGCGTGGAATATTTGCCTGGCCTTAAAAGAGAATGGACTTTTGGCCAAACCTACTCATGGGAACATCATTAGATTTGCACCTCCATTGGTTATGACCGAAGAACAATTATTGGAGTGCATAGCCATCATTACCAAGACCATATTAGAGTTTGAAAAATAAAAATGTGTCTAAAAAGTGAAAAGCTTAAGCTATTTGTCACATTGAGCCTGCCTTTGTCGGCTGACAGGCGCAGTCGAAAATCTTAGGAACATCTAAATCGAAATCCTTTGACCCCGGCCAAGTCATTCAGGCTGCGCTCAGGATGACATGTCTGGCCACTTTTTAAACACGTTTTTTAGTATTTTCTTACCCTAAAGTCCGGAGCCAAATCCGTCCGTTCCTATAAAGGCAATTATCGCCCCAAAATAAAGGATGATAAAAATTAGATAGATTAGCGCAACGGCCATCCCGATGTATGATAGAATTCTACCGGTCTTTACATTCTCATAACCGGAATACATATCCGGATTGGCCATATACAACTTTTCCGCTTTTTTGGCACTGCTAAGACCGATGATACTGAAAATGATGGCAAAGGGACCACAGCAAATGAATGCTCCTACCAGGGATATGATACCCATGGTAAGGGCATTACTTGCCCCAGGTAATGGATTTTGACTCATAATATACTTTTTGCTATTCCTCTATTCCGTATTGTTCCATCATTTCCCTTACCTTCTCCATATAGCCCTCTATGCCACCCATTTGCGAAATGGAATAAATAGTATATATCAAAGTAACGGCACCTAACACCAAACCAATAATGGCAACGGTCTTGGCCGTTTTGAGTTGACTAAAATTAGAATAGTTCTCGGGATTTTCCTTATAAATGCCCTCATCCTTTTTAGTAAGGAAAAATGCGATTCCGGACATAATGAGTCCACCGATACCGGAGCTGCAAAAGCAACAGAGAAAGGATATGATGCCCAATACCAAAGCTATGGTTACATTAGGTAATTTTTGTTGTTCCATAATAATAAAGGTTTAGTTAGATAAATTTTAGGATATAATTGCCAAGGATAAGACCCACGCTTAACATCATAAGTACAATGACAATCTTATTGACATAGCGGATTTTAAAAAAGACATCGGCCAATAAAAAGCCCAGTAAGGGAACAATCGTATAAATGGCAGGATACATATGGAACGCAGCGATAAAATCGCCTTGAAACAAAAAAACTACTGAACGTTGCAATCCACAACCCGGACAATCTACGCCCAGAATCTGCTTGCTAAAACAGGGGAGCATATAATCCTTGATACCTAAGGGTAACATGGCTAAAAAAAGATTCATCTCTTAAAATTGATTTTTCACTTGAAAAATACCATTATTTTTGGGTATAATAAAATAAAAACATGGAGGATTTTGCTGTTGGCGATGTTGTAGAAGCTCTTGATGATACTATCCGCGGAGTCATTGTAAGTATGGCTACCAATGAAATTACTATTGAGGACAAGGATGGTTTTTCCTTTCGTTTTACCCCCAAAGAACTGGTAAAGGTTTCAGGTAGAATTACAGTATCCAATGATGAGGTGACCCGAGTGAAGGCAGAAAAAGAGCTTCCTAAAAAACCGGCGCGAAAAACCTCAAAGCCCAAAGAACGGAATGCGCCAAAAATGGAAGTGGATCTGCATATAAATCAGTTGGTTAGATCATTCAAGGGCATGACCAATCATGAAATATTGAATCTACAAATGGATGCCGCCAAACGTCAACTGGAATTCGCGATACGCAACCGAATCCAAAAGGTAGTCTTTATTCATGGGGTAGGAGAGGGGGTATTACGGGAAGAGCTTAATTATCTATTTGGGCGCTATGAAAACGTAAAGTATTACGATGCGGACTATCAGAAATACGGTTTGGGTGCAACAGAGGTTTACATTTTACAAAATCCCCAGTAATGAAACTACTCACTATTTTGTGGTGACCGTACCAAATTCGTTGACCCTTAGATCCGTAATTCTCTCATCGGTGCCGGTTATAAAAGATACATTGTCCAAGCGTATGGTATGTTCAAAAGTTTCAGTATCTAAAGCTACAGTTGAAATAAAAACACTTCCGCTCTCTGCTTCGATTTCTTCGGTTACCATAGGTTCTATGGGAGGTATTGCATCGCAAAAATAATTCTTGGGGACCTGATCGGAAAAAATGCGGTATACCAATTGTGATTGTCCAGGTACGGTGCTCTCGATTTCGCCCTCCGAAACCTCATTCTTTAGAACTCCGCTTTGTAGAGTAAGTATTAAGGCCTCGTCATCATTTATCTTAAAAAAAATTGTACTTCCCGTGGTCACTGTGCTTTCACATGTCTCTAGGTCCACACTATCAAAATCTATGGTCTCAATTGAAAGATCACCATCATTACAGGATACCAACAAGGCAAGAAAGCCAAGGTATAATACTTGTTTCATGGTTCAAATGTAAATGAAATATGTCATAAGTTTGTTCCACTTTGACTAGAAATTAACTTTAAATCGGTTAATTTTGGCAAGTTTAATCCAAATAGATTTTTAATGGAAAAAGTGTATCTGGACAATGCGGCCACTACCCAGGTAAGAAGCAATGTAATTCATAAAATGCAAGAGGCGTTGACCCAATTTTATGGAAACCCATCTTCTACACATAGCTTTGGAAGGTCTGCCAAAACGGTAGTGGAAAGTGCCCGAAAAACCATTGCCAAATACATGAACGCGCATCCATCGGAAATCATTTTTACATCTGGGGGAACTGAGGCGGACAATATGATCTTGCGCAGTGCAGTTCGCGATTTGGGGGTTACCACCATTATTACCTCCAAGATAGAGCACCACGCGGTACTCCATACTGCCCAGGATTTGGAGAGTCAGGAGGGAATAAAACTTCGATTTGTTGATTTGGATGAAAAGGGCAATCCTAAGCTTTTGCATTTGAAGGAACTTTTGAAGGAGGACGATGCTAAAAAATTGGTAAGCCTTATGCATGTAAACAATGAAATTGGCAATAAGATAGCCATTGCGGAGATTTGTAGTCTATGCAAGGATCACAATGCCTTTTTTCATTCGGATACGGTGCAATCCATTGGTCACTATCCTTGGGACGTTCAGGAAATCCAAGTTGATTTCCTTACCGCTGCAGCACATAAGTTTCATGGTCCAAAGGGTACCGGCTTTGCATTTATACGTAAAAACTCCGGTTTAAAGCCTCTGATTTCAGGTGGTTCCCAAGAACGGGGCTTTAGGGCCGGGACGGAATCTTTTCATAATATCGTTGGACTGGAGGAATCATTTGTTTCTGCCTACGATAATTTGGAAAAGGAACAAGCTTATGTAACCGGATTAAAAAAATACTTCCTGGAAAACATAAAACGGGAAATCCCAGGGATTCAGTTCAATGGTCATTCCGGGGATTTGGAAAAAAGTACCTATACATTGGTCAGTGTGCGTTTACCTATTGATTCCCAGAAAGCCATGCTGTTGCTGTTTCATCTGGATATTAAAGGTATCGCCTGTTCCAAAGGTAGTGCGTGCCAATCCGGTAGCGATATGGGATCCCATGTGCTTTCGGAAATATTGCCAGAAGAGGAGTTGAAGAAGCCTTCGCTTCGCTTTTCGTTTTCAAAATACAATACCAGGGAAGAGTTGGATTATGCGATTCAAGTTTTGAAGGACTTTATTGCGAGTTAGTTTTTGTCCTTTTTTCTATCCCTTCTTTTTTCACGATCATATGGGAACTTTCGAGCTGCCAACTTCATCATCCTGTCAATAAGGTCATTGGTATTTTTCCCTGATTTTTTATTGATCTTTTTTTCATATTTCCACAACAACTTACCCGTTCCGCCATCGCTTATCTTTACACCTATCCTTCCATAATTGGCATCGCCTAAAAAGTAATCTATCAAGCTGAATTCTTCGGGTATGCCCTTGGAAAGCAATATATTCAGATCCAGACTCCCGCTAATAATACCATCCACGCCAAGTAATTCGCTTAATTGTTTAGTGGTATATACGTCTATATTATTATAGGAAATGCTGTTTTGGGCCAATAGGGCATTGGTATTTTTTATGTTTTGAAACTCTACGGAAAACTTTTTCTTTTTCTTTCTTTGAGAAAAATAGGTTTCCAGGGCATTTTGCACGGCGTAGCCCTCTTTTTCTTCCAGTTTCTTCAACTCGTCTCTGGAGATTTCCTCTTTCAAGTCCAATTTGGTAAGAAAAGGCACAATGGCAAGAACTTGATGCCCATCGCTTAAAGCATCGAACTTATCGCTCTCATAAATGTTTTTTTGAGCACATAAAAAGGTGGAAGCCAGAAATAGTATAGAAAAAAGGACGTTCCTCATAAATCAGAAATATGTTTCACAATCATTCGGCAATCTGCAACAGTGGTTAAAAGCCCATACTAAGACGCAGGTTCAAAACCCGTGCGGTCATAAAATTTGGCACGGCAAACTGCTGTTTACTGTCCACATCCCTGACCCAGGTATTGGTAATTGAATTTTGGTTGTTAAAAAGGTTAAATACTTCAAACCCTACACTTAACTCCTTAAAACTATGTAACCAATGGTCTTTTGGGTATCTTTTATCCCTGTTTACAAAAATATGGGAAATTCCCAGATCCGCCCTTCTATAATCTCTTAATCTATTCTGAAAAATATAGGGATCGGCGTAACTCGGAGAACCTCCTGGGACCCCAGTGTTGTACACCAAGTTCAAATACATTCTTAAGTTAGGCATGTCAGGGATGTAATCTTGGAACAAAACCCCCAATTTTAGCCGTTGGTCCGTTGGTCTGGAAATATAGCCTCTATCATTTATGTTCTCCTCCGTTTTAAGATAGCCTATACTTACCCAAGATTCCGTTCCTGGCACAAAAGCGCCACTCATTCTTAGTTCTCCACCATAGACGTACGCCTTTGCACTGTTGTTTGCCCTATACCGGATACGAACATCCTCTAGGGTATATGGATTTACGTTGTTCAGTTTTTTATAGTAAGCCTCCCCGACAAGGGTAAAAGGTCGGTTCCAAAGGGTAAAACTATATTCGTTGCCCAAAACAAGATGTAGCGATTTCTGGGCTTTTACTTCTGGGCGTACAATACCCGAACTATCCCTTAATTCCCTATAAAAAGGAGGTTGTTGATATATTCCACCGGATAGTCTAAAAAGCATATCCTTTTCCCAATTGGGTTTTATCGCCAATTGCGCCCTTGGGCTAAAAATGGTATGCGATACCTTGGCTACATTGGTTCCACTAACCGTCCAATGCTGCGAGCGTATTCCGATACTATAGTAAATGTCATTGCCTTTCCATGCTTTCCGGTCGCTAAATTGAACGAAACCGGAAAAGCGATTGGTCTTTACGAAGTTCCGGGCATTAATACCCTGAAAGGGTACCAAGGGAGCTGTAAAGGGTTCCTGGGGCTCATTATTGCTGAATTCTGGAAAAGGAGGGCGGATAGAAAACCCAGCTGAATCTATAAATTCGGATTCCCTCAATTGATCTCTAATATCTTCATGCGTGTATTTAACGCCCCATTCCAATGCTTTTTCATTATGCGCATATTTACCCTTATGCGAAATATTTAGAATAAGGGCGTCCAAATCATTTCTGGCCCTGTTGATTTGTGAGCCCAAACCTCTAGATGAGGTTACTTCTCCCAAGGTCTCGCTACCAAGGTTAGTGTCCACTTCGCCCAGTTCATATTGGGCGACCACATCGGAGTATTCTTCTTCGGTAGTGTGATAAATGGATGAAATAAGTTTTAGGCTAACCTTATCATTCAAAAAATAATCACCTTTTAAGGCGGCCAATTGCGTATTATAGGTATTGTTTTCCCTACCTTGATAGAAGACTACCAATGCCCTAGGTTCGTTCAAGGTCCCGAAATTGGTCTGTCTGTTCAAAGGTTCATTTTGATAATCGTTTAGGGAAATGTTCCCTAGGAAACCTAACTGGAATTTTTTCGAAAACCTATAGGTCATGTAGCTCTGCACATCGGCAAAGACTGGATTGAAGTTGGCATTGGTCTGTTGGCTATTTACGAGAAGGCCATTGTTGCGATAACGAACACCGGAGATACTCGTAAAGTTTTTGTTTTTGGAAACGGTTTCTACAACGGCGCTTGCTCCCAGGAAGCTTAGATCCAATTGTGCGCCGAAAGCAACCGGATTTTTATAGGTTATGTCCAATACAGAGGATAATTTGTCCCCGTATTTTGCTTGAAATCCACCCGGCGAAAACCTAACGTCCTTTGTCATATCACTATTTACGAAACTTAACCCTTCTTGTTGCGCCGATCGAATAAGGAAAGGGCGGTATACTTCTATCTCATTGATGTAGACCAGATTTTCATCATAATTTCCACCACGAACAGAATATTGCGTACTCAATTCGTTATTGGAGGAAACTCCAGGAAGTAGCTTTAAGATATTTTCTACTCCGGCATTGGCTCCTGGTATTTTTCGTAATTCCTGGGGAGATATAATGGCAATGCCTTCCACACTTTTCCTACCGGAAGGGGTAACGGTAATCCCATCTATTTGGATGGCGTCCATCTTCATAATAGGATTAAACTCATATGTCTCGTTTGTGATGAGTATCAAATCTTTGAGAATGACATTTTTATGTCCTAAATGCGAAAAGGTAATCGTGGTTTTTTCATCCGCAACGATTTGTAGCAAGTAAAACCCGTTTGCATCGGAAAATGCACCGGTTCTTCCAGAAGAAATATTTACATTGGATAACGGTACATTCTTTTCGTCCAAAATTACACCTGTAATGGTGGCGGTTTGCGCATTTGCAAAAATAGCCAGACAGAGTATCAACAAGGTAAAAATGTACTGTAGGCACTTCAAATCCCTTATTTTCTATAAAAAATTGTGGATAGGGTATTGCTATTTCCGACATTATCGGTAACCACAACCTTTAGCTCACATTGCTTTTTGTCCAAAATAACATCATCAAAGTTATAAGTAAGGGTTTTGGTTTTGGGCTCATATTCCATTAAGATCCATTCACCGTTCAAGGTGGCCGAATATGAATCGACACCACTGAGGTCGTCAGCAATGTACAGACTTAGATAACGGTAGTTGTTGAGCCACTGCTTCTCTTTAAAATTTTTAGTGCGGATTACTGGGGCCAAGGTGTCCTTGGCCAGGACGTAGGTACCCAAATTTCGTGTTCTGGCAGTAAATACGTTCCCTCTTTTGTAGGTAGAGGTGTAATTGGGCCTAAGTTTCTTATCCAGACGTGCTATAAACAGTTTTTTGCGTTCATCTTCGGAATATTTTGAAGTATCAAAGGTTATTGTAAAATTACGGTGGGCAGGGACGGCATTGCTGTGAATTTTAACTGTATCCTCACCTTTTTCCAAGTCCAAATAAAAATCTTCATAAAAGGTGTTCGACGGAAAATAAACCTTTGCCGCTCCCAAATCATAATTATTAGGTTTTTTGGCGATGACATAATAATCGGTCTTTTTTACCTCCTTTTCCTTTTTGACCGTTTCCCTTTTGCCTTCTACCGGAATTAGTAATTTAGCTAGGTTACCTTCTAAATCCTTGATTAGCAACTCAATTTTATAACTTAGGCCTTCCCTAACTACAATCTTTCCATCGTTATATATTGTATTATATATGCTAAGTCTATTACCTGGGGACCTAAAACATTTTTGAATACGTTGTTTGTATTTTCCGAAATGGTCGTAGTCGATCAATGTATTTATGTATCGCGTTTCGGAAAATGAGAATTTCTCAAAATTATAGTCTGAATAAATCTTTCCATTTACCAATTGTTGAACAGAGTACACCCCATTTTTATTGGCGGCCATATCTTGCCTGTCATATCCAATAAAACCAAAACCAATAGTACCGGCCGCCAGAACCTTATCCGCAAGAAAAGTACCGTCCTTTTGCTTTGAAAAATTGATTTGTACTTTGTTTTTGCTTTGGTTGACTATTGCATCTTTAGAGAGTGGATACCCATAAAGTTTTAACAATGTAGGGTTGGTAGCATCCCTTACCTCGTAACCATATAATAAGGGATTAGTGGGTTTTTCCGAGATGCTGCTCCGTATCTCGAAATGTAAGTGGGGCCCGGAAGACCCTCCGGTATTACCGCTATAGGCGATTACTTCCCCTTTCTCTACCTTTAATTCTCCATAATCCGGGAACACTTCCACTTCGTAGGATCTTTTTTGGTATTGTATTTTTTTGATGTATTCCTCCAAACTGGGAGAAAATTTTCGGAGATGCCCATAAACTGAAGTATATCCGTTAGGATGTGCCACATAAATTACCTTACCATACCCCCAATGTGATACTTTAATACGTGTAACGCTTCCATCCCCAATGGCATAAATGGGTAGTCCCTGTCGTTGCTGGGTTTTTATATCAATACCCGCATGAAAATGATTTGAACGCAATTCCCCAAAAGTTCCTGCCAAGATAAGGGGAATGTCCAAAGGAGATCTAAAAGTATCTTTAGGATAATTTTCCTGTCCCCATGTGGTAATATAATTTAGCAAGAGCACTCCTAAAAAAACTTTTCGCATAATTTGAATATGTGGGTACGAAAGTAATTAATCGCTTTGAATCTCTAAAAGTACATTGATTCAAATATGGACCTACCATAGTACCCAACGATTTATGACCAATTAAAGTATTGCTTCAAGAATAATTAAAAAAAGTATTGCTAAGTCGTTAGATGTATGTTAACTTTGTGTAACATGCATTGAATAGCTACATGAGCGAATTGGTACAAATTGTTGATTCCTTGGAGAACAAAATTAGCAAGTTGTTGCACAAAATGGAATTACTCCAGCAAGCCAATTCAAAGCTTGAAAATGAATTGATGGCCGTAAGAAACGATAGGGATGGTGTTTTGGATTCCGTCGCGGAATGGCAGGAGAAATACAATTCGCTAAAACTTGCTAATTCGATGCTGGGCGGTAATACAAATAAAACAGAAGCTAAGCTTAAGATAAACACATTGATCAGGGAGTTGGATCATTGCATAGCCCAACTCGCGGAATAATGCTCAAAAATTAAAATGCAAGAAAGGCTAAAGATTAAACTTTCAATTGCAGATAGGGTATACCCCTTAACGATAGATCCTTCCCAAGAAGAAGGACTTCGGAAAGCGGCCAAAAACATTGAACAATTGGCCAAAAAGTTTGAGCAAAACTATGCCGTAAGGGATAAACAAGACGTGCTCGCCATGTGCGCCCTACAATTTGCCTCAAAGATAGAGCAAAGTGGCATTGATCAATCCGAGGGGGCCAAGAAGGCCAAAGAACGCCTAAGGGCGTTGGATGATCTTGTAAATTCGAAGCTAAGCTTAAAATAGAAATACGTTCTTTTAAATATATAGTTACTGCCCACATTGGTATTATCTTTTGACGAACTCAACACTAATTTGTTTGAAAAGGGTGAGTTTAGGTTGTAAAAGCAGGCCTTACTAGTATAAGGATCCTTGAGCAGTCTGTTAGCCCTAAACTTGTTTATAGGAGTTTGTACAAAACTTCTCCGATGTGGGCTTTTTTTATTGAGAACCCCCTATTTCGATGATAGCGTTTGTAACCATCAAAATTGTAGGTTGCACTAACTTCGTTACAGGGCGGAGTCTGTTTTGTACAGGCGGATAACAATTT
The DNA here is from genome assembly GCA_947494715.1 of uncultured Flavobacteriaceae bacterium. Lineage (GTDB taxonomy): Bacteria > Bacteroidota > Bacteroidia > Flavobacteriales > Flavobacteriaceae > Ulvibacterium. Next base: position 159,374 of record CANLWG010000010.1, on the reverse strand, counting down.
TAATTTTCGATAACATGGATAGCACTATAGCAATAATAACAGGAATCATTGGACTTATTGTGGGCTTTGTAATTGCCAAGTTTATGGAGAAAGGCAAGGCTTCCAAGACCATTGCCAATGCCAAAAGAGAGGCGGCATCAATCATTAAGGGTGCCAAATTGGAAGGGGAAAATACTAAAAAGGATAAGATTTTCCAGGCCAAGGAAAGGTTCTTAGAGCTCAAGGCGGAACATGAAAAAGTCATCATCAACAAGGACAAAAAAATTGCCGAGGCAGAAAAGCGGACCCGTGACAAAGAGTCCCAGATAAGCAATGAACTGGCAAGGGGCAAAAAGCTGAACGAGCAACTGGAAAGGAAAATAAAGGATGTTGATCATAAGACCGAGTTCTATGAAAAAAAACAGTCCGAACTTGAAAAATTGCACAAAAACCAAGTACAGCAATTAGAGGTAATTTCCGGTCTCTCCGCTGAAGAAGCAAAGAGCCAATTATTGGAATCCCTAAAGGAGACGGCGAAGACCGATGCCATGGCCTATATGCAAACCACTTTGGAAGAGGCAAAGTTAACGGCACAACAGGAAGCAAAGAAAATTGTTATAAATACAATCCAACGCATAGGTACAGAAGAAGCAGTTGAGAATTGTGTTTCCGTATTCAACTTGGAATCCGATGATGTAAAAGGTCGGATTATCGGTAGGGAAGGTAGGAACATCAGGGCTTTGGAATCGGCAACGGGTGTGGAAATTATTGTGGACGACACGCCAGAAGCGATCATACTTTCCTGTTTTGACTCTGTGCGGCGTGAGGTGGCAAGGTTATCCCTTCATAAACTGGTAACAGATGGCCGTATACATCCGGCCCGTATTGAGGAGATTGTAAAGAAGACGGAAAAACAAATAGAACAGGAAATTGTAGAAGTAGGTAAACGTACAGTTATAGATTTGGGAATCCATGGGTTGCACCCTGAATTGATCAAGGCAGTGGGAAGAATGAAATACAGATCTTCCTATGGTCAGAATTTATTGCAACATTCCAGGGAGGTGGCCAAGCTTTGCGGCGTAATGGCCGCTGAATTGGGCCTCAATCCAAAATTGGCCAAGCGAGCTGGATTATTGCATGATATTGGTAAAGTACCCAATACCGAAGCGGAAGTGGAGACGCCACACGCCATTTTAGGAATGCAGTGGGCCGAGAAATTTGGCGAAAAGTCAGATGTCTGCAATGCTATAGGAGCTCACCATGACGAGGTTGAAATGAAAACCCTTGTTTCTCCCATAGTTCAGGTATGCGATGCCATTAGTGGGGCAAGGCCCGGGGCACGCAGACAGGTACTGGATTCTTATATACAACGGCTTAAGGATTTGGAGGACATTGCCTTCGGTTTTGGAGGTGTTCAAAAGGCATATGCCATACAAGCAGGTAGGGAGCTTCGTGTAATAGTGGAGAGCGAAAAGGTAAGTGATGACAAGGCAGCGCAACTGTCGTTTGAGATTTCCCAAAAAATTCAGACAGACATGACCTATCCAGGACAAGTGAAGATAACCGTAATTCGGGAAACCCGATCCGTGAACGTTGCCAAATAAGGTTTACAGCTTATAAGTAAGGAAAGCCCCTGGAAAAGTGTCTTTTCTTTCCTTACCGGACGCTAATTCAAAAAAGTAAGTACTGGTTGGATCTGCCAACAGAGACTTTTTGTAACTTTTCCAAGGGCATATTACTTTTCATTTCCTTTTTTCTGAAACCCTGCCTGACATGTCTCCATCCAATAATTTTTTTTAAACCGACTATTCTAAAAGAGGTAGAGCCATCGGGGGAATTATCGAGATTAATTTTTTTTGGAATGTATATGAAACAGATTGCTCCTTTTTAATGATGTCGGGATACTTTTCAAGCTGTGCAAAAATATTGTTTCACACCTTAATGGTTAATGACTTTTATCATACTTTTTAGGGGTTTTGAATTCTATCTTTAAAATGATTTTTAAACCCGAAGAGATGAAAAAGCAAACACCCGTATCGGTAATAATGACCAAGAACGTTATTACCCTGAACAATGCAGATAATTTGGAAACTGCGGAGCGTCTTTTCAAAAAGCACCGTATTCGGCATATCCCAGTAGTTTCTGGAGAAAAGATTATAGGAATGTTAAGCTATACCGACCTTTTGCGGATTAGCTTCGCCGATGCCGTAGATGATGACGACGAGTCTGTGGAAACAATGATCTACAATATGTTTACGATTGGACAGGTTATGGCCAAAACCTTAATCAGTGTTTCCTCCACGGCCACTGTGAAGGAGGTTGCGGAAATTCTGTCCGATAGGGAATTTCATGCAATTCCGGTAGTGGATGATGGAAAATTGGTGGGAATAGTTACAACTACCGATTTGATTAATTATTTGCTTGAGCAATTTTAGGCGATCGTTCCTCAATTTTTGGAGAAAACAAAGCGTTGATATGATATCCTTGGTGGAACTAAATTCTTACGCCGATTACATTCTATGAATTTTCAGAATGTAATTTTGTACCGGCATTTCATGCAACAATTTATGAAGTCGACGCTTTCATTGCGTCAGTTTTTCATTTCTTTTTTTACTGTAATGGGGATGTCCTTTGTTCCGGCGTAAAAGACTATAATCTCGGCAGGTTCCGCGCCTTCGTTTTCCCCATAGTGAATGGTATTTACCAATTCCACAATAGGGTCACCAGCTTTTAGATACAGGGTGTTGTTATTTTCATCTACCACCGTTAGTTCCCCGCTTAGTAATACACCCGCATTAATAACAAGATGTTCGTGGGGTGGTAGTTTGGTTTTAGGAGGAATAGTGAATTTTAGGATTTTTATGTTGGGATTACCTTCTGGATATTTGGGAAGTACATTTCCGTCCCAACTCATATTTGTGTCCACCAAAGTAAGCACTTCAATTTTCCCTGGGTTTTTTTCACGACAGGAAGTCATTACGACACCTATACAAAGTAAAAAGGTCAAAGCTTTTGCCATATCATATCAAAATTTGTGAATTACTATACCCTGGTAAACCTGGATATGATTTCACTGTGTTGTGGAAATTGCGATAGTAGCGTTTGTCGATTCCCAAGGATAAAATCCTTAAAATCGAATCCTGGGGAAACGGTACACCCCACTAAGGAGTATGCCTCTTTGCCCATAGTCTCCGCCGCAAACCAATATTCTCCGGGCACTACGAACTGTGGTAGCTCTCCCTTATCAAAGTTGTTGCCAATTTGCACGCTGGAGTAATCACCTTTTGGCGAAATCATGTGTAGTTGTATTGGGGAACCTTTGTAAAAATGCCAAATTTCATCCTGCCGTATTTTGTGAAAGGCCGAAAACGCCTTGGAAGTGAGAAGAAAATAAATACAAGTAGCTTGATTACGTAAACCAGAATAGGCATCACCTAAGCTCTTTTGGTCTATGGTACCCGCACTTCTATAGGTCTCCCTAAAATATCCGCCCTCTGGATGGGGTTTCAAATCTAAGCTTTGGATGATTTCTTCAATTTGGTTCATTGCAGTTTGGCATTGTTGGTATCCGGTTGCCCATCGAAAACCGTCTTCAGATTAAATTTTGCAATACGATTGGATAAAAATATGTGAATTTTTTGATACCATTTTTAGCCGTGCTTTTTTTTATGATCAATTGCCTAGTAAAGCAACAATTCGCAATGGGGCACCACTTCCTTGCTTTATTTTCATCGGTAATGCAATTACCTTAAATCCTGTTTCAGGAAGTTTATCCAAATTGGTCAAGTTTTCAAAAGCAGGAATGTTTTGGCCAAGAAGGATTACGTGGCTTTTGAAATATTGGGATTGACCATAATCAATACTCGGCGTATCTATTCCAATCGATTTTATTTTGCGATTATCTACCAACCACTGTGCTGCTTCCGGAGACAGCCCGGGGAAGTGAAGTAATTGAACGGCCTTTTCACCGCGCTGATCCGTTCCAAGGTACTTCATTTTATCAGGATAAAATTTTGAGAAACCCGTTTCGAGCAATATGATGCTTCCATCCGGAATTTGGCTCCCTTTGTCTTTCTCCCAATCCGTAAAGTCTTCAATACGTATTTGATAATCCGGATTCCCCATAGCCTTTGAGGAAACCGTAATTTTTATAGCTTCGCCTATTAAGTTATGGAGTGGAATCTCATCGACAGTCTGTCCTTTTTCCGAAAAATGAATGGGGGCGTCTATATGGGTACCGCCATGCTCTGCGGTTGCAAAATTGTTAGCGGAATAGTAGTATCCCTTATCCGTTTCTCCCTGGGCTACGATATCAAATTCAAATTCCTTGGCAGTCACCCAATACACGGTCTCTTCAGAAAAGACATGGGTCAAATCTACGATTTGATCAGACGAAACTTGTTGGTCATCCGTAACGGAAAGTACTTTTTCAGGATGGGGTTGATCCTTGCAGCTTAAAAGTATACCTATACCAACCAAGATATACACAAAGGTAGTTTTCATGACATACTATGTATTTTGTTCTATTTCGTCCGTATCCCCTCTTTTTTCATGAGTTCAAGCCCATAATTCCGTATGGTTTCTATAATGGGAATGGCCGTCTTGCCCTTTGGTGTTATCGAGTACTCCACCTTGGGAGGGACTACGGGATAAACTTCTCGATGTATAAAACCCTCCGCCTCCAATTGTCGTAATTGGGAGGTCAACATTTTGTCCGTTATATGAGGAATATCCTTGCGCAATTCACCAAATCGCATAATCCTATTCTTTAACCGCCATAAAATTGGCATCTTCCATGTACCGCCAATTCTATCCATTGCAAACTCCACAGGGTTGTAATACAGTTTGTTATTATACAGAAATTCTGGCATAGCCCTTGTTTTATTAATACTTTCCAAAAAGTTAGTACCTCTCTCTTTAGTAAGTATATTGCCAAAGGTAAGTATAACTTCTAAATTTGGTTAATCAAAAAATAAAAAAATGGTAAATTCAATCAAAGAGACGCAAGCCTATGTACATTCACATGGCATGCCGACCAAAGGCAAAATTTTGATGGTGGCCAGTAGCCCTACCATTTCAAAACAGACGGGGTGGCCCATTGGTTTTTGGGCGGCCGAGTTGACACATCCATTTCATGTTTTTCAGGAAGCCGGTTATGAGGTAGAGTTAGCTTCCACGGAAGGAGGAAAAATAGAAATGGACGCTTACTCGGACCCCACTGATCCAAGTGGTTATTCCGCTCACGACATCATTTCATTAGGATACATGCAATTGGATTGGTTCAACAAAATGCTGGGTAATACCAAAAAATTGTCCGAAGTTAACAAGGACGATTACAAGGCCATTTTCCTTGTAGGTGGCCAGGGACCAATGTATACTTATAAAGGAAACAAGGCATTGGAAAACCTTTTTGTCGTATTTTATGAAACTGGAAAGCCGAGTGCGGTAGTTTGTCATGCCACCACTTTATTGTTGGAAGCCAAAACCAGTACCGGAAACCTTGTCATAGATGATAAAACCTGGACCGGATTTTCTGATGCTGAGGAAGACTATGCTGATGAGGCGGTCGGTCAAAAAATACAACCCTATAGGATTGAGGAGGAGGCCCGAAAAAATTCGAATACCCATTTTAAGGTAGCGGCACCCTTTTCTTCCTATGCTATAGCAGATGGGAACTTAATAACGGGGCAACAGCAAAACTCTGGTGCAGCAGCGGCAAAACTACTTGTAGAACAATTGAACTGACGCTAGTCCATGGTTCGGGGATAGCTGAATCATTGATCCGAGTGAAGCAATTTTATACATTTATATTGTGTATTACCCGAGTCACTATAAAAACAAATACATATGAAGTTGGCATTTATTGGAATCGGTAATGTAGGATTTGCATTGGCCGATAGCTTACAAAAAAAGGGACATGAAATTATCATTGCCCACGACGATGTAAAAAGCTCAAGTGTACAGGCAGCAAAAGATAAAAATCTGAATTTTAAGGCTTTACCTGTTCAGGAAGCGGTTAATGACTCCGATATCGCTTTTTTAGCTACACCTTTTGGGATCAACCGGTCTATTTTGGAGCCTTTACGGTTTCATGGAAAAATTTTGATAGACTGCACCAATCCAGTAGGAATAGGAATTTCCCATGGATTGGAAAGTAAAATATCGGGTGCCGAGAAAGTACAGGAATGGGCCCCGGATGCCAAAGTTGTAAAATCCTATACCATATACGGCTACGAGAACCTGATGAATACTACTTTCCCGAAATACGATGTAAAACCTGTAATGCTCATTGCAGGGGATGATGTTGAGGCCAAAAAGGAGGTTTCGCTCCTAAATACCGATATGGGCTTCGAAACTCTGGATGTTGGGGATTTGCCACAAGCTTTGCATTTGGAACATATGACCCTTTTGTGGGTAAAGATGGTCCGGGCCAATGGGCATCATCCGAATTTCACTTGGGCGTATTTGGAACGATAGACTCTTAAAAGGGAGAATATGTGGTATAGGTAGCAGGCTGTAGTAAAACCTTAAAAGCAATAGAATATAACTCCTCCACAGCTTCAACGTTGTAATAGGACGTTTTTTCCTTTACTTACTCAACTACAGAATTACTGATAAAGGCTATGTATTTCCCATCTGGAGACCAACTAGGGACATTTATAGTTCCCTGTCCGCCATAGAGATAGGCTATTACTTTGGCCTCTTCACCATTAACCGGGATTTTTCTTAGATATACCTGTTTGTAAAAGGGATGGTCAGCGGCATCTACTTCTGGCAGATAGGACAAAAAAACAATCCATTTGCTATCTGGTGAAATATGGGGAAACCAATTTTGAAGATCATCATTGGTTAGTTGTTCTTGATGACTCCCATCAGGATGCATGCGCCATAATTCCATGGTACCCGTTCTAGCAGAATTAAAATAGATATATTTCCCATCCGGACTATATTCGGACCCATCATCCAGAGTCGGTTTGTCCGTCAATTTGATTTCTGGACCGCTTCCGTCAGAAGGAATTTTATAAATATTGTAGATGTCGTTCCTTCCTGCGGTATACGTAAGCCATTTTCCATCCGGCGACCAACCATGTAGATAACTTGGACCTTTGGCCGTTATTCTTTTTGGAACCCCGCCTGAAACTGGAACAGTATAGATTAACGAACCATCCGCAGGTTCGCCACTGGAACTGCTCAATCCTAGCACTTTACCGTCAAAGGATAAAACATGGTCATTATTGTTTTTCTCCACAAAATCGGTTGGGAGTACAGAAGGTTTGTCGGTTGCCAAATCGTACCGATATAGTAAACCTTCACTATTGTAGATCAAGGCCTTATTATCGGAGGTCCAATTAGGTGCCTGAATGGAGTTTTTTACAGAATATAGTATTTCCCTTTTGCCCGTCTCTACTTCCATCAACTCCAAGTGACTGCCAATATAATCTGTATAGGGAACAAAATCCACCGGGGCGGGAAGCACGATGCGAACATTTTCAAATTCGGCTTTCTCCACAACATCGGTATTATGCGAGCAAATGAACAAGCCTGCTAACATTTCCTCGGGAAAATCAAAATCGGGAACTTCTACCGTCCAAAATGGTTCACCGTATTTGGCTACACTAAAGAAAAAACTTCGCCCACGTCGTTCCAATTGAATAATATCCGGCATTTTAATGGGCGATTTCACCTCTTCCACATTCATCCCGTCTTTTTTGCGATATTGAATGGCCGTTAAACCGTCTCCATGAACCGTCCCACAGACCATGGCAGAGCCGGTTTTCAATCCCGTGCGTACCATCCATCCCAATTTACGATGGGGGTCAACTCCTTCTCCCAATAATTTGCCCCGGGTCCGTAAAATAAAATCTCCATTCAACTTTTTGTGGGCAAAATGAAATTCATCTTTTTCAAACCAGATATTGGTACCCGAACCGGACAGCGTATACGTCTGGGTGTTCATATCGTAATCCGTGTTACCCTTATGTTTAACTGCCCCAACATCCGTAGTGTTTTCAAAAATACCTTTTGTATTTTGAGCGGTCATTGGGAGGATGGTAGCGCAAAAAAAGAGTATGGAAAAAAAGGGGTTGTTTTTCATGTTTTATTTTCCTTAGGTTTTGGAAGACGGATTGCGATTCCTGTTGATAAAGATTAAAACGAATGGCCTATCAGGAACTTATTATTTTTTCAATTTCGTTCAATTCTCCTTCCGAAAACACCAAATTCTCTGTAGTCTGTACGTTGTCCAGCATTTGCTGGGGGCTACTTACGCCTACCAAGACCGAAGTTATACGTTCATCCTTTAACAACCAGGCAATTGCCATTTGTGCCATGCTCTGTCCTCTTTCCTTTGCAATTGCATTCAATCGCTGTACTTTATCCACTAATTGCGCAGTTATTTTTTCTTTTTGAAGATATCTTCCGTCCTTGACGGCCCGGGATTCTTCTGGAATTCCTTTTAGATATTTATTCGTCAGAATACCCTGTTCCAATGGGGAAAAAGCTATTGCTCCGGTTCCCTGCCTACCGAGTTCATCCAGTAACCCATCTTCAACCCACCTATCCATCATACTATAGCGGGGCTGGTGAATACAAAGTTTCGTTCCCATACGTTGGAGGATTTCGGCGGCCTGACGGGTTAGTTCAGCAGGATATTGGGAAATGCCCACATAGAGCGCCTTGCCTTGTTGAACAATCTGGTGTAATGCCCCCATGGTTTCCTCTAAAGGGGTATCAGGGTCCGGCCGATGATGATAAAAAATGTCAACATAATCCAGTCCCATTCGCTGTAAACTTTGATCCAGGCTTGCGATAAGATATTTTTTGGAACCGAAGTTTCCATAAGGCCCTGGCCACATATCCCAGCCCGCTTTGCTGGAAATAATCAATTCATCGCGATAAGGCCTAAAATCCTTTTCAAAGATCCGTCCAAAATTTTCTTCTGCTGCACCATATGGAGGGCCGTAGTTATTGGCCAAATCGAAATGCGTTACCCCGGCATCAAAAGCAGTCCTCAAAATTTCCCTGGCGTTGGTAAAGTCGTCCGAATGCCCAAAATTATGCCATAAACCTACGGAAATAGCGGGCAATAGTAGCCCACTTCTTCCGCAGCGTCTATAGGGCATGGTGTCATAGCGATTCTCCTTAGCTTCATAATTTCCGATTGATTGATTGTCAAAACCCATTAATTAATATATTTAAAATGATTTCCATTAAAATTTAAAAGTAAAAAACACTTCTTGGATAATGCATACTATCCCAAAAGTTCCCTTAGTATTTATTTTGTTTTCTCTGCTTCTTCACCTGTTTAACTAGCTTTCCAAAGCTTTTATCTTTCTTTTTCTTTTCCAGAACACTTGATTCAAAATGTAGCTTTTCCCGTTCTATTTTTTTGAAATTGGCATAGGCACTACTGTCGATGTTTCCATTTTCAACAGCTTCCAATACTGCACAACCTTTTTCATGAGTATGTGTACAGTCCTTAAACTTACAATTCTTGGTGTATTCAAGGATGGTTTCAAAGGTAATTTCCAATCCGTCCGACAGATCGGAAATTCCGACTTCCCTCATTCCCGGATTGTCGATCAATATACCGCCATTTTCCATAACCACCAGTTCCCGGTGACTGGTTACATGCCTCCCTTTATTTACACTGGTACTTATATGGCCGGTTTTCATCAAAGATTTTCCCGAAATACTATTTAGCAATGTTGATTTGCCGACTCCCGAAGAGCCGAGAAGGCAATATGTTTTCCCTTTTTTGATAATCTGATTCAGATTGTCGTATCCTTCAGCTATTTGGTTACTTACGGTAAGTATTGTGACGTCTTTGATTCGTTGTTTTATTTGATGTATAATGTTCTCCAAATCGGATTCACCGAGCAAATCGATTTTGCTTAAAACAATAATCGGCTCAACTTTTGAAGCATGGCAGATTGTTAAATATCGTTCTAATCTATTTAAATTGAAATCTCGGTCAACAGCTTGTACGATCAATCCAAAATCAATATTTGTGGCAATTATCTGGATTTGTCCTTTTTTTCCTACCGCTTGCCTTTCCATAATAGAAATTCTTGGGTAGACCGCATGGATTATGGCCTTGTTATCGTCATATTCGGAAAAAGCGACCCAATCCCCGACAGCAGGTAGATCATATCTACTTTCTGCAGTAAATCTTAAATTACCAAGAAGTTCGGCATCGAATTCCTTTGTTGGAGTTTTTACAACATAGCGCTCTTTATGTTCAGAAATAACCCTCCCTACTTCAAGCAATTCTAAATTTTGTTCGATTCTAAATTGTTCCAAAAGGTTACTATATCCTAAATCCTGAAGTGTCATTGTATTTTTATATTAAGCAAAACAGCTTACTCATGCTTTTCTACGAGAAATTCAATAGAGTTTAAGGTAACGAACTAAAGCGGATTCAAAGTTAAGGGTTTTGAGGAAGGAACCGCGCCAAAACTTATGATGGAAATTGATGTTGTGTGCTATTTTATTCGGTCAGCTCAATATGATTTCCTTCCGGGTCAGAAATAACACTTTCGTAATAGCCATCACCAGTAGTTCTCGGTTCCCCGACTATCTCAAATCCATCATTTCTTAATAATTCGGTGAGCTGATTGACTTTATCTTTACTTCCAACAGAAACCGCGAAATGTGCAATTCCGTTCATTTGTCCTTTATTGCCTATCTCTTGTGAAATATCAGGTCGGTTCATTAATTCAATCCTTGTTCCACTCTCGAAAGAAAGAAAATATGATGAAAACAGCTTTTTGTCATTTACATATTTTGCATTGGATTTCATATTGAAATAAGTGACATAAAAATCCTTCATAACTTCCAAATTTTGTACCCATAGGGCAGGTGTTCTATTTTCATGTATCTCTTGTATCATTTTAGTTTAATAGTGCCATTTCTATATAGATTCAATACCTGATTCATAATTAAATTTATAGCATGGAGCGGTAAATCTACTTTAGGATTTACCCTAAAAATTTTCATCCGTGATCGATTACCCGTTTCCAATTCAGGATGGTGCAAGTGCTTTCCTTCTACTAAAAGAAAATAGGGTTCTTCACTCTTTTTATCCACCCATAGATAGCAGAAAGCCTTTCCTTTATAACAAAAACAGGGCATTCCATATTTTCGGGTTTCGGTAATTTGGCCATCCATGTGAAGAATAATATCTCGCATGGCCAACAAACAGCTCTTGTTGGGTTCGGGTTGTGTTAGGTAGAAATTATCCTTTTCGTCAGTCACTTTTATCCATGTATAGGGAGAACATAGTGAATAAATCGACACTCTGAATTAAGTGAAATCCTTGGATGGTTTCTTTGGTCCTTTTTATTCTGAAAATCGATTTAAAGGTGCTTTGGCCGGATTGAAATTGATTCCCAATTCCTTTCTGGCAAGGTCGTTTCTATAAACTATAATCGGTTTGCCATCTGGTTCCTTATTGTTTAGCATTAGGTTAATATCGGATACTTTGTAGCTTTCACTTGAAATTAGATAGTTTTTGCCGTGAATACCATTTGTTGTTGCCGCCTTATATACGCAAACGGCAACATCTTCCACATCCACAATCGCAAAGTAAATGTCATTATCAAAAAACATTTGAATAAAAGGGTTTGGAGCTATTTTGTTCTTAAACAAAAATTGCAACCCCATAGACGTTGAATCTTCTCTTTTGGAAAGAGCCTTACCCATAACTCCTACTGGTGAAACGGTTGTGATTTCAAAATCTAAATTCGGATGGTCCGCTATGAATTTCTCCACAGTTTGGTTGGCGATAAATTTTGCCTGAGCATAAGGGTGACCTTCTTCACTCATAAAGGGTGGATCTTCCTCAGAAATTTGGTCACCTTCACTTTTGTGGTGAGGGAGGAGAGGAAAACTGGTATTGTATGCGGCAACCGAGGCTATAAAAACAACTTTTTCAATTCCAGATGTTTTTTGAACCAGCTCTAAAAAGTTTTCAGTACCCTTGATGGTCGGATCAAATAATTCTGTTTTTGGGTCTTTTACGTCGAGTTGAAATGGAGTTCCACCATGTACTACGATAGAGCAACCTTCTAAAAAGTTTTCAAGCTGTGGTTTGTTTTCCACATCCAACTCAAAAATCACTAAATTTTCAGAGTTAGGCAATTGGTTTAAGTGATTATACTTGTCTTTTTTGGAAAGATCCGTGGTAGATACTTTTACTTTATAGCCTTCTTCCAAGAATTTCTTTACGTTGTAGCTTCCTATAAAACCGGAACCTCCAATAATACCTGCTATTTTCATAATGAAATGGTTTGGTAATGGTTAAAGATCTATCCTAATTTAGGTATGACCTTGTTCGCAAAAATGTCAGCTATGCTATCTCAATTATCGTATGGGCGATATAAGAGGGGAAGTGGGGGCACGGCCAATAATATGGAAATATAGCAAAATTATACCAATAGAACCAATAAGCCATAATTTTTCAATTATGGCTTATCGCAATTTTTTCAAAGGTGAGAGTGTTTAAAATACTTGGGTTGTTTGTTGGCAGTGAGTCGATCCTTTAGCGAACTTGGTAGGAGGTCAATACGGTATCTCCCGAGCGGTAATACACCTGACCTGTTATGTCATCTACGGCATAAATAGGCTCTCGATCCTTGCCCAGATTTATTTCGCCATCAATTTTGCCTGTTATTTTGCTTACTTTCAAAAGGACAATATTTTTTTCTTTTTTAGACATGATAAACATAAAATCCCGTCCTGTTTTGGTGGCCTTAAGCCTAGCGCTGGCCCTATTAAAAGCCGCTCCAGCATAACTGGACGCCGCATCGCCCAATTGTCCGTAGGCATTGCCCATTTGGCTGACGATTTCCCCGGCCAATGCGTCTTCCTTACGTACCTCATCTTCCGCTGCAGCCATAGCACCTGAAACATAGTAAGAAACAGCACCGATATATGCTGCTCTAACGGATTCCGCGTATAACAGGGCACGTTTCCATCCAGGTTCTCTAGGTGCGGCATAATATTCCTGAAAGCTGAGGGTTCCATCAAAATTGAATTTGGCAACATTCTGATCGGAATGAATAAAAATACCATCTTCCATTATTTCAAGTTGCCTTGGGGATTCCTTGCCCTCAAATTTGAGTTCAGTGTGTGACAGATCTCGGATTTGTTCGGTAGACTTATCTACGACCTTTATCAAGCCTGATTTGTAGTCAAAGGCATAAATGGCACCATTGTGCTCTGCAGTTAGGCTAGGGCTGGTCTGTATACTCTTTTTCCATTTGAGCGTACCCGTGTGTTGATCTAATACATTCATGGAGTTGGTGGTAATATATAGGATGGAGTTCGTAAGTGGTACGATTCCGACCACGGTTCCATCTACCTTTACAGGCTTCTCAAATGTTATGGTACCTGCAATCGGATCAAGAAAATTTAGAAAATCGTTATTGCTGGTCCGAGACACTAACAATATGCCGTCTCCGGAATCCAAGTAATCATAAACTCCTCCTTTAATGCCAATACCACGTCCTTTCTTTCCCCAAAGCCCTTCTTGAGTTTGGTAGTCGAATAGGTTAATTTTAGTACGGTTGCCATTATCGGGTAGTACAAGTAGGCCTTGATCCAAGAAAGCAACTTGTCCCAGGGCTCCGTTTGTCTTTAAACCTTCTTCCCAAACCAGGCTTCCGTCCTTGATATTGTAAGCATTGTAGTGGTTTGTATAACTCACGGAATTGTTCCCTGAAGAGGTGGTCATTGCGGATTGCCGCTCCTGCTGTGATGCTAAATAGAAAACATCTCTGTCCTCGGGCTTATAGAAACGAAGTTCTATATCAGTATCTTTAGCCATGTTTTCGGCGGCAGTTTTTAACAAAGCTCCAAATGCTCCCATTTTATCTATCTGGGTGGCCTCCTTGGAATTTACTTCTTTCCATATAATGTCTCCCGTGCCAGCATTGAGCTTATAATTATGGAATAATGTTACGATAAGAAGTTCTTTGTTTCCAAGTTCGTTCGCCGCGATAATACGCCCAAATTTTTCATTCATGGACCAAGATAGGCTGCCATCCGACATTTTAACGGAAACCATCAATGGTTCTCCATTTCGGTCGTTTCCGGCGACAAGAATAGCATCTGAATTATATAATAAAAAATAGTTTGCAATTTCCTGCAACCCTACACTTGCGGAATTAAAAACCTCATTTCCGGTGAACTGGTCTATCAGATAGAAAGTGTTGTCAACGGTAACCGTAAAAAAAGGACTGTTGGGCAACTCTTCGTAGGAATTCCTGTTGAGATTGCCATGGGCACGACTGCTCCAAGAGATATCACCAGTTTCGGTATCCACACCGATGAGGCCATCTCGTGAGCTTACAATTAAGTTGCCCAAGGCGGTAACCTCTTGCCATAGAATGTTCGTTGGTAATTGTTTGTTCCATTTAACCTCCACTTGTGCGAAGTGCATTAGCGGACATAGTAGAGCGAATATCAAAAATGATTTAAAAGGGGTCATAGGTAGGTTTTTTATGTAGGTAGAACGTCGTTTAAACGCTTTTAGTGTTAAAGTAAGTCAAATTCCGACTAATCCAAAGCCCTTGTTTCCAATGATATAACCTAGTAGGGCCAAACCATCTAGATGAGTTAGTTGAATCATCTAGATGGTTTGGCCCTAACTGTTTTTATGGCATTTCGGCGACTGCAGGGTTCCATATACCGGTTTTGGCCGTCTCCTGTGCATATTCCGAAAAATCTTTGGGTTTTCTACCAAGCACTTTTTCAATATCATTGGAAACAACATCGTTCCCTTTGGCATCAAGTACTTCGTTAAATAGATAATTGATTAGCCAGATGTAATCTGCCGGAACGTTATGCTCATCCAACATTTTGGTGTAGGCGGCCAATGAAATTGGGGTGTATTGAATGTCCCGATCGGTAATTGCAGCTATTTCGGAAATTACTTCCTTAAAGGTCAATGATCTTGGGCCGGTCAGTTGGTAAACTTGGCCATTGTGTTTTTCGTTTAACAAAGCTTCGACCACTACGTCCGCAATATCATCGGTGTCTACATAGGGCACCCGAGCATCTGGCTTGGGAAGTGCCACATAACCTGCCAAAATGGGATCTAGGAAAAAGCTCTCACTAAAGTTCTGGTTGAACCAGCTTGCACGGACAATAGTATAGTCAATGCCTGAATGAATTATGACCTGCTCGCAAAGTTCGGCTTCTCTTTCTCCCTTGCCCGATAATAACACCATTTTTTTGACTCCGCTTTTGATGGCCTGCTTCGTCAATCCTTCTATAGCTTCGAGAGCACCGGGTACCGCCAAGTCCGGTTGAAAGGTAATATAGACCTTGTCCATACCTTCCAATGCAGCTTCCCAAGTGGACGAATTCTGCCAATCAAAAGATGGATTTTCACTTCGAGATCCAATTCTCACGCTTTGATCAAGTTGGGTTAAACGTTCGGCCACTTTACGACCGGTTTTTCCTTTTCCTCCGATTACTAATACATTGTTTTTCATTGTTTTTGGGTTTTAAATTATACATTGGATACTATGGGTAATCGTTAAGATTGCCCTTATTTTATTTATGGTCATATAGGGATACCTTTATTTTTTAACAAGCACACAAGGAGCAACAGCAAGAATGATAGTGCTGAACAAATGGTACGGATCAAGTGTAGGTTACTCCATTTGGTTTCAAAGGTGTTCCTTAGTGATTTAGCACTTTCCAGGTCTATACCTTGTAGGTCGGTTTTATCCAATAGCTCGTTTAAGGGAACATTTCCGAATATCGTGACGATGGCTACGCCAAAAAAATAGAGTATGGTTGCCGCAAGTAATGGCCATAAAATTTGGGCTGGATAAGACTTATATGAATACGTTAAAGTAAGCGATAAAAAAACGGGGCCGAAGAAAACAACAAAGAACAACGGATTTAAGATGGTCCTGTTCATATGCTGAAAGGCCCGTAAATAATTGAGGTCATCAAGTCGACCAATTCCAGAAGTAATGGCGTTGGTCCAGGTAAAACAAAGGCCTGCAGAGAGTCCCGTTAACAGGGTCGCAAAAAGTAGGATGCCGATTTTAATTGATAATTCCATGATTTTAATGTTTTATTGTTTTGATTTCTAATATTGATTTTGGGAAGGTTTAATTTTAAACTGCCAATAAAGGATGATGACCATTAGATACTCCAAGGCGATTATCCAAAAACTCGGAGCCGAAAAGAAGCTTGAGTAGCTCCCACCGTTTGGGATGATCAGGAAAGGAACCGTGATGAGGCCATCTAGAATTATGGCACTTGATACCATAACAGAGCCCAACTTTATACCTTGGGTCTTACGGTCTTTTCGATAGTAGATACTTGCTCCCAACCAGGCAAAAGGAACGAGAGAAATGGAAAGTACAATGTTCGATTGCAAATCCAGGTCTTCCATTAATGGTAAAAAATAAGACGCCGTAAATGCACTTACGCCTAGAATCCAGACTAAAATCCCACATAAAATTGCTCTTGTTGTTTTCATTTCCTTTTCGGTTATATAATTTGATAGGACAAAGTTGTCACTTATGTCACCAGATTATTTGTCCGATAAGGATGAAGATTTGTTCGAAAAGGATTATCCTTTTATTGCGCTTGGACGGAAACCAAATTTCTTGGTAAATGCATTTGAAAAAGAGCTCAAACTATCGTAACCTACATGCCACGCGGCTTCCTGTATAGTCGCCTCTTGATTCCGAATGAGTTCATGGGCTTTGGTAAGGCGTTCATTTTGAAGGTATTTGAATACAGGGACACCAAATATTTCCTTGAAATTTTTTTTCAGTTTGAAAGTGTTCAAACCAATTTGTTTGGCAAGGTCGGATAAGGAAGGTGGTGCGTCTAGGTTATTGGTAAGGATTTCTTTTGCATCTTGCAATTTTTTTAATTCCTCCCTCGAGATAGTTTGCTCCGATAGCATTGAAAGTTGACCAAAGAAATGGGCCAGCAAAGCGGTCATTTGGCTTCTGAAGAACATCATCTTGGCTTTCCCCTCGTAACGTGTACGGAATACCTGATTTACTATGGATTGCATTTCAGGAGTCATGAAAAAGCGAGGCCCCTCAACGTAATGGTCCTTGGGATGTACCAACTGATATAGCATCTCGCTAAATAGCTCTCCTTCCCTATTTGGCAGTTTATCCAGGTTAGTGGCCGTGGTTGCAATGACAATACACTCTAAAGGTTTTAAAGCAGAGACGGTATGAATAAATTCTACTTTTTCATCTGCATAAAAGGAAAGCACCAGACCTTTGGTATGTTTAAACGTTTTTTGGTTATCCCCATATTTTACCGTAAGATCAACATTTCCAGAACCATAGAACGCCACGGCGATTACAGGTTCATCAAAAAAACAGGAATCGATAACTGGGTTTTCGGAATTGCCCTCTTCTACCAGAATTGTAAAGTCATTGATATCGATTATATCCCTTGTCATATAATTTCTATTGGAGATACAGGTATGGAAATATACTTAGTTTTACCCATTTTACTCGAAAGATGCACTCATTTTAACAACTTCATATTGCTTTTCCACAACGGATTGATTATGACCATGACCTGCGTTGGGTACTAAAAAGTAGGCTTTGTCCGGAGCAACTATTTTATCAAAATAAGGTCTATTGACCTCCTTTGCCGTTAGTATATCATTTTCCCCTTGAATAAGGTACACCGGAATTTTAAACTCCGTTCCAGTCACATTAAAATCAATATCCGATACCATAGATTTTATTCCCAGTTTGTTATGACCAACAAAATGAACAAATGAATAATCATCTCCATCATATCTATGTTTACTATCTTTTTCATTGTCATATTCAAGAGCTAGCTTAAACCATGTGGCTGGAGCAGGGGTTGAATTCTTTCGTTCATATTTTTTAACGATCCGCAACAGTTGTCCATAGCTTTTTGCATTGGCATACGGAGGTTTTCCGAGAGACTCAAGTCTTTTTACTGCATTTACATCATTCGATTTTTTTACCATTTTGTACACCGTTTGGTAGGCATAGTTGATATTCTCCGAGAAATTCACAAACTGTGCATTTCCCACATACGCATGAAAAAGTTCTGGATTGCTCAAAGCCATTTTGGTACCAAGAATAGAACCCCATGATGTGCCAACAAGTATAATTTTCTTCTTGTTTAAATGGTGGGTAAGGTATTGGACTAGTTCAATACCATCTTGGGCCATTTGTTTTACGGTCAAGGGATTTTCTATCCAATATTCTTCATTTATTACTGCCGGAACATTACGTCCATAAGTTCTTCCTGCACCCCTTTGATCCCAATTGACCAAAATAAAATCTTCATCCCATTTCCCATACATGATGTTATCATACTGACTCACGGTACTGCCCAGACCACCATGTATAAATAGAACTACAGGTTTGGACCTGTCTTCACCCTGTATGGTAATCCATTGTTCTATTCCACCGATCGATATAAATTTTGCTTCGTTTATGGGTGTGTTTTGTGCAATTGAAGGTGTTATTGATAGAAAAAAAAGTAGAAGGATATAGGTCGCATTTTTCATTTAGCAAAATATGGTTGAATTTAAGCATAGGACGGTAACTTACCTGAATTGTTACATTCGGTTTAAATGGGTGGTGACTTAAGGATTAAAAAGGATACTGACCGGATAGTGGAGGAGGTTAACAAACCTGATTTTATAAAATTTAGTAGAACCCAACAACCGTAGCGCTATTCCTCTTCCGTAGAATTACTTTCTTCAATACCCCTGTTAAGGTTATTTTCCATGATGTTCAGCTTTTTTAACTTGGCTTTCCAAGTGGCCAAAGCCTCTTTTTGGTTCTCCACTTTTTTGATGACTTCCTGTACAACCGGACTGTCCCCTGACGCATTGGAAAAGAACAAAAGGTTGTTTTCCAATTGGCGTATCTCATTCTTGCTATCGTCTATTTTTTTACGGATAAAGGAACGTTCATTGGAAATGGCACGCCCATCGTCCCTACGGGCCAATTGCTGTATTTTGTTACCATATTTTAAAAGCTCTGCCTCTTGATGGCTTACATCCATTTTCTTTAGAATGGCGTCCAATATCTTGTTGAATCGTTGGTTTATGTTTTTTTTGTTGAAGGGTACCCGTCCATATGATTTCCATTCGTTGATAAAGGACTTTAATGTACTGAGATTTTCTTCCCGATTTCCTGTTAGTTCAAAGGCTTTTAATCGTTCTATACAGTCTTCTTTTTTGGACAAATTTTCAACTTCTTCTTTATGCGCCTTGTTTTTTAGGGCGTGAAGACGATCAAAATAATGGTTACAGGCATTTTTGAAATCTTTCCAGATTTTATCGGAATATTTTCGAGGTACGTGCCCAATTCTTTTCCACTCGCTCTGTATACGCTTCATTTCCTGGGTAGTGGTATCCCAATCCTCACTGTCCTTTAGCGACAGGGCCAATTCCAGCAGTTTTCGTTTTTTTTCCAGATTTTCGTGCTGGTCTTTTTTTAGATTCTTATAGTATGCATTCTTATTTCTGTTAAATTGCCGTACCGCATCCTTAAAGGAAGCCCAGGTCTCTTCATTGACCTGTTGTGGAACTTTGCCCGCTTTAAAAAAATCTTCCCGTAAATCCTCTATCAGCCGTATCTGCTGCTGTAGGGCCTTATGGTTATTGGCCACCTGCGAACTTATGGCCAATATGGAAGCGATTATCTCATTTTTTTTCTCTAGGTTTTTTTCATACTGCTTGTCCAGTTCCTTGTAGTGCTCCTGTCTCCTTTGATGTAGTACCTTTGTAGCATTGCTAAATCGTTCCCAGATTTCTTCCCGGTGTTCCTTTCCTACCGGACCGATATCTTCCTTCCAGATTTTATGGAGTGTCTGTAGTTCCTGAAAGGCCTTGCCCAGATCCTCTTCTTGTGCCAAGGCCTCCGCACGTTCTGCAATTTTTTGCTTCTCCTCCAGATTATGCTTGAAGTCAAGGTCGCGCAATTCCCGATTCAAGTGCAGAAAATCATAGAAAATTTCCAAGTGGTGGTGATAGGTACGCCAGACATCGTTATAATGAGTGCGGGGGATAGCTCCCGCATTGCGCCATTGTTCCTGGACAACCTTAAAGGTTCTATAGGTGGTATTCATATCCTCTTCTACGTTCATAAGGCCTTTAAGCTCTTCTATTATCCCCAAGCGCGTTGCCAGATTATCCTTTAGATTCTTTTCAAGGTTCTTATAATAAAGGTTTCTTTTCTCACGATAATCCCCATAGACCTCATTGAACTGCCTTTTGGTTACGGAATTGTACCTAAAATCTATTTCGTTTCCGCCATTGGCGATAAACTCCTCTTTTTTATGCTCTAGAAATTCTTGAAATTTCAGATCAAATTCATATTTAATGCCGTCAACATGTTTTTTTATGGCCTGTACCTTTTCATTACGGACCAATCTTTGTAGTTCACCTACCAGGTTTTCCATGGACATGGAATGATAGTCCAATAAGGGTATATGATGGCGATGATGATTGTCCTTGTCCTCGGCATCTTCCGCATTGGACTCTTCAATCTCTTCCAAAACATCTTCATCCTTAGGCTTTTCCGATTCGAACGGTTCCAACTCTACGGTTTCCGCATTCGTATCTTCCTTGGATTCGGCCTCAATGTTTTTATCCGCATTGGACTCTTCAATCTCCTCCAAAACATCTTCATCCTTGGACTTTTCCGGTTCGGACGGTTCTGGCTCTACGGTTTCCGCATTCGTATCTTCTTTGGATTTGGCCTCGGTTTTTTTCTCTGTACTGGATTCGTCTATTTCTTCCAGAACATCTTCGTTCCCGGACTTCTCCGATTCGGGCGGTTCCGGCTCTACGGTTTCCGCATTCGTATCTTCCTTGGATTTGGCCTCGGTTTTTTTCTCTGTCCTGGATTCGTCCATTTCTTCCAGAATATCTTCGTTTCCGGACTTCTCCAATTCGGGCGGCTCCGACTCTACGGTTTCCGCATTCGTATCTTCTTTGGATTTGGTCTCAGTGCTTTTCTCCGGATCGGATGGTATTCCGGTAGTTTCTGAGAAATCTTCCCCTACATTTTCCTGTAGTTCCTGGTCTTTCCCTTCCAACATGGTCAATAGTTTTGGGTTTTGCAAACAATTGCTAAGGTTAAGATACTAACAACCTGTATAACCGCAAAAATTATAGAGGGTTTCTTTGGTGAGGCGAACCCGGAACTCGGCTCAGCCCTGCCCGCCACGCCCATCGCATGGTTTTTCCGTTATACCCCTGTTTTTACCTTCAATCTTTCCCATGTATATATGAACACATAACCCCGGCAGGTATCTAAAACGGAACAAATTGCTGAAAACGAGCATAAATCAGAACAAAGGAATCGGATATCGGCTTCTAGCCGTCAACTTCACACCAAGATTAACTATTCCAAATTTCCCAAGCCTTTTCTGCTTGTAGTTCCAACATACGCAGACCATTGCATATTGTAGCTCCTCTTGACTCCCCTTCTAACAAAAATGCAGTTTTGGACGGATTGTAAATAAGGTCGTACAATAAATGCTCTTTGTTGAGATAAGGGTAGGGTAGTGGAGGTTTTTGCGCTACATTGGGATAGGTGCCCAACGGGGTGCAGTTTATGATTACTTGGTGTCGCTCCAAGGTTTCTTCATCTATTTCCGTATATCCCATCTGATTATGGGTTGGATTTCGGGATACAAAGCGAAAGGCCATTCCCAATTGCCTCAGGACAAAAGCCACTGCCTTGGAAGCCCCACCGGTGCCCAATATCAACGCACTGGTATGGTGTTTTGCCAAAAAAGGTTCCAAGGATTTTTGAAATCCGTGTGCATCCGTGTTGTACCCGATCAATTCTTCGCCTCTTAATTTAATGGTATTAACTGCACCAATTTGCCCTGCGGTTTCATCCAATCCGGTCAAAAAAGGCAGTACCTCTTCCTTGTAGGGAATGGTTACATTCAATCCTTTTAGTCCTGTAGTATTGCGTACAAGTTCACGGAACTCATTAATATGTTGAAGATCAAAATTTTCATAGGAATAATCGTTCAATCCCATATCGGCAAACTTTTGGGTAAAATATCCCTTGGAGAAGGAGTAGGAAATATTTTTTCCCACCAAGCCATATCTATTTGTTTTGTTTTCTGTATTCACCATACCATTCCAGTCCTAATAAAACAAAAATTCCTATGACCACAAAAAAAAGGGCCCACCAAGTTTCTGGATTTTGAAAATCCGGAAAATACCGCTCATAGTTAACAATAATCGGCTTCCCGTTGGAATCCAAAAACATCTCCCCCATAGAATCCGTCTTAAAGATGGTTTTTTTCCAAGGCCATACCACTCCCAGGGAACCTGTAATAAAACCGATAATGACCGCAGTGGTTATATGTTTGTAATGTTTAAGTACGTAACTAAGGATATGGGAGAGGGTCACCAATCCGGCAGCCGATCCTGTGGTGAAAACAGCCAAAATGGTAAGTGTATTTAGCCGTTCTTCGTTTTTCATGAAACTAAAATCACCTTTAAACACTTCGGAAAATGTATCATAAAGGGCATTTACGGAATCTACAAGCAACAGCACATAATTTCCTAGTAATATCAGTATAAACGAACCCGAAAGTCCAGGCAAGGTCATACCGGAAACACTGATCATTCCGCAGAGAAAAATGAAGATTAAATTGTCGTTTTCCCTGGCCGGACTCAAAAAACTAATGGAAATACCTACCAGAAGTCCCAATACACCGGCAGGAATCGTTCGTTTGTTCCAGTGTCCGAAATCCTTGGAGATATAGTAGATGGATCCTAAAATCATTCCAAAAAAAGCGGCCCAGACAAACAGTTCCTTACGTTCCAAAAAATAGTCCAGCAATTTGGAAACGCTAAAATAACTGACCAACATTCCAAATATGAGAAGGGATAGAAACTGGCCGTTTACATACTGATAAAAACTTTTAAATCTACCGTTGAACAAAAGTTTAAACGCCTTTCCGTTTATTTTCTGAAGTGAATAGATGAACTCTTCATAGAACCCCCCTACAAAGGCCACAATTCCTCCAGAAACTCCGGGTACCTTATTTGCCGCACCCATAAAAAGCCCTTTCAGCACCAGAAATACCTTATCCATAAACGTTCTAGGGTTGTACATAAGGAGTATGGCTTTATTTTTTCGAGGCCGTTTTTTCCAAGATAAAAATAAGGGAAAAACCAACGATCGCAGCAATTATGGCAGGTATAATTTGATTGTCCCCCTCAAACAAAAATGGAGAAATATTCTCATCCAAGGTAATGGTCTTACTACCAATCTGTTTTGTTTCCAAAACCTTTTTCCATGGCCATATTTTGTTTAAAGAGCCTAAAATAAAACCTGTTAAAATAGCCAAGGTTATGTTCTTGTAATGGTCGAACATCCATTTTAAAAGCCTGGCAAAGCTCAAAAGTCCGAAGATTACTCCCAGGGTGACCGTTATAAGGATTTTGAAATTCTTATCGTCCACCGCATCCAAAACGGTTTTATAGGAACCCAAAAGGACCAAAATAAAAGAACCAGAAATACCCGGTAAGATCATGGCACAGACTGCCAATGCTCCGGAAAAAAACAAAAAGGGAAGGCTATCCGTATTTTGCGAAGGCGGAAGGATAGTTACATAATAAGCTACAATGGCACCGAATAACAATAAGAAAACGGTCATCGGGCTCCATTTTTTTATAGCTTTTGCAACAAACAAAACACTGGCCAATACCAGCCCAAAAAAGAAGGACCACAAGGGGATAGGTTCATTTTCCAATAGCCAGCTGATTAATTTGGAGAATGAAAAAATACTGATCAACATTCCTACAAGCAGTACAATTAAAAAGCTGCCATTCAATTTTTGCCAAAAAGCCTTGAAACCTTCTTTTCGCCATACACCGATCAGGCTGGGATGTACATTATTAATGGAAGCGATAAGTTCTTCGTAAATACCGGCAACAAAAGCTATGGTTCCCCCTGAAACACCGGGTACAAGTTCGGCCACGCCCATGGCCATTCCTTTTAGTCCGATGATAAGATGTTGGAAGAGGTTTCTATTTTCCATAGGGACAAAAAAGGCAAAAATAGCTTTTTTATCTCGAAGCCCTTTTACAGTTGGAGATTATGTCATGTATCCATTCCAAATGTTGGAATTGTGTAAATTCCTTTTCGAACAGGTGCAATTTTTCAAAATCCGTATTTAATGCGTCCTTTAGACTTATTCGGGCATTGATAGTGTCCTTGGCAGATAAGTACAGCCCCGCCATTTTGTATTGGATTTCCGCACTTTCCGGATAAAACTCCTTTCCCTGTGCCAAAATTTGTATTCCGGCTGGGATGTCATCGTTTTTCAGCAATACATCGGCCCATTGCAACCAAGTTTCCAACTCATAATTTCCCAGCTCCACCGTTTGTTTGAAGGCAAAATCCGCCTGCTCATAATTTTTGAGACAAGCATTGATCAGCGCACATTTTTTCCAATAGTGTGGGTTTTCCCCATCAATATTCAAGGCTTTGTTAATGTAGTATAAGGCCTTTTTGTAATTATGTTGTTTTCTATAGAAATCAGTAATGGCCAACCAACCTTTATCCAATAACGGGTCTTCGTGGACGGTCTGATAAAAATAGTATTTTGCCATTTCGTCATTGCCCAGTTTTTCATGACATTTACCTATACGTAGGTAGGCATGGGAGGTGGGATCTTCAATCTTTACGGTAATCTCATAATTTTCAATGGCCTCTTTATACTTACCCAATTTCTCCAGTACCTTACCCTTTTCAAAATAGGCCCCTATGAACGAATCGTCAGAAATTATGGCAAAATCGAAGGCTGTTAGCGCCTCTGGGTACATTTCCTTGGTGAAATATTGTTTTCCCAACTGATGCCACGCCACCTCGCAATACGGATTGCGCTCTAGATAATCGTTAAGGTAATGTATGGCGCCATCGTAATCTTCTAAAAACTCAAAACAATAGATAACGTTGTACAGGGAGGAATAATCCTGTTCATCAAAATTGACGCACTTCATAAAGCTTTTCTGCGCCAATTTAAAATCGTCCATAAAAAGGTATTCCATGCCTAGGAGCGAATGGATATCAAAACTGTTTTCGGCCAACTCTAAAGCCTTTTGCAGCAATAATACCGCTGCTTCATGGTTGTCTTTTTTAGAATGGATATTGGCCCTTTGGATATAGATTTCTTCGTTATGCGCATCCAAGAGTTGAAGTTCGTCCAAAAGTTGTTCCGCTACTTCCAAATGGTTTTCGAACACAAGAACCTCTACTTCCAATAATTTCAGTTCAATGCTTCCCGGATGTTGCCGCAGCCCTATTTTTATGGCCTTTTTGGCCAAGGCTATTTTGCCGTGGTTGAGATAGTGATGTACGATTTCCTCAAAATCCTCCGCGTCAAAGAAGTAGATATCATCCGTTTTGAGCATGGACTCGAACTTGGCCACGGATTGGCCCGGTCTTTCGTTAGAATCTAACGCCATAGGAACGTTTTGGTTAAACTATGGAATTAAAAGTAATCTTTTGAAGATACTTTTCATTCTTGATTTGGGCTATATTATTAACAAATTAGTTAACAAATTATTGCTCGTATGCCGTTAAAACTTCAAGAATAACAGCACATCCTTTTTGTATTTCTTGCTCGGATATGGTCAACGGCGGTGAGATTCTAACCGCTTTAGGCTCGAACAAAAGCCAAAAAAGAATCAACCCTCTTTTAGCACATTCTAGCACAATATAATTGGCCATTTCCCCATTTTCCATGATAAGGGCCAATAATAACCCCTTTCCTCTAATCTCTCGTATAAGATGATGTTGTAATAGTTTTCTGAACAATTTTTCCTTTACCAAAGTATCTTGCATCAAGGTACTTTCGGTAATTTCCCGTAGTGTCGCCAAACAGGCCGATGCGATTACGGCATTTCCTCCAAAGGTGGTGATATGTCCCAATTTGGGACTGTCCTGCAATGTGGCCATCATTTGCCTTGATGCCGTAAAGCCCCCAACTGGTAATCCGGAAGCCATGGCCTTGCCCATTACTAAAATATCGGGGCTACAATTGTAATGCTCAAAAGCGAACAATTTGCCCGTTCTTCCAAATCCCGGCTGTACCTCGTCCAATATCAATACGCTACCTGTTTGGTTACAGCGTTCCCTTAGCTTTTCCATATAATCATCTTCGGGAACAATGAATCCCGCTCCACCCTGTATGGTCTCCAAAACAACCGCAGCCGTCTTTTTGGTAATTTTCTGGATGTCGACCAAGGAATTGAAATGTATAAAACGAATATCGCTCAACAAGGGTCTAAAGGCACTTTTTCTTTCCTCATAGCCCATAATGCTTAAACTCCCCATGGTATTTCCGTGGTAGGCACCATGAGCGGCAACAATTTGTGTTCGTCCGGTAAAACGTCTTGCCAACTTTAGGGCTCCTTCCATGGCTTCAGTTCCGGAATTGACCATATAGGTAGTTTCCAAGGGAGCTGGCAGTAACGAAGCGAGTAATTTGGTATAGGCCACCGCCGGTTCCTGAATGTACTCCCCATAGACCATAACATGCATATACTTTTCTACCTGCTCCTGTACGGCATGAACTACTTTGGGATGACAATGCCCCAATCCACAGGCCGATACACCTGCCACAAAATCCAAATGGGCATTGCCTTGGGAATCATAAATATAGCTCCCTTTGGCATGTGATACCTCCAAACCTAGAGGGTTCGGCGTGGTCTGTGCCTGATATTTTAGAAAATCTTCTTTCATGCTTCGTCATGGACCTGTCAGGTTTTCAAAACCTGACAGGTCCATGTGATGCGTTAATTTGCTTTTACTTTTTGGACTTTTGGACGAGCGTTGGGTTCGGGGGTTTGATCAGTTTGGTTGGGCAGAATCTTATTTACCGGATCTCCGGCATTTTTGGTACGGTTTTCCTCCTCCGCATCAATATCGATAGGGTTATCAATGCCCTGAATGGTTACCAATTGAATGTTGTTGTCGTCCTCATCAAAAATATCGTCCTTGGTCATGATGCGTTCATCGCCACGCCAAATAAATCCTTTTAGCTTTCTACTTTCCTTGGGTAGGTCTTTTTCTGGAAAAATATCTCCATCAGGGTTCACAAAAAAGGTAAGATCTTCCACATCGTTATTTACCATAGTAATCCGTATGGCGCTACATATGGTCTTGTCGATTCCCAGGAGTTCATCGTCATCATTATACATATAGTAAATTACCTCGGTATTTTTAATCAAGTCAATGATCTTGAGTTCATTGTCCTCGAACTGTCCGAACAGATCCTTTCCCTTGGCCTGATTGTACCCTTCCATACTAATACTATCCAAGGAAATGATAAATGCATTGTTGAGTACTTTTAGGGAATCCAATTTTTCAGTCTTCAAATCCGAAATTAGATGAATGCTATCCCCGGTCATCTGGTTTTCACCATTCCAGATTATGGGGTCACGGATAAGTTGGGTCAATCCTGTTTTTTCTTCGGTATGAATGGAATCGCATTTTCCGCTCATATTAGTCTTATAAAATCTGGCATTTCGAAATGCCCTTGAAATCCGATTTTCCGGTTTCCCCGTTACCATTAATGTATCTCCGTGAACATACAGCGAATCCTGTTCTACCAAAGAAATGTATACAGCCCGTTTTGTTGCAAAAACAGAGTCCTTGGCTTTAAATACTTCCGCATAATGAGCCCTAATGATGCCATTGTTTACCGTATCCGTTACTTTGATGTTATTGGTGGCAGAAGCAAATTCCGTAGCTTTGTCAAAGAACACGCTATCTCCTTCAATGATACGGTTGTTGTAATCTATCCTGGTGTTTTTGATTCCATAGCCGCTCTCGATTTTCGTATCATAGAACCCCCTTTCGCAATAGATTTTGTATTCTTCACCCGTGATGGTGGATGGCCCGTACATATAGGCATTTTTTGAGGTTTCATAATAATCCAGCCGTTCCGAATCCATTATGTATTGAGGGTTCTTAATATGTACGCTATCCAGGAACTGGTATTTTTTCAGTTCCATAAAATAGCGCCCTATTTCACTGGTCAAGGTGTTGGCCGAATCTACCACGGTGCCAAAGCTATCGTAGTAAGATTCCTGTTTTTCCCGGTCAAAATACAGGGTGTCCGTCCGTAGTGTGGTCTGCTGATTTTCCTGTTTATTCTCTAGAACGACGTTTTCCCAAGCCTTGGCCAATTTGTTTTCGCCGTCATAGTCTATTTTTCCACTGGTCAATAATACCGAATCCCCTTGTTGCAAACGGATGTTACCTATGGCCTTTAATCTGTTTTCTTTTTGGTAGTGGATGGCGATATCACACCATAGGTCAGCACCTTCATGTTCAAACTGGACTTGCCTTTCGTCTTTGCTAAAAATAAAGGCACCCGGAAACTGTTCCTCATCCTTGGTGAAGTTGGCTCCATAAACAATATTGATTTGCTTACTTTGAACGCTGTCCTCTACCTTGGAACTATCCTGCGCCCAAATATTTCCGAAAAAAAATACTGCCGCTAAATATGGAACCAGTTTATGCAAACTCAAAAATTTGCCCAAAAATAGGATTTTTTCAACGAGGACACCTAGGGATTAGGATAGATTTAATATGACCCAATTTCAAGCAATTGACTTAGGGACACCTTTAATCAATAGAACTATATATACCTTATTGATAGGGTAATAATTAAAAATCCCTATAGACCGATTCCAAATACTGGTTGGCTTCCTCTTCTGAGAATTTGGCCGTTTCGGCATCCCAATGTAAGGTCTTGTTCGGGAAACGTCCGGCGATTACCCCTAGAAGTATAGTTTCGGTCAATCGGGAAGCGTACGAAAATGGTGCACTGCACTCTCCTGTTCCAAGACAGGCATCCACGAATTGGTGGTAGTGTTTTTTGCCTTCGGATTCGTAATCCCTTACCGGGGCACCTAGATTAAAGGATTCAATGTCCATTTCCTTGTACTGACCATCGACTATTAATTGTGGAAGCTTTTGAAAATGGGGAAGATACAATCTTCCCTTTTCCCCCATGAACATAGCACCTTGATCATGAAGTTCCTCGCCATTGGGTAATTTTAGATCTTTATGTTTTTCAGGTGCTCCGGGACCATCATACCAAACCCATTTTAGTGTCTTGCCCGTATACTTGGTTTCAGGAAATTCATAGGTAACAATGTTGTTCTGAGGGTAGGCGAACCCATTGGGTTTTCTACATTTATTTTTTATGGTTCTCGGTACATCCAACTCCAAGGCATTGTAGGGGGTGTCAAAAATATGCACGCCCATATCGCCCAAGGTACCGCAGCCATAATCCATTAACTTTCTCCAATTACCCGGATGATAAATATCTTTCTTATAGGGTCTTTCCGCAGAAGTTCCCAACCATAGATTCCAATCCAAAGTTTCGGGAACCGGATCTTCACCTTGGGGCGCAGGGCCATCATATCCCCAGTTTTTAGGAGACCATGCCCTTACGGTATGCACTTTTCCAATAATTCCGGATTGAATTAACAAGGTGGCTAATTTGTAATCATAAAAAGAATGTACCTGAATACCCATTTGGGTCACCAGATTCTTTTCTGCGGCCAACTTTTTCATGGCCCTGGCCTCGGACACATGGTGCGTCAAAGGTTTTTGGCAATAAACAGGCTTGTCCATACCCATGGCCAACATAGAGGCCGGTGCATGCGTATGATCGGGGGTAGAAACGATTACGGCATCAATGTCATTTGCCATTTCCCGAAGCATAAGCCTATAGTCAGAGTACGTCTTTGCATTTGGATGAAGCTTAAGGGCTGCGGCCAATCGTGTAGAGTCCACATCACATAAAGCGGTAACATCGACCAAGTTATGTGAAGATATGGCCTTTAAATCTTCTCCGCCCATACCACCGACTCCGATATGTGCGGTACGCAAACGTCCTTTGCTACCTATTTTCCCGAGAAGGGACGGGGCCAACGCAACGCCCAAAATTCCCAGGCCGCTCTTCTTTACAAATTCCCTACGATTCGTCTTATTGCTCATGATGCCTTAAAGTTTGGTTCTTTGTTTTTATTTTTTGGTTAGATCTTTTATGCGAATGTTTCGGAAACGTACTACATCACCATGTCCTAAAAACCCAATGTGCCCGCTATTCCGTTCTAGTCCGGGATGGTCTTTTTTGTCCATTGTACCATTTTTACTGGCTTCCACAAAATCGGAATCGACTATGGTGGTTCCGTTTAAATTGATTTTTATGGTTGAACCTTGGACAATCACCTCCTGCTGGTTCCACTCACCTACGGGTTTTAAAAATCCCTTTTTTGCCGGTATAATACCATAGACCGATCCGTGAAATTGATAAGGCTGGAGTTCGGCATATTTTTCTGCCGTATTATCCAATATTTGCAATTCTTTGCCTACATAGGCGGCATCTCCTTCAAGTGGCGCATGGATACCCAATCCGTTATTGGCTCCGGGGGTCAGTTGAAATTCAAACCGAAAGATAAAATCACTATACTCGTTTTCGGTAAATAAATTTCCGCCGCTACCGCCGCCATTCGGATCTACTATAATCATGCCGTCCTGGGCCCTGTAGGATTCTTTGTTCCCGACCCAACCGTCAAGATTTTCGCCATTAAAGAGATTGGTAAACCCCGTATCCATCGCTTTTTGACCGGCACAGGAAATCAAAGCAAAGATGCAAACAACCAGGGTAATTCCGGAAATATTGGTTTTTTTCATATGAAATAGTTCAAGCTAATTTGTATTTATCTAACGATGTATGGTCTGAGTCCTGTCCGGCCCAACAGAAACAATTTTGATGGGAACGCGTAATTCTCCCTCTAAAAATTTGATATACTCATGCAGAGTGTCCGGAAGTTGTTCGGCCTTTTCCATTTGGGTAAGATCTTTTTCCCAGCCTTTCATCTCCGTATAAATCGGTTTTACGTTTTCACTTTCGATATTGTACGGTAGATGTGTAATTTCTTTTCCCTTATAATTGTAGGCCGTGCAGACTTTTATCTTCTTAAAACCACTCAACACATCGGCCTTCATCATCATCAATTCGGTTACACCATTTATTCGTACCGCATATTTAAGTGCTACAAGATCCAGCCAACCACATCGTCTTGGTCTTCCTGTGGTGGCACCGAACTCATTGCCGACTCGCCCCATGGTCTCCCCGTCCTGGTCAAATAGCTCTGTGGGGAACGGACCACTTCCAACACGGGTGGTATAGGCCTTGAAAATACCCTTTACATCACCTATTTTATTTGGCGCAATACCTAATCCGGTGCAGGCTCCGGCTGCAGTAGTATTGGAAGAGGTTACGTAGGGGTAGGTTCCAAAATCGATGTCCAATAAAGATCCCTGGGCACCCTCTGCCAATATTTTTTTTCCTTTGGATTGTGCCTGGAATAGATATTCCTCGCTATCGATGAATCGTAATTGTTTTAATGTTTCAACGGCATTTAGGAATTCAGCTTCAAGCTCCTTTAGATCGTACTGGATGTCTACATTGTAGAAAGCGATCATGGCTTCGTGCTTATCGGCCAAGGCCCTGTATTTTTCCTTCCAACCATCTAGCTCAAGATCTCCTATACGCATGCCGTTACGGCCGGTCTTGTCCATATAGGTGGGGCCGATTCCCTTTAAAGTCGAACCAATTTTGGCCTTTCCCTTGGCAGCTTCTGAAGCGGCGTCCAAAAGTCTATGGGTAGGTAAAATGAGATGTGCTTTTCTAGAAATCAACAATTTTGAATGGAAATCTATGTTGAATTTCTCGAGCGCATCCAATTCCTTTTTGAAGATCACGGGATCTATTACAACGCCATTGCCAACAATATTGACAGCATTTTTGTGAAAAATTCCCGATGGAATGGTATGAAGTACGTGTTTTATCCCATCAAATTCTAGTGTATGTCCTGCATTGGGCCCTCCTTGAAAACGGGCTATGATATCATAATTCTTGGTCAGTACGTCTACAATTTTTCCCTTTCCTTCGTCACCCCATTGTAGGCCTAACAATAAATCTACCGCCATGTATGCTTTGGTTAGTTATCTGATTTTTCTTCCTGGTTTTTTGTACCGTAAAAGTAAAGCGAATGTGTATTAATTTTGATGTTGAAAACTTCTTCAATGGTTTTTTTGATAGATTGGATCCTTGGGTCGCAAAATTCCATAACCTCCCCCGTATCGGTTAGGATAACATGGTCATGCTGTCGATCAAAATAAGATTTCTCGTATTGGGCCTGATTTTTCCCAAATTGATGTTTCCGTACCAATTTGCATTCCAATAAGAGTTCAATGGTATTGTACAAAGTGGCCCGGCTCACCCTATACTTTTTGTTTTTCATATTGATGTAGAGAGATTCTATATCAAAATGATCGTCACTATCATAAATTTCTTGAAGTATGGCGTACCTTTCCGGTGTTTTCCGATGTCCGTTTTCCTCTAAAAAAGTGGTAAAAACGCTTTTTACTATTTCTTGATTCTTATTGGGAGCCATTATAATTTTCCGACAATGCTAAACCACAAAGGTACGCTTAAAATTTAAATTCGGGTTACTTTGTCTATGCCTTCTATACGCTTTAAATTGGTGATTAATTTTTTAAGGATACCATTGTTTTTGACCACTACGGTAATCCTTCCTGTAAATGTACCGCCTTCCGTACTAAAGTTAAGATTACGCATATTAACATGCATATCGTCGGAGATTACCTCCGTAATTTCACTGACAAGACCTAGGTTGTCAATTCCGGTAAGCTGAATTTCCGATTTGAACTCTTCTTGTGTGGAATCTATCCATTTGGCGCTTATGATGCGATAGGCATAATTAGATTGAAGTGATATGGCATTGGGACAGTTTTTCTTATGGACCTTTATACCTTCGTTTACGCTGATAAAACCAAAGACATCGTCCCCAGGTATAGGATTACAGCATTTGGATAGTGTATAGTCCAATTTCTCCTCGTCCTTTCCAAATACAAGCATGTCGTATTTGGAGGTTATCTCATCCTTATCAATATCTTCAGGGACAGAATGCCTACGAATTTTATTCTTAAAAAAACTGATAAAGGCATTACTATAGGAAGATGCAAACTCCTTGATCTTTTGGTTGTTTATGGCCCCGATCCCAACCCGATAAAACAGATCCAGACTGGTCTTGAGCTTAAAATAAATGACCATTTTGTTTACCACATCCTCGCTAAGGGTAACCTTTTGCGATTTCAGTTTTCTTCGCAATACTTCCTTACCTTCCTGGGCAATAGTCTTCTTTTCCTCCCTTAGAGATGATTTTATTTTGGCCCTTGCCCTTGCCGTAGTGGCGTAGTCCAGCCAGTTCTGATTGGGTTTGGCCTGGTCCGAAGTAATAATTTCCACTTGATCTCCACTGTTCAAGGTGGTGTTTAACGGAACCAATTTACCATTTACCCTGGCACCCCGTGTGCGCATTCCCACCTCTGTATGGATATTAAAGGCAAAATCGAGGGGTGTGGCTCCTTTGGGGAGCGACTTAAGTTCACCTTTTGGAGTAAAGACGAAAATTTCCTTGGAGTAGAGATTCAATTTAAATTCCTCAACAAAATCTACCGCGCTGCTATTGGAACTTTCCAAAGCTTCCTGAAGACGATTTAGCCACACTTCTATACCTTGTTCCTTTTGTTCCCCATGCTTGTACTTAAAGTGGGCTGCATATCCTTTTTCCGCAATTTCATGCATACGTTCACTTCGTATCTGTACCTCTACCCAATTTCCATTTGGTCCCATTACGGTTATGTGAAGAGCCTCATAACCTGTGGATTTGGGTGACGAAATCCAGTCACGTAGACGCACCGGATTGGGCGTAAAATGATCTGTTACGATAGAGTATATTTTCCAAGCGATAAACTTTTCATTTTGCTTGTCGGATTTATAGATGATTCGAATGGCAAACTTGTCGTAGATTTCATCGAAGGAGACATTCTGGGTTTTCATCTTTTTCCGAATGGAAAAGATGGATTTCATTCTGCCTTTGATGTTATAGTTAAGGCCTTCTTTTTTAAGCGACTTATCAATAATGCTCGAAAAGGCGTCGATGTAATCCTGTTGTTCTACTTTGGAGTCCTCTATCTTTCCCGCAATATCCTGATAGACTTCGGGCTCTGTATACTTTAGACTAAGGTCTTCCAGTTCGGTCTTGATATTATAAAGTCCGATACGATGGGCCAGAGGTGCATAAATATAGAGTGTTTCGGAGGCCATTTTAACCTGCTTATGTTCTGGCATGGCATCCAGGGTGAGCATGTTGTGATACCGATCTGCAATTTTTATGATGATTACCCTCACATCATCATGAAGGGTAAGCAACATTTTCCTGAAGTTCTCCGCCTGTTGGGAGATATTCATGTCTTTTTTAAGATGTGCTATTTTTGTGAGGCCGTCCACAATCCGGGCTACGGTCTCCCCGAACATACGTTCTATGTCGTCCAAAGTATATTCGGTATCCTCAACAACATCATGTAACAGGGCAGAGGCAATGGAAACTGCATCCAGACCTATTTCGGAAGCCACGATCTTAGCTACCGCAATGGGATGGAAGATATAGGCCTCGCCGGATTTCCTACGTTGATTTTTATGGGCATCTACGGCTACCTCAAAAGCAGATCGTATCAGTTTTTTGTCATCATCGGACAAAGTCTGATAGCTTATGCGTAGCAATTCCTTGTATTGCTTAGCAATCTGTTTGTTCTCCTTTTCTATGGTAGCCTGAGTCATACTATATTAAAATTACCACAATCCTAACCAATACACAACAAAAATTATGCCTTTAAGTTGCGGATACGGGCTATTAACGGCGGATGGGAATAGTGAACAAAAACATATGCAGAATGCGGGGTAAGGTTACTAAGGCTTTTCTTGGACAACTTTTTAAGGGAGCTTATCAACGGCATGGCCGCAAAGGTATTTTTGGCATAATCATCGGCCTGAAACTCGAACTTTCGAGATAGGTAGTTCATAACTAGGCCGGTAATTTCCGAAATAGGGCTATAAAGAATCCCAAATCCGATCAAGGCCGCATGAAAACTAGGTTTGGAAACACCAATGGCCAAGGACATATTGGGGT
Source organism: uncultured Flavobacteriaceae bacterium (assembly GCA_947494715.1). Lineage (GTDB taxonomy): Bacteria > Bacteroidota > Bacteroidia > Flavobacteriales > Flavobacteriaceae > Ulvibacterium. Next base: position 124,279 of record CANLWG010000010.1, on the reverse strand, counting down.
TATTGATAAAAAGCGAAAGAATAAACAAAGTTAGACCGGCCAAAAGTACAGAGGCGATAAGATTAAAGATAATATGTCTGCGTTTATAATGTCCTACCTCATGGGCTAGGACTGCCACAATTTCATCTTCCTCCAAGTCATTGATCAAAGTATCGTATAGGGTGACCCGTTTTTCCCTTCCAAATCCAGAAAAATATGCATTGGCCTTGGTGGAGCGCTTGGAACCATCGATTACAAAAATGTTTTTAAGCTCAAAACCTACTTTCTGTGCATAGGACTCGATCTTTTCCTTAAGACTTCCTTGGGCCAAAAGAGTCTGTTTATTAAACAAAGGGACGATCAACCTACTATAAAAAAGGTTCATAAAAACTGTAAAAATAGCTATCACTACCCATGCGTAGATCCAAAAGTCCGTTCCTGCCCATTGAAAGAACCAAATTACAACAGCTAAAATTCCACCCCCTAAAATGGCCATGATCAACCACCCTTTTAATTTATCAAGGACAAATGTTTTTTTGGTGGTCTTATTGAATCCAAATTTTTCTTCGATGACGAAAGTTTGGTAATAGGAAAAAGGAGTAGTGATCAAATCACTGCCTATAAGAATGGCACCAAAAAACACAAGGGCCTGAAACATACTATTATCGGTCATAGAACGTGCGATGGAATCGATCCATTCAAATCCATCGAATATTAAAAAGCCCAATGTGAGTAAAAGGGAAAAAGTGGAGGTCAATAATCCAAAGGAATAATTGGTCTTTTTGTAATCTTGGGATTTTTGATATTCTTCTGTGTCAAACAGGTTGTCCAATTCTTTGGGGACCGGATCGCCATATTTTTTGGCATTTAGGTAATCCAAGATCGTCTCAACAAGATACTGAACAATTAAAATGGCAATGATAACGTAGAAAAGTATATTCATTTTGGTTTGGTATTCTTTGGATTACAGCCTTAGTATTTATTCAGGTTACAAAACGTAAACCTCAAAAACCTCTTTGCCTCAAACCTTCAAAGATAAGTATTGCTGCGGATACGGAAACATTAAGGGAATCGATTTGCCCGGCCATCGGGATGAGAATATTTTGATGGGAATGCTCCAGCCATTTATTGGAAAGTCCCGTAGCTTCCGTACCTACCACAAGTGCCGAGGGTTTGGTAAAATCAACATGGGTATATATTTTGGAGGCGGTAAGTGCCGCACAAAGGATGGAAATGTTCTCTTTCCTAAGAAATTCAATGGCCTCAGAAGTGCTTGCCATAGCAATTTGGTTGGTAAAAATAGATCCAACGCTAGACCGGATGATATTGGGATTGTAGAGATCGGTCTTGGGGTCGGCAATAATTACGGCATCCAAGTTGGCCGCATCCGCGGTTCGTAGCAGGGCGCCTATATTTCCGGGTTTCTCCGGAGCTTCAGCTATTAGGATAAACGGATTTTCGGTACGAAACACGAGATTGTCTAGCGTATGGGATTTACCTTTGGCAATGGCCAAAATACCTTCGGTGCTCTCACGATAGGCTAACTTTTTATAGATTTCATTGGAAATAATGATAAACTCCGGTCGGGGTCTTATGTTATCCAAGGCTTTCAAAAAGGCTTCATTGTTACAGACACCAGGATTGATGAAGAGGGTTTCCAGTTCAAATTTTCCTTTTATGGCGAGCTGAACTTCTTGCTGTCCTTCTAGGACAAAAAATCCCGTTTTCCTTCGCTCACGGGATTTGTCCTTAAGGGTCAAAACCCTTTTGACAAGTGGATTCTGTACACTATTGATTTGTTTAGCGTCTTTCATCGGTATAAATGTAATGCAATCCGTTTAGTATTTCATTGATTGCCATAAATGGTACGGCTAAAGCCCCAGAAAGAGATAGAAAGAATAGGACCTTTAACATAAAAAAAGGTTAAAACCCCTATGTGAAAATTGAACATACTATATTTTGATTAATTTAGGCCTTAAGGTAGTCTTAGGGATTCCTCCTCATTCCTGATGCCATAACGGATTTTCAACACAATACAAACAACATGCCAACGTACACCCTAAAAATTAACGGTGAAGACAGGTCCGTGGATGTTTCCTCGGATACTCCATTATTGTGGGCCTTACGAGATCATATGGATCTTGTGGGCACCAAATATGGTTGTGGAATCGGCCAATGTGGAGCCTGTAATGTCCATGTGGACGGAAACGCTATTCAAAGCTGCCTCGTACCGGTAGCACAAATGGAAGGTAAGGCCATTACCACCATTGAGGGCCTATCAGAAGATGGTACCCATCCTGTCCAAGAAGCTTGGAAAGAAGTAGATGTGCCCCAGTGCGGTTATTGCCAAGCCGGACAAATAATGACGGCTTCCTCTTTTTTGGACAAGAATCCAAATCCTACTGAGGATGAAATCAAAAGTGCCATGCACGGTAATATATGTCGTTGCGCGGCTTACAATCGTATACAACAGGCGGTGGCCCTTGCCGCCGAAAAAATGGGCGAGTAACCTTAAATCAGAACAATATGTCAACCACAATATCCAACTCATTTAGTAGAAGGGCCTTTTTGAGGACCTCTTCCCTGGCGGGAGGTGGAATGCTTATAGGTTTCAATCTCTTTACCGCTTGTAAGGACGAAGTGAAAATGCCTGTGGACATTGCCAGTCTAAATTTCAACGATTTTAATGCCTTTATCAAGATTGCTGATAATGGAATGGTCACGATTTACTCGCCTAATCCAGAAATTGGGCAGGGCGTAAAGACGTCTATGCCCATGATTATTGCCGAAGAGCTCGATGTTCCTTGGGACCAAGTTCATGTAGAGCAGGGTATATTGAATACAAAAGACTATACACGTCAGGTGGCCGGTGGAAGCCAGTCCATTCGTCATGGATGGGATGCCCTACGGCAGACCGGTGCTACTGCCAAGCAGATGCTGATCAATGCCGCTGCCGCAAAATGGGGTGTAGATGCCTCCGAATGTTCTGCCAGTGGCGGTGTAATCACAAATGCTAAAGGGGAAACCCTTGGCTACGGGGATGTGGTTAAGGAAGCTTCCATTCTGGATGTTCCAGAAAAGGTTGCACTCAAAGACCCAAAGGACTATACAATTATAGGTACGGATGCCGGTAACGTGGATATTGCTAAGATTGTCACCGGAAAACCGTTGTTTGGACTGGATTATAAAACTGAAGGCATGGCAATTGCCGCTGTCTTGCGACCTCCTGCATTTGGGAAAAAATTGGAATCTTTTGATGATAGTTCGGCCAAAAAAATGGAGGGCGTAATCGATGTGATCCGCTTTGGAGACTTTAAGGGCGGTGGTGATAAAGTAGCTGTTTTAGCAAATACAACTTGGCAGGCTATGAAGGCCAAAGAAGCTTTGAGTGCTGAATGGAGCGATGGTACACCTATGGAAAGTACATCCAATCACGATAAATTATTGACCGACTTATTGGACGGCAATACATTTGAAACACTTCGGAAAGATGGTGATGTAAAAAAGGCTTTTAGAAATGCGGACCAAGTTGTGGAGCGTACCTATGAGTCGCCATTCTTGCCCCACAATTGTATGGAACCCATGAATTTTTATGCCAATGTCTCAACGGACAAGATTCATTTAGTAGGCCCGATACAGACTCCTGAGCGTACCGCAGGGCGCGTAGCGGAGCAATTAAAAAGAAATATCGAGGATGTTCACTTGGAAATGACTAGAATGGGTGGTGGTTTTGGAAGAAGGTTGTATGGAGATTTTGTGATGGAGGCCGCTGAAATATCCCACTTGGCAAAAAAGCCGGTTAAAGTAGTATATTCTAGAGAGGATGATATGGCGGCCGGCATTTATCGTCCAGCCATAAAGTATCGTATAAAGGCCGCTCTAAAGGACGGTAAAATTACGGGCTACCATCTAAAGGAAGCATCCATCAACAGTAATATGTACGGTTTAATTCCCAACTTTTTCCCGGCAGGGGCCTTGGAGAACTATCAAGTAGATGTGGCCAAATATGATAGCAATATCACTACCGGGGCCTGGCGTGCACCCTATACCAATTTCCTTTCATTTGCAGAGCAAAGCTTTTTTGATGAGATTGCGGAAGCATTGGAAGTAGACCCGGTGCAGATGCGCTTGGATATGCTCCAGAAGGTGAAAGGCACAACAGATGAGCGTATCCAATATTCCGCAGAGCGGATGGAGGATGTCATTAATCTGGCCGTAGAGAAATCCGGATATCGTAACCCTAAGGATGGGGTCTATCAGGGTTTCTGTGCGTATTATTGTCACAATACCCATGTGGCTGAAGTTGCGGATGTGGTAATCGAAAATAATGAGCCTGTTGTTAAGAAAGTGACCGTTGCCGTGGATTGTGGAATTGTCGTTAATCCATTGGGTGCGTTGAACCAGATCGAAGGTGGTGTTGTTGATGGAGTAGGGCATTCCATGTACGGTAATTTTACTTTTAAGGATGGTGTTCCGGAAGTCAATAACTATGACAGGTACCGCCTTATTCGTATGAAGGAAGCTCCCAAAGTAGAAACACATTTTGTAAAAAATACCTTGAGTCCTACAGGACTTGGGGAACCGACATTACCACCGGCAGGTGCTGCGGTTTCCATTGCTATGAAAAAGGCAACGGGCAACCGTATTTACAAACAACCTTTTATAAGCAACATGGCGGAAAGGGAAATTATAGGATAGTATTTGATGGAAGTATTGCTTTTTGGAATTGCCAAGGACATTGTAGGAAGTGCGCAAATGGATTTATCCGAATTGAAACACCCACCTTCATCGGTAGGTGAGCTAAAAGGTTTTTTGTGCGGCTCTTTTCCCGAGTTTGGTAAATTGACCTCATTGGCGGTAGCTGTAAATAGCGAATATGCCCAAGATGCGGTCGCTTTGAAAACCGGTGATGAGATAGCCATAATTCCGCCGGTAAGCGGAGGCTGATGGAGAAACCGATTATTGAAATAGTAGATATGATAGATACCTCGCAAGTTTATGGGGAGCTTTCCCATGCCAGTAGCGGAGGTATCTGTGTTTTTGTAGGCTCCGTTCGGGAATTTACCAATAATGAAGAGGTGGTTTCCCTGGAATTTGAGACCTACGCGAAAATGGCTATTAAAGAGATGGAAAAGATTGCCATGGAGGCTTCAAACAAATGGGCACTTCATAAAATCGTGGTACGGCATGCTGTTGGGGTTAAAAACGTTCAAGAACCTGTAGTAGTGGTCGGGGCATCATCGGCCCATAGGGATGATTGTTTTGAAGCCTGCCGTTTTTTGATCGACACCTTAAAACAAAAAGTGCCTATTTGGAAGAAGGAAGTTTTTAAAAATAAATCAGTTTGGGTCTCGGCCCATCCATAATATGAAATCGTGGCCAAAACCGAAAAATACTATCCGACCTAAATTGGCTTGTGTCTTGGAAATCTAGTTTTAGTATGTATATCATACAAAATTAGAAGCAAGAAAATTTCAAAACTTTTAAATCAATAAACATATCAATTTTTTATAGCTTAAATTTGAGTTTGAACTTGAAAATAAAATGCTCGTAGACAATCATAATAGAAGAATAAACTATTTGCGACTGGCAGTAACGGATCGTTGCAATCTGCGCTGCAATTATTGCATGCCATCAGAGGGTATCGACTTTGCTAAAAACGACAAACTGTTTACTATAGAGGAACTGGCGCGCTTGGCCTCTATTTTGGTTTCACAAGGTATAGATAAGATTCGTATCACAGGAGGAGAGCCCTTTGTCCGCAAAGACTTAATGGTACTATTACGACGTTTGGTAGCATTGGAGGGATTGAACGAAATTTCAGTCACTACCAATGCAACGCTCATTGGACCTCATATAGACGAACTCAAGCAATTGGGTATCAAGAATATAAATGTGAGTTTGGATGCCATTGATCGAGACACCTTTGAGCGGATAACCCGTAGGAACCAGTACGATATTGTTCACGATAATATGCTCAGACTGATTACGGAAGGCTTTAATGTACGTATCAATTTCATTGCTTTGGATGGTCAGAATACCCAAGATATTCTGCCTATTTTGGAACTTACCAAGCATTTTGATGTTGCCGTACGATTTTTGGAAGAAATGCCGTTTAACGGAGGAAGTCGTTCTTTTGATACTATCTCCTGGGATTACAAACGTATCCTGGCCTACATAAAGGAGGCCTATCCGGAGTATTATCAATTGGAATCGCCCAAGACATCTACCTCCATCAATTATAAGATACCCGGTTTTAAAGGAACCTTTGGGGTAATACCTTCATTTAGCCGTACATTCTGTGGAACCTGTAATCGACTTCGGATTTCGGCTACCGGTGATGTTATCACCTGTCTTTATGGGAAACCTAAAATGAATCTTAGGGACATTCTTCGCGGAGAGAATTCCGAGGAAAGGGTAAGGGAACATATTATATCCGCGGTTGGGAGCAGGGCAAAAACCGGTTTTGAAGCACAGCAGGAGAATCGGAGCGTCTTTAAAAGCTCAATGACTTCAATAGGTGGATAATGAATACAAAACTTTCACATGTAGACGATACCGGAAAGGCCAAGATGGTAGATGTATCCAACAAGGATACTTCTGTACGGTCGGCAACGGCCTCTGGAAAAGTAGAGTTTCCTCCAGAGGTTTTTGAGATTTTATCCGGTAAGGGTTTTCTAAGTAAAAAGGGCAGCATTATACAAACTGCCGTAATAGCAGGAATCCAAGCCGTAAAAAAGACTTGGGAACTTATTCCTTTATGTCATCAATTGAACCTTTCCAAGATAGACATTACTATTGTGCCTATAGAAAATGCGTTGCAAATCCATTGTAAAGTAAAATGCACCGAACGTACGGGAGTCGAAATGGAGGCTTTAACAGGAGTTTCTGTTAGCGCATTGACCATTTATGATATGTGTAAGGCGTTGTCCCATGACATCCAAATTATGGATATACGACTGAATGAAAAAACAGGTGGCAAACATGATTTTAAAAGATAAACTCTATGGATTGGTCCTTTCCGGGGGCAAAAGTACACGGATGGGGAAGGACAAGGGGCAAATTGCATATCATGGAATGCCCCAACGAGAGTATCTGTATCATTTATTAGGTAAAGTCTGTGAGAAGACTTACATGAGCATCCGAAAAGAACAGGAGGAGGAAATTAAGGCTGGATTTAATAGTATCACAGATCAAGATAAGTACAGAGGTCCTTTTAACGGTTTGTTGTCCGCCCATAGCCAATTTCCGGATGTAGCCTGGCTAGTTTTGGCTTGTGACCTGCCTTTAATGGATCTATCTTCTTTGCAACAATTAATTCTGGCAAGGGATTCAAGCAGGATGGCAACGGCCTTTGCCCAAAAAGAAAACCCCTTGCCCGAACCGCTTTGTGCCATCTGGGAGCTCGAGGCACTTCGTTCTTCCGCATCGTACTTAGCACAAGGAAACGGAACTTGTCCCCGTAAATTTCTGATAAACAGCGAGGTTAAATTGGTGTTTCCCGAAAATGCTGATGTACTGCTGAATGCAAATTCCGAAGAGGATTATAAGGAGGCCCTTGGGAAATTGGAGACTACATGAACGGAGAACGCTACATACGGCAGACCATTTTAAAGGATTTTGGTCCAAAGGCACAGGAACGCTTATCCAAATCCAAAGTTCTTGTAATTGGGGCCGGAGGCCTGGGCATCCCGGTATTGACCTATCTTAACGCCATGGGCATTGGTACTTTGGGTATTGTGGATGGTGATAGCGTTTCGGGTTCCAATCTACATCGGCAGGTGTTGTATGATGAAACGGATATTGGCCAATCCAAGGTTCAGGTTGCTATTCGAAAATTAAGGGCCCAAAATTCGGGCACTCAATTGGTCTCCTTTGAACAGTTTTTGACCGTGGAAAATGCGCTGAGAGTCATTGCCGATTATGATCTTGTTGTGGATGCCTCCGATAATTTTCCCACGAGGTATTTGGTAAATGATGCCTGTGTTCTTCTGGGAAAGCCTTTTGTTTATGGCGCACTGCACGGGTTTGAAGGCCAGGTAAGCGTTTTTAACTACAAAGGTGGACCTACCTATCGTTGTCTATTCCCAAATATGCCAGGACCGAATGAAGTTCCGGACTGTAACACGAATGGTGTTTTGGGCGTAATTCCTGGTATTGTTGGAAATCTCCAGGCCTTGGAGGTGGTAAAAGTATTGACAGGGGTAGGCGAGGTGCTGTCCGGAAAATTATTGTTGTTTGACGGACTCTCCCAAAATTTTCAAAAAATAAAATTTTCAGTAGTTCCTGCTAACCAGAAAATCGACAAACTTAAACCTGCCTACGATTTTGAATGTACCACGGAGATAAGATCCATTGAAACTTCGGAATTGGAACACCTATTGGAAACGGATGCTATTCAGTTGATCGATGTACGTACGAAGAAGGAGTTTCATGGATACCATTTGGAAAATGCCCATCACATTCCGCTATCCGAGTTGGAAGAACGTAAACCGGAAATTGATTTTGAACGACCAGCCTACTTCATTTGTCAGTCCGGAATTAGAAGCCGGAAGGCCATTGAGAAACTTCGAGAATTTAATACCGAAGCCGAATTGATTAATGTAAAGGGCGGGATGAACAATCTAAAGGCGTATGTTGCTAAGTACTGAGAGCTTAGTACTGCTTTGCTTGGGTTTTTTTGTGGTAGCCACCTTGTATTCCTCCGTTGGATTTGGAGGTGGGTCTAGCTATTTGGCATTGTTAACCCTTTTTTTTGTTAGTTTCTTTGCTATTCGTTCCATTGCCCTCGTTTGCAACCTGGTAGTAGTATCGGGAAGTACCTATCTCTATTTTAAAAATGGACACATCCGTTTAAAAAAGTTTATTCCTTTTGTGATCACCAGCATTCCCATGGCCTTTTTGGGAGCCTCCTTTCGGTTAAAAGAACAGGTGTTTTTTATAATTTTAGGATGTTCACTGATTGTTTCCGCTATATTTTTGGCCTGGCAAACCTACACCATTGTATCCGATAAAGATAGAATTAGAAAGTATCCTGAGCATTTGGATTATATTATTGGCGGAACCATCGGATTTTTATCTGGTTTGGTGGGTATTGGAGGAGGTATTTTCTTGGCACCTGTGCTCAATCACATGCGTTGGGATGCTCCTATAAAAATTGCTGCTTTGGCCAGTTTTTTTATTTTGGTGAATTCAATTTCTGGGATAGGCGGACTCGTAGTGGCCCACACCTTGGAACTTCCCTGGAAGGAGACCTTGATTCTAGCAGGGACCGTACTTTTAGGGGGACAGTTGGGTATTCGGATAAGTTTAAAAAAGATGTCAGCTAAAGGAATAAAGCGGGTTACGGCACTTTTGGTTTTCATTGTTGGAATTAGGGTGTTGCTAAAAAATGGGTTGGAACTGATATGATTTCATTTGACGAAGCTTTTGAAAAAGTAATGCAACATACCCAAGATTGGGGAATACAGACCGTGGACTTACTGGAAAGCACCGGCCGCGTTTTGGCTGAACCTGTTCTGGCCGATCGGGATTTCCCTCCTTTTGACCGTTCGAGCAAGGATGGAATAGCCATACATTTTTCGGCTATTGAAAAAGGGAAGTCTACTTTTCAAGTTGAAGGGGTATTGAGCGCAGGCATGCCGCAACAAACATTGAGTTCAGCAGATTATTGTTTTGAAATCATGACAGGGGCAGTTGTTCCTCAAAATGCGGATACCGTTATCATGTACGAACAAGTAACCCTTGAAAATGGAAGTGCCACTATAAAATCCATTCCCAAAAAGGGACTGAATATCCATAAAAAAGGAAGTGATGCGATTACCGGGAAGGTTTTGCTGCAAACTGATAGTCTAATTACGGCAGCTGAAATAGGAATTTTGGCCACGGTTGGAAAATCCTCGGTATTCGTAAAAAAGCTACCGAAAGTTTGTGTTATTTCCACCGGCAATGAATTGGTAAATGTTTCGGAAATCCCGCTTCCCCATCAGATTCGAAAGTCGAATACCTTATCATTGTATGCCGCTTTGTCCAAGGAAAATATAGTACCGGAGCTTTTGCATTTAACGGATGATAAAAAGGTGATACAAGAAAATATTGCCAGGGTATTACAAGAAAATGATGTAATCCTACTGAGTGGTGGAGTATCAAAGGGAAAGTTCGATTTTATTCCAGAGGTTATGGAGTCCTTGGGTGTTGAAAAAGTATTTCACCGCGTAGCTCAGCGGCCAGGAAAACCATTTTGGTTTGGAATGCAAAAAGATTACAACACTCTTGTATTTTCATTCCCTGGAAATCCAGTGTCCACCTTTGCCAATTACCATGTATATTTTGTACCCTGGTTGTACCAAAGTTTGGGATTACATTATCCAAAAAAAGAAGTGATTTTGGACCAACCTATTCTTAATGATTTACCATTGACCCGTTTCGTTCAGGTTAAAACCTATGCTGAAAAGGGAAAGCTATTCGCCAAACCTATCAAAGATGGGGGTTCCGGGGATTTGGCCAGTCTCTCCAAATCAGATGGATTTATTTGTTTGAGACCCAGGAATGGAGAATATCCAAAAGGCGAGTTGGTTTCTTATATCCCAGCTTAGGTACTATTTCAAAACCTAGCTGTTCCTTACCTCAATTAGATTGTTAAATTGTAGTAGATGTCCAATGAATCCTTTCGTAATGTAGGGTGATTATTAAGCCACAGTTCTGGTCATATTCAATTTCAGATTGACCTAACGAAGTACTCATCGGATTGTTAGTTGTGGATGATTTATTTGTCCTAGGAGCGTCCATAAAAGGTGAATTAGCTAGACCACTAAAAGCGACCACAAATTGGACATCAAGGAAAGCTTTTTCGCCAATACAAAAGAGTCCTTTAAAATGGCCGTTTCATAGGACTGTAAATTCCAAAAGGATGCCATCTTCAATATTTTAAAGCTCTTGATCCAACTTTCAACCAAATTTGTTCAATACCCCTGTAAAAAGGTCGATTCAAGACAAATGACACCTAGATGACACCTATGTGTCGTAAAGATTACCAAGCGATATCGATAGATTTGTACCAGCAAAATTTCATTTCAATGGAGAATCATTCAATAGGAAAAAATCTAATCTACCAAAGAAAGCTCAAAGGGTATACCCAAGAAGAACTATCGACTAGAACGGAGGTAACCGTACGCACCATTCAACGTATAGAGAAGGGCGATGTCAATCCGCACTTACAAACTGTAAAATTGCTGGCCATCGCGCTTGACATTAATGTAGACGATTTGTTAAACCTGGAAAATCCTAAAGAAGAAGCCATTCAAAAAAAGTGGTTATTGCTTTTACATGGTACACCCTTGCTGGGGTTCGTACTTCCGTTTTGCAATGTACTTTTTCCGCTATTTCTTTGGATACACAAAAGGGAAGACAACTCCCTTTACGATAGACATGGCGCCAAAGTGGTCAATTTTCATATTACCGTGCTTATACTATATGTGTTTTCATTTATAGCCTTATTGACCATCGAAAAATGGGGTTTTATAATATTTATCTCGGTCATTCCACTCTGCGTTTTAATTATTTTGGCCAATATTATATACGCCATAAAAAGTTACAAATGTTATTATCCGCTATCACTACCCTTTTTGAAGAGTAAAGGAAAAAACGCTGTAAAGTCAACTCTACTATTATTTACGCTTATGGTATTAACAAACTGTACATCACAAAACGCCAAAGTGATTACCCGTCTTGACGACTCGAAGATTACAACGCGAGAATTGAATCAAAAAATTCAAAAACTTGTTGATACGGCAAATGTTACCGGAATTACAGTTTCTATTTTCAACCAAGATACCCTCACCTATCAAAAGGCGTTCGGTTACGCTAATCATGACAAAAAAGATAGTCTTCAGGCGAATCAGGTTTTTTATGGTGCCTCTTTGAGTAAGTCTGTTTTCGGGTATTTGGTAGCACATCTTGTAAAAGATGGAATCATTGATTTGGACAAGCCCTTACAAAGTTACTTAGACATGCCTATTCCAGAGCTATATTTTGAAAAGGAATGGAGGGGTTTCAAGAATCTTAAAGGTGATAAAAGATATGAAAGTATAACAGCTAGAATGTGTCTCTCGCATACTACAGGCCTTCCAAACTGGAGATGGATGAGTAGAATAGGGGAATTTAATCGAGAGGGAAAAATTCAGATTTATTTCGACCCGGGAACTCGATACAGTTATTCGGGAGAAGGAATTCGTTTGCTCCAAATAGTGATTCAAAAAATTATGGGCAAAGGCTTGGAGAAATTAGCCAGAGAAATTGTTTTTGACCCTTTAGAAATGGATATGACCAGTTATGTATGGCAACCACATTTTGAAGGGAGATACGTTCTCGGGCATACCATTGAACAAAAAACTATTCCCAAAGATATCGAAGATGAAGCGGGTGCCGCAGGTTCTATGGAAACTACCACAGTAGATTATTCAATATTTTTAGAGCACATACTTGCTCTAGAGTCTCAAAATTCTCCAATAACCCAGATGATGTTTTCTCCCAATGTTGAAATCAAATCAAAAAAACAATTTGGTCCACAATCCCTCGAAACTACCGCTGAAAATGAAAGAATTGGCTTAAATTATGGTATGGCGTGGGGGTTGATACGTAAAACGCCTTACGGAAAAGGAGTTTTTAAAGAAGGTCACGGCGAAGGTTTTCAGCATTATTCTATTCTATATCCTGAACAAAATATAGGGGTGTTGCTTATCTCCAATAGCGACAACGCAGAAAGTATTTTTAAAGAATTGTTGGAAATAACTATTGGTGATGTATATACTCCCTGGGAATGGGAAAATTATATCCCCTTTTATGAAGAACAATAGTTTTGCCTTTAGTTAAAAACTTTCCCCTGCATTGGATCACTAAAGGAATCCAACAAAAGTAGATTTAAATTACTTTATGTTAAATGAAGAAAAGCCGATATTTAAAATGAATTCGAAAGAGATTAAAGTGTTATAAAATGAGGGTTTTATGAGACTTTCCATTTTTCTTCCATCGGCTCTGTAAAGTGGCCGTTTTAAGGTATTGTCTACATTTCCTTCTAATTCGATTTGTTATAAACTAAAATATAAAAGGAGTATCTGGAATAGGAAAAACATTTGCTATACTCTCCAATAATAGGAAGTATTGAAGATGTTTTTCTAACCTATAGGGTTGCACCAATAAAACAGTAACTATACAATTATTAAGTACTGTTTAACATAACCACATATAAAATGAATGAATTAAAAAGATTTGGGAATCATGGCCAAATCGATGTATTTATTTTGGTGGTAGTTGAGCCGATCTTAGTTGCCAAATTTTAGTACCTTTAAAAGGTTCTCCCCCTGATTAACCTGTGATTTTAATGGAAAAGCTTGGAGATGAAAATCTTGGTCAGGATCAAGTTTTAATCCGAAAACTTAGAGCAATTGTCCTGGAGAATTTGGACGACGAAGATTTTAATGTCCAAACTCTGGCCTTCACATATGGAATAAGCCGTTCACAGTTACACCGAAAGCTAAAAAGAATAAAAGGACAGTCCATAAGCCAGTTTATTCGGGAAATAAGGCTCAATGAAGCAATGAAAATGCTCAAGAATGATGAAGCCTCTGTTTCTGAGATTGCCTACAGAGTGGGTTTTAGCAGCACTTCCTATTTCAATACTTGTTTTCACAACCACTATGGATATTCTCCTGGCAAGGTAAAACACCATAGCTATTCTAAAGAGGATGGTTTGGTAGAAGCGCCCACAATCCCAAAAGAAAATAATTCGTTATCCGGCAAAAAAGCGCATGCAGAAAAAGAAGGGGGCAACGTCAAGAAAAAGCTCTCCAGCACGCTACAATTGTTGATGATTGCCACACTGGTCGCAGTATTTCTTCTAGTGTCCCTAACTGTTAAACAGTCAAATCGGACAACAACTTTATTGAAAGAACCAAAATCGATTGCAATTCTTCCATTGGATCATTTATCCGACAACATGGAACAGGAGTATCTAACGGCCGGTATTCACGATGCGTTGATAGGTGAACTGGGTACCATCAAAGGACTAAGGGTAATTTCAAGAATATCCACCCTGCAGTACAAAAACCAAGGTGGATTAATGAAAGACATCGCAAAAGAGCTTGAAGTCGATGCCATTATTGAGGGTTCTGTCATTTATAGTGGCGATAGTCTCAGATTGCAATTGCAGTTGATAGATGTCTATCCAGAGGAGAAGCATATATGGGCAGAGGATTATCATCGAAGTACAAATGAAATTCTTTCCTTACAAAGTACCGTTATTGAAGACATAGCGAATTCTATCGAAATTAGCTTGACCAAAGATAACAAAGAGCGACTGCTTTCACACCAAACAACTAACCCCGAGACCTATAAAGCCTATCTCAGGGGCATGTACTATCTCTCCAAATCCAACGCGGAAGATTTTACCAAGGGGCTTGAATACTTGCATCAAGCGGTAGAAATTGACCCAGCCGACCCCATCGCCTATGCCGGATTGGCAGAAGGTTATGCGCTTCTGGGACATGGGCCGGATCCGATGAATTCGCCTTGGCACAGAGGTAAGGCCGCTGCATTAAAAGCTTTGGAGCTGAATTCTAAATCCGCAAAGGCTCATTCCGCTTTGGCCATGATCCAATTATATTACGAACGGAATTGGAAAGCTGCAGAACGTTCATTCGCAACTGCCGAGCAATTGAACCCTAACTTACCCTACAATCATTATCACCGGGCTTGGTATTTGATTCTTTTGGGAAAATGGGAAGAAGCTATTCATGAACATCAATTGGCAAAACAATTAGATCCTTTGGCCCCATTGATCAGTTCCGATATGGGAATGCTCTACTACTGGATGGGCAATAACGATATGGCAATTAAGGAAGTGGAAGAGGCATTGCAAATTGATAAGGAGTTTGCCCCTGCTTGGAAAACCTTGGGCGATATCTATATTGCTAAAGGCCAGCACAGGAAAGGCATGGACGCTTATCAAAAGGCCATTAAATTCAACCCGGCTTCCTTATGGGCTTTGGGTACGGCCTATGCTAGAACAGGAGCCAGGGATAAAGCCCTTAACGTTGCCGCCCAGCTTGAGAAAGTGCAAATGTCATCCAGAAACGCGTTCGGACTTACTGTGATTTATGCCTTGTTAGGTGAAAATAACAAAGCTTTTAAATGGTTGATTTACAAACCTTCAGATGTTTATGTGCCCTGGCTCAGGGTTTTTCCAGGCATCGATTCCTTCAGAAAGGATCTCAGGTTTCAAGAGTTTCTTGATGATTTAAATTTACCTCCAACTATCGGTCCAACAACATAATTTGAAGAATTCAACATAATTGAATTAAAAGTTTAAACAAATCACTACATAGTCAAAACTATCCTTACACGCTTTTTTAGACCTTTGGGATAAGCGTTCGCTGTTTGATTGGCCAATCATTCTCAATGTTTAATCAGGTCGTAACGACCAAAAAATCTTTTAATTATGAAAACTTTAAACATGTTTTTCTGGAATTTTATGGCCAAATCTTTTCTAAGTGTAATCTTATTAGCGACTATAGGCTGTGATAAAAACGATGAGCAAGAGTATATCTCCATCGACTCAGAATCAGATGATGATGATGAATGGGTGAATTTTATTGAAGGCCTATCCTATGAATCCATTGTTTTGGTAGAGAATCAAAATGAATTAAATGATGCACTTCAACAAGTATCCGAGGGAGATTTGGTTTTTTTTGAAGAAAACGGCTCTGGTGGACCCCAAGATCTCGAAAACACAGAAGGAGCGCTACTGGCCGTATCAGAACTTGATGAAGGACAAATTATCATCAAGAATCTATCCGATGGTAGTGCTAAGCAAAAACTGGATAAGGCTGAATTTAAAGGCAGAAGTCAAAACAGGAGGAGTTGCCGCATTCTTGAAATAAAAAGGTCTATGCTTTCCAGTGACATCGCCCATTATCAAATTTTGGTTCGTTTGGGCAATGGCCCTTATGATATTGTACGAATTCATCGCGTGGTAAGGGAAGCGAGAAGGTATCGTCCGGTAAGGACTTCTGGCAATGTTTTTATGGTGCATGGATCATCACAGGACTTTGATGATATTTTTCTTCGCCCAGGAGTAGACACTCCTGATGAACAGAACTCCTCACCCTATTTTTTGGCCTCGCAAAATATTGATGTTTGGGGCATAGACTTGGGTTGGACCATGGTACCTTTGGAAACCACGGACTTTTCTTCTTTTCAAGATTGGGGCACGACCAAAGATACCGGGCATGTTATGAAATCGATGGCCATCGCCCGATTGGTAAGGGGATTGACCAGACAAGGTTTCGGACGAATGAATTTGTTGGGTTTTAGCTACGGTGGATACCTTGCCTATTCAGCTGCGATCAAGGAAACCCAACAACATTGGATTCTAAGGGATATTAAGGGAATTATTCCGACAGATTGGGCTATGCTATATGCCCCTGAGGACGATGAGTACCGCCGAAATATTTGTAACAATGGTCGTGCGGCAGAAGAGAATTATTTGGATGGGGTTTACCAAACCAGCAATGGAGCTGCTTTTGCAGCGGTTGGCGAGGCTGCCCTATCGGAACCAACTGGTGATTCTCCCTTTGCACCGGGCCTTACAAATTATCAATTTGCAATAGTCGCTGCCGCTTTACCTGGTCCTTCACCTCAAGCGCCCAACTGGCACTTTTTAGGGGGCGAATTTGATGGACAGACCCCAACAGGTCTTTTATACACCGATACTGAAAGATGGTTTAAATTATTGGTTTCTTTAGCGCCACATCAACCAACTTATAATGCGGTAGAAGGATTTAGTAAATTCTGTGAAGAAAATGTGGCAACTATTGAAGAACAACTTGGCGAGCTTAGAATACCCATACTTTATCTGGGCGCTGCAGGAGGTTTTGGTGAACAAGGTGTTTACAGTACCAGTGTTACAAGAAGCAAAGATGTAAGTATTCATATTGCAAGCAAACAACCTGATGAGCTGCGCGCAATAGATTATGGCCATGCGGATATTTTCATGGCTGATGATGCTGCCCAAATGGTTTGGGAACCGCTCAGAAATTGGTTGGTCAACCACAAGTGAAGATTACAATGGAACATCCTTTGCGATAGAAAAAGTATGGGCCGCTTGTGGTGGTCCCAAATATCATTGATACATTTAAAATTTAGACAGGATAGATCGTTATTGGAATTAGTGTTTAAAAAAGGCTCGGTATTTAAAACTGAGCTTTTTTTTTGCATTTACTTTATATGAAACTCCTTTTTTGTGATGTGGCCATCCCTAAAAGTTAAAAAGAACTACTTTAGTTTCGGTGCTGTAAGACGAACGTCTTAAAGGACTAGCCCATGCCGAACTAAACTGAAAATAAGTACTGGGTTGTTTGAGTTTTTTAAGCCCCGTAAAATTAGGCTTTCGCACATTTTAAAACATTGGCCTAAACTTCCAGTTTCTAAAGTGGATTTTCCTTATGATAATTGACCAGCAAAGAAACTACGGCATTGTAACTTTTAATACCTTCTACTTGACTATTTGCCTTAAGAAAGGAATCAAAAATGGACTTAAAAACAGGTTCCAATGGGTTCTCAAATTGTTGCCAGAATTCGGCCATTTCACGAAAATTCCCTTGAACACCTGGATTTAATTGCGCGTAAAGCTTTTCAAGAACGGCTTCGTCCTGTCTTTTGATTTCGGATAGACAATAACCTAGCGCATAGGCCGAAGCGGAATATTGAAAATAGGGGTCATCACTGGATGCCGTAACCAGATATCCGATGAAATTGGTTTCGTTTTCGGCAGAGTATCCAATCTGATGACCAATTTCGTGCCCTGCCACTACTGGAAACCTAAAATTTGGTAATCTACCGTTTACCTGGCCTTCGTTCGTAAATGGATTTAGATAGCCACCATACCCCATATAAGTCAATCCCGTGCTGAACAAAGAAGTTTTGATACTTGGCCTGTAATAGGCTAGAAAAGGTAGGGAGCTCCCCAATTTCTGGTATCCATGAACCGTTTTCTCAAAAATCTCCTGCTTTGTATACGGAATCTCTACCCGTTGTGTTGAGTCCTTGGTGATAGCAAATTGTAGTGCATTGGTTTGGACGGTAAGTTTTTCTATGAGATCAACAAGTTCTTTTTGGGTGTGTGATTCCGGTAGGCCAAGCTTCTCGGATATGGGTTGCCTGTAATAGTTGAAGCCCCATAACAAGTGAAATGTAAAATAGGCCGTGGAAAGCACCATGATTACATCCCGGAAAAAAAGTTTTAGATGGTTTTTAATATGCTTTCGATTAACTATGAGATAACCGATAGTAAAAAGAATCAATAAAAAATAGAGAATATCCCCCACAGAAAAGGGAATCCAACCAAATATCCATCGAAAGAATTTGGAAATCCATGGATAGATACCTTCGCTATAATAAGTTTCAATGAATTTAGGATAAGTACCTAACACTTTTACTAAAATAATCTGTGGTATCAACGAAATTGCGATACCATTTTTTAACCTATTCTTCATCACCTCAAAAGTAGCGAATTCCTTTTTCTATCCGTATTTTTGAATGCTAAACTATAACCCCATGAACAAAACCATAAGACAATTGGAACCCATATCAGTTTGGAACAATTTTGCCAATTTGAACGCTGTACCTCGACCTTCCAAAAAAGAAGAAAGAGTCATACAATTTATGATCGATTTTGGAAAATCCCTTGAACTGGAAACCTTTGAGGACAAGGTGGGCAACGTTATCATTAGAAAACCAGCAACTAAGGGAATGGAGGATCGAAAAACCGTCACCCTACAATCCCATTTGGATATGGTACACCAAAAAAATACGGATATCGATTTTGATTTTGATGTTCAGGGTATTCAAATGTTCGTGGATAAGGATTGGGTCAGGGCAAAGGGGACTACACTTGGCGCGGATAATGGTATTGGAGTAGCGACCATAATGGCTTTATTGGAAAGTACGGATATTCCGCACCCACCATTGGAAGCCCTCTTTACCATTGATGAGGAAACGGGGATGACCGGGGCCATGGCCTTGGAAGGAGGTGTATTGCATGGCGAAATATTACTGAATTTGGATACCGAGGAAGATGATGAAATTGATATTGGCTGTGCCGGTGGTATTGATGTAACGGCAACAAAGGAGTACAACGAAAAATCGGTTCCCCGAGGTGTTGTAGCCTATAAAATTGAGGTTAAGGGCCTACAAGGAGGCCATAGTGGAATGGATATACATAGGGGTCTTGGAAATGCCAATAAGATTGTGAACCGATTGCTCTACCACTGTTCGGAGTACTATCATATACGCGTATCAGAAATAGACGGTGGAGGGCTTCGGAATGCAATTCCAAGGGAAAGTTTTGCGAAAGTGGTTGTGGACAAGTCACAGGCCAAAGATTTGGAAATCACATTTAAGGAATTAAAACGGGATATTGTCCAGGAATTCCAGATTACGGAACCGAATTTACAGATAGAATTGCAGGAGCTAAAGACCTCGCCTAAAAAGGTTATGGGACTAGGAGCACAGGAAAAGCTGCTGAAGGGTATATATGCCGCCCATAACGGAGTGTACACGATGAACGCTACATTTGAGGGTTTAACGGAGACCTCTAACAATATAGCCAAAGTAGAAGTGAAAAATGGACGTATCCAAATAGGATGTCTTACCCGGTCCTCGGTAGATTCCGCTAAAATGGACTTGGCTTATATGCTAAAGGCCACTTTTGAACTTGCTGGATGTAAAGTAATCTTTAAGGGCGATTATCCTGGTTGGCAGCCCAACCCGAATTCTGAAATTTTGAAGGTATTGGTCAAAAAATATAAAAGCCTGTTCAACGAAAAACCTGAGGTTGTGGCCTGCCATGCCGGATTGGAATGTGGTATCCTAGGGCGGAATTATCCAGACATGGATATGATAAGCTTTGGCCCCACGATAAAAGGGGCACATTCACCGGATGAGCGGGTAAGTATTTCATCGGTTAGGAAATTTTGGAATTTCACAAAGGAAATTTTGAAGGATATCCCCAAGAAATAAATATTCTAATTTTCTACCTAAAACTATAGACTTGGGATGACATGGATTTCGTATTGTTTAATTCGTTGAAATTCAGTAACTTTAAGTAAATCCAAAAACGAACGTCATGGGAATCAAAAGCTTTCAAGGTGCTAGAAAACATCGGAAACCGGAAGAGGACGTTCCGTTAAAGGTTAGTGATTACATGACCCGAAAGCTGATAACCTTTAGACCGGAACAGTCCGTTGAGGAGGTCATAGATTCCTTGATAAAGAACAGAATATCTGGGGGTCCCGTTGTTAATGAAAAGAATGAACTGGTCGGCATTATCTCCGAGGGCGACTGTATAAAGCATATTAGCGAAAGCAGGTATTACAATATGCCTTTGGAAAAGAACAAGGTTGAGCACAGTATGGTCAAAGGAGTGAAAACCATAGACGGAAATATGAATATTTTTGATGCCGCCAATAAGTTCTTAAATGAAAAAAGAAGACGGTTCCCCATTGTGGAAAATGGCAAGTTGGTGGGCCAGATTTCCCAAAAGGATATTTTGAAGGCCACCGTAAGGTTAAAATCACAAAATTGGGGGAAATAATAAGTCTACAAGCATTCAGTTGAAAGTACTAGCAAATTGTGGCACTTTCACTGCTACTTAATATTGCTATTTAAAAATCACTGTATTATTCCCGTAATCTCCAAGTCAAAGACCAAATCGGCGTTAGGGGGAATTACACCTCTGGATCCAGCTGCTCCATAACCCAAATGGGGAGGTATGAACACACGTATCTTGTCACCTATTTTCATGGTCATTAAGCCTTCCTTAAACCCTGGGATTAATCGTGCTTCGGGGCTATAATCCATAGGTACGGCATCATACCCCCTGCCCAGTTTTCTTTGCTGATCGAACTTATTGAACTTTACGGCAACGTCTTCATAATTGCTATCAAAAAGGTTGCCATTTTGCAGGAAGCCCGCATAAAAAACATTTACTTTCTGTCCTATCTTGGGTTTTTCGCCCTGACCTTCTTTTATGGTCAGAATCTTAAGACCGGAAGGTAATTCCTTGGCCTGTTCCCTTTGTTGGGTTAATTCGGCAGCAAAATCGGTCTTCATCTTTTCAAATGCTGCAATTTTTGCTTCCTCTTCCGCAAAATAATCCGTCATTACCTGTACGGCATCAAAACTTTTGGCGTCCTTGCCGTTTCTGACAATTTCTATAGTTTTCATGACTATGTCCACAACGGGTTTGTCCTTTTGCGGTGGTCCTGTGGTGGTCTTAACATTGGCAATGGAATCCACTACATCCATCCCTACTGTTACCTCACCGAATACCGTGTGCCTTCCATCCAAAAAAGGAGTTTCCTTATGAGTAATAAAAAACTGGCTGCCATTGGTTCCAGGCCCTGCATTGGCCATGGAAAGAATACCAGCTTTATTGTGGCTTAAGGAATCGTGAATTTCATTCTTGAATTTATATCCCGGGCTACCACCACCCTGTCCTGTAGGATCTCCACCTTGAATCATAAAATCCTTGATGACCCTGTGAAAAGTAACTCCGTCATAGTATTTTTTCCCTTTGAACGAATCGCTAACAAAGGGACTGGTACCTTCGGCCAAGGATACAAAATTAGCAACGGTAACAGGCGTTTTCTCATATTCCAACTCTACTATAATGTCGCCCTTATTGGTCTTGATATCGGCAAAAAGGCCATCGCCCAAATCGGCATATTGACTTTTGCAACTTGCGAGAAGTAAGGCCAAGGTTATTAAAAAATTGACTTTTTTCATTTTTCAGATTTTGGTTATTTTCAGTAATCAGTAATCAGTAATCAGTAATCAGTAATCAGTAATCAGTAATCAGTAATCAGTAATCGGTGTTCGGTTGTAAGCTATCGGTACGTAGTATTTTATATTTAAAACTTCGTTCTTCCAGTTTCGAATCTCCAATTCCCTGCTTCATGTTTTTTACTCCAAACTATCTTTTTGTTTTTCAATTTTCAGTATGGATATCGTCGATTTTATGGGTACATTGACCCCTATCCTGTTGTTATCACCGTGATAACCATAGGCCAGGGAAGAGGGATATAGAAATGTTGCTGTTTCTTTTTCCTTCAGTAATTTTATACTGTTTCGGAGTCCCGTAAAAAGCTCCTGTTTATCCACTTTGTATTGCACTACACCAATTTCCTCTGCGGAATAAATGGTATCATTGGTTAAACTTAGGATATTGTAGGTTATGGTAACAAGATCGTCCGGTTGCGGTTTATATTGGGCATTTTCGTTTAACGCTTCATAAAAATACCAAGAACCGCTGGCACTCTGATTATAGTCATGAAAACTATCCTTGGCGATAATTTCAGCGATTATTTTTTCTTCGGCTGCTAAAAGTTCCTTGCTACGTTCAACAGACTCTTTAAAGAAGCTACTTGTTTTAGCTTTGATGGGTCTACGGGGTTCGGGACCTCCACAACCCAATAGAATGGCCGCTATTAAGATGAACCACAAGTATTTCATGAATTAAGCGTATTCTTATAGTTTTTAAGTAGGGATTTAAAATAAGCCAACGTGTCCTGCATAGAAAGATCACTTCTTCCTCCAGCTGCATTATTGTGACCGCCCCCATTAAAATGTTTGCTGGCAAATTCGTTCACTAAAAAGTTACCCTCAGAACGAAATGAAATCTTAATGATACCCTCTTCCTTATTCTCTATAAAAATAATGGCAAACACAATTTCATCCAGTGTCAATCCATAATTAACAAAACCTTCCGTATCTCCCTTTTTAAAGTCGTTGTTATCCAATTCCTCTTGGCTCAGGGTGATGTATACGGTATTGTATTCCTCTAGGATGACCAAATTTTTAAGCGCACAACCCAATAAATGAAGTCTACTTGGTGTATTTGTATTAAATACTTCATTGTGTATTTTGCTATTCTCAGCTCCTTTGTCAATAAGGTCGGCCACTATTCTATGGGTCCGGCTTGTAGTAGAGGGAAACTTAAAAGATCCCGTATCGGTCATAATACCGGTGTATAGGCAATTGGCAATTTCCGGTGTAATGTCAGATGTATCTCCTATTGATTCTATGAAGTTGTATATCATTTCACAAGTGGAACTCATGGCGACATCCGAATATGTGATCTTTGCATAATCAGACGGTTCTTGATGATGATCGATCATGATGAACTCTGCACTGGAATTTTCCAAGGGTTCTTTCAATTGGCCGATCCTGCCCAAATGGTTGAAATCCAATGTAAAGATTATCGAGGCCTCGTCTATTTTCCTTTTGGCCTGACGATTTTCTTTTTCGTAGTTAAGGACATATTCGTTTCCGGGCATCCATTTCAAAAATTTTGGATAATCGTTGGGAGAGATTACCGTAGCCTGTTGCCCTTTGTTCTGCAGATAATGCCATAGGGCCAAGGTAGATCCTATAGCGTCGCCATCTGGGTTTTTGTGGGGAACAATAACGATTTTTTGAGGTACGGACAGCAATTTCTTGATGGCATTTATATCCTCTAAATTCATGCGCGCAAAGATACAATAATATTGAAGAAACCCCACTTGTACGGTAATGAAAACCTAAAAAGTTGTAGGTTGGTGGGAAAAGCGTATTTTTGCGCAAAATTTTACAAATGATTTCGAATAGAACCTTCACAATGCTAAAACCGGATGCGGTGGAAAATGGCCATATCGGTGCGATACTCGAAAAGATTACTTCTGCCGGTTTTAAGATTGTGGCAATGAAATATACTCAACTGAGCAGACGGGATGCCCAGGAATTTTATGCCATTCATAAGGAACGGCCTTTTTTTGGGGAATTGGTGGACTTCATGACCCGGGGTCCCATTGTTTCGGCCATATTGGAGAAAGAAAATGCGGTTGAGGATTTCAGGGCTCTCATAGGGGCTACAAACCCAGCAGAGGCGGCAGAAGGTACCATTCGTAAGCTATATGCTACGGACATTGCAGAGAATGCTGTTCATGGTTCGGACAGTGATGAAAATGCGGCAATAGAAAGTGCATTTCATTTTTCGGGAAGGGAAATATACTAATCTGAGGGTCCAGGCCTGATTTATTTTGGAAACTGGGCCCTTTACCTTAGCACTA
The DNA here is from genome assembly GCA_947494715.1 of uncultured Flavobacteriaceae bacterium. Taxonomy (GTDB): domain Bacteria; phylum Bacteroidota; class Bacteroidia; order Flavobacteriales; family Flavobacteriaceae; genus Ulvibacterium. Next base: position 100,139 of record CANLWG010000010.1, on the reverse strand, counting down.
ATTTCTTTATGATATTTTTTCCCAGTTCTTCATTGAGCATGACAATAATCTTTGATTTTCCAAGACTCAATTCCTCTCGAAGTACAGAAGACGATAGCGATACGAAAAGTGTTTCGTTACGTAGTTCAATAGCGTTCGTATAATTGTTTACGCCCTTGCCCATTACACTCTTCCAGGCCTCCCTGGCATTTACCCGGTCCATTCCCTTTTCAAGACGGTTCTCCTTAATGAACTCTTTCAATGCCTCACCTATGGGAAGACCCGTATTATTTCGTTTCGCCATTACTTTTTCACATTAATCGGATTAAACCGTTTATACTCATACACTATATCCGCTTCGTTGGATACGGAAAAGTTGTCCCTCGAAATTTTAAGAATAGTCTCCTTCCATTCGCTCAAATCATTTTTGTAATGAAAGATGAACTCTCCGTTTTGTTCCGTGATCGAAAAAAATTCAGCATCGTTGGAGGTATCAAAAGTACCATCAAATTTAGGTTGTACCTTTTTACGAAAACCTTTTAGACTATCAATTTTAATAAAGTCGACACTAGTACTCACTTTATACTCCTTTGTGTTTCCATCCCGAAAGGAGACTTTCGCAATTTCCCAGTAGCCGTTTAATTGGTCCAAATCTTCTTTGGACAATGTGTCGGAACATCCGATTATCAAATAGGCAAAAGCCAAGATACTAATCCTCCTCATCCTACAATTTAAAGATTTTATAGGTCTGATGTATATTTTTAACAACTTTCTCGGTACGTTCGGCGTGGGTATCACTAATGAATATCTGTCCAAAGTTTTCATTATCTACCAAGGCTACGATATGGGCTACTCGAGTTTCATCCAATTTGTCAAAAATGTCGTCCAATAGCAAAACCGGTGTTGTTTTTGCCTGTTCCTTTATAAAATGAAACTGGGCGAACTTTAAGGCAATCAAAAATGACTTTTGCTGTCCCTGACTCCCAAATTTCTTTACCGGGTAATCGGCAATTTTAAAACCGAGGTCATCCTTATGAATGCCTACGCTCGTGTATTGCAACATTCTGTCCCGCTCTAGATTATGCTCCAGAAGTTCTAACAGACCTTTTTCGTGTAACTTGCTTTCATATATGAGGTTCACCATTTCCATACCTCCGGAAATCTCTTTGTACTGCTCTTGAAATATAGGGATGAACACCTCCATAAAGGCTTGTCTTTTTTCAAAAATCCCGGTTCCCAGGGCATGCAATTGCTCGTTATAAATTTGAAGCGTACCAGGGTCAAAGGTTTGATTGGCAGTAAAATACTTCAATAATGAATTGCGCTGTAGTAAAACCTTGTTGTATTTTATAAGTTGATGCAGGTATTCCTTATCAGATTGGGAAATGACCCCGTCCATAAATTTCCTACGCGTATCACTGCCCTCAAGTATTAGGTCCCTATCCGCCGGGGATATGATTACCAAGGGCAATAAACCAATATGGTCGGATAGACGATCATAGATTTTGCTGTTGCGTTTTATGATTTTTTTGGTTCCTCTTTTAAAGCTACAGACAATTTTTTCCGCTCTTTGATTTTTTTCAAATTCGCCATCGATGACAAAAAAATCTTCTTTGTGCCTTATGTTTTGAGTAGTTATGGGATTGAAATAGCTTTTCCCAAAAGAAAGATGGTATATTGCATCCAGGATATTGGTCTTTCCAACCCCATTGCTACCAACAAAACAATTGATTTTGGTATCGAATTCGAAATTCCGGGATTCAAAGTTTTTATAGTTGATTAGTGATAACTTTTTCAAAAACATATGGAAAACTCGTGGATATTTTTGGCCCCGAACATTAGGGAACCTGCAAAATATCGAAAATTAACGAATAAATACCCCCTAGGATTTCAATAAAAACTTTATTTTTGCGCGACCAATTAAAATGAGGGATGGCTACATATAAGAGGCGGGGTTTCAAACCCAAAAACAAGGCGGAAGAGAAACAACTCGATACCCAGGAGAGTACTACGGCCGAGGTTTTTAGTACCTTGGATCAAGGTGCTTCAAGGACAGAGGCATGGGTCTCCAAGAACCAGAATTATATTTTAGGGATTATTGGGGTTATTGCTGTAGGGGTTTTGGGCTATCTGGCTTATACGCAGTTTGTACAAAATCCTAAGGAGGCCAATGCCGCGAATGAAATGTATTACCCACAACAATACTTTGATCAGGCCCTCAATAGCGAAACCGCCAAGGATTCCCTATACAATTTGGCATTGAACGGTGCAGAGGGGAAATACGGTTTTTTGGATATCGTTGATGAATATCCGGGAACAAAGGCGGCCAATTTAGCCAATTATTCGGCTGGGATGGCCTATTTGAACACTCAAAAATATCAGGAGGCTATTGATTATTTGGAAGAATTTAAGTCGGATGATGATATTTTGGGTGCCTTGGCCAAAGGTGGCCTTGGGGATGCATTTATGCAATTGGGACAGCCCGAAGAGGCACTGGGATATTATGAAAAGGCATTGACCCATAGTACTAATGATTATACTACACCAAAATTTTTGTTTAAGTCCGGTGTTACCGCCATGGAATTGGACCAGAATGAAAAGGCGCTGCAGTATTTTGAGCGTATAAAAAACGAATTTCCAAATTCCGATGAGGCAAAATCCATAGATGCATTTATTGGAATGGCCAAAAGTGGAATGTAATGGCCACTACAAATAAGAACTTATCTGTTTACAAAAGAGAAACTATCCCAAATGCCAAGGATCTCAGGTTTGGTATAGTTGTTTCCGAATGGAATTCCGAGATTACCGAAGGACTTTTTAACGGATCTATGGAGGCATTATTGGATTGTGGCGCCCTACCAGAAAATATAGTAAGATGGAACGTTCCGGGCAGTTTTGAATTGATTTTTGGCTGTAAAAAAATGGTCAATGAATTGCAAGTGGATGCCATTATTGCCATTGGTAGCGTAATTAGGGGAGAGACCAAACATTTTGATTTTGTTTGTAGTGCCGCTGCCCAAGGCATAAAAGATCTTAACTTACAATTATCGGCACCCGTTATTTTCTGTGTACTTACCGATGATACTTTGCAGCAAGCCAGGGAGCGTAGTGGCGGTAAGCATGGTAACAAAGGCATTGAAGCCGCCATAGCTGCAATAAAAATGGCGACCCTGGGAAATAGCTAAGTTTCTTGAGTAGGTCATTAATTTTCAAATTTAAATTTCCTTTTTCCAACTTCCTGCCCTAAAGAGGGCTGTTAACAAATTTTGGGAATCCCTTTACGGCATATTTTTTGATTTTAAGTAACTTTGAAAACCATGGGTTTTATGAGCAAATTCACGAAATTGCGTAAGAACAAGGAGTTCGGTTACCAACCTCGTTACTATAATGACAAGGGGGAAGGGAGTCCTTATAAATTAGAAAATCGTTTTGACAAGTATCGTACTACCGTTAACACTCCCAGGGGTTTGAAGGGTAAATTCCGGAGTGTCAAGGAAGATATGCAAAGATCCGGTGACCGTCACATTAAAACCCGAATGGCCATTATCATTATCGTTTTAGTCCTTATTTTTCTATATATCATAGATTTTGATCTTTCTATATTCTTTGGGCGATAATGGCGGATATCATTAAACTATTGCCCGACCATGTGGCCAACCAGATTGCTGCAGGTGAAGTTGTACAGCGTCCCGCTTCTGTAGTAAAGGAACTATTGGAGAATGCCATAGATGCCCAGTCCAATACCATAAAGCTTATTGTAAAGGATGGGGGTAAAAGTCTTATCCAGGTCGTGGACGATGGTGCGGGTATGAGCACTACCGATGCACGTTTGAGTTTTGAAAGGCATGCCACGTCCAAAATTCAAAAGGCGGAAGACCTTTTCAATTTACATACCAAGGGTTTCCGTGGCGAGGCTTTGGCATCCATAGCTGCGATAGCCCACGTAGAAATGCAGACCCGTCCCGAAGAGGAAGAGGTGGGTTCCCGTTTGAAAATAGAAGGAAGCGAGGTTATATCCCAAGAAGTCTGCGTAACGCCCAAGGGCACTTCATTATCCGTCAAAAACTTGTTTTTTAATATTCCGGCACGCCGTAATTTTTTGAAGTCGGACCAAGTGGAACTTCGACATATTACGGACGAATTTCACAGAGTAGCCTTGGCACACCCTACAATAGCGTTTCACTTTTATAATAACGGAAGTGAGCTCTTTAATTTACCAAAAAGTAATTATCGCCAGCGAATCGTGCATGTTTTTGGGACTAGGACCAATGCAAAATTGGTACCTGTTAACGAGGAGACCAACGTAATAAAAATCCAGGGATTTATACATAAACCGGAGTTTGCAAAAAAAAGTAGGGGCGAGCAGTTTTTTTTCGTGAATCACAGATTCATCAAAAGTCCTTACCTACATCACGCCGTTGTCTCGGCTTTTGAAGGGCTTATAAAAACGGACACCTATCCCGGATATTTTTTGTATTTGGAAGTAGATCCTTCCTCTATTGATATAAATATTCATCCTACGAAGACCGAGGTTAAGTTTGATGACGAACATACCCTATATGCGATTTTAAGATCTACAATAAAGCACAGCTTGGGGCAATTCAACATAGTTCCCGCCTTGGATTTTGAACACGATCAAAATTTGGACACTCCCTATACTTACAAAAACAAGGAGGCGAAACAACCACAAGTTACCGTAGATGGTGGATTTAACCCATTTTTGGAGACTTCAAGAAAGTCATCCCCCACAACTCGCGGAAATATTTCAGCGAGAAAAACGCAGGGCGAATGGGAGAGTATGTATGTTGGGTTGGATCAACCACTGGGAGACAATGTAAGTTTTAGTAGCGTGCATTTGGAATCGGATACCATTACAGGTTCAGTTTTTGAAGGTCAAGTGGATGTAGGGCATTCAGTTGCCACCACATTTCAACTTCGACGAAAATATATAGTTACTTCCATTAAATCCGGAATGGTGGTTATTGATCAAAATAGGGCCCACCAACGTGTACTTTATGAAAAACTTCTGAAAAACACTACGGTAAAACAATCAGTGAGTCAGCAACTTTTGTTTCCATTGACCCTTTCGTTCACAAAATCGGATAGGGCAATTCTAGAAGAAATAAGGACTAATCTTACCCATATTGGCTTTATTTTTGAAACTTTGGATAAAGAATCTTTAAAAATAACGGGAGTTCCTCTCTTAATTCCGGAGAATGAAGTAGGTATGGTGTTGGATCAACTGATTTCGGATTACAAACAAGAGATTGTCGGCGAAAGCTTTTCACAGGCCGATATTTTATCAAAAACCTTGGCCAGATCCTTGGCGGTAAAAACAGGGGAGGTTTTGGACTGCAACTCCCAATTGGCCCTGGTCAATGATTTGTTCGCCTGTAAGGAATCGAGAATAAGTCCGTTCAATAAACCAATATACATTATGCTTACCGAACAGGATATTGAAAAAAAATTTATATAGATGGGAAGATTGACCGAAGCTATTAAGCATATACTTGTAATTAATATTCTATTTTTTGTAGCAACATCTATTTATGGAGACCAGATGTATCAATGGTTTTCACTATGGTTCCCGAAAAATGAAAATTTTGGTTTTTGGCAAGTTGCTTCACACATGTTCATGCATGGCGGTTTTATGCATATTGCCTTTAATATGTACGCCTTATGGGCTTTTGGAACACCTTTGGAACGTATGTGGGGTCGTAATAAATTTTTATTTTTCTATTTTTCCGCCGGATTGGGTGCAGCATTGATTCACACAGGTGTTAACTATTATTACTTTAATGAAGGAATTGATGCCATAGCCAACTCAGGTATTTCAAAAAGTCAAATTATTGATATCATCTCCGAGGGGAAATATAGTCCGGATTGGTATAATTTGGCTTCAAAAAGTACCATAGACAACTTCCTTTCAGCCTATAATACGCCAGCAGTTGGTGCCTCCGGCGCTATTTATGGTATTTTGGTGGCCTTTGGTATGTCTTACCCTAATAGCGAGCTTTTTATCATATTCCTACCCATCCCGATTAAGGCAAAATTCTTTATTCCCGTATTGATTGCAATGGATCTTTTTTCTGGGGTTACCGGGGTTTCTATTTTTGGCCAGGGCATAGCACATTTTGCCCATATTGGGGGAGCACTATTCGGATTTATCATGATGTGGTACTGGAAAAAAAACCAGTTTAACAAAAATCGCTGGAATTGAACATGAATAGGGGAAACCTAAAATATCAATATGCAAGGCTTAATGTGGCAGAGAAACTTATTGCCTTTAATGTCGTTGTGTTTATCATAAATGGATTATTTCCGTTTTTGCTTGGTCTACAAAAGAATAGTATTGTACAATGGTTTCAACTTCCCAAAGACTTTTTTGATTTCCTTTCCCAGCCTTGGTCCATAATTACCTATTCCTTTTTTCATGGGGGATTGGGACATATCTTTTGGAATATGCTGGTATTGTATTTTGTAGGCCGTATATTCCTAAACCTTTTTGATGGAAAACGTTTCTTGAATGTCTATTTGCTGGGGGTAATTTTGGGCGGATTGTTTTTCTTGTTAAGCTATAACCTCTTTCCTGCTTTCTTTGGAGTAAATGCGGTACTTATAGGTGCTTCGGCAGGGGTACGTGCCGTGTTGATCTTTATTTGCGCCTATATCCCAAATCAGGAAGTTCGGCTTATTTTTTTCAATATTAAACTCTGGTACATCGGTGTCTTTGTGGTGGTAATGGATCTAGCGCAAATGCCTTACACCGGTAATGCGGGAGGACATTTAGCACATTTGGGAGGGGCATTGTTGGGTTATGTATATGCGAGACAATTGTTAAACGGCAAGGACATTGGAGAAGGTTTTTCGAGGTTTATGGACAGTATAGCCAATCTTTTTAAGAAAAAAGAAAAGAAAGCACCTCTAAAAACGGTGTATCGAAAAACGAAAGCGAAAGAAAAATCAAAAAAGGAATATGGTAAGGAAGCACATCAACGCAAAATAGATGCTATTTTGGACAAGATAAGTAAATCGGGATATGAGAGCCTGTCCAAGGCGGAGAAGGATTTTTTGTTCAAAGCCGGTAAAGAAGACTAATTTGACCAAGCATTTATCTTTTGCCAATAAGCTGATTTTTACTTTCAATGCAATCTTTGCGTTTGCCCTACTCCTTGTATATATTGATTATTTTAACATATTCGGGAGACTTTCCTTGATATCGTTCTTAAACCTATTGGTCCCATTTCAAGTAGGTATCAATATTCTGTTTTTGGTTTATTGGGCAATTCTGAAGAAAAGGGAAGTTTTATTGTCAACAATTATCCTCATTCCAGGATATCTTATTTTTGGCACTTTCATCAAACTTTTCGGTTCTAATTCTACCATTGATAATCAGGATATTAGCATTTTGACTTTTAACGTCCATAGTTTTCAAGGCTTAACGTGGGCTAGAAATCCAGAATTTGGAAGTAAGATTAACGATTTCGTTTTAACTCAGGATGCAGACATAGTTTGTTTTCAGGAATATGACTATAAAAACACACAACTTTTTGACCGATATCCTTATAGATATCTGAACTATATTTTTCCAAAAGGTGAAAATCGTATGGTCCAGGCTATTTATTCAAAATATCCAATTATTACAAAGGGATCATTGAATTTTCCAGAAAGCCAGAACAACGCCATCTATGCCGATATAGTAATAGCATCGGATACATTGCGTGTGTATAATGTTCATTTGCAATCTTTGAGTTTCCGTTTGGGTTACGTAAAAAGGGAAGAGCCACAACGGCTATATAAAAGGTTAGGTAGGGCACTTGCACAACAAGAGGATCAGGCCAAGATATTAGCAGACCATTTCAAGAGTACAAAACATAAAAAAATTATTTCAGGCGATTTTAATAACACACAATTTTCACATATATACCGTACACTAAAAGGTGATTTTAAAGATACCTTTAAGGAAAAAGGTATTGGATTGGGCAGCACCTACAATTTAAGGTTCTTACCTTTTCGTATTGATTTTATTCTGGTAGATCCAAGTTTTGAAGTCACTGGGCACAAAAACTATGATGTTCAATTTTCGGATCATTTGCCCGTAATGGCCTCATTCAGACTGAATGACGAGGAATAAACAGTCTATTGCATCTGCTAACATATGTATCAATGCGACAATTCCGAGAATTCTCACCTTTTTAAAAAACAACAGCGTAAAATAGACTGCCAATGCCCAATAGCTGTGTAAGGGATGAAAATTAATACTGCAGCGATCTGGATCAAAAATAGGATTTGCCAATAAATGGTCAATATCTATAAGAATTCCTGCCCATAGTATCAGAATTATGTACCACTTTTTACTTTTAAAAAAAAGCAGGCCCACGGCTATGGGAACCAAAAAATGAATTCCGTAATGTACAGCAAACCTAAGCATAGATGAAATCCAAATTCTGATTTTGCAAGAAAGGAATAGTATGAGGTCCCTCGTTGAATAAGAGATCCAGCACACTTAAGTTTTCGATAAATCCATGACGGCTTCCAAAAACCTGTATGTATGTTTCCTGAACGAACCGAATTTCTTTTTTGGCATTGACCAAAAAACGGGCATCCACAGTATTAGCTTTTGGGTTTTGGGTTTCTATGCTTTTTTGATAAGTCAAGGTCTTTTCCGAAGGCATTTCAATTTGAAGACAACTACAAATAGTTTCTATGGTCTTAAGATTGAAATCCAACAAAAAAAAATGTTCCTTTTCAAATAACGGGGCAATATCATCTTCGTAATATTCAAAAAAAGGCGAAGTTCTATAAGCTGTTTGCAATGTACGCCAATGTTGTCGCTGCCATGAATACGAATTATCCAGTTGCACCTCCTTGTATTTTTGTCGCCCCTCTTTACCACCCACATGTTTTATAGGGATAGTAAGCATGTGTTTTCCCTGATCAGTGGAAATATAACAACGATTACGATAAGTTTGTTTTTGATAATTATCTTCGATTTCCCAGATAACCTTGTTCCTTATGATAACCGCGAAGATGGCTATATTCGGAAAATAAGTGGGATGAAGGAGGGTTTTCAATGCATCAAAGAATTAATGTAAAAATGTAGCAAGAGCAAATAGTTGCCGACGAATCCTTAATCACCTACTCTATACTCTTCTTCCTCTTTTTTCTAACAAAATCAAGGACGAACCAAGCTGCCAAGGCAACCAAGAACCACTTAAAGTAAGAATAGGGCTCGCCTTCCCCATGTACCGTGGTAAATACCCTGTCCCAGCGTATTTTCCAGTTGCCCAGGCCATCGGTAAAATTCTCGATGCTCATCCATATAAAAATAGGAGTGCCCACAATGTGGTCCTCAGGTACATAGCCCCAGGCTCTACTATCCTCCGAATGGTCCCTGTTGTCCCCCATCATCCAATAGTAGTCCTGTTTAAAAGTATAGCTATCGGCCACCTCACCATTAATTTTTACCTGATTACCGGACACTTCTATGGTATTGTGTTCGTAGTCCCGAATAATTTTTTTGTAAAGGGGTAAACTCCGTAAATTCAAAGGTACCGTACTGCCCTTTGCGGGAATATAAATGGGCCCCATATTATCATAATTCCAAGGGTAATCCGGATTTTGGGGAAACAAATTTATTCCCTGCCTACCTTTAGGTTCAATGACTTTTACAACGGAATCAATTGCAGCATTTTCCCTTAGTTTGGTAGCCATTTCATTCGTCAAGGTTACGACCCTTTGTCTATCCGCAATTTCCTTCAAGGCCAACCGCTGCTGTCTTATAAGATTCGGATCAATACCTTTATTATCCGTTAAAATTTGAATAGGTTGGGATTCGTAGACCCTATAACCCGCTACTTGTAAGGCCCTTTTCTGACCCTGGGTCAAAGACTGGGCAACATACAATCTATTAAATTCGTTTACCCCTAATTCTGAAAGTAGTCTGGAGGAAACCCCTTTTTGGCCATAGGCCATGTAATCATACTGAGGTTTGGCCCGATCGGAAAGTTGTAGTTGTTTTCCATTAATATAAACAAAACCATCGATTACGGCCAAGGAATCACCAGGGACCCCGACACATCGTTTTACGTAATTCGATTTTTTGTCGATAGGTTTTTTGACTCCTTTTTCCTTTTTAAAGAAAACCCGGACCGTATCCGCAGGCCAACTGAACACAACAATATCGTTGCGTTTTACTTTTGTAAAACCGGGCAATCTAAAATAGGGAAGTTGGGGCTTATTCAAATAGGAACGGGTCCCGATTAAAGGAAGTGTGTCGTGAACCATAGGGGCAGCAACTGTAGTCATAGGCGTTCTAGCGCCGTAATGGTATTTACTAACGAACAGGAAATCCCCTACGCGTAGGGTTCTCTCCAAAGATCCCGTTGGTATTACATAGGGCTGAATAAAATAGGTATGCACCAAAGTGGCAGCTACAATGGCAAAAACTATGGAACTTACCCATTCGCCCAGACCGGTTGTGGGATGAAGACTCCGATCATCTACATATTGAACATCCAAGGCATAGTTCACATAGTAAATATAAAACCCAAGGGTAAGGATGACCAGCCAGGTTTCCAAGAGATTATTTCTTCCAAAACTTCGGATGGTCTCGACCCAGATGACAGGAAACATCAACAAATTAATTATGGGAATGAATAGCAAAATGACCCACCACTTAGGTCGATTGATGATTTGCATTAAGACTATGGCATTATATATGGGAATGGCCGCTTCCCAAGCTTTTCTACCCGCTTTTACGTATAGTTTCCAAGTGCCCAGGAAATGTATTATCTGTACAAGAAGAATAAAAATAATCCATTGTGATCCGTTCATAGAAAATCGTGTTAGTTGCTATTGGTTGGCTTGAAAATCAATTTTTAAACAAAGGTTTTTGTAAAAGTCTACATGAGGATACGTACTTTATACTTCGAAAAGTTACACATCTTAACCTAGATTTAACACATCTTTCATGGAAAATACCCCTTTCCTTCCCAAAATCCATTCCGCCGCGATTACCGCCCCAAGGGCAAACCCTTCCCTATTGTGCGCGGTATGTTGTATTTTAATGCTATCTACTTCGCTGTGATATAAAACTGTGTGTGTGCCAGGGACAGCATCGATTCTTTTTGAGTTTATAGGTATGGTTTTTTCTCCATCATTATCCAGCTTCCAATCCAGATAGTCGGTATTTTCTATTATTCCTTGGGCTAGGGTAATGGCCGTACCACTGGGAGAATCCAACTTTTGGGTGTGATGGATTTCCTCCAATGCTATTTTGTATTCCTTAACATTGCGCATCATTTTGGCCAGATACGCATTTAGTTCAAAAAAAATGTTTACACCCAAACTGAAATTAGAGGCATAAATAAAGGCTCCATTTTTTTCATTGCATAAATCCACAACCTTATCATAATCGCTTAACCAGCCTGTTGTGCCCGAAATTATAGGAACCCCATGCTCCAAACAACTACTTATATTGCCAAGAGCAGCATCTGGTGTGCTGAAATCTATGGCCACCTCCATATCGGAAAAGTCGATATTCGCAGTTCCTATATCCACTTTGGCACTGATGACATGCCCTCTTTTGAGAGCTGTACGTTCTATCATTTTGCCCATTTTTCCATATCCGAACAATGCAATTTTCATGAGCTAAAACTTAATGGTTAATGCCAACCCATAGTTGGGATCGGTAGTAATTGGATTTAAATCGATATAAGGTTGTATATCCAAATCAAAACTTAAATCATCATCAATATTATATTGCTTTAAATGCGCATCTACATTGGCATCCACAACATTGAGGGCATATAAAAGAATAGTTATCAAAAGGGCCAGATCCCTGTCCCGTTGAAATCTTTCCTGGGCATCCTCAAGGGCGTCATCGGAAAAATCGGGATTTCCCGGATCTATCCCGCTTCCATCCAAATCGTAAAACTCATCATCGGTGAAACCGGCCCTTCTTCTTTTAAAAGCGTCCCTGAAACGATTGTAACGACCATCATTAAAGGTATAAGCATAAATACCAGTTCCGATAGCGGCATATACGATGGGGACCTTCCAATACCTTTTATTATAAATTTGACCAAGCCCCGGCAATACTGCGGAGTAAAATGTGGCTTTACTGGGAGCCAATGGATTTATGCGCTTTTTTTTGGTAACCAGGGTATCTATAACCATAACCCCTTCCTCTTCCAAATCGATTTTCAAGGAATCTACTTCTTGATTCTGGGGTTTCTTTTCTTGTGCGGAACCTATTGTTGCAGCAAGAGCAAAACAAATGGCTATTATGAGGGTTCTATTCAACAAGAATCAATTTTTTAAGCCGATCAAGTTCTTCTTTGGTGTGAAAGGGAATGATAATTTTTCCCTTACCGGATTTTGATGCATTGATAACAACTTTTGCAGATAAGTGGCCCGTAAGTTCCTGGGTTAGGTTTTTTGCAAAATCGGGTGTTTCAATTGGCTTTTTATTTGAGTCTTTACCTACACTCTTACCTTCATGATAAGCTTTCACGGCCTTTTCCGTGTCCCTGACCGATAGGTTTTTGGAGACTATTTTTTCGTATAAGGAAATCTGATCCTCTTTTATATCAATATTGACCAATGCCCTACCATGACCCATACTCACAAACCCATCCCGAATTCCAGTCTGGATAATAGGATCCAGTCGCAGCAACCGTAAATAATTAGTAATAGTAGAACGTTTTTTGCCCACCCTATCACTTAACCTTTCCTGGGTCAATTCAATCTCATCGATCAATCTTTGATAGGACAGGGCAATCTCAATGGGATCTAGATCTTGGCGTTGTATATTCTCAACCAAGGCCATTTCCAAGGACTCCTGATCGTTTGCAATACGTATGTATGCCGGGATGGTGGCCAGACCTATCATTTTCGAAGCCCTTAATCGTCGTTCCCCGGAAACCAATTGATATGAATTAAAGCCGGACTTACGAACAGTAATAGGTTGTATGACACCCAATTCCTTGATGGATGTAGCCAGCTCGTTTAAGGAATTATCATTAAAATTAGAGCGTGGCTGAAAAGGATTCACGGCAATGGCATCCACGTCCAATTCTACGATATTCCCAACAACTTTATCCGCATTTTTGTCAGATGCGGATTGTATGTCATTTTCGGGGTCTTTGAGCAGAGCAGACAACCCTCTCCCAAGAGCCTGTTTTTTTGTTGCCTTCGCCATTATACAGTCTCCATATTTTTCTTCACCAGTTCATTGGCCATGTTAAGATAGTTGGCCGCACCTTTGCTACTGGCATCGTATTTAATAATACTCTCGCCATAGCTGGGTGCTTCACTAAGCCTAACATTACGCTGTATTATCGTATCAAAGACCATGTCCGCAAAATGTTTTCTTACTTCTTCCACCACTTGATTGGATAGGCGTAATCTAGAGTCGTACATGGTAAGTAGCATCCCTTCGATATCCAAATCAGGATTATGTATTCTTTGTACGCTTTTAATGGTATTGAGCAATTTCCCAAGACCTTCCAATGCAAAATACTCACATTGAATAGGAATGATTACGGAATCGGCTGCCGTTAAAGCGTTTAGGGTCAATAGGCCAAGGGATGGGGCACAATCTATTAGAACGTAATCATAGGTATTTCTGAGTTCGGAAATTGCCTTTTTGAGCATGTATTCCCGATCTTCCTTATCGACCAATTCAATTTCAATGGCCACTAAATCGATATGGGCAGGGATTAAATCTACATTTGGCGATGAAGTCTCCAAAATGGTATCGGCCACATTTTTGGTATGCTCCAGAAGTTGATATGTACCGAAGTCTACCGCTTCCACCTCAATTCCCAATCCGGATGTTGCATTGGCCTGCGGGTCCGCATCTATAAGTAAAACCTTTTTTTCAAGAACCCCCAATGAAGCTGCCAGATTGACCGTGGTAGTGGTTTTTCCAACCCCGCCTTTCTGATTGGCAATCGCAATAATCTTCCCCATTATATCATCATAAGTTAGGGGTTAAAAATACGATTATTTCATCGACCAGAAAATGTATTTTGTTAACACAAGGTGAATAACTATGGCACCTTGCGTTAAAGTTGGTTAAATTAGGTCAATCCGCCGAATTTAAGTGTCAAACAGTATCCATGCCATTGGAAAATTTCCGTATCCAATTTTTACATTTAGTCGAGCAGTATCTCCAAGATTTGTATGGCCGCATCACTAATTTTAGTACCTGGACCAAAAACGGCTACTGCTCCGGCATCGAATAAAAATTCGTAATCCTGATGTGGAATAACCCCACCTACGATTACCATAATATCTTCCCTACCGTGGTTTTTGAGCTCTTCCAAAACCTGCGGTACCAAGGTTTTATGACCGGCCGCCAAGGAGGAAACCCCTAAAACATGCACGTCATTCTCAACGGCCTGTTTGGCCGCTTCTGCCGGAGTCTGGAAAAGAGGGCCAATATCCACGTCAAACCCTAAATCGGCATAACCGGTAGCGACCACCTTTGCCCCCCGATCATGGCCATCCTGTCCCATCTTGGCAATCATGATACGTGGTCTCCTACCATCCTTTTCTGCAAATGTATCGGCCATTTCCCTGGCCTTTTTGAAACTCTCGTCGTCTTTTATCTCCTTTGAATACACACCGGTAAATGTTTGAATTTTAGCTTTGTATCGCCCGAATGCCGTTTCCAAGGCATCACTGATCTCCCCTAACGTAGTTCTGGCCCTCGCCGCTTCTACTGCCAAGGCCAACAAATTATCTTCGTTGGAGGTTCTCTGGGAATCGGATTTTCTTTTGGCCGCTTCCATCAATTTTTGAAGTGCCTTTTTTACTGCCTGGGCATCCCTATCTTTTTTAAGTGATTCCAAACGCTCTATTTGCTGTCTCCGCACCTCAGCATTATCGACTTCCAAAATCTGTAAGGGATCTTCTTCTTCAAGTTGATATTTGTTGGTGCCTACGATAATATCCTGCCCTCCATCAATACGTGCTTGCTTCCTAGCTGCGGCTTGCTCGATACGCATTTTTGGAATACCCGCCTCAATGGCTTTGGTCATTCCTCCCAGCTCCTCGATTTCTTCGATCAACTTCCATGCCTTATGTGCCAAATCATGGGTAAGGCTTTCTACATAATAACTTCCACCCCAAGGGTCCACAGTCTTTGTGATTTTGGTTTCTTCCTGCAAAAAGATTTGAGTGTTCCTTGCGATACGCGCGGAAAAATCCGTAGGGAGGGCAATGGCCTCATCCAAGGCGTTGGTATGTAGGCTTTGGGTACCCCCAAATGCTGCTGCTGCTGCCTCAATAGCCGTACGGGCTACATTGTTAAAGGGATCTTGTTCCGTAAGGCTCCATCCACTGGTCTGACAGTGCGTACGAAGTGCCAGGGATTTTGCACTCTGGGGATTGAATTTTTTTACCAGTTTGGCCCACAACATTCGGCCGGCCCTCATTTTGGCTATTTCCATAAAGTGGTTCATACCTATGGCCCAAAAGAATGAAAGCCTGGGAGCAAATTGATCGATGCCCAGACCAGCTTTTAGCCCGGTCCTAATATATTCCAGGCCATCCGCCAAAGTATAGGCCAATTCAATATCCGCTGTGGCCCCTGCTTCCTGCATATGATATCCGGAAATACTTATGCTATTGAATCGAGGCATATATTTGCTGGTATACTCGAAAATATCGGCGATGATTTGCATGGAAGGAGTAGGGGGGTAAATATAGGTGTTCCGTACCATGAACTCTTTTAAAATATCATTTTGGATAGTACCCGCCAATTGCTCCAGTGCCGCGCCTTGTTCTTCCGCAGCCACAATATAAAAGGCCATAATGGGAAGTACCGCCCCGTTCATAGTCATGGAGACGGACATTTTGTCCAAGGGAATACCATCAAAAAGGATTTTCATATCCTCAACTGAGTCTATAGCGACTCCGGCTTTACCTACGTCGCCGACTACTCGTCCATGGTCACTATCATAACCTCTATGGGTGGGAAGATCAAAGGCTACGGATAATCCTTTTTGGCCTGCGGCCAAATTTCTTCTATAAAAGGCATTGCTTTCCTCAGCGGTAGAAAATCCGGCATACTGCCGTATGGTCCAAGGTCTTCTAACGTACATGGTAGAATATGGCCCCCTTAGATTAGGGGCGATACCTGCCACAAAATTCATATGTTGTAAATTTTCAACTTCCTTTTTATCATATAAAGGTTTCAAAGGAATATGTTCCGCTGTTTCAAAAACATCACTATTTTGGGTTTTCTTTTCCGACATTGGATTTTGTTTCAACTCCAAATGCCCCACTTCTTTTCTACTCATGACCTAATCTTTTTTGTTCAAGGGATTCCGCCAAACGTTTTTCCAAAATAGGCTCTATCAAGGTTTTACGTTTGTCCGTCTTTAAAAAGGGATAGAGTTCCATAGCCTCTTTCATTTGGTCTTGATCGTTCTGATATTTGTTGGTGCCTAAAAGGACCTCTTTTCCTTCATCAAAGAGCGCTTGTTCTTTTTCAGCACTTTCCTTAACCTTTTTTTGAATTATATGTTCCTTTAATTGTTTTAGGAACCCTCCCTCGGCTTCAATGGTTTTAAAGAGCTCAAGAGCCTTTTCTGCCAATTGATGGGTCAAGCTTTCAATATAATAGGCACCATCTGCAGGATTGGCTACTTTATCAAAATAACTTTCTCCTTTTAAGATCAATAACTGGTTTCTGGCAATCCGTTCACCAAATTCATTGTCCTTGTGAAATATGGTATCATAGGAAAGATTACATACCGCATCGGCACCTCCCAAAATGGCCGACATACTTTCCGTAGTGGTACGGAGCATATTTACATTGTAGTCATATAGCGTTTTGTTTCTTTTAGTAGGAAGGGCCAGAATGTGGCAATCGGCTTCCACTCCATATTCTTGGGCCAATGTTTTCCAAAGCAATCTAAGTGCCCGTAATTTGGCTATTTCGAAGAAATAATTGGTACCGATGGTAACTTTAAAAGCAATGGTGGTAACCTCTTCACCCAACTCCTTGAAAAAATTGAGGTATTCGTTGGCCTGTGCAAGGGCATAGGCCAATTGTTGTACTTTATTGGCCCCAGCATTTTGATATAAGGAAACATCGGTTCCTAGAATACTTATGTATGGATTTCCTCGGACATAATCATGGATTTCCTTCAATATCTGGTAATCCTTGTCCATAGAGTGGTACCAATTACCGGTTCTTGCCACATTTCCCACAATATCCAAGTTAAGAAAGACTTTTGCCTTTTTATCACCGATATAATCTACAAGGGACTTTAAATAATCGGACGAAAGAAAAGTAAACTCAAAATGAATAGGAATGGATTCTAGGTCAACATCCGCCAGTAACTCATTGATGGAAACAGTTTCCGAGGGTATGGTAATCACTAGACTTTCTGCGCCCCGCTTCAGGGCTTCAATTGCCTTTTTGTTCGCACGTTTGGAATCTTGGGTATAAAGACTTTGGGTTACATACCATTTTTTTGGAGGTTCCGATACATTAGGGACGACCCCTTCAACATCCTCGGAGTGGTAAAATGGTTTTACATCAATACCCTCGGGGGATTTCCAAATCAAAGTTTCGTTGTAATCCGCACCTTTAAGATCCACTTGGATTTTTTGTTTCCAAGCCTTAGCTGACACGGGGTCAAACTCATCGAACAAATTTACGTTACTCATCTTTATTGGTTTTAAGGCTATCTTCATACTCTATGAGATAGATTTCTTCATTTTTCTTTTTGAGATAATATTGCTCACGTGCAAATTTTTCCAGCTCTTTGGGGTCGGACAATTTTTCAATAATCTTTTTGTCCTCAGAAATCTCCTCGCGCAAAAAATCTTGTTGTTTTTCCAATTTTTTAATTTCCTTTTTCAGCTCCATATGGATCAAGAGCGAATTGGTATCAAAAAACAACATCCATATTACGAATACCGTAAGCACCAAAACGTAAATGTTGGTCAGCACTCCGAACCATTTTTTCTTCTTAAGTTCTTTTAGACCCATAGTGCTAAACTAATTTTTCATTAATGATGGTGCGAACAATATCCACGGCCACCGTATTATAGGTGTTATTGGGGATGATGATATCTGCATATTCCTTTGTGGGTTCTATGAACTGGTCGTGCATCGGTTTTATGGTAGTCTGATAATTGGTCAAGGTCTCGTCCAGATCCCAACCTCTTTCGTTTACATCCCGCTTCAACCTACGGATCAACCTTTCGTCTGAATCGGCATGTACAAAAATCTTTATGTCGAACATCTCTCGGATCAATGCATTTGTCAATATTAAGATGCCTTCAACAATGAGCACCTCACTAGGGTTTACCGTAATAGTTTCCGTTGTTCTGTTGCACTCCAGGAACGAATATACCGGCTGTTCAATGGAATGCCCGGAACTCAATAATTTAAGATGTTCTTCCAATAACGCGAAATCTATGGATTGTGGGTGGTCAAAATTGGTCTTCTTCCTTTCTTCGATATCCAAATGGGAAAGGTCACTGTAATAGGAGTCCTGAGAAATTATGCCCACTTCTCCTGGAGGAAGTTCATCAACTATTTGATTTACCACCGTAGTCTTACCACAGCCGGTACCCCCCGCAATTCCAATGATCAACATACGCTTTCGTTTTAATCCAAAAATACGGATTTGGCGTTAAAGCAACTATTCTCCATGGTCTTTTCCGGATACAAGATTAGTATCTTCTTTTATATAAAAACATGATAAATTTCATATTCCCAAGTGTTTTTTCAGGATAATTTTGTGCCATGATGTGAAGTCCCGATTTGGAGTAATGGGAATCCAATAGAGATTATTGATAGAAGAACAGGAAGAAGACTAGGAATTAGTTAACTTAAGAACTTTTGATTTGGAACATAAATTAACGGAAATTAAACTCTAAATGACCATGCCTATGGACAATGCATTTAAGGTAACGGTAAACGAGAATCTTACGTTTGACCTAACCGATGGGGATATCAAAAAAGTAGATGCCCTGTGTACCACTGGGACCCAGTATCATATTCTTCAGGGGAACAGACCTTTTTCAGTCGAAATTGTAAACTCCGACTTCAACCAAAAAACATATGAAATAAAAGTGAATAACAATTCATATTCTATTAACATAGCTGATGAATTGGACCTTTTGATCAATGATATGGGGTTTTCCTTATCGTCTGCCAAGGATATCGGTTCTATTGAGGCACCTATGCCCGGTCTAATCTTGGAAATTAGTGTAAAGGAAGGTCAGGAAGTAAATGAGGATGACCAACTTTTAATTTTGGAAGCCATGAAAATGGAGAATGTGATTACCTCTCCTAGGAACGGCATAATCAAATCCATTGGGGTTAAACAAGGGGATGCGGTAGAGAAGAAACATTTACTTATTGAATTTGAATAATATGAAAAAAATATTAGTAGCAAATAGAGGAGAGATTGCGATCAGAGTCATGAAAACAGCCCAGAAAATGGGTATCAAGACCGTGGCCGTTTATTCTGTTGTGGACCGAAACGCACCTCATGTCCGGTTTGCCGACGAAGCCGTCTGTATTGGGGAAGCACCTTCCAATCAATCTTATCTAAGAGGTGAGAAGATTATTGAAGTGGCAAAAAGTTTAAATGTGGACGGTATTCACCCAGGGTACGGATTTTTGAGTGAAAATGCGGATTTTGCCGAGGCTGTAGAGAAGAACGATCTTATTTTCATAGGACCCAAATCCAAGGCTATCCGAGTTATGGGAAGTAAGTTGGCCGCCAAAGAAGCGGTAAAGCAGTATAACATTCCCATGGTCCCAGGTATAGACGAAGCTATAACCGATGTGAAAAAAGCCAAAGAAATTGCCAAAGAAATTGGTTTTCCCATTTTAATAAAGGCATCTGCGGGAGGAGGTGGAAAGGGAATGCGTATTGTAGAAAAGGAAAAGGATTTGGAATCGCAGATGAATAGGGCTATTAGCGAGGCTACTTCGGCTTTTGGTGATGGTTCCGTATTTATTGAGAAATATGTGACCTCTCCAAGACATGTGGAAATCCAGGTGATGGCGGATAGCCATGGCAACATCTTGCATTTCTTTGAAAGGGAATGTAGTATACAACGCAGGCATCAGAAGGTGGTAGAGGAAGCTCCTTCATCTGTCTTGACTCCCAAGTTAAGGACTGCAATGGGAGATGCTGCAGTTAAAGTAGCCAAAGCATGTGATTATCTTGGTGCAGGGACCGTTGAATTCCTTATGGATGCCGATCTTAACTTCTATTTTTTGGAAATGAATACACGGCTTCAAGTGGAGCATCCAGTAAGTGAAATTATTGCAGGCGTGGATTTGGTAGAGCTTCAGATTAAAATTGCCCGGGGCGAAGCACTTCAGATAAAACAGGAAGACCTTAAGATACATGGGCATGCCCTGGAACTTAGGGTATATGCTGAAGACCCGTTAAACGATTTCCTACCCAGTGTAGGTACTCTGGAAACCTATAAATTACCAACAGGAGAAGGAGTTCGCGTGGATAATGGTTTTGAGGAGGGAATGGATGTTCCCATCTATTATGACCCCATGCTTTCCAAATTGATTACCTATGGTAAAAATCGAGAGGAGGCCATTCAGCTTATGATCAAGGCCATTGAGGACTATCATATTGAAGGGGTGCAGACCACTTTACCTTTTGGGAAATATGTTTGTGAGCATGAGGCCTTCCGCTCAGGAAACTTCGATACACACTTTGTAAAGAACTACTATTCGCCAGAGGCATTGAAGGAAAGTACCGAGGAAGAGGCCAAGATTGCCGCGATCATGGCATTGAAACAATACAAGGAAGATCAAAAACTACTAAGAACACCAATAAACTAGAATATGGATCCAAAATTGGAAAAGTTGAAAGAAAGAGTGGCCCTCGCACATTTGGGTGGTGGCCAAAAACGGATAGATAAACAACACCAAAAGAAAAAGCTGACCGCAAGGGAGCGGATAAACTATCTATTGGACGAAGGGTCGTTCGAGGAGACAGGAGTTTTGGTAACGCACCGTACCACAGATTTTGGTATGGACAAGGAGATTTATTTTGGTGACGGGGTGGTTACGGGTTATGGAACCATTAATAGCCGATTAGTCTATGTTTATGCCCAGGATTTTACCGTTTTTGGTGGCGCTCTGTCGGAGACCCATGCAGAAAAAATATGTAAGGTCATGGACTTGGCCATGAAAGTAGGAGCACCGGTTATCGGGCTCAATGATTCGGGCGGAGCACGGATTCAGGAAGGTGTGAAATCCCTTGGCGGATATGCCGATATTTTCTTTAGGAATGTGCAAGCATCGGGTGTGGTACCACAGATTTCCGCAATAATGGGACCCTGTGCCGGAGGTGCTGTATACTCACCGGCCATGACGGACTTTACGATTATGGTGGAACAGACAAGTTATATGTTCGTTACGGGCCCAAATGTGGTAAAAACAGTAACCAATGAAGAAGTTACCGCAGAAGAATTGGGAGGGGCTACTACCCATGCCATGAAATCTGGAGTAGCACATAAGACTTCGATAAATGATGTGGCCTGTTTGGAGGACGTCAAAAAATTGTTGAGTTATTTGCCACAAAGCAATAAGGAAGCCCCCGAAACATTGCCATTTGATTTAAAGGATGAAGTCCGTGACGTACTCACTGATATTGTTCCAAATAATCCCAACAAGCCGTATGATATGCACGATGTTATCAACGGTATAATCGATGAGGATTCATTCTATGAAATCCATAAGGATTATGCGGAGAACATCATTGTAGGATTTGCCAGGTTAGGTGGGCGTAGTATCGGAATCATTGCCAACCAACCTATGTTCCTTGCCGGCGTCTTAGGCGTTAAAAGTTCTAGAAAGGCAGCACGCTTTGTTCGCTTCTGCGACTCCTTTAATATTCCCATGTTGGTATTGGAGGATGTTCCGGGATTCCTGCCGGGAACCGATCAGGAATGGAACGGTATCATTGTTCATGGCGCAAAATTACTCTATGCCTTTAGTGAGGCCACCGTACCAAGAGTTACCGTGATTACCCGTAAGGCATATGGAGGGGCCTATGACGTAATGAATTCCAAGCATATAGGGGCCGATTTCAACTATGCCTGGCCTACCGCCGAAATTGCGGTAATGGGTGCCAAAGGTGCCAGTGAGATTATTTTTAGAAGAGAAATCATGGCAGCGGAGGATCCGGCCAAAAAATTGGCAGAGAAGGAAGCGGAATATGCCGACAAGTTTGCCAACCCTTTCAGGGCGGCACGCCGTGGCTTTATCGATGAGGTAATTCTTCCCAAGAATACCCGACGAAAATTGATAAAGACCTTTACCATGCTGGAAAACAAGGTCGTAGAATCCCCTAAAAAGAAACATGGGAATATTCCCTTGTAATTAAGGCTCATTCTGAATTTTAGGATCCCGGAGGTTTTTAAACCCTCGGGGTCTTTTTTCGATTTAACAGAAAATTCAAATACTTTTTAAGTGGCAATAGAAGGCATATAACTACTTTTGCCGAATGCAAAATCAACCGGAGAAACCCGATTTTGAGTTTTTGGTTTTAATGGCTTCTTTAATGTCCATTGTAGCCTTGGCTATTGATGCTTTGTTACCTGCAATTTCGGAAATTGGGGAGTCCATCAAGAGCTTTAATGCAACGGACAATCAGTTGCTCATCACCATGATATTTCTGGGTCTTGGTGTGGGCCAATTGTTTTTTGGCCCATTATCCGATTGTTATGGCCGTAAGCCCATAGTTTATACGGGTTTTGCTTTGTTTGGAGTCGCCAGTATAGTCTGTGTAATGGCCCCTTCCTTGGAAGTAATGATCCTAGGTAGAATCTTACAAGGCGTTGGACTTTCTGCTCCGAGGACCATTGCTATATCCATTATTCGTGATACCTACAAAGGCGACTACATGGCTAGGGTGATGTCCTTTGTGACCGCTTTTTTCATTTTGGTCCCCATAGTGGCACCTGCTATCGGAAAATGGATTATGGACGCATTTGGATGGGAAGCTATCTTCTATATCCAATTGTTTTTTGCCCTGATTGTGGGTATATGGTTTTGGAAACGCCAACCGGAAACCTTAAAGCCGGAATATAAAATCCCCTTTTCAAACCATGTTTTTGTTGATGGGTTAAAGGAATTTTTAAAATTCCATGAAACCATTGCCTTTACATTTACTTCAGGTTTGGTAACCGGTGCATTTTTGGTATACCTGAGTGCTTCCCAACAAATATTTGAATCACAATATGGCCTAAAGGATGCCTTTCCTTATATCTTTGCCGGCCTGGCCATCTCCATTGGTCTTGCTACATTTCTAAATGGAACTTTGGTGATTCGATTCGGGATGCGAAAATTGGCCCTTATGGCCCTCGTGGCATTTTGTGCCATTGCGCTGCTTTATGTTTTCATCTTTTGGAACAAACCCAATCCAGGAGTTTCTGTCTTGGTCGCTTTTTTATCCTTTCAATTTTTCTGTTTAGGATTTTTATGGGGGAATTTCCGTTCCATTGCCATGGAACCCGTTGGACATATTGCAGGAATAGCAGCCGCAATCAATGGTTTTGTTTCAACACTCCTGGCCATCCCCATTGCTACCTATATAGGAAGTTTCGTTGTAGATTCCGTTTGGCCCCTATTTGTTGGATTGGGGATTTGCGGATTGGTTTCCCTCGGAATTATGCTTTTGGTACGAAAACCGCGAGGCATTGTTGCCAGGGGATTGAGTCGATGAACCTGTACCTAGTTGTCAGTCTGAGCGCCCGCCTGAATGACTTTGTCGGGCAGGCAGTTGAAGACATTTCATTTTGCGTTCTAGAGAATTTTCTAATGCACTTAAAGGTGTTTTAGAGCACATTTTTCATAATCTCATCCACCACCTCGGGATTCAATAGTGTACTGGTATCGCCCAAATTAGAGGTCTCCTTACTGGCTATCTTGCGTAGTATACGCCGCATAATCTTACCACTACGTGTTTTGGGAAGCCCGGATACAAATTGAATTTTGTCCAGTTTCGCAATAGGACCGATTTGTTCCGTAATCTGTTGGTTGATTTCCTTGCGTACATTATCCCGATCCCTACTTTCCCCGGTCTCTTTAAGCATTACATATCCATAAAGTGCATTGCCTTTTACATCATGGGGGAATCCCACAATAGCGGATTCTGCCACTGCAGGATGTTCGTTAATGGAATCTTCTATTGGTGCTGTTCCCAGATTGTGACCTGAAACAATGATAACGTCATCTACCCGACCGGTTATACGATAATAGCCAACCGCATCCCTATGTGCTCCATCACCCGTAAAGTATTTGTTGGCATAAGCCGAAAAATAGGTGTCCCTATAGCGATCATGATCTCCCCAAATGGTGCGTGCCATGGAAGGCCATGGAAATTTAATACACAATCTCCCATCTACCTGATTGCCCATAATTTCATTACCTTCCTCGTCCATTAAGGCAGGTTGTATTCCTATGAAGGGTAACGTAGCGTAGGTTGGGGTAGTTGGTGTAACATAGGGAATGGGAGAAATCATGATTCCTCCGGTCTCAGTTTGCCACCAAGTATCAACAATGGGGCTGTGCTTTTTACCTATATTGTTATTGTACCAATGCCAAGCTTCTTCATTAATGGGTTCACCCACGGAACCTAGTACTTTTAGACTGCTCAGGTCATATTTTTCAACAAAGTCCAAATTCTCCTTGGCCAGGGCACGTATGGCCGTTGGCGCGGTATAAAACTGGTTCACGTTATGCTTTTCCACAATTTCCCAAAAACGGCCAAAATCCGGGTAGGAGGGAACTCCCTCGAACATTACTGTTGTTGCACCATTGGCCAATGGTCCATAAAGAATATAGGAGTGACCGGTAATCCAACCAATATCTGCCGTGCACCAAAACACATCGTCCTCTTTGTATTGGAAAATATTTTTGAACGTATAAGCGGTATAGACCATATAACCACCACAGGTGTGTACCATTCCTTTAGGTTTTCCCGTGGAGCCCGAAGTATAAAGGATAAATAAAGGGTCTTCCGCATCCATAATTTCGGCTACTAAATCGCCATATGCCTCATCTAAAAGAGGTTGTATCCAATAATCCCGATTTTTTTTCATATGAATTTCACTCCCGATCCGCTTCACCACCAAAACCGCTTCTACGCTTGGGCAATCCTCCAGAGCCTTGTCTACAATACCCTTTAAATCTATTGTCTTGGCACCGCGGTAAGAACCATCCGAAGTAATGACCATTTTACAATCTGAATCGTTGATACGAGTAGACAGTGCGTTGGCCGAGAATCCGGCAAATACTACGGAATGAATTGCACCAATGCGCGCGCAGGCCAGGAGCGCAATGGCCAATTCTGGTATCATGGGAAGGTAAATACATACCCGATCCCCTTTTTGAATACCTTTTTCCTTAAGTACATAAGCCATTTTACTGACCCTTTTGTGCAATTGGCGATAGGTAATATGTTCGGCCTCTTCATTAGGATCGTTAGGCTCAAAAAGAATAGCGGTCTTATCTCCTCGGGTCGGTAGGTGTCTGTCGATACAGTTTTCCGTAATATTCAATTTAGCACCCTCAAACCATTTTACCTCTGGCTTTTTAAAATCCCAATGCAATACATTGTTCCATTTTTTTCGCCACACAAAATGCTCTTCCGCAATCTCTTCCCAAAACCCTTCTGGGTTACGCGTAGATTTTCGATATACCTGATAATATTCCTCTAAATGTTTAATGTGATAATTGCTCATGCGTACTTTAGATTTCTTTTAAAAATAACAAAATTTAGTGACCGGACGCTTCTCCGGCACCACTGGGTATCCTAATATCCTCAACAATTTCCTGAACATCCTGTGGGGGTTCGGGCGTAAACTTATTGATAACTATGGAGACGATAAAGTTGACCATCATGGCCACACTTCCAAAGCCTTCTGGAGAAATGCCAAACCACCAATCTTTTTCAAGACTGGGTACTGCAGCTTTTCCTCCATCAAAAATCCCAAATTTGAATTTGAGCATATAGAACAACATTAACGAAATGCCAACCACCATACCTGCAATTGCTCCTTCCTTGTTCATTTTTTTATAAAATATGCCCAAAACAATGGCCGGGAAGAAAGAGGCGGCAGCAAGGCCAAAGGCCAAGGCCACTACGGCGGCAACAAACCCGGGAGGATTGATGCCAAAATACCCGGCAATTACAACAGCAACCGTTGCGGCGCCACGAGCGGCCCAAAGTTCACTTTTATCCGATATGTTGGGGACAAAAACCTTTTTAATCAAATCATGAGAAACAGAGGATGAAATTACCAAAAGTAATCCTGCTGCGGTAGAAAGAGCGGCGGCCAAACCACCAGCAGCGACCAAGGCGATTACCCAAGCCGGGAGATTTGCTATTTCGGGATTGGCCAAAACCATGATATCATTGTCAATGACCAATTCGTTGGCCTTCTTGTCCGCGACATATTGAATCTTTCCATCCTGATTTTTATCGTTGAAAGTCAATAATCCCGTTCTTTCCCAATTCTTGAACCAAACCGGCATGTTCGTGTACTCTTCCTCATTCACCGTATTGATAAGGTTTGTTTTGGCGAATACCGAAACGGCAGGGGCCGTGGTATATAGAATAGCGATAAGGAGTAGCGCCAGTCCCGCAGATTTCCGGGCATCCTTTACACGTTTTACCGTAAAGAAGCGAACGATAACATGGGGAAGTCCTGCCGTGCCTACCATTAAAGCCAATGTGATCATAAATACATCCATCACGGACTTCTTACCTTCTGTATACTCTGCAAACCCCAATTCCGTTGAAAGACCATTTAATTTTTCCAAAAGATATAGCCCGGAACCATCATTCAATTTAGATCCCATACCTAATTGGGGAATGGGATTTCCAGTCATCTGAATGGATATGAAAATGGCAGGTACCATAAAGGCAAAAATAAGCACGCAATACTGGGCGACTTGGGTATAGGTGATACCCTTCATTCCGCCTAAAACGGCATAAAACAGTACAATTACCATCCCTATGACTACTCCTGTATTGATATCTACTTCCAAAAAGCGAGAAAAGACAACACCTACACCCCGCATTTGTCCAGCCACATAGGTAAAGGAGACAATCAGGGCGCAAATAACCGCAACGATACGAGCGGTCTTGGAGTAGTAGCGATCTCCAATAAAGTCGGGAACGGTAAATTTTCCAAATTTCCGCAAATATGGAGCTAACAATAACGCAAGAAGCACATAACCACCTGTCCACCCCATGAGGTAAACGGAGCCGTCATACCCCGCGAAAGCGATGATCCCGGCCATGGAAATGAAAGATGCCGCGGACATCCAATCCGCTGCAGTGGCCATTCCGTTCGCGAGGGGTGATACACCACCCCCGGCAACATAGAAGTCCTTGGTAGACCCTGCCCGGGACCAAATGGCAATACCAATATACAAGGCAAATGTGATTCCCACTAAAACATACGTCCATACTTGAACACTCATAATTTTTAAAGTTTAGGTTGGTTAGGATTAGGTATCGTATCCGTATTTTTTATCCAGTTTATTCATCAATCGTACATAGACGAAAATGAGGATTACGAAAATGTAGATTGAACCTTGTTGTGCGAACCAAAAGCCGAGTTTGAATCCTCCAATTTGTATGTTATCGAGCACATCTTTGAATAAAATTCCAGCACCGTAGGAAACCAGGAACCAAATGGATAGTAGAATAAATAAGTACTTAACATTCTCCTTCCAATAGGCTGAGGCCTTCTGTTGTTTTTTGGACATAATTAATGCGTTTAATATGATTTATCAATATAAGGATTTGAGACCGAATTTATGGATCTAGTGAAGCTTATATGTTTCATAGACTAAAAAGGTAAATAAATTACGCCACCTGAAGAATCTTGCTGAGCTCCGGTAACCGAACCCAGAACATTTGTTTCATTTCTTAATCGCAACACACCCATGAGTGAAAACACTAGGGCTTCCTTGAATTCAACCAGTTTTTTTGGAGGTATTACAACTTTGATATCATGACCCAATTGAACTTGTAGTTCTTCAATAAAAAAAGTATTCAAGGCACCTCCTCCAGTTACAAAAAGGGTATTGTTCTTTTTGGTTTTGTTGGCATGTATCTGATTTGCAATTTGCTGGCAGTTATGGTGAATGGCCGTGTGCAAAAGATTTTCAATGCTATCTTCAGTGGCATCTATTATTGGCGCTATTTTTTCTACAAACCATTCGTAACCGGTAGATTTGGGATATGGAAGTTGATAGTACTCCAACGCATTGAGCTCTTGAAGCATCTTAGAGTTCAGTACGCCTGTACTTGCCATTTCCCCTCCGTAATCATAATTCAATCCAATTTTCTGTGTAATATGGTTTAAAACCATATTTGCTTGGCCAATATCGTACGCTATGCGCTTTCCATCTTTTTCAAAGGAAACGTTGCTAATACCTCCTAGGTTCAGGCAAAAGTCATATTGATCAAAGAAAAGTTGATCACCTATAGGAACAAGGGGAGCTCCTTGACCGCCAATAGACACATCATTAGTCCGAAAATCACAAATGACCTGATGGCCACAGGCATTGGCCAAATGCTGCCCGGAACCTATTTGGAAGGTCAGCCCTATTTCAGGTTTATGATGGGTAGTATGGCCATGGCTGGCAATAGCGTCAACATCTAGATTAAACTCATTTATAAACGATTTGGCTTGTTCTCCCAACCAAGTGCCATACCCATTGTGCAATACCAAAAGTTCCTCAGCTGAAAGATGAATGGAATCCTTTAGCTTGGATTTCATTTCCGGGGTATAGGAAATGCTTTGGGTTTCCCTGATTTCAAATTTCCAATGGTCCTCTTGTTGCCAGATATGGCAATGGGCTAGGTCAAGTCCGTCCAACGAGGTCCCTGACATGAGACCGATTATTCTGTGAATTTTCATATTATTTCATCCAAATGGGATTGGTTTCCGATTTATGGTCCATTCCAATAATTTCTTTATATAATTTGGGCCTTCTTGCGTTTTTATATCTCCAACCGCCGGATAGCTTTATCTTTTCCTTGGATATTTTGGATATAGTGATGTCATTATCAAAAGACTTTGTTTCGGATAACACTTCACCATAGGGATCAATAATCATTGAATTTCCATTCTTTAAATGCTCACCATCATAACCAATGGGATTACTAAAAGCATAATATACCCCATTGTCGTAAGCTCTTGCAGGTAACCATCTCATCAGCCACTGCCTACCTTTGGGGCCATCGAATTCCAAACGTAACGATAGAGGGTCATCTTCCCTATTCTTCCAATATTTGTCATCAACGTAACCCCTGCCGGGCATGGATGAAGGTGTACAACCCGTTACATGGGGTGCAAATATGAGTTCGGCGCCCAGGAGAGAGGTAGCCCTAACATTTTCGATCACGTTGTTATCGTAACAAATCAAAATTCCACATTTCCATCCCAATAAATCGAATACAACATATTGATTTCCCGGCGACATATGTTTGCTTATAAAGGGATGTAGTTTTCGATATTTAGCAATTACACCGTCTTTGGTGACGCATATATATGTGTTATAAATTTCACCATTTTCTTTTTCAACTAATCCGGCCAATATGGGAATATCCTGATTTTTGGAAATCTCAATTAACTTTCGCGTACTTTCTCCGTTGGGTACTTCCTCGGCCAATGAATTTATTTCATTATAAGTTAGGTCTTTGGTAAACGTATAGGCCGTGATCGACATTTCGTGAAAGCTTATCACATCCGCTTTCTCTGATTTTGCTTTTCGGGTCAACTCTTCAATGACCGATAAATTATATGCTTTGTCCCCATCCTTGGGTTGAAATTGGGCTACGGCTAAGTTCATTCTTGTAACTCTTTACTGGTTATGGGCATTTTACCCTTTGACTCTAGCTTACCTAAAAAATGTTCGGCAGCAACTTTTTGAAACGTCCCAAAATCTTGGTAGGCTATTACTATGGCCTTTGCATTTTCGCAATCAATATGATTCAAAACATATGGATTGCCGAATACGTATAGTATCGTATTTTTAGTCGCTACCTGTTCATTAATGAATTCCAACTCTTCCTTTGACAGCCCGAATTTGTTGGCAGGCTTTACTTGAGGAGGAAATAGGGCCAAAAGGATATTTTTTTCGGTTTCAATGGCCTTAGTACCCCGAATCCAGTTGGATTTAGAGAAAGCCAAGTAATCGAATGTCTTACTTTTATGGATAGATTCAAAAAACAAATTATCGGCTGAACGGGATACTTCAACACCTACAAAAGTATTCGCAGTGAATTCTGATATTCTATTTTCTGTCCCTTTGAACAAAGTCAGACTTTCTTCGGCCAATTTTGTGTTGAGTTCATTGCTGTTTTCAAGCTTTGAACTCGAATCCATTTTTTGGACACCGAAAATCTTCTTTTTAAGTTTCCAAATACGCTCAAAACTTTCTTCAATTTGATCGGGAGTGGCATTTTTTAGAATAGTTTTAATTCCCTCTTCCGGATGTTCGGCAAAACAGAGGATGTCATTCCCGGCATCAAATGCCAACCATTCCAATTCTCCCTTTTTGGGGTAGTTTTTAGAAACGGCATGCATATTTAGCGCATCTGAAATAACGATACCATTAAATCCCATTTCTTCTCGGAGCAACCCCTTTATGATATCTTTGGATATGCTTGAAGAAATACGTTCACCATTGGCCAAAGCTGGAACGGAGAGGTGACCGACCATAACGGAATCAACTCCTTCATCAATTAATTTTTGAAAGGGATATAACTCATTTTCAAGGAGCTCTTGCTTCGACTTGTCGATTAACGGGAGTCCCAAATGGGAATCCGTAGCGGTATCCCCATGGCCCGGAAAATGCTTAATACTGGTCAGCACGCCCTCGCTCTGTGTTCCTTTTATGAAAGCACGGGCCTTTTGTAAAACCAAATCCTTGTTCTCCCCAAATGAGCGATACCCTATTACGGGGTTGTCCGGATTGTTATTAATATCCGTTACAGGAGCCAAATTCCAGTGAATGCCTGCCGCCTTG
The DNA here is from genome assembly GCA_947494715.1 of uncultured Flavobacteriaceae bacterium. Classification (GTDB taxonomy): domain Bacteria; phylum Bacteroidota; class Bacteroidia; order Flavobacteriales; family Flavobacteriaceae; genus Ulvibacterium. The sequence goes on along the minus strand of CANLWG010000010.1, from coordinate 69,088 downwards.
CAGTCCCTGGCTATATTTCGTCCAACCTCAAAGATGAGGTTGTTATTATCCTGAATGGCGCCAAGGGTAATGGCATAGGGATATTGCGGGGTATCCTCGATTCGCATGGCAAGCCCCCATTCAGCATCAATTGCAATAAGCAAGGGGTATTTTGCTGCCTTTTGATAACGATCGATTAGCCGCTTCAGGGTATCGAGGCTATGCTTGTTATAGATTACTTCCTTTTTACCTTCATAATTGGTCGCTGCACTGGCACGGCTATGGAAAAAACAAAGTCCGCCGATGTTATGTTCTATAATCAGCTTTTCCAATTTTTGAATTTCAACTTCCGTATCATTAATAAAAGCTGCAGGCATAAATAATTGACCGATTTTTTCGGGCTGCGAAAGTTGTACGGAAACCCATTTTTGGATGCTTGTCTTACTCATTCCCAGCTGCTTTTTTCCCATAATCGGCGGGATATTTGATATATCGCAATAGAAATAGGGCGGGCAATGCAGCAACGACCACCCAGATAAAGAAACCACCATAACCCAACCAACTCTGCATATAACCGCTAAGCATTCCGGGAAGCATCATTCCCAGTGCCATAAATCCGGTGGCAATGGCATAATGGGAAGTCTTGGATTTTCCTTCGGCAATATAGATGAGGTACATGAGGAACGCCGCAAAACCAAATCCATAACCAAATTTCTCGAATACCACAGTTGCCGTAACGGCAATGATATTGTCGGTATGGGTCAGGGCCAAAATGGCATATAGTATGTTCGGAACGTTCAAGGAAAGTACCATAGGAAGCATCCATTTTTTTAAACCATCCCGTGAAATAAGGATTCCACCCAAAATTCCACCCACAGAAAGCATTATTACTCCTACCGTTCCAAAAATGGTACCCAGTAACTCGGTTGAATATCCCAGACCTCCCTTTTCGGGAGGGTCTAGTAGGAATGGAGCGGCCATTTTTACCAATTGTGACTCTCCTAATCGATAGGTAAGTATAAATGCTAAAGCGATACCGATATTCGGTTTTTTAAAAAAAGATATGAATACCTCCAAAAATCCTTTGGGTTTGTCCAGGGTTATAGAGGACGAAGATTCGTACTTAGGGGCAACAAAAAAATTGGAAGCGGTCAATGCCAGCATTAAGAAAGCAGTTGCGGTCATGGTAATGCTCCATGCCTTGGTATTGTCTCCGTAATGGTTTTCCAAAAAACCGGCCAGAATCACGATAAGTCCTTCGCCGGTAACCATGGCCAGCCGATAAAAAGTGCTACGTATGCCTACAAAAAAAGACTGTTTTTTTTCGCTAAGTCCGATCATATAATAACCGTCCGAAGCGATATCATTGGTTGCCGAGGCAAAGGCTGCCATCCAAAAACAGGCCAAGGTTGTCATAAAGAATAAATTGGTAGGTAAGCTTAGGCCTACGCCGAAAAGGGCCAATGCGATGACCAATTGCATGGCCAAAAACCAATTGCGTTTGGTGCTTTTTAAATCAACAAATGGGCTCCACAAAGGCTTTAGCACCCAGGGTAAATACAACAAACTGGTATACAGGCCAATGTCGTCATTGCTGATGCCCAGTTTCTTGTACATGATTACCGATACGGTTACCACTATGACATAGGGTAGGCCTTGGGTAAAGTATAAAAAGGGTACCCAGGCCCAGGCCCGTCTATCTTTTTGAATCATATTGGTCAGTTTGGTTTAAATGTATGACAATCGGTTCGCTTTCCCTACCGAATTTATCAAGAAAAGTGAGCGCAATGTATTTTCTTCCCAGCACCAATTTCTTATCTATTTCTATTTGATCTTTGGTTCCCACATAAATTCTGGCCAACAATTTTTTTATAGGATAATCCGATTTTACCTTTTTCCCAGATGCATAACATAACACATATGAGTGTGCTTTCGAATTATCAAAATTTAGCCGTATAGTGTCTTTCCCATTGTAAACCGATGTAATCGGGAGTTCATCTTTGGGAGGGAATTTTGCCAATGGGGAAATTGGAGTAATTGCATCCAAGGCATAATATTTCTTTTTTAGATAATCTACTACATCCGAGTTATTTTGCATCAGGCTTTTAGCACTGAAAAATACATTTCCTCCAACAGCCTCATTTTTCCGTGCCAATTTCAACTGATTTGGAAGTTCCTTCTTTCTGTCCCATGCAATATCACTATTGTTTCGGACTTTATACGCTCCATTTCCGATGTAAAGGTTTGTGTTATCCGTGTTGTGGGACCACCAATCTACAATCTTGCGATGTGATGCTACAGAAAGGTTCATGCTCCAATACACTTGAGGGACCAGATAGTCAATCCAACCTTTTTCGATCCAAAGAAGTGGATCTGCGTACAGGTCTTCATAGGTGGTCTGTCCGGCTTTGGTATCCGAGCCCTTCGGGTCAGTCGATTTGTTCTTCCAAACCCCAAACGGACTTACACCGAATTGCACCCAAGGTTTTTTGGATTTTATGGACTGGTGTACATTTTTAATAAGGGAATCTACATTGCTCCTTCGCCAATCTTCCAGTGATTGATTCTCGAGGTGATTGGAGATATACGATAGGGAATCCCTAAAAACTTCACCTTTAATTTTGTATGGATAAAAATAATCGTCAAAATGAATTGCGTCAATTTCATAATTTATGATTATTTCTTCCATAAGGGATACTAGATGCTTGCGCACCTGAGGTAATCCCGGATCATAATAATACTTTTTGCCATAACGTATCATCCATTCAGGATGCAGATAATAATCATGGATAGGACTCAGGATTTCAGTGTTAAGATCAAAAGTGGCACGGTATGGATTGAGCCACGCATGGAATTCCATTCCCCGTTTATGGGTCTCATCTATCATCCATTCCAATATATCCGTGCCAAGGGCCTTGCCTTCCTGGCCTGTTAAAAATCGGGACCAGGGTGCATGCTCTGAATCATAAAAAGCATCACCGGCCGCCCTAATCTGTACAATTGCCGCATTGAAGGACATATGCTCGTAAAATTCCAAAATGTCCAAGTAGTCCGTCTTTTGTTTTTCTAGGGCATCTTTTCCGCTTTTAGGCCAGTCTATATTGACCACCGTAGCGACCCAGAAACCACGGAACTCTCTTTTGGGCTGGGGGATGGGATTGAATATACTGCAGGATGTTGCCAATGCTAGAATTAGAAGAAAGTATATTTTTCCAGGCATTATGGTTTTTCGCAAGATTTAATAAATGAAATTGTCATTCCGAGGCAAGAGGAATTTCTTGACATGTTTAGCTATTTTCAGAAATTCCCGACTAGCTCAGAATGACAAAAAACAATTTTGGGCTCGATGTCAACAGGTCCTAATCTAACTTATATCGAACAAAAGCCTCCATGGCTGCATAATCCGCTAGACCCAAGGCATTATATTTTGCAGCGGTATCTTTGTTGCGTTCTTCCGCACGCATCCAGAACTCCCTCGAGTCCTCACCTTGAAACATGACACCATCTTTCTGTGATTGATGGCAAAATATGGCATTGCGTTTCCGAAGTACCTGATCTGGACTCATGGGAACAACCATCTCTATTTGGTCTACATCCCATTCATGCCAAGCACCCCGATATAGCCATAACCAACAATCTTTCATGAAAGGTTCTGATTTTAACCTTTCCATGGCCTCGAAAACTGCATCCAAACAGACTTTATGTGTGCCATGTGGATCGGCCAAATCTCCTGCCGCATACATCTGGTGTGGCTCCACAGTCTTAATGATATCCATCATTATTTCAATATCTTCCTCGGTTAAACTCTTTTTTTTGATGGTTCCCGTCTCATAAAACGGCAAGTCCAAAAAATGGACATTTGAGTCGTCCAAGCCTAAATAACGAGTAGCTGCATAGGATTCGCCCCTTCTGATATTACCCTTCAAATTTCTCACCTCCAAAGAGTCCATGCTACTTTCTTTTTTGGACTGGATGGAGTCGATAATGGTCTGTGCCTCTTGGGAAGGGGATATTCTTTTGGAAATCTCGGCATATCGTAAGGCATCCTTGTCGGAAACTGCAATGTTGCCGGAGGTTTGATATGCTACATGTACTTCATGGCCCTGCTCTATCAATCGGTCAAAGGTTCCGCCCATGGAAATCACGTCGTCATCGGGGTGCGGGCTAAAGATGATGACCCGCTTTTTTGCTGGTATGGCACGCTCAGGCCTTTTGGTATCGTCGGCATCAGGTTTACCCCCTGGCCAGCCGGTAATAGTATGCTGAAGCCGGTTGAACATGCGTATGTTCAGGTCATAGGAATCCTCTTGGGCCAGTAGGCCGGACATACCGTTGTCATTGTAGTCCTTGTCCGTAAGGTGAAGGATTGATTTGCCAGCCTTGCCGCACAACCAGACTACTGCCTTGGCGGTGAGGTTATCTGTCCAATCCAATGACTCATCCACCAGCCACGGTGTCTTATTCCTAGTGAGCTCGGTGCCTGCGCCTCGATCCAATACGAACGTACAGTTCTCGTGTTCTTGTAAGTACGTTGCCGGTACATAGGAGGATATTTCTCCTTCGATGGTCTTTTTTATAATACCCGCTTTATTTTGACCCCATGCTAATAGCACTATTCTCCGTGCGTTTCTAACAGTGGCGATTCCCATGGTAATGGCTTTTCGGGGCACATTGTCAATACCCAGAAATGCAGGGGCCGCATCCACTCGTGTAATATGATCCAGAGTAATTACCCGGGTACCGGAATTGTAGTGCGAACCTGGTTCGTTAAAACCTACGTGACCAGTTCGGCCTATGCCGAGCAACTGAAAATCGATGCCTCCGGCTTCTTTTATTTTCTTTTCATAGGCCAAACAGTATTCCTTGGTTCTTTCGGATGCTATCATCCCATCGGGAATATTGACGTTTTCTGGCAATATGTCCACATGATCAAACAATTGTTCGTGCATAAAATGGAAATAGCTCTGCCTATTTTCCTTGTCCATGGGCAAATACTCGTCTAAATTGAAGGTAATCACGTTTTTAAAGCTCAGGCCTTCTTCCCGATGCATCCTGACCAGTTCATCGTAAACACGGATTGGGGAAGACCCCGTTGCAAGCCCCAATATACAGGCTTTACCTTGAGATTCCTTTTTTCGGATCAACTCGGCAATTTCCTCCGCTACATTGGCGGAAGCTTCATCGGAGCTTTCAAAAATTACGTTGTGAATCTTTTCAAAACGTGTTTCCTCGAACTGACCCGCTGGTTTATAGGATATGTCCTTTTTTTTAATTTCTAACATGGTTCTAACTAATTGTTCAAGTCCCTTTATTTTTCGATTTCTGTCTTCATGAGGCCGCCAATGATCTCAGGCGATGTCAACATTGTTGCAAAGGTAATAAATAAAATATATCCATGCCGTATTTTGCTATTTATTTTGCAGTTTTTTGCTTTTTTTATAATTTAAAATGAATTTTTAGTTTAAAAAACAGTAAAAAACAGCATATAATATTATTTCTTATCTTTGGCATCGAAGTGTAATAGTACCTGTTTTTTATGCTAAAAGAGGAAAGACAACGAACTATATTAAACGAAGTGGAATTGCACAATAGAGTGCAATTGACGGATATAGCCGAAATTTTGGATGTTTCCATCGATACTGTACGAAGGGATGTAAAGGAACTCGATGCTGAGAATAAGTTGAGAAAGGTCCATGGAGGAGCTATTTCACTGGGATTTATTAGTAGTAGTACCCGAAGTACTAGCGTTTATGCGCTTGACCGTAAAATCGCGATTGCCGAGAAGGCGGTTACTCTGTTAAAAGACGGAGGGGTAATTTTTATCGATGGCGGAACCACTTGTATGGAGCTTGCGAGATTGATACCAGCCCAACTCCAATTGACCTGTTTTACCTTAAGCCTTCCCGTAGCTATGGAATTGGTTTCCAAACCTAACACAACGGTTATTTTCATTGGTGGTGAAATCTCCAAGGATGCCCAAATCTCTATGGGATCCAGTACTATTCATAATCTATCGGAAATTCGGGTAGATTATAGCTTCATCGGGACTGGCTATGTTGATTCCCGTTATGGATTGACCGAGTTTGATTGGGACATTGTCCAAGTCAAAAAAGCAGTGATAAAGTCCTCAAAAAAAACGGTACTTTTATCCATTTCTGAAAAGTTGAATTCCCAGCATCGCTATAAAACATGTGATATCAATGCCATCAATACTATGATTACGGAATTAGATCCGGAAAACAATCTTTTGAACCTTTTTAGAAACCACGATTTACGCATACTTTAAACTATGGAATACAAAAAAATTACGGAGACCCCTTCAAATTACGACCACCTGGAACAAATGGATACAACATCCATCTTGACCAATATGAACAAAGAGGATCAAAAAGTGGCCGAGGCCGTTGCTTTGGCCGTACCCCAGATCACAAAATTGGTAGATGAATTGGCAACTAGATTTTTAAAGGGAGGAAGACTTTTTTACATTGGTGCCGGAACCAGTGGTAGATTGGGCATTTTAGACGCTTCTGAGATTCCTCCAACCTATGGAATGCCCCATACACGGGTCATTGGCCTAATTGCCGGGGGCGATGTTGCCATTAGAAAATCAGTGGAGCATGCCGAAGATGATACCCAACAGGCCTGGAAAGACCTTACGGCCTTTGATATTAACGAGAATGACGTTGTAGTAGGTATTGCCGCCTCGGGCACCACGCCTTATGTTATTGGCGGTATCCGGGATGCACGGGCCAACGGTCTTTTGACCGCAGGAATAACCAATAATCCAGGTTCCCCATTGGCTATAGAAGCAGATATTCCCATTGAAATGAATGTGGGTCCTGAATTCGTTACAGGAAGTACACGAATGAAAAGCGGTACATCCCAAAAATTGGCCCTGAATATGATTTCAACCGCCTTGATGATAAAAATTGGGCGGGTAAAGGGAAACAAGATGGTAAATATGCAACTCAGCAACACCAAATTGGTGGATCGAGGTACCAGGTACGTATCCGAGGGATTGGGTGTGGACTATGACAAGGCTAAAGAATTACTTGAAAAACACGGTTCTGTAAAGAAAGCATTGGAAGCGGAAAGCTAATGGGACAGGTTCTTGTGGAGGACATGGATTGCTTTAGGTCTCTAGAATCTTACTGAATTAATTTTCCAAAATCGATTCAACTACAGTTGTAGTAACCATTTCATCCGAAGCATTTCCCCATGAATTCAGGATAAAATTCATAACATCGGCAATTTCTTCGTCTTCCAGTCCCATTGATGGCATCGTGTTGTTGTAAGTAGCACCATTGACCATAAGTTCGCCCTGCTGTCCAAATTTAATTCCACGGATACTTTCTTCCCGGTAGGTCAATAAGTAATCCGAACCGGCCAAGGGCGGGTAAGTGTTGGCAACACCTTCACCTGCTCCTTGGTGACAGGTAATACAAAAGTCCTGATAAATTTCCCCTCCCCGCTGTATGCTTTCTTCCAACTCTTTATCTTGAAACAAAAAGATTGAAAGGCCTATGATGCCGGAAAAATACATGAAAAGAAATATTTTCACGAAAACAAGGGGTATGATTTTGTAAACCTAAAAAGTGTTATTTCAGAAAATAAAAATAGCATCAACTACCCTTGGGTACCAATTTATAGATTCCCTTACCTTCCACGGAGACGTATATTAACCCATCGGGACCTTGCTTTACATCCCGAACACGGCCTATATCCGCCATTAATTTTTCTCGATTTACTACCTTGTTGCCGTTGAGCTCCAATCGCTCCAAATATTGAAATGCCAAGGAACCTACCAATACACTCCCTTTCCAACCCCCATAGTTATCCGTGGTAACAAAAGCCATACCACTTGGCCCTATACTTGGTACCCAATAGTGCACAGGTTGTTCCATACCCTCCATTTCGGTTTTATCCGTAATTGGCGTACCACTATAATTTATACCGTAGGTTATTACCGGCCACCCATAGTTAGCTCCTTTTTTGAGCGTATTGATTTCATCGCCACCTTTTGGCCCATGCTCATTATCCCATATTTGTCCTGTTTCCGGATGTTTGGCCAAACCCTGGGGGTTTCGATGACCATAGCTAAAAACAGCAGTTTTGGCACCATTGCTGTTTACAAAAGGATTATCACCAGGAATACTGCCATCATCCTTTAGGCGATAAATTTTACCTCCATCCCGCTTAATGTCCTGCGGATTTACGTCGCGGTTGCCGCGATCACCTATCGAAAAATAAAGATATCCTTCATTATCGAACACGATACGGGAGCCGAAATGCTGCCCCTTTGTGGTATTTGGACCTGCTTTGTACAATAATTCAATATCGGTTAACGCATTATTGGTTAGTTTGGCTCGGATCAATGCGGTATTTCCTCCTTTATTTTCGCCTTCTTCGGAAGAGTAGGTTATATAGAGCCATCCGTTATTTTCATAGTTGGGGTGTAGTTCTATATCTAGCAGTCCACCCTGTCCTCTTTGGTACACCTTTGGAACATTGTTTACCTCCGTCTTTTTCCCATCCTTAAAATGAATCAGTTCACCGGATTTTTCGGTTACCAACATGCTGCCATCGGGAAGAAAGGCCATGCCCCATGGAATCTGTAGCCCATCGATTAAAAGTTCGGCCGTAAAGGGAACTTCCGAAGGGTCATTTACCTGATTTTCAGCATCCTGGGCGCAAGAAAAATTGAGCGTTACAACGATTAAATACAGGCATACAATACTATTTTTCATAATTTCACGTTAAAAGAAATATTATAAGGTATCAATTTTGTCTAAAGATAAATAGAAAATATAAGTTTAAACAATTACACCAAAGAATATTCTGATCCCAAATCACGCATATTCTTGCCAAAACTGTACTTAACCTATGCTCCCAAGAAAACCACGGCATACCCTGTATGCCCTACTATTGATAGCGCTGTCAGTAGTATGTACATCGGCCATAGCAAATACAAAAGTTTATAGTTTTATTAGTGATGTTGTCTCCGTATTGGAAAAACCTACTCCAAGGATCGAAGACTCCAATACCGATGCTTCCTCGCTCAGAGCTTCCAACTTCAAAACTCACAATGCCAAGAATAATAATTTAGGGGAATTGGCCTCTCCTCCCATGTTCATGACCATCATCCAAGGGGCGGATGAAGAAGTGGGCTGTAGTACCAACGGGTTGACCGTGGCCCGATTTAATCTCTGTGGAGATTCGGATGATAGAACAATTTCCCTATCCGGAAGCCCAAGCTCCGTTTCCTGGCAAATCCTCAATGGAGGATGTTCACCTGACATTAACGAAGACTGCCCAAATACCAACACCGGCTGTTATACACAGGTAGCCACAGGTTCTACCTTCAATTTGACGGCAAGTAGTATCCCGGCCACAACCGGGGCCGAATTTAGGGTGGTTGCCGATGGTACCAGCTACTATTTCAAGGTAAAGAAGAGTACCATTACCCAAACTTTTGTAAAAAATGATTTTATCTGTGGTGTACCGGGAAGAATTCAGGTGACCAACCTTTCAAGTGCCTACGAATTCAGTATAGATAACGGGAGTGGGTTTGGACCATGGCAAGGACCTATCTTTGATAATTTAACCCCTGGAACGTACATTGTAAAAGCTCGATTAAGAAATACACCCAATACATGCGAATATCCATATCAACCTATCACTATTGATCAATTGGATATTGATATTGAAGCCACTTTTACCGATGCCCAATGTTCCGGGGATACAGGAACTATTACGGTAACGGCCAACAATGTTCCTGGGCCATACAAATATACCTTATTGGATGCCAGTGGTGTCGCTCAAGAGTTTACGGCCTTTATACCGGATAATCCCTATACGTTTTCCGCCGTAGGTTTTGGAACCTATATCGTACAGGTAGAAACGCAGCAATGTACCGGCGATCCATTGAATGGTATAGATCCACCAAGGCAAAGCCTGGATACTGGAGGTAATCCCATTGTAATAGGTAATGGGCTATCGCCATTGGATGCCTCAACCGAAGTAAACGAAAGCTTCAATACCGACCCCAGCTGTAGCCCTGCAGACATTCCTATTATTGTGCGCACATCAGGAGGCTCTCCTCCATATACCTTTACGGTCAATGGCGTTGCACCCGTACCTACCCCGATACCATATCCCTATAATTCCCAGACTGAATTTAGGGTCAGTACATCGGGCTCCTATGATTTTATAATTACCGATAGCAATGGATGTACGATTAATGCTTCTGCCAATGTATCGGAATTAGATCCACCTGATATTACCGCCAGTGGAGTGGATGGCAACTGTACCAATGGAGGAAACCGCATAAATATAAATGTTATTGATGCCAATGGGTATAATCTTTCCTTTAGGGCAGGCCCGGCCGATCCTTGGGATACCAATCCGGTTTTATTGGTTCCAGATGGGACATACAGTCCTCAGGTACGTTATCAACAGGGTACGTTTGATTGTATCTTGACCATTGATTCCGATGATGATGGGACACCAGATAGCATTACCGTGACCGGTATTGGCCCTATTGTGGGTTCCGCAACCAAGATTTCCGACCGTACATGTGATGGTTCCGGAGGAACAAATGGAGGGCAAATCGATTTTGTCGGCCCATTTTCGGGAGGTTCGGGAAGTGGTTATGTGTTCAGTATAGACGGATTGAATTTTTCCGCAACACTTTCTTATCCAGATTTGGTACCTGGTACCTATACCCCTATTATTGAAGATGGAGGCGGTTGTCGTTTGGAACTTACTCCAATAACCATTTTGGATGTGGATCCACCGACGGACCTGGATTTTGTACAAAGCAATAGCAACTGTACCACAAGTACTTCCGATGTTCAATTGGTTCCCACCGGCAATGCACCAATAGTAAATTACTCTATAATAAGCCCAATAACTTTGGATAACGGAGCTAGCGATACCTTTGTAGGGTTAAGCACAACTACTTCGTACATCTTTCAAATTACGGATGCCAATAATTGTATTTATCAGGAAGGATTTAGCCCTGCCCTGATAAGCTCTATTCGGGCAAGAGTAAAATCAGGTGGAGACCTAAGGGTATGTAATGGCGCAACAGATGGTTCAGGTACTTTCTTAATCGATGGTTTTACCAACAACTATACTTATGATATTAATGGTGGACTTTTTACAGGAGGTCCACAGAATGATGGTGAAGTTGTCCTACCGCCATCCGGAGCGGGAACCTATACGATTACTGTAACCGATGTTGACACTGGTTGTACCGATACGGCCTCTTTTGATATACAGGAATCCTCTTTATTGACCTTGACAGGTACCATTACACCCATGAGTTGTGCCAATAGTAACTTAGGGAGGGTAGTGGCCAACCCGTCCGGTGGATGGGGTAGTAATCGCTATACCTTGATATATCCCGGAGGAGCTACTACAATAGGACCAAAATCTGGACCTACTTTCGGAAATCTTAGCCAAGGAACGGATTCTTTAGATCCCTTGGATGTTTATACTTTAATAGTTGAAGATTCCGAAGGCTGCACAGCGACTTTTGAATTTGACCTTACACCCATAGATGCACCGACATTGGCATTAGATCCCGCTGCCTCGGATTTTTGTTATATTCCAGGCCCTGGGGCTACGGTTGCCGTTACCTCTACAGTAGGCACAGCAGCATTGGGGACCCATCAATATAGGATTAACGGAGGACCATTACAGGCGGGCTCCAGTTTTAGTGGAATAGCACCTGGTAATTATACGATAGAAGTAGTTGACGGAAATAACTGTAGCGATACTGTGAATGTGACCATCAACCCACAACTACGGGTAAACGCAAGTATTGAGACCGAAATTCCTTGTGGGGGAGCACCCGGCCAAATTAGGGTAGTGGTAACCGGAGGTTACACCTCTGGAGCGGGTCCAAAGCAATATGAGGTCAGTTCGGATAATGGAGTAAGTTTTGGTGCTCCTATTCCATTGGCATCCAATAATTTTCTCTACGATACCACCACACCGGGAACCTACGTGTTCCGTGTAGCCGATAATAATACCTCAAACAGCGCTTGTACAGCTTCGTCCGTACCTGTAATACTTGACCCACCGGTTTCCATTGACCCGCCTACCGTTAATGTTACCCCGGCAAGTTGTGGACAGACGGATAATGGCATTGTTACCATAATCCCGGATGCCACGAGTGGCATCCCTCCCTATGAAATCAGTTTTAATGGTGGACCTTTTGGGTCTCAAACTACTTTCTCAAACCTTATTGCCGGAAATACGTATCCTTACGTTGTAAGGGATGCCAGAGGCTGTGAAACGCTTCCTGCTTCGGTTCTTATTCCTCTGGACGGTACCCCTCCACCGGATACAACGGTGTCACCTGTATTGGCCACCTGTGCTACCGGGGTAGTTGAAGGAGCTATTCAAGTAACTGGTGTGGCCGGAGGAACCCCGGATTTCACCTATATATTACAAGATCAGTTTGGGTTTGAACTATCCAGAATTGGCCCAACCTCTAGTACAAGCGAAACTTTTAGCAATTTGGCACCGGGAATCTATACTGTTGTTACCATAGATGCGTTGGGATGTAGGGATACGGATACGGTAACGGTGGTTCAGACCAGTTTGGATGTGGTGCCGGACCCCGTTGTTCCAGTTTGTGACGTTAGTGGCTTTAGCAATACCGTTGAGATTATTGGAGGTGTCGGGCCCAATTTTCTAATTCGCTTGGAAAATGATCCCAATCCACCCGTAACACCTAATTCTCCACCAAGAAGACATACTTTCTCGGGATTGCAGTATGGGGTTACTTATACGGTTGAGGTAACCGATTTAGGTACCAATTGTGTATATTTAGTTGAAATACCTCCGGTTGAAGGTCCAACTCCCTTAGATGTTACAGCAATCTCCACACCTGGGTTCTGTGATGTAAATCGTAATGGTGAGATTATTTATACCGTTACAGGGTTTGCCATTGGGGACGATTTGCGAATCGAATTGTTAAACAACGATGACGGTACTCGAATAGATCTCCACAACCCAGTTACTACAGTCGCAAACCCCTTTGTGGACAATACCTTGCAACTTCCTGGCGACTATCAAATCATAGTGACCAATTTAACGGATAACTGTACGGATGCCACTGGAGTAATCATAGATCAAAATTTACCGGCCATCGATATTTTAAACCTTACCCCTGCCAATTGTAATGCGGATGGTGCAATTACCGTACAGGGAAGTGGCGGTGCCGGAGGCCCATATACATTTGCCTTTATGCCTGTTTCGGTTCCTCCGACCCCTGGTGATTTTGGCACAGACACTACATTTACAGGACCAGCTGGGAGCTATGACGTTTACGTTATGGATGCAAGTGGATGTACTTCCTTTGCAATTGCGGAGATTATCCCCTTATCCCCCGCATTGCCTATACCAACTTTTATTGTAGAAAATCAATGTGACGTTACTTCTACTTCATTTGATATTGTCGTACAGATTCCATTTACCGTGGATACCCCAAGGTTTACCTTAGGGGGTGACACTCAATTTGGGGTATTGAACGTGGCCGGTACATTATTTGAATACACGTTCAACGTTAGTACCCCTGGAGATTATATAGTGGATGTTGTAGATGCGGATGGCTGTACGAGCCAGGGTACCGCAACCGTTTATGAATTTCTCTCGGCTTCCGGTGGATTTTCTACTCTTTCCACATGTAATGCCGCCGATGGGGTAATTACTATTTCCACAATTGGGGGAAGTGGAGATTTTGATTACGATCTTACAGGAACCGATTACCTGGGGGGCGCGGTCAATATTTCACAGACCAATAACCCGGTATTCACAAATATGCTACCCGGTAGTTATCAGGTTACGGTAACGGATAATATCGTATTTGATGGTTCTATCTTCTGTTTCTTTACGGTAAATAATATTAATCTGGATCAGGCCATAGTACCTGTTATAGGCGCGGTTTTGGAAAACGATATTTCCTGTAACGGGGCCGATGATGGCAGTATCGATATTATATTGGCACCAGGAACGGATGCTGATGGCCCTATGGAATATACCTTATATAATGCGGGTACAACAACTCCCATTATACAACAGAACGGTTCAGGCTCCTTTACGGGACTTTCACCAGGCAATTATGATGTTGTAGTTAGTTCTGCCCGAAATTGTACGGTGACGGCCCCGAACATACAAATAGATGAACCTCCCGTTTTTTCCATATCGGCCAGTGCTCCCGATTTTGCATGTGAACCGGGCGCAAATCGGTTCAGTTCTACTACCATAACGGCCACGGTGGTTGATCCCGGAACGGTTGGAAGTGGTTATCAGTACAGTATAACAGGGTACTCCAATTATCAATCTTCAAATACTTTTGAGATCGTAGATAATGGGTCGGTTCAGAATATTACGGTATATGCCATTGATGGTAATGGATGTAGGCACGAATTTACGCTGCCACCGATTAATCCACCTACAGATGTGGTACCTTCAATAATTCAAATAGACCCCTTAAATTGTAGGGATGATGAACGGGTGAGAATTCAGGTAATCGGAACCACGGATTTTACGGTAAGCGCAATTTCAGCAGTTGCTGCTGGCCCGTGGACGAATACACCCGGTAATGATTACGTAGATGTATTCTTGCCTGCAGCCGGAGATTATTTGTTTGAGGTTCAAGATAATATCGGAGGCTGTGCTTACCCCATGCCTGTACATACAGTAAACGAACCTATTGAACCTACTGTAGTTATCGCCGAGGCGAAACCTGTAAGCTGTTTTGGTGCAAGTGATGGGGAACTTTCCATCGAAGTGACCGACTACACAGGACAATACACCTATAACGTATATAGTGGAAGTGATCCGGGCAAGACCACGATATTGACAACAGGGACCTTGGATACAGCAGATAACCCTGAAAATATTCCGGGACTTCCTGGTGGAAACTTCTTTGTAGAGGTAATCTCGACGGACATGCCTTTCTGTTCCTCGGATAGTAATTCGGCCACAATACGTACACCAAACGGTGCTTTGGACGTAACCGCCATAGAAATTGGCAACGTGAGTTGCAATGACAATACTGGTAGGATAGAAGCCACAAGCACCGGAGGTTGGGATTCCTCTCCATACCAATATCGATTATTAAGGGATGACGGTTCGGGCTATCAAGAGGTAATGGCTTTTTCGGCCAATAGCGATTTTCAGAACTTGTCCAGTGGCGATTATAGAGTGGAAATACAAGATATCGAAAACTGTACGGATACTTTTGATATCAATTTACCTATTGTTCCGCAAATCGATGCAGGTATCCGAGAGCCTCAGGCTTTGGTCTGTCCCAATGGTAACAATGCCATTTTGGAAGCTTACGACCCCAGCACGGGAGATGCTTCCACCGCTATCGCCGGTGCAACCGGTGGAGTGGCCGGTGCCGGATATAACTATAGGTTGTTGTATTTGAATAGTAATGATAATACGGACATATTATCCACAAGTGGTTTACAAAGTTCTCCAACTTTTATTGGCGCCAGTGGTGGTTTTATTAGTGGTGGTTGGTACGCTATAGAGGTATCTTCCAGTTATGACTGTATTTTTGTAACACCGCCATATTTTGTAAATCCACCTCCACCAATAGAACCAAAGTTGGTACAGACCAGAGTGCCGGGTTGTGGTGGGCAAGGTGAAATAGAATTAAGGATAGAAAACCCTGATCCTTTATTCACGTACGAATTTCAACCAGTTGAAAACGGTGTAGTTGTTGGTCCCTATCAGGACATGACGGGTACCTCGCAGCGTTTCCCCGGTGATGCCGGAATCACCTATCAATTTGATGTTCGTAAAAAGAATGCGGCCAATACCTGTTTGGCTGTCCGCTCCAATGGGATTACCATGACCGATGCTACGGGGATTACACTACTACCTAATTTACCGGATGATATTTCCTGTGCTTCCGAATTGGATGGTCGGATAGAGTCCTTCGTAAACGGTGGAGTGGGTAACGATTTATTTTACTTGTATAACGGAGATCCCCAGGATGCCTTTAGCCCTGCAGCTACGGCAACTTTATTTAGAGGACCACAGGCGAATGGTACTTTTGAAGGTCTACCAGAAGGTACGGACTACTATATTGCAGTGACCAGTGGAGCTAGTTGCAGTGATATTGCAGGTCCCTTTGAAATTATTAGGCCCGAACCTATACTATTTACGGCAGATTCTACACCGGTTACTTGTAGTGGCGAGGAAGATGGAACGGTTACCATTGAAGTAACCAGTGGTGGAGTAGGGCTGATACAATTTGCAATCGAACCTAATTTTAATGAGTTCTTTAGTGATCCGGCGACTCCCGGAATATATACGTTCGACGAATTGGCGGTTGGAGATTATGAAATTTTGATTCAGGATGAAAATGGTTGTTTTGAGAAGGATGTCATATCCGTAATAGAACCACCCACCTTGCAGATAAGTAATTTGCAGACCACACCTGAACTCTGTATCGGGGCCAATGATGGTACGGTAGTGTTTAATATTGTTGGAGGAACGCCCTTCAACGATCCTTTGATAAATCCTGTACCTTACTTTGAATATAAGATCGAAATGATAGATCCCGTAAATGAAACCGGCTTGGGAGTGTTTGCCCCATATGATGGTCAGGTTATACCAAACCTTCAAGGTGGTGCCTCGTATGCCATATATATTCAGGATGCAAATGGATGTAATACTTCGGATGTATTTACCATTGGTATAGGTGTGGATCTTACCGCGGAGCCTATAGTACAATATGGCTGCGAAGGTATTTTCCCCAACAGTACCGCAACTGTAGAAATGCAAGATACAAGCTTATTGCCAAGGTTATTGTTTGCTTTGGATGTGGACGATATCACCCAGGCAGATGCCACAAGGACCTGGGGCGATTTGGCCCCCGGAGATCATACGGTTTACATCTACCATGAGAATGGCTGTACCAATTTTGTTGAGTTCAGTATCGATGCCTATGACCCATTGACCCTTACTGCCATAAAAACCGGACCCAATGAAATTACCGCTACGGCAGAAGGAGGTTTTGGAGGATATGAGTTCTTTTTCCAAGACGAATCCTACGGGACTGAAAACATCTATACCACCAATGTAAGTGGAACCGTTGAGGTTCGGGTCGTGGATCAAAATGGCTGTGTGGCCGTTGCTCCCATTCCATTCCTATTTACAGGTATGCTGGAAATCCCAAATTTCTTTACACCGGATGGGGATAACAACAATGACTTATGGGTAATCAATGGACGGGAATTCTTTCCCAATATTGAAGTTAAGATTTATGATCGTTACGGCCGAGTAGTAGCTATTTTAGATCAAATAAAAAACTGGGACGGTACCTATGAGGGTAGTGAACTTCCAACAGGGGATTACTGGTACGTAGTAAATCAAAATGATGCCAGAAGCACGCGTTATGTAGGACACTTCACGTTGTATAGATAACACTTTCCAGCAAACCGATAACCTAATTATAGGTGGACATTTTTAAAATGTCCGCCTTTTTTTGTTCTTATTTTTCTGTATCTTATTTGATAAAATGATATCAAGCTTCCAAGGTAGTTTTTAGTATTTTCATTTTTTGAACTATTCTGAAAATTCAAAAAATGACAAAGGCGAGTTTAGCTGTATCCTTAATTTATTAATTCAGTATTGTGATACTCTGTTTCTTTAAATGCCACTGTGACCAAAGGCCTTATAACCAGTTTTGGAAGAATATTGACCGAAATACTTTTCAAGACGAAGTGTTACGTAATTAGAATACAACCAATGAAAATCAGAAAATACATTTTAATCCTTTACGCTTTTGTTATTGCTACGAACTCGATTGCCCAGGAGGATATCCTAGAAGGATGGACCTATATCCAAATAGATAGCACAAAACAAATGTGGGGTGATTGGAACGAACCCAATTGGTTACGATACTTTGGATTGGATGCCGGGGATGTAAACAATGACGGTAATCTGGATATTATATCCGGAAGGTATGTATATCATAATCCTGGAAAGGGAATGGAGGGTCATTGGAAAAGGACAATTCTAGATGATAATGTAGACGCTATTCTTTATATTGACGTAGATGGCGACCCCTATGGCGATATCATAGCAATGGCCTTACCGAATCTATACTGGTATGAAGCTATTGATGCCGAAGGAACGAGATACAAAAGACGCTTAATTGGTCAGGTGCCTGCTACGAGTCATGTGAATAGTCAAGGTTTTGAAAAGGCTGAACTGATTGCCACTGGCCGTTCAGAATTTGTGATTGCCGGTGATGGGGATATTTATGCCATTTCAATACCTGAAACCAATGCAGATACAGTAGATTGGAAAGTGAATATGATTTGTGAGAATACTTCGGATGAAGGTATAGGGGTGGGTGACGTAGACGGAGATGGCGATTTGGATATTGCTGCCGGTAGAAGGCCCGAAGGTGAGGACGAACCAAAAATTTTGGTTTGGTATGAAAATCCAGGGAATATTCAAACGCTTTGGAAAGAGACTGTGGTTGGTCGGAGTGAACATCCCATAGATAGGGTAGAAATTGCAGATGTAAACGGGGACGATAAAACCGATATTATTATCACGGAAGAACGTTACCCAGGATTGGAGCCTGATGCTAATTTTTGGTGGTTCGCCCAACAGGATTTAGACACTTGGGAGCGCAATAAGATTGTTACCCAATACTCCATCAACAATTTGGATATTACGGACCTTGATCAAGATGGGGATATCGATTTACTCACCGCAGAACACAAGGGAGAAAATCTAGAATTACAATTGTGGAAAAATGATGGAAGGGGAAATTTCTCCAAGACCGTAATCGATACTGGAAAGGAAAATCATTTGGGAACCCAGTTTGTGGACTTGGACAATGATGGAGATCTGGATATAATTGGTGCAGGCTGGGACGAACACAAATACATGCATGTTTGGAGGAACGATGCTATAAAATCTCTTAAGTCCGGGATGTTGTTCAAAGAATATCCGTGGGTTCCGGATAGGGTAGGAGATTGCGGAAAATTCCTGCGTGTAGGTGGAAAATTAGATTACGCCACTAATGCGGACCACTTTCCCCAAGATGGACATAGAGATGGTTTTATTCCCCTAAATCAAGAGATAGACCTCGAAAATGCCATTGGGGCCGAAGTCTTGGTAGAACGCGTACAATCCCATGAAGATACCAAGGATTTACGGATACAGTTCAATAAGGGAAAGTCGGTCAGACTTTCTGAGCCCGGGACCATACCCAATCCTTCGACTGACTATATGTTCCATTCGAATATACGGGTTCCGATACCACTTTCTGATTTAAGGCAAGGACGTGAAAATTACTTCAAGCTTACCGTGGCCAAGGAACAATCTTGGGATTGGCCCCAAAATTTGGTATATGGTGTTGTCCTTCGTATTTACTATACATCCAACGAAAAAAAAAATCCTATCGCGAAGATTTCTGGTATACAATCCAACGATGTTTTGGGCGATAGCGTTACCCTTTCCCTAACTGGGGAACGGTTCGAGGAAATCACCTCCGTGGACTATATAGGGCATTACGAGGACGTGAATATTCAAGGAGATGGAAGGTATCTACAGTGGCAATATCTGTACCATAGAGGGAAACGTAGTAATCCTATCGGAAGTTCTTTCGAAATTCCCTTTGAAGTTGTTTGGAATACACAATGGATTCCCGATCAAGGCAGTCCTTTAACCGTAACGGCTCTGGTAAGGGATAACAAAGGGTTTACCCATGTTCTTCCATATGTTGAAGACCTTACTTTTAAAAGAAAACATAGCGTACACTTAGTAAAACCCTATGCCCAGGAGCCTTTTTGGACGACACGTAACGGAGAGCATTCCCAATTATTTGATATTCCATTTCAAATATCTAAAGACGATAGTGCAAAATTATACTGGACCAGTTGGAGTCCTTGTTATTCTGAAGGAATTAGCATTAATGGCATTGAACAAAAGAATAGCGCAAGCTTACCTTGTTATGACGCCTATTGGCACGAAGAACAGCTAAAGAACTTAACTTCCTTGAGGCGTGGCAAAAATATTTTAAAAACGTTGAAGACTCCCCTTCACGATGGGGAAATGGTACATGGTATGGACGTTCAGTGGCCCGGGATAATGGTAAAGGTCAAAAGGGAAAAATCTTCAATAAACAACATAGAAATCTCGGAGGGTACTTATGAAAGTAGGCCACACTTCATTATACATACCAAGGGGGCCACATATTATTTTGATAGAGCCGGGGGAGGATTTTCTAGAATACTGGATGCTTATGGGAACGACTGGGTAGGTTACAAAACAGAACCTTGGAATCAATATCCCGCTTCTGCGGCATCGGCCTTTCGTGGATTGCCCAATCTTGTGTATAAATCGGAGAAAGATACTGGAGCAGGTCACCCAGGCCATGATAAATGCATTTCAGAAGTGGTATCGGAAAATAAAATTAGAACAAGGACAAAAAGCGGGCTTTGGGAATGGGAATGGACTTTTTTTGATGACCATGCTGTTTTGAACATTTTAAAAACCGAGGACACACCCTACTGGTTTTTGTACGAAGGAACACCGGGCGGGTCATTTTTACCAGAAGTTTCCACCTATGGAACGGATGTTTCCGGACCAAATTCGGAAATACCGGACTTTTATAAAGGCGATATCAACTTTAACAACTTTCGTTGGGCCTATTTTAATAAAAAAAGATTGGATACCACTTTTTTCGTGGCACAGATTGACCATGACGAGCATATGGATATGATGTCGTATCTTGGTAATACTGAGGAAGGCGCAAAGAGCAAGGACGGAATGACGGTCTTTGGTTTTGGTCGCGGTGAAAATACCACACCACTTTTGGAAGGAAAAAATTCATTCATCATCGGGATGACACATTTTGCTATTACAGATGAAGGAAGTCATCAAAAAATCTCAAAACACATAAACAAATTGATCAATGACAAAAACCACTAAACGATATAGAATGAAAAAAGAAGCTGCTTATGTTTTCCTATTAGGATTTTTAATGATGACGGGAACTTTCCAATCATGTAAGGAAGAAAAAAAGAAGGAAGCGGTTGCTGAATCCGAAATGAAAAAAAAACTGGCTTTTAAGCAGCGTAAAATTGTGGATAGTGCCAAGTATTGGTGGGCACATACACCTGTTGATATATCGGGGGATGGCATTGCCGATCTACTTTTTATAAATAACAATTCTGGAGGAGGTTATTTGGGCTACTACAAAGGGCAGAAAGAAGAAGGCCTTTGGGAATTAAATATTATTGCTGAAAAACCTCCAACTGGAGGACTTTTTGCAAGTGGTGATTTAGAGGCTGCCGACATAGATGGTGATGGGGATACAGATGTGTTTGCAGTGAAACATCCTGGTGAATGGGCTGATGCCGGTGCCGCGGCCGAAATTTTTTGGTATGAAAATGATAATAGTACTTGGAAACCACATACCATTGGTACGGCACCCGATGCCATAAAGGATGTAAGTTTTGCCGATTTTGATACCGACGGCAAATTGGATATCGCGCTTCTTACGTTTGATGAGCATACCTTGAGCATTTTTAGACAAGAAGATGGCGATACTTGGCAAAGAGTTCAATTTATTGAGAATGAAGTACTTCATGAGGGTATGGATGTTGGAGATTTGAACAAGGACGGGTATCCCGATATTGTAGCGACAGGAATGATTTATTATAACCCGGGTTCGGATTTGACAAAACCTTGGGTAGAGGAAAATTTAGATGAACAATGGAACGATCAAGAAGGGGATTGGTCCAGAAATGGTACAAAGACTTTTATTCGGGATGTAGATGGAGATGGACAAGCCGAAATCTATATGGGGCATTCCGAACGGGCCGGGTATCCCCTGGCGACCTACCAGAGGTCCGGGGATTCCTGGAATAGGGTAATCATTACCGATAGCATCCCGGCATGTCACACTTTGCAGGTATACGATTTTGATTTAGATGGAGATTTTGATGTTATGGCCGGTATCAATAAAGGCAGGGCCGTAAATTTGGACAAAACGAATTTTGATGTTTCCATATTTCTGAATGAAGGTGATTATACCAATTATAAAGAAATGGTAATTGAGACTAATGGCATTTATAATGGGCAAGCGATGGATTACGATGGGGATGGTGATATGGACATATTCCGATATCCGGACCATGAGGCTACCGACTTTTTTGTTTTAGAGAATCAGATAAATTAAACCTGAGGAAGAAATCATTTTGAAGAAAAGTATTTATCTAATTTTCTGCCTGTTGTGTCTTCAGAGTTGTGGGGCCCAGTCCAAGTCGCTGCTTATAGATGCGGAACAGGAGACGGTCACCAAGGAGAAATTAAGCTATTATCTCTATTACCCTCAAGGATATGAGTCGAATCTCGAAAAGGAGTTTCCCTTATTGTTGTTCCTTCATGGAGGAGGAGAGTCCGGTGATAGTTTACAGTCCATAAAAAGAAATGGTCCTCCCAAACTTATTGTGGAAGGAAAGCAGTTTCCGTTTTTGATATTGGCACCTCAGAATCCGTATAAAAGAAAATGGTGGAATGTCCGAGCCGTAAATCAATTGTTGGATTCCATAGTACTCAACAACCGTGTGGATAGGAGGAGAATCTATTTAACCGGATTGAGTCGCGGTGGTGGAGCAGCTTGGGAAATGGCGGTACAATACCCTGAAAAATTCGCTGCCATGGCCGTAGTATGCGGTATGACCCCTGTACCCTATGCCGCGTGGATAGATAAGAAAATGCCCATATGGGTTTTTCATGGTGAGGAAGATAAATCCATCCCTATATCCGAATCAGAAGATATGGTCAATGCTTTGAAGAAAATGGGATATGACGTCCGCTTTACCCGCTATCCAGGAGTAGGCCATAATTCGTGGATTCAGGCGTACAATACGGATGAGTTATACGATTGGTTTATGGAACAAAAACGAAAGAAATAATGAAATGAATAAATTTGAACATATGAAAAAAACAATTCTTTTTTGCGGCCTTGCCTTGGTCTTTATGCTTTGTAATTCAAGTTCCTTTGCCAATGGCAATCCCGAAGAACCGGTCAAAAAGAAACCTCGTAACGTAATTTTTATTCTCACTGATGACCATAGATATGATTATATGGGCTTTACAGGGAAAGTATCTTGGTTGGAAACACCCAACATGGACAAATTGGCCGATGAGGGCGCCTATTTGCCCAATGCCTTTGTAACCACATCATTGTGCTCTCCTAGTAGAGCCTCTATTCTAACAGGACAGTTTTCGCATACCCATACCATTGTTGACAACCAGGCACCAGATCCGGGAAACCTTACCTATTTCCCACAATATTTACAGAAAGCGGGTTATCAGACAGGATTTTTCGGAAAGTGGCATATGGGAGATCATGGTGATGAACCGCAACCTGGCTTTTCACATTGGGAGAGCTTTCCGGGACAGGGGGTATACTATAACCCTACTTTGAATATTAATGGAAATCGAGTAGCTTATAAGGACTCAACCTATATAACCGACTTGTTGACAGAACATGCCCTGGATTGGTTGGACAAACGGGATGAAAAGAAACCGTTTTTTCTATATCTATCCCATAAAGCGGTACATGCCGGTTTTCAACCGGCCAGACGCCATAAGGGGAGGTACAAAGGGAGGAAAATTACTTTGCCAAAAACCTATGACCAGACCAAGACAGGAGAATATAGAGACTTAAAATGGCCACAATGGGTGGCAGACCAACGCATAAGCTGGCATGGGGTGGATTATATGTATCATGACAACCGGGATTTACATGAAATGGTTGTAGATTATTGTGAAACGCTTTTGGGAGTTGACGAAAGCGTTGGTGCCGTTATGGACTACTTGAAAAAGGAAGGTCTAGATGAGTCTACCTTGGTAATCTATATGGGTGATAACGGTTTTAGCTGGGGCGAGCATGGTTTGATCGATAAACGTCATTTCTACGAAGAATCTGTCAAAGTTCCATTGTTGGTACGTTGCCCGGAATTGTTCCAAGGAGGTAAAACTCCAAAGCAAATGGTACAAAATATTGATGTGGCACCGACAATTTTTGATGTTGCGGGAGTAAAAAAACCAGACTATATGCCGGGGGTTTCCTTTGTTCCCATTTTAACAGGGGATACGGATGCACCCGCACGTAAGGAGGTTTTTTACGAATACTATTGGGAATACGATTTTCCGATGACCCCAACGGTATTTGGGATGCGCACCGATAAATATAAGTACATCAAATATCAAGGGATATGGGACAGAAACGAACTCTACGATTTGGAAAACGATCCAGATGAAATGTACAATCTTATAGCCGACCCGGACAAGCAAGAAATTGTAAAGTCAATGTCCTCGGCTATTTATGATTGGCAAGAGCAAACAGGAGGGATGAATATTCCTCTAAAACGAACGGTTAAGTATCGGTATGGGGATTATAAGCATGAAAATGAATATTGAGGAGAAACTCTTAAAAATCAATTTTACGTGTTTCATTTCCTAGATAATCAAAAATGCGGACTTCTACAGCGTCAGTATTGATAATCAAGGTTCTGCTTGACTGTGATTGGAAAGAGCTGCCCCAATAGAATTCCTGAACATTTTGAGAACCATCCCTGAACTTGATTTGAGATTTTACCTCGGTGGGGTTTAATTTTATCAACTCCTTGAACAACTTTTGCCGGGGCTCAAAAACCCGTAGGGAATCATTGTTTTGTGATGCCACCACAAGCATTTTTTCATCCGCAATATTCAGCGTAACCAGGCTTTTTCCATCACCGGGTACAAGGAAATGGCTTTTCTTCAACGAAATAGGTATAAAGTCTCCTTCTCCGGTATTTCTAAGGGCCAAACCAATAAGAGCATCAGCAGGACCTTGTTGTACCTCCATACCATAATCGTTACCTACCAACAATAGATCTATAAAGTTATCATCGTCCAAATGTTTTGGTACTATTCCGTAGATAGGTGCCAATTGGGCGGCCGTTGGAAGCGCATGAATTTCAAATTTCCCATTTCCTAGATTTTCTATCCAAGAGGATTGCATATAGTTAAAGGATAAAACTGTGGCATTATCCAAAAGCCCATCCGAAAACATTTCAGGAAGGGTAGATTCCCCGAACGCCCCGAATGAATTGAACTTTTTACGGATACCCACGAATTGCTTGGTTACGTCTTGCCAAGGATGGTATAAATACTCTTTTCTTGTACCTATGCTATCCCTTAAGTAATAGGAAATTAGGGGATCTATGGTACCATTCCCGTCTAAATCTTTGGCATAAACCCGAACTGGCTCGTCCGCACTGCCCTTAAAATATATATTTTTCCCCGAGTTTCCAGCGATGTAATCAATATCGCCATCATTGTCGAGGTCGGCTGCTGCGAGGCTGTTCCACCATCCCATATTGTCACCGATACCGGTATCTTTTGTGACTTCTATCAATTTTCCGTTTTCATTGCGAAAAAAACGAAGAGGCATCCATTCCCCGGCTAAAATCAGATCCGGCCAGAAATCACCATTAAAATCGGTCCAAAGGGCATCACTTATCAATCCCGGACTGGTTTCGGGGAAAACATCCTTGGTTGCATCAACAAATTTAGGATTGCCTTTTGTACTCTCATTTCGCAGAATATAAGAACGATCTGCCATAGGATAGGAAAAAGGCAAAACCCTACTCCCCACAAATAGGTCTAAATCACCATCCCGGTCGTAGTCCGTGGCTTTTACAGCAGAGGAATTTGCAGTAATGTTCGGGAGCGATTCCTCGCTTTCCGCAAAGTTACCTTTTCCATCGTTGATCAAAAGTATATCTTTATAAAACTCATGCCCTTCCGGATATTGTCCGCATCCTCTGGCAATGTATAAATCCAGGTCACCATCGGTATCGGCATCAAAAAGTAACGTCCCAGCATCCTCCTCCTGTAATTCAACGTCTTTCTTATAGGCCACTTCGCTTTGTTTGAACGTACCGTCTTTCTGTTGTATAAACCACTTCTCCTTAAATTTTCTACTTGCGGCTACAAACATATCTTCCAAACCATCGTTGTTAACATCACCGATGGCCAATGAAGGCCCATATTGTGAAAACTTATGGGGAAGGGTCCGCTGAAAATTGAAATCAATGAAATCATGGTCCTCACTCAGATGATGAAGATTATAGTTTTTGGAGACTTCTTGAAAATCAATTTTTCCTATTTTGTCGCTCACATGATCTACTTGCAAAGCCGAAGTATTATATGTTATTTGTAGTATCGTATCTATATTTACATTTGTTAACTTCTGCTTACCTTCTCCAGGCCAATGAATGATTATACTATCGGCGACCGAAGCATTTCCTAACCCAAAATGCAATATATTTTCCGGTTGTGAAAGATAACCACGTCCCGATAGCACTGACTTCTTTTGAATCATACCTTTTGTATGAAGCTCCACAACCGCACCAATAGCTGCCGGGTTTTCGTCTTTCCCGATTAACTGTAAACGGAGGTAATTGTTGTTGGAAGCTATCTGGTCCAAATTATTTCTCAACAGTAGGACGGGTTCATTAATATTATTGATGACCAAATCCAGATCACCGTCG
This sequence comes from uncultured Flavobacteriaceae bacterium, assembly GCA_947494715.1. Classification (GTDB taxonomy): domain Bacteria; phylum Bacteroidota; class Bacteroidia; order Flavobacteriales; family Flavobacteriaceae; genus Ulvibacterium. The sequence continues at coordinate 42,497 of CANLWG010000010.1, read as the reverse complement.
TTGTCCAAATCTCCATAAGCAGCTCCGCTGGAATATGTACCAAAGTTTAAGCCCCATTCTTGGGTTACATCCTTGAAACCTAAATCCCCCTGATTTTTAAAAACAAAATTTGGAATTTTTATCTCAGGAATGGCAGCAATCAGGGTTTCCTTGCTCACCAAACGACTGGCCGTTATCCTAAAATCCCCGAAATCTCGATCCGTTACATCCTTAGGGAAACCATTAGTGATAAATAGGTCTTGCCAGCCATCATTATCCAAATCGGCAAAAAGAGGAGCCCAACTCCAATCCGTTTCCTGTACTCCGGCATACATCCCCATATCCCCAAAAATGGGATTCCCGGTTTCTGGATTGATACCCAAATTCAATTGCATCGTATTTCGTGCATATTGGTTTTCATATCCATATTTTTTTGTAAAGATTTCCTTTTGATAACTACTGGGGCCTTGAAACAATTTTTTACGTTTATTATAATAGGGTTGCATTTCCGTGGTATAGATGTCCATGCGCCCATCATTATCAATATCCGCCAGATCGCTGCCCATAGAGGAAAGGCTAAAATGTTGAAATACTTCACCGGCACGGTTGGTAAATGTACCATCCTGATTATTTATATACATCAGGTCATTGCTCAAAAAATCATTGGCAACATAAATGTCCAACCAGCCATCTTCATTGAAATCATTGATTAAGGTACTGTGACTATAACCATGGTAACGGATGCCTGCTTTTTCGGAGACATCCACAAAATATGGATGTTGTAGGCTATCGTTCCATTGGTTTTCGTAAAGTTTGTCCCTGCTCATTGATGTACCATCGTCTTCCAACGGACGAAATTCAGTGGGGTCAATACCTTCAATTCGATTTACGCCAATAAACAAATCCAAATCCCCGTCATTGTCATAATCAAAAAACTGTGAGTGGGATGAATAGGTATAATCCGCAATACCATACGCTTCACCCATTTCCTTAAATTCAGGAATGCCTGCATCATTAATCCCTTGATGGATATAGAGTAGATTTTTTCGACGCAACGAATCTTTGTAAAAGGTATTACAAACATAGATATCCTTTTTGCCATCGGCATTCACGTCAACAATAGAAACCCCAGAGGACCAGAAAAGCGAATCCGGTTTTCCTATTTGGGCCTTTTGGGAAATGTCCTCAAATTTTAAATTCCCTTTATTTAAGAACAGTTTGTTGTCCACTTGGTTTCCGGCAAAAAAAATATCGTCCAATCCATCACCATTTAAATCACCCAAAGCCACCCCGGCACCGTTATATACGAACTCATTATCCATAATATTTATGGAATCGTTCTCAACAAGTTGATTGTTAAAATGAAGTCCGGATTGTTCGGGTTCAATCTTTGAAAAAAGGGTAGAGGGAGTGTCCTTTTGTCCGCAAGAGGCAAGGAGTATTAGGAGTACAATCCCAAAAGGTGTGGGATTACCGAAAATCAAATTCTTCATTTTATTTATTGTTCAGGTCTAAAGTGGTCAGCATACAAAGATGCGAGAAGACGGCGAAAGAAACAAAAAAAGCATACACCTAATTCAGAAAGCCTTTTACAAATGCTTATGACTCTTTAATTCTTTTGAATAAAATATTGAGATTACAAGTAGAATTTGAAAATGGATTATCTTTCGAAAGCCTCTTTAAACTGATAAAAAAACCTTTCCAAAAGCCTTAGATCTTCGGTAATAATCTCGGCAACCCCTCGCATTTCCTGTTTAAACTCGATTTCTTTACCATAGCTGGTAATCATTTCCTTTGGCAAGGAAACATCTACGAGATAAAAGCCGTCCTTGTCCGGTGTTATGGAAATACTTTCTACTCTTCCCTTTAAAATGCCAAATTCGGTCTCAGGATAGTTTTCCAGTTTCACGTTTGCGAATTGGCCTGGTTCAATTTTGCCAGAATTTTGTGAGGGTGTTTTCAATTTTGCTACATAGTCCAAATCATTGGAAGGTATTATAGTAAAAACAAGATCACCCTGAAATACGGACTGGTTTTCGTCCCAATAGTTCATAAAAGAAACCTTGCCATTAATTTCCGACTTGAATACAAAAGTATTTTCCCAATCCTTGATCGCTTGTTTTAATTGATTAAAAGCTTGAATAGTGGTCTTCAGTAATTGGATTTCTTCTCGGGTCCTAGAAATCTCAGTTTCTTTTGACGTTTTTCTGGCCCCTCCAATAGCTTCCCTGATTTGGGAAATTGAAGCACCAAGGGTTTTCGTATTTCGCTCTGAGGATAATGCTTCCAACTTTTTATTTTCATATTCTTGTTGGGAAATCACCCCCTTTTCATACAAGCCTTTATGACGTGCCAAATCACTTTCCTTAAAAGCCAATTCAGACCTGCTCAAGGCATATTGATCTTCTAGACTTGATAACCTCTTTCTGAGCTCGGTAAGGGAAATCTCATTGGCAATTGCCTCGTTGGAAAAAGGCTGTAATCGCTTATTCAATTTGTATTGAAAATAGCTGTTCTCGAACAGTGCAAAACTTTGATTGATATCCCCTAAAAAAAGAATGGGAAGGTTGTCAAAGGGAAACTCAATGGATTTATCCGATATTTCAATAGTATCAATTATCGATTGTAGATATAGAACATCTTCTGTATTGGCTGTATTCTCCAAGACCGCCAAGACCGTGTTCTTTGTAACTTCTTGTGATTCAGACACATGTATTGAATCAAATTTGGCGGACACCATAGCAAATTCCTTTTGGGGAGGGGTTTTGGTAGTAATAATCGCTTGGGACACTATTAAATCCGGATACTTTATAAACCAGGAAATGGCCAATACTAAAATAAACAGGGATAGGAACAAGGTATTTCCCCAACGTATCATCCAATGAGGGACCCGGGTAAGTATCTCCTGAACTTCTTCGCTACGTAATTTTATATTGTCTAAAGTATCTCCCATTTAATTTCCCAATTCCAATTGATTTTTTACCAAATTGAAGTATGCCCCTTGTTGCTTTACCAAATCTTGATGATTTCCAATCTCTACTATCTTGGCATTGTCCAATACCACAATTTGGTGGGCATTTTTTACCGTACTTAACCTGTGTGCGATTACTATAACCGTTTTGTTCTTAAAGAACCGTTCCAATTTTTCCATAATTACCTTTTCGTTGTTCGCATCAAGTGCCGAGGTTGCCTCATCGAAAAATAAGTAATCCGGATTTTTATACACCGCCCTTGCTATAAGCAATCTTTGCTTTTGTCCTGTACTTAACCCAATGCCTTCCATTCCTATTTTTGTATTATAGGATAATGGCAATTCTTCTATATATTCCTCAATATTTGCTACTTCAACCGCATACTTCAAACGCTTTTTATCTATATGGTCCACTCCAATGGCAATGTTATTGGCTATAGTATCATTAAAGATATAATCCTCTTGCATGACCACCCCACACTTATCCCTCCAGACTTTTTGAGATATATTCCTGATATCATAGGTGCCAAATTTTATTGTGCCTTGTGAGGGTTCATAAAACCGCAATAGCAATTTCATCAAGGTGGTTTTTCCACTACCACTGGCCCCTACGATTGCCGTAATTTTATGGGCGGGAATATGTAAATTTAACTTTTGAAGAACAAATTTGTCCGACCCACGATACCTGAAGGATAGGTCCTTGATACTAAAATCCAGATTATCCGGCACATCGGTAATTTTATCCAGGATGTCACTTTCTTCGTCTTTTTTATTGTGTATCTCGCCAAGACGTTCCAATGATATTTTGGCATCCTGAACTTCTTTAATAAAATTGATCAATTGGGAAATAGGGGAATTCAACTGACCGACAATGTACGAAATGGCCAACATCATCCCTAAAGTGATTTCCCCATCAATAACCAGTTTTGCGGAAAGTACGGTAATTAGAATATTCTTCAGTTCATTTATAAAGCCGGAACCCACACTTTGGTATTGTTCCAAGGCGAGGCTTTCAATGGAAATTTTGAACAGACGGGCCTGTAGAAACTCCCATCCCCAGCGTTTCTTTTTTTCGGCGTTGTGTAATTTTATGGTCTGCATTCCATTAATCAACTCAATCACCCTGCTTTGTTCCTGGCTTATTTGGGAAAACCGCTTATAGTCCAAATCCCTACGTTTTTTCAAGAAAATAATGATCCAGCCAAAATATAGGATACTGCCAATTAAAAATATACCGAAAATCAAGAAACTATAATAGGCTAGGACCAAGCCGAATACCACTACATTTATCATAGAAAACAAGACATTCAACGACGAGGTCGTAAGTATGCGCTCAATTCGGCTATGGTCATTTATACGCTGAAGTATATCGCCTGTCATTCTGGAGTCAAAAAAGGATATAGGGAGTTTCATGAGCTTGATAAAAAAATCGGATACCAGGGAAATATTTATTCGTGTACTGAGATGTAACAATATCCAACTTCTGATTACTTCCACCCCTGTCCTCCCCAGAAATAGGGCCAACTGCGCAAATAGAATAAGGTAAACAAAATTAATATCCTGGTTTTTGATTCCTACATCTACTACACTTTGGGTCAAGAACGGGAAGATGACCTGCAATAAGCTGCCGGCCAGAAGACCAATAACAAGCTGCCAGATAAATCTTTTGTATTTGATCAGGTAACTTGTTAAAAATGATAACCCCAAAGGCTTTACCTGTTCATCAGCATATTCACTTTCATAAAACTTGGGGGTAGGTTCCAGGAGTAATGCTACACCTTCTTCGGTATTCTCATCGGCGTTATTACCAATCCATGATTTTAACAATTCTTCTTTGGAGTGGTTCAATAACCCGTAACCCGGATCGGAAGTCTTGAGTATATCCCCATTTTTTTTACTCTTTTCGGCTGCATACAGTACTATAAAGTGAACTTTGTTCCAATGTAGGATACAGGGTAAGGGTGCATCCAAAAGACTTTTATAGGAAAGTTTTACACCAAGGCTTTTAAAACCCAAGTGCTCTGCAGCATCGCTTAGATCCAAGAGACTGCTCCCGGATCGTGTAGTTTCACTTACTTCCCGAATGTAAGGAAGGGAAACAGTTTTGCCATAGTGTTTTGCAATGATCTTGAGACAGGTAGGGCCGCAGTCCTTGCTATCGGGTTGGGTATAATGTGGAAACTTTTTTAGCATAGACCGCTTTGAAAATTTTTAGACTTTCTTTATTGCTTTTAAATGGCGGTTTGGAATTTGTGGTCGGGCAATAACATCTTTATTTTCTCCTTTACTTCCGTTTTGGAATACTTGTCTATATCCAGAAAATCCCCAAGTCCATTGGCCTTTACTCTGGCTGCATTACCATTTTGATCTATAAATTTATTCATGGGTGCAACTAGCATGGGTACGTTGTGATGGAAGGCCTCCTTTACCGAACCCAATCCGCCATGAGTGATGAACAAATTAGTATGGGACAATACATCTTGTTGTGGTAGATAATCAAAAGTGAATACGTTGTCAGCGTTTTTTAATTCCATTATGTGATTACCTTTTGAAATGATGAGCAAGGTTTCAGAAAGTTCTTCTACTATTGAAATGACCGTATTGAAGAAGTTGGCAACCTTTAAACCTTGTGCCAGGGTACCAAAGGCCATATAAATTATCTTGATATTAGTTCCAAGGAGATATTCCCTTTTCAGTTCTAAATAAGCTGGCGTATAATAGGCACTTTCGTTTTTTGGGGATAATTTTTCAAAAAAACGTACATGCTTAGGTTTTTTAAATTTAGGGAACTCCAATTCCCTGGGCAGAAGGACAAGGTTTTCGACATTTTTGATGCCCCTGTTCAATGAATGATTTAAATCTACTTGTTTTTTCCAGTCCATTCTATATTTCTTACAGTGTTGCTTCCAGAAATAGGTTTCATCTTTCCCCAGGAAAGCGATTTTTAGTACCAACTCTCGGAATCTTTGTTTAAATAATTCCTTAAACCATAAATGATTTATCTTCATTTTTGATACTATTCCGGTTCGGGGAATAAAGTTAGAGGTCATTGGAGGGATATCTTTTGTCTTACCCGAGTATACTTTGGTATGGACAATGGTTATATTCGAAACAAAAGGTCTGAAGAAAAAATAGTATTCGGCTAAACTCTGGTCTATATACACATGAGTGGGCTTGTATTCAGCTATAAGTAGCTGGGTATGCCGAAATGCACTTTCAAATTCATTTTTTCGTTCTGAATAATACGCCTTTGAAATCAAGCTTTTTAAGAACAAACCGAGAAACGACTTATAATTTTTAATCATATATTCGGATAAGTAATCAAATTCCTGGAACCTGAACCCCTCATTTTGCAGGGTGGGAACAATTGGGGGAGTTGTGGTAAATAAAACATCTTCACCTTGGTCTTTAAGTTCATGGGCCAAACCAAAAACAGGATAAAGATGGCTTAAAAAAGGTTGTATAACGAATAGTTTCATCTGCTCAAAAGATTTGGCCCTGTACAATACAGAGCCAAATTAGAAAACGATTTACTCGGTGGGCCTTGTTATATTTCACTCAATACTACCAACAGTAGGCTTGACAGTCAGTCCCACAAGGTACTGGGAATGGATAATCTCCACAATTACAATAACAAGTACCGCCCATTACTGTTTTCAATTTCTGTTTCGATAACAATTTGTCCGAGAATTTTGAAATGATTTTTTTCATTTTTTCAAATTTTAAAGGTTAATAAATGATTTATATAAACTGATCTGCAAATCCTCTTGAATTGTCTCGGTGGCCACATGTCCAATATAAAATGGATTAAGACCTTGATAAAATCGAACCGCAAAACTTCTTCCGTACGATTATTCAAAAATGTTCACACTTACCTTTGTAATTTTAATATGTTACATGTATAAGTAAGAAGCTAGAATAATATGAAAAAATTATTTCGTAATTCTTATAAATATAATAGTATTTTACTTACATAAAGTAATGAATAATAATTTGGTAATGTGCTTAAAACTTTGTTAAATAATGATTAGCTGGTTTTTGTAATATCCGTTAAAATTGTTTGTCATTTACTTTTTAGCATTGATTTTAATTCAGCCCTTGGTGATTCATACAGTATATAGTACAAGTACCTATACTTTTTCAAGAAAGCAATGATTCTTTCTAAGTATGGAATGTTATCTATCAAGGACATACCGAAAATCAAGAAACTATAATGGGCCGGGACCAATCCAAAAATGAATAGGTCTGTCATGGAAAACAAATCATTTAAGGATGAGGTGGCAAGTATGCGCTTAATATAGCTATGGTCATTTATACGTTGAAGTATGTCGCCAGTCATTAAAACGGCATAGAAATGACTTACATATGATTGTAATATGCTTAATATCACTTTAATTTTTAAAAAATTTGATCCCTTTTTAAAAAGGGATCAAATTGATTCAAAAGATTATCATATTACCACCACGAACAGGGATTGGTTGGATGAGTAAGTTGTGATCCTGGACTACATCCCGGTGGGCAATCAACTGGTGATCCCATATAAAAACAATAGGGTGTACCTCCTTTGACGGTTTTCTGTTGTTGTTTGGACAACAATTTGTCTGAGAATTTTGAAATGATTTTTTTCATTTTTTCAAATTTTTAAGATTAATAAATAGTTTATACAAAGTGATCTGCAAATCCATAACATAAACAGGTTTACCATACAGTGCTAATGTTTAACTTACTGTACTGGTGTTGGCGCGGCTCCATGTTTTAAACGTTCTTACTTCCGCACCATGATATCATTAACTTTAAATGATTTGTACTTGAACGCTTTAAAACATGAAACTTCAAAATCCTATCGTACCAAAATATTCTGAAGTTTCGCAAAATTTAAGTCTATTAGCCACGGTCCGGATAAAAGTTATCAGGATTCGAGAAAAGACCAATTAAGGTATTCCTATTTTAGCACAAACCGAACTAGACATATTTTACGTTTGTTTATGGGCAACCACCTACTCCTGAGGGTACCTGACTGCCATCAGTATAACCCCAAGGGCAGGCAATAAAAATACCGCTGCCGACACAAAAACAATAGGGAGTAGATCCTCCTTTAACCGTCTTTAACTGTTCCTTGGACAACAATTTGTCCGAGAATTTGGAAATAAGCTTTTTCATTTTTTCGAATTTTTAGATTAATAAATAATTTATATAAACTGATCTGCAAATCTGTATTTGAGTCCTGTTGGTTTATACATCTTGGTAGGATAGGCAAATCCTGAATTTTTAAAATTTTTGATATCAACCTTCCGTTTCGCAAGAGCCAAAACTGGTTCGTTTTTATCACTAACAATTTATGGAATCCGATTTCCAGATTGTAGGATTGCGTTAATGAAACATATAAGCTTGGTTATAAATAGTATAGGAACGATGGCACGAATAGAAGTACATGAGAGATAGGATTGTTAGGCGTATTAGAAATAACATACGGTTTTAACATTGTTATTTTCTTATATTATTAATAAGTTTATTACTACATATTTATATTTTTCTTATATTAACATGGGATATTTTTCTTTTTTGACTTTTAAATCATTTCGTTATGCCCCAAGGAGAGATAGATATTTCAATTCTAAAATACAGAAAAGAAAAAAGGATTAGTCAAGCTGATTTTGGTAGATTGGTTGGTGTACAGCAGGCTACTGTTTCCAATTGGGAATCAAAAAAAGTAATCCCCTCAGGGAAGCATCTGGGGCGGATAAGGGAATTGACGGACTCTCAAATTCCAGATAGAAAGTCCAAATCAAACTCTGATGAGTTGGCCCTGCTAAAAGAACTTTTATCGGCCAAGGAAGAAATAATTGTGCACCTAAAAACTACGATTGATAGAATCAAGGAGGGGTGACATGTAATATACCTATGTCCTATACTGGTGTTTGTAAACTTAAAAATTGTTTAAAAAATAAAAAGGACCGCTCATTCGAGCGGTCCTTTTTATTCATTCAATAGGTATTATTTATTCCTTAATATTAGTATTAGTATCCAGGATTCTGAGTCAATATATCAGATCCTTGAATATCTATTTGTGATTGAGGAATGGGATATAACTCATTTTTTCCTGCAGTAAAGCTAGCCCCTCCAAATTTGGTCACCAAATACTGGGACTCATAGGAGAGATAATCGTTCAATACATCTGCAGCTACACCCCAACGAACCAAATCGAAGAAACGATGACCTTCACCGGAAAGCTCCAACTTACGTTCGAAACGAACGGCAGTACGAGCATCTTCCTGTGTTGCAAATTGAGATGGCGGATACTCCGCAATAACATAATTGGCAGCATCAGCATCGGGATCGTCATTTTCCTTTACCCAATGCTCGGAATTAGCAGCCCTTGCGCGAACCTGATTCACATACGTTCTTGCCTGCTCGAAATTACCTAGTTCAACTTCTGCCTCAGCAGCCATCAGCAATACATCGGCATAACGAATAATGGTGTAATTCATAGTTGCATAACCTCTAGTCCATGAACTACCGTCCGTAAAGGAATTCTCCTGAGACTTATAGTAAATATACTTTTTGGGAGAATAAGGTCCGGCATATGGAAAACTTCTAATCCAAGCTGATCCTGGATGTTCGATCCAATCCAAATACGGAATACCTTTACGACCTATGGAATGATCTATTCTTGGGTCTAATGGATCTGCATCCTCTACAAAGGTATCCTCATCGTTCTCGTTGACAATAACATGGAAAAAGCTATTTTGAACTTCATTTTCCGAGTTGTTGTAGGAACCATCCAAAAGGGGAAGCCCCTCAGGGGTGGTACGGAAAGAGTTGGCCAGTTCAAAGCTAGGCTGAAAAAAACCACAGCAGTTACCAGGGCCATCTGGACCTGTATTGTATGGATAGTTTAAATCATCAAATGCATTGGCATTTTGCACATTCCCTGTATTATTGGCAGACTCCACATCCAAAACTGCTTCTGCATGGTTGTCGTTTTCTGCATTGTAAATTTGTGCATAATCGTCCAACAGAGCATACTTCAAATTATTAGAGGTAACCCCATCTTCAATGACGTCATCAAACCATTGCTTAGCTTCAGCAAATTGTTGTTGATACAATTTAGCTTTGCCCATATAGGCGGCAGCGGCCCATTTATTGACCCTTCCAGCACCGTTATCAGCTGGCACATTGTCAAAGGCAAATTGAAAATCGGCCTCAATCTGACCCCAAACATCCGGAGTATTCGGAATTAATGGAACTTCCTCCGTTGGCACTGTTTCATCAAAATAAGGGATGCTATTAAAATGCTTCTTCAAATCAAAATAGAAGTGTCCGCGTAAAAAACGAGCTTCTCCGGCAAGCCGGGAAACCACATTGGCAGGGATACCGTCAGCAGCGGTCGCTAAAGTAGACAATACATTATTACAACGTACAATACCCTCATATCTACCCTGCCAAAAACGTGTAAAATCATTGTTGGGATCAACAGGGCTGGCCTCGTATCTCTGAATCGGGTTAATACTGGAATAATCCCCGGAATCCGTCCCCTTGTTGGCATCTCCTCCACAAATGGAACCTGTAATCCAATGATTGGGTCCTTCAAAGCGGTTACCGAATACGCCATTTAAAGCGGAATACGCACCAATTAATAATCCTTCTACTCCCGCTTGGTTTTCCAAAAGAGGTCCGGCCAAGGATCCGGTCGGGGCCACTTCCAAAAATTCATCGCTACAAGAGACCCCGAACATGAGGAGCGCAGCAATGGCAATTGGCAATTTTTTTAATCTATACATAGTTTTCATAGTTAATTTTTGCTTAAATATATGAATTATTTTTTTTCTAAATATCACAATAATATCACAATCCCTTAGAGACCAAGATTTACGGTAATCAAATATTGTGGAGTTACTGGAAAGTTCCCAACATCAATTCCAAAACGGGTATCCACGTCTCCACCGACTCCTGGATCTAAACCACTATAGTTGGTTATGGTCCAAATGTTATTGGCGGAAAGGCCTACCTCAAAAGTACTTAGGCCCAATGCATCCTTAACTTTGTCCTCAAAAGAATAGACCAAAGCCAAACGTTGCAACCTTGCATAGGAACCATCCTCAACATACCAGGAATTCCCGGCACCACTGGTACTTAAATTGGTCTCGCTCTCCCATATTGGTGCAGCAGCATTGTTACCCAATTCCGGGGTCCAAGATCGGAAGGCGGCAACCCCTTTAGCAGAACCTTCAAAGGTGCCAAAGAAATCCCTAAACCATTTGGATTGGTTCCAAATCTCATTCCCTACAAACCAGTTCCAGAACATTTCCATCTTCAATTGCTTATAATTCAATTCAATTGTTGCACCACCTGAGTAGTTGGGTATAGGGTCTCCTAAATAGACCCTATCGTCCGGAGTAATGGCACCATCCCCATTAACATCCTCATAGCGGAAACGTCCTAATCCTTTACCCTCCTGGGCGGGCGAATTGGCCACTTCTTCCTCACTGTTGAAGTATCCGATAACGTTATATCCGAAGAAAGAGGAAAGCGGTCTACCGACTTGGTTTCTGGTTGGGGAAATACCTCTAAAAGCTTGACCCTCCAAGAAATCTATACCGGGTGCAAATCTCACCACCTCATTTTTAAGGAAACTATGGTTTGTGGTTACCTGGAACGAAAGGTCCTCCGTGATATTTCCTCTACCTACGATTTGAAAATCAACTCCCTGGTTCAACATGGCTCCCACGTTAACCGAAGGTGCGGCCGCCCCAAAACCGGTTACGCCGGGCAAGGGTATTTGAAAGAGTAAGTCCTCTGTATCCTTTTTCCACCAGTCAAACTGCACTTCTACGTGATTGTCCCATAAGCCAAGGTCAAAACCAATGTTCAAAGTAGTACTGGTCTCCCATTTGGCATCCGCATTTCCGATAGTACTAGGGGCAAAACCTTCATTGGCACCACTGTTCTGGCCTTCTATGGGATAGAAAGTTCGTTGAAAACTGGATGCAAACAAGGAAAACTGATTGGTAGGCGAAACATTGTTGGAATTCCCCATTTCTCCCCAACCTGCACGGACCCTCAGATTGTTAATTAAATTCTGGTTTTGCATAAAAGGTTCTGAGCTAACAGTCCATCCACCTGATATCGCAGGGAAAACTCCGTAGCGATTGTTCTCACCGAAAACAGAGGAACCATCACGACGGATAACCCCGTTGATAGTGTACTTTTCATCAAAGCTATAACGCAATGTTCCGAATAAGGAACTGAAGTTAACCCCAGTAGCAATTTGCCCAGAGACTACTGGGCTTTGTACGGTAGACATGGTAATAAAGTTGATATCCGTTGAAAATGGGTTGATACCAGAACCGGATATAAATCTACCTCGGGGAGGCGTAGTCGGGCTACTAGCACCATTAATAGCCTCTATTCCACCTAATGCCCTGATACTGTGCTTTCCATAGGTCTTTTCAAAACTAATGGTGTTTGTAAAAATCCATTGAAAACCATAACCCCAACCTTCGCTAAAGTTGTCACTGGCCTGGGGCTCGGAATCCCCCAGATAACGGAAACCATAAGATTGTCCAGTGGTGTTAAAATATTGCCCACCAAGACTTGACCGGATCGATAGGCCATCTACCGGTCTTAATTCCGCAAACACATTTCCGAAGGCCTGAATGGAGAAACCAACATTATCACCCTCGTTCTGCTTCCTAATTCGTACCGGGTTACGGGGATTGTTGAAACCTCCTGCCCGGGTACTGGCAAAACTACCGAATTCATCCCGTACCGGAAGGATGGTAGGCATACGATAGGCCGCTAGTATCTGCGATTCTTGATCAGCAATACCAGCACCATCGCCATCACCCTGTTGTCCTATTACGGAGCGATAGGTCATCTGAAAATTCTCCCCAAAGGATAGCCAGGGGGTTATATCCCATTCTGAATTGAAACGGGCGGTATAACGCTTAAATTCACCTTCCAACATGATACTCGATTGGTCCTGTAGGCTTAAGCCAAAGGCAAAACGGCCTTTATCCGTACCTCCATCAATTCCCAGGCTTACACGGCTTATGGGTGCGATACGGGTAACCTCATCGTACCAGTTGGTACCGGCCAAATTCGGCCGAATTAAAAAGGTGTTGTTAGGATCAGCTTCAAATGCCGCTCTCATCGCGGCCAAATCAATACTTCCCCTTACACCACTTTGATCTCCCCCTGGCAATCCGGCCACTAAGAGGTAGTCGGGAAAAGTCGGGGTGGGATTAGAACCATACTGCGGGTGCGTATACTGTACTGGAGAATTGGTAGCCCTCGCATTGTTCTCATAGGCAATGTGCGTATACCGGGCCATATCCCGGGGATTCATCATTTGTGGAGAACCCGCCGAGTTGGGGTCTTGAACCCCACTTTGTACATTTAACCTAAAATTGGTCTTCCTGGCTCCTTTTTTTCCTTGTCTGGTGGTATAGACAATTACCCCATTGGCGGCCCTGGCCCCATAAATAGAGGCTGCGGCGGCATCCTTAAGTACCGTTGTCGTTTCAATATCGTCCGGGTTAAGAAACTCTATGTTGTTAATGGGAACACCATCTACCACATATAAAGGTTGGTTACCTCCAAAGGCCCCAAAACCACGTACCCGAATCTGGGATGCCGTACCGGGCTGACCGTTCGTTATTACGGTTACCCCAGCGACCCTACCGGCCAACTGCTGTTCTACGTTACCGGATGGTACGGCCGCCAATTCCTCGGCCTTTACAATGGAAACGGCCGCGGTAGTTTCCCGCTTGGTTTCCGTTTGGTAACCCGTTACGATTACCTCGTCCAGTGCCGCGGCATCATCCTGCAAAGTAACATTAATGGAAGATTGTCCGTTAACGGAGACTTCCTGTGTTTGAAAACCCAAATAACTGATTACCAAAGTGGCATTGGCATCAACATTTAAGGTATAATTTCCATCAAAATCCGTTTGGGTACCATTTGTTGTTCCTTTTTCAACAACGTTGGCCCCAGGAAGCGGAACTCCTCCGGAATCCGTAATGGTACCAGAAACGGTGGTTTGAAAAATAGTTTCCGTTTCAATTGTAATTTCATCATTTGCCTGGGCCAATTGTGTTCCCAAACAAATCAACATCGACAAAAACCCAATGGCTAAGAAAGAAAACTTCCCTTTGGGCCTTAACGAATTGTAATCTCGTTTTTGATTCATAATCCTTGTTGTTTGTTAGTTTAAATTAATCTTGATTTTTCAGGTTTTTCAACACTTGACGGCACACCAAACTGTTAAGGAAAACCCAAATTCCGGGTAATAATAACAAAATTATGCGAATTACAAACACCCAATTTGCAATAATTTCCCAAATCCCACCGGATTCTTAAATGTTAAATTTTAAAGACTATTGCGATTACCCCCCTGTTTTATTTGGCAATATGGCAATTAGGACTCATAAATTTTTGAGGATTCAGAATTTTCAGGAATCACAAAGAAAATCCAATTTGTTAGGTATTTTCTCTCAAATCTTCATGCATAACAAAAACCTATAACGTTGGAGTGGGTCATTATTTTTAGGGTTTGTTAACTTAAAAAGCGTTAAACTTTCCTAAAGTTTTGCCAACTTAAACTTAGTGTGATTTTTTGCTGACTTTGAAAGAAAAAAGCTTGAATTTGGGTCAAAAAAATATCGTACGTAAACTAGGCTTTTTTGCAGTGAATTATAATTTTTTCTCCATTTACATCAGTGGTAAAGAATAGGTAGCTTTCACCTCCCTCCAAAATCTTAAATCGTTTTCTTAAGGAATCCACACTTTCCGGAAAATTCCGGACACTTATGTTGGCTTTTTTGAAATCGATGATTTTCATGGCCTTTTTCGAATAGTACCATACTTTTTCAATCTTAAATTTTCGACCAGGGAAGATTTTCAATTCATTTGAAGTGTATAAATGGGAATGCTCTTGAAGTTTGCTTAGCGAATACCGCTTTGCAACGAGTGAAAATGCTCCCGACTTTAGAATAGCTGAATTCGGTTCGTAAAGAAACTTTTGAGGTGCAGTGAAGTTTGGAATGGCTCTTTTTTCTTCCGGGAGCCTAAAGTTGAAAGTATCTATCTTTTGTTGATTAATGTTAACCGTCTTAACTACTATTTCTCCATCAAAATTAGCCTGTAACACCCACAGTAATTCCTTGACTTCATTTTTTAGGGAAACGATATGGATTTCTTTTACGAACCTTAGCTCTTTTATCCCAACCGATATATCCAAAATAGGAGAGGTTTTGATCATCACATTTTTGGATTTGCGAAAAAGTAAATCCAAATGTTCAGTAACATTGGGGGAGCAATCTGATAGAAAGAAGACTTTGCCATTTTGATTATTCCTGCGGGAAGGATCCAGATATACCCAATCAAATCTTAATTTGGACTCCCTTAAAAAACTCAATCCATCTCCTGATATGACTTCGACATTTTTTCTCCCAAGGACCTCAAAATTGTACGCAGCTATTTCGGACAAATCCTGATGTGTTTCACTATGATAAACAACATCCATTTTAAGAGCGAAGAAATTAGTGTCCACGCCGAATCCGCCGGTAACATCTACAAGGGATTTTCCACTAACAATATTAGCTTTGTGTTGAGCAGTGGTTTCTGAGGAAGCTTGTTCAATATGTAACTTATCCGGGAAATAAATTTTTGGTGTATTATACCAAGTGGGTAGCTTTGTTTTTGACTTTTTTTTGGAAATTATCTGTTGCGCCAGTTCTTTGTTCGAAACCCCTTCAAAAAAAGGTTTTTTTAATAAAAATGACACAATGTCAGTATCAATTTTATTTGAAATAAATTCCTGTATACCAGGTTTTAATAGATTTTCATTCAAAGTATAACTATAGATTTTCAGTCAAAGATTTTACAATTTTGTTTTCAGCTAAAAATTCTTTTAAAATTACCTTGATGGCGGTATAACCGGGCACTGCTACGATCATTCCCACAACCCCGAATAGAAGTCCGGCAATGATGATAATCAAAAAGATTTCCAAAGGATGGGATTTTACACTGTTGGAAAAAATAAAGGGTTGGGAAAAGAAGTTATCAATCAACTGACCGATTACCAGACCAATTAAGACATAACCTGCTTTGGGCAATATTACCGTACTAAAATCGGCACCTAAATTACTGGTCATGGTTAGTAAAATCATAATTACTCCACCAATAATAGGGCCTATGTATGGAATAATGTTGAAAAGGGCACATAAAAATGCAATTACAATAGCATTTTCTATTCCTACAATAAGCAAGACAATAGTGTAAATAACAAAAAGAATAAATATTTGCAAGAGCAACCCAACAAAGTATCTGGACAATAGATTGTTTATTTTATCTATGGATTTTACCATTCCACTTTCCTTGTCTCTTGGAACAAAAGTCAATAGCCCATTTTGAAAAAGCTTACTATCCTTAAGAAAGAAAAAGGAAATGAACAAAACGGAAAACAGCCCTATACTGAATGTACTAAGCACGCCTACAAAAGAGTTTAGGAAATTGGGTATAAAACCAATATCAAAACCTTCCAAAAGGTTTTTCTCCAACTCACTTTCCTTGATTATTCCGGTTACGACTTCTGGAGAAGCTCCAAAATATTGGGTAATCTCTTTGTAAAGGGAATCCAAGTTACTTTGCAACTGGTCTATATCCAACAGGGATAGATTCTTGCCTTGTTCGGTAATCAATGGAATGAATAGTGCAATTATACCGCCCAATAAACCGATCATTAATATCATTGTCAAAATAACGGCCAAGGTGTTTGGAAATTTTATCTTTCTTCTAAGGAAAAGTACTATTGGCCTTCCAATAAGGGCAATAACTGCCGCAAAAGCCAAATAAACTAGTACGGATTGTATTTTGTACAAAAAAAATAGAACCAGTACAATACCCGTTAGGATGCCTATGGCCCTGAGAATACCTTGTGATATGGTTTTAGAATTCATTTTTTCATAATCTTTGTTAGGTTCTTTCCCTTTCGTATTTGCCCTTTTGTCACTATACCAGGATAAGTTGGATATTGGTTTATTAAAAGCCTCCTTTCAATTTTTGAATGCGTACGAAATGATATTCGCTCCCATCTGAAGTGCCTTTTCACGTGCGTCCTCTGGATCGTTGTGTACGGCAGGGTCTTCCCAGCCATCTCCAAGGTCACTTTCAAAAGTGAACAAAAGAATAAGCCTGTTTTCATTGAAAATGCCCAAGGCTTGTGGTCGTTTCCCATCATGTTCATGTATTTTTGGGAGTCCTTCAGGGAAATTATATTCTTGCTTAAAAATACGATGATCCTTGCCCAATTCTTCCAATTCCCTATTTGGGAAAACTTTGCCCAGTTCTTTTCTAAGATATGGCTCCATACCATAATTGTCATCAATGTGCAAAAATCCTCCGGATAGTAGATACGTTCTTAAATTCTCGGCATCCTCTTTAGAAAAAACCACATTGCCATGCCCTGTCATATGTAAAAAAGGGTATTGAAAAATATTAATACTTCCGGCCTCTACGGTTTCCGGTTTTTCGGTGATGGCCGTTCCTATGTTTTCATTGCAAAAGCGAATAAGATTGGGCAAAGCGGTTGGATTGGAATACCAATCTCCACCACCATTATACTTTAAGATAGCAATCTCTTGTGCGGCCAATGGAAATGCCATGAAAAGCAAAAAAATAGATAATAAGGGTGTAAGTAACTTCATAAACTATCGAACTAAAAAGCAATTGCATCAAATTTAAGTATAATCCATGTTGAAAAAAATCTTGGCGACGATATTAGTTTTGGCCAGTCTTGTTTTTGTGGCATTTACAAAGACCAATCCTGGAGAAAATACTATTTCGGACGACTCTAAAGTTCTAATTGAGACTTTTGAGCCAATTGTTGTTTTAGAATTGTTTACTTCCCAAGGGTGTTCCAGTTGTCCGCCTGCCGATGCACTTTTGGACAAGGTTAAAAGAGAATATGCAGATGAGGTTTATGCAATGTCCTATCATGTGGACTATTGGAATTATATAGGCTGGGAAGATCCCTTTAGCAGGCCTGAGTACGCAAAAAAGCAAAAAGAATACAATATCCAATTTCACAACAGAAGTAACTATACCCCCCAGTTGGTTATCAATGGAAGGGAACACTTAGTAGGGTCAAACACCTCTTTGCTCTACAATAAGATAAATGAGTATAAAAAGAAAAAAGTTGAGAATAAAATTGGATTGTCCAAAATAGATAAAGATGGGCAAAGTGTTTCTTTTGAATATGAGATTTATGGTGATTTACGGGATAAGGAAATAAGGGCCCTACTTGTTCTGGATCAACGCCGAACAGAGGTCAGAAGAGGGGAAAACAGGAACAGAACCTTAACGAACAGCAACATTGTTGTAGCCGAAAAGTTGATAAGTCCTATAGGTTCAAAAGGTAAGGACGTGTTGCTTTTTCCGAAAATTGTTGAGCCCAACGAGAAAAAGTATTTGATAGTATTGGTTCAAGATTCGAATTATAAAATAACAGGAGCCGTTAAGAGCGCTACTTTATGAATTAAGATGTTGTTTGTTTCTAGAGCCTCGTGGGGAGAATCATATATCCGTGCGAGGCTTTTTGCTGTTAACCGTTGTTAATGGAGGTAACTATGGTACAAGCCACCAAAGCAGCGGTTTCGGTACGCAAGCGATTCTTTCCCAAAGACACGGGCCAAAAGCCTTTTTCATGGGCCTGTTTGATTTCGGAAGGAGAAAAATCCCCCTCCGGGCCTATCAATATGGTGATGTCCTTGTCCGGAGCTACTCTTCTTTTTAAGTCCATTTTTTCGCCTTTTTCACAATGTGCTATAAAAAGTAGGCCCTCATGTGCACTTTCTATAAAGTTTTCATAGGAAACGGCATCGTTCAATTTTGGAAGATAGGTCTGTAAGGATTGTTTCATCGCGGAAAGGATTATTCTTTCCAGTCGTTCTCGCTTGATTACTTTTCGTTCAGACCGCTCGCAGATAACCGGTGTGATTTCATCTACACCTATTTCAGTGGCTTTTTCCAAAAACCATTCAAATCGATCAATATTTTTGGTCGGTGCGACGACCATGTGCAAGGAATACATTTTATGATGCCTTTTGGCAGTAGAAACAATTTCTGCCCTGCATTTTTTTATATCCGCGGTTAGTATTTTGGCCTGGAACAAATAACCTTTGCCATTGGTGATCCTCAAAATGTCGCCTTCTTTTTTCCGAAGCACTTTAATAATATGCCGACTCTCTTCTGGGCTGAAGACGAACTGCGAAACGCTATTGTCCAAAGTTGGATTGTAAAATAGTTGCATAGTGTCCAATATAGGAATTATTAGGAACTAGTAGGTTTGTTCATAGCATTAAAGGGTCTGGTTATGGTCAATACTTTTGGTAGGTATCAAGTTTCAAAGCTCCAAATCAAATACATTCAAATCTATATTCTGTATCTCGCTTTGGCGGATATATTTTGACCTGTAAGTTTGTTTTGCATAAACTTAAAGTATCCTGTTATCCCAATCATTGCGGCATTGTCCGTACAATATTCTAGTTTGGGCAAATACGTACGCCAATCATATTTTTTTTCCGCCTCCTTCAAGGCATTGCGTATGCTCGAATTAGCCGAAACGCCACCTCCGATCGCAATTTGTGTCACGCCCGTTCGTTTAACGGCCTCTTTTATTTTATCCATCAAAATATTGACTATGGTATGCTGTATGGAAGCGCAAATATCATTTCGATTTTCCAATACAAAATTCGGATTTGCCTTTACTTCCTTTTGGACAAAGTATAGAATGCTAGTTTTTAATCCACTAAAGCTAAAATTAAGTCCGCCTACCCTTGGTTTGGGAAACGGAAAGGCCTTAGGGTTTCCCAATTGGGCGTATGTATCGATCAAAGGACCTCCAGGATAGGGCAATCCCAATATTTTTGCACTTTTATCAAAAGCCTCACCAACGGCATCGTCCAAAGTCTCACCTAAAATCTCCATGTCAAAATAACCTTTTACTAGAACAATTTGGGTATGCCCTCCACTTAGGGTCAACGCTAGAAAAGGAAAGTCTGGGGTCCGGTAATCTTGCTCTTCTATAAAATGGGCCAAAATGTGGGCCTGCATATGGTTCACTTCAATTAGGGGAATATGCAATCCCAAAGCTAAGGACTTGGCAAAGGAAGTACCCACTAATAATGATCCCAATAGTCCAGGTCCACGTGTAAATGCTATGGCCGATAGTAGTTTTTTGTCGATATTTGCTCTCATTAATGCTTGGTGCACAACAGGAACAATGTTTTGTTGATGTGCCCGTGAGGCAAGTTCAGGAACAACACCCCCGTATTCCTGATGTATTTTTTGGGTAGCCACTACATTGCTGAGCACTTTTTTGTTCTGTAATACCGCTGCTGAAGTATCGTCACAAGAGGATTCAATGGCCAGAATATAAATAGTTTTGTTTTTCACCCGGTTTGGAACAAAAATTGGATATACAAAGGTAAAACATAAAGCCCTATCAAAAAACTAAGGAAAATACTGATAAGAACTCTCTTGGTGTTCCTTTTAATATGCATTTTGGGTACCATAATCCTTTCCTTGCCCGTTGTTCAAACCCGTTTTGCCAAGTACGCCACAACAACTATAAATAATGAATTTGGAACCAATATCAATATAGACAGGCTTAGGGTTTCCCTAATCTCCTGGGATACCTCACTGGAGAATGTTTATGTTGAAGACTATAAAAAGGATACCCTTTTTTTTATTGATGAGCTTACCACATCTATTCTGAGTATCAGAAATCTGGCGAACGGGAAATTGGAATTTGGAGAAATTGATATTGAACGATTGAATTTTAAGCTGAAGACCTACAAGGAAAGTAAAAACACCAATTTGGAAGTCTTTATCGATAAACTGGATGATGGCAAACCGAGAAAACCTGGAACGCCGCCGTTTTTTTTCTCTTCCTCCGATGTGGAAATCTCGCAAAGCAGTTTTAGGCTTATAGATGAAAATACGGAAACGGAGAAAATCCTTGATTTTAGGGATTTGAATATATCGGCTTCCGATTTTCAAATACTCGGACCAGAAGTCACTACGGAAGTACAGGATCTGTCCTTTAAGAGCAAGAGGGATTTGGAAGTGGAAAAATTGGCCACTGTCTTTAAATATACCAAGCAACAAATGCGATTTGATTCCCTTCGGATAAAAACACCCGGCTCCGATTTAAAAGGAAATTTGGTGTTCAACTATGAGAGAAAGGATTTTGCAGATTTCACCGATAAAGTGAACCTGGTAGCGGACTTTCAGGATTCCAAGGTTGCCTTTAACGAGATAAATCATTTATACGATCAATTTGGAAAAGAAAAGGAGGTAGTTTTTTCTTCTTCGTTCAATGGGGTCCTTAATGATTTGAACGCAGAACAGCTCTTCTTGCAATCGGATAATACGGGCATTCGTGGAGACTTTAGTTTTAAGAATCTTTTCAGTAGGTCAGAGCCGTTTTCCATGCATGCCAATATGAAGAACGTTACGAGCAGCTACTATGAACTACGATCTTTAATGCCCAATATCTTGGGCAAATCAATACCCTCTTTATTTCAAAAACTCGGGCAATTTACTATTCGCGGGGATGCCGATATTACCGAAACTTCTATCGATGCCAAGGTCAACATCAACACGGCCATTGGAAGTAGCTTTACTGATTTGGAGTTGACCAACGTAAACAACATTGACAATGCGACCTATGAAGGTTTTGTATCCCTAATCGATTTTGATTTGGGCGACTTTCTGGACAATAATAAGTTAGGAAAAACAACGCTGGATTTTAATGTGGAAGGGCAGGGCTTTGTCCAGGATATAAATACGGAAGTAATAGGTCAGGTCTATTCCATAAATTTCAATAATTATGACTACAAGGACATTAAGGTGTCGGGAATTTTAAAGGAGCAATTGTTCGATGGTAGTTTGGTAAGCAATGATGAGAACCTTCAATTCAACTTCAAGGGGTTGGCGGATTTTGGTGAAGACCGTAACAATTTCAATTTTATCGCCTCCGTGGACCACGCAGACCTTAAAAAGTTGAACTTTATAAATGATAGTATATCAATCTTTAAGGGTAATGTAAATATGGACGTTACCGGGAACACCTTGGACAATTTAGTAGGCGATGTTAAGTTTACCAAGACCATTTTTCAAAATAAGAACGATATCTATTATTTTGACGATTTTAAAGTTTCATCCACTTTTGAAAACGATTCCATTAGAGTAATCGACATAAACTCGCCAGACATTATAACGGGTTACATGAAGGGTAATTTCAAGGTCAATGAACTGGGTAAATTGGTACAGAATTCCTTGGGAAGTATTTATACCAATTATAGGCCTTTTGAGATTTCCGAAGGGCAAACCATGTCCTTTAATTTTAAGATTTACAACAAAATTGTAGATGTTTTTTTTCCTGAAGTCCAATTTGACCCAAATACATTCATAAGAGGGAATATCATTGCCGACAAAGGGGATTTTAAGCTGAATTTCAAATCACCCAAAATACAGGCGTATGGCAATGTGGCGGATAGTATCGACATAAAGATCGATAACAAGAATCCTTTGTTCAATACCTATGTCTCGGTAGCCGATCTTTCAACAAACTATTATGATGTAAAGGATTTTAGTCTCATCAATACTACCTTAAAGGATACTCTTTTTTTTAGGACGGAATTTAAAGGAGGTAGTGAATTTGATGATAGCTATAACCTAAATTTTTACCACACATTCAATAAGGAAAACAAATCTGTCATCGGTCTAAAGACTTCGGATGTAAGTTTTAAAGGAAACCAGTGGATTTTAAACAAGGACGGAAATCGGCAAAACAAGGTTATTCTCAATAGGACCTTGGACAGTATTTGGATCGAGGAAATCGTGATGAACAACGATGAGCAGGAACAAATACGCCTCAAAGGTCAGTTGGCGGATTCTACCTATAAAGATTTGGAACTTCAGTTTAAAATTGTTTCCCTGAATAAAATCACTCCTTCAATTGATAGCTTAAAACTTCAGGGAGAGGTAAACGGAACGCTGAATGTATTACAGAAAGACGATGTCTATTTACCTTCCTCCAATTTGGCCATTGCCGATTTTGCCATTAATGATATGAGAATGGGAGACCTTACCATAGGGATAGTTGGCAACAGGGATTTGACGGACTTTGTGGTCAACTCCCAAATTACGGATAACGGCGTAGAGAAATTGGGAGTGGTGGGGAATATCAAAAACGAAGGGGAGATTCCCCAGGCCAATCTTTTGATAAACTTCAACGAGTTGGATCTTGAACCTTTTAGCCCGTTGGGAGAGGATGTGATTACCAGTATCAGGGGCAATTTAAGTGGTAGTGCTAGAATAAGGGGGCCAGTGGACAATCCGGAATTCAGCGGTATTCTGACTTTGGATAACGCAGGTTTGGCCATTCCTTACCTAAATGTAGACTATAGCTTTGCTCCCAATTCTAGGGTAGACTTACGGGACCAGACTTTTGATTTTGACCAAATTAGGATTACCGATGTCTCAAAAAGAACAAAAGCAATTTTGGACGGTACTATTACCCACAGGTATTTTGAGGATTGGTTTTTGGACTTGGATATTGATACCAAAAACAATCGTTTTTTGATTTTGGATACGGCATTTGAGGAAGAAGTACTCTACTATGGCACCGGCTTTATAAATGGACAGGGTAGAATTTTTGGCCCCACCAATGCCTTGACCATTAAAGTAGATGCCGAAACGGCAAAGGGCACTTCTCTTAAAATACCGTTGAGCGATGTGGCTTCCGTGGGAGATTACTCCTTTATAAATTTTATAGAACGGAACAGTATAAAAACTATAGAAGAACAGCGTATTTTGGAGGACTTTGAAGGATTGGAGCTCGAGTTTGATCTTGTTGTTACCCCAGATGCCGAGGTTGAAATTGTAACCGATCGTAAAACAGGAAGTTCGCTTAAAGGGACCGGGGAAGGTATTTTGTTGATACGTATCAATACTCGTGGGAAATTTGAAATGTTCGGGGATTTTGTAGTGGTAACCGGGGAATACAATTATCGGTTTGGTGGCATAATAGACAAAACATTTACGGTTCGGCCGGGCGGAACCATCATATGGGATAGGGAACCTTTAGAGGCACAGTTGCAGCTTGAAGCGGTGTATTCATTAAATGCTAATCCCGCCCCGTTATTGGATGATCCAGGGTACACCAGGCGTATTCCTACTCAGGTCGTTACCAAATTGACCGGAGAACTGGAAAGTCCCGATATTGAGTTTAATGTGGAGTTCCCGGGAACCAATACTATTGTCCAATCGGAATTGGAATACCGCTTACAGGATCCCACTGTAGAAGAAAGAAATGCACTCTTTTTATTGGCCCAGGGCTCCTTTGTAAGCGATCAGAGTGGGATAAACAGACAAGCGGTAACGGGCAATTTATTACAATCGGCCTCCGGACTGTTGAATCAGGTCCTGGGTGGTGAAAACGATAAATTTAATCTGGGGCTTTCCTATGAGCAAGGAGTTCTGGATAGAAATGCCGATGTGCAAACAGAAAATAGGATAGGTGTAACGGTTTCTACCCAAATAAGTGATAGGATACTGTTTAATGGTAGGGTAGGGGTCCCTGTTGGTGGGGCCAGTGAAACAGTTGTCGCAGGTGACTTTGAGATACAATTGCTGCTTAATGAGGAAGGTACCTTGAGTGCCAAGTTCTTTAACAGGGAGAATGAAATCCAAGAATTTTTTGCACAAAGACAGGGCTATACCCAAGGTGCGGGCCTCTCGTATGAAGTAGACTTCAATAGTTTCAAAGAACTCTTTAGGAGAGTGGTGGGCAAAACCGAAACGCAAGAAAATAGATTTCCCCAGACCGAAGAATTACCCAGTTCGGTAATGGGAAAAGACAGCTTGTTGAGATTCTACCCAAAGACAAAAGGACGTCGTTAAATACCCCACAGGAAAAAGCCCTTATGTTATATTTTAAGCTTAGGAAATACCAAGGGTCCACGAAAACGATATAGCTGGTTTTATTGTCTAAATTAAGGACTTCAACAATTCCTAAATTGAAATAAGTTTGCTAATTTTGCTAGCTTAAAATTTTCGATGGTTTCCGAAATAAAGAAAATCGGTGTTTTTACCTCAGGTGGGGATTCACCGGGAATGAATGCAGCTATTCGGTCGGTGGTACGTACCTGTGCCTTTATGAAGGTAGACTGTGTGGGTATCTATAGGGGCTATGAAGGGATGATCGAGGGTGATTTTAAACCCATGGATGCCCGTAGCGTAAACAATATCATCAATAAGGGAGGCACCATTTTAAAATCTGCCAGGTGCGAACCATTTCGTACCAAAGAGGGTAGGGAAAAGGCCTATGAACAACTTAAGGCAGAAGGAATAGATGCTTTTGTCGTCATAGGTGGGGATGGTAGTTTCACAGGAGCCATGATCTTTAATCAAGAATATGATTTTCCGGTCATAGGAATTCCAGGTACCATAGATAATGATATTTTCGGTACCACTTTTACTTTGGGTTTTGACACGGCCTTGAACACTGTTGTAGAGGCCATAGATAAGATTCGGGATACGGCTAGCTCTCATAATCGTCTCTTTTTCGTGGAGGTAATGGGAAGGGATGTAGGGCATATTGCCTTAAATGCCGGAGTAGGTGCGGGTGCAGAGGAAATTTTGATTCCTGAAGAAAACTTGGGTTTAGATCGTCTCTTGGAGTCTTTGAAACGAAGCAAGGAATCCGGTAAATCCTCCAGTATAGTTATAGTTGCCGAAGGAGATAAAACCGGGAAAAATGTATTTGAACTCAAGGAGTATGTAGAGGAACATCTACCGATTTATGACGTAAGGGTGTCGGTCTTGGGGCATATGCAACGTGGAGGGCCACCATCCTGTTATGATCGGGTATTGGCAAGTAGAATGGGCGTTAAGGCAGTTGAATCTTTGTTGGAGGGCAAGACAAGTCTTATGGTAGGTGTACAGGATAATAGACTTATATTAACACCGATAAACAAGGCAATAAAAGGACACACAAAAATAGACAAGGAACTCATTCGGGTTTCCGAAATAATGACAACGTAATTTTTAATCTAAAAACAGATAAAATGTCAAACTTGAAAATAGGAATTAACGGATTTGGTAGAATAGGGAGATTGGTTTTCCGATCTACCGTAAAAAGGGATAATGTTGATGTTGTGGCCATCAATGATCTTTTGGATGTGGAGCATCTTGCCTACTTGTTGGAATATGATTCCGTACATGGAAGATTTGATGGAACTGTAGAGATAAAAGGAGGAAATTTGGTCGTTAACGGCAAAACCGTACGTATTACTGCGGAAAGGGACCCAAAAAATTTAAAGTGGGACGAAGTAGGAGCGGATGTTGTGGCAGAGTGTACGGGTATTTTCACTACTCTGGAAACTGCGCAATACCACATTGATGGCGGAGCCAAAAAGGTAGTTATTTCAGCACCGTCCAAAGATGCCCCTATGTTTGTAATGGGGGTAAATCACAAAGACGTAAAAGCTTCGGATACAATAGTGTCCAATGCTTCTTGTACGACCAATTGCTTGGCCCCATTGGCAAAAGTTTTGAATGATAATTTTGGGATAGAGGAAGCACTAATGACAACGGTGCATGCCACAACAGCAACACAAATGACCGTTGATGGGCCGTCCAGAAAGGATTACCGAGGTGGTAGAAGTGCTTTGTTGAACATCATTCCAGCTTCTACAGGAGCAGCCAAGGCGGTTACCAAGGTAATACCTGAATTGCAAGGCAAGCTGACAGGAATGGCCTTTAGGGTGCCAACAGCGGATGTATCCGTCGTGGATTTGACAGCGCGACTACAAAAGGAGACTTCCTATGAAGAAATAAAGAAAGCTTTTAAAACTGCTGCGGACGGAGAACTTAATGGTATTTTGGGATATACCGAAGAAGCTGTGGTTTCCCAAGATTTTGTAGGCGATGCACGTACTAGTATTTTTGATGCAGGTGCGGGGATGGAACTGAATTCTAAATTCTTCAAGTTAGTTTCATGGTACGATAATGAAGCCGGATATTCCAATAAATTGATAGATTTGGCTCAGTACGTTCACAGTCTTTAGGTTTTTTATTATAAAAAAAAGTTTCCCTGAAAATATATCATATATTGTGTATTTTCAGGATTCTTTTTTTAAAGGGTAATATATGGTCGTAATAGTTGATAGTGGTGCTACCAAAGCGGATTGGATAGCTTTGGATGATAAGGGCGAACAAGTATTTTTTACACAGACTTTGGGACTTAGTCCGGAAGTGTTGACTCGTGAGGTGATAGAGGACAGACTAGCCAATAATTTTGAGCTCTCCAAGAACAGCAGTAAAGTAAAACAGCTCTTTTTTTATGGGGCCGGATGTGGAACCGAACGTATGAGGCGGTTTCTAAAGAAAATTTTCAAAGTGTTTTTTCCAAATGCCAAGGCCGAGGTTAGAGAGGACACCTTTGCCGCAATCTATTCCACTACCCAAGTGGGGCATCAAGGCATTGTTTGCATTTTGGGTACGGGATCCAATTGTAGTTATTATGATGGACACCAAATGTTTCAAAAAGTAGTTTCCCTTGGCTACATCCCCATGGACGATGGAAGCGGTAATTTTTTTGGTAGAAAACTGATACGCGATTATTATTATCATAAAATGCCCCAGGATTTGGCCATGAAGTTTTCTACGGAGTATAACTTGGACGCGGATGTCATCAAGGAAAACCTGTATAAGCAGCCCAATCCCAATACATATCTGGCCACTTTCGCACGGTTTTTAGTTGAAAATAAAGACCATCCCTATTGTAAAGGTGTAATTGATAAAGGATTTCAACAGTTTATAAATAACCATGTAATGCAGTTTGAGCTTGCCACTAAGGTTCCTGTTCATTTTGTGGGTAGTATTGCCCATTATTTAAAGGAAGAACTCCAAGCGGTGGTTGAAAGGAACGATTTGGTATTGGGTGTTATTCGGCAACGTCCAATTGATGGACTTGTTGAATTCCACAAACAGACTATCTAACGGCTATCATGGAAATCTCAACGTTTACAAACTTGGGCAAGTTGGCAACTTCCACGGTTTCACGGGCTGGAGCAGTATCGGTATTAAAGTAAGATCCGTAAACCGCATTGACTTCCTTGAATTGATACATGTCCTTTAGAAAAATAGTGGTTTTCACCACATTTTCAAAGCTCAATCCGGCCTCATCCAAAATGGCACCTAGGTTCTTCATGGATTGATGGGTCTCCTTTGTGATATCACCTTCCACCAATTCCCCAGTATCCGGATCAATTGGGATTTGTCCGGAAATATACAAAGTGTCACCACTTAATATGGCTTGATTGTAGGGGCCAATTGGGGCAGGTGCCTTGGAAGTATTTATGATTTTTTTCATGATTGGATGATTTAAAAATATTTAAATGGAATTTGCTTTATCTTCTCGGTGGCTGACTTCTGTTTTCCCATTTTAGATCACTGAGTATGGAGCTTTTTATTCCAATAAAGAAATACCAGCGTTCAAAATTTCCAAAGGGTGTCCAATTGAAACGAAGGACAAAACTTTTCAAATCCCGTTCAAAACGGAGTTGGGTAAGGGTAAACCCTTTATTTTTAAAATCATATCCCGAGGAACCTCCAACCTTCCATCTGGGGGAGAGCTCAATATTACCAGAAAACATGAGGGAATGGCTACTAAACTCGTTCTGCCTCTGATTGTTGGTATATGTAGCGGAATAGGCCAATCTAAAATCCCAAGGGATTTTGGTACCATAAATTGGATTTTCCACATCTTGGGAATCGTCCTTTTCATCTCTACCTCCAATGGGTTCATCAAAGCGGTCCGCACGTCCAAAAAGGTCATCGGTCCTACCACCACTTTGAGCTACGTAATCATAGGGGTTTTCATCTTCCTCATCTTCTTCTTCCTTTTTTTTACCAAAGGTTTTGCTGTCAATGGAATACCCAACATTAACGTTGGCCCTGGTTAATCTGAACAGACTCCCCCCATTATCTATATTAAAGGTGTTTATCCGGCGTCCATTATTATCTATAGCATAAGGGTCTAGACCGGCTGAGAAGTTGATGGCCATCTTATTGTCCAGGATATTAGTGCCACCATTAATGCTCAAAGGACTCAATCGCAACGAATCCGCCTCAAAATTATAGCCTGTGGACAAGTTTAAATTACTAAGTAGGGGAATCTTTTTGGGTTCCGTTGCCGTAGAATCCTTGTCCCTTACTTTGGCTTCAAAAACATTGGCCAGTGAAAAGCCTATACTGTTGGATTTTCCTAGGCTTGGTGCACCATTTAAAGTTCCTTGAAACCTACTGTATTGTACCACTTCCCCGTCCCCATCAATATACTCATCATAAAATTGTTCGAAAGAAGGGGCAAATCCATAACTTAGGGAGGGCCTCATAACGTGGCGTATAGCCTGTATTTTTTTATCCTCCCCAAAGGTGAATGTCCCATAAAGGGTTGTGCCTATGCTTGCACTAAAATTGTAGGTGTTGTAGCGGTCAAATCCACTAATCGTGTCCCGTACAACCGCATTCTCATCTGCATCAAAGCGTTGATTAAAAGTTTCAAGGGTCCATACGTCCTCATAGTTACCGCCTACGCTGACACTAAAAAATTTGGCCACCTTAAAGTTGGTACTGAGGGGAATCCGGTGTCGGGCACCTACCCTCGCATTATCGAACATTCTACCGGTTAAAAAATCATCATCATTGGTGGTTAGGCTGTTCCGCGCATTCACGTCATACTGAAAATTTACATTCTGGATGACCCCTTTTTTAATTCCATCACGCTTGGCAAAGGGGAAAATTCGCTCCAAACTGGCCTGGAAAGTAGGCAAGGTCATCTGAATATTATCCTCTGGGGCATTAGCGCTCGTATTTTGGCTATGCGTAGCGGTAAGACTCATATTCACCATGGGATATTCCGGAAATGTTTTGGAATATGAAATTGATGAATTTAAGCTATTGTTCTGGGTATTGGGCAGGTTTTGTTGCAACAATGAATTTTGGAAATAGGTACTACTTCCCAAGTTGACCGATGCCGAAAACCGTGAATTGGGATTGGCCTTGGCATCCTGTGAATGGGATATCTGTATATTATAAATTGTTGTTCTGCTATAGTCGCTAAACCCTCTTTGGCTAGTGACCAGATTCTCATATCTGAAATTAACATTTCCCCTATATCTATATCGTTTGGAATAGATGGATGTTCCCCTAAAGCCATAACTTCCATTGGTGTAAAAGTCCCCAGTAAGGGTCAGGTCTACATAATCATTTATGGGAAAATAATACCCCCCGTTTTGAAGAAAATACCCGCGATCTGGGTCATTTCCAAAGGTGGGCATCATCAATCCGGCAGTACGGCCAACGGTAAGGGGAAAATAGGCAAAGGGCAACGCAATAGGTGTGGGAACATCTGCAATGTATAGGTTGCTAAATCCGGCAATCACCTTTTTTTTAGGTACAAATTTGGCCTTTCTAACCCGGATGTAATAATCGGGATCTATGGTATCCTTGGACGTGGTCAACTTACCTTCATGCAAAAAATAGACCGAGTCATTTTCCTTTTTGGTAATCTCCGCATATACCTTCATGGCATCACTTCCCAATTGGCCTAAACCCGCCTGCTGCTCTGTACGCGAATTCCATATCAGAGCCTTTTGTGTATCAAAATTAAAACGAATGGAATCCGGTATTACCTCGTTGTTTCCCTGCTTAAAAAAGGGAATTTGTGTGTAGTTGCCCAAGGAATCCTTGATACGGCCGGCATATACCTCATTTTTTATATAGTCCAGAATAATGATACCGGCCTTTAGTTCTGTATCCTGATAGTAGATTTCAGCTTCGTTGTACAAATAAATCTTTTGATCTTTTTGGCTCAATTTTACATAATCCTTGGCCTTGTACTTAATTTTATCCAGTAGAATTGACTCCTTTCCGTTCAAGGAGTCGGTTTGGGTAGAATCGTTGGGAATACTGTCTCGTAGGGCAGTAATAGGAAATAGGGGAGCAATTATAGTATCCATCTCCGCCTTTATGGGTAATGGAATTATTTGGTCTTCTTGGGCGTTTACCCAAATTGAACCAACCAAAAGCAGCAATAGGAAAAGAAAATGTTTATTTGATTGCAAGGCTATATATCCTATTTTTGTAAAGGTTTGGCTTTCCCCTAGCGTTGGCATTGGAGATCAAACTTACATATATTTTTTGTTCCCCTTATAGGGTATTACCATAAATTTAACCAAGTAGGGAGCATTAAAACGCTGTGTTATTATGAATTTAAAACGGTTTTTTCCTATCATTTTTTTCTTGTCGGCGTTACTTCTATCGTCCTTCGACAAAAATAATACCGAATCGACAAATAACGACCCATTTGTTGTTGTTTTGGATGCTGGCCATGGCGGCCACGATCCTGGAAATCTAGGAAATGGATACTTGGAAAAAAACATTGCCTTGGGGATTGTCCTTAAGGTTGGGCAGATGTTGGAACGTAATTCGGACATTAAGGTGGTGTATACCAGGAAGGACGATACGTTTGTAGATTTATTTGTACGCGGTGAGATAGCCAACAAGGCCAATGCTGACCTTTTTGTATCCGTCCATTGTGATTCGCATTCTTCCGATGCACATGGGGCGGGGACGTTTGTACTTGGCCTCCATGCCAACAAACAAAACTTTGAAATCGCCAAAAAGGAAAACTCGGTTATCTATTTGGAGGACAATTACGAGACTCGATATGCGGACTACGACATCAATTCTCCTGAGTCCATTATTGGATTGACCATTATGCAGGAAGAATTTCTGGATCAAAGCATACTGCTCGCCAAAATAATGCAGGAAAAATTTTCCGGAAACCTAAAAAGAAATGACAGGAAAGTAAAACAAGCGGGATTCATAGTATTACATCAAACATTTATGCCCAGCGTATTGGTAGAGACCGGATTTCTTACCAATAGATCGGAGGGCGCTTATTTGAATTCCCAAAACGGGCAAGCCGAAATGGGGGCAGCCATTGCTGAAGCAATCCTAAAATATAAAAACAGCGTTCAGGCCAATACGGCGGATGTCTCAATACAATCTACACCAGAAGTACAATCGCCAAAGGATGAGGTTGAGGAAACGGAAATTGCCCAAACCAATGTGGAGAAACCTAGTGAAAAAGAACAAGTCCCTTCATTAGATGAAGTAGAAAAAAAGGTCGCCGAAGCTGAAAAAAAGGATAATCCACCATCCACAACTTTGGAAGACGCTCCCAAGGTTATCGATATTACCAAAGAGGAAACTCCCAAACAAACCAGTAGTATTACCGAAAAGGAGGACACAGTTGCGCTTCCCAAAAGTAAGGAGGCTTCTCCTAGACCGTCGGACAATATAGTTTTTAAGATACAATTATTGGCCAGCTCAAAGGATTTAAGCCCGACACCCGGTAATTTCAAAGGCCTAAATAGGATTTCCAAAGAAGCCTACATGAACCTTTTTAGATATTTGTACGGTAGCACCAGTTCGTATAAAGAGGCGGAAATGTTAAAATCCAATGCTGATCTAAAAGGGTATACAACATCCTTTATAGTGGCTTACAAGGATGGTAAACGTATTTCTGTTCCGGAGGCTTTAAAATACGTTTCCGAATAACTCCCGTCTTTAAAATTTATTTCTAATTTTGTTAGCAATTGAAAAACCATCCTTTTGAAGTTATCTAGGGAAATTAAGACAGGAATCATTGTTATTGGCGGAATCCTGTTGTTTGTCTTGGGATTTAGTTACTTAAAATCTACCCCTCTTTTTGATGATAACATTACCCTCTATGCCGTTTATGATAATGTTGGCGGGTTACAGCCCGGAACGCCTGTTTCTATTAATGGGTATAATGTAGGAACGGTCAATGATATTCGGTTTAAGGATAATTCAGGTAAATTATTGGTGACTTTCTCGGTTAAAAGTGATTTTGGATTTTCAAAGAACAGCCCCGTAGAATTGTATGATACGGGTATTATAGGCGGAAAAGGTTTGCAGATAAACCCTGTATTCGATGGAGCCCCCATGGCGACCAAATACGATACTTTGGCAACGGAGACCAGACCTGGTCTAACTGAATTGGCACAACAAAAACTTACCCCATTGTTCAAAAAATTTGAATCAGCGGTCACTGATGCGGATTCTTTGCTGATGAATGTCAACGATGTACTGGATAATAGGGCTAGGGCTGACTTAAGGGATGCCATCCATGGTTTGAGCGGTTTGGTCAGTAGCCTTCAAAGTAGTGCCGAGGTGTTGAACAAGTTGTTAAAGAACAATGAAGGTAAGTTGGATAGCTCGCTGACCAATTTCCAGGAACTTACCCATAATTTTTCAAAACTTTCAGATTCCCTGAACAATGCAGGTTTGGGAAGAACCCTGGCCAATCTGGAATCCACAGTGGCCAGTTTAAACAGGGTGATGTCCAAAATAGATCAAGGTGATGGAACCTTAGGCAAGCTTATGAACAACGAAGAGTTGTACAATAATCTTAGCAATGCCTCAAGGGAATTGGATTTACTCCTACAGGATTTCCGATTGAATCCTAAACGATATGTGAATGTTTCCGTGTTCGGTAAAAAGCAAAAGGAATATGCCATTCCGGAGGACGACCCCGCTGAGAAAACAGATGAACGATAAATGCAATATCTTCCCAATATTTTGTTCGTAGCTGCCTTGGTAGCAGGTATTGGATTTTTTGTCCGAAATGTGAAAAAATTGGCCCGGAATATAAAATTGGGCAAAAAGGTTGATGTAACGGACAATACTTCCATCCGATGGAAAAACAT
Organism: uncultured Flavobacteriaceae bacterium; assembly: GCA_947494715.1. Lineage (GTDB taxonomy): Bacteria > Bacteroidota > Bacteroidia > Flavobacteriales > Flavobacteriaceae > Ulvibacterium. Next base: position 8,672 of record CANLWG010000010.1, on the reverse strand, counting down.
GTTCAAGATTGCACTTGGCCAGACCAAAATGGTCGTTAGGCCAATTCCAGGGTTACTACATGTTATCGTTTATCTGGGATTCATCATTATCAACATAGAAGTCCTGGAAATCATTATTGATGGTATTTTGGGAACCCATCGTATTTTTTCCCCGTTGGGAGCAGTTTACGACTTCCTCATCGCTTCTTTTGAAATACTGGCATTGTTGGTCATTATTGCTGTAATCGTCTTTTGGATACGAAGAAATATTATCCGTTTGGGGCGATTTATAAAACCGGAAATGACGGGCTGGCCAAAGACTGATGCAAATTGGATTCTATATATCGAGTTGATTCTTATGGTTCTTTTTCTGACCATGAACGGCGCGGATTATCAATTGCAACAGATGAATGTTGCCCATTATACAAAGGCAGGGGCTTTTCCTATAAGTCAATTTTTTACACCTTTTTTTGAGGGGATGTCCATGCCTTCGTTGATTTTGATTGAACGAAGTGCTTGGTGGCTCCATATTTTGGGAATCCTTTTCTTTTTGAATTATCTGTATTATTCAAAGCATCTTCATATCTTATTGGCCTTTCCCAACACCTATTTTGGTAAATTAGACCCAAAAGGTAAGCTCAATAATTTGGAGTCCGTTACCCAGGAAGTAAGGTTGATGATGGATCCAGAGGCAGACCCTTATGCCAACACTTCCGGGGTTGAAGATGGGCAGGAAGTCCCTAAGTTTGGTGCATCCGATGTAATGGATTTGACCAGGGTACAGTTGTTGAACGCCTACACCTGTACAGAATGTGGCCGCTGCACCAACGAATGTCCTGCCAATCAGACCGGAAAAAAGTTATCCCCAAGAAAAATTATGATGGATACCCGTGATAGATTGGAAGAAGTGGGAAAAAATTTAGATGCCAACAAAGGAACATTCAAGAATGATGAAAAGCAATTGCTGGACGATTATATAACTAGGGAAGAGCTTTGGGCATGTACTTCCTGCAATGCATGTGTGGAGGCCTGTCCCGTAAGTATAGATCCTTTATCCATTATTATGGATATGCGCCAATATCTTGTTATGGAACAATCCGAGGCACCTTCCGAGCTTAACAATATGATGGGCAATATAGAGAACAACGGAGCTCCTTGGCCATTTAGCCAATTGGATCGGCTTAATTGGGCAAAAGAAAACTAGTATGGAAAGCGAATTAAAAGTGCCTACCATGGCCGAGCTATCCGCAGCAGGGCAACAACCTGAAATTCTGTTTTGGGTGGGCTGTGCAGGAAGTTTTGATGACCGCGCCAAAAGAATCACTAAAGCATTTGTAAAAATTCTTAACAGGGCCCAAGTTTCCTTTGCCGTTTTGGGCACCGAGGAAAGCTGTACTGGTGATCCAGCTAAAAGAACTGGCAACGAGTTTTTGTTTCAAATGCAGGCAGTGTCCAATATAGAGGTGCTCAATGCCTACGAAGTTAAAAAGGTGGTTACAACTTGCCCTCATTGTTTTAACACCTTAAAAAATGAATACCCTGACCTTGGGGGGAAATATGAGGTAATGCACCATACCCAATTTTTGGAGGAGTTAATAAAGGAAGGCAAAATAACCTTGGAGGGTGGAAAATTCAAGGGGAAACGGATTACCTATCACGACCCATGTTATTTGGGTAGGGCAAATAATGTTTATAAAGCTCCTAGGGATCTAATAGAAAAATTGGATGCCGAACTGGTAGAAATGAAGAATTGCAAGAAAAAAGGATTATGTTGTGGTGCCGGAGGCGCACAAATGTTTAAGGAACCGGAAAAAGGGGATAAGGACGTGAACATTGAGCGGACGGAACAGGCCTTGGAGACAAAACCGGATATTATTGCGGCCGCTTGTCCTTTTTGTAATACCATGATGACGGACGGAGTTAAGAATAAAGAAAAAGAAGCGACTATAGCCGTACTGGATATAGCTGAATTGATTGCCAATGCGAAAGATTTATAAGCATTAATTCAAACCGAATCCGTTTGGGATTTGGTTTTTGGAGTTTGTATTTTTAATTACTAATTCAACTAAAAATGTTAGTGCATTTTAACGATTTACCGGATACATCGAGAGTCTGGATATATCAGGCCAATAGGAGTTTTAATCAAGAAGAGCTGAAGAATCTACAGCAAGAATTGGACGATTTCATTCAAAATTGGACGGCCCATGGTAGTGAATTAAAATCGGGTTATGAAATCCCCTATGGTCGTTTTATTGTCATCGGCCTAGATCAAGCCCAAAACGCTGCTTCAGGTTGTTCAATAGATGCATCCGTTCATTTTATACAACACTTGGAAAAAAAATATGATGTAGTGTTATTGGACAAAATGAACGTGTCCTATAAACAAGGGGAATATGTTGCCTATAAGCCCTTGATAGATTTCAAAAAAATGGCAAAACAAAAGGCCGTATCCGAAAAGACTATTGTTTTCAATAATTTGGTGACCAACAAAGCGGAATATAGAGAACATTGGGAAGTACCGGCATCGGAAAGCTGGCACTCTCGATTTATGTAATCGTTGGTTGGTATAAAAGTTGTAGTCAGCTTAAAATACTTATTTTCCATTAAATCGATAAAATGCACTGTTTTTTTTGATTTTTAGTTGTTCCCCCTAGATACTTTTATATGCGATTCTGCTTAGCTGTTTCTTTGTTTTTTCTTATTGTTTTAGGTGTTAAGGGACAAAATAGTCCATTAATCGCAGAGGATAGCTTGGCCCAATTTTCTTGGGTGAATGAACAGTATGAAAGGTTGACCTTAGAAGAAAGAATCGGTCAATTGTTCATGATAAGCGTTGCTTCCAGTCAGGCCAAGGCAAGTACGGATAAGCTAAAGGACCTTATAAAAGAACACGGAATTGGCGGGGTTATTTTTTCTACCGGAGGCCCACAAAGGCAGGCCAAACTTACCAACGAATACCAAGCCATATCCAAACTCCCTTTGCTGGTAGGCATGGATGCGGAATGGGGATTGTCCATGCGCTTGGATTCTACCTATGCCTTTCCATGGAATATGACCTTGGGAGCCATTAAGGACAGTACTATTTTGGAAAAGGTGGGCTATCGGATAGGATTGCACGCAAAACGGTTGGGAGTTCATATAAACTTTGCCCCGGATATAGATATAAATATAAATCCGCAAAATCCGATTATTGGAAACCGATCCTTTGGTGAGGACAGGGAGAATGTGGCCCAAAAGGGTATTATGTTTATGAAGGGCATACATAAGGCCGGTATACTTTCCAGCGGTAAGCATTTCCCTGGACATGGAGATACGGCTACAGATTCGCATCATTCGTTACCGGTCATTGATGTCACCAGGCAAAGATTGGACAGTATTGAACTGTATCCCTTTCAAAAATTGATCGATGAGGGGCTGAGTAGTGTAATGGTGGCCCATCTGAACGTTCCGGCCTTGGAAATAAAGGAAAACCTTCCTTCTTCCCTGTCGGAACAGATTATATCCGGTCTTCTAAAGGAAGAGATGGGATTCGACGGATTGGTTTTTACGGATGCCTTGAATATGAAAGGAGTAACTGGTACTAAAGAGGAAGGGGATGTAGAATTGGAGGCATTTTTGGCAGGAAATGATATATTATTGATGCCCGGTAATACTAACAAGGCAAAGGAAAAACTTTTGGCAGCTTATCAAAGGGGTAGAATTACCGAAAGTCGACTTTCAACATCGGTCAAAAAAATCCTAATGGCCAAATATAAGGTAGGACTACAGGACTATCGGCCTGTTGAGGTACAGAACCTTTATGAAGACTTGAATTCATTGGATGATGACCTGGTATATGAGGAAGCCATTGAAAATGCCATTACCGTGGTAAAGAACAATTTTCACCTCATGGGCATCAAGAAATTGGAAAATAAAAAGATAGCCTATGTTAAATTTGGAGATGCGGATAGTAATCCCTTTTTGGAAGAACTAAATAAATATGTCAAGGTTACACAGGTTAACGGCAAGGATATTGTGGACCTTAAAAGAAAGCTTTCAGATTATAATTTAGTAATCATTGGGCATCATAAGAGCAATAAAAGCCCATGGAAACCTTATAAGTTTTCAAACAAAGAGCTTTTATGGTTAGAAGAAATCGCCAAACAACGAACTTCAAATACAATTTTGTCCGTTTTCTCCAAACCTTACGCTTTGATGGATGTGGCGTCGTTTAAGAGTATAGATGGTGTAGTGGTTGCTTACCAGAACAGTGACCAGGCCCAAAGAAAAACGGCCCAACTTATTTTTGGAGCTATTCCTGCAAAAGGAGTATTACCGGTAACGACACACCCGGACTTTCCGGTGAATACATCGGTCCATCTCAAATCATTGAAACGATTGGGTTATAGTTTTCCTGAAAGTGTGGGGATGAGTTCTACAAAATTAGCCGAAGTAGATAGGTTGGTTAAAGATGGTTTGGATTCTTTGATGTATCCCGGAGCCCAAATCTTGATAGCAAGAAAGGGAAAGGTTATTTACAATAAGGGGTTTGGGAAACCGACCTATGAGTCCTCAGAGCGCATTACACCTGACCATATTTATGATTTGGCATCCATCACCAAAATATTGGCCACTTTACCTTTGGTAATGAAAATGGAGGAGGAGGGGGACATCACTTTGAATAATACGTTTCAGGAGCTAGTGCCTGAATATTCGGATACCGAGCTAAAGAATGTAACCGTTTTAAAAGCTTTATCGCATTATGGAAGACTTCCTGCCTGGATAGCATTTTATGTAAGTACACTGGATAAAGATAGGAAACCCTCAAAGGATTTTTATAGAAATGAGCCTTCTAACGGTTTTTCGTTTAAGGTTTCTGATAATCTTTATTTAACGGACGCCTACAAGGATTCCATCTATGATAGAATAGGAAGGCAGAAATTGAAGTCCAATAGATATCGTTACAGTGATGTTGCTTATTTCGTAATGAAAAAATACATTGAGGAGGTCTACCGGACCCCGTTGGATAAATTGGCCGATGATTTCTTATATAAGCCTATAGGGGCTTTTGATACAGGTTATAATCCCCTTGAGAAGTTTCCTAGAAATAGAATCGTACCTTCGGAAGTGGACGAATATTTTCGTTATCAAATCGTACACGGCTATGTCCACGATATGGGTGCGGCAATGCAAGGAGGTGTTGGAGGACATGCAGGACTTTTTAGCAATGCCAATGACGTTGCGAAGATAATGCAGATGTACCTGCAGGACGGATTTTATGGTGGAACCAGGTTTTTGGATTCCCGGACTGTCAAGAAATTCAATACCTGTTATTTTTGCGATAAGGACGTGCGTAGGGGAGTGGGCTTTGACAAACCCCAATTAAAGGAGAAAGGACCTACCTGCGGATGCGTTTCCAGAAAAAGCTTTGGTCATAGTGGTTTTACGGGAACATATACCTGGGCAGATCCCGAGGAGGAAATCGTATATGTGTTTTTGTCCAACAGGACATATCCCACAGCTTCCAATACTCTTTTGGTCAAATCGGGACTGAGAACAAGGATTCAGCATGCCATTTATGATGCTATCATCGATTAATTGTAGTGTATAATCGGCATACTGCAATACCATATGACCAGCAATTCCCAAACTCATAAACTTTCCTTAATTACCGACCTCCATACTAATCGACAATTTCGTTTTTGCTACATTTGAAAAATGAAAATCGCTATAGTATGTTACCCTACTTTTGGGGGTAGTGGTGTTGTAGCCACAGAACTGGGAATAGCCTTGGCCGGAAGGGGCCATGAAGTACATTTTGTTACTTACAGACAGCCGGTACGCTTGGAACTTCTGAGCAATAGGATACACTTTCATGAAGTACATGTTCCGGAATATCCCTTATTTCATTACCAACCTTATGAATTGGCCCTATCCAGTAAACTGGTAGATACCATAAAACTGTATGGTATAGAGTTATTGCATGTACATTATGCCATTCCCCATGCCTATGCCGGATATATGGCAAAAAAGATGTTGGAAGAGGAGGGTATTTTTGTACCTATGATTACCACCTTGCATGGGACGGATATCACTCTGGTTGGCAATCATCCATTTTACAAACCAGCGGTAACTTTTAGTATTAACCAATCCGATGTAGTTACTTCGGTTTCTGAAAATCTAAAGCAGCGTACACTCGAATTTTTCGATATTCGAAAGGAAATAGAGGTAATTCCCAATTTTATTGATAAAAGCAAGTATAGCGTTTCTTTTAAGGATTGTCAAAGATCATTGATGGCTAGGGATGATGAGAAGATTATTACCCACGTAAGTAACTTTAGGAAGGTAAAACATATCCCTGATGTTATTCGCATTTTTCATAGGATACAGGAGGAAATGCCCGCAAAGTTGATTATGGTCGGGGAGGGGCCTGAAAAAGAGAATGCCGAACTGCTCTGTGATCGGCTTGGAATAAGTGAAAAGGTAATCTTTTTGGGCAATAGCCATGAAATAGATAGAATTCTTTGTTTTTCGGACCTTTTCCTTTTACCTTCAAAATCGGAGAGTTTTGGTTTGGCCGCTTTAGAAGCTATGATAAACAAGGTTGCCATAATTTCCAGTAATACTGGTGGAATTCCCGAAGTAAATCAGCATGGCATTACCGGTTTTTTGAGTGATGTGGGCAATGTAGAGGATATGGCACGGAATGCTATAAAAATCCTTGAAGATGAAAAGCGGCTGGAAGAATTTAAACAAAATGCGTACAATGCAGCGCTCAAATTCGATATTCTAAAGGTATTGCCCCTATATGAGGCCATCTATGAAAAAGCCTATAAAAGTAGATATAAGAATTCCTTTATGTAGGATAGGGAGCATCTACATTACTATTTTAGTCCTTCTCCTTTCCTGTAACGGGCATAAAAAAACATTGGAGAAAAATCTTGAAGGAGCGAATCCAGAATATATATTGACCTTATTGCTGCAAGATGATTACAGCGGTTTGGATGTCGAGGAAACGCATATTATTACTAATGCCAAAGAACTGCGACAGTTTTTTTTAAAAGTAAATAGAACTAGAAAACCGGGCCTTCCGCTCCCCACGGTTGATTTTTCACAGGAAACCGTGCTAATTTATTGCAGTGGGGAAAAGAATCGTCAAGTTCTGCCCAAACTGTCCATTAAGGATGTAACGGACGAAGAAATTGTTATAGCGTCGATTTTGGAAGAGAAACAAAAAAAGTCCGCTTCCAATGCCATTATAAGTCCATTTAGCATTTACAAAATACCGTCTACCCAAAAGAAGATTATCTTCCAAAAAAATCGATGAACGAAAATCCATATGTAGTCCATCGAAAAAAATCGCTTTTCATAGTTTAGGCTTCCAGTAAATAACTGTTTCCCATACCTTTACCTTATTAATAGTCCTAAATTTTTGAACCTATGAAAAGCTATACCCTACATTTGCTCGCCGTTGTCCTATTTGTTTCAAATTCAGTTTTTTCTCAAGAAGAAGAACTTCAACTCACCTCAAAGGATAGTGTTGTTGTTAGTTCCTGGGTAGTAGGCCTAGGTCTTAACATTGTGGATGATTCCGCAACACCTTTTGGAGAGGACTTCTTGGATATTAAGGATACTTGGCATACGGTTCCTTATCCTTCTAGGATAAGCATAGGTAGATTTTTTAGAAATGGAATTGGTATCGAGGCCATTGGTACTTATAATAGGTATAAGGAAGGAAAGATTGTTGATGGTGCTATAAATAACAGTCTTAGGGAATACTTCGCCATTGATGGAAAGATCAGCTACGATTTGAATAAGATTATTGGAGAAACTGGCTGGTTTGATCCTTACCTCCATTTTGGCGCCGGCTATAGCTCTATAGGTTCGTTAGGGCGAAGTACGGCAAATGCCGGTTTTGGTTTTAATACGTGGTTCAATGATCGATGGGGGCTAAATTTTAACACCATGGGAAAATGGGGAATTCCTGAGGAATCTACAAAACAATTACAACATTCCGCAGCAGTCGTATATAGATTTGGAACAAAAAAGGAACTGTCCAAAAAAGGATTGGAAAAGCTGGCTCTGATTGAAGCAATGGAAAAGGAGAAAGAACGTGTAAACGATTCCATAGCCGCAGCAAATCGGGCAAAGGAGGAAGCAGCATTAGCAGAGCGATTGGCGAAGGAAAAAGAAAGGGCCTTGGCAGAAAAGGCGAGAATTGAAGCTGAGAAAAGTCGTAGGCAGCAATTAGTGGACAAAATAGACAATCTTGGGCACATATATTTTGATTTTGATTCGCATACTATTAATAACGATTCTAAAATAGTACTGGATGGTTTGACCGATATTCTAAAGGAAAACACTGATTTGACAATTAAAATAGCTTCCGGCACAGATTCCAGAGGTCCATCCTCATATAATTTGGGACTTTCCCAAAGGCGCGTTAATAGTACTAAAGATTATCTATTAAGTCTAGGAATAGATGCTACCAAACTTTCCATAGAGGCTTATGGCGAAGAGAATTTATTGAACGAATGTGATGACAACACCTACTGCCCTGAAACAAAGCATAGAATCAATAGAAGATCGGAGTTTATTGTAATTTGGATAGAGGGTTTATAGGTATTTTATTTAATTTAGACACTATCCCGATAAGTGTGTAAGTTAAAATTAGCAGGGGTTGGGCTTCTTTAGAGCCTGACCCTTTTTTCATA
>CANLWG010000009.1 GCA_947494715.1 uncultured Flavobacteriaceae bacterium | reverse complement strand
GGCTCTCCTAAAGGCCCATTGAAAACAATCTACTCAAGTCAATATCCTGAGCAAAAACCACTTCCGCAACAGCCACGTTGGTTTTACGAGACTAATCCCTAATACTACTTTTTAAGGTCAGTATATAAGTGCCTGGCTTAGATTTCAATAGAAATAGGGATTACTTGGATATTTTTAAGAACCGGAACTCCTAGAGTTCTCCGATCGTTTCAACACGGACAGGGATTGCAAGGATGGATTTGCAACAATTTAATAACAAAATGGTCAAGTCCGACAAAATATATCAGAAGCAAATTGTAACTAATTACTAATCTCTAAAAAAATTATGTTTTTACTTAAGAAAATCGATATAACAGGACTCTCTCTATAAGAAATAAAGGTTGAAATGATTTCTACAAATCTTTTACATAATCCCAAATTTATTAAATGCTTCCACCGTACTCATACCATTTTCCAATGCTTTTTTTACGCGCTTTTCTCCACGAGCTTTGATAATAGCGCCATCAAAAGCCTCTATTTCGGCTTCCCTGGGTATTACCAAAACGCCATCACGATCTCCATAGACTATATCCCCTGGATTAACCCTTATTCCGTTGAATTCAATAGGAATACGATAATCTATTACTTTACCTCTCGGGCCTTGATCTTGGGCGTAGGCACCAATCGAAAAAGTAGGAAAGTTTAAGTTTTCTATTTCATTGGTAACCCTTGAATAACCATCCACGACCGCACCAACTGCTCCAAGCTTTATTGACCTGGTACTCATTAAACCTCCCCAAAGGGCATATCGGTGCGAAGCACCCGAACAGATATAAACTTCATTGGGTTTCAAGCTATCCAAGGCCTCGAACATGATTCCGAAAGGTTTCTTCATCATTGGATTATTTGTCATTTTGGACGACTCCTCAAATACGTCAGCTTCCAAGACGGGCATCGCCCTACCGACAACCACCATATCTTTTTTAATTGGTTTTACTGTAGGTGAAAGAAATTGGTGTTGATATCCCATTTTATCCAAAACGTCACCGACCAGCGCTACAAAAAGCTCTTTCCGAGCAATTTGAAAGAGTTCAGCATCATCTTTCCAAATATTCACATTCTACATTTTATATTTATAATACTATAACTTAACTTATTGGGAAGCGATACTCGGTCGATTGATAAAAACGCTCTTCGGGGACCAGTATAATGGATTTTAGACCAGCATGATTCTGTGCGTTGGGAAATCTTTGGCATTCCAGGCAGACGCCTGCATATTTCCCGTATGCCGCTCCAGATTTCCCCTTAGCTTTTGTGCCTAAAAAAGAACCGGTGTAAAATTGCAATCCCAAGGTATTGGTAAATACTTCCATAAGGCGACCGTTCTTTGGCTCGTCCACCGAAGCGACTTTTCTTAAAATCCCATTGCTATCCTTCAATATATAAAAATCACCATGTGCTTGTTGCGAATCCCGTTGCAATACTTGTGCAATAGGGGCGGGTTCCCGAAAATCGTTTATACCAAAAGTAACGTCCTTAAAATTTCCGGTAGGAAGAAAATCCTGCCCGACCTCAACTATAAGATCCGAAGCAATGCGTACTATATGGTTACAAATATTCCCAATTCCTTCTCCCGCGAGATTAAAATAAGTATGGTTGGTCGGACATAGTGCCGTGGGCTTGTCCGTTCTTGCCTCAAAATCAATGCGTATCCCGTTTTCAGGGGTTAGGGAATATGTAACGGTAATATCAAGGTTTCCAGGGTAACCTTCTTCCCCATCCGGACTATGGTATGATAGTTTTAAAGCTTCCCCATCAATAGTTTGGACAATCAGTGCTTCCCAGAGCCTTTTATCCAAACCTTTAACACCGCCATGTAAATGTGTTTCGCCTTCGTTCTGCGGAAGTCGATAGGTTTTTTCCCCTATTTTGAGTTTTCCCTTGGTGAGTCTCCCGGCGATACGGCCTACGATGGCCCCTGCATATATATTTTCTTCAAGGTACGCCGCTATATTGTCGAAACCGAGAACAACATTGGCATAGTTTCCGTTGTTATCGGGAACATGGAGTTCCTTCAAAATTCCCCCTAAACTGATAATTTTAGCTATAAGTCCGTTGTTGCCGGTCAACGTATATAGAAATACCTTTTCCCCGTTGGGAGCGGTTCCAAAAATCGATTTTTTTATTTGACAATTTTTCGGCATATCAGCTGTCCTGCATTAAAGCCGACCTTCCCCCATCTACAAGATATGTGGTTCCTGTGATGAATCGGGCATAGGGTGAGGATAAAAAAGCACAAAAGCCCCCTATTTCCTCTGGTGTTCCAAGTCTTTTCACGGGATGCTTGCTCTCTGTGCTTTTCTTTTCCGCATCTGGATCAGGGAAGCTTTGAAACCATTTTCTGTTCTGTTCGGTATCAATAAATCCTGGCGCGATACAATTGCACCTGATCGATGGCCCCCATTCAATGGCGATACTTTGGGTAAGTCCCCTAAGAGCCGTTTTGGTCACGTTGTACGGGGAACACCCGGGAATGGTAGAAAAACCATGATTAGATCCCATTATGATAATGTTTGCAACATCACTTTTTTCCAAATAGGGTTTGCATAGTTTTGCCAAACGCCAGTGCGAATTCAGGTTCAGATCAAGATTATGGCTCCATTGATCCTCGGAACAACCTTCCAAGCCTTCAAAAATCCCGACCCCTGCATTGGACACCAAAATGTCTATCTTTTTGAACCTGTCAATTGTACTGTGCACCACCAATTCCAAGTCCTTGTACGAGGTAACGTCCGCAGCTACAAAATGAATGGGACGGCCTAGACGCTCCGCCTTTTCATAGAGTTCCGATAGTTCCGGGCTAATGGTGTCTTGTCTAGCACACCCGGAAACTTGGCAACCTGCTTCTAAAAGTACCGATGCTACGCCAGCCCCTATCCCTTTACTTATTCCCGTAACAAGAGCTACTTTTCCTTTTAAATTGATTTCCAAAGCCATATTAACGTTACTTTTTTGTTCTGTTTGCTTCTTTCCTAAAATCCGATGGATGCCCCTCCATCCACAGGCAATATGGTTCCGGTGATGAACCCGGCTTCGGGGGAGCATAAAAAACTTGCCGCATCAGCAATATCCTTAGGCTTACCAAATCTCCCCATGGGGGTACGGCCCAATATTTTCTTTTCCCTATTTCTATCATTTTCCAAAGCTTTTCTAAGCAAGGGCGTATCGATCCAGCCGGGAGCGATGGCATTGACCCTTATTCCCAAAGAGGAAACCTCCGTGGCCAAAGACCTTACCATCCCCAAATAGGCACTCTTTGCAGCAGCATACGCTATTACTTCCGGGAGTCCGATCAATGCCGCCATCGAAGCCATGAATAGTATATTACCCGATTTTTTTGCTTTCATCAAGGGCAATATTTCGCTGGTAATGGAAAAAGCCCCTGTAACATGAACGTCCAACATTTTTTTAAATTCAGGAACGGTCATGGTATCGGTCGCTTTTTTGAGATGAATACCGGCATTATTGATAAGAACATCTATTCTGCCATGCCTTTCCACTATATTTTTGACCATTCTCTTCGTCGTGTCCGTTTCCGTTACATCATAGATTTGGAATTGACATGCTGTCCCAAATTCCTTTTGCGTATCGATCAAGTCCGGTTCGCTTATTCCCAATAATTCTATTTTTGCCCCTTGATGTAAAAAGGTTCTTGCCACTTCTTTTCCAATTCCGGTCTCACCCCCGGTTATGACCACTACTTTTTTATGGTGTTTCCTGTAATCCATTTTGTTCTTCACTTTTCAATTCTATAATGCGCTATGGCCGAGTTGTTCCATTTGGTACCTATGCCCGACTCTTCTGTAAGAAAGAAATGGCCATTTTCCAATTTCAGGTCTTGTTCCCAAAGTCGGTGATAGGATTCGATATCGCTTTCCGGAAGCATATACTCGATCCATTTAACTGCTGGATGGGCACATGCCAGATGCATGTGTGTTTGGTGGAAAATATGGCATGCTACCGGAATATCCCTTTTGTGCGCCTCGTCGGCTATTTTCATAAAAGCCCTGATACCACCACAGACCGTGGCATCCAAACGTAACACATTTATTTTTCCCAAATCCATGAGCCTTAGCATATTCAGATATCCTGATTGCTCATCGCCGACCGCTACATTTATCCTGGTTTTTTCACTTAAGTATCGGATGCTGTCATAGTCATCTGGCAAAAAAGGATCTTCTATCCAACCCATATTAAGATCACCCCATTTTTGCACTTCTTTGGCAAACTTTCTTGCATCGCGTTGGGCCCATACACAATCGATCATTAAAGGAATATCATCCGAAAGGTATTCCCTGCAAATGGATAACCTTTCCCTATCCAATTCAGGAATAGTGGTGCTGGCAATCTTTACTCCCGATGGATTATAGGAACCGAATAATTTCATTTCCCGTTCCAAACTTTCCCTGTTCTCATCAGGAACGGGATAACCGCCAACAAGCATCACTGGAAATAATCGGGACGTACCTCCTAAAAACTTGTATAGCGGAATCTTGACCTGTATTGCCATCAAATCGTACAATGCACAATCAAAGAGGCTTAGGGCCCGGAAAAAGATTCCATTTGTACCCAAACATATATTGGCCTTTAAGGTTAAATCGTATAAATGCCCATGTTCCACAACGTTCTTTTTGAGCCACATTCCCGAGATACTTTGATGGATTACTTCGGCAATCGGCGCATTTCGGTTCAGTCCGTAAGAAATGCCCCTATTTCCATCATCATCATGGATACACACAATAACATACTCCCTGTAGGGTATCTCAATGGCTCCTAGTTTTAAAGGCCTACCCAAGGGAACCCGAACGTTGAATGCTTCTATTTTGGTAATTATATTTTTAGTCATGACATCGCTAGTCTTCCACACCATTCAACCCTCCCGCTCCTCCGTAAGCGGTATAACCACCATCTACCATAATCGATTGGCCTGTTATATATTCGGATAATTCCGAAGCGAAAAATGTAACGGCCTTACCAATATCTTCAGCCAGCCCCATTCTTGCCATGGGTATTCTTGATTTGATCAATTCCGGATCGAGAGTTCCATTAGCTATGTATTTCTGTAATAAAGGGGTATCGTGATAACCCGGACATACCGTGTTCACCCTGATATTATATGGCCCCCAATCAATGGCCAAGTTTCGGCTTAGACCCAAAATACCGGTCTTGGTAGTCGTGTACACTGTACGACCGGGCATGGCCTGAAAAGAAGCGATACTACCGATATTGATGATGCTCCCCTGTCCGTTGTTTATCATAGTACGGGATACATCACGACTCATGAACATTACTGCATTTAGATTAACGTTGATAACTTTTAGCCACTGTTCTTCCGGCATGTCCTGTGCGCCACTATGAAATTGTATGCCTGCGTTGTTCACCAAGACATCTATGGTTCCAAAGGTATCCAGTACTACTTGTATTGCTTTAACCCTTTCTGTCGCATCGGTCACGTCACATCGTATTCCTAAATGCCCACTTCCGGGCAATTCATCCGCTTTTAGGGCTGTATATTCATCATCCAAATCGAAAATCGCGATTTTAGCCCCATTTTGGGCTAGATACGTAGCTGTACTCAGCCCCAATCCTTGGGAGCCTCCGGTAACAATTGCTATTTTATTCTTTAGTAGTCCAAAACCAGTCATCCCATTTATATTAATTTGACTTTCTTTTTTTTGGTAATTATTAACTTTCCCTGCAATTCCAAGTACTTTAAATATCCATAGACGGCATATAGGTAATGATCAAACTCGCTTTGCGGCCAAGTAGATACCAGCTTGTTCAATGCTGTAAGAATTTCTTTAAAGGATTTTTCACCTTCCCTTAAATAGGTAGTAATGATTTTAATATCCCTGAAAACAACTTCCTCACTTTTTTTTAAAAGCTTTACAAACCCGTTTCTATCCAATGTCATCCAATGTCCGGAAAAAACCTTTTCAGTTCTGATGGTCTTGGCACGTTCAATAGAGTTCAAGTAATCCGTTATATTCTCATGGGTCGGGGGCATGGATGGGTTTCCCCTCGAATCTGGTGGGCCATCTGCCAAAAAAGCATCCCCGATCAAAAAAATATTATCCTTGCGCCTCAAAAGCCCAATATGCCCCGGACTATGCCCGGGTAGATGCATTATTTTCCACTCATCACCGGATATGGACAATACATCTCCTTCATCGATGAGGCCATCTACCTCAAAATTGTCTCCACAAAGGGCGGACAAAGCATCCATGGTCTTTTGTGGGTATCCATATCCAAATTCAGGTCTAGCTACATCATATCGGTTCTTTAGGATAAGTTTATGATCTTCGATATGTCTCCTGTCCGCTGGATGGCAAAATATCCGCAACTTGGGATAATTGGCCTTTAACCAAGCCCCACTACCAAAATGATCTGCATCTGCATGCGTTATAAATAGTCTGTTGATTTCTCCTAGGATTACTTCCTCCTTTATCCAAGACGCTACAGATTCGGGTAGTCCACAGTCGATCAAAGTCCATCCGTCGCCTTCCTTTATCCCATAGAAATTTATTATGCGACTGCCTGAAGGTTCGCTAAAACGATAAATCCTCGGAGCCACCTCTTTTACTTCTCTTTTGAACATCTTAAAGGATTGGTTTTATCTCATTGAGTTTCTTTATCGTTAATCCGATACTGTGTTCGTTATCCCACCATTTTTGAAGGGTTTGCCCTATGGCAAGTTCTACATCGTGGAACCCATTATACCTTGGTCTTATATACCCATTGTCCATATTGGGCTTTAAATCCTTATAGAAATTATTGACTGTTTCATTGATGGAATCATCTTCCCAAACAGCCTTGAAAGCCGGTTGGCCATTATGAATGGGAAAGATTTCCTTTTGGACCAAATCGGACATCAAATAGGTTCCATAATCCACGGCGGCCTTGATGTTTCTACAAGAACGGGTAAGTCCTAAACCTACGCCCCCGATAATGGCCTTTGACTTTTTGTTATGTGAAAATATCGGTACACGCGATATATGTAACTGTTTGCCGTTATGGGCCGTCCCCAAATAATTTACATAGGCAAATAGTGATGGTGAATAAAGTAGGTCTTTGTTCGCGGAAAATTTTTCATAAATGTCCCATGGGGCCCATTTTGAGGATTTTGGGGGGCAATATACCTGAAGTTCCTTAAGTAATGTTAGAATGTACTCTGCCGTTGGGACGTGTATATTTTCCTCTTCTGGGTTTGAAAATGCCGGTTTCCCATAAGCCGCCATCATGGAAAGGAACAGACAACTACCTAATACACCTTGCAATGATAGTACCAGTGGTGTTTTGTATCCCATTTTTTGAGCTTCCGTGGCCCAATCCTTAATATCTTCCCAATGAACGGGCAAGGTCGTTTCAAGGCCCTTGGCTTTTTGGTACAGGGCACAGTGCGAAGCGGCATCTAGGGGCAATGCCCACTGCTTACCCTTATAATTATAGGATTCAACGGATGGCGGGACCACTCTTCGTCGCAATAACCTAAAATAAGTATTTGGCAAGTAATCGTCCCAAGGCAGCAACCATCCATTTTTACAAAGGGTTCCTGTCCAGGGATGGTCAAACATGATGATATCATAAATTCCTGTTTTATTTTTGAAGTCGTCCAGTATCCTATGCTCAAATTCATACCATGGATACTGTTCCCATTTTATGTTTATGTCCGGAGTTTTGTTTTCATAGCTTCGTGAGGCTTCGACCAAAGGATCATATCCCCTTGGGTTCTTCCAAGTTATTCCGGTTAGGGTGACTGTTTTCATATTATTGAATAGGGCTAAGCGATGTGGCCGATAAGAATTGTGATTCCTGTTTCATATAGTATTTTCGGCACTCCGCGAGGTAATCCTTAAAGCCGGGGTGTTTTAAAAGTTTATTCCTCATCTCTTGTCTATGGTTCATATCCTTAAATTCCCATAATGTAATGATCTGATGGGCCGTACCTGTCTCACCGACCCATTGCCCCACCATCTTAAAATAAGGATTTAACATTGCTTTTCCCTTTTTTTCCCACATCCCTAATACCTTAGGGACGGTACCCGGATAACAGGTGTATATTCTTAGCTCGTAAATCATATCTATACTTAATTTTGTTTTGTATTCATTTTACCAAAAAACCAAATAGAATGTGCAAATCAGAAAAATGATGGCCAACGACCCCAAGTTGAACACCATAGAGGGTTTTTGTTTTTGGGTATCGAAATCGGTCTTTATTACAGTGTTTTCCTTTTGCATCAGGCTGATTGCCGTAGCGACGATAATCAAAACAATAAATGTCATCATCATCCTATTTAAAAAAGCTATTTCCGGAAAATAGATTTTAAATACCATCGAAACCGGAATTGTCATTAATACAGCACTTAATGCGGCATTACTACTGGTTCTTTTCCAAAATAGGCCCATTAAAAAAATAACCAATACGCCTGGGGTCACAAAACCTGAATACTCTTGGATAAATGCGAACAGTCTTCCCAATTTGGCTATTGTCGGGGTCACAAGGACCGCTATAAGCAATGACAGGGCCGTAACACAGCGTCCCACAAATACCATTTCCCTTTCGCTTGCATTTTTATGGATATTGTTTCGATAAATATCCATGGTAAATATGGTGGCAACACTATTGCACATGGAATTGAGCGATGAAATAATAGCTGCGATTAATGCCGCTATGACCAGTCCCGAAACGCCGGCCGGTAAAAGTTTTTGTATCAAGATCGGAAACGCCTGATCCCTAGATGTAATATCGGGGGCAAATAATTCATAGGCTATGATTCCGGGAAAGACAATGATTATCGCCACGATTACGGACAATATCGACGCGAACAACAAGCCATTTTGTGCTTCCCGAATATTTTTGGCCGCCAATGCCCGTTGGATGATGTATTGATTACATCCCCAATAGCTTAAGGCCGCAATCCATAATCCACCAAAAAATACGCCTGTCCATGGCAATTCATCATGTTCGGCCGGTAGTATAGTATGGAATTTGTCCGGGTGGGAATCCCACAAGATGAAAAAACCTTTGACCACCCCATTGGATTGATTGGTTTCCGCTATGGTATCCAAGCCTAACCAAACAACGGCCAAACCGCCAATGACCAGCACCCCGACCTGAACGAAATCCGTCCACGCAACAGCGGTCAGCCCACCATAGATGGTAAAGACCGCCGAAAAAAATGCCAACCCGATTATACTGTACAACAGAGGTATTCCCACTACCGCTTGCAATGTAATCGCACCTAAGGATAGTACGGATGTCAGGTTAACGAATATATAGACCAAAATCCAAAAAATGCCCATACTATTGCTTACGCGCTTGTCAAAACGCCTTTCCAAAAACTCGGGCATGCTATAAATGCCCATGTCAAGAAACTTGGGCAGGAAAAATTTTCCCACCAACAGAATTGTTATTGCCGCCCCTATCAAGGAATAGGAGATTACTGCCATACCGCTTTCAAAGGCGGTGCCGTTCATTCCGATAATTTGCTCGGTGGATATGTTTGAAGCGATGAGGGATGCCCCGATGATCCACCAAGGAAGTGACCTTCCTGCCAGAAAATAATCTTCGGCATTACGATTATGGCCTTTAGGTTTGCGAGAAACCCATAGGGCAATACCCATAATGACCAAAAAATAAAGGATAAAGACAATATAATCTTGAATAACGAGCCTCCCTGGCATTATACACTACTATTTAGTTGATTCTTACTATGGCGCAACCTCTATACAAGGGCAGTTTGATCGTATTTCTTTTTGTTTTTATTTTTTTCCATACACTATCACCTGGATGTAAGTATTCCAAAGTAGCGTTCTTCGGTATATTTTTAATCCTCAACCTTACCTGATTATCTTTTCCAAAGGTTACCGGGATAATGGTTCCAACTTGGGTGTCAAAAATGTTTACTTTTGCTTTATCCCCGATTATACTGACCAAACCGGGCTCCAAAATCCAATTTTTCCCTTTTAATGTCTTGAACAATCCTCCGTAATCCAAATACAGTCGATCCACCTCGGCATCCGGTAAAAGTGCATGGTCATTACCTGGAAATGGAGCCATCGGGTACATCCCCAAATGAAGGTATTTTTGCATATAGGCATCAAGGTCGCTACCCATTGTTTTCCGATCCCTACACCAACCTAACAGCGGTTTGTTGACACATAAAATTGCGTTTGCATTGATGGATGCCGCCATATATCCAAATTCATCGAATATGCCATCTACCTGTTCCAGGTCTTCGAGCCTTTTTATATGGTTATTGATAAAAATAACCTTGTCCTTATTATGTAATATTGGGGCTATCGTGTCCATGATATTTTTCCATGAATTATGAAGTGAACGTGCCGGTTTTCCCTGAAACCATGATGTTCCATCATCCCGTCGGGTATTGTACATTCTTGTCCAGTCTATCCGATCTATGGTAATACCCTCAAAATGAGGCAATCTTTCCAAATAATTGTTTATTTGGCCCACAAGATGGGCCTTAAAAACAGGCTCGGCAGGATCCATAACGATTGACCTTTCCCAGGTGTAAATATGTTTGGTATAGGTGGTATCCTTGGGGTGGTACAAAACAGCAGGTTCCAGTACATCATGCAAATATTTATTGCAATCGATCCATGGCTTGCGGGTCTCGTGCCTATTTACGAAATCTTCTTTTCGCAAAATGTTGTTTCCGAATTCCGTTACATTAAAATAGCTTAATACGTGAAACCCTTTTTTTTGCATTCTGGCATAATAATCATCCAGCTTTTTAAACGTCATGTATTCTCCCCTCCAGGTCAACCAACCCTCGTTCTTTTCGACCGGTGGAAGAAACAACCCCATGTATGGAAATGAAAAAGTGGCGTCCCAATTGGTCTTAAAACCCATTTGAATCATTTTTTGCACGTCAAATGGGCCTGTCTCTGAAGAATAGGAGGAAGTGCCACTAAATTCATGTACCTTTCTGTTTATGGGATCGAACCATTTTTTAAACCTTTTGACGTACCATCCAAGCGAGGCTCTCCAATCAGCTTCGTGAAGCTTGAGGTAGGTTGTAAAACGAAGTTCTTCTCCTGGAACAAATCTGTTGTTGTAGCGAGAAAATACGAGCTGTCCGCTATCGGTAATTTCCAATTCGGCTTCAATGCCTATATTTTCGGGCGAAAACCCAAGGGAAACCCCAATATCCAGCTTTTCCTTATATAGGCCTATAATCGGAACTGAAAAATAATTTCGGGCGTTGGCAGGACTATAGTAGATTTCCGGGTCGGCAAATTGGTCTTCTTTCCGATGTCCATAAATGGAACCGCCATACATGAGCTTACGGGGAAATAAGGGTTGTAACTGCAAAGGGTCTTCCCATTCGTAAACCGGGAGATTTTTGGCCGTGGAAAGGGTAGTGCCATTTAACAGTTCCTTGGTCGTTTTTTCCGATAGTCCGCTTACCGAACTTTCAGGCCTCGGGTCTCCCCATGTAGTCCAATACGTTAAATCAGATCCCGACATGGACCATATTGTCCGTATCGGTACACTCCAAGGCGAATTGCCTTCTGAAAGAATGGATAGTTCCCATTGTAATAGATCATCCTCAAAGCTTATCGTCTCCGTACTGATAAAGGATTTTTCACTATCCAATGTGTGCTTTTTCTTGATGATCAAAGCTTCATTTTGGATACTGGTAGATAGAAGTCCACTTTGACAGCCCTTAAAGACTGTTTTGCCCATGAACTGTATATTTCGTTGTTTCCTTTTGTCAAAAATTGAGCATATTCTTCCATTTTGATCAGCGTAAACCTTTATAAAAGCTGATTCAATCGATAATCTTTCAGGGCAATTTCCCTGTGCCAAGACCATTACCTGTACTAGGAAGAGTAGAGGCATTAGGAGTACCCTATTCCTTTTATTTTGATTTTTTATAGATAGCCCAGTACATTTTGCAAACACTGAAATACTTTCTTTTGTCATTTGGTGTAAAAATGGGGTGCGGAACAAACAAAAGTACTCTTCGTCCACACCCCTCAAGAAACAAACTAACTAACTCAATTTAGCTGTATGATAGCTGCCAATTATATTAGAGGCTAGAGCAGCCATACCTCTAATCGTATAGACCATTGGGTACCTTATCTTTCTCACTTTGTGGAATGGGAAGGGTTAGGTAGCTGTCATCAAAACTATATCCAATAGCATTGAGTTTTTCCACCAATAGACCATGTCTCTTTAAATCGGGGTAGCGTTGGCCTTCAAATACAAATTCCGCGCGCCTTTCAGCTAAAATGGCCTCTACAAAGGCATCTATATCGGGAACCTCCGCCAGGGTTAAATCTGCCAGCCCCGCTCGATTTCTAGTTTCGTTGATCAAATCCAATGATTGTTGTTGTACCGTCCCTGCGGCCATCGAAATTGCTTCAGCGTACAATAGTTGTACATCGGTAAATCGTAGGACTTGAATATCATGTGTCCACAAATTGTTCACTCTTCCAAAATCATATTTGTTGTTCTGGGCAATGCCATTGGAATCAAAACCTAGGGTTTCATCCCTTCTAATGTCTCCTGGTTCAAAGGAATCGAATAAACCTTCTTTGTACCTAAAAACTTCTTGGGTGGTATTATCCCCTTCTATATATAACAATTGCTGGGCAAAGGGGTTGTTATCGGCCAATTCGCTAAAGATTGCCTGAAACATAAATTCAGGAGAGGTTTTCTCGGCCTCAAGTGTCCACATGTCTATCCAAACAGGTTCCAAGGAATGGCCACTATTCTCAAAAACATCACGTAAAATCGGAAGAGCGGCACTCCAATCGTTCAATTGCATCAAAGCCTTTGCTTGAAAAGCCATTGCATCGTATTTATCCAGTTTTCCAAAAACCTCTGCACTTTCAGGAAGCAAAGCTGCGGCGGTGGCCAGATCCGTTATGGCTTGGGCAAGTATTTCGTCAGCGGGGGAAAGACCTATTTCAAGAGCTTCCTGTGGCGTTATGCTTTCCGTAATCTTAGGGACACTTCCGAGTCCCAAGTTCATCCAGTAATAGGCATATCCCCTGAAGAACAACGCTTCCCCGGAAACCGTATTTTTAACCGACGGTGTGATGATATCTCCTGCCTCTTCAATTTTTTCAAGTATGTTATTAGACGGGAATATTAAGGTCCTGTACATAATCCAAAAAAGATTTCCTGTATCCGGTCCCAGCAAATTTTCTGATAGTTCCAAATATATTAGATTATCCCATGCTAAATTGTCCGCCCTATATTCCATTCGAAAGGGTAACAGGGTTCCAGCACCTTCGCCCCTGCTATCCTTAAAAGCAGCATATAAACCTACAGCTGCAGCTTCAAAGTCGGCATCGGTCTGGTAGAATCGATTTTCATTGGCAAAGGTTATGGGCGCCAAATCTATAAAATCCTCATTGCATGCGGTAAGACAGAGAATCATTATCGCGATTGATATTTTATATTTCATAATATGTTATTCATTTATTGATCAATACTATCTTAAAAAGTTACGTTCAACCCCAAAACTATTGTTCTGGCCAATGGGGTGGAACCATAATCGTATCCAGAAACCGTATAGTTATCACCGTTGTTGGTATGTACTTGAGGGTTGAAACCAACATAGTCGGTCTTAAGAAAAAGATTGTCTCCCGTCAAATAAACCCTCAATTTATCCAAGCTTATGGCATTTGTCACTCTTTTGGGCAAGGTATACCCAAAGGTAACATTGGTAATACGCCAAAAACTGCCATCATGGAGCCATCGGGTATTTGAAGGGGCATCACCATTGGCCCCGGCAAAGTTGGGGCCTCCTGTTAAAGAGCTAAGTATACTTGGGGTACGCCCGTCCCCTGGATTTGATTCAGAACGCCACCTGTTGTTCCAATTATCAAGCAGTGCAGTTCCCAAGCCTAATGGAGTGAAACCTCTATCATAATATCTTCCTTGGGCGAACCATATCTTGTTGCCTCCTGATCCATTGATAAAGACACTTAGATCAAAACCCTTAAACTGGAACTCATTGGTTATACCAAAGTTATATTTGGGTTGAGGCTGCCCTACAAATTCGCGATCGTCTGCATCGATATCCCCATCGCCATCAAAATCATTCAATTTTACATCACCTGGTCCTTGGGTCCCAACGGTAGCCGAAGCATCTACTTCTGCCTGGTTCTGAAAAATTCCAAGTTGCCTATTCATATAAAAGGCCCCTATTGGTTGTCCAATACCGGTATAACTGACATTCGTAAAGCCATTGCCCGCAATTATGGGAGTTCCTTCCGGACCTACCTCCAATACTTCATTTTGGTTGGTAAAGAAGTTTAAACGTGTAGTCCATGTAAATGGACCATTGACTATATTGCGCGAACTAAAATCAACTTCGAATCCTTTATTGCTAACAGAACCCAGATTCTGGGTCTGTGCACTGAAGCCAGTAACGGATGGTATGGGAACATTAAAAAGCAAATCGGTGGTGGTATTATCATAGTACTCAACACCTAAGCTCACCCGGTCGTTCCATAATCCCAAGTCAAGGCCATAATTGATAGCAGTAGTCTTTTCCCAACCTAAATCTGGATTGGACAAATTATTGACTCTAAACCCACTTACCAATTGTTCATCAGTTCCTAGTATGGCATTGGCCGTGGTAAGTCCAGAAATTGAACTGTAGTTTCCAATTCTATTGTTTCCGGTTTTCCCCCAACTAAACCGAAACTTTAAGTTGGAAATCATTCCTTCTTTTGGAAAGAAGGCCTCTTTACTAACTCTCCACGCTCCTGAAACCGACGGAAAGACCCCCCATTTGTTATCCCTGCCAAAACGTGAACTGCCGTCCCTACGAACAGAAGCCGTGAGAAAATATCTACCATCAAAATTATAGTTCAATCTTCCCAGCATGGAAATTAAGGACCACTCAAAAGCGGTTTCACCCCAATTGCTTATTTCAGTAGCATTATTAAGTGTCTCCGACAATTCATTGTCGAAACCCCTTCCAGTTACGTTAAAACCTTCCAAGGATACTTTTTGGCTTGTATACCCGACCAAGACTGAAAAGTCATGCTTATTGATTGTTTTGGCATAGTTCAATGTATTCTCCCAAAGCCAGTTCTCCTCCCTTGAAGATGATAGGTCTCTTGAGATGATACCATTGCCGCCTACTCTGCCAGTAAAGGTTGTCCCTTTGTTCAAATCATACAATACTCCCAGACTTGTTTTGAAATTTAGCCCTTTAAATAACTCAATATCCAAAAAGCTTGTGGCGTTGATCTGTATTTGTTCCCGAACAGGTTCCACATTGTCCAGTGCCAGGAACCTGGGAGTGAATGCTGGATGTAAATTATAGAACTCGGAATAATCATTTCTGGCCTGATTTCTCTCAAAATCAAAATAAAATTCATCATTCCTCACCAACGGACCTGCCCATAGAATCCAATTTGTGTTACTATCTTTTCCTTCGGCACCGTTACTTGTAAAAATGTTACGACTGGGATTCAAGTTCAGTCCCAAGGTCACTTTTTCATCAAGTGCCTTGGTCTCTATATTGGCACGAACCGAAATTCTTTCATATCCGGTGTTTCTAGTTATACCTTCCTGATCCAAATAATCCAGCGATATGAAATATTTGGATTTGTCGTTCCCTCCTGAAACTGAAAGGTTATGGTTGAGGATAGGTGCAGAATTTGAAAAAAGGTAGTCTTGCTTGTCATAGTCGGGATAATTACCACTAACCCATTCAGGGTCGATACGACGACTGGACGGCCTTGCACTATTGGGATCTGATATGTTGCCCCCTTCCAAGACCCACATGGCATTCCGAACTTCTATTTCCAAAGCTCCCTGTTCCTCGGCATTCATAAAATCTAGACGCTTTTCCGGGGATTGGAAACCATAGAAAGTATTGTAATTAACCGTGACCTTTCCTGACTTTCCTTTTTTGGTAGTGACAAGCACTACGCCATTGGCCCCTCTGGAGCCATAAATAGCTGCCGAAGCGGCATCCTTGAGTACTTCTATGGATTCTATATCATTTGGATTTATTGTGGCCATTAGAGAACTGTTCTCCGTAACAAACCCGTCTATCACATATAGGGGGGTGTTTCCTCCACTAATGGATCCCACACCCCTTATCTGTATCCTAGGCGGGGATCCCGGTATACCACTCGCCTGCTGTACGGTTACCCCCGATAATTGACCTTGAAGGGCTTGGTCTAATCTTGTAGTTACACGATTGGTCAAATCATCGCCCTTAACACTGGCTATTGCACTGGTAAGATCACTCTTTTTCGCCGTACCATACCCAACCACGACGACCTCTTCCAAGCCCGCGGTGTCCTCTTGAAGACTTACAACAATATCCGTTTGACCATTTATTGTAACTTCTTTTGTAGAAAAACCAATGTAGGAAACAATCAGTGTAGCGTTGGAATCTGCCACATCAATGGAAAATTTACCGTCAAAATCCGATTGGGTACCATTAGTGGTTCCCTTTTCCAATATACTTGCACCAGGTAACGGAGTTCCGTCCTTATCCGTAACCATTCCAGAAATGGAAAACTGGATGGTTGCCAGGGTTTTGACTTGACTTCGATTTGCCTTAGTTTTTGCTTTCATCAAATATATTTGATGTTCCAAAACTAGAAATGAGGTCTTCCCCTTATCAAAAACGTCGTGTAAAATTTTCTGAATGGGTTCGTCGTTGGCCGAGATGGAAATTTTTCGTTTTAAGTCTACGTCCATGACCTTATAGACAAACCGGAAGTCAGTGCTTTTTTCTATCTCATCGATAAAACGTTCGATGGTTACGTTCTTTAGATCTACAGTTGCCCTGTTAAACTGGGAATACGTATGATTGGCTTGTAACGTAAGTATAAAGGTAAATGTAAATAATGCCGTGAGCTTCATCTTTAAATCAAAATTGAACGAGGGATGAACGCTTCTAGTTAGTTTAAGAAGTTTTTTCATACTTTTATAATGTTTAATGGTGGTTGATATTTTCGATCACTTTTTATAATCGGAAAGTGTTCCTGCACTTTCCGATTTTTTGTCTTTTCAAGGTAAAGTGATATATACCTAGGGTTTTATAATGGCATAGGCAATTTGGTTTAGTTGATTATTATGTCGGTTCCCTCTATTGAATATTCAATTCCGTGGGTCTGTTTTAAATCTTCAAACACTTTTTGCAAGCTGACCTTACCATAGCTCGCGTTAAAGACTTCGTTCGCAAGACCATGGTTGTTATTGATAATCGAGACATCATAATGGCGCTCCATTTTTTTAAGAATGTTCTCAAAGGTCATGTTACGAAAAACAAGCTGTCCATCTATCCAGGAGGAATATACCTCGGTAACCACGGCCTGAGTTTTTATCGTTCCGTTGCTTTTTTCAAAACTCCCTTTAAAACCGGGTGTTAAAATGGTACTTGTATTTTCATTAAAAGTTTCTGTTTTTCCATGCATTCCTACCGACCCCTCAACGAGTACAACATCCGTACTATCATCTTCAGGATAGGAGGAAATATTGAATTGAGTTCCAAGAACTCGGACATCCAATCGGTCTGCGCCCACAACGAAAGGATGTAGCGAATCTTTGGAAACTTCAAAGAATGCCTCTCCGGTCAAGTAAACTTCCCGATTTTGTTCATCGAGAAATTTAACGGGATATCTTAAGGAAGTTCCTGCATTAAGGTAAACAATGGTACCGTCCGAAAGTTTCAAATCAAATCTTTTACCGTAAGGAACGGTTAGTGTATTATATACAAGTTCTTCGGTCGAACCGGTTTTCTCATATGAAATAAGGTTGCCGGATTGCCTGCCCAATAACTTTCCATTTTTATCCACTACATCTTTGGAACCATCTTCACTAAGTATTTCTATACTTCCGTCCTCAAGTTCAAGGGTAATGGCATCTGGAGGAATAATCAGGATATCATCGGCATTTTGATTCTGCCAAAAGAAATAACCTGTCAACATAACACCAAAAAAGATGGCAGCTATTGAGGCATATTTGCGCCAAGATATCGAAGGGCCAACTTTTGAATTAGCCACTTGATCTTTTTCCTTTGCGACTTTCAGCATCACTGGAAAGGAGATGTCAGAGGATATATTTTCCAATTTCCGATGCTCCTTTAACAAATTCAATACATCGACAACAGAAGGTAGATCATTGGAGTTTGTGGCACTTCTAAAATAGGAGATAACGGCTTCGGTTTCCTCTGGACTGCATTCGTTAAGGATATAGCGCCTTAAAAGTTCGGATATATTTTCTTTTTGCTGCATTTTACGATGGTGTGCTTACATACAATACGCCGCTAAAAAGAAAAAGTACTATATCCCACTTAAAAAAAATGAAACAATTCTAGAAATTTAGGATTAAAACAATAACTCAAGACGAGTTCTTAAAGAAGAACTGTAGCAATTGAGGCAATAAGAGATAATCGGATAAATAGGTAAGCTAAATTAGAAGAAGGATTTGGACCAATGTAAAGGTTATTCCACCATAGGATTCAAGAAAAGCCGAAATATTGCCCAAGGCTTGGCTCATCTGGTTTTTAACTGTTTGTTTGGCGATTCCGAGTTCGGCAGCTATCTCTCTATAGCTCTTCCCTTCGTTTCTTGACATTTCAAAAATACGCTTCTTCCTGGGGGAAAGGCAATCGATGGCTCTTTGCTTTAATGATTGGTATTCAATGCTCAGCAGATAATCCTCAATGGGATTATGGGAAATCGACCTATGATAAAATACATATTGTTTTAATTTTAGATCTTTCGAAGCCTTTACTAAAAAATCATATGATTTATTCTTTGCGATGGTAAACAGAAAAGATTTGAACGACTTTTCTGGATGAAGTGTCTTGCGTTTTAGCCATACTTTTATAAAAACATCTTGGGTAACCTCTTCAGCATGTTTTTTAGATTTTATCAAGCTCTGTACGTACCGAAAAACATCCTTTTGATACTTTTTGAAAAGTTCTTCAAAAGCATGCTCATTGCCATCTCTCAATTCTAAAACAAGGTTATGGTCAATATGGAGTACTTCTTTGCTCAAACGATACTTTTTTAATCCCTATTTTATGAAATTCTTAAATAATGTAGTAAAAATAAATGAAAATCTCATACAATTTATCGACGGAAGTAAAAACAAAGGACCCCTGGCCATGACAGTAGCCAATTTTGAAACTAAAAAGTATGGAGTATGTATTGATTTCTCAAAAGAAAAAGTCTGTGCATATACGTTCGTACTTAAACTCATTCCGAGAAGATTAAAGACTATAAGAACCATTTTGCGCTTCTGGGACTTTATTTTAGAATTAGAAACTGTTTTGAAATATCTCGATTATTTTCTTATAACCTCTTTTTGTGGCCGACACGCCAGCTGGCCCCTCTTTCAAAGGCCAAATCATTGACCTTTTCTTTCGGCCCTGTTAAAATTTTGAACCGTAGCCCTGCTATGCTTAAAAATTTTGCCTCCTTCTGTATCAAAAATAGATTATAAAAATTCCAATTATACATTTCAAAACAATCTCTTGGTTTTTTGGTTTTAGCTTAGAATATCTTTAACTACATGCCCATCAACATCCGTCAACCTATATCTTCTACCTTGATGTTTGAAGGTGAATTGTTCATGGTCGATTCCCATTAAGTGCATGACCGTTGCCTGAAAATCATGTACATGTACCGGGACTTCGACCGGGTTGAACCCGAACTCGTCGGAAGCTCCATATGAAAGTCCAGGCTTGACTCCTGCGCCGGCCATCCACAATGTAAAGACATAAGGGTGATGGTCTCTGCCCCAATTTCTTACATCTTTGATATTTCCCTGCAAAAATGGGGTTCTTCCGAATTCACCTCCCCAAATGACCAAAGTATCTTCCAACATCCCCCTTTGTTTTAAATCCTTGATCAATGCGGCACTCGGGGCATCGGTATCACGACATTGTGTTATCAACTGATAGTTGAGATTGGTGTGTTGGTCCCATCCTGCATGCATACATTGAATAAAGCGCACATCACGTTCTGCCAATCGTCTTGCCATCAAACAGTTGTATGCAAAGCTTCCTTTGCGATGCACATCGGGACCGTACATATCCAAAATATGTTGAGGCTCATCCGAGAAATCGGTAAGCTCGGGTACGCTCATCTGCATCTTATAGGCCATTTCGTATTGCGCGATTCGAGTGTGAATTTCGGTATCGCCATAATCGGCATGGTTCATTTCATTCAGTTCCTGAATATTATCTAGAATCTTTCGACGCATTTTTCGAGGTATACCTTGGGGGTTTTCTAAATATAGTACGGGATCGCCGCCACCTCGAAATTTTACCCCTTGGAACTTAGTGGGAAGAAATCCACTTCCCCAATAGTAATCATAAAAGATTTGACCACAACTGGCTTCCTTGTCCCTAGAGGTCATTGCTACAAAATCTGGAAGGTCCTTGGCGGTACTCCCCAATCCATAGGTAAGCCATGAACCCATGCTCGGTCTTCCAGGCTGTTCAGATCCAGTTAGAAAAAAGGTAATGGCAGGTGCATGATTTACCGATTCGGTATACATAGATTTAATAAAGCATAGTTCATCGGCTATTTTAGCCGTTTCGGGCATAAAATCCGATACCCATGCACCACTCTGCCCATGCTGTGCAAAATTGCTGATTTCGCCAATCACCGGTCTGGCTGTCTGTTCTCCGGTCATTGTGGAAAACCTTTTTCCGGAGGTGAGTGAATCCGGAATCTGTTTACCATGCCATTTTCGAAGCATTGGCTTGTAATCGAAAAGATCTACATGGGAAGGAGCACCATTCTGAAAAAGGTAGATAACCCTTTTTGCCTTAGGGGTGAAATGAGGTAACCCAAGACCATTGTTTGTGGCCAATCCAAAAGGATTGGTAGGTGCTCCAGAGAGTATATGTGGGTTCAATATAGACCCCAATGCCATAGCCCCTATCCCCTGGGCCATTTTGCCAAAGAAATTTCTACGGGTCATCCCTGCCTGATATTCCTGGAACGGATGTAGCATTTTTTTTATCATCATTGGCGATTTATGGTTTCATCAAGATTCAGGATTAATGAACAAATAGCAGTATATGCGGCATGGTCAACAAGATTTAAAGAATCGTTTGTTCGGTATTCTCCTATTGAATTCAACGCCAATGCATCTTCCTTGGAAGCACTATAATAGTTGCGCAAATCCGCTAGCCTGTTTTTCAACAAGCTCAATTCTTCGGCATCGGGCCTGCGGGTAGTGGCTTTCTCAAAAGCATATTGTAATCTTTTTACATCATTGTTTTTCTCCAACAACACATTTTCCGCCATCACACGCGAAGCCTCCACATACGTAATATCGTTCAAGGTGGTCAGTGCATGTAAAGGAGTATTTGTGTTCGCGGATTTAACCGTGGACAATTGCCTTGAAGCATTGTCAAATAAAAAGGTAGGACCTACTATACGTCTCCAAAACGTATACAATGATCTACGGTAAAGGGCATCCCCTTTATCTTGTTGGTAAATGGTTTTGCCAAATGTTGCTTCCGACCAAATACCTTCAGGTTGATATGGTTTAACAGGTCTGCCCCCAATGGAATCGACCAGTAATCCGCTCACATACAGTGCTTGGTCACGTAGCATCCAGGATGGCAAACGCATACGTGTTGCCCGAGCCAAATATGTATTTTCAGAATCCTTTTCCAAAAGTTCCTCGGATACCTTGGAAGATTGACGATATGTTGCACTCATCACAATTTTTTTAAAAAGCCGTTTTAGATCCCAATTGTTTTCCTGAAAATCAACAGCGAGCCAGTCTAATAATTCCGGATGACTGGGTAAGGCACCTTGAACGCCAAAATCCTCAATTGTCTTTACAATCCCTTTTCCAAAAAAATGTTGCCAATAACGATTGATTGTTACACGCGAAGTCAAAGGTTGTTCTTTTGATACCAACCATTTAGCAAGGGCTAGGCGATTATTTTTTTCATCTTTTGGCAGGGGAGGAAGCACGGCCGGAACATCCATGCAAATAGCTTCATTCAACATTGGATTATTGTAGCCACCACGATCTAAGATATAGGTGGTTCTAGGTTCCTCCAACTCGTCCATCACCATGACCATTATAGAAGAGGACGCCAATTCATCATAACTTTTCTTTTTTGCAAAAACATCGGTCAAAAGATTGGCATATGCCATATCCTTTTTTTTGAAGTATTCCGATAGTACCCGAAATTCACCAGTAGCTCTATTATCCGTGGGCTTTAGAAGAATACGCGGGTCAAGTCCTTTCAATTCCTTGGCTACCGATGACTCAGAAGCTGGAAGTCCGAAATCTCTAGGGAATTTTTCAAATTCAAAAACTTCAACCTGCTCCACAAGCCCATCGATGTATTCCAAAAGCCCTTCCATTTCCTGCCTTTTTTCGGCATCGCTTAGATTTAACAATGGTTTGATCTTACCTCCCCAGCCACCTCCCTCCTCGGAAGTTTGGTTGAAATAATCAAAAAGTTGATAATACTCTTTCTGGGTAATTGCATCATATTTATGATCGTGACATCGAGCACAGTTCATGGTTAATCCGAGCCAAGCTGTACCGGTGGTCTCCACACGATCAAAGACGTTAACAACGCGTGTTTCTTCAGGAATTGTTCCTCCTTCGGTATTATAAGGATGGTTTCGATTAAAGGCCGTGGCCAAAATATTTTCGGGAGTGGCACCGGGCAAAAGGTCACCGGCCAATTGTTTTATCGTAAACTCGTCGTAAGGCATATTTTCATTGAAGGCCTTGATAACCCAGTCTCGCCATGGCCACATGTCTCTTGTAAAATCCCCTTGAAATCCATTGGTGTCTGCGTACCGGGCTACGTCCAACCATTCCCACGCCCAACGTTCACCGTATCTTGGAGAAGCCAACAAACGGTCTACCAATTTCTCATAAGCATTCGTTGAAGCATTATTTTTAAAGGCCTCGACCTCTTGTGGAGTAGGAGGAAGCCCGTTTAGATCAAAGGACAATCTGCGGATCAATGTTTCTTTAGAGGCCTCTTCGGAAGGGCGAAGTCCATTCGATTCGAGCTTGTCCAAAACAAAATAATCGATTTTGTTTTTTGGCCAATCCGTATTTTTAACCGTGGGAAGCTCTACTTTTTTGGGAACGGTATATGCCCAATGGAGCTTCCATTCCGCACCTTGTTCGACCCACTTGATAAGGATTGCCTTTTCTTCCGGGGATAAACTTAAATTTGATTCAGGAGTAGGCATTATCAAATCGGAATCTTCACTGAGAATTCGTGAAATCAATTGGCTTTTTTCGGGTTTTCCCTTTACTACAGGAAAGGACCCGCTTTCCGTAATTTTGGAGAAAATGGCTTCTTCTACATCCAATCTAAGATTCGCCTTTCTTGTATTCTCGTCCGGGCCGTGACAATTGAAACAGCGGTCAGAAAGAATAGGCCGAACATGAAAGTTAAAATCGATTTTTTCGGGAAGTGCCTCATATGCCGTTTCAATTTCATCTGGCATGGATATACCGCATCCTGATAACCATAGGAAACCACATAATAAAAAGAGAGTTATTTTAATTTCTTTTACCATTAAAATCAAACATATTTTTTAAATTTTGGGACATTACAAACCTCACGATATATTGGCTATCTTTTCTTTTTCGCATTTATGGAGATTACCTAATTATAAATCTGTGCCCTTGACTTTATAAACCAACCATAAGTCAGCACTCTTTTTATCTTGTCGATAAAACTTTGGAAGGTTACTTTCTTTAAATCTAAAGTTGTCATGTTGAGTCGTGAAAGCGCATGATTTGTTTTTAAGGTATTTACAAAGGGAATTGTTAAAACACTATTAGCTTCTTCTGTTAAATCATAATTGAATAAGGGATGAAAACTTATAGTCGAGTTTTAAGAAGTTTTTCATATTTATTGTCGATATTTTAAATCAATAATTTATCACATTTTAGAATCGTGCGCTCACATACAATACGCCTCTAAAAAGAAAAAGTACTATACACGATTAAAAAACTTAAAAAAATCTAGGTAATTAGTGTTGGAACACTTAAGAAAAACACAGGTGATTAAAAAAGTGAATTAATATCTTTGATTTGTATCGATAAAAGAATTTTTGCATAGCTGTTGCGAAACGTGGATATTAATGCACTTAGCCTCCTTCTTGACCTGTTTCTTCAATTGGCCGATTAAAGAATCTGATTTAGAAAATCTATAGAGTTTTAAAAATCGTTCGTTTTAGAGGACTGCTCCTAGCACTTGCTCCATCAATTCCCGAAATAGAGTTGCTATTTAATCCCATACTATGGGAATTACGAGCCTCTTTTCCTGATTAAAATTTCTGTCTAATCATTTTCGGGTTTACCCGAAATCTAATTTACTCCTAGAGTTGCGGTTTAAAATCTTAATAACCCTCTCTGGATTAAAATCGAACTAGCCTCTATAATATTGTCCCATATGAAGAGGCGAACAATCTTTTGCTATCTCGGCTGCTCATCCGCATCTATTCCCATCATAGCCTTTGCCAAAAATTCTCGCGATAGATAACCGTTTGCCGGGTGGATCTTGCCCAATCGCGCATCTCGGAACAAGCGTTCGAATCCGGCTTTTCTTAATAGTCCGTAACCACCCATGATATCCATAGCCTTATCAACAACCCGCCACGAACCTTCGACCGAACGGCATTTGGCCGCAACGATCTTTACACCCCATGCAGGGCCGTAATCTTTACCTTCACTCCATTCGCGGGCAACTGTATCCAACTGCGGAGCGATACCCTCGATTTCCATGACCATTTCGCCGACATCGTGCTGAATGACCCCGTTGTATGCCATAGAGGGCCGATCGAAAGAAATGGATTTCTTTTTCGGCAATTTCTCCAGAACCTTATCCAAGACGCATTGGGCCAGTCCGTAATAAACATTGGCAAATCCCATCAAAGCCCAACAGAAAATTCCAAGTACGAAACCATCCATACCTTTAAATCCCGTCGGTAGTTTTCGAACAATCAATTCTTCAGGCACAAAAACACCATTCAATAGGGTATCATCGGAACGGGTAGCACGCATACCTAAAACATCGTCCCAAGTTTTTTTAATCTCATAATTTTCGGTATCCCTGGGCATAAAGGCGTGGATCACCATTGGATTGTCAGGGTCACTATTGTCTTGACCGTGAAAGCCCAAATAATCCCATACGGGCGTTAGGCTACCGAAAACTTTATGGCCAGTAAATTTATAGCCGCCTTCGACTTTTTCCGCTTTGCAGGTGGAATAGATTCCCGGGGAATCGTTTCCGGATTCCCCATGGCCAGCGGCAAATACTTTTCCCTTTCCAGCTTCTTCCAAAAGCCATTGCATAGAAGTGTCCCCACCCCGCCATAAATCGGCCACAAGTCCGGTCCAATAGATGTGCATGTTCAGGGCAACAGCCGTTGGTGCTGCGCGATAGGCCAGTTTTCGGGTCAGGGCCGTGCATTCATCGAGTTTCATACCGTAACCACCAAATTCTTCGGGTACCGCAATAAGCAGATACCCGGCTTCTTTCAGTTCATCGAAATCTTCCTGAAAAAATAGGTTATTGGCATCGTAATGTGCGGCTCGCCTTCCACAGTTTTCGAATATGGCTTCTAGTTTTATCAAGAGTGCTTCCTTCTTGTTTTTTTTTGTCTCTATCATAAGTGGCCGTTTAATTTTTATTGATTTGTTTTCGTGGCTTAAAGTTGTATTAAATCCCTATTATCTTTGAGTAATTTACGAACTTACGCCTAGAGGTTTCTATTTTTGGTCTGAATTGGGGGAAGTGTATCTGGCGGCGCGTAACGCTGACTACCACATTGTTATAAATTTACTACACAAATCCACCAATAGATGTAAATTTTGTATCTAATAATGAAACAAATGTATCATCTGCGTGTTTCGGGTGTCAAATTCAATCAACACTAAACAAACATCTCTTTACATAAAATACCGATGGCCATCACAAGCACGAACCAGCCAAAACTTCTCTTAAGTTTTTCACTCTTGATATAGGACGATAGAAATAGCCCCAGAAATATGCCAGTTGTTGAAATCATGGTAAAAACCAATAGGAACGACCAATTGATATTTAGATTACCAAGATTCCCGGTAAATCCGATCAAAGACTTCAAGGCAATAATAAACAAAGAGGTTGCCACGGCCTTCTTCATCGGCAGTTTTACCAATAAGACCAGAACCGGAATAATCAAAAATCCCCCGCCAATACCAACGATACCCGTTAATGTGCCGATAAGTACGCCCCCAATTACCATCATGGGGTAATTGTACCGGGGCTGTACATTTTCTTCGGTCGGTCGTTCTTTCTGTCGTAGCATGGATATCGATGCGATTAGCATCAACAATGCGAATAGCAGCATAATTCCCATGTTTCTCGTAATCATAAAATTCCCGACGGAAATCAATTCTTCAGGAATCATTGGCACCATAAACTTACGGGCGATATATACCGCTACAAATGCGGGAATCGCAAAAACCAGTGCTATTCTATAGTCTATTAACCCTTTTTTGAAGTTCTTCAATACTCCGACCGATGAGGAAGTGCCCACTACGAACAACGAATATGCCGTGGTCGTAATGGGACTGATTTGAAACATATAGGCGAAAATAGGAACCGCCATTATGGAACCTCCACTACCCATCAGGCCCAACACAAGCCCTATGAAAAAGGCTCCGAAATATCCCAAAATTTGGATGGCTTCCACTTTCCTTAGAAATTATCTTTACTATTTCCCCTCTTTTATATAGCCCCAGCCCAATTGTTGTTTTGCAACAATTTCATAGATGCCATCGGGTACGGTTGTAACTCCCGGAATCAAATCATCCTTACCCTTATTGTTTCTTTTTAGCGTATTTGCACATACCACGATAGAGACATTGTCATTCTTTACAATTTCTCGAAGCGTTTCCCCGGCGGCAGAAGAATTGTTATCCACCATTTTATAGGCACCGCTGTAAACGACTATTTCAAATTCGGAATCAGGATAGGTCTCCGACATTAATCGTAAATGACGGGCTGCTGACTTGTGCACATCGGTATTGCCACTAGTGACATCGAATACTACCTTAATAGGCTTTTCTTGGGCACTGGCCATGTTCGTGATGAACAATGCCAGTGCCAGTAGTATAAGCTTTTTCATGATTTTACATTTTAAAATTTATATTGCGTTTCCGGCGAAGATGTAACCACATCCCCGTTTTTGGGCTTCGCCCAAGGCCCAAACCCCCGAAGGCACCACTTGAATTCCAGGATGAACGGCTTGAATCCATTCTTCATAAACCTTTTTTGCGTCTAGATTCATCTGTTGCGCCACTGCACCGCTATAGACCGATATTGCAAGATTACAAACACAAAACATCGCACCCCTGGCCTGCATATCTTTGATACCTTGAATAACGGGCAAGGGAAAATCTCCCTCTTGCGGTTCGTAATAGGGGTTTCTTTTATACGCTTTTCCATCGGCCTGTTTTACATGAAACACATCTCCCAAGGGATACTTCTCCCATAATTCCGATTTAAATGCAAAGGGAATGGCGTCATGGCGAAGTACGGTCATAGCCGTAATATCGCTATCGTCGGCCCCCATTTCATTATGGCTCAGGTAATAGGCCCAATTCCAGATGACAGGAAACCCTTTATGCGGATACGAACCATCATAAACGATGCGGTTCTTACCTTTTATTTTTTTGAACCAGTCCTCGGCCTCGTTCATATTTTCGGCATCGTAAGATGGTAAATTGGCATACATGGGATTGGCAAATAGTGACAGCGTACTGGCAGTAGCACCTAGCATCATCGCGCCCATAAAGTTTCTTCTTGAATTTTTACTCCTTGTTTCCATCGTTTTATATTTATTTAATTAATGATTAACTCATACTTCGCTTGCGTTATCAAACATTCTTGTTTGTATTGCCAACACGCCGGCTGGCTCCTATGCTCAAAATGTCTACAAGACATTTTTTTACGCTCGGCCCTATTTAGATTTAACAATATTGTATTCACTTTTATAATATTCCATAATCGGTTGAAAAGGCCCCAGTTGATGTTGCTGCAGTGAGAACGTATCCGTATATGGGGGATAAGGAGTTGAAACCGGTTTTTTCTTCAAGTCCGGAAAATCTATTTCTCGATTTCTTTTTTCAGGCCTCAACTGCTGGTTGATATACCCAGCAACGTCATACGCTTCTTCATCGGTCAATACCGGATTGTCATAGGTCGCGCCAAAAGGCATATTGGCCTTTATGAATCTTGCGGCTGTAATTACACGCGTCATACCGGCACCATCATTATAGGAATCATAGCCCCAAAGTGGCGGATATTGATATCCGTAGCCGTCTGTCGATTTGAGACCTTGACCATTCTCGCCATGACACAACACACAATTGGCTTTGAAAATTTCCGCCCCATTTTCTAGGTTAACGGCCCGCTCGGGGATATTTATTTTCAAGAAACCTTGTCCTTTGATCTTTCCATCTTTGGGTGCATATCTGCCCAGCCAATTTAGATAGGCGATTATAGCCTTCATTTCTTGGCCATCCGATGGCATCATCTTGCCATTCATACTTCGCTCCATACAGCCATTGATTCGCTCTTCGATTGTTCCCATTTTGTTCTCCCTCCCCCTGAATTGGGGAAAGCGTTGTATGATTCCGATTAAGGGAGCTGCATAGGGTTTCGTGCCCGACCCTAAATGGCAATTGGTACAAGACAGATTGTTCCCGGCATAAACTTTATTTTTTTCCGCACCGGCCGGGCCAATATATTTTGTTGTGTTCAAGAATAGCTCGTAACCTTGTTTGATAATTCTATTTTCCTCAGAATCATTCAATCGGGAAACGTCATAGTTCATTGCATAGATATCCTTGAATGCGTTCTCATTTTTACTCCCCTTTGAAAATCCATCCAAACAGTTCCAAAATAGAAAACACGATAACATCAATAGAGCCACAAAGGGTACTGAGAGGCTCCTTATTAGCCCTCTGGTATTTTTTACAAATCGATATTTTTTATCGGTTCTCATTGTGCTCTTCCCTTACTTTTTAGTCGATTGTTTGTGCTAAATTTCGGACAGTAGTACCCTAGCGGACATGGGATGTCCACCTGCACTTTTAAATATATTGGGGGAGTATAATCAACAAGACAAACTGAAACTTTACTTCAATTTGATACTATAAAATTACGATAGGAAAGGTGCGGAAAATGTAAGTTTTGTTTCAAAGGTTCGCACAAATGAACCATAGGTGTACTTTTTGGCTCAAATGATGAAACAATTGTTTCATCTTGAGAATCGAGTAAAAATTTCAGGAAATAAGTTTCGCAAAAGTGGTAGGAAGGGTGTCATACCTTTTTCGAAATACCCGGGTAAAGTATGTCGGACTGTTAAAGCCCAATTCATAGGCTATTTCGGCAACGGTCTTTCCATTTTGCTTCAAAGCTTCCAAAGATCGGCGCAAACGCATTTCACGTATCAACTCATTGGGAGACATGCCGGTCAGGGCTTTTATCTTTCTGTAGGTCTGTGCCTTGCTCAGGCCCAGAGTTTTGCCCAGATGCTCGCTTTTAAAATCCGCAGAAGTCAATCTGTCTTTCACGGCTTTGAACAAGGTTTCCGAAAAACTAAAGTCGTTGTTGTCAATAGTACGAAAGACTTCCAAGTCAGAATTTATTTTTTGTGATTCTTTGTGCAATAGTGTCTTGGTCATAGCATCTATGTAAACAGCATTGCTTAGACCCATGCCGCATAAATATTTTGCTCTGGTCTTGGGCTCTTCAAATAATTTGGTACCGTAATCGTCTACGGGCTTTCCTGTAACTAACGCCATCGTATAATCGAGATGATCTTGTGTGGTTCTTAAAAAAGTGTCAATGGCAGCTGCACAAGAAATTGCATCAGACGCAAAAATGAAAGAGGCCATATTTTGGTTATCTGGCTGAAGTATTAAATTACCATGGTATTCTTTTATAAAATCATATATTTTGTTCTTTTGGTAATCGTCGTTTTGTGTAAGGTTTGCCATTCGCAGCAAGAATAACGTTCGATAACCACTATCGACTTCCCCAGAAAGTGTAAGAGCCATGTCATGCTCGTTCTTCTGACCCAATCCCAAAAATGAAATAAATTCCGCATCTGACACCTCTATAATATTACATGCTTGATCCATATGTGCCATTTGATGGGCCGCATTACAGGCTTCTTTATTTGGTCCGTCAACAAGGCAGAACATCGTTTTTTGGTCAAAATTTATCCAAAATTTCTTATGGGTAACCCCGAATTGATCCTGTACGTTAATATCCGCCAAATGTGCACGAAAGGCATCTTCTTCTGAAAAATCTTCGGAGTGTATGTAATGAAGATCTACATATAATGGCATATCTCGGCTTATTTAACGAATGAGCGGTGTGTTATAAAGTTTGGCAAAAGTTGTGGGCAACGCCTTATATCGATTTCTAAAGACCCTTGTAAAATAGGTAGGGCTATTAAAACCCAATTGATAGGCTATTTCGGCAACGGTTTTGTTGTTTTCTTTTAAGGCTTCCAGTGATCGGCGCAAACGCATTTCACGAATCAGGATATTCGGAGACATACCGGTAAGGGCTTTTATCTTTCGATACGCCTGGGCTTTGCTCAGACCTAGTAGATTGTTGAGGTCCTCGCTTTTGAAATCGGCATTTGAGATTTGACCCTCTAACGATTTCCACAAGGCTTCGAACAGGGCAAAGTCCCCATCGGAAACCAATTTTACGACTCCCTTTTCGGTATCCGATTTATTAAAATTGTTTTGAAGAAGCGCCTCGGTATCCGTATCAACATGTACAGTTTGGTTTCCGCCAAGACGACAGAGTATTTGTAAGCGCTCTTGGGCTTCCCCAAAAAAGTCGGATCCCGTCTCATCGACGGGCTTGCCCGTTACAAGGGCCATGGTATAATCCACATTTGGTAGAACATTTTTTAACAAACGAGACACGGCCAAAGAGCAAGCAATAGCATCAGAAGCATATACAAAGCAAGCCATGATATGGTCATTTGGCTGATTTATATTACTACCCTGATATTGTAATACCAACTTACGGACCTCATCACTATTCTTTTCGTTCTTTCCAGTGAAATCTACCAAAGCAACCATCATCAATGTGCGGTAACCCGTATCGACCTCCCCTGAAAGAGTCAATGCTAGGTCTCTGTCATCTTGCATACCCTTACCTAAGTAGGGGTGAAATTCATACTCAGGAGATACTTCTATGACATTACATGCCCCTACACCATGTGCCTCTTCATGACTTGCGATACAAGCTTCTTTGCTAGGACCCTCCATTAAGCAAAATGCTGTTTTGGTTCGAAGACTTAAATAATACTTTTTATAAATCAATCCATATTTATTCTGAACGGCGACATCTCTGAGGTGGGCTCTGTAGACATCCTCCTCGGTAATCTCCTCGGAACCGAAATTGTGAAAGTCCATATAAAGTGGCATAAGCTACTCCTGTTTTTGATTCATAATGTTTGAAATTTTGACATAGCTTAATGGAAGCAGTCCGAAACGTTGCTGAAAGCATTTGATAAAGTAGGACGGACTATTAAAACCAGCGTCGAAAGTTGTTTGAGAAACGTTGCGCCCTCCTTTTCCCAGCAATTCCAAAGATTGTAGTAGGCGATACTCACGCAAAAGGGCATTGGGCGATTTACCGATGACCCCTTTACATTTTCGGTAGAGCTGTGACTTACTAATGGAAAGCTTTTGACAAAAATCGTGGATTCCAAACTCAGGATTTCGCCAGTTTGTGTCCAAAATTCCGATTAAAAGTTCCAATGAATTTTCTTCTGATGCATTAAGTCTCCTGATACTCTCTTGTAAGCCTTCGTTTTTGCGCCAATCAGGTTTGTTCAGTTCGCTAACAATAGACGACATGGTAATTCGATTTTTGGTGTCAAGGGTACAAAGATACTGTGCCAGTCTTACCGTCTTTCCGAATAGAATATCACTTTGGTCTACTGGCAAACCAGCATGCAGGCCCATACGTAGATCTATCATTTCTGCAGCAATATGCAAGGCTTTTCGTATCGCAAGGGCACATTCAACGCCCATGGAAACTGAGGCGAAAGAAATCACAAAGGCATCTCCTTTCATCTCGACCTCGCTACCTTCGTGTTTCTTTACTTGTTCCCTAACTGTGTCATAATATAGTGAGGACAGCTGTTTTACCTTATCAAGACCCAAAGTATGGCGCAATAGGCCAGCATTCTTTGTCCCAATTACCAATATGACTCGAAAAGCGGGATCATTGAATATTTCGAGACCCGGTTCGCTCGGATCAAAATAAGTTTCGGGATCATCGATTCTGCCCAAAAACGCCTCTACTACTTTACCGTTGACAGGAATGATTTCGTGCGGTACATTGCCATGGGCATAATCGTGCATCTCCCTTACCGCTTCTTCGTTAGGCGCGTCGATTAAACAAAAAACCCTTCCTCTATTCTCGTCCACCCAGTAGGTCATATTACGGCAACCAAACTGGTCTTGTACTCCAAGGTCTTTTCTATGTGCCTCAGCGGCATGTTTCGCCTCGATTCCCGGAACAATATGTGAATCCATGTAAATTGGCATGGTCTAAAAGTTTAAAATAAAACTATTGATTCAATGGAAAGGGGAATAGTATAAATATACGGATTATGAGGTCTAAAAATCGAACTTTTGATTCAAATAATGGTAGAAATGGTTCAGCAACTGATAAGAATTTGGTCCTAATGATTGAACCATAGCACTAAAAAATATAAGTTCTATAATTTGGCCGATTGATGGAACGGTAATGACAAAACGAATCTTCTTTTAATGAATGTCCCATTTGTGGTCTCTTTTAATAGTTTCGTTAATTCACGTTTTATGGGACAGTTTTTCCGTTTATCAAAGAGCTTCAAAAACAATTGGATTCATGTAAACTTTTCAAAATTTCATCTGGACACAAGCATAGATTGTTTTATGAATTTGATGCCCAATCAATTTGATTTATTGACGATTTAATGGTCGGGATAAGAAAAACTTCTAATTGCTCCGAAGTACTGTTTTTATTCTATGTACCCAACTCATTATAAGCCATTTTAATCAGAAAAATTCAATTACAATCATCCAAGCTAAAAATGTATTACTTTAAATTGTTGTACCTATGTTGTACCTGAAATAAAAAAGCCGAGAATTAAATCTCGGCTTTCATTTTATGTACTCGAGGTGGGAATCGAACCCACACTCCAAAGGAACTGGATTTTGAATCCTATTTACAAATTGTTTCGGTAACTCGGAAGAGGGAAGATCTTGTTAAAATAATCCTTTGGAGGCTCCAAGAAATACGAAAGAGAGTGCCCAAAAAGCTATTGTATATCAAATAAAGCACGCCAAAAGCACGCCATTAAATAAAAAAGCAGTTACATTTAAATGTAACTGCCTGATTTTAAAGCTCCTCCTCTTGGGCTCGAACCAAGGACCCTCTGATTAACAGTCAGATGCTCTAACCAACTGAGCTAAGGAGGAATGTTACAAACTAAATTATCTATTTAGCGGGTGCAAATATAATTGTTTTTTTTATTGCTCCCAACAAAAAACAGCCTCTCTATTTAAAAAGCCATTTGTATAAATCATTGCCGTTGGCAAACAACAGCAACGCGATCAATAAAAAGAACCCAACCATTTGAGCGTACTCCAAAAATTTGTCACTGGGTTTTCTTCCCGTAACCATTTCATACAATAAAAATGTTACATGGCCCCCATCCAGTGCCGGTATGGGTAATATGTTCATAAAGGCCAGTATTATTGATATAAAGGCCGTGGTGCTCCAAAAAGCAGGCCAATTCCAAGTGCTGGGGAACAACCCCCCTATTGCCGCAAAGCCCCCCACTCCTTTATAGGCCCCAGTTTCGGGGTTAAAAATCTTCTTAAGCTGTTTAACATAACCTGAAAGCGTTGTAACGCCCTTATCTATTCCCGCAGGGATGGCCTCTAAAAAAGAATACTTTTTGGTCTCAATTTTGAAAAGGCCCCTATCGGCCAATTCTTCCATTGTAAGGCCTCCAAGCGCTACGCCCAACTTGCCCTCCTCATTTACTTTGGCCGAAATAACTTCAGTATTACTTTCTTGACGTCTAACAGTCAAATCCAGGTTTCCTCCTTTATTCGTTTCCAGATAGGGTATAATTTCGTCCCTATATGTAACGGGATTTCCATTGACGGCAACGACTTCGTCCAGTTCCTTAAATCCAGAATCCAAGTTATGTGATTCCTTGGGCACCTGCGCGATTATAAAAGGTAATCTATAACTTAAAAACCGAATCTTATCTTCATCCTCCAAAAGGGTTGCTATAAAATCTACCGGGATTTCCTTTTCTATGGTTCGCCCATCCCTTTCAATAGTAATGGAATTGCCATTGACGATTTCCATGAAAACCTTTCCAAACTCTTCTATCTTGTTCCCGTCAACAGCAATGATTTTATCCCCTGTTTGGATACCTATTTCATTTCCGATTTCCGGTTCTATTACGGCTATCCCATCCTTTAAGCTGTTCATCGGTACATATTGATCACCGTACGCATAGGCCATACCAATATAAATTAAGACGGCCAATACAAAGTTTACCGTGACTCCCCCTAGCATGATAATCAAACGCTGCCAAGCTGGCTTGCTCCGAAATTCCCAGGGTTTGGGCTCTTCTTTCATGGCCTCGGTATCCATGCTTTCATCGATCATGCCCGAAATCTTAACATAACCGCCTAAAGGCAACCATCCGATTCCATAAACGGTTTCTCCAATTTTTTTCTTGAAAAGCGAAAACTTAACGTCAAAAAACAGGTAGAATTTTTCCACTCTTGTTTTAAAAAGCTTGGCCGGAATAAAATGTCCCAGCTCGTGCAGTACGATCAAAATGGACAGACTTAAAAAAAACTGAATGGTCTTTATTAATATGGGACTCATGGGTATTTTCTAAAATTTAATCGCACAAAAGTAAGCCTTTACCCTCTGTAAAAAAAAGAAAGCTTAAAAGGCCATCCCTATTTAAGAAAGTTTTGGCAAGAAGACGGGCAATATTCTTTGATAGCTTTCCGGACGTATCATATCTTTGTAAGAAAACCGAATGGGTTATTTTTTTGGCAAGTTCAAACTTTTTGGGATGGTGCTTCTTATGCTATCCGCTGTCATAGTTTATCTATTTTATGATGCTTTGGAGCCCGCTAAGACCCTGCCCATTTATCAACCTTCCATGGTGAATC
The DNA here is from genome assembly GCA_947494715.1 of uncultured Flavobacteriaceae bacterium. Classification (GTDB taxonomy): domain Bacteria; phylum Bacteroidota; class Bacteroidia; order Flavobacteriales; family Flavobacteriaceae; genus Ulvibacterium. The sequence continues at coordinate 211,135 of CANLWG010000009.1, read as the reverse complement.
CAGAATTGGTGGACAGTACGGTACACCACGTTAGAAAATACCATAACATAGCCGATTTTTCCCTGACCAACCAAAACGGGGAAACCATCACACAAGCTGATTACGAAGGCAAAATATACGTGGCAGATTTCTTCTTCACTACCTGCCCTACCATTTGTCCCATAATGACCAAAAACATGGCCGCTATCCAGCAGCAAATAAAGGACGATGACGATGTTTTGCTCCTATCCCATTCGGTAACCCCCCAAATTGATTCGGTCGCCCAGCTCAAAAAATATGCTATGGAAAAAGGGGTCATGGACGAAAAATGGAACCTGGTCACCGGGGATAAAAAACAAATCTATGAATTGGCGCGAAAGTCATATTTGGCAGTCAAGACCGATGGTGATGGGGGACCGTTTGATATGATACACACCGAAAATTTTATTCTGGTGGATAAAGAAAGGCGAATCCGTGGGTTTTATGATGGCACCAAAAAAGAGGATATTGGGAGGTTGTTGGCCGATTTAGATGTATTGAAAGCTTCTCTTCAGGAATAAATTTCAAATTCCAAAACCCAAATTACAAAGTTCTAAAGTTTAGGTGCCCCTAAAGTTAAAAATCGGCTTTCCGTTGCCCATTTAAAATCTGTTTTAACCATTAAACCCTGTCTTTTCCCAACATTTGGTATTTGGTGCCCGTTTTTTGGATTTTTTAGGATTTTTTATTCTATTTTTGCTCTTAATTAAAATGAATCTAAATAAGGTTGGCCATAACCGTAGCACATCTCAAGAAAGGGCAAAAAGGGATTATCCAGGAATTCTCGAAAGATATCCTACCCATTAAGTTGCTGGAACTTGGGTGCCTGCCCGGGAATCAAATTGAACTTGTACAAGTAGCCCCCTTGAAAGACCCTATCTACATCAACGTAAATGGTTCGCATATTGCCATACGCCGTTCGGTGGCGCTTCAAATTGAATTGGAAATCTTGGATGATGCCTCTACGTTATGAGCAAACAGATCAAGGTAGCGCTTATTGGCAATCCCAATACCGGGAAAACATCAGTGTTCAACCAACTTACGGGACTTAATCAAAAAGTAGGCAACTATCCTGGTATTACCGTAGAAAAAAAAGAAGGTATCTGCAAGCTGCCTAGAGGGGTCAAGGCCCATATCCTAGATCTTCCCGGCACATACAGCCTCAATACCACTTCCTTGGACGAGAGTGTCGCCGTAGAACTCCTTCTGAACAAAAATGACAAGGATCATCCGGATGTAGCCATCGTGATTTCCGATGTAGAGAACTTAAAGAGGAACCTGTTCTTGTTCACCCAGATCAAGGATCTTAAAATTCCCACCATACTGGTCATTAATATGTCCGACCGCATGTCCAAAAAGGGAATCAGTATTGATGTTCCGATGCTTGAGGAAAAACTAGAAACCAAAATTGCTTTGGTAAGTACTCGAAAAGGTACGGGTGTTGATCGTTTAAAAGAGCTTATTGCCGATTTCAAAAGCCTGCCGTCTTCTCCCAATGTGGACATCACGACCATTTCCAAGGACTATTTTGAGCGATTGAAAAACACATTCCCTAAGGAAGATCTATACAAGCTTTGGTTGGTCATTACGCAGGACGTAAATTTTATGCCCATTGAAAAGCGCCCTATAAAAGATGCCGCCTCTTTTGCGGTAAAATCAAAATCGGAATTAAAGCGGCTACAGCAAAAAGAGACTATTCTTCGGTATCAATTCATAAACGGTATCCTTAAGGAAACCTATAAAGTGGATGCCAATGCGGCAAAAGGCTTCCGTGCAACTTTGGATAGGATATTGACCCATAAGGTATTTGGGTATCTTATTTTCTTTGCTATCCTCCTTACCATTTTTCAGGCCATTTTTGACTGGAGCACTTACCCGCAGGATCTTATCGATGAGCTATTTGCATCGGCCAGTGAATGGGTGAAAAGTACGTTACCGGAAGGGGCATTTACCAATTTAATAGCCGAAGGTATCCTGGCCGGTATAGGGGGCATCGTAATATTCATCCCTCAAATCGCCTTTTTGTTTCTGTTCATTTCCCTATTGGAGGAATCGGGGTATATGAGCCGCGTGGTCTTTTTAATGGATCGATTAATGCGACCCTTTGGCCTAAGTGGAAAAAGCGTAGTCCCGTTAATTTCCGGAACTGCCTGTGCCATTCCAGCGGTCATGGCCACCCGTACCATAGAGAATTGGAAAGAAAGGTTAATCACTATTTTAGTGGTTCCGTTTACTACCTGCTCCGCAAGATTGCCCATTTACCTTATTATCATCGCGCTCGTTATTCCAAAAGGGCGCTTTTTAGGATTGGGCTATCAACCGTTGACATTAATGTTATTATATCTTATCGGTTTTGGGGCAGCTGTGCTTTCCGCTATGCTATTGAATAAAATCTTGAAGATTAAGAGTCGAACCTTTTTTGTTATAGAGATGCCCAGCTACAAAATGCCCTTGCTTAAAAATGTGGTGTATACGGTATGGGAAAAGACCAAGAGTTTTGTTTTTGGTGCCGGGAAAATAATTCTGGCCATATCCATAGTGCTTTGGTTCTTGGGTTCCAATGGATATTCGGAAGAATTTGAAAACGCAGAAACCATAGTGAAGCAGCGTATTGAAAAAGAAGGGTTGTCCCAATATAGTCTGGGCTATATGGAACGCAAGTTGGATGAATATAAAAGTTTAACCCTGGTAAGTGTCATTGATACGGAACATGCCATAAGTCTAAAAGCCATGCAGGATTCCTTGGAAACCATAACAACGGATTTAAAGGAAAGGGCCATTGAACAGGAAATAGCCAGCCATAAGCTGGAGCATTCCTACATTGGGCAAATGGGAAAGGCCATTGAACCCATTGTCCGACCTTTGGGATATGATTGGAAAATAGGAATTGCCCTTCTCACTTCCTTTGCGGCACGTGAAGTGTTTGTGGGAACCTTGGCTACGATCTATAGTGTGGGCAGTGATGAGGAGGAAACCATAAAAAATCGTATGGCTGCAGAGGTAAACCCGAGGACCAAAAAACCATTGTTCAACTTGGCATCGGGCATTTCACTTTTACTGTTCTACGCTTTTGCCATGCAATGTATGAGCACCTTGGCCATTGTAAAACGGGAGACCAATAGTTGGAAATGGCCCATGGCCCAATTACTGTTTATGAGCGTTTTTGCGTATATTGTTGCATTAATTGCCTATCAATTCATTAAATAGGATTCTGGAAAATGGATTTCTTTCAACACATATTGGTTTATATTACCCTAGCCTTAGCGGTTGGCTACCTTATCTATAAATTCCTGTTGCCCAAATCAGTTTTCGCCTCAAAAAAGAGAAAGGACCACGCTTGTGGACAAAACGATTGCGGATGCCATTAAGGGCGTTCACAACTGCCCATTCGTACTTGTTAAAAAAACAATAAATCCGTCCAAAAAAAACCTAAAAAGTATGGTTTTCCTAAGTACTATGCTTTAGTTTGTCGAAAAGTTAATCCTGCATGGGCAAAGTTGCATTCGCGTTTACCCTTATTTTTCTGTTACTTGGCATGGCAAATGCCAGTGCCCAAATCCTAAATGCAAGGATTGTAGATTCCACCACTTCAAAACCCGTTCCTTACGTCACCGTACAATTGAAAAAGCGCGGAATGATTACCAACGAGGAGGGACGTTTTTCATTCCGCTTGGAAGAAAGCGTACAAGCTTCGGATTCCCTGTTTATTTCCTGTATCGGTTATGAATCCATTGGAAAGCCCATTTCCGAATTTAAGGACAACACCATTTACCTAAGACCCAAGGCCATAGAACTGAAAGAGGTCATCGTTTCCAATAAAAATTATACCCCTAGGGAAATTTTGGAGGAGGTAAAGAAAAATCTGGAAAAAAATTATCATCTGGAGCTTACCAAGAAGCGATTGTTTCTTAGGGAATCGTACCACCAGAATATTGTAAAGAGTGATTACGTCCTGAAGAAATCAACCATTCCCGCATTCAATACCAATTTTTTGGACAGTATAAACCATACATTTCCCAAGAACAACAGTTATTATACCGAAATGTTGGGTGACCTCTATGGCGGCAGTAACGCCAAAGAACAAAAGCTGGATATCATAAAGGCATCCGAACTGTATGACAAAAGCAAAACTTTGGATGCGGAGAGCTTGGAGAAGAAGTTCAACTCGATAGTAAAGGAAAACATAAAGACGGATTCCTATTTCAAGATCAAGTCCGGATTATTTGGTACAAAAGTGGATGCCGATGAACTTTTTGAGACCGAGGTAGATTCCAGTGATGTGCAAGCTTTGAACGAGCACTTGAAGAAAACCCAGGAAAATGAGCAGGAACGCAAAAAGTTCTTTGCCAAATATAAGCGCCGTACATTAGGTAATCTTTACAAAAACCTGCCCGTATTCAAGAATTCAGACTACAATGTAATTTTTAAACCAAGGCGATATACTCTCACTCTAGAAGATTATACGTATCTGGGAGACGATGCCGTCTACGTGCTGCGTTTTGAACCGGAAGGTTCCGAGGATTTCAAAGGTAGGCTTTATATCAACTCCGATGATTTTGCCGTTATCCGAATGGACTTTGAGAACGTTGAGGCCCTACGGAATTTTAAGCTTTTAGGCGTTTCATTTAATGAATACCTTGCAAAGGGAAGGATGATCTTTTCAAAAGGAAAGGACGGCAAATATCAATTGCGTTATTATGAAATAACCAAGGGGAACAGTATAGGTTTCAAGAGACCTTTGAAAATAATAGAAAAAAATAAAAACGTCCGCGGACGCCGAAAGCAAAATGAACTTTCCTTAAAAATAGATGTCGCCGTGAGTGGTAAAAATCGATATGAGCTGGTTGTTTTTGATGTTGACCCAGTGGATGAAGCCCGATATGAGAGCTTTACCGAAAATAATTCCATACTCCCCACCTATATGCCCAACTACGATCCGAAATTTTGGTCCGGGTATGATATCATAGAACCCAACACCGCCATCAAGGAATTTGTTTCGGAAGGCGAATTGGATGAATAATAGGATTCCGAGCAAATAACACCACCCCCACTTTTATCCGCATTTCTTTATTCCCAAGTTTTATTCTTCACAAATAAGAATTTTTGCGTCCGGCTATGTAACCTTTTGTATTTTTCCTACTATATAGTAGTGAATGTCACCTAAAGACTTTCTCTTTTGAAGGAGCAAACAGACGAGATTATCATGGCCATGGTAGCCAAAGGGAACCTGGACCTATTGAAGATACTTTTTAAAAGACATCACCTTCACGTCTATAATTTTCTATACAAGATGTGTAGGGACAAGATGTTGAGTGAAGATGTTACGCAAGAGGTCTTTTATAATATAATGCGGTATAGGGCGTCCTACAAAAATGGCAAGTTTGTTTCGTGGATGTTCACTATTGCCAGAAATAGTCTCAGAAAACATCTCAAAAAAGCTCAGGTGTACCATGAAGATTTGGATGACATTTCCTATAGATTGATCGAAAATGAGGAACCAAAGGAAGACTATACGCATTTACAAAAAGCTTTGGATAAGCTCAACTCTACTGATAAGGAGCTGTTGGTCTTAAATCGGTTTCAGGAGATAAAATATGCCGAGTTGGCCAACATCGTTGGCAGTACGGAAGGAGCCGTTAAGACAAAGGTAAGCAGGGCCTTAAAAAAATTGAAGGTAATCTATTTTGAAAATTTATGATAATGGACACAAAACATGTTATTGATTTACTTCCAGACTACCTAGATCAGGTTTTGGATACCGTTCAAAAACAAAAAGTGGAGGCACATTTAAAGGAGTGTTCTGCCTGCAGTAAGGAATTGGAGCAACTAAAAAATCTCTTTGATGCCTTCGCAAATGAAGAAACGGCAATCCCCTCGAATCAGGTGGAGGCTAACTTTCTAGAGCTTTTGGAGCAAGAAAAACGGGAAGTGGCAAAGGTAGTTCCGCTGAATTCCAAGGAACCTTCTACAAAATCAGGCTGGGGAAATTTCTTAAAGGTAGCGGCTAGTATTGCGATGTTGATCGGTTCATTTATGCTGGGCCGGCATCTACAGGAGCGCGAATCCCATGTTGAAATAGCCGCGTTGCAAGACGAGGGCCTGGAATTAAGGCAAACAGCCATGCTTTCCCTTATGGAGAACAAGTCGGCCAGTAGGCGCATTCAGGGAGTCAACTATATCGATGAGTTCGGGAATCCAGATGAAACCATTGTAAAAGCGTTGACCGACAGAATGTTGCATGACGAAAACACCAATGTACGCATGGCATCAGCCGAGGCTCTGGAAAAATTTACGGCTTCGGAAATCGTAAAAGACGCGTTCATTAAAGCCTTAAAAGTCGAAAAAGATCCTGGAATACAAATTTCGATTATCCAAACCTTGGTCCGTATTCAGGAAAAGAAGGCAGTAATGCCACTTAAAGAATTAATGCAACAGGACGAAACCCAACCCTTTGTTAAGGAACAAATTGAATCACTATTACCAAGTATTATATAAACATCAAAAAACGAAGAATCATGAAATTGCTTAAAATCACATTTTTAATAGGTTTTATTTGCGCCGGAATACAGGCACAAGAGGATTACACAAAATCCCTGAACGGAATCGAATGGGTAAAAGTTGAATCCAAAAATGACATTGTTGTAAAAACACACGCCAGTGACCAACTTTTGATCAAGGGCGGGCCTTCCTATAAAATTCCCGAAAGGGCCAAAGGATTGCGCTTGGTCGGGGAGAGCGGTTCGGATAATACCGACGTTGGGTTTTATGTTATCCAGGAAGGAAATAATCTCTTGGTGAGAAACCTAAGAAAATCGGAACGCGCCGAAATCTATTTACCGGCAAAACAAAATATTTCTGTTAGGACCAACTGGCAAGGCAATATCGAAATAACAGGATTCCTAGGGGAAATAGAGGCCACAGCAGAACTGAACGGGGGCATTAGAATCGATGAGGTAAGCGGGCCTTTGACGGCAAATACCTTAAATGGCGAAGTGGAAGTCCAGTTTACAAAGGTAAGTCAAGGTTCTCCCATAACCATCTATTCAACCAATGGCGCGTTGGACATAACAATGCCTGAAAATACCCCAGCCGACCTAAGTCTAGGTACTGTAAACGGATCCATATACACCAATTTCGAAATCAGCTTACCGGATAAGGACGGTCTAAGGGCCATTGCCTCCAAAAAGGTGAAGGGATCAGTCAATAACGGGGGCGTGGATATTAAACTGAATACCACCAACGGAAACATTTATTTAAGAAAACAATAATCAAAAAATAGAACAGTCATGAAAAAAACAGTAGTCTTATTATTGGGTCTCATCAGCCTACAGGTTGGCGCACAGAAAATCATTGAGAAGAATATTGAATATAAAAATCAATATATAGACGTGGATGTGAAATTCGCTTCTATGATAGAGGTAAAGTCATGGGATAAATCTTCGGTTTATTTTAAGGCGGACATCTATGTCGAGGATGAAAAATTCCAAGATCTTTACAATTTGGATATAAACGCAAGTGATACTAGAATTGCAATTACTTCGGAAGCCGAACCCATGTTTAAAGCATACCGTGAGGATTGTATTAAAAATAGTCCTGATAAAAAAAGGTATTGCTACAATACAGGAGATCTTTATGAATTCAATTATGTGATCTACGTCCCTAAAAATGCCAGGGTCAAAATCAGTAGTATTAATGGGCATCTAAAATCCGAGGTTATTGAAGGTGATTTTACGATTGATCTTATCAATGGGGATATTGAAATTGCAAAATATGCAGGAGATCTCGATTTAAGGACCATCAATGGGGAAATTGACCTGAAAATGATCGATGCCAATTTGGTCGCCGAAACCATTCATGGGGATATTTATGCCGATGAAAAGTTAAAGTTCAAATCTACCGATCGTCATGTGGGTCAAAAAATATCGGGCCGCACCGCCGATGGCAAGAACAGTTTGCGCCTGAACACTATCAATGGGAATATGTATCTGAGGTTATAGCTATTTTTAAAGGGTTGGTGCTAAGCTATGTTTTTACCATCAACTTGTTTTCCATAAAATAGAAAAACGCCGACCCTAAAAAATACAAGATAATATCCAAAAAATCCGCTGTGTAACGCAAATTAAAACTAGGCAGATAATACTCAAAATAAATACTGTAAAATAGGGTGAGCGTCAAAATCAATGGCCATGGCAATCTTAGTGCGTTATTCCGCTTCAGTTTGCGCACAGTAAATTGACCAATAAAAAGCACAATGGGCATACACAAAAAATCGTTCAAGTAATTATTTGTCCACTCGGGCAAAGCTGCGCTCATTTTTTGCAGGCTAAGAACAATCGCTGCCGTTAAACAAAACAGCGGGAAGTACAAGGCCTTTAGCCCCTTTAGTATGGTTTTGACATTCTTTAGTTCGAAATTCGACATACTTCCCTGCTTTAAGCCGCAATATAGGCGAATATATAGGCCAAAAAAGCTCCGATTGCCAGCACTACTGCCCAAACGGAATAAAAAACAAGGGCAACTATTCTTACAATAGGGTTGCTATGGTTGTGTACCTTTTCAAAAAAAACTGTTATGGCATCAGGTTTCTCTAATTCTTCTTTTTTCTGTCTTTTCCTTTCCCGTTCTTCACGTTCCAATTTTCGACGAAGATTTATATTGATCAACGTGCCACAATTGCTGCAATAATCGCTGTTCTTGGTCATTTTGCTACATTCGGGACACCTCCTGTTAATTTCATATCGCATAACCAAAAGCACTTCAGAAATAGTATCTATGAGGATGTTCCATAATTTTCATAAAGTTATGCGTAAAACCCAACGGTAACAACCAAAACCTGTTAACTAAAGCCTAAAAGCGGGTTTTGAACTAATGTCATGATTCTCAAGATACCGGAAGGTATGAAGCGGTGGATTTGATAATCTGCTGGTATGCTTTAACTATTGGCTAGATAAGATTCCCGATAAAAGAATACAAGAGCATTCCCCAACCGGCGACCAATACTAATCCTCCTATGGGCGTAATGGGGCCAAGAAACCGCCATTTTCTTCCTTTGGAGGCACTAAGCGTAAGCCCATAAATACTAAATGAAAAAAGAAAGGTTCCAATGATAAAACAATTGGCGATATAGTTTTCCAAAGCGGTGTTGAAACCCAAATTAAAGCCCAATACAATTAAAACAAGAGCGTGATACATCTGATACTTTACACCGGTTTCAAAACTTTTTAGTTGTTCTTCCGTAAAGGATTTCTTTAGGGCATGCGCCCCAAAAGCTCCAAATATCACGGCCAACAAACCATATAGGGCTCCCATAAACTGAACCAGAAAAATTGTCTCCATAATCTGCAAAGATAGCTAGAGTAGTGGATTACCACATCATAAAAAGCCCATTAGGAGAATCATCCTAACAGGCTTAACACACGGTTATAGCATTATACCCTTAAATTTGGCTTAGCCCCCCATCAACGGAAAGTTCTATTCCATTTACATAACTGGCCTCATCAGAAGCCAAGAACAGTACGGCATCCGCTATTTCCTTAGGGCTCCCGAAACGCTTTAAGGGATTTGCCTCGGCAAAACCTTGTCCCATTTCGCTCACTACTTCCTGGGGCATTCCCATTTTGTCATAAATTGGGGTGGCAATCGGTCCCGGAGCTATGGAATTAATACGAATTTGCCGCGGAGCGAGTTCTGTGGTCAGCACCCTTGCGTAAGCCCGCAAGGCACCTTTGGTAGCACTGTAGACGGCCGCACCTTCAAATCCCTTTTGATGCACTATGGACGTATTAAAAACTATATTTCCACCATCATTCAAATGGGGAATGGCATACTTTGTTAAAAAGGCAGGACCCTTGATGTTAATATCGAATTGGGAGTCAAAATGGTTTTCGTCAATTTGATCTGCAGGTGCAAAATAGGCTACCCCTGCATTTACGAAGAGCACATCGATTTTGCCATAGGCATTTACGGCTTCTTGAATCAGTTTTTCATTTTCCTGTGGTTTGGATTGATCTGCCAAAACCGCTTTAAAGTCTCCTGTAAGTTCTTTGGATACCTCATCCAGGGCCTCTTTTCTTCTTCCTGAAAACACCACCTTGGCATCTTCATTTAAAAAACCTTTAACGGCCTCTAAACCTATTCCGGAATTTCCGCCGGAAATAACTACTAGTTTGTTCTTGAATCTATTCATTTTATCAAAATTTTATTTTGAAACAATCGTTCCAAAAATGATTAAAAAAATTTACGCTATTACTTTAAGCGTGTTATCTATTATCTGCTGAAGCACCTTTTTATCCTTGACCAATATTCCCGTCATTCTAAAACCTTGAAATGCATTGAACACAAAATAAGCATAACTTCTACAGTCTTGTTTTTTATTGATAATACCCTGCTCCTGACCATCCTTTACCAAATCCTGAAAAGTAGACAGTGTATGTTCCTGGGTATCCAAAAGCCATTTTTTTAAGTCCCGGTCTTGATTGCCCATCTCTGCCTTACAGTTCATAACAAAACAACCTTTGCCTTTTTCGTCCTCTATTATCTCTGGCAAAAAGCCTTCAAAAATAAGACGTATGGCCTCTAATGGGTTTCTAGCCTTTACCAAAGCTCTTTGAAACATTCCTCCTGCATCTTTTTGATAGCGGGACAAGGTGCTCTGATAAAGTTCCAACTTTGAACCGAACGAATTGTATATACTGGAACGATTTAGGCCTGTAGCATCCACCAGATCCTGCATGGAAGTTCCATTATAACCTTTCTCCCAAAAAACGTACATAGCGTTCTGGAGTACCTTTTCCTTATCAAATTCTGCAATCCTTGGCATTTTTATTCTAAGAATACACAAATATATATTGAAACAATCGTTTCAAAAAAATGTTTAACATATCTTTAATCATTGTGATAACAACAGATTGGAAATGGGGAAGTAACGCTACTGGAATTTACTAAAGTGCCACTATGATTTCTTTATCGGCGCGTAGTTCAAATGCACATTCCGAAAAACTTGGAGGGCCAAAGGTTTTCATTTTGGCATTGGAAAAACCTATCTTTTCCTTTGGTATGCCCAACCAATTACGATCAAGAACGTCATTGCCGTTTTCATCGTGGAAAATGGCCACCGCATATTTACCGGATGGAAGGCTCTCAATGGAAAGTTCCGTTATGCCCTCTTGGGCCTTGGTACTATCAAACCTAAAAACCCTATCAAATTCCAGGAAGTTGTTTTCATCATCGTAGATAGCCACACTTATTTTACCGTCCGATGTTTTTACCCCTTCTATGGAGATAGAGAGTCTGTTTTGGGCCAGGCCAAAAACTGGTAATAACACAAACACCAAAAGGCTTTTTTTCATCTGTTGATATTTATTTGTCTTTTAAAGGTCAGATGTAATTCGCCAATCAACATCTCGGTTGGTATCAAGAATTGTTATGGCTCATTTCATAGGTTCAAAAATAGGAACTCCAATGCCTATAAACTCACTTTTTAGATGAAAATTGTAGGGGTAAGCTATCCTTTTTGTTCTTCAGAAAAAGGTACATTTTTTCATTTTCCATAGAATCCCTTAAATTCATGAAAAGCCTTAGCGAATCACTGTATACTAATTTTATCTTGGGGTTAGGAAAATGATCTACATATACATACACCTTTTTGTCCGTTAGGGAGTCCTTGAACTCTCGGAATATGCCCTTTTCCCTTTCCAAGGCCGAAAATCCATTAAGGCGTTCCATGGGCGGAATTTTTTCCACCATCAATACGCTATCAAGCTCTGAAAATTTTATTGTATTGTAATAAAATCCGGAGAGTATTTGGATATCATTAGCATTGGTCCTTATCCAGTTTTTATAATGGGCCATAAGGGCTAACAAACAGATAATAACGGTAATTACCGCCAATATGTTCCAAAGCCCATGTCGTTTTTTTGTTTTCATGTAATCACTTGCGTTCCCTAAATTACAAACGATCAAGGTGAATAAAAATTTTCGACGAGCTTAAATTATATCTCTAGTGGAAAACCTAATCGTATACATTTCATATCAGCTCAAGTAAATACTAGCAAACAAAAGGGTATCCATATAGGCATGTGCCAAAATAAGTACGATCAATTTGTTTTTAAATCGTACGTGGAAAGTCCCCAATACCAGACCCATAAAGCTAGTTTGTACCATTCCGGTAACACCCCAGGTATAATGGGCCAAACCAAAAATTAGGGCGCTGATTACAACAGCATAGATCTTTCCAAACTTTACACCTTTCAACAATGCTGAAATACGATGTATTAGAAATCCACGATATACCAGCTCTTCCCCAAAGGAAGACACTAGGTAAACTCCCAATAAGGATAATACGAATATCCCTGGATTATCCTTTAAATATTGATAATTGCCAACATCCGGTTGAGCGTTCGCTCCGGTCAATACTGACATGACTACTGATCCGAGTATAAAACTTGAAATAGTGATGATACATATTAAAAAGGACCACAGAACTATTTTTAGATACGTTTTACCGCTCCAGACTGGTAACACCAATCCTAAATCACGAAAGTTTAGCCCTCTAAGCCACTGCCCAAAACCCACCAAGGTTATCATAAGTACATTGGCAAACCATACTATTAACTGTTGTGCAAATTGATTGTCCTGAAAAAATGGAACTATCCGGATGAACAAAAAAACGATTCCGAAAATGAATATAATCTCGATTAAGGTTGTGAACTTTTTGGATTCCAAATGATTTCCCAATCTATCCCTTAGAGTACTTCTGAATTGACGGCTCATCTCTTCTTACTTTTTAGTTTATCCCATAAAAGTAGATGTGAAAACCCCGAGAATGGTTTTACTTCAGGAAGGCGAACCCTTTTTAAGATTCATTGTACAGCTGAAGAAAGTCTAAATTGAGAAGGCGTTTGATTCGTTTTCTTTTTAAAGATGGTATTAAAGGAGGATTTGGAAGAAAAACCGACCGAATACATTACTTCCTGTATAGTCATGGTGTTCTTAGTATCCATAAGTAATTTTTTAGCCTCGTCGATCCTATACGAGTTTACAAAATCAAAAAAATGTTTCTTGAAAGACTGGTTGATGATCTGTGAAAGCTCTTTTGGGGGTAGGTCCAAAATCTTGGCCAAATCATTTAATGTAAGATCGGGATTTAGGTAGCATTTTTTGATTTCCATTTGGAAAACCAAAGCCTCTTTGAACGCATTCTGTTTATTCGCGGACAAGGTGGATCCGGAATACTTCTTTTTGGACAAGGTTGAAAATGGATTTCCGGAAAGTAATTCCGAGGACTTCAATGCTTTGAATATCGCTCTATTGATAAAGTAAAAAAGAAATACAATAAAGCCGAACAATATACTATTGACGTAGGGCCTGTATGATGTATAGGGGACTACGGTAAGTAAAACGCCCAATAACCACAATCCGATAAATGAATTTATCATAAAATGCAGCCAATCCAAATTAATTCTGGCCAGATTAGAATGATAGTCCTTCATTGCCTTGTCGTACAGGGTCAACACACGTTTTGACAACCACAGGTAAATCCCTCCATGTAGGTAGGCCATAATTACAAATAATATAGCCCCTTTTGGGAGATTGGCCTTGCTTATGGTTTCAAGCGCATACTCAATGGGGGCTCCCTCCAGAAAGTAGAAAATCAGCAATCCTAACAAGCAGATAGCAAATGGAATGAAATGAACCCATTTTTTTTTGGCAAGTGTAAAATTTTGATCTACACAGGAAAGGGTATATAGATAAATCAATGGTCCGAAAAGCAATAAAAAAGAATCATCCAATAACAAAAACAGCGGAAAGAAGGACCAAACATTATGTATTTGCAACAAAATGTCCGTTGCGTTAATGGCCAATATTAGGAAAAAGGTGCCCAGAAGGAGGTTACTGGTTCTTTTGCCTTTTTTGTTGGTCAATGAAAAAATAGCGATAAAGAACAGCTGAAACGCTACAAGCAACAAAAGAATCGCATTCAAATTCAGGTCCATGTCCAACGCTATTGTTCAATGCTATTTCCGGTATTTCTGAAACCATGCCAAGGTGTGTGCTATCTTGGTAATCAAATTGCTAGGCCTATTGGCAATACCATGACTGGCGTTTGGTATTTCTACCAAAACCGTTGGGATTTTTCGCAATTTTAGCGCATGGTATAATTGCTTGGCCTCACTGGGTGGTGTGCGCAAATCGTCCATTCCCACCAACACCATGGTCGGAGTCTCTATATTACCGACCAATGAAAGCGGGGAAAATTTCCAGTAGGTCTCAAAATTTTCCCAAGGCTGGCCCGGATAACGGCTATTGGCATAGCCAAAATAATTATCGGCGACCAAAGTCTTGCTGATCCAGTTCATTACAGGTTTGGCTACTACAGCCGCCTCAAATCGGTTGTTCTTGCCTATCATCCAAGCGGACATAATGCCTCCGGCACTACCTCCAGTGACAAAAAGCTGATTTTCATGGGCAATTCCTTTTTGGATACAATAATCCACTCCGTCCATGACATCATTATAATCCTCTCCTGGATAATTGTGGTAGAGCAGATTGGCGAATTTCTCGCCATAACCGGTGCTCCCACGTGGATTTGGATAGAAAACAACGTAACCCGCGGCAGCGTACAATTGCATTTCGGCGGAAAACCGATCTCCGTAATTTAGAATGGGTCCCCCGTGATTTTCGACTAAGAAAGGGTACTTTTTAGAGGCATCATAATTTGGCGGATATACCACCCATCCCTGTATATCCCGTTGGTCAAAACTAGATGTATACCAAATCTCCTCTACCTTTCCTAAATTTCTGAAATCCAATAAAGCCTTGTTTAGGGAAGTAATCTTTACCGGATTTTTTGCCTTGGATTTTAAAACCGCCAACTCGGAAGGGTACTCCGGTCGGGTTTGGGTAAAGGCGATGGTTCCGTTTTGGGATACGCTGAACGACCCTCCTGCATAAGGCCTACCAATGGATGTGCCCCCCATATTATCCACCAATTTAGTGACCTTTGCGTTTAGGATAATATGGGCAATTTTGGTATTCCCTTTATCGTCATAGGAAAAATAGAGGCCATTCCCTTTGGAGTCCCATACCAGATCTGAAACCGTCCTATCCAAATTTTGGGAGACTACTTTTTGGTTACCACCATCCCTATTCATGATATGAAGCCTACGTACTTGATAGGCCTGCCTCTTATCTTCGACACTTATATAGGCTATTTTTGTTCCATCTGGTGAAACAACAGGATGATAATCCGGACCGTCCCTATCCGTTAACGCATTGATCTGCCCATCATAGACCCCAACGGAATAGATTTCACTATTTCTAAAATCGTATTCCCAATCTTCGTTCCTATTCCCTGAAAAATAAATATGTTGTCCGTCCTTGGACCAAGAAAGGGTTCCTCTATGATGGAAATCCCCAGAGGTCAATTGTCTTGGGGCGCCGCCATCTGCCGGAATCATGAAAATATGATTGAACCCTGGGTCAATATACCCCCGGCCGTCGGCCTCATGGTATAATCTATCCGTTATCCTTGGTTTTTCCGCCCATTTTGCGTCTTTGGGCTTTTTGGGCATTTTGGCCAAAACCGGTGGCTCTTTCTCCACGTTCATTGAAAAGGCGAGCTGCTTACCATTGGGTGACCATGTCAAGGCACTCGGGCTAAAAGGAAGCTGTGTAAGCTTGGCGATTTTGCCCGAAGCTATCCAATAGATATAAATCTCCGACCCCTGGTCCGTTCTACTTACAAAGGCCAAGCGATTTCCTTGGGGAGACCAGCGCGGGTTGGACTCGCTGACTTCCCGAGACGTCAATTTTTGATGTTGGGAGCCATCGGCCCTTATCATCCAAAGATTGCCCGAAGCTTTATCTTCCATAATGTCAAAAGCCATTCTCCGATAGACTACCCACTCCCCATCGGGGGAGATCTGTGGATCGGAGACGTATTGCAGATCAAAAATATCCGTATACGAGAAGTTTTCTTTTTGAGCTTTTAAAGACTGGAAGAGAACCAGAAAGACAACTAAAAAATAGAATTTACGCATGGAAGAACAATTTGAATTCTTCATGAAAATAGCGGAAAGGGGTTAAATTAGCAAGCCTTTGTCAGCTTTGTTAAGCAGGGTAAAAATTAGAAATTAATAAAACACAACACACCCAGTCTTCAAATCTATTGAAACACCTCTCTTCAATTGGTAAGAGAATCTTAATTTTTTTCGCCCCTCTTCAGAAAATTGTATCTTTAAAGAACCAAAAGATGACAAAATTTGTTTCCATAGCGACTTCCTTGCTCATTCTTTTTCAGAGCTTTAATATCCACATTAACGATTTGGTAGAATTGGATGAGCTCATTGAACATGCCCAATATCACGCCGAAGAATATGGAGATAATTTTTTGGTCTTTCTCTCCAAACATTATGGAGAACTTAAGGCGGAACACAACCAAAAACATCAGGAAGAACAAAAGGAACACGAGAAGCTTCCTTTTCAGCAGCATTGCCATTCCCTATCGCTTTCGGCCTTTGTTATCAATGACTTAGTATCCTATACTTCCCATGAGGAAATAGCATCTCACGATACCTTAAATTTTCACTATACCGATTCCTACTCCCCAGTGCTCGGAGATGGGCTGTTTCAACCTCCCAGATACGCATAATCCATACTGACATACATCATTTTTAGGCAAACGGTTTCGCATTAGTTTGCCATCACCCTTATTCGATGGATTATGTTATCAGGTATCATCAAATTAAGCATACATAATAAGTTTATTGTTCTCCTTTTTACCCTCTTCATTATCGGTTTTGGGCTGTATTCCTTGACCCAAATACCTATTGGTGCCGTTCCCGATGTAACTAATAATCAGGTGCAGGTCATCACTACATCCCGCAATCTCTCCACTCAGGATATGGAGCAGTTCATTACCTATCCGGTGGAATTGGAAATGGCCAATCTTCCAGGAGTAAGGGAAATCCGTTCCATATCGAAATTCGGACTTTCTGTGGTGACCATCGTTTTTGAGGATGATATGGGCACCTATTTACCCCGTCAGCTCATTGCCGAAAAAATAAAATCGGCCTCGGAAAAGATTCCCGAAGGTTTTGGTACACCGCAAATGGGGCCGATAACAACCGGGCTCGGCGAAATCTACCAGTACATCTTAGATGTAAAGGAGGGCTATGAAGGCCAATATTCGGTAACCGATCTAAGGACTATTCAGGATTGGGTGGTAAAGCGTCAACTCTCCGGCATATCGGGCGTAGTGGAGGTGAATACATGGGGCGGTTTTTTAAAACAGTACGAGGTGGCCCTCAATACCGAAAAGCTCAACGCTATGAACATCGACGCCCGGGAGGTATTTACCGCCTTGGAGAATAATAACAGCGTAGCGGGTGGCGGATATATTGAAAAGACCAATCAAGCCTATTTTATAAGAGGCGAGGGGCTTGTAGGTTCCTTAACGGATATTGGAAACATTGTCGTAAAAATCAGGAACGGTATCCCCGTTTATATCAAGGATATTGCAAAAGTGGGGTATGGTAGTGCAACCCGTTTTGGTGCCATCACTGGAAACGGTGAGGGTGAAAAGGTATTAGGGCAAGTGATGATGCTCAAGGATGCCAACTCCAAAAAAGTCATCGATGCTGTGAAGGAACGTGTAACCACTATTTCCAGAACTCTTCCGGAGGGGGTTTATATCAACGCCTTTCTGGATCGCAGCGAGCTTATTGCCAAGACCACTTTTACCATAACCGAAAATCTGGTCTTGGGCTGTCTCATCGTTATTTTTGTAGTGGTACTGCTCTTGGGCAACTTGCGTTCCGGGCTTGTAGTAGCATCTGTCATTCCATTAAGCCTGTTTTTCGCTCTTTCCCTCATGTACCTTTTTGGAGTGGACGCCAATTTGATGAGCCTAGGTGCTATCGATTTTGGGATTATCATCGATGGGGCCGTCATTATCGTAGAATTCATTGCTTTTCAGGTAACACAACAGCGTTCACAACTGGTTATACTTTCCAAAATCGAACAACAGGAAAAAAGGGATAGTATAACCCTGAACAGTGCCTCCAAAATGATGAATTCCGCCATTTTTGGACAGCTTATCATCCTCATTGTGTTTATCCCTATCCTTTCCCTGAGCGGGGTGGAAGGCAAAATGTTCAAACCCATGGTGCTTACGTTTAGCTTCGCGCTTATTGGGGCCATTGTGCTGTGTTTTACCTATGTGCCAGTGGCTGCCTCACTTTTCCTAAGGCCCTCCAAGGTATCGGAAAAAAATGTTTCGATACGACTTATGAATATGCTACATAGGGGATACGGGCCAATTATCGATTGGGCCCTAAGAAGCAAGAAATGGGTTCTCGGGATTTCGGGGATGCTATTAGTAATAATAGGATTATTATTTAGTTCGATGGGAGGGGAATTCGTTCCTACCCTGGACGAGGGCGATTTTGTGATACAGCCCATATTGAAAACGGGCACTTCGTTGGAAAAGACCGTGGAGATCACTACTCAAATCGAAAAAATACTGTTGGAGAATTTCCCGGAAGTAGAGCAGGTAGTGACCCGCATCGGTGCAGCGGAAGTGCCTACGGATCCTATGTCCATGGAAGAGAGTGATGTCATTATCATCCTAAAACCTAAAAGCGAATGGGTTTCCGCCAAGACCAAGGATGGTTTGGCCGAAAAATTCAAGGAAGCCCTTACCGTGATTGCTGGCATGGAGGTAGAATTTACCCAACCCATAGAAATGCGTTTTAACGAACTGATTACGGGGGTGAGGGCGGATATTGCCATTAAAATCTTCGGGGAAGACTTGGACATTCTCAGCAAGAAGGGCAATGAGATAAAGGAATTTATCGAAGATGTGGAAGGAGCGGCCGATATTTCCGTTGAAAAAACAGTGGGCCTCCCTCAGATGAACGTAAAGTACGACAGAAGCAAAATAGCTCGTTATGGTCTCAATATTGCCGACCTTAACGACATGGTGGCCATGGGCTTTTCAGGCCGCAGTGTAGGTAACGTTTATGAAGGGGAAAAACGGTTCGAGCTTGTGGTTCGGCTGGACAAAAGGCATAGGCAGGACATCGACAATCTTAGAAATCTGTATGTAGATCTGCCCTCTGGCGGAAAAATCCCTTTGAGGGAACTGGCCGATGTCAGCTATCAAAAAGGTGCCGCCAAAATCTCCAGGGACGATACCCGAAGGCGTATAGTGGTGGGTATTAACGTTCGTAACCGGGACTTGCAATCCGTGGTAGACGACGTACACCGACTAATTGATGAAAACTTAAAATTACCTGTTGGATACTCCATAACCTATGGTGGCCAGTTCGAGAACCTACAAAGTGCCAAAGCCCGACTTTGGGTAGCCGTGCCTATTGCCCTATTATTGATTTTTATCCTTTTATATTTTGCTTTTAAATCTGTTAAGGAAGCTTTGCTCATCTTTTCTGCCATTCCTTTGGCAGCGGTTGGTGGTGTACTACTGCTGTGGCTTAGGAATATGCCCTTTAGCATTTCGGCAGGAGTTGGATTTATTGCCCTTTTTGGGATTGCCGTACTTAATGGCATTGTATTATTGGAACATTTTAAAGAGCTTAAACAACAATCTTTTGAAACCATGGAAGCACTTGTAAAACAAGGAACAAAGGACAGATTACGTGCAGTTTTGCTTACTGCCTCGGCAGCCGCCCTGGGCTTTTTGCCTATGGCGGTATCCACCAGTGCAGGAGCAGAGGTGCAACGGCCTTTGGCCACAGTGGTCATTGGCGGTCTGATCACGGCCACTTTGTTGACCTTGGTGGTCCTACCCGTACTTTATATCATTTTTGACAATCCGAAAAATAGGTTGCCAAAAAAATGGATGAAGAAAGATAAAGTGATTCCCCTATTACTTATTGGACTTCTACTCCCTCCAATGACCAAAGCACAGGAACGACCATTGAACTTGGAGGAATTAATATCGACCGCTTTAGAGAACAATGCAGGTCTAAAAGCCGCTGAACTAGGTGTTGCGCAATCCGATGCATTAATATCCAGTGCATTCGATTTTGATAAGACCGAGGTCTATTATCATTTTGACGAAAACAACCTCACCTTAACCGATGAACCCCTTCGTGTTTTTGGGGTACAACAAGACTTTCTGTTCCCAACCGTATACTTTGCAGAAAAACGACGGAATAAGGCCCGCGCCCTAATGGCGGCCAACAGTTACGAGATAGTACAAAAAGCTGTAAAACGAGAAGTGGTCGCCGCATACTACACCTATTTGTATACCGAGGAAAGGGAGGCCATTTTTAAACGATTGGACAGCCTTTACCAAAATTCTTCCCGAATGGCCCAACGGCGTTTTGAACTGGGGGAGACCAATTACCTGGAAAAGATTACGGCACAATCCAAACAACGGCAGATGGGCATCCGTTTGGAACGGGCCATTCAGGAAATTGCCGCCGCCCATACTAATTTGATGAAAATTGTCCAGGTGGATACCTTGCCCCAAATTGCCAAGATACCAATGACCCAAGTTGTTTTGAATTTGCCCCAACTCGTCCAAAGTCCAGAGTTACGGTTCCATGAAAACAATGTGGCCTTGATGCAGGCGGAACGTAGCCTGGCCAAACAGCAATTGTTGCCGGATATCGGCCTTAACTATTTTCAGGGTACCGCGCCCAATCTTAATGGTACGCTAAACGGGTATCAATTGGGCCTAAAGATTCCCCTTTTCTTTAGCGGACAATCGGCCCGGATAAAATCCATTAAAATCGCCAAAGAAATTGCAGAAGAGAAATCCAAGGACTATAAAATTCGCTTTGGTGCACGTTATGACGAGCTCATGACCCAATATCGTGCACATGCAAAGGCTCTTGAATACTATGAACAGGAAGGGAACCAGCTCTCCGAAGAACTTTTAAAGACTGCGGAATTGAGTTTCAGAAATGGGGAAATCGATTTTTTCCAATATATACTAAGCCTTGAAAATGCCTATGAAATACAGTTGGATTATTTGGATAACCTTAACCAGCTTAACCAAACGGTCATCGAACTTAATTATCTAAACCTTTAAAATTCCACCTATGAAACGTTTACGCTATACATATCTCATAATCCTACTGTTTTTAAATGTTTTGGCCTGTGGGGAAAATAAAAATGCCAAGTCTTCCGAAGACAACATGGAGACTCCCGTTGACGAACTTGTCATTACCGGGGAACAATTTGAGGAAAACGGAATGGTGTTGAGCCATTTGGAAGAAAGAAACTTTCCAATGACCGTAAGTACCAACGGTATGATAGATGTACCACCAGAGAACAGAGCTATCGTAAGTGCGGTGATGGGCGGCTATATAAAAAAAACACCTCTATTGGTTGGGGATAGGGTAAGGAAAGGTCAACTTTTAGTCACTTTGGAAAATCCCGAGTTTATTGCCCTGCAACAAGAATATCTGGAGGTAAAAGAGAGATTGACCTATCTGAAATCTGAATACGAACGACATAAGATCCTGTTCGATGAAAAAATTTCATCCCAAAAAAACTATTTAAAAACGGAAAGTAAGTTTAAAATGGCCCATGCCCAATATAATGGGTTACAAAAACAATTAAAAATGTTGAATATTTCCCCATTGGAAGTGGAAAATGGTAATATCACGGCAACGGCATCGCTATACGCCCCTATTTCGGGAAGCGTTACCAAGGTATTGATATCCAAAGGTGCCTATGTATCTCCTTCTTCCCCCATTTTAGAAATTGTGGACAACGAACATATTCATCTGGAATTAGCTGTTTTTGAAAAGGACATTATGCAAGTGGAGAAAGGACAGCCCATCTTTTTTAGGATTCCCGAAGCTTCGGATAAGACCTTTGAAGCTGAGGTATATTTGGTAGGCACCGCCATTAATGAAAATCGGACCATTCAAGTCCATGGACATTTAAAAAATGAAAAGGAGAACAGGTTTCTAACAGGTATGTTTGTAGAAGCCGGTATAGTAACAGACCAAGTAAAGGCTCTTGCCCTACCCTCTGAAGCTATTGTAACCATTGAAGACAAAGCTTATGTACTTCTCCTTGTTTCCGAAAAAGACGGTAGTTATCAATTCAAGAAACTGGAAGTACAAACCGGGCAGACCCATGCTGATTATACTGCTATTAGGAATGTAGAGAAATTGGATGCCGACAACAGGTTTTTGACCAAGGGTGTCTTTAGTCTTATTGGCGAATAAAAAATTCACCCCAACCCCACGTCCAAGGTCATCATAATGATAAAACCGCCAATAAAGCCCATGGTAGCAATATCAGTATATTTGTCCTGTTGTGTTTCGGGAATCACTTCCTCTACTACAACGAAGATCATGGCCCCTGCAGCGAACGAAAGTGCATAAGGTAAAATCGGCTGAAAGGTCAATACGGCCCAAGCCCCTAAAACAGCCGCTATGGGCTCAACAATAGCGGAGGCCTGGCCATATAGGAAACTTTTATATCGGCTCAATCCTTGCCGACGTAATGGCATGGCCACGGCAAAACCTTCTGGAAAATTCTGTAACCCAATGCCCAATGCCAAAGCTACCGCCCCACCAATACTTGCTCCTTCAAAACCCGCTGCCACGCCACCAAAAAGTACGCCCACGGCCAAACCCTCGGGAATGTTATGAAGAGTAATGGCCAAGGTTAGTAAGGTAGTCCGGTGCCATGGGGTCTTCACTCCTTCGGCCTCACTTTCCTTAAAGTTTATGTGTAAATGGGGCAATATTTTATCCAATCCATAAATAAAAATGGCTCCCAATAAAAAACCAACGGCCGCCGGAATCACTTTTACAAAACCTTCGCCCGGGCTCATCTCTATACCAGGTGCCAAAAGACTCCAAAAACTCGCAGCTACCATAACTCCGCCGGTGAAACCAAGCATACCATCCAAAAGGGCCCTGTTCATTCCCTTGAAGAGAAATACAAGAGCAGCACCGCTTGCAGTAAGTCCCCACGTAAACAATGTGGCATATAGGGCCGCTAAAATTGGGTTTATGGATTCAAAATAATCGATTACCTGTTGCATAGTTATTCCGTAATTTTAAGATAGAGGTTGGCTGCAATCTGTTCGGAAATATGAATATCCTTTCCCTTTATTTTCAAGTGAAGCGAACCATCAAATTCTTCCTTGTCCAAAACCTGGATGGCATCCCCCAAAGCGATATTGTTCTTGTCCAAAAACTTTAGGAAAGGGGGTGTAGAATCTTTTACTCCCACACATATGCCTTCGGCCCCAATAGGTACTTCGTTCAACAGTTTTTTGACCGCTTTTTTGAATTCACCTTCTTTTGAAGGTATAGGGTCTCCGTGGGGATCTACTTGTGGGTATCCCAAATGTTTATCCAACCGGTCGACCAGTTTTTCGCTTTTTACATGCTCCAATTGCTCTGCTACATCGTGAACTTCATCCCACGAAAAGTCTAATTTTTCAACTAAAAACACCTCCCAAAGGCGATGCTTTCGAACTAGGGTCAACGCCGTTTTCGTACCGAACTCGGTCATGGATACCCCCTTATATTTTTTATAATTGACCAATCCCTTTTCAGAAAGTTTTTTGATCATATCCGTCACCGAAGAAGGTTTGGTTTCCATTTGTTCCGCTATGGCATTGGTAGATACGCTTGTACGCTCCCCCTTGCCTAGGTGATAAATGGCCTTAATGTAGTCTTCCTCAGAAAGTGTCATTAATTTCAATTTAAGCAAAAATACATTTTTATATCTAAAAACAAATTTTTAGCTTTGTCTAAAATTTAATTTATAGTGACCAAAAATAAATATGCTTACTTAATATCTTGGTCTTTATTTATCCTTTGTACACTTTGCACATATGGACAGAACGCTATTTTGACCGGTACCGTTAGTTCCAATGGGGAACCTGTTCCTTTTGTCAATATTCATCTGGAGAATACGACCTTGGGTGCGTCAGCGGACGTTATGGGCTCTTATACATTAAAAAATATTCCTCCGGGTAATTATAAGGTGCAAGCCACAGCTATTGGATACCTACCGTTTATTACACGGGTATCTTTATCCCAAAATCAAATTAAAACGCTTCTTATAACTTTGACGGAATCTTCGGAACAGTTGGATGAAATGGTGGTTACAGGCACGTTAAAACCGGTAAGCCGATTGGAAAGCCCGGTACCTGTGGAAGTCTACAGCCCTACCTTTCTGAAAAAAAATCCGACCGCGAGTATTTTTGAGGCCTTACAAAATGTAAATGGCGTTCGGCCACAGATAAATTGTAACGTTTGTAATACGGGGGACATTCATATCAATGGATTGGAAGGCCCATACACCCTGGTTTTGATCGACGGAATGCCCATTGTAAGTGGATTGGGCACGGTATACGGACTTTCAGGAATTCCCAATTCGCTCATTGACCAAATAGAAATCGTTAAGGGCCCTGCCTCAAGTTTATATGGCAGCGAGGCAGTTGGCGGACTCATAAATGTTATTACAAAAAATACCTTGGAAGCACCGGACTTTTTTGCAGATGGTTTTGCAACCGGTTGGGGCGAGTACAATATGGATGTGGGTGCCAAAATTGAGTTCGGTACCAAAACTGATATGCTCTTAGGCATTAATTACTTCAATTATGATACCCCAGTCGATAACAATGGTGATAATTTTACGGATCTGACCCTTCAAAATCGTATTTCCATTTTTCAAAAGTGGAATTTTAAGCGACCTGAAAACCGTATTTTTTCCCTTGCCGGTCGCTTTTTTTATGAAGACCGTTGGGGCGGTGAAATGCAGTGGACACCGGAATTTCGCGGTGGTGATGAAATCTACGGTGAAAGCATCTATACACGTCGGTGGGAGGTTTTAGGTAAATATCAGCTGCCTTTTAAAGAAAAGTTATTGCTATCGTTCTCCTACAATGATCACAACCAAAACTCCGTGTACGGAGACATCCCTTATTTGGCCGATCAGCGCATCGGTTTCTCCCAGCTAACATGGGACAAGGCCGTTGGAAAACACGATTTGTTATTCGGAAGTGCCATTCGCTACAATTACTATGATGACAATACTCCTGCTACGGCCAACTTGCGAAATAATGAACCGGATGAAGTCTTTATTCCAAGTCTATTTGCCCAGGACGAAATTCAACTGGCACCACAACACAATTTACTTCTCGGTCTTCGTTACGATTACGACAGCAGACACGGGAATATCCTAACGCCAAGAGCAGCCTATAAATGGAAGTTGGGCGATAATGATATCCTACGCTTCAATACGGGAACGGGGTTTCGGGTCGTAAATTTGTTTACAGAAGATCATGCAGCCTTAACGGGAGCCCGAGAGGTAATCATTGCGGAAGAATTGAGACCGGAACGCTCGGTTAACTTCAATTTGAACTACATGAAAAAGATCTATGCCGACAACGGTATATTTATAGGTCTGGATGCCTCAGTATTTTATACCCACTTCAGTAATATTATCCTTCCGGATTATGATACGGATCCCAATCAGATTATTTATGACAATTTGGATGGCAAGTCCGTTTCCCAGGGTATAAGTGCAAATCTGGATGTGGTTTTCCCCATTGGCCTTAAAGTGCTCATTGGGGCTACCTTGCAAGATGTAAGCAATACCGAAGACGGGATTACCCAACGTCAAATCCTAACCGAAAGTTATACCGGTACCTGGAACGTTTCCTATGATATTAGATCGCTTCATTTAAGTGTGGACTATACTGGAAATCTATATGGCCCGATGCGCTTGCCCTTGTTAGGCGATTTAGATCCCAGGCAGGAATTTTCCCCTGTATGGAGTATCCAGAACATTCAGTTTACCTACAAAGGGTTGAAAGATTTTGAAGTCTATGGGGGTATCAAAAACTTGTTGGACTGGACCCCAAACCGTGGCAATCCTTTTATTATTGCCAGGGCAAACGACCCCTTTGATAAAAATGTCACCTTTGATGGGAACGGCGATGTGGTAGCCACTGCGGACAACCCCAATGCGTTGACCTTTGATCCTACATATGTCTATGGCCCAAATCAGGGTATTCGAGGGTTTTTTGGAATGCGCTATCGATTGGATTGATAGGTTGCTCACCCAACACCTATGTAAAAACAGCTTAAGGGATCCTTATATTGCAAAACAGTCTATATTCCCTACTTTTAAAGGCAAAACCCGGACATTTGCAAAAAGATAATACACTATATGATTATATCATTATTGGAGCGGGAGCTGCAGGTCTCATGCTGGCGGAGGCTATGGGAAATGATACTTTTTTTAAGGACAAATTGATTTTAATGTTGGACAAGGATGCCAAAAAAACCAATGACCGCACCTGGTGTTTTTGGGAAAAGGGAGAAGGCCGTTTCGACGATATTGTACACAAAACCTGGAACCACATTTATTTTGCCGGTCAACAATTTTCCCAACGGTTCCCTATTGCTCCCTATTCCTATAAAATGATTAAGGGCATCGATTTTTATACTTCGTATTTAAGTCGGGTTTCAAATTTTTCCAACGTCATGTTCAGGCAAGAAAAGGTGTCCATGATTCGAGAAGAACAGGATGTTGTTAACGTAATCACGGAAAAATCGGAATATAAGGGAAAGCAAGTTTTCAATAGTATTTTTGATTATCGAATGGCTACCGGTCAAAAAAGATATCCTGTGCTCCAACAACATTTCCTGGGATGGTTCGTGAAAACTACTCATCCTATTTTTGATGTGGACCAGGCCACTTATATGGATTTTTCGGTTCTGCAAAAGGGAAATACCCGATTTATATACGTTCTCCCTTTCTCTAAAACGGAAGCTTTGGTGGAGTATACTTTATTCTCGGAGGATTTACTTCCAGAGGATGACTATAAAGTTGCTCTAGAGGACTACCTAAGGCATAAGTTAAAGAGCATCGATTTTGAGATTATGGAAACGGAAAAGGGCAGTATTCCTATGACCTGTTACAATTTTAGTGAACGCAATACTCCAAAGATATACTATATAGGCACGGCGGGCGGTTGGGCCAAACCCAGTACGGGTTATACCTTTATGAGCACGTCCAAAAAGATTCCCCTTCTCTTGGAATTTCTGAAAACCGGTAAGCCCTTGACTACATTTAGTTTTAAGAACAGATTTTGGTATTATGATTTGTTGTTTTTAGATGTACTAAAGGACAACAATGCTATTGGATTTAGGGTGTTCGAAGCTCTTTTCAAAAATAGAACACCCCAACAAATCTTTAAGTTCCTAGATGAGGAAACCAATTTTTGGGAAGACTTGGGGAATATTTGGGGAAGTCCCAAAATTCCTTTTACCAAGGCACTACTCAAGAGATTGTTTTAAACCTTCCGGCGCATCAAGTTTTCACCAAATTCTTGCAATGAGGCCTTTCTATCGGCCGAAACATCCAACTTTTTAAGACTGTCAAAAGCTTTTTGGGTATAGCGGCCAATTTCCGCCTCCGTACTTTTAGCCGCACCGGTATCAATGAAAATATCCTTAATGGAATTGATTTTGGCCGAGGGGTCTTCGGGTTTAATGGAGTATAAGTCCAGTAACTCTTTTTTTTGTTCGGGCATACCCAAATCCAATGCTTTGAGGTATAGGAACGTTTTCTTGTTTTCGATAATATCACCTCCTACTTGCTTGCCAAAGGTCTCCGAATCACCAAAAGCATCCAAAAAATCATCCTTTATTTGAAAGGCGATACCCAGATTAAGCCCAAAATCATAAACGGCATCTTGCGAATCCATTGGTGCTTCAGCTATGACAGCACCCATTTTTAATGTTGCTGCGACAAGTACCGCTGTTTTATATTCGATCATCTTCAGGTATTCGGGAATGGTCACATCCTCCCTCTCTTCAAAATCGATATCATATTGCTGGCCTTCACATACTTCTAGGGCCGTTTTGCTAAAAAGTTTCGCCAAATTCTGAAACATAGGGTCCTCATAGTTTTCAAACAACTGGTAAGCGGCAATGAGCATAGCATCACCTGATAGAATTCCCGTGTTTACATTCCATTTTTCGTGGACCGAGGGTTTACCCCTTCGTAGTGGGGCCCGGTCCATGATATCATCATGTACCAATGAAAAATTGTGAAAAACCTCAACCGCAAGAGCCGCATCCAATGCCTTTCTATAGTCCATCCCAAAGATTTCCGCAGCCATGAGTACCAATACCGGGCGCAAACGTTTACCCTCCAAATTTAGAATATAGGTAATGGGTTCATAAAGATTCCTAGGCTCCTTGGTCTTTATTTTCTTTTCTAAATATGAAATGAACTCGGAGCGATAGAATTCTATAGATTGCATTGTAACAAATTTTTTCAAAAATACACCTATTGCCAACATCTTATGCAGTACGCAATGGAAATAGTAATGGATAAGTGAAATAAAGTGCAATAGATTTGAAAACCTTCGTCTATATAATTGAAGTTTTCCAATAACTCTCTTTTGAATGGTTTCGAATACTGAAAACTATACCAAATTAAAAACCTTTTTCAACGACGAATATCATTCGCTGAGATTCTATGTGAGGTCGCGTATAGATAATGCCGCGGACAGGGATGCAGAGGATATAGTCCAGGATGTTGCCCTTAAAATATTTTCCAGGGCCGACAGTCTATCACCCATTGAAAATATAGCCGGCTTCGTCTACAATTCGATACGAAACAAGATTATTGACCTGATGCGGACCAAGAAGTCCGAAACGCATCTGGAAAGTGAAATAGAAAACCGATTCATAGAGTTTACGGAAGTGTTCTATGGCAAAACGGACAATGCCTATTCGGAACACATGAAAAATGAACTGAAACGGGCAATTTTCAATTTAAAGCCCGATTACCGCGACATTTTACTGGCCGTAGATTTTGAGGGCTATAGCTATAGGGAACTGTCCGATGAAACAGGCGTTCCCCAAGGCACCTTGATGTCTAGACGCCATCGTGCCATAGCGCTATTATTGACACAATTAAAATCAGAAAAAAATAACAATAATTAAAATTTGAAAAAATGGAAGATCATTTAGAACGCATCGTTAAGACCAGGGTTGAAAGAAAAATCACCAAAGCATTCAAGATATTTTTCGCCATTATAGCCGCAATAGTCTTTGTATTTCTCTTCGGGTATGTAATCATGTGGTTATGGAATTGGCTTATGCCGGATATTTTCGGTCTAACACTAATTACCTATTGGCAAGCCGTAGGTATTCTTGCCTTGGCCAAAATTCTATTTGGAAGTTTTGGAAACCATCATTCGGGAAGTAAATCAAAATCCAGAAAAAGATGGAAATCCGAAGATTGCCGAAGTTCAAGAAACGATTTTTCAAAATGGAAGTATTATGATAGCTACTGGAAAGAAGAAGGTGAAAATGCTTACAGGGAATATGTAGAGCGACAAAAACGAGAAGAACAATGATATCTATCAGCGGGAATGTTAAATAATTGCAAAACCTTGGAAACTTTTAATGTGTTTTGAGTTTCCCAATGTATATTTGCGGCCGCATTATGAAAGAAGAAATCTTAGAAAAGGCTACGGACATGTTTTTGAATCTTGGATTCAAGAGTGTTACCATGGATGACTTGGCCAACGAGATGGGTATCTCCAAAAAGACGATTTATACGCATTTTGAAAATAAAACCGAGCTTGTAGAGGAAAGTACCATGTATCTTTTTTGTAACGTGTCCCAGGGCATAGACTTTCTATGTTCCTTACAAAAAAACCCCATAGAGGAGATTTATGAAATCAAAAAATTCCTAATGTTACATTTGAAGGGCGAGAAATCCTCCCCACAGTATCAACTGCAAAAATATTATCCAAAAATTCACGAGAACATTAAACAGAAGCAATTTGAAATGATGCAGGACTGTGTTTTGGACAATATTAAGAGAGGTATGGATATGGGTATTTATCGTGAAAATCTAAACATTGATTTTGTTTCACGAATTTACTTTTTTGGGGTAACCAGCATAAAGGATCATAACCTTTTTCCAAAAGAAAAATTTACGGCGGAATCATTAATGGACAATTATTTGGAATATCACTTAAGGGGCATAGTAACGCCCAAGGGACGAAAAATATTGAATGCAATTATCAACTCAAACCAGGAATAGATGAGGAATCATTTTATAGTGTTCTTTGCACTTTGTGCCATTACATTTGCATATACACAAGAACAACAAGTAGAGCAGACATATACCTTTTCCTTGGAAGAGGCCATTGCCTTTGCCTTGGAAAACAATTATAGCGCCATTAATGCCGAGAGGGATCTAACAGATGCCCAAAAGCAAAAATGGGAGGTTATTGCATCGGGTCTTCCACAGGTAGACGGTACTGTGAGCTATCAAAATCAATTGAAGCAACCGGTCTCCTTGATTCCCTCTGAATTTTTCCCAGATGGGGAACCAGGGACTTTTACACCGGTAGTTTTTGGTGTGCCGCAGCAGATTATTGCTACTGGAACGCTAAAACAGCAGCTATTCGATGGCTCCTACATTGTAGGCGTCCAAGCTACCAAAGCATTTTTGAAATATAGTGCCTACAACAAGGAGAAGACCGATTTGGATGTTCGAAAAGCAGTGGTAGAAGCCTACGGCAATGTTCTATTGGCCCAGGAAAGCGTGGGTATTTTTGAAAAAAACAAGGTTACCTTGGAGAAAAATTTATTCGAGACACAAAAACTCTTTGAAAATGGTCTAGGAGACGAGGAAAGTGTAGAACAGTTGGAAATTACCCTTTCCTCCGTGGAGAACCAACTTAAAAATGCCATACGCTTTGAAGAAATTACGTTGCAAATGCTGAATCTTATCATGGGCATAGATATAGATGCGCCTACCCAACTAGAAGAAAATTTGGACAATTTAACACAGAATCAGATGCGATTTGAGCTTTTGGATTCTGATTTCAACATAGAGAAAAATGTGGATTATAAATTGGTTGAGAACCTTAACGAGCAACGTTTCTATGAGTTAAAATTGGCGAAAAGTAAGGCATTGCCAACGTTGAATGCCTTTGTTAACTACGGTACTTCAGCCTTCGGAAATAATTTTGAGTTTTTCAATAATGATCAGGATTGGTTTGAGTTTTCGACATTTGGCGTGGATCTTACCATCCCCATATTCAGCTCCTTAGGAAGAAGTGCCAGTACACAACGTGCAAAAATTGCTTTGGAGAAAGCCAAGACGCAATTGTCAGAGGCCGAGGAACAAATAAGATTGCAGTGGGAAAGGGCAAAAAGTGATTTCATCTTTGCTACGGAACAATATGAAACTGCCAAAGAAAATTTGAGGTTGGCGGAACGTATCGAAAGAAAAAATCAGATTAAATATTCCGAAGGTATTGCAAGTAGTTTTGAGTTGCGCCAGGCACAGACCCAATTGTACGATGCACAACAAGGGTATCTTCAATCCATGGTAGATGTCATCAATAGGAAAACAGATTTGGAAACCATTATTAACGAATAAGCATATAAAACATCAACTTATAAACCTAAAAAAATGAAAAAAACAATATATGCACTAGCGACCGTTATGATGATTGTGGCCTGCGGAGGTTCTGGCGAACAATCTATAGAGGCTTTGATTGCCGAAGGGGATCTTGAATCCCTACGCGCGGAAAAAACCAAAATTTCCGGAAAACAGAAAGAACTGGAATCAAACATTAAACTCTTGGATTCCGTCATCGCAATTAAATCCGGTGAGGAAAATCTACCGTTGGTTACTACTTTGGTAGCTACTCCGGAAAAATTTAATCACTTTTTGGAACTTCAAGGCAATGTAAAAACAAAACAGAATGTATTGATCTATCCCGAGATGGCTGGCACACTACAACGTGTTTATGTGAAGGAAGGCGACAAGGTGAGGAAAGGGCAGCTGTTGGCCACCATAGATGATGGGGGTGTAGGAAGCCAATTGGCACAATTAAAGACACAGGCGGCATTGGCCCAAACCACCTTTGAGCGTCAGAAGCGGCTATGGGAGCAAAAAATAGGTTCCGAGATACAATATTTGCAGGCCAAATCCAACTATGAAGCAACTGAAAGCGCGGTTAATCAAGCAAAAAGTCAGCTGGATAAATCAGCGATAAGAGCTCCATTTTCGGGAATTATCGATGATGTTATAAAAGATCAGGGTACAGTAGTGGCCCCAGGCGTCGGTTCCGAGGTATTCCGCATTGTAAACTTATCGGATATGTACGTAGAGGTAGATGTCCCTGAGAATTACCTCAGCGGTATTCAAGAGGGGAAAGAGGCGAAGGTTTTCTTTCCAGTCTTACGGGATACCGTAGTGTCTACTATTAGACAAACCGGAAATTTCATTAATCCCGGTAATAGGGCCTTTCGAGTTGAAATATCGGTACCCAACAAAGAGGGTCATATAAAACCGAATCTTACCGCCAAAGTAAGTCTTAACGATTACACTAATGAGTCAGCCATCCTAATTCCTCAGGGAATTATTTCCGAAAATGCCGAAGGACAGCAATATGTATATGTTGCAGAAAAAATGAGTGAGGACAAAGCCACGGCCAATAGGCGGATTATTGAAACCGGACTGGCCCAAGGTAGAATGGTCGAAGTACTTTCAGGGGTCGCCGAAGGCGAATTATTGATACAGGAAGGTGCAAGGAGCATCAAGGAAGGGCAAAATGTAAAAATATTGAACTAATAAAGCGATGAGCAGACAAAAGAAAAACGCCAACAAAGAGTTTAGGCTATCTTCCTGGGCCATAGACAACCCCTCGGTTATATATGTAATGATCGCCATTTTCTTATGGGTAGGTTTTAAGGCCTATCAGGCAATGCCCCGAGAAGATTTCCCGGAAATCGTGGAAACCAAAATCTATGTGAGCACTTTGTTCCCAGGAAATACTGCCGAAGATATGGAACGGCTCGTCACGGATCCTCTGGAAGATCGACTGAAAAACCTGAGTAATGTGGTGGAAACCATTTCTACTTCACAGGAAGACTACTCCATCATTACGGTAGAGTTCGATGAAGAAATTACGGTAGAGCAGGCCAAACAGAATGTAAAGGACGAAGTTGATGTTGAAAAGGCAAGCGAGGATTGGCCCACTTTTAATGGCGCCAAGGTAGAGCCCAGTATCTTTGATCTTAACTTGGCCGAGTCCTTTCCTATAATGAACGTTAATTTTACGGGCGACTATCCCGTTGAAAAATTAAAGGAATATGCTGAGTATCTGGAAGATGAAATCGAGAATCTGCAAGAAATCAAGGAGGTAGATATTAGAGGAGCACAGGAAAAGGAGGTAGAAGTAGCGGTAGATGTCTATAAAATGATGGCTGCTAAAGTAAGCTTTCAAGATGTTATAAATGCCATTGCCAATGGCAACATGACCATGTCCGCTGGAAACATAAAAACCAGCGAGCAACGCAGAACCATTCGTATACTAGGGGAAATTGATGATCCCCAAGAACTAAATGATTTTGTCGTTAAATCCGAGGATGGTGCCGTGTATCTAAAAGACATTGCAACCGTCTCCTTCGATGAAGAGGAAAAAACCACCTATGCTCGGGAATTTGGCGAGAGTGTGGTCATGCTCGATATCAAAAAACGATCAGGCAAAAACATGATCGAGGCCACAACCAAAGTCAGGGAACTGGTAAAAGAGGCGCAGGAAAACTACTATCCGGCCGATCTTAATATTTCCATCGCGAATGATTCTTCGAGCCGAACCTTGAACCAAGTGGATGATTTGGTGAACAATATTATTTTCGGGATTATCCTAGTGGTTACCGTATTGATGTTTTTCCTAGGATTTCGTAATGCACTTTTTGTAGGTTTTGCCATCCCCATGTCCATGTTCATTTCATTCACCATATTAAATCTATTTGGGAATACGCTGAATACGATGATCTTGTTCGGAATGATTATGGGTCTGGGAATGTTGGTGGATAACGGTATTGTGGTGGTCGAAAATGTATATCGTCTAATGGGAGAGGGCATGTCCCGAATCCAGGCTACCAAAAAAGGTATCGGGGAAATCGCTTTTCCGATTATTATCTCCACCTTGACCACGGTTGCGGCTTTCGTACCACTTGGGTTATGGCCCGGAATCTTTGGTCAGTTTATGATTTTCTTCCCGCTGACACTGTCTGTAGTTTTAGGATCCTCATTGTTTGTGGCCATCTTCATGAATTCCATGTTGGTATCCCAGTTTATGGAGACCGGTCAAAAGGAACTCGACCTAAAGCAATTGATTCGGACCACAGGTATTTTGGCGGCCGTCGGCATTTTTATCTTTATCGTTGGTGGCACTGTACGTGGCCTCGGCACGGTAATCGTTTTCACGGCCATTATGTTCTGGGTATACAAATACTTGCTTAAACCATGGGCCAACCGTTTTCAGGATAGCATTATGCCCCGTTTCGAGAACCTTTATGAAAAGCAGATAAAAAATGCTTTAAGGGGAGGAAATGTATATTGGTATTTTGGCATCACCGTTTCTTTATTGATCGTGACCTTTATGCTCTTCGGGATGTCCATAGGTGCTGGGCGAACCAAAATCGAATTTTTTCCTGATAATACCCCTAATGAAATCTATGTTTATATCGAATATCCCCAGGGAACTTCCATTGAAAAAACGGACGAATTGACCAAGAGTGTTGAAAAAAGGGTATATGAAGTAGTAAATAGGCCTAAATACAAAAATGGAGAAACCAGTTATTTGGTAGAATCCGCAGTTTCCCAAGTTGGAGAAGGCGCAGGAAACCCCCAGACGGATGGAGGTTCTTCGGCCGAAATGCCACATAGGGGCAAAGTGACGGTTTCCATGCGTGAATATAAATACCGGAACGGATTGGATACCGAAGAACTGCGAGGCGCTATTCAAGATAATTTAAAAGGTATTTATCCTGGAGTCACCATTTCCGTGGAAAAAGACTATAACGGTCCTCCAGCCGGTTATCCGGTAAACATAGAATTGGAAGGGAAAGACTACGATCAATTGATCAGTACTGCGGAGGAAATTCGGAACTTTATCAATACCAAGAGTATCCCTTTTATAGAAGAACTAAAAATTGATGTAAACAAAAGCAAACCTTCGGTGCAGGTCGTTGTAGATCGTGAAAAAGCAGGGGAACTTGGTGTTGCCGTGGGACAAGTAGGTACACAATTGCGACGTTCACTTTTCGGTGAGAAAGCCGGTGTGTATAAGTTAGATGGGGAAGACTATGATATCAACGTCCGATTTGATGAAAGCATTCGGTTTGATAAGAATGCCTTGTTCAATCAAAATATCATTTTTAGAGATCAAGCAAGCGGACAAATCAAGGAAGTACCAGTGTCCGCCGTAGCACAACAACGAAACTCTTCGGGATTCAGCGCCATTAAACATCGCGATGGAAACCGAGTGGTTACCGTATATTCCGGGCTTCAAGCAGGGGGTAACCCCGCAGAGGTCGTGGCACAAGTCCAGGAAGAAATGAAAAATTTCAAAGGTATTCCAGAAGGGGTCAAAATAGACTTTACGGGTGAAATCGAAGAACAAAACAAGCAAATGCAATTTTTGGTGGGAGCCTTTTTCGGTGGTTTGGGATTGATTATGTTGATTTTGATTTTCCAGTTCGGGGGCATTTCCAAACCGCTTATTATTATGATTGCCATTTTCCTAAGCTTCATTGGCGTCTTTGGTGGATTGATGTTGACCGGTTGGCCCTTTGTGATTATGATGACCATGATGGGAATTATCTCCCTGGCCGGAATTGTAGTTAACAATGGGGTGGTACTTCTTGACTATACCCAGATCTTGATCGACCGTAAAAAGGTCCAGTTGGGTATGGATGATAAGGACTTGTTGAGTATGGAAGATGTAACCGAAATAATTGTAAAAGGCGGGAAGGCCAGGTTACGCCCTGTAATTTTGACCGCAATTACCACTGTCCTGGGTCTGATCCCGTTGGCCATTGGCTTGAATATCGACTTCTTCTCCCTTTTCTCCGAATTTAATCCCAGAGTTTACATGGGCGGGGATAACGTAATTTTCTGGGGTCCGTTGGCCTGGACGGTCATCTTTGGGTTGATAGTCGCCACGTTCCTTACCCTAATCATAGTTCCTGTACTATTTAATATTACCTACCGCATTAAGGTACGGTTACGGGGTACCGGAAAAACGACCAAAGTAGACGAAAAAGAGTTGGAAGTTGCTGCTTAATCAAATCTAGTTTTACCCAAAATAGAATGGCCACGATGAAAATCGTGGCCATTCTATTTTATCTTGTTGACTTATTTCAATTTATAACAACGGGTTTCGCATTTTTTGATTCTACTACGCTCGCAATCCTATTGTCAGTAAAGTCTACCTCCTTAAGTACTTCTCCTTCCCAGAAAAACCATTTTCCGGTTCGTTTGCCCATTTCATAGTTCCCCTTTGCTATTTTCTTACCGGTTTCATCGAACATTTTCCATTGTCCATGTAATTTTCCCTCTAAAAAATACCCGGTTTGTGCAATCTCGCCGTTATCGTGAAAATATGTGGCCTTTGTCAAATCCCCTTTCTTCTCAAAAGTGGGTTTATTATCTTGGGCACTCATTCCTAGAGAGAATGTAAGCGCTAGTAGTATTGTAACTAATTTCATTGTATTATCGGATTTAGATTCTTATCCACTTAATGTTAACGTTACAAAGATACGTTTATTTTACACAAAAAACACATTCACATAACTTTTAGTTAACACTAAATTTACATTGCAAATGTAACAATCTAATTCAAAGATATTTATGGCTTTTATCAGTTTTTAATCTTTACAATCTTTTTTGGAAAATCCATAGTCTTTAAACAAGGATACTTCTTAACTTTGCCGTCCAAAACCAGAATATATGTACAGGAGTCATACCTGCGGTGAATTGAGGGAATCCCATACCAGCTCTTTGGTTACGCTCACCGGTTGGGTTCAGAAAACCAGGGATAAAGGCTTTGTAGTCTGGGTAGATTTACGAGATCGTTATGGCATTACTCAACTGGTATTCGATGAAGAACGTACCTCCTCGGATTTACTGGAAAAGGCCAGGAATTTAGGTAGGGAGTTTGTAGTCCAGGCCAAGGGCACAGTCATTGAAAGAGCCTCCAAAAATCCCAACCTTCCTACTGGGGATATAGAGGTTTTGGTAAATGAGCTTACTATTCTCAATAAATCCAAAACGCCCCCATTCACTATTGAAAATGAGACCGACGGTGGTGAGGACCTGCGAATGAAATATCGTTATTTAGACATCCGTAGAAACCCAGTGAAAAACAACCTCATCTTCCGAAGCAAGGTAACCATGGAAGTACGGAAGTATCTATCTGAAGAAGGTTTCATTGAAGTGGAAACACCGTACCTCATAAAATCAACACCTGAAGGTGCGCGTGATTTTGTGGTTCCCAGCAGAATGAACGAGGGACAATTTTATGCCTTGCCCCAGTCGCCACAAACTTTTAAGCAGCTGTTAATGGTCGGCGGAATGGACAAGTACTTTCAAATTGTGAAATGCTTTCGGGACGAGGACCTACGAGCGGACAGGCAACCCGAATTTACGCAAATTGATTGTGAGATGGCCTTTGTGGAACAAGAAGATATACTTAATACCTTTGAAGGCCTTACCAGACATTTGTTGGCGGAAATTAATGGAATTGAAGTGGATGCTTTTCCTAGAATGACTTTTGATGAAGCCATGAGGCGCTTTGGAAATGATAAACCGGATATCCGCTTCGGTATGGAGCTAGCAGAATTAAATGAAGTTGCCCAACATAGGGATTTCAATGTATTCAACTCGGCAGAATTTGTTGGCGGTATTGCCATACCCAATGCTGCCGTCTACACCAGAAAGGAAATCGATAAATTAGTCGATTGGGTAAAACGTCCACAGATTGGCGCAAAAGGTATGGTCTACGTAAAATGCAATGAGGACGGTACTTTTAAGTCATCCGTTGATAAATTTTATGATCAAAATGACCTCGGCAATTGGGCGGAGGTTGTTGGGGCCAAAGCCGGTGACCTAATCTGTGTGCTGTCCGGCCCTACCGATGAAACACGGTCTCAATTAAGTGCATTGCGTATGGAAATGGCGGAACGTTTGGGGCTTAGAAAATCCGATGAATTTGCCCCACTCTGGATAACCGATTTCCCTCTGTTGGAACTGGATGAGGAAACTGGTCGCTATCATGCCATGCATCATCCGTTTACCTCACCCAAACCTGGTCAATTGGAACTATTGGAAACGGATCCGGGAAAAGTAAAGGCCAATGCTTATGATTTGGTCTTAAATGGCAATGAAATCGGTGGTGGGTCGATCCGTATCCATGACAAGGAAGTCCAAGCCACCATGTTCGGTCATTTGGGCTTTACCCCGGAAGAGGCACGGGCCCAATTTGGGTTTTTGATGGATGCATTCCAATATGGCGCCCCACCACATGGTGGTATAGCCTTTGGTCTGGATCGTTTAGTTGCCATTTTAGGTGGACAGGAAACCATTCGGGATTTTATCGCCTTTCCCAAAAACAACAATGGTAGGGACGTGATGATCGATGCTCCCTCCCCTATTGACCAAGAACAGTTGGATGAGTTGGGGCTAAAACTACGGACATAGTCCATATGTCCAAGCTGAGGACAAAGTAGTCAGGTGTTTTTTAAGTAGGACTCTCACAAGCATACAATGAGAATTGTTTTATTCGTAGCATTTGCCGTCCTATCTTTGGGTTGTAGCAAAAACAGTACAGAGACCATGCCCTCAACGGCTAGAATAGACCTGGAGGGATTGACTTCCAGTATTGGCGAAATCACATCAACCTCCATAGAGCTCCAATATACCTATTCAAATCTGACAACAAACGGGGGAGACCTAGTTACTGAAATCTGGTACAAGAAGCTCAATGACAGTAACTGGAATATTTTAGAGGTTACCATTGAAAATCAAAAGGTGTTGGAAATCAATAATCTTGAGCGCGGAACCGCTTATCTGGCAAAGCCCGTATTCAAGGTAAATGATTTTACAAAAGAAGGCGATGAAACACAGTTTAGGACACTCCCTTTTAACTACACTTTTATACGGGAAGGAAATCCTAATAGTATCTGGGTTACCAATATATTTGCTGATGATGATTACAATGAATTAGGAGATGGTATAGTTTCATTTCTAAAAAGGGAAAGCGACAGCATTCCAACAGAAATCACTATAATCTCAAAGGACTCCTTATTGATCACAACTTCAACCGGACTACATACCTTATTTGATTCCTCGGTAGTATATGAAGAAAGGTTGGAAGCAACGTTGACTCTTCAATTCAATGACTATTACAACGGTAGTTTTAGCACCATTGACCTATTTAATCCGAAACCAAAAATAAACGCACTTAGTTTTCAAAAGATAGTGTCCTGCAGCGATTTGGACAAAACAAAACTTCTTTTTCAGGGATTCTTTTGGGATTCATCCCTTAGAACGGAAATCGATTTTAATAAACCTGAAGACTACCAAATTAGCATTACAAGTGTTGAAGACCCACTGATAACAACACCAATCTATACGCAATTGGACCAGAGGCTCCATGGCACTGACGATGTTAATTTATTTTTGTCCAATAGTTGTGATGAGGGTTTTACAATCGTTGAAGATCCCCCAATCAGAAATTTATTTCACAGGGGAAGCTTCATGTGGATTTCCTTTCCAACGGACATCTTACCAGAAGGAACATACATACTACAATTCAGTATAATCAAAAACGGAAAGCTCCTATCGGCGGAACCTTTCGAATTTCTATTGCAGTACTAAGCATTCTCCTGAAATATGTCCTACGGTTTTCTTCATTAGAAATTGGATACCTTTGCCCTTAGTCAATGGCTAGATTCAATGCCCTACCCTAAGAAAAATCTTTTAAAACGTTTATTGGTTTGGAGATACAAGCACATTTCCAATAAAACATTTATCCATATATTGAGCGTTGTGGTCGGCCTTTTGGCAGGTTTGGCTTCGGTTACCCTAAAGAATATCACATATTTTATAGAATCTTCCCTAGAAAAGGGTATCCTTTTTTCCAACTACGGAATGTATTTTGTACTACCTATATTCGGCCTGGCACTGGTATATCTCTACGTTAAATTCGTGCACAAGGAAAAACTACAACACGCGGTCTCTTCCATTCTTTTTTCATTATCCAAAAGGAAAGGTATTATTGCGCCCAAACAAATCTATACCCAATTGATAGCCGCCCCGTTGACTGTTGGTTTTGGTGGTTCGGTGGGGCTTTTGGGTCCGGCCGTGGCCTCCGGAGCGGCAATCAGTTCCAATATGAGTCGGTTGTTCCATATCAATACAAAGACGCGCTCCTTGTTGATCGCCTGTGCTTCTGCAGGGGCCATAGCATCTATTTTTCAATCTCCAATTGCAGCTATCATTTTTGCAGTGGAAGTGTTTAGCTTGGATTTGACCATGTTATCGGTACTGCCTCTTTTACTTGCCTCCATTTCCGGTGTGCTTACTTCATATTTCTTTTTGGGCAATGAGGCTCTTTTTAACTTTACGATTACCCAGGATTTTGAAGTGAAGGACACATTGTTTTACATCGTATTAGGTGTTGGCACCGCATTTGCCTCTATTTATTTCACCAAAATGTACTTTGCCATTCAGAAACTTTTCAAACCCTTCAAAAGTCCAAAATATAAATTACTTATCGGTGGTTTGGCCATAGGTATAATGCTCTACTTTATTCCTCCCCTATATGGAGAAGGTTTTGGGTTTATCAATAATCTATTGGACGGTAAACATGCGGTTGCCCTGGGCAGAACTCCGTTTGACGCTTATATTGACAATATCTGGGTAGTTATAGCACTCCTCTTTGGGATTACCATTTTTAAGGCGGTAGCCATGACCACCACTTTGGCGGCGGGTGGTGCCGGGGGGATATTTATTCCTACCATGGTAATGGGCAGCGCTTTGGGCAATGTTGTCGCAAAAGTGATCAACAATTCGGGGCTGGGGTTCGCTGTCTCCGAAAGTAATTTTACGTTGATCGGTATGGCCGGTCTTATAGCCGGTGTATTGCATGCCCCATTGACTGCGATATTTTTAATCGCTGAAATCACGGGAGGTTACGCCCTTTTTGTCCCTCTTATGATTACCGCCTCCATTTCATATCTTATTACCAAAAACGCCACCGATTATTCTATTTATACTAGGGAACTGGCACAACAAGGTGCTTTATTGACACATAATAAAGACGAAGCGGTCCTAACTTTGATGCAATTGGATGATGTTATTGAAAAAAACTTCAAGACCGTATCGCTCGATATGACCCTAGGTGACATGCTGCACCAATCCGTGTCAAAATCTACCCGCAATATTTTTCCCGTGGTAGACGAAAAAAAAGCCTTGGCGGGCATCATATTATTGGACGATATCCGGGAATTTATGTTCGATACTTCTATATATGATACGACGCTGGTCAGGAGTTTCATGCGAAACCCTCCAGAACATATTTTTTACGGAGAGGATACCATGCAAAAAGTAATGCGAAAATTTCAGGATAGCGGGGCCTGGAATCTTCCGGTAATCAAAGATGGGAAATACTTTGGTTTTGTGTCCAAATCCAAATTATTGACCGCATACCGTCGCGAGTTGATCAACTTCACAAAATAATGGATAGGACATTGTAGCACTGGTTCATGCTCTTTTTAATAATTTTAGGTATATGAAATACGTTATTGCCCTTATTACCATTGCCTCGTTCATTTCGATTTTTTATGGGTTTTCCATCCAAGAGGAAGAGCTCCTATTGGCCAACAAATTTATTGGCTTTGGTACTGTTGGGCTTTTTCTTGTTGCCATGCCCCTTTTTTTAATCAAGGTGAGCAAAGGGAAAAAGATGAAGGATTATATGTTGAACGAGGAAAACATTCGAAAAATGCGAAAAAAAGAAAGGGAAAAGTCTGAAAACCAATGACTTTATGAATATTTGACCTTTAATCCAAGTCGATTTTGCTCAAAAAATTATACCTTAGTGAGACAAACATTTTTTCACAAATAATTTTAATTGAATGACCGGTACAGTAAAATTTTTTAATGACTCCAAGGGATATGGATTCATTACGAACGACGAGACGGGAAAAGACATCTTTGTTCATGCTACAGCATTGAACGGGGTTGAGCTAAACGAAGGCGACAAAGTAGAATACGTAGAGGAAGAAGGCAGAAAGGGCATGGTAGCAGCGCAGGTGCAAGTGGTAAGATAAGTATTGTATTATTGAACAGAATTTCGACCCTGGTAAAAATGCCGGGGTTTTTTATATCTATATGAACCTTCAGTTCAAATTCCTTTTTTGAATAAAAAATCGTTTCAAAAGAACGGAAGCTTCGTTCTCCAGAATACCGCCTAGGATTTTAGTTTTTGGATGTAATTTTGTACCCATTGCCCCGAATCCTCTTTTGGGATCTTTAGCTGCAAATACAATTTTTGAAATCTGGCTCCAATACAATGCCCCCGCACACATTTGACAGGGTTCCAGGGTAACATAGAGCACACAATTGTTTAAATACTTGCCTCCCAAAAAATTAGCAGCGGAAGTTATCGCTTGCATCTCGGCATGTGCCGTAACATCGTTCAATTGCTCGGTAAGGTTATGGGCACGTGCAATAATCCTGTCCTGTGTTACAATTACGGCCCCTATCGGAACCTCACCTTTTTCAAAGGCCACATGGGCCTCTTCAAGGGCCTTTTTCATAAAGTAAGCATCATCAAAAGGTAAAACCATAAAACCAAATGTACAATTTTGAGTCAAATTGTGAAGAATGGCACAACCATTTTACCGTACATTTGTCCCCGAAAATGAAAATCCTTTCCCAAATAAATTCTCCTGAAGACTTGCGCAAGATTCCCGAGGGCGTACTGCCCCAACTTGCACAGGAACTTAGGGAATTTATTATAGACGTTGTGGCAACAAAGGAAGGACATCTGGGTGCGAGCCTAGGCGTTATAGAACTTACTATTGCTCTCCACTATATTTTTGATACTCCAAAAGATAAGCTCATTTGGGATGTAGGACACCAGGCTTATGGGCATAAAATTTTGACAGGGCGAAAGGAAATTTTTGATACCAATAGACAATTGGGCGGCATCAGTGGGTTTCCTAAAATTGACGAAAGCAAATATGATGCATTTGGGACAGGACATAGTTCTACCTCCATTTCGGCCATTTTGGGCATGGCAATAGCTTCCAAGTTAAAAGGTGAAACGGACAGACGGCATATCGCAGTAATTGGAGATGCCTCCATTGCCAGTGGAATGGCTTTTGAAGGGTTGAATCACGCCGGCGTTACCGATGTAGATGTACTTATTATCCTGAATGATAACGCTATTGGAATAGACCCTAGTGTAGGTGCCTTAAAAAAATATTTGACCAATGTAAAAAGAGGCACGGC
The DNA here is from genome assembly GCA_947494715.1 of uncultured Flavobacteriaceae bacterium. Classification (GTDB taxonomy): domain Bacteria; phylum Bacteroidota; class Bacteroidia; order Flavobacteriales; family Flavobacteriaceae; genus Ulvibacterium. Next base: position 167,740 of record CANLWG010000009.1, on the reverse strand, counting down.
CAAAGATGAAAACATCTTTGAGTGTCTCAATTTTGATTACTCCGGTCCAGTTGACGGTAACGATTTACCAAATTTAATAGCCGAATTAACGCGCTTAAAATCGCGCCCAGGGCCCAAGTTATTGCATATTATCACTACAAAGGGAAAAGGATTGCAAAAGGCAGAAGAGAACCAAGTAGTTTATCATGCACCGGGGAAATTCGATAAATCCACAGGAGAAATACATGCGAAGTCCTTCAAAACCGCTCCCCCTAAATATCAAGATGTTTTTGGACATACCTTGGTTGAACTTGCCAAGCAAAATCCAAAAATTGTAGGGATTACACCGGCCATGCCCACAGGCAGTTCTTTAAAATACATGATGGAGGAAATTCCGGAGAGGGCCTTTGACGTAGGCATCGCCGAACAACATGCAGTTACCATGGCGGCCGGGATGGCCATTGAGGGTATGATTCCGTTTTGCAATATTTACTCTACTTTTCTTCAACGTGCCTATGATCAGGTCATACATGACGTGGCCTTGCAAAATCTACCTGTAATATTCTGTTTGGATCGTGCCGGTATTGTTGGCGAGGACGGTGCAACACATCATGGAGTTTATGATCTTGCATACTTGCGATGCATCCCTAACCTGATTATTTTTGCGCCTATAAACGAAGTGGAACTCCGCAACATTATGTACACCGCACAATTGGGGTTACCTAACCCTATTGCCATCCGTTATCCCAGGGGTCAAGGAACCATCTTGGATTGGAAACAACCCTTTCAAGAAATAGCGATCGGGTCTTCCCAAGAATTAAAAAAGGGAAGTAAAATCGCGATACTTTCATTGGGCACCATAGGAAACAGGGTTGGCAAGGTTATTGATGAAAACGATAACAACCAACACATAGGGCATTATGATATGCGTTTCATAAAACCTTTGGATACAAATCGTCTAGAACACATTTTTCAAAATTACGAGCATATTATAACCATCGAAGATGGTTGCAAAGCAGGAGGATTTGGTAGTGCAATCCTGGAAAAAGCCAATGAAATGAGGTATACCAACCAAATTCATATGCTCGGAATAGATGATGTTTTTTTAGAGCACGGTACAGTGGATGAACTCCATCGACTGGCAGAAATAGACGCTACTTCCCTTAGAAATCTTTTAAATAGAATTTTTGATGCGTAACAAGAACCGACGTAACTTATCCCTTTTTCTCCTATCTTTTGTTTTTCCAATTGGATTATTGCTGGCCCAAAACCCTATTCCTCCCAGTACACAAATAGATAGTATGGTGGTGGATACAACCGTAGTTGATACCATTGTAGTACGCCGTATCCAAGAGAAGATAAAAAATATCCCCAGGGGCGTTAATCTCACCATTCCAAAGGTGTCGTTTAAAAAAACAAAGACCCTTATGGAAAAGCCGAAGAGATTTCGTGTGCCTTCATTTTGGACCAGATTGAATAAACTTGGGCTGAACCTAAGCGAAGTAGCCTTTGTGAATTGGAATGCGGGGGGAGACAATTCCGTATCTGCCTTAGGCAATGCCAGTTTTTCCCGAAATTATAAATTTAGATATATCCAGTGGGACAATGAACTCCGATTTAGATATGGGATAAATGTACAGGAAGGTCAACAAATACGAAAAACGGACGACCTCATCCGATTTAGCTCCACATTTGGCTATCAAAGGGATACCATCAGTAATTGGTATTATTCCGTAAAGGCCAATTTTAACACCCAATTTTCCAATGGATATAAATATCCAAACCGTGATACACCAATATCACGGTTTATGGCTCCCGGATATTCCTTTTTGGGAGCGGGAACTTCATACATCACCAAGGATCAAAGATTCAATCTATACATCTCGCCCGTGACCCAGAAGGCTACTTTTGTGCTAGATCAAGATTTGGCGGATAGAGGGGCTTTTGGGGTGCAGAAAGCTATTTTTGACGCCGATGGAAACATGATACAGCAAGGTGAGAATGTTTTTTTGGAGTTTGGTTTTCTGGTCAACCACACCTGGGAAACCCAAGTTTTTAAAAATATGGCGCTCAAACATCGCCTAAACTTGTATACGGACTATTTGCGTAGATTTGGTAATGTAGATGTGGATTGGGAACTCAACTTTAACCTCAAGGTAAACGAATATATCGTTACCACTATTGGCACCCATTTAATTTATGACGACGATATTTTGTTCGACGAGCAAGTAAACGCCGATGGTATTGTAATAGATCCGGGAGAACCGAGGATACAGTTCAAGCAGTTGTTGGGCGTAGGAGTCTCTTATGATTTCTAAAGTTGTTTGCCCATAATCTTGTTATGTATATGAACCGCCGAACCATCTGAAAGACTGGCCACATAACAAGAGGTATTCAATAATATTTTATATAAAGATGTTTCCGTTTGCTGATAGAACTCCGGCAAGGTTTGTACCATCAATCTATCATAATTTGAAAATTTGCCTTCCTTTTCTCGAACAAGTGCGCCTGTATAAACATCCAAAATATCTGAAATAATTCTGTAACCGGCTATTTCCTTTTCCACCACCTCTTGGGACCGATATACTTTATGGACGCTTAACGAGATAATATCGGCAATTTGTGCTTTATATTTGCTTTTGTCCAATAAGGAAGTCTCAAATGTACCGTTAAGTATTTTCTCTTCATTCTCAACGAAAACCTCAATGGCATCCCTTATCAGAGTATTGATAGCCAACGCGCGAAGATAGCTGAGCCTGTCCTCTTTATACCTTAAACCATTGTACTTCTTAGTGTTTATGGTATCTTTCACCAGTTTTATCAGATATTCCAGGGCGAACTCCTCGGAAATTAGGCCAAGATTTATTCCATCCTCAAAATCAACTATAGTGTAACAAATATCATCCGCAGCCTCCATTAGATAGGCCAAGGGATGTCTCGAAAAGGAAATATCTTCCCCATTGACGGTGGATAATAGACCCAATTCCTTAGCAACTTCCTCAAAAAATTCTTTTTCAGACTGAAAAAACCCGAATTTCTTGTCTGCGATATGTTTGGTAGGTTTCTTTGGAAGTGATTCCTTTGGATATTTCATAAAAGCCCCCAGCACTGCATAGCTCAAACGCAGCCCTCCTTCAACACCTTCTTTGGATTCGGATAATAATTTGAATCCATTAGCATTTCCTTCAAAATCAATCAGGTCCTGATATTCTTTTTCCGATAGTACTGAATGGTATTTTTTTCCATTGCCATTTTTGAAATACTCTCCAATAGCCTTTTCCCCACTATGGCCAAAAGGAGGATTCCCTATATCATGAGCCAAGGCGGCAGCGGCCACAATGGCCCCAAAATCGTTGAACGTATATCCATGAACCTCGCTCAGATGGGGATGTTTCTCTAGTATTCGTTTCCCGGCGATTCTACCCAAGCTACGGCCTACAACGGACACTTCCAAACTATGTGTCAAACGCGTATGGACAAAATCGGTTTTGGACAAGGGAATAACCTGGGTCTTATCCTGCAAACTCCGAAAAGCAGAAGAAAAGATTATGCGATCGTAATCCACTTCAAATCCCAATCGGGTCTCATCCTGTTCCTTACGTAATCTTTTACCGGTATCGCCGTAGCGCTTTAAGGAAAGTAACCGTTCCCAATTCATGTTATTCTATTTGCGCGCAAGATACATCTTTTCGGTGTTTGCCGATACTCAATATCATTGATTGCCAAAGGGCAGCTAACGTTTAGTTAACCTTAAACAGACCTATTATTAATATATGGATAACCTTATGTTAAACTGGTTCTGTTTTCTTTGTAGAACGAAAAAAGCCCTTCAAAATGATGAAAAAAATAGTTCTAATCATTCCTTTCCTTTTTTCCGCGATACTATTGGCACAGGATACTAGTTCTATATCCGGAAAGATTCTGGATAACGAACTTAACGGCGAGCCAATGCTATTTGCAAATGTTATGCTAAAAAATACCAAGTGGAAAACACAGACCAATTTTCATGGTAATTTTGAAATTGACGGTGTGGACCCTGGAAACTATGTTTTAGTAATTAGTTTTTTAGGCTATGATACTTTGGAAATTCCTGTAGAGGCAAAAGCCAATAGAGTGCTTCAAATACAAAAAGGGTTAAATTCAAAAACAATTAATCCGGAGGTAGTTATGGTTTCTGATAACGAGGCCAGGCCATATGGATCAATTGCATCAACAGAAAAAGCAGCCCAAAAGTAGTCCAAGATTTAACAATTTTTTTAAAGCGAACAGTACGGGAGAACCCGCATATCAGTAATCTTAACTATAACTACTCTTCGGTTCACAGCCTAACCCTGATATATTTTTATCCCAAAATTTGCGATTATGGTATTACTAAATTCCAACTCCTCCACTACATTCTTACCTCAAAGCATTTGGCTTTACATTTGTAAAACAATTTATTAACATTAAATTTACATCGAGGGTTTTTATGGAGAACCACTATTACGCGTTAATCTTTATTCTTTTCCAAAAACCACGGTCATCATATCCTCTCTCATTGGCTCAAACCAGTAATAAAAATTAGGTTTCCCGCTAATTGTCCACCAAAATTTTGGTGGCAAAAGTTCTCCCACCGCAATGGAAGAGTACGTTTGAACAACGTCTCTCCCATTCACCGAGAAATTGCGAAAACAACTTTCATAACTTTATTTTAACTTACTTAACAAATTATAATGGCATTTTTGTGCTTATTTGATGTTAATGGGCGAAAACATTTACCTTTTCATGATTATCGCTCTTGCTGTGCTTGCTATCACGGATTTGGTGGTAGGTGTCAGCAATGATGCCGTCAACTTTCTAAACTCAGCAATAGGTTCCAAAGCCATTTCCTTTAGGACCATTATGATCGTTGCCAGTGTCGGGATTGCCTTTGGCGCAATGTCTTCAAGCGGCATGATGGAAGTAGCCAGAAAAGGAATATTTAATCCCGCAGAATTTGTCTTCGCCGAGATCATGATCATATTCATGGCGGTAATGATTACGGATATTCTTCTGTTGGATTTTTTCAACACCTTGGGTATGCCAACTTCCACAACAGTATCCATTGTATTTGAATTATTAGGTGCCGCCGTGGCCATTTCATTGATAAAAATTTCGACTGTAGGCGGTGGTTTCGTTGATCTGGCCACTTATATCAATACTGAAAAAGCGACCGAGATTATTTTGGGCATCCTACTTTCCGTAGTAGTTGCCTTCTCTGTTGGCGCCCTTGTCCAATTTGCCTCACGATTACTCATTTCCTTTAAATTTGAGGAAAGGCCCAAATGGATCGGAGCTATTTTTGGCGGATTGGCCATAACGTCAATAGTCTATTTTATAATAGTAAAAGGATTAAAGAGTGCGGATATTTTTGACCCCATTGTACTTGAATATATTAGTTCTAATCCTGTGCTCTTTCTTCTGGAAAATTTTATTGTTTGGGCATTTATCTCATGGTTGATTACCTCATTTTTTAAACTCAATATTTATACCTTGATTATCGTTCTTGGCACTTTCGCCTTGGCTATGGCTTTTGCGGGAAATGATCTGGTAAATTTTATTGGAGTTCCTTTGGCCGCACTTGAGTCATACTCTAGTTGGAGCGAAGCTGGCATAGCCGCAGAACAGTATACCATGGAAAGTCTAACGCAGGCCGTAAGGACACCCACATTGCTTCTGCTACTTTCAGGGGTCATTATGGTCGTTACCCTTTGGTTTTCTTCCAAGGCAAGAAATGTTGTAAAAACCAGTGTAGACCTATCCAGACAAGACGAGGGAGAAGAACGTTTTCAGCCTAATTTCCTTTCTAGACAAATTGTGAAATACTCCATTAAAGCCACGGAAAACTTTTCAGGTATTTGGCCTCTCTCCCTCAGAACCAAAATAGACCAACGGTTTGAGAAGCCCTATATGTATGTGCCCAAAATTAGAACCCAAGATCTTCCTGCGTTCGATTTGGTGAGGGCCTCCGTAAACCTTATGGTTGCCAGTGTATTGATATCCATTGCAACTTCCATGAAATTGCCCTTATCCACCACCTATGTTACTTTCATGGTGGCAATGGGCACCTCTTTGGCTGATAGGGCTTGGGGTCCGGAAAGTGCGGTTTATCGTGTTGCCGGTGTACTCAATGTAATAGGCGGATGGTTCTTCACGGCCATTAGTGCCTTCACCGCCGCGGCAATAATAGCCTACCTCATCCATTTAGGTGGAATTGTGGCCATAGTAATCCTGCTTATTACCGCGTTTTTACTCATCGGAAAAAATTACCTCTCCCATACTAAAAAAGTAAAGGAAAATAAAATTGAGGAAAAACTGCAAAGAGCAGAAAGTAGTTCTATCAAGGAGCTTATCGAAGAAAGTGCGGACAATATTGCCCTTACCATGAAAAGGGCCAACAAAATATATACCTTTTGCATAGATGGTCTAGCCAAACATGACATTGACCGATTAAGAAAAAGCAGAAAGAGTATCTCCAAATTGGAAAAGGAAGTAGAAGAGTTAAAGGATAATATCTTCTATTTTATCAAGAATTTGGATGAATCCAGCGTAGGTACAAGTAATTTTTACATAACCATGTTAAATTATTTGGAGGATATGACCCAGTCTTTGGAATATATTTCCAAGGCAGGGTATAAACACGTAAACAACAATCATAAAAAATTGCGCTTCAATCAAATAAAGGATTTGAAGGAAACAGATCAATACGTTAGCGATCTTTTTTCCAAGGTGACCCAAATCTTTGAAACCAAGGAGTATGTCGGCCTCACGGATTTGATTATCCATAAACAGAATCTTTTTGATCACATCAATAAAAAAATAGAAAAACAGGTTACCCGAACTAGGGTCGATGAGACCAGCCCAAAAAACACAGCTTTATATTTTAGCCTCCTGTCGGAAACCAAAGATTTGCTTACAGCTACTTTGAACCTATTGGAAATTTATGACGGCCATGTAAACGCTGTCACAGTTTAATTCGCCATCCTGGAAGTGCCAAATCTCTATCCAAGACCAGTCAATCTAATTTAGGTATTCATTCCATTGCCCATTAAAGTGTCCCTTCTTGCATAAAGCAGTTCTGCTACAATTATTGACTTACTAATGATGCTATTAACATGGTCACTGTCATTTACCAGGGACGATGCCATATCTACGGTAATCAGATCATCCCTTATCAGTTTATCTATTCTGAGATTTTCTTGTTGCATATCCTTTTGTGCCTCTTTCTTAAGCGATAAAAGTTTGGGGTAGTACTCTAGACTTTCAGGGAGTTTCGCAAACAGATATATGGCCCGCAGCACTTTGGTCAATTTTTTTCTAAATCTATCGTATTCTTTTTGGATATGATGATTATCAGAATTGAGATATTTTGATACATTCCTTTGAAGTTCCCCTACGTCCCGAATAATTTCCGCCATTTTCCTATTTGCGGCCCTAACTTCGGCAATACGTTCGTTTTGCGCCTCGGTGAGCTTTAATCCACTCTGCGTGGTGGATGCATATTTAATAATCAACCCGTAAATTTTTTTAACCTTGGTCAAATAAAGTTCCCTGACATTGGCTTCCAAATCTTCTTTGGACTTTGCAATAATCTTTTTCGCCTTCAGATTTGACGTAATATCTTCCCTATGAATATTCATGGCATGGGAAACGATTTCAAATAGCGCATTTTCATAGAGGTATTTGGACTCCTTTTCCAAAGCCGCAATGGCCGTTTCCGGATAGCGGAGTACTTTTTTGTTCAAAAATTTCGGTTGGTCTATTTCCTTTTCCGGTATATCTTTTTCGGGGACAACTTTTTTCACAAATCTAGCGATCGGACGAACAAACCATATTAGTAAAAAAGTATTGACCAAATTAAAAATGGTATGGAAAAGCGAAATGGCAACCGGAATGGCAGCGGCACTGAGATACGGTGATTCGGATCCCAGCCATACCGTCAACCAAGCTATTAGTCTTAAAAAAGGATAGAAAAATACGAGCATCCAGACCACACCTATTACATTAAAAACAAGATGTGCCCTAGCCGTTCTCTTCGCCTGATAATTGGCCACGATGGAAGCAATATTTGCGGTTATGGTTGTGCCAATATTTTCCCCTAAGACCATCGCGGCCGCCATTTGAAATGGAATCCATCCTTGTGCGGTCATAATCAAGGTCAATGCCATAGTGGCACTGGAGGACTGTATTACCATAGTCAATATAGTACCTATCAACAAGAACAACAATACCGATAAAAATCCAAGATCGGTGTATCGTTTAAAGAATTCCAGCATCCCTGGATGTTCGTTAATATTGGGCATCGAATCCTTTAAAAATTGAAGTCCAATAAACAATACGGCAAATCCAATAACAAAGCTGCCCCAATCCTTGGTTCTTTCCTTTTGGGAAAAGGTCAATAGAACTCCAAATCCTACTAGAGGCAACGCAATGGAACCCATACTAATCTTAAAACCCAAAATAGTAATTAACCATGCCGTAATCGTTGTTCCTATATTGGCTCCCATGATAACACTGATGGATTCTGACAATGTGAGCAAGGAGGCATTAGAGAAGCTCACTACCATTAAGGTCGTAGCACTTGAAGATTGTATCAGGGACGTGATCAGAAAACCGGTGGTTACGCCCAAAAACCGATTAGAGGTCATTGAAGCAAGAATAGAGCGCATTTTCTTTCCGGCTAGACTAATGAGTGCATCACTCATAACTTTCATACCGAACAAAAACAATCCTAGGGACCCTAGAAGTTGCAAGATTTCGGTTAAACCGTACTCCATTTTTTCATTTTTTGCGCGATATCTATTTTGTGCAAAAGTTAGTTTAATGTAAATAAATTGGAAATTATTTTTTGACAATTTTTTAGACCTTGACCCATAATTCTATTGAAATCTTTCAGCTACTTGCTCCATTCATCGAAAAATTATGTGCTTTTTGGGAATTCCTTCGTTTAAGAGGTACACCCAAACGATTTCTGGTATGTACGTATTACTTCGCAAGTCATTCTTATTTCTTCTGATATGTGCCTTGACAATTATGTCTTGTAGCAAGGACGCATCTTCAACCGATATTGATGACGGCACCAATAATGAACAATTTGAAGATGAAGGTACCGATAACGGACAACTTCCATCGGATAATTCAGCCAGATTGGCAGCCAAGGAACTATTTGAGGATTCCTATTTGGCCTCTGTTAGTACCAATGAAGATGTGCCTTGGACAGGGGACGAACCTTCATGTAACGCCGGTTCTGTACCTCAAGGTACAAAGGAAAAAATATTTATGCGCTTGGCCTATTTTAGAAAAGCAGTAGGGTTAAACAATGAAATATCGGAAAATGCTACAAAGAGTGAAAAGGCCCAAAAGTCAGCCCTTATGATGCACGCCAATGGAGCTTTGGACCATTCGCCTCCAAACAGTTGGAAGTGTTTTAGTGATGATGGTAAGGAAGGCGCTGGAAATTCGCTACTGGCCATGGCCAGAAATGCCCAGGCAATTGACGCATATATTAGAGATCAAGGATCCGACAACGGTCCGGTAGGTCATAGAAGATGGCTGTTATGGCCACGATTACAGGAAATTGGAATTGGGAATACCGAAAGGGCCAACGCCATTTGGGTACTCGGAAATGCAGGCTCGCCTCCCGCGGATGCCCCGGAATTCATTGCATGGCCACCCGAAGGATACATTCCCAATAACCTAGTGTATTCACGATGGTCCTTCTCTATACGAAATGCCGATTTTAAGATTACCAAAGTCTCTATGAAGGATGATAACGGAAATTCCGTCGCATTATCTTTGGAGGAATTGGACAATGCCTATGGGGATCGTACCATTGTCTGGGTGCCCGAAGGTGTAAATACCAATAGCCCGGAGGACATTTCCTATACCGTGACCCTGGAGGACGTTAATCTTAATGGGGAAATGAAAGACTTCACTTATGAGGTTACACTTTTTGACGTGAACAGTTAAAATTTCCAAGACAAACGGTACAATATTACCCAAACTAAATACTTGATTTTCCCAAGGCTTTGACCTATCTTAGAACGGTCATAAGGTGAGTCTTTCGAATTCTGAAAAGACCTAACTAAAGTCATTTCAATATAAAGACATCTTGTTTCCGTAAAGCCCTGATTTTCCAAAAACTATCCATTTCAGCCTGCAATTGCCCTAAGGGCTAAAAATTTGCTGGTGCTGTCCTATTTTATAAATAGCTCAGAGTAATCTAAAGTAAATTTATGTAAATGAAAAAAACCATACTCCCCGTCCTGTTTGTAATTTCCTTTGGTGCTGCCCAAGAAGGTTTATTGCTCAAAGACTTCGAACCTGTTTCTATCTATAATGTTCCGAAGACCAAAATTGAAAAGGCAAAGTTTCCCGTCATCGATTTTCACACCCATCCCTATGCAAAGTCCAGGGAAGAATTGAATCAATGGATTCGGAATATGGATAAATATGGGGTTGAGAAATCCATAGTACTCACCTATTCCACTGGAAAACGGTTTGATAGTATTTATAATATCTATTCCCAATTCGGAGATCGTTTTGAAGTCTGGTGCGGTTTTGACTATACTGGATACAATGAAAAAGGGTGGAGCAAAAAAGCGATAAAGGAACTAGAACGATGTTTTAAGGTAGGTGCCAAAGGCGTGGGAGAATTAGGTGATAAAGGTGCCGGATTATTTTATTCAAAACCCTCCATTGCCGCAAAAGGTATGCACATGGACGATGAAAGAATACAACCTTTGCTGAAACGATGTGGAGAACTGGGCATGCCCATTAATATCCATGTGGCCGATCCCTACTGGATGTACCTACCCATGGACAAACACAATGATGGACTAATGAATGCCTTTACATGGAAGATAAATACCTCCAATGAAAATCTTTTGATGCACCAAGAGCTCATCACCACTTTGGAAAATGCGGTAAAACAGAACCCTGGAACAACCTTCATTGCCTGCCATTTGGCCAATTGTAGTCACAATCTTGAAATATTAGGAAAGCTCTTTGACAAATACGAAAATCTATATGCCGATGTTTCTGCTCGATATGCTGAAATTGCCCCAGTTCCTAGAAGGACTAAGGCATTTTTTCAAAAATATAAAGATAGGTTGATATACGGCACGGACATGGGTTTTAGCGAGTCCATGTACGAAACAACGTTTCGTATTTTGGAAACGTCCGACGAGCATTTTTACGTAAAAGAACATTTCTCCTACCATTGGCCTTTAAATGGTTTGGATCTGGGTGATGAGACCTTGCGTAAATTATATTATGAAAACGGGAGAAAGATTTTAAAGTAAAAGCAATTAAAATTAGCTTACTTCAAAAGACCCCATTTAGATTGTTGTAAGTCTCCTTCTAGAACGTTATATTTTAGGGTCAGCGAAAAGGCGTTCATTAAAAAGCTCTGGGGTATTTGATATCCTACAAAGTGCTTTTTATTGAGCGTAAAAGCTTTTAAATGGAGAAAAAACAAGATTATCTGTAAAAATTCATTTCATCCATATACGTCCAAACCGCTTCGGGGAGTAGGGGTCGTACATTTTTCCCGATATTATGATTTTTGCGGATAAAGGTTGAGGAGATTTCCATTATAGGGGCGTCTATGTAATGGATTTTCGGATGCTCCTTAAATTGATTCTCCACTGTTCCATTTGAGATTCTCGGATAAACATAAAGGGCATAGTTTTCCAAGATAGCTTCATAATTTTTCCATTTATGAAACCCTTTGAGATTGTCTTCACCCATTAACAACGAAAATGCGCTGTCGTCGCCATACTTCTCATCCAAACGCACTAAGGTGTCGATCGTATAATTGGGTTGGGGCAAATCAAATTCAATTTTACTGGATTTTAATTTTGGGTACTCCTTAACTGCTTCAAATACCATTTGATACCGATGATGGTCATCCAAAAGTGTTTGCTTGGTCTTAAAGGGGCTCCTTGGGGTAATTACAAACCAAACCTCGTCCAGATCGGAAAACTCCACCATGTGGTTGGCGATAATGAGGTGGCCGATATGAATAGGGTTAAATGTGCCGAAATAAAGGCCAATTCGCTTCAATTTCACTTGCCTTTTTGAGCCTCGTTTTTCGACGAGGATGTTATCCCAATAAATTCCGCTACAAGATTATGCGCTTCTGTAAGTGCCTTGTCCAAATCATAATTCTTGATAATCTTATCAAACTGTGGGGCTGTGGCCATTTCAACGGATGCTTTTGCAATACGCATATTGATCTTGTCATCACTTTCCGTGCTCCGTTTTTTCAATCTAATCTTTAGTTCATCCACGCTGGGCGGTTTTACGAAAACAGCAAGTGTTCTTTCCGGATATTTTTTTTTTATCCTGAGTCCTCCTACTACATCAATATCAAAGATTACGTTCTTGCCTTCGGACCACAATCGTTCTACTTCGCTTTTTAACGTTCCATAAAAATTATCCCGGTACACCTCTTCCCATTCTAAAAAATCATCGTTCTTTATGTGGTTCTTGAATTCCGAAACGGACATAAAGTAATAATGTTTTCCCTGCTTTTCTTTACCTCTCCTTTGCCTTGAAGTAGCGGAGACCGAAAAGGCCAAATTCAAATCCGGTTGTGCCAAAAGATAACGTACAATAGTTGTCTTGCCACTCCCTGAAGGGGCCGAAAATATGATTAGCTTACCCCCCTTTGTCATAAAACATTCAACATTTGTTCCTTTATCTTCTCCAGCTCATCCTTCATTTGGACCACCAATTGTTGCATAGGGGCATAATTGGCCTTAGATCCAATGGTATTGATTTCACGGCCGATTTCTTGACAGATAAAGCCTAATTTCTTTCCGTTGGAATCCATCGATTCCAACGTTTTGGAGAAGTAGTTCAAATGATTGGCAAGCCGAACCTTTTCCTCGGTAATATCATATTTCTCTAGATAATAAATCAGCTCTTGCTCAAAACGGTTGGCATCGACATTCGCTTTTAAATCGGCTATAGCTTTTTCAAGACGCTCCCGAATCGTGGATTGCCTTTCCGGGTCCATAGTCTTCACCTCTTCCAACAGGGATTCCAAAGTATTTATCCGTTCTACAAAATCTTTTTCCAATATTTGGCCTTCTTGGCTACGGAATTTCTGTATTTCGGAAATGGCTTTTTTTAGTGTTTCAAGGATGGCTGCATATTCGGCATCATCAATATCGTCCTTGTCCGTTTTTAAAGCATCCGGCAATCGTAAGGCCATTTCCATAAGAAGTACGTCCTCTCCTTGGGCAATGGACTCCAATTGTTTCATATACTGCCGTACTACACCTTCATTTATCTGAGCCGAGGTCTCATCCCCGGTATATTCTATATAAAGCCCAAAATCAACTTTTCCTCTGATCAATTCATGGGCAATGAGCTTTCTGAGTTCCAATTCTTTCTCACGATAAGCTGAGGGCATTCGAGCATTCAAATCCAAGCTCTTGCTATTGAGCGATTTTAGTTCAATCGTAATTTTTTTTGTGGGTAGTTGTATAACATGCTTCCCGAAACCGGTCATGGATTGAATCATACGTATGTTTTAATTAAGAAATATCCAGGCGAAATGGCGTCACAATTCCCGAACCCAAATATTCCTATATCTAACCCGGCTGTCGTCTCCATGATCTTGGAGTTTTAACGGGCCTTTGCCATGTGGCGGGTTTTTGGGCCATCCAATATAAGGCGTGGTACCCTTAATTTCAGTGTGGTCCTGGATCAATACGCCATTATGAATAACTGTAACGGTACCTGATTTGATCTTTTCTCCTTTGGCGTTAAATTCGGGAGTATGATAAACAATATCATAGGTGTTCCACTCTCCTGTGGGTACTGAGGCCATCGCCAGTGGTGGCCCTTGCTTATAAATGGAGCCCACTTGGCCATTTACATAAGTGGGGTTGTCATTTTGATCCAGAACCTGTATCTCATAGAGGTCACTAATAAAAATACCGCTATTGCCCCGGTTTTGATTATCACGCTGAACCGGCAATGGTGATCGCCATTCAATATGTAACTGCATATCTCCAAACTTTTGTTTGGTCTGTATATCACCTGTTCTATCGGCAACGGTCATGCTTCCATCTTTGTTCAAGTGCCATGGAGCGGGAGAAGTACCATCTTTTGAACTTACCCATCCTTCTAAACTTGAGCCATCAAAAAGAACGATGGCATCGCTCGGTGGACCGCCATCCGTTCCAGGAGTGACTTTGGGAACCTTGGGCTCGTAGAATTCCGTGGCCCCAGGTTTGGTCGGTTCCGGACCCTCATACTCGGGGTGTACGATTACCCCATTTTTTAAGATTCCAGGGGTGTCTCCCAATATTGCTTCCTGCCCAAATACAACACAAAGCGAAAAGAAGGTAATTAAGGTGAATAACTTTTTCATTATTAAATTTAGTATTTGCTTGTTTCAAATCTTTGGTGTTTGTACTGAGGCACATTGAAAATGTTCGATCTACAATACAACTATGCTTTTAACGAACCCCTTCTACAGTTCCTTGATCTTGATATTCCGGAATGCCACCCCGTCCCCATGGTCCTGTAGTCCAATTTTTCCTGTTGTATGTTTTCCAAAATGCTCCCAATCGGCAAATTTCGAATCGGCTACCATAGCACTCCATTCGGGATCGTTCACGGGGAATTCAACCACTTTCTCCCCGTTTAGCATAACACTCCCTTGATTCGTCTTATGATTAATGGTCAATATACAAGTATTCCATTCCCCGACCGGCTTGGTAACATCCTTCATTGGGGACACCATATCATACAATGCCCCTGCCTGATGGCTCGTTCCATTTTTACCATCGGGATGTTTCTCATTATCCAGCACCTGTATTTCAGGTCCTGTACGGTAAGGCTGATTGAGTGAAGGCATTTCGGCAATGCCCCAAAAGATACCACTATTGCCTCCCTCTGCAATCCTCCATTCCAGGGAAAGCTCAAAATCGGTGAATTCCTTTTCGGTCACCAAGTTATAGCTCTCTCCTTTTTTTCGATCCTGAGGCGGATGAAATACCATCGCTCCGTCCTCCAATTTCCAATGTTCCGAGATATCTTCCTTTAGATATTCTTTCCAACCATCAAAAGAGGTCCCATCAAAAAGAACCATCCATTCTTCATTCTTGGTAGTTGTGACATCGGCTTCCGAAATGGCTTCACCTGTAGCTTCCTCAGCAGGTGCTTTTGTTTTTTCCTTGCACCCCAAAACGGAAAGGGTTATAAGCATAACACATAAGAACTGTTTCATAATTTAAGTTTTAACGGTTTTAGATTCCGAGTATTTTTTTAAGTATTTCCTTGTCCGTTTCGCCTCCTGCGAAATCATCAAAAGTTCTTTGGGTAGCTTCGATAATATGGTCTTGGATAAAAACCGCTCCTTCTCGAGCGCCCTGTTCAGGACTTTTAATGCAACATTCCCACTCCATTACGGCCCAAACATCACATTCATATTGCGTTAATTTGGAGAAAATCGTCTTGAAATCGATTTGACCATCGCCCAATGAACGAAAACGACCGGCTCGATTTTCCCAATCGTTATATCCGCCATAGACTCCTTTTTTACCCGTAGGATTGAATTCCGAATCCTTTACGTGAAAGGACTTTATAAACTCATGATAAAAATCGATGTATGCTAAATAATCCAGTTGCTGAAGTACAAAATGGCTGGGGTCATAAAGCATATTGACCCTTTTGTGATTTCCGGTGGCTTCCAAAAAGCGCTCAAAAGTATCCCCGTCATGCAAATCTTCACCCGGGTGTATTTCATAACAGACATCCACACCTTCCTCATCAAAATGGTTTAAAATAGGCTTCCATCGCTTGGCCAATTCCTCAAAGCCCATCTCTACAAGTCCAGGGGGCCGTTGAGGCCAAGGATATGAAGTATGCCATAACAGGGATCCGGAAAAAGTAGCATGCGCCGTAATCCCCAACCTCCTACTCGCAGTTCCGGCTTTTTTAACCACATCCACAGCCCATTCCGTGCGGGCCTTGGGATTGTTCCTTACATTGTCTGGTGCAAAACTATCGAACATCAGATCAAATGCAGGATGCACCGCAACCAGTTGACCTTGAAGGTGCGTGGAGAGTTCGGTAATTTCCAATCCATAGGAGTTTACCTTCCCCTTGAGTTCGTCACAGTATGTTTGGCTCTCCGCCGCTTGGTCCAAATCGATCAAAAAGCTTTCCCAAGTAGGAATTTGAATTCCTTTGTAACCTAGATCGGCCGCCCATTTGCACATGCCGTCCAGCGAGTTAAAAGGTGCTTTGCTATCTACAAATTGTGCCAAAAAAACGGCGGGTCCTTTAATTGTCTTCATCGGTATAGTATTCTATAATTATTTGATTATGGTTTTATATTTTGCAGTAGTGTTAGAATAAATCCTATATTTAGTTCTCTAAATTTCCTCTAGGTTCTGCTTTACTTCGGGAAATCATAAATATAGGAAAACCATCAGAATTAAAATAAGAAATCCAAGATGAATCAAGAAGAAGTGTATGATGCCATTGTGGTGGGCACCGGCATTAGTGGAGGCTGGGCAGCCAAGGAACTCTGTGAGAATGGTTTAAAGACCTTAGTGTTGGAACGAGGAAGAATGGTTGAACACATTAAGGACTATCCCACAATGAATATGGATCCATGGGACTTTCCCTATAAAAATGAACTTTCTGCAGAGGATAAGAAAAAATATCCCAAACAACTCCGCGTCAATTGGGCTCCCAAAGACGATGTAAAACACTTTTTTGTAAACGATCTTGAGCATCCGTATGTTGAGACCAAACGCTTTGACTGGATCCGTGGCTATCATGTGGGCGGGCGGTCCCTGACATGGGGACGGCAAAGCTATCGCTGGAGCGATATTGATTTTGAGGCCAATAAAAAGGATGGCTATGGTGTGGATTGGCCTGTACGCTATGAAAATATTGCCCCATGGTACGATAAGGTTGAAGAATACATAGGGGTAAGTGGGGAAAACTTGGGATTAAAACAATTGCCCGATGGCAAGTTTCAACCTCCCATGGATTTGATCTGCGGCGAGGACGACCTCAAAAAAACAATGGCCGAAAAATATGACGACGGCCGTTTATTGACCATAGGTCGGGTAGCACATATCACGGATAAACAGGCCAAGGTTGAAGGGCGAAATCCCTGCCAATATAGGAATAGATGTTGGCGCGGTTGTCCTTTTGGAGGGTATTTTAGCAGTAATTCTTCAACACTTCCGGCAGCGGAGCGAACAGGAAATATGACGCTAAGGCCCAATTCCATTGTTCATGAAGTAATATATGACGAGACTTCCAAGAAAGCCACAGGTGTTCGAGTTATCGACACGGAGACCCATGAAAAATTAGAGTTTAAGGCAAAGGTCATTTTCCTCTGTGCTTCAGCAATGGCCTCAGTGGGGATTTTACTAAAATCCAAGTCCGATCGTTTTCCTAACGGAATGGGCAATGATTCCGGAATGTTGGGCAAGAATATTATGGACCATCACTATAAATTGGGAGCTACCGCCAAAATAGATGGCTATTTGGATAAATATTACAAAGGCAGACGGCCCAACGGATTTTATATTCCCCGTTGGGTGAATCTGGACGAAAAGACCAAGCGGAATTATCTTCGGGGTTTCGGATATCAGGGCAGTGCCAGTAGGGAAGATTGGTCCGCCTCTATTAAGGAGATGGGCTATGGGAAAAATTTGAAGGATTCCATATTAAAACCTGGGAATTGGCAAATAGGTGTGACCGGTTTCGGGGAGTTTCTTCCCTATGATGATAACAAAGTGACCCTTAGTACAACGGAAAAGGATCAATGGGGATTGCCTCAGCTTGATTTTGATGTGGAATTCAAAGAAAATGAATATAGAATGCGGGAGGATATCATACGCGAAGTCATGGATATGTTTACCAAGGCAGGCTTTAAGGATGTTAAACCTTATGAGGAATCTACCGGGCCTGGTTTGGGTATCCATGAAATGGGCGGTGCCCGAATGGGGCATAACTCCAATACCTCCGTTACGAACAAAAACAATCAAGTACATACGGTGCCCAATGTTTATATGACTGATGGGGCATTTATGAGCTCCTCAAGTTGTGTAAACCCCTCCCTTACCTACATGGCCTTTACAGCCAGAGCTGCCGATCATGCGGCAAAACAACTTAAGGCAGGGAAGTTTTCATAAATTAAATCCATGTCAGCAAACCCAAAGACAACATATGATGCCATTGTAGTAGGCACTGGAATAAGTGGGGGCTGGGCGGCCAAAGAGCTCTGTGAAAACGGTCTGAAGACCTTGGTTTTGGAGCGTGGAAGGATGGTAAAGCATCTCGAGGATTACCCCACCATGAACGATGATCCATGGGATTACGAATTCAGGGGCGTCCTAACACGGGAGGAAAAGAAAGCCTTTTCATTACTACCACGGGGGGGTGTAAATAGACAGCGGGAGGCCATGCATTTTTTTGTCAATGCCATGGATCATCCCTATGAAGAGACCAAACGTTTTGATTGGATCCGAGGCTATCAAGTAGGTGGACGCTCACTTACTTGGGGGCGGCAAAGCTATCGGTGGAGCGATATTGATTTTGAAGCCAATAAAAAGGACGGTTACGGTGTGGATTGGCCGGTACGCTATAGGGACATTGCTCCATGGTATGACAAGGTAGAAGAGTTTATTGGAGTAAGTGGTGAGAACTTGGGGCTTACCCAATTGCCAGATGGCAAATTTCAACCTCCAATGCAACTTAACTGCGTAGAAAAAGAACTTCAGGCCAATATGTCCAAAAGTTTTGATGATGGCCGCTTGCTAACTATCGGCCGCGTAGCGCATATCACAAAAAACACAACCGACTTTGCCAATAGAGGGCCCTGCCAATATCGAAACAGATGCAAACGAGGTTGTCCCTTTGGCGGATATTTTAGCAGCAACTCATCCACGCTTCCGGCAGCGGAGCGGACAGGAAATATGACACTTCGTCCTAATTCCATAGTCCATGAAATCATTTATGATGAAACCGTAAAGAAAGCCGTTGGGGTTCGTGTTATTGATATGGAAACCCATGAGAAAATGGAATTTAAGGCCAAGGTTATTTTTCTATGCGCTTCGGCTATGTCATCAGTAGGTATTTTATTGAAATCGAAATCCGATCGTTTTCCCAATGGAATGGGTAATGATTCCGGAAAGCTGGGCACTAATATTATGGATCATCATTTTAAAGTAGGTGCCAGTGCCACGGTCAATGGCCATTTAAATAAGTATTACAAAGGGCGCAGGCCCAATGGCTTTTACATCCCCAGATTCATGAACCTCGGTGGGAACACGGAACGTAAAAACTATCTACGTGGATTTGGCTACCAAGGGGGTGCAAGTAGAAACAATTGGTCCAATTTAATTGCGGAAGCGGTTTATGGTGATGGACTGAAGGAAGCCATTCTTAAACCAGGACAATGGCAAATTGGAATGACCGCCTTTGGTGAGTTTTTGCCTTATGATGGCAATAAGGTGACGTTAAGTTCCGTTAAAAAAGACCAATGGGGCCTACCTTTATTGGATTTTGATGTGGAATTAAAAACTAACGAGTTGGAGATGCGGAAGGACATGATGAACGAGGCCGTCACCATTTTTGAAAAAGCCGGATTCGTGGATGTAAAGGGGTATGATGCAACCTTCGGCCCCGGATCGGCCATTCATGAAATGGGCGGGGCCAGAATGGGACAGGATCCAAAAACATCGGTGGTGAATAAAAATAATCAAGTACATACGGTAAAGAATGTTTATGTTACGGATGGGGCTTTTATGACCTCCTCCAGTTGCGTAAACCCTTCCTTGACCTATATGGCATTTACGGCAAGGGCGGCCAATCATGCAGCGGAACAATTGAAAAAGAAAATTATTTTCTAGATAGAAATTATGCACGTATTTTGCTTTACCAAAATAGTAATCAATGAATAACGCTTCAGCTAGAAATATGTGGGGCGACTTTTTGGACGCCCATCTAGAATTCGCCTTTGAAGATGCCCCAAACGTCATTCATTTTTGCGATAATGAAGCGGATTCAAATGAATGTGCAAAATTGGTAAAGAAGGGCATTAAAAGAGCTACTTCCGATTCTTTATTGGGACTCCAATATCGAAAGGAAACCTTGCCCAAAACCGGAGATTTTATAGTAGTAACGGATTGGGAGGGTAAAGCGCAATGTATCGTGAGGCTCACCAAAGTCTCATTTAAGCCTTATTTCAGTATTGACCAGGAATATGCCAAACTCGAAGGTGAAGGCGATAAATCGCTTGAGTACTGGAAACGTGTACACTGGGATTATTACTCCCGGGAGTTAGAACCCTTTGGACGTGTCCCGAGGGACAGTATGATCATTGTATGCCAAGAATTTGAGAAGGTGTTTTAAAAATAGGCTATTTAGTTAAAAGTGGAATATTCTGTCTAGTATTTTTCTTCATAGTCTGGTATTACAACAACGTTGTGGTTATTGAACCAACGACCTTCCCGATAGATAATTACGCCGAGCTTTGAATGATAATAGGTATCCCCCATTTCTAATTTTTCTGCGATGCCAACAACGTAATCTGGTAAACATACATCCTTGCCATCAATAACTACTTCGGTATGTCCTTCGTCGCAACGTTCGTCATTAAAACAGCTGGTAAAGGCTACTAGCAGTATAATAAGTACCATTCTTAATATTCTCATCACTAATACTTATGAGTTTTCATTAACGTAATCTTTATACATCCTCTAATTACAATTCTTGTTGTAGTATTCAACCATCCCCTGAAGGTCATGCTTATTTAGCTCTTTTTTTTCTATTTTTTTACACAGGCCCGGACAATCCCTAAAATATGCCAAGAGCCTTTCAATGCGGTTTTTGCCTTTGTCATATATTGTCTTATCAAAACTATGGATTGAGCTTTCGGTTCTTTTACCAACAAAATGTTTAATTGTCGAGGACATGGGTGTAAAAATTTGCGGATTTGAAGAGTTAGGGTCAATTGGTATGGGAGGACTACCATTTTTCATTATTCCATAAAGACAAAGATTACTTTTACCCATTAGAATCATTACCCACTTTGGCTTTTTTTGCCCTTTTATAATTTTATAGGTATAAGTAATTAATTTAGAATTGTCTAAAACTTTTACCTCCGAAATAGCTCTATGATTGTAAATGTTGGTTTCCTTCGTATTGTTATTTAAGTACTTCACCTCGCCATTCTTTTTAAGTTTGACCAAGCCCTGTATTACAGAGCCATCTTTAAAATAAACTGTACCGACTTCACTTTGAGAAAAAGTAAAAAAAGGCAATAATATTGCCCAAAAGAAAAAACATTTCATAAAATTATGATTGCCACTATGGTATTTGTAAAAGTATTTTAGTATTCCAGATTTCCAAAAATTGGCCGCTGTAGAATGGAAATCTCCGTTTTATGATTAAGAAGGATGTTTCATTTAAACGGACAAGAGCCCCAAAGAAAACTTCTCCGAGGCCCAAATTACATCTCTTCTTCTTAGAAAATGCCTAATTCTCCATCTCCACCCAAACATTGCCTCCCTTATGGGATTCTACCGTGGCTTCGATAAAATTCATACCGCGAACGCCATCCAACATGGTAGGGAATTCACCATCATTATATTGCTCTCCCCGTATGGCCCTGGCCGCCCCCAAATAGATGTTGGCCATGGAATCGAATATGCCCTCAGGGTGCCCTGGTGGTAGTTTTGTACCGTCTAGAGACAATTCGGAATTGTAGGCATGCCCGGGTTTGTATACTTGGGTCGGTTCCGTATCACTAAACTTATACAGGAAATTAGGTTTTTCCTGCTCCCAACGGAATGAGGCTTTTTCTCCATAGATTGCAATAGCCAGTCCGTTTTCCTCACCCGTGGCCACTTGACTTCCCCGGATAACCCCTTTAACATGGTCGCCCATCCGGACGAGAACAGTGCCGTCCACATCCATCTTATTGTCTTCGTATAAATAGTTGAAGTCGCACAATAGGGATTTTACCTGGAGTCCAGTAGTGTATTCCACTAAATTAAAGGCATGCACCCCAATATCTCCCATACATGAACTGATACCGGCTTTTTCTGGATCTAACCGCCATACAGATGAGCGCTTCTCCTTATCATGGATAATTGTATTAATCCAACCTTGATAATAACGTGCATCTACCTTGTGAATCTTCCCCAAAGCCCCGGATTTTATCATTTCACGCATCTGACGCACCATGGGATAACCGGTATACGTGTGGGTCAAAGCGAATACCGTGCCTGCTTTTTTGTGTGCTTCCTGCAATATTTTAGCCTCTTCCAAGGTAGTGGTCATTGGCTTTTCACAGATAACATGAAAACCATTGTCCAACAACTTCTTGGCCATGGGAAAATGGAGGAAATTAGGGGTCTGTACGGAGCAGACCTGAATACGCTCTTCTTTGGGCAATTTCATTTCTCCCTCAATTAAAGCATCGAAATCTTTGTAAATGCGATCGGTAGGAACATCAATTTCCCTGGCGAAACCTATATTTTCCTCATAAACCGGATTGAAAACCGCTCCTACTATTTCATAATTGTCATTGATATGGGAAGCAATCCTGTGTAAAACTCCTATGAGAGAATCCCCGCCCCCTCCTAAAATTCCTAATCTAATCTTCTTTGGCATAATGGTATACTTTAAAAATAGGTGTTGATTTTTATGTGATTAATATATAGAAAATATCTAAGTTTTATAGGTGATTTTTTCGTTCTTGAAGAAAATGAAAAATAGAAAAAATACCAAAAGAGCAAATGCCGCCGGATACAGCCATATAATTTCCCATGTGTGGGCACCACCAGTAGAAATGTAGATATCCGTAATTTTACCAGCGATCCAAAAGCCAATAAGCATCCCCACGCCGTAGGTGGCCAAAGTAATCAATCCCTGGGCGGCACTTTTAATGTGGGTGCTTGCCTTGCTATCAGTATAAATCTGTCCGGAAACGAAGAAAAAATCGTAACAGATACCGTGTAAAGCAATCCCCAATAATAATAAAAATGCCAACTCACCCGGATTACCATAGGCAAATAGTACATAACGCAAGGCCCAGGCCAACATAGCCACCAACATGGTTTTTTTAAATCCATATTTTCTGAAAAAGAAAGGGAGTAGAAGCATGAAAAGAATTTCCGAAATCTGACCAATGGTCATCTTTCCTGCAGGGTTGGCCACTCCAATCTCCCCCAAAAACTGTCCTGCATGTTGGTAATAGAAGGCCAAGGGAATACAAATAAGGACAGATGCCATAAAGAAGACTAAAAAATTTCGATCTTTCAACAGCCCCAATGCCTCCAATCCTAAAATGTCCGAAACACTCATTTTCCTTGTTCTGTCCATTCTTGGAGGTGTTTTGGGTAGTGTAAAACAAAAGACTCCGAGTAGGGCAGATGAAATTGCAGCCATTAAAAAAGTGTTTCTTAAGATGCCTTCAGATATACCTTCCTGAGAATCCCAATTCAAATAACTAATAAGGAGTCCGGCCGCAATCCATCCAATAGTTCCAAAAACACGAACTTGGGAAAACTCCTTGGCGGGATTCTTCATTTGGTTAAAGGATACCGAATTGACCAAGGCCAAGCTGGACATGTACAAAATCATATAGGCCAGTAAATAAGGGAAAAACAAGGTAAAGTCAGTAGTTTGGTACAAGAGGTACATCAATACTGCCCCTAAGAGATGCAACACTCCTAAAATACGTTCTGCATTAAAATAACGGTCGGCAATAAGACCAATGATAAATGGGGCCAAAATTGCGCCCCAGGATTGTGTAGAATACGCCATTGCTATCTCGGCACCATCCGACCCTAAGGTGTTCGGTAGATAAATCCCCATGGTAACATACCAACTGCCCCATACAAAAAATTCCAAAAACATCATTAGGGATAGTTGCAAACGAACTCCTGTTTTCATAAGGCCTATACTTTCCGTTAACGTTTGTAATGAATATAATCCAATGGTAATGGTTCCAAGTTGTTGGCCCTAAAATCCATGGCTATCTGACCCCGATGGTGTGAGGAATGATTAATGATGTGGAATAGAATATCCTGTAGGGTATTGGCAAACAAACGCCCCTCGGCATTTTCATAATCGATCCGTTTTTCAAAATCATCCGAATTGGTGGTAATCTCGAAAGAACTCCTTTGATTTTCGTAATGTATATCGCCCCAATCTTTAATGTCATGGGATTGCCAGACCTTATATTCGGGAGGTTTTCCAAGAATCCTGGCATTCCAAATATGATGAGCATTTAGGATATGACTAAAGAGTATAATGCTTTTTTCGGGAACGGTTTCAATGGCACTACACTTCTCAATAAGTTTTTTGTTGCAATAAAAATTGTAATCAAAAAGCTGGTTAAAAAAAACTTTCATAAACTGTATTGCTTTGGTATCAGCTTAACTTTTTAGCAGCATTGAGCATCAATTCCCTAGTTGCCAAAATACCTTCCTCCTCACTCAATTCACTCCCTTCATACTCCACACCAATGTAACCGGTGTAACCTGCATCCTTCACAATTTGGAGCATTTTTGTATAATCAATTTGGGTCTCATTTCCATTGGCATCAAATTCGTGGGATTTGGCGCTCACCGCTTTGGCATGTTGCATTAATTCAGTTACCCCTTGATAAATATCGTACATTTCGGCACACCCCTTGGTATAATCATCCGGGTCGTTCCTTCGGATACAAAAATTCCCGAAATCGGGTAGCGTACCACAATTATCCATGTTTACGGTTTCCATAACATCCGCCACCATTGCACCGTTGGAAGAAAGTCCACCATGGTTCTCCACTATTACGTTTATGTTTTTATCCTTGGCATATGCAGATAATTGGGTAAGGGAATCTACGGAAGCTTCCTTCCAGATTTTTGGGTCGTCCGTTCCATAAAGGTTTACCCTTATGGCGTGGCATCCCATAGCTGCGGCAGCATCGACCCATTTGTGGTGGTTTTCCACTGTTTGCTTACGCTCGTTCGCATCCGGCACGGCCATTCCACCTTCTCCATCTACCATTATCAAAACATTTTTAACACCATGTTTTTTTGCTTCCGCATTGCATTTTTCCACAAAAGCGGCCATGGCCTCATCAGAATAATTGGCTGCCTCCAATTCGGTATTGTAAAGCTGATTTACATATTCAATGCCGGTAAAACCCCATTTTTTTGCTTTCTCGGCAAATGTGTAAGGATCTACCCCATTTTCCCGTATCATTTTATGAATGGACCATTGGGCCAAGGACAGTTTAAAGAAAGGGGCGGTTTCTTCCATCATCGTATTTTCTTCTGTTTCTTTGGAATCTTTTTTCTTTTCTTCCTTACAGGCATGAATCCCTAAAAGGGATAGTGCCAGGCCCGCTTGGGAGCCATTTTGTATAAAATGTCTTCTTCTCATGGTACAGGGTTAGTTGTTTGCTTATGAATCGCTGCTGATTTTCTACATCGATATAGTAGACCATACTGCAAGGAGTATAGCGTTTAAATGTAGAAAATTAATTTTATATTTAATACATTTAGGGCATAAACAATCAGGTACATGAGCAAATTTTATTACAACGACGAACAGGCGTCGTATGACGCCATTGTTGTCGGAACTGGTATCAGCGGAGGCTGGGCCGCAAAAGAATTGTGTGAAAATGGATTAAAAACATTGGTTCTGGAACGAGGTAAAATGGTCAAACATATTCAAGACTATGAGACCGCCAATTTAGACTCTTGGGATTTTCCCAATGGTGGTCAACCTACTTTAGAACAGAAGACCCAACAACTTAAACAATCACGAACGGGTTATACCACGCAGGCGGCCAGCCATATGTGGTTCGTGAACGACTTGGAGCATCCCTACAACGAAATCAAACGTTTTGATTGGATGCGTGGTTATCATTTGGGGGGACGTTCCCTACAATGGGGACGCCATAGTTACCGTTGGAGCGATATCGACTTTGAAGCGAACAAACGCGAAGGAATTGCCGTGGATTGGCCGGTGCGTTACAGGGACATTGCACCTTGGTATGACAAGGTAGAATCCTACATTGGGGTAAGTGGGGAACTTCTTGAGCTTCCACAATTGCCGGACGGGCAGTTTCTACCCATGATGGAACTGAATTGTGTAGAACAACATGTTAGGGAAAAGGTTGCCGAAAATTTTGATGGCCGTATTGTCACCGCAGGACGGGTAGCACACATTACAGGAGACAAGAAATTTGATGGACGTACTAAATGCCAATTTAGGAACCGCTGCATACGCGGATGTCCTTTCGGTGGGTATTTCAGTAGTCTTTCCTCTACCCTACCAGCGGCGGAACGTACAGGAAATATGACATTACGACCAGATTCTATTGTTCATGAAATATTATATGATCCGGATACCAAAAGGGCCACCGGTGTAAAGGTTATTGACCGTACCACAAAAGAGAGTCATGAATTCAAGGCCAAGGTTATCTTCCTTTGTGCTTCCGCGATGGCATCGACCTCTATATTGATGCAATCCAAGTCGGATAGGTTTCCCAGCGGTTTAGGTAATGATTCGGATCAATTGGGCCGTAACATCATGGATCATCATCTTAGAGTGGGCGCCCAAGGTAAGTTTGACGGTTTTGATGACAAATATTATAAAGGAAGAAAACCGAATGGTATATATGTCCCACGCTTTAGAAATCTCGGAGGAGAATCCAATCGTAAGGAATACAAAAGAGGCTTCGGATATCAAGGCGGGGCCGGCAGGGGCAATTGGGACGATAGTATTGCAGAGCTCGGTTATGGAAAGGAAATGAAGGATGCCATTTTAAAACCGGGGGGATGGACCTTTGGAATGGGTGGTTTCGGGGAGGTCTTGCCCTATGAGGACAATAGATTTACCTTGGACTACGATAAAAAGGATCAATGGGGGTTACCGACATTAACTTTTGATGCCGAATTGCGAGAGAATGAATATGAGATGCGAAAGGACATGAAAGCCTCCGCTGTCGAAATGTTGGAAAAGGCCGGTCTACACGATGTGGAACCCTTTGATAGTCCAGGTGCTTTAGGCCTTGGCATTCATGAAATGGGAACCGCTCGTATGGGAAGAAGCCCAAAAACTTCGGTGCTTAACGGAAATAATCAGGTCCATGCAGTACCCAATGTTTATGTAACGGATGGTGCTTTTATGACCTCGGCCAGTTGTGTAAACCCATCGTTGACCTATATGGCCTTCACGGCCCGAGCGGCCGATCATGCAGCAAAAGAACTTAAAAAAGGAAATATATAATGGATAGAAGAAAAGCGCTTAAAAATATGGGGCTCGCCATGGGCTATTCCGTTGCTACCCCAACACTGATCAGCTTAATGCAGAGCTGTAAAAACAATGTGGCCTTGGAATGGACGCCGGATTTCTTTACCCAAGACGAAGGAGCTGCATTGACCAAATTGGTAGATATTATTCTTCCGAAAACGGATACGCCTTCAGCATCCGAAGTTCAGGTGCATATCTTTATTGACCGTTTTGTGGACCAGGTCGTGGAAAAGGAAGAGCAGGATTTCGCAAAAATGTCTATGGGCCATTTTCTTGACAAGGCTTTACAAAATTCCGGAAAGGAAAAAGCGGGAGACCTTTCTTCCGAAGATTTGGAAGCCGTTCTTGCAGAATCCCTTAAAGTAACCAAAGAGGACGAGGCTAATAACCTGGAGGCCATTCAACAATACAATGAGGCCATTGCAGAAGGAAATG
Organism: uncultured Flavobacteriaceae bacterium; assembly: GCA_947494715.1. Lineage (GTDB taxonomy): Bacteria > Bacteroidota > Bacteroidia > Flavobacteriales > Flavobacteriaceae > Ulvibacterium. The sequence continues at coordinate 139,996 of CANLWG010000009.1, read as the reverse complement.
AGGCAAATTTGGATGATATTATTTCCCGTTTTGCTTTTGCCAACAATCTAAGGGATATGACCATTTGGGGTTATAAAACCTCTGAATATGTAGGAGAACAGGTTTTGGAATACCTCCCAGTGCCTGGGGATTATATTGGTTGTGGTGATGTTCAGGAATTAACCGGAGGCAAGGCCTGGTCCATATAAAGATAAATTCATGAAAAGACGAAGTTTTATACAGAAAACCGCATTGGGTAGTGGAGCAATTTCTATGGGCGGGGCAATGGCATATGCCAAGGATCGCAAACTAGAGGCTCCCTACAAGTTTAACCTAAAGTATGCCCCACATTTAGGCATGTTCAAGGAACTTGCAGGAGAAGACCCCATAGACCAAATCAATTTCATGGCAGATCAGGGGTTTACTGCCTTTGAGGATAATGGCATGATGAAGCGTGACGTAGCCTTACAGACCAAAATGGGAGAAACTCTTGCAAAACGTAATATGACCATGGGCGTCTTCGTGGTAGACAAAGGTGGCAACATGGCAAATACGCTCGCTGCCGGCAAACAAGAATATCTGGACATATTCTTGGATGGCTGTAAAAAAGCTGTAGAAGTAGCCAAACGTGTCAATGCGAAATGGATGACTGTTGTTCCCGGCGGATTTGAACGAAACCTGCCTATAGGTGTGCAGAATGCAAACGTTATTGAAGCCTTGCGCAGAGGGGCGGAGATTTTTGAGCCCCATGGACTGGTTATGGTACTTGAACCGCTATCAGATTCTCCGGATCTGTACTTGAGAACATCGGAGCAGACCTATTTGGTTTGTAAAGGGGTAGATAGTCCATCATGCAAAATATTGTACGACATCTATCATATGCAGAAAAATGAAGGCCACCTCATCCATAATATGGAACTCACTTGGGATGAAATCGCATATATTCAGATTGGTGACAATCCAGGGCGAAAAGAGCCCACCACAGGCGAAATCAACTATAAGAATGTCTTTAAGTGGATCCATGAAAAAGGTTTTGATGGCGTATTGGGTATGGAACATGGAAACTCCAAACAGGGTAAAGCCGGCGAGCAGGCCGTTATCGATGCCTACAAAAAGGTGGATAGTTTTTTATAGCCCAATGGCTATTTTAGGATTACCTCTATAATCGTATCAACGTCGTCCTTTTTGTCCTTTGGGATTTCCAGAAGAAGGCCATATTTATCCAAACGATGATTGACCTTGGTTTTGTCCTTATAGAACGTTACTGATTTTATTTTTTCCTTAAATGGATTGATGAGTAAGACCTCCTTATCCCAATCCAAGACATGGATATAAAGGGTTTTTCCATTTTGGGTGCTTACCCCCCAATCTTCTGGGGCTACAATTCCTTTTCTGGTTCCATAGATGGTCTGTCCGTTTTGGGTCATCCATTCACCCATGGCCTTAAGTGACGCTTTATGTTCAGATTGTATTTCCCCATTGGGCATGGGCCCAACATTTAACAACAAGTTAGCGTCCCTACCAGCCGACTTTACCAGCATATGAACCAATTCTTTGGGCGATTTATGATTATCGTCCAATAGATTGAACCCCCAAGAACCATTAATCGTAAGACACATCTCAAGTGGAAGCTGGCTTATGGGCCCTTTATTGAATCCTGCAGTATTCTCGCCTGGAAGGTCTTGTTCAAACATTTGAAAATCCTCGCCTGGATATGGGTTTACATGGTGATTACTGCCTATTAAGGCTCCAGGCTGAAGTTTATGGATCATTTTATAGGTCTCTACATGTTGCCAATCGGCATCCTTTTTATCCCACATACCATCAAACCATATTCCCCCGATCTCACCATAGTTGGTCAACAATTCACTTAATTGGGCATTCATGTAGTCTATGTAGTTGTTCCAATTGCCACTTTCCGTACGGCCCGTATATCCCTGGCCTGTTCTTCCGCGAGGGTAATAATCCGGATGGTGCCAATCTAACTGAGAATAGTAGAAGAAGAGCTTTATTCCCTGTTTTCTGCACTCTTCGGCAAGCATTTTTAGTACATCTTTGCCATACGGGGTAGCATCCACAATGTTATAATCCGAAATATCGGAATCATACATAGCAAAGCCGTCATGATGCTTGCTGGTAATGGTAATATATTTCATCCCGGCATTCTTCACCATTCGTACCCATTCCGCGGCATCAAAATTTATAGGATTAAAAAAGTTTGGTAGTTTTTCATATTTGGTAATGGGAATCTTCTTTTGTTCCATAAACCATTCCGCTACACTTGGGTTACCCCCACCACCCATAATACTATACACCCCCCAATGCACAAAAAGACCGAATTTGGCATCTTGAAACCATTGGCGATTTTCTAAATTTTCCTTTGTGGGTTCATAAACCTCTTGGGCAAAAACCGTAAAGGTCATGGCAAGAAAAATGGCTGTAAAAATCAATTTTTTCATAATCCTAGGTACTGAATTTAAGGTATATCGGGAGTATTCAATTTTGCGAGAGAAGCGTCGATTTCCTCTTGGGTCAATTTATGCTTAATTATTTTCCCTTCAAAATAATCGTCATAGGCCTTCATATCAAAATTGCCATGTCCGCAAAGATTAAAAAGAATGGTCTTTGAAACCCCCTCCTCTTTGCACTTATTTGCCTCCGCGATTACCGTAGCGATGCCATGTGTAGCTTCTGGAGCAGGGATTATACCTTCGGCCTTTGCGAAAAGCACTCCGGCTTCAAAAACCTCCAAATTATCATGGGCAACAGCTTCGATCAGTTTATCCTTCAATAATTGGCTTACAATGACCCCTGCACCGTGATAACGAAGCCCTCCTGCATGTATGGGAGCCGGTACAAAATCGTGCCCTAAGGTATACATTGGTAATAGAGGCGTCATACCTCCGGTATCTCCAAAATCATATTTGAACACACCTCGCGTCAATTTTGGGCATGATGTAGGCTCACTGGATATGCAACGGATGTTTTTGCCTTCTTCAAAATTCAATCGGAGAAAAGGAAAAGCGATTCCGGCAAAATTGGAGCCACCACCGAATGGTGCGATTACGATATCGGGCATATCCCCGGCTTTTTCCATTTGTTTTATAGCCTCCTGCCCAATTACGGTTTGGTGGAGCTTAACATGGTTGAGTACACTCCCCAAGGCGTATTTGGTTTGATCATCGCGCATAGCCGCTTCTACTGCCTCTGAGATCGCTATTCCCAAAGAACCTGGGCTATTTGGGTCTTGGGCCAAAATCTTCTTGCCCGCCTCGGTCAAGTCAGTTGGGGAAGCATATACTTTTGCTCCCCAAGTGTTCATCATAGATTTGCGGTAGGGCTTATGATTATAGGAGAGCTTTACCATATAGACTTCACAATCGATGCCAAAATGTTGGCAGGCGAAACTCAACGCACTACCCCATTGCCCCGCACCGGTCTCGGTAGTAATCCTTTTAACCCCTTCTTTCTTATTATAGTAGGCCTGTGCAACAGCTGTATTGGGTTTATGTGACCCGGACGGACTTACTCCTTCATATTTATAATAAATCTTTGCCGGGGTATCCAATGCCTTTTCCAGCCCATAAGCCCTATATAAAGGTGTAGGCCGCCATAACCCATAGATATTCCGTACCTCATCAGGTATGGAAATCCATTTTTCCATACTCACTTCCTGTTCAATAAGGGCCATCGGGAATAATGGGGCCAATGCTTCCGGACCAATAGGTTCCAATGTTCCTGGATGTAGGGGAGGTAATGGCTTGTTGGGCATATCGGCCACGATATTGTACCAGTTTTCCGGAATCTCATTTTCTTCAAGTGTAAATTTGCGTTGCCCCATAGATTTTCTGTTTAGTTGTACTGATGGTTTTACATTTTCCTTACCTAAGTCTTAAATATAGCGAAAGGTTTTAATAATAATCCTTTCATTGAACTATAATGAGCCTCCTTTTATCCTGATAGCACCCCTGTTATAAATGCATTTGGTCGAAAAAATTTGAGTTTTCGATAAACTGCACAATACTGATGTAAGTTTTGGCTTACATTTACGTTAATTTATTATGTCCCCCTATATCTACCTTCTTGGCGTATATGTACTTTTGCTTCTGATTTCAAAGGCTTTCTATCTTTTTTATCTAAAAAAAAGGTTGGATTCATAGTCCATTTTGTAATCCTGCAAACATAATTTACCACTCTGTTCTCTTCATTGAGACTGTCCGTGCAATTCTAAAACTGCTTTCCTTGCCCAGTTTTAAACAAAATCAATCTTCATGTCAATTTTAAATAACATTTAACAAATTTTTCACTTCATTTGTAAAATTAATGTAATCTTTTTCCGTTTTTCTTGCGTATATATTAAACAAAATCTTTACCGGGGCATGGACAATTATCTAGTTATCTTAATGATTTACCTTGCGGCCTATATGTTTTCCATAGCTTTAAAGCCGTATTTTAAAAAATAGATTGGTCTGTCTATCGACCAAGTCTCTACTTTTTTTATTCTTTTTTCTTAAGTACTCTGTGTGCTCCTACATTTCTTTGATTTCCTTTTAAAAACTAAAATTGAAAAAGCCCCAGAAAATACCAGAGCTTTTTAGTCAATAAACACTATCACATACTGAACCCCTATTTCGAAAATAGGACTTTCCAGCACAAATTATGATCCACACATAAGGCAATCATCATCTGCCTGGCCTTCTTTGGCCCGTGCAATCATTTCCTTCATCTCTTCTGCCGTCATGGGCTGTATGTCCGACTCTTCTTGTTGTTGAACCACCGGAGTGGGTTTAACCTCAATGGCTTTTGCTACTTCAGGAGCTGGCGGTATCGCAGCCGTAACTTCAGCTTCAGCAGCCACACTTATAGGTATTTCCTTTTTCTTGGTATTGTCCAAAGTAAACTTAATCGCATCTACTGCCGCTTTGGTTCGCAGGTAGTACATCCCTGTTTTCAATCCGCTTTTCCAGGCATAAAAATGCATGGAAGTCAATTTTGAATAATTGGCATTTTCCATAAACAAATTCAGCGATTGGCTCTGGTCTATGAAATACCCGCGCTGCCGACTCATGTCTATAATATCCTTCATACTGAGCTCCCAAACTGTCTTGTACAATTCCTTAATATCATCAGGAATAGCGTCAATATGTTGAATAGAGCCATTGGCCCGCATCAACTCCTGCTTTAGGTTCTCATTCCAGAGGCCCAATCCTACCAAATCTTCCAAAAGATGCTTATTCACTACAATAAACTCCCCGGACAATACCCTTCTGGTATAAATATTAGAGGTATAGGGTTCAAAACATTCATTGTTTCCTAGTATCTGGGAGGTAGAGGCAGTCGGCATTGGAGCAACCAACAAGGAGTTACGAACGCCGTTTTTCATGACCTCCTTACGCAATTTACCCCAATCCCATCGACCAGAAAGTTCTTCGTCCTTGATGCCCCAAAGATTATGTTGAAATTTCCCTTCTGAAATTGGGGAGCCTTTAAAGGAAGAATAGGCTCCTTCTTCTTTGGCTGCCTCCATAGAAGCGGTAACTGCTGCAAAATACAAGGTCTCAAAAATATCATGGTTCAACTCTTTGGCCTCATCACTTGTGAAAGGTAAGCGCAACATAATAAAGGTATCCGCCAATCCTTGAATCCCCAGACCAATTGGCCTATGGCGCATATTGGAATTCTCCGCTTCTTTTACTGGGTAATAATTCCTATCAATGACTCTATTCAAGTTCTTGGTTACCCGCTTTGTAACCTTGAACAATTCTTTGTGATCAAATTTGCCCCCTTTAACAAACATTGGGAGGGCTATTGAGGCTAAGTTACAAACGGCCACCTCATCAGGTGAGGTATACTCCAATATCTCGGTACAAAGATTGGAAGATCGAATAGTGCCCAAGTTTTTCTGGTTGCTTTTGCGATTGGCCGCATCTTTATAGAGCATATAGGGCGTTCCTGTCTCTATTTGGGATTCCAATATTTTTTCCCATAACTCTCGGGCCTTTACCGTTTTTCGCCCTTTACTTTCCGTTTCATATTTTAAATATAATTTTTCAAATTCCTCACTGTGATTCGAAAACAGCCCTGGACATTCATTGGGACACATTAAGGTCCAATGCTCATTGGCCTCCACGCGCTTCATGAACAAATCTGGAATCCACATGGCATAAAACAGATCACGGGCACGCATTTCTTCTTTTCCGTGGTTCTTCTTCAATTCCAAAAAGTCAAAAATATCCGCATGCCAAGGTTCTACATAAATAGCAAAACTTCCTTTGCGTTTTCCGCCTCCTTGATCAACGTAACGGGCCGTATCATTGAATACCTGCAGCATGGGGACAATTCCGTTGGAAGTGCCATTGGTACCGGCTATATAAGACCCTGTAGCCCGAACGTTGTGAATGGAAAGGCCAATACCCCCAGCAGATTGGGAAATCTTGGCTGTCTGTTTTAGCGTATCATAAATACCATCGATACTATCGTCTTTCATAGCCAAAAGGAAGCAGGAGGACATCTGCGGTTTGGGCGTTCCGGAATTAAAGAGGGTAGGTGTTGCATGGGTGAAATATTTTTTTGACATCAGTTCATAGGTTTCTATGGCCGCTTCCAAATCATCCAAATGAATTCCAACCGAAACACGCATCAACATATGTTGGGGCCGTTCGGCTATTTTACCGTTCAACTTTAGGAGATAGGACCGTTCCAAGGTCTTAAAGCCAAAGTAATCATATCCAAAATCACGATTGTATATAATGGTAGAATCCAGTTTTTCCGCATTTTCGGAAATTACTTTATGAACCTCGTCAGAAAGAAGGGGAGCTTTTTTACCGGTTCGGGGATTTATGTATTCGTACAAATCCTTCATGGTTTCGGAAAAGGATTTTTTGGTGTTCTTATGTAAGTTGGAAATGGAAATACGAGCGGCCAATTTTGCATAATCCGGATGCGTGGTGGTCATGGTAGCCGCCTGCTCGGCGGCCAAATTGTCCAACTCTGAAGTGGTAACGCCATCATAAAGTCCCTCTATTACGCGCATGGCCACTTTTATGGGGTCTACCAGTTCATTGAGGCCATAACATAGTTTTCTGACCCTTGCCGTGATCTTATCGAACATCATCGGCTCTTTTCTTCCGTCCCTTTTTATTACATACATTTTCTTAACGTTGTTTTAGTGATGTGTTGGTTAATTACGTATTGTGTTTCTAGAACCTGGACCTATAACTTTATACTATTTGGGCCAAGAAAACTAGGTGCTCCAATACTTTAGAAGTCTGCGTCAAAACTAATTTTCTGCGCATCTTCGTCCTTTTCTTTGTTAAGGACACCTGCTTTTTGGTATTCGGACACCCTTTTTTCAAAGAAGTTGGTCTTACCCTGCAGTGAAATCATATCCATAAAATCAAATGGATTGGTAGAATTATATACTTTTTCGCATTGGAGTTCCACCAATAACCTATCGGTTACAAATTCCAAATATTGAGTCATTAACTTCGAATTCATACCAATTAGACTTACGGGCAGGGATTCGGTAATAAACTCGCGCTCTATATCCAAGGCATTTGTCAAAATCTGGGTAATCCTTTCCTTCGAAACTTTGTTGACCAAGTGATGGTTGTGTAGATGAACGGCATAATCGCAATGCATACCTTCGTCACGGGAAATCAGCTCGTTGGAAAAAGTTAATCCAGGCATCAAGCCTCTTTTCTTTAACCAAAAAATAGAACAAAAAGCTCCAGAGAAGAAAATCCCCTCCACGGCGGCAAAGGCGATCAAGCGCTCGGCAAAGCTTGGGGAATCTATCCATTCAAGGGCCCAATCCGCCTTTTTCTTGATGGCGGGAAAGTTATCAATGGCTTGAAAAAGCATATTCTTTTCCTTTTCATCCTTTACATAGGTGTCTATTAACAGGGAATAGGTCTCGGAGTGGATGTTCTCCATCATAATCTGGAATCCATAAAAGAATTTAGCTTCTGAATATTGGACCTCGTTTACAAAATTCTCGGCCAAATTCTCATTCACAATTCCATCGGACGCGGCAAAAAAGGCTAAGATATGTTTGATGAAATAACGTTCGTCGTCATTTAATTTATTGTTCCAGTCAGACAAATCCTGATGTAAATCAATCTCCTCGGCAGTCCAAAAACAGGCTTCACACTTTTTGTACCATTCCCACAAATCATGGTGTTCAATGGGGAATATTACAAATCTATCCTTATTTTCCTGTAAAATAGGCTCCATGGCTTTTGACATATTCTATTAAGTTTTAAAGTTAATTTGAGCTAAAATTACCTCTCGGCGGGGAGTAACAAAGATTCAAAAATGTTATCAAATTGTAAAGGCTGTTTTATCAAAACCGGTTCAAAGTTTTTAACACAGGTTGTTGAAATCCATCCTCGCAAGTGATGAACATTGCCCTTATCAGAAATTAAAAATTCTGTATTTTATTTTATTGGTGTTAAACAAAATAAATAGACCGAAAAGTATGTTTTTTTCATACTTTTCGGTCTATTGAATAAGGTATTCCTATGTAGTATTTAAGGAAACCGGCATGTACCATAGTCCCTTTTTCATGTTTTGTTCCTGCTGATGAAATCGGAAAGGAGTGGGAACCTACTATTTTACCTTATCATTTTTTAAACAGGAAAATAAATTTTCCAGTCATAAAAAATAATTTAATAATACCGCCAAACCGTACGGCCATCTAATGCATCATGAAATGATGCTCATCGCGAAGGATGCTGATTCAGGTAGTTCCCCCGAAACCTATAATCGAGCAAAAACCAACGAGTTGGTTCGGTATCCGTTACGCGACGATTCATTAGAGCCGTACATCCTGGAATGGCAGTGTTATTTAATTCTTCATAGTTTTTTCGTTTCTATATAATCTATCGCATTCCTTAGGAAATACGACCGGCCCATAGCACTTCATTAAATTAAACTAAAACCATTTTTCTAAACTAAAATATTGTACATAAATGAATTCAACTATGGTAAGAGGGGGCTAAAAAGTAAAAACAACTTGAAATCGAATATAAATCAAGGTATCATTGAATTATGGTAAAAATAAGAAATTTCAGTTCAACAGCGCTTATGTTAACAAATTTGATAGCAAATCATTTGTCTTATTTTTCATAATCGCCTTGCCATGAAGCTCCCTGATATAGTAATTTCCTTGCCATCAGGGTCATACATGGCAATATCCAAAAAGCCTTGTAAAAAATTATCATGTAAACCAGAAATGGTTATTGTGCCTTCTTTTGCAAAAAAGGGAAGTTCCCCGAAGGCTTTAAAGTTTGCATACCCAAAAATTCCATCAAAACTATCCATAAATCCTTCTATATCTTTGGCTACTTTATATGTTCCAACGGATAGTCCCTGGGCCATGTCCTGCTTGGAAATCAAAAATTCCATAGCATGTTGATGGGCATCTTCACTGTTTTCCAATTTAAGCACCAAAGTTGACAAAGGAGTTCCGTTATTGGCCTCTTTAATAGAAGTTTCGAACTCGACCTTGCCTTTAAGCACTGTATTTACAACTCCTGTAGAGTGTAGAGTATACTTACCCTCCAATACATCAGGATTTCCAAGAGGCACATCTACCTGGTAATTGGAAATTAGAAATAATGGCAATAATGCAAGTAAACCTACTTTAGTTGTTTTAATGAAGAATTGAGACATGCTTCCTACAAATTATTTCTGAGGTTCACTGGAGGGCTCCTCATAAGCAGTTCTTACACCTTGGTCGTTCTGGCTTAAAACTGAATTGTTCAAGGAAACTTCCGGATTGGCCAGACTGTAACTCAATATTTTCTCATCCTTTTTCTCCGACATTGTCGCGATAATGATTGTAAGCACCAATAGGATGAACATCAACATACATTTTTTCATAACTCTGTTTTTGGCTCTGTTGTTCGACTTTTACATCTAGTGGGGAGAACTTAAACAAATCTGAATTTTGATAAATCTAAAGTATAACATAGTGCTGCATTCAAAAAACTATTCTGTATGAACGGTAAAATATCCTGTATGAATGGTAATATTGGTTATTTTGCATCGGTAACGTTACTATTTAAGAGGTATATCAAATGCTTAAAAATCTGCCATCCTTGTCTCTTTTTGCACCAGCCACACTTAAATTGTGCCCATCAATACATCTTTTTGCCATAAATTGACCTATAGTTTTATATTTGATTTAATTACCTTTAGACGTTATGCTGGAAGCCGTAATAGTGGATGATGAAGCCAAAGCTCTCCAAAGTCTTTCCTGGGAGCTTACCAATTTTAGCGATGAGATAACAGTTTTGGCTTCCTTTACCGATCCGTCGGAAGCTTTGGCATATCTGGGGAAAAACACCCCGGACTGCCTTTTTTTGGACATAGAGATGCCTACCATGGACGGGTTTCAATTTATTCAGAAGCTCGGGAACAAAAGTTTTCCGGTGGTCATCACCACGGCCTATAACCAATATGCCATAAAAGCTTTAAAGAACGAAGCTATAGACTATTTATTAAAACCGATAGACACGGACGATCTTAAGGATACCATTGTAAAAATCAAAAAATATAACGCTAGGAGCTTTACAGCGGAAAGATTGGAAAATATATTGCTCAATTTCAATGCCAATCCGGTCCATAAAAAGATTACGTTCAATACAGATGGAAAGTTGCTGTTTTTGGAAAGTGAAGAAATATTGTATGCCGAATCCGATGGGAATTACAGCACCATTTACTTGGTAGATGGACAGAAGATAGTCTTGACGAAAAAACTTAAGGAGGTAAATGAACTGCTCCCGGACGATTCTTTTTTTCGGATTCACAATTCCTATATTATTAATCTAAACAAAATAAAGGAGTTCCTAAAAACGGATGGTTATGTTGTACTCAAGTCCAACCATAAAATCCCTGTTTCCAGACAAAAGAAATCCGATTTTTTGGACAAATTATAGGTCACTATATGCGGTCCAGAATCAAACAATTAATGCCCCTAGATTTTTTTTTGGTTTTTACCAAGCAAAAAACACATTGGCTATTATTCCTATTTTTTGTTTCCTATAATAGTGTTTCACAATTTGTTCCCGCTAGCTTTAAGAAAACCACCGATAGTATAATACAATCCGATCCAAATTATACTCAAATACATGTGCTGTTAAGGTCCCATCGAAACGATACCGTATTAATGCGGTATCTCGCAAATTCCGCGGCCCAAAGTGGTTATATCAAAGGACAAATTTATGCCCTAAATCAGTTGGGCAGAAGATATCGCAACGTATCGCAATATACCAAGTCTATTGCACTACATCAGAAGGCTTTGGATTTGGCCACTGAATCCAATGATTTGGAGTTCAGGGTGTCCAGTCTAAACATGTTGGGCGTTGTCTACACAAGAACCTCTTCCATACGAACGGCAATGGATTACAATCAAAAGGCGTTGGAATTGGCAGAAACCGTTGAGAGTCCTTCCACAGGCTTGAAACGAAACATTAATGTGTCACTAAACCGTATTGGCAATCTATACCAACTTTTAAAACAATATGATCTGGCCATAGAACATTTTGAGAGGTCCTTAACTTTGGAAGAGGAATTGGGCAATACTCTAGGTCTTGCCATTAATTACCAAAATATCGGGGAATGTCTAGAAGAGCAAGGCCAATTGGGTGAAGCACTGGAAAACTATAGGACTTCCCTCTCTTATAATGAGGCATTGGACAATGATATGGGGCGCGTTATCTGTAAGAACAGCATGGCCCAAATATACATTAAACAGGATAGGTCCGGAGAAGCCATAGAACTGCTTGAGCCTACCCTGGTCATTGCGGAACAATTGGGCGATGGTTTTCTATTGTCCCCGGCCCGGATAAATCTTGGATGGGCACAATTATTGGCAGAACAATTTAAGGAAGCTAAAGAAAATATGTTGCTGGGGTTACAAATTGCGGAGAAGTATAATCTGCGCAAGGAATCTGCCCAAGCCAGTCATCTTTTATCCGAATTATTCCAACAGACCCGTGATTACAGACAGGCCTTGAGCTACAAAATAAAAGCTGAAAATCTGGATAAGGAAATTCTGAACGAAAGTACCGTTCGCTATGTAAACGATGTTATTTTCAGGTATGACTCCGAAAAGAAGGGCAACCAAATCGAAGTACTTGCCAAGGAAAACGAAATTGTTCGGTTAAAGCTGCGGAAGAATAACCAAACGCTTCTAGCCAGTGGAATAGCTTTGGCTTTGCTGGCTGGTATTTTTTACATTCTTTATCGCCAATATCAGCTTAAGAACGAGAAGAAGCTACTAACCTTGGAGCAGAGTATGCTTCGTAGTCAAATGAATCCTCATTTTTTGTTCAATTCCCTTAACTCCATTAAACTGTATATCATCAATAATGAACAAAAAAATGCGGTTCATTATTTAAACAAATTCTCTAAGCTGATACGTAAAATCCTGGAGGCATCCTCCCTAAAGGAAATACCCCTGGCCGAGGAACTGGAAACCGTAGAGCTTTATATGAACATAGAGAACATACGGTTTTCCAATGAAATTGATTTTAAAATAATAGTGGACGGGGATATTGACGTACATCAGATAAAGATTCCATCGTTAATTTTACAACCGTTCTTGGAAAACGCACTGTGGCATGGACTTTCTTCCAAAGAAGGGGAAAAAAAGATCGGTCTCCACATAAGTAAGGGAAAAGATGGTTTTGTACACATTGCCATTATGGATAATGGTGTGGGAAGGGATGCTGCCGAAAAAATAAAGGAAGGTAAAGTGTTAAAACGTAAATCTGTAGGTATTGATATTACCAAGGAGCGTCTTGCCAATTTCTCCCGGGATTATCAAAATTCATTTGAGGTGGAAATAATAGATCTTTTCGATGAGAACGGAAAATCATCAGGTACCAAGGTAATACTACATATACCTACTGTTTAAGATGCTCCTTTGCGATCATTTCCAACTCTGTATACCATTCTTCACCAAATTTTCGCACCAACGCCTCTTTTACAAATTTGTAAATAGGAATCTTCAGTTCTTCTCCTAAGGTGCAGGCCGGGTCACAAATCTGCCACTTGTGATAGTTAACAGCGGTCAACTCATTATACTCCTTAACACGAACGGGGTACAAATGACAGGAAACAGGCTTTCTCCATTGGGTAGCTCCTTGATTATAGGCTTCTTCAAGACCACACTTTGCGATACCTTTTTCTGAATATACCACATAGGCACACTCACTGTTGTTTACCAGAGGAGTTTCCCATTCACCATCCTCTCCCTTTACAAATGCGCCCTGTTCTTCAATTGCGACAATTCCCTCTTCGCGTAAAAAAGGCTTGACATGTTCGTAGATATCCACCAAAATTTCGGTTTCCCCCTCTTCCAAAGGTGCCCCGGCCTCTCCATCTACACAGCATGCACCTTTACATGCCGTAAGGTTACAAACAAAATCATTCTCCAGGATTTCTTCGGAAACAATGGTCTTTCCCAGTTGAAACATAGCCAATTTTTTAAGGCAATCAAAGATAGGTTTTCCTAAATACTTCCTGCGCAATTATTTTTCGAAATGGTCATCCAAAAGCTGCTGATTCAACGTACATTTGGCACAAATTTGTCAACCATGTCATTACATTTTAATGTAAGGGAAATTGCTTCGGCAACTATGATACTTTTTGCCGTAATCGATATTGTGGGCAGTATTCCCATTATTATAAGTCTTAGGAACAAAGTGGGGCATATACAATCCGGGAAAGCTTCCATCGTAGCTGCATGCCTTATGGTCGCATTCCTTTTTGTTGGGGAGGAAATTCTTAATCTCATAGGCATCGATATAAATTCTTTTGCAGTAGCCGGTGCCTTTATCCTGTTCTTTTTGGCCATAGAGATGATTTTGGGCATTACCTTGTACAAGGATGATGAACCCAAAAGTGCTTCCATTGTGCCCATAGCCTTTCCGTTGATCGCCGGGGCAGGAACCATGACATCCATCCTTTCCATACGTGCGGAATTTTACGTGGAGAATATTATTGTCGCCATTATTTTAAACACGATCTTTGTCTATCTTGTATTAAAATCTTCCAAGAAGATTGAGCGGGTTTTGGGAAAAGGTGGCTTAAGTATTATCAGAAAGGTATTCGGGGTAATCATTTTAGCCATAGCCGTAAAACTATTCGCCTCAAATATTAATCAATTATTGGCCCCTTAATTTGTACTAGCCATGAGCAGGACTTTGACTATAATCTTAATTATCTTGGCCCTAGGTCTAATTGCCTATAATGTTACCTTGGTAGATTTTGGGAACCCGTTTCAGGGAGATAGTATTATAGCACTGATAGGTATTTTGGCTTCTTTGTGTGCTATAGTTCTACTGTTGATATACATTACCTCAAAAAAAATCCAAAAGAAAATCAACGAAGACGATTAGTTCTGTGATTCTATCTTTTCAGCCTCACCTTGGCGTATGGTGGGCCTGTCCAGTTCTAATACCTCTTGTAGCATGGCATCGGCATCGGCCTTAATTTTGGCATGCACATTAGGCCCGAACAACTGTTCGCCCAACGCCGCTTTGAGGTAAAGTTTGATGCGATCTTCAAAATCATAAAAGTTCATCTTCAGGTTTCGGGAGACGGAATAATCCACAAACTGCTCGAACAAAATATCATCCACTTTAAAATCACTTACAAATCTTTGCTCCGTCCAATCATTATAGCGTTGTCTATCCTCATCCAGATGTTCAAAAATAAAAAAGGATAGGAACCCAAGGCTGTCCATACTCTCAACAGCTTCCTCTTCATTTGTCCCTATAGGCACAAAAACATCGGGGATGATACCGCCGCCGCCATAGACCACCTTACCGTTCGGAGTAGTAAACCTAAGGGAATCCGCTACCTTTATGCTATCTACGGAAACCAGTTCCCCATTGTGGTAACGATCGGTAAACTTTTTGTAGTAGTCCTTGGTCCCATTCTTGTATGTCTTTTGTATGCTTCGGCCAGTCGGGGTGTAGTATCGGGAAACCGTTAATCGTACCGCTGAGCCATCGCCCAGTTCCATTTCTCGTTGAACCAACCCTTTACCAAAAGAACGACGACCCACAATGGTACCAATATCATTATCCTGAAGCGCCCCTGCAATAATTTCGCTTGCCGATGCAGATCTTTCGTTGATAAGCACAAAAACCGGCTTGTCTTCAAAGCTTCCATTATCCGTGGCGTAAATTTTATCTATTCTTCCTTTTTTGTTCTTGGTAAAGAGAATTAATTTACCTTCCTCCAAAAATTCGTCCGCCATTTGTTCGGCTATTCCTAAATAACCTCCTGGGTTGTCCCTTAGGTCCAATGTCAATTTCTTTGCTCCTCGCCTGCTCAACTCCTTAAGCGCCGCCTTAAACTCTTTAAAGGTAGATTCCGCAAAACGGTTTACCTTCATATACCCCATATCCGGAGTAAGCATATAATAGGCTTGTACACTCTTTATAGGCACAATATCCCGTTTTACATCTACGGTAAATACCCGTTCCTCAGTTTTTCGGTAAACCTTTAATTGTACGTTCGTACCCTTTTTACCCCTCAATTTTTCCACGATCTGGTCACTTGGTAGGTTTCTACCATAAAGTGTGTCCTTATCAGCCATTAAAATCCGATCTCCCGCTTTGATACCCTTTAAAAAACTAGGCCCCCTATCTATGGTACGAATTACGGAAATGGTATCCCTATAGGAATAAAAATTTACCCCGATACCTACAAAATCCCCTTTCATATTTTCGGACACCTTGCTCATTTCTTGTTTGGGAATATAAACCGAATGTGGGTCCAATTTTTCGAGGATATTGTTTACCGTTACGTCCACGATACTGTCCGTATTGATTTCGTCCACATATTCATAATCTATATAATCAATAAGTCGATTTAACTTATCTTTCTTCGAATTTGTGGTGAAAAGCTTTTCGGGGGTATCGTTAAAATGAAGCTTGCCACCAACAAAAATGCCTAGCGCCAATGCTGCGGCGATAATAGTTGGCCAGATATAACTATATTTTTTGCTCATTTGGTGTCTTTGCTTAGGTAACCGTTTCGATTGCTGCCATATGCACCAATTCTACTCCCGCTCTTTGTAAAAATTCCAATCCGGAATTGTCCTTGTAGGCAATTTGGTATACCACACGTTTTATGCCAGACTGATGGATTAATTTGCTACATTCCTTACAAGGGGAAAGAGTTATGTACAGGGTGGCTCCTTCACAAGACTGTGTGGAGGAGGCTACTTTACTTATAGCATTGGCTTCTGCGTGGAGTACATACCATTTGGTATATCCTTCGTCGTCCTCACAGATATTTTCAAAACCCGTGGGTGTTCCGTTATAACCATCGGAGATAATCATCCTGTCCTTTACGATAATCGCCCCTACCTGCCTGCGCGCGCAGTACGAAAGCTTGCCCCATTCCTGGGCCATTCGCAAATAGGCCTTGTCATATTTCTTTTGTTTGCTTTCCTTCATACGTACTGAAAGGCACTAAGATACCTGCTTTACGAAAGCCCTACAACCTTAATTGGGTTAATTTTAAGTGAAAATCTATATAGGAAACGTATTGACCAACATGGGTATTGTAATGCAGATAATCAAAATAGAAACAATACCGACAAAAAGGGAATGACTTACTCTTAAAAGTGACTGGAATACATAGGCCACTACCAAAACGGAGAGTACGATCAATACCTGCGCGATTTCTATTCCAGTAGCAAATCCCAATAAGGGCGATAATTTCTCTTCTTCCCCGGCGATCAACATTTTAAAATAGTTGCTAAAACCGAACCCATGGATGAGTCCAAAAAATGCCGTGGCCAAAATATGAAGCAACATACTTTTGTTTTTTTGAGATGCCTTTAAATACAGCATATTAAACAGGGCCGTCAGCAGAATGGTCACTGGAATCAGGAACTCTATCCATGTAACATCCATAACCATTATTTCATAGGCCGATAGCGATAGGGACAAACAATGGGTAACGGTAAAAATAGTGGCCAAGAGTACTACTTTTTTCCAGCTTTTAAACGTAAAAAGAACGGCCAAGGCGCATAAAAACAGAATATGGTCGTAAGCAGAGAAATCAAGTACATGATCCAGCCCAAGTTTTATATAGAACCAAAAATCTTGCATGTTTAGAGGTTAAGGTTTAGACTAAAATTATCGAATTGCTTTTATTGATATATTTTAAATTTGAATTGATATCAGTTTGGTTAACTACTAATTTCTCTTGGACATAACTACCCAATTCCCCGCTCTGCCTGTATCTCTTCATACGCCTTCTGCACTTGTTTAAACTTTTCCTCCGCTCCTTTTTTTATGGCCTCATCCTTAGTATTTACCCTATCTGGATGGTATTTTTTTGCCATGGTCCTATAGGCCTTTTTGAGCTCTTCGTTTGTGGCGGACTTATCAATTTCCAGAATTTTATAGGCGTTATCGGCAGACTTTATGAACATCGCCTTGATACTTTCAAAATCCCGCAAAGCTACTCGAAAATATCCTGCAATTTCATGTATTTTATCAATTTCGGGTTGGCTTACGGAACCATCGGCCTTGGCAATACTGAATAAAAAATGGAGCAACTGTAACCTAACCTCATATCGCGTACGCTGGTTTAAATAGGTGCAAATACGTTGGGCAGATATTTCCCTGTTCTTATTAATTTCATTGAACGTCCTAAATATGGCATTCGCCTTTTCCTTACCATAAGTGCCCACAAAGTATTGCCTAACATAATCAAGTTCCCTTTGGGTAACATTTCCATCGGCCTTGATGACTATGGAGCAAAGCGATATCAGATTGAGTTCAAAATCGGCCGGGGAAACCTGCTGTCGCGAAATATCCCTAAAAATAGTACGGGCACCCCCACCACTCCTATTAAGGTTATCGATGAAGCTACCTAACAAGAACCCCAAGATGGCTCCCGGAAAGCGAAAAAGATAATACCCCAATATGGCCGTAAACCACTTGATCATGTCCTTCTTAAATTTTGGCAAAGATACACCCCTATCAACTCCCCCACAAGGGGAAACCCAATCCGCCTAATAAAACGTTAACACTTGTACAAAAAGGTACGAATTGGTTATCTTTGCTTCTCAATAAAAAAATGAGTCTATGTATCCAGAAGAATTGGTAAAGCCTATGAGAGATGACTTGGCATTGGCCGGGTTTGAAGAACTATATACCGCAGATGCGGTAGAAGAGACCATTAACCAGGATGGAACCGTACTTGTTGTGGTAAATTCCGTTTGTGGATGTGCCGCTGCCAACGCAAGGCCGGCCGCAAAATTAAGCCTGCATAACGATAAGAAACCGGATCGGACCGTTACCGTATTTGCCGGTGTAGATACCGAAGCGGTAAATGCGGCACGAAATCTTATGATACCCTTTCCCCCATCTTCCCCGAGTATGGCGTTGTTCAAGAACGGTGAGTTGGTACATATGATCGAGCGGCACCATATTGAAGGTAGGCCTGCAGAAATCATTGCTGAAAATTTGACAGAAGCATATAATGAATTCTGCTAAGAGGTTCTATGCTCAATAGTAGAGCACCTTAAAATGATAAGAAAAACCGTTTCCCTAAGAAGCGGTTTTTTAATTTTGTAGCATGCGTAAAATCCTGGCATATCTGCTTACCATTATCTATTTTGTGTTCTTCGGGTTGGTTCTTTTAATTTTCCACCCCATTCAATGGATCTGTCTAAAGCTATTTGGCTATACGGCCCATAAAAAAAGTGTAAGCCTTTTGAATTGGTGTTTGTTGCGATGTCCCCATATTTTGGGCACTACCTATTCTTTTAAAAACCCCTTTGACATTCCTGAAAATAGACCCCTTGTTATCGTGGCCAATCACCAAAGCATGAACGATATCCCTCCCCTCATTTGGTTTATGCGGAAATATCATCCCAAATTTGTGAGCAAAATCGAGTTGGGTAGAGGCATCCCTAGTGTTTCCTTCAACCTAAGACACGGAGGTTCGGTTTTAATCGATCGAAAGGACAGCAAACAGGCCTTGGCACAGATAGCCAAATTGGGTAGATATATACAGGAGCATAATCGTAGCGCGGTCATTTTCCCCGAGGGCACCAGAAGCCGAAACGGAAAACCAAAAAAATTCCAACCTATGGGTCTTAAAATACTATTGCGAAATGCACCTTCGGCCCTTATAGTACCTATAAGTATCAATAATTCTTGGAAGATGTTACGGTATGGCAAATTTCCCTATGGCATTGGCAACCATCTTACTTTTACGGTGCACGCCCCAATTGAAAATAAAGGAAACGCCGACGAGTTGATCGCCAAAACGGAGCAACAGGTAACCGCCGGAATACTATGAAAACCATTATTAATGACGAAATAATCGAAGAGACCATATCCTTTGTAAAGGAAACTTTAAGGGAGGCAGAAGGTGGCCATGACTGGTTTCATATTCAACGGGTCTTCAACAATGCGCTACATATAGCTAAGACTGAAAAAGTAGATGTACAGGTAGTTTCACTAGGAGCACTTCTACATGATATTGCCGATGCCAAATTCCATAATGGTGATGAATCTGTTGGGCCAACATTGGCAAGGTCTTTTCTACAATCGCTAAAAGTCCCCGAAAATATTATTGCCCATGTAGTGCAAATTATTCAAAACATTTCCTTCAAGAACAGTTTGGCACAAAATAAAATACAACCTTTCAATTCTGTAGAATTGCAAGTGGTACAGGACGCCGATCGGTTGGATGCTATGGGAGCCATTGGAATAGCCCGCGCCTTTAATTATGGTGGATTTAAAAACAGAAAACTCTACGACCCAACAATTGCCCCAAATCCACGACTTACCAAGACACAATATAAAAACTCCAATGCCCCGACCATTAACCATTTTTATGAAAAGTTATTGCTCCTCAAGGACAAGATGAATACGGATACCGGAAAACGTTTGGCCCAAGAGCGACATCAATTTATGCTTAATTACCTGGAACAATTTTATAAGGAATGGAATCCTTTAGAATCAAAGCCATAGCATCTGAAAATAGTATTACCAAGGCATATCATTAAGTACTTGGTACCAGCTTCCGATTGCAAAAATCCAGTGTCATAGGTTAACCGGACAAACTCATCCTTTCTATAAAATTTCATGACCAATATCCATTCCAAGAAGTCGGTCGCTTTCCTTAATTTTTGTATCTTCCGAGACCATTTTATAAACCCAACGACAAGATGCAAAGAAGAAAGTTCATCAAAAATGTAGCGGCGACCTCGGCCGCATTTTCTATTGTCCCAAGCCATGTTCTCGGTAAAACACATATTCCCCCTAGCGACACCCTTTATATAGGTGCTTTTGGTGTGGGAGGAAGGGGGTCCGGAGTAATCCGTGGGCTTGACGAGACCCAAAAAGTGAAATTCGTGACACTATGTGATGTGGATGACAGAAGAGCTGCCGACACCTATAAAAAATATCCGAAAGCCAAACGTTACACGGATTTTAGAAAAGTGTACGATCAGCATCTAAATGAAATCGACGCTATTATGGTAGCTACACCTGATCATACACATGCCCCCATCGCCCTACCCTTTATGAAGGCTAAAAAACATGCCTATGTAGAGAAACCATTGACCCATAACATCAACGAGGCCAGAATGATGACACAGGTGGCCAAAGAAAATGGTATCGTAACCCAAATGGGGAATCAAGGGGCTTCTAGCGATGGAAGTCGTGAAGCGAAGGAATGGATTCAATCCGGAGTTATCGGCAAAGTGTACAAGGTAGATTGTTGGACTAACCGCCCGGTTTGGCCACAAGGTGTTCCTATCCCCCAAGGGAAGGATCGCATACCCAAAGGTTTGGATTGGGACCTTTGGTTGGGACCGGCCGCTATGAGAGATTACAATGATTCCTATCTGCCCTTTAAATGGCGCGGATGGTGGGATTTTGGAACCGGTGCCTTGGGCGATATGGGTTGCCATATTATGGAAACCCCTTTTGGCGTATTGGATCTGGGGTATCCTTCGGAAGCGGAGGCCAGTTGCACAACCAATTGGGTAGGTGATTTTGTGGAAGCCGACTATAGCCAGTCCTGTCCTGCTTCTTCCATAGTTCGATTAAAGTTCCATACCGAGGAACATGGCGATATTGCCCTAAACTGGTATGACGGTGGGTTGAAACCGGACCTACCGGATGAACTAGGCGAGAGCGAAACCATCGGAGATGGTGGCGGAGGAAGCATTTTTTATGGCACCAGGGGCATTTTAGTGGCGGACACCTATTCCCGAAACGCAAGATTGCTGCCCAGTAAAAACATGGAATTGTTCAATGCACCCACCCCATACCTAAAGCGAATAGAAGGCGACACGGGCGGACATCAGCGTAATTTCGTGGAAGGCTGTCTTAATGGCGTGGAAACCTCATCGGATTTCAAGCGGTCCGGCCCGCTGACCGAAGCCGTTCTAATGGGCAACTTGGCCATAAGGGCCTTCCAGCTTAAAGAAAAGAGGGCAAATGGCCGTGGGTTTAACTACCCTGGTAGGCGTAAAATCCTATGGGATGGAAACAACATGAAAGTGACCAATTGGGACAAAGCCAACGAATGGGTCAAAGGAAATTACAGAAAAGGTTGGGAAATATCCTAATATTGAGGCTAATGAAAAATTACAGCTATCTTAAGTCGGTTTCGGCAATTGTCTTTTTTTTGTTTTCCTTTCTTGGAGCATCTTCACAGGATTCCGGCCAAGGCCCTCCTAATTTCATTGTCATTTTTGCAGATGACCTGGGTTATGGTGATTTAGGTTGTTACGGGCATCCCACGATCAAGACGCCCAATCTAGACCAAATGGCCATTGAAGGTCAAAAATGGACCAACTTTTATGCGGCAGCCAGTGTATGTACCCCTAGTCGGGCTGCATTGCTGACAGGACGTTTGCCCGTACGGAGCGGGATGGCCAGTAATAAAAGTCGGGTACTTTTCCCCAATTCCGAAAATGGCCTACCTGCCGATGAAATTACCTTGGCCGAACAGTTAAAAAAAGTAGGATATTCCACGGCGTGTATTGGAAAATGGCATTTGGGACATAAAGAACAATACCTCCCGACCAACAATGGTTTTGATTATTATTTTGGGATTCCCTACTCCAATGATATGGATTTTGAGGGTAAAAAAGGGTACAGAAAGACCGTGGCGGATAATGACTTTATTGATACGAAAGACTTCAATGTACCTCTCCTTCGGAATACTGAAATTATAGAAAGACCTGCTGATCAAAATACTATTACCAAAAGATATGCTCAGGAAACCGTGGACTTTATCAAAAAAAACAAGGATGAACCCTTCTTTATTTATCTGGCTCACAACCTGCCCCATATCCCCTTATTTGCCTCCAAAGATTTTCTGGGGAAAAGCAAAAGGGGGTTGTATGGCGATGTTATCGAGGAAATAGACCATGGGGTCGGCCAAATTTTAAATACGCTAAAGGAAGAAGGCTTGGCCGAAAATACCATCGTGGTCTTTACCTCGGATAATGGGCCTTGGCTTCCCTTTGATACCCACGGCGGAAGCGCAGGCCTGCTTTATGCTGGCAAGGGCAGCACTTGGGAAGGTGGTATGCGAGAACCTTGCATTTTTTGGGGTCCGGGCCGTATTAAACCCGCGGTTGTTTCGGATTTGGGGTCTACTATGGATTTTTTTACCACGTTCAGTAAACTGGCCGGGGCAGAAATTCCTGATGATCGACCTATGGATGGTGTGGATTTGAGCCAAACCCTTTTCAATGGGGAAGCTAGTCCCCGTGACTCCTTTTTCTATTACCGCGGTACGGAGTTGTATGCGGCCAGATCCGGGGATTACAAAGTTCATTACACTACACAAGGAGTCTATGGGCAGTTTGGGGAAAGGGTAGATCATACCGTTCCGCTTTTGTATAATTTAAGTGAGGATCCTTCGGAAGCCTACAATATCGCTGAAAGTCATCCTGAGGTTATTCAAGAAATAAATGCCTTGGTAAAAGCACATAAGGAGAATATGGTCATGGGAAAAGATCAGCTTGCCGAAAGAAACTGATAAGGCACCATCTATCAAATTCTAAAAACAACAGACCTAAAGAGAGCGCTTGGTTTAATACGCATTCAATTTTTTAGAAAGATGTTTTTTCTCCAACAGGTTAGTCGTGAGACGAATCGCTTTTTGCAATGCTTCTTTTGCGCTCCCGGAAATTTTCAGATCATATAACAACTGCGCTTTAATGGCATAAAACAGGGCACTACTGCTAAAATACGGCCCGTTTTCAAAATTTTGAAGTTCTAGCAACGCTTTTCTTGCACCATATACCTTATAGTAGGGAACTATTCTATTTAACCACACAATTGGGGAGTATTGCCTTTCCAATTGCAGGTCATATAGTTGCAAAATGCCTTTCCAATCCGTATCCTCAAATTTTGCTGCCGTGCAGTGGTAGTATGCAACGGCGGCCTGCAAATGATAATCGGAGGGATTTGAATCTACTGCGGCCTTTTCCAAGTGTTCGATTCCTACCCTTATTAATTCGAAATCGTAGGTCTTTCTATCTTGGTGTTCCAAATCTACCATATCACCATTTTGATCTATCCTGGACTCAAACCTTGAAGTATGAAAGCACATTAACGCAATTAAAGCATGTACTTCCGGCTGATTGCAATACTTGTTTTCGCACAGTAGGAGTGCCAAACGTATCGCTTCAAGACATATATCCTTTTTTATTAGAATTTCGCCATGGCTTGCCGTATAACCCTCGGTGAACAACAAATAGATTACTTTCAAAACGATGGTCAACCTAGACCGTAACCCTATCTCCACAGGACTGTTCAGTGTTTTTACATGCTCTTTTAGTTTTTTCTTGGCCCTTGTAAAAGACTTGGCAATTGCATCTTCCTTCTTTAATAGCGCCCTTGCTATTTCCTTATTGCCAAAACCACCTATCAGTTTTAGGCTAAGAATTATTTGATATTCCTTGGATAGGGATGGGTGACAACAGGCAAAAATCATTTTTAGTTGACTGTCGTTGATACGGTTGTTCAAAAAGACTTCTTCCTGAACCGTATGTTGCCGTTCAAAACCTGAAATATCTTCCTTTTGGTCCATCTTGGTATCCCTTCTAAGCGTATCGATCAACATGTTGTTGGCCACACGTAACAACCAAGATGTTGGATTATTCGGGGGATTATTATAGCCCCATAGATTCATTGCCTTGATAAGGGATTCCTGAACGGCATCCTCTATCCTTTCCAGATGGGATGGGCCGAACTTGTGCACGAGAAAGGAGATTATTTTACCATATTCATGCCTGAATACATGCTCTACCAATTGTTCGTTTTTTGGTCCCCCCATACTATAAAAGTAAAAAGTCCGAATAAAATAATCGGACTTTGCTGTGATAGACTTCTTTCGGAATCACATATCCATGGACATAATCTCGCGAATCTCTACATTTCCATCGTGCTCAAAAATGGGACATCCCTTGGAAATTTCAACAGCTTCATTTTGGTTGTCCGCTGAAACAATGAGATAGCCTCCTACAACTTCTGCTCCTTCGGCAAAAGGACCATCGGTTATAACCTCTCCGGCCTTGTGAACCACATTTCCCTCCTTGGCCAAAGGTAGACCATCCACCAACTGACCTTTTTCCTTTAATCCGCCCATCCAAGCGCCCCATTTTTGCATATGCTCTTGCATGGCCTCAGGCGATTCCTCCATTCTTGCCCGATTTCCTCCTCTAAATAAAAATAAAAAATTACTCATGATTGTTTTTTAAAGATTATTATATGCTAAAGACGTATTTCGCCCAAAGGAATTGGACAAAAACTTAAAAAATTTCTAAAACAATTTCATCTGTCCTTTCTTATACCGTTCATGTAGTTCTTTGTTTAATTTAGGAAAAGGCGGTTTATCCTTAAAATAAGTGCGTCTTGCCAAGCGCACCAAATCATGAATCTGGGTGGCTATTTTACCTTCACCCCTACTTCGTATTCCAAATCGACTATCGTTCAACGTTCCGCTATGGCATTCTTGGATCTGGTGCAATACTTTTTCGGCCCTATCCGGTAACGCCTTTTTTATCCAATCTGTAAAGATTTGTCCTATTGCTCCATTAAGGCGCACTACGGTAAAGGCAAAGGACAGCGCACCATAATCTGCGACAGTTTTGGCCAAATTCATGATTTCGTGGCTATTGATACCAGGAATAATGGGAGCCAACATAGCATTTACTGGAATATTGTTCTCTGACAATACCTTTATAGTCTCTAATCGTCTTTTAATCGTGGCCGTTCTTGGTTCCAAAATTCTTCTTGTTTCTTCGGAAAGGGAAGTTATTGATACGTTTATCGCTACCAGTTTGTATTTTGCCAGTTCTGAAAGGATGTCCAAATCCCTTAAAATTAACGCATTTTTGGTAATCATACCTACTGGGTGCCTGTACTTTAAGAACACTTCCAAACAGCCTCTGGTAATCTTGAACTTTTTCTCCGCAGGTTGATAGCAATCTGTATTTCCGGACATAACTATGGTTTCTGCTTTCCAGTTTTTATGCTTCAATTTGGTCTCCAGCAGTTTTGGCGCATCTTTCTTGATTAAAATCTTGCGTTCAAAATCGAGTCCGGCACTATAGCCCCAAAATTCATGGGTGTTACGGGCATAACAATATATACAACCATGTTCGCAACCTTGATAGGGATTCATGGAATACATCATTCCCACATCCGGACTGGTTACCTTATTCACAATAGTCTTGGGGAATATGGGAATGTATTGGGTCTTGTTTTTGTCCGCTTCCTCTCCTTCAATACGGCAAAACTCCAGAAAATCATCCCGAGTTTCGTAAATGTGACGAAGAAATCTGTTGGGAACGTTTTGTTGGGCCCCACGGCCTTTTATGTAATCTTCTTCTTTCAAATATTTGGATTTATTCCAAAATTATGTAATAAATCCAAATATCAAATAAAGCAAGTCTGTTAATTAACAAAAAAAGAAGGTAGGGTCATTGGCAATCAACGTCCCTCAATGGAAACCTTGGCAAGTTGTTTCTTGGAGCCTCGTTTGGCATAGAATAATAGGGCATCATCCGATTTGTCGATCAAAGGTTTGGACACCATTAAGGGCAAACGGGCCTCCCTATCATCTATAAGCTTTTCATAACTGATATGCCCCTTTCCATCCAATTTAATAACAAATACATTTCGGTTACGGCTAAGGCCCTGTTTGAACAAAAGCCGTTCCCCACTCAAAAGTTGGGGATTTTCGGAAGAAGTACTTATAAAAAAATAGGTGTCGCCATTATGTACATAGGAACTATATGAAGCATAGGCACCGTCACCTTGGGTCACTTCGGCCTTGTTTATGTTTCGAGCCCAAACAACATCTCCATCGGCATCCAACTTTGCACTTACAATGTCATTGTGATGAAAGCGTTCAATTTTTACTCTACCCCCACTTGAATTGGCCTGAACACTGGATGTCATAAAATACTCCTCCGCATTAAAAAGTATGGAACCGTCCGGGTTTATCGTTGCGTTTTTGAAAACAAGGTTCTTTATTTCCTTATCATCATCACGTCCAAACTTGTCCATCATAAATTGTTCTGAAAAAGGATTGTATTTTTTGGATACAAGCTGTAGGCTTCCGGGTACAAGTTCAAAGTATGCCAATCCGTTATAGCGATTGTTCTTACGGTCTGCATAAAACCCTACACATAAAATCTTGTCCCCAGCTACAAGCGGTATTAACCCTTCCGAAAACTTTCCAGGAGAATCAAAAGTCTGTGTTTTTCCTCCTTCACGGGAAACTTGAACGAGTTCGTATTGAAATTTTCGCTCCAAGGCGTTGAACCTTCGTTTCTTAAAATAAGATTTTCCAATTAAAAAAGCCTTGTCCATATTCTTGGAAAATGCAACATTCTCAAAAGCGTAATTTTTTTCCTCGACCTCGGTCGAAAAATCGTGCTCTATTAATTTTTCCAACTTGGCATTAAAAACATGGATGAAATGTTTATTGTTTTTTCCCCTTTTGAAATGTGTTGTAATTGCAAAACCAGATTTAGCCTGATCAAAAAGTACCGAAGTGGTAAATCCGGAGGAAAAATTTCGATTGTAAAAGTTTTTATCCAATGGATTTCTAACCTCCTTGGAGGGAATGGAAAGTAAGGTCTCCTTGGTAAAATTATATTCGGAAATCGGGCTTCGGTGAATCGTATAATCGTACGCTTGTGTTGTGTAGTTATAATCCAGGAATAGAAGGTATACCTGGCCGTTACGCACATATCCATCCACAAAATTGGCGATTTTGAGCTTGTAATTATACTCTGAAACCAATTGGAGGTTCTCATCATAGCGTTCAACAAAATATCCTTTAGGTCTAAGTACAATACCTTGATAATAGGAACGTACCAATACGGAACCTCCCTCGCCATCCTTGGCGATGGTCAAAAGGTTGGAGTACTTATACCTATCGTTATATTTTTCGCCGAATACATGTTGTATGGGAATTTCCTGCGCTATGATGGTCAGAGCGAATAATAGGAAAAAGTATAGGGAAAGTCCTTTTCTTCTAATCATAAGTAGGATTTAAGCATATTTTAGTCTCCCGGGAAATCGGCCTTGCGCTTTTCCAAAAAAGCCGAAGTTCTTTCTTCAAAATCGGCAGTTCCGAAACAGGTGCCAAAAGCCTCAATTTCAACGGCATATCCATTAACGTTATTCTTAAAACTGGCATTTATCGCTTTTATTGCCTGAGCTATCGCAATGGATGAGTTATTCGCTATTTTGTCGGCGAGTTTTTTACAATGGGATAAAAGCTCTTCTTGCGAAACTACATGGTTGACCAGGCCAAACTCTACGGCGCGTTCCACATCTATCATGCCTGCGGTCATAATCATCTCCATCGCCCGCCCTTTTCCCACCAGCTGTGGTAAACGTTGGGTTCCTCCATAACCTGGGATCAGTCCTAATGAAACTTCGGGAAGGCCCATCCTGGCATTATGACTCGCCACGCGAAAATGACAGGCCAGGGCCAATTCCAAGCCACCACCAAGGGCAAAACCGTTAATCGCAGCGATGACGGGGGTGGAAAGATTTTCCACAAAATCGAACAGCAATTCCTGACCCTTAGTAGCCAGATTGTTCCCTTCCTTTACCGTAAAATTGGTAAATTCCAAAATATCCGCCCCAGCAACAAAAGCTTTTTCCCCACTCCCTGTTAGGATAATAACCTTTATTTCCTTTTTTGCATCCAGGTCCTTAAGGGCATTATGGAGTTCCGCTATAGTTTCCCGGTTAAGAGCATTCAATTTCTTGGGGCGATTTATGGTAACAATCGCTATGGGTTCTTGTTCTTTTACTAAGACGTTTTTGTATTTCATGGTTTACTTGCAGATAAGTTTCGTTTCAACTCTATGTGGCCACCGAGGCAACCGTGTTTCAAATTTAGTATCTTATCCTAAAGAAATACCATGTTCATTAGAAGTTTGATTTCGATTTTAACTGTTTTTTTGCTATTGTCATGTGATTCGGATGATGCTTCGGTTCAAAACGCATTGGAACTGAATCGTCAAAAATGGCAACGTCAAAATATAAAGGATTATAGCATACAGGAAAAATATCTGTGTTTCTGTGCAGGGCTGGAATGGCAGATAGTCGTTCAAGATGGTGTGAAGGATACCGTTATTGTTTCAGAGCCCTATGTAGACTATCAACCCTATGCAGATACTTTTGAAAAATCCCGATCCATAGAGGAAGCGTTTGAATTTATCCAAAATTTTGACCCTAACAATGTGGATTCCTTTGAGGTGACCTATAATCCGAAATATGGATATCCCACCCAGATTTCCATTGATTCCAAAAAGAGATTGGCCGATGATGAAATCACTTATGCCTATAGTAACTTTTCAGCAAATTAATATCCTCCGGATAGCGTTAATTTAAGCCTGTTCCTTTGGAAATCGTACAGTGAATACCGTGCCCTTGCCAGGCTGTGAGGTAAAATCGATGCTTCCGTTATAGGTTTCGACTATGTTTTTGACCATTCCGAGGCCAAGGCCCATACCGCTGGATTTGGTGGTGAATTTCGGTTCAAAAATCTTCTCACGGAAACTGTCCGATATGCCTATTCCATTGTCCGCTACCGAAATCTTTACCAAATCTCCTTCGGAAGATACAGAGACCAGAATACGTGGAGTCTCAACATCCGGAAGGGCCTGTATGGCATTTTTGACCAGATTGGTGACCACACGGATCAGTTGGGTGCGATCTAATTTGGCTATAATCTTCTCCTCGTTTGAAGTAAAATGGATGTAATCCTCATTGAAGATATCCAGGGCAAGCTTCACAATTGCTACGACGTTGAGTGTTTCGTTCTGCTGCGCGGGCATTTTTGCAAAGTTTGAAAAGGCCGATGCAATACTGCTCATCGTATCTATTTGTTGGATCAAGGTTTTCGAAAACTCGTTTATCTTGGTTTCCATATCCGGGTCCTTTGGATCAAACTTACGCTGAAAACTCTGCACACTCAATCGCATTGGAGTTAGGGGGTTCTTAATTTCATGGGCTACCTGTTTGGCCATCTCCCGCCAGGCCTGTTCCCGTTCGCTCCGGGCCAACTTGGCCGCACTGTGCTCCAGTTCATCGATCATTGCATTATATGAAGTCACCAATTTTTCAATTTCCTCACTTGGATCATCAATCAAAATTTTCTCGTTTCTTTTGTTCAAATCCGTCCTTCCCAGCATATCCGAAATAGTCTCCAAGGAGCGGGTTGTATACTTGGAGACAAAATAGGCAAATCCTATCGCAGTGATGAGCATTAGCAAGTATACCCCACCTAAACGCATTAAGAACTCCTGTAGTTCGTTGTCATAAAAGGAGTTGTCCTCAAAATACGGCAAATTCAATATTCCGATAGGTTTGAACTTCAGGTCGGTGATATAGGTATAAGAAGATTGATAATCATCCCCTGCAGCCGAGTTCTCCTCTATATAACGCTTATCGATACTTTCTATGAGTTGGTCCAACACCTCAACATCCAGGCACATGGCTACGGAATCTACCACAAATTTAGGCCGTGAGCTTTTGATCAATTCACCGGACAGATCATAAATATTGAAATTCTGATTCTGAACATCCGCTATTTGATAAATGTCCTCCTTAAAAATCAATCCTAAATTCCCAGTAGTGATGGGATAGGTAGTATTCTGAAGGGTGTAGTTTACACTTTGCTTGATCTGCCCTTCCTTACGAGCCAGTCTCACCTTGTGATAATCTTTCCGTTGTTCCCTATATTGAAAGATGGCCACCGCGGTAATTAATCCGGATGGAATGACTACCAAGAGAATCATGGCCACAAAAATTCTTGATCTGAGGGAGAGTTTTTTGAACACAGATACCGCGTTTAGACAAAGTTAGCAAATATCGCACCAAGCTGGCTTCGCCCAAATTTCAAATTTCCAAAAAAAGAGAAATTTCAAATCGCAAAATTCAAAGTTCAAATTCCAAAACCCTTATCGCAAACCTCAGCGGATTATCGAAAGGTCATTGGGAACTTTTCCCCTATATCTAGTCTAAGCACTTGGATTCTTGTCCCTTATCCTCTTATACAGCTTAATACCCAACATAAGAAAAATCCCCAGACCCAAAATGCCGACCAAACCAAATACCCAACTAAAAGTGCTTTTTAAAATGGCTAAAAAGACCACTGCAAAAAGAATTAAAGTGGCACCTTCGTTCCAAATGCGCATAAATCTGGAGGTGTATTTTACTTCATCCCTTTGCAATTGCTTAAAAATCTGATGGCATTTAAGATGGTACGCAAACAATAGTAGGACAAAGACAAGCTTTATATGCATCCAGCCCTGTTCCAACCAGCCTGGCATTATTACTAGTAGCCAAATTGCAAACAAGGTACAGAGCACGGCCGAGGGCCAGGTTATGATAAACCATAGCCGTTTGGTCATCAATTTTAATTGATGACTCAGTATTTCCTTTTCAGGAGATGGTTTCAGGGAAGCTTCAATATGATAGATGAACAAGCGGGGAATATAAAATAGCCCTGCAAACCAAGTAACCACAAAGATAAGGTGAAGGGCCTTGATATAGTTGTAGTATTCGGACATGATGAATCAGGCTTTAAAGTTTCAGACTCAAATTTAGGGATTTAGGCATATCGGTTTTTGCAACAGTAAAATATTGGGGCATATTATTTCTATTGGATTCGCTCCATTTCTACCCAAAAAGGAAATATGCGCTTACCGTCAATGGCGTAAAAAGGAATTAGATCGCATTCCATATCCGGTAAGGGTACGCCCATCATTTCAATACTATCCGTACCATCTGTATTGTTTTCAATGGAATTGATCAAGGAGCCCGTCTCCAAAAACATTTTGCCCCCTTTTTTAATGGGTTGAACAAACTTGAACTTGATGTTGTATCGGCCCTCCTTCAATACTACGTTCCATTTCCCAAAAACTTCCTCCTGATTCCAAATACCCCGCTCCCCACTGGCATCATTCCTGTTCAAAAAAATGGGGTTCTCATTCTGGGTACCCACTACGATTGGTGGCTGGTTCAGTAGATTTTCCGAATTGATCAATTCATTATAGGTTTTGTCCATCTCATTTTTGAGGGTCTCTGCCAAGGCCGTATTTTCCATAGCCAAGTTATTTTGCTCATAGGGATCATTCAAAATATGGTACAGCTCAAAATCCTTAGGTGAGGCATTGAAATCTGTCTGAGCTACCAATTTATAGGGCCCTTGTTGAAGTGCCATATTAATATACCGTACGGGATATTTTCTGGTCCAGTAGAAAAAAAGTGGTCGTTCCGGCCATTCCGCTTTTTTCTGAATCAATGGCAAAAGGCTTCTCCCGTCAAGTTTCCTATTCTCGGGAATCTCTAACTCACATATTTCCGCAAGTGTCGGAAGCACATCTATATGGGCAGCCGTAGTTTCAATGTCTCGATTTCCTTTTATTTTTTCAGGATACCGAAGGTAAAAAGGTACCCTTACCCCACCCCGGTAAACACTGCCCTTTCTACCTTTCATTCCGGCAACATAACGCACTTGTTGGGGGCCATTATCGGTCATAAAAATAACGATGGTATTCTCTTCAAGCCTCAGTTCTTTCAATTTTTGAAACAACTTGGCCAAATTATCGTCAATATTACTGACCATGGCATATACTTTACGGGCATCTTCCTTATCCTTTTCGGTCATCTCCGTAAAGGGTCGGTCATCATCCTTAAATCCTGAAGAAGGGTCAATGTCCTTATACCTGTCATAGTATTCTTGTGGAACCTGTAACGGGGTGTGGGGGGCATTAAAGGAAAGATAGCAGAAGAAAGGGGCAGATTTGGTCTTTTCTATAAAACGGATCGCCTGGTCCGTAAAAATATCACTGCAATAGCCTGTATACTCCTCCTGTTTTCCGTTATGCCATAGAATGGGGTCAAAATAACTGCGGTCACCGTTGAAGTAGGTGGTAAAATCCCCAACCTGCCCCATACCACCGGCCAAATGGATAACGGATTCATCAAAACCTTGGTCCTGCGGCCTGCTCGGATAGTTATCCCCCAAATGCCATTTCCCAAAAATCCCGGTTTGGTAGTCGGCCTGTTTTAGCATCTCCGCAATAGTAACCTCATTGGATGCCATTATGGCCCCCCCGTTATAGGTGTCCCGAATACCAGTACGTAATGAATATCTCCCGGTCATTAAACTGGCCCTGGTCGGTGCGCAAACCGGGGATACATAAAAATTGGCAAAACGAACACTTTCTTCGGCAAAAGCATCCAAGGTAGGCGTCTTTACATGTGGATTACCCGTAATTCCCAAATCCCCGTAGCCCTGGTCATCTGTAATAATTAAAATCACATTCGGTCTTTCCCCTTGTTGTGCCACTGATAGGATAGGCAAAAAAAGAGTTACGACAAAAAGCAATAAAAGCCCTGTTGGTTTTTTCATAATCTTTAGTCTTCTACAAATAAATAATCCAATTGCAAACTATTAAAAGCTGAATTGAAAGTTTCGATTTCCTGGGTTATCAGGGTATCAAAGGTTTTAAGTTGCGCATTGATCTTGGCTGTTAATTCATTTTTCACGGCAATGTCCTGATCCGTGGGCGGAAAGTCATCCAGAGTAACCAAACTGTTCAAATGCCCCAATTTGTTGGTCAATCTAATTGGGAAATTCAACGGATCCTGGGCACTACGATTTTTCGTTTGATATAAGGCCTTTTCCACTCCCCCGAATTTCTCTATCATGGTCTTGGCTTTTTCTACAAGTTCCTTTGTTTTGGGATTATCCTTGTATTGTTTTGAAAAGGCCTCCAATTGCAAGGTAATCTTTCGGATTTTCTTGATAGACTCATGAGCTTTATTTACGGTGGTATTTATATCACTTACAAAATCGTATTGCTTTTGCATACCGGCTACCGAAACCTCTGCGCGGGGATCGGGTAGAATTGTAAACTGTTGTGATTGTTCCAGACCGTTGATGTTTAAGGACACCTTATAGGTTCCGGGAACAGCCTTCGGTCCATCAAGGTTGGCCCACCATAAGATCATACCGTCCAGTTTCTCGGCTCCTTTGCCCTTGGTATCCCATACATGAATATTTCCCCCTTTCTTGATTTCCAGCTTCTTGTCCTTCTCTTTTGCTGAGTTTCTAAACACCGCTAAAGTATCTCCTTTACCATTCAAGTAGGCAAGACTTACACTATCCTTTTCTGCCAAGTCCTTTAAATAAAAGTGGGTCACGACCCCATTGGGATGATTTTGCCCTTCAGTCAAGGAAGGTGTCTCAGTAGTACTGCCTTTGGTACGGTAACTATCCTTTGGCTTAAATAGATGCGCCGCTTTGTTTTTAATAGCATCGTGCAATTGATGGAGAACCGTTAAGTCATCTATGATCCAGAGGCTACGACCCTGGGTCGCAACAATAAGATTGTTATCCTTTATCGTTAAATCCGTAATCGGCACAACAGGCAGGTCGAGTTGAAACGGTTGCCAGTTAGCCCCATCATCAAAGGAAATGTACATGCCGGTTTCAGTACCGGCATACAGCAAGCCCTTTCTTTTTGGGTCTTCCCGAAGTACACGGCTAAAATGCTCATTGCTTATACCGTTTGTTATTTTTTTCCATGTCTTTCCATAATCCGTGGTTTTATATAGATAGGGTTCAAAATCGCCCAGCTTATAGCGTGTGGCCGCCATGTAACACGTACCTTCCTCAAAAATGGAGGGTTCAATACTATTTACCATACTCCATTCAGGCATACCAGCAGGGGTCACATTTTCCCAGGTCTGTCCTCCATCTTGGGTAACATGAATCAATCCATCATCGCTGCCTACCCAAAGCAGGCCCTCCTTTAAGGGACTTTCATTGGCGGCAAATAGGGTGCAATAATATTCTACCCCAGTATTGTCTTGCGTAATTGGGCCACCACTACTGACCAGTTTGGCAGGGTCGTTCCGTGTAAGATCATCACTCAACAACTCCCAACTTTGGCCTTCATTAATGCTCCTATGCACATGGTTGGAAAACGTATATAACTTTTTCGGGTCGTGCCTACTAAAGATAATGGGAAAGTTCCATTGAAAACGATATTTCATTCCCTCTGCTCCATAGCCCATGGGATTGTCCGGCCAAACATTAATTCCTCGTGTTGTGCCCTTATCATGGTTTACTCTTGTTAAAAATCCTCCATAGCTTCCACCATATACAATATCGTTATTGGTTGGATCCACAGCAATATGGGCACTTTCACCGCCAGCCGTCTCTTCCCAATCATCCTCGCCAATTGTATTTCCATCACCTCTATGGTTAATGCGAATAGTGGAATTGTCTTGCTGGGCCAGATAAATCTGGTAGGGAAATGCATTATCCGTAGTTACCCGATAAAACTGAGCGGTAGGCTGGTTGTAATACGTACTCCAAGTCTCCCCTCCATCATAGGAAACCTGGGCGCCACCATCATCCCCAATAATCATTCGTTTCGAATTCCCAGGAGCTATCCACAGATCATGATGATCCCCATGAGGGGCGTTGAAGGTGCTAAAGGTTTTGCCTCCATCAGTAGACTTGTGATAACGAACGTTCAATACATAAACCATATCCTCATCTTCGGTATCGGCATAGACGCGAGTATAGTACCAGGCACGTTGGCGCAGTTTGCGTTCATCGTTTACTTGTAGCCAAGTAGTGCCGGCGTCATCACTCCGGTACAGACCTCCTTTTTCCTTTTGCTCCACAATGGCCCAGACCCGCTCGGAATTTTTCGGCGAGACCGTCACCCCTATAATGCCCAAAGTATCTTTGGGAAAACCTTTGTTCTTAGAAATTTCGAACCAAGTTTCCCCACTATCCGTACTTTTCCAAAGGGCCGAACCATCTCCTCCACTGCTTAAGCTATAGGGTGTTCGTTTGGCGCGCCATGTTGAGGCATACAATATTCTAGGGTTATTCGGGTCCAAGGTGAGGTCCACAGCCCCTGACTGATCATTTACAAAAAGTGTTTTTTTCCAAGTCTCCCCACCATCCGTACTTTTGTAAATACCACGATCTTGAGTGGGTTTATAAATATTACCGAGTACGGCAGCATAGACGATATCAGGATTTTGGGGATGGATACGAATCCGGGGTATATGTCGACTTTTTTCCAGCCCTACCGATTTCCAGGTCTTTCCGGCATCCTCCGTTTTCCAGATGCCATAACCTGAAGAAACATTGCCTCGTAGCGTCTTTTCTCCGCCTCCCACATACATCACATTGGGGTCGCTTTGGGCCACTTCCACTGCTCCTATGCTGCCTCCAAAATAACCATCGGAGATGTTTTTCCAAGTACGACCGCCGTTCGTTGTTTTCCAAACGCCCCCTCCCGTAGCCCCGAAATAAAAGAGGTTGGGTTTGCCCGGCACTCCGGTTACGGCAGCCGATCGGCCACCGCGAAAAGGACCTATTAAACGGTACGATAAACTGGAATAGAGTTCTTCGGGAAATTGAATTGTGGGTTGATTGGATTTTTTTCTTTTCTGAGCTTTAGAAGAAAATGGCAACAGAAACACAACGAGCATTCCCAAGCTCATAAATAAGCGGAAAGTTTTCATTCTTAAGAGTTCTAATTAGTCCCTTTAAAAGTAGAAATAAAAAAATGGTTCAAAACAATTGAAGATATATTTGCTCCTAAGGCTCAAAAATCTTGTTTCGGATAGCGTAGAGTACCAGACCGATGCGGTTCTTGATATGCAATTTTTCATGGAGCGCATCCCGATAGCCCTCTATGGTTTTAGGGCTTAAGTGCATGGCATCGGCAATTTCCCTATAGGTCATTTCGGAACAGGCCAATCGCAAAAACTCCAGTTCCCGTTCCTTTAGGTCTACAATGGGTTCCTTTTTCTCCAAGGTACCCACTAGAATTCGGGTGACCGTATTGGTGTGGTAATAGCCTTTCTCTGCAATGTTCAAGAGGGCTTCTTCCAAAATCTCACGTTTGGTGTCCTTCATCAGGTAGCCCCGGGCACCCGCCCTTAGCATCTTTAGGATTGTCCCTTCGTCTTCTTCAATGGAAAGTGCCAATACTTTTGCTTGTGGAAAATCGGTTTTTAGGATCTGGGTGGTTTCAATACCGTTGAGTATGGGCATATTAATGTCCATCAATACGATATCCGGTATGTTCTTGGGGCTTGCAAAACGATCCAACAATTCCTGTCCGTTTTTGCAGTTGTACAATACTTTGAATTTGCCAAAACTATCCACGAGCCCGGCTATGGCCTGTGAAAGTAGGGTATGGTCGTCCACAATGACTACGGAGTAGGTCATTTGATCAACTTTTTGGAAATGGGGATAGAATCGCTTCGCTCAAGGAAAAAAGACCTAAGACGTTCAAGGGGAACTTTTTTATGTCCTGGTAGACTCATTGCTGTTTGGGGTTCATTACCATACGCTCCAACCCTCCGAATTGGCCCAATTTTAGATCAAGGCATACAAAAAGGAGGACAGGCGCAACTTGCTGGGATAATTATCTTTCACAAGAACGTTCAATCTACAAAATTATATGTCATCTTTAATTGGGTGCCCTCGTTTTTTTCTGAGAAAAGTTCCAAATGGGCATTGACCAGTTTGGCCCGGTTACGCATATTTTTTAACCCGATACCCGAATAGGCATCCCTTTTCTGTTCAAAACCCACCCCATTGTCTTTTGCAGTGATTGCCAAGTAGCTGTCCGTATAGCTAAGCAAGACCCGAAGCTCGGAGGCCTTGGAATGTTTTGCCGTGTTTGAAAAAAACTCCTGCAAAATGCGAAACAAGATGATTTCCTCTTTGGGGTCAATGGGTTTGGAATCTCCCTTTACCTCTAGCGAAGCCTTTAAGAACTGCATTCGGTTAAAGCGGTCCATTTCCAGTTGTACAGCTTCGGCCAGGGAAAGGCTTTTTAGAGCCTCAGGATTAATAAGCTTGGAAAGGGCGCGTAGCTCTTGAATGGCCTTCCCCATGGTCTCCGAGGCTTCATCCAATTGGGGATTCCCGCTCCCTTCCATTTGGACCTGAATCTTGGCCAAGGTCATCAACTGCCCGATATTATCGTGAAGTTCCCAACTGATATTCCGCAAGGTCTCTTCGCGAATCTCTATCTGGGTCTCGGAAAGTTCTTTTTCAAAGGCTTCCTTGTCCATGGCACGTTGTTTTAAAAGCCGGTTTTTCCGTTTTTGAAAGAGGACAAAGAGAACCACCACCGTTACCGCCAAACTTAAGGCAATAACGGAAAAAACGATTAGGAACGATTGTACTTCTCCTTGACCCATAAAAACCCAAGGCTATAGCAGCCGTATAGAATTAAATTAAGACCTATAATAACAAAGAAATAATAAGCATTGGTACTAAAATCAAAATATTCGGATAACAACATAAAAGGTATCATTCCCATATTGAATAACAGTAGTCCGGTGGATATCCAAAAACTCAGTTTATACTTTACTTCCAAAATTTCATCGCTATTCAACAACTGCCAAAAATGAAATATAGCACAAGTTAAAGTAAATAACGCACCGGTTACGAAAGTGTATTTGTGATATACTTCCCAACTTTGGACTATTAAATTCCAAAAGGCAGCTATTAGAAAAACAGAAGACAATATTACAACGTATGTTTTGTGTGTTCGTTTTTTTAATATAGAAAAATACCAATAGTAAAAAAATGGAAAGCTCACTAACATATAAAGATTATATATGAAGTAGTTTTCTACTTCATAAAAGTCTCCTAACACATCTCCAATTAAGTCAATAACTAAAGTGAACCATAAGAAATGTAAAAAATATTTTTCTTTGGACCCTTTAAATTTTTTATAGTTTATCCCTGCTAGAAAGGCCGCAACAAATTCCCATAAATGACCAATATAGATGAGGTCGGAAATTTGCATGATTTATCTTACCTTCTTTGGTGGCTTTCCTCCACCTACATAGTTAAATGCTCTAATACCTCGAGAAGTTGATTGAATTGGGGGTATTGGAAAAAGTCCATTGCCCAAACTTGGTTTCCCATTAGTAGGTACAATGATGACCGTAGAAAAACCTGGATCTGGCCATTCCTCTTTACTCTCCTCGGGGTAGGCGGCATAAAAAATTCGTAGCCCTAAATTCTTAAGGTCCTGTTTTTTGCTTTCGCTGCGTACATAACTAATATACTGCTCCAAGCTATCCAGGGAGAACCAAAAATCCCGGGTATCCTCAAAACCCAAAGTCTTGTTAACGATACCACTTCTGGTACGCACATATTCTTCCTGCAGTCTCTGTGCTTGGTCCAAACTAATGGTTTGGGAAGGGGGCGGTACGTCCTTTGAAGAAGGTCGGTCTGTACAATTATTGATGAGTAAGGCAATAATGATCAAAATCAAGATTCCAATTAAGATTCTAGTATTTCTGTTCGTTTCCATATACGGGGTTTTAAAGTTTAGTATGTTATTTAAATTAATCGCCTATCCAAAATCCAATTTTTTAGATGCTTGGATGGAACTTGGCCTCTTAAAGATACATAGAATTCTTTTGGAGGCGTACATTTCTTCCTACCATTAGAGTTGGGTAAAGATACTGGCACAAATTAAAATGATTCCGATAATAGCTACTGCAATGATTAATCCGTAGTGAATTCTTTGAAGTAATTTTTCATCCAATGTCGCTTCCATGTCGTGTTGCTTTTAAATTCAAGGCTAATGTAGTGGAGAAAAACATCCAAAAAAAGCAAGGAAGACACAACTGCACTATTAAAATAATTTTATTTATTTGTATATCAATTAGTTATAATTTTAGGACTACAGGAAAACGGGTCGGGAGACGGTGGAAAAAGGGGTAAATACCCCTCGAAAGATCAGGTGGATTTTGGATTGAGAAAGGGGATTGCACCATAAGCATTTGGGAATTTTCAGGTAACATACATGAAGCTGTAGGTTTTTACATAAAAATTGAATAATTCGAAAATTGTCTTTTCAAGGTTATCTTTCCCGAAGAATAGGTAAAGAAAGCTTCGAATGGTACCAAAAATGGCTTAGTCATTTTTGGCGAAGTTTTGACACCGGTTTTGCGAAGCAAAAATTCCTGCGGGAAAGTGTCCCTTTCTTTGGTTCGTTTCTTTGGGCAGGCAAAGAAATGAAATAAAATGTGCCTTCCCTCTAAGAATCATAAAAATAAGGTAGGCTACAACAATTTATTAAACAGTCTAAATTAAAAGCGTTCGGTGGTGTATAAGACATGACCAATAAACCTGCTTTCTTTATTTGGATAAGTCAGAAAGAAAAACAAATCACCCAATACAACTTTTTGTATTTTAGAGCGATTCAAAACCAATTCCCAATGCGAACACCATTTCTTTGCCTCATCGCCATCTTGTTATCCATCCCCTTTAACCGTGCCCAAGACCGGGTGACCGGGCAACCCTTTGCGACCCGTTCCGAAGTATTGGCACAAAACGGTATGGTAGCCACCAGCCATCCCTTGGCTACCCAAATTGGGCTGGATATTCTTAAAAAAGGAGGTAATGCCATAGATGCCGCCATTGCGGCCAATGCCGCCCTCGGACTTATGGAGCCTACGGGCTGCGGTATCGGGGGGGACCTGTTCGCCATTGTTTGGGACGGCAAGACCCAGAAACTCTATGGACTCAATGCCAGTGGACGTTCGCCCAAAAATCTCACCTTGGACTATTTTGAAAAAAAGGGCATGGAGAAAATCCCCGCTCTTGGGCCATTACCAGTAAGCGTACCTGGTGCGGTGGACGGATGGTTTGAGTTGCATGGGAAATTCGGGTCCAAGCCTATGACTGAGCTTTTGGCATCGGCCATCGATTATGCGGAAAAGGGATTTCCGTTAACGGAACTGATCGCTTTTTATATGCAACGCTCTATACCGTATTATGAATCCCAAGGGTTCCCGAATATAAGGGATACCTATAGCTCGCAAAATGGGGGTCGACTTCCCAATGAGGGGGAAATCTATAAAAATCCCTATCTCGCCAATACCTACAGGAAGATTGCCCAAGGGGGACGAGATGCTTTTTATAAGGGGGAAATGGCAAAGACCATTGCCGATTTTATACAGGAGCAGGATGGCTTTCTTTCTAAAAAAGATTTGGCTTCCCATCGATCGGAATGGGTGGAACCTGTCTCCGTCAATTATCGCGGGTACGATGTTTGGGAACTCCCTCCAAATGGGCAGGGTATTGCTGCGTTGCAAATGCTGCAAATCTTGAAAGGGTATGATTTCTCCAATATTGAATTTGGCAGTACCGAACACTTGCACCTGTTTACCGAGGCCAAAAAATTGGCCTTTGAGGATCGAGCCAAATACTATGCGGATATGGATTTCGTAAAGGTTCCGGTAACGGAATTGCTATCCGACACCTATGCCAAGGAACGCAGAAAGTTAATTGGCGAACGGGCCAATAGCTATGAGGCCGGAGAAATTAGTGCCGGAGAGACCATTTATATGACCGTGGCCGACAAGGAAGGAACGATGATCTCATTGATCCAAAGTAATTACCGGGGTATGGGCTCAGGGATGGTACCCCCCAAACTGGGTTTTATGCTACAAGATCGAGGGGAGCTTTTTAGTCTTAAGCGCGGGCAGGCTAATACCTATGAATCTGGAAAGCGACCTTTTCATACCATTATTCCCGCCTTTATCACAAAGGATGGCCAGCCCTATGTTAGTTTTGGGGTCATGGGAGGTGACTTCCAGCCGCAAGGTCATTCCCAGATTGTCATGAACCTCATCGATTTTGGAATGAATTTACAGGAAGCTGGGGATGCCCCTCGTTGGGACCATACCGGAGGGAACAGTCCTACAGGGGAAACTCCTGAAGGTACGGGACAGGTACGAGTGGAGTCCGGCATTCCGTATTCTACCGTTCGTGGGTTGATGGACAAAGGGCATCGGGTAGGCTTTACGCGCGGTGCCTATGGTGGCTATCAGGCCATTTTGTGGGATACCGAAAACCAAGTGTACCATGGAGCTTCCGAAAGCCGTAAGGACGGGCAGGCAGCTGGATATTGAAACTATTGATGTCTGTCCCGGATCTGTGAATTTTTTGTAACAAAGCCTCCGTTTTCACTACCAATAATTAAATTAACACCACATTATTATGGCAGGAGGAGGCATCGCAGGGGCTATCACAAGCCTAAAAAACAATCGAAATCTTTTAAAGAAACGCAAACTTCGCGATAAGGGAGATGTTTACGGACAAGAGAGTATTACCAAGCTTAATCTCAAAAAGTCCACCGATCAGGACATGAAGCGGATTCGAAAGAAAATCAAGGACTACAAGCGCGAAGCGCGTACCGTATGGTTCGTCGCCATCTGTGCTACCGCATTTATACTCTATTCCCTTTGGTGGTGGGTGAATTCCTAATTGTTGGATTATTGGATTGCTGGATTATAGATAATATCTTCAATTCACAAACCCTTAACACACGCTTTCCCAAGAAAGACTTAATTTAAAGTCCATCTTTCAAAAAGCTATTCGTAATGCACTATTCAAGACGAGAAATTTTAAAACTCTCTGGCCTTGCCGGGTTGGGCTTAACTGCTTTGCCTTCCTTATTTTCGTTTTCCACAATGGAGAGTATACGCCAAAGAGCCATTCCCAGTTCCGAGGAAAAATTGCCTATCATTGGGCTAGGTACCTGGCTCACCTTCGATGTGGGGGCTTCTCCAGAAGCTCTGAAAGTAAGGCAACAGGTACTCTTGGAAATGCACAAACTGGGTGGCAAGGTAATTGACTCCTCGCCCATGTATGGGAGTTCGGAAGCTACAGTAGGTAAGGTGTCGGCAGCATTGGATAGTCAAAATTCCTTTTTCTATGCCACCAAGGTCTGGACCTCTGGCAAACAACAGGGCATTGATCAGATGAACAGTTCCCTCAAAAAAATGCGGCGTTCCACTATGGATTTGATGCAGATCCATAACCTGGTGGATTGGCAGACCCATGTAAAGACTTTACGCGCCTGGAAGGAAGCCGGTAAAATCCGGTATTGGGGCTTGACGCATTATGTGGATTCCGCCCATGGTACCCTCGAAAAAATTATCCGTCAGGAAAAGCCGGATTTTGTACAGTTCAATTATTCCATCCTGTCGCGCCATGCAGAAAAGTCGCTCTTGATTACCTGTCAACAAAATAAGACCGCAGTCATCATCAATCAGCCCTATGATAGCGGTTCACTCTTTCGAAAGGTCAAGGGCCAATCGTTACCCGACTGGAGTGCAGACTACGATATTAAAAGCTGGGGGCAATACTTTCTAAAATTCATACTTTCCCATGAAGCGGTTACTTGTGCCATTCCCGGTACCTCCAAACCCCATCATGTCATCGATAATATGATGGCCGGATATGGGGCCCTTCCCAATACCTCTGGTAGGGAGAAAATGGTGTCCTATTTAAAATCATTGTAATTTAGGTTTAAGACCAAATAACAGCCGGGTCATTTTCCATCTTCGAATCAGGAACTCATAGAGTAGCCAACATCCTCCAAAAGTCCCTATGGTCATTACCGTGATTTTTGTAAACAAGGACCAGGATACGTCCATTATATAATACCCGATGATAATCGTAAGGGTCTGATGCAGTATATAAAATGGATATACCGCTTGATTACAATAGAAAAGTAGTCCGCTCTTTTTGTTAAGGTAGGTAGCCGCATATCCAAAAAGCACCAAAATCCAAGACCATAGATTAAAGACCTTTACAAAAGCCTCCGTAA
This sequence comes from uncultured Flavobacteriaceae bacterium, assembly GCA_947494715.1. GTDB lineage: Bacteria > Bacteroidota > Bacteroidia > Flavobacteriales > Flavobacteriaceae > Ulvibacterium. The sequence goes on along the minus strand of CANLWG010000009.1, from coordinate 96,762 downwards.
AGTGTACCAGCGTTGTATCTTCCAATAGCAATCGGATACACAGCCATAACAAGAACCCAAAAATACCACAATACAGATAATACCTCCGATACCGACCCACGGTGTTCCAAAAAACCTCTTGAACGGAAATCAATACAAAGCCAAAAAAGAAAAACAACAGATAATTCACAAAGGTAAACCAATCGTCTACCAAAGCATGGGTCACCGGAAAGAAGGGTTCCATAAAGGCCTCGACCAGATACAGAGGAGGCAGGAACAGAAAAAGACCAAATGGTTTTTTAATCTGCTTTTGTATCCATAGAAACAACCTGTTTTGTGGATTATTTCGTAGTCGGAGGAATACGGGCATCAAAATCAGGGAGTGGACCAACAAATAGGGTAGGAACCAGAGGTGATGCCAACTTAGGTTCCCTTCCGGATAAATCCAAGTAAAGGCACGTATTGGCCAGAATGCAAAGAAATTTCCCTCAAACTGTCCGTTGACTATACGCTCCAAATATACCTGTGGAGGTACAATAAACAACATCCCAAAGATGAGCGGAATGTATAATCTTCGAATCCGTTCCAAAGCAAATTGTCCGCTTGTCCGTTTTTGTAGGGCATAAAAGGTCCCCATCCCTGAAATAACAAAGAGGATGGGCAGTCGCCACTGGTTTACAAATAGCATGGGATAGGTAGGCCATTCATAAATCACATTATTTTTTATGTGCCATCCCCAGGGGACAAAGAACATGCCCACATGGTAAAAAATGAGCAAGGCAAAGACCCCAACCCGCAGCCAATCCAAGTCGTACCGTCGTATCATAACTGTTCGTTTGGGACCAAAAGTAAGGTTTCCCAAAAGGCACAAAATCGTCTTGGGACGAACGACACGTTTTTGTTACGGATAACAAAACCCAACTAAAAATGTTGTGATTGCTTTTCAAAGTTGTGAATCATTGCACGGGAAACGGGAAGGGTGTCGGGAACATCTTTTAGCTCCAAACGGTACCCCTGGGCATTCCCAGAAACTTTAGCTATTTGATTGAGGTTTACCAAATAGGAACGATGTATTCTGGTCATAAAGGGGAACCGGGACAGCTGCGCATCCAATTGCTTTATGGTCATCCGCTTCACCTGTTTTATCAACTTTCCTTCTTTCTTCAGGAAAATCTCCAGGTAATTCTTATCCGATCGCGCAAAGATGAACTCATTTGGATGTAGCTCAAAATCATCGCCCTTTAACTGTGTCTTTATAAAGATCGAGGCAAAACTTTTCTTTTTGTGTGTATCCAAAACGGATTGGGGCATTCCTTGAAATTGGGCGGCTCTTCTTTGGTTCCGAAAATACAGGCGATTGAAGTTTAAGGGAATCAATATAAGCATCAATAAGGTGCCTACGATAAAGGTGTTTCGAATTTCCTCAAAAAAATAGCCCCACGACCAGTTATTGGGATTATCATAAATAAGATCTCGAATCAAAAATTGCCCGATACCGGTACAAAGAAAAAAGCTTAGGAGCAAAACAGTTTCCTTCTTTACGGTCCATGAATCAATCAATACATTCTTATGCAGTAAAGCTCCAACAAGCAAAAGCAAAACTATAATAGGAACCAGAGAATGGATAACGGAAATCCAAAAATAGTGCATGATATGCTCATCCCGACTTACATTAAAAGGCTCTACTAAAAAATTGAAGAAAACTACGAACACAAAAATCACAACAACAATAACGGATAAGTCTTTTCCCTGATAATAAAAGGGGTAAGGTTGTGCAAAAAAACTAGATAGTGATTTCAGTGTAGTCCTAAACGGCATAATCCAAATTTGGTTTTAGATTAGGAAATCCTTTAAAAGGTTCCGCCCCAAGCCCTTAAAGATAGCCGTTTCAAATTGGATATCTAAGTCTAGGCTATTCACTCAATCTCCCTTCCTAATGTAATGCGTCATATGGTCATATGACTTTACAAAAAAATCACATAAAAGACTTGTCCAAAACAAAACTGGCTTCTATATTTGTTCTCTATTTAGAATTAATCTAATTAAAAATAATATGAAGACCACACCTATTCTCCTTCTCTTTCTTTTTGCCATTTTAAACGGTACTGCCCAAACCGGAACTGTTTCAGGCACCGTCATGGACAGTAAGAACCAACCCATCGCTTTTGTAAATATTCGAATAGAAAACACCAGTTTAGGCATCGCATCGGATGCCAAGGGCCGTTATGTTCTGGACAATGTTCCCGCCGGCGAACAGATCATAATCGCTAGTAGCATCGGTTTTAGTACGGTGAAAAAAACAGTGACGGTAGATGCTGGGCAAACCGTCACTTTGGACTTTATGCTTGCCGAAAATGTGAATCAATTGCAATCCGTGGAGATTATCGGTAGAAAAGAAACGGGCTACAAAAACACGTCGTCCTTTATCGGTACTAAATCTGCCACCCTGTTGCGAGACGTTCCCCAGGCCATTAGTTATGTGACCAAGGAATTGGCCTTGGATCAAGCAGCCTTTCGGGTAAACGATGTGGTGAAAAACATCAGCGGGGTAAACCAGTTTTCGTTTTACAACGACATCTCTATTCGTGGGTTTCGCGTATCCGGTCAACGTACATCCGGTAACTTAGTCAATGGGATGCGGGCTTTTACCAGTTTTTGGAAACAGCAGCTAATTCCACACATAGAAAGAGTTGAAGTCATTAAAGGTCCGGCATCCGCTTTGTTCGGGAATGCTTCCCCCGGAGGTACCATTAATAGAGTGACCAAAAAACCGTTGGATGAGGAACGGCAATCCATTACGGCCACCGTGGGCAGTTTCAATACCTTCCGTACTCTAGGTGATTTCACCGGCCCCATGACCGAAGATGGCAAGTTGTTATATCGAATTAATCTGGGCTATGAGAATTCGGGCAATTTTCGGGACCTGCAGTTCGACAAGAACTTGGTGGTAGCCCCTTCCTTTTCATTCCTGCCTTCGGACAAAACCCGATTGAACGTGGACATTGTTTATCAAGGTTCTGAAGGACGCCTGGATCGGGGTCAGGCCGTTTTTGGGGACGGCGACCTTTTCTCCGTACCCATCACCAAAGCCTTGAACGCGGCCAATGATTTTCTAAAGGAGGAAAGTATCAATGCCACCCTTTCCTTACGTCATGAGTTTTCGGACAGACTCAGTTTCAATAGCATCTATATGCGAAGCAGCTATAGTGAAGATCTGCAAGAACATAGAACGGCCAACACCTTTGCCAGTTTGGGGGATGGTACCCAAGATCCCCAAAAGGTGGAGATGCGGGTATTTATTCGCAAGCGCAAATGGAACAATGACAACTTCAACAATTACTTCAATTACAACTTTGATATCGGCGAGGTGAGCAACCAACTATTGGTGGGATACGATTATTTTCAGCAACTATTGGAGCCCGGGGGTTCCCAATTACAAGCTAGGGGCTACCTTCTGGCCGATGGTTCGGGAACCGCCAACAGCTTTGACCCGGACAATGCCGATGCCTTTGTATTGGATGGGGATGGTAATCCGGTTCCCAACGTACCCCATTTTGACTTGACGGATCCCACGGCCAATCAAATCCGAAATTTTGCCGACTACACGTATGCTACCAATCAATTCCCCACAAGTAGGTTGAGTTCCCACGGTATCTATATTCAAAATCAGGCCAATTGGGGCGATTTTAAATTACTGTTGGGCCTACGCCAAGAATATTATATAGATGACCTCAACTTCAAGACTGATGAAGAGGAAAAAATAGAGCAGGATGTACTTTTACCCCGAGTGGGATTAGTCTATTCTTTAAATGATAACATAAATCTATATGGCACTTATGTTGAGGGCTATCAACCCCAAACGGCTAGTGTAATTGCCGACCCCAATGCCGGGGGGCCCTTTGATGCCCTGACCAGTGAACTGTTAGAATTTGGTGCCAAAACGGATTGGTTCAACGGTCGGTTAAGTGCTTCTATGGCCCTTTATTATTTAACGCAGCAAGGAGAGTTATATAATGCCAATGACCCTACCAGGCCCGATTTGTTAATACAGATCGGTGAAGAAGAATCCAAGGGGGTAGAATTTGATCTTGCCGGAAAAATTGCACCCAACTGGAGTTTGGTAGCCAGTTATTCCTTTAATGAAGCGACCATAACCGAAAGTGACGACCCAAGTGAAATTGGACGCCAAAAACCTAACGCCCCAAGACATACTGGAAACATATGGAGCAAATATGTTATAGATCGAGGTGCCTTTAAAGGTGTAGGTTTCGGATTGGGTGCCAATTTTGTTACAGAGCGGTTCGGGTCTATAGTACGTACCCCGGAACCCCCATTATTTACAGGTTATGAATTGTTCGATGCCGCGCTGTATTACCAACTGGATAAATTCCAGATTCAATTGAACATTAATAACATCTTTGATAAAACCCATTGGGTAGGTGGCTATGATTTCATCAGGGCTTTCCCGGGTGCGCCCCGAAATGTGATGACTACGATATCCTATACATTCTAAAGAGGCATGGCCCAAAAAAAGTCTCGTTCCACTAAAAAAAATCTGTTATGGCGTGTCCATAGCTGGGTTGGGCTGTATGCAGGGGTGGTTATTGCCTTTTTAAGCCTAACTGGAGCTGCGGCCCTTTTTCGAATGGAAATCGATGAGGTCTTGAATCCTTCACTGTACCATGTGGAAAGTGAACCGGCCAAGATGGCCCTAAATGATGTTGTTGCCAAGGTAACCAAAGCCCATCCGGATAAGGAACTTTTTGAGGTGTATGTTCCTACAGAAGCCACGGGAACCTATAATCTACGTTTAATGGCCAAGCATACACACCGGATTTTTCCTGTATTCTGGGAGGTTTTCGTAAATCCGTATTCGGGTGAAATACTCGGGGAACGCAATTATTATAAAACCTTCAACTATTACTTGCGTAACCTACATGTGCGCTTTTATGAGGCCTTTTGGGGTCGCCAAATTGTAGGATTGGCAGGTTTGGCCCTTTTGATATCCACGATTACAGGTTTTTTAATCTATGGGCGTTTTATGAAAAAACAATCTTTAGGCGAAATCCGGGGTAAAAACCTCAGAATACGGCAGGCCGATTTGCACAAATTTATTGGTATCATGGCATTGGCGTTTAATCTGATGATTGCCATTACCGGAACTTGGTTGGGGCTTCAAAGTCAATTGCAAAAAGTCTTCTCCATAGAACGCCCCAACATTTACAAGCGTACGGAGAAGCCATTGACCCCAACGGAAGATCTGGCAATGACCGCCAATTTTGATCGGGCCTTGGAGAAATCATCCTCTATCTTTCCCCAATTGATTCCAAAAACCGTGCGCCTTTCCAGGGATGGTGCGCGGACCATAGAGATTATTGGGGATATTCCGGGACGGGCTTATGAGCGATCGAGCAATAAACTGGTACTGGATAAAGGGAACTTAAGCACTTTATTAAAGTATAACATCGGTGAGGATAATTTTGGCGGAAAGTTGTTCTTTGTCCAAGAGTCATTTCATTTTGGTGATTTTGGCGGTACTTGGTTAAAAGTCCTATACTGCATTCTTGCCCTAACCTCAGGGTTTTTGGCCCTAAGCGGGTTTATCGTCTATCTGAAAAGAACCGAGAAAAAAAGAACGGAAAAGCCTTCGTTTGTAGAACTTCGCCCTTTATTATACCGGTGGGTATTTGGAATTATTGCCTTCTGTATGGTCGTTGGAGTTATGAGTGTTGTCTGGGGTATTGGTATTCCTTCGGTAATCGTAATTACCCTATTTTATGGTCTTTTGGCGTTTCTTCTACTGAAGGCCTTATTTCTATGGGGCCGTTCCCGATTTTCCAAAAAGCCTTTGCAAATATGAAACGGGCTTCCATAAATCAATATTTTGCTATCCCAATGGTTTTGGCTTTAATACTATTGAATACAATACTTATCCTATACTTTTACAACGAATGGCGGCTGATTTCCCAAAATACTGCTGAAGCTTCTTTTTATGGTCTTGAGGCTGAAATGAAAAAAGCCTATGTCGCTTCTGCTCGAAATGCAATGGGCTTGTTATTCGCCTTTACAGGCATTGAACTAACGGCACTTTTTTTTAAGAAGGGAATTGTGGCAATGACCTTACTGATTCTCATTAATATCCTAGGGTATTTTTTTATTCTCTCCTAATTTGGAATCCAGCTGAGGTCTCAAAGTGCAAATGGCAGTGGAAGGTCTATAAATCCAAAAACTCCAAACACACCGGACTTGATACTTTGGTTTCATGGAGGTATGTTAATTCTCCCGTTTGCTTATCTCTTTGAAAAACAGTAATGTTATCACTTTTTTGATTGGCTACCAGTAGAAAAGCATCTGTGGGGTCCAGAGCAAAATTACGCGGCCAATCACCCCTGACACTTTCCCTTCCTACCAAGCTTAGTTTTCCGGAATTTGCGTCTACTTTAAAGATAACGATTGTATTCTCGCCCCTATTCGAACCATATAAAAATTGGCCATCCTTGGATAAATGGATGTCCGCACAATAACTCTTTCCATCAAAATCCGGGGCCAACGTATTTTGGGCCTCTACTTCCCTGTAATCCCCATTGGTATTTCGTTCAAAGACAGTAATCGTGGAATTCAATTCATTGATGACATATAAAAATTTTGCATTTGGGCCGAAAGTAAAATGTCTAGGACCAGCCTTTTCGGGCAAATCCAAGGAAGCTTGCCCAGCTGGAACAAATTGTTTTTCCTGTTCCACATATCTTTTTACAGCATCCAGTCCCAAATCTGCAACAAAGAGTCCGTCTGACGTAAACTTCGCGGCATGCGCATGTGAAGTCTTTGTTGTATCGATTTTTTTATGGTCTATCTGCTGCGGATTTGGAAGCAGTGCCCCATTATCATTTATACGAAAAATGGAGATACTTCCCCCTGGATAGCTGGAAGCGGCCAATGTCCTTCCATCCTCGGAAATCCCTACATGGCAAAATGGTAGGCCATTGGTGACCCCCGTGTTGATTTCTTCCAACAATCCCTCCTCTATCCGATATCCTGTCATTGCTCCTTTTCCCTCCGGAGTATCCTTAACGGCATATAGGTATTTTTTATCAGGTGAGATTTTTAAAAAGGTAGGATTGTCCAGAGTAGCCACTAGTTGGGTGTCTTTCAATGTTCCCTTATCCGAATCAAAAGTATATCGGTATATCCCCTCGCTATCTCCCTTAGTATATGTTCCTACGAAAAGGGAATAGCTTTTAGCGGACTCAGTGGTACAGCCTAAAAAAACAAAAAATGAGCAGCAAACGGAAACAAAAGTCTTCTTGGTCATTGAAACAATTTTAAAGGAACATTAAAAATAGGGACTAAATATGACATGGGTCGTAACCGAGAAATAAAATTTGGCCATACCTCCATATGGAAATAGAAAAGTTCGGATTCAAACATGAGCTCAATAGTATATTCGATTCGTCGTAACGGCTTGCAGTAGTTGAATCCCCATTACTAACCACTCCCCAACAAAGTGCTCTTAACCTCTTTCCTTAAATAAAAGCCCGTAACTATAGTGGCCAATACATCGGCGATTGGGAATGAAATCCATACACCCAGTTCGCCCAAAAAATTCGGTAAAATCAAAATTAGGGGAATAAAGAAGAAGCCTTGGCGTAGGAGTGTCAACAAAAGTGCGGGTACCGCCTTACCGATTGCCTGAAAATAGGCAGCGCCTATCAACTGCAAGGCAATAATAGGTGTTGCCGCAAAGACCCATCGCATGGCAAAAGGCGTGTGTTCAAGAACAAAGGCATTGGCTGCCAGCTCAATCGACGACATATCCGGCTTGTCACTCAAAAAGAGAGAGGCTATTTCCGAAGGAAAAACCATCAAAAAGATAAAGACCAAGGTGGCCATAAATGCAGCATATTTAATAGCGGTATTGATACTTTCCCGTACCCTTGGATATTTTTTGGCCCCATAGTTATACCCCGCTATGGGCAAAAAGCCTTGGGTTACCCCAAACACCGGGAAAAAGGCGAACATCAACATTCGTCCTATAATGGCATAGACCGCAACCATGGCCTCTCCACCTAAACCAAAAAGGATATTGTTCATCAGCAAATAGATTATGCTGATGGTGGCCTGACGCGACAGGGTTACAAAACCCAAGGATCCGATTTCCCTTAGAATAGATCTGTTTAACCCAAAATCGGTCATCCGTAGTTTCAATTCCGAATTTTTGGAAAGAAAGAACCAGACAATGTAACATAGGCAGAAAAAATAGCCCAAGGTGGTGGCCCAGGCGGCTCCGTGCATGCCCCAGTCCAACTCATAAATAAAGATATAGTCCATTAGCAGGTTGCCAACGGAAGGAATAATCATGGCATTCATGGCAAATCTAGGTTTGCCCTCGGCCCGAATTACTGTATTGCCCATCATACAAAGTGCCAACATTGGAACACCATAGACTACAATGACATAGTAAATCTTGGCAGGTTCAAAGATGGCACCTTTGCCTCCAAACGTAGGAATGAGGTCGTCCACAAAATACAGACCCACCACCACCATGGAGATAGTGACCAACAGGGTCAAGGTCACCTGGTTCCCAAAAGTCTTAAGGGCCTTTTCCTTGTTTTCGGACCCAAGGGCACGTGAGATGATACTGGATCCTCCTATTCCAATGGCCATCCCCAAAGCCCCTATAAAAAATGAAACAGGAAGTACTACATTGATGGCCGCAATGGCAATGGAACCAATCCAATTTCCCACAAAAATGGAATCGACCAAAATGTTGAGCGACATGACCAGGATACCGATACTGGCGGGCACTGCTTGCTTTATCAATAGTTGGCCGATAGGTTCGGTACCGAGCTGTTCTGACGAGATTTTTGCCATTTCTTCTTCATTGCCAGCTTACCGAAAATTCACATGGAAAGCAAGGCAATTTGATATATCCGTGTTCCTGTAAGACGGTTTGCCGAGTCGCCTTAAAAATTTCATTTTACTTCAGTATTTATTTGGCTTCCTGAAAATACATTAAACGGGTAACACCCTAGAAGTCTCCCACTGGTTTATCCATTTTGCCATTAGCCCTACCCATGCATCGCTATCATTTAGACAGGGGATATGTTTGTAATCCGTCCCACCGGCTTCCATAAACTGTTCCTTACCTTCCATGGCGATTTCCTCCAAGGTTTCCAAACAATCCGAAACAAAAGCCGGGGTAATTACGGCCAAGCGTTTTTTGCCTTCCTTGGCCAAGCGCTCAAACTCGTAGTCTGTATAGGGTTTAAGCCAAGGGTCGCCCGCCAAGCGCGACTGAAAGGAAGAACTTACCTTGTTTTCATCCAACTTCAGATAGGATTTGACCAGCTCCGTGGTATCATAGCATTGGTGGCGATAACATGTATGGTGGGCCACAGAGTTAATATAGCAACAGGAGCCATCAATTTTACAATGGAACTTCGTAGGATCACTTTTTCGGATATGCCTCTCCGGAATACCGTGATACGAGAATAAAATATGGTCGTACTCAAAATCTTGTAGGCCTTCAGCAATACTTTCAGAAAGCACTTTTATATAATCGGGGCTTTTATAGAAGGCAGGCAGGGTCGTTAATTTCATTTTGGGAAAATGCTCTTGTTGCTCTTCCATGACCTTTACCACTACCGTCTCATAGGAGGACATGGCATAGTGCGGATAAAGAGGTACCAATAAAACCTCATCCACTCCCTTTTCCGCCAATTCGCCCAATGCTTTTTTAATGCTCATACTACCGTAACGCATACCCAAAGCCACTGGCATTGCAGTATCTTGGTGTACTTTTTCTGCAAACCTTTCCGAGATAACGATCAATGGCGAGCCCTCTTCCCACCAAATCTTGGCGTATGCCTTGGCCGATTTTTTGGGCCGAGTCTGAAGGATTATACCGCGAACCAAAAGCGTACGCAGCCATTTCGGAGCATCAATAACACGCTCGTCCATCAAAAATTCATCCAGATATGGTTTTACATCCTTGGAAGTGGGGCTGTCCGGAGAACCCAAATTGACCAATAAAACGCCTTTTGCCATAGAATTTTTTTAATGCTCGTAAAAATAAGGCATGTAACAAAACTTCCAATCCTTTCCGCTGATTGTTTTCTAATTTTGTCATAGAAAAAATCAATATTTTATACCATCTTAAACAACATCCTTCGATAAAATTTTTACTCAGGGGGTTAAAAGACCCTGTACTGGGATGATAATCGCATATTTCGCTTAAAAAAAGCATGGATACGGTATAGGGATTTTGGATATAGGTTCAAAAATCAATTCTCGTTTTTGTAGCAAAACCGCTTGCAAAGACAGGCCCATAACCGTATTTATCCTAAAAAAGAGGATTAAAGCGAAAATACCATACGCTAAAATGCGTTATACCCAAGGTCGCAGCCCGTTTTAACGGTTTATAGGGATAAGTCACCGAATACTCTTCCCTAATTTTGCAATAGCGTCCTAACTTGTATATTGCCTAAACCCGATATCTCACGGATAAACGGTTGAAGTACAGGAAACGGACAAAACAAAACAATAATAATGCGTTTCTTTTTCGCTTTTCTTTTAGGGATTTTTTCCTTTTTGACTTTTTCACAAGAAAAAAACAGTCTCCTTTGGGAGATCTCCGGCAACGGATTGGAGCAAAGTTCTTATCTCTACGGAACCATGCACGTAAGCAAGCGTATCGCATTCCGATTGGACGATGTTTTCTATGAAGCATTGGATAAAAGTGAAGTAGTGGCTTTGGAATCCGATCCGGGTACTTGGTTGGAAGCCGACGAAAATATCGGCTTTACGGCTACAGGACAAGGCAGTAGTTTTAATCCCAAAGGTTTTTATAGATATCCATTTACGATCAGGAACCCAAGAAAGGAGGAAATAGCAGGTTATTTGGCCTTCGAGGATCAAAGGGTCAATAATATCCTGTATCGTACCAACGCGTATTCCCAAAATTTTGAAGAAGAGACCTATCTGGATATGTTTATTTATCAGACCGGAAAAAAATTCGATAAGAGAGTTATTGCCCTGGAAAATTTAGAGGAATCCACGGCATTGGTGGGCCGTGCGAGTTTAAATGCCATGAAGCAAAAACCGGACGAGTGGCTGCAAAAGAAAATGCAACAACAGGATCCCATGACCTTGCTGCAAGATGCTTACCGCAACCGGAACATTAATCTTTTGGATTCCTTGGACAAGGCCATGTATACCGATCACTATTTGAAAAATATGCTTTTTATCCGCAACCGCAATATGGTTCGGGAACTAGACTCCGTAATGCGCAGGGCAAAAGTGTTTACAGGTATCGGTGCGGCCCATTTGCCTGGACAACAAGGGGTCATTGCCATGCTTCGGGAAATGGGCTACACCGTTCGTCCCCTGATTTCAAGATCTACGGGCAAAGGCAAACGGTTAAAGGAAAAATTTGAAAAATCCATAAAGGAAAACGAATATGTCGTCCGTTCGCCGGATGATAGTTTTTTTAGTATGGTCCTGCCCAATAAGCTTTACCCCATAGCAGGGTATGTAAATACCACCTACATTTCGCCTGATCTGGCCAATGGAAGCTATGTTATGGTAAACCGAATCCCTACTTTTTCACATTTAAAGCAAGATGCCACCTATACTTTGGGTGACCTGAACAAACTTTTGTTCGAGAATATTCCTGGCAAAATATTGGAAAAGACCCGAATCAATCGAAATGGGTTTCAAGGCCTGGATATTAAAAACCAACTGAAAAACGGAGATCATCAGCGTTATCATATTTATGTGACTCCACTGGAAATCCTGATTTTTAAAATGGGTGGTCAGGGCGATTATGTTATCCAATATTCAGACACCATTTTTAATAGCATTCAGTTTAAAAAAGCAACTACAAAAAACATTAAGGTTGCTTCGGGCTATGATGATTTTCAGGTTAGGATGCCGTCCCTGTACAGTTTTCCAAATCGATATCGAAAAGGAGACCGCCTCATCCAAGGATTTGATTCCATTACCGATTCCTATTATTTCTTGCGGAAAGCTACTTTAAACGATTTTAATTTTATAGAGGAGGACACCTTCGAATTAAAAAAAATACAACAACGGTTCTATAAGGAATTGAAACTGGACCCTACTTACCAGACATCCGAAAACAACAGTTTGATATCCAAAGCTGTATTAGACTCCGTTGCCAAAAAGGAACTCCATTTAAAAACTGCTTTTAACCGGGGTAATTATTATTTGATGGGTTGCCTGACCAAGAACCCCGAAGATGCCGTTACTTTTTTCGACTCTTTCGAGGTAAAGGAAGTTGACCAAAATAAACGCTTTAAAAAGGTACGGGATACCGCATTATTCTTTACAACGGTGACAACGGTAAAACCACCAAAGTTTGTGGAAAATAGCAAAATGTACCGAAATGGGCGCCATAGACCCAAAGCTTATGAAGCTTATACCAAGAAGACCATTTACCAAAATAAGAACAACGAGGCCATTACCATAGAGCTGAACAAATCCCATGATTTGATGATGTATCCCGGCATCGATTCTGTATGGGCGTTCCGAAAAAAATTACAGACCAAAAACGGGCTTAATATTCTAAAGGAGAAAGATACGCTCCGGGAGGACGGACATTATGAACTGGAAATGGTCTTGACGGACACAGCAAGTACGCGTGGTATCCTTGTGAAAAACATAGTAAAAGGAGGTTTGTTCTATGAACTAAAGGCGCAAACGGATACCCTACTAGGTCCAAGCCGTTTCGTTGCCAAATTCTTTGAACATTTTAAACCTTTTGACACCCTTGTTGGACAAGACATCCTAAAGGATAAGACACCCAACTTTTTTGCAGCCTTACGGGCCAACGATAGTATGGTACTGGAAGGGCATAAGTTTGTGAAGTTCCAAAAAAAACATATAGATTCCTTGAAGTATTATATTTCTGAATTTGAATACCCTGAGGATAAAAAATACATTCAGTCCTATTTGATACAGCAATTGGGAAAGTTGAGCGACCCTAGGGTTGTCCCTTTCCTAACGGAGTTTTATGTAGGTTCCTATAACAATTCCAATGCCCAGACCAAAATCTTACAGGCCTTGACGAAAAAGGCGGATGAGGAATCGGTATCTGTACTTTTGGAACTTTTATCAAAGGACCTGCCCTTGGTCTCCAATACGTTGGAAATCCACAAAATCTTCAAGCCCTATAAGGATAGTTTGCCTTTGGCCAAAAAGTTATTTCCAGAACTATTGGATTACAGTGCCATAGCCGAATATAAACCCAGTATTTTTTCAATGCTCTCAAAACTAAAGGCTAAAGGCCTTATTAAACCCAATAGCTATAAAAAATACCGAAAACAAATCTTGAACGATGCCAAAATACAATTGAAACGGCAAATGGGCCTGTCCAGCATAAGCATTCAGAACGGCTACCATAAAAAGTTCCGCAATCAAAGTAATGGAGTGCTGGAAAACTATGCCATTTTGTTGTACCCTTTTCGCAAGGAAAAAGAAGTCGCCCAGTTTTTTAATCGTTTACAATGGGTTAAGGACCGAAGAATACGCACTACCTATACCATGTTAATGGCCCAGGAAGAATCTCCGATTCCCCAAGCGATGTTGATTGGTTTGGCCAGAAATATCAACAGTCGGTTATTGTTGTTCAACAAACTGAAAGAGATAAACAAATTGCATCTATTCCCCATGTCCTATAAAAACGAAAAGGCCTTGGCAGAATCCCTCCTTTTTGAACAGCGACCCTACATCCAAAATCAAGATTCCGTGCTCTTTGTTGGACAAAAAAGTTTGCAATATCGTAACAAGGCCTATACAGGCTATTATTTTAAGACTAGAAACCAGCAGAATTATAACGACAATTTTAACATGCGCTTGGTCGTCTTTGAAAAAGGAAAGAAGCTGACCGTTAAGCCGTTTTATAAAAACGAGGGATTGCGTATTGAAGATACGGACACACCAGAGGATGCGATCAACTATGCAACGGAGGAGTTTTTCCTAAAAGATAGGAAACGTGCCCAGGTTTACCGGCCCATGGGTTATGGCGGATATGGATATCATGGGTATTAAATGTTTATATTTGACATTAAAATATTTAATGTGAAAGTCTTTTTTATAGTTCTTTTTATTTTAAACAGTTTTTGTTGTTTCTCGCAGCAGATTACCTGTTCCCCAGCGGATAAAAAGGCTTTTGAAAACAAGACCATAGCAATTGAAGGGTTGTTAGAAAACGATTTTGGAAGAACTATGGTAGCCGTGGGCAAAACGTTTAGCGGTACACCTTATGTCGCCAAAACCTTGGAGGTAGGTGAGGTTGAAACCTTGGTGGTTAACCTCCAAGGGCTGGACTGTACCACTTTTGTAGAAAACGTATTGGCCTTCGGTATACTACTCAAAAATGGGCAGAACAACTTTGACGATTTTACCCAAGCTTTGGAAACCATTCGGTATAAAGATGGCCAATTGGAGGGTTATGCCTCACGCCTGCACTACTTTTCAGAATGGATCGCCAACAATGAAAAGAAGGGGTTGCTTAAGGACATCACCGCGGAAATAGGTGGAATCGAAATTACCAAGGATATCAATTTCATGAGTACCCATCGGGATTTGTACCCATTTCTAAAAGATGAAGGGAATTTCAAGAAAATACAGGCTTCTGAAAATTATCTGAACGACCAATCCATCTGTGTTTTGCCCCAAGACCAAATTGAATCCAACGAACATTTAATTGAATCGGGAGACATCATTGCTTTGGCAACTTCCATTGATGGCCTGGATGTTACCCATACCGGCATCGCGACCCGTGAAAAAGATGGTAGAATCCATTTATTGCATGCCTCTACCGGTTCCATGGAAGTAGAAGTCACCAAGCTTCCGTTATCAGACTATTTAAAAAAAGTAAAAAAGAATACGGGTATCATGGTCGCAAGACCAAACCCTTAACCATTTGCCAAGGACAATACATATTTCTTTGGTGTTGTTCCATATTTCTTTTTAAAGGCCGCTATAAAATGGCTGGCCGTACTATAACCGATTTTCAATCCCACCTCATTTACGTTGTTTTGCCCTGTTTCCAATAATCGCCGTGCATGTTCCATCTTATAATCGAAAAGGAAACTGTAGACGGAATCGCCATAAATCTGTTTAAACCCTTCCTTCAGCTTTTTTAAAGGCAGTCCTATCTCCTCGGCCAAGGCCTGCAAACCAGGGGGTTCCGCCATTTGGGAAATAATGATTTCCTTGGCCTTTCGAATACGCCTAACATTATCCTCATCCACCAAAAAAGGGCACTGCTCTACATCGGCATCCGTATTCCTATTGAAATAAAGCGAGACCAATTCATACACCTTGCCGTGGATATACAGTTCCTTCACAGAAGGATGCAGATTGTAATTCATTATCTGGCTCAAGACCACTGCTATGGCAGGAGATACCGCTTCTTGGGAATAATACTTCTTTTCTTGGTTTTCGGGGCTCAAGAAGGGAATATAATGGGCCTCTTTTGAGAAAAGGGAATGGAACTTGCGTATGGTCATTACAATAGAAACCATCCAGGAATTGGGATCCAACATTACGTTCATGGGCAAATCCAATTGGGTATTATAAAGCAAAAGGGAATTCTCCTCGGAGACTTCCAACGCGTACCGACCCTCATTGAAAACGAACTTGGCATGCCCTTTAAGGCAAAAATGAAATTGTATAAAAGAACTATCGATTTCGCGGGTAAGTTTTTGAAAATCAGCAGTATCATTTTGAATTTTCAATACGTAAAATCCGCTTTCTATAAGGACTTCATCATAAGAACCTTGAACGACATTTTTCTGTGGCATGAGACAATGATTTACTAATTTTTCTATTTAGAACGGTTCTAAATTAATTATGGCTAAAGCCCTTAGTTTCCAACAAAATTAGGGGATTTAGTCGGATTAATACTGAAATTGGTCTAAAAACACTTCAAACGTTATTAAAAGAACCTCTGGCGTTATTTTTATTGGGGCTATGCTTCTATTTTTGCTTTCGATTCTTGGATTTGTATGAAGGACTACCATATTTCCAGACACAATTCATTTTACACGATCGGCCTAAATTATAAAAAGGCCGATGCCGAGGTACGTGGTAAATTCAGTTTGGAAGATGCAGCCATGGATAAACTTTTAGTGGACGCCAAAGCAATAGGCATTGATGGTCTTCTCGTAACCTCTACTTGCAATCGTACCGAACTGCATGGCTTTGCACAACATCCCTTTCAATTGATAAAATTGTTATGTGATAATACTCAAGGGACCGTTGAGGAGTTTCAGGAAGTGGCCTATGTTTACAAGAATAACGATGCTATAGGTCACCTATTTCGGGTAGGCACAGGGCTTGATAGTCAAATCCTAGGGGATTTTGAAATCATCAGCCAACTTAGGCAGGCTTTTAATCGTTCAAAAAGGCACAGTATGGCCAATCCGTTTATTGAACGGCTCTGTAATTCTGTTATCCAGGCCAGTAAGCGCATTAAAAATGAGACACAACTTTCATCCGGTGCCACATCGGTTGCATTTGCATCCGTTCAATACATTTTAAAAAACGTTCCGGACATTTCAGAGAAAGATATTCTCCTTTTTGGCACAGGGAAAATTGGTCGAAACACTTGTGAAAACCTCATCAAACACACAAAAAACCCTCATATTACCCTAATAAACCGTACAAAGGACAAGGCAGAAAAAATTGCGGGCAAATTCAATTTGACCGTCAAGGACTATGGGGACCTGCAAAGTGAAATTCGGAGTGCGGATGTTTTTGTAGTGGCTACAGGAGCACACCATCCCACAGTTTCCAAGGAACTCATTTACACCAAAAAACCATTATTGATATTGGATCTTTCTGTTCCTAAGAATGTAGCCGATGATGTTCTGGAACTAAAGAATGTTACCCTTATCCATCTGGACCAACTCTCTCAAATGACAGATGAGACCTTGGAACGTAGGAAACGATTTATTCCGCATGCCGAGGCCATTATCGAGGACATTAAATGTGATTTTATCCAGTGGTTGGAAACCCGGAAGTTCGCTCCGGTAATCAGTGCACTTAAGAAGAAACTGAAGACCATGAAGGACGAAGAATTGGATTACCAAGCCAAAAAAATGTCCGATTTCAATGAAGAGCAGGCAGATGTAATTACAAATCGAATCATCCAAAAAATAACCAAGCAATTTGCCAATCACCTCAAGGAGACCCATACTGATGCCGATGATAGTCTGGAGCTCATTCAAAAAGTGTTTCAATTGGAAGTGAAATCGCAATGAGCAAAATCATCCGAATTGGGACCCGCGATAGCGAACTTGCGCTATGGCAGGCAAACACGGTAAAGGACAAACTGGAAATTCTTGGTCACAAAACCGCACTGGTTCCTGTTAAATCCACAGGGGATTTGGTACTGGACAAGCCGCTTCACGAACTTGGGATTACAGGAATTTTTACCAAAACTTTGGATGTTGCCCTATTAAAAGGGGAAATCGATATTGCCGTACATTCCATGAAGGATGTACCTACCATATTGCCCAACGATATTGTGCAGGCCGCCGTTTTGGAACGGGGTAATTTTCTGGATATCTTGGCCTATAAGACCAATGAGGAATTTTTGGCCCAGAAAGATGCCATTATTGCAACAGGGAGCCTTCGAAGAAAGGCACAATGGCTCAATCGCTACCCTACCCACACCATTGCAGACCTACGGGGCAATGTAAATACAAGAATCGAAAAATTAAGGAATAGTGATTGGAACGGTGCCATATTTGCTGCAGCGGGCCTGGAGCGCATTGGTATAAAGCATAAAAACACTATAGGGTTGACATGGATGTTGCCGGCACCAGCACAGGGGGCCATTATGGTCGTAGCCCGAAAAGGAGATGATACGATATTGGAAGCCTGTGGAGTACTGAATGATGAACCCACCGAAGTATGCACTGCCGTTGAGCGTCAATTTCTAAATAAATTGGAAGGTGGTTGTACGGCCCCGATAGGTGCCTTGGCGAAAATAGAGGAAGACCGTGTTGTCCTACAAGGTATTCTGTTAAGTATCGATGGAAGCAAAAAGTTGGAATCGGAGCTTTCCTCACGAGTAGGAGATCATCACAATCTTGGTCGGGACTGTGCCAATAGCATTTTGGCCCGGGGCGGAAAACGTTTAATGTCAGAAATACAGGGAGGCATAGCAAAGAGCCCTACCGTTTTCTCCACAAAAAAACTGACTATAGATCAAACATTACGGTTTAGGGATGCTGTAACCGTAGATTCAGAGGATTTTATACAGGTGAATCCATCCCGGATACCTTCGGTAGTCTTAAAATCCAAAATAAAAAATGTCATCATCACCAGCCAAAATGCAGTGGAAGCAATTTTGACCCATAGTACAGCGGATAAGTTGCGCTTTGAAAATATGTATTGTGTGGGACGTAAGACAAAACGCCTTATTGAAAAACGAATAGGCCCAGTAAAACATCAAGAAAAAAGCGCTACAAAGTTGGCCCAATATTTAATAGAATATATGGAGGGTCTAGAAGTGACCTATTTTTGTAGTGACCAAAGATTGGATGACCTACCAACCATCCTATCGGAAAACAACATTACCGTCAACGAAGTGGAAGCGTATCGAATTAAATATTCGCCAGTAGGGATAGATACTAAAGTAGAGGGTGTATTGTTTTTTAGTCCTTCCGGGATACAAAGCTATTTGTTAAAGAATCCAGCCGATAAAATTGCGTATTGTATTGGGGAGACTACCGCCAGACTGGCCAGAAAGCATTTTGCCGATGTTCATGTGGCGCGAATACCTACTATTGAAAGTGTAATTGATAAAGTAAATGAACATTATAATAAAACATAAATGTCTTTAGGTCCTCAATACTATAATGAATGTACCTCAAAATTATTGGATTAGACAGAAACAATAAAAGCATACACTAAAGCCAAGCTAAAAATCAACGTATGGTTTCTAAGTTTTAAGCCCTACGCAATGACGAACGAATTGAAAATATGAGTATTACCAACGATTTATTTTTAAGAGCCTTACGCGGTGAAACCGTAAATAGACCACCTGTATGGATGATGCGCCAAGCTGGCCGGTATTTACCGGAGTTCATGGAAATTAGAGAAAAGTATGATTTCTTTACCCGGTGCCAAACCCCGGAATTGGCCTCTGAAATTACGGTGCAACCCATCCGAAGATTTGGAATGGATGCTGCTATTCTTTTCAGTGATATTTTGGTAATCCCCCAAGCTATGAACATTGAGGTGCAAATGAAACCTAATTTTGGACCCTATCTGCCTAATCCGATACGATTGCAAAAAGATGTAGATTCCGTAGTAGTTCCAGACGTAAATCAGGAATTGGATTATGTGATGCGGGCCATTCGCATGACCAAGGAAAAATTGAACAACGAGGTGCCGTTGATCGGTTTTGCTGGCTCTCCTTGGACCATACTATGTTATTGCGTACAAGGACAGGGGAGCAAAACCTTTGATAAGGCCAAGGCATTCTGTTTTACACAACCTCAGGCCGCACATGAAATGCTTCAAAAAATAACCGATACTACCGTTGCCTATCTCAAGGCAAAGGTAAAAGCCGGGGTGGATACCGTTCAAATATTCGATTCTTGGGGCGGTATGCTTTCCCCAACCGATTATCAGGAGTTTTCCTGGCAATACATTCAACAAATAGTGGATGCCTTAAAAGATGATTCCCCAGTAATCGCCTTTGGAAAAGGGTGTTGGTTCGCCTTAGGGGAAATGGCAAAATCCGGAGCATCCGCCTTGGGTATAGATTGGACCTGCTCAGCTAGGAATGCAAGATACCTTACTGGAGGGAACATTACCTTGCAAGGTAATTTTGACCCAGCTAGGCTGCTATCTCCGCCATCTCAAATCAAAAGTATGGTTACCCAGATGATCAATGAGTTCGGGAAGGACAAATACATCGTGAATTTGGGGCATGGGATACTCCCTAATATTCCGTTGGAAAACGCAAAAGCATTTATCGATGCTGTAAAGGAATACCCCAATTAAATAAAAGGTTTAGAATAGAGCAAAAAGTGATATTTGATTTCGACCATTATTTTATTGAACCTATCCAGGAAAAGGATTCTTGGAAGTTATGTAATTTTGTGGTCTCCAATGCCGATAGACTAAAACGATACTTCCCAAGGACACTTGAACAAAATCTTACACCTGATCTGTCCAAGTATTTCGTAGAAAAGAAAGTAAAGCAATTCATAGCAAAGGAAGAATTGCTGTTCAAGCTAAAGCATAAAGAGCATAGAACGATCATTGGTCTGGTGTATATAAAAAGACTGAACCGAAACAAAAGACAAGCCGAATTGGCTTATTGCATCGGTTATCAATTTGAAGGAAAAGGTTGGATGTCACAAAGTGTCAAAGCATTGTCGGACTATGCTTTTGAGGGCCTGAGGCTAAAAACCCTTCAGATCATTGTCCATCAAACCAACAAAGGAAGCATCAAAGTAGCGGAAAAATGTGGCTACAGACGGCAAACGACATTAAAAAAGGAACATACTCCTCCTAATGAACCCGCATTGGATATGGAGTTGTACGAACTAAATTGTTGATCTAATAAAATCCTTTGCTCCTACCTCCATGGGAGCGGTCCGGTGTTACGCTAATGAAAGAAGTATTCTACACATACATTCAAAACCTACAAAACATCATAACTTCCAAACTTGAGGAGGTAGACGGCAAATCCAAATTTAAAGAAGACCAATGGATTCGTCCCGAGGGAGGTGGAGGTCGTTCGCGGGTCATTGAAAACGGAGCTGTCTTTGAAAAAGGGGGCGTAAATATCTCCGCAGTTCATGGGGAATTACCCCAGAGTATGCAGAATTATTTCGGGGTTAAAGATGCCGATTTTTTTGCTTGTGGCCTTAGTTTGGTTATCCACCCAAAAAGTCCCATGATACCAACGGTACATGCCAATTGGCGGTATTTTGAAATGTATGACAAAAAAGGAAACATTGTAGACCAATGGTTTGGAGGGGGGCAAGATCTTACCCCATATTATCTTTTTGATGAAGATGCCGTTCATTTCCATTCCGTTTGTAAAAAAGCTTGTGATGCACATAATCCGATGTTTTATCCGAACTATAAAAAGAAGTGTGATGCCTATTTTTGGAACGCCCATAGGAACGAGGCACGGGGTGTAGGCGGACTCTTTTTCGATTATTCCAGGACTTCGGAAGAAATGTCGATGCAAAACTGGTACAGCTTTGTGGCCGAAGTAGGCAATAGTTTTTTAAAAGCCTATATACCAATCGTTATAAAAAGAAAAGAGCTTAAGTATACCCAGAAACAAAGGGATTGGCAAGAAATCAGACGTGGGCGCTATGTAGAATTCAACCTAGTCCATGATAAAGGTACTTTGTTCGGATTAAAGACCAATGGCCGTATTGAAAGTATCTTAATGAGCCTCCCCCCCCATGTACAATGGCGGTATGATCATCATCCCGAAGAAGGTAGTGAGGAGGAGCGTTTACTTAAAATTCTTCAAAAACCCCAAGAATGGGTTTAAGGACGGTTCTTTCCTTTTTTCTAGGATTATGGTCTCTTATTGTCCTATCACAAAACGATAGCTTGTATATCCGCAAATTCCCGGAGAAAGTTACAGTTAGGCTTGGCGTACAAAATACGTCCAACAGTTTTATAATAACTGACAATGAGACCAAGGAACAAACCGAAATAATTCCCAATGACAAGACTTATCTTGGGCTTTCCTTTCTATTTCGTTCTGTTGAAGTGGATTTAGGCTATGCCCCCAATTTTTTCTCTGAGAACCGGGACAATAGCGGGTCCAAACTGCTTACCTTGAACTTTAGAATGTTTTTGGGGCAATGGATGCAAACCTTGGATTTCTATAAGCAAAAAGGTTTTTTTACTCGAATTAATAATGAGATACTGCCCTTTCCAGAATTAAGCACTTTAAAAATCGGGGGGGCCACAAGTTTTATTTTTAATAGAAACTTTTCATTTAGGGCCATAGGTTTTCAAAATGAATGGCAGAAAAAAAGTGCAGGTAGTTTTATTCCCAGATTTACGTTTTATTATACCCGATTCCGTTTGGATGATACCGATATTCAAATCGGTGATGACCATTCATTTAATCTGGCAATAGGGCCAGGGTACTATTATAATTTAGTAATCAGAAAGCATTTTTTGCTATCTGCAGGCGCCACTATAGGCCTGGGGGCCAATTTTACACGTTCCGAGGGCGAGACATTTACCTCTAGTTTGGCCCAAGTAATTTTTAGAAGTGCCATCGGCTATAACTCCGAGCGTTTTTTTACAGGAATTAATTTAAGTGCCCAAGTACTGGAACATGGAACAGACCAAAACACGCAATTGGATGACGTCATTACTTTTGTGGAGTTGTATATTGGATACCGTCTTAATGCCCCGAAAAAATGGATTCAAAAGGCTGACAAGTTTAATCGCAAATTTGGTATGGACTAAAGACAATCGCCTAAATTGTTTCGGATATTTTCCTAAATTTAACCTATAAGGCCTTTCAACGTTAAAAAAGCTTGAATGTTCAAAAAACCAAAACTATTCCTTGCCGGAATTTATTTTACCTATTTCAAGAAAGTATTCGAAAATGATGGCCTAACAATTCATGTTCCTTTCCATTTGACGGATTTTAATTTTCGCGGACGGTTTATCCTAGGCACCTATGAAGAAGAGGAATCCAGATATTTAAAGGAATATCTCTCCCCGGATGCCAAGGTGTTGGAACTAGGTTCCTGTCTAGGTTATGTTTCTTGCCTTACCAATAAGTTACTTTCGGACAATTCGGCACATGTGGTATTGGAAGCCAATCCACAATTGATTCCTTGGATAGAAAAGAATAAGCAGGAAAACGGTTGTGAATTTGCTGTTGAAAATAGTATTATATCCAATGATGAAATGAATGATTTTTACATCCATAAGCTTATCGTTAGAGGAAGCGCTAAACGTAAGACCCCGAATAAAATCGAAATTAAGGGAGAGACGTTTCACGGACTGCGCAAAAAATACGGAGTAGACTTTGATACGTTGATTATGGATATTGAAGGTGGCGAACTGGACTAGTTTCGGAACTATCGGATAGGCATCGCGGAATTTGATCAAATTTTTATGGAAGTACATCCCTTTGCCAATATATTAACCAGGGAAGAAACACAAGAATGTGAAGATATCCTTAGCTCTATAGGTTTTTATATCTTAGTGAGGGACGGAAATTTTCAAATTTGGGAGAAAAGGAAAAAATCCGCTTGAATTATGAAACTAAATATATACCAAATAGACGCTTTTACGAATCGAGTTTTTTCAGGTAATCCGGCGGCTGTCTGTATTCTGGAAAATTGGTTGGACGATATAACCATGCAGCAGATAGCGGCGGAAAACAATCTAGCGGAAACTGCATTTCTAGTAAAAAAAGGTGATGGTTATGAAATACGTTGGTTTACCCCGTCCATTGAAGTTGCCTTATGTGGTCACGCAACCTTGGCCTCAGCTTTTGTTTTATTCCATTATTATGATATTACTGCCAAGAAGATACCTTTTTATTCACTTCAGAGTGGAGTTCTATTTGTGCAAAAAGAGGAAAATGACCTTTTGACCTTGGATTTTCCCGCAGACCCCATAGCTGAAGTCCAGCCTTTGGATTCACTGAACGAAGCTATAGGCAAAGCTCCCGTACAGACCTTTAAGGGGAAAACGGACTACTTGCTTATTTACGAAAGCCAACAGGACATAGAAGAAATTAACCCTAATTTTCATTTACTAGGAAAGGCTAACGTTCGGGGGGTCATCGTCTCCGCCAAAGGGACAACCGTTGATTTTGTTTCTCGATTTTTTGCTCCAGGATCAGGGATTGATGAAGACCCCGTAACCGGTTCCGCACACACTACACTCACACCGTATTGGTCACAACAGTTGGGTAAAACCAAACTTAGTGCCAGGCAATTATCCCAAAGAGGTGGTGACCTTTTTTGTGAAGACTTGGGAGAACGCATTAAGATATCCGGAAAGGCAGTACCCTATTTAATCGGTGAAATTGAGATCTAAAGTTATTTTATCTTGATTTAAGAAATCTTGGAAATGGAAACTTCATATTGGCAAACAGAACGTATTAGCTATAACGATGAATACGTCTTTAGTTTCTAAGCCCTTTCATATAGGTAAAAGTTACTCCTTAATTGGGCTTGCAGGTATCTTTTTAATAATGGCCTGTCATGAAGCCAAATCCCCGAACAACGGAGCAACAATTTCTCTTTGGTATGGGGAGGAGCAGTATTTTGGTAATATAGGGCACCCACAGGCACAGATTAATATTTTGGGAAATATCCAGACAGATAGTGCTGGATCAACTGCGTACTATAGGCTCAATGATATCAAAGAAAAGCATCCACTTACCTTAGGTTCTGACCTCCACCGATTGGCCTCCAAAGGTGATTTTAATATTGAAATTTACAGGGACAAGCTCAAAAAAGGGAAGAACAATGTACATCTATATGTAGCTCGGAACGGGGACGTACTAGCATCAAAAGAAATTAATATACATTACAATCCTAAGACTGAATGGCCCTTACCGTATTCGGTGAACTGGGCAGAGGTCAAAGATATCCAGGACGTGGTTCAGGTGGTTGATGGTAACTGGAAAATTACCCCTCAAGGTATTCGTACCCAAGATGTATATTATGACAGGGTACTGGCCATTGGTGATACTTCTTGGCGAAACTACGAGGTAACTACTACAGTGGCATTTCATGGATATACCTCTCCAGAGGAAGGTCCGCCCACCTATAATGTATCCCATGCGGCCTTGGCTACCTTATGGCCAGGACATGATAGGGACAGTTTACAACCCAATAGGAAATGGCATCCTCTTGGTGCAACGGCCGAATTTAGGATTACCGACGGCTACAAAAACTGTAGATGGCGAATTTTTGATGGTGATAATTTTTATGAAGAGCAAAAAGAAGACCAGTATCGCAATATTAAAGAGGGTGTAATTTATGGGATGAAACATCGGGTAGAAGACCTTCCCGATAATAGTGTACAATATTCCGTAAAACTTTGGGAAGCAGATGAAGAAGAGCCCAAAGATTGGGATTTCCAAGCTGTGGAAACCTCCAAAACGAAACACCCTAGCGGTTCTTGTCTCCTCATTGCACACAATACAGATGTAACTTTCGGAAATATTGACATAAGTCCATTGAAAGAAATAAGAACCATTGATGATTGATTATCTTTGGGAATTCCGAACTTGAAGTAAAAAATGTACCATGCATCCATTGATACGAAATAGAAGACTCCGAGGTTCCGAAACTATTCGGAAATTGGTAAGGGAGACTGTGATTAGGCCTGATGATTTTCTGGTCCCACTTTTTGTGGTGGTAGGCAAGGGAATAAAGGAGGAGATTCCATCCATGCCGGATTATTACCGACTCAGTCTGGACAATTTGGAAAAAGAGGTGAAGGAGCTCTGGAATATAGGTTTATGTGCCGTATTACTATTCGTAAAAGTGCCAGACAACCTAAAGGATAATAAAGGTTCCGAAGCGCTAAATCCGAACGGACTTATGCAACTTGCCATACAACATGTGAAAAATGCATGTCCTGATATGTTAGTGATGACCGATGTTGCTTTGGATCCCTATTCCTCTTATGGGCATGATGGCATAGTTGAAAACGGCCGTATCCTAAACGACGAAACTTCGGAAATTTTAGCAGAAATGAGCGTCAGTCATGCCCAGGCGGGAGCCGATTTTGTGGCACCGAGCGATATGATGGACGGCCGTATCCTTACTATACGTGAGGCTTTGGAAGAAGAAGGGTTCACGGAAACCGGTATTATGAGCTATAGTGCCAAATACGCCAGTAGTTTTTATGGGCCGTTCCGTGATGCACTGGATTCCGCACCGGTAGATATTAAAAATGTACCCAAGGACAAAAAGACCTATCAAATGGACTACGCCAACAGATTGGAAGCTATTAAGGAAACCCAAATGGACATTGATGAAGGTGCAGATATTGTAATGGTAAAACCAGGGCTGTGTTATTTGGATATTGTTCGGGAAATACGAAATGACGTAGAGGTTCCGGTAGCAGTATATCAGGTTTCAGGAGAATATGCCATGCTTAAGGCTGCAGCTGAAAAAGGATGGCTAGAACACGATGCGGTAATGATGGAACAACTGACCGCTATCAAAAGAGCCGGTGCGGATATTATTGCGAGCTACTTTGCCAAAGACGCCGTACGGTTAATGTCATAATTCTTCCAATTACTCTAATAAACTCGATACCACCGTTGCTTTATGACTAAATTTCTCCTTTTTAGAATAGATTTATGACACATATGAAAAAGTTACTTTTTATAGTTTTTAGTTTGTTTTTTGGAACAGCCATTTCGCAGGAAGGATCAGTCGTGCCTCTGCATCTTTCCCAAAAACAAAAACTAAGCTATGGCTTCCCGTCGGAAGTCGGTCTCGATTCTTCTTACATACACACAAAGGTCGATTCTATTATTACGAATGGTATAAAAAAAGAGGCTTTTCCTGGTGCACAGTTGTTGGTGGCCAAAGATGCCCAGATTATTTTTCATAAGGCCTATGGATTTCATACCTATGATAGTATTCGCCCTGTAGCCTTAAATGATATCTATGACTTGGCATCGGTTACCAAAATATTAGGACCCCTACCCGCCATTATGAAATTGGTAGATGAGGGAAAATTGGATTTGGACCAACCTTTCAGCATATACTGGAAACCCTGGCGCAATGTAAAGGACAAAAAAGATTTGACGTTACGGGAGATATTGGCCCACCAGGCCGGGTTGGAACCCTATATTATTTTTCTGAACAAGGTCATCAAAAAAAATGGTCGCCTTAAAAGTCGATTTGTAAAAAAAACGGAGGAAAATCGATTTCAGAACAAGGCATATGAAGGCCTTTATGTAAAAAATAGCTTTAATAGGAAAATGTATCGTATAATCAACCGATCTAAGGTTTCCGACGAAAAGAAATACCGCTACTCCGGACTCACTTTTTTAATATTCCCCAAACTCATAGAACAATTGACCGGTGAATCCTATGAGTATTATCTGGAAAAGAATTTCTATCTACCTTTGGGGGCCATGACCTTGGGTTTTAAGCCCAAAACAAAAAACTTCCCTAACCAAATTGTCCCTACGGAACAAGACACGTTATTCCGCCACACTTTGACCCAAGGCTGGGTACACGATGAGAATGCATCGCTTTTAGGCGGAGTCTCCGGTAACGCAGGCCTTTTTAGTTCCGCCATGGATTTGGCCAAGATTATGCAGCTGTACCAAAACTATGGAAGTTATGATGGCAAAGAATACATATCCGAAGCTACGGTAAAAGAATTCATAAAAGTGCAATATCCGGATAACGAAAACCGACGTGGTCTGGGTTTTGATAAACCCTTACTGGACAATGCCGAGTTAACACTAGAAAAAGCCTATCCGGCACCGGAGGCAAGTCCGGAAAGCTTTGGACATAGTGGTTTTACGGGAACCTTTGTATGGGCCGACCCTAAAAACCAATTGGTATTTATTTTTCTTTCTAACAGGGTCAACCCCACTAGGGAGAATCGTAATCTGTATAAACTCAACATCCGCTCTGCTCTACAACAGGTGTTCTATCAGGCTAATTTGCCTTTGGATTAAAGCAAAAACCAAATATAAGGAACAGGATAGATAACATATCATGGTCAATTAAACCCTCTATTTTGCCACTATATAGCCTGTCTGTCAAAAATGGGTTTCACTAATTTAATTGGTATCTTTGATCCGGTAAAACTTCATCCATGGGATTGCTATTCTTTTACGCCCTTGTTTCCATATTTTTTTCCTTCCTCTGTTCCATCTTGGAGGCGGTCCTTTTGAGCATTACCTCAACCTTTATCAATCTTAAGAAAAAGGAAAGCAAGTCCTATGCCCTAACCTTGGAAGGGTTAAAAAAGGACGTGGACAAACCATTGATCGCCATCTTGACCTTAAATACCATAGCCCATACGGTCGGAGCCATTTTGGTAGGGGTACAGGCCAAGGTAGCTTATGCCAATCTATATGGCAGCACACAACGGACCGTTTTGGGTATAGAGTTTACCGAAGATCTTATGGTGGGTGTAGTTTCCACGGTTATGACCATCTTGATTTTAGTAGCTTCTGAAATCATTCCAAAAACTATTGGCGCGACCTATTGGCGGCAATTGGCCAATTTCACGGCCAAATCGCTCAAAATAATGGTTCTGGTCTTAAAATGGATCGGGCTCTTATGGTTGTTGCAACTCTTTACCAAATTGGTCGGTGGTAAAGGCCATCACGGGAGTGTTTTGAGTCGGGAGGACTTTACCGCCATGGCCGATATTGCCCAAGAGGAAGGGGTTTTTGAGGAATCGGAATCTACTGTTATCAAAAATCTACTACGTTTTGATGAGGTATTGGTCAAAGACATCATGACTCCAAGGGCGGTGGTAAAAATAGCTTCTGAGCAGAATACGGTACAGGAATTTTTTAACGAAAACCCCAAACTTCGGTTTTCTCGTATCCCTGTTTACGATAACAAAGTAGATAATATTACAGGTTTTGTGCTCAAGGACAATGTATTAGAGGAAATTGTCAATGATAATGGGGATATCACCCTTTCCGAAATTCGCAGGGATTTATTGATTACCAGAAGGGACACCCCCATTCCCAAGCTATTTGACACCTTGATCGCAAAACGGGAACATATTGCCCTTGTGGTGGACGAGTATGGATCTGTAAGCGGTATCGTAACTATGGAAGATGTTATTGAAACCCTTTTGGGCCTCGAAATCATGGATGAAAGCGATAATGTGGCCGACTTGCAACTTTTGGCTCGAAAAAATTGGGAACACAGAGCCAAACAGAGTGGTGTGATTGAACAAACCCAGCCACCCGATTCCCAACAAGGAGAATAATATTTCTCTTTACGGTGCTATTTAGAAGCTATGGAAAAAGTATGTATCAAAACGCCATTAGGTATGGCCAAAGTGGAAGGAGATGAGAATGGACTCTCTAGCATCACCGTTCTGGATACAGATGAAAAGACAACCGAAGTCATTCCGGAGATTCTCGAGGATGCAGTATATCAACTCCAGGAATATTTTGAGGGAAAACGAAAATCCTTTAGCCTAACCCTAAACCCGGAAGGAACCGATTTTCAAAAAAGGGTATGGGGAGCACTTCAAGAAATCCCTTATGGAAAGACCGTTTCGTATTTGGAACTTTCCAAAACCTTGGGCGATGTAAAGGCCATTCGTGCCGTAGCCGCGGCTAATGGAAAAAATCCACTGTGGGTAGTTGTACCCTGTCATAGGGTGATTGGAAGCGATGGTTCCCTAGTCGGTTATGCTGGCGGTCTTCATCGGAAAAAATGGCTCTTGAACCACGAGAGCCCTGTCAAACAGCAATCCTTGTTTTAATCACTTCAAACTGCTTGGTCGGTCATTCGACTAATGTTCGAAGTTGTTTAGCTTAGATTGTATTTCATCGATGAAGTCACCATTTTAGGGACATTTTTATCCTTAATCAATTGTTTTTTAAACTAAAAGACTGACCATCGGGTCGGTTTTCGGTTTTTTTCAAAAGAACGTCAGGTTAAGTGTTTCTTACAAGGCCAGAAATAAGATATTTCTAGCCTTTGCAAATTTGTTCGTATATTGAATTCAAGACGTTTATAATGAAGTTCCCCTCACTCATAGATATTACAGACAAGGCCCAAAATGCCTTTAAGCGCTTTCCCCTAACCTTGGTTTGGGCCATTCTTGGGTCATTTTTCTGTATTTTCCTTCTCGAGGACAACTCAAGTCTATTGTTTGAAAAACATGCTGACATTCTGTTGACCTTGTTATTAGGGGTAAGTTGGCTAATAGGGATACAGTTCTTCCTGGAGCAACTGAAGAATCCTAAAAAATGGATGGGTCTAAAGTTGGTCGTTTTGGTTTTGCTGTTCTTCTTTTACTGGCATTTACCTGATTTGGGTAAATCCGATGTCGATCCAACCTACTTTATCCGATTCTTTCTATACCTCGTCGCCGGACACCTATTTGTGCTTTTTGCACCCTTTGCAATACAATGGGATAAAACGGCCTATTGGAACTATTTGAAATCCGTGGAATACGCCATTATTCGTAGTACCTTTTTTTCGGGGGTACTGTATTTAGGGCTTGTCCTAGCACTGTTGGCCATAGATGCGCTCTTCAACATTGACATTAAAGGTAAACGTTATGGCCAGTTGTTCGTTTTTTGCTTGGGAATTGTAAACACATGGATATATCTATCGGATTTTCCAAAGGAAATACTGGGGAACAGGACAATCACATTTAATAAGGCCTTGGAAGTATTTGTAAAATATATTTTAATTCCACTGGTGCTCCTATATATTCTGATACTATATGCATACGGCCTTAAGATTTTAATGCAATGGGAACTACCCGAGGGTTGGGTATCCTATTTGGTCACAGCCCTGGCATTATTGGGTTTTTTGGTCCAGGTCATCATCAACCCTGTTCAAAAATCCATTAAATCGTGGGTGATAAACCATTTTTATCCATGGTTTTATATTCTATTGCTTCCTTTGATTTTATTGCTCTTTGTGGCCATTTTTAGGCGCATTGGGGATTATGGATTTACGGAAAACCGTTATTTCGTTTTGGTAATTGCTTTCTGGATTTTAGGCATGGCAATTTACCTTCTTCTTAATCAAAAGAAACGTTTAAAAGTTTTGCCCATATCACTTTTTATCTTGGCGATTCTTGCTTCATTTGGTTTTTGGGGAGCGTTCAGTATTTCAAAAAACAGTCAAGTTCGGGAATTTCAAAGGGTATACAAGGATGTTGGGGCCAAAGATAATATGGCAAGCTTCAAAGAGTATGAACAGTTAAAATCCATTCTTTCTTATTTGGATGATCGAAAGGCTCTATCTAGGTTGGATGCTATCACAGGTCCCGATATATCAATACAAGGGATTCTTAAGGATACCGTAAATGGAACATTAAAAGCTTACGGTTGGCTTGATACTCAAAAAATATTGGATTCCTTGGGGGTTACCGTTAGCCCAAAAGATTTGAACTATGACAGTGCTTATGAAGACTACTACAATTATTACGGGCAAGGAAATACGGATCAAAGTTTGGATATCACGGATTATACATTTTTTACTCCTCTAGAAATCCATGCAAGCACGCCTGATAGTATCCCCTTGGGGTCTTATTTTATGAAGTATAGTTCAAAACCCCCAGTATTGACTTTGCATAGAACGGAAGATGGCAAAACCTTTTTGGAACTCCCTCTGGAACCAAAACTCAGGGAATTTACAAAATATGGGAAAAACCTCCATTCCATTGATCCTGAGAAGTTGGTCATGGAATTCAAAAATGATAGTACCTCGGCCAAAATTGTATTCACCGATTTAGGCTTTTACGTTAAAAAAGATTCCATTGATATAAGTCACTCCAACATTTACCTTTTCCTAAAACAGCCTTAGATGTTACAGAAAATAAATTTGGAACATGTTTTGTTCCTGGATATAGAGACCGTTCCCCAAAAGGTTGCTTTTGAAGAATTAAATGATGCCGAGCAAGAACTTTGGGAGCAAAAATCTCAATACCAACGAAAGGACGAGATTACAGCCGAGGAGTTCTACGAACGTGCCGGTATCTGGGCAGAATTTGGAAAGATTATCTGTATTTCCGTTGGTTATTTTAACCTAAGAGGGGACGTCCGTAGTTTTAGAGTAACCTCTTTTCATGGAGATGAGGTAAAAATCCTAAAGGACTTCAAAAACCTTCTGAACGGTCATTTCAGCTCGCCAAAACATCTGTTGTGCGGTCATAACGGCAAGGAATTCGATTTCCCCTATATCGCACGGCGCATGATTGTCCACGGTATTTCATTACCTTATAAACTGGATCTTTTTGGCAAAAAACCTTGGGAAGTACCCCATCTGGATACTATGGAGCTCTGGAAATTCGGGGATTACAAACACTATACCTCCTTAAAATTGTTGGCCCATATTTTGGGCATCCCCTCGCCAAAGGAAGATATAGACGGTAGTAAAGTGCGTGAAGTTTATTACGAAGACAACGACTTGGATAGAATTATTTTGTACTGCGAAGGCGATGTTGTAACCACGGCACAGGTTTTTCTACGTTTGCGAAATGAGGATTTGTTGGAAGACACCGAAATTAAAAAGGTCTAAAATTCTCATCCATTGTACTTCAATTGTATATATACCGGAAAATGATCGCTATACCCCCCTAGATATTTCCGCCCAACATAGGTTCTATACGGACTGCCCTTATATTTTCCCGTCCATTCCGTCAAAAAAAGGTCGTCAAAGATATTGGCATGGGCAAAGCTATGGGTCCCTTTTTCATAATTAAAGAAATTGTGCGAGACCATAATCTGATCAAAAAGACTCCAACTTCGCCTATAATTGGCACTACCCCTTTCTGGTGAATGTAACTTTTCCATAGGATTGTACAAGGTAGTGGATTGCATTAAGGTCTGTATACTTTCCGAAGAAGGGTCGTCATTAAAATCTCCCATAATTATGTAGTTAGGGTCAGGGATTTTCATTTCTAAAGAGGCCATAAATTCTCGTATGGTTTCCGCCGCTCGAACCCGTTTGTATTCAGTTTCTACTGACCCACTCCTGCGGGAAGGCCAATGATTTACAAAAATATGGACTTCCTCTCCGTTCAATTTCCCATGAACATATAAAATATCCCTGGTGGTATCCCTTAATCCATCCATTTCATAAATCAACAAAGCGATGGGTTCGGAATGGAGCACCTCAAAATTCGTCTTGTGATAAATTAATGCGGTATCTATGCCACGTTCATCCGGTGAATCGTAATGTACATAGCCATAATCGATACCTTGCAAAGGTTCGGATGCTATCAGGTCGTCCATCACCGTTTTGTTCTCCACTTCGGCGACCCCTACCAGAACAGGTGGATTTTGGGCAGACTCGTTCCCAATTTCGGAAATGGTCTCGGCCAATTGGTTCACTTTCTTTTGATATCGCCTATCCGACCATTTTTTATGTCCATTTGGCGTAAAGTCATCGTCCAAGGTATCCGGATCGTCTATGGTATCAAATAGATTTTCCAGATTATAAAACGCTATGGTATGTAGCTGTTTGCCTTTCTTTCTCTTAAAAAATGAAAAAAGCATGGGTTTTCCGTTTGGGAAGATCAATTTACAAAAATAGCTTGGCCTGTATTGCTTAAATTTGCACTTTACTATTCCATATGTTAGAAAAGCAGCACATAGATTATGAGCAGGCCGTTTTGATCGGTGTCATCAATAGAGCGCAAAATGAGGAAAAGGTAACCGAATATCTGGATGAACTGGAGTTTTTGACCTACACCGCCGGTGGAGAGGTAACCAAACGTTTTGTGCAACGTGTAGAGGTCCCCAATCCTAAGACTTATATAGGTAGCGGAAAAATGAAGGAGGTTGAGGCCTATGTTAAAGAGCACGAAATAGGGTCTGTTATTTTTGACGATGAGCTAACCCCTGCCCAGCAGAACAATATCGAAAAATTATTACGTTGCAAAATCCTGGATCGCACCGGTCTTATCCTGGATATTTTTGCCCAACGCGCACAGACCAGTTATGCCCGTACCCAAGTGGAGCTTGCGCAATATGAATATCTTTTACCTAGACTTACCGGCCTATGGACACACTTAGAGCGTCAACGTGGAGGCATTGGAATGCGCGGTCCGGGCGAAACGGAAATTGAAACCGACCGTCGTATAGTTCGCGACCGGATTTCCCTATTAAAAAAGAAACTGACCAAGATAGATAAGCAGATGGAGACCCAACGCGGTAACCGGGGCTCCCTTGTACGCGTAGCCTTGGTAGGCTATACCAACGTCGGGAAATCGACATTAATGAACGTGATAAGTAAAAGCGATGTTTTTGCCGAGAACAAACTTTTTGCCACTTTGGATACCACGGTACGGAAAGTGGTCATTGGCAACCTTCCATTTTTATTGAGCGATACGGTAGGATTCATTCGGAAGCTTCCTACCCAATTGGTGGAAAGTTTTAAAAGCACCCTGGACGAGGTAAGGGAAGCGGATCTATTGCTGCACATAGTGGATATCTCCCATCCCCAATTTGAGGAGCATATAGATTCTGTAAATCAAATTTTAGGTGAAATTGATAGTGCGGAAAAGCCAATGATAATGGTTTTCAATAAAATAGACCAATATTCACATGAGACCCTAGATGAAGACGATTTGGTTACCGAAAGGACTTCAAGACATTTTACTATGGAGGAATGGGAACGGACATGGATGCAGCGGTTGGGCGATAACGTGCTCTTCATTTCCGCCCTGAACAAAGATAATCTGGATGTGTTTCGGAGTAAGGTGTATAATGCCGTCAGGGAAATCCATGTAAGTAGATTCCCCTACAACAATTTTCTCTATCCGGAACATCTAGATCAATACTAGAAAGCTACTTTTTATTAAAAAAGGGTGTCATTCATCGATGAAATAAGACCGTTAAAATTTTCACTACAAATTAAGATCGGTTCACAACAATAATTTAGAACAGTCCCATATCCGTACTACATTTACATTGTAATTAAGTGATAGTGTTGACCCCAAACCAGCACTTTGAACTTAACCGAAAAGAATGGAGGTTTCCCCAAACCAAAATTCTAACCTACAAAGCTTAGTCCAAATTTTACAATAACCTACTTAGCTAAAAAAAGCCCGAACCTCACAGTCCGGGCTTTTTTAATTGGCACCATCGGGTTTGTTAATCTTTATTTTGGACACACTGCTTATTATCCCATCCGCAGTTTCTATACGTATTTCCAAATCAATAAAGCTCACATCAAAAAAACGCAAACAGGAGTTCCATGTCATTTCCCCGCTTCCATCCTTTAAGGAAAAATCATTATAATTTGCTGTACGCTCAATTGCATCCCCTCCTTCAGGGATAAGTTTATATAATATTCGGATAAGCGTATCGTCCTGAGTACCGCTATATGGAATCAAAATTCCAAATGAGGTTCCCGTTACCCCACTGCTGTGATTGCAATCCCCATTCTCGGAAAGACTCAAGGCACCCAGCCTAATAGAACTTTCTGGAGCGGCATCATCTTTGCTGCAATTGGCTAAAACCATTACAAGTAGAAAGGTTGCCATAACTCTTTGTACTGTATTCAAAACAATACGCGCTTCTTTGTTTCTTTTCATTTCCATGTTCTTCAATTTTTAAATGATGTTATATTTTGGGAACTATTGAATTTTATTTGACCCTGCCAATCATTGAAAGTAAGCCAACATTTGAACCATTTCCTCGGGATCCGGCACATGTCCACCTCCAAACGTCTTTCCATTGATATGGTACAGCACAGGAATAACAAGAGCAACCTCGTCCGTTAGAATGCAGGAAGTATGTTGAAGTGATGTGTTAATGGTTCCATCTTCAGTAGCTACAACTATATTTTCCGTACCTGACGCAGATCCAATGGGAGGGTTTGTGAAATTGACAAAATCATTTGCAAAGTCTATGGGCTCGCCCACGCTTCTTGTTTTATTGAGATAGGCGAGCCAAAATGTATAGGTTCCGTTAGGTATCATACCTTCTAAGGCAATTTCGACAATGGAAGTGTCTCCATTGCAATGCACCATCAGATTTCCTTGGGCCGTTTTAAATTCGGATAGTGTAACATGTTCGCCATCCGGAGTCTTGATTGCCGTTAAAAGACCCAATGGTTCATCAAAGATATTCTCAGCATACAAGGGCTCATCGGGATCAGTAGGTGTGTTTCCGTTCTCATCTTTTATTTCCTCCAGTAATTGTACATTACCAAAATTTAAGTGTGCCTTTACTTGCAAAGGGCGGATGACAAAATCAACCGTAATCGTTTGATTGTCCTGAACATTAATGGCGGTGGAGGTATTGGTAACTCCCTCTGTAGATAATGGAAGACTTATGGTAACTTCATGTGTTCCCCCGGCAACATCATTAAAGTCAAAATTTCCATTGGAATCGGTTTTTGTTTCGATGAAAGCTGCACCCGTAGAAAGTTTTACTACAGTATTGGGATATGGGTTCCCATTCTCATCTTCTACCGACCCCATTACATCACCTATTCCGGCACCTTGCGAACCCGTTGTATCATCCCCGTTGCTACAACTCAATAATAGCGTTAAACATATTATCATCGCAAAAAAAGCGATTAACAGTAAGGCCTGGGGAATTAATTTGTACAGCGCATTGAATACAATACCCCTTCGGTTTTGTCTTGTTAATTCCATAGTTACCTCCTTTAGAATGAATAATTGATTTTAGGGGACCAGATATGTCAAAACTATGGCTTGCGTGCTCGAATGGCTAATAGTAAGGTTCCAGATGGTAACAGCATAGTTCCCGAATGAACAGGAATTTGGAAAGTGTTAATAGGAAGAAGGTGCCACCCCATAGAGCTCCTTAAAGCATTTGGCGAAATAGGAGAGATTGTTAAAACCTACTTTATAGGCAATCTGGGTAACGTTATCCGCTTTCTGGGATAATAATTGTGCGGCCCTTTTTAGACGAAAGTTCCGGAGTAGCTCCCCAGGGGCCTCGTTCGTCAATGCTTTTAATTTCCGATGTAATTGGGTCTTGCTCATGGCCAAGGCCGTCTGCATTTTAGGTACCCCAAAACTTGAGTCCGAATAATTTTCTTCTAAAAGGGACAAAACCTCTTCCAAAAACCTCTGATCAATAGAGGTGAGGGTAATCCTTTTAGGGTCTATATGGGTTTCTTTGGTGCTATAGAGTTCTCTTAGTTTTTGCCGTTGTTCAATTAGATTTTTAGTTCGCGCCATGAGTTCCTTGGCATCAAAGGGTTTGGTGAGATAGTCATCCGCCCCGGTTTCCAACCCTTCAATTTTATTGCTCATTCCTGCCTTGGCTGTCAACATTATTACAGGAATATGGCTCGTACGTAAATCGGTCTTCAATTTTCTGCAAAGTTCCAATCCGTCCATTTTGGGCATCATCAGGTCGGTGATAATCAATTCGGGAGAATCCGCAATCGCTTTTTGCAGCCCACTCTTGCCATCTGTGGCTTCTTTGACCTTATATTTTTTTATCAATTGCCCTCCTATGAAGTGTCTCATATCACTATTATCCTCTACCAACAAAATGCTGGGTAGATTTCTCTTATCTCCTTTGGTCAGCTGGAAAGGTTGGGGCCTTACCTCCGTTATATCTGAAGGCACATTAGTTTCCGTCACATCTTTGGGCCTTGTCCGAATTTCCAAAATGGGCAAATGGATGGTAAAAAAAGTACCTTTACCTACTTCGCTTATCACGGTAATTGTCCCATCCATAAGCTCAACCAAATCTTTGGAAAGCGAAAGCCCAATTCCCGAACCTTCCTTTTCCTTAGTGGTACTACTGTCTACCTGATAGAAGCGATCAAAAATAAAAGGCAACCTTTCCTCTGGAATACCTTTTCCGGAATCACCTACCTCGATTTGAAGGTCCTGGCCGTTATAGGATACAAGAAAGGAAATCCCTGATCCGTCTTCGCTAAATTTGAAAGCATTCCCGAGTAAATTATAAACTATATTCTCCAGCTTATCCCAATCAAAGGAAGCCCATAACAAACCCTGCGGAATCCGTACCTTATAATCGATATAACGTTGGGCGGCATGTGAATTGAAAGAGGATGCCGCAGCCCTCAAACATTTATACACATCCCCTTCTGTAGGCGTTAGTTTTAAGCTGCCTTCATCAACTTTTGAAAGGTCCAATAACTGATTTACCATATTGAGCAAGCGATTGGCGTTACGACGCATCATCTTGATAGTAGGCACACCCAGCTTTTCATCGGGATTTTGCTCTAGCTGTTCAATGGGTCCTTTGATCAATGTTAACGGTGTCCTAAATTCGTGCGAAACATTGGTGAAAAAATTGGACTTTAACCGGTCCAATTCATGAAGGCGTTTGTTAGCTCCTTGCTTTATTCGATATTGATTGTACACTAGTGCGGCCAAGAGGAGAACGATCAAGGAAAAGGCAATAATACCATTCCGTTCGTTTATCCGTTTTTGCAACTGTAATGTCTGTAAATCCTTCTCGGATGCCAAAAGGGCAATTTCCTTTGTCTTTTGTTCATTTTGGTATTTGGCCTCAATTTCATTGGCCAGTTCTCTTTTTTCCTTGGTGTACAGGCTATCCCTTAAAACTAAATACTTGCTTTTGCTTTTATAAGCCTTGGTAAAATCGCCCTGGGTTTCGTATACTGTGGAAAGATATTCGTACCCATCCATCTCAATTGGATATAAATTAATAGCCTGGGCTACTTTAACCGCTTCCAATAAATGTTTTTCTGCCTTATTGAAATCCTTAAGGTGCAAATGGCATTCCCCTATGGCGCAGTTGGAAAAAGCAATCATTAATGAGTCATTGGCCTTTAGGGAAATATCAAGCGATTCATGATAATGGCTTATGGCCTTGGCAAAACTCTCCTGTTCCATATGAATGCTGGCCAAGTTGTAAAATACTTCCCCAACTTTTTTTATATCCCCCAATTTTTGGAAGCTCTCCAGTGCTTTGTTATTATATATCATGGCTTCTTCAAAGGCTCCGGTATTTTTATTGATTATGGCCAGATTATGAAAAACGTAGGCTCTCCCAAGTAGATTATCTGTTTTTATATGAATGCTGTCGCTTTTTTGGTAATAGTTTTTCGCCATTTCATAATTGCCCAGCATACGCTGTACCATACCAATGCTCATTAAAGTAATGCCGTAGTATTTTAAATGGCCTACTTCCTGATACATTTTGGATGACTTAGTAAAGTATTCCATGGCTTTGGTATAATCTCCCTGTTCAGAATATATGAGACCCAAACTGTTATATGAACCGGCAATACCTTCATTGTCCTTTGCTTTTTTAGCAATATTTAATTTTTCCAGGTGAAACTCTTTTGCTTTTTCAAAATTGCCTTTTCTATAATACGTGTTTCCCAATCCGAAAAGAGCCTCTGTTTCTCCGAGTATGGAAAGGTTTTTTCGTGCCAGTTCCAAGGCATTGTTATATAAGGTTATGGCCGAATCATATTGGGACTGGGAATACAAAAAGTCTCCATATATGGTAATGCTCTTGATCTGTAATTCTCCATTACCAGATCGTTCTGCCATTCTTAAAGCTTTCAATGCCGTTTCACTGGCTCTTTGGGGAACCCGATTTTCAAACTCATAATAAAGCTCATGAAGTAGCTGGATTTTGACAGTATCCTCTTGGGCATTTTCAAATCCCAATTGAAGACTGTCTACTTTTGATTGCGAAATCAAAAAAGAAGAAAAAAATAATAAGGGGGGGAGAAGTAATTGTTTCATCTCCATTCGCTATTTCTACAAGGTACTTAATTTTACAATACTAGATCTGTTCCGCCTTAAATACTAATACCACAGTCCCAATTTGAAAAAGTATGGTTTCCAAATAGATAAAAGTGCTATTCATCGATAAAACAAGACCGTTAAAAATTTCACCACAAATTAGGATCGGTTCACAACAATAATTTAGAACAATCCCATATCCGTACTACATTTACATTGTAATTAAGTGATAGTGTTGACCCCAAATCGACACCTTGAACTTAACCGAAAAGAATGGAGGTTTTCCCAAGCCAAAATTCTAACCTACAAAGCTTAGTCCAAATTTTACAATAACCTACTTAGCTAAAAAATGGCCCGAACCCCACAGTCCGGGCTTTTTTATTTTTAAAAAGGTTTAAAGTGCTTTTCTATGCATTTCATCGATGATACAACACATTTTAACGTTGTTCACAACAAATTCTATTCCTTTCACAACAAAAATTTAAGCATCATATGCTATGAAACTACATTCGCAATGTATTTAAAGGTTTAATGATTGTCCCAGAAGAGAACGTAACTTAACGGAAATTGATCCTGATAGCTATCAGGATGGCACCACCTAAATCTTTACCGAATATAAAGTTCGATTTTATTTGACTGTGCAAACAAATTAAATGTATCCTACTTAACAGAAAAGACCCGACAAAATTGTCGGGTCTTTTACTTTATACTAGGAAACCCTATATTTTAAAAGGAATAGTTGAGTCCAAAAATCCAGTAGGTCTGCAAATCATTGTCAATGCTATCAAAAGTCGCATCCGGATCGGGGGTAGGTGCCTTGTTTATGGCATAATCCAAAGCTTCTTGTTTGTTGTTCCTAAGACCGAATTCAAATCCAAGACCAATACCGTTCCATAAAGTATATCCAAAGGAATTGACCCATGTCCAGTTAGAAAGGTCTCCACTTTTATAGCTTTGGAAGGTGGAAAAATTAGTCTTGAAATTTATATCCCCTATTTGTCGGGTATAATCTACCAAGATTTTGGCCCCGGTCGAGGATTCATAAATATCGTCCTCACTACTGAATACAAAGTTGTAGTTGAGCGGATGGATAACCACTACCATATCCGTAATGGGCGTCCACGTGGCCCCGATTCCCAAATCCAAATAACCTGGATCGTTGAAATTGTTTATAATCGTGGTTCGATATTCGCCCAAAGCCGAAATTGCAAATTTTTCGCTCAATTTATACCCATAAAGGGATGTAAGGTTAAAAACATCCGTAGTGCCGTTGAAACTTTCGTCATCCGTATCACTATCCTTATCATCCAACTTTACCCATTGCAAATTAATGTTTCCTGAATTCCTCCAAAAAAACTTTTCTTTGTTTAGATTAGCAAAGGCATTGAGCGTAGCCCCAATATTCCCGGAAGAGTTGTTGGGAGTTCCCTGGGCATACCAATTGTTGAATCCTGAAATGTTCGCTCCTATGGTTCCAAAGGCGCCCTTTTTCCAACCCGGGAAGGCATCTATTTGTCCCTGCAGGGCATCTACCCTCCCCTGAATGTCTGCTACGGAATCCTTTTTGGCCGCCTGCTCGGTCTTGAGCTCTTCAAGTGTCTGTGCCGAGGCAACAGAAACCATAAGGGCTGTTGCCAGCCCAAATACTAACTTTTTCATAATGTCTAGTGTTTAGTTATAGTTTATGAACTACAAATTTAAACATGTAAACAAATAATGAACAATGTTGTCAACAATTATTTACGCTTAAAAAGGGGGACAGAAGAGCAAGCTTCACCATACATTACGCTTTTGGCGACCGTTTGTAGTTTAGCCGTTATCCACAAATAGGCATTTGGCGGAACGGGTTTGTTGGTACATCCCTTAATGATTACCGGTTTATCCCTAAAATCATCCACATCCAAGTTTTCTATTACAGAATGGAATAGGATAGTTTCCAAATCCATCAACGTTCCTTGGACTACTTTTTTGGCATAAGGCTGCAAACGGGTCATTACAAGCATATAGGCCCATCCGGGGACTATGGCATCCGTTGA
Source organism: uncultured Flavobacteriaceae bacterium (assembly GCA_947494715.1). Lineage (GTDB taxonomy): Bacteria > Bacteroidota > Bacteroidia > Flavobacteriales > Flavobacteriaceae > Ulvibacterium. The sequence continues at coordinate 55,303 of CANLWG010000009.1, read as the reverse complement.
GCAGGTTAATGCAACATACGAATTTTGATACTGCTCCCATGTATGGCTCGCAACCTGGGCCCTAAATTCCTTTTCTTTGAGGATGAATCCCTCGTACAACCAATCCTTGATGTCCAAAAGAATCCTCTTGCCTTCCGGATAATAATCCTCCAAGTCTAAAGTGACCAATTTGCTTTGGGCCACACGGTTTACTATTTCAGACATAAGATTTCAGATTTAAGTGATCGGGTTTAGTACATAGAGCATTATTGCTTTTTCTCAAGATGTTTTATTAGTCCAAAAATTGTTTTGGATATTTCATCGCAAATGAGTCACTAAATTCAGATTCCATAATATACTCAATATCCAAAGCCAAATATAATTGAGATTTTACTTCGTAACATGAAGCTTGGGCGACATTCAAAAAATATATAAATTCCTTATTCGATTTTCTTCCAAATCCTTCGGCTATGTTTGAAGAAATAGATATTGATGCTCTTCTTATCTGGTCTCTTAGGGCAAAGTCTTTTGAAAATTTAGAATCTTTGGTCAAGCGATAAATCTCCTTATTCAGCTCTCTCGCTTTCCTCCATGAAATTATTTGTTCAAATCCCTTATCACCTGACATCTGATATCCCACATCTGAAATCTATAACAACCCCAATTCCAACTTGGCTTCTTCGCTCATCAGATCTTGGGTCCAAGGCGGGTCAAAGGTGATTTCTACCTCCGCGTCTCTTACCATATCCAAGGACTTCACCTTTTCCTCTACTTCAACAGGTAAGGTTTCAGCCACTGGACAGTTAGGCGATGTCAAGGTCATTAAGATCTTTACCTCATTGTCCTCGTTTACGAAAACGTCGTATATTAAGCCCAGTTCATAAATATCAACCGGGATTTCGGGATCGTAAATGGTCTTTAGCACCTTTACTATTTTCTCCCCTAATTCTTGGGTATCTATTTTAGTTATTTCCTCGCTCATTTTTCCTAGTTTAATTGTGTTTGATAGGCCACCGCATACAATTTTAACTGCTTGATCATGCTGACCAGTCCATTGGCACGTGTGGGCGATAAATGCTCTTTAAGACCTATTTCATCAATAAAATCTGTATCTGCATTAATAATATCCTGCGGTCTTTGGTTACTGAATGACCGTATCAAAATAGCTATGATACCCTTGGTAATAATAGCATCGCTATCCGCGGTGAACACCAATTTATCATCCTCCAACTCGGCGTGTACCCAGACCTTACTCTGGCAGCCTTTTATTATGTTATCCTCAGTCTTATATTTTTCATTTATCAGAGGAAGTGACTTTCCCAATTCTATCATGTATTCGTACCGTTGCATCCAATCATCGAACATGGAGAACTCGTCCACAATTTCCTCCTGAATTTCTTCAATGGTCATATATTGATTTTCGGTAAAAATACAACAAGAATCGATGGTTATCAACAATTTAAGAGAATGATAACTTGGCTTGTTTATAGTAACATGGATTTAGCCCGTTGTACACCTTCTACCAAAATATCAACTTCTTCCTTGGTATTATAAAAACTAAAACTGGCACGTACCGTCCCGGGGATTTTATAAAAGTCCATTATAGGTTGGGCACAGTGATGACCCGTACGGACGGCTATACCCAGTTTGTCCAAGATTGTTCCTATGTCGTACGGATGGATACCCTCAATATTAAAGGAAATTACGGAAGTCTTGTTTTTTGCAGTGCCATAAATTTTAAGTCCGTCGATTTCCGACAATCTCTTGGTAGCGTAATCCAATAGCTCTTTTTCATACTTGGCCATGGACTCAAAACCAATGGCGTTCATGTAATCCAAGGCTGCTCCAAAAGCTATTCCGCCACAAATGTTGGGCGTACCGGCCTCGAATTTATGGGGCAGATCCGCATATGTGGTCTTTTCAAAGGTAACTTCGGCTATCATTTCCCCACCGCCCTGATACGGAGGTAGTGTATTGAGCCATTCTTCTTTTCCGTACAGCATGCCAACCCCCGTTGGCCCACACATCTTATGGGCGGAAACCGTATAGAAATCCACATTCAATGCTTTAAGATCTGCTTTAATATGAGGGGCCGCCTGAGCGCCGTCGATCAAAACCGCCGCGCCAATCTCGTGTGCCTTATCAATAATTTCCTGAATGGGGTTGATGGTTCCCAAGGCGTTGGAAACGTGATTACAAAAAACAAGCTTGGTCTTGTCCGAAAGCAATTCTTCGTATGCATCCATTTCCAATTCCCCATCCAGGCTCATGGGGATTACCTTAAGAATCGCTCCCGTTCTTTCGGCGAGCATTTGCCACGGCACTATATTGGAATGATGTTCCATGGCCGAGACCAGTATTTCATCCCCCTGTTTTAAAAAGGAAGAAAAACCATTGGCTACGAGATTTATGGCATGAGTGGTTCCAGAAGTAAAAATAATTTCGTGGGACTTGGCGATATTGAAATGTTCCTGAATCTTTTTCCGGGCCTCTTCATACTTGTCCGTAGCTTCTTGTGACAACGCATGTACCCCTCTATGAATGTTGGCATTGTAGTTACTATAATAATCTACAATAACATCGATTACCTGTTGTGGGGTCTGCGAGGTAGCGGCATTATCCAAATAAACCAAAGGTCTTCCATTGACTTTTCTGTCTAGGATAGGAAAGTCTTTCCTAATGGTCTGTACATCCAATGAGGTCCGCAGCATATCTAAATTAAATTTTTTGTAACTAATACGATTAACATGGGTTGCAAACATTACTCATTTCATGCTCTACGAGAGGAAACCTACATCATCCTTATACTAGTAAGGACCCTGGACCAACCAATATTTACAAATCAAATCCCAAACTAACCCCCAACTTTTTGGCAATCAGTTTATTAATCCTTGTCTTTAGTTCAGGAATCCGTACACTTTCCAAAACATTATTGGCAAAAGCATACATAAGCAGTGCCCTGGCTTCTTTTTTGGGAATGCCCCTGGATTGTAGATAAAAAAGGGCCTCTTCATCCAACTGGCCAATGGTACAGCCATGGGAACATTTTACGTCGTCCGCAAAGATTTCCAACTGGGGTTTTGTATTTATCGTCGCCTTATCGCTAATCAGGATATTATTGTTCTGTTGAAAGGCATTCGTCTTTTGGGCCACCTTGTCCACGATAATCTTTCCGTTGAATACTCCGGTTGAGTTTTCCCCATAAATACCTTTATAGTCTTGATGACTTTCGCAATTCGGCTCTATATGATGTACCAATGTATGGTGGTCCACATGCTGTTTCTCCCCCAATATGGTAACCCCTTTCATGGTAGAGTCTATATACTCCCCATTTTGATAGAAGTTGAGATTGTTCCTTGTTAACTTTCCCCCAAAGGCAAAGGTATGTACCTTGACTACACTTTTGTTTTTCTGATTGATATACGTATTATCTATCAACGAAGAGGAAGCCGTATCGTTCTGGACTTTGTAGTAATCCACAATAGCGTTGGTGGCCGCATAGATTTCCGTTACGCAATTGGTCAACACCTCATTGCTCGTTAAGCTCTGATGCCTCTCTATAATCTGTAATTCCGCATTCTCTTCCACAACGATCAAATTACGTGGCTGTAACATCAAGGATGCTTCGTTTCCAGTGGCAAAATGCACAATTTCTACTGGTTTTTTGGGCATTTTGTTCTTTGGAATATAAATATAGGCCCCTTCTCTACTGAACGCAGTATTCAAAGTAGTCAAGGATTCGTCGTTGGACGCCACCTTGTTGAAGTATACATCGATTACGGGCTTGTACATGGGTTTGGTAAGGGCCGAGCTCATCAAACAAATATCCACGCCGTCATGTGTTGTTTCGGATAAAAAAGAACTATAAATGCCATCTACAAATACTATTTTGTAGGTGTCCATTTCGTGTAGGAAATACTTTTTAACATCCTTATATTCCAAGGCATTGACTTCCTTGGGAAAAATACTAAAGTCTACCTTTTGCAAACTGTTCAACGAAGTATATTTCCAAGCTTCCAGCTTTTTGTTCGGGAATCCCTTCATCTCAAAATTCTTCATCGCCTCAACACGAACATCATGAACAGGGTGATCAATATCCACATTGCTCTCGAAAGCCATAAAGGATGATATAAGTTTATCTTTTAAATCCATTTTTTTAGTCTTCAGTAGATAGTATTCGGTAAGCAGTATCTGATTCCAGCCGACTCCTTACGGATTATCAATTAAACAACCGCTTCATTTTTGATCCAGTCATACCCTTTTTCCTCCAACTCGAAGGCCAGTTCCTTGCTACCGGATTTTACAATTTTTCCTTCGTGTAGCACATGGACATAATCCGGCACTATATACTCCAACAAACGCTGGTAATGGGTAATTATGATAACGGCATTGTCCTTGCTTTTCAGTTTATTGACACCATTGGCCACGATACGAAGCGCATCAATGTCCAAACCGGAATCAGTTTCGTCCAAAATGGCCAATTTAGGCTCCAACATAGCCATTTGAAAGATCTCGTTCCTCTTTTTTTCGCCTCCGGAGAAACCTTCGTTCAACGATCTGGATAAAAACTTTCGATTAATATCCAGAAGTTCGGATTTCTCCCGAATCAATTTCAGCATCTGATTGGCGGGCATATCCTCCAAGCCTTTTGCTTTTCTGGATTCGTTGATAGCTGTTTTCATAAAGTTGGTCACGGTTACCCCTGGAATCTCCACAGGATATTGAAAAGAAAGGAAAATTCCCTTATGGGCACGCTCTTCCGGAGCCGACTCTTCCAAATCCTCTCCATTCAAAACTACGGTGCCTTCGGTAACCTCAAATTCTTCTTTACCGGCAATCACCGCCGCCAAGGTACTCTTACCGGAACCGTTAGGACCCATAATGGCATGTACTTCCCCTGCTTTTACCTCGAGGTTGATGCCGTTCAATATTTCATTTCCTTCTACACCTGCATGCAGGTTATCTATCTTTAGCATAGTTGTTTCTATTTATTTTAAATATTCTGGTGCCTTGGGCATCTCATTAAAATCTTCTTTGGAATGTTGTAAATACACCTTGGCCTTTTTCTCCTTCGCAAACGCCTCAAAAGCATCCATACTGGCCCTGGTCTTGGATATATCATAATTGAAAATAGGGACTCGCCTAAACTTTCTATTATCGGAAAAATGATATAGGTCTCCCGTCAAAAGTAGAGGGCCATGGCCCTTTAAGTCCACAAACAATATCTGATGGCCCGGGGTATGACCCGGCATAAACTTTAGGATTACACTGCCATCCCCAAATACATCAAAATCACCTTTAAGCTTTTTAATACGAGTCAATTCCTTGATGGCATTGTAGCTATCCGGATTATTTTTCCGGGTTTCCTTACTGGTTATAAAATCATATTCCTCTTCTTGGACCAACCATGTTGCTTCCTTAAAAACATTGGCATGTCCACTGTGATCAAAGTGGGTATGGGACAGTGCAATATATTTGAAATCTGCCGGGGCTAAACCAATACGCTTTAGCTGATTGATCACGGAGTCTTTTCTGGAGACGGTAAATGCCCCGTCCGGAGAGGTGTAGGGTTCTGTAAGCCCTACAAGATTTTCAGGCAATCCTGCATCCCACATTAAATTACCATCTGGATGACTGATGACATAAAAGGCATCCGCGAACTCAGCATTTTGTCCTTCATAGGTATCATCTTGTGAAAAAAGTCCCAATTTATTTACCTGTACGGTACCTCCATCAAAAACATAAAGCTTTATTTCCGGTCTTTGGGTTTCAGTACCAGATGAATCTGTATGAGCCATTTCCTTTTTGTGGTCTTTACATGAAAAGACCACAAAAATCGAAACTATAACAAGTACTATTCTTTTCATATCGCCAGTCTTACTAGCCAACCGAACCTTCTAAACTTATCTCCAACAATTTTTGGGCCTCAACGGCAAACTCCATAGGTAACTTGTTCAATACCTCCTTACTGAAACCATTTACAATAAGGGCGATGGCCTTCTCGGTATCTATTCCCCGTTGGTTGCAATAAAAGATTTGATCTTCACCAATTTTACTTGTCGTGGCCTCATGCTCTATCTGCGCTGATTTATTCTTGGCCTCGATATAGGGAAAAGTATGCGCACCACATTCGTTGCCCATCAAAAGGGAATCACACTGCGAAAAATTTCGAGCATTTTCCGCTCTGCTATTTACCTGTACCAAACCCCTATAGCTGTTCTGGGAGTGTCCGGCGGAAATACCTTTGGATATAATAGTACTTCGGGTATTTTTGCCCAAATGCACCATTTTAGTTCCTGTATCCGCTTGTTGAAAGTTGTTGGTAACGGCGATGGAATAGAATTCCCCAATGGAATTGTCCCCCTTTAAAATACAGGAAGGATACTTCCAAGTTATGGCCGAGCCTGTTTCTACCTGGGTCCAAGAAATTTTTGCGTTTTTCTCACATATTCCCCGTTTGGTTACAAAATTATAAACACCTCCTTTGCCTTCCTTATCCCCGGGAAACCAGTTTTGTACCGTTGAGTATTTTATTTCGGCATTGTCCAATGCCACAAGCTCCACTACGGCTGCATGCAATTGATTTTCGTCACGTGAGGGGGCCGTACACCCTTCTAGATAACTCACGTAACTACCTTCATCGGCTATGACCAATGTTCGCTCAAACTGGCCTGTACCAGCCTGATTTATCCGAAAGTATGTGGAGAGCTCCATTGGGCATCTTACCCCTTTGGGTATGTAGCAGAAACTCCCATCCGAGAATACCGCCGAATTCAAAGCGGCATAAAAATTGTCTTTTTGTGGAACAACAGAGCCTATATATTTTTTGACCAGTTCCGGATGTTCCTGTATGGCCTCTGAAATGGAACAAAAAATAATCCCCTTTTCTGCCAGGGTCTTTTTAAAGGTAGTGGCCACAGAAACGGAGTCCATAACGATATCCACCGCAACTCCTGCCAACTTTTTTTGTTCGTCAAGGGAAATCCCCAATTTTTTGAAGGTCTCCAACAATTCGGGATCTACCTCGTCCAAACTCTCGTATTTGGGCTTTTTGTTGGGTGCCGAATAATAGGATATATCCTGAAATTCTGGTTTCTTGTAACGAATATTGGCCCATTCCGGTTCTGCCATCTCCTTCCAATACCGGTAGGATTCCAAGCGCCATTGTGTCATCCAGTCAGGTTCTTCCTTTTTCTTGGAAATGGCTATTACGATTTCCTCGCTGAGTCCTTTGGGAAGGGTATCCGACTCGATATCGGTATAGAAACCATACTCATATTCCTTGGTCTCCAGTTCTTTTTTTAATTCCTCTTCAGTATATGCCATTTTTTTCGATTAGTTAGTTTAGGGGTGTCCGTTCGAAAATCATCCTATCTTCAAATTACAGTGAGAAGCTCTCGCCACACCCACAGGTTCTTTGGGCATTGGGATTGTTGAATACAAAGCCTTTGCCGTTTAATCCGCCAGAATATTCCAAGGTTGTGCCTACGAGGTACAGAAAACTCTTTTTATCCACAATGATGCGAACATCATTATCCTCAAAAACCTTGTCGGCTTCATCTACCTTATTATCAAAATTTAATTCATAGGACAACCCACTACATCCTCCGCTTTTTACACCTACGCGAACATAGTCCTTGGAAGCATCAAAACCTTCCTCTGTCATTAATGTGACAACTTTTTGCTTGGCCGTTTCCGATACTTGAATCATATCTTAATTGGATTTATTCTAAATAGTTAAACAAATATAAGTTATCGTGGGGTTTTTACCACATCCCCTAACATTATTATAACGTATAAAAGTATAAGATTAACTTATGGGATGCGTCTCCTAAAAAAAGAAAATCATTTAATTTTAATTAAGACCAAATCTGTCTTTCCTTTGCCTTGAAGTTCTAGAAAGCCAGGGGCATCCATCTCGCCTGTAAAGAGAATACTTCCATCTTGATTTTGAAGGGCATCAAACCCAAAGTCCAATCCTACGGTTCCATAACTTTTCTGCCAAATCAACTTGCCATCGGCATCTGTCTTTATGACCCAAAGATCGTTTTCACCTTCATTTTCGGTGAGGTCGGCATCTGAACTTTTGGAGTTCCCGGAGATTATAAATCCGCCATCGTTTGCCAGACTCACATTTTCCGAGGCGTCGAACTGAGAACCCCCAAAAGTTTTTTCCCATAACAGATTTCCAGAATCATCAATTTTTATCATCCAGATATCGGACTCCCCATTGTTTTTGGAAATATCGGTATCGGTACTAAAAGTATGTCCTGTAACCACATAATTCCCATCCTTGGTTTTTACAATGTCCTGTGAAATTTCGATTCCCGTTCCGCCGAATGAGCGTTCCCAAACTAAATCTCCTTGAGCATTGATCTTAAGGACCCAAAAATCATAACTCCCCTTCGTATTTGAGATATCAAAATCATCACTTTCCGAAAACCCTGCCATAACAAAGCCGCCATCATCCGCCTGTACCACGGCATGGGCTCTGTCATTATTGGTTCCTCCAAAATATCTTCGCCATTCTATGTTACCTTGGGCATCAATCTTTGTACCCCAAAACTCGCCCACACCATGTCTCGTTTGGGAATAGCCCTTTTCTTCATATCCATCCGATCTGGCGGCGGTAATGTCCAAAAAGCCAATAAAAAAGTACCCGCCATCAACGGTCTGTACTAAATCATAGGAATGGTCATGTCCCGAAAACCCATAGCTTCGCTCCCATTCAATATTTCCCGAAGCATCCAACTTAACGATCCAATTATCATGAAAACCTTCATTCTTGCTGCCATCGCCATCACTACTCATGGCATAACCCGTAATGGCATATCCATCATCCATAGTCTGCACCACGGATTGCCCCCTGTCATCCTTGCTACCGCCGTATGTTTTGCTCCATTGCAAGTCGCCGTCCGCATCTAATTTCAATAACCAATAATCGTTTACCTCCAAGGTTTTGCCTACAAGATCCCCATCGGTACTATTGGTATATCCCAATATGGCATAGCCTCCATCCGAAGTGGTAATCAGGGTCCTAGGGGTATCCTCTCCCGATCCGCCAAAACTCTTTACCCAATCAATCTTGCCCTCAAAAATATTTTCCTCTTCTCTTTCCACGGGCTGGTTTTCTGAATCGTCATTTTCAGAATCTGTAGAACAGCTAATTAAGCCTATCAAAAAAAATAAAAAGAATATCTTTTTCATTGCAATCTATTTTCAAGACATCAAGGTTAACTATCTTTAATCCGATTTCCTTATTACGAAAAGTCCTGAATTCGTATCACTAACAATGATTTTTCCACTTTCAAAATAAGGGTAAACACTCCAAACGCCTTCAAAACCAGGGGTATCGTTTTCGGGATAGGTATCAAAAAAACCTTCTTCAACAACGCTCCTGTTCGCTATGTCCGAAATATCGAGAACACGGATTCCTGCCGCATAATTGGCCAAGAAAAATTGATTCCCCTTTACATATCCATTGTGGTCTATGGCACTGGTCGGGCCCAAATAGGTATGATGTAGTACGGGTTGATCTAAATCAGTGAAATCAAAAATCAAAGTTCGCGATTGGAACCCGAAATCTATTTCGTCGGTTTCGTCCCCAAGAATAAAATAGATTTGATCTTCCGTAAACCACCCCTGATGGGTATAACCAATATTGCCGTACTGAAGGGTGGCTATTTCCGAAGGATTCTCTTTATCGGTAACATCGGCAATCACTACTCTGTTTTCGTTTGCTCCTATGTAGATTTCCTTACCGGTATAATCCAGGTCCGGTCCATTATACGTAACCACCTGTGCATCATGTGAATACCCACTGGCCCCATACCCTCCTACGGAAACCGGACTTTTAGGGTCCTGGACATCTATAAAATGAACCCCACCATTAAAAATATCGTCCCTTGCCGTACCTACGGAATAGGCAAACCCGGTATCTTCATTAACCACCACATTATGCGCATTGCCAAATCCGGTATATTGCGCATCCTCGTCAAAAGTTTGTGGTGGATTGGCCACATTTCGCAATCTGGTGAGGTCGAAGACCTGCATACCATGTCCATTGGCTTCGGAGACTATAAATGCATGGTCGTTGTATACTTTAATATCACGCCAAGTGCTGGCAACCGTAGCGGTGGGCAGTTTTCCCAAATACACCAAATTCTCGGTATCCGATATATCCACAAAGGCCGTTCCGTTGTCCAATCCTACCAGGGCATATTCCTTGCTGGTGGAGCTATCCGTCCATCCCCAGATATCATTTCCGGAATTTGCTCCAAAATCCGATAGCGGAATTCTCCTCAACAAATCATATCCATCACACGCAAATGGTCCTGCTGTTCCATTCTCACAAGGGGTAAACCCGACCGTATCATCAATGTTATCCTGTGGTGCTTGATTATCCATATTGCCGTTATCACCACTGCCATTGTCATCATTGGAGCAACTAAAAAATAGGAAAGTGCCAAATAGGAAAGTGAAGAACCTTTGCATAGCCTAATTTAAGTTCTTTTCTAGTAAAGATACTATTTATATTATATCCTCCTTATTTTTGCGGCATGCTGGAAAACAAGAATCAGGAACGCACCTCCCTGGAGCAATTGGGAGAATTTGGATTAATAGACCATTTGACCAAGGACTTCCCCATAAATCTAAAATCGACAATAAAAGGCATTGGCGATGATGCCGCCGTGCTCAATTTTAAGGATGCAAGGACAATAGTTACCAACGACTTGCTGGTAGAGGGAATCCATTTTGACCTCAGCTATATGCCTTTGAAACACCTGGGATATAAGGCTGTCGTGGTAAATTTATCGGACGTGTATGCCATGAATGCCAAGGCCTCCCAAATTTTGGTGTCTATTGCAGTTTCGAATAGATTTCCCTTGGAAGCGCTCGAAGAACTTTACGAAGGCATTGCCCTGGCCTGCAATTTTTATAAAGTGGATTTGGCCGGAGGGGACACCACTTCTTCTACGAAAGGTATGCTCATCAGTGTAACCGCGATTGGAGAAAGTAAGGAGGAAAACATTGTTTACCGAAACGGAGCAAAACCGAACGACCTGCTTGTCGTTTCCGGAGATTTGGGCGGAGCTTATATGGGTCTACAAGTGCTTGAAAGGGAAAAGGAAGTTTTTAAAGTCAATCCTAATAGTCAACCCGATCTGGAGCCCTATTCCTATGTTGTACAACGACAATTGAAACCCGAGGCGCGAAAAGATATGGTTGAGCTTTTGGAAAACCTCGGGGTAACGCCAACGGCTATGATCGATATTAGTGATGGTCTGTCCTCTGAAATATTACATCTCTGTAAACAGAGCCGAGTGGGGTGTAAGTTGTTCGAGGATAGAATCCCACTGGACCCCACAGTCATTTCGGCCTGTGAGGAATTTAAGATGGATAGTACTTTGGTGGCCCTTAGTGGTGGTGAGGATTATGAGCTGCTGTTTACAATTGACCAAAAGGACTTTGACAAAATCAAAGGCAATCCAAATTTGACCGTCGTTGGGCATATGACGGATGATTCTTTAGGTGCCAATTTAATTGGACGGGGAGGAAACCAAATTCCATTAACGGCACAGGGATGGAATTCTTTTTCCAGGTAATGACCACCGCCCTATTTTAATAATGTATTAGTTTGTAGTTCGGAACAATACACTTTTATGGAAGTTATCCTAAATGCAGGGTTGGGCATAGGCACCTTAATGTTTTGGCTTTTGCTATTTAAAAGAAGCAAAAAACAAGAGGATTATTTTTTCCTGTGTTGGATAATGGTTACGCTCGGCCAAATTGCTTTTTATGAGATTACTATTTACCGTTTTGAATTCCGGGGTATTTGGGCCATCGCCTCCTTTGGACTGCCTTTGTTGGGTGCACCTCTTTTATTTCTTTATATTCTGGCGTTGACCGGACGCTCCGTAACATGGAAAATTGTTTTGGCACATCTTGGTATTTACCCAATATATATCTTGTTGCTGTTTTTAGTACAAGAGCGCGATGGGATAGTCCTTATTGCCACTAATGGGCTTTTTCGACTCCCAAAAAGTCCTCCGATTTGGATGCAGTACTATGCAGTGCCCTTGGCCCTATCCGGACTTTTCTATTGTGTTTGGGATTTAGCCTTGTTAAGGAAACACAGCAAGAATATCGTAGCATTCTTCTCGTTCTATGAAAAGGTCAACCTTAAATGGGTAAACTATATTGTCTACTCCTATTTTTTACTTTTTTTGGTGACTTCTATCCTGATTTTTGGAGCCATCCATTTTCAGCTTTTGCCTATTGAAAATGCCTTTGCCCTTGTTGGAATAACGCTATGTTTAATGTTAATCGCTTTCGGATTTTATGGATTTCGACAGACTGCTATTTTTTCCAATATAGATGCTGGACGTATGACAGATTTGAAAATTACTATGTCCGAAAAGGCCTCATACTCCAAATCAGGACTTACGTCCGAAAAAATCGAAATTTTGGCAAATCAATTGAACAAGCATATGGAGAAGGAAAAACCTTTTTTGAACGAAGACCTCAACTTGACCCTCCTTGCAGAACAAAGTCAAATCTCGCCTCCCCATCTTTCACAGGTCATCAATCAGTATTTTCAGAAAAACTTTTATGATTTCATCAATCAATATAGAGTGGAAGAGGCAAAGAAGAGATTGCTATCAGCAGATTACCGGCATCTGTCCATTTTGGGAATTGCATTTGATTGTGGCTTTAAATCAAAATCTTCCTTCAATCGCTACTTTAAAAAATATACGGGAACGGCACCTTCAGAATTCAAGAAAAAATAGCACAATAAGTTTCAGCCCATGGGTTGGGTCGTGTAATCCATAACCCATTTCCACATTTGTGAAAACCTCATGTTATGGGCGATTATACTTTTTCACATCAGCTAAACATTATTATACACGTCACCAGCGGAACTGCTGCTTTGTTTTTAGGGCTTCTAGCATTAATATCCAAAAAAGGAAGAAGAGTGCATAAAAAAAGTGGACTCATTTTCCTTGTCTTAATTGCCATTGTAATTCTAACAGCCCTAATGGGCGTTTTTGCATTCGAGGCCAACGGGTTTTTAATAGCGCTGACTATGTTGAGCGGGTATCAGGCATTTTCCGGGTATCGTGTTTTGAAATCAAAATCGAACAAGCCGAAAACACTGGATATCCTGATCGCTTTGTTGACGTTAAGTTCAGGACTCTACTTTTTGTATTACTTTGATTCTATTGGAATGATTTGGTCTCCCGTAATTATTTACAGCACGGTAGGCGCATTGTTTGCTATGATAGCCTATGATTTTCTTCGCTATCTAATCAAAGCGGAACGTTATAAAAAAATATGGCTTTACGAACATATCTACAAAATGATTGCGGCGTTTACTGCATTGTTGGCTGCCTTTATAGGTACCGTATTGCCGCAATATCATCCCTATAGTCAGTTTTTACCTTCGATTTTTGGTACTTTGCTCGCAATTGGGTCCATCCTATTTTTCCGTCGAAAAAGAAGTTTATCTTGAACGGTTTTAACAAAAAAAGACCCGTCCTGGGACGGGGTTACTATTCGATTTCATAAAAAATTCCCGAAAATCAAGGGCAGTCCCTATTAAACTGTTGTGGGGCAAACGACAGTGGAGAATAAGGGTGCTTACTCAATTTCCAGGAATAACTTATAATTCCGCCTGCCCCTAGGGCACGGAACCTTCTTGCCAAAGCATAGTTAAGCTACTTGCTGTGCAGCTCTATGTCTTTTTTGATAAAGACCTTCCAAGGTCTTGTTAATATCCTGTAACTCTGGAGTCAAGGTCGAAAGATTTCCGCTGACATCCGTGGTAACCTCTCTACCACAATGGATGCATTTATATTCCTTAATGTGATGTGTGACTTTCTTGGACACGGAATAATGGTGGCCAAAAAGATTGCAAAAAAACTTTTTCATACTTGTAGGTTTATCAAGTCGTATTCGATGATTGGGGTCAAATGAACACGAAATTCTGGATTTGGGTTAACTGCTTACAATGTCTGTTGAGCATTATATAGCATACAACGTCTTAGCTCTGTTTTTTATTGGGTACGGCGGGCACTTCTTTTCAAAAAATCGATAAAGTGCAACCTTTCGAACAATCCGGAATATGGCCGGAAGGAGTTATGCTTGGTACAAAAAGTAATTTTGGATTACCTTTCCGACCTCTAAAAAAAATCGACAAAGTGAAAGTAACCAAAGAAACCTTTATAACTGCATTTGCTTTGTTCTCACTTTTCTTTGGCGCCGGTAATCTTATCTTGCCTCCATTGTTGGGCTTTCGATCCGGAGAGCTTTGGTGGTTGGTTGCCCTGGGATTTTGTCTTTCTGCCGTTTTAGTTCCTATCTTGGGCATCTTGGCCCATGCCCGATTGCAAGGGACCCTTTTCGATTTAGGGAAAAAGGTATCCCCAACTTTTAGCTTGGTCTATTCTCTTTTGATTTATGCCATAGCCATCACTTTACCATCCCCCAGAACGGCCGCCGTTACTCATGAGATGGCCATTGCACCCGTATTCCAAACTTCTTCAATTTTGACCAGCTTTATATATTTCCTACTGGTCTTCATTTTTGTCATGAACCGTTCCAAAATCTTGAATGTGATTGGAAAGTGGTTAACGCCGGCCATTATTCTTATCCTTTTGGCGATTATCGGTACGACTCTCTTTTCGTTCGAATTCAATTTTGGAAATATTGCCTTTCACAGTCCCTTCACAGATGGCGTCTTGGAGGGTTACCAAACATTCGATGCTATTGGAGCCGTTGTCGTAGGTGGAGTGATCATTGTTTCCATAAACCTTAAGATGACCGACGCCACCTACAATGAAAAGAAAGCCTTAATTGCAAACGCTGGATGGTTGGCGGGACTTGGACTATTCTTAATCTATGCCGGGCTTATTCTTACAGGAGCCTTAATGCATTCCGAATTCGATGACGCTATTACCCGAACCGCATTATTGAGCGGTATCGGCAAGTATACCTTAGGAGGTACAGCCAATCTATTTCTTAGCATTTTGGTGAGTTTGGCCTGTTTTACCACCGCCGTAGGTATCATTACAGGAACAGCAGATTTTGTTAAGTATCGTTTCAATAATTCACAAAAGGCCTATACACTAACGGCGATAATCGGGTGCGTCCTCGGCGTGGCCATGGGGCAATTTAATGTGGGGTATATCATTGCCGTGGCCTTACCAGTACTAATGTTCATTTACCCGATTACCATAGTTTTGATTCTATTAAATGTAGTTCCCCAAAAGTTTGCTTCAACAAAAGTTTTTAAATGGGTGGTGCTTACCACAATACTTTTTAGTATTCCCGATTTCTTGGGAAGTATTGGTCTCGGTGAATCAATTGCCGATATTTCTGAGTGGATTCCTTTAAGTCAATTTAGTATGGGATGGGTGTTACCCGCCGCCGCAATTTTTGTACTAAATAATTTTATAACAAAAGACCTATAATCTGAATTGCGTTTGTTTACTTGAAATCCATTTTTCATGGGTTAAGTTTTCCTTATCTGATCGAACAAGGTAACATCACCCAATCACTATGGCTATAGTTGAAGCTTTTCTTTTGAGGAAGCACTGTCCTCGATTGATGTAGCTGTCTCGGTCAACATGTCAATCGGTATTATATAAAACTGGGAAAACGCCCTTGTGAAAATCAAATATTTACCATCAGCGGTAATAACCGGAAAGTTTTCCGTTTCTGCAGTGTTTATTCCATTGTTCAACTTTTTCGGCCGGGTCCAGTCATTATTTTTGAAATAAGAAATATATAAATCCGTATTCAAGGTTCCTTTTTTGGATTCTTCCTTAATACAAACAATTAGAAAATCCTCATTCGGAGCCATCGCGAATTCAAAGATTGTTAAGTCTTGCTGATCTCTCCATTGGTTTATTGGCTCAAATGGCTCCGGTTCATCATATGTACCATTGTCCAACAACTCCATTTTATAGGAATATGTATGTGCCCAATCGGGAGTATCAGAAGTAAAGAAAATCGTGCCAATCTTAGATATTGAAGGTTGGGAATTGTAGTTATACATAAGTTTTTTTGGCCTCAATTCTTTGGGCAACCCATAAATCCCGTCAGATTGCTCGATCGACCAGAAATTGTAATTCGGCTTATCTGTTGTATCATTTTTAGTCCTCATGTTGGACAAAAAAATAAGCTTGTCTACTTTAGGAACATTTAGCTGGTATGTAAACGAATAGTCCTCATCATAATATTCAGCCACCTGTGGTGCATTCCACTTGCCTTTTTCAAAGGTGGATCGATAGGGTACATATTTTTCTTGGTCTTTTGTTTTTTTACGAAAAAAGAAGAAGGTATTATAATCGTCTGAAAAAGAGCCCTTATAGGTATTTCGCTCCACGGCCAATTCAGGGGCAAAGATGGTCAAGGAATCAATATTTTCATACTTGGTCAACCCGTTGGCCGTTTTATAATTCGTGCAACTTGCCACTAAAAGCCCAAATATACCTACGGCTATTTTAATTCTTTTTTTCATCGTTTTCCATTCAATAAATGTGCATTGATCCTAATATAAATATTGCTCCTTTGTGTAAGTGAGCCAACCCAACTATTTCGCCATAAGAGATTCGATTTCCTCCAATTCAATCGGGATATTACGCATTAGATTAAACGGTTTCCCATTCTCCTGAATGACCACATCGTCTTCCAATCGTACCCCCATTTTTTCCTCGGGAATATAGATGCCCGGCTCAACGGTAAATACCATATTGGCCTTCATAGCGGTCTTTAGCTCCCCATAGTCATGGGTGTCCAAGCCAATATGGTGACTGGTGCCGTGCATAAAGTACTTTTTATAAGCTGGCCAATCTTTATCCTCATTCTGTACATCGGCCTTATCCAAAAGGTTTAGGTCTAAGAGTTCGGAAGTCATCACCTTCCCTACTTCCTTGTGGTACTCAGCCCAAATTGTTCCGGGAACCAGCATTTGTGTCGCTTCTTTTTTAACATGTAAAACGGCTTCATATACCGACTTTTGGCGTTCGTTGAATCTACCATTTACGGGAATGGTGCGTGTAAGATCACTGGAGTAGTTGGCGTATTCCGCAGCGACATCCATTAAAATTAGTTCCCCATCCTTACACTGCTGATTGTTCTCTATATAATGAAGTACATTGGCATTATTGCCCGAAGCGATTATAGGCGTGTAGGCGAATCCTTTGGAACGATGACGTACAAATTCGTGGAGCAATTCGGCCTCGATCTCATATTCCCAAACGCCGGGTTGTACAAAATCCAACACGCGTCGAAAGCCTTTTTCGGTAATATTGCACGCCTTTTGTATAAGGTCAATTTCCTCGGATTCCTTAACCCCACGAATCTGCTGTAAAATAGGATTACTTTTGGCGACGCTATGTGCCGGGAACTTCCGTTTGCATTCTTGAATAAATCGATCTTCTCGGGTCTGGGTCTCTACGGCTTGCCGATAATGTTCATTGGTATTTAAATAAATAGTGTTGGCCTCGGTCATGAGGTCAAAAAACACCTTGTCAAAATCGGACAGCCAATAAATGGTTTCGATTCCGGAAACTTCCGTGGCCTTTTCCTTGGTCAATTTAGCACCTTCCCAAACGGCAATATGTGCATTCGTCTCCCTTACAAATAGAACCTCACGATGTCTTTTGTCCAGAGCATCGGGGAAAAGCACCAAAATCGTTTCCTCTTGGTCCGCACCGCTCAGATAGAAAATATCGCGATGTTGCTGAAAGGGCATTGTGCTATCCGCACTAATGGGATATATATCATTGGAATTGAATACTGCTACACTTTTGGGCTGCATTCGGGTCATGAATTTTTTGCGGTTCTTTACAAAAAGTGTATTGGAAATTTGGTCGTATTTCATTTTGACATGTGCTTTGACCAAAAATAGCGATTTCCACGAAGATCTAAGTCATCAAAATAAAGAGACCCCAAAGGTTTTAAGACCTTTGGGGTCAGAGTTTACGTTGGTTATGTTATCGTTGTTATTTTCCTATTGCATTTTTAATAGCTCCTATAATGGCCATGAGAACACCACCACCGACTCCGCCACCGGCTATACTACCCAAAATACTGGCCATATCCATGCCCCCGCCAGCAGTTTCCAATCCCAGCATTCCCAAAAGCTGCCCTCCAAGGCCACCTCCCAAAATTCCCAAGACGGAGTTGACCACGGTTCCTAAGGACAAGTTGTTCATTAATTTCCCGGCCACATTGCCTCCAATGGCACCTGAGACCAGTTGAATTATTAATGGTAAGTACTCTTCCATTTCAAAAGGTTTGGTTCGTTATTGTCAATAAATTAACAAAAATTTAAGTTAGTGCGCAACAAAATGAACCCTTATTTAACATTTTAGTATTTGCTAAGACTATTTTAAGATTGATAACTCAACCGATCTTATGTTAATACAATTTCTGGCGAAGTTTCCTTAACTTTCCCAATGTGATTTTTTAAATACTGGAATTTATGCGTGGATTTGTAGTAACAGGTCTATTACTATGTCACTTTTCGATTTTCGGGCAGCTTTCCTCCACTCCATCGCAAAAGGTGGAAGAAGCGCTTCGCCAAAAAAATCAGATGACCAACAACTCATTGGTGAAAAATATTCCGTTGAAAAATGTTGGCCCTTCGGTGATGAGCGGTCGCGTTGTAGACTTGGATGTGAATCCGGAAAATCCTACGGAGTTTTATGTGGGTTATGCTTCAGGTGGACTCTGGTATACCAAAAATAATGGCACCTCGTTTGTTCCTATATTGGATTCCTCGGAAACTCAGAATGTGGGCGATATTGCGGTGGATTGGAACTCTGGTACTATTTGGGTCGGTACAGGTGAAAATAATGCGTCGAGATCTTCGTATGCAGGCATTGGGATACTTAAATCCACAGATAAGGGCCAGACTTGGCAACATATGGGCCTGGCCGATTCGCATCATATAGGGAGAATCCTTTTACATCCCAATAATCCTAATGAAGTTGTAGTAGGCGTTACGGGACATTTGTATTCTACCAATTCCGAACGTGGTGTATTCAAAACTACAGATGGGGGGAAATCTTGGCAAAAAACCCTTTTTATAGATGATGAAACGGGAATCATAGATTTGGCCCACCCACCCGGTAATTTCAATATCCTTTATGCGGCAGCATGGCAGAAGGATCGAAAGGCATGGAATTTTACGGGTAGTGGCAATACTTCGGGCATTTACAAAAGCACGGATGGGGGAACCACTTGGAATAAAATTTCTACATCAGAAAGTGGTTTTCCCACTGGCGACGGAGTGGGCCGTATCGGTCTGACCGTTTTTGATGAGAATACCCTATATGCAGTACATGATAACCAATTTCGTCGTAAAAAATCAAAGGAACCAAAAAAGAAATCGGACAAATTGGGCAAAGATGATTTTAAATCCATGTCGGTTGAGCATTTTTTGAAACTGGATAACCAAAAACTTAATGATTTTCTGAAGACGAACAACTTTCAGGAAAAATATAAGGCTGAAAATGTAAAACAATTGATTCGCAGTGGGTCGGTAAAACCCATAGATTTGGCCAAATATCTAGAAGATGCCAATTCTCTCCTTTTCGATACGCCTGTAGTCGGGGCCGAAGTATACAGAAGTGATGACAGCGGCAAAACCTGGACCAAGCAAAATGAAAACTATATTGATGACCTTTTCTATAGTTATGGATATTACTTTGCACAGATCCGGGTAGATCCCAATGATAAAAATAAAATTTATTTGGGCGGTGTCCCAATATTAAAATCGGAAGATGGGGGTAAAACCTTTACTTCCATTAGTAACAAAAATGTACATGCCGATCACCACGCTCTTTGGATAAATCCAGCCCGTTCCGGTCATCTAATCAACGGAAATGATGGTGGGGTAAACATCTCTTACGATGATGGGGAGCATTGGATAAAAAACAATTCCCCATCCGTGGGCCAGTTCTATGCCATAAATGTGGATAATGAAAAACCTTATAATATTTATGGTGGATTACAGGACAACGGTGTTTGGAAGGGGCCACACAATGCGGAGGAAAACAGTCTTTGGCACCAAACGGGCCATTATCCATGGAAATCCATATTGGGCGGTGATGGTATGCAGGTACAAATTGACAATAGAAACTCCAATACCGTGTATACCGGGTATCAATTCGGAAATTATTATCGTTTGGATTTGGAGAAAAATCAAAGGGTCGGCATAATGCCTAAACATCAGTTGGGAGCTCCTCCCTGTCGTTTCAATTGGCAAACCCCTATTCTACTGTCTTCCCACAATCAGGATATCCTATATATGGGAAGCAACATACTGCACCGTTCCATGAATCAAGGAAACGATTGGGAATCCATTTCAACAGACCTTACCCAAGGTGGTCGGAAAGGTAACGTTGCCTATGGTACCTTGACCACAATTTCGGAATCTCCTTTTGCATTTGGACTGTTGTATACCGGAAGTGATGACGGTCTAGTGTATGTTTCCAAAAATGGAGGTGATAGTTGGGAAATTATATCCGATTCTTTTCCCAAAGATTTGTGGATAAGCCGTATTGCTGCTTCCAAACATAAAAAGGAACGTGTGTATGTAAGTTTGAATGGGTATCGCTGGGACGATTTTACCCCCTATGTTTTTGTAAGCGATGATTATGGTAAGACCTGGAAACCTATTTCCAAGGGTATTCCGGCTTCGCCTGTAAATGTAATTCTTGAAGATCCGGAAAATGAGAACCTTTTGTTTGTGGGTACGGATAATGGGCTTTATGTTTCTTTTGACCAAGGTGGTTCATGGGAGGTTTTCCAAAATGGCATGCCCAATGTGGCCATCCAAGATTTGGTCATTCAGCCTGATGCCAAGCACCTTTTAGTGGGTACCCACGGCCGAAGCATTTACAAAGCGGATATTGCCCATATGCAACAATTGAACTCTGAAGTATTGGAAAAAGACCTACATGTTTTTGAAATTGAACCTATAGTACATTCCCCAAATTGGGGCAATTCACCTGGGGCTTGGTCAAAACCTTCTACACCAGGTTTGGATGTTGTTTTTTATAGTCCCAATCCGGCTACTTTTTCGGCGACCATAAAGACTTTGGATAACATTGCGATCAGCAGGACGGATATTTCAGCGGATAAAGGTCTTAACATCCTATCCTATGACGTGGCCTTCTCAAAATCCGGGAAAACGGCCTACTTGAAAAAGAATAAAAAGATGTTGAAAGAGGCCCAAAATGGAAAGACCTACCTACCCAAAGGGAAGTATCTTGTGGAGCTTGAGGGCAAGGGCCAAAAAAAGAAGGTGAAATTTGAGGTAAAGGACGCTTCTAAAATAAAATGAATGAATTATTTTAATTTAAAAACATGAAAACAATGAGGTTCAAAAGTATGGTTTGTGTCAGTTTCTTTATCATCCTGACCGGAAGCCTCTATTCCCAACCAGAATCGAAGAAAAGCAAAATTAATGTTCTGATTGTCGATGGTCAAAACAATCATAACCAATGGCCCAAAATTACATTTATGCTGAAGCACTACTTGGAAGATGCCGGTTTATTTGAGGTAGATGTGGTTAGATCTGCCTATACTTGGGAGGGCGATGACTATCTAGAAGATTTTCACATTAAGGGTGTCGGAGAAACTACGGCTATGGAGAAACCTAAACCCGATTTGAACTTCAACCCCAATTTCTCCGCCTATGATGTAGTTATTTCCAATTTTGGATGGAATGCAGCTTCCTGGCCGGAATCGACCCAGAAAGCATTTGAAAAATATATGCAAAATGGAGGCGGACTGGTGGTCTTTCATGCCGCGGACAACTCCTTTCCCAAATGGAAGGCATACAACAAAATGATAGGCCTTGGCGGTTGGGGCGATCGAACGGAAAAAGATGGGCCTTATGTATATTTTAATGACAAGGATGAACTTATTCGGGATACCTCGCCCGGAAATGCAGGGGCACACGGTCCCCAGCATGAATATGTTATCCAAGTTAGAAATACGGAACACCCAATAACAAAGGGCATGCCTACCAAATGGTTACATACCAAGGATGAACTCTATGAACGCCTACGTGGCCCCGCCGAAAAAATGGAAATTTTGGCAACGGCCTATGCCGCTCCGGAAATGAAAGGCTCTGGACATCATGAACCTGCCCTAATGGTTCTGGATTATGGCAAAGGGCGCATCTTCCATAACATCATGGGCCATGCAGATTATTCCGTGGAATGCCTCGGTTTCATCACCACAATGCTACGTGGCACGGAATGGGCTGCCACGGGAAAAGTAACACAGGAAATTCCTGAAGGTTTTCCAATGGAAAACAAATCCAGCTCCAGAGCATTCAATAAATAAGGTATCATGCAATTGACCCTTAGTATCCCTGCTTTGCTTTTTCCAGCCATTTCGTTGACCATGTTGGCCTATAATGCGCGCTATTTGGCCATTGCCGCCCTAATTCGTCAATTGCACAAACAATTTGAGGAATCCTCGTCGTCTCCATTAAAAAGACAAATCCATCAATTGCGAAAGCGTTTGGGAATTATAAAAAACATGCAGGCTAGTGCCATTGTCAGTTTTTTACTATCGGCAGTAACTATGTTCCTAATTTATGTAGAGAAAGAGATTCTGGCCCAGATTATTTTTGGTATCAGTTTAATATTTTTAATGGTATCTCTTTTACTTTCATTGATAGAGGTACAATTGTCCACCAAAGCCTTGAGTATTCAATTAAACAATATGGAAAAATAATCTTCATAGTTCAATATTAACATTAAATCAATTCTATATACTTCACTAAAAAAGAACATTAACGATTGGCAATCACTTCGCACTGAGTCAGAAACTTCATAATTAACGGTCTTCTTTTCCTTGCAGTGAAAACCCAAAAAAAATAATATATTTATCCTTTATACCTCATACGTCAATTTTTGCTATGAAACGTGTAAGAGACCTAGATTTCTTTAAAAACATTCGGGAAATACGAGAATTCGAATTCGGAGTTTTCTATTACTTCGAAGGCTTGGTCATTTCTGAAATGAAGGAAGGTGCCCTTTTTAATTGGAAAATGGCCAAAAAAGCCATTAAGGCCGCCCATGAAATCTTTGGGGAAGATCAACCGATCGCCTACATATCCAACCGGATAAATAGCTATACGGTAGTGCCTACCGATTGGGTAAAGTTTTATAAAAATAGACACCAGCTCGATTTTTATTCTGTTGTTGGAAGTACCCAGGGTAGCTTCGCGAGCTTGGTTCTGGAACGGATGTTCTTTCAAAATTCCATTAATCAGTTTTCAGACTTGGAAAGTGCCGTGGAATGGAGTGTAAATAAAATCAATAGCCGGAAAAGAAGAATTGGCATAGTGCCGCAATAACCGATATCTGAGTGTGCTGAAAACCCTTTAGATTACCCTCAGTCTAAAGGTCCAAAATCCGTGTTACAATTAGGTTTCATAACTTTTATGAAACTCGACTTCCGAATATTTCGTATTTTTAAATGTGATAGTCGATATTCAACAATACTTCAGGAACAATCCAAACTTCAACAAACTTGTAGGTGACAATTACCTTTTTGTTGAATATAAGTGTCCCATCGATATTGAAAAATTCCAATTGTTCACGGATTCGCATATCATTAACTATGTAATAAGTGGAAAGAAGGATTGGATTGCCCCCAGTAAAACATACCATATAGAAGGTGGGGACGCCTTATTTGTAAGAAAGGGTATTTATACAACGAGACAACATTTTGAGGTAGATTTTTGTGTAATACTTTTTTTTATCAACGATGACTTCATCATCAATTTTCTTAAGGAGCATCCTTCGCTACAATTTCCATCGGAGAAAAATGAATATGGCCAGATTTTCGAAATTGATGTCAATGACACTTTTAGTTCCTTGATCTATAGTGTCTTTAACTACTTTAAACAAAGCGGAGGTGTTCCCAAAAGTTTGGTGGAAATAAAATTTAGGGAATTGCTGTTCAATATTATTTTAAACCCAAGGAATAGACCATTGGCCAAGTATCTGAACTCTCTTCTGGAAACCGAAAAAACAGACTTGGAATATACAATGCTTAAAAATTTTCAACATAATCTTAGCTTGGATGAATTCGCAAGACTATGTGGTAGAAGCCTATCCACTTTCAAAAGGGACTTTAATGAACACTTCAAAGAGACTCCGGGAAATTGGATCAAGAACAGGCGTTTGGAATGTGCAAAAGCATTGCTTACCCGTTCCTCGCTTACGATAAATGAAATCTGTTATGAAAGTGGGTTCAAAAACCCATCACACTTCAACAAGACGTTTAAGGAAAAATATAACCTTCCTCCACAGCAGTTTCGTTCTGCAAAAAACAAATAACAATATATTGTTCTTTTTCAACAGGTTAGGCTGAACTTCAGAACAAATCATTTGACCTTCTGAGAAAACTACACCTGGAAAAGTTGGTCCAATTTTGCATGGTAAACAAATTACAATACCATGGAAACAAAAACACCACAAACAAAAAATTGGATTCTACAAGCCCATGAACTGGGAAAAGCATTTACTGAAAAAGCAATGGAGCATGATGCCAATGGCACATTCGTCCATGAAAATTATGCGCTTTTAAAATCAGGAAGTTATTTCTCCGCACTAATTCCCATAGAATTGGGTGGAGGAGGAGTTTCATATTCTGAAATGTGCAACATTATAAGGGTCATTGGAAGTTATTGCGGCTCTACTGCATTGGCATTTTCTATGCACCAACATTTGGTGGCAGCTGCGGTATGGAAATACAAGCACAAAAATGAAGGGGCGAAAACACTTGCAAAAATAGCTGAAAGCCAGTTCGTTTTGGTAAGTACCGGGGCCAAAGATTGGTTGGGATCCAATGGAGAGCTTACAAAACTTGATGGAGGCTATTCGTTTTCGGCCAAAAAGCACTTCGCCAGTCAATCTGTTGTTGGTGACATTGCCGTTACAAGTTCTATTTTCAAAAATCCGAAAGGGAACAACTCTGTATTACACTTTTCGGTTCCATTAAAACAAAGTGGGGTATCCCTTATGGACGACTGGGATGTTATGGGCATGCGAGCCACGGGATCCCAAACCATTTTCTTTGATAAAGTCTTCATCCCGGAAGATGCCATTGCCTTGACACGAAAACAAAATGAATTTCACCCCGTATGGAACATTGTCCTGACCGTGGCCATGCCCCTGATTATGTCCGCTTACATGGGCATAGCTCAAGATGCTCATGAAATAGCCATAAAAAGTGCACAGCAAAACAGACAGCAACATTCAATCTATAGTATTGGTCAGTTGCATAACACTTTGCTTTCGGGGCAAGCACAATGGAAGGCTATGCTGGAGCTGACCAGCAACCTGGATTTTAGACCTTCGGAACTACATACAGCGAATATGTTAGCCTATAAAACCAATGTTTCGGATTTGGCAAGAGAGACAGTAAGCCTGGCCATGGAAATTGTTGGAGGCCAGAGTTTTTATAAACTACATCCTCTTGAAAGATTATTTAGGGATGTTCAGGCATCGCAGTTTCACCCACTACCCAAATGGAATCAATATGAATTCACAGGAAAGCAAATTCTTGGAAGAGAATAGACCACTAAAAGCAAGTAATCTAAAAATCAAAAATTATGAAAAGTATAATTTTTTCATCGGTTTTTCTTTGTACTATACTAAATATGCAAATAAGTAAAGGGCAAGAGGCTCAGCCAGTTGCATCCTATAATCGTACAACAAAAACAAACACGCCCTCAAGATCAATAACAGAGAAAAAAATTAGAAACTATGATTATCTAAAGAGAAATGCCCAAAATGAACGGCCATTGGAAATAGATAGACTACAGCGGGAAGCAGCTAATTTTAATCTCAGTTCTTTGGCCATTTATGATAAAAGCGAAAAATCAAAATACGACGTGGTCATTAGGTCCACATATTCCACATTATATATTAAATATGACCATCTAGGAAACATTATAAGTAGCGTTGAACAGTATAAAAATTTAAAAATCCCGTTAAAACTAAGTCAAAAAATTGCTAGAAAATATCCAGGATGGGGTTTTGAAAAATCGAACTATTCCGTGAAATATAGAAATGGAAAATCCCTTAAGGGCAAATATGATATTCGCCTTAGGAAAGAGAAAAAATCAAAACATATTCGATTCAATTTTTTATAAAAGAATCTCGTTCATGGCTTAACTCCCATGAGCGATTTTTTATACCCTCCAATAAAGAACAATCAACCATCCGATATTCAGGTTATTCGTATCTTGTTCCAAACCATACCGATCTATGAGAGTTCTTTTATTAAGCCTTATAGTTGTTGGTCTTTTTCCCTCTTGTAAACAAGGCGAAAAGGAGCCGATAAATCCACCTAATATCTTATGGATATCTACGGAAGACATTAGCCCCGCTTGGGGTTGTTATGGGGATAGCATGGCGACGACACCTAACATAGATGCGTTGGCAAGCCAAGGTTATGTTTTTACCCAAGCCTTTTCCAATGCTCCCATATGTGCTCCGGCAAGGGCAACCT
The DNA here is from genome assembly GCA_947494715.1 of uncultured Flavobacteriaceae bacterium. Lineage (GTDB taxonomy): Bacteria > Bacteroidota > Bacteroidia > Flavobacteriales > Flavobacteriaceae > Ulvibacterium. The sequence goes on along the minus strand of CANLWG010000009.1, from coordinate 28,765 downwards.
TGATTACGGGCATGTATGCTACCAGCACAGGCACACAAAATTTAAGGTCTGCCATCCCGATGCCGGCAGATCTAAAAATCCTTCCCCAACTCGTGTCAGAAAAAGGTTATTTCACCTCCAATAACTCCAAAACGGACTATAATTTTAGTCCTGATGGCAAATGGGACGACTTGGGGAACCAAGCGCATTGGAGAAACAGAGAGGATAAACGACCCTTCTTTAGTGTCTTCAATTTCGGGATTACCCACGAAGGCCATGCCAACAAATACAATCCTGATGATACAAAATCTTTGAAAAAGAAGCGTGACCCAAGGGATATGATAGTTCCACCCTACTTCCCGAATACCCAGGAATTCCGAAAAATAATAGCACACCAGTATGATCTCATCAGCGTTTTTGATCAAGAAGTGGGCAAGCTAATTGAACAACTTAAAGAAGATGGGCTTTATGAAAATACTATCATTTTTGTATTCTCGGACCATGGTTTTGGGTTACCCCGCTATAAAAGATGGTTATACGATACAGGGCTGCGCGTACCTTTTGTTTTACATACCCCGAAGAAATACAAGCATTTGGTTTCCAATCTTAATTCTGGAAATGTAGAGACAATGGTAGGCTTTGTAGATTTTGCGCCGACCGTGTTAGGTCTTGTCGGAGCAGAAACTCCTCCAATTATGGAAGGAAAGAATTTTTTGGGCCCAAATGCCCAAAATAAGGAATACATCTTTGGCTATCGGGACAGGGCGGATGATGTCTTTGATGTCAGTAGGTCAATTTTTGATGGCAGATATTTATATATCCGAAATTATTTACCACATAGACCATACATTCAAAATGCACAGATATTCAATACAGGGAAAAGGTCATATGACGAGCTGTTTCGAGTAAAGAACTTAGGGGAACTCTCGGAAGAATCCTTAAAAATGTTCAAACCAAAAGCTCCCGAGGAACTATATGACTTACAACAGGATCCAAATGAATTGCACAACCTGATCAATGATCCCCAATATGAGGAAGTTAAAAACAAACTTCATGAAAAGATAAAAGACCATACCATTGAAACAAAGGATACCGGATTTATGGCGGAGGGCCAAATGATGATCTCAGGTGAAAATAGTTCGGTCTATGAAATGGCAAGGGATACCAGCCAATACCAGCCGGAACGTGTATTGGAAGCTGCTGAATTGGTAGGCAAAATACAGAACCTAGATGTATTGGAAAAGTACTTTCAAAATGAAGATCCATCAGTTCGGTTTTGGGCACTAAACGCTATAGACGCTTTTGAGGGGGATATAAGCTCACAAAAGGAAAATGTATTGGATGCATTGGATGATTCTTCTCAACCCAATCGGGGATTGGCAGCAGAAATTTTGATCAACAAGCTAAATCGTTCAGAAGAAGCGTTCCAGGTCTTGGAGGATTTACTTCAACATCCAGAAAATGAAACAGTGCTGCTTCATGTTGCCGTAAATGTGAGAAACTTGGGAGAAAAGGCTGCCCCATTGGTCCCGCTAATAAAAGAAAAAGTATTTCCAAAAATAGCCGGTGAGGTTTGGGGCAGGTATAAAAATTGGTCCTATCCCATGTTTATTGGAATGGCCTTGGACCAAACCTTGATCAATTGCGGGGAGACCATTGAATAGTATATGCCAAATGGAACTATAATGAGAAATCACTTTGTCTTTTGCTTCAACATTATTCTAATGGTGTCCTGTTCACATCCCTCCCAAAACCATGGAAACTTATCCAAAGTGGATAGTCTGGCACTTAAGCAAGCAGAAATCAATGGCGATTTGGCAAATGAAGGTCTTCAACGTTGCCAACGGTTTGTTACAGATTGGCTGGCCAAGGCAGACACTACTACCGGACTCATTCCCAGAAATCTGGATGAAAGTTTGGATATCTGGAATGCCCAAGATTCGGCTGCGGATAACTATCCATTTATGGTGTTGACAGCGGCCTTAACAGATTCAAACCTTTTCCAAGAGCGGATGCTAGACATGTTGCATACGGAGACCAGATTGACTTCACGTCTTGGGAATCTTCCCGACACGTATTCGTTTAGCAAAAAGGGGTTTGAGACCCAAGAATATGACCTGCACAATTTATTGTTCGGGTCTTCAGAGTATATAAAAGATGGACTTTTACCGCTTACTGAATGGTTAGGCCCAAGTCCTTGGTCGGATAGGATGATCGCTATTTTGGATGATATCTGGAAATATGCACCGACCAAGACTGCCTATGGAAACATTCCTTCTACCAATGTAGAATTGAATGGAGAAATGTTGCAGGTGCTTTCCCGAGTGTATTGGATGACCGGAGAGGAGAAATATCTAGAGTGGGCTACGCGCCTGGGAGATTATTATGTATTCGGAGACCATCATCCTACTCGAAATTTTGAGGTTCTCAGGCTCCGAGATCATGGTTGTGAAATTGTATCCGGATTATGCGAGCTCTATGCAACATTAAGCATGGCGGCTCCTGAAAAAAGAGGCTTACCAACCCCATATACATGAGATGCTAAACCGGATTTTGGCTGTAGGCCGAAATGATGACGGCCTTTTTTACAATGCTGTTGATCCTAAAAACGGAACCGTAAAATGGGAAGGAACAGCGGACAATTTTGGGTATACCCTAAATGGTTTTTATACAGTGTTTCAAATAGATTCCGTTGAGGCCTATAAGGAGGCCACCATAAAGGCTCTTGCAGTACTCGATCAAAAATACCGAAATTATGATTGGGAACGCGGATCATCCGATGGATATGCCGATGCCATTGAGGGAGCCTTAAATTTATATGCAAGAGAACCCCTTTCATCTACAAGGGATTGGATCGAGAGTGAAATTCAGGTCATGTGGTCTCTACAAGATTCTAGTCACCGGAAAAATGCCCAAAAATGGAAAGGTTCAGGGATTATCGAAGGTTGGCACGGAGATGGTAATTTTGCTCGTACCACAATAATGTATTGCCTATGGAAAAGCCAAGGTGCCACAATCCAACCATGGCGATCGGACATAAAATTAGGGGCAGTAGACAGCGATGATGGGATAATCCTAAGCATTAAGGCAGATGAAGATTGGCAAGGGATACTGAAATTTGATGCGCCCAGGCACCATATTATAATGCAAATGCCTGTTGATTGGCCACGGATCAACCAGTTCCCGGAATGGTTTACCGTAAATGCAAATGACGCCTACGAGGTGAAAGATCTGACCAATGGTTCATCTACAAACTATAAAGGAAAACAGCTCTTGGAAGGAATCGAACTTGCCCTAAAGAAATATGTCATTCATCCGATTAAGGTAAGTCCGATTGGAAAATAGGGTCGAAGAGGTTTTCTTTTTCATTCAAACCACAGCGCTCGTTTCCGGTTTTTTATACAAATGCAATGCAAGGAGTTAGGAAATTTCTTTCCCCAAATGAAACAAGGCATCGCCTTGATTGACCACTGCCTGATGATTAACGCTAATGACATATCCATCAAAAGGGGCCTTTATCCGCTTCGTATGTTTGGCATAGGTATCCGTTACGATTCCCATTAATTGTCCCATTTTCAACTCACTACCATTGACAATCTCCGGAATGAACATTCCGGCCGTGGGTGCTCTCAGCCATTTTCGGTCCTTAAGAAAAATGGTTTCCTTGCGTTCCACAAAGAGGGGGTCTTTTTTGGTTATCATCCCGAAGTATTTTAACACATTTAAGATGCCCTGCATACCTTCCAAAATAGCATAATCATCAAAACGCATACTTTCCCCGGCCTCAAAAACAATGGTAGGTTTCCCCATACGATAAGCGGCATTTCGAAACGACCCTTTGATCAATCGTGACGCAAAAGAAATGGGCGCATTAAAGATCTCTGCTAAACCTTTGCTTTTTTCATCCTCTTCGGTAAATCGGATCTGTGGGAAATTGTGCCGTTGGGCACCTCCAGTATGGAGGTCTATGGCAAAATCCATTTGGTTCATAATCTCAGTGACATAATGATAGGCTATCCTACTGGCCATTGATCCTGTTTTTGTTCCTGGAAAGCTTCGGTTTACATCCTTTCCATCCGGAACATCCCTGGAAAAATGGATGAAACCAAAAATGTTGAGAATAGGTACGGCGATGACCGCACCCTTTTTGACTTTAAGCTCCTTCTGCTTAAGCATTCGCCTAACAATTTCAATACCATTGATTTCATCTCCATGGAGCCCAGCTTGTACCAACAGCACAGGGCCAGGTTTTTTGGCATTGAAGACATATATGGGAATATCGATCAGGGTTCCAGTGGGCAGTCGATCAATACGTATTCTTAAAAGTTTGCTCTCCCCGGGAACAACGGTCTCACCGCCTATGGTTATTGTTTTGTTAGTTTCAGGTTCCAAGTTTCAGGTTTTGGATTTTGGATTTTGGATTTTGGTTCAAAATTATCAAATCGACCCGGTTTTTAATTTCCACATAACTTTCGAACAGTTCGAAAATCTCTAGATACAACCCATCTATTTCCTTCTTCTACGTCCATTTTTCTCAACAAATAAAATGATTTCCCGTGCAACGTTGATCCCAGTAGCGGCCTCTATGCCCCGTAATCCAGGAGATGCATTCACCTCAATCAACAAGGGCCCTTTTTTGGAACGGATCAAATCCACTCCGGCAACCCCAAGTCCTAAATGTTTAGCAGCGTTTAAAGCAATGAATTGTTCCTTTGCCGTAGGTTTAACAGATTCCGTAGTGCCACCACGGTGCACATTAGATCGGAATTCACCGACTTCACTGGTTCGTTTCATAGCAGCCACTATTTTGTTGCCCACCACAATAATCCGTATGTCCTCGCCATTGGATTCCTCAATATATTTTTGGATAAGGATACTGGTATCCATTTTATAAAAAGTATCGATAATGGATTTGGCAGATTTCTTGGTCTCCGCCAAAATCACTCCCAAACCTTGCGTGCCTTCTTGTAGTTTGATGATGACGGGGGTACCTCCCAAAATTTTAATCTGTTCCTCTATGTTATCCGGATTTATGGAAAATAAGGTTTCCGGTATGGGGATGCCTTTTCTGGTCATTATTTGTAGCGTTCGCACTTTGTTTCTGGCTCTTGTAATGCCCAAGGAGCGAGCTGTACTAAACACCCCGTTCATTTCAAATTGTTTTACTATAGCCGCTCCATGACGGGTTACTTTCGCCCCGATCCGAGGTATAACGGCATGGAATTCCTGCGTAATGTTTTCATCGCGCAAATAAATTTGGGGTTTGCCCGACCCTAATTTTACCGAACATTTGGTGTGATCGATAAGTTCAATGTAATGTCCAAGCTTTTCCGCCTCCTCGGCTATTCGTTTCGTTGAATAGACGTTCATGCTGACGGAAAGAAGTCCAATGTCCATTTTAAGAATCGTATGGTATTGTGTTCAGGATTGTAATATCGGGCAAAAAAAAGATTTCCACTAATTCATTCCTAACATTCTTCTCGCTATGCTAGAGAATCCTAAAAATTGTTTAATCTATTTATGAAATCAGCCTCATTTTAAGGCTTAGCATTCCACACTATTTTCCCTTTGATCAAAATGTGTCTAAATACCATACTAAACCTTCTTAAAACTTGTTAATAACTCACCCGTATCCTAAATTTGTGGTTAAAACCAGCTACTAATGAGTGGATTGATAAAGTCTTCAATTGCCCGAAAAGTTGTGATGGCTCTTTCGGGTCTATTTTTAGTGATTTTTTTAGTATTGCATGTCACCATCAACCTCGCCTCTGTTATTTCTCCGGAGTTTTTTAATGAAGCTTCCCATTTTATGGGATATAATCCGTTGGTACAATTTATTATGCAACCCATTTTAATCGCCGGGGTCATTGTCCATTTTGTTATGGGGTTTGTCCTAGAGTTGCAAAACAAGGCGGCCCGTGGCATAGGCTATGTGAAATACAAAGGTAGCGCCAACGCACCTTGGGTCTCTCGGAACATGATTTATTCCGGTTTAGTGATTTTGGCTTTTCTAGGTCTTCATTTTTACGATTTTTGGATCCATGAAATGGCATACAAGTATGTAGAGGCAAATCCCGAAGATCCCACTCGGTACTATGCAGAAACCGTAGAAAAATTTGCTCCTTTTTGGCGAACTATCCTCTATGTGGTTTCTTTTGTGCTGCTAAGCCTTCACTTATGGCATGGCTTTGCCTCATCTTTTCAAAGTATGGGGGTCAACAATAAGTACACTCCTGGCATGAAATCTTTTACAAAACTATTTGCGGTGATCGTTCCCTTAGCATTTGCATTCATTGCTATCTACCATCACCTTAACCCAATAACACATTAATTATGGGCGTATTGGATTCTAAAATTCCATCGGGGCCATTGGCCGATAAATGGGCCAAACATAAAAATGAAATCGACCTTGTAAACCCCGCGAATAAGCGAAATATAGATGTTATTGTGGTAGGAACAGGTCTGGCGGGAGGTTCTGCAGCGGCTACCTTGGCAGAACTAGGTTATAACGTAAAGACTTTCTGTTATCAAGATTCTCCTAGAAGGGCCCATTCCATTGCGGCCCAAGGTGGGGTAAATGCAGCAAAAAACTATCAAGGCGATGGCGACAGCGTATATCGCCTTTTTTATGATACCGTCAAAGGGGGCGATTATCGTTCCCGTGAGGCTAATGTGTATAGGTTGGCGGAAGTGTCTTCTAATATCATTGACCAATGCGTGGCCCAAGGTGTACCTTTTGCCAGGGAGTACGGAGGGCTTTTGGATAACCGTTCCTTTGGTGGCGTGTTGGTATCCCGTACTTTTTATGCCAAGGGCCAGACCGGACAACAATTGTTATTAGGTGCCTATGCCGCAATGAACCGGCAAATTCAAAGAGGAAAGATAAAATCCTATACCCGACATGAAATGTTGGATTTGGTTTTAGTTGATGGAAAGGCACGTGGAATCATTGCAAGGGACTTGGTAACCGGAGAGATTGAACGACATTCGGCGCATGCGGTAGTATTGGCTAGCGGGGGTTATGGAAATCTCTTCTTTTTGTCCACCTACGCAATGGGCGCCAACGTGACAGCGGCATGGAAGGCCCATAAACGAGGGGCTTTTTTCGCCAATCCCTGTTTTACACAAATACATCCGACTTGTATCCCCGTTTCAGGAGACCACCAGTCTAAATTGACCTTGATGTCCGAATCCCTTCGAAATGATGGTAGAATCTGGGTGCCCAAACGCTTGGAAGATGCACAAGCCATACGAGAAGGTAAATTAAAGCCAACCCAGTTAAAAGAAGAGGATAGGGATTATTACTTAGAGCGACGGTATCCTGCATTCGGAAACCTGGTTCCCCGCGATGTTGCCTCAAGAGCTGCGAAGGAACGTTGCGATGCCGGTCACGGTGTGAACAAGACAGGTGAAGCTGTTTACCTCGATTTTGAGGCCGCCATCATGCGCTATGGTAAAGAGAAAGCCTTTACTTCAGGGATAAAAGATCCCGACAAGGAAACCACTCGCAGATTGGGCAAGGAAATCGTGGAAGCCAAATACGGTAACCTTTTTCAGATGTATGAAAAAATCGTGGATCAAAACCCATACGAGACTCCAATGATGATCTATCCGGCAGTACACTATACCATGGGTGGACTTTGGGTAGATTACAATCTACAGACTACTATTCCTGGGTGCTATTGTGCTGGAGAGGCCAACTTTAGCGACCATGGTGCCAATAGATTGGGAGCATCCGCGTTAATGCAGGGCTTGGCCGATGGGTATTTTGTTTTACCATATACTATTGGAGATTATCTTTCCGATGATATCCGAACAGGTGCCATTCCCACGGATGCACCTGAATTTGAGGCCACCGAAAAAGCGGTTAGAGAAAAAATTGAAAAGTTGATGTCAGGCAAAGGACTACATTCCGTGGACTATTATCACAAGAAGTTGGGCAAAATTATGTGGAACAAATGTGGTATGTCCCGAAATGAAAAGGATTTAAAAGAGGCCATTGCTGAAATTGCCGAATTACGAAAGGATTTTTGGGAAAACGTAAAAATTACCGGAAATCCTGATGATAAAAATCAAGAATTGGAAAAGGCAGGGCGTGTAGCCGACTTTTTAGAGCTTGGTGAACTCTTTGCAAAAGATGCCTTGCATAGAAATGAATCTTGTGGGGGACATTTCCGGGAGGAGTACCAAACTCCCGAGGGTGAGGCCTTACGGGACGATAAGAACTTTAAATATGCCGCTGCTTGGGAATATGTAGGCGAACCGAAAGATTCTAAATTGCATAAAGAGGAACTCACTTACGAGAATATAGAAGTGAAGACAAGGAGTTATAAATAGTCGATGATTGTTGGTTAAAGGTGCACCAAATCTTTGCTAACAACAAGCGATACAAGACGAATAACTAAGTAGTTATGAAGATATATTTAAAAATATGGCGTCAGAAAGATGTGGATTCCAAAGGAAAAATCGTTGATTATACCTTGAACAATGTAGAATCGGATATGTCCTTTCTAGAAATGCTGGATGTCCTTAATGAGGATTTGGTGGCAAAAGGAGAAGAACCCGTGGAGTTCGATCATGACTGTAGGGAGGGTATCTGCGGAACCTGTTCGCTAATGATCAATGGACAACCCCATGGTCCCGACAGACTAATCACCGTTTGTCAACTGCACATGCGAAGTTTTAATGATGGGGACACCATTGTAATAGAACCGTTTAGGGCCAAGGCTTTTCCTGTAATCAAAGACTTGATCGTTGATCGTACCGCTTTTGACCGTATTCAACAGGCCGGGGGTTACATTTCAGTAAACACATCGGGTAACCCGGTAGATGCCAATGCCATTCCCATTAAAAAGCATGTTGCCGACAAGGCCATGGATGCGGCTACCTGTATTGGCTGTGGTGCCTGTGTTGCTGCTTGTAAAAACGCAAGTGCAATGCTGTTTACTTCCGCCAAGGTTTCCCAATTTGCCCTATTACCACAAGGTAGGGTGGAAGCCACTGAACGTGTACAGAACATGGTACGCCAAATGGACCTTGAGGGCTTTGGCAACTGTACCAATACAGGTGCCTGTGAAGTAGAGTGCCCCAAAGGAATTTCCTTGGAAAATATTGCTCGTATGAACCGGGAATATTTAAGTGCGGCCGTAGAAGGATAAAAGCTTCGATAAATTTCAAAAAACAAATCCCGGACCCTGGAATAGAGTTCGGGATTTTTCTTTTACTGAACTGGGATACAGATATCCACGAAGAACAATCCCTCAGGATGTTGCTTGCCATTATTATGATAAATTTCATGGTAATGGCCTTCCCGAAGTTCAAAGTTGTTTTCTGGAATCCATAACGTCATGCTATTCCACGCCTTTTCGAACTCTTCCACCTTAATTTGAAAACTACCTACTGCAAACCTTCCCTTGGGGACGGTAAGTTTTCCTATTTCGCCATTTGTTTCCACATCGGTATCAACGGTCAAACAGGCACTGGACTGCATTTTTGATTCGTCCGTCACCCTGGGACTATCATAATAGATTCCCACCATTTTGGTTTGTGGAAAATTTAGAAGGCCCCTGGGGCCGGCCCATTCCATTAATCTTTCATAAGCTTTTCCAATTTCGGAATATGCTCCTTGATGTCTTAGGTGAACTAATTTCGATTCGGGCATTTCCTTTACTTCTACTTTTGTTTTCATTTGTAACCAGTTTTTAAGATTATCCATGCTGTAAAAGTATTTCTGGAAAGACACTTTGTTTTCTCCTTTCCTGCTTTCAATTTTGCCTATCTTGCTAAACTCGTTTTGTCCCTTTTTTTGAAACTCGGTGGCACTCATTCCATAGAATTTACGAAAGGCCCTTGAGAAGGAGTATATGCTTTTAAAGCCATATTGGTGGGCCAATTGGGTCAATGATTCGTTTTTCCCGGGATAGAACAATCGCCCGGCAATCTTTTCAATGCGTCTACGGGTGATGTAACCATTTGGAGTCTCACCTAATAGGGCCGTGAAAATGCGATGGAAATGAAAAGGTGAGAAACAGGCAATTTTAGAGAGTTCTTCTAAGGATAAATCTGCATCCAGGTTGTTTTCAATATACTCTACAACCTTGTTGATCCTATGGATATATAGTAGCTGTTGTTGATTCCTTTTTTCCATACCCCAATAAATTATCTTCTAAAAATAAGGGTTTCTACCAGAGAAAATCGAGCAGTTTTAAATGTAGCAAGATTCGTTAAATTTTACGGATTCTTTCCTTTCCAAAACACTTTTGGTACCTTTAAACCATGCCGAAAAACTACCCCGAAGAACGTATTAAGGTGCCTCGATTCAATGAGGAATCAGGGTTCTATACTACCCCGGAACGTTCCAAGATCATGGGCAAAATCCGGGGCAAGAATACCAAACCGGAGCTGGCCTTCCGAAAGGCACTGTGGGCAGCAGGATATCGCTATCGCATAGACTACAAGAAATTGATTGGCAAACCTGACATTGCCCTGAAAAAATATAAAACGGTAGTTTTTATTGATGGCGAATATTGGCACGGCCATAATTGGGAAGAACGGAAACCAAAGATCAAGACCAACCGTGAATTCTGGATTGCCAAGATAGAACGTAATATGCAACGGGATAAAGAGGTAAATCTTGAACTAAAAAAATCTGGGTATACTGTTTTTCGTTTTTGGGAGAGCAAAATAAAAAAAGAGCTGGATGTTTGCCTGCACCAAGTCATTTCCCATTTAAAGTTGATTGAAAAGGTTTCTGATTAGCCCTTCCCTCTTTTCATGGAAGATATAAAGTCCATATCAATAAAAAATTAAAAACTTGGTCGATCTCCTTTTACACATGAGTAATTTGTTTCCCTAAGATGGTATAGAACTGTTCGATCTCCTCAATTTTTACCCTAAAATTGGAATATTCTGGTGAGTCGTTCAGGCTTTTACATATTACGGTTTTATTTCTTTTATCATAATCCCCAATCACTTTGCACATTACATTTCCCTTGTAAACCAGTATCGAGGCACAATCGGGATTGCTTTGTATATGACCCTGTAGTTTGTCCAATAGTATCAACTTACCTAAAACTATGGATTTAAACGGGATACTTTTCAAAGAGCCATTATCCATAGAGTTATTGGAAACTTCAAAGGCCATATAATGTGACACGGATACGCGGTCAACGACAAAGCTAATTCTTGGTAACGCGTGTACAAAACCTTTTTTGGCATATTGCTTTGAAAATATACCATATTGCTCGGTCATTACTAGAGGAACGGAAACTAAATATTTGCCTGGGGCCAATTTAATAATAGTATGACCTTTTTCAAGTTTTGAAGTGGTATCATATGCCGCCCCTGTTTCATTTACGCTCTCATGGGAATAAAGTTCGGCAATACTGACATCAAAATATTGCGCAATTTTTGTAAGATTTTTTCTGGGAATATTGGCATCTTTTTTCTCATATATCTGAATAGTACGCAAACTCACCCCTATGGCCTTGGCCAAATCGGTCTGATTTATATTTTTTTTACGCCTTAATTGCTTCAATATAAACATAAGTTCGTATTATTGTGTAATAATCCTACATATTTTGTCGAAAAACGCAATTATGTTGCATTATTTGTATATCGTTTACAAACAAATATAGCAAAATACGTAACAGGACTATACAATGCTTAGGCTATGACTTTGGAATATAATTGGAAAAGAATCAACGTATCGCAATACAATAAGTTTAATTAACCCCCTAATACAGTGCAACCCATGTTTACGGACCAGGATTACGGAAAACCGATTAATGAGAAATTATCACTGACATTAAGAAGAAACACTACCAAAGACGATTTTGCCAATGTGGCTACAGCTACCGGTGTAAGTTTTTCAACCATTAGAGACGTAATTTATAGAACCAACAGTCTTACAAAATCAAATTCCAGGGCAATTGAAGAGCTTCTACGGATCGCCTTTGACAATTCTTTGGCAAGACAGCTTTTGGCAGAGGGAGACAAGCACTACCTGCATAAATTTTTACAAACTTCAAAGTAAAGATCTCTTTTCACAGAAGTAGTAAGTACTAAATTGCCTATTTTTAAGGCAATACTCGTGTCCATGGCAATTTTTAAGACTAATATCCCCTCCAAACTCCCCCATGCAAAGACTACCATTTTCACTACCGTAGGCAATCTGGCCAGAAAACATAAGGCCATTGACCTTTCCCAGGGATTTCCCAATTTTGAAGCCGATAGAAAGTTAATGGGTTTGGTATCCGATGCCATGCTACACGGTCATAACCAATATGCGGCTATGCAGGGGTATTATGGACTTCGGGAAATCATATCGGAGAAAATAGAAAAACTTCATGGCCGAAGTTATGATCCCGAAAAAGAAATTACGGTAACCGTCGGGGCCACTCAGGCAATTTTTACGGCAATCACGGCATTTGTCCACCCTGGTGACGAGGTCATTGTACTGAAGCCAGCCTATGATTGTTACGAGCCGGCCATTGAAGTAAACGGCGGCATCCCGGTTCTTATCCAGTTGAGGGAGAAGGATTATCAAGTGGATTGGGAAGAATTCCGAACTAAAATTACCTCCAAGACCAGGATGGTGGTCATCAACACCCCACATAATCCCAGCGGACGTATTTTCTCCAAAACCGATATGTTGCAGCTCCAGGAAAGTCTACGGGATACTAATATTATTTTAGTCAGTGATGAGGTATACGAGCATATTGTTTTTGATGGAAAGGAACATGAAAGTGCTTCGCGCTTGGATGATTTGGCCTCTCGTAGTTTTGTCTGCGCCTCTTTTGGGAAGACTTTTCATGTAACCGGATGGAAAATGGGCTATTGTGCCGCACCAGCCGAACTGATGCATGAATTCCGAAAGACGCACCAGTTCGCCGTTTTCTGTGTGGATCATCCCGTGCAGCGAGCTATGGCGGAATACTTGAAAAATGAAGGGCATTATTTAGAGTTGAAGGACTTTTATCAACAAAAAAGGGACTATTTCCTAAGTAGGCTTTCCGATTCCAAATTTAAGTTTACACCTTCCCAAGGCACTTATTTTCAATTGCTGGATTATACGGGAATAACCAATGAACCGGACGAAATTCTAGCACAACGGTTAATAATAGATTATAAATTGGCAAGTATTGCAATATCCTCCTTCAATTTGAATAACCGAGATGATAAAGTGTTGCGATTTTGTTTTGCCAAAACTGAAGATACTTTAGAAAAGGCCACCGAAATTCTAAGGCGCGTTCAATAAGGTCTATTTCAAGGCTGCGCTAAGCATAGTCATAAACTCTCCTATTTTACTGGGCTCCAACCAACGCATTACCACCACCAAATCGTTCTCACGGTCAATAACAATGTAGTTGCCTCCAAAGCCAGCTGCGTAATAAATGTCTTCGGAAAGCCCCTCCCAATGCCGATCGCCTTTTTTGTTCAACCACCACATATAACCATAATTTACATTGGGTTTAGAAGGTAAAATGGCCTTTTTTATCCAATCTTCGCTAATAAGTTGTTGATCCTCCCATTTTCCTTGATTGAGGAACAACAAACCAAACCGGGCCATATCCTCCGTGCTAATAAACATTCCTGCCCCCGAGTGTCCGCCCCCCGTAACCGATTTCATCCGAACGCCATCGATTTCCGTCCATGCATGCTCATACCCATGCCATCTCCAGGTCGTAGAAGCACCTATTTTATCCATTATATTCTCCTTAAGTACCATAGGCAAGGGTTTTCGCCATACATGGGTCAATGCATAGGCCAACACATTAACGCGTACATCATTGTATTCCATTACGGTTCCCGGTTCATTGAGCTTTCGGAATTTCCAATCATCCAAATCCCCTTCCCGAGGCGGGCGATCGGCCCAGTCCTTTCCTCCCCAAAGTTCGCCAGACCAATCGGAGTTCTGTTGCAACAAATGCTCCCAGGTAATTTTTCCGTTGTGTTCCCCATCAAAAGTGCCATCCCAGATATAGTTCGCTACCTTATCATTGGTTTGGGCAATCAGTCCGCGGTCCTCCGCAAGTCCCGCTACCGTACTCAAAAAGCTCTTGGTAACGCTAAAGGTCATGTCTACCCTTTTTGTGTCCCCCCAATGGGCTATGATATAACCATTTTTCAAAATCATTCCGGCAGGGCCACCTCGTTTTTTGGTGGGGCCTAAAATTTCATGAAAAGGTTCTCGTTCAAAACCTTTAAGAATGGCAATACGGAGATCCCTTGAGCCCGAATATTCATTCTCCCAGGCAAAATCAACTACTTCTTGAAGTTTCTTTTCATCGATTTCAAAAGTGTTTGGGGCCTTGATCTCCCATACCTCGTTTCTTTCAGGAAAATAATAGTCTTTCTGGGCGAAAAGGGTTCCAAAGGAAAAAAGATAAAAAAGAATCAAGATGGGATACTTCATTTCAAAAGAATTTATTCAGGATCCAAATTAATCAAATCAAACCGCATTAGCCAATCGGTCTGTTCGTCCTTTCCAATGAAATAGGGATGGATCCCGAATTTTGTAAATCCCAGCCTCTGGTAAAACCTAATGGCCTTACGATTCTTCTCCCATACCCCCAACCAAAGAAATTGTTTTCCTTTTTCGAAAGCGATTTGCTTTATTTCGTCAAGCATCCATGAGCCTATTCCTGAGCCTTGGAAGGTATTTAGAACATAGATGCGTTCCAATTCGATGCTATTGCCCGACTTTACTTCGGTCTGGGCCAAATCTTCATTCAGCTTAAAATAACCCGCCGTCTCGGTATCAACCTTAACAAAGTAGAAACTTACATCCTTATCCTGCAGCTCGGCCAACAAGGTATCCCTATGAAATGCAGTACGAAGGTAGTCTTTAAAGTCTTCTGGGTCGTTATCCGCTTCAAAGGCATCCTTGAATGTTCTTATGGACAGTTCAACAAGTTCATCCAAATCATTTTGGTTGCATTTTTGAAGAAGTAAATGCATTTGGTTTGGGCCCATACCCAAAATTAGAAAAAAGAAAAGGAGCAGTGTAGGTTATACCGCTCCTTTTTTTAGAATTTTTACCAAAATGCTATAGCATAAATAGTTTCTTGGTCAACATGACAATACCGCTAAAAAAATCGTTTTTGTACACTTGAATTTCTTCTTTGGTCGGAGCATGGTTCATTTGGGCTTCCATAGATTTGTGGGTTTTGAAAAAAGTCAGATTTGGGGTCTGAAACTTTTGAATTGATTTGTTCTGTAAAGGTACTTTAGTGCTGTGCTAAATGGAAACTATTGTTGTGAAGTCTTCACAAAATGTTGTGAAAAGGATGAACGGTCATTTTCTTCGATGAAATGCTTCTTTGAGCTGTATTGCCATTATAAGAGCATTGGAAATGAGAATGAAAATCCAGAGTCGGCAAGCGGGTATTTTTGAAAGAGCATGCCCTTTTCTTGAACTTGGTATTTGTACTTATGCTTAATTTTTAAAGCGCCATTTCCGGAATATTTCCTTCAACGACCAGAGTACCTTCGGTAGCCATTTTTATATCATCCACATTCACTCCCGGGGCTCGTTCCAGCAACATAAATCCTTTTGAAGTAACTTCCAATACCGCCAGGTTGGTTACTATCTTAGTGACGCAGCCCACTCCGGTAAGCGGAAGGGTACAGCGTTTTAAAAGCTTGGATTTGCCTACCTTATTGGTGTGCATCATTGCCACGATGATGTTTTCCGCACTTGCTACTAAATCCATGGCACCACCCATTCCTTTCACCATTTTTCCAGGAATCTTCCAATTGGCGATATCACCGTTCTCTGCCACTTCCATCGCACCCAAAATAGTAAGGTCCACATGTTGTCCACGAATCATCCCAAAGCTGGTGGCCGAATCAAAAAAAGACGCTCCGGGCAGAGTGGTAATGGTCTGTTTCCCGGCGTTGATGATATCCGCATCTTCTTCGCCCTCATAGGGAAAAGGGCCCATCCCCAATACGCCGTTTTCACTTTGGAATTCAACATTGATATCATTGCGTACAAAATTGGCTACCAAAGTCGGAATGCCAATGCCCAAGTTCACATAGTAACCATCCTTGACTTCTTGTGCTATTCGTTTCGCTATTCCGTTCTTATCTAACATAGTATTGATTTGAGAATCTGAAAGTGAGCTAATTTGAAAATTGGCCATGTTTACTGGAACCAATAATTTTGGAAATAATCCGGATTATCGATTTTAGGTCAGAAAATAATGTCTCCTGGGGATCAGGATAATGTTTTGAAGCCTTACAGAGTTCAACCCAAAACTTAGTTTCATCCGCCTCCTTAGCTGCAATCTTGAATTTATGGATAAAATCAGCAGTACTTTCAGCATTTTGGGCCTCCCATGTGTTGGCTCCAATAGATGTTCCACTTTTGAAAAGTTGAGAAGACATTTCAAATTTATGAAGAGATCTCAATTGTTCTGTGTAATCAATAATATCCAAGGCAAAATCAAATGTTTTCCTTACAACTAAGTTGTCTTTGTCATTTCTCATGTCATCAAATTTTCAAATCGATCAACCTTCAAATTAAGTCCGCTTAAGGACGGTTCGCTGTTCAATTCGCTTCTCATAATGTTCTCCTTGAAATATCCGTTGCACAAATATTCCGGGAACATGAATCTGATTGGGGTCTAAGCTGCCCGCAGGAAGCAATTCCTCTACCTCTGCTACCGTAATGTTTGCCGCCCCGGACATACAAGGATTAAAGTTACGTGCCGTACCCTTGAATATAAGGTTCCCGGCCTCATCACCTTTCCAAGCTTTTACAAAAGCAAAATCCGCTTCAAAAGCTTCTTCCAACACGTACATTTTTCCGTTAAATTCCCGAGTTTCCTTTCCTTGTGCCACTTCGGTTCCATACCCCGCCGGAGTATAGAATGCCGGGAATCCGGCTTGGGCTGCCCTGCATTTCTCCGCCAAGGTTCCCTGTGGGGTAAGCTCTACCTCCAGTTCACCACTCAACATTTGTCTTTCAAACTCATCGTTCTCTCCCACATAGGAGGAAATCATTTTTTTTATCTGATGCTTTTGGAGAAGTAGCCCCAAACCAAAATCATCCACGCCGGCATTATTGGAAATACAGGTAATGTCAGTAATCCCCAAGCGTACTAGCTCTGCAATGGCATTCTCCGGGATTCCACAGAGGCCAAAACCTCCAAGCATAAAGGTCATTCCATCTTCTACACCCTGCAAAGCCTCTCTTGCATCGGTAACGGTCTTACGTATCATGTTGTAAATATTGAGTTATGAAGTTACTCGATATTTGGGAAATAGGAAAGCACAAAACTCCAAAGTACTGCTGATTTCCAAGTGAGTGCTGCTACCCTATTTAGAAGTCAAGATCGTCAAGGTCGTCCTCGGAATCAACCTCCTTTTCCAATTCTTCCTTGACCTTGGTACAGTCCACATTAATGGATAATTCTTCGGGTTCCGGAAAATCCTCTTCGGATACGCCCAGTTCCTTATTGGCGTAGTTTTTTCTCATGTAGAGGCCCCAAATAGGTAAGGCCATGGAGGCTCCCTGGCCATAGGCTAGACCCCCGAAATGGATAGAGCGTTCTTCGCCACCGACCCAAACACCGGAGACCAAGTTGGGTACCATGCCCATAAACCAACCATCACTTTGGTTCTGTGTAGTCCCGGTTTTCCCTGCTATTGGATTGGTAAACCCATAAGGGTATCCAGTAACAACTTTCTTATATACCGTTTGGTTTTTGGCAAAGTTGTGGCGCAGACGGGTTCCGGAGCCCCCTTCGGTAACACCTTTCATCAGATCTACCATGGCATAAGCTACATCCTTGCTGAGCACATCTTTGGTCTCTGGTACATATTCGTAAAGTACGGTTCCATTTTTATCTTCAATGCGGGTGACCATGACCGGTTTCACATACACCCCTTGGTTCACAAAAGTGCCATAAGCCCCAACCATCTCATATACGTTGAAGTCAGGCGTTCCCAGAGCAATGGCGGGAACCTCCATAATCTCTTTTGTAAGCCCTAAATTCTTTACTATAGAAACCACAGATTTGGGACCCACCCGATCGATCAACTGTGCGGTAACCGTATTGATGGAATTGGCCAAAGCCTTTTTTAAGGTGTACATCCGCCCAGAGTATTTCCCGTCCGAATTTTTGGGGCACCAGGGTTCCATATTACCATGTTTTAAGGCTTCAATGCAATATTGCGTATCCGGTAAGGAATCGCAAGGGGATAATCGAAGTTGGTCAATGGCCGCGGCATAGATAAAAGGCTTAAAAGTAGATCCCGCCTGCCGGGCACCCTGGATAACATTATCATATTGAAAATGTTTGTAATCGATTCCGCCAACCCATGCTTTTACATGGCCCGTTTGGGGTTCCATAGACATCATAGCCGCCCTTAGAAAAGTTTTGTAATACCTTATTGAGTCCAATGGTGTCATTATGGTATCCTTTTCCTGGGAATCGCTGTTCCAGTCAAAAACCGTCATTTCTGCCGGCTTGGTAAACGACTCCCTGATCTTTTTTTCAGAAGATCCCGCTGCTTTCATTTTCTTCCAACGGGCCGAATTTTGCATGGCATTTTCAATGATTCCTTGTGTTTCCTCCTGGGAGAGCTCCAGAAAGGGGGCCGTTGGGTTCTTCTCGGTAGTATTCTGATTAAAGAATTCCGCCTGAAGATTCTTCATATGCTCTGCCACGGCATCTTCGGCATTTTGCTGCATACGGGAGTCTATGGTCGTATAAATCTTTAGGCCATCCAAATAAATGTTCCATTGATCTCTTTCATCATCCAAGGCCGGTTTTGGATTTTTCTTTATCCATCTGTTCATGAAGCCTTGTAGATACATTCTGAAGTAAGTGGCAATTCCTTCCCGATGTGATTCCGGACTAAAATTGATATCCATTTCCAAAGCCTGCAAAGAATCTTTCTCCGCTTCGGTAAGGTATCCGTACTTGGCCATTTGCCCCAATACGGTATTTCTCCGATTGAAAACAAGCTCCTCTCTCCGGATAGGATTATAGAGCGATGAATTCTTTAACATTCCCACCAACACTGCCGACTCTTCTGTTTTGAGCTCATTGGGTTCCTTTCCAAAATAAATTCTAGATGCCGATCGTATTCCATCGGCGGCATAACCAAAGTCATATTGGTCCATGTACATTTTAATGATCTCCTCTTTGGTATATTGCCGTTCCAAACGAGTGGCAATGACCCACTCCTTTATTTTTTGAAGAATACGATCTAACCCTCCAGAAGGTCTTTTGGTAAAAAGCAGTTTTGAAAGTTGCTGTGTTAAGGTACTGGCCCCCCCTCTCTTTCCTAAGAAAATGAAGGCTCGAAGTGTTCCGCGAGCATCGATTCCCGAATGTTTAAAATAACGGGCATCCTCGGTAGCTACCAGGGCATCGACCAAATTTTGCGGAAGGCTATCGAAGGGTACCGGGGTACGATTATCATCCAGATAGAATTTTCCCAAAGTCTTACCGTCCGAGGAAATGATTTCAGAGGCCAAATTGGTCTGTGGGTTCTCCAGCCTCTCAAAGGTGGGCATTTCCCCTAAAAATCCCCAAGAAGCCAATAAAAAAAGAAGGGCAACAGAAAGAATTCCCGTTGCAAAGAGTATCCAGAACCATTTTATGAATTTAAAAAATCCTTTGTCGTTCTTTTTCTTTACCATTTTTGCCATTACCTATGGATCACTTTTTTCAATTTGAAAACCAACATCCGTTATTCCTTGCAAGTTCATGATTCCCTCTACTTTTCCGTTTTTTCGCATAGCATGGGACAAGCGTAAAGTATATACGCCAGAGGAAGGAAAAACGATGTTCTCCTTATACCATAATTTGTTTTCTTTTACACTGCCATAACCTTTGCCCAACCAACTCCCGTCCGGTCTGGCCATTTCATATTCCAACGTATCCTTTATGGTCTGTCCCGAAGGAAAATCGAGTTCGGCTATCAAAAAGAGGTTACTGTAAGGGAAGGTCTCATCATTTCTTACATTAATAAACATATTATGGGAACGTAAGGTATCCATTTCGGAAAATGTAAATTCAAGGATGCTTTCCTTGTTCCAGGAACCTTTATCCGTAGCTTTGTATTCCGCTTTTACCAAAGCGTCATTACAGGAAATAAAGAGTAACATAACCGTTAGGGCAAGTAAACTCCTAAGCATTTTTTGGACGTCTTTTCTGATTCTTTCTTGATTTCCTATTCCTATTTTTTCTTCGCTTTGGCCTATCAAAACGAGTAAGACTGTCTTGACCCACAACATTTTCAAAAGCCATTTCTTCCTCAACGGAATTATCGGCCACATATTCTTCCAAACTAGCTACTTTTTCCTTTTTTCTGTTCTTCTGGATAATCTCCAGGACCTGATCTTTAGAAAGTGCGTGCCAATTGGAGGGTTCGTCTCTGTAAGAGAACCATAAGGTAGACTTAAAGATGTCCGCTTTTTGGCAGAAGGCCAATCCTTTTTCCGTTTGAAGTTTGGTATCTGACGATGGGAAATCTTTTAAGGCCTCGAGATACATATCCAATTCATAATTGAGGCAACATTTGAGCTTACCGCATTGGCCGGCCAATTTTTGGGGATTTAAGGATAATTGTTGGTAACGTGCCGACGAGGTACTTACAGACCTAAAATCGGTCAACCACGTAGAGCAGCATAGTTCCCGGCCACAAGATCCAATTCCTCCAAGTCGTTGGGCTTCTTGCCGGTATCCTATTTGGCGCATTTCTATGCGTATGCCAAACGCCTTGGCCATATCCTTTATCAGTTGGCGAAAATCTACGCGCTCCTCGGCAGTATAATAGAAAGTGGCCTTGGAGCCATCTCCCTGGAATTCAACATCGGAGATTTTCATCTGAAGACCCAATATAATGGCAATTTCCCTGGACCTTTTCTTGATTTCCTCTTCCCTGTTCCTACATTTCTGCCATTTGTCGATGTCCTTTTGTGTAGCCCTGCGATATATTTTGGGAAGGTCAGGTGAATGATGGTCTTCCTTTTTCTTTTTCATCTGTACCTTTACCAACTCACCTATAAGGGTTACCATGCCAACATCATGACCGGATTGCGCTTGGGTAGCTACAACATCACCTATGGAAAGTGTTAGGTTTTCCGTATTTCTGAAGAACTCCTTTCTGCTATTTTTGAATCGGACTTCAACACAGTCAAACGGTTTTGCACCATTGGGAAGCGACATATTGGAAAGCCAATCGAAAACCGTTAATTTATTACAGCCATCCGAGCCGCAAGTCCCATTGTTCTTGCATCCACGTGGCTGTCCGTCCTTAGCGGTCGAACAACTGCTACACCCCATATTTAATATCTTGATTTGACCGAACTTGCCCTCACAGTACTAAAATCCACAGGATTCTCGATCAAAAAAGGTTCATATTTAACTTAAATGTAAAGGTAGTGATTTTTTAATTCGATGAAAAGTTATTCAAATCATGGCCACTGTTTGGGTAGGCGAAAAAATTAAGCTTGAGCCTGCTAAAATTTCGCATATATCGTCACCTACATCTCAAAATTCTGTAGGCTACCTTTTGAATTTTAATACCTCCGAACGCCCTTTCTTGAAAATTTTGTTACTTACTACCTTTCCCTTGCGCAGTTTTTTTTGCTCTTCATAAGGAAGGTTGTGGACTTCCTTACAGCTGTCCGAACAACAATCATCCATTTTCTGAGCGCATTCATCGCACTGGATGAACAAAAGATGGCAAGCCTCGTTGGCACAATTTACATGGTTATCACAGGGTTCACCACATTGATGGCACTGGGCGATAATATCTTCCGAAATGCGTTCGCCCCTGCGATGGTCAAAAACGAAATTCTTACCAAGGAATTTGTTCTCAAGTCCCTTTTTCTCTACCTGTCTGGAATAATCAATGATTCCTCCCTCTAACTGATAGACTTGCTTAAATCCTTTGTGTTTATAATACGCACTGGCCTTTTCGCAACGAATGCCCCCAGTGCAATACATAACCAGTTTTTTATCTTCTTTATGGTTGGCTAAATCCCTTTCAATGATATCCAAGGAATCACGAAAAGTATCCACATCTGGGGTAATGGCATTTTTAAAATGGCCTATTTCACTTTCATAATGGTTGCGCATATCCACCAACAATGTATCCGGATCTTCAATCAGCTCGTTAAATAGCTCTGCATCTACGTGTATGCCCTTATCGGTAACGTCAAAAGTATGGTCGTTGAGGCCATCGGCAACAATTTTTTTGCGGACTTTTATTTTTAGCTTGAGAAATGATTTGTTATCCTGTTCAATGGCAATGTTAAGACGTACATTTTCAAGGAACGAAATACTGTCCAGATGTGCCTTAAACGCCTTGAAGTTTTCCGCGGGAACGGATAGCTGAGCGTTGATACCCTCATGGGCCACATAAATCCTACCTAGAACGTCAAGCTCGTTCCAGTGGATGAACAAGTGGTTTCGAAAAATCAGCGGATTGCCAATATGTGCATAGGAATAAAAAGAGATAGTAAGCCGTTCTTGGCCGGCTTCTTCAATAAGCGCAGCTCTTTCCTTTGCACTTAAGGTATTGTACAGTTGCATGCTATACGAATAGTTTAAGTTGAAAGAATGATTTTAAAGGACAAAGGTAAGATAATATGGAAAACTCCAAAACAATTGAAAGAGGCTCTGTTAGGAAACGAGTAGTGACGTTACCTATGGGTTTTCCCAAAACATATGTTTCATTAATAAAACTAATAAAAAAGAGCCTTGAACTGATCAAGACTCTTCATCGGCCATCCCATTTTTTCTTTTTCATAGCATTCTTTACAAAAATGCAAAAAGGAAATGACCACCGCTGCCCACTGCCACTAAAAACAATGGTTTATGTATTGAGTTAGTACCGCCGATTTTTAACTAGATGCAGGTTTTCCAAAAAGGTTGCGTCCTCATTGCGATATGCAAAAAGAAATGGTATTTTAGCGTCCTTAATCACAGATAATATGAGCTCCGAAAAAGACGCCAAATTAAAGGCCTTAAAACTTACCTTGGATAAACTGGACAAAACGTATGGCAAAGGTGCCGTAATGAAAATGGGCGACAGTGTCGTTGAGGAGGTTGAGGTAATCCCTTCCGGTTCCTTGGGTCTTGATATTGCTTTGGGTGTTGGGGGCTATCCAAGAGGAAGGGTTATCGAAATCTACGGTCCGGAATCATCAGGAAAGACCACCTTAACCCTACATGCCATAGCCGAAGCTCAAAAAAATGGTGGGATTGCAGCCTTTATAGATGCAGAACATGCCTTTGACCGTTTCTATGCCCAGAAATTGGGTATAGATATTGACAACCTCATCATATCCCAACCGGATAATGGTGAGCAAGCCTTGGAGATTACCGATAATCTTATTCGCTCCGGTGCCATAGATATCGTGATTATTGATTCTGTTGCCGCACTTACCCCCAAGAGTGAAATTGAAGGCGAAATGGGGGATTCCAAAATGGGACTTCATGCCAGATTGATGTCACAGGCCTTACGGAAATTGACAGGATCCATAAGCAAGACCCACTGTACGGTTATCTTCATCAACCAATTACGGGAAAAAATCGGGGTCATGTTCGGTAATCCGGAGACTACCACCGGGGGTAACGCATTGAAGTTTTATGCTTCCGTTCGCCTTGATATTCGCAGATCTACCCAAATCAAGGATACCGATGGTTCGGTACAGGGCAACAAGACACGGGTAAAAGTAGTAAAGAACAAAGTGGCCCCGCCTTTTAAGACAGCAGAGTTTGATATTATGTATGGCGAGGGAATTTCCAAAGTTGGGGAAATTATAGATTTAGGTGTAGAATATGAAATCGTAAAAAAGAGCGGTTCATGGTTCAGCTATGGCGACACCAAATTGGGTCAGGGAAGGGATGCCGTAAAAGCCCTGCTCATTGATAATCCCGAACTTTTTGAAGAATTGGAAGGCAAAATACGGGAAGCGATAAATGCCCTAAAATAGCATTCGATTTCTCTTTTTGGCAAAACCCCATGGTCTCTTTTCTTTAATGTATCCCGAGCTTATTGAAGCCGAGGGGTTGGATTAAATACAATTTTGATCCGTCATAAGGCGTATTTACGCAACCTTTGCCTTTTCTTTACATCTTAGAAGAAAACCCGATTGCCAATGAAAAGGTATTTTCTAATTTTTTGTTCCCTTTTGGCAGTGCTTAGTCTAAGCTCATGCGATTTGGAGGACGATGGTCCTAACTTTCATTTTACGGCCTTACAGATTACAAGTGCGGAACTTCCCGAATCATTTAATCTCAACGAGACTTATGAAATAAAGGTTACCTATGTAAGACCTGATGGTTGTACTTTCTTTGAAGGTTTTGACATTGCCAAGGATGACGTCACCGTGCGTAATGTAGTAGCGGTAGGTTCGGTGCGGACAGATCAAGCCTGTACCATGGCCATAGAAGAGGGGGAGGCTACATTTTTATTTGTTGTGCTATTCGATGAACCGTACACCTTTAGATTTTGGCAAGGAACAGAGGATGGCATGGATGAGTATTTTGAAGTGGAAGTACCCGTTAACTAATAAAAGCAATAAAATCTAACCAACATTTTGAGTCTGGAAGAACTCATAGCCAATTGTAAAAAGGGTAATAGAAAGGCGCAGGAGCAGTTATATAGGAAATATTCTGATATACTGTTCGGTATATGCCTTAAATATTCCCGTAATAGAACTGAGGCAGAAGACAGTCTTCATGACAGTTTTATTACCATTTTTGACAAAATTGGTCAGTACCGATCCAAGGGCTCCTTTGAAGGATGGATAAAACGTATAACCGTGAATACCGTATTGCAAAAGTATCGCAAGGAGGAATACCTAAAAGTGGTTACTGAGAACATTGGCGAAGAAGTAGAGTTTGAATCCGATAGTTATGCGGATATAGGCTTACAGACTTTGCTGAAATACATCCAAGAACTACCTAACAAATACAGACTAACCTTTAATTTATACGTATTGGATGGCTATTCCCATAAAGAAATCAGTAAGCTTTTGGGAACGTCGCCAGGAACATCAAAATCAAACCTTGCTCGTGCAAGGACCATTTTAAAAGAAAAAATTGAAACCGAAACAATCCGGTCAATAATCGGCGTTTTGATTATTGCACTAGTGGGCACCCTATAAAGAAACTATCTACCGGGTTCGGAAAAAGAAAACATGAACATTGCTTAAGTCATTGTAAAATGAACAAAAAGAACTTAGACACATTGTTCCAAAGAAAATTCAAGGATTTCGAGGAAAAACCGGACGAGAAAGTTTGGGAATCCATTGAAGCTTCATTGGACAAAAAGAAAAAATCCCGCAAGGCGATTCCACTTTGGTGGAAACTAGGCGGAGTGGCCGCCGTATTGGCCCTGCTTATTTACGTTATTGGTCCATTGGGTGATACCCCCGAACAGGACGCCATAATCACGGATATTGAAAATACCGATGGACAAGATGTGGAACAAACCAAAGGAGAAAAGGAAACCGATTCCACCACTCCACGAGGTTCCGTTGAAATTGAAGTTGCAGATGTTGATGCAAATGACGAAAAAGAAACAATCGATTCAATCCATCAAACAGAGGACAAAAGTCCGGCTGTTGCAGATATCAAGGAAGATGCTTCGGATTCCCGTTTGAACAAAATCAATAAAAGGGAAAACGATGTCGTGTCTGAAAAAAATCAACAAGGCGAAGCTATTCAAATTGCAGATTCCCAAAAAGACGAGCGACAGAATCAAGCGGATACTGATAAATTCCAACTTAAGAATAGTCCTAATCTTGTTCCCAAAAATGGGAACGAAGCCGTTGTAATTTCCGATACTAATTTAGATAACGAAAAAGGGAAG
Source organism: uncultured Flavobacteriaceae bacterium (assembly GCA_947494715.1). Classification (GTDB taxonomy): domain Bacteria; phylum Bacteroidota; class Bacteroidia; order Flavobacteriales; family Flavobacteriaceae; genus Ulvibacterium. Next base: position 2,935 of record CANLWG010000009.1, on the reverse strand, counting down.
GAAACGGAATTTGTCCCCAATCCGGACCATACCAAGATATCTTCCAAGGATAATCCGAAGTCTACATCGGAGGAAGGTATTGCAGAAGCCGGGGAAGAGATATCCAAGGAAATTGAGCAGGATAATGGGGGGAAATCAATTTTTGATGAAATTGAAAAGCAGCAAGAAGATGAGGCCCTAGCAGAGGCAAAAAGCAGTAAATGGTCCGCAGGACCCAGCATTGCACCAGTCTATTACGATGCCATTGGTGAGGGATCGCCCGTACACTCCATTTTTGTTCCCAACTCAAAGTCCGGGGACATTAATTTAAGTTATGGTCTTACGGTAGCCTATGAAATCAGTGATCGGTTAAGCATTCGTTCAGGACTTCATAGGGTAGATTATGGTTATGATACCAATGATGTGGAATTTTCCTCTTCCCTACAGGCGTCCGCTCAAGGGCAAATAGATAATATAGATTATACATTGACTTCCAAAACCTTGGTGGTGCAAAGCAAGGCAAACGGTATTTCCAGTGCTGTAGCCGATCCGGAAGCCGCACTTTTGGATATAGCGGCACAGAACCCGACAAGAAACGGTACTATGGCCCAACAGTTCGGATATTTAGAGGTGCCGGTGGAACTCAATTATGCCCTTCTAGACCGAAAATTTGGGATAAATTTAATCGGTGGGGTAAGCTCCTTATTCTTGGTAGATAATGCTGTTACCCTTACCTCGGATGGACTCACTACTGAAATGGGTGAGGCCAACAACATTAATGATGTAAACTTTAGTACCAATGTAGGTTTTGGCCTCAATTATAGATTTACACCTAAATTACAATTTAACCTGGAGCCTATTTTTAAGTATCAACTGAATACCTTCTCAGAAACTGCTGGGGATTTCCAACCGTTTTCGGTAGGCGTATATAGTGGATTGAGTTTTAAATTCTAATAATGTTGGTTAGGTCAGTCGTTGTACCCTCAACGACTACTAATTCGCCTCGACAACTTTGTCGAGGCGTTTTTCATTTTTGCAAATCCCTTAAAATTAGGCCTCGGACCTGTTCCCTTAATTTCCCTTTATCTTCTTCGGCCAACGATACCGTTTCAAAAAAGGGATGTACTTTTACCCGTAACGGACCCGGTCCTCCACTAAAAAAAGTGAAGGGAAATCGCTTTTTACCATCAAAAAAGGTGATAGGCATTACAGGAATACTATGGGCAATGGCCATTTTGAATGCCCCGTCCTTGAATTCATCCAAAATAATGTGTTCCTCGGGGACACCCCCTTCTGGAAAGATGCAAATACTTAGACCTTGGTTCAAACGTCGTTGCGCCCTTCTATAAACACCTGTTCTACTTCGCGTATCCTCGCGATCTACCATGATGCAGACCCGCTTATAAAAAAATCCGAATAACGGAATTTTAACCAATTCCTTTTTGCCTACAAAAACAAAGGGGCTTCTGCTTATCCAAAGCATAAGCATAATGTCCAACATACTGGTATGATTGGCCACAAGCATATAGCTTCTACCCCTTTCCATTTGTTGTTCACGGATAATTTTTGGAGGGCAGCCCATGCCATAAAGAATAGGGGCGGCCCATAGATTTCGGGCCATCCAAAAAAATTGGGGATAGCTCCTTTCTGAAAAAGTAAATACTAAAAGGAATGGAAAAAAGATAAAAATAGGTACTGCCACCAAAATATAGAACCAAATACGGTACAACGTCTGGCCTATTTTTTTAAGTAACGTAAGCATACGGCCAAAAATAGCTATTTTGGCTTTGTTTTTTCTGATTTCTTTTACCTTTGCCTCTCTTTTAACTAAGCTTATGGCGCGAATTTTAACGGGTATACAAAGTACCGGAACCCCTCATTTGGGGAATATTCTTGGAGCGATAATTCCAGCAATAGAGATGGCCTCCGATCCCAAAAACGAATCCTTTCTCTTTATTGCGGACATGCACTCGCTTACCCAGATAAAGGATGGGACCCAATTGCGTAATAATACCTATGCCACCGCCGCTGCCTGGATGGCTTTTGGGCTTGATGTGGAAAAAACGGTTTTTTATAGACAAAGTGATGTGCCTCAGGTGACCGAGCTGGCATGGTACCTCAGTTGCTTTTTCCCTTATCAAAGATTGACTTTGGCCCATTCCTTTAAGGACAAGGCAGATCGATTAGAGGATGTAAATGCCGGACTCTTTTCTTATCCCATGTTAATGGCAGCGGATATCCTTTTGTATGATGCCAATATCGTTCCGGTGGGGAAGGATCAATTACAACATCTGGAAATGACCCGTGATGTAGCTTCCCGTTTTCACGCCCAGCTTGGTGAAACTTTTGTACTTCCCGAAGCCCAGGTTCAGGAGGAAACCATGTATGTTCCCGGCACGGACGGGGAAAAGATGAGCAAAAGCAAGGGAAACCTTATCGACATCTTTCAAACGGATAAAAAATTGCGCAAACAAGTAATGAGCATAGTCACGGACAGCAAGGCTTTGGAGGAACCCAAGGATCCTTCTACCGACAATGTCTTTGCGCTATACAAAATACTGGCCAGTGTGGAACAAATCGAGGAAATGAGCGCCAATTATTTAGCAGGTGATTATGGGTACGGGCATGCCAAACAAGCTTTGTTCGAGCTTATTCTACGGAAGTTCGGTGATGCCCGGGAAAAATTTGAGTATTATATGGCCCACCTGGAAGAGGTGGACGATGCCCTTCACATCGGGGCTCAAAAAGCCAAGAAAGTAGCGGACGAAGTTTTGTACAGGGTACGTGGGAAATTAGGGTATTAATTCGTATCTTAAGGCGTATCCATTAGCGCTTTGACCATGATTTATAACTTCCTTCCCCCTACGAAGAAAATGCAGCTTGGTTTCTTCATTTCCTTTCTGTTCCTACTATTTCCTTTTTCCAATCTCTGTTCACAACAGGGAGGAAACCCATA
>CANLWG010000008.1 GCA_947494715.1 uncultured Flavobacteriaceae bacterium | reverse complement strand
GCCTGACCCCTTCCAATTACCGCTTGAAGGGATAAGCCCGTAAAAAGTACTATTCTTACCGCAATAATGACTAACCGATGCCTTACTCCTTCACGGATATTTGTATAGTAAAATTTATTAATCTTAAAAAATAGATGTCATGAAAACTAAAAACTTAAGGGCAAATCAACTTTCAGCAAGTAGTTATGAAAAATACATGGACTATCTAGAGGCAATGGACAAAAAGGATGTTGATACTTATGGCGCCTTTTTGGCCGATGATGTTGAAATATGGTTCAACAACGACCTTTTCGGTAAAGGTAAAGAAACAATACTTAAAGGTTTTGGAGAATACTGGCAAAGTTTTGCATCGATAGAACATGATTTGACCAATATCTATGGCACGGACAAGAGCTATGTACTTGAGGCTTTGAACCATTACAAAAGACATGATGGTAAAGATGCGACCGTAAAGGCGGTAGCTTTCACAGATCTGAACGATGTTGGAAAGGTCCAATCTGTAAGGCTATATATGGACATGGCCCCGGTATTTTCTTAATTTGAAAAAGAAAACGGGAGAAACCATGGTTTCTCCCGTTTTAGTAGTATTGATAATAGTGCCGTTAAACCAACATTTTGTGAGACCACCCGAAACCCATAATTTGAATTATTCCTCAGAGCATTTTGGGAATGGTTTGATCTGGGCACCCAGACCAAAAATGTGCAACGGAGTCAAATTCCATTTGATGATTAATCTATGTCCCCATTACATTATTTGGTCATGATGGCTGTTAAATTGCTAAATGATGGTTTTAGTCCATTTGTGACCAAGGCAATGCGAACAAAGTAAGATTACGAATTTACAGGTTTGGCCAAAGTTTGTATTATGACGTATATTGCCTTATAAACAGCGATTCCCTACTATTGAAAAAAGCCAAAAAATACCAACGGATTCAGGAATACATTAAGAAGAGGATACAAACTGGTAAATACCCCATAGGAAGTTATCTGCCCTCGGAGCACAATTTTTGCCACCAGTTCAACACAACGAGAACCACGGTAAGAAAAGCCCTTGACGAACTGATGAAGGAAGGTTTCATCGAAAAGGAGCATGGTAAAGGCAGCAAAGTCCTGGAACGGCGAAAATCTCTGGGGTTATTGACGATAAAGGGATTTTCAGGTGCGATTGATTATGAGGTTAAAACGATACTGACCAAGGAACCAAAAATTACGGATTGGGACCGAACTATAGCGTTTTCCCTGACACAAGAGGAGCAAAAATCCAAGTGCGTTTATTTCCAACGGGTTCGGCACATTAACGACCGGCCCGTAGTCTTGGAGAATAATTGGTATTCGCTCAATGCCTTGGAGATTATTAAACCGGATGACTTTGTACAGGGCTCTTTTTTCAAAACCCTGAGTCAAGAATATCTAATCGAAGTAATGGGTGCCGAACAAGAATTAAGGTCAATACATGCAACGAAGGATATCGCACAAAATCTGGGAATCTCCGAGGGAAGCCCCATTTTGCATATTTCGGTCCGGTTCAGAACTAGCAAGGCAAGCCTCAACCTATATGGTGATCTATATTGTAATACTAAGGAATACCCTATTCGAAATAGTTACTTCCTCTGATTTGTTCAGGAGGGTCTAAAGAATGAGTACAATATCTTTGGATTTTCAAAAAATACTTGTTGATAGTACTCCTCCAATCCTTTTGATTTGAGAAAATCAGGAATGGTTTCTATGAGATAGTTTAACCCAGGTAGGCCACCATAACTCTTCCAATATGCATTTTTGGCCATATCCATGCCCATAGTAATCTGTTCGGGATAATTCGGCAGTAATTTTTCCAAAAGATCAAGGGTATAGTTGGATTGTCCTTTTTTCCATCGAAAGGCACTGTCATATTCCACGCGAACACCAACTTCCAGGACGGCTCTATTATAATCAACATCCATCGCACGGTCTACATGGGACAATACGACGTGTTGTAAATTTGCTCCCAGTTTTTCAAAAAGTAGTGCTTGTTCCAATGCCTGCTTGCCAAAGTTGGTATGGGTTAAAATCGGGGCACCCGTCTCCAGATGTGCATTGACCACGGCCCTAAAAATCAACTCTTGATGTTTTGTAAAAGAATCATCTCCTGTGGCCAATTTAATGAGTCCTGCTTTATGGGGCGTTCTTTTGACCAAAGGACCGGAATAGTCAAACTGATCAATGCCCTCTTCAATATCCGCTATGAAAAGTCGGGTCAACTCATCTTCTGTACTATAATAGCGCCAATGGTTTTCTGGGTAGTAGATTTCCAAGTGAAGTCCAGTAGGTAAAATGATGTTAACTCCACTATTTTGACTCACCTGCACGGACTTGAAAATGTTTCGACCGCTATTTGCAGGCATGGTATCCACAACGGTTCTTCCCCCAGAATTGTAAAAACTGGTAAGCTCGGTAGAAATTCTAGAAACATCGTTCAGCAAAAATTCCGGATGCTTGGCGGTAACATAGCAATCATCAATTACAATATGTTCGTGAGCGTAGGTAAGCCCCATTTCCATGACGGGCCTATCGCCCAAAACAGTTCTAAAAAAATCTTGTTTCATAGTTTTTAGTTATTCGCCCACCCATTACGGGAGATATCCGCAATCTTACTTGGTGTTTCCAAAACAGCTCCCAGTTCAATTAGGGAATCCTGTAATTTTGGGATGTTGACATGCTTGGGTTCCTGGTCGGCGTTCATTGAAAGTACTGCGGCGATACCGGCGGCCTGTCCCATGCTCATGGTCTGGGCCATGGATCGACAGGAAGCATGGGCATCATGGGTGGCGGAAAAGCATCGACCCACTACCCAAGTATTTGTACTTTCCCTTGGAATAATGGTGCCGTATGGGACGCCATATGTTCCCCCATTGGGGACATATTGCCAAAAGGTCTCCGATCCGCCGTCATCGGACTTACGATGATCCTCAATAGGCGCACCACAGAGAAAAATCTGGTCATCAAACATTTTTGCGGACATACAATCCGCTTTCGTCAATCGGTATTCACCAAAGACGCGACGGGTTTCCCGAACACCAATTTGATGGGAAAGTCCAATTATTTTAGCGTTTTCATAGCCTGGAACCTCAGCCCTAAAGAAATCTTCAAAAATAAAGGCTTGCTTGCGTCCCTCAATCTCTGCCTTGGTAATGCCTTCCACATCCAAGGGATCAAGGTCAACCACTTTTACGGCCACAGTAGATATACATTTGGGTTGGCACATTTCATGGGCAGAACCTTCTTTTCGTGGCAGGGGATGTGAGCCTTTTTCATAAGCAGTCGCCATTTTTTCCTTGAGCATTTTCTTGCCTCCCGCTGCTTCATAGACTTGGTGCTCCACATTTGACATCCTAAAGGTTGTAGTCAAACTCTGGGCAGGTTCCTTTTCTCCGGCAAGTTCATATGGAATGTCTGCCCAATGGCAATAATCTGCATCGCCGGAAGCATCAATAATACGCCTTGCACTTATGGAAAAAAAACCCATTCCCTTATGAAAAAAGATGCAGGTAGAAGTTTCCCCTACACTTTCCACTCCCACCAAGGTGGAATGGTAAAAGACTTCTACACCGCTTTCCACTAATATATTATCCCAAACCTGTTTCAGTTTTTCAGGGTTATAATTAACTCCCGTCCCGGCCCCGTACGTATTGGGCCTTAGAAATATATTTCCCGATGTATTTAAGGTATCCACTACTTTATCCGGTATACCTCCAACAATTTTTTTTGGGTTATCAGACGGGGTAAAAAAACCATAAAACGTATCAAGCATTTGTGTGGAGGTACCCCCAGGAAACCCGTAACGTTCTACAAGAGTTACTTTGTATTTTCCCGAGGAAGCGCCAATTGCCGCGGTAGACCCGGCACTTCCACTACCGATGATGAGAATGTCCGTGCGATAGTTTTTTCTGATTTTTGAGGTAAAGTGCATATGATTATTTTTGAGGCCCTACATTTTCATACAATTTTGCCATTAAATGGGCATGCTCGTCATAAGCCGATTCGAATAGGTCCATCGCTCGTTTCTCCCCAATGATTTTCCCGCTACTCAACACCTTGGGCGATTTCCCGTTCTTATGGAGAATGTTGGCTACTTCCGCCTTGACCGAGTTTACGATCAAAACACCACCCAAGGTTGAACCAGGTGCCACGGGGGAATCGAGTCCATCTAGATAAATCATGGCATCACCCAGAGGAGCCCCTGTATCCAGTACGTGATCGGCAAAATCTGTCAACTTTTTGCCATCGGCTCTTTTTGAAGTGCTGCCTAGCAAATGTAGGCTGCTCACCAAGGCCACCACCTTGATGTTTCGTTTTTGAAATTCCTCGGCTATTTCTATGGGAACCACATTGCAACCACTAGACGAGATAATCAGTGCCGTATCCACCGGACTGGTATCAAAGTTTCGAAGGATACGTGCCGCGAGCCCCGATACATTTTCAAGGAACATCGCCTGCCGTTGTCCATTAGCACCGACCACTAGATTATGAAAGGACAGGGACAACTCCACAATCGGATTAAAACCAGGGAACGATCCGTAACGCGGCCACATTTCCTCGACCATTATTCTGCTATGCCCTGATCCGAACAAGTGTACCATTCTACCATTTAAAATAGATTTGGCGAACAGTTGTGCCACCTCTTGAATTACGGGCTCCTGTTTTTCTATCGTGCTAATGATATCCCTTCCTTTTTCCAAATACTGTTTTGTAACGCTCATTTATCTCTGATTAGCTATTGTTGTTCCTGGCAAAAAAAGCGGCTCCAATGGCGCCGGCGAAACTACCATGCTTTGCTGCCTCTATTTTTATTTTATATCCTTTTGGCCGCCATTCATAACGGGCCATGAAATCTTGTAAGGGTTCCATCAATGAAGCTTTGGCACCTGCTGTTATACCACCGCCCAAAACAATCAGTTCCGGGGAAAGTATATTGGTCAAGGAAGCCAATGCAACGGCTAGTTTTTGAACGGATTCCAACCACCATTTTTCTGCATTTTCTTCCCCATTTTCATAGGCATCGACTAGTTCGCGAACACTTTTGTATCGACCTTTGGTCCGTTCGGAAACCGAAAAGTTGCCGATAGCATGTTCCAAACTGCCCGGCATATTCGTCATGGTAGGCGCGCCATCATAGGCAACGGTCATATGGCCTACGTGTCCTGCCCGTTGCAGATCTCCCTGATACAATTCTCCATTGATAATGATACCTCCGCCTACGCCGGTACCCAAAGTAAGCATAAGCATATGCCGTATTTCCTGCCCCTTGTAAAAAGACTCATATTCGGCCAAGCAGGCCGAATGCCCGTCGTTGATGATTTTGATGTCTTGCCGTAATTCTTCGGACCAATTGAAATTTTCTATGCCCTGTAGGCGTTCTGGCATGTGGAGAATCATCTGGTTTTTTTTATCAACCAGACCGGGAGCCGAGATGGCACATTGCAGCAACCGGTCACCCTTTTCAGCATATTGGTGAGTCTTTTCAGCGATTTGGGAAACTATTTTTTTCTTCCAAAGCTCCGTATCCATAGAACCATCCTCTGTCAGAACCTCGTTTTGCTCCAGGATTTTACCTTCCCCATTGAGGATAACGGTCTTGATTTTTGTTCCTCCGATGTCGATGCCCAAATAATGCTTTGTCATTTTCCCAAAGACTTATTTATATTGCCCTTCACTAATAGTCCAACCTCCATCCACGGACAAGACCTGTCCGGTAATAAATTTGGAATCCGGATGCAAGAACATTAGCGCGGCATTATTGATATCTTCGGATGCCCCCGCGCGTCCTCCATCCAACGGTTGTTTCGTTTTCAGAAATTCTAATATCTCCTTATCTTCCGTGGCCCGTTTTGCCATGGGTGTAACAAATAGGCTCGGAGCAATGACATTAACCCGGATGTTATGTTGGGCATAGTAGGCGGCAATGGACTTAGAAAAACCAATAATAGCCGATTTCGCAGCGGCGTAGGCATGGGTAACAAAGTACTTTGGAGATGGGGAGAAACCCAATACGGATCCCATGTTCAAAATAATACCTTCCTTTTCATGTTCAAGGAAATACTGAATCATTGCCTGGTTTGCGAGCATCAAGGAGGTTAGGTTCAGTTCCAAGGTCTTGTTCCAACCGTCCAAAGTAATTTGATCCAAAGGGCCATCGCCCCATTTGCGACCACTTCCACCAGCTACATGGAATAACCCAGTAATACTTCCAAAAGCGTTATGGGCCATTTGAATTGCGATTTTCATGGTTTCGGGGTCCGTGGCATCCCCGCTCAGCGAAATACTGCCTTGCCCTAAGGCTTTCCCCGCCTTTTTACAATTATCTGGATTTCTTCCGACAACGAGAACCTGGGCCCCGTTGGTTTCCAATGCCTTGGCCACGGTGAGACCCATTCCCGTGGTGCCGCCCATGACGATATATGAGGTGTTTTTAAAGTCCATAACTTCTAGGTTGCCCAAGGTTTGTTATCCTGATCATAAGGAATGTAGGCCTCAAATTTTCCGGGTAGCGGAAGGTAATTTCTAGCTTGGGTCATTCCAATTTCCGAAGAGAAGTATCCCGAAATGGTCAAACCTTTTAAAAGGTCAAAGTAATGAGGTAATGTCTTTTCCTCTTTTTCCATTTTAAGCTGATAGGCTGTCGCCTCGGTCTGTACAACCTCCAACAGCTCCAATTTTTGAGTGGAATCGGCCTCAACAAAAGAACCTGAAAAAGTCTGTGCCGCTCTTGAATCCAATTCGTTGATTCCGTTCAGGAAGATATTTTGTTCTTCCCAGGGCATACAATCCGAGTACATGACTAGCATATATTCTCCAATGTCTGCGGCCTTGGCTCCTGGAGAAGACATCGTATCCGGAATAATGGTATTTCCCAGTTCATCCAGCAAAGGAATATCAGCATCGGTCAGAGCAGTTCGTAGAGTTGGTTTGTATTCACAACCTTGCAGTAGGCTTGCCGCTGGGAGTAAAAGCGCACTTCCACTCCCTAGGGCCAATCGGTTGATAAAAGTTTTTCGTAGCATTGGTATCGCTTAGAGGTTCATCTTCTTTAATTCGCTTACTGCAAAATCCGCGGCTCTGGCCGTCAAGGCCATATAGGTCAACGATGGATTTTGACAGGCACTTGAGGTCATACAGGCACCATCTGTGACAAAAACATTTTTAGCGCCCCAGACTTGATTATTTCCATTAAGTACGGAGGTTTTCGGGTCATGGCCCATCCGGGCGGTTCCCATTTCGTGAATGTTCAGGCCTATATTTCGTACCTGTTTCTTATCCTCGATATTCTTAAAATTTAACGAATCCAACATTTCCAGCGCCGTATTGACCATATCTTTGGTCATAGCGGTCTCATTCTCCTTGTATTCTGCATCGATATTCAATATCGGCATACCCCACTCATCCGTCCTGTCTTTGCTCAAAGTTATCTTGTTTTCATGATAGGGGAGGCATTCGCCCATACCGCTAAAACCAAATTTCCAAGGTCCCAACCGTGTCAAATCGGTTTTGAGGGTTTCACCAATGACTATTTTGCTTAGCTCGCTCTGTGCTGGCCGTGAACCTCCTGCGGCATACGCGTAGCCCCGTCTGAAATCTTTTTGTTTGTCCTTGCCGAAATTTCTAAACCTGGCCAGATACGTTCCGGTTGGCCGTCTTCCAGAGTAATATTTATTCTTGAAACCGTCATATTCTCCCTGTACCTTGCAGTTATAATTATGGTCCATCAAGTTGTGGCCCAATTCACCACAATCATTGCCCATTCCATCCGGAAAACGTGATGAGGTGGAATTCATTAGCAAAAGGGTGGAATTCAAAGTTGAACCGTTTACAAAGATGATCTTAGCAAAATATTCGATACTTTCCTTGGTATTGGTATCTACTATGCGGACGCCTGTGACCTTCTCGGTAGTTTCATCGTAAATAATGGATTGTGCCACGGAAAAAGGCCGGATAGTCAGGTTTCCTGTTTTTTCCGCAGCTGGAAGTGTGGAGGAGTTGCTGCTAAAATAGCCACCAAACGGACATCCTCGATTACATAGGCTACGATATTGACAGGGGCCGCGACCTTTATGCCTTGTGGTAAGGTTGGCGGTTCTTGAAATTACCAGGTGGCGGTCTTTATACTGTTTTGTCAATTGCTCTTTCACATGTTTTTCAAGGCAGTTCATTTCCATGGGCGGCAGAAATTCCCCATCGGGAATAACCGAAAGCCCATCCCTATTTCCGCTTATGCCCACAAATTTTTCAACATAGCTGTACCATGGAGCTATGTCCTTGTACCGTATGGGCCAATCGATTGCGATACCTTCTTTGGCATTGGCCTCAAAATCAAGGTCGCTCCAACGTTGCGTCCATCGCGCCCAGAGCAAGGATTTACCTCCCACCTGATAACCCCTTATCCAGTCGAAAGGTTTGGTCTGTTCGTATGGATGTTCGGTGTCCTTTACAAAAAAATGTTCCGTAGCTTCACTAAAGGCATAACAACGGCTAATCACCGGGTTTTCCTCCTTGATTTTTTGCGGAATGACTCCGCGATGTTCGAACTCCCATGGATGCATGCTCGCCGTGGTGTAATCCTTTATATGCACCACCATTCGGCCACGTTCCAGCACTAGGGTTTTCAATCCTTTTTCACATAATTCCTTTGCAGCCCAGCCACCACTTATACCCGATCCAATAACGATGGCGTCGTAGGTGTTTTCGGTAATTGCCTTCCCGTTGATGTACATTTTTAAGATGTTAGATTTGAGACATTAGACATGAGATTGTATGCCTAGGCCAAGGTTACTTTTCTGGAAACCTTTCCTGTTTTTTTGTGCTTTAATATCACCGTGACATCTCCGTTGGGCAAAATTTCTTTCTTGATCAGATAGTGATCATCATCATAGGATTCCCAATCTTTTTGATGGTCTTCAGGTTCATCCCCCCGCCAATCCTCTAGAATTACCGGTTCCCAGGTCTTACTATCGGCCGACTTAAAGGCGGCATCCAAGATAGCATTGACCACATAACCATCATAGAAAGTTTCCAAGGGGTCACGATTTTCCTCGATGGCCGTGAACATGTCCGTAAACATGTGTGGATATCCTAATTCATGGGCTTCGTCACCAACCGGAAACAGCCAGCCTACATTCGATTCTGCTTTTTCGGCCACATAGCCCTCACCACCTTTTCCCGTAGTGAACATTTCAAAACCAGTGCGCAAAAAGCTATTGACCCATATAGTACCTTCGGTACCCATGACCTCGTCCCGTAAATCCATTCCGCCTCTAAACGTCCAACTCACCTCAAACTGCCCAATGGCGCCATTTGCGTATTTTACCAGCCCGATGGCATGGTCTTCGGCATCTATGGGATGTACCTGGGTGTCTGCCCAACACATTACCTCGATCGGTTTTATGTTCTTTCCGATAAAGTTCCGGCTTATTTCCACACAATGGCAACCTAGGTCTATAATGGCCCCGCCACCGGATTTTTCCTTGTCCCAAAACCAATCGCTATGTGGTCCTGGATGGGCTTCACGGGATTTTGCCCAAAGTACTCGACCGATATCTCCCCGGTTTACGCTTTCCATCGATTTCAAGAATTTGGGGGTATAACAAAGGTCTTCCAGATAACCGCCAAAAATTCCTGCCTCTTCTACTGCATCAAGCATACGTTTGGCTTCCTCGGCCGTACGTCCTAGCGGCTTTGTACAAATGACATGTTTTTTGGCCTTGGCACAAGCCAGTACAGCAGCCTCGTGCAAATGATTAGGTAAAGAAATCAGCACTACATCTACATCCGGATGTGAGATGGCCTCTTCCATAGAAGTACTATAAAAAGGCAGCCCATAGTCCTTGGCAAAACGTTCGGCATTTGCATTGTTTCTTGAATAGACCATGATCACATGATCCTTGCGTCTCTGCGCATGTAGCGATTCTGCATAAAAGCGGGCGATAAAACCCGAACCTAGCATGGCGATTTTCATAATCTTGTTATTGTTTCAAATTCAATATTTAATGGAATAGCCTTTTAAAAGCAGCTATTACTACCCTATTTTATTTCAAGGCGATTGTATTGTTCCTGGCATATACTATATTCATGAGCAGGATATTTACTACTACTTTACCACCCGAAAGTCTTTTGTACAAATTCCCGGCTCATTTTCCAATCTTCCCTCAACTCATTTTTAGGTGTGAAATCATTGGGAAAAGCTAATTCTATCGCGGCTTTACCTTCAAAATTTTGAGCCTTAAGAGCAGCCGCGATGGGTTCAAAATTTGTATCGCCTTGACCAACATATTCAGACCAAGTTCCATCTTTGTACTGATCTCGTATATGAAGATATACAATTTGCTGACCATAAGCATTGATAAAATCTACCGGGTCCACTCCTCCCCGAATTAACCAATTTAAATCCGGGCCTAATTTAAAATCAGGAATCCTGGCCAAAGTACCTCTTAAATCGTGCATATCATTTTCCACTTCATAGGTATGATTGTGTAAATTGGCCTCTATACCATTGCCCTGACAAATAGATCTGACTTTTTTTAAAAGGGTAGCTTGCGCATCGAGTTCGGCTTCGGTTTTAAGTCCGTCTTTCTTGGCCCCCACCGATATGCCAAATGTTTTTCCACCTACCTGGGCCAATCGTGGGACCACCGTTTCGATGTCTTCCATGATTTCCTTGTGCTGCGCAACATCCCACATCTTAAAACCGACCCCATAGGAAGATCCCGAAACGGGTAGATTATATTTTTCTATCAGTCCGTTTAGGCGCTCGATGGAATCGTCATGACGCAATTGGCCTTCCATAATTTCCACGCCTTCGATACCAGCATAGCTCAAATCGGAAAATACGGTATCCAAGACAGGTGTGCAATCCCAGTCCGGGGGAAATTTACTGGCATAAATCCAGAGATGGGCATTTATGGAAATTTCTTTTTGGGTTTTATGGCATTTGAATGACGATAGTAAGATACTTGGCGACAATAGCATACCTGCAGAACCCAAGCTTGACCTTTGAACAAAACTTCTTCTATTTATTTTTTTTTCCATGTTTAGAAAGGGTAGGTTTATCCCAATTAGGATGGGACTGGCTAAAGATAACCAAAGCAACTTGTACGTACAAGTTTTTGTGATTTAATATTGGTAAATTCGTAAAAGATTTGAATCGCCAAACTTAATCTTCCATACTATGAAAATTGCCATCGTTTCAGATATTCACGATCATATCAATAACCTTCAAAGGGCACTGGAAATGCCTGAGTTACAAGCTACCTCAACTATGTTGTACTGCGGGGATCTATGTTCGCCCTTTATCATTAAACTTCTTGGACGGGCCTATACCCAACCTATACATATGGTTTTGGGCAATAATGATGGTGATGTCGCTGCCCTCATCCAGGTTTCGAACAACTATCCGAATATTCATATCCATGGGGAATATTACAAAGGTGAATTGGGCGGCAAGTCTTTCGCCATGAACCATTATCCCGAAAAAGCCAAGATATTGGCAGAACATGGGGTCTTCGATGTGGTCTGCTACGGACACGATCACAACCTGATGGATCACGAAACCATAAACAATACCCTATTTATAAACCCCGGAACCCTCATGGGCTTTCATGGCGGTAGTTTGAAGGCCATTCCGGCCACCTTTCTCATCTTGGATACCGAAACATTGGAAACTGAAGTATTCACCCTTTAGAAGAAAGCTTCCACAAGATGCATTGTCCCTTCTTTACACTGGAGCAAGAACGTCTTTCCCGTATTTAAGAATACCTGATCAAAACCGCTATCTTTACAAATTCCAAATAATTGCAAGTGTCGGACCCAAAACCCATTCGAATCAACAAATACTTGAGCGAAGTAGGCTATTGCTCCCGGCGTGAGGCCGACAAACTTATTAGGCAAGGCCGGGTGACCGTTAATGGGCAAATCCCTGAAATGGGTTCCAAAATTTCGGAAAACGATACGGTACGGGTGGATGGGGAACTTATCTCCGAACCGAAGGAAAAACCGGTGTATTTGGCCTTTAACAAACCAATAGGTATTGTTTGTACCACGGATACCCAGGTAGAGAAGGACAATATCATAGATTTTATCGGTTACCCCAAACGTATCTTTCCTATTGGCCGCTTGGACAAAATGAGCGAGGGCCTAATCTTTTTAACCAACGACGGCGACATAGTAAACAAGATTCTTAGGGCAAGGAACCGTCATGAAAAGGAGTATATGGTTACCGTAAACAAGCCCATAGACTACGATTTTGTACACAAAATGGCCAATGGCGTGCCTATACTGGACACGGTGACCCGCAAATGTAAAGTGGAACAAACGGGTCGCCAGGAATTCAAGATTGTACTGACACAAGGCTTAAATAGACAGATACGTCGTATGTGCGAATATTTGGGATATCGGGTAAAAACCTTGAAACGTATCCGCATTATGAATGTCAATTTGGATATTCCCGTG
The DNA here is from genome assembly GCA_947494715.1 of uncultured Flavobacteriaceae bacterium. Classification (GTDB taxonomy): domain Bacteria; phylum Bacteroidota; class Bacteroidia; order Flavobacteriales; family Flavobacteriaceae; genus Ulvibacterium. Next base: position 240,361 of record CANLWG010000008.1, on the reverse strand, counting down.
GGGAAATGGCGACATCTTAGCGAAAATGAACTTAACGAAATCCACCGATTGGTCAGGGCTTCTTCCAAGACTCATGATGAGCAGAACAAAAGATAAAAAGCAGGAATAATCTAAACGACCTTTAGGTCAACATGAAAAGGAAATTGAAAATCGCACTTATTGTAATAACGGCAATTATACTTCTAATTCCAATTTTTGGTTATGTGTATTTGTTCCTATTGCCCGTATCCGTTTCTAGCTTAAAAGTTTCCTCACAAATAAGTAAAGGGAATACTATGGTAAAATCGGGAATGAAAACCGACAACAAGCTGATCCTTAAAGACGGCAGGACATTAGGGTATGCCGAATATGGGGACCTGATCGGATTTCCAATATTCTACTTTCATGGGGGACAGGAAAGCAGGTTGTCCTCTGCATTCATGGATAGCACGGCCCAAATTATGGGAATACGGATCATTGCACCGGATAGGTCGGGTATTGGTTTGTCCTCCTTTAAGAAAAACAGGACTTTCTTGGGCTGGCCCAAGGACATGGCCGAACTCGCCGATCATCTACAATTGGAAAAATTTTCGGTTTTTGGCCTATCCGGTGGGTCACCCCATGTGTTGGCATGTGCCCATGAAATCTCCAATAGGGTGTATAAAAGTGCCATAGTTTGTGGAGCTGCGCCTTATGATTACAAAGGTAGCTTAAAGGATATGTGGCCTCCCGTGAAATTCATCCATTGGTTGGCTTCCCGGAAAAATGACAACGGATTGAGAAAGGTAATCCGTAACGACTTTAAGACCTTATTGGAAAAACCTGGGAGCCGTCTAAAACAGTTTCAGAATTATCTTCCTGTGCCGGATAGGGCCATTATGACCCAAAGACCGCAATATGGATGGGAATTTATCGATGGTAGTGTTGAGGCCTATAAAAATGGCATTGATGGTGTGGTACAGGAATGGAAGCTATATGTAAACGATTGGGGCTTCCGAATTAAGGACATAGATGCTCCTATTCATCTTTGGTATGGGACCGAGGATAAAATGTCCCCTTACCACAGAGGCATTTATTTGGATTCGGAGTTAATGAATTCCAAGCTCCACGTACTCGAAAACGAAGGCCATTTTTCACTCATTCGAAATCATTTGGAAAAAATATTGCATGAATTGAAGGATACTTCACCAATAGAATAGACCAATAATCCGGAGTTGCCGTATCTTTTGATAGCTTCAAAAATAATATCATTTCGGCGAAAGTAGGTGACTACTTTTTATTTAGATTTTAACTTAAAAACTGGATTTGAAGAATACTGGGCCAACGTTCAAAATATACAAATAAATTATGGTTTATTACCATCTTTTTAACAAAGCATTTCGTTAAAAATCACTACCTTAGGGTTAAATTATTTAGTTGAGTGCCAAATATCAATAACGATGCAAAATTTTATACAATTACCCAACAAATCCTTGGTGGCGACATTATTAGTAGTGTTTCTCATTGGGGTAACCGGAACACATAAGGCGTCTGCTTTTTTCCAGGATGCCCAACAACAAGATACCTCTTTTAATCAATATAAGGGAGAAGTGATGGACGCGGCAAATAAAAAACCATTGGTGTTCGCCACCTTAACCATTGAGGGAACCAATATAAGTACCATTACCAACACGGAAGGTGAATTTGCCTTGAAAGTGTCCAAGGACATAACAGAAGGTAATGTTATGGTCTCTTTCTTGGGGTATAAGGATAAGATAGTGCCCTTGGCACAATTTGAGAGCAATAACAATAAGATACAAATGGAGGTTTCCGTTATGGAACTTTCCGAGGTTAACATTGAAATTCCCAAGGATGCCGGTGAGTTGGTTAGACAGACTTTGAAAAGAAAGGGCGACAATTATTTTGATGACCCTACTTTAATGACAGCTTTTTATAGGGAGACCATTAAAAAAAGGAGGAAAAATGTTTCCTTGTCGGAAGCCGTGGTCAATATCTATAAAACACCATATACATCACCTCGCAAGGATGCCGTGCAGTTGTATAAATCCAGAAAGAGTACGGATTATAGCAAATTGGACACGGTGGCCTTAAAGCTTCAGGGAGGCCCTTTCAATACCTTGTTCGTGGATGTTATGAAATATCCGGAATATATCTTTACCGAGGAATCCATAGATAAGTATGTATTCAGTTTTGATCGTTCCACTAGGGTCAACGATAAACTCATTTATGTTGTTAATTTTGAACAGCACAGCAGTATTTTTGAACCACTTTATGAGGGAAAACTATATATAGATGTGGAGAACAAGATTCTTACCAGTGCTATATTTTCGCTTAATATTACCGATAAGAACCTGGCCTCGAGAATGTTTGTCCGTAGAAAGCCAAGAAATGCGAAGGTATGGCCTACGGAAGTGGCTTACAGGGTGGATTACCGGGAAAAAGATGGTAAATGGTACTATGGCTATAGCAATGTGCTCTTGGAATTCAAGGTCAATTGGGACAAAAGATTGTTCAATTCGGTTTATAGTATGACGTGCGAAATGGCTGTAACCGATTGGGAGAAAAATTTGGCCAGTGAATTTCCAAAATCAAAGGAAAGAATGAGGTCTTCCATTATTTTGGCCGAAGCGGCCAGTGGTTTTTCCGACCCTGATTTCTGGGGAGAATATAATATTATAGAGCCTGAAAAGTCCATTGAATCCGCTATTAAAAAGATACAACGACAATTGAAAAGAGCTAAATCCAAAGGTGGAGCATCAGCTCCTTAAACTATGGGAGAGAGGAGAATACAAAAAAGCCGCTGAAAATATATTTTCAGCGGCTTTTTCTTTTTTTATTAATTCTCTCCATATTTTAGAGAATTGAAGCCACTAGTGGCTTGGATAGTCTTATGGGAAACATCAAAATCTACTGCTGGACTTTTCATAACGTCCTTTAATCAAAACAATTCCTCTAATAGCAAACTTATGAAGTATTTAATTCGCGACCTCGCTAATAAACTTTAAACGATACAGCCGTAATTCATCGTCTTCATAATCCCCGTCAAACTCTTCCATGGCGTCATCTATATCATCCGTTTCGGCCTCTATAAAGTAGTCGTGTATTTCCTCCTGTTGGTCTTCATCCAAAATTTCATCGATCCAGTAAGCTAGGTTCAGTTTAGTACCGCTGAATACAATCTGTTCCATTTCCTTGATCAGGTCCGGAATTTCAAGACCTTTGGCCGATGCAATGTCGCTCAAAGGCAATTTGCGGTCCACATTTTGAATGATGTAAAGCTTTAGACCGGAATTGGCCCCGGTGCTTTTTACGACCAAATCGTCCGGGCGAATAATATCATTTTCCTCTACATAAGTGGCTATCATTTCTACAAAAGGTTTCCCATATTTTTTGGCCTTACCTTCCCCTACCCCATGGATATTCAATAATTCCTCCATGGAAATGGGATATTTTAAAGCCATATCCTGCAAGGAAGGATCCTGAAAGACCACGAAAGGTGGAACGCCCAAATTACCGGCTTGGGACTTTCTCAGGGCCTTTAATTGTTTCAGTAGTTTTTCATCGGCTATACCGCCTTTACTCGCTGCACTTACAATGGCATCATCAGTGGCCTTATTATATACATGATCTTTGGTCATCATAAATGACGTGGGGGCCTCTAGGAAATCCTTTCCTTTTGGTGTTACGTGCAAAATCCCGTATTGCTCTATTTCCTTTTTTAGGAGTCCGGCAACCAGGACCTGACGTATCAATGCCATCCAATGATTTTTATCCTTGTCCGAACCAATGCCAAAGATTGGTTTCTCATCTGTTTTATGAGATGATATCAGCGCATTTATCTTACCCCTTAACGTATTCACGATTTCCTTGGACTTAAATTTTTCAAGGGTTCCATGGACCACCTTTAGAAGTTTTATAACATCTTCCTTGGCCTCCTGCTTTTCCTTGGGGTTTCTGGTGTTATCATCCATATCGGCCCCATCGCCGTTTATCTCATCGAACTCTTCCCCAAAATAATGCAGCATAAACTTTCTTCGGGACATGGAGGTTTCCGCATAGGCAACCACCTCCTGTAAAAGGGCGTTTCCTATCTCTTGTTCGGCCACAGGCTTCCCGGACATGAATTTTTCTAGTTTTTCAATATCCTTGTACGAATAAAAGGCGAGGCAATGACCTTCACCACCATCCCTACCGGCACGGCCTGTTTCCTGATAATAACTCTCAATACTCTTGGGAATGTCATGGTGTATAACAAAACGTACGTCCGGTTTGTCTATTCCCATGCCAAATGCTATGGTCGCGACCACCACATCCACGTCTTCCATTAAGAACATATCCTGGTACTTGGAACGTGTTTTTGCATCAAAACCCGCATGATAAGGAACTGCGCTGACGCCATTCACCTGCAATACCTGTGCGAGCTCTTCCACACGTTTTCTGCTAAGGCAGTAAATGATTCCGGATTTTCCTGCATTTTGTTTCACAAAACGGATAATGTCCGCATCCACATTCTCAGTCTTTGGCCGTACCTCATAAAAAAGGTTGGGTCTATTGAAGGAAGCCTTAAAAACTTTGGCATCCACAATTCCCAAATTCTTTATGATATCCTCCTGCACCTTTGGTGTAGCCGTAGCTGTAAGCCCAATTATGGGTATGGCATCGCCCAAACGATTTACGATAGTCTTTAGGTTTCGATATTCCGGTCTAAAATCGTGTCCCCATTCGGAGATACAATGTGCCTCGTCTACAGCAACAAAGGAAATCTTTACCGATTGTAAAAAGTCTACATATTCATCCTTGGTCAAGGACTCCGGTGCCACGTATAATAGCTTTGTTATGCCCTCCGTAATATCCAGTTTTACCTGCTTGACCTCATTTTTGGTCAACGAGGAATTGAGTACATGGGCCACTCCATTGTTGGAAGAAACGCCTCGGAGTGCATCCACCTGATTTTTCATCAAGGCAATCAGTGGTGAAACCACTATGGCCGTCCCTTCTTGCATCAATGCAGGGAGTTGGTAGCATAAAGACTTGCCACCGCCGGTAGGCATAATTACAAAAGTGTTATTTCCTTGGATTATATTTTTGATGACCTCTTCCTGAAGTCCTTTGAATTGCGAGAAACCGAAGTATTTTTTTAAAGAGGCGTGAAGGTCCAGTCCGTTCAAAACTATACCATTTTTTTGCATTTTTAAATGTGTTGAATTAGCGCGTAGTCAAAATTTCAATTACTTAAGATACGTATTTTTAAAAATTTAAATCGCTTTTTGTCCAATTTAACTTTATTAAAACATAAAGTATTCCATAAAATTAAGTTTACGTAATTTTGTAAACTTAAATATAGCATTCTTTTAGGAATACTATCTACAATTTATACATTTAGATTGAGCAAAAACGAAGCCATACTTGCCTTGGCAAAAAAAACTTTTGATACGGAAAGTAAGTCCATTGGGCATCTAGCCTCTTTATTAAATGATGATTTTCCAAGTGCGGTTGAATGTATCATAAAATCCAAAGGAAGGGTAATCGTTTCTGGCATTGGTAAGAGTGCCATAATCGCCTCTAAAATATCAGCAACCTTAAATTCCACAGGAACCCCGGCCATTTTTATGCATGCCGGTGATGCCATTCATGGTGATTTGGGTACCATACAAGAAAACGACGTGGTCATCTGCATTTCAAAAAGTGGTAACACTCCCGAAATTAAAATGTTGGTTCCTCTCATAAAGCGCGGCAAAAACAAATTAATCGGAATGACCGGTAATTTGGATTCATTTTTGGCCAAACAGTCCCATTTTGTCCTAAATACTTTTGTGGCTAAGGAAGCCTGCCCAAATAATCTGGCCCCCACCACGAGTACCACCGCACAATTGGTTATGGGAGATGCCCTGGCCATATGCCTGCTGGAGCTTAAGGGTTTTAGCAGTAAGGATTTTGCCAAGTACCATCCCGGAGGATCCTTAGGAAAGCGACTTTATTTAAGGGTAGCGGATATTGCACAAAACAATCAACGACCTCAAGTGGAAATGGATACCGATGTCAAAAAGGTCATTGTGGAGATTTCCGAAAAAATGCTCGGTGTAAGTGCTGTCATAAAGGATGATGAAATTGTTGGAATCGTCACGGATGGAGATGTCCGAAGAATGCTGAATAAATACGATAACATTAACGGACTTACCGCAAAGGATATCATGACGTTAAATCCAAAGACCATTGAAACCGACGTATTGGCCATAAAAGCGTTGGAATTAATGCAGGACAAAGGCATATCCCAAGTATTGGCGGTGGAGGGAAAGAAGTATATGGGTGTAGTACATTTGCACAATCTAATCAATGAAGGAATACTCTAATGGCAAAAAAAGTGGATAAAAACCCGAATGAAATGTCCTTTTTGGACCATTTGGAAGAATTACGTTGGCATTTGATACGCTCCACCCTGGCCATTGTAATCATTGGATGCGTGGCCTTTGTTTTTAGTGGTTTTGTATTTGATACCATCATCTTTGGCCCCTCGCAAATGGATTTCCCTACCTATCGCTTCTTTTGTAGGGCAGCCACCTTTATTGGTATTGAGTCGGATTTTTGTGCGGACAAGCTTCCATTTACCATACAAAGTCGTACCATGGGCGGGCAATTTTCGGCGGACATTTGGACTGCTATTTGGGTAGGATTCGTGGTAGGGTTCCCCTACGTGCTCTATGAGCTATGGAGATTTATAAGTCCAGGGCTACATCCCAATGAACGCAAACATTCCAGGGGATTTATTTCCGTTGCCTCAATACTATTTTTTATGGGGGTACTGTTTGGGTATTATGTAGTGGCTCCCCTGTCCATCAACTTTTTGGGTACCTACCAAGTCAGTGAAATAGTACTCAACGAATTTGATCTCAGCTCATACATTAGTACCGTAAGGACATCGGTTATTGCCTGCGGTATCCTTTTTGAATTGCCTATAATTATCTACTTTTTGACCAAAGTGGGTCTGGTAACCCCAGAAATCCTTAAAAAATACAGAAAGATAGCACTGGTGATCGTATTGATCTTATCCGCGGTAATTACACCCCCGGATGTGACCAGTCAGATTATTGTTGCGGTTCCCGTATTGATTCTTTATCAGGTTAGCATCCAAATTTCCAAAATAGTTTTGAAACGGCAGGCGAAGAAGGAAATGAAAATAAAAGGACAGGGGTTAAAAAAGACCTAAATAATAAAACGTTTCAAAAGTTTCTTGTTTCTTTTGTTTTAGTTTATGCTATATGCGAAATGTAAAATCATCAAAAACTTGAAACACAAAACCAGAAACGTGAAACACAGGAAATGAAGCTAAGAGCGGAAAACATCATGAAAGCCTATCGGGGCCGAAAAGTAGTGAAGGGGATTTCACTGGAAGTAAACCAAGGTGAAATTGTGGGTCTGTTGGGGCCCAATGGTGCTGGTAAGACTACATGCTTTTACATGATTGTGGGGCTTATTAAACCTAATGATGGAAGAATATTCCTGAATGATATGGAAATTACCAACTTCCCCATGTATAAAAGGGCGCAGAACGGCATTGGCTATTTGGCGCAGGAAGCTTCGGTATTTCGAAAATTGAGTATTGAAAAAAATATCCTGAGTGTATTGCAACTTACCAAATTGAGCAAAAAGGAACAGCTCATGAAGATGGAATCCTTAATCGAGGAATTCGGCCTTGGCCATATCCGTAAAAGTCGCGGCGACCTGCTTTCTGGGGGTGAGCGTAGGCGCACGGAAATTGCCCGGGCACTGGCTACAGACCCCAAATTTATTCTTTTGGACGAACCTTTTGCAGGCGTTGATCCCGTAGCTGTAGAAGACATACAGCGTATTGTGGCTCAACTAAAAGACAAGAATATTGGCATACTCATTACGGATCACAATGTACAGGAAACCTTGGCAATTACGGAACGGTCATATCTTATGTTCGAAGGGGGCATTCTGAAATCCGGTATTCCTGAAGATTTGGCCGCCGATGAAATGGTACGAAAAGTCTACTTGGGACAGAATTTTGAGCTTAGGAAGAAGAAGCTGGATTTTTAAACTTGATACCGTATAAAGGACTATTAAAAGTCTGTTTTTATATCTTTTATATAGTGTACCAAAGTATCCTCTTCCTTAAAACCCAATCCCAAATGAAATTTACGGGAGTGCTCATTGGAAGCCCATGTATCCGAACCCATTTGTGTACATCCCTTTTGTAGGACCCACTTCTCCCCTAGATCCACCAATCGTCTTGCAACACCATGTTTCCTATAATCGGGTTTAATAAAAATAGCTTCTATATAACCTACCGGTGAAGAATTGGAACCCTCCACGTAGTCATGCCGTATAGATACGTTTATAAAACCGATTATCCCCTCCCTACTTTTGGCAAAGAAAGTTTCCTGATTAGCAGATTCTATAACCTGAAGCAAATCTCTTTCCAAATGATCTATTGAATATCCTGGAAAGAGTTCCAAAGACATTTTACGCCATTCGTTAAAATGTGCCTTATTAAACTTTATATATTCTATGGTATCCAATCTCTATTTGTTTTTGCCATTCAAATTTTGGGTCAAGGATCCTAATACATAAAAAACAACGATAAGAGGTATGCCCAAAAAACGCATGGTAATTAATAGAACCAAACTAATAACTATAAAAATGTAGCGCAAGGCATTGTCCTTGAAACTCCAATTTTCAAATTTAAAGGCGAAAAGTTCAATTTTTGAATTTAATAAATATCCACTCAAAAGAGTTAGGCCGATCAAAAACCATTGATTGAGGATAATTTTATTGAGTATGTCATTATTCTGGTACAACAAAATCAACGGGAGTGAGATAATCAACAAGGCATTGGCCGGTGTAGGTAACCCGATAAATGAAGTCACCTGATTTTCATCAATATTGAACTTGGCCAGACGGTAGGCAGAGGCCAAAGTAATCAGAAATCCAAAAAAAGGCAAGATAGAAACATCTCCATTAATGGCCCAAGAAACTTCTGAGGCCATGTTCCAACCGCCTAGTTCGGACATATTCAATAATTGAAACATGATGATACCAGGCACCAAACCACTTGTAATCATGTCCGCCAAAGAATCCAACTGAACACCTAATTCACTTTTTACCTGCAAAAGCCTGGCGGCCAATCCATCCAAAAAGTCAAAGAAAATACCCAAGCAAACAAAAAGTGCTGATATTTCCAATACATTGGCCACGGCAAATACGGTGGCTATACAACCAGAAAGAGCGTTCAATAAGGTAATCATATTGGGAATATGCCGTTTCATTGAAGTCGGTTTCCGTAAAAATAAGACAATTTTCGAGCAATCGGATTAGTCCATATTTTATTCGGATATTTGCTCAGCTACCATCACTTAGCAAATCATGCGATTAAAAGGACTTTTGTTGGCACTGTTTTTTAGCTTGTCTTTTTGGGGCATTTCCCAAGAAGTACAACTTTCACAACTATCCAGAATAAGCGTTCTTACCTGCAGTTCCGGGAGCGACCTGTATACCACTTTTGGCCATAGCGCCATTAGGGTAAACGACCCATCTCTTGGGATAGATGTAGTGTATAATTATGGGACCTTTGATTTTAATCCTCCGGAATTCTATTTTGAGTTTGCACAGGGCAAATTGTTGTATTCGTTAAGCAGACAGAACATGGATCGTTTTCTGAACGTCTACAAGTACGAAAACCGATGGGTAAAGGAACAGATATTAGACATCACCCAGCAGGAGCGCCAAAAACTGTTCCAGTTTTTAGAAGTAAACAACCAGCCAGAAAACAGGGCGTATAAATATGATTTTTTCTATAATAATTGCGCTTCAAAGATTTGGGATGTACTTAAAGAAGTATATGGTGAACAATTGCAATTAACAAAAGGTTATTTAAAAATACTGTATACGTTTCGAGAATTAATCCATCAGCATTTGGAAACAAATTCTTGGTCGGCTTTTGGAATTGATTTGGCGTTGGGATCTGTCATTGATAAAAAAGCTTCGCCCAAAGAACATATGTTCTTACCTATTTACGTGATGCAACAATTGGAGGGTTCTCAATTGGGAGAAAAACCCTTTGCCTATGCTACCAAAACCCTTTTGCAGACGCTCCCCATCAAAAAGAACAACAATTTTTTCTTGACACCTTTATTTTGGCTTTTGATTTTATTGGCAATGGTTTGGATAATCACCTTTATTGACTTTAAGAAGAACAAAAGAAGCCGCTGGCTTGATTTTACACTTTTTTTTATTACCGGATTGGCCGGGTGCCTTATCTTTTACCTATGGTTTTTAACGGATCATACCGCCACGGCGGGCAACTTTAATATATTATGGGCGTTCCCTTTAAATTTAATTCCATCTCTTTTCCTGATTCGAAAAACCAAGGCTCCCAAGTGGTTATCCAGATATCTAAAGATACTTATGGGGTTTTTGGTTTTGATAATAATTTTTGGGCTTTTTAAAATCCAGGTTTTCTCACCTTTGCTTTTACCTATTCTGCTGGCCTTGGGAACCCGTTATTTCTATTTACTGCTACAATTTCGGAATTCCAGGACATTTTAAAAGATGAATCTGACCACTGTAGAAAATATAGCCAAAGCCTACGGGGAACTCGTGCTTTTCCAGCATATATCCTTTGGTATCAACAAGAATCAAAAAATAGCCTTGATTGCCAAAAATGGTACTGGAAAAACTTCGATTCTAAATATCCTTTCCGGGCGGGACGCTCCTGATTCCGGGCAAGTAAACTACCGAAAAGGTATCCGCATCTCGTATTTGGAACAGGAACCGGACTTAAATCCACAACTCACTGTAGAGCAGACCATCCTTGCATCCGATAACGAAGTGCTCAAAATAATTTCGGATTATGAAAGGGCATTGACAAATTCCGATGATCAAGATACCTATCAACAGGCATTTGAGGCTATGGAGCGCCATGGTGCCTGGGATTTTGAAACCCAATACAAACAGATTCTTTTTAAGCTTAAGCTGGAAAATTTAGATACCAAGGTAGGACTTTTGTCCGGGGGGCAGAAAAAGCGTTTGGCATTGGCCAATGCATTGATCAACAAACCTGATCTTCTCATTTTGGATGAGCCTACCAACCATTTGGACCTGGAAATGATAGAATGGCTGGAACACTATTTCGCAAAGGAAAATATGACCCTTTTCATGGTTACCCATGATCGTTATTTTCTGGAACGGGTATGCAATGAAATTTTGGAACTGGATAATGGAAAGCTATATGCATATAAGGGCAATTATTCCTATTATTTGGAAAAAAAGGAAGCTCGCTTGGAACAGGTGTCGGTAGAACAACATAAATCCCAACGTCTATATAAAAAAGAACTGGATTGGATGCGCAGGCAACCCAAGGCACGTACCACGAAATCCAAATCCCGTATCGATGATTTTCATACGATCAAGGAAAAAACCCATCAACGTAGGAAGGAACATGAAATACAGCTGGAAATAAATATGGAGCGTATGGGCAGCAAAATCCTGGAGCTCCATAAGGTTTCCAAATCCTATCCGGAAAAACCCATTCTGGATAAGTTTGATTATACCTTCACCAAAGGTGAGCGTGTCGGAATTATTGGAAAAAATGGTACCGGAAAATCCACGTTTTTGAATATCATTACTGGAACCGATCGACCCGATAGCGGTAAAATAGTGGTCGGGGATACCATTAAATTCGGCTATTATACGCAAGCCGGAATCAATATTAAGGAGGGCCAAAAGGTCATTGATGTCATCCGGGAGTTTGGCGACTATATTCCCTTAAAAAAAGGTCGGCAGATTTCGGCCCAGCAACTATTGGAGCGCTTTCTTTTTGACCGTAAAAAGCAATATGATTTTGTTGAAAAACTGAGTGGTGGAGAGCGAAAGCGACTTTATCTGTGTACAGTGCTCATTCAAAATCCCAATTTTTTGATTTTGGATGAACCTACTAACGATCTGGATATTGTAACGCTAAATGTATTGGAGAATTTTTTACTCGATTTTCCCGGTTGTCTTGTTGTGGTATCCCATGATCGCTATTTTATGGATAAGATTGTGGACCACCTTTTTGTTTTCAAGGGCAACACAGTTATCGAGAACTTTCCAGGTAATTATTCGGACTATAGGACCTATGAGGACAGCAAAGTTAATGTAGCGAGACAGGAAAAGGGAGATGCTTCTGAATCAGAGCCCAAAAACACATGGAAAACGGAGGACAATAGAGCTAAGATTTCCTACCTGGAACAAAAGGAATACAAACAGTTGGAAAAAGAAATCCAAAAATTGGAGCGTAAAAAAATTGAATTGGAGCAAAAATTTATGGATCCCTCACTTGGCGGAGAGAAAATCGATGTATTATCCATCGAGTTACAAAAAGTAACAGATGCCATAGACGAAAAAACCGAACGGTGGTTTGAATTATCGGCAATGCTGGAGTAGCCTTTATTGTATGGATAGAATTTAAGTTCGCCAAATATACCCATCACATTTGAAAACTAGCCCAGCCTTCGAAAATAGTGGCCCAATTGAATAATACTAGTGTTGTTAAGCCTATTTAAATATCTGAAATTCCTGTTTACTTCTAACAATCAACATGGGGTGCATTCACCTTTTGTTTATAATTTCATTACCCGATCCCTATATTCCAAACCCAGGTACCGAAGCAATAAGGTCCTTGACGTGCTGTTAAAAAGCATTATCTATTTTGACGCCAAGGTAATTCAACTTCCCAATGAGGACAATGTTTTGAAGGATTTGATTCGGGAGAACTCACTTAAAACAGTATTTCAAGGAAAGTCGTATGACTTTGTCTATTTGGAGCATCCGGATGAAGTGTACCTCCAAGAATATAACCCATCAGGAAACATGGTACATAACGATAGCATGCTACTGATCAATTCCATCCACAAAAACAAAAAAACGGAGACACACTGGGAAAACATCAAAAAATGGGAACATGTTACAGTGACCTTAGATTTCTTTTACTGTGGTGCCGTGTTCTTTAGAAAAGAACAGGCAAAGGAACATTTTAAAATTCGCTTGTGAAACTGTAACTTTAGGAATAGTAATTTTAAAAAAAAGGATATGGATTATAACGTTTGGGCCGTTTTAGGTATATTGTCGGTGGTCTATTTGTTCATTATCTTTTACAACAAAAGACAGTCCAGAAGACGAAGAGATCGGAAGTTTATGGATGGGTATGGACGGCACAGGAAGAAAGACGGAGAAAAGTAGTAGGCGATTTCAGTTTTTGGTTTGTGGTTTCAGGAAATACTAAATTTGAAGTACAAAATACGAGGTACGAAAATATGTAGTTCCAGGTTCCATGTTCAAAGTTCAATGAAGCCATTATTAACTTTTAACAGCCCACGAATAAACCAAACTACAAACTTGACACTTGTCATTTGGGTTTGTAGTTGATTTTTGAATTTGTATTTATCAAAATGAAAATATACACCAAGACGGGCGATGATGGCACCACGGCATTGTATGGGGGGACACGGGTCGCAAAGCACCATATACGAATTGATAGCTATGGCACCGTGGACGAGCTCAATTCCTGGTTAGGACTGATCCGAGACCAGAAGATAGACGACCATACCAAGCAGCTATTGGCCAAGATCCAGGATAAATTGTTTACGGTCGGTGCTATTTTGGCCACAGATCCAGAAAAGGCACAATTAAAAAATGGGCAGGAAAGATTGAATATTCCGAAGATAGGGAGTACAGATATCGCACTGCTGGAAAAGGAAATGGATAAAATGGATGAAACCCTTCCGCCAATGACACATTTTATACTACCGGGAGGCCATACAACAGTGTCATACTGCCATATTGCCAGAACCATCTGCAGGCGGGCAGAGCGTTTGGCGGTTCAATTACATGAAAAAGAACCGTTTGATGATCATGTTTTGTCATATATAAATAGACTTTCCGACTACCTCTTTGTATTGGCACGAAAGTTGTCAAAAGATTTGCAGGCGGAGGAGGTTAAATGGATTCCGGAAAAGGGAAAGTAAAAGACAGCAGATGAGCTCAAAAGTTGAATATTCATCGGTTAAGTTTGCGTTTCTCTAATAATTTCATTATTTCTTCGTTATCAAACTATTAAAACAAAAATAAATAGGCAAAACGGCTTAAATACTTGTGAAATAACTTGATAATGTCGTTTTAAAATCTATTTTTGCAAAAAATTTAAAATCAAACTATTACCATGTATTGGACATTAGAATTAGCATCCTATTTGAGTGATGCGCCATGGCCAGCTACCAAGGATGAATTAATAGATTACTCCATCCGTACCGGTGCTCCTTTGGAGGTTGTGGAAAACCTTCAATCTATGGAAGAAGAAGGTGGGGAAATATATGAATCCATTGAAGAGATATGGCCCGATTATCCTACCGAGGAAGATTACCTCTGGAACGAGGACGAATATTGATAACATTAACGCAATTGCAACAAAAAAGTCTCTAACGAGGCTTTTTTTTTATGTAATTTTGGCAGGAAATCCCCATATTTTGGGTGATTTTAAAAACTGGAATGCCTTTTGTTCACTTAGCAGGTATCCCAAAAGAAAGACACATTTAATAAAGATCATGGTCATTTGTACTTTTTAATTTTACCATGGTTTTTGATAGTAATACTATACCAATATGAGTTTGTTAAATTCAGTTCTAAAGGCCTTTGTGGGCGATAAATCCAAAAAGGATGTCAAGGAGCTACAGCCTTTGGTCGTTAAAATAAAATCTTTCGAATCACAATTGGAAGCGCTGAGTCACGATGAGTTGCGGAACAAGACCGTAGAATTCAAAAAAAGGATTCAAGAGGATTGCAAGGATGCCAGTGATAAAATAGTACAGTTGGAAGAAGAGGTACAGGCCTCAAACGACATTGATAAAAACGAGGAAATCTATGCGGAAATAGATAAGCTCAAGGAAGAGGTCTATAAACTGTCTGAAAACACGCTGAATGAAATCCTACCTGAGGCCTTTGGGGTGGTAAAGGAAACCGCCAAGCGATTCGTTGAAAATGAGACCCTTAACGTAAAAGCCACGGAATTTGATCGTGAACTGTCAGGAAAAAAAGACTATGTGTCCTTGGACGGTGATAATGCCACATGGAAAAATTCTTGGGACGCCGCTGGCAAAGAGGTTACTTGGGACATGGTACATTATGATGTGCAGCTCATTGGAGGCATCGCCTTGCATCAAGGAAAAATAGCGGAAATGCATACCGGGGAAGGAAAAACCTTGGTCGCCACGCTCCCCCTATACCTTAACGCCCTTTCCGGTAAAGGCGCCCACTTGGTTACGGTAAACGATTATCTGGCCAAACGGGACAGTGCTTGGATGGCTCCTATTTTTGAATTCCATGGGCTTTCCGTAGATTGTATAGACCATCATCGTCCTAATTCGGACGGGAGAAGAGCCGCCTACAATGCGGATATTACCTATGGTACCAATAACGAATTTGGTTTTGATTATCTGCGGGACAATATGGCCCATACCCCTAAGGATCTGGTACAACGTCCTCATCACTACGCCATTGTGGATGAAGTGGATTCCGTACTGATCGATGATGCCCGTACCCCGTTGATTATCTCAGGTCCTGTACCTGAAGGCGACCGACATGAATTCAATGAACTAAAACCTAAGATTTCAGAAATTGTCCAAAAACAACGCCAACACTTGACAGGAGTTCTAGCGGAGGCCAAAAAACTGATTGCAGAGGGTGACACCAAGGAAGGTGGTTTTCTATTACTACGTGTACACCGGGGCCTGCCCAAGAACAAGGCATTAATCAAATTTCTGAGCGAAGAGGGCGTAAAACAGTTATTGCAGAAGACAGAGAATTTCTACATGCAGGACAACAACAGGGAAATGCCCAAGGTAGATGAGGACCTGCTTTTTGTAATTGAAGAAAAGAACAATCAAATAGAACTTACGGACAAAGGGATAGATTACCTTTCCGGGGAACAAAATCGAGACTTTTTTGTGATGCCGGATATCGGTAGTGAAATTGCCAAGATCGAAAACCAAAATTTGGAAATCGAAAAAGAGGCAGAGCTTAAGGAAGACCTATTTAAGGATTTTACGGTTAAAAGTGAACGTATCCACACCTTGACCCAATTGTTAAAGGCCTATACGCTTTTTGAAAAAGATGTGGAATATGTGGTCATCGAAAACAAAGTTCTTATCGTGGATGAACAGACCGGCCGAATTATGGATGGACGCCGTTATTCGGATGGCTTGCATCAAGCAATCGAGGCCAAGGAAAATGTAAAGATAGAGGCCCTTACGCAGACCTTTGCCACGGTTACCTTACAAAACTATTTTAGGATGTACCGTAAATTGGCCGGTATGACGGGAACTGCCGTTACCGAAGCCGGCGAGTTCTGGGAAATCTATAAATTGGATGTCGTGGAAATCCCCACGAACAGACCCATTGCCCGTGACGACAGGAACGATCTTATTTACAAGACCAAAAGGGAAAAATACAATGCTATTATTGATGAAGTTACCAAACTCTCCCAGCAAGGTAGACCTATTTTGATCGGTACCACGTCGGTAGAGATTTCGGAACTGCTCTCACGGATGTTGGCCATTAGAAAGGTAGAGCACAATGTGTTGAATGCCAAACTTCATAAAAAAGAAGCCGATGTTGTGGCCGAGGCCGGTAACCCTGGCGTGGTAACCATTGCTACCAATATGGCGGGCCGGGGAACGGATATTAAACTAACGGATACCGTCAAAAAAGCAGGCGGATTGGCCATCGTGGGTACGGAACGTCATGATTCCAGGCGAGTGGATAGACAGCTAAGGGGCCGTTCCGGTCGTCAGGGAGATCCGGGAAGCTCCCAGTTCTATGTATCCTTGGAAGATAATCTAATGCGCCTCTTTGGTTCGGAACGTGTAGCCAAAATGATGGATAGGATGGGATTGGAAGAAGGCGAAGTCATTCAGCATTCCATGATGACCAAATCCATAGAAAGAGCCCAGAAAAAAGTAGAGGAAAACAATTTTGGGGTCCGGAAACGCTTATTGGAATATGACGATGTAATGAACGCCCAACGGGAAGTGGTCTATAAAAGAAGACGGCATGCCCTTCAAGGTGAGCGCCTTAAGGTAGATATTGCCAATATGGTCTATGATACCTGTGAGGTTATAGCCGATACCAACAAGGCAGCTAACGACTATAAAAATTTTGAGTTTGAACTCATTAAGTACTTCTCCATTACCTCCCCGGTATCCGAAGAGGAGTTTACAAGGTTAAGTGTTCAGGAAATTGCAAACAAAGTGTATTCGGCAGGTTATGAATACTATCAGAGTAAAATGGAGCGTAACGCATCAGCTGCATTTCCGGTAATCAAAAAAGTATATGAGGACAATGCCAATAAATTTGAGCGCATCGTTGTACCATTTACGGATGGTGTAAAGAGCTTGAATGTGGTGACCAACCTTAAGGATGCCTATGAAAGTGATGGCAAGCAATTGGTTACGGATTTTGAAAAGAACATCACCTTGGCCATTATAGATGATTCCTGGAAAACCCACCTACGTAAAATGGACGAATTGAAACAGTCCGTACAATTGGCGGTCCATGAGCAAAAAGATCCTTTGTTGATCTATAAATTCGAAGCTTTTGAGCTTTTCAAAAGTGTGATCGACAAGGTGAACCGAGAGGTAGTCTCGTTCTTGTTCAAGGGGGAACTGCCTACCGCAAATCCAAATGAGATACAGGAGGCCGGAAACATTCGTAGGCCCAAAGAAAATCTTCAGACCAGTAAGGAAGAAATTCCGAATAGTGACGAATTGGCAGCACGCAATCGGGCTGCAGGTCAGACCCAAGGACAAAGACCACAAGTTACGGAAACCATTGTTCGGGAACGTCCTAAAATTGGTAGGAATGAAAGGGTTACCATTAAGAATATCATGTCGGGAGAAAGTAAAACTGTTAAGTATAAGCAGGCCGAACCTTTAATCGACAAAGGTGAGTGGGTATTGACCGAAGACTAAAATCAATGTCTTTATACGATATACGGCGGCCAATAGGCCGCCGTTTTTTATGCAAATAACTCAAAAGATGGTCTTTTTCATCCAAATCCAGTAGGCTTCAACCCAGATAACCCAAAAATTCAATATCTTTAAAACAAACCTAAGTTTTTCAAAAATGACAACATCCAGACGTAAATTCCTTTCTTCCATCAGTATGTTGGCGGCAAGTTCCGCACTGCCTATACATGCCTTTGATTTTGGTGCTTCAAAAAAGCTTAAAGTAGCATTGGTTGGCACAGGCATCCGGGGTATTACCTTTTGGGGCAAGCGTTTGGTGGATGAGTACTCCGATATTTTAGAATTTGTGGGATTGAGCGATATCAACTCCAGCAGACTGGAATATGGGAAAGGTTATATTGGTGTCTCCTGCCCTACCTTTACGGACTTTGAGAAAATGGTATCCAGTACAAAACCGGATTTGGTCATTGTGACCACTAAGGATTCTACCCACCATGAGTTCATTATCAAGGGATTGGAAATGGGCTGCGATGTACTTACGGAAAAACCTTTGACCACTGACGAAACCAAATGTCAGGCGATTTTGGATGCCGAAAAAAAATCTAATAAAAATCTTATTGTCGGGTTTAATTATAGATGGAGCCCGTATGCTACCAAAGTAAAGGAACTTTTGGCCAATAATGCCATTGGAAAATTGGTTTCCATAGATTTTCACTGGTACCTCAACACCTATCATGGAGCCTCCTATTTTAGACGTTGGCACGGACAGATGGAAAGCGGTGGTTCCCTTTGGGTACATAAGGCTACACATCATTTTGACCTTCTTAATTGGTGGATAGATTCCGAGCCCGAGGAAGTATTCGCCTATGGAGATCTGGAATTTTATGGCAAGAACGGACCTTTCCGTGGCGATAAGTGCAGAACCTGTGAACATCAATCCAAATGTGATTTTTATTGGGACATTAATAAGGACGAATTCAGTAAAAAGCTCTATGTAGACCACGAGCATGAAGATGGTTACATTCGCGATAACTGTCTGTTCCGGGAAGAAATCGACATCTATGATAAAATGTCGGCCCAGGTAAAGTATGAGGACAATACCATTCTAAACTATTCATTGACCACATATTCGCCGTATGAAGGTTGGCGCGCGGCCATTAATGGTACTGAAGGTAGGATCGAGGCTTGGCAGGATATTCCATACCTCAAAAAGGAGACCACAGAGGAAGCTGAAAAGCATACCAAGGAAATGGAGCAGACCAGTAAGGATGAAATATACTACGAGCCCGTAATATTACATAAGCTCTGGAAAACCCATGAAACCGTGGAAGTGCCCATGGAGAAAAGTGGTCACGGTGGCGGTGATAAACGTTTGCACGATAAAATCTTTAAGACCCCGGAAACAGAAGATGAATTTGGACGTACCGCCGGTGTCAGGGACGGGGCAATGTCCATACTTATCGGTGTGGGTGCGCGCCGCAGTATTGAAGGTGGCAAACCCATTAAGATTGCAGATTTGACCGACTTGAAACCTAAGGTAAAAAGAAGTTGACGGCAACCCTGTAAAAAATGTGAGCAGACTTCTTGAAGCGTAGTTGAGGTATTGTACTGAGGGTGTGTTCTGTCAAAAGGCAAAAAAAACTTCCCTCCATCTAAAATAGTAGCAGCACCATTTGGAAGATATATCAAAACATAGTTAGTTTTACGGTATAACCCTAACCTGACCTACCCTTTCTATGGCATACGCCAACAGCATCGGTATCTAATACGATTGGATATGCAGTACAACAAGGGAATGGAAGAAAGATTACGGGACAAGGCCAAATTGGTACTCAAGGTAAATTACTTCACTTCCGTTTGTTCCTTGGTCTTCTGTTTGCTCTGCTTGTTTGCGCTCAACATTACCAAGGTTATTCCCTACGTTTTTCTGGCATTCGGTGTGCTCAACTTACTTAACACCTTTCTCTATAAATATCATAAAAACCTGGCACTTGCCTATAATATCGTTTCTATCATGGCACTGATGGGGGCAACTATTATAACTTTATATAGTGGAGGCATCAACAGTCCGTTTATATTCGTATTGGCATTGGTCGTTGTGGCCGGGTATGTAAGTACAAAGTCTTATGGTGCGTTGTACCTATATCTTATTTCATTGATTATCCTCCTTATTTATGCACAAAGTATTGCAGATTTTAGTTTCACGACCAATGCAGTACCGGAAGGTTCCAAGAATTTATTCGCCTTGTTGAGCGTGTTATTTTCCGTATATCTCCTAGGCGGGGTATTCGGAAAGAACCTATTGCGTGTCCATCACAAGCTCTACAAGACAAAAAGCGAGGTGGAGGAAAAAATAAAGGAAAAGGAAACCTTACTCAAGGAAGTACACCACCGGGTAAAAAACAACTTGCAAACGGTATCCAGTCTTTTGAGTCTTCAATCACGGAATATTGATGACAAACAGACCAAGGATTTATTGAAAAACAGTCAAAATCGCGTTATCTCTATGGCCATGGTGCATGAGATGTTATATATGCGCGAAGATCTTTCCAAAATAGAATACAAATCCTATGTAGAGGAACTGGCGGAGTATCTGGTGCGTTCCATTAAGGGAACCAGTAGTAACATCACCCTAGATATTGACATTCCGGATATTAAACTAAATATTGACACCGCCATTCCCTTGGGCCTACTGATCAATGAAGCCGTAACGAATGCGCTTAAATATGGTATTGTGGATGATTCCAAAGGGGAAATCTTTATTAAATTACGAAGAGGTGATGACGGTGAATATCAGTTGAACATCGGTGATAACGGTATCGGATTTCCGGAAACTATGAACCATAAGACTACTAAATCCTTGGGGCTAAAACTTATCCACAATCTGGCCCGACAGTTAAGAGGTTCCATAATTCGAGATGTTACCAAAAAAGGCACCTATTACATTGTGAAGTTTAGGGAAATCCATCAAAAGGTGCCATCCCTGGCTTGATTGCCAAAAATCCTGAATTTCAGAGATAAAATCATCACCAATACAACAGAAATTCTTCTATTTTGGGGCATCAACAATAATCTAGGTATCTGTCCGCGTTGTAGGGGGATTCTGCACCATTATCCCTATATTTAAGCGACTAATTCAAAAACGTTTTTTCATGCTCAAAAAAACTCTTTTTTTGCTGCTGTTCTGCAGTGGCGCCCTTCAGGCACAGGATTATTTCTACAAAAAATTCCAACCGTTCTCCACTGATATTCCAAGCCCTCAGGAATTTTTGGGCTACGGTATCGGTGAGCATCATACCCGCCATGATCTGATTGTTGCCTATCTGGAAAAATTGGCTGAATTGTCAAATCGGGCTTCCATACAGGAATATGGAAAAACCCATGAGGGGCGCAAGTTGGTCATCCTTACTGTTACGAGCCCAGATAATTTTTCCAATCTGGCCACTTTAAAACAGCAACATTTGGCCTTTACGGACCCCTCAAAAAATGTTTCCAATTATGACGAGGTTCCCATATTCATCAATTTGGGATACAATGTACACGGCAACGAACCTTCAAGCTCTGAGGCTGCTTTGTTAACAGCCTATACTTTGGTAGCTTCAAACCATCCTGAAATCCAAAACTATCGTAAAAATGCCATTCTTTTCATAGACCCTACCATCAACCCGGATGGTCGTGATCGGCATACACAATGGGCCAATATGTATCAAGGAAATCCTGAAGTCGCCGACCCGCAGGATGCCGAACATAATGAATACTGGCCTGGGGGACGGACCAATCACTATTGGTTTGATCTAAACCGGGACTGGCTTTTGGGTATCAATCCGGAAAGTCGTGGAAAACTCACATGGTACCATCAATGGTACCCGAATGTTGTAACCGATTTTCATGAAATGGGAACGCAAAGTAGTTACTTTTTTGAACCTATGAAGACTAATGGTTCCCTAAACCCTATTATGCCTAAAGAAAACTATGAGGACCTGAACGAGATGTTCGGGAACTATTTTGCCCGGGCACTGGACAGTATTGGTTCGTTTTATTTTACCAAAGAGGCCTTTGATGGAACGTATCCAGGCTATGGTTCCTCTTATCCAGATGTACAAGGTGGTCTAGGACTGTTGTTCGAGCAGGCCAGTAGCCGGGGGCATCGACAAAAAACTGTTTTTGGTGAAATTACCTTTCCGTTTACCATTCGGAACCAATATACCTCAAGCATAGCTACGGTAAAGGCGGCGGTGGAAAACAAAGCCTATTTGCGTAGGTACCAGCAGGACTTCTTTAAAAGTGCCCTGACCAATGCCGGTAAAAGCAAAATTAGGGGGTATTCCTTCGGGGATACCCATGACGCCAACCGCACCAAGGCTTTTATCGATAAGCTCTTACTACATAAAATAGATGTGTATAAATCTGGTGAAAAATATATAGTCCCTACGGGACAACCACAATATCGGATGGTACAGACGATGTTCGAAACCTATGAAAAGTATCGGGATAGTGTATATTATGATGCTTCTGCTTGGTCCGTGGCCAATTTTTACAATATGCGATACCGACCGTTAAACTCCGCTAGTTTAGGCGAAAAAATTGAATCGACCGACAATTTGGTTACCGTTGCCCCCGTCCAGAAATCGGACTACGCTTATATCATTGATTGGGACGATTACAATGCCCCTGCCCTGCTCAACCAACTTCAACACAAAGGTCTGGTGGTCTCTTCATCCTTTAAACCTTTTACGGCAAAAATAGGCCCCAACGGAAAAAAATTCAATTATGGTGCCTTGGTGATACCCGTATCACTCCAAAAGAAATCGGCAGATGAAGTATACCAGCTTATCCAAAAGGCGCAACAAAAATTTCAGGTCCCTGTATATGGGGTCCCCACAGGTTATAATGCAAAGGGCATCGATCTGGGCAGTCGTAACGTTAAGACCTTGAAAACCCCCAAAGCCGCCATGTTGATTGGTCATGGCGTACGTTCCTATGAGGCAGGGGAAGTCTGGCACTTGTTGGATACCCGTGTGGGCATGCCCATCACCAAACTCCCAATGCGGAATTTTAATAGGGTAAACCTAGGTAAATATAACTTGCTGGTCATGGTTTCTGGAAGTTATGACTTGACCCAAAAACAAAGGGACAAAATTAAAGATTGGGTAAACAAGGGAAATACCTTAATTACCATTGGTACGGCCGCCAAATGGGCGATTGAAAAGAAGTTAGTAAGCGAAAAATTAACCAAAACCGAGACGGATTCCATGGCAGTTGTAAAACGAAAGCCCTATGTTGATGCCCCAGAGAACATCGGTAAGGATCAAATAGGCGGTGTTATCCTTAAAGTGGACCTGGACACTACCCACCCCTTAGGTTTTGGCTACCGAGATCAACAAATTCCGGTCTACAAGAATAATGAGGTATGGCTCTCACCCAGCAAGAATGCCTATGCCACCGTGGCCCAATATGCCAACGAACCCCATATAGATGGGTTTATAACCCAAAAGAACATGGAGGAATTTTTAAAACCTTCGGCCTCATTATTGGTCAGTAAGCTTGGGAACGGGCGGGTCATTCTTTTTGCGGACAATCCCAATTTTAGGGGCTCCTGGTATGGTACAAATCGGTTGTTTTTGAACGCCTTGTTTTTGGGGGATAAAATCAATGTGCCAAGTGAGGATTAGCAAGTACGTCTTTGCGAACGCAGTGAAGCAAACTGTTCCTTTTGAAAGCAAACTAAACGGATTGCTTCATCCGCAGCAGATGGATTCGCAATGAAAAGATAAAAACCAAAAATGAAAAAAAGAATCTTACTCACAATATTCGTTTTAGCACAAATGGCCTATTCCCAATCCCCAGAAGGGGATGGCCCTCATAACCAGCTTATTATCCGAGGGGTTACGCTGATCAATGGGAACGGGGCTCCGCCACAAGGCCCCATTGATATAGTGGTGGAGAACAATATTATCAAGGATATTCAAGTGGTAGGTTATCCAGGCGTTAAAATTAATGCAGGCAAAAGGCCCTTGTTAAAGCCAGGGGGAAAGGAATTGGACTGCTCGGGCATGTACCTTCTTCCAGGATTTATTGATATGCACGGACATATCGGTGGGGTGGCGCAAGGAGCAGAACCTGATTATGTCTTTCGTCTATGGATGGGCCATGGAATCACCACAGTTAGGGAACCAAGTGGTAGGGGGATAGATTTTGCCCTTGACCTAAAACGAAAAAGTGCAAAGAATGAAATCGTGGCGCCTCGTATTTTTGCCTATACCGGTTTTGGGCAGACCAGTGCCCGTTTTGATCCTTTAAAGGGTGTACCCATCACTACACCGGAACAGGCCAGGGAGTGGGTACGAGCCAATGCCAAAAAAGGGGCGGACGGCATTAAATTCTTTGGGGCCGAGCCCGAAATTATGGAGGCTGCCCTGGACGAAAACAAAAAACTGGGATTGGGCTCCGCTTGTCATCATGCCCAATTGAGCGTCGCCCGATGGAACGTTCTGCATTCAGCACGCGCAGGACTTACGAGTATGGAACACTGGTATGGACTGCCCGAGGCCTTGTTCAATGAACGTACGGTACAGGATTATCCTTTGGACTACAACTATCAAAACGAACAACATCGTTTCGAAAATGCAGGGAAACTTTGGGCCCAGGCCGCCAAACCCTACTCTGAACATTGGAACGCGGTAATGGACGAGCTTCTGAAACTAGACTTTACTATAGACCCCACCTTTAATATTTATGAGGCGAGTCGCGACCTGCAACGGGCAAGGCGCGCCGAATGGCATGAGGCCTATACCCTCCCCTCGCTCTGGGAGTTTTATCAACCTAGCAAGA
Organism: uncultured Flavobacteriaceae bacterium; assembly: GCA_947494715.1. Classification (GTDB taxonomy): domain Bacteria; phylum Bacteroidota; class Bacteroidia; order Flavobacteriales; family Flavobacteriaceae; genus Ulvibacterium. The sequence goes on along the minus strand of CANLWG010000008.1, from coordinate 215,534 downwards.
TATCGCACGGTAGCTATTGGCATGACTGGGGCACGGAGCAGGAAGTGGCCTGGAAGGAAAATTACCAACTGTGGATGACCTTTATCAATGAATATAAAAATCGGGGTGGGCGGGTCACCACAGGTTCGGACTCCGGATTTATTTTTCAATTGTACGGCTTTGCCTATGTTCGTGAACTGGAGCTATTACGTGAAGCGGGCTTCCACCCTTTGGAGGTCATCCGCGCAGCTACCTTGAACGGGGCCGAAGCCTTGGGTGTGGATAATACTTTGGGTACTGTAGCCATTGGCAAGTTGGCCGATTTTGTAGTGGTAGAGGAAAACCCCTTAAAAAACTTAAAGGTACTCTATGGCACCGGGGCCATTAAATTGACGAAAGACAATGAGGTGGTACGTGTGGGCGGTGTAAAATATACCATCAAGGATGGTATTGTCTATGATGCCAAGGCTTTACTGGAAGAAGTAAAGCAAATGGTCTCCTTGGAAAAACAAAAAACAGGGTATAAAATTCTACAACCCGGGGTAAAGGAATAAAGAAAAATCCCCTTCTTTTAAAAGAAGGGGAATAAATCATGCGGTTAACATGAGAAAGTGGCGGTTGGAAACATTATTTGATTAACATCATTAGATTTCTTATTTACGTACAGGTACTTTTAAAGGTCGCAAAACACCTTTGGTCTTTGGAAAAACGGTAACATACGCAACTACTAAAAGAGTTGAAACGGTAATAAATGCAAAGATCATAGCTTATAGATTTAAGGTTAAGGTATTGGGGAACCTTTAGGCTAATTTGGCTTTCGTTTTTTTGGTGCGGAAAGACAGGGCTTTCTTCACTCTTGCATTTCTGAACTTGTATAAACGCGCGACTTGGTCTTGGACGGGTTGCGAACTTTGGAAAGTAGCGATAGAAATAGTAAGGCTACCATCCAGAACAACACCCATTTTAATAGACTCCACTTTAACATCGGTTTGTGTGTTTTGTGCCAATGCCATAGCTCCGAAGAGAAGGACGATAAGCAAGGTTAAAATAGATTTCATGTCAGTGCGATTGGGTTACTTAAAGATAACCCCGATTACAGGCTGGGATGCCTTGTAAGTCGCTGAACGACACCTATTTTCGGTCAGTGTAAAAAATATGGATGAAGTGTAAAAAAGCTCCGGCAAACGGAATTTTATCCCAATTCAACTCACCGAAAAAATGGGGCTTTTATCGGTGGTTTGGAAATCTATCTCTAAGAAATCATAGCGTATACCCTGTACGTTTAACAGGTTATTATGCCTTTTGCTTCTAAAACATTTAGTTTTGAAAACAGATTACACCTTGGTTAACCTCCTTTTTTAAAGCGATACAAAAAAGGTTTTCGTCGCGGTGCGTCCGCCTTGGGTTCCGGCAATCTTTCAAATATGTCCAGGGATAACATTTTCTTTTGAAATCTGCTCCGTTCCAATTTCTTTTCAAGAATACATTCGTGTAGTTTGTGCAATTGGGGCATGGTAAACTCTTCGGGCAAAAGATTAAAGGAAATTTGTTCCATACCGATATCCCTTTTAAGTTGCGTTCGCGATTCAAGTGCGATATCTGCATGATCCATCAGCATATGGGGCAAATCATCCAAGTTGTGCCAAGCACAGGGTTGGGAAAAGATTCCGCCCGTAGGTTGGGCATCCTCGATATGGATCAACGCATAATAGGCCAGTGATACGAAGCGCTTGTTGATCCACAACTCCTTGTCCCACTGATATCCTGCTGCTTTTAGCAATTGTTCAAATTCTGAAGCAAAGTTTCGATCTTTATCACCAAATACCTGGAAAAGGCGTAAATAGGGTTGTTGTAACCCGGTCCGTTCTTCCAATACCCTGATAGCCGCATCGGAAACGGATTCGCCTTTCCCAACATATCCTCCAGGCAAGGCCCAACTCCCTTCAAATTCGAGTAACAAAACCTTTAACTCTCCATCCTTAAAACCAAGAATAACGATATCCACGGAGACATTGGGCAGATATAGTTTTTCCCCTTGATCTAAAAATTTTTGCACGTCCATAAATACAAAGGTAAAAATTTGTGGCAAAGTGCCACATTTAATATATTTGTGGCAAAACGACACAAATATGGCCAAGTCAAAATTTAAAAGAATCGTATTAAAACTACTCAAGTGGTTAGGTATCCTAGTTGCCCTAATTTTAGTAGTCCTTAGCATTGTCGTAATCGTTAACCTCAACTACGATAGGCCTTCACTTTATGTTTCCGAAGACAATCTTCAAAAGGAATATGCGCATACCAATACCAAGTCTATCGCTGAAAAGTTGGTCGCGCAGATGAGTTTAGATGAAAAGATAGAGCAGATGTCTGGTGAACCTTATGGTAGCGGGATGGCAAAGCTAGCGACCAATTTTCTGGTCAAGAAGCGGTTTGCCCACATTTATGTAGGGGAAAATGAAAGGCTGGGCATACCGCCCTGGGTATTATCCGATGGACCTCGCGGGGCACGGGTTTTGGACAAGAACGTTAAAGGGGTAACCACATTTCCGGTGGGTATGGCCCGTGGAGCAAGTTGGAATCCAGATCTAGAGTATCGTATCAACCAAGTCATCGCCTCCGAAATGCGGGCCAATAAAGTGAATTATGCGGCCACACCATGCATTAATCTATTGCGGCATCCGGGATGGGGAAGAGCGCAGGAAACCTATGGGGAAGACCCTTGGTTACTAGGTGAGTTCGGGGTTGCTGCCGTCAAAGGTTTGGAAAAGCATAATGTAATGGCATGCCCCAAACATTTTGCATTGAATAGCATTGAGAATTCAAGATGGGTTGTTGATGTGGAAGCGGATGAAAGAACACTGCGTGAAGTATACCTTCCGCATTTTAAAAAAACCGTTCAAGAAGGTAGACCAGCATCCATTATGAGTGCCTATAATGCGGTAAACGGAGAGTTCTGTGGAAGCAATAAGGAACTGCTAACCCATATTTTACGTGATGATTGGGGGTTTGAGGGCTTTGTTACCACGGATTGGTTAATGGGTGTGTATGATGGTATTGGAGGTATAAAGGCCGGATTGGACGTAGAGATGCCATTTCAACAAGTATATACTCCTGAGGTCATTCAAGAAGGTATAGATACAGGAGAGATAGCAGAGTCGGACATTGATAGAATCGTAACTAGATCCCTTTCCACACGATTAAAATATGCATTGGTCGACGACCAAGACAACTATCCGATAAGTGATATAGGTAAGCCTTCCAGTATTGAACTTGCCCGGGAAGTCGCTGAGGAGAGTATGGTACTTCTAAAAAATGATGACGTCCTACCCTTTAAAAAACAAGGACCAAAAACAGTTGCTGTTATCGGTAGGCTTGCTGATATAGAAAATACAGGTGATCGCGGTAGCAGTGATTCCAAACCTTTATATGTGGAAACTCCTTTTGAAGGAATCAAAAAACATCAAGAGGCCAAAGGAAACAAAGTTGTTTTAAATGACGGAAGTGACCTGGAAAAGGCAAAAGAATTGGCCCGGAGCGCTGACGAAATTATTCTGGTGGTTGGCTTTACGCATGAAGATGAAGGGGAATATATTATTTTCAGTAGGGAACAAATGGAAGAAGCCGCGGAAGCCGGTAAATCCCTTGGAAAAGTTACCATCGGTGGCGACAGGGCAGATTTAAGCCTTTTGGAACAAGACGAAGAACTCATAAAGGCCATGAATTCTATCAATAATAACATGGCGGTGGTTTACATAGGTGGTAGTGCTATTGATATGTCCACATGGGAAGATGACGTGCCGGCCATACTGTTTTCTTGGTATGGGGGTATGGAGGGAGGAACAGCTTTGGCCAATATTCTATATGGTGATGTAAATCCCAGTGGAAAACTACCTTTTTCAATTGCCAAAGAGCAAAAAGATTATCCGCCTTTTACGCCGTATACCAAAAACATCAAATACGGGTACTACCATGGGTATACTCTTTTTGATAAAAAAGAAATAACCCCGGCGTACCCTTTTGGCTTTGGTTTGAGCTATGCCAACTTTGCTTATGATTCACTTGCCGTCAAAAACCAAGAAATCTCCAAAGAGGACGCACTAGAAGTTGAAGTAAATGTCACAAACAGGAGTGAGATAGACGGAAAAGAGGTGGTTCAGCTTTACATTGGCTTTTCCAATTCAGCTGTTGACCGTCCGGTAAAACTATTGCGAGGGTTCAAAAAAATTCACCTAAAAGCAGGTGAGACCAAAAGGGTTGTACTTGATGTTGCCGTACAAGACTTTGCGTGGTACAACCCGAATACGGAAAACTGGGAGGTTGAAAACATGGAATATGAACTTTATGTGGGCAGTTCATCTGTGGAAGACGATTTATTAAAATCAACTTTTATTGTGAAATAGATTTAATTTCGTTTTAGAAAGCCATGAGCTCCTTTTGGTAATATGTGTGTGCCGGGTTATGTTAAACTTAATGGCTTATGGGACTAATTGCCGGAACGAAAACAGGAAACAAAATTAAAGAATAGCACCTACCACACTAATCGATCGTGTTACCTTTGCAAACGAGTTATGGGAATAAAATACGATACCATAGGTCACAATTATGACCAGACCCGCAAAGCTGATAAATATCTTACGGAGCGCTTACTCCATCATCTAAGTCCCAATAAAAATGGGCAGTATCTGGATATAGGTTGTGGGACAGGAAATTATACGGATGCACTGCAAAAAAGAGGGTTCAAATTCATTGGAATCGACCCGTCCAATAAAATGTTGGAAAAAGCCAAATCCCGGAACCAACAGATTTCTTGGCGTATCGGTACTGCCGAAAACACTGGGTTGGAGAGTGCATCTATTGACGGCATAATGGCGTCACTGACTATCCATCATTGGCCTGACTTAAAAAAAGGGTTTTCAGAGCTTTTTAGAGTTTTAAGGGAAGGAGGGGCGATGGTGGTTTTTACATCCACTCCGGAACAGATGAAAGGGTATTGGTTAAATCGGTACTTTCCAAAAATGCTGTCCGATTCCATGACCCAAATGCCTTCCTACGCTGCGGTGGAAACAGCAATGACAGCTTCTGGCTTTGAAAAATGCAAAACCGAAAAATATTTTGTTCTACCAGACCTACAGGATAAGTTCCTGTACTGCGGAAAGCAAAACCCCGAAATCTATTTTGATGACAGCGTCAGGCATGGGATTTCCTCTTTTTCGTCCTTGGCCCATAGGACAGAAGTAGAAGAAGGGTTGGCAGATTTGAGAAAAGATCTGGATACTGGAAAATATGAGCAAATAAGAAAATCCTACGAAAATGATTTAGGGGATTATTTGTATATAATCGGTAAGAAGCCCGCAAGTATCAAAAAGTAACGCAATTATTACCGTAAGAAAGACCTTTGGGACAATCGAAGACCTAAAATCCGTGTAGTCCAGAATTTCCAAATCAATCCAAACCTTTCGTTTGTTGTTTCCAATAATATGCGTCCATTTTAGTATATTCCCACAATTTGTAACATCTAATTGAACCAACCCTATCAAACTTTAAAATATCCGACATGAATTTCAAAATGTACCTCCCCATTGTCTGTATCGCACTCCTGTGCTTCAGCACACATGCCCAACCACAAAGGAAATTGGTAAAAATAATCGTGTCCCCGGACCAGACGGATTGGACCTATGCTGTTGGGGATCGCCCTGAATTTTCCATTTCTGCTTTGCGAAACAATGTTTCCTTGGAAGGAGTGGAAATTGGCTATATCATTGAACCGGATCCCGGTTATCGAACGATAAAAATTTGGGACGAAGGAACCGTATCCCTAAAAAACGGGACGGCCAAAATCAAGGCCAAGAAAATGGATGAACCCGGTTTTCTGCGTTGTACGGCGACCGTAACGGTAGATGGCAAGGAATATTCCTCCTATACCACGGTGGGTTTTGCTCCCAATAAAATAAAACCGACCACTACCTTACCGAAGGATTTTGAGGAATTTTGGAACAAGGGTAAGGAAGAACTGGCAGAGATCCCCATAAACCCGGTCATGACCTTATTACCGGAAAGATGTACGGACAAAGTGGACGTCTACCATGTAGAATTGGACAACATCAAAGGCAAAATTTATGGGATTTTATGTAAACCTAAAAAGGAAGGAAAATACCCGGCAATCCTGCGGGTTCCTGGGGCCGGTATCCGACCCTACTATGGAGAGGTCTCCGATGCCGAGGCTGGATTTCTATCTTTTACCATAGGTATTCACGGGATACCGGTAAATCTGGAGAAGAAAGTGTATGACAATCTTATGCAGGGTGCGTTGAACAGTTATTGGACCACCAATTTGGACGATAAAGACAATGCCTACTACAAACGCGTCTATTTAGGTTGTGTTAGGGCCGTGGATTTTATCGAAAGCCTTGAAAGCTTTAATGGTGAGGATATTGGGGTCACCGGTGGAAGTCAGGGTGGTGCGCTTTCTATCGTTACCGCAGGCTTGGATGAACGAATCGATTATTTGGGCGCTTTTTACCCCGCACTTTCCGACTTAACTGGATTTTTGCACGGTCGTGCCGGAGGCTGGCCCCAAATTTTCGTAGACGAGTATACCAATAAACCTGAAAAAATCGAAACCTCAAAATATTTTGATGTCGTCAACTTTGCCAGATTCGTAAAAGTCCCGGGATGGTATAGTTGGGGATACAACGATAATGTATGTCCGCCGGCCTCCATGTTCGCTGCCTATAACGTAATCGATGCCAAAAAGGAATTACACGTTTTTCAAGAAACACAACATTGGACTTTTCCGGAGCAAAGGGAATTGCGAAATGAATGGTTATATGGAAGGCTAAACGAATAGTCTTCAAAGTGAACCATAAACCCCTGAATCCGTATATCTAGAAATTGAGAGTATGAACTTCGGGTTCTTTACCCCTAAGCGTTTCGTTTCCCCCACCAAATAATAAAACCCGTAATCGGTAGGGAGGCCAAGACCAAAGCGGTAAGGCTGACCAAAAGGCGGCCCAAAAAGTGACCTAGGTTTCCCAAATGAATATCATAGACCAGTCCGTTTAAGGTAGTAAAAGCACTGGCTCTGCTATGGAGCTCATTCTGAAAATTCCCTTGGAGCAAAGCCCCCGTATATTGGTCAAAATGATAATGGTCCGTGCTATATACCAATTCTTGAGGGTGTATTACGGCAAGTTGTATCGCATCCGTCTCCTTGTGAGGGTAACTTATACGTACACGCCTGTCCGGGAATTTCACTAAAAAAGCGGTGGCCAAGCTATCCACTTTCTGGTTTGGATCATAATCCAGGGTCTTGCTTTCTATACCCGAAACAGGAATGTCATACACCACTTCATTTTCCTGGGTCAATATCTTTAACCCATTTCGTATGGGTTCAAATCCCCAAAAGATGCCTGTTAGAATGGTAAAAATTCCAATACATGAAGCATAAAAACCCAATACATTATGTAGGTCGTAATTCAGTTTTACCGGTCTGGACCTTAAATTAATGGCAAAATGGTATTTTCTTCGCGATTTCCGGTGTGGCCACCAAAGGACCAATCCGGTCAATACCATGAAAAAGGATAAAAGGGTAACCCAATGTACAATTACCCTCCCTACATCGCCCAAAAGCAAATTGCGGTGCAAGGATTTCAAGTGGTTCAACCAACCCTCTTTCATATTCTGCAAATGTTGAATCCCTCCCGTATAAGGATTCATAAAAGCATAGTAATAGGTGCCCGGTGCATATACCAGTACTTTGGCAGCGGAAGATTTCCCCTGAAAGGTAACCGCCCGAAAATCCCCTTCGGGAAACTTTTGGGTCAGTTTGGCCCTCAATTCGGAGACGGATACGAAAGGTTCATCCTGAGCCACAACACTTTGCTTGTAAATCCTATGGCTGATTTCGGCATCCCAGGCATACAATGCACCGGAAAAAGCAATGATAAAAAACAGAAGGCCAATAGTGAGACCCACATATAAATGGATATTGTGTATAATTCTTTTGAAAAGTCCTTTCTTCATTCTTGGACAGGTCTGCTAAAACACTAAGAGACTGTTTTGAAATATGTGGTTAGAATTCTTTATAGGCTATTTTTGATGGGTTATGAGGCAAAATTTTTAAGCATAGCCTTAGCTACGGTTCAAAATTTTAACGAAATAAGACGCAAAAAGGGGCATAAAAAAATAATTGACATATTTCAGAACAGTCTCTAAATATAATATTATAAATCATCTGTCCAAAGTCTTGTTATACTGGGGGACAATTAATAACTTTCTATATGAAAAATTCTCTTGGCACCGGAGATGTTCACTTAAGCAAAAGGAATCAAAATCAGTTCCATAGAAGGCTATGGAAGCTGCTTATTCTCAGCGCACTCCTATCGGGACCAGTTTCTTTGCAGTCCCAAGAGAAAAATAAGGGTGCTTTTATCATGACGGTCACCGGAAAAATCGGTTTGGAAAATCTAGGCAGCATACTACCTCATGAGCATGCCACCACGGATTTTCTAGGTGCGGAAATCGCACCGCAACCCCGTTACTCCAGGGATGTCGCTATAACCTCTATTTTGCCCCATCTTAAAAATCTAAAGGAAATGGGCTATGGACTCTTCTTTGAATGTACCCCCAACTATATTGGTCGGGATGTGGAGTTGCTAAAAGCGCTCTCTGAGCTTTCTGGTCTTAAAATTGTTACCAATACAGGTTACTACGCAGCAGTTGACAAAAAATTCTTGCCCAAACATGCCTATAGCGAAAGTAGCAAAACCCTAGCAAAACGCTGGGAAAAGGAGTGGCGGGAAGGCATTGGGGATACAGGTATCCGGCCCGGATTTATAAAACTAGGTGTTGGAAAGGGACCCTTGGATGCAATTGAGGAGAAATTGTTGCAGGCGGCCATCATCCTACATAAAAAAAGTGGCTTACAAATGGCCATGCATACCGGTGATGGTGAAGCGGCCCTTTCGGAATATCAAATGATCACAGAGGCAGGTGTAGATGGTAAAAACATGATATGGGTCCATGCCCAAAACGCCAAGGATGAGGAAAGGGTAGCTCTTGCCAAAAAAGGGGTATGGATAAGTCTGGATGGGGTAAGTTCCGAAAAATTGGACAACTATATAAACATGATACGGGTCTTAAAGGAAAACCAGCTACTTTCCAGGCTCTTGATTTCCCATGATAATGGATGGAGCGTTGAGGACGACAATGGCACTATTAAACTGGCACCTTTTGATAAGGGAAAAAATGTGCCCTACCAAACCATAGATGAAGTATTGTTGCCGCGGCTTCAAAAGTTAGGGTTTACCAAAGCGGAAATAGACCTGATAACGATCAAAAATCCCATAAAAGCGTATTCCTTAACACCTTAGGTCTTTGTTCCTAAAAGGCTACATTCGCCAGCTCCTTTCTAGTGTACCGGTCTATTTCCCGACCTTCGGCCTCCGTTAATTTGATTTTGGAAGCGGCCGCATTGGAAATCGCTTGTTTTTCGTTCTTGGCCCCAACTAGCACCGAAATAATACCAGGCTGTTGCAAAGCCCAGGCAATTGCAATGTGGGATACAGGGCATTCATACTTTTCAGCGAAATCATCCAAAAGCGCCAGAAGTCCTTGAATCTGCGGCCAAATTTCAGGTCTATAATAGTTGTAAAAGTGGCTGCGATTATCATTTTCCTCAAAACTGGGGAGCTCCCGATATTTTCCGGTCAGCAGTCCGCCTGCAAGGGTGCCATAGGTAGTAAGACCTATTTCATTTTTAAGGCAGTAGGGCACCAGCGTTTCCTCTATCTTTCGCTGAAGCATGGAATAGTTGGGCTGTAGGCTTACAATATTGACCAAACTCTTGGCCTGTTCCATCAACTCCATCGTAAAATTGGAAACACCCAAATAACGGAACTTGCCCTGTTCCTGAAGCTTCAAAAGTGTCTCCAGGGAATCCTCCAAAGGGGTATTGACATCCGGCCAATGTATCTGATATAAATCTATATAATCTGTTCCCAAGCGTGAAAGTGATTCATCTATTTCCCTAAGAATGGTCTCCGGCCTAAGATCTCGTAAAAAACTGTCGGACGTACGGGTAACCCCGGTCTTTGTTCCGAGAATCATTTTATCACGACGCCCCTTTATGGCCTTGCCCACCACACCCTCTGCATGTCCGGCACCATAGGCCGGTGCGGTATCGATAAAATTAATGCCCGAGTCCAAGGCAGCCTGTATGGTCCGTATGGAGGCATCGTCATCTACATCTCCCCAAAAATCATTGCCCATAGCCCAGGTACCGAGACAAATTTCGGATACCTTTAAATCGGTTTTAGGAATATTCCTGTAATTCATGGTATATGTCTTAATTGGAATTTAATATAGAGCCTGTTTTGAAATATGTGATTGAAATTTCTTATAGGCTGTTTTTGATGCATAACTAGGCAAAATTTGAGGGCATAGCATGGGCTACGGCCGAAAATTTTAACGAAGTTAGGCGCAAAAAGAACCATAAAAAAACAATTGACATATTTCAAAACAGGCTCATAGTTATTTTTCGTTATTGCAATGCAAAATACGGAATCGTTAACCTCCCTCCTTCCGCAATACTTCCAAAGGTGGACTTTGGATAACACTTCGGCTATTGCCCAATCCGATCAATAACACCAAAGCCGTAATACCCGGTAATAAAATCAAGAAGGGTGCCCATGAGGGTACAAAAGGTACTTCGAATACAAAGCGTGCCAGCAGTTGCGCCCCGAAGAGGGAGAGTAAAACGCCCATGGTGCTTCCCAAAACACCCAAATAAAAGTATTCCAAAGCGGTAATCCTTAATATTTGAGGGCTTTTGGCCCCTAAGGTACGTAACAATACATTTTCTCGAATACGTTGATACTTACTAGTACGCACTGAGCCTATTAGTACAATAATGCCCGTTAGGATGCTAAAAAAGGCCATAAAGTTGATAACCCAGGAAATTTTATCTAGAATGCCTTCCAATACCCCGAGCAGTTGACGTAGGTCCAAAATGGAAACATTTGGAAACTTGCGAACCAATTCCCGTTGCAATTGGGCGGAAGCGGCCTCGTCCGGAGCTCTGGTGGTCATTACATGAAATTGAGGGGCATTCTCCAATATACCTTTCGGAAAAAGTATGGAAAAATTGGGTTGCATCCGGCCCCAGTCCACTATCCGCACACTCCCTACAAAAGTCTTCATTAATACGCCCTGTACATTGAACAATATCGTATCGCCTACCACCACCCGAGCATCCCGAGCGATATTATCTGCCACGGAAATGGGGATAGGAACATCTGCATCGGCCTGGGAAATCCATTCGCCATCAGTGAGCATTTCTGAATCGATCAATGAATCGCGATAGGTTACCCTAAACTCATGGTTAAGAATCCATTTATTCATGTTCAAGGTAGTATCCTGCCGAAGTTCGTTTACGGCCTTCCCTTTTATGCTATGAATGCGCATAGTAACAATGGGAATATTATCAATGACCGGAAGCCCTCTAGGCAGGATGCTCTCGGTCACAGCGTCTTTCTGTTCGGTCTGTATGTCCAATAGAATGATATTGGGACTATTTGAGCTATCTTCAACCCGGGCCTTGGCCAAAAGAATATCTTTGCTAAAATAAAGCGTGCTGATCAGGAAAGCCCCCACCCCAATGGCCAAGATCAAGACCAATGTCTGATTATTGGGACGAAAGAGATTCAGCAGACTTTGGCGGGCGGTGAATCCCCATGAAGTAGGGAAATATTTCTTTACACCCCGCATGAGCAAATTGGCCAATCCACCCAAAACTGAAAAAACGGCCAATACACTGAGAACGAAATAGAGAGAATATCTCCAATTATCCAATAACCACTGGGCAAATCCCAGAACGAACAACAGAATGCCACCCATGACCAGTGCCACTGCCCTTCGGGAACGCACCGGAGTTCCTTCTTGTATGCGAAGAACCTGTAAGGGCGATACGAACCAGGTACTCAACAAGGGTAATAGAGCAAATAGGACAGACATTAAAATGCCCAACAACAATCCCATAATAATGGGCCGCGCCGACAGCGAGAGCACCACTTCAAAGGGTAGAAAGTCCTGTAACAACAAAGGAAAGGATTGCTGGAGAATCAACCCGGCCACGGTACCTATAATCCCACCAAAAAGTCCCAATCCTGCAATTTGTAGTAGATAAATCAGAAAGGTCTGTTTGCGGGTGGCCCCAATACACTTAAGCACCGCAACGGAACGTAATTTTTCCTTGATATAGATATGTACTGAACTGGCAATACCCACGCAGCCCAATAACAGGGCAATGAAAGCCACTAAATTTAAAAACTTACCTACATTTCCGAACCTCCGCCCCATACGTTGACTCGTTACGGTGTGAACATCCAAATCAGCTTTTTCAGCGTCCAGCAAGGGATCAAGTTCATCATTTAACTTTTCCAGGTCGGTATCCGCATCGGCCTTAAAAAAATAATTATACTCTATACGACTTCCGGTCTGTAGCAATCCCGTAGCTTCAATGGAACCGTAAGGTAACCAGACTGGTGGGGCAATCGAACTAAATACGCCAGTGGTTCCCGGACCGGAATCCAATCGTCCTATAATGGGAAAGGTAACATCCCCGACTTTAATACTATCCCCAACTTTCAGGTCAAACTGAAGCATTACAGTGGCATCCACTAAAGCCCCGTTCTTCTCTTGATAGGTATCACCAGCATTCTCCGGATAGGTTTCCAAATCGCCGTACAAAGGATATCCTCCTTCCATACCTCGAATTTCCACCAACTTGGTCGACCCATTTTTAGGAAAAGCGGCCATGGAAACAAACTTTACTTCCATCGCCTCCGCGCCTAGGGAATCAATAATGGCTTGAACTTTTTCGGTAGGGAATTGCCTGGTGTCTATCCTAAAATCGGCTCCCATAAGTGCCTTGGATTGCAAGGCAATGTTTTCTTTAAGACTTTCACTGAAGGATTGAATGGATACCACGGCTGCAATACCCAAAATGATAGAGGCCATAAACAGTAACAATCGTTTGCCGCTTGCCTTACTATCCCGCCAGGCCATCTTGAATAACCATTGGGTACCGGCCGTAGTTTTTAAATTTCGGTCGGTCTTGTTCACAACGCCGTTGCTTTTTCCTCTGCCAAAATCTTACCGCCTTTTAGTCTTAAAATATGTCGTGTTTTTCGGGCAAGGTCCAAATCGTGGGTTACGATCACCAAGGTAGTACCGGCTTCCTTATTAAGTTCAAAAAGTAATTGTACCACCTTTTCTCCTGTTTCCTCATCCAGATTTCCCGTAGGCTCGTCCGCAAACAAGATTGAGGGACTATTGGAAAAGGCCCGGGCCAAAGCCACACGTTGTTGTTCCCCTCCAGAAAGCTGCGAGGGGTAATGGTTTACACGGTCGGCCAATCCAACTTTTTCCAAAAGCTCCCTGGCCACGACATTTGCATTTTTAGCCCCCTGCAATTCCAGGGGTACACTTACGTTCTCTAAAGCGGTTAGGGTAGGCAGCAATTGAAAATCCTGAAAAATGAACCCTACTTTTTGGTTACGTAGCAATGCCCTTTCATCCTCGTTAAGGGATTGAAGTTCGGTTCCACAAAGTTCAATGCTACCTGTACCGGGTCGGTCCAGTCCCGCGCAAAGCCCCAATAATGTGGTCTTACCGCTTCCTGAAGGTCCTACGATAGCAAAGGTATCCCCTTCATTTATGGTAAAGGATATATCGTCCAATACGGTTAATTCTTTGGAACCACTGGTATATGTCTTCCCAAGGTGGCTAACGTTTAATATCTTTGTCATGGTCCTTTTCTGAAATGCCCAAGGGCAAAAAGGACAAAATAAGGAAATGATTTTGATATTTAGACCTCGGCAGCATGCAGACACTCTTAAAACTTTGTTATTTTTTCTCCCTGTTCCTTTTGCTGTCCTGCGGTGGCAAATCCACACAGAAACCCGATGATACCTCTAACGAATCGGTAGATTCTCCAACAGAGGAGACAAGCAAGAAGGACAGCAAAACCATTATTTTCTTTGGCGATAGCCTTACCGCCGGATTAGGCCTAGATCCCCAGGAAGCATTCCCGGCTGTTATTCAGGATACATTGGATTCCTTGGATATGAATTATACTGTCATTAATTCCGGACTTAGCGGGGAGACCACGGCGAGTGGAAGAAACCGATTGGACTGGGTATTGAACCAAAAGGCTGATATTTTTATACTGGAACTAGGGGCCAATGATGGACTACGAGGAATTCCTTTGGATGAGACCCGAACCAACTTACAGGCCATTATCGAGGCCGTACGGCAAAAAAATCCGGACACTCAAATTATTCTTGCCGGTATGCAGATACCGCCCAATATGGGACAGGCCTATACCACAGAATTCCGTAAAATATTCCCAGATCTGGCAGAAAAGAATAGTTTGCCCTTGATTCCTTTTTTGCTGGAAGGAGTAGCGGGCAACCCTAAATTGAACCAAGAGGACGGCATACACCCCACTGTTGAAGGTCAAAAAATCGTGGCAAATAATGTATGGGCCGTTTTGGAAGATGTTGTTCTAGAATAAAATATTTCTTAAGCCATCTTGGATTTGTTCCTTTTCGTTGTAAATGACAAGGCTTTCTTTACCTTGGCATTGGAACGCTTGTACAAACGAGCAACCTCAGTCTTGTTCTCCAAGGAAATTCCTTCTTCAACGCTCTCGGTAACGATACCCATTTCAATGGTCACAACCTTTACTTCAGAAGTAGTATCCTGAGCCTGGGCAGTGATTCCGATGAAGAGAACAAAGATTAAAGTTATTAGCGTTTTCATGACTTGCGTTTTTATATAATAAAAACGCGGCGAAGGGTATCCTACCGGGTTTTGATTCGCTGAAAACCCCTTATTTTTCGGCATCTGACAAGAATAGGGATAAAGTGCACAATTGCATCGGCGAACGGACGAAGACCCAAAATCACTTTACCGAAAGGATATGCACTTTATCGAGCATCCGACCCCCTAATTCTGTTTTTGTGGAAGGAGTAGCAGGCAATCCTGAACTGAACCAAGAGGACGGAATACATCCCACTATTGAAGGTCAAAAAATCGTGGCCAATAACGTTTGGACAGTTTTGGAGGGTGTGTTACAGAAATGAATTAATTTACACTATCTTAAGGCATCAACCTAAGATAACCCTACCATGAAAAGGTTTTTCATCCTATTCCTGATTATTGCCCTCAACTCCTGCAAATCTGAAAAGAAAAATACCGAAACCGCTGAACAATGGATTTCCCTCTGGAATGGCAAGGACTTGAGCGGTTGGCATAGTCATCTGGGAACACCGTATCAAGTACAAACCGATAGTCTGGGCAATACCCTAACCCCTTTTGGAATAGATAACGACCCTTTGGGAGTAATTACCATCGTGGATACCAATGATGGGAATGCCATCCGTATTTCCGGCGTGGCTTGGGGTATGATCTATACGGAACAGGATTATCAAAACTATCATTTGAAGTTAAAAACGAAATGGGGCGAAGGTATGCATCCCCCAAGGGAAAAAGGGCCTAGGGACAGTGGTTTGCTCTACCATGGCTTTGGGGTGCCCGGTGCGGTAAATAATTGGACGGACTCCCAGGAACTTCAAGTGCAACAAGGTGATATGGGCGATTACTGGCCTGTAGGCGATGTGGAAATCGATATCCCGAGTGTTCCCAAGGACAGTTTGTATTATATCTATCAGGATAACGCGCCTTTACGCTCCTATTACTATGCCGATATACTTAAAACAGCAACTCATGATAGCTTGGCGAAGCGAAGAGTCTTTAAAGCTTTTGATGCCGAAAAGGCCCACGGTGAGTGGAATGATGTTGAATTGATTGCCCTCGGTGATTCCAGCATTCATATTATAAATGGTAAAGTAGTCATGCGACTTTTCAATTCCAGGAAAATGTCGACCAAGGAAAAACTCGATTCGGGAAAGATAATATTACAATCTGAAGGTGCCGAAGTGTTTTATAAAGACCTATACTTAAAACAGATAACCGAAGTTCCGGAGAAATACAGGTAGTTTTTTTGATGGATATTTCTTAAGCCAACTTAGCTCTGCTTCTTTTAGTAGTAAAAGACAACGCTTTTTTTACCTTGGCATTGGAACGCTTGTACAAACGGGCAACCTCAGTCTTGTTCTCCAAGGAAATTCCTTCTTCAACAGTCTCGGTAACGATACTCATTTCAATGGTCACAACCTTTACTTCAGAAGTAGTATCCTGAGCCTGGGCAGTGATTCCGATGAAGAGAACAAAGATTAAAGTTATTAGCGTTTTCATGACTTGCGTTTTTATATAATAAAAACGCGGCGAAGGGTATCCTACCGGGTTTCGATTCGCTGAAAACCCCTTATTTTTCGGTATCTGACAAGAATAGAGATAAAGTGCACAATTGCATCGGTGAACGGACGAAGACCCAAAATCACTTTACCGAAAGAAGGTGTACTTTAACGGGATTAAAGCTCTCGATTTCATCAAAAAAATTCGTTTATTTTAAGAATGGATACTATAAAATCAGTGTATTTAAAAGGTAAAGGAGATAATACTAACTTTATAGGGTGAGCGATTTATGCCCAATTTTATATGTAAAGCCATGAAAAAATACATGCTATTTGCCCTGTTACTCGGTACCCTATACTCCTGTGATACCCAAGAGGAGGTTTTAGAAAGACCCAATATTGTTTTAATTATGGCAGATGATATCGGCTTTTCGGATATTGGCAGTTACGGAAGTGAAATCCAAACCCCGAATATCGATTTTTTAGCCGAAGGTGGAATGCGCTTTACTACCTTCTATAATATGGCCAAGTGCAATCCCACACGCTCGTCCTTATTGACCGGATTGTACAATGGTGGAAATGGGGCCGTTCACTTGGCACACCTCACCAAAAAAGCGGGATATGAAAACATCATGAGCGGAAAGGAGCACTTTGACCCTTGGGTTCCCGAGTATTGCAAGGCCGAAAATGTTTTTGACAATGCATTTACCTTTTGGGCCACGACCGAATATTTTCGTCCGCCATCCGGGGATTTCGAACGGCCGTTTTACCTGAATGGTAGGGAATTAAAGGCCGAAGAAATTCAATTTGAACAATCTCCCATGTACAAAACCGATTTTATAACGGATTACGCGTTAAACTGGTTGGACGACACTTTTGAAAAGGATAAACCCTTCTTTCTTTACCTTCCCTATCACGCGGCACATTATCCTCTACAAGCGAGACCCGAGGACATAGCCAAGTACCGGGGTAAATATCTAAAGGGATGGGATGAGCTACGAAGGGAGCGCTTTGCCAAGATGAAACAATTAGGTGTAGTACCCGAAAATACCGAGCTAAGTCCACCGGAAGGCAACCTCAACCAGTTTAGAAAGCCTTTGGTACCGGAATATGTGGAGTATTATCCTTGGGATGGCTTATCCGCTTCCGCCAAGGATTCCCTAGATCTGGAAATGTCCGTGTTTGCGGCCATAGTAGACCGAATGGACCAGAACATAGGTCGGGTGCTGGACAGACTTCGGGAAAATGGAAAGTTGGAGAATACCATCATCCTATTTCTCGTAGATAATGGTTCATGTCCTTTTTATACCAATAAAGTAAAAGATGTAGCCCCGGGCCCGGCGGATTCCTATTGGAGCCTACGGGCCACTTGGGCTAATTTGGGAAATACGCCCTTTCGGCAATACAAACAATGCGGGCACGAAGGGGGGAGCCATACCCCTTTTATCGCGTATTGGCCCAATCGTATAGCCCCAGGAACTATTACCCAGCAGCCCGGCCATGTGGTAGATATGGCCCCCACTTTTTTGGATGTATTGAAAACCTCCTATCCGGACTCTATAAACGGCTATGCGACACTACCCCTTCAAGGGAGTTCCCTGCTTCCCATTTTTAAGGGCGAAGAAAGAAAGGAACCCGATTTTTTTGTTTCAGGCCTGGATAAGTTCCGGATGTTTAGAAAAGGGGATTATAAAATTGTAAGGCTCAATGGTGGGGATTGGGAACTGTACCAGATGAAAGAAGATCCTACGGAACTAAATAACTTGGCTTCGACTTATCCTGAAAAGGTAAAGGAGTTGGCCGATCAGTATACTTCTTTAAACCTTAAGTGAATAATGCCGCGCCTTCGTGAATGTTATCAATAAGAGGGAGGATTACGCCAATTTAGCCTTGCTTCTTTTAGTAGTGAATGACAACGCTTTCTTTACCTTGGCATTGGAACGCTTGTACAAACGGGCAACCTCAGTCTTGTTCTCCAAGGAAATACCTTCTTCAACGGTCTCGGTAACGATCCCCATTTCAATGGTCACAACTTTTACTTCAGAAGTAGTATCCTGAGCTTGGGCAGTGATTCCGATGAAGAGAACAAAGATTAAAGTTATTAGCGTTTTCATGACTTGCGTTTTTATATAATAAAAACGCGGTGAAGGGTATCCTACCGGGTTTCGATTCGCTGAAAACCCCTTATTTTTCGGTATCTGACAAGAATAGGGATAAAGTGCATAATAGCACCGGTGAACGGGCAAAGACCCAAAATCACTTTACCGGTATTCTTTGCTTTTTATCCCAAAAATTGCCTTAAAAAAGTAGTTGGATTATTGAAAATGTGTACTATTTCAAACCAAAACAGTCTTCATGTCCTTAAAATCCAATTGTACTTTGGATTTACCAGGAACATCCATATCTTCAGGCTTCGAAAAATAAACTACTTTGGATTGGAAATCGTAGTTTTTAAAGAAGCAATGAAATTGCAAACTGTTATTGTGTTACTAAGTTGTTCGGTTATTTTGTAGGCTCTCCATAATAACTCAATAATCATTAACCCAATAACGCTTAGGGCTAAAGTGTTTATAAAAACTAGAGTAGCTGCAATGGAATTGCAGGATTTTAACCTGTAACTAGATAATAAAACGAGAAACATGAAACTATTTGAACCCTATAATCTCGGTACACTCACACTTAAGAACCGTATCGTTATGGCTCCAATGACACGATGCCGGGCCTTGAACAATATTCCCAATGCTTTAATGGCCACCTATTACGCCCAGAGGGCAAGTGCCGGGTTGCTTATTACGGAAGGCACCTCTCCTTCCCCAAATGGCTTGGGTTATGCCCGTATCCCTGGGATATATAGCGAACAACAACTAGAGGGTTGGAAAAAGGTAACAGAAGCTGTACATGAGGAAAATGGGAAAATATTTATACAGCTTATGCATACCGGGCGGGTTTCCCACCCGGACAATATGCCCGACGGAACCACGATTATTGCTCCCTCTGCCGTTCCGCTTGATGGTGAAATGTATACCGATCAGAATGGAATGCAAGCCTACCCCTTGGCCAAGGAGATGGACCTGCAAGACATAGAAACGGCCAAAAACGAATATGTCCAAGCTGCCAAAAATGCCATAGAAGCTGGTTTTGACGGGGTAGAACTCCATGGCGCCAATGGTTATCTTATAGATCAGTTCATTAACCCTATCACCAATAAAAGGAACGATTCCCATGGTGGCAGTATCCCCAATAGAAATAGATTTCCTTTGGAAGTGGCTAAAGCCGTTGCTGAGGCTATAGGTGCCGATAGAACAGGAATACGGCTCTCACCCTATGGCGCTTTTAACGGAATGGGAAGTTTTGAAGGTATTGATGAAGCCTATTCCGAGCTTACCCAGGGGCTTTCCGATCTGGGGTTGGTGTATCTACATGTAGTGGACCATTCCGCTTTGGGTGCTCCCGAAGTTCCGCAACAGACCAAGGCAACGATGCGAAAGGCTTTTTCGGGGACATTTATCCTTAGTGGTGGATATGACAAAGAACGTGCGGAGACCGATCTTGAAAGCGGCAAGGGCGATTTAGTCGCCTTTGGTAGACCGCTTTTGGCCAATCCGGATCTGACCAAACGGCTGGAAGAGGATTTGCAACTGAACGAACCGGATCAAAATACCTTTTATACGGCGGATGAAAATGGCTATACGGATTATAGTTTTGTTTAATCCATAACTATATCTTGAGCAGAAGGTTGGGGTCCGGGCAATTAACGGAATAAAAATCCAAGTCCCTACGAGTACAGACTCCGGGATAATCTCCCTGGTAGTTTTCCAGGTCTTGGATAATTTGAAAGTGAAGGTGTGGGGCATAGTTCACATTGATATCTGGGGTACCCAAGGTTGCCAAAACTTCTCCTGGTCGAAACTCCTTTCCCACATATAGGCCTTTCAGGGATTCTAGGGAAAGATGCCCATACAATGTGTGGAAGGTAATCTCGTTGACTTCATGTGTTAAGATAATTGTAGGCCCATAATCCCCGGATGTGGTATTGTTTTGAAAACTATGTACCCTTCCATACAATGGGGAAACTACTTTGGTTCCTGCCGATGCCCAAAAATCCATCCCCAAATGGACATTTCGGGGCGATTCCCCTTTTTTGGTAAAGCCCGACTTATCCGCATAAAGATTTCGTTTTTCCAAATAGCCCCCATAAGCGACCGCTGCCGAATGTTGCTTTAGGATTTTATCAATATAGGCCTGGCATTGGTTGGGATCCGTGATGGCCATACCTTCCAAATCCGGGTTATGGGAAGATAAATTGATCGGTATATAGGTACTTAACGGAATTTTAGTATCCAGTATAGCTAATGGCTGTTGTGAAATTCCGCTAAGAGTTTCTTCCAAGATACGCATACCTCAAATGTATGATATGTATTTATTTGGGCAAGGCTGGATGGGAAGCTTGTGAAAAGAAAGTGGTCTACAGAATTGTGCTTTAATGCAGAAAAGTAGTGCCTAGGGCCTTTCGCAATGGTTCATATTGTAGAACGTTTTTAATTTTCAAATTTCTCCGAACTTTCCACGAATTCCAATTCGGATAATGCGCAGACTCCATCAGAACCATCCAAATACTTAATCCCAACTACTTGCTGCTCTCCCACCTGCTCACCTTGAATAACAATAACCGGAGTTTTTTTATTTGTGTTTATGTCAATTTTAAAAGCCAAAGCAGGAATCTGAATATCTAACGGCTTATGTTCCTGTCCTTGGCTATCTACAATGAAAGTAGCCGCACCTGAATTAACATCAGTTTCCGTTGCCAAACGTCCAGCTACGTGTGGTATATTGTCTAAATTTTCCAAGTCAAATTTATCCATTGTTGGTGTTTCCGTATCAACATTAATTTTGAGTTTCTCTCCACTTTTATTTTCCCCACAATTAATTAAGGAAAGACAGAAGAATCCAAGTATTAAATTTCTCATTGGTCAAAATATTCTGCAACGTATTTATCTAGATATAAAATACGTCTTTACTCTTTCTTTGATAATCTAAAAAGTGTCCGAGCTAACAAAACCAATTAACTATACTCTCTGTTTTATCAGCTTGGCTTTATTTTAGTATTTCCATTTCGCCCTCAAAGTATTCAATTCCATTTTCTTGTTTGTAAATAAATTTGTAACTATCGTCGGTCAATTCATAAACTGTTACAATAAAAGGTTCAATATCTTCGTAATTGTCATCTTCTTGATAATTCCATAGTTTATACTGACAATCGTTCAACCATTCTATTTTACCTTTGATTAGATTTCCATTAATTCTTTCCTCCTGAATATTGTTTTTACGGCTTACTAGTATTTGATTGTTCTGATTATCAAAAAATCTAAACTTGCCTTTTTTCAAGGAAGAACAATCCTTAGTGGGTGAACCGAATTTTTCCGCTAGCGGTTTGTTGAAATTAGTCCGAACCCTTTTAAATAGATTTTCACCCCATATCGACCCTACTTGCATTGCTTCATTTGCTATTAGAGGAAATTTTTCAACCATCTTTTGTCCGATGGGGCTACTGTAAAATTCTGTAATTGTTTCAATTTCCTGAATTGTAAGGTGCTTTTTATAAATTGGAATTAGTAACCCAATTAGTTCGTCGTAGTTGATCTCTTCATTTTTGAAACTTTGCCAATATTCAGATTCTATTAATTCAGGACTTTCTTCTTCCTGCATTTTAATCATAGTTTCTACTATCGCTTCCATCCTTTCAGTCGAACCCAGTACCTCTATCATTCTCATAACCTTGTCATCGATAGAGTCAGTTTGAGAAAAAGATAAATTGCTTAAAAGAAAAAACATTAAAATGACTTTTCTATGCATATAGTTTTTTGAGTTGTCTCCATCATGGAGCAATTGTTATTAGATATATCTAAGAGAATACATACTACATCCTTTTGTAAAGTACCGGTTGCATCCCCAAGAGATTTTGGGATTGGTGCAATGGATTACGGCAATCGCATTCAAACATAAGATTCACTCTATTAATATACATTCCTTAAGACGTTTTTCAAGCCATTTTTTATCATAATCGATTTGATACTTGTTAGGTACGACTTGATTTACAAAGTCAATTATCTCACCTATGTCTTCTTGGTAGTAATTACTCAGATAAACTGACTTTTTAGTTTTACCCTTTTGAAAACGAACATTTATTTGCGAACCATCTGCGATACAAGGATTGAAATATCTGTCCTTCAATTTACCAAATTCAATATTGCTCATATTCTTTAATGACTCTGATTTTTTAAGTAATGATTCAAATAGTGTGGTGTCCTTTTCGCCTTCTAACTCACCCCTAAAAATAATATGTAAATCTTTGTGAGTTATTCTATAAGCTATTCCATAAGCCAAAGAAAAATCGAACTTGGTTACGGTCAATTCGAAAGGTTCTATTTCAACCGTTGCTAAGTTTCGCTGTTCTTTGCCCTGTCCACATGATATTATCAAAATCATTACAATTATCAAAATAGCTCTTTTCATAAGTGTGTTAACGATTCTCCATAATTGTTAATTTCAATTGTGTTTATATTTGGTTAACATCGGTTATTTATTTTTTAATTCCATAATTTCACTCATTTGAGGGGTTGTTTCTGAGTAAATAATTGTTATGGTGTCTCCTTCAAACAGTGACTTTTCAGGATTTGCCTTTGTCGATGTATAAAATATTTTGTCTCCAACAGTATATTTCGCTCTAACTGACCAAACATCTGTTCTACTTTTTCGAACTACTAACCAGGCTTTGTCAATTATTCCGTGGGTTAGCTTTCCATTTTCTTCTAATTCCTTTTCACTTTGAGCATTTAGCCATAGCCCAAATGGAATCCCTAATAAAACAGACAAATAAGCTATTCCTTTTCTTGTCTTTTTTGCAAGGGAAGTTAATTCTAAGGATTTATAAAGTAAATATGGCAACATCAAAAAGATTCCTGCGAATACAATCCATCGTAATATTCCGTCTCCAGAATAAAATACTTCTGTAGGTGTAAAAAAAATTACTGAAAGCCAAATAAGGATGTAGATAAGTGGAAATAATTTATTCAAACTCATTTTTAGTTATCATTGGTGCCAACTTGTTATATCCACCCTAATTTACACTTTTATCCTATGGAACCCACCACTATCTAGATATATCCCCGCCCAGACCTATGAAAAGTACCCTCTCATTATACCAGCTGAGACCGCAAATTGAGAACTCCCTTATATTCGTATACCGAAACCTTAACATTTTTTAACCAAAGTTCCCGTAAGGAGCTAGTAACTTCGGCAACAAACTTTGAAAAAGAAAAATCAATGAAGATTCTAAAAACGTCCTTTTTGGCTCTTGCTCTTTTGGTTTTGGGCAGTTGCCAATCCAAGGCCAACGAAAACAAAAAAGTAGCCATTGATAATAGGGTCCAAGAGGAAAAAAAGGAAATGGCGAAGCTTTCCACTCAAGACTTAAACGCCTATGAGACCGCCTATTTTGCCAGTGGTTGTTTCTGGTGCGTGGAAGCCATTTTTGAAAGTGTAAAGGGGGTTAAAGAGGTAGTTTCCGGATATTCGGGCGGGAGCGAGGAAAACCCT
This sequence comes from uncultured Flavobacteriaceae bacterium, assembly GCA_947494715.1. Taxonomy (GTDB): domain Bacteria; phylum Bacteroidota; class Bacteroidia; order Flavobacteriales; family Flavobacteriaceae; genus Ulvibacterium. The sequence goes on along the minus strand of CANLWG010000008.1, from coordinate 191,640 downwards.
TCCTATGAGCAGGTGGCCCGCGGACAGACCAGTCACGCTGAAGCCGTAGAAGTCTACTATGACCCGGAAATCATATCCTTTATAGAATTGGTACAGGTTTTCTTCGGTTCCCACGATCCCACCACCTTAAACAGGCAAGGACCGGATAGAGGACCACAATACCGTTCCGTTGCTTTTTACAAGAATCCACAGGAAAAGAAAATTATTGAAAGCTATATAGCGGCCTTAAAGGAACAAAACGTATATGAGGGTGCCCTCATAACCACCGAAGTCACAGAATTCATCAAGTTTTGGAAGGCCGAGGAATACCATCAGGATTACGAGCGAAAACATCCCAATAATTCCTATATCACCAACGTGTCCATCCCACGTCTCAATCGGTTTAAAAAGAATTTTGGAGATTATCTAAAGGAGGATTCGCATTGATCCTTTTTTTGATCATCAATTGTAAAGCGACCCTAATTCGGTCGCTTTTTTATTTGTAAATTTATCCGATAGTCATAGTTTAGTGGCTTTTGAAACCAGTTGTACCTAAATTTACGCAAACGTTGTAGATTTTCCTTGCTGGTTTTCGGCTCCGTGAACGGATGGACGCGGCCCAATACGAAGTTCGTAATGGTACAGTAATGAGCCTATTGAACAAAGAGGAAAACCAACATGAAAAGCAGAAGAAATTTTATAAAAAAGGCATCCGCTGGAATTGTGGGGATAACCGCCGTTACAATTCCAGAAATAGTCAAGGCATCCGGTTTAAAGGGTATTCCAAACCCAGTGGAAATAGATGTAAAGCTTGGGGTTGCTTCTTATACGCTTCGTGAATTTTCCATGGAAGAAGCCCTGGATATGACGTTGCGGTGCGGGGTCGATCGGATTACCTTTAAGAGCATGCACCTTCCCTTGGATTCCAATAAGGAGACTATTGAAAAGGCGGTGGCCCTCTGTAGGGAAAAAGGCGTTGAACTCTATGGTGCCGGGGTCATTTATATGAAAAGCAAGGACGAGGTGGACCAGGCCTTTAACTATGCCAAGACCGCCAGCATGAAAATGATAATCGGGGTGCCCAATCATGAATTGTTGGATTATGTGGAAGAAAAGGTAAAGGAAACCGATATTAAACTGGCCATTCACAACCATGGACCAGGCGATAAATTGTATTCAAGCCCTGAGGATGCCTATGTTAAGGTTCAAGACCGGGATCCCCGTATGGGGCTGTGTATCGATATTGGCCATACCCAACGCATCGGTCGTGACCCAGCAGCGGATGTCACCGCTTTTTCAGATCGGGTCTTTGATATCCATTTGAAGGATGTCACGGCCGCCAAAGCCGAAGGAGAGACCTGTATTATAGGCAGGGGCGTCATCGACTTTCCAACCTTTTTAAAAACGATACAAAAATTAGGATACCAAGGCACATTGGCCTTGGAATACGAAGCGGAAGCAAAGGACCCACTTCCGGGAATGGCCGAGTCTATGGGCTATGTCAAAGGCATTTTATCAACCTTATAACTTAAACCAAATGAGTACGAACAGAAGGGAGTTTATTAAAAAAACAACAGCAGGTACTGCGGCAATAACCTTGGGCGGACTGGTAATGCCGCATATGGGCAACGCCCGTATCCTTGGGGCCAATGATCATATTAATTGTGCCGTAATAGGCGTACGGAGCCGGGCCAAGGCCCATGTAAAGGCCATACATGCAGATACCAATGCCCTAATTCTATACAATTGCGATGTAGACGATGGAATCATAGAGGAGCACAATGCATGGTGCCAAGAGAATATTGGTTATGTTCCCAAAGTAGAAAAGGATTTTCGTAAGATTTTGGAAGACAAGGACGTGAATGCCGTCTTTATCGCAACCCCGGAACATTGGCATGCGCCCATGGCAATTTTAGCCCTTCAGGCCGGAAAACATGTTTATGTGGAAAAACCATGTAGCCACAACCCACACGAAAATCAACTTCTGGTACAGGCCCAGAAAAAATATGGCAAGAAGGTTCAAATGGGCAACCAACAACGTTCGGCACGGACCTCCATCATGGCCATTGAGGATATCCGAAACGGAATTATTGGTGAAGTATTCAAAGGTGAAGCCTACTACTCCAACAATCGGGGTTCCATAGGCAAGGGAAACAAAATACCCGTACCCAAATCCTTGGATTGGGAACTTTGGCAAGGACCTGCTCCCCGGGAAAGTTATCGAGACAATATCCATCCCTATAACTGGCATTGGTTCCGCACCTGGGGTACCGGTGAGGTACACAACAACGGGACCCATGAAATCGATATCTGCCGATGGGCCTTAGGTGTGGACCTGCCCGAGACCGTCACTTCATTCGGAGGCAAATACACTTATGACGATGATTGGGAATTTGTGGATAACCAACAAGTGACCTATGCTTTTCCAGGTAATAAATTCATCACGTGGACAGGACACAGTCGAGGCGTATTAAAACCGGCCCGACCAGGAAGGGGCATCACTATTTATGGAAGCAAGGGATCCATTCAATTGGATCGTAATTTCTATAAATTGTTCGACCTTCAAGGGAATCCCATAAAGTCGGAGTTTGAGAAATCGGCCAGTGCTACCACCAATACCCAAGGTATAGGCGGATTGGACGTAGATCATGTGAGCAACTTTTTTGAGGCCATTCGAAAAGACCAGTCCCTCCACGCGGACATCAACGATGCCAGCTTCTCTACCATGCTGTGCCATTTGGGGAACATGGCCCAAGATGCCGGGGAAATGCTAAAAATCGATACCGCTACGGGAAAGGTGCTGAACAGTGAAAAAGCCATGAAAAATTGGAAAAGGGAATACGAAAACGGCTGGGAGCCGAAAATCTAATCCCAAAGACCTAAAACGACACGTAAAGAAAATCGATAGATTGAAATGAAGCGAAGGGAATTTGTAGTGAAAAGTAGCCTGGCCTCCGCCGCGGTGGCGACATCCGCAACGGCGATGGGACAGATCATACCAAAGGAAAGTGCCAATGAAACCTTAAATATTGGTGTTATAGGTACAGGGGACCGTGGCAGTGGATTGATTCCATTTATAAATCAAATCGAGAACTTCAATGTTGTGGCCTGCTGCGATGTTCTTCCTTTCCGATTGGAACAAGGCCTTGGGAAAGTTGAGGGCAAAGCACAGGGCTTCAAAGACTATCGTAAACTTCTGGAACACCCTGATCTGGATGCCGTACTGGTCGCCACCCCGTTCAATACACATTCAAAAATTGCGTTGGATGCTCTTGATGCCGGAAAGCACGTATACTGTGAAAAGACCTTGGCCAAAGGTTTTGATGGCATACAGCATCTGGTAAATAAGGCCAAGGCATCGGACAAAATATTTCAAACCGGGCACCAATACCACAGTTCTCGACTATATACCTATGTGGTGGACATGATCAAAAAAGGGGAAATCGGAAAAATTGCCGCTATTGAATGCCAATGGAACCGGAACGGAAATTGGAGACGACCTGTACCGGATCCAGAATTGGAACGTTTGATCAACTGGCGTATGTATCGTGAGTTTTCAGGCGGATTGGTCGCGGAACTCTGTTCCCATCAAATCGATTTTTCAAATTGGGTCTTGGATGAAACCCCAGAAAAAGTAATGGGTGTGGGCGGTATTAATTATTGGAAGGACGGTAGGGAAACCTATGATAATATTCATCTGCTCTATAGCTATCCCAGTGGGGTAAAGGCAAAATTCACTTGTTTGACCAGTAATGCCATGAACGATTACAAAATAAAGGTAATGGGTGATCAAGGCACTGTCATTATGGATTATGCAAAGGCTTGGTACTACCCAGAGGGCAAAAAGAACAAGGAAATGGGCGAAGTGGACGGCGTAGCCGGGGCTACCTTAAAATGGGACGAAGGCAAAGGCTACCCCATTGAAGTGGATCATGAAGACCCCAGTAAACAGGCCTTAATGGATTTTAGGGAGAGTGTTGCGAACAATACAGAGCCCATATCCAATATTACTACAGGTGCCAATGCAGCGGTCTGTGTGCAAATGGGATTGGATGCCATGCACAACGAAAAAATCGTTCACTGGAAGTCCGATTTGAATCTTTAGTACCGGAAATAAGACCTGCTTTTTGACATTGCTTTTTCAAAAAGCGGTAAAAAGTGCCAAAAATTGCTATCTTTAATAGAGTAACCCCAATACTTATTACTGATGAAAGCTGCAATGACCTTATGCTTGGCTTTCCTTTTTGTATGCTGTAACTCCACCAAGAAAAAGGAAGACCATCAAATCATTTCCGTAAAAAAGAATCCAAATTCCATTTCAATCGATGGTAAGGCTACCGAAAACATTTGGGCCCAGACCAACTGGCATGCACTGGACCAGAACTGGTTGGGCAAGCCGTATGAACATGACGACTTTAACGGGTATTATAAATTGAGTTGGGATGAGGATGCCCTCTATATCTTGGTCGAGATAACCGATGATGTCCTTTACGACCAATATGAAGACCCTCTTAAACTATGGTGGAACGACGATTGCATGGAGGTTTTTATTGATGAGGACAATTCCGGAGGTTTGCACCAATTTAGCCATAACGCCTTTGCTTATCATATCGCACTGGATGGAAACGTAGTGGATCTTGCACCGAACAAAGAACCACAATTATACAATGAACATATTGTTTCCAAACATATTACCGAGGGACAAACTACTACTTGGGAAATAGCCATCCATGTGTATGACGATACCTATGTTGATGGAGGAAAAAACATTCCAAAAACTTTGAACAGTAATAAGAAAATAGGTTTTGCCCTAGCTTATTGTGATAATGATAGTAGTACGGAAAGGGAAAACTTTATTGGATCGGTGTTTGTTCCGGGAGAGGATAAAAATCAGGGATGGATCAATGCGGATATTTTTGGGACGCTCTTGCTCGAAGAATAATCAATCCAATAGTATATTACTATACTTGGAATGGATTACGATAGATGCCTTGTTGTTTTCATCTAAATGATACCCTTTTACAATTTCCGTATTAAGATTCTTTTTTCGGTCAAGTTTTAGCTTGTCGGGACAATCGACCCTGGAATTGGTGCCATTGATGTATATCGCATAGGCGGTTGAGGGCAAATTGCAGATAAGCTCGGCATTTTGCAAGGTAATATCCAGTTCCTTGAAGTTTTCAGATATCGTATTGATGTGCAAAGGGCCCAAATCACTTTTTATAAAGGCGCTTTTTAATAAATGGTCTATGGAAACATCCGAAGAGGTAGCACTTAAACGAAGGTTGAGCACTTCCCGTAAATCTACATTTTCGGAATAATCGGTTTGCAATTGCCCATAATTCCATTTTTGTACGCTAACCGGGGAATAGGAAACCTTGATATTGGTTTGGTCACCATCTATCGTACTGGCCCATAAATAGGCATGGGAGAGTGTTGCCTTAATGTTTTTGGTATTCTTCGCCAGTTTTACCTCCCCATGGCGTACGTTCATTTTTATCTTGGTATTCTTGGGCATTTTTATCTTAATGGTCTTTTTAACCTTATAATTTTTGTCTTCACCGTCACTGTTGAAATAAAAGGTATTTGGTAACCTCCCGAGACTATCCCCAACAATAAAGGGATAAACCATAGAGTCATGATGAATAAATCTTTCCACCCTTCGCGCTTCAACGGCCGCTCTTCTTTCTTCACGGGCTTCGGCACGTCTTTCCCTTGCTTCTTCCATTCTTTCCATACGTTCCGCCTTGGCAGCCTCCATGGCCTCTGAACGTTCTTCCCTGGCCCTTTCCCGTTCCTGTAATCTCTCTTGATGTCGTTTTTCCCTTTCTTCACTACGGGCCTCCATACGTCTCCCCCACTCTTCCATTCGCTCTTTATACTCCTCGTCAAAGTATTTACCGTATTCCTTCTGCCACTTTTTCAAATACTTCTCACCATCCTCTTTATAAGCCTCATAATCGAAATCATGAAAGGGAACTACGGGCATGGGCGGAAATTTGGCAAATTCCGGAATTTCGGCAAGTTCCGGAATTTCGGGAATATCCATTATAAAGGGCTCCAATTCAGGAATATCCATGGTAATATTAAAAGAAGGTGAAAACGACCAGGAATTACCGGAGTTTGTACGTATCCCTATCCTTTTACTATTACCCATAATAGTAATGGGGTCGTTCTTAAAATAGCGCTTTGCCTCTTCGGCTGTAGCCCCTTCCAAGGTTACAACGGCCTCAATGCCAATTTGGTCCTTGTCCCAAGTTTCAAACTCAATGTCAGCATGACTGGTATTTAGCTCCAGTACGGTATTATCGTTGACAACAAAGGTCTCGTTATAGGTCTCCGTATGTTTCTGGGCATTTGCAACCAGAATACCCAGATATAGGAAAACCACAACGGCACTATATAGTATTCTTTTTAACTTGTTCATTTTTTGATGATTTTAATTCGTTTAATTTTATTTTTAATTTCTGTAATAATTGCAACCGTAGCTGTAGGTTCTTGATCAAGGCGGTTATGGTCTGATCATTGGGTCCAATATCGTTCAATTCCGAATTAAGTCTTTCATATTCAGTATTGAGATCGGAGAGTCGATCCATAAAACTATCTACCAGTATTTTGTTTTCTTCGGATATCTCCAATCTGGAAAGTTCCAGGTTGATGTTGGTTACGTAGTAGTTCTCTACCCTCTTGAGATCCGGCGAAAGGTCGCCAAAAGAAATGCCCTTCTTTTCGTTTGATGAGTCATTTTTTTCCACTACCGTAGTCTTGATGGTATCCTCTTTTGTCAACACTTTATAACCAACAATTCCAATACTAAGGAACAATAGAATGGTCGCTGCAATTTTCAAGATATAAAATGAGGGCTTTGTTCGTTTAGGAAGTTCGGTTTCCAAGCGCTCCAAAAATCGATTTTCATGACCGTCCCGCATTTGGAATTTTTCGGCCCCATTTTCTTTTTTGAACATTTCCCTAAGATCCTGTCCCATATCTTTTCTTTTTTAAAAGTTCCTTTAAAAAACCTTTGCCCCGCAACAATCGTGTTCTACAGGCCGTCTCGCTTAAACCCAATACCTTCGAAATTTCACGGTGATCATATCCTTCCAATAAAAACATCATCACCACGTATTTGTATTTTTCCGGTAATTGTTCCATGGCTAATTTTACCTCTTCCAAGGATATACCATCTTCTACGGTCCAGTCCTCATCCTCCACTACTTGCATATAATTCTCATCCAAGGGCACCAATCTTTCTTTTTTCGATTTTAAAAAATCGATACTCTTATTGATTACAATTCGTTTGAGCCAAGCTCCAAAACTTACGTCCCCTTTGAATTGATGTATTTTTTGAAAGGCTTTTATGAACGACTCCTGGATTATGTCCTCGGCATCATTGGTATTTTTCACAAAACGCATAGCTACATAGAACATACCGCTGCAGTATTGATTGTACAGTTGCAGTTGCGCTTTTCGGTCATTTGCCTTACATTGCTCTACTACATCAATTTGAAACATTGGCCAGTTTCGTTGTTGGTTTTATCGGTGTCGTTATATTTAAGGACGGGACAAAAAACCCGATGTTGCAAAAAACGATTATTTTTATAGGGAAATTAATGATTTCATCTTGAAACAAGTTACCATAAGTACTCCCTTCATTACCCTGATCGTATTGGACTACGGTGCCATCATTCAAAAACTTCTGGTAAAGGACAAAAAGGGCAGGTCCACTAATGTGGTGGTAGGATCCAATTATCCCAACCATTATCTTGAGGACACTGTTTTTTTAGGGGCCTGTGTGGGAAGGTATGCAGGGCGTATCTCCAATGCCAGTTTTGAACTGGATCGCGAAAACTTCCCCTTGTATGGCGAAAAAGGGATACACCTGCACGGTGGAAAGGAAGGTTTCGGAAAGAAATATTGGACCATTGAGGAGGTAGATTATGGCAGCGAGCCTTTTGTTAAACTTTCCTACTACAGCAAACATCTGGAAGAAGGGTATCCAGGAAATTTAAAGGTGATGCTGACCTACAAATTGGTGGAAAACGAGTTGCATATCATACATGAAGCCGCGGCCGATCGGACTACGGTGATAAATTTGACCAACCACTCCTATTTTAGGCTGGACAAGACAGGATCCATTGACCATTATCGATTAGAGCTCTACTGCCCTGAATTTGTAGAGACGGACAAGAACTTATTGCCTACCGGAAATATTATTCCCGTTGAGGACACGGAATACGATTTCCGTACGGAAAGAAAAATTGGGGAAATGCGTTTGGATACACCTTATGTAAAAAATTCACAAACGGATTTGGCCGCCCGTATCTTTTCAAGAAGATCGGGTATCTCCTTGGAAGTCAAGACCAACCAACCTGCTGTGGTGGTGTATACCCCACCCAATTTTCCGGCCATTTGTTTTGAAACCCAAAATTATCCGGATGCGCCCAACCATGAACACTTTCCCAGTAGCATATTACGACCCGACGAAATTTACCGTAATGCCTCTGTCTTTACTTTTGATTTAGTACTTTAGTTTTGTAGTAATCAAGACTGGAAATTATGAAGTTTTTAAAGTGGTTATTAGTAATAATCGTAGTGCTGGTTGCCTTATTCTTTTTTGTGGGTAAGCCTTATATGCTGAAACAGACCAAAAAAAAGAGCCCTGAAAAAACGATAACCCATATCAAAGGTAATTTAGACCTTTCGGTAACATACAGCAGTCCTTTTAAGAAAGGGCGGGTTATTTTTGGGGAACTCGTTCCCTACAACGAAGTTTGGCGTACAGGGGCCAATGAGCCTACAACTTTTAGCACCGCTACGGATATAAAAATCATAGATAAAAATCTGCCAACAGGTACTTATTCCGTATGGACCATACCCCAAAAAGAACAATGGACCGTAATGTTCAATAAGGAAGTCCCAAACTGGGGCGTAACTTTTATAAGCAGAGGTACTGAAACCTCTCGTGACCCATCTCAAGATTTAGTTAAGGTACAGGTTCCCGTTGAAAAGCTTTCTTCCTCCCAGGAAAGTTTTACCGTAGCCTTTGAGGATGCAGGACAATTATACCTTAGCCTTTTTTGGGACGATACCAAAGTAAAAGTGCCCATTAACCCATAAAGTTGAGCATTCCAAAGAACACAGGTCAGGAAAGTATTTCCAAAGTAAAGGGGAAAAGAAAAAGCCCACCTTCCATAGCGGAGCTTGTGGAAGGCATTTTCAATTCGAATAAAACGGCACTGGCCCGGGCGATTACCCTTGTTGAAAGCTCCAACAGCGAACACCTCAAGAAATCTACAGAGATTCTGGAGCATTGTTTGGGAAAAAAATCCGATACGATCCGGATAGGAATCACTGGGGTACCCGGTGTTGGGAAAAGTACTTTTATAGAAACCTTTGGAAAAACATTGACTTCCCAGGGGAAGAAAGTGGCCGTTCTTGCCGTAGACCCCAGCAGCAGTTTAAGCAAGGGAAGTATTCTAGGGGACAAGACCCGAATGGAAGAATTGGTAAAGGACCCCAATGCATTTATACGCCCTTCCCCTTCAGGGGATTCTTTGGGCGGTGTGGCACGCAAGACCCGAGAGACCATTATTCTTTGCGAAGCTGCGGGATACGACGTAATCCTAATAGAAACGGTAGGCGTAGGACAAAGTGAAACCGCCGTCCATGGTATGGTAGACTTTTTCCTTTTATTAAAATTGGCCGGAGCCGGTGATGAACTACAGGGTATGAAAAGGGGCATCATGGAAATGGCCGACGCCATTGTAATCAATAAGGCCGATGGGGACAACATAAAATGGGCCCAACTGGCCAAGATCGAATTTTCAAGGGCATTGCACCTCTACCCTCCCAAGGAAAATGGCTGGGTTCCCAAAGTATTGACCTGTTCTGCCAGTGAAAATACCGGAATTCAGGAAATCTGGGAGGTAATCGATATGTATATAGAGAAGGCCAAACAATCCGATCATTTTCTGTTGAATAGACAAGGACAGAACAAAAATTGGCTACTACAACATATTGACAGTCAAATAAAATCCGACTTTTATTCCAACCCAAAAGTGGCTTCATTATTGCCAAAAGTGATCCAAGAAGTGACCCAAAGTAAAGTTTCTCCTTTCGCTGCTGCAGAAAAATTGATACAGGCCTATAGACAGGAAACAAAATAAGGTCTTATGAAGGTACGAGTTACCTTCTGGACGGGAGTATTTCGATTCGGAATAAAAACATAACTTTGCCCGTGATAACAAACCGAATACATGCAGCCTATAACACCTCTACTCCTCTCCGTAGTCGTACCACTTTATAATGAGGAGGATAACGTGGCCCTCCTTACCCAAAAAATTCACGAGAGCCTGGTCGGGTATAATTACCAAATTATTTATGTAGACGATTTTTCAAAGGATACTACCCGCAAGGTTGTCCAAGGTCTGCAAGATGACAAGGTGCATTTGGTGGAACTCAAAAAAAACTACGGTCAGAGCTTGGCTCTGGCAGCGGGTTTGGATTATGCGGAAGGGGAATACATTATTACCATGGACGGCGATCTGCAGAATGATCCCAGTGATATTCCCCAGATGTTACATTTTGCGGTCAATGAAGATTTTGATGTGGTAACCGGCATACGTCAAAAACGCAAAGATTCCCTAGTGAAAAAAATTCCGTCCAAAATCGCTAATTTTTTGGTGCGTCGTATCACCAAATTAGATATAAAGGACAATGGATGTGCGTTGAAAGTGTTTACCAAGGACATTGCAAAGGAATTGAACCTGTACGGGGAAATGCACCGGTTTATTACCCTTTTGGCCCATTTGGAGGGAGCACAGATCAGGCAGGTGCCCGTAAAGCACCATGCAAGGCATGCGGGAGTATCCAAATATGGACTGGAACGGGTTTTTAAGGTAGTGGCGGATATGATGTTGCTACTGTTCATACGAAAGTACTTTCAGCGTCCCATTCATCTTTTCGGAATATTGGGTGTCCTAATGATCATTTTGGGGATTTTTATCAATATCTACTTATTGATTGTAAAGCTTGGACTGGGTGAAGACATTGGCACGCGACCGCTGTTAATGTTCGGGATGATGTTCATATTGGCCGGCATTCAGCTATTTACCATCGGCATCGTTATGGAACTATTGATACGTACCTATTACGAGTCCCAGCAAAAAAGACCGTACCGAATTAAAAAAGTATCCGTAGGTGGCAAAACATCGTAAAAAGCTTATAACGGTACTGAAAATCGTAATCAGCATCGCGCTTATTTATTTTGTCATCACCAAAATAGACCTACAGGAGGTTTTGGATATTTTAAAAAAGACAAAACTTTCTTATCTCTTTCCTGCACTGGTTTTTTTCATACTCTCCAAAGTATTGGCGGCCTTTCGGTTAAATCTATATTTTCACCAAATTCGCATCTCCCTATCGCAGAAAAGTAATTTGGAGCTGTATCTTTTGGGTATGTTTTATAACCTCTTTCTTCCAGGGGGCATTGGCGGGGATGCTTATAAGGGGTATCTCATAAAAAAGAATTTTGAAGTCGGTACAAAACAAGTTGTCTCGGTCTTGGTATTGGATAGGCTTAGTGGACTTTTATTGCTGTTCGTATATGCCTGTATTTTGGCCTTGTTGCTCAATGCCCAGGCTTTTGTAAACATCAAATGGTTGTTTCTCCTTGCGATACTTGGAAGTGTTTCCGTATTCTGGTGGGTAAACAGACGTTTTTTTGGCTATGTATTGCCCATTTTTTGGAAGTCTTTCGGTTTTTCCGCTCTAGTACAGCTGGCCCAATTGATAAGCGTTTATTTTATCCTCAAGGCCCTATATCTTACAACGGGAATAGTACCTTACCTGTTTATTTTTCTGATTTCCTCAATAGTCGCCGTTCTACCTTTGACCATAGGAGGAATAGGTAGTAGGGAGGTAACCTTTTTTTACGGGGCCACATTGTTGTCCTTGGACGAAAACACGTCGGTAAGCATTAGTATGGTGTTTTTTTTAATAACGGCCTTGGTATCCTTTTTTGGAATAGTATATCATTTTAAACGGCCAAAATTGGAGACGCTTGCGGATTAAATGATAAATCCAGATTCAGTTACCGTCTGAAGTCAAAAGTTTTACAATTCTCGTACGAAACTCTGAACTTTCCGATGGTTTAGCTAGGCCGTCCAATGCTAATACACATGGATAAGGTGCATTTTATTCAATACCTTTTTGCGAGTATTCGGGTTAAGGAACTTCGCTTGTAGCCTAGTAATCCTGAATTGTTTCTCGGTAAATTGCCTATCCCAATCAAAGCCTAGCTTATGCAATTCCTGAATTTCGGCATCATTGACATATAACCAGAAATCCTTCTTTTTTCGTAACTCGTTGAACGAGGCTACTTTTAGGGGTATTTGGTTATAAAAATCCATGGCCCAGGTATGATTTGAAGAAAGCTTATAAATCTTCTCTTTGGGAACCTTGTTTTCCTCCACTCTTTTGGCCATGGAAGACCCTGCCTGATATTCCAACAAAGATGGGTAAAAATGTATGTTCAGCGTAATGTTCAAAAGAATGGCACTAAATATGGAAATGGTTATCAACCGATAATAATACTCCTCTCTTTTGAGAACATAATATATAATAAGACCTCCAAGTAATATGGTCCAAATGTGATCGTAGGGATTTTCCGCCTTGAACACAAAATAGCGAATCAAGGTAGAGGCGATAAAAACCACGCTGATCAAGAAATATTGTATCCCAAGCAAAATCTTCAATGGCTTTCTCCTTGTATATTGATATAGGCTATAGAGATACGAGGCCGTCAAAACAGAAAAAAGAGGGATAATGATATTTAAGTAATGGGGCAATTTAAACTGTGCAAAACTGATAATCAAAAAAACAAGGGAAATACCTCCCAAGGTCAAAAACTCATACTTGGGGTTATACTTGAACCCAAGCTTAAAAAAAGTCTTTACCCTACACCAATAGGCGGTAAGTCCTAGGACGGTCCAAGGCACGAACACCCATAAGAACGTATGGAAGAAGAAGAAATAATCACTACTGTTCTTACCTACCCCCTCGCCGCTCAACCGCTCAAAACTCTGCTCCCAAAAAATAAAAAAGATGCCACTACGGTTATCCTTGCCCCGGATTACCTTCTCCGGATGCAAATCAAATTGATGGTAATAGGCATATAACATAGGGGCAATGGCAATACCAAAGAACAGTAATCCCATCAAAACTTTCCAATGTAACAAAGTCTTCCATTTTCGGGTATAGGCCAAGTGGCACAATAGAGGCAACCCAATGACCAAAAGCGCAATCTGTCCTTTTGTGGAAAAGGCGATTCCTGCTCCAAAAGCCCCCAAGATCATATGTCCTAGGGAGTTCTTTTCTATATAAGCGGCCAATTGCCAAATGGCAAAAATGGTAAACCCGGTGAGCACCGCATCGGTACGCACATCTATTACCGAAAGTACAATGGTCTGGGAGGTCATGAAAACCAACGCGGCCAATTTGCCAACATGAGTATTGTAGAGCAATCTTCCAAGGCCATAACAGCTATATGCTCCCAAGAAAGTGGCCAAAATGGCCGGAATACGATAGGCCCAGTCATACAATCCAAAAACCTTGAAGGACAGCGCTGCCAACCAAAAGTGCATATGGGGTTTGTCCAAATATTCCTCCGGGCCCTTAAAAAGGGATAAAAAATCGTTCTCCTGCACCATCCTCATAGCCATAACCGCAAATTGGGCGGAGTCATTTTCGAAAAGCGTTACGAACATTCCGGCGATATAAACCAGAATTATCAAGGACAGTAAAAACCAATACCTAAGATTAGATATCATAGAGGAAATCTGTGAAGTGCAAATATATACAACTTTACAAATAACCAGCTTAGAATCAGGCCAATTCCTAGGCCTGTAAGCACATCCAACGGAAAATGCACCCCGATATAGATGCGACTATAGGCGACCAAAAACGCCCAAAAAATGAGGAAAAACCCTATATACCTTAGTTTTTTACCCATCAAATAGGTAAAGAAAAAAGCTACTGCCATATGATTTGCGGCATGTGCGGAAAAATATCCAAATTTACCTCCACAGTAATCTTTTACCAAGCGCATCATGCCACTTACTTCCCTATCATGACACGGACGCAGGCGTTGTACCCCATATTTAAAAAAATTGGCCAATTGATCGGTGACCAGAATAAGAATCGCTACGCTAAAAAGGAGCAATACCGTTTTCTTGGTTCCAAATTGCTTATAGGATAAGAAAAGCAGCACTACATAAAGCGGAATCCAACTTAGTTTATTGGTAACGAACATCCAAAATCCATCCCACGTATCATTTCCCAAATTGTTTAGGAAGAGGAATAGTTCCTTATCATAGGCTACCAATTGCTCCAACATAGCTACTACTCTTCGTATCGGGATACTTCCCGATCATAAAAATCGGTCGCCTCACGTATCAGGTTTTCTGCTTCGGATTCCAATTCCTTTTCATCTTCCTTGGAAAAGTCCTCCAACCATTCAACCTCATCATTTTCCAGATTTATTATAAATCTTGGATATTCCGTATGTATTATAAATATGGCCGAGGGATGGTCCGTATTATCCCCCAACAGAAATTTTGGTAGTTCCATTAGCTTTTTTACTAAACATTTTAAAAACTAGATTAATTAATCAGCCTTTTGGTCAAATAATTAAATCGAATATACAACATAATAGCCGATGCGGTAAGACCTGTCAATAGCCCGATCCATATACCTGAGCTTTTCAAATCAGTATGCAATCCTAGGTAATAACAAATGGGAAAACCGATCAACCAATAGGCGATAAAAGTAATGAAAGTCGGGATTTTAACGTCCTGTAATCCACGTAAAGCACCGAGTACCACCACTTGTATTCCGTCGGAAATTTGAAAAAATGCCGCGACCAAAAGTAACTGGGCGGCCAATGCTATTACCTCTGTGTTATCCGCCATATTCATAACATCGTCCACATCCAAATACAAGGTAGGGAACCAGTGCCTACCTAACAGGAACAACGTCGCAAATACGATTTCCAGCAAAAGGGTAAGCAAAAAAATGGATTGAGCCAATCTCCTTAATTCCGTAAAATTCTTTAACCCCTTTTGATTTCCTACGCGAATCATGGCGGCAACCCCAAGGCCCATCCCGAACATGAATGTCATACTGCTCAAATTCAACGCAATCTGGTTGGCGGCTTGGGCGTTCTTCCCCAATACCCCACTCAACCAAATGGCTGCTGTAAAAATCGCCACCTCAAAGAACATCTGTAAAGCGGATGGAAACCCTAAATTGATAATTTTTCGTATGACCTTGTTTTCGATCTTCCTAAAATTAAATCCCGTAACGTAGTCGTGAAACTTCTTTTTACTTCTTAATAAGTACCAGATGAAGGCTACCATAATAAAACGGGAGGCTAAAGTACCAACGGCCGCTCCCACTATACCCATTTTGGGAAATCCGAGGGAACCGAAAATCAACAAATAATTCAATACAATGTTTACCACATTGGCAAGAATAGTGGCATACATGGGATACTTGGTCTGTGATAGGCCCTCGGAAAACTGCTTAAAGGCCTGGAACATAATCAAGGGAACCAATGAAAATGCCACAAGATTCAAATAGGGAATCGCCAATTCCACCACCTCGGGGGGCTGATCCATAGAATACATCAACGGTTTACACAGCAAAATGATGCCAAAAAGTGACAGTCCCAAAAGTGTACACAGCACCAAACCGTGCTTTAAAGCGCTTTTACCATCAGCTTTGTTTTTCGCCCCGTCCGCTTCCGCCACCAAAGGGGTAATTGCGGTTGAAAAACCTATGCCCAGGGACATGGCAATAAAAATAAAACTGTTGCCGAGGGAGACTGCGGCTAGCTCCGCCGTTCCTAGCTGCCCCACCATAATGTTGTCCGCAAAAGCCACAAATGAATGACCCAACATGCCCAGGATAACCGGATAAGCCAACTTAAAATTATAGCGGAATTCTTTGGTGTATTTTTGGAACAATGGATTAAGCGATTAGAACCGACAAAGATAGGAAGTTGATTTCACCGTTGGACACAGCGGTAAAAAAGTTTTTTAATACCCATGGAATCCCATGGCACACTGCCCTATTTATAGGTGTTTGCCAATATCTCCTGCATAATGGGGTAATCCCCGTCCAGATCTTTGTACTTCTTGCGTTCCTCCAAAAGGGCATCCTTCATTTTTTCAATAATGCCCACATACTTCTCTTCATCAATGGCATTATGGAGTTCTTTGGGGTCTTCTTCCAAATCATAAAATTCCCATTGTGGTTCGGTTACTTGATCGGAAGTCCCTTTCATCCCCAAATCCTGCCCATAAAAAAAGGCCAGTTTGTAGCGATCGTCACGAATACCAAAATGCGCAGGTCTATGTGGGTGGTGCAACCAGTATCTATAGTACATTTGTTTTCTCCAATCCTCGGGAGGATTTCCCTCCAGTATACCCCTAAAACTTTTTCCCTGCATATAATCGGGTGGGGCTACACCGGCATAATCGGCCAATAGGGCGGCAAAATCGATATTCAATATTATATCATCAATGCGTTGACCACCTTGTATTTTTTTAGGGTATTGTATTACAAAGGGCATTCTAAGGGACTCCTCGTAAATCAGTCTTTTATCAAAGAATCCGTGTTCCCCTAAAAAATAACCTTGATCGGCAGTATAGATGACTATAGTATTGTCGGCAATACCCTCTTCCTCCAGATAATCGAGCAATTTTCCAATGTTATCATCTATGGCGGCACCACAACGCATGAAGTCTTTGACCAATTTTTGGTATATCTTTTTCCTTTTTTGAATGCTGTCCAGTCCGTCCAAGGGATAAGGCAATCCTGGATAAGACGTCCAAAATTTTTCCGGGTCTTTTGTGGCTGCTTCCCATCGGGCACCTAAGCGTTCTAAAATTTGACCTCCAAAAGTCCTTCCGGTGGTTTCTTTGCCAAAATCCAACAGCGATTCCGGTTCTGGAATTTTAACCTCGGTATATAGTGAGGCAAACCTTTCAGGATAATCAAAAGGCTCATGTGTGGCCTTAAAATTACAGAACATCAGAAACGGCTTTAGGCTGTCCCGCTTTTCCAAATGTTCTATGGTCAGATCGGCTATGACATCCGTGGAGAAGCCAGTATAGGCCTTACCGTCGGAACCGTCATGTCCATCCTTCCAGCCTTCTTTTTCCTTTAGTACCGGGTCCCAATACGACCCTTGGCCCGGAAGTACGTTAAAATAATCAAATCCTTCCGGTTGTTCCACCAAGTGCCATTTACCTATCACCGCGGTTTGATACCCCACATTTCCAAGGGTCTTGGCTATGTTGGGATGCCCTTTTGGAAGCGGTTCATTGAGTGTATATACCTGATTTATATGACTGTATTGGCCGGTAAGGATACTTCCTCTACTAGGTGTACAAATGGAATTAGTGCAAAAGGCATTGTTGAGTACTGCCCCGTTTCTGGCCATGCGCATTATGTTATCGTTCTTTACATAATCGGCTAAAATACCCCCGTAGATTCCCCATGCCTGTGAGGTATGGTCGTCGGAAAGTATAAACAGGATATTGGGTTTTTCGGGTTCCAGTGCCTCTTTTTTTGATTCACAGCTCAAAAAACAAACAAAGGATACTATTACCAGGAAATAGTTGATGGGTCTATACATTTTCTTTTTGGTTTTTGGTTGCACTTGCAATTGTACACGACAGGAAAGCAAGATACTAGATTTTTTTGGCCTCTTCCCAAAAGACATCCATCTCGGCCAAGGTCATATCTTTTAAGGATTTTCCATTTTCATCGGCCTTACGTTCCAAATATTGAAAGCGTTTAATGAATTTTTTATTGGTACGCTCCAGTGCATTTTCAGGATTAACTTTTAAAAATCGAGCATAATTGATCATGGAAAAAAGTACATCCCCAAATTCGGATTCTATACGATCCGCATCGGATTTTGAAACCTCGTCCTGAAGCTCCCGTAACTCCTCCTGAACCTTTAGGAAAACCTGCTCCGGTCTTTCCCAATCAAAGCCTAGCCCGGCCACTTTATCCTGAACCCGATTTGCCTTTACCAATGCGGGCAGACTATTGGGCACACCTTCCAAAACACTCTTTTTACCTTCCCTAAGTTTTATTGCCTCCCAGTTCTGTTTTACCTGCTCCTCATTTTCAACGTGTACATTACCATAAATATGGGGATGCCTGTTTATGAGCTTTTCACAGATATCGTTGCACACATCGGCCATATCAAAATCCTGGGTCTCCGAACCGATTTTGGCGTAAAAAACGATGTGCAGGAGTAAATCTCCCAACTCTTTCTTTACCTCCTCCAAATCATTTTCCAAAATGGCATCCCCTAATTCATAGGTCTCTTCTATGGTAAGGTGCCTTAGGGTCTGCATGGTCTGTTTTTTATCCCACGGGCATTGGGCACGGAGTTCGTCCATTATGGTCAGTAAGCGATCAAAAGCTTGTAATTGCACCTTTCTGGAATTCATAAAAACCAATTTTGGCAAAAGTACAAAGACGCTAACTTTCTAAGTGTGGAAATTTTAGAGTATTTTAGGAAGCCGAGAAATACCAAAATTCCATAGGCAAGTTAGTGTTCCAAACCAAAATGACCCGCATCAAAAGACTATTTTCAAGTAGCATCATCATTTTAACTTGCCTGTTGTTGGTACAATGTAAATCAGAGCAGGAGCCTCAATTCCTTCTTAGGGCCAGCCATTTGACCAATGAAAATCACACCTGGTTCAAGGCATTTGAATATTTTGCGGAGATTCTGGAAGAACGATCCAACGGACGGATAATAGTTCAAAACTACCATTCCGAGCAATTGGCCAAGGAGATCGAAGCCATACGGATGATCCAGGCCGGAGTAATCGATATGACGGTTACCGGGTCTACCCTGAACAATTGGATAGAGATCATGGCTTTTTGCGAGATGCCATTTCTACTTCAAGATGCCAAGCATATGGAAAACTTGATCCACGGGCCCATAGGGCAACGAATGGAGCGAGAAATGCGAGAAAGGACCGGGTTTAGGGCTTTGGGTTATTTTCAACGGGGACCTAGGCACCTTACCTCCAATCGTCCCATTAAACATCCGGATAATTTAAAAGGACTCATCATTAGGGTTCCCAATGTACCTTCTTTTGTTACGGCATGGCAGGCTTTGGGTGCCAAACCTACACCCATGTCCTTTTCAGAAGTCTTCACTTCCCTGCAACAAGGTACCATAGAGGCTCAAGAAAATCCATTTGCTATGATCAAAGCGGCAGGTTTTGCCGAAGTTCAGGAGTACATTAACCTAACCTCGCATGTGGTAAGCTGGACCTACCCTGTAATCGGTGAAAAACAATTCCAGGCCTTCCCTGAGGATTTAAAGAAAATTTTTCTGGAAGCGGCCAAAGATATGCAAGAATACGAGCATAGCTTGTTTTTGGAAAACGAGAAAGAAGTACAGGATGAGCTTAAGGCCCAAGGCATGAAGTTAGTGGAAGTGGACAAGGAAAGTTTCGAAAAGAAGTCTCGCAAGGCCCTATTTGAAAGTCTATCACCGGAAATGCAGAAAGTGCATCAAGAAATTGTAGCGTTAAGAAAATGAGGAATATCAGAAAATATGTGGCTACTTTCCTTAAGTATGGAACCTTGATCAGTTCTTTAGGGCTTATCGTTTCTACCGTTATACAGATATATGCCCGATTTTATATGGAAAGTGCCCCCTCCTGGACCGAGGAATCTGCGCGTTTCTTTTTTATCTATGCCATGGCATTCGCTTCTGGCCTCGCCATGAAAGATGGCTTTTATGTTCATTTTGATGTTTTCTTCAATAGATTGGGCAAAAAAGTGCAACGATGGATTAGCCACCTCATATCCTTACTAACCATAGTGCTATTTATGGTATTGATGCTGTACGGAATCCAATTTGTGATACAAGGGCTTCCCGAACGTTCCCCTAGTTTGGAGGTCCCAATGTCCATTGCCTTTGCCAGTATGATTCTTATGGGACTTTCTGTCAGCTTTTTTGCGCTTTTGGATTTCCTAAAAACCTTGAAAAAATAGAAAAATTGATATGATCTGGGTATTGTTGTTGGTCTTTGTCGTTTGCTTATTGGTTCGGGTACCCATTGCCTTTGCATTGGGGCTTTCCTGTCTTTTCTATTTACTTCTTGAGGGCATTCCCCTGATCGTGGTCCCCATGAAAATGTATTCCGGTATTGACGTATTCGTTCTGTTGAGTATTCCCGGATTTATCCTTGCGGGCAATCTTATGAACCATGGCGGCCTTACCGCAAAGATCATCGCTTTTTGCAACCATCTTATGGGCCATATTCGGGGAGGCTTGGCCCTGGCCAATATTGGCGCCTCCATGCTTTTTGCCGGAATTTCTGGTACGGCGGTCTCGGATACCGCCAGTATTGGTGCCGTTATGATACCGGCCATGAAGAAAGAAGGCTACGATGCCAGTTTTTCCTGTGCCATTACCGCGGCCTCATCTACTGTTGGGCCTATCATCCCACCCAGCGTTCCTATGATCATTGCGGCCACATTAAGCGGGTTGTCCGTTGGCCGGTTATTCCTCGCCGGGGCCATTCCCGGATTCCTTCTGGGTTTCGGACTCATGGGCATGGCCTATTATATCGCGGTAAAAAAGAAATATCCCAAACATCCCAGAAGTAGCATAGGACAGATAGCCAAAGGTTTTCTGGATACTTTTTGGTCGCTCCTGATGACCTTTATCATTCTATTTGGTATCATTGGCGGCGTATTTACCCCTACGGAAGCTTCGATTATTGCCGTTTTGTATGCTTTAATGGTAGGAATGTTCGTGTATGGTAAATTAAATTTTAAGAATATTCTGGTCATTGTTTTGGATTCCATGAAGACCTCGGCCTCTTTGATGGTGCTAGTAGGGTTTGCCAATCTTTTCGGATGGATCCTTATTACCGAACAATTGCCCCAATTGATTTCCAGTGAAATATTGGCCTTTTCGGAGAACAAATATGTAGTACTTCTGTTGATCAATATTTTATTGATCTTGGTCGGCACCTTTATGGAGACCATTGCCGCCTTATTGGTCCTCTTTCCCATTTTGTTGAAAGTGGCCTTGGCGGTGGATGTAGACCCAATCCATTTTGCGGTCATTGCCCTGTTAAACCTGATGATCGGGCTTACCACACCTCCCTTGGGGATTTGTCTCTTTGTTTCTTCCAGCATTGGCAAGGTATCCATAGGCAAAGTTAGTATGGCGGGGCTTCCTTTTCTGACCGTAAGCATTCTGGTCTTGATTCTGGTTACCCTTTTTCCGCAGCTATCCCTCTTCTTGCCAGACCTTTTTATGGACTGAGAATTTTACGCTACTTTTAAGCAACGTATAATCAGAAATCATTCAAGCGAATTCCTAAAACCGTACCATGCAAACGCGAAGAAACTTTTTACGACAATCGGGAGGACTGGCCGCAGGTGCCCTGCTCTTACCCTCTTTTACTTGGGCATGGCCCGGAACACAAAAATTTGGGGTACAATTGTATTCCTTTCGCGATGAAATGGCCAAGGACGCCAAGGGAACTTTGGAGAAAATCGCTTCTATTGGTATCAAGGAAATTGAATCGGCCCGAAGCAGAAAAGGTCACTATTATGGCTTATCGCCCAAAGAAATGAAATCCACCTGTAAAGATCTCGGAATGCAATTGGTGAGTGGCCATGTGCATCTGGACGATAACTTCCAAAAAACCATGGAGGAGGCAGCGGAAGCCGATCAGGAATATCTCATCTGTTCTTCCATGCCCTCCAAGGGACAGACCGTAAGCAACTATAAAAAGGTGGCCGAGGATTTTAACAAGGCCGGGGAAGCCTGCAAAAAAATGGGATTGAAATTCGGGTATCACAATCACGAATATGAATTTGAATCGGACAAGGGGCAGGTTTTGTATGATGTTCTCATGGACAATACCGAAACCGATCTGGTACATATGGAGCTGGATTTAGGTTGGGTAATCGTGGGTGGTAAAGACCCCTTGGACTATTTCAAGAAATATCCGGGTCGTTTCCCCTTATGGCATTTAAAGGATATGGATATGCGAAAAAAGGAAAGTACGGAATTTGGTAAAGGTGGATTGGATATCCCCACCATGATGGCACACCAAAAAGCGTCCGGCGTAAAGCATATTTTTATAGAACAGGAAGAATATGCCAGTACTCCCTTGGAGAGTATGCGACACAATATGGACTATCTAAATAATTTATAAACACAAAGCGGAACGGAGGGGTCAATTCTTAAAAGTTTACCGAACACCTCTTTCACCAATCCTGAAAATACATGAAATGAAACATTCTCGCCTCCCCTACTTCATTTTAATGAGCATTTTATTCATGGCCTGTACATCGCCAAAAACCTACGACATACTTATCAAAAACGGACAGATTTATGATGGTTCCGGCGAAAAATCCTTTACCGGAGATATTGCCATCAATTTTGACACGGTTGCCGCTATTGGCCAGCTCAAAGGGGCAAAAGGGACTTTGGAAATCGATGCTACGGGATTGGCCGTGGCCCCCGGATTCATTAATATGCTCAGTTGGGCCAACGTCTCTCTGATTGAGGATGGCCGTTCGCAGGGGGATATCCGGCAAGGGGTAACCCTTGAGGTGATAGGCGAGGGACATTCCATGGGACCCTTAAACGACAGGATGAAGAAGGAGATGAAAGCAGGCCAGCAGGACATTACCTATGACATTCCATGGACCACTTTGGGCGAATATCTGGAGTTTTTGGAGAAGAAAGGGGTATCTACCAACATCGCTTCCTTTGTGGGTAACGGCACCTTGCGCCAATATGTTATGGGGTATGAAAATCGAGTGCCCACCGTACCCGAAATGGATACGATGAAAAACTTGGTCAATCAGGCTATGGAAGAAGGTGCCGTAGGGATGTCCACCTCCTTGATCTATGTACCCAGCGGCCATGCCCAGACCGAGGAGATTATTGAACTGGCCCAAGAGGTTGCCAAACACGATGGAATGTACGTCTCCCATATCCGCAGCGAGGAAGGGGATTTGCTGGATGCCGTACAGGAGTTGATCACCATTTCCCGGGAAGCTAAAATTTCGGCCGAAATCTATCACTTTAAGGCCTCGGGCAATGCCAATTGGCATTTGTTGGACAGTGCCATACAATTGGTTGAGGATGCCCGCTCCGAGGGATTGCCCATTACCACGGATATGTATATGTACAATGCAAGTTCCACCGGACTCAACGTGGTACTGCCGGCATGGGCCAAGGAAGGTGGCCACGACGCTACCATGAAATTGATAGCACAGCCCGATCAGCGGAAAAAAATGATGGCCGAAATCGATTTTCATGTACCACCGGACAAAATCCTATTGGTGGGTTTTCGTAATAAGGAACTTCGAAACCTTATCGGCAAGACCTTGGCAGAGGTTGCCGAAGAACGACAAAAATCACCCAACGAGACTTTGGTAGATTTGATTTACGAGGACGATAGCCGGATTCAAGTGGTCTACTTTTCCATGTCCGAGGACAACATCAAGAAGAAGCTCGCCCTACCCTATATGAGCATTTGCTCGGATGCCGGCTCCTACACCAATGAGGGGGTTTTCCTGGAGCAAAGTACCCATCCCAGGGCCTATGGTTCCTTTGCCCGCCTGTTGGGGCATTATGTTCGGGAGGAAAACGTAATTTCATTGGAAGAAGCCATTTATAAACTGACCACACTCCCAGCGACCAATTTAAAGATCAAAAAGCGTGGTGCGCTGCAAACCGGATTTTATGCTGATGTGGTCTTGTTCGATCCCGAAACCATAAAGGATAACGCCACCTTTGAAAAGCCCCATCAATATGCCATTGGCGTACAACATGTATTTGTAAACGGTACCCAGGTGTTGCAGGACGGGGAGCATACGGGAGCCTTCCCGGGACGCGTGGTCCGCGGCCCCGGATGGACCGGTGAATAAATAAACCTAGGTCCTCCCCTTGGCAAAGGGGAGGTGGCTTTCGGCCCTGTCGAAAGACGGAGGGGTTTAAAAAATCAAATTTCTATTCGTACATTACCGTATCAAAATCAAATCCAATGAAAAAGCAATACCTCACAATCCTCGTTCTCATTGTTTTAGGTGTTTACGGCAAGGCCCAGGAGAGTTCTCTTATCGCAGAGGGAGCCAAATTGACCTTGGTCGCTGAAGATTACGACTTTACGGAAGGCCCTGCCCTTGCCCCGAACGGCGATGTCTATTTTACGGACCAGCCCAACAACCGTATCCTAAAATGGGATGCCGCAACGAATTCCGTGGAAACCTATCTGCAGCCTTCCGGCCGTTCCAATGGGCTCTATTTTGACCATGATGGCAATTTGCTGTCCTGTGCCGACGAGAAGACCCAATTGTGGCGTATCGATACTGAAAAAAATATCACGGTTTTAGTAGAGGATTTTGATGACAAAAAATTAAATGGCCCCAATGACCTTTGGGTAGACCCCAACGGGGGCATCTATTTTACCGATCCTTTCTACAAAAGACCCTGGTGGGAGCATGAAGCACCGGAACAGGCGGCCAAACGGGTGTATTATCTTACTCCGGATATGGGGGAGGTCCGTATCGTGGCCGAGGACTATGTACAGCCCAATGGTATCATTGGTACGGCCGATGGCAAAACGCTCTATGTAGCCGATATTGGGGACAAAAAAACCTATTCCTATACGATGAATGCAGATGGTAGTCTAAGCAACAAAAAACTCTTTGCCGAATTGGGCTCCGATGGAATGACGGTAGATAACCAGGGTAATGTGTACCTAACCGGGGATGGAGTAACCGTTTTTGACAAATCCGGACAGCAGATCCACCATATTCCCGTACCTGAAAAATGGACGGCCAATGTCACCTTTGGCGGGCCCCAGCAGGATATTTTGTTTATTACGGCCATGGACTCGGTCTATACCCTGGCGATGCAGGTGAACGGGGTACGGTAGCAAAACTCACCGGGAAAAACGCCATGGCTTTGGAGCGGTGATTTTTAATGAATCACATTACATATCTATAAATTGTATTTCTTATCGGTTTTATACTCCTATGGGCGTATAAAGCTATATTTTACATCCATATAAACAAGTTGGCTGCCATTTAAAAAAACCATCAATCAATTGATGAACGACACAAACCATTATGACAGAGCTAAAACCAAAATTGAATTTGAAATATCAAAAAAAATTCAATCAACAATAGAATTAGCCAGAAATGGTGGTATTGGAGAGCTTTTTTATTACATACACTATTTACATTTTATTAGATTAATACCAAGAACTCAAAACATTCCGGATTCTGAGCTAAATATGGTTTTAACTTATAGCAATCATTTAACTGATGTTTATAAATACCTAGTTCAAATTTTATATGTTAATGCCATTGACATTAATAAGCCAATTAACCTAAAAGAACTTAGTATTGGTTCTGAAATTGTTCATTCACTAACTAAACTTACGCTTGAGATTAATTCCAATTACGAAAATTTGACTTTTATTACTATGTCGAAAAATCTCAAAGTTTATGGAGAGAGAGACAGATATTTAAGAATGGATTTTGGAGAAGTCATAAGTAATCCAAAAACAAAAAGATATTTCGAATATAGTCTTCGTATTGACAGAGATAATGACTTTCACAAACAAAATTTACAGTTAAAAGATGATTTACTTCAGAATTTTGAAAAAGAATATATCCCTTATTCTGATTTGTTTAAAAATGAACTAAATATTGAATTAAAATCTTTTATTAAACTAATTGAATTTATATTAAACACGGTTACAGGGCAAGTAAATGGTAATGAAAAAAACTTCGTAAGAATTGACAAGGACAAGATAGATATTCAAGCATTTGGGACTATTATCAATTTTGCCAATTCTCTATTTATAGCAAAAGCTAAGCTCTATTCTGAATTCGGAGATAGAATTAAACTTGTTCTTGACAAACTAACTTTCGATACTAAAACTTATGATGCGACAGAATTAAGATTTAATCAAGTAGCACGTCAACCAATATTTGATTTTGGAGATAGATATTTAATCAGTCCAGAATTATTACTGGATAGTTTATTCATTAATCTTCATTACACATTGCTTGAAGGCCTCGAATCTAAAGAAAAGTATAAGGATAAGTTTGCATCCACTTTCTTAGATAAAATTGTTGACACTTCTAAAAAATATGATTTTGAAGAGGTTGAAAGAGAATTAGAGTTATACCAAGGAAAAAATCAAATAGGAGATATTGATTTAATTATTAAAAATTCAAAAAATGAATATTTACTAATTGAGGCGAAAAATCATTCTCTTCCCCTAGATGTATATTTTCATGATTTTAAACCCACAAAAAAAAGACTGTCATATCTTCAAAAAGAATGGGAAAGAAAGGTAGCAACAAGAAGGAAACATCTTTTGATGAACCATACCAAGTATGGAATACCACCTAATTTTAAGTATATAATTGTTTCTAAAAGCCCAGAAATACTATCACACTTTTCAGATTATTTAACCCTAAGTCTCGAAGAGTTTGACTTTTATCTCAATCAAGGAAATCTGAATATTTCATTTCAAGAAATATTTGACCAAAGATATAGGATGGAAAAACCTAGATTTACACCAGAGCAATTAGAAATATTACAAGCCGATTTAAGTCCTGGAACATTCTTTAGAAAGGAATAAAAACAGCAGCTAACACAACCTATAAAAAATACGGGCTTCGGGCTTAATAGCAGGGTTTGTGTATTTTTATAGAGTCCGCAAAATCTTTGGGATTTTGCTTTAAACAAGGAAAAGAAAAAACAGAACAAAAAGATTTCGCTATGTGCGTGACGGAAAGCAAACGCTAGTTTGCTCCCGTACTGTTCATAGCTTAACCGTTGGATATAATTATGAAAAAATGCACTTTCTAACATTTGACACTAACATTTATCGGGAACTTGGAATTGCATTTAATAACAATACCAACTTTGATTATTTACTAAACTTCCTAGAAAAAAGTCATTACGAGCTAATTCTTCAAGATGTAGTCTTAAAAGAGCTTGTCGATTATTTTGAAAATGACTATCTAAAAAAATTAATGTACGACCATAAATCTGTTTACGACAGGTTCAAAACCAATCCATATATAAATAAAATAGAGAATATAAATTCGGCAGAATTAGAGGAAAAGGCAATAATAAAATTCAGAGATAAACTAAAATCAACTTGTTGGAAAATTCAAACTACAGATTACATAAATCCTGAATTACTTATTGACTTTTCAATTTCAAACAAAAGGGAATCAAAAAAGGATAACACTAGAGATTTTATAATTTGGAATAACTTAATAAATCTAGCATCTCAATATCCAAACGATAAAATAATCTTCATTAGCAGAGATAAGATTTTTACTGAAAATACTTTCTTCAAAAATATGCTTACAATTAATGAAATTAATAATATAACCGTAATTGAAAGTATACCAAAATATCTAAGTGATTATGGCTTACAGGTTGAATTTCTAAGTAATGAAATTTTATTAAACTCAATTGACGAATCAATAATAAAAACCAATCTACTAAAAAGTATCAATGACTTTCCAAGTTATGTTTCGGATTATTATAACACAAACAAACCACCAAAAAATATTTCACTTGAAATTCTTGATATACAAGTTTATGAATATTACACTTACTCAGAGGACAAATCAGATGTAACGCTTATATCTAGCTTTCTTGTAAAATTAAAAGCAGTTTATGATAAAGAAACAAGGGTTGATTTAAATGATTACCCTAATCATTACCCTAAAGATTATAAACCAGAAGAAATAAAACATCGAGTAGATAGTGAAAACAGAGTGGTTTATGAAAATTATGTTTTGTGTATGTTTGAAGGTAAAGTTGACTTAAAATCTGAAAGAATTATTAATCAAAATTTCGATGATTTTATTCCTGATTGGAATATGGAAAAAAAATAACGATGTACAACAATGGCTCTTATGAAAAACCCTGTTCTAATACTATAATCCGCATTTTGAAAATGAGAATTTTAATCACTTGTTTACCATTTTTGCTCTGCACTTCTGTACTAAAGGCACAGGAGGTGACGAGCCAGTTTCGGATGGGGTTAACTGCCAGCCTCGAGGAAAACATCAGTTCAAAAAGAATGGCCTTTAGTGAATATACGGGCTTCTCGGCCAATTATGACAAGACCAACTATAGGCTTGGAGCAATCATGGAGTACGAATTAAAGAACAACCTTACCCTCAATACAGCTGTCCAATATTCCAACAAAGACTTTACCGGAACCTATTTTTGTGATGTCTGTGACTTTGCCGTACCGCCAAGTCCGGAGGATGTCGATTTTGCTTTTATCGAAGTTCCTCTTACTGTAAAATACTATTTCCTTCCGGATACCATTCGATTGTTCGGAGAGGCCGGAATCAACAATCTGTTCGCCTTGGACGATGTGGGTTATGAAGCAAGAATCAATACATGGGCTATGGGGTTTAAAGTTGGAGGGGGAATTGAATTTGGTCTGCATAAGAAAGTCGCTCTACAATTGCTATTTGACTACAACAACAGCCTCACCAAACTGTTTAAGGATTCCTATTTTGAAGATCCGTATTTTATGTTACGGTCTTTTAACTTTGGAATCGTACTACTAAAAAGAATATGAGAACATTGGTTAAATCAAGAAGTAGCAAAGTAGTTGATAGTGATTATACTTAAAGAAACCTTCATGTTGTGAAGCACAAGAAGCATTTTAGAAAAATTTTGACTCGAAAATTTCCTGAATTGTACGACTCGATTTTACAGGATACAGAGAATCGCTATTGGCAAATTTCAAAGGATAAAAATTTTTCAAAAAAGTCAACCAACCCGCTCGACAAGAGATTGGACCTCATGGCCTATTTTTTGGCCACAATCCTAACACTTCGGGAAAAGCGATTCGACTTTCAGACAATAAAATCGGTTTGTATGGAAATCGCCTTGGAATTTGTAAGGCCCAAAAACGGACTTCAAAAATGGTTAAAAAAACTTCCTCCAAAGCTTATCGATACGCAATTATCCCGCTTGTTCCTTAAAAGGATGCACAAAAAAATCAGCCGGAAAGGGCATGAGGACGGATTTCGTGCCGAGCTGATTACAGACAAAAAGGAAACCTATGGATTGGGATATGGCATTGACATTCTGGAATGCGGTATATGCAAATTGTTCAGCAAGTATAAGGCGCAGGAATATACCCCAATTTTATGCGAAGTGGACAAGATAACCTCAAATTTGGCAGGACTGGAATTGATCCGAAAAGGAACTATAGCCAATGGTGCCGATAAATGTGACTTTAGGTTTAAAAAGAAATGAAATCATTTAGCAGTTGCCGTATTCTTTGGCTTAATTCTTTTTGGGCATTGCTTTTTTAGTACCCGTAAACCCATCAAATTTCAGTTTCGAAAAATTTCCTGTACCATCCGGGACAAACTCCAACCGTGACCAAAACTGCCGATTGATAAACTTGACGATTTCACCATCGACACCTACCATGGGTATCATAGGAGCACCATCGGAAAGCAGCATCCCGTCGGCATAACTAACAGTTACCGTTCCATTGGGGTTGTAAAAATTTTCATCGAACTGAAAGGTTCCCAGCAATTTTTGCGCAAGGTCATTATTTACGTACCTAGGGCTTACCAAGTTCAGTTGCTCATAGGGTTCCCCAAAAACAATCGAGGCAATCTTGGGCACGTTAAAATTAGGGACATGGATATGAATGTTGGATAGCATGATCACGGTTAGACCTTCGTCGGGATAGATCGCAAAAAAACTGGAAAAGCCCGGAGACCCGCCACTTCGGGAATAACGCACATGATCTCCCTGAGGTTTATTGGATATTCCATACCCCAAACTTGTGCCATAGTAGGAATTGGTCATTTTTTTCCATGAATCGGCGGACAACAGTGTATTGTGTATCATGGCCTGGGCAAACTTTTCCAAATCCTCCGCATTGGAGTAAATGGACGCATGACCAATTTTTGTGGACCAATGTATTAGTCGGGCCCGCACCAATTCGGTTACTCCTTGCTGTTCATAACCCAGGGCCAAATTTGGAACGTCTCTATACTCCATAGCATAGGCAAAGTGCCCCGTATGTGTCATTCCCAAAGGCATAAAAATGTGATCCCTTAGATACGTACCAAAAGATTCACCGGATACTGTTTCAATGACTTTGGCCAAGAGTATAAAGGAGGATCCTGAGTGTCTATATTTTATTCCAGGTTCGGCTATGGTCTCCAATTTTTTTATGTAGTCCACTAATGCATCCAGCGTATGGGCCGACTCGATCAATTTGTCATAGGAGCCATCGGTCTGTGATACAAATCGTGGCAGGCCCGATCTTTCCGTGAGTAAATGATGAATGGTTATCTTGTTCCCCTTGGGAAATCCAGATATGAACTTGGTAAGTTTATCGTCCACCGATATCTTTCCTTCTTCAACAAGTTGCAATATGGCTGCTGCGGTAAACATCGCGGAAATTGACCCTATAAAAAATTGGGATGCCTCAGTATTTTTGATTTGATTTTCCCTATCGGCATACCCGTAGGAGTTTGATAAGATGATGTCCCCATTTTGTTTGACCAAAACAATGCCACTGAAATTATTGGAATTGGCAATTGGACGGATCAATGCGTCTATTTTATGGGCAAGAACATCATTGGTGTTGCTCTTAGTTGAGCGGGAATCCTGACCATGGGCCATGATACCGAGAATTGATAATACGAACAGCATTATTTTTTTCATAATCATTGCTTTGGTGGTTTGTTATTAGGGACGGGTGAAATCCATTTTTGTGGCAAAAACCCTCCGGGACCAATGGAATTGGAAGATTCCCCGTGGGTATGGAGCCATATAAGGGTATCGTAATATCATTTGAGACGTAAAAGGTCAATAGCAACTTTTTCATTCAAAATGTCACGTTTTCATTAACTACCTTGTCACACTATTGAAATACTAAAAATTTCGATTTGAAAAATCACCAAAACACCTTGTTTCCCTACGCCTATAATATTCTAGGCACGGTAGAGGATGCCAAAGACGCCATACAGGACGTACTGGTCAAGTATCAATCCGTCAATACCGCACATATAGAAAATGAAATAGGATATTTGACCCAATCCGTGATAAACCGATCTATAAATATCAAAAACAGGAAAGCCAAAATTACGGCCAACAAGGTTTGGCTTCCCGAACCCATATCCACAGAAAAAGCGGACGACAACCTCATGGGTGAAGAGATATTGTCCTATTCCCTATTGGTTCTATTCGAAAAATTGACGACCCGGGAACGGGCTGTTTTTATCCTCAAGGAAGCCTTTGATTATTCGCATAAGGAAATTGCCGAAACCCTTGGCATTTCCATTGAAAACTCCAGAAAACTGTTGAGCAGGGGAAAGCTAAAATTGGGAGCACATAAAACATCCAGCCCTAAAAACTATTCCGCCGTCCCCTCCCCTCACTTGGAAAATTATATCCATGCCATTAAAAACGGAGATGTAAAACATTTGGGAAAAATGCTCTCGGAGGATGTGGCCCTAAGTGCGGATGGTGGAGAGGACATCAAGGTGATACGGGAATTGACCACCGGAAAAATGGCTACTTCCAACCTGTTGTTTTATGTATTCAAAACCTATCAAAAATCACTGTTTATTGAAATATCCGAAGTGAACCACCAACCTGCCTTGTTATTCTTTGATGGTGACATCTTGATCAATTGTCAAGTCTTTGAATTTGAGAACAACAAAATACGGCATATCTACGCGGTCATCGACCCCAATAAATTGAAAACCTTTTTTCGATAAATCCGTCACGTTTATTCCTCCTACTTGGTCATACTATTGAATTTAAAATATCAATAGATGAAACGATTATTGCGAATTGATTGTAGTTCAAGGACTGTAGGGTCACACTCAAGAACGTTGGCCAATTATTTCGAAAAAAAATGGAAGCTCGTAAACCCAAGCGGAACCGTCATTTATCGGGATTTGGCAAAACAGCAATTGCCCCACATCCAAAACAATACCATCGAAGGGTTTTACACACCCTTGGAATATTGGTCCCCTGAAAGTAAAAAAGCTACCGCCTTATCGGACGAATTGATCAAAGAGCTGAAATCTGCGGATGATATCCTGATCAGTAGCCCTTTGTACAACTTGAATATCCCATCGAATCTTAAAGCGTACCTAGATCAAGTGGTACGGATTGGACATACATTCAACACCAATGAAAAGGGGTATTATGGTTTGCTAGAAGATAAATCGGCCTATTTGGCCACCGCAAAAGGAGGCCTGTACAAAGGCACTTTTATGGAACCCTATGATTTTCAGGAACCTTATCTCAAAGCTATTCTTGGGCATATGGGAATAAAGGTCCGCGGATTATTTTCCCTTGAAGGCACTGGTGATAGCGAAGTACTGGAACAGAATAAACGTTTGGCGCAGCATAGTATCGATCAATCATTCAAAAAGCAAAACAATGAAAGCAACTAAAGAGAATTACTTTAAGGATAAATTAGAGGATAACGCATCCATAATTAGGCCTAACGAAGGAGAAACCCTGGAACTAAATACCATTTCAATAACATTTAAGGTCAGCAGTGAAATGTCCAACGATCAATTGGGTGTTTACGAGATTTCCCTTCCTCCTATGTGTATCGGTGCAAAATTGCACTATCACAGATTTATGGATGAGACCTTTATCGTGAACCGAGGCATCTTAACCATAGAGGTGGCCGATAAAGTATATAAGGCCAAGCCGGGAACAGTGGTATATGTTCCCCGATTTACGCCTCATGGATTTAGGAACGATACCAATGAAATTGTAAAATTGACCTTGATTTTCAACCCATCACAAAAACGGGAAGGTTTTTTTAGGGGCCTCTATGAAACATTGAACGAAGTCCCTATCGATCCCGAAAAATACCTGCAATTGTATAACAAATATGATAGTTTTCCTGTAGATGCCTCCAATATGATCCCCATACGGGAATAAGAATACCAGAGGCAAGAAATGATAGGTACCGGCAATTTGAATTAAACTCAAATCGCCGATACCCTGTATTCTCTGAATTACTTTCAGAAAAATAATAGTGCAAAGATTTTGATTATTAGCTACACTTTTTGTAGTATTGCTACTTAATTCGTAGCAAATGGATAACTCTTCACAACCAACTCCCGGAAAACCGGTAAGAGGTTCAAAAACAGGGCAACCTATAATGGTCATCTTTGATTTGCTCGGTCGTAGTTGGGCCATGGGTATTATATGGCATTTGAACAATGGTCCCAGTACCTTTAGGAGGCTTCAAGAGTACTGTGAAAACATTTCTCCCACGACTTTGAATACGAGAATCAAAGAACTGACAAAGGCCAAATTAATTACCAGAACCGTTGATGGTTATACCTTAACCGACCACGGACTGGAGCTTTTTAAGTTGATTCATCCCTTAGGCAAATGGGCAAGGAATTGGGCTAAAAATTATAAGGACACCTAAATTATACGTTATGGAAACATTGCAAAAACCCAAGCCATCAGAATATCCCTCGTATTCATCGATTTATATGGATCTATTGGATGACAAAAAAAATATCCTGAATCAATTATGGGACAACTTTTTGGAAGTAGAGCGTTTCATTTACAGTCTTCCCAAGGAAAAATTGACCTATAGATACGCTGAAGATAAATGGACCATTAAAGAGATTTTGGTACATAACATTGATGATGAGCGTATCTTTTCATGTAGGGCGATGCGCTTTGCACGGAATGATACTACTCCTTTACCGGGCTTTGAACAGGACGATTATGCAAAATTTTCCGATGCAAACGAAAGAAGTCTAGACAGCATTTTTGAGGAATATGAAGCCGTACGGAAAGGCACGATCGCGCTTTTTAAATATCTGCCCAAAGACAGTTTCATGAGGAAAGGTGCGGGAATCGATACGGATGGCAGCATAATCAATGAAAGAACGGTAAGGGCTTTTGCCTATCATATTGCCGGTCACGAATTGAGGCATTTGAACATTATCAAGGAACGGTATTTGTAACCCAAGGGCAGTAGAAGGTTTGGCTCCTTTTGTCTGAATTTCCAAATATATGCCCGAGGTACAACTAGGGAAATCCAATGTAAAAAGTTATCTTGGAACCTCTGCAAGAGGCAACTTACTTTTATACCTATCTCCTTGATTGTTTGATTCGTTGGAGATACTATTACCAGGTCGGAATGCATCGTTAAATCTAAAAAATGAAGGTATCTCTACTATCCATAATCATTACTCCCTTATTATTAATTGGATGTAATCCACCTTTAGAAAAAAAACCGGAGCCATCGAAGGTTACCCGACAAATGGCCGAATTTGAAAAAATCGATGCGCTTTGGCTTATTTGGCCTACAACCGACCATAAGGAAGGGGAATCCGTTGAAAAAGTAACATTGTCCATTATCGATGCCCTGATCAACGACCTGAAGATTGTAATAAGCTGTGCGGATGATGGGGTTCTTAAAGAGGCAAAATCCAAATTAAGCGAAAAATATTCCGATCCGAAGAATCTTGTTTTTCGCGTTATCCCATCGGTGGAGCTATGGGCACGGGACATGGGACCCGTCTTTGTGGAGACGGAAAATGGAAAACATGCCATTGCTGACTTTAATTTCAATTCTTGGGGGTATTCGGACACGCTGGATCAAAGTTCCATAATTGAAGAAAAGTATGATGAAAAGGTAGCAGAACTATTGGGTCTTCCACTCATTTCAAGTACCATGATCAGTGAAGGTGGCAATCGTGAGCTCAATGGAAAAGGAACTTTGGTAGCAACCGAGGCCGTGGAACAGGGACGCAACCCGGGGATGTCAAAAGTAGCCATGGAAGCGGAATATCAAAGATTGCTAGGCGTTAAAAAGACAATTTGGCTAAAAGACGGACTCCTTGAGGATAGCCATACTTTTTTGGGGCCACTATCAGCATCTGATACTACGAAGGCATATACTGTGGTTACGACTAATGGTCATGTGGATGAATTTGCCCGTTTTGTGAATGATTCTACTATCCTTTTGGCCAGTATTGACAGTACCGAACTGGAAGATCCGATTGCCAGGGAAAACCATAGACGTTTGGAAGAAAACTTCGAAATACTTTCGGCTAGTACCGATCAGGATGGAAATCCATTAAAAATAGTACGATTGCCGTTGCCCCAAACAATTCTGACCACAATGGCTCCTGGTGATTATGTATATGATTATATTAAAACCCTGGATTACCAAGACGGAAGCCAATTTCCCGATGGAGATACCATAACCGTAGTCGCCCCGGCCAGTTATCTCAATTTTATCATTACCAATACCGTAATCCTTGGTCAAAAATACTGGCGGGAAGGTATGCCCGATAAAATTAGAATGCAGGATGCTGCAGCCAAAAGGATATTGCAAACAGTATTTCCAGAAAAAAAAGTGGTAATGCTAGATGCGTTGGCCGTGAATTTAGGAGGAGGAGGATTGCACTGTATAAGTATGCATCAACCCAAGTTACTTGCAAATCAAGACTAAAATACCATGCTTGGTAGTTTGTAAATAGTATCACCTGCACATACTGAATTTAGGCCTATAGTCAGCTCCAACTTTTTTGTATCTTTTCGGGCATGAAGCTTGTGATCGGTTGGCATTCCAATCCACATCTTTAGGTTTCATGATAAAACCATAATCCAATGAAAAACAAAATTTCAAGGAGAAAGGCAATCACTACTGGTCTCACAGGTTCTCTTGCCGCCATAGGAGGTTACGCCTTTACACCAAATACTCAGGATATACCAACTTCTTTTAGCCCGAAAGCAAAGAAGAAATTACCATTTAGAATTAGTTTAAATACCTCTACCCTATTGCATTACGAGCTGGATGTAGATGTACAAATAGACCTCGTGGCCGATGCCGGTTTTGACGGTATAGAACTATGGATGCGCAATATAAAGACCTATTTGGAAAACGGGGGCAACACAGCAGACCTAAAGAATAAATTGCAGGCCCGTGGCCTTGTCCTGGAGAATATTATCGGATTTTCAAAATGGTGTAGTGACGATTCCGAGGAAAGAAAAAAGGCGATAGATCAACTGCGTGAGGAAATGCATATTACCGCAGGCCTGGGTGGCGCCTATATTGCTGCACCGGTACAGGGGATAACATCCTTGGATAGAACAAAATACGATGCCTATGCCGAACGCTATGAGACCATTCTAAAATTGGGCGATGAAACGGGCGTAATCCCCATTATGGAACTTTGGGGTATGGGAGCATTGAACAAGGTAGCCGACTGTGCTCAAATCGCTATCGCCACCGGACACCCCAAGGCAACTATTTTATTGGATTTTTATCATGTGTACCGCGGAGGGAACGACTGGGATACCATTGACATTCTCAACGGAAAGAAACTACCTGTAATGCATATGAACGATTATCCTGCTACGCCCTCCTATGATCAGTTAAAGGATTCGGATCGGGTATTGCCCGGGGAAGGGGTCTGCCCCTTTGACACGGTTATCCCTAAACTATACAATGCAGGTTTTAGGGGTGGATTTTCCGTTGAACTGTTCAATAAGGGCTATTGGGAAACCATGGATGCAAAGACGCTTTTAAAGCATAGTTACGAAAAAACGTGTCAAATTGTACAAAAATCACTTGAGGGTACCATTTAACCCTGCGACTGTGATTCATAGATTAGCACATTCCAACAATGGTTTGTACGAGTTAAAAAGTTAAAACTCATAAGGAACATTCGCTACAAATTCCGGTTAGGATACAATTCACGTTTTCAACGATATAACTCTTGGGAGCGGAAAAATAGACGGACTCTTGCAAGCATTCTATTTTTTGACAACGTCTGCAGCGAAAGTGAAAATGGTCATCACGGTGCTTTTTACTATCACAGTTAGTACAAACGGCGAAATATTGCTTGCCATCTTCGGCCACTATTTTATGAATTACCCCATCCTCCCAAAAACGATTTAAAACCCGATAAATCGTTGCCCGATTAATATCAATTTTAATTTCAGCTTCGATGGCATCATGACTCAGTGCTTTGCCACTTTCCTTAAGCAAATTAAATACGGCCTCTTTTGTTGGTGTACTTCTACGATTCATGATTAATTATTGCGACTATGTTGCAATAATAAGAAATTCGATTAACTTTGCAAAAAAAATTGAGAGTACAATAGTACTGTTGGGCATTTTACCCATCTATTCAAAATAAAACAAAATGGCAGATAGCACTATTTATGATGTAATCATCATAGGGGGAAGTTATGCAGGTCTTTCGGCAGCTATGACCTTGGGACGTTCCTTAAAAACTACATTGGTAATCGATAGTGGAAAGCCTTGCAATGTGCAAACCCCACATTCACACAACTTCCTTACACAAGACGGAAATACTCCAAAGGAAATCTCCGTACTTGCTAAAAACCAAGTCGCAAAATATGTAACTGTAAAATTCCAGAATGATCTTGCCATACGTGGGAAAAAGACGGGGTATGGCTTTGAAATCGAGACTGAATCAGAAAGGTTTTTTGGGAGCAAAAAACTGATTTTTGCAACGGGAGTAAGTGACATCATGCCTAACATCAAAGGATTTTCCGAATGTTGGGGAATTTCTGTAATCCATTGTCCGTATTGCCATGGTTACGAACACCGCAATCAAAAAACGGGTATCTTGGCCAACGGGGATACAGCAGTTCACATGGTGCCTTTAGTTCACAATCTGACAAAGGATTTGACAATTTTAACCTCAGGTGAAGCAGAATTCACCGATGAGCATTTGGCAAAATTTGAACAATACAACATCCCTATTGTAGAATCCAAAATAGTTGAAATCGATCATCAAAATGGGTATATAAAAAATGTAATTTTTCAGGATCATACAAAAATGGGTTTTGACGCCGTTTATACAAGGCCTCCCTTTGAACAACATTCAAATATCCCGACTTCT
Organism: uncultured Flavobacteriaceae bacterium; assembly: GCA_947494715.1. Lineage (GTDB taxonomy): Bacteria > Bacteroidota > Bacteroidia > Flavobacteriales > Flavobacteriaceae > Ulvibacterium. The sequence goes on along the minus strand of CANLWG010000008.1, from coordinate 153,606 downwards.
TTAGGATGTGAATTAAACGAACAAGGATATATTGTAGTCGATGATTTTCAAAAAACAACCGTGGAGGGTATTTTCGCCTGTGGAGATAATACTACATATTTTCGTTCGGTGGCCAATGCCGTTTATGGCGGAAATGTAGCAGGAGCAAAAATGAACCTAGAACTAACTAATGAAATGTTTTAAGGGAAATAGTCCACAACCTTTATTTTTTGCTAATTGGTAAACTATGACGTGATATGCAAACGGGTGTCAATACCCAAAACTCTGGAACGAGATGAAAGAACAAATCAAAAAGTATTTCGGTAGATATGTAGAATTTAGCGATACGGAAATAGACAAGATCTATTCCGAACTTAAGCTAAGAGTTTTTCAAAAAAAGGAATTTCTCCTAGAAGAAAATACGGTTTGCAAACACAACTATTTTATTATCAAAGGAGTGGTCCGCTCCTATTATATTGATGAAAGGGGAAATGAGAAAATAACACAATTTGCCATAGACAACTGGTGGATAACCAATATGGAAAGCTTCATCAAGGAAACCCCATCCACCCAATATCTACAGGCTCTGGAAGAAACAACGGTCCTTTATTTATCAAAAAAAACATTGGAAAAACTGTATTCAAAATATCCTAAACTGGAGCGACTGTTTCGAATTATTACCGAAAACATGTTGATTGCCAATCTTCGCAAAAGCGATATCTTCCTTCAAATGAGAAGTAAAGAACGGTACGCCAATTTTGCCGAAGCAGTGCCAGACTTCATTCAACGGGTACCACAATACATGATCGCTTCCTATCTAGAAATTACACCGGAGTACTTAAGTGAATTACGAAGGAATACAAAATAACCAAATTTCTTAAGATACCTTAATTTTTGGGTTCACCGTATTTATAAAATTTGTTCCATACTTATAAAACAAACGAATCATGGAACGAATTACATATCAGGATGTCCCAAAAGGAATGTTTGAAAGTCTACGGGCTATTGAAGATTTAATCGACAAATCCCCTCTGGATAAAAATTTAACAGGGCTCATTAAGCTAAGAACATCCCAAAAAAATGGTTGCGCCTATTGTGTTGATATGCATTATAAAGAGTTGAAACATTTAGGTGAAACAGAATTGCGCCTATCTTCATTATGTGTCTGGGAAGAGACGCCTTATTTCTCGGAAAAGGAAAGGGTAGTGCTCTATCTTACCGATACCCTTACCCAATTGGACGGTAGCCCGATATCCAACAGTATATATGATCCATTGTTGATCTTCTTTTCCAAAGAAGAGATTTGCTACATAACATTGGCTATTTCTCAGAGCAACACATGGAACCGATTGATGAAAACATTCGGTTTTATTCCCGGGAACTACAAAGTAAGCCAATAACCAAATCAATCGCCATGTATAAAAAAGCAATCAAGTTGTTTTTAAGGTTTGCCCTTTCATTCAGTTTTTTGTCCGCAGTGGTCGATAGATTCGGAATTTGGAGCGACCAAATTTCCGTTTGGGGAAATTGGAATAATTTTCTGGCGTATACCCAACTAATAAACCCCTGGTTTCCCGAGTTTCTACATGCTCCGATCGGAATATTAGCGACCGCTGCAGAGATAATTTTTGCGATAGGTCTGATACTAGGGTTTAAGACTGAAATCTTTGCGAAATTGAGCGGATTCCTTTTATTGATTTTTGCCCTGTCGATGACCTTTTCCACTGGGATAAAAGGTGCTTTTGACTATTCGGTCTTCAGCGCATCGGCCGCAGCGTTTGCTTTAAGCTTTATGAAGGAAAAATATTTGGAACTGGACGCTCTGTTGCCTAACAGAGTACATCCTTGAACGAAGCTTTTCCGGAATGCCATTTTACAAATAACGAAACAGTGATCCAAGACCACAAATTCTGCAAGAAAGGACAAAAAGTAATTGGATTCGCTTCGCCTTGACTTCGACTTTTTAAATACATTTATGCAACAATAAAGCATGTTGCCTTATGAAACATGAATGGAGAAAAAAGGAAAAAAAGGTTTATCTGCCCAAAACCAAACCGGAAATAGTAGAAATCCCGGAATTTAAGTTTCTTACCATAGAAGGCAAAGGTAGTCCCCAAAACAAGACTTTTGCCGAATATATCGGAGTCCTCTATTCCGTTTCCTACGCCATAAAAATGAATCTTAAAAAAGAGGAGAAAAGGCCTAGTGGGTACTATGATTATACGGTTTACCCCTTAGAGGGCATTTGGGATATTACCGAGGAGGCCAAAAAAGCATTTACCGGGACAATTAATAAAAATGATCTGGTTTTTAAATTGATGATCAGGCAGCCCAAATTTGTTACCGATGACTACTTCAATGAAATGGTAGACCAGACCAAAAAAAGAAAGCCACACCCATTATTGGAGAAACTTAAGTTTGAAAAGATAACGGACGGAAAGTGTATTCAAATGATGCATATGGGAAGTTATGACGAGGAGCCTAGAAGTTTTAAGTTAATGGAAGGTTTTGCCGAGAAAGAAAACCTTCTAAGAATATCCAAAGACCATAGGGAAATTTATTTGACCGATTTTAGAAAGGTAGCGCCGGAAAAGTTGAAAACCGTTTTGCGGTTTAAAGTGGAATCAAAATAATTTAAAAATACGGGGAAATAACTATTTATTCCGGATAATACTTGAAAAACAAATTGGGGAAAAGAAAGTCTTTCCGTGCTCAATTTTATTTTTTAGTACTTTAGAAACTCTAATCAAAAACTAAGTATATCCATGAAAAATATCTTCGATGAAAAAGGTGTAAAGGAAATCAAGACGCGCATCAACGTCTTGACCCCGGAAACCCGGAATCTTTGGGGTAAAATGAGTGTTGACCAAATGTTGGCCCATGTAAACGTGGCCTACGAACTGGTGTATACGGATAAACATCCCAAGCCCAAAGGTTTCCAAAAATTCATGATCAAATTGTTCGCTAAAAATGTGGTCGTCGGTCCCAAGCCCTACAAAAAAATATCCGTACCGCACCGGCCTTTCTAATCGAAGGGCAAAGGGATTTTGAAAAAGAAAAGAAACGTTTACTGGATCATTTGGATAAGACCCAGCAATTAGGGGCTTCCCATTTTCATAATAAAGAGTCTTATGCATTTGGGCCGTTGACAGAAAAGGAATGGAATACATTATTTTCTAAGCATTTGGACCACCACTTACAACAGTTTGGTGTTTAAAGCCTATCGTACCAAATCGAACATTCGGGTATATTTTACTATAAAACTGTTGTTCAGCGGGTCGCCATCCTGAAGGTTATAGTTCCAGACTACAAAAAGCCCCGTATTGGCACGTTGCAACCATCCAAAACGTAGGTTGGCCGCCCAAAGTTTATCCGAGGTATTGTGTTGGATCAGTCCCTGCAAATATATATTGGGCTTAAAGGCATAGGACAGTTGGCTTCGCAAGATATTGGCCGTGAAATCACCCACGGGCAATTGAAAATTGTTATACAAAAATGTAACCTCGGAATTAAATTTATCCCCCAAACGCAAGCGTGCCGTAAGACTCTCTATATAACGCGTACCTCCAAAAGACCCTCCGATTACCGACCTTAAGTTCACCGAAAAAGGATGGCTCCTATTCGTAAAGAATACTATTTGGGATTCCACGTGATTATAGGTTCCGGGTTGTACATCAACGTTTTTACCGCGGGAAATGTCAAAGGCTTCCACCACACCTTCAGTAGTTACATTCACACCCGTATGAATTTCCAATCCACTTTTCCATTCAAAATGATTATCGATATGCAAAAAACTGGTTTCTAAAAAATTATCGAAATTCCAATAGCTGCGATAGGAAACATGAGGTCGATACTCCAATATTTTGGCATCCGGATTTCGAGGTCTTAAATGGTAAAGTACCCGGGCCTCCGGTTTTCTAAATGCTGTCCGTAACAAAAAACCCACCTCGGGGTTAAAGCCTTGCCCAACTTCCGTATAGGCGGCATTCAGCTCCCAATTGTTCCAATTGTAATCTGCCTGGAATTTGAAGGAGCGTTCATTTATAGTATCGTTCGGATCTTGGGTACGAGCATAAAAACCGGCCATTCTTGCCTTTTTGCCCAGACCCAATTTCCCATCTATCGCAAAAGTGCGGTTGAAATTACTATCAGACTGTAACCCTTCTTTATTGATGATAACGGCCCCCAGTGCCGATCGTCCCTTAAATTCATGATTAACACGTGCCAAAGTAAAATTGTTCTCTTCTACACCTTCCTCCTGAACATCCTCCGTCCACATAGACAAAAAACCGATATTGGTGCGGTTGAGTTTTCCGGATAGTCTTGCCCCGCCAATAATGGGAACAATATTGCCCTCATCACCAATACCGATTCGACGGCTAAAAAACAGATCCACCTCGCCCGGACTTCCCACACTGAACTGGCCCGCATTTTCTAGAAAAAAAGGGCGCTTCTCCGGAAAGAACAGGTTAAAACGATCCAGATTCACTTGTTGATCATCTACCTCTACTTGCGCAAAATCGGTATTGTAAGTGAGGTCCAAGGTTAAACTGGGGGTAACACTATATTTTAGGTCTCCTCCAGCATCGGCACTCCATTCCGTACTGGAATCGGCCACTTCAAAATCCTTCTCCATACGACCAAGGACATAGGGAATCAACTTTAGATTACCAGGGCTCCTAAGGTCTAATCCCGTTAGGGTCCCCGCAAGCGAAAGTCTTTTTAGATCAAGACCTACGGGCATTGGGGCCCAATAGGTAATTTCATTGGTCTTGCGAATATTCCTGCGGAAATTGATTCCCCAGTCCCTGCCGGATTGGAACCGAAGTGTACGCAGCGGGATGGCAAATTCGGCGCTCCAGCCGTACTCCCCTACTTCTGTCCGAACTTCCCAAGATCCGTCCCAATTCAGATTAAACCCTCCTATGGTGCCTCCTTGTTGTCGGTTAGCATTAAAATTCCCCTGACCCTCATTATCTACCTGGGCATCATATTCCACACCAAGGGAATTGGTGCCAAATACAAACCCGTTTTGGCTATCCTTATAGGTGTCAAGGATAAAGATAAAGGCATCCGTATTGTCCAAATCGGCATCCCTTCGCGCATCGCTGACTACCAATCCATCTGGGTTGGCATCATAACAAATCGCAGAAATGAAGAACACCTCCGAAGTATAGGCAATACGGATTTCTGTTCGTTCGGTAGCCGGTAACCCAAAATTCGGCTGCGCCTGAACCATTTCATCAAATGGTGCTATGGTTTGCCAAATGGGATCGTTCAATACATCGCCATCTATCAACGGGCCTTCGGTCAAGGCATGAGCCTCGGCTACAGGTCTCGTATTTGAATCTGAATTTGTTGACTGCGAAACCGTGGATACAACAGAAAAACAAAAAAAGTATAAAACAAGGTTTCTAAAAAGGGTCATCGTTTTGGTTGGTCGGGATATTTTGGAAATACTCCTATAATTAGATGGTTTGTGATGTTGGGGAAAGCTGACATCCAATGTACAAAAAAGCAAAATAAAAAAGGGAATTTCTTTAGACTTACAATTGAAAGGAGAAAAAAGAGTATCTTGGAAATTCGAAAAACACTATAGGTTTGGCGAATTTTGCCATATCCTACACCATATGGATAAAACTCCAAACAATGAAAAATAGCCGCCATTTTGCACTTATCTTAAGTTTTATTTGCTTTTTCATCATATCTGCCCATGGACAACAGGCACTACTGGAAAAGAACAATGTAGCCGAAATATCCTCGGAGCGCCTGGACAGGTATGATGCCTTTTTGAAGAGGGAAGTAAAAGAAGGAAGAATTCCCGGAGCGATTTCCCTAGTTTTAAGAAAAGGACAGATAGTACACGACAATATCTATGGAAATAGTAGTTTGAAAGATAAAACTCCCATGAAGAAAGATGGAATCTTTCATATCATGTCCATGACCAAGCCCATAATTACTGTCGCTTTTATGATGCTATACGAAGAGGGGCATTTTTTTCTGACCGATCCCGTTTCCAAATACCTTCCCCAATTTAAGGACGTAAAGGTGGCCCAAGACCTTGAACTTGGAAAAGCAGGACCTACCGAACCTGCCAATACCGAAATTACCATTGCGCATATACTTTCCCATACTGCCGGTTTCTCGCATGGTCTTGGAGGGTCTACTTTGGATAAGGAAGTGCGGGAAGCTTTATATTTTGAACCCCAAGAAAATATAGAGAGCCGGGTCAACACTTTGGTGGGTTTACCTCTTATGGGGCATCCTGGGGAACAATGGTATTATAGTGCTTCCCCGGATGTATTGGCACTATTGATCGAACATTTCTCCGGGATGACCGTACTAGAGTTTTTGCAACAACGGTTGTTCGACCCCCTCGAAATGAACGATACGGGATACAATATTTCAGGGGGAAATCAAAAAAGATGGGTACCGGTCCATAATTTCAATGAGGAAGGAAAAATGGTCAATTCCGAACAGCAATTACCTACTCAGGGAAATACCGTTTTTGGAGGAACACACGGATTGTTTTCAACAGCTTCCGATTATATGACATTTTGCCAAATGTTGTTGAACGAAGGTAAATGGAATGGGAAACAATTTCTGAGTCCCAAGACTTTGGAAATTATGACCATGAATCAGGTTGGCGATTTGTATCAAGCTCCTGGTCAGGGATTCGGTTTTGGTTTTGGGGTTACCACGGACTTGGCCGATAGCAAAAGTTTGGGATCTGTTGGGCAATATTATTGGAGTGGGGCCTATTGCACCTATTTTTTCGTAGATCCCAAAGAAGAACTTATCGCTATTTTAATGACACAGGTCCAACCCTATAACAATTATTATGGGACCATAATGCGTCAGTTTATATATCAGGCCATCACCGAATGAAAATGTAGGTACCATTGCCTCGGTCCAATACCTATCATATTTTTTTTATCTTACGGCAACTAAATAATCGACACGATGACCGCTTATATTTTTGAATTCGTAGGAACTGGCATGCTTTTACTTTTAGGAAACGGTATTGTAGCCAATGTAGTTCTGAAAGGGACCAAGGGATCTGATTCAGGTTGGGTCGGTATATCCTTGGCTTGGGGTATCGCTGTTTTTGTAGGTGTTTTTATTAGCGCTGATATCAGCGGGGCACACCTAAATCCTGCGGTAACCCTAGGATTGGCCAGCGCGGGGAAGTTCGGGTGGTCCTTGGTGCCGGGCTATATGCTGGCCCAGGTATTGGGAGCCATGGCAGGTAATACACTGGTATGGCTAACCTATAAAAAACAATATGACGCTACCCAAGATCAAGAAGCACTTCGGGCCACTTTTTGCACCTCGCCTGCCATTCGTAATCCCTTTTGGAACTTTGTTTCCGAAGCTATTGGAACCTTTACCTTGGTGTTCGGTGTATTTTATATTGCAGGGGGAACCTTCTCGGATGAACCTATTTCATTGGGTTCTCTGGACGCCCTTCCTGTTGCCTTTTTGGTTATGGGAATTGGTTTTAGCTTGGGAGGACCAACCGGTTATGCCATTAATCCGGCACGTGATCTTGGGCCGCGTATTATGCATGCGCTTTTGCCTTTAAAAGAAAAAGGCGGGAGTGATTGGGGCTATGCATGGGTTCCCATTCTAGGCCCGTTGACAGGTGGTTTTTTGGCCGCTTTGGCATTTCTTTGGATAGGTGGCTAAAGAGGTCTAGGTACAAGTTCTGAATAATTGAAATAAATACAAATGAAAATGAAAAAAATTACTTTTTTATTGAGTTGTTTAATCCTCGTACAGTTTACAGTAGCACAGGAAATTGTTGAACTCCCCCATGAAACCTTAAAGGATATCTCATGGGAAGGGCCCGAGAAGCAGTACTATTCAAAAATTTGGGATAATGAAGTGGTGACCAATGTATCCGTTCCTACTATGCGGGTTTTTCGTCCCGAAAGTCCTAACGGCACATCGGTTATTGTTGCGCCCGGAGGTGGACTTTACGCTTTAAGTATTCTAAGCGAGGGCAACCATGTAGCGGAATGGCTCAATAAAAAAGGTATTACCGCCTTTGTTCTCAAATACAGATTGGTACCCACTGGAGAGGATGGTGTAAAGGAAATTACAGATTTGGGCAATACCAATCCCATGGAAATCGGTAGACGGGTACAACCTGTCCTACCGCTGTCCATTGCGGATGGATTGGCCGCTATTGCCTATGTTCGCAAAAACGCACAAAAATATGCCATAGACCCTGACAAAATTGGATTCATGGGCTTTTCTGCCGGTGGAGCCGTCACTTTGGGTGTGGGCTATAATTACACAGAGGCTAATCGTCCTGATTTCTTGGTTCCTGTTTATCCATGGACAACCGTACTTCCTCCAAAAGACCCTCCCTCCGACGCACCCCCAATGTTGATTGTTTGTGCAACGGACGACCCCTTGGGACTGGCATCGGGAAGCATTGAGCTGTACTCAAAATGGTTCTCGGCCAAAAAACCGGTAGGACTTCATATGTACGCCAAAGGCGGGCATGGTTTTGGAATGAAAGAACAGGGGCTGCCATCCGACCATTGGATACAACGTTTTTATGACTGGTCAGTTGCCGAAGGTATTACAGCTCCCTAATTCACCCATAGAGCAGGAACATTAGAGGGAGTTCTCTGATTTTAATTCACGGGAGAGAATTTGGATTTCATTTGGGCAAAGGCCTTACCTTACATCACTTAAAAAAAGGCACGTCCTTTACCGCATATTTCCGCATGCCCTCTTCATTGATCTCTACGCCAATTCCCGGTTTATCGGAAAGTGGAATAAAGCCATCTACCACCATTGGGCCATCAAAAGTCACAATTTCCTTGAACATAGGGTTTTTATGAAAGTAAATCTGCCATTCCAATATCATAAAATTGGGTACGGAGGCACAGACATGGCAAGAGGCCATGGCACCGAGATATGAAGCCACCATATGCGGAGAAAAAGGCACATAATAGAGGTTAGCCAGATTGGCAATACGCTGGGCCTCGCCCAAACCGCCCGCCTTTTGTAGATCGGGCATAATAACATCTACAGCACCTGCTTCTAACAAAGGTCTAAAACCATAGGCCAAATAGTGGTTTTCACCAGCACAAATAGGGGTACTGGTCGATTCCGTAATCTTTTTATAGGCCTCCACATTTTCGGCAGGAATGGGCTCCTCCAACCACATCATATTCAGGGGCTCCAAAACCTTAGCGACCCGTTCACCTGAGGTGGTATCATATCGCCCGTGCATATCCGCGCAGATATCAATATTGGGGCCAACGGCTTGCCGTGCCGCTGCCATCTGCTCGTACATGCGCTGTATCTCAGCGGGACTTGCCGTCCAATTATAGGCGTCATATTTATTGGGATCCTTGGCCTGGTCCAGATCAAACTTTACCGCAGTAAATCCCATTTCCACGGCCTCCTTGGCACTAGCGGCAAAATCCTCTGGTTTTGGGAGCCTATTTTGATAAAGTGCCGTATCCATATACACTCTTATTTTGTCCCTAAACTTCCCTCCCAACAACTGGTATACGGGAAGTCCCAAAGCCTTACCGGCCAAATCCCATAAAGCGGATTCTACAGCCGTGAGTACCGAAACGTACATCCCTGCCTGTGCCCCTTCAAAAAAACCTCTTCTACGCAAATCCTCAAATAATCGATGAACGTTCAGGGGGCTTTTTCCCTGCAATCGTTCTCCGAATATTTTTACCAAGTGGTAGGTTCCCGGAGTGGCGTCAACACCCTCACCATGCCCCACGATATCTTGGTTGGTATATATTTTCACAAAAAGACTATGCCCGCCGCGAATATAACCACATTTAACATCCGTAATCTTAAGGTCCGATGGAGCCGACATTTTTGGTGTACGATCAACTGCAGTTTCAAATTCCTTTCCATAACTGGCAAAAGGTATGGCGGACAATGCACCGGCAGCCATGGTCTTGGTCAAAAAGTCTCTTCTTGAGTTTTTCATTTCTTGGATTTTAAGGTTATTTTGGAAGGATAGCCGCTCATAATCTACCTACCACGTTCGAGTCTTCAACAATTCTTGTATCTGTGCCTTGGGGACGGGCAATTCATCAATATGGGCATTGAGCCATTGGGAAAAATCTTTCTCTATTGCATCGGACCACCGGGAATCGATTTGTCCAGGCGTATATTTCTGATCGCGCAACCGCTGGTGCCCAAACATATCCCGAAGTCGCACGATTTCGGAAGTCTTTACCACTTTTTCTGCCAAATGCGGAGGAATGAACATAACTCCACCATCACGCCCCAGTACTATATCCCCGGGCATTACCGTTGCCATTCCGATTCGTGTGGGTGTATTGATCCCTATCAAAGTAGTATTTAGCTCCCCATCTGGATTGTTCAAATGATGAGATGGGTGATAACTACGAAAAAATGAGGTGAAAGATTCCAATTCCTTCAAACCATCTATATCCCGTATCGCCCCGTTATAAACGATTCCGTTCCCGGTTTTTGCATAGATAGAGTTTCCCAAATTGTCACCAATGGTAGGACCATCCAAATGTGCCCCAAATTGATCCACCACATAGACATCTCCCTTGATCAGCAAATCGATGGTCCAAGCGTTTTGGGATTTTATGCGGCCATCTTTTGTATGACCCTTTTCATCAATTACACGATGGATATCAGGTCTGCCTGGCACAAATACTGCAGTTACGGCTCTTCCGACCAAAACACTATCGGGGTTTATTCTCTGCCAATTTTCTTCATACTGATATTTAAAATTTTGGCCCTTAAGCACTGCCCAGGCTTCTTCCAAAGTCACCTTTTTCATACGTTCCAAAATTTCATCGGAGACATAAGGTCGTCCATCCGCCAAACGCTCACCTTTCCATTCTGGCGTTAAAAAAATAAGCTCCTCCTTGGAGATTTGCTGGGCGGAGGCAATTACTGCAAGAAATAGGGGCAAGAATAAAAGGTATTTACGAAAAGTGGAAAGTTTGGTGGTCATTTTAGTTAATTTAACTGGTTCTTAAACAAGTTAAGAAAACCACTTCAATTCTGCTTAAAGTTGAACGATATATTATTGCAGTTGGCATATTTTCAATTCTTCTTGTATTTTCATTACGTTTCAGAATGATGACACCCTAAAACTTTTGGACAATCCCAAATAAAAACTAACTTACGATCTTAATTTTTATACAGTGAAATACCTTTTTGTTGTACTTTTTTTGATGACTTATATCCTAGGTCACGCACAAGATTCATTTCGTTTTAAGGAGGAATTGGAGGCTATCCAAAAAAAATATGACTCCCTTTGGGACCCTTCCGAACGAACCGTTGTTTTTACAGGAAGTTCCAGTGTGCGGATTTGGAAAGACTTGGAACAGCGCTTCCCACACTATCAAATCGTCAATTCTGGTTTTGGGGGTTCCCAAGCCTCTGATCTATTGACCCATGTAGACGACCTTGTTTTAAAGTATAACCCAACAAAAGTCTTTATCTATGAAGGGGACAATGATATTTCTGCCAATAAAAAGCCCAATGCAATTATTGACACTACTAAGGAAATCATTGATAAAATAAAAAAGAAGGATAGCACTACACAAATTGTACTCATATCGGCAAAACCAAGTATTGCCCGCTGGAACCTAAAGGGGAAATATAAAAGGTTAAATCGTAAATTCAACAGATTGAGCAAAAAAGACGACTATTTGGAATTTGCGGATGTCTGGACACCTATGTTGGATGGAAGAAAGGTAAAGACCGATATTTTTATCAAAGACGGACTTCATATGAATGCCAAGGGGTATGAGCTATGGCATGGTGTACTGAAGGCGTATATGGACTAAATTTTAAATTGTAATGACCCATCAAAGAAATATTCATCGATCAACATATCAACCTATAAATTTTTTGAAAATGCTTAAATCGACCTTAATCAAAACTTTTTCACTTCTATTCATTCTTATTCATGTTCTGGCCTGCCAAATAGAAAAAAAGAAACCCATCAATTTTCCACCTACCGATCTGGCCCAGGAAAGTTTTATGCCAAAACCGCTGAAAATAATTCCGACCCATTCCGCTTTTGCCTTGGATCGCTATACGGCAATCTTTACCTCTGAAAACGAGTCCGAGTATGAAAAAGTAGGGCAATTTTTAGCTAAAAAGATAAAATCTAAAATAGACTTGGAAATCCCTGTTAATAGGGATGCTCCCGAGGGTACACAACGGGTTATTTATATCAACCGATCGGATAGTCTGGAGATGGAATCTCCTGAAGCTTATGAGCTGTATATTACCCAGGATACGGTAATCTTGAATTCCAACACGGCCGAAGGGGCATTCCGCGGCATACAGACTTTACGCCAAATCATTCCGGAAGCTAGCAACGATACCTTGGCCGAGCAGCGTATTTGGCCTATTCCCTCAGGGAAGATTACGGACAATCCAAACTTTGCGTATCGAGGATCAATGTTGGATGTAGCCCGACATTTCTTTAGTGTCGAGGATGTGAAGAGGTATATAGACCTACTCTCCTATTACAAGATCAATGTGTTGCACCTACACTTAACGGATGACCAGGGATGGCGAATTGAAATCAAATCGTGGCCCAAGCTCACAGAAATTGGTGGAAGTACCGAAGTTGGTGGTGAGGCCGGGGGGTTTTTCACCCAAGAGGACTATACCGAAATTGTGAACTATGCCGCGGAGCGTTACATGACTATTATACCTGAAGTAGATATGCCGGGGCATACCAATGCGGCATCCGTTTCTTATCCTTTTTTGAATGGCAATGGAAAAACACCTAAACTCTATGAAGGTACGCACGTAGGCTTTAGCACTTTTGATACTCGAAAAGATACGGTATATGCCTTTATTGATGATGTAGTACGGGAAATTTCAGCGATTACACCAGGTCCCTATTTCCATATCGGAGGTGACGAAAGTCATGTGACCAAGAAAAATGATTATATCTATTTTGTAGAAAAGGTAGAAAAAATCGTAAAAAAACACGGCAAACGTATGATAGGCTGGGACGAAGTTGCCACAGCTGATATAGATTCCACCTCAATAGCACAGTGGTGGGCCAGTGAGGAAAACGCCAAAAAAGCGGTTGAAAGAGGGATGCAACTTATTGTGTCCCCTGCCAAGAAGGCCTATCTGGATATGCAATACGATACGCTTTCCAAACATGGACTCCATTGGGCTGCCTATATCCCGGTGGATACAGCCTATGTATGGAATCCCGATACCTATGGTGGTATTCCCAAAGAAAATATTCTGGGGGTAGAGGCCCCACTTTGGTCAGAGACCATCGGTAATATTGATGAACTGGAATATCTTGCCTTTCCCCGTATCCTTGGTTATTCCGAACTGAGTTGGAGCACAGAGGAAAACCGTGATTGGGAGGATTATAAAGTGCGCTTGGCCAACCAGGCCCCCTTCCTGGATCGCATGAATGTAAAATATTACCCCTCACCTTTAATCGACTGGAAAAAGAGCAAGTATACTTATGAGGAGATAGAGAAGGATTGAAAAAATCCAAAGCGAAAGAAAAAGGCACAACGGGAGAACCGTTGTTTGGTCTTATATATACAAATATATTGGATAACCAATGTCATCCTGCCATTTAACAAAAAAGCCTTGGCAAATTGTCAGGCTTTTATTTTTTGACGTTGAGTCACTATTCCTCTTCAGAGGAGTCTTCCTCATCATCAGAAAAATTGGTAATGCCGTTATCATATAAGAGGTTATACCATTGGATCACTTTTTTAATATCGCTGGCATAGACCCTGTCCTCATCATAATTGGGCAATACTTTAAAGAAGTATTCCTCTAAGACTATTTTCTCGGCCTTATGGGCAACGGAGGTTTTCCCCCCTTTTTCCTTTACCTGGATTTTTTGGAAAACTTCCCGTAATGGCAATTCCTCTTCCAAGGTATAGATAGCTATTTCCGAAAGTACGCTAACGTTGTTGTGCGCACCAACAGATACTCTTTTTTTATCTAAAAGGGACTCGGCCACAAAACCGGTTCGTGTCTGGGTCAGTAGTCTATAAAGACCCGGCTTACCGCCTATGGAAAGAATTTTGTCTAAACTCATTTAATCTAAGAATTTAAAGGCGCAAATATGGTACTTTTCGTTTGACCTGAGAATTAAATAAAGAAATTTTTTGGAACAACACGTTCTAATTCCCGATTTGCTTTTCACTAAACTAAATGGGAACCCAAATTTATAGGGCAAGCTAAACAAAAAAGTGTCTTTTGGCACAAGAAGTCTTAAATTTAACGTCCCTTTTTTAGATTGGGAAAACGCATGCGATAATCCACCTCGATCTTACCTTTGGAAATATTGTTCAACCTTCCTTTGAGCAACCGTTTTTTCAAGGGTGAAAGCTTATCCGTAAAGAGTACACCTTCAATATGATCATATTCATGTTGAATTACACGGGCCAGCAACCCGTCGTAGGTTTCCGTATGTTCTTTAAAATTTTCATCCAAATAAGAAACGGTGATGGTATCCATCCGCTTTATATCCTCGCGGATATCAGGAATGCTAAGGCAACCTTCATTAAAGGTCCATTCCTCACCCACCTCCTTCTCCATTTTAGCATTGATAAAAGCCTTTTTAAAGCCGTTCAACTTTTTTCGTTCTTCTTCCGAGAGGTCTTCATCATCCGCAAAAGGAGTGGTATCTACCAAAAACAGGCGGATGGGCAACCCTATCTGTGGTGCGGCCAGACCCACACCATTGGCATTGTACATGGTCTCCCACATATTGGTCAAGAGTTCATCCAATTGGGGATATTTTTCATCTATCTCCTTGCCCACCTTGCGCAACACCGGGTCGCCGTAGGCTACTATTGGTAATGTCATTGCTTTCTTTTTAAATAGTCCTGTAGGATTAACGTAGCACTTATCTCATCCACCAAAGCCTTGTTCCTGCGTTGTTTTTTCTTTAATCCTGAATCGATCATCGTACGAAAGGCCATTTTTGAGGTAAAGCGCTCATCTTGGCGATCCACGGGTATTTCAGGAAATTTCAGGGACAACTTCCTTAAGAAAGGCGTTATAAAGGCCTCTGCCTCGGAAGGTGTATTATCCATTTGTTTGGGTTCGCCCACAATGATTTGATCTACTGTTTCGTTCTTCAAATACTCCGTAAGAAAAGTAAACAATTCATGCGTGGGCACAGTAGTCAACCCTGAAGCGATTAACTTCAATTCATCGGTAACGGCAATGCCCGTTCTCTTTTTTCCATAATCTAGTGCCAAAAATCGTCCCAATCCTAAATTTTTGGCAAAAATAATCCATAATACGTAATAACGGCACATAAGGATGTACGAATTGAACGATGACCTGTATATTTGATAAAATTTTATTCAACAAATGACCGAACTGAGACAAATTATTGAAAACGCATGGGATAACCGGGAACTTCTAAAGCAATCTGATACCCAAGATGCCATCCGTAAACTTATAGATTATATTGATGAGGGAAAACTACGCTGCGCGGAACCTACAAATGATGGGTGGCAAATTAATGAATGGGTAAAAAAGGGAGTCGTATTGTATTTCCCCATACAAAAAATGGAGGTTCTGGAAGCCGGCATCTTTGAATACCATGACAAAATTCCATTAAAAAGGGGGTATCAAAAAAAGGGTATTCGGGTAGTGCCCCACGCCGTGGCCAGACATGGTGCCTATATTTCGCCGGGAACCATTTTAATGCCCAGTTACGTGAATATAGGGGCATATGTGGATGAAGGTACCATGGTAGATACCTGGGCAACGGTAGGTAGTTGTGCCCAAATAGGGAAAAATGTGCATTTAAGTGGTGGTGTTGGCATTGGAGGTGTTTTGGAACCCTTACAGGCAGCCCCTGTCATCATTGAGAATAATGCGTTCATCGGTTCAAGATGTATTGTGGTTGAAGGAGTCCGTGTGGAAAAGGAGGCCGTTTTGGGAGCCAATGTAGTCCTTACGGCTTCTACTAAAATCATTGATGTTACCGGGAGTTCTCCTGTGGAAACCAAAGGTAGGGTTCCGGCCCGTTCAGTTGTTATACCAGGGAGCTACACAAAGAAATTCAAGGCGGGAGATTATCAAGTACCATGTGCCCTGATCATCGGTACGAGAAAAGAAAGTACAAATAAAAAGACTTCCCTTAATGATGCGCTGAGGGAGTACGATGTAGCCGTGTAAAAGTGGATTTGTAAGAAATTTATACTATAATATACTTTTTTCTATTTTTTTTAGTTATAATTTTGTTTGCCAAACGGGTTACACCTACTTAGAATTATTGTTATGAACTACCCAAAAGAGAAAATATCCGCACTTATAATTGCTTATAACGAGATTGGTTATATTGAAAAATGTATCGACTCCATATCCTTTGCAGATGAAATCATAGTTGTAGATTCCTATAGTACGGATGGTACGTATGAGTTTTTACAAAATCATCCAAAAATCAATGTCATTCAACATCCTTTCTCCAATTTTACCCTTCAAAAATCTTTTGCCCTGAAGCAAGCTTCTCATGATTGGGTATTGTTTTTGGATGCAGATGAAGTGGTTTCGGAAGTACTCAAATCAGAGATTGTTGATACGGTCAACAGTGATAAAGGCCATGCCGCGTATTGGTTTTATAGAAAATTCATGTTCCAAGATAGTCCTTTACACTTCAGTGGATGGCAAACGGATAAAAACTATAGATTGTTCCGAAAAAGTAAGGCCCGATTTTCCGATAAAAAAATAGTTCATGAAACATTAGTGGTGGATGGCACATCTGGTATCCTTAAGGAAAAATTGACACATTATTGCTACAAGAATTATGAAGACTATAAGTCTAAAATGCTGAAATATGGGCGTTTAAAAGCAAAAGAGGATTTTTATCGGGAGCGAAGATTTAGCTTTTTGTCATTGATTTTTAAGCCTCTATGGAAATTTTTCAACCACTACTTCCTCCGTCTAGGTATCTTGGACGGTAAAAATGGAATTACCATTTGCTACCTGAACGCCTTGAGCGATTTGGAAAGATATCGCGAGCTTAAAAAATTGGAGAAAAAGAACGAATTAGCCTATTACTTGGTAATGCCATAATAAGTCCATACACTTTTTTTCTGCCTTACTTCCCTACGGATTACCTGATTCTTGGCAATAGCCTCAGGTGTTCTATATCCTCGCTCATGATCTAAATGAATACAGACCGCACTGTATCTTAATTGTTTTGATCGAACACCAAAATTGAAAAGGCGTTCCCCAAATTCACGATCCTCACCTCCGTACTGCATCCTTTCGTCAAATCCATTTACATTAAGAATATCCTTCTTCCATCCAGAGGAATTATGACCGTTCCAACTGGCATTGGTGGGGGTAAACGTATTGAACAAGGTAGATATGAACCCTCTCGCCGTCAGTTTGTTGTTCTTAAATGTCTTTGGGATACCTTTTTCCTTAAGCCATTGGATATTAAAACAATTTTGCATTTCAATATCTTCCAAAGTAATGGCCTTTGAAATATTCATCGGCAACATATAATATCCCCCGGATATAAAATAACCAGGTTCCTTATTGATGTAATGCACCTGAACAAAGTCTTCACGTGGAATACAGTCCCCATCCGTCATGATTATATAATCGGTTGTACTTGCTTGTATGGCTTTGTTGAGGATCCTACATTTTTGAAATCCATCATCCTCCTGCCATACATGATTTATCGGGTAACTAACCTTTTCCTCCATTTCGGCTATAAGTTCCCGAGTTTCTTCACCGGAACCATCATCGGCGATAATAACCTCAAAATCCTTATAGGTCTGACATTGAAACCCCCATAGAACCTTTTTAAGCCATTCTGGTTTATTATAGGTACTTATGATTACACTGACCGTGCTCAAGCTATTTTCCTTAAATTTGTCCAACTTTACAAATGTAGTTTTTTGAGTTCCATCTCCAATATAAATCCAAAAAATTCTATTCGCCGTACCTACGTGGGATCCACTATCTACCACATTTACCTTTCCATACTACATATCATCCGAGATTCGGGATATCATACATACGACTACGGAAATAATCTTTTGTTCTTAGTGGAAAGCACACCCTTGATAGAGACTTTGATCCCTAATCTGAAAAGGCAGTTTTTCCGGGATGTGCATATAATTTCGGAGCGTAAGGATCATGTAGCTGATTTGGGCAAATTTGATTACTCTTTTCGAAGAAAGAAAAAGCTACCTCCCTATTTGGAAGAAAAACATCCTGCTTTAAGAGAAGAAAAAGTATTCATTGATTCATCTGACCTCTATCTATGCGATACGGATTCTTCCAAGAGTTATTTTCTATACGAGTTTGGAAAAAAGGATATCAAAATGATCGAGGACGGTGCGCGAACATATAGTCAAAGACATAGTTTTTTTGAACAGTTGATAAAGCATTATCTTACAAAAACACCCGTTGGCGGAGGTTTCGATAAGGAAGTGAAGACTATTTTTGCCCAATTCCCAGAAAGGTTACCTCAACCTCTACAAAAAAAGGCTGTGGAACTTAACATCAAAAAAGAAACGACGAAATTGGACGAAACGACAAAAAATGAAATTTTTGAAGTTTTTCTTCCCAAGGATACGTTTAAAATAGAAGGGCAAAACAACGCTTTAATACTTAGCCAGCCCATTTCCGAGGACAAGGTCATTAAAAATGAGTCGGAAAAAATAAAAATCTATTCGGATGTAATCTCCAAAGTGCCAAAAAATATGACCATTGTACTAAAAGTACATCCAAGGGAAACAACAAAATATGAAGAACATTTTACCGATATTGTTATACTTCCGGCACTGTTCCCGATTGAAATTTTAGGCCTTAGGAAAGGATTTTATTTTGAACAGGGATATACCCTTTTCTCCACGGCGCTTTCCAATTTGGAAATTGTAAAGGAGCGATTTTTTCTGGGTAAGGATTATTTGGATAAATTTACCGTTAAGGCTACCCGGAATTTAATAGAAAACATGGTCGTGGACCAATAAATCACAATATGTCTAAATCGATAGGATTCATTCCCCTTAGAAAAAACTCCAAAGGTATTCCGGGTAAGAACAAGAAAAAATTATTGGGTAGGCCCTTGTTTACCTGGATGCTTACAGAGGCCATTTTTTCGAATTTGGATGAGGTATTCATTTTTACCGATGATACGGAAATCATTGATTATGTGAGTACCTATTTTAACTGGTCGGCCAAGGTGAAGTGTCTCGAACGTTCTTCGGAAAATGCCTCGGACACCTCTTCAACGGAAGCGGCCATATTGGAGTTTTGTGACAAAGTAGAAACAGATTTCGATATTTTCTGTTTGCTACAGGCCACATCACCCTTGACCCGAAGAACGGATATTGACCGGGGATTGGAAAAATTGCAAAAAGAAAAATTGGATGCTGTTTTAAGTGTGGTGAACACGCATAGGTTTACATGGTCAAAAGATGGAAAACCTCTGAATTACGATTTCCGTAATCGTCCGCGGAGGCAAGATTTTGAAGGTCTACTCATAGAAAACGGAGCACTCTATTGTACTACTAAATCTGCCTTACTGGCCTCAAGGAATCGATTAAGTGGAAAAATAGGTATTATAGAGATGTCCGAGGACACATTGATAGAAATCGATTCCGAAACGGATTGGCAAGTTGCGGAACAATTGTTGATCTCCAACTTTAAGCAAAACAAATCCGCACAACGTATCAATTATTTGATTTTGGATGTAGATGGGGTATTTACGGATGGCCGGGTGACATTCAATAGCGAGGGGGAATTCTCTAAAGTGTTCGACATGCGGGACGGCATGGGACTTGAAATATTGAGACAGCACGATGTAAAGGTCATGGTAATGACATCTGAAAACTCAGAAGTTGTGGCACAACGAATGAAAAAGTTAAAAATAGAGGATGTCTTTCTCGGAATAAAGGACAAATATTCCTGTTTGGAAGATATCTGTACGGAACGGAACATTTCTCCTAAAGAAATTGCTTATATCGGTGATGATGTAAACGACCTTAGTAATATGCTCAGGGCGGGTTGGTCCCTTTGTCCTTCCAATGCCACCAGGCCCATTCAATTCCACGCGGACATAGTTTTGAAGAACAAATCGGCCGAAGGCGCAATCCGGGAAGCTTCCGAATTTATCATCAATTATAACCTAAGATTTAATGACCTATAAAGAACCCTATATCATTGCGGAAATTGGCTGTAACCACAAAGGCGATATGAAAATTGCCAAAGAACTCATCAATATGGCGAAGATTTTTGGCAATGCCAATGCGGTGAAGTTCCAAAAAAGGAATAATCGAGAGCTTCTTACCGAAGAGCAATATAATGCGCCACATCCAAATCCAATAAATTCTTATGGGGAAACATACGGCGCACACCGGGAATTTTTGGAATTTGACGTTGACCAGCACCGCGAGCTCAAGAACTACTGCGAAGAGGTGGGCATTACGTACTCTACCTCGGTCTGGGAAACCATTTCTGCTAAGGAAATGGCAAGCTTGGAACCGGATTTTATTAAGATTCCATCCGCCTGCAATAACAATTTTGAGATGTTGGGTTGGTTGTGTGATAATTACCTTGGAGAAATCCATATCTCTACAGGAATGACCACCAAGGATGAAATTGAGAATCTTGTTGGTTTTTTTGATGAACGCGGCAGAGGGAAAGATTTAGTGGTATATAATTGCACCTCTGGTTATCCGGTTCCTTTTGAGGACATCTGTTTATTGGATATTTTGAAACTTGGGGACAAGTATGGAGACAAAGTAAAAAGCATAGGGTTCTCCGGCCATCATTTGGGTATCGCCGTGGACGTAGCAGCCTTCACTTTGGGAGCTCATATCATAGAACGGCATTTTACTTTGGATCGGACCTGGAAAGGTACAGACCATGCAGCATCCTTGGAACCCATGGGATTACGGAAATTATGCCGCGATTTAAGGGCCACCCATAAAGCATTGACCTACAAACAAAAAGACATCTTGGATATTGAAAAGGTTCAGAGGGACAAATTGAAATATCAAAAATAGCAGGTTTTATTTCGATTTGGGCAATGTAGTCTTATCAATGTATTAAGCAAAAATTCCATTGTTCCCTTGCCAGATGTAAACATTTTTTTAATTCTTTACCTTATCCTATAGTAAAGCCCGAGGAAATAGTATTAAAATGCAACAACAAGACCATAAAAAGGCACTTCTAGATCCTATATTTACGATAATCGCCGACACCGCCAAAGAACTCGGCATGGACACCTATGTTATTGGTGGTTTTGTACGCGATTATCTAATGGATAGGGGAACCCCTAAGGATATTGATATTGTTGCCGTTGGAAGTGGAATAGAACTTGCAAAAAGGGTGGCTTCCCATCTGCCCGGTAACCCCAAAGTTTCCGTATTTAAGAACTTCGGTACCGCTATGATAAACCATAAGGGTCTGGAATTGGAATTTGTGGGTGCACGAAAAGAAAGTTATCATAGGGATAGCCGAAAACCAATGGTCGAGGACGGAACTTTGAAAGAGGATCAAAAACGAAGAGATTTCACCATTAACGCCCTGGCCTTGTCCTTAAATAAAGAAGACTATGGTATTTTGCTAGATCCGTTTGATGGGTTGGGCGATCTTCATAGAAAATTGATTCGAACCCCATTGGAACCGGGTATCACCTATTCCGATGACCCTTTACGCATGATGCGGGCCATCCGGTTTGCCACGCAATTGGGGTTCACAATCCATAACGATTCACTTCAGGCGATTACCGAGCATAAGGAACGTATTAAAATCATCTCCAAAGAACGCATTGTGGACGAGCTCCATAAGATTTTGGGAAGCGCAAAGCCATCGATCGGTTTTGCCTTATTACATAAAACCGGTCTTCTCCAGTACATCTTACCGGAACTCAAGGCTTTGGAAGGTATCGAGGAAATTGAAGGCCAGCGCCATAAGGATAATTTTTGGCACACCTTGGAAGTAGTGGACAACATAGCAAAGACCACAGAAAATCTTTGGTTACGTTGGGCAGCCTTATTGCACGATATAGGAAAATCCCCGACTAAAAGATTCCATAAAAAAATCGGCTGGACATTCCATGGTCATGAGTTCGTAGGATCTAAAATGGTCCACACCCTTTTTAAACGGCTCCATATGCCCTTGAACGAAAAGATGAAGTTCGTGCAAAAAATGGTGCGGATGAGTTCTAGACCCATTATACTTTCTGAAGATTTTGTAACAGATTCAGCGGTCCGTAGGCTTATCTTCGATGCAGGAAACCACGTAGAAGATTTGATGACCTTATGTGAGGCGGATATAACGACCAAAAATCCCAAGAAGCAAAAAAAATATAAAGGTAATTTTAAACTTGTGCGTCAAAAAATAGAGGAGGTAGAAGAGCGTGACCATATTCGCAATTTTCAGCCTCCCATTAGCGGAGAGGAAATAATGAAGACCTTTGACCTAAAACCTTCCAAGGAAATCGGTATCATAAAGGAAGCTATCAAAGAGGCCATTTTAGAGGGTGTTATTCCCAATGAATATAGTGCCGCACAAAAATATATGCTTCAAAAGGGAGATGAGATGGGGCTGATAGCAAAAAATCTAAAGTAGAAAATTCATAAAATGTAGTTCTGATTCTTCTTGCTGACTTAATTTTGCAATACACATAACGGAACATTTTTTCCATGTTTAAAAGTTTTAGAAAAATTGCCAAGGTCTCCTTGGTTTTGGTATACCTGGTAATCATAGCGGGAGCTATAGTACGGATGACTGGTAGTGGTATGGGATGTCCTGATTGGCCCAAATGTTTTGGGTATTACATTCCGCCTACCCAAGAATCCGAACTGCAGTGGAAAGCGGAAAAAGAATATAAAAAGGGGCAGGTAATTATTCACAATGAAACCCTTTTGGTGGCAGAAATGGATTTTATTACTTCCTCCGTTTTCAAGGATAAAAACTGGACAGCTTACACCAAACATGATTATGCAATTTTCAACCCATGGCACACTTGGATAGAGTTCATTAATAGACTTTTTGGGGCTTTGGCAGGTTTGGCAACATTGATTCTCGCCATCCTCTCTTCAAAATACTGGAAAAAAAGTAAATGGGTCACTGTTTTTTCCTGGCTCGTAGTATTTGGTATGGGATTTCAAGCATGGTTAGGTGCCACTGTAGTTTACTCCGTTTTGGAACCTGTTAAAATCACACTTCACATGGTCATGGCACTTATTATTGTGGCCATGATATTGTATGTGATACATTTATCAAAAAAAGAAATACCATCATCCACATACGACCGTACCACATTTATCTTTTTAACTTCTGCTCTTTTGATTACTATAGTACAGGTTGTATTGGGTACCCAGGTCCGACAGTTTATAGATGAGCAAATCGATTTGGTTGGGCAAAACCCATACTTATGGTTGCAAGACCCGTCCATTCAATTCTATATGCATCGGTCGTTTTCCATAGCCGTAGTATTGATCAATCTTTATTTGGCGTATCGTATCTATAAATTAAACTTGAACCTTGTTAAGATTAATTGGGTCTTATTGATTTTGTTGGCAGAAGTCATAACGGGAATGGCCATGTACTATTGGGATTTCCCATTTGCCAGCCAACCTCTGCATCTGGTACTGGCATCATTACTTTTTGGAGTTCAGTTTTATTTGGTCCTTGAAGCCTATAATTTCAAAAGAAGTCCCAAATCTTTGTAACTTTGCCTTCACCCAAAAGTGGAAGTAAATGATTTATAAAATCAGGATAATCCTGGATGCTGAGGAGGATATTTTCAGGGATTTGGAAATCAATGCGGAAAATACCTTGGAAGATTTTCACAATGCGATTACCCAGTCCTTTGGTTTTTTGGGTAGTGAAATGGCTTCTTTTTACACTTGTGACGACAATTGGAACCAAGATGAAGAAATCGCTCTTTTTGATATGGCCGAAAACGGCTCGGACGTTCGTCTGATGAACGAGACTTTTCTTGAGGATGTCCTTACGGAGAAAACTCCAAAACTTATTTATGTATATGACTTCCTCAATATGTGGACCTTCTTTGTAGAACTGGCCGATATAGTCAAAAAAGAAGATGGGCAATCTTATCCCAATCTGTTATTTAGCTTTGGGGAACTTCCGGAAAATCCACCGGAAAAAAACTTTAAGTCCGACCCCAAATTTGATTTTGAGGATACTTTTGAAAATTATGATGATCTGGACTTTGACGAGAATTGGAACTAAAAATTTGGTTATCGGCTACTGTTTTACCATTTACTTTTTAGATATTTTAATCCTTAACCATTAACAAAAAACCATCACTCGAATTATGCTAAATTTATACCCTACCCAAATCGAAAATGTATCCCTTCACAGAGTGGGCAATAAAAACAAGAACGAGGGTATCTTTTTGTCCGAGGAACCTTTTATTTTAAACGACGAGACTACCGGTCTTCTAAAGGAATATTTTTTTAAACCTTTTCGGGAAAAGGAGGAAAATTATTTTAAGTTGTCCAATGAAGTTGATCTAGAGTTCAATGAGCTTTTTAAAATTGTCACCGAAATTTTTGATGATCGAGATAGTATTCACTTGAATTCCAAGAAAATCGCCACTCATCTTTTTGAACAGTCCAATCATCCCCACATAAAAAGTGGAGAGGTTTATGTAACTTATTTATCGGGTATTCTGCTGGATAATATCAAAGTAGATGCAGTTGGTATTTTCAAAAGTGAGTTAAAGCATGATTTTCTACAGTTTAAGGAAAAGGGCGGTAATCTGGATATCGTTATCCAGCAAGGAATCAATATTAACAAACTGGACAAAGGTTGTCTCATATTCAATGTAAACAAGGAAGAGGGGTACAAAGTCCTATCCGTTGATAGCAATCGGTATGACACCAAATATTGGCTTGAAAACTTTTTGGGGGTTGATGTATTGGCAGATGAAAACTTTTATACCAAAAACTATTTGAAATTTTGCCAGAATTTTGCAAAAGACGTTGTTTTACCAGCCGAGGATAAACAACAGGAGGTCCTTTTTATGAACAAGGCCGTTAACCACTTTGCAAAAAATGATGCTTTTGAGGAATCCAACTTTTTAAATGAAGTCTTGGAAAATCCGGAACTTATTCCGGAATTTAAACATTATAAGGTAGAAAAAGGTCCGAAGTATAGTATTGAGGACGTTTCTAATTTTGACATTGCCAACAAGGCGGTTTCCGATGCGCGGAAAAAAATAAAGAATGTCATCAATCTAGATACCAACATCCAAATAAAACTGGATTTCATCAATCCGGAATCTGCTGAAAAATTTGTTGAAAAAGGCTGGGACGAAGAACGACAAATGTATTATTACCTGGTTTATTTCAATAAGGAACAGAAAAGCTAGTATTCAGATGACAATTGCAGTATTCAACAGGTGCAATTGTTTTACTTTATTCCTATCAAAACAAGTGAACAAATCCGATGATAAATTGTTTTTGAAAATGGAAATATTGACCAACAGTAACCTACCACTAACCACTGTTCACTACCTACTGCCCACTGATTACTGACTACTGATTACTGACTACTGACTACTGACTACTGAACGTCGAACTTTTTCTCGATAATCTGTCTCATACTTACGTCCTCATAATTTCGGCGTACAAAATTTAATGCCAAATCCAATATTTGGCCCATGGTGTCACATTGCCTAAAATTCTTATCGAGAACCAGATCATAGATTTGTTCCCTCAAAAGATTTACATTTTCATCAACGCTGATGATATCCGTTTTACAGATATTTCGAAGTTTTTTTAAACGATCTCCTGAGCTAAGGATCCGTTTGGCCACTATAGACCGTTCTTCTATTTTATACTGATCCACGGAATCCTGTAACAATTTTTTTTGCACCATTTCTACCATTGTAAAGTTCTCCTTAAAAAATTGAGGGCGGTATACCTTCAATTTGCCTTCAAAGGATTGTTGGTCAAAATCTATGGCCCTTATCTTATATACCACATGGTCAAAATCATGAACCGGCATTATAACATAGTTGTAGGAACGCATATCTCCCAATAACCGTATCATGCAACGTTCATTGAACTTTACAAATTCCTTGGCCAATTGGGATTTCTCTGATTCGGTACAGTTGGGTAGCATATCCTTGATAAACACATCGCCCGGAATTCCTGCTATATGCTCCTCGATCAGGGTATCTTGATGGACCAAAAAATTAAGGTTGTAGGGAGAAAGCATATGCTCCAATTCCAATCCGTAGATACGGGAAGCATCCGTTTTTTTTACATAGAAATAGGTGAAATTGTCATTTAAAATGTTCCGTACTTTGATGCGAAAAGGTTTTGAATTCCCGAAAGTACAATAGTCCACTGCATCAACATTGAGGTATTGAAAAATTCGATCACTACCGTCCGAGTGTAATATGGAATACACTTTTTTGAGGCTCAGGTCTATTTCCTCCCTTTCGGAATCCGAGTAATACACCCGTACCCACAAAGTGTCTTCGCCTTCTGCATCATATACAGCCACGGAGCCGGCAAAACGTAACAAATCCTCATAAAATATAGGAATTTCTATTTTGCGGTTATATTCCTCCAAATAAGCGTCCAATTTTTCACTAACGGGATAGGCCGGTTTCTTTTTGGACATCAATTTTTCATCCTCCATAATGTATTTTTTATGTTTTAGAGGGTCCGATTGTAACAAAGTTAAGCTTTCCTCGTCAAGTTAACATAAACCATCCTAAAAGGCCTTTAATTTGGAAAAGATACTTACCGTAAACAAGCTTACCAAGAAATTCGGCTATCTGACCGCCGTAAAAGACCTATCATTTTCCATTGAAAAAGGCAATGTATATGGTATTCTTGGCCCCAACGGAAGTGGTAAATCCACAACTTTGGGCATTGTCCTGAACGTGGTAAACCGTTCAAGTGGGGACTTCTCCTGGTTTGATGGGAATACCTCCACCCATGAGGCACTTAAAAAAGTAGGTGCCATTATTGAACGTCCCAATTTTTATCCCTACATGACCGCGGTACAGAACCTTAGGCTAGTATGTAAGATCAAAGAGGTGTCCGAGGAGAAAATCGAAGAGAAATTGGAACTTGTAGGGCTGTTGGAACGGAAAAATAGCAAGTTCCGTACCTATTCCCTTGGGATGAAGCAGCGTTTGGCAATCGCTTCCGCCCTTCTTAACAACCCCGAGATCCTGATCTTGGATGAACCCACCAATGGCCTTGACCCCCAAGGTATCCATCAAATCAGGGAGATTATCAAAAAAATTGCATCCGAGGGCACTACTATTTTATTGGCATCGCATTTACTGGACGAAGTAGAAAAGGTATGCAGTCATGTGGTTATCCTGAGAAAGGGCGAAAAACTCTATTCCGGCCGTGTGGACGGGATGTTGGCCAGCTACGGTTTCTTTGAACTCAAATGCAACAATTTGGATAAATTGAAATCCATCTTGGAGGACAACCCCAGTTTTGGACAGATTAAAACGGATAACGGCCTGCTTACGGCATTCCTCAAAGAAGAGATGAACGCAGAAGTATTGAACAGATTTCTATTTGAAAAAGGGATTATTCTCTCCCATCTTGTGAAAAGAAAAGAGAGCCTTGAAGAACAATTTCTAACCCTTACCAAATCACAAACCAATTAGAATAGTTATGATTCGACTACTTCAAATAGAATTTATAAAACTTTGGAACAATAGGGCCAGCAGAGTTTTGATTCTCTCGTACTTTGTCTTACTAACATCGATTGCCCTTGTAGCCGCCATAAAATTCGATATTGGCCCCATAAAATTCCATTTAGCCGAAATCGGGATTTTTAACTTCCCCTATATCTGGCATTTCAACACCTTTGTAACGGCTTTTTTTAAATTGTTCCTGGCTATTGTCATTGTCTCTATGATGGCCAATGAATACAGCAACAAGACCATAAAACAAAACTTGATTGATGGGTTGTCAAAAAAAGAATTTATACTTTCAAAGTTTTTGACCGTACTCTCCTTCGCTTTGATTTCGACTGTATTTGTATTTACCGTGTCTTTGATATTGGGACTTATTTATTCCGATTATGATGAATTGCCCATCATATTCTCCGATCTTGAATTTGTACTTGCTTTTTTCGTAAAATTGGTAGGGTTCTTCTCTTTTTGCCTGTTTTTGGGAATCCTTGTCAAACGTTCCGCATTTGCCCTTGGGTTTTTAATCCTTTGGCAAATTTTAGAAGGCATTACAAGAGGTCTCATACGATGGAAACTATTCGATGGGGATACGACAGAAATGATAATGGGTTTCTTTCCCTTACAATCCATGTTCAACCTTATCAAAGAACCTGTCACTAGGTTAGAAGCTGTGCAGACAGTCGCGGATCAGGTGGGAGAAGAAATCAATTTGAATTATCAGGTTCATGGTTATGAAATTCTTATTGTGTTCGGCTGGACGGCAATTTTCATCTATTTATCCTATGCATTATTAAAAAAGCGTGATTTGTAGTATCTTGTAGTGTTTCGGGAAACGCTATGAACAAGACTATTACACTCCTCCTATGGTTAGGGATAACATTTCCTGTCTTCATTTTTGGGCAAGGCGAAACTTCCAATTGGTATTTTGGGAATGGTGCCGGCATTTTGTTCAACGATGATGGAAGCGTCTCTCCGTTAACTGATGGTAAGCTCAATACTTTTGAAGGGTGTGCTACTATTTCGGATAGTTTTGGGAATTTGCTTTTTTATACGGACGGTATTACGGTATATGACCGAACACATTCCGTTATGGAAAATGGAAGGGGGCTCTATGGCGATCCGTCCAGTACCCAGTCCGCCCTTATAGTTCCAGCCCCCTCGAGTCCCGATATTTTTTACATCTTTACGGTAGACACCTCTACTTTTGAAAATGATCCGGACAATGGTCTAAACTACTCGGTAGTGAATATTTCCCTAAATGACGGAAATGGTGCGGTTATTGAAAAAAACATAAACCTTCTTAAAGACTGCTCTGAAAAAATTACCGCGGTAGTCAAGGATTGTTCAGATCAATCCATATGGTTGATGACCTTGGCCTCAGAGACCGGGACCACAGGATTTTTCAACACCTATCATGCCTTTGAGGTAAATGCCACTGGTGTAGTTGCAAATCCTGTCCGAACCACTTTTAGCGACCTACAAATTGAAGATCCCAGGGGGTATCTGAAATTTTCTTCGGATGGAACAAAAATGGCCAGTGCCAATATGAGATTTGGGCTCTATATCTACGATTTTGATGCAGAGACCGGAAAACTTTCAAATCAGAATCAAGTAAACCTCCCGGCACCGGACAACAACCCTTATGGCATTGAATTCTCGTCAAATGGGAAATACCTTTATGTACATGCATCCAACGACGTACAAGCAGTTGAGGGCCATACCTCCTCATTATTCCAATTGGAGGTAGAAGCAGGAGATATATCCGGTTCACGGGTAGTCTTGGATAAAAGGGGAATTTATCGAGGTGGGCTACAATTAGGGAGCAATGGTAAAATTTATAGAACCATATCCGAAAATTATTTTACTGGTTCTTCTTTTCTAGGGGTAATCAATAACCCCAATGAGGGGAATATCCAGGCAGAATACATTCATAATGCCATTGATCTGAATGGAAAAAAAGGTACCCAGGGGCTTCCACCATTTATCCAGTCCTTTTTCAATAAGATAGAGTTGATTCAAAATGAGGATGGCACTACAAGTAGTTCATTGGATTTATGTGAGGGCCAAGCTTTCTTATTGGAAACAGAAAATGTTCCCGGGGCTACATACACTTGGAAAAAGGATGGAGTGGTTTTTCAGAATCCAAGGGTAAATAGCTTTCAAATCGATACTGCCAACGAGACCCACTCTGGAAAATACAGCCTGGAAATTCTATTGCCCGACCCTAAGGCATGCCCTATCTTGGGAGAATCCTTGATAAATGTACATCCCCTTCCACCAAACGAACAACTTACCTTGGTACAATGTGATGTAGATATGGAAAACTCAACGGATGGGATTACTACCATCAATTTAGGACAAATAGAGCCCGGCTCGGAATACACCTATACTTTTTTTGAAACTATTCAAGACAGAAATACGGATAATCCAATCCTTGATCCGGAAAGGTTTGTTAACACCCAGGCATTTAATCAAGCCATATACTATAGAGTAACCAACTCTATGGGGTGCGAAAATTTTGGGGAGATACAACTACGGATACAATCGGTAGTTCTGGAAGAAACGGCACAGATAACCTATTACACCTGTGATGATGATCCTGAGGATGAAATTCTTATGGGCATTTTTGATCTTGAAAATTTTGGAAAAAGAAATTACCCTCAAAATGAAGTGGTCTTTTATGAAAATTTGGAAGATGTAACCTTGGAGCAGAACCCCTTGCCTTACATCTATAGTACAGAACCAACCGTGGTCTTTGCCCGCCTGGAAAATTTGAATCAATGTGAGGATATCCTAGAAATTGAATTGCAAGTAAATCCCTCACCCAGTTTTAGTTTACAACAAGTTCATCTTCTTTGTACAGATAACCCGAATTTAAGTATCACAGGACCGTATGGGTTTGATATCTATACCTGGTTCAAAGAAGAAGGGAATTCCCGGACAGTAGTTTCCAATCATCAACAAATTTATATTCAGGAAATTGGAAACTACATTTTGGAAGTAGGATATGTTTATGAAGTTAACGGGGAAAACCAGGTCTGTACCAATCAAAAAGACTTTACCGTGCTGCCTTCGAACAAGGCTATGTTAGAAGATATTCTTATTAAGGATATATCAGAAAATAACACTGTTCAAATTATAGTATCCGGGGATGGCGATTACGAATTTTCCTTAGACGACGACCCATTTCAGGACGAGGCTTTTTTTGATGATGTAGCCCCGGGATTTAGAACCATTACCATAAGGGACAAAAATGGTTGCGGTAGTATTGAAGAACTGATTTCGGTTATAGGATATCCAAAGTTTTTTACGCCGAACGGGGATGGTATAAATGATTTTTGGCAAATTATCGGGGTAGACAATCGCTTTCAGACTAATACTTCAGTGACCATATTTAATCGATATGGAAAACAGATTGCGAGGATAGGCCCTAAAGATGGTGGATGGAACGGCATGTATAATGCCGAGGTATTACCGGCCTCGGATTATTGGTTTAGCGCTATTCTAGAAGACGGGAGGGAATTTAAAGGTCACTTTGCCTTAAAAAGATGAATGGCAAAGAATCGTAATGAGGGATGAAATAGAAGAAGGTCAAATTGTAAAAATGCTTAAAAAAGCTCTATACATTATTTGTTTCCTATATGGTGGTCTTAGCATCCATGGGCAATTGACATGTCCAATTTTGACCGGTCCTTTGGATGGGGATAACAATATACCCGTGGAGGCCGCTATTTCTTGGAACCCTGTGAATGGGGTAACCAGCTATATTATTAGTATGGGTACTGCTCCTGGAGGGGTTGACATTATAGATCGTGCCGGTGTGGGTGACGATACAACGTATCAGCCTCCCTTTGGACTTCCAGAAAATACCACGGTTTATGTAACTATTACCCTCTTTTTGTTTGATGCGGCGGACGTCATCTGCAATGTTGGGGCCTTCAGTACCGAAAATGTTATCACCCCACCATCCTGCACTACCTTGGAGTTGCCCACGGATGGAGCAACGGATGTTGATATCGGCACACAACTATCTTGGAACTACGCACCCCGTTCCACTGGATATAGGCTTATCTTAGGCACAGCTCCAGGCGGAAATGATATTCTTGATGAAACCATTATGGCTTTCGTGAATTTTGACCCTCCTGATAATCTGCCTTTTGATACGGAAATCTTTGTTAGAATAGTGCCGTTTAACGAAAATGGTCCCGCTCCGGGTCCATGTCCGGACTATAGTTTTACAACCGGCTCCGTATCGGAAATACCCAATTGCACTACACTTACCAATCCACCGGATGGAACTATCAATGTTCCGTTGGCATCCACTTTGGAATGGGAGGAAGTACCCGGAGCCGAAGGTTATCGTGTTTCTATAGGAACCTCCCCCACTTCCAATGATATTTTGGACAAAGGTATTTTCAGCGGTACCACGGCAGAACTTTTGGACTTCTTGCCTAGAAGAACATTTTTTGTGACCATAGTGCCGTTCAATGATGGAGGTGACGCTGTGGGATGTGTTCAAGAATCATTTTCCACCATTTTAGGTTGCGACCCGTTTATCGATTCAACTAGCGGAGAACTTATCTCCTTTAGTCCACAAATAGATTTTCCAGATGTCGTTTCCCTATGCTTAAATGATGGCCAGGTAGGCATTACAGCGAATGATCAAGCAGATGGTTATCGCTGGTATAAGCTAAACACAGATGATACAGAAACACTGATCTCACAAACATCTGAAGTACGCTTTTCCGAAGAAGGCAGCTACCGTTACGAAGTTTATAATACGGTCTCCCAACCGGGAACCATTTTTGAATGTTCAAGTTCAAAAGAATTTACGGTAATCTCTTCCGAGATTCCCAATATATCCAATATTGATGTTACGGAACAGGCAAATGGATTGCGTATTATAGTTCAAGCCGAGGGCATTGGCGACTATGAATTTGCATTGGCCTCCAACGGTCCCTTTCAGGATAGTAATATTTTTGAGAACCTTCCCCAAGGTTCATATACTATTTTTGTGCGGGACAAGAATGGATGTGGACTCGCTGAACGTAGCTCGAGCAACGGCCTAAGCCCAGATGATTTTCCAAAATTCTTTACACCGAACGGGGATGGTGTCAATGATTTTTGGCAGTATGATCCTCTAATTGATATTGGAGAAGTCGATTTACAAACTATTTATATTTTTAATCGCTTGGGAGCTTTACTGACCCGAATAGACCCTAAATCCCAAGGTTGGGACGGGAATCTGGACGGAATACCTCTCCCATCATCCGATTATTGGTTCAAAGCCAAATCAAATGACAATCGAGAAATAAAAGGACATTTTTCACTCAAACGATAACCTCTTAAGTAGATGTACAGAATAATAATAACATATCTTCTTTTTCTACTCCTCGGAGAGTTTTCTTTTGCGCAGGATTGCCCAAGAATAAGCACTCCACAGAATGGGAATATCGATGTGCCTGTTGATAGCGAAATTCGTTGGACCCCGGTAAATGGCATTATAGGATATGTAGTTTCTTTGGGAACAACACCGGGTGGAGAGGATATCTTGAATCGACGGTCTTCCGGGCAAAACAATTTTTATGTGCCCGAGGTAGGACTCCCTTCAAATACCACGATTTATGTTACAATACGGTTGTTCATATTCGGACAACCGGTAAAGGTCTGTCCGGGTGAGATTTTCACAACCGAAGAGATTACTACCCCGCCTCCTTGCACTTCCTTGAGCAAACCATTGGATGGAGAGACAAGTGTTTCTGCAAATGCCCCGATACGATGGAATTATGCATATGGTGCCACTGGCTATAGATTATCTATGGGAACTGCACCTGGTTTACAGGACATTCTTTCCGACTTTGATGTAGGAAACACGCTTTCCTATAAACCTTCCCTAAGCTTGCCCATTGATACCAACATTTATGTAGGTATTGTTCCCTACAATGAAAATGGTGATTTGGGCCCTTGCAGGGAGGAAAGCTTTTTAGTAGACGAAAGCGTGGATTTTTGCGAACCATTTTTTGATAGCGCACAAGGTGGTCTAGTAACACGAAAACCCGACATAAACTTTCCCGATAGAGTCTCTATATGCCAAGGAAATTCATCTACACGAGTTCCTACAAAGGATATTGCCGACGGTTTCCGATGGTTTAGAATACATCCAGATGGTACCGAAACTTTCCTTTCCGATGGTCCGGAGGTAAACTTACCGGAAATAGGTCGATATCGCTATGAAGCTTACAACACCATAACCATAGCAGGGAGTACTATAGAATGTTCGGCTACAAAAGAATTCTCCGTTTTCCAGTCACAAGCCCCAGTGATTACCGGTATTGATATTACTGGCCCCTTCAACAACAGGGAAATCAGAATAAATGTAAGTGGTTCCGGGGAATATGAGTTTGTTCTGAACGAACCCAATGGCCCCTATCAAAACAGCAATGTCTTCGCAAATATTTCAGAACGAAGACAAATTGTTTATGTTCGGGATAAAAATGGTTGTGGCATAACAGAGGGTATTGTTGCCCGTGAACTCTCCGTGGACGATTTCCCAAAATTCTTTACCCCAAATGGGGACGGCATCAACGACTTTTGGCAATACATAGTGCCCCGAGAAGATAGCGAGATCAAGGTAAATCGTATTTGGATTTTTGACCGTTATGGTTTTTTACTCGCCCAAATAGACCCTTCCTCGCAAGGTTGGGACGGCAATTACCGAGGCAAGGCACTTCCTTCATCCGATTATTGGTTTAAGGCGGTATCTTCCAGCAATCAAAATATAAGAGGTCATTTTACCTTAAAACGGTAAGATCATTCTCAAGACTTTCTAAAAAGCATTCCCTAATTTCAGCCCTTTTTGTAATTTTAGGCGATGAGACTCACTTCTCAAAAATTCAAAGGCCGTTCAAAATATCTTCGAGTCCAAATCTGATTTTTTAAAGGCGATGTAATAGTAGATTGCATGTGTCCATAAGAATAAATAAACAAGAGCACATGAAGTTCAAAGTCGTATCCGAGTTCAAGCCTACCGGGGATCAGCCAGAGGCCATCCATCAATTATCGGAAGGTATCATTGCGAAAGAACCGTATCAGACACTTCTAGGGGTTACGGGATCTGGAAAGACTTTTACTGTGGCCAATGTAATCGAAAAAACACAGCGACCCACCTTGGTATTGGCCCATAACAAGACCTTGGCCGCGCAGCTCTATTCTGAGTTCAAACAGTTTTTTCCCGACAACGCCATAGAGTATTTCGTGTCCTATTATGACTATTATCAACCGGAAGCCTATATTCCTACATCCGGATTGTATATTGAAAAAGACCTTTCCATCAATGAGGATATCGAAAAACTGCGGCTCAGTGCAACGTCCTCACTCCTATCCGGCAGAAGAGATGTCTTGGTAGTAGCTTCCGTATCCTGCCTTTATGGTATTGGAAATCCGGTTGAATTCCAAAAGAACGTAATTTCAATACAAAAGGATCAAGTAATAGCTCGGACCAAATTTATGCATCAATTGGTTCAAAGCCTGTATTCTCGGACAACCGCAGACTTTAGAAATGGTAATTTCAGGGTAAAGGGTGATGTTGTCGATGTTTTTCCAAGCTATGCGGATCATGCTTTTAGAATTCATTTTTTCGGGGATGAAATAGAGGAAATCGAGGCATTTGATCCTTTTAACAATATAGTTTTGGAGATTTATGAAAATCTGAACATTTATCCGGCCAACATGTTCGTTACTTCCCAGGATGTGCTGCAAAATGCTATACATCAAATTCAGGACGATTTGATAAGGCAAGTGGGCTATTTCAAGGAAATAGGCAAACCTCTTGAAGCCAAAAGGCTGGAGGAGCGTACCAACTTTGATTTGGAAATGATACGGGAACTAGGCTACTGTTCCGGGATAGAAAACTACTCAAGATATCTGGATGGAAGAGAACCGGGAACACGTCCTTTCTGTCTGTTGGATTATTTTCCGGACGATTATCTGATGGTGGTGGATGAAAGCCATGTGACCATTCCACAGGTACATGCTATGTATGGTGGAGATCGCTCACGGAAGGAAAACTTGGTAGAATATGGATTCCGGCTTCCAGCGGCCATGGATAACCGCCCCCTTAAGTTTGAAGAATTCGAAGCCTTACAGAATCAAGTGATTTATGTGAGTGCCACTCCAGCGGATTATGAATTACAATTGAGCCAAGGGGTATACGTGGAACAGGTGATAAGACCCACTGGGCTTTTAGATCCCATAATAGATGTTAGGCCCAGTTTGAATCAAATCGATGACTTGGTCGAGGAGATTCAATCGCGAGTAGAAAAAGACGAAAGGACCTTGGTTACCACACTTACCAAGCGTATGGCCGAGGAATTGACCAAATATTTAAGTCGAATCGATGTTAGATGCCGTTACATCCATAGTGATGTGGATACTTTGGAACGGGTAGAAATTATGCAAGACCTGAGAAAGGGTATTTTTGATGTACTTATAGGTGTTAACCTATTACGGGAAGGACTGGATCTGCCGGAAGTATCCCTAGTGGCCATTTTGGATGCGGACAAGGAAGGTTTTTTACGAAGTAATAGATCGCTTACCCAAACTGTGGGCAGGGCCGCAAGACATTTAAATGGAAAAGCGATTATGTATGCAGATACCATTACGCAGAGTATGCAAAAGACTATTGACGAAACCAACTATCGACGCGAAAAACAATCGGCCTACAATGTCGAGAACAATATCACCCCAAAGGCATTGAACAAAAGTTTGGATAGTGCCTTGGCCAAGAACTCAGTTTCCACCTATCATTTTGAAAAGGGAACCATGCGGGCCGCGGAACCGGATATGGAATATTTAACCAAAGATCAAATTGAAAAATTGATTCGGGAAAAGAGAAAGGCCATGGAAAGAGCGGCCAAGGAATTGGACTTTATGTTGGCTGCAAAACTTCGGGATGAAATTAAAATGTTACAAGAACAGGATTGAAAAATTGGTTTAAAATCCTTAACTTACACTAAGCTATTGTCAAATATTGACTACATCAATATTTAAATCAATTAACACTATTCAAATAGCTGATAATAAATAATTTACTTTCTATTTTTAGATAAGTCTAAATTTTGAATTCGTCTTAATCTGTCAAGTTCCATTCACTCCTCTATCCAATAATCCGTAAAAAAAAAGAGCGCCCCGAAAAAGACGGGACGCCCTTCAACTAACCAACTAAACCAACCATTATGAAACTCCCCTACTATTGAGCAGGAAATCACATAATTTCTTTATCA
Source organism: uncultured Flavobacteriaceae bacterium (assembly GCA_947494715.1). Taxonomy (GTDB): domain Bacteria; phylum Bacteroidota; class Bacteroidia; order Flavobacteriales; family Flavobacteriaceae; genus Ulvibacterium. The sequence goes on along the minus strand of CANLWG010000008.1, from coordinate 116,664 downwards.
TCTTTTATGACAATTCTATCATTCTTTTGGGCTTGGGAAGAGCCTCCTCCTTCTTTGGTAAAGTAAACTTCAACAAACCATCTGTATAGGACGCTTTGATTTTGTCCTCATCAATAGTTTCAGGTAAAGTAAAAGCTCTTTTAAATGAATGGAATCCAAATTCCTTTCTTGTATAATTCTTCTCCGACTTAATCTCTTCGGATTTCTTTTCGGCAGAAATTGTCAATACATTATCATCGATCTCGATATTGAAATCTTCCTTTTTCCTTCCGGGAACGGCCAATTCCAATTCATAATCTGTCTCATTTTCCTTGATATTTACCGCAGGTATTTTGGTACTGTAGTTTTCCATACCTCCAAACCAGTCCGGTTTAAAAATTTCGTTCATCAAGGAAGGGAACAAAACGTCGTTTCTTTTTATTAGACTCATGATTTTATTTTTATAGGGTTATACACAATTTTCAAACTGTACAAGGCAAAGTATGTACCAACCTAACATTAATGACTTTTTGACATTAAACCAGTTGAAGAAGGTGCCATAATGGCGCTTTTTCGTTTTTAAGTAAAGAAATGCCGAATTTCGGACCGAGACGACCGCAGAAAAGGTCTTGTATGTTTCCATACCTCGATTTAATTACAAAAGCAAGGGTATTTAATTGTAATGAGCTTTGAAGATGTTGATGAGCACGTCAGGAGGTACTATTTTATCAGGATATTTGTGCATTACGGACAATACTTGTTCTATAGCAGATGGCGGTAGACCCAAACCCAGTCCAATATTATGCAGCCGACTGATCTCAATATCATTTTGCTCCTGATCCACGTTCATCAGCAATACCAATCTATGAAATTGTAGGATTCGTTCAGCTTGAGAGTTCGGAATTATCCGTTCCGCTTTCGCCTCAAAAAGTGCATCGAAGGTTTTCCGGTCCACTCCTAATTGGGAGGCAACGCCCAAGAGAAAATTATACTCGGACTCCTTAACGATCTTATCCACTCTAGCAAAAGCTATCATTTCGGATAGAATACTCAGTTTTTCTTCATAACTGCTCATAAAGCAAGGATTTAGAGTGCTCCTACACCATATAATAACAAAAAAAAGACAAGTTTCGTATAAAATATAAGGAAAGACCTTTCGGTTAATAACCGAATCCCTAATTTGCAATTCCTTCAAAACTCAAAGGAGTATGAGCAATAACGATATTTTTAAAAAATTGAGGGTAGCACTGATGTTGCGGGATGATGATATCGTTGCAATTTTAGAATTGGTAGATTTTAAAATATCCAAAAGCGAACTTGGTGCTTTTTTCCGAAAAGAAGACCACCCAAAATATGTGGAGTGCGGAGATCAAATCTTGCGGAACTTTTTAAATGGCCTGGTAATCCATTTAAGGGGAACGAAGGAAAACCCTAAAAACCCTGGTGAGGTCTTGTCAAAGGAGAAAAAACATATTCCAAAAAAGCCTCCTTTTAAAAAGAGGCAGTTTGGTTCCAAGAATTTGGACATTACTCCGGTTAAGTACAAAAATAAAGGCAAACCCCGGACTTGATTATCATCACGTCCGAGGTTTTATAGGCCCCTTAACTTACAATCTTAACGGGAATAGTATACCTTCTACCTTCAGGAATCTCTTTTGAGTCTAGCTTGTGATAGTTTAATCTGGCCTTGACAAAATACTCCAATACTTTATCTTCCGTCTCTACGGACAAGACCACGAATTCATTTTCCTTGTTTACCGTAAACAAGATAGTAGCCGTCAAATCTTTTTCAGAAGGCGATAAAGCATACCCTTTCAAAAGTTTCTTGACCTGGGTTTTAATGGATTGTGCAGGATCGGTCTCCTTTGGACCATTGGCAAAAATACTTCCTGTGGACAGTAACATTGCAGCTACGAATACTAAACTAATTTTTCTCATGACACTTGGTTTTTTGATTAATAAATTGATGAATTACTAAAAAGACTCACAAAACACCCAAAGTGTTACAACAAAACCAATGATTAACAAAACTTTAATCAATCTTTAATATTTCTAACTGAAAAAAAGGGATGATTTTCAAGAGCAAGGGGGCGAGTTGAAAATCTTTGATAAACTTCCTATCTAAAACTAAAAAAGCCACTATAAAAGCGGCTCTAAGTATTTTGTAATTAGTTAATTGGACTACTTCAATACCTCTTCCACCTTATCCGCGGCTTCCTGAAACTGGACTGCAGAGTGAACGGCCAGACCGGAATTATCGATAATTTCCTTGGCAAGTTCTGCGTTGGTACCTTGCAAACGTACTATAATAGGCACCTTAATGGCATCTCCCATATTTTTATAGGCATCGACCACTCCCTGTGCAACACGGTCACAGCGAACAATTCCTCCAAAAATATTGATCAATATGGCTTTTACAGCCGAATCTTTTAGAATAATCCGGAACGCCTCCTCTACTCTTTTGGCATCTGCCGTGCCTCCAACATCCAAAAAGTTGGCTGGTTCCCCACCTGCCATCTTGATAAGGTCCATTGTAGCCATTGCCAAACCTGCACCGTTGACCATACAACCAACGTTACCATCCAAATCCACATAGTTTAGGCCTACAGCCCTAGCTTCTACTTCAATAGGATTCTCTTCCCGAAGATCACGCATTTCCGCATACTGCTTTCTGCGATAAAGTGCATTGTCATCGATGGATACTTTGGCATCCACCGCCATAATCTTATCATCCGAAGTTTTTAGTACAGGGTTGATTTCGAATAAGCTGGCATCACTCTGTTCATAGGCCTTATATAGTGACGTAACAAACCTGGTCATCTCCTTAAAAGCTGTTCCCGAGAGTCCTAGGTTAAAAGCCACTTTTCTTGCTTGGAAAGGTAAAAGTCCGGTTGCCGGATCTATTTCCTCGGTAAATATCAAATGTGGGGTCTTCTCCGCCACCTCTTCTATATCCATACCCCCTTCGGTGGAATACATAATCATATTTCTACCCGTACCTCTATTGAGTAAGACGGACATATAAAATTCACTGGTCTCACTATCTCCGGGATAATATACATCCTCGGCTACAAGTACTTTATGTACTTTCTTTCCTTCCGCGGAAGTTTGAGGAGTGATTAGATTCATACCGATTATCCGACCTGCCAACTCTTCTACTTCTTTCAGGTTTTTGGCCAATTTAACGCCACCTCCTTTTCCTCTACCTCCAGCATGTACCTGTGCCTTGATTACGTGCCAACTGGTACCCGTTTCTGAAGTGAGCTGTTTGGCAGCTTCAACTGCTTCTTTGGCATTATGGGCCACAATACCTCTTTGTATCCGTACACCAAAGCTGGCCAATATCTCTTTTCCCTGATACTCGTGAAGATTCATATATGAAACGTCTTTAGGTTCGGCAGCAAAAATAGGAAACCAAGGTTAATTACCCTAATCAAAATAAAGCTATATCCATTTACCGCTACACTATTTTCTATATTTTAAAATCCTTGAAATCCAAAGGATCAAAGTTTCTGAAATCCCCGTTCATCTCTATAGTTCGTTTGGTCCGGTCTACCTCCTTTAAAACGCTAATAGTAGCCAACAAATGGGCCTTAATAAATGATAATCGCTCGCTTTCCTTGGGCATTTGCAGCAGTTCGTATTCTTGCTCAAAGGACAATCCCATTTTGTGCGTTAGTACATAACTATTGAATTTCTCCAACGGTATGGGTGAATACGGGACACCCATAAGACCGTAAAGTTCTTCAATACCATTTAATACCTCCAGTTTCATTGCCCGGTCGGCATCGTTTACATTATCCAAAAATTGAACAATTCCCCCTGCGTAGGGTTTGCCATCAATTTCATTGTCAAAAGTAATAATCTTAAAAACCTGTCTAGCCACACAAACTACATCCATTTCACCTCCGTCATATGTTGTGACCACTTCTACCAACTGCACTTCTGTACCATAGGCAAGTCCATCATATATATATACAGGAATACCAAAAGTAATTGCCTCTTTCCTACAATCCTTGATCAACTGCTTGTAGCGTTCCTCAAAAATATGGAGGGGTACGGTCTCTCCAGGAAAAAAAACAGATTGTAAAGGAAACAAGGGTAATTTCATTCTATTAGATTATATAAGGATTATCGCCTAGGCCTTCAGGTTCATCCTGAATACTGTTCCGATAATTTTCCGGACACCAAAGGATGTTTATGTAAACCTGAATAATGGCATTCGCTCGTAAATTATTGCTCCTAAAAGTACAATTCAAATAGCGCAATGACAAAGGAACAAAGTGTCAATTTTTGTTACAAAAATAACAAATTGTTGTATTTTTTAACAATGAAAGGTTTTTTTTTGCTCATACCATTTTAACACTTTAGTTTTGTCTCAAATTATGAAGTATTATGGAATACGGTGACCTACTTAAAATCGCGAAGACCTATGGCGATCCGGTTTATGTTTATGATTCGGAGAAAATAATTTCTCAATTTCAAAGGCTGACTCATGCTTTTGGGAGTGTCAAAAAATTAAAGCTAAACTATGCCGCCAAAGCATTGTCCAACATCACAATCCTAAGATTGATGAACAACTTGGGTAGTGGCTTGGATACAGTTTCTATCCAGGAAGTGAAATTGGGATTATTGGCAGGGTTTAAACCGGAATCCATCATTTTTACGCCCAATGGTGTTTCCTTGGAAGAAATAGAAGCGGCGGCGGCACTTGGAGTTCGGATAAATATAGACAACTTGTCCATTTTAGAACAGTTTGGAAGCAAGCATCCTGATATTCCGGTGTGTATCCGTATCAATCCTCATGTGATGGCCGGCGGGAACTCAAAAATTTCCGTTGGCCATATCGATTCAAAATTCGGTATCAGCATCCACCAAATTCCTCACCTATTACGAATAGTTGAGCTTACTAATATGAATATCAACGGTATTCATATGCACACTGGAAGCGACATTTTGGATATCGATGTATTTCTTTATGCCTCGGAAATTCTTTTTGAGACCGCAAAGAATTTCAAGAATTTAGATTTCATTGATTTTGGTAGTGGCTTTAAAGTACCCTATAAAGAAGGTGATATAGAGACGAATATTGAGGAACTTGGTAAAAAACTGAGCTCCCGTTTCAATTCGTTTTGTAAGCAATATGGCAAGGAATTGACTTTGGCCTTTGAACCAGGTAAGTTTTTGGTCAGTGAGGCGGGCTTCTTCCTGGCCAAGGTAAATGTTGTAAAACAGACTACTTCTACTGTATTCGCTAGTATAGATTCAGGATTTAATCATCTAATAAGGCCCATGTTTTATGGATCTAATCATGAAATAATCAACATATCGAACCCCAAAGGAAAGGAACGTTACTACTCCATAGTAGGATACATCTGCGAAACGGATACTTTTGGAAGCAACCGAAGAATCAACGAGATTTCGGAAGGTGATATTCTCTGTTTCCGTAACGCTGGGGCCTATTGTTTTACAATGGCCAGCAACTACAATTCCAGGTTTAGGCCACCAGAGGTACTATGGCACAATGGAAAAGCTATTTTGATCAGGGAACGTGAAACCTTTGAAGATCTTATTAAAAACCAGGTGGATGTAAAGGACCTATTCCCTACCCAAAGGGAAAAGGTAGTTGCGAAATAAAAGTGCTCAATTTTCGTTAGCTTTGGTATAGTAATTGGACTAATAGTTCAAAAAAATATATCATGACCCAGAGTAGGACCGCCATCATCAGATTCATTTTCCTTTTTTTTATAGGATTGGCTTCAGTGAATACCTATGCACAAAAAGTGGAATGGCTTACTTGGGAAGAGGCCACGAAATTGGTCATGAACGAAGAAAATCCCAAGAAGGTATTCGTTGATATTTATACGGATTGGTGCGGTTGGTGTAAAAAAATGGACAAGGACACTTTCCAAAATCCTGAAGTCGCCACGTATATGTCCGAGAATTTCTATATGGTAAAATTGGATGGAGAAGGCAAGGATCCTATAGAATATAAAGGCAAGACCTACAAATTTGTACCATCCGGCAGAAAGGGCTACCATGAATTCGCCGCTGCACTTATGCAAGGTCGCCTAAGCTACCCAACGACTATTTTCCTTGACGAGGAAATGAATATGCTTTCTCCCGTACCTGGTTATCAAAAACCAAAACCTTTTCTAAATATCGCCAAGTATTTTGGGGATGACATCTACAAGGAAAAGGATTGGCAGGCGTATAGTGGTAAAGGAAAATAAAGCCCCTAGATAATACTGGTTTTCCCTTTTTAATTTTGTTCTAAGGTAATTCGGATATGTTCTTATACTATGGGATTACCTACGGTGAGGTTCGATACTCTCCGGTATCGTAAACCAAAATGTCGTACATTGGTATATCCGTTTCCTTGTTGTTTACAGCCAATAGTTATGAAAACCCGCCATTTTATAATAACAAAACCTTTTATCCTTTTCCTTTCGTTGGTATTTTTAGGTATGCTAAACCAAACCCTAATGGCTCAATCTATAGCAAAAAAAAACTTTGAATGTTGGCATCGGGCAAATGCATGTGGATGGGGGTAACCCAGAGGTAAACTTGAAGAATGCCGCTATTTTTATTAAGGAGGCAGCTGAAAAATCGTGCGATATTGTTGTCTTACCGGAATGTTTGGATTTTGGTTGGACAAATTCCTCGGCAATCAAAGGGGCGCAACCCATTCCGGGAGCCCATAGTAAAATCTTGCAGGAAGCCGCAAAAAACAACAAAATTTATGTCGTTGCCGGACTCACCGAACGGAATGGGGATAAAATCCACAATACGGCGCTCTTAATCTCGCCTACGGGGAAGATTTTGGGAAAACACAGAAAAGTCAATATTCTGGATATTGCACAACATATGTATACACCGGGAACCAGTTGTACCGTAACCCATACGGACCTAGGGGTAATAGGCATGAACATTTGTGCCGATAATTCTCCGGCTACAAATGAACTGGGACATGCTCTGGGATATATGGGAGCCGATATTATATTATCTCCCTGTAGTTGGGCCGTGCCACCGGACTATGACAACGAAAAAACACCCTACGGGGACATTTGGAAAGAGTCCTATATGGAAATTGCCCTAAAACATCATATCCCGGTCATTGGAGTGAGCAATACCGGACTGGTCAAGGATGGGGAATGGAAAGGCTGGTGGTGTATTGGAGCTTCACTGGTAGTCTCCAAGGATGGTCAAATCCAAAAGCAATTTGAATATACCAAAGAAGAAAGTAATATCTATACCATAAATGTGGAAATAGGATCAAACTAGCTCATTGCGAATTGAGGTAAATTCCTCTATTCGTTTCCAATGGATTACTTTAACCACTGATCAAACCATTTAAATGCATCGTTCTGCATAGCTGCATCGAATTTGTGTCCACCTGGATAGAACTTACCACTATACCTTTCGGACACTCCAGCTTTTTCATAAACTTCACGTAAAATAGCATCCGCCTTTTTCATTTCCGGCAAAGTATACAGTTGATCTTCGTTATTGCTCATAACCATAGTTGGCAAAGGTACCCGAAGCCCTAGAACTTCAGGGAAATCCAAATATTTTGGTAATAGCGGAACATAGGTCATCCAAGTGTGCGTAAAGGATTTACTCAATAAAAAGTCGTTCCAAGTGGACATAAACCCTACACTAATGGCGCATTGTATCCTATGATCCAATCCTCCTAGATAATCCGTACGAAGTCCTCCTCCTGAAAGGCCGCAACAACCTACCTTTTCTTCATTCACATCAGACCGGTCACATAGAATATCCAATGCTATTTGATCCTCCAACAAAGTCACTCCCGGCCAGGTGGTTCCTCCACAAAAAAGGGATTTTGACATGATATGTTCATGCTCTGTTGCCCATTCATTATATATCTTAATGTTTCCCGAATCCTCAGGGTTTTGGTCGGTTTTATCCCCGACCATACAATGACCCCACGTAATGCCATCAACATCACTGAACCTAACTCTTCTTGAGCCAAAAGTAAAGGTATCATGCACCATTACCACATAGCCTTGTTTGGCCAATTCATTGGCCCAGGATAGACCGGAATAGGAATCCTTTTGATGTTCTACAATTACGGGATGTACCTCATCCGATGTCTTGGTAATCTTTCTTTTTCCAAAATATTTTTGCCCACCATGGTCATGAAGGCCCAAAACGGCAGGTAAAGGTCCGGTGGCATCTTTTGGTTTAAGCAAGATAGCTTCGGTAGGGTTGCCATAAGGAAGTTGCCATTGTAATTCTTCGACCGTTAAACCGTCATATTCGTAACTTGCCTTTAAGGTAATGCCTAATGAACCTTTTTCAATAGTAGGAGCTGATACCAATTCCCCTGTTTTTTCCAATGCTTTTTTACGCCACTGGTCAATATTGGTCCATTTTTCATTCCTGAACGAGAGCTCAGGCGGATCTGGCACTATAGAAGTGGCCCAATTCCCATACGCCCCAATAATACTTTTACTGTTGGTTTGAGATATATTTTCTTCAATGGGCGGACCTAAAATTGGCCCATTATCCTTATTAAAGGAAAAAGGAAAAAGAGGAATACTACCCAAGGCCATTGCCGAAGTTAAAAATTCCCGTCTTGATTTTGATGTTTTTTTTGAAAGGTGCAACACTGGATTTTGTGAATTTGATGGATAAGCTAAACTAGTCTAACTATTGACCTATTTCTATAAAGATAACAATAAAAGGGAAGCTCAGCTCAAAAACGACTAGCTGATTAACCACCAAATTGGGCATCTATGTGGAAAAAGACATTCATATATTGTCCATTTTAAAAACATACATGAACCACCATATCGACATAGTATCTGTTGGTTAGGTTATATTGGCATACTTCAATTTAAAAACCACGTCCAATTTAGCCTAAATGCTTATTACTCCAGTAAATTTTCAAAATTGAAGACATATTGATATCCTTTTTCATTAGAGGAATACCCTTGAGAGAAAACTAAATTTTCAAAGGTAACCTCGTCTTCATGATCGCTTAGGGAACAATGCAGGCTTTTACCTTCGTCCACTACGTCAAAAGGGTTTAGAGAAATTGAATTCATTGATTCCAAAACCTCTTTCGGATGCTCAAAATTGAATATTGATAGGCCTATTTTCTCTTTGAATCCTTGATAAAACGACCATACAAAATCAGAATAATCACCAATTTCATTTTCAGTATAATCACTGTATGTCAAAACTGAGTAATCATATTCCCTTTCACCGGTAAATAAAAAGGAATTGTCTGTTTTGGTCAAATTCATAGAAGGTATTCTTATTTCATTTTCATCTATTGAAAGATGTTGATTGACTCGAACGGAAGAATTATTACCGAGCAAAGTCGAAAACTTGACTTGATACAGAGAAAATTCATCAAGCAGGGGAATCCTGACTTTAGAATTTGTTTGTAGAGATAAATAATCTGAGTTAACCAAATGAAACTTGTAATTATAATAATCTTCAAGGTTTCTATAGCCTTCAACAGTATAACTAAAAGAATGGGTATTGTCTAAGGAAACCGAAACTTCTTTATGATTTTCAATAGGTGAGAAATCTTCTTCGGTGTAACTGTTTTCACTTAAGTCATTTATCTTTGCGGTTAAGTATTTGTTCTTAAAAGTTGGCTCTCCTTCATATACCGAAAATAAATAAAAATCTTCTTGCAAATCGGTGTTGTAAAGAAAATCATATTCTCCATCGGATATTGGGAAATAAACCAAGTTACCTGTGTCTGCTTGGACGATTCCATTATAGCCTCCGATTAGATTACTGCCTATTGACGATACCCGTAGTTTTATCTTATCAGTGATCCCGAGTCGCAAACCTTGAAATTCTTCTTCTTGTTCTTCAAACGATAAGTTCGCTGAACCCGGCTCCAAGTCTGAATAAGAACGAATATAAGTCCTAGTGTCAAAACTATTAAATTGATACGCGGAAACAATGAAATTCTGTCGTTCAAAATCATCCCCAGCATAAAAGGTCATAGATTGGCCTTCATACTTTTCATAGGTTACCAATTCACCATCTAAGGTATGAATAGCAACGTAATCAGATTGAGTGAAAAGGTAGTTCAAGGTAAAAAGTAATTTTCTCAATTGAAAACTATAGGACACTTCAGATTGATTATTCTCCTCATCGACGGAGATAACCTTTAGCGTTTTGTCCCCTATGATATGATTAAAAGGGTCAAGAGTAAATGTAAAATTCTTATCGTTACTGCTTATGGCTTCTTGATTATCAATGTAAACAGTCGTGATTGTATTTGAAGCACTTTGAACAACTATACTTAGCTCAGTCGATTTCTCCAAAATCCGCGGCAAACCGATAACGTTTATTTCAACTTTTTCAGATACTAAGGGATTATCAGGAGAATCTGTCCCACATGAAGAAAAAATAAAGAGTAGGATTAAAACGGTCAAAAAAGTCCTCATTATTAGGTTGATTTGGGGGTTGAAACTAATAACGGTTTTTGATGAACTATATTATCTACTGTAATTGGGAGATTCCTTGGTGATGGTTACATCATGTGGATGACTTTCATTGATACCACTTGCGGTAATCTTCACAAAGCGCCCGGATTCCTGTAAAGTGGCAATATCCTTTGCACCGCAATAACCCATTCCTGCACGAAGACCGCCCACAAACTGATGAATACTTTCAAACAGGTCACCTTTGTACGGTACCCTTCCAACGATTCCTTCCGGGACCAATTTCTTAATATCATCTTCAACATCTTGGAAATAACGATCCTTGCTGCCTTGTTTCATGGCTTCCACGGAGCCCATGCCTCGATATGATTTAAACTTTCGGCCCTCATAAATAATAGTCTCCCCAGGTGATTCTTTGGTACCTGCCAATAGCGAACCTAGCATAACAGTATCCGCACCGGCCGCAATGGCCTTGGGTATATCACCTGTGTAGCGTATACCGCCATCGGCAATTACAGGAACTCCGCTCCCTTTGATGGCAGATGCTACCTCCAATACAGCGGAAAATTGTGGAAAACCCACCCCTGCAACCACTCGTGTGGTACAAATGGAACCGGGTCCTATACCTACTTTAACCGCATCCGCACCGGCATCTACCAAATACTTTGCCGCCTCACCAGTAGCAATGTTGCCAACAATGGTTTCAAGGTCTGGAAATTTCTTTTTGACACTTTGCAATACGGTAACCACGCCTTGGGTATGGCCATGTGCCGTGTCTATAACAATGGCATCAACACCTGCATTGACCAATGCCTCTGCCCTATCAGCGGCATCCGGAGTAACGCCCAGTGCAGCGGCAACTCGTAACCTTCCATATTTATCCTTGTTGGCCATGGGTTTTTGGGTCAATTTTGTAATATCCCGAAAAGTAATAAGCCCCACAAGCTTATAATTCTTATCCACCACCGGTAATTTCTCAATTTTATTCTCCTGAAGAATATCCTCCGCCTGTTCTAGGGATGTGCCTTCACCTACGGTGACCAAATTTTCGAAGGTCATAACCTCCGAAATAGGTCTATCGTTATTCTTCTCAAAGCGTAAATCCCTATTGGTAACGATACCTATCAACTTTCCGGAATCGTCCACAATAGGTATTCCTCCAATGCTAAATTCACGCATGTTTGCCTTCGCGTCCTTGACCAATGCATCGGATGGCAAGGTAACGGGATCTAAGATCATACCGCTTTCTGCGCGCTTTACCTTGCGGACTTTCATAGCCTGTTGTTCGATAGTCATGTTCTTATGCAGAACTCCTATACCCCCTTCCTGGGCTATAGCAATGGCCATTCGGCTTTCCGTTACCGTATCCATGGCTGCAGATACTATGGGAACATTAATGGTGATATTTCTTGTGAATTTGGTTTGGATACTGACTTCCCTAGGAAGCACTTCAGAATAGGCGGGAACCAAGAGTACGTCATCGTAAGTAAGACCTTCTCCTAGAATTTTATCGTGGTGGGCTTGCATGGCAATTAAGGATTAATTGCGTGCAAATGTAATGAATAAATCGCTACATACCTATTCCCTAACATTTACGAAAATATCCTTTCAAAGCTTATTAAAAGAACAAAGTCTCCCAATTCTGGGAACCTCCACATTCATATAAACATATCATAAATTATGTCGCTGGACCATAAGTTATATATCTTTTGGTCTGGCCGGGGCAAATCTAAAGCTTCAATTGTAGCGTGGTATAAAAGGTTCTTGGCTCCGCAGGAATTATCCCTGGACCGGGATATCCCGTCGCTCTTCTGGTAAAATAGCTATTATCCAATACATTATTGATCCCGGCTTCTAGTTTCCATTTCCTATACGTGTACGAAAGCGAAAAATCCATGATATCATAAGCCGGGATAGTTCCCACAACACCGGCACCGGGTTCATTCCCAAAAAGAGGTTCTGCATTTGTGGCATCCGTAAACTGATCGGAAATGTAGGTATATTGTATGCTTCCCAATAGATTTCCATAACCAAAGTTAAGACCAGTCTTTATGTTGAATTGGGGGATAAACTCAACCTTTTTACCTTGTACATTATTCTGATCGGATTTTGTGTATTCAGAATCTGTAATAGCCAAGTTCATAAAGTAGTTCAATTTTATTTTTTCTTGGAAAGGAGCAATCCAGTTTTTAAGATTCCAATCCATAAAACCTTCAAATCCATAGATAAATGCAGTACCAATATTGCCCCTTCGGCGAAATACCGAGTCATCGGTAGTATCCACATCTTGGATTTCACCAAGTCTATTGTCGTAAAGCAAACCGAAAACACTTATGTCATAGGACAGATTGTCCTTCCATCTGCCTCTAGCTCCCAGATCCGCGGTAAAACCATCTTCATCCGTAATGTTCTCGTCTACTTGAAATGAAGGATTTACTACGCGGATATCATTAAACGTTACCGAACGATAATTTTGTGAAAAATTGGCATAGAACTCCATTGATGGGGAAAGCTTATAGGAGGCTCCAAGTCCCAAAAGTAAAAAACCGCGTTCAAAAGTTCGATTATCCTCTACCTCTTCATTCAATATGGGATTGCCGGCCAAATCCAGTACAATATTCCTAAAACTACCTTCGCTTTCAGTTTTGATGTACTCGTACCTAAAACCCGGAGTAAGTGAAAACCTTTTGGACAGGTTAAATATATTCTCTCCGAAAACAACTAGGTTTAGATTGGGAAAATCAAACTGTGACTGCCTTTCATAGTTGGGAAAATCGGTATCCGCAAAATTAAAATCAGCCGTATCGGTTAGACTTCCAGGCCCCTGCCTTTGATCGTTATTGGACTGGTAATGCTTTGAACCAATTAAAAAAACTGCATCTTTGGTGCCAAGTCGATACCTCGTCAACAATCTGGTTTCCGCGCCCCAGTTATGAAAATTATCGACCAACAATTCCCTAGGTTCGTTTAAATCATCGTCTTGTGACACCCGATTGGTCCTGAAACCCAACGCTTTTCTTGACGCATCCAAAGTAAATAGGTTTAGGCTAAAATCCGTATTTACGGAAAATGCATGATCCAACCGCAATGAAAATAATTTCCAATCCACATTAAACCAATTACGATCGCGATTGCTAAAGGTAGGGTCTTCCAAAAACTGGGCATCGGTCAACCCACCCGGTTGCTTTGCCAAATAATTAAGAAGGGTCGCTTCAAAGGTTAGCTTGGTTTTTCGGGTGAGTTGATATCCAAAATGTCCAAAGTAGTTTCTACTATTAAAATTGGAATTGGGCCGAAAACCATTTCCCTCCTTGTAATTGAAATAGGTATAGTATGAAAACTTGTCCAGTGTTCCGCTTAGGCTATTGAAACTCGTTAATAAATCAAAAGAACCCAGGGTCTGCCTGGATACCCATTCTATTTTTTTATTTGAATTCGGTTGTTTGAACTTAAAATTGATGAGTCCGCCGAATTGTGGTCCATATTGCAATGAAGCCGCTCCCCGAACTACTTGGATTTCTCGCAGGGCTTCGGCTGGCGGAGTGTAGTAGCTTTCTGGATAACCAAGGGCATCCGCACTAATGTCATAACCATTTTGACGAACATTGAAATTCGCCGTACGGTTGGGATCCAGTCCCCTACCTCCTATGTTCAATTGCAGTCCGGCATCACCATAGTCATAAATATTGAGACCAACTACCTGATTGTAGATTTGCCTTGCATTGTTGGCTGCCAGATTTCCGGTAATATTATCCAATAGGACCACTTCACTTTTTTTTCCAGCATATATGGCCGTACCCTCCACTTTTTTTAATTGTTTTAGGGCAAAAACCCGCTCCCTTTGCTGGGTAATTACCACTTCGGAAAGTTGTTCTCCCAACGATTCCAGTTTTAGGTCCAATGTGCTATTTCCAGAAATGGAAATCGTTCTTTCCAAAACACGGAATCCATAGCCAAAAACTATGAGTCCATAATCGCCCGTTGGAACATCGATAAAATTGTAAAACCCATTGGTATCAGTTTTGACCAAACGTTCCAATTCGGTAAGATATACTTCAACATCTGCAATTGCTTTGTTATCGGCATTGGTCACTTTACCTGTCAAGGTGTGTTGTGCATTACTAAATAACATAGAAAAAACCAGTACTGTGAATATTCTAAATTCCTTTGATGTCATCTGTAAATGGTAAAATCCAACTTTTATGTTTAAATGAGTCCATTTGTTTGGTCAAATCAACTTTGGGATCAATAAAGGGCTTGCTTAGACGACCATTAAGGGCAACCTGACTTTCTACATAAATTTCTATGTCCCGGAATCCTTCCTTCTCATAATGCTGTTTTAGGTGATGGGCATATTCCAAAATGAAATCTGGTTGAAAGGCCATTTGTTTTTCTTGAAATGGCGTTAAAAAATCGGTATTATCTACATAGAACCAACGCCCGGTTTCACCATCAACGACCTTGAACTGGGCATAACCGGATTTTTCCATCAACATTACGCGCCAAGAAAAGCGGTAACCTTCCTCTGTCCAGAACAATTCTCCCGGATATAATGTATTTCGAAAGGGAAAAAGCAATTGAAACCCAAAAAAAAGGATAAGTATACCCTTGGTCAATTTTGTGGACAATATAGGACTGTGACTCCATATCTTCCCGTTGTTAAAATGTTCCTTTCCTATTTTCAATAATCTGCTTAAAATAGATAGAATCCATTTGTGCAGGCTTGCATCAAAAAATATTAAAGCGGATACGATCATGATATAGGGAAACATACCTATAGGGAACAAAATTCGTGTCACAACATGAAAGAAAATAACCAATGCGAAAGCCACTATTCGCGTTCTTCGATAAAATAATAAGAATGGAATGGCCAAGTCATATACTGCACCTCCCCAACTGAAGGCGTAGGCCAGCCACTCCTGGTGCACCCAATTACCTAACAATGGAATGCTAAATTTGGCGGGGAGCCATATCTTAAGTGGTAGGGCCTCCAACATCCAATCCGAATTCAATTTGGCGAGGCCCGCGTAAAAATACACGATAGCCAAAAGAAGTTTTATACTATTTATGGTCCAGGCAGATACATGCTGATATCGTGCGTTTTTATTCCGTAAGGCATCCAAAGAAAAGTAGGCATTGGCTGGAAGGAAGAACATCAAAAAACTAAGGGCGCTTATGAAGTAGTAATGATTAAGATAGGTGGTCTTATCCATTAATTCTATGTAAGTAAAGCTTAGGAAAAAAATTCCAATGGCCCACCGATATTTGTAACCCAATGCTACTAAAATAGCGGACAACCCACATACCGCAAATAAAAGATACGTATAAACCCCCAGTGGTCTAACCCATTCAAAACCATAATAGGAAAAGAAAAATTCGGGATCGATGTACAATTTACCTATCCAACCGTAACTCCAAAAACGTACTATACTCAGGAACATCATAAGCCCGAACATAATACGAAAGACCGCCAATGGGGCGGCCTCTACTGGTTCGTTCAGATATTTTTTGAGATTTAAGTCCATGGGCTAATCCCCGTCGGCATCCACAAAATCGATACTGATGCTCATTGCGGATACCATATCCACCTTTAATAGAGGTACGGCTCGCTGAACCTCATCATAGGCTTGTAGCATAGTGGTTGGAGGCGTATTGTCTTCTATTTCGGTTCGGAAAGTGCCCAAACCATTAACAGATTCTCGGGCTGCATCGAATTGATCATTGATAATCCTATTAAGATCTTCTCCTTCCTTAAGGGCATTTAAGGTATCTAAATAGGAAGCCAGACCTTCACCGATTGTGGACGAGGCGAAATGCCGTCCGTTAAAAAAGTCCTGTACGGCTTCCAAACCTTCCAAGAAGAGTTGTTTTGAAACATCACCTTTATGATAGGCCTCCACATTTTCGGGTATCGGAGTACCGGAGAAGACACCAAGGGGAATTCCCATTTTTCCAGCTCGCAGAAATTTCTCAAAGTAGAAAATATAATCATTGACAAAGCGATCTACCGAGGCAGTTGAAGAGGACCCATCGTTGTTAACAAAGGTATCCCGATAACCTTCCTTCCAATCCGAAAGTACGGTACTTGAAAGCTGCTGCATATCGGCAAGAACGGCTTCTACATAAGCTATATAGTTGTCCTTACTGGCCAGTTCATTGTATTTGGATACAATATCGGCATCCGAATCCCCAAGACCATTGATCAAGTAATCCAATGCCGGAAAACCCTTTGTATCGCGGTTGGAAGACAAGGTTAAGTCATAGTCACCGGAAGCCACATGTTCCTCGACTTTGGCAAAATCAACCGGGTAGATATTAATATTCAATCGGAGCCCGACGTTTTCTGCGGGGCCAATCTCAAACATGTCAACACGTTGCCAAACCAAATATGCATCTAGCCAAGCTGTACGAAAAGCCACGAGATTGGCTTCATTGGAATCTTGTTTAAAGTCATCAAAAGCACTCTGCAGTTTATTTAATTCATCGGTGAATGCTTCGTATCCTGGAATAATAATGTTATCCGCCCAATTGACCAACATAGGCCTTCGCTCAAAACCCTGAGCAGGCGGTCCGGGATCAACATCATCGCTCATTGTCGTTCCGTTATCCGAGGAACATCCCCAAAGCACTACCAAAACTATTACAAGTCCCAAAAAATGCCTCATCCTTATTTTTATTTATTCCAATTAAGTTTTGCAAAAGTATAAAAAGTGCTGTATTCACATAGGAGAAACAGCACTTTTTATTAACATAAGAACAGTTTTATTTCTTTAAACTAACTTCCGGCCTGTTCCACAGTGAAATCAAAGCGTTCCGCTATGGCCTCTGAAATAGCATCCAACGTTTCACCAGTTACATCCCAAAGCCCGTTTTCACCATCATCCATTAAATCCATCAGAAAGGCGTCCACTTCAGCCTTTGAAAAATAGGGTGTCTCGGTACCGGGCTTTCTTGTAAATTGTAGACTGTAGATAAATCCATATCCTTCGGAGAAATCATGGAAGGCCCCACCAAAATCCGGTGTCTCCTGATCAATGGCATTCTTACCCTGTTGCAGATAGTACACTGCCCGAATCCCAATAATCTCGGAAATCTTTTCTTTAATAATCTCAGCTTGTTCATCTCGTACATCATATTTTTGGGCAACAATGGCGGCACGACCTAGCTTAAAGGCCTCAAAAATCTCGTCTGCTATACCGGCAAAATCGTCATCGCCCTCCACTCTACCAATATATTTGTTCAAAAAACTATCTGCACCTAAATCAGCGTTTGGATTGGAAGGATCTGCATTAAGACCATAGACATAACCATAGGCCTCATCCCACTTGTGTTCCATTTTTGTATAGGTTTTGCCATCCTCTACGGTTCCAGCATCATTGTTGGCCCTATTATCTCCTTCATCCAATATGGCAGGACTCAGGTAATTGTTCAATACTTGATCGCCAGTGAGGGCACCTATTAGGCCTTTATTGAACAATTGATTGTATTCCAATCCCTTTGCACTTATATAGCGTGTAGATGATCCATCCGCAATCTGACCGGCCGAACCGGCAACGGCTGCCACTTCCCAATTCGGATACACGTTAGTAACCTGATTGTTGATCCATGAATCAAAATCTGCCCGTATCAATGCCTGATCCGTTGCATTTGAAGCAAAGTAATCGGCAGAGGCCGCGGTTTTACTTCTAATATTCTTATCGGAAGCATTAAGGTCTGCATTTTCAAAATCCGCTTCTCCTTCCATATGGGCGAACATGGCATTCAATTTCTCTACCGTACTGGTATTGTCCATAAAGGCGCCCAACAGCTCATCACCCATTAGCAAACGTGTGGTTTGACCACCGAAACCAACTGTGGATTCTCCATTGCGTTCGAAAGTATAACTGCTTGGATTTTCTATTGCCGTTTCACAAGGTGTACAGGAACCACCACAATCTACCCCGGTCTCGTCTCCATTTTGTTCGTTATCATCACAGGTGGCTATTGGGTCGGGCATTTCATCCCCATTATCATCACTAGAACATGCAACAAAAAGTGAAACTACGATAAGTAGGAAAAGGTTTTTCTTGAAAGACATCAGTATGTTTATTTAGATTAATTATAAATAATTTATGCGCGAAAATAAATGCTCCTTTTGAATTGGCAAAATATTATTTAAAATAATTCTAAATAAAATTGAATATTTAACATTTAGGTAATTCTACCAATAACCCAAAGGTAATTTTTAGAATTAATGGTATTTGGAGAAGAGTTCCGTTGCTTTATTAAATGCCGCCTCAAAAGCCATCCAATTCACTTGGGTATCGACCTTTAACGACGTAAAATGCGAAAGCATTTTTTCGGTAGGCATATTGCCGGTAAGTTCATCCTTGGCCATAGGGCATCCCCCAAAACCCTGCACGGCACCATCAAATCTGCGGCAACCTGCCTTATAAGCGGCGTCTACCTTTTCATGCCATTTGGAAGGGGTGGTATGCAAGTGCGCCCCGAATTCAATATTTGGATACTCTGGAATAAGGTTGGAGAAGAGATGCTTTATGGTCTCCGGTGTGGAAGTCCCTACAGTATCCGACAAGGACAGTATTCTTACTCCCATACCGGCCAATTTTTCTGTCCACTCCCCTACAATTTGCACATCCCAAGGATCTCCATAAGGATTCCCAAAACCCATGGAAATGTAGGTGACTACTTCTTTATTGGCCGTATTCGCAATATTCAGAATTTCGGCCAGGGTTTCCACAGATTGCGCAATGGTTTTATGGGTATTCCTCATTTGGAAATTCTCGGAAATGGAAAACGGGTAACCTAAGTAGTCTATCTTTTCATGTTTACTTGCATCATTGGCCCCTCTAACATTTGCGACAATGGCCAGAAGCTTGCTTTTTGTTTTGGACAGATCCAGTTTGGAAAGTACTTCAGCAGTGTCGGTCATTTGCGGAATGGCCTTGGGAGACACAAAACTTCCGAAATCGATGGTATCAAATCCACACCCCAAAAGGGATTGAATATACTTTACTTTTTCATTTGTTGGAATGAATGTCTTGATACCCTGCATGGCATCCCGAGGACATTCGATTATCTTGACCTGTTTGGACATATTTTTTATATACCGATACCAAAATTAGTACTATTTATCCGATAACAATATATATAACCCAATACCAACAAAAACCGATATTTGCAACCATTTTAGAACTATTCCAATATTGGAATTTCTAAGCAAATAATTTGAAATGCTCCCCGCAAGAATTGCTATTAAACCAAAAACAGAAAAGGATACCAAAATAAAAAGAAGGCCCAGCACATAAAATTGGGTTGCCGTACCCAATTCTTCGCTGAACAAGAATGCCGGAAAAAAGGCCAAAAAAAAGATGGTCACTTTAGGGTTTAAAACATTCATGATAAATCCTTGTTTAAATAACTGTATTAAACTCTTCTTGGGTACTCCCCCATCGGATATTTTTAATGAGCCACTACTTTGAAGAACTCTAAAAGCAATGTAAAATAAGTACAATGCCCCGAACAACTTAATGCCAAAAAAGAGTTGATCATTTCCCTTTATAATTGCCGATACACCAAGGGCCAATAGGGTGGTATGCACCAGACAGCCAGACATAAGGCCCGCAGTGGTAGCCAAGCCATATCTCTTCCCATGGACCATGCCCTGCATAAGAACATAGACATTGTCCGGTCCAGGAGAAATTGCCAAGGCAGCCGTAGCCCCTAAGAAAGCCAATAAAACTTCGTAATCCAAGGTTTAAATTTTAAAGCTGAAAAATACAAATTCCCAAGACTAAAGTTTAATTTTTATATCTTACCGAAAAATAGAAAAAATGAAAATCCTTTATGTAACCCTCCTTCCATTCTTAACCATATTTACCATTTCCATTACCGCGCCGCATAAAATAAATGGTAAAGAAGCCCAAACAAAGATTACGATGAAACAAGACAGTGTTTTACGTCATGTAGTACTTTTTAAATTCAAAGAAGGAACAAGCTCGGAAAAAATTAATGAAATAGAAGATGCTTTTGCAGCGCTTCCATCTAAAATTCCCGAAATCGCAGGTTACGAGTGGGGGTTGAACAATAGTCCGGAAGGCCTTAACAAAGGACTTACCCATGCTTTTTTACTTACTTTTAAAAGCGAAGCGGATAGGGCCACTTATTTGCCACATCCCGACCATAAAGCTTTTGGCAAATTGTTATCCTCGCATCTGGAAGATGTAACAGTTGTAGACTATTGGAGTAAAAATGAGTAGTCAGTTTTCAGTGCGATAGGCAACTTTGATCAGCAATTTCGCAATTGGCATACGTACTTCTAATTTTGTTTTTCGTGATTTTTTAAGATCGCCTGGTTAATGCGTTTTATCAATGAGGGGCCTTCATAGATGAATCCCGTATACAATTGAAGCAAGTCCGCACCGGCTTCCAATTTCTCCAAAGCATCCTGTGGAGAATGTATGCCCCCTACTCCGATAATAGGAAAGGCCTTATTGCTTTTTTCGGCCAAGAATCGAATAACATGGGTGCTTTTATCCTTTAAGGGTTTCCCGCTTAACCCGCCATTCTCTTCGGTTTGAACCAAGTCGGATTTTAGATTTTTTCGCTCAATGGTGGTGTTGGTCGCAATTACACCATCTATTTTAGTGGTTTCCACTATTTGGATGATATCCAACAATTGATTATCCGTCAAATCCGGGGCTATTTTTAAAAGAATAGGTTTTTCCTTATTGTCCTTGGCATATTTTACATTCTCTTTCTTCAGTTCCCTCAACAAGGCCATAAGGGGCTTTTTGTCTTGTAGTTCCCGAAGCCCTGGGGTATTGGGAGAGCTAACGTTCACCGCAAAATAATCCACATGATCAAAAAGCGCGTCAAAGCAAATCAAATAATCCTTAATCGCTTCATCATTGGGGGTAACTTTGTTTTTGCCTATGTTTCCGCCTATTAGAATATGATGTTCTTTCTTAAGGCGTTCAACTGCATCAAAGACACCTTTGTTATTGAATCCCATACGATTTATTATGGCCTCATCGGCCTTAAGGCGAAACAACCGGCTTTTGGGATTGCCCTTTTGGGGTTTTGGGGTCAACGTACCTATTTCGACAAATCCAAAACCAAAGTTGGAAAACTGATTGTACAATAGGGCGTCCTTATCAAATCCGGCAGCAAGGCCTACGGGATTTTTAAACTTTAAACCAAAGATTTCCCTTTCCAATCGCTTGTCTTCAATGGTATATAAACTTTTAAAGACTCTGGAGAATCCAATTTTTGATAGAAATCGTACCAATGAAAATGTGAGGTGATGTGCCCTTTCCGCGTCAAGTAGGAAAAGGAAGGGGCGAACTAGAAATTTGTACATGGGCTGCAGTAAGATTTCGTCAAAAATACAAACTTAACCCTAGTATTTCTTCTATCTAAGCTGATTTTTTAAATATTCGACGAAATGAAAAATCAATTGGATCCGACAGTATCCTTAACCGCTACTGGGATAATCTTGATGGGTTTCCGAAATGCTTCATGACAGAGGTCCAAGTAACGTCTATACTGTTTTTCATTGAAAGTAGTCAACAGTTTTTTATCACATTCCCATGATGCATCCATTATTTTTTGTTCCAATACCCGATATTTATCGGCCAAAACCTGTAGCTCCTCAGTACTACTTTGGGGATGGTCGTTAAAGAGCTTTTGTATATCTTCCTTTAGACTTTTCGTCTGGATTTCCAAGTCAGATTTCAGATTCTCCATTGTTTTTATTTGCTCGCCACTAAGCTGAAAGACCTCAACCATCATATCCGTATTGTCCCCTCCAATATCAAGTGTACAATCCTGGGCCTGTAATCCTGTAGAAAAGATTGCATAGCCTAAAAAAATATAAAATATCCTTGTGAATTTTATCATCGCCAAAAAAAATGTAACTGTACGATTCCTGATGTATAAACAGTATTTTTATACAAAAATTATATCGATGCAACAATTAGTAGACCGATTTATAAATTACGTGAAAATCGATACACAAAGCAATCCCAATTCCAAAACGACCCCCAGCACGGAAAAACAATGGCATCTAGCCCTGGAACTTGTGGAAGAGCTAAAACAGATCGGTATGGAAGAGGTTACCATTGATCATAACGCATACATCATGGCGACTTTACCCAGCAATCTGGAAAAAGATGTGCCCACAATTGGATTCATCTCCCATTTTGACACTACGCCCGATTTTACCGCTGCGGATGTAAATCCGAAAGTCGTTAAGAACTATGATGGTGGGGACATTATATTGAACGAGGCAGAAAATATTGTACTGTCCCCAAATTATTTTGAGGATTTACTGCTTTACAAAGGTCAAACCTTGATTACAACAGATGGCACCACCCTCCTGGGAGCAGATGACAAGGCGGGAATTGCGGAAATAATAACGGCAATGGAATACTTGATACAGAACCCAACCATAAAACATGGAAAGATACGAGTCGGCTTTACGCCGGACGAAGAGATAGGTAGAGGAGCACATAAGTTTGATGTGGAGCAATTTGGGGCAGATTGGGCCTATACCATGGATGGTAGCCAGATTGGTGAATTGGAATACGAAAATTTTAATGCTGCAGGGGCCAAAGTAAGTATCACCGGAAAAAGTGTTCATCCCGGTTATGCCAAGAACAAAATGGTCAATGCTATAAGTATCGCCAATGAATTTATAAGCATCCTTCCGCCTGAAGAAACTCCCCAATGCACTTCCGACAAAGAAGGTTTTTTCCATGTACATACACTGAAGGGGGAAATTGAACACGCAGAATTTGAATTAATAATTCGGGACCATGACCTTGAAAAATTCGAAAAACGCAAGGAATTTTTAAAGACCGTAACCAATAAGCTTAACGAAATCCACGGTAATTGCATTGAACTGGAACTGAAGGACCAATATTTTAACATGCGTGAAAAAATAGAACCTGTGCTCCATATCATAGAAATTGCAAAGGAAGCTATGCAAGCTGTGGACATTCAACCTATTATTAAACCTATTCGAGGGGGCACGGATGGCTCCCAATTAAGCTATATGGGCCTGCCTTGCCCCAATATCTTCGCAGGAGGCCATAATTTCCATGGAAAATACGAATACATCCCAGTTCAAAGTATGCAAAAGGCGGTAGAGGTTATTGTAAAGATATGTGAGCTTGTGGCGACCAAAAATTATTGAGAAATACATAAATTAGTAGTAGAACATCTACATCGTAATCATGGATATTTCAAAAAAGATCGAGGCCTACTTTGAGGAGGAGCACCTATTTAAAAAGGAAATTGCCATTTTAAGAAATTTGGCCCACAAGACGGAAGCCATAGAAACTTTTAAATGGCATGCCCCGGTATATACCATTAACAATAAGAATGTATTTTGGATATCACGGTTCAAGAATCATTTTGGACTGGGCTTTTTTAATGGGATGCTCCTAAAAGACCCCAAAAAGGTCTTGGAAAATGCACAGGAAGGCAAGACAAAGGCCATGCGGCATTGGAAGTTTACCACAAATGATAAAATTGATGAAGAAGGTGTACTTAGCTATATGATGGAGGCCTTGGAAAACCAAAAAAAGGGCATTGATACCAAGCCCATAAGAAAGAAAAAAGCAAAAACCCCAATACCAGAAATACTTCAGGAGGCATTAAATGGTAACGAAGAACTAAGAAATGGGTTTGAAGCGTTGTCTCCCTACAAGCAAAATGAATACGCATCCTATATAACAGATGCCAAGCAAGAAAAAACCAAACTCTCCCGATTGAAAAAGATAATTCCTTTGTTAATGGATGGAAAAGGTCTTAATGACAATTATAGGTAATATCAAAATTCCAAATCCCTTCCAAAGGACATTAGTCTTTCCAGTTGGGATTTGGAATTAGAGCTTTCTAGATCATAGGAAGTTTCCAACCGTTTTGATAGTTAGCCTTCATATACTGGTTGGCTTCCTCTTCCTTAAATTTTCCATTGGCCGTGTCCCAATAAATCCTATTACCCGTCTTAAAGGCAACATTTCCCATATGGGATACCAATGCGGCATCATAGCCTACTTGTATCGGTGCCGTGAGTTTGGAGGCATCCCTACTTTTCACAGCTTCAATAAAATTAACGGTATGCAGATCAAGGCCACTTACCCCGTCCTTATCCTTGGAAATAGCTTCCATTTTTGGAGTTCTTTCCTTGCCCCATCCATTGAAACTATTTTCCGGAATTACTTCCCATCCATTTCTGTCCAGTACTAAAGTGCCGTTATTACCAATAAAGGAAATACCATGATTACGACCATAGTTACCTCCGTCAATACCCGTAGCATGCTCCCAAAGAATAGAAAATCCATCGTATTCAAAAACGGTTTGTAAGGTATCCGGGGTTTCCGAAGCATCATCGGGATAAGCAAATTTTCCCCCTAGGGCCATCACAGATTTCGGCCTACCCGCCTTCATCCCATAGAGGGCATAATCTATTAAGTGAACGCCCCAATCCGTCATCAATCCGCCAGCATAATCCCAAAACCATCTAAAGTTAAAGTGGAATCGATTCGTATTGAAGGCACGTTGTGGGGCAGGACCCAACCACATATTATAATCCACACCATTGGGTACGGCTTCATCCGGAACTATAGGAACGGGCTTCATCCATCCTTGATAGGCCCATGCCTTGGCCAAGCGTATCTCTCCCAATTTACCGGAATGCACAAAATTAATGGCATCCACAAAATGTGGTTGACTACGTTGCCATTGACCGATCTGAACCATACGATCGCTAGAATTCACATAATCCAACATAATATTGGCTTCTTCGATAGAATTTGCAATGGGTTTTTCACAATATACATCCTTGCCTGCCTGTAGGGCATCGGTTAATTGAAGGCAATGCCAGTGATCCGGGGTACCTATGATAACCACATCTATATCCTTATTTTCCAAAAGTTGTCTGTAATCCTTATACCATTTTGGCTTTTTGATTCCCGCCTTTTTCAAGTCCGCTGTACGGGATTCAAGTACATTTTCATCGACATCACATAACGCAATCACATTGGTTTCGCTTATTTTCAGCATGGAGCTTAGGTCACTAAAGCCCATCCCTTTACAGCCGATGACCCCAACATTGATACGATCATTGGGCCCTACTCTTTTTCGCATGGTGGCCAACAGCTCCATGGGGAATGCAAATGCAGCTCCTGTTCCGGCGAGAGCCAGGGAACTTTTTTTGATAAAGTTTCGTCGATTTTGGTACATAACTGTAGTATTTTGTTTCGCCTTTCAAGATAGTGATTTTCAATGAAAATTGTTCTATAATTTAGGCACGGAGCTACCTTCCGTACATCCAAATGGACCGATATATATTTTGGAAGTTAATCTATCAATTTAGGTTTCAATACAGAAGATGGCCCAACTCCTATTTAGATGGGCCTAGAGCCTTGAAAGAACTTAAAATTTTACAAAAAAAGACGCCGACTTTAAAAATCGGCGTCCTATATATCTATGTAAACAAATCTACTTCTTGGCGGGGGTGCTTATTTTTTTGCTCATTTCCAAGGATATGGCGGACCGATCAAATTTAATCTTTCCCGCCATGGTCTCCAAGACACAAGAGTGGTCCTTGTCATTAAGGTCCACTACCTTACCGTACATCCCACTTTTTGTGACTACCTTATCTCCCTTTTTGAGTTCTGCGGCAAAACGTTTTTCATCCTTTTGCCTTTTCATCTGTGGACGGATCATAAAAAAATAAGCCACCACAAAAATGAGGATCATTGGTAAGAAACTTCCTATATCTCCCATTGTTTACGAATCTAATTTTTAATTTGATTAGTTGGCCGTTGGGCCTACCGGAGCAGCACCTTTAGGGTTTACAAAGGCCTTTATACGCAAGAGCTCAGAACCTTTCTCCGTGTTGGCGGTAACCGTAATGGTCTTCGTAACCTGGTTTTGGCCAGATCCGTTGAACTTTACCAACAACTCTCCTGTTTCACCTGGAGCTATGGGATCTTTTGGTGGGTTGGGTACCGTACAGCCACAGCTACTTTTGGCATCTGTTATTATCAAGGGGGCATCGCCGGTATTGGTAAACATGAATACGGTCTCTTGAGGAGTTCCTTGTTCAATGGTTCCAAAATCGTGCTCGGACTTTTCAAAAGCCATAACCGGAAGTTTTTTAGCGGCTTCGTCCCTTTCAGCGGCCTGTGCCACCTTATCATTATTTATTTTACTGGATGCATTTTCCTTACAGGAAACTGCCAATAGCGCCATTAAACCTAGGCTTAAAACTATTCTTTTCATTATGTAATATTTTTTATATTCCGTAAAATTACAGAAATATTGTTTATAACAAGCCCCTACCTGTTTTTTTAAGTTTTCCCTCTACCCTGTACTCCTTTACCAGTTTATCCAAAATACCGTTGATGAATATGCTACTTTTGGGTGTTGAATATTCCTTGGCAATTTCCAAAAATTCATTTATGGTCACTTTTTCCGGAATGGATGGAAAGTTCAAAAGTTCGCAAATAGCCATTTTAAGCAAAATACCATCAACATCCGCGATACGATCCTTGTCCCAATTTGGGGTCTTGCCCTCTATCTCTTTCTCCCAAAGTGAATTGTTCAACAATGTTTTTGTTAAAAGTTTTTGGGCAAAATCCATATCGGCCTCATCCTTTAGCAACTTTGGTAAAAAGAAAGATTCATTATAGCCCTCCTTGGACTTCTTCAATAACTTTAGAATAAAGGTGTTTACGATAGGAATGTCATCGACCCAAGTTAACTTATCATCTTCAAAATATTCGTAAATTTTTTCATTGGGGGCAATTACTTCTCGAAATATATCCAGAACAAATTGCCTATCCTCTTCATAATTGCTCTGGGTAGAATGCATATACGTATCATAGAGGGCGCTTTCCAAAACTTCCTTATAAATCAATTTTACATATTCCTCATTCAGATACCAGTTTTGAAGTTTTCTTTTTTTAAATTCACCTTCTAATAGGCTATTGTTCGAAATCTGCCGTAACAATCTATTGTTTATGAATTTTTCTTTTTGGGGATAACCGTCGGAAACACCGGCCAAATATTTTTTGGAAGTAATTTTTAAGTGACTACTGGCCTTATGCTGTATTTCGGACAACAGGCTCAGAACCAGTAAATAGAGAACGTACATACCTTCGATACTTGTCCTTAGAAATTTTTGCTGCTTTTCCAAGGAATCATCTTGGGATTGGGTCAAAGCATAAATGCATTGCATCACCTTTACCCTAATATGCCTTCTCGTCAACATGTCCAGAGAACTTTTGAAAGAATTGGGTTAATCATCGCCTCGCAAAAATAGCAATCTATTTTAATTTCATACCAAAGTCTTGGGCTTTATCTTAGGTATTTTATAACACTTCTTTTTCAACCAAAGACCTATCTTTGGCAAAATCGAAAATACACATTACCCCTAGCCCAATCGTTGCATGAAGGAATTAAAGCACGTTAACAAATACTTCAAAAAATATTGGTTTAAACTATTGGTTGGCATTTTAATTACCATCATAGCCCGGATATTTCAATTGGTGATGCCTTCTTATGTGAACAATTCCATACAGGTCGTGGAGGACTTTATGGCTAATAAAATAGCCGAACCTGCCGCCAAGGAAATGTTGTTGGAGTTCATATTGATTATTGTGGGTGCGGCCTTGCTTTCAGGGTTCTTTACTTTTTTGATGCGCCAAACGATAATAAACGTTTCGCGATATATTGAATATGACCTTAAAAACGAGGTCTTTGACCATTATCAACTGTTAAGTCTTAGTTTCTATAAAAAAAATAGAACCGGAGATTTAATGAACCGTATTAGCGAAGATGTGGGCCAAGTGCGCATGTATGCCGGCCCGGCATTGATGTATGGAATAAATACGGTTACCCTTTTTGCCTGTATTATCCCTATTATGTTCATAAAGGCCCCTACCTTGGCAGCATATACTTTGATACCTCTTCCCATTTTGTCCGTCCTTATATACAAAATCAGTAAAGTTATCCATAAACGAAGTACGGTTGTCCAAGAATACCTTTCTACCCTATCCACTTTTACACAAGAAGTATTTTCCGGAGTCTCGGTAATCAAGGCGTATGCCCTGGAACCTCAGGTGAATGGTGACCTGGGCGTTCTGGCTGTGGAAGGAAAGAACAAAAGTATGGATCTGGCCAAGGTAAACGCATGGTTCTTTCCCTTAATGATCTTGCTCATAGGTATAAGTAATATTTTTGTCATCTACATCGGGGGAAAACAATATATAGATGGGGAAATAGATTCCATAGGTGTTATCGCAGAATTTATTTTGTATGTAAATATGCTCACTTGGCCGGTAGCCATTGTCGGATGGCTGACCTCCATAGTACAAAGGGCGGAGGCCTCACAGAAGAGAATAAATGAATTTTTAAAGGAGCGTCCTAAAATACGTAACCAGGTAGCAGAATCAATCCCTATTAAAGGAAAAATCGAATTCAAAAACGTATCCTTTACCTATGAGGATACCAACATTACTGCCTTAAAGGATATTTCGTTCTCCATCAATCCAGGAGAGACGGTCGCCATTCTGGGCAAAACAGGAGCTGGAAAATCTACCATCCTCGATTTAGTCACCCGCCTTTACGATGTTTCTTCCGGTGAAATATTAATAGACAATGTTCCGATCAAAAACATAAACCTAAAAAGTCTTCGAGAATCGATTGGGGCGGTTCCCCAGGATGCCTTGCTATTTTCCGATTCCATTGAAAGCAATATAAAATTCGGTAAATACGACGCCACGGGGGAAGAAGTCATAACTGTAGCAAAAGATGCCGCTGTGCACGAAAACATTATGGGCTTTTCCAAGGCATATGATACCGTACTCGGAGAAAGGGGGATTACCTTAAGTGGTGGCCAAAAACAAAGGGTCTCTATAGCCAGAGCCCTATTGAAAAACCCAAAGATTTATTTGTTCGATGATTGTCTTTCGGCCGTGGATACCGAGACGGAAGAGGAAATTTTGAATAATTTAAAGAAAGTTTCCAATGACAAAACGACCATCATCGTTAGTCATAGGGTTTCCTCGGCAAAGAATGCGGATAAGATTTTCGTTCTAGAGAATGGCCAGCTTTTACAAGAGGGTATCCATGAGGAATTGAACAATGTAGAGGGGTATTACAGAGAGCTTTATATAAACCAACTCTCCGAGAAATAAACAACCAAATTGTTGCCTTATTCCCATTTTTTTCACATTTTTGAAGGATTAATACCATTTATTTAACAACTATAAACTACACAAAATGAGCGAGAGAGAACTAATGGATCAGGAAGAAATCCATTCCAAGGTTTTAAGGGCGGGCAGAAGAACCTATTTTTTTGATGTAAGAAGCACTAAGGCCGGGGACTATTATCTGACTATTACGGAAAGTAAAAAGTTCACACATGATGACGGTTCTTTCCATTATAAAAAGCACAAGATATACCTCTATAAAGAGGATTTTCAAGCTTTCAGGGAAAATGTTGAGGAAATGATGGATTTTATTTTTGATGAAAAAGGTTCCGAAGTAATTTCCGAGCGTCATCAAAAAGACTTTAAAAAAGAAGAGCCCAGTGAGAATGGAGAAATAAAATCCGCGGAAAGCTTCACAGATGTAGATTTTGATGATATTTAAATCAAGTGTATCTTAATAATAGTTTGATAACGGCTCTTCGGACAAAGGGTCGTTTTTTATTTTTGGTATCTATTAATTTAGGTTTTATATGAGAACAGCTATACCTTTATTTTTGCTCCTTTTTGCTTATCTAACCTGTATGTCCCAGGAATCCTTGGACTTGAACTACTACCTCCCCCAAGGCATAAGCTATAAAGAGGATATTCCCACCCCAAAAGAAATTATTGGTCATGAAGTGGGTGAATGGCATGTAACCCATGACAAGCTTATGTTTTATATGCAGACCTTGGCCAAAACAAGTGAACGCATAACCATTGAGAATAGGGGCGAAACCTTTGAAGGGCGGCCGATTTTATTACTCTCTATTACCTCTCCGAAAAACCATAGGAACATTGAGAAGATCAGACAGGAACATCTTGCTTTGACCGAAGTAGGAGGAAGCTCCTTGAGTACAGAAAAAATGCCCCTGGTAGTCTACCAAGGATTTTCCATACACGGTAATGAACCCAGCGGGTCTAATGCATCATTGGCTTATGCCTACTATTTGGCAGCGGCCGAAGGGCCCGAAATCGAAGAGACCTTGGACAACTTGGTCATTTTATTGGACCCCTCCTTCAATCCGGATGGCCTACAGCGTTTTGCTTATTGGGCCAATACCAACAAAAGCCAGAACCTAAATGCCGACAATAACGAAAGGGAATACCATGAGGTGTGGCCCGGTGGGCGTACCAACCACTACTGGTTTGATATGAACCGCGACTGGTTACCCGTTCAATTGCCGGAAAGTCGCGCACGTATACGTACATTTCATAAATGGTTGCCAAACATCTTAACAGATCACCATGAGATGGGTACGAATTCCACTTTCTTTTTTCAGCCGGGAGAACCTACAAGGGTACATCCCTTAACACCAGAATTGAATCAAGAGCTTACAGCAGAAATTGGAACGTATCATGCCAAGGCTTTGGACAAAATTGGGTCGTTGTACTATTCTGAAGAGAACTATGACGATTACTATTATGGAAAAGGCTCCACCTTCCCGGATGTTAACGGAAGCATTGGAATTCTTTTTGAGCAGGGCAGTTCCCGAGGGCATATCCAAGAGACCGAAAATGGCATCCTAACCTTTCCCTTTACAATCCGCAACCAATTTACTACCGCACTCTCCACCATAGAGGCAGCGAAAAACATGCGAATCAAAATCCTGGATTATCAGCGCGATTTTTATAATAGTGCAAGGAACGAAGCATCCCGTAGAAAAACCCAGGCTATTGTTTTCGGGGACAGCAAGGATGCTTCCAAGGCTTGGCATCTAGCCGAAGTTCTTCATCGGCACAACATAAAATTTCATGAATTGGCCAATGACGTAACATTAAACGGGAAGCGCTATGACAAGGGATATGGTTATGTAGTACCAATGCGCCAAAAAAATCATCGCCTTATAAAAGCCATGTTCGAAAAACGGACCACATTTTTGGACAGCTTGTTCTATGATGTATCTGCCTGGACCTTCCCGTTGGCCTTTAATGTAGACTATGCAGAAGTCAACACACTGGAAAGTATAGGTTCCGAAGTAACTGAACTTGTCGATTTATCGGGAAGTGTCAATGCACATAGCAATTATGCCTATCTTTTTGAATGGCACGAGTATTATACCCCCAAGGCCCTTAATATGATATTGGAAAAAGGGCTGCGCGCCAAAGTCGCCAAATATCCTTTTTCTTTAGAAGACAAGCAATATGACTATGGAACCATAATGATCCCTGTTCAGAATCAGGAATTGCAACCGAAGGAACTCCATGAATTTTTAAGTACGGTGGCACAAAAAAGTAAAGTGCACATAGCAGCTGTCAACACAGGGCTTACCAAAGGAATAGATTTGGGCAGTAACGACTTTGACCCCCTTAAAAAACAAAAAGTGGCCATCTTGGTCGGTGAAGGGGTACGTTCGTATGATGCGGGTGAAATCTGGCATTTGTTCGATACCCGATATGATATGAAAATCACCAAAATAGATGTTTCCTATTTGGAAAAGGTGGATTTGACAAAATATACGGACTTAATCATACCGAGTTCTAGCGGTACTAGCATGGCCTTGGCCGAAAAAAGCGCCCAGAATCTAAAGGATTGGGTAATGGAAGGTGGAACTCTAATAGGCTATAGAACCATAGCCGAATGGTTTGAAAAAAATGAGCTCATAAAACTAAAATTCCGAAAGGATACTTTGGTCGCCAAAAGTGTTTCGTTTGGAGCAAAAAATGATTTTAAAGGTGCTCAGGTAACTGGCGGGGCCATTTTCCAGACCAAACTGGATAGGTCACATCCTATTAACTATGGGTACAAAAATAATCGATTGGCACTCTTTCGAAATACGAATATTTTTATTGAACCGGATAAGGATAGCTACAACAATCCGATCCAATACACCGATGCCCCATTGTTAAGCGGATACATCTCCGAGGAGAATTTGGAGATGTTAAAAGGGAGTGTGCCTTTTCAAGTTCAAAAATTGGGCAAGGGCAGGGTCATTGTGTTTACGGACAATACAAACTTCAGGGCATTTTGGTATGGTACCAACAAATTACTGATGAACGCCATTTTCTTCGGTGGGATGATGTAATGCAAAGCCTAGGAAACCAAAAACGATGATATCCCTAACCAGCTAACTTCACATACCCCCAATTAAAAACAAAAATGCTTAAAACTATGACAAGGGCAGTTATGGGGGCATATAAAAATATAAGCACTGCAAATAACAGCAAGTAATAAAGCGGGTATCCAATAAGGGCGAAACCAAATCTAAGTGTAGCTGTGAACTCAGGTTCCCAAACTCGGGGTTTTACAATAGTTTTCCAAAACAGTATTATGGGGAAATTAAAAGTATAAAAAGCAATTCGGAGAAACCTATTTTCCGATTTTCGCTTTTCAAGAGTCTCCAGAGATTCTAAATTTTTCCATTTAGAATTGACATTCGTTGGATTCAAATAATCTGTCCTGTCCTCATCTAAACGCCTTACAATTGTATCGTACGAGGCTTCATCGTCAATGTGCGTGGTCAACTTTTTTAATGCTTCCGAAACCCCTTCTTTGATGATATGGGTAGATGAAATTAAATCGGAGGCGACATAAAACCGTTGTACAGGAATATCCTTGCCAAAATAAATAGCCGTCGAATCTGGGAAACCTTCTGCATTTTGATAGTTTAATCCTACTGGTACCAAGCGGATATCCAAATCCGGATTTTGTCGCAATGCAGTGAATACTATTCGTGTAAAACCTTTGCTTAAAGGTCTAACCCTACGTTTTAGGCTATGATTGGCCTCCGGGAACATCAGTATGGCCTTTTCATTGCCTAACAAATGTGCACAACGATCAAATACCATCGCATTGTTCTTTAGGGATTCCCTTCCATCGCGAATCCGATAAATAGGTATCATCTGCAGAAAACTAAAAAGCTTTTTCAGCAAAGGTCTTTTAAATACATCGGCCCGAGTCAGAAAATAAGGCTTGCGATTGCAGTCTATGGCAATGAGCAAGACATCCAATAATGCACTTTGATGATTGGCCAGAAAAAGCACCGGCTTGTCTCTCGGAACGTTTTCAAGACCATGGACCTTAATTTTGGAAAAGTATAGATGTAATCCACATTGTATCCATACTTTTATGAGGTTATAACCAATTTTCTTCAAATTAATCTTTCTTTTTCCGTTCTCCGATCCGGATTCGCAAAAATTCAATTTTTCGATATAACTATCCTACTGCCAATAGCCAAAGATGAGGATATATGTTTTCTGCATCACTCCTATTTACACATTTTGAATTTAATATTAGTTTGTCAAAACACAAGGTCGGTAAAATTCTTTTTAACTTTGATATGAAATATATTTTCACCGTCCTTGGACATATTCAAAGGGCGACAAAAACGAAAAAACTCTACAAAATGGCCAGTACTCCCAGTAATATGTTGCCTCTGGGCACCATAGCCCCTGAATTCAGTTTAATGGATACCATGACCGAAAAAAACTTGAGCCTTCGGGATTTAAAAGGTGATAAGGGAACCGTCATCATGTTCATCTGCAACCATTGTCCCTTTGTAAAGCATGTAAATCCTGAGATTTCAAAACTAGGTCAGGAATATCAAAAAAGAGGTATAGGATTTATCGCCATCTCCAGTAACGATGTTGAGAATTATCCTCAGGATGCCCCTGATTTAATGAAAGATACGGCTGAACAAGAAGGATACTCCTTCCCTTATCTTTATGACGAGACACAGGAAATAGCGAAGGCCTACGACGCTGCCTGTACGCCTGATTTTTATCTTTTTGATGACAATCTGCAACTTGTGTACCGCGGACAGTTGGACGACTCCCGCCCTGGTAATGGAATACCGTTAACCGGAAAGGACCTTAGAAATGCGATGGATGCTCTTTTAGAG
The DNA here is from genome assembly GCA_947494715.1 of uncultured Flavobacteriaceae bacterium. Lineage (GTDB taxonomy): Bacteria > Bacteroidota > Bacteroidia > Flavobacteriales > Flavobacteriaceae > Ulvibacterium. Next base: position 82,140 of record CANLWG010000008.1, on the reverse strand, counting down.
GGAAAAAAAATCGATACGTCTCAAAAACCTAGTATAGGCTGCAATATTAAATGGGCAGACACTTGACTTAAATTTCCTGAAATGAAAATTGACACCCAAGATGCGTTGGCCAGACTGGCAGAATCGGAATCACTTTTTTTGAACCTTTTTGAGCACGGCACTTTGGCCGTAGAAGTCTATAAGCCCAAAAAAATCGATTTACAAAAACCACATACCCGAGACGAAGTATATATTGTAATTTCTGGGAGCGGTGAATTTTTGAATGGTGGGGTCCGTACGGATTTTTCCCCAGGTGATTTCCTTTTTGTCCCTGCAGGAACGGAGCATCGTTTTGAAAACTTCACCGAGGATTTTGCTACTTGGGTACTTTTCTATGGCCCTGAAGGAGGGGAAAAGGAAACCTAGTTCATGGACATTTCCATAATTGCATTGACCCGAGAGTTTTTTGATTTGTACTGTGAGATTGGAATCCAATCGTATAGACAATACTATCTGCACCTCTGGGAAGATAAAGACCCCACGCCCTATATAGACTCTAGTTTTACCCAGAATGTTCTTGACCAGGAAATGGCACATCCTAACGATGAACATTTCATTATTTACAACGGAACATTACCTGTAGGTATTTTTAAAGCGATAGTACATTCCGAGATTGCACCCTACACTTCCAAAGAAGCGTTCTTATTGGAGAAGCTTTATATCCTAAAGGAATATTCTGGTAAGGGTATCGGCACCGAAGTATTGAATTTTGTTGAAAACAAGGCCAAGAAATTAAATAAAAAAATACTTTGGCTGGATACCATGAAAAAGGGTCCTGCGCTAAATTTTTATCTGAAAAACGGGTTTGAAATTCTTAGGGAAAGGGTATTGGAGTTTTCAAATGTTTTGAAAAGTGAGCGACAGATGCTTATACTGTATAAAACAATTTAGTCCAGCCCTAGCTCCTCCATGGATCCGCGAAAGAACCTACCAATTGTTTCTCTTCAAAAGGTTTTTTATGTGTGTATAATGATGGTTGCCGTGCCACACATACCTTCCTATATTCTCTTTTAACGACGTTTCGGCCTTGCCTTCAGGATGGATAAACGTCCTCTCCAAGTCTTCTGGAGAAAGCCTTCTTAACAAATAGACCAATTTGACATGTACAGCACTTAAATGGTCCAACGACATTTCAATTGGCCCTGTCCTGGTATCCAATAAATCGGCCCATGCCTTTTCATCATATGCCTTGATTATAGGTCGATCTTCTGTCAATGCCCATTTAAAACGCATATAACTGTTGTGGTGACTGTCCGAAACATGGTGGACGACCTGTCTTACGGTCCATCCGTCTGGTCTGTATACTGTATCCAATTGTTCATCGGAAAGATTCTTTACCAGAAGCTTCAATTTTTGGGGAAAGGCCTCCAATTCCAAAATCCAATTTTCGATAATTGTACCATCAAAGTTATCTGGAAATACAAAATGTCCTATCGGGTAACGCAGTTTTTCTATATCAATCTTTTCCATGAAAACAAAGATAGAGAAGATCATATTCTATCCGAAATAAAACCATGGCTTGCATATTGAAAATAGCACTAAACTTTAATAGATTTTTAACCAAAAAAATAAGGGATTGCTATTTAATCCAATAATTTTGTACTACAATAAAATTAACAACCTAAAAATACAGGATATGGCTACAATACGATTGGGCGATACCGCCCCTGATTTTACTGCGGAAACTTCTCAAGGAACCGTAAATTTTTATGATTATTTGGGCGATAGTTGGGGAATTCTTTTTTCCCATCCGGCAGATTTTACCCCGGTATGTACTACGGAATTGGGAACGGCAGCAAAATTCAAGGATGAGTTTGACAAGCGCAATGTAAAAATGATCGCATTGAGCGTAGATGGGGCAGAGTCCCATGCGGAATGGATCAAGGACATCAATGAAGTGGAAAAGACCACGGTGAATTTTCCCATTATTGCCGATGAGGACAGAAAAGTGGCCACATTATATGACATGATCCACCCAAACGCGGACGACAAACTTACCGTACGCTCGGTATTCATCATTGCTCCGGACAAGACCGTGAAGTTGATACTCACTTACCCTGCCTCTACAGGGCGAAATTTTTATGAGCTCCTCCGTGTAGTGGATTCCTTGCAATTGACGGCGTACCATAAGGTCGCCACTCCTGCCAATTGGGAGCACGGACAAGATGTTGTGGTAAGTCCGGCCATCCCAACTGAACAAGCTAGGGAAATGTTTACCAAAGGTGTGGAAGAAGTGAAACCTTATCTTAGAATGACACCGGATCCAACCGCGTAACAAGAAATTCTCGGATTTATCTGTTTGGCCCGTCCAATTTAGATTTCAGGATTTTGGGCTATCCTTTTAAGAAATACAATTGTAAAAAGCAGGCCCCTTGTTTTCACAAGGGGCCTGTTTACATATAATCCACATGGAATCCAGTAAAGTGTTTTCCATCCAAATTTGGCATGGAATTTAAAAAAACCTTCTTTAAATTCCCTTCTTTCAGATTCAATGATCATCTGGTAATATCCTTCCCTTTCCGGTTTATCTAAACGGTGTTTGTTTATAGAAACATTCCTCCGGAAACCTCAATACGCTGACCGGTAATCCATCGGGCTTCATCCGAGGCCAAAAAGGAAACCACACCTCCAATGTCTTCGGACTCACCTACCCTGCCCAGGGCGGTCATTTGTGAAATAAATCCGGATACTTGTGGATTTTTAAAGGCCTCCCTATTAACATCGGTATTTATTGCTCCTGGAGCCACCACATTAACCGTGATTTTTTTGGGGCCCAGCTCTTTGGCCAAATATCTAGTAAACGTCTCAACGGCACTCTTCGCCGCAGCATAGGCCGCATGTCCTGGAAGGCTAAATCTTGCCAACCCCGTTGAGATGTTTATAATCCTTCCATCTTTATTTAAGAGTTTCAACGCCTTCTGGGTAAGGAAGAACACTCCTTTGTATTGAATATTGGTAACCCTGTCAAAGGTCTTCTCATCCATAGAAGCTATTGGAGCCTGTGGAATAATGCCTGCATTATTTACCAAAATATCAATGTTTAGAGCATTCCATTTGGATTTTAATCCCATATTTAATCGGCTAAAAAAATCATCAAAAGAAGACACTTCCCCGGTATCCAATTGCAATGCAAAAGCATTACCGCCCCTTTTTTCAATTTGGGCTACTGTGTTATTGGCAGCTTCCCTATCCGAGTGGTAAGTGACCACTATATTGGCACCATTTTCAGAGAGTTGTATTGCCATTTCCTTGCCTAAACCTCGGCTACTTCCGGTTACCAAGGCTATTTTTCCTTCTAAAGTTTTCATGTTCTTTGTTTTTTAGAGATTCATATTATTTCTTGAACAAAGATGAAACTTACACCTATGGAGATAAAGGTGCATTTTTTAGAAAAGAGGGTATATTTCCTCGATAGTGTTCTTAAAGGTCTTTTCTATACTGAACTGGTGATTTACCGACGTGTTTTTTAAAGAATTTGGAAAAATGGGTCGCCTCCTGAAATCCCAGACTATAGGCAATTTCCTTGATCGGATTTGTGGAATGGGATAACAGGGCCTTGGCTTCGGATAGTATTTTTTCGTGTATCCAATTATTGGCGGTTCGGCCTGTCTTGGTTTTGACTACGGTGCTAAAGTAACTGGGGTTTAATTGCTGTTGAATGGAAAAGTACTGAACCTGAGGGATTTCTTTTTGTCCTTTGGAATCGTTCAGGAGTTTTCGGAAATATTTTTCCAAATCCTTTTTAAATCTATTTACAATTTCCGAGTCCCTATCATATTCCATCTTAAAGCCTCTATCCTTCAAAAGATATTCCTTGACCTTAAGCAAAAAAACCAAAAAAAATGAACTGACAATTTTGTGCTTCAGGACAGTGCTTTTTTGTTCTTCGATAATGATTTGTTCCGCTAAAGCATATAGTTCTCCAAAGCGATGTTCATCCAAGTAACAGGGCGGTACTATTTCCGTCAATAAAAATGAGAATTCATCAAAGACATCCCTATGGATATATTCCTTTAGGAAGTTCTCGGAAACCGTGATAATAAAACCATGGCTCACTTCCCTGATATGAAAAGATTTTAGGTGTCCCGGATTGGTAAAATATAGGGTTCGTCCTTTTGTTGAAAACTTTCTATTGTCTATGCTGTAATCTGTATTTCCTTTCCGTACCAATACAAAGGAATAATAATTGGCCCTGAAAGTAGGAGATTTTGTAGGTCTCGGATGTATGTCTTCCAACCGGTTTATGGTAAAATCAGAATCCTGATGTACTTGATTCCCCAAATCCTCGGATTTCAATAAGTCCGAAATCTTGTTATATGACCGTACTTCTCCCATAATTTAAAGATAATAAGAATACTAAATCCGATTCGGGATCCCTACTTTAAAACTAGCAAATCCATCTCCGCTAAATCTCCAATCAATTCTATAAGATGTCTTTACAAAAAGATAACTTTCAAAAAATCACTGAATTAAAAATTTTAACATTATCTTCGCGTTTTAATTTAATTTTTAATTTTTTTATTATGAGTAAAGGAACAGTAAAATTCTTCAATGATTCCAAAGGATATGGTTTCATAACAGAAGATGGTTCAAACGAGGATCATTTTGTACACATTTCTGGCTTGATCGATGAGGTTCGAGAAGGTGATGTTGTAGAATTTGAACTACAACAAGGTAAAAAAGGATTGAACGCCGTTAATGTGAAAGTAGTTGACTAGGTAACGAATAGACTTTTTTATAGGATAGCCCTGGCAGTTTTGCCAGGGTTTTTTTGTTGAGCTTTTTAAGAAATTGTAAGAATAATACTTCTTTTTAGTAGTTTTGTTTAACCTTGACGCAACCTTTAGTATTTATTTCTATCTAAATTTAAACAAACACAATACCCCACTTCTAACAAGAACATACTATGTTGACCTTTTTTGGGATTCTTTTTTTATTGCTTGTAATTAATATCATCCTACTTCTTTTGAGTACAAAAAGAGCTGAAAAGTCTAGATAAATAGAAATATTTATCGATACTGGTAGGGTCTATTCCGTTTTAGTTGTTTCAAACGTAGAGGCGATTATATCACTAGGCTTAAAAAGCACTAAATCATAACAATGTCTACCTTCTTTATACTATTTTCAATCTTAGTCCTTGTAAATATATTACTTCTACTGGTTAGCATTGACTATGCTAAATAGGTAAATATTACTTGTTTAGAAAATACTATATTATACTCTTCACCCTATAATCTTAAATAATGGATTGTTTTACATCCATCACAACCACCCTACACCCAACCATTTGGCTTCGCTCTAGATGATACCTATTTTTTTGGCCTTAGCCCACTTTTACCAATTCAACATCAAATAGCAATGTGGCATTTGGTGGAATGACTCCCCCGGCCCCTGCACTTCCATAGGCTAAATCCGGAGGAATCACGAATCGGGCCTTATCGCCAACCTTTAAAAGTGAGATGCCTTCATCCCATCCTGGGATTACCTGGCCCACGCCCAACTTAAAATCAATGGGTTGGTTGCGTTGATAGGATGAATCGAATACTTGCCCGTTGAGTAACGCCCCCTCATAATGAACCGAAACTTGTTGACCTTTTTCGGCCTTGGCTCCGTTTCCATTTTCAATAACCCTATATCGAAGCCCACTAGAGGTCTCATCAAATCCAGCCGCAACCTTGTCCAGTTCAGCAGCCTGAAGTTTCTTTTCTTCTTCCAATCTTTTTGTCTTGGAACTTTCAAAACTATCAAATGCGTCCAACGCGTTCCATTGCTCTGCCTCATCACCTACTCGTAGGATTTCCAAGCTCTCAATAACATCTCCTTGTGCAATAACATCAACGGTTTCCTGTCCTGATTCTACGTGACCGAATACCGTATGCTTGTTATCCAACCAAGGTGTGGGTACATGGGTAATGAAAAATTGGCTCCCATTTGTGCCTGGACCTGCATTGGCCATGGATAGGACACCCGGTTCGGAATGATTTAGTTCAGGATGAAACTCGTCATCAAACTTGTAACCAGGATCGCCCGTACCCGTACCTTGAGGGCATCCACCCTGGATCATAAAGTCCGGTATCACCCTGTGGAACTTAAGGCCATTGTAATAAGGTTTGCCTTCGGCCTTTGCAGAATTGTCTTTTTTCCCTTCGGCCAGTGCCACAAAATTACCTACGGTTCCCGGAGTTTTATCATGGGTTAGTTTTACTACTATTTCTCCTTTTGAGGTATTGAATTTTGCATAGATTCCGTCTTGCATTTTTCGCTTTTTTAATGAGCGGCAAAGGTAAGTAATTTTGTTGGGTATGGGATACTGATTTGGGGTCTAGGAAACAAAAAAATAGGCCTTTACAATGTTGCCCTAATTCACTATTCCATATGTATCAAAAAGATAGACGAGACTGGTCATGGCAGCGGCGCCCAATTCCAATTCGCGTTTATTCACATGCTCAAACGTATCATTTTCTGCATGATGATGGTCAAAATAGCGCTGGGAATCAGGACGAAGCCCGGCCAACACCATTTCACCATTATCCAATGGACGAATATCGGCTCCTGAATACCCCTCTACAAAAAAATGGACCAAATAGGGTTCAAATAATGGTGCCCAGGATTGTGCTTGTCTTAAATTGGCGTCCGAGGATTCAAAGGAAAAACCCCTAGGTGAAAAACCACCGGCATCACTTTCCAAGGCAAAAATGTGGTTCTCCTTTTTTGCGTAGGCTGTTTCCTTGTATTTACTTGCACCACGTAGTCCATTTTCCTCGTTCATAAACAAAACTACACGGAGAGTTCGTTTTGGTTTGTATCCCGTTATCTTTAAAAGACGTAGCGCTTCCATACTTTGTACACATCCTGCCCCGTCATCATGCGAACCGTCCCCCAAATCCCATGAATCCAGGTGTCCACCTACTAAAATTATCTCATCAGGATGGGTTGTCCCTGTTATTTCGCCGATAACATTAAAGGATTCCACGTCTTCTTCCTGTCGGCAATTTTGTTTAAAATAGAACTTAATATTCGGATTTAGCTTTAATGTGGTACTCAATAATTCAGCTCCCTTAGTGCTTATGGCCGTTGCGGGAATTCTATTCTCCAAGGGAGTTTCACCGTAGCTCATGGCACCGGTATGGGGATAATCGTCCAAGCGAAGTGTCATTGAGCGAACTACAACACCCACTGCACCATATTTAGCCGCTTCCTCCGCCCCATAGGAACGTTGGTCTACACAACCGGTATAGGATTCAATGGTATCGATATGTGTAGGATCCATGGGACGATTGAAAAATACAATCTTACCCTTTATCTTTTCTTCTCCTAAAGCCTTCAAATCTTCCAAACTCTTAACCTCGACTACATTGGCCTTTAGCCCACCTAGAGGCGTAGCTACAGATCCCCCTAAAGCACAGATGGGCACATTGGTGGTTATTCCAGGCGTGGCCTCAATATAGGCGAATTCAGGAGTTCCCCTTACCCATTTGGGAACCATAACGGGTTGTAGCCAAACACGATCTAAACCTAGCATATCCAACTGGGCCTTGGTGTAGTCTACCGCCTGTTGCGCCTGTACAGAACCCGAAAGTCTCCCTCCTATTTGATTGGAAAGGTGATTGAGCCAATTGTAAGCAAATCCCTGGGTCAGGGCCGCATCATAAATACGTTTTATTTGTTGTTCATCTTTGGTCTGAGCAAACGTAACCAGACTTGCAAAAAAAAATAGTACACTAATTTTTTTCATTTCCCTTCATTTTCCAATTGCTGGATGTAGGCCTCTAAATTAGTCTGTATTTCCGGATCGAGCTCAGGTTCCTTGATATCTTTGTATTTTTTTAACTCTTGAAGTAGGATGGATGCTGCAATTACCCTTGCGGCATCTTTATTGTCAGACGGGATAACATACCATGGCGCATGCGATTTGGAAGTTTTATTGATTGCCTCCTCATAACATTTCTGGTATTGGTCCCAAAGTTTGCGTTCTTCCAGATCACCCGGGGAGAATTTCCAATTTTTCCTTTTCAGCTTTAACCTTCTTAATTGTCTTTGACGTTGCTCCTCTTTTGAAAGATGCAGGAAAAACTTGAAAATTATCATCCCGTTTTCCGCAATATGGCGTTCAAAATTATTGATCCTCTCAAAACGCCTATCCCAAAATTTCTGATCTACATCTTCAACACTAAGAATGTCTGGCATATTTTCACTCAAAAGGTATTCAGGATGAACTCGGGTCACCAATACATTTTCATAGTGTGTTCGGTTAAATACACCAAATTTTCCTTTGGGCGGAAGGGCAATGTAATGTCGCCAAATATAGTCGTGCTTGCGTTCTAAATCCGTAGGTACCTTAAAACTGTGCACCACAACACCACGTGCATTAAAGTCCTTGAATACCTCACGTATCAAACTGTCCTTCCCTGCTGCATCCATTCCTTGGAGGCATACCAGAACGCCATACTTACCGTGGGCATATAAAGTATCTTGAAATTCCCCAAGTTCCTCCCTGGTTTGCTCCAGAGCCTTTCTCAAGTCCTTTTTTGATGCATCCAAGTCCTCTAAGGTCGAGGAATCCTCCAATTTTATGGGTGTCTCCACCCTATAACGGGCTAAATCTACTTTCTTCATGAGTGGAATATAAAATATTTTCTCGTTGAAATGCAGCGAATGTTAAAAAAAATGATCGTTTATCATCCAATAAAACCGCTTTATCCAAAATTTGGGTCATGCTATCCCGTCTATCGAAAAAATAGGCGACTCTATGTGGTAATGCTTAACTTTACCTTGTAAAATGTCCCAAATTTTACCCTTAAATGATTACAAGATGGAAAAGTGTACTATAGTGCTATGCGCTCTTTTTTCCTGCCTATTATCTTCCTTTAAGCCTAGTGTTGCTTGTGAATATGCGGGTTCCAACATTGGTTTTGTAAAGTCTCAGACCCAAAAGGCCATTGCTATGGAAGATATCAATCAAGCCCGATATTTTGCCTATAAGGCTTTGAACGCCATTGTTAAATCCAAACAACAACTTTCGGAGTGTGGTTGCGACTATGCGGCACTTAGTATTGAAGAAGGTCTCGATAACTTGAAAAAAGCTACCCGGACCACTACTTTGAGCGCTGCCAAGATATTATTGAATAGGGCTTTGGAGGATACTTTAGAAGGCTTGGAGTCTCTTTCAGAACACGAAACGCATGATAGCCACTATGCAAGTGATGTCTTGGTAATGAACACAAAGGTCGTAAAGAAGGAGAAAATAGTTCTTAGGGAAACCGATATTGAAGCTTTAAGGACTAAAATCGATATGTCCTTGGTAGACTATCAAAAGTCGTTGGATAACGTAATTAATTCCGTGGATTGCAAGGAAGCCAAAGCCTTTGCCAAAAAAATTCATGACCACTGCGAACAACAGCTCTTGAAACCTAATTTAAGTGAGGGAAAGAAATACTACAATCTTAAGACCAAACAGATTTCAGCAGTGGCTCTAGAGCGGTTAGGGAACTGTGAAGGTCAATTACCAAACAGCAAATAGTCGGATTTTTGGTCTTCCCATTCAGTTAGAATTCTTTGAAACCCTACACGGTTATGGCAATACGTATGGGTTATTTACTGGCGAAAAGGGTAACGTCCGCCTCACTAACTTCTTTCCCACCTAAAATTATCAACCGTTCTACCACATTTCGAAGCTCACGGATATTTCCGGTCCAATCATAGGTCTTTAATAACTTAATGGCCTTGTCCGAGAAAGCCTTTGGGGCTATACCCTGTTCCGATGCGATTTTTTCCGCAAAATGTGCTATTAACAATGGAATGTCCTCCCTGCGTTCGTTCAAGGAAGGAACTTTTACCAAGATAACGGCCAATCTGTGATACAGATCTTCTCGAAACCTACCTTCTTCAATTTCCTTTTTTAGATTTTTATTGGTAGCCGCAATCACGCGCACATCAACTTTGATATCCTTGTCCGTCCCGACCCTTGAAATCTTATTTTCCTGTAGGGCCCGGAGCACCTTTGCCTGAGCAGAAAGGCTCATATCACCTATTTCATCCAAAAAAATGGTGCCTTTGTTGGCTGCCTCAAATTTTCCGGCCCTGTCCTTTACAGCAGATGTAAACGCTCCTTTGACATGACCAAAAAGTTCGCTCTCTATAAGCTCGGACGGAATAGCGGCACAGTTAACCTCTATAAAGGGAGCACTACTTCTTTGACTTTTTTCATGGATCCAATGTGCTACTAATTCTTTTCCTGTTCCGTTTGAACCTGTTATCAAGACCCTGGCATCCGTAGGGGCTACCTTTTCTATCATATCCTTTATAGCGGTAATTTCCTGGCTTTCTCCTACCATTTCATAGTTCTTGCTCACCTTTTTCTTTAGGATCTTGTTTTCCACCACCAATTCCTTACGATCCAAGGCGTTACGTACCGTAGTTAAAAGCCGGTTCAAATCCGGGGGTTTGGATATATAATCAAACGCCCCCAAACGCATGGTATTGACGGCCGTGTCCAAATCACCATGTCCGGATATCATGATAAAGGGAATTTCAGGTTTAATTTTCCGAGCTGCCTCCAAGACCTCGACTCCGTCCATTTTGGGCATTTTTATGTCGCAAAGCACAAGGTCATAATCGTTATTCTTGATGGTTTCCAGACCTTTTAGGCCATCCTCGGCCTCCTCCACCAGATAGGTATCATTCTCTTCCGAAAGAATCTTTACCAATACTCTTCTTATGGCCGATTCATCCTCTATCACCAATATTTTTGACATGTCTTAATTTTAAAAAATTGATATCTTAAATCCCGTCCTAAGATAAATATTTCCCTCGTCATTCAAGGTAAAAGCCCTATCCCGATTACCATCCCTTAGCAACCCTTCTTGGGTCAAGGAATACCCCAAAAGACTATAAAATGAAATATATTTTGATATTTTATATTGGTAACCTATCGCACCTACCAAGGCAGAAAGTGAAACCGTGGTTCCCAATACATTTCCGGGAAGCAGGATATCATTCTGAATATTTACAAAATACCCATCCAAAAACAGTGCCGTTTGTAAAATATGTTTCTTCCTTATATAATATTTCAGGTCCATCCTGGGAATCCCTAGGGAATATGACCAGTTGGGGTGAAATCTTTTTTGATAGTTGATAAGAGGCAGTGGAAAGGGGAGCCCCGTAGCACTATTAAACGTAAGGCCCAATATTAGACGAAAAGGTTTATCAATATCAGGTTTTTCTTTCCAAACCAAGGCAGAAAAGTTGAAGAGAAAATCGTTGTTGTCTATACCTTCTATAAAATTGGATGCCAAACGAGGGGTAACAATACCTACAAATCGCCAACTTGGATTCCATTTGAGAATGTATCCCAAGTTGATATCAATAATATGAAGCTCTTCTAAGGAGTTAGAAGGAAAAGGTAATGGATTGTTAAATTCAAAACGATAGGTATTGTACTCAGATCCTGCGACCAAATAGTTCTCTTTACCCATTTTAAGAGGAATATTGAACAAAGCCCGGTATCTAGAGGTGCTGATACCGAAATCGTTCTCGGGGATATGTGTATATTCCATTCGCAACAAATCGGTAGTCTGTGAAAGACCCACAGTATGCAATAAAACCATCCCGAAAATACTTGCTAAACCCCTTGCTAAATTAATCCCCATTCTTTCCTTTGGATTTTTCCACTTGATGGTGTTGAATGGGCCGATCTTGGAATATATGGACATCTCTTTGTGGAAATGGGATCGTGATATTGTTTTCCCTAAACCCCGCATCTATTTTATATCTCATTTCACTTTTTATCTTAGGATCCCCAAAACTGTCATTCGTAAAAAAATTAATGGAAAACAATAGTGCGGAATCTCCAAAATCCTCAAATAGCACAAATGGTTTTGGGTCTTTGAGCACCCCTCTTTGTGTTAGGGCTACCTCGGCCAATATCCGTGTCACCAAATTAACATCACTTCCGTAAGCCACACCTACACTTACCTTTTCACGTGTTGTATTATGGTTTTGGGTATAATTATGAATAATATCACTTATAAACTTATGATTAGGAATAATAATTACCTTATCATCACGGGTGATGGCCCTAGTGGTTCTCAATTTTATTTCAAATACCTTGCCCACTTTTCCATCTACCTCAACAATATCTCCTACATGTATGGATTTGTCCAAAATAATGAAGATTCCTGCAATGACATCTTGAAAAAGCTCCTGTAAAGCCAGCCCCAGGCCTACAAACAATGCCGCCGACGCCGTAATAAGTATAGTAATATTTATACCAGCAGCACTCATTGTTATCAAGATTACGGCAACATAGACCACATACTTGATAAATTTGAAAATACTGATGAATTTGAGCTTGTCATCGGTATCCATTTTTCGGGTAAACAGTTGGCGTAACCATTTGAGAAGAAAACTGGTCACCACAAAAGCAACGGTGAGTAGCAGTAGGATTCCGATAGTGATATCTATACGTTTATCGCCTTGACCTATGTGAAGCCCAAGATCTAAAAATTCCTTTAGGTTACCCCAAATATCCTCTTTGATAATCTCCTCTACTTTGCTCGCCTCTTCCTGAACCATGGTCAATATTTTAGCCACTTGTACAATTCCTTATAGCTGGGCTTTTTGCCATACATTAAAATCCCTACCCTATAAATCTTTGCCGCCAACCAGACAATTCCTATAAATGTCCCGACCAACAATATAACGGAGGCGATAAGCTGCCAAACGGGCACACCTCCTTCCCCTATGCCACCGGGTAGCCTCATAAGCATAACGATCGGGGATGTAAGGGGGAACAGTGAAAAGCCAACGGCTATGGGACCATGAGGATTACTGAATACCGAAAAGAACCCTACATAAATAGCAAGCATCAAAGGCAAAATAATAGGAAAGATAAATTGTTGGGTATCCGTTTCGTTATCTACGGCCGCCCCTATGGCGGCATAAATGGAGCTGTAGATCAAATATCCCAATATGAAGTACAGGACAAAAAATGCAATAAGCATAAACCATGGTATTTTAATAAATTCCATGGCGTACAACTGTATGTCCTCGTCCATTGGGGACATGGATTGTGCCATTCCCGGAGTTAAATGTGCACTATTGTTTAATACGGACAGGTCTACTCCAAAAAATGCAAATACCAAGAATAGAAGCAAAGAAGCGGATAGAATCCAAATGGCAAATTGTGTAACGCCTGCGAGGGAGGTACCTATTATCTTCCCCATCATCAATTGAAAGGGTTTAACGGAAGAAATGATAACTTCAATAATCCTACTGGTTTTTTCCTCAATTACACTCCGCATGACAAAACCTCCATAAATGATTATGAACATCATTATGAGATAGCCAAATCCACCACCAATAAAAGCTTTGACCTCATTAATGCCCTTAAGGTTCAGTTGACCCGAAAAGGTAGCCGTTTTGATTTCAAAACGATTATCCACTTTTGCAAACTCCTTGGCCGAAACTCCTAAATTTTGAAGCCTTTGCTGGAAAAGACGGTTTTGAAAAATATTCTCCAGTCTATCCAGAACAGTGGTACTGGGAGCCTCCTTGCTATAAAAAAAGGCATTTTCGGCCACCTGTTCAAGACTGGCCGCCCTGGGTATATAAAGCAACCCATAATACCCCATTTGTAATGTAGAATCCTTCGCGGACTGCAAGGCTATATCCTTAAAATTAACGTAGGATGTAGTCTCTGTGGTTAAAAACTCGTTGGAAAAGAAGCCACTTTCATTTAATACGCCGATTATTCTTTTTTCATTATCATTTATTTTGGTTAGATAGGCAATTAAAACTACCATACCTACCATTAAAATCGGGCTCAAAAAAGTCATTATTACAAAAGACTTGTTCCGTACTTTGGCCAAATATTCCCTTTTTATGATCAAAGGTAGTTTATTCATGAACCTCTTTACTTTGTACAGTTTCTATAAAAATGTCATTCGCGGAAGGTATGGTTTCTATAAAGCGAACAATATTGGCCCTATTGGAGAGATGGACCAACATTTCCTTAGAATCGGCAAAAGGTAGTTCTACTGTAAATTCCAACTGACCTTCTTCTGGACGATACGTTGATGAGCGTAATTTAAATTTCCCTTCCAACTCCTTCAAAAGGGAATCGCCATCTTCGACATCCAGGCAAACATCAAATATATTGTTCTTGTATTCCTTTTTTATGTCCGATAATTTTCCATCCAATACTTTTTCGGAATTATGCAATAGAGCGATATATTCACACAACTCCTCAACGGACTCCATTCTGTGGGTTGAAAAGATTATGGAGGTACCATTTTCCTTAAGTTTCAATATTTCTTCCTTGATAATATTAGCGTTGATAGGGTCAAAACCGCTAAAAGGTTCGTCAAAAATCAAAAGTTTAGGCCTATGGAGAACAGTTACGATGAACTGTATTTTTTGAGCCATTCCTTTAGAAAGTTCCTGCACCTTTTTATGCCACCATCCTTCTATTTCCAATCGCTCAAACCAGAACTTTAAACGTTTTTTGGCTTCTGATTTACTTAGGCCCTTTAGTTGTGCCAAATATAGGGCCTGCTCACCGACCTTCATACTTTTGTAGAGGCCTCTTTCTTCCGGCAAATATCCTATTTGTGCGATATGGTGGGAATTCAATGGTTCACCATCAAAAAACAGTGTACCCCTATCCGGAAAGGTTATCTGGTTTATGATTCGTATTAGGGTAGTTTTTCCCGCTCCGTTAGGACCTAACAGTCCATAAATGCTATTTTCGGGAATTTCTAGGGATACTTTGTTTAGTGCCGTATGCTCTCCAAATCGTTTGGTAACCTCCTTAGTAACCAAAATGTTATTCATGCAAGCAATTTTGCCAAAGATATAGAATTGCTTTAAAAGGTGTTCCGGTTTTTCAGTATTTTCTACTCAATATGGAAGCAAATAGCCTTTGTTCGTGATACCCATTACTCCCCGTAGTATGTCCGTTATACCCAATGTTAAGGCTAGTTTTTGCGTGCCCATTAAAGCGCTCCCAAAAACAGAGTCAGCTCATCCGGAATATAACCTAACCAAAAAAACAAAACCCACCCTTAAAGAAATTAAGGATGGGAAAAAAATTGCTATGAAAAAGAAAATTAATATTGGTTTCCCAATATCAAATCAAATATACGTTTTTTATTTAAAACCCAAATATTATTTGGTTAAGAGAACATATCTTTAACTTTCTCGAAAAAAGATTTATCCGATTTTTCGGGTTTTGGCTCAAAATTGTCATTCCCCTGCATACGTTCAAAAAACTCCCTTTGTTCCTTGGTAAGCTCCTTTGGCGTCCAAACATTAACGTGGACCAAAAGGTCACCACTTCCATATCCGTTGATGCTGGAAATCCCTTTGCCGCGCAAACGCAATATCTTGCCCGATTGAATTCCAGGTTCTAGCTTTATTCTTACTTTTCCGCCTACGGCATCAATTTCTTTGGAAGTTCCTAAAACGGCCTCGGAAATACTAATGTACAGATCATAATGAAGATTATCACCCTCCCGTTTCAAAGTACTATGGTCTTCGGTCTCTATGGCCACCAATAAATCGCCTGGAACCCCATTTCCAGGAGCTTCGTTCCCTTTTCCAGCAACCTTTAACTGCATACCTTCCTCTACTCCGGCTGGAATCTTGATCGATACTGTTTCTTCAGTTACCTTTAATCCTTGTGAGTCGGCATCGCTGGGTCTCTTATCCAAGATTTGACCACTACCGCCACAGGTGGTACATGTAGTGGCAGTTTGCATACGTCCCAATATGGTATCGGTTATCTTGGCCACTTGTCCCCTACCATTGCAGGTACCACATGTTTTATAGGTAACACCCTTGGCCTGGACTTTTCTTCGAACTTTTACCTTTTTTTCGACTCCATGAGCGACTTCTTCCAAGTTAAGCTTTACCCGTATTCTTAAATTACTGCCTTTCACCCGACGTTGGCCTCCGCCGCCAAAACCGCCAAAACCACCAAAACTACCGCCGCCAAAAGCACTACCAAAAATATCCCCAAATTGACTGAAGATATCTTCCATGTTCATTCCGCCGCCGCCAAAGCCACCTCCACCTTCAAAGGCCGCATGTCCAAATTGGTCATATCGTGCTTTTTTATCCGGATTGCTAAGGACTTCATAAGCCTCTGCCGACTTTTTAAACATTTCCTCGGCCTTTGAATCCCCAGGGTTTTTATCAGGATGGTATTCCAATGCCTTTTTACGATACGCCTTTTTAATTTCGGCCGCAGTGGCATTTTTATTTACCCCCAATATATCATAATAGTCTTCCTTCATACTTCGTTTTTAATTTCCGTACACCACTTTGGGATGACGAATTATCCTATCTCCCAACTTATACCCCTTCTCGATTACATCGATTATTTTGCCCTTTAATTTCTTGTTGGGTGCGGCAATCTGGGTAATGGCGTCATGTACTTCGGCATCAAATGTATCTCCCTGCTTCACAACAACTTCTTCCAAGCCTTTGGACTTAAGAGTTTCCCGTAATTTTGTACTTATCAATTGAACCCCTTTGAACATTTCGGTATCATCTGACTTTGCCAGTTCCTTCAAGGCCCTGTCAAAATCATCGATAACAGGTAAAAGTGAGACGATGACTTCCTGCCCTGCTGTTTTGAACAAGTCCATCCTTTCTTTTGAAGTCCTCTTTTTGTAATTTTCGAACTCGGCAAATAGGCGTAGAAATTTATCTTTTTCCTTGGCCAGATCCTCCCGAAGTTCCTCTTCCTCCGTCAGTGTACTCTTCCCGGAATTATCTTCCTGATTTTGACCATTTTCTTCTGTGGATATATTTTCTTCGGAAACGACTTCTTCCATTTCCTCTGCCTTAGCTTTCTTATTCATATGATTATTAGACTTTTTATCAATCCTTTTTTCAGGTGGCAAAAGTACTGCCATTTCTTTAAAAATGTCAAAATGTCATCAAACTTTATAAAAAAATCCGCCATAAGCGGATATCAAAAAAAAATAAAATGATACTATTACTAACTAGGAAAGGAACTCTTTTTGAAAGAGCTCATCCTGTGATTCTTTCTTGTTCTCTTTATTGTAAATCTGCTCTACGGTTTTACAAATATTGCTGTGGTGAAAAATAAAACCTTCTTCTTCTATCTTTTTAGAGCTCACACGCTGGCTTGCAAATAAAATGTAGGACATCTCACCTAGAATTGTTTTCATAACAAATTTTGGAATATTCGGTAAAAGCAAGGGTCTGTCCAAGACTTTGGCAATTTCCTTGACTAGCTTATTATTCGTTACCGGATTAGGGCCTACACCATTGTATATACCTTGCAACCTATTTTCCACTGCGAAAAGAAAAATCCGGGCCAAATCGCTTATGTGTATCCATGATTGCCATTGCTCCCCTGAACCAAATCCAGTTCCGACATAATTCTTAATAGGCTTGGCCATCTCGGGCAAGGCACCGCCATCTGAGGCCATTACCAAACCGATTCTGATTTTGGCAACAGAAAAATCAAAGGATGTAAATGTATCTATTTCCTTTTCCCAAGCGGCAACAACTTCGCCCAAAAAACTTTGATCCACTTCTTTTTCATCCTCTGAATAATAGCTGGTCAAGGAATTGGGATAGATGCCGATAGCGGACGCCGAAACGAAGGAAGTGATACGGTCATTATCAATTTTCTTCAGAGCATCGTACAAAGTCCTTACCGTATTGATTCTGCTGGAAATAATTTCCTTTTTATAGTTAGATGTCCATCTCTTGGAAATACTGGATCCGGCCAAATTTATGATGGCGTCTACTTCCTTAAAGCAGTCCATATCTATTTCCCCAGAATTTGGGTTCCAATGAAACCCCTTGTAATTATCGTCGGAGATAATTTTATCCTTACTTGTAGTCAAGTAGTTTACCGCAATGCCTTGGGAGCGGCAGAGGTCTACAATTTTGCGACCAATCAGTCCTGTTGCCCCTGAAATTAAAATTCTCATGGTACAAAACTAATTGATTTATAAGGCAGAAGACCCAGATTTAATTAAGGTTTAACAGTGTTGTTTAAAGCTATGTCATTAATTGGTAAGGTGTTGCAAACCGGTCTTGCCCTTTTAAATATGGCTCTTTAAGGTTTTCTGGCCCGTAGCATTTCACGTTTTCCTGGAGGACCGGGCAAACGTTCCACAATGAATCCAACTGACTGCATGGCCCTACGTACGCTACCTTTAGCAGCATAAGTGACCAATATCCCATCTTTTTTTAAGGCCTGGAACATTTTTTCAAAAATGGTCTCGGTCCAAAGCTCCGGTTGTACCCTTGCCCCAAAAGCATCAAAGTACACCAGATCAAACAAAGCTTTGGCATCTATGTCCAAAAAGTTCATCTGCTTTTTATGTAACACAAAGTTGTTCGAAATCCTGTAATCACCCTCCCATGGACATTCGTGCATTTTTTTAAAAACGCTCTGGAATTCCTTTGCCTTTAATTCTGCGATATAGTTTAACTGCCCACATTCTTTCGAGGAAATCGGATAGGCCTCTACTCCGGTATATCGGATATTTAAATCTGTTCTTTCTACTTCCATAAGGGTAATCAGGGCATTGAGGCCCGTACCAAAGCCCATTTCCAAAATGGAGATAGAACCACTGTCAAAAAGTGAAAGTCCATTTTTTATAAATACATGGTAAGCCTCTTGGACGGCACCATGTTTGGAATGGTAATGCTCGTCCCAATCCTCTAAATAAATGGTCTTTGAACCATCAGCAGTAGTAACGATCTTTCTTTTCATTTCACTGGGTACAAGAGTTAAAAAGCCTTGTTTTGCAGATGGTAGAATGAATGTCTTGGAAACGGTAAATCCTTAATTATGGCTCGTTTTAAATCAATCTTTTAGCAAAACACCGACCGCCTCAAAACCATATGTTATTTTAGGTACCGTGATTTTTTCGATTTCCGCTTCGGACTTGCCACCATCCTTTGCAAAATGTTTTTGATCGGCCACACTCATTTTCTGGACAAATGCAATTCCGCTCACCACCACTTCTTTTCCGGCGATATCCTTGGGCACAAAAAAACCATAATCCTTAAAACGGACCATGGTTTCACTATCATCCTTAAGTTTAAGCTTCATCCAACACCCCTTGGCCTGGCAAACATCGGTGACCGTTGCGCTGAATTTGGTCTGGGATGAATCCATCACTGACATAGCCTGGTATTTAGCATACATATCCCTATCTGAAATTGCCCCTGTCGCTACGATCTCGCTTCCGAATAAGAGATGCCCTTTATCATTTCCATTACTGTTTTCGATTCCCTTTTGGGTATTTTGCCCATAACCGGTCATATATAACATCAAAAAGGCAGCTAAAATGTTAAATCTTTTCATTTCTGATAAAAATTGGTTTCCTACTACAAATCTGATCAATTTTGGACGAAAAAAGAAGAGCCGATAAAGAGAAATCACTAATTTTATAGTTTAAATTTTATCAAGATGATCGGTACAGCCCAGAAAATTGCGATAGAGAAGACCAAAACCTCTAGAATTACATCGGTAGATTTTGACAATCTTCCTTTTGGAAGCGTATTCTCTGACCATATGCTGGTCTGCGATTATAGGAACGGCGATTGGGAAGCTCCAAAGATTATGCCCTACCAGCCCATAAGTTTGGACCCTTCCGCCAAAATTTTTCATTACGGACAATCCGTTTTTGAAGGAATGAAGGCATACAGGGATAAAGACCATAACATATGGCTATTTCGTCCGGAGGACAATTACAAACGCTTGAACGTTTCCTCAAAGCGGATGGCCATGCCAGAACTGCCCAAGGAGTATTTCATGGAAGGACTAAAGACCCTCTTACAGTTGGACAGGGATTGGATCCCACAATCAGAAGGTAGCTCATTATATGTACGGCCGTTCATTTTTGCCTCTGGACGGGGGTTTCATGCCTCACCGGCGGATGAATATAAGTTTATCATTGCCACGGCCCCTTCCGGCGCCTACTTTTCCTCGGGAAAGGTAAAGGTCTTAATAGAGGAAACATATTCCAGGGCCGCTAATGGAGGTGTAGGCTTTGCCAAGGCAGGTGGAAACTATGCAGGGCAATTTTACCCTACACAGCTCGCCGTTGAAAAAGGATATCAACAGGTTATCTGGACTGATGATAATACTCACGAATATATTGAGGAGGCCGGAGCCATGAACATTTTTGTTCGAATCAAAAACACTTTGGTTACGGGACCGGTTAGCGATCGCATATTGGATGGAATTACCCGAAAGAGTATTTTAGAAATTGCCAGGGAGGAGGGTATTCCTGCAGAGGTTCGAAAACTTAAAGTAAACGAGGTAGTAGAAGCTGCTAAAAACGGTACTTTAAAAGAAATGTTCGGCGCAGGTACCGCAGCCGTGGTCTCCCCTATTGCTGCCTTTGGCTATCGCGGATCCGATTACGATCTACCACAGCTAGAAAAGAGCTATGCTTCACGATTTAAAAAGCGCATAACGGACATTCAATATAACCGATCCGAAGATTCGTTCGGATGGCGGTTTAAGGTATAGGTTAAACCTTTTTCAACAAATTGGCAAGGGATATTACGCATCGGGCACTTCCCAGAAGACCCTGATTCAAATTTTCCTATTTATAAAATTTAATCCATTTCTATGAGCATAATAAAACTACCATTGTCTCTTTTAACTATAGTAATAAGTGCCAATTGCTATTCCCAGATTTTATATGAAGAAGGATATTACATCAACAGTGCTGATCAAAAAATTAATTGTCTAATCAAAAACATAGACTGGAAAAACAATCCAACCGGTTTTACATATAAACGTACCAAAAATAGCAAACCGGAGAAAGCAACTATAAAGTCAGTTAAAGAATTTGGTGTCTTTAATACTTCGAAATATGTAAGGGTTGTTTTGAATGTTGATAGATCCAGTGACAACGTTAATGATTTAAGCAGGTATAAAAAACCAATATTCAAAGAAGAGGAACTGTTCCTAAAAGTATTGGTTGAGGGCAAATCCAATTTATACGAATATGTCGATGGCAATCTAAAAAGATATTTTTACAAAGAAGAAAATTCCTCAATCGAGCAATTGGTTTTCAAACGCTACAGAACTTCTCAGAATAATATTGGCAGTAATACGAGGTTTAGGCAACAGTTATGGAACGAAATGAAATGTCCCAGTTTTGACATTGATAGAATTCAACGGATAGGTTATAACAAAAATGATTTGGTTAAATTCTTTGTGGAATATACCCAATGTAACAAAGGAGAATCGGTTAATTATGGAAAAAAACCAAAAAAAGATTTATTCAATTTAACTCTAAGACCTCGTTTAAACAATTCTTCATTGACCATACGAAACTCTTCTAGAGACTCAAGGAATACAGATTTTGGAAATGAAATAGGATTAGGAGCGGGAATTGAAGCGGAATTCATTTTGCCATTTAACAAAAATAAATGGTCTATTATTGTTGAACCAACCTATCAATATTTCAATTCCAAAAAACCGACAAATAACATTGATGAGTTTCGTGGAAATCTTGTGGCCGATGTTAATTATAAATCAATTGAATTTCCTGTTGGCCTTAGGCAATACTTTTTTCTCAATGACAAATCGAAATTTTTCGTTAATGCCTCCTACTTAATTGATTTAAGCTTTAATTCATCAATAACAATTACCAGCGAAAACGGTTCAGAGTTAGATCCTGTAGAAATTGATTCGCGTAACAATTTAGCTTTTGGCGTAGGATATAAATACAATGATAAATATAGTTTTGAAATTAACTATCAAACAAATAGGGAAATCTTAAGCAACTATGCATTATGGAGTTCCAACTATCAAAAATTATCAGTGGTATTGGGCTATTCGATTTTCTAAAAACCGGAAACACCAATTTTATAATAATCAAGGTATAGATTGGGCTCTCCCAAGGTTACTACTCAAACTTTCCTTTTAAATCCTTGGATTTCATTCTAATTGTTATCTTGATAAAAATTCGAGAGGATAACCGGTAATACTTCGAAGTTTATCACGAATGTTCTTCGTAAAACAGAGATAAAAGCCACCAAAAGAGGTTTTCAATAGATTTCATAAGCCTACAAAAACAGGTAATCTCAACGATCCAAGACCCCTTGGATATCCGGTTTAAAGTAATTGGGGCCCTTAAGGACTTTACCATCTTCGCGATAAATAGGCTTACCATCTGCTCCCAATTTGCTCATATTGCTGCGCTGTATTTCCTCAAATACCTCCTCTATCTTATGTTGCATTCCATGTTCTAAAATGGTGCCACAAAGAATATAGAGCATATCCCCTAGGGCATCGGCCACTTCGGTTAAATCATCCGCAGTAGCAGCTTCTAGATATTCGCGATTCTCTTCGTCCATAAGGTTAAACCTAAGAAGGTTCTTATCTACGCCCAAATTAGCTTTCAGGGTATGGGAAACCCCTAGGCCAAAAGATTTATGAAACTGTTCAACTGCGCCGATTTTACTTTTCATTCCTATTCTTTTTACGTTAGCTTTGTATAAAAATACGGTATATGTTCAGCACCGGGCAAGTGATTTTTGCACTACTTTTCATCATTTTATTCACTATTCTCATAATTAAATCATATAAGCAGGATAAAAAATTACATCTTAAGAATTACAAGGGAGTCCAATGGGTGGCTATAGGCTTCGTAGTATTCATAATAATTCTTTTCTGTATTAAGTTCTTTCTTAAAAATTGACTTTAAAAATTGAATTCGCCACAAAAATGTTTATTCTGACAACATTTTTTCAATTTTCTTCGTTTAAGATAACAAATGACGTAATTTTGCGTTAATTATCTAAAAGGGGCAATTTTAAATGACAACTTTTTTTACCATATTATTTGTCTTAATCGGAATCAACGCATTGATGATGATTTTTAGTCTTGGCAGTGTAAGCCAACAAATGAAAAAATCAAAAGGGAATGCCAAGACTTCTGCTACCTCAAAAATCTATCCTATAGATTCGGCCTCTACCAAGTATAAGAAAGCCGTTTAGTTTTTTACCTTTGGGTATGAAACAACTTCTTCTTGTTTTTTTGGGAGGTGGTGTTGGGAGCATGCTCAGGTATCTTATCTCCAAAATCTTCAACGATTATTTTCAATACTTTTTTTTAGGGACCTTCTTGGTCAATATTGTGGGGTGTCTGCTCATGGGACTTGTCTTAGGGCTATCCTTAAAAGGTGATTATCTTACCCAAAATCAAATATTGGTGTTGGCCACAGGGTTCTGCGGTGGCTTCACTACCTTCTCCGCTTTTGCCTTTGAAAAGCACTCACTTCTTAGTACAGGAGAACTTTTTCATTTTTCGCTTTATACCTTGTCCAGTATCGTTATTGGCATCTTCGCCATTGCCTTGGGCCTATGGCTAGCCAGATTGTTATAAATACAACAATACGCCAATACTTTTATTTATTTTTAACATTCTTTTCGATTTTGGGTAATTTGTTGAAGATTTCTTAAAAAAAACTTCCTTTTTTATAATTTCTTTCAAAAAAGCATAGATCACTTATCCGTTATCAATTCAAATTTTCATTTTTTTATGTTTATTTGACACATACCCATAAAATTTATGGGGTTAAATTAATATACTCATAAAAATTAGTAACATACCCCCTATTTTTTTGGGGTTATGATTTTTTTAACAATATATTTGACGATATAAATAATTAAATCAACAATGAAACAAGTCGAAGCAATTATCAGAAAATCCAAATTTGATGATGTCAAGGATGCATTACATCAAATTGAGGTCAACTTCTTTAGTTACTGGGATGTAACTGGGGTTGGAAATGAAAAACAAGGACATGTATACCGTGGTATTTCCTATAGTACTACCGATATACAAAGAAGGTACTTATCCATAGTAATCTCGGACGAGTTTTTGGAGCGTACGGTAGATGCCATCCTGGAATCGGCCTATACAGGCAATGTAGGGGACGGTAAAATATTTGTATCCGAGGTTATAGAGGCCTATAGGATACGTACGAAAGAAAACGGACAAGCGGGAATAAACTAAACTTTAAACTAACTAAACGTATTATAAAATGGACGCAGGATTATTTACAGCAAATAATGTATGGATGATGTTGGCTACGGCCTTGGTATTTTTCATGCATACGGGTTTTGCCTTTTTGGAGATTGGTTTGACCCGACAAAAGAATACGATCAATATTCTCTTCAAGAATATCTTTATTATCACAGTGGGCCTATTGCTATATTACGCATGGGGCTTCAATTTAATGTACCCTGGTTTTGAAGATGGGGATTCGGGTTTTCTAAAATTCGCAGGTTTTGGAATCGGAGCCCCAGATGGTGGTATGACTCCCGACTATGCGGACGGAGGATATACTTGGTGGACGGATTTCCTTTTCCAAGGGATGTTCGCGGCCACAGCAGCTACCATCGTATCGGGAGCCGTAGCCGAGCGTATTAAAATTGGTTCCTTTATGATCTTCACAGTTATCTATGTCGGATTGGTTTATCCTATTGTAGGTGCTTGGAAATGGGGCGGTGGTTTCTTGGATTCTTGGGGATTCTATGACTTTGCGGGATCTACCTTGGTACATTCCGTCGGAGGATGGGCCGCATTGATGGCCATAGCCTTGTTAGGTGCCAGAATAGGCAAATTTGGGGAAGATGGAAAGCCTAAGGCAATTCCAGGCCATAGCATACCCATGGCAACTGCAGGTGTTCTTATTCTGTGGTTGGGTTGGTTCGGATTTAACGGAGGGTCCGTACTTTCCGCAGATCCGGAATTGACTTCCCTGGTATTGGTTACCACATGCCTTGCAGCGGCGGCAGGAGGTATTGGTGCCTTTTTCCTTTCCACCGTACTCTATAAAAATTTGGATTTGACCATGTTCCTTAACGGAATCCTTGGAGGGTTGGTAGGTATAACCGCAGGTGCGGACCTTATGTCTCCTAACGAAGCTGTGGTAATCGGTTTTATTGCCGGCCTCATTATCGTGGGAGGTGTAGCCCTTATAGATAGACTAAAGTTGGACGATCCCGTGGGTGCCGTTACCGTTCACTTAATCTGTGGTATCTGGGGAACCTTGGCCGTTGGTATTTTTGGATCTATGGCCGGAGGAGGTCAATTTATGACGCAGTTGTACGGTGTGCTTATTATTGGAGCATTCTGTGTTGTGACTTCCCTAATTATCCTAGGCGCATTAAAAGCTATCATGGGTCTAAGAGTATCCAAAGAAGAAGAAGTAGAAGGTTTGGATCTCCACGAACATGGTATGGACGCTTACCCTGATTTCACAAATGACTAATTAAAATGAGAAGGAAACGGAGCGTTTGGCAGAACGCTCCGTTATTAGAACCTTTTTCAAAAAAGTTTAAATCAATCAATACAAAAATCCCTTTGGGATATCTAAAATCTAAACTTATGAAAACGATTACAAATACAAATTTCGTAAAAAAAATAGTTCTTTTGGCTATTATGCTCGTTGGAGCATTATCTTTTGCCCAAGACGAAGAAGAAGAAAAAAAGTTTTCCTTTAGTGGTACAGTTGATGCTTATTACAGAGCCAATCTTAATTCTGCAAACTCTGGTGAGAACTACTCAGCTCCTGGTAGCTCATTTGCCAACTTGCCAGGTTTTGCCTTAGGTATGGCCAATGTAATTGCCTCCTATGAAGGGAGAAAAGTGGGCTTTGTCGCCGATTTGGTTTTTGGACCTAGGGGAACAGATGCCGTCTTTGCCTCTCCAATGTATTCTGCAACAGGAGATATTGTAAACCAATTATACGCTTATTGGAATGTAAGTGAATCGGTGACCTTGACCTTTGGTAATTTCAACACTTTTTTGGGCTATGAGGTTATCTCACCTTCAGCGAATTTTAATTATAGTACATCTTATTTGTTCTCCTACGGGCCATTTAGCCATACCGGTTTAAAAGCTGATTTTGCATTATCCGACGATTTTAGTTTGATGTTGGCAATAATGAATCCCACTGATTTGACGGAGTTTAATCCAGTTGGGCAATATGCCTACGGTTTGCAATTAGGTTATAGCGACCAGTACTTAAACCTACTAATCGATAATGGTTCTTTTGAAGTTGACTACACAGGTGGTTTTAATGTTTCTGACGATTTTTTCTTGGGAATAAATGCGGCTTACTTTAGTGGCGACGAGGATGACGGAATTGGAGATTTTGCCGGGGTAGCTCTTTATCCCCAATTGGCTACTTCTGAAAACTTTACTATTGGCCTTAGGGGGGAATATTTCACCGAAACTGATTTCTTTGGTGCAATTGGAGCGAATGATGCCGATGGAGATGCCAGTGTTTTTGCCGTTACCCTAACGGGTAGTGCGACTATAGGTGATTTGATTATCAAGCCCGAACTACGCTTGGATAGTGCATCCGAAGATCCATTTTTAGATTCTGATGGAGAACCAATAAGTAGCTTGTCTTCTTTTGTACTTGCAGCTATCTATCAGTTCTAAGCATTTAATTGGTTGATTTATTTATATATTTCGAGCAATCGAAGGCCCTGGCAGCAATGTCGGGGTTCTTTTTATTTGGTATCCGGCCTAAACTCTTTTACACCGGCTAAAACTTTGACATCCAAAGCATTGATACTCGGCACTATGGGACAGGAATATTTTTTGTTATAGGCACAATACGGGTTGTAGGCCCTATTGAAATCAACGACTATGGTATCTCCCCTTGGAATCCGTAAATCGATATATCGTC
Organism: uncultured Flavobacteriaceae bacterium; assembly: GCA_947494715.1. Taxonomy (GTDB): domain Bacteria; phylum Bacteroidota; class Bacteroidia; order Flavobacteriales; family Flavobacteriaceae; genus Ulvibacterium. The sequence continues at coordinate 55,375 of CANLWG010000008.1, read as the reverse complement.
CACCGGTGTACGTTTCTTCGCCATTGGTTTCGTCCGTAAAAGGTAAAAAGAGATAATTCTCATAGCCTTCCTGAAGCATCAATTCCGGATTTTGATAGATCTCCAACTCATGCTTTTTTCCGTTCAACGAAAAATGGGCAATGCCGTATACCACTTCCTTGGATTTCCTATCCGTAGTAGTGGGCATCAAAAAAGGCAAGGCTTCCGGAGTACGGATCAATTTGGCTTGCACAATGAGGTTGGTATCCGGTGCAAAAAAATCCAAACTTTCAAAATTCTTGCGATACCTATCCGGTAAAGGCGAAACCTCCGGGTCTTTGAATTCCTCATTCAGTTCATTTTGAAAATTCAAAATATCCTGAATCGCATCGAGCTGAATCCCGTTATTCTCTTGTAGGGATAGGTCATGGTATCTTTTCCCCTGCTTGCAACTAAGAAGAAAACAAATTAAAATAAAGGTATACAATCGCATTTCACTAAAGGTTTGTCCAAAAATACAATTTTAAGAATTCGTACTTTAATCCAACGGTTGTACATTGTCATAAATTAAAATCTATGGTCAAAATATACGGTATATTGATTTTAGCATTGGCCCTTGGATCATGCGATGAGACTAAAACTTCAAAAACTCAACAAACTGAAATTGGACGGATAACGCCAAAACTCGAGCCAGATAGATACAATGTAGCCTTTTTAGTTATGGATGGTACTTATAATACAGAATTTACTGCTCCTTTTGATATTTTTCAACACACTCAATATCGAAAAGGTATAAGGGCAATGAACACCTTTACCGTGGCAAATACTTTGGAACCTATAACCACTTTTGAAGGTCTACGGATATACCCGATCTAGATTACACCAGAGATTCCCTTCCCAAAATTGACATTTTGGTAGTACCCAGTGCGGAACATCATCTGGACACGGATTTAAAGGATACGGTTATGTTGAATTTCGTGAAACGTGTGGATCGGGATGCCCTATTCATGACCTCTCACTGCGATGGTGCCTTTGTATTGGCCAAAGCTGGACTGCTGGACCAGGTATCCTCTACCACTTTCCCAAGTGATATTGGCCGTTATAAAGAAATGTTTCCAAATCTACAGGTAAAGGATGAAGTGCTATTTGTCCATGACAGCAAATACATAACTTCCGCTGGAGGTGCCAAAAGTTTTGAGGCTGCGCTCTATCTATGTGAATTATTGTAAGGAAAGGAAATCGCGGAATCTATCGCCAAGGGCTTGGTCATAGATTGGAACTTGCAAGAGGTTCCAAGGTTTATTCATCAATAATGTCATACCTAGCCTCCTTCAAATATTTCTCCACAATCTCATTAAACTGCGGTGTAATTCGCAACAGAGCGGTATTTTCCAAATTGTAAAGTTCTTTTTTGTTTTGATAACCATTCTTCAAGAGTTCCTCCAAATAAAACAATGCCGTTCCATAATCCTCCATTTTTGAGCTTTCGGAAATTACTTTTAAATAATAGGAAAAGTCATTGGAATCCGTAATGGTCTTTAACATCCATAAAAAAAACAAGGCTTCTTGATCTACATTTCTCTCCGCTCCTATCATATCAATATTATCTTCTATAAGTGCGTTGACGTAGCCTTTTAACCGTTTTCCCATTTGACGCTCAAACACTTTTGCGCTTTTATCGAACTTTTTTAGCTCTTCCATCTGGTAATTCCACCAACCTAGATTATTGTAATTATAGGTAAGAATGTCTTCTTCCAAATAATATGTATAATCTTCCTTAATAAGTGTCTCCTTAAAAAAAACGGCATTTTGATCTCGATTTTGCGCTTTAAAAAGTTTACTCCTTTTCAAAATCTTTTTGCTGTTGGCCAAAGAATCAACATTCAGATGTGGTCTGAACACATCAATCACTTCATCCAATAGTCCATTAGCAATCAAAGGCTTTTGGGAAGTAACCCAATTGTTCACTTGGACAAGGTCTTTTTCATAGACTTCCTTTATAAAGGCTCTATCATTCGGAATATCTCCTTTTGCCATTGATGCCAAAGTAAAAAATTCCATCGCCATGGAAAGATATTCTTGGGTAGGCCATTGGTGCTCTCCTTCAAATATTAAAAGTTGGTTGGGAAATCTTAATTTGTTCAACGTTTTTTCCAGGGCCAACATCTCCGGATAATTAAAATCTGAATTTCCCACGATCCCAATAAATTGAAAGGGCCTTTTGCTACTCAAAACCTCCGTATTGGCAACAGTGGCGCCACAAGAAATAACACCTTGGACATTCTTAATAAATGTGGGTACCAAACTTGCAAAGCGCGCACCATTGGAAAATCCACCGGTATAACTTCGTTTTGTATGTATAGGAAGCATTGAAGAAACCGCATTGAACATTCTGGTGGAAATCATGATATTTTGTGAAATAGACAGACTATCCCTGATATTATTGGAGGCCGCCAAAATATAGTCTTCCTCCTCCGCCGCACCGGCAAACATACTTAGGGCTTGCTTCCCCCGGCCCTTCATATCGTAGATAAAAATAACAGGCCATTTCTTGGAAGTATCAAAATTGGAGGGAAGGTATAGGGCAAAAGTTTCCGGTATAGTATCATTGACCTTAATACCATCGGTAATGGTTCCTTTTTTTAGGGCCAATCGTTGTGCATGCGAAGTAAAAGCTACAGCAAGAGCCAGGAACAGTAAAAATCTCTTCATACCATATGTTTCATCAAAAATCCGGCCAAAACCAATCCTTGGGTTGTAGAAATTAGTTTCAAAAAAATACGAATCGATACCTTTATTACAAATTATTCCCCAATACGTCCAATTTCTATGCCCTCGGAATATGCAACGGCTATGTTGCTTCTATTAAACGCCTTTTTTATTGCTTTATTGGCAGCGAAAGTCACTTCCCAAAAGTCATCCGGAAGCACATAGGGGCGTATTATTAGCTGAATGTTATGTGAATCAAAATTGAGAATTCCTATTTCTGGTCTTGGAGCTTCCAATATTTTAGGGACCTCCTGAAGTGCAGCTGATATTATTTCTTTTACTTTGGGAAAACTTTCCTCATAGGGCATAGTAACTTCCAATTCCAAACGGATCATTCCCTTTTCAGAATAATTGGTAACTACAGAATCCGTAACCTTGGAATTGGGAATGATTAAAATCTTGTTTCCCGGCGTCAAAACATCGGTACTAAAAATACCTATTTCCTCAACACGCCCAAATTTATCTTCCACTTGTATCCAATCCCCTATCTTGTAGGGTTTCAAGGTCAATATCAAAATACCGGAGGCAAAATTCCCCAAGCTGCCTTGCAAAGCCATTCCTACGGCAAATCCGGCTGCTGCCAAAATAGCGATCAGCCCTGTAAGGTCCGCTCCCAGAATCGAAGCGATGATAAACAAAACTGCGCCTTTTAGAATAATGCTGACCGTTGAAGATAAAAAAGGCCTTAAAGTCTCAGAAAAGCCTGTCTTTTTCAAGGCAGTGGAAATCAGCTGTACCAGTTTCTTTACCACCTTGAACCCTATCCAAAGAATGAAGCCCGCCGCAATAATTCGTGGAAGATAAAAAACGGCCTGATCAACGGCTATTTGGAAATACTCGTTTAGTTTATCCAATTCCATTAAATAAAATAAGTGATTAAATAAGATACGGACAAATAATTAAAATTGTTTTTCAAATGAAGTACTTCTTGAAATTGTGGTTTAAAAGGAAATCTTTTCCAGGGGAGCATAGGAAACTACCTGTGACAAAACAATATGGGTGCGGGTCTCCCCATATTGAATTAATTTATCGATAAATTTTTCCAAATGGAATTGGTCTTTTAAAACTACTTCCATCACAATGTTTTCGTTCCCAGTAATCCGGTAACAATTGACGACTTCATTAAGTGAGCCAACCATTGCAAGGAATGGCTTTAGTTTTCCCATAAATGCACGCAAAGTAATAATGGCCTTAAGTTGATAGCCCGATCGGGAATGGGAGACCAGCGCTTTATAGCCCTTTAGGATTCCGGCATCTTCCATCTTTTTTACCCGCTCCGCAACGGCGGGTGGCGAAAGACCTACTTTCCTCCCAATATCGGCAAAGGATTCACGGGCATTTTGCTGAAGACACTCCAGTATCTTCCAATTCAAATCATCTATCTTAGTATTCAAAGTTTCTTGGTAAAAAAAATTAGTATCAAAAGTAAAATTACAAAATTGCTTTATATTCCAAAGCAAACTTATATTTTACGTTTGTAACTTTAGGGTATTAAATTGCTAGTGTAATAAATAATGTCCTATCAGAGCCTTAGAAGTTTACCTGTCTACAGAAAGGCCTTGGAACTATGTCAGATGAGCAGGGAGATTGCCTCCTATGTATCCTTTAACAAGGATTTGCTGAAGTTGTATAAGTCCAACAGTCTTAGGGATATTATTGCCGATTCTTTATTGACCGATACCATTCTTATCCCACAAAAAATTGCCCAGGCAGAATCCTCAAGTTCACTTTCCGAAAGGTTGAAAAGTGCCACGTACATCAATATCATGATACGAAACATCAATTCGTATTGTACCGGGCTTGAAAAGGATGGGGTAAGGGAAAAGGAATACCTAAATCTTCTTCGAGAGGAAATACGCAGTTTTCGCCGGTCTTTTAAGGAGTGGAGAAAATCCCTTTCCGACAATGAAGGCAACAACTTGGGCTAAAACCTTCCGTGGATAATACACTTCTTCCGAAAAACTCTCCCATTTATTTGGCGGCCTATTTTTTATTGTTCTAATTTTGAACAATAAAATACCAAACTTGAAAACGACCATTCTTATACACTGCCCTGATCAAGCCGGAATTATAAGCGCCGTTACTGCCTTTATCCATCGCCAAGGCGGAAATATCATTTACTTAGATCAGCATGTTGATAAGGAAGCTGATGTATTCTTTATGCGATTGGAAAGTGACTTTGAACGGAATCTGCCGGAAATCGTCAATTTTAACCAAGAGTTTGATGCTACATTGGCGCTACCCTATCAAATGCAATGGTCCCTACACCTAGATGATGTAAAGCCGAAAATGGCCTTGTTCGTATCCAAATACAATCACTGCCTTTATGACCTTTTGAGTAGATATAAGTCCGGTGAACTTCTTGTGGAAATTCCTTTCATCATAAGCAACCACAATGACCTCACTTATATAGCGGAACAGTTTGAAATACCGTTTTACCACATCCCGGTTACCAAAGAAACCAAAAATATAGCGGAAAGCGAACAATTGGAATATTTAAAACAGTACAAGGTGGATTTCATTGTACTGGCCAGATATATGCAAATTGTTAGTAGTAAAATCATAAACGAATTTCCCAACAAAATTATTAATATACACCACTCCTTCCTTCCTGCGTTTGCAGGGGCCAAACCCTATCATGCCGCTTTTGGAAGAGGAGTAAAGATTATTGGTGCTACAAGCCACTATGTTACTGAGGAACTGGATGCAGGACCTATTATAGAACAGGATGTTACCGCTGTTTCCCACTCACATACCATTAAGGACTTTATTGCCAAAGGGCGGGATTTGGAAAAAATTGTGCTATCCCGGGCAGTACAACTCCATGTAAAAAGAAAGACTATGGTCTACAACAATAAAACGGTGATTTTTTCGTAAAAGTTAGTAGTGAATTGAACAAAGGAACTTTCGTACCCTAGATATCAAAACTTATGTGCAAGAAGATTATTTCTTTTTTTATTGTTTTTCAATTTTTGTCCTGTGCGGAACTACAGCAGGTAGTAAATCAACTTCCACAAGGGGAAACTGGTATAGGAAGTGTGCAAATTGCGGAAGGACTTCGACAAGCCTTGAATGAAGGAGTGGACAAACAAGTATCAAAACTTACCCTTGAAAATGGTTTTTTTAAAAATGAATTGGTAAAAATACTATTGCCCGAAGAATTGCGAAAAGTAGACAAAACCTTACGAGATATAGGCCTAGGCAATTTAGCCGACGAAGGGCTTAAAATATTGAACATGGCAGCCGAAGATGCTGTGGGAGAGGCTACTCCCATTTTTGTCGATGCCATTAAAGGTATTACATTTTCCGATGCTAGAGATATATTAATGGGCAACGAAAATGCAGCGACCCAGTATCTAAAAAATGGAACACAAACATCACTTTATGCGAAATTCAACCCTATAATCCGGAGTTCCTTTGAGAAAGTAGGGGCCGATAAAATATGGAGCAATCTAATCAATAGGTACAACAACCTACCTTTTACCAACAACGTAAATCCAAATTTAACGGACTATGTTACTACAGAAGCACTAAATGGTGTCTATACCATGATCGCAGTGGAGGAAAAGGAGATTCGGGACAAAGTATCCGCAAGAACAACCGATATTTTAAGAAAGGTATTTGCATTGCAAGACTGACGAAAATTTATTCGTTTTTCCCTGCAATATATCCAATAGTAAGCCGTTGTAAAAGAACAAGGGCATTACTTTACATTTGTTAATGTTATAAAAAAGGCCCTTAAAGACTTCGTACTGAATTGTTTGAGTTAGTAATTTTTTGAGTTAGTTAGTTTTAAAACCGGTGGGAGCGCCGGTTTTTTTGTGATTTTTACAATCAATATTGTATTCCATTCCATTCTCCCCAATTCTTGCTTTTATAGGTTCTTATAATAGTTGACTTGCAGTAAACTATTATCGGGGCTTACTTTTTTTAAGAAAATTTTAAGGTCTTATGGTACTATATTTTCTAATTTAAACTAAGCTAATTCACCAATTCATAAATGAGGCCTATAGGAGTAATCTTTACATTCTTACTATTGTTAGGCAATTCTACAAATGCTTCCCCGTCCTATAAAGTTAACTTCATGCAAGGACATAGTGGGGACAACATAGCTGCATTATTAAACAAAAAGGCGGATAGTCTATTTATGGAACGTAGTTACGCCAAAGCCGTTAAGGAGTTAAATAAACTATTGACCTATCCAGAAATTGAGCAGGCACCTGTTTTTAGAAAACTGGCGGTAAGCGAAGCGGCCCTAGGAAACAATGTTGAAGCGGCCAAATATGTTGAGAAATATCTATTACAGGATTTTAAGCCCGTAATCCTTTCGGATGCAAGTTTTGATAACATCAGAAACACGGAAGCATTCAAGGCAGTAGTAAAAAAATATGTTCCAAAATTTAATTTTTGGTCATTTCTATACCTTTATGTAGCGCTTATTGGCTTTTATATAGCCGCCATTATACATTTCAATAAAAAAATTGAAGTCGCCGCCAAAATACTTATTAGTAGTTTCATTTTTATTCATTCATTTTTCATTTTACACATTTTTGTGAACCTCACCAATAACCACTATAGATATCCCCATACATATTCAATGTCCACCTGTTTCTCCTTTTTGTATGGACCCTTGCTCTATTTTTATTTCAAAAGGATCGCCCAAGAATATAAATTCAAACTTAGGGATTTACTGCATTTGGTTCCGACACTTTTATTTTTACTCTATGTATTTCCTATTTATATAATGTCTGGTGAAGAAAAGCTAAGACTACTATTAGAAAGGATTACCAGTGGACGGAGTATTCACGATATAGCCATAATTGCATTAAAACTGTCCTCTCTTGCCATATACGGTTATTTCATACGGAAAATTTATTTACACACCAGACAGAATAGGAACTTAACAAAAGAAAATAAAATATGGCAGAAAAATATATTCAGAATCCATATCATGTATGTTTTTTGCTACGCCGCTTACGGGATTTTGCTGAGCAATAACATCACGTCCGGTTTTCTGTATCATATGCAAGTAATAAGTATGGCATTTATGGTCATGTACGTTGGCTATTCAGCCAATGTACAGCCTAACGTTTTTAGCGGTTTGTATTACTTCAACGATTCGTTATTCTTCAAATATGAAAAATCCGGTTTAACCGACAGTTTGTCCAAAGAGCTAAGAGAAAAATTGCTTTGTTTGTTCGATATGGAAAAAATCTATAAGGAAAGTGATATTAGCTTGGAAATGATAGCAAAGCGATTGGACACCACCCGTCATAATGCTTCACAAGTAATCAACGAACACTTTAACATGAATTTCCACGAACTTGTGAACAAGTATAGGATTCGAGAAGCCAAGAATATATTGAACAGCGATCAGAAAAAAAATCTGAATATTATCGATATAGCCTATGAGGTAGGTTACAACAACAAAGTCACCTTTAACAAGGCCTTTAAAAAAGATACAAGCCTTACCCCGAGTGAATATCAAAAAACCTCTATGCGGGCCCCGGCGTAAAAATTTCGTAAGCTTTTATCGGAAGCGTAAACGTTTATAAGATTTTCCCTAAATAACACTAAAGCGTTATATTTTGGACGCTCATGAATTCAAGATTTTGTAAAAGCAGCTCTGCCGGTCATATTCCTAAAATTTTACTTTTTTCTCATTTTTAGAGTAATATATTTGAATTAGTCATCAAAACCAGTGGGGCTGCATTTTATTCTTCTCTTCCGATTACTCTTTCCAATGATGCAAACATTCTAAAAAAATCCATTAAAAAAATATGGATGTTTCTCCCTTAAAAAATAGCTATCATAAAAACCTATAATCAGCCATTGAATCTAACTGGCAAAATCATCTATTTTAAGATGGAATATAACATATAGCCTTGAAATTGTTATGAAAGGTAAAACAAGCGTAAGTATTTGTCGGAAAAGTAAACGTTTATAAGATTTTCCTTATAACAAAATGAGAGGATGTTACTTTGAGGGCGAATGACTAATTAAATGTTAAAGTAGCTCTAAATTCACTTTACTTATTCGCAACTGTACTTTCAAAATCTTCATCTCATGTTTTGAGCAAAGGTTTAAATCGAATCTCTAAGCAATTTAGATCTTCACTTTTCATACTTCTTAGTCTATTCATGACTAACCCGAATAAAACTATACATATGAAAAAACAATTGAAGTGTATGTTTATGCTATTCCTTGTTGGAGTGTCATTTGCATATACACAAGAAAAAACAGTGACCGGTAATGTGACCGATCAGAATGCCATACCGCTGCCTGGCGTTAATATTTTGGTAAAGGGTACCACCTCGGGAACCCAATCTGATTTTGATGGAAATTACACCATCGAGGCCGAAGAAGGACAAATTTTAGTGTTCTCCTACTTAGGGCAAAAAACTATGGAGTTCACTGTTGGTACTTCAGATACCCTAAATGTCCAAATGGAAGAAGATGCTTCCCAATTGGAAGAGGTTATCGTAGTAGGTTATGGTTCACAATCCAAAAGAAAAATAACGGATAATATTGCTACCATATCCTCGGAACAGATAAACGAAATACCCACTCCAAGTCTGCAAAGTGCACTTACAGGAAAGGCCGCCGGTGTTCGTATTACACAACTGAACGGTAAGGTAGAAGGAGGTATCAAAGTAAGGGTAAGAGGTGTAGCCACTATATCCTCTTCCCAAGAGCCTCTGTACGTAATTGATGGCGTACCTTTAACCAATGAAGATGAGTCTATAAACGATTCTCCTATAAACCCATTGGTATCATTAAATCCAAATGACATCGAGTCCATCCAGATTCTTAAGGATGCCTCATCAGCTGCTATTTACGGTGCCCGGGGTACCAATGGAGTAGTCTTGATTACCACGAAACAGGGTAAGGAAGGTAAGACCAAAGTATCGATCAATTCGTCCTACGGTTGGAGTACCGCTACCAACAAACTCGACTTTCTTAATGCCGATCAGTATAAGGAAATCTTCTTGGAGGCTGGACTTAACAACGGTTTTACCGAACAAGAAATACAAGATCAGTTTGATTTCTATTCCAACGGACAAGCCAATGTGGATACCGATTGGCAAGACCTTGCCTTAATTGACGGATCTATAGAGGATTTTGGCGTATCCATATCTGGCGGTGGTGCCAAAACCCGATTTTTTCTTTCAACCGGATACAACAAGACCCATGGTATCGTAAGGGGTAATATTCTGGAACGTTATTCCTTAAGAGGAAATTTTGACCATGATATATCCGATAAATTTAAAACGGGTCTCAATATGACAATTTCAAAAAGCAAGATCAATAGAATATCCAATGATAATGCTTTTGCCACTCCCCTACAGGCGGTTGCCCAAGTGCCCGTTTCCCCTGCTTATCTGGAAGATGGTATAACACCCAACAACGACACTACGGAATACTACAATTTCTTAACAGAACAATTCAATGGCAGTTTTGAGACCAATATGTGGAGGGTCATCGCAAATACATATCTGCAATATCAGATATTACCTGAGCTGAATTTCAGATCAGAGGTAGGTTATGATCTAAGCGTTCAGCTTGCAGAACGCTACTCCGGCAGTTTGACGGAATCTGCTTCCGTTGGTGGATTTGGCACAGCAAATACCGTAGAGACCGAAAAGTATGTGCTGACCAATTATTTCTCCTACAACAAAATCTTTGGAGAGCGATTTGATTTCGAGGCAACCGCGGGTATGAGTTTTGAGGAGAGCAGAAGAAGGCTTCAATTTATCCAGGCACAAGGTTTTCCCTCGGATGACCTTGAAACCCTTAACAGCGCCTCCGAAATAGTCGCTGGGGGGTCAAGCAGAACAGCTTTCAACTTCTTATCTTATTTTGGCAGGGCCAGTCTCGCCATAGACAATAAATACCTATTTAAGGGAAGCTTAAGATATGATGGTTCTTCACGATTCGGTGCCGACAACCGATTTGGTATTTTCCCTGCCGCTGCCGTAGGCTGGATCGTTTCCGAAGAGGATTTTTTAACAGATTCAGAAACGCTCTCCCTTTTAAAAATTAGGGGTAGTTGGGGTATTACCGGTAATGCCGGAATCGGTGATTTCGCAAGTCTAAGTCTTTTTCAAGGTTCCCCGTATAACCAAAAGGCCGCGTTGGCTCCCACCCAGTTAGGCAATCCTGATGTGAAATGGGAACGGACCACACAGGTAGATGTAGGGGTTGACTTTGGCTTTTTCAGCAATAGGATATCCGGTGAAATCGACTATTACGTGAAGACCACCAACGACCTTTTGCTCAATGAGCCTATTCCTGGAACTACAGGTTTTGTAAACATTACAAGAAATGTAGGCGAGTTGCAGAATAAGGGCCTTGAATTTGTTTTGAATACCAGGAACATCCAGACAGAAGATCTGCGATGGAGCACTTCTTTCAATATCTCAACTTTGGATAACGAGGTGATAAGCTTACCCGGTGGAGATATTATTGAAGGAAGAAACATCGTACGGAAAGGAGAGGTCCTATCTTCTTTTTACATGGTAGAATATGCAGGAGTAAATTCTGAAAATGGGGACGCCCTTTTTGTGCTGAATACTTTAAATGACGATGGCACATTGAATAGAAACACGACAAACGACTTCAACCAAGCACAGCGCATCATAGCGGGCAGCCCTTATCCGGATTTGATAGCTGGTCTATCAAGTAACCTAAACTATAAAAACATCGATTTCTCGTTTACCTTCCAAGGAGAATGGGGTGCAAGCATATATAACGATTCGGGAAGATTTCAATCCGGGAACGCCCGTTTTTTTGATAATCAAACAGCAGATCAATTAAACCGATGGCAACAGCCAGGGGACATAACCAATGTTCCGCAAGCGAGACTGTTTTCGACCAATGGACAACAACCATCTACCAGATATCTGAATGAGACCGATTTTATCCGCTTACGTAACCTCACTGTGGGCTACACCATACCTAGGGACATAACCCAAAGATTTCATATAGATAGATTGCGTGTTTATTTTTCCGGATTCAACTTGTTGACTTTTACCGATTATATAGGGTACGATCCCGAATCGACTGCGGATTTCAATGATTCCCTTAGTGACATTCAAGTTGGGGAGGATTTCTATTCCGCACCACCGGCCAAGACCTATACAATCGGATTAAATATCGACTTTTAAATCAATACAAATGAAAAAGATTCTATATACAACACTTGTCGTTTTTGCAATATCAAGTTGCGAGGACAATCTAGAACTACTACCAGAGCAAAGTTTGTCTCCCGAAGCGGTAATATCAAATGCCGCAAACCTGGAAAACCTCTTGGTCGGTCTTTATGACGAAGCGGCACACGGCAGCGCAGAAACCCCGACTTTTGAAGAAAACATCTACGGAGGAATCTTGAATTTGTCCGTTGAACTTTGGGCCAATTCCGGTGAGCTTTTATTTAATGGAACTTTCGAGGAACCGGCGGAGTTCAATGAGAAGGCCATTTTGACGGACAATGTAAATGCAAGAGACATATGGCTGAATGCCTATGAGGTGAACAACCAAGCTAATCTTATCTTGGAAAACCTGGATATTGTCGAAGATGCTGATACTAGAAGTAGGATCGAAGGAGAGGCCAAGTTTTTGAGAGGTTTGATGTATTTTGATCTTGCAAGAATATATGGGCTTCCATACGAGTCTGGACAATCAAATACACAACCTGCAGTTCCTATTGTACTAAATGCCGTAACGGATGCCTCTGAAGTTGAATCTCCGACCAGAAATTCCGTTGAGGAGGTATATGGCCAGGCCATTTCAGATTTGACGGAAGCTTACAACCTGTTGCCGGAGAGCAATGATGTTTTTGCGGATAAGTACGCCGCCCAAGCCCTCCTGGCCCGATTATATCTACAACAGGAAAATTATGTGGCAGCTAGAGACGCGGCAGATGATGTGCTCCAGAACAGCGGTCACACACTTGCCGTAGATTTTGCATCGGCCTTCAATAACGATGAAGATTCCAGTGAGGATATTTTTGCATGGCAGATTACCGCCCAGGATGGAGAGAACGATATGAACACCTTTTGGGCAGGAGATGATTTTGGAGGAAGGTCGGGAAATCCCGATGTAGCCATCAGCGAAGAGCATTTCGATATTTATGATGACGCAAACGATCAGCGAAGTATGTTTTTCTATGAAACCACGGGTGGTACAGCGACTACAAAATGGCAGGGAGAGTTTTCCAACATTCCATTTTTAAGGATAGCCGAAATGCATTTGATTCGGGCCGAAAGTAACTTTCGGGAAAACACTTCGGTAGGACTGTCCCCGGAAGATGAAATAAATGCCCTTAGGGCCAGGTCAGAGGCTGCGGCAATTGTAGGGCTGTCGTTACAGGATATTCTGGACGAGCGCAAAAGGGAATTATCATTTGAGGGTTTTGCCCTGCATGATATAAAACGACTAAAGGGCACGGTAGGAAGTCTTAATTATGATGACAACAAACTGGTTGCACCTGTACCCCAAAGGGAAACCGATGCCAATCCCAATCTTGGTCAAAATCCAGGGTACAATTAACAAGTGTCCCAATACTAACTAACTCAAACTGAAAAGGCGGCCAAAATAGATTTGGCCGTCTTTTATCTCATTTTCAACTATAAAAAGAGCATAGAAATCCAATTATCTGTTTTTTTGGAAAGCGGAAAGTTAATCCAACAGCATTTTTTCAATGTAAAAAACACGTAAACATTTATCGGAATCGTAAACGTTTATAAGCCTTTCCCAAAATTAATTGAAGAAGATGTTATTTTGACGAAACAACCAATTAAATGTAAAGCGGCCCTGAAGCACTTACTCTTAAAAAAAACTTTCTGTCTCATTTTTTAGAGTAATTATTTGAATTAGCTATCAAAATATTCGGGGTCGCAATTTACATATCTTCCAAACTCGCTCGATACTATACAAGAAAATTTCAATAAACTACTCAAAATTATTTGTCATCCTTGGCGTAGAGTCCGTCAAAAACAACATTCGACACCTTATCATCTTGTAAAACCTCCCAGAGCTGGCGAACAATACCGTCTTCGTTCAATGTCCAAGTAATTCTATTTTTGTAAGTGTTTCCGTCGGTATGTACAAAATCTTCGGATGCAAGAATCATTTGATTTCCCACTCTATTACCTTTTAGTTTTAAATGGTTTCCTGAGTTATCTACCCAAAGCTGTTCCCATTGCTGGGTCTTTGAGTTATAGAAATTGAGACTTGTTCCTGAAAAATTTCCTTTGGAACTGGTCCAATGTTCCCGAAGAACACAGCCGTCCTCAACTTTTTCAATCCTATTTCTTCCAACAAAAGACCCTCCGGTACTGGTTACTTTCCAAGTGCCTACCCAAAAATCAAAGGCCTTATGGTTGTCCGTACAACAAGAGCATGTATCTTCCTGTGCCTGCATCATAAAACAGCCTACCCATAAAATGAAAGCAATGAAAAAGTGTATATTACGTCCGGACAATGTAAAGAAATATGGATTGTTAGGAACTCATATCGGCCACATATTGTATGACCACATCATTGAAAAGCTTGGACTGTTCTACATTTACTACATGACCACAGTGCTCGATCAATAGAAGACTAGAGGTACTTTGCCGTTGAACAACTTTTTTTACCGAAGGTAAGAAAAGATAATCCTCTCCCCCCATGACATAAAGCGTAGGTATTTTTAAATCTACGGCTCTAAAAAACCGCAATAACGGATTTATTTGAGAAGATAGCCTAAACCATTTCACAAATTCCTTTTGATACAGCTTTTTAGCCTCACGCACCAAAATGGATCTGGATTCCCTATGGTTACTATCCGGCATGATAACGAAGGTAAAGAATCTATATAGCCATAAATAAGGTATGATATTCTTGAAAACCTTTCCAAAACCCATTAAAAACTTAAACCTAAGATCCAGTTTCATAATGGCGCCGCCCATGACCATACTCTCTACTCTATGCGGATATTTTTCCGCAAGATTTCTAATCAAAACGGTTCCTAGGGAAATTCCTATGAAATGGGATTTTTCAATTTTTAAAAAATCAATAACTTCAACGATATCGTTTGTGATAGAATCAAAATCATATTTTTCGTTAAACACTCTTTTAAGACTTGGCTTTGAATTACCATGCCCTCTAAGGTCTAACAGCAGCACATTAAAGTGCTTTTTAAATTCCCTTACCTGCTTGAACCATATAGAGGAACTCCCACCTGCTCCGTGTACAAAAGTAACCCAGGTAGTGGAATCCTTGTGAAGATGTGTAGTATAGTTTAGCAAAGTGTTCTCTAAAAAGCCCCTGTTTTAGAGCAAATTGCAATGTATTAAATCTTTTTATTGTATTCTCATCTCAAAAGTATTTTTTATGAACAAAACCTTGATTCCTTGGACACTTTTTGATGAAATAGTTAAAAATTAGCCAAATTGCCCGCATTTTAGTTGTATGAACCAATAACAGAACATCCAAAACCTACATACAGCCGTATATTTGTAAGAACAAAAATCGATTATGGAAAAGCAGTATTGTAGAGTAGGAACGGTTACCCCTCTGACTTCAGGAAGACAGGCTATTACCCTTTTAGAATATCAGTATCAAAATTTTATGGACAAAGCTTCAAGGGAGTATGCCGATACGAGATTGAGCGAGTTTTTTGAACAAAAGGCATTAAAAATTAAAAGGACTTTGGAAAATTTGATGCAATAGCATCATTTGAACCTTTCCAATTCTTTTTCCATTTGGCGTTGTAGTTCTTTTGCTTTTTCGGCTGCTACTTGGGCATAATCTTCTTTTGTGGAAGAATAAATAATACCACGGGAAGAATTTACCAATAGCCCAACATTTTTGTTCATACCATACTTACAAACCTCACTTAAACTTCCACCTTGGGCGCCCACTCCAGGAACCAAAAGAAAGTTATCGGGAACTATCTCGCGAACGTCCAGTAAGTAGGAAGCTTTTGTAGCTCCAACAACATACATCAAATTCTTTGAATTTGAGTATCCTTTTGAAGTCTCCAAAATAGTTTTGTACAGTTCTTTGCCATCCACTAATTTGGTTTGAAAATCATAGGCCCCTTCATTAGAGGTCAAAGCCAATAGTATAGTATGCTTATCGGTAAAAGTCAAAAAAGGCTCAACGGAATCCTTTCCCATATATGGGGCAACTGTTATGGAGTCAAAATTCAAATCCTCAAAAAAAGCTTTTGCATAGCGCGTAGAGGTGTTGCCAATATCTCCCCGTTTGGCATCCGCAATAGTGAAAACATCCGGATATTTTTTGTTTAGGTAGGCAATGGTCTTCTCTAGTGCTTGCCAACCCATTAAACCATAGGCCTCATAGAAAGCTATGTTGGGTTTATAGGCCACGCATAAATGGTGAGTAGCATCTATGATAGATTTGTTAAATGTGAAAATCGGGTCTTCCTCTTTTAAAAGATGTTGTGGAATCTTCTCCAGATCGGTATCCAGACCAATGCAGAGAAAGGATTTTTTTAAGTGTATTTGTTCAATGAGCTGCTGAGTGGTCATAACCTATGTTTCCCTCGAGTGCAATCGAGAGGTTTTCTTTAATACTTATGTAATTATGTAAATGCCTTCGACTGCCTTCAAGGTGACAAAAATTTGTTTAAAAAATCTCTGAAGCTTCCCTTAACTTCTCCGTATTCTCAACCAAACTCAACTCGTCTATAATTTTTTGAACATCCCCATCAATGATATTTTGTAGATCGTATAGAGTAAGTCCAATGCGATGATCGGTAACCCTGCCTTGCGGATAGTTGTATGTCCTAATTTTGGCAGAGCGGTCCCCACTGCTTACTTGGGAATTCCGTTTGGCCGCATCTTCTTCTTGCTTCTTCGCCAGTTCCAAATCATATAAGCGAGAACGCAATACCTTAAATGCCTTTTCCTTGTTCTTATGCTGTGATTTCTGGTCTTGGCACTGTGCCACTAAGCCAGTGGGAATGTGCGTTAAGCGAACGGCAGAATATGTTGTATTCACAGATTGCCCGCCTGGCCCCGAGGAACAAAAAAAGTCTATCCGAACATCCTTGGGGTCTATTTGTACATCAAAATCCTCGGCTTCGGGAAGTACCATTACTGTTGCCGCACTTGTATGAACCCTTCCCTGGGTCTCGGTTTGGGGTACGCGCTGAACGCGGTGAACACCGGCCTCAAACTTTAACGTACCATAAACGTCTTCCCCGTTCACTTCAAACTGAATTTCCTTATAGCCCCCACTGGTGCCCTCGCTCAAATCGATGACATTGGTTTTCCACCCTTTGGATTCGCAATATTTGGTGTACATTCGAAAAAGGTCGCCTGCAAAAATACTCGCCTCGTCCCCACCGGTTCCTGCACGGATCTCTACTACCACATCCTTGGCATCTTCTGGATCCTTGGGTATCAGCATCAATTTTATCTCCTCTTCCAGTTGAGGCAGGGCTTCTTTGGCCTCCTCCAATTGCATTTTGGCCATTTCCAACATCTCCGCATCACTCCCGTCCGAAATGATTTCTTCCGCTTCCTTAATATTATCGGTAAGCTCTATATATTGGTCCCGTTTGGCCATAAGATCCTTGAGATCGCTATACTCTTTGGTTAATTGTACATAGCGCTTTTGATCCGTAATAACATCAGGCTGGATGATAAGGTCCGAAACCTCATCAAAACGCTGTTTTACAATGTTCAACTTGTCTATCATAGTCCGTTCTCGTAAGATTGCGAATTTACGATAAAAAGAGACAAGAACATAGGTCGCTCCATTGTTACGAAATAGGTGTTTACAACATACAAATGGAATAGGAATGAGAAAATATTATTTTTGAGCAAAACCTCTAGGTTCAATAATTCACGAAAAATCAATTCCCTACAAAAGTTGTTCCCAATGTCACAATATAGGCGTTAAGTCCATCACTTCGATCATAGGCATTAAAACGAAGGTCTACCGACTTTAAACCAAAAGTGAACAGTTTGGCCCGGGTAAAAATATCCTTGTAACGAATACCCATACCATACTGATGTGCATTGTATTTGGAGAGATCATAATCCGAAGTATAAAAATCAAACGTAGAAAGCGCGGCTTCCTTAGCATAAAAATAGTCCGCTGCGGTTTGGGTATAGTATCGGTAGGCCGGATACAAAGTAAAGCTATCATTGAGTTTTATAGGAACCTCCAAACTTGCCGTATGTGCGGTAATACCCCAATCATCCGTATAGAATCTGTAATAACTCCGAAGTACAAAAACATCGCTCAAAAAATAATTCAAGCGGGCACCAATAGGCAGTTTAAATCGGCTTTCCGGCAAACGTTCCACATCATCCGCCAACTGGAAATCATCAATAAAAAAATCATTGGCATCCTCAAAATAGACCCGCTGGAAAGGTGTACTTAACAGCCCCCTTTGTAATACTAGGTCGGTAAAGAGCGAAGCCTGTAATCTTTTTCCCAAAATCTGGGAAAGTCCTAAGGACAGGGCATATGAATTTCGGTTTTCTTGATCAAAGACGGTAAAGGAAGGGGCATATGTTCCATTGCCCGTAATACGGTCGTCAAAAAAACCTTCCCTTAGTTCTATAGGGTATTGTGGATTCCAGCTATCAAAATAGAGTTGTCCACTAATTGATAATTCTGTATTTTTTTGATTGAACAAACGGGTGTATCCGCCTCCAAAACCAATGGAAAAATAGTCATACTCGAACGACACATAGGCATTTCCCGTCCAGATGGAATTCCGGTCATCCGAACTGTGACGGTACAAGGGGTTAAAATGTACCAATTGATCTTTGCGGGACGCTCCAGAAGATGCACTAAACGGGCTTATTTGCCTATTAGGGTTTCCATCCAACGGATTTACATTACTGGACGATGCTGAAGTATATGCAGAAATTCCAACGTCCACGGTGAGCACATCATCTTCATTCATTGGAATTTGAACCACAATACTGGAGGTGGCATCGGTAAGCTCTTCGGTACCTTCCCCACCTGTTACCGCCGCATTGTTGCCATCCTGCCCATAGTAACTGAACAGCAGATCAATCTCCGTGGTCTCCAGGACCCTTTTTTTATAAGTGGTAGACTCATTCTGGGAGAAACCCAAGGTGGTAATTAGAGTAAAAGCAAAAAAGAAAATTCCTTTCAATGAAAAAAGTTAAGGGGTTTCTAAATGTTATTGTTACTATGTATTTTTTGAGTTTTAATGTTTAAGTGTAATCCATCCATCGGTTTCAGAACATTGATCCCATTCCCCGCTGTCTAAATCAGTTACATCCGCAACCTCCTCCAGTCTTACCACCATTGGCCCCGGAAGCGCCTTCTCGATAAATTTGAAAATTAGTCTCAAAACGTTCGCTTCCTTTGGCAGATAACACCATTTCCTCATCATTAATGTATACCTTATCATATTCTTTTACGGCCACGCACGAGGTCAGAAAAAGGACAAACATTGAAATGAACAATACTTTCTTCATATTTTAAAGTTAGGGATTATTCTCAAACATAATCCCATTGCTTTTATAGATTTTGTTATTGTCATCCACGAGAATCACCTCGGTACCTCCCAGTTGATTGATAAGTGCAAGTCCAGCATCCTTGCCCATAATAAAAATGGCTGTTGCCAAGGCATCACAGAGTTCGGCACTTTTAGAAAAAATGGAAACGCTGTTGACCCCGGAAGAAGGCCATCCGGTTCTAGGGTCTATGATATGTGTATATTTTTTCCCTTTGAACAGTACGTACTTTTCATAGTTACCCGAGGTAGCTACCGAAGATTCTACAATAGGCAACCATGAAAAAATCTTGTCTTTGCTCAAGGGGTTGGCAATACCGATCAACCACTTTTCGCCACTTGCTTTGGTGCCCCAAGTGGTAAGGTCTCCTGCGGCATTGATAATACCTGCTATAACCTGTTTGGAAACCAACAACTCTTTGGCCTTGTCCGCGGCGTAGCCTTTTCCTATGGCCCCAAATGAAATTTTCATCCCTCTTTGCCGTAGGAAAACCGTCTGTTCGTCGGAGTTCAAAATAATCTTTTTATATCCGACCTTGGCAATGGATTTTTTGATTTCCTTTTCTGTTGGAAGATATTTCATGCTTCCATCAAATTTCCAAATTAAGTCCATTGAAGCATATGAAATATCAAAGGCGCCGTCAGTAATTTCCGAGATTTGTTTAGCTCTTTCAATAAGTTTAAAAAGCTCTAAACTTACCTTTACCGGTTTTATTCCGGCATTTTTATTGATCAATGAAGTTTCTGATTCCGGATTCCACGATGAAATCATTTTTTCGATTCGGGTAATTTCTGCAGCGGCCTCTTCAATATTGATGTATCCCAGTTCTTCGGTTGCAGCCACCACAGTGATATCAAAACGACTACCCATTAGGCCCATGGTCTTTTTGACCGTAACGTACTTACGCTCTTGTCCATGACCTATTATGGTCGATAGACCAAAGAGCAAGGTGATTAGTAGTCTCACCTTAAAAATGTATTTAAAAATGAAATATACTCTCCCGGGGATATTTTTTGGTAACCTATTTTCCCCAACACCTTTTGGTCCTTATCAAGAACCAGGACCAATGGAAAATGTCCCTCGGGGTTAAATGTATCGGCCAACCCTTGGTTTTCAGTTTTTATTTTTTCCGGTAATTGATTTGCCTTTTTTCTTGGAAAATCCGCCTTGTAGAGTACATAGTTATCCTGGGCATGAGTTTTAAAATCTCGGGATTGCCAAATGGTCCTGTCCAATTTAATGCATGGTGCACACCAGTCAGATCCGGAAAAGACCAAAATTATGGGTTTATCCTCATTTTGGGCACGGGCCAAGGCATCCGAATAGCTTTGGTGCCAACTCTGGGCATGGACCGCAACGGACAAAAGAAATACCATTATGTAGGTCAGTTTTTTCAAGATATTCCTTTAGGGCAAAATATCGATTCAAATCATTCAAAAACACGAAGTGTGTCGCCGTTCAGCTCGGTATTAAATATTTTTAGGGGTTTGGCCGGGCTACTGTCTACTTGATTTAAGGGAGTTCCATCTTGTTCAAAGCGGGAACCGTGAACATCACAATAAAAGATACCCTCCCCATCTACATTCACAAAACGAACCTGGTCATAGGCCTCATGGCTACATACCTGACTTGCGGCAACAAATTCCCCTTCTAGATTTTTAACCACGACGACCAAATTTTTAAGTATAAAATCTCCATTATTCATCAGTTTGGCTCCCTCTTCAGAGGTCAAATCAATAGTAAAATCCACTCCTGACGGTACTTCGGATATATTGCCAGGCGTATCATCACTGTTAGAGCACCCATGTAAGCAGGGAAATGTAACAGCAAAGGCCGCTCCGGCTCCTATACTTCTTAAAAATTCCTTTCGTTCCATAGCATTGTATTTACTATAAACAACGTAGCATTTGGGGTAATCGTATGCCTTAATATACGAAGGTGCCAAACTCACTTACAATAGTGAGTTTTTTGGATGTATTTTCTTCCACCCTACCCACAATTTGGGCTTGCACCCCGAAACTTTCTGAGATATTTATCAAATCTTGTGCCACAACCTCGTTTACATAGAGTTCCAAGCGGTGGCCACAGTTAAAAACCTGATACATTTCCTTCCAATCTGTCCGGGATTGCTCCTGTATCAATTTAAACAATGGTGGAAGCGGAAAAAGGTTGTCCTTGACAACGTGGAGGTCATCAATAAAATGAAGAATTTTGGTTTGGGCACCTCCGCTACAATGTACCATTCCGTGTATATCCTTCGAAGTATATTTTTCCAAAATCTTTTTGACTATGGGTGCATAGGTACGGGTAGGTGAAAGCACCAATTTACCGGCGTCCAATGGCGAGTCCTTAACGGTATCGGTCAGTTTAATATTCCCAGAATACACGAGTTCTTCCGGAACGGCTTTATCATAACTTTCCGGGTATTTTTCGGTCAAGTATTTGGCAAAAACATCGTGCCGGGCAGAAGTCAATCCATTACTTCCCATTCCCCCGTTGTATTCCTTTTCATAGGTGGCTTGCCCATAGGATGCGAGGCCAACGATGACATCACCGGCTTTAATATTGGCATTATCGATGACAGCATTCCGTTCCATCCTTGCCGTCACTGTGGAATCCACGATTATGGTACGTACCAAATCCCCAACATCTGCAGTTTCCCCCCCTGTGGAATGAATAGTGATACCGTATTCCCTTAAATCCGAAATCAATTCCTCGGTACCATTGATGATTGCCGAGAGAACTTCACCGGGAATCAAATTTTTATTCCTTCCGATCGTGGATGAAAGCATAATATGGTCCACGGCACCCACACACACCAAATCATCTATGTTCATTATCAATGCATCCTGGGCTATGCCTTTCCAGACCGAAATGTCCCCGGTCTCTTTCCAGTACATATAGGCCAAGGATGATTTGGTCCCGGCACCATCTGCATGCATCACCAAGCAATACCTATCATCGTTTGTTAGGTAATCGGGCACAATTTTGCAGAAGGCCTTGGGAAACAAACCTTTATCCAAGTTTTTTATGGCACTGTGCACATCTTCCTTAGAGGCGGAAACACCGCGTTGATCATATCTTTTACTATTGGCGGAGCTCATGTTTATTGTTTGGTCAAAAATAGGGGAATTGGAGGAATACACACAGTTTGGGGTATAAAAGATCTGAGCTATCCAAAGGTTTTTTGATCGGACCTTCGGCCCTAACCAACTACTATGCGAAAAAGTCTTTATATGGGTGTTGTATGCCCTCGCTTTGGAGCGAGATTTATTTGATAAACAAAAGTTCCCTATACTTGGTCAAAGGCCATTCTGCATCATCCACCAAACGTTCCAACTTATCGGAATGGTACCGGATTTTATCAAAATAGGGGCGTATATTATCGCAATAAGCAGTAGCTTTTTTGTTCAGGTCTATAAGGGTATTGGCTTTTTTTCTGGCCTCTACCATATGGTCCGTATTTTTTTTGATTTCCGAAATATGTTCGGCAATCTGTTCAATAATATTAAGTTGTCCCTCGGATAGTTTTTTGTGCACGGCCCCGTAAATTTCCTTTAGACCGTTCACATTGGTAATGAGTTTATTCTGATATTGTATGGATGATGGTATAATATGATTGTAAATCAGTTCATTGAGGACCCGACCCTCTATTTGAATATGTAGAATGTAGGCCTCCAATTCAACCTCTTGGCGGGCCCTCACCTCTATCTCGCTCATTACCTTCATTTCCTTAAAAAGAGTAATGCTATCCTTGCCTGTCATTATTTGTAGGGCCTCAGGAGTAGTTTTGTTATTGCTCAATTTTCTTCGTTTGGCCTCTTTTTCCCAATCCTCGCTATATCCATCACCGTCAAAACGTATCCTCTTGGAGGTCTTAATATACTCTCGAAGAACATTAAAAATAGCTTCGTCCTTTTTAAGGTTTTTCTTGTCGATAAGTGCGTCCACTTCTTTTTTGAACGCCTTCAACTGTTTGGCAACAATGGTGTTCAGAATTGTCATGGGTTTGGCACAATTGGTTTTTGAACCTACTCCCCTCATCTCAAATTTATTGCCCGTAAAGGCAAAGGGCGAGGTACGATTCCTATCCGTATTGTCCAGTAGGATTTCCGGAATCTTTCCAACAACATTTAATTTAAGCTCCGTCTTTTCCTCCGGGGATAATTTTCCTTGGGAAACCCCTTCCAATTCATCCAATACCTGGCTTAGCTGTTTTCCAATGAAAATGGAAAGAATAGCGGGAGGCGCTTCGTTTGCGCCTAATCTGTGGTCGTTACTCGCAGATGCTATGGAAGATCGCAACAATTCCTCATAATTGTTGACGGCTTTTATCGTATTTACGAAAAAGGTCAAAAACTGAAGGTTTTTCATGGGAGTTGAACCCGGACTCAACAAGTTGACTCCGGTATCCGTAGCCAGAGACCAGTTATTATGCTTGCCGGAACCGTTGATGCCTGCAAAAGGTTTTTCGTGGAACAAAACCTTAAAATTATGCGTATCCGCTATTTTTTCCATCACATCCATGAGCAAAAGGTTATGGTCCACCGCCAAATTGGCTTCCTCAAATACCGGGGCCAGTTCAAATTGGTTCGGCGCAACCTCATTATGCCTTGTCTTAACGGGAATACCCAGTTTGGTGCACTCTTTTTCCAAATCGCTCATAAAACTCAATACCCTATTCGGAATCACTCCAAAATAATGGTCGTCCAGTTGTTGTCCTTTAGCGGCCAAATGACCTACCAGGGTACGACCTGTTAGAATAATATCGGGACGAGAGTATGCCAACGCCTTATCGATCAAAAAGTATTCCTGTTCCCAACCCAAGGTTGCATTCACCTTGGATACGGTTTTGTCAAAATATTTTGCTACCGCCGTGGCAGCTTCATCCACGGCGTGCAATGCTCTTAGTAAAGGGGCCTTGTTGTCCAAAGCCTCCCCGGTATAGGAAACGAATATGGTGGGAATACACAATGTAGTGCCATATACAAATGCTGGCGATGTTGGGTCCCAGGCCGTATAACCTCTGGCCTCAAAGGTGTTCCGTATTCCGCCGCTCGGAAAACTGGAAGCATCCGGCTCTTGTTGGACCAACTGACCTCCACCGAATTTTTCCAAGGCTTTTCCATTGGGTAGAAGGTCAAAAAAAGCATCATGCTTCTCCGCCGTGGACCCGGTCAACGGCTGAAACCAATGTGTATAGTGTGTTGCACCATTGGCAATAGCCCAACCCTTCATGGCTTCGGCTACTTGATCAGCAATTTTTCTATCAATTTTAGAGCCGGAAAATATGGCACCTCGAACACTTTCCAGTGCATCCTTGGTCAGATATTGCAACATTCTTTCGTCATTGAATACTTGAATACCGAACAGCTCGGAACGGCGACCCTTCTCTTCGATAATTATTCCTTCCCTTTTAAGACTTTCGGCTATTGCATTAAAACGCATTTTGGTCATGGTTTCTTCGTAATTTTTGACTAAAATAATCATTTAAGGATTTAATAATATATCCGCAAAAAAATAAACTTTTTCCAAAATACCCTAACCAAAATAGGGGTATCTTAAATTATGTCCGTTTTTTTGATTTTTACCCCCCGAAAAATTAGATTAATTCATCAAAAAATATATTTTTGTTGGTCTTTAAAAATGTAAATATTAACAACCAAGATTATGAGCAAAGCAAAATTAGAGTATATCTGGCTGGATGGCCATGAGCCAACACAAGAACTAAGAAGTAAGACCAAAATCTTAGATGATTTTGACGGAAAATTGGATAGTTGCCCCGTCTGGTCCTTCGACGGAAGCTCTACCGAACAAGCAGAGGGAGGTTCTTCAGATTGTCTGTTAAAGCCTGTAGCTATTTACCCTGATCCAGAAAGAGATGGAGGATATTTGGTTATGTGCGAGGTATTGAATGCTGATGGAACCGCCCATGTGTCAAATTACAGAGCCAAAATTGATGATGATGATAATGATTTTTGGTTCGGGTTTGAGCAGGAGTACTTTTTGATGGACACGGATACCGATTTGCC
The DNA here is from genome assembly GCA_947494715.1 of uncultured Flavobacteriaceae bacterium. GTDB lineage: Bacteria > Bacteroidota > Bacteroidia > Flavobacteriales > Flavobacteriaceae > Ulvibacterium. Next base: position 30,078 of record CANLWG010000008.1, on the reverse strand, counting down.
TCTAGGGTTTCCAAGAGGAGGGTTTCCTGGACCACAGGGGAAATATTATTGCTCCGTTGGTGGAAGATTTACTTGGGGTAGGGATTTTGTAGAGGAACACTTGGAAACTTGCCTTGCCGCCGGGTTGAATATCGAAGGAATTAACCAAGAAGTGGCTCCAGGCCAATGGGAATTCCAAAATTTTGCCAAAGGCGCAAAGAAAGCTGGCGACGAGTTATGGGTGGCACGTTATCTGCTTAATAGGATTACCGAAAAATACGGTTACTATATTGAATTGCACCCCAAGCCTGTTAAGGGCGATTGGAACGGATCGGGGATGCACGCCAATTTTTCCAACAGTACATTGAGAAATGCGGGCAGCAAAGAGGTTTATGACACTATTTGTGAAGCCTTCCGTCCTGTTACCAAGGAACACATAGGCGTGTATGGTGCCTTTAATGATGAACGTCTTACAGGATTACATGAAACGCAATCCATCAATGAGTTCTCCTACGGGGTATCCGACCGTGGAGCTTCCATTAGAATCCCCATTGCTACCGTAGAAAGTGGTTGGAAAGGCTGGTTGGAAGATAGACGCCCTGCATCCAATGCCGATCCTTATAAAGTAGCCGGACGAATTGTTAAGACAGTTAAATCCGCTAACGTATAAATGTATTTGAACTGAATTAATTAATTGTTGTACTACCTAAAAAAGCGTGCCTTTTCGGCACGCTTTTTTAATTCTCTGTTTTTTGTAGTGGTGTGTTCATCCAGTAGTCCTCAACGTTATCCGGTCTTGCTATAGGCTGGTTTTCAAAGATAGGTTTGCGCTTGTTCATAAAAAGGCTATCCTCCGGAGCCGTTTGGCCAAGTCTTACCCGCTGTACAAAAAACTCCCTGAATTGTTTATAATCTCGTTGAGTCCATTTATTGACCAAATTACCTATGGTATCCCTTACATTGGAGACCTTTATGGAAAGTAAATCATTTAAATCTGTACCTTTTTTTACTGCCTTCGCAATTTCACCCAACATTTTCGTAATTTCTTCTTCTTCCATTTTCGGGTTTAAAAAAATCTTGTTTTCCCACCTTCCGGCACTTTTCAATCTCACGCGCTTCTTTTTAAACTCCACTTTGTAATTGGGAAGATGCACGGACTGTTGTGCTTCGGGAATTGCATTGTATTCTACCATAAAGCATCTTCTAGCAAAATTAACGGTAGCATAGTCCACTTTAAAAACCGGAGGTATATTCAATATAAAACTGTTATAAAATGAAATGTAGTTCAGGTACATTTTATTATTTATTCTTCGATAATCCGTGGCAATATCAAAAATTACTTTTTGCTTGTTTCCATGCTTATTCCTTTTACCTGTTTTGTTTCTTTTTTTTTCATCGTACATGGTATACTCTAATTTATGTATCGCAAAATCTGGTTTGGAAATATAAATGGTGCCATTAGCCCGATAGTTTGGATAAAACACCCAAAACTTAATGGTGTACAATTCTTCTTTATCAACGCTGGTGTCACTACCTCTCAAGAAAAAGTGATTTTCAATCAAGTCGGTTTTAAGAGTGCCGATGAAATCATAAGAACCAACATTGTAGTTTCTTATGGCATCATGAATTCTCAAAATTCGAAATTCATTTCCCCCGTAGGCATCTAAATGCGCCTTTTTAATTATTTTTCTTAGTGATCCATAATTATAAGCAGCTCGCGCCAAGGAATCTTGTTCAAAATTATCGTTCAAACCAAAATGAAATAAGCGCGTTTCAGAAGTAGCATCGTCCAATTGATAAAAGCCTTGATCAAAGACTTCAAGAATGGTTTCATTTAGATTAACGTATTGTTGATCATCGTTTAACTGATAATCTCGGTAATAGCCTATGATAGAAAAGTAAGTTGAGGGAAAATTTCGAGGTATGGCCTCAATGGCGCGCTGTACAATTTGCTTGGCATTTAAGTTTCGATTTCGTTTACCCTTCGCTTTGACCACTGCCTCATCCAAACCGAAAACTGTAGGATTTAGGCTCAGTACATTTAGCTCGGTTTGACTAAAATCGGTTATAGGTATCTCTTTGGTTTCATAGCCCATCGATGATATTTCAATGATATTGCCATACTCTCTATATTTCAAGGGAATTCTAAAACTGCCATCGACATTGGTAATAATGCCCAGAGCTCTATCCTTAATTCGAATATTGGCAAAAACCACGGGTTCATTTGATTGGGAATCGAACAACCGGCCTATAATATAATCTTGCTGTTGTGCGAAAATTTCAAAAGAAATAAAGAACAACAGAACAAAGGTAACTCGATTTAGGTTTAGGCTATTCATAATCAGTCGGCCTTTTTGAGTGGTGTGTTCATCCAATAGTCTTCAACGTTATCCGGCCTTGCTATAGGCTGGTTTTCAAAAATAGGCTCGCGCTTGTTCATAAAAAGACTATCCTCCGAAGCCGTTTTACCAGGCCTTACCTGTTGTACAAAAAACTCCCTGAATTGTCTATATTCATGATAAACCCTTTTATTGAGAAGAAAGCCATAAATATCCTTAAGTCCTTCAATGGTCACTTTAAATGTTTCTGGTATGTTTAATTCAAAACTACCTTCTTTCATTTCTACTTGAAACACATCCGCCCACCCTTCCTCGATTAAATCAGAATCAAGTTCTGCTTTGTATATATGAAGTTCCCCAGTACTATCACTGAGTCCTTCGGTGGTTTCTTTTGACGTTTTCATTCGATCCGACTTAAGACCTCGTATTACCCTATCTGCTTCAGACTGTATATCCTCAAACTGTCTTTCGGTTAAACGAGGATAGAGTTCTATTGTATATTTGTACGGTATTATTTTTGAAATGGAAATTTTCTCCTTATTGAAAACAAATCTGTAGTTCTTTTTTTTTCCCCCAGAGAAGTAGTCAACAAATTCACTGAACCTAACTGTAAAACACTTGCATGAATCATCCAAGTAGATATTATTTACAACAAATTTGGGTGGCATACCCAATAGAAAACTATTGTGAAATGAAATATAGTTCAAATACATTTTACTGTATTTTGGTTTATACTCGGAAACTACTTTAAAGACAAGCTGTTGGTTATTTCCACCCTTGTTCCTTTTACTCGAGTTTTTTCCTTTAACACTATCATATATGGCATATTCCATTTTATAAATAGCGTAATTTTCCTTGGATATTATTAATCTGCCCGATATTGTTAATCCTGATTTGGAATTTTTAAAACGTATACTGTATAAGGCTTGGCCATCTAAATAAACATCTTCTTCCCTATCAAAAAAATGATTGTTCAAAAAGTCCTTTTCCAGTTGATTTACAAAATCATAAGAATTGATTTTATAGTTGCGTATGGCATCATGAATCCTAAGAATCGTAAATTCATTGCCTCCATAATTGAACAAATAGGCTTTGTCAATTATTTTTTGCCAAGTCTTGTAATTATAGGGGGCATCTGCCATCATATCCCTCTCGAAACCCGTATTCTTTTTGTATTCATAAATTTTAACTCTGGTGGTAGTACTATCGATTTCGTCGAAACCTAAGTCGAAAGCCTCAAGAATAGCCTCGTTAAGATTTACGTAATCATTTTTTTGGTTAAGTTGATAATCCCTGTAATATCCTATTAAGGAAAATGGGTTTTGGGGATAGTTCACTGGTATGGCCTCTATTGCCCTCCTCACTATTCTTCCGGCGGTTAATCTCCGTTTTTTCTTTGCGGTCACTACTGCTTCTGACAATTCCAGAATACCTTGGGAAAGCCTGATAACATTTATAGCTTCCGGTAATAGACCGTCTATGGGAATTTCCTTTTTCTCATACCCCATGCTCGAAATGATAAGTACATCACCCAGTTCCTTGAACTTTTTGGGGATACGAAACCCCCCATCCTGATTGGAGATGACTCCCACCGTCTTGTCCTTTATCCTAATGGTAGCGAATATCACAGGTTCACCGGTTTGGGCATCCAACAGTTTGCCCCTTATGAATTCATCTTCTTGGGAAAAGACACCTGTGCCGCAACAGATTACAAACAAATAGTGTATATACTTAATACTCTTAAATACCATGATGAAATCACTATAGTTTTAGGATACCTGTCTTTTTAGAATCTATTTTAAAGGTGTGTTCATCCAATACTCTTCAAAATTATCGGGTTTTATAATGGGTTGATCCTCGAATATGGGTCTATTCTTTTTCATAAGAAGGCCGTCAGGGATAGGATTGGCCTTTTGATTTATTCGTTGGACAAAGTATTCCCGGAATTGCTGATAATCCTTAAAAATCCACTCATTTAATACATTACCTTCCATGTCTTTAATGTTCTCAATTTTTGCGACAAGCAGATTCCCTTTTACAATACCATCTTTTCGGTTTTTTTCAATTTCCTTAAACATTTCTTCCAGTTCTACCCTTTCCATATCTGGATAAAGGGCTATTCTTTTTTTATTGAGGTCGCTTCTTAAAAGTTTCAATTTGTCTCCTTTAAATTTGAACTTATAATTCCTTAGGGTGTTTGCAGATTTAACCTCAGGTTCAGTATTAAATGTTACAATGAAACACCTTTTTGAAAGATCTACGGTTACATCCTCCGCTACAAACTTTGGTTCTACCCTTAGTCGAAAAAAATTGTGAAGGGAAATATGGTTTAGGTACATTTTAGTATAAATCCTTTTGTATTGAGCAATTACCTCGAAAATGGGCTTCCCTTGGGGATTTAATGTATCGGATTTTCTCTTGATATTAAAGTTTCGGTTATCATAAAGCGCATATTCCATTCCATGAATTGCAAAATCATTTTTTGATATATAAAGTTTGCCCACTGCCCTATATCCTGCTATGTATATTTTATTGTTTACCCTATTTCCAGGTATGCTTTTGGTAAAACCAATGGTATGTAGCACCTCATCATCCAAATACATATCCTCCTCCCTAAAAAAGGAATGGTTTTTTAAGAGATCTTTTTCCAAAACATTCACAAGATCAAAGGAATTGACCTTATGGTTTCTGAGGGCATCGTGAATTCTCAGTATAACAAATTCATTCCCTCCGTAATCCGGAAGAAATGCATTACTGATTATTTTCCTCCTTGTTCGGTAGTCATACTTTTGTTCTGCAAAATAGTTTCTTCTAAAATCCGTATTCCTCTTATAATCATATATTCTAATCTGGGAGGTTTTATGGTCCAATTCATCAAACCCTTTATCAAATACTTCAATTATTGCTTCGTTGAGGTTTATATAATCATTTTCTTGGTTAAGTTGATAGTCTCTATAATAGCCAATAGTGGAAAACGCGTTTTGGGGAAAGTTTAGTGGTATGGCCTCTATTGCTTTTCGCACTATTCTTCTAGCAGTTAACCTGCGCTTTTTCTTTGCAGTCACTACGGCCTCGGACAATTCCAGAATACCATGGGAAAGTCGAATAATGTTTATATCTTCAGGTGATAGGCCGGCTATAGGAATTTCCTTTTTCCGATAGCCCATACTGGAAATGATAAGTACATCCCCTAGCTCCTTGAACTTTGTGGGGATACGAAACCCCCCATCCTGATTGGAGATGACCCCTACCGCTTTACCCTTTATCCTGATCGTAGCGAATACCACGGGCTCATTGGTCCGGGCATCCAATAATTTACCCCTAATAAACTCCTGTTGCCCCCACATTGGTGGAAGAAATAGGAGAAAGCAAATCATGACAAAGTAATTCACCTTCATCAAAAATTAGAGTTTTTAGGTTACCGTAAAATAGATAAATGTGGTATAAATTCCCACAAGAACTATACCATCCCGCCAACCCAAACGCAGCCCTTTGGGCAAAAAGACCAAAGGCAATATCAAAAAAGAAATACCCAACATCCAAAAGATATCGTTTTCCAACAATCCTTGATCCACAACCCGAATCGGCTTAATCATGGCGGTAATCCCCAGAACGGCCAGAAGATTAAAGATATTGGATCCTATAAGATTGCCTACGGAAATGGCCTTTTCCTTTTGGATTATGGCAATAATGGATGCGGCCAATTCCGGAATACTGGTTCCAACGGATACTACGGTAATCCCAATGATACGGTCACTAACGCCGTAAAAGGAAGCCAAACCTACAGCACCCTTTACCAATATTTCCGAACCTCCCCAAAGTGCACCTCCACCAATACCCAATAACAGTACAGCTTTATATAATGGTAACGGCGACACATTTTTGGTCACCCCCTCCATCACGGCAGGTTTTTGATAACGTAAAAGGTAGACCAAGAATAGAAATAGAATAAGGAACATAGTACCACCTTCATACCGCTGCAATTCTCCGTCAAAATAAATAAATGCAAAAAACAAGAGGGAGGATACCATCATTACAGGCCAGTCCGTAACATAAAAGCTCTTCCGTACGTCTATGCTCCCTATAATAATGATAATGGCCAATACCAGGCCCAAATTCGCAATATTAGATCCTATAACGTTGCCCAAAGCCAGATCTGGGAACCCGTTCAATGCAGCATTAACGCTCACTATTAGTTCAGGAGCGGATGTGGCAAAGGAAACTACGGTCATCCCAATTATGATTCTTGAAATATGTAAACGAAGGGAAAGTGCTACAGCCGACTTTAACAACCAATGGCCTCCTAGGACTAATAGTACAAGCCCAACTATAATGTAAAATGCATTCTGCATGACCGTTGTTTGAAACAAATATACCCTTAAGATTTTGATTTGTTATGCGAGCTAAACTCCTATGATTTGATAATTCTCTATGGTAATCAAAAAATCAAAATGGCAAAAAATGCTCTTTTTTTGGATGAAAAGGCCCTTGGTTTTAAAAAAAGTGTCTAAAATGGCCCTTCAATTGTTATAAAGTGTAACATCCAGACCTTCTACACTTACAATTCAAAATACACGGTAAGAGATTTTTAAAAAAATTGAAATATATCTCATTTTTTTACTTACAAAAGTATATTCAATTGTATTGTTTTCCATTAAATCGTTAGGAAGTATAGATTTTTATTATATATATTAAATGGATAATCGATTATTCATATCCTTTTCCTAACCTTTTTAAAATTTAAAACAATGATTACCATCATAAAAATCATCATTTGCCTTTTGTTACTGTCCTTATTGTCTAACCTATAAAACTATATATCATGTTAACCTTATTTGGAATACTCATCATTAGTATTGGAATTGTCACTTTGTTGGCAAAACCAATATTCAAAAATCATAGATTGCTTGGGTGGTTTACCCAACGTAAAAGCTTACAGATTATACTCCTGGGCGTCGTATTGAGCATTGTCACGGGAACACTATTTTATGCCGAGCCTGGTACTGCATATGCGGTTCAATATCCATGGGGCGGACAAAAAGCGGTGTTCCGTCAGGGCATCCACACCAAGATGTGGGGAAGACTGATTCCCATCCAATTTGAACTGCCTATTAAATATGTAATACCCAATACCATTGGTGAATTGGGCGAACAAAGTGAATACGCCAATGTAGATACAGCTAAATATTGGGCTTTTAGCGATGCCGTAAAAGCAAGAATCGCAACCTCTGTGGTCATTAGTATAAATACCGAAGGCGAAGCCCAGTTCTTATCGGTTGCCGACCGTAATAAGACCGAACAAAATTTGATACGGTCCCGGATTATTCCCAATATTGACCAATCCATAAAGAATACCTGTAAACTTATGGATGCCCAGGATTATATTTCCGGACAAGCCTCGGATTTTGATCGGTACTTTAAGGACCAATTGGAAAACGGTATGTACGTCCTAGAAGAGTATATGGAAAGTGAGCAAAGAGAAATCATTGGAGACGGTACAACTGTACGGACTGTTGTAAACAAAGAATCCAAGCAAAAGCGTTTTCGGATAAAAAGAATAGATGGAGAGCCTGTTCGTGAACACGGCAATTCCTTAAAAGCCTATGGTCTCACAGTGGTCCAGGCCGTTGTTACGGAAATTGATTGGGAGGAAACCTTTGACAAGCGCCTCCAATTGCAAAAAGAAGAGGTGGCCCAGACCCAATTGGAAAAGCAGCAGGCAGAGCGCGAGTTCTATCGTGCACAAAAGGAAAAAGCACGGGGAGAGGCTGAAAAAGCAGCGGAACGGGCTCGTTTGGAGAAGGAACAGATCCAAAAGACCATAGCCGCGGAAACCGAGGCCAAGGTTGCGGAATTTAACCTTGTAAAAGAGAAGAAACAGTTTGAGGTGGAAAAATTCAAGGCGCAGAGTAAAAAGGTGGCAGCGGACGCAGAGGCTTATCAAAATGCCAAATTGGTGAATGCCGGACTTACTCCCCAGGAAAGGGCCGAATGGCAATACAAGACCTCAGTAGGGGTGGCCCGGGAGCTCAAGGAACTTAATCTACCCGAAATCTTTATTGAAGGTGGTGGAGATTCCCAGAAAACGGATGCCAATTTACTACAATCCCTGATAGGTGCCGAATTGGCCAAGAAGATGATGGAAAGTAACTCAAAATAGTATCTCACCAAAAAAAACTCGGTCTAGGGCCGAGTTTTTATTTTGTATTTTTGAGAAAACCGAACATCTTGAAGAAGGCTTTTTTTAAGCTCTTGGCCAAAATCAATAAGGCGTTACTGCCTAGTTACTCCAAGAAAGGATTGGATTTATCCAAGGCTTCCAAACTACAGTTGGTCATCATTGGATGGCGTTACTATGTTACCACCAATGCGTTGGATCAATAGCACATTAGCGATTTTACATCAAAACCGTTCAATTGCCCCCTTCCTTTTAAAAATTCCAATTCAATAAGAAAATTACACTGTACAACTTTTCCACCCAAGCGTTCCACCAAGGCACAAGTAGCTTTGGCGGTGCCGCCAGTGGCCAAGACATCATCATGTATCAAAACCCTATCTCCCTTGAAAATGCTGTCCTCAAGAATTTCCAGGGTATCCTGCCCATATTCCAAAGCATAGGTTTCCTCGACTACCTTTCCTGGAAGTTTCCCTGATTTACGTACGGGAACAAAACCGGCGTTTAATATGGAAGCCATAATTGGCGCGAAGAAAAATCCCCGGCTTTCCATACCCACTACAATATCTACTTCCCCACTTACCATTTGCACCAATCTTTCTGTTGTAGCCCTAAGTGCTTTAGGACTTTTTAAAAGTGGGGTAATGTCCTTAAAAAGAACTCCTTGGGAAGGAAAATCGGGTATATCGCGTATAAAGGTTTTTAGATCCATATTTTGATGGTTGTAATTTTGCCTTAAATTTAAAAAGAAATATATTTGCAGCCCTGAAAAGGCCGCGTGGCGCAACTGAATAGCGCATCTGATTACGGCTCAGAAGGTTACAGGTTTGAATCCTGTCGCGGTCACTTAAAGCGTAGGCCCTGTATGAAAATGCAGGGTTTTGTTTTTCTGGAAGTGTCAAAAGCCTGGAGCTTTTGTAAGCAGAAAGAAATTTCAAAACCGCAGCGCGATAGCGATGCAAGCCTGCATTTTCAGGAGGGGATTAAAAGGATATGCACAGCAAATCCTGTCGCGGTCACTTAAAGCAGAAAGTCCATCACTGTGTGATGGATTTTTTGTTTTCCAAAAAAATGGGAGGCTATAGTTTACCAAGCTTGGAGGACAACAAAAAAATAGCGCGATAGCGATAGGCTTTCTATTTTCACATGGGAATGCAAAGGATATCCAATCCTGTTGCGGTCACGAATAAATAGTTTGAAAAGAAAAAACGCCAAGCTTGCTTGAGCGTTTTTTTGTTTGAACTGTTTTTAAAGCGGAGCTTTGCAGGATGTGTACCAGAAAATCCATGCGCGGTCACTTTTAACGACTGTAATTATGTAATAAATAGATAGTTGCATTTTTTTGTAACGTATTTGTACTATAATCAATCTCAAACCTCCCCTTTCAATCACTGGTTTTAACATCGAATACAAGTAGTTCAATCATTTGCGCGAACCAAGGATCGGGTTTGCCATCCTTGAAAATCAACAGGATTCATGAACGGTAAGGCAGTTAACCACTCATTTTGTAATCTATTGATAATCAGAATTCTTTCCGACCCTCGATTCGACACTAATCACAAATTACATCAATGAGGTGCACTAGAAACAATAAATTTATTAAGTATTTTACTACATACAAAGTAGTATTATATCTTAATATTGAAATTTAACAAAGAGTTGATAGTGGTTTCATCGAAAAATTTAGGAATCCACTGTCACAATACTTGTTTTTTCGTACATTTCAATCATGGAACATTTTAAGGAAGCTAGACAGAAATTGGATTCATCAAGGGCCGAACTACACGAGGCCAATATCAATCTCCAGATTTCCATTCAACAAATGCAATGGGCAAGACAAGATTTGCGAGAGGCACTACAAAATAGTAGGGTCAAAATGGAGGATGAAAAACTAAAGGACTTCCTGGAGCTTTAGTATGAACAGATCCGCCGATAAAGAGGAAATGGTCATTCCAGCAAGGTAGTGATTTGTAAAATATTGGAAGTTTCCGGTCAAAAACGAATATATACATTAAAAACTACTAAAAATCCTATAAAAGGGAACTCATTCAGGATTACTAACGCACCACCTGATCCCTCACTACCTAGAGTCCACTACACCATTGGTTGCCATCTGGCCCCCTGCCATGGTCACTAAAAGAAATTTGAATCCAGACTGGTCCTTAATTAAGATTAACACGGCTGACAAACATTTTTAAGGAACATTTATGACTTGTGTCTCTCCAATTCATCCTGGCATGTGTAGTTTAGTGGTTTAACTGTTGCTATGCCCGTATTGGATATAATCATATCGTTTTTGTGGAGTCTTTCTCCATTTGGTGAAGCCAAAATAGGCATCCCCTATGGTTTGTACAGTGGGTTGAATAGTTATTTGGTATTCGTGGTCTGTTTTGCGGCCAATCTTCTTGTCTTTCCCATGATGCTGTTTTTTTTGGAAAATTTACACCGTTATTTACTACAATGGAGATTTTATAAGAAATCAGCAATCTTCGTCGCCAGAAGGGCAAAGATAGGCTCAGGGGAAAAAATCAGGAAATACGGTTTTTGGGGTCTCGTATTATTTGTCATGTTACCCATTCCCGGTACGGGGGCGTATGCGGGCAGTATAGCATCTTATTTGTTTCAAATACAAAGACGGAAGGCATTTTTTGCCAATGCGTTGGGTGTTTTTTTGTCCTGCGCCATTATTTGGGGTACTACATTGCTTTACATTCAGGGAAAAGGTTAAACAAGGTAGCCTCCCTGCCAGACTTAAGAAGACATGACCAAAGGCTTGTCAGCAATAATTACGCACTTTATTTATTTGTTACCGGAGTATGGCTTGCTTTAAAAGCACAGGGGTAATTGGACCGGATTTATTTCCTAAAACCCATTATAAACCATCGTCTTCTTTATACCAAGAGCACCACTACCACGAATAGACAACAGGTAAATGTAAACACCTTCTGTAAATTGATACGTTCTTTCATAATCAACATGGTTTGGAATACCTCAAATTTGGGACAGTCCAGAATCATTTCTGGGAATAGGGAGTACCCCAATGCTTGGATATGTGCTCCATAATTTTTTTGAAATAATTTTGTAGAAAGCTTGTAATGTTACCAAATTCTTAGCGACTTATAACATTATTAAAACCTTCAAATCAATATCTAATCAATACTCCCTATAAAAAAATTGCACTTTTAGTTTTTGCTCTTTCTGATGAAGAAGAAGTAAAACGTAAGCCTTTTTTAATTCAGGGCACTCTAGCTAAATCCCTAAATAAACATACCAAGGATATCGCTGTACAAAGTGACCTGCCTGTTTTCCATTTCGATGAAACAAAACAAATAGGAGATGACTTTGGTACACGATTTTCAAATGCAATACAAAGCGTTTTTGATGAAGGCTATGATGGCTTGATTGCTGTCGGTAATGATTGTCCTCACTTGCAGGTAAACCATATCCATCAAGCGAAAACAATATTAGAGAATGGTGAGGCGGTTCTTGGACCGACTTATGATGGTGGGTTTTATTTGATGGGACTTTCGAAAAAAGATTTCGAACATAGGGCATTCTTAAAACTTTCGTGGAATACTAACAAAATTTTTGAAGAATTCTTTGAAGGTTTAAGAACAAGAAGGATTGAATGTCATTCACTCGAAAAGCTGTGGGACATTAATTACCTATCCGCTTTGGAAAACCTAGTTCTGCATAGGATACGAAACGCACGATTATGCAGTAGTATCCAATCTGCAATAAAAGGGCGAAGTACCAATTATTTTGTTTCCAAGGTTACAGAACTCAAACTTTTACATTCCAAACTTTTTAATAAGGGTTCTCCCATATTCTACTTCTTTCAATTCTAGAAAGGTCATTGCTTTGAAGCAAAAGACCTCTTTTTCATTTAAATTTTTTAAAAGATAAATCGCTAATCAGCTTGTATTCCCGCTGTTGGTGATAACAAGACTTGATTATCAGAATGAAAAGAATACTAACTGCCGTTTTGTTGACGCTATTTGCGCTGAACACTTTTGCGCAAGAAACTACCGGTAGTCTTCAGGGAACTTTAAAAGACAACCAAAACCAACCTATACCTTTCTCAAATATCGTTTTGACCGATACAGAAACAAATTTTACCTATGGAGCGATATCACAAGAAAGTGGTTTTTACAGACTCAAAAATATTCCCCCGGGCAATAGTTATAAAGTCACGGTCTCTTTTTTGGGTTACAATACCATTGAAGAATTCAACTTGGTCATTAATTTGGGTAGCACTACCGTAAAGGATTTTGTGCTTCTTGAGGAAAGTACGAATCTACAAGAAGTCGTGGTAATCGCTGAATCCGCCCCAAAAAAAACAGGCAACGAAACCCTTCTGGGTCGCAAAGCCATCAAAGGCACTCCAACTATCAACAGGAGTATTCAAGACCTCTCCAAGAATTTACCAGAGAATAATTTAAATTCGTTTGGAGGTGCTAGCAATCGTTTTAACAACTTGAATATTGATGGTATTGCCAATAATGATATAATCGGTTTCCAAGAACCTGCCAGTGGTGCCTCTGGTTCGTCTGCCAACGGTACACCAGGGAGCCTTTCCAGAAGTCAGCCTATTGGGCTGGGAGCAGTAAAACAAGTAAGTGTAAAACTATCGCCTTTTGATGTGAGCATCGGAAACTTTAACGGCGCAAGCATCAATTTGGTCACCAAAAATGGTACCAATACCACCAAAGCCGAAGTTTATGGTTATGGCAATAATCAAACCCTTATAGGGCACTTTGCCAGCGGGGCCGAACAAGAGGTACAATCTTTTTACGATGTGCAATTTGGTGGCGGTATTGGAGGCGCCCTCATCAAAGACAAACTGTTTTACTATGTGAATTTTGAACAGGCTTTATCTAATACTCCCGTTTTAAATGCACCCGGAAGTGCCTCTTCGGATATTTCCTTGGAGGATGTCACTACCATTCGGGATAGATTGTTAAATGTCCATGATTATGACCCTGGGGCGTTTCAAAGTGCCGAATTAGGTACAGCAAGCACAAAATTATTTGCTAGGTTGGATTACAATCTTTCCAAAGTGCATAAACTTACCCTTCGCAATAACTACGTCAATAGTTTTGCGGATAATTTAGAATGGAACAGTACCTTTTTTAACTTCGGAAATCAAGGTTATCGACATAATAGTGTGGCAAACAGTCTCGCTCTGGACTTAAAATCAAACTTCAAAAATGGAAGCACAAACCAACTTTCCCTAGGTTTTAATATGGTAAAGGAAAATCGTGATTTTGATGGCCGTATATTTCCTCATATCCAAATCGCTACCTCTTCCGCAGGCCGCATATTTGCAGGCACCTATCGCGAAGCCTCTGTGTACAATACCGATTTTTCAACCTTACAGATTGCAGATACTTACACGTTTGACAGCAATAAACATCACTTCACGGCAGGAGTTTTTGGTCAACTGCATGATGTAGATTATGGATTTCTCTCTGCCTGGAACGGAAGGTGGGAATACCGATCAGTGGACGATTTTTTAAACGATAGACCTGCCCGCATAAGAGGGGTGTATAACATAAACAATAATGACTTTGGTTTTGTAAGCTCTCGCTCATCGGCCACCATTGGTGTTTTTGAAGCTGCTGCCTTCTTCCAGGATGATTTTCGCATAAACGAAAAATTGGAAATAACGGCAGGCTTAAGGGTGGACGGACAATACCTCATCCAGCGACTACCCGTGAGTGAGGAAGTACGCAATACACCGGAGTTTGCCAGATTTGATAATACTATTTCCAAAGTACCACAGTTCAACCCGCGTTTTGGGTTCAACTATAAAATAGACCAAGATGGCAAGTACACCCTACGAGGAGGAACAGGTTTGTTCTCGGGGCGTATCCCGTACCTATGGTTCGCCTATGCGGAATATATTTCGGGTACTGAATACTTTAATATTGATTTAAGACCTAATGACGTATTGCCTTTAACCGAAAACTTGGAGGACCTACGAAGCGTTCAACCCAATTTGACAGAGATAAATCTATTAGATCCCGATTTTAGTCTACCCCGAGACTGGAAAACCAACATAGCTTTTAAAGCCAAATTACCCAACCAATGGACCATTGACGTAGAAGGAACCTATACGGACGTGGTAAATGGTCTGCTTTTTCAGTCTATCAACCGTAGAAACAATGTGGGTAACTTTAGTGGGGCAGACAATCGTCCATACTTTTTAGAAACGGGAGATGCCATTAAAATCAACCCCACCCTCACCAATGTATTCTTGTTGACCAATACAGATCAAGGATTTCGATACAACCTTACTTTAGGGCTTCGTAAACGAGCTGGAAATTATAGCGGTTATCTGGGCTATACCTATGGTCAAAGTAAGGACATCTCCAGTACGGTGAGAAGCTCACCAGCGGCCAATTTTGAATGGAATCAAGCTTTGGTGGCAAACAATCCATCGTTATCCTATTCAAACTTTGACCTTAGACATAAGTTCGTAAGCAGCCATTCCTATCAATTCAATATCAACAAAAACGGCACAGGCTTTGTTTCCTTTTTGTATTATGGAAGGGCAGGAAGTCCTTTTTCATATGTCTATCAAGGTGATTTAAACCGCGATGGGTCTTCAAGAAATGATATAATTTATGTACCAAGAGACGCCTCGGAAATCAACCTAATTGATATTACCGATACTGCTGGAAATGTTACCGTAAGTGCTGCCGAACAATGGGAACGTTTAAATGCGTTTATTCAAGGTGACCTCTATTTAAGAGGAAGGCGAGGGCAAATCTTAGAGCGAAATGGAGCACGAACTCCTTGGAATCACGAATTGGATATGAAATTGGAATATGCCTTGAAGTTAAAAAATGGAGATGGAATTTCCCTTTCCTTCGATATGCTCAATGTGTTCAACTTTGTCAACAAAGATTGGGGGCGTTTGGTGTTTGTACCTAATGTGGTAAACTCTAGTTTTAGTCTTCTCAACTTTAGGGGTATCGAAAACAACAAGCCACAATTTCAATTCAACATTCCAGAAGGTACGAAACCCTATGTAACAGATTTGTTTAACTCTCGATGGCGAGCGCAGTTAGGAATGAAATACAGTTTTTGAAGCCAAATGGATTACGTGATTGAACTGCTTTCAACACGGAGCTTCGGCCTTAAGGCGGACCCAATCCCAAATTTGTAATCGGATTATGCCCAGCTTTAAGAATCACTAAGGAGGTTGAACCAAATTTATTTCCTAAAAGCCATTATAAACCATCATCTTTTTTATAAGCAAAAGCACCATTGCCACGAACAGACAACAGGTAAAGGTGAATATTTTCCGTAAATCGATACGTTCTTTCATAATCAAACGAATTAGAATACCTCAAATTTGGGGCAGTCTAAAATCATTTTAGAGATTTATCGATGTATGAAAGGGTTTTTGGCATGAAATAAAGCAATGCTTCCACTTGTCGGGGTCAATATGCAAATGGTCTAAGAGCGGTAATATCTCATAATTAGGATTAAATGACTCTTTTTGCAGACTATCCGGAAGGAAAAAGTTTAAATTCTGTAAAAAAAGCAGCTTATAGGGTCTTTTCTTTTAAATAATCCCATAGTACTGTTT
Organism: uncultured Flavobacteriaceae bacterium; assembly: GCA_947494715.1. Lineage (GTDB taxonomy): Bacteria > Bacteroidota > Bacteroidia > Flavobacteriales > Flavobacteriaceae > Ulvibacterium. Next base: position 13,985 of record CANLWG010000008.1, on the reverse strand, counting down.
TGTATGTCCTTCCTATTGGGATTACATCCCCATTTATCCACAAGGAGTCGGAATCATACTTTTCTATCCGGTCAAGGGAGACCAAATATGATTTATGCACCCTGGCAAAATTATCTTCGGAAAAAACTGAACTATAATAGCCCAAATTACCTTTTACTTTTATTTTTTGGTTATGCAGATGAATAATACAATAATTTCGATTCCCATGTACGTAGCCAATGTCCCGTTCGTGGACCTTAACATAAACAGGCCCTTCCTTGCAGAAATAGTATTTGTCCTTACTAATTTCCTTGCCCAACGAGGAGGTCTTTGGTAAAGATTTCATCTCCATGGCCTTACTTACGGCAGAAAGAAATCTATGATATGGGATAGGCTTTAGCAGATAATCTACCACACCGAGTTCAAGTGCCTCCAATGCATATTCCTTATAGGCCGTTGTTATGATAATTTTAGGCGGATATTTTAAAATCCGAATGAACTGTAATCCTTTTATTCCAGGCATTTGAATATCCAAAAAAACCAAATCTACCTTTTGGGTCTGTACATAATATAGAGCTTCAAACGCATTTTGAAAAGACCTTTGTAGGGTAAGGCCCTGCGTTTTTTTCAAATGCTTTGTCAAGACATCAATGGCCAAAGGTTCATCATCAATAATTACGCACTTCATTTGTTTACTATGGGTATTTTTAAGTTAACTAAAAATCTATCTTCCCTATCATTCATGGCCAAATCATATTTTCCGGAAAAAACATGGTCCAATCGTTGTTTAACATTTTTAAGTCCTATACCATTATCGGCTTGGTTTTCTTCAAAAAATGAGGGTTTTGAATTCTCCAGATCCAGCATCAGAATATCCTCAAATAGTTCAATTTTACATCGTATCCAACATTTTTCATAATCTTTGGAGATACCATGCTTAAATGAATTTTCAACAAACGGAAGAAGGAGCAAGGGCGGAATCTTTTTATGGGCAGTTATTCCTAAAACGGTATAACTTAAATCCAGTTTGTTACCATATCGTATTTGCTCCAAAGCAATATAATTTCCTAAACATTCCAGATCCTCTTCGACATCTACCAGTGATTCTTTTGCCTCATATAGAATAAAACGCAAAAGATCCGAAAGTTGAACCACCGTATTCGATGCTATTTCCGGGTTCTCCAATATCTGGGCGTATAGTCCATTTAAGGTATTAAATAGGAAATGAGGATGCAGCTGAGATTTTAATAGTTGTAATTCATTTTGAATATTGGATTTTGCACGATTGAGATGGTCCAGTTCCTGTTTTTCGCGATCCTGTACCAATTTAATGACCACCACTATCGAAGACACTATGATAAGATCCAACAAAGGGGAGACAAGCTTTGCCGGGTTATCCGGAATCAGATTAGTATCAACATCAGGAAAATAGATAGGATAAACGGTGGCCAACACCAATAATCGTAAAAAAAATATACCAGCAATCAGTAGTATTCCAAATTGCACGAATGCCAGCCCATATTTTTTCTTCAATACAAATTGTGGTAAAATAAAATATAGCGTGACGTATACCGTAAGAAGTTTTGCGGGTAAAGATGCTAATTCATAAATGATATGTAATCCTAGGTTAGGTTCCTGTACATAATAAATTCCTACTGTAAAGAGGATATACAGAAACCAGAAAATACTATGTCTTACTATTTTTTTCACGAGTAAAGAAACCACGGACAATTTAGGTGTAAAATAGTGATGTAATTCGATTTAGGTATAAAATAACAAAAATTGAGTACCAATTACCTCAAATTAAAAACCAATTACAAAAAAGTGTTTTTTGTGCGTTTTTGTAAAGGATAGAAGACTGTTGGTACTATTCTATAAAAGGAAGAACTATTGAAATCCTAATTTTAATTCGGTCAATAGAACTAAAACTTTTGGACTCATGCATATCAATAGACGAAAATTCCTGAAAGATTTATCCGTAGCCGGAGCAGCTACGTTATCCTTTCCATTCATTATCCCCAATCCTATATCAGCCGTTAAACTAAACGTATTGGTATTGGGCGGCACAAATTTTTTGGGACCTGCAATCGTGAAGTCGCTTGTAGAAGAGGGACACCATGTAACCTTGTTCAATAGGGGAATTACAAATCCTAATTTATTCCCCACACTTTCCAAAATAAAGGGAGATCGTGAAAAAGGACTTTCCGGATACCAGAATCTAGAAAATGGGGAGGAGATTTGGGATGTAGTTATCGATGTATGGCCACAAAACCCAAATTTTGTCCAAAACGCTGTAACTATTTTACGAGGTAGGGCAAAGCACTATGTTTTTGTGTCGAGCATAGCCGTGTATTCAAATTATGGAACTATTGGATTGAACGAAAATACAGCAAGGCGAAAAGGAGACCAATATGAGGAGGGCAACTACAACCTCAACAAGGTGCTGTGTGAAAAAGCAGTAGAAAAAGCATTCCCCGATAGATTCACCATAGTAAGACCCGGTGCAATAGTCGGTGATAGGGATTCCGGTCCTTTTGGGATCTATGTATTAAATCGGATAAAGAATCGAAAAGAAATTTTGGCACCCGACTCCAATGACCCGGTTCAACTCATAGATGCCCAAGACATTGGTAATTTCATCACCCAATGCATTGAAAAAAAGGTTAGGGGACATTTTAATCTTGTAGGCCCGGCCTCAAGACTGGGATATAAGGACATGTTGATTCAGGCAAAGAAAGCACTGAAAAGCAAGGTGAGGATACTATGGATGGACCCTAAATTCTTAGTCGAAGAAGTTAAGCTTGAGCCTTTTATGGAAATCCCTTTTTGGATTCCCATCGCTTTTGATCCTGAACCTGGTTTTTATCAGATTAGTAATAAAAAAGCCATTGATGATGGACTGGTATTTACGGATTACGACAAGACCGTTAAAACAAGTTATCTTTCTTTTAAGGAGAAAAGATTCATTGAGGAGGAAGGATATGACGTGGTTTTTGGAATATCCGAAGAAAGGGAGAACGAAATCATCGCAAGATGGAAGGAAAAAAATAAGTAGGGTATTACTCCAAATTAAAGCATACTTCATACTAGAATTTGTCCAGACAATGCTCGTGCATGGGAAGGATATGGAAATCCATTCATCAATTGACTATTATCTCGTCCGCAAATACCCATGAGGGCAATCCAGCGGCGTGGTGCCAATACGGGGTCTTTGTATTCTTTGCTTTTACTTTTATATAGCGTACCCGAACAGGTTTAAAACCCAAATCAAAATACCGAATATCGTTTACCTTGCTCTCTTTTTCCAAAGGGTAGGGATTGGAGACCGTACCCAGTTCCTGAAAATCCGTGTTGTTTAAAGATGCCGAATAGGACACTGAGGACGGCAAGAAGACGATGTGATTGGTTACCTGTAAAAAAGCAAGGGAAATTGTCCGTATCTCCATAGGCTCTCCCAAATCCAAGACCACCTCCATATCGTTCCCCTCATATCCCAGCCAATTGGCATAAAAACTGCTCCCCCCTAGGGCACCATCCGTAAGAACCATGGGATTTTCATCGGCATATTTTTTGGGTTTCGTTAAAGTAACTACTTTTTTGCCTTTTGCCTTATTGGGTTTTTGTGCAATTTCCAGGGCGGATTCATAGTTTGTCCCATATTCGCTCACCGTAAAGCCCATTTCATTCATCAGTTCTATGTCATGCCCGGAAGTCGTTTTCATAAAGTTGTCCAATACGGAAACTACTCCAGGGTTGGGTTTTTTTGTTCCCTCATCATCTGTAATCATTAAAGTGTACATTTCGGTAATATTCTTTCTACTGGCCTCTAAAACGGCATAATCCACTCCTAGGCGGGCCTTCTTTACCCTAGCTACCAATTCCGGGCTATCAGCTACGGCCTTTTCGGCTATATCAAACAACTCTGTGTATCTGGTTAATAGTTCTGGTCGTAGATAGGAATCAAAAGCCTCCGAAGGATCTCCATACAGGAATAGGAAGAAATCCGTATCTTTTTCCAGTTCGCTATGTATCAAATCTACGTACTCCTTAATGTATGATCCAGCCGTTCCATAATACCCTTCTGTAAACTCTACCAATAATGTGTTCAGATCCAACTCTGGATTCCATAACAATTTTGCCGTGATGTACGATCGCAGTTCAAAAAGTTCACTAGGATTATGGCTATGCTGCTCAAAAACCCATTTCGCATTGTTATCCCTAAATAATTGAATGTTGGGCCGTAGCGTATGGATATTTGGAAATGGTGCCAAAAAATTAGTAAACTGGGTGGTATAGTCCCAGATTCTAACATTATTCGTTAATCTTCCCCAACCCTCCAAATCCTTGGCAAAATCGGTGCACTTTTCGGAAATGGGGGCGGCACGGTCACATTCTATGGAACAAAGGGTAATCAGCACATTATCCGCAGGTTCGGTCTTACAGGGTTTACGGGTATACTGATAGGCCAACGTAGAAATGGTCTTATCCGGAAAATCAGCGGCCACTTGGTTTACAAAACGAATCATGGTACCCGAAGGGCTACCCTCTTCCTCATCGATCTTGTGGCACGTATCGCACTGACAATGTTGCTGATTATCATCCTGACTTACGGAAACAACCGAAGCTTCCGGATTTCGTGCAAACAAAGCGGATACCGAATCCTTAACGATTTCCAATACCTTTTCATTGGTAAGGCACAATTGGGTCGGCAATCGTTGATCGTCCCTCAAAGCATAATATTCCGGATGGGATGCGTAAAACTTCTCTTCAGGCAAAAACCGATGAAAGGTGTGTACCCTAGCCTCCGGGGCATAGTGCGGAAAGGATTCATAGGTTACCTTTTGTTGGTCTGCAAAGCTTTTGTTTTCATAGAATAGTTTGGAATGTACCGTTCTCGTGGTTATCTCCGGTGTATAAACGTAATCGATAGGTTCCAATGCTATGGATGATATGGACGGAATTTCCATTGCATCGGGGGCGTACCATTTACAACCTAGGTAGCGCTCCAAAAATTCATAGACCGCATATTTGGTATCCAAGTCGGAATGGCCAAAAATGAACAAGTCCTTTTCCTGAGATTTGATTACAATCTGATGTGGTTTCAGCTCCTCATCATTTATATTTCCAACATAAATCTTGTGTTTTATAGCATCTTGAGAACTTTCATCCACAATACCCAGTGTTGCTCCGCTAATTTTTTCGAGATACTCCTGTAATAATTTCGCTGATCGGTGTTGGCTTTCCGTGGCCTGACCCATGAATACTATCTCATAATCCGACTTTCCGTTCTCTGCTATCCGAAGACTGTCATTGGTACATGAAGCATGGAAAACCATAACAACTGTTAGAAATAGGGATAAGATTCTTGGCATAGTTTGAGTATGAAATTTAGTCAGATACCATTTCAAAATACAATGTGGAAGCGTTTACCAAATCATCATGCGAAATAAAATATCCCTTAAGCGGTTTTCCATCCACCTTAATTCTATTAATCTTTCCATTCCCACCCATTGAACCGCTCCGAACAATTTTCAATTTCTCGTTTTTGTAATACTTGCTATCCAAATGAATTGTAATGGTATCAAACGTTGGTCTGGTGAGAGTGTAAAGGGGTTGCGCAGGCGTAACGGGATATAACCCCATCATAGAAAATACTGCCCAAGCGGACATGGTTCCCGTATCATCATTTCCGGGTAATCCGTCCGGACTGTTCTTAAAATAGATTTCCAAAAGCTCGGATACCTTTTGTTGGGTTCGATGTTCCTGGCCACGAACATAATTGAATAAATAGGGATAGGCGATATCCGGTTCGTTGGCCATATCAAATTGGTCCTTGTCAAAGACATCCTGAAGCCGATTTACAAATGGTTTGGGGCCGCCCATCATTTTCATCAATCCCTTAATATCATGGGGTACCATAAAGGTATATTGCCAAGCATTGCCCTCGATGAATCCCAAGTTTTTTTCAAAATTGGCCCCCGATTCCGGATTGTAAGGTGTTAACCAAGTACCATCATCATTTTTGGGCCGTAACAGGTTTATACTCCTATCAAATAGATTTCGATAGGACAACGATCTTCTGGAGAATCTTTTTTGATCTTCATTTTTGTCCAAAGCTTTGGCCAATTGAGCAATCGCGTAGTCCGTAATGTTATACTCCTGGGTTGTGGAAACCGAACCGCTATTGGTCGTTTTCGTGGTCAGATAGCCCTTTTCCAAATAATCCTTAATTCCAGGCCGGAGCGGATTGTTCTCTATTTGATCCGCACTTTTGAGCATGGCTTCATATGCTTTTTCAACATCAAAATCACGGATTCCCTTAAGATAGGTATCTGCAATGATGATTCCTGCTGGATCCCCCACCATAGTGGTAGTTTCGGTTGCATTTAATTCCCATTTCGGAAGCCAGCCGCTTTCGTCATAAATCTGCAACATGCTCTTAACCATATTGGATTGTTGCCGGGGATATACCAGGCTCATTAATTGATGTAAATTACGATAGGTATCCCAAAGCGAAAAAACAGTGTACCGAGTCCCATCCGTTTTAAGGGTTTCCCTTGTTTTCATTTTAGGATAGTCTCCATTTACATCGTTCAGGGTATTGGGATGTATTAACGTATGATAGAGTGCCGTATAGAACTTAATTTTATCTTCCTCCTTGCCCCCTTCAACCTCGATTTTGGACAAATATTGGTTCCATTCGTCCTTGGCACTTTTTAAAATTTGATCAAAACTTTTATCGGAAGTTTCCTTTTCCAAGTTTTCGCGGGCATTTGCTATACTCACATAGGAAATGCCAATTTTTAACTTCAATTGGGTAGGCCTCTCAAAACTATACCGCATATACGCACCTATACTATCACCTATGACTTCTTTGGTGTACCCTCTCATCAATCTGGGTTTCCCATTGTAACCCATCCATTGGGATTCGACACCTTTATATTTTGTTGGTTTTTTCCAAGTTCCAAATTCCTCGGCCGGTTTTGAAAAACGGGCTACAAAATAAACAGGATATGCCTCCTCCGGTTTATAATAACAAAAAGAGCCTACCGAGCGCATCCCTTCTATTTCGGTAGAGGAAACCACCCTAACGCTAGCTCCCTGTTCATTGGTAAGTCCCAGGCCCAGATTCAACAAAACATTTGAATCTCCCTTTGGGAAAGTGTAGTTGCTTACCCCCACCCTTGTCGTAGCGGTAGCTTCCATTTTGATATCGTATTTATCTAAATGATTGGAATAATACCCCACTTCGGATACTTCCGAGGAATAGGCAGACCCATATTTCAGATAATCGGTCTCTATCTCTCCGGTAGTTGGCATGGCCAAAATCACACCCAATTCAGGACAACCTACCCCACTCAGATTCACATGGCTGAACCCGGTTAAAAAAGTATTCTCATGGATATATGGCGTGGACAGCCAACGACTGTCCTTCTCCAACGGCAAATTTTGTTCTCCTGCCACATTGAACGGCGAAACATTGGCCATTCCCCTTACGGCGATAGGACCAGGATTTGTTGTACCAAAATTGGAAGTTCCAATAAAGGGGTTTACATACTCTACAGGCTGCTTTTGCCCATAAAGTAAATTGATGAAAACAACGGAAAAAAGAAGAAATCTATGCGTCATTAGTTGTTTGGATACTTTTTTCAAATGTGAGTTTATGGTCTTTAATCATTGGTCAATGAATACGGTACGGATTCTGCTGATACTCCCCAATTTTTATTAGGTTCCGATCCCATTTCAAAAATAAGTTCCCCTCCTTTTTGAACTGTCTCTACTCCTAACCAAGTTTGGTCAAAATTGAGTCCATTGAGACTTGCATTCTGAATATAGGGCCTACCTTTTCCATTTTCATCGGCTTTGATCAAAAAGGTATTTCCGTTTTCCAGGTGTAGTTTTACCTTATCGAACAAGGGACTACCGATTACAAATTGATCTGTGGCCGGTGCTACAGGGTAAAAGCCTAAGGCACTAAATACATACCAAGCCGAAGTTTGCCCATTATCCTCGTCCCCACAATACCCGTCTGGCGTTGGGGTGTACAACTTGGTCAATACCTCTCGAATCCTTTCTTGGGTCTTCCATGGTTGGCCGGCATAGTTATACAGGTATATCATATGTTGAATGGGCTGGTTCCCGTGGGCATAATTCCCCATATTCATGATTTGCATTTCGCGTATCTCATGAATGGTAAAACCATAATACGAATCATCATAAATCGGTGGCATTTCAAAAACGTGATCCAGCATCTTTGCAAATTCATTTGCCCCACCCATTAAATCAAGAAGGCCCTGTACATCATGAAAAACGGACCAGGTGTAGTGCAGGCTATTCCCTTCGGTAAAGGCATCGCCCCATTTTAAGGGATTAAAGGGAGACTGAAAATTCCCATCCTTATTCTTGCCCCGCATTAGTTTTGTAGATGGATCAAAGAGGTTTTTATAGTTCATGGATTTGGAGAAGTACATATTCGCCAAACTATCTTTTCCCATCATTTTTGCCATCTGGGCTATTGTAAAATCCGCATAGGCATACTCTAAGGTACGGGCCGCATTTTCATTGATATTGACATCGTAGGGGACATATCCCAAATCATTGTAATAGTCAACACCTTCCCGTCCTACGGAAGTTTCCGGCCTACCTTCTTCTACTGTAGCATTTTTAAGTAGGGCCTCAAGTAATATGGATTTATCTTTTTCCTGTACATTCCCCTGTAAAAAGGCATCAACGATAATCGGTGCAGAATTGGAACCTATCATTACATCCCGGTGTCCGGGACTGGCCCATTCCGGTAACCAACCTGATTCCTTATACGTATTGGCCAAGCCTTCCATGATTTGGGAGTTTAATTCCGGATACATCATATTAAAAAAGGGAAATACCGCTCGAAACGTGTCCCAGAAACCATTGTCCGTAAACATGTAACCTGATTCTACCTTGCCATTATATGGGCTGTAATGAACCACCTTGTTGCTCTTGTCCAATTCATAAAACTTCCTAGGGAATAGGAGTACCCGATACAAACAGGAATAAAAAGTCCGAATATCATCCAAATTATCCGAAGTAACCTGAATGCGATTTAGCTCCTTTTCCCAAGCCGAAGTAGCTTTTTGTCTGGTTTGATCAAATGTGTCACTGCCTATTTCCCGGTCCAGGTTCAATTGGGCCTGCTCGGGACTTATAAACGAGGAAGCTACCTGTACATGAACCGTTTGACCCCTTTTGGTCTTAAACCCGATTATAGCACCAACATGATCCCCTTCGGCCTGGGTAGTGTTTTCTTTTAACTTCCAATTATCTTCCCAAGCATGGGTCCACTCAAAATCCGTATCGAACTGAGCCACAAAATAATTATGGAAATTATCCGGCACTCCCCCACTGTTGTTCCTGCAGTACCCTACTATCTTTCGCTCCTCGGGAAGAATCTTGATCATGGAACCTTCGTTGAAAGCATCGAGCAGCACATAAGCGGAATCGGTTTCCGGAAAGGTAAGCCTAAATTGAGCAGCCCGTTCCGTAGGGGTTACTTCTGCGGTAACATCATAATCTGCCAAATAAACGCTGTAATGATCCGGGCGAACAGTCTCTGACTTATGCGAGAACCAAGAGGCCCGCTCATCTTCCTGGAATTTTAAATCCCCTGTAATGGGCATAAAGGAAAAAGCAGCGTAATCGTTCACCCATGGACTAGGTTGATGGGTTTGCTTAATGCCCCGAATCTTATAGTCGTCATAATTATACGTCCACCCATCTCCCATTTTAGCGGTCATTGGTGTCCAAAAATTCATCCCCCAAGGGGTGGCAATGGCTGGATAGGTATTTCCATTGGAAAGGCTAAATTCAGAATCCGTGCCCATAAGAGGATTTACATGTTCCAACAAAGAAGTTTCTGGATGTTTTGGTTGTTTCTTGGTATACTCCTTTGAATTTCGGCAGGATATGAACAAACCTACTACGATAAAAAAGCTAACAACACCTATAAAAAGGCTATTTTTCTTCATGAGCTTCAAATTTTCCATCATTCCTAACCATAAGTGTTTTGTTGGTAAAAGGACTCTTTGTCCAAATATTAAATCCGGTTTTGCAATTCTCCAACACCGGTATGAAAGACTTCCCGAATAGTTTTTTTGACTGTCCGAAAACTTCACCATCTGCGGATTTCCCATTTATATTTTGTTTCTTTTTATTTCTTAAATCTCTGTACAATTCATAGAGATACCATTTAACATAATCATCTTTTGGTATTGAAAAATCATCTTTCCCACCAGTCTTATTGTCAGAAAAATAGACATAGCCCCAATGCTCCGGTTCGTGCATATTGATAACACCTTGGGGAGACCATACCCAATTGTATTCCGGCAGATACTTTCCCTCCTTATCTTTTTTTCGTGAATATCTCCCCTCTGTAAGGTCGTATTCCCAATTTACCCTTGAAAAATTAATGCGCCAAAATTCATTTTCCGGTAGTCTGTTGCTATTGCTGGCCTCGGTAAGAACCGACCATGGTATTGCAATTTCAACACTCCATCCCGTATCGGAATCATTGGATTTATTAAGAGTCCCATCTATATGAACTGCAGATTTTAAGCCTTGGATATCCCAACTGTCCAAAACTTTTCCTTGGTTCCTATACGGTTTGGTCAAGAATAGATCCCATACGGTGTTCAGGGCATTCATTTCAAATTCCATATAATTGTGGGTATCCCCCTCCGGATCGATAAAAATTTCAAAGTCGTTATTATAAAAAATTACCGTGTCCCGTTGCTTTAATGTACCCCAAACATGAGGTTCTTCCATTTGGGCGAAAAAATAGAGATTGGTATCGTCCCAAAGCATTTTCATTCGGGTTTTATACTTGGGCTTTTTAATTCCTTCAATATCAATGAAATCAGTACTCCATTCCGTATTGGACCATGAAAGCTCATCAGCTTTTCCATCAATAGTAAGGGTGTCAGTAGTCTTTAGGGCTACATATTTTCTTGGTGTTTCCTGGGCAGCCAGCTGTATACAGCCCATATACAAAAGAAAAAGTATAAGGCTAGCTGTTCTGATTCTTTTCAAAGACTTATCCTCCATTTACCTATAAACTGTTTTGCTTGGTAAAAGCAATTATTTCCGAAATATGGCCAAATGCCAAGGCCGTCACCGTATCGGCCGCCCCGTAATACAATGCCAGCTTGTCCTCTTCCAAAGAATGTAAAGTGGCGCACGGAAAGATTACATTGGGCACATCACCTACCCGTTCATAGATTTCAGAAGGGGCCATTAAATACGGTTGTGTCCGGTATTTTACCTTATCCGGCTGGTTCTCTTCCAATAAAGCGGATCCCACGGAATAGCGAAAGCCATTGCAGGTCTCTATCACCCCATGATAAAACATTAGCCAACCTTCATTTGTCCAAATGGGTACCGGCCCCGCACCTATTTTTGCACATTGCCATGCACTATCATTAAAAGATGCAGCTTTCATTACGCAGCGATGTTCGCCCCAATATTTCATATCCGGGCTGTAACTTAAATAAATATCACCGAATGGGGTATGACCATTATCACTTGGCCTGCTGAGCATCGCATATTTACCGTTTATTTTTTTTGGGAATAACACCCCGTTTCTATTGAAGGGCAAAAATGCATTTTCGCATTGAAAGAATTCCTTAAAGTCAAAGGTGTACCCTATACCAATGGTGGGACCGTGATAGCCGTTGCACCACGTAATCCAATACCGATCTTCGATGAAGGCAACGCGTGGATCGTATTTGTAATCCGAGTCTATCATCTGGGTATTTCCCGCCTGCATTACTATGGGTTCGTGATTTATATTCCATTGGACACCGTTTTCACTAAAACCTGCGTGGATGTTCATTTGAACCGCTTTGTTGTCGCAGCGGAAAACTCCCGCAAATCCATTTTCAAAAGGTACGACCGCACTATTGAAAATACTGTTTGAATTGGGAATGGCGTATCGATCTATAATCGGGTTGGCATCATAACGCCAAAGAACATCTTCCGAATCTTTTGGCTTATCCTGCCAAGGTATTTTGTTCATTAATTCAGTTTTTGTCTACTAACTCACTTGATTTTAACTTATCATACCAAGTCCTTTTCAGGATTACCGATGTGATTATCATTAGAAGAACCACAAAGGCCATACTATAATATTCCTTGATTATTAGGTAAATCGGGAAGAGGACAAAGGTCATCTGCCAAACGATACCTACCAAACAATTGAATGCATCCCTTAAAAAATTCCTATTCGGTTCAAAATGGGGATCTTCTTTTTGTATTTCCTGAATAACGGGCCTCCAGAAACCCCACGGTTTTGTTGTTCTGTAGAAATGCTTCAAAACCTCCATATCGTCCTGTTTTGCAAAAATTACGCCTAGGAAACAACCAATAAAAGAAGTTAGCAATATTAACGGAAACAAGTAGATCGCGGATGTATCAGGATACAATTGTGGGACTATGGTCGCAGCGACAAGACCAGCCAACATTCCCCAAAAATATCCATAGGAATTAAACCGCCACCAAATCCATTTTAATGCATTGGCCGCGGCGTACCCACCGTACAAGGCCGAGGTGAGCCATAATGTAAGGGTATTGATGGAAGAGGCAAAGAATCCGCCAATGAGTCCGACCACCACAATGATAATGGAAGATAAATAGCTGTATCTTACATAGGTCTTTGCCGAAGCATTCGGGTTGATATATTTTTTATAAATATCATTTACGATATAGGCCGGAGCGGCGTTGATAAAGGCAGCAAATGTTCCCATAAAGGCCGCTAAAAGACCAGCTAACAAAAGACCCTTGAAACCTATGGGCACAAAGCGTTGAATGGCGACCGGAAGCAAAGTCTCAAAATCGATTCCTTCTCCCATGGCCTGTAACTCGGGGCCGAGATATACAATTCCTAAAACGGCAAATCCGGCAATCATCAAATATCTGGGTATGGAGAGAACTACGATGGTCAGGCCACTCATTTTAGAAGCTTCGACTTCATTGCGGGTGGAAAGAACACGTTGCATATCGTAACTTGGTACAGGACCTGCCAAACTTGCAAAAATCCCTTTAAAAATCATCATCATAAACAAAAATCCAAAAAGGGAAAATCCATCTTCCTCGATCTTTGTATTTACACTATCTATATATCCTGTCCAATCCAAATCCAATTCCCATCCAAAGAACAAATTATGCCAATTCTGCGGTACCGCAGCGGTTACTTGATCGGCCGTAATTGAATTAAAGGCAATATATCCTATGACGAAACATGAAATTGTCATAATAATGAATTGCAGGACTTCGGTACCTACAACACTGTACATACCCCCTTTTAACGTGTAAATTGTTGTAACTCCGATGATAATCAATGCATATGCTTGTTCTGAATTGACCAGTAAAGGACCTAGTTCAAAAGCAAGGTCCCAGGGAAAAAATATGGTGGCAAACTTACCAATGCCCTCAAAGAAATAGGAAATAAAACCTAAGGTGCTTATAATGGCAAAAACAGTTACGATAATATGTGATAATTTGGCTCCAAAGGTTTTACCAAATCGATAGGTAATCCATTGGGCACCGGTCATTACATTGGAACGCCTTAGCCAAGCGGCTAGGAAAACCATAATGAAGACTTGGTTCCAAATGGGCCAGAGCCAAGGTAACCAGGCACTTTTAAGACCGTAAACGAACATTATGGTTACCGCCCACATGGTACCCGAAATATCGAACATACCAGAGGCATTGGAAAGCCCCAAATAATACCAAGGTATTTCATTTCCTCCCAAAAAATAAGAATCAATATCTTTTGATGCCCTTTTTGAAACCCAAAGCCCAAAAAGAACTGTAATCACTACATAACCGATAATTATTCCGAGATCAATACTTGATAGTTCCATATAAGTTGATTGGTTTTTTTAAATGTTTGGTTTATGGTTTATGGTTTATGGTTTATGGTTTATGGTTTATGGTTTATGGTTTATGGTTTATGGTTTATGGTTTATGGTTTA
>CANLWG010000007.1 GCA_947494715.1 uncultured Flavobacteriaceae bacterium | reverse complement strand
GATGGTTGATGGTTGATGGTTGATGGTTGATGGTTGATGGTTGATGGTTGATGGTTGATGGTTGATGGTTGATGGTTGATGGTTAAATATAAAAATTACAGACTTTTCTAATATATACGGACATTGAGTATTCTACTTCCCAAGGAAAACAAGAAGGACATAAGCACCATCCATTACAGTTTGGCAAATTCCAAAAACCTGCTCCTCATTTTTACGCGTAACCCGGAACTGGGAAAATGTAAGACCCGATTGGCAGCTACAATAGGTGACCCATCTGCTTTGGAAGTCTATAAATTTCTCCTATTGCATACGGCAAGAATCACCAAGGAACTACATGTCAATAAAAAGGTATACTACTCAGAATCAATTTGGAAGGATGATGTTTGGGATGAAAAGGTATACGACAAAAAAGTACAAAAGGGCCTTAATCTAGGGGAGCGTATGGCCCAGGCATTTTCTGAAGGATTCAACAACGGTTTTGAGAAGATCATCATTATTGGGAGCGATATGTTAGATTTATCGCAATCTGACCTTGAGAATGCTTTCTTGGCCTTGGATGAAAATGATTTTGTCATTGGCCCGGCGGAGGATGGTGGTTACTATTTGCTGGGCATGAAGAATTTTAAACCCCAATTGTTCCAAAATAAGGAGTGGGGAAAGGATACCATATTCGCGGATAGTATGGCCGACCTGCAAGCGGAAAAAGTAAATGTATTGCCCACCAAAAACGATATTGATGTTTATGAGGACATCAAGGACATTGATGCCTTTCAACCTTTTTTAAAGCATATATGAGAATAACTGAAAAACAACTAGAAGAATCCGCGGAATACCTAAAGAGCAAAGGTTTTGATTCGCCCGAAATCGGGATTGTACTAGGAACGGGACTGGGAAAATTAGTGGATGCCATAGAGGGTCCCATAACAGCACATTATAACCATATCCCATTTTTTCCCTTGGCCACTGTTGAATTCCATTCCGGCAAACTCATTTATGGAAAAATTGAAGGCAAAAAAGTGGTTGTCATGCAAGGACGTTTCCATTTATATGAGGGTTATGACTTTTTGGATGTTACCTACCCTATTCGGGTCATGCACCGATTGGGCATACAAAGATTGTTTATTTCCAATGCTGCAGGAGCCATAAACCTCAACTTTAAAAAAGGGGATATGATGTTACTGGAAGATCACATCAACCTACAGGGAGGTTCCCCATTGGCCTTCAAAAATGTATCCGAATTTGGAGATCGATTTGTAGACATGAGCGAACCCTATGATGTGGAAATGCGCCAAAAATTGATAGCTATAGCACAAAGGGAAGGGATTTCACTGCAAAAGGGCGTCTACGTATCCGTCGTAGGGCCACAGTTGGAAACCAAAGCTGAATACCGTATGTTGCGTATTATGGGAGCGGATGCTGTTGGAATGAGTACAATTCCCGAAGTAATTGTTGCCAATCATTTACGACTACCCATTGTAGCCGTATCTGTCCTTACTGATGAATGCGATCCGGATAATTTGCAACCTGTTAATATACAGGAGATTATAGAAGTTGCCGGAAAAACAGAACCAAAAATGGTAAAACTGTTTGCAGAACTGATCAAAGAAATTTGAAATGGGAAATCGGGGGTACATGAGATATGGATAATGCTAAAACAATGGTAATCCAGATTTCGAATGAAAGAGAAGTTCCCCAAAATTAGTATTGTAGTTCCTATTCTTAACGAAGCCGATTATATCGGTACACTCTTATCTTGTTTACAAAATAAAATTTCGCCGGAACATGTGGAAGAGGTTTTGGTCATAGACGGCGGGAGCAAGGACGGCTCCATTAAAATAGCCGAGGAGTATGGAGCCAAGATAGTACACTCCGAAAAGGGACGGGCAAAACAAATGAATTTGGGTGCTCGCAAGGCCAAATCCGAAATCCTATACTTTCTTCATGCCGATACCCTACCTCCTGAAAATTTTGTAGCCCATATTTTAGATGCGGTCAAGGACGGATTCCAAGCAGGCTGTTTTCAGATGCGATTTGACAGTAACAGTAGGTTCCTAAAGTTCTTTGCCTGGTTCACAAGGATCAACCACCAAATTTGTAGAGGTGGCGATCAATCCCTCTTTGTCACCAAAAGGCTTTTCCTAAGTACTAAAGGTTTCAATGAAGACTACAAAATCTACGAGGACAATGAATTTATCGGGCGATTGTATAAAAAAACCAAGTTTAGGATACTTCCACTAAAGGTAAAAACTTCAGCGCGAAAATATGAAAAGGTGGGGCCTGTCCGCTTGCAATATCACTTTGGGGTCATCCATCTTAAAAACTACCTTGGAGCTGGGCCAGATCAACTCTATGAGTATTATAAAAGAAAAATACCGATATAGCTTCGTATCTTATCTTGTGCCATGGCAAAACAATATGGATATGGAGCGAAAGATTTTTCATCCATGTACGACTACCTGAAAATTAATAAAACAAAAACAACTCTTAAATTTTAATAATGAAGACAAAAACAGTTTTTACTTACTTTTCGTTGATAGTATTTGCCTTATCTACCAGGGCACAAGATGCAAAACAATTGGTATCGGAAATGATAGAAACGGTGGGTGGAAAAGCCAATTTCTATAAGCTAAAAAATGTAAACTATGATTATGAATATATAAACCCAAAGGCTCCTATGACTTTGAAAAGTCATGAAACCTATATATTTCATGGAGAAAAATCACATGCCGCTTATTCCGTAAATACGGTCACAGCCCCCAATGGTCAGAAGGTCATTGAAGGGTATGATGGCACAAATGCGTGGGTTACCATGGATGGAAAACTATCGAGCGATGAGCAGGCCAATAACTTTGCCCGTTTTATGCGCAAGACGAATTACTATTGGTTTTCCATGTTCTTTAAACTATTGGATGATGGCGTAAACCATGAATATCTAGGTTCAAAAAAGGTAAATGGAAAGGTTTACGATATGGTTAAAATTACCTTCGGCAATAATGTGGGCGATGCACAGGACATCTATGTGCTTTTTATCAATAAGGAAACCAAATTGGTGGACCAGTTCCTTTTTACGGTAATGAGCTTTCAAATGGCTGAACCTCAGCTCATGGTCATGGAATATGAAACTATTAATGGTATTCAAATTGGCAGTAAAAGAAAATATATAGAAGCTGATTGGGAAGGCAATATCAAGGGAAAACAATGGGTGACCACTAATTGGACAAACATTGATTTTAGTACGGATTTGGATACATCCTTATTTGACCGGCCATAGGATTAAAACGAAGAGACCTATCTGGTAGTTCTAGCTGGACAGGTCTTTTAATTACTCTCCTTCATAATCCAGCAATATCCCTTCAGAAATCCATTTGGCCAATGCCTGCCTGTTATCTGGATCCAAAATTCTGCGTTGGTCCTTTTTGTTACGGATATTGCCAATTTCGATATAGGCCATGGCAGGATGCGTTTTTTTCACCAGATACAACGAAGTCCGGTCTCCAAAAGTACCGGAATAAGTACGGTTAGGTTGGAACTTCTTATATTTCTTTTGAAACGTTTTATGAATGCTCTCGGCCAGTTTCTTTCCGTTTTTGCTCTTCTCATGGTGGTAGAAAAATACATCTATATTCTGTCCCTTGCTACGGCTATCTACATGGGTTACTACCAAACGTTGGTACTTTCCTTTGTTTTTTAGATACAGTTTGTTAACGGCCTCTACGCGTTGTTTTAATCGGGAGACCTGATTCAAAGGGATGGTTTCCTCGGGGTAATTCACCTCGTCCCTATCGATTTCTAAAATACGATCATCCCGGATGCCATCATCGGGATCACGGATTATAATGTATACTGTGGCCCCATGTGCCATTAATTCCTTGGCCAGCCGAAGGGTAATATCATAGGCATATTCATCTTCTGCAATGGACTTCCCGCGATAAACTGCCATAGCCCCGGGATCTGGACCTCCGTGGCCGGAAACCAAATAATAGATCGTTCCCTTTAAACGTTCACTTTTGGGGAGTACCAAGGCGTGTTTCTTGCCAAAGATGGAAAACTCCTTCCCTTTAATTTCTTTGATTTTAGCAGACTGTTTTTGAATGGAATCCACCACTACAACCGTGTCCAAGGGTATTTGTGGAATTTTATAACTTCTCCCCTCATATAGATGTACGCTATCCCGAATGTTGTCCATGTTCAAAGCGATAAAATCGTCATAGGATTCATAGGGATTCATCCCCTGTTTACGCAGTAAGGAAAGAATACCATCTCCTTTTTGGGCTACAATGATGAGTAGGGAATCTTGACCATAAGCACAATGAATTCCGTTGCACAAAATGAACAACATGGGGAGAAAACAATATCGCTTTGCTAGGAAAACCATTACTATTTTACCTTTTCAAAATAAAAAAATCAAAAACAATGCCTAAAAGGCCAACACCTTACAAAATTAAATAACGCAAAACTCTTTGGAGGTTGATGGAGAAAGATTTGTCAACGATTTATTTAACAACATGGTTTCAAACCCTTATGCAAAAATTTATTCCCGTTTTTTAAGTATGCGAATATGCATGGGAAATTCCTTAACCATTTCATTGCATTCCAGGCTTTAAAACAAAACTGTATTCCTGTAATTTATCTACCATTTTTCTGACTAAGAGTTTGGAAAAAAGACATACTAATCCTAAGAACATAAAAATGAGAATAGCAATTAATGGTATGGGGCGTATAGGTCGTGCCGCCCTAAAGGTTATCAATGAAACCCCGGGACTTGAAGTTGTGGCGGTAAACGACATTGTCTCCATAGAAAACACGGTCTATTTATTAAAATACGATACCGTTTATGGGGTTTATGAAAAGAAAGTATCCCATGAGGGCGATGTGCTCATAGTTGATGGGCAGAAAATACAATACACGTCTATCAGAAATCCAGAAGAATTGCCTTGGGCAGCTCATAAAGTGGATTTGGTGATTGAAAGCACGGGAGTTTTTACCCAAGGGGAAGATGCTGAAAGACACATTAAGGCAGGTGCAAAAACGGTAGTGATTTCCGCACCGACAAAAAGTACCGATACTCCAACGGTGGTTCACGGCGTTAACTCGAAAGATGGAAATACCAGCGTATTTTCATGCGCCAGTTGTACTACAAACAATATAAGCCCGATCGTTGAAGTATTGGGCAGAAGGATAGGTATTAAAAAAGCCATTATGACCACAGTGCATGCCTATACCGCATCCCAGGGCATTGTGGATGCACCTTCCAAAAAGAATTTTAGAATGGGAAGGGCAGGTGCCCAAAACTTGATTCCGACTACAACAGGAGCTGCCATAGCCACAACAAAGGCATTGCCGGAATATGCAGGAAAGTTTGACGGGGTTGCCATTCGGGTCCCTGTTCCCGTAGGTTCAATATCGGATATGGTCTTTGTCATGGAAAAGTCGGTTACCGTGGAAGAGGTGAATCAAATTCTGGAAGAAGAAGCGAAAACGGAACGTTACGCCCATGTTTTGGATACCACGACGGAACCCATTGTCTCTTCTGATATAATCAAGAATCCTTATGCCTCAACCGTAGATTTAAGCATGACCCGTGTGGTAGACGGCGATTTGCTGAAGGTGATGACCTGGTATGATAATGAATGGGGGTTTACAAATCAGATGGTCCGTCAAATTTTAGAACTAAAGGACTAATGTAGCATGCTAAAAAGCTGGCATATGCCGGCTTTTTTGTTACGGATATAATGTAGCGTCACTTATATTTGTGTTATAAGCCCTTATTGGACTATAGGTCACTACAAAACTGGGCAATAATTCAAATCGGCCATATAAATGCAACACCATATCCTTATTAATATCTGTGCCATTTTTGGTGTGGCCACAGCGGTAATCATTATTTGTAAATTCCTTAAGGTACGCTATATCATTGGCTATTTGATTACAGGTGTACTTTTGAGCCCCAATACCAGCCATTATTTTGCCGATATGGAAGAGGTGGAAGTTTATGCGGAAATCGGTATCATTCTGCTATTGTTTACCGTAGGTCTGGAATTTTCGTTCACCAACTTAAAACGGATTAAAAATTATGTGCTCATCGGTGGGGCCTCACAGGTTTTTTTTACCATTATCCTGACCTCGATACTTATATGGACCTTGATGCGGCCTTCGGTTGAGGAGAGCATTTTCTGGGGGTTTTTGTATGCTTTAAGCAGTACCGCAATAGTTGTAAAGGTACTTCAGGACAACAATAAGATAAATACCCCTCACGGAAAATTCATACTGGCCATTTTGCTTTTTCAGGATATTATGATCGTTCCCTTAATGTTGTTTACCCCTATTTTGGCAGGGGCGGGCGGAAACGTAGGCGAAGAGTTGTTATGGCTATCGGGCAAGTTGGTTCTCATGGGCGGAATATCCTATATACTAGCCCAATTTGTAATTCCTTTCTTTTTAAAGACAGTAATGAAGATTCAAAGCCAAGAAGTGTTTTTAATCGCAACGGTGTTCATAGTAACAGGTATTGCATTGCTTACAGAAGAACTGGGCCTGTCCTTGGCGTTGGGCGCATTTATCGCCGGGCTCATCATAGCGGAAACCGACTATAACCGAATGGCCATTTCCTGTTTTTTGCCCTTTAGATATGTATTTATGAGCTTTTTCTTTATATCCATGGGAATGTTGTTGGACTATCAAATCTTTTTGACCGATACCTTATGGATAATATTCTGGTTCTTCTTTGCCCTTTTGGTAAAGGCCATAGCCGGGATATTGGCGGTAAAGGTCATGAAACTGGAATGGAAAACTGCGATTGCCGTAGGGTTCTCCATTGCCCAGATCGGGGAATTTTCATTTGTCCTCGCACAAAGTGGTTTGGAGTACGAGTTAATAAGCCAGAACAACTACCAGATATTTCTGGCGGTCTCTATCTTATTAATGTCATTTACGCCTTTTATCGTGTCCAATTCGGAAAAAATTCCCCAATTACTACCAAAACCTTTAAAACCTAAATCCGATGCCTGATCAAAAGCTAAAACTTTATGGCGCCGACTGGTGTATAAAATCGGCCAACCTTAGAAATTATTTACAATCCATTTGGGTAGAGTTCGAGGACTTTAATGTAGAGACCGATGCGATGGCCGAAGAAACCGTACGTGCTTTATATGATGGTACATTAAAGTTTCCTACGGTTACCTACGGGGCAAAATTTCTTAAAAACCCCACTATAGGTGAACTGAAAGCATTTTTGGAAGAACATGGATTGCTGAATCCTTAAAACCGATCTATCCCCACCCGCAGTACTCCAACAGTCCCATGAAAAGTGACCTATCGAAACTTCTAAAAAAGATCAGGAATAGGACAAATTCAAAACTAAGTTCTATGCTTTTAGCAAAATGTTCTTTGAAACCGCCATTTTAAGGAACTTCTTACTCTTTATTGAAAATGTCGTGAATGAAAAGCCATTTCAAACATTCTCTTTCACCAAAGCCGTATTTGGCTTTTCTTTATGAAAAATAATCAGCAGAAAGAGGATTCCAATGATAATCAAAAACACTACTTCAAGCATGGAGAGCAATTGATTCATCTTCAGGGATTTTTGTGACAATAGGGTCAACTGGAGACTTTCCGAAAGTTGTACTTCTGAAAGCCTGTTCAGATTGTCGTTAATTTTTTTAAGTAAAACCTCCATTTCCTTTATGGGTTCTGCTGCTTTTAGTTCTTGATTTACAAAAAAAACTTTTTCTAGCTTTTGTAATTCCGAATAGTTTTCCTTCAAAAGCATGAAATGAACCGATTCATCCTGTGTTAATTTCGTTGCTGCAAAATTTTCGAGGAGTAGGCCGATGTTATCATTGGCGGTCAATTGGGAATCTTTTCGTTCAGATACTTCCAACGACATCTCTTTTTGATGAAACAGGTTATTTAACCTATAAATATAGTCCTGGGCGACCACACGGTCCTCAAAAACTGAATTGACCGTATGTTCCACCGTTGAGAAATTCCTCCTGTTCAACCGATTCGATGCAAGTACCAACAAAAATGCAATGGCCAGGATAAATCCGGCATGAATCCGCTGTTTTAAAGTCAATTTCTTGGGCATTTTAAAATCTTTATTGGTTCATCTTTTCTAGGATATTTACCTCGGTAACACTATTTTTGAGGAAATCCGTCCAGCCCTTATAACCTATTAACCTCCTGAGCAAATCAAACAACTTTGGGAACTAGACGGATTATATCAATCAAAAAACTAAATTCTACGTAGCTCGCCCGATTCGAGGGCATTTTCCAAATCTGCCGATACCACCGGATGGCTACCAAAAAACCGTCCTCCATCGGTCCTTTTGATCTTGACCTTTAAAGTGCCATCTTTTTTTTCCTTTATCGCTGTTATGATCACTTTGTTTCCTTCTACCCTCTTGTAATTAGCGATTCCACCTCTTTTGATAATAAAGTTCGGCCTTGGAAAATCAATATATTTGTAGCTTGGCGCATCGGGGCGACCTATCTCAAGTATATCACCGACCTGGACCTCTTGTGGCACTGCTTGTTTGTCACCTTGTGCATTTACGTTTATCGATCCGGCCACGAATAATAGTGCAAAAAATAGCTGTTTCATAACTGTATATTTAGGGTTTATAGTTAATTCTTTTTTTCAAGTGACCGTTTTAAAAATCCAAACCTGAAAACGGACCGCACAACAGTTGGTGAGGTTTTTCCACCTTAGTAATTTTTAATGATTTTATATCTGATGGAATTTTTTCTATTTGGAGGGTATCTCCAGCAGCGAGCCCTATAAGGTTGGCTCCTAATGTACTGATTACCGATATCCTTTTTCCGTGATCGTTTTCCTCGGACGGCGGCGCTAGTCGAACAATACGGCTTCCCCCATCCCCGGAACTAAGAGTGACCCAGGAATACAATCGGACAACATCGTTGGGCACTTCTTCCTCATCCTTTACCAAGGCATCATCTATACTTTCCTTGAGTCGTTCCAAGGCATCCTTATGTGCACAATCCTTATAGTGCTTGTGGAAGTTCAAAATACGTTTAAGGGTTACGTATTCCTTTTTTTCCAATATCATGCCTCCGTATTTCATTCTCGTGCTTTTGTTCCACTAGGGTAGGGTATGGACAATCTCCTAAAACTGATTTCACACGGTAAGGGCAAAGGGTGTGCCATTGACGATGACTACCGTACGATAAAAACCATAAGTTACTGATAATAAGATAGAAAGGTGTTTTTTAGAATACGGGACAAGAAAAATAATGGGGAATTTCACCCCGGTCGAGGAATTTCACCCCGGTGACTATTTTATTTTTCCACGCAGGGTCTTGCGGTCAATGCCCAAGATTTCTGCAGCTTTTGTTTTATTGCCTCCTATGGATGCAAGCACTTGTTGAATGTATTCCTTTTCCTTTTCTTGAAGCGTTAGGAACCCTTTCTTAGGAAAGTCTATTTGATATTTTAGTTCGCTGGGTAGATGCTGTAACTTGATTTCCCCATCACACATTATAACGGCACGTTGTACCACGTTCTCAAGTTCACGGATGTTGCCCGGCCATAGATACCGTTCTAGCACCTCCAGGGCATTGGGTGTTATGCGTACCAAACGGTCTTTGTATTCCACACCATATTTCCGAAGGAACCTTTCTATCAAAAGCGGAATATCAGTTGATCGGTCGCGCAAAGGAGGAACGTTGATGGAAACTACGGTAAGTCGGTAATAAAGGTCTTCCCTAAAAATCTTTTTTGCTATGAGTTCATCCAAATCGCTATTGGTAGCCGCTATAACGCGTACCTCGATTTTTTCTGTTTTTTGGGAACCCACCTTGGTTACTTCCTTTTCCTGCAAGACCCGCAACAACTTACTTTGTACCGCTGGGGAAGCATTGCCGATCTCGTCTAAAAAAATTGTCCCGTGGTTGGCCGCTTGAAAAAAACCGCTGCGGTTTTCGTTGGCACCGGTAAAAGCGCCCTTAGTATAGCCAAAGAGTTCTGCCTCCAGAAGGTTCTCCGGAATGGCACCACAGTTCACGGCAATAAAAGGGGCACGGGCAAACCTGCCCGAGTAGTGTATAGCGCGAGCCACCAATTCTTTTCCAGTCCCGCTTTCGCCTCGTACCAAAACAGTTGCCCTATTGTCTTTTACCCTATCGATAACCTCGGTGACTTTCTGAAATGCCTCTGATTTTCCTATCATATCGGCATAGCTATTCGTAATAAAAGTGTTTCCCGATGACTGTATAACCCTTTTGGACATGCGGCTTGTCAAGGATTTTTTGACCGCCTTGGCCAATTCCATTTTGGTAAACGGCTTCGTAAGATAGTCCGTTGCGCCGGACTTTATAACGCTCAACGCATCCTCTACAGAGGGAAAGCCCGTGACCACCAGTTTGGACATATCGGGATGGTGTTCCGCAGCGTATTTGACCAATTGGATACCGTTGACTTCGGGCATATTAATATCGGTAATCAACAGATCGATTTCGGTATCCTTCAAAATATGGAGTGCCTCTTTTACCGATATGGCCTTATAGGTATGATAGTCCATGGATTTCAGGTGCCTTTGCAGCAGTTCCAATATTTGGATGTCATCATCGACCAACAATATATTTTCCTTTCTAAGCACTGCACCTATTTTTTTGGGAATTCTATGGTAAAGATAGTGCCTGCAGGTTTATTGGGTTCATGGTAAATCCTACCCTGATGGCTCTGTACGATACCGTGTACTACACTTAGCCCTAATCCCGAACCTTCCCTAATCGGTTTGGTAGTATAAAAGGGGTCGAAGATATGCTGTGCTGTTTCTTTGGAAATACCGGAACCCTCATCGGTGATTTCCAGAATGACCTTATCTTTTTTATCCATTAGGTTTACCATAATGGTACTCTTGGGTGGAGAGAAATAAACCGCATTGACCACCAGGTTGAAAACTACCTGCGTTAATTGTATCTTATCAATACGAAGCGGTATGGGTCTTTTGGTAGTAACCAATTCGCAAGCGACCTCACTTTGTCGAAACGTAGTCCGCATCAAGGCAATGGCATCTTCTATAATGGGCACAATGTCGACAGTTTCCTTTTCCTGGGGCATCTCACAGGCGAAAAACATAAGTTTTTTGACCACTTCTCTTGAAAAAATGGTGTTTGTTATGATTTTGTCCAAGTCCCTCAATGCCTGTGCATCCTGTTGAACCCTATCCTTTAAAAGTTCGGTAAAGCCCAAAATATTGGCAAGGGGGGTATTGAGTTCATGGGCAATACCCGCCGTAATCTCACCCAAGATGCGCAAGCGGTCCGATTGCTCCACCTGTCTTCGAATACGAGCCTCGTTTTCTCTTATTTCCTTTCGTTCCAATAGATTTCCCAATTCTAAACAGACATTGTCCAACAATTGTTGTTCCTCTTCCAAAAAATCAGCTAAGGTATATTTGGGAGCGGGGTAGCCCACCTTGATACTTCCTTTAGGCTTATTGAATATGGTGATAGGCGATTCCAAAAAAACATAATCCTCGCCTTTTTCTGCCGTCTTAATGTTGTACACCGAAGTCCTTAGTGAAACATAGGTCTCCTCATCGAATTGCCATGCACGTTCCAAACATTGTACAATACCCTTCAGGGCCGTTTTTACATTGTCATAATCACAGTTAACGATTAGGGAGGTCACCTCGTACAGACAGGTTAACTCCTTGATGCGCTCCTTTAGTTTTTGTTCGGCGGTATGCAAGCTCTTCAATTTTTTAGCAAATTACTGATTTATCAGATTAGAGCGACATTATTGGAACCGACAGAAATTACATCTTGAAAACAGAAATGTGAGTTGTAGCGATTCCGTATAACGAACCATTTATGGTACCCAAGACAAGTGTCCCCTAAAAATACTGCCCGATACCAAAGACCACCCCACGGGACGCTTCCTTGGTAATCCCATACCCGTAATCTATCCTAAAGATTGCATTGAATATCCGTTTATGGATAAAGCGAAGTCCTACCCCAGGATAAATCCGAATGTTCTGATCGTCTCCAAAATCGCTAAAATCGCCCCCAGGGTTTCTCCAAGAACCTCCATCTATAAAAACATTGCTCTGAAGTACAAACCAGTCCTTGTCCACCAATGTATGTCTGTACTCCGTGTTGAGTACAATGGCCCCGGTACCCCGATCAATGATATTTCCCACACCTCTAATATTCAAATTGTTGTCCACGGTAAATGGGGCGAAAGGGGTATCAACATTGCTGGCCAATCCCAAACGTAGACGATTGGCCCAGTTACCCCTATCACCTACCCTATGGAAATACACAAAATCATTGAACCCAATCAAAAACTCGGGAAGGTTAATATCCGTAGTCCCCACATATTGAAAGTTAAGCGTACTTCTAAAACCGGACAAATACTGATAATAGTATTGCACATTGTCAAAATTATAGATGAGTTTGAACAAATGCTTGTCCACTGTAAGAGCTTGAGGTACTTCTGGGCTGGTGGCTCCAAAAAGGTATTCATAATCCTCGGTAAACAGACTAAAACCCAATTCCAAACGATTCTTGAAATTCGGTTCATAAAGTCCCAAAATTTCAAACCCTTTGTTATTGTATCGATAATCTGCAGTGTCGTCCTGGAAAAAAACCGGTTCTTGGGTCGTAAAGTTGTTATAGTTGAAGGCCAATCCAAACCTTTTGCCAAATACGTAGGGTGCCCTAAAACTCAATCCGTAGGAGTTAAAAATATCATACTGATAAAATCCGCCCAAGGTAATGTTTCGTCCTAAAAAATTGAATTCCTGCAGCCCTATCCGAAAGGCAAATTCGTCATTAGTAGAGGTGTATACATTGGCAAATGGAATCAATGTAAAGTTTTCCTTTATGTTGTAGAAAACATTATGTTTACCATCTTCCGAGGAAAAGACTTGAAAATAGGCATGGGATACAGAGGGCAGACGTTTTAATCGGGTCATATCCTGCTCCATCAGTGTAGAATCCAACACCATTCCCGGTTGTAGGGCAATCAGTTTTTTAATGAAGTCCGGCTTAATCCGATTTGTTCCTTGAATCTTCACGTTGGCCACAACATCTTCCTGCGAATGACCTATGGTAAGTGCAAAAAGAAACCAAAGTAAAGGGAATCGGACCCTAAGTCTCATGCATCCAAAATTTATAGTGTAAAAGTAGGCGATCGGTATCGCAAAAATATCACACTGGTACGTTTGAAGTATTTATTTGGAAACAAAGTCCATACATATCCATAGCTTAATACATTTTATAGAAGTCCCTAAGTACAATTTGGGCGGGTTTATTCTGTGGTGTAAATCGGTTGTCCTTACCCCCGCCTACTTCCTTATGTCTAATGAACCATTTCCAAACGTAGCCCCCGGCAAACCAATCCTCATCCCAAAATTCTTCAAGAATGGCCTTGGTTGCATTTACTTGGGCTTCCAGATTAACCTTTTCTTCATTATGGTCTACCAACCAAGGTTTTTTGGCGGTATAGTCCATACTGCGATATCCATACTCCGTGAATAAAACAGGTCTTTGTTTTTGATCCGCTAGCTCTGAGATAGCCGTTTTCCATTTTTGCCACCCCTGTTTCAACTGTTCCTTGGTAGGAGACTTTTCTTCTGATAGTGGAAAATAGGCATCAATGCCTATATAATCCAATTGCTCCCAAAAAGGGACTCTTGGGTATTCATCCCAATTAGCAGCATAGGTGAGTTTTCCGGAGTATTCCTTTCTAATTTCACCGATCAGCTTTTTCCAATAGTCCGGCCGGTTTTTTACAAATTGCTCCAATTCCGTTCCAATACAAAAAATGGATACTTTGGTCTCTTCCGCCAGCTTGGCATAGCTGAGGATAAATTTCTTGTAAGATGCTTCCAGTGCTTTCCAATCCTCCTCGGATTTCATCTGTAGTGTACCGGTATACTCTCCGCGCCAAATCCAGATTTGAGGCTTGAGCATTATCTTCACCCCGTTCTTTTTCAATAATCCAATATACTGTTTGGCACCCATTTTTGTTTCTCCGAACCATTGCCGGTCTGTATCAAAAATCACTTCGGGGGAATGTATGTCCCTTGTAAATGCGAAAGGCATAACCGCGGCATGGTTGGCATGAATTTTTAGTACTTCCTCCACATGCTCTTGGGCCACCTCTTCCCGGGAAGCCACAAAACTTACCCCGTTTATTTTTTCCTTAATCTGGCTTGAACAGGAAAATTGGAGAAAGCATAAAAAAAGAAGTCCTAATTGTTTCATCAAAAGATGGCATTAAGACTTCTAAAATACGGTATTTACCCGAATGTGTTTAAAAAATGGCCCGTAATCCTATGTTAAAGGTCTCCCCTAGGCCTGTATCGCTCCCCCGTACAAAATTGGTGTAAAGGACTTCCACGTTAAGCGCATCGGTAAGTTGGTATTTTGCCCCTCCTCCCAGGGCCGTAAAGTCCTGTGAAAAATCACTGCCCAAATCCAACAATTGCGAGTGCTGGGCCAAAACAAGGACTGTAAATTTACTGCTTGGAAAATAGCTTAGGAAAACGCCAGGGGTAAGCCTCAGGCTATTATTGGCAAAACTTTTGTCGGCATCACCAAAGTTGAGCTCGGAATTAATCTCGGAAAAAATCTGCCATTTGTCCCCAGGAAAGGTATGGTCATAAAAGAACCTATTTTGCCATATAAACCCATTTTGATCCAAAAACACTCCATTTTCCACCTCATTATCCACCAAGGGGATAAAAAAGGAACTCTGGATACTAAAATTACTGACCGAGGTTATGGGCACGAATTTTACCGAAGGTGCAATGGAGGTAAGCCCGGAACGTGCCGAACCTTCTTCTCCATCAAATTGAAAAACCTCCAGGGCACCTCTACCTCCAGTGACATTGGAACGAAATTCGAATATAGCGCCGACATTCCATCTTTTGTTCTTGCCAACACCGGTATACGCCTCTAAAGTAGAGGTGAAAAAGGTATTTCTTGGGATATCACCAGTAAATGTATCCTCCGTCTCCGTGTATAGGTTGTTGAACCATTTGAGGTCCCATTGCCCTTTTCCAATCAATTTTGAGGGGGTATATTGTTGAATATTGCTCTGTTGCGGTGGGTCATCTTGGGCAAATGTCACCAAAGAGCTGGTAACCGATACGAATAGGGCAACATATTTTTTAATCGATTTCATAACAATTGTCTTTAATTTATGGAATAGTTATTTATAGGCGAATCGTTATTCGCTTGTTTACATATATAAATTGATGGGTATTACTTATTGGATTTCGTTCAATGTCCAATCATAGGGATAATAGGATATTTTTGCCTTCTCCGGCAGCTTTTCCATCCGATAGATATCGATGAAATCCGCAAGCTTTTGTCCATTTTGGGTAAAGTCCCCTTTATACCACTCAAAAATCTGGGAAACCTTTACCTTGTTCTTGTTTATTCTAATAAAGTTGGGGTCATTCAAAGCTTTCTTGGTCTGTTGCTCCAATTGGGAATCCAACTTGGACGGGAGATACGCTTCATTAATGATAGGGGGGCATCCCAATCCTGCACATACCAGGACAAAGTGAAAACGCGGCTCCGAGGGAAAGTTACCCCGTAATAGTTTGTTCTCCATATCGTTCAAGGCAATGCTTTTACCACCTATATTGCGTTCGATTTTATCAAAAAAACCGGGAATATCCAAAGGCGATTTTAGTGGGTAATTCTCAACAACACCTTTTATGACGTGCAGATTGTATCCGTTAATCCAAAAAGCTTGATAAACATCGGACTGGTCCTTGGAAGTGGAAATTCCTTCGGCCATTTTTAGTAGTGTATCAAGTTGTGCAGGATCTTTCCTAAGCTCCTTATAATCTACCCTTCCGTTTTGTACATATTTTTTGAAAAAGACATCCGCCTCCGAAAAAAAAGTGGTGGTAGTCTGAGCCATAGCTACAATTGTTGAAAATATAAAAGCCAATGTTAAGATGGACCGTTTCATACTGTTACTATTGTTAATGTAATGTTGGCGCTTAGGTCGGTGCGTTTTTAACATCCCTACAAAGAACTTCAAATTTTATGATTTATTTAAGGATTTGACTAACAAAGGCTTGTACGTTCGAAATAGCCGTCCTATCCTTACGAACTGGATTAGTATTTAAACTCTTTCTAAATTAATGCTACCAATTAAGTTCTTATTTTTAGAAACGACCTAACTCGCAAACCCAATACAATCCTATGGAGCATATTGTAATTATTGGCAACGGAATCTCCGGTGTTACTGCTGCAAGGCATATCCGAAAAAACTCCGATAAGAAAATCATTATAGTTTCAACTGAAACAGATTATTTCTTTTCACGTACCGCACTCATGTATGTATATATGGGCCATATGAAGTTTGAGCATATCCAACCCTACGAAAACTGGTTTTGGAAGAAGAATAGGATACATCTTGTCAAAGGCTATGTGGAAAGGGTAGAGCATACAAGCAAGAACTTGGTATTAAAAAATGGGGAGAACATTGCTTATGACAAACTTATTATCGCAACGGGATCCAAGCCCAATAAGTTTGGTTGGCCGGGACAGGATTTAAAAGGTGTTCAGGGACTGTATTCCAAACAAGATTTGGATGCACTGGAAGTGAGCGCGCCGAATAAGGATGTTTGCAAGCGGGCTGTAATTGTGGGTGGCGGTCTTATCGGAATAGAATTGGCGGAAATGCTCCGCACACGGGATATTCCCGTCACTTTTTTGGTCAGGGAAACCAGTTTTTGGAACGGGGTACTTCCTAAAGGGGAATCTCAAATGCTCAATGAACATATTGCAGAACATCATATAGATCTGCGTTTGGAGACGAACCTTGTAGAAATACTTGCAGACGAAAATGGCCATGCCCGGGCTGTTACCACGGACAAAGGAAATACCATAGAATGCAATATGGTAGGGCTCACTGCAGGGGTCTCGCCCAATATCGATTTTTTAAAGGATTCCGGGATTGAACTGGGAAGGGGGGTAAAGGTTAATCGTTATTTGGAGACCAATATTCCGGATATCTACGCCATTGGTGATTGTGCCGAACAGCACGAGGCCATCGGGAATCGTAGACCCATTGAAGCCGTTTGGTATACGGGCCGGATGATGGGGGAAACGGTAGCCCAAACAATTTGCGGCAACAAAATACAGTATAGCCCCGGACATTGGTTCAACTCTGCCAAATTCCTGGACATTGAATACCAGACCTACGGCTGGGTATTTAGTGAACGCGGCATGAAAGAAAACGAACAACATTTTCATTGGCGGCATTCCCAGGAGAAAATTTGCATCACTATAGCCTTTCACAAAGAAACCGGACTTTTTTTGGGCATCAATACCTTTGGGATACGCATGCGGCATGAGATTTTTGATAGATGGCTAACCGAAGGACGGAATGTGGATTATGTGATGGAACATCTTGCCGATGCTAATTTTGACCCTGAGTTTTATTCCAACTATGAACAAGAAATTACGTCCAAGTTCAATTCGGATTTTGGAAAATCAATAGCATCAAAAAAGAAAAGTTTAAAACGAATATTCGCAATAGGTTGATTGTTTTTGGTGAACGATTGGCCAGTTAAGCCAATGCTTGCCAATAGCCGACAACCATAAATTAGTAACAATATATGAGCACTTACGATAAAAGTATGGCCCTTACGGGACAACCACCAAAGGCGCTGAACATGGGCCAAAAATTGGCTACTCTTTTGGGAATGTCCGGATTGGGCATTCTTGCCCTTACCCTATTCAATATAGATTTTCCCAATAAAGGATTATGGTTGACCATCGCCCTATCCGCAATTTTTATCGGGGTGTTTTGGTATTCACAGGCGGCGTATGCCAGTAAGCTAAAAGGCATTAAAAATGATGGTGTATGGTTTAAATCGGTCTCAAGCAGGGGGCTTTGGGGCTGGATGTCCGGAATTGCCCTGACAGGCTTTTACATAGTTCTCTATTTTTATCCGCAATATTTGGGGCTGGTAAAAGATGGAGAGAACATAGGGGTCATTGCCTTATTTGACCCTTTAAGCAAAATGTTAAGTGGTAACCCGGCTAGTCAATGGTTTGTTTACGGTACGCTTTATACCGTGGCCATTTTGGCGTTCGGTATTAAGTTTATTTGGAAATACCGCCACAACCGTTACGAAAAAATTAGAACTGTAAGTGTCATGTTCTTCCAGACCGCTTTTGCCTTTCTCATTCCCGAGATCATGGCAAGGCTCAATGGAAAGATTCCGTATTACGATCTAAAGAATATGTGGCCGCTCAATTACTATAATTTTGAGCGTTATCGTATAAACGGCTTTATAGATTCTGGGGACATTGGTATGGCCATGCTTATTTTTGGAATACTTTCCATCTTTGTGATTTCCCCTATACTGACCTTTAAATACGGAAAACGTTGGTATTGTTCCTGGGTATGCGGCTGTGGTGGATTGGCAGAGACTGCTGGAGATTCTTTTCGGCATTTAAGTGACAAATCCAAAATGGCTTGGAAAGTAGAACGTTGGGTAGTACATAGCGTTGTCGTTTTTGTAACCCTAATGACCACTGCGGTAATCTATTCCTATCTAGGCAACGATACTAGTAAGTATTGGTTGACCAAAAGTGTTTTCTTAGGAGGCGTGGCATTGGTATTAACTGCGGTCTTTGTTTGGGTTATGCTCTTTAAACGAGAACAATTACAAAAGGACGCCAAATATGGAGCCATTGGTTATTTTGTCATTATCATGGCATTGATCGGGCTTCATTTTTTTAGTGGTGATGGAAATATTTTTCTTTTCAAATCCGAAACACTTCGTAAAACCTATGGTTTTTTGATAGGAAGCATCTTCTCGGGGGTCATTGGCACTGGGTTTTATCCCATTTTTGGAAACCGGGTCTGGTGCCGTTTCGGCTGCCCCATGGCCGCCATTTTAGGCTTTCAACAAAGATTGTTCTCAAGATTTAGAATAACCACCAACGGGGGACAGTGCATTTCCTGTGGTAATTGTTCTACCTATTGCGAAATGGGCATCGATGTCCGAGCCTACGCCCAAAAAGGAGAGAACATTGTACGTTCCAGTTGTGTGGGTTGTGGTATTTGCTCAGCGGTATGTCCCAGAGGTGTGTTAAAGTTGGAAAATGGGCCACAGAAGGGCCGTATTAATCCTACCGAGGTTTTACTGGGCAACGAGGTAGATTTGATGGATTTGGTAAATCAAAAGTAAAAGCGCCATGTTTACCAAGCTGCTTATTTTAGGCTCCTTTTTTTTGATATACGGAACTCCCTCCGAAAAAACGACTCGATATCATAAAGAATATTACGAAACCGGGGAGCTAAAATCAGAAGGCTGGTTGGAGAATGACAAAAAAATGGGCTACTGGAAATTTTACCATTCCAACGGGAAGCTTTCCGAAGAAGGGCATTTTGAAAATGATAAAAAGGAAAAATATTGGTATTTCTACGATGAAAATAACATCAGAACAAAAGAGGGGCATTACAAGAATGGAAAGAAGACCGGTTGGTGGTTGTTTTATGACCAAAAAGGAAAAATAAACCATAAATGCCAGTTGAGCAAGGGAAGGAAAAATGGGTACTGCCTCAAGTACAAAGACGAGAAGTTAACCTCGGCGGAAAAGTATAAAAACGGTGAAAAAATTAAAGAATGGTTTGATTTTAGTAGTTTTAATCGCGAAAACAAACTTTCCGATTTACGCTAATGATCGATATTAAGGTAATCATCCCTGCCTTCAACGAGGCCGATTCCATTGCTCAAGTAATTGCAGAAATTCCAGATACAGTATCCGAAATTATCGTTGTCAGCAATAATTCCACGGACGATACCATTAAAAATGCCAAAAAAGCGGGTGCTACCGTTTTGTCCGAACTCCGAAAAGGTTATGGTTATGCTTGTTTGTGCGGAATGGATTATGTGGCAAAGCAATCCAAACGACCGGATATTATCGTATTTATCGACGGAGACTATTCAGATTATCCGGAAGAGCTTGATAAGGTAATCGCCCCTATCTTGGAAAAAGATATCGATTTTGTAATAGGTGCGCGGGTAAAACGACTTAGGGAAGAAGGAAGTATGACACCACAACAAGTTTTCGGTAATTGGTTGGCTACCTTTCTGATGAAATTACTCTTTGGGGCAACATTTACAGACCTCGGACCGTTTAGGGCTATAAAGTACAATAAGTTATTAACACTGGAAATGGAGGACAAGACCTATGGCTGGACAGTGGAAATGCAGCTAAAGGCGTTAAAAAAGAAATTGACATATACCGAAGTACCAGTACGTTACAAGAAAAGAATCGGAATTTCCAAGGTGTCCGGTACCGTAAAAGGTAGTATATTTGCGGGCGTAAAAATATTGGGTTGGATATTTAAGTATAGCATTAAATAATATGGGACTAATAATTGCTTACATCATTATCGCCATTTACAGTATCGCTCTGTTGTTGATTTTCTTCTATAGCTTGGCCCAATTGAATCTCCTGGTCAATTATTTGGGGTATAAAAAGCTAAATCAAGAAGCACCGAAATTCAATTTGTTAGATCCTAGGGAAATTCCATTTGTTACCATACAGCTTCCCATATATAATGAAGAATATGTCGTTGAGCGTCTGTTGGAGAACATCGCCAAAATCGAATATCCCAAAAGCAAGCTGGAAATTCAAGTTTTGGATGATTCCACGGACGATTCCGTCAATGACACCGCCACAAGGATAACCGCACTTCAAGAGACCGGACTGGACATTCAACATATACGCAGGGAAAACCGCGAAGGCTTTAAGGCAGGTGCCCTAAAAGAAGGGTTAAAAATTGCCAAAGGTGATTTTATCGCCATATTCGATGCAGACTTTCTCCCCTCAGGTGATTGGCTCAAAAAAACAGTAGTATATTTCAAGGATCGGGAAATAGGTGTAGTACAGACCCGTTGGGGGCATATTAATCGGGATTATTCTACCCTGACCCGTATCCAGGCCTTTGCCCTGGATGCTCACTTTACCTTAGAGCAGGTAGGGCGAAATGCAAAAGGACATTTCATCAACTTCAACGGTACCGCCGGAATTTGGCGAAAGGAATGTATTTTGGATGCCGGAAACTGGGAAGGTGATACGCTAACCGAGGATTTGGATTTGAGTTATCGCGCCCAACTGAAAAATTGGAAATTCAAATATTTGGAAGATGTAGAGACCCCTGCCGAACTTCCAGTGGTCATAAGTGCTGCCCGTTCACAACAATTTCGATGGAACAAGGGTGGTGCCGAAAACTTTAGAAAGTCTGTCTGGAGTGTTATTTCCGCTAAGAACATTTCATTAAAGACAAAATTTCATGGGGTAATGCACCTGTTGAACAGTTCCATGTTCCTATGCGTTTTCTTGGTATCCATATTAAGTATTCCCACAATGTATATCAAGGAGATATTCCCACAGTTTGATTGGGTATTTTCCGTTTTGAGCTTCTTTGTATTAAGTACGGTAATCCTATTCATCTGTTATTGGTTTACCTATAAAAGCATTCAGGGAAGCAGTTTTGACAATTTTGTGGACTATATAAAACTGTTCTTCACCTTCTTTTCCGTGGCCCTTGGATTTTCGTTGCACAACTCCATGGCCGTTTTGGAAGGGCACATGGGCAAACGTAGTGAATTTGTACGTACGCCTAAATTTAACATCAATAATCTTACCGATAGCTGGAAGGGGAATAAATACCTTGCAAAAAAATTATCCCCCAATATGATCTTGGAATTTGCCTTAATGGTCTACTTCCTATTCGGTATGTACAGCGCAATCCCTCTGAACGATTTTGGGCTCTTCCCTTTTCATTTCATGCTCTTTTTGGGCTTCGGATTCGTCTTTTTTAAATCGCTTACGGCGAAGGCATAGAATCATTGTGGAAAATAGAGCTTGCGATTTTATCCTTTCTACAGAATACTTTCTCAGACGATTTATTCAACATAATTTAGGTAAGCCTCTAATTATCAGCAACGAATTCATGTTCTAGAATTATCAAGTATCCTTACCCAGAAAGCAATAAGAGTCAATATTCTGCGTTTTAATTCCCGAACCATTCTTAACCGAAAAGTTTAAAGGGCTATAGTAAGGGATTCCAAAATCCGTGGCCCATAATACAAAATCCCCCATGAAATATCCTGCCATTTGGTTGGCCCTAACCTGCTATTCCCTTGTTGTTCTGGTAAACTCGTGTACTACCACAAATGCGGTTCAAAGCGAAAAGAAAACCGGGACAACTGTAATATCGAATCCACAAATTCTATTTCTTAACTATAGTGTTTCGAAAAAATCCAACAACCAAATAGAGGTTGGCCTCATCAATAAAATTGTTGCCCAAGGTCAATTGAAAGAAGATATGCCGGAACACAAAATGGGTAAAATAGGCGATTTCAAGTGTAGTGAAATCGACGAAAACTCAAAACTCATTCGAAGTTTTTATATCACGGACCCACTCAAAAAAAATGTAGAATATGTTGATGGTTCCGGTCAAATGTATAGAAAACTTGTAGAACTCGATAGTTCCCAATTCCTGATAAGGACCCAATTAGATCCAAGAACCAAATTCATGGTTATTGCAAAAATCACGGATTCAACTCCGAACCTTACCAATTTAATCACCACCCAAATCAATTGATATGAGGATTCCATTCCTTATTACAATAGCTCTCTTAAGCTATCAGTTTGTCCACGGACAAATCTTCGAAGTTGAGAATATCCATTCCTCAGGGGACACCTTTAAACGGATAAATATTGCAATCGTAGGCGATGGATACCAAGAACATGAAATGGGTACATTTGTTATTGATGCCACTATTTTTGCAAATGCACTGCTTAACGAATCTCCCTTTAAGGAATATAGAAATTACCTTAATATCTCCATTATTAAAGTCCCTTCCAATGAGAGTGGGGCAAGTCACCCTGGTACAGGAACTGATGTAGCAGAACCGGCACATCCCATAAAGTTTGTCGATAATTACTTTGGTTCGTCGTTTGACACCTATGGCTCTCACAGATTATTGGTGCCCACCAAAATCCATATTCTTCACACAGTTTTGGCGTACAATTTACCATTCTATGATCAGGTGGTGGTCCTTGTTAATTCACCTTACTATGGTGGCGGAGGAGGTGGAGGAATTTCCATTGCATCTACCCATCAATACTCGGCCCAAATAGCTTTACACGAGCTAGGGCATGCTTTTGCAAATCTAGCGGACGAGTATTATGCCGGTGATCATCGTGCATCCGAAAGGATTAATATGACTCGGGAAACCAATCCGGCAAATGTAAAATGGAAAAATTGGTACAATACCGCTGGAATTGGTATTTACCAACATTGTTGCGGAGGAAATTCCGCTCAATGGTACCGCCCGCATGAAAACTGCAAGATGAGAGTTTCAAGTAATCCATTTTGTGCGGTATGTTCAGAAGCCCTAGTAAAAAAAATCCACAGTAAGACTTCTCCAATAGATGCGTATACGCCTACAAACAATACTATAAACGATCCGACTTTCCCAATCGAATTTGAAGCAACCTTGGTAGACCCTATACCCAATACCCTAAATAAGAGATGGGTACTCAACAATGTGGATTTTGATGGAAATGTAAATTCCATTTTAATTGAGAAGGATAATCTTATGCCCGGAGTTAACGAACTAAAATTATTGGTTCAAGATGCGACCCCACTGATAAAAGTTGATACCCCCGCGGATTATCAGACACATTCTATTTCATGGATTATTCATAATACAAATCCTGATCCCGATCCCGGTCCTGACCCTGATCCAAATCCTAATCCCGATCTGGATGATGACAACGATGGGGTCTTAAACGAAAATGATCAATGTCCCAATACAGCCTTAGGGCAAGAAGTTGATATAAAGGGTTGCGAAGTATTTTCTTTTGATGCCTTTAAAATCTATACAGAAACTCCTGCATGTCCCGGTAGAAATAATGGCAGTATTGAAATCACGGCAACGGAGAGTACGGCTAATTATACCTTTGACGTTCAACTATCCGGTAATGGAAGAACAGAAAACTACGAAAATCAGCTGTCAGAAGGTTCAAAATTATCCATTGGAAATCTAGCCCCAGGTAACTATAGTATAGTCATAAGTCTGGATAATGGCTATTCAAAAACGTTTGATAAAGTTGCAATAGGAGAAGCGGTGGACATGTTGGCAAGCCTCAAAGAAATAAACAACGTATCAAAAACAGTTACGTATAAGGTTTCGGGAAGTTCGTCCTATTCAGTTATCGTTAACCAACGGAAATATGTCTACGAAGCGGAGAGTATCGAAGAAACGGATATTTCCATTCCATTGAAAAAAGGATTGAACTCCTTTACCATCAAAGGCTTGGAATGTCAATCCCAATTTAAGGACCAAGTAGTTTTGGAACAGATCAGCGCTTATCCCAATCCTGTTGAGGAAGGTTTTTATCTCAGTCATGGTTATACAGGCAAAATCGAAATCTTTTCAGCTACGGGTTCCATGGTCAAGGAAGCAAAAATTGATGTCCAAAATAACTATGTGGACATAAGGGAGTTGAGCGGAGGTACATACTATATACATTTTTTGAATCGTGAAAAAGAAATCCTAAAAATTATTAAACGATGAGAGGTTATTTAAAAAAATTAGCCATGGCATTTGTTGTCCTGGTCATTGCTTCCTGTTCATCCAAAAGTAGTGGTTCGGATGATGGAGTAGAACCGGAGCCCCCCCAAGGAACAGAGGTGCCAGCTGATTTTTCCCTGTTGTTCCCATACAATAATGAGGTCTGCCTAGAAGGGGCTTTAGTGGCCGACCAACCCACCAAATTAATGATCAATGCAAAATGGGAAGCCTCAACAAGCGCCACGGAATACGATTTATCGGTAGTCGATTCCAAAACAGGTGAAGAAGTGGCCCATATAAAAACAACCAACACCAATGCCAATATGGTATTGACCAAAGGGACTTTGTACCAATGGAGTATTACCGCTATTAACAAGGACAAAAGCAAAAAATCATCACAGTGGAGTTTTTATACCAGAGGTGAAGGTGTAGGAAACCATGTCCCCTATCCGGCCTATAATATCAGTTTTACTGCCGATACAGTAAGTGATAGTCTGACCATTGAATGGGAAGCGGCGGACGAAGACGACGATACTTTGATTTTCAATGTAAGAGTTTTTGAAAATGACTTGGAAATCGATTCCCTTACAAACCTGGAGAACCCTTCCATCGATATCATTGATAGTATTCCAGGGGCTAAATATTATCTTGTTATTACGGTCAGTGACGGCACTAGTGAAACTACTTCTACCTCTGCGGTCTTTGAATATGATTGACTCCATTGTATAAAACACTCTCAGGACCAATGCGATGAACCGGGTTAATATCTTAAACCTAAGAATCGTACTCAATGACCCAACTATTCCATAAACGAAGTGGTGTTGAAAGTAGCGGTAAGTTCCTCTAAAACCCCTAAATTAGTCAGGTAGTAAAACCCGACCAGAAATGCCCTACCCGATTATTACCTATTGGAAACTCCATAAAGTGCCCATTGTATTGGCCCTATTGAGTTTGGTTTTTTACTATACGTTCGCACACCATCTAGTACGTTCGGACTTCATGAAGCTTCTTACGCTTTTTGCGGCGCTGTTCTTCCTGTCCTTTAAACTTATTCAATTCGAGAAATGGAATTTTAAGTTCCTTCTTGTGGTCGGTATATTGTTTCGTTTGATTTTCTTTTGGGCCGAGCCCAATTTGTCCCAGGATTTTTACCGTTTTATATGGGATGGGGAGTTGGTAAGCCATATGCTAAACCCATATTTGGAAGTTCCCGATACACTCATAGGACAAAAGGATCTGGTCATTGCCAATGCACAGGAACTACATCAAGGAATGGGTGCCCTAAGCGCACGACACTTTAGCAACTACCCCCCCTTGAATCAGCTTATTTTTGCTTTGGCGGCTCTTTTAGGAGGCAAAAGTATCTTGGGTTCGGTTATGGTTATGAGGTCCGTTATCATTTTGTCTGATATTGGTATTTTCTATTTCGGACGAAAACTGCTCAAAAATTTAAACCGTTCCCCGCATCTTATATTTTGGTATTTTTTAAACCCTCTTATTATCATTGAGCTTACCGGAAATCTACACTTTGAGGGCGTGATGCTCTTCTTTTTCGTTTGGGCCCTATATTTGCTTTCTGTTGGAAAATGGCTGTGGGCCGCTATTCCCTATGCCCTTTCTATCTCGGTAAAATTGGTCCCTTTGCTATTCCTACCCTTATTCCTAAAACATTTGGGATTAAAAAAAAGTATTTCGTTTTATGGATTAATTGCAGTGATCACGGTCATTTTGCTTGGCCCATTTTATACTTCGCAATTCTTTGCTCATTATTCCAATTCCGTTGGTCTTTGGTTTTCCAATTTCGAATTCAATGCAGGCCTTTATAATGGTATAAAGCTAGTGGCTGTAAACTTTTTTGATGCCAAACCATGGGAGCTGGTAAAAATCTATGGAAAAATAACCCCATTGGTCATAATTGCCATAACCCTTCTATTTACCTTTTTGGCCCACAATCAAAAATTACAAGTGCTTATAATCAGTATGTTATGGATTTTAGGAAGTTACTATCTACTTTCTACAACAGTACATCCTTGGTATTTGGTTTTTTTGGTCTTCCTGGTCATTTTTACGGAATATCGCTTTGCTTTGGTATGGTCTGCAATGGCAGTATTAAGTTATTTTGCCTATTCCAAGACCCAGTTCAAGGAAAACCTGTGGCTGCTCGCTATTGAATATTTTGCGGTATATGGATTTTTGGCTTACGAAATATTCAAGCTAAAAGGTATAAAACAGATTTTCCACAAAAATTCATCAGTGAATTAGACAGTTTCAATATTATTTGTACATTTGGTGCTCTTATGAACGAACACACATACATAGTAAACACCAAGGGCATTCCAGCTCAAGCACGTCCGTTCTTTCCACGCCGTCGCCCGTAAGGGTGCAAATAGACTATGGAAATAGGTGAGTCCATTTCCGCAAAATCCAACAGTTATTTTTCTAATATTCATGTTTTAACCGAATAGCAATGGAAATTGTTATTGCGAACGCGTCACATTTTAAATATGCCCAAATTATAAGCGATACCATATCGGAATCCGCTCAGGTGCGTGGTACGGGCATTGCCAAACGAACCCCCGAGTATATCATAAAACGCCTAGAGAACGGGAATGCCGTAATCGCATTGGATGGGGAAAAATTTGCAGGCTTCTGTTACATAGAAGTATGGGGTGATAAGGATTTTGTAGCCAATTCAGGACTTATTGTTCATCCTGATTATCGGAACCAAGGGCTTGCCAAGAAAATCAAAAAAGAAATTTTTGAGCTTTCGAGAAAGAAATTTCCCGAAGCCAAGATATTTGGCATTACTACGGGTTTGGCCGTAATGAAGATGAATTATGAACTGGGCTACAAGCCGGTTACGTTCTCTGAACTTACCAATGATCCGGATTTCTGGAAAGGTTGCCAGACCTGTAAGAATTTTGACATCCTAACCCGAACCGAACAAAAAATGTGTCTTTGTACCGGGATGTTATATGACGCTTCGGCTGACCAAAAGAACTTGAAAAAAGAAAAGGTAAATAGCAAGGCGTTTAAACGATTAAAAAGTATAAAGGAGCAATTGTTCCTTAAAAAGAAGCAAAAATGAAGAAATTAGTTTTAGCCTATAGCGGCGGATTGGACACTTCTTACTGCGCCAAGTACCTATCCAAAGAAAAGGGTTTTGAGGTACACGCGGTTAGTGTTAATACGGGTGGATTTTCCCTGGAAGAAATAAAAAATATTGAGGAAAAGGCTTTGGAACTTGGAGCTACCTCCTATACTTCTATTGATGCCGTCCAAACATTCTATGAAAAAGTAGTGAAGTATCTCATTTTTGGGAATGTATTGAAGAACAACACCTATCCCTTGTCCGTTAGCGCGGAACGGATCGTGCAGGCCATTGAAATTGTAAAACATGCCAAAAAAATTGGCGCGCAATACATTGCACATGGCAGTACAGGTGCAGGAAATGATCAAGTACGATTTGATATGATTTTTCAGATCATGGCACCCAATATTAAAATCATCACTCCCATTAGAGATAACAAACTGGCCCGCGAAACGGAAATTGAATATCTGAAACAAAACGGAGTAGATTATCCATGGGAAAAGGCCAAATATTCCATTAACAAGGGGCTTTGGGGTACTTCTGTTGGCGGTGACGAAACCCTGACCTCCAATAAACCTTTACCGGATTCTGCCTACCCCAGTCAATTACAGGAAAAAAAACCGACCGATGTAAAACTTACATTTAAAAAAGGAGAACTGGTCGCCATTGATGGTCAGCAGGATACTTCCGTAAACAATATCATTAAGTTGGAAGGTATGGCTTCAAAATATGCCATAGGAAGGGATATTCACGTTGGCGATACCATTATTGGCATCAAAGGTCGGGTAGGGTTTGAAGCCCCTGCATCGCTCATCATTATCAAAGCCCATCATCTGTTGGAAAAGCATACCTTAAGCAAGTGGCAGCAATTCCAAAAAGAACAACTGGGC
Organism: uncultured Flavobacteriaceae bacterium; assembly: GCA_947494715.1. Lineage (GTDB taxonomy): Bacteria > Bacteroidota > Bacteroidia > Flavobacteriales > Flavobacteriaceae > Ulvibacterium. The sequence continues at coordinate 232,849 of CANLWG010000007.1, read as the reverse complement.
AATTTTTATGGCATGCTTTTGCATGAAGGAAACTATTTGGACGAGGTAATGCGAAACATTGAAGCCTTCTTGATCGATACCCAAAAGAACGTTTCGGGCGATGTATTCGTTTCCCTATATCCATTCCAGTTTAGATTGAACGGAATTTCCTCTGAACACGATCTGATGAATGCTTCCTTTGGAAGTTACGGGGAGATGAACAAAGGCTGGACAGCTGATGACGCCAAAGGTTTCATCAAAATTCTTTCCAATCCCGGAAAAATAGCGAACCATGTAAACGAGGATTATGATTAAGGTAGGTATCATAGGAGGATCGGGCTATACCGGTGGAGAACTTATTCGAATTTTATTGAACCATCCCGAGGTTGAAATCGATTTTGTATACAGTACCACAAGAGCAGATAAGCAAGTCACAACGGCACATCCAGATCTATTGGGATTGACCCATTTAGAATTCACCGGTAAGGTAAACCCAAATATTGATGTGGTTTTTCTATGTCTTGGCCATGGTAACTCCACCCAATTCCTAAAGGAGCATCAATTTTCCGAGGATACGAAAATCATAGATCTAAGTAATGATTTTAGATTACAGGCTGATGCCGTTTTGAACGGAAAAGAATTCGTATATGGCCTCCCCGAAATGAAGAAAGCAGAAATACAAAAAGCCAAATATATTGCCAATCCTGGATGTTTTGCCACGGCCATTCAATTGGCTCTTTTACCCCTAGCGCAATCCGATCTTTTGCAAAATGATGTTCATATCAATGCCATGACAGGAAGCACTGGAGCAGGGGTAAGTCACTCTGCAACTTCCCATTTTAGTTGGCGCAACAACAATATAAGCTGGTATAAACCCTTTACCCACCAGCATCTGGGGGAAATTAATGAAAGTCTGCATTCTTTTGGAAATAGCGTGGGGGAATTGTTCTTTTTGCCCAACCGGGGAAATTTTACAAGAGGCATTTTGGCCACTGCCTATTCCCCATTTGAAGGAAGCGAGGCTGAAGCCATCGAGCTTTATCAAAATTTTTATACGGATGCGATATTTACCCATATTGCCCCTACCCCTATCCATTTAAAGCAAGTCGTAAATACGAACCAATGTCATATCCATTTGCATAAGTATAAAAGTACCCTTTTGATTACCTCGGCCATTGATAACTTGTTGAAGGGGGCATCGGGCCAGGCCGTACAGAACATGAATTTGATGTTCGGTTTCCAGGAAGATTTGGGATTACAGTTAAAAGCTGGTGTATTTTAATCCTTATTTCAGATGAATTTGAACCAACACCTAAACGAATAAATTCAAAAAGCATGAAAATAGCCATTATAGGAGCAGGAAACTTGGGACTGTCCATTGCCAAGGGCGTACTAAACACCAATGGTGCCACCACCATGTATCTCACCAAACGGAACATTGCAGAAATCAAGGATTATGAAAAGTATGGAAATGTGGTCATATCGACCGATAATCGAGAGGCCGTTAAAAACTCGGATGTGCTGATCTTAGCGGTACAGCCCAGCCAGTTGGAAAGAATTTTAAAGGATATTAAAGACCTTCTAACTGAAAACCATGTGGTCATATCCACTATCACAGGTTTTGGCATTGCTCAAATGGAAGACATTATTGGGAAAGACAAATATATTATACGCAGCATGCCCAATACGGCGATTTCCGTGGGCCAGTCCATGACATGTGTTTGTAGTAATGAGATGGGGCAAAAACGAATCGATTTGGCCAAGGCCATCTTTAATCGTATGGGACATACCCTGGAGATTCCTGAAAAACAAATGCAGGCCGCTACGGTAATTTGTGCCAGTGGTATCGCTTTTTGGATGCGTTTGATAAGGGCTACCACTCAAGGAGCCATCCAATTGGGTTTCGATGCCAAGGAAGCACAGGAACTGGCCATGCATACGTGTAACGGAGCCGCTAGCCTATTGATTGCCTCAAGAAGCCACCCAGAAGCGGAAATAGACAAGGTGACCACGCCTAAGGGATGTACCATACAGGGGCTTAATGAAATGGAACATCAAGGGCTCAGTTCCTCGTTGATACAGGGCATCGTAGCCTCTTATGAAAAAATTAGCAGAATCAAGGAAGGGCAACTTTAAAGTAAGAAGTTCGAAATACAGAAACTAAAAAAACACAAATATCAAAATCAAATACCAAGGTAGTCTAGACCAAGCGTTTATAAACCTGAATTTGAGTTTGAATTTGAATTTGAATTTGAACTTTATAATATGAAATTATTTGACGTATATCCGTTATATGATGTTACTCCGGTTTCGGCCAATGGTATTGTAGTCACGGATGATAAGGGTCAGGATTATTTGGATTTTTATGGGGGTCATGCTGTCATTTCCATTGGGCATTCGCATCCCCATTATCTAAATCGGCTTAAAGATCAATTGGATCAAATCGGGTTTTATAGCAATTCCATCAAAAATCCATTGCAAGAGGAATTGGCCGAAAAACTAGGACAACTTTCGGGCTGCCCGGATTATAATTTGTTTATGTGTAACTCTGGTGCCGAGGCCAACGAAAATGCGTTGAAAATGGCCTCTTTCGAAACCGGAAAATCCAGGGTCATTGCCTTTACCAATAGTTTTCATGGTAGGACCTCCGCGGCTGTGGCGGCAACGGACAATCCTAAAATTAATGCCCCGATAAACCAACAACAGAAAGTAACTTTTTTGTCTTTCGAGGATACAGAGGCCTTTAAAAAGGAAATTGAAAAAGGCGATGTATGTGCCGTAATTCTTGAAGCCATCCAAGGGGTTGGGGGGTTGGATGAACCTTCTACCCAATTTTATCAAACTATTGCACAACTTTGTAAAGAACATCATACGATATTGATTGCTGATGAAGTGCAATCCGGTTTTGGACGTAGTGGAAAATTCTTTGCGTTTCAACACCATGGTATTCAACCGGATATCATAAGCATTGCCAAAGGCATGGGCAATGGGTTTCCCGTAGCCGGCGTATTGATACATGAGAGCATAAAAGCCTCTTACGGAATGTTGGGCACCACATTTGGCGGCAATCATTTGGCCTGTGCGGCTACATTGGCCGTTCTGGAGGTATTGGAAAATGAAGACTTGCTAGAAAATGCTGTCGTTCTAGGAAAATATTTTGCAGAAAAAGCCAAGGCCATACCGCAAGTAAAACGGGTAAAAGGCCACGGACTTATGTTGGGCCTTGAATTTGATTTTGAAGTAGCGGACCTTAGAAAGCGGTTGATTTTTAATCAACATATGTTTACAGGAGGCGCAAAGGATAAATTTGTACTTCGGTTTCTGCCTGCCCTGAACGTAACCCAAGAACATTTGGATATTTTTTTCAAAGCATTAAAAGCAGAACTGGTATGAGCTTAATTTTGGATATTGAAAAACGAAATGCCGTTTTGGCGACCATGGCAGACTTACTGAAGCAGGAAAGCGAAACCCTCATTTCGGCCAATGCAAAGGATATGGCCAGTTTTGCCGATGGGGATATCGCCATGCGCGATCGGTTAAAGGTAAATGATGCCAAAATAAAGGAAATGTTGTTGTCCTTACAACAACTGGAAAAATCCGAAGACCCTCTAGGCGTCGAACGTTTCCAATTTATCCACGAAAATGGTATGCAGGTAAGTAATAAGACGGCGCCTTTTGGGACTGTTCTCATCATTTATGAGTCGCGTCCGGATGTTACCATCGAGGCGGCGGGAATTGCCTTTAAGTCCGGAAATCGGATTTTATTAAAAGGAGGCAAGGAATCCTTGAACAGTAACTTGGTCTTGGTGGATTTATGGCACAAAGCACTAAGGCAAAACGGTGCCGACACCAATTGGGTAGAGTATTTACAATTTGACAGAACCCAGACGCAGGCCTTTTTGGAAAATCCCATTCAAAACGTAGATTTGATTGTTCCTCGTGGAGGCGAAAAATTAATCGCATTCGTAAAACAACATGCCTCCTGCCCGGTAATCGTAAGTGGTAGGGGCAATAATTTTGTATATATACATAAGGATGCGGATCTGGACATGGCTATGGACATCATTATTAATGCCAAGACCACAAAAATATCCGCATGCAATGCTTTGGACAAAGTTCTAATCAACGCTGAACTTCCCAACAAGGAGGTATTTACAAAGCAATTGCTAGCTGCCTTAAAGAAAAGGGGCGTAGAAATTCTGGGCGATGATCATCTTGCCCACTTTGGAGAGGTTTCCAAAATTGAGAACGAGTCCATTTGGTATGAAGAGTTTCTTGATTATAAAATAGTTCTGGGCGAAGTGCAGCATCTCGAAGAAGGAATTATCAAGATAAATCGCTACAGCGGAGGACATTCCGCTTCTATTATTACCCAAAGCGATGAAGCGGCCGAAGTCTTTATGAATAGTGTGGATTCCGCAGCAGTCTATCACAATGCGTCCACCCGTTTTACGGATGGGGGACAATTTGGATTGGGAGGCGAGCTCGCCATTAGTACGGACAAGTTACACCAAAGAGGCCCGATTGGCTTACAACATTTAGTATCCAACAAATGGTATGTAAGGGGGAATGGACAAATACGATAGTACAAAAAGAAGACTATGAGCAAAAAGCGAATCCTATTAAAAATAGGGACCAATACCTTAACCAAGGAAACGAATCAGATTTCCCGGGGAAAAATTGAGGATATCGGGAGGCAAATAGCGACTTTAAAAGATGATTATGAATTTATCATCGTGAGTTCAGGAGCCATTGCCGCAGCCAAACAATTTGTAAAATTGGAACACAATGGGGCGGAAATCAATGTAAAACAGGCTTTGGCAGCGATAGGGCAACCTCACTTGATGCGAATCTTTCAGGAAAATTTTAGGGAGTTGGGACTATTCACCTCCCAATGTCTTTTATCGTATTCAGATTTTGAAAACCCGAATGCCAAGGCCAATATCAAAAATACCATAAACGTTTTGGTAGCCAATAATTTTATCCCGATAATCAATGAAAATGATACCGTAGCCGCAGACGAGATCCAATTTGGTGATAATGATAAATTGGCCGCCTTAACGGCGGCATTACTTCAGGTAGACCTGCTTATTATCGCCACCAACACTAATGGTATCTATACCAAAGTGTCCTTGGAAAATGATACTCCGGAGACTATATCTTCCGTATCCGGGATCGGTGCTTTAAAACAGGAAATCAGTAAGTTAAAATCGACACATGGTACCGGTGGGATGCATTCAAAAATAGAAGCGGCCACTATCGCACAGAATTCGGGTATCGAAACTTGGATCGTAAACGGATTAAAGGACAATTTTATAACGGATTCCCTAAAAGGGACTAGCAACTTTACCAAAATAAAATAATGAAGCATTTCCTTTCCATAGCAGCAATTGATTCCCTTGCCGATTGGGTTTCCGAAGCAATAGCCTTGAAAAAAAAACCGTTCGAATCCAAAGATTTGGGTAGGAACAAGACCATTGGATTGTTGTTCTTCAATAATAGTCTTAGGACACGGTTAAGTACCCAAAAAGCGGCTTTGAATTTGGGAATGGATGTAATGGTCATGAATTTTGGCAAGGAAGGATGGGCACTGGAATACCAAGATGGCACGGTAATGGATCAAGGTACTTCCGAGCACATAAAGGAAGCGGCCCAAGTCGTATCCCAATACTGCGATGTAATTGCTATTAGGGCTTTTGCCGGTTTAAAGGAAAAGGAAAAGGACGAAGCGGAATTGGTCCTGAAAGGGTTTGCAACATATGCATCCGTTCCTATACTAAATATGGAAAGTTCCCTAGGGCATCCCTTACAGGCTCTGGCCGATGCAATCACCTTGGCCGAACACAGTAAAAAAGCAAAACCCAAAGTTGTACTTTCCTGGGCCCCACATCCCAAGGCCCTACCCCATGCGGTTGCCAATTCCTTTGTGGAGATGATGCGATTACAACAAGCAGAGTTCATCATAACGCATCCCAAGGGTTATGAACTTAATCCAGCCATTACAAAAGGCATCCAAATAGAATACGATCAAAACAAAGCTTTGAAAAATGCCGATTTCGTATATGTAAAGAACTGGAGCAGCTATTCCGAATATGGACAGGTATTACATCAAGATCCGGATTGGATGATTACCCAGGAAAAACTGGGCCAGGCAAAATTTATGCATTGCCTTCCGGTACGGAGGAATGTAGTAGTAGAAGATGCGGTCTTGGACAGTAATCAGTCCTTGGTTACAGAACAGGCGGATAATAGAACTTACTCGGCACAAATCGTTTTGAAAAAAATTCTGGAGGAAATTAAGGAATAAGCAACATGCCACAAAAACTAAAGGACAAAGTCTGTATCGTTACCGGGGCCACAAGTGGAATGGGGAAATCCATTGCCGAAACTTTTTCCAAAGAAGGGGCGAAGCTCGTTCTTTCGGGACGGAATATTGAAAGAGGGAATGCATTGGCCGCCAAGTTGGCAGAAGCTATCTTTATTCCTGGGGATGTCAGCTCGGCTTCATATAATGAAAAATTGGTACAGGGTGCCATTGAAAATTTTGGAAAATTGGATGTGCTTTCCATCAATGCGGGAATTCTTGGCTTGGGTAGCGTTGTTGAGCTGGATCCGGCAGAATGGCAAAAAACGTTTGATACTAATCTTAACGCTATTTTTTACCTATCCAAATATGCCATTCCCCATTTGTTGAAAGGAGAGGGCAATATTCTCATCAATTCCTCAATTGCGGCTTTCAAAAGCTTTCCTAACCATCCGGCCTATTGTGCGTCAAAGGCTGCGTCATTGGCCTTAATGAAACAAATGGCCGTTGAATATGGCCCGAAAATTAGAGTCAATGCTATTTGTCCTGGACCGGTAGACACCCCATTATTATGGGATTCGGCCAAGGCTTTCGAAAATCCTGAGACCGCTGTGGAAAATGCTGGAAAAACCACCCTTCTCAATCGATTGGGTACCCCGGAAGATATTTCAAAATTGGCCCTTTTCCTAGTTTCCGAGGATTCTTCTTGGATTACAGGAAGCGCAATGACCATTGATGGAGGAATTTTAAATACATAACTTGAATCGAGAATATGAAATCCAAACTGGCGGTCATAAAAATTGGAGGAAATATAATAGAAAATAGAGCGGAACTTTCTAGTTTTCTAGGCCTGTTCGCCAAAATGGAGGGTCCTAAAATCTTGGTACATGGTGGTGGAAAGAAAGCGACCCAAATCCTAAAAAAGATGGGGATTGCCCCAAAAATGGAAGGAGGAAGAAGAATCACGGATGCGGAAAGTCTAGAGGTTGTTACCATGGTCTATGGAGGTCTTACCAATAAAACGATTGTGGCACAACTTCAGGCTCTTGCCTGCAATGCCATTGGACTAAGTGGTGCGGATGCAGATGCAATCCGTGCCCATAAAAGACCTGTAAAGGAAATCGATTATGGCTTTGCAGGGGATGTGGACAGTGTTAATGCCAAGTCTATTTCAAATCTGCTGGACTCCGGGTTTGTTCCCGTTTTCTGTGCGCTTACCCATAACGGCGAGGGACAACTGTTGAACACCAATGCAGATACCATTGCCTCGGAAATCTCAATAGGCATGAGCCATAGCTATGAGACTACCCTTTATTATTGTTTTGAAAAGAAGGGCGTACTTTTGGATATGGCCGATGATAATTCGGTTATTAAGACCATCGATTCTAAAACCTATATGGAGTTGCAGGAAAACAAAGTAATTTCCGATGGTATGTTGCCAAAACTGGAAAATTGTTTTCATGCACTTCAAAAAAATGTACACAAAGTCTGTATAGGCGATATTTCAATGATCGATTCAGAATCAAACCTCTTTACCACCTTAACACTCTAAAGATGGAAATATCCGAACTTACGGAAAAAGCGATAGCATTATTAATGGAATTGATTTCCATTCCATCTTTTTCCGGGGAGGAGGAAGGTACGGCTTCCGCATTGGAAGCTTGGTTTACCTCTTATGGTATTCCTTTTGAGCGTGATAACAATAACGTTTATGCAAAAAATAAACATTGGGATCATTCCAAACCCACTTTGCTTTTGAACTCCCACCACGATACGGTGAAACCAAATTCTGCCTACACTAAAGATCCATTCCAGGCCCACATAGAAAACGGAAAATTATACGGACTGGGTAGTAATGATGCTGGAGGAGCACTGGTTTCACTCCTAGCGACGTTTGCGCATTTTTATTCCATGGAAGGGCTATCCCATAATCTTTTGATGGTCGCTTCGGCAGAAGAGGAAAATGCGGGGGATAATAGTTTGCGGGGCTTACTTCCCAGTCTTCCAAAAATCGATGTTGCCATTGTTGGTGAACCCACGCTTATGGATTTGGCCATCGCTGAAAAAGGCTTGGTAGTTTTTGACGCATCCGTCTTGGGAACCCCTTCTCATGCCGCCCATCCCAATGACAACAATTCAATTTACAATACAATCCAGGTATTGGAATGGTTCAAAAATTATAGCTTCAAAAACGTTTCCGATGTTTTGGGTGAAACGAAAATGACCGTAACGCAAATCAATGCCGGCAACCAGCACAATGTGGTTCCGGGCCATGTAAATCTGGTCATTGATGTTCGGGTCAACGATGCATATAGCAATCAGGAAATCGCGGATATTCTGATAAAAGAAGCTCCCTGTGAACTTAAGCCTCGATCGTTGCGCTTAAATTCCTCGTCAATAGATAGTAACCATCCTTTGGTACAATCGGGAATTGCTTTGGGCAGGAAAACCTATGGTTCACCCACTTTGTCCGATCAAGCGGCGTTGACCTGTCAATCCATGAAATTGGGTCCGGGTGATAGTACACGTTCCCACTCGGCGGATGAATTCATTTATGTCCGTGAAATTGAGGAAGGAATTGGTTTGTATATTCAAATTTTGGAAGGATTTTTAAAAAACTAAACTCAAATATAAATATCAAATACAAAATTTATGAAAACCGTATTTGAACTTGACGTTTGAACTTGAATTTGACACCTTAAAATATGAAACTCTGGGACAAAGGCTTTAGTACCGATAAGAAAATAGATCAATTTACCGTAGGCAATGATCGGGAATTGGATCTGGTACTGGCAAAATACGATGTCATCGCCTCCAAGGCCCATGCCAAGATGCTGGGAAAAATAGGGCTACTGACCGTTGCGGAAACGGAGGCACTGATCAATGAACTAAATGTCATTGCAAAAACCATTGAGGAGGGTTCTTTTACGATTGAGGATTCCTTTGAGGATATGCATTCCAAAATTGAATTTTTACTTACCGAAAAACTGGGGGATACCGGAAAAAAAATTCATACCGCACGATCACGAAACGATCAGGTCCTGGTAGCCATGCATCTCTACCTGAAGGATGAGCTTACCACAATTAAAAGTCAAACTAAGGCTTTATTTGACCTTTTACTCAACCTGGCCGAAAAACACAAAGAGGTTTTGTTACCCGGCTATACCCATTTGCAGATTGCCATGCCTTCTTCCTTTGGACTTTGGTTTTCGGCCTATGCGGAAACACTAGTCGATGATATGTTTTTTGTTGAGGCCGCTTATAAAGTAGCCGACCAGAACCCGTTAGGGAGTGCTGCGGGCTATGGTAGTTCTTTTCCCGTAGATCGAAGTTTTACAACAGAAGAAATGGGTTTTGAAACCTTGAAGTACAATGTGGTGGCTGCCCAAATGGGCCGGGGAAAAGTAGAAAAAGCTACGGCTTTTGGTATGGCGAGCATTGCTGCTACCCTATCAAAATTGGCAATGGATATTTGCCTGTACATGAGCCAAAATTTTGACTTCATTTCCTTTCCGGATGAATTGACGACGGGAAGTAGCATTATGCCACACAAGAAAAATCCGGATGTGTTTGAGTTGGTACGGGCCAAATGCAACAAAATCCAAGCAGTACCCAATCAACTTACCCTACTAATCAATAATTTGCCTAGCGGGTATCATAGGGACCTGCAATTGGTCAAAGAAATCATTGTTCCGGCCTTACAGGATATGAAGGCCTGCCTTGAGATATTGACATTTAGCCTAAAGGAAATCAAGGTCAATACACATATTCTGGAAGACCCCAGATATGATTATCTCTTTAGTGTGGACACCCTGAATGAACTGGTACAGGACGGAATGCCTTTTCGTGATGCTTACAAAAAGATGGGGCAGGAAATTGAATCGGGAAACTTCAAGCCCAAGCGGGACATTTCACATTCCCATGAGGGTAGTCTGGGGAATTTGTGTTTGGAGGAGATTAGGGCGAAGATGGAAAAAATCTTTTGATACAAAGGTTAAAGCCTCTTTTCCTTAGTTAGGAAAAGAGATGACAGTAAAGGGTGGAAAAAATCATCCCTTCCGTCTTCCAAATCCATGATTTGGAATCCACCTTCCCTTGAATAAGGGAAGGAGTAGTTAAATCGAATCAAGAAATCATCATGAGTACTAAGCAGAACTTATTTAATCATCCCCAAATTGATTACCTCTTGCTCCGTTAAATAACGCCAGTGGCCCCGAGGCAAATCCTTTTTGGTCAATGGTCCGTAGATTACCCTATCCAGTTTTACAATTTCATAATCCAGTTCCTCAAAAATCCGATGCACAATATTGTTCCGGGAACTGTAAATTTCAATACCTACTTGATTTTTAGGGGCATTCTCCACAAAACTGATATCATGTACCCGTACCGTTTTTTCATCTATGGCAATTCCCTCCTGTATTTTCTTTAAGTCAATACTTCTTAGGCTTTTGTTTAATTCCACATGATAGATTTTACGCAGGCCATTTTTTGGACTGTTCAAACGCAAGGTCAAATCGTTGTCATTGGTGAACAATAATAGTCCGGTAGTTTCCTTCTGCAATTTCCCTACAGGCAAAAGCTCTGATTTTGAAGCATTGGAAATAAGCCCCAATACCGTCCGCTTTCCTTTTTCATTTCGGGTTGTGACCGTAAAGTCTTTGGGTTTATTCAATACAACATACTCTTTTTTGACCGGATTAAGCAAACGGCCATCAAAACGCACCTCATCGCTTAATCGTACTTTATGCCCCATTTCGGTTATGGGTTTTCCGTTTACGGTCACATTTCCCGCAGCAATGTAAATATCCGCCTCTCTACGGGTACACACTCCTGAATTGGCCACATATTTGTTCAAGCGTATCAAATCCGGGTCAGTAGGTTGTTTTGGTTGGGTGTTCTTTTTGATAGGTGCGCTACCTCTCGTGTAGCTCTTCTTCCTATATGTACTCCCTTGTTTGCCTGAAGATTTTCTGTCCTTATTGAAATCCGATCTACCCATAAACTCTAATTTGGGCAAAGGTAGTGCTTTCATCTACTATTCATTGCCCGCACCGTGAAGTAATCTATTTAAAAAACTGATTCGTTTATTGTAATAAAGTATCCTCGTCTTTAAACGCTATGGTAGATTGTCGCTCACGATTTACGATAAGTCTGGTTACATCCGGGCGGGAATAATGCCCTGATGGGTCAAAATTCTGACGTTCTTCATATACCCGATTAAAATCCAAGGTTTCAATTATAAGGCCTTCTTTATGCAATATAGGCTTAACAATCCATTCTCCATCGGGACCTGCAATGCAAGAGCCCCCATTGGCCAAAACCTCTGGCGCCTTCTCCAGTATTTTTTCAAGATGGGGCGTATGCTCCGGAAAATCCTTCTTACTCATTAAGGAGGAGACACTGATGACAAAGCTTCTGGATTCCCTGGCAATAAATCGTGTTATGTCCTTTGTGTTATGCTCGCTACCGGGCCAAACGGCAATATGTAAATTTTCGCCTTGGGCATATAGTGCCGTTCTGGGCAAGGGCATCCAATTTTCCCAGCAGTTAAGTCCACCCACGGTAAATTGCTCCAATGGGTGTACTTGTAGTCCATTACCATCACCGGGAGCCCAGGTTAAACGTTCGTCATAGGTAGGTTGTAGCTTTCGGTGAACTGATTTTATTTCACCTGTCTCATCTATGTACACTAGAGAACAATATAAACTATGGCCGCCACGATCCTTGGCCCGCTCTATCACCCCCAAATACATTGCCATATGGCTATCCTTGGCCAATTTGCAAATGGTACCCAGTTCCTCCATTTGAACGGCATTTCTTGTATAGTGTGCATGTAGCTCCTTGTTTACCTCGGAATCCCAAGCGGCACCATTCGTCAATGCCAACCAAAAAGGGTATCCCGGTAATAAGGCTTCTCCAAAAACCAGTAATTCCACCTGCTCTTTTGCAGCCTCCAGAATGGTTTGCTCAACTTTCTGAAGTGTAGCCGCCTTATCCAACCAAATAGGGGCAACCTGTGCCATGGCTACTTTTAAAAGATTGTCCATTACAAAATCCGGTTTAATACAAGGTCGATATCTATCAACAATATACTGAAGACACCAACAATGATAATAAATTTTAAGATGTTATGAAGTCCGACGTAGTGCAGCTTTGTTTTTGCTTTCCATAACATTGCTAAAAACAGGATCAGCAGAAATATAGATCCAATGAAGTAAACGTACATATACCCAACATCAAAAAAATAGATAAGTAAAATAGAAGGCAACAAGGTAAGTAAGATTAAAATACTGATTAGAATTTTGGAAACCCTAGTTCCGTATAAAATGGGAATGGTACGGTAATTCTGGGCAATATCACCGGCCATACTTTCTAAGTCCTTTATCATTTCACGAGCCAGAATCAATAGAAAAAGAAACATTGCATGAACAAAAATGCTGGCTTCAAAATTTTTGTAATACACAAATACTGCAAAAAATGGAGCTATAGCCAAAGTGGCCGAAACGAAATTACCTACAAAAGGTACCCGTTTAAGTTTATGGGAATAAAACCAAATACCAAAAATATAGGCGGAAAAAAAGAATACCGCCCTAAATGAAACATAACTTGCCGCAAATACGGCCAAAAAATTAAGTACAAAATAGGTGGTCAACTTAAATCGTTGGCTTACCAAACGATCCAACATACTTTTCCTTGGCTTGTTAATAAGGTCTTTTTCGGCATCATAAAAGTTGTTTATGATATAGCCTGAAGCAATGACCAATGCAGAGGCCAAAACAATTGCAAAAAGATTAAGATCAAAAACTACCTTCCGTAAGGGTAGGTCTGGGGATAAAATATAAATCGAGGCCAAATACTGGGCCAGCCCGATCATTACGATGTTGTAACCTCGTACAACGGAGAACAAACTCAATAACTTTAGTAGTAAGAGCTTGTTTCGTCTATTAAGCATGTTTTGGGATTTTGCACTAAACCAACGCCAAAATATCGTATGGAATCTGAATCAATTTAGTACTAGAAGTTGTACACCACTTCCAAATTGTAACCTTTCAAAGCTTTTTTCGCTTTCTCTATATCTTGGGTAAAGCCCAAAATGTAACCGCCGCCACCTGAACCACAAAGCTTTAGATAATAGGCATTAGTCTCAATTCCCTGTTTCCAAAGTTGATGGAATTTGGCCGGAATCATGGGTTTAAAATTGTCCAAGACTACATGGGATAATTGCTTTAGGTTTTTAAAAAGGGATTTTACGTTCCCATTGATAAAATCCTCCACACAAGCATCGGTATGTTTTATAAACTGGTCCTTCAGCATATTCCGAAAACCTTCCTGTTTCATTTTCTCCATGAACAACTGTACCATGGGCGCGGTCTCGCCTGTAGAACCACTGTCCAATAAGAATACAGCTCCTTTGCCCTTTTTGTTTTGAGAAGGAATACTGGTCGATTCTATATTATCTTTTGAATTTATTAGGATGGGAAGACTCAAATAACTGTTCAAGGGATCAAGACCGGATGATTTTCCGTGAAAAAAAGATTCCATTTTGCCAAATATAACCTTCAATTTCAACAACTTTTCCCTAGTGAGGTTCTCCAATACAGTAATCTTACGGTCCGCGTACTTATCGTAAATGGCCGCAACCAAAGCTCCGCTGCTTCCTACCCCATAGCCTTGGGGAATGGAGCTGTCAAAATACATTCCGGCATTTACATCATTCTTCAATGCATCAAAATCAAAGGAAACCAGATCAGGACTATTTTTGGCTACAATCTCCAAATAACCCGTAAACTCACGTAGGTTTTGATTGGATTTTTTGGAAGTTGCAGATGTATTATCATCCGTCTTTAGAGCTCCTTTGAAGAAGTTATAGGGAATGGAAAGCCCTTTGGAATCCTTTATGATGCCATATTCCCCGAAAAGGAGAATCTTGGAATAAAATAATGGTCCTTTCATTTGCAATTGTTGAATTTGGGACTTATGTATAACGTTTATTATACGTTAAATATGATTAAAAGTTACATTTTTTTTGCTCCAAATCCAATTCGGTCACAAATATACTGCTCCTTTTCACAAAATACAATCAGTCCATTTTTAATAAATTGATGAACCTTTTCCTTTTCAAATTCAGGATACAGTACATGGACGTTAGCCCCCGCATCCAATGTAAAGCATATATTACTATTGGACTCTTTTCTGAACTCCCATATTTTATTGATGATTTCCAGAGTATTGGGTTTCATTAATACAAAATAAGGTTGACTGGTCATCATCATGGCATGCAATGTTAAGGCTTCGCTTTCCACGATGTTGATAAATTCCTTCAGATTTCCATCAACAAAAACTGGTTTCAGCCTGGATATATTTTGATGTGCTTGCTCAAAACGTTGAGCGGCATAGGGGTGACCGTGCATTAAATTGTGTCCCACCGTACTACTCACCTGTTTTTTGCCCTTGTCTACCAACAAAATGGTATCGTGATAGTTTTTGAAGACTTCATGTACCTGAAATGGATATTGTATCCCATACTTATCTGAGCTTCCATGGATGTCCGAGTGAGCGCCCCATTGAATAAGGTCTCCCTGAATACTTCTACAGGCACTTCCGGATCCTAATCGGGCCAGGAAGGAAGCTTTTCGATACATAAAATCAGTATCCATTTCAGGATTAAGTTGTTTTTCCAAATCCATAAGGCAAAGGGAGAGGGCGGCCATTCCACTTGCTGATGAAGCTATGCCACTACTGTGGGGAAAGGAATTTGAGGTTTCAATTTTAAAATGATAGTCTCTCAAAAAAGGTAGATAGTGCTCGGTACGCTTAAAAAACACTTCAATTTTAGGTCTAAAATCATCTTTGGGTTCACCTTCAAAAAAAAAGTCAAAGGAAAAATCCGCTCCTTTGCTATTGTGTTTTACGTAGAAAAGTGTGGTAGTCGTGTTACAGGCATCCAATGTAAAACTTATGGAAGGATTGGCAGGAATCTGATTTTCCCTTTTACCCCAATATTTTACCAAAGCTATATTGCTAGGTGCTTTCCATGTTACCTTTCCCGTAATATTGTCAGCAGTATAGCCTACGGGAACAAAGTCTTTTTCTATCACGGACATCTTGTTTTGCACAAAGATAGTTTTTAGCCACTTTTCAACATGGGCAATTAAAATAAATCGCTATTTTAGGGGAATACCCCGACCAAATTGAAAAGAAAACTGTTACATATTGCTATCGCCGTTTGCGTTTGCCTTATTATTGGCTTCTTATCCGGATTTGCTACCCAAAGTTCCGTAAATGACTGGTACCTTACCCTGGAAAAACCGAGCTTTAATCCACCCAACTGGATTTTTGCCCCGGTTTGGACTTTACTATATGTATTAATGGGCATTGCTGCAGGGCTTGTATGGGCCAAAGGGCTACATCATCTTTGGGTAAAAACTGCACTATATCATTTTGGGTTTCAATTGTTGCTTAACGGTGCATGGAGCATTGTCTTTTTTGGGCTAAGAGATCCTTTTTGGGCCTTGATCGTAATTTTGTCGTTACTCGTTCTATTGGCTCTTACCATAAAATGGTTTAAAGTAGTAAGTAAGTTAGCAGCCTATTTGTTGATCCCTTACTTTTTATGGGTATGTTTCGCCACCTTGCTGAACTATAAAATTTGGGAATTGAATTAACGTCTGATGTCTGATGTCTGATGTCTGATGTCTGATGTCTGATGTCTGATGTCTGATGTCTGATGTCTGATGTCTGATAAAAGTAAAAAAACCTGGATTTGGAAAATTCTAAAAGCTCTTTTGTTTGTCCTAAACTTCCACCGTTTACCCACTTGCCATCTCCAACAATTTCAACATGGTTCTATAGTTTCTGGTCGTGGCCTGTACCTTTAATTTTCTTTCAAGAAGGTTATTGTCCAATTTTGCTTTACCGTAACCGTTTTTGCACCATAGATAAACACAACTATCGGTAATACTAAATTCTTGGTTTTCATACGTCTCTTGTTCAAGGGCTCCCACAAACATTTGCTCGGGAACATTTTTTAACAACACGAAATAGAGTCGGTTACCTTCCAATGTTATTGCATCCTTAAAGGGATTTTCTGTAACTATCTTTTCGAAATCATTTTTGGGTTTTACCAAAATGGGTACATCAAATCCAAAATGGTCCCGAATTCCGTCTCCAATCATATCCTCCAAGTTCTTGATACTTTGATCTTTGGCCCGAAGAACAATATTGCCGCTCTGGATATAAGTAGCTACATTTTGAAAACCGAGTTTTTCAAGCAGCGTCCGTAAGTCGGCCATTTTGATTTTCTTTTGGCCGCTAACGTTTATGCCCCGCAATAAGATGATATAAGTGTGCATCAGCTTATTTACCTATAATTCCCTGGGCCGCAATATAAGCTCCGGTCCAGGCATTTTGAAAATTGAATCCACCAGTAATGGCATCTACGTTTATCACTTCTCCTGCAAAATATAGGTTGGGCAAAACTTTGCTTTCAAAGGTTTTAAAATTGATTTCCTTTAAGTCTACCCCTCCGGCAGTTACAAACTCTTCCTTAAAGGTACTTTTTCCTTCGACCAAAAACTCACATTCCGTAAGTTGTTCTGCCAATTGTTGCAATTGCTTTTTGGAAGCATCGGCCCATTTGGTGTCACCATTTATTCCGGACGCTCTTACCAAATTGGTCCACAGGCGACGGGGAACATCCACGGCCTTGGTACGAAGTACCGTTTTCTTTGCTTCCACGTCCTTAATCTCCAGCAATAAAGGTAGCACGGCGCCTTTGTGATAATCGGGCAACCAATTGACCCGAATCCTGAATCGATAGCCATATTCATTTAAAATCCTTGCCCCCCAGGCCGATAATTTCAAGATGGCCGGGCCGCTCATTCCCCAATGGGTAATCAATAAAGGGCCTTCAGAAACCAATAGGGTCTCATCTGGTACCTCGCTGCTCAGTTTAATAGTGATTTTTGGATTAAATGTTCTTTTTAACAGCTCCACCTTGGCGTGGGTACTAACACCGGGTATACCAGAAATACGCCTATCCTTTATATTGAAAGTAAAAAGTGAGGGTACCGCAGGTTCCAAGGTATGCCCCAAGTTTTCCAATAACTTCCATATTTTGGGGTTACTCCCTGTGGCTACGAGTATTTTTTTGGATTTATACGTTCCTTTTATGGTGGTTACCTCCCAAGCTTTTTCATCATTCTCCAAATCAAGGGGCAGGATGTTGGTCACTGCGCTATGTTTGAGCACTTTTATTCCCAAACGTTCCGTTTCCTTTTGAAAAAAATCAATTATTGTTTGTGAGGAATCCGTTATGGGAAACATCCGGCCATCCTCCTCAATTTTCAATTGGATCCCCCGTTCCTCAAAAAAGGCTACTGTGTCTCCCGTACAATGTTTGTGAAAGGGTCCCAGTAGTTCTTTGCTTCCGCGTGGATAACTATTTATTAGTTCATTAGGATCGAACTCCGCATGGGTTACATTGCACCTACCCCCACCGGAAACCTTTACTTTGGAGAGCACTTCCTTTCCCCTTTCTAAAATGGCAATTTTTAAATCCGGAGCAGATTCCCCAATGTGGATGGCAGCATAGAACCCGGCTGCTCCACCACCTATAATGATAACGTCATACATTAGTTTACACGCTCTGGATAATTGGTAATAATTCCGTCGACATCCATTCGTTTCATTTTAGCAATATCCCCAGGTTCGTTCACGGTCCATGGATAAATCTTGAAACCCGCATTCTGGATTTCCTTTGCAATTTCCAAATCCAATTTCCGATAATTAGGGTTGATGGCCTCTGCATCCAATTCTTTAGCAATGGGCAGGGCATCCAACGGATTATCCGCGGTGAGTATAGCAATTGGAATTTCTTTATTAAGGTCGCGTGTTCTTTTGAGTTCATCCCAACGGAAACTGGAAATGATGAAATTATCCAAAATCCATTCTTTTTGTTCTACATAGTGATTGACTATGACATTTACCGAATCGGCCGTATCAGCTCCTTTTAATTCTATATTTAGGCGGACTTTGTTATCGATAAGTTCCAAAACATTCTGTAATAAGGGAATTTTATGATTGCCTTGCACCACAAGCTTCTTAAGCTCTTCTATATCGTATTTTTCAATATTGCCTCCTCCATTGGTGAGGCGATTTACCGTTTCGTCATGGAATACAACTATTTCGCCACTAGCAATTTTGAATACATCGATTTCAATCATGTCCACACCTAAATCCAAAGCCTTTTGTACGGAAGCCAAGGTATTTTCCGTCTCATGACCCATAGCTCCCCTATGACCGATAACCAAAGGTTCTTTCATATCATTACAACTTTGTAATACGATTGACAAAACCAATATCGCAATAAATCGGCTACCATTTTCCATAAAACTACTTTTGATACAAATATACCAACGTACGCTAAGAATACATACAAGGAATTCTACGGAAAAAGCAAAACTACTTACCAAGAAGGAATTGTAAATTGTACAAAATCAATCAACCCTAAAGATAAAGGACTGCAACGGATTAAGCGAAATATCTAATTTCCCTACCCCGTCCACTATTTTTAGCGTATTGACACCTCCGTACAAGGCATCTATAACTTTGTAATCCCCTTCTCCTAAATTCCATTTTTGAACAATCTCCGATGGGATTTTAAGTTGAAAAGCACGGGAATCGTGAGCCTCAAAATTTGAAACAACAATTAACCTTTCAGAATTGGACCATCGTACATAGGACAATACTCTGTGATCATATCCTTCCGAGTTTTCCTTGTTATAGAAATGGATATCCCGGTATTCGCCCATAAGGGCATTGCTATTGATCGTAAAGTTCAGCAGTCGTTTGTAAAAATCACGTAAAGTGTTCTCGTCTTCAGATAGTTGTCCTCCGTCAAATTTTTTGTCGTTTACCCATCGTTGATGGTGGGGCACTCCTATATAGTCAAAAATGGAGGTCCGGGTTGGACTGCCAAAACCGGCATTTTCCTTGGCAGGCTCTCCTACTTCCTGACCAAAATAAATCATTAGAGGAGCAGTGGTCATTGTAGCGGATACTACCATCGCCGGCTTTCCTCTTTGTGCATCTCCAGCAAAATCCGGACTGGCGATGCGCTGTTCGTCATGATTTTCAAGAAAATGCAACAAATGATGCGCTATATCCGCTGTCCTCTTTTTTACTACGGGAATATGGTCTGTCCAACCATGGCCTTGCATGATATGCCTAAGCGAATCATACATCTCAACCTTGTCGTAGAGATAATCCATCTTCCCATTATGGATATAGTCGCGGTACAACTCCGGATTGTATACTTCTGCCAATAGAAATGCATCCGGATTTTTCATTTTTATATGACTGTTCATGTAGCTCCAGAATTCGACAGGAACCATTTCGGCCATATCAAATCGAAATCCATCAACGCCCATATCCAGCCAATACAGGGCAATATCCTTAAACTTGATCCAAGAATTAGGTACGTCTTTGTCCTGCCAAAATTGAAAGTGTGCTTTATGGTCTTTAGATTCAAAATCCTTCGGCAGTTCATCAAAATCATAGGAACCATCTGGACGTACTCCATAATTGATTTTTACGGTCTCATACCAATCATTAAAGTGTGGTTGCGCCAATCGGGATCCGTTTCCGGTCCATTTGGCAGGAACTTCTTTAAAATGACCATCTACCAATGGATGATCGTCGCCACCTAGAGGTAGGTACCCATTTTGCCAGTCCGGGACCTTAAAAATACTATCAGGTATGTAATAAAAATTATTGTCACGTTTGTATTCCAATGAGGTATCGTCCGAAGCTCCAAAAGGCTCTGACCCTTCAGGTGTGGATTTACCCTCATAATTTCGGGCTACATGGTTGGGAACAATGTCGATTAATAACTTTAGGCCCGCTTTATGGGTACGGTGGATCAGCGCCTTGAATTCTTCCAAACGCTTTTCGGGGTTTTCCGCCAAATCAGGATTTACATTGTAATAGTCCTTTACAGCATAGGGTGATCCGGCACGGCCTTTTACCACATCCGGATCATCTTGTGATATGTCGTATTCGCGGTAATCTGCCGCCAAAGCATGGTGGGGAACACCGGTATACCAAATATGGGTAACTCCTAGGGCTTTGATTTCGTCAAGCGCCCGTTCCGTAAAATCACCAAATTTGCCTATGCCGTTTTCTTCCATGGTACCCCATGGTTTATTGTTGGTATGGGTATTGCCAAATAAACGCGTAAATACTTGGTATACCACCTCCTTTTTTACTTTTCCCTTTTTCTGGTGCATATTCTCTGGCTGTTTTTGCTCATGCTTGCAACCCCACCCTATAAAAATTAGGATAAGGATCAAACAATTTTTCATTCTGTAAAAAAGATTGCGAGTTTTAAGCAAGTTGATTTTCAAAAATGGTTTCCTCATTGGGTGAGACTACTACGCGCTCCCCGTTAACGCGAAGGGACATATCTTCCTTGCCTTCCAAAACAAACTTGACTTCCTTTTTGGTTATGGTAACCTTGAGGATACGATGCCTAAAATTGATTTTAAAGGAATACCCTTCCCATTGTTTGGGTATCCTTGGGGTGAAGGACAATTTATCGTCCACAATCCGCATACCACCAAAACCTTCTACTATACTCATCCAGGTACCCGCCATTGAGGTGATATGTAAGCCTTCTTCCACTTCTTTGTTATAGTCGTCCAAATCAAGGCGGGATGTACGAAGATAAAATTGGTATGCCTGCTCCATACGATTTAATTTGGCCGCTTGAATACTATGTACACAAGGGGATAAGGAGGATTCATGTACGGTGAAAGGTTCGTAAAAATCGAAATGTTTTTCAAGTTCTTCCAAGGTAAATTGATCTTCAAAGAGATAAAATCCCTGAAGCGTGTCGGCCTGTTTAATGTAAGGAGATCTTAAAATTCGGTCCCAACTCCATTTTTGATTAATGGGTCTTTGGGATTTGGGTAATTCGGCAACAGTAATCAATTCCTTGTCCAAGAATCCATCTTGTTGAAGATAAATCCCATGCTCTTCTGAATACGGAAAATACATTTTCTTAGCTACCTCTGCCCATTCATCCGTTTCCGTATCCGTTAATTTGGTAAAGCCCTTTATCCTATTATAATCTTCCGGGTATCCTTCCTTTACCTTTTGCAACTGCTCCAAGGTATAATTAATGCACCATTTAGCTATGTAGTTGGTATACCAATTGTTACTAACATTGTTCTCATATTCATTTGGTCCGGTAACTCCCAATATGACATACTTTTGCTTTTGTTCCGAAAAATTGGCGCGTTGGTGCCAGAAACGTGCAATTCCGATCAAGACTTCCAACCCCATTTCGGGAATATAACTATAGTCCCCTGTAAAGCGGAAATAGTTATAAATGGCAAAAGCTATGGCTCCGTTCCTATGGATTTCCTCAAAGGTAATTTCCCACTCATTATGGCATTCCTCCCCATTCATGGTGACCATGGGATAAAGGGCCGCTCCATTGCTAAACCCTAATTTTTGGGCATTCTCAATGGCCTTCTCCAAATGATTGTATCGATATTGCAAAAGATTGCGGGCTACCTTCTGATCCTTCGTAGCCATGTAAAAAGGAATACAATAGGCTTCTGTATCCCAATAGGTGCTTCCTCCATACTTTTCGCCGGTAAATCCCTTTGGGCCTATGTTAAGGCGCGAATCCGTACCGAGATAGGTTTGATTCAAATGAAAAATATTGAAGCGTATACCTTGTTGTGCTTTTATATCACCCGAAATGGTAATATCGCTCATTTCCCATATTTTGGACCAAGTTTTCTTTTGCTTATCCAATAACGTTTCAAATCCTAAATCAGTAGCTTTTTTCAAAACATTCTTTGCTGCCCGGACCAACTCCTGTGTTTTATGGTTCGTAGAAACGGTATACCCCCCAAACTTAACCAGTGATACGCTTTCTCCCTTTTTTACTTCTTGAACGTATTCATGACCCACCCAAAGTTCCTTTTTGACCCCTGAAGGAATGAGATCTACTTTTTTACCGTCATGATATGCCTGTGCTTCCATGAAGGTACAAGTAGCGAAATGAGTCTTCATAGTATGAGCTTCGATAAAGGCCTGATTGCCTTCCGATACTACATTTGTAGTATTCCAGAACTTATCGTCCCAGTTACTATCCTCGTTGGTAATGCCGCTGTCCAAATATGGATTGAAGGTAACCTCTACGTCATTATCAATAGGGGAAATTTCAAATTTTATGGCTCCCACCTCATCCAAATCAAGGCTTAGGAATCGTGTAACCTTTACATCTATGGTCACATCGACGGAGGTTACTGCCCTAAAAGACCTTTGGTACCAACCCTCCTTCATATTAAGTTCCCTACGGAAATCATCTACTTTTTTACAAGTATTCAAATCTAGGGGTTCTCCATTTAGAAGTACATTTATCCCGATCCAACTTGGAGCATTCAATACTTTTGCAAAATATTCGGGATACCCGTTTTTCCACCAACCGACCCTGGTCTTATCCGGATAGTAGACCCCAGCAATATAGCTTCCCTGAAAAGTAGAGCCCGAATAGTGTTCCTCAAAATTGGCGCGCTGTCCCATTGCTCCGTTTCCTATACTGAACAGACTTTCCGATGCCTTTACGTTTTCCTTATCAAACCCCTCTTCGATGATGGACCATTCATTGGGACTTATATAATCTTGATTCATTTCTTATGTTCTTTTGCTATTTTACTATTAGGTATATATGAAGTCTGAAATTTATAACAGGGCTACGGGACAACTGTTCACAGCCTATAAACCGTAAACCATATATTTAAGGTCTTTAAACGAACCCAATCAACCGTTACTGCCTACCTTATCCAACAACGTGTTCAAAAAATCATCATCAATTTCCGTGAAATCGATAAAATTGAATTTTGCATTGGACAGTATTTCAGCATCTCCAATACCAATGCTGGTCATTCCTGCACTGTTTGCGGCCTCTATCCCTGCCAAGGCATCCTCGAATACCACACAATGTTCCGGTCTTGTGCCCAACTTTTCAGAAGCCTTGATAAAAACCTCGGGGTCCGGCTTCGCCTTAGATACTTCATTGCCATCCACAACCGTATCAAAATACGATAATAAGTTTACTTTTTCCAAAATAGGCTTGGCATTTTTACTTGCAGATCCAAGGGCCATAGGAATGTTATTGGTCCTTAAGTACTGTAATACCTTAGGAACATCCGGTAATATTTCCGTTTCATCCATTGTGTCGATATACGCTAAATAATCCTCATTTTTTTCTAGAAGCCAGGCATTGAACTGTTCCTCTGTAGCCTCAATACCACCCATTTCCAAAAGGATTTCCAAACATCTTTTCCGGCTCACTCCCTTAAAACGTTCGTTGTCCTCCTCGGTAAATTCTATTCCCAACTCATCTGCCAACTTCTTCCATGCCAGGTAGTGATATTTAGCGGTATCCACGATTACACCATCCAAATCAAAGATAAATCCGGTTTTATGTTTCATTTTATTCACTTAAATGATTCTAAATTTATATGAAAACCTCAAATGGTTCAAAATACGTCGGGCAAAGTTAACAAGTTCTTATCGCCGGCATAACATTAATCTTGGATTAAGTATGGTAAATTGAATGTGCCCATTCAGTTGCTGTGATGTTATTAGTAATAAAACAAAGAGCTATTGCATCCTTTATGAAAGTTTTGAAAGAAAAGCTTACCCAGTTTATGGGATTTAAAAAAACTGAAAGAAACAGGAATTTTAGGCTTACAACATCAACCCCTATCAAAAACCTTTCTCAACTGGTAAAAGATGCGTTGTAAAATAGTAAGTTCCTCTATTACGATTTCGGCGGTACCCTGCATCTCTTGTTTAAAGTCCACTTGCTTACCGTAAGAGGTAGAAAGCTCATCTAATTTAATATAAAGTGTATAAAAGGCCTCTTCACCCTGTTTAGGCACTTCGGATATATTCTGAATCTCACCTTCTAGATTACCCCATTCTTCAAAGGGATAGTTTGCTAATTTTATAATCACTTTCTGCCCTATCTTTACCTTTCCCGAGTTCCGGATAGGAAGGGTAACCCTACCGATGATTCCTTCCAAATCATTTGGTACCACAGTAAATAGCGTTTCCCCTACGCTCACGTTCTGGTATTTGTTCCAAATATCGAAAACGGTTACTTTACCGGATATCGGACTCTTTATAAGAAACTGCTGTTCCCAAAGTAAAAGCTCATTATTCAAGGTCTGGTACGCTTTGTCCAGTTGCTGTTTGTATGTGTTTTCGAACTCGGTACCCTGAATGTTGGACTTCGTCAACAGGTTGTTAAAATTCGCAATAGCTATCTGGGTATTGGATATTCCGGTCAGGAAACCTTCATATTGCTGCTTATCGGATAAGTACTCCCTAGAGGCACTTTCATACTCCGCTTTGGAAATAACGTTTTTTTCATAGAGTGTTTTATTACGCTCATAACTGCTTTTGGAGAGTTCCAAATCTTCCCTAAAAATACTCAGTTGTCGCTGTTGCCTGTCTAAAAAAGCTCTTTGTTCCCCCAACTGTTTTCTGATCATCGCAGACTCCCTTTCGCTAGGAGACAGTGCATTGAATAAAATGTAATTCTGGTATTGGGTCAAAAACTCCCCATAGGCCAATTGTATGGAACCTAAATCCAAATAGGGCGGATAAATAGTACGCAGAGAATCCAACGTCCTTATTTCCGTCCTAAAATCAACAATCTTATCCCTTAGGTATAGAACATCTTCAAGATTCGCCGTATTCTCAATTTCCGCAAGGACCTCGCCCTCTTCTACTTGTTGATCTGCCTCGACAAAAATATGGGTAAGCCTGCCTGAAGTATTCGCTTTTAGATATACTGGAGGGTTTTTGCTGGTTATCGTAATCTGTGCTGGGATGATGTCATTATAACCGATGAGCGCAGCTCCAAGGATAAGTAGCACTACAATAATAAAGACCACCGTGATTCCAGAACGGATTACCCAATTGGGAGCCTTGCCCAAGATTTCCTTTACCTGATCGGAGCGTTCGTCCAAAAGGTCAATCTCTCTTTTAATATTTTTCGGGTTCTCGGTCATTGCTCAATTTCCCAGTTCCAACTGGTTTTTTACTAAGGAATAGTACAGTCCTTTTTTCTTTGTAAGTTCCTTATGATCACCCCTTTCTATAATCTTACCAGTATCCAATACAATAATCTGATCCGCATTTTTTACCGTGCTCAATCTGTGTGCCACTACCACTACTGTTTTACCCTCATAAAACCTTTCCAATTTGTCCATAATCACCTTTTCATTATTGGCGTCCAGGGCACTGGTAGCCTCGTCAAAGAAAATATAGTTTGGGTTCTTATAGACAGATCTTGCAATCAAAATCCGTTGCTTTTGCCCACCACTAATATTAGTGCCGCTACTCCCTATTTTAGTATTAAAACCGGATGGCAATTGTTCAATGAAACTATCAATATTAGCAACGTCAACGGCATGTAACAATCTTTTTTTATCTATGATTCCCTCCGAGTCGGATTCTGTAATATTTCTGGAAATAGTATCCCCGAATAAAAAACCATCCTGCATAACACTACCACAGTTCTTTCTCCAAAAGTTGGTTCCCATATTTTTAAGATTGATTTTATCCACCATAATCTTTCCTTCGGTCGGTTCATAAAACTTTAATAGTAGTTTAATAAGTGTTGTTTTGCCACTTCCACTGGCACCCACAATGGCGGTTACCTTTCCTTCGGGTATTGTAAGATCAATGTTGTCCAAAACCTTTGGAGAACTTCTGCCCCCGTAGCGAAAACTGAGATTTTTTATCCTGATGTCCCTACTTTCGGGAAGTTCTTTTATAATATCTTCATCCTGGCCTTCCTCATCATCCTTGGCATGAATTTCCGATAAGCGTTCCAAACTTATTTTCGCATCCTGACCCGTTTGGATAAAGGTGATAAAGTTGTTTATTGGGAGATTCAGCTGTCCTATAATGTACTGTACCGATAGCATCATACCTAAAGTAAGGCTACCATCAATGACCGATTTGGCCGCTATGAAGGTTATCAATATGTTTTTAAGTTCGTTAAAAAACTGTCCCCCGGTATTCTGCGTTTGGGATAATGCCAAACTTTTTATGGAGACCTTGAACAATTTTACCTGTATGGCCTCCCACTCCCAACGGCGTCTTCGTTCCGATCCATTCAGCTTTATTTCCTGCATACCGGAAATTAGCTGATAAATACTACTTTGATTATCCGCTGCCTGGTCAAAACGTTTATAGTCCAGTTCTTCCCTCTTTTTAAGAAACAACAGGGTCCATCCGATATATACAAAAGAACCAATGAAAAATATAGCAAAAATTGTAAGATTATAATAGGCCAATACAAACCCGAATACAATAAGATTGAATGCGGAGAAAAGTGTATTTAAAGTGGTACTGGACAAAAAATCCTGTATCCTATCGTGATCATATATTCGTTGTATGATATCTCCTGTATTTTTAGAATCAAAAAAAGCAATAGGCAACCGCATTAATTTGATAAGGAAATCTGAAATTAGGTTGATGTTGATCCTACTGGTCATATGCAATAGAATCCATCCACGTATAAGGTCTACCGTTGTTTGGGAAATGAATAATGTAAGTTGGGCGATAAGAATCAGATAAATAAAATTTAGGTTTTGATAATTGATACCATAATCCACTACGGCTTGGGTTAGAAAAGGAAATATCAATTGAAGCAGGCTCCCAACCAACAGGCCCAATAAAAGTTGAGCGATATACTTTTTGTAAGGTCTAAAGTACCAGAACAGGAATTTGAACCCATACGCACGCTTGTCCTCAATATCATTTTCGTGAAATCTTGGGGTGGGTTCCAATAAAAGTAAATATCCCAAGGAATCCTCATCGGCATTTTTTCCAATCCATCCATTTAAAAAGTCTGGTTTGGAATATTTCACCAAACCATGTGCCGGGTCGGCAACATAAACCGTATCTTTTTTTATCCTATGGACTACCACAAAATGGCGTTGGCGCCAATACGCTATACAGGGCAAAGGAACTTCATCGACCATGGTTTTATAGTCAAGACTCACGGCCAAAGTATGATACCCGATAGCCTCGGCGGCTTCGGCAATACCACTCATGGAGACCCCTTCACGGGTGATATTCGCTTTTTTTCTTAAAAAATCGACCGAGTAAGATTTGCCATAGTATTTTGACACCATCCTCAAACAGGTTGGGCCACAATCCATTTGATCTAATTGTCGATAAAAAGGAAAAAAAAACTTATCCATTGTTGTGTTCTATCAAACAATATTAGGCTGAAAAGAATAAAAGAAATCAGTAATTTACGTACAACTCGTGTAAGAAAAAAATAAAAGCCAATAATCTCCTGTTCCTGAGAAAAATTTGCCGTTTAAAGATTAAAATGGGTTTGCGATCTTGAGGCTCTAGAAATAACCTAAATTGAAGCAATAATTCGGGTATTCCTACATTTTGCAAGTTTAACCCAAAACAAGTATTTTATTTGTAATTGCGGTACTAATGATATCAGGTACCCGAATTAGGTCTAAACGCTGCCTTGTTTTCAATCTCTAATTCTGGTCCTTAAAACAGGAAGTATTGATTCAGTTAATCGTCGAATCTCTCTCTATTAAGGTTGCACTAAGCACTTTGGTTTGGAATATTTCCTCTTCATCATCCCCATTTTCCTGCTCCACCCGCTCTATTAGCATTTTTGCTGCTATTTCCCCCATTTGTTCGCCATGTTGCGCTACAGTTGTTAAGGTGGGATTGGCATATTTTGACAGGATTCCATCCGTAAATCCGATAAACGAGATATCCTCGGGAATTTTTAATCCCATGTCCTGTGCCACTCGCATACAATGGACTGCAAACATTTCATTTACGCAAAAGGCGGCATCTACCTTTTCTTTTTCAAAAAAAGCTTGGATGGGCACTTTGTCCATACCCAAATAGGTATAGGGTAATTTT
Source organism: uncultured Flavobacteriaceae bacterium (assembly GCA_947494715.1). Lineage (GTDB taxonomy): Bacteria > Bacteroidota > Bacteroidia > Flavobacteriales > Flavobacteriaceae > Ulvibacterium. The sequence goes on along the minus strand of CANLWG010000007.1, from coordinate 204,561 downwards.
ATAATAAGATTTTCATCAATTTCCTGATTTCTGTCCTCTAGTGCATCAAAATAGCCCCTTGCCCTTTTATTGCTTACGTTAAGGTAGTTGTCCGTTGTCACCAGGGCAATTCTTTTTCTTCCCTGATCCAAAAGCTTGTTTACCGCTTGCCTTGCAATTTCCCTATCGTTAATCAATACCTTGTCGCAAGCCACCTCATCCGCAACACGGTCAAAGAGGACCAAAGGAATTCCTTGTTCCGTGACTTCCTTTAAATGGTTATAATCGTTTTTAAGCTGGGTCTCTGCGGACAGGGCCATTATAAAACCATCCACACTACCGTTGGCCAATAGCTCCATGTTAATGACCTCCTTATCAAAGGATTCATCGGATACACATACAATAACGTTGTATCCCTTTTGATTGGCATATTGCTCAATTCCCCTAAAGACGGTCGTAAAAAAATGATGGACAATCTCTGGAATAATGACACCGATATTCTTAGTGCGCTTATTCTTGAGACTAATAGCCACATTATTGGGCTTGTAGTTGTAAAGTTTTGCAAAGGCTTGGACTTTTTCTTTGGTATCCCTGCTTATTTCCTCGCTATTCTTTAAGGCCTTGGAAACTGTGGAAATAGAAACTTCCAGTTCCCGTGCAATGTGCTTAAGTGTAATTTTTCGTTTCAAAATACAATCTTAATTCTGTTAAAAAAAGAAAAATAACCATTAAAGATTCAACTCTTAAGGAAATGTTAGTATTTAACATTAACATCTTGGAAATGGAATCATTTCCAAAAATCGGGCAAAAAACAAAAAGTGTTATATTTGACAAAAACTGCGGTTTTATCACTATTTTTAGCCAATACTACGAATAGTTTAAATTAGCAAACCATAATTTAAGATTGTGATATTTTAAAAAAGTTATTAACACGAAACCGTTTTCGTAAGCCTTGATTTCATTGTGATAGGATATTAACAACTATTTTACATATTTTTAACTTTCGATTATAAATTAACTCAACTTAAAATTAGCTATTTATGAAGATTACGCTACTAAGAAGCCTTGTGATGGCTGGGGCACTTTTGTGCTTTAGTTTATCCCAGGCGCAGGAAGTATCCGGTACGGTTTCCGATACCACAGGGCCCTTACCGGGAGCCAGTGTTGTGGTAAAGGGAACAACCAATGGTACACAAACCGATTTTGACGGTAATTATACCATAGACGGATTGGAAGATGATGCTATTTTGGTCTTTAGCTATATTGGCTATAGCAACCAAGAAATTCCCGTTGCCGGGCAAACTACCATTGATGTGGTGCTACAAGAAGATGCGCAGGCCTTGGACGAGGTGGTCATTGTAGGTTACGGTAGTCAGGCAAAAAAGGAAATTACCACAGCGGTTGTCAGCGTTAGTACGGAGGACTTTAACCAAGGGGTCGTGAATGAGCCCACACAACTTTTACAAGGTAAGGTTGCAGGGCTAAGTGTGGTCAACCGGGGCGGAAATCCCAACGACCAGCCCGTAATTCGGTTAAGGGGTATTTCCACGGTTGGAGGTAACCAACAACCTTTGGTCGTTATCGATGGGATTCTAGGAGGTTCCCTGGATAGTGTGGATCCCGCGGATATTGAAAACATTACGGTTTTAAAAGATGGTTCCGCGGCCGCCATCTATGGAACACGAGGTTCCGCCGGGGTAATCGTGATTACCACTAAGTCTGGAAAAACAGGTCAACCACTTCGAGTTTCTTATAATGGACAATTGGGGGTTTCCACCATTGCAAATCAAATAGAACTCATGAACCGGCAAGAATTCCTTGCCGCTGGAGGAAACGATTTGGGCAGTGATACGGATTGGCGAGATGAAGTGACCCAGACCGGTATTGCTCAGGTACATAATATATCCGCTTCTGGTGGTACCGAAGATTTTACCTATCGGATTGCCGGTAATTTCAGGGATACGGACAACATCTTGATCAATAGCGGTTTCGAGCAATTTAACTTCCGTACTAATTTTAGTGGGAGACTGTTCGATGATAAACTGAAAGTTGATGTGAATGCCGCCTTTACCCAAAGGGATTCTAGGATTGGTTTTAACCAGGCTTTGCGTTATGCGACCAGTTACAACCCGACAGCTCCGGTATTTGGGGATGATGCCCCATTTCCCTTTGCAACAGCACAGTACGGAGGCTATTTTGAAACGTTGGGGCTTTTTGATAGCTTTAATCCAGTTTCCATTGCGGAGCAGGCCAGAAACAATGCGGCTGCCACAACCCTTAACTATAATGTGAATCTGAATTATCGTATTTCGGATGCTCTGGCCGTCAATTTGAATTATGCTGAGCAGGACATTAAAAACAATAGAAAGCAGTATTATCCCACAACACTTCTTTGGGATGGTGGAAATGCCGTTAGCCCAGTAAGGCGTGGACGGGCCGACTTTGGTACCGAGGAAAGACGCTTTCAATTGTTTGAGGCCTATGGAACGTATACGGGCACAGTTAAGGACTTTGTGAGCTTCACGGCTACCGGGGGATATTCCTTCCAGGAACAGGACTTCAATAACTATTTTCTTCAGTTGGGAGGATTTCCTCCAGGAGTTGATTTTGACTTTAGCAATAGTATAGAGTCAGCCCAGGATTTATTGGAGGCCAATAGAGTTGTTACTAGTAGTGAACGGCGGGATGGAGATCGAATTGTCCGTTTCTTTGGCCGTATAAATGCCACTTTTGACGATGCTATTTATTTGAACGCAGCGGTTAGCCGGGAAGGGTCCAGTCGCTTTGGAGCTGATAATCAATGGGGTACTTTCCCTGCCGTGGCGATAGGTGCAGATTTGAACAAATACTTGCAATTGGAGAATGTTAATCTCCTAAAGGCCAGATTGGGCTGGGGAGTTACGGGTTCCATCCCTCCAGAAGTTGGTCTTGACAGACAAGCATTTACCGTATTCCGAGGTGGGCGAGGAGGTTTTGGCACCTCTAATGAAAATGGCAGAGCGGCCAATCCAGATTTGAGATGGGAGGAAAAATCGGAGATAAACCTTGGTTTTGAATTTGCCACGGATCGCTTTGGGGCCACCTTGGATTTATTTACTCGAGATATTTCGGATTTTATCATCCTTGCCAATATCGATGCTGCTGAAAATAATGGGTTCTCCCAACGTTGGGAAAATGCTGGTCAGTTAGGTGTGAATGGTATAGAAATATCCGCTAACTACGATGTTTTTAAAACAGACCAACTGACATACAATACGGGAATCGTATTTTCCCATAATAAAAACACATTGGAAGAAAATGCTCAGGGCGATCAAGTTTTGGGGAATCTGGGATCTCCCGGGCAAAACAATACCAATGTTATTTTGGTCAGGGAAGGTGAAGAAGTAGGCCAAATCTGGGGACCTGTTTTTTCCGGAAATGTGGATGAAAATGGTACCCCCATCTTGGTGGATGTGAATGGTGATGGTGAACTGGTTACCGGGCAAGGAAGTGCCCTCGATGAAAATGTGGATTTTGAAGTTTTGGGTACAGGTCTTCCAGATTTTGAATTGGGTTGGACCAATCAGGTTTCCTTTGGCAATTGGGATGCCAACGTTTTCTTTAGGGCCGTTGTGGGTCATAGTTTGGTCAATAGTTTCCGTGCCTTCTATGAGCCTATCATTGGTTCCCAGGCATCCTATAACTTTGTAAATACCAAATTGCAACGAGATGATGTTAGAACTGCTCAATTTAGTTCCTATTATGTAGAAAAAGCGGACTTTTTGCGCTTGGACAATATGTCCGTAGGGTATAACTTTGATTTGAAGGAAGATAGTTATATTAAAAATTTACGGGTTTCCCTAGCCGCCCAGAATTTGTTTACGATTACAGGCTATAGTGGGGTTGACCCCGACCCAGCTTTGCAAGATGGTGGTTTGGGGCTTAACGAAATAAGAGGTAACGACCCTAACGATCAAATTAATGACATACAGCCCAACGTACTTATTCCGGGGATAGAGCGAAGGGAAGCCTATTTTACGGCCACAACCATTACATTAGGATTAAATGTTAACTTCTAAAAAAAATACTATGAAACGATTATTTAAACTAACATTGATCAGTACGGTGTTTATTGCCTTCTCCTGTACCGATTTGGATGATGAATTGGAGGACACCATAACGGAGGAGTTTTCAATTGACGGTCTTCCCTCAGCAGATGGTGAAGGTGGCGGTGGAGCGCTTTTGGCTCCATTTTCAAGATTACGTGCCGGTTCGGCAGGTAACAGCGGTTTCTTTGCACTGCAAGGTGTTCCCGGGGATGATATGGCCGTTCCACAAAAAGGGGGTGACTGGTTCGACGGCGGTATATGGATCGCACTACATCGCCATACTTGGGATCCCGCAAATGACCGCGTTGAAGAAGGTTGGAACGATGCCTATGGTGGTGTCGGAGAATGTAACACAGCACTTGCCTTGACCGGGGATGAAGCCTTGGATGCCAACCAGACTGCGCAAGTAAGGGCATTACGCGCCTATTTTTATTGGAGATTATTGGATGTTTACGGAAATGTCAAAATAGTTACCGAAACAAATCCAACCCCACCACAAGTTGACAGAGCCCAGGTATTTGACTTCGTAGAAAGCGAGTTGTTGGCCGCTTTGGGCATTCCCGCAGTAACTGCGGACATTGATCTTTCTGGTAGCGATTTGACCACGGATGTTAGTCCTTATCGGCTAAATCAATATGGAACTTTGGGCATTTTGGCCAAACTGTACTTGAACGCGGAGGTATATACAGGTACTCCCCGCTATCAGGAGGCGGATTGGGCAGCCACTTACATTATTGATAACGGTCCCTACCAACTATGTGCTGCAGGATGTACCGAACCAAATCTATCACGACGTCCCGAGGTTGAGAGTGACCCAGAGACTTTGGAAGGCTACGCAGCCATTTTTGCACCGACCAATGAAAATAATCCAGAAATCATATGGTCCATACAGTATGATATTGCCAGTAATACCGGGATGAACTTTTCCCAGATGACACTTCATGGTCCTAGCCAGTTGACTTTTGGCCTAGATGAGGCACCTTGGAACGGCTTTGTAACCCTGGAAGAGTTCTACAATAGCTATGAAGATGGGGATTTACGTAAAGAGGCCAATTTCTTGGTAGGTCCGCAGACAGATTTTTCCGGAAATCCCTTGCTTGATTTCGCCGCGGATGATGATGACCTTCAGGTCAACTACACCCCGGCCATTAATGAATTGGAGCCCAATGCGCTACGTCAAGGTGGAGCCCGAATGAAAAAGTTTAGCTTTGAAGTATTGGGTAGGGCGGATATGAATAACGATATGCCCATTGTTCGCTTAGGGGATGTTCATCTAATGCGCGGTGAAGCGAGAGCCCGTGCTGCGGGGGATTGGAACCTTTCTTTACCCGATGTCAATGCCATACGAACTAGGGCTGGAGTTTCTACTTTGGGAAGTATCGATGCCGATGAATTTTTGGCCGAACGTGGCCGCGAAATGTTCCAGGAGTCTAGCCGTAGAATCGATTTGATCCGTTTTGGCAAGTTCCAGGATTCCTGGTGGGAAAAGACCAATGCGGATGCCTTTAGAAATTTGATGCCTATACCTGTGGATCAAATAAATGCCGTTGATGATTTGACACAGAATCCGGGCTACTAATAATAATCAAAATTTAAGTGTTTAAAGGGTTGTTCTTTATGGGCAACCCTTTTTAGTAAAACCCATTTTCGTCAGTCCTAAAAGGCAAAATAGGTTTAGTAGAACCTGCTTATACCAAAGGTATGTAAACCCGCAGGCAGGTTAATTCTGACCTTCTATTGGGGTCTGTGGTCAAATACTTCTTAGGATAATTGTCTATGCCAAACCAATTTTTTTCCTTTTTTAGCTTTTAAAGCCACATATTCAATAGTATAATAGATGAAGCAACTTGTAACATTCGTACTTCTTTTGGTATTAATTTCTTGTGGAAATACGGACGAAAAGTCAAAAAAAGGGACTTCGTTATTTGCACTAAGAGACACGACTATAGGCATCTCATTTAAAAATACATTGATCTATGATGAGGAATTCAACCCTTACCTCTATCGTAATTTTTACAATGGTGGGGGAGTGGCCATAGGTGATATCAATAATGATGGGTTGGAGGATATCTATTTTACCGGGAATATGGTGGATAATAAATTGTATCTGAATAAGGGCAATTGGCAATTTGAGGACATTACTGAAACCGCAGGCGTTACCTGTCCCGGGGTATGGTCCACAGGGGCTACTTTTGTGGACATCAATCGAGATGGTTATCTTGACTTGTATGTCTGCAAGTCTGGAAAGCCCGAAGGCAGTAATAGACATAACGAACTTTTTATAAATAATGGTTTTTCTACGGAATCAGGGCAAGTAACCTTTACCGAATCCTCCAAAGAGTATGGATTGGATATTGAGGGGCTCTCCGTACATGCCGCTTTTTTTGATTACGATAAGGACGGGGATCTGGATGCCTATATCCTGAACAATTCACTTCGTTCCGTCGGTGCATTTGATTTGATAAAAGACCAACGGACCATTCCAGATGAAAGTGGTAACGGCAACAAATTTTTTCGAAACGATAGCGGGTTTTTTACCGAAATTACGCAGGAAGCCGGAATTTACAGTAGTAAGATAGGGTTTGGCCTAGGGATTACCTTGGGCGATTTCAATCAGGACAACTGGACGGACATTTTTATATCCAATGATTTTTTTGAAAGGGATTATCTCTACATCAATGATACATTAGGGGGGTTTACAGAAGAGTTGGAAAACTATTTTCTATCCATCTCCATGGGTTCTATGGGTGCCGACCTGGCCGATTTGGACAACGACCTTCTGCCCGAACTCATCGTTACCGAAATGTTGCCCGAAAATCTTGAGCGCCAGAAGACCAAGACCCTTTTTGAATCTTGGGACAAATATACCATGGCTTGGGAACAAGGCTATTTTCATCAATTTCCCCGGAACACACTTCAAAAGAACCTTGGAGGCAACCAGTTTTTGGAAACCGGTAGAATGGTGGGCATATCCGGTTCCGAGTGGAGTTGGGGTGCCCTTTTATTTGACATGGATAACAATGGCCTAAGGGATGTTTTTATCAGTAACGGTATTTATAAGGATTTGCTGGATCGAGACTATCTGGCCTATCAGGCCAATGAGGAAACTGTAAAAAATAGAATCCAAAAGAATGAAAAAAATGTGATAACCTCCTTGATCGATGCCATACCTTCCCAAGCGGTGCCAAATGCCGCTTATGCCAATCATGGAAATTTAAAGTTCCAAAAAACAAGCAACGAATGGGGCCTGGGCACCCCTAGCTTTAGTAATGGCAGCGCCTACGGGGATTTGGACAATGATGGCGACTTAGACCTTGTGGTCAACAATGTGAACATGCCTTCCTTTGTTTACGAAAATACCACGGACACCCTCACGCATAGAAGCATCACCTTTAAACTAATGGATTCCACCAATCGCCTTCCAGTGATAGGTGCAAAAGCCACCATAAAATATGGGAACAACCGATATGCCTATGGCGAAAACTACGTGTCAAGGGGTTTTCAAAGTAGTGTCCCTTATGGCGTCCATCTTGGAATAGGAAATCGAAAAAAAGTGGATTCCCTTTGGATCCAATGGCCCAATGGGAAAATTTCAACATATACAGACCTTGCTACCAATAAGACGTACTCTTTTAAGCAGCCTGTACATCTTGAAGAGCATCCCCCAATACATTCTTTTGACACTCCATTTCCAACAATAGTGGAAGAAACTCCACCTCTTTTCGATTTTAAGCATGAAGAAAACAATTATGTAGATTTCAACAACGAGCGGTTACTGCCCCATATGAGTAGTAATGAGGGTCCGGCTTTCGCTATGGCCGATATCAATAAGGATGGTAAATTCGATTTTTTTATGGGAGGCGCCAAAAATCAGACAGGGAGGTTGTTCATTTCCTCCCCGACCGGATATCGCGAAACGGATGCCCCTTTTATACAAGATACCAATTCCGAGGATACGGATGCCCTCTTTTTTGACGGCGATAATGATGGAGATTTAGATCTTTATGTCTGCCATGGCGGTAAGGCCTTTTCACCCTATTCCGTAGCCCTTAACGATGCCTATTACAAGAATGATAAGGGTACCTTTGTCAAATCCAAAACTAGTCTTCAATTCCCAAAGACCTTAAGCTCTTCCACGGTGGCAGCCTCCGACTATGACAAGGATGGGGATATAGACCTTTTTGTTGGGGAACGCTATAAAACCAATCTTTATGGATTGCCCGGTAACGGGTATCTTCTTGAGAACAATGGAAAAGGGGTATTCACGACTTTGGAGAAAAATGGCTTCACCAATTTAGGTATGATCACCAATGCCCAATGGAGCGACTTGAACAATGACGGGTGGGAAGACCTTGTGATACTTGGGGAATGGATGCCCGTAAAGGTCTTCTTGAATAAAAAAGGCAAATTGGAAGATAAGACCGAAGCGTATGGAATAGGAGATTCTTCTGGACTTTGGACTTCATTGGAAGTAGCTGATATTGACAATGATGGTGATATGGATATCATTGCAGGGAACATGGGGCAAAACAGTTTTTTCAAGCCCCGAATGAAAATGTTTGTACATGACTTTGATGGCAACGGATTCCAAGAACAAATCATATGTCAGTTTTTGAAGGGTAAGTATTATCCTATTGTCGATAAGGACGAGTTAATTTCACAAATACCCTCCCTAAAAAAGAAATTGCTGTATTATAGGGATTATGCCAAGGCCGATATGTCGTCCATTTTCTCCAAAGAACAACTGGAAAATACTTTTTCCCAGAAGCTTGAGATGATTGAAAGTACTATTTTTCTCAACGAAAATGGAAAGTTTATAGCTTACAAACTTCCAAATGAAATACAATACGCACCAGTATATGCCATAAGTGCCTCGGATATTGATGGGGATGGGCATACCGACCTTTTCTTTGGAGGCAATCAATATTTAGTTAAACCTCAGTTTGGAAGATATGATGCTTCAACTGGATGGGCTATCTTTGGACCCTATACCAATAAAAACAATCCCTCCGAGGTATTCCCGCTGAGAATACAAGGACAGATTAGAAATCTAGAATGGATAGACACGGATAACAAAAAAGTACTAATTGCCACGATAAATAATGGAAAAACCGGATTTTATGAATTCAAAAAGGATCGCTAAAGTATGGGGCATCTTCATTTTCATCGTACTTATTGGTTGCTCTGAAAGTAAGTACACAAGTATGGTAAAAAAAGAGCTTTCCAGTGGTGTAGTCCATGATTCTCTTTTTCTTGGGCTTCGGTTGGGGCAAACCCGGAAAGATTTTTTTGAAATCTGTTGGGATTTGAATCGGGAAAAAAAGGTGTCCCATAGTGAAGTTTTCCCATTTGTTAAATACCCTTTACCCAAAAAGGCAACATCGGATCCGGAAAAGGACATGACCATGCTTTTCTATGGTGATTTTAATGAAGGAAAGACCATTATGACCGGAATGAAACTTCAATTCTATTATGACGCATGGGCATTATGGAACAAATCTCTACAATCAGATCAGTTGCTGTTAGCGGTCAAGGACTCCCTGGAAAAATGGTATCCCGGAAATGATTTTATTCGAGTTCCACTCAAAAAGGATTCGACCGTGTTGTTTGTCAAAGTGGACGGAAACCGTAGAATAACCATTAAACCTTTGGATGATAACCGATTGGTAAAGGCTAAAATAGACGACCTTAGATATGTATTGGATAGGGAATAGAAAAAACGCTTCGATAGAAAAATTTGGACAATTGAGCATATTGATGGTACTCCTGTCAATTATAACTGCTTGCACCTCAGAGACCGATAATAAGGACCAACCTGAGCCAAAAAAAGTTTTTCAATTGCTGCATAAAAGTAGTACAGGTATTGATTTTACGAACAACCTGGCGTATGACAATGAGTTCAACGTTTACAAATACCGTAACTATTACAACGGTGGCGGTGTCGCCATTGGGGACATCAACAATGACGGTCTACCAGATGTTTACTTTATAGCCAATCAAGAAAAAAACCGGCTCTATCTAAACAAAGGTGGTTTCAAATTTGAGGACATTACCGATCGATCTCGTACCGGGGGAACAAAACCCTGGTCCACAGGAGTGGCCATGGTAGATATCAATGCGGACGGTTATCTAGATATCTATGTATGTAATTCCGGTGATCTAAAAGGGGAAAACAAACAAAATGAACTTTTCATCAATCAAGGGAACAACACCTTTAAGGAAATGGCTGCAGAGTACAACTTGGATGACAAGGGATTTTCAACACATGCTTCATTTTTTGATTACGACAAGGATGGGGATCTGGATGTCTATATCCTGAACAATTCCTATAAGGCCATTGGAGGTTTTGACCTAAAGCTGAACCAACGCAATAAAAGAGACGTTCTAGGAGGGGATAAATTAATGGAAAATGTGGACGGCAAGTTTGTTGATGTGAGCGAAAAAGCAGGTATTTATGGTAGTGTTATAGGTTTTGGCCTTGGGGTGACCGTTGGGGATGTGAATAATGACGGCTGGGAGGACATTTACGTATCCAATGATTTTTTTGAGCGGGATTACCTATATATCAATAATCAGGACGGTACTTTTTCGGAGCAACTCGAAGATCGGATTACAGCAACAAGTGTGGCTTCCATGGGTGCGGATATGGCCGACATCAACAATGATGGGTACAACGATATTTTCGTTACGGAGATGCTCCCCTCTGATTATGAACGCCTTAAGACCGTAACCACTTTTGAGGATTGGAACAAGTACCAGTTGAACCTTAATAGTGGATATTATCATCAGTTTACCCGAAATACCTTTCAGTTGAACAATGCGGACAATTCGTTCAGTGAAATTGGTAGATTAAGTGGTGTTGAGGCCTCCGACTGGAGTTGGGGGGCCCTAATTTTTGATATGGACCATGATGGTCTCAAAGATCTATTCATAGCCAACGGGGTCTATCGAGATCTTACCGACCAGGACTATCTCCTTTACCTCTCCAACGAGGAAATACTAAAGTCTATGATAAGCAATGATACCATCAATTATGCAAAATTGATAGATATCATTCCCTCGAACAAAGTAAAAAATCATGCCTATAAAAATTTGGGCGAACTTAATTTCGAGGTTTTCGAAAAATCCGGTCTATTACAGGAAAGTTTTTCCAACGGAGCAGCATATGGTGACCTTGATAATGATGGTGACTTGGATCTGGTAGTGAACAATCTCAATATGGAATCGTTCATTTATCAAAACACAACTATGGACGATGCCAAGTCACATTATATTAAATTTGATTTAAAAGGAGAAAATGGAAACACAAATGCAATTGGTTCCAAAATAGAAATTGAGCCCTATTCCATTACAATTGAAAACCAGCCTGTACGTGGTTTTCAATCTAGCATGGATATACGCCCAAACATCGGATTAAAGACCGCTGAGCCTGTTACCGTTACCATAATTTGGCCTTCAGGAAAGGTTACTAAGTTGGATAGTGTTATGGTAGATCAAACCTTAACCCTTTATGAAAAGGACGCTAAAACATTGGAAACAAAAAACAACGAACCTGATAAAAAGGTATTCGAAAAAATTTATTGGGATATCGACTACAAGCATCGTGAAAACCGCTTTGTGGATTTTGATAGAGACCGTTTGCTCAACCATATGTGGAGTACGGAAGGTCCTAAATTTTCCATGGCCGACATAAACAATGACGGTCTAAAAGACTTGTTCATTGGAGGATCCAAAGGCAGTTCTCCCACGCTATTCTTGGGAAGCAAAAATAAATTGGTTCCCAAAGCAACCAAGGATTTCGATAAGACCAGTGGTTCTGAAGACATGGGCAGCCTATTTTTTGATGCGGACAATGATGGCGATTTGGATCTTTACGTATGTAGTGGTGGAATCGAGTATTCCCAATTTTCAGTTGATTTCTCAGATCGTCTTTATTTGAACGATGGTGATGGAAATTTTACATTATCGAATCAACAACTTCCTGTAAAGGGATCCTTCCATAGTACTTCCATAGTACGAGCGGTGGATGTAGATGGTGATGGAGATCAAGACCTTTTTGTGGGCGAACGGATAGTTCCCCTTAAGTACGGCTTACCTTGTTCAGGGTTTTTGCTTCAAAATGACGGTCAAGGAAACTTTACGGATGTTACCAGTCAACAGGCACAGGAACTACAGGGAATAGGAATGGTTACGGATGCCCTATTCCAGGATTTGGATGCCGATGGTGATGAAGATCTGATCGTGGTCGGCGAATTTATGGGTATTGAAATATTAGTAAACGAAAAGGGCCATTTTACAAAGAAAGCTAACAATAAATTAGCGAGTTTAAAAGGATGGTGGAACACCATTCATCCGGCAGATTTGGATAACGATGGGGATATGGATTTCGTATTAGGCAACCATGGTCTTAATAGCCGGTTCAAGGCAAGCTCTGCAAATACGATTACGTTATATTCCAAAGATTTTGACGGTAACGGCTTTACCGACCCTATTCTTACCTTTCGCAGGGACGACAGAAAGGATTACCCCTATGCACTTCGGCATAATTTAATAGAACAGATAAAAGCCCTCAACAAGAAATTTCCCGACTACCAATCCTTCAAAAATGCATCCATTACGGACATGTTCTCACCTCAAGAACTGGAGGGAGCAAATCGTTTGGAGGCCAACATTCTTTCTTCCATAGTATTAATAAACGAAGGGGATTTTAATTTCAGGGTTCAGGAACTTCCCATTGAGGCCCAATTTTCGACTACCTATGCAATCGCTACCCATGATTTTGATAAGGATGGCGATCAAGATATTGTTTTGGGAGGAAATTTATACAACGTAAAGCCGGAAGTGGGCCGGTATGATGCTTCCTATGGTATTTATTTGGAAAATCTAGGCGCCATGAAATTTATAAGTCATAAGAGCGGGAGCGGTTTTAACATGAAAGGTGAAATCCGTGATATGGTGATAGATGGCCAACAACTTATAGTAGCCAGAAACAGGGACTCCCTGATCCTATTTAAATTTTAAGACATGAGATACACAATAAGTGTCTTCACTATCGTTTCCTTGCTTTTGGCGAGTTGCTCCAAGACAAAGGATGAGATTCCCACAGAAAAGGCCGCGATATATTTCCACAGCGTTCCCTCCGATAGTAGTGGTATCGATTTTTCAAATGATCTCCAACATCTGGATGACCTCAATATCATAGAATATCTCTATTACTATAACGGAGGTGGGGTGGCTATTGGCGATATAAACAATGATGGTCTGGACGACATCTATTTGTCCGCCAACCAAACCTTAGATCGGCTCTACCTTAATTTAGGAAATCTAAAGTTTAAGGATATAACCGAAGAAGCTGGAATGGCATTGGACTCAACTTGGTCAACTGGAGTGACTATGGAAGATGTCAATAATGATGGGTTTCTGGATATTTACGTTTCTAAAGTAGGTAATTATAAGAGTCTTAAGGCACATAATTTGCTCTACATAAATAATGGCGATGGTTCGTTTACGGAATCCTCCGCTCAATATGGTCTGGATTTTTCAGGATTCTCCACTCAAGCTTCTTTCTTCGATTATGACAACGATGGGGATATGGATATGTACCTGATGAACCATTCCATCCACACCCCTAGAAGTTATGGCAATATAAGTATCCGGCAACAGAAAGACTCACTTGCCGGAGATCGTTTTTTTGAGAATAGATTGGATGAAGGTCATATAGAATTTGTTGATGTCACAGAGGCAGCAAACATTTATATCAGCGCCTTAGGGTATGGATTAGCCTTAACTACAGCGGATATCAACAAAGACGGTTTCATAGATGTTTATGTTGGTAACGATTTTCATGAGGACGACTACCTTTATATCAATCAGGGAGATAAAACCTTTAAGGAATCTAGGAGCAATTACCTAGACCACACCGCCCGATTTACCATGGGTGTGGATATCGCCGATATAAACAATGATCTGCTCCCCGATATTTTCACCTTGGATATGATGCCTTTTGACCATGAGATTTTCTTAAAATCCGGGGGGGAAGATTCGGATAAGGTAAGCCAGATCAAAAAGAAGTTTGGTTTCGGTATCCAGTACGCAAGAAATACGTTACAGTTAAATAGGAGCAACCAATCCTTCTCCGATATAGCTTTAATGACGGAAACCCATGCCACGGACTGGAGTTGGTCCCCATTGATCCAAGACTTTGATAATGATGGCCTCCAGGACATTTATGTGACCAACGGTATTTACAAACGTCCCAATGACCTAAACTACATCAATTATCTGAGCAATGTGGATTTTGCAAAATATGACCAAACCAAGCAAAATGAGATTGAGATAAAGTTGATTGACCAAATGCCGACCATTAATATTCCCAATGTACTTTTTCGCAATAAGGGAAGCTTGGAATTTGAAAGGCTTACCAATGCATCTGGATTACAACCCTCCTATTCCAATGGGGCGGCCTATGGCGATCTGGACAATGATGGTGATCTGGATATTGTTGTCAATAATATTAATCAAAAGGCCTTGGTGTTGGAAAACAAGAGCCCAGATCAGGCACAAAATAATTTCATCTCATTTGAATTAATAGGGGACGAAACATACAGAAATCCTACCGGTTCAAAATTGTATCTCTACGCCAATGGTAAGAAATTTTATAAGGAGCTTACCGCTACCAAGGGATTTCAGTCTTCCTCTTCGCACAGACTACATTTTGGGTTGGGAAGTATTGAGGAAATCGATTCCGTTAAGATACAATGGTTAGACGGGGGGAAACAAATAGAAAAGAATCTGGCCGTTAATCAACATCATTCTATTAAAAGAAACGCTTTGGGCGCCCAATTGGAAAATCATCATCCTTTGGACGAAAAAGATGAGGAGATTACCACTTTTCCATACATACATATTGAAAACAACTATTTGGATTATGAACGCGAAATCTTAATGCCCGAAAAACTATCTTCTGAAGGCCCTTGCTTGCTCAAAGCAGATTTCAATGACGATGGACTGGACGATGTTTTTGTGGGATCTTCAAAATACAAATCCCCTACACTTTTTATACAGCAAAGGAACGGAACTTTCCTAAAGGACAGAAAAAGTGAATTCATCAAGGATGTTGCCTATGAAGATGTAGATGCCACAACGTTTGACCTGGACAATGACGGTGACCTCGATCTCTACATAATGAGCGGTGGAAACGAAAAGGTAGAAGGAGACCCCTCTTTGGAAGATCGTATCTACATCAATGACGGTAATGGTATATTTAGCCGACTCAAAATTGATTTGATAAAGACCAATGGGGGTAGTGTATCCTCAGGGGATTTTAACGGGGATGGGTTTACCGATCTCTTTATCGGTAACCGTTCCATTCCAGGTGGATATGGTCTATCTCCAACCAGCTATATCCTAGAGAACAATGGCAAAGGTAGCTTTCGAGTGGTTGTACAGTCCAGTATGGGCATGATAACGGATAGTCAATGGGCCTATATAAATGATGACGACCTTTTAGATTTAGTACTCGTTGGGGACTGGATGCCCATTACCATTCTTATAAACCAGGGGGACTCCAAGTTTGTGGATAAGACCAAAGCCTATGGCTTGGATAAGACCCACGGTATGTGGAATACGGTATGGGTAACCGACTTGGATGGGGATGGCAAAAACGACATCTTGGGAGGTAATGCTGGCCTGAACATCAAGTTCAAGGCCTCACCGGAGCGCCCTTTAAAACTGTATATCGATGATTTTGATGAAAATACCCAACCAGACCCCATTATTTTTTATGATTTCTTTGGAAACTACGTACCCTTTGCCTCCAAGGACCGGTTGGCCGAGCAGCTCCCCTCCCTAAAAAAACGATTTTTAGGGTATGAGGAATTTTCAAAAATAAGTACCATTACGGATTTGACAGGATGGCAGGAAAAGGATATCCTGGAAGTCAAAGCGATATACGAGATGCAATCTATGGCCTTTTTCCAATCGGACAGTACTTTTCAAGGTGTATCCCTACCCAAAGAGGCCCAATTGAGCACAATTGAGGATTTTCACGTGGATACGGACAAAGATCTGAACCTAAGGATAGTCTTTGTGGGCAACTATCTGGATTATACAACGGAACTGGGCCAAAGCAGCTCAAATTCAGGAGGAATACTCACTTTTACGGAAGACGGTACATTCAACTTTGTCGATTATTTGCCTCTACCCCCTAGTTTAAATGCCAGAGAGATATTAAAGATTAGTGAAAATACATTTTTGGTGATTGCCAATAATGACCGATCGTACACCTTCAATCTCCCAGAGCCATAGACTAGCGGATTTTTAAAATTCAATTGAACCAAGTATACGTTTTAATGGTAAAAAGTGGTATCTTTTATTCTCTGTAATTATAAAAAATCCAATGCCCCTGTTCCCTAGTAAACCGTATATGAAGCCCCTTTTTTTTAAAAGTGTTTTTGTAGGAATGTTTTTTTTTCTAACCATTTCATGTTCCGATGATGACCCTGTAGATGATAACAATGCTGAGCTTACTTGTTTTGATGGCATCCTCAATGGGGATGAAATCACCGTGGATTGTGGAGGACCATGCCCTGGTTTCTGTCCTTTGGAAAGTATAGGTATTTTGGAAGGGATATCGGTGAATCCGGTGCAGTTAGATCCTAGTATAGAATATAGATTGACAGGACCTTATTTAATACGGGACAAGGCGGCTTTATCCATTCCAGCCGGCACAGTCATCAAAGCGGAGCCGGGAGTGGGTGCCTATATTGCAGTAGCTCAAGGTGGTTCATTCTCTGTATTCGGACAGCCGGACAATCCGGTGGTCATCACCTCCGGGGCGGAAAATCCTGCCCCCGGGGACTGGGGAGGCATTATTATTTGCGGGAAGGCCCCCATAGATACAGGAGAGGTAGGCCGATCGGATATTATTGATGTTTTTTATGGGGGTTCCGAATTGGAGGATTCATCCGGATCGATAAACTATCTACGAATTGAGTATGCAGGAGCCTTTGCAGAAAATCAACAAAATTTTGATGGTATTGCCCTTTACGGAGTGGGTTCCTTCACAAATGTCACCAATGTACAAACTTATGAAAGTCTGGGAAACGGAATTCGTTTCATTGGAGGCAATGCGGATGCTGAGAGACTGGTAGTTACCAATTCTGGAGGGAATGGTATAGCGGTAACCAATGACTGGAGTGGGAACGGGGACTCATGGTACCTTTCCGGCAGTTCCAAATCCGGAATCCGAATTACCAGTGATAACATTGTAGAAAATCCCAATCCGATAGTCGCCGATACCATACAAAATATTAGTATTGTAGGGCCAGTTACGGAAGGAGGATTCAATTATTCTGAAGAAGGGGGAAAATATGTACTAACCAATGTCCATACAACGGACATGAGTTTGGGAATCAATGTAGAAGGTTCGGTGGCTTCAAATCGTATAGACATGGGTAATCTGCAAATCGATTCGATTCAATTTGATAGTCCCTCGACGGATTTTGTTCCGACCAACTACACAGGGACCAATCCAGGATTTTATCAGGAAAATATGGCTACAGGTGCTGGAAACGGAGTCCTAAAACCAGATTGGGCCGATGGTTGGACAAGAGGTTTGGAATAGGGTTCAATCAACATAAATCGATTTTCGGATGGAGACCGGTTTGTTCTCATGAGTAAGTCCTTCCAAGTGAATTTCAAACTCTCCCGAAACATCGGAGGTAAAAAACTCCAATTGGGCCTGTTCATCCTTCAAATTGAATTTTGGGACCCAAAGTAATTGTAAGCGATCATCCGGCAGACGAAATTTGGAATCGGCGGGGTTTATTGGGTCATATTGTTGTACAAAGTATTTTTTGTTCGGCCGAGGCTCAAAAATCTCTTCTGCAGAAATTACCGCATTCTTCTGAAATTGCCCGTAACCATCACCGGTTTTTGTACTTATGACCATGGCCCCTTGGAATACCTCGGGCCCAAAAACAAGCTTGTGCCTCAGCACGGTTATTGATTCAATGGTTCGGGCATCGAACTCCAAAAGGGCATTGTTATCCTGTATAAGGCAGCCATCCATAAGGACCAATGGTGGTAAGTCCGTAACCTGGGTGTAATCGAACCCTTTTATGCGTATGGCATTATAATCCTGGTCCAATCTTTTATAGGAAACATCCTTGATGATTTCGATAATAGTTTCGCGCAACGTTTTGAAGCGTATGTAGTCATCCAACAGGTACACTTCTTTTTCTTTATTGTCCGAAAACTGCTTTAGTGGGCTGGACAAGATGGAATCTGGCCGAAACTGAAAATAGGAGTTCTCGATTTGATTATGGACACTTCGCTGTAAAATCTCCTTCCGCATTGATGAATCTATCCTTATCTCTTTAAAATGCAATTTTGAATAGTCTAAAGGTTTTTGCTCCCTTAACTTAACCCTATATCCTTCCGGATTGGTGGACAAAACCTGTAAGATAGCCATATCTCCAGAATAGTATCGGTCTATGTTTAGGTTAAAATTTCCCAATTCGTCGGTTTTCACTACTTCAAAAAAGTAGTCCTCTCCCGGAATGCATAGCGCTACCTTTAAATCACTGACGGGTCTATTCCCTTGAAGCGCAATAACCTTCCCGGAAAATAATTCGCCGCGTAGTTCGGGAAGATAAATAGTATCCCCGATTATGGTCGATGGCCTTACATCGGAACGGTAATTCTTTTCAAAAAAATCAAGCATTCCTGCTTGTGTTGGTGCAGGCATATAATTCTTTTTTCTAACAGAAATGGAATAGTCGCCTTCCATCGTTTTGTTTTTATCCCCATTTTGAAAGAAAAGGGACACCTTTGCGCGCTTTTTAAATTTTTTTCCGTTGATCGTTAAATCTATGGACCGATTTTCTTTAGGGAAGTTCTCAATTCCGGTAGAAACTCTTTTGTCATCCAGCTTTTTTGGCTTTCCCAAAGAATCAGGTTTCAAATAAGTTGTTTTTTGTAGCATACCTTGATTGGCCAAATAGGGGTTTATAATCGTAATATCTCCCTGGTAAAAATCGGCTTGGTCCTGATTTCGCATCCAATGGGTATAGGTCAATAGTTTATAAACTCCCGACCTGACCTCCGTCGGAATAAAAAAATCGCCATGTCCCAAACCGTTTTCCAAACGGATCTTGTGCCTTAAAATGAGTTCTCCCCTTGGCCCGACCAATTCTACATAGGCAATTTTGCTAAGCTTGCTTAAACTTCTACTTTCACGCTCCAAGCAATATATTTTGTAATAGAGATATTCGCCCGTTAATAGCAGGGAAGAATTTATGTGAGCAAAAATCCTCTCCTGAGGGATTGCCCTGTATCCCTCTACCTGCTCATTTGTCTTTAACGCAACCTGGCCCAGCCCCATGGCAAGGGTCATAAACCAAATCAATAAAATACATAACAAACGTCTCATGAGATAAAAATTATTCTATCCAAAAATCCGGCACCTTATTACTGCCTAAAGCCGTACAATCCCCACATGCCCGGGGAACCATCTGAAACCCAAGATTAAACTCATACAAAACACTATTCTCCCTCTCAAGCATGCCTTTAAGATCATCCCCGAAAGCCGGGGCAATATTGCATTCCCTCACATAAGGAGGCAACTCCTCTCCAGGAAAAAAGTCCTCATAACTAAAGAATATCCGTTTTTCGTCAACAGCGGCAACTTCAAAAAACCCGGCAATATTCTCGTCCTCAGTATCCACTGAAGAGATGTTCCCTGGTAAGAAGCCTGGTTGATCTTCCGTAAAAACACTATTGGGAGATTGGGACAACCCCTTAAGGGCCTCATAATAGTCAAATGCTTCAGGGGTCTGCACATATTGTCTTACCAAAATGCTATAGCGGTGCGATAAGATATAATTGTTGCGATTAATAAATCTTACGGGATAACGGCTTAACCTATCCTCGGACAGGTTCAAGGTGTTAACAACTTCTATAGTCTTTTCCGTATCCGTACCATAACATGTCCGTTCTTCCCGTTCCCGTAAAATTACTTCAAACACAGGTCCCGTGGAGAGCTGAATAACGAATACCACATCATTGGGGCTCCAAAAGGGCGCGATTATCTTGAAGGTTTCCTCATATTCGTATCTATAGTAATTGGACTGCCGGGAAGGGTCAAAAGTATCCACGAAGATTCCCATACCTTCATCACCTTGGTCATTGGTGGTCCTTTCCGCATACAATTCATCTATTTTAGTAGAGGCCGTAGGCAATTGCATGGTATCCGAACGATAGGATCTGCCATCTTCTGTGGTTATGGATAGACTGTAGGTCTTGCCCGTTTCCGCGGGAAATGGGATACTGGACAAATAGATTCCCGGCTCCTCTTCATTGAATATAAATTGTTCCCCGTCCCCGTCCTCAATGATTACATTGGCATTTTCTTCGGCAAGGGGCCCTTCTTCGTCAAAACGAAAAGACCGGGTTAGCCGTACTTCCTGTCTTTTGTTTTCATTGGTAATTAGTGCATCAACCACCAAGACATCCTCAAAACCTTCAACGGTGCCCTCAAAAGGTTCGGTGCAGCCAAAGACCCATAATAACACTGCCATACCTAAGAATGGTACAAAAAGTTGTTTTTTATTTGTAGTTGATGAATGCATCGATTATAGGTTCAAAATCTAAAATTATAGGTTATGGATGGTATCGGTATCGTGAAAATAGAGCTTTGTAGTGCTTCTATTTCCCCATCCTGTGAAACAAAAAAAACAGAATACGGATTGTTCCTTCCCAAGACATTGTAAACGGAAATGGTCCAGAAACTATGGGCAAACTTCTTTATTTTATGGTTTCCCTCGATATTAATACCGATATCCAAACGATAGAAATCCGGAATCCTAAATTGGTTCCGTTCACTATAAAGCACAAATTCGTTCCCGTTAAATTCATAATTCCCAACAGGAAAGGTAACCGGTCTCCCCGTTTGGTACACAAAATTACCGGAAAAGCTAAATCGCCGGGTAAGTTTGTAGTTTAATACAAGGCTAAGGTCGTGGGGCTTATCAAAATTCGATGGAAAAAACTCACCATCGTTTACCCGCTCTTGAGGGAATTCACTATCCAGTTGAAAAAATGACCTAGAATACGTGTAACCCAACCACCCATTTAGTTTTCCCCGGTTCTTGCGGATCAATAATTCCACTCCATACGCTTTCCCCTTTCCTTGTAACACTTCGGTCTCTATATTTTCGTTCAGGAATAATTGGGCACCTGTCTTGAAATCTATGATATTGTTCTGCCTTTTGTAAAAGCCTTCCAAACTAAGTTCATAGTCCTTTATGTTTTTGTAAATACCCAATGAAAATTGATTGGCTTGCTGGGGTTCGATATTGCGATCCGAAAGTTTCCATGTATCCACAGGGGATACCGTTGTATTATTGGAAAGGGTATGTATAAATTGATAGGTATTATTAAAGCTTGCCTTAATGGAAAGGCTATCATTTAACAGGTATCGCGCAGAAATACGGGCCTCCGGACCACCATAGGTTTCAAAAATCTCATTGTTGTCAAAAGTCTCGGAACCGGCTACATTGGCATCGGTCCTAGGTGCTCCTTCCTGATATATCCGCTGTGTTGAGGGGCCCAATGCACCGTAAAACGAATAGCGTAACCCTAAATCCAATTGCAATTTTTCATTGACTTTATAATTATCGGATACAAAAAGGGCGGACTCCAACGCCTTTTCTTCAGGAACGGCCAACGGTAGTATGATATCATTGGGGCCTTTTGGGGCTATCTCTCCAGGGAGTACCGAATACAATTTTCCGGAAATCCCATAATCAAGAGTATGGGATTCATTGAGTAGATACTTCAATTGAAGCTTTAGCTCGGTCTCATCTATTTGAAACCCTTGTTCAAAGTTCCTATTGGTACTACCATCAAAATCAATATTAAATTTGTATTGACTATTATTCAACATCAAAGTACCAGAACTTTTTTCGCTCAACTTACGGTTCCATTGCAAGGAAAACAGACGATTGCTATAGTCGAACAACGAATCCGAAGTTATACTAAAGATGTCCCTACTGTAGTATCCCGTTGCCCTTAACTCATTATTGTCGTTAATTTTATGGTTGTACTTGGCTATAAAATCATAAAAGGAAGCCTGACTATTATTTAAGTTCTCTTCATCCAATGCCCGTAAGATCCAGTCGGAATAGGCTCCACGGGCACCCACGAGCAGTCCTGCCTTTTCCTGGGCCAAAGGAATCTCCACAACGGCATTTGTGGTCACGGGCCCTACCGAAACCTCGCCTTTAAAATTGGTGTTACTGGCGTCCTTGCTGCTAATGTCAAAAACCGATGACAACCTACCTCCAAACTCGGCAGGAATACTTCCCTTGTAAATATTAAGATCATTTATGGCAAATGGGTTAAACGCCTGAAAAAAACCAAAGAAATGCGTAGGATTATAAATTACAGCATTATCCAGGAGGATAAGATTTTGATCGGTCTTACCTCCCCTTACATTAAATCCTGCGGAACCTTCTCCTGCGGTGGATACCCCGGGAAGGGTAGTAGCGATCTTAAGAACATCCCGTTCTCCTAGAACCAAGGGAATATTTTTTGAGGATTCGGAACCGATCCTTGTATTTCCGGTTGAAGTATCTTCAACATTCCTCGTAGCATCGGCAGCCACGACCACCTCGTCCAGTTGTTCAAAATTCTCCTCCAGGCTAAAATCAAGTCTACCGTCATCATAAATAATCACATTTCTGCGGGAACTCTCCACTCCCATGGAACTGGTTTCCACTACATTCAATCCCGATGGTAATTCAATTTCATAAAAACCCGTATTATCCGTTACCGATCCAATATTCAGTTCCCTTACAACGATAGCAAGGTTGGTAATGGGTTCGCCAGTGCTGGTATTGGTGACATAACCTGAAAGGGTAAATCGGCCCCGTCTATTGGTTTTACGTTCCCTGCCTATTCGTATGGTCTCCAGAATCTTGTCTGGCCCCTCTTTTTGTTTTCCAAGAAGAATGGGGCCCGCCAAAACATTTTCCTGAGGTGTTGCTTCCGTCTCCACCTGTCCGGGAATAGCAAAGAACCCTTCTGGAAAATCCCCATATATGCTATTATTGCGGGTTAAAATGACTCGATTGTCCCAAGTAACAAAGAAATTGATCTCCGTATTCTGAAAAAGATCAGTAAGGATGGTTTCGACAGATTCATTTCTGTAGCTCTTGCTCAAAGCGGTACTATCCAACCATTGTTCTGCATAATAGAATTTAAAAGCTGTCCTTTGTTCTATTTCGGACAATACTTCTGTAGTGGATTTGTTTTGGATTTCCAAGGATACTTTACGCTCCTTTTCTTGACCCATTAAAAACATGAAACAAAACAGTAGCAATATGGTAGTTAGAACCTTCATAGTGCTTTCTGACCGTTGTCGGTCGACATTAAGGCGGACAAATCCGATACAATGGATTTCATATATGTATCCGGGGAAGATTTTCTTTGGGAAGCATAACGATTGAGCATGGCCTTTATCTCTTTTCTATACTTCGGAAAAATCCCGTTAAGGTCGCTGGCTTTGTTCAAGATGTAAAAATCAGGACCCCGTTTTAAATGATAGGTGTAACCATCCTTAAACTCATAGTACAAAACTTCCTCATCGGTCCTCTTGAATCGTTTCTTTCGATGTTTTTTGAACAATGTTAGGGAATCCTTTTTCATTAGGACTTCAAAGAAACCGGATATATCCCCTCTGGCTTCCTTTGAACCTAAATACTTGAATCGATGTTGGCCTATGTTGAATCCCACAACCTTTTCCTTATCCAATACCATAATGGGCAATCTACCCAATTTTTCATTTTTTATGGAAAGCTGGTCGTTATACACATTATATCTCAGCTTCACCTCAAAATAGGGTTGACCGTCATAGACTACCGAACCCAAAACAAAATAGGGTTCCTTAAAAAATTGATGTTTTTCATTAATGACACGAAACTCCTCCGTGTAAGCTACCCCCTCAAAGATTCCGGAGTTGGTTTGCCCTACCATACCATCGAACCAAATGTATGTGGACGGATTGTCTTGGGGTACTTGGCTAAAAATCGAAGATGGTAATACTGCACAAAAGAGTGCAATGGCCAACTGAAGATGATAAATATGAGATGAGATTTTCAAATTAGGGTTCTCGGGGATTTAGCCGTTCTCGATTTTTCAATTAAGATAGGGGTTTTTCCCAACTATTCATAGGTCATATAAAAAACTTGGACAATAAAGTTGACAATGGTTTCCGGAAATATGACAAAAGATAATTTACTATGATCATGCCGTGTCCTAAATTTAAATCCAATAGATATAACGAGCTAAACTTTTTCAGATAAATTCCTTGGAATTTGCTACAACGAGTCTAAAATAATATCTTAAACCCCTTAAAAATATTTAGCATGTACTCCATCGGATATGATATTGGAAGTTCTTCGATAAAGGCCGCCCTGGTGGCCACCGCATCCGGAAAAAGTTTGGATGTGGTTAGCGAGCCAAAGGTGGAGATGGGGATGATCGCCCTGGAAAATGGCTGGGCCGAACAACACCCGGATGATTGGTGGCAACATATCTGCAATGCCACAAAGGCACTTCTCCAAAAACACAATGTAAATCCCATGGATATTACCGGAATTGGTATTTCCTATCAAATGCACGGTCTTGTTGTTATTGATGAAAATAGCGTTCCATTGCGCAACTCTATTATTTGGTGCGATAGTAGGGCCGTAAAAATTGGCCAAGAAGCTTTCGACGAGTTGGGAAATGATAAATGTGCATCCCAATTGTTAAATTCCCCGGCAAACTTCACGGCATCGAAACTTAAATGGGTGAAGGACAATGAGCCAGAGGTTTACCAAAAGGTATACAAGTTTATGCTCCCCGGCGATTATATCGCCTATAAATTCAGCGGGGAGATCTGCTCCACAATTTCCGGACTATCGGAAGGCATATTTTGGGATTTTAAGAATAATGACATAGCGGATTGGTTGTTGGAGCATTATGGAATTGACAAGAAAATGGTACCCGATCTGGCCGATACATTTTCCATTCAGGGTAAGGTTTCAGAGAAAGGCGCTGCCGCATCCGGTTTGGCAAAAGGCACCCCTATTCTATATCGTGCCGGGGACCAACCT
Organism: uncultured Flavobacteriaceae bacterium; assembly: GCA_947494715.1. Taxonomy (GTDB): domain Bacteria; phylum Bacteroidota; class Bacteroidia; order Flavobacteriales; family Flavobacteriaceae; genus Ulvibacterium. The sequence goes on along the minus strand of CANLWG010000007.1, from coordinate 179,333 downwards.
AATAACGCACTTTCCTTAAATGTTTTTAATCCCGGTGAAGTTGCTGCAACGGGAGGAACCTCGGGAGTTGTATATGCCATAACCGAAAATCTATCCGTAAAGGAAAGTTCAAGGGTGAATAATTTTGCCCATGTGAATTATACCCTTTCAAACCCCAGAATAGGCAAATTGCTTTGTATTAATGGATCCGGGATACAATACCGTTGGCTTATGAACAACATGGATGTTTCGGACTATTCGGAAATGAACGAATTGGCGGCTTCTGTCCCTATTGGATCGGACGGGGTGCTCATACATCCTTTCGGAAATGGTGCAGAGCGTATGTTGGATAATAAGACCTTGGGCACACAAATGTCCAACATCAATCTAAACAACCATTCCAAGGCCCATTTATGCAGGGCAGCTTTGGAAGGCATTGCCTTTTCCTTCATTTATGGCATGGAAATTATGGAATCCGACGGTATTCGCCCTACTGTAATTAGAGCTGGTAATGATAACCTCTTTCGATCGGATATTTTTTCAAAAACCATAGCTACCCTTATAGGACAAGAAATCGAAATCTACGACACCACTGGTGCCATTGGAGCCGCCAGGGCCTGTGAACTCTATAAGGGTGATTTCAAAACCTTTGGAAAGAACATTATGGAGAATGACTATCTCATGAAGTTTCAACCTTCAAATGATAGGTCGGAATATGAATCTGCATACAACACATGGAAACAACAACTAAAACTCTTAATCAATAATTCGTAAAACATGGCACTAATAGGAGATAAGGAATATTTTAAAGGAATTGGGGAAATCAAATTTGAGGGAAAGGATTCCGATAATCCATTGGCATTCAAATACTACAATCCCGAACAAATTGTTGCGGGAAAGACAATGCGCGAGCATTTTAAATTTGCCATAGCCTATTGGCATACCTTCTGTGGACAAGGTGCTGATCCCTTTGGGCCGGGAACACAGAACTTTCCATGGGACCAACCTTCCGATGCAGTGGACGCCGCCAAGGAAAAAGCGGATGCCGCCTTTGAGTTCATCACTAAAATGGGTTTTGATTATTTCTGTTTTCATGATTTTGATCTAATCCAAGAGGCCTCAACATTTGCCGAATCTGAAAAAAGACTGGCTACGATCGTAGATTACATCAAAGGCAAAAAGGCCGAATCCGAGGTTAAATTATTATGGGGAACGGCGAATTGCTTTTCTAACCCCAGATACATGAACGGTGCCTCTACCAATCCCGATTTTAATGTGTTGGCCCGAGCAGGAGGACAAATAAAATTAGCGCTTGATGCTACCATGGAACTGGACGGTGAGAACTACGTTTTCTGGGGCGGTCGTGAAGGGTATATGTCGCTCTTAAATACCGATATGAAACGTGAATTGGATCATATGGGGCGGTTCTTGGGCATGGCCCGTGACTATGCTCGAAAACAAGGTTTTACCGGAACATTCTTTATAGAACCTAAACCTATGGAGCCCATGAAACATCAGTATGATTTTGATGCTGCCATTGTGGTCGGATTTTTACACCAGCATGGACTACAAGACGATTTTAAGCTAAATATTGAAGTTAACCATGCCACCTTGGCCAGCCATACCTTTCAGCACGAATTGGAAATGGCCGCTGCCCATGGCATGTTGGGAAGTGTGGATGCCAACCGTGGCGATTATCAAAATGGATGGGACACCGATCAATTCCCAAATAACCTTACGGAGGTCACCGAGGCTATGCTCGTGTTTTTACAGGCCGGTGGACTTCAAGGCGGAGGTGTTAATTTTGATGCCAAAATAAGAAGAAATTCTACGGATATGGAAGATGTATTCCATGCTCATATTGGTGGAGCAGATACCTTTGCGCGCGCTTTGATTACGGCGGATAAAATCATTTCCTCTTCCCAATACACAACGCTCCGAAAAGAACGTTACAGTTCTTATGATACCGGAAAAGGGAGGGACTTCGAAAATGGTAAATTGGAATTCAAAAACCTATACGAAATCGCGAAGGAAAATGGAGAGCTTCAATTGCAAAGTGGCAAACAGGAGTTATTCGAAAATATCATCAACCAATACATTTAAGAATTTCCTTTTGTCCCTAATAATGTATTGAATTCTATAACGGCATTGACCCGCAAAGTTTTATAAAACTTTGCGGGCCTTTGTCAAATCCATAATTTAAGACCAAAGAATTTGAGAAATTCGATGGTTTTTTTAAGCAAAACAGTTACTTTGCTAGACCGTTAAGGAATTTTTAGTACTAACAACCAGCCAATACAATTATGACTTCGTCTTTCGAATTTTGGGATTACTTCATTTTTATAGCATATGCATTTTTGATTCTTGGGGTGGGCCTCTGGGTATCCAGGGATAAAAAAGGGCATCAAAAAAATGCAGAGGATTATTTTTTGGCCAGCAAATCATTACCATGGTGGGCCATTGGTGCCTCATTGATCGCTGCCAATATTTCCGCAGAACAGTTTATAGGCATGTCCGGTTCAGGTTTTGCCGTTGGTTTGGCCATTGCCTCTTATGAATGGATGGCGGCCATTACCTTATTGATCGTGGGGAAATATTTCTTACCCATCTTCATAGAAAAAGGGCTATACACCATTCCTGAATTTGTAGAAAAGCGATACTCTACCAACCTAAAGACCATCTTGGCTGTCTTTTGGATCGCGCTTTACGTATTTGTCAATCTGGCTTCGGTATTGTATTTGGGATCGTTGGCTTTAGAGACTATTATGGGCATTCCTATGGTCTATGGTGTGATTGGTTTGGCCCTATTTGCAGCAGCCTACTCCCTATATGGAGGGCTTTCCGCCGTTGCGTGGACCGATGTCATCCAGGTCATCTTCCTTGTGTTGGGGGGGCTTGTAACCACTTATCTGGCATTAAATACGGTTTCTGATGGCAATGGTGTTTTGGCAGGACTTCAGACTGTTTATGAAGCTGTTCCTGAAAAATTTGTTATGATTTTGGACGAATCGAACCCAGAATATAAGAATCTCCCAGGCCTTGGTGTTTTGGTAGGCGGCCTATGGGTTGCCAATCTCTACTATTGGGGATTCAATCAATACATTATTCAGCGGACACTTGCTGCCAAATCTTTACGTGAAGCCCAAAAGGGGATTATTTTGGCCGCTTTTTTGAAAATTGTTATACCTGTTATCGTAGTAGTGCCCGGCATAGCAGCATACGTCATGATAAATGATGCGGAGACCATGAATCGTCTAGGCGATGTGGCATTGAACAACACGCCTTCACTGGAGCAAGCGGATAAAGCCTATCCATGGTTGTTACAATTCTTGCCCACAGGACTAAAGGGTGTGGCATTTGCAGCTTTGGCTGCAGCTGTGGTCTCTTCCCTGGCATCGATGTTAAATTCTACATCTACCATTTTCACCATGGATATCTATAGGCAATATATCAACAAAAATGCCACTGATAAGACCACTGTCAACATTGGTAGGCTATCTGCAGCTGTTGCACTTGTTATTGCTTGTATAATGGCACCCCTTCTGGGTGGTATCGATCAAGCTTTTCAGTTTATCCAAGAATACACAGGTTTGGTAAGCCCGGGAATATTGGCTGTCTTTATTCTAGGATTGTTTTGGAAAAAAACCACAAACAAGGCGGCCATTATCGGCGCATTGGTCTCCATACCGATTGCCTTGTATTTCAAGGTAGCCCAAAACGGATGGTCCTCTAGTCCAGTTTTTGTAGACGTTCCGTTTATGGACCAAATGGGATATACCGCCATACTTACCATGTTGGTCATTGTTGCAGTAAGTTTATTCCAAAACAAGGGAGAAGAAGACCCCAAGGGCATTTCACTTACTAAGGGAATCTTTAATACAAGTCCAAAATTCAATATTGGAGCCTTTGCGGCGATGATTATTATAGCTGCAATCTATGCCTTCTTTTGGAGCTAAATGATGGGTGGACATGGTCTTCCCCTCATTTAACCCGGGGAATTTAAGATCTTGAAAATGGTTGTATCCCTTTACTAATATAAGGTACAATCCTTAAAGGTGGAAAGGAAAGGATGTTTACCAAAAACAGAATTATTCCTATTAAAGCAGCATATGTTCGTTTTAGCCTAATTATCAAGTTTTGATACGAAGTGAAAATGATGTAATTTTGGGCACTAATAAGGTCTAAAATCTTTCCCAATAATTAATAGGATATCTCAATAGTACGACCTAAAAATAACTAACCGGAGGTAGTAACGGCCTCGCACCATAAAAAGGCACTGGTATATAAAATAAAAAGTAGAAAAATGAAGAAGATATTGGCGATATGTGTTACGTCGGTGCTATGGGTTTCATGTGGCACAAAAAAGGAAGAACCCATAATCATAACCCCCGAAGAGTTGCATGCCTCGGTAGATAAGGTTACTGAAATCATGATTCATGATATTTTTTCTCCGCCAGTGGCCAGCCGTATTTTTGCCTATCCAAATGTTGCAGCTTATGAAATCATAGCGCAGGAAAATGATGACTATGTTTCTTTGGCAGGGCAACTAAAACAACTGGATTCAATTCCCAAACCAGAAAAAGGCAGTATTATCAATTATCAATTGGCCGCAATGACGGCCCATATGGAATTGAACAAACGCCTGATTTTCTCCGAAGAAAGAATGGAAATATTTCGAGATAGCCTCTATGGAATCTGGGAAAATAAAAACCCTACCGTATTTAATGCTTCCAAGGCTTACGGTTTAAAAGTGGCGGATCATATAGGAGCCTGGATGAATAAGGACAATTATGCCCAGACCCGTACTATGCCAAAATTTACAGTGGACACGGATGACCCTACTCGCTGGCAACCTACCCCTCCCGCCTATATGGATGGTATAGAGCCACATTGGAACAAAATTCGTCCCTTCGTGATAGATTCCGCCAACCAATTTAAACCCACCCCACCACCACCATTCTCTATGGAAAAGGGTTCCGATTTTTACAAGGAATTGAAGGAGGTCTATGACATAAGTCTGCAAATTACAGAAGAGGGTGATGAGTCGGAAGAAATAGAAATAGCACAGTTTTGGGACTGTAATCCTTATGTATCCGTTACTCGAGGCCATTTGATGTTTGCGACCAAAAAGATAACTCCTGGAGCCCATTGGATCGGTATCACCAAAATTGCCGCCCGAAAGACGGATAGTGATTTTAATAAGACGGTTTACGCGTATACCAAGGCATCTATTGCCATGGCCGATGCCTTTATCAGCTGTTGGGATGAAAAGTATCGTAGTAACTTAATCCGCCCGGAAACTTTGATCAATCAGCATATTGATGATGATTGGAAACCCGTGCTTCAAACTCCTCCATTTCCCGAATATACCAGTGGACATAGTGTGGTATCCGGAGCTGCGGCAACGGCATTGACCGATATTTTTGGTGATAATTTTGCGTTTGACGATGATACCGAAGTACCTTATGGCCTTCCCATAAGAAGTTTCAATTCGTTTAACGAGGCGGCCGATGAGGCAGCAATTAGCCGAATGTATGGAGGCATCCATTACAGAGCAGCCGTACAAGTTGGTGTTAAACAAGGTCGTGACCTAGGCAAGTTCGTGCTGGACAATTTGAGGATGAAAGCGAATAAGGATTTGGCCACCAATGATTAGGTTTCTGCCTTTTCTATGTATTGTTTTTTTAAACAGCTGTTCAAACTACGGCCAACTTAACTTTATTACGGAACTTCCCAAAAAATTGGATGAAAATTCAGGAATCGCTACGTTTTCCGAGGCAACAATTTGGTTGATTGAGGATGGTGGTAACCCGGATGAAATCTATCAAGTAGACTTTAAGGGAAACCTTTTAAAGAAATTGAAGGTCAAAAATGCCAAAAATAAGGATTGGGAAGATTTGACCAAGGATAAAAAAGGAAATCTCTACATTGGGGATTTCGGAAATAATTCAAATGACCGCAAAGATTTGGTTATCTATAAACTTCCCAATCCGGAAATAGAGCCAGGTGACAAAATCGATGCACTACAAATTAGGTTCAGCTATCCCGAACAAAAAAAATTTCCTCCGAAAAAAGCAAAGCTGTACTATGATGCAGAGGCTTTTTTTCATCATGGCAATTTCCTTTATATCATAACTAAAAATAGGGCCCAGCCATTTCCTGGCACGGCATTACTGTACAAGATACCCGACCATCCCGGGAAACATAAGGCCATTTTTATGGGCACTCTTAAAACTTGTGATGACTGGAAGACTTGCCAGATCACCTCGGCGGACATTTCTCCCGATGAAAAGACCATAGTGCTCTTGAGCTATGGAAAACTATGGAAAATAACCGATTTTACGGACAATGATTTCCTACAGGGAACTTCTATGGAAATTGACTTAGGTACACGTTCCCAATTAGAGGCCATTTGCTTTAAGAATGATTCTACGCTCTTACTTTCCGATGAGAAACGTGGAACTACCGGGAGAAATTTATATTCATTTCCGCTAAACTAATCAGCTCCTAGAAACCGAAACCTACACCAAAAGTAAACCGAGGCCCATCCGTACTATTGAACAAGGCGGTCCGGAAAGAGAAAATATCGGCGGCATTGGCGAAAAACCCAAGACCATAGGACGTATGCCAGATATCCGAATCCTGATCGGGTTGCCAGACCCTTCCATAATCAAACCCTGCATACATACCTAAGGCAGTGGGCACAATTCCCGTACGCATCTTACGAAAACTATACCGAATATCGGTGTTTTGATAATACGCCTTTTTGCCGGTAAACCTTTGATTCCGAAATCCTCGAAGTCCGTCTATACCCCCTATACTGGCTGCTTGGTAAAATTCATAGCCGTCCCCGATATTGAAGTGGCCCTTCATTTTGGTTCCCAGTACCAAACGACCACTGGATACCAGTTTATAGGCTATGCTAAGACTTGGAACAATATATCCAAAACTTCCCGAGTTACTCACATTGCTTCGATACCCTGCCAGAAGTGATGTGGCCATACCCAAGGTGGGGAATCCGGAATAATCCGCATTGCTAAAGGTATACTCCCCATCTACTCCCAAAAAGCTATTTTCCGGAATCAAAGTATTTTCAGCGGCGTATTCATTTATAAATCGGTCTTCTGTTTCTTCCACGTCTATCGTCTCATAGGAAGCCCCAAAGCGTACTTTGGCACCCAATTGTCCACGCCAAACCAAGGCAGGAGAGAATCGTAAAGTCTGTAATTTTACCCGATTGAAATCCAACTCCAAATCATCATCAAAATTGGGCGTATCATTGCCAAAACCAAAAAAGTTGATCGCAAAATTGGGGCTGGTAAAACGTGCACCCAATTCCAAGTTCCAATTTTCGAATATATGGGCAAATTCTCCACTATAACCTAACTCAAAACCGTTTGTGGCAAAATAGAAAGCCGCATTTACCGTATGTTGCTGGGTAAACGGGTTCTGACGAAAACCATTAAAGGTGTAGGTATCGGTAAAACCTATTTTCATTCCGTCATCCGGATTAAAACCTATTGTGGGTATAAACTGGTTTGTACTATTTCTAATCTTTAAGGGCCGATAGGTATTGGTTTCATAATCATTGGTCAATTTCACTTTTACGCCACGCACTTCTTTTAGCGTATTTTTTTTGCTTTTGTGATCATAGATTGCAACCCGATTTCCATTTTTAATGTCATAAACATCATTATTCTGACCGCCAATGAGCCGTAATTTTATCCTATTGTTGCTTTCACCGGTTACCTCAAAGCGGTCATCATCATCCAAACCATATATCCAGAGCTCTTTGGTGGTTTGGACAGAAAACTTTTTGCTGAAAAACAACCGATCCTTCTTTCCATCGATAATGCGATATACCTTTACCTCGGTCTCGTTGGAACTGGTACGTGTTATTTGAAACCAATCGTCCTTATCCGTACCGATTATTGTTGCATATTTATTCATAACACGATAGTAGTCCATCGCAGTTTGATCAATTTTGTCTATCCTAGCTAAAAGGATCTGCTTCATATTTTTTACCGTTTCGTCCCTTACCTCATCCGGAAAATATTGAAAAGCCTCATCGATTACTTCGGAGGTTAGGTTATCTTTTATGAACCTGGCCTGTTCCCTCCATTGTTGTGGATTGGTCTCCGTTAATACCGCCATATCCAAAACATAGGTTTTAGGAGATGAATTAAAGCCCTGAACACTTCTGATTTCCTCGTTAAAACCTTCCATTAACCGCAACCCCGGAATAATGCGTGTGGCAAGGCCCATCAAAAGGCCATCGCCCATTATGGAATAGGCCTGGTCCCTATCCCTAGGGATAGGTTTGTAGATGACTTTTCCTGTGTCCTTATTCTTAAATTCGGCCCAGCGCCATTGATCCACATGACGGTCCCAATCTCCAATTACCATATCAAATAATCGGGTCCTTAGATACATTTCGCTATCCACTTCGTACTTCTCATCATCGCGAAGATCTTCCAGCATATCATCCGTACTTTTAAGTTCATCGGCATATCCAAAACTTTTTAAATCCCCATGCCCATCGCCGGCGTGCTCCTCTATCATATACAATTCATCCCCAAATTCTTCATTAAATTCTTCCAATGCATCTTGTTTTGGAATATAATAAAGGACTGGATTGGTATGATAGATTCCAATGGCATCGGACAGTGCCCCAACAGTAAAGGGAGCATAGGGATGTGATCCGGTATAAAAGTCCTCCAGTAACTCTACCGTATAGGTATCCTCCAGATCATCGGTTATATATTGTTCCGTGAATACCATGGCCTGCAGATATAGATCCGCTCGTTTACGAAGGGCCCGCATTACATATTCCTTTCCGTTTTTATGACGTAGCCTTAACGATTTGGACTGATTTCCCCCTCCTTTCCTAACCGGTTCCAGTCCTCCTAAAAGTGTATCCAAATCTACCGTAGGTGCTGCAACTTCGGTTGCATAATATTTGCGATAGCGTTCTCCCCAAATAGTCTTGAAGAAACCCGATTTATCAATTTCTTCTTCGGAATAAACAGAGGCCTTTACCGTATCGGGAAAGGTTTCCGGATAGGTTCTTGTGATAGGTTTTCTATCCGGAGGCAAAACTGGGGAGCCGAAAAGACGTTCCTCGGAACCATCATTTCCCACTCCATAGTAGCTAACAAATGAAGAGCCATCTTCAAAGACTTCCAATGTGGCATAGCCCATTCTTCCCGTGGAGAACTTGCTTCCGTTCAAAAGCCGCGTATTCCCCTTTTTAGCTCCGGAACCACTGACAATTTGAGGGAGTCCTTTCTCAACAATATATTGTAAAGTGTGTTCATGGCCCGATGCAAATATGACCTTTTCCGAATATTGGGCCAAAGTTATAATTCTATTTCTGAGCTCTCTGTAACGTTTGTTCTGTAAGTCCGCTATGGAGGCTCCAGAGGTTTTCCTTAACAAATTGGCCAAAGACCCCAAAAATGGTAGTGGAAAGTTCCCATTGTCCGGATATAGTTGTTGACGAAGGGAAAATTGTCCTCCATGCGGCCCATAACTGAACATAGGATGATGCATTGCTATTATAGTGGTACGTTGCCTATTATCCTTGATTTCATCTGCTAGTTCCAACAAAAATTTATCCCTGCTTTTTATATCACATTTATCGTTCATTTTTGGATGCTTGTCCCAATTGGTCAAATACCATTCTGTATCTATAACAATCACCACCAGATCTTCACTTATTTCAATGGTCTCCAAAGGACAGCCATTTTCGGGGAGAAAGGGGTCTTTCTGCTTCAACCTCTTCTTTAGGTAGTCTTCTTGACGTTCCAGTCCTTCGAGACCTTCGTTATACCAGTCGTGGTTACCTGGAATAAAGAGCGGCCTTCCCTTATAATTTTGTAAAGTCTCCAATTGCGCATCCAAATGATTCCCAGCTGTTTTATAAGCCATTGCGTCTTTCTTTGGATCAGGCAATCCTGCGGGGTAAATATTGTCCCCTAAAAAAATGGCCGTACTATTTTTGTCGGCTTTGTCCAATTTATTTTTAAACATCCGCAGCGCGGGATTCATATCACCCATGGGCGACAAACCGGCGTCCCCAATCAAATAAAAGGTATGGGATACTTGTTTATTGGTGGGAGAACTAGACGATTCCGTTCCCTTTAAATATTTTGTTTTATAGGTTGCACAACTGCTGATGAACAGGAGAAGTAGGAGTATTAAGTAATATTTCTTCATAAAGATGTTCTAGAAACTAAATTTTTGTAATTTGTGAAATCGATTAAATCTCTTGGTATGTCGGAAATTCTTGAAAAAACTGAACATTTTGTAACCGATTTATTGACAAATAAATTGGATTCCAAGTATCTGTACCACAATTTGCGCCATACCCAACGTGTTGTTGAAAGTACACAAGAACTATTGAATTTTTACAACTTAAAAGATAAAGAAAATAATGCACTTGTTCTGGCTGCTTGGCTTCACGATACTGGATACACAAAAGGTACGGAAAATCATGAAGAGGCAAGTTGCTCCATTGCCAAGGAATTTTTGGAATCGCAGGGTTTTGATAATGGCTTAATACAGGATGTTTCCGCATTAATTATGGCCACAAAACGCTTTTATCAGCCTAAAAACCTTTCCGAAGAAATAATTCGGGATGCGGACTCGTCCCATTTAGGACAAAAGAGTTATTTGGAAACCTCTGAACTACTTCGTGAAGAGTTGACGAAATTGGGCATAGCGAAATATTCGTTCAAGGAATGGCAAGAGGCCAATGTGAAAATGTTCCGGGCCGAACATCGTTTTTATACGGATTATGCCAAGGAAAACTGGCAGGATCGCAAGGACAAAAATTTGGCCGATATTTTGAAAAACAAAAAAGATGATAGAAAGCTTTTAAAAAAGGAACAACTCAAGGCACAGCTTAAAAATCAAAGTCCAGAACGAGGCATACAGACACTGTTCAGGGTTACCATGCGTAATCATTTAAAATTAAGCGACATTGCGGACACCAAGGCCAATATATTGTTATCCGTTAATGCGATTATCATTTCACTGGTTCTGGCCAACCTTATCCCCAAACTGGACAATCCATCCAATGATTACCTGATTTATCCTACCGTTATTTTTATAGTATTCAGTGTGATATCCATGGTACTTTCAATTTTGGCCACACGACCGAATGTTACTCGCGGTGAGTTTACCAAAGAAGATGTGGAAGAGCAAAAGGTAAATCTGCTCTTTTTTGGAAACTTTCATAAAATGAAGCTTCCGGAATACGAATGGGCCATTCAAGAATTGATCAAAGACCAGGTCTATGTGTATAAGTCACTGACCAAAGATCTTTATTTTTTAGGGAAGGTCCTGGATAAAAAATATAGGATTCTACGTTTAACCTATACCATCTTCATGATAGGGATGATACTTTCAGTAATTGCCTTTGGTATAGCCTTTAAGTTTTTTGGGCCGGAAAGAATTTTGGAACTACCACAACCTTAGACCTTAGGAATTTAATTCTTCCATAAGGTCGTCATAGGTATATGTTTTTTCAGATGCTGTTTTCGCATCCTTGGTTTTGTACAAAATATCGGCCCTTATCGCCTTGAGACCTGAAACTCCTTGAAGACCTTCCAATTCCACAATTTCTACTTTGCCATCAAAGTAGCCTTTGGATTTTAGGAATTTGACATACCTTAAATATTCCAGCTCGTCCTTCTTCTGGGAATAGACAATGACCATTTTTCCAGGTTGGGTAAGACGTTCATTGGTTCCCTTTACAAACGACTTGTCAATTCGTTTTTTAATGATTTCGTAACGGGCGTTGTATGTTCCATCTACATCAAACCGCTTTTCGTCCATGCGAAAACGAATGGACAGGGAAGTGTTATATACCAATATGAGCGAAGCGACATCCAACGGTACCGGAAGATGGGGCTTAAGATTGTAATGTGTGTTTTCCATTTCGCACATGACCTGTAATTGCCACAATCTAAGATTGTTGAGATAAAGGGGGTCAAAATCCCTATCGCCCACAATGGAGTCCCCAATGTACATGTTGTGCTCTACCCCATCTGTCTTATATCGCTCAAAATAATGCGGAAACATGGCCTGCGCATCTTCTTGTTTCTTATCCATTACGGTTACCAATTCCTGGTTGATTTCCATCACCGTTTCATCATAGTTTCTACGATGGTCGTAATAGGATTCGGTTGTAGTATCAATTTTGGCCTCATAAGCGGATATCAAATTCTGCAAGGTGTCGTCCGTTTGCTTCAAATGGTTAAAAACTGGAACAATCTCTTCTTTTACAAAATTGAAAATAGCCTGTTCACTATTGGTATGAAGTACCTCTTTGATGGCATCCATATGGTTGTTAACCCTAAACATCAGCTCTTCATAAATCGGCAATTTATTTAACTTAAAAGCCCCGGCCAAAACATCATTGATTTCGGAAAGCTGTATCATTAAATCCCGTTGAATGGCCATATTTCTGGCCTGGGAGGAATTCTTAATATCTATCTGACCATATAGGGGATGTACATCCCTAAAAACAATTTCCTTGAAGGACGGTTGTCCGCCTTCCAAGTTATCCTTGATAAAATGCTTGGCTTCCTCCCTAAAACGCCAGTAAACAGATTCATGAACGGAAGTACATTCATGTTGGATAATTGCATCGATCAAATTTTCTTCTTCGGCTTTGGAGCGTTGGACCGCGGATACAATATAGGGCATTACATCCTCCAATTTGGTTGCATTAACACTATTCAGCTCATTTACTTTTGTGGAAACCAGTTCCAATACCCCAAGTAACTTTCCACTATCAGCAATAGGTGCAAAAATGGCACTCTTTATACCCTGCTCTTTCAGATTTTTATAGGGATTCATGCCCCCGGAAATCTTGAAATACTTATCAACATTAGAAATGGCAAAATACTCGTTGTCCTTCAATAATTTGCTATAAGAGCCCTGGCATAAAGCCTCGTCACAGGCTTCCGTTTCCGAATGGTTTAGAATAAAACTGTTCATTCCTTTTCCATAGACCTTCTCGAACTGATTCACTTCCGGATTGTAGGCGACAAAACCTACTTTGATTTTAGAAAGGTTAAAAAAAGATCGAAATGTCTCCTGGAGATCTTCCATAAAGTTATCGCTACCCCTTTTGTCACTGGCGATAAGACCCGATTTTATTTCGGAAATGGAGTGCTCTACCGTTACATCGAACATGTTGGATATCACAAAGCCTTTAGATATAAAACTATTAGGGGGGATTTTCTCCTTCCAGATTTCCGGATTGTCAAAATTTTCCAAAAGTTCGTCCACATCTTCCTGGATCAAATCTTTGGCTTTCTCTGTTGGATGTATTTCGAAGAAATCGGCATTGTACAAAATTCGGTAATGCCGCATTACCCCATTGGCATCCGGAATATCATAGAAAAAAGGTCTTTTGAAATCCAAGTGAAACCCGTAATGGAAATTTAGGATAACGGTACAGGCGACAATGTACATTTGGTCTTCGGGAATATTTCGCATCTCAGGGACAAAATCCTTCCCGGCATTTTCCAATATTTTTTGAAATCGTTTTGAGGAATTGAAGACTATATCATCAAAGGGTATCGAGGCCGCTTTTATTTCGTTGTCCGTTAAGACTTCGGAAAAGGCATCTTCTAGAATAACGCGTATTACCTTTTCGTGTTTTTTCAAAAGAGAGACATCTGCAAATCCATCACGAAGTTCCGGATAGGGAGCCTGTGCCTCTAGGACACGTTTTGCCTTGGTAACCAAAAACTCGTCATCGCTTTCGAGCATGGCATCATATTGTTTCAACAATTTGTTAAAACTGATCAGCTGGATAAAAGGCGACTCTACATTTCTGTTGTCCTTCATAGCCGTATTAGTCGTTTAGAGAGAGGTAAAGTTACAAAAGAAAAAATGGAATATTGTTAAGGTATTCCTTAAGGGTTTCAACGCTTTTTTTGGATATTTATGGAAAATACAAGAATGTCTTCCAATTTTCGGTTAACCAGGGCCTACAAAAATGCTAGGATAGTCCCTTTTGATGACAGTTCAAAGTTTATTCTTTTTAGTGATTGTCATCGGGGAGATAATAGTTTTGCAGATGACTTTGCCAACAACCGGAATATTTATTTCCATGCGCTGAGACACTACTTCAATGAGGGATTTCAGTACTGTGAACTGGGTGATGGGGACGAGCTATGGGAGAATATACATTTTGAAGCCATCTTTGAGGCCCACAAAAATGTTTTTAAGCTATTGCGCCAATTTCATTTGGAAAATCGTTTGCACATGCTTTGGGGAAACCATGATATGGTCTATAAAGATCCCCAGTATGTAAAAAAACATCTGTCCAGTTATTTTGAACCTATTGATGATAAGGACAAGGACCTTTTTGAAGGCATCATGTATAATGAAGCCATTGTCTTAAAACATCGGGAAACCCAACAGGAACTTTTTTTGACCCATGGTCACCAAGCGGATTGGTGGAACTATACTTTTTGGCGTTGGGGTAGGTTTTTGGTCCGGGTGCTTTGGAAACCTTTACAAGTATGGGGCATTGCAGATCCCACAAGCCCTGCAAAAAACTACAAGGAGCTCCGAAAGGTTGAGAGGCGAATCAAAAAGTGGATACTAAGGAACAAGCTATTGATTACGATTGCGGGACATACCCATAGGCCGCGTTTTCCGGAACCTGGCGATATTCCTTTTTTTAACGATGGTAGCTGCGTACATCCCAGAAGTATAACCGGAATTGAAATCGAAAACGGGAAAATAGCCTTGATAAAATGGCAAATTGCCACCAAGGACGATGGCACTTTGCAAATTGTAAGGCTATTATTGGAAGGGCCCCAGAGGCTCGCCGATTATCAGATGGCGAAGAACTAGAGCCCTTCAATGGGGTTAGTTGGTTCGTAATACAAAGTTTACAGGAATACTATAAGGAACTTTAACAGCTCGGCCTCTTTGCATACCTGGGGTCATCTGTGGAAGGGAGGCTATGATACGGCCAGCCTCTTTTTCCAAATTGGAATCCGGACCACGTGTCCTAACACCTGTGATAAGACCTTTGGTGTCTATGACAAACTGAACGAATACCCTACCCTGAATTCCAAGTTCCGCAGCAGTGGCGGGATAGGAAAACTCCCTTTTTACATGCTCTTGTATTTTCTTTTGGAAACAGGCCTTGCGCTCCTCGTTCGTACTCATATCTTCACAACCAGGAAAAATAGGTACATTTTCTATGACGGCAAAGGGAACCGTAATCTCTTCTTCTTCCTCGCCAACGGCAACATCGTCAACATCAATTACTGCATCGACCACAGTTTCTTGATTTATTTCCGTACTTTCAATAACCGTTTCCTCTATTTCTTCGGTATCATCAACAACCTCAATGATTTCTGGTGCCGATGGTGGTGGAGGTGGTGGAGGGGTTTTAATCTGTTCCGTTTGTGGCACATTCTCCTTTATGTCGTCCACCACGTTCATGGCTTCAACAACATAATCCTCGGTCTCATACGTTTTGTACTCCAAAGCCCTCCAAGTAAGGAAAAGGACTATGGTAAGGCCTATTACGAAGAAAAGGCCACTATCTTTATTTAAATCTGCTTTTGGGTTTTTTTTAGGTCTCATCGTAAAAAAATTTAGCGTTAAATATAAATACAACCCATACTTAATAAAATCAGGTCAATCCAGGATAAATGTGCAATTGGGTTTTTCAAAAACTGCACTTTAGATGATACTTTTATCCTAGTGAATGGTTCATCTGTTTACTAGTATAAATGTAAAATCATGAAAGCAGAAAAAACATGACAAATATCATGTCCATAATTTTGATGGTCTTTTTTTAACAAATCGTCATTTATAGCTATCGCAAGCCCTAAAATAATGACGATAATGTATTTTGCTGTTCTAACAAACGTAGTGAACAACAATGAAGCAACGGTTTCTACAACTTTGAGGACGGAAACCAAAAAACCCCGATCAAATTGATCGGGGTTTTCTAAGAATAAAACAGTAGGGCCGCTATGAGACCTTTACCCTTCTATCTTATCCATTTGTTCCATTTCCAAAAATTTGGAAACATTATCGGCGGTTGTATTGGCCAAAAGTGCCTGATCAAAGTCAATGCCTTCAATAGGCTTAAGCATTTCCGTTTCCAAATCCCACTCGATTCTTCTTCCTAATTTATAGGAAAGTCCTGCCATGTGCGAAGAAATGGCCTCTTCAAAACCTTCTTTAATTCCGCAACTTACCTTCCCGCCATTACGGGCGGCGCCCAGCCATTCACGCATATGCAAGAAAGTGGAATCTACACGCGCCCCATTGATATAGGTCCACATGAGTCCTTTATCCGCAAAATACTGCGAGGTAGCAGAGGCAACGGCATCAGGTGAATTTGCTCCTGGATTGTATTGATAAATAGGTACACCCGGATTCATCCTTTCGGCCTCGATCATATTGGCATATCGTGTGGATCTACCATCCGGCCAAACCGTTAATCGGTTTCCGAGTTCCATCGTACCATCATGCCCCATAAGAATGGTGGGGCGGTTAAATCCGTTACCTAGGGTAGCACTATATACAAAGGTCATACCCTTCTCCTTGCCTTCCTTTTGACTACTGCCTGTTGAGTAATTGGGGAATTCCATGTTTACTTGTAATACGTCAGGTACGTTTCGCCCATCGTTATGGGTATAGATACCTCCTGAAGTCATTACCGACTCAGGGATTCCCATATCCAAAACACAATTAAGACGATCATAGTCATGGGACAACAAGTCCCCAGAAAGTCCTGAACCGTAGGCCCACCATTTACGCCATCTGAAGAAGTGATTTTTGTTGAAAGGAACTTTAGGGGCAGAACCTAGGAACATTTCCCAATCAATAGTTTGCGGACTGGCATCCTCGTGAATGTCATACATCCAAGCGCCATTGTCATCATTTCTATTGGTGTTCGTCTGAATCAAGGATACATGTCCAAGAGTCCCCTTTTTAATAATGTCCTTGGCCGTCAGGAAACTCAACGTCTGTCTATGCTGATGCCCAACTTGCAAAACTGCTTTGGATTTCCTTGCGGCATCTCGTAACCGGTACGTCTCCTCAACGGTATGCGTCATTGGTTTTTCTACATATACATGTATATTGTTTTCCAATGCATCTATGGCCATAGGTGCATGCCAGTGATCCGGAGTTGCTATTACCACGGCATCTATCTCCCCGCTGCGAATCATTTCTTCGTGGGTACGGTATCTCTTTATCTTATTATCGTCCGTGGTAAAGGATTCCAACGCAAGGTTTGCCCTATAGTCAAAAATATCACAAACACCGGTCAATTTTATGTTCAATTTCTCTTGTGCCATGAAATCCTTGAGGGCGGAATGTTTTGGATTTTCCTCAGCAGCCAATTTCATATCCTCCTTCCATTTTTTGGTAGCAAAGCCAAGTGCACGACACAATTGCTGACCCCGAATACCAAAACCAATAATCCCGACCCGAACTGGATTACCGCTAATGCCCGGTACCGCCCCAGGTAATGAGGGTTGTATATTCAATTGCTCTAATATAGCGGAACGCTCCCTCTTCTTGGAAACTGTATTGGCGGCACCAGCCCACCAAACAGCTCCTAGTATCGGAATACCCCCTAAACCTTTAAGCGCGTCTCTTCTTGTCCATTTCATGATAATTCGGTTTTAGTTATTTCCTTATCCTTTTTGAGAATTCCACTCAATCCAAAATACTGACCTGTGGGAACTTGATAAAGTACAAAACAAGCCATAAGTTCTATAAGATTTTTGTTTACAAACCAGTAGCTTCCTTCAACATTCAATTGAGTAACCCATGGGAACGAAGGATGGGCAAGATAATACAAAGCCAATAGGAACATACCGACCATAGCCCCCCATTTCTCCCAGATCCCCAAAATCAAGGTAATACCAACAAAAATCAAGGCCATTACATTCATCCAATCTGCAATACCTATCAAGGAATCGCTCGTAATTGCCACGAAAAGGGGCCTAAAAGGTCCTTGCGCAGAAGCTAAATACCCGAAGGAGGTCCAATCTGGATTGTACAATTTAATAATCCCCTCATACAAAAAATGCCACCCGATAAAGAGTCGCAATAGCACGAGGCCATTTCTCAAGTGTTTTTCATTTCGAATTGTTATCATACGATTGATATTTGGTTATACTAGTTTGTCTTGGAAATATGCGCTACAAGCGCAAAATGCCGAGCCCCATAGTGTGCTCGTTAATTTTCAAAGCTACGCCTGCATTGCTTGAATTTTTATGATATTTATCATGTCCATAAATTTCGGATTAAATTTTTAAACAATTGCTATTCTTTCCTGTTTTTTAAAGGGGATCTCACAAAATATGTGCGAAATTGACACTATTGTCACACATTCCTTTAAAAAAATATAAGCTACCTTGTTTGGATGGTATAAATGGTTATTTTTAGACCTAACGTAAAAGGTAGGTATGCTAAAAAAGTATTCAATTTTGGCGATTGTTTTCTTATCCTACTTTACCCCCTGTTCGAGCCAGAAAAAAGTACTTTATAAACAGGTAGATACCGTTCGATTGTTCATTGAAATTCATGTGCCTGAAAATATAAAGGCAAAGAACAAATATCCTGCCCTTGTTTTCTTTTTTGGAGGGGGTTGGAAAGGTGGGGACCGGCACCATTTTTTGAATCATGCCCAGTACTTTTCGCAAAGAGGTCTTGTCTGCTTTTTGGTGGATTACCGCACAGAGACCAAACACGGCACCACACCTTTTGAGTCACTGAAGGATGCAAAATCTTCCTTGAGGTTCATTCGGGAAAATGCCCATGAATTTGGTGTTGATCCCTCAAAAATTATTGCGGCCGGAGGTTCGGCAGGCGGTCATTTGGCCGCTGCAACCGCCTTAATCGAGAGCTATAACGAAGAAACCGACGATGTATCCATTAGCTGCATTCCCAACGCTTTGGCCCTTTTTAATCCGGTTATCGATAACGGTCCTGGAGGTTATGGTCATGAAAGGATCGGAGCGGCCTACAAAGACTTCTCTCCACTCCATAACATAAAAAGGGGGGCACCACCAACGATATTCTTCTTGGGCACCAATGACAAACTTATCCCAGTGGCAACAGCCCAGTATTACAAAACAGTTATGGAAAAAGTGGGAAGTAGTTGTAAACTAAAGTTATATGAGGGGGAAGGTCATGGGTTTTTTAACTATAGAAATCTTGATCTATACAAAGAAACGGTTTTGGAAATGGATCATTTTTTGCAATCCCTGGGCTATTTGGAACAAAATCCGGTAATTGAAATTGAATAGATGACCGTAATCCTTTAATCCATGTATTGATGTCGTATACGTTTTCTTTCCTTCTTACCCTGTTCCTTTTCTTCCAAAATTCTCTTTTCCCCCAGGATACCATAGACCTAAGAAATACCAAAATCAATGGTTATCGAGGCATTTGGTTTGAGCTGAACCAAAAATATGCCTATGGCGATAAATACTCGGGAGGCCTGGGCACCTATACCGCAAAACACATTCCATTGGCGGTCTATTCTCCAAAAGCCGATAAAACTTTTTTTGTTTACGGCGGCACTACCAAAGAGGACAAAAGGCGTCTACTTTGTATGATCGGTTCTTTTGACCATAAGACCTTGACCGTAAACAAACCCTCGGTGGTTTATGACAAAATGATTGTTGACGACCCGCATGACAATCCTGTAATTTATTTGGGTGATGATGGTCATATTTGGGTATTTGTCAGTGGTCGTGGAACAAAACGTAAGGGTATCAAGTTACGAAGTACGGAACCCTTGTCCACCGAAAAGTTTCAAATCGTCGCCGAGGAGGAATTTACCTATCCGCAGGTATGGAATACCAATAAAGGGTTTTTCCACTTTTTTACGAAGTATACGGGCGTCCGGGAACTCTATTTTGAAACCAGTGCCAATGGAACGGAGTGGTCCCCGACCCAAAAATTAGCGGGAATCCCATCCGGTGAAAATAACCGTAGCGGGCATTATCAGGTCAGTAATTCATTCGAAGGAGGTAAAAAATTGGCCACTTTTTTTAACCGTCACAACAATGGACATCCTGATGTCCGGACAGACCTTTATTATCTCCAAAGCAAGGACAATGGCAAAACCTGGACCACGGTAAAACAGGATACCCTATTACTTCCCATTAGTAGTATTGATAGCCCGGCCAGGCTTATAGACTATGACTCCCAAAAGAAAAATGTATACCTAAAAGATATGCGGTTTGATCAAAGTGGCCATCCTATTTTGCTCTATATAACCAGTAACGGCCACGAGCCAGGGCCCAAAAACAAGCCCTATGAATGGCGCATTACAAAATGGACAGGTCAAAAATGGAAAACAAATGTCGTTTGCAGTTCCGACCATAATTATGACATGGGCAGTCTGTATATTGAAAAAGATATTTGGAAAGTAGTAGGACCCACAGAACCCGGCCCCCAAAAGTATGGTACAGGTGGAGAAATCGCCATTTGGATATCAAAGGACGATGGAGAACATTGGAAAAAGGAAAGACAAATTACTACTTCCAGCAGATGGAACCACTCCTATGTTAGAAGACCTATACAAGCAAAAGCTCCCTTTCAATTCTTTTGGGCGAACGGAAATCCTGAAAAATTTGGTAAGTCAGAGCTTTTCTTTGGAGATTTCAACGGCAACGTTTATAAATTGCCCTATACCATGAAAAGGGGTACTGAAAAACCTATAAAATTTCGCAATTGATCAAAGTCATTTTTTATCCTTACCCCTATTTCATTTAATGTGAGTAATTTCTATTTTTGATCTTAACCTTACCTATTAATGGACAGAAGACGATTTTTAGCCCATTCCTCCATCATGCTTATGGGCAGCTCTTTTTTGGGTTGCCTTTCCAACAACAGGCTTACGCTTAAAAATAGTCAAATCATAGGCTGTTTAGGGGACAGTATTACCTACGGGAACAAAGAAGGTTATGTGGAACTATTACAACAACACTATACTGCGAACCATCCTGAAATGAACCTCAAATTCCGAAATTGGGGGAAAAGTAGTGAAACCATTACCGGACTTACGGAAGAACACCATCCCGGCCCCAGACCCTACCTGTTTGAACGCCTTAATACCCTTTTGGACAGTGCCCCGGTAGACGTCATTACCTTTTGTTACGGTATCAACTGTGGCATCTATGGTCCACCTTCCCAAGCACTTTTTGATAGTTACAAAACCGGTATTTACACCTTTTTGGAAAAAATAAAACAAAGGAATATTACGGCTATCCTTTTAACCCCTCCCCCTTTGGTCCTTGATGTTGCTCCTATTGCTCCCAATGTCAACGAAACCAGCTATGGGTATCGGAATCCTTATCAAAAATACGACCAAGAAGTACTTCAGGAGTTTAAGGAAATTGTATTGGGTTTCAATCACAAATCGGTCATGGGCGTAGTGGACATTAATACCCCGCTTTCCAAAAATAGGGCGGATTGCTATGATACGGATCCCATTCATCCAAATGCGAAGGGACATCGATTGATAGCCGATACAATCATCGAAAATTTTGGAATTTAACAAGGCTTTAAGCCCCTATGGCAGGGTATTTGCTATCTTTATTACGTATTTGTCCAGGATAATACTATGCGGCTAAAACCGATTTTTATACTAGGCTTCGTAGGATTGGCGTCTTCTTTGATGTATGCCCAAACGGATATTCCTACCCAAAAACCATTAGAAATTGAAGCGGCGAACAAACTGGATCCCATAGGAAAACCTAACCAGGGCACCATACTTAATATTCCTTCCATTATAGATAACAAGCCTGAAGTAAACCTTATGGATTCCCTTTCAAAAAATCCTGTAAAAATGTTGCCGGACCGCGAACTGGTTCAAGCTGGGCATGGGATGAAGATAGATCCAAAAGTAGGTCCAAGAAAGCCAAAAGAGGGCTCCAAGGAACATTTTGGGGATATGTATATGGGCGATATAAAAAGTAACGGGAAATTTGTGGGCGTTATTTGTAGAGACCATGAGTTTGTAGATGGCGATCGGGTCAAGATTTACCTAAACGACCAGGTTATAGATCATAACGTATTGCTTACCGGCTCCTTTAAGGGGGTAAACATAGATTTGGAAAAAGGTTTCAACCGATTGGATTTTGAAGCCCTGAACGTGGGTTCATCACCGCCAAATACTGCACAAGTAGATGTATACGACGATCAAGGACAGTTGATTTATTCCAATAAATGGTTGCTATCCGCTGGGTCTAAAGCAACGCTTATCATTACGAAGGAGTAAATCGTTTGGCAGTCGGCTGTCAATGGTCTACTTTGGTGCAAATTCCAAATCACAAATTTCAAATCCCAAGGCTAACAAGAGTCAAATCTTCAAATCAAAGCATTTTCAAATTAGAACATTGTTACATTAATACACGGTTGGCGGAGGTAAGAATCAATTGCTTTTATGCAAATTCCAAATAACAAATTTCAAATTCCAAGGCTAACCATCCAAGAGTCAAATCTTCAAATCAAGCCATTTTCAAATTGTTACATTAAATAATCTATTGCCACATTGAAAAATCACTCCCTTGACCCGGGCCTATACGTTTCCTTCGCTCTTTTTAGCACATCCTCCTCGTAATAAGCCACGTCTTTCCATTCCACATTGGCATAGGGCAACGCTTGATCGTTAAAATGTGGGGAATTGGGATCTCCACTCTGCCCTCCGGCCAAGATACTTTTTGCCTTAACCATATCTCCAAACTCAACGACCGCCACAAAACTGTTCCCTCGGGTGCCATAAATTTTTTTGGTATTATTGTCATAACGAGCACCATACGCCGCCAAAGCACCCCATCTGCCTGAGGCGAAACCGATTGGAATGCTGGGCTTGTCGTCATCAAAAGGTTGGTAAATATCCCCGTTCAGTCGCTGGTAACGGTTAACCTCCCCCCAAGGTATTTTCCAAGTACCAAAATCAGTTGTTAAACGGTCCAATACTGCTGTAAAAATGGATATCCGCTCCCCTTTAGGTGAGCTGCTTCCGAAATAGTTGATTAATTTCATTCCGCCAAGACCATTAGGATGATTACCGCTTTCCAAGTACATCGTGCCATAATAATGGGCCAAGGTCATAGCGATTGATTCTTTTGAGGTTTTGAAATCCCATTCACGCAGTACGTTTATGGCAGAGGTAAACTCCTCGGTAGGCTGGGTGATGCCATCACTCGCTTCGATCAAGCCGGGAATCAATGCCGCAAAAGCGGGCAGGTATGGATCATGGGCCAATTGAATGAGACTATCCAAAGTATATCCTTTCCTATCTTTTAACAGGCCGATGGCATGTACCCCACGAAAATTTTCCCTGTCCAGGGACATGTATTTTGGATAGTTCTCCCGTTTTGGACTGTATTCCAAAGCTGCCGTGAACGGGGTGGAATTACAATTTTGTATCCATCCATTTTCTGGATTCAACACCAATATGTTCTCATCTACGGTATGAAGTCCTTGCCAGTCGGTTTTGGGATCGCTACCATCCACAGGTCGGGTATAATCAAAGAGGGTATCCCGTTTAGGAATGAAATTTCCATGAAAATACGCAATGTTTCCTTCTGCATCGGCATATACCGTATTATTGGAGGAGTTGGTTCGGATATCCATCATCTCTCGGAAACCTTGGTATCCATTTTGTTTGGTTCGGATATAGGACTGCTCCAAGGCCTTAACCGGTTCCCACATCATCGCAGAGGCTGTCCACAGCCCATCTTCAATATGCGTTATGGGCCCATGATGGGTATGGTAGGCGGGAAATGATTTTTCGTTGATTTCATCACCTTCTTTATACTTTAGGATGATTTCCGAAGTTTTTACAGGACGTAATTCCTCTCCATATTGGCAAAGCAGCTTATCATCCATCTTAACTAGGGTCTCCTTAAACTCGTCCAGCACATCGGTATAGGTACTGGTATGCATCCATCCGGTCTTTTCATTGAATCCCTGATATACAAAAAACTGACCCCAGGTAACCGCGCCGTACGCATTAAGACCTTCCTCACTGACCACATGTACTTCTCCCCGAAAATAAAATGAGGTATGCGGATTGATCAATAATAGGGGATTCCCCGATTGTGCCAAAACTCCGGAAATGGCAATTCCATTAGATCCCTGGGGTTCGGCCATTGCCTCCTTTTTCTTGATATCCAGTGCTTCAGCCTCAGGAATTTCCATACCACTTTCATAAAACGCCTTGATTTTTTCGGTGGAAATCCGTTCAATATCCCCACCTATGGAGCCCTCACTGAAGTACATGGGCATCCATGGTTCAAAGCGGGTCAACAATCTGGGCTTCACCTCGGGATGGGTATACAGATAGTAGTTGATGCCGTCGGCAAAGGCATCACACAGTTTTTTTAGCCATTCAGGGCTTTTCTCATAATTGGCCTTGGCCTCATCCTCCGTCATAAATAACTTGGCCCTTAAATCACTATACAAGGCTTCCTCGCCCTCCACTTCGGCTAAACGGCCTGTGGCCCAGATATAGTTTTGTTCCACTCGGTTAAAGTCGTCCTCACACTGGGCATAAAGCAGTCCAAAAACGGCATCGGTATCCGTTTTCCCATAAACATGGGGTACTCCAAAGTCATCCCGAATAATAGTAATGTTTTCGGCTTGGGCTTGCCATTGTGCTACTTCCGGATCGGTCGTACTTCCAGTTTTACAAGAAACAACGCCGACAAAACAAAGAATAAAAAGAAGTTGGTATTTCATTCCAATGGATTTGACATGAAAATAAATGTCTTGTCCGTGAAATACTAATTAAAGTTTAAAAAAATCAAATCTGTTCGTATGTATGCCTCAAAAGCTCCGTTCCAGGTTGCCTTGGAGGGTTCAGTTTTCTAACGTACTGATTAACAATAAACTATTTCCGAATCCAATACCTGACATATGTCATAAAATAGGTGTGGCATTTCTTCTATTTTTACCCTAATGTAGCTAAAGAAAGTGATGATGAATACGGCACCGACGGCGAACGATACTTTTATCCATTTTGGGGTGATTTCCAGAATTGACCGGAATGCATTGACCGTTTCCTTGGATGAAAACGTCCATTGCGAGTCCTGCCGTGCCAAAGGTACTTGCGGAATTGCCGATTCGGGATCCAAGGAAGTGGTAGTTTCAGATTCCAAAGGGGCCTTTGCAATCAATGAACCTGTAGCGGTGGTCCTAAAAAAGGAGACGGGTTTAAAGGCCGTTTTTTGGGCCTATTTATTTCCCTTTGTTTTGGTGGTATCCACCTTATGGATCGCTTCAGAGTTTCTACAGGAATGGATGGCCGGTCTACTGTCGCTTTTGATCTTAGTACCATACTACCTCATCCTTTATTTGTTGAAGGACGTGTTTACCAAGGCCTTTAAAATTTCAATCCTAAAAGTGTAACATCATGACGGACTCCATACTGTATAGCGTTCTTTTGCTGGCCTCCCTAGGGGTAACGGCCGCCATGGTGCTCTATGTTGTCTCCAAAAAGTTCTATGTATATGAGAACCCTTTGATAGCCGAAGTGGAGGATTTGCTACCCGCCGCCAATTGTGCGGGATGTGGTTCTCCCGGGTGCAAAGCCTTCGCCGAAAAACTGGTGGGTACCGATGACATATCCGATCTGTTCTGTCCCGTTGGGGGGAACGATGTTATGCAATTGGTTTCTGAGGCCTTGGGAAAAGAAGTCGCAGAAAAAAACCCCACGGTTGCCGTAGTACGTTGCCAGGGGGCCTGCGATGTACGGCCTAAGACCAGCGAATTTCAAGGCCCAAGATCCTGTGCGATTTCCGCTTTAATCTATAGTGGTGAGACGGATTGCCAGTACGGTTGTTTGGGCGACGGGGACTGTGTAGCGGTCTGTAAGTTCGATGCCATGTATATGGACGAGACTACTGGTTTGCCTGTGGTCATCACCGATAAATGTACGTCTTGTGGTATGTGTGTCGAGGCCTGCCCACGTGATATCATAGAAATGCGGCCCAAGCACAAACGGGACCTTAAAATTTATGTGGGATGTTTAAGCGAGGATAAGGGCGGTATTGCTAGAAAAGCTTGTTCCGTAGCCTGTATAGGATGTTCCAAGTGTTTGGATATCTGCCCCAAGGAAGCCATTACCATGGTAAACAATCTCGCTTATATTGATCCGGAGTATTGTACCCTTTGTAGAAAATGCGTTCCTGTCTGCCCTACCGATTCCATTATTGAAACCAATTTCCCCAAGAAAAAGGTAAAGAAAGTAGAAGTAGACCAGGGAGCGGAAGTGAAATCAGTTAACCTGATAAACAATGCTTAAGACCTTCCCAAAAGGAGGTATCCATCCTCCAGAAAACAAATTAACTTCGTCCAAGCCGATACAAAGATTGCCCGTGCCCAAAGTAGTCTATGTCCCCATAGCACAGCATATCGGAATTCCTGCCGAAATTATTGTGGATCGAAAGGATAAAGTAGAAATAGGCCAGGTCATTGCCAAATCCGGTGGATTTGTCTCTTCCAATATCCATTCCCCCGTGGCCGGGACCGTAACCAAATTGGATATGATCGTAGATAGTACGGGCTACAAAAAGCAATGTATCGTAATCCGAACGGATGCCAAGAATGCATCCAATTTTGTGGAAACGGAGTATCCGTTAAAAAAAGAAATCGCTTTGGAACCCCAGAAAATACTGCAACGCATTTCCGATTATGGTATCGTTGGGCTAGGCGGTGCCACCTTCCCTTCACATGTAAAATTGAATATAAAGGCCGATAAAAAAATTGATTGCCTTATCATCAATGGGGTGGAATGCGAACCGTATTTGACGGCAGACCATAGATTAATGCTGGAAAAGGCCGAAGAAATCCTGATGGGAATCCAAATCTTGATGTACGCCCTGAACGTTCCCCGTGCGATCATCGGCATTGAAAACAACAAGAGGGACGCCATTGAAACCTTCAAAAAGCTGATTTTACAAGAACCCAAGATTCAAGTGGCCGCCCTACAGGTAAAATATCCACAAGGTGGTGAAAAACAATTGGTCCGGGCGTTATTAAAGCGGGAAGTCCCCAAAAATGGATTGCCGTTGGATGTGGGTGTAATCGTGCACAACGTGGGTACCATTTTTGCCATTTACCAGGCAGTACAGCATAACAAGCCTTTAATCGAACGCGTAGTTACGGTTACAGGCAAGAAAATGGGGAATGCCTCCAACTTTTGGGTAAAGATAGGAACCCCCATAAAAGACCTGATTACCGAAGTGGGCGGCATGCCGGAGGGAACCCGTAAAATTGTCAATGGCGGCCCTATGATGGGGAAGGCCCTAAAAAATACGGATGTACCGGTAACCAAAGGCACTTCGGGCATTTTGGTCATTTCGGAGGATGAGGCAAGCCGGGGCGAGACCAAACCTTGTATCCGCTGCGGCGAATGTGTAACCGTCTGCCCTATGGGATTGGAACCCCACTTATTGATGAACCTATCGGAAAAAGGCATGTTCGAAAATGCCGGTCATGAAGACATCCTCACTTGTATAGAATGTGGTTCGTGTAGCTATGTATGTCCTTCCCACAGACCTCTGTTGGATTATATCCGATTTGGAAAAAGTATTGTCAAAAAGTTGGACGTCTCTAAGAACTAAGAAAGAATGGATAGCCCTCCTATTGTTATCTCCGCCTCGCCCCATGTACATTCCGACCGGACTTCCAAGCGAATTATGTATGATGTGGTCATTGCCATGGTTCCCGCCTTTTTGGTCTCCTTGTACGTATTTGGAATCAATGCGTTTATTGCCACGGCAACCGCCGTTGTTTCCTGCTTGTTGTTCGAATATCTGATTCAGAAATACTTATTAAAAACGGCAATCACCATAGCCGATGGTTCCGCCTTGATTACCGGAATTTTGTTGGCCTTCAATTTACCCGCAGGCTTGCCCATTTGGATGATCGTTGTGGGTAGTTTAGTGGCCATAGGGATTGCCAAACTTTCCTTTGGTGGCCTAGGATTCAACATTTTTAATCCTGCCTTGGTGGGCCGGGTGTTTTTGTTGGTCTCCTTTCCGGTACAGATGACCCTATGGCCCACTGCCGTGGAAAATAACACTACACTAGCCGATGCTGTTACCGGGGCCACTACCTTAGGAATCATTAAGGACGGACTTCAGTTTGGTGAAACCATGACCGAACTAAGTGCTCAACTCCCCTCCCATCTCAATTTGTTTTTGGGGATTACCGGGGGGTCCTTGGGTGAAATGTCCGCCTTGGCCCTAGTTTTGGGCGGTTTGTACCTCCTTGCCCGAAAAGTAATTAGCTGGCACATTCCCGTTGCCGTATTGGGCACCATGGCCCTGATGACTGGAATTTTCTGGTGGGCAGACCCACAGCACTATGCCAATCCCTTGATCCATGTGTTATCTGGCGGTGCCATTCTGGGGGCATTTTACATGGCGACCGATCTGGTAACGAGCCCTGTAACCAAAAAAGGGATGCTGATCTTTGCCATAGGTATCGGGGTAATCACCGTGGTCATTCGCTTGTTCGGATCCTATCCGGAAGGGATATCCTTTGCCATCTTGATCATGAATGCCTTTGTACCCTTGATCAACAAATATTTCAAGCCGCGTAGATTCGGTTCCAAAATAAAGGCCAAAATCGTATGACGATGCAGAAAAAAGAATCGACTTTTTTAAATATGGTGCTGTCCCTCTTGGTCATCACCTTGGCAGCAGGATTCTCCCTGGGCTACGTAAACGACATTACCCTGGAACCCAAGGCCAAGGCCAAATTGGCGAAAAAGGTCAATGCCCTTAAAACGGTACTACCCGAATTTGATAATGATGCGGTTTCGGAAGTCTTGGTCGTTAAATCGGAATCCGTAAAGGACAGTATTGAAATCTATCCCGCTTTTCAAAATGGGGAATTCGTTGGGGCCGCGGTCACGGGATTTTCAGAAAAAGGGTATAGTGGCCTCGTAAAGATCATGGTAGGCTTTACCCCGGATGGACGTATTTATAACATCTCCGTTTTGGAACAAAAGGAAACCCCAGGGCTAGGCACAAAGATGAAGGGCGAAAAGTTTCTGAGGCAATTTCGGGACAAAGATCCGAGCCGATACGATTTAAAAGTAGAGAAAGATGGAGGCGAAGTAGATGCCTTGACCGGGGCCACCATCACCACAAGGGCCTTTACCGAAGCAACACAATTGGCCTACGATGTCTTCATGGAAAATAAGGAGCAATGGGCAATGGACAATGAACAGTTATCAGTTATCAGTAATCAGTAATCAGTAATAAGTAAATGGGCGATAGTTGACGGTATGCCATAAGCGGTTAGCGTTTAGCACAAAGCGATAAGCGATGAAGTGGTAAGTGGTAAGTAAATAGTTGATGGTGGACAAAGCAGTAGGCGATTAGCGGATAGCGCAAAGCGATAAGCGATAAGCGATGAAGTGGTAAGTGGTAAGTGGTAAGTGGTAAGTGGTAAGTGGTAAGTGGTAAGTGGTAAGTGGTAAGTGGTAAGTGGTAAGTAAATATATAGATTGTTGGCGGTATGCGATGAGCGGATAGCGTTAAACAGTTAACAATAATTCAATAACTCAGTAACTCAATAACCAGTAACAGACATCTGACATCTGACATCTAAGAAAAACCCATGAACAAAACACTTGATCAAAAGCAGAACTTTTTAAAGGGTATCATTAAAGAGAACCCGGTTTTTGTAATGCTCTTGGGGATGTGTCCCGCCCTGGGGGTAACCTCATCGGCCTTTAACGGGCTTGGGATGGGAGTGGCTACCTTGTTCGTGCTGTTGATGTCCAATATTGTGGTTTCCCTGATCAAATCCCAAATACCGAACAAGGTGCGGATTCCCGCCTTTATTATTATCATCGCTTCCTTTGTCACCGTGGTGGAAATGGTACTGGAGGCCTATATCCCCTTTTTATATGAACAGTTAGGCATCTTTATCCCGTTGATCGTGGTCAACTGTTTGATCTTGGGCAGGGCCGAGGCCTTTGCCTCCAAGAACAATCTATTCTCCTCTGTTTTGGATGCCCTGGGGATGGGCTTGGGCTTTACCATTGCGCTTACGGCCTTGGGGGCCACACGCGAAATTTTGGGTAGCGGTAGTATTTTTGATATCAAATTCGTAGGTGAGGATGCCAACACCTTTATCCTGTTCATATTGCCTCCGGGTGCCTTTATCGCTTTGGCGTATTTAGCTGTCCTGTTCCAAAGATTAACCCCTAAAACCTCATAGGCATGGAGTATCTGGTTATCCTTATAGCGGCCGTATTCGTAAACAATATCGTACTCTCCCAGTTTTTGGGGATATGTCCCTTTTTGGGGGTATCCAACCGAATATCCACTTCGATAGGGATGTCCGGGGCCGTACTCTTTGTGATGACCATTGCCACGACGGTCACCTATTTGTTGCACCAGTATATTTTGGTGCCTTCCGGACTGGATTATTTGCGGACCATTACCTTTATTCTGGTCATCGCCGCTTTGGTACAGATGGTAGAGATTATTTTGAAAAAGGTAAGTCCTCCCCTATACCAGGCCTTAGGGGTCTTCCTACCCCTGATTACCACCAACTGTGCAGTATTGGGCGTAGCCATCTTGGCCTTGGGGCTGGAGAACGGTAGTCTGTTAAAAGCCGTATTTTTTGCCCTGTCCCATGCAATAGGATTTTCCCTGGCCTTGGTGGTTTTTGCCAGTATCCGGGAGTTCCTGGAACTGGCCGACCTCCCCGAGGGGATGAAGGGCGTTCCCATTAACCTTCTAGTAGCCGGACTGCTATCCCTGGCCTTTTTGGGGTTTGCGGGATTGGTGTAGGAATACTATTTAAAGATCCGTTAAAAAAATAGTACATTGCTTTACTAATGGACGGATATGATTAATAATCATATCCGTCTAGAATGGTTGATGATTACACACAATCGTTTTGCAACATACTAAACCAACACTATGGATGATAGAATAATTGTATTTGTCGGAGGAATTCACGGAGTTGGAAAAGGAACTATTTGCAAAGCATTAGCAGAGGAATTTGATTTTCTTCATTTGTCTGCCAGTCAAGTTCTCAAATGGAATGAGATTAATGATGCAAAAAATAAAAAAGTGAAAAATTTTGCTACGACTCAAGAAAGGTTGATAACCAATTTAAACCTAATAATAGAACCAAATAAAAAGTATTTACT
The DNA here is from genome assembly GCA_947494715.1 of uncultured Flavobacteriaceae bacterium. Taxonomy (GTDB): domain Bacteria; phylum Bacteroidota; class Bacteroidia; order Flavobacteriales; family Flavobacteriaceae; genus Ulvibacterium. Next base: position 148,141 of record CANLWG010000007.1, on the reverse strand, counting down.
CGACGGGCATTTCACATTGCTGAATTCAGACGGACAACCTGAAAAAATAGACGAATCAACATTCGATGGAATTCAACCAAAGTCAATAATTCTTTTAACTTGTGAGCCTGAAATAATCTATAAAAGATTAAAACAAAGAGATAACTCAATTTACAAATTAAACATTCTCGAAAAAATGCAAAAAATGGAAATTGAGCGCGCTAACTATATTTCAGAGAGATTAAATATCCCTTTGTTCACAGTTGTTGATGGCGAAACAAGTTCAATTTTTGAGCATATTGCAAAATTATGAGATTACTTATCGATACCAACATAATAATTCATAGAGAAGCAAATCGAGTTGTTAATGAAGACATTGGGTTGCTTTTCAATTGGCTGGATAGATTAAAATTTGAAAAATGTGTTCATCCTCTTTCCATTGAAGAAATTTCCGGACATCAAGACGAGAATGTTGTAAGAACAATGAAAATCAAGATTGGCAACTACAATCTATTAAAAACTGAATCAGCAGATGACCAATTAATTGCCCAAATTCGTCGATCAGACCAAACGCGGAATGACTTTATTGATACAAGTATAGTAAAAGAGGTCTACAATAATCGTGTTGATTATCTTATTACAGAGGACAGAGGAATTCATTGAAAAGCTAACTATTTGGGTTGTGCGGAAAAGGTTTTCAAAATCGACGCCTTTTTAGAGAAATGTATAGCTGAAAATCCTGAATTAAAAGACTATGAAGTATTAGCTGTAAAAAAAGAATATTTTGGTAACATTAATATCAATGATACATTTTTCGACTCTTTCAAGCAAGACTACAATGAATTTGGGAACTGGTTTAACAAGAAATCCGACAATATTTCTTATGTGTGTATTACAGATGGAGATGTAAAAGCTTTTTTATACTTAAAACTTGAGAACACTGATGAGACTCATAATGACATCGAACCTTCGTTCCCTCAAAGGAAAAGGCTCAAAATAGGTACTTTTAAGGTTAGTTCAACTGGGTACAAATTAGGAGAAAGGTTTCTAAAAGTTATATTTGACAATGCACTACAGTACGAGGTTGATGAAATTTACGTAACAATTTTTGACAAAAGAGATGAACAATTAAGGCTAATTTATTTACTCAAAGATTGGGGATTTAAACATTGGGGAGCTAAAACTACAGAAAATGGTGTTGAGCAAGTCCTTGTTAGAGAGTGCAAACCATCACCTGACCTTCAACAACCAAAACTATCTTTTCCAGCAGTATCAAGAAAAACTACAAAATGGATTGTGCCTATTTACCCACAATATCATACCGAACTTTTTCCTGATTCAATTCTAAATAACGAGTCACCAAAGGATTTTACAGAAAATGAACCTTATAGAAATGCTATCAAAAAGGTTTACATATCACGTTCCTTAAACAGAAATTTAAACAGCGGTGATTTAGTGCTTTTTTACAGAACCAAGTTTAATGGTCCAGCACATCACACTTCTGTTATATCAACTAATTGGAGTAGTAGAAAATGTAATAGCTAATATTAGAGATGAAGATCATTTTATTGAACTCTGCCGAAAGAGAAGTGTGTTCAATAATACAGAGCTACAAAAACATTGGAATTGGAACAAATATAATAGACCATTTATTGTTAATTTTTTATACATTGACTCATTCCCAATGCCAAAAGTTAACCTAAAGAAATTGAGGGATTTAAATATTTTACAGAATGCGCCTCGAGGCTTTGAACCGATAAGTGATGCTAAATTTAACCAAATACTAAAAGAAGCAAGAGCTAATGAAAGTTATATTATCGATTAAACCAGAATTTGCAAACAAGATATTCAACGGTACCAAAAAATTTGAATTTCGCCGAACATTATTTAAAAATAAAGAGATTAAAAAAATTATTGTTTACGCGTCTGCACCAGTTAGCAAAGTAATAGGCGAATTCGATATCGATAGAATCTTTCACGAGGAATTAGACCAATTGTGGAATAAAACATCAAAATTCTCGGGAATTTCAGAAGATTATTATATGCAGTACTTTAATGGAAAAGAAAGTGGCTACGCTATAGAAGTCAAAAACCCAAAAAAATATAAGCTCGGACTTTGTATTAAGCAGAATTTCGGACTAAATCCACCGCAGTCTTTTGCTTACCTACGATAAAGTACTTTGTGCAACAATGGCCACAAGCAATTGCTTGCCTATCCTCCGACTACGCTCAGCACAGGCCCAGAAAATCCTTCAATAAATCATACGCAAGCCAATACACTATAATTTAACCCAAGAAAAATGCCCCGAAAACTTATAATCATAGCTCTTGCGTTTTTGTCTGTCGCATCCTCATCCCCCCGCTAGCCTTCGACTAATGGCATTCCGAGTATGAAATCGAATTCAAAAGATAGTACCAAAGTCAAGAATTTTCAAAGCAGGATGGCCACCAGTTGCAAACTGGCGGTAGAAATAGAAATATCCATGTAATTGATATAAAACGAATAAGCTTTAGTTCAAATCTAAACGTCTTCTAAGAATAAAACCATCTCTTTGCGAGGTTAGGTTGGGTCTGGTAAGTACCTCCTGTTTATTATAAACGTAATTACCACCTTTGTGTAAATAGCAGTGTAAGCTTGCAAAATCACCGCTTGCCGTGGTCAAATCCATACTCAGTGATTTAGCCGCCAAAAGAGCATTTATTTCTTCAGGGATCTCAAATTCGTAAAAAGGCAATGTTTGTGATTGTTTATACTCATTGATAAAATCCCAAATAAGAACATCTGTGCCATTAGCATCACCAAACGATATGCTTGAATAGTCATATTCGTCTGTAAACTCCAAATCAATGCCATTTTGAACAATTTCGACCTTGGGTGCCTCCAAGGCGTTATCGATACCCTTTTGAAACAAGAAAACATCGGTTCTATCGTAAGAATATGTCAAAAGAGACTCATAAACAGTAAATTCTTCCAGTACAGGTACGGCGACCTTTTTATCTGGTGCAACCCTTGACACATAAATTTCATTGAACTGATAATCACGAAAAGCATCTTCGTTTTTATACCCGCGAAGATTAAATCTTAAATTGGCATCAACCGGAATATCAATCAAAGCATTTTGACTAGCGGTCTTAAAATCTTCAATTTCATAGTTGGTCTTATTCAAATCATCGATTATTACGTATTTGTAATTTTCGATGGGATTCTCTATCATCGCCGAAGTGCTGATTAGAAATTCTTTAGATTGATCCTTGGAATAAACAAGTTGATACGAATTTGGGGCATTTGGATCTGCCGAAACAATCTTGCTGTTATAGTTATCGGCCACCAAATCTGCAATGCCATTGACCTGAAACGAAAAATTACTGTCTTTTATATAAAAATCAGGAGAATCGGTATTCTGATTCTCTGTAACCGTAGTACCCGCTTTTATATCTGTGTAAGATGCAATTGTTATAAAGTTGGAAATTTTGGTGCCAAATTCATAGCGTGATACAATTATGTCCTGCTTTTCTAAATTATCTGCCGCATAAAAAGTACCATCTGCAACGCTATTTATTTCTTTAAAATACAATAAGTTACCGTCTAAGGAGTGTATGGATATAAAACGTTTGCCCTGAAAATAATTCTCTTTTGAAAAAAAAGTCTGATCTCTAAAAAGTAACCTTTTGAATTCCACATCGCGATTGGTCACACTTTCCTTTTGACCGGCATTGACAGCAATTATTTCGATACTTTTCGATCCTGATGAAAATTCAAATGGGTCGATACTAAAAGAGAACTCTTTATTAGAATCGGAGTGCACTTCTACTCCATCAATTTTTACTGTGGTACTTACAGAAGAGGCATCTGTTATTTTTACATTAACATCTGTAACAGTCTCTACTAAATTAAGTAAGTTCAAAATCTCGATTTTTGGGCCAGACTGTTCAATTATTTCATCCGGAATATCTTCAGATGATTCGGATTCACAACTAATAAAAGTCATCGAAACAACAAATGGGGTAATGATACCTAGTCTAAATAAAATTGAATTTTTCATGGAGGGATTTGCTAGTGTCTGTGCGACTAAATGAGTGAAGTTAACGGGAAAATAATTAAAAAATTGCAGAAATCGGTAACCTTAAGCAATATGGCGAACAATTCTCAAAAGAAGTACCTTTTCCAAATTACATATATTCCGGCCAAGCATACTCAATTATGAAGGTATTGTCGGGAAAAGAATGGCGAAAATAAAAGCGAGAACGGAGTCTTTCTGCCCCTGATCACCACCAACTGTGCGGTATTGGGTGTGGCCATCTTGGCCCTGGGATTGGAGAATGGCAGTCTCTTAAAGGCCGTTTTCTTCGCACTCTCCCATGCCATAGGATTTTCCCTGGCCTTGGTGGTCTTTGCCAGTATCCAAGAATTCTTAGAACTGGCCAATCTCCCCGAAGGAATGAAGGGTGTTCCCATTAATCTTCTGGTGGCCGGACTCCTATCGCTAGCCTTTTTAGGCTTTGCAGGCTTGGTGTAGGAATACTATTTACAAATCCGTTAAAAAAATAGTACTTTGCTTTAGTAATGGATGAAATATGGTTAATGATCATATACAATTGTTCGGCATAACTAGAAAAATGGATAATAAACAAATAAAAAAAGCTATAGAATATCTCGACCCCCATTGGGAGGAGATTATGAAAGATTATAAAGCACGTGCAGAGGAGTTGAATGACCTTTTGACAAAAGACCACAATCAAATCGGACTTATTCTTAAAACACATCTTATTATAGAACATTACTTAACCTCGAACCTTCAGCGAAATTTCGGATTAGACGATATTGATAGTGTTCGTTTGAGTTTTAGTCAGAAAATAAAACTCATTCCAAAAAAAGATGTTGGTGCGACCTGGTTAAAACCTGGAATAACTGAATTAAATAGAGTACGAAATAAATATGCCCACAATTTGAGTGCGGAATTAAAATTTGATGACTTAATCAAAATAAAAAAGATTGTAGAAATGAGTCGAGATATTTCTCATAAATCTACAGAAACTCTGCTGAATGACTTCGCAAAAGTCTGCGGTGCCTTTTTAGGAGAATCTGACCCAAAAATTGTTAAACTTTTTGGAGAAGCATACAAAAAATAACTATACCCAACACGGTGTAATTAATTGTGGTTGGATTCCGTTAACGGAATCAACTGCAATCAATTATCTTTAATCTTCATGAGGACATTTTCCGCCGCGTATAAAGTAACCATTTGGAAAAACCCCCAACTAATCCTGCAGAGACCATTAGCAACCTGTTAGTTAACACCCTGATATTAAACACTGATAAAGAATTAACTATTAGTGAAAAAAATGTAATCTCTAAAAACGATCGACCAACAAAACAATGAAGCATAGATTTCTCCTCATCAGTAGCATTGGTATTTTATTAGGTTCCTGTATTGTTGAAATACAAAAAGAAAACCCTAAAACACCACCGGTTAAGAGTACAAAAACAATTGCATTGGACCTCAAAGAGGCCAACCGGCTTATGGAATTGCCGCTGGGCTGTATTCAAAACCCACTTCCCTACAAGTCAGGATTAGTAGTAGCAAAGGAAAGCGATTTGGCTATGCCCGTAGATCATCATCCCGCTTTCTATGGTTGCTTTGACTGGCATTCTGCGGTACATGGTCATTGGTCATTGGTCTATTTGTTAAAAAACTTCCCCAACCTAGCCAAAAAAGAAGAAGCGATCCAAATGCTTGACGAAAATCTTACGGCGCAGAACATCGAGAAAGAAGTGGCTTATTTCTCATTGAATCGGGAAAGCAAATCTTTCGAAAGATTATATGGTTGGGCTTGGTTGCTCAAACTTCAAGAGGAGTTGTTCACCTGGGACAATCCTTTAGCGCAAAAGTGGTACAATAACCTAAAACCATTGGAAGATTATATTTCAAATGCCTACATCGAATATCTTCCAAAATTGGTTTACCCTATTCGGGTAGGTACGCATACGAATACTGCTTTTGGGATTAGTTTTGCCTATGACTATGCACAAACCGTTGGAAATAAAACTTTGGCCGACGCAATTAAAAAAGCTGCAATCCGATTCTATAGTACGGACAAAGATTGCCCAATTACTTGGGAACCCAGCGGACATGATTTCCTCTCACCTTGTTTGCAAGAAATTGACATTATGCGTAAAGTGCTCTCAGAGGAAGAATTTAAAAAGTGGTCCAAAGCGTTTTTACCCGCTTTATTTAATCAGAACTTATCTTTACGTCCTGGACAGGTAAAAGATCGTTCGGATGGTCATCTTGTCCATTTGGATGGCGTGAATTTCTCAAGGGCTTGGTGTCTCTACCCGTTGAAAGACAATATCAATGCCTACAATTTAGCAAACGAGCATTTAGATTACTCACTTTCCAAAATAACGGATGGAGATTATGCAGGACAACATTGGCTAGGTTCATTTGCATTGTATGCCTTCAAAACGAAAATCGAAGCACAGCAATGACCCTAAGGAGATACAAGAATTCACATGAGAATAAAGAAAAACAGCGGCCAACAAAAGCTAAATTGCATTAAAATAAAGATAAGCCAAACGTTGTGTATAACTAAGACCAACAAAATGAAGAAAGCAATACTAGTATTGACTACCGCATGGCTGGTTTGCCAAATTTCCTTCGGGCAATCGGAGGATTTCACGGTTTACAATGACCTTTCCTATTTGAGCAAGGAATCGGTTTCCAATGACAGTCTTCAAAGATTGAACTTGGTCTTACCCTCAAATAAGGAGAAATATCCGTTATTGATATGGATAGGTGGGGGTGCTTGGTCCTATGGGGATAGAAATCAAGAAATGGACCTGGCCAAGAGGTTCGCAGCTCAGGGAATTGCTGTAGCAAGTATTGGACATAGATTGAGCCCTGCCACATGGCGCGATTCAACTTTGGATAAAGGAATCCAGCATCCAAGACACATTGAAGATGTGGCAGCATCCGTTAAATGGTTGCACGATAATGCCGATACCTACGGATATGATAAAGGAGCTTTTTTTATCGGGGGATATTCCTCTGGAGCTCATTTGTCCGCATTAATAAGTTTGGACAATACCTATTTAAACCAAGTAGGCCTTTCCATTGAAATATTCAAAGGGGTAATACCGATTTCGGGAACCTATGATATCGTTGATTACCATAATGTATTTTTGAACGGAGATAGGCCGGAACTTGCCAAGCTACATGTTGAAGCTGTTTTCGGTAGCACGGACAAAGATTTTAAAAACGCCTCGCCTATAGCCTACCTCAAAAATTTATCGATTCCTATGCTGCTCATCAGCGACAATACTTTGTACAATTACTCAAAGCTTTTTGAGGAAAAAATACGCGAAACGGAGTTTAGGGATATGCAAGTTTTATATAGCTATGATCTATCACATGGCGAATTGTGGAAAAATCTATCATTTTCAGAAAAAAGTATCTACAGGGCGGTAATCGTAAACTTCATCGAAACACTATTCGTAAATGGATAACGACACACCGCAATGCACAAGGGCAATGCTTCCTATCAGGCGCACTATGCATGTACTCGCCATTATACATATGCTAATATGATTGCCAAAAAAAGATTTTTGTATCGACTATTGTTTGGGGTAATTCCGGTACTTGTAGTCCTAATCTGTTATCTATATTATTTTAAAGATGATAAGTCCAATCTGCTCGAAAAAATCGACCTGATAACAGTAATTTTAATCTTGTTCCTTTATATACTAATTATAGATCTTTTTAAAAATTTGAAAAGCATTAAAAGAAAGGAGAATCTGCTGATTGGGCCGAAATTAGAAGACGTACCTGAAAAAATTGAAAAGATCACCCGTATTAATTTTCTGAATAGAACTATAAACATCAATGAAAAAAGCATTGATTTAAAATCCCATGATTCATTAATTCTTCATTTGAATAAAGAAAAAAAGATTGTTGAGGTCAGAAATGAGCTTAGAACCAAATTCTTAAGCTTTGATGATGTGGAATACATTTTCCTCGAATATGACCAATTTCAATCCTATGTTCCCAGAATTTGGATTGGCATTACCACAGGTAAGGACAAAACCGTATATACAAATACATTCTTTGCTAAAATGAAGGATGGCAAAGAAGTTAAGATGTTTGACGCCAAATTGAAAGATTACGATTTGGAGGTTAGCGAAGAGCATTTTTTAACCGGGACCTATGAGGAACGAACCTACTTATCCCATGGCGAAAAACTAATACAACTTTTTAGCAAGTATATGGATAAGAAATATTTTATATTAGATAACTGCTAATTGCCCATGCATAACACTGGCTTTAATTCGGTCTTCACTTTTGGAAAACCGAAAATTCCTGCATTTAGTCGTCTCGATTTCATGGCCTAATCATTAGCATTAATATTGACCAAGCCCTAATTGAATGGAAAACGAATTCGCAAAAGTAATGTCCGAACGCACGGACGAAGAGCTGATTAAGATTGTAACGGTCGAAAGGGATAAATACAATCCTACTGCACTAGAAGCGGCCGATGAAGAAGTTGAAAAACGTAAAATCGACACTTCAAAGTTTCAAGAAATCAAAGAAAAAGCAACGGCCGCAAAAATTCAAAAACAAAAAGTGAACTCCAATATTGTTGGCTCAGGGACTAGATTTTTGCATTTACTAATTGACTGGGCAATATGGATCGTTTTATCATTCATCCTGAGTTTCATTGTTGGGCTTGTTATTGACCCAGTGAATTTGGACTTGTTTCAAGTTGTCATCTATGTTTTATTTTTAGGGACATTTATAACGTATTATGCCATAATGGAAATTAAGTATTAAAGGACTATCGGAAAATTCGTAACAAAAACAAAAGTTGTGAAAATGAACGGAGAGAAACCAACAGATGGAGATATTATTACGCGTACTTTTTGCCGACTAATTCCATTTGACCGACTTTCATTCTTGTTTGTAAAAAATGGAATTCACGACTTTTTATCAAAAACTAAAGTTGTAAAAGATAAAATAGAATAAAATACCAATACTAACAATACCTATAATCCATTGCGTCAGGCGGACATTTTCCATTGTTCGCCGGCGCATCAACTTACCTGCTGCCTATGCAGTTGACAGCACACAAAAACACAAAGCGTATGAAGAAAATAGTATATCTACTAACCATTGGATTAATTGCCGTTAGTTGCAAGGGTCAAAAAAAAGAACAAAAACAGCCGACCGAAACGAAAAAAGAGACCACTGAATTAAGGCAGAAAAGTCCGTTTGAAAAAAGAGAGGAAAAAAGTCTAAAAACTGAATTTATCGGTATTGCCACTTCCCAAGGAATGGATAAAGGCTTGTTTCCCCTCACATCAACAGGGGTTTCTACCCTGCCTATAAAGGTGGCGGGTGAGGAATTCTTGAAATCCCTTACCCCAAAACAATTGGAAAAGACACTATTCGATATCCAAGATGATGAATGGCGAAAATGGTGTAATGTGGATAATGGCATCTATACGCGACAAGGTATAAGCCTTAAGGAAATGAATCAGGAGCAGCGGAAATTAGCTTTCGAACTGATGCAAAATGCATTAAGCGTAAAAGGATTACAATTGAGCAAGGACATCATGAAAACGGACCAAACACTCCGTGAACTAAATAACGGCAACCCCATATTCGATGAGGAACTCTATTTCTTTACCATTATGGGAACCCCATCCTTGACCGAGCCTTGGGGCTGGCAAATAGACGGACACCATTTGGTCATAAACTATTTTATCTTGGGAGACCAGGTAGTAATGACCCCTACCTTTATGGGAGGTGAACCGATAGTAACGACTTCTGGAAAATATAAGGGGAATACGATCTTTCAAGATGAGCAAAATTTAGGCTTAAAGTTTATGCAATCCCTTCCCATGGAACTGCAAAAAGAAGCTACATTGTCTACTGAAAAAGTGCATAATGATATTCAGGCAGAAGCATTTTCGGATAACAATATTGTTGATTTTAGGGGATTGCCCGTAAGCAAGATGTCCGAAGAACAAAAAGTAGCGTTATTGGACTTGGCCAATCAATATATTTCAAATATGCGCGAGGGACATGCCAAGGTAAAGATGGAAGACATCAAAAAACATATGGATAAAACCTACTTTGCCTGGACGGGAAAAACAGATGAAAATGCCGTATTCTATTATCGCATCCATAGCCCCGTTGTTCTTATAGAATTTGATCACCAATCACCCATTGGTGTAAAAGGAAATGGAAGACAACCCACAAGAAATCATATACATACCATTGTACGAACCCCCAATGGAAACGATTACGGAAAAGATTATTTAAGGCAACATTTGGAAAAGCACCATCATTAAATGCCCGCCGCGGATAATGGTTACGCGCAGCCTGGCCAAAGCATTCAAATGAAAATAGGAACAATACCTAAACAAAAATGAAAGACAAAGAAATTATACGGAACGGAGCAGGTGAAAACTACAACTACGCCCAAGATCATTGCTTTATCAAACTTTCTTCAAAAAGGACCAATGGGGAACTAAGTTTTGTTGAAGATACTTTAAAACCCGGCTTTTATTTAGGACGACATCACCACAAAATAATGACAGAGGTTTTTTATATCCTGGAAGGAGAAGTAGAGTTAATTTTTGACGATGAATCGATTACGGCAGGACCAGGCGATACCATTACCGTTCCTCCTAATGTTTGGCATGCGGCAAAATGTGAAAAGGGAGGTAAAATGCTCACGATATTCAAAAATGGCCAATTCGATCTTTACTTGAAAAAACTCTCAAAACTGTCCGATAGTGATTTTGCGGATGCGGAACTCATGAAGTCCATTTCCGCTGAATTTGATATCTATGAAGAATGAAGACGAACAAATCACAGGTCAATCTAGCCAAAGCACTATAAGCAAATTGAATAAAACAGAAAGAATGGAACTGAATTTAGGGAATCCAAGAAATGGATGGATTCAGACTACATTTAAATCTGCCGATTTTGAATTGAAATTTATTGCTTCAAACATTCCCGAAAATCCGATTGACAAACTTTGCGAATCCCTTATTTTATTACTCAATGGAATCGCAACTGAATTGTGCTGGAATTTGGAACCTGAATGCTATTTCTTCGCACTGGAGCCAAGCGGAAAACAAATCAATCTGATTATTTCAAAAAGTAGCAAAACATCAGAAACCCCAAATCTGATTTTTGAACTGATAGGAGATTTTAAGTCCGTAATTTTACCAATGTATCGAAGTTTAAAAAAATTCAATACTTTGGAATTCAATGAAACGGATTGGACAAAAATTGACCAAACAAAACTGGATAAGTTAACAGAATTAATAGTAGAAAGAAAAAATGGCTGATGGAAGTTTATCACAATTCAAAGCTACTTTAGCTCGCAAAAAAGCCCGAAAGGATAAAAGCCAAGGAAAATTTGAGAGAAAAAAAATGGGTTTTAAAAGCTCTGACTCAAAACCAGAATTTGATTTTCCAAAACTCTCTGAATCTGAATTGGAAAAGGTAAAAAGTGATATCCGAAAAAAAATGAAATCTGACAGACGAAATGAATTAATAATTCTCGGAATACTTTTTATCGTTTTAACTCTTTTGATCCTATATCTGAATTAAAAACTACTTACAACAATGGCTCCTATAAAAAGCCTTAGTCCGGTTCCCTAAGTTGCTCTTTGGCCTCTTTGAGCGTGCGGGTTTGATGTAAAAATCATAGGATTATCTTTCGGTTAAATGGACAGGTTTAATTGTTTACTTTTAATGTAGCCATAAGGCAACTAAAATGCATAATGCGCCTATCCCTGCGTTATACTTCATTAAAACAAAATACTATTTAGGGAAAAATGAACAAGAAAACTGCCTTGACCATTATGTTCTTTATTCTTGGAGCACTTGCTACACTCCACTTTTTGATTTTTGCTGAACAAATTCCTTACGACAAAATCTGGGCGGGGAGGCTTAACTCAGTTGAAGAAATGAAATCTTTTGAAGCGTTCTCAATACTCTTGAATTTATTTATGCTATTCATCCTATTTATTAAGTATAAACAACTCGAAAAAGCAAAGGAAAATAAGATAATTGACCTAATAATTTGGGGGTTTTGCGTATTTTTTGCGTTAAACACCATAGGCAATCTATTTGCAGAAAGCATTGTTGAATTAATTCTCGGAACCGCTCTTACCCTAGTTTCATCCATTTTGTGCTTTATAATTGTAAAAAAGAATAAACGAAAGCGCAACAATGTATGAACACAATTATGATGTCTCGCTAGCTATCGGGACTACTGATTCCGAATCCATTCCGTTGGTGGGAATTGATAAGACCTGTAATAAAACCAAAATTGATGTACATACCTGTAATTGACTTTTATAGCAACCGTTGTAAGTAATTTATACTCATTACGTTTAATACTAATATGGGAAGGCTAAATAAAACGAACACTGCTCCAGATTTTACATCCCAGGATTATTTAGATAATGAAATAACCCTGAACGATTACAGGGATAACAAGATTCTTTTGAGTTTCTTTCGGGGAGCGGCCTGCCCTTTTTGTAACTTAAGATTAAACCAATTAATAACAAAGTATCCTGAATTTGAACTAAGGGAAGTTAAAGTAATCGCTGTTTTTGCTGCCTCCAAGGAAGAAATTTTGGCTTATGGAGGACAACAGAACGCGCCTTTTACCATAATTGCCGACCCAACGCTAGAAATGTATAAAAAATATGGCGTAGAAAAATCTTCTTTTGGTATGCTAAGGACCATGTTAAAACCTTTAAAAATGTTGAAAGTGATTTTTAGTGGTTACTTTAATATGAAATCCATTAAAGATCGGCCCATTGTACCCGCTGATTTTCTTATTGACAAGGATAAAAAAATCTATTCGGCCTATTATGGCAAAGACTTTGGAGATCATATTCCGATTCAAGAAGTACTAGAGTGGAAAAATTAACTACATACAACAACATATAATCCATCGCTCTAATTGGTTAAGAGCAAGAATAATTCCTAACTTTAATTCAACATGATCCCAATGGAATAGTCTTGGCGTATCGATCCACAACGGAATCATACATGACACCGTTGGGCAGAATTGTTCTTTCAAATTCAATTATTTTGATTCCTAGAGAAGTTGAAGAACTAAGCTCATCCATAACCAAAAAAGTATGGCAAATAAAAATCCAGAAGTCGACGAATACCTCAAGAAGAAAAATCATCCATTAGAGGCAGAAATTCAAAGAGTCCAGGAAATTATTTTAAATACCCATACCGATATTGAAGAAACCATAAAATGGAGCAGTCCAACCTTTATGTATAAAGGGAACATGGCCTCATACTTTATGAATGCCAAGAAACATGTAAGCTTAATGTTTCATAAGGGAGCACTCATCAAAGACACTACCGGACTGCTCCAGGGTGACGGAAAAGAAGCAAGAACAGCGAAATTTAAAAGTATGGAAGACATAGAAAAACGCAAAAAAGATCTACAGACCGTGGTACTGAAATGGATAAAGATGCAAGATGATTCTTAACAAAAGTACCCAACATTGTTTACGCCATATTAAAACAACCGTTTAATAAAAAACCTTAGCAGAAACATAAAAAATTAGGGCCCATGAAAGTAGTAAGCACTCCGGAAGACCGATTTGAAAATCTACCTGATTACAACTTCTCGGGCAACCACATGGAAGTAGAAAAAGGTCTAAAACTTCATTATTTGGATGAAGGTGACAAAGAGAACCCTACGGTGCTCCTTCTGCATGGAGAACCCAGCTGGTCATATCTCTATCGCAAAATGATTCCAATACTTTCAAATGATTTTCGGGTAATTGCTCCCGATCTCATTGGGTTTGGTAAATCGGATAAACTAGTTGATCGGCAGGATTACTCGTATCAAAAGCACATGGATTGGATCTCGACCTTTATCCAGAAACTTGACCTTAAGGATATTATCCTTTTTTGTCAGGACTGGGGCGGATTGATCGGTCTACGATTAATTACCGAAATGGAAGATCGCTTTTCTATGGTCATCGCTTCCAATACCACTTTGCCGGCGGGCAAGATCCCTATGCCCGAAAGCTTTTTAAAGTGGAGAGCATATTCACAACATTCACCGGGATTTAATATCGGAAAGGTCATAGACATGGGCACCATCCAACCACTGACCGAAGAGGTCATGGCAGCCTACAATGCACCATTCCCTTCGGAAGAATACAAAGCTGGTGCCCGAATCTTTCCAACACTGGTCCCGATTGACCACGATGATCCCGAAGCTGCTAAAAATCGGCAAGCTTGGGAAAAGTTAAGACGGTGGAACAAACCTTTCTTAACCATTTTTGGGGATGGGGATGATATTATGAAAGGTGCCGAACAGGTTTTTCAAAATCTTGTGCCTGGGGCGAAAGATCAAAATCATACCATATTAAATGCAGGACATTTTATTCAGGAAGAAAAGGGTGAAGAACTTGCCGAACTATTAGTAGAGTTCTACCGAAGCAATACCACTGATATAAAGTAAACGGTATTAAAACAGCCGTTGCCCAACGATGACTCCTATAAAAAGCCTGAGTCCGGTTCCTTTTACCTCTCCTTGGCTTTGGAGTGGTTTTATGTACTTATATGGGGTTATCCTTAACCAAATCAATAGGTTTAATTGTTTATTTTTAGTGTCTTTATAAGACAGACAAAACGCATAATGCTCTTTATTCCTAGGTATTGTGTCACCTAGGAAAAACAAATAGTTCATGAATTATCAAACTTTTCAACCCCATCCGGATTTAGAAGCACTCGTCAAATTTTATTGGACCTTGGAAGTGCCTTTTGATCCAAATAACCAAAAGCAAAAAATTATTCCTGACGGCTGTATTGAAATGACTTTCAATCTTGCAGACAATATAAAAAGATATGTATCCGATACGGAATACATCTTACACCCTTGTGGAATGATTATGGGACCAAGAACAAAATCTTATGACATAGAACCATTGGGATATGTAGACTCATTTTCAGTCTGCTTCTACCCTCATGGATTTGCAAACTTTGTAAATACGTCACTCAAAGATTTAGCAGATATAGAAATTCCCATTGAAAATCTGTTCGGAGAAATTCCGGCAAAAGAGTTAATACAAAAAATCATTCAGGCAACGGATACGAAACAAAGAATAGAAATAATCGAACGTTTTCTTCTGAATAAACTCAGCGAACAGTCAACGGTTGATAACATTGTTAGAACAACTGTAGACACCCTTTTATCAACAAAGGGAAGTACATCTATACGTAATATTCTGAAAGAAGATTTATCCAAAAGAAGACAACTTGAAAGAAAGTTTGCGAAACAAATAGGGATCAGCCCAAAACAGTTAGGTAAGATAATTCGATTACAAAGCGCCTTAAAAATGTTGCTCAACGAAGAAGGAGAAACACTCACGAACATAGCCTACGAGAGTGAATACTACGACCAGACGCATTTTAACAAAGACTTCAAGGAGTTTATTGGAATTAGTCCAAAAGAGTTTTTAAGAAATGAAAACATGACGCTTTCTTCCATTTTCTACAAATGATATACGCGTGTCGCATTTTTACAATTTTGTTTTTCACCGGTAGTTTAATTTTGTCCCAACATTTTAATCAAGAACCATGAAGAGAACAGTACTTGGTCTTTCCATAGCAATATCGGTCTTAGGCTTTGTTGCTTTTAGTAACAAAAATAAACCTGAACCAGAAAGACAAAAGATTGGTTCGGCCTTAAATCAAAGTGCAAAAGACATGAAAAGTTATATTTCAATTTTTGAAATTCCAGCAACGGACATTTCACGAGCCATCGAATTTTATCAAGCAATTTTGGATATTAACATTGAGAAAATGGAAATGCCAGGTATGGAAATGGGCATATTGCCCTATGAAGGACAGATGGTTACCGGCGTTATCATGAAAGGAGAAGGTTTTCAACCTTCGGCAGATGGTGTAACCATATACCTAAATGGTGAGGACAACCTTCAGGCAATTCTTGATAAAGTAGAGAAAAACGGCGGGAATATCATTGTTCCCAAAACACCTCATGCCGATGAAAGTGGATATTTCGCAATGTTTTTTGATTCTGAAGGAAATAAAATGGGGTTACATTCCCCTAATTGATTGAAGAGAAAAGCAAATGCGCAATAAGGTATATCCTCGTTCCAATATTTAATAATTTAGTAATCACTGCTTTTTAAAAGAATCATAAAATTTATGTTCTTTTGAAAATGGATACTAAATACATCCTTAAGGGCATAGAACATTTCTGCAAATATTCAACCCTATGCATATGATAAATCATTAATCGGAACGGGACTCTAGCCATTACTCCCCCGATCGAAGGTTTTAACAACAAGGGGGTCTTTACTTTACGTTGGATCGGAGAAATGTTTTATTTGGGACATTACAAGTCATCACAGCCAACAACACAAAGCGACCAATACGAAAATCTTAACTTTACCATCATTTCATCATAGGATTAGATTGATTTATAAACATAAAAAGTAGGGCCATGGATGACACTGCCTGGCAATTTGAACATTCGGTTGAATGTAATTCCGACAAATCCTTTGCATGGGCGTTTTGGACCGATGTATCCAATTGGGAACGCCTTGAAGGAAATGCAGTGGAGTGGATAAAACTCGAGGGGCCTTTTGCTGTAGGTACCTCAGGGGCCACAAAAACACCAGGGCAGGATTCCTATAATTGGAAAATAACCCAACTTGACCCTGAACACTCCGCCACCATAGAGATGCCCTTGGACGGTGCCGCCTTTTGTAATGTGATGATTATGGAATCAATAGATTCAAATCGGATTCAAATTACCCAACGTTTGAGTTTGAACGGTAAAAAATCCGCTGATTTTGCCGAGGGTATGCAAGCCTTCGAAACAAGTGCCCCTCAGGGCCTGGCCAAACTAGTAAAAGCTATTGAATCCGCTTATGATACAATCTAATTTCCAAAACTACATTCTAAACCGACTTTTGATCGCCTCGATTTCGTTGCCTTGTCCAATACCCTTGGTCTCTCCTTGACCTTTTAGCTTGGTCTACCAATTATGAGATTATCTTTTGACTAAAAAATGGTATTTTGATAGGAATCCAATAAAGGGGTAAATAATTATATCCCTGGGTTGGGTTGGGCAATTTTAGTGAGACTGGATAAAATTTCGGATATTTATGATTACTAAATGAACAATAATGGCAACGGTTGATAAAATAAGAAACGGATTGATAGATAAAATTCTATCCATAAAAAACAAGGATTTTTTGGAAGCTCTAGATAAACTGATTACGTCAAGTGCATCGGAGTCAGATATCGTGGAATTGACGGATGAACAAAAGGCAATGTTGGAAATGAGCGAAAACGACATTCGGAATGGCAGATTAATTTCGCAAGAAGCCATGGATAAACGCAATCTTGAATGGCTAGACGAAATGTAGTCTGGACTAGGACGGCCGACCTTCAATTTGTCGGAATCTTAGAATATTGGGTGAAAAGGAATAAGTCCAATTCATATTCAAAAAAATTGATTGAATTAGTTGCCGAAAGAATCAAACAAATTTCCAAAACCCCATTTATCTACAAGTTGACCGATTTTGAAGACACGAGAGTAGCATCGCTGGGAAATTTCAGTATCTATTACAAAGTCAACGAAGAGCAAATTATCATCTACGCTTTTTGGGACAATCGACAGGATCCAAAAAAGCTTTTGAAAGTTTTACAGAATAAAAAATAACATTGCTCAACAAAACCTCCTATAAAAAGCGGTATTCTTCGTCTTTTCCAATGTGCTGGGTTTCTCTAGGGCTTTTGTGGTTTTCGTTCTTGGAGCACCAATTATGGGGTAATCTTTTGACTAAAAAATGATATTTTGGCAGGGGCCATATAAGTGGTACTATAAAAATGAAAGAACTGGATACCCTATATCTTACAGACAGAAGAGCATGGAGGAAATGGCTTCAGAAAAACTTTGACAAAAAGAACGATATTTGGTTGGTGTATCCTAAAAAATCTTCAGGAAAACCTAGAATTGAATATAACACAGCGGTAGAAGAAGCTTTGTGTTTCGGCTGGATCGATAGTACGGTAAAATCCCTTGATGCCGACCACACCATGCAGCGGTTTACCAAAAGACGACCTAAAAGCAGTTATTCCCAAGCCAATAAAGAAAGGTTAAAATGGCTGTTCAAGGAAAATAGGATTCACTCTTCGATCAAGGAAGGCGTCGGGGCCATAATTGATCAGGAATTTGAATTTCCTTCGGACATATTGGACCAAATACGAAAAGACAGGAGGGCCTGGGAAAATTATCAAAAACTGTCCGATCCGTATAAGAGAATACGGATCGCCTACATTGATTCTGCCCGAAAGCGCCCGGTGGAGTTCCAAAAACGGTTGTTGAATTTCATTGCCAAAACAAAGGAAAACAAACTAATAAAGGGGTTTGGAGGAATTGAGAAATACTATTGAAGAACGAAAATTACAAACAATGCGGTATATGACAGTTAAGGTGTTCTGTGCTTTCCTCGGTTCTACTTGCTATATACCAAACCATTTTCATGCAATGGGCAAGTTGTCTCTTTTACTAGTACTATGTCTTACGGTTTCATTCAACTTCCAGAATCATAAAAGAATAGAAGTTCATATTCCAACAGTAGATGAGGAGACCAGTTACTTATGGACGATTATTCAGGATATCGAGTTTTATGACCAATATGGGTATGACATCGGTCTTCCAAGCGGGGATGTTATTGATGACCTTATACATAAGTCAAGAGAAGGTCATCTAACAAGTGAACATTACGGTTTGCTCGAAGCATTTATGAAGAAGGATGTTTACTCGGAATCCGATTATAAAAAAGGATATGAAAAAATTCAAAATGCGCTGCCACGAGTTAATCGCATGATCGATTATATTAGTCAAGGAGATAGAGGGTGGAATTTTAATATTTTCGAAAAGTATCGGGTGACCTTAACCTTATATGGCCCTGGAGGCAGTTATGATCCCGATCAGGGCTCAATACTATTTTACACAACACCGGAAGGGAAATTCAAACAGTATGATGATCCTAGAGCTATATTGATCCACGAAATTACCCATTTGGGAATTGAAGAATCCATTATTACGGAGTTCAATGTGCCACATGGTTTAAAGGAAAGGATAGTGGACACATTCGTCTATCTAAATTTTCACGAGCTTTTACCGGAATACAGGATACAACCTATGGGAGACAACAGAATTGACGCTGAATTAAGGACATCCAGCGATTTGGAAAATTTGGCGGATATTGTTGAGCGGTTTATACAGAACACTAAATAATCCGCTAGGCCCTTCAAATCATTTTACTTCATAGGTTTCCCCGGAAAAGAAAAGGTCGTTTACCTTGGTAAAATTGGAATTGGCCTTTACCTGTTCCGTTAACGCATCTTCCCGTTCTTCCAAGGTTACATCATCAAAACTCCGAATGATGCCGGTAACCAAAGGATAGGATAAGCGTACCAACATTTGATGTAGTATGGTGTCCTGGGCCTTGGCATCATGTACCAAAATATCTTCCTGAGTAATCCCGTTCTCGCCCAAGGTAACTACTTCCAACTGCAATCCGTTAAGGACCAATCCTTTATCTTTGTCTTTCCCAAAGATCATCGGTTTGCCATGCTCTACGAACAACTGTTGGTCTTCCCGTACCTTTCTATCGGTAAAATGGGAGAAGCAGCCATCATTAAAAATAGGACAGTTCTGCAATACCTCGATCAGGGAAGTTCCCTTGAAACTTTCGGCCGCTATAAACAAGTCCGTCATCTCCTTGGGTGTATTCCCCCCTACCCGGGCAAAAAATCGTGCCCTGGCACCCAGGGCCAGTTCGCCTGTAGAAAATGGGGGTTGCGTATTCCCATGTGGCGAAGATTTTGTCTTTTGTCCAACCAGGGAAGTTGGTGAAAACTGACCTTTGGTCAACCCATAAATCTCATTGTTGAACAGAATAATATTCAGGTCGATATTCCTACGAAGAATGTGGATCAGGTGATTGCCCCCTATGGCCATACTGTCTCCATCTCCCGTAATGACCCAAACACTCAGTTGGGAATTTGCCAGTTTTACACCTGTAGCAATGGCCGGGGCCCGTCCATGAATGCTATGCATTCCATAGGTATCCATATAATAGGGAAAACGGGAAGAACAGCCAATACCCGAAATGAAGACCACATCTTCTTTTTTGACACCGATTTCCGGAAGTGCCTTTTGCATGGCCCTTAAGATTACATAGTCATCGCAGCCCGGACACCATCGTACCTCTTGATCACTTGCAAAATCCTTGAACGTATATTTTTTTAGAGCAGCTGTTTCCATGGTTATTGTATGAGTTGTTTAAACTTCTGTATCAGTTCATCATTTCCAAAGGGCAATCCCTGGATCTTGTTGAACTGTAAAAACTTAAATCCATCGAAATTGATCCGCAGCACTTTAGCAAATTGACCATTGTTTAATTCACAGACTACGATTTTATCGAACCTTTTAAGGACTTCTCCCGTATTTCCGGGCAACGGATTAATGTAGTTAAAATGGGCCAGGCCGATATCCGTATGGCCTTCGCCATGCAATTGCTTTATAGCGGTATGTAAGGAACCATAGGTGCCCCCCCAACCAATGACCAATAGGTCTCCAGAATCGGCAAATTCTGTCTTCAATTCCGGGATAAAATTTTTGACCCGTTTTATTTTCTCAGATCGTATTTTGGTCATGTACCCATGGTTTTCCGGTACATAGGAAACGTTTCCAGTAATGCGGTCCTTTTCCAAACCACCAATACGGTGCTCAAGACCTTCTGTTCCGGGTATGGCCCAATTCCGCGCCAAGGTGTCCTGATTCCTATCATAAGGATGCCAATTTTCTTTAACTTCTTCCACCTTATTGCTTTTAATCTCGGGCATTTCGGCAATGGTCTTGATTTTCCACGGTGCCGATCCGTTGGCGATATAACCATCCGTCAATAAAATTACCGGGGTCATATGTTCCAAGGTCAATTTTGCGGCTTCATAGGCAAAATCGAAGCAATTGGCCGGGGTGCTCGCGGCAATTACAATGAGCGGACTTTCCCCGTTGCGGCCATACATGGCCTGCAACAGATCCGACTGTTCCGTTTTTGTAGGCAACCCTGTAGAAGGGCCGCCCCGTTGCACATTCACTACTACCAAAGGGAGTTCTACCATCATGGCCAGGCCCAAAGCTTCCCCCTTTAGGGCAAGACCTGGACCGGAAGTTGTGGTAATGGCCAAGTTTCCCGCAAAGGATGCCCCTATGGCCGAGGTGATTCCCGCAATTTCATCTTCCGCTTGCAGTGTTTTCACACCAAAATGCTTATGCTTTACCAGTTCGTGCAAAATATCGGAAGCCGGAGTAATAGGGTACGACCCCAGGAACAGATCCAAATCGGACTTCTCGGCTGCCGCCAAAAACCCCCAGGCAGTGGCGGTATTGCCCAACAATATCCGATAAGTGCCCGCAGGCATTTTAGCAGGGGCAATGGTATACGCATTGGGAATGAGTTCCAAGGTCTCGGCAAAATAGTAGCCGGAGTTAAGTACCTTGGTATTGGCTTCGGCGATTAACGGTTTATCCTTGAATTTCCGGTTTAAAAAATTGATAGTGTGTTCCGGGGAACGATGGTACATCCAATACACCATGCCCAGCGCGAACATATTCTTGCTCCGGGTAATACTTTTGTTATCAATGCCTGCAAGATCCTTTAGCGTCTCTTTGGTCAATGAAGTCATGGCCACCTCTATGACCCTATAATTTTCCAAGCTTCCATCTTCCAAAGGATTGGTTTCATATTTTGCCTTTTCCAGATTCTTTCGGCTAAAGGAATCCGTATCTACAATAATGGTATGTCCCGGCTTTACCGCATACAGATTGGTCTTTAGGCCTGCGGGATTCATGGCCACCAGCAAATCCACATTGTCCCCCGGTGTATTGACCTCGATACTCCCGATATGTACCTGAAAACCGGAAACGCCGTACAGACTCCCCTGGGGAGCCCTAATTTCGGCGGGGTAATTGGGAAAAGTAGCCACATCATTACCGAACATGGCCGAAGTATCCGAAAACTGGGTTCCGGTCAATTGCATACCATCTCCGGAGTCACCAACGAAACGGACCACCACGGCTTCCAAAACTTCATTCTTTTGGTCAGCGTATTCAAATATAAGAGGCTTTTTGGCCATACGAAAAAAGTAAAAACAGGTTAATAAATAACACTCAAAAATAATCTCGCCCTTTTCCTGGAAATATGATTTTTATCATTAATTCCCCATAAGTATACCCCTAAATTTACACATCTTAATGCTAAAAACAGAGAAAAATGGCTATCATTATAACAGACGAATGCATTAACTGTGATGCCTGTATTTCAGAATGTCCAAATACGGCAATCTACGAACCCGATGAAGAGTGGTCCTATGCGGATGAAACCGAATTGAACGGCATGGTTACCTTGCCCTCTAACGGGGAAGAGGTTGACGCCGATGCCGAAAACGAACCTATATCCGAGGAATTCTATTTTATTGTACCGGATAAGTGTACGGAATGTGAAGGATTTCATGATGAGCCACAATGTGCCTCTGTTTGTCCAGTGGACTGTTGTGTGCCCGATGACAATCATGTTGAAACGGAAGAACAACTGTTGGCGAAGAAGGCTTGGTTATATGATGAATAACTTCTTTGCCAAAAGAGTCTTCCAAGTTTTGCCATTCCAAATTTAACGTTCTAGTTAGTTGACATGATGTCATGAAACCACCATCGATCTGATAGTGTCGATGGTGGTTTTTTGTTGTTCCCAATGCGGGGATATCCAAACTGTTTTCCTGATAAATATCATATTATGAGAGCACTACGCTCATTATTTTTATAGAAATTATTAGGAATCCTGTACCATTGTAAGAAGTGTATTGCGTACAATGAAGTACCCACCTTTTTACATAACCCGGTATTATAATACAAGCTATCCAAGATGAAAAAAGATTTCCCAAAACTCATTTGCGATGCGAATGAGGCCGTTGCAAGAATTGCCCACAAGACCAATGAAGTTTGCGCCATTTATCCCATTACCCCCGCTTCCCCTATGGGCGAGCACGTAGATGTGTTCAGTTCCAATGGTGAAAAAAATATATGGGACAACATACCACGAATCGTGGAAATGCAGAGTGAGGGCGGTGCTTCCGGAGCTGTACACGGGGCTTTGCAGGCCGGTGCCTTGACGACAACATTTACCGCATCACAGGGGTTGCTATTGATGATACCTAATATGTTTAAAATAGCAGGGGAATTGCTTCCCAACGTTATCCATGTAGCCGCAAGGACCGTGGCCACACATGCACTTTCCATTTTTGGAGATCATTCCGATGTCATGGCCGCAAGACAGACTGGATTCTCCATGCTCTTTGGAGGTTCCGTACAGGAAGCTATGGACTTCGCTTTGATTGCCCAAGTAGCCACCTTAAAGTCGAGGGTACCTTTTTTGAACATTTTTGACGGTTTTAGAACCTCCCATGAAATATCCAAAATTGATGCAATACCTGATGACATCATAAAGGCCATGATGCCGGAGGATGAAATCATGGCCCATAAAAAGCGATCGCTAGATCCGGACCATCCCGTAGTTCGAGGAACTTCACAAAACCCGGATGTCTTTTTCCAAGCTAGGGAAGCCTCCAATATCTATTATGATAAAGTACCTGGAATCGTTCAGGATACGATGGATGAGTTCTACAAGCACACCGGTCGTAGGTATAGTTTGTTCTATTATGTAGGCCACCCGGAAGCCGAAAAGATAATCGTTATTATGGGTTCCGGCCAAGGTCCGGTTCTCGAAGTCGTGGACACAATGATGGAAAACGGAGAAAAAGTTGGTGCCATCATCATACGCCTATTTAGACCGTTCTCTATAAGTCATTTTATTGATGCCCTTCCAAAAACAGTAAAAAAAGTAGCTGTTCTGGACAGGACCAAAGAACCTGGAAGCACAGGTGAGCCTTTATATCTTGATATCGTAACCGCATTTGCCGAAAGCGATAGGGCAATGCCCACTATAATAGGAGGGCGATTTGGATTGTCCTCCAAGGAATTCGATCCTGCCATGGTCAAATCAGTTTATGATGAACTGGACAAATCAATTCCCAAAAAACATTTTACCATTGGTATCAATGACGATGTTTCTCATACAAGTTTGGAGATAGGAAATCGATTTAAAACGGCCAAGGAAACCTTTAACTGTATGTTCTACGGCCTAGGTTCCGATGGCACGGTGGGCGCCAATAAGAATTCGATCAAAATTATCGGGGAAACCACGGATAACTATGTACAGGGCTATTTTGTGTACGACTCCAAAAAAGCGGGCGCACAGACCATATCGCATTTGCGTTTTGGTCCGGAACCTATCTATTCGTCCTATTTGATCCATAAGGCCGACTTTATTGCCTGCCACCAATTTAATTTTATTGAAAAATACGACCTGTTAAGAAGCATAAAAAAAGGAGGTACCTTCTTATTAAACTCGCCATATTCCAAGGGTGATATTTGGGGGAAACTACCTGAAAAATTGCAGCAGGACATCGTAGAAAACAACTTGGAATTTTATGTGGTGGATGCTACCAAGGTTGCCCATGAAGCAAAATTGGGCAAGCGTACCAATACGGTCTTACAGACCTGTTTCTTTGCCATCTCAGGCGTTTTGCCCAAAGAGGAGGCCATTGAAAAAATTAAAAACGCCATTGTAAAATCCTACTCCCATAAAGGTGATAAGATCGTACAAATGAACTTCAACGCCGTTGATAAATCATTGGAAAATCTGCAAAAGGTAGACTATCCGAAAAAGATAACGAACAAATGGGCCCTTAAACCCATGATGACCGGAACGGACGATCCCTTTGTTAAAGATATTTTAGGCAAAATACTGGCAGGAAAAGGAGATGAGCTTCCGGTCAGTGCTTTCCCTGTTGATGGTACGTTTCCAACAGGTACTTCCCAATACGAAAAAAGAGGCATAGCCGATTATATTCCTGTTTGGGACGATACGGATTTATGTACACAATGCAATAAATGTGTTGCCATTTGTCCGCATGCCGCAATACGCGCCAAGGTAGTTCCCAATGCAGATTTGGCCGATGCGCCAGCTGGTTTAAAAGCAGTACCTGCAAAAGGAAGGCCTTTTAACAAAGAAACGGAATCCTATATCCTTCAGGTTTCACCCGAGGATTGCACAGGTTGTGACCTTTGTGTTGCAGTTTGCCCTGCGGAGAGCAAGGAAATAGAGGATTTCAAGTCCATCAACATGCATAAGAAGATCGATGTTGAATCCGTGGAGGACGAGAACTGGGATTATTTTATAAACCTCCCGGATTATGACCGTACCGCATTGCAGATTACCAACGTAAAAGGTTCCCAGTTTTTGGAGCCGCTCTTTGAGTTCTCGGGGGCCTGTTCCGGTTGTGGGGAAACCCCCTATATCAAAATGCTTACCCAATTATATGGAGACAGCATCATGATAGCCAACGCAACGGGATGTTCCTCCATTTACGGCGGTAACTTGCCTACCACACCGTATAAAACCAATGAGGCAGGTAGAGGTCCGGCCTGGGCCAATTCACTCTTTGAAGATAATGCGGAATTCGGTTTTGGTATGAAATTGGCCTTGAGCAAAAAACAAGAGATTGCAATCAATTTGCTAAAATCGTTGGAGTCCCTAGTAGGTAGCGAACTGATGGAGGCCATTTTGAATAATCCTGAAGAGAACGAGACTCAGCGGGAAGAGAAATTCCAGCATTTGGATGAACTCAAAAAAATCTTGGGAACCAGTGACGACCCCAATGCCAAAAAATTAAACAAGTTGACCGAGTACCTCCGCAGGAAATCGGTATGGATATTGGGCGGCGATGGTTGGGCCTACGATATAGGTTATGGTGGTGTAGATCATGTATTGGCGTCAGGGGAAGATATCAATATTATGGTTCTGGATACCGAGGTGTACTCTAATACCGGCGGTCAAACCTCCAAAGCGACTCCTTTGGGAGCAAGTGCCAAGTTTTCGGTATCCGGTAAAAGAACCAGCAAAAAAAGTTTAGCGTTACAGGCAGTGTCCTACGAAAATGTGTACGTGGCCCAAGTAGCCATGGGCGCAAAAGATATGCAAACCTTAAAAGCTATTGAGGAAGCAGAGGCCTACCCGGGACCATCGTTAATTGTTGCCTATTCCCATTGCGGGGAGCATGGTTATGACTTAAAGGATGGAGCTTTTCAACAACAAAAAGCGGTAGAGACCGGATATTGGCCACTGTTCCGCTTTGATCCCTCCAAGCCCAAAGGCAAAAAGTTTAGATTGGATTCCAAGGAACCCAGTGCGCCCCTTACTGATTTTATGTACAATGAAACCCGATTTACAAGAGTGGTCAAGGAAAATGCCGAATTGGGGGAAAAGTTATTGAAACAGGCTCAGGAAGAAGTGGAAACACGATGGGAACGATTGGAACTCTATAGAAATATGTAGCGCATAGCAAGGATAAAGTGTAATATTAAAATTTGTCGAAGATGGAAGACAAGGCCCACAAATTATTTGACGAAGCGATACAAAAATTAAGAGAGGCCAATGATGAATTATGTAGGCCGGAAGAGGACGTAGTTACCTCTTTGGTCTGCAGTAATTCCCAATTTGCCATTCAAAATTATTTAAAGGGATTTCTTTTGCTCAATGGATCTGTTCCAGCCAATGATGAATCTATTGATCGTTTATATGAGCAATGCAGAATAATCAATAAAAATTTTGAAGAGGTAAATTTGTCCGGTTTTGAATGTACTGCACATAAGGAGGATTCCAGATTCTGCAATGAGTCCTCACAATTTAGCCGATGTTTTGATATCGCCGATAGTCTGGATACATTTCTAAGGCGGGAAAGAATTATTAGTTAGAAACAAATGGATTTTCCTTGCCTTTTAAGGTCCGGTTTGAACTAGATCAAATCGGGCCTTTGATTTTTTGGACGATTGGCAGACACTGAATAGAGCGAATCTCGGCCATAGTCGGAAATCCACATCTTTTTCCACTAACTTTGCGGCCTCCACTCCAGAATAAATATTACAATGGCAGACAAAAAAGTAAGTGTCCTAAAGGCATTCAAGACCATTATTTGGCCCAGAAGAAAGCTGGTTTTCTTGGGTTTGCTACTCATAGTTATTAGTAGGGCGTCCAGTTTTGTGGCACCCATTTCCTTACGCTATTTTTTGGACGATATTGTCCCCAATAAAAATTACGATCTACTAAAAATTTTGGTCATTGTGGTCATCCTGTCTTTTTTGGTACAGGCGATAATGTCCTTTCTTTTGACCAAAGTATTGAGCATACAAGCACAGTACATGATATCGGAATTACGGGCCCAGGTACAAAAACAAGTGCTTTCCCTGCCCATCCGTTTTTTTGACAATACCAAATCCGGGGCTTTGGTCTCGCGTATTATGAGCGATGTTGAGGGTGTCCGTAACCTGATCGGTACCGGTCTGGCACAACTGGTAGGAGGCACCATAACCGCAGTGGTTTCCCTCATTCTATTATTACGAATCAGTCCAACCATGACCCTATTGACCTTTATCCCATTAATTATTTTTGCATTCATTGCATTAAAGGCCTTTAAGATTATACGACCGGTTTTCAGAGATCGGGGCAAAATCAATGCAGAAGTAAAGGGACGCCTTACTGAAACATTAGGTGGAATACGGGTCATTAAGGGATTCAATGCCGAAGCGCAAGAGGCCGAAGTTTTTGAAGGCGGTGTGAGAAGATTGTACGAGAACGTTAAAAAGAGCTTGACGGCAACCGCTATTATGACCAGTTCATCTATTTTTCTTTTGGGATTGGCAACCACGGGAATAATGATGGGCTATGGGGGCTACAAAATGATGCAAGGCGAACTGAGTACCGGGGAATATTTTGAATTTACTTTTTTGCTGGCCCTAATGGTGGCTCCCATTGTACAGATGAGCAATATAGGAAGCCAATTGACCGAGGCACTCGCGGGTTTGGACCGTACCGAAGAATTAATGAACGAGTCTGCCGAGGCCGATAATAAAGAGCGGACCATAATGCTTTCCGATATTGTAGGCCATATGGTCTTTGACCAGGTCTCCTTTGCCTATGAGGAAGATAAGGAAGTATTGCACGATGTAAGTTTTAAGGCTGCTGCAGGGGAGGTCATTGCATTGGTAGGGAGTTCGGGTTCCGGTAAGTCTACCATTGCGGGCTTGGCCGCAAGCTTTTTGAGTCCGGACTCAGGCAGCATTACCATTGATAGGCACGATATGTCCAAAGTTAATTTGACCAGTTTTCGTCAATTTTTGGGGGTGGTGCTTCAGGATGACTTCTTATTCGAGGGTACTATTAAAGAGAACGTTCTGTTCCCCAGACCAAACGCTACTGAGAAAGAATTGAAAAAAGCGGTAGAGGCTGCCTATGTGAATGAATTTACAGACCGATTTGATGACGGTTTGGATACCCTGATCGGAGAACGTGGGGTAAAGCTTTCAGGCGGGCAACGACAACGTATTGCCATTGCGCGTGCTATTTTGGCAAATCCTAAAATTTTGATTTTGGACGAGGCCACATCAAGTTTGGATACCGAAAGTGAGGCCTTGATACAGAAAAGTTTGGCAGAGCTTACCAAAGGGCGTACTACCTTTGTTATCGCACACAGACTGAGTACCATTAGAAAGGCGGATCAAATTTTGGTCATTGAAAACGGACGTATTGCGGAACAAGGAACTCATGAAGAATTGATCGCCTCGGAAGGTCGATACTATAATCTGTTCACTTATCAGGCTAGGATTTAAAAAAGACCACTAACGCTGAAAGAGTTTGGACCGCTAGGCTGCTAGATATTAGACTTTCTCATTTCTCGCCCGAGCAAAATTAGAACCCCCATAAGAAATAAACCTTTATCCGTGCCTCATCAAAAAACTAAACCACAATGCATATAAAATACATACCTGCCAGATAAAGGCGGGGGTTTTAAGAAAAGAATGGAATTCTTTTTGAACATTGCGCCAAGGTAGCAATGAACAGTCGGCGGCAAACAGCTAGGTACCCCTTTAAAACTGAATACTGCGGAGTGCCACTGCCTATTTGTCGAAATTTGTAGAAACTGAAAGTCTAGCACTAAAGCTCATACCTGCCATCAGCAGATAGGGTTTCAACCAATGTGTGGCCAATAAAGTATTTTTAATCTTTCGTCTTGGTTACCAGTCTCTTGATCCTTCTTTATAATTCCGCCGGGGCCAGTTCTACCTCAAGCCCTTCCAGGTCCTCTACAATACGTATCTGGCACCCCAAACGACTATTGTCCTCAACATAAAAAGCTTCCGCCAACATAGCATCCTCTTCATACGACCTTTCAGGAAGTTCATGATCGGACCTTACATAGCATTGGCAGGAAGCGCACATAGCCATGCCTCCACAAACACCGATAGTACCTTCTGGAGCTAATTCATATGAACGCACC
The DNA here is from genome assembly GCA_947494715.1 of uncultured Flavobacteriaceae bacterium. Classification (GTDB taxonomy): domain Bacteria; phylum Bacteroidota; class Bacteroidia; order Flavobacteriales; family Flavobacteriaceae; genus Ulvibacterium. The sequence continues at coordinate 118,601 of CANLWG010000007.1, read as the reverse complement.
AATTCCATAAGGTTCATATTCATATCGGTAGGGGCATCAACTTCGTGAAGTACACCCTCCCTGTCCGTAATCTTAATTTTTATATCCGACATCTATCCGGGTATCTTTGGAATTCATCTTTTCCTCCTTAATTTGAAAAAGAAGATGCAAAAATACAGTTTTCTTGGTATTTGTCGGACAAAGTCCGGGAGTTTACAAGTTAGCTTTAAAACAATGGGAAACGAATTAGTGAAATAGTCGGATAGGAAATCGCAAATCGGTCCTATTGCCTTCTTATTTGCCTACCAATATTCCGGGAAGCCCATTCTCAGGGATAGTTATCAAAGGAGTTTAACTTAAATTGATTACCTCCTCAATTTGAGGCGCATGTTTTTTTATGGTCATCTCCACTCCGCTTTTCAGGGTCATTTGATTGACACTACATCCTACACAATTGCCTTGTAAGCGTATTTTGACAGATTTATTGTCATCTATGGAGATCAAAGAAATATCCCCACCATCACTTTGCAAAAAGGGACGAATTTCATCCAATGCCTTTTCTACGTTTGTTTTAAGTTCCTCAGATGTCATACTTTCTTGCCTTTAACTGCAGCACAGCCTGCCATTGTCGTAATCTTGATCGCTTCCGTTGGGGGAAGGCTTTTATTTCTATGCACCAACTCCTGCACAACGTTCTTGGTCAGTTCCTCAAAGGCCAGTTCCACTGGGGTGGCCGTTTGCAATGCGGCGGGGCGGCCTACATCGCCAGCTTCGCGAATACTTTGAACTAATGGGATTTCTCCGAGGAAAGGGACATCCAAATCCTGTGATAAATTTTTGGCCCCTTCCTTACCAAAGATATAATATTTATTCTCAGGTAGCTCAGCCGGTGTAAAATAGGCCATATTTTCCACAATGCCCAAAACGGGGACATTAATGGAATCTTGTTGGAACATAGCTACACCCTTTTTTGCATCCGCCAACGCAACTTCCTGAGGGGTACTCACCACTACGGCACCAGTGACCGGCATGGATTGCATAATACTTAAATGTATGTCGCCGGTTCCCGGAGGTAGATCCAATAACATAAAATCCAGCTCTCCCCAATGGGCATCAAATATCATTTGGTTCAATGCCTTGGAAGCCATGGGTCCACGCCAAATGACAGCCTGATTGGGTTGGGTAAAAAATCCAATGGATAATAACTTCACCCCATAATTCTCAACGGGTTTCATTTTGGATTTTCCGTTAATGGTAATCGCCAAAGGTTTCTCATGGGCCACATCAAACATTATGGGCATGGACGGGCCATAAATATCCGCATCCAATAAACCTACCTTAAAGCCCATTTTAGCCAAGGTAACGGCCAAGTTTGCCGTAAGCGTAGACTTGCCCACACCTCCCTTGCCAGAGGCTACTGCAATAATATTTTGGATGCCCGGAATAGGTTTGCCCTTAATTTCATTGACTTTGGGTTTGGTAGGGGCATCTACTTTGACATTGATCTTTATTTTGGCCTTTTCATATACCTCCCTATGGATAATCTTTAGGATTTCCACTTCGGTCTTTTTTCGGGCTTGCAGGCTTGGGTTTTTAATGGTTATATCTACTTCAACCTCGTCCCCAAAAATCTGTATATTGGTTACTGCACCACTTTCCACCATGTTTTGACCCTCGCCTGGCACAGTGATTTTTTCAAGTGCCTCCAAAACCGCTTTCTTATCGATTTTCATGTAAAATCCTCTTTGTAATTATATAAAATGATTCTAAACAAAGATACGTCTTACGCGTGAGATTTAGAAGGGCATGGATTGAAAATGAAGATGTAACGATAGAATTCCGTTATCGGACAGTTTGTCCTTATTTTAGATGGAAAGGAAGTAATTCACTGTCTAAAGGCATATTGTTCCAGAGCGAAAACACTTAGTGATTTTTGACAGGGGAGTGTTATGCATATCTTACAACATCCTGACCAGTTTTTTAAAGACCTCCTTTCCCATGGCCTTGGTGGCATTGGGAGACCCATTGTTATGCAACCAATCGGAGAAATTTACCTTTATACTGGGTAGGGAGTCTTCCAATATTTGGTTTACATAATCAATTTCACAACTGGGGGCGAACCGTTCATTGGTGACAATGATCAGTCCATCTATGCTACCATCAAAAAACATTCGAATTGATTTTCTCTTTTGTAGCAGGTTGTTTTTGGACTGATATACCGCCAACCTATACTTTTTCCGTACCGCCTCCTCTTCTATCCCCTCCATTAAATGTGCGTACTGCGTTTTTGAGAACTCCGGTATAATTAGGCCAATAGTATGCGCTTTTTTAGACTTTAACGCTTTGGCAGAACTATTGGGTTTATAGTTATAGGTATCTGCAATTTTCCGAATCTTAAGTTTGGTTTTCTCACTGACTTCCTTGCTATTGTTCAATGCTTTGGAAACTGTAGATTTTGAGTAGCCGGACAAATAGGCTATTTGTTTTATGTTGATTTCGGACTTCATTTTATGTCTATACTTCGCTTTAAATAATTATCATCTTATTTCAAGTGAGTTATAGCCATTCCCACTGCCAAAAAGTCTTTTACCTTGAGAACAAGGCTGATTTACTTTTCTAATAGACTCGCCACTTTAGCAGGTTGTTACAAGTAGTTTGTTATTTTTTATGCATTTAACAAAATCTTCAGAAAGTGGATGAAGTTTTAATACGTATGAAGTAGGAAAAGAAATATTTTCTATGACTTTCTTAACCGAGGAATTAGGAAGAAGTTGGTCCGCTTCAAATAGGCCTCATATACAACTTAAGGTTCTGTACCGAGTTCCTTGAAGGGATCCCAAAAGTGTTTTTCAAAATCCACAATTTGATTCTCCACTACCTGAATGCCTTCATTTTCCAGTAGTTGTTGCATAAGATTGATTCCATCAAAATGGTGTTTTCCGGTTAGAAGGCCCGTTTTGTTAACGACCCTATGGGCCGGTACCTCGGGCATATTGCCTGCACCGTTCATTGCCCAACCTACCATCCGCGCACTCCTGGCCGCTCCTAAATATTTGGCAATTGCTCCATAGGAGGTAACCCTCCCAAAAGGAATCTGTCTGGCCACTTCGTACACTTTTTGAAAAAAATTTTGATTTTCAGGCTTCATGTGCAAAAATTCGTATGAGCGTAATAATCAATAGGACAACCATTAACGCGCTTAAAACATAGTTTGAATTCTTCGAGAATCGATTGGTTCTTGCCTCTAATTTATTGAAATATATGGTATACATATACAATACGGAAAAGGTTCCTGAACCCACCGCCAAAATAAAGGTAACGATATCCCAGATTTCAAATTTTATCCAACCGCTGGCATTCCACATAATGTTTACCCCGCTATAATAGGGAATGGTCAATAGATTTAATGCAGCCAATAACATCCCCTTAAAAAAGCTATTTTTCTTGCTGACTTTTACCAGTTTTGGTTCTTTCTTTTTATTTCGTCTGGCCGCTATATAAAAATAAACAGCGAAAAAGGCGAATACCCCTACTGCAATATCCATCAGAACCTCAACGACCCCAGGATTTTTGTTCAGGAATTTTGAGATAAGTACGGCGATATATGCCTGAATCATAATCATGCTGGAAATACCTGTGCTGAATACAATACCGTTCAATTTCCCCTTTTCCACACTGGTCTTTGCCGCGTTCATATTTAATAGTCCGGGCGGTACCGTAGCCATAAAAGCGGCTGAAAATGTGGCGAAAAAAAGAATGAGCAAGTGTTGCATAAATCAATTTATCCTAAATTGGATATAGGTAATGGGTTTTCCTTCCACGAGATATTGCTCTTCATAGAATGTTTGTATTTCCAGAACCTCCGGTGGACTACCTTCGTTCCTATAAACATCATGATTGGCATAAATAATCTGCTGACCAGTTCCATGAAGTAGCCCCAAGGTGTAGCCGTGCAAAAATTCACTATCGGTTTTTAGATGTATCAATCCGTTGGGCTTAAGTACTTTACGGTATTTTTCCAAAAAGTCCAAATTGGTCATTCGGTGTTTGGTACGTTTATATTTTATCTGTGGATCAGGAAAAGTAATCCAGATCTCCGACACTTCATCTTCACCAAATAGTTCATCGATCAGTTCGATCTGGGTCCTTAGGAAAGCCACATTCTCCAAACTTTCTTGCAAGGCAGTTTTGGCGCCTCTCCAAAGACGGGCTCCTTTGATATCTATACCAATAAAGTTTTTACCCCCCTGAAGACGCGCAAGACCCAAGGTATATTCTCCCTTGCCACACCCTAATTCCAAAACTATGGGATTGTCATTGCCGAAATGGGATTGCCAAGAGCCTTTTAGGGAAAATCCGGTTCGTATTTCCTCCCTATTGGGTTGAAGCACATTTTTGAACGTTTCATTCTCCTTAAATCGCTTCAGCTTGTTCTTGCTTCCCACGGCTGCCCTAATTTAATGATATAGCAAAGCTAAGGAAATCTTTATTCCTTAAAGATTTTGTTCCGGAAACCTATATGTCTTATGGTAAAAGAATTTTTGTAGCTCCTTTAGATGAAGTAAGATCTTGGACAGGCTATTATTTGCAATTCTATGTGGGGTCTAAAATAGTTTGATATTCAGGTGGATTTCGCTTCGTTTTTTTTCGCTTTTTCCAGGGTAAAGGAAAATTCAGAACCTACCTCCTCTACACTTTCTACATAGATTTTTTCGTCATGGGCCTCAATAATATGCTTTACTATGGAGAGGCCCAACCCGGAACCACCCTCACTTCTACTGCCACTTTTGTCCACTCGATAAAATCGCTCAAACAAACGAGGGATATGCTTTTGCGGGATTCCCTCACCGTTATCGGTCACCCTGATGATAACCTTGTTTTTGATAAGGTTTTCCACGCTCACCTCGGAAGTGCCATCCATATGGCCATATTTAATGGAGTTTACCAAAAGGTTGGTCAATACCTGCTGGATTTTTTCCATATCGGCATACACGTAAATAGGCTCGGTATACTCCATATCAAAGGTAAGGGCTATCTTTTTTTTGGCAGCCTTCATTTCCAATAGGTCAAAAACGTTATGGATAAGTTCTATGATATCAAAATCTTCCCGTTCCAAGTTAAGGTCCCCTACCTCCAATTTGGTTATCAAATCCAAATCCTTAATAATGTATATAAGTCGCTCTACAGCTTTATTGGCCCTCTGCAAATATTTCTTACGAATATTCTTGTCTTCCATAGCCCCATCCAATAAAGTCAGGATGTAACCTTGGACAGTAAAAAGAGGAGTCTTCAATTCGTGTGAAACGTTGCCCAGAAAATCTTTTCGATACTCTTCACGGATTTTTAATGTATCTATTTCAATTTTCTTATCCTGTGCAAATTTTTCGATTTCGGCTGTAAGCGTCCGCATATCCGTAGTAATCGGGCCTGAAGTAAGGGAGGAAGAATCCAAAAGCGCCACATCATCATAGATTTTTTTAATCCTTCTATATATAAACTTCTCTATCCTAATCTGAAGTACGGCAAAGGAGCTTATAAAGACCAAAAATGAAAAAAGAACAATGATAGACCAGTTCAAAGTCTGTAGAAAATACAAAAGACCGCCCAAAAGTAAAGAAGACGATATGGTAATCAGTACTGCAGATCTAAAAGCGAATTTATATGACCTCTTAAGCTTAATGGCCATTATAGCACAAACTTATAGCCCACTCCCTTAACGGTCTTAAAATGATTCTCACCAATTTTTTCTCGAAGCTTACGAATATGTACATCTATGGTACGGCCTCCTACAACGACTTCATTGCCCCATACTTTGTCCAGAATTACCTCTCTTTTAAAAACCTTGCTGGGTTTTGATGTCAACAATGCCAAAAGTTCAAATTCCTTTCGTGGAAGTACAATTTCCTTACCGTTGTTCACAATTTTATATTCCTCCCTATTAATAACAATGTTGCCCACTTTAACAATGTCCTCTTGTGGCTCCGCATCTTCCTTTAGCCTACGGAGCAATGCCTTTACCTTACTTACAAGAACCTTGGGTTTTATAGGCTTTGTGATGTAATCATCGGCCCCGGCATCAAAACCGGCGACTTGCGAGTAATCCTCACCTCTAGCAGTTAGAAAGGTAATAATGGTATTCTCCAGTTCGGAGGTATTGCGCATAATCTCACATGCCTCTATACCATCCATTTCGGGCATCATTACGTCCAAAATAATCAGATGCGGCAATTTTTTTTTCGCCTTGACCACGCCTTCTACCCCATTTTTGGCGGTAAAAACTTGGTAACCCTCCGAAGAAAGGTTATAACTAACGATTTCCAGAATATCCGCCTCATCGTCCACTAAAAGTATTCTAATGTCTTTTTTCTTCATCTGTTGGCTTTTGTTTTCAATAAATCGACCGCCCATCTATATTGGCACGGATGGGTAATTCGCCTTTGAACGGGTTCCGCGGAAATCAGTCCCTCATCATGGCTCATTTCATCGCTTTTAGAATTGTTAATCCACCAAATGTAAAGATAATAGGATTATCCCGAAACGGCTTAACGTTCATTTAATATAGTAACGTTTACATAACATTATTGCAATAAAGGTTTAACATGAGGGTAACCCGCCTTTTACAGCGCCTCGCGTTCTTTGCGCTGAAAATGAAACATAACCTGATGAAGCATATTTTTGCAGTATTTGTTCTTTGTATGGCAGGCATGGTCCATGCACAGGATACAGGAAGTATAGTGGGAAAACTTACTGACAAAGAACTGAACAACGAACCTTTGGCTTTTGCCAACGTATTACTCAAAGGGACTACAAAGGGAACCACTTCGGATTTTGATGGTCTGTATGAATTCCCCAGTCTAGAACCAGGAGTACACACCATTGTTTTTAGTTATTTGGGTTACGAAACTGTGGAGATACCCAATGTCGAGGTCGTTGCTGGCAAAGTTACTACCATCAATGTGCCTATGAGTGCCTCTGAAGGGGTGTCCTTGGATGAAGTAATTATTACCCAAGTAGCAAGGAAGGATTCTGAAATCGCACTGCTATTGGACCAAAAAAAAGCATTGGAAATAAAAGAGGCAATTAGTGCAGAAGCACTTACCCGTAAGGGAATAGATGACGCGGCAGCGGCCATCGCCCAAATTTCCGGTATTTCCAAACAACAGGGATCGAGTAATGTGTATGTACGCGGTCTAGGGGATAGATATCAAAACACTACAATGAACGGTTTGTCGTTGCCTTCTAACGACGTTAATAAGAAGAATATAGACTTAAACCTTTTCTCTTCAAGTATTATTGAAAATGTTTCTGTAAGTAAGGCATATACCCCGGCTTTTTATGGGGATTTTTCAGCTGGGAACGTCAATATTGATTCAAAGGAATATACTGGCAGCGGTTATTTTGAGGTTTCTTTGGGAAGTGGATTGAACACTAACGCATCCGGTGAGGCATTTCTTAGAAGTGAAGGTCCAAGTTATTTTGGTTTTTATAACAGATACGATAATGACCCTTTTGCAATTATCCTTTCACATGGGGTAGACCCACAAGATGCAGCTGACCCAATAAACTTTAACGGGGCTATGGAAGGTGGCTATTCCATAAATTTCAACAATGAGTCTCATTTGAGTTTCTTTGGAACTGCCAGTTTTAGTAATGGTTATGAATTATGGGAAGGCCCGGCAAGGGACTTTACCAACGTGCTAAAATTTGATTTCCCGAATACAAGGGAGTTTACCTATAAAACTACTACCACTGCATTGGGGAATATAACCTATAAAATAAATGATCAACATAGAATCAAGTATAGCTCATTGTTTATAAACAGTTCTACAGATGCCGTAGGTTTCTATGGTGTAAATGGGGAAGGATTCAATCGTGATGGCATCACTTCGGATAATGGTTTTTTCATTTCCAACGTACAGTTCAATCAGGATATGATTTTTGTAAACCAATTGACCGGACGGCATACTTTTGACGAAAAATGGACACTGGACTGGGGAACGGGTTTTAACAAAGTTTTTTCCGATGAACCGGACAGAAAACGACTTACCCTGGAAAACTACCAGTTTGCTTTGGATAATGACCCAGATACCAATCCGGTATTCTTCACAAATACTGCTTTTGAGAATCAGCGATTCTTTCAGAGCATCGAGGATGATGAACTTAATAGTTTCATTAACCTTGGCTACATGATTTCGGAGAAGGTAAAACTGAATTTTGGCTATAATGGAAGGACCAAGGAACGTAGGTTCAACAGTATTCGTTATGGGTATCGAATTTTTGATAGGACTACCCCAATCCTTGATGTTGATAATTTTAATTCATTTTTCACCATTGAGAATAGCAGCCTTACGGGTAATGAAGATGCACTATATGAAATAAGAAATTTAAATCCCATAAATAATGAAATTGGTGCAGTTAATAGACCGGGTTTGCCGGATAATACATATAAAGGTAATTTGGATATCCATGCCGGCTTTGTCTCGTTAGAATTCCGTCCAAGTGACAAATGGTTGATCGTACCCGGCCTTAGGGCGGAATCGGTTAGTCAGGAGATTGAGTATGATGTTATTAACCTTCCTCCGAACGACCCAGGCTTCCGGGATGTCTATGAAAATATTTTTTTACCAAGTCTAAATGTTCGATATGCCCTGAACGATGATTCCAATCTACGTTTTGCGTTCAGCAATACCGTATCATTCCCTGAGTTTAAGGAAACCGCTCCCTTTGTGTACGAAGCTGTTACGCAACGTGTAGGGGGTAATCCGGATCTTTTTGGTGGAAGAACAGGAACTGGGGTAAACTATTCCGACATCTACAATTTTGACTTGAAGTACGAGTGGTTTTTCAACCGCGGTGAAATTCTTTCAATTGCCGCTTTTGGCAAATTGATACAGAATCCAGTGAACCGCGTCATTGCGGCCGATGCTACTGGAACACAGCGCTTTTTCCGTACTGGAGATCAGGCAGAGGCCTATGGTGTTGAGTTGGAAGTCCGAAAAAATATAGTTGCCGATGTTGAAGAAAATGCTACGCTTTCCGTGGGGCTTAACGCAGCATACACTCACACAGATCAAGATCTTAAAACAATTGAGGCCGGGGAAGATAATTCATTTGGGACATCATTTGACAGGACCTCCGATGAACTTGAAGGTGCATCTCCCCTTATAGTAAACGCAGATATTAATTATAGTCCCATATTTAAAAACTATGAGCCCAAGGCTACTTTAGTATTCTCCTATTTTTCCGATAGAATTTTTGCCCTTGGTGCAGGCTCTTTGGGAAATATCGTAGAAAACGGAGTTCCTACCTTAAATTTTATATGGAAGAACCCTATTGGCGAACATTTTGAAGCCAATCTAAGTGCAATGAACCTCTTGAATCCAGATATAACATTGAGAAGGGAAGGAACAGGAAGCGGGGACGTAATTATTAGGGAATACAATCTGGGAATAAATATTGGACTAACCCTTAAATACAAATTTTAAACAAATAATCCTTAATTACATTTTTAAACTCAAAAACAATGAAAAGCAAATTATTAGTATTAAGTATAGCAGCTTTAGTTTTTATAGCTTGTGAAAGCGATGATACCGCAGATATCGTAATAAACGATAACAGTGTAACCACTGTCAATAATAATGAAGGTAGTGAAGGAGGAGGTACGGACACCGTGATTCTTACCCCCGGATCAGGTTCTATTACCGAAGACCTTACTTTAACATCCGATACTGAGTATCTTATCACCGGTGCTACTATTGTTGCATCCGGTACCGTACTCACAATTGAGCCAGGAACCATTATTAGGGCAGAAGCAGGCCCAAATGTATATTTGGCCATTGAACAAGGCGCACAGATCGTTGCCAACGGCACACCTTCAAGTCCTATTATATTTACATCAAACTCAACCGCACCTTCAGCTGGAGATTGGGGAGGATTGATTCTTTTAGGTAGAGCCCCCGTTAATTCGGTAACTGGGACTTCCACAGCTACTTCAGAGATAGGAAATTTGCCCTACGGCGGTGATATTGCAGATGATAACTCAGGTGTACTCCGCTACGTGCGCGTACAATTTTCAGGAGGTGCTGCAGATGGACAATCTGAAAATAATGGCTTTTCCTTTTACGGTGTAGGTGGCGGTACAACCATTGAATTTATTCAAGCTTTTGAAGGTGCGGACGATGGTGTGGAATTCTTTGGCGGTACAGTTAATGCAAGTTTTGTAGTGGTTGTCAATGCCGAGGACGATTCTATTGACTGGACCGAAGGGTACAGCGGTACCATTACAGATGCCTTTGTTTTACAGGGAAGTGGCATAGGGGATGAAGCATTTGAATGTGATGGTTTCAATACTGATTTTACCAATGCCTCTGGAGCTTTTTCAAACCCAACCGTCACTAATGTAACTATTGAAAGTGAAAGTGGGGATAATGACAGTACGAGAGGATTTTTGCTTAGGGCAGGAACTCAAGGTACTTTTTCCAACATCGAAATTATTGGTAAAGCTACCGGTATCTCCGTAGACGATGATGAGGCTGGCACACCTACCTCGCAAAGTATAGTTGATGGTTTCCTGTCATTTACAGATGTAACCTTCACGGATGTAGTTGAGAACACATCTATTGATGGAGGCGTATCAACAGAAGCCGATTTGGTGACCGGTATCGGAAACGGCACGGGTACGGATGTCGCCACTTGGGGTGCCGGATGGACAGTAGGGTTTTAGCAGTTTTTCAGTAAAAGAACAAAGACAAAGCCCGCAAATTGTGGGCTTTGTGCATTTCATCGAATTTTTTCTAGGATTGCGGCCCTCAAACGGACTTCATATACCAGAATTCCTATATTTGTGGTACGCCATTTGTTACCCATACTTTATGAAGCACCTTTACCTCGTCTTTTTTCTTCTTTTCATTTCCATCAGCTATTCGCAAAATGCCAAGGCCAATGGGGACATAGACGGGTTTACGCTTTATCCTAATCCTGTTACTCAAGGCAAGGTTTATATCAATACTACGGAAAATGCCCCGAAGAAAATTCTGATTTTTGATGTCCTGGGAACCAAGGTGTTACAGACCACTCTACTGGGCAATGAATTAAATTTATCCGATTTGGATGCGGGAGTATATGTCCTACGTGTTTTTGAAAGAAACAAGGTGGCCACCCGGAAGCTTATCGTTAAATAGACCTATCTTTTTGAAATGGGTCGGTACCAATAGTCCATCCAAAAAAAGGAAATTAAATCTCTTTGTATCAGCGTTTTCATAAAGAATCCCTTTATTCTTACATCCGATAATAGGTAGAAAAATCCGATGAACGGTTTGTCTCGTTTTATTCACCTACAATTTATCGAATTTCACAACATTTTCATCGGGTACGTAGTCCCTTTCTGTATCTTTATAATGTTGATCCCAAATCAATACCTATGCAAAAAATCTACTTTGGCATATTTATGCTATTTGCTATTTCCGTATACGGTCAGGAAGTCGTTAGTGCTCCTCTTGCCTCTACGACGGAGAATTCCACCTTCAAGCTATATCCCAACCCAGCTCTTGATGATGTGGTATACATTACCACAGCCCAAAATTACCATAAGGACATTGTCATTTATGATGTTTTTGGGGAAGTAGTCCTGACGGATAGAATACGGTCCAACGCCCTAAATATTTCTAAATTGGTCTCAGGAGTGTATGTGTTACAGGTTACCGAAAATAACAAGACCATGACAAGAAAGCTTGTCGTAAAATAATTGGTTTTGAAGATGATAAAAAAAAGGGCCCATGATTGGGCCTTTTTTTATGCTTTGGCCATATCCCCTTACCTTTGCTCCCATACGGCCCATGATAGATACCAATAAAATATTCGAGATAAAATCAAAATCGGAGTTTGATTGCCTCGCATTGGAAATATTCCATTTTCAGTACAGCAACAATCCCGTTTATCATGACTTCTGCAATTATTTGGGAAAAACTCCGAATCAACTGGGGTGTATTGAAGAAATACCTTTTATGCCCATCGAGTTTTTCAGGACCAGGAAAATTATCTCCTCAAGAGAGAATCCCCAAATCGTATTTGCCAGTAGTGGAACCACGAATACCCGAACCAGTAGGCACCATGTTATCGATACTTCTGTATACACCAAAAGTTACCGGACCGCTTTTAATCATTTTTATGGGGATATTTCCAAATACTGCGTTTTGGCACTACTCCCATCTTATTTGGAAAGAGAAGGCTCCTCTTTAATTTATATGGCAAAAGATCTTATTGAACAAAGCCATCACCCGGATAGCGGATTTTATCTAAATGATATGAACGGCCTAAAAAAAAAGTTGGTACACCTTGATGCCCAGGGAAGCCAAACCCTGCTACTAGGTGTTTCCTTTGCCTTGATGGATTTGGTAGAAATACATACATTTTCTTTAAAAAATACCATTATTATGGAGACCGGGGGGATGAAAGGTAGAAGAAAAGAAGTGGTCCGTGAGGCATTGCATAGTATCCTTAAGAAAGGATTTGGCGTAAGCCATATCCACTCCGAATACGGAATGACGGAATTATTGTCCCAAGCCTATTCCCAGGGCAATGGCCTCTTTAAAACTCCTCCATGGATGAAAGTCTTGATTCGGGATCCGGAAGATCCATTGTCGCCACAAAAGGATGGGAAAACCGGAGGAATAAACATTATAGATCTGGCCAATATACATTCCTGTTCCTTTATTGCAACCCAAGATTTAGGAAAGCGGTATGCAGATGGAAGTTTTGAAATCTTAGGTCGTTTTGACCATTCAGATATACGTGGATGTAATTTGATGGTGCTATGAGGCCCATACAGAAATAAAAGTTTCTATAACCCAAGATCCATTCATTCGATTTAAATAAATGTAGCCGCCATCAGCACCTAAATAATGGTATGAATAGGTGTACTCCACCAAGGCCTTTGTGCCTTGCAAATTATAACCTACTCTGGAAAAACGGATAATACCTCCAGAATCAGGGAATTTAGTATAAAATGTATCCCACCCATCAAAATTCACATCATTTTCGAAAATGGCCTCAAGTTCTACTTGAGAAAGAAACTCAACGAATCTTGGGGAAATATTAAAATCATCTTCCAAAGTGTATATTGTATCATTTCTGGAAACTAAATCGTTGAAAATGTCTCTGTTTACTCCCTGCGGAGCAATATATCCTTCATAAACCCATTCTTTGTCTACTACCCTAAACGTTGACGTAGTTGACATAATCAATGGACTTTTGATAAAGGAGAACTCTTGACTCAAAATTGCCGAATAAACCTCATAATCATTTTTGGCCAAAATAGGTTCATCATCTGTTTTGTCACATCCAAAAAGAAGAACGGACCAAATCAACTTCATAAGTAATACGGTTCTCATCGATGTAATTGCATTTAAAAAAATCCCAACGTAACCCTAAAATTGGAAAACTCTCTTCCGTTCACCAAATGAACTTAGCGCAACCTTCAAGGTTGGTCACAGTGCACTTTCTTCCAAATATCCTTAGCATTTCTACGTATAAGAGTTCATTATTTTGAATAAGGCAGAAAGACTTAAAACTGGGTTTATCATTCCCTTTTCCATAAATCGCCATTATCGCTACGTTGCAAGGTTTGTGAATCGATAATCTTAAAATGAAAGGGAAGCGCAAAGCTTGAAGTAGGTTCTTGCTCCAAAAAAACTTCATCGCCCTCAACTCTATAATTAAACCTATATGATGTATCCCCGCCATCAAAGCGTATATTAGCTCTAGAGGCATCTATGAAATGAACAAACTCCGTACAAGTTTGTTGATCGGAACAATCGGGAATTTCATGGACAAATCTGCCTTGAAGTCGATCCGCACAACAATCATCCTCACCACACGAAGTAAAAAATGCCAAAATCAAAAAAAGGGATAGTACATATCCAACCAATTTCATTTCAATTCATATTATCTGTAGTAATAAGATACGAAAACCGAAAAAAGTTGCTCCTTTTAAAAGGAAATCTATTCTACTACCAATATAAAATAGTTCTTTTTTCCACGCTGTAATAAAACAAACTTGTTCTTAACAAGATCGGCGGCCGTGATGATATAGTTTTCATCCACTTTTTCCCTGTTCACGGAAATGGAGTTCTGTTTTAGTTCCCTTCTTGCCTCACTATTGGAACCTAAAAAACTGATTCTGGCGGAAAGTGCCCCGATCATATCCAACCCGTTTTCCAATTCCTCCTTCGAAATGGTGCCTTGGGGCACCCCTTCAAAAACATCCAAAAAGGTTTTCTCGTCCAATTGTTTTAAATCTTGCGAAGTGGATTTTCCAAAAAGAATCTGACTGGCTTTTATGGCATTATCCAAATCTTCTTGAGAGTGCACCATAGTGGTTATCTCCTCGGCCAAACGCCTCTGTACTATTCTTAAATGGGGTGCCTCACGGTGTTCATTGATCAAGCTTTCAATATCCATCTTGGAAAGAAAAGTAAAGATCTTAATGTACTTTTCCGCATCCTCGTCAGAAGTGTTCAACCAATATTGGTAAAATTTATAGGGCGAGGTCCTATGAGGATCCAACCATATATTGCCTCCTTCGGTCTTGCCAAATTTAGTGCCATCGGCCTTGGTTATTAAAGGGCAGGTCAGGGCATAGCCTTTTCCACCGGCTATCCTACGTATAAGTTCCGTACCGGTAGTAATATTGCCCCATTGGTCGCTACCACCCATTTGGAGTATACAATTGTAATTTTGATGGAGATACAAAAAATCATAGCCCTGTACCAATTGATAGGTGAACTCTGTGAAGGACATCCCTTCACTGGATTCCGCGGAAAGTCGTTTTTTCACGGAATCCTTCGCCATCATGTAGTTTACCGTAATGTGCTTGCCTACATCACGGATGAAATCCAAGAATGAAAAATCCTTCATCCAATCGTAATTATTGACCAGCACCGCCGCATTATCCGATTCACTATCAAAATCAAGAAATCGTGATAATTGTGCTTTTAAGGCTTCCTCATTAAGACGTAATGTGGCCTCATCCAACAAGTTTCGTTCGGCAGACTTTCCGGAAGGGTCTCCTATCATTCCAGTAGCCCCACCTACTAGGGCGTAAGGTTTATGGCCGGCCAATTGAAAATGCCGAAGCATCATTACACCAACCAAATGACCTATGTGTAACGAATCTGCAGTCGGGTCTATCCCTACATAAGCAGATTGCATTCCCTCCTGTAGATGTTCTTCCGTACCTGGCATGGCATCGTGCAGCATTCCCCGCCATTCTAATTCTGACACAAAGTTGGCAGCCATGATAACTATCTTTTATAATTCGCTGCAAATATAAAAGGAAATCCAATGGTTTCGGTTTTTTGGGAAAGCCAAATTAATCCATCCCAAATATGTAACTTTGGTTCATGATTTTGGTAACGGGAGGCACTGGAATGGTCGGGGCACATTTGCTACTTCACTTGTTGCAGAAAAATATACCGATTTGCGCAATTTATAGACCAAAAAGCGATCTTCAAAGGGTTAAAAAAGTCTTTTCCTATTACGCCGAAAACGGCGATAGCCTCTTTCAACAAATCAAATGGGTCGAGGCCGACCTTAATGATATTCCAGCATTGGAAACAGCTTTTAAAGATGTAGAATATGTATACCATGCTGCGGCATTGATATCTTTTGACCCGGGCAACTACAAAAAATTATACGAAACCAATACAAAAGGGACTACCAATATCATTAACCTGTGTATTGAAAAAAAAGTTAAGAAGCTGTGCTATGTAAGCACAATAGGAGCTATAGGAAAAAGTTCGGAAGGTGCTATGGCAACCGAGGAAAATGAATGGTCCGAGCAGGAAGTCAATGTCTATGCCCTTACCAAGTACCTGGCAGAAATGGAGGTTTGGAGAGGTTCTCAAGAAGGTCTGCCCGTTGTAATCCTAAATCCTGGGGTAATCATAGGACCCGGTTTCTGGGATAGTGGTACCGGAGATCTCTTTACCACCGCAAACAAAGGATATAAATACTATCCTCCTGGAGGGACCGGTTTTATTTCCATTCATGATGTAATACATATCATGGTAGCCCTAATGGACTCCAAGATACGCAATGAGAGGTTCATTACAGTAGCCAAAAATTTGACTTTCAAGGAAATTTTGCGCCGAATGGCGCAGGCCCTGGGAGGGCAAGAACCAACAAAGGAATTGAAACTCTGGCAATTGGAGATAGGTAGGTACTTCGATTGGTTCCGAAATCTATTTACCGGCCAAGGTAGGCGAATTACAAAAAACGCTATCCAATCCTTAAAAAACCGCGAATTGTATAGCAGTGAAAAAATAAAGAACAGATTAAGTCTCAATTTTGAACCTCTTAACGAGACCATTGAATTTTGCTGTGCCAAGTTTAAGGAAGAGAATCCTTGACCTTTTTTGATTTTTGTTGCTTTGCCCCCCTTTTCTTCTCCATTTCAATGGCCTTTAAACTGTCACTGATTTTATTGGCTTCTTGAAGTATTTTTTTTTCTTTTTCCAGATTTGCCTCAACTTCTTTATAAATGGCTTCATATTCCGAAGGAAGGGAAGCATAATAGGTGTCGCTCTTTACAAACCGGGCACTATCTATGTTATACTTCTTGAAGATATAGTCAGTAGGTTCAATATTATGCTCCTTTAAAATGGATATATTGGTATTCTTGGCGGCATTTACCACTGCCAAATCTTTTAGGATAGCCACCATTTGATCTTTTGGAATCAGATCCTTAGGTTTTTCCATCAACTGTTCGCCACATGAGGCAAGAAAAATAATCAAAATAAAATATATTATTCGCCCCATGCTATCGCTCAAAAGTTAATCGTCTGGCATTCCTTTCAGTAGAAAATTTCCCATTCTCATAAGCCAAATGACCATTCACAAAGGTATGGGATATTTTGGAAGAAAAAGTAGAACCTTCAAAAGGGGACCATCCACATTTATACAGAATAGTATCCTTGGATACTGTCCAAGGATTATCAAGATCTACTAGGACCAAATCCGCAAAATAACCTTCCCTGATGAAACCGCGCCGTTCTATCTGAAACAAGATAGCGGGATTGTGGCACATTTTCTCCACCACCCTTTCCAAAGAAATGCTACCTTCTCTATATTTTTCCAAGATAGCGGGTAGGGCATGTTGTACCAAGGGACCTCCCGAGGGAGCTTTGGTATATACGTTATCCTTCTCCTGTAAGGTATGGGGTGCATGGTCCGTGGCTATCACATCAATACGGTCATCCAAAAGCGCTTCCCAAAGCTGCTTTCTATCTATGGCCGTCTTTACGGCCGGGTTCCATTTGATCAAAGTGCCTTTGTCCTTATAGTCCGTATCCGAAAACCAAAGATGGTGTATGCAGACCTCAGCCGTTATTTTCTTCTCTTTTAACGGAATGTCGTTTCGAAACAATTGGGTTTCCTTACCCGTAGATAAATGGAACACGTGTAATCTGGCACCGGTTTTTTTGGCCAACGCAATGGCCTTTGATGAAGAAAGGTAACATGCCTCTTCACTACGTATAATTGGATGGTATTGTACAGGTATATCTTCTCCGTATTGCTCTTTGTATTGAGCCAGGTTCCTTCGTATGGTCCCTTCGTCTTCACAGTGTGCAGAAATTACCATTTCCGTATTCCTAAAAATCCGTTCAATTACGGCTTCGTTATCCACCAGCATGTTTCCTGTTGAAGAACCTAGGAATAATTTTATTCCGGAACAGGCATTTTTGTCCAATCGCTTTATTTCTTCCAGGTTATCATTTGTTCCTCCAAAAGGAAAGGAATAATTGGCATAGGAAGTTTTGGCGGCCCTATCAAATTTTTCTTCTAGCCTTTCTATAGTCACGGTTTGCGGATCTGTATTGGGCTGTTCCATAAAAGTGGTTATCCCTCCTGCTATGGCCGCCCTACTTTCAGAGGCTATATTTCCCTTGTGGGTAAGTCCGGGTTCCCTAAAATGAACTTGATCGTCAATAATTCCGGGTAAAAGATAGCGCCCCTGGGCATCTATGGTCTTGGCATTTACATCCGTAATATCCCGATCCATTTTAAGAATAATATCATCATCGATCAATACGTCGCTTTCAAATACTTTATTTTCATTGACGACCTTGGCATTTTTGATTAATTGCCTACTCATTTTAAAATCTGTTTTTTTGGAAAAGACTACGCATTTTCATCATAAACACTCCAAAAATAGCCTCTCCGATAATGGAAGAACTCATTTTTGATTTTCCCTTTTCACGATCCTTAAATATAATGGAAACTTCCTCTATTTTATATCCCTTAAGATACGCTCGAAACTTCATTTCAATCTGAAAGGCATATCCGACGAACCGTATCGAATCCAAATTTAGATTTTCCAAAACATGACGCCTGTAGCATACAAACCCTGCCGTGGGATCATGAACCCGCATACCGGTCACTATCTTCACATAAAAAGAAGCTCCATATGATAATAACACTCTGTACAATGGCCAGTTAACAACGTTGACCCCCTTCTTATAACGAGAGCCTACCACCACATCGGCACCATTTTTACAAGCCCGTAGCAGTCTTTTTAAATCGGTCGGGTTATGGGAGAAATCGGCATCCATTTCAAAAATATAATTATACTTTCTTTCAATGGCCCATTTAAATCCATGGATGTATGCAGTTCCTAGGCCCGATTTTTCTTCTCTTACCTCCAAGAACAACCTTTCAGGAAACTCCCCTTGCATTTTTTTTACAAAGGACGACGTTCCATCCGGGGAACTATCATCCACAATAAGTACATGAAAATTAACATCCAATCCAAGGACAGCTAAGATTATGTCCTCAACGTTTTCTATTTCGTTGTAGGTTGGAATAATGACTAGGCTGTCCGACATTGGCATGTTTGGATTTCCACAAAAATAGTGTTTTCGAGAGAGTGGAAAAACGACTTGACTTTAATTGTACTTCGTTCAAAGGCCCGGATGATGTCCATAATTTGTAATTTTGACCCAAACTAAGCTTATACATGCCGATCAGACTGCCTAAACTTTTTTTGTTACTTTTAGGAATAATTTTAGTACTCAACCTATTCCAGGCCCACTTTACGGAACTTATTTTTGATGAAGCTTATTACTGGCACTATGCCCAAAATATGGCCTGGGGGTATTTTGACCACCCCCCTATGGTGGCATTACTTGTGAAAATCAGCAGCCTTTTTTTTAAGGGCGAGCTTGGCATTAGGTTTATGAGCTGTGTATTATCGGTCTCAACCATTATAGTGCTCTGGTTACTGGTAGATAGTGACGAAAAACGGAAGTATATTCCCCAATTCTTTGTATTGGTATTTTCCATGACCTTACTGAATGCTTACGGGTTCTTTACCTTGCCAGATACGCCTTTGTTATTTTTCACAGCTCTGTTTTTACTGATTTATAAAAAATTTACTCAAAACCCATCCTATCTGTGGGGAGCTGTTTTGGGCGTGGTCATGGCCGCCTTGATGTACAGTAAATACCATGCTGTTTTGGTTATCCTTTTTGTGCTGTTGTCCAATCTAAGATTGGTGACCAGCAAATTTGCGTGGTTAGCGGTAATGGTAGCCTTGCTTTGTTATGTCCCACATTTTTTATGGTTATACGAAAATAATTTTGTCTCCATTAGGTATCATTTATTTGAAAGACCCAATGGAGCCTATGATTTTGAAAAGTATACCTTGGGATTCCTAATTAATTTAGTTGCCATTTTTGGGTTGACCTTCCCTTGGATCTACAAGGCGCTTTTTAAGACGAGATCATCCGACCTTTTTGTAAAAGCATTGCTTTATCTTACCTATGGGGTGCTGCTTTTCTTTTTCCTCTCCAGTTTTAATAGAAGGGTACAGACGCAATGGATTATTGTGGTTTCTATCCCTATGGTCGTCCTTGTCTTCCAGCAGATGTTGACGGATGCCCATATTAGAAAATGGATCTATAGGACTGGAATAGCCACTATTTTGGTTTTACTATTCCTACGTATTGGCCTCATATACAAACCTTTTTTTCCTATTTATTATGAAACCCACGGCAATAGGCAATGGGTAGGTGAGTTAAAATCAGAAATAGGCGACATCCCTGTAATCTTTGAAAACTCGTATCGCAATGCGCCCATGTACGCCTTTTATTCTGGGAATCCCACATTTTCCCTAAACAATTATATGTACAGAAGAAATCAATACTCTATTGACGATTCAGAGAGAAAAGTACAGGGCAAGAAGGTCCTTTATGTTTCCAAATATATGAAAAAGGGGGATCTTTCATTTACCAAGGTAGATGGGGCCAAGTATCAAGCCAAGTATATCCCAAATTTTGAATCTTTCCGAAAATTGGAAGTTGTCGTTGAAAAAAAAGTCTGGATTTTGGATGAGGAGGAAAAACACTTTTTTAAAGTTTACAATCCCTATGATATAGACATTGACCTTAAAAAACTGAAATTTAGTATGGCTTACCTAAACGATTATAAACAGGTAAAGGAGCTTAAGCCCTTACCGGCCCATCCGGTACTGGAAAATATTTTATCGTTAAAACCCAATGATACCTTAAATTTTACGTTTAAGTTTCCAAAACCCAAAATTGAAAATCCCGGTTATTTTAGAATCGGTATTTCAGAAAACAATCTACCCCATGGCCTCAACGGGAAAAATATTAAGCTGGAGTAATGGAGCCGATTTTTAGAAATACATCCGCCGTAGACTGGATAACCCTTCTACTATTTGGGAGCCTATTGCTCATTGTAGTGGCCAAAAGTCTGTTTTACGGGCGATTTCTAAATTTCGTCATCCTACCCTTTAACAACAAATATGTCTTCATGTATAATAAGAAGGAAAAGTTGATGAATTGGTTCCATGTTTTTTTTACGCTCTTTCAAATCATCAATTTTTCCCTGTTCATTTTCCTTGCATCAAAGGTTTTATTACAACAGGAAGTCGGCTCGTATCCGTTCATGTACCCGATCATACTTGGAGGATTGGTACTGTTCATTCTAGTAAAGATGTTTTTACAATTGGGAAACGGTTTCATTTTTGGAATCAACAAGGTTATTGGTGAACTCATTTTTAAGAAGCTTTCCTACCTGAACCATAGCAGTATGGTCATGTTTCTGGCCAATATGGTTCTCGTATATATTATCAAAGATTCTGAGGTTGTAGTTTATTTATCCATTTTCTTAATTCTTTCGATAAATGGAATCGGCTGGATTACAGTGTTGAAGAATCATCAAAAATTCATCACTGCCAATTTTTTCTATTTTATTTTGTACCTTTGCGCTCTCGAAATTGCGCCGCTCATCATCATTGGAAGTTATCTAAAAGACTAGGTTTATATGAAAGTAAAGACGATTTTGGTGTCCCAACCGGAGCCGAAAATGGAAAACTCCCCGTATTCAAGACTTATTGATAAGGAAAAGGTAAAGGTTGATTTCAGACCTTTTATTCATGTGGAGGGAGTTGATGCAAAAAATGTTCGTCAACAGAAAATAGACCTTAATAATTATACGGCCATCATACTAACCAGCAGAAATGCCGTAGACCATTTTTTTAGAATAGCCGAAGAGATGCGTTTTAAGGTGCCGGACACCATGAAGTACTTTTGCCAATCCGAGGCCGTGGCCTATTACCTTCAAAAATATGTGGTATATCGTAAGCGTAAAATTTATGTAGGCAAGAGAATTTTCAATGAACTGGTTCCTCTGTTCAAAAAATATAAGGAAGAAACATTTCTACTTCCCTCCTCGGACACCCTTAAACCGGCTGTGCCCGAAACGCTGGACAAAACGGGGATAGATTGGACTAGGGGAATTTTCTATAAAACGGTAATCAGCGACCTATCAGATCTTCGAGATGTTTATTACGATGTCCTGGTATTCTTTAGTCCGTCCGGTATAGAGTCCTTATTAAAAAATTTCCCTGATTTTGAACAAAACGATACTCGTATCGCGGTCTTTGGAAATTCTACCGTAAAAGCGGCAACAGATGCCGGTCTTCGTATAGATATTAAGGCTCCAACTCCCGAAACACCTTCCATGACCATGGCACTGCAGAAGTATATTACCACGGTAAACAAAAGGTAAAAGGCCCTTTTAAAAAAATCCGAGGCTTACCTGTCATTGCTTTTTTTATACTATAAATATACAGGCTGTTTTATAGGTCTCATTTTTGCCCTACCCACAATAGCCTATTTAAAAGGCATATCGCTGTGGTCCTCCCCGTCGTATTTCCTCAGTAGCATGGGACTCAAATTTCTTGAAGTTTTCGCGGAATGCATTCGTCAATTTAAAAGCGGTCTTGTAATAGGCCTCATCATTATTCCAGGTTGCACGAGGACTCAGAACGCTGGTCGGGACTCCCGGGCATTGTCTAGGCTGTGCCACACCGAACACAGAATGGATATGATAGGTGTCATAGGTATACAACCCTAAATCGCCATTCAAAACAGCATGGATCATAGCCCTAGTATATTTCAATTTCATTCGCGTACCCACACCATAGGATCCACCGGTCCATCCTGTATTCACCAACCAAACATTTACACCGGCCCCGGTCATTTTATTACTTAACATTTCGGCGTATTTTGCCGGATGCAAGGGCATGAAGGGAGCTCCAAAACAGGCAGAAAAAGAGGGAATAGGCTCTACCACACCAGCTTCGGTTCCGGCCACCTTGGCGGTATATCCTGAAATAAAGTGATACGCCGCTTGGCTAGGGGTCAATTTTGAAATAGGAGGGAGTACCCCAAACGCATCCGCTGTTAAAAAAAAGATATTCTTGGGGTTATGGCCTATAGACGGCCGTTGAACATTATCAATATGATACAGGGGATAGCTCACACGGGTGTTCTGTGTAATGGAAACATCGGAAAAATCTACTTCCCCGCTATCATCCATAACCACGTTTTCCAAAATTGCGCCTTTTTTAATGGCTCCATAGATTTCCGGTTCATTTTCTTGGGAAAGGTCAATTACCTTGGCATAACATCCTCCTTCAAAATTGAAAATCGCGTTTTCATTATTCCAACCATGTTCATCATCACCAATCAATTTACGGGTGGCATCCGTGGATAAGGTAGTCTTCCCGGTTCCCGATAACCCAAAGAAAATAGCCGTATCCCCTTTTTTTCCCACATTGGTGGAACAATGCATTGGCAACGTATTCTTATATACAGGGAGTATAAAATTGAGCGCAGAAAAAATTCCCTTCTTAATCTCTCCAGTATAGCCCGTTCCTCCTATTAAAGCAATTTTTCGGGAAAAATTCAATATGGCAAAGTTATGCTGCCGGGTGCCGTCCTCTTTTGCGTTGGCCCTAAATCCCGGTGCATTGATTACCGTCCATTCCGGTTCAAAATTTTTTAGTTCCTCCTCGGTAGGTCGGATGAACATATTGTATACAAACTGGTTGGACCAAGGATATTCGGTAATGGCCCGAATATCCATTCGGTAATTGGCATCGGCGCACGCATAGCAATCACGCACATAAAGTTCCTTGTCGTTCAAATAAGCGATGAGCTTATCATAGAGCTTATCAAAAGCGGAAGGCTCAAAAGGCATGTTGATGCCACCCCACCAAACTTTGTCAGAAGTGATATTATCCTTCACGATGAACCGATCATTGGGCGACCTTCCTGTAAACTCCCCAGTGTTTACCGCCAAGGCCCCAGATGAAGCTTCCCTCCCCATATTCTTGTCCAAGGTAATCCTATGAAGACGTGAAGGGTTTAGCTGATAATTTATGGCATTATGGGTAATTCCATATTTTTTAAGGGAAATAGACCTTGAATTATTTTTCGATATGTCCATTCAAACCAATATTTTGTCGTTCAAAATTGTTTATTTTAAACTCTTGAAACCATGATAGCCCAAAAGTATCCAACCTAACACAAGTAGTGTTCCACCAATCGGGGTCAAAAAAGCGATTGACTTAAAATCAAAACTTGTTATACTGTTTGTCGCTAGTACATATATGGAGAAGGAAAACAGAATTACACCAATAAAAACACAATAAAATACCCACTTTTTCTTTTGCTCTGGAATCTTATCTACATTCGCCAATGTCAATAGAAAAAGAGCATGGTACATTTGATATTTCACTCCGGTCTCAAAGGTTTGGATTGCATTGATATCCACTAACTTTTCCAGACCATGTGCCCCAAAGGCACCCAATAGCACTGCCAATAATCCTAAACCTGTACCCGTCAAAAAAATTGTTCTGTTCATAACTTCGTCGGTCATTTTTTTTATAAATGTAACAAATTGATACCTTAGTATTTCGTACTATTTGCAAAACTAACTATGTAAAACCTATGTTGCGAAAAATATTGATTATCGGTGCGGGAAAATCCACCGCCTATCTTTTGGACTACCTTTTGGAAAAGGCGGCCTCCCAGCAGTTACACATTACCATTGGTGACTTAAACCCCGATAGTATTTCCAAATCTGTAAAAGAACATCCTTCATGCACCATAGTACAACTCGATATTTTTAGGGAAGACGATAGAAAAAGGGTCATTAAAGATTCCGATATTGTAGTTTCCATGCTTCCCGCACGCATGCATGATAATGTGGCCAAGGATTGTCTAGCCCTTGGAAAGCATCTGGTTACGGCATCCTATATTAGTCCGGAAATCCGAGCGTTGCATAAAAAGGTTAAGGAAAAGGGGTTGGTCTTTATGAATGAAATGGGCTTGGATCCAGGAATAGACCATATGAGTGCCATGCATGTTATAGATCGAATAAGGGGGGAAGGAGGAAAGATGTTGTTGTTCGAATCCTTTACGGGAGGACTGGTCGCACCAGAAAGCGATACCAATCTTTGGAACTATAAATTTACCTGGAATCCGAGAAACGTAGTATTGGCCGGACAGGGCGGAGCTGCAAAATTCCTCCAAGAGGGAACCTATAAATATATCCCCTATCACAAACTTTTTAGAAGAACGGAATTCTTTGAAATTGAAGGGTATGGTCGGTTTGAAGGCTATGCTAACAGAGATTCCCTGGATTATCGGAAAGCCTACGGACTTGAAGATGTTTTGACCCTTTATAGAGGTACTATGCGTAGGGTAGGGTTTTCCAAAGCGTGGAATATGTTCGTTCAACTGGGAATGACCGATGACAGCTATACCATTGAAAACTCCAAAGGCATGTCCTATCGCGAATTTGTCAATCTGTTTCTGCCCTACTCCCCAACGGATTCAGTGGAACTTAAATTACGGCACTATTTAAAGATAGATCAGGACGATAGCATATGGGGCAAATTGCTGGAATTGGATCTTTTTAGTGGAAAAAAGATCATCCCTCTAGAGAATGCGTCTCCAGCACAGGTACTACAGCGGATTCTTGAAGATAGTTGGACCCTGACCAAAGATGACAAGGATATGATCGTTATGTATCACAAATTTGGCTATGAGCTATCCGGAAAAAAACAGCAAATAGACGCCAATATGGTGGTTATTGGTGAAGATCATAGCCATACTGCAATGGCCAAAACAGTAGGGCTTCCCGTAGCGATAGCTACTCTTTTGATATTGAATGAAGAAATTAAGACCCCAGGGGTACAGATTCCTATTAGCAAGGAAGTCTATGAACCCATTCTTTCCGAACTCAGCACGCTTGGCGTGATTTTTAAGGAATTTAAGGTGCCATACTTGGGGTACAATCCGGATTCCGTTGCTAGCTAAGACTTTTTCATTTTGATGATTTATCTATGATATTACTCGAGCACTACTCTCTCTTTTCTGTAGAAGATAAAAGACTAGAAGAGGTTATCTATTTATACAGGTTTCGTAATTTTATCTTCAAATTGAAACATATACCATGAAATCCAATAACGAAAAAGTAAAAATAGATGGTATCGACAAGAAAATCCTAAGATTTCTTATGCAAGATGCCCGTAAACCCATTTTGGAAATTGCTCGAAATATTGGTATTTCCGGTGCTGCCATACACCAACGCCTTCGGAAATTAGAAGCTTCAAAATTATTGGCGGGATCTAAATTTGTCATCAACCCAAAGGTTATGGGGTATACGACTATGGCATACATTGGAATATATTTGGACAAGGCGATGAGCAATCCGGTAGCAGTAAAACAATTGGAAAAAATACCTGAAGTTTTGGAATGTCACTATACAACGGGGAACTGGTCCATACTCATAAAGGTGCTTTGCCGGGACAATGAACATTTAATGTATGTGCTCAACAAGGAAATCCAACAAATTGAAGGTGTCTCAAGAACGGAAACCTTTATCTCCCTGGCACAACAGATTGACAGGCAAATTTCGATTTAATATTTAAATTCAATGAGTACAAAAGGGTCATCTTCTAGAATACCGCCAGCAGCCAAATATGCCTTTTGAGCCGCAATGTTTGATTTCTCGGTTGCCACCCAAGCTTCCTTACACCCCAATTCCCTGCCGTATTCCACCAAAAATCTCACCAATTTACGGCCGATACCCCTATTCTGAAATTCATCCAGGACCGAAACTTCATTAACAAAAAGTTCGGGGTCTTTATCCGGATGTACATAATGTAACCCGGAAGCCATTCCAATAACTACATCTCCATGATAGGCCACTACCAAATGATGTCTCCCGTCCTTTAGAAATTCAATGGTGCGATTAGGTTTGATGGGATAATCGAACAACTGATTTCCGGCTCTTTGCAAAGCCGGTAAATCCTCAATTGTAGCCAATCGTATAATTATGTTTTCTTCCATAATTTTTTACATAAAAAAACCTGCCAAGTTCATTTCACAAGACAGGTCCTTATCTTTAAATTATTCAATGGAAATCAATCCCTGCCACCAAAAACTTGTAATCCCCAGTAGACCAAAGTGGCCAGTGAACCGATTGCAGCTACCAAATAGGTACGGGCAGCCCACTTCAAGGCATCCTCTGAACCTTTGTATTCCTGTTGAGTAACCATATTTTTTTGCCGTAACCATACCAAAGCTCTTTTACTAGCATCATATTCCACAGGCAAGGTGATAAAACTGAACAAGGTAGCCATGGCCATCATCACCAATCCTGCTACGGCGACCCAGTATCCGAATCCCACTCCGGCAGCCGCACCTAACATTAATCCTCCGAAAACTACCCACATGGACATGCCAGAGGTAACACTAACTACGGGAACCAATTTGGAGCGCATGGTCAACCATTCATAGGCCTGGGCATGTTGTACCGCATGGCCACATTCATGGGCCGCGACCGCTGCCGCTGCAGCATTACGTTGACTATAGACCCCTTCACTTAAATTAACGGTTTTGTTCTTTGGGTTGTAGTGGTCGGTAAGCATTCCGGCTGTAGAGATTACCTTTACATCACGGATACCATGGTCCGCCAGCATTTTTTCCGCAATCTCGGCCCCACTCATCCCATTCTGCAAGTGCACTTTAGAGTAGTGTTTGAACTTACTTTTAAGTTTATTACTTACCAGCCAGCTTACCAGGGCAATGGCACCAATTAATATATAATATCCCATCATAACTTTTCAATTTTAAATATTCGTATTAAAGTTAAAAAAGATTCCCCTATTCACGGAAATGACTTTTTCCTTTATTACGCAAAAACCCCGCCAATGTACCCAGAAAGAGCCACAAGCTTGGACAGAATGACAAATACTGACAAAATGTACCCTAAATTAATTTACTTATGTTGTATTTTCAACAAAACCACCAAAAATGCCAAAACCACTGTAACCCCATTCGCAAGCATTATGGATATACTGTTGTGGTACACTCCATATATGAACCATAGAATAGTGCCGAGTACAATAACCAAATACATGGACAGGGAAACATCCTTGGTAGATTTATAACGCCATGCCTTATAAACCTGAGGTACAAAGGCCGATGTGGTACAAGTGGCTGCAACAAGTCCAATTATTTCAATGTAATTCATGGTCATTTTTTGTCTTTTGTAGCAAGGTCAAATACGAACGGGAGGCGAACAAGGATTCCTTGCAGGGATAACTCATATCACCCCACGATATTCACAATCTTCCCAGGTACCACTATAACTTTTTTGGGCTTACGGCCCTGTAATTGTTGTTGGGTCTTTTCGTGGGCCATTACCGTTTTCTCGATTTCCTCCTTCCCCATATCCAAAGGTAGTTCCAAGGTAAAACGCATTTTTCCATTAAAGGAAATAGGATATTCCTTGCTGCTTTCGGTTATATAATCTGCTTCGAATTTTGGGAAGGGAGCATAGGAAATAGTATCTGTTTTGCCGAGTCCTTGCCAAAGTTCCTCCGCTATATGAGGTGCATAGGGCGATACCAAAACGGCTAGAGGTTCCAAGATTTTGCGGCTTGTACATTTTTGGGCCAAAAGTTCATTGACACAGATCATAAAAGTAGAGACCGAAGTATTGAAACTAAAGTTCTCGATATCCTCTTCCACTTTTTTGATGGTTTTATGCAAGGTCTTTAGGTTTTCCTTTGAAGGTTCAATGTCCGAAACCGAAAATGTACCTTCCGTACCGGAATGGTATAGGCGCCACAATTTTTTTAGAAAAGAATGTACTCCTGTAATTCCTGCCGTATTCCAAGGTTTGGATTGTTCCAAGGGGCCTAGGAACATTTCATACAAGCGAAGACTGTCCGCACCGTATTCCTCACAGATTTCATCTGGGTTGACCACGTTGTACCATCTTTTTGACATCTTTTCAATCTCACGCCCAACAATGTATTTTCCATCGTCCAAAAGAAATTCAGCATCCATATATTCAGGTTGCCATTCTCTAAGCTCCTCGATATTCAACTCATCAGATGAGTTAACCAAGGATACATCTACACGCAATTCTTGAAAATCCAAAACCCCGTGATCCAATTTCACAAATTCTCGAATTTCCCTGATTACCTCGTCATCCATTTGATGAACAAAGCTATTTCTATAAGACTTTGAAACATATTTGTTTTTAAATCCGAGAACTCTGTAAATCAGAGCACTCGTCCCCGTAATCATCCCCTGATTGATGAGTTTTTTGGCATATTCATCCACCGGCACCAAACCCTTGTCGAACATAAACTTTTGCCAAAAACGAGAGTACAACAAATGTCCTGTGGCATGCTCGCTACCTCCAATATATAGGTCCACATCTTGCCAGTAATTGATAGCTTCTTGTGAAAAGATTTCATCCGTATTATGCGGGTCCATATAGCGGTTAAAATACTGGGAGCTACCGGCCCAACCCGGCATGGTATTCAGTTCCAATGGAAATACGGTTTTGTAATCAATCAAATCATTACCGACTACTTTGTTGATTTCAACGTTCCATGCCCAATTAATGGCATTGCCCAGAGGTGGCTCACCGGTTTCCGTTGGGAGATATTTTTCTACTTCCGACAATTCCAAGGGGAGATATTTTTCTTCGATCATTTGGGGCATACCCTCTACATCATAATAAACCGGAAAGGGTTCTCCCCAATACCGCTGGCGGCTAAAAACGGCATCCCGTAAGCGATAATTTACTTTACCTTTCCCCGCTCCGATTTTTTCGAGTTCCGCAATGATTTTCTTCGTCGCCTCCTTGTAACTTAGTCCGTTGAGAAAATCAGAATTGGCAATAATGGTCTTTTCCTTATCGGCGAAAGCCTCTTCCGAAATATCCACACCTTCAAAAATATTCGGAATAGGGATACCAAAATGTTTTGCAAAATCATAATCGCGCTGATCCCCGCAAGGAACTGACATCACAGCCCCGGTTCCATAACCGGCTAGCACATAGTCCCCGATCCAAACAGGAATGGGTTCCTTGGTAAATGGATGCTCCGCAAAGGCTCCCGTAAAAACCCCAGTTATGGATTTAACATCCGCCATTCGATCTCGTTCGGAACGCTTGGCGGTAGCGTCAACATAGGCCTCCACTTCAGCTCTTTGTTCCGGAGTGGTTATTTTGGATACCAATTCATGCTCAGGTGCCAAGGTCATAAAGCTCGCCCCAAAAATGGTATCAGGTCTTGTGGTAAAAACTTCTATAAAGTTTTCACCCTTCAAGGTTTCAGGTTCAGGTTGTAAAGAGTTACCTAACGTTGAACCTTGAACTTTGAATTTTACACTCGCACCTTCCGATCGCCCGATCCAATTCGTTTGCGAATCCTTAAGGGGTTGTGGCCAATCTATTTTTTCGAGTCCATCCAACAATCGTTGGGCGTAGGCAGTAATACGCATACTCCATTGGGTCATCTTTTTTCGGATAACGGGATGACCTCCTCGTTCCGACACCCCGTTAACGATTTCATCGTTAGCGAGTACAGTACCCAAAGCCGGGCACCAGTTAACTTCGGTATCCGCTAAATATGTTAATCTGTATTTGAGAAGTATTTCCTGTTTTTCCTTGGATGAAAAGGCTGCCCAATCCGTTGCCGAAAATTGAGGTGTATCCTCGTCGCAAGATGCATTTACCTTCGCATTTCCGTCCTTTTCAAACAATGCCATCAAATCGGCAATATCTTCGGCCTTATCGGTGTCGGTATTGTACCAAGAATTGAACAACTGGATAAAAATCCATTGTGTCCATTTATAATATTTAGGATCCGAAGTACGGACTTCGCGGTTCCAATCAAAAGAGAAACCCAATTTGTCCAATTGCTCCCTATATCTCTTAATGTTGGTTTCTGTGGTTATAGCCGGATGTTGCCCGGTCTGAATGGCATACTGCTCCGCAGGTAATCCAAAGGAATCGTAGCCCATGGGGTGCAATACGTTAAAACCTTTGTGACGTTTATACCGTGCATAAATATCGCTCGCGATATAACCCAAAGGATGACCAACATGCAATCCTGACCCGGAGGGATAAGGAAACATATCCAAAACATAGAATTTTTCTTTCTTGGAATCATTCTTCGCCTTAAAGGTCTCATGCTTTGCCCAATATCCCTGCCACTTGGCCTCAATTTCCTTGAAATTATACTTCATATTTCAGTTTTAGACCTGTCAGGTTATAGAAACCTGACAGGCCTGATGAGTATGGGCAAAAATAAGTTTATTCAATTTACTTTCCTATTTTTACACCATTGATAAATAGCTATGGGCAAATCCTTTGAGCAATACCAAAGACGCAAGCTGATCTCCTCCTACTTCTCCGTAGTACTGAGTATTGGTCTGGTATTATTTCTTTTGGGAGTTCTGGGACTCTTGGTGCTCAATACCAATAAAATGGCAAATCATTTTAAAGAACAGATTACTTTATCCGTATTTTTAAAGGATACTGCCAAGGAAGTAGAAATAGATCAATTGCAAAAGAGTTTGGCCATGGCGGAATATACCAAATCCGCCACCTATGTTACCAAGGAAGAGGCTGCGGAAAAGCATAGCGAGGAAATTGGGGAAAACTTCTTGGACTTTTTAGGCTATAATCCACTCAAAAATTCTATTGATGTAAACCTCAATGCAGACTTTGTCTCTCCCCTTCAAATTGAGGAAATTGCAGCAGAACTTACCGAAAAAAATTATGTGGATGAAGTAAGTTACGACGAACCTTTGGTTGGCCTTTTAAGTGAAAATGTGAAAAGGGTCAGTTTCTGGATTTTAGTAGCCAGTGCTGTTTTTACCTTTATAGCCGTTTTGCTCATTAATAGTTCTATAAGATTGTCCATCTATTCCAAACGATTCATTATCAAGACAATGCAAATGGTAGGGGCTACCAAAACCTTTATTCGGAAACCTTTCATATGGATCAATATAAAATTGGGAATGCTCGGTGCGCTATTGGCCCTCCTGGTTTTGGTTATAGCTTTGTTCTACTTGGACAAAAACTTTCCAGAACTAGGGCTTTTTAGGGACAGCTCCATGTTGATAGGGCTCTTTGGCAGTGTTTTTATCCTAGGAGTGTTTATTTCGTTTATCAGTACGTATTTTGCAACACAACGTTTTCTGAATCTTAAAACGGACGAATTATATTATTAAATTTGCGTATGGGCAAAAATCAGAAGAGTAAAGCAGGACAACCACCAAAGCCGGAATTTATTTTTCAGCGTAAAAACTACCTGTTCATGTTCATAGGAATAGCGTTCATTGCGCTAGGCTTCATTTTAATGAGTGGAGGAGGGAGCGATGATCCCAATGTTTTTAATGAGGATATCTACAATTTTAGACGAATACGTTTGGCCCCCACTCTAGTACTCATTGGACTGGGGATAGAAGTGTATGCTATTTTGTTGAATCCCCATAAGAAGCGTAATTAATTTTGGATATACTTGATGCTATAATCTTAGGCATTATTCAAGGATTGACGGAGTTTCTCCCAGTGTCTTCTAGTGGCCACTTGGAATTGGGCAAGGCCATATTAGGGGATAATTCCGTTCCGGAAGAAAGTCTTCTATTTACCGTAGTATTACATTTTGCTACCGCATTGAGCACCATTGTAGTCTTTAGAAAGGATGTCTGGGAGATTTTGGTCGGTCTTTTCAAATTTAAATGGAATGAGGAAACACAATTCTCCTTTAAAATAATTGTCTCCATGCTTCCTGCCACATTTGTCGGTCTTTTTTTTGAGGAAAAATTGGAGGCCTTTTTCGGAGGTGACATTCAATTTGTCGGTTTTATGTTGTTGATTACCGCAGTGCTACTCTATTTTGCTGACAAGGCCAAGGATACGAACAAAAAAGTCAACTTTCCAAAAGCCTTTATCGTAGGTATTTCCCAAGCTGTTGCCATGCTCCCCGGAATTTCAAGAAGCGGTGCGACCATTGCCACTTCGGTACTGCTCGGTGTGGACAAAACCAAGGCCGCCCGGTTTTCCTTTTTAATGGTAGTACCATTGATTTTTGGCAAAATGGCCAAGGACGTTATGAGCGGGGAACTCAATTTCCAAAGCGAAAATGTTATGGCCATGGGCACTGGTTTTGTTGCGGCTTTCATTGCAGGTTTGGCTGCATGTACCTGGATGATCCAATTGGTAAGGAATAGTAAACTCACCTATTTTGCAATCTATTGCCTAATTGTTGGTCTTTTGGCAATTGGGTATAGTTTTTGGGGTTGAATACATAAATTCCCATTATTGTAAAAACCGCATAGTAATCTTAAAATGGATACCCTAACCAAAGAAAGCTTTTTAAACGGGCAGCTTCTTTTGATCGATAAGCCCTTAGGATGGTCCTCTTTCCAGGCCGTAAACAAAATCAAATGGGCCATACGGAAAAAATTTAATCTTAGGAGGATAAAGGTAGGGCATGCAGGTACGTTGGACCCTCTAGCCACGGGACTTTTATTAATCTGTACCGGAAAGTTCACCAAAAAAATTGAAACTTTCCAAAATCAAAGAAAAGAATATACCGGAACAATTACGCTTGGGGCCACCACCCCATCCTATGATTTGGAAACTGAAATAGATAAGGTTTTCTCTACCGATTGTATAACCAAGGAAGCTATCTATTTGACCGTGGACAAATTCACTGGTGAAATTGAGCAGCGGCCGCCCGTCTTTTCCGCCTTGAAAAAAGATGGAAAACGGCTATACGAATATGCAAGGGATGGCAAGGAAATAAAAATAAATAAAAGAAAAGTCGTCATTTCCGAGTTTGAAATCAAAGCTATGGAATTGCCAACATTGGAATTTCGAGTGGTCTGTAGCAAGGGCACATACATTCGCTCTTTGGCCCATGATTTTGGTAAGGCGTTGAATTCCGGCGGATATTTGTCAAGCCTAAGAAGAACCAAAATAGGGGATTACAACGTAAATAAAGCCGTTGACCCGGTTGCTTTTAGCGAAAAGCTTCTTGGAAAGAACGGCTTACAATAGTTTTTTTGTAAGGATTGGTGTCCCCGTTCAACGAAAATTTAAAATATTTTAATGAAATATCGGTTATAGCGTTATGGATCTAAACCGTCAACAATTATCCTTTATTATCACCTTTTTCACTATGGCAATCGTAGTGTTGGGGCTTTACAATATCCATTTGGGACAACGGCAAGCTGAAGAATATGTGGTAGAGATGATCCTGGATCAAGAGGTTTTGGAAGAGTTGATCAAGGAAGAAGAAAAAAAATTAGAGGAGTTGCAGGAGGCCGACCCTATTAAAAGTCATATGGCCTTTAATGAAAATGAAAAACCCAGTTATGGGAACCCTGAGCCTCTTAAAACCCTAGAGGAGCTCATGGAGGAGCAAAAAGCGGCTACGGACGGTGAAGATCCCTCAGATTTACTAGCGGATTCCGATTACGCGGAACGGGTGAAGGAACTGGCAAAAAAGAGAGAGGAACAAAAACAGTTGTTAGGTGAGAAAGAGGCCCAAAAAAAAGAGTTTACCAACAATCTGGCCAAAAGAAAAACCTCTGTTTCCTATTCCTTGGTGGGACGAAATAATTATAAACTTCCCCCACCAATTTACACCTGTATAAAAGGTGGAAAAGTGGTCATTAATATTAAAGTAGATGCCCTAGGCAATGTTGTTGAAGCCCACTTTAACGAAAAAAGTTCAGGTACTTCCAATGGGTGTTTGGTAGATAATGCCATAACCTATGCATTAAAGGCCAAGTTCAATTCCTCTTCAAAAGCCGCTCAGAAAGGCACAATTACCTATCTATTTCAGGGGAAGGTACGTTAAGATATCTTTTAATGCAGTCACCCCCTTGTCCTTATTGTACCATACCTGAAGATCTTGTTTAAACTCTGAAGTAAGTGCCCCAAATGTTTCTTTGAATTCCTGGACCATTTCCGTGGCCGTACTAGGTCTTGGCCCCCAATCGCCCAGTACATTTCCTGTAGTATCATCAATAATTATCAATTTGGGAATCGAAAGGGTGCCCTGGGTCAAAAAATGGTTCATAAGCTCCAGATTTCCATCGCGCAATAAAATCTTAAGGGAAATATTGGGATTCAATTCCGAAATCTTGTTCATAACGGGCAGTGTAGGGGCGGCATCACCACACCAGCTTTCAGTAAGTACTAGAAAGGTGATTTCCTTTCCAATCTCCAAAATTCTGGCCGTACTTTCCACATCTATCTTTACAGTTTTGTCAAAACGCTTCATACGTTTATCGTTAAGTACGGTATAATTGGCAAGAGCTTCGGTCTGGTTGGGACCCGTGGATTTCCCTTCAGCCGCCAACTGACTTACTTTTACCCGATATTCTTTATAAGAAATGGCCCGCGGTAAACTTTCCTGAATTAACTCCTGAACGGTTTTGAACATAACTGTTTCCATAAAAGCATTGTTTAAGAGAACAAAATTACCAGTCCTTTTATTTTGAAATGGTAACTTGGGTTACATTGGTAGATAAAAACAAACAATACTTACAAGCCATAAATTTTTGACTTTCAAAAGCATTAAAAAGCTAAAGGTCCCCTGAATAATCAGGGGACCTTTATGCCTACAACCTTCTTTTACATAGTGTTATGGCAGAAGAATACCCGACCTCGAATCCAAGTTCGTCTCTTCTTCACATTCCAAATAAATAATGTCGTCCAACTCTAAAACCATTCCATAATATGGGTTAAAATTCTTAGGCAAATAAAAATAAGGGTCAAAATCCAAGCCTATGGCTTCTTCATCTTCTATATAAGCGACCGTACTTATATCCAGATCGATACCAAGAGCAAGAGTATTGTCTGTTTGTCCATTTATTCCGATTGCCCAAAACAAGCTAGCAGTTAATGCCAATGACAATTTTTTATAGCTGTTTTTAATCATAGTCAATTGTATTATATTTAGAGTTATTGAAATATTTTTAAGGATACTTCGTAAGGTCTATCCAAGAAGTTCCTTGGTCTTTATACTTTTTGAAATATCGGCAAAGAGTTTTGTAATGTTTTCGGAAAAGGCCTTACCATCGGTTCTGGACAATGCGGCAATAGTACTGCCATCTTTCATTTTTAAAATACTTACAACCTGAACCTCCATACCTCGGAACTTTAGTAGTTTCTTTAAGTCCGATAACCTATGCCTATCAAAATGTAAGGAGGCGTAAATAAACTCATAGTACAAGTTCGAAGGCCTACCAACCTTAAATAGCATTCCGGGTCTAATCGGAATTTCTTCCATATCGGTATTGGGTCCTACTTGATTATTTTTATCGTACTCGGGAAAGGGCAGTATTATTTCCTTTTTCATTCATCCGGTTTTTTAATGTTTGTCAGTTATCGATTAATATTGAAAACCTTATCCTTGAGGTCTACCACAATTACACTTATGGATATACTTCCACATTCTTCAACCCGACCAAACATTTTTATTGAACTAATGATAATACAAAGGTAAATATCTATCATATCTTTTGAAAGCAATACTTAGTTAAACACAAGTTAAACTTTCAATATATGATAGTAATACTATTAATTATGATTTTATATTTTGCTCTTCCAAAGCCAAAAAAGCGTTTTATTTCTTTGTTTCCTATTAAAGGTTTTCAGGGTTCACAGCAAGACTGTTGAATAATTTGGCCTTGGCCGTGAAGTATTTGTTTTGCACTTCATTCTGTTTTAATTCGGCATCGATCAAACTGCTTTCGCGGGAATTGATAAGAAATAGGGAACTTTCCCCAAAACTGAACTTACGCTCCTCAGCGGTCAACAAAGTTTGATAATCAACTACGATATCATCTATTAATACGTTCTGTGAATCAAAGGATTCCAATTCCCGATAAATACCCAGTATTTTGTTCTGAATCTGTACCTCAGCATTATCCCGTTCAAATTGAGCATCCTGTAATTTAAATTTTGCCAATTTTAAATCACCACGTTCCTTTCTCAAAAATAACGGAAGCCTAAAGGTTACTCCCCCTTTATACTCTTCGGATTCAAAGGAGTTGATAAGTTCCGGGGTTTCTGTCAAAAAATTATACTCCAAATCTATTTGGGGTAACAGTCTGTTGGTTTTCAGTCGCTTATCTACTCTTAAACCATCAATCTTAAAATCCAATGATTTCAATTTGGGGTGGTTTTCCAAAGTAAAACTATCCAATGGCTTACCCAAAATTTCAAGGGTAATATCAATATCCTCCTCGACATAGATATCAGGGATTACGTTGGGTTGTATCTCAATAGGAATATTATCGTTCAACCATAAAAAGTTGGAAAGATCCAAAGCCGCTTTTATCATTCTTACTTTGGCCTGTTCCAGGCCCAGGGCCCTATTTTGAACAGCAATCTTTGCCTCTACGGTATCTATTGCCGCAATGTCACCTGCCAAGGCGCTTTTTCTGATGCCCTCAAAGCGTATTTGGGCATTGGTCAAAAAATTTCTAAATATTTGCGCATCCTTGTATGCCTGCAACCAATTAAAATAGGCCAAGGAAGCCTCAAACAAAATCTGGTTTACCAAAAGATCCCGATCTGCCCTCGTCTGCTCCCTAAAGAATTTGGCTTGCTTAAGCGTGGCCATACGCTCATTTATCCAAGAACCCCTTCCTAAGGAAACGGACACTCCGGCACTATAAAGTCCATCGGTCGGTACGGTCAGGGAAGGATCTAGAAAATCGCCATCGTTCTGCTCAAAATTTCCCTTCAGTTCTATGCCGTACCAGGTAGGAATCTTGAAAGTCGTATTTAGTTCATTGTAATACTCAATTCCCTTGAACTCCTTTCGATCATAGTCTACTTCAATTTTTGGGTCAAATCCGCCACGAGCCTTCATTAGGTTGGCTTGTCCAATATCTATGTTCAGCTCGGCTTGTTTGGCCACAGGATGGTACTTTTTAACATACCCTAGGTACTCCCTAAAATTAAGCACCAAGGTATCCACATCCTGACCATGCAGAGCCGATGTCATACAAATGACGATAAGAAAAATAATATGCCTACCCATATCTATTTTTTATCGGCATTAGCCATCCTTTCATTTTCAGGCTGATAGTAATTTGGGGGGAAACCGTTGAGTTGTCGCCACAACTCGAACCAAATTGGTACATCTTCCAAAAGTGCAATGGTATTGGCCCCGGAACCCACCCTCAAATCTTTTGGCCAGGGATGATCTTTGACATCCGGTGCCAAAAGAATACGATACTTGCCATTGTCACTGATAAAAGTTTCAATGGCCACTACAACTCCGCCATAGGTTCCATAGGACAGATTGGGCCATCCACTAAAGATAATAACGGGCCAACCATCAAACTGTATCCGGACTTTTTCGCCTAAATGCATTAGCGGTAAATCAATGGGCCTAACAAAAGTCTCAACGGCCATTTCATATTTAGCCGGCATAATACCCACCAATTGGTCTCCTTCCTTAAAAGTTTCCCCAATTCCAGATTGTATGGCCCTATTTATAAAACCTGTCTGAGGTGCACGGATATAATATAGGTCATTGCGTATCTCATAATTGGTAAACTCATTCTCCAATTTGGTGACTTGCGCTTCGGAATCAAACTGGTTTGATTGGGCCGTGAACTTATCGCTTTGTGCCTTGGCAATTTTGTCAGCATACTCGGCATTAATCCGCGTAATCTCTATTTCGGCATTGATAACTTCGTTCTTACTGGCCAACAATTTGTTTTCTTGGGAAATCAGTTTGGCCTGGGTTTCTTGTTGTTTCAAACGTTTTTCCTCCACATCAGTGACGGCCTTTAATCCCTCGTTTTCCAATTGTGAGGTGCGATTATATTGACGATTTGCAATAGTAATGTTGGTCTTGGCAGCTTCAAGATCAATACTATCACTTTGCACTTTTAGCTTTGCCTGTAAAAGCTTGTTCCTGGCCTGTTCCAATTTTAACCCACGCTCCTTTTCAAGCGCTGAGGTCTGGTTGTTCAAGGCCTTTACTTTCTCTTGATAAGAAAGTACGGACATGGACTTG
Source organism: uncultured Flavobacteriaceae bacterium (assembly GCA_947494715.1). GTDB lineage: Bacteria > Bacteroidota > Bacteroidia > Flavobacteriales > Flavobacteriaceae > Ulvibacterium. The sequence goes on along the minus strand of CANLWG010000007.1, from coordinate 79,879 downwards.
GCCTTGATCTGCTGCCCCGTTCTTTCGACCAGCATAGGATCAAAATATTCGTTCTTAATTTCGGAAATGTGCAATATGGTATCCCCTTTTTGGACAAAATCACCTTCTTTAACGAACCATCTCTCTATCCTACCTGGAATGGGGGATTGAATGGTCTGGGGTCTTTGATCTGGGGTCAGTGTGGTCAGATAGCCATCGCCCGTAACGTTCTGGGTCCAGGGCAAAAATAAGATGATAATAAAAGCCCCCGCAGATCCTGCTAAGAACCTATTAAAGTGTTTGTAGTGCCTTTTATGGAAAACTTTTTCCGTGGATTTGTATCCCTTTAAATCCACGTTCTTGTTTACGCTATTTCTTGAGATATTCAACATAGAATCTATTTTTCGCTAGTTATTTTGCCTTTTTCCAAAGTGAGGATTCGGCCACATCGATCTATCCATTTAGAGTTTTGACTTACTACCATCAAAGCCCATGGACTATCCTTGTGGGTAAGGAAATCCATAATACGCGTGGCTTCCTTTTCATCAAATTGATCTAAAGGATCTTTTAGAATAATTAATTCGGGTTTTCTTACTATACTCCGTGCCAACACTATTTTTTTGGAAATGGTGTAGGAAATCTGTTTTCCTTCGGGATAAATAATGGTCTTTAGTCCCTGGGGCTGTTCCTTTACAAACTGGGTGAGCCCGGACTTTTCCAAAGCCCAATAGATATCGTCCATGGGAACGTCATCATCCCCAAAGGTAATGTTCTCCAGAATGGTTCCCTCAAAAGGGGATTCTTCAGTTAGGGACTGGCCTAGGTGGGCCCTATAATAATTTAGATTAAGCCCCCTCAAAGACACATTATTTATGAAAATATCACCCTCGTCCGGTTCAATAATCCCTGCTATTAACCTTAACAAAGTAGCCTTCCCCGACCCATTGGGCCCCTGTAACAAAATAGTACAGTTTGGAGTTATGGTAAGGGAAACATCATCTATAATTTTTCTGTTAGTTCCAGGAGCTCTATACGTTACCCGGTCCAATTCCACAGTAAACCCTTCGTGCTCCTTAAATGGTTCTTCACCTTGTTGAGGTTCCAACTCCTTATCCACCACTTGACCCAATTTTTCCAGGGAAGTAAGGACATCGTAAAAGGATTCCAACCCTAGGATAAGTTTCTCCACAGAAGCAATGACCAATAGGATTATGATTTCAGCAGCTACAAACTGTCCAATATTCATTTCTTGATTCAATACCAACAAGCCGCCTATTAAAAGTAATCCGGCAGTTACCAATACCTTAAACCCTATCATCTGAATAAATTGGAGTACCAATATCCTAAAATGGCTCTCCCGGGCCTCCAGATACTCATCTACCAGATCATCGCTTTTCCTGAGGGCGTGGTTGGTCCTCCCAGAAAGTTTAAAGCTAATGATGGAACGGGCTACCTCTTGTATCCAATGTGCTACTTTATACTTATTTTTAGATTCATCCAAACTAGTTTCCAAACCCCTTTGAATGGTATACTTAAATACGATATAGATTAATACTATCAATAGTATCCCGTAAATAATGAAGAAAGGATGGTAAAAGGAAAGCAGCAATAATCCAAAGATAATCTGGAGCAATGCCGTTGGAAAATCCACCAAAAGCTTGGACAATCCTTTTTGAACATTGAGGGTATCAAAAAAACGATTGGCCAATTCAGGTGGGTAAAAATTCCGCAATTCGCTCATTCTTATTTTGGGAAATCTATAGGTAAATTCAAAAGAGGCGCGTGTAAAGATTTTCTGCTGGATATTCTCAATAATCCTAATCTGCATCAACTGCAATACACCTGCAAAGGCGACCCCTAAAGTAACCAGCACTACCAATATGATCCAAGAGGTACTCACCTGAGCTCCTTGAATAAGGTTGATAATTGCTTGGATACCCAAAGGCAAGGAAAGGGTTACAAGTCCGGCAAATATGGCATAATAGAAAATTTGAAGTACGTCTTTCCTATCCAGTTTCAGCAGACCTACCAGGCGCTGCCATGCCGTCAATATTTTTTTTGCCATGTATTAAGCTTTTAAGGATTTGAACACTAAATCAATGAAATATTGGGTAGGGGTTATGTTTTCATTGCAATCCGTTAGGGACGAAAAGTGTTCTTTTAAGAAATATTGGTGCAAAGACCCTTCGATAATGGTACTTGAAAGACTGGATGGATAAGGGTAGCTGGAATCCAAGGCCTTTATCATATTACTGATCCGGTTTATCAACCTCTTATAGATAACAAAATACCCTTCCTTGTTCTCCTCGTCAACCTCCTTGGTCAAATAGGATTTTGAATATTCGTTGATTACGATCTTGTTCAAGACAACTTCATTGATATGCGAAAAAGCCGAATCTTCCTTGGTTTCACGGGTCATGATTTCTATAGCCTTGGTAAGCTTATCTTTTGGATCCGGAATGCTGTTGGTGGAAAATACTAATTGATATTCCAACCACCCCCAATACCAGGAGGCAAGGTATAACAAAAGTTTATGTTTATTTTCAAAGTATCTATAAATGGAGCTTTCATTGGATTTAATCTTAGCACCTAATTTTCTAAATGTGAAGCTTTCGAACCCCATCTCATGTATCATTAGAATACTCTCTTCCACTATTCTTTTCCCTAAATCCGAAGACTCGGGATCCTTGATGAATATTTTTTCGTTAATCCCGATTTTCAATGACTGCAACAGATGTTCCATGATTGTCCTTGTTTTACTATTATCTCACAAATATAATAGTATTACTATCATATTTTAATAGTTTAACAACTATTTAACGAAAGTAGCACTTTCTATATTTAGAAGTATTGCTATATTTGTAATTTGAAGGGCATAAAACTGATAATACCATAATAAAAATGAAGCCATTTATAATCTTTATAGGATTTATCGCCCCATTTTTTATGGGAAGTGCACAACAAACAGGTTTGTTCGTTTTGGACGATTATCAGAAAATTGAAACCTCCTATGCCTCTACTACACATGAAATACAACTTCCCGCAGAAGAAGTTATGGCCATCATGGGCGGTTTGAACGACTGGGACGGGATGAACAATTATTTTAACATATTTGGAAGCAAATTGATTGTAGAACGTATGGATATCAATAGTGATGGATCCAAGCAACTTACGTTAAGGCGGGAGGATGGTAGGGATTTTTACAATTTATTCCAGACCATCACTGCAAAATTGGTGCCTATTTCGGCGGAAAACGACTCGGGCAGTCCAAACTCCCAAATATATAATACGCAATAACCTAAATTCAATATGATATGAAAACAGTAGTATTCTCCCTGGTATTTATTCTCGCAGGTTTTATGGCCATGGCACAGGACACTAGTGATTTGGTTGCAGTTGGCGACATCATGAGCATTAATGTTCCAGAAAATGGAAGTTTTACACATATTCATTTTCCTCGAAAAAACCTTATAATAAAAAGAGGTGGCATAGCTGACATGAAAAGTGTCCATGGCAATAAGGTAGTGGTCACAGATATTAAAACGATGAGCAATGGAAATACCATAGTCTCCTTAAAACGTAAAAACGGTAGAAAATTTTTCAAATATCTGCCATCTGTAAAAGCCAATCTGGAAAGTGCACTGGCCAAGGGCGAATTGAAAATGCCCGATTCCTCCAAAGAGGATGAAATTGCCAGAAGATAAATCACATTTAATTTTGTTCTCTCAGAGCACCGACCCATTCACAATCGTATTCGCTAGACGGTTTTGGTCCCAAGGTCGGTGCCTCTATTTACAAAGATTTCAAAAATCTTAGATATTTTCAAGAATATTTTTCCCCATGGCCAATTTAATACTACGCCAAATAAAAGTAACGCTTGTATATTTCAATGGGTCGGGAAAAAGGAACTATTCCGAAGATAAGCCAAATTCCAATTACTGGAGGAAAACAAACACTAATAATCTCCGAACCAATTGAATTTCTCATCAATAATTTTGGCTTTGGCCGTTTCAATATGTTCCAAAAAAGCCCTTGCGACAGGGGAGAGGTTTTTAGACCGTAACCAAACCAAGTTCCATGTTGTTATTATAGGCAACCCTTCAATGGGAATAATTTGAAGATCTCTATTGCTCAGTTCGTTCTTAATTCCGATCAAGGGCATTATGGAACTTCCCAAGCCAGCGAGTACTGCTTGCTTTACCGCTTCGTTGGAAGTAAGTTCTATCTTCTTACGTATGGAAAACCGATTACGTGTTATGAAATTTTCCATAGCACCGCGAGTCGCCGAACCCTGTTCTCTAAATATCAAGGGGAGTTCTTCAAAAAGTTTCTTCCCCTGCTTAAAGTTCTTCAACTTCATTCCCGATGGGCCAACAAAAAAAAGTTTGTTCTCCATAAGTTCTACCCGATCTATTTTCATTTTTTTAGGGAGAACTGATACCAAGGCAAAATCTACCTCGTTTTGTGCCAAACTCTCGACCACTTTGGTTTTGTTCGTTACATCCATAATCAAATCGATTCCCGGATGTTCCTTCATAAATTCGGAAAGAAAATAAGGAATCACATATTTACCGGTAGACACTACCGAAATTTTCATGCGACCGGCCAATTGTCCTTCGTGGAATAAGGTCTTATAGTTTATTGCATATACTTCATTCAGAATTTTTTCTGCCGCCTCGGCTATTTCCTTTCCGAAATCCGTAATGAACAATTTACGCCCAACCACCTCCGTAAGGGGAAGGGAGAACTGATCTTGAAAGTTCTTGAGTTGAATGGAAACTGCAGGTTGTGTAAGGTGAAGTTCCTCTGAAGCTTTTGTAATGCTTTGTGTTTCAGATATTTTAAGAAATATTTTGAGTTGATGCAGTGTATAATTCATAATAAATATTAATACAATTCATAATAAATATAAATATTAATTTATTAATAATGGTGTTATTTTTGCTGCCAATAAATAAAATTCAAATAATCAAAAACATCTTCAAATTCTCAGAAAACGTATGGATACAATTACAGTAGCAAAAGGTGACGGCATAGGGCCGGAAATCATGGACGCAACCTTGAATATACTCTTAAATGCAGGTGCGCAATTGAAGATAGATGAAATAGAAATTGGGGAACAAGTGTATCTCGCCGGTAATACGGCCGGTATAGCTCCAGAATCATGGGAAAGTATCCGTAGAAACAAAGTTTTTCTAAAAGCTCCGATTACGACTCCACAGGGCGGAGGATATAAAAGTCTTAACGTTACTACTAGGAAGTCTTTGGGACTATATGCCAACGTTCGCCCATGTAAAAGTCTGCATCCGTTTATAAGTACCAAACACCCAGATATGGACGTGGTCATTATTCGAGAAAATGAAGAGGATCTCTATGCGGGGATAGAACATCAACAAACGGACGAGGTAGTTCAGTGCCTTAAACTGATAAGTCGTCCAGGATGCGAAAAAATAGTGCGCTACGCTTTTGAATTTGCAAAAAAGTACCACCGGAAAAAGGTCACCTGTTTTACCAAGGACAATATTATGAAGCAAACAGATGGTCTTTTCCACAAAGTGTTTGACGAAATCGCGGTGCAATACCCGGAAATAGAGAACGAACATTGGATCGTGGATATAGGTGCGGCTAAGATGGCGGATACCCCGGAGTTATTCGATGTAATCGTAATGCCCAATCTTTATGGGGATGTACTCTCCGATGTTGCGGCCCAGATAACCGGTTCCGTAGGTTTAGCGGGTTCGGCCAATATAGGTGAAGAATGCGCCATGTTCGAGGCCATCCATGGTTCAGCACCACGAAGGGCCGGTCAAAACCTGGCTAATCCATCCGGATTGTTACAGGGAGCTATAATGATGTTGAATCACCTAGGACAGACCGAAATAGCCGAGAAAGTCCAAAATGCTTGGCTACGTACCATGGAAGAAGGTATTCATACCTATGATATTTATAAAGAGGGGACAAGTACACAAAAGGTGGGCACCAAAGAATTTGCGGAAGCGGTCATCGCCAATCTGGGCAAAATACCAGAGACCCTAGCCAAGGTAAACTATGAAAAAGGTGCACCGCTGAATCTACCCAAATACGAGCGCAAGCCTCTTGCGGATAAGGTATTGGTAGGTGTAGATCTCTTTGTACATTGGCCCGGTTTTGACGCGAATGAAATAGGACCGATACTGCAGAAATTGGATAGTGAAAAAGTAAAACTGAGCATGATTACCAATAGGGGCATAAAGGTATGGCCCAAAGGTTTCAAGGAAACTTTTTGCACCGACCACTGGCGGTGTAGGTTTTCTTCAGAGTCCGCCCAAATGGAAAAAGATGAGATTGTTCGACTTATGGGCGATGCTGTAAAACACAAAATTGATGTCATCAAAACCGAAAACCTTTATCAATTTGATGGAAAGCAGGCTTTTTCGTTGGGTCAAGGGCAATAAAAGAAAAACTGGTAGACCTCATCCTCGGATAGAAGAACGAGTTCCCCCGGGGGGTGAGGGTACCATAAAATTAGTACAAGGCGTTTTCTCTCCGGCAGAAGCGGCCGATGTACTCTTGTCATTGATCAATGATAAAATTAAATTTCATACCGTACAGGTACTCAATTTACAAGGAGGTTATCAAGAAGACACCTCACATTCAGAGCAGCGCATTAAGGATTTACAAGAAGCAAAGAACATGGTAAAAAACCTTGTTGTAAAAGCGCAGATGGAAGGTATGAAAGTTGAAATAAATAGTCCTATAAAAATCACCCTAACGAAGTGATACCCTTAAATCCTACGTTTAAGGTCCATAACCAACAACCAACTAAATGGATTTACACCTATTGGTAGATAATCTTACCAACCCCGCACTGCTCTTTTTCTTTTTGGGAATCATTGCCGTACAGCTTAAAAGTGACTTGGAAATCCCGGCCAATTCCTCAAAATTCATTTCGCTCTATCTTATGTTCTCCATTGGTTTCAAAGGCGGACTTGAGCTCTCACATAGCAATTTGGATATGGAAATATTGTGGTCCCTACTTTTTGGAGTATTTCTGGCCCTTTTCGTACCAATATATGCCTACTTCATCTTGCGTAGAAAATTTAATGTTGCCAATTCAGGAGCCATTGCGGCCGCCTATGGTTCTGTTAGTGCAGTAACCTTTGTAACGGCCGTGTCTTTTTTGGAAATCGAACAAATAGAGTTCGGGGGGCACATGGTGGCAGTAATGGCGTTGATGGAGGCACCTTCCATTATTATTGGGGTGTTGTTAATGGCATATTTTCAAAAGGACCAAAAGAGTGGCGTAAAACTTAATGGGGTTTTACATCATTCACTTACGAATGGCAGCGTATTACTTATTATGGGCAGTTTGGTCATTGGTTTTTTGGCAAGTGATCAACAAGCAAGAGGTATAGAACCCTTTACAACAGATATTTTTAAGGGATTCTTGGCGGTGTTCTTATTGGACATGGGTATAAGCAGCGGGAAAAAGCTAAACGATTTTCTTAAAAAAGGATGGTTCGCTTTTTTCTTTGCCATCATAATACCCTTGATAAATGGCTGTATCGTCGCAGTGGTAAGTTCAATCTTTACGGAAAGTGTAGGCAATCGGTTCTTATTCGCTATTTTGGCCGCAAGTGCCTCCTACATTGCGGTACCAGCGGCAATGCGTTTAGCTGCACCAAAGGCCAATCCCAGCCTCTATCTACCAATGGCACTTGCCATTACATTCCCTTTTAATATTACCTTGGGGATGCCCCTTTACCTTTATATCGTCCAAACGTCTTGATCTAATCCCTATCTTTGATTTAAAGTTATTGAACCCTTATGGAAAAACATAGATGTGGCTGGTGTTTGGGAGATGAACTTTATGAGTCCTATCATGATTACGAATGGGGCGTTCCCGTGAAAGCCGATGACACATTATTCGAATTTTTGATTCTGGAGACCTTCCAAGCCGGATTGAGCTGGATTACCATCCTTAGGAAACGTGAAAATTTTAGAAAGGCTTTCGATAATTTCGATTATAAGAAGATAGCTGCATATGGCCAAAAGAAAATCGATACCCTTTTACAGGATCCGGGAATTGTACGTAACAAGCTAAAGATAAATGCCACAGTTTCCAATGCCCAGGCCTTTATGGAGGTGCAGCAGGAATTTAGGACCTTTAGTGATTATATCTGGAGTTTTGTGGATGGCAAGCCCATTAAAAATGCCTTCAAAAATTACAAGGATGCACCCGCAAACACCAAACTTTCCGATGCTATTAGCAAAGATTTAAAGAAAAAGGGGTTCAAATTTGTAGGTAGCACCGTGGTCTATGCCCATATGCAGGCAACGGGTATGGTAAATGATCATGAATTACAATGTTTTAGGTACCATGAAGTATAACATCTTACTCTTATCCATCCTATTTATGGTCTGTTTTCCTTCTTTTGGGCAAAACAAATACGAAAGGGAATTCCGTATTCTTAAAAAACAATTTCCAGAAAAAGCGTTGGACTATATTTCTGAAGAAATAGAAGGAGCTAAAAGAGTACGGTTTTACAAGGAAATTGATAGTGCGAAAATCAGCTTTGAGGCCAAGTTCAAAAAAGATAAGCTCAAATATAGTATTGAGTTTGATGAAAATGGAAAACTGGAGGATATAGAAATTCTCGTGAAGCAGATAGACATTCCAAATGCGAGTTGGGCAAACATCCAGGACTACCTTAGCACCACTTTTAAAAAATCAAAAATCCGGAAGATACAGCAACAATATCCTGTAACGGACAGCGAATCCCCTGAAACCACCATCAAAAATGCATTTCAAAACTTATTACTTCCTTCAATAAATTATGAGCTGATGGTGAGTGGAAAAAAAGAACGGGAATATGAACAATATGAAATCCTTTTTGACGCAGAAGGGAATCTACGGATGTTAAGAAAGTCGTTGCCGCCTAACTATGACCATGTGCTTTATTAAAAGAATATGCTACGGCCTTATCCTGTTGCTGTTCCAATCCGTAGCAGCACAAAATAACTTTACGGGCTATTGGGAGCCGGAAGTTGCGCTTAATTATAAAGTCGGAACCAATTACTCCCACAACTTTTCTCTTGATATGCGCAACTATACCTACCAGATGGACGATCTACAGTTGCGAACGCGCCATGTAGATATTACCCATTTTTCCAAATTGGATATTGGCCATGGGCAAAGTTTCGCAATTGGAGTCCAGTATAGATTTAGAGAGGTTTTTGAGGACGAAGAGCAAAACGAACTTCGGTTTACCCAACAGTACAACATTACCTATCAAAGGGGCAATATTAGATTCGGAGACCGTTTACGAATGGAACAGCGGATAACACCGGATCTAACTATCCACCGATTTCGATACCGATTTGCCCTGGACTTTGCATTACAAGGTGAAAAGTTGGATGTGGGTGAGCCCTATTTTGTTGCTTCCGCTGAAAGTTTGCTCAGTGTAACCAAGGGCAATGGACCGGAATGGGATCAAAGGATAATCACAAATATTGGTTGGCTGTTGAATGGCCACACCAAGTTTCAGACAGGTCTGGAGTACCGGGTGGAGGACTATACTCAAAAAACTGAAAATGTGCTTTTTCTATTCTCCTCCCTGATTTTTTCCCTGTAAAAGCCTGATGAATTGTGAACGAGGCATTTCTTCGGCACCCAAACTTTCCAAGTGGTCGGTATGTAGTTGGCAATCGATTAGACTATAATTTTTTGAAGCCAGTTCCTGTGCCAAATGTATAAATGCAAATTTAGAAGCATTATCCGTGGTGCTGAACATGCTTTCGCCACAGAACACATGTCCGAGATCTACTCCATATAAGCCGCCTACCAGAGTTCCTTTTTCCCAAACCTCATAGGATTTGGCATACCCCTTTTTATGGAGTTCCACATACGCGGACTTCATATCGTTGGTTATCCAAGTACCTTGTTGATTTGCCCGTTTTACCGTGGCACACTGGTGTAACACTTCTTCAAAACAGGTATTCTTGGTCAATTGAAATCGACCGTCGTTCAACACCTTGCGCATGCTTTTGGAAATCTTGATCTTTTCCGGGAAAAGTATCATTCTTGGATCTGGACTCCACCATAAAATCAACGAATCCTCGTTGAACCAGGGGAAGATTCCACTTTGGTACGCCAACAAAAGCCTTTCAGGGGATAAATCGCCTCCCACGGCCAGCAATCCTTCAGAATTGGCACTCTCTACGGAAGGAAATTCCAATCGTTCCGTTAGAAAGAACAAAGGGTTATGTTCCCTATCCTTTTGCATAGCAAATTTTATTTCAAATTTACGCAAAAATGAGCAGTCCTAAAATATAGATACAACTGCCTGCCAACATAAAGATAATGGAATAGGGTAATATTTCCTTTGCCTTAAGCTTGGTAATGCCTAATAAGGGCAAAGCCCAAAAGGGCTGTAACATATTCGTAATCTGATCACCGTAGGCCAAGGCCATAATCGCTTTGGGCAAAGGTACGTTCAGCTGTAATGCGGATTCAATGACCAAAGGCCCTTGTATTGCCCATTGCCCCCCGCCGCTAGGCACAAAAATATTGACTAGGCCTGCGCTGAAAAAAGTAAAAATCGGGAATGTGATTTCATTGGAAATGGATACAAAAAAGTTGGAAATCCCATTGATCATTCCACTACTGGCCATAACACCCATAATGCCAAAATATAAAGGAAACTGAATCAAGATTCCCGCCGTGTCCCCGATGGCCGACTCTACCGCATGCAAAAAACTTCGGAAGCTACCGTGCAAAATCAATGCGAGGCCCAACATGAAAAAATTGAGCATATTTGGCGTTATGTTCAAAGTTTTGAGCAATGGCACGTATTGAAGGGTAAAGGCGATCAAAATCAATAGGCCGAAGGCTATCGAGAACCATTTGGAAGAATCAAGTCTTTCAGCCCCCTTTGGCTTTTTATCAGATATCGCAAGGAAACGATAAACGGGCAAATCCAAATTCGTGGGTTTTATGGTCCTTCCCAGTCTTAGGGCAATAAGAGAAATAGTCACTACAATCGTAACAAAAATGATTAGGTTCCAGCTACTGAAAACGGTTTGGGATGTAGAAAGGGTATTGGGTAGGTTCGCAAGAATATGCGAATTTGATATGTTCTCCATCAAACTTTGCAAATGCCCCGCTTCGGATACTTTTATTGGCGCCGAACCACTGATTCCTCCATGCCAAACCATTAGGCCAACGTAACCGCATGCCCCGATCAAAGGATAATTTATGGGAATACCCTTCTTTTGGGCATGCTCCCCTACCTTTCGGGCTAAAATTGCACCAAAAATGAGGCCAAGGCCCCAATTGAAAAAGGAGACCAACATGGTTGGTAAGGCAACCCATACAGCCGCATTGGACGGGTTCGTAACATACCTGGTCAACCTAAGAATAAGCCGTTCCATAGGTTTGCTCAGCACCAAAACATGCCCTAAGACCAAAATCAGCATCATCTGATAGGCAAATACCAAAAGTCCATTGTTCCAAATACCATTCTCCCAATAGGTAAGTACCGCAGCCAAATGATTTTTGTTTGAAGTGTTTTCTGTAAATCCTAAGGCCAACAAAATGGTCAAAAGTGTCAACAATACGGCAATAGTAAAGGGTGAGGGCAAGTATTTTCGAAAAATACGTTCAATTGTACTAGTGAAATTCATCATTTGAAAGTAGGCAAAATGAAGAGAAAATAAAAGACCGGCCAAGTTTTGAAAACCTGGCCGGTCTAAATAGTATTAAAGTGAATCTTAAAATGGTAAATCGTCGTGATCTTCTTCATTGAGGTTGTCCGCTGGCTCAAAAGCCTCCATAGGAGGTACCGGTGGTATTTCAGTGGAATCTTCTTCGGATTGTAAGTTTTCAATACGCCATCCTTGTATAGAATTGAAGTATTTTACCTCACCCTGAGGGTTGGTCCATTCCCTTCCCCGAATGTTAATGCTGATCTTTACAGGTTGGCCCACATTAAAATTATTTAGCAAGTCGGTCTTGTCCTGAACGAATTCTACCAAGATATGTTGAGGATATTGTTCTTCGGTAGTCACCACTACTTCTCTTTTCCTAAAACCGTTATTGCCAAAGGTCTTTGTTTCGCCCACCATCTTAATTTTTCCTTGTATTTCCATAATTTCTATCGTTTATATTGTTCTTTTTATTAAAACTTATTGCGGGATTCCCATAAGATAGGTTCCCTTCTTCTTGCCTTTTTCATTTTTGGCATATCCCTTTTCCCAAGTGTAATTTTCTTTTTTTAGCCCATCGAGCAATTTGTCCAGATCCGCAAAGGTATATATTCTAGGTAGTGAAGCTTGCCCGTCCCACGCATAACATATAGGAATGATTGGTATTAAATAGGTAAATACAACCTGTTTCCAGGTCAAAGGTTTAACAAAAGGAGTCATGAAAAGAACCATAACCATAAGTATGGTAAGGCTAATGGGCAGCAATACCCACCAGACCAACAGTGGTATATTATTCTCCCCTAACTCATAAATTAACAAAGGTTGGTTGTTTTCCTGAGCGGACTTTAAATTTTTTCTAGCTTCCTTGGGCGGCATATGGTGAAAACTGTTGACCATTGTTTTGAGCCCCTCTGGAGCCGTAGCTATATCGGTAGCATCTACCGGATTTTCATAATAACTGATTCCTTCTTCAGGGGTATCGTTGAATCTTTGGATAAACTCTTTGTTGGGATACAAATCTGTCATCATCAATTCTATATTCTCCAAACCTGGTTTTGAGCGTAGTATTTTCAATACTTCGGGCATGGCCCCTCCCGAACCCGAACCCATATCCACGATACGGGATATTTCTTTACTTTCTACTATACCTGCAATCAAACCGGCCAGGGCTTCCGGAATCCCCATCATCCTTTGTAAAACCACTATCAGATTGGTCATGCAGTTTCTAAGCCAATTGGGAAACCAGCTAAAATCCTCAAATTCGAATAGTTGAATCCTTCTCATAGGGCCAATAGAATTTTCCAAGCGGAAAGTACATCATTTTTATTTAAATATTCTTGAGCTATCAAATGTAGTTTGTTGAAATCTTGGTCATCTATAATGGATTGTAGTGCTATATTACTTTGTTTAAAAACAGCCACTTCCTCGAGAGAAGGAATTTGTTGTACATTTCCCAGTTTACCCAAATCATTTCCGGTAAGTATTTTACTAAACCGAATATCCTTTGGGATCCGATCTACCCCGACACCCAAGGTTGAAAGGGGCTTGGGGATCTCAAAAAGCCCCTCTACGGCCCTAGTGTACCAATTGCCCCCCATTCGTGCCACTTGATCTATCTTGTAAGGATCAATATCCTCATTTTCATCTAAAATTGAGGTATCTATATGGATTTTCACCACTTCGGAGAAAATGAGATTTCCGGCTCCGCCTTCCTTACCCAAAGGTTCTACCTTGTTCACTCTACACTCAAACTGTACTGGCGATTCGGCCACTCGATACGGCTCTACCATATCGGATTCCAACATAGTAAGGCCAGCTTTTATAAACTCGTTCTCCCCTTCGGCATATTCAGTACTTGCCAAGGACATTTGCTCTACCATATCATAATCTACAATGTTGATCACCACTTCGCGTGTCTTCAGAACATTTTCCAATGTATGTTTGGTCGTATTATTCCTGACCCTACGGGCCGGCGAAAAAATCAAGATGGGAGGATTGGCACTGAATACATTAAAAAAACTGAACGGTGACAAATTTGGCCTTCCCTTATCATCTCTTGTACTGGCAAAGGCAATAGGCCTAGGACCCACTGCTCCCAGTAAATAACGGTGTAATCTATTCGTAGAAACCTCTCCCGGAAGTATGGAAACCATTTCTGCCATTGCCTTACAAATGTAGCCAATTTACCTCCTATTTGAAACAGACGCACAAAGTCTTTGCACACCATAGTTTGTCAAATTGCGTTATCTTTAAATATAATTAGCCGATTGGATGAATTTTAATCCGAAAAAGAGAACACCCAACATCATTTTGTTGGTTTCCGCATTTGTAATCGTGAGCTTGATCCTATGGAATACCAATAGTTTTTTCAAAAAATTCAAGGAAGAGGAACGATCCAAGATGGAAATCTGGGCCACTGCCCAGTCAGAACTTTTACAGTCCTCAGAGGATATGGATTTGGGCAACCTTACCATAAAAGTGCTACAAAACAATTCCTCAACACCAATGATCTTGGTAAACAAGGATGGTTCCATAAAAACGAACAATATGCCCGAGGAAATGGTCAACGATTCCTCATACCTTAAGGGAAAGATAAAAAAGTTTCAGAATGAAAACACTCCAATTTTCATAGACCAACAGGGGGAACATCTTGCAACTTTGTATTATGGGAATTCAGAAGTGTTGAACAAATTGAAATATTATCCGATAGCCTTGTTGCTCATCATCTTTTTGTTCGCGGCTGTTATATTTTTCTTCTTTAAGACAAACAAAGCCTCTGAACAAAATAAGCTCTGGGCGGGTATGGCCAAAGAAACGGCACACCAAATAGGCACTCCCCTTTCCTCCCTTTTGGGATGGAACGAGTTGTTGAAGAATGAAAGTATAAACCCCGATATCACCCTGGAAATTGAAAAGGACATATCCCGACTGGAAACCATTACGGAGCGTTTTTCCAAAATAGGTTCCTTACCAGAATTAAAACCCCATGATATTGTTAAGGAGACTAGGGATGCTTTTGAGTATCTAAAACTGCGGAGCTCTAAGCTTATCCACTTTTCATTCGATACCAAGGCAGATACGATATCCGTTCTTTTAAACCCTTCTCTTTATAATTGGACCATAGAGAATCTGGTAAAGAATGGAATTGATGCTATGAAGGGTCGCGGGAATATAGCTTTGGAAATAATACCCGATGGCAAATATGTAAATATATTGGTTGCGGATACGGGCCATGGTATTCCAAAAAGTGACTACCAGACCATTTTTAATCCAGGCGTAACCTCTAAAAAAAGGGGTTGGGGGTTAGGGCTATCACTTGTTAAAAGGATTGTGGAAGAATATCACCAAGGAAAAATTAAAGTCCTTTCTTCCAATAAAGAGGGTACCATAATGCAGATATCCTTAAGAGTAAACCAGTAATTATGTCAAAAGAAAAGTTAGTGACCTTAAAGGAGGCGGACATAACCAACAATTGTCCGGAATGTTTTAATCAGGATATGAAAATTTCCTTTTTTCAAAAGCACACCTACGGTAGATTGATCCATAGGACCACCAATGAGGTTACCCACCAAATCCAATGTAAAAAATGTAATTCCATAATCTATCCGGTGAACTGGACGGATGACATTGAAAAAATCTTCGATTATTATCAAAAAATGGCGACTCCACATAAAGCTTCGATACAGTTTACGTCACTTTTCTATGTGCTTCTACTCCTACTGGTCGTATTGGTAGGAGCAGGTGTATATCTATTTATGGAAGGGGGCATCACATTTTAGAGCGAATACTTTGTGCTATGGTTTCAAATTCTTCTTGGGTCAACACCACTTTGTTTTGAAAAGTGGCATCTTTCATTCCCTGTAAGGGAATCAAGTGCACATGTACATGGGGCACTTCCAACCCAATTACGGTAAGCCCTACTCTTTTACAATCTACTGCGGCTTCAATGGCCTTGCCTACTTTCCTGGAAAATGCCATAAGACCCATATAGGTCTCTTGATCTAAATCCATAATTTTGTCCACTTCCTTTTTGGGAACACATAGTGTATGGCCTTTGGAGTTAGGGTTGATGTCCAAAAACGCAAAGTAGTCCTTGTCCTCGGCTATTTTGTAACAGGGAATCTCGCCATTGATAATCCGGGTGAAAATACTTGGCATATGGTTTATATTGAGACCTGTTAGGTTCCGCCAAATGGGCGGACAAGTTTCAACCTGACAGGTCTTATATTAATCTCTTGTAATCTCCAAAATATCAAATTTTAAGGTGCCATTTGGAACGGTAATTTCTGCGGTATCGCCCACTTCCTTGCCCAGTAGTCCTTTGCCAATGGGAGAGCTTACGGATATCTTTCCGGTTTTCAAATCGGCTTCACTTTCAGCTACCAAGGTATACTTCATCTCCATACCATTCGCCCGGTTCTTTAATTTTACCGTGGACAGCACCAATACCTTGGAAGTATCCAACTGCGATTCATCTATTAACCTTGCATTTGCCAAAGTTTCCTCCAATTTGGATATTTTGAGTTCCAGCAGCCCTTGGGCTTCCTTGGCCGCATCGTATTCGGCATTTTCCGACAAATCCCCTTTATCCCTGGCATCTGCAATAGCCTGCGATGCCTTAGGCCGCTCCACATCCTTCAGATTGCTTAATTCTTCCCTCAATTTTTTAAGTCCCTCAGCTGTATAGTAAGATACGCTACTCATAACCTCATTATTTATTAAATAGGAAAATCCTCTACTTAGACCGCGACGTACCCGGCTTTTTTAGAGAGGATTTAACGCAAAGATACATAATTTTTGCTCAACTTTGTACTCATTATATAAATGGATCTTACGCTATGATGCGCATTTGGAGCATTTTTTTTATAACATTTCTATTTTCCTGTGACAACGATCGCACCAATAGGAATCCGTTCTTGCAGGAGATCGGCTTCCGATTTGACATTAATTTGAACCTCCCTTTGTACAGTCCATTGACCAATGTGGGAAATGCGGTTTACATAGGTACGCAAGGTGTAGGAACACGGGGCGTTTTCGTAATCAATTCAGGCTTTGATCAATTCAGGGCATTTGAGGCCAGTTGCCCTAATCACGCCCCGAATATTTGTTCTACCATGGAATTGGAAGGACAGACCGCTACCTGCTCTTGTGAGGATTACGAATATAGCTTGTTTACAGGACAGCAATTAAATAGACCGGACGATGGCAACCGGTATTATGATATGTTGGAATATCGAGCTTCCTTTAACGGGAACAGCGTTGTCATTTCCAATTGAACCTCCATTTTATAATACTCCCATGATTTTATCCATTACCCAACTGGTATGTAGTCCTGAACTTCCCAATGAAGGATGCTCGTATTCATCAAACAAATGACTTTTCATATGAGCCACATGATATTGTTGAATATGCTTTGGATTGCTTATTTCCAAGGTTTCCTTCCCTCGTCCGTTCTCCAATTCCAATGGATTATCATGAAAGATAGAGAATGAAATCTTCCCTTCATCACCGATTATTTCAACCGAATCTTCATGACCATAACTTCCAAAATTCCAATTTCCATAGCCGGTTATGCCACTTTCGTGTTCCCAGCAAGCAGTGATGGCATCCTTAGCCGAATATAATCCTTGCTGATTCAAAGCCACTCCCTTGGCCTCAACAATTGGACCCAAAAGATAACAAAACAGATCCAAGCCATGACTTGCCAAGTCATCGAAATACCCTCCCGGAGCGATTTTGGTATCGGTACGCCAATTGTACGTAGTACTTTTATCCAAATCCGAAGCTGGCTTTGAGAGTTGCCACTTTATAGTTCTTACGGCACCAATAAAGCCACTATCCAACCAATCCTTAATCTTATCAAATCGTGGAAGTGACCTTCTATAATAGGCAATAAACAACGGAATGTTTTTCTCCTGGAAAGCCTCATAAATTTTCAAACTATCCATATAAGAAGGTGCCATAGGCTTTTCGATACAACAGGGTTTTCCAGCTTCGGCCACTTTTAATGCATAGTATTTATGCGAATCGGGAGGGGTGGCGATGTATACGGCATCAATTTCATTATCCGAAATAAGGTCATCGGCATCCGGGTGAAATTTGGGAACACTGTGCCGTTCGGCATAATCCTTGGCCTTTTCGACATCCCTACGCATTACGGCAACCAGTTCAAAACCTTCCGTATTTTGGTATGCCGGTCCACTTTTTACCTCTGTTACATCACCACAACCTATAATACCCCAACGGATAGTTTTCATATCAGTTTTATTATCGGACATATCACCTTTGTTAAAATGTTTGTTCAACAAAAGTACAAGTTTGTGAATAGTTCAAAAACGTACTGTGGCACCCAGCAAAAAATTAATCCCCGCTTGTGGGTAGAATCCAGCACCCTCAATTGTGGTAATGTTTCCCGAAGAGTCATCATCGAAGGTGAAAAAATAGCCGTTGGATACAATGTCCTGGTCAAAGATATTGTTTACCAATCCAGAGAAAGTAATGCTCTCAAGAAAGGTATCCAATTCCCAAATGTATTGAATGTTCAAATCGGTCTGGGAATATGCCTTTAGTGTGGAGGCTTCGCTATCTATATTGCCCATGTATTGTTTGCCAACATACTTCGTCAATGCAGAAACCAGCCACTGTTCCGTAGGGGCAAAACCCAACTGATTCCCGATGACCAGGTTCGGCGAATAGGCAATATTCGTATTGCCCAAATCTTGGAGAATCCCATCTCGCTGAAATACAAAATCAAGATTTTTGTTTGTGCTCAGGGCCACGTTTGGCCTCAACCAAAATTTATCTCCTATCTGAACATTGGCATCTATTTCCAATCCCAAACGATAGCTATCGCCTACATTGGCACGCAAAGGGGCTCCTACGTCATTAAGTTCCCCGGTCAGCACCAATTGATCCTTATAGCGCATGTAGTAGACATTTGTATTCAACTGTATGTTTGGGGAAACATAGCGCCAACCCAATTCAAAATCATTCAGTTTTTCGGGCTTTGGGTTCCCGTTTTCATAATCATTTCGATTAGGTTCCCGATTGGCCCTGGCATAGGAAAAATAGAAGTTGTTGTTTCGGTCCAAATCATAGGTCAACCCCGCTTTGGGATTGAAAAAGTTAAAGATATCATCAACAAGTCCTGTTTCCTCTCCATTGGCCTCATACTTAACTCTCCTGTATTGCATATCCCCAAAAAGACTCCATTTTTGGTTGAGTTTGTAATTGGCTTTGGCAAAAACGTTAAAATCCGTCTTAACAGAAGTATCATCATAGTACCTATCCCTAATTTCACTGTTTGAGGCAAAACGGGCCCAAATGACCTCACCAAAATGGTCTCCTTCGTATCTGTTCCATCCACCACCCAGGATGATGTCCAAATTGTTTTTCTTATGGTTTACGGAAAATACGGTCCCGTAAAAGTCATTATCCAGCCAACGCCTCCGAATCAAGTCTGTCGTATTCACCTCCTCCCCGTCGATGGTAAGAGGTTCAAATCCGTAAATGGCAAAATCATCATCTTTCCTAAACTGTTCAAAGAATCCTCTTCCGCGTGTATAGTGCAATGCAATATTGCTACTCCAATTTTCGGAAATGCTTTCGTTCCAGAGCAATTGTGTATGATTCTGTTTATAATTATCCACCTCGTTTTCATAAAACTGGATGTTACCGTTTTCATCGGTATACTGACCAGAGGGATTAAAGGTCCGGTCAGTTGCAAGTTGTTCCGAGGTAATACCTTCCCATGCTTGATAGGTAATTTCGTGTCCGCCAAAAAGCAGTGCCTTAATCAGGGTATTATCATCTTTGAAGGCGCCCTGTAAAAAATAGGAATCGAGTTCTGCCGAAGCCCTATCCACATAGCCATCCGAAGTAATTCTGGACAAGCGCCCTGAAATTTCAACTCTATCATTCAACAGTCCGGAACTGAACTTAATGTTGTTCCTTAGTGTGGCAAAGCTTCCAATTGAACTGGAAATTTGCCCATACGCCTCTTCGGAAAATCCATCGGTCAATAAGTTTAAGCTGGCACCGAAGGCCCCTGCCCCGTTTGTAGAAGTCCCTACACCTCTTTGCAGTTGCAAACTTTCCGTGGAGGATGCAAAATCCGGCATGTTTACCCAAAAGGTTCCTTGCGATTCCGCATCATTGTAGGGAATACCATTAATGGTAACATTGACCCGTGTTGCATCACTCCCCCTAACACGTATTCCGGTATAGCCTACCCCGGCACCGGCATCGGAAGTGGTGACTACTGAAGGTAGAAAATTCATTAATATGGGGATGTCCTGCCCCAAATTTCTGGAAGCGACCTCCTCCTTTTTCAAGTTGGAAAAAGTAACTGGTGTTTCCTTGGTTACACGAATTGCGGAAACAAAAACTTCATCCAGTAAGATCTTCTTTCCTTCTAAAGAATCTGTTGGGTTTTGCTGGGCCGAAACGGCCATAGCTAGCCCAAAAAGGGCCAATGTTGTGAATACAATTTTCATGCGATACTTAATATTGTTTTTAAGCGGTCGCATGTAACCGCTATTTCCGAAAGCGGTGGTAAATAAAAATTTAGAATAAAGCAGTTTCATCCGTACTAAAAAATTAGCGACGAATAAAAGGGGTTGTTATTCTGTGTTAAACTTGATTTTTTGTTCAATTAAGAACGAAAGAAATTCCAAAAAGCGACTTGCGCATTCCTTGGCGGCATTACCCGCCCAGGTTCATTGGGTATAATCTCAGCTTATCCTGAACTTGTTAAGGGTCTTTCCCTCTAAAAGTTTTATCAGGAGTTCGCACCCCTTTGAGATGGAACAAACTTACAACTCATACTACACATATCATAATCTTTGGAGCAATTAACGCCATATTATAAACCTTAACCGCGGTTTATACGTATTTTTAATACCTATTGGGCATTAAGCAGGTGTATGGATAAATCCAAGAATAGATTTACGTTTAAGGTGGCCATCAGTTATTTGATGCTATGCGTACTTGCCTTGGGAGCTGGATACTTCATCTATTCCGAGATACAGGTCTTGGTAAATAACGAAACCTCTGCCCAAAGTGACACCAAGTTATTAAGGACCGGTTCCTTGGTAACCCAAATTTACGAAGCGGAAAGCCTGTCCAAATTGGCATTGCAGACCAAGACCAAACAGAATTTTAATGCGTACGCCCAAAAAATCGATTCTGTTTTTAATGAAATAGATTCCCTTAAACAACTCGCCATCGATCCCTCCCAAAAAGCGAAATTGGATAGCGTAAAGTTGTTACTGGAACAGAAAGTAGCCAATAGCAATGAACTTCGCAGCTTAAAGGCGAAAAATGAGAACTACAGTTCTATAGATAATGTGCTCAAGGAATTTCGGAAAATGGAGGCATCGTTCGGAAAACTTACGGTGTATAATTTTGAAAAGAACCCTGAAAAACTCTCACCGTATAAACGAAAGGTATTGGAAGATTGGGTCGCTTATTTAAACGAGAACATTCCTGCTGATACTTCGTCCATTCCAGACTCCGAAAAAATAGATTCCGTTCTTAACGCTTCCAAGGCTCTTTTGGCGGAGGCCAAAATAAACGATGCAAAGACACAGCGCTTCTTGGCCCAAAAGGAAAATGAAATTAACCGTACCGACCTAGAGCTCTCTCAACAACTACGTAATATTGTTTCCGCATTGGAGCAGGAAGTAATACTGAACACCTATAACGATAACCTAAAAAAGCAATCCGCGTTACGGAAAAGTATTCGTTTGGCCGGTTTGGCGGCCTTATTAGGTTTCATTGTTGTCGGGCTTTTTACTTTTTTAATCAACCGCGATTTTTGGAAGGTGCAGACCTACCGGCAAAAATTGGAAAAAGAGAAAAAATATTCCGAATCTCTATTAAAGAGTAGAGAACAATTGATTTCTACGGTAAGCCATGATCTACGAACTCCTTTAAACACGATACAAGGGTATACGGAACTCATGGAAAATACGGATCTAACCAAAAAACAGGAAGGGTATCTAAAGAACATAACCTCCTCAACAGGGTATGTAGGTAATCTGGTAAATGATCTTTTGGATTTTTCAAAATTGGAAGCGGGCAAATTAAAGATTGAAAAAATACCCTTTATACCCGCATATCTTATCCAAGAAACCGCCGAAAACCTGCAGTCGCTTTATACATATAAAAAGCTAAAATTATATCTAGAAATAGATTCTTCGCTTCAAAAAACAGTATTGGGAGATCCATTCCGGCTACGTCAAATACTTACCAATCTTATTGGAAATGCCTTTAAGTTTACCGAAGAAGGGCATATAAGGATTGTGGCAAATACCATTAAGGAAGGTAAAAAAGAAGTGATAGCAAGGATAGCGGTTATGGACACAGGCATAGGAATTCCCAAAGAAAAGCAAGGACTTATTTTTAAGGAATTTGCCCAGGCCGATACAGATACCGAAAGAAAATTTGGAGGTTATGGCCTGGGACTCACTATATCCAAGAAGTTGACGGAATTACTCAACGGTTCGTTGAACTTGGAAAGTAAGGTTGGCCAAGGCAGTACCTTTACCCTTGAATTACCCTTGGAAGTAACGCAGCAAAAATTAGGGCCCGTAGAGCAGAACATGCGTTATTTGGTGCCCAAACTTAGCATGCTTATTATTGATGATGATACCGCTCTATTGGGTATGTTACGCGAATTGGCCCAAAGTATAGGAATTATCGCCCATATCTTTACCAATTTTTTATTCGTAGAAGAGGATTCCCATTTGGCTTACGATTTGGTTTTAACGGACATACAAATGCCCAAAACAAGTGGTTTTGAAGTCTTGAAAAAATTGAAGTCGGGTCAATACAAACATTATAAAGGCCAACCTATTATCGCCATGACCGGTAGGAGGGATTTTGAAGTGGATACCTATACCTCAAAAGGATTTGACCAAGTGCTACAAAAACCTTTCTCCAAAGGTGAACTTATAGCTGTTTTGAGGTTAATGGGCATGGAGACTAAAAAAGTGACCGACGCAAAACCCGAAGGCCCTACCAAAGAAGAAAGGCCCCAAAGCTATAGCTTGGATATTATTCATTCCTTCTTGGGAAAAAACGAAGATGCCATTTCTGGAGTATTACATACTTTTTTAAGGGATACACAAGCCAACATGGGGCTATTGGAAGAAACAATCAAAGCTCAAGATTATGCTCAAATAAATCATGTCTCCCATCGTATGTTGCCTATGTTCAGGCAGCTTAGGGTAGAAAATTGCGTGCCATTTTTGGAACGATTGGAAGTAGCAACCCCAGATTCAATGAATACCAATGCCCTTCTTCACGATTTGCAACAGCTAGAGAAAAAAGTACACCGTTTAACCTCTGAAATGGAAAGTAGGTTGGTTATAAGTCCAAGTTATAGTGGTTGATTTTGTTGTAGAGTGTTTTCCGAGTCACCTGCAATAATTTTGCGGCTTTCGACTTATTGAAGTTAGTCTTTTTTAACGCTTTGATGATACGATCTTTCTCAAAATCGGATTTAGAAAAATTTTCGGGCTTTATTGTGCTATAATGGTTCGATTGTAAAACCTCCTTAGGAAGCGTTTCTATCTTCACTTCATCACCTACTGTTAAAAGCACCGCTCTTTTGACTATATTTTGAAGCTCCCTTAGATTTCCAGGCCAGTGGTATTGTCGAAAGGCCTCCCATACCTGAGTTGAAAAGCCGTGAACCTCTTTATTCAAATTTTCATTGGCCTTCGCCAAAAAATGGTCTGCAAACAAAATCAAATCTTCAAACCTTTCTTCCAAGGATGGAATTTGAATGGAAAACTCGTTTAACCTATGGTACAGATCTTCTCTAAAGCTTCCCTTTTGAACGGCAAGCGTCAAATCTTCGTTTGTAGCCGTTATGATACGAACGTCCACATGGATTTCCTTGGTACTACCTACACGTTTTATCTTCCGTTCTTGTAAGGCCCTTAGCAATTGGATTTGATTTTCATAGGAAAGATTCCCTACCTCATCCAAGAAAAGGGTGCCTTCATTGGCTGCTTCAAAGTTTCCGGTTTTGTCCTCAATGGCCCCCGTAAAACTTCCTTTTATATGACCAAAAAATTCACTTGAAGCCAGCTCTTTTGGAATAGCTCCACAATCCACGGCCACAAAGTTGTAATCCTTGCGTTTGCTATTATTATGTATTGCTCTGGCAGTAACTTCTTTGCCGGTCCCGCTATCACCGGTAATTAACACGGACATATCAGTAGGTGCTACCAGTTTAATATAATCAACCAACTTCTTTGAAGCATCACTGACTCCCAAAATTGTCTTTTCATCTGAACTCTTTTTCCGTTCCGAAGGCGTCTCTTTGTGCCTAAGTTTTTGTACACTCGGAGTATCATGGGTTACTTGGGATGGTTTTGCCCTCAATGCATTCTCAATGATCATGATAATTTCCTCCGGAGTAAAGGGCTTGGAAATATAGTCGTAAGCGCCCTGCTTCATAGCCTTCACCGCCGTGCCTACTTCCGCATAGCCCGTCATAAGAATAACAGGGGTTTTCGGCTTTACCTTCTTTATATCGGCCAATAACTGTATCCCATCATAATCCGGCAAACGCAAATCCGTCAAAATAACATCAAAATCAGTGGCGCTAAACTTTTCCTTGGCATCCGTGGCATGGTAACAAATTTCTGCATCATACCCTCTTTTAATCAAAAACTTCTGTAGCATTTGACAAAAGGCGGCATCGTCTTCGATGATCAAGATGTTTGGCATAAAAAAATTCTTGTACGCTATATGTACGTAAAAATAGCATAAGAAAGCTGTTTAGTCTTTAAAATTATCATAAATAATGAATGAAATTAAGAGGCAAAACCATCGGTTTAACTTTAGTTTCGCCGCTCTTTTGAAGCACACTATTTCATAAGTAGAATCCTTTTTATTCGGGAGGTCAATCTATCAACTTCCATTTTTAGATTGCGGATGGAAATATGGAACTCACTGCTATCTCTAAGTAAATACATTTAAAGTTTATGAAATACATTTTTCAAAAAGAGACATTCTGCAGACCAAAGTTAATTCCGTAACAACTATTTGAAATATGTTACTTGAAGAAAAAATTCCACCTATTCTGCGGGGTGAGTTAGCTCAAATAGAAAGGGGTCGTACAATGACGACCCCTTTCCGACCAAACCAACTTGATACAAAACAAATAACTCAAGTTATTTACATTTCGATCCAGTTACCACTTTCGTCCGCATACAAAGTTCCCGAGGTTCCATCTTCCAAAGAAACTTCCAGTTTGTATTGTTTTGATTCGTTAACGTAAGCCTTGTCTATGGTAGCAGTCGGGTAATTTTTGGCTACTGCTGCGGTTACTGCCTCTGGCAATTCGCTAGCTGCAATTTCCGAAAAATCATCCTGAGCGGCAACGGCCTCGGATGCATCAACTTGGGCTTCATCTGTATCTTGAGCAAAAGCTGTTAGACTTCCGAGAGACAATGCTAAAACAAAAACTAATTTTTTCATGATTTTCAAATTTTGAATATTGTTACTAATTAAACATGAACTATAGATAGAAAATATGATACCAGAATCTAAATCAGATTTAAATATCTCGTTATCAATTGATTAAAAGTTATTGGGTATATTTTATAGTGTGTAATTTTGGGTATTTGGTTTTTGAACCGTGTAAAATATACACGTAGAGGTAGCATATTCCAAAGGTAATTTACGAATGAAAAAACCTTGGGCTGAAAGGAATGATCGGCCGTGTTTTTTACTGGTGCTGAACGTAGACGTGGTGCAGCTAACTTTTGTAAGATTCTGTCTTCCCACTAAATAAATACCTATGTGGAGATGACTTACATGTTTATTCAAATTGGTATCCAATAAAAATCCCCGGCGATTAGGCCGGGGATTTTAAAACCAAACTAAGCAATATATTAATTAACTCTATGGATAATACGTGCTTAAACTACATCTCTATCCAATTGCCTTCGGCATCTGCATATAACTCAACTTGCTCGCCATCTTCTTTGGTTACTTCAAGTTTGTATTGAGACTGCTCGTTCATATAAGCTTTTGCTACTGAAGCGCCTGGGTGAGCAGCTTCCAAAGCTTGTGTAATTGTTTCCGGCAACTCTTCCAAAGCTACTTCGTTAAAACCATCTTGAGCCTCAACAGCTTCTGCGGCAACTTCTTCCAAGTTTGCAGTTGCTTCTTCGGTTACTTCTTCTTGTGCAAAAGCAGTCATTGTACCTAAGGCCATTACTGCAGCTAACATTACTCTTTTCATTTTCTTGTGTTTTTTAAATTATGTATTTGTTTTGTTAATCACCTATACTAATGGGAAAACAGTGCCAATGTGGTTTTTTTTCTTAAAACCATCGTAACTAATTGACAAACTGAGTTTTAATAGATTCGTAATTTCTGATATAACTGTATAGCAGTGTGTAAAAAAACAAGAAAAGTGTATAAGATTTACACACATTTTCCATGTCCGTACTTATCATGGAGGTTTAACGGGTCGTACTTACTTGGTGTGAAGGTTTTAACAGATCGTTTACCGTCTTTACCGGATTAAACGTAGACAGGGGCACTTCTACGAATATGGTATTCCAAAAAGCCATAGCACCATTCCAGAGGCCTGGAAGCTCCAAAGCTTTTAATTCCCTGCCTTCTTTTGTCTTACTTGTTATAAATCCCTGTTTTGGGTCTATGAAATTCAGCAAATTATATTTTGTTCCCCTATAATCCCTAATGCCACAGACTAAATCTACAGGGTTAAAATGAGTGGAGTTCTTAAAAATGGCTACTTGGTCACTATTATTCATGTCTACTTGGGCAGATTCCACAATCTGTAAAGAAACCGTATCATGTCTATCTCGAATCCAAAACGGACCTCCTCCAGGCTCTCCCTCATTTTTGACCATACCGCAAACCCGTATCGGTCGGTTTATTTTATCCTTTAGTATTTTAACTTGCTCTGTTATACCTAAACTTGAAAAATTATCGGAAAACCGAACATTTAGGCCATTGGTCAAAAACCTTTGAATTTCGCTTAGTTTTTCACTTTCAAGGTGGTCGTCCTCATCCAACAGTCTGGCGTATTCAAATGCCTTTTGCTGGACCTCCAATAACACGCCCGCTAATGTTTTTTTACTGTTAGACACCTCTTCCAAGGCCTCTGGAACGACCACGTTATCAATATTTTTTATAAAAATAATATCCGCATCTTGCTCATTTAAATTTTCAATCAATGCTCCATGTCCTCCAGGTCTGAACAACAAAGAACCATCATTATTGCGAAACGGTCCATTTTCCATATCCACGGCTATGGTATCCGTAGAAGGCTTTTGAAAAGAATATCCAACCTGAAAGAAAGTATTTGTCCGAGCGGATACCCTTTCCTTTACAGAATTGAATTCCTTTTTGAACATTTCCTCATGCTGCGGAGAAATCGTAAAGTGTAGGTTTGCGTTATGCTCGGTCTTGGCATAGTTGGCCGCTTCGGTCAAATGCTCCTCAAATGGGGTGGCAACATGATCCTTATAATTGTGAAATGGTAAAAGGCCTTTAGGGTAAAAACCATAATTCAAGGTATTTTCGGACATCATCTCCTTAACGAATAAGTATACTTCCTTGCCTTTAGTACTTGCTATTTCCGTTATTCTATTCTGCACCAAACCATAAAATGGAAAATCTGACAAACCTTCTGAAAACTTCCTAAGACCGGAGTCCTTTGTCCGCTCAAGATAGTCTTCTAAGCTTTCATTATCTGGGTCATAACTATCCAAGAAATTGAACAGGGCTTTGAACATACGGGAAGCGGCCCCTGAGGCCGGGACAAATTTGAGCAAGGAAATAGCATTATGGGTCTCCTCAAACTGGTGGATTAATCTGGCCTGCTCATCTTCGGAAAACTTGGAAATCCCATCCCCTATGACCGCAGCTCTTTCTAACTGGACAAAAGGGATTCCTTCTTTAAAAGTTTCGATTTGATTTTGTACAATTTCCTTTGTAATTCCCTTACTATCAAGTTGTTCTAAATCCTTACCCGAGAGCTGTATCATTTATCCAATAAATTATCTATGTGTTCTATAGCGGTCGACAACCGTGATTTTTTATCCCCTTTTAAGGCTACAAAATTACGGTTATATTTTTCTAAAGTTTCTTTAAAATAGGTAAACATCCGTTCCCGTTCGTTGGGTTTATCCCGTAAGTCATCCCCAACCCAAGGAATATCGATATAGGTCAGGAAATAGAGGTGATATGAATTTTTTAATGCATTTTTTTCGAGCAATGGATCACAATGCCCAACATAATAAGCTTCCGAATATACTTTGGTTTCTAACAAATCCGTATCACAAATAAGAACTTTAGTTGCTTTTTTGGTCAGTTCGTTTTCAAGCCTCATTTGACCTTCAGCTATGGGCAACAAGTCCTTAGGTTCACAGGTCTTGCGCTCATTGTTCCATTTGTCTTGTAGATACTCCCGGGCATACTCGGGTACCCAAACTGTATCATAATGCCTTGCCAACTGTTCTGCCAAGGTGGTCTTTCCCGTTGATTCCGGTCCGAACAAAACTACCTTAACAATGTCCGAGGGCTCTTGTTTAAGTTTTTCCTCCATGAGAAATAACCGAAAATGGCGATTATGGTTAAAACAAAAAATAGTATAGCGCTAAAGATAAGTCCTTTGTACAAATAGAGTGGAACGGTAATGACATCACCGACAATCCAATATATCCAATTTTCCAGCTTCTTTTTGGCCATAAGCCACATCCCTACGAAAAAAATTGCCGTGGTAAGTATGTCCGTGTAGGCAATCCAAGTATTGAGCCTATCTGTAGCAGAGTAGATAATGGCCACAAAAACGATTGTTCCCATAAAAAGCAGGATTGACCATTTCTTCTCCCTTTCCGTTGTTAAGGTAACCGGTATGAAGTGGGTTTCGTCCACTTTTCTGGTCCAAGCAAACCAACCTATTATGCTCATTGAAAAGTAGTAGGCGTTTATGAGCATATCTCCTAGGAGACCATAAATCCATAGTATATAAACCGCTATTCCCGTACCGATTATTCCTGTGGGAAAAACCAATATATTTCCGCGCTTGGAGTAAATAACACTTAAGAGGGCAAAGAAGGCACTTACCAATTCCAGGACAACAATATGGGTGGGTGTGTCCTGATACTGCGAAAAAATCCAATCAAAAATGAGGTTCATACTCGCTTCGGTCGGATTTTACTATTTTCATATACATCAAACCCTTGTCCATCATCTCAAAAGCCTCCTTGATTTCGGTGTGCAACAAAGTCATTACAGTTTCATAGTCCCCATATACCTGGGTACTAAGTGGGTTTTCCAAAATGGTAAGCCCGGATGCCCTAAGCTTTTTGATGAAGTTGATGATATGCTCCTCAAAATCGTCCTGTAAAGGGGAAAAGGTAAGTTCTACGGAAATGTGCATAATTCAGTGCTAGGGAAGTTTATGAAACATAGACCGCAAACTTATCAACTTTTTAGCGCATAGACGCAGCTAAAACCTTCAAATTCCAAAAAATGGACATCATATTGCGATAAATTTCCGTGATATAACACTTCGGCCGTTGTAGTTTTATCCGCAAATAAAAAATCCTTTACATCAATATGGTGTAAAAAACTGATTCCGGGATCAGAACAAATCTTGTATAAGGATTCCTTGGCCCCCCAAACAATGGTAAGCTTCCGTACTAGGGCATCTGTATTGGCTATGGTCCGATACTCCTCAATAGGTGTGAATTTATGGGCAATACGTAATATCTTATCCCTTTGTCTTTCTATATCAATTCCTACCTCAATAGTATCGCTAACTATAATTCCGGTAAAATGGCCGGAATGGGTAATAGAAATTTTTCTGCCGTCCACAAGATGAGGCTTCCCCGCAGTATCATAGTACAAATCGGCATCCACATATCCTGCCTCCGCCATTAAATGCCGAATACTCAGAAACCCCCGTCGGTGCAGCTCGGATTTCATACCGTCTATCCGTTTTTGACAATGGGGGGTCAATTGGATTCCTTCGGAGAGCTCAGCCTCCGATTCCTGGATTTTCCAAATATAAACCAATATCGATGAGTTGATGGGTATAGTCTTATAAAGAGGCATGCTAATCTTTAGGATATTTGTAACTTTGCAACCGCAAAAAGGCAAGTTTTCCTGTTTAATCTAAAGTAATAAATAAAAACTAGTATGAGCACCAAAACCGTTTCTTATGTACCATATAAGGTAAAAGATATTTCACTTGCCGATTGGGGAAGGAAAGAGATTGAATTGGCAGAGGCAGAAATGCCCGGTCTAATGTCCCTTAGGGAAGAATACAAAGATGAGCAACCTCTAAGAGGAGCGCGAATCGCAGGGTGTCTTCACATGACCATACAAACTGCGGTATTGATTGAAACATTGACGGCCTTAGGTGCTGATGTCACTTGGAGTTCCTGTAATATTTTCTCTACTCAGGATCATGCGGCGGCGGCCATAGCGGCTACAGGTATTCCTGTTTATGCTTGGAAGGGCATGAATGAACAAGAGTTTGATTGGTGTATAGAACAGACCCTTTTCTTTGGTGAGGAGAGAAAACCCTTGAACATGATCTTGGATGACGGGGGTGACCTTACCAACATGGTGTTGGACCAATATCCTGAATTGACCGACGGTATTAAAGGGCTTTCCGAGGAAACTACTACCGGAGTACACCGATTATACGAACGTTTTAAAAATGGGGTTTTGCCAATGCCCGCAATCAATGTGAACGATTCCGTCACCAAATCCAAATTTGATAACAAATATGGCTGTCGCGAAAGTGCCGTGGATGCCATTCGCAGGGCAACGGATACCATGTTGGCCGGAAAACGCGTAGTCGTTGCCGGATATGGTGATGTGGGCAAAGGTACGGCCGCATCTTTTAAAGGTGCAGGTTCGATTGTGACCGTTACGGAAATTGATCCCATTTGTGCCCTACAAGCCTGTATGGATGGTTTTGAAGTAAAGAAATTGGAAACGGTGGTCGGTAATGCTGATATAGTTATTACCACCACAGGGAACAAGGACATCATCCGATCAGAGCACTTTAAAGCCTTAAAGGACAAGGCCATCGTTTGTAACATTGGCCATTTTGACAATGAAATCGACATGGCCTGGTTGAACAAAAATTATGGAAATACCAAGGATGAAATCAAGCCCCAAGTAGATAAATATACCATAGATGGTAAAGATATCATCCTTTTGGCAGAAGGAAGATTGGTAAATTTGGGCTGTGCTACAGGACACCCTAGTTTTGTAATGAGCAACTCCTTTACCAACCAGACATTAGCGCAGATAGAGCTCTGGAACAATAGCGATAAGTACGAAAACCAGGTATATATGCTACCCAAGCATTTGGACGAAAAAGTAGCGGCCCTACACCTTTCGCGTTTAGGTGCTGAGCTCACTGAGTTAAAACCTGATCAAGCGGAGTACATAGGAGTTGAAGTACAAGGACCGTTTAAGCCAGAATATTATAGATACTAGATTTTAGATTTGAGACCGCTAAAAAAGGTCTCGCTTTTAAAGCTTATAAAAAGGCCCTTGCATAACTGCAAGGGCCTTCCTTTATAGTAATTTCATTAAATCCTAATTTTTACATAGATATTGGATTGCCAATAGGAAAAACCTAAAACGGGCTATACCCAAACTTTTGCCCTCCGACGGAAGCGTCTGCCATAAGGCCAGCTTTGGGCAGCGCAAAAACGGCCACGCCATCCTTATATTTTGCATTCACGGCAACCCCAGATTTTAAGGCTACTGCGGAGGCCGAAGCTTCAAAAGCAAATTTGCCTTCCTTAAACCGGTCCAAATCCACTTCGGTCTCAAAAAAGATTACCTCGATAATGGATTGTCCCCCTGCTTGGAAACCTACGTTCAATTTTTTAAGGTCGGCCATCCCAATAGCCTCACCGCCCTTTTCATAAACGACCCCATTTCCAGAAGCGCCTCCAATAATAAGCCCTCCCTTGCCTACATTGGGAAAAATAACGTAACCCGCAGAATTCTCAAAAAAGGTTTCCAAACCAGAACTAGTCTTTAAAAGACTTTTCTTGGCCTTAACTGCATCTTTCATAATCTTTTGATCCTTTTTGTTTTGTGCCTCAAGATGGCCAACAAAAAAAAGGAATACTACAAAGGGAAGAAATTTAAATGTTCTCATAAGTTATGTTCTATTAGAGGCTGCAAGTTACTTCTTTTAAGAGGGTGGTAGTTTGGGATTAACAGAAAATTAAAACATCGGTCCATACAACTACCGAAGGGAAACTACATATCCAACCATCGCTTAAATTTGGTAGTCCGCTCCCGGGAAACAATGACTTGCTCTTCCTCCTTGGGCAATAATTTTAGCAATAATCTGCTGTTGAAATAGGTATGGATTTCAACTACCGCTTTTACAGAAACCATAAACTTTCTATTGATCCGAAAGAACTGGATAGGGTTTAAAATAGGCAATCTCCCCAAATCATAAAAACAAAAATCCCTTTCTTCATTCATGGCAATAAAAAACCCTGACCAAGATGTCAGGGTCCAATAGCTTATATAAAAATATAGTTCTTAAGCTTCAAACGGTTCTATGGAAACATAGGATTTACCGCCCGCTTTCTTTTCAAATTTCACCATACCGTCTACTCTAGCATGTAAGGTATGATCCTTACCCGCATAAACATTTTCACCGGGATTGTGCTTGGTACCGCGTTGTCTAACGATAATGTTTCCCGCAACGGCGGCTTGTCCACCAAAAATCTTTACGCCCAAACGTTTCGATTCTGATTCCCTACCGTTTTTTGAACTACCTACACCTTTTTTATGTGCCATAATTTATCGTTTTTAGTTCGTTCCTTATTTTTTTAACGCCGCTATCAATTCAGCTTTCTTCATTGAGGAATAGCCCGTAATATCTTTTGCCTTGGCCATCTCCCTCAATTCGGCCACCGTATTCTTGCTCAAATCCTCTACTACTTTAGGCTCGGCCTTCTTGGGTTTTGCGGTTTCTTTCACCAAGGGAGCTTTAGGAGCTTCCTTTTTTGCTTCGGTTTTCTTGGCAGTAGGTTTTTCCTCCTTAGCCTTTTCAGCAGTAGCTTTTTTGACTCCTTTGGCAATAATACTTTCCACAACGATTTCCGTAAGGAATTGTCTATGACCATTTTTCTTACGATATCCTTTGCGCCTTTTCTTTTTAAAGACGATTACTTTGTCACCTTTAAGGTGCTTAACGACTTTAGCCTCAACAGCGGCTCCGTCTATAGCCGGGGCGCCAACAGTTACGTTCTTACCGTCATCCAAAAGAAGTACATTGTTAAAAGTAACCTTTTTGCCTTCTTCCGTCTTTAAACGGTGAACATACACTTTTTGGTCTTTCGCAACTTTAAATTGCTGCCCTGCCATCTCTACAATTGCGTACATAGCGTGTATATTGATTTTAGTTTGTTCGTCCTTCCGTTAGGACTTTCTTGCCATAGAAAACTTATTTGGATTTTTTTCATAGGCGGGTGCAAATATAGGGGTAATTCGCTAATCCACAAGTGATTTTAAGGAGTTTTTAAACTGATTTATTTTTAGGATTATTGCTCGTCTTGAAAAGCTGCATAAAAGAAAGTGTCAGCACCAAAGAAGTAGCAAAACCCATAACAGCGACCGTAAGGAAAACTATGCCCTCAAAATTGCGATAGTCCTTGGCCCATACCGTGGAAAGTTCGTTTAAAAACTCGATGTTGAGCTCAGTAGAATATAATGCAAAAAACAAAGTGAAAATTAAAGTGGCCACACCCCCGGTAACCAATCCTGCCATAAATCCTTTTCCGTAATTGAATCCCTCCTTGTCCCTTAACCTAAAAAATTTAATGGCCTCGTAAATTCCAAAACCTGTGATTACACCATTGAAAAGACTGTAAAAAACATTGATATGCAGATTGAAGAGCGATAGCATAAGGAAATAGGCAATGAGGCAACCGCTCGTGGCCACACCAAATCGTATTGGCAAAACAAACTCCTTCATTTCCAATGGTCTTACGTTGACATAAAAATACAAAATATGATAGAAATTCTTGTTAAAGCGTAGCTATGATCTTACTCAATTCCTCAAAAAAATTATATTCGTGTAACAAATAGTTTCCATTCACTACTTATTTTAAAGGATATACGGACGTAACCCTCCTAAAACATGAAAAAACTACCTCTCTTTTTACTCGCATCACTTCTATTCGTTTTCAATAGTAGCGCCCAGGAAGTTTCTTTTGAAGAATACGACCTCAGCAATGGACTGCATGTAATCCTTCATCAGGACAATACGGCACCCATTGTTGTGACCTCAATAGCCTATCATGTAGGGGCCAAGGATGAAGACCCAGAGCGTACGGGATTCGCGCACTTTTTTGAACATCTTCTTTTTGAGGGAACCAAGAACATAGGCCGTGGGGAATGGGATAAAATAGTTTCCTCCAAAGGAGGAAAAAATAATGCAACCACTAACGATGACCGCACCTATTATTATGAAGTGTTCCCCTCCAATGCCTTGGAAACAGGCCTTTGGTTAGAATCTGAGCGATTGCTACATCCCGTGATCGAACAAGTGGGCGTAGACACTCAGAACGAGGTGGTGAAAGAGGAAAAAAGATTGCGTGTGGACAACCGCCCCTATGGAAATTTACTGGCAGAAATAAAGAAAAACCTTTTTATAGAGCATCCTTACCGATGGAGTACCATAGGTTCTATGGATCATTTGGATGCAGCCACCTTGGACGAGTTTATCGCTTTTAACAACAAATTTTACATCCCGAACAATGCCGCTTTGATTATCGCTGGTGATATTGATATTCCTTCGACAAAAAAAATGATTCAGGATTACTTCGGGCCTATCGCCAAGGGTGCTAAAATTGAGCGTAGTTTCCTTAAAGAAAAACCGATTACACAAGAATTTAAGGCAACGGCCTATGATTCCAATATCCAAATACCGGCAATAGTCGCCTGCTATAGAACGCCTTCTTTTACGACAAGGGATGCAAGGGTATTGGATATGATATCTACCTATCTAAGCAATGGAAATAGTTCCAAATTGTATAAAAAATTAGTTGATGACAAGAAAATGGCACTTGCCGTGCAGGCGGTAAACCTAAGTCAAGAGGATTATGGTATCTATGCGCTATTTGCACTTCCCTTGGGAGAAACTACCCTGGACACTTTGGTCAAAGAATTTGACGAGGAAATTCAAAAATTGCAAACAGAGCTCATTTCGGAAAAGGACCATCAAAAACTGTTGAACCAGTTTGAAAATCAATTTGTGAATTCCAACGCTACTCTTGAGGGAATTGCAGCTTCCTTGGCCAATTATTATTTACTCTATGGGGATACCAACCTTATAAATACGGAAATAGACCTGTATCGTTCCATAACCCGGGAAGAAATCAGGGATATTGCCAAAAAATATCTAGGCTCAAATCAACGCCTATTACTGGAATATTTACCGAAAACGGAAAACCAATAAGATGAAGAAATCTATTTTATTACTGTTTTTATTGATTACATGTGCTATAACAGCACAATTGGACAGAAGCGAAGAACCGAAGATAGGACCGATTCCTGAAATTAATCTGGGCGTTCCCCAAACTTTTAAACTGGATAATGGTCTGCAGGTGATTGTGGTGGAAAACCATAAACTTCCAAGGGTTTCCTACACATTGGCCATAGACAACCCTCCTTATGTTGAGGGTGAAATAGCCGGGGTAAGTCAGTTAACGGGCAGCTTACTGGGCAAGGGTTCCACAAATATAGACAAGGACACCTACAATGAAGAAGTAGATTATATGGGCGCATCTATAAATTTTAGCTCCAGTGGCGCTTCCGCTTCCGGGCTGTCCAAATATGCCGACCGCATTTTGGAACTACTTGCGGATGCAGCGCTTAATCCAAATTTTACAGCTGAAGAATTGGAAAAAGAACGTAACATTCTTTTGGATGCCATTAAATCTGGCGAAAAGAGTGTGGCCACCGCAGCAAGAAGGGTAGAGAGCGCATTGGCCTATGGGGTGAACCATCCGTATGGGGAATTTGTGACCCAAGAAAGTGTAAAACAGGTTACCCTTGAGAATGTGGCATCGAATTACCGTAACTATTTTGTTCCCAAAAATGCTTATTTGGCCATAATAGGTGATGTGGATTTTGAAAAAACAAAAGAAAAAGTCACCGAACTTTTTCAGCTATGGCGAAAGGCCAGTCCACCGGTTATTACGCTCGCTAAACCAAAAAATGTACAGTATACCCAAATAAATTTTGTGGATATGCCCAATGCGGTACAATCCGAAATTGCCGTACAGAATGTGATAGATTTGAAAATGGGGGACGAAGATTACTTTCCCTCCCTATTGGCCAACAATATTTTGGGCGGTGGCATGCGAAGTTATCTCAATGCCAGTCTCCGTGAGGACAAGGGATATACTTATGGTGCAAGATCCAGTATCGGAGCAGATAAGTATGCCTCTCGTTTTCGTGCCGGAGCAAGTGTGCGAAATGTGGTTACGGACAGTTCGGTAACTGTATTCCTGAATCAATTAAAACGAATCAGAAATGAAAAAGTGGATGCCGAGGAAATCGAAATCTCAAAGGCCGAATACGTTGGGGAATTTGTTATGGCGTTAGAAAAACCGGAAACCATTGCGCGTTATGCCCTCAATATTCTTACCGAAGATTTACCGGAGGATTTTTACACAACCTACCTGGAAAAAATTAATGCAGTAACCGCGGAACAAATCCAAGAAGCTGCCCAAAAATTCATAGCCTTGAATAATTTCCGAATCGTAGTTACCGGAAAGGGGAGCGAGGTTGCGGAGAATTTGGAAAAGATACCCTTCAATGGAAAAGATATTCCCGTGAAGTATTTTGACAAACATGCGAACGCAACAGAAAAACCGGATTATAATGCCAAAATACCAGAGGGAGTTACGGCCAACGATGTTATCAATAAATATATCAATGCACTGGGCGGTAAGGAAAAACTGGAAGGGGTACAATCCTACGCCTTAATAGCGGAGGCCGAAATGCAGGGTATGAAATTGAACCTTGAACTGAAAAAAACTGCCAAGAACCAACTTATGCAGGATGTTAAGGTGATGGGCAATTCCATGAGCAAGCAGGTTCTGGATGGGGACATGGGTTATATGATAATGCAAGGACAACGCAAGGATTTGGGAGAAGAGGAATTGAAGAAAGCAAAGGAAGAGTCCGCTCCTTTTCCTGAGCTGAACTATTTAAACAATAACCTTGTACTGGAGGGCGTCGAAACCATTGAAGGCAAGAAAGCCTATAAATTAAGAATAACCGATGAAAAATCGATTTTCTATGACATGGAAAGTGGCCTTAAGTTACAAGAGGTCAATACTACGGAAATGCAGGGACAGAAAATGCAACAAACTTTAATCTATGACGATTACAAAGAAGTATCCGGCATACAGTTCCCCTTTAAATTAACCCAATCCATGGGGCCTCAAAGTATGGAGTTTTTGGTACAGGAAATAAAAGTGAACGAAGGGGTCTCCGATGCGGATTTTGAATGAAACAATAGGCACGGATAGAGTTTAAACCCTATCCATGCCCTTCAATTAAATAAACACTAACCAATCTTGCGAATAGTGGCCTCGCCGACAACGATGCCCCTATCTACCTTCGGACTTCCTTCATAGGTGATATGGGTTTCCCCATAGCAAGTAACTTTAAGCCGACCGGCTACGTTTACCCTAAAATCACTTTCACCATAGGCCAATATCCTAGTGGAAGTATTATCAATTGCCATGGTATTTACCTTACTTTCACCATAGGCTATAAATTTTTGATGGCCAACAGTACCCTTTTGAACTTCAAGGTAGCTTTCCCCATAAATGGTAACTTTGAGCTTTTCCAAGTCGACATCGGATAGGTATACCTGCGATTCCCCATAAATCCGTAAAGTAAAATTCTTTTGGTCAATGGTGCTCTCGCAACGTATTATTTCTTCGCCTCGAACTGATAAGGTCTCCAAAGTTTTATAAGTGATAATCGCCTTTACCTCAGCTCCCTCATAATAAGCCCTGCTCATATTGTAACCGTTACCGCTGACCTTTTCATTTCTATCCAATGTTTTGGCGCCATCCAGATAGATACGTAGGGTTTTGCCTTCGACCTCCACATTGATTTCCTCCTCGGAAACATTGGCATATTCGAAATATACGGATTCTTCATCCCCTTGAACCAACGTCGCCTTAATGTGAGGGCTGATCATAATCTTATCAAATGAGTCTACCTGTAAGGTCTTGGTCTGGGCATCCACTTGGAGTACTCCAAAGGCCAGGAAAGTCAGGGTCAAAGTGTAAAAAGTATTTTTTTTCATCTTCATAGGTTTTATCGTTGTTTTCTTCCAATATATTAAAGACTGCGGGGCGAAAAAATTGTTACAGTTACCTACCAAAAATTTCCAAGAATCATGAAATGAATTTTTATGACAAAAAACACTCTAAAAAATTTTCATCACCTAACTTTGCAAAAACCAATGGACTTGAAAGCTTTTTGGGCCTCATTTTTTGTTTTTCTCTATGTCTTGGCCATGCTACGTCCTGTGTTTCCTTTATTTGAATATGTAGTAGATCAAGACTACATTGCTCAATTTCTTTGTATCAATAAGGACAAGGTAGAAATGCAATGTAATGGGAAGTGCTACCTAATGCAAAAACTCAACGAACAGAACGAGGAGAAAAAACAGAATCTCCCAAAAATAGCCATGGAAGAATACCCCATTGGTTTTATTGATGTTCTCGCCATACCTATTCAAAAAACTGAAACCCCCAAAGGTGCTTCAGTTCTTCATTATAGTAATAACTACAGCTTTCTGTATAGCGACTTTAGCTTTCGTCCGCCTAGCCTTAGTGTTTAGTTTCTTTTTTTTGCAGGTTCAAGTCTGATAATAGGCAATAGACCTGCCCATTACTTATTTCCAAAAATTTAAAATAACATCCGTGAAAATATATATATCTACCATTCTAACAATGGTAACAATAACGCTTTGCGCTCAAGAAACTAATAGTACGAACAACGAAAAATGGTCCGCGGGCAGACCGGACGGACACGCCCCTATCCCGGTAATGGGAGACCATATGCACGGCAAAGGTGAATGGATGTTCAGCTACCGATACATGTATATGAACATGGAGGATTTAAAGCAGGGGAGCGATGATGCCTCTTTTGACGATGCCTTGGCCGATTATATGGTAACCCCTACCCAAATGCCTATGAATATGCATATGTTAGGTGCCATGTACGCTCCAAGTGACAGAATCACTTTAATGGCCATGTTCAACTATCTGTCCATGGAGATGGACCATATAACTCGCATGGGCGGCATGTTCACTACTGAAGCTTCGGGATTGGGTGACATCCAAATTTCCGGACTTTACAAATTCTTCAATAAAAATAGACAGACGATGCATGCACAATTAGGGTTTTCCATCCCTACTGGGAGCATTACGGAAAGTGATGTTACACCTGCATCTTCACCTAATGAGGTGGAATTGCCCTATCCTATGCAGATTGGAAGCGGTACTTTTGACACAAATTTGGCATTGACCTATCTGTGCCAGGGAAACATTCTATCCTATGGAGGTCAATTGCGAGGTGTTTTCCGCTTTGGGGAAAATGATAGGGAATACCGTTATGGAAATCGTTATAGTTTGAACAATTGGTTGGCCGCCAAAGCAACTGATTGGTTAAGCTTTTCTTTACGCTTGGAAGGACTGTTGGTTAGTGAAATAGAAGGGATAGATCCAAATTTAAACCCCATGATGGTTATAACAGCGGATACCGATAATTCCGGAGGGAACTATTTAAACTCTGGAATAGGGTTTAACACCTATGTGCCGAACGGCCCGTTAAAAAACCTTCGGGTTGGTTTTGAATTTGCTTTTCCATTGTACCAAGATTTAAATGGGGTACAATTGAAGAACAAGGAAACCATGACCTTAGGGTTGCAGTATGCATTCAAATAATTAAATTTTAACCAATGATTTAGACCATTTCTGTCAAGGTGTACCTATGGTTTCCATGATAGGAATGGTTTATATTTGTAAAAAACAAAAATGAGAAGAACAATTTTTTTATTTGCCGTTTTGGTTATGGCGATGTCCTGCAAAGAAGATAAAAAATCAATCGCAAATCCAAATACCGATCAGATGGAAAAAGTCATGGCCATTCATGATGAAGTAATGCCCAAAATGGGCACCATAGGTAAATTGGTAGCGGAGTTAAAACCAAAAGTGGATTCCACGGAAATGGGAATGCAATATGAAAAGGCAATGAAGGACCTACAGGCTTCACATCAAAGTATGATGGACTGGATGAGAGGTTTTGGAGATCGTTTTGATTCCGATGAAATCCTTAACGGAAAAGCACTTACGGAACAAAAGCAAAAATGGTTGAATGAGGAGGAGGAAAAGGTAAAGGCCCTTCGGGAGGAAATCAATTCCAGCATAGAGCGTGCGGAAGCAGTATTGAAAAAGTAGGAGCTGATAAAACTCCAAAGGCCCTTAGCCAAAAAGAGCGAACAAATTTTCGACGTTTGGAGCTACTCCTTCCATCTTAGGGTTTCCATGATTCTGCGAATGTCCTTCTGTAGGTAGGCCGCTGCGGGATAAATGGAATCATAGTTGGGTTTTGCATAAAAATAGAGCGATCCTGTGACAAAATGCGTGGTACTATCCGTAACATAAAATTGAGCTTGGGATGCCGCGTTGCCACTAACTTCATAGAACATTCCAAAAACCCGTTCCTCGGGATTTAAGAATTCATTGGCCTCTATGCCATCTGCCTTTACGACATGTTCATACGATAGTTTTTGGGCATCGGAAAGCAACTTCCCTAAATTATTG
This sequence comes from uncultured Flavobacteriaceae bacterium, assembly GCA_947494715.1. Classification (GTDB taxonomy): domain Bacteria; phylum Bacteroidota; class Bacteroidia; order Flavobacteriales; family Flavobacteriaceae; genus Ulvibacterium. The sequence continues at coordinate 39,299 of CANLWG010000007.1, read as the reverse complement.
TTTACTTCTTTATAGGTAATAAAAATGGAGCCTTTGATCTTTGGATAGTCCAGCGTAAGTGAATTGTTCCCTTCATTTTTTAATCGGGCCATGGTATTGTATTGGAATTGAAAATTCTTCGTTTCCAAATTCTCTGTTTCAAAATCCGGATATTCCAATCGTAACATGGCTTTGGGCTTGGGAATAACGTTCTCCTTGCAACCCATACCCAAGAGAATCATCGCAAAAGCCAAAAAACCAAATTTATTTCTCATGGGGAAGCGTAACTTTTATTTGTTTCAATCGTTTTTTATCCAAGCTTTCGACCACAAATTGGTATTCCTCAAAGAGAACCTTTTCTCCTTTCTTGGGAAAATTTCCTGCTATTTCCAAAACAAAGCCGGCGATAGTTTCGGATTCTCCCTTGTTCTCCTCAAAAAGTTCTTCTTCCGCTATTTTGATCACCCGGTAAAAATCCTTTAGCGTGGTCTTGCCCTCAAAAACATAATTATAATCATCCAACTTGGAAAACACCAAATCCTCATCATCAAATTCATCACTGATATCCCCAACGATCTCTTCGATGATATCCTCCAAGGTCACGATGCCGGAAGTACCTCCATATTCGTCCACAACAATGGCCAAATGGTTTTTTTTGTCTTGGAATTCCAGCAAAAGATCATCCAATTTTTTGTTTTCCGGCACAAAATAAGGCTCACGTATCAGAGATATCCAATTGAAATTTTTCCTGTCTATATAAGGTAACAAATCTTTTACATATAGTACCCCCAATACATTGTCCATATGCTCCGAAAAAACTGGAATACGGGAATAGCCGTTCTTCTTTATTTCCTCAAGGACTTCGGTAAACTTCATCTCCTCGCTCAAGGCGAAAATATCGATACGCGGACGCATTACCTGTTTGGTATCCGTATTTCCGAATGATACGATGCCCTGTAATATTTTTTGTTCTTCTTTGGTCGTATCGCCTTCCGAAGTAAGTTCCAATGCCTGAGAGAGGTGATCCACACTCAAACTGGACTTTTGTTTGCCCAATTTATTATATAGAAATATGGTGCCAGAACGCATGGGAAAGCTCAATGGTGAGAAAAGAAAATCAAGCACCTTGAGCGGATAGGCCATGAAATGTGAAAATTGCATCCGATTTCTATTGGCATAGACCTTGGGAAGGATTTCACCGAACATTAGGATCAAGAATGTGGCCACAATCACTTCCAATAAAAAACGCGCAGAAATGAAACCCAGCCAAACCTGGTCTATATTAGAGAAGAGTGTATCCCCAATACTATTGAATAAAAGCACTATCCCTATGTTAATGGTATTGTTGGCAATAAGAATGGTCGCCAATAGTTTCTTGGGACGCTCCAATAGACCAACAATTATAGTGCCTTTGCCCGTTTTATTCTCCGCAATTTCGTTTATATCCGTTTGGGAGAGTCCAAAAAGGGCCACCTCTGCACCTGAAATGAGAGCGGAACAAATCAGCAAGACTATAAGAATACCTAACTTCAGTGCCAGTGCACTATCAAAAACTATAAAACTAAGAAATAAACTATGGGGGTCAGGATCCAACAGTCACGATTTTATTTTGAATTCCCTAAAAAGGTAAGTCGTCATCCGGTTCCGGTTCACTTACGTGAGCGATATTTTCAATAGGCTTTGCTCCTGGGTTGGCAGAAACAGGCTTTTGTTCCTGAGGGGTATTTGATTGTACATTGGACATACTTTCGCTTTTGGTGGAAAGGAAGGTAAAATCCTGAACCTGTATTTCCGTAGAATAACGGGTATTACCATCTTCACCTTGCCATTGACGTGTTTTTAATCGGCCTTCCACATATACCTTATCTCCTTTACTCAAGTATTTTTCGCAAATCTCAGCGGCCTTGTTACGAACAACAATATTATGCCATTCGGTATTAGTTACCTTTTCACCGGTTTGTCTATTGGTATATGTCTCATTGGTAGCAATTGGAAACCTACCTATGCAACCGCCTCCTTCAAAATAGTGCATTTTAACTTCATCGCCCAAATGCCCTATTAACATCACTTTATTCAACGTTCCGCTCATGCTCTTATATTATGTTTCTGGATTGAAATCAAAAATACGAATTTTTGAATGCTTTTATGAAATCCGAAATTAAAACCGGAACGGGATAACTTTCCAAGTCTTCCAATGAAAAACCGTTCTCTAGCTTAGCATTACTCTCTATGATCCAAAATTTAGTATATAGATGTTGGTGAGAGAGTTTATGTACTATTGATGATTCATTATACAAAAATAATCGGAAGGAATCACCGGACACTATTTCATTTAACTCCTTCCTCACCTCTTTCTCGTTTAATTCATTTTCCGATTCCAAAAGGGGGAACTCCCAAAGGTTTTGCCATATCCCTTTACCTTTTCGCTGACTTAATCTCGTTTTGTTATTTGGGTCCAACCATACCAAATAATTGAAATTTCTTTTTCTAACCTTAGTCCTATTTTCTTTTATGGGCAATGTTTGTACCAAATTCTTTTTTAATGCCGAACAACTTTCATTTAATGGGCAAAGTAGGCAATATGGCTTTTTAGGAGCACATTGTATGGCCCCAAATTCCATAATCCCCTGGTTATAATCCCTTATATTTTTCCCGTCCATGACTTCTATGGCCAGTTGCTTAAAATATTTTATCCCTTTAGTAATGTTGATGGGAATAGCTACCCCAAAGTAACGGGCAAGAACACGATATACATTTCCATCCACAACCGGCCGTGGCTCATCAAAACAAATGGATGCTATAGCACTGGCCGTATAATCCCCAACACCCTTAAGTTTCAAAAGCTCATCATAGGAATCGGGAAAACGGCCTCCATACTCCTTTACCACGGTCTTGGCAGTTGCATGCAAATTGCGTGCTCTGGAATAATAACCCAATCCCTGCCAAAGCTTCAAAACCCTTTCTTCGGATGCATTGGCCAAATCTTGTACATTGGGGAAATTTTCAACAAATTTCAGATAATAAGGTTCTCCTTGTACAACCCGCGTTTGCTGGAGAATGATTTCCGAAAGCCAAATTTTATAGGGATCTCGTGTGCTTCTCCAAGGCAAGCTTCGTTTATTTTCTGAATACCAATGAAGAATTTTTTGGGAAAAAGACATTTATGTAAATACTAATGTGCAAAAGTAGCTGTTTATATACTTAAAATTAGCTCGTTAAGGGGAAAGATTCAATTTAATTTATATATTTGCAAGCCGAAAAAACATACTGAAAATCTAATTATTAAAGATGACGAAAGCTGAAATTGTAGCGAAAATCTCAGACAAACTGGGAATTGAAAAGGGAGATGTCCAAGCCACTGTAGAATCCTTTATGGAAGAAGTGAAATCCTCATTGGAAAGCGGGGACAATGTTTACTTGAGAGGTTTTGGAAGTTTTATTATCAAGACCAGAGCCGAAAAAACAGGCAGAAATATCTCCAAAAATACCACTATAAAGATACCGGCCCACAACATTCCGGCATTCAAGCCCGCAAAAGTTTTTGTAGAAGGGGTTAAAAGCAACGTTCAGGTAAAATAACAAATCAATTAAAAGGAGAACTCTATGCCGAGTGGTAAAAAACGAAAAAGACATAAGGTTGCTACCCATAAACGCAAAAAGCGTAGGAGAGCAAACCGACACAAGAAAAAGTAGTTTTTGCGACTACTTTTTCGTTTTAATACGTTCATTGACATAGAAATTCTAAAAAGAATTTCGACGGGTTTGTACAACCTGTTTTAATTATTGTTCAATCAGCACATCCGGTATTCTACGGATGGCTATAAATAAAATCAGGTGAATAGAGAATTAATCGTAAGATCTAGTTCCGATGCCGTCGATTTTGCCTTGCTTAAGGATGGGAAGCTCACTGAATTGCACAAAGAAGAGGACAACAACGACTTTTCCGTTGGGGACATTTTTTTGGCCAAGGTGCGTAAGCCCGTAACCGGCCTTAACGCTGCCTTTGTAAACGTAGGTTATGAAAAGGATGCTTTTTTGCATTACCATGACCTGGGACCACAGCTTTCTTCCATGCTAAAGTTTATCAAAAAGGTGAGCACTGGAAAACTAAGGGACTACTCCCTGAAAAACTTTCCATTTGAAAAGGACATTGACAAACATGGTAGCATCAATGATGTTATCAAATCCAATCAATCCTTGTTGGTGCAAATTGTTAAGGAACCTATTTCTACCAAAGGCCCAAGGATAAGTTCCGAGCTTTCCATAGCCGGGCGATATCTGGTAATGGTACCTTTTTCAGATCGAGTTTCCGTCTCTCAAAAGATAGGGAGCAATGAAGAAAAAGATAGGCTTAAGAGACTTGTAAAAAGCATTAAGCCCAAAGGTTTCGGGGTCATAATCCGAACAGTTGCAGAAGGCAAAAAAGTGGCAGAGCTGGACAAAGATCTAGAAAACTTGCTGAACAAATGGTCGGCAATGTGTAAAAAATTGTATAGAGCGCGAACGCCCTCAAAAGTATTGGTAGAGCTCAACAGAGCCTCAAGCATACTTCGGGATGTTTTCAATGACTCCTTTACGGGAATCCATGTTGACGACGAAACGCTTTACGGACAAATTCAGGACTACGTACAGGAAATTGCACCGGGAAAGGAATCCATTGTGAAGCTTTATAATTCATCCGTTCCTGTTTTTGAAAAATTTGGAATAGAAAGGCAAATTAAAACCTCTTTTGGCAGGACGGCCTCTATGAGCAAGGGAGCATATCTAATCATAGAGCATACGGAAGCCTTGCACGTCATTGATGTAAACAGTGGCAACCGATCGAACAAAGCCAAGAATCAGGAGGATACGGCCTTGGAGGTAAACCTTTTGGCAGCCTCTGAAATTGCGAGACAACTGCGTCTGCGGGATATGGGCGGCATTATTGTCATAGACTTCATTGATATGGTAAAGGCGCCACACAGGCGTAAACTTTTTGACCATCTTAGAGATGAGATGAAAGACGATCGGGCCAAGCATAAGATTTTGCCGCCTAGTAAATTCGGTCTTGTCCAGATTACACGACAACGGGTAAGGCCAGAAATGAATATTAAAACTACTGAGGAAAATCCTAATGGCAACGGTCAAGAGGTTGAAGCCCCAATAGTTCTGATAGACCGGATAAATTCCGATTTGGAAAAACTTCTGAAAGGACCGGCAAAGGATAACAGCATTACGCTGAACATTCATCCATTTATTGCGGCATACCTTTCCAAAGGTTTTCCTTCAATGCGCACCAAGTGGTTCTTGGAGCATAAAAAATGGATAAAAATACAACCAAGAGATGCTTATACGTATCTAGAATATCGTTTTAAGAATAAGGACGGTAAAACCATTTATTAAAAAAGCGATCCCGATTTGGGGTCGCTTTTTTTGTTTATTATTTTTGCTGAATGCTTTTTAATCATACTCATACCCTCCTTGAAGTTACTAAAAAACTAGAGCGTTATTGTGCCTATCAGGAGCGTTGTCATAAGGAAGTTGTATCCAAGTTAAAAGAAATGTGTATGATTCCTGAGGCTATAGATCAAATTGTGGCCCATTTAATTTTGGAGAATTACCTTAATGAAGAGCGTTTTGCCAAAAGCTTTGCCCGTGGAAAGTTTACCATAAAAAAATGGGGAAGAAACCGTATCATAAATGAACTGAAACTACGCAATATTTCCAACTATATTATACAAGCGGCACTCCAAGAAATTGATGGTAAGGACTATGCAAGGACTTTGGACACCCTAGCAAAAAAAAAGGCGAAACAATTGACCGGGAAAAGCCCTCAGGAAAAGCGGAGAAAACTAGCAAATTATTTACTATATAGAGGTTGGGAAAATCACCTAGTTTATGATAAGATCGAATACCTGCTAAAGGAACATCGCCCTTGACAATATCTCCAAGAATTCATTCAACCAAAGTTTCACCATTTCCAAAAAAACTTACGACAGCCCTATACCTCAATGCGTTTGTTTGTCTCTTGAATGGCTTCTTCATTCTTCCAATCTATCCAATTTTGGCCCTTAAGCTTACGCATTAGGCCATCATAATGCCGCATTATTAGGATGTTGTAAATCGCCCGGGTAACATTCTTGGGGTTACGGGCCATGGCCCTTAGGCTCATAGAAAATCCAGGAGTAAGATATTTCATATAATGCCAATATCCTTCAGGCATATAAAGCACTTCGCCATGGTTTAAATATGTTCTATAACCTTTTGCGTGTTTCAAGGCCGGCCATTTTTCAAAATCTGGGTTGGAAAAATCAATACTTTCGTGCGTAATCAAGGAATGTGGTATTTTATAGAGATACTTGGTTTCCTTCCTTGAAAAAAGGATACAGTCTTTTTGACCTTCAAAGTGAAAATGGAAAATATTGGCCAAATCTATATCATAATGCATAAAGGTATGGGAATCCCTTCCTCCAAAAAAAAGCATGGGCAAGCCTTTCATGAATCGTAAACCTAAGTCTGGATAGTCAAAGTCTTCTTGAAGTTCAGGAATCTCCTTTAGGATATTCCAAAGAAAAATACGGTACCTAGTAGGGGTCGTTTTCAATAAGTCGATATAATCCGACATATTCATTCGTGCATGAGGCTCATTGAATCCGTCTTTGTGATGCACGGGTCTATCGTCATACAGAGGAACTATTTTATCCCCGGCAACTTTTCGCATATACTCCAGGTTCCATTTGGAATGCGCTGGCCAGCCAAGCGTACATTCCTCAATGACAACCGGTTTTTGGGGTTTAAAATAGGTCTCTATAAACTCTTTTTTTGTAAGAGTTTTGACTCTGGGGATGTCATTTAATTCCAAGGGTATTCAGGTTATTTAGACATCAAAGGTAAAAAACCTTACAAAATGCTTTCCTAAAATTAACCTTTGATTAAGAGACTACTTAACGATTTTTGACTTCACTTTTGCAGCTTCATTGCGTTCAATAGTATGTCCGGGACGGGTCCATTTAGGCTTTTCGCCCAAGGCCTGCAATACTGAATCCAAGGCCTCGACAGTTTCAGGTTGGGCATGCTTTTCAAAAGGTTTCTGATTGTTAAGCCCTAGTAAGGCAAACATTTCCATATCCTCATTTACATCCGGGTTCGGGGTGGTCAACAATTTGTCACCGGCAAAAATTGAATTGGCCCCGGCAAAGAAGCAAAGTGCTTGTCCTTCCCTACTCATTTGGGTGCGGCCTGCAGAAAGTCGTACTTGGGTCTCGGGCATTACAATACGCGTCGAGGCAACCATACGTACCATATCCCAAATGGCTACTGGTTCAATATCTTCCATGGGGGTGCCTTCTACGGCCACCAATGCATTTATCGGAACGGATTCCGGCTGAGGGTTTAATGAGGACAACGCAACGAGCATACCCGCACGATCCTCCAATTTTTCCCCCATGCCAATGATGCCGCCACTACAAACCGTGACATTACTTTTTCTAACGTTATCTATGGTTTCCAAACGATCCTCAAAGGCACGTGTGGAGATAACGTCCTTATAATAATCTTCTGAAGTATCCAAATTGTGATTGTAGGCATAAAGTCCGGCTTCTGCCAAGCGCTTAGCTTGATTTTCGGTAATCATGCCCAAGGTACAGCAGACCTCCATATCCAATTTATTGATAGTACGCACCATTTCCAGCACTTGATCAAATTCAGGACCATCCTTTACGTTTCGCCAGGCAGCTCCCATACACACCCTTGAGCTTCCGGATTCCTTTGCCCGTAATGCCTGTGCCTTAACATGGGAAACCGACATAAGGTCATTCTTCTCTATATCCGTATGATATCTAGCCGCCTGGGGGCAATATCCACAATCCTCTGAACATCCACCCGTTTTAATGGACAATAAAGTGGAAACCTGCACGGTATTGGGGTCATGATGCTTTCTGTGTACTGTTGCCGCTTCGTACAGCAATTCCATTAGAGGTTTATTGTATATATTTAGAATTTCCTCCTTGGTCCAGTCATATCTCGTATAGTCCATAGCATTGAATTATATCCGAATTAAAATTAGCCAATTAAAAATAAGCTGCTAAGAAACAACATCGGCATTGGCTAAAATATGATATTTGTTTGTTTTTTAGTCATACTTTGTTCAAAACAACATAAACTGTATACCGCCCAACATCATAACCTAGACAACAACAAATTTGACCCCAAAGGTTTCCTATCAAAAGGTGGACACATTTTAACCTTTGGGTTCTTTTCCCATAGCTTTACCAATTCCTCGACCTTGGCCGAGTAAACCTTTACATTTATTCCGTATCGTTATTGTCTTTTTTGGGCTTTGTATTCTTTTTTGTTTCCGAGGAGACTTCCTCACTATCTACAGCCTTTCCCTTTAAATATTCAGGAAGTTGCATGCCAGCCATATTAAACATCTCCTGTAATGGAGGTACGGACTTGTACATACCAGAAATGAAATTCGCTGTAGAGCCTTTGCCATCAGTAGTCTTAGCCCCAGAATCCCACACAGTTACCTTATCTATTTTGATATTCTTTATCGCCTCGGCCTGGGTTTTGACCAATTCCGGAAGTTTATCCGCTATTAATAAGAGTACTGCATCCTTTGGATCATTACCTGCAGCCTTTACGATTTCGTCCAAACCTTGTGCTTGTTTGGTCAATACTTCCAAGAGCCCTTGAGCTTCTGCCTGTGCTTTGAATAAAATAGCATCCGCTTCGCCACGCGCTTGCCGACGTATCTTCTCGGCCTCCGCCTCCGCATCAATCTCGACTTTCTTTTTATCGATTTCTGCAGGAACTACAATATCCGCAATTTGGGAGGAACGCTCACGTTCCGCCCTGGCAATCTCAGCATCCTTTTCCGCGGCATAGGATTCTTCCAATGCTTTGGCGGTCTGTACCTTTTCAGCGGCAATCGCTGTTCGCTCGGCTTCCGCCTCACGTTGTCGGCGTAGGGAATCCGAATTTGCGACATCGATTTTAGCAATATTCTCTCCCTCCACAGCTTGCGCGTTCGCGGCAGCTACTTGGGTGCGCTCATCTTGTAAAGCATTGGCCTCACCAATGGAACCATCCCTATTCTTTTCTGCCACTGACTTACGGGCCGCATTTATTGCATGAGCCGCTGCTTCTTTACCCAATGCTTCGATATAACCTGATTCATCTACGATATCAGTGATATTTACATTGATTAGTTTAAGCCCTACTTTCTTTAATTCCGATTCAACGCTTTGCGAAATATTGGTCAAGAACTTATCCCGATCCGAATTGATTTCCTCTATATCCATGGAAGCAACCACCAAACGCAACTGTCCAAAAATAATTTCCTGGGCCAATTCCTGTATTTCGTTTTGGCCAAGACCTAAAAGACGTTCCGCGGCATTCTGCATAATACCTGGTTCTGTGGAAATACCAATGGTAAAACGTGAAGGTACATTTACCCGAATATTTTGCTTACTCAACGCATTGACCAAACTAACTTCGATCGAAATCGGTGTGAGATCCAAAAATTGATAATCTTGGATTACCGGCCAAATAAATGCAGCACCCCCATGAATACACTTGGCGGAACTGCCGCTACCTACTCTTCCATAAACCACAAGGATACGATCAGATGGACAGCGTTTATACCTTCGGATGAAGGAGATGATAATGATAAAAAAGAATATAATGGCGAAGCCAATGGCCAATAATGAGGCACTACCTCCCAATTGTAATGGTAATAGAAGCATATGGTTATTTATTTAATAGTTCAACAATTAATATTCCGTTTTCCGTGATGTCTTTAACACGAACAACGTTGCCTAAAACAAGATCTTTTTCCTCATCGGTAAGTGCCTCCAATTCTCGTAAAGTACCTTGAACGGTAATACTTACCTTGCCAATTTTGGAGCGACCTGCACCAATGGTCAGATATACTTCGCCAACCTGATTCAATGCACTTTTCAACCTCAATGTTCCGCTGCTCTGTAATTTTCCGAGATAATAAAAAAGTGAGGCCATGGCAAACATCATCAGTAATCCGCAGACTACCGAAATTAAAACAGTAAGCCCTTTAGACAAACCACCATCAAGACAGGCAATTCCAGACCAACCGAAAATGGTCAAAAAGCCCATCAAATTTTTAAAAGATAAGAATTGGAACCCGATGCCATAATCCCCTTCCACATCAGCATCCACATCCCCCGCATCCATATCTTCGGCATCACCACCCAACAAAGTAAGAATAAGAAGGATAACCAAAATTGCCGAAGCAATGAGGGCAACCACCCAATAAATTTTTTCAAATAAAGTCAAAGCTGTAAACCATTCTTCCATATGCTTTTAATTTTCTTGTTAAGATTTATAAGATAGTACCTTTTTCAAAATTAGGGAGGTATCTCAAATTGAAAGTAAAACACTTACTGCGTTACCTCCAAATCCGACGGAATTGACCATAACTTTTCGAATCTTTGAAGGTATCTTGAAATCTTCGGCGAAGGGTACTTTTATGACTTCTTGATGTTGCAACATTAATATTGCCATTTCGATACTTAACATGCCTGAAGCTCCAAAAGTGTGGCCTACTTTCCATTTATTGGTAGTTAAAAAAGGCATTTTGTTACAAAAAACCTTCGCAATGGCTTTGTATTCTGATAAATCTCCCTTAATAGTTCCAGGTGTATGCATGACGATTACGTCAACGTTTTCTGGAATCAGATCATTTAAAGCCATTTCCATGGATCGCTGAAAACAATGTGCATCGCTTGAAATGGACACATAGTGCTCCAAAGGTTCCGTAGCATATCCGATGCCTTCTATAATTGCCAAGGAATTATGACGAACGCCTTTTTCCAAACAAGCAATGGAGGCCCCTTCGCCCAAAACCATTGAATTTTTCTTTTTTTCCAAATCCAAGGCTCTACTTGGGTAGCTTGAAGTACGCTCGGCCATCGATTGGCAACCAGCATATATTTTTAATGCCTTCATTTGGGCCAAGGTAAACGGTGTGAGTGGAGCCTCACTTCCCCCTACTAAAAATCTATCGGTCATACCGCTTTTGATCCAAGCCATCCCGTTCAACAATGCATGTAGAGCGGTGGAACAAGTAATGGAATGTGAAATTTCAGGCCCCTTGGTTTTTAGATCGTGGGCTATCCAAGAGGAAATATTACCCAAAGTTGATGTTGGTGAGGAAAGCGGGGAAACTTTACCAGTTACCCTAAAGTCCTCATGATGCTTTTCAAAAAGTGCCGTTGCCCCACGGGAAGATCCTATATTAATACCAAAGTTATCCCCTTGTTTCCATCCTGCCTTTTGTATGGATTGTCTAGAAGCATACAAGGCATATAGCACCGTATCATCTAGGTTTTTGTATTTGGCATCGGAGCTTCTTAGGGAATTAATGGCACGCTTTGCTGTTTGTGACAATGGAGCAATCCAGTCCTTATGATCGCCCAAACTTCTTTTTTCAAAAAGATGTTTCTCCTGCTGGTAACTGTCCCAGACATCTTCGGTTGATTTTCCCAATGAAGAAATAGAAGAAATTGCAGTTATGGTAATCGGTTGTTCTGGCATAGCTTCAACAGAATTCAAATACTATCCAAAGCACTTTTTATAGTACTATAGACCTTTTCCAACTGTTCATCCAAAATAACGTAAGGCGCCAAAATGTAAATAGTGTTTCCGAGAGGACGTAAAAATACACCTTTATCCATAAAATATCTGAAGAGTTTGTCCCTAAGATTACCGTAGCGTTCCGTTTGCACATTTAAATCCAAAGCGAAAATAGTACCACATTGCCGAATAGTAGCCACTTGACGATGGGTCTTGATTTGTTGGCCAAAATCCTTATGCGATTTTATAATGCGTTGAATACTGTTTTGAATTTCTTCGGAGCACAACAATTCAATCCCGGCCAAAGCTGCGGTACACGCCAAAGGGTTGGCCGTATAGGTATGCCCGTGGAATAGCCCTTTGGTTATGTCGTCGCTGTAAAATGCATCATAAATCTTTCTTGAACAACTGGTAATGGCCATGGGCATTAATCCAGCGGTCAGAGCCTTGGACAGGCAAATGATATCCGGATCAGTAGTCAATTGATCCGATGCGAAATAGGTTCCCGTTTTTCCGAATCCCGTCATGACTTCGTCCGCAATGGTCAAAACGTCATTTTTCCGTAATAGTGCCAAGATACGGTCCAATCCTTCTACATCATGTGTTTTCATTGCGGCGGCTCCCTGTACAAGAGGTTCATAGATAAAACCCGCTATATCCTTTTGCCCAAGCCGTATTTCCAGAGTAGCCAGAATATCCTCGATATTGCCTTTTGTCGGCACTGGAATTCGCTCCACATCAATAAAAAAATCTTCAAAAGGGCCATTGTAAACCGATAGTCCAGAAACGGACATCGCACCAAAGGTATCCCCATGGAATCCATCTTCAAAAGCTAAAAGCACCTTCCTTTTGTCGCCTTTGTTAAAATGGTATTGCAGTGCCATCTTTATCCCGATTTCAACTGCTGTGGAACCATTATCCGAAAAGAATAGTTTATCCTGGTTCGGCGGTAAAATCTTGATCAGTTCCTCAGATAATTCTATGGCGGGCTCGTGGGTAAAACCACTAAATACCACCTGATCCAACCGATGCATCTGTTTTTGTACTTTTTCCAAGATAAAGTCATTGCAATGCCCATACATACAGGTATACCAAGAAGCAATACCATCAATGTACTCCTTGTTGTTTTCGTCATACAAAATTGCTCCCTTTGCCCTTACAATACCTAATGTTTCAGGATGGGTCTTATGCTGGGTCAGTGGATGCCAAATGTGTTTCTGGTCTCTTTCGGAAAGATTTTTAGGTACCATGGAATTTGATAAATCGTCTTTTTATCTATCTTGCGGTGATGGGAATCAACCCCAGTCGGATGCTGCGCAAAGTTATAACATCTCTTACTCCTAAATACCATAAACTTAAGGACAAATCTGTTTTTCTTTTGCTTTTCGGAACTTCCTTTTTTATACGGTTCCCGTTTTTCTTTAGGGACTATATAGATCGGGACGAAAGCACCTTCATTCTTATGGGGCAATCTTGGGTAGATGGCTATTTGCCCTATATGGAACTTTGGGATTTGAAACCTCCTATTACCTACCTTTTTTTTGCCAGCAGCATCTATGTTTTTGGAAAGAGTTTTTTGGCCATCCGTTTCTTGGGCACCCTGTTGGTTGCAATAACCGCCTTTTTTACATATAAGATAGGAAAGGAGGTAGATTCCAAGAAATCGGGCTTTTGGGCCGCACTAGCCTGTATCGCCTTACAAAGTCTCTTTGGAAGTTTGCAAGGGGTAATGTCCGAGCATATTTGTATGGCCTTTTTTATGCCCGGGCTTTATCTACTTATAAAACGGGAAAAAATATTTTGGGCAGGATTATCCGGAATTCTAATGGGGCTAACGATCATGACCAAATTGAATATGGCCTATGCTGTACTCCTCTTAGGGGTATACTTTCTTTATAGTTATACAAAACGAAGGGAATACGGCAAAGGAATACAATTCTCCTTTTTCTTTGCGGGTGGAATTGTTATGGTAGTACTCCTTACTATATTACCTTATTTCATTACGGGTAACCCGGAAGTTTGGTGGAAATCGGTTATACTTGCGCCATTGGAATACACAGACGCGCGGCGGTATTCCATCCTTAAAATGGCGCCCACATTTCTTCTCCTTGGCATCTTTTTCTACTATGCCTGGAAAAAAGAACTTTTGGATTTTAAGACTATAATGGTCCAAATTTTAGTAATTGCCGTTTTGGGAGTGCTGCTTTCCTTTATCAAAGGTGGAAGAATCAATAGTCATTATTTGATACAACTATATCCTATATTGATAATTTTAGTTGGTATGGCGGTTGGTAAAATCCCCATATTTCAAAAATTCGATTATAGGCCCTATTTATTCTTTTTAACATTGGTATTGCCTTTAGAAAGCTATTTGGAATACTATTCCGTTGTAAAGAACAAAATAGAACGCGGCACTTTCTTTAATGGCGAAGGGTTCACCGTACCCCAGTACTTGGTCAACAATCATGTGGATACACAAAATATTCTCTTTCTGGGCTATCACATAGGCTACTGGGTACTGGATGTAAAACCGCCCACAAAAGCCGCCACACATCCCAGCAATATCTGTAGGGACGAACTATTCCCTTTTTATGACAACCCAAGAAGTTCATCATTGCAGGAACTGCAATACATACTTGAGGAAGTACAACCTAAGACTATTGTTGTACGGAAAAATAGATCGGTGTTCGATAAGAAGGAAGTGGAAGAAAACCAATATATCAATGCCTATCTAAAAAAGCATTATAAGATTTTCGCGACAATTGATAAAGCCGAAATCCTTGAACGCTTAAATTGACTCCAATATATGGCGAAATTTATCTGCGTACTTTTTTATGATTTCTTGGTCAAAATTAGATTCTTCTTCAATCCTGCCGATTAAGGATACCCCTGTCTTATGAAGTATGATATTTTCTGTATGTGGATTGGCATCCCCACTGAAAATTACGGAAACCTCGTATCCCTTTTGTTGTAACCAACGGATGGTCAATAGAGAATGATTAATGCTTCCCAAATAATGCCGGGAAACCACCACCACTTTGTAATTGGGCATTATGATATCCAAAACTGTATCTTCCTCGTTTAAGGGTACGAGCAAACCCCCGGCCCCTTCTATGACCAAATGGTTATCCGTTTGCGGTTCAACGATATGCTGCCTATCAATACGGATACCATCTATTTCGGCGGCGGCATGAGGGCTCATGGGGGACGTTAATTCATAACTGCTTTTATGGATTACACTTTTGGTATTGGAAATAAGCTGACGTATTTTATGGCTATCGGTATTATCCAATTCCCCAGCCTGAACCGGTTTCCAGTAATCTGCCTCCAAGGCCTCCATAATTATGGCCGAAGCGATGGTCTTTCCCACATCGGTAGATATTCCGGTAACGAATATTCTCTGCATTCTTAAGGTTTTGTAATCATGCCACAATTTAGGCATTTGTACTTTCTTTTTTCAAAAAAAGGAAAGAGTTTGTGAAAAAGACCTTTTCCTTCATAATAGGTTTCCGATTTTTGGGCCTTACAATTGGGACAAATAACAGGATTTCCATATTTATCCAGAGCGTAGGAACGGATTTCATCATAAATAGCTTTAGCCCTCTCTTTATCCTTGCTGTATACTTGTACTCTTACCCCACCGATAGCACTACTGATAAATGGATCGGAATTCAAGGTATTTTCATCTTTTAGAAAAACGGGAATGCCCTCCGATTCCAATTTGCCTTTAAGTACTTGAACATCCGCTGGAAATTCGAAGGAAGCCAACGTGTAAAATTTCTCAGCCATGACCATTTAAATTATGGGAAAGTATTTCCAGACACTTCTCAATTTCCTCCTTGGTATTGAAACTATGTAAACAGAAACGTAGCCTTTCCCTACCTTTCGGAACGGTTGGGGAAAAAATCGGTTTTACGTCAAAACCAGTATGTTGCATTTTTTTGGCAATTGACTTCACTTGATGATTTCCCGGTAGTATGCAACACTGAATTGCCGAACGGCTCGGGATAAAAAAGGAATTAAGCCCGTTCTCATATACCATATCCTTAAAATAAGCAATATTCTCGATGAGTCTTTGCCTAGCATCAGCTCCTTCAGAAGACACCAAATGATTGTATACTTCAATAATCGTTGCCACCGAATGTGGTGGTAAGGCCGTGGTATAGATAAAGCTTCGGGCAAAATTTACCAAATAGTCCTTTAATTCACTACTCCCTAGGATCGCAGCACCATGACAACCCAGGGCCTTACCAAACGTGATAATACGCGCAAATAGTTCCTCTTGAAGTCCCAATTCATCAACTTTGCCTTTACCCTCTTCTCCAAAAACGCCTACTGCATGTGCCTCGTCAACAACAAGATTAAATCCGTTTTGGATACAAAAATTTGAAAACTTTTTCAAATCAGGGGAGTCTCCATCCATAGAGAAAACCGATTCGGTAACGATATAAATCTGTGTTTCATTGGTACTTCGATCATGCTTGGAATTACACTTATTTCTTAAATCCTCCAGGTCATTATGCTTGAATTTATAGCTTTTGGCATTACCCATTTTGATACCGTCCCGGATACTAGCGTGGATAAGTTCATCAAAAAAGACAAGATCGCCACGTTGGGGAACCGAACTAAAAAAACCGACATTGGCATCATAACCTGAACTAAAGACCATTGCGGAAGACACCCCATGAAATTCGGCCAGGGTTTCTTCCAATTCTACATACAATTTGTGATTGCCCGAAAGTAAACGAGACCCGGTAGCGCCATTTGATGCCACCCCCTTTTTTTTAAGGAACCCGGAAGCCTTTGAAAAAATGGTTTTGTCCCTG
This sequence comes from uncultured Flavobacteriaceae bacterium, assembly GCA_947494715.1. Lineage (GTDB taxonomy): Bacteria > Bacteroidota > Bacteroidia > Flavobacteriales > Flavobacteriaceae > Ulvibacterium. The sequence goes on along the minus strand of CANLWG010000007.1, from coordinate 22,902 downwards.
GCAAACCCCAAATAATCGTTGGAGGTAAAATCCACCAAGTCCAAAGGTTCTGTTAAGTTTCTGATGAAGCTTTCTTCCTTTCTTTTTAAAAGTTTCGCCTTTAATTTTAGGGGAAGTTTGACCATATTCAAATTTACTACCTTTATTAAAACTTCTTGACATGGTCATCTACAAAAGGACTTCAGAAGAAGATGAACTGATTCAAATTTTAGAGCTCCAAAGACAAAACCTACCTGTGTCCCTGTCAATGGAAGAGAAACATAGGGAAGGCTTTGTAACCGTATCCCATTCCCTTGACCTATTAAAAGAGATGCATAAAGTCTGTCCGCACATTATTGCAAAGGATAAAGATACGGTAATCGGTTATGCCCTATGTATGCATCCCAGATTTGCCGGAACCGTACCTGTTTTAAAACCCATGTTCCGAGAAATTAAGAAAGTAGTCCCCGAGGAACAAAAGTATATGGTCATGGGGCAAATATGTGTTCATAAGGCTTATCGTAAAAAGGGTATTTTCCGAAAATTGTACCAAACCATGAAAACTGCATTGTTCCCTGATTATCCCACTATTATCACTGAAGTAGATACGAAGAACCAACGTTCCTTAAAAGCACATTATGCAGTAGGTTTTAAGGATCTAAAAACGTATCGTTCCACCAATCAGGAATGGCAATTGATTTCGATCGAATAAAAATCCTTCTTTGTTTTGGACGGCCGTACTCTGATAAGTTGTTAGGTAGGAGAAAATTGAATTGATTTCTTAATCCGCCAAAACGATAACCTTGTTATCTTTCATTTCAACCGTACCACTTTTAATGGGAAGAACGGTCTTCCCGGTGGCGTCCTTGGTAAACTTATCTTGATAAGATTCATCGATGACCACATTGCCATCAACTTTTACATGCCCCTGTTGAAGTAATGAAACGATAGGTGCGTGATCCGCCAACATTTGGAATTCCCCATTGATGCCCGGTACAGTTACCGAAACGACTTCCCCGGCGAATAATGTAGCTTCAGGAGATACGATTTCTAAATACATACGGTGTAAATCTCAAATTACAAATATCAAACTCCATATTGGAATTTGGGAATTAAATTTTGGAATCTACCGAGCGAAGCTTGGTTTACGCCTCAGCCAGCATTTTCTCACCTGCTTCAATAGCTTCTTCTATGGTCCCTTTGAGGTTAAAGGCAGATTCTGGCAAGTGATCTAATTCACCATCCATAATCATATTGAAGCCTTTTATGGTATCTTTTATATCTACCAAAACCCCAGGTGTACCTGTAAACTGTTCAGCCACATGGAATGGTTGCGACAAGAAACGTTGTACTCGCCTTGCCCTGCCCACGGCCAGCTTATCCTCCTCAGAAAGTTCCTCCATACCCAAAATAGCGATAATATCCTGAAGCTCCTTATAACGCTGCAACAACTCCTTTACTTTTTGTGCACATGCATAATGGTCCTTTCCCAAAATTTCCGCGGTCAAAATCCTGGAGGTTGAGTCCAGAGGATCCACTGCTGGATAGATTCCCAATTCCGCTATCTTACGGGACAATACCGTTGTGGCGTCCAAGTGGGCAAATGTTGTGGCCGGAGCGGGATCCGTTAAATCATCCGCAGGTACATAAACCGCTTGTACAGATGTAATGGAGCCTCTTTTTGTAGAAGTAATCCTTTCCTGCATAGCTCCCATCTCCGTAGCCAACGTTGGCTGGTAACCTACCGCAGAAGGCATACGTCCCAATAAGGCGGACACTTCGGAACCGGCTTGGGTAAATCGGAAAATATTGTCAACGAAGAAAAGCACATCCTTTCCTTGGCCTTCCCCTGCACCGTCACGGAAATACTCCGCAATAGTCAATCCGGAAAGAGCAACACGGGCACGGGCACCAGGAGGTTCGTTCATCTGACCAAACACAAAGGTAGCCTTAGACTCCTTCATTGCCTTTTTATCTACCTTGGACAAATCCCATCCTCCTTCTTCCATAGAATGCAGAAAGTCATCTCCATATTTTATAATGCCGGACTCCAACATTTCGCGAAGCAAATCATTTCCTTCCCGGGTTCGTTCCCCAACCCCTGCGAATACTGAAAGTCCACCATGCCCTTTGGCTATATTGTTAATCAATTCCTGAATCAATACCGTTTTTCCTACTCCTGCACCACCGAACAGTCCAATTTTACCTCCTTTGGCATAAGGCTCGATTAAATCAATTACCTTAATCCCGGTAAAAAGAACTTCCGTGGATGTAGAGAGATCTTCAAATTTTGGAGCTTCACGGTGAATAGGCAGGCCGTTCTTTCCTTCCTTGGGCAAATTTCCCATACCATCTATAGCATCCCCTATTACATTGAACAAACGTCCATAAACATCTTCGCCTATTGGCATCTGAATGGCATTTCCCGTAGCAAGGACTTCAGTACCCCTACTTAATCCATCTGTAGAATCCATGGAAATGGATCTAACCGTATTTTCTCCAATGTGTGATTGCACTTCCAAAACTAGTTTGGATCCGTCCTTGTTCTCGATTTCCAAGGAATCATAAATTTTAGGAAGGTCTGATCCTGATTCAAATTCAACATCCACTACTGGACCTATAATCTGGGAAACTTTACCTGTAATTTTTGACATTACTTATATGTTTATGCATTAGGGTTAGAGATGGCTGTACAAGGCCTATGTTTTTCAGGCTGCAAAGATATAGTATTCCGTTTAAATTGAAAACTTCTTCTTGCTGTTTTTTGGTCAAAAAAAGGGTGTCCGTAGACACCCTTTTTTATCATGTATTTTTATCCGAAAGTTATGGGTTTATCGTCCAAGAAAGGTAATAAATGGATCCAACAAGCCCAGTACCCACAGCAGTGAAATATTCGTTTGCCAAGAGGTTAGATCCCCCAATTTTGAAAACCGATTTTATTTTTGGTATTGAATAATTGATTTGGGCATCCAAAACGGTATATGCCGGGACATCCCCATCCGCAAAAGAAGCCTGCCAGAAAAAAGCATCGCTCCATCTGTAATTTACATTAAATCCAAAGTTTTTGAATAACTCTTCGTTTCCAAAAGATGCTTTTACTTTATGCTTAGGTGTATTAAAGCTAGGTCTAAAGTCCGGGTCGGACGCTTCGTCAAAATCAAAATCCGCATAAGTGTAGTTTACTCCCAGATCAAAGTTACCGAGAACCCTTGTGTTTACTCCTAAAGTAGCACCATACGAGTTTACATCCGCAGTGGAATTAGTATAGGCCTGAAATTCTTGGCTATCTCCATTTCTTATATCTGCAGCGGATGCTTGCAGGTTGGTCTCATCCTTGGAGAACGCTACGATTACCCTTTCGGTAGCTATAAAATCCTGGAACGTATTGTAATATCCGCTCAAATCAATAGTGAATTTTCCGATCTGCCCGCGATAGCCTAATTCAAAAGCGGAAACTTGTTCTGGTTTTATGGGGTCGGGATTACCTGCTTCCAACAATGAGGTGTCCGTAAAGTTGGAAGCTGTAAAGGCATTTACCGAACTTTTTGAAAAAGAGTTTTCATAGGTGTCCCTAGGTACAAAAACTCCAGTATTTCCTGTATTGTTGTTGGCTACCGAAAATGTACGTTTTTCCAAATTGTCCGATGCCGAACCTACCAATATTACGTTCCCCAAATTCAACCCAATAAACAGGTCCTGAGTAGTGGGGTTACGAAAACCAGTTTGAAAGGAGGCTCGGAAGTTATGGTTTCTTTTGGATCCGGCAGTATAGGCCAGTGAAGCTCTGGGCGATAGGAAACCATCAAAAAATTCATTCTTATCATATCGAATGGAACCGGTGAACTTTAGCCTTTCGTCTAAAAATTGTTTTTGGATTTGAGTGTACAATCCAAATTCCTGATACGGAATGGAGCCATCCAAATCCGTAAAAATTGTTCCTTGCGAATTGAGTACGTACTCCCTAAACGATCCACCTATTTGAATATCGGCGAAATCCTTTGTCAAATGACTAAAATTGTAATTTGCATCGATATGGCTCAGTTTCGTATTATCAATGAAGCGTGACCCAGTAGCCAAGTCCCCATCAGAAATTACGGCATTGAACGCATTTTGAAATTGGGGAGTTCCGGGAATCAATCTTCCGGTATCCGCTGCTTGCCGTGCTGCGGCATGGGCCGCTTCATCATCTAGCAGTACCCCTGTTCCTACACCTAATTTGGCTCCGGCGAAGGCAGCTACATAATCCCCAAACCATTGTGCATTGGACTTCCACCTGTTGTTAACGTTTATTCCCGTAAAACGCATGTCATAGGAATTCCCTGCATTTTCCGAGGTAATGTATCCTCTTACAAAAAAGTTATTGTTCTTGAACTCCAACTTGTGCTGTTGTAGTCTGAAGTCATCAATGTAGTATCTACTAGCTCCGTGAAAAATAGTGGAACCGCGACCTATCCTACCATTATAGATAATTTCAAAATCGTCTCCAAATGGCCTGTAATGCAGTGCCCCATCAAACTTGACGCTCTGGGCACCATAATCAGTTAAATCCTGTTCCGCATAACCGGTCCTGGAAACCACAGCTGAACCTAAGGTTCCGGATGGAAATCCGGTGGCAGCATCAAAATCTATGGGTGCTGCAACCTCATCACCAAAAACATTCAATCCGTTATACGCCGGATTACTTCTGTTTGCTCCAGGAATGCTTAAATCTTCTTCATTTACCGCAAACCAGTCCGTACCTTCTAAAATGGAGAAATTGGCCTTTACCGCAAATTTATCGTTAAATGCATGGGCCACTCTTATACCAATATCATAGTATGAATTGTCTCCGGCCGCTTCCTGAGAGGTCCATCCGGTTTTCCCATAAACGCTTATACCTTGAAAATCAAAAGGACTCTTACTTCTCATGAATAGAATACCGTTGAAGGCATTAGCTCCATATAATGCCGAAGAGGCTCCTGGCAATATCTCCACACTTTGCACATCCAGTTCGTTCATTCCTACCAAATTTCCCAAAGCGAAATTCAATGCGGGGGAAGAATTGTCCATACCATCAACCAATTGTACGAACCTAGAATTATCCACTGCGGCAAAACCTCTAGTATTCAGGGATTGAAAAGTCAAGCTACTGGTGTTGATATCCACACCTTTTAAATTTTCAAGTCCGCCATAAAATGAGGCTGCCGAAGCGTTTTTGATATCCTTTATTCCAAAACGCTCTACCGATACGGGGGATTCGAAAATACGTTCCGGCGTTCTGGAAGCGGAGATGACCACCTCATCCAAAAAAGTCTGAGTCTCCGAAAGTACAATAGTCAACGTCTGGTTATTTTCCGCAACGTTTGTGGACTCATCGGAATATCCTAAACTCGTAATTCTTAACTGAAAAGGGGGGACTTCAGATGTTTCCAAAGTAAAAAACCCATCAAAATCCGTGACGGTGCCTATTGTCTTGTCAACAATAACCACATTGGCTCCAGGTATAGGTTGATTGTTCTGATCTACCACTTTTCCATTCACCGTTGTTTGTGAGAAACCAACCGTCACAAGCATCAGCATGGATAACAATAGTGTTGTTCTCATGTTAACTTTGAGTTAAATTAGTTCGTAGGGCAAGATACAGATTTTTACAAAGGAACACCCATAAAATGGAAAAAATTATGCATGCATAGTATAATAATTATAAAAAAGTATTGAAAAAAATAGGAAATCAATAATTTGAAAAGAAAAAGGCCACGGAAATTGTCCGTGGCCTTTTTTAGATATTCTTTGTCAAATCCATCATTCAACAGTAACGGATTTCGCCAAATTACGTGGCTGATCTACATTACAATTTCGCATGACAGCTATGTGGTAGGACAAAAGTTGTAAGGGTATTGTGGTCAATAATGGCGTGAGGCTTTCTATTGTTTCCGGAATCTCTACTACATGATCTGCCAATTCCGTAACCTGCTCATCGCCTTCGGTGACCACAGCGATAATCATACCTTTTCTTGATTTTATTTCTTGAATATTACTTACCACTTTTTCATAATGCCCTTTATTCGTTGCTATTACTATTACAGGCATTTGCTCATCGATCAAGGCAATAGGGCCGTGTTTCATTTCCGCAGCAGGATAACCTTCCGCATGTATATAACTTATTTCCTTCAGTTTTAATGCTCCTTCGAGAGCGACGGGAAAGTTGTAACCTCTGCCCAGATAAAGACAATTGCTAGAATCTTTATATACGTCTGCAATAATTTCAATCAATGGATTGGATTCCAAGGCTATTTGTACTTTGGCAGGAATGTTTTCCAATTCCGCTAAATATTCATGAAATTTTGATTCCGAAAACTCTCCTTTTTCCTTACCTAATTTAAGGGCCATTAAAGTTAGAATGGTAATCTGGGTCGTAAAAGCCTTGGTCGACGCAACTCCTATTTCAGGTCCGGCATGCGTATAGGCACCTGCATCGGTTTCCCTGGCAATAGATGACCCTACAACATTACAAACACCAAAGACAAAAGCACCTTTCTCCTTGGCCAGCTTTATGGCCGCCAAAGTATCTGCGGTTTCACCGGACTGTGATATGGCAATAAGTACATCCTTGTCCGTAATTACGGGATTCCGATACCGAAATTCCGATGCGTATTCCACCTCGACCGGAATTCTGGCCAAATCCTCAAAAATATATTCTGCTACCAACCCCGCATGCCAAGAAGTTCCGCAAGCAACGATAATAATCCTGTTGGCATTGACAAATTTTTCCAGATGCTGATCTATTCCCGCCATGCGGATAATGCCTTGATCTGCGAGAAGTCTTCCCCTATACGTATCCAAAATGGCGTGAGGCTGCTCGTAAATCTCCTTCAGCATGAAATGGTCATAGCCTCCTTTTTCAATTTGCTCCAAGTTTAATTGTAGTTCCAAAATCTTAGGATATGCTATGGCATCATCCTTGATTTTACGTAATTTGATTTCCTTGCCCAAACGAACTATAGCCATCTCCTGATCTTCCAAGTATACGGCGTTATTGGTAAACTCTATGAAGGGGGAGGCATCCGAAGCGATGAAAAACTCATTTTCACCAATTCCTATAGCCAAAGGGCTCCCTAACTTGGCCACTACAATTTCATCTGGCTTTTGTTTGTCAAAGACTGCAATGGCATACGCCCCGACCACCTGATTCAAAGCAATTTGAACGGCTTGTCCCAGTTTTACCTCTTCGGTCTTCTTTACCTCCTCAATAAGATTAACCAAAACTTCAGTGTCCGTATCCGATTTAAAGGTGTAACCCCTTTTTGTCAACTCCTTTTTAATGGATTCATAATTCTCGATAATCCCGTTGTGGATGATTACGAGGTCACCTGAGTTGGAATAATGGGGGTGGGAATTTACATCGTTGGGTACCCCATGAGTAGCCCACCGTGTATGGCCTACTCCAAGGTTCCCGGTTAAGGAAATCCCTTTTTCTGCCTTATTTTTAAGGTCTTCGACCTTACCCTTGGTTTTGGAAAGATTTATTGAAGTACCATCATACAATGCAATCCCCGCACTATCATATCCCCTATATTCCAAACGTTGTAAGCCCTTTACAATAATGGGATATGCATCCCGGTGTCCTATATAACCAACTATTCCACACATAATTAAAAAAGGTATTTAATAAGATAATTTTGAGTATTAGGCAAATCTAATGCGATGTCATTAAATTTCACCACTTTTTGGATATAAAACGTATAATCTCTTTATGTGGTATGGGGGGAAAGAAAAATTTGCTTAATAGAGGCAGAATTTATGGTATAAAGGCAACCTCTTGATATTAATTGGTTTCCGTATAGAAAATCTCAAGTTTCAATTTCTTGTCCTCATTCTCAGAGCTGACATCACTACCAAAAAGCACTGTGCCTAATGGACTCAATGTAGAGGCTAACGGAATATCCTTTTCTTCATTGGTCAACATAGCATTTCGTGTTGCACTTGATCTAATATCTGAGGTGATGGAAAGCGCCAAAGTTGCATTGGTGGAATCCCGAAGTACCAAGTCATTAATATAGTCGGTAATCTTTAATTTGTATTTAGAACCTTTATTGTTCGATTCCACAACTAACCTTCCATCATAACTCTCATTTACGGCCGCTACCAATATCTGTCCTGTTCTGGAATCTATAAGTCTCTGTGCCCCTGATAAATATACGGGAACATTTGTTTCAGCATTATATAAGTATAACCGTGGGGGCTCTGCCGCATCGCCTGCGGCATCCAACGTCTGTCGATCCACATAAAAAATGAGACTAGCTTCATTTATTATCCAATTATTGGCCTTTATTTCGTTTAAAATTTCCTCCCCATTTCCCTCCTCAAAAAGATTTATTTCCGTAAAGGATCCCGAGCCTCCCTTTAAATAAATCCTAGAGGCATTTTCCGGAACATCCAAGGCATCCGTTATTTGAGGCGGAAAGGCTTCGTTAACAAATGTATTGACCGCATTACCACCTATACCGCCCGTTGCCAACCGAGTAACCAAATCAATTGTAAAGGTTCTTTCCCTTATTTCCTGAACATCATCCGAAACATCATCTGTGGTTCCATTGATATCTATTGCTTCATATTCATATACTATATCCAAGGACACATTGGGGTTGGTAAGATCCAATAAAACCATAACGTCATCCGAAATAGGGGTTATTGAAAAATGAAGTCCCCTCAAAAATTCGTTGAAGTTGGCCTGACTCAACAATTCAGAACTTCCTTCCTTGTCCAAAATATTCTCCTGAAAGAAATCAGGATCCAAAGAAATTCTTATTCCCGGATCCAAACGATCAAATTGTTCCGATTCATCCACATCCTCTGTAGCTGGGTCATCTTCCATGGGAACTAATATATGTTCATTGCTGACAGTTATCTCTTCATCAAAAAGAACATCGGATACAAAAGCAGGAGAAAACCGCTGCGTAGAAAAGTATTCCTGGGCCTCCTGAAAATTAGTGTTCGGATCTAAATCCCTCAAGAAAAAAGTAGAACGTTCTATCTTTAAATTAAAGGATACCGGGGTTTCATTATCATATAGTTGACCATTGACATAAATGCTGTCCAACTCGAACCTTTTTGGAAACTGGTTACTCAAGGTAGAAGTGTCTTCACCGTCATTGATTCCGTCCCCATCCGTGTCAACATTCAATGGGTCGGTGCCATTGGCCCTTTCCTGATTGTCATTTACCCCATCACCGTCCGTATCACTATTGGGGTCTTCCGGGTCAGCATCAAATTCATCATCCACACCATCCAAGTCCCGATCGCGCTGCTCATCCCCCGCCCTTAAATAAGGAATATACAGAATGACCTCTTTTACTGTTTCATTTTCAGGTATCTGCGTTACGGATGAGCTGTCCGGGTTATCCTCTGTCTCTTGAGTAAATATCCCAAAAGTAGGATTGGTAGAAGATAGTATTAGTTGGGAGGTTATACGCGCCTCGGTCTTACCATAAATCGGGTCATTGAAAATACCCAATTGGTATAGGGGAAGTTTATTGGTCCGCACCGCCTCTATCTTTTTGTTAAATGCAAAGACGTCGTAAACGGCCTTATCCGTAGTAAATGGCTCACCTCCAATGACGCTTGCACCTATAGTGGTCAAGTCTTCTTCACAAGAAATGGATAGTGCCACAAGTAAAACCCCTGCAACGGCAGAAAATTTAAATCTTTTCAAAAAAGTCATTTAGGATTACTTTAAAACTTGTGTGTTATAAAAATTAGCATATGCTTCTTCAAATTCTTGCAAGGAAACATAAGGTAACACGGGTTTTTGAAGGTTGGAAATGTGATTCAGTAAATCTTCTGGAATTTCTTCCGCGGCTAAAATAACGGCATCCGAATAATCTACCGCCACTTTTAACAAATTATTATAGTTGGGAGTTTCCAAAGCATTGATATTCTCCTCTGGTACGCCATCAAAGGTAATTTTCTTAATCATGCTCTCATCTAATTTACCCTCGAAACTTCTGCCATAGACCGATGTTACTATTTTACTGTCCGCAAATAGAGGTTCATCGGCATAGTACTCCCTGAGATAAAGTGGCAATAAAGAAGCCATCCAACCATGCACATGGATAATGTCCGGGGACCAATTTAGTTTCTTGACGGTCTCGACCACCCCTTTGGCAAAGAAGATAGCACGTTGGTCATTATCTGGAAAAAGATTGCCGTCCTCATCGGTAAAGGTAGATTTTCGTTTAAAATATTCGTCATTGTCAATAAAATATACCTGAATCCTCTCTCTTGGAATGGAAGCCACTTTTATGATCAAAGGCATATCCATATCGTTGATTACCAAATTCATACCGGACAATCGTATCACTTCATGCAATTGATGTCTACGCTCGTTGATATTACCGTACCTTGGCATGAAAATACGTATTTGGCCACCTTTGCTGTTGACCATCCTTGGTGCTTCGTAAGACATTAGGGAAACTTCGTTCTCTGGTAGGTAGGGGACTAATTCTGAAGATACAAACAATATCTTTTTACCATTCATAAAAGCTGTATTTTATTTATCGGACAAGAGTGGCTGCAAAATTACAAAAATTATGCAGATTAGCCGTAATTATAGTAAGTTTGCTGGCCTTTAGCGCAAAGACAATGCTAGTAATCAAAACTGAAAAAGAGCTCAAATCACATCTTTCGTCATTTGGCAATGAGAAGTCCCTTGGGCTTGTCCCAACCATGGGAGCTTTGCACCGCGGCCATGTTGCGTTAGTCCATAGAGCGATTTCCGAAAACGACACCACCATAGTCAGTATTTTCATTAACCCCACCCAATTCAACAACCTGGAAGATTTGAAAAAATACCCCCAAAGTCTAATTGGTGACATCCAAATTTTGGAAAAACTTTCTGGTAAAATCATTGTTTTTGCTCCCTCCGTTGAGGAGATGTATCCGAATGGGGTTACCTCTGTACCCTATCAGTTCGATGGTTTGGACAAAGTAATGGAAGGGGCTTTTAGGGAAGGCCATTTTAACGGAGTAGGTACGGTGGTAGAAACCTTATTGAAATTGATAAATCCTGATAAGGCCTACTTTGGGGAAAAAGACTTTCAGCAATTACAAATTATAAAAAAACTGGTGGAAATCAAGGACATCCCGGTAGACATAATAGGCTGTCCTATTGTCAGGGAACCTAATGGGCTTGCTATGAGTTCACGGAATAAAAGACTCTCCACTACTCTTAGAAAAGAAGCAGGTCTTATCTATAAAACACTGGAGACTGCCAAAAAGAAATTTGGCACGGAAAGTGCTAAATCTATAGTGGATTGGGTCAAAAATCAATTTAAAGGGCATCCATATTTAAAGTTGGAATATATAGAAATAGTGGATGTGGAGACCTTAATGCCCATCAAAAGAAAACAGGATAATGGAAAATACAGGGCCTTTATGGCCGTTTATGCCAACAATGTTCGGCTCATAGATAACATAGCCCTGAATTAATTAACTTTGTCACATGCAAATAGAAGTTGTAAAATCCAAGATTCATCGTGTAAGAGTCACTGGTGCCGACCTTAATTATATAGGGAGTATTACCATTGATGAAGACCTTATGGACGCCGCAAATATCATCCGTGGTGAAAAGGTGCAGATTGTTAACAACAACAATGGGGAGCGTTTGGAAACCTATGCCATTCCAGGACCACGAGGTAGTGGTGAACTTACTTTGAACGGTGCCGCGGCACGAAAGGTCGCTGTTGGGGATGTATTGATATTGATTACCTATGCTTGGATGAACTTGGAAGAGGCCAAAAACTTTAATCCGGCATTGATTTTTCCCAACGAGGCGAACAACCTGTTAAACTGATCTTGAGCAACAATCTAAAAAAAATACTAAAAACCCTAATCCCAATAGCATTTGGGGTGTTTCTGGTTTGGTATTGGTACAATTCCACTTCCGCCTATGATAGACAACAGATACTTTATTACATAAAAAAGGCTGACTTATTTTGGGTAAGCCTTTCGGTTGTTTTGGGTATGTTGAGTCATATATCACGTGCTATCCGTTGGAAATACTTATTGGAGCCTTTAGGGTACAAACCAAGATTGAGCAATAACATTTTTATTATTCTTATGGCCTATTTTGCAAATTTAGGTATTCCCAGAACAGGTGAAATTCTAAGAGCCACTGCATTGGCTACCTATGAAGGGGTACCTTTTGAAAAAGGGTTCGGGACCATTGTAACAGAGCGTATCATTGACGTTGTCATGTTGTTAGGGATTATTACTATTACCTTACTGCTACAGACTGATATTATCTTACAGTTTCTTCAAGAAAGAGGCTTTGATTTTATGGGCCTGTTGTCAATATTGGGTATTGGAGTGTTGGCTGTTATCTTCTTTTTAGTCTTCATCAAAAAATCTTCTCATAAAATTGCCTTGAAAATAAAAGGATTTATCAAAGGTTTGTTAGATGGCATACTTAGTATTCTAAAAATAAAAAAAGTGTGGCCTTTTGTTTTTCATACTCTTTTTATTTGGAGCTGTTATATTGGCATGCTGTGGGTTATTAAATTCACAATTCCTGAGACTGCTCAACTTGGATTAAGCGAATTGTTGGTAGCCTTCGTAGCAGGTGCCTTTGCTATGGCAACGACCAATGGAGGCGTAGGGCTTTACCCTATTGCAGTGAGTAAAGCTTTGAGTATATACGGCATAAGTAGCATATCTGGGGATGCCTTTGGATGGATAATGTGGATTTCTCAAACTTTGATGATTGTTGTTTTTGGTGCAATATCTTTTCTGGTATTACCGTTATGGAACAGAAACAGGTAACCTGTCCTACGGACCAAAAAACACCTTATGCAACGTTTAATCCTTACGCTTACCCTACTTTTATGCCTTAGTGTTAATGCCCAGGTGACAAAAGAGATTTTCGAATCCTTTAAGCTCCAGGAAAGAAGGGACGTTTCCTACTATTTCCCAGAAAACCTTTCGGAAGAAAAAAAATATCCGCTCATTGTGGTATTGGATGGGGATTATCTATTTGATCAAGTAGTCGCCACCGCCAAATTCTATAGTACTTTCCAAGGTATGCCGGAATCCATCGTTGTGGGCATCCATCAAAGCAAAGACGACTTACGTTGGGAAGATTGTGCTTTTGAGGAAAATACCGGGCTTCCTTCGGAAAAAGGGAAAAAGTTCTTTGAATTCCTCGGTATGGAGGTTATTCCTTATTTGGACCTGAACTATAATACAGCTCCTTTTAAAATGATCGTTGGGTACGATATTACGGCTAACTTCCAAAACTATTGGCTCTTTAAGGAAAATTCATTGTTTAATGCCTATATAAGCATCTCACCTTCATTGGCCCCAGAAATGGAGAGCAGGGTTCCGGAACGTTTAAATGCCCTAAAACAGAAGATATTCTATCATCTTATCGTTGAAGGAAAAACCGATGAAACAATACTACAAATGGACAGGGCACTTAAGGTTATTGATAAGGAGTCCTTCCACTATTTCTTTGACCAATATCCTGAGGCCAATGAAGTTTCCATAGCTACGTATGGACTTGGAAAGGCATGGGACCGGACCTTTGACATATTCAAGCCTATAAGCCCGCAGGAGTACAAGGAAAAGATATTAACATCGGACGAACCGGTTTACCAATACTTGGAAGACAAATACACCATGATAGAGGACCTTTTCGGGTTCCGCAAGTCCGTGGAACTCAATGATATTATGGCCATTTACGCCGGAACCCGAAAGAAAGAAGATTTGGAATCCTTAAAATCCCTATCGGACCTTTGTAAAAAAGAGTTCCCGGATACCATGTTGGGTTTTTATTTTGAAGGCGAATATTACGAGCAATTGGGCGAGCCAAAAAAAGCCCTACGTACCTTTGAAAAAGCCTTTGGCATGGACGAAATCGACTTCCTTACCAAGGAAATGGCATTGGAGAAAATTGATGCGCTCAAGGCAGATTTTGGATATTAGCGGAGTTTACAGTTTTTTTGCTCAGAGTTGGGCTTGAGCTGGGCGGTTTGGAATCCGAACCTGTTCAACCTGTAAAACCCCATTACGGCCCTGAATTCCATCTATAAAAACAAACGTTTTCAAACTTCTTGCTACCTTTAAGGCCAATCTAAACTACTTGGATGGCCAAAACTAAAACTGCCTATTTTTGTCAAAATTGTGGTACCCAGTTCGCGAAATGGGTGGGACAATGCACCGCCTGCAAGCAATGGAATACTGTGGTAGAGGAAGTCATTCAAAAGGAGGAGAAAAGTGGCTGGAAAACAAGTGGAAGTCCTGGAAAAAAAATTGCCAAACCTTTAAGGGTCAGTGAAATAAACACGGAGCGGGAACTTCGCTTAGATGTACATGACCAAGAATTCAACAGAGTATTGGGCGGCGGGCTAGTCCCAGGTTCCATGGTACTTTTAGGGGGAGAGCCCGGTGTGGGTAAAAGTACCTTATTACTTCAAATAGCCCTAAAACTTCCCTACAAAACACTCTATGTTTCTGGAGAGGAAAGCCAAAAACAGATTAAGATGCGAGCGGATCGTATCCATCCTAATACCACGAATTGCTTTATCCTAACGGAGACCAAAACCCAGCACATTTTTCAGCAAATCGAGGCCCTGGAACCGGATATTGTGGTCATCGATTCAATACAGACCTTACATTCTGATTATATTGAATCCGCCGCCGGTAGCATTTCCCAGATTCGTGAATGTACCGCGGAACTCATCAAATTTGCCAAGGAAACAAACACCCCCGTTGTCCTTATCGGTCATATCACCAAGGATGGTTCCATTGCAGGTCCCAAGATTTTGGAACATATGGTGGACACGGTGCTCCAATTTGAAGGTGACCGAAATTATGTGTATCGGATACTCCGAGCTTTAAAAAATAGGTTTGGTTCCACTGCGGAACTGGGCATTTACGAAATGCAGGGAAATGGACTTCGGGAAGTGAATAACCCTTCGGAAATCCTGATTTCAAAAAACGACGAGGGGCTTAGTGGTACGGCCATTGCCTCGACGGTAGAGGGCATGCGCCCTTTACTCATTGAAATCCAAGCCCTGGTAAGTACCGCCGTCTATGGTACGCCCCAACGTTCTACCACGGGCTACAATGCGAAACGTTTAAATATGCTTTTGGCGGTCCTTGAAAAGCGTGCAGGTTTTAAATTGGGGGCCAAAGATGTCTTTTTAAATATTACCGGGGGTATTTCCGTAGACGATCCGGCCATAGATTTGGCCGTAATTGCGGCCATTCTTTCCAGCAATATTGATATCCCCATAGAAAAAGGTATCTGTTTTGCAGCCGAAATCGGGCTGGCCGGAGAAATACGACCGGTACAGCGGGTAGAACAGCGTATTTTGGAAGCCGAAAAATTGGGTTTTTCTACAATCTACGTTTCCAAACGGAACAAAATTGGCTTGAAAAATACCCAGATTGAAATTCAACTGGTTTCCAAAATCGAAGATGTAATAAGCCGATTGTTTGGGTAATACCTAAGGTGCCGGATTCGGGATCGCATTATGGATTTCCTCAATACCCTTAAGAACCGCATCACTCAATTCCACATCAATGCTGGCTATATTTTCTTTCAATTGTCGCATAGAGGTGGCCCCTATAATATTACTGGTCAAAAAAGGTCTTGTGTTTACAAAAGCTAAGGCCATCTGCGCCATGGACAAGTCGTTGTCCTGAGCCAATTTATGATATTTTTCTGTGGCTCTAACTGCAGTTTCTCCGGTATAACGTGTATAATTAGGGAACAGGGTAATCCTTGAAATTGCCGGTTGCATACCGCCTAAATACTTTCCGCTTAAAGTACCGAAACCTAAAGGAGAATAGGCCAACAAACCTATTTTCTCCCGGTGTGATACCTCCGCGTTGCCCACTTCGAACAAACGGTTCAACAAACTATACGGATTTTGTATGGTAATCATCCTAGGTAAGCTTGGGTGAACCTTGCTCTCTTCCAGGTAACGCATTACCCCCCAAGGTGTTTCGTTGGAAAGTCCTACATGACGAATTTTTCCTTCACGAATCAAATCGCGCAAGGTTTCCAATACCTGGTGGATATTATCCTTCCAATGATCGGTCACATCATAGGCGTATCCTCTTTTGCCAAAATAGTTGGTATTTCGATCAGGCCAATGCAATTGATAGAGATCTATATAATCGGTTTGCAGCCGTTTTAAACTTCCTTCCACGGCCTCTGTTATGGACTGCCTCGTAAATCCGGTAGTCCGAATGAACTTGGAAAACTCCGCTTTTCCGGCAATCTTACTGGCCAAAACAATTTTATCCCGGTTCCCGGACTTTTTGAACCATGTGCCTATGATTTTCTCGGTATCTGCATATCGGTCGGCGTGTGGAGGTATTGGATATAATTCGGCAGTGTCAAAAAAATTGATGCCCTGATCAAAAGCGTAGTCCATTTGTTCATGTCCTTCGACCTCCGTATTCTGTTTGCCCCAGGTCATGGTGCCCAAACAAATTTTACTGACTTCAATATCGGTGTGTGGTAAGGTGGTATATTTCATCCTAAGTTCGGCGGTTTTTTTAAAAGCCCAAATTTACAAATTAAAATGCCTTTGAAGTTTAACTAACCATCAATTTTCCAACTCCACAAGAATCGGGCAGTGGTCACTATGTTTTGCTTCGGATAGAATTACAGAACGTTTAAGACGATTCCCTAACGGTTCACTTACCATGCCATAATCCAATCGCCACCCTTTGTTGTTGTTTCGGGCATTGGCCCGGTAACTCCACCAGGTATAGTTATGGGGTTCCTTGTTAAAATGACGGAAGCTATCAATAAATCCACTGTCCATGAAATTGCCGATCCATTCCCTTTCCACAGGTAAAAAACCGGACACATTCTTATTCCGTACAGGGTCATGAATATCAATGGCCTGATGACAGATATTATAATCTCCAAGAATAATCAAATTCGGATATTCTTTTTTTAATCCATTGATATAATCCTGAAAATCGGCCATATATTTTAGCTTATGTTCCAATCTGGCCAAATTGGTTCCAGAAGGAAGATACAGGCTCATAATCGAAGTCCCGTTGTAATCCGCCCTTAGGTTTCTTCCCTCAAAATCCATATAGTCTATTCCGGTACCAAATTCCACATGGTCCGGTTTTTGTTTGGACAAAATAGCCACCCCGCTATATCCTTTCTTTTGGGCGCTGAACCAATAGTTATGGGAATATCCGGCTTTTTCAAAGAGTTCCAGATCCAGTTGGTCTTCCTGAGCCTTTATTTCCTGTAGGCAGACCACATCCGGATCTACGGTATTCAACCATTCTAAAAAACCTTTGTTCAATGTGGCCCGAATACCGTTTACGTTGTACGAAACTATCTTCATGTATGGAATATTTGGCCCGAAAATAAGGAATGTTACAGGAAATACATAGTGCTGTTGCCTCCTAATACGCCTTTGATTACATTTTTGGAACGCGATTTGATTTACTTCCGATATCCTTTAGTTTTGACATATGAAAAATCTAATTCTTCCCTTTCTTCTTCTAAGCATTCATTTTATGAATGCCCAGGCCTATCCCCGATTAGGCAATGATCACGAAATAAAGTTCAACATAGGGCTTTTTTTAGCTACTGCCACGGCCGAAGGTTCCTATGAGTATTTCCTTAATGAGGACGTCAGTATAGGTGGGACCTTATATTTTGATGGCGATGCCGAGGACTACAACGGCAATTTTGGTATAGGGCCCAATTTTAGGGCCTATTTTGGTTTTGCCCCAAGAAGTGGCTTTTTTGCAGAGGCCTTTGGACTGTATTACACCGGTGAGGATGAAGTGAATTCGGATAACTTGGGCGTCCGTAACAACGATTATAGTACCTTGGCCCTTGGTTTTGGCATTGGTAATAAGTGGGTTACCCGTAGCCAACGTTTTAGTTTGGAAGTAAGCGGGGGGCTTGGAAGGAATATAAATCCCGAAGATTTTCAGGATTCCTTCATGTATAGGGCAGGACTATCTGTTGGATTTCGATTTTAATCCCTAATTTTAAACCTTGATTCATAATGAATGAAGGCATCCTTTTTATTTCCCGTAATTTTATTATTTCCATTTTTTGGCAAGGCGCAGGAACCGGCCCAAAAAGATAGTGTGACCCGTTTGGACGAAGTAATCCTTACGGACAGCGTTCGAATTAAAAATGCTATCGGAATTGTGCCCTCTCGTGTAATAGGGCCTAAAGTTTTTCAAAATTATAGTCCTATCGATGCCGTTTCGGCCATTAACCAAATCCCCGGTGTCTACATACTTTCCGGAGCGCTGAATACCAATAGGATAACCATCCGTGGGGTGGGTGCACGGACTCCATTTGGTACGGACAAATTGCGGTTATACTATAACGATATTCCAGTTACGAACGGTACGGGCTTTTCCACCATTGAAGCTTTCGATCTGGAAAACCTTGCAGCAATCGAGGTTATAAAAGGCCCTAAAGGGGTTGCTTTTGGAACCAACTTAGGAGGGGCCATAATCCTAGATTCAAGGGAGCGGAAGGAAGAATCCACCGAATTCAGAAACAATTTTACCGTAGGTTCCTACGCACTCCTTAAAAACAACCTCTCTTTTTTACATAAGGAAGGAAAACTATCCCTAGGCTTTCATTATGGTCATATGGAAACAGATGGCTACAGGGAAAATAATCGGTTTGAGCGGGACGGCTTTCTCTTGAACACTTCCTTGAAAATTAATAAGAGGAATACCATTTCGCTACTGGTAAACCACATTGACTATACGGCACAGATACCTAGTTCCCTAAGCCAAACTGCTTTTGATGAGAATCCTACCCAAGCTGCCTTTACCTGGGCCGCCTCACAAGGTTTCGAAACCAACAATTATACTTTGTTGGGCTTGTCCTTCAATCATAAGTTCACGGATAAACTAGAAAATAGTACTAGTTTTTTCTATACGTATCTAGACCATTTTGAACCAAGACCCTTCAATATCTTGGATGAATTTACCAATGGCTATGGTTTCCGAACACGATTCTCTGGAAGTTTCAATCTAGGAGGGCAAAACGCCCAATACACCTTTGGCGGGGAATTGTATAAGGACGAATATCATTGGGGTACGTTCGAGAATTTATATCAAGAGAATAATGGCAATGGAAGCCTACAAGGAAGTAGACTGAGCAATAACAACGAGTTCCGAAGGCAATTTAATGGTTTTGGTTCGTTGACCGTTCCATTGACCAATAGGTTTATGGCCCAAGCAGGCCTAAATATCAATAAGACCAAATACGACTTTCGAGATTTGTTCAATTCAGGTGTACAAAATACAAGTGCTGAACGTAATTTTAAGGTTATCGTAATGCCAAGCCTTAATCTGGACTATTCATTTGTATTGGGACAAAAGGTATATGCCAATGTAAGTCGCGGGTTCTCCAACCCCAGTTTGGAAGAAACACTGACTCCGGACGGGGTTATTAATACGGATATCGCTCAAGAAACGGGAACAAACTATGAAGTAGGGACATTGCTCTCCCTAGCAAACAAAAAGTTGACTGTTGATGCCGCCCTATATCGGATGGACATCAAAAATCTTTTGGTGGCCCAAAGGGTGGGCGATGATCAGTTTGTTGGCAAGAATGCCGGCCAAACCAAACACCAAGGATTGGATCTGGAGGTAAATTATGATTGGGATATTTCCAAAAAATTTCGGATTTCACCCTTCGTAAATTATACCTTTAGCGACCATAGTTTTGTAGACTTTGTGGATGGAGAAGACGACTTCTCTGGAAATCCATTGACCGGGGTACCCAAGCACCGTATCAATTCTGGGTTACGATTACAATGGGGCCCAGGGTTCTATTGGAATACCACCCACCAGTTTGTGGATGAAATTTCACTCAGGGATGAAAACACCTTGTATAGTGATAGCTTCAATGTCTTTAACTCAAGGGTTGGATATCGTACAACGTTTTTCCAAAAATTGACCCTTGGACTGGATTTTGGCATGAATAATATCGGAAATACAAGATATGCCCAATCCGTCTTGATCAATGCAGGTAGTTTTGGCGGCAACGAACCACGCTATTTTTATCCGGGGAATGACAGGAATGTTTATGGCAGTATTAGACTTGGTTATTTCTTGTGATAAAACAAATTCTGTTCCAATTACATTAAGAGACAAATTTTAGACCGTAGCTATGGCTATGCTCGAATATTTTGCCTAAAAGCGCATCAAAAATGACCTATAAAAATTCTAATCACACATTTCAAAACAGTCTCTAAGATTCTTCTTAAAGGCCTAGGCGTGAAAATCGGATTTAGGCTTTTGAAAATACCCATATTCTAGAGTTCCAAGACCAACCCATTTTAGTTGCGAAATCAAAAAAAAGCATCCCGCCGTTCGGCGGGATGCTTTTTAGGTATTGTATACCAATTCTACTAGTTCAAATCAAATCGATCCAGGTTCATCACTTTGTCCCAAGCTGCCACGAAATCCTTAACGAACTTCTTTTGAGCATCATGGCAACCATAGACCTCGGCAATGGCCCTAAGTTCCGTGTTGGATCCGAAAATAAGATCCACTCGGGATGCGGTCCATTTCAATTCGCCACTTTTGCGGTCACGCCCTTCAAATACTTCTTCATCCTCGGAAACTGCTTTCCAATCGGTATTCAATTCAAGCAGATTTACAAAGAAATCATTTGTTAACGTCTCCGGCTTATGGGTAAACACTCCGTTGTGGGACTTATCAAAATTGGTGTCCAATACACGCATCCCACCAACCAACACCGTCATTTCCGGTGCAGTCAAGGTCATCAATTGGGCCTTGTCCACCAACAATTCCTCCGTAGCGACAGAAAACTTGGTCCGTGCATAGTTACGGAAACCGTCCGCTTGCGGCTCAAGCACTTCAAAGGATTCCGCATCGGTCTGCTCGGCACTGGCATCGGTACGTCCAGGAGCAAATGGTACGGAGATAGCTTCACCAGCATTCTCTGCGGCTTTTTCTACGCCAGCACACCCTCCCAGAACAATCAAGTCCGCCAGGGAAACTTTTTTGCCTCCAGATTGCGTCCCATTGAACGCAGTCTGAATCCCTTCCAATACTTCCAATACTTTGGCCAATTGAGCAGGATTGTTCACTTTCCAGTCTTTCTGTGGTGCCAAACGTATACGGGCACCATTGGCCCCACCACGGAAATCAGAACCTCTAAAGGTCGAGGCAGAAGCCCAAGCCGTAGAGACCAATTGTGAAATGGACAGGTCAGAATCCAAAATTTTGGCCTTTAGGTCTGCGATGTCATTCTCATCGATCAAACCGTGATCGATTGCAGGTATAGGGTCTTGCCATATCAATTCTTCCTTGGGTACCTCAGGGCCCAAATAACGTGAAACAGGTCCCATATCCCGGTGGGTCAACTTGAACCACGCTTTTGCATAGGCATCGGCAAATTCATCCGGATTTTCATAGAAACGTCTTGAAATCTTTTCATATGCAGGATCCATCCGCAAGGATAAATCCGTAGTCAACATAAAAGGGTCATGTTTTTTCTCGGAATCATGTGCATCAGGGACCGTACCGGCGCCGGCACCATCTTTTGGTTTCCATTGGTGCGCACCAGCTGGGCTTTTGGTCAATTCCCACTCATAGCCAAAAAGATTTTCGAAAAACTTATTACTCCATTTCGTGGGTGTATCTGTCCAAGCACCTTCCAGACCACTGGTTATGGTATCCGATCCTTTTCCGGTTCCAAAGTTGTTCTTCCAGCCCATACTCTGCATTTCTATGGAAGCTCCGGCGGGTTCGGCCTCCACATATTCTTCATCACTGGCCGCGCCATGTGTTTTTCCAAAGGTATGGCCTCCCGCAATCAAGGCTACGGTCTCATAATCGTTCATGGCCATACGACCAAAGGTTTCGCGAATGTCATGTGCCGCCGCCACAGGATCGGGGTTGGCATTAGGGCCTTGAGGGTTTACATAGATCAATCCCATATGGGCGGCTCCCAAAGGGTTCTCTAACTCCCTATCCTCTGAATAACGGGCCTTGTTACCCATCCATTCGGCCTCCGAGCCCCAGTAAATATCCTCTTCAGGTTGCCAGATATCCTCACGGCCTCCAGCAAAACCGTACATGGGCAAGCCCATGGATTCGTGGGCCACGTTACCTGTTAGAATTAATAAATCGGCCCAGGAGATTTTCTTGCCGTATTTCTGTTTAATGGGCCAAAGCAATAATCGGGCCTTGTCCAGATTGGCATTGTCCGGCCAGCTGTTCAAAGGGGCAAAACGTTGGGCCCCGGTTCCACCACCACCACGGCCATCGGCAATACGATAGGTTCCGGCGGCATGCCAGGCCATACGGATAAAAAATGGTCCGTAATGTCCATAATCCGCTGGCCACCATTCCTGGCTGTTGGTCATTAAATCAGTAAGGTCTTTTTTTACTGCTTTCAAATGCAAGGACTTGAATTCCTCGGCATAATCAAAATCCTCATCCATGGGATCGGCTAAATTGGAATGCTGCCGTAGGATGTTCAAATTTAAGGAGTTGGGCCACCAATCACGGTTGGTGGTGCCCCCACCAGCGGCTTGGTTTAATTCCCCATTTAAAAATGGGCACTTGCTTATGTCGCCCTGGCCATTGTGTGTAGAATCCATCTTGAATTTATTTTTAAGTTGTTATATGCGTATTCTTCCTAAAAGTACAGTTCTTGTCCTTAAAATTAGGAATGCCGTTATTTTTTTGCGTTATGCGGATATTAAGAATCGTTATGGCTCGTGGCCAAGGCCGTAGAACACAGTTTGATTTTGATTATCTTAGTTCCACATATAAAATAAGTATAGATCATTAATGATCTATACTCCTACGTTGTATACCATTAAAATCACCGTAAAGTATTTTTTTTGAGGGGGTTGAAAATGGATATGGAACGGTTACGGAACC
>CANLWG010000006.1 GCA_947494715.1 uncultured Flavobacteriaceae bacterium | reverse complement strand
ATACCTAAAGTTACGATCCAACTTTGGATCGGCAATGATCACAACCGACTTTTTTCGCTAACTTGTGCAACAGGCACAACAAGTATGATGATCATGCCGTCTTCGACAGGCACGACATTTACTCAACCGTTCTCATAGTTTAAATAAAGGATACCATAAGAATTACTTTTTACAATCACCATCAAGAATATTTTGATGTGAAGGATTATATTTATTATTAGACGTGCCATATTTTAACTGTCCATCTGGAAAACCCCCATCAAGAAGAGGTTTAATGGCGCAAAAGTCTGACAACTCTGGGTTATTGTTGATTGCAAGTTGATTTTCCAAAGTGACAAAGTTATCCAGGCCATTTAAGGTTACTAAGTTATTGTTCTCCCAAATCCATAGATTGCCGGATGATTCTAATTTTTCTAATCCCGTTAAGCTCGTCATTGAATTATTACCCCGAATAGTAAGCTGCTTTTTTACAGATTTAATATTGTTTAAACCATTTAAATCAATCAAGTTGGGATTATTGATGATCTCCAAATCCTGGGTTAAATCGGTTATTTTATCTAGAGCGGATATATCAGTTAACGCATTTCCGGATATTGTAAGGCCAAAAAGAGAAGATAGATTTTCTATACCATCAAGGTTTTGAAGGCTGTGATTATCTTCTATAATCAGGGTCCATGCACTGGTTAAATTTTCTAATCCATTCAAATTTTTTATACTAGTACCACTAATTCCTATGTATCCTTCAGCGGTTTTAATACTAGATAGTCCTTTTACATTCTTTAAGGATGGATTTAACCTTATACTAATTGCTTTGATAACCCCAGATAAGTTCATCAAACCATCTATGTTCACCAAATCAGGATTGTTGATTAAGCCCAAATTTGTTCCAATGTATGATAGACTTGAAAATGCATCCAAATCATTTAAACCCTTATTACCGCCTAAAATTAAACTGCCCCCAATTGATTTCAGATTTTTTAAACTATTGATATTTGGTAGATTTTCAAACTCTTGAATGTACAAACTACCTCCTATACTCTCTAACTTACCAAAACCTTCCAAATTGTTAATAGGTGTCTTGTTTGGTCTTACGGCTACGGTTCCGTCTATTACCAAGGTGCCCGTTATTTCGGTATAACCTTTGGCCACAAAATTGTCGACATCAACCTGATAAAGTAAGCTTAAGTCGCCTTCATAAACAGAAGATTTCCCGAAAAAGCCACCATCATTATCACAACTTAAAATGATAGTTAAGGATAAAAGGAGAAGGATTTTTTTCTTCATCATAGTTTGCTTTAGCCTATAAATATCGAATTGGTGTTTTGGAATTAGCAATTACTAGTTAGCACTGCTAAGGTCAAATTACTTTTTCGTAAACAGGAAATACTCATTTTTATTGTTCAATAATTATATTCAGGATGATTTTTGTCCAGGAATTTGTCGTTAACCTTAATCTATTGTTTAAGGAACTCTTTTAGAATTGTCTGACTAACACAAACCGCAATGACATTTAGTACTTAATTCAAAAAGTCTTTCTATTTTACATTTAAGATTAGAACCACGGAATTTTTAATCATTATTTAGCTAGCTCACTACCAAAGTTCAAATAAACGATAAGTTAGAAGAGGGTTTTAAATCAGATAGATATAGTAATTACCGGAAGCAATGCAGAAAAAGTTGGTTTATAGGGAAGCCCGTGGCATTTAAGCTTTAAACTTGATCGTAAAAGTAGTGCCTTCGTTGACCTTACTATCTACACTGATGCTGCCTCCAAGGCTGGTAACATGATTGTATACCAAATATAGGCCCACCCCTTTGCTATCTTCATTACCATGAAATCTTTGGTTCAAATTGAAGATAAGGTGTCCCACTTTTTCCATATCAAAGCCAAGACCATTATCCGAATAAGTTAACGTTTTTTCTCCGTTCTTTTGATCCGTAAATATTGAGATAACAGGTAAAACATCCGGCCGTGCGTATTTGATGGAATTAGTAATCAGGTTTAGAAAAATACTCTCCATATAGGCGGCACTGAACGGGATACTTTCCAAACCTGAAAAATCTACCTGGAATTCTGCACCTGCCTTCCGTATCAAAGTGCTTATGGAATTTTGTACTTTCCAGAGTATTGCATTGAAACCGATCTCTTCCAATTTTTCATTTGAGATATCTTTTTGTTTTAATACGTCTACGGAAGAGTTCAGGGAAGTCTTTAACCCTTCGGCAGAAAGCCGTATAAAACTGAGTATTTCTCGTGTTTCCTCATCCTCGATCTTACTTAAATCGATTAAATCGACCATGGAAATCAAATTATTCACAGGTGATCTTAAATCATGGGAGGTAGTATAGTTTAGTCGCTTAAGCTTCTCATTTACTTCGTAAAGTTGACCTAAGTGTCCTATACGCTCGTTCTCAAGTTCTTTTTTGTGGGTAACATCTTTGGCTATAGCGTATATTAATCGCTCGTTCTCCACAGGAATGGAGGTCCAATGGAGCCAGACAAGCTCTCCAGATTTGCGCACATATCTGTTTTCAAAATTGACCAACGGTAAGTTATTCTTCAATTTTTTTCTATACGCAGCCGTACGCTCCCTATCTTTATCATAAATGAATTCGGAAATTGGTTTTGAGCTTAATTCTTCTTCGGAATACCCTAACAACTCCACAAAAGCAGGGTTTATTTTCGCAAAATACCCCTCATAATTGGCAATGCAGAGGCAATCCATCGAAAGGTCAAAGAAAGGTTCTAACTGGAGATTCATGGTTTTTGGTGATTTTAACGGCGCTATTAGAGGTTATTTCTGGTAGTTTTCATTTTCTTTTTATTCATACCGGTTTATGGGTCGTTTAGTTCCATTATAGTTAGTAACGTATAGAACTGGACAATTATTAGTTTTACATTTAAGAAATGTAAATACTTCAATAGACTATAATTGAATTCAAGAATACGTGCAGCTAAGATTTTTGAAGGACAATGTCAATAAATGATCGTTGATTATGGAGGACATTCTACAATAAAGGGTTTTAGCATATCAAAAATCAAACGGAAAAGTTCAAATATAAGGGGTAGCTTCTACAAAAGGTTGTCCCAGATTTATAGGAGACCTTTTAAAATGTAATTGTTGGGAATGAATTTTTTAGATAAAAACTATGATTTTAGTTTGAAGTAATGATCTAAAATTTTGAAGGCATCTTCTTCTTCTTCAATTTTAATCTTTTCTTTCTTAATAAACTGTGCCATAGAACTAGAATGCTTTCCGAAAAGATTAATGAGCGTCTTTTTCTTTTTAGGAATTTCAATCAATCTTGAGGATTCGGGGCTATGTTCCACAAAATAATACTTGGTACGGCCTTCAATGAATTTCCCGTACTTTGATTCTTCATAATGGACTTTGGTTTCTTTAGGGGGTACATAAAATATTTGTTCTTTTGAATAGAGCGTATAGTGATGGGTCTTCTTTATTTCTTCGAAAAAAGTAATTTTTAAGTCACCCTTTTTATCGTTGTATGAAAGTGTTCTATAGATTTTATTGGAACCATTCAATAATTCGATTGTATATTCTTGGTCTTTTGGCAAGGATATTATTTTGGTCTCACTCTTTTGGATTTCAATAGTATTTTCTACCACATCGAATCGAACGAAATGAGTTTTTTGTGAATCATTAATCTTGGCTGGAGTAAAATCCTCAAAAAGATAACGAGAACCCTCGGAGTTATCATATTCTGGTCTGGGATTCACAAAACTTGCTAGCTCCATATCGACTTGATTACTTCCCGAATCAATCTGAGCTACAACAGAGAAACTTATTAGAAAAAAAATAAGGCCAGTTAGCTTTCTCATTTTGGCAATAATTAGAGTGAGAGTTAAGAATTAGTAATTTAGTATTTTTCGAAGCTCTTCCCTAGTTAATTAACATTTAGGAAGTTTGTAGATTCCAAATCTCGCATAAATGTACTATGTGCATGTTGGCCATGCGAATTAATTAACCGTACTTAAAAAACCCTTATTTTGCTATTCTTAAGGAAGTAATTGGAATTAAAGTTGAAACAAACGATGAAAAATAACGTATTCACTTTATTGTATATTTTGGTAATACTTGGATGTAATTCTCAGACTAAAGAGAATAACATCAAAGCCAATAATTTACGATCAGTCATTGCCAAATTTGAAGATCAACTCAAAAATGAATTAAAAACTGATGCCAGTGTATCTGGAGTTATTATTGTAGATAACAAAATTATTTGGTCTAAGGCCTTTGGTATTTCCGATGCGGATAAAAGAATTCAGGCCGATACTACCACAATTTATCGTACAGGTTCTATTTCAAAGTCATTTACTGCATTTTTAATGATGGAGCTGGTACAGGAAGGGGTAATTACTCTAAGTGATCCTATAGAGCTTTATCTTCCTGAAATCAAAAAGCTGAATGGATATTCTGATTCGACGAAAATCACTTTTCGACATTTGGCGAACCATACCTCTGGCCTTATCAGAGAGCCAAATCTAAAAGGTGCTGCAACCGGACCAATATCCAAGTGGGAAACCAAAGTATTGGAATCCATTCCGAACACAAGTTTCCAGTATAGTCCAGAAGAAAGATTCAGTTATTCAAACATTGGTTATGGTATTTTGGGATTAGCCCTTTCTCGGGCTGCCAACAAACCATTTATGGAATTGATTGAGGAGAAAATATTTAAACCCCTGCAAATAGATAATAGTTATTTTGTTGTACCGGACGATAAAATTTTCAACCTTTCGAAAGGTCTGGAAATAGGATCCCTTGGCAAAGTAGATCGGGAAAAACCGGAAAGGGAACATATGGGGCGTGGATATAAGGTTCCTAATGGAGGTATATATTCAACTCCGAATGATCTGGCAAAATTCATCCTTTGCAATATGGGTCTTTCGGTAAAATTACTTTCTAAGGATAATATGGCCCTTATGCAGAAGTCACAAACCCCAACTGGCAATTGGCGGTCATACGGGTTAGGATTTGGAATACAGCAAGATTCCTTATTAACCGTAATCGGTCATGGGGGAGGGGTTGCAGGATACAGGGCCAACTTGGCATTTGACAAAGATCGCGGTAATGGAGTAGTCCTAATGAAAAACTATTCAGCTGGCAATCCTAACATCAACAAGCTGTCCTTTAATTTACTAAAGGAATTAGCGAAACTTGATAAGTAATGTGGAACAGATGTGGTTCGTTGAACACTAAAAAACAACAGCGGATGCAACTTCTTCTAAGGATACAATTTTCTCACGATTTTTCGCACTGGATAAGATCTTAAATTCTTTTAAATTGGGAATGTCGAAAAAATAAAACTCGACCCAAGTCTTTTTTTAAATGAAAGAAATCAAGATTCCGCGAAGAAGTGCATATATACTTCTAGAAATCCATAATTTTAAGTAAACTGAAGACTGCCTATTTTATCAAAGAGGATTTTTGTACAATTTAAAATCAGTAAAAACACATATGAAACGAGCGTTAAGAAATTTTAAAAATTACTTCACAAAAGGCAACGTTTAAAATTTTTAATGCGAGAGCGTAGCGGTTACATGCGTTCTCAATTTTTTAATTAATTTATTATCAATAAGTTAAAAAGATTTAAACGTATGAAAATATCCATAAATCCATTCAACGGCCAAAAATTATACGAGTTTGAGGAATTGAATGCTGTACAATTGGAAGAAAGGATAGTACAGGCTCAAAATGCCTTTCAAATGTGGAAAACAACATCATTTAAGGAACGAAGCAAATTGATGCGAGCTGTGGCCAGGGATTTAATGGAAAACACCAAAAAATATGCTGAAATCATTACTTTGGAAATGGGAAAGCCCATTGTTCAATCCCTCGCCGAAATCGAAAAATGTGCCTGGGTATGCGAATACTATGCTACCCATGCGGAAGACCAATTAAAGGATGAAATCATTAAAACCGATGCGGCGGAAAGTTTTGTCCGTTACGAACCCTTGGGCCCAGTTTTGGCCATTATGCCCTGGAACTATCCTTTTTGGCAAGTATTTCGCTTCGCTGTACCCAATTTAATGGCCGGTAATGTTGGTGTATTAAAGCATGCTTCCAATGTGATGAAATCCGCGGAGACCATTGAACAAATTTTTGAAAAAGTAGGATTCCCAAAAGGGTGTTTCCAAAATCTGATTATACATAATGATAAGGTAAAGTCGGTTATTGAAAATAATTTCATAAAGGCGGTGACACTCACCGGAAGCACCCCCGTAGGGGCGGCCGTAGCATCTATCGCCGGATACAATATAAAGAAGACCGTTCTGGAACTTGGTGGCAACAACGCCCTTGTTATTTTTGATGACGCCCATTTGGAACAGACACTGGACATCTGCCTCCAAGCTCGATTTCAAAATACGGGGCAGAGTTGCATTGCCGGTAAACGCCTCTTGGTACAAAACCGTATCGCCATGAAATTTATCCAAGGATTTAAAAATAAAGTGGCCCTTCTGAAAGGCGGAGACCCGATGGACAAGGATACCTTTATAGGAGTCTTGGCCCGGGAGGATTTGGCCATGGATTTGGAAAAGCAAGTTGAGGAATCGATTAAAATGGGAGCAGAAGTGGTTTTGGGCGGGAAACGTAATGGAACTTATTTTGAGCCTACTATACTCACGAAGGTCAGTAGGGATATGCCCATTTTTAGGGAGGAGACTTTTGGTCCGGCCATTGGAATAACTATTTTTGAGACCGAGGAAGAAGCTATAGACTTGGTCAATGACTCGGATTTTGGTTTGGGCGTATCCTTGTTTACCTCAAATCGGGAAAGGATTGAAAGGTTGATTCCTAAGTGTAATGAGGGAGCTGTTTTTGTAAATGAATTGGTGAAGAGCGATCCCCGATTGCCCTTTGGAGGGATAAAAACATCCGGCTATGGCAGGGAACTTTCGGCACATGGTATCAGGGAGTTCATGAATAGGAAAACAGTTTATATAAAAAGATGATCTTCGGATCTTAGAATTAAGACCTAGAAAGGTCTATAAAATATAACAAAGTACACTATGAAATTTGGAAAGGTAGATCGGCCGGAGCTTATAGATTTTAGTATTCCGCATGACCATCCTGATACGGAAGTCTTGTTGGCAAAATATAAAAGTAGAGCGGAACCTTTAAAAGTTAATGTGGGTTGTGCCAAATGGAACCGGCAGGATTTAAAGAATTTCTATCCCAGGGGAACAAAGGACGAATTGGCCTATTATTCCACCCAATTTAATTGTATAGAACTTAATGCTACCTTTTACCGCATCTTTCCGGCCAAGACCTATGAGGGTTGGTATGAAAAAACTCCGGAGAATTTTAAGTTCTTTCCCAAGATCGTACAGAACGTAAGCCATTTAAGGAGGCTTAATGAGCAAGCGTACCCTATTTTGGAGGAATACATCAATGTAACGGCCAACCTCAAGGAGAAATTGGGAACCATGTTCCTGCAAATGCACAATAATTTTAGCCCAAAGGACTGGGATAGGGTAGTGCGCTTTGCTGAAAATTGGCCTAAGGAGTTCTCCCTAGCGATGGAATTTCGGCATACGGACTGGTTCAATGATGAGAAAGTGGCCCAGGAACTATATCACCTGTTGGAAGAGAATAATATTGCAAATGTTTTAGTGGATACGGCTGGAAGAAGGGACATTATGCATATGCGACTTACCAATAATGAGGCTTTTATCCGGTATGTAGGGGCCAATCACGAAAGTGATTATTCCAGATTGGATGATTGGGTTGAGAAGTTGTACGATTGGAAACAAAAAGGCCTAAAAAACATCCATTTTTTTGTACATCAAAACTTGGAATTGGAATCCCCTTTGCTTTCGGTTTATTTTATTAAAAAACTTAATGAAAGGTTGACTTTGGATCTAAAGATTCCGGAAACCCTGGTAAAGCCCAATACCCTCTTTTAATAGGTTGCCCCAACTTCTACAAAGGTATTCTTAGAATGCCTTTTTGGAGCTTCGGGAGAAGCCATACAGCATGTGGAGCCTAGATAGAACAAAGCGATTTCCTCCATTTTTTTTATTGGCTGGCCCACCTTTACTTTTTTGGCCAGTTCTATAGTACGTACAGCCGGACCACCAACTATGGATAAATACCAGGTACGGCCTTTTTCATCCGTAATATCCACATTGTAACGTTCGTTCCTAAAGGCCGGTAAAGAAGGATTTTGTTTATATATCCAGGGACGAAGGACTATCAAATCTCCGGGAACATGTTGTATTCGAGATATGGTGCCATCTATGGGAGCATGTATCCGATGATAGTTTTTGTTGTGCAAGAACACATTGGTAAATGTATATTCCTTAGGGATGGTAGTATCCCGCGTTCCAAAAATAGTGGCTATGGTTCGGACGTCGCTTTTTACCCTAGATGTTTCTATCTCGGAAACTTTGCCCTTATCGCAAAGTAATCCTTCACAGGGCCAAACAAACGGAGCATCATTTTTAGGCAGTTTTTTAAACTCTCGGGTAAAAAAATCCTGAAAGCTTTCAAAGTCGCTTTTTCCAAATGGAGGTTTAAATTTATCCAGATAATTTTTGTTCGAATAATTGATTCGAATATAAGTCTTAATGAATCTTTTTGAAAAAGGTTTATCGTAAACCGAAGCATATTTGGAGGATACCTTTCGCTGTATAGGGGTAGGTATACTGCCCCAAACGTTCACCGAAAGAAAAGTGTATAATTTGGCCCGCCATTCGGGAACCTTGAATACCGTAAAATGTGAATCGGAGTAGTAATCGTTCTCAAGATAAGTCGTGGCTTCCATTTGCTTTATTCCGCCTTTCTATTATCCCATAAAACATTAACTATTTTCCATTGATCATCAATCTTGGCCAGATGTATGTAGTTATAAAAATTATATTGATCGGTACTGGCCTTAATACTGGCTATGTTTCCATCAACATCCAAGATTTCTACGGTTACCTTTAAAGGTTCGCCGGGTCTTTTGGCCCATTTTCTACCTTTTGGTTTTGTTAGGGAGACCAATTCCGAATACCCTGTATTTTCTACAAGTTGAAATCTTTCCCTGTTTTCAATATGTCGTTTTGCTACTTCTGAGTGAATTGCCCTTTCCATTTGAGCTTGATCACTTTTGTAATAGCTTTCCATATAGTCGGTGGCGGCTTGTTCAATGGCCTTTTCTTCTGAAACATGGGCGAATCCCATGAATGAAAAAAAGGAAAGAAGAAGAATAAGTAAGAACTTTACAATCGTTGTCATGTGAAGTCGGATTAGGTTTGGATTAAATGTATTTCATTATGGCTCAAACCAAAAGTCAATTAAGAAAAGTTTATTCTAAGCTTAACAAATTTTATAAGTTGATTACCATTTTCTGTTAAAATTGGAAATCAAGTTCCTCTAAAAACGTATAATGGTCTTACTATGACCTTTTAATGCGATATGTACATTTTAAGGTAATGTCTACTATCAAAAATTCCATAAAGCGGGTGTAAGATTTGCAAATCAAAAAAACGAAGGGATGATATTCAATTTGCTAATTTAGCTCCACTTTCTTCCTTAATTTTACAGCTTACAAAAATGGTTTAACCATGAGATTCCATACCAGAAAATGGGTAAAGCCCGAGGATTTGAATGCCAATCAAACATTGTTCGGGGGCCGTGTACTGGCCTGGATCGATGAAGAGGCCGCATTGTATAGTATTATTCAGTTGGAGAACAAGAGGGTAGTGACAAAGTACATTTCCGAAATCAATTTTATGAGCACCGCGGAACAAGGCGATATCGTTGAGATAGGTGTTGAAGTCGTGAAATTTGGCAAATCCTCCTTAACACTTAATTGCGAAGTCCGCAACAAAATGACGAGGGAGACCATCGTTACCGTGGATAATATCATTATGGTAAACCTAGATGAAAAAGGAAAACCTGTTCCCCATGGAAAGACCAAAATAGAATTTGTTAAGGATAGATTGGAAGATGGAGATTAGCTTTGTGACAGTTCTTTGGCTGTTTTCTGAACTTCGTCCAAAACCCGAAGTAAATTGCCACCCCACAATTGGGCAATTTCGTTTTCGGTGTAGCCCCGTTTGACCAGTTCCAGAGTTACATTAAAGGTTTCCGAGGCATCCGACCAACCTTCTATGCCGCCACCGCCATCAAAATCAGAACTAATGCCCACGTAATCTATGCCCATAAAATCTACCATATAATCAATATGATCTACAAAATCCGAGACATTTACGGCAGGAGAAACGTCCTTTATTTTAGAGACCATTTCCTTTACGATCTCCATGACTTTTGGATGATTTTCAAAAAATGCCTCTCGTTGCCCGTTGTCCAGCGTATCGAGTTGTGAATGTAATCCTAAGGAATCGACCACCTTTTGATGGATAGCTTCCATAAAAGCGACCCTTTTCGCATGTTTTTCGGCTTTTAGATATGCATCCAGGGCAACTGTTTGTACAACGCCTCCATTTTCTTTTATCAATTTTAATTGTTCGTCGTCGAGATTCCTGCTATGGTCGCATACAGCTCTTGCAGAAGAATGCGAGGCAATGATAGGGGCCTTGGACAATACTACCATTTGTTTCATGGCTTCCTTGGAAGTATGGGAAACGTCGATCATTATTCCAAGCCTGTTCATTTCCTTTACTGCTTCTTTACCCAAATCACTTAGGCCATTATGTAACCATAGATCATCTACCTCCCCGGTATGGGAATCGGAAAATTGGCTATGGCCGTTATGGGCCAAAGAAATGTAACGGGCTCCCAGTTCATGGTATTTTTTAAAGCTGGAGAGATCTTCCCCCATGGGATAGGCATTTTCAACGCCTATCATGGCCACTTTTTTGCCCTCTGCATAAAGCCTTCTTACATCATTTGATGTTAGGGCCAGTCCTATCTTTTCCGGGGCGATTTTTTCGCACAATCGATGTATAGCATCAAATTTTGCCATGGCATTTGCCTTTGCCTTGGTATAGCCATCAGGATTCAGGGAGTCCTGGCCAGTATATACAATGAGCCAGGCCACATCCAACCCGCCCTCCTGCATTTTTGGGAGATCTACCTGGGTATTCAAACGTTGCGAATAGTTGAGGGAATCGGTGAAGTTCTTAACATTGATATCGATATGGGTATCTATGGTAATGGTTTTTTCATGTATCCGTCTAGCCCTGTCTTCCAAGCTTTCTACTGCTTTTTCCTTTTCCTCCTTACAAGAGAATAAAGTGACAAGGCAGAAAAGACAAATAATATTCTTCATATAGTAGAAATTTTAGACCTACAAATAAAGCTATTTGACAACATAATAGGAAGCCTAGGTAACATTTAATTGTGTACGATATGTTAATTAGTGAGTTTTAACCTAATTAGAATCAGAGTGTTAATAAAAATTGGGAAGATACAAGAAAAATAAAGGATAACTCTTGATCATTTTCCCCAATATCCAAATCAAAACCATTGAATCCTAAAAATCTACTTTCTTCCCTGGAGAACATGGAATCCATGCTCAATAATTTTTCATTTGAAGAGTTGAGTACCTCGGAAGCCTCCCATCTAAAAAAGTCTTTCCAAGCCTTTAAGGACAATCTGGAAAGAAAAGTATTCGGAGAACCATGTTCTGTAGCAATAGAGGTTAAAAAAGAATCTACGGATGGGGGTTTAAAAAGAAATTTGAGCCCATCCCCAAATATGCTTATTGCCAAGGTAAGCCACGAAATACGAACTCCATTAAATGGAATAGTCGGGTTTACGGACCTTTTAAAGGAAGACGGACTCACTTCTAACCAATTGGAAAAGGTAAATGCCATACAATCTGCATCTTATTCGCTCTTGGAAATTATAAATGAACTTTTGGAATACTCCAAGCTTTCTGCTGGCCTGGAAGACTTTGATGCTATCGACTTTAACTTCCACAATGTAATCAAGGATGTAACGTACCTGTGTAAAACCCTTATTACGGATAAGAAAGTAACATTGGAAACCCATATTAATTCGGATATACCTAGAATCTTAGTTGGTGATCCCTCCAAACTTTCCCAAATTCTTTTAAATCTTTTGGGCAATGCCATAAAATTTGTGGAAGAAGGCAACATACGATTAACAATAGCAAAGAAACGGAAAGTAAAGGATCAATTATTCCTGGAATTTTCCATTACAGATACGGGTATCGGTATTCCTGAAAATAAGTTGGCCAACATTTTTGATGCTTTTAAGCAAGCTGACAATAACACGTTTTTTAAATATGGTGGTTCAGGACTAGGTTTGAGTATAGTAAAACAAATAATTGAAAACCTGGGCGGGAAAATTTCAGTCTCCAGCACATTGGGCATCGGTACAACATTCAAATTTGATATTCCCTATGCATTGGGAGATAGTAAAAGACTAGGCCAAACACAGGAACCCACAATTAAAAAAGAAAAAGTACAGCAATCTATCAAGGGAATGCGGATTCTGGTTTTTGAGGATAATTTGCTCAATCAACGATTAATTGAAGAGCGCTTAAAATCATGGGGATGTACAACATTTATTACGGAAAATGCCCAATACGGTCTCGATATTCTTGAAAAAACAACGTTGGATGTCGTTTTAATGGACTTACGGATGCCCGAAATGAATGGATTTGAAGTAACCCAACAAATTCGCCAGAATAAAAATGCTGCGATAAGGGAAATCCCGGTTATAGCCCTTACCGCTGATTTTTCATTAGGGGACAAAGATAAGTGCAAAAAATATGGTATCAACGATTGTATTCTTAAGCCTTATAACCCTGATGAACTCATGTTAACCTTACTTAAAAACAAAAAAGACGGAAAAATGGCACTTGCAAAAGAACCTGAAAAAAACTTAGTCAATCCTCAAAATATAAATAAGAGTTCTAAAAGAATAGACCTTAACCCCATCCTTAAAGATTGTATGGGCGATGTAAATCTTTTACAGGAGCTGATACAGCTGTACAAACGAAATGCTTTGGAATTCATAGGTTCCGCAAAAACCCATATAAGATATGGCGATTTTGAAGAGTTGGGACTTGCCGCCCATAAGATAAAGGCCGGACTTGCCATGATGCAATCCCATGAACTGCATGCCATAGTCGTGCAGATTCAGGAGGCCTGTAAGACCGAAGGGGATATTAAACAACTACAATCTCTATATAGCTGTTTTTTGGATGAATACCCAAAAGTGGAGCTGACCATTGACAAGGCTTTCATGGAAATAAAACGAACTCATAAATGATCGAGGGAAAAAAATTGTTATTGGCAGAAGATGATAATCTCTTGGCCTCACTGCTTAGGTATCGCCTAGAAAAGGGCGGGTACGAGGTAAGTTTAAGTAAAGACGGGAAAGAAGTAAAGGAATATCTGACCTATGAGATACCCGATATAATTGTGAGTGATATTATGATGCCTTATTTCTCGGGAATAGAGCTTATAGACTTTGTACGTAACGAACTGGGTTCCAAAACCCCGATCATAATCATTTCCTCTGCTGGAAATGAGGAAAATGTATTGACTGCATTTGAATTGGGAGCAAATGATTTTATTTCTAAACCAGTAAGCCCTTCCGAATTGATAGTGCGGGTTAAAAGAGAGTTGAACAATGCAAAAATTTGATTGGTAAGGAGTTAACATATCAAAATATATTGTTGATAAGCGCGCCAAAGATCCATACGGATCTTTTGTGGGATTTAACCTTTTTGTTTGTTGGGTTGGCCATGCTCTATTTCATTGGCATATTCTTTTTGCGAAACACGATTTCAAATAAGGCGGCTAAAGTAAGACAGCGCAAAAAGGAACTATCTCCCATGGTAAACGAATTTTTGTTCCATCAGGAGGATGCAGATACAAAGGAGAAGTCAAATTATTTGAATCTTAGAATTGAAATAAGGGAATTGCTCAGGGTTGATTTGAATAGGATTGTCCTATCGGAAATACTATTGGATTTGAGTAGGGATGTTTCCGGAGATACCAAGAAAAGACTGTTCAAACTATATCAGGACCTAGACCTAGATAAGGATGCTTTTTACAAACTAAAAAGTTGGCGTTGGGAAGTTGTTTCAAAAGGTATCTTGGAACTTACCCAAATGCAGGTAACGGAATCCTATAGTTTCATTATCAAATTTATCAATGATAAAAGAAGTACCATCCGCAAACAGGCGGAAATAGCGACGGTAAACCTAAAACATGAAGGGATCAATTATTTTTTGGATACTACCAAATATAGAATATCCGAATGGCAACAGTTAAAATTGTTGAATGTCATTCGCAATTTGGAGGATTATCGCCCACCCCGTTTCAAGGCGTGGCTTACTTCCAAAAACAAGGATGTAGTCCTTTTTGCCATACGGTTGATCAAATTTTATAATCAGAACGATGCCAGCTCTTCTTTAATAGAATTACTAAAACACCGCAACAACCAAATTAAACAAGAGGCAATTCAATGTATCAAGGAGTTTCATATAGTGGAGGCTTTGGATACCCTTAAGTTGGTTTTCCAAAAAGGGAATATGGATGTTAAGATTTCCATCTTGGATGCCATAGCAATTTTGGGAAGTACCGAAGAAATGGAATTCTTGAAACACGTGGAAGCCAAATATTCTGATTTTGCCATTAAGGGCAAAGCTATAAGTGTCATAAATAGGATTGTTCCAGAGAGTATTATGCCTACAGAAAATATAGATAATGGGTTAGAACATGATTGGAACAAAAACGTTTCTACCACGGTCGATGACAAAAAAGAAGCGGCTATAAATAAACCCAAGGAAATTTCAGGTATGGGCATGGATCCAATTGAATCTACTGAAAAAGAAACCGGTCAAGTTTCCTTGGACCAAGATACAGAGGCAGAAACCATGGAATTCCATTTAGAGGACGAGATAGCCGAAAATATGGAAATTACCGTGGATGATCATCGTATTCCGGAAGGAGAAGAACTATCGGTTAATTTGGATTTCTTACCTATTGTGATAGCTCCAAAGACAGGGGAAGTAGATATATCCCCGAAGCAGGAAAATTTCAAATATCGTTACGTGGACGACGAAGAACCTGGCATTGAAAACATTTTGCAACTAGGGGTAGATTTTGAAGAAATAACGGCCAATGGATCTTTTGTAGGCGAAATTGAATTGGAAACGGGAGAGAAGGATACTTGGGAAGATATGGATATATCCGAATTGAATTTTTTACCCATCGTTACAAGTAATGTTGCTGAGCAGGACAAGCCTAAAAAGGGCAATGGTTCTGATTTAGATACAGAAATCAGAAATCATATTGTCCATTATGAAGATGTGTTGCCCCCTAAAAAACTACAACAAAAATCAGAGGAAAAAAATTATTTGGACACCTCTGATGATAAAGAAGCTCCTTTACAAATAAAGAAAGAACAGAATCCCAAGAGGCCAAATTCAATAAGCGAAATAAACTGGGAGTACATAAGGGATTTGAAAGTGGAACATGACATCTTGGATGCGGTACCACGGGAAAACCTGAAGTATGAGCCCCAACACGAGTATTATGACTGGCCATTGGATGGATTGGATAGCCTAAATGTCAATCAAACCGATGACCATGAAAATGAATCCTTTTTGGAATTGGAAGACTTCCTCAAGCACCTTCCCAAACCCAAATACTATAGTAACGAAATTCTATCTGTACTTGAATTGCTTGATCGGATCGAAGAATTGGGAGACCAACGTGAAATACCCTTATTAAATGACGTCATGGAACAATCAAAAATGGACTTTATCAAAGAACGCGCCAAGGAACTCATCAAGAGATTTTCCCGTAAAGATGATTTGTACGAAGTGGCCTGGGAATTGGATGCGTTTCAGGACAACATTGTAGAATACAACATTTTTGAGGAATTGTTCACCACCTGTGATATGGATTCTAAAATCATGTTAATGAAGGAGATGTTGGTCGTTGGGGATGAAAAAGAAGTGAGGTTCCTTAAAAAACTACTTCACGAAGAACCTGAACAGAAAATACGGACTACGGCAAAAAAAGTATTGAGGCAATTGGAAGAGCGCTTATTGCACGAAAAAAGGGAATGCCTGAAACAAGCAGAAAGTGAAATAGAACCTAAAACAGGTACCCTTCCACTGGAGCATGCCTTTTTAAATGAGGCGCAACACAAGGATCATGATAATTCTAAATCGTCTCAAATCAATTCCCAGAAAAATATCGGATAAATTGAATGGATAGTGGGCTACTACATATAATCCTTGAATACATAAACATTGTCTTTCTAACGTTTACGGTAGTATTGTTCTCCATGTTCACCGCAATGGGGTACTTATCTACAAGGAATTCCATTCATTATAGAAACAAAAATAGTTTTGGTGACATTTCCAAGATTATGGCATCTCCCTTGGCCCCAAGTATAACCATTATTGCACCTGCATACAATGAGGGCATGACCATCGTGGAAAATATCCGCTCCCTCTTGTCCTTACGCTATGTAAATTATGAGGTGATGGTGGTTAATGACGGTAGCAAGGATGATACCTTGGAGAAAATGATAGCGGCCTATGACCTCGAAAAGATAGAACAGGAAATAGATCCCAATTGGCGTTCTAAGCCTATTCGAGGGATTTATAAATCCAAGCAACGCTCTTTTTCCAAACTTACGGTAATAGATAAGGAAAATGGCGGCAAGTCCGATGCGTTAAATACGGGTATGGCACTTTCAAGCAATAAATATGTGGGTTGCATAGATGTGGATTGCCTATTGTTACCGGATGCACTTTTACACGTAGTAAAATCCTTCTACCAACGCTCACAAAAGCGGGTGATAGCTGTTGGCGGTGTCATCCGTATTGCGAATTCCTGCATTATCCAAGGCGGTCAATTGGAGGAAATACGGTTACCAAAAAACTGGTTGGCCAAGTTCCAATTGTTGGAATATACCCGTTCCTTTATTTTGGGGCGGATGGCGTGGGGCCGTATAGATAGTCTGCTCATTATTTCCGGGGCTTTCGGATTTTTTGATAGGGAAATTGCCTTGGCCGTCGGAGGGTATGATACCAATACCGTTGGGGAGGATATGGAAATAGTGTTTAAAATGCGGCGCTATATGCACGAACGCAAACAACCCTACACAGTAGAGTATATACCCGATCCTTTGTGTTGGACCGAGGTGCCGGAGGATACCAAAATATTGATCAACCAACGGGACCGTTGGGCCAGGGGCAACTTGGAAACCTTGTATAAGCATAAGGATATGTTCTTCAACCCCAAATTTGGCCGGTTGGGTATGTTGAGCTATCCGTATTGGTTCTTTTATGAATGGCTCGCCCCCATTTTGGAGTTTTTTGGTTTTTTCTCCATCATTTTATTCTATTATTTGGGCATTCTCAACTGGGAGTTCTTTCTAGCCATAACGGCTGCAGTATATATGTTTTCCATTATGTTTTCCTTTTATGCCATTTTGTGGGATGTCTACTCCTACAACGAATATAAAAAGACGAAGGATATTTTAACGTTAATGTTTTGTGCCCTAATAGAGCCCTTTGTTTTTCACCCCATAGTGGTCTGGTCCGCCATACGGGGCAACTATAAGAAATTGTTCAAGGTAAAATCGGGTTGGGGTTCCCAAGTCCGCAAAGGATTCGCAAAAGCCTCTTAAAATGCAGGACAATTCAAACATATCGACTATTTCGGAAAATGGGAAGACACTCAAGGATTTCATTCCTTTGGTCTTCGGTTTTTTTGGTTGTTTGGTAGTATGGGCCCTATACCAGAACATACGACTATACTTCTCCGGAGCATTGGATGGTTTTCTTAACAAGAGCCTTTTTTTGCTTGCAATGCATCATATTGGCTTTTCAGCGGTATTGGCATTATTCTCCGCATTCCTATTCAATTTTTTGGAACGAAGAAAATCCGGTTTGGGACTTAAGACCACTCGAATTGTTTTCCTGGCCTTTCTGATATTGGAAGGATTTCTTATCGAATACTATGTCCAGAACTATGAAATTCTGGGATTTGGAATTGTCTCTACCTTGAAATCGAATAGTTCCGGCTTTTCACTTTTTCCCATGCTGCTGACACTTCCCTTGGTAGCGGCCTTGTTTTACTATTTGTGCAAACGTTTTGTATCCGTGTACAGACCCATTAGCAGAATGTATCCCTTTACTATTATTCTTTTTAGCATTTTTTTGGCTACGCTCAATTCCGACAAAAAACCTATAAATGAAAATAAGGCCCAACACTTGATTGTTAGTTTGGCTAAAAATGCTTTCGATTTCAATACTTATGAGGGCACAAAGGATTATCCTCTTTTGGAATCCTATATTCAAAAAGATGACTTGGGCCCTTATTTCGATTTTAAGAAAGAGAAACCACACATCGTATTTCTAATCGTAGATGGCCTCGGGTCGGATTTTGTTGGCCAAAATCCCCTTTACCCAGAATTTACCCCTTTTCTGAATTCAATACAAAACAATGCTTTGGTCTGGGAGAATTTCGTGAGCAACACAGGAGAAAGTGCTGCGGCCCTTCCCTCTATAATCGGCTCCTTACCATTTGGCGATACCGGGTTTACCAACGAAGAGGGTTTCATCAATAGGCATACGCTCTTTGGAGTTCTTAAAAATAATGGATATACCACCTCTTTCAATTTTGGGGGAAATAGCGCCTTGAACCACTTTGATCGATTTTTGGACGAAGAACGCGTGGATCGAATACTTGACAAAAACAATTTTGGGGATGAATATACACTACAGGATGAAGATGCTGCGGGAATTTCCCTTGGGTACCCGGACAAGGATCTTTTTAAGAGAGGAGTATCCTTACAGGAACCCTTTAGTGGCCCAAGAATGGATGTGTTTCTCACATTAAGTTCCAAATCACCATACCTTGTTCCAAATCGGGAATATTATGAGGTTAGGGTTAACCATATATTGAAAGAATCATCCCTGGAGAACCGACGGCGCAAATTGGTAAGAAACCATAAGGAGGTTTTTGCCAGTCTCATCTATACGGATGAAGCCATACAGGCTTTTATCACCGACTATAGGAAAAGGCCCGATTATACGAACACAATTTTTATCATTACAGGAACCCATAACCTTACTGACCTACCTCAAAAGGATGAGTTGAGCAGATACAGGGTGCCTCTAGTGGTTTTCAGTCCCTTAATCAACTCCCCCAAAAGAATCAGGTCTTTGGCTTCCCATGTGGATATAATGCCTTCCCTGGTTTCCCTTTTAGATAATGAGTATAAGCTTAAAATACCACAACAGGTGGCTTGGCTAGGAGAAAGCCTCTTGAGTCCTGAGACTTTTGATGTAGCAAAGCAGGTTCCACTTTTCAGAAGTAAGAATAATATCCAGGATTTTATCAAGGGGCCCTATTATTTGACCGATAATTCCATTTACGAAATGGATGAAAACTTGAGCTTAAAGGAGTTGGACGATGATATGGTGGAAAAACAAGTTAAGGACAACTTCGGATACTTTAAATCAGTAAACAAATATGTAACCGAGGTTAATCGGATTATACCGGAAGATAGAGCCATTTTTGCGGCTGTAAAGGCAGATTTCAGTAAACAGGATATGGTCTGGATACAGAGTGTCTTCAACGGCAATGACTTTGATAGGGCCTACGAAACGGCACGCAATTTAGCCCATGGCCAAGAATGGGGAAGGGCGCTGTTGTTATGCAGATATATTTTAAATGAAATACCGCGTCATGCGGATACGGAAATTTTAATGGGTAGAATTTATGCTTGGCAAAAGGAGTACGCCCGATCCATAACAGTTTTGGAGGAAGCCATACGTAAATACCCAACGTATGCCGACGGGTATGCCGCACTATTGGACACTTTTTTTTGGTCGGACCAGCATGGAAGGGCAATGGATTTATCCAAAAGGGTAAAACAAAATGGTATTACTTCCAAGGAAGTTGAGAACAAAATCTTGCGCGCCAAGAAAAAGTTGAAATCCGAAAAAGAAACCAAGAATCTCAGCTTGGATCAAAACATCATGGCAGAAACAACATTTACGGAAAATTGAAGAATTTCAAAGACATATCTTTTGTTCTCATTTGCCTCTATGGTTTGGCATGTTGCGGCCAGGACCTAGCCTACAACGGTAATCCGGATACCTCCTTTTTTGCGGCAAGGGATTTGGCATTTGAGGGCAACAGACC
The DNA here is from genome assembly GCA_947494715.1 of uncultured Flavobacteriaceae bacterium. Taxonomy (GTDB): domain Bacteria; phylum Bacteroidota; class Bacteroidia; order Flavobacteriales; family Flavobacteriaceae; genus Ulvibacterium. The sequence continues at coordinate 296,401 of CANLWG010000006.1, read as the reverse complement.
GGTGGCTCGAGACACTTTGAGAAGTATTCTTACCAAGTATCCGGACTATGTGGACGTGAGAAATCTTCTGGCTAAAACGTACAGTTGGGACAAAAAATATAACGAGGCCCGGAAGGAGTTCAACAAGATTATGTCCGTAGAGCCTAAGAATAAGGAAGTATGGGTAGCGGCCATAAAAAATGAACTATATGCCCAGGAATATTATATAGCCTTAGGGTTGGCGAACAAAGCCCTGACCCATCTTCTGGAGGATTCTGACTTGAAATCATTACGGGAGCAAGCCTTAAAAGGCCTGTCGAAATCTGGGACCCATATAGAATCAAAGAAAACGGAAACCCTGGTGGAGACTTCGGAGAAAGAAAACCTGAACAATAGTATTGGAATTTCCAACGCATTTGAGATTTTCGATATTGCGTACGAGCCAATGATGTATACCAGTTTGGAATACCAAAGGGAAACGAAGGCGGGAAAAATAATTCCGCGTTTAAACTATGGTAACCGTTTTGAAATCCAGGGACTTCAATATGAGGTCGACTTTTATCCCAAGTTTTCAAAAAGATTTTACGGATACCTAAACTATGGGATTTCAAAATCTACCATTTTTCCCAATCATAGGGTAGGGGCCGAGGTGTTTGTAAATTGGCCAAAGAACATGGAGATTTCCCTTGGGATGCGTTACTTGGATTTCGATAATCTAAAGGCCAATATCATTACAGCTAGTGCGGCTATTTACCAAGGCAACTATTATTTTTCTATTAGACCCTATTTTTTGCCTAATATAAATAAGGGTATGGGGTTTTCCGGCAACCTTCTGGCCAGAAGATATTTCAAGGATGGGTCAAACTATCTAGGAATCAATATCGGAATGGGCTATTCCCCGGAATTAAGGCAATTACAGGACGGGGATGAACTCTTGGCGGAAACGGTATTATATATTGAATCACAGCAGGCTATGTTGGAGTATCAATTTTCAGGAAAGAAAAACCCTAACCTCTACAGGGCCAATCTTGGGTTGGGCCGGCAAGAATTGATCTTTGAAACCGGACGATTTTTTTGGGCGGTATCTGCAGGGATTACCTATCAGGTTAAGTTTTAAGAAAATAGGTATCGATGAAATACAAATTATTCCGATGAACGACATCGTTCAAAAAACCCGGAAAACACCGTATCCCTGGGTTTAACAAGTTATACAACGAAAATTTGAGTTTACACCACAATTAATTGATTTTAAAATGCGTTAATAGTATGTTTATATCATAAAACGAAAAAAACCCAAATCGAAGCCGGTAGCGATCGGAAAAACTTAACCCAAATCATCATGCTTTACGATACATATGGAGAGGAGTACCTAACCTTTCTACAAGAGTTGAACGAAATTTTAAGTTTAAATGAATTGACCGAACTAGACTACATGTAGTAGAGCGGGATAGTTCATTTTTAAAACCAAATCTTATGGCAAATCAAAATCCAGACAACGCAGCGTATTTGAATTTTATTGAAGATTTAAATGAAATTCTAGTAGATTTTAATATCAACAAACTAAGTTATTCTTAAGTGTTTAGTGTATTAGTTGTAGAAAACCCCATAGGTTAAAACCTATGGGGTTTGTTCTTTACAGCTATTTTTGATATTATCCCAAATAAGCTTTCAGAAGCTTACTTCTTGAATTGTGCCGAAGCTTGCGAATGGCCTTTTCCCGTATTTGGCGCACCCTTTCTCGGGTAAGATCAAAGGTTTGCCCTATTTCGGCCAAGGTCATGGACTGCTGATCTCCGATACCATAATACAACTTTACCACATCGGCCTCCCTAGGTGATAACGTATCCAACGCCCGGTTGATTTCCGTATTCAAGGACTGTTGCATCAAAATTTTATCCGGCCTGGGAGATTCGCCGGAACGCAATACATCGTACAAATTGGAATCCTCTCCTTCCCGCAACGGGGCATCCATGGAAACATGTCTGCCCGAATTCTTCATGGATTGCTTTACCTCGGTAACCGTCATTTCCAATTCCTTAGCTATTTCTTCGGCAGATGGTGGCCGTTCATGGGCCTGTTCCAAATAAGAAAATGTCTTTTTGATTTTATTGATGGAACCTATTTTGTTGAGCGGCAGCCTAACAACCCGTGATTGCTCTGCCAAGGCCTGCAAAATAGATTGCCTAATCCACCAAACCGCGTAGGAAATGAACTTGAAACCACGGGTTTCATCAAATCGCTTGGCCGCTTTTACAAGGCCTAGATTACCTTCGTTTATGAGGTCAGGTAACTTTAACCCCTGATTTTGATATTGTTTGGCCACGGAAACTACAAATCGTAAATTGGCATTGGTCAATTTTTCCAATGCGGCTTGGTCTCCGGCCCGGATACGCTGTGCTAATTCTACTTCTTCATTTGCATTGATCAGATCAATTTTACTGATATCCTGCAGATATTTGTCCAATGATTTTGATTCTCTATTGGTAACCTGCTTGATAATCTTTAACTGCCTCATATATGTATTTTGGATTTTGATGTTCTACAAGTTCTCATTATACATTTTTATTGCGTCTTTTCCAAAGACATAAGAGAATTCTTATACAGAATTTATGACAAGTTTATGATTTGTTTTGGGATTCTTAGCTAAATCTATCGAGTTCTTCTATTTTTGAGCTCAAATCCCGATTTTATGGGCAAAAGAGCCCTTGTGAAATACATAGCCAACCTTCCTAAAAAGGAATTGGAAGAACAGCTGCTGGATCTATATATGCGTTTCCCAGTGGTTAAGGAATACTATGATTTTGTGTTCGATCCCAAAGAGGAAAAGCTCATACAGGAAGCCAAGGCCAAAATCTCCAACGAATATTTCCCGGTAAGACGAAAACGACCCAAAGCACGTAGGTCCGTTGCTCAAAAGTTCATCAAACATTTTATAAAACTAGGGGTGGAGCCACATCTTATTGCGGATGTAATGTTGTATAATTTGGAGGTGGCCCAAGCTTTTGAATTGGAAAGAAATGTCCCGGATGCATTTTATAAGAGTATGTTGAATTCGTTCAAGGAAGTCATCCACTTTTTGGTACTGAATGGGGCGATAGAGGATTTTAAAGAAAGAATATTGAAAATTTACCAAGCCGTTCAGGATAACCATTGGCCCTATGCCGAGGATTTTTCACGAGCGTTGGATATATTGGAATACTAATGGCTATTGTAATTATACGACAGGACGGAAAAATTCCCGAATGGAAGGAGGCATTATCCGCTGCTTCCCCAAACATTCCAATTTACAGCTATTTGGAAGAACACCCCAAAGAAGCAATTCATATGGCCTTGGTCTGGAAACATCCACCGGGGACATTGGGTGCATATCCAAATTTGAAATGTATTTCCGGATCCGGTGCAGGAGTGGATTTCATCTTCAAGGACAAAGAAGCACCGTTATACTTGCCCATAACCCGGGTAGTGGATCAAGTACTTGCAAAAGATATGTCCGAGCATGTTGTCGGCGTTATTTTGGCCTATTTAAAGAATTTGTATACCTACAAGGTAGATCAGTCAAATCGGATATGGAAACCGTTACCTTACAAACGCATGGGAGACTACACCATAGGTATATTGGGAATGGGTGCTTTAGGTGTTGTCCTGGCAAAGGATCTGCTTCATTTTGGCTTTCCGGTTCAAGGCTGGTCCAATTCCCTAAAAAACATCGAAACGGTTAAATCGTTTGTTGGGCAGCTTGAATTATCGGATTTTTTGAGCACAACACAAGTTCTGGTATGCCTTCTACCACTAACTGAGAACACCGCCGGTACTTTAAATAAAGCCCTTTTCCAACAACTTCCCAAGGGTGCATTCGTAATTAATGTAGCAAGAGGTGGACATTTGGTGGATGAAGATTTGCTGGAAATGTTGGATAACGGACATTTGTCCGGTGCCGGATTGGACGTGTACCATCAAGAACCTTTGCCTGTATCCCATCCTTTTTGGGCGCATCCCAAAATACATATGACCCCACATTATGCCAGTGTATCCGACACACGATCCGTAGTACCCCAAATTTTGGAAAACTACAGAAGACTTCAAGCAGGGGAGCCCCTTTTGAACTTGGTCTCCAAGGAACGGGGATACTAAATTCTTTGATTTCAAGGAATAAATTTCTTCTAAGGACAAAATTCTATTAATTTTGTAAAATTGGGCCGATGACAATCGATCCCATTAGAATAAGTAATCAAAACCCCTAAGATTTTTACCTCATTGGAAAACCAAACTACGGAGAAAACACTTTATGACTACCAAAGAGAAGATCTGAATACTATTTTCAAGTATTTGGGTGAAATGCCCCAAGGTTCTAATTTATTATACCAACTACCTACGGGTGGAGGAAAAACCGTCGTTTTCTCCGAGATTGCCAAAAGGTACATCAACCAGTCACAAAAAAAGGTAGTGGTACTTACCCATCGGATAGAATTAAGCCTTCAAACCTCAAAGATGTTGACCGGGTTCGGGGTAAAGAACAAAATCATTAATAGTGAGGTAAAGGAATTTAGCGACCAGGATGAGTACATGTGCTTTGTGGCCATGGTAGAGACGCTTAATAACAGGTTGCAGGAAGAGAAGGTTGAGATCAAGAATATAGGTTTGGTCATTATTGACGAGGCGCATTATAATTCTTTTCGCAAATTGTTCAAATATTTTGAACAATCCACCATTCTTGGGGTCACGGCTACCCCGTTGAGCTCTAACATAAAACTTCCCATGAAGGATCACTATCAAAAATTGATAGTTGGGGAGTCCATCACATCCTTGATTCAAAAGAAGTTCTTGGCCAAGGCCAATATGTATAATTACGATGTAGGTCTACAAAGCCTTAAATTGGGCATCAGCGGGGATTATACCGTAAAATCCTCGGACGAACTCTACGGCAATCAAAGTATGCTGGGAAAGTTATTGACGGCTTATCAGGAAATTGCTTTGGGTACCAAGACCTTGATTTTCAATAATGGTATTAATACGTCCCGATATGTATATGAGACGTTCAAAAAAGCAGGATACGATGTTCGCCATTTGGATAACAAGAATAGTGCCTCGGAAAGACGTGAAATATTGGATTGGTTTTCCAATACCCCGGATGCCATATTAACTTCTGTAAGTATCCTCACCACCGGTTTTGATGAACCCACGGTGGATACTATTATTTTGAACAGGGCTACACGATCATTGACCCTTTACTTTCAGATGATTGGCCGGGGCTCCCGGGTTTTGCCTAACAAAAATGAGTTTACCGTGGTAGACCTCGGTAATAATATAGCTCGTTTTGGCCCATGGGATGCACCTATTGATTGGCAAGAAATTTTCCATTTTCCGGATTTTTACTTGGAGAACATCAAGAACGATGAAGAAATAGAAAGGGAGTTTGTTTACGAAATGCCACTGGAACTCCGGGAGAAATTTTCCAAATCGGATGCAATCGAATTTGATATAAAGGAAGAATATAAAAAAGTCTTTGCCCAAGGCCTCAAATCCAAGACTGTTTTGGAACGCAGTATAGAACAACACGCTCAAATCTGTGTGGAAAATGCCGAGGATGTTTTTGACGCCCGTATTTTGGCCAAGGCACTCAAGGAAGAGATTGCATATCGCGTTCGCCAATATTCCTATTGTATTATGAACAATACTAAAAACTACAAGGAATGGTTGGAAGAAGATTATGAACGAAAGCTCCGTTCGAGTATCTCTAGAAGGTTTGCGGCAAAAATGTGATTCTTCAAAATACGAATTTAGAAGTGCTCTGAGCTTGGATTTTATACTTGAATTTGAACTTTAGTTTTTTAAAAAAGTTGAGATACGAAGTTGGAAATACGGAAAATCCAATTGTAAGGTTGGGATTTGTAGCTTGTTATTTGAATTTTTAATCACTCCTACTTTACTCCATAAAGCAGAAACCCAACACGTGAAACGTAAAACAATCCTCATAATTGGTTTCACATGGCCAGAACCGGCCACTACAGCTGCGGGCAATCGCATGGTACAGCTTATTTGTTTTTTTCTAGGGCAGGGCTACCACATTACTTTTGGAAGTACGGCCAAGGAAACGGAATATTCCCTAAATCTGGAATCCTTAGGGGTTGATAAAACGGTACTAGTACTTAATGATTCCAGTTTTGATGTTTTCATAAAAGAATTGAATCCAAACATAGTCCTCTTTGATCGCTTCCTAACGGAAGAACAGTTTGGATGGCGGGTAGCGGAATTTTCTCCAAATGCCCTTCGGATTTTGGATACGGAGGATCTTCATTCGCTACGTCACGTTCGGGAGAAAGCACAAAAGGCCAAAAAAAAATTCTCACCTACACTTTGGAAAAAGGATGCCATGACCAAACGGGAGGCGGCCAGCATCTACCGTTGTGACCTATCCTTGATTATTTCCGACTATGAAGTGAAATTATTAGAAGAAGTCTTAAATGTCAATACAGATCTATTGTGGAATTTACCCTTTATGCTGGAACCTATCGATAATCAAAAAGTACGGGAATGGCCTAAGTTTGATGACAGAAAAGACATTGTCTGTATTGGCAATGGGAAACATGCACCGAACGTGGATGCTCTACAATGGTTGGTACAGGAGATATGGCCCTTGATCCGAAAAGAACTCCTGGAAGTACACCTTAAAATCTATGGGGCCTACCTTCCCCAAAAGTTGCAGCAAATGCACAATCCCGAAAAAGGGCTTTGGGTAGAAGGCTGGGCGGAGGATATTGATGCAACAGTCCAAAACGCAAAGCTTGTTCTGGCCCCTTTACGTTTTGGTGCGGGCATTAAGGGAAAATTGATTACGGCCATGCAAAATGGTACACCAAGCATTACCACTTCTATTGGAGCGGAAGGAATGCACGGAGCCTATGCGTGGCCTGGTAGAATTGTCGATAGTGCAAAACAAATTGCACAAGCCGCGATAACCATGTACCAAAATACAGCAGAATGGGAATCGGCGCAAAATAGGGGCAAGGAATTGGTAAATACCTTCTATAATCAAGAAAGGCTTTCTCTACAATTAGGTTCTAGATTGCAAGAAATCCAAAAGGATTTGGAAAAACATAGAAGCGATAACTTTATCGGGGCAATGCTTATGCACCATACCTTAGTGAGTACTAAATATATGGCCAAGTGGATCGAGGCCAAGAATAGGAAGGTTTAACCCAAAGTGGTTTCAGCTTTCCGAAGTTCAGCTATAGTTTCTACGCCCAACTGTACCATATTGTTCTTCAGGTCATCGATTAAAATATGGGCGACATGGTCTCCTCCGTATTTGCCTAGGGCCGCCACGCCCCAAACAAAAGGTCTTCCTGCCAATATAAAATCAGCCCCAAGGTAAAGGGCACGCATGGCATCCAGACCGGTACGGACACCACTATCGAAAAGTATGGGCACCTTTCCCTTCACTTCCTTTACGATATGGGGAAGGGCCTCTAGGGCCGTAATGGCCCCGTTGAATTGCCGACCACCGTGATTGGATACATAGATACCATCCAAACCGATTTCCACAGCCTTCGCCGCATCCTCGGGATGGAGAATTCCCTTTAGGACCACAGGGCCTTTCCATTCAGCCTTCAATTCTTGGCAATAATCCCAATCCAAGGTGCCACCCAACCTATTGCCTACAAAACCGCTTACAAACTTCATATCGTTGTTGTTCGTGTAATGTTCCACGGTCCGTAATCGGGGCAACCCACGTAACAGGGTATGATACGTCCAGCTAGGATGGGTTATGCCTTGCCAAATCATTTTGGGCGTAATCTTGGGAGGCATAGATAGTCCTGCCCTTTTGCTACGTTCGCGCCTACTGGCCATAGGCACATCTGCAGTGACCACAAGGGTGTGAAAACCGGCATCCTGGGCCCGTTCCAAGAGCGAATGCAACAAGGGTTTGTCCTTAGGCGGATATAATTGAAACCAGCCCATTTCCCCGATACGTTCTCCAACGGTTTCGGGAGTTTCGGTAGCTACGGTACTTAGACAAAAGGGGATTTGGAGGCGTTGGGCCGTAGCTGCTAAGTAGTGTTCCACCTTGGGCCACATCAACCCTGTTAATCCCACAGGGGCCATACCTATGGGCGCGGCATAGGTCTTGCCAAATAGCTTGGTTTCCGTGTTCACTTGCAGAGTGCCCTTGCAAAAACGCGGCACAAAGGTGATCTGTTGAAAAGCGGTACGATTCCGTTGTAACAAGGCCTCATCGCCGGTACCCCCATCCAAATAGGCCAAAGCTACCTGGGGTATTCTTTTTTTGGCTTTTTCGGCCAAGTCCATTACGGTAGGATAGCGGTTGGAAAACTGCTCCCGTTTCTTTTGGTAAGACATGGAATGAAAATACGGGAAATTGATCAAACCATAGTTTTAAAAGGGTAAAAAAAATCAGGGAGACATTTCGCCTTTGGTTAAGCCAAGGACGGTTTTCGTTCGTTACCTAGATGCATTACATTTTTTAAAGTCAAAAAATGAATCGTTCAACAACTAATGCCAAGAATTGAACTCAGGCCCGCTATTACCTCTTGGGAAACTTCCCAATATTCCTTAATAGAAGCTTTGGGAATACTGGGATATGTTTCGTTAAGATGACCTTCCATTTTATTTAATCCCCGTATTACTTTTTTAATATTGGATGGACCTATAATTCGAATCTTATGGAAACGAGCATTCAACGTATCTCTTTGAATCGGTGTTATATACTTTTGATTATACCAATTCGATACCATTTCCTGAAGCCTTCCAATTTTGGCCAAGGGCAATGTAGCACAGAATTCTAAGGTGCGTTCTCCGGTTTGATGGTATATCCATTGGCACATAATGGTATTGTGAAAGTAAAAACCATCATTGCCATTGGTTAGTATTGCAATGCCAGATTTAGTTTCTGGAATGAATTCAAAGTGGCTATGCCAGCCTTGATTATTCCCTACATGACCTATGATTTTCTTATTTTCAAAGAGCCGTATCTGATGCCCTAATCCATACCTTTCCGAGGGCGGATTGGCTTGGTGCATGAGCTGTATCGATTTCTTGGTAAGAAGGGGCTTGGAATCCAACTGTAATTCGGCCAATATGAATTTGATCATATCATCATGCGTGCTTCTCAGCCCTGCAGCGGCCTGGGCGGCGAAATTCAAATCTTCTATTTCAATACCATCACCATTGTAGGGTTTCGCTAAATTTGATTGCAAAGGATGCGAGATATCCATGGTTTCAAATGTAGAATGTTTCATATCCAAAGGAGTAAAGATATATTGGGTCATGTAATCTGAAAAAGGCATTCGTGTAATTTCTTCAATAAGTAGCTGCAAGACGGTAAATCCACCTCCGGAGTATCTAAAATCGGTTCCCGGTTCATTGGTGACCTTCACACGACCTGGGCCGTTGGTAGCCCCATTGAGTGATTCCACAGTAGAAGGTAGTTCGGAAGGATTTTTAAAACCTGGATATCCAGATAATGACAAACCAGCGCTATGTCCTAATAATCTGCGTATCGTAATTTTCGATTCATCAAAATTATGTGGAGGGAACCGCCAAGTTTTTATGTATTTCGTTATCGGGCTATCCAAAACTACTTGTCCATCTTCAACAAGCTTTAATATGCCCCAAGCCGTCAGCGATTTTGAAATGGACCCCAAATTGAATACTGTGGTTCCATCAATTTTTTGCTTTTTGTCCATATCGGAATGCCCATAATAAAGGGTTTTTATAGGTCCCCCATTTTCTATTAATCCGATTACCGAACCCGGAAGTTGGTTTTGGGCAATGAAATGTCTTGCCACGGAATCCAAAGAATTGACCAAAATGGAATCCCTCTGTGACAAATCATTTAAATTGGGCTCTGATTTGGGATTGCACGCTAAAATCAAGAAACATTGCAAACCGAGGAAATAATTGAAATAGCGTTTCATAATTTTATTTAACCTTTAAATTCAAGAGTCGGATTTCAACAGAAGGTTACATCGTCATGTCTTTTCTTTCTATTTTTCCAGAAGCGCAACAATCGAAAATGTACATTACTAACTTATGGGTTTGCTGCTTTGGCTGCAGGCAATCAATACCGAAAATAAAGCATCATTGGTCAATGAATTTGTCCGAATTCCCGTATTTTGCAGTAGCAAAAAATAGCAGCGATGAAAACACCCCAATGGAAAACGGTCAAGGAATTTGAGGACATCACCTATAAAAAATCAGATGGAGTGGCACGTATCGCCTTTAACCGTCCCAATGTACGCAACGCGTTCCGGCCCAGGACCACAAGCGAGCTATATGAGGCCTTTTATGATGCCCAAGAAGATACCAGTATTGGCGTGGTGCTCCTTTCTGCTGAAGGTCCATCTACCAAGGATGGGGTCTATTCCTTTTGTAGTGGAGGGGACCAAAAGGCCAGGGGCCATCAAGGCTATGTGGGCGAGGACGGAATGCATCGACTCAATATCCTGGAAGTACAGCGGTTGATCCGCTTTATGCCCAAAGTGGTCATTGCCGTGGTACCAGGGTGGGCCGTTGGAGGAGGCCATAGCCTTCATGTGGTATGTGATCTTACCTTGGCCAGTAAGGAACACGCCCTCTTTAAACAGACGGATGCGGACGTTACCAGTTTTGATGGCGGATATGGATCTGCCTATCTCGCTAAAATGGTAGGACAGAAGAAAGCCAGGGAAGTTTTCTTTTTAGGCAGGAGCTATACCGCACAGGCAGCCTATGAAATGGGCATGGTGAATGCGGTGGTACCTCATGAGGAATTGGAGGATACGGCCTATGAGTGGGCACAGGAGATTTTGGAAAAATCACCCACCTCCATAAAAATGTTGAAATTCGCCATGAACCTTACGGACGATGGTATGGTTGGGCAGCAGGTTTTTGCCGGGGAAGCAACGCGATTGGCCTATATGACCGATGAGGCCAAAGAGGGTAGGGATGCCTTTTTGGAAAAGCGAAGGCCCAATTTTGGAAAAAACAGATGGCTTCCGTAAAGGTTTCAGGTTCGAAGTTTAAAGTTCAAGGTTTACGATCTATGGAAGGATGTTTCGTTTTGGGACCAAAATATAAGTTTCAAGGTCTTTTTAGGGGTTCCGCCCTGCGGCGGAATTAATTCAATCCTCTGTCTTTGAGTAAGAGCTTTCTACTTAACAAAGCAGTATTTTATTAACTAAAAAGAGCCCCGTCTTTACGATCAAGGCTCTTTTACGAGAACACTATATGAAAATGAAAAAATTAACTCCTTGTTTTTAATTACAGTGTAAACATACGACCAACATCCGCCCACTGGAAATTATTGTTGTGTGATAAGGGAGATTTGTGGTGTAAGTGGCACTTTTTGATATATAGCCCGTAAAAACACACTAATATTGAAATTATAATCATGGCCAAAATGGACATATCCGCTTTCATCCCCCAATTTTATAGGGAATTCCCTCAGGTTGCAAAGCAAGAGACCCCATGGAATATTATTGCGCAACTAGAAAATATAATACGGGAAAGACTTGCCGAACTCTCGGAAAATGAATATGATATCTCAAATGGAGTGGCCATCCATAAATCTGCCCAGATTGAAAATGGCGTAACCTTTAAGAAGCCCGTGATTATTGGCAAGGACTGCACGGTAAAGGCAGGTGCCTATTTTAGGAGCGGAGTGTACCTGTGTAGTGATGTGGGTATTGGGGCGAATTGTGAAATAAAGCAAAGTATTGTTTTTCCCGAATCGCGAATAGCGCATTTAAACTATGTAGGGAATTCTATCGTTGGGAACGATGTAAATCTGGAGGCAGGTTCTGTCTTGGCCAATCATTTTAACGAATATAAAAATAGGACCGTACAGGTGGTACAGGACAATGCTATTGTGGATACCGGAGTGACCAAATTTGGTTCCTTGCTCGGGGACCATTGTAGGGTAGGGGCCAATGCGGTATTGAATCCCGGAACTCTTATGGCCAAAGGCTCAATAGTTGGAAGGTTGGAACATGTGGATCAATTAAAGGAATTTTCTTAAGGCCTATGGTACTGCAGAAAGGATATCCTTCAAAAACCCATTAAAATCAAAATCCGGGGCTTCGGCCAGTCCCGTTCGTACAATGACCAGGCCTTTGGAAGGAATGATAATGACACGTTGCCCTTGATATCCATTTGCTGAATACAGATCTCTTGGGGCATCGGGATATTTGCCATGGGCATTCAACCAAAAATGTCCGCCGTAGGTACCGTCCGATAAATCTGTGGGTTCGGTAACGTAATCTACCCACGTTTCATCGAACAATTGTTCACCGTTCCAATTACCCTTGTTTAGGTATAGCAATCCAAATTTGGCCCAATCACGGGTATTTGCCCAGGCATAGGAAGACCCCACAAAGTTTCCGGCCATATCGGTTTCGATCAACATGGAATGCATTCCGATCCTATCGATCAAAGCTGAATACGGGAAGTCTACATAATCCTGATAACTGTCAAATTGATTCCTAAGTATTCCGGAAAGCATGTTGGAAGTTCCCGAGGAATAGTTCCAAATTTCCGTTGGTCTTGCCAAGGCTTTTTTTTCGGCCTGCACCTGGGTCATATCCGAGGCCAGAAAAAGCATTTTGGTAACATCCGAAATACCCGAGTAATCTTCATCCCATTCCAGTCCACTTTGCATACGTAGCAAATGGTTAAGGGTAATTTCATTACGTTCATCATCTTGCCATGCTTCCACCATCCCGGTCATGCTTAAATCAATTTTCCCCTCAAATTCCAAGATACCGAACAAAGTCGCCAAAACACTTTTTGTCATGGACCATCCTAAAATAGGTGTCTCCTTAGTGAACCCGTCAATATAGCGTTCGGCAATAATATGGTTTTTATATACCACAAGTACAGAGCGTGTTTTTTGTACATCCGGATCGACAAATGCATTGTAGAGGGCATGTTCCAAGACCTGGTAATCCACTTCCTGGAATACGGTGTCCTTGGCGTTACTATTCCCAAAAGGGAAGGGTGTGTTATCCTTGGTAAAAGAGCGTTGTGGTCCGGATAGACTAAAATCGTCATCGTACTCTGCATTCACTAAAGTACATCCCAGACCGGGTCGGCATATGGTTTTTCGTGGCATAAGACCAAAAACAGTGGCCGTGGCAGAATTTTCATCTACGGTGACATCTGCCAGTTTTATCAAAGGCACATTGTTGTCATGAAGAACTACAGAAGCCTCGCTTCGCTGTGCAATGGATAGGGTTGAGGCCATATTTTTGGAAGCATAGCCCGAAATGATATTGAGCTTGGGGTAGTTGAGCCATGCCCCAATAACGAAAAGAACAAGTAATAATAGTAATGCGCGTTTAATCCATTTCATCCGTTACGATATTAAGTGAATCGAATATAGCGATTAGTTCTATCTTATTTCATAAATTGTGAACAGGAAATTTGGTTACAATTATGAAGGTATTGGTTTGTCTTAATATTCCCGATGCAGGTATAGACCGAATGAAAAAAGCAGGTCTTGAAGTAGTAAAGTGGACAGAGGATCTTCCCATGGCCCCTGAAAAATTGAATGTGGAAGCCAAAAAATACGATGCGCTTTTAACCACGAGCAATTACAAAATCGATTCCAATTTTTTAAAGAACAACCGGCATCTAAAAATAATCTCCCAATATGCCGTGGGGTATGACAATATTGATTTGGAAGCAGCCGCCCATTGCGGCATTCCCATTGCCAATGCACCCAATGCCATGACAGATGCCACGGCCGACATCGCATTTGGACTATTATTGGCGGTTTCCCGAAAAATGTTCTTTATGCACAAAACCATTGCCAAAGGCGAATGGCAACATTTTAGACCCCAGGCCAATTTGGGAATAGAACTTAAAAACAAGACTTTGGGCGTATTTGGTTTGGGAACCATAGGTTTGGAATTTGCCAAACGCTGCCAAGGTGCCTATCAAATGAAAATTCTGTATTGCAACCGGACGAAAAATCGGAAGGCCGAAAAAGAATTGAACGCCAAAAAGGTAAACTTAGAGGAATTGCTTACAGAAAGTGATATAGTTTCGGCCCATTGTGCCTTGACCGATGAAACCAGAAATACATTCGATAGAAAAGCATTTGAACAAATGAAAATGAGTGCTATATTTTTGAATACTGCACGCGGCGCCATTCATAATGAAAACGATTTGATACAGGCCCTGAAAAATACAGAAATATGGGGAGCCGGTTTGGATGTTACCGACCCAGAACCCATGAGGCCGGATAATCCCTTATTGGATATGGAAAATGTGGCGGTTCTCCCTCATATTGGATCCGCTACGGTTACGGCCAGAAATCGAATGTCGGTTTATGCCGCGGAAAACGTTATCGCCTGTTATAGGGGAGAAGACATCCCGTATCAAGTCACATAAAAAACACCTATAATTATGTCGAATATTGGGTTGATCATTGAGGAACGAAGTCGTGATATCGGGGATTTTCTGGTAGGCCGATTAATCCCTTTTCGTAAAAAACGCATGATAGGGCCCTTCATTTTCATAGACCATATGGGGCCTACCCAACTAGGCCCCAAGAAGTATATGGATGTAGATCAACATCCCCATATAGGCCTTTCCACCCTGACCTATCTGTTGGAAGGTGAGATTATACACAAGGATAGTTTGGGAACCCAACAACGTATTCAACCTGGGTCGGTAAATTGGATGGTGGCCGGTAAGGGGGTCTCCCATACGGAACGGACTCCCGATGATATGAGAAACGGCGTAACGTTCACCGCCCATGGGTATCAAATTTGGGTGGCCCTGCCCAAGGAATTGGAAGAAACGGATCCTGAATTCCATCATATCGGTATAGATGAAATTCCAAAATGGGAGGACGGTACCGCATCCTTTAAATTGGTGGCCGGGGAAGGGTATGGCCGAAAGTCCCCTGTTCCGGTCCATTCTCCACTTTTTATGATTGAAATCACCAGTACGGACGCGTATTTTTTGGATATCAAGGATAAGGTAAGGGGCGAGGTAGGCATATGCATCGTGGAGGGAAGTATAGAGGCTTGCGGCGATACCATTCACAAAGGCAATATAGTGGTCTCAAAAGTAGAGGATACTTGTAAAATAAACCTTAGACCCAATACCCACCTACTGTTGTTCGGTGGCGAACCTTTCCCCGAAGAACGCCATATTTACTGGAATTTTGTTTCCTCCAGCAAGGAGAGGATCGAAAGGGCAAAAACCGATTGGGCCCAAAAAACTTTTCCGATGATGCAAGATGACAAGACCTACGTTCCTTTACCTAGATTATAATTTTTCCCACATTTTGTCCGGCCCCAATCGAAAACTGCCTAGATGATTAAAACTACATTCATCCGGGGATATTAGGGACAAAAAAGTAGTTTCATCCTTTGCCTTATAGAGATAGTAGGTTTCTCCCGTAACGGGTTCAAAATTATATTTGGCATTGTATACCAAATTATTGTACTCATATTGCTCCATCAGTTTTTGATAGGCCTCCTTTATGGAGTCATACCGTGACTTAAATTGATGGTTGGCCGTGACAATATTGGTATTTTTCCAACTGGTAACGTCCGGGGGCGTTATCCTGGGAGCACCTACCCCGCTGGCATAGGGCAATAACTTGGAATGATACTCCTGAGTTTCATCATCAAAAACTACAGCATCCGGCTTTTTCTCTTTTTTCATAGATGTCAAAATTACGAAAAGCGGAAAATAATTTTGGCATAAGTTTCGGTATGTCTATATTTCATTCAAATTATTTGTAAAGCATAGTATATGAAGTGGTATCCTTTTAGGTCGTTTGTTTACCTCTTTTTCTTATTTTGTTTCGTCATTTTTAATTCATGTAGTTCCTCGAACAAAAAAAAGGAAGTGGTCCTATATGAAACCTATTGTGCCAGTTGTCATTTACCTCCCGCCATTGATGGACTGCCAAAGCATATCTGGAAGGATAACATATTACCAGAAATGGGTGCCAGACTTGGAATCCGGGATAACGGATATGACCCCCTCAAGGATTTGCATTTTGGCGAACAGGCCATGCTTCTCGAAAAAGGAATATATCCGTTCTCTCCAATCTTGGATATAGCCAATTGGGAATTGTTACGGGATTATATCATTGCCATGGCACCTGATTCCCTTCCCAAGCAACAAAGTCATGAAGCCGCCAAACCCTTGAGGGGATTCTCCAAACAGCTTATATCGCTTGATGATAAGGACCAGTCCCTTTTTACGTACCTAAAGTATGATAAAGAAATCGGAAAACTTAGCTTAGGGGATTTAACAGGTTATCTATTGGAATATGATTTTAAAACCGATACGCTTATCCCAAAAGCCAGATTGGCCAGTGCAGTGGTAGATCACTATAAAGGGGACGGGCTATCCTTTACTACAAGTATCGGTTCTATACGCCCCACCGCTTTATCTACCGGACTGGTTTATATGTGGCAAAATGGAAACCCTATGGCTATGCCTTTAATATTCCATAGACCCGTGCACACTTTGGTCGAGGATTTAAATGACGATGGGAAAAAGGAATTGATCGTCAGTGAATTTGGTGACCTTACAGGTAGTCTTTCCATGTTGTTGGATAAAGGGAACTCGGTTTACGAAAAGCAGATTCTTTTAAATCAACCTGGAGTAATCCGTGTCGTGGCCAAGGATATGAACCAAGATCAAAAAAAAGATCTGGTCGCAATTACTTCACAAGGGGATGAGGGTATTACCATTTTATATCAACAGGACGATTTGAATTTTGAACCGGAAAAAGTAATCCGATTTAGTCCGCTCTACGGTGCAAGTTGGTTTGAACTCATTGATTACGATGGTGATGGGGATGATGACATCATTACGGTCAATGGGGACAATGCGGATGAATCTTATGTCCATAAACCATATCATGGAATGCGAATACATCTCAACAATGGAAAAAATCAATTTGAGGAGACGTATTTTTATCCTATGAATGGGGCTTCACGAGTGGTTGCCCATGATTTTGATCAAGACGGGGATATCGATTTTGGCTTGATTTCCACCTTTCCCGATTATGCTACTAGACCGGATTATTCGTTTGTATACCTTGAGAATATGGATTCCGATAATTTTACATTTAGCCCTCATATCATTAAAAACCCGGATGCCCGATGGTTTTTGATGGATACCGGTGATATAGATGAAGATGGCGATGAGGATATTATCTTAAGCGCATTTACCTATGTATTTACCCCGGTACCCAATGAATTTACGGAAGCCTGGAAAGAGAAAAAGGTAGATCTTATGATCCTAAAAAACCAATTAATGGATAAAGCGCAATGAATAGGTCCGCCCAAATAATCTGGTTTGGGGTCTTTACAATCACTTTGAATTCTTGCAAGGAGAAAGTTGAAGTCGAAATATATGAATGGATACCTTTGGAAGTTACGGCTACGGCTTACAACTCCTTACCTTCCCAAACTTTGGGAAACCCTGCCATTACGGCATGGGGCGATACGCTTGTATCGGGAACAAAGGCCATTGCAGTATCGCGAGATTTGTTGGATATCGGTTTAAAATACAATACTCTTGTCCAAATTCAGGGCTTTCCGGATACTTTTTATGTAAAGGACAAAATGCATAGAAGATGGAAAAAACGGATTGATATTTATATGGGAAAGGATTATAAAAAGGCTAAGGAATGGGGTAGAAAAAAAGTGTATATTACCTATGCCGTAAAAAAAGTGGACATCATAAAAAAACCATTAAATCCTCATTGAGATGAAGTCGATTTCAGTTGCACTTATTTTACTTTCGCTAATTTCTTGTTCGGTTTCAAGGGAAATTATGGATAGGCCCATAGTTTTTGATGGTGAGCGCAAAACATTGACTTTAGAATATCTATCCGATCGCTATGGCTTGGAACAAGAAGAACCCATAATAGAACCAAAAGTGATTGTACTGCATTGGACGGTCATCCCCACTTTTGAAAAATCCTTTGAGGCATTCAACAACGCCACACTTCCCGATTGGCGACCGGATATCACCTCGGTAAGCGGACTTAATGTATCCTCGCAATTTATTGTAGATAGGGACGGCACCATATATCGCTTAATGCCCGAGACCACTATGGCCAGACACGTCATTGGGCTCAACCATTGTGCTATTGGTGTAGAAAACATTGGAGGAACGGAAGACCTGCCCTTGACCAAGGCCCAATTAAAATCCAACATTTGGTTGGTTCGGTATTTGAAAGGGAAATACGATATTGACTATGTAATCGGACACTATGAATATACCCTTTTTGAAGGACATCCTCTTTGGTTGGAGAAAGATGACGGATATCGTACCCAAAAGACCGATCCCGGGGAAGATTTTATGGAAAAAGTTCGAAAAGCCACCAAAGACCTTAATTTTAAACCCATCCCTACAAAACTTAATATCGATGCAAATTAAATCGTTTCCACTTTTTTTTCTCTTTTTCATGACACTCGCTTTGTGTGCCCAAGAAAAAGAAATCACTTCCAAACTCTATGAGACCTATGAGGCTTACAAGGAGCCGAGCCTGGACAAAAGACGGGTAAAACATCATGAGATTCAACCCTTTATTACGGAATATCGAAAGAATCCAAAATTTACGGTTAAAACCGTTGGGACCTCTATAGAGGGTCGGGACCTTAACCTGATCAGTATAGGTAAGGGGGAAATCAGCGTTTTTCTCTGGTCCCAAATGCATGGGAACGAACCAACGGCAACACTGGCGATTTTTGATATTCTCAATTTTTTGGATAGCAATGATTTTCAGGCCGAAAAAAAAGAAATTTTGGACAATCTAACGCTACATTTTTTACCGATGTTGAATCCGGACGGAGCGGAAGTCTACCAACGGAGAAACCGTTTGGGCATAGATATTAATCGGGATGCATTGCGATTGCAGTCTCCTGAAGGGCGAACATTGAAAAGAGTGAGGGATAGCTTGGATGCCAACTTCGGTTTTAACCTCCATGATCAAAGCACTTATTATAATGCGGAGCGTACCGAAAAACCGGCAACCATTTCCTATTTGGCCCCTGCCTATAATTATGAAAAGGAAATCAATGAGGTAAGGAGCAATGCCATGAAGGTCATTGCTTTTATGAACGGTATAATCCAAAAGTATGCCCCGGGACAAGTAGGTAAGTATAATGATGATTTTGAACCAAGGGCCTTTGGGGATAATATCCAAAAATGGGGCACTAGTGCCATTTTAATAGAATCTGGGGGATATCTTAATGATACGGAAAAGCAGGAGATACGAAAATTGAACTATGTTTCCATTCTCTCGGCTATCTATACGATTGCCAATGGTAGCTATGCCAATATGGCGTTGAAGGATTATGAAAAAATTCCTGAAAATGACCGTAAGCTATTCGATTTAAAGGTTGAAAATGCCACCTACAAATTATTGGGAAATGACTATACCCTGGATATTGGTATCAATCAGTTGGAAGTCGATAAGGAGGGTAATACCGATTTCTGGTATAGCAGCCGAATCCTTGATTTGGGAGATTTATCCACCTACTATGGCTATGAAACTTTAAACGCTTCAGGTTACACGCTAAAAACGGGTAAAGTATACCCGAAAATTTTTGGCAACCTACAACAACTAAAAAGTTTAAATACAAGTGAAGCCTTAAAAAATGGGTACACCTATGTTCGAGTGAAAAATATTTCCTTGAAGCAACTGGAATCCCCATATCCCATTCATATTATTGGCGAAAAATATGAGGTACCCGAACTTAACTTGGAAGTGGGGATCAATCCGACTTTTGTTTTGGAAAAAGACGGGAAAATCGTGTACGCAGTCGTAAACGGATTTCTAATTGAGCTTGATAAGGTTGAAAAATCAATGCTTTCTTCTTTTAAGGGGAAGAATGCCATGATTTACAGATAACCTCTTTCTTTAGTACCCAAACTGAATGCTCATATATGGTCCATATTTAAGCAAGATTACCATCATAATTAATAGCGTGGTCACTATTGAAGAAAATAATAATAGGACTAAACTCTTGTACCATTTAGATAATGGCCCTATGGCACTGTTTTGAATAACTTCGTTGATTACATCCATGACTTTCATTCTTTACGCCCAGTTGTCTTAAGGCATGATTAAACATCTTCATAGTTTTCAGGATGTAGGTGGTCAATATAAAATTTGAGTCGTTAGTTGTATAAGTAACAATATTCGGGCCAAAAACCCTAATGCGATTGTTCAGTTCTCGATAAACTGCATAAAAAAAGGGGGAACCGTTTGATTCTCCCCATTGCATAATTCGTTTATTAGTATCATTCACAACCTCCGGTAAATCCTTTGGCATTGAACTTGGTCTGTACCGCACCTTGCCTACTACCGTCCTTTACCTGTATGGCCAAGTTACTCTCGCCACTACCATCCCGTTTTGGGGTACAATATTCAAAAAGGTAAAAGCTATTGGCCCGTTGGGACACCCTAAAGGAGATGTCATTGAAGGTAGTTTCCAATTCTTCCTTGTTCCCTGCAAAAACACTAAAGGTTTTCCCTATATCGGTCAATACTTGAGTATCTATCTCGCCTCCAAGTCCAATGGTGAAAAACGAGATATTGGAATCGGCTTCGTCGACTTTTTTTAAGGCGGCCTCTTCGGTAAAACGGGAGGCTTGATCTGTACCATCAGTAAAAATGACTACGGAAGCTGCCCCAATTTTCCCATCGGAAGTACTTTCGTTCAAAAGTCCGGTAGCGATATCGGTCGATTTTATTACAGCACCATAGAGATCGGTAGAAGGGTCATTGCTAATATCCTCTGTAATTCCTTCAATGGCCACGGTCAGCTCTTGCTTGGAAGAAGTAGGAGCGTTCAATAAATGAAGTTCGTTCTCACCATCAAACCAGTATATCGCCATCTTAAAGGAATCCTCGGGCGTTGCCGGCATCACATTGTCGATAAAACTAATACTGGCCGATTTCAATTCTTCCAAACTGCTGCTGAGTACACTATTGCTCAAATCCAGTACAAGAAGTGTATTATTGCTAAAAATCTGGGAGTTGGGAGATATCCGAGCTTGGGACTCGGAAGTGGAAATAGTGTTAAAACAATCATCGTTTCGCCCCTGCTCATAGATGGTAAATTGGTCCGCGGTGAGTCCGGGCACCGGGTTGTTATCGGTATCGGATACTTTAAAAAATATGGACACCTTTCCCGGCAGGGCAGTGAACTGTTCTTGGATGGACAATACCAAATCGTTTTCACCAAGGTCCAGACATTCGTCAACAGGTTTTCCCTTTCCAAGCCCATCACCAAGGTTAAGGTCAAGACTTACATCATCATCGGCATTGCCACAGGAGAATAAAAAAAGAGCAATGGAAAAAAGGGTTGGGAGTCTGAAGTTTGATTTCATTTTCATATGTATTGGGTTCAACACACAGAACGGGGGAAATCCATGAAAAGTATAACATCTTAAAAAAAATATGTTAAACATTGTTAAAGATAGGAACTTGGAATTTTGTAGCTTTCGTGATTGTTTTTTTGATTTTTCTAATACACGATTTATGTACCCGCGAACCGTCATTTTTTTCGTATTGGTTTTCCAAGGATTATCGCTTTTGGGACAGGACGTAACCATTGCAGAAAGACTGGGATACCCGGCGGATGCTAAATTATTGATTATTCATGCGGACGACCTTGGGGTTGCCCATTCAGAAAATAGGGCCAGTATGTATGCTTTGGAAAAGAGCCCCGTAAACTCGGCCAGTATTATGGTTCCCTGTCCTTGGTTTCCCGAAATTGTTGCGTATGCCAAGGAAAATCCTAAAATGGATTTGGGTCTGCATCTAACTTTGACCAGTGAGTGGAAGTACTATAAATGGGGGCCTGTGACATCTAAAGACTCGGTTCCCAGTCTAATTGGAGAGGACGGTTATTTTTATCCTTTGGTACCTGATTTTGTTGCCCATGCCAAACCGGAAGAGGTAGCCCTCGAATTACGAAATCAGATAAAAAGAGCCTATAAGTCTGGCATAGATGTAACACATTTAGATGCACATATGGGCGCTGCCGCAAGTACTCCCGATTACATTGCAACGTATATGGAGTTGGGAAAGGAGTTTCGTCTTCCCGTATTATTGGATTCTAGAATACATGCCGTGGAAGATGCCAAAATAAAATCGCTTATGGATGAAAGTACCGTGGTGATGGACTATATCCATAGCATTTTACCAACAGATTTTGAAAAAGGGAGTACCCAATATTACACCCAACTTCTAAAAACCCTTAAACCTGGAATCACTTGCCTATTGATCCATTTGGCCTATGACGATGCTGAGATGCAAGGCATAGCTGTGGACCATCCGGAATGGGGCTCGGCTTGGAGGCAGGCCGATCTTGATTTTTTTATGAGTAATGAATGCTCCCAACTCATAAAGGAAAATGATATCGTGCTGGTGACATGGCGAGAGATTAGGGATAAAATTACCAGGGGGAACTAACGGCCGAACCAACTCGATGACACATAAATTTCTTCTCTATTTTGCAATACTTTGTATTGCTTTTATATCAAACGCACAAAAAAAGAACGCGTCATATCGTTATTATATCAAAAAAACAACACTACCCATTACCATTGATGGTATCGGGGATGATGCAGCTTGGGAAACTACTGATGTAGCCAAGGATTTTTTTATGGTTTTGCCCATGGATACGGACAAGGCCAATGAAAAATCTGAAATTCGTATGACCTATGATGATAGGAATATCTATTTATTGGCCACTTTTTATAACAGTACAAAAGGAACTAATTTTGTGGAATCCTTACGCCGTGACTTTTCATTCGGAAAGAACGATAACTTCTTGCTCTTCATAGATCCCTTTAACAATCAGACAACCGGATTCTCATTCGGTTCCAATGCGGCGGGCGCGCAATGGGACGGTACCATGTTCGCTGGAGGAAGTGTAGATTTAAATTGGGATACCAAATGGGTTTCAGAAGTTACTAGGGACGAAGAAAAATGGGTCTTTGAAATGGCCTTGCCCTTCAAGTCCATTCGCTATAAGGATGGGGTGACCGAATGGGGTATCAATTTTAGTCGATTGGATTTGAAGTCTAGTGAAAAATCGAGTTGGACACCTATCCCCAGGCAATTTCCAACCGCCTCATTGGCCTATACAGGAACCTTGGTATGGGACAGGCCACCACCGGCCCCCAGAACAAATTTTTCTGTGATTCCATATGTTTTAGGTGCTATGGGACGAAATCTTGAAATGGATGGTAAGACCGAAACCAACGGAAAAATTGGAGGGGATGGGAAATTTAGTCTTACATCCTCTTTAAATCTAGACCTTACCGTAAATCCGGATTTTTCACAGGTTGAAGTGGATAGGATAGTAACCAATCTAGATCGTTTTGAGCTGTTTTTCCCGGAGCGCCGTCAATTCTTTTTGGAGAATAGCGACTTGTTCGCAGACTTTGGGTATCCTACCATTAGACCTTTTTTTTCCCGGCGCATTGGATTGGGTGTTAAAATTCAAGCTGGGGCAAGGGTAAGTGGAAACCTGGATAACAATTGGCGCCTTGGAATTATGGATATGCAAACTGCGAGCATTGACGAAATTGGTTTTCCTGGTCAAAATTTTGGAGTCCTTTCGCTTCAGAGAAAGGTTTTTAGTAGATCCAGTATTGGTTTGATGTTCGTAAACAAACAATCGACTAACTATCCCAATGATGACGAATCCCTAAGAGCTCTATTCCCAAAATTCAATAGAAACTTGGGGATAGAGTACAATTTGGCTTCCTCCAATAACTTGTGGAACGGCAAGGCATTTTTTCTTAAGTCTTTTGCTCCCGGTCAAATTGGAAATGGGGTAACCCAAGCGGCCCATTTGGAATATAAAAGTAGAAAATGGAACTGGAGAATACAAGAAGAGTGGGTAGAGCAGGGATATACAGCAGAGGTCGGTTTTGTGCCTAGGACGGGATACGTAAAATTCAATTCATATTTGGGCTATCTTTTCTTTCCAAAACGCGGTGAAATTGTAAGCCATGGGCCACGATTGAACGCTTTCTATTTTTTCAATGAACGTTTTAAACAGACAGATCATACCACCTTTTTAGAGTATTTGATAGACTTCCGCAACCGTAGTAGCTTGAACTTCTTTGTTTCGGATGATTACGTGGAACTTCTGGACCCCTTTGATCCTACGCGATTGGGAATAGCCGAACTGGATACGGGTACAAAACATCGTTGGAACGCCTTTGGTTGGGAATTTGCCTCAAGGCCCCAAAGCCTGTTTACTTACTCCTTTGATGGCCGGCTGGGCGGTTACTATGCCGATGGGAACCGAACCAGCCTTTCAACGGAATTGGGATACCGCTTTCAACCCTATGTAAGCTTAAGTGCCAATTTGAACTATAATCATATTCGGTTACCGGCACCTTGGAATACCAATGAATTTTGGTTAATAGGTTCCGAAATAGATATTACGTTTACGAACAAAATATTCTTCGCCAATTTGTTCCAGTACAACGAACAGTCCAAAAACTTGAATCTCAACTCCAGGTTTCAATGGCGATATAGTCCTGCGTCCGATTTATTTTTGGTATTCACCAACAACCATGGGATTGAACCCTTTGAACAAAGGAATTGGGCCCTCGTCTTGAAGCTCACTTATTGGTTCAACCAATAAAGTGCCGTAACAATTTGTTAAACCAAATCCTACTGGTCTTATTTTTTGATATATTGGAGTCCTAATGACGCACGAACTAAAAAAAATAATAGAAGCCCATATAGATGCAGATGCCAAGGGCATAAAAACGGTATTAGCTACCGTTGTTGCTTTAAAGGGGTCCTCATATCGACGGCCTGGGGTTTCCATGTTGATCAAGGAAGATGGTAAAATGATTGGAGCGGTCAGTGGAGGTTGTGTTGAAAAGGAGGTTTTTAGACAATCCAATAGCGTTTTTAAGACAAATATTCCAAAGGTTATGACCTATGACGGTCGCTACAGACTGGGTTGTGAGGGAATTTTATATATTCTTATTGAACCTTTTCAACCATCACCTGAATTCATAAATCAATTTTTCAAAATACTAAAGGAACGGGTATCTTTCAGAATGTTATCCTATTTTGAAGAAAAGGATATAGTCGATCAGTGTTTTGGGTCGGTTTTACAATTTGGGAGGGATACGCTAGCATTTAGAAATACATTCCAAAAAGAAGAGGGATTCCAGGTTTTTGAACAACAGCTTTCTCCTTGTTTTAAATTATTGATTATCGGGGCGGAACATGATGCCGTACAGCTATGTTCCTATGCCACATTAACGGGTTGGGAGGTGACCGTTGTGGCTTCTCCATCCGAAGAAAAACTTCTCAGGGATTTTCCCGGTGCCCAAGAATTACTTACCATTGAACCTGAAGCCTTACCTGATCGGTCTATTGATGAAACAACGGCAATTGTGATCATGACGCACAGCTATGTAAAGGACTTAAAGTACTTGCTGGCGTTAGAAGCAACTCATCCGGCATATTTAGGTCTATTGGGTCCGGCCGAAAGAAGGAAGAAAATACTTGCCGAACTTATAGAAAGACTTCCAGGTATTGACGAGGGCTTTGTGGAAAACATCCATGGACCTACCGGTCTGGACATCGGAGCGGAAACCTCCCAGGAAATAGCTGTTGCCATACTTGCCGAAATTTTATCCGTAGTTCGGGGAAAAAAACCCATAAGTTTAAGGAACAAGCAAGGATCTATTCATAGCTAATGGGGAAGACCGTTGAGAATATTGCCGTTCTTATCCTGGCGGCGGGAGCATCAAGCCGAATGGGAACTACAAAGCAACTTTTATCCTGGAACGGGGCCAACCTATTGGATACTACCATTGAGAATGCATCGGTGGTTAGCCCGGAACATATAGTTGTGGTCTTGGGAGCAAATGCGGATAAAATCAAGGCAAATAGCATCAACATCAAGAGCGTACAGTCTATTTTTCATAAGAATTGGAATTTTGGTCTTGGCTCTTCTATTTCCTATGGGGTAGATTTCATTCAAAGATCACTGCAGAATACAAAAGCCATTCTCATTTTGCTAAGTGATCAGCCATTGATAGATTCGAAATATTTGGGCCAAATGATCCAAGCGTATGAAAGTTCAGGTAAGGGAATAATTGCAACGGAATATGAAAAAGGTGCCGGGGTGCCGGCTATCTTTGATAAGTGTTATTTTTCGAACTTAACACAACTTGATAAAGATATCGGGGCAAAGCAAATCATACGAAAATTCAAAAACGATACCCTTTCTCTTGACCCATCAGGAAAAACAATGGATATAGATACCTTGGAAGATTATCAAAAACTGACCAAAATTCGAAACACACAATTAAACCAGGATTAAATTTACTTTTGAATATGAAGAGATTACTACTATTTCTTGTCCTATCAATTTTTGTTTGTACCTCGCTTGTTTCCCAAGAAATGGGATTTGAGGAGTACAACCCCATTTCTACTTTGGTGGTGCCGGAAACCAAGGTCAAAAAAGCGAAGTTCCCCTTTATAGATGTGCATAGCCACCAATTTCGAATGGGATCCCAAAATCTGTCGAATCTTGTAAACCCTATGGATCAAATGAATATGGCGGTTATGGTAAACCTTAGTGGTAGCTCGGGGAGTGGCCTACAACAGATGTTGGACAACATTTCGGAAAATTACCCTAATCGCTTTGTGGTATTTGCCAATGTGGATTTTGATGGGGCGGGAGGAAATGGATGGACCGAAAATGCCGTGGCCCAATTAGAAAAAGATGTCAAGGCCGGTGCAAAAGGATTGAAAATTTATAAGAGTCTCGGGTTAAGAAATAAGGATGTCAATGGCGACCGTTTAGCGATAGATGACCCACATTTAGATCTCATTTGGGCCAAGTGTGGTGAATTGGGAATCCCTGTATTAATACATGCAGCCGACCCAAAACCCTTTTGGGATGCAATGGACAGTAAGAATGAACGATGGTTGGAACTCAAAACACGCCCCAGAAGAAAACGTTCCGATACTAATCCGGCGCCTTGGCAGCAAATAATAGATGAGCAGCATCGTATGTTCAAGAAACATCCCAATACAAAGTTCATAAATGCCCATATGGGCTGGTATGCCAACAACTTGGGTAAGTTGGGTGAACTTTTGGACGAAATGCCCAACATGTATGTGGGAATAGGAGCCGTTATCCAAGAATTGGGAAGGCAACCACGGAATGCGAAAAAGTTCTTTACCAAATATCAAGACCGCATACTTTTTGGAAAGGATGCCTGGAACCCAGATGAATTCCCTACATACTTTCGAGTATTGGAGACCAACGACGAATACTTTCCCTACTATAAAAAATACCACGCTTTTTGGTCCATGTACGGTTTGGGCCTCCCTGATGAAATACTAAAAAAAGTATATTATAAAAATGCCTTAAAACTGTTACCTGGATTGGATAAAAGTCTGTTTCCCAAGGAATAAGTTTTGGTAAAATCTTAACTGTCCTCTGATTCTTTTGAAAGAAAAAGATGGCTAACTTGTACTAAGAAACCCTAAAATCTTAGTATCATGTGCCAAAATCATCATTGCTTTATTGTGCCGCCCCATATCCTCGAGGGGCTGGCCAAACGTGGAAATCTCAGCTGTAAAAGAACACTGAACGATACCTATAGGATTCTTCACAAACGAAATACTATTCTGGACAATTTATTAATCCGGGAGTTGACTCCTGCCAAGGGGATTGTTTTATTTTCGATTCCCAAAATGAATATGAGCAACGGGTACTTTTGGTTAGAAAGGAAAAAGATCCCGACGTGGAAGATAGAACCGTAAATGAAGCCTATGACACTTCCGGATTCGTAAGGACTTATTTTTCGGGGACCTTTGGACTCAATTCCATTGACAATGAAGGTCTGGACATTATTTCCAACGTCCATTATGGCCAAGGTTACAATAACGCCTTTTGGGATGGGGATGAAATGACCTATGGAGATGGGGATGGTGTAGAATTCACCAATTTTGCCAGTGCCATTGACGTAGTGGCTCATGAACTGGTACATGGCGTAACCCAATTCCTGGCCAATTTAGAATATCAAGGGCAATCCGGTGCCCTGAACGAACATTTTTCGGATGTATTCGGGACCATTATCAAACAAAAATATTTAAAGCAAAGTATTACCGAGGCCGATTGGTTGATAGGTGACACCGTTGTAACGGAGAAATTCCCCGGAAAAGCCATCCGTTCCATGAAGTCTCCCGGTACGGCAAACGATTTTGATGCCCAACCGGACCATATGGATAATTACTATACGGGAATGGCTGACAATCAAGGAGTACATATAAACTCGGGTATCCCGAACAAGGCTTTTTATTTGAGCTGTATGGAACTAGGCATTGATGATTGTGCATTGATTTGGTTCAATACCTTAAAAAAGCTTTGGCGTACCGTAAAGTTTAACGATATGATGGAAATCAGTGTAGAAACCGCACAGGAACTTCAAAAGCAGGGAGGAATAAATCAAGTTGCTCCAAAGGTAATTGAACAAAGTTTTGCCCAAGTAGGATTAACACAGGTTATGGCATGAACTACAAAATACGGATAGAGGGTGGCTTTGTTGGAATATCAAAAGAGTATGCGGGTGAAATTACCATGGGCAGAAAAGAAAAGGATAATCTAAAAAGGGTTTTGGTTAAAAAGATAGAGAATACAAACCCAAAATTGAGGGACGGCTTCGTTTATAGTATTGATTTGTGGGATGAGAATTTTGAGCACAGGATAACATACGATGAATCTAACCTGCCCGAATCCGTCAGACAATGGATCGAAAAAACAATTGCAAAAACTGATTGATAAGGTTAGTAAATCCAGATATGTAAGAATAACTTGGAAAATTAGTATCTTCAAAATAAAATAGATAAGTGGTAGGATTAGGGTTGGAAAACTTGGTTATTGGTTTTAGGAATAGATTTCCTCTAGTTCTAGTATTATTTTCAATTTTAGGTGGATATTCCCAAACTCAAGAAAATTCGTATAACGAAAAAATCTTAGGAAAGTTGGCATCCTATGCCATGAAGCATAGCCCTGAAAAGGTATACTTACATACGGACAAACATATTTATACCAACGGGGAAACAATTTGGTACAAAGCATATTTGGTAGATGGTATTCTTCACAAGGCAAGCGAGAAAAGTGAGATTATTTATGTTGAGCTATGGAACGGGGACGATACTTTGATAATACGTCAAAAATTGATTTCAGATGGGCTAGGTGCACAAGGCTCCATTAAAATTCCAATTAATATAAAAAAGGGGAACTTTTTAATACGCGCCTATACAAAATATATGCTGAACGAAAGGGAACCTACTATCTTTCAAAAGGAGATTCCCGTATATGCCCAAGAGTTTGGAGATTACACAAATTCAGATTTGGACTATGATGACCAATTGGGGAACGGTAACCCAAAGCTTTCAAAAGCATATACCGAAAACAATGGGCCCATAATCGATTTTTTCCCCGAGGGAGGACATTTGGTCGCTGGCCTCACCAGTGTTATGGGAATCAAGGCAGTGGATCAACATGGAAATGGATTGGCGCTGGAAGGAACCATTCAAGATGGGAAGGCTAGTACTGTTGGTTTCTTTAAGAGTTATGAAGCGGGTCTTGGTAAAGTTACCTTTGTTCCGGAAGCGGATAAAGGTTATGAAGCTGTGGTTTTATATGGTGGAAAGGAATATCGATTTTCGCTCCCAGAAGCCCAGCCCAAAGGATATGTACTTAGTATACGGAATAATGGTGATCATCTTATAGTAAACGTCTCCACAAATAGGGGTGAAGGACTGGAAGGAACCCTATTGATAGGCCATTTCAGAGGGGATATCTTTTTTGAAAAGCCTGGTAAAACGGAAGATGGTACTTCCTATTCCGCAAAGCTGAATACCGATCGTCTCTTTGATGGCGTAAGTCATTTTACACTTTTTACAGCAACTGGGGAGCCGGTTTGCGAGCGACTTGTATTTATAGACCATCCGAGGAATGAGGTAGAATTAAAGGTTTCATCCGATTCCCCGGAGTATGGCCCACGTGAAATGGTGACCATAGATTTAAGTGCCTTTGATACAAACGAGACACAGTTAAAAGGTGATTTCTCCATGTCCGTAGTTACCGGGAGTAACCAATTGCCGCAACATATGACAAATACAAGCATAAAAAGCTGGTTATTGCTAAATTCGGATTTAGGGAATTCGGTGGAAGATGCAAGCTATTTTTTTGAAAGTGATTCCCGGGAACGAAAATATGTATTGGACGCCCTTATGCTTACCCATGGATGGCGCAGATTTGTATGGAACAGGTTTTTGGATGACACCCAAGTGCAAACTACATATCTACCGGAAAAAGCTATAGGCACTCTTATAGAAGGGTTTACTGCATTGACGGGAAATCCAAAAGTCCGTAAGGCAGCAAAAGTGTCATTGAGAATTCCCGAATTGAATGTCATTGAGGAGAGATCTACGGACAATCAAGGACGATTTAGTTTTGGGCCCTATGACCTCAATGATGGTACGGAAACCTATCTGGAAATTGTTGATTCTAATTTAAAATCGAGAAAGAAAAAGGAAGAGGTTTCAATCTATATGGATGAGGAATGGTCGCTACCAAAGATTAGAAGGACGAAAAAAGTACCCATAAAACGTATTGTAAAAAGCTCTAACGACAAGGGCTCCGTTATGGATACTTTGGAAAGAATGAAGAGTGTCCAGGAATATTTAGTAAAAGCCTATCAAAAAAAGAGTGTTGACTTTGAATATGACCCCACCGTTACCCAATTGGAAGAGGTAGAGGTAGAGGGAAGTACCAAGAAAAAGACAAGGATAGAGGAAATAGAATCCAAGACACTTCATGGAAATGCAACGATCAGACTTTTTGCGGATTCCACAAATACCGCCGGGATGAGTGCCATAGATCTGATAGGGCGGGCCCCTGGCGTGACCATAAGCGGTAAAAAACCTGAGCAAACCATTAAAATAAGGGGGTTAAAAGGAGTAGAACATCAACTTGAATCTACAACTCAGCCATGGGGGGACCCACCTAATACACCCTTGATTTTTGTTGATGGCAGTGAAGTGAATTTGGACTACATACAACATATGGACGCTTCGGAAATTTTATTCGTCGATGTTTTACGGGGTATTGAAGCTTCAATCTATGGACTTAGGGGATTCAACGGAGTTATTGTAATAGCAACAAAATCCCGGTTATCCAAAGGAAATGTCCAAAACGATGCCCCGAAATACTCGGAAACCTTGATTCCAGGATTTTATAAGAAACGTGAGTTTTTTTCACCGGATTATAACTTTATAAGACCGAATCATAAACGGTTGGATTACAGGACTACCTTATTCTGGAAACCTGACATCAAAATAGAGGACAGCCGTCAACCACCTATACGATTTTATACCGGTGATACCACAGGAACCTTTCTTGTAAAAGTTGAGGGATTGACCAGGGACGGTAGGGCTGCAATTGGTCAATATACTTTTAAAGTACTTGAGTAAGAATCAAAGCTTACAAAATCCTTATTCCTTGGTATTTTTTGAAGCATTTTCTAAATCTCCATAGTCCTGAAAAATACCACATGAATTTTCCTTTTTGATCAAGGATTTTTCATCTTGTTTCTTTTTTTTGGCCAGGATTTCGATTTGGGGGGATAAGTAGCCCATGGGTTTCAATTTTAATAGTATAGTTTAAACGTACAAATAGTTTATACTATTGTTCAGGCTATGCATGTACCTGCAAATTCTCAACACAAATTTAGAAAGTAGCTATTATTCATTAGTGTCATTTACAAAAACTTTGTGATATTTTAATGTTCCGCCATACTAATGGTATAAACCAGACCTACAAATGGTAGATGAAGAGGAATTCGTAAAAGTGATCAAGCAAAATGAACGGGTGATTTTTAAGATAACCACCGTTTATACGCGTAATGAAGTGGATCAACAAGACCTTTATCAGGACAT
The DNA here is from genome assembly GCA_947494715.1 of uncultured Flavobacteriaceae bacterium. Classification (GTDB taxonomy): domain Bacteria; phylum Bacteroidota; class Bacteroidia; order Flavobacteriales; family Flavobacteriaceae; genus Ulvibacterium. Next base: position 264,417 of record CANLWG010000006.1, on the reverse strand, counting down.
CGTATACCAACTTTGGAAGTCGTTCGATACGTTTCGAAACGAGTCCAAGATAAGTACCTGGATGTACCGTATTGCCCTGAATACTGCATTGACACGCTATAAAAGACATAAAAAACGTGGACACCCTGTTCCCATTGAAAAGGTTATACTTCGGCAAACAGAAAATTATGATATTGAATTTGAGGAGCGCCTAGCACTACTATACAAACAAATACATGAACTGAACAGTTTGGAAAAAGGTATCATGTTATTGTTGTTGGAAGGCAAAAAATATGAAGAAATCTCGGAAATCATTGGACTTTCATCGAGCAATGTCGGTACCAGGATATCCCGGATCAAACAGAAGTTGAAACAACGGATAAACAAAAAATAAAAACATGGAGTTGGAAGAAATTATGGCTGTTTGGAGGCAAATGAGTCACCAATTGGAAAAGCAGGAGAAATTGACAAAAGAAATTATACTACAAATGACCCAACAAAGGTATAGCACGATATTTGGCAAAGTATTTACTATTGAATCGATGGCCGCGATTATTTCTTACACAATGGCTTTTGTGTTAATCTTGAATTTATACAAATTGGATACTTGGTATTTAATGACATGCGGAATCTTAACTCTGGTCGCTCTTTTTACACTCCCCGTACTTGTGCTACGGTCGCTTGGTAGAATACGGGATTTCGATATTGGCAATAGAAATTATAAGGAAACGCTCATAGAATATACCAAGTTGAAAAAGAAGCTTTTACTTCTTGTTCAGTTTGTTTTATATACCAGCTTTATTCTTATGTTCACTTCTTTGGCAGCGATTTCGAAAATCACATCAGGTAAGGATTTTTTTATAATGGAGAAGAACATGGGGTTATATGTCTCAATTGCCGTTGTGTTTGTTTCTCTTTTGCTTTTTGCTCGATGGGGATACAAAAATTATCTAAAAATTACTATTTCGGCGGAAAAGGTACTTTTGGAATTGGAGGAGGGTGAAGATGTAAGAATATGAAATGGTGGACTATGCGGCCAATAGGCGCTTCTGAATATAATTCAAAATTAACATCCAGTTCATCTTAAGCAATAGTGCCGCAGTGGGCACATTGTTCTCCTCAATCGCGGATATAATAGCTTCGTGCTGATTATCGGCTTTCGTGTAATAGGATTCATCTGACATCAATGCTTTTTCATAGAAAAATATACGGGCCCGTAAATCGTAAAGAATATTTCTTGTAAGTACATTTGGATAATTCTTGGTCAACAACCGATGGAATTCAAGATCTGCATTGATTCGGGATAAAGGGTCGGTCGTATTTTCAAAAATCTGTTGTTGCCGCTTCAACCCTTGTATAGCCTTTTCATCAAAAACGGAATTTTCAAGTGCCATCTCTTCCAAATTGGCTGCCAATTCGTACAAATCCTTGGCTTCTTCCCGATTCAATTGGGCGATAACAAAACCCCTATTGGGTACCGCTTTGATAATTTGTGCTTGTTGTAGTTGGGAAAGGGCTTCTCTAATTGGGGTAACGCTTACTTGGAGTTCTCGCGCAACGGCCGCTAGATTTATGGTTTTACCTATTTTTAACTTCCCTTCCCGCATTTTTTTGAGAAGGTGTTCCTTTACCAAGTCTCTTACAATTTGCTTTTCCATACGGTATCAAATATACTAAATCGTATACGATTTAATGCTTTTTTCGGATATCAGTATCAATTACTCGGATTAGTTGTGTTAAAAAATGGAAGCAAATACCCCGATTGTAGCGGATTAAAATCTCATATCGACTAAAGAAAACAGAAGGTATAGTGTCCTGAAAAGCCTTAAAATCCATCCGTTTTAAACGTACTCCTTTTTTTTCTCTATATTTAGTGTAAGGGTTGAAAAGACCGGTTGACTATTAATAGGTAAATCATTGTGGCCGTTGGGCTTACAAATTTATTTGAACACTGGCTTTTACGATCTCGACGAGAAAGTGCTATGAAAATATCCGGAAACTGTTTTGACCCATTGTTTTGGGCATGCATTACTTGCCTGTTATTTTGCTCCATGGTAATGGGCCAAGCACCTACCTGTACCCAATTGAAATTTCCGGCAGATGGTGATGTGGACGTGTCCCTATCAACCGATTTAGAATGGGATGCATCACCTTTGGCCACAGGTTATGTACTTTTGGTTGGAACATCTGTTGGTGGCCGGGATATTTTGGATAATGTAAACGTTGGCAATGTAACTGAATATAGCTTAAGTAGCGATCTACCACCCTTACAAAATATTCATGTTGCCATAATTCCATATAACGATCAAGGCCTTAATGGAAGTTGTGCCGAAGTAGTTTTTACGACTATTTCTTTGGATGGGTTGCCCGGTTGTGCCACCTTTACTTCGCCAGGCCACGCGGCCCAAGACGTAGCAATTACCCCTAATTTAACTTGGGATTCCGCCATTGATGCCTCAGGATATTTTTTGACCATAGGGACCACAACCGGTAATAACATAATCCTAAATAACGCAGATGTAGGTAATGCTACAAGCTTTACATCTCCAAGACTTATGGAAAATACTACTTATTACGTTGCCATTGTGCCCTATAATGATCTAGGTGTGGCCACAGGTTGTGGGGTTCAGAGCAGTTTTACTACTGGAGGGCCCTCGGGAGATATCATTGGATGCACCTCTTTATTGAGTCCAACCAATGGGGCAACAAACATACCCGCTTCTACAGGTATAAGTTGGGCTTCCGAGACAGATGCCCTAGGGTATTTTCTCACAGTTGGGACCACTAACAACGGGGATGACATACTTAGGAGTTTGGATGTGGGCAATACAACTTCCTACCAATTTTCGAATGATTTGCCTAGAGGTACTACCATTTTCGTAACGATAAACCCCTATACGGATCAGGGAAGGGCCCAAAATTGCATAGAAGAGTCCTTTACCATAGAATTCCCTCTGCCAACACCGGATGACTTAGGGGTCCCTAGTTTTTTCACCCCCAACAATGATGGGTACAACGACACCTGGATAGTGAGTTCGTCCCAAGATATTTCAATTCAGAACATTTCAGTTTTCAACCGTTTTGGAAAGTTGATAAAACAATTCTCCCCGGATCAGGGATGGGATGGTACCTTCAATGGCCGGAATCTTCCTTCTGACTCCTATTGGTATTCTGTTGAGTTGACCAATGGCCCTTCCCTTCAAGGTTTTTTTGCCTTAAAAAGGTGATTTTCTTTTCCTAATTATCAGGATTGATTTTACAAGCAACGGTTAATTACATATAATAAATAGATTTCAATTACGTTTTAGGTGGTATAACCCTAAATCTTTTTAAATGAACAAGTTGATGAATTTGAGCAAACGTTATGCCTTATTTTGCACAGTAGCGCTATTCGCACTAGGCTGTAGTAACGATTCCGATGATAATGATCAGGACTTGGAATTTACCCAAGCGGAGGTAAAAACAATTTTGGAAACCGATGGTGTGTCCAGTGTTGCCGATAGCGTAATTTCCGAATTATACATGGGCAACGCCGCCAAATCCGCCAAAAATGAAGAATGCTATTCTGCGACGTACAATGACACAGGATTCAACGTAACTTTCAATAATTGCGTACTTAACGGTACGGAAAACGTAAACGGAACATTGAACATTGTTTATGCAACCGAAAACGAATCGGCTTCATTTACGGCTACCTATACCGATTTTTACGTGGGAGACATAAAACTGAATGGAACAAGAAGCTTTACCCTGGGTGGAAATTCCGAAGGCAATAGCATTTCTTTTTCCGTGACCAGTGATATGACCATAACTTTGGCAGATGATTCGGTCATAGCAGAAAATGGAACCCAAACATTAGGATTCGTTTTTGGCCAGAGTTTAGCTGAAAGCATATTCACTATTTCAGGGAACTGGACGCTTCTTTTGGATGGGAATACCTATAAAGTGGCTGTAGGCACTGCACTAGAAGGAAACTTTGGATGTGGATACTTGAACAAAGGCGATATGACCGTGGATAAGAACGGTTTGGCCGTATCCATAGATTTTGGTGACGGAACCTGTGATGACAAAGCGACCGTTACCTACCCTGACGGGACCATAGAGGACATTTCCCTAAAGGATTAAGTAAGAATTTTATCGAACAAGATAATGCCCCGGTCAACTGATAGACCGGGGCATTTTGTTTTGTTGTAAAAGAAAATTCCTCAATGTAAATCTTTTTTTGCCTGTAGTTTTAATACTTAAGTTTCATTTTTTTTTCTCGCCGTTTTGGAATAACTTCAAGTGGATAAACAGTATCTGTACAAAATGTATCGTGTGATTTTTGCTTGTGTCTTTTTGTTCTCAATAGGAACTAGCATGGCCCAAATTGATTTTAAGGCCCAAAGGAAGAATATGGTAAGCGTTCAGCTACAGAATAGGGATATTACTGACGAGGCCACATTGGAAGCCATGCTGAAAGTACCAAGGCACCAATTTGTTCCTCAAAATCTGCGGGAATTGGCCTATACCGATGGCCCATTGCCGATAGGGGAGGGGCAGACCATTTCCCAGCCTTATATCGTTGCTTATATGACCCAGGTACTAGAACTCCAACCAGATGATAAAGTATTGGAGATAGGCACAGGTTCGGGATATCAGGCCGCAGTGCTCGCAGAAATTGTTGATTCCGTGTACACCATGGAAATTGTTCAAAAGCTTGGTCATTCTGCCAAGAAAAGGTTAAAAGAACAGCAGTATAACAACATCCAGGTACGGATAGGGGATGGATATGACGGTTGGCCCGAAAAAGCTCCTTTTGATGGTATAATGGTAACGGCAGGTGCGGAACAGGTTCCACCTAAGTTGGTAGAACAACTTAGGGAAAGTGGAAGAATGATTATTCCGGTGGGTCCTCACCGAGGGATACGGCAATTGGTTTTGATAACAAAAAAGAAGGGGAAAATCAAACGCAAAAATTTAATGGCGGTTCGCTTTGTCCCTTTTACTCGAAAAGAAGAGGAATAAAATGAAAAGGCGCACTTAGATTGCGCCTTCGCTATGTCCGTAACGTATTCTATTAATGGGTATAATGTCGGTAAGCTACCCAACGAACACGTTTGCTGTCCTTAAAAGCGGAAAAGAATGAATTTCTTCTGGATTCTGTTGGCTTTTCTATGATGAATGAAGCTCTCATGATTTCTTGTTTTTTGATGATGAATAAATTGTTGTTTCAATCGCTTTTATCGCGTAAAGTTTCTGTATTCTGCCCATTTTACTCTTTTGCTGTCCCTAAAAGAAGAAAAGTAATGGAATGTTTTGGACTCTGTTGCTGTTTTGTTGATGGATGCTTTCATAATTTCTAGTTTTTAATTGTTGTTGTTTCCTTTTTATTTTTTTCATTATATAATCGGTCAGTGTTCCAACCGAACCCTACTGTGAAATATATTTTGGGTCGTACTAAATGTTGATGTAACCTTTTCATTGGATGATTGTTTTTTGATTGACTTACAACTAATAGACGACGCATAATATTTTTTGTTACAGTACTATGCTATAAAAGGTACTATTTTATGGAAGATTTAACATTTGTTATGAGTAGTGCCATTTCCGAAGCACGTGTAAACCATTTAAAAACAAACGTTTAATCCTATTTTTTTAGGAGATATTCAAAAAAAGAAAAAAGTAAATCTTAAGAGAAAAAATTGATAGTAGAGAAGAGGAAAAGATGTAAGGTCAAAATTTTGAACACCAAAGTTGAATTTTATTCTTTTTCCAGTGCCTCGATGAGTTGGTCATACGTTTCGATCCTCGTATATAGTCTACCTCCCAAATTAACAATCGGGGTTTCCAAGGAATCCAGGACAATACTGTTGGCAAGAGACCTGTTCAGTTGTTCGGCAATTTCTGGTTGTTCCTCTAGGTTATGAAAAGTAAATTTGTATGGCCCCTCGTTCAGTGGGCCAATAAGGCTATCACAACTAAGGCAGCTTTTAGGAATGTACACAACTATCTGTTTTTTCGGCCTAATTTTTATTTTCACGGCAGGCTTGCGCAGGGCCCTTTTGGAAAGACTATCATTTACCGCCAAATCATACGTATATGAAGGTTTTTTTCCACGCATAAGGATAATGGTCTTTATATGTACCTTGGATGTTGCGGGTACTCTTATAAATCTGGGGGTGGCCCTACTTTGTCTAAAGTTGGTTCCCGTAATCGTTAGCTTAACATCGAAATCTTGATTGTTTTCATTGACCGCATAAAATGCTAAGCGATTCGGTATTTCTTCCGCTACTATTTTAATTGGTCGTTCTTGCGCATAACTCTGAAAAAGGACAAATAAACAAGTTAAAAGGTAGGGTAGTTTTTTCATTTTGTCCTTATAATGATTTTAAATATTCTAAAAGTGCCATTCTTTCCATATTGGTCAGTTCGTCTCCAAAAGTATGTCCTTCATTGCCATAACCCTTTAAGGTAGTGTCATAAGTATTCTTATCAATTTTGGAACTTTCGGTTTTGTAGTTCCATCCAACTCTAAATTGATCATAATCGGAACTATCATAGGACCTACTCCAATACTTTGGTCTATTCTTGCTGTCCAACACATCTTCCAAAGTTGGTACTGAGGCATTGTGAAAATATGGGGCCGTAGCCCAAATTCCATCTAAAGGAGGTGCAATGTATCCTCCTTCGGAAACGATTTCCAAGGGGTTGGAGCCTGTCCCGAACCATCCGGTATTGAACCAGTCCATAAAATAATCATTTATTGACGAAGATAGGTTATAATGATTGGAAAGTTCGGGGTCGGTCCCCACAGAATTCAGGGATACCATATAATTGTGGTAGGTGGGACTGCTTCCATAATTTCCATGACAACTTGAACATGTATTTTCAAAAATAACCTTTCCTTCTTCGGCCATGTTAGGATCTATGGCGAAAGGATAAGTCGGGGGTTCCAAGCTATAAATATAGGCCAATACATCCACCATTTTTTCGTCCAGTTTTTCGGCTTTGGCCTTATCGGCCAAGGTTAACAGACTTGATCCAATGAAGGATTTACAAAAATCTCCTCGTCCTATACCATGATAGAACATGGCATTCTTCTTTTTGAGCAACCACCAAGCAGGTACATCTGTTGGAATAACCTCGTTGCTAATTTCCAAATAAGTTTCGTCAGACCATTCCAAAGTATTTTTATCCCTATGGGCAATCAATACCTGGGTAATCTTATCGGCCGGATTAACGCCCTTTGTTTCGGTAATTGTCTTTGGCCCGATGGCTACAATACTTTTTCTAAATTGGTCGTATGCTGCCCATTCATCACTTGTCTGTCCTCCATAAAGAAATGAAATGGCAGAATTCAAAAGTGCAATATCGCTACTTCTATCTACCGTAAAATCGGTATCATGACTACCAAGGCCGATAACGAACTCACCATTGATCCGTCCGGCATGGCATTGCATACAATTAGGGCCAACAACACGAACCCCGTTAGGAGCAGTGACCGCAGTGTAATCGTATGGAATAACGGCGTTGTCACCAGTTCTTCCCAAAAGGTTTTCATTATCCTCCCCGAAACCCGTAAGAAAGGCATCATATGGGATTCCAGAGCTCATATAATCCCCGGAAGTAAGGAATTCATACCCCGTATTGGAATCCCCATTCCTTTGACTTTGGGCAGGAATCGCATTTACCTCTATTACCGGTTTCGGTGTTGGATCCGGATTTCCTGTATTATCAGGTTCGGGATTTGGCTCAAAGGGTTCAATATTGTCATTGGAGCATGAACATACGATACATAAAAAAAGCATCGATGATGTAATGTAAATTCTCTTCAAAACAATTGGTTTTTTAAAACTTGTAGCGCTTTGCGAAACAAATAAAACTACGAAAATTACAAACCACCGTTAACCCCATGCTCCTATATTGCCTATTTAATCGACAAACGGTGTCGAATTAAGAGGATTTTAGACGGATTTTTGCGCTGTATTTGGTATATTAGAGGTATGTCTCAACGACGTTTCTTGTTATGCATCCTGCTGTTTACCTTATGTTTAGGACAGACATTTGCGCAATATACCCAAGAAGACTGGGATGAACGCGATAAATGGATGGATGTCCAAACTATTTTTGAATTGGCAGGGATCGAAGGAGGAGACCAAGTTGCGGATGTGGGCTGCCATGAGGGATACCTAACCTTTCATCTTTCAAAGAAAGTAGGGGAAACTGGTAGAATCTATGCAGTAGATATCCTGAGCTATAGGTTGGAAAATCTAAGGGAAAATCTGAAACAGGAAAAGATCAACAATGTAACCGTAATCCAAGGAGAAGAGGATAACCCTAAGTTACCTGAAAATGGATTGGATGCCGTCATAATCATGGATACGTATCATGAAATGGAAAACTATACTGAAGTTCTTTTCCATATAAAAAAGGCATTAAAGCCTAGTGGCCGTATCCTCATTCTTGAGAAATTGAAAACACACAAAAAGGGCAAAAGTCGTGAAGAACAGACCAATGCGCATACACTATCCTCAAAATATGTAAAAAAGGAATTGGAAGAAGCAGGATTTTCAATACTAAAGGAAATCGATGATTTTGGGGATTGGAAGGAAGAAAAAGATAAGCCCATGTGGATATTGGTAGGCGTTTCTGGAGCATTGTAACCAAGCAATTAGCCTAAGTTCCGGTTTTTAGACTCAAATGTGGCTTCCATGAGAAAGCTAACAAAAGTCATGTTTTCCATATCCATACATTTTTAGTTTTATAAATTAAACCCATAAACCATCCAATATGAAGGTATACGACCATAAACACATTAAGAACATTGTACTTGTAGGGGCCCACCAAAGTGGAAAGACTACCTTGGCGGAGACCATGCTTTTTGAGGCCGGACTAATCAACCGGCGAGGTACCGTTGAAAACAGGAATACCGTATCCGATCACCATGAAATAGAACACGAAAGGGGCACTTCGGTCTTTGCCACCCCATTGCATACGGAATGGCGCAACTACAAAATAAATATTATAGATACACCAGGATTGGATGATTTCATTGGCGAGATTATTTCTTCCATTCGTGTAGCGGATACCATCGTTACTGTCTTGAACGGGCAATATGGGGTGGAAATAGGTACGGAGATTATCTGGAACTATATTTCGGATTATCATAAGCCTACGGTCTTCGTAATAAACCAAATAGATCATGCGGGTATTGATTTTGATGATAGTTTTAGAAGCATCACGGAATTAGTGGGCAATAATGCCGTGAAAATTCAATACCCGATTCGAATCGACGGTGCACAATGTATAATCGATGTGCTAAAAATGAAGCTTTACAAGTTTCCAAAGGGAGGTGGTAAGCCAGAAAAGCATCCTATTCCAGAGGACCAGAAGGAATTGGCAGATCATTTGCACAATGAATTGGTGGAGAAGGCGGCCGAGAATGATGAAGATTTGATGGAGTTGTTTTTTGAAAAAGGTACACTGAACGAAGATGAAATGCGACGAGGCATTAAAGCCGGTATGTTGAACCACGAATTGTTCCCCGTGTTCTGTGTGTCGGCATTAGAGGATATGGGAAGTGGGCGACTTATGGGTTTTATAGACAATGTAGCTCCGGCCGCTGCTGATTTAAAACCTGAACAAACCCTGGAGGGGAAGGCCGTGGAACGAACCAATGATGCCCCTACCTCATTATTCGTATTTAAGACCATTTATCAGCCCAATCTAGGACAGATCACTTTTTTTAAGGTGAAATCGGGAAATATTCGCGTCAATGAAAAATTGGTAAATGCCAGAAATGGTGAAACGGAAGTTCTTCACCAACTCTTCATCATGGATGGTAAAAAACGGGAGCCCGTTTCCCGATTGGCGGTGGGTGATATTGGAGCAACCTTGCGATTAAAATACACTGAGACCAATGATACATTGCATGAGACAGGGAAACCTATCACTATTAGACCCATTGCCTATCCCGAGTCCCGGACGCGCAAAGCGGTTTCTGCCGTAAAAAGGAACGAGGAAGAGAAACTTACGGATGCTTTACGAAAAATCAATAGCCAAGATCCAACTGCTGTAATTTCATATTCCCGTGAATTAAAACAACAAATATTGGGTTGCCAAGGAGAGTTACATTTGGCTACCATAGATTGGACCTTAAAAAACATCTATGATGTGGAGGCCCATTTTGAAAAGCCGAGAATAGCCTACAGGGAAACCATACAGCGAGCGGCCACTGCCAATTATCGGCATAAGAAACAATCTGGAGGAGCCGGACAATTTGCCCAGGTACATTTAAAGATAGAACCTTGGATCGAGGGTATGCCGGAACCCCAAGGCTTCAATATTCGAGGCAAGGAAGAGGAAGAACTTCCCTGGGGCGGCAAACTAATCTTTTACAACTGTATTGTAGGAGGAGTAATCGATTTGAGGTATCTACCTTCCATAAAAAAAGGTATACAGGAGACTATGGAATCCGGGCCTTTGACAGGAAGCTATGTAACGGATATCCGCGTTATGGTGTACGATGGTAAGATGCATTCGGTAGATTCCAATGATATCTCTTTCAAAATTGCGGGAGCCCATGCCTTTAAAGAGGCCTTTTTGAATGCCAAACCCAAATTGCTGGAACCTATTCGTGAGTTGACCATTAAGGTTCCAGAGGATATGGTTGGTAATGTTATGACCGACTTACAATCCCGAAGGGCCGTAATATTGGGTATAGATAGCGAAGATCGCTACCAGATTCTAAAATGCAATGCCCCTGAAGCCGAGCTTTTTGGATATTCCACGAGTTTACGTTCCTTGACTCGAGGCAAGGCCACATTCACCTCGGTATTTTCGTCGTTTCAATCTGTACCTAGCAATGTGCAAAAGCAATTAGTGAGTTCATAGTAAGATGAAAAAGGGTTTCTAGGCCAAAATACTTTCATGCCCGGAGTCTTTGACAAATAGGCAGGAGCTTTCCGTTTTTTGGGTCATTTCCTTGACGAACTCAAAAGGAAGGTCGGCATGCATACCGAATATGTTAAGATCGGCATTGGATGCATTTCCGACTACATCCTTAAATTTTCCGATATGGATTTCGGTCAACGTCTCGGGCAATCGGGCCAGATTGATGAGGGAATTCAAAAATTCCTTGGCATTTTCGTATTCCTTTTCATCATTGATAACGGTAATCAAGCGGATTTGGGCTTCCCAATTCCTTTTTAACTTATATGCTATGAGTGTGGAAAGATCCAAATTCCCGATATCCCAGCCCAAGCTCCAGTTCCCTTCACGATCACTGACCCATACATTGATGGTATTTCGTTGGCCCAATAGCGCTGTAGGATGTGCTTGGTAGAGAAGAACACCTACTTCTAGGCGAATACATTCTTTAATTACAGGTCGCAGTTCAGTCTCATAATTATCATGTTGCTGCAAGTTCAAAAAAACAATATTCGGCCTAAAAAAAGCGCCTCGAAGTGCTTGGTTCCCATAGTTTACGCCCTGAGCAAAATCATCGGTATGGATAACTGTCCAGGAGGAGAACACTCCTTTCTTATAAAAAGCTTCGGACAATTGGGATATTTCATCCGTGAAAAGATTATTTTCCGTAAAGGGTGCAATACCCAAAAGCTTTATAGATCCCTTGGGTCGGGCAATATTCCTTAAGAATTGAAAATTGCCCTTTGCTCCTTTAATATCACGTATGGGAACCATCAAATTTGGCTTCCAAGCACGTTGTTGCATACTTTTCATACCCCAGGTGTGTTTGGCCGCCCATTCAGCAAAGGAAACGAACAATCCAGAGCGCATATCCTCAAAGGGAGTTTCTAAATTCTGTCGGGATAAGAACCAGTAAACCACAAAGACAATGCTGATGGATATGAGGCTTATAGTAGGGTTAATAATAAACATGGCCAATACCGAGGATAATAATCCTAACCATGGAACCCATTTGTGGATTTTGAAAATAGGCCGATAACTTATCAATCCCAGATTCTGTTCTATAATGACCACAATATTGATCATGGCATAGGTAATCAGGAAAAATAGGGTGACAAGAGGGGCTACCGAATTCAAATCTCGCAATAACATTGTAGCAAAAATCATGATACCCGTAACGATCATGGCATTTCTCGGTTGCCCGTTTGCACTTTGGCCCGCTAAAAATTTGGCGTACGGCAATACACGATGCTCGCCCATAGCAAATAAAATTCGGGACGAGCCTACAATAGAGGCCAAAGCGGATGAAAAAGTAGCTCCTAATATTCCGGCAATAATCAAGGGCCCTACATAGGCCTTTTCAATAATAATATTGTAGTTGGAAATGAGTTCCTCCTCCGATGCCGATCTTGCCAACCAAAAAGCAAGCCCCATATAGATGACAAAACTGACCCCTATGGCCCATAGGGTACCCAAAGGAATGCTTCTTTTTGGGTTTTTAAGCTCACCTGACATATTGGCCCCGGCCATAATTCCGGTAGATGCCGGAAAGAAAACGGCAAACACAATCCAAAAATCACTGCCAGAAAACCCGTTTTCCGGTGAACCTTTGAAAGTTCCCCAGCGGATAGCATCTTCCGTTGGAAGATACATAGAACCATAATAGGCAGCTATGACTATGGATATCAATGACAGGACAATTACCAACATGATAAAAAACTGGGTCTTTATGGCAAGATCGGCACTGATGTATGCTATAGCGAGCAAGACCACGAAAACAATAATATCGACTAAAAAGGCACTATGCCCGGGGAAAATACCCAACCAGCCTTCTCGGAATCCAAAAATATACATGGTTACCGCCAAACCCTGGGAAATATACCTTGGGATACCCAAGCTGCCACCAACTTCCAAACCCAGGGCTTGTGAGATAATGGCATAGGCCCCGCCTGCACCTATACGTATATTCGTAGTAATAGCGGACATGGATAAGGCAGTAGTCAATGTAATGGTAAAGGAAACCAGGATTATGAGCCATGCCCCCAATAGTCCGGCATTTCCAACGACCCATCCCATTCTTAGGTACATGATTACCCCTAAAATAGTGAGCAGGGTAGGCGTAAAAACTCCTCCAAAGGTCCCGAATTTTTTAAGCTGTTGGTTTTGGTTTTTCATGTGGCCTATTAAAAATAGTTCTTATTTCGGAGAATGCAAGCTGTTTTTTAAAGGACTTTGTCTCTTTGGGTCAACATGTTTTATAAAGAAAACTGTGTGCAAATTGAAATAAATTTTCCAGAAAGTAATATCTTCAAAGAGAATTCATTTTGGAAATCCATTGAAATGAAAAATCTTCTTATCATTTGCTGGTTCTTATTAAGTACGCAATATACTACATCACAAAATTCAACATCCCTTTTCAACGGGAAAGATTTAAAGGGTTGGCATATCGATATTCCGGCCATGGACAGCATACCGGACGCTAGAAATCCATTTGTTGTTCGAAATGGGTTACTGGTAAGTCTTGGTACCCCTGGAGGTCATTTGATAACCGATGCCGAATATGAGAACTTTCGTTTGGAAGTAGAGTACAGGTTCGCCGGCAAACCTGGAAATTGTGGGGTATTGGTTTTTGCCTCAACGCCTAGGGCTTTATATAAAATGTTCCCAAAATCAATAGAGGTACAGATGATGCATGAGAACGCCGGGGATTTCTGGTGTATCGTGGAGGATATAAAAGTGGAGAATATGTTGGCCCGTCGCGGACCTAAAGAGGAATGGGGTATTACGGAAGGAAAAAAGCGACGGATTCTAAACCTCACAGATGGTTCCGAAAACCCTGTTGGGGAGTGGAATTCAATGCGAATTGAATGTTTGGAAAACAAGATAAAGGTTTGGGTCAATGGGGATTTGGTCAATTACGGCTATGATGCTACGGCCCATAGAGGTCAGATTGCACTTCAGGCCGAAGGTTCCGAAGTTGAATTTAGAAAAGTGGAATTGACAACAATCAACAAATTGAGTGAATAATGGGTGATAACAAGATTATGAAGGGTACATCAAAAAAAACAGATTCGGCTTCCGGCCGCAGAACCTTTTTGAAAACATCGGGACTGGCAATGGTCGGAAGTTCGTTGGCTTATCCCTCAAGTGTATTGGGAGCCATAGGATCATTTAAGGAAAAAACTTTAAAAGTGGGGCTTATCGGTTGTGGTGGTCGCGGTACCGGTGCGGCCGCACAGGCATTGCAGGCCGATGAAAACGTAATCCTCCACGCCATGGGCGATGTTTTTGAAGATCGATTGGAAACCTCCTACACAGAACTGCTCAAGGTAGTAGGGGATAAGATGAAGGTGGAAAAAGAGAATAAGTTTATTGGTTTTGATGCCTATCAAAAAGTAATCGACTCCGATGTGGATGTAGTGCTACTTACAACACCACCGGCATTTAGGCCTGGGCATTTAACGGCCGCAATCGCCGCAGGCAAGCATGCTTTTTGTGAAAAACCGGTAGCCGTGGATGCCCCGGGCGTACGGGAAGTTATTGCGGCGGCCGAAAAGGCCAAAGAGAAGAACCTGTCCGTGGTTTCAGGATTTACCTATCGATTTGGCTTCGGTAATAGAGCTGCTTTTGATCAAATTCTCAATGGTGCAATAGGTGACGTTAGGACCGTCACCACTTTCCGGTTCGGCGGTGAGCTTTGGTACAAGGAACGACAACCGGACTGGACCGAAATGACCTATAATATGCGGAACTGGTACTATTATAATTGGTTGTCAGGTGATTTTATCGTTGAGCAAGCTGTACACAGCCTGGATTTGATGTCGTGGGCCATGGGCGATGAAATGCCGCTAAAGGCCATCGGAACGGGGGGTAGGCAAGTGCGGACGGATAAACGTTATGGCAATATCTACGATCATTTTGCCGTGGAGTTCGAATATGCCAATGGTGCCAAGGGATACCATTTTACCAGACAGCAATCGGATACGGCAACAAGGAATACCATAGACATATTTGGTACCAAAGGGACCGCTATGATCCAACCTGGTAGAAAGTACAAAATTAACGGGCCAGAAGCTTGGCGTTTTGAAGGAGAGGAGAACAATATGTACCAAACACAGCATAATGAACTTTTCGAGGCCATACGAAAGGATGAACCGATCAATGATGGTAAGCGTATGGCCAACAGTAGTCTTTTGGCCATCTGGGCGCGTACGGCAGGGTATACCGGAAAGGAAATCTCTTGGGAACAAGCCCATAATTCCAATGAATCCTTAGGTCCGAAATTAGGGCAATACAATTGGGACTTGGTCTGGCCTAGTCCGTCTATTGCTGTCCCGGGAAAAACAAAAATCCTTTAATCCTTATGAAAACCATACGAATGAAGCCTTCTTTTCTATTGAGTTTATTTGTTATAACTGCCTATATATCCCCAGGGCATGGTCAGGAAAGCCCCATACGCTTTGGCACGGAAATAAGTTTCGATGCCCTAATTGCCGATACGAAAGCGGAGGGAAATACCCTGCAATGGGTCAATGTAAATACAGATGGCGATACATGGAGAACGGAAGATGACCTACTTATTTGTAAAGGTAAACCCATTGGTGTTATGCGATCTGAAAAACAATATGAGAATTTTATCCTTCAGGTAGAATGGCGGCATATGGAACCGGGCGGGAATTCCGGAGTTTTTGTTTGGAGCGATGCCCTACCCGATCCAAAATCCCGATTACCAGGCGGGGTAGAGGTACAGATGCTGGAATTGGACTGGGTAAACCTAAATACCCGTGATGGTAAAAAACCACCCATTGCCTATGTCCATGGGGAACTCTTTGGAGTGGGAGGTGTAAAGACCATACCGGACAATCCTAGAGGGGAACGCAGCAAATCTGTAGAGAATAGGGCCAAAGGTAAAGGGGAATGGAATGCCTATACCGTGGTTTGTGTGGATGGAACCATTAAACTATCTGTCAACGGAAAATTTGTAAACGGCATTAGCCAATCCACTATCAAAAAAGGGTATCTATGTCTAGAGTCCGAGGGCGCCGAAATTCATTTTAAAAATTTAAGAATCGTTGAATTGCCAATTGGGGTGACTTCCCAGAACCAAATGGCAAAAACGATAGAATAGGCCAAAGCTATATTAAGATATACTTTTCTCAAAATTCCTTAAAATCCATTCCTACAGAATGTCGTATTGGCCGTAAGGAAATCAGAATCTATTGATATTCTTTATTTTTTGTGAGTAAAATCCTATAATATTTATTATTTTTATCCTACTTGTATAATAGCCCAAATCTGCCCCCAATAAGAGAACTTTAGATTTAGGTATTCTAACTTAACATTTACAACCAAAATATCATGGACAAAATACTTTTCGATGCTTTGGTTTCCTATTTCCAAGCGGAAAAAATAAAGGTTTCCCAGAGCGAATTGGAATTGCAACTTTTTAGTCACCCACATACACCTTCATTGTATGCAGTGTCCGAAACTTTGAATTTTCTTAACATAAGCAATGTAGCCGCCAAAATTGATCAAAATCAAATCAATGAACTTCCTGAGCACTTCCTTGCTTTCTTGGATGACCCAGAAAAAGGGGCCTATTTCTCCCATGTAAGGCAAAACGGCAGTAAAGTTTATCTTAATGCTAATAAGACAGGGATGACCAAGGAGGAATTTGGGAAGAAATGGAATGGTATTATACTCCTAGCCGAGCAAGAAAAGAACCCCGTAATTTCCAAAGGTAGATGGATGATTTGGTCAGCAGTCCTATTGGCCTTGTTATCTACTCTGGTCCTTTGGCCCAACTTTTACGCACTGACCTTTCTTTTAATGGGCATGGCAGGACTTTACATTTCCAATGAGATCTTTGAGACATCCCATGATAGAAGTACAAATTTTGGAAAGAAAATTTGTGGTCAAAAGGAGGAAAGTGGTTGTAACAAAATACTCAAATCCCAGAATTACAATTTAGGCGCATTCTCGCTTAACGATTTGTTATTTGCCTTCCTCTTATCCACAATGGGCCTCTTGCTTTTGAGTGTTGGCTTTGGCGACGCGCATCTTATTGTTTACCTTATTGCCCTGATCTTTGTGTTATCTACAATACTAATTCAAGCTTTTGTCCTAAAAGCATGGTGTAGGTTATGTCTGCTTTCAAGCAGTGTTATCATTGTTCAGGCATCATTAATTCTTGGTCAGTTGTATCCCTTTAAAATAGCCTTGTCCAATGAGGTGGCCGTTCTTTTAAAGGATGGAACGGTATTGGGACTTCTTTTCATGATTACACTTTTGGTAACTCATAATTTTAGGAAGCTTAAATCGCAAAACTACTCGTTAAGTCTCAAACATATAGAGTTGCTTCAGTTCAAACGATCTCCGGAGACCATAAATCGAGCGTTGGTAGATACCAAGGAATTAACCAACACGGCAGGGGCCAGGCAATTGATTTTTGGGAATCCCGAGGTTGCACCGATAATCGTTTTGGTACTTTCCACCTCATGCGGGTATTGTAAGAATGCATTCGAAAAATTTCTTGACTTATATCACAGAAATGGACTTGAAAATAGTTTCAAATTAGTCTTGAATCATTATGATGAAACATCTTCAAAACGGAATGATGTGGCTGCTACAATGATCAATTGCTACCGAACCCATGGGGCAGATAAATTCCTAAAAATGATGGACGGTTGGTTTAAACATAGAAATACCGATCAGTTCTTAATGGAGCATGTCTCCGAATTTACGGATGAAGATTATCAGATATTGGCAGAGCATAGGGAATGGTGCAAAAAGAACGAATTGTTCTATACACCAATTTTAATTGTCAGTAACAAAATTGTACCACACTATTACGATGCCACCTTTTTGGATGATATTCTAGAAGCCATTGATTCTGATCAAGAGCAATCATGAAGTTTGTCCAATCATTTTGGTCCAAACCTTTTTTTGATGATACTTTCAAGAACAATTGGAATTTTAGACATCATGGGGGTTTTCCTAATGCCTTTCTATTTTACTGTGCATGGACTTACAGTTGTCTTTCCATTAAAAAATATTATCCCAATCTTCATTTAGTTACTGACGATAAGGGTTTGGAAATTTTTCAAAACGTCTTAAAATTGCCGTATACCTCTTTTTCGAATAGACTAAATGATTTGGAAGATTATCATAAAGGAGCATGGGCATTGGGCAAGTTATACACCTATAGGTTGCAAAAGGAACCCTTTTGTCATCTGGATGGGGATGTTTTTCTATTTGGAAAAGTGCTGGATCCGGTTCTTAAGAGTCCACTGTTTTGTCAAAGTTATGATCACGACCAATATCAATATTCGGAAATCCACCCTTATATACATCAACATTTTGAGAACGTCCCTATTGAATTTGAGGCCAAACTTTCAGATACTATCAAATATGTGAATGTCGGTATCATAGGCGGTAGTGCCATTGATCTGTTCCAGGAATACACATCCAAGGCATTTGAACTTATTGATGAAAATCAGGATAAATTGGATGATATCAATACGGGGTTGTTCAATCTGTATTACGAACAATTTCTTTTGAGTAATATGCTAAGCGTCAGAAAGTTGGCTTTTGCATCGCTTTATCCGAAACCGAATGATGACAATGCATACAACTTTGCCGCTTTTCATCATATTCCCCATAAATCCCAATACGTTCATTTGATAAGTCATCTTAAAAAAACTTCCGAGTACCTGGAACAAATTGTAGCTCGTTTGAGGCTGGAATTTCCAGACTATTATGGACGATTAAGAGATTATTGCCAAAAAGAGGCATCATGAAAACACGAAAGAATTTTTTGGATTGGGCCATTGCACAGGATCATATTTTGGAAAATGAGATAGACCAAGCTAAGTTTTACTCCATTCATGAGCAAAATTACATGTATGGGGTTTTGGCAAAAATCATTGAAGGTGGTTCGGGCGTTAAAGTTTTTGTGGAAGATTTCAAGAGTTTGGAAAATCAACGTTATCGTATTATGAACGAACGAACGATAAAGGAAATTTATGCCGTCTCCCAAGTAGGGATAGCTATCGATTTTTGCGCCCAATCGGATGCTCAAAAAAGGGAAGGTTCTTTTTTGGTCAATCCGGATCTTACCAATTATCTAGTGCAGAGTGCCTTTCTATGGAATGATATTGAAAATGAAAACCCTAAGACCATTGATACCTACTATGTGATAATCCCTACCTTTATTGATGTGGCTCCAAAGGAAATATGTTTAACGCAGTTAAACGCATTGCTCCTGGATATAAAGGATTATAGGCAAGTGTTTACTTACGCCGAGCTTTTGGAATTAGTAGCTGGTGCCATGGACTATGAAGAAAAAGAGCTAGATCAGCAGTTATTGGACTTTGTAACGGCCCAAGTTTTGTATTATCGGACACTCTTGCCCGTTACCTAAAAAGTTCAAAGCTGCAAAAGCAGTCTTTGAACTTTTTTCGATTTAAAACTTGAACGCTATCTTAAGGACAGCAACAAGCACCTGGGTTTACATTGGCACAATAGTAAGCACCACAATAATACTCAGGATAACAGAACCATGCTCCTCCCTTGACTTTTTTCATTTGGGATCCGTCCATTTCCTGCTTTTTAAGATTTGTTAAGCTCAACTTTTTCATGACATATAAGATTTTGTTCCCCGCTGTTTCAAACTTGAGGCTTTGGAGATGAGGCCTTTACATCATAAATATATTCATTTTATATGTATATTCCTACAAATAATTATGTTATTACTTATTTTAACAATTTAAAGGGGTCCCTTTAAGGATTCATTTTAATCGATTCCTACCTGAACTTAACACATTTAATTATTGAAAAGTAATCCGTACTATTGTACAGAATTAGACTATAGCAGTGTTCTCATGTCCCGATCCAGGCAAACCACACTTATCCTTTTGGCCTTCTTTTCGATCTATGTCATTTGGGGTTCTACCTACTTGCTCAATAAGATAGCCGTAGCTGAATTACCGCCATTTATGCTTGCTTCGGTTCGATTTACTCTGGCCGGGATACTTGTATTTATTATAGCTAACTCTATGGGCATCTCTTTGCGCATTACCAAAAGGCAACTGAAGAATGTAACCTTTGCCGGGTTCCTGTTCCTGAGTTTCGGTAATGGAATAGTGGTGTGGGCGTTAAAATATGTAGACAGCGGGTTCGCCGCGCTAGAAATATCGGCACAGCCCCTGGTTATTTTATTGCTTATGTGGCTGCTGCAGGGGAAAAAAATCCAACCCATGTCCTTGGTAGGGGTCATTTTGGGCATAATCGGAATTTATTTACTGGTAAGCCAGAAAACCATCATACAACAAGAGTATTCCCTTGTGGGCATTTGCATGATATTCGCAGCTATGTTGTCTTGGGCTTATGGCAGTCTATTTGTTGGCAGGGCGGACTTCCCTTCTAATTTTTTTGTGAATACCGGGTATCAGATGTTTATGGGAGGATTACTATTGGCAATAATGAGCCTAGCATTTGGAGAGACTTGGACTTCACCGATACAATGGGAAAATGATGTGCAAATGGCCATGATTTTGTTAATTGTTTTTGGGAGCATCATTGCCTTTACCTCCTTTAATTACTTGCTAAAAGTGGTTTCTCCGGAAAAGGTGGCTACCAATACCTATGTGAATCCTATCGTGGCCATGATTTTGGGATGGTATATTTTAAATGAACAGATTACACTTCAATCCATAATCGCAGCAATTATTTTGCTAACGGGCGTTTATTTTATCAATACCAGCAAGCAGAAAGTGAGGAGCCCCAATTTTTTTAGAAAAGGCTAAACCAAAACTGTAAATACATGTATCACCAAGCTAGTATTTTAAGAAAATTTTAGAATCGAATATTCCAGATTGTTACTATCTTAAGGAGAACCTTTTAAATGTGTATCTCATGAAACTAAAAATTGGTATTGGGCTTTTGCTCTTTGTTATTTGGGCCTGTGGAAGTTCGTCAAAAATGATGGAACCAACCGTAGAAAGTAAGAAACTGGATGAGATGGTAGTCCAAAAATCTTTCGAAATCGTTTCCGATTGGGCCATGCCCCAAATGACCAATAGCATGAACAGTATTAGCAATGCCGGACTTTTCCCGCCAGGAAGTGCCGGAAGCCGCATAACGCTTATTGGAAATCCTAATTATTTACGGGTTTTTGGGGATAGTGTTTCCGCTTATTTGCCTTATTATGGGGAACGACAAATGGGAGGGGGATACAATAGTACTACGACAGCCATAAAATTCAACGGAATCCCGAAAGATTTTGAAATAACCAAAGACGGGGAGGATCAAAGTTATGCGGTACATTTTGAAATTAATGATAAGACCGAAAACTACAATGTAAACCTTAAACTATTTCCAAATTTGAAGGGCAGTATAAGCGTAAACAGTTCCCAACGATTTCAGATTCGCTATAGTGGCGATATCGAGGCCATTGCTGAGGAATAATTCAACGTTTATTCCAGCACAAGTCCATAGCTTAGATGAATTTCCCAAATCGATACCGATTGGCTCTAAAATGAGGAATCAAGAAATGGTTATATTTACCTTATGTTGAAATGAATAATTATTTCATCACGTTCAACTATTTAACTTGTATACCCTAACATCCACAAATCAATGACGATTAAAAGAAGAGATTTCATGAAGAAATCCGCCTTGTTCACTGCCGGAACAATGATTCCTTTCAACAGTTTTTCCATGACCGATAAAAAATACAAGATGGGCCTTCAGCTCTTTACCATCCGCGATGCTATGGAGCGCGATGTAATCGGGAGTCTAAAGACGGTGGCCTCCTTAGGATATGAAGATTTGGAAATCTATGGCTATGATGGAGACGCAGGCACCTATTATGGATACAAAACTTCCGATTTCAAAAAGATTCTGGATGACCATCAACTTACGGTTTCTAGTGGACATTACAATTTTTCGGACTATTTCAAAAAACCGTGGAGTGAGCTACAACGTTATTTGGAACAGTGTATAGAAGGGGCCCATGCCCTAGATACGGATTATATCACCTGGCCTTGGCTGGCACCTGAATACCGTAACTTGGAAAACTTCAAGTTGCTTTCGGAGAAATTAAACTTAATGGGAGAACAAGTGAAAGCGGCCGGACTAGGTTTTGCTTATCACAATCATGACTTTGAGTTCACCGAACACAACGGCCAAAATGGATATGGTATTATTTTGGAAGAAACGGATCCAACCCTGGTTAAATTGCAAATGGACCTATATTGGGTAATGCATTCCTCAAAATTGAGTCCCGCGGAATGGATTGCCAAACAGCCCGGACGCTATGTCATGTGGCACATAAAGGATATGGACAAAGTTACCCGGGACTACACCGAGCTCGGAAATGGTTCAATAGACTATATCGAAATGTTGTCAAATATCAATACCGATGACCTGCAGTATTATTATTTGGAACAAGGGGGGAATTTTGCCAAGAACTCTATTCAAAGCATTACGGATAGTGCGGCCTACTTTGAGCAAAATCTCAAAAAGTACTTATAGAAATACCCAATACTGGAATACCAGTTTAGATGCCAAATACCTAAAAGGAAGATAATTTCCATGTTTAGGTAGGTTGCTATGGGTACGTTCCAAATCCTTGTTTTTATCCTCTATGATAAAAACATTAAATTTTGTCCAATTCATAAAGACCAATTCGTCTTAAATTAAAAAACATGACTTATTCCATTAAACATCTGTTCCATATTGATGCTCCCAGACAAAATGTATTCAATGCGATAGCTAGCATAGAGGGGCTATCCAATTGGTGGACAGTACAGACTAAAGGCAGTTCGGATTTGGGCAAGCATATCCAATTCGATTTTGGGGACTATATAGGGCCAAAGATGAAAGTAACCGAACTTGTTTCCGATGAAAAAATAGTTTGGGAATGTGTGGCCAATGATCACGGGTGGTTAGGCCATACCTTTATTTTTTCGTTGGATGAAAACGAAGGGAAGACTCGAGTCCGTTTTTCCCAAAATGGATGGCTGGAACAAGATGATTTCTATGCCAGTTGCTGTTTTAGCTGGGGTCGCTATATGGAAAGTTTACGCCAATATTGCCAAACGGGAAGAGGAGAGGCTTATGGTAGCGAGGGGTATCGCTAATCTTTTGACTTTGTCACAAAGGCATTGCGTTCAAAATAGCATTTATGGTAGACGTCAAAACTGAAATCGTAATACAGGTTCCCGTTGAAAAGGTTTCGGCCTATGCCTCCAATCCTGAGAACGCCCCGGATTGGTATGCCAACATTAAGGGTATGGAGTGGAAAACACCTAAGCCCTTGGTACGGGGATCCAAAGTAGCCTTCAGGGCACAGTTCTTGGGACGTCAATTGGCTTATATTTATGAAATCACCGAATTCATTCCTGGACAAAAAATGGTGATGAGCACTTCAGAAGGTCCATTTCCTATGGAGGCCACCTACACTTGGGAAGAAATCGATCCTAATACTACCACAATGACCCTACGGAACAAAGGTGTCCCTTCTGGGTTTTCGAAATTTTTCGCACCAATTATGGCTTCAGCAATACGAAGAGCAAATAAAGCAGATCTAAAACGGATCAAAACGCTATTGGAGGAATAATTTTCTCAACTAAATTGCTTCTTCAAAAATTCCAATTAAAGCAATCGGCCAATACTACCAAGGCTCCCTGAACTTGTAAAAAGTCCTGAGCGCAACGGAATCCGTAAAATGAATACATCATTCGGTAAAATGTTTCATTTTTGGTGTGTTTGCCTTTATAATTTTGGCATCACAATCCAAAGGAGATAAAACCTATAGTGATGAAAAAAGTAATTCTAATAACCGAATTGGCCTCTAAAACCATGGAATCAAAAAAACCGAAAACGCGATATACAGCAGGAAAATTTGCCAAACCAATGGTTTGGATACGCACTTATCTGGGCGATAGAATTTTTGATAACGTAGTTCTTAGCCAAATAAGATAAGAGGGTAATTAGGCCCACATTTGCCAATAAAAATTTCTTATTTTAAAGCAATGAACAGCATCATTACCATCAGTTCCATTACCCAAGCTCACCAAATATTGGGTTTACAGCTCCCGAAACATCCATTGGTTTCCTTAATCAATGTCAAAGACTTTCCTGTGGATATGAACTTTGGGGATGTTCGGTTTATGCTAGAGCTATATATGGTATCCCTAAAGGATGGTGTTTCGGGCTCTATGGGTTATGGAAGGAATTCCTATGATTTCGTCAATGGCACTATGGTTTTTAGTAAACCTGATCAGGTCCTATTCACCGAATCCAAGGAAATCGAAGCGGATGCCAAAGGTTGGATGCTTTTGTTCCATACGGACTTGATACGGAAATCGGAGCTTGGAAAACAAATGGATACCTATTCCTATTTTTCATATGATGTACACGAAGCATTGCACTTATCCGAAGATGAAAAATGGATCTTAACGGATTTGGTACGGAAAATTGAACTGGAGTACGATCAGAATATTGATAAGCACAGTCAGAAGTTGATCGTTTCCAATATTGGTTTGCTACTTGATTATTGCACGCGATATTACGATCGTCAGTTCTACGTACGTACGAATTTGAACCAAGATCTCATTTCCAATTTTGACAATCTTTTAAAGGACTATTTTAACAGTGAAAAACCTGCGGAACTGGGTCTTCCTACAGTACAGTACTGTGGAACACAAATCCATATGTCCCCCAATTATTTGAGCGATCTGTTAAAAAAGGAAACGGGTAAAACCGCCAGGGACCACATCCATTCCTATATCATCAATAGAGCCAAAAACAAACTATTGGGAACAACAGAATCCATCAGTGAAATTGCGTTTGACCTAGGATTCGATTATCCTCAACACTTCAGTAAACTGTTTAAAAAGAAAACGGGAATGAGTCCTGCGAAATACAGAACTTTAAACTAAAATTAATGAATACGATTCTTGTGCCGATTTTTAGTCCAAATACCGGAGCGATCAAGAACGGTAGATTTAGGAAATCATAAAACAAAACACTTCTGAAAACACTATTAAAATACCTGAAAAGAATGCTACTATCCCTAGGAATCCTAATACTGATTTTAATTCTTGGTTATATTGCTTTTGTCAACTTTTATCCATCCTTTGGAGGAGACGTATCCGCATCGCTGCAAAAAAAATATGAAAAATCGGAGAATTACAAAAACGGGCAATTTGTAAACAAAAAGGACGTCCCTGAAGATTTGACCTTTGTGGAAACCCTTAAATTAACGCGAAAGTTTTTCTTTACAAAAGTTCCCAATGGCACTCCGAAGCAGGATATATCCGTTAAAAAAATAGATTCTACTAATATTGCCGATTATAGGGATAGCACACGTTTAGTTTGGTTTGGGCATTCGTCATTTTTATTGCAAATCGACGATAAGACTGTTTTGATAGATCCTATGTTCGGAAAAGTAGCGGCGCCCCATGATTGGTTGGGGACCAACCGATTTAATTCGGAAATGCCCATTGAAATCGAAAAATTACCCAAAATAGATGCGGTACTTATCTCACACGACCATTATGACCATTTGGATTATGGATCCGTTAAAAAGCTAAAAGACAAAGTAGAGATGTTTTATACACCCCTTGGGGTTGGGGTACATCTTGAAGCTTGGGGCATAGAAAAAGAGCGCATTTCCGAACTCGATTGGTGGCAAGATGTAAAATTTAAGGAGTTAAAGTTCACATGTACACCGGCACAACATTTTTCGGGGCGAAAATTCAATAATCGGCAAAGTACCCTTTGGAGTTCCTGGGTAATCCGATCACGTTCCGAATCTATTTTTTTTAGTGGTGATAGTGGTTATGGTCCACATTTTAAGGAAATTGGGAAAGCCTATGGACCATTTGATTTTGCCATGGTGGAGTGTGGCCAATACAATGCGATGTGGCCGGATATCCATATGTTTCCTGAAGAAACGGCTCAAGTCGGTATAGATTTGGATGCAAAACTGGTTATGCCCATTCACTGGGGCGCTTTTAAGCTGGCATTGCATGATTGGACAGATCCTGTGGAAAGATTTGTTAAAAAGGCTGAGGAACTCAACGTCAATTTGGTGATCCCTGAAATTGGCGAACCTATTTTCTTGAATGGGCAGGATACTTTTTCCAATTGGTGGAAGGACCAATTGCAAACCGAATAAGCAACTTCTCGTTTGAATTTGAAGGTTCTACAATAAGTTTGTAATTCATTTCGAAAATCACTATTTATAAATCGGTTTAACATAGATACTCCATGGATTGAGCAAGTGCCGAATAAGCTTTGAGAATGGTTTGACCTAATAGTCTAAAAAATGGACACCCGTGGAAAACTTGTCAAAGAAGAACCGGAAATTGTGTCTTTTTAAAATACCCCCTTAGATTTTTCCTCAAAAGCGAATAAACATCATACTATTCAGTAGAGCCTTTACATATATAGAAAATTTACCACAAATCATCGAGATTACTATTTATTTTCATCGTTATTGGATAAGTTTGTATTCTATTTGCCTTATTAAATGAGAAAAAACCTACTTGCCCTACTATTAAATCTTGGTGTTTTATTGGTCAATGCCCAAACTGGGTTCGTAACTACTTGGAAAACGGATAATGCAGGTATATCCGAAAACAATCAAATTACAATTCCTACCTTTTCCGGAGAAGTTTATAATTATGCCGTAGATTGGGGGGACGGAACTTCTGATTCAGGTATTACAGGGGATGTTATGCATACATATTCAGCCCCCGGGATTTATGAAGTATCTATTTCTGGTGAATTTCCAAGGATCCGATTTGGTAGGTCCGAGATGGCAGATGAAGAAAAAATATTGGAAATTAATCAGTGGGGGGATATTGAATGGAAGTCTTTTGCTGGAGCTTTTAATGGATGTGTAAATCTCGATATACTTGCAACCGATCTGCCAAATCTACAACAAGTATCTTCATTTGAAGCAGCTTTTGCCTTTTGTCATAGCTTAAAGGCCAATGAAACAATGGACCAATGGAATATGTCCAACGTGGAAGATCTCTCTTATATGTTTTATCAAGCAACTTCATTCAATCAAAATATTGGGTCATGGGATTTATCCAATGTATCTGAAATCAATGATATGTTTCATTGGGCCAGTACGTTTAACCAGGATATTGGAAATTGGAGATTCCCTAAAGTGACCAGTCTTGACAGCATGTTTCAGAGGGCTACCAATTTTAATGGGGATATCAGTGATTGGGAGGTCGGAAATGTAAGAGGCATGATCGATTTGTTTCTTCACGCATATGCTTTTAATCAGGACATTTCGAACTGGACCGTAAACAATGTTGAATTCATGAATGATATGTTCAGCAATGCCAAAGCTTTTAATCAAGATATCTCTCGGTGGGATGTAGCTAACGTAAGATCCATGTCCAACATGTTTGCAAATGCTATTTCTTTTGACCAAAATTTGGGAAGTTGGAACATAGCAAACGTGTCTTCTATGATAAGAATGTTCAATCAGGTTCAACTTTCAACAGAGAATTATGATGGGATTTTAACCGGATGGGGGGCATTGACAAATCTTCAAAACAACGTCGTTTTGGATGCAGGATTTAGTCAATATTGCGATGGAGCCCTTTCCAAACAGAATCTTATCGATAACTTTGGATGGCAAATAGATGATAGTGGCATATCATGTCCCTTACCCTTATCCATACGAGAAGTACGTTTGGTAGATGCTGTCCAAGACCGTGTTTTATATTCTTTAAGAGAGGATGCCCAGATAAGTTTGCAATCGTTACCCAATGAACTGTTTAATTTTGAAGTTTTGGCCACGGATGACGTAGGCAGTGTTGGTATAGAAGTAAATGATACCCAAAATTTATCCTCAATTGCAAATGAAGCCCCATATACTTTGTTTGGAACCAATGGTACAAACGATTATTTAGGGGGCAGTTTACCGACAGGTACCTATACACTCATTGCTACACCTTACAGCGGTGATGATTTGACTGGAACAATGGGAGAACCCTATGTTCTGAATTTTAAGGTTTTAGACGGGGTTCAAAGGGCATTTATCACCACTTGGAAAACAGACAATCCCGGATCTTCATCAAACAATACGATAAGCATCCGAACAATACCCGGGGAATATTATTACTATGATGTGGATTGGGGTGCAGGAGTGATTTCTGGTGGAGTATCAGGAAATAGAAGTTTTACATATCAAAGACCGGGTACCTATACCATAAAAATAACAGGGAATTTCCCAGGATTGGTTTTCGATACTAATGGGGATGCTCCAAAGCTTGTTTCAATAGATCAATGGGGAGATTTGGACTGGGAGTCAATGGAAGGGGCCTTTTCAGGATGCATAAATATGGATGTTCTGGCCACAGATGTTCCGGACTTGTCCAATGTAGAAAGTATGGCGGGCATGTTCAAGGACTGTTCTTCTTTGGAAGGGAACAACACAATAAGTACCTGGGATACAGGCACTGTTACAAATATGTCCTCCATGTTCAATGGAGCCAAGAAATTTAATCAAGATATTTCTAATTGGGGCGTTTCCAATGTCCTAGATATGTCCAGTTCGTTTGAGGGGGCAGATCTGTTTAACCAAAACTTGGGAAGTTGGAATGTTGCCCAAGTTACCGACATGAGCAATATCTTTACGTTAAGTGGTCTGTCGGATACCAATTATGAGACAATCTTAACAAGTTGGGCCCAATTACCATCTTTGCAAAGTGGAGTGCAATTTGGAGCCCAACAAAATCATTATTGCGATGCTGCCGATATCCGTAGAAATCTCATCACAAACCATAATTGGACTATACTCGATGGAGGGCTGGCATTGAATTGTGCAATTAATGGGGAAATGCCTTTTTTAACTACTTGGAAAACAGACAATCGCGGGGCCTCTGCAAATAATCAGATTACCATATACACGGATACAAGATGGAATGGTTATGATTACACGGTGGACTGGGGAGATGGGTCCATAAGTACCAACGTACAGGACGATATAATTCACACTTATGAAATTCCTGGAGTCTATAGAGTGGCTATTTATGGTGAGTTTCCCGGAATGCATATTAACAATGGGGGGGATGCCAGGCTAAGGGACGATGATAAAATTCTTTCTATTGATCAATGGGGAGATAACAAATGGGATTTTCTTGGTTTGGCCTTTGCCGGATGTGATAATTTGGATTTAAAAGCAACCGACGTTCCAGATTTTTCTAAAGGGCCGAGTTTGTTCGGTATGTTTGCGGACTGTCCGTCGTTTAACGGCAATGAGTCAATGAATTTATGGGATATGGCTTCTGTTGACAATACGGCCTATATGTTTAGTAATGCATCTTCTTTTAACCTGTCTTTGGATAGCTGGGACATGAAAAACGTTTTGCGAATAAATAATATGTTCCAAGGGGCCTCCTCTTTTAATCAAGATTTAGGGATTTGGGATGTTTCCAATGTTATAAATATGACAGAAATGTTGGATGGGTCGGGCCTTTCCAATAAAAATTATGATAAAACCTTGATAGGTTGGGCACAGTTATCATCCTTGCAGGATGGAGTCCAATTGGATGCGCCACAGAACACATATTGCGAAGCACAGAATGCACGTCAAAACATTATCGAAACATATAATTGGGTAATAAATGATTCAGGGAAATCATGCCCATTTGTCACGACCTGGAAAACGGATAATCCAGGGGGCTCTGAAGATAACCAAATTTCAATACCTACTTCTCCGATAGAATCTTACAACTATAATATAGATTGGGGCGATGGTACCACCTCTAAAAATGTAAGGGGAGGTATTACCCATACCTATGCCGTAGCGGGGACCTATCAAGTTGCCATTTCCGGTAGTTTTCCAAGAATAAGCTTCCTAGGTTCTAGCTGGTTGGATGATACGCCATTGGACAATAAAAAGTTGATTTCAATAGACCAATGGGGCGATATCCGCTGGAGGTCAATGGAGTTCGCTTTCTTAAATTGTACAGAGATGGATGTATTCGCCCAGGACACACCAAATTTTAGCGGGGTTAATAATCTTAACTCTATGTTCAATGGTTGTTACTCGCTCGTCGGAAATGATTTCTTTAATGATTGGAACGTGGGCAATATAACCACAATGCAAGGTTTGTTTGCCGATTGTTTTGTCTTCAATCAGGATTTAGGAACGTGGGACGTCCAAAATGCAAGGGACATGTCCTTTATGTTTTCCAGCGCATATTCTTTCAACCAAGATATCAGAAATTGGAATGTATCCAACGTAACCGATATGCGTGCAATGTTTCAAAATGCAGGCGCATTCGATCAAAAAATTGGCATTTGGGACGTGTCCAAAGTGACCGATATGCTCAATATGTTTTTAGGAGCGTCCATCTTTAATCAAAATATAAGTTCATGGGACGTTGGAAACGTAATGAACATGAATGCCATGTTTTCGGGAGCCCTCTCTTTTGATCACAATATTGGTAATTGGAATATTGCCAATGTTACGGATTTTTCCGATATGTTCAGGGATGTATCCCTGTCCACAAGGAATTATGACGCCTTACTTGATGGGTGGGCAACCCAAACTCTAAACAATGGGGTGGTCTTTGACGGTGGAAATAGTACATATTGCGATGGAGAAGCGGCAAGACAAGCTCTTTTAGTTAATTTCGGTTGGATTATTACCGATGGTGGGGAAAATCCCTATTGTAATCTTGATAACGATACAGATGGAGTTTTGGATCATTTAGATGCGTGTTTGGACACTAGAAATGGCGTTTCGGTAAATACAAATGGTTGCGAGATTATCGCATCCGATGCTATTCTTGTACACACCGAAACACCCACCTGCACTGGGGTGTCCAATGGTAGCATTAAAATTGAAACGATTCTCGAAGGCTATACTTTTGAAATTGAAATCTCGGGGCAAGACTTTTCGGACAGTTACCAAAATTTGTCCCTGAATGAACCGTTAAGAATTGAAAATCTAGCTGTAGGCACCTATATCATTACAATTTCCATACCGGATATCCTATATGAGCAGACCTATGGGGCAACCGTCAATGAAGTTGGTTCGATAACCGGTAAGAGACAATTAATCGATACCAAAAATGGGATGGCTAATTACTTGGTTTCAGGCAGCCGTACATACGAAGTGGACATCAACGGCGAGAAGAAGAGCTTTACTTTAAATTCTACGGCACCAAATCAAATTCAACTTACAGGTTTAAAGGAGTACAACACTATTCAGATATCCGGAAAAAATGATTGTCAAGGTAAGGTTATGGACTCCTTTGTAACAAATAGTGAAATATTCATATATCCTGTTGTTACCTCGGGAGAGGTCTTCGTTGAGGGAATTTCCGATTATTCAAAAATAGAGGTATACGACCTTTCAGGACGGCTAATGTTTGAAAAGAGCTTAGATAAGGAAGGGCAAAAAAGCACTATTGATTTTTATGGATACAGCGCAGGTATGTATCCCATCAGGATAACCAGAAAGGGAACCATTAAAACATTTAAAATCATAAAGCAATGATACAGGCTTTCAAAAAATACATCTTTTTGCTATTGATTGTGGGATTGGGTTCCTGTGGGGGATCTGATAGTTCAGATCCTGCGCCAGACGAGCCGAATTTCCCAGGGAAAGCTCAGGGCACTCTTCCTGCCAATGGCGAGCCGTGTTCGGAATTTGAGGAAGTGCCCGGAGACCCTTCAAAGGCTTCTATTTTTTTTAAATGGACTTCCGCTGAATTTACCCGTGATTATGAGCTCAAGGTATTTGAAGGACAGAATGAGGTACTCAGGGAAATATTTACATCCTTGGAGACCAGCATTGTTCTTGATAAGGGAAAATCGTATTCTTGGTCAGTGACCACTAAGAATGACGAGGGTGAAACCTCAAGTGACACCTTTTCCTTTACCACGCCGGGAGAACCCGTAGGTAATTATGCCCCTTATGCGGCTGAAATAACCATATCTTTCAATATAGCGACGTCTCAAATGAGTTTGTCATGGCTTGGTAGCGATGAAGATGGCGATTCGCTGACCTATGATGTCTCGATTTGGCAGGATGGAGAATTACTTGTGACATTCAACGACTTATTATCAGGGGCAGTGGACAACGTAGCGGTGGTACAACAATCCCAATATGATATAGAGGTTACCAGTAAAGACGGTTTCGGTAACTTTTCCATATCCAAGACGAGCAAAACTTTCTCCGAATAGTTGTTTTGTAAAGACAACTAGAATAGAATTTAATGTAAACTTATTAGGTAATCCATATCGATTCTTACCTTACAATTCATGAGGGGATTTTGCGGCATAATAAATCAAATTGAAAAATAAAGTTAGAAATAGATGGGTAATAAAATCTAATGAGTTGAACTAAAATCATCTTCAAATGCTACCGAATGACCTGATAAGTCAGTAAGTTTCGTATAAGAGACTTCTCCGGCTCCCAAAAACCGATACCGAATACCTACAATGGTTCCTATGGATTCATTATATCCTCCAGTAAACAGTTGGTCATTTTCTAAAAATACCCTTAGCTGTTTGTTCCTTACCTCGATTTTAAAATCTTGGGTGACGGACAAATCAACACCTAGACCGGATAAGTCATGTTCCTTTCCACTGATATACACATCGCTCATCATCACCCCAATTTCAGACACGCAGCCTGGAATGGAAAATGCAACGATCATGGCACTCTTTGTCCCTAAGATTATAATAGCGGCATTTTGACAGACGGCCCACTTCTCCCGATATGTATTTCTAATCGAGGTAGTAAGAACAAAGTTATCCCCGGAAACCGGTGTAAAATCATCTATCTTATGAAATGTTGTGGAAAAAGGTTGCTCGCTTGATGCTATCTCCTCAAGTATGGGTCGGGAAAAGGACAGCGCACCCTTCCTTATTCTATCTTCAGGGACGTATTTAGGAATCGGTTCATAATCCAAAGTGCCTAACCAGCCCTCCGTTTTTATAAAAAGATCATGTTGTTTAAGAACCGTTCCATCCACCAAAAGTTTGGCCCGGAAATATCCGGGAAAATAATATTGCCCCGTAGCTTGCTTTTGCCCTGATTTTAGACCAATAGTTTTTGTTGGATCCCAATATTGCTGTATATGGATGCTATCCGACTGGATTCCGTCAATATCAAGATCAAAAACCACCGAGTTGGGCAAACCCTTGCTTATAGGTCTGCTGGTAAATCCGATTTTTGAAATATCGATGGCATCCGTACTGTTTTTTGATCCCTTCAAAGAATATAAAGAGATGAAAACAAGGGTCATTACGGAAGCTCCTAGCATGATGATCCCCAAATTTGGGTTTACTTTTTGGGATAACCAAGAAGGTTTTTTAACGGCCACCGTATTCTTATAATCCCTCCAATTTTGGAACCCGGCAAATTGGGCCAGCGTATTTAGTGTAGTAATGCTAGGAGCACTTTGATAATTCACCCGGCCCCATACCCGTTTTAACGTAGTTGGGCTTAACAAAACCTGTGTACGCTTTTGAATTTGTTCACTTAGCTCAACAAACATATCATTATGCCATTCGCTAGAAGCGCCCCAGCCCAGATTATCCTCAATCTGCCGCAAACATCGCTGTACCAATTTGTATTCTGGAAACATGACCATTACTATAATACAAAGGTCACAAAAAAATTAGGATCTGAACAGGAATGAATCAACTTGAACCAATTTGTTTTCTTCATGTTGTACATCTTATGGAATTTAGATTAACCAAAATTAGAATCAAATGATCAAAGGAGCATTTAGTATCGGTATGATGTTGTGTAGTATTCATCTAGGCCTTGCA
Source organism: uncultured Flavobacteriaceae bacterium (assembly GCA_947494715.1). Lineage (GTDB taxonomy): Bacteria > Bacteroidota > Bacteroidia > Flavobacteriales > Flavobacteriaceae > Ulvibacterium. Next base: position 230,697 of record CANLWG010000006.1, on the reverse strand, counting down.
CAGAAAACAATTCCCTTGGATACTGTTCATTGGGATATCAATGCGAAATCCTACGTACTTGAGAATTTTAAAGGACAAGAAGCCATTTATCTTCAGGACGGGTCAATGAACTTAAAAGATGTTCATTTTTTGAACGGCACTATTGAATATGACATTTTCTTAAAGAAGGCACCGGCATTTCCGGGAGTGTATTTTAGGATTAACGATTCCGATGCAGAACACTTCTATTTGCGCCCTCACCAATCGGGTAATCCTGATGCCAATCAAGCCATCCCTTCAACGAAGGGAATTACGCCATGGCAACTTTACTTTGGCCCCAAATACTCCTTTCCCTATAATTATACCTATGATGATTGGACCCATGTAAAAATAGTAGTCGACGGAAATATGGCCCAGGTATATCTAAACCATAGCGAACAGCCTAATCTGTCATGGAATCTTTTCCATGAACCTAAAGAAGGAGGAATCCGATTTACAGGCGGCGGTGGCAAGGCTCTCCATATTGCCAATATTACCATAAACAAGGAAGACCACGAAATTAAGGATTTCAAGCCCATCGAAAGAAAACCGATCGAAGGGTTAGTTCCACAATGGGAGGTATCGGATAAATTCGAGGAAAAATTGATAAGGGAGCATACAGGGCTTAAAACTGTAATCGACAGCAGAACTTGGGGCAAAAAAATCAATGTAGAGGAAGGTATCGCTGCCAATATATCCAGACAAGTACAGTTATATGATGATGGGCCCGGGAATACTGTTTTTGCTAAAATTACTGTTACTTCGGACAAGGATCAAACTAAACTTTTTGAATTCGGATATAGTGATAGGGCAGTGGTCATTTTAAACGAACGCCCTGTATATAAGGGCACTAACGGATTTAGGTCTAGGGACTACCGCTATTTAGGTACCGTTGGTCTGTTCGATGCCGTATATCTTGACCTTAAAAAGGGAAAAAATACACTTTTAGTAGCAGTATCCGAAGATTTTGGGGGATGGTTGGTAACGGGAAGATTTTCTAATCCTTCCGGGATTAAAATAAGGTAAGCAATAATTCAAAAATCCTAAAACATAGACCTATGAAAAAAAACATTTTAATATACGCCCTCTTCATTTTGGTATTAGGGATCTATGGGGCAAAGGCGCAAGACATGTTGGTAGCTACCAAGGTTAGTCAAAGGGCAAGTGTTACGCAGCGCATCGGTACAACCGATGTCACCGTGGTGTATCACAGTCCCCTGGCAAAAGGACGGAAAATTTTTGGGGGAATCGTTCCGTACGACTTTGTCGTGGACGGGATAGAATATCCTTGGCGTGCCGGATCAAATGAAAATACTACAATAGAGTTCACCCATGACGTGATGATTCAAGGGCAGCCATTGCCCAAAGGAAAATATGGCCTCCATATTTTTGTAAAAGAAAGTGAATGGGTTTACATATTCTCTAAAAATGCGAAAAGCTGGGGTAGTTTCAGCTATAAAAAAGAAGAAGATGCGTTGCGCGTAACCGCTGCTCCAAAAAAAACGTCCTATCAAGAGTGGTTAAGTTATGATTTTATATCCCGTGAGCCGGAATCGGCTGTCCTGGAATTGCATTGGTCGGACATTAAATGTGGCATTCAAATTTCCGTTGATGTAACCGCCAATGTCTTAACGGATTTAAAAAGCAAAGAGGAAAAGACCGTAGACGATTATATAAAAATTGCGCAGCTGACTATTGCTCAAAACCCCATGGATGTGGATAAAGCACTGGACTATGTAGAAAAGTCATTAAATATCAAAAAGGAGTTTCGCAATACAATGCTGAAATCGGAATTGCTTGAAAAAAAGGGTAGGATACAAGAAAGCAAAAAATACAGGGAAGAGGCAATTGCCCTTGGTAAAGGATTCCCTTATTTTTACTATTATCCGCTTAGCTTCATGCTTCTGGAAGGGGATAAGGGGAAAACTTTTAGCCTCTTAGCGGAAATGCTTAAAAAAGAGCCCAACAATTATGTCGCCCATTTGGCTATGGGTGAATACTATATAAAGGATAAAAATCAGGAAAAAGCCACTTTTCATTTCGGTAAGGCCTATGAATATGCCGGAGAAAGATCCAAACCTTATACCCGTTATATGTATTTATCCAATAAATTGATTTTGGAGCAATAAGTAGTAATTATGGTAAGATGACCTGAGTTTTTGTGACAAAATTGGCTTATACCATCTTCGATATGGTACGTTAATCACACTTTATTTGGAGGGACTTTATTGCTCTAAAAAGAAAGAGTCGGTTATTTTTAGTTTTATCCAGTAGGGGAAAATATATCCAAATAAGTGTAAAACAATTTTGTTAAATCATATATTATATATTATATTTAATGTATGATAACAATTAAATCTTTGCGTGAGGAAGTAAAACTTCATTTGCAGAAACAAATGCTAAATGAAAACTTAACATTTAAGCAAAAAATATCCCTGCCCAAACTATCACAAGAGCTAGGCGTAAGCATTACCCCCATACGCGAAGCGTTAACCCAGCTGGAACATGCCAAAATAGTTGAGATAATCCCCAATAGGGGGTTCTTTTTGCCAAACATTACAGGTTCCGAGGCCATAGGTATTTATGCAATCATTGCAAAACTGGAATCCCTGGCCGTTGCTAATTCAGTTTATTCAAAATCGGACATTTTGCTACTTCATAAGTTGCAGTCAAAAATAGGCAGTTCAAAAAAATCCGATGAGATTTTAAAACTCGATTTAAAGTTTCATGATCTACTCATACAAAATTATGACAACGATACATTAAAGAGCATCTTACATGATTTAAAAATTCGAATATTTCTTTACGAATGCAGTTATACAAGAGATAGTGAATTGATCACTAAGTCATCTTCAGACCATACAAATATCATAGAGCTATTGAGAAATGGGGATTTTCAAGAAGCCGCTAAACTTGTGGAAAAGCACTGGTCATTGAGCATTGATTTCGTTAAGAACGGATTTTAATTTTTGTTAAACCTTCACAATCTTATGATATCCAATGCCCTGAAAATTGTAAACCTGTCATTGCTCTTATTTTACTGTCAGATAATTTCTGGTCAGGAAACCAAATTAACCCTGGCCCAGAAAATTGAGGCGGTAACCGATTCTGTTTTCAACAAATACCTGCATGCCGACCAATTCCTATCCACAGAAGGAGAACATACTGGTGTTCAAGGAGGAGTGGTAAGTATAGTAACATCAGATTCAATACATGCCCTTAAAGCGTATGGCCTCTCCAATGTGAAATCTGTAAACCCTTTTGATGCGATTAAAACCAATGTGATGATCGCATCGGTTTCAAAAATCATCACCGCCACTGCAGCCATGACTTTGATTGAAAATGGTAAATTGGATTTGGAAAGCCCTGTTAATACTTATCTTCCCGAAAGCCAAAGAACTAAGCATAAATACACTACTGAAATTCTGGTAAAGCATTTACTCACACATAGTGCCGGCTTCGATGACAGCAACATATTTTCTGAATCAAGACCTTACGAAGCAATTCCATCCCTTGAAACTTATATCACCGAGTATCGGCCGGATGTAGTTTGGGAACCCGGTAGGTTTTATAACTATTCAAATTTTGGTTTCGTTCTTTTAGCTTATTTGATAGAAATTCAAAGTAACGTCCCATTTAATCAATATGTGGCCGACAATGTCCTGAAACCTCTTGGAATGAACGATTCAGGATTCGAGGAGAATGAACATTTATTAAAAAATCTTATGACAAGATACCGGTGGAATGAGCTTGAGGATCAAACAGGTTGGTTGTTAGAGGAAGTAGACGTAAAACGTACAAACAGGATAGGCGCAGCAGGTTTTAAGACGACCGCATCGGATATGGGTAAATTGTTACGCTTATTTTTGGGTCCTGCAGGTAACGATGGAATTTTAAGTGCTGCCACTATTGAGATGATGCTGTCTTCCAGCTTTTCCTATGGCAAGGAATTACATGCCGCATCTGGATTGGCATGGCAAATTGATACGAGTATGGGAACAACCATATATAGTCATGCTGGAAACGACCGAGGTATTGAAAGTAAGATAATTGTTGTTCCCAATCATGATTTTGGATTATTCTTTTCAATGAACAATTCCGATGGCGCTACCATTATTAGAACCATAAACAGTGCTATTAAGGAATATTTGCAAAACGAAAATCCCAGTGATACGTCGGATTCAGCAACCGATATTAGTGTGCAAAACAGTGAGCGTTTATTGGGCAAATACCAGTATATGAATGATGGCCAAAACTCGTTTGAGAAGGTTATCTATTTATTCGGTAATGGGCTGCGGACGGTCTCCAATGGTGAAAATAATGCCCTGAAAATGAATTCGACCGAACTGATTGCATTAGGTGAAAATTTATTTTCACCAATAAACAAAGATACTAGGATAAAATTTTTCGAACATGAAAATGCATATTATTTAACTTCAGGTTTTGCCACGTATCGACAACTAAAATTCTGGGAGAATCCAAGTCTGCATTTATATCTGTTGATGGGATCAATGTTATTTCTTGTATCCTCTTTTGTGTGGCCGTTTGTACGTTTAATCAAACCTATTGCGAAAAAGAAAAATACTGAATTCAACAAGCTCCATCTGTACTTGTTTTTATCATCATTTTCACTTTTATTGTTTTTTATACTTTTTGTAGTTGGCGCAGATAGCTTGGAATTGAAGTATGGAGTACCCACGTATTTTAGATTATTTCTTTTTTTACCAATTATCGGATTGGTCTTGTTTACATATCCTATTTTTCTATTGATCACAAAATCCGATATTATTATTAAAAGTGGTAGTATTATCAAGAGAATCCACTCCTTGCTGGTAATCATTTCGCTGTTTGTGGTTTACGCTATTTTCGGTTTTTACAATTTAGTTGGTTTTAACTTTTAAGTTTAGAACCAAAATGTATTTTTGCCAGCTAGCGAGATTTGCTTTCGAGAATAGCATTGACTCCCGTGCTTAAATCTAAACAATCAGGTCCTCATCCACCGCCAAAGGTTTTGAAAGTTTTGTTGAGTCCAAGAATGGGTTGGAAAATACATCTTGCATAGGTATGGTAAGTAACTTGTTCCTAATTTTCTTCCATTTCTTCACCTTGTTCCCATACATATGTTCCACCAAACTGGGAAATTCCCAATCCGCATTCTTGCCCCAATGAATGGTGAAGGGAATGTTGTTATCCTTTAATACCGTAATCATTTTTTTGGAATACTCCTTTAGACCAATGATTTTTTCCTTATCGCTCCATTGAATCCCGTCTATTTCGACCATACAGGTAAATGGAAATTTGGAAAAGGCCAGGGTGGCCTCTGATTTTTTTATAAAACGCATTGCAAAAATACCCGGAACCGGATGTTCCCTCGTTAATTTGGCCAATAATTCCAAGGCCTTTGAGGAATGGGTGTGATCCACTCCGAAAGAGCAGGCAAAAGCCTTCCCTTGAAAACCTGTATCCCAGAAAACCTCTGACAGTTTTCCTACCGTGGTTTTTTCTTCCTTGGGCAGTATGGAAGATTTTAATAGATTAATTAGTTTAGGTATGGACTTTGGAAGTTTTTCCGCAATCTTTATGAACAAGTATATGAGATCCAAGTACACAAATTCTTTCTGAAAAGGAATGGGGTTCCCAAAATCTGTCTTGTAATCTTCGTAGTACTTCATTTTATATATGAATTCTACCGCATACTTCTTTTCAGCTGTATTGTAGGGATTCATAAATACTTTGTAGTGAAAAGGCCGTACTCCCTTGAAATCCATACTGGGAATCTCTGGGTCATAGTTACTAAAATCCAAAGTGTCCGCAAGTTGAAGAGCTTTGGTCTTGTCGATTTTTTTTACATATCTATGAAGTAGGAATAAGTTTTCTGCCTCTATGACCACTCCATGTATAAAACCCATGGATCCTAGGCCAACTAGGGCCGCGTTGAAAGTATCATCATCGCGAATAATCCTGGCATTGAGATTTTGGACATAAGTATCCCGTAAAGCCGGTCTGGATCTCCTTTCCAGATAGATGTTGTCTTCCTGGTTTGGGCCCGTTATTAAATTAAGGCCCACTACATAGTCCTGAACGGAACCTACATCTATGGTAGAACCGTGTACTCCGGTGGAAATACAACCTGCAATGGTTTGTCCGTTGCTTGCTCCAGAGGTTTTAAGTGATTTTCCCCGTCGTTCCAGAAAAAGTGAAATCTCCTTGATTTGATTTCCGCACTGGAACCAGAACAAGTTGCTGTGCTCATAGGTAGAATCTTGGTGCATTTCACCCTCAAAAATGGGGAATTTGAGGTTCATATAGCTATTATAATGCATCCGATCCTTACAGTGCGCTATATTGGACATGGACCATTTTGAACCAATGGCCCTAAAACGTTCATGGCTATCCGCAGTCTGCTGTATCAACTTTTGAATCTCCACCGCGACATCCTTATATTTTCCAAATCCAGAAAGGCCGGAAGAATTTTTTTCCAATTTTGTGGTCAGAAAAAGTTTTAAAGGGAATGGACCGTTCTTATGTAGCGTATCCCAACGTGTACGTTTATCAATTTTGGTTGTGGCCATATTACATGCTATTTTCTTTAATGCAAACGTATTTTACATTTACCTTCTTCCTTCCTCCAAAGGTGATCAGGTTTAAAAGAATACCTCCAAAAGTGTTTTTGTACTCCACGGTATGCAGTGCCCCTGAATCACAATCTGAAATATTAAAGTAGTCGGCTCCAGTTGTCAGCTTTTTAAAAACTACCTTTTTTTGAACCGTACGAACGTAGTATCCACTATAGTACGGATCTCCACCCTCTGTATCCTTTGGTTCCCATTGACCATTTTCTACCTGAAAACGTACAGAATAGCAAGAGGTCATGGTCCATACTAAACCGAAACACAACATTATTTTAAGTAAACGCATATCAAAGCCTTTAAAAGTTATATTTTAAATTGCTGTCCGCACAAGGGTAATCGGTTAAAGATTAGAGGAAGATACCATCCAGGATGATGCTTAAAGATATTACTTTTATTTCATAATCTTACATCTTTTGAAGGTAAAATCCGAGCGCATTGACCTTACTACATCTTACTCCTAAAATTCCGCCAATCCTTTCCTTAAAAATTGAATGGTCGTGCTTTATCGAAAATGAAAATAGGGAAGGAGCAAAATCCACTTTCCGGTATTCAAAGATTTGGCAAACCTATAGCTGTATTTTAACTCCTTTTAAAATCAATGAGTCTTGATCGTACAATTCACTACATAAATCGTCCAACTCATTACATTTAATTTTCTGGGAACAACGATCTGTACCATCTTTGACCTATCATCAATCAAAAAACGAACAATCATGATTAATTTATCTAAAGTTTTCCTCGGCATGCTATTGAATTTGTTAGTACTTCTTTTTTGGATAAGTACCGGAGAGGCACATGCACAAAAGCATTACTCTTCCGTTAGTGTAAACACGAACAATGGAAAGACCACCATTTCTGTCAAAAATGGCAATAAGAAAAGTTTTTCTTTGGAATATGAAGGTGACATCACATTATCGGATGACGACAAGGACATTGCGGCCATTTCAAGGGGCGGCTATATGGAAATCAAAAAATCGGCATTCGGCAATCGGCGACGTATTTTTATGGAGCCCGATACCAATGGGAAGCTCATCAAGAAGTATTATGTGGGCGGTTCAGAGGAAAACTTCGAATCCGAGGGAAGAAAATGGCTGGCCGAAATACTTCCAGAAGTGCTCCGGTCATCTACATTGGGGGCCAAACAACGGGTAGACCGGTTCTATAAAAAAGGAGGTACCTATGCCGTGCTCCAAGAAGTTGGAAACATGAGTAGCGACCATGTTAAATCAACATATATTAGACTTTTATTGAACAAAAACCCGAATAACAACGATTTAATCGCCATACTGAAGGTCATAGGAAATGATATCAATTCGGATCACCACCAAGCAGAAATCCTTAAATACAAAACGAAAGCATTTTTGTCTACAGATGGCACAACAGAAGCTTATATAGCAGCGGCAGGCAAAATAAGTTCTGATCATCACAAGGCGGAAGTACTCAAAAAATCCGTACGCGATGGTGAAATTTCTGAAAGCCGGATGAGATCTCTTTTTGCGATCACCGAAAATATCAGTTCTGACCATCACAAGGCACAAGTGCTGTTGACCGTATTGAAAAACAGGTCTCTCAATACCGAAAATATCAATGTATTGATCGCCACATCACGTAACATGAGTTCCGACCACCACAAGGAACAGGTTTTAAAAGCCGCCATAGCATCTCCCAATCTTTCGGAAAGCGGTTATAGCACGCTTCTTAAATCCATGTCCAACATCAGTTCAGATCACCATAGCGCAAATATTTTTTCCGCTTTATTGGATAAAAAACTGGATAGGAAATCTTTGGTGGAAGTATTTCGGTTGGCCGACCACAATATGAGTTCCGATCATCACAAGGCTCAAGTATTGAATAAGGCGGTTCAAAAGCAGAATCTTGGAGAAGGTAACTTGGAGGCTCTACTTTCTGCTCTAAAAGGGATGAGTTCCGATACGCATCAGGCCGAAGTGTTCAAGCAACTATCAAAGAAAAGTTTTAACTCCGATCAATTGATCAATATTCTTGCAGCCACTAAGAGTATGAGTTCAGATCATCACCAATCAATATCCTTGATGGCATATGCCCAAGCGGTACGGGAAAAGGGAGATACGGTTAAGGAAGCCTATAGAAATGCATGTGGAAGTATCTCATCGGAGTTGCATTACGGAAGAGCCATCCGCGCCATCCAATAGTTTGAGCCTTTACTTCAACTGCCCAAATACTCCTGTTACGATACTGTAATATTGAGTATTTTGGTAGGATGAAGTGGATTTCTAAGGATTTTTTATACCAACCGACCGTGAGAATACACCTTAGTCTGGTTTTTGTAGGGTTCCTACTTGGGATACTCGTCTATGGCTTTGTAAATTTTAGCGGTTTCCAAAGCACAGGGGAATTAGTCTTAAGCGGGCTTTTGGGAATATTCATATCGTATATTACCCACTTTAGTAATCCGTTCATTAATGCGTTGATTCCTTGGAAAAAACAACCGGGACAACGACTCCTGATCGGTATTTTGATACATGGGGTAATAGGTCAAATACTGGTCTTTGGGATGCTTTGGATCTATGGACAGCTGCTTGGAGCATCCTCCTTTTTTGTAATGGACACGAACGATGTCCTACTAAAGATCGGAATCCTTTTACTTTGTACGGCACTGATTTATAACATTATCTATTTTGCCTTTCACTCTTACCATGAATATTCGAAAGGACAGGTAATGGAAGCGCAATTGAAACGGAAACAGATCCAGCTACAACTCAATGCCTTAAAGTCACAGTTGAGTCCACATTTTCTTTTTAATAGCATAAATACACTTTCTTCCTTATTTCAAAAGGACACCCAAAAAGCCGAATCATTTATACGGTCACTGGCCGGCTCCTACGAATATGTATTGAACAAATACGAATCTCCCCTAGTGACCGTGGCCGAGGAGTTGTCCTTTGTACAAGCCTATTATTTTTTAATGAAAACGAGATTTGGAGAACAGTTTCGTTTGGATATACGGTTTCCTGATTACGTGCTCGAGAGTAAAATACCTCCTTTGACCCTTCAAATGTTGGTCGAAAATGCAGTAAAGCACAATGTTATGAATCCTTCAAAACCCTTGGAAGTAAAAATGACGGTTATTGATGAAAAGATAAAAGTGTCCAATATTAAAACCGACAAACGTCCGAAAACAGACTCTTTAAAGATTGGATTGCGAAATATTGCCTCGCGCTATGAACTGTTAGCCAATAAATCCATAGAAATAATCGATGACCGGAGTTTTACCGTAACATTACCCTTGATATCGTGAAAAAGTTATTTGTGCACCATCCATTATTTAGGCTTCTGAGCCCCTTGTTCAGTGGTACCTTGGTGTACCTACTTATTTTGCTTATCAATAATAACATTGGGCAATTGCAGGAAACTTTTCTCGGGCAGGAATTGTACGTATGTATTGGTTTGGCCTATCTCATCCAGGAATATGCAAGGCTCTCCCTTCTATGGTTTGAACGTTGGTCACAACCCAGAAATTTCGTATTGAAATTGGTGCTACATCTCATTAGCTCGGTTGTTATCGGTATAGGCTTGGTCTCGGTTGCCATGTATCTTTACTTTACGTATGTGCTCGGGTACACGCCCAATAGTAGGGAACTTTTTATTTTCAATAGTATATTTTCATTGATTACCTTGATTTATTTGGTGCTCTACCTAAGTCATCAGTTTTTATACAAGGTAAACACAGATCTCATTACTAGGGAAATTATGGCGAAGGAGGAAATTGAAGCTGATTTTCGACGGTTCAAAAAAGGAATCAATCCCGAACTCCTTTTTGAAAGTCTTGAATCCTTACTTGTCTTGATGAAGAAGGATACAAACAGAGCGGAACGCTTGTCCGATCATTTTTCCAACGTATATCGATATGTATTGGCCAAGAAAAAACGGGAACTGGTATCTTTTTCAGAGGAACTAAACATACTAAACGAATTACTACAGTTGTTGGCCTATTTGCCCTTTAGGAAAATAACTTTGGGAAAGGTAGGGGTATCCAAAACCTGGGTAGTTCCCGGAAGCATCTTAACGGCAGTGGAAAGGATAGTACGTAGCACCATTGTTTCCGTAGAAACAGATTTAACAATTGATATTTTGGAGGAGTCGGACCGTATTTTGATCCAATACGTACCGGAAGAGGTTTTGAGAGGTGGTTTCCATACGGAACAACTCAGCGATATTGCGGGAAATTACCAATTTTACACGGATAGGGCGGTACAAATAGTTACCAAAGACTCTTACAAAATAGTTGAAATTCCAAAATTGAAATTGGATGAAAGTAGCCATTATTGAAGATGAACCCTTAGCGGCCGAAAAACTGGAGCGCTATCTCTTGAAATATAACAGAGATATTGAGGTATTGGCCAAGTTACCTTCCTTGGAAACGGCCATTCCTTGGATAGAGGAACACCAGGAGGATGTAGATCTTTTCTTTATGGACGTACAACTTACCGATGGTTTGAGTTTTGAGATATTTTCCGCCACTCCAGTAAAAAAACCGGTGATTTTCACAACTGCCTTCGATGAATTTGCGATTGATGCCTTTAAGGTAAACAGCATAGATTACCTTTTAAAGCCTATTACTTTCACCGATCTTTCCAAAGCCCTAAAGAAACTAAAATCCTTACGGGAACAATTCTCCCAATATACCGAAATAAGTCCCTTGGTACAGCAATTCGGTAAAAAGTCATATAAAGACCGTTTTCTGGTCCGGATGGGCAACCATATCCATTCCATACCCACTGAGTCCATCGGTTATTTTTATGCGGAAGGACGAGATGTATATTTAAAACGGACCAATGGCAAGAAATATCTTATCGAATATACCCTGGAATCGCTGGAGGATTTGCTAGACCCAAAACAGTTCTTACGAACGAATCGCAGTTTTATAGTACATATCAATGCCATTGAAGATGTGATGGTGTACGCCAACAGAAGGTTAAAACTGACCCTTAACCCCAAAGCTGAAAACGAATTAATAGTAAGTAGGGAAAAAGTATCTCAATTTAAATTGTGGTTTGAGGGAATATAGCACTATCCAAAGCCGTTATCCTGCTACTTTAAAAGCAGTATATCAAACTATACGCTTCTAAATCTAAACTTTTCAAATCTGCTTGCAAAAATGAAATTGCTGACTCATTGGCAAATGGAATTGAATGGAAAAATATAGCTAATTTTAGGCTTTATGTTGATAAGCTTCCAAGGCGCTATACTACAAACTCTGGTGATTAGATAAATACAAAATTAAATTGAAAACCTTAGCCGAGTCCATAATGCTCCATTCCCATATGGACAAGAATGTGAAGAATGAGATACTGGCTCAATTCAATCCACTTAAATTAAAGAATAAGGAGCTTTTGGTGAAATCGGGTGAAATTGCCATGAGTATGATTTATATAGACTCCGGGTATCTCAGGATGTTTAATACGGATAGGGATGGCAATGAGGCAACGGTCTGGATCGGATCTAACGGGAAATTTATCACGGCCATTTCAAGTTTTGTCTTCCAGAAACCAAGCTTTTGGAATATTGAGGCAATTACCGATTCCCAAGTTCATATTATCCATAGGGACAAACATTTTCATCTATGTAAGAAATATAGGGAGTGGCTCGATTTTGAAAATTTTTTATTGTCAAAGACCTTGGCGGCATTGGAGTATCGTATGTTCGTTCAGACGAACTTAAGTGCACAAAAAAGGTACGATGAGTTCTTTAAGGGAAACCCTTCCGTATTTAACCAAATTCCTTCGAAGTACATCGCTTCTTTTTTGGGCATGTCCCCCGAGACACTTAGTAGGGTTAGAAATAAGTAAGCAAATTTTTCTTGACAAAAATCAAGAAAAATTAAATTTGTTCGTCGTCTTTTTGCAACTTATAAATGCATCATGACCACACAACAAATTGCCTGCCGTCTAGTTGATCTTCTCCGGGCAAAGAAATTTATTGAAGCCCAGACCCAACTGTATCACAAAGATATTTGGAGTAGGGAACCCAAGGACCATCCTTTTCCCTTAATTAAAGGTAAGGCACGACTGATTGAAAAAGAAAGACAATTTCTGAAGGTAATACGTACGTGGTATGAATTTGAAGTATCGGAACCCTTAGTTTCCAAAGACTATTTTAGCATACGTATGTATACACATGTTAAACTAAGTGATAATCGTACCGTAAAGATTGATGAAATCATTGTATATGGCGTAGATAACGATAAAATTATAAGTGAGCGCTTTTTTTATAAAACCAATGAGTAAAGGTTTCTATTTACTTGTAAATATTATGTCCATGCAAAAAATAATATCGAGTATCGTATTCATCTTCCTTGTCCTAGTGAGCTGTAGCTCCGAAAAGCGAGAACCACATTATAACATTAAAGGACATCAAAGCCAGGTAATCGTCGATATGATAGATGCGGTCAATCAAAAAAATGCTGAAAAATACGTAACTGAATTTGCGGAAAACGTACGTGTATTGGTTGGGTCTACGTTAAAAGTCAAAGGTAGAAATGAATTAAAAGAAAACAGAGCGAAGCATTTTAAAGCGTATCCTAATCTACGTTCCGAAATTCAGTATCTAATTGAAATAGACAATAAAGTAATTATGCACGATAAAGTTTGGCTCAACTCTTCCGAAGAAAAGGGTAAGGATATCGTGGAAATTTTTGTTTTTGAAGATGGCAAGGTGATGGAAGTAGATGTAATTCAGTCAAAAGACTTTTTCAATAAATAGGTCCCAAAAAAGTATCGAAAATTCTTCTTGAACAACAGGGTGTTGCCAATTTGAAAAACCGATTCAAAATCGGATATGAACTTCCAAATGCATTTTCGCAAAATATATTTACATCTAAAATGGAGTGTATTCAACTCCCAATCCCATTTTAGATTAATGGCTACATTGATTAACTTTATATGAAAATGTAAAGAAGTCAGGGTATTGTCTTCCACCACCAAGATAGAATGAAAACCAGAAATTTCGTAGTGTTGACCATATCCATTGCAGTCGTTCTTGGACTGCTAATTTATTGGAGGGAATACTCTACTCGAGATCAGGTTGCCCTGTATCATGTAGTCATATGGCAAATTGGAATTTGGTTTCCATGGGTTTTGGGTTTCAAAATCTTGGAACAAATCATTGGAAAAACTTCAAAAACCAAATTTGGGATCCTACTATTAATAGGGACATGTATAACTTGGGTAGGACTTCATTTCGGTTGGTTCTTTTTTATAAGCTCCAATTTTAGTCCCTATCTAGGATTACCCGGTTCCCGGTTTGGAGTATACCGTTATTTCTTTATTTTTTGGACACTTATCGATATTGGCCTAATATGGTTCATAATCGATAAATTAAAATCGGTTAAGGATGAAGAATTACCTCCACCCTTACTATTTGAATTGACCAGAGGAAATAACAAATACTTTTGCGAACCTTCACAGATCCATTGGTTGGCGGCCGAAAACTACTATACCAAATTATGTACCACAGAAGGTGTTTTTGTAATGCGAAAACCCTTAAAATCATTTCACGATCTACTCCCCCAGGATATGTTCAGAAGGATTCACAGGTCCACCATAATCAATGTGAACTACGTATCCGAATTGGAAAGAGGTAATGGCCAAAGCCTTGAGGTGGTTATGAAGGATGGAACACGACGTAAGGTCAGTAGAAATTTTGTTAAGGAAATCACGCTTTTTTTCAAAGATAGGACGTATTGACTCCGTTCGCTATCAAAACCTTGCCCGTTCACTGCACGTCCTACTTTTCATTTCACAAATTGGGTAAGTTTAAGCTATGGATTTAGATACCATATCGCAATAGTTATCCATTTATTCATTAATCGATTCCAAAAAATTACAACCCAAAATATAGCTTTATGCCATCCTATACTTTGACAATTAATGCCACGAAAAGAACTGTTTCTGCCGATTCTGATACGCCATTACTTTGGATTCTCAGGGATAACTTAGGTTTAACAGGAACAAAATATGGATGTGGAAAAGGAATTTGTGGTACCTGTACAGTACATTACAATGGCAATGCCGTCAGGTCCTGCGCCTTACCGATTACCTCCGTTCTGGAAGGAAACATTGTTACCATTGAAGGACTATCAGAAAAGGAAAATCACTCGGTACAACAGGCCTGGATGGAACTGGATGTCCCGCAATGTGGATATTGCCAATCCGGCCAGATAATGGCAGCGGTCGATTTACTTTCCAAAAATGAAAACCCCACGGATAAAGATATAAACGCGGCTATGCAAGGTATGCTCTGTAGATGTGGTACATATTCCCGAATACGTAAGGCCATTCACCTAGCGGCAAACAAACGAAACAAATAATGCGCCAATTACTACTCCTCTTATTGGTTTGTATCTCCCTGAAATCCCAAGGGCAAGACCTTCTATTTCACCGTGCCCAACTGAACGATAGCCTTCTAGGTTCAAGAGGTGTTTCCGTGGCCGATTTGGACGGCAACGGATGGAACGACATTGTGGTGGCCAATCAGGTAGATTCCGTCCGACTTTTGGGAAATACCATTTATTTCAATCAGGGAGATAGGTTTATAAAATCGGCGATTGCCAAGGATAATGTAAATGCTTGGAGTGAGTCCGTTCATACAGTGGACGTGGATAACGATCATGATCTAGATCTCTTTTTTACGACCCAGTTCGGAACATCCAATCTTCTGTATTTGAACGATGGTACCGGAAAGTTCACTTTAGGAAAGGCCGGAGACCTGGTAACGGACCAAACCAATTCTCCAGGTGCTTGTTGGTGCGACTTTGATTTGGATGGAGATTTGGATGTTTTTGTGGTCAACCGGGACGGGGAGGATGATCAGCTCTATATCAATGATGGTAAAGGAATGTTCGCCCAATCTGTAGTGGGACCGTGGAAGGGCAATAAGGGTGATGGTAGGTCTTGTGCATGGGGCGACCTCAATGGAGATGGGAAACCAGATCTGTATGTGGCCAATTTTGTAATAAAGGAAGAGGGTAGGGTAAAGGCAAAACATCGAAACTATCTCTATTTGAGTTCTGGGAATGGAACCTTTGTAGAAAAGAAAACAGGTATTCAGGTAGAAGAAGGCAATGCGTCCTACGGAGTATCCTTTATTGACTATGACTATGATAAAGACCTTGATATCTATGTGACCAATGTATCCATTGCCGATGAAAATGTGTTGTACGAAAACTCGGGAACGGGTTTTTTCAAGAAGTTGACGGACAGCGAAGTCACCTATGAAATACACCGTCCTTCCAAAGGGCAGACCTGGGGCGACTTTAACAACGACGGTTGGCTAGATCTCTATGTCGCCAATGGAACCGAAGGGTATCCCGAAATTCAGAATTTTTTCTTTTTGGGAGCACCGGACCGTTCGTTTAAAAGAGTATACAACACCCTTCCCGCAATAGAAGGCCATATATCGGCAGGTACGGCTTCCGGGGATTTTAATAATGATGGATATTTGGATCTTTATGTATGCAATTGGGGTGGTGAGGCCGAAGCCAATGATTGCTATATCAATCAAAATCGAACCAACCGCTGGGTCAAATTTAAATTAAGGGGGACCACATCCAATAGCTATGGTATAGGTAGTTGGATTACCCTAACACTGGATAATGATAATGTCCAGACCAGGTATTTCAGTAGGGAAACTGGGTATGGGAGCGAAAATTCCACTGAAATCCATTTTGGTATTGGCTCCGCAACAAAAATTAATTCCGTCGAAATTGAGTGGCCTTCCGGCACAAAGCAATCAGGAGTAGACTTGATGCCAAATACGGTATATGAGGTTATTGAAGGAAAAGAAATTAAACCAATTGGTATATGAAAAGTACATTGGATAGAAGAACCTTTGTAAAGCTAACCGCATCGGCAAGTGGTGCTCTGATTGCAGGGGTTTATTTACAATCCTGTGGATCCGAAATGGTGCCGGCAACAATCCATGAATTCTCACCACTAATAAAAATCGATACGGACGGTTGGGTAACCCTTATCGCCAAAAATCCCGAAATAGGCCAAGGTATCAAAACCGCGCTGCCCATGATCATGGCAGAAGAGCTCGGGGCGGACTGGGACAAAGTAAAGGTGGTACAGGGTGATTTTGATGAAGCCTATGAGGAACAGTGGGCTGGAGGCAGCTATGCAATTGTGTTAAACTGGGATTTGATGCGGACTGCTGCTGCTAAAGTAAGGCACGTACTTTTACAAGCGGCCTCAAAGAAAATGAGTAAAAAGGTAAGCGAGCTTTCAACCATCAAGGGCAAAGTGTTACATTCCAAATCGGGAGAAGCTTTGCCTTTTGAAACACTGCTGCTTGAAGCCTCAAAACTACCCCTACCCGAGACGGTGGAATTCAAACCCACCGATTCCTTTGAGATTGTAGGCAAAAATACCCCCCAAGTCGATTTGGGACAATTAGTAAACGGTGAAACCAAATTTAGTATTGATGTAAAGTTACCGGGAATGGTCTATGCCACAGTACTGAAAAATCCAGTTTTTGAAGGCGGTGTAGGAGAGTATGACGATACCGAAGCGAGGATGGTAAATGGTGTAATTGATATTGTTGAATTAGACAATACAGCTTATGGCGGAAGGCTTCTGGGACCCAATAGTCCCAATTTTGTGAATGGCATTGCAGTGTTGGCCAACTCTACTTGGAGTGCATTCAAAGGTGCAGGGAAATTGGATGTGGTTTGGGACACTTCAGGTTCAAGAAAGGAAAATACGGATGGTATATTCGAACGTTTCAATTTGCAATTGACCAGCACCGCTATAGAAAGAAAGGATGGCGACATACATCGGGCAAGAAAGACTGAAGCCTCAAACTTTGAAGCGGTTTACCAAGTTCCTTTTCTGGCCCACATCCCTATGGAACCCATGAACTGCACCGTGGATTTTAGGGCCGATCTTTGTGAAGTTTGGGCACCTACACAAAATCCTAAGGCACTTCAAGAAGGACTGATTAAATTGTTCGGATTAAAACCGGAACAGATCAAAATTCATCTTCCCCGCGTAGGAGGTGCATTTGGAAGGCGGTATTATGTGGATTATGCCATGGATACTGCTATTTTATCAAAGAAAATAGGCAAGCCCGTCAAGTTGACCTGGACTAGGGAAGAAGATATACAACACGATTGGTATAGACCTGCTAGCATCCAAAAAATGGTGGCCTCTTTGGATGAATCGGGTATGGTTACCGGCTGGCAGCATATTCTGGCTAATGCATCCCGTAAGACTTGCTTGGGGCGGGAAGGAAGGCCAGCCGGAACGGAAATAGATGAATACGAGTTCCCCGCAGGATTCGTCCCTGACCTGCAATTTGAATATGGACATGTAATGAGCGATGTTCCCTTGGGACAATGGCGTGCGGTTGGGCTTTCAGCCACTGTTTTTGCTATTCATAGTTTTTTGAGTGAATTAGCTATTTTAAATAAGATGGATCCAATAGATTACTTTCTGAAATTCCTTGGTCCGGCAAGAATGGTTCCCGTAGTGGGTGATGATGAATTTGATGCGGGCCGCTTAATCGAAGTAGTACAAAAAGTAAGACATAATAGTAATTGGGACATTCCTTTACCAAAAGGGAAGGGAAGAGGTTTTGCAGCCACCAAACTTTCAGGATCTTTTGTTGCCGAAGTAGTTACCGTATCCGTAGATGAAAATGAAAACGTGACCATTCTAAGGGTGGACGCCGTTGTAGATTGCGGTATAGTGGTTAATCTCTCCGGTGCGAAGGCACAGGTAGAAGGGGGCATCCTTGAGGGGTTAAGTGCCGCACTCTATGGTGAAGTAACTGTTAAAAATGGCGCTGCCGAACAATCCAATTTTCATGATTATAGATGGATTCGAATGGACGAAGCTCCCGAAATACATGTGGAGTTCATAGCGAATAATTTGCCCCCAAGAGGCCTTGGTGAGCCTCCGTTACCACCAGCAGCACCAGCCTTGGCAAATGCCATTTTTGCGGCAAGTGGTAAACGGATACGCAAACTACCAATACTATCGACTAAGTAACCACTTAGAGCATCTTAGTATATAAAGTCATAGTGCGGCTTAGATTGTTTTAAATTTACTTCAATTTTCTGATATTCAACATCTTGAATAACTTTATTTACCTAAACACTAAATGCACGACGAGTTATATTATAATTGCCAATATTCTTTTTTCTTATATTTTTAGTAATATTTTTCGTACTTTTAATTCAAAGAGCTTTTTCTAGGACCAAAGCCCAAGCCTCCACTAAATTGTCATTCTTGCAAATCTGTCATTCGGCAAACAGGTGCGAGAATTTAAATAACACTCTTCCTAATCCATAGGAAAGATGACCCATACCAAGCTCTTTTCCAATAAACATGCCCCAGATGAGGTATAGCCAACAGGAAATAATGATAACAAGGAAATGTAAAACAAAAACGGCCCTAAATCCAAGTATAGGCCATATACAATATTCTTTCGCGAGGGATGGACACAGACCTTGGGTGTCCTACAAAAGTCCAAGGAAAATAAATCTACTAATAATTGTATCATGAAAAAAAGAAGAATAAAAGGATTTGATGTAAACGCTAAGGAAGTATTGTCACGAGAAGAATCGAAGTCTGTAATGGGAGGAAGTACAGCGACACTTAATTGCTCAAATGGCAGTTCAATGACCGTACATCATAGTACATGTAGCAATCCAACGGAGATGAATCATATCTGCTATCATCTTGGAGGTCCCGGAACAGTTTGGACGAGTTGCTCTTAAAACTGGAATAGTTAGATAGATAGTTCTCATTGTCCTATAGAAAGGTAAATCACCGCTCTATAGGACAATGTTTTTCTATGGCCCTATAGGTTAGCTTTAGCACAAAATGCACCTCCGGTTTATACGAGGCAATTTTCGTTAGTATACGCTAATCGGAGAGGTGAAAATGCAACCTCATGAACCTCCTATCCCACAATAACTTGTACTGTCTATTTACACAATATCCTATAGTTAAAAGCTTCACCCTGATAAAAGTTGTTTTTAACCGTAATTTTTATGCGTCTTTCAGAATTGGACCCAACATAAAATCCGAAAGCTTCAATTTTTCGTACTATACCTATCACTTGTAAATTAAATTTAGTTTTTTTGCCGGATGATTGGGTTCAAAACGAAATATCCATTTATTTCAGTACTCTTGGCAATGCTTGTTTGCACTCCGTTGGCTTTACAAGGACAGGAGACGCTACATTACGCCGGTCCGTTACAGGTAGGCAAGTACAAAGGAGAGGCGGGATATGATTACAAAGTTATGGGCAAGGATACTTTGCTCAATGGTCCCTTTTTAATGGAACGGTCCAATCTCGAGGCACTTCTGGAAAACGAAGACTCTTCCTTTTTGTTCTCGGGGACTTTCAAAGACCATTATCCCACTGGATTTTGGCGGTTCCAGTTCGGAGAATTTCAGTCCAATAGCCAAACGCAGGTTATAGATTATCAATATAGAGTACTAGTTAGTGGAACCCAGGAGGAAGCCAGTGGAACCTTAAAAAAGGGGAGACCGGACGGCTCGTGGACCTACACGGTGAACCGGATCAAGGATTCGGAAGTGGAACAAACCTTGTTCAAGAGTAACATTGTATTTGAAGATGGTATTCCCCAACGTAGTTTTCGTATTGAAAACGAAAGCAGTACCCTAGTAGGTAGGTTTCTTCGGAATGGATTAGCGCATGATGAATGGTCCTTATATGTTACCGATGAAGTAGAAGCAGTAGAAAGTTGGTTTTTTAACGATGGTGTGTTGGAGAGAATCCAGAGCAGCGAAAATGATGAAACCAAGGCAGTACAAATGTCCGGTAATACTATGGAGCAGAGGAAAACCATCAATTTGGATGCCCGCTACATAAAAATACTGCAGCTGCAACTGCCGGCAAGCGATTCCCTAAATGTTTTTGAAAGAGGGATGCCCAAGTTGCTGGCCGAAAATGCCCAATACTATAAAAAAATAGACAACATTTTATCCGAGTTGGGGGAATCCGCTTTTTTACCGGAATTTAAGGTAAAAGTGGCTCATTTCCCTTTGAATTCCTTGGAAACAGTGCAGTTGGATTCCATCAAAGCCCATTTCGGAAAATCAAAAATAATAAGTGAATCCTTATTGAACAGTACACAACTGAACATCTTAAAACTATCGGATGAAGAGGCACTTTTTCTGTATTCCATTGTAAGCGCCATTTCAGAAAATTTCCTGAATCCTATTGAAAAAGTGGTTGATTACCATGAACAGGGTATTCTTGAATTTGTTACTCGAGATCAACTGATACGTAAACTGTGGCCCAAGGGAAAACCATCCACAAAAATTGAAGTTGGCAAGGAAACTAATGGCGTCGGCTCACGTAAGGCTTTTGCATTACCCAATGCAGAACGATTTGAATTTGGTGGAAATACCATGTCGTCCATCGAGCAACTTGCCCAATATGCAACCTTTAGTCTGGACTCGGTACAGCAACTATTGAACAACAAATTAACCAAAGAGCAACGACAACAGGAACTCATTGCCTTGGAAGAAGAATTGATCGTCCAAAGCAATGGATTGAACCATTTAATAGATTCTGTTAGCAACAATGTAACGGGAGTAAACGAAGACGCGTTACTGCAAATCAAGGCCATAGCTGATTCAAGTTTAAGTAGGTATTCGGCAATGGAAGAAGTATCAACCAAATTCGATTATGCCAGGGAATTGGTGGATTGCTATACCCAATTGAAGGCATTGACCAAAGCAATTGCAGTATTGCCCACCCAGTGGGAAGAAATACAACAGAAGTACCAAGACGGTGTCTGGAATCCCTTTACGGCCACTGTAATGAATGAAGAAGTGAAAAAACGGATTACTGGAACTTATCGTAAGGTGCTTGTCCCATATTTTTTGAAATGGGTACAGTCCGATCTTAGTTGTGATAATGCCGACGAACTGGTTCTTCTTATGCAAGGTACCTACCAGCGAATGATCGAACTTAGGGACGAGGAAACCTCAAAATTGGAACGAAAGCTTCGAAAAGAGCAGGATCCAAAAATGGTCATGCAATTGTTCAACATCCAACACCAGGTCAAAGAAAATTAACGGATGAAGCACCATTGCAAAAATCCCATATGGGTATTGGTCCTGTTTCTGATTTGTAGTTCGTTTCCCCTATCGGCACAAGAGGAAGAAAAAGAAGTACTTCCTTTAGAATCCAAATTCAAGGAACCCCTTACAAAGGTATGGTTTAACACCTATGGCAACATCCGCATATCTAAGCGTCTGTTTTGGGTGGCCCAAACCCATTTTCGGCTTCAGGAAACGGAAAGCACCCCATTTGTAGGGCAGATGGCACAGATTTATAATCGGCATGCCATTGGCTATATTTATTCCAAGAAATTCAATGTTAGTTTAGGGGGCGTATTACGCCTTAATTTCAATACGGATGAAGCTTCTGTGGATCGTAATTTAGTTCCTGAATGGCGTATTTGGCACCAGTATCTGTTTGCTATGCCGTTGTCCAGTATTATGACCTACCATCGCATTCGTATCGAACACCGTTGGAGCCAAGGTTTTGAAGAAAATAGCGAATACATTTTTCGAAATCGCTGGCGGTATATGTTCCGGTTAAAAGTACCATTGAACAGTCATAAGTTGGAGCCCAAGACATTTTATGTTTCCCCGGAGGCCGAATTGATCATGCAGAGTGGAAAAGAGGTAGTTGCCAGCCCTATGGAAGATCTACGATTAACAACTACACTTGGGTACATTGTAACCCCTAGACTCACCTTCGCAGCGGGGTTGATGTATTCTCAGGGACAACAGTTAAGCAATGGCGGGATTTACAAACAAAGTTGGACCTTGAGATTCCACATGTATTTCTCTCCCGATTTTAGAAAAGTAAAAAATAAGCTTCCCGCAATCCATTTTAACGATTAAACACGTATATCATGCGTTGACCGAACTTTCTACAGCATGAAAAAACAAAATCGTACCATTATATCCTATCTTTTATTGGTAATTGCAGCTGGTATCATTGTGTTCTATCAATTGAAGACCAGTAATCTTCAAAATGAGCTTCAGGCCAACAGGGCCTTGAATGAGCAATTTGATACGCGAATGACCGTTTACAATAGTCTTCTGCAAATAGATTCCGCTCTCGTAAAAGGTAATTACCAAGCCGCCCTCCGCGCTTACCAAGAACGGTTGAGTGCTACTGGGAAAAATGATAGCACCGGAATTCAGCTCCGTATTTCACTTGCAGAAAGACTGATGAAAATGCAGGATGCACTACACTCGGATGCATCCCTAATTGCCCGACTCCAAGCCCTTGATTCGAATCAAATAAAGCATTCGGTCACCCCAAAAGAGATTCGACAGTATGATTCTTTGAACTTTGCGTTTGAAAAGACCAAGGTACGACTGGCTCGTATGGAACGTCAATTGCAAAAGAAGTCCTTTGGTGAGTATTTGACCTTTACAAGCAGTAAAGGAAGTCAGATGCATTATGTGGGACAAGTGAAGGACAAGAAAGCCAATGGCCATGGATTGGCACTTTTGGATACAGGTAGCCGTTATGAAGGGGAATGGAAGGACAACCAACGTCACGGCAAAGGCACCTTTTATTGGCCCGATGGAGAATACTATGTCGGAAATTACATAAACGACAAACGACACGGACAGGGAACTTATTACTGGCCCAACGGGGAAAAATATACAGGAGCATGGAAGGCGGACCAAAGAAGTGGTGAAGGCGTCTTCTACGGAAAAGATGGCAAAATCATGGCCAACGGTATCTGGCAGGAAGACAAATTGGTAGAAGCGGACAAAAAGCAAAAAAAGGAAAGTCGTTAAATTAGGGTGAAATAATACTTTACATCCGGCGAAGTGTGAAATTGACGAGAATTCTTTAAGGTTTTTTGTATGAATCCCGATATGAAGTCAGAAGTATTTCCCCAAAGAGAATATCTTTAAAGGCCATCAATTAGTTGTAAGGCATCTGGTTGAAATTATCAACAGCAATTAATGAATCCAGGAAATAGTATCCCATAGAATATGGTACCATAAAATAGACATTTTTTGGCACTTCTTCTTCTTTCCACCCTATCAATTGACCATTTTACTTTCAATCGTAAAGACTTAACTGTAACATTTTACAAATATCCTTATCCTTGATTTAGCAAGTTTACTGAATAGGTAAAACATACTATTCCTGAAAAACAAGAAGGAATTGGGTTCTGGTTGGCATAACGGTTTATATCACATTTGAGGAAAATACTTCTTAAGGCAACTATTTAAGAAGAATACCCGTCTATTAAAGTAGAATACAAAACCAGAAAGGAGGGGTTTCATCCATTAGTATCCCTATTTAAGATGGCTTTTAATTCCGCTTATTAATTAATCAATAAACACAAATGAGGAATTTTTTTTTAATTCTTTATACTATTTGTCTGTCCTTTACAGGCTATTGCCAATCTATGCTTTCCAAAGAACAAGCTCTTGAGGATTTTAATTGGCTAACTTTTTCATTGGATTATGTACACCCAAGATTATATAAATACGAATCCAAAGATATTGTTCAAAGCAGATTTGATAGTCTAAGAAATGTGTTGTCAAAAAAAGACAATATTTCAGCCTTGGATTTCCTTAGTCTTGTCAGTAAGTTAAACGCTAGGGTGAATTGTGGGCATTTGTATACAATTCCCCAGGGCGAACTGGAAAATGTTGTCCTAAAAAAGAAAGTAATGCCCTTTCAGATCAAAATATTAAACGATAAAATATTTGCCCTGTACGATGTTGGAAAAGGAAAAAAGATTCCAGATGGGTCTGAGATAATATCCATTAATGGAAAATTAACTGGCGAAATCATCCGATCAATAAAGGAAGGAATTGCTACTGATGGATGGATAGAAACTCGAAAAGACCGGTTGATAGAGAGATATTTTTTTGAGAGTTTTCATGGCTTCGATCTGTATTATTATTTACATGTAAATCGCAGTAGCATCTTCAATATTCGCTACCGGAAATTTAATTCTCTAAAAGAAGTTACACTTACCAAAGAAGGAATTTCGGCCGAGGAAAGAAATAAACTTTTGAAAGAAATACATCAGGTTGATGTAAGGGAGTGGTTTAAAAAACCTTCTCCAACGTTTACCATTGATGAAAAGAACAGTTTAGCGGTTTTGACCATTTCTAGGTCGTTCTATAATAAAGACATCGATCCTGATTATAATTCTGTGCTATCGTCCTTATTCAACCAATTAGAGGAAAAAAATATAGAAAATCTTATCATTGACCTTAGGGAAAACGAGGGCGGAAGCGAGCATCATGAAGCAAATTTAGTCAAACACTTATACGGCAAACCTCACAAACTTTATCAAAATATATTTTTCAGTAGACTCGATTTTCGTGCATTGACTCCAATCATCCATACCGTGGAAAAGGACACATCGGATCTGTGGTACAACAATCAGGATGAGGCATACAGAAAAATCAATGATGATCTTTGGGTCAATAATAAACCCAATGTAGAAGGCCTGCAATTCCAATCTCCAGCAGAGCATGTGTTTAAAGGTCAATTGTATGTTTTGATGTCGGGAATAAGTTTTTCAAGTACTTCATCGTTGATTGCCAATATAAAGAATACAACAAACGCTATATTCATAGGGGAAGAATCAGGTGGAACGTACGAAGGACCTACCGGTGGTATGGAAATTCCCATCATTTTGCCCAACAGTCAGATTATGGTAAGAATGTCTCCCAACATTCAATGGATCTATTTGTACCAAAATCATCCTATCGGCAGAGGAATTTTACCCGATTATCCAATTTCCTACACTATTGAGGATGTAATTGACGGCAGAGACTTAGAAATGAAAAAGGCTGTTGAGCTGATAAAAAGTAAAAAAGAATAACCCTTACAACATCAAACAAATACCAGTAAGAAAGACATTTATTCGAACTTGTATAATCTTTATTTTTTTGAGCTTTTTAGACCGTAGGTAAATTTATAATGGTATGCATCGTGGAAAGACACATCATTAAAACAGTAATCTTCCCATGAAAATTACAGACGGTGTTTTGACCTATACATTTTACTCAAATGTAACATGCCCCATGTGATTTTCGCTCCATTCACAAATGTTTTCCAATATGGGCAACAAGGCCTGTCCCTTTTCTGATAGGGAATATTCCACCCGTGGAGGAATCTCCTTATATCTCTTTCTAATTATCAATCCGTCTATTTCCAATTCCTTGAGTTGTTCTACCAAAACCCTTTTGGAAATATAATGAAGAATCGCATTTATCCTACCGAATCGTAAGGGTCGTCCATCGCTTTTTATGCCCAACAAGTAGATTATTAACGGTTTCCATTTGCTGCCAATACTATTCATGGCATGGGTCAAGGCACAATGTTCAGGGTTTTCAATTATCGTTCTAGCCATAAGTCGGTTACTTTTACATCACCAGAAATTTATGGAATGGCGAATAAATAGTTTGCTAAAGATACCAATATTAGTTCCTTTGTGTAACCATACATGAAATCCAATTTGTTATGAAGGACTCCAGGCACTTTATAGGCGCAAAGACGACCAAAGAGGAAATGTACAAAGCGATATCTGAACCTCAAGGACTCGAGGGATGGTGGGCAACATCCGCAAAAGGAACCCCTGAAATCGGAAAAACGATAGCCTTGTATTTTAAAGACCTGACGACCCTAAAATTTAAATACACCACACTTATTCCATATGAAAAATTGGAATTAACCTGTTGCGAAGGTCCTCCTCAATGGCAGGATGCTGTTCTGACTTTTGAGCTGGAAGAAAAGGAGGGGCAAGTATTTCTAACCCATACACATAGTAATATTCAATCCGATGATATAGAGTCCCTTACGTATTTTAACACAAAGTGGACCGTTTATTTGTTAAGCCTGAAGAACTTCTTGGAAACTGGAAAAGGAACTCCTTACCCAACAGAATTAAAGTTGTATCATGAAGATTGACCAATTCATTTGATTTTCTCGGCGTACATTTTATCATTTTGGATTTTTGTCAGCCCAATGATTTTACCATCCTTATCTAAACTGAATATGATCCGCGCATCAATCTCCTTGGCGAAAAACTTGTTTTCCTCATAAGGAACGATTTCCTTCTTGTCCCGGCCCACCTGTCCGTATAGTTTATTTCCCTCTCTAACAATAACAAAGATAAATTTGGATGGAAACCGATATTCTCCTATATATCGCTCAAGTGCATCGGATGACACCTCTATCGCTTTTAGGGTTGGGATAGTTCTTGAAGATGTGCGATCGTATTTAACAGGTAACCCAAGACCTTTTAATTCAAAGGAAGCCCTATTCTTGTTCGAATTTCTTTTGAACTGTAGAACAGTCAAACTATTTCCCAATCGAAATTGGTCTTTTCCCAATGGATGGATTTTTGATTTAGATCCACCGCGATTAAAATACATGAGGTCGTCATCTTGCAAGGAAATCATCTTTTGACCCTCATACTCGGATTCGTAGACCCCTTTATAGGGTTCTAATTGTTTATTGGAAAGTTCTATTTCCTTCCACTGATAGGGCTTTCCCAGAACTATAGCCGCCATTTTGGAGGCTAAAACATCGAGACTTCGAGTACAGTCACAATTGGAGAGGACAGCAACGAATATTTTCCCATCGGGGAGATACAGGGCATTCGAAGTAAAACCGTTAATCAACCCTCCGTGTTTTATAGACGGACTTCCCTGTACATTGCCCAGTCTCCAACCAAGACCATAATCAATTATTTTTCCATTGTTCAGGACTTGGGCCGCATGCGCTTTCTCCCTACTTTTCGTGCTCAAGACAAAATCGCCCATAACCGCTTCGTTCCAAATGAACAGGTCTTCTATGGTGGATAATAAGGAACCTGCGGCATAAGGCAATGTCATGCTCAAGTAATCCGAGTTTTCATAAGTATTCCCTTTTTTTTGATAACCTGGAATCCTTTTCGGAATTAGTTTCGAAGAATAGTCATAAAATGAATTTTTCATGCCCAGGGGTTGAAAAAAAGTAGCTTCAATGTATTCTCCATACATCTTGCCCGAAACTATTTCGATTACACGTCCCAATAGGATATAGCCAGAATTGCTATAGGCGTGTTTTTCACCAGGGCTAAAATCCATAGGTTCATCCTTAAAGAAATCGATGAGTTTTTTAGGACTATAATCCTTTTTCCTTACTTCGGCAGTAAATTTGGGGAGATTGGTATAATTCCTAATCCCGGATGTATGGGCAAGCAAATGTTCCAGAGTGATGGTATTTCCATCTACCGGGTAATCCTTGATAAATTTGGTAATGTCATCCTTCAATGACAACTTCCCTTCCTCGGCCAATTTTAGTATAGCAGCAGCTGTAAATTGTTTGGTAATGGAACCCAAACGAAAAACGTGTTCCGCATCCATGTCAACGTCAAGTTCAAGGTTGGCCTTACCAAAAGCCTTTTTATAGATGACCTTTCCATCTTTGGCCACTAGGACAACCTTACCAGGATCTGATGAGTCCGATTGTTCCTTCAATAAGGCATCAAGGGCGGCCTCATATGCTTGGCCTAATACTGCAAAGGATAGAAAACCGAGTAATAACAGACATAGATTTCTTTTTAGTTTAATTTTCATACGATTCGATTTTGATTGATGTGTTATGATCCACCCGGAGTTTAAGCTTCTAGTATTCTAATTCAATTATCTGCCTATAGCATTGTTTACTGCTTTGTCCGTATTCTTTTAAGCACCCAGTATGAAACCAGCAGGCTAATTCCCATGAACAGAAAAATGGAGAATGGGAACATCAAATTTCCAATTCCTCCTACGTCCATTGAATTTAATAATCCTCCTACCAGCATACCCAAAGCAATTCCAATGCTTACAATACCTAAGGTGAGAACAAAAGGTAGGTAGTGGGTATTTCCCTTAAAATAATCCCTTGGCAATCCTTTTTCTAAAATGGCCATACGTTCTTTATGTCGAGTGGTAAAATAATAATAGCATATTCCAAAAACAACAAGTGCTATGGAAATGAACAATGCTGCAGATGTAACTTTCATAATCTTTCTTTTTTCGTTCTCTATCGTTTTCTTGGTTAGACTCAAAATAGTCAATAGTGGTCACTTTTTGTGACCATTATTCAAAAAATACAGTCTAACTTTAAGAATGGCCAGAGCTCAAAAAAATAAACAAGAGGACAGGTTTCTGAAAAAAGCAGCTCAGGGTGATAAAGAAGGTCTTGAGTATTTGGTGAATACCTACAAGAACTTGGCTTATACGGTTGCCATTACCATTTTGCGGAATAGGGAGGATACCGAAGAAGTGGTGCAGGATGCATTTATAAAAGCTTTCGCGTCCCTTCCAGAGTTTAAAAAATCTTCTAAGTTTTCTACATGGCTCTATCGCATTGTCTACAATTGTGCATTGACAAAAATTGCGAGCAGAAAGATTATGGACGCTTCTTTGGACGAAGTATCAAGCCATGAAAAGAATTCAAATAATGAAAACGAGGGTTGGGACGCTTTGCGGTCACATGAAAAAAGAAAATATATAGATCGGGCAATGGATCGATTATCCCCCGAAGACCGATTACTGTTTACCTTACATTATGCACACGGAAAGACAATTTCCGAGATAGGCAATATAATGGATCTGAAAAGGTCGGCCATTAAGATGCGCCTGTTACGGGGGAGGAAACAATTGAAAATCGAGTTGGAATCCGTATTGGGAAACGAAGTAAAGAATCTATTATGAAAAAGTACAGTATCGAGGATGAGGAACTCATTGAGCTATTACGAAAAAGTAAATTAGAAGAGCCATCGGAAAATTTTATCAAAAGACTCACTGAATCGGTGATTGGGAGGTACCATAAAAAGAAGATTCCGGAAAGCATCTTCGACAAATATTTCGGAAGATTTGTCCTTTTTTTCCTTGTCTTTTCCAACCTGTTGTTTTTATATGATTTAAACCTTTTTCAAGCCGAACCTCAACTTTTTATGGGTGTAATTGGCTTTGTTATTGGTTTGTGGTTACTTATGGCCTTAATGATCAGATTCAGGAGGCCATCCCTTTCTTGATGGTTTAATGGATTTCTTTAGCGGATTATCTTTTTATCCCTACATTTAAAAAGAAAATGATTTTTTAAACCTGATTATAAATGCAATAGATCGATGAAATTCATCTTAATATCATTCGCGTTATTGCTGGTTTCCTGCGGAGAAAAAAAGGCCGATGCTAATAAGGAATCAGCTGTTTTGGGAAAAACCGAATCAGAAAAAAGCAACTGGGTATCTATCTTCAACGGAAAGAATTTAGAGGGTTGGACCATGAAAATCAGCAGTTACCCCCTCGGCGAAAATTTTGGAAATACCTTTCGTGTGGTCGATGGAATCCTAAGTATCCGCTATGATGGTTACGGCCCTAATTTGAATAATCGTTTCGGTACCCTGTACTATGATAAAAGACTAACGGACTATCGCCTCAAAGTAGAATACCGATTCGTAGGCGAAACAGCTCCCGGAGCACCAGAGTGGGGCTATCGTGATAGTGGTATTCAATTTCACGGCCAACCGCCAAATACACAAAAATTGAATCAACCATTTCCTATTTGTATGGAATATAATTTCCATGGCGGAAATGGTAAGGAAGATCGCCCATTGGGAGCCTTATGCGTCAATGGAATCTTTGTGGAATTTAACGGAGCAAAGAATACGACTACCTGTATTCCGGCAACGGTACCCCGAACCTTTCACGGAGATCAATGGGTAACTGCGGAAATAGATATCCACGATGGAAAAATAACCCACTTTGTGAATGGAGAAGAGATTTTAAGTTATGCCAATCCCACCTACGACCCCAACAACGAAACTGCAAAAACATTGATTATGAATGGAGATACAGCAGTAAAGGGCGGCTACCTTTCCTTTCAATCCAATAGCCACCCCATCGATTTTCGAAAAATAGAATTGTTGGAATATTAGTCTTCCACGACTATTTTTTAGTGTTGATCGGTTTCTTATAAATCGACTCGTTTACCCGTTTTAACCGCTAAATAGATAGCATCAATAATCTTCATATCCTTCACACCTTCTTCGCCATCAAGAGGTACAATAGGCTCAACGCCTTCAAAAATGAGTTGGGCCATCCCATCCATTTGTAGGGTCTGGTGGGTGATATGGGGCTGTGTCAATTCTCCCTTATGGGTGCGGCCTTTGATGGGGCCGTAACCTGAGGAAGGTTGCATTTCCGCGTAACCATCCTCCCCGTTTAGGAAAAAACGATCCAAATGACTCATGGCATAGGTAGATAGGCAGGAAGCTACGGCACCACTGGGAAAGCCCATTTGAAACTGTATGGTTTCATCCACACCTTCCTTAAACTTCACCGGATCTGTTTTCGTTTCCTGCGCGGTGACCCAAATAGGTTCCTCGCCAAGCATGTAGCGGGAACCGTTGATGGAATAAATACCAATGTCCATCATGGCACCGCCACCGGCCAGTTCTTTGTTCAAACGCCATTGCGTAGGATCTCCGATAGTAAATCCTGAGAGTCCCTGAAAAAACTTTGGCTTTCCAAATTCCCCGGTCTTCCGCATTCGAATCACTTCTACCGTTTTTGGTTCGTAGTGCATACGGTAGCCTATCAACAATTTTACGTTGGCCGCTTTGCAGGCATCGACCATTTCCTGACCTTCCTTGGCATTGATGCCCATAGGTTTTTCACAGATTACATGTTTTCCGGCCTTGGCAACTCTTATGGTCTGATCTTTATGTAGTCCGTTGGGGGTAATGACGTAAACGACATCGATATCAGGGTTGTCCTTGATCCGATCAAAATTATCGTAGTTGTAACAATTCTTTTCGGGAATACCGTATTTGGCCTGCCAATCGACTATTTTAGAAGGGGTACCACTAATTACCCCGGTCAATTTGGCACGTTTGCAGGACTGCATGGCCTCTGCTACCCGGCGTCCATAACTGCCAAGACCCATAATGGCAACCTTTAAAATTGGTCCGTCATAGGGTTCTTCCGAAGCGGCGAACAATTGGGTGGGGCCGTATAAAATTGGTAAACTGATTGTAGAAACGGTCAATTTTTCTAAAAAATCTCTTCTTGAACCCATAGTGTCATATTTGTTGGTTCTAAAATAACCAAAATGAAGTTATACCGCCTTCAGAATAAAAAATGTTTTGTTATAAAATAGCAGAAATACAAAGTTCCAAGTGGCATTGCGTTCATTAAATAGTATATTCCGTGACACGAATATCCAAGCAAAAATTCCTTTTAAATGCATTTTAAGCATCAAGTGCCGATTCCAAAGATGTGGGTAGTTCAAAGACTTCCAACTCAAAATAGGGGAGGGCTGCCAATAAATGGTCGAATATATCTGCCATGATATATTCATAATTTTCCCACCGCTTATCACTGCTAAAGGCATAGATTTCCAAGGGAATTCCTTGCGGAGTAGGGTTCAACTGGCGTATCATCAAAGTCATGTCCTCGTTAATCGCAGAATGGCCCTCCAAATAGCTCTCCATATACTTGCGGAAGACACCAAGATTGGTAAGGTTCCTTCCGTTTATGGCCAGATCCTTGTTTACCCCACGTTCCTGATTGAACGAATCGATTTTTTTACCCCTGGTTTCCAAATACTGGGTGATAAGCTCTATTCGCTTTAAGGATTCCACATCATTCGCACCTAGAAATTTTACACTTCTCTGCTGAACTATCAATGCGCGTTTTATGCGCCTTCCGCCTGATTTCTGCATACCCCTCCAATTTTTAAAGGAATCGGAAATCAAGGCATAGGTAGGAATGGTGGTAATGGTCTTATCGAAGTTCTGCACCTTTACCGTTGCCAAACTGATTTCAACAACATCACCATCGGCACCATACTTCTCAAAAGTAATCCAGTCTCCAATCCGCACCATGTCATTTATACTCACTTGTATACTGGCCACAAGGCCTAGAATAGAATCCTTGAAAATCAATAGGATAACAGCGGATGCAGCACCAAGAGCGGTAAAGAATTTCCAAATGGTCGTATCGGTGATAATGGCAAAAACGGTCAAAATACCCCCTGCCCAAGCAAATATCATGAAGACCTGAATGTAGCTATCCAAGGGTTTGTCTCGCAAATGGGGTAGCGTCCTTAAGTAGTCTTTGGTGCTTGAGAGTAAACTTTTTACCAACACCAAAGCCAACAGTACCCCTAAAATCATCAATACTTTAAGTACTAGGGTACTGCCATATTCAAAATCCACAAATACTACCGGGACAAGCTCAAAAAGCAGCAATAGAGGAAAAATATGGGCAATATATCTTGGTACTTTGTGGGCAACAAGGAAGTTATCAAAATCAGTCGCCGTACGCCTGGCCAAACGGATGGAAAGTACTCGGAGTATCTTCCAGATAATAAAGTCGAGCAACCAAGAAATAGCAATGCTACCCACCAGTAACACAAATAGATTAATATAGGAAGCCGGGGTTTCTTCTATTCCGATTTCCAATAGATAATCATAGAGAATATGACCATATTGGATGTCCATAATTACGTTCTGTTGAAATTAGCAACTGCAAAAATACAGCTTATCGGGGATTGTTGCGGTAAACTGAAGAAAAGCCTATGAAAAATTTAACAGATA
Organism: uncultured Flavobacteriaceae bacterium; assembly: GCA_947494715.1. Lineage (GTDB taxonomy): Bacteria > Bacteroidota > Bacteroidia > Flavobacteriales > Flavobacteriaceae > Ulvibacterium. The sequence goes on along the minus strand of CANLWG010000006.1, from coordinate 197,382 downwards.
GGGCCGTGCCAGATGAATGGCAAGAATTAAACCACTCTTATGCTTTGAAAATCCATACTTGCCCGACGCAGGTGGGGGTTTGAACGAGCAAAGAAATGGCCAAAGGTTATTGGGTTATTGAGTTTTTAGGTTATTTTGACAAAGCGCGACAATAACTAATAACCAAGTAACTCGGCAACTTCTGAAAATCGAGATATTCGTAGAAACGGAAAGTCTTGCACTAAAAGTGCATACTAAAAAACCGCAAGGGTTTCGACTAACGATTGCAGCCAATGGCCCTTTGAACCTTTAAAATTAGAATGTTAGCCTTACTCTTTGGCTTATTTTAATGTAAAGAGATATCTTTGCATACTAATCGTACCTTTTGGTCAAAACATTTTAAATAAACGAATGGCAAAATCACAGCAAACATTTAATAAAAGTGAAAAGGAAAAAAAGCGTTTAAAAAAACGTGAAGAGAAACGAAAGAAAATGGAAGCTCGCAAAGCCGAGGCAAAATTAAATGGGAAAAAGGGAATTGAATTTGCCTATGTGGACTATAATGGCAATTTAACGGATACCCCACCTGATCCCTCACAAAAAATTGAAATAGAGGCCGAGAACATAGTTATCGGTATTCCAAAGACTTTGGAAAGTGACAAGGAGGAATTTGATCCTATTAGAAAGGGAACCGTTTCCTTTTTTGATTCTTCAAAGGGATTCGGATTTATTATCGATGCCGAAAACCAAGAGAAATACTTCACCCACGTCAGCGGTTTAGTCGATGAAATTGCGGAAAATGACAAGGTTACTTTCGAACTGGAAAAGGGGATGAAAGGTATGAACGCCGTTAAAGTTACCTTGCAAAGTTAACACGTACCATTCCATTTACCCCATATCTTCTGCCATTCCATATACTTTGATTTTTAAAGAGCGGTATATTGGCATAGCTATTCTACCGCCTTACTTTTAATTTTCAAAGAAAACGTTTACAGGGGTAAAAAGGGCTTTCTCTGTCAAAAGGGTGTTGTTTGGTTCCGTTATTTTACAAGCTAACCGGTAATTAGTAATTTCACAAAGAATTGCTGGCAAATAGCTCAGAATGATCGACAAGATTTCAAATCGTAAAAACAGGGTATACTACCATGTCCTTTTTTGGATGGCCTATGTGGCGTTGTATACCTTGATGTGGGGGAGCTACGACGATGAATATTGGGAACAATTTCAACAATTGCTATTTCTGTTGCCATGGAAAATGATCCCCACCTATATTACCCTCTACTATTTGATGCCCAAGTTTCTGTATCCGAAGAAAACCATTCAGTATATATCCTTGTCCATTATTTTGGCATTAGCCATGGGGGTGATAGATCGCTATATGGTCTGGACCTATCTCTATCGATGGTTTAGTCCTGAAAAGGAATACTGGAAGACGCCTATATTGTACCTCCCGAAAGTGCTTAATTCGCTTGTTGCGGTATATACTCCGGTTTTTGTAGCCATGGCCATTAAATTGCAATTGTTTTATTATCAAAAGGATAAAATCAATAAGGAACTGGAAAAGGAAAAAGTGGCCACGGAGCTTAAATTCTTAAAGGCTCAGATCCATCCCCATTTCTTGTTCAACACCTTAAATAGTATTTATTCCCTGTCCCTGTCCCAATCCAAAAAAACCCCTGATGTAGTCTTGGGCCTGTCCAAATTTTTGGATTATATGTTGTATGAATGCAATGAGCGCTTCATTTCTATTGGAAGGGAGTGGGAGCAATTGATGAATTTGGTCGCTCTGGAACGTATTCGGTACGAAGAAGGTCTTAGCATTAACGTTTCCGAATCCATTGACAATACGGAAACACCTATACCCCCGCTTTTATTATTGCCTTTTGTAGAAAATGCATTTAAACATGGGGCGGATAACGAAATTAGTGATGCCTGGATTACTATAGATCTTAAGTTGATCAAGAACAATCTGGTGTTTATGGTGGAAAACAGCAAGAGTTCCGAACTTTCCAAAGAAGGGCTGGATACGGACAAGAACATTGGGCTTACCAACGTAAAAAGACGGTTGGAACTATTTTTCCCGGACAAGTATGAACTGAAGATCTTAGAAGAGGAAGATAGTTTTTTGGTGAAATTGAATATCGACCTGAGTAGTATCTCCGACCTAACGCAAGAAGAAAATGTCCAATAAGATCAAGTGTATCATTGTAGATGATGAGCCCCTAGCCAGAAATGTATTGGTAAAGTATGCCGAACAAATTGATCAATTGGAGGTCGTGGCAAGCTGCAGTAATGCCCTAGAGGCTTTTGAACATATACAGCAGGGACATATACAGTTGGTTTTCTTGGACATTAAGATGCCCAAATTAAACGGATTGGAACTGATAGAATCGATCAAGAACCCGCCACTGATCGTTTTCACCACGGCTTATAGGGATTTTGCCGTAAAAGCATTTGAGCTTGATGCAATAGATTACCTCTTAAAACCTATTTCCCTGACCCGTTTTTTGAAGACAATTTCAAAAGTGAACAAGTATCTTCAGGGACAACAGGCAGAGCTTAATGGCGGGGAATCCGAAACGGCAAAGGGAGAAGGAATAACTACTTCGGAGCAAGAGTTTCTCTATATCAAGGCGGATCGTAAAGTGGTTAAATTGGATTTGGGCTGTATCCATTATCTGGAAAGTCTAAACGACAAGGTTATTATTCATCTAACGGATAGGGAAGTGATTACGACCCAACGTATCAGTTATTTGGCCGAAAAATTACCCAAGCAACACTTTATCCGGATCCATCGCTCCTACATCATTTCCCTCGCGCACATAACGGCCTATAACAACATTATGGTCGAGGTGGAGGGTCGCGAACTTCCCATTGGTCGAAATTACCGTTCCCAAGCGTTGGAAGCTTTACGCCAATAAATACCCCTCTTTAATTTTCCTAATCTACAAAATGGGTTCTCACTTCAGGTTTAGGAAAGCATTTCACATTTTTTTCTGTTAATCATTCCTTAAATGGGAGGCCAGTGACTTTTCATCCGCCCCAACAGCACTTTTAGACCCGTTTTCGTCATCAATCGACCCTTAAAAGTCATATCCCAAGTGAACCGAGTCATTCACAAAAATGTCTTGATAATGCATGGTACGCGACCTTACTTTGAGTCATCATCAAAAAGCGGACAGTCTTTTTAATAGAGCTTTCATCAGGTTTTGAAAGACTTCCAAAATAAAATTCTTCCCAATAGCAAGAAGCCGATATTGGGAAATTGTTACCGATTTGGCAAGGTGCTCGTACTATTTGGACCTTGAGGAGGGAAAACTGGATAGTAGGGCACTTGCCATTAAAAATAAACGAAACGTATGCCATCTGTTTTCTTTCCTACCTCAGAATCCGACACCCGTTTTACGGTTTTTAAAGTACCACGGTGGAGAGCTGCCATTTATCAATTCCTTTCCGTTCGGCTTTGGGGAAATTTACCAAGTAACCTACAGCGTGGAATATCCGCATGGTACTCTTCCTTATATACCAAACCATATTCCAAAAAGATTATAGGCCCCTATCTAAGGGTTAACTACACCGATAAGAACTATCTGCAAAAGTTTAAACCGCCCAATGGCAAAAAGGAATTTACCAACTTTCAGGATTTTTTCACCAGGGAATTCAAAGAACTTCCTCAAAACCAAAGTGCCCATGTTTGGCCTTGCGAAGGCCTGCTTTGTGATATGGGATCTGTAGCAGATACCACAATCTCCAATGTTAAGGGTGACAAGCGCCGTATTGAAACTATTTTCCAGATAGGTGAGGTTCCCATCCCTAAAGATTATTACTTCACGAATGTGTTTTTGCATAATAAGAACTACCATCGTATCCATGCTCCGGTATCGGGTACCGTAAGCCGAATTCAGCACGTTCCCGGAGACCTTGTGGTACTTAGGCCGTGGATCTACAAACAGAATCCCTCTCTGCCCGCATTGCGCAACGAACGGTACAACATAGATATTGTGGATATCTGGGGACGTACGTGGTACTTATCCATAGTCGGGGGTCCGGCAGTGGGTACCATCGCACTTCCTAAAAATATGGCTGTAGGGTCGAAAGTGGAAAAACTGGAGGAAATAGCATTATTCTATTTGGGATCTACCTGTTGTATGGCTGCTCCCGAAGCACCGAGATACCATTTAAAAAATAGTTTTGTTCGGGTGGGCGCTACGTATTAGACATAGTTGGTTAAGATCGTAGACTATGTTGAGCTCTACTCATTTAGTTATGTGGCGCCTTACCTAAAACATTTCGGTTTTGTCCAGTATAAGTTTTGAAGAGAACTTTACCGTCAGGAGGATAAACAACGACCTAGCAATCTGGAGGCATTTACCAGGACAACGGTACAAAAGACTGGCCCACTTTTAGTTTTTTCCCCGAACCAAGGAGGATAAATTCTTTGCGTTGCTTCTTTTCTTTGGATACGATTTGACTTTTGTTGACCACATATTTTCTGTGAATTCTAATAAAATCAGGCGCAAGTTGTTTTGCCATATCACTTAGACTGGCCCGTTTGATAAAGACTTCCGTTTCCGTATAAAAGTTAAGGTAATGATCATCTGCTTCGATCCAATGCACGGCATCCAAACGAAGTGTTATGGTCTTTCTACCCTTACTGACTTCTATAGTTGTCCTTTTTTTCTTCCCTTTAACTCTTACGAACAACGAGGATCCAAAAATTACCAAAAGATGATATAGGGCCTCGCGACCAAAATAGTAACGTGCGTAATCCTCTGAAATAAAATGATCAAAGAATTCGAGACTATGTAAAAGAATCCCCGATAGAAGATAAAAAGTAAGCAAAATAACAAGGGCGAACAGAACGACCATAGGCCAGTACCATTTATCAAACCGGACATTTAACTCTTTTTGTAGTTGGAACGAAAGTATCATAAAGGGAATAAAGAGCAATACGGAAACTGCTAGGTAAATTACCGAGGTCCAAATATCATAGCTTGCATGATGCTTGTACCGGATAACGTTTTGAATGAGGGAAATACCAAACACTACTAGCAGTACTAGTGTAGCAAAACAAAAGAACCGTCTATCTGTATTAACGGACCACATCATCTAAAAATCCAATTGGAAAAATACACCTTGTTATTCCCATCCCTACAAATATAGAGCTTTGGATACGTTGAGAACGTCCCGATACATTTGAAGTTTCATATTGCCTACCCGAAAACGCCCTTGAAAAAGGTTTCTACGAGCCCTTTTTCCTGTAACCAAGCGGCCAATTCCTTGCGTTCGCCTACTTCTGCGTGATGCAGCAGTGTAAATCCATGAGGTCCTGGTGCATTGAGCAGATGGGGATGGTCCGTAATGAGCTTCCGGACAAAATCATCGTATCCCAAAAAAGTGTAGTTAAAAATATCCAACCGTGCCCCTTTGGATACCAGAAAATCGGCAATATCCTTTCTCCCCATATGCGATGCACCCCCGATGGCCGTCTCAAAATCTCCTTTGGCAAGTTGGCTGGTGCAATTCAGCAATAAAGGTTTGGCCACAATAATCTTTTGGGTGTCCTCCAAGCTTTTATGTGCAGCGGACACAAATTCAGAAATTTCCTGTTGGTCGAACAACTCTTTTATAGCCCTTTTTCCATGGGACATGGCCATAGTGGGAACTACAGTGGCAATTCCTCCAAAAGCCATACTTTTTTTGATAAAATCGTTTCTTTCCATTTCGTAAAAAACCAAGAATTTTGTGAACCTTCAAAGCAAAGTATCCTATTTGTCGTGAATCTGTTCGCTACTGTCGTGAACCTGCCCGTTTAAATTTTAAAAAAACCCAATTTATTTAAGAGGTATCCAAAATTGGCTAGGTAATTTTCCATAAGAAATATTAGCCTTGAAGAATGGTAAAAACATTCAATTCTTCCTTTTTCCCTTTTAAAAGCAGATTGCCTATGGATTTTGTCGAATATTTTGAGTCTGCCGGCAAATCTTCCTTTAATTCCTCGGATATCAAAACAGTAACATTATGTTTATTACATTCCGCCTGTATCCTTGCGGAGGTATTGATCACATCGCCATGAAAAGCCAGCTCCTTTTTTACAACCCCTACCTCGGCGACCATTAGCTTTCCGCCATGGAGACCAGCCTTAAATTCGGGAACCAATCCGTATTTATCCATATAATAGGAATTCCGTGACTTCAAAACAGTCTGAAATGCGAAAAATAAAGCCACACAATTAGTATTGGCCAACCCTCTGTGGTACGGCCAACTAAGTACCGCTTCATCTCCAACATATTGATAAATTTCAGCAGCATATTTCGGAACAATATCATTCAGGTCATAAAAACAATCCTGAATAAGTTGGCTGTATTTAAAATGCCCCAAGGCTTCGGCAATAGTGGTCGAGGATTTTAAATCAAGAAACATAAAGATCCGTTTTTCTTCCTGAGGTTTTTTATACTTCCCCAATAACATTTTTAGAAATACCCCTTTTCCGAATTTTTCATTGGCAATCCTAATGAAAGAAAAAATCAGGGAGGTAAACAAAAAATATAGGGTAGTTATCCAAAACCCCTTGTCATGCCGCCACCAACCCAAGTCGTTATTTTTCTTGAGCCCAAACAGATTTGTTCCCAGTTCGATCATGGAAGTCGCTATCAGTATTATAAAAAACAAATAAATAAGCGTCTTTATAATGATGGTTAACCCTATGGAACGTCTTTTGGAATTATACCTGTCAAAAGCGAACTCCATCGTGGCGTAGAAAATACCCATTAGAAAACCGGCAAGCGCAAATAATGGAAGTATATTCTTTATTTGCAGACCTTCGCGAAAGTCCGCACTAATGGTAACACCTTCTTCGGACTCAAGGCCATAAAACCGAAACATTGCCCAGAGCACCATAGCAAAGGTCCAAAAGAGTATGGATTGCCATAAATGGTTCAAAAACATTCGTATTGCTCTATTCATTCCTTATCCTTTTAAAGAGCTATCAAGATAGGCGATTTAGACCTAAGATGTTTTATCTTTATGAAATCTTGACTTTCAAATATTAAAATGTAGTTCACCAGATGACAGGATATCCCAGCATATTCAATGATGTAATCGGACCGGTAATGCGGGGGCCGTCAAGCTCACATTGTGCAGCTTCTTTGCGCATCGGCCGAATGTGTCTCGATTTAATGGATGGCGACATCAAAGAAGTCTATATTGAGTTCGATCCAAATGGTTCTTTGGCAACGACCCACAAAGGTCAAGGATCGGACATGGGTTTATTCGGGGGCTTCATGGGATGGGAAGCGGACGAGGAGCGCCTACCGAATTATTTACAGGCTATTGAAGAAGCGGGGATTCAAATTCATATCGATATTCATCCCATAGGGGCCACACATCCCAATACCTATAAGATTACCCTAAAAAATAGCAAAGAGACCCGAACAGTAACGGCCATTTCAACGGGAGGGGGCATGATCGAGATTATTGAAATCGACGGAGCCCCAGTATCAATGGCCGGGGATTTTTATCAAACCTTGGTATATGTTAAATCACCCGCACATCTTATTGAACATATTGAACAGTCTTTTACTTGTGATGAAATTGCACTACGTAAAGGAGCTTCTTCTTTCATCGAAATAAAATCGAACCAATTCATTACCGCTAGTTTGGAAGCGGCACTCTTAAAAATGGACCAGGTTCTTTGCATTAAGAAGATTCATCCCGTACTTCCCATAATGGCACGTAAAAATCTTACGGTACCTTTTATCACCTGTAGCGAAATGCTGGAATACAACACGGATAAAAACCTTGAATTATGGGAGTTGGCCGTAGCCTATGAAAGCATGCGGGGGAATATCTCCAAAGAGGAAGTATTTGAAAAGATGCGCTCCATATTGGGAATCATGCAGCGTGCCATAGACCTTGGACTAAAGGGAACAAAATATGCCGATCGCATTTTAGGGCCACAGTCCTTAGCGTTTCAGGAACGCATAAAGGACAAAACTCTCGTGGAGGGCGATATTCTTAACCAAGTGATTTTATTCACCTCTGTAATGATGGAAGTCAAAAGTTCCATGGGAGTTGTAGTCGCGGCGCCTACTGCAGGATCTTGTGGTGCCTTGCCCGGAGCAATTATCGGCGTTGGCAGAACATTGAAGCTTTCTGAGGATGAAATGGTAAAGGCGATGTTGGCGGCCGGAATCATCGGAGTTTTCATTGCAGCCCACGCGACATTCGCAGCGGAAGTCGGTGGATGCATGGCCGAATGCGGATCGGGATCGGGCATGGCTGCGGCCGCAATTGTAGGGTTAAAAAAAGGCACGTTGAACCAATCACTTTCTGCAGCTTCGATGGCATTACAATCTAGCTTAGGTATGATATGCGATATGATAGCCGACCGTGTTGAGGCCCCCTGCCTGAATAGAAATGTAATGGCGGCCACAAATGCCATCTCCTGTGTGAATATGGCCCTGTCCGATTACGATCATTTGATTCCCCTGGACGAAGTGGTGGAGACCATGAAGAGAGTAGGTGATGCATTGCCCAACACCCATCGTTGCACAGGTCTGGGAGGTCTTGCCATTACAAAGACCGCAAAGGAAATCGAGGCCAAGCTGGCCAAGGGAGAAATAAACAGAAGTAAGACCTTTTTTAAGGTTTGCTAGGTCAGGGGATTCATTTTGCCAAAATTCCCTTTAAGGCATTGGTCATTTTTAACCTCCATATTCTTTTTAGTAAACAGATATGATTACTGTAATTTGGATTTCGTTGGCCGGTCTCGCGGTCTGGTTCGCTGTTGTTTTGACAAGGGATTTCCTAGCGCATCGAAATACACTGGAAAACAGCAGTTGGTTAAAAACATCGGTCATTGGCTTTGTCGTCAACTTCTTCGATGTACTCGGTATTGGTGCATTTGCTCCACAGACGGCCCTTTTAAAGTTTACAAAACAGACCAAGGACAAACAGATTCCGGGAACGATGAACGTAGCGAACACCCTTCCGGTTCTATTACAAGCCATAATTTTTATTACCATTATTGAAGTAGAGCCCATAACATTGGTTTTGATGTTTATCTCAGCTGCTTTAGGGGCGGTCCTAGGAGCAGGGGTAGTGGCCAAATTATCCGAAAAAAAGATTCGGTTGGTCATGGGCTTTGCCTTATTGGTAACGGCATTTTTTATGTTGGCCACTAGTATGGAATGGATTCAAGGGGGAGGAGAAGCCATAGGGCTCCAAAATGGAAAATTGGCAATTGCCGTGGTCGCCAACTTTGGTTTAGGTGCTTTGATGACCGCCGGTATTGGATTATATGCTCCCTGTATGGCATTGGTTTTCGCTTTGGGCATGTCGCCTAAAGTAGCTTTTCCAATTATGATGGGGTCCTGCGCTTTTCTTATGCCTCCGGCATCGGTGCGCTTTATCCGGGAAAAAGCCTATAACCGGAAAGCCGCCATTGCCATGGCGATTCCGGGCGTGGTGGCTGTATGTATAGCTGCTTTTATTGTAAAATCGTTGCCATTGGATGTACTCAGATGGGTCGTAATTGGCGTAATACTGTATACTTCAGGAGTGATGTTATATGATGGATTCACTAAAAATTAACCCCAATTCTTTAGAATTAAAAGCTTTATTTTTTCGTAAAACTTGCCTCCATCAAAACCCAAAAGTTAGGATCAAGAACCAGTTTTTCGGGTTCGAAATCGACGGGAAATATAAATGTGTTCGATTTTTCATTGACCAGTACCCTTTTGATTTCCGGTTTTTGACTTTCCAGTCCATATATACCAACCTCCAACGGCATCTTAAAAAGACTACCGTCTGTTTGTACTTGATCAATGCGTATCTTGACCTCTTTTTTCTTTGAATCATATTCCCAGGAGCCATCATACTTTAGGATACCGGGCCTATAGAGCCATTGCTGAAAAAAGTCTTCTAAAACTAGGCCGGAAGCTTCCTCCATTTCCCTTTTGAAATCCTCTGTTGTGGCATTTGAATCTTTGTATTTTTTATAATACGATCGAATGCCCTTCCAGAAAACATCCGTGCCGACAAATCCCCGTAACATGTGTAAAATCCAACTGCCTTTTTGATAGGTCTGTATGCTGGTCACTTTGGACATATCCGTAAGATTGTCATGAACGATGCGATACTCCGAATTCTTCCTTTGAAATTCGTCCACTCTTTTTTTACTGGATGCGAGTCCCTCCAGAAAGGCATCTTTGCCATACTGGTGCTCAATAAAAAGCAAAGTGAAATAGGTGGCAAAACCCTCACTCAGCCAAACATCGTCCCAATCATATTCCGTTACGGAATTCCCAAACCACTGATGCGCTATTTCATGAATGACCACGTTCCGCCAGCGCTCATTTCTATCACCCACAACAGCGTTTTCACTATAGAGAATGGCCGAAGCGGCTTCCATACCACCGCTTACACTATTCGACTGAATATTGGCTAGTTTTTCATACGAAAAGGGACCTATATGATCGCTGTAAAATTCCAAGGCGTCTTTCGTAGGAATGGCAAAATCATAAAATCCGGCATCCCTATCTTGATAATATACCCAAGTCTCAATTGATTTCCCCTCAAATTCATCCACATAGTCTACGGCAAACCGTGCAGCTCCCAAAACATATAACCAAGTTGCAATCGGAACGGATTGTTTCCAATGGGTGAGGCGCTTACCATTTGCCAAATCGGATTCTTCAATCTTCAATCCATTGGATACTACCTGATAGTGTGCCGGAGCGGTGACGATAAACTCACACAAGGCCTTGTCATACGGATGGTCTATGGTTGCCAACCAATTCCTGCCTTTATTCGGCCAATTGTCACTAAAGAATGTCCGATCGCCATATTTATTATTGGCGATCTTGAGTCCCGAAGCGGGTACACCTTTATACGTAACCGTATAGCTGGTACGCTGGTTTAAAGTAGCGGGCGCAGGAAGCTTAATGATCAATACATCGTTTTCATGCACATATTCTAAAACCCCGCCTTCGGAAACTACTTGGTTTACCACCATGCCCTTATTTCCCAATTTCTCGGAAGCATTGACCAAATCAAGGCGTAGCGTTGTTACACCGGCCGCCAAATACCGAACGTCTATGGTCTCTTCGCATTTGATTTTGTCGGTAGAGTCAGATAATTCTATACGAAATATGTAATTCAACGCATCGATATTCGGATTCTTGGGATAATTATCCGAAAGTGGGAATACCGCAAAAACACAGGGAGGTATCATCAAGATAACCTGTACTAACCAATTTTTCATCATACTACTTTTAATTCGGATTCTTAATTTCAGTGCCTATTTTTTGAACGATAGGGAAGTAGGGGGATGAAATTCAATCAGGCCTTTTTCCTTGATGGTCCGTTCAACATCCTCTATTGAGGATGGTACAAAGGCACTCATATTCTCCACACCATCTTCTGTTACCAAGGCTATATCCTCTATTCGAATGTACAAGCGTTCCTCTGGAATCCATATCATGGGATCGATGGTAAAGACCATTCCCGCTTGTAATGGCACATGACGAACGACGCCAACGTCATGAACTGCCATTCCAACAGGGTGTTGAAAATGGCCCCTGAATTTCAACCCTTCCTGTACCGCCTTTAAATAGGCCGGTTTTGCAAACGTTTTGCCTACAAGATATTCCTTCATAACCATAGCCGCCTTATCCAATACTTCGTCTGAAGTTATACCCGGTCTGATGAATTTGAAAAGGGCATCCCGATACGCTACTATAAAATTATACAACTCTTTTTGCACTTTGTCGAATTTACCGTTAACGGGCCAAATACGGGTTACATCACTCGTATAATACCGATAATCCGGGGCATAGTCCATAAGCACCAGGTCGCCATCGTTGAGGACATCCGTTTTATGGAAATAATGTCCCATATATGCATTGGTGCCCCCTCCAATAATGGAGGCATAGCCATCACCACGGGCACCGTTTAGGTGAAAAACGTATTTGGCGGCGGCATCAAGCTGATATTCATAAACTCCCGGTTGGGTGGATCGCATGGCCTCTATGATTCCCAATCCGGCAATCTGGGTCGCCTTTCGTATGAGTTCTATTTCTTCCTTACTTTTGATAAGTCTCATGGAATCTAGGATCGGTGAGAGATCAAGGATTTCGAATTGGGGAAATTGTGCATTGATTTTCTGTACAAACAATGCCTCCCGAGTCGGCTGCCCGTCCCATGGATCGGAAGCGGCACGGCCTTGGCCGTATAAAAGTTCATCGCGACTATCGTTTCCGGTTTCAGCCGGGCTCAAAGGAGTATATAGGAGCGGGACCTCAGATTTGATCAATCCGGTCCTAAGCAAGTCAGCTGATAAAAATTCTATCCCTTTTACCTGATCTACCTCGGTAAGTTCCTTTACCAGATCATGGTCTTCCGCCGACAGTATTTTTCCTTGCCCACTTTCCCTGCCTACATCCCTATGGGGAAGGTACAATGTAGTCCGCCTGTTTTTTCCGTTCAACATAAGATAGGCATGGTCCGTCTCCACTCCCGTTAAATAATAAAAGGTGTTTGATTGTCTAAAAACACTGAATCCGGCATGCCCACTTGCCCCCTGTACAAGTGCGATGGCATCATTGCCGATGGTATCCATTATTTTCGTTCTGCGCTCGGTAAAGTTCTCGATGGAGAAATCGTTCTGGTAATGATGCTTATCCTGCGATAGCAAATGGAATGTGGTACAACAGAGCAAGACCACTATAAATGCTCTAACTGTATTTCTCATGGAATAAGGGTTTTATTTGGCAATGAAATTCAATACTATCGTGATGGTTAGCTAATATACTCAAAAGAATAAGGTTAGGTATTGGCTAAACCGTATTTGAAGTTTCTGAACACCTTAAAAAATCATAAGAAGGCAATGAATATAGATTCGACCTTATCAAAATGGGTAGGGGCCGGCGTGCACAATATGCAGACCGCCTGCCTGTAACGCCTAGATTATTTTCATCAACGTTACATAGGAAAAAGAAAACAAAACAACGAGATACTTTTGGTATTTTATTAGCTAGCCGTAAATTAGCTATGCTATACCATATTCTGACATGAAAAAAACCTACTTTACAGCCCTACTGGGCCTTACCCATTTCTTCTTATTGGCCCAGACAGAATTCATAACTACTTGGAGAACCAACAATCCAGGAATTTCCGGGAATAATCAAATTACCATTCCTACATTTCCTGATGAATCTTACGACTATACGATTGATTGGGGGGATGGAACATCGGATACCGGTGTAACTGGTGATATTACCCATACTTATACAACTCCGGGAACCTATACGGTGACTATAGGTGGAATCTTCCCCAGAATTTACTTCAATTACGAAACAGGAAACCCTATAAGGGCAGACGAGAAAAAGCTCTTAACAATTGAGCAATGGGGCAACATTGTCTGGTCGTCAATGTCAGAAGCTTTTTATGGTTGTATAAATATGGATGTTTTGGCCATCGATGTGCCCAATTTATCAAATGTTAGTAGTACAGAAGGAATGTTCCGTGAGTGTAGTGCCTTAGTTGGTAATCCATCTTTTAATGAATGGAATGTTAGCAATATTATCAATATGACGGCTATGTTTTTCAATGCCAATGAATTTGATAGTCCTTTGAATGATTGGAATGTATCCAATGTTGAAACCTTTAATTCTATGTTCAACGGAGCAACAAAATTCAATCAACCTTTAAAAAATTGGAATTTGATTTCTGCGACTTTCATAGGTGGAATGTTTTCAAGGACACAAGCCTTTAATCAAGACATTGGTGATTGGAATGTTAGTTCTGTTGTAAATATGGAGTACCTATTCAGCGGAGCTGAATCATTTAATCAAGATTTGAGCAATTGGAATGTATCCAATGTAACTAGCATGCGCAGTATGTTCCAACGAGCATCAGCATATAATCAAGATATGTCTTCATGGGATGTTCGAAAAGTGCAACGAATGGACGCCATGTTTAGATGGGCAATTGTTTTTAATCAAGATATCGGCAATTGGGACATGGAGAGTGTTGTTCTAACAAATTCAATGTTTAGAGGAGCGAACTCTTTCAATCAGGATATTTCAAATTGGAATGTAGGTAATGTAACGGATATGGCAGAAATGTTTATGGATGCAGTTTCTTTTGACCAACCTATTGGGAATTGGGACGTAGGCAGCATAACTGATATGTCATCGATGTTCGATGGAGCAAGTAGTTTCAATCAAAACTTAAGCGATTGGAATGTTTCGCTTGTAAACGATATGACCCTTATGTTCCGGGGAACAAAGCTCTCCACTCCAAATTATGATGCCCTGTTGCGAGGTTGGAGTAGCCTTCCAGGTTTAAGAAATAATGTAATATTCGATGCTGGTCCGAGTAGGTTTTGTCAAGCAGCCGAAGCGCGCCAAGATTTAATCGATACCTTTGGGTGGACAATTTCGGACAACGGTAAAAGATGTTCTTTCATTACTACTTGGAATACCGTTAATCCTGGTACAAGCGCGAACAATCAGATTACAATTCCTACCAATTTGTCCGAGACTTATTTTTATGAAGTCGATTGGGGAGATGGCACATCCAACATGGGCGTGACAGGCGATATAACCCATACTTATACCGTACCAGGAACCTATCAAGTATCCATTTTCGGACAATTCCCTACTATATTTTTTAGAGATCAAGGCGATACCAAGAAACTAATTTTTATTGACCAATGGGGCGAAATTATTTGGGGGGATATGATACAGGCATTTAAAGGATGTTCCAATATGGATGTTTTGGCCACCGACTTGCCCAATTTTTCCAATACCTCTACGATAAGTGGCATGTTCGCCAATTGCTCCTCATTGATTGGAAATGAGTCTTTTAACAATTGGGATGTGTCCCAAATTACATGGATGACAGAGGTTTTCAATGGTGCTTTTAGTTTTAACCAGGATATTGGGAATTGGGATGTCGGCAATGTTCAAAACATGGCAGCGATGTTCATGCGTTCGACTTCATTCAATCAAGATATTGGAAATTGGAACGTAAGCAATGTAACTAGTATGCAAGCCATGTTTCAAGGTGCTGAGTCGTTTAATCAGGATATTGGAAATTGGAACGTAAGCAATGTGGAGGTCATGTTGCAAATGTTCACGGGTGCAAGGGCCTTCAATCAAGATATCGGTAAATGGGATGTTTCAACTGTCACAAGAATGTATAGTATGTTTCTGGGCGCATCTTCCTTTAATCAGGATATTGGTGGTTGGGATGTGAGTAATGCCATTAATATATCAAACATGTTCCATTTCGCCACCGCTTTTGATCAAGATTTGGGAAATTGGCAAATTAATCGGAATGCCGAAATGGACCATATGTTCAGTAATGCGGGACTGTCCATTGAAAATTATGACAGCCTTCTAAACGGTTGGCACACTCAAGTCCTCAAATCTGGAGTTACGTTTGATGCCGGAAGCAGCCAATACTGCGAAGCCACCGATGCTAGGCAATTCATTATTGACACCCATGGCTGGACAATCGTTGATGCCGGTGAAGCTCCTTTGTGTAACCAGGACAATGATTTGGATGGCGTAATGGATCATAAAGATTCCTGTTTGGAAACCTTACCGGGAATACAGGTAAATGCAAATGGTTGCGATTTTATCCCGAATGATGCCATCAATGTGTATGTATCCACGCTAAGTTGCGTTGGTAGTTCGAACGGTGCTATAGAAATTACAATGGGCACTTCAGGATATATGATCGATATTCTAATCGAAGGCGAAGGAATTTCCAACCAGTTTGATGATATATCCTCCGGTCCTGGTTTTAAGATTGGTAATTTGCCTGTGGGTGCCTATACCGTAACCGTTTCGATTCCTGAAGTCTTATTTGAACAGAAGTACGGCGTTATTGTCAATGAATTGAATTCCGTGAGTGGAAAGAGAGCTTCCCTAGATTCTAAATCCGGGACTATCTCATATTCGGTCATGGGTAGTAAAAACTATGTGGTGTTGGTCAACGGGCAAAAAAAGAGCTTTGCGTTTAATCATACCGGGCAACAAACTATATCACTAGAAAATCTAAGGGGTCAAAACGAAGTTATTATTTCTGGAACAAGCGATTGCCAAGGTAAGATTACTGATAGTTTTTTCATAAATGACTCCGTTCAGGTTTTCCCAACGATAAGCTCGACCAGCGTAAACTTCTTAACCAATGGGAGTGACCTTACGATTAAGGTCTTCGGTCTTGACGGAAGACTGGTAAAAGAACAAAGCTACTACCAATCAGAAAACAAAATGGACATCTCGTCATTGAAAACCGGACTATATTTTCTTCAAATGGAGACCAATGGCCTAAAGAAAACTGTAAAGATTGTTAAGAAATGAAAGAAATCAAACGAACACTATTAAGATTTGCAGTAGTATTTGTGGTCCTACAGTTTTCCTGTAGCGATAGTGGAGGAGGCTCTGAAGAACCGCCTGAAGATCAGATTACCCCTCCAGCCAAGGCGGTTGGGATATTACCCGTAAACGGCGAGCCTTGTTCCGATTATCAAGAGATAGTGGATGACAACACAAAAGTTTTGGTCGCCTTTGGATGGAATACAGCTGAACTTGCACAAAGCTATATTCTTGTCATCTCCGAAGGTTCAACCGAGTTGTTTAGAAATTCCTTCAGTACCTTGAAAGCAGAAGCACAGTTAGACAGGGGAAAGACGTATACATGGCAAGTAATATCTGTAAATGAAGATGGACAGACTAACGGAGATACCTTCTCTTTTACTACACCGGGTACCCCGGTTGGAAATTTTGCACCTTATGCTGCGGGAATAACTATCCAGTTTAATATCGAATCTTTGGAAATGACCGTTTCTTGGATAGGAAGCGATGAGGATGGCGATCAATTGACATATGACGTCACGGTTTGGGAAAACGAATCTATTCTTATTGAAGAAATCGATTACACATTGAACTCCATTGATTCCACAGTCTTCAAAAGTGGAGCGAACTACTCGGTAGAGGTAGTCTCAAAGGATTCTTTTGGTAATTTTTCAATCTCGGAAGCCAGCGGTGAAGCTCCTGAATAAGTCCTTATAATTAATTTTTTCCTAGAGTCTCTGCTTAATTAGAAAAATGTATCGGAACGAGTTATAAAATCCCTTTTTGATTAACCAATATTTCATTGGATTACCAAAAAGGTTATCCCGAGAATGTCTAGCATCGAATCCAGATTAGATTTCCAAAGGTAGATACCATATTGGGAGAACGGTGGAATTATCGTAAATTCATACAAATCATAATCACTTATAAAATGAAGGACTTGCAGATCATGTATCTTTTTGTACTTGCTTTGGCAATGGCTTGCAATACAAGTACAAGGGAGAAAAAAGAAGAAAAGGACCTTACAGTCAAGAATATTCCTAAGGTAGTTACCGCCGATATAGAGGAGGGCATTAAAGCCAATATTGCCAAAAAAGTAGAGGAGGGGGGTGGATATTTTAACATGACCATGGAAGGGGAGGAACTGCGCCTACAATTGGTACGCGTACATACGGAATATCTATCCAATTTAGGTCCTCGACGTCATTTTGCGTGTGTTGATTTGGCAGATGTTAGCGGTGATGTATATGATGTGGATTTTTTTCTGAAAGGAGATCCGGGGACTATGACCGTTACCGAAACTACCTTGCACAAGCTCAATGGTAAACCTTTTTATACCTGGAAACAACGGAAGGACAAAACGTGGTATAGAATGCCCATCCAAAACGCATCTTCGGATTTGCTCGGAGTTATCGAAGGAGAGGACAAATTTGAATTTCATTATGAGATTACCCTTCCCGAAATGAAGGAATCCGCAAAAATGTGGATCCCTGTTCCACAGAGCGATCGCTTTCAAACTGTTGAATTAAAGACTATTGAAGCTCCCGTGGAACATCAAATACTCAAAGAGAAGAATTATGGCAATTCAATCTTATATATTGAACTTTCCCCGGAACATAGTGGGCAGCAGTTGGAACTTGTTTATGATGTTAAGAGGCAAGAGAAAAAGCCCTATGAGGATGATTCATCGGTTACAAAGTATTTAAATGCGAGTTTACTGATGCCTGTAGGCGACCGGTTTCAGGTACTGGCCGATTCCATTATTGGGCAAAAACACAATACAGGCATCCTCATGCAAGCAAGGGCCCTTTATGACTACATCATTGATAATATGCGTTATATGAAGTTTGGAAAGTATGGCAGTGGTGATGCGGTCTATGCATGCGATGCCCTTACCGGCAATTGCACGGAATTTCATTCGCTCTTCATTTCCTTGGCTCGGTCTGCGGGAATACCATCGCGATTTGCCGTGGGAGCTTCGATTCCATCGGATCGTGATGAAGGAGGCATCGATGGTTATCACTGTTGGGCAGAGTTTTATGCAGAGGGAAAATGGTGGCCCGTGGATATCAGCGAAGCCAATAAGTATACTGCCCTTGCCACCTACTATTTTGGTCGGCATCCGGCAAATCGTATCGAATTTAGCCGAGGGAGGGACCTTCATATAGAACCTGGTCCACATTCTGGACCTGTTAACTTCCTGGCGTATCCCGTTATGGAAATAGGAAAGACCCCAGCATTCCCGGAAACATTTTTTTCATTCCAAAGAAAGGCTGATAAAGAGGCTTCGGAGAATGTAGCAAGTCTACCCTGATACGGAATCTTTCTTCGGATGTTCCTCACCTTCTGGGTGCTCTTCCCCTTCCGGATGTTCCTCGCCTTCTGGGTGTTCTTCACCGGCTGACCCTTCTTCCGTTGGATGTTCTTCACCTTCTGGATGCTCTGCTTGCTCCTCAGTGTTTTCTTTCTTTTTTTGTTCCCTGCAAGAGCTCAAAGAGCTGGCCGCAACAAAGCTAAATAAGAGCATTACCAAAGTAAAGTATTTCAATTCTTTTAATCGGCTCATAATATCGGTTGTTTAGTGAATTAAAAAATCAGGTAGAATGAATTCTAAGTACTTGATTCAACTAAATATAGCAAATTTTACTTGAACCTGTTAATCGAACAAAAATTTATATGACTGCCAAAACTTAATTTTTGGACAAGATCGGAAAAGGATGGCATAAAAATAATGCTTCAAGGAACCGACAGTTTGAAAAAGAACATGAAGTTAGCAAAGGATTTTTCAATGAGTTTTACTTTTGCCAAAAGTGTGGAATCCTGCAAGTAATCAAAGGGATTGCTAGAAAGAATTTTTGCCCCAATAGTCCATAACAAGAACATCTTCTATGATCGGTCCAACTTTTTCCACTAAGGCCAAATAATCTTTATGGGACAAATAGATATCCCGGTCTTTTTCGTTTTTAAAGGTTAGGATAAAGCTATGGGTAAAACCTTTGCTATGGCCTTCTTTACTGATATTGCTGCCCCACTCAAAACCTATAATCCCAGGTATTTTGTTTTGTAGGTCTTTGAAACCCTCAATAGCGTTATCAACTTGCAGTTTGGTCGCTTCCTCCTTGTACTTTAGGTTTAAGATATGACGAAGAACTCTAGCGGACATTTCGTTGTTCCCGTTTTCCCTAAAATTGATTTTGTAGCTAAAGATTTTTTTTAAATCGCCTTGCACGGAACCGGCCAGGAGGAATAAGTCCCTTCCTATTTTCTGGGACGCCATTCCATAATAAATTGGATATCCCGTATCCAATATTCCCAATGGCGAAAGTTCCCCATCTTGGTTTAGACGGCATATTTGAATACTTTTATCGTCACGCGTTGCAACTGATACAATGGCCTGTTCCTCATCCAATTTCAATAGTTCTATACGTGTCTGCCCGGAAAGTTTTGTTTGCCCGTCATCGACCAATACAAAATGGGGGGTCAGTTCGCCTTTTGGACTTACTTTAAAAATACTCACACCATCACCATGGTACACAAAATCCTTCCTTTTGATGAAGCCTACCCTTTTGTAATACTTATGATGCCGATGCCCTACAACAACATAATGATTGCCTCCCAAAACAACGCCGTCCACCGGATAAGCACCGGTCAAATACCGATCCGTTGTATTGTCCGCAATATTGTTCACATTCTCGAAATGCCCATTTTCAAACACTCTAAAACTGCTAACCCCATTATCCTGAAATCCTCCGGTAAACAAAAAGGTATTTCCATTGATTTTATGGGAGTACATCCCTATAATCCCATCGGTATGGATGGTATCATTATCCTTCATGGATTGAACATGAACGAGTTTTCCATTCTTCCTAATTTCAAAACAACTTAGCCCTGGGACACTTTCCAATCCACCCACAAAGAGGAAAGACTTTTTTTCCATATGTACAACTTTCAGGGTAATGACCGTGCCTAGATAGGTTTGATCTGTGTCCTTTAACAGAAATACGTTTTTAAGTCTACCATCGTTTCCGATTTGGAAGACTTCCACGGCATTTCCTCCCTTGTTGCCTACAAATAGATAGTCCGTACCACCGATGTTATCCACAACCAATCCCCTGGCAGGGCCATTTTTATTGTACAGTTCAATGGTCTCCACCGCACTAAGGTGACCGTCAGGAGTCATGCGTAGAACATCTATAAGTCCGCTATCGCCTCCGGCATATACAAAATGTGAACCATTTTTCTCGTAGGTTGTGGCGGTTACGGTATTTCCATGGATATTGGCCACATCTATGGGTTGCAGTGTTGCATAAGTATCATGGGCCCTTTTTATGATTTGAGAGAAACCAGAATGTATGGCAAGGAATATACAAAGTGAAACCCATAAAATTGTATCTCCATAAATTTTCAAAAACAATTGCTTCATCGGGATTGCTTTTTTGGTACTGAACATAAGTCGGAAATCAAAGGTAGGAGATAGGAAAGGCAAAAAAGTTGAACAAGTTCAACTTTTGAAAAGACTACTCTTTTTTTATACCGCTCCGCTTTATCTTGCTTAAAAATTCGTGTGTGATTCCCAGATAGCTGGAGATTTGCCTATCCGTTAACTTGGCGGCAATTTCAGGATACGTTTCGGTAAAATGATGATAGCGTTCCTTGGCGGTTTGGCAATGGTTTCGTATCAATCGCCTTTGCCATGCTATCAGGGCTTTTTGACTCATGACCCGAAAGAGTTTCTCCACTACAGGCAACTGGTCATAGAGCAATTCCTTGTTAGATTTATTTATCAAAAGTACCTTACTATCTTCAAGAGCTTGAATGTTCAAATCAGAGGGCGTCTGATTCATAAAGCTGTCTATATCCATAAGCCACCAGCCCTTTACGGCAAAGTATAACGTAATTTCATTGCCCTTTTTATCTATGGTAAAAACCCTAAAGCAACCTTCCAATACAAAACCTTCAAATTTGTAAACCTTTCCTTGGGAAAGTAAAAAATCGCCCTTTTTGACTGTCCTTGGTTCAAAGTAGCTGCAAATTGTATCAAGCTGTGAATCGGTGATTTTCACATCTCTTTTAATACTTTGTCTGAGCAAATCATTGGACATAATACGGACAGATAATGTTTGGTCATAAAAATATGAATATTCTAGGTTCTCTACTTTTATTATACCGAATGAGGAGAGCTATGGAATAGGATAATTTGAAAGTTAAAGGCCTTAAAAAAGTTTCAACGATAGGATATAAGAGGGTAAACATAAAATGTTGCCTTAGAATCATAAAAATTCAAAAGAAATAGAATTTAGTTTTGCGAAAGTATATATTTATACAATAGTTAAACTAGACCTTGGCGCCTTCTACCTTTTTAGGGCCAGTTCGGCTTTTACCAAATTAAAGATCATATGAAGAAAGTTTATTTTTTAGCGACATTTCTATTGGGCATGTTGGCAAAGCCTAGCCTCGCCCAAGAACCTCGGGTATATAAAGCACCGGAATTTGATGTAGAGTGGAGCAAACCTTCCAAGTATCCGGATAGGATTGTGCTAAGTCTTGGTCAGGATCCCGCGACTTCGGCCAGCGTAACCTGGCGTACGGTCCCTGAAATCGAAACTGCCTTCGCCGAAATCGCAGTGGCCACCGGTGCCCCTAAATTTTGGCGCAACGCAAAAACCTTAAAAGCGGTGACTACTACCTTTGATGGATCAAAAATACCCAGTGCAGGATTGATATCGAATTACCATTCGGCCACTTTTTCAGACTTGCTGCCGGATACGGTATACGCCTATCGCGTCGGCGATGGAAAGCGATGGAGTGAGTGGATACAGTTCAGGACCGCCAGTAGGTCCACAACGAAGCCTTTCTCGTTCCTCTATGTGGGGGATACCCAAAACTTCATCCTTGAACTTTGGTCAAGACTCATCAGGGAAGGTTACAAAAAAGCCCCTAACGCAAGTTTTATTATCCATGCCGGGGATTTGGTGAACAATGCGCATCGAGAGCAAGAGTGGCAGGAATGGTTCGATGCCGGTGGTTGGATACACAGTTCCCTACCTTCCTTTCCCGTACCTGGCAACCATGAGTACAGGCCGTTGAACGAGGAGGACGAAAAAAATGGGGTGAGGAGCCTTTCTGCTCAATGGAATTCCCAGTTCACACTTCCGAAAAATGGCCCAGAGGGATTGGAGGAGACGGCCTACTATATGGATTATCAGGATGCCCGAATCATAGGCCTCAATACCAATGTGGAGCATGAAAAGCAGGCCGTTTGGGTGGAGAAACTATTATCAAAGACTACCCAGAAATGGAAAGTGGTCACCTTCCACCATCCACTGTTCTCAGCCTCTTCCAACAGAGACAATACGGAGTTACGGGAACTCTGGAAACCGATTTTTGATAAACACAATGTGGACCTAGTTCTTCAGGGGCATGACCATAGCTATGCAAGGGGCAGGGTTTCGCCCGGGGAGAATACCTTGGATGGGGTCAATCTTCGAGATAGAACGGGCACCGTTTATGTAGTATCCGTTAGTGGTGGAAAGATGTACGGGTTGCGTCCCAATGCTTGGGAGGGCTGGGAAGCGGAACGGGATAGGGCGGCTGAAAATACGCAGCTCTTCCAGGTGATTACCATTGAGGACAATCAGCTATCGTTCGAATCCTACACGGCTATCGGTGAGCTTTACGATGCCTTCGATTTGATAAAGAGCGGAAAGGGACCGAACAGATTTGTAGAGCGAAAACAGGAGGCCATAGCCGCAAGGCGGTTCAACAACACCATTCCCTATCAAGATTCCTTGCCGGACGCTATCAAGAATATGTTACAAAAAAGGTATCGAGGGTTCGAGTTCGATCGAGTTACCTATTTGAAGGAAAACGGCCTTTTTCGATATCTGGTCAAAATGGAGAAGGGAAATGAGGAGGTGGAGCTTCTCCTGGATACGGACGGAAATATATTGGAAGAGGTTCTGGAAAAGGACTGAGTCCGGTTATCGTTGAGAGCGTATAAAAATATTGTTCAAGTAGGGAAGGGGCGCAGTAGCTTTAAATAATTGCGACAAGTTTGCTAAATTTATCAAAGCCTTATTGTAAATGTAGGTACTCGGTCGATAATATTTCTATGCCATGAAGCAATTACGATTGCCCATCTTTACTTCCAAAATAAAGTATTACAATCTGAGGATCGTACCTCCGGACCCGGTTCTTGAAAATGTAACGGGACTTAAAAAGCAATTTGAATTCACCTATGGGAAGCAACCCCTCTCTAGGTCAAAACCCCATATTACCCTAGCTAGCTTTAAAATGAATTCAAAATATCAAGACCTTCTCATACAGGTTTTCGATCAATTGTCGCAAAGGGAGGCCTTCAAAGTATATATAGACGGATTCGGCGTTTTTGAGGGTTCAAGAACGTTGTACCTGAAAGTTTTCAAGAATGATGCCATTGCCGCAATACATGCAAACGTCCAATCCCTATACGATAAACATCTTAAGGGAAAGCTGAAATCATTCGCTATTTCGGATAACCCGCATATGACCATTTCCAAGACTACGGGAAAGAAAATGCTCTATGAAAGTTTGCAGCATTTTCAGAAAAGGGGGTATTCAAGGCAAATCGAGGTAGATAGTCTCACCCTGGTTTCACGGTCAAAATACAAAACATGGGAGGAGCAGCATGATATTAAATTCTCCTGATTGAAAGGTCTGGTAGATCTTTCGAAATAGGAGCAAGGTACAGCCAAAGCCTAGGTTACTTGTAGCCACATCCACCCGCTCAAATTTTTCTTCAAAAAAATCTCTTTTTAAAAGGTAATGACATCGAGCTTTGCGAGATGCATGAATACCATTAAAAACAAATAACTAGCCATGAATAAACACCTGCCCGTACCGAAAGGCAAGTTCGGGCTGGCTTATTATGCCAGCCGACGAGCTTGTCCTGAGCTTGTCGAAGGATAGGAGAGGAGGGTAATGCCTACCTGCTAAAGCAGGCGAAGGCAAGTGTGCGTAATGAAATTAAGCAATATTTCTTATTCAACAATTAATCAAAAGCTTAGCTTTACAATATAGAGAACTGGTGTTGTACATTCCTTAATAAGTGTTAGCCCATTTTCTTTAAACTGTCGTAATTCGTAAATAAAAGATGACGCCAGATATTATCAGAACAACCTCCATAAAACAATTACACGAAAATCTAGGTTTCGACAAACCATTGCACCCATTAATCACTATCCTGGATACTGCAAAAATGGCTTATGGCGAAGAGCTAATAGGAGCTAAGTTTGCTTCAGATTTATATTGTATTGCACTAAAGGATAAGAGCTGCGGATTAGACTATGGTAGAAATCACTATGATTTTGATGAAGGCACTTTGATTTTTATTGGACCAAAACAAGTATTTTCAATCCAAAAAGCACAAGCATTAAATGAAGTTCAAGGTTGGATGCTATACTTCCATCCAGATTTGATCAGTGGAACATCTCTTGGAGAAAAGATAGATGATTACACGTTTTTCTCTTACGATGTACATGAAGCCTTACACCTTTCAGAACAAGAAGAACTATTACGCAGTGCATAGAGATGCTTAAAACAGAACTTAATGAACGAATAGATAATCATAGTCAAACTGTCTTAATCTCAACTATAGAGTTAATGCTGAACCATAGCAAACGTTATTATGAAAGGCAATTTAATACTAGAAGTAATGGGAGCAAAGACACAGTTTCAAAGGTAGAATTCTTATTAAAGGATTATTTCAATTCAGATAAAGTAAGTGATTTAGGTTTGCCCACTATTCAGTACTTGGCCGAAAAATGCAATGTTTCTACTTACTATTTGAGTGATTTACTTAAAAAAGAAACTGGCAGAACGGCAAAAGATCACATTAACGATTATATAATAGGTAAAGCAAAAAATATGTTATTGGCAAGCAGTGAATCTATAAACGAAATTGCCTATGCTTTAGGGTTCAACTATCCACACTATTTTAGTAGATTGTTTAAGTTAAAAACAGGACTAACACCTCAAGATTATCGAAAAAATTAGAAGTAATTTCTAAAAAGTAAAAGGAAGCAAAATGCTTCCTTTTTTTGTGTTTAACCTTCCTGAATTTGTGTTATTTACTACCTATTTTTCATCTGATATTTGTCTTGTAATATTTTAATAGACAATTAAATGCGGGCAAATAATCAATTCAACTTATTCATATTTGGAAGTACGAGTGCTATACTTCAAGAATTAATAAGAAAACACAAAAACTACTTCCAAGAACATGTAAAAACATTTCATCTAATACAACGTACCAATAACATACCTGAAATTTTTAAAGAGTTTAACAATGTAACATTAGATATTGCAGATTGTGCCAATGCAGAAACGTTTGGAAAACAATTACATGGAATTGTTTCCAAATATGCACAAGCAAAAACTCTAATGCATGTTTTTCCAACTTATGGGGTTTTTAAACTAAACATGCAATCCAAAAAACCTCGTTTTGAATACTCAAGGGATGAACTTCAAATTAATCTAAACTCTAGATTGCAAATCATTGAAGCTTTTAGGCCCTTTTCTTCAAATACCAAATTTCATCTGTTTGGCTCTCTTTTCGGAAGTTTTCCATATATGGGAGGCTATGCCAATGGTATGTGGTATATAAACAAAGTTGTGGCAGACCCAGCTAACAAGCTCTACAAGGATTTAGACATCGTTGTACATAATCTTGGTGGAATGATGACAAAGTTTTGGTGGAGTAAGGAATTTGGAGATGCATCAGGGCCTTTTGTTTATAAAGAAATTCCAACAGAAACTATTATAAAACACGGTTTTACACATCGTAAAAAAGATGGAGAAGTGTATACTGCATATCCATCATTCTTTTCCAAAGTAGCAACGTTCCTTGGCAGAAAAGGATTTAAGCCAATGGATCTTCAATAAACAATTATTAATCATAAAAACATTTTAAAAATGGAATCAAATAAATTTTCAAGAAGAGATGCTATAAAAAAAGGTGCTTTAGGTGCTGCAGCTTTATCTACAATTCCTTTATCCGGATTTGCCAATACTACTAATAAAGATGAAAATTCAGAAATAAAAGCTGGAAATTATTGGAACGGGAAATCTGCGTTCATAACAGGAGGGGCAAGAGGAATTGGTTTGGCGAGTGCAGTAGAATTAGCGAAAAAAGGAGTTAACATTACGTTATTCGATGTTGTAGAGCAAATTGATGGTGTAAACTATGCTTTGGCAACCGAGAGCGATTTAGCATCTGCCAAAAAGACAATAGAAGCTTTAGGCGTAAAATGTTTAATGATTAAAGGTGATGTTAGAGATAGTAAATCTTTAAAATCCGCTGTTGACCAAACTGTAAAAACATTTGGAAACCTAGATTTTTTAGTAGTCAATGCAGGTGTTACTCAAGTAGGCTTAATAGATTATTTCCCGGATAATGAGGTTCAAGTTGTAAATGACATTAATGTAGTCGGCTCGGTAAGAACAGTTCAAGCAGTTTTGCCACAAATGCGTAAACAAAAATTCGGAAGAATTGTTTTTGTGTCTTCGCAATTAGGAAGAATGGGCAACAATTATTTTCCAGTATATGCATCTACAAAATGGGCAGTTATCGGTTTAACAAAAAGTATTGCTTCACTTGTAGCCGCAGAAAATATTACGAGCAATGTTATTTGTCCAGGACTGGTTAATACAAAATTAGTGGATAATGAATATTTCTTAAAAGGAATGTCACCACAAAATCCGACAATGGAGGCATTAAATGAGATGATGAAACAATGGAGTCCCATGAAAACTGGCGCACTTGAAGCAGAAAGTATAGGCACAATGATAAACCGTTTTTTTGATGAAGAAATGGGTTTAATTACAGGGGAAGTCCTTGATGTATCGGCTGGCGCAAGTGCAAATTGGATGGCGTAAACTATAAATGATGAAAAAAACAATATTAATTACAGGAGCAAGTAGCGGAATCGGTAAAGCTACAGCACAATTGTTTAATCAAAAAGGGTGGAATGTAATTGCAACAATGCGTTCACCGGAAAAGGAGGAAGAGCTTACTAAATTAGATACTATTTTAGTAACCAAATTGGATGTTCTCGATGTAGAATCTATCAATGAAGCTGTATCCAAAGGTATTAAACACTTTGGAAAGATTGATGCGCTATTAAATAATGCTGGATATGGAGCTTATGGACCACTGGAAGCTTTTCCAAGAGAGAATATAGTGAACCAATTCAACACTAATGTAATAGGTTTATTGGATCTAACCAGAGCCTTAATTCCCCATTTTAGAGAAAATAAAAATGGAACTATCATCAATATTTCTTCCATAGGTGGGAAAATGACTTTTCCATTAGGTTCGTTGTATCACGGAACCAAATTTGCTGTTGAAGGTATTTCTGAAGCATTAAACTATGAAATGCAACAGGTTGGTGTACGTGTAAAAATTATAGAACCTGGTATGATTGCTACAGATTTCGGCGGACGTTCATTCGATTTTCAGAACGACGAAAGTTTAGCAGAATATCAATACATAGTGGGAGTATTGTTCAAAGTATGGCAAAGTGGAGAATTAACACCATCACCACCGAGTTTGGTAGCAGATGCTATTTTTGAAGCTACTACAGATGAAACTTCCAAATTGCGCTACAAGGCGGGGGCAGATGCTGAATATCTTCTTGATAGCAGAAAAAAAATGAAAGACGAAGAATTTATAAAAATGATAAAGGAACAGTATAGCTTATAAAGTTACATACATGCTAGTTGGTCTTATAAAATTTTGGTTAAAGCAATAGAAGAAATGAAATGAGTGTCTTTTTGTTTCACCAGCACTCCAATCTGCTCAATTTTTAGAAGATTCTCTAGCTGCTTAAAATTATGCCGTGGCATTGGTACGTAGCAAATATAAATCTTAGATTTCCATTCAAGCTGTGTTTAACGGTCATTCTCTTGACATAATTTATAATACCCGTTAAAGCACCATAACTCAATTTTGGTAAAATAGCCCCAGCAGGCTATGCACAAATTACTGATATGTTTGTTCCATAATGTTCTCAGATTATGATTCTTTGCTTTGGAGAAGCAAAGCTTTTGCCATCGCCCCAACTCGCCTAAATTTTTAAAAAATCTTATTCTTTAAAAATTGTAGCGTCTGAAAAGTTATGCCAAAAATCTCTTTGAAAATATAATGGAATACTGTTTTGCCAAACCCACAGAGTGGGGGAGGCGAAAGTGTATGGAATGGGAAAGTAATTAAATACTCCTTTTAATAAGGTGTTCCGTAACCAATCTTGATTGAAAATTTTATTCTTGAAGATTAGACCAAAGCTAGTTTAAAGCCACTTCGCCTTTAGATCTTTGTACTTGGTTCTTCCAATAGGGATACGCGCCCCGTTTTTTAGCTCGGCTATATATTTACTTCCGGATGCCACACTTATGTTAGTTATCTCAGACATCTTTACTAAGTATGATTTGTGGATGCGCTCAAAAGAATACGATAACAGCTGTTCTAACTTTTCGAGTGACTTATCATGCAATTCTTTATTTCCATCTGCTAGAAATAGTTCAGTATAGGCACCAGCTCCTTTTATGTAAATTAAATCTTCAATAGGCACTAGCTGTATCCTGCCTCTTTTTTTTATAGCCAAAAATTTAATCTTGTTGTTTTCTGTTTTTTCTTTAGTATTTACCCGATTAAAAGCTTGCGCCAACCTATCTTGGTTAAAAGGTTTAGGTACAAAATCTAAGACCCCATGTTCAAAAGCAGTAATTGCTTGATCTTTATAGGCGGAAATAATGATCGTATGAAACGATTGGGAAACTGCGGTAGTAAGCAAGTCAAAACCACTGTTGCCGTTAAGATTTAAATCCAAAAGAACAAGGTCTAATGAATTGTTTTCAATAAATCCCAATGCCTCATGGAGTGTATTAATATGGGTTAAGGATTGTAAGGCATCACCAAGAATAGCACGAGTCATACGTTCGATTCTCTTGGCAATTCTTGATTCATCTTCAACTATTAAAATGTCCATTTCCTTAAGAACGTATTTTTATAGTGTTTTTCCAACCATGATTTACGGGTTCTGAGGTAAGTTCCCATTGCTCATGATAACTCTCAGTAAGTCGAGCCTTGATATACTGCAGCCCTGTGCCTTCTTTTTTATTATTCGCTTCTTGTCTCACAGCAGCAAATGTTAAAAATGTATAACATCTATAATCACTATTCGATTCAAAAATCAGTTTAAATTTGATACTGTTACCTTCCAGAGGCATGCTATGCGTAATTCCGTTTTCCAATAAAGTATGAAGAATTCCAGGTGGTATTTTTTGCTGAGGATCTATGCCTTCTTCTTCCCAGGCATAGTTTACTTCTTTCCGATACTCCATAATATCCAAATGTGTACGACAAAGTTCTATTTCTTGAGTAATTGGTATTAATGTTTTGTTTTCAATCTGATTAAAAAGATCAAATTCTTTGGCTAAGGCTTCTATAAACAAAACGCCTTTTTTAGGTGCCTCTTCTATCCAATCGATTAACGAAGTAAGCGTATTCATTAGAAAATGTGGTTGAATATTCTTTTTTAATAATTCCAAACGAAGGCGAGTGGATTGGACCAAAGAATTTTCATAGGCTAATCGCTGTTCTTTGATTCTGAGAGAAAGCAAATAAAACATACCAAGAAGAATAAGGCTGAAACCTGCGAATAGGCTTTTGTTAAAGGGAGTGACAAAACCTATAGGCACGGATAGTAGGAGTGTTAACAGTACGAGACGAGCACCTTTCATCTTTTTATGAACCCCAAACACGACAATCCCAAATGAAAACAACCACATGCTTAAAACCATATTATTGGCTGTCAATTCGAAGACATATCTTGATAGGAAAAAGAACAATAGAACACCTGCGTAAATGGTCAGCAGCAATTTTCGTTTGGGGAAAGGAAACTGCATGGAAAAATAGAACGGAATCAAAAAAGAAATGCCAAGCATCAGAATGCCTATGATCTGTAAGCGTATAATATGCATACTGTAATGGATGGGCATATAGGCTTTACTGAACTCTGCCAATATCAGGATAAAAAAGAGAAAACAGCTAATACTGAAAATCAGTGTTGCATACTCCTTTTTGTCACTTAGAAAGAGTAATAGAAAATAGAAAGAGGCGATAAGAAAGGCTCCTGCAAAGAGATGCATATAGGAAGATTCGATAAGTCGATCGTTTAATAGGTCGTCGTAATAGTCCATCTCTAACCCCCATATTCCGGAATGATCCGGGAAATAATAAAGACTTGAGCGTATGGCCAGAACATGTTCGCCCTCTTCTGTCAGATGGGTAGGAATACTAAATGTGGCCCACATTTTACCTTCAGGCGGTAGAACCGCTTCCTGACCTGGATTCCCATTTTTTCCAATCAACACCCCATCCCAAAAAACCTCATACTCTCCATAAACATCCAGCTGGATTCCATAGGGATGTAATGGCCCTGGGGCCTTCAAAATATCAATTGGAGTCCGGGACCAGTAAATCTGACCACCCACCACAATTGGTTTTCCTTTTTCCCAGTACTGATCATTCAGGTCTTTGGCGGCCCATTCCTGTTGATCTCCAACCTGGAATACGGTCTCATATTCCTTGAAAACAGGACTTTGAGAACAAGATGCCAAAAGTAGCAATACGAATAGAGGACAGGGCAAAAATCTCAAGCTCATTTTTGGCGGTATTACTGATGTAAGATAACCATTATAGATGTCTTCTTAGAGTCGTTCATTAGGATATAGAGCAGTTGGCGCAATATAGATTGGATAGATGGAAATCAAGAACCAAGTTTGTAAAACAAAACGAATAAATTCATCTGATCTAGATGCCTTTTTTGTCCATTTAAAAATTAAAAACGATGAAAAACAAAACAGGACTACTACTTTTAATGCTTCTTATACTAGCAAATAGTAGCTTTGCCCAACAAAGTGATAGCCGCGCACCGGAGGCTACAGCCGCCGAAGCCACGCTCCCGTTCAGGGATATTCCTGATCTGAAGGAAGCCTTTATCGATGCAGCGCCAAGAGATAGAAAAGATGGTATCCCCGTGGGTGAATTGGGCATCGATGGTGGCAATAAAGCGATGATTCTTACCCTGGTGCAGGAGATTGCCGATGATAAACATGGTAAGTTCGATAGCTTTCTTATTGCCCACAGGGGCAAGCTCCTCTTTGAATCCTATTATGCACGTGGTCGTATCAATCTGCCGCACCCGCAAGCATCGGCTACCAAGGCCTACACCAGCCTGTTACTTGGCCGAGCTATCCAGCTGGGGTATCTGACCATGGCCGATCTGGACAAACCGTTGGTCAGTTTTCTCAAAGAACTGGATCCCGCAAAATTTGTGGAGGGTACAGAGCTAATCACCCTGCACCAGGCGTTGACTATGCGGGGGGGACTTGGCATTAGTAAAGAACAGAGCGAAGAATTCGAGAAAAATCCCGCTGCCTTAAAGGGCCAGGGCCTGGTTCAGAAGCTTTTGGAGAACAGCGCGCCTATTACGGCAGCGTCTCAGCACTTTAAATATGGCAACTACAATCCAAACCTGGTCATGCAAGTAATTGACGCCGTCGTACCGGGCACCGCCGAAGACTTTATTAAAAATGAATTCTTCGGTAAAATGGGTATTACCAATTATGGTTGGCTAACTGAGGTTAGCAGCCTGCCGGCAGCGGGATGGAGATCGAGCGTAACCTCGCGCGATATGGTTAAGTTAGGAACTTTGGCCATGAACAAGGGTAAATGGAAAGGCGAACAGCTGGTCCCGGAAGCATTTATCGTGAAATCAATCAGCCCGATACTCTATACGGGCGATGATGATGTCTTCGGTGGCGGCGAAGATGTGTCTCATCAGGGGTACGGATATTTCTGGTGGAATGCCGATTTAAAACATGGTTCTAAAAGCTATTATAGCGCATCGGCTCAAGGGGGTGGCGGCCAGTATATCATTCTGATCGAAGAGCTTAATCTAATGATCGTGGTTACCGCTCATGATCGTGAGAACAGTACCCTGCAACTCACCGCAGAGCGGATCCTTCCGGCATTTATGAAGTAATAGCAGTGGTATGAAAATCCAAACAATAAAAAATTGCAACTATATACTTTCAATACTTGTATCAGCTCTATTCTTAAGTGCCTGCAACATTCAAGAACAGCGTACAAAAGATGATGATTCGCCGTCTAAAGAGGGTCTCTATTTTGGGTTAAAGCCCCCAGGTATGGTAGCAGAACCGTTTGCACCAGGTAGTATGTCCCAAAAAGGCTGGGAGCTAGGAGGTATTCACGCTCCAGGCATGGAAGAGTTTTATTTCACCTCTTCTCTTGACGCGCCCTTTCGCCCTCTCGTTATCAGTTTCCGTAAGGAAAACCGTGTCTGGAAGAAATACAATTTCTATGCTACGGGTGGTGATATTATGTATTCAAAGGATAAATATATAGAACGAACCGACTCCGGTTGGTCAGAGATAAAAAGTCTTGGTGCACCTTATGATTCTATCCGAATTATGCGTCTTACGGCCTCTTCTAAAGGAACCTTGGTTTTTGACGAGGTAGGCACAAACGGAGATGGTATTCTTCGATATTCACGACTGATAAACGGCAAGCGTGAAGCACCGAAACCCTTCGGCGAAGAGATCAACACTGGTAAATGGACCGCTCATCCCTTCATAGCTCCAGATGAATCCTATATTATTTGGGATAGTGAAAGAGAGGGCGGTTATGGTGATAGTGATATGTACATCTGTTTTCGACAGCCAGATGGCTCATGGGGCGCTGCCATTAACTTCGGGGATATAATAAACACAGAAGGTGAGGATGGCGGAGGATACGTAACGCCAGACGGAAAATATCTTTCCTATTGCCCCCGCTGTGACCCACCTTATGATAGAATGTGGGTAGATGCGAAGATTATTGAGAATCTCAGACCCAAACAATAATTCATAAAACAGATTGAGATTACTGGCCATCAAAAGCTTCGTTGTTGAAGGTTATGAGCGGAAATTCCTGTAAAACTGTTGTGACCAAATCGTTGACGATATGAAGCACAAACGTGTTGTTATATCTACTATTATATCAAATACGGGATACTTTATAGGGAAACGTGGAAAATGTATAAATTCCCCTATAAACTAAGATTCAAAAAAATCGTTCGGTTACTTCCATTAAACCGCAATCTTCCTTATTTTTCCTGACTATTTGTTTATACTAATTACATGGTTTATCTTAAAAAGATGTGCTTCCATACCAGAATACTACGTACACTATTACATAACTAAAAAATGGCTAGAAATTCCCTTTTTATTTTACTGATAGCACTGCTTATCGGTGTCTCTTGTAAGACCGACCAAAACAAGAAATTCCAGATTTCACGTTCCAAGGAGCTGGCCACCAAGAACAAGGTTCACAATCAATTGCTCGATATAGAAAAAGAGCAGGGTTGGGAGTTGCTTTTTGATGGTAAAACCCTTAAGGGTTGGCATCTTTACAATAACCCGGACTCGACCCGATTTTCAGCATGGGAAGTACAGAAAGGCCAAATTTTTTGTAATGCCACCGATGAAACCAAAGTCTTTGGGGATTTGGTGACCGATAAGGAATTTGAAAACTACGAGCTGGTGTTTGACTGGCAGATGGCCCTCCGAGGAAACGGAGGTGTTTTCATTAATGTACAGGAGTCCCCGGAATATACGGCTACCTACCAGACAGGACCAGAATACCAACTATTGGAGCCTGCCCATATGGATACTAAAACACCTATGAAACGGCCCGGTTGTCTTTGGGGATTATCACCTCAATTAAACCAAGTTGAGGCCAAGCCTACTGGGCAATGGAATACCGCCAGGATTATTCAACAAGAGGGTAAAATTAAATTCTACCTCAATGGTACGCTAACCGCAGAAGAGGATTTAACGTCAATGGATTGGACAAATAAAATTAACGCATCTGGTTTTAAGGACGCACCTGGTTTCGGTAAAGTGACCAAAGGGAAGATTGCGCTACAGAACTGGTATTTTGAGGCTTGGTTCCGCAATATGAAAATCCGGGAGCTGTAGCAAATTCCACCAATTACTTGTTTAAGTTCATAACACGCTTCCAATACCTTTCCATGGTTTCCCTAAGATGCAATGTAGTGTTCTCACGCTCGTTTATGCGGTGGGACCGCATGGGGTAGGACATCATATCAAACATTTTGTTGTGTTTGATGAGTTCGTTGGTCAATCGTTCAAAACTCTGATAGTGTACATTGTCGTCGGCCGTTCCATGTATAATCATGAGGTTCCCTTTCAATTTTTTGGCGTGGGTTATGGGTGAACCCGCTATGTAATTTGCTTCATTGTCCTCCAATAGGCCCATGTACCGCTCTTGATAAATATTGTCATACAGTCTTTGATCGGCTACAAAGGCCACAGCTAATCCCGAATTGTAGATTTCCGGATATCTGAACAAGCAGTTCATGGTCATTTGACCGCCACCGCTCCAGCCCCAAATACCCACTTTATCGGTATCGATAAACGGGTAGGTTCTGAATATTTGTTGGGCCGCAGCAGCTTGGTCATGCGCCGCCAAAATTCCGATTTGGCCATAAATGGATTTCCGCCAATCCCGACCCCTCGGCGTCTTTGTACCCCTGTTATCAATGCTAACGACAACATAGCCCCGTTGCCCGAGATAATGATGCCATAAATCCCCACCTTGCCAGGTATCTTGAACCGTGGATCCCGCCGGTTCCCCATAGACATAAAAGATAATAGGGTATTTTTTTTCCGGTTTAAAATTAACGGGCTTGATCATCCAGGCATCAAATACCACCTCGCCTATATCTATTTTAATGAACTCCTTGGGTGTCAGACCTAGCGCATTGACTTTGTTTGCCAATGCTTCGTTGTCTTCCAGGATTCGGATGGGCCTATGCTTCTGCAAATTAATCAAGGAGATTACATTTGGCGTAGTTGCATTTTGGAATGTATGAATGGCGTATTGGGCATCCGCCGAAATTTGATAAGCATGTTGCCCCAATTGATGTTTGGGACTAACCCGCTCCGGAGCGCTGTTGCCATCGATCTTACTTCGATACAAATAGCGTTGGGTATAATTATCGGGCGAAGCGATGTAATACACGTAGCCTCCTTTGGGGTCGATACAATTGATCCGGACCACGTCCATATTTCCCTTGGTAATGGTACTCCATTGTTTCCCATCGCGAGATACTTTGTACAAGTGTAACCAACCGTCCTTTTCGCTGGTCCAGGTGAAAAATTCCCCGTTCTCCAACCACATAATATTGTCATGTATATCCAACCAGGCATCGTCCTTGTCGGTGAAAATCGTACGGAGCTCCATGCTTTTTGTATCCCCGATCCAAACCGTATTGGAGTTCTGCCTCCTATTTAATTGTTGGATCATTACTTCATCGGAATTGGGAATAAAATCCATCCGGGCCAAATAGGTATTCGTGGGATCACCAGGAATGGTAAACCATTGAGTATCCCCACCATTGGCATTGACGACTCCCACTTTCACCTCGGAATTTTTAGTGCCTACTTTAGGATACGGAAGCGGAAGCGGCTTGGAATAAATGGAGTCCACATTATTGATCATATAAAATGTGCCGATGTTCTTGGTATTGGACTGCCAATAGGCGATTTGTTCCCCATCCGGACTCCATCGAAAACCATCCCTACACGACAATTCTTCCTCATAGACCCAATCAAAAGTACCATTGATAATAGTGGCATTACCATCAAATGTAATTTGGGTGGTTTGGCCGGATTCCAGATCATCCACATATATATTATTCTTACTAACGTAGCCGACCCTTGAGGCATCCGGTGAAAACTTGGCGAACATCAGGGTACTGGGCTCCATGGATTTCCCCATCTGTGTTAATGAACCAGATGCGATGTCCAAGACCCAATAATCCCCTCGGGTATGGTAGCGCCAAACTTTTTGTGTATTGGTGAAGATCAACAATTTTGAGTTATCCAATGACCATTCGTAACTCCGAATGGGCAAGGGCGCGGATTCACCAGGTGGTATTAACTTTTCCGCCGACACTAATACAGACCTCTTTCCCGATCTGGCCTCATAGCGTATGATATCGTTTCCTCCAAATTCCGGGTTTCTCTCTAAGGTGGAATAGCCGGTATTGTCCTTCATCCATCGTACGGGTCCATATCCCTTTGCGTCATAGGTTCCGTGCGTATACATATCTTCAAGCCTTAGGGTTTCCTGCGAAGGAGAAGAAAATGTTAGGAGTAAAAAAATTGGGAGGAATAGACTGGGCTTCATAGTTATGATTTTGGTAGTACCCCAAAATAACCAAAAAATAGTGGAAACGATACCGACCTCTAATTTTTCATCTTTGACGGCAAAAAAGAAAAGGTCTGGTAGACCCTTTCTTTTTTTAGCGAGCTGAAGCGCTGGCCTAGTTTGACAGCACTTACAAAAAATTTCTTCTTAAAAGGCAATGATATCGACAAAGGAGATGCATGAATACCATTAAAAACCATAGATAAGGCATGAATAAACACTTATTATGTCAGCTGAAGTTAAAAGGGGAATATATTGTCTTTGGCAGTCAGTTTAGATTAAACTCTGTCCTAGGTTTGAATCCTCCGGAACCAGCCCTGTAGGGATTGGAGTTTATTTCTATTGAGATGTTTGAACATGATTTTGGAAACTTTTCAATTTTCATTATTTTCTAGAAACATGTTCCTTGAGTAGGTAATTGAGAGGCGGTTAGCCCGGAACCTGTGGCAAAAAATGAACAAAACGATACATTTTCCGTATTCCAACCTGAAAGATCTTGATTAAATGAAATTGCTTCTTCGAACATTCTATCCATGTTGGATACCATGTTAACATCCCAGTCACTTATATCACCATTAAAAGAAGTCGCAAAACTAAACATACGCTGCATCAGTGCTACTCCGCTTACATCCCAATCGCTTAAATCGCCATTGAACGAAGTTGCCTCCTGAAACATTCCTTCCATTATTGCTACGCTGCTTACATCCCATTTACTTATATCACCATTGAATAAGGTGGCGTTATTAAACATAAAGGCCATGTTTGTAACATTGCTAACATCCCAGTCACTTAAATCCTGATTAAAGGACGAATCCCCTAAGAACATTGAGGCCATATTTGTCACACTACTTACATCCCAGTCACTTATATCACCATTAAAAGAAGTCGCACCCCAAAACATGGAACGCGTAATTGTTACATTACCTACATCCCAATTGTTTAAATTACCATTAAATGATGTGGCAAGAAAGAACATGGAAAACATATCCGTTACAGAGGTTAAATCAGGGACATCAGTGGCTTCGTAGATAAGTTGGGAGCAACCAAAAAAGGCACGATTCATGGATTGCCACTCAATACTACCCCATTGTTTTATACTCTGTATTTTATCCTTATCCCCAATGCCCTGAAATAAAATAGCGGGGAAATCTCCTGTAATAGCTATTTCGTGAGTACCTGTACTTGCATAGGTGTGTATAGCATCAGTTGTTTGATTGTGACTTGTAGTACCGTCTCCCCAATCTACAGAGTAGTTATAAGTAAGGTTAGTATTGGTCGGTATGGTTATCGTTTCATTGGGAACAGACGTAATCCATGTTGTAATGAATGGCAATTGCTCTACAATATCCAAGACATTGATCGTTACATCCGCCGTTGCCGAAAGTGAACCATCGCTTACCTCAACAGTGATAACATAGCTTGTTGTGGTTTCATAATCTAAAACGCTGTTTGATGTCAGGCTTATTTCACCATCATCGTTAATTTTAAAAAGACCATCTGGGTTACTGCTCAACGAAAAAGTTAGATTATCTCCATCGGTATCCGTTGCTATTACCTTTCCCATAATATCATCTTCCACACCGTTTTCATCGATTGAAAAGGTTTGTGCTGTAACTAAAGGCGCATTGTTCATAATTTCATTATCATCTGTTTTACATGATACGATTATTAGAACTAACGTCAATACAATTAAATGGTTTTTGGAAAACATTAATAAATGGGAACTTTTGTTTGATTTACAATCTATTAATCCTGGAAAGTTAACGTTAAAGTAGTCAAAATTGTTATTTTACATGGCTGAATTGTTTGTTAAATGGTTCGGCCTAGGAGAACTTTAGTGCATTCCAAGGCAGATTAATCCTTTCATTGTATGCCGTCCAACCCCATACTTTATTCGTATATAGTACGTTATTGTATATATTACGTGGATATACTTCGTGTCTGTGGTTATGTTGGGGGTAAACATGAATTGCCACTACACAAGCCAGTAAAAGCGCTCCAATAACTTAATATGGAATACTATGGCCCCGATTACCTCAAATCAGTTTTCTGAAATAACTTTTGTAGTAAAGCACACCTACAAAGGGTTGAAAGCAACAACGCAATTTGTTGGGTTGTTTTTTTTGTCCCTGCTGTTGAGCTGTAACAACTCGGAGGATCCCGAGTCGCCCGAAGAAGGAATGAATCCGGGCAATGAAATTGTTGGTTTAGAGGGAGTTGCCCTCACCTATAGAAATCAATGTGGCGGTTGCCATGGACAGGACCTTGGATCTTTTGTGGAACGCGAATGGACTTATGGTAATTCCCTGGAAGATGTCATGCATTCCATAACGGAAGGGTATTCAAACAATGGTATGCCGGCTTACGGATCTACGTTAGGTACACAAGAAATCGAGGATTTGACCAACTTTATACTTACCGAAATCGATGGAAAAACGAAAGCGATGTTGGAGGGGGACAACCCCGATTTGTCAGGTTTGATCTCATCCGATGACCTTAGCTTCCGAGTGGAGACCCTAACCGCTGAGATTCCCGGTATTCCTTGGGGGATAGAACAATTGCCCAATGGTGAAATTTTGGTGACCGAGCGTGGGGGAAGGCTATTTTTGGCACGGAATGATAAGCAATTGATTGAAGTTACCGGTGTCCCGGATGTTATTTCGCAAGGGCAGGGTGGATTGTTGGATGTGCTCATACATCCAGATTTTGAAAACAATGCATTCGTTTATCTATCCTATTCCCGGGTCAACCCCAATAATTCATCCGAGCGCACCACGGCAGTGGCAAGAGCTAGGCTGGAGGGAAACAACTTGGTTGAAGTGGAGAACATATTTACGGCACTTCCGTATCTCAATAGTGGGCACCATTATGGCTCAAGACTAGTATTCGACAGCAATGGCTATTTATATGTTTCCGTAGGTGATCGTGGATATAGGGATGTTTACCCTCAGGAATTGGACAATTATCTCGGAAAAATACACCGTATCCATGATGACGGTCAAATTCCTTCCGACAACCCTTTTTATAATACACCGGGAGCGGTCAATTCAATTTTCACTTACGGAACCCGCAATCCTCAAGGAATGAGCCTGCATCCAGAAACTGGAGCGCTTTGGGAAGGCGAGCATGGGCCTCAGGGAGGGGATGAAATCAATATTTTGGAAGCAGGGAACAACAATGGTTGGCCTGTGATTTCATACGGTATCAATTATGATGGCACCTCATTTACGGACCTTACGGAATTGAACGGTATGGAACAGCCCGTATATCACTGGACCCCTTCCATTGCTCCCTGTGGAATGACATTTGTGTCTAGCGATTTTTATGGAAATTGGAAAAATGACCTCTTCGTCGGCTCGCTCAAATTCGAATACCTGCATCGTCTAAAAATGAATGGCAACGAAGTAGTTGGCCATGAAACGCTATTGGAGGGTATAGGCAGGGTACGTGATGTACAAATGGGTAGAGACGGTTATCTGTACATTGTGATAGAGGGGCCGGGTAGATTGATACGCCTTGTGCCTGAGCAATAGTGGCCCATTTTATTTGAGGTTGGATTCCGTGTTTTGTAACTGACCCAGCACCCAAGAGCCTAAATAATTGACCTACTTTATCCAGTAAGAAAGTTTTTCATCCAAAAAAACAGTATTTATTCTTTTTTTTGTCGTTCTTCGAATAGTATCATTAAATGTTTTTACTATTAAATACATTTGCTTACAAAATATTATGATTAATATGCCCAAAATCAATTTTTCCATTTGTTTCCTAGCTTTCGTCCTTGTTGCTTCTTGTTCTTCCGATTCTGATCAAGTAACAGATGACACTACGCCCCCAGAATTGAATATCTCAATTGCAGGTCTTGGCGAGATTAACGATGGACCAATAGTAGTTGGCAATAAAATTACCCTGAATATTGAAGCCCAAGACGTTGGTGGATTGCAAAAGGTGGAAGCATTCATTGACAATGAAAAAGTAGGGGAGGATCTAAAATCCCCTTTTCAAATAATAATAGATTTATCAGGATATACGTCAAAAACCAAAACAGGTAAAACACAGTTCCAAAACTATACTCTTAAGGTTATTGCCACAGATAAGGCCGGAAATGCATCAACCATAGAAAAGGTATTAAATATCGATAATGATGCTCCGGTGATTTCAGATGTTTCTTTGGAAGAAGGGACGGTAATCAGTGGAGAATCCAATTCAGTAACTTTTGTGATCGGTGATAATGAAGGCGTAGATGAAGTTACTCTTTTTCTGAATGAGGAAGTCTTTGCCGAGATTACGGACCAACAGTATATTATTGATCTGAATACCTTAGAATTGACAGATGGTGAAAACATCTTGAAGATTGTAGCATCCGATACGGCTGAAAACAGTACGACCTATGAGGTAAACTTTGTTGTAGACAACACAGGGCCCGAGATAAGTTTCCAAAACGTATCGGAAAATCAGATAATGGACGAACCCCTGTTAATTGACCTTGAAGTACAGGATAC
This sequence comes from uncultured Flavobacteriaceae bacterium, assembly GCA_947494715.1. Taxonomy (GTDB): domain Bacteria; phylum Bacteroidota; class Bacteroidia; order Flavobacteriales; family Flavobacteriaceae; genus Ulvibacterium. The sequence continues at coordinate 156,196 of CANLWG010000006.1, read as the reverse complement.
CTATTCCAAGGTTGCAACTATTACCTTTTCGCTTGGAAATGAAGAACAATATACCGTCGATAAAGATATGGACCCTCAATGGGATTTTGATCCCAATAATCATCCTACGGGTGAGACTAAAATTCTTGTCCAGGCGACAGATGATTTGGGAAATAACAGTACAGCCGAAGTTCCAATTGAAATTTTAAGAAGATTGATAACAATAAATATTCCACAAGGGTTTTACGACAATTCTGTGGATAGATTATATGTATTTGCATCTGATACCCAGGGAAAACTTTTGACCAATGAACGTATTACACCTGAATCGCAAAAGGTTGTTTTAAGGACATCGGAGGATATACCCGATTCATTTGAATTTATGATTACGTTCGCTACTTATAATTCTAATCAGGCAGACACTATTTTTAATTTTGTAACCGTTGCCAATATTTCTGGGCTTGAAGAGATAAATCTACAAATACCATTAAGAACAAATAGCTTAGATGCAAAGTATGTGCCTGCGACAGGTTTTGACCCATTTGACTCATACAACACCTGGGGTAGTAGTCCATTTGGAAGTGGACAGCTTCAAGAAGCGAATCAAGTCAAAAACTCTGAATTCCGATTTCTTAGGAGAAATGATTTAGGTCCCGAAGGATTAGCAACAGATAAAATTTATGTTGCGGTTGAAAACTTAACGTTGGACACCTATAAATACGCAATATTTGATTGGAATTTAGATGGTGTTACGGAAGTACGTGAGGATATGTTTACTGATCAAGGTGTTGAGCAAAGAAGATATGAATCTGAAATATCAAATGAGAATCACCAACGTACCGGAATTAGTCAATATGGATATTTCAACGATTACGAATATGAAAACAACATTTATTACCACGATGGAGGCAATGGTTACCAGTTAGGCCACCCAACAGATCGATTTTTTTACTATCACAATGCTATTTTTCACAAAAGAAGATACGATTTGAGTATTAATAGTTATTACATCTCTGCAGTGGGTTCTCCTGAGGGGTATTATCCAAAGACGGATTTAGACTTTGGTTATACTTTTACAAACAATGAACTCAATTTTCAAGCCACAGGTTCAGGTCACATTGCAGGTGCGTTTACCTTAATTGACCTAGAAGACTCAACTACCAACATGGTTAACGGAAAAGAGGTTATTTACGGTTGGAATGTTGTTTTTAATAGTCAAGATCAGAATCCTATAAAACTTCCGGAATTACCCGAAGAACTACAATCTTGGGAATTCTACACGTTTTATGAACAAAATGATTTGAAACTAGAGCAAATTGAAGTAAGAAAATATCAAAACGTCTCTAATTATGCCGAGTACTTGGAGAAAGTAATCAAACCTAATAAGCATTGGTATTTGGTATCTCCAAAAAGAGAAGTCGTTTTTAAAAGACCTATTTCAGAACATAAATACATTAGAACAAATTGGTACAACTTTTTGATTGATTGATTGATTGATGGCTACAGAGAATATCAATACGACTTAATGGGAATACTAGGAATACATAGAAAATAGGTATAATGCCCCCAACGCCATCTTTCTTGATTATTGCTTCAGCCACTGGCTAAACCAATACTACAATATGTACTATAATGCACAGCTTATGCCTGTCCACCTCTGGCGAATAATTTTGCTTTGACGGCATAAAAAGAGAAGGTCTGGTAGACCTTTTCTTTTTTGAGCGAGATGATGCGCTGGCGATTGAACACAAATTCTCCCTTAAATTTTTCTTCTAAAAAGCTTCTTCTTAAAAGGTAATGAAACCGAGCCTTTTGGCAAGGTTCATGAATACCTTTAAACAACAAATGACTAGCCATGAATAAACACTCATTATACGACCCGAGTTAGGAGGGGAGTGGAATGTGTGTGGAATGGAATGGTTACCTGCTAAAATGGACATGTCATCTTTTTTGTACAATTATTACAGGAAAATGATGTTTCTTTATGTTCCATTATGGCAATTGATCAACTTTGATTTTTGAAACAAATGAAATTGTTACTCACCCTTCTTTCCATTTTTCAACACAAAATATAAAGAGGAAAATTCCGTTCTAAATTTACTTATGACCGATACCCCATGAAAAAAATAAGTCTGTATGTGATAGTTGTTCTTTTGGTAAATAGTTGTGAGAAGGAAGATAGTAAGCCGATTGAGCAAGGCACCATAGAATTGAATACGACTGCCGTTTCCCAAATAAAAGAAACATCAGCGGTTTCGGGCGGGGTTATAACTTCTGCTGGAGACGCAATAATTTCAGACAGTGGTATTTGTTGGTCTAAATCTCCAAATCCTACAGTGGCCGATGAAAGTTCCAGTAGCACCGGGAATGTCAACAGTTTCGCAATTTCAATTGAGGGATTGGAACCAGACACTACTTATTACATCAGGGCATACGCGAGTACTCAAAGTACAATAACCTACGGAAATGAATTGAGCTTTACGACCATTGCTGTCGAAGCTGTTGTTTTTGAAGGTGATGTAGCTCTCAAATCACAGGAAGAAGTAGAAGCATTTGGACAAATGGAATATACCGGTATAACCGGTGAATTATCTATTTCAGGCAATGATATTGTCGACCTGACATCGTTAAGTACCCTTACATCAGTTGGTAAAAACCTCAAAATAGAATTCAATGATGCACTCATCTCTCTGCAAGGATTAGATAATGTATCGGCAATAGGCGAGGATTTATTTATTTTTAGAAACCCATTATTATCCTCAATAACTGGTTTGGAAGGTCTTAATTCGTTGGGTAAAAGCTTGACCATTGGCGACAATGGTAGTTTGTTATCTTTGGATGGGTTAGAACAATTAAAAGACATATCAGGTAATTTGAACATTGGTGGAAATACCTCTTTATCCTCGATATATGCCTTAAACCAGTTAGAGAGTGTTTCAAATCTACAATTAATTGGAAATATTACGCTGGAGTCTTTATCGGGATTGGAAAAGCTGAAAACCATAAATGGAAGTTTAGAAATATTTAATACATCATTAACTTCAATAGCCACTCTAGAAAGTCTCGAAAGTATTGGTGTCCGTTTGCAGATTGTGGGTAACGAAAACCTGCAATCTCTGGTCGGTCTTTCAAATATTACAGTTGTTCATGATGAGTTGTACATCAATGATAACAGCTCTTTAACCACATTAAATGGGTTAGAAAATTTGACTTCAGTAGAGGGCCAATTTGCCATTAGAGAAAACCCATCACTTGAATCACTAAATAGTCTTGCCAAGCTAACCGCTGTTAGTAAGGATTTTGTCATAAGTGATTGTGATATATTAGAATCACTAGAGGGGTTAGAAAACCTGACCTCCGTTGGTCAAAGTCTTTTTATATCAAAAAATGACGCATTAAGATTTATTTCAGCCTTAGAAAACCTTACTTCAATTGGTTTGGATATAAGCCTAGATGGTAATACTTTATTAGAATCTTTGGACGGATTTATGAATTTAACTATCGTCAACGGAAGTTTTTCTATCTACAGGTGCAATAATTTAGTTTCCCTCCTTGGACTCGAAAAATTAGAACTTATAGAAGAGAGTCTATATCTATATGATAATGATGGTCTAACGTCACTATCTGGTTTAGAAGTTTTAACTTCCTTAAACGGCGTTTTCAGTATTGTTGAAAATGATGAGCTTGATGATTATTGTTCTTTGCAAAATGTTCTGGTAAGTAGAGATTTGAACCAATTATTGTTCTCCGTCGAAAACAATCTCTTTAATCCAACCGCTCAAGAAATAATAGATGGTAATTGCAGTCTATAACAATAGAACCATTGGTATTTTTGATGTAAACTTTGGGGGTATAATGCCAGCCGTATCATCTATATTGCTTATTGCTTCAGCCACTGGCTAAACCAATAGTGCGGCAATTTTACATTACGACTAATTATAGATACAGACGAAAGGTTTCTCGCTGGAGTTTCTAAGAATTTGAAATTTTCGAAAAAGTTTTTTCTGTCCAGAAATATTGAAGCTACGTGAATTAAAAAGGTCGATGACCCTGTTGCTACTTTGAATAAAAAGAATGATGTTAAGGGATATTTTACATAATAGAATTATAGCTTACGAATATGAACAAACTTTCCAGTAAAACATATTTGTACTATAATGTTCCGCGTTATGTAACTTTGCTTGGGTAAAGCAAAGTATTTGGCACTTCACTTTCTTTAAATTTTTCTTCTAGAAACTCTCTCTGAAAAGGTAATGGAACACTTATTATGCGAGCCGAGGCACGAGGGGAGTGTAATGTGTGTGGAATGAATAGGCATTTACAATCTCTATTGTTATCATATAATACTTCGAATTTAAAAACGTTGTTTTCTTGTACTTTGAGTTAGAATTGAAACCATGATGGAAAATTTGAGATTATTCTTGCTATTTTTTAGTTTCTCATCTTGCTTTTTTGCGCAGGATTTGAAAGAATATCGATTTAAGGATATTCACAAATTACAGGATATAGTCGTAGATAAATCAACTAAGGAAGAATTAAAGGGCGGAACCTATAAATTCATAGGATTTGACCCTTCTAACGGTTGGTTATCTACAAAAAGACTCAATGGCTATGTCATCTGCTCATTGAATTCAAATCAACAATTAGATGGTAAATATTACAAATATTCATATCAGGATAAATTGCTTGTGGAGTGTACTTATTCCAATGGGATTTTAAAAGGAAGGTATAATACATATGATTCTAAAGGAAATATTTTAACAGACCTTTTTTATAAGAAAGGTAAAGCTACAGGTAAGTTTTTTGAATACGATGGTTCTAGATATGATATAGAATATCATTTAAAAAATGATGTTAAAGATGGGGAACTTATAAAATACTATGCAGGAGAAGTTAAAGAAAAAGGGTACTACAAAAACGATGAGCTTGATGGAAAGTATTTTATTTATCATGTTGGGGGAGAACTTAAAGAAGAGCATGAAAGAAAAAAAGGATTTAAAGTTGGAGAAAGCAGAAAATATTTTAAAACTGGTGCTTTGCAAATGGTATCAGTTCCAACGAATCCAAAAAACTTTGAGTCTACAATAATCGAGGGTGACCATCAATCTAGGCGTTATGAACACTATTATCGTGAGGGCGGCAAGTATTTCGAAGAATTATATCAGGATGGAGTTCTAATTGAGGAGAAAAAGTGGTGGCCTAATGGAAGTCTGAGATATCACAAGAAATATGTGCCAGTTCACTTACAATATATAGAATACGTAGATACGGTGGAGCGCCAAGTAGATTATGAAACATATCAACCTGAATCTACAACAAAAGAGTTTTATGATAATGGCCAATTGAAAGAATTAATTGAATATAGTAAAGGAATACAAAATGGGTGGGTAAGAAAGTATTATAAAAATGGAAATCTTAAGGAAGAATACGAGGCTAGGTATAACGTTAAGAATGGTTTACACAAGAAATACTCTAGTACTGGTACATTGGTAGAAGAATCGCGATTAAAAATGGGATTACCGATGTTCAACAAACTTTATGATAGCATAAAAAATGTCAAAACGCCGTACTATGAATTCCAAAGGCAGGAAAATGGCGACTATGTTGCAAAAGGCATTCAACGAAAAATGGACTCATTATCTTTTCAGGAAAAGTATTTTGAATCAAAAAAGGAATTATTCCATAAATCGTACAATATAAAAGGAACCTTAATAAAACAGTTTCAAAAAAGAGGAGATACTTTATTTGGGAGTGTATTTTCCTTTTTGAGACCATTACCTGATGAAGTAGAATTAGCGAGGAAAGATTTTTTTTCGAACAATATTTCCACTAGTCCTTTCTTGAAAGATAGTACTGTATATTCAAACAAAGGGAAACTTATTTCTAATTCAATTTATTATGTGGACGATTCGTCAAAACTTGCCAAAAGCAACGAAGAAGGAATCATCACTAAAAAGGAGTCCACCCAGTTTCTTGATGAAAATGGAAAATTATCAAAGAAAATAATTTATGGCGGGGGTTACGAGCTCTTCGTTTTATTTTATGACGAAAATGCAAATATACATGGAAATTGCTTTTTTACTCCCCATGGACAGGATTGGAGTTTTGCAATAAGTTACAATCATGGTCAAATAATCCAAGTGGTTAAAAAACTGAAAAAAGGGAACATGAATAATATTTTCTTATCACAAGACGGTGAAGTCTTTGACGCTTTCGTTCCTAAAATGGAAGGAAAAAGACTTATCATCAATCTTGAAAACACTGAATCAGGAGTAAAAAAGCAAATATTTAGCGGGGAAGTAAAATTGGTGCGCTAGGGGTATGCTAAATTTTAAGCTGTTGCGGCCATAGCGCAAAAATCTCTCCATTGTTATTATAGATTGACTTTTTTTGCTAAAATGTTTGTTATGGGTTTTCCTGGCCTAAGAGAACTTTGGCTAAAACAATAGGGGAGAGGAGCGTTAAGAATTTTAGGGGGTGTGTTACAATTTTTGTTGGCCTGCAAAATGTTTCAAAAAGTTTAAAGCGGTCTTAACGGTCAGTATGGATCCTAAAATTTAGCGACCGACCCGTACATTGTTTCTAAAGTTATCTGTAAGCCTTGATTTTTTGTTTCTTTTTCATCAAGGAAAAAGAAAGGCTAACTTTGTTACATGTCAGAATTTCAAAAACAAGCAGAGGATATTTTAAAGTCTGAAATGACCAATGCAGGGCTTGAAATAAACGATAAAGAAAATGGGAGGAAAGGAGTCGATTTTCTAGTAAAAAGCCCAAATGGAAAGCAAACCGAGTTATATCTACAACCGATGGACTTGATTGCTCAACAAAGCTCAAAAGTCCCAAAAGAAAAGTTGGGCGAACCTAATGAAAACCTTTGGGTAGCGTTAATAGGCTTTATTCCTGAAAAAGAACCATTGATATTTTTGATTCCGTCGAAAACCCTTGAAAAACCTGATGGTTTTGTGTTTTTGAGAATGATGTCAGTCCACATACGTATTTGTCCAATTGGGAAATCAAGGTATTTACCAACGGTATGAAAGTTCTAGGCGAGTATGTTTTTCATAATCAGATTGAGCATCTTAAATAACTAGCATTTCCCTACATTATGTAAAATAGACTTAAAAAGATGCTTGTTTGGGACATGGAAGGTAGTAAGTGTTTAGAAATTTACGCTCTGCTAAATTTTAAACTTTTGCGGCAAGCTGACGAGAATTCTGTGAAAAATTTATTGACGGGCAGTTTCTTGTAATTCGTGTATTTCAAAAAATCTAAAAGTTTTGCTTTTTTTGGCGCTGGCCAAGCGGCTGAGAATTGCGTATAAAAATAAATGCCATCAGCATTTAATTTTTATGAAAGCAATATGCTGTTGGCCGAGCGGCTATTTTACATAACGGCAAATTATGAGTACAGACGAAAGGTTTCTCGCTGGGGTTTCTAAGAATTTGAAATTTCTTAAAAAGTTTTTTTTGAGTTGAAATATTCAAGCTACGTAAATTAAACAGGCTGATGACCCTGTTGGTAATTCGCTTAAAAGCTATAATCGTGAGGGATATTTTACATAATAGAATTATGACTTACAGACGGTAAGTTACATTCCAGTAAAACGGCTTTGACATAATTGTTGACGATATAGAACACTAGCGTGTTACTATATCTACAATTATATCAAATACGCGGTATCCGCCGTTTTACACATTAGACCAATCTGTATCATAATGTACCGCGTTATGTAACTTGAGCTTCGGTAAAAGCGAAAGTTGGTACCGCACTTCCTGAAAAATTTCTTCTAAAATCTTAATTAAAAAGGTAATGGAATACTGTTTTGCCGAACCGCAAACGAATCCTTCGAAGCTCTTTGAGCGGAGTAGGAGAGTAGGGGAGGCGAAAGTGTATGAAATGGCTTAAAACCTGAATTGTTAATAAAAACTCCCTAAAACCGCCTGAAATAGTAGAAAACCCCCAGAATTTCTATGGTTTTTATGCAATCAGTTTTGAGTGATTTTTTCTATATTGAAGTACTCCAAACCATTGACTTTCTCCCTTATCTATTCTCCCCCAAAAATACCCATTAATGGGTATTGAAAGTTATTGCAGTCTGTTCTATTATTTGCCAAAAATCAAACAAATGAAAAAGCTCTTATCAATTACAATCTTTTCTCTATGGTACAATCTTTTATTTGGTCAGAAACAAATGCTTTTGGATAGACTCTATTTAATGTCGGTTCTGTCAATATTTCTTTTATTTATTTCATGTGAGAAAGATAATGTTGAAACCAACAATACACCTGATAATTCAGATAATGTTGAAACCAACAATACACCTGATAATTCAGAGAACTTGTTTGGAACAGGTTGGAATAGTGATGAGAATTTTTCACAGACTATTCCTGTAGCCATCAATTATAGTAATTATCAATCTGGAAACACATTACCATCAAGCATTGATTTAACTTCTAAATTTCCCCCGATTGGTAATCAAGGATATTTGGGGACATGTGTTGCATGGGCTGCTGGGTATTATACTAAAACATATCTCGACGCAATAGCAAAAAACCTTACTCCATCACAAACACAGTCTTGGAATAATCAATATTCTCCTACCGACCTTTTTTTCTCAATAAATCCGTCCCTAAGGTCTTGTGAAGGAGGGACTCACTTTGATTACGCTTTTACTGTGTTAAGGAATAGAGGTGTAAATACTCTTGCTGATGTGCCTTATGATGAAGTATGTTACTCAAATTCACCAGGAAGTGATTTAACAGCTTCTGCCAATAGAATAAAGAATTATAGATGGCTGCAACAAGGTTCTGTAAATGAAATAAAAGAATATTTAGCCCAAGGAATACCAGTTGTAATTGGAGCAATGGTAAATGAAGAATTTAAGCAATTAAGAGGTAGTGGAATATTAAAGAATCTTAATTATTTTGGTAATGAAGGTGGTCATGCTATGGTAATCGCGGGATATGATGACTCAAGAAGTGCATTTCGTATTGTCAATTCTTGGGGCGTTGGTTGGGGTGATAATGGTTATTTATGGATAGATTATAATTTTCTAGTCAATAAATTTTGTATTCAAGGTGGAGAGAGAATAATGTTAGTGGCATATAATAATAATACTACAACTGTTAATCCACCTACTTCAGTTGGTGGTCCCGACTTAACAGCCATAGTCACAGCTGATGGTTCTCTTTACCCAAATACTTCCCCATATATTAATGCACGTAGAGCTTTTTTTGATGTAAAAAACATTGGTAATCAAACTATGTTAGCATCAAGTAATTGGAATATATATTATTTATGGGTAAACGCTTTTGATGCTAATAACTATGGGATAATTTTTAGAGGTGAATTTACAACTACTATTCCACCAAATAGTTTTCTAAACATCAATGCAAATTATACCCTTTTAAACTATAATCTTGCTCCTGGTGCTACATTAGGACAAATATCCTTTGGATTGCAGTATTCGTTTTGGGACTATTTTATGCCTCAGGTAACAGGAAGTTATTATTTGGTGATGTATATTGATAAAGGAAATAGTAATGAAACAAATCAAACTAATAATGTTTTCTATGTTACACAATCACCTAAAAGTTTTTCTAATGGTTACTCAAACAAAATAAGTCCAAATAAATTTGAAAATAAGTATCAATTTGAAAATTTATCGTCATTTAAATTCAATTTAACCGAAAGCGATTTTAATGATGAAGAATCATTAAATACTTATAGGAAACTCTCAAATAAAGATTTTGCCAATTCTTATACGTCACAGGAAATAGTTTCTTTTTTAAAGTACAAAATTAAAAATGGTGGTTTGTAAAGTGGTTTTCGATTTAACTCGAAAATAAATTTATTCAACATGGTAGGATTATAATTTAGAAATCGACTTCATAATACTAAACTTTATGGGGTATTTTATGTAACGGCAATTATGATCTACAAATGGATAAACAGCTGTGAAACCAAAACAATACATTTGTACCATAATGTTCTGCGTTATGTTTCTTTGCTTTGGAAAAGCAAAGGTTACTTCGATACAATTCCTAGAAAAGTTCTTCTAAAAGCTTCTCATAAAAGGGTAATGGAATACTTATTTAACGAGCCGTAAGCGAATCCTCTGAAGCTCACAGAGCGTAGGAGGGGAGTAGGGGAGGAAAAATGTGTATGAAATGACATAAAAACCCTAGAATTTCTAAGGTTTTTCTATAGTGGTTTATGGTAATCATTTTCTATATTGATAAGCCTCAAAGTATTGACTTCCTACTACTTACTTCCCCCGACATTATCCTTTTTTGAGAATCTGTCTATCTATATTGTTTTAACCAAACCATACATAATCATGAAATGCAAATTGAATTTTCAGAAAGTAATTTTGTTGTTAGCCGTACAGTTTTGTTTAGTCGGATTTTGTCAAGATAAAACAGAAAAAACCAATTTTGGAACGGAACAAGTAAGTACCACAGCTGAGGAAAAAATCCATATTGATTTTGTAGGAACCGGGAATCTTCAAGGTTCATTGTCCAACGGGGAATCCATTGATGGGAGTGCAGGATTAGGTGTGATTTATGAGAGATTTAGAGGTGATGAGAAAAAGTACAAAGCAAAATATTGGAGAGTAAAAAAAAGGGTTTTGGATGTTAAGGATGAGGATAAGGATGGAGACACTACTGATTTTATTATTAAAAGATTCAAAGAATGGAAGGAGGCTCACAAAAGACCAATTATTGGTGTTAAAAGCTTTGAAATAGAAGCAGCCATTAACGTTGCATCTTCTCTAGATACAATATCTGCTGTATTTAATGACGATATGAGATTGACCAACCGCCGAGAGTTTGGTTTTTTTGTATTAAATCCCATCACAACCGATCAATCCTTGTATTTGAATACTAATGTCTATTTAAACCCAGATGGAAACCATTGGCTGAATAAAGTTGCCAGAATTATTAGTGGATTTAATGGAAGGGTCATTGCCTCAAATACTGTGTGGAATGTTGGAGACAATGAAAACGTGAACCTTGGTGTGCTTGGATATCGCTTTGGGGTTTTTCATGAATTTCTGCCAGATAATAAAATCAGAGATGAAGATAAAAAGTCAAAATACAGCGTTTTTATTGGATTTAATATTGGGTATCGTGGAATTTTTGGCGATATAGTCTCAGATGAGAATGATGAATTGCGAACAAGTATTTTGGGAAGCGATAGGACGGATTTTTCCGGAATTGAACCTAATTTTGGTTTTAGGCTACAAAATATTAGGGCAGAATTTCAGATGCCTTTTTTGTTCGGTAGTGATAAACAATCTATATCCGGATTGACTGATACTCAATTTTTATTTACGATTCGTTTTGTAGGTGGGTTTGGACTCAAAATTGACCCTGATAAACCATCAGAAGATGATTAGTTATGGAAAGCATTAATATTCGATTTGACATTCTGTCCTTAGATGGAACGGGAACCTGGACTAATTGCTCTTTACATTATTTAAATAAATCTCCATAATCACCTCTTTAAACTCCATCAAAATATGGGAAGCGTTTTGTCTTTCTAATTCCGAAAAAGCATCTGATGGCAAATAATGAAACATATAAATGGCTTGGTTAAGCCACCTAGATAATGATAACAAGTCACCCTCATGGTAATTATTTAGATAATCTAGAATAGGGGATAGGTCGGAAACTTTTAATTCATGATGCATGGAATAACAAGATATTTATCCGTTTTTCAGTAAAAAAATTTAGTTTTTCGGAATAAATATACTGAAATTAAGACAATATTCATATTTAAGATTTTGATTTTCGGATAAAATTTCCTTAATAGCTAGTTTTATAGTCTGAAAATCAGATAAAAATGACTGAATTAGGATTATTTTTAGCTAAGAAATCTGTAAATCGTTCGGATGTTGCAAGAAAAACAGGAATTAGCAAAACTAGGTTAAGCGAACTATCAAATAACCAAAGAACAAAACTACGTGCTGACGAATTGTATTTAATTGCATTGGCCATTGATGTTGATCCTTGTGAAGTGCTAAAAGAAATCTGCCAGGACTTGGGGCTTAAAAGTGAATAAAAAAGCACATTCGGCAATATTGAATCTCTATTAAATTGATGAAGAAACATCCGCTAACCGCCTCCGAAACCTTGTTAGTAGACGATTTATTTGTTAGAAAAGGATGGCCAATTGATGATGACAAGGAAATTAAAATCTCATTGTATAAGAGATTTCTAGATAGATTAAGACGAATACCGCCAGAGACAAAAGATATATTAATTGAAATAACTGAAAGATTCGAGCGAATTGAGTTAAAAGAAATTTATTCTTTGTTTTATGAAGCCTTTCATACTATTCCCAAAGAAAGGCTAGAGCAGGCCGGAAAAATATATATAATGCCCCTGGTTCAACCAGAAGTCATATCGAAGTTTGATTATGAAGGCAAAAATTGGAAGCAAAAAATAGAAACTTTTTTCCGTTCAATATTTACAAAAAATGTAGTTGATAGACCAAAAAATAAAAGTGGTGAAAAGGTATTATCTATAGTTGAAATTGATTACGGAGATTTATTTTGTAATGACAAAATTGTTTTTCCCGAAAAGTATGGCCGCTTTAAATCTTTATTTAGAAGAGAATCTGATTTGCTATTGCTGGTTGACGATTTTATAGGGAGTGGAGATACGGCAAACGAGGTTTTAAAGCATTATTTCCGATTTAATAATTTTAATAACAAAAACACGGTTGTTTTATCCTTGGTTGCACAAAAAGAGGGTATAAAAAATATTACAAAAAAATATAAGGTAGAGGTTTTTCAAGCTCTTGTGAGAGAACGTGCGATTCAAGATTATTACGGAACTAGGGAAGAAATTGACTCATGTATAAAGAAAGTAAAAGCCATGGAAAATGCTATAAACTGTAATAAACAGTTGAGTTTAGGTTATAAAAATTCACAAGCCTTAGTTTCAATAATGAATAAGTGTCCGAATAACACATTGCCCGTGTTTTGGCATGAAACGGCTAGTTTACCTGCTCCTTTCCCAAGGAAAAAAATATTTAGAGGAAAAAATGGATAGTACTCAAATACCAAATGAGACAAGATTTTTATTATTGACCATCATCGATAATGACGGTGATATTGATGATTTAAAAAAGAACGGATATAGTTATTTTCAGATTACAAGTTTCATTAAAAATGAGATTCAACTTGGTAATGCACATTTCTCAAATAACATTTTAACCCTAACGGAAAAAGGACTTCAAATCAAAAATGAGCTAGTTGAAAAATTGGATTATCAAAATAGCAACAAAGTAGTAGCTCCTAAACTGTCTGGGATTATCAAAACCAAAATACGGGATGATTCGATTTTCATTCCATCAGAAAATGAACTTGATTTTTAAAGTCCGAGAAAAATATCTACCTTTAAATTGGATAGGCGAGTCGTCTAATCTGTATAGGGAATATATTTTTCAGAGCAATAGCGCTTCAATAGCTTTGTCGAGGACTCCAAACCTCTTGAAGCGCTCTTCCAAATAATAGGGGCTTTATAGCCCCTTTTGAGATTTATGAATATACTCTTTAAGACATACGAAGAAAAATTTAGAGAAGGAGCTCTTAATTCAGGTTATTCAGAGGAAAATATAATTCGTTGTCTTGATTATTCTAGAAATCTTTACGAAAATGGGGTGCCAATAATTTATAATTTAACCCATTTAAGTAAACTAACAGGATACAAAAGAGGTTACCTCATCCAAGCTGCTGTTGTATCAAAATATTCCACTGCATATTATAGATATTGTAAAATACCCAAAAAGAAAGGCGGTTTTAGAACTATTCGAGAGCCTTTGCCAAATCTAAAACAAATACAATATTGGATTCTTGAAAACATTCTATCTCGTGTGGCTGTTAGTACATACGCTAAAGCATATATTAAGAACAAAGGTTTAAAGGATAATCTTAAATTTCATAAGAAACAGCCATTAGTTTTATCCGTTGATATCGAGAATTTTTTTCCTTCCATAACCGATGAAAAAGTAATTCAAATTTTTGCGAGTTTAGGCTACTCCGAAGTTCTTTGTACATATCTTTCAAAGTTATGTTGTCTTAAAGGTAATTTGCCTCAAGGAGCACCAACTAGCCCATATCTTTCCAATTTAGTCATGAGTGAGGTAGATAGAAGTCTTGGACTTTACTGCCAAGAAAATAACATTCGATTTACTCGCTATGCTGATGATTTAACTTTTTCTGGGAATTTTGAGCATAAAGCGCTTTTAGAATATATTGAGAATAAGCTTGCTGAGGAAGGATTTGCTCTGAATAGCAAGAAAACTAAGTTAATGCGCAGTAGTGATAGACAAATTGTTACTGGGATAGTGGTGAATCAAAAAATTCAATTGCCAAAATCTCAACGAAAAGATATAAGACAAGCAATTTATTATATAAGAAAGTTTGGTTTAAATAGTCACATGGCCAAGGTTAATTTAACTAAGAGAAACTACTTAAATCACTTAATCGGAAAAATCGGATTTGGATTTTATTTAAATCCAGATGATAAAGAACTAAAGGATTATTTAGAATTTACTTCAAAACTTCTGAAAGAAGAAAAAAACTGAAAAATTATTCAAAGAAAAGTAGTGACAGAAGAAAATGCAGGCCAGCGTAAGCCTTACGAAGCTTCGGCGAAGTAAGGATGGTGTGAATTTGTGGCTTGACACAAAGAGCGATTGCCTTCAGCTCTTCTTGATTTTAATAGGAGGGAGACTCTTTTTACGCAGTATAGGCGAAGTTTTTGTTAAGAATTTTCGAAGCCTTGGAGAAAATTTAGAAAACTAAGACGGTTTTAGCTTAGCTAAAAATACCTCGTAAAAAGGGTCTTTTCTTTTGGTTCGTTTTCTTTGGACAAGCAAAGAAAATGAACATTATCAACCTTCAAAACTAAAAGAAAGAACAACAAGAGGTTTCAACCCTATTTGACATAATGTTAGAAGCACTCACAGAAAAAAGCTGATTCGGAGGAGGATGTAAGCAAGTGCTTAGAAATTTATCCCGAGTCCTCGGGAAAATTTTAAGCTTTTGCGACTAGCTGACGAAAAGCCCCTGAAATTTTTCTTCTCTAAATTTTAAGGTAAGCCAAAGGTTTCTATAAAAACGAAAAGCTGAGCTTTTAATGGCGCTGGCCAAGTGGCTGAGAATTGCGTATAAAAATAAATGCTTGGACATTTACTTTTTATGAAAGCAATATGCTGTTGGCCGAGCGGCTATTTTACATAACGGCAAATTATGGATACAAATTCAAAGATGCGGCGTAGCCGACCGCTTAAGAAAGTTTCATGACCCTGTTGCCGCGTCGAATAAGGAGAAAACTGTTGAGGGATATTTGATATAATATAGAATTATGGCTTACGAATATAGACAAGCCTTTCAGTAAAACGGCTTTGACATAATATCGGTATCGATATAATTCGCTTACGCGAACTTATATCTGATATTATTTCAAATACGCTGTATACGCCGTTTTACACAATAAGCATATTTGTACCATAATTTATATTATGTCAAGTAAAAAAGCTTATTTCTCATTAAAATAGTCCTTATTTGGCTATATCCTCCATTTATTCATACACTTTATCGAAAAAAAAAAAGAGAATTCAAAACAATGTATCAACTTGCAGCGTATTACAAAAATAGATACTATTTGCGTAAGAGAACTACTAACATAAATTAACTTAAAACTCAACGGAATAATGAAAAGTTCCCCTTTTTTTTTAACTGCACTGGCATTGATAATTATAACAGGTTGTAAAAAGGATGATGTATCCACAGTAATTCTTCAAAGTACGGAATACCGATTAAATGCCTCCAATGGCTCTAGTATTACAGGTACCGCAACCTTTACCGAAGATAGCGATGGCAAGACCGAAGTACTTATTGAACTGGATGATGGCTCCTCTACTGCTGTACACCCTGCATATATTCGATTTAACACCGCCGAAGAAGGTGGTGCCGTTGCACTGACCTTGGAAGCTTGCGAATGTGCCATCAGCCGTACTACAGTGTCGAAATTGGACGTGGGAACATCCATTTCTTATGAAGGTCTGCTGAAATTGGACGGACATATCAGTATTCACGAAAGTCCGGATGATTATACCGTCATTTCCGTTGCCAATATTGGTGTGAACGCCGATTAAGAAAAGAAAGGAATTTAAACAAGAAAACCTGATTGAAGTAACAATCAGGTTTTTTATTTGGTGATAATTTGCTTACATCAATAACTCCGTAATCCTCTCATATACTCCTCCACACCCCGTTGTAGCTCATTAAATGCCACAAACTGTTCCCGGACTCGGTCTACATAATCCTCCATGTTTTTTTTATGTCCCCGTATGGATAGGATAATTTCCCTATTGGTATTGCTCAACGTATCCAAGCCGTTCTTTAGGGCCTCCATGCGCTCAAACAAACTGTAAGTCTTGGGCTCGCAAACATAGGAATTCAATTTGTTCCGCAGCTGTCCCACATCTTGTTGACTACGTTCCAATTTTAACACCAAGGTATTTTTCTCAAGGTGGTCTTGGATGGGTGTTCTGTAGTCGCCTTTTAGGGATTTCATAGGATACGGATTTAGGGGTTATAGCCAATATCTCACAGCACACTTAAAGTTAGAAAAAAATAACATCCCTAATCGACCGAATATCAGACTTTAACGTTTTTTTAGAATAAACTTTAAGTTTAGTTTAAATAGCCCCCATTTGATTTTCATTTCGCTTCTCTTTATCTTTCCCCTTAAACCTAAATTGTATTCCATGAACATCCATTTTGAATATCATGATGTCCAGGCCAGCGGCCGACTAGAAGAATTGGCGTCCAAAAAACTAAATAAATTGTTGGATAAGTACGATTTCATCGTGCGGGCCGATGTCTTTTTTAAGACCGAAAACACTTCGGAACCGGACACCGGTAAAATCTGTAATATTCGCCTAAGTGCCCCTGGCCCCCGACTCTTTGCCGAAGCCAGCCATGCTTCCTTTGAAGCTTCGATCTCAGAATCCGTGGACGACCTGCAACGCCAGCTACGGAAACGAAAGGAAAAAATGAAATCGCGTTAAGGGATAAGTCGGGATGTAACAACCCCTGAAACCCTAAGCCACATTAAATACGGGGTATACCCGAAACCGGAGGCTAATCCTCCATTTCATTCCCAAATTCTACGTCCGCCAAGGTTTTGGAAAGTCGGTGGGAAAAGGGATTATTGTGAAGATCTTTTTGCAAAGCCTTACGATGCCGTTCGGAAATATCCAAAGAGTCCAGGATAAACATTTTTCGTCGCATCTCGGCAATTCGCAATTGTTTAAGTGCTAACCGCTCCTCTACCGATTTGATCAACCGAGGTTCAAAACGTTCCATATAGGTCCGTTTGGTTATTTTCAATTCTTCTTTTTCAGGATTTTGGGCGTTGATCGTATGTATACCAAAAAACAAGGTAGCCAACCCAACCGTGCAGTTCGCTAATTTTTTCATCTCAAAATCAAATACTATTCTATCCTTAAAATACAATGTTTTTGGGACACCACATGAATTTTGGGTCCCACCCAGCGCTATATCGAATTTTGCCTTCTTTTTATCGACTCAAATTATTGGTTAACTTTGGCACACTTCATGAATCGTTGATCGTATGAAATCCAAATGGATTGTTTTTTTGGTCTTGTTGCTTTTGCAGCCGGCCCTTGTCTTTGCCCAAAATGAAATTTCTACCGCAGAGATTACCTTTACTTTTGTATCCAAGAACGTGGATGGGGGCATTTCGGGTTTTAGCTCCTCCTCCTCTATTGACTTGGAGAATGTATCCACTTCAAAATTTAAGGGTTCCGTAGCGGTAGAAACCCTAAAAACCGGAAATTTTCTGCGGGATTGGTCCCTAAAGGGAAAAAAATATTTCAATGCCGATACCTATCCGGAAATAAGCTTTGAAAGTACTTCCATAGAAACTACAAATACGGGCTTTAGGGTTACGGGCAATCTCACCTTGAAAGGAAAAAGTAAACCGATTACTATAGATTTCACCCAAAAGGCCAATCAATTGATAGGCACCACTACCCTATTTTCCTCAGACTTTGGGATTAATATCAAAAAGGAAAGGAAGGATAATGAAGTAATCGTGAATTTCCTTTTGACGCTTAACAAATAGCTCAAAATCTTTCTCCCACCCATTGCAATCAAAAAATGGATTGTTAACTTGGCGCCTTAAAAATTAGCTATGTGGATATGGGTTCTATTTATTGCTTTGGTCATGGTTTTCCTGGCCTTGGACCTTGGGGTGTTCCATAGGCATGAACATGTAATACGCAGCAAGGAAGCGGGAATGTGGACCGCACTTTGGGTATCCGTAGCTTTAGGTTTTAGTGGGGTCATCTATTGGTTGTTCTCCAACGGGCTGTTGGAAAACCCCACGGGATTAACACCTAACACTGCTGTTCTTAAGTATGTTACGGGCTATCTTATAGAGCTTTCCTTAAGTATTGATAACGTATTTGTCATCGCCGTAATCTTCGCTGCGTTTAACATTCCCCCACTCTATCAGCATCGGGTTCTTTTTTGGGGTATTTTGGGAGCCATTGTTTTTAGGGGGCTCATGATTGTTTTTGGTGTGGCCTTGATCAATAAATTCGATTGGATTATTTATGTGTTCGGAGCCTTTCTGCTCTACACTGCATTTAAAATGCTAAAATCGAATGATTCGGAATTCGACCCGCAAAAATCCTTTATGTTTCGGCAGCTTAAAAAGCTGTATCCAATAACGACTACCCTAAACGGACATGATTTTTTTGTAAAACGCATGGGGGTCACCGCCGCCACTCCCCTATTTGTGGCCTTGGTCATCATTGAGGTCACCGATGTCCTTTTTGCACTGGATAGCATTCCCGCTATTTTGGCCATTACCGCCGATCCGTTTATTGTCTTTAGCTCTAACATTCTGGCTATTTTAGGCCTACGCTCCATGTACTTTTTGATATCCCGGATGCTGCAAAAGTTTCGTTTTATAAACTACAGTCTGGTGGTTATTCTAGCTTTTGTAGGTCTTAAGATGCTTTTTGCACATCAGATTGAACTACCCGAATGGGTATCATTGACCGTAATATCGGTCTCCCTGGTCGCGGGAATTGTAGCCTCCTTGGTCATCCCAGAAAAAAAGAAAGAGACTGAAAGCGAATAGCCCGGTCTTAGGTAACTGTTACCCAGGCTTGTTCCTTGTTACTTTTAATAATGGCTTCTGCTAATACCAATTCCCGGAGTCCATCATTAAAGTTTGGAAATTTCCAAGCAGCTTGGGGTTGGCCAGTTCTAATAGCATCGTAGACTTCCAAAAACAACTGTTTTGAAGTATCGGCAAAGCCCTCGTTATGGCCTCCGGGAAAGGATGTGATTTTGCCGGCCTCGGTATGGAACAAACTAGGGTCCCGTAACAACATACCATTGGTCTCATCCCGTTTTCCTATCCAAAGTTCATTGGGTTTTTCGGATTCCCAAGCCAAGCTCAATTTGGAGGCCGAAATCTCCAATGCCACCCTATTCTTTCTACCTGCCGCTACCTGACTTACGGTTATGGACCCCTTATGGTCATTGTTGAACCGAAGCAGTACATGGGCCGTGTCCTCGGTAGCTATGGGAACATCGGCATAATCCTCAGGTTTCAATAGTTTTCCTGAATAGGTTTCCACGGGAACCAGAGGCTTTTTACGAGTCTTATGTACCGTGTCAAAATCGGCCATCACTGCGGTAATCTTAAGTCCCGTGATGTATTCCAAAAGATCCATAAGATGCGAGCCTATATCCGCAATAGCCCGGGACTTGCCCGACTTTTTAGGTTCCAACCTCCAATTATAATCGGTCTCATAAAACAGCCAGTCCTGAAGATATGATCCCAAAACGGTGTGAATGGTCCCCAACTCGCCCTTTTCCCGCATCGTTTTCATTTGTCGAATCAGCGGGTAGTAGCGTACATTAAACTGGACGGCATTCACCCGATGGATATTTTTTGCCAAGGCCACCAGTTCCTCTGCCTCGGATATTTTCGTGGCCAAGGGCTTCTCGCAGATCACATGTAGGCCTTCCGTCAAGGCTTTCCGGGCCATTTCATAGTGGAGGAAATTTGGGGTGCAAATATGAACGCAGTCCAAATGGTCACTGCTTAAGAAGGTATCATAATCTTGATAGTACCGTTCTATGCCCAATTGTTCCGCCTTGGTTTTGACCGCGTCATTGTGATGATGGACCGAAACGACTTCGAGTCCCGGTATCCGACGTAGCGCTTCAATATGTATAGGGCCAATGAATCCCAACCCGGCAACCCCGATTCTAATTTTTTTCATGGTACAGTATCAATTCGTTCGTTTCAATAACCACTTGGGGAATCCTCTATGACCACATCTTTGTCCGCTCCATCCCCAAATCTTTCCTTGGCCTCTTGAATAATGGCCACGGTGGCCGTAGCTCCGATACGGGTTACTCCAAAAGCCTTTACTTTTAGAAGGTCTTCCAAGGTACGTACTCCACCGGCAGCCTTAACCTGTACTTCCGGCGTGGAATGGGAACGCATCAGCTCCAAATCTTCGGGGGTGGCTCCTTTATAATTATAGCTTCCGTCTGCTCCTTTTACAAAACCATAACCGGTACTGGTCTTCACAAAGTCCACGCCTAGTTTAGAGCATATCTCGCACAATCTTATCTTGTACTTGGCCTCCGGAAGGTGATCGTTCTCGAAAATGACCTTAAGAATTCCCCTGTTTTCATGGGTCGCCTTACAGACCGCAGCGATTTCGCGCTCCACATAGTCCCAATCCTCCTGTAAGACCTTTCCAATATTTACCACCATATCAATTTCAACGGCACCATCCTTACAGGCTTGGATAGTCTCGGCCACCTTGATCTCTATAGTAGAATTCCCATGGGGAAACCCGATTACCGTGCCCACCAAAACATTGGAATTCTTTAAAATGTCTACCGCCAAGGGAACGGCATACGGTTTTATACAAACAGAGGCGACACCGTATTCCAAGGCTATTTTGCAGCCTTTTACCATATCGGAATCCGTCATGGTAGGGTGTAAAAGGGAATGATCAATCATTTTGGCCAGTTCATGAACTTTAGGATGTAATGTCATTGGAAATATTGGGTTTTAATTAAAAAAATTGCTTATCGAGTATTTTGCCGTGTTACAATACAGCGAACTATAGATGTGGAAATCGGATTTAGTAGTTAGATATTTTCTATTGATATGGAGTACGGGGACATTGGAATTTAGGCCAAGACGTTTTAGAATGGCTTCCGGGGCATGTATGGCCCTTACATCTTGCAGGACTTTTAGAATTTCAATTTTGTATTCTTGCTGCAAGGTGGTAAACAGTGAACCGTTCTCCATAGTTTCAACAAAATTAGGAACACCCTTTTGCGGAATATAGGTAAACTCCAACATTACGGGATACCCCTCAACGCTTCTCAAACGTTCCAGGAAAAAACAGCCTGCCTCTTTTTCGGAAGCAGTGAGTTCATAGAAAAACGGGGATGGCCAAACTCCGGTCTTTCCCGTTTTTAGGTTTTGCGTAGTTGAGGACAACGAGGATGATCTTAAGACCTCGGAAAACCCCTTGAACGTTAAAAGCCCCAAAGTCTTCCGGTCATTGATCACTACGCTACCAATGCCCATACGTTTTTCGATAAATCCTTCGCGAACCAGTTCCTGTAATCCCTGCCGCACCGTGGCCCTGGTGATGTTGTACTTTGCACTCAATTCATTTTCGGAGGGCAACAATGAACCTTTTAAAATGGCCCCTGAAAGGATACCTTGCCTAAGGGTTAGATGGAGTTTTTTATATTGTGGAATCGTTTTTTCCATCAGGACAAAAATTGACGCAGATAGCTCCTACTGGTCAAAATTGCGGCTCTAACATCTTCTTCGGAACCTTCAAAGGCCTTGTCCTCAACCTCTATACAAACGGGACCTTTATAACCTACAGTTGTAAGGGCCGAAAAGAAATCGCGCCAGCGTACATCTCCCAGTCCGGGTATCTTGGGTGAATGATATTCCAAAGGATAGGCCAATATGCCCACTTTATCCAGTTTGGCTTTGTATACCTTTACATCCTTTAGATGAATATGGAACAGCTTGTCCCTAAAATCATAGATGGGTTGTACTTCATCCATCTGCATCCATACCAAATGGGAAGGATCATAATTGAGTCCGAAATTATCACTAGGAATCAAGTTGAACATTTTATCCCAAATTGCTGGGGAAATCGCCAAGTTTTTACCTCCGGGCCACTCATCCCTGGTAAAAAGCATGGGGCAATTTTCAATACCTATCTTAACGCCTTCCTTTTCCGCCAAGCCTATAATATCTCCCCAGACCTCCTTAAATCTATCCAAATTATAGTCCAAGTCCTTTTTGGGATCCCTTCCTATAAATGTATTTACCACAGGTATCTCCAATTTGGGAGCGGCCGAAATTAATTTCTTGAGATGTTCAATATAAACCGAAGCATTTTCATTATCCGGATCCAGAGGGTTGGGATAATACCCCAGTCCGGATACATAGACCCCTTTTTCCTGCAATACTTGCTGAATGGACTCTTTTTGGGTATCCAAGGTGTCCACATCTATATGGGTTACGCCAGCATAACGCCTTGTATCACTGCCACTTTTGGGCCAGCACATGGTCTCAATACATTGAAATCCATTTTCAGAGGCAAAATGGACTACTTCCTTAAAACTCTTCTCCGCCAATATGGCACTTACAAATCCTAGATGAAACATAATGGTGTTTTAACCAAATATAGGAATCCCAACCTGTCTATACAAGTTAAATTTAAAACATAAATCTATCTGTGCTGTATTTAAGATGGAAACTGAAGTCAAAATGCATTTTTGGAGCAAAAGAACTGTCCAAATGCCCTTTTGTGAAAGTTAAATCCGTTAGCTGGATTTGAAAACAAGATGGTAAATCTTGCCCACTGCCCAATTGCCCAAAGGAAAATAGAGTCCAAAGAAAAGTGCCATTCCCAAGGAGAAATTACGGATACCAAAAAATTGATCTAACATATTATCAGGATAGGCATATGAGGTTTCAAGTGCATATCCGCCAAATTCCAATAGACACATGGCTATGAGTCCATAAGCGTATTGCATGTGAAAGGGAAAACCACGCAACAATAACGAGATAGGAACCATGTACAAGATATAGGTAGTAATAACCTGCCACCAATAGGTAAATTTGGCAATTTCCATTTGGGTACCGAACCAGTTCATACCCAGGCCCCATAAAAAATAGACCATACAATAAACAAGAATCAATCGCTTGTCTACCTTAAGTCTTGGTATGGCCCATTTCAAAAATTCCTTCATCCTACTTTTTTGAAAGTTTGGTTTCAATTATATCCAAAGCATCCTTTACGGTCTGCATCTGTTCCATGTCCTCGTTTTCCAGCATAATATCAAATGTATCCTCTACATCAAGAACAATATCCACCAAATGGGCGGAATTGATATTGAGTTCATCGGTGAAATGACTTTTTTCCGATATATCCGTAACGGATACATCTTCCGGAAGGTAGATTTGTATGATATCCCTTAGCTTGTGATAGCGCTCTTCGTTCATCTTTTCATAGCATTTTCGACTTCTCGAAATTGTTGAGGCATCAGTCGTTAAAAGCCTTAAAAATAACACAAGCATTTACATCTCCAAAACCAAAACTGGCCTTCGCGATTATTTTTGGTGAATATGTGATGGTTTTTACAGGAATTTTGGTAGAGTCTACCCTACGGGAAATTTCGGGGTGCAGATCGTCACAGTTGCTGTTGCCGAATACGCAATTGTTTTGGAATTGTAACAGGGCACCTACGCATTCAATACTTCCCGCAGCGGCCAAGCAGTGACCGAACAGACTTTTGAAGGCATTCACATATGGAAAATCAGGTCCCTCCCGTTCTAGGGCAAGACTCCAGTTTTTGATTTCAATCGGGTCTTTAACCGTGGCGGTAAGGTGGCCATTGATCACATCCACTTCATTTTTTTGAATCCCGGCTTGCTCAACAGCCTGCAAGATACATCTTTGTACCGCTTCGCTATTGGGTGCGGTCATACTACCCCCTGAGCGTTGTCCCCCGCTGTTGACTGCTCCTCCCAATACTTCGGCATAAATTCGGGCGCCTCGGGCCTTAGCACTTTCCAGTGACTCCAATACCAGGGCCCCTGCCCCACTACCGGGTACAAATCCGGCCGCAGTGGCACTCAGAGGCCTACTGCCTTCCGAAGGATTGTCGTTATACTGTCTGGGCAGGATTCGCATGGCATCGAAACCACCCCAAACGTAGGGTCCACTATCACTACAACTTCCTGTAAGCATACGCTCCGCCTTTCCCGAAGCAATGCGGTCATAGGCCATTAGCACACCTTCGGTCCCCGTTGTGCAGGCCGATGAGTTGGTGGTTACCTGATTGCCACAACCCAAGATACCTCCCAAATAGGCACTTATACCACTGGACATGGTCTGCAACACCGTGGTACTTCCCAAACGCCTTACATTTTTATCGTCTACCAAATGAATGGATTCTCGAAATTTGTCCACGCCCAAGATTCCAGTCCCAAAAATAATCCCGCTTTCCCAATCGGGTTTATCATTGCCCTGAGGTTCCAATCCGGCATCTTTCCAAGCATCCGTACCTGCAATAACCCCATAAACTATACCACTTGCATTTAAACCACGTAGCTGCAAGGGGGTAAAATATTGGCTGACCAGATTGTCCTTTATCAGGGGTTCACCAGCGATTTGACAGCCAAAATTCAAATCTTTTAATCGGCCCTGAAAGCGGATACCACT
Source organism: uncultured Flavobacteriaceae bacterium (assembly GCA_947494715.1). Lineage (GTDB taxonomy): Bacteria > Bacteroidota > Bacteroidia > Flavobacteriales > Flavobacteriaceae > Ulvibacterium. Next base: position 131,362 of record CANLWG010000006.1, on the reverse strand, counting down.
ATTTCCATGTCTGAGAGAATCTGCAAATGCGTCTAAGCCCACTCCATTGGGTGCACAAACGCCAAGACCCGTAATGACGACTCTCCTATTCAATATCCTTTAGTTTTAACATCCCCGAAATAATTCCCTTACATACTAATTGCCCGGCAGCATTATGCATTTTTACCCTGCACTTTAGCTTGTTGAAACGAAAATAGATTTTCTCGGAGGTCACCGTGACTTTTTCATCGGGTAATACGGGATGGTAAAAATCCATGTCCGAGCTACTTAGGCCCACAGAAATATTAGAATCCTTGTTTTCCGCGATATAAGTCTCCAATAAAAAAATCCCAAGACACACCAGTCCGATCTGTGCACAGCACTCGGTTAAAATCACCCCGGGAGTAATCGGAAAATCCTTGAAATGACCCTGGTAAAAATCCAAATCCCGGGAAAAGGTATAGCTCCCCACTACTCTATCTTCATTTACCTCCAAAAGTTCTTCCACAAAAAGGAAGGGAGCCTTATAGGGAAGCAAGTCTATAATATCCTTATTTTCCAAAGTCCTAATTTTTATCTAAGGCTTTCGCCCCCATCTACTTTTATCACCGTTCCCGTAATCCATTTGGCCTCTTCGGTGGTCAATAGATATACCACATTCGCCACGTCCTCAGGCGTGGTCAAACGGCCATTGGGGTTACGTTTTAAGGCACTGTTCCTTAACTTCTCATGACCGGGAATCATTTGAAAGGCCTTGGTTTCTACAACACCGGCTTGAATACAATTTGCCTTAATCCCTATGGGTGCAAATTCCAGCGCCATATTCCGTGTCAAGGCTTCTAAGGTTACTTTTGCAACGGACACTGCCCCGTATCCCGTCCAGGCCTTTGTGTTTCCTTCACTGGTAAAGGATATGATTCTGGTATCACTGGCGAACAACTCAAGTTCTACCAAATCCTTGGTCCAATCATAAAGACTCAAGGCCATGGCATTTAGGGTAAGCTGAAAATCCTGTTGGTTTAATGTGCTTTCCGTTTCCCCATACATAGGTTTAAGGCTTCCTTTCGCAATACTATGCACCAGGACCTTTATTTTTTGTTCTTTTCCCAAATGGGTTTTTATTTTCTGAACGACTTCCTTTCTTTTCTCTGGATTGGCTACGTCTATGTTATAGTTCAGTAATTGGACGCCCAGCGCACTGATTTCCTGAAATTGTGATTCGATATGTTCCAAATCAGACCTTCTATCTCGATGAACAACAAGGATATTAAAACCGTGAAGTGCTAATTTTTTTACAGTAGCAAGCCCCAATCCGCTACTGCCTCCCAATACCAAGGCCCATTCCGTATTTCTAATCTTGTTCATATACAATTACAATACTAAAACAACCCTTTTTAATCCATGTTGCGACTTTTATTTCTTTATCCAAAAATTCAAAGCTGACACTTCTTACCACTCCAACAATATGCGTTGTGCCGAAAATCCGGGACCGAAACTCAATAACAACCCTTGCTGCCCTCGCTGTATCTCCCTTTCCAAAAATCGTTCTAAAACGTAAAGGACGGTAGCACTGCTCATATTACCATATTTTCGCAGAACTTCCCTAGTGTCATCAATATTTTTCCCCAATTTGCCAAAAAGTTCTTCCACGGTCTGTACGATCTTCCGTCCTCCGGGATGAAAGATCAAATAATCCACATTTTCAATTGATGTTCCATATTCTTCTAAAAAAGGGTGAATTATCTTTGGGAAATGCTCGGCTATAGTCTCCGGAACCGAAGGATCCAAAATCATTTTTAGACCTGTGTTCGTCAAATCAAATCCCATTAGATGTGTCGCCTCCTTAAAATGATACATTCCTTCCCCAAGAATCTTGGGACCGGGAGCATTCTCCTCTGAAGATAACAGTACACAGGCAGCTCCATCGCCAAAAATAGCCGCACTTACCATATTGGCCATGGAAAAATCATTTAGTTGGAAGGTGGCCGTGGGACTTTCCACGGCTATTAGCGCCAACCGTTTTCCTGGATTGGATTTTAGAAAGTTATGGGCATATATTAATCCGGAAATTCCCGCAGCACACCCCATTTCCGTTACCGGGAGCCGTACGATGTCCTGTTTGAGCCCCAAATCGTTGACCAAATATGCATCCAAGGACGGAATCATGATTCCCGTACAACTTACCGTTACAATATAATCCAATGATTCCGGTTGCCAACTACTTTGTTTTAAGGCCTTTTGCAAAACCGATTTCCCCAATTTCTTGACTTCCCGAACATATATTGCATTTTTTTCCTCAAAGGAGGTCGCCGTAAATACTTCCTCAATGTCCATGATTCCGTATCTCCTTTCCACTCCAGCCCCTTCAAAGATTTTGATGACCTTCCTGCGAAATCGTTCTTCCTGGCCACTCAACCAGAAATCGACAAAGGGAAGAATATCCTTGGTGTCCCTGCAATATGGCGGTAATACCTTGGTGGTGGAAACTATGCGTACCTCATTCATATGTTTGGGTTAGTCGATTCATTTTAATGATCCATACATATCTAAAGGCCCATTGCCATTTAATATCGTGTTCCGCTCCTAAAATTCCTTTGGAAAATTGCATTAATTCAGCTTTGGTAAACCCACGCGCTATAGAAACCAATCCATCGTTTTTAGCGATCGGGGTATGTATAAAAATAAGGCTAAACACCTTAAAAAGGTAATAGGCCCATGGACTTCTTTGTAAGTCGTTGATAACAAAACCTATATGGGTCAATTTGCTGAACCGTTTTAGAATGGACGGAATCTGTTCGTCATAAAAATGGTGTAGCGTCAAGGTCGAAATCAGTATATCACATTCCAATCCATGGGTATCCGAATCCATGATATCTCTTTTCAGGTATGTGATTTCAAGAAAATTCAAGGATGTTTTGCGGGCAATTTGCAAGGCTTTCTCGTTTAAGTCGATTCCAATACACTTCACTTTTTTATCGATTCGCCTAAAAAAAAGAACCACCTCCCGTAGCATGGCCCCGTCCCCACAGCCCATATCCAAAACAGTATAACTGTCCCTTGGGTTTTGGGAAACAAGTTGGGATATTGCCCTTATTGTAGCTTTGTTTCCTCCTAAAATCCGGTTGGCCCTGTTGATATCCTGTAGTACCTCTTCCAATGTTTGCTGAGACACTTCGGGGTTATCCATTAGTTCCGACTTTCTACTCCTCTTTGAAAAATCCACTTTCATAGTATGGGCTTACCGTGGGTTTGTTTGATCAAGTTCCGCAATAAAATAGGAGATCGGATAGCCAAGCTCAAGGCGATGGAGGATAATTCCCTATTAAGAAGCAGCGATTGAAGTTGCCTGCCCATCCATAAACGATACCCAAAATTCTTCTTCCAGAGGGCAGTATACGCCTTCTCCATTTGACCCCGATCAAAGCTGGGGTCGGTTAAAAAATGATGTATTTGTTCCGAGGCTAGTTTGCCAGAATGGATAGCCATGGCCATACCGTTGCCACAAAGCGGATGTATAAGACCTGCGGTATCCCCGCACATGATTACGTGTTCCTTTACGGTTTCTTTTTTTTCGAACGAAACTTGGGCAATGGCCAACGGCTCCTTAAACAAGGGCTTGGCACTTTCCAAAAAAGCATCCAGAAAAGGATTCCTGGCCACTGTGTTTTCATTGAACTTATGAACATCATTTTCTTTTCTAAAACTGTTGTACGAAGCTAAATAGCAAAAGTTTACCGCCCCAGTCTCCGTTTTGGAAAGTCCACCATATCCCCCTTCAAAAGCATGGAGTGCTACCAAATTGTCTGGGAAATCCTTGTATGTATAGTGGGCCTTTATGCCCAGCCATCGGGAGTTCTTCCGGAAGAAAGGTCTATTCAATTGTTTATCCAGATTGCTCCTTTTCCCAAATGCGCCAATAACCATTTTTGCTGAAAATACACTACCGGATGCCATCTTCACCTCAAAAAGGTCATCGGTAAATTGTATGCTCGTTACACTTTCAAAAATAAAGGGGATATTCTTTCTTAAAGCTACCTCGTAAAGTAAATTATCCAGTGCATATCGGCTGATTCCCCTTCCTCCCAGAGGAAGCTTGCCCTTAATGGATTTTCCCGACACCGTACTTAATTGCATTGTATCTATGGAAACAGTATTGTTAGAGTCCAGATAGATTCCAAGTTTTTTTAAATAGGGAACTACTTCGGCCGAAACATATTCACCACAGACCTTATGGTGTGGATATTGCTGTTTTTCGCAAACCAATACCCCATGTCCAGACTGCTTTAAATGCAGAGCCGCCGTAAGGCCTGCCAACCCGCCCCCTACAATAATCACATCAAAATACTCCACTAAGGAAAGATAGGCATTTCAAAAAAAATCCCGACCAAACGGCCGGGATTCACTTTGAAAAATAAAATTCTTTTTAATTCTTCGCTTGAACTTTCGCTTCCTGCTTCAATTCGTCACTTGCCATAATGGCCAGTTCTACCCTTCTGTTTTTTGCTTTTCCCTCCGAAGTGGTGTTGTCGGCCACGGGCTGGTTCTCCCCGTACCATTTTGTAGTGAACCTTCCACTGTTTAGACCTGTGGAAACAAGGTAATCGGAAACGGACTCTGCGCGTTGTTGGGACAACTTCATATTGTAATCATCGGGACCCGCACTATCCGTATGTCCCTCGATTAAAATAATGGATTTAGGATATTCTTTGAAGATTCCCGCTAACTTATTCAAGGTCTCGGCCGAAGTTCCTTTTACATTAGATTTATTGGTGTCAAAATACACCCCTTGACCTTCATTAAAGGTAACATTGATACCTTCTCCGACTCGGGTAACTTCAGCTCCAGGAATTTCCTCCTCTATACGCTCCGCCTGTCGATCCATACGATCCCCGATGTAGCCGCCGGCGACCCCGCCAATAGCCGCACCAATAATAGCACCAAGCACGGTATTGCCTTTGCCCACATTGTTCCCGATAACACCGCCTATTACTGCACCGCCACTGGCCCCTATTACGGCTCCTTTTTGTTTGTTGTTGGCGTTTTGTATCGTTTTACAGCTGATGACCAAGGTAAGGGCCATCATTACATATACACTCTTTCTTATAGCTTTCATTTCTTTTGTTTTATTGTTTTTTGGTAAAGTCATAAACTATGGTAACGGATTCTCCGTCCACGGACACATTGGATTTCAGGGTCATCCTTTGCTCGGATAGCGAGGCGATATTCAATCTATAGCCAATACCACCTGCAATATCCTTATTCTTTTCATTGATAAATTTAAACTGCAACTGACTTGTATAATTCTCCGGACGCTCAACAACGGACCAACGGATGTACCGGTCCCCTCCATTGCAAAGGGTAGACGGACTAATCGTATAACGCCCGGTGCTATTATTGTCCCTAAAGAACCATTCGCTGTCTTCAAAACAAATGTCGTCGGCATCATTGAAAATGACCGATTTGAAGTTCCCGGTATTGTTCTCATAGGAAACATTGTCCAAGTTCCAAGTACCGCTAAGCAAGTTTCTTTGACCTCGTGCCGATTTTGAAACCGAACAGGATACAGAAACCAAGGCGATAGCCATAAGCAGTAAAAAAGCTTTTTTCATTGGTGTTAATTTTTTTGGTTTTCCTATATACGGGCAAAGGTAATTTTTGGCCTTTTCTTTTCTAAGAATATTTTGTTAAACGTCGTAAAATGATTTCGGGCCGAAGATTCGTTTGATTCTGGACACCGTTATTTAACCTAAATCAATAGGCCAATAACTCCTGCAATTGCTTGGCAAAACGTTTTTTGGGAAGATATCTGTCCTCCAGATTTTTGGCAAATGGTATGGGCGTTTCCAAACTGGCCACCCGTTTTATGGGGCCATCCAAATACCTAAAGCAATTTTCCATGACCAAGGCGGATATATCACTTGCTATTCCCCCGAACAAACTATCCTCTTGAAGAATAATAAGTTTCCCTGTTTTTTTTACGGAATTGTAGATCGTATTGATATCCAAGGGGGCCAATGTGCGCAAATCGATAAGATCGGCTTTGATTTCAGGATTACTTTCCAATACGTCCAATGCCCAATGCACTCCGGCTCCGTAGCTTACTATGGTTATCTCCTCCCCTTTTTTCAATATACTGGCCTTTCCAAAGGGCAAAGTATAGTAATCCGAAGGTACATCTTGATAGACACTGCGATATAGGCCCTTGTGTTCAAAAAACAAAACAGGATTGGGATCATTAATGGCCGTTGCCAAAAGACCTTTGGCATCATAAGGAAAAGCAGGGTATGCCACCTTTAACCCCGGGGTTTTGGTAAACCAGGCTTCATTGGTTTGGGAATGGAACGGTCCGGCACCTACCCCACCTCCACAGGGCATGCGGATAACCACATCCGCCTTTTCGCCCCAACGATAATGGGATTTGGCCAAATAATTCACAATAGGGTTAAAACCACTACTGGCAAAATCCGCAAACTGCATTTCCATAATGGCCTTCATCCCGTTAATGGATAATCCCATGGCGGTCCCAATAATGCCCGACTCACAAATTGGAGTATTACGTACCCGCTCTTTGCCAAATGCATCGAGAAAACCTTTGGTAATCTTAAAAACACCTCCATATTCGGCAATATCCTGACCCATAATGATCAGGTTATCATGTTTTTCCATAGACTGTTTCAATCCATCGGAAATGGCATCTACCAATCGTATGTTTTTACTATTTTTATTTGGTTTAACTTCTTGATAAACAAACTCTTTAAAAACATCATTTAATTCATTAGTTTCAGTAGAATCAATTTCATCCTCGGCAAAAGCTTTTTTCAGGTTTTCCTCAATCTCATGAATAATTATCTTTTTAATGGTCACCTCCTCTTCCTCGGAAAGAATGTTTTGGTTACGCAAATATTCGGTATAGTTTTCCAAGGGATCTTTGGCTGCCCATTGGTCCATCAATTGTTGTGGGACGTATTTGGTACCGCTAGCCTCTTCGTGACCTCGCATCCGGAATGTTTCGAATTCCAACAAGATAGGTTGCGGATTCTTCCGAATTCGCTTACAAAGGGAATCCACCGTGCTATACACTTCCAAAATATTGTTCCCATTAATGGTATAGGATTCCATGCCGTAACCTATGCCCTTATCCTTTAATTTTTTACAGTTGTATTGCTCATTGGTAGGCGTAGATAGGCCATAACCGTTATTCTCTATGCAAAAAAGAACCGGTAGGTTCCAGACCGAGGCTATGTTGAGCGCTTCATGAAAATCCCCCTCACTAGTACCCCCTTCTCCTGTAAAAACAGCTGTGACCTTATTCTCTTTTTTTAAACGGTGGGCCAAAGCAATCCCATCGGCAACCCCAAGCTGTGGACCCAAATGGGAAATCATACCTACAATTTTATAGGCCTGTGTCCCAAAATGAAAGCTACGGTCCCTACCCTTTGTAAATCCACTGGCTTTACCCTGCCACTGGGCAAAAAGTCGATGCAACGGGATACCGCGTGTAGTAAAAACACCCAAATTGCGGTGCATGGGAAGTATGTATTCGTCGGGCTCCATAGCACTTGCAACACCCACGGCAATAGCCTCTTGACCTATACCACTAAACCATTTGGAAATTTTTCCTTGCCGCAAAAGGATCAGCATCTTTTCCTCGATCATCCGGGATTTCTGCATCCGCTCATAAAGGTCGATTTGGGTCTGTATATCCAACCCCTTGTTTTGGTACTGCATCTACATAATTTAAAACGGGGTAAAAGTAGTAAAAAACCTTCCAATCCTTTAGCTCGTTTGGGGAACGATGCGCCATTATTTATTAACTTTGGCTTATCTCTGAACTAAAGATTATGAATACGATTCCCAGTGTAGATTTACAGGAATTTACATCAGAGCAACCGGACAGGAAGCTAAAATTCACACAAGATATTGGAAACGCCTTTGAACAGATAGGCTTTGTAGCACTGAGCGGCCACTTTTTGTCCGAAGAATTGGTAGAAAATCTGTATACCGAGATAAAAAAATTCTTCGACCTTCCGCAACACGTAAAGAATACCTATGAAATTGAAGGAATAGGTGGGCAACGGGGGTATACCTCTTTTGGAAAAGAGCATGCCAAAGGCAGAAAGGAAGGGGATTTAAAAGAATTCTGGCATTTTGGGCAATTTGTGGAGAACGACCCAATACTGGAAGCAGAATATCCGGACAACGTTACGGTGCACGAACTCCCCAATTTCAATACGGTAGGCAAGGAAACCTATAAAATGCTCGAAAAAACGGCAAAATATGTTTTGCGTGCTTTGGCCCTACATCTTAATATTGAAGAAACCTATTTTGATTCGTACATCACTAATGGAAACTCCATTTTAAGGCCTATCCATTATCCTCCAATTACCATAGAGCCCAAAAATGCAGTGCGTGCCGCTGCACATGGTGACATCAATCTGATTACGCTATTGATGGGTGCCCACGGGAAAGGACTTCAGGTAAAAAATCATAACGGAGAATGGATAGATGCCGTTGCCCGTACCGATCAACTTATGATAAATGTGGGTGACATGCTCTCCAGACTTACAAATAACAAATTGAAATCAACCATACATCGAGTGGTCAATCCCCAAAAGGAACTGTGGGGTTCATCGCGCTATTCCATCCCATTTTTCATGCATCCCATTAGTCAAATGCCCCTGAATTGTTTGGAGCACTGCATTAATGACCATCATCCCAAGCAATTTGAGGATATTACGGCAGGTGAATTTCTGCACGAACGGTTAATCGAATTGGGATTGATCAAAAAATAGTTTTACAAACTAAAAAACACACCAACCTTGCGAAAAAATATACGATTGCTCATTCTCGTCCCCGTTCTATTGTCTTTCATGTCTTGTCAAGAGCATCCTGAAGAGGCAAAAAAGCGACCCAACGTACTTTTTATCTTGGCAGATGATTTAGGCGTTCACGATTTAAGTAGTACAGGCAGTTCCTACTACGAAACTCCGAACATAGACCGGATAGCATCGGAAGGGATGGTCTTTGAACAAGGCTATGCGGCCAGTAGGGTATGTAGCCCTTCCAGGGCAAGTATCATGACCGGGAAGTTTACGGCAAGGCATGGTATTACGGATTGGATAGGGGCCAAATCCGGAACCACATGGCGAGACCATAAAAGATACGATAAACTATTGCCTGCGGAATATGTACATGCCTTGCCAAAAGCAGATGTTGTATTGCCGGAAGCAATGAAAGCGGCAGGGTACACCACCTTTTTTGCCGGTAAATGGCACTTGGGAAACAAGGGTTCCTATCCCGAGGATCATGGGTTTGACATTAATAAAGGTGGATGGGAAAGGGGCAGCCCTATTGGCGGATACTTTTCCCCCTGGATCAATCCAAATCTAGAAAATAGCGTTGATGGCGAAAACCTGTCCATGCGTTTGGCCAATGAAACTTCCGATTTCATCAAAAAGTATAAGGATTCCACCTTTTTCGCCATGCTCTCTTTCTATGCCGTCCATGGACCTATACAAACCACTCAAGGTAAATGGGCCAAGTATCGCGAAAAAGCAGTAAATACCGGATTAGCGGACCGAGGCTATGTCATGGAACGCAATCTGCCGATACGACAGGTACAGGACAATCCTATTTATGCCGGTCTGGTAGAAAGCATGGACGATGCCGTCGGTCAAGTTCTAAATACATTGGAGCAACTTGGACTTGATGAAAATACTATAGTCATTTTTACTTCCGATAATGGAGGGGTGGCCTCCGGGGATGCTTTTTCAACCACAAATCTTCCTTTACGCGGGGGAAAAGGATATCAGTGGGAAGGAGGAATCCGAGAACCTTTTTTCATTAAGGTGCCTTGGTTGGATAACGGGGGCGTAAGCACGGAGTATCCTGTATCTGGAACGGATTTTTACCCCACTATCCTGGATTTGGTCGATATTGACTCCTTGCCAGGACAGCATGTTGATGGTATAAGTCTAAAACCATTGTTAGAAGGAAAATCTATGCCCGAGAGACCTCTTTTTTGGCACTATCCGCATTATGGTAACCAAGGTGGTGATCCCTCATCCATTGTCCGCATGGGCAAATGGAAGTTAATCCATTATTGGGAAGACGGAAGCAATGAGCTTTATGATCTGGAGAAAGACCCCGGGGAGCAGGAAAATGTTCAAGAGGAATACCCTGAAATAACCGAAGGCTTAAGTAGTAAACTAAACTCCTGGTTGGAGGAGGTTAAAGCAGCCGCACCTTTGAAAGACCCCGAGTACGACCAAAGTATGGATGAACTACGAAATACCCAAATAACCAACGAGTTGTGGCCAAAATTGGAAAAAGAACGTTTGGATTTCCTTTCCGAAACATTTGAACCCAATACGGATTGGTGGGGAAGTAGAACAACAAACGATTAACTATAAAGAGATTAGTAATGGATCTTCAAGACCAACTCAAAAATCTTTTCCCGGATCACACTCCAGCAGAAGAAGAAAAACCTACTAAAGAACCTGATATCTGGCTACAGGACGAACCTATACTATGTAAATACGAAAAACGTAAAGGTAAACCCGTTACTATCTTGGAAGGATATAACGGGGCGGAGAACGACTTCAAGAAATTGGCCAAAGAACTGAAAACGCGATTAAGTGTTGGTGGTTCCATAAAGAATGAAACTATAATCGTTCAAGGGGACTATCGTGAAAAAATAATGGAAATCCTGGCCAAAAAAGGATTCAAAGTGAAGCGTGTGGGCGGCTAAATCAAGGAATTTTTAGGTGCGATGCCTTAACATTCAAAGTGTTGCGTAGTTTTCTGTTAATTTTTTTTGTTTTTTTCGATTAAATGTTACTTTTATCGGATTAAACCTAAACCAAGACGCTTTATGAGTTCCCTGCTGCATATTACCAACGGAGACAGTTTCACAGAGCGGTTAAAAACGCTTGATTTCAAAGGGGACATCATCACTTGGCGTGAAATGCTGTGTGAAGGCCGAACCGAGACCAATGTGGGGAGCGAGTCTTTCTGGAAAACCCGATTTGAGTTTCTCAACAAAAACTACAAGGTCTCCAAATCTTGGTTTATCGAGAAGACCCTCAAGGAATATCGGTCACTTTGTAATCATAAACAACAGAATCAGATTGTTCTATGGTTCGAATACGACCTGTTCTGCCAAATAAATCTATTGGCCGTTGTTAGTTGGCTTAAGGCCAACCGAAAATATGCGGAGATTTCCCTGGTGTGTAGCGGAAAAGAAGATGAATCCGATAAGTTGTATGGTCTGAACGAGCTTACGAACGAGCAGTTGCAAAAATTGTATGACAATAAGGTAATCCTAAATCAGGACGACATAGAATATGCAGATTATATCTGGCAATTGTATTGCAGTGACAACCCCATACGTCTTGAAAATTTGACCGATTTTGGCGATTTTCAATTTGAATACCTTTCTGATGCCATTCAGGCACATTTAAAACGCTTCCCCACCATAAAGAATGGCCTTAACAATGTGGAAAACCATGTTTTAAACCTTTCTTTGGAATATAAACCCAAATCGAAACGGGAATTAATGGGCACCATTCTTCGGAATCAAGGAATTTATGGCTTTGGGGATTCCCAATTTGAACGTGTTATCTCTAAATTGAAACCTTTATATACCTCCTTTAATCCGGTGAGGCTTTCCAAAAAGGGCAAGGAAATACTAGAAGGGAAAACCAACTACTATTCCACTATGAGGGATAGCGAGGCCTATTTGGGAGGCGCACTAAAATACAACTATCTATACAACACGGAGGCAAATAGAATACTTAAGCTCTAGGTATTCATGAAATTCGAGAAGTCCGAACTTATCCTTAATCCGGACGGCAGCATTTACCATCTAAACCTATTTCCAGAAGACATTTCAGATACCATAATCACGGTCGGTGACCCTGATCGCGTGTCCGATGTTTCCCAATACTTTGACCATATCGAACTGAAAAAGGGAAAAAGGGAGTTCCATACACATACGGGAACTTTAAACGGGAAAAGACTTACCGTTATATCCACAGGAATAGGTACGGACAATATAGATATCGTTTTAAACGAGTTGGATGCATTGGCCAACATTGATTTTGGTACCAGGGAAATCAAAAAAAATCGTATACGATTTGAAATTGTTCGTATTGGCACTTCCGGTGCCATTCAACCCGCAATTCCAATCGACTCCTTCCTATTGAGCAAGTACGGAATCGGATTTGACGGACTACTTCACTTCTATAAAAGCAAATCCATTCAACACACGAAGTTTTCTGAGAGTTTAATGCAGTATTTGGAATGGGAAGATGAACTATTCCGGCCATATGTAATAAAATATAATCAAAATCTAGCCGACAAAATAAGTAAAAATCGTATACGATTAGGTGTAACTGTTACAAATTCAGGTTTTTATGGCCCGCAAGGAAGACAGTTACGCCTTGAACCTAAAGATGGTCGGTTCCTTTCAAAACTAACGGCTTTCAAATTTGAAAACTTGCGCATAACCAACCTGGAAATGGAAACGGCCGGTATTTATGGCCTTGCCCGGATGCTGGGACACCGGGCAATTTCACTCAATTGTGTATTGGCCAATAGGATCACCGGGGAGTTTTCAAAAAATCCGCATAAAGCGGTGGATAAATTGATCCGCCTTACCCTGGAAAGAATCATTTCTTCCTAAATTGTTAGCTTAACATTTACTTTAACTAAAACGGAATTCGATTTTCTATTTTTGCTCGTGAATGGAGAAAGAACTATACAAGCACCGCGACGTAAATTGGTTGTTTTTTAACGAACGTGTGCTGTTGGAAGCAGCAAACAAGTCCACCCCTCCCCTAGAACGTTTAAAATTTCTTGCCATTTTTTCATCCAATCTAGATGAATACTTCAAAGTGCGAATTTCCCAATTGCGCCAATTGAAAAAGGTGAACAAACCACTTCGCAAGAAGTTGATGTTGAGGCCCAACAAGAAACTAAAGTACATCTTAGGGATAATCGATGGTCAGCAACAGCGTTTTGGTGAAATCCTACAGGATATTTTTGAGGCCTTAAAAGGGTACAACATTTATTTTCCGGATTTGGACAGCTTAACCGATGCCCAAAAGAAATACGTATCGGAATATTTTGTGGAAAATGTGCAAGAACACTGTGAGATTTTGGAAATGAGCGGAAATTCCAAACTAATGGATGGCCAATTGTACTTTTTGGTTTCCTATTTGGATGAAAGTTTCAATTTTGTAAAAATCCCGACAGATAAGCACCATCGATTTATTGAAATTCCGGGCGAAGGTGTTACCTATCTTTTCTTGGATAGTATGATTAAAATGAATCTGGAACGCTTGGCCCCTGAAAAGCAGATTACGGGAAGCTATTCCATTAAGCTTTCACGTGATGCCGAACTGTACTTGGAAGATGATTATGGCGACACTGCCTTGGTAGAGCGCATTTACGATTCATTGGGACAAAGAAAATCAGGACAACCAACACGCCTCCTTTATGACTCAAAAATGCCTGAAGACCTTAAGAAAGTATTGCGCAGCCATCTTAATTTGGGCAAAGTAGACCTTTTTCCAGGGGGTATCTTCCACAACTTTTCGGATTTTTTTGGTTTTGACAACCCTACCGGAAACCCTAAATTGAATTATGAGCAAAAAGAATCGCTACTCCACCCTATACTCTCGGATGCAACCGATTTTTTCTCATGCATCGCCGAAAAGGACAGGATAGTCCATTTTCCTTACCAGCGTTTTGATTCCGTTGAAAAATTTATCCTTACAGCGGCCAAGGACAAGTACGTGGAACATATTAAAATCACCCTCTACCGTATTGCCAAAACCTCCATATTGACCGATGCCCTGCTTACCGCTCTTGAAAATGGAAAGAAGGTAACCATGTTTATAGAGGCCAAGGCACGTTTTGATGAACGAAACAATATAGAATGGGGAAAAATCTTCCGGAAGAAGGGGGCTCAGGTATTCTTTAGTGTGCCCAACATCAAGGTACATTCCAAAATTGCCCTTGTGGAACGTGTTGAAAAGCAAGTATTAAGGCGATATGCCTACATAGGTACCGGAAATTTTAACGCAAAGACGGCAAAATTGTATTGTGACCATGGCCTTTTTACCGCTCACCCGCAGATTACCGAAGATCTACATCAAGTTTTTTCCACTTTGGAGCGTAAACTGATCGTTCCCAAATTAAAACAGCTTTTAGTTTCGCCCTATACCACGCGGGCTACTTTTCTTCGATGTATAGAAAATGAAATTAAAAACAGGATACGTGGGAAATCGGCTTCCATAAGCATAAAAATGAACAGTCTGGAAGATAAGACCATGATAGATGCTTTATACAGGGCAAGCGATGCCGGAGTGAAAATACGGCTATTGGTCCGAGGGTTTTGCTGTTTGGCACCTAAACCAAAAGATGATACTTATCCCAAGAGGGAGCCTATTCAGGTTACCAGTATTGTGGATCGTTATTTGGAGCACGGGCGAATTTACCTGTTTGAAAACGGAGGCGAAGAAAAAATGTACATTGGTTCAGCGGACTGGATGGCCAGGAATTTGGATAGACGTATCGAAGTACTTACGCCCATCTTGGACAAGGAGGTTTTTAAGGAACTCAAGCATATCTTGCAACTGCAATTCAAGGACAATACAAAGGCACGGATACAGGACGCTGCAGATAGCAATGAAAGCGTCCGGAAGAAAACAGGCGAGGAAACCATCCGCTCGCAATACGCCATTTATGATTATCTTCAACTAAAGCTAAAAAACGAAACTATGGATTGAAAATTCATACCTGCTTGACACAGGCAGGGTTTGAACAAGCAATGAAATTGCCTGAGGTTATTAGGTTATTTTGACAGAGCGCAACAATAACTTAGCGACCAAGTAACTCGGCAACTTTTGAAAATAGAGATATTCGTAGAAACTGAAAGTCTTGCACTAAAAATGCATACCCGCCTGCCGCGGGCAGGGTTTTAACTAACGATTTCGAGCAATGAAAACGGTAAGGATAGTAGGCGTCCCCGAACATTTTAACCTTCCGTGGCATATGGCCATTGAGGAAGGTGCGTTTCAAGAACGGGGTATCGATCTGCAATGGACCGATATTCCCGAAGGTACGGGCAGGATGTGCCAAATGTTACAGCACGGCGAAACGGACATGGCCATTATTTTGACTGAAGGCATTGTAAAAAGTATTTCTGAAGGAAATCCTACAAAGATTGTTCAGGAATATATTTCCTCTCCTCTGCTTTGGGGCATTCATGTTAACGCCAAGAGTGATTTTAAAGCGATTTCCGAGCTTAAAAACGCTACTACGGCAATTAGTAGGCTTGGAAGCGGAAGTCATCTTATGGCCTTTGTAAATGCCCAGAAAGAAGGTTGGGACACTGGCACTTTACCGTTGAAGGTCATAAACAATCTCGATGGTGCCGTAAAAGCCTTGACCGAAGGATCCGCGGACTATTTCATGTGGGAGCATTTTACTACCAAGCCTTTGGTGGATAACGGGACTTTTAGAAGGTTGGGTGACTGCCCTACCCCATGGCCTTGTTTTGTTATAGCGGCAACGGATGTTTTTCTGGAAAATGATACGCAAACTTTGAGGCATATTTTAGGGGTTATCAATGTATATACATCGGAATTCAAGCGGATACCTAGTATAGACAGAACCTTGGCCAATAGGTATGGCCAACAACTGGAAGATATTCAAAAATGGCTTTCGCTGACTCGTTGGAATCAAAATCAAATATCTATTCAAGATATTGATAATGTGATTAATACGCTATTTCACTTAAACTTAATTGATGTAAAATTAAAACCCTCGGGAATCTTGGGGTCTGTTTTATAATAATTGGCTCCTTCGTTATATGCCAATATCTAAACTGAAATGGTTTTTACCCATAAATATTTGTGAATAAGGATATTACCAAAAAACAGGCTCTTTTCCCATTTTTTGAAGCAATTCATTGGTTTTGCTAAAATGACGGTTTCCGAACCAATATCCCTTGTTGGCGCTTAAAGGAGAAGGATGGCCCGAAGTAAGAATGTGATGTTTGCCCGTATCGATGAGGGCCGCCTTTTTTTTGGCGAATCCCCCCCAGAGCAGAAAAATAAGTCCTTCCCGATTACTGGAAAGCTTTCGTATTATGGCATCGGTAAAGGTTTCCCAACCTTTATTCTGATGGCTCCCGGCCTGATGCGCCCTAACGGTAAGTGTAGCATTGAGCAGAAGGACCCCCTGCTCCGCCCAAGGTTCCAAATTGCCGCTTTTGGGATAAGGTTTGGCGACATCTACCTTGATTTCCTTGAAAATATTGACCAACGAAGGTGGATGCGGAATCCCATCTTTTACTGAAAAACAAAGCCCATTGGCCTGGTTGGGGCCATGATAGGGGTCTTGTCCGATGACGACTACCTTGGTTTCCCAAAAGGGGCTATGGTCAAAAGCGGCAAAAATATCCTTCCCTTTGGGAAAACAGGTATGATTTTGATATTCCTTCTTTACAAAATTGGCCAATACCTGGAAATAAGGCTGGTCAAATTCGGAATTTAGTTGGTCTTTCCAACTTGGGTGAATGCTTACGTTCATTGATCTATTTTGTCGATTGGGAGCAATAGTCGCCCCCCCCCCTTTTACTGTAGAAGGGCTGCCGAAGCAAACCGTCAAAAAGTATTCGGGAGTACGATTCAAAAATAGTCAAAAACTTTTGTAAAATAAGAAATGGACTTAACCTGAAAAGCCAATCGAATTCTTACTAATCCAACTTCAAATTCAACTATCGGGAGACCTGTTGTTCCAGAGCTTCGTTTTGGGCAAATCGGTATTTAAGAGTATTGAGGTAACGCAAGGCGTTCCGATCCCTATAATCCGTGTAGGATTTGGAGGCCCAATCCATGGCTTCTCTCAAATTTCCATTTATCTCGTTGATAATGGCCATATTGTAATGAGCCCTACCCGCTATTTTACGGTTCGGGTTGTTAATTTCCTTTTCCCAAAGCACCGCGGCTCCATCCCAATCGCCGGTTTGTGCCCTACGTTTGGCTATTATGAAGTTATCCGTTCCCCGAACATAGTAACTACGGGAGATTCGGGTTCTAAAGGGCAACAATCGTAAGGCATAGGCACTGCCCATGTTCTTACTTAACTCTACCACACCTTCATTTCTATTGGCAATCGCTTCCACGGCCTTTATCGGATTTATACCTTTTCCCATAGCGGTTAGGCCCTCATTGAAAACAAATTGATCAACAATTCGTTTTTCCTTAGGATAGTATATGCGCCATCCGTTCTTCACCAAAGTCTGCAGGCGCACTTCATGGGCCGGAATGGGCACATCGATACCCATACTATTTGGTAATTGCATGGTACTCATCGCATAGGAGGCCTTGGTATCGGTATCGTAAAAGGCCAAGGAGAAAATGGCATCTACATTATGCGTTTGGCAAAGAGACTCGATCTTTTCCCATGAGAGGGTTGCCGGAAATACTCCCAGCCCTTTGCCAACATCGGCATCCGACAGGATTTTCACTTCCTCAAAGGAATCGTGTAGCTGTAATTCTTCTTTTAGGGAGGTAACCGCAGCCTCTGCTCCTTTTTTATCAAGTTCAAGCCCCTCGGCAGAAAGTATTTTATCTATCTGGTCCAGAGTCCGGTTTCCTTCGGAAGGGAAACTTCTATTGATGATACCAATGTTTGAAACATCATTTGGAATATGTACCGGAGCAGGCTCCAAGGCCCCCATGGTCAATTGGTTCGTGGCACTACAGGACGAAATAAGTAGGATAAGGCCAAAACAGATGGCGAGTAGGTTTTGATTTTTCATTAGGACGATATGATTTCTGCCACCCATAATCTGGCGGCATTTGGTTTGTTCTAAAACTTCAAAATACCCTAAAATATTGCCCTTGCATACAGTTTTCCAAATGATTGGCAATCCGTACCTTTGCCATTGGTCAAAAAACCAAGATGGATAACACTTCGAAAAAAGTAATTCAAGATCTTGAATTACCTGCGGTATTACGGCAAGTTTCTACCCGCTGCATTACAGAATTGGGCAAGGAAAAGGCATTGTCCATTATGCCGTTATCCGATAAAACAAGTATAATGGATGCCTTGGGCCAGACTTCGGAATATGTATCCTCCTTAATAAGCGATAACCGCATTCCCAATCATGGTTTTGAATCCATTAACGGGGATTTAAGGCTACTTAAAATAGAGAACACCACCCTTGAAATTAATGGATTTCGTAGGATTGCTTCAATTTGTGGAACGGTAATCGAGCAAAAAAAATTCTTTGCCAAATTCAAGGAATATTACCCATTGCTTTTTGCCAAATCCGAAAAAATTGAGTCCAATACGGAGATACCCTTAGCTATTGATGCGGTAATCGATCGCTTCGGCGAGGTAAAGGATAGGGCTTCTGAGGCGCTTTTTCGAATACGTCGCGAAATACTACAGGTAAAGGGGAAAATAAGTCAAAGTTTTGCATCGGCATTAAATGCTTATCAAGGATCGGATTATCTAGACGAAATCCGGGAATCTGTTGTTGAAAACCGCCGGGTACTTGCCGTAAAGGCCATGTACCGAAGAAAAGTAAAGGGTACGGTAATGGGCACTTCCAAAACGGGAAGCATTGTGTATATAGAACCTGAGGCCGCATTAAGATACAGCAGGGAACTGAACAATCTAGAATTTGATGAAAAGGAGGAGGTGCAACGAATCTTAAATGAATTGACAAACGTTATCCGTCCCTTTGCCCCGCTGTTATCCGATTACCAGGAATTTTTGGCCTTTATGGACATTACCGCTGCAAAAGCCAAATATGCCTCGGAAATCAATGCATTGATGCCCGAAATTAATGAAGACCGACGCTTATTCCTGCGCGATGCCTACCATCCCCTGCTCTATTTGGCCAATACCCGAAAAAGGGAAAAGACCTGGCCCCAGACCATTGAGCTGCATCCCGATAACCGAATCATCGTAATTTCGGGACCCAATGCCGGGGGAAAGAGCATTACCTTGAAAACCATTGGACTACTTCAGATTATGCTTCAAAGTGGGCTATTGATTCCAGTACATGAGCGTAGTTCTGTCTGTCTTTTTAATCAGGTCTTAACAGATATCGGAGACAATCAATCCATTGAAAATCATTTAAGTACGTACAGTTACCGGCTCAAAAACATGAATAGATTCCTTCGGAATTGCGATGGGAATACATTATTTCTAATCGATGAGTTCGGCACAGGGAGCGATCCCGAATTGGGCGGTGCCCTGGCAGAGGCCTTTCTAGAAGTTTTTTATGAACGGGAAGCCTATGGGGTAATTACGACGCACTATGCAAATTTAAAGGCGTTGGCCAATGAACTGCCCCATACTACCAATGCCAACATGCTTTTTGATGGGAGGACCTTGGAGCCCACCTTCCAATTGGTACTTGGGGAAGCCGGCAGTTCTTTCACCTTTGAGGTGGCACAGAAAAACGGTATTCCGTACAGCCTCATCAATAGGGCAAAGAAGAAGATAGAGCGCGGTAAAGTACGTTTTGATGCAACGATAGCCAAGTTGCAAAAAGAACGCAGCAAAATGGCCAAAACGGGCTCTAGATTACAAGAAGAGGAATCCAAGGCAAGGCAGGAGGCAGCTCGATTGGAAAAATTGAACGCAAAAATCAAATCCAAGCTGGAAAACTATCAAGAACTCTATGATCATGACCAGCGGATGATCCAACTGGGCAATAAGGTCAATAGAGCTGCCGACCGTTATTTCCATGACAAGAAAAAAAGGCCCTTGGTATCGGAATTGCTGCAAATAGTAGAAACCGAGAACAGCAAGCGCAAAAAGAAATCCGCTCAGGAAGCCAAAGCGGAACGCACCAAGAAGGCTCAAGTGGCCCAAGAAGTTCAAAAGGAGGTCCGAGTCATCCGGGCGAAAAAGAAAGTAGAACGAAAAAAAGCGGCTCAACGGGAAAAAAACAAGCCAAGACCTGTTTTTAAAATCGGGGACCGTGTTCGTATGCAAGACGGAAAGGCCGTGGGAAGCATCGATAAGTTGGAAAAGAACAAAGCCGTGGTCAACTACGGCGTTTTTACCACGAATGTAAGCGTGGATCAGTTGGAATTGGTAACGGGGAAATAAAAATCATTTTCGTCTTAAAAGGAAAGTGTCATTGACCTTCCATATCCAAAACCTCTGTCATTTATTATTGGTTTTATACCAAAGCTTTTTTTTAGGAAATCCTCGTAATCGACATTTTCATCATTGTCACTTATACGAAGCCATTGGAAGTCCGGGACATCGTTTTCAGTGTAAAACTCACCATTGAATTCAATCAAAATTTCTTCAGGAAGACTCAATCTTGAAATAAAACTAATTGATGACGAAGTATCCCAATAGTACTGCCAAGAATAGGTTTTGTTAATACCGTTGATAATCCCGGATTTATGGAAACCCATGGAGAAGGCATCTCCGTCATTTTCGCTATTCAGTTCATATCCATCGTCTTTTTTGGTATAGGACAATGTCCAATTCGGAAGATCAATATTGATCGAGTTTCCGGAAGACCTGAAATTATAGTTAAAATCCCCCTTGCGATAAGAAACAAAATTCTCGTATATTTCCAAACCAGGTATTATGGGAAAATCAACGTAATCTTGATATGGTATTCTGTCCAAATTATAAATGTAATGTCTTCTATAATTGTCAAAATCAAATTTGTTCTCATATCCGTGTCTTACAAAACTTAGGTTTTCCAATCCATCCGTGGGGATATCCAGTTTTAAGCTGGATTCCAACCTAGTAAAGTTAGAGTCATCGAGAATTAGAGGAAAAACTACTTCTTGAGGATTGAACACATAGTAATAATACCCCTCTTTTTTACCATTAAATGACTTATGATGTAAAATCTGTATTATTGCCTTGGTCGTTGCCTCTGAATACTTTATTTCCGAATTTTGTACATTTTCCATAGGCGCTGCCGTGGCATTCAAGGAATACGTATCACCCCATCCAACATAAGGATTGCTATAGCTGTCCGGCCTCACCTCAGGTGAAAGACTAATTTGTACTTCTCCGATAAGGTTCCTTTCCAAGAATTCAGGGATATAAGAAGGTTTATAAATCCATTTCCCACCTATTTTTGCTTGGTACGTTTGAAAAGCAATCCTTTGATATTCCCCGGAGTTATCCAGCAATCCAATCGTAACAAAAATATCCGTTCCGAGAAAGGGTTCTTTCGAAAGAAGCTCTTCAGTACCCATCTTTGCCTTTGAAATATGTAATAGGTTTCCGTTCACGTCATGGATCATTAGCCAAAATGAAAAGTCATCTTCAGAAAAACTTTGGTCCAATATCTCAGCGGTAAAGAGCGGAGTTCCTATGGGATTTACAATTTTGGAATCATCAACCTCTTCATTGTCCAAAGGGGGTTCCTCAACTGACGGATTTTCTTCCGACTTAGTACAGCTCAGAAAAGATAGGACTAGAAAGGAAAAGCTTAGAAGCAGTTTAAAATGTTTCATAATCGGGGGGATTGAAAGTGTAAAGCTATATATAATAATCACTTTCGACAATCAAATCCTTCCGAAACCAAAAAAAATCGTCAAAGTTCAATGTCTTTCCTCCTATTTGGAGTTTCTCTGTTCCCAAACAATGAGCAAAAAGAAATTGATAAAATCTTCTAAAAGCTAGTTCGGATTCATTCTACCATACTTAGGTCGACATGCCAGAAAAACAACAGCCGATACCCAAGTTGTTGAATCCACAACTTTAGATACCGACTGTGAACTAATGTAATAGCTAATGGAGTATTTTAGTTGGCTTCTACAGAAATGGTTTTGCAAAAGCCAATGAAATCACGTTCCGAACAGAAAACCCTAAAATCTTCCTCGTTTCTGATGTAACCTAGGTCAAATTCCCCCATTCTGTCCCATTGCAACAATGCATTTTGAAGATCAAACTGAACTAGAACGTCATAAGCGCCCTCCGGGGGGCTTCCGCTTACACGCTTATCATTGTTGACCACAAAATATCCTGTTTGCAACTCATTATTACTACCCCGCAACTTGTAAATGAAACGGAAACGGGAATCATAATTGGACTCATTTTCGACAACAATATTCTTATGTTGAAACCTGAAGGGTTCACATTTTTCTACCGTATAATCCGTGGTATAGCCCATTTTTGCCAAAGTATTATCCTTTAAGTACCGAATCGTGTAGGCAATAGGAACTCCCGGGTTATTTCTGCTATACACGGCGTTTCCACCGGTTATGACACTGTTCAAGGCGCCAAATCCCGTGTTGATATCGGCCAAACTGATCGCCTCGGAAGCGGCTTCGGCATTCCCGCCAATAGTAACTACCGTGACACTGGAATTCCTAAGTACTTCATCATACTTGGATTCCAAGGAACCAGCAGCGCGATAGCCTCCAGCATATTCCAACACGGCATCGAGTTCAATCGAAGTGTCCTCCTCCGTGGTCTGCATACGGACCATAATGACCCTTCCGTAGGAAACGGAACTTACATAGGCAGGAGGTGTATCGGAATCAAAGGCGGCCTCTGCCTGCTCTTTGGTGACGTCTGGAGCAAATACACTTGCCGCCGAACTTGGTGTATCCATGGTAACCGTATAAAATACCTGTTTGAAAACAATAGCGGCGGTGCGTTCCGTACTGCTACTCTCATATTCAAATTGTGATGCCAAGGAACCACTGGCCCATTCCACATTCAACCCAACATCCAGACTAAACTGCTTTGAAGAGTAGGATGTAGTAGCCTGGTAGGAAGAGTTTGCAGCATTTACATACCCTTCCTGATAAGCATTGGCGTTCCACCATTCCAAGGCATTGTCAATATTGGATTGTACAGAGGAATTCGTTGGATCTTCCACTACTATGGTCCCCTGCTCCCCAATACCCGGAAGATCGAGGCTCAGCGTTACGGCGGACCTGCCCAAGGTCAAAGGGTCCGGAGCACCATCCAACATACCATCGTTTCCAATAACAAGGGCACCAGGAAAGATTACCCCGTTTGTAGGCCTCAAAATGGCCACATCATCAAAATTGGATTCCAGGCTATAGTCCGATATCCTACATTCGGTTACCCAACCTAAGGTCGGACCTTGATTGTCATTCCTGCTGCCCGTTTCCTCCCGGTCCGGTACCAAGGATCCGGTATTCTGCACATTCAATAGTGCATCTGGATCATAGGTAAGATTTGTAATTAACGAGTTTATGTCCTCCAGATTATTTTCGTTTTCCTCGCCTCCGGGATTTTCACCACCATTGTTTTCACCTCCACCTTCCGCTGGTGGTGGATCTACGGGACTCTCATCCTTGCTACAGGAGGTTATCGCGCTTACAGAAATGGCCAATACTAAAATGGACATCATTTTGATTTTTGGGATAATTGTTTTCATAATTTTTGGTTTTAAAGGATTCAACAGCTCGAAACTAGCTTCAAATCAACCCAGTAACTAATTATGTCCATGGACAAACCATGGACATCCATTGCAGTATTACGGTATTTCCTACATAGACAGCCCATATTTCGGGTTTTAGATTTTTCAATTTAAAATATTGATAATCAACATTTTATAATATCATTAAGAAAGTGTGATATTCCTAAAACCATGGACAAAGTATGGACAACGTCTTTTTTAAATCTGGATTGGTGTTTTATCATACTACATTAATTAAGTAACTTAGAACAAACCAATATGTATAACTTTACCATGACCAAACTACCTATTTGGATATTCGTTATCGCTCTTTCCCTGATCAAAGTCCAAGGTCAAACCCAAAAAAAGGCGGATAGTCTACTTTCTATCTACAATTCCATAAACAAAATTGAAACCAAGGTGGATTTGCTGGAATCTCTCATAGACAATTACATATATAATGATACGGACAAGGCAAAGGCTTACATTCAAGAATTGGTTTCCATTTCAAACAAGGAGAATTATGATACAGGCATAATTTTGGGTCAATTGAACCTTGGTTACTATTATTATAGCATTGAAAAGATGGATTCCGCATCATTTCACCTGAACAGGACTTTGGATCTAGCGAAGGAAAAAAACAAAAAAGTCGGTGTGGTAGAGGCACTTTCCAACCTTTCACTGGTTCAAGGGCACAATGGGGATTATGTCTCGGCCATACGGCTTATGGACTCTGTCGCCGGAATATATTTAGATCAGGGGGATTATCTCAACTATGGCGTTTCGATCAACAACTCCGCTGCCCATCATTACGATAAAGGAGACTACCTAAAGGCCATGCAAGGTTATCGAAAGGCACTGAAGATTTTGGATACCATTCCGCGCGAACCTTATAGAAAAGCCGATGTACTTCGCAACATTGGAAAACTAAACACCAGACAAGGAAACCAAAAGCAGGCACTTGACTATTTTGGGCAAGCCCTTGAAACTTATTTGGAAATAGAGGATTATGTATACGCCGCTTCAACCTTTACCGACATGGGAAGCGTTCATTCGGATCTAGGAGATGAAAACAAGGCCCTTGAATTCCATAAAAAGGGATTGGAGATTAGCCAATTAAGCAAAAACAATTCCGTGTCCATTATTTCTTATGGAAACATTGGAATAGCTTACAAAAACCTAGGGGAATATGATATGGCCATCGAAAATCTAAAAAAATGTCTAGCGTATGATCGACAAGAACTTTCGGATATCAATGAGGTCATCTATTTGTACCACATTGGCAACTCTTTTACATACAAAAAAGAATTCTCCATAGCGGAAAAATATCTAAATGAATCCATCTCACTTGCGAAAAAAGGAGGAATAGGTAATGAGCTCCTTAATGCCTTGGATTATAGAGCATTCAACTCTGAGCAAAAAGGGGAACCACAATCCGCTTTGGTTGATATTAGAGCATCCCAGGCTATAAAAGACAGTCTATTCTCCACCCAAAAGGCAAAGCAAATCAGTGAGCTTCAAACCGCCTACGAAACCGAAAAGAAGGAAGCCGCCATTGCTCTGCAGCAAGAAGAAATAAAGACTTTGAACGAAAAGGCCAAGGTGGATAAACTGACCAAAGGTCTATATGCTGGGGGCATGTTTACCTTTATCAGCGTTTCCGGGTTGTTGTTTTTTGGGTTTAGACAACGCATAAAAAGGAATCGCATAGCACGGGAAAAGCAAGAGGAAATTTACCAGAGAGAGATAGAGCACAAACAGAAGGAACTGGCCAGCCAGACCTTGCATATTGTGCAGAAAAACACCTTCATCCAGGAGTTGTTGGAAAACCTGGAAAACATCCGATATTCCCCGGAGAAGTTCAAAATGGAATTCCGACGAATCGTGATGTTACTTAGAAAGGAAAACGCCTCGGACAAGGACTGGGAGGTATTCAAGACCTATTTTTCCGAAGTCCATAACGACTTTGATCAAAAACTGAAAACGTTGTATTCGGATATTTCGGAAAAAGAAATCCGATTGGCCGCTTTTTTACGGATGAACCTAACCACCAAGGAAATTGCGGCTACCTTGAATGTGTTACCCGATAGTATTCTAAAATCCAAATACCGGTTAAAGAAGAAGTTGGGATTGGATAAGGAAACGGATTTAACCAGTTTTTTGAATACTGTTTGAATCCCAAGGTCCTTATTCATCCTTTGTTACCTGAATTGGAGGATTCAATTACTGGTAGGTGCAACCAAGTGCCGTTGGTACTGAAACTACAAACGAAGTTATTTTTTTTTAACATACTCCTGGTCATCACCATTGCTGAGGCGAGTCAATATTCCAAAAACAATGCCTGGAATGGTCTGCCCAAAGTGAGTGAAACTATTTTCATGCTCCTTTGGTTTTTAGAAATTGTTCAAGAATCCCTGCCAAGCCTTTATTGATCCATGCATATTGAGGCTTGGATTAATTCCAATTGCTTTTTCCGCATGGACAGCGCAAAGCTCTATGTTCTAACCAAAAGCATTAATCTGCTAACAAACAGTGTGTTACATATGATATTTTAAGGGAGAGGTATCCAGGACCTATGGACAAACTATGGACAGAGGCCATCCGCTCGGAGAATGGAGTAAATTGAGGTATCTAAGTTTAACCGGACATGAAAACAAAGCTGTTAACCGTTTTAACGGGCCTACTATTCCTTTGGTTTGGCCATGGACAAGGCAAGAATCAAATACAGGTGGATAGCCTTTTAAAGGTTTACGAAACCTCTAATAACATTGAAAGTCAAGTTGAAATACTGGATGATGTCATTGATCTTTTGATTTACAATGATTCGGAAAAGGCAAAGACTTTTATTCTAAAGATGCGTAAAATCTCTAAGGACGCCGAGTATGCAAAAGGCATACTTCAGGGCGATTTTAATTTGGGATACCATTATTTCAATCTAAAAGAAATGGATTCAGCCGAAAACTATTTTAATAGAACCCTAGAACAATCAAAAATAATAAATGACGATTCCTTTGTATCCAGTACGCTTAAAAATTTGTCCATCTTAAAGGCACATAATGGGAATTATCCGGACGCTATCCGCTTAATGGACAGCGTGGCAAAAATAAATGTTTTGGAGGGAGACTATTTAAGGTATGGTTCGGCGCTCAGTGATAACGGAGTGCACTATTACGAGTTAGGCAATTACCCCAAGGCCATGGAGCTTTATAAAAAGGCCTTGACCATATATGACTCCCTGGACATACGAACCTATCATAAAGCAGATTTGTTCAGGAACCTGGGCAAGCTACATAGTGTAATGGCAAACAACGAAAAGGCCATCACATATTTTGAAAAGGCCATTACCGTGTACGAGAGGTTGGAGGATAATTATTTCCTTTCCAATACCTTGGTGGATATTGGCAATGTCTACTCCTCCCAAAAAAAACATGCCGCAGCCATAAAAAAATACCAGGAAAGCCTGGAAATGGCCTTGGCCTATACTTTCCCATCCCCAGAAATCATTGCTTATGGCAACATTGGTAATGAGTACCTGAATTTAAAAGACTACCCAAAAGCAGTGGAATACCTGGAAAAAGCGGTTATTAAGGGAAAAGAAATTTCTGCTACCAACAACTGGATTACGGACATGGCCAACCTTGGTCATGCCTATGCCCTTACGAAAAGGTTCCAGAAAGGAATCCTTTTAATGGACAAGGCCGTAAACTTGTCCGATTCTATTGGAGTCTCCAACGAATTACAAAATACCCTTTACACAAGAGGTTTGGTCTATGAACAAAACGGAGACCTCCAGAAATCCATCCAAGATTTCAAAAGATCGAGAGTTATCAGTGATAGTTTATTCTCCAAAGAGAAGGCAAAACAAATCGATGAGCTACAGACCTTATATGAAACCGAACGTAGGGAAGCAGAAATTTCATTGAAAGAAGAGGAGATCAATACATTGAACGAAAAGGCTAAGGTGGATAGACTCAGCAAAGGGCTCTATGCGGGAGGCATGTTCACCTTCATTGCCGTTTCCGGTCTATTGTTTTTTGGGTTCCGCCAAAGAATGAAAAGAAACCGAATAGAACGGGAAAAACAGGAGCAAATCTATAGACAGGAAATTGCCCATAAAAAGAAAGAGCTCACTAGCCAAACAT
Organism: uncultured Flavobacteriaceae bacterium; assembly: GCA_947494715.1. Classification (GTDB taxonomy): domain Bacteria; phylum Bacteroidota; class Bacteroidia; order Flavobacteriales; family Flavobacteriaceae; genus Ulvibacterium. Next base: position 103,789 of record CANLWG010000006.1, on the reverse strand, counting down.
TACATTTGGTCCAAAAAAACACCTTTATTCAAGAACTTCTGGGCAACCTTCAGAGTATAAAAAACGATCCAGACCGTTTTAAGGTGGAATTCAGGCGTATCGTCATGTTACTTAAAAAAGAAAATGCCTCTGATAAGGATTGGGAGGTATTCAAGACCTATTTTTCCGAAGTCCATAACAACTTTGACCAAAAACTGAAAACGTTATATTCGGATATTTCGGAAAAGGAAATCCGATTGGCCGCTTTTTTACGGATGAACCTGACCACCAAGGAAATCGCCGCGACCCTAAATGTGCTGCCGGACAGCATCCTTAAATCCAAATACCGATTAAAAAAGAAATTAGGTCTTTACAAAGAAACGGATTTGACCAAATTCTTAAATACGTTATAAAACTTAGGTCAACAAACTTTCCCTATCGTATCTTTGTAAGGTGGAAAAGGGTAAGAAAGTTATTCTCTTTGATGGGGTTTGCAATCTTTGCAATAACTCCGTTCAATTCATTATAAAACGAGATAAAAAAGATGTGTTTCGCTATGCCGCCCTACAAAGTGAAATAGGTCAAAAATTAGTTTCGGAACGAAATATAGACACCTCAAAGGTAGATTCCATCATTCTTATAGAGCCTGGGGTCGCCTTTTACACCAAATCCGACGCGGCTCTGGAAATAGGTCGATCTTTTGGAGGAGTTTGGACATTATTATCCGTATTAAATTTGATTCCCAGTTCATTACGGAATATCGTATACGATTTTGTTGCCAAAAATAGATACCGTTGGTTTGGTAGAAAGGATGCTTGTATGATACCTACTTCCGAGTTAAAGGCGAAATTTTTGGGTTGAACACTGTTATGGTTCTCGATACAATTTTATTTCTCATTGTTAATCCGAAATAAAATCACTCGAACTGACATCGCATGAATTTGATTTAATGATTTTCGTCACTTCGAGTGGATTTTACAAACGAAGTGAAGTAAAATTTGTATCGAGAAGCGTTTAAAATTTCTTTTTGGCCAAATTCGGCAATTGTTCATAGTTACCATCTATTAAAGCCCGCTTTTTGGCCCTTGACCACTTTTTGATTTGTTTTTCAGTTTCAATTGCCCTATTTGGATTGGTGAACTCGCAGAAAAAACCAGCTTAATCGGTCTTCTTGAAAATGTATAGCTATCCCTATATTCTCCTGCTGTATGGGATGTTACTCTTTTTGAAAGGTTAGAGGTTATGCCTGTGTAGAAAGTCCTGTCCGAGCATTCAAGAATGTAGACATAAAAAATCTTCATGATTCTAAAGTAAAAAATATATGGAGGCTACTTGGTCCATTTATTTCTCTATACAAATTTTGTTGCCAATTGGCAATAAAATTCATTTGAAATGATAAGCTTGCTTTCGATTGTCAGCTTTGGCATCGACCCTAACCAACGTATCGAGAATTACTTCAAATTATTCAGGATAAAATCGAGCGTTTTGTTTTTGTTCAAGTTTTGTCCGTAGGCCAAGTTTGTATGGGTAATCTTCTTGGCCAGCCCCAAATCAAAAAGATGCTCAATGTCTTTTTCACGTTCCAAGGTTACCTTCCCGGTGAGCAATACGTCCATGGATTTTTTCTTGCTGTAGCGCTTGTATATTTTTCGAAGTCCGCTTAGATACAGGTGGTCTTTGGTAAAGCCCCCTCCCCTATGTGCCCTAAGGGTAATGGTAAAGGCTTCGTGACGATTAAGCTTATATTGATTATGAATCATATCAAAAGTATCCGCAAAGCTATACCCCTTGATCAAACTATCCGAAGCCAGTACCCGATAGGCCAATTCCTTTAAACGCTTCAATGTTAGCGCTCCGCTCATATATTCGCTAAATACGGCCAATCCTTCTTGGGTTTCTTCATTTTTTGGGAAGCCGTTGGAAAATATTTTTAATGGCTGTAATAAACCGTTAAATGTAGTGACCAGATGAACTCCGATTTCATGGTTGGCCAAAGTCTGAAGTTCGTTTTTACTGAACTTTACATTTCTTTTGATCAGCAAGGTCCTAGAAATGTTACTGACCATGGCCTCAGCAGCGATATGGGTAGAAAATTTAATGTTGAGGGGAAAGTCGTACCGCTTTACAAAGTCCTGAAAATAGGCTTTGGCTTCATGACAATCGAACCTTTTCTCCATATCATCCGGACTAGTTTCGTCATCAAAATGTAATATGAATTTGGCATTTTGCACATCCCTTTCCGTGGGCGTTCCATACACTTGGAGTGAATTGTAATAAAATGATTCTCCCTCCCCTATGGTCTCAATGCATTCCACCATATTAGAATAGAAATAGACAGTATCCCTATACAATTTTCTCACTTGGTTATCAGAAATCTGTTCCAAACGTTGTGAAAAGAAAAGTCGATGTAACTTGTAAGGGTCGAACCTTAGCTTAGGATATCTGAATCTTGGTTCATCCACATATTTTGAAGCAAAAAACCGTTGCTTTTCCTTTTCTATATTCAAAGGGTTAACATAGCTTAGCAACTCTATTTTCTTTACCAATCCATCCAAACGATCGTCTATTTCGAATAAACCGGCATGCTCCAGCATAATTTCGGTACGTTCCGCTTCCTCTATCATAACTTTTCTTCCAAGAATTCCTTAACCTGCAAAGGTATCAATTCTTTTAATTGCTCCTCCGCCGAATGTACCACTTCCGGATAGAGTATTCCGGTAAGCTCGTCACAATACACTTTGGCAATTTCCGTGGCCAATACCAAGGTATGATCAAAATTCCAGGTGATATATTTTAAAAAATGACCATTGCCCTGAAAGGTGTCATTAATCTTTGAAGAAGGTTGTATTCCATTGGGCAAATCTATACTGCCTAGTTTTCGGCTCCAAGAAGATATAATTCTCCCAAATTTTTTCGTATTGATATTGATGGTTCCCAGGTTCCAAGTGGGCACCTCCCTATCCCAACGCTTCCAGTTATAACTGTGCATATCGAAAACCAGAGCTCCGCCATGCTTTGATTCTAATTTTCCTATCAAGGCATGTACAACCTGATAAAAGTTGGCATGTTTTTCCAAACTATGTTGCTTTTCGGTATCCATCAAAGGTTCTCTCCATAGTTGTTTCCCCCATGCAGTATCAAAAACGGCGGTTTCCGGGGGTCGATTTAAATCATACTCAAAACGGCTGTCGCATCCTGCAATCACAATGGGATGTGACTGCACCATTTCCTTAGTGCAAGGATCTTCCTCGTACCAGCGTTCGTATTCTGTATGTAAGCAGTTTTCCCAAAGCGATTTCCGAAATTGATGTCCATCATGAACGGCTCCGCAGACAAAAGGAACGTAATCCTCAATTTTAAGGGTAAAGGAGTAATCCTCGGAAACCGCCTCAAAAGGGGTTTCCGATTTAATTAATTCAATTATATTTTCAATGGAAAGTCTACGCATTTTCAACTTCGTCCCGTAATCTGGAACGTCTTTGGAAAGCTTTAAGCTTGTCCATAACCTTACTTTCTACAAAATCGATAACCTTGGACTGTATCTTTGTTTTGTACACCTTGTTCATGTAGGTAACGCCACCTGGTGACATCACATTGACCTCAACCAACTTACCCCCGATAACATCTATTCCCACAAAATACAGGCCGTCCTTTACCAATTTTGGACCAATTTGTTTACAAAGTGCTTTTTCGTGCTTTGTCAAAGAGTGCTTGGCCACGGAACCGCCTGCTGAAACATTGGAGCGATGATCATCCGAACCAGGTACGCGTTTCATGGCCCCAATGGGTTCGCCATCCAATAGAAGAATACGTACATCACCTTGATCAGCACCTTCAATGTATTCTTGAAGTATAACATAATTAGATGTTCCATCTGAGTTAGTTACATAAAAATCTAATAAGGATTTAATATTTCGCATCGCGGACTTCTCGATAAGAATTACCCCTGAGCCTCCAAAGCCGTTCAAAGGTTTTAAAATCATCCTCTCCGATTTGGATTCCTTAATCTGTCGTAAGAGGTAGTTCTTATTTTTGGACACATGTGTGGCCGGAATGATATTACTATGGGAATCCCCAAAAGCGGCCGTATATAATTTATTATTGGCCTCACGAAGCCCCTGCAGGGAGTTTACAATGAACACATCGTCTTTGACCGAATCCAAGAAATTGAGCATAATTGGATCCAAAGGTGGATTGGCCCGCATGAAAATAACGTCAAATCCCGCCAAGGGCAACATCTCTTCTCGAATGTTCGCCTGTTTGTAAAACGATTTTAGACTACTTGAAACCTTTTCCATCCGGTTGATTACCGTACAAAACGCATTGGTAACACTATTACGGATGGTGAGGTTGGCCGGACTACACAGTGCAACCCCATGATTTCGTTTTACACATTCATGAATCAACGCCAGGCTTGTATCGTTTTCGGGATCAATTTCCTCCCAGGGATACATTAAAAAACAAATGTTCATCTTTCTTGATGTTTAGTTATTTTGAAATTACCTCTTCAAGATGATCGTCCCATTCCTTTGGATGGGGTTCACCCAATTTACCAACAGACTTCGCCACGACCATGGATACAGTGGCATCACCAGTAACATTCACAATCGTACGGCACATATCCAATGGCCTATCTACCGCGAAAATCAAGGCCAGGGCTATGGGATATAAATTCGGAGGGAAACCAATGGATTCCAAAACAATGACCAACATTACCATGCCCGCTCCAGGCACCGCCGCAGAACCTATGGAAGCCAAAAGTGCCGTGAGAACAATGATAATCTGATTGCTGAACACCAAGCCTTCCGGCCACAAGACCTGCATGGCAAAAACTGCCGCCACGCCTTGGTAAAGGCTAGTTCCATCCATATTGATCGTAGCACCTACAGGCAGTACAAAACTGGAAACCTCCTTGTCTACCCCAATATGTTCCTCTACCCTCTCCATGGTCACTGGAAGGGTCGCCGCACTGGAACTTGTAGAAAAAGCCAATAATTGCGCTGGACTGATTTCCTTCAAAAACCAAAAGGGGTTCTTTTTGGTGTAGGAAGAAACTAGAATGGTGTAAAAGATAATCATCAAAAACAACCCCAGTACAACTACACCGGCATATTTGAGAAGTGCCACCAACAAATCCGAATCTCCCGAGGACGCTACTACATTAGCCAATAGGGCAAAAACCGCGTAAGGCGCGGTCAACATGATCAAATCGACCATTTTTAAAACCACTTCATTCAGGGCGTCAAATAACTGCTTTAGGGGCCTTGCTTTTTCCTCACCGATCAACAACATGGAAATCCCCATAAAAATGGTAAAAAATATCACCTGCAGCATCAGTGCATTTTCACTCATAGCCTTGACCGCATTGTCAGGAACCATATCTTCCAAAAATTGAAGCGGACCACTTTCCTTTTGTTTCAGAGCTTCGTCCAATTTTGAGGTAACACCGCTGTCCGAGGCGTAGGTTTCCGAAAGCTTGGCAACCGTGTCTTCGGAAATGCCATTTCCCGGCTGCAATACGTTTACCAATAAAAGACCGATGGTTATGGCAATTATAGTGGTAAAAATATAAATGCCGATAGTCCTAAGTCCTATTCTTTTGAACTTGGATATATCCTTAAGGTCCGATATTCCTTTTATCAAGGAAGCCAGAATCAAGGGAATCGCAATAAGTTTTAGCAACTTAACGAAAATAGTGCCCCAAGGTTTGATCCAATCGGAAACGAATTCCCGGCCCCAATCCGGATAAGTCATGGCAAAGCCAAAGACCAACCCTAAAACCATACCTATTAGGATTTTCCAATGCAATTCCATTTTCCGCATACCTGATGAATTTGGGAAGTAAGATACTATTTTGGAGGGAGAACCCCTAGAAAGCGGATTACATTTTTATAGTACGATTGATAAGTGAATAATCGGCCAGTACCAAAGCTGCCATGGCCTCAACAATGGGTACGGCCCTAGGCACTACACAGGGATCGTGACGTCCTTTCCCTTGGGCCTTTACCTTGTTGCCTTCCTTATCTATGGTCTCGTAACCCTGGATTACCGTGGCGACAGGTTTAAAAGCCACATTGAAATAGATATCCATTCCATTGCTAATTCCACCTTGTACACCGCCACTATGATTGGTCTTTGTAGAACCGTCCGAATTGAATTGATCATTGTGTTCGCTACCTTTCATTTTTACCCCGGCAAAACCACTCCCGTATTCAAAACCTTTTACCGCATTAATGGACAGCATGGCTTTTCCCAGCTCGGCATGGAGCTTATCAAAAACGGGTTCCCCAAGGCCTATAGGGGCATTTTGGATAACACAGGTAATAATACCGCCTATGGTGTCCCCTTCTTTTCGGATTTCCTTGATATACTCTTCCATCCTTTGTGCCGTATCCGGATCGGGGCAACGTACCGGGTTGGATTCAATAAGCGAAAAGTCGAGTTCGGCATATGCCTTATCCAATGTTAGCGTGCCGACTTGGGATACAAAGGCGTTGATACGCACATCCTTTAAAAATTGTTTGGCAATGGCACCGGCCACTACCCTACTGGCCGTTTCCCGGGCAGAACTCCGTCCTCCGCCCCTATAATCACGAAAGCCATATTTTTGGTCGTATACATAATCTGCGTGGGAAGGCCTATACGAATCTTTGATATGCGAATAATCCTTGGATTTTTGATTGGTATTGTAAATAACAAAACCAATAGGGGTACCCGTAGTCTTTCCCTCAAAAATCCCGGACAGGAAATCAACGGTATCAGGTTCCTTTCTTTGGGTAACTATAGCGGACTGTCCAGGTCTTCGCCGATCCAGTTCCTTTTGTACAGCTTCAAGATCCAATTCCAGTCCCGCAGGACATCCGTCCAACACTCCTCCTATGGCAACTCCATGGGATTCACCAAAGGTGGTAAGCTTAAAACTATTTCCGAAGATATTCCCGGCCATTTCTTAGGGTTAATGGATACATGACGTTAAGTGTACACATATCAATTTTTAACAAAGGCCAAAGGTAAATCTTAAATCAGAGATACAAAAATTCATCTTCGGCTTAATGTTCGCTTAACAATTTAATTACGGGGATGATGTAAACTTAACATTATACCAATCAATTATTGATTTCAAATTCATTCCCAAGTTATACCTATAGGTTTATTTTGTAAGAAATTTGTCTTACGTCCACAGGAAAATAAATGACAAATTGCACCCCACGTACAAAAGGGACCCTTACATAGTATGTATTGCAGCTGCAGATGAAGAAACGAAAAATAGACCTAGTGGTTATTTCCGACGTGCATTTAGGAACTTATGAATGTCATGCCGACGAACTCATAGCCTACTTAAATAGTATTCAGCCGAACAAACTAATCCTCAACGGGGACATAATCGATGCCTGGCAATTTAGCAAAAACTATTTCCCTCCCTCTCATATGAAAGTCTTCCGGAAAATTATTGGAATGGCCTCCAGAGGAACAGAAGTATTCTATATTACCGGAAATCATGACGAAGTCTTGAGGAAATTTAGTGATACTTCTATGGGCAATCTTCATATTTCGGATAAACTGGTTCTAAACCTGGATGGAAAAAAAGCTTGGTTTTTTCATGGGGATGTATTCGATGTCTCTATACAAAATGCGAAATGGTTGGCTAAATTGGGTGGATATGGGTACGGCTTACTTATTCTAATAAATCGATTTGTCAACTGGGTCCTTATCAAAATGGGGCGAGAACGCTATTCGTTGTCAAAAAAAATAAAGAATAGTGTGAAAAGTGCCCTAAAATATGTTCGTGACTTTGAAAAAACAGGTGTGGATATAGCCATTGAAAATGACTGCGACTATGTAATCTGCGGACATATCCATCAGCCTAAAAAGGAAATCCATATCACAAAAAAAGGGAAATGCACCTATCTGAATTCCGGGGATTGGGTGGAAAACCTTACCGCCTTGGAATATTCTTTTAAACGTTGGAAAATTTACAAATACAATCAGGACAAGCTCTCACCATTTTTCGTCGATGAGGAATTAAAAGAAATGGACATGCACGAACTGATTGCTTCAATTACAGCAAAAAAAGAAGAAGAAAGTAACGGTAAAAAGGGAGAGAAATCCTTAGATGAGGGCCTCCTTTAATATGGAAACGGGATGCTTGGCTTTTCTTCCGGTACCATCATAAATCTGATGCCTGCAACTGGTACCATTCGCGACAATTATAACATCATCGTTCGATTTTCTGATAGCCGGAAACAACTTTAACTCTCCAACTTGCATACTAACTTGATAATGCTCCTTTTCATATCCGAAGGATCCTGCCATACCACAGCAACCAGAGGGTATTATGGATACCGTATAGTTTTCGACCAAATTTAGGGTATCAAAAGTTACTTTTTGATTGCTCAACGCCTTCTGGTGACAATGACAATGAATTTTGATGATTTTCGACTCCTTGGTAAAATTCTCTTGCCCAATTTCTCCTTTTTCGATTTCTGCGGAAAGGAACTCTTCAAATAAAAAAACATTTGATGCTATGGCCTTAGTGGTTTTGGAATCAGAAGAAAAACGCTTTAATTCATCCCGAAAAGTTAAAATAGCCGATGGTTCCAAACCCACAACCGGAATTCCGGCGTCTGCAAATGCTTTAAGATTATTCATGTTTTCCAAGGCCAATCTTTTTGCTTGTTTCAAAAATCCTTTGGAAATATAGGTACGGCCACTTTCTGCATAAAAAAGCTGTATATCGTAGCCTAAACGAATCAATACCTCAATGGCATCCTTACCTAAATCAACATCCAGATATCGGGTAAACTCATCGATGTAAAGAATAACTTTTTTGTTTTTTATTTTAAACTGATTTTTAAATAGTTGTAAGTGTTTATCAAAATTAAAACTTGATACACTGGGTAAGTGTCTTTCCTTTGCTATCCCGGCCGATTTTTTTAACAATCCGCCTAAAACAGGAGAGGTATATACGGCATTCGTTAATCCTGATATCTTACTCCCAAATCTGTTTAATCGAGTGTTATGGGCAAAAAGTCTAGCACGCAAGGGATAGCCATTGGTTTCCTGATATTGATATTGGAATTCAGCTTTGAACGTAGCGATATCCACATTACTAGGACATTCACTTGAACAAGCCTTACAGCTTAGGCAAAGATCAAAGACCTCCTTTAATTCCCTTTGGTCAAACTTATTGGTTTTGTTAGAAGTGGTCAGAAACTCCCGCAATGCATTGGCCCTGCCCCTAGTGGTATCTTTTTCATTTCTTGTAGCATGATAGCTAGGGCACATACCGCCCTTCATATGCTCGGATTTTCTACAATCCCCACTTCCATTACATTTTTCAGTGGCCTTAAGAATACCTTCACTATCCGAAAAGTCCAACAATGTTTGGATCTCAGGTTCATCCCGATCAATTTCATAGCGCAAGGATTCATCCATAGGATAGGCATCCACTATCTTTCCAGGATTGAATATATTGTTCGGATCAAAATAGGTTTTTACTCGTCTTAAAAGCTCATAATTGTCTTCTCCTATCATAAGGGGAATAAACTCTGCACGTACAATGCCATCTCCATGTTCACCACTAAATGATCCCTTATATTTTTTGGTAAGCCTGGCCACATCGGTTGTTATCTTTCTAAACAAACCAACATCCACTGATTTTTTAAGGTCAAGGATAGGGCGTAAATGCAATTCACCCGCTCCGGCATGGGCGTAATACACGGCATCTTGACCATAATCTTTCATGATTTGGGTAAACTCCCCGATAAAATCTGATAGATCCTCCAGGGCAACAGCGGTATCCTCTATACAAGCGACCGCTTTACGATCTCCGACCATATTTCCCAAAAGTCCCAAACCGGCCTTGCGCAATTCCAAGGCCTTATTGATTTCTGTTCCTTTTAGAACAGGAGAAGCATAGCTCCGGCCCGATTTTTGTATTGTGCTTTGCAATGCTTTTAGCTGTTCTGCCAAATCTTCCTCAGTATTGGCCTTTATTTCCAACATCAACAAAGCGGCCGGGTCTCCAGACACAAAAAATCTGTTTTTTAGCTGCTCCCTATTGTTTTTGGTACAATCCAGAATCACCTTATCCATCATTTCGCAGGTATGCAGATTGTGGCGCATTACCGGAGCAACATCCATAAGGCAGTCCCCCAAAGTTTGATAGTGGGTGACTACCATTGCCGCTAGTTTGGGAGGCAGTTCTTCCAATTGCAAGGTAATTTCTGTGGTAAAGGCAAGTGTCCCTTCACTGCCGCTAAGCAGTTTACAAAAATTGAAAGGCTCTTCGGATTCTCCGAAAATAGCATTCTTTAAAAGTTCGTCTACCGCATATCCCGTATTCCTCCGATGGATAGATGGTTTGGGAAACTCGGTGATGATTTGATCCCGAATTGAATGATCGGACAACTCTTTATGAATCCCTTTATATAATTCACCTTCTAGGGTCTCCAATTCCAATTTTGCTTGAAACTCGTCCGGATCTATCGGTGAAAACTCTACCGTACTGCCATCGGTAAGAACAGCTTGTAAGCCGACTACTTTATCCCGGGTTACCCCGTATTGAATAGAGGTAGTACCGGAAGAATTATTCCCTACCATACCCCCTATCATACATCTGTTGGATGTTGAAGTATTGGGGCCAAAGAAAAGACCATGTGCTTCCAAATATTGGTTAAGTCCGTCCCTTACCACACCGGGTTGTACCCTTACTTGTTTTTTTTCCAGATCCAAATGGACAATCCGGGTAAAATGTTTGGAGACATCAACTACGATACCATCTCCAACACACTGCCCCGCCAAGGAAGTACCGGCCGTCCTCGGAATAAGCCCAATAGTGTTTGCGTTGGCAAAACGAACAAGCTCTCTAATATCATTTACATTCTTGGGAAAAGCGACCGCCTGGGGTGTTTTGCGATAAACGGAAGCGTCAGTGGCGTAAAGTGCTTTGGTAAGTTCATCGGTATGCAATTCACCGCTCAACCCCTTCTCTAATTCTTTTAGCAAATTTTTAATCAAGCTGAAACAATTTTAGGGGCTAATTTAAGTTTTTATTGTTTGAGCCTATTAATGAAAACTCTTTTATTTAATACAAACTAAAACAGAAAACTCATGAAAATCGCAAAAGTAATTACCTTCATTCTCTTTCTTGCTTCAGTATCAGTTGGAGCGCAGGAAATATCAAATCACGCCATTGGGCTCCGGCTTGGAGATAGTGATGGCTTTGGAGCTGAAATTTCCTATCAAAAGTCCATAGCAAGGTACAATAGAGCGGAATTTAACCTAGGCTGGCGCGATAGTAGGAATTATGATGCCTTTAAGCTATCGGGGCTTTACCAATGGGTACATAATATAGACAAGGGCTTCAACTGGTATTACGGCGTTGGTGGCGGATTGGGAAGTGTGGATTTTGACGGAAGGTTTAATTCCAATAATGAACCCTTTACTCCGGATGGTGGGGTTTTTGTTTTTGCAGCAGGAGATATCGGAGTAGAGTATAATTTTGATTTTCCACTGTTATTGTCCTTGGATTTTAGGCCTGAAATAGGGATAGTGGGCTATGATGATTTCTCCGATAATTTCGATTTTGATATTGCCCTTGGGGTACGCTATCAATTTTAAAAAGACTACTAATTGATTGAAAAGGTCCTTGCATACATAATGTTAAGGGCTTTTTTTTTATCCCAATATATACCTACATTTGCCCACATTAAAAAATGTATGATGAAAAGACTTTTGCTCTTATTTATAACGATTTCCACTTTTACGGCATGCAACCAAAATCCTAATGGCTATGTGGTTGAAGGCTCCCTTAGAGGTGATTTGGAAGACGGTACCAAGGTATTTCTTAGAAAGCAAGGTGAGAACAGGGAACCAATAGATGTGGATACTACCATTACACTGGACGGGAAGTTTACATTTATCGGAGAAGCGGCCATCCCGGAATTACATTATATTTTCTTGGATAATGCGATGGGATATTCCGCCATAATCCTGGAAAACGGAAAAATAAAAATATCCGCCCATATGGACAGTCTCGGACTTTCCAAATTGGAAGGTACTCCACAGAACGAGGTATTTACAGATTATTTGAAGAAGTCAAAAGACATATCGGAACAAGCAAAGTCTATTCAGCAGGATATGCAAACAGCTACTATTGGTAAGGATTCGGCTTCTTTGGTTTCTCTACGAGACGAGATGATGGAACTTCAAGAAGAATATAAGAATTTTGAACTTACTTATATAAAGGAACACCCAACTGCTTTAATTTCCGCATTGTTAATCGATAGGGCAATGGGTTCCAGAGCAGTGTCATCCGAAGAAATTCAGGAATTGTATGATGGCCTCTCCCCGGAAATTAAGGAAACCAAGGTGGCCAAAAGTGTTTTCGAAAGGTTGCAATCCACAAAGGAAAGAGAGGAACGAAAAAAGAGCACCACCATTGGAGCCAAGGCGCCGGATTTTTCTGCTCCGACTCCCAATGGCGAAGAGTTGGCCCTAAACCAGGCATTGGGAAAAGTAACCCTTGTAGATTTCTGGGCTGCTTGGTGCAAACCATGCAGAGCTGAAAACCCCAATGTGGTAAAAGTGTATGAGAAATATCACTCTAAAGGATTAAATATTGTTGGAGTTTCATTGGATAAAACAAAAGCTGCTTGGGAAAAGGCCATTGCCGACGACGGACTTACGTGGAGCCATGTTTCGAATCTAGCGTACTTTGATGATGAAATCGCAAAACTTTACGGTGTTGATGCCATTCCGGCCGCATTCCTTTTGGATGAAAATGGTGTGATCATTGCCAAAAACCTGCGTGGCCCGGCTTTGGAAGAGAAAGTTGCCGAACTACTTCAATAGTAATTCCGGAACTAAAAAAAAAGCCCTTTCGAGATAATCGAAAGGGCTTTTTTCATATCAGGTATTTAGAACTTGTTTTGGACATCACTAAAGGTACCCTTTACTTCTGTGTTTCCTGAACGCCTCACTTTACCGAATATGTTTGCCACAGAGTTGTCACCTATAAATTCAATAGTCGCGCCATTATTTAGTATTAAATCACCATAGATGGTAAGGTTACCCTCTACTCTAAAGGTAGCTCCGGAATTTACGGTTATGTTCTTTCTTTTGTTGTTTCTTCCAATTACAAAGGTGCCGTTCATTTCGAACAAGGCATTGCTGTTAATGTTACTGTTGTTATTTGCCGTCCAAGAACCACAAAGCAATAAAGATCCATTGATGTTCAACTGGTTGAACCTTTTTGACCCCCTATATCCCTTAGTTTCCCCACTGTTGACATTTAAATTGGCACTCCCCTGGTAAGCGGGAAGCTCGGCACATCGGGCGACCAAGCTTTGGTCAGGTCTATTCAATTTAAGAATCTGTAACCCTTCAAGCCCTGAAGCGGCAAAAATGTAATCTCCTTTGGATTCAACATAGTTAATAGATCCCTCCAAGGCTATAATACCAAAAGTCTCTATGCTATTTGATTCCTCCTCGGACAGGCAAAGTCCATTGGATCCGTTGGCCATTAGAAGGATATCCTCATTGACCGCAACAGCATTGGTAACGTTATCGGATGCAACACCGGTCTTACTTTTTTGACTTCCAGCAGTATTGTCAAGAATTGGAACATGCTGCAATAGGGTTCCGGTCTTTGCGTCATAGACACCTGCTCCTTTACCGCCTTCGGCTACTACCATTTTTTCCGAGTAAAAGTCCAAGGTTCTTTTGGCCGCTTGTGGAAAATCGGATGCAACCGGTATTTCCTTTATGATTTCAAGATTTTCATCCAAAAAGACAATTCCTTTGTCCGCATCCAAAACAGCCACATTCTCGTCACTTACCGATACCGAACGTAAATCCGTAAATGGCGCTTCATCCTGAATTTCCAAACTTCCGCTATCGTATTTCGTAACGGATCCATCAAAACCACTGGTTACCAATACCGAATTCCCTTTTATGGCCACATCGGTAGCTACATGGCCTTGTTGGAAACCATAGATAATACTTCCGACATCGAACCGAGCTCCAGAAACTGATATTTTGGCTATGAAAGAATTGGAGGTGGCCCGTACAGAGGTTTCCGCATCCACTCCACCAACGGCATAAATGTAGCCATCGGCATAAGCCAAGGAATTAACATCGGCATTTCTATAGGTAAGCCTGGACCTAAGTCTCGGTCTATTTGGATCTCTTACATCTACAATATCTATAGCGCCAAGGTAGGTTTCATTTGCCGTGTTATAGCTTACATAGGCATAATTGCCATGGACATCAACATGGGTGGCTCCCAAAGTAGAAGAGGGAGATTTTATTCGGGCTACCAAAGTCAAAGGATGATCCCCTGCTAGTTCATCCTCAGGGTTTTTAGAAGATTTTCCGGCAAGTTCTTCCTCTTCAAAAATGTCCAATACGCCGGCATCATCTAAGGCCAAACTACCCTCTAACTCAGCTTCGCTGTTTTCCACCACAACGTCGTCTTGAAGCTTGTCTTGATAAACGGTGGTTTCATCGGAACAGGAAATGCTCAACCCCAATGCACACACGACCAGGGCAAAAAAAGAAACTCTTTTCATTATAAGTAGGTTTAATCAGTTAAAATTTGGTTACTAGCGTAACGGCAAAACCACCGGAAGTGTATACTTTACTATACTTTTTCGATAAACTACATCAAAGTAATTTCCCCTGGGTTTAGTTTAAAAATCCTAATGTATACGTCAGAATTGAGGTCAGATTTTTCCTGTTTTTTCCATAACAAATAGGATGACAATGGGAATAGCCAAAAGAATAACCATGAGCGTCTCTGTAAGAAAAAGCTCGGGCATAAAGAGCAATGTCGTCAAATATCCGCCGATAGCCCCACCAAAATGAGCCGTATGGCCAATATTGCCCAATCTGCTTTTCATACCATAAATGGAATACAACAAATAACCGATACCAAGAACGTACGCAGGAATAGGAATGGGAATAAACATAAGGAACAAGTCCATATCCGGCTGTAGTAGAATTGCGGCATATAATATTCCGGTAACTGCACCACTGGCACCTACCGCACTATAATAAGGTTCCTTCGTATGAAAAAAAAGCGCCAACAAACTTCCTGCTATCAAGCTTATAAAATAGATGCCGATAAACTTTCCTGGGCCAAACCAATTGATGACTACATTGGCAAAGAAATACAGGGTAAACATATTAAAGAACAAATGGGCAATATCCACATGCAAAAACCCCGAGGTAACCATACGTTCCTTCTGCCCGGCCCGTATCTGGGCTATTCCGAATTTATAGCGGTCAAAAAAGGAAGTGTCATTGAACCCCTTAAAAGAAACCAGAATATTGGCGGCGATTATGGCTATGGTCGCAAAATGAATATCGTACATGTGCGCTTTGGTTATATTTGGGGCCAAATATAGCTATATTTGCCCATTATCTAAACGCATGCAGCTACTCGTTTTCGTCCTGGTATATCCATTTTTATGGCTTATTTCTATCTTACCATACAGGCTGTTTTATGGGTTTTCTGATTTTCTTTATTTTTTGATCTATAGGATAATCGGATACCGGAAGGCCGTTGTATGGAACAACTTGAAATTGGTCTTTCCCGAAAAATCGGATAAAGAAATCAAAAAGATAGAAAAGAATTTCTATAAGCACATGTGCGATCTATTCTTGGAAACCATCAAGACAATGCAACTTTCCAAAGCCGAGGTGAAAAAGCGATATCATATCATCAACATTGATACACTGAGGGAAATCGAAAAAAAGAAGAGTATTCTAATCGCATGCTCCCATTATGCCAATTGGGAATGGAACGTAAGCATTAATAATTATGTGGATTCCAAAGGTTACGCAGTATATCAAAAGGTTAGTAATAGATATTTTGATAACCTGGTTAAAAGACTACGAGCCAAATGGAACACTACGCTAATCAATCAAAAGGAGACTATGGTCGCCGTAGTTAGGAATCACAAGAACAATGTACGCGCTATCTATGGAATAGTTAATGATCAATCGCCGCAAGCACATTTGGCGCAATACTGGACCGAATTCATGGGTGTTAAGGTGCCTATTTTTACTGGTGTGGAAAATCTGGCCCGCAAATTGGACCTTGCGGTAGTCTTTTTGAAAGTCTCCAAAGTTAAGCGAGGGTACTACCAAGCTGAATTCATTCCGATTACCGTTTCCGGTAAATCCACGGAAAAAAATGAAATTACGGATCAGTTCCTAAGGTTAACGGAACAACAGATCCGTGAAAGACCGGAACATTATCTATGGACACACCGCAGGTGGAAACATCGGGATAAGGTGCCAGAGGAGTTTTTATAGCTATTTTCAACAAAATTGAGTTTCTTTATCCAATATGAAATTGGTCTATCCAAACAAACAATCTATCCTTAATGGAAATATTGGAAATACTATATAATGAAATCCTAGGTTTTCTAGGTATAACCCAAGTATTTGAAATACTTAAAACAGGTGATTACAGTGCGCTTAGCACCTATGAAGGTATAACAGCATTTATTCTACCTATTATACCGTTGCTTGTAATCTTGGAACTTATTCTAGGCCTCATTTATAAAAAGCCCCAGACCAAAGTATACAAGGTAAATTTCTTAATCTATATTTTTAATCGTTTCGTAGGCCGTTTTATCGCAATTGCTATGGTCGCCCTTTGCATAGGCTGGTTTCAACCCTATGCCCCCTTCCAAACGGAACCTACTTGGTACTGGTTTATATATGGTTACATTGTTTGGGAATTTGGGCATTTTCTGTATCATTACTGGGGCCATAAAGTACGTCTTTTTTGGTGCCTGCATTCTACACATCACGCGCCGGAAGAAATGAATCTTTCTGTTACGTATGCCCATTTTTTCCTGGAGGCTCCTTATGCCGATGTTATAAGGACAACCGTGTGTATACTGGCCGGGGTAGAACCCGCCATGTTATTTGCAATTATGTTTATAGACGGCACCTATGGAGCGTTCATCCACGTGGGTGAAAACTTAATTAAAGACGCAAGGTTCGGCTTTTTGGGCAAATTTATTCTCACACCTTCCCATCATAGGGTACACCATGCCAGGAACCCCCTCTATATGGATACCAATTTCTGTAATCTGCTCAATATTTGGGATCGCGTATTCAGGACGTATCAAGAGGAACAGAATGCCGTAAAGATAGAATATGGAATAACCCGAAAAATGAATTCCGGGAGCTTCCTCGATGTTTATTTTGGCGAAATTATTGCTTTGGCCAAAGATGTTGCCAATGCTCCAGGGCTTATGAACAAATTGAAATATATTGTCATGCCTCCGGGTTGGCATCATTCAGGGGAACATCGGACGGCTAAAATTGTTAGAGGAAACTACCTCAATGAAAAAGAGGCCTAAATCCCTGCGACTTCTTTTATTTCTGAAATTATTCTTTCCGCCAACCCATCTGCCTCGGATTGGCTTTTAGCCTCTGTGTATATTCTAATAATAGGTTCCGTGTTGGATTTTCTAAGGTGTACCCAATTCTCAGGAAAATCTATTTTTACCCCATCAATAGTGGATATGTCCTCATCTTGATATTTTTTCTCCATTGCTTTTAGAATGCCGTCAACATCCAAATCCGGTGTTAGCTCAATTTTCTTTTTGCTCATGAAATAAGATGGATAACTGGCCCTAAGTTCAGCAACCGTTCCACCCTTCTCGGCCATCAACATTAGGAAAAGGGCCGTGCCAACCAAAGAATCTCGACCATAATGACTTTCTGGATAAATGATTCCGCCATTGCCTTCTCCTCCGATAATAGCATTATTTGCTTTCATCTTGATTACCACGTTTACCTCTCCAACGGCTGCCGCTTCATACGTCCCTCCATGCTTTTGGGTAACATCCCGTAAAGCTCGGGATGACGAAAGATTGGAGACGGTATTTCCTTTGGTCTTGCCCAATACGTAATCTGCACAAGCAACCAGGGTATATTCCTCCCCGAACATTTCTCCCTCATTGCTAATAAAGGCCAACCGATCAACATCTGGGTCTACGACAATGCCAAAATCCGCCTTTTCCTCAACTACCAACTGACAAATATCCGTTAGATGTTCTTTTAAGGGTTCTGGGTTATGCGGAAAGTGTCCCGTTGGCTCGCAGTATAGCTTAATGACCTCTACACCAAGTGCCTCCAAAAGTTTCGGAATGGCTATACCGCCGGTAGAATTCACACCATCAACTACTACTTTGAATTTAGCATTTCGTATAGTTTCTGCATCCACAAGGGATAAATTCAATACTTCATCTATATGTATATCAATGTAGGCATCGTTCTTGGTTATTGTTCCTAGATCATCTACCTCGGCAAAATCAAAATCCTCCCTTTCCGCAATTTCCAAAATCTTTTTCCCCTGTTCCGCATCTAAAAATTCACCTTTTTCGTTCAGTAATTTTAAGGCATTCCATTGTTTAGGGTTGTGACTAGCTGTTAGAATAATGCCTCCATCGGCCTCTTCCAGAGGAACGGCGATTTCTACAGTAGGCGTTGTGGAGAGCCCAAGGTCAATGACATCGACCCCAAGACCAACAAGGGTTGAAACTACAAGGTTCTGAATCATTTCCCCAGAAAGTCGAGCATCTCTGCCAATTGCCACTTTTAGTTGTTCCTTTTGGGAATATTCCTTTAGCCAAATACCATAAGCGGCGGCAAATTTAACGGCGTCTATAGGTGTTAAGTTATCTCCCGGTCGGCCACCAATGGTGCCGCGTATGCCGGAAATCGATTTTATAAGTGTCATAGGTGTGAAAAAGTTTTTGCAAATATATCTATCTGATATAAAAACGGTGCTCCTTCTTTGTAAATTCGTCATTATGAATTTTTTGGCACATATATATCTTTCCTTTGGGGATGATGATATTACCATCGGAAATTTTATCGCCGATAGCATTAGGGGCAATAAATTCAAGCATTTGCCGGACTCCATTCAAAAAGGAATTTTATTACATCGGGAAATCGACACCTATACGGACGCCCACCACATTCCAAAAAAAAGCAGTAAACGCTTGCATGAAAACTACGGCCATTATAGCATGGTAATCGTGGATATTTTTTATGATCATTTTCTTGCAAAGAATTGGAAGCGATATTCCGACATTCCGTTAGAGGTATTCGTAGATCGATTTTATGACCTCTTGGAAGTAAACTACGTGCTATTGCCAGAAGGTATAAAACGTATGATGCCTTATATGATTGCGGACAACTGGTTGGTGAACTATGCCAAAATGAAGGGGATCGGGCGGGTCTTGAACGGCATGAACCGAAGGACCCAAAACAAATCCAAAATGAATTTTGCCATTTTGGACCTCGAAAAAAACTATATACTCTTTGAAGAAGAATTTACGGCGTTTTTTGAGGAGTTGATCATTTTCTCAAAACAAAAGTATATCTCCTTATGCGAAAAATAATTCTATTCTTCCCCCTATTGCTATGCATACATTGTAAAAAGAGTCCCCCAAAACCCACCGGAACCGTTGCCCAAAAGGCTATGGTCGTTTCGGCAAGGGAAGAAGCCTCCAAAATCGGGGTCGACATTTTAAAAAAAGGCGGGAACGCTTTTGATGCGATGGTAGGGACGGAATTGGCACTGGCGGTCGCTTACCCCTACGCAGGCAACCTTGGAGGCGGGGGATTTATGGTTTACCGCAAAGCTAATGGAAATGTTGGCGCATTGGATTATCGAGAGAAAGCACCTTTGTCCGCTCATAAGGATATGTATCTGGATTCCTTGGGCAACGTAATTCCGAATATGAGTATCAAGGGAGCAACGGGAGTGGGTGTTCCGGGAACAATTGCCGGTATATTTGAGGTGCACAAAAAATTCGGTACACTACCTATGGAGCAGATCATTGCTCCAGTTATTGAATTGGTGGATAAAGGCGTAGTGGTTACCCAAAAACAAGCCGCTCGACTAGATCATTATTGGGAGGCGATTTTGGAGGTCAACGGGGACAGTACATTGTTTTATAGCCAATGTGTGACCGGGGATACCTTGCAATATCCCGCCCTCGCCAATACATTGCGACGAATATCCAAAAACGGTCGCGATGAATTCTATAAAGGAGAAACTGCCAAGATTTTGGCCCACTTTATACAAAAAAAAGGAGGCTATGTTACTGAGGAAGATTTAGCAAAGTATGAGGTAAAATGGAGGCAGCCCATTATTTTCAAATATAAGGACCTGCGTATCATTTCCATGAGTCCGCCAAGTAGTGGCGGAGTCACCATCAATCAGATTTTTAAGATGATCGAACCTTTTGATATTTCCGAATATGGACACAATTCACCCGAGGCCATACAATTGTTTACGGAAGCTGCCCGTAGGGCCTATGCCGATCGAAATTACTATTTGGGTGACCCGGATTTTGTGGATATTCCATTGGATGTTCTTTTGAGTAACAGTTATCTTGAAAAACGAATGAGTAATTTTTCCTTTGAAAAGGCCACCCCGTCTTCAGAAGTACGGCAAGGGTCCATTGATATCTTGGAAAGTGCTGAAACCACCCATTATTCCATTGTTGATCAACAAGGCAATGCGGTTTCCGTTACCACTACCCTCAATGGTGCCTATGGTTCAAAACTTTATTGTGATGAATTGGGTTTTTTCCTGAACAATGAAATGGATGATTTTAGTGCTAAACCCGGGGTTCCCAATATGTTCGGGCTTATTGGTGCTGAAGCTAATAGCATCGCCCCGGAAAAAAGAATGTTAAGTAGTATGACCCCTACCATTGTGGAAAAAGATGGTCAGCTCTGGATGGTAGTAGGGACTCCGGGTGGTTCCACTATTATAACCGCGGTGGCTCAAACTATTTTGAATGTTTATGAGTTTGAGATGAGCATGCAAGAGGCCGTAAATGCACCCCGTTTCCACCACCAATGGTTACCAGACCATATTACATTCGAACCTGAAGGATTTCCGTCAGAATTAAAATCGGCCTTAGAAGCTAAAGGATATCCTATAAACGAGAAGCGTACACCCATTATAGGTAAGGTAGATGCTATTCGTGTATTGCCCGACGGCCGCTTGGAAGGTGGTGCCGACCCAAGAGGTGATGACAGCGCGGTAGGTTTTTAGTATCCTAAAATTCGTTCAATTTAAATTCGTTCAAGATTATACGCCATTCGTCGGTCTCCATGATTTCCAAAATACGCTGGGAAATTGCCTGTTCCAATTTAGTGCGCTTTTTGGCAATGCCAAAGGCATAGAATTGTATATCAAATTTAATGGGTAGAATACCGATATGGGTCATCGATGAATCTTTGGCGATACGGTACTTCAGAATAGGCTCATCGTACATAAACGCCTCAATATCATTATTTTTTAAAGCCGAGAGTCCTTCGGTAACTGTATTGTATTCTTTTAAATCTTGAAAGAAACGGGATTTTAGAAATTCACTGGTTCCCGTATTTTTTACGGAGCCCACCGAACGTTCCTTAAACTCATTAAAACTGTCCGGATCGTTGGTCAAATGGTTTACCGTAAGACCGGAAGCAATACTTGCCGTAAGTCCGGATATGAACAAAAGCCCTCCGAACATCAGTATCAAAGCTACGGTTTTACCCATTCTGGTCCTTGGGGCCTTGTCTCCGTAGCCTACAGTAGTAAGTGTTACGGCAGACCACCATAGTCCGTCCCAAATACCATGGAGGCCAGAGCGAAAGTGATCTGGATTTTCCTTACGCTCAAAGTACCAACCGGCCAGACCAAATAAAAAGATAATCAAAAGCAAAACCACAAGACCTTTTAAAAAATTTAGGTTGAAAAAAGCACGGACAAAATCTAGAAGCTTGTCAAAGGAGGAGATTTCCGCTACGGCAACAGTAGAATTGGAAGCGTAGAAGGAATGTGTAAATTCCATTTTCTTACTTCGTTCACTTGTTATTGTGAGCGGATTTATACTTACTTCAATACCCCCAGTTTCCAAGGAATCCAGCATATCGGAAAAGTCCATGGGCAAAATCTTATATTCCAACTTCAAGTCTTTGGCCACTCGTTTCCACAACCAAATATTAATACCTCGTAAAACCGTATCCTCTTGAACAACAAAAGGTGGAGCCGTGGTATAACCTACTTTCAATACTTCTGTATTTGAAAATGAATTATCGCTTTTAGATTGACCCCTCGCCCCCGTTAAGAGCAACACAAAAAGAAGAAAAGACCATCGTAGTCTCATAGAATCCCCAGAATTTCTAAAATTTAAAAATACGACTTTTCGAAGATCAAATCATTTTCTTCACTATTGGCATTTTTTAAAGCTATGATAATGTATTCCGGGTACGCGTCCAATTAAAATGTCAAGAATATTGAAATATTTTCTCTATTATCTGTAGGAATTTATTTGCTAAATACTATTCATTAAACTATTTTTATACTATGGTAATTGTTTCCCCCCAAACCAATGGGCCGCGTGAGGTTGGCCCCAATTTTAAAGATATTTATTCGCGAAGAATAGACACAGGCCTTGAGTGTCTTTAAATGTTCAGGGAAGTATTGAATCTTTAAATTTTAATCATGAAAAAGTCCATTTTAAATCTTGGCAGAATTTTGACCAAAACGGAACAAAAGTCTATTAACGGAGGTTCCGGTGATTGTTACAATTTAGGGAACTCCTGTAGTGGCCATTGGGAATGCGGTTCACAGAACTGTCCCCTGCTATGTATGAGTTTTCCAGGCTCTGGCAAAATATGTGTACCTGCATAAAATAAACAAACAGGGACTTGGATAAGTCCCTGTTTGTTTATTTTTCCATTTTTATGTGTTGTAGAATTGGGATATTTTTTCTTTTCAATTCTTGGTAAGTCGTAATTGATCTTTCAACTCTTCCATGGACTCCTGTAGCTGCCTAAGAAGACCTTTTTCCGTAGTGGCATCCACTCCAAAAGTAATCTTGCTACTTACCTGCCAAAGTTCTTGAATCTGGAAAGGTTTTATTTCATATGGAGGATACGACTCATTAAGGGATACCAAAGTGATATGGTTACGGTTGGGCAGCCGTTCTATCTTTTTTACTAAAACGGCATCTTGGAGTACCACTACATATATCTTGTTGGGGCTTACATGGTCTATGTCCTCCACCGATTTGGCCAATACCCATTCCCCTGGTTTCAAGTTGGGCAACATGCTATCCCCCTCTACCTGAAAGCCGCGATAGGTAGCATTCCGAAACTCGGGAATAGGAAGGTCAAAAGCCGGTAACTGTTGGTACCAACTTGTATCCTGGATGTTCTGAGGATAACCTGCGGCAGCCTTGGCATTGACCAATACCATGTTTTCCTTATCCGA
Source organism: uncultured Flavobacteriaceae bacterium (assembly GCA_947494715.1). Classification (GTDB taxonomy): domain Bacteria; phylum Bacteroidota; class Bacteroidia; order Flavobacteriales; family Flavobacteriaceae; genus Ulvibacterium. Next base: position 80,496 of record CANLWG010000006.1, on the reverse strand, counting down.
GGAATCCACGGTTACTACTTTAGGGATAACACTGGTATTGGAAGTCTCTAGATATTGTTGCTCACTCTCCCCGAACAACCATAAGGGGTTTATCTTGAATTGTCGTAAAAGTTCCGTTACAACTTTGCCAGAAAGTTTGGTACGCCCCCGTTCGATATCGGCGGTAGTATTAGAGACACCGAGCAGTTTTGCGAATTCAGCCTGGGTATGGCCCAGTTCCCTTCGTAAATCGGTAAAACGTTTTAATGTGATTTCGTTTTCCATTTCAGTATAATTTACATCACCCTGGACATTTTGAAAACATTAAGTAAGTCCACTAAGCTTCACAATGTTCTGACAACAATCTTATTGGGATATATACTTCAAATATACACAATTTGGAATATATCCAAAATTTTATTAGGATTATTTCCATTATTAGGAATATTTCCATAATTTTGGAATCATTACAATATCAGTATGTCCTTTGAGCGTATAAAAGAAAAGCTTAACATTTTGGCCGATGCCGCCAAATATGATGTTTCCTGCTCCAGTAGTGGTAGCGACCGCACCAATACCAATAAAGGTTTGGGGAATGCAGCCCCTGCTGGAATCTGTCATAGTTATACGGAGGACGGACGCTGTATTTCCCTTCTTAAAGTTCTGCTGACCAATCACTGTATTTTTGACTGCGCCTATTGTGTAACCCGAAAGAGCAATGATGTAAAACGGGCGGCCTTTAAGATTCAGGAGGTAGTAGATCTTACCATAAATTTTTACAGACGAAACTATATAGAAGGTCTTTTTTTAAGTTCTGGAATCTTTAAAAGTCCCGATTATACTATGGAACGGTTGGTAGCCGTTGCAAAAAAGCTCCGGTTGGAGAAAAGTTACAACGGATATATACACCTCAAATCCATTCCTGGTGCAAGTGACGAATTAATGTACGAGGCCGGCCTATATGCAGATCGACTCTCCGTGAATATCGAAGTACCGACCATTTCCGGGCTCAAATTGTTGGCACCGGACAAAAAATATGAGGATTTTACCAAACCTATGCGAAAGGTGCAACATGAAATTGTCCGTTATAAGGCCGAAAGACGGATTATAAAAAGTACCCCCAAATTTGCCCCTGCAGGGCAAAGTACCCAAATGATTATTGGGGCCACAGGGGAATCCGACAAGGATATTATGTACTCCGCCCATCATTATTATACCCAATATCAAATGAAGCGGGTCTATTATTCCGGCTATGTGCCGGTTGCCGAGGATAGCCGTTTACCGGCCATAGGATCACAGGTACCTATGTTAAGGGAAAATCGATTGTACCAAACGGACTGGCTTTTGCGATTTTATGGATTTGGGGTTCAGGAAATCCTGAACAATGAGCATCCCAATCTGGATATGGACGTTGACCCAAAATTGGGTTGGGCCTTGCGAAACCTTCATTTGTTCCCCATTGATATCAATAGAGCGGACAAAGGCATGTTGGCACGTATACCGGGGGTTGGCATGCAATCGGTAGGCAAGATCATAAGTGCAAGACGTTTCCGAAAATTGAATTGGGAGCATCTTAAAAAGATTGGAATTGCCCTTAACAGGGCCAAATACTTTATTATCTGTGATTCCGAGCAATGGGAAAACCATGAACTGGAACCGCAAAAGATAAAAGGAATGATCTTAAAAAATTCCGTGGGGAAGTTTAGAAAAAATTACAGTTCACAATTACAATTATTCAATTAAAATGGACAATGCAAAAATTTTAATCTACGATGGAAGTTTTAACGGTTTTTTGACCTCTGTATTTATCGCTTTTGAAGAAAAGGTGTATGTTGCCGATATACAACGCAATGGACAGGCACAAAATGCCCTTTTTTCGGATACGGAAATCATTTTTACCCAAATGGATAAAGCAAAACGGGTCTGGAACGGTATTCAAAATAAAAGCAACACGGCCATTAAAAATATATATTTTGCTTTTTTGAGCGAATACAAGGGCATTGAACTCCTACTCTACCGATACATCCAAAAACTGTTTGCTTCCCAGGTTTCTGTTCATTCGGATTATTCGGATACTATCGTTTTAAAAATTAGCCAATTGGCTAAAAATGTTGGTCGTGAAAAGCATCGCATGGAAGCCTTTGTACGATTTCAGTTGACCAAGGACGCCATTTATTTTGCCAATATTGAACCAGATTTTAATGTGCTTCCATTGATTTCCAAACATTTTCGCTCCCGATATGTAGACCAGCATTGGCTCATTTATGACATAAAACGAAAATATGGGCTTTACTACAATCTACAAACCGTTGAAATTGTTTCTTTGGACTTGAACGAGGTATATGCAAATAGCATCCATAAAAGTGACCGGTTTCTGGGCGAGGAGTACAGTTATCAGGAGTTGTGGGCCAATTACTTTAGAAGTACCCATATTAAATCCCGTATCAACAAAAAATTGCATACACAACATATACCAAAACGCTATTGGAAATACTTAAGCGAAAAGAAACAAGCGGTTTAGATGAAGAGGGTTTGGACTATATATGCAATACGTATATTTTAATGAAAAATTATAGGCTCTATGGCATACAAACAATTAAAGCTGTGGTTCGATAAAGAGTTGGCCCTTATGTTGGCCGACAGGCTCATTGCAAATGGTGTTACATTTGATAAAAACACTTTCGTCCAAAAAGTTGATCAGGGCACCAAGGATTTAGAGCTTAAGGATAGGGTTGAATTGATAGCCGATCTGTTAAAACAACAACTTGCGGTAGACTATCCCATTGCCGTAACTTGGTTGGTTGATATTCTTGGGCCCGAAAATGAAAAGGAAACCGGAATGTTCAAAGAGTATTATTGGGTGATGCCCATTGCCAAGTATGTAGAAAAGTATGGGTTGCAACACTTTGACCTATCCATGGGCGCCATACAGGAAATTACCAAAAGAAATACGGGAGAATACACTATTCGCCCTTATTTGGAAGCTTTTCCGGAGCGTACCTTAAAAATTATGGAGGCTTGGTCCAAGGATAAAAACAAACATCTACGACGTTTGAGCAGCGAAGGTGTTCGGCCCCGATTGCCCTGGGCCGCAAAACTCGATATTTTTATTGAAGACCCCACTCCGATAGTACCAATTTTGGAAAACCTTAAGGACGACCCCAGCAAATATGTACAGAAATCCGTGGCCAATTGTATCAATGATATTTTAAAGGACCATCCTAAGATTGGCAAAGACCTTATCGAGAGCTGGCTACCCTGCCCTACCAAGGAACGCAAATGGATTGTAAAGCATGCGTTAAGAAGTTTGTTGAAATCCAAGGATCCGTGGGCATCGGGAGTTTTAAATCAGGTATAAAATCAGATTATTTCCAATCCTATGTAAGGAAGGAATAACAGGCCTGAGATAGTCTTGGATTTATTTTTTTGAATGTATACCATTTGGGTCTCAATCTAATAATTTCAATATTCCATTAGGTCGCTGATTAACAAAGATTGGGATAGACCCGACTTCCTTTTTAGGTGCCAAATTCCTACCTTTGCAACTTTGCTTTGAAAAATGATAAACTACGAGGAGAATATTGAGGTCAAAGGCGCTCGTGTCCATAACCTTAAAAATATCGATGTAACCATTCCACGGGAAAAACTCGTAGTTATTACTGGCCTTTCGGGAAGTGGTAAATCCTCACTTGCATTTGACACCATTTATGCGGAAGGGCAGCGACGATATATCGAAACTTTTTCGGCCTATGCACGGCAATTCCTAGGCGGGTTGGAGCGACCTGACGTAGATAAAATCGACGGGCTCTCCCCAGTAATTGCCATTGAGCAAAAAACAACTTCCAAGTCGCCTCGATCCACAGTAGGCACCATTACCGAAGTATACGATTTTTTACGATTGCTATTTGCCAGGGCTGCGGATGCCTATAGTTATGTTACCGGGGAAAAGATGGTGAGCTACAGCGATGAGCAAATCAAGGAGCTTATTAAAACCGATTACGCCGATAAAAGGATAAACGTATTGGCACCGATTATAAAATCCCGAAAAGGGCATTATAGGGAGCTTTTTGAACAAATAGGCAAGCAAGGCTTTGTAAAGGTTCGCATTGACGGGGAAATCAAGGATATTGTAAAGGGTATGAAAGTAGACCGGTACAAGACCCACGACATTGAAATTGTTATAGATAGGCTTAAAGTCACAGACTCCGAAGATACGGATAAGCGATTAACGGAAACCATTAATACAGCCATGTACAGCGGCAATGATGTATTGATGGTGCTTGAGGAAGGTATGACCGATCCACGTTACTTTAGCCGTGACCTCATGTGCCCTACTTCGGGCGTATCCTACTCTACTCCGGAACCGAATACCTTTTCCTTTAACTCTCCAAAAGGCATGTGTCCCAATTGTAGTGGTTTAGGACATGTGTATGAGGTAAATGAAAATAAGATTTTCCCGAACAAGAAAATATCGATCAAAGCCGGGGGAATTGCACCACTTGGGGAATATAAAAAGTCCTGGGCCTTTAAACAGATAGAGACCATTGCCCAACGTTATAATTTTGAACTTACGGATACTATTTCAAAGATTCCGGGAGAAGCCATGGACATACTGCTAAACGGCGGAAAGGAAAGTTTTGAATTGGATTCCAAAACATTAGGAGTCAAACGTACATACACCATTGATTACGAAGGAATTGCCAATTTTATCAAACATCAATTCAACGAATCTGGATCTACCTCCATCAGAAGATGGGCTAAGGAGTATATGGATAAAATCGTCTGTCCTGTCTGCAGTGGATCAAGATTGCGGACCGAATCCTTGAATTTTAGGATCAGTGATAGAAATATAGCCGAGCTTGCTCAAATGGACATTGCCGAGTTGGCCGAATTTTTTGATGAACTCAATCAAAAACTTGATGGAAACCAGCAAATAATTGCAGAAGAGATTATAAAGGAAATCCGTACACGTATCCGATTTCTATTGGATGTAGGTCTTGACTATCTTTCCTTAAACCGGGGTTCAAAATCACTTTCGGGCGGAGAGGCACAACGTATTCGCCTTGCCACTCAGATAGGGTCACAGCTTGTAGGTGTACTTTACATATTGGATGAACCCAGTATTGGATTGCATCAAAGGGACAATAATAGATTAATACGTTCTTTGGAAGCACTTCGTGATATTGGGAATTCGGTAATCGTTGTGGAGCACGATAGGGACATGATAGAACGGGCGGACCATGTTATAGACATTGGACCAAAGGCCGGAAGACATGGCGGTGAAATTATATCCGAAGGAAGTCCACAGGATTTAAAGAACCACCATACGCTTACCGCGGATTATATTACTGGGGACAAGGAGATTCCGGTACCAAAAAAACGAAGAAAAGGCAATGGAAAGAATATTGTACTATCTGGCTGTATGGGAAATAACCTTAAAAATGTAACGGTACAATTTCCATTGGGCAAAATGATCGGTGTTACCGGGGTTTCGGGAAGTGGCAAGTCCACTTTAATCAATGAGACCCTCTACCCTATTATGAATGCCCATTACTTCAATGGTGTAAAAAAACCGATGCCCTACAAAAAAATTACCGGACTGCAACATATAGATAAGGTCATCGATATTAACCAATCCCCTATTGGTAGAACACCACGTTCCAACCCGGCGACCTATACGGGGGTTTTTAGTGAAATACGTTCCCTATTTACCAAAACCCCGGAAGCGGCCATTAGGGGATATAAGCCCGGGCGTTTTAGTTTTAATGTAAAGGGCGGTAGGTGCGAAACCTGTCAAGGAGGTGGTCTAAAGGTCATTGAAATGAATTTCCTTCCAGATGTTTATGTTGAATGCGAAACCTGCAATGGAAAACGTTTCAATAGGGAAACCTTGGAAATACGTTATAAGGGTAAATCCATTGCCGATGTATTGGAAATGACGGTGGATGAAGCCGTGGATTTTTTTGAGAATATCCCAAAAATATACCGTAAGCTTAAAACCATTAAAGATGTAGGTCTGGGATATATCTCTTTAGGGCAACAGTCCACAACATTATCCGGAGGTGAAGCGCAACGGATAAAATTGGCAACAGAGCTCTCAAAACGTGATACGGGCAATACTTTTTATATCTTGGACGAACCTACTACAGGTCTCCATTTTGAAGATATCCGTGTATTAATGGAAGTTTTGGAACGTTTGGTAGACAAAGGAAACACCGTCTTGATAATTGAACATAACATGGATGTAATCAAAATGATGGATTACATTATAGACATTGGCTATGAAGGTGGCCGTGGAGGAGGAATGGTGGTGGCCAAAGGAACACCTGAAGAGATTATCAAAGACCAAAAGAGTTATACGGCAGAGTTTTTGAGGTTGGAAATTGGTCAACAAAAAGAAAAGGCAAAAATGGTCCTGGCCCGGGACAGGTAGCTTTTTAACCAAAAAAAATCGGTTAGCATCAAAAGAACTGGACTACTATGAGAAAAGAACAGCACCATAAAGGGTGGAACGAGATAAAAACCAATGATTCTTGGGCCATATTCAAGATTATGGGTGAATTTGTAAGTGGTTTTGAAAAAATGAGTGCCATCGGTCCCTGTGTCTCAATATTTGGCTCGGCGCGTACCAAAGAGAATGGAAAATATTATCAAATGGCCGTGGATATTGCCAAGAGTATTTCTGAAGCAGGTTATGGAATTATTACGGGCGGTGGTCCCGGAATAATGGAGGCAGGGAATAGGGGCGCCCATTTGGCGGGAGGTACTTCTGTTGGGCTCAATATAGACCTTCCCTTTGAACAACATGATAATCCCTATATAGACGATGACAAAAGCTTGGATTTTGACTATTTCTTTGTTAGAAAGGTGATGTTCGTGAAATACTCCCAGGGGTTTGTGGTCATGCCCGGAGGTTTTGGAACATTGGACGAACTTTTTGAGGCCATCACTTTAATTCAAACCCATAAAATTGCAGGATTTCCCATTATATTAGTGGGATCTGATTTCTGGAAAGGTCTTTTGGAATGGATTAAAAGTACTATGTTGGAATTAGGTAATATCAGTGCTACCGATTTGGATTTAATACGCATTGCGGATACCAAGGAAGAAGTAGTGGAAATTATTGATGCCTTCTATAAAGGGAATACTTTGAGCCCAAATTTTTAAGCACAACTTTTTTGGAACAAGCAAGATACTTACCCCACTTTGTTGCCCTAGTAATTTTTTTACTGGGCATTGGCATATCCAATGCCCAGCATGTTAATAATCTTACCGCCGATTTGGACGAGGAGACCAATGAAATACGGATTCAACAAGAATTTGAATATAAAAATACCTCGGACGACACTTTGCGCAACCTATACTTTAATGACTGGGCACATGCATACTCCAATAAAAATACAGGTCTGGCCAAGCGATTTGCAGAAGACTTCAAAAAAAGCCTTCATTTGGCCAAAGACGAAGAAAGGGGTTATACGGAAATTACCAGTGCCGTCGACGATGAATATAGAGGCCTGTTTTGGGAAAGGGTCACAGGGCAGGACGTTCTTAAAATTAGACTCAATGAACCCCTAAGGCCGGGGAATTCAGCAAAAATATTTATTACGTATACTGTAAAACTACCTTCGAAAAAGTTTACCCCCTATGGGTATGATCCAAAAAGCGGATATTATTTAAAAGATTGGTACTTGACCCCAGCGGTCTATGATGGCAAATGGCATTTATATTCCAACAAAAATTTGGAAGACCTCTATACGGATTTTACTGATACCAACCTAAAAATCACCTACCCGGACAGCCTCTTTATGGTGTCTAATTTTAGGGTATTGGGTCAAACTAAATTCCCAAATGGTAACGTGGCCCAATTACAGGGCATTAACCGAAAAAACTGTGAAATAATCCTGACCCCTAACAATGGGTTTACCACACATGTAACCCATAACATGACCGTTATTACGGATTTAAAAGCTGGCAAATACGATCAGATATCCCAAGGGGTCTCTATCCATAAGGTTACCGATTTTATCTTGGAAAATTTGGGGAAATACCCGCATTCCCACTTGTTGGTCAGTGAAATTGACTACAATAAAAATCCTATGTATGGCCTAAATCAGCTTCCTTCTTTTATACGACCCTACGAGGAACAATTTCAGTTTGAAATAAAATTTCTCAAAACGTCCATCATCAATGTTTTGGAAGAGACAGTGTTTTTGGATCCTAGAAAAGATCAATGGATATTGGATGCAATTGCCAACTACCTTATGATTGCCTATGTTGAGGAGCACTATCCCGACCAGAAATTGTTGGGGAAATTATCCAAAATCTGGGGGATTCGCAGTTTTCAGTTGGCCAAAATGGAGTTCAACGAGCAATACCCGTTTCTCTATATGTTCACTGCCCGAAGGAACTTGGACCAACCGTTGACCACCCCAAACGATTCGCTTATAAAATTCAATCAAAAAATTGCCAATAAATATAAGGCCGGGTTAGGGCTTTCCTATTTGGCCAGCTATATCGGAAAGGAAAAGGTGGACGAAAGTATCAAGACCTTTTTTAAACATTACAAACTCAATAAGGTTAAGCCCCTTGATTTTGAATCCATTTTGAAGAGGTCTACAAATGAAGATATAAATTGGTTTTTTAATGATTATGTATCTACGGACAGAAGGATAGATTTTAAAATAAAAAAAGTTGAAAAGCTAGAGGATTCCCTACGTATTACCCTTAAAAATAAAAAAGGGACCAATGTACCTATTTCATTATTCGGATTGAATAAGGATTCCGTGGTCTCCAAATATTGGTTTTCCAATATAACCGAGGAAAAAACTTTTACCATTCCAAAAAATGGCGAAGAACGTTTGGTATTGAACTATGACCAAAAGATTCCCGAGTTTAACCAAAGAGACAACTGGAAATCGTTAAAAGGCTTTTTTTCCAGTAATAAAAAGTTCAAGTTTACTTTTTTTAAAGATGCAGAAAACCCGTATTACAATCAGATCCTTTATGTACCTGTTTTAAATTTTAACATCTACGATGGATGGACCCCGGGTTTAAGGTTGTATAACAAGACTCTTTTAGAACGCCCCTTTCTATATGATTTTGCCCCCTCCTATTCATTTCGGGAACAATCTTTTGTTGGATATGGAAGAATCAATTATAGAAAATATTTGTCCAAGAGTGGTCTATATGTTGCCAACTACGCTATTCGTGGTTCTACCTTTCATTTCCAGACCAACTCCAGGTACTCTTCGATTACACCTTCCATGAGCTTTGGATGGCGACCGGCGGATTTGATTTCAAATAAGCGTCAGTTCTTGTCCTTTAGATATATAAACATATTCCGGGATTTTGATGAGAGTCTGGTGGATTTGAGAAACGACCCCGATACTCCGGATTACAGTGTCTTCAATGCCCGATATACCAACATAAACAATGGAATAATCGATTTCAACTCATGGTTCGCCGATTTCCAACACTCCAGTGATTTCACCAAATTGGTCTTTGAGTTCGAGTATCGCAAGCTCTATGAAAACAACACACAATTTAATGTTAGGTTTTTTGCCGGTAAATTTCTGAGGAACAAAATAGAGCCCGGTAATACTTTTTTTGACTTCGCACTGGATCGGCCTACCGATTACCTTTTTGACTATAACTATCTTGGCCGTTCAGAGGACTCAGGTATTTATAGTCAACAAATAATCATTGCGGAAGGAGGCTTCAAGTCCTTTTTGGATGAACGTTATCGGTTCGCTAATGACTGGATCACAACCGTGAATACCAGCGTTAACCTCTGGCGATGGATAGAAGCCTATGGAGATGTTGGATTTGTAAAGAACAGAGGCCTCAAAGAGAAATTTGTGTATGATTCCGGAATACGCCTAAACCTTGTTACTGATTTTTTCGAGCTTTATTTTCCTGTTTATTCCAATAATGGGTGGGAAATAGCACAACCAAATTATGAAGAAAGGATTCGTTTTATTATCACCGTGAGCCCAAGGACACTTACCGGATTATTCACCAGAAAGTGGTTCTAAGAGAATGAAATATTCTTATAAAATCGCCTTTTTGGACTAAAAAAACTACATAATATCAAAAAAGTAGGGCCATTTTTATCAATATAGAAATATTTTAACTTTTTTAAAGTTGTAAAAATCTATTCTATTGGATATTTTTGCAAAAACTCTACTTGCCCATGGACCTATCCCCGAAAACCAGTACCGATATTTCTTTTGATAATTTTAGGGCTCAGATTCTACATGATTACGAAATAGCGGTTTTAAGCAGGGAGTGTAGTTTAATGGGGCGCAAAGAAGTACTTACCGGAAAAGCAAAATTTGGAATTTTCAGTGATGGTAAGGAACTCCCGCAATTGGCAATGGCAAGATCCTTCAAAAATGGGGATTTTAGAAGTGGTTATTATAGAGATCAAACTTTTATGATGGCTTTGGGGCTATTGACTCCAAAGCAATTGTTTCACGGTCTTTATGCCACCACTGATATTGAAAAAGAACCAATGAGTGCGGGTAGGCAAATGGTAGGTCACTATATGACCAATAGTATAAATGAAGATGGTAGCTGGAGAAACCTGACACAACAAAAAAATAGCAGCGCCGACATCTCATGTACCGCAGGACAAATGCCAAGGCTATTGGGTTTGGCACAAGCCTCCAAAATGTATAGGCATCTAAAGAATCTGGACTCCGAGAAATTTTCAAATAACGGGAATGAAGTAGCTTGGGGAACCATTGGTAATGCCAGTACCAGCGAAGGGATGTTTTTGGAAACCATAAATGCCGGTGGCGTACTTCAAGTTCCCATGGTTATTAGTATTTGGGACGATGACTATGGCATATCCGTGCCAGCCAAATATCATGCAACTAAAGAGGATATCTCCAAAATGCTCATAGGATTCCAAAGAGACGAAGAACAAAATGGATATGAACTCATTAAAGTAAAGGGGTGGGACTATACGGCCCTGATGCATGCCTATGAAAATGCATCGGACATCGCCCGTGAGGAGCACGTACCCGTCATCATACATGTTGTTGAACTTACCCAACCCCAGGGACACTCCACCTCGGGTTCCCATGAACGGTATAAAAGTGAAAAACGGCTGGAATGGGAAAAAGACAACGATTGCAACAAACGTTTTAAGGAGTGGGTACTGGAAACTGGCATTGCTGAGGATTCAGAGCTTTTAGAGCTTGAAAAATCGATTAAAAAGAAGGTCAGAATTGCAAAAAAAGAAGCTTGGGCGGAGTATCTGGAACCGCATAAGCAAATGAAAAAGGCCTTGATCCAACTTTTGGAAAATGCCGCTCAAAAGAGCCCGAACAAAAACTTTATCAATAAAATAAAGAACGATTTGATAGCGGTTGAGGAGCCCATTAAAAAAGATCTTGCCCTTAACTCACGAAAAGCACTACGCTATTTGCTAGGTGAAAATACAGCTGAAAAAAAGGCCTTGGTCTCTTGGGTAAATCATTTTTTGGAAGATACTCAACCCAAGTACAGTTCATTGCTATATAGCGAGTTGCCAACCAGGGCTACTAAAATTCCGGAGATACGCCCTCAATATGATACCAATCCCAAAACCGTGGACGGACGGGTGGTTCTTCGGGACAATTTTGACAAATTGTTCGAAAAGAATCCCCAAGCTTTGGTATTTGGGGAGGATAGTGGCAAAATAGGAGATGTAAACCAAGGACTGGAAGGACTTCAAAAGAAATACGGAGAACTGCGGGTGGCCGATACCGGTATTCGAGAAACAACCATCATAGGACAAGGTATAGGAATGGCCTTAAGAGGGTTGAGGCCCATTGCCGAAATCCAATACTTGGATTATATTTTTTACACTTTGGCCACACTTACCGATGATTTGGCAAGCTTGTTGTATCGCACGTACGGAAAGCAAAAAGCCCCCTTGATCGTAAGGACAAGAGGACATCGGTTAGAGGGCATTTGGCATTCAGGGTCGCCTATGGGAGGCCTGATCCATGTCTTGAGAGGCATGTATATTCTTGCACCTAGAAACATGACCCAAGCGGCCGGTTTTTATAACACCTTGATGAAAAGCGATGAACCTGCTTTGATCATAGAAAGTCTTAACGGATATCGATTAAAGGAACCTATGCCCAATAATCTAGGAGATTTTTGTACGCCGATTGGTAAAATCGAGACCTTGCGAAAAGGCAATGATATCACTATACTTTCATACGGATCTACGTTACGGATTGTTGAACAGGCGGCGCGCGAACTTTCAGAAGTTGGTATCGATGCAGAAGTTATCGATGCTCAGACTTTGTTGCCATTTGATGTAAACGGTGATATGGTAAAAAGCGTACAGAAGACCAATAGATTATTGGTGGTTGACGAAGACGTTCCCGGAGGTTGCTCGGCCTATTTGGTCCAAGAGATTATAGAACGGCAACGGGCTTATGACTATTTGGATAGTGCCCCCCAAACCCTTACCGCAAAGGCACATAGACCTGCTTATGGAACCGATGGGGATTATTTTTCCAAGCCCAATGTAGAGGACGTCTTTGAAAAAGTATATGAAATTATCCACGAAGTAAATCCGGATGACTATCCGAAATTACGTTAGTGCAGATATAAACCTTCACTTAGGCTCCATATGTTTTAAGGAAAAAATCACTCTAATTTTTTAGATCATTTGCTGGGAGTTGTATCTCCGGATTCAATGGGTTTCCGTCTGCATCGATCTCAATAATAGCATCGAAGCCCAATTCATCCAGTTCATTGACAATTTTGGCCCTATCCCCTACCATGAACCAATTAACGGCTTCTGGTCGTATAACTTTGTTGCTTACCTCATGTACGTCCTCCAAAGAAAGGCCTCTTACGTTCTGATCATACTTTTGGTAATAGTCATCGGACAAATTATACTTTACCAATTTGGACATGGAATTGTTTACAGCGCTATTGGTCTCCCATTGTCCTGGCAATTTTAATACCTGATTGGTCTTTACTTTGTCCAATTCCTGTTGAGTCGCCGGCCTGGTAGAAATGAATTCGGAAATTTCCTTGCGTAGCTCGGTAACGGATTCAGCGGACTTGTCCGTTTGGACAGGAGCGTAAACAAGGAAAGGCCGTTCTTCCTTGTTGGACATCACGAGACCTCCGGCACCATAGGCCCAATGCTTGTCTTCCCTTAAATTCATATTGATACGCGAGGTGAAATTTCCGCCAAGAATGCTGACCATTTGTTCCAAAGCGATTTCTGATACATCTCCATACTTATGCGTAAGATGGCCAGCAAGGATAATGGATTGCTGCGATTCCGGTCTGTTAATAAGATATAAAGTGTTTTTGGTATTTACTTTAGGTGTATTGAAGGTAATAGAAGGCACCTCGGATTTTTTCCATTTCCCCAACGATTTTTCCAATTTGGATTTTAATTCTCCCATATCTACATCCCCAGTGACGATCAATGTAGCATTATTTGGTCTTATCCACGTTTTGTAGAAATTCAGCGCATCATCCCTTGTAAGTTTTGCTACGGTTTCCTCATAACCGGTTCCGGTATATGGATTACTATAGGGATGGTCTTCACCGTACAGATACTTGTTCATTACCCGTAGGGCCATGGGAAAAGGTTGTGATTTCTCTTTTTTGATGCTATTTATCTGTTCATTTTTTAATCGATCAAATTCCTTTTCCGGAAAAGCTGGGTTAAGTATGACATCGGCAAAAAGGTCTAAACTCGCATCCAGACTTTGTTTAAGTGTATTCAAATAAACATTGGAATTGTCTTGGCTGGAATAGGTATATAAATTGGCTCCTAAGAGTTGTAGTTTCTCATTAATTTCAAGAGAACTCAGTTCCTTGGTCCCTTCGTCCATTAAATCCATAGCCAATGCCGCCGTTCCTGCGCTAGACAGATAATCCGTCTTATAACCAGCGTCCATCATAAGGTTCATGACAATGGTAGGGACGCCTTCCCTTTTTGCCAATACGATGTTCAATCCGTTGGAAAGTTTAGCTCTCTCTAGTTCAGGAAATTTAGAACTCTTTTGAGGTCCCAGTTCTGGTAACTTGGAACGATCCACATTGGTTTCTTCTATCGTATAATCCGGAAACGGGTTACATACCAGGGTATGTTTTCCCTGGCGAAGCCATTTTTTGGCAGTAGATTTTATGTCCTCTACAGTAGCCTTCTCAACATAGTTCAACACATTCTTATAGTAGGCCGCATCCCCAAAATAAGTTTGATTGGAGGCCAATCTATCAGATACGCCGCCAAAACCTCCTATGCGTTCCAATCCCTTGATGAAATTGGCAAAATAGGCTGCCTTTACCCGTTTCAGTTCCAATTCCGTAGGACCGTTTTGGATAAGATTTTCAATTTCAGATTGAAAGACTTCCTTTACTACATCCGCATCCTTGCCGGGTTTAACATTTACCCACGAAATGAAATTACTTGCTATTTCCTTGGAAGACTGATACGATACCACTGAGCTTGCCGTTTGGTCTTCGTACACCAATTTTTTATATAGTCTGGAATTCTTCCCTCCGGTCAAAATAGAGGATATCAAGTCAAAATGAATATCTTCCTTGTGCCCGAACTGTGGCGTGTTCCAGGCGAACAGAATACGTGTCTCGGGAACTCTGTCCTCGTATACCTGATAGGTATCCCCATTGTGCACGGGAATATTTATTTCTGGTCGAACTATTGTTGGTCCAGATGGAATGGCACCGAAATATTTCAACACCTTTTTATATATCTCATCCGGATTTATATCCCCAGCTATGGCAACAACCGCATTGGCCGCACCATAATAGGATTTAAACCATTCCTGAACATCTTCCAGGGAAGCTGCGTCCAAGTCTTCCATCTCACCTATTACGGTCCATGAGTATGGGTGTCCTTTAGGATACATAGCCTTGGTAAGTAGATCTCCCTGTCTGCCATAAGGATTATTCTCTCCTTGCCTTTTCTCATTCTGCACTACCCCACGTTGCTCATCCAGTTTAGCTTGGTCAATGGAACCTAAAAGGTAGCCCATGCGATCAGATTCCAAAAAAAGCACTTGATCTAGGGCCGAAACAGGAACATTCTGAAAATAGTTGGTTCTATCCGAGTTTGTAGTCCCATTCAAATCAGTTCCTCCTATGCGCTCCAAAGCTTGAAAATAGTCATCATTAAAGTTCTCGCTTCCGTTGAACATCAAATGTTCGAATAAATGGGCAAATCCGCTTTTCCCTGGTTTTTCGTTCTTAGACCCCACATGGTACCAGACATTTACGGCTACTATAGGAGCCTTATGGTCCTCATGCACCAAAAGGGTAAGCCCATTGGGCAGTGTAAACTTTTCATAAGGAATATCTATTTCACTTGCCTTGAATTCTACATTCTGGGATTGAAGACCTTGCAGTGATACGAACAAAAGAATAAATAAGTGAAGTGATTTTTTCATGATTGATGATTTAATAAACTTTAGCTAATGTTAAAAGTAAATATAATGTTTAGTAATCAGGAGCACAATTTTTTATGATTTATCTTACATCTTCCAAGAAATGGTTTTTGCATTGAAACAATCATACGATGTTTATCTTTGACACAAAAATCTTCACCATTGAAAGAGATTCTCTCCGAATATTACCATCTAGATCAGGTAAGGTTAACCCCATTGGAAGGGTACGATAGTATAAATTTTAAGGTAGAAACTGAAGGTACAACCCATATCCTAAAGCAATATCCCTATACGGGCACCACCCAAGAACTTCTCCATGCCGAAAACCGAATACTGGAAAATGTTTCAAAATTAGGAAGTTACGATTTCCCGATAACCATCAAGACAGCAGATAAGGAAGAACTTATCGTACAAGAAGGAACTATTTTCCGTTTACTGAGTTATGTGAAAGGCGATTTTTTAGGCAACATTAAACATACCCCGAAACTTTTAAGATCCCTTGGGAAATTCCTGGGAAAAATGGATCGGTCGTTGTTTGAAACTCATGAAGCTACCCTTGCGGCCAAAGAAACGCAATGGGACTTGAAGCACTTCATGGCCAATGAAAAATATCTGAAATTCATTCCCAATACTAAGGATAGAAGCTTAGTGGATTATTTTTTCCTGCAATTTCTTGAAAATGTTTCTCCACACAATTATGAGCTGAGGAAGAGTATCATTCATAATGATGCCAACCACTGGAACGTACTTTCGAAGGATGGAAAGGTTTCGGGTATCATAGATTTTGGTGACATGTGCCATTCTTGGACGGTTAACGAAATCACTGTCGCCATCACTTACATCATGATGGAAAAGGAAAATCCTTTGGACGCAGCTTCCCACGTCATACAAGGGTATCAAAGTATTTTTCCATTGGAAGTAAAGGAACTGGATATATTATATTATTTGGTAGCTGCTCGTTTGTGTACCAGCGTTTGTAATTCGGCATACACCAAAACGTTAAAACCGGAATCCGAATATATTACCATAAGCGAAAAACCAGCCTGGCGATTATTGCGAAAATGGTTGGGTATAAATCCTATTAAATGTAGTGATACATTCCGTCTTGCGGCTGGTTATCCAAAGGGCAACAAACCAAAGCTCAAGGAGCAATTGAAGAAAAGGAACTCAAATTTGGGCAAGGCATTATCCCTAAGCTATACCAACCCAATCCAGATGCAGCGTTCCGCCTTTCAATACATGTACGATAGCCAAGGAAATACTATTTTGGATGCCTATAACAACATTATGCTGGCGGGACATTCCCACCCAAAAGTGGTAAGGACCGGCCAACGGGCCATAGCAAAGTTAAACACCAATACGCGTTATGTGTACCAAGAAATCTTGGCGTATAGTGAAAAGCTATTATCCAAATTTCCGCAAAGACTGGACAAAGTCTTTTTTGTAAACTCGGGAAGCGCGGCCACGGATCTGGCCATCCGAATGGCTTTATCCTATTCCAAAAAGAAAAAAATAATGGTCTTGGAACATGGTTATCATGGGAATACAAGAATTGGGATGGATATAAGCCATTATAAATACAATAAAGGAAACGGCTTGGGAAAACAGGAATATATAGTAGAAGCTCCGATGCCTAAGGTTTTTGGTTCCGGTCTAAAGGATAATGGCTCTGCGGGAAAACACTTTGCAAAGGAAACAATGTCCAGACTAGAAGGGTCCATAGGTCAGGTAGCAGCTTTTATTGCCGAACCCCTAATGGGCTGTGGTGGGCAGGTACCTTTGGCCAAAGGTTATTTAAAGGAAGTGTATCCAAAAATACGCGAGCAAGGCGGCATTTGTATCAGTGATGAAGTACAGGTGGGTTTTGGCCGTTTGGGAGATTGCTTTTGGGGATACGAAATGCATGAGGTGGTTCCTGATATGGTAATTTTGGGCAAGCCCATGGCCAATGGACATCCTATAGGCGCAGTGGTCACCACCTCGGAGATCTCGGAAAGCTTTGCGAAGGGCCCTGAATTTTTTAGCTCCTTTGGTGGTAATCCGGTTTCTTGTGCTATAGGCTATGCTGTTTTGGAGGTGATCCAGGAGGAAAAACTACAAGAACATGCCAAAAAAGTTGGGGATTATCTGCAATCTCTTTTAATTAAGCTGCAACAGGATTTTATGGAAGTTGCCGATGTTAGAGGTATGGGTCTTTTTTTGGGTGTCGAAATTCTAGATAGAAAAGGAAATCCTAATACCGCATTGGCGCATAAAATCAAGAACGAGCTTAGAGAAAATTATATTTTGATAGGAACCGATGGACCGTACGATAATGTTTTAAAAATAAAGCCGCCTCTATCCTTTTCCAAAAAAGATGCAGACCTATTGGTATACCAATTGCGTAAAATATTCCATGATTCAGTAAATTAGCTTTACTCTAAATCTTTCCCTTATGAAAAATACCATTCTCAAGGACCTAGGACTGGCCTTGCTTCGAATCGGCTCGTCCGTATTACTACTAACCCATGGTTTTCCCAAATTTCAAAAACTTCTGTCCGGCGATTTCGAGTTTGGAGACCCTATAGGCATAGGTTCTACGCTCACACTTTTCTTGGCCGTGCTAGCTGAATTTATTTGTCCTATTTTAATCATAATAGGCTATAAGACCAGATGGGCGGCTGTATTCCCAGCTGTTACTATGGTAGTTGCCGCGTTTATTGTCCACGCTCAAGATACCATAGGTGTTAAGGAAAAAGCATTGTTATTTTTAGTAGCTTTTGTATCCATAAGCCTTTTGGGGCCGGGCAAATACAGTATCGACAAGAAATAAGATCATATAATCTTGACCAACAGTTCCTTTAGAAGATCGGATTGTGAAATTCCATAGGCTCCCACCCCTTTTCCTTTAAGGTCCATCTCTCGTAAAGAAGATACGATACGGCTTACTTTTTTCATAGGGTAGTTTTTCGCGGCAATGCGAAATTCATCAACAAAATATGGGTTTATCCTTAGGGCGCTGGCCACGTTTTTTGAAGAATGATCGCTAAGGCCATGATATTGTAATAACTGTGAAAAAAAAGAATGCAGTAACGTCACTGTTAGTACAAAAGGATTGTCCTTAGGGTTTTGGGAAAAATAATGTACAATTTTAGTTGCTTTAAGGATATCCTTCTCCCCAATGGCCTTTTTTAGCTCAAAATTGTTGTAGTCCTTACTTATGCCAATGTGTTTTTCAATGTTTTCCGGTGTTATTTCCGCATCCTTGGGCAATACTAATTGTAACTTTTCCAATTCTTTACTTATCCTGCTTAGATCCGTCCCTAGAAATTCTACCAATAAACTAGCAGCTTTATGGGAAATTTGGTATCCTTTGCCCAAAAGAACTTTCCGTATCCAATCCGATACTTGGTTATCATATAATTTCTTGCTTTCGAACAAAACTCCGGTTTTGCGAACGGTCTTGTAGAGTTTCTTCCGTTTGTCCAATTTTTTATACTTGTAGCAAACGACCAGTATGGTTGTAGGCTGGGGATTTTCGGCATAGTTGGTAAGTTGCTCAATGGTCCTGGAAAGATGCTGCGCTTCCTTAACGATGACCACTTGTCGCTCGGACATCATTGGGTATCGTTTTGCGTTTGCCACTATATCATCTACGGTAGCATCCTTTCCATATAATATCATTTGATTAAATCCTCGTTCTTCTTCTGTAAGTATTTGTTTTTCTATATATCCGGCAATCCGATCTATATAATAAGGTTCTTCGCCCGATAAGAAATATATGGGTTTCACCTGTCCATTGCGTATATCGGCAACAATTTGCCTTACTTCATCCATTCAAAAAAAAACATCAAATTTGCACTATGCAGAAACTGTCCTTTCCCACTTATGATTTCCGCTTTAAAAGTAGGGAAAATAAGATTTGTATTTTTGATGTAATACGGAAAAAGTTTGTAGTCTTACAACCGGAAGAATGGGTTAGGCAACATGTTGTCAATTACCTCATACAGGAAAAAGGGTATCCCAAGAGCCTTATCAATGTTGAAAAACAATTGACCATAAACTCAATTAAAAAAAGATACGATGTGGTAGTGTTTAAAAACGATGGAAGCATCCATGCCCTTGTGGAATGCAAAGCCCCTGAAATAAAGATTACACAACATACCTTTGATCAAATTGCAAGGTACAATATGAAGTTAAAGGCCGACTATTTGATGGTCACAAACGGAATAGATCATTTTTATTGTAAAATGGATTATATAGAGGAAAAATACAGTTTTCTAGAGCATTTTCCTGATTTTAGCCGTTAATTTGCCGTCGATTTGAAGCTAGCTGTCGTCATACTCAATTGGAACGGGGAAGCTCTTTTGGAAAGATACCTACCCATAGTAGTGGAACATTCCGAAGGAGCTGATATTTATATGGCCGATAATGCCTCCACGGATGGTTCCATTAACTTTGTCCGTACCAATTTCCCCACGGTGGAAATCATACAAAACACCTCCAACGGTGGATTTTGCAAAGGGTACAACGATGCCTTGAAAAAAGTTGACGCTGATATTTATTGTCTTTTGAATTCTGATGTTGAGGTTTCCGAAAACTGGCTGGACCCTATATTACAAGGGTTTAAAGATGTTCCCGAAGCTGCCATTATCCAGCCAAAAATGTTGGACTTACTGAGAAGGGATTATTTTGAATATGCCGGGGCCGCCGGAGGTTTCATAGATCAATTAGGATACCCATTTTGTAGAGGAAGAATTTTTCAGGCATTGGAGAAAGATGAAGGGCAATATGATGATACCATAGAGATTTTTTGGGCTACTGGGGCTTGTATGTTCATTAAAAGTGAGGTCTATTGGGAATTAGGAGGGTTAGATGAGGACTATTTTGCACATCAGGAAGAAGTAGACCTATGTTGGAGAGCAAAGAACAAAGGACATAAGGTATATTACATCGGCATATCCAAGGTCTATCATTTAGGTGGTTCTACCTTAAGCAATATGAACCCAAAAAAAACCTATCTTAATTTTAGAAACTCGCTGTTTTCTATAACCAAGAACCTTCCCAGAAGAAAAGCGTTTTTAATAATTGGAATACGACTGTTATTGGATGGCGTTGCGGCGATTCGATTTATTTTTCAGTTCAGATTTCAACATTGTTTAGCTATCTTGCGAGCCCATCTTAGCTTTTATAGGCATTTTAGAAGAATTTATAAGAAAAGGGAAAAAGCTAATTTTATACTAAAGTATTACATTACAAAGTCCATAGTATGGTCCTATTTCGTACATCAGATAGAGAAATTTAACATTTTAGTAAAAGATTAACGAATTTGAAATTTTGAGGTTTCCCATTTTATCTAATTTTGCTGCCAGACCAATATATACTAAAACAAATAACAAACATTAATAAATAGAATCCATAATTATGAAGAGATTAATCTTAGGTTGTTTAGGAGTAGCATTGTTGCTATCGTCCTGTGTATCACAGAAAAAATTTGCAGATCTTGAAGCCAAACATAAGGAAGCTCAAGATCTATTGAATTCAGCAACGGTCAAATTGAACGATTGTCTAGAAGAGAAAGCTACGGCGACTTCTAAAATGAAAACTTTAGAAGACCAAAACGCTTTCCTCAAAGCGAACAATCAGGAATTGATCAACAATATGGGTAATTTGACCACGTTGACCACTAAAGGTGCCGAGAACTTGGAAAAATCCTTGGAAAGCTTAAAGGAAAAAGACCTTACCATTCGTAAACTGCAAGATGCTATTACTAGGAGGGATTCCGTTAACTTGTCATTGGTACAAAGCCTTAAGGGAGTACTCGGAAATTTGGATGATGAGGATATAGAGATAAGCGTTGAAAAAGGAGTTGTATTTGTTTCCATTTCGGATAAATTACTCTTTAGCAGCGGAAGCTATAACGTTACCTCAAGAGCAAAAGAAGTTTTGGGTAAGGTTGCTATGGTAGTGAACAACAAACCTGATTTTGAATTTATGGTAGAAGGTCATACCGATGATGTTCCTTACAGAAGCGGCGTATTGTTGGACAACTGGGATTTGAGTGTTAAACGTGCAACGGCCGTTGTACGCATACTTCAAAATGATTATAACGTCGATCCCAAGCGTATGACCGCGGCCGGCAGAGCCGAGTACATCCCGGTATCACCGACCGAAAAATCCAAAAACAGAAGAACCCGTATAGTAGTTCTTCCAAAAATCGACCAGTTCTATAGCATGATCGAGGAAGGTATGAAAGACCCCGCAATTAATAACTAGACAATAATATTTAGAATAAAAACCGCAGCATTTATGCTGCGGTTTTTTTGTATCCGATACTTTCCCATAATTCAGTAATTAAAATCCCATTCTTATTTTGTGCTACCTTTGTTAATAATGGTCCAGACCAACCACCACAGGAGAATACTATATTTTTATTTAAAACGTTAGCTTACGTATGAGGTTATTTTTTGGACTTATTGGGGCATTATTGGTTGTAAGTTCCTGCAATCTCCTAAGGCCAGTGGGGGAAAACAACAAAAAGATTTCTTCCGGGCTTAAATCATCTTCAGACTCCAAAGCCTTGGACAAGGTAATCTTAAAGGAAGGTATCACCCAAGAGGGACTTTTTTCTGTTCACCAATTGGGAGATAAGTATTATTTCGGAATTCCTGATAGCATCTTGGAAAGTGAAATACTAGTGGTTACCCGTTTTATTAAAACACCTGCGGGCTCCAAAAACTATGGAGGGGAAGAGATAGGTGAAAAAACGATCATTTGGGAAAAAGGGCCTTCCAATAACATTTTTCTACGAATAGCTACCTTGGTGAGCGTAGCTAATGAGAATGACGAAATTTCAAGGGCGGTAAATAATTCCAATATCACTCCAATTTTAGAAACTTTTGAAATAAAGGGTCGCGATGAAAAAAAGAAATCTTCTCTCATTGAAGTTACCGATTTTATAAATAGTGAAAACAATTTATTGGCCCTTAACAGTGCCCAAAAGGAATCGTATAAACTTACTGCATTGGAAAAGGATAAATCCTATATTCTAGGAATTAAGTCCTTTCCTATAAACACCGAAATACAAGCTGTAAAAACCTATAAGGCAAAAACGATTAAAGGTAAAACAAAAAAAGTGCTACCAGCAGCGGCCTTGTCCGGAGTGGTTACCTTGGAGATAAACAATTCGTTCATTTTGCTGCCCAAGACACCTATGAAAAAGCGATTTTATGACCCTAGGGTGGGTTACTTTGCCAGCTCATACTTGGAATATGGTGATGAACAGCAGAAAGTAGATCGCAATACCTATATTCATAGATGGCGATTGGAACCTAGGCCGGAAGACAAAGAAAAATGGGTGAATGGTGAATTGGTAGAACCTCAAAAACCTATTGTTTTTTATTTAGATCCCGCTACCCCAAAAAAGTGGAGATCTTATCTTATTCAAGGGATTAACGATTGGCAACAAGCTTTTGAACAGGCCGGGTTTAAAAATGCCATTGTTGGAAAGGAGTGGCCCAAAGACAATGACGAAATGAGTTTGGAGGACTCCAGGTTTTCGGTACTTCGGTACTTTGCCTCCCCTTTTAAAAATGCTTATGGGCCCAATATAACGGATCCAAGGAGTGGTGAAATCTTGGAAAGTCATATCGGATGGTACCATAATTTAATGAACCTTCTTCATAATTGGTATATGGTACAGGCCGGTGCTGTTGACCCAAGAGCTCAAAAAATGGAATTCGACATAGACCTTATGGGCGAACTTATCCGTTTCGTGGCTTCCCATGAAGTAGGCCATACACTTGGGCTTCGGCACAATATGGGAGCTAGTTATGCCACTCCGGTGGAAAAACTAAGGGATGCAGAATGGCTTAGGGAAAATGGCCACACAAGCTCCATTATGGACTATGCCCGTTTTAATTATGTTGCACAACCGCAGGATAGCATTCCTGCCAAGGACCTAATGCCCCGAATCGGGGATTATGATAAATGGGCCATTCAATGGGGATATGCGCACATTTCTGAAAATTTGGATGCGGACAAGGAAATGGAAATCCTGAATCAGTGGGTCGTAGACAGTGTTGGTTCCAATCCAAGATTGTGGTTTGGGGGCGAGGGTCGGGATTTTGACCCAAGATCTCAGACCGAAGATTTAGGGGATGATGCCATGGTAGCAAGTAACTATGGAATTATGAATCTTCAACGTATCGTTCCTTTTTTGACCGAATGGACCAAGGAAAAAAACAGTGACGATTATTCCGGATTGGATGAGGTCTACCAAGGTGTCATAAAGCAGTACGAAAACTATCTTTTCCATGTGGCCAAAAATATCGGGGGAATTTATGTTACGCCAAAGACAATGGGTGAACAAGGTGAAGTATATTGTCCCGTTACAAAACAATCCCAAAAAGAAGCTTTGGCATTTTTGAACAATCATATCTTTAAAGAGCCTAAATGGTTGGTCAACAATGAAATTCTTAACAAGACATTTTCCCCACAGTCAAAGGAATCCATTACAAAGACCATGGAAAGTGTTGTCCTGAATCTATTGGGTGGCAGTAGAATGAGTAGAATGACATTTATTGCGGAAAGGTATGAGGACGAAGATGTTTATAATCCTGAAGAGTATTTGGACGATTTACATCGACTGGTCTGGGGAGATATGAACGTTTTTTATTCCACAACCCCTTATCGAAGAAAATTACAAAAGGCCTACGTCGCCAATATGATAGCTTTATATAAACCAAATGAGGCAGAAGGCGTGGTCGAAGGCATTCTTGCCAAACTTTCCGAAGGTTATACCTCAAATACGGATGTACGCTCATTGGCCCTTGACAATCTTACTATGCTACAACAAAAGATAAAAGGCACTATTCCTGTCATCACCCATAGGATGACCAAGGCCCATCTAAATTATTTAAAAAAGGAGATAGAAGAGGTCATTGGGGAAACCAAAGATCCTGGAAACCTGTATATTCCCGCCAACCCGGATTTATCCATTGAACAGGACGAGGGTCAAGAATAAATACTTTCAAAAAATATCGGGATTTCCTTTTCCCTCCCTTAGCAAGACAGGTTCTCCTTGGGACAGGTCGATTACCGTAGAGGCAACATTGCCACCATATCCCCCATCAATAACTAAATCCACTTGATTTTGCCATTTTTCGAATATCAATTCGGGATCTGTGGTATATTCAAGCACTTCATCCTCATCATAAATTGAAGTAGAAACGATAGGATTCCCCAAACCGTCCACCAAGGCCTTGGCAATGGCATTGTCCGGTACCCGTATCCCTACGGTCTTTTTCTTTTTGAAATCCTTCGGTAGATTATTGTTGCCGGGTAATACAAAGGTATATGGACCTGGAAGGGCGCGTTTCAATATTTTAAAGGTGACGGTATCTATTTGTCGTACGTAGTCCGAAAGGTTACTCAGGTCTGAACATACAAAGGACCAATTGGCCTTGGCCAACTTTATCCCTTTTATCCAAGCTATCTTTTCCAAAGCCTTGGAATTGGTGATATCGCAACCTAGGCTATATACGGTGTCGGTTGGATAAATAATCAACCCTCCTTTTTGGAGAATATCCACTGCCCTTTCTACCTCTTTGGGGTTAGGGTTGTCTTCATATATCTTTATAAACAAGGCCATTGGGTGACTATCTATTTCACTTGGTAGACGCGTACATAATCCACTTCCATTACGGCAGGAAAAATGGTGTCGTCCACACCGTTTAGACCACCCCAATTACCACCTACGGCAATATTTATCAAAAAATAAAATGGTTGGGAAAATGGCCAGTTTTCAGAATTTGAATTTGCGGGACGTGGAAAAGTCAATTTAATATTGTTCAAGTCATCAATGTAGAATTTCAAGTAATCCCTTGTCCAAAGTACACCATAGTTATGGAATTCTTCTTCAATAGTTTCCAGACTCAACGGACCCGAAGTAATTTGTGTTCCCTCTACATGATTGTTGGCCTTACTGTGGATTGAAAAATGCATTTGGTCCGGGTCAAAGCTCACATATTCCATAATATCCAATTCTCCACAATCCGGCCATCCAACGGTTCCTATATTACTGCCCAACATCCATAGTGCAGGCCATACTCCCTTCCCTTTATGTTCCGGAATTTTGGCCCTTATCTCCATTCTACCATAGGTGAAAGCCTTTTTACTGTTAAGACGGGTAGAAGTGTAATCTCCGACTTGCTGTCCTTGGCCTACTTTTTTTGCCGTTATTTTTAAAGTACCTCCACTTACTTCCGCATTATCATTGGCAACATAATTTTGCCATTCATTGTTTCCCCAACCATGCTGTCCTGTTTCAAACTCCCAATCATCCAGGGAAAGGACATCCCCATCAAATTCATCGCTCCAAATCAATTCTGCTTTATCCCAATAATCCGGGTCATTTACATCCGATGATTCATTTTTTTGGGTTTTGCTTTGCAACTCCCCCTCGGCTTTCTGCGCCGTGTTTCTACATCCTATAAGCAATAGAACCATACAGCTAAAAACCTTGATGTTAACAACGCACCTATATAACATAATCAATTGATTTGGTCTCGAAACAAAAAATAATCCATTGCCTTCTACGAATTGTACAAATTAGCATTATAAAATTTCCAACTTGGCAAAACGGAGCAGAAGTTTCTTTATATCGCCCTTTTCAAATTGGATTTCAGCTTTCTTATCGTTACCTACTCCCTCTATTTTTAATACTTTTCCTTTCCCAAATCGTGTATGGCTTACCAGGGAACCTTCGGCCAGATTTAAATCTACAACATTGGTGTTACCAACGGGGGTGGCCAATTGTGGTTTTAGCTTTCGCAATTTACGAAGCTGATTTTCATTGGGTTTACGTATACTTGGCGGTTCTCCTTTTATGGGTTTGGACTGCCGCAATCTACTTTTGTCCACTTCCCCAAAAATAGCATTGTCCACCAAAGGTTTAAAACGATAAGTATTCTCGATCGGGGTCAGGTTTTCAATATATTTTTCATCAATTTCCTCTAAAAACCGACTGGGCTCCGCATCAATCAGTTTTCCCCATCGGTATCTATTTTGTGTATAGGTCAAATAGGCTTGCTTTTCGGCACGTGTCAGCGCCACATAAAACAACCTCCGCTCTTCCTCCAATTCACTTCGCGTACTCATACTCATGGCCGAGGGAAAGAGGTCTTCTTCCATCCCAACAATGTAGACATAGGGAAATTCCAGTCCCTTGGCCAGATGAATGGTCATCAAGGCAACCCGGTCATCATCACCTGTGTCCTTATCCAAATCCGTTGCCAAGGCAACATCTTCCAAAAATTCGGTAAGGTCCCCCTTGGCATCGGCTAATTCCTTTTGACCTTCTACAAAATCCTTTATACCGTTTAATAATTCTTCTATATTCTCCATCCGAGCAATGCCTTCTGGAGTACCGTCTTTCTTGAACTCGAGCAATATGCCCGTTTTCTTGGCGACATGTTCCGCCAAGGTAAAGGCATCCGCATTTTCATTCATGATCTGGAAGCTCTTGACCATGGTCACAAAATCCTCCAACTTTCTTTTTGTGCCAGCATTGATTTTTAAATCGATTTTATTCAAGTTCTCGATTACCTCAAAAATGGAGCGCCCATAATGGTTGGCGGCAACAGTTAATCTGTCCAAGGTGGTCTGTCCGATACCCCTTGCCGGAAAATTGATAATTCGTTTTAGCGCTTCCTCATCCTTGGGATTGATGACCAAACGGAGATAGGACAGCACATGCTTGATTTCTTTTCGCTGATAAAAGGAAAGCCCTCCATAGATTCTATAGGGGATATCCTTCTTACGCAAAGCATCTTCAATAGCACGGGATTGGCTATTGGTACGGTATAGCACAGCAAAATTACCATTAGGCAACTGTTCATGCATCTTATTCTCAAAAATGGAACTTGCTACGTACCTACCCTCCTCGGCATCCGTAATGCTTCGATGTATTTTTATGGTTGCACCTTCATCATTAGCCGTCCATACTACCTTTTCCAATTGATTTTTGTTCTTGGCGATAATGGAATTTGCGGCATTCACAATATTCTTGGTGCTCCGATAATTCTGCTCCAATCGGTATACCGCCACCTCGTCATAATCGCGCTGAAAATTTAGGATATTACTGATATTGGCACCTCGGAAGGAATAAATACTCTGTGCATCATCGCCAACGACACAGATATTCTGATACCGGTCGGACAATGCCTTTACGATAAGATATTGTGAATGATTGGTATCCTGATACTCATCTACCAAGATATATCGAAACCGATCCTGATATTTTAATAGCACCTCGGGAAATCTGTTCAACAGTTCGTTGGTACGAAGCAGCAAGTCATCAAAATCCATGGCTCCGGCCTTAAAGCAACGGTCCACGTAATTTTGATAAATCTCCCCTACCCTGGGCCTTTTGGCCATGGCATCGGCTTCTTGCAGTTCAGGATTTTGAAAATAGGCCTTTACCGTAATCAAACTATTTTTATAAGAGGATATCCTATTTTGTATCTGCTTGTATTTGTAAATATCTTTGTCCAATCCCATTTCCTTAATAATTGATGCGATCAGTCGTTGGGAATCCTGTGTATCATAAATGGTGAAGTTGCTGGGATAACCTAATTTGTCGCCATCAAAACGTAATAATTTTGCAAAAACGGAATGAAAGGTACCCATCCAAAGATTCTTGGCCTCGGAATTACCAACAATATGGGCAATTCGTTTTTTCATCTCACGGGCGGCCTTATTGGTAAAGGTCAGCGCAAGAATATTGAACGCATCCACGCCCTGATCCATCAAATGAGCAATGCGGTACGTTAAAACCCGTGTCTTTCCCGATCCCGCACCGGCAATAACCATGAGTGGGCCATCCTTATGCAGGACAGGAGCTTTTTGAGCCTCATTAAGTTCCTCTAAAAACGTCTTCAAGCTATGGTAATTTAAGTAGGTGAATTTAGCCATAAATACCCTCATCCTAAAATGATCTTTTCTGGATTTATAAACAATGGTATGGTATTCTATTTATAGGATGATTGATACTAGTTTTACGAGTATAACTACACCCGTCCGTTAGAAAACCAATTTCTTTTTTTAGTACATTTAGAAAAATCAAAAGGTATTTCATATACCATAATTATTCAGTCATGAATCGAAGAGAAATTATGAAGCATCTGGGTGTAATGCCCATAGCCGGAAGCTTTTTAGCCAGTGAATCCCTTTTGGGCCATACAGCACAAGGGCCTTCCCCTATGAACAAAAACTTGTTCTCCCCTGCCCAATCCATTTACGAAGGCCTGGGAATAGATACTATAATTAATTGCCGTGGGACATTTACCATTTTGGGGGGATCAACGGAAAGACCGGAAGTCTTGGAAGCCATTGAAGCAGCTTCGGGGTATTTTGTACAATATGATGAATTGGCCTATGGGATCGGCAAGCGATTGGCGGAATTGACCATGGCCGATTGGGGTATGGTATCCGCGGGCTGTGCGGCAGGACTTAAACATGTAACCGCGGCATGTGTTGCGGGCGGGAATCCCGAAAAACTCATTCAAATTCCCAACTTGGAGAAGTTGGATAAAACAGAAGTCATCATTCCCCGGTATTCCAGAAACGTATACGACCACGCAATCCGTAACGTAGGCGTCACCGTAATTACAGTGGATTCCCCCGAAGAGATGGAGCGGGCCATAAACTCCAAAACCGCAATGATCTATATTAACTCCGGTAGACGCTCCGAAAAAGGTCAGCCCCTTTCCTTGGAGAAAATCGTAGAAATTGCCAAGCCTCATGGGATACCCGTTTTGTTGGATGCGGCCGCCGAAAATCTAACTATCCCGTGCGTTCATTTGGAACGAGGCGCAACCGTTGTGGCCTATAGTGGCGGAAAAGCTATTTGTGGTCCACAATGCGCCGGTCTGCTACTGGGGGATAAAGACTTATTAATGTCTGCTTGGCAGGCAAGTTCACCTCATCATGGTCCTGGTCGGGACAATAAAGTAGGGAAAGAAGAAATGTTGGGTATGCTGGCAGCAGTAGAAGCATGGACCACACGGGACCATGAAAAGGAATGGGCCACTTGGATTTCCTGGCTCGGCGAAATCTCGAAGAAAATGGAAAAAATTCAAGGAATTACAACCGAAGTAAAGCAACCTCAAGGGCGCTCCAACTATGCCCCCGTCCTTCATGTAAAATGGAATCCGGATCAATTGCATATCACGGGCGATGAAGTAGCCGAAGAAGTGGCACGGAACAAACCTAGAATCGCCATAGGTAGCTCCAGCAACGAGAGTGAAACATCGATTAACATTACACCCAATCAGATGCGTCCCGGAAATGCCAAAGTAGTAGCAGATAGATTGCACGGTATTTTGTCAAAGAAGCGGTCGCCGCGTTCGGATAAGATGGCTGAAGCAAAAGTAGACCTTACCGGACATTGGGAAGTAACCATTGATTTTTTAAGTAGTAAGAGTACACATATGTTCTTCCTGGAACAAAAAGGGAATTGGATCAAGGGACTTCATAAAAGTGATTTTTCAATGCAGGAAATTATGGGTATGGTCGAGGGAGAATCCATAAAACTTCGGAGTAACTACAGAATTCCGGGAAATCATATAAGCTATTGGTTTTCAGGCCAAGCTTCGGATGAATCCATATCAGGCTCCATATTCTTGGGTGAATACCTTACCGCCAAATTCACGGCCAAACGTTCAAAATACAGTGAGAAAAATACCCCGATCGTTATTCCGGGCGGGCCTCCTTTAGCAACATAAAGAATATAAAGTCTATTAATTTATACCATGCCGAACCAAAAAGAATTCTACACTATACGTTCCTTTGTTTTATTTTTTTTCCTGATTTCTCTTTTTAATCTACAGGGACAAAAATTTGATATTTTATTAAAGGGAGGGCACCTGATCGATTCCAAGAATTCGATTAACAGCCCTATGGATATTGGTATTGCTGATGGTAAAATTGCAGAGGTCAAGGCAAATATTCCTATCGAAAGCGCTAAAAAAACCATTGATCTCTCCGGATTGTATGTAACCCCAGGGCTTATTGATATGCACGTCCATGTTTTTATGGGCAACGAGCCCGGTGCCTATATTGCCGATGGGGCCACCAGTGTAATGCCGGATGGTTTTACATTTAGGTCCGGCGTGACCACGGTTGTGGATGCCGGATCTTCGGGATGGCGTAATTTCAGACTGTTTAAGGAGCAAACGATAGACAAAGCGAAAACAAGGGTTTTGGCATTGTTAAACATTGTAGGAACCGGAATGCGTAGTAGATTTGAGGAACAGGATGTGTCCGATATGAATCCGGTTATGACCGCCCATTGCATATCCAAGTTATTTCCCGATATTTTGGTAGGTATCAAGGCTGCCCATTACTGGGGAGGTTTCCAACAAGTTGATCTTGGTGTAGAAGCCGGAAAAAAGGCAGGAGTACCGGTGATGGTAGATTTTGGGGAGCATGACCCTCCAAACTCCATTGAGTCCTTGTTTATGGAACACCTGCGACCAGGAGACATTTTTACGCACAGCTATTCGTATGGTCCCAAACAACGGGAGACCATTGTTGATGAAAAAGGAAAGGTAAAACCCTTTGTATTTGAAGCTCAAAAGCGAGGGATTATCTTTGATGTTGGTCATGGCGGTGGCGCTTTTTCCTGGAGACAGGCCGTACCCGCTACCAAACAGGGTTTTCTTGCCAATGTGATAAGTAGTGATCTACATACGCAAAGCATGAACGCCGGTATGAAAAATCTAGCCAACGTGCTTTCCAAGTTTATGGCCATGGGAGTACCATTGACCGATGTAATCCATCGTGCTACTTGGGCCCCGGCCCAAGTAATCAGCAGACCGGACCTAGGTCATCTGAGTGTTGGAACCGAGGCCGATGTCGCAGTATTCAAGATGCGAGAGGGGGATTTCGGTTTTTTGGACGTGAGGGGCAAAAGAGTAAAAGGAACTAAAAAATTAGAGGCTGAACTCACCCTGCGCGCCGGAAAAATTGTGTGGGATTTAAACGGCCTTGGGGCAGTGGATTTTGAGAAATAGGTATTCTTTTCATATGTTTTCGGGTAAGGCCGTGAAAAAGGTGATGGCTGTTTTCGTATTCTTCGCCTTTGGAGTCGTTCAAGCCCAACAAATAGACCTTTTGATTCAAAACGGTCATGTCTTCGATCCAAAAAATAACAGGGACACTATAATGGATGTGGCCATTGTCGATGGCAAAATACATCAAGTCGCAAATGGTATCCCTGTAAAAAATGTAAAAAAGAAGGTCGATGCCACGGGTATGTATGTTTGTCCAGGTCTGATCGACATCCACACCCATGTTTTCGTTGGCAGTACCCCCGGGGTATTTGCGGATGGTATCTACAGTTTATCTCCCGATGATTTTACTTTTCGCGCGGGCATAACCACCGTTGTAGATGCGGGGACTTCAGGGTCGCATAATTTCCCTAAGTTCAAAAAACAAGTAATAGACCAATCCAAGACCCGGATATTGGCTTTTTTGAATATTGCCGGCTGGGGAATGACAGGGGATTCCCTGCAGCAAGATGTTTCTACCATGGATGTACGCAGAGCCATTGAGATGGTAGAAAAGCATCCCGATATTATCGTAGGTATGAAAATAGGTCACTTTGAAAAAAAGACCTGGGAGCCTTTTGACAGGGCCCTAAAAGTGGCATCAAATACGGACAGGCCTCTTTTTGTGGAGTGCCATCTACCCCAATATTCGTTAAAAGATCAACTGGATCGTATGCGACCTGGAGATATTATTACCCATTCCTTTGAACATATTTCCGAGCGTAGACCAGTGGTCGATACAACAGGAAACGTACTGCCTTTGGTTTTTGAATCACGGAAAAAAGGAATTCTCTTTGATGTTGGTCATGGTGGTGCCGGTTTCTGGTTTGATCAAGCCATACCTGCTTTAGAACAGGGTTTTTGGCCCAATACCTTTGGTACGGACCTTCATCGGTTTAGCATGAACGCAGGTATGAAGGACATGCTCAACGTCATGTCCAAATATTTAAATATGGGCATGCCTTTAAAAGAGGTACTTCTCCGGGGAAGCTGGAATCCGGCAAAGGCTATCCGTAGGGAGGATTTGGGAAATTTAAGTGTCGGGGCTGACGCCGATATTGTTCTGTTAAGCGTAAAAGAAGGCAAATTTGGTTATGTGGACGCCGCTGGAAACCGAATTGATGGAAATCGAAAATTGGAAGCTGAATTGACTGTTCGGGCCGGCAAGGTAGTGTGGGACCTGAACGGACTAACCGCAAAAATTTTCAAACACTGACAGTTTGAGCAAGTCCTTTGGAAAAATCTAAATCAGCCTATGACCCATGAAGAACAAATTTAAATATCTATCGGTGTTTCATTCGATTTTGAGAACAATACTAATCACTTTACTTTCTCTATTCCTTTACCAGTGTGATTCTCAGATTGATTTACCACCAAGTGACCCGGATAACGGCGGTCTTTATTTTCCCGATGGATTCGAGGCCCTAGTCGTCGCGGATAGTATAGGCCGAGCCCGACATCTCGCGGTCAATTCTAATGGGGATATCTATGTAAAGTTAAGTTCCTCAGACAGTATTTATGGTGGTAATGTGGCCCTAAGGGATACCAATGCGGACGGCAAGGCCGACATTATACAAAAATTTGGTGGGATGGATTCAAAACGTAGTTTCTACGGAACCAGCATGGCACTGCATGAAGGCTATCTCTATTTTAGTACCGCCTTGGAATTGTACCGTTATAAATTAACTCCGGGAAAGTTGATTCCCGATGGCAAACCTGAGGTAGTCCTTACCGATGATCATCCTCATGGGGTACATTGGCATATTACCAAACCCGTTTCTTTCGATAATCAGGGATTCATGTATGTACCCTTTGGTACACCTTCCAACGCCTGTCAGGATCTTGCAGGGACTCCTAATGGTTCTCCTGGAGGAACCGGTTTGGATCCTTGTCCGGAATTGGAACTGCACGGTGGCGTTTGGCGATTTGATGCCAATAAAACTGGGTTGACCCAAAAAGATGGCCAGCGAGTCGCTACAGGTATCCGAAGTGTGGTGGCCATGGATTGGAATACTGTTGACAATCATTTATATATTGTAATGCATGGTAGGGACAATCTACATAGTCTGTTTCCCGACCGCTTCACACCATGGGAAAGCGCAGTACTTCCATCCGAAGAGTTTCTACGTATTGAGGAAGGTGCTGACTACGGATGGCCCTACTGCTATTATGATCAAATGCAAGAAAAAAAAGTATTGGCCCCGGAATATGGTGGCGATGGTCAAATCATTGGCCGTTGTGGGGAAATGGATTTGCCGGTAATGGGTTTTCCAGGACATTGGGCGCCTAACGATTTGCTATTCTATAAGGGAAATCAATTTCCTGAACGCTATAAGCATGGAGCTTTTATCGCCTTCCATGGCTCCACGAACAGAGCCCCCTATCCCCAATCCGGTTATTTTGTATGCTTTGTGCCCTTTGAAAATGGATTACCCTCAGGGAAGTGGGAAGTATTTGCCGATGGTTTTCCAGTAGAAGACCCCATAGCGAATACAAGGGATGCCCATTATCGCCCCGTGGGACTGGCCGAGGGGCCGGATGGCTCCTTATACATTGCGGAATCAAAAAAAGGGAAAATTTGGCGGGTAATGTTCAAGGGGAATAAAAAGCGTTTCAGTCCGAATCAATTGGAACCAATGGAAAAACGAAAGTCCTTGTCCCATATTCGTACTCCGGATAAAATCGAGGATGACCTTCAAAGGGGTTTAGATAACAGTCAAAAGGCATATAACACCTTTTGTGGCAATTGTCATCAACAAGATGGCAAGGGATCCGTTGGTCGATTTCCAACCTTGGTACAAACGGATTGGGTGACCGGCGATAAAAAAAGGTTGATAGATGTGGTCCTTAACGGACTACAGGGCGAAATTGAAGTGAATGGGGAAATCTACAGCGGTGTTATGCCTGCACACAAATTTTTAGCGGATGCCGAAATTGCCGGAATACTTACTTATATTCGGCGGAGCTTTGGCAATAATGCCGATTCCATAAGTACCAAAGAAGTGGAAATGGTTAGAAATACTTCGGAACTGCCTAAATAATCAGAAATGGAAAGACATTATTATGAACCTTTCATCCTTCACCATTGCTTTAAAACTATCAAAACTGATATATAACCTCTGTTTAGAAAATTAAAATTTCAATGAAAATAGCCAGTCTTACAGTATTTTGTTTTGGTATGGCCACAATAGTACAGGCTCAACAGCTAGAAAAAGAATACGAAGCGGTAGCCGATAAAGTCATTGAATGGCGGAGGGACATACACCAAAATCCAGAGCTTTCTAACAGGGAATTTAGAACTGCGGAGAAAATCGCCAATCATTTAAAGTCATTGGGGATTACTGTCCAAACTAATGTGGCCCATACCGGAGTAGTTGGCATCTTGAAGGGCAAAAAACCGGGCAAGGTAGTCGCGCTTCGGGCGGATATCGATGCGTTACCCGTTACGGAAAGAAACGACCTCCCCTTTAAGTCCAATATTACAGCAGAATTTCTCGGGGAAAAAGTCGGGGTAATGCATGCCTGCGGTCACGATGCCCATACAGCTATTTTAATGGGAGTAGCCGAGGTACTTTCTCAAAAAAGGGATAAGATAAAGGGAACGGTAAAATTCATTTTTCAACCAGCAGAGGAAGGACCACCGCCCGGAGAAGAAGGGGGTGCTGCCCTTATGATCAAGGAGGGGGTTTTAGAGAATCCCAAGGTCGATGTCATTTTTGGGCTTCACATACAATCGCAAATACCGGCAGGGGTAATTCGATACAAATCCGGTGGTGCTATGGCAGCCGCACAAAGCTTTACGATTCAAGTAAAGGGAAAGCAAACCCATGGTTCACAACCGTGGTCGGGCATTGACCCTATTCTGATAAGTGCAAAGATTATAGACGGCCTACAGACTATTATAAGTAGAGAAGTAGAGCTCACAAAGGAGGCGGCCATAATTACCGTTGGCAAGATCAAAAGCGGTGTCCGTTTTAATATTATTCCAGAAAGTGCCGAAATGATCGGAACCATCCGAACTTTAGACTATGCCATGAAAGATAAGGTAAACGAGCGGATGCGGGAAATGGTTCCTGACATTGCAAAAGCCTATGGTGGTGAAGCTACCATAGAAATTAAGGATGCCACGGACATTACCTATAATGACCCAGAATTAGTGAGACGAATGTTACCAACGCTTGAAAAGGTTGCAGGAACGGAAAATGTCCAATCTCAAAAAGCCGTAACCATTGCGGAGGATTTCTCTTATTTCCAAAGGGAGGTCCCTGGGTTTTTCTTCTTCTTGGGAGGTATGGCCCCAGGAAGTACCGGTTCATTTCCCCATCACACTCCGGATTTTTTAATCGATGAAAGTGGATTGTTATTGGGTGTAAAAGCCCTGACCGAAATGAGCATGGATTTTTTGAATAATTAAATTCCAAATTAGGCGGGTCCAGGATAATTTTATATCAATAAGACTTAAGTTCCTAAAGAGTATATATGAATTCCTTTCTTGACTTTGTTTACGCCATCCCATGGTGGGCATGGATTATAATCACATTGGGCCTTGTTGCGATTCGTGATATATTTTTGCAGAGGGCACACACCATTACACATAACTATCCCATTGTGGGCCATTTGCGTTACTGGCTGGAAAGTATTGGCCCGGAAATGCGGCAATACTTTGTAGCCAACAATCGTGAGGAGTTGCCCTTTAACCGTATTGAAAGAAGCTGGATCTATGCCTCGGCCAAACAAGAGAACAATTATGAAGGATTTGGTACGGACCGTGATATTTATGCCCATCAACACATTTTCGTCAAGAATCAACTCCTGGCTTTTAAAGTTCCCGAAAACCATCCCAATACCCAGGATAAGACTTTTTTGCCCTGCGCCAAAGTAATCGGTGCATTCAACAAACGAAAGAAACCCTACCGTCCGGCATCGGTCATCAATGTATCCGCCATGAGTTTCGGATCCCTTTCTGCGGCGGCCGTGGAGGCGATGAACAAAGGTGTCGCAAAAAGTAGAGCTTATCATAACACTGGAGAAGGAGGCCTTTCCCCCTATCATAAACAGGGTGGGGATGTTATTTTCCATTTTGGTACTGGATATTTTGGGGTACGTAATGAGGAAGGTGGTTTCTCCTTGGACAAATTGATATCATTGACTGCTGAAAACCCATGCATCAAGGCTATAGAAATAAAACTCTCACAAGGTGCAAAACCCGGCAAAGGTGGTGTTCTGCCGGCGGCCAAAATCAGTAAGGAAATTGCCCGGATACGTGGTGTGGAAATTGGGAAAGACGTATTGTCGCCAGCAACACATTCTGCTTTCGGCTCTATACCTGAATTACTTGAGCTGATTGAGGAAATTGCCGAACGGACCGGGCTTCCCGTAGGTATTAAGGGAGCTATCGGGAAATTAGATCAATGGGAGGAATTGGCTGATCTAATGAAGGAAACAGGAAAGGGGCCGGATTTTATCACCATTGATGGTGGTGAAGGAGGTACCGGAGCGGCACCGCCCAGTTTTGCGGACCACGTCTCTTTACCATGGGTATATGGTTTCTCTAGTTTATACAAGGTCTTTCAGGAACGAGACCTAGCAGGTCGCCTATTTTTTATTGGAAGTGGAAAATTGGGTTTTCCCGCAAAAGCGGCCATGGCCTTTGCCATGGGTATAGATTGCATCAATGTGGCGAGGGAAGCTATGATGAGCATTGGCTGTATTCAGGCTCAGGTCTGCCATACCAACCGATGCCCTTCCGGAATAGCAACACAAAACAAGTGGCTTCAACGCGGAATTAGTGTTCCTCTTAAATCCGATCGATTGGCACAATACTTTAAGACTTTTCGGAAAGAATTTTTGGAAATCACCCATGCGGCGGGTTATGAACACCCCTGTCAATTTACTATGGAAGATATTCATGTCAACGTGGATGACGATTATCTACACAGCGATTTAAAATCGACTTATGGTTATGAAAAGACCAAAGTACCCTTTATGGGCATGCAAAAACTTATGGATTGCAACTATTTAGGTGGAAAGGCATTTTCAGGTAATCAATGAATACCCTACTTTTGCGATTATAAGCTAAATCCAAATAATCTATGATGCGATTATTACTAACCCTTTTGTTTATTTCCATTACAGCTTCCCAAGTAACTGCACAGCGTAAAAGCGAATTGATTGCAGAGATCGACAATTTGAAATCGGAACTTGATTCCGTAAAAACTGAACTTTTTACAGCAAAAAAGGTTGAAAAGGCCAGTGTGGTTAAAGCCGATGCCTTGGAAACTCAAGTCAACGAATTGCAAGATGCCAATGCCACCTTGCTTACAAACCTGAATAATTTTGCAAAAGTTTCCAATAAGAATTCAGACATAGCCAATAGTGCTATGGCGAGTCTTCAAGCAAAGGAAGGCCAGCTTAAGGCCATGAAGGATGCCATAGCCAAAAATGACTCCACTGCCATTGTGGTACTTACCAATGTAAAGCAGTCTTTGGGAGAAAATGCAAAAATAGCTGTTTCCAACGGGGCCGTGGTCATATCATCCAGCCTCGCCTCCCTATTTGGTTCGGATACCGATAGTACCTTAACCGAAGAAGGAAAAGCGTGGATAGAAAAAATAGCCACTATCCTAAATGTTAATCCTGAGATAAACTTGACCATTGAGGGGCTAAGCATGACAGGCGATTTGGACTTGCCCGGAAAACAAGCATCAACAATAGCCTCCATTTTGCAAAAGGATTTTACCGTTGCTCCGGAACGCCTTACTTCTTTGGGGCGGGACGGGAATCTCAAAGAAGGTATTAGCTTTAAGTTACATCCAAATTACCATGCCTTCTATCTCATGGTAAAGGAGAAAATGAAGAATTCAAATTAGAAGGTATGATTCCAGTTTTGAAGGCGGCATACTTTTTATAGAATTCATACGTTTTACAAGCAATAAACCGACAAACCACACCCATGACCGGAGACGGAATTTTTCAATTGTTCGCTTATTTGTTACCAGCTGTTGTAACCGGTGCAGTTGCTTTTTACTTTTTTCGATTGCATACCAACAATGAAGAGGGTCGCAGAAGATTTCTACTGCACAAGGATTCACAAAAAAATACACTGCCCATACGGCTTCAGGCCTATGAACGTATGGCCCTATTTTTAGAACGTATTGCAATTCCAAGTTTAGTGGTACGGATTTCGCCAAAATCAGCAGATAAAAATGAATACGAAGCTTTGTTGATCAAAAACATTGAAAACGAATTTGACCACAATCTTTCTCAGCAAATCTATATGACAGATCAATGTTGGAATATTATCAAAGCGGCCAAAAGCGCTACTATCCAAATGATCCGGAAAGCGGCCCTGAGCGATACGGATTCTTCCGATAAACTTCGTGAAGACATTTTGAACCAGACCATGGACAAACAATCCCCTTCGGCCACAGCTCTTTCTTTTGTAAAAAAGGAAATTGGGGAACTTTGGTAATCAAGTTCATCTCAGTGAAAATAATTGATTGGTCGTAATCTTTAGTTGAAACCCTGCCTGCGGTTGGCAGGTATGCACTTTTAGTGCAAAACTTTCAGTTTCTGCGAATATTTTGATTTTCAAAAGTTGCCGAGTTACTTGGTCACTAAGTCATTGTTGTACTCTGTCAAAATAACCTAAAGACTCAATAACCTATTAACCTCTGGCAATTTCATTGCTCTTTCAAACCTATGGATTTATAAGCATGGCAGTGGTTTAGTGCTCATTTTTATCAGTACTAATTCTCACTCTACCTCTGGCTCAATCTGATTAAGTTCTATATTCTTGTGCTTTGCAAAGTTAAAGCCACTCTCCCACCAATTGGTCATTTTTTCTTTATTAAAAATTAGGGAGTTGGTGGTCAATACTGTTGGTGTAAAATAGAAATTAATAATGGCGTCATTATGGTTGGCCACAAATTTTCCGATACGGATGTTCTGCCGCTCTATCCTATCCAACATAAAGGCAAACATATTGGTCAATAGGGCAAATGCGTTCTTGGATGGTAATCGATTAAAATGAGTTACTTCGGTCTGTAGAATTATGGCATCTATTTCCGTAGCGCCCCTCTTAATAGCTTCCTCTATGGGTACCATATTACCCAAGCCGCCATCCGCATATTCGCATCCATCCTTACGTACCAAGCTCATAAAAGGAGTATAGTTGCAGGAAATCCAGATCCATTCGCAAAAATCGTCATAACCGTAGTCATTGATGCTTTTGTATTCCACTTGGTTCAAGGACAGGTTGGAAACGGTAACGATGATTTCCTTTGGGCCATTTTTTAGGTTCTCAAACTCTTCGACCGTTAAGGTATCCCTAATCAATTCTAATAGGTTATGACTTTCTCCAAAAGTTTTGCTACCGCTATAGAAGTTTTTAAACACATTCCAGTGATTGATGGCGATGTTATCCACACCATGTTTATTCTGAATCAGGAAAGGGCAATTGCTAAAGATACTATCCTGATTTACCGAGGTGTATACTTCCTTGATCTTATCGATTTTTTGAAGAGCCAAGTGAGAGATAAGCAGGCTGCCCGTTGAGGTCCCAAGAAACAAATCATAGTCGTGCTCCAGTTCCTGCATCAGGTATTGGGCCACCCCACCACCAAAAGCGCCTTTACTACCTCCTCCGGAAATTACCATTGCCCGCATCCTACTTTACTTTACTTTCTATATAACGCCGTTCCTCTGGCTTTAGTTTGCCCAAAAGGGTCATAATCCTTTCTCTATATACCTTGTCCTTCAACAATTCCACCATTAAATTTCTAGAGAATTTTTTAAACTGCCATGAATGATGGGTAGTTGCCTGTGCCAAATCCAGTAGGTTACTGTCCTTAAAACCAAAGGCTTCGTTAAGATATTGAAAAGCACCTTGACGTACTTCAAAAGAATATTCCGGTGCAGTATAACCACTCAGCTCATCAAAATACAATTTAGTATTTCGTCCTTCGTATCCTTCCGTTAAAATGGCCAAGGTCAACCACATGAGACGAACATTCTTATCAGGAAGCCCAATAACTCCCTTGGTCTTTTCCAAATAGGTATTTCTTTCCTCCGGATAGGCCATCCATAGCTTGAACAGGACATTCTCCAGGGTAGTATAGCTGTTGTCATTTAAAAGGGTCTCAAACTTCTCCTTGGGATAATCCTTGGCATCTTGGATAGTCAGTGCCAAAGCTTGCCGTAGCTCCAACACATCCGAGTCAAAAACGGTATTAACGATTTTCTCTGGCATTGCCTGAAGAAAATTTTGGAGCATATATTTCTTTAGTTCCGTAGAGCTGGTACCATTCCAATATGATGTATAATTTATAGCATCACTTTCCAGGTTTTTTAGTTCTTCCTGCAGGGAAAACAATGATTTTAGGGATACTGATTTTTCAGCCAATTTTTTACGGGCAACATCAAAAGGAAGTGCAGTATCGTCCAACCATACTTTTACAAAGCGGGACAGGTTCGTACCGCTTGATTTTTCCATTTCTTGAATGAAATTGGATACTGTTACATTGGCAAAAGCATACTTCTCCAAATAGGACTGGATTCCCTTTTTAAAGGCCATATCCCCTATCCGCTCCCGAAGCATAAAAATGGCCCAGGCTCCTTTCTCATAAAAGGTAAGACTACTTGCCCTGGGATCCAAAAGACGCTGCCCCTGACCCTTTTCAATTGAATTTTGAAGTGCCATCAAAGATTCATAAAACCTCCAATAAAAATACTCTTCTCCAAAAATTTCCTTTTCGGCCAAACAGGCGTAATAGGTAGCAAAGCCTTCATGCAACCAATGGTGGTTTCCACTTCTTTCGGTAACCAGATTCCCAAACCATTGATGGGCCATTTCATGAGCATTTACATTTACATAATTCTTATCTGCAAATGCTACTGAATCGATGACATACGCATCAGAAAAAATGGTGCAGCCCGTATTCTCCATTCCTGCATACAGAAAGTCGTGAACAGGAATCTGTTTGTAGTTCTGCCAAGGATACGCAATACCTATTTCCTCTTCCAGAAAATCGAAAATCTCCTTGGTATATCTATATGTAGGTTCAACTCGTTCATTGTCCTTTGGATAAAAATAGTTCTCAATAGACGTGCCGCTTGCGGAAGTCAAGTTACGCTTTTCATACTTGCCGATGACAAAGGCCAAAAGATAGCTGCTCATGGGTTCTTTCATATCAAAAGACCATGTTTTTAAGGAATCTGTTTCTTGAATTGCAACCAACTTCCCATTGGCAATAACTTCATAATTCTTATCAAAAGTGATGTTCAGGTCAAATTCCACCTTTTCCGTCATATCATCGAAACTAGGTAACCAATGGCTCGTATACTTTCCCTGACCTTGTGTCCACATTTGATCATTTTTTGGATTGTCATCGTTCCAATTCATAAAATAGACTGTCTGCTTAGGATGGGCCGTGTAATCAAGTTTCAGTTTGTAAGACTTCCTCCTTTTCAATTTTTTCTTTACGGAAATAGATTTTCCCGAGGTTGAATACTTGACTATTCTGTCGTTCAAACGTACCGATGTAAATTCCATATTCCTGGCATCCAAAAAAACGGAATCCACATTTTGAAGTACCTCAAATTTATATGTCACCGAGCCTTCTAAACGTCCCTCCCTTGCAAAAGGTACTACCAGAGCATCGCATTGAATAAAGTTTACCTTATCCTGACGCTGGGTCAATACGAATACGCTTTGAAAAAGAAAAAGAACAGTAATAAGTTGCT
Organism: uncultured Flavobacteriaceae bacterium; assembly: GCA_947494715.1. Lineage (GTDB taxonomy): Bacteria > Bacteroidota > Bacteroidia > Flavobacteriales > Flavobacteriaceae > Ulvibacterium. The sequence continues at coordinate 38,249 of CANLWG010000006.1, read as the reverse complement.
TCATAAGTGCCGTACTACAAAACTTGAACCAAATTTAGCATTTTAGTTTATTGGAGTTGAGGAACGCTTGCCCTATTTTAGTCCTATGAACACCAATATGCTACAGACTCCGATTACGTACCTCAAAGGTGTTGGTCCCAATCGGGCTGAAACACTACAATCGGAGCTGGCTATTGCCACTTATCAAGATCTCATCAACCTATTTCCAAATCGATATATCGATAGGACCCAGTATTACAAAATTACCCAGTTACAACGGAGCAATGCAGATGTTCAGGTCATTGGAAAAATCATCCATATCAAAACCGTAGAGCAAAAAAGAGGGAAACGTTTGGTAGCTACTTTTATTGACGAAACCGCCGAAATGGAACTAGTATGGTTTAGGGGACAAAAATGGATCCGTGAAAATCTAAAACTCAACACCCCTTACGTGGTTTTTGGAAGATGCAATTGGTACAATGGGAAATTCTCCATGCCCCATCCCGATATGGAATTGTTGACCGATCATGAAAAAGGCCTTAAAATAGCAATGCAACCTGTTTATCCGTCCACGGAAAAACTTTCCAATAAAGGCATTACCAACCGGGTCATCAATAAAATGATGCAGCAGTTGTTTTTGGAAAGCAATGGCCAGTTTTCGGAAACACTTTCTGACAAAATCCTTTTTGAACTACAATTACTGTCAAAAAGTGAATCGCTGTTCAATATCCATTTTCCAAAAAATCAGGAATTGCTGGCCAAGGCCCAATTTCGTTTAAAGTTTGAGGAACTCTTTTACATACAGCTACAACTCATTTCCAAGAAATTATTACGTAAACAAAAAATAAAAGGCTTCAATTTTGATAAGGTCGGCGAGCTCTTCAACACCTTTTACCGGGACCATCTTCCTTTTGAACTGACCAATGCACAAAAGCGGGTGATCAAGGAAATTAGGGCAGATTTAGGGAGCAATGCCCAAATGAACCGCCTGCTTCAAGGTGATGTGGGTTCAGGGAAAACAATAGTTGCCCTGATGATTATGCTCTTGGCCATAGACAATGGTTTTCAAGCATGTTTAATGGCCCCTACCGAGATTCTAGCTCAGCAACATTACAACGGTATTAAAGAATTATTGGAAAGCACCGAGGTTACCTGTGAATTGTTGACTGGGTCGGTAAAAAAGTCGGCCAGAACACCTATTCATGAACAATTGGAAAATGGTGAATTGCATATTCTGATCGGCACCCATGCAGTGTTGGAAGATAAGGTTCAGTTCAAAAATTTAGGACTGGCCATCGTGGACGAGCAACATCGGTTTGGTGTGGCCCAACGTAGTAAGCTTTGGCATAAGAATGAGGTTCCACCACACATTTTGGTCATGACGGCCACCCCTATTCCCCGAACCTTGGCCATGAGTCTGTACGGCGATTTGGACATTTCGGTTATTGATGAGCTTCCGCCCGGTAGAAAACCCATAAAAACCGTTCATCGTTATGATTCGAATCGACTCAAAGTTTTCCGTTTTATAAAGGATGAAATAAAAAAAGGAAGGCAAATCTATGTGGTATACCCATTGATCCAGGAATCAGAAGCTTTGGATTACAAGGATCTGATGGACGGGTACGAAAGCATTGTAAGGGACTTCCCCCTACCCGACTATCAGATTTCCATTGTTCATGGCAAAATGAAACCGGCGGATAAAGATTATGAAATGGAACGTTTCGTTAAAGGTGAAACGAATATCATGGTAGCCACAACGGTCATTGAAGTTGGGGTAAACGTTCCCAATGCTTCCGTAATGATCATTGAAAGCGCGGAGCGTTTCGGCCTATCCCAATTGCACCAACTTCGGGGAAGGGTGGGCCGTGGTGCCGATCAAAGTTATTGTATATTAATGACCAGCCACAAACTTACTTCGGAAGCCAAAACTAGGCTGGAGACCATGGTACGTACCAATGATGGTTTTGAAATTGCCGAAGTGGACTTAAGGCTTCGGGGTCCGGGGGATTTAATGGGTACCCAACAAAGTGGTATTCTCAATCTAAAAATTGCGGATATTGTAAAGGATAATGATATTTTGAAAACCGCTCGGCATTTTGCTATCCAAACGTTGAAAAATGACCCTAATTTGGAACATACGAATAATTTAGTTGTTCGGCATACGTATGCACAATTGGTAAAACACAAAAATATTTGGACGTATATTAGCTAAAAGTAACAATAAGAAAGCCCAACAAAAGTTGGGCTTTTCAATTTCCATGCAATTCGTTTTTTAATTGATGCCTTCCCCGTTTTCTAGTTTGGTGATATTTGCCGCAATGGCAGTTTTGTTCTGGGCATCGGGAGCCCTTCCTGCTGCAACTTTAATATGTTTGAGTGCTGATTTATAGTTGCCTACAGCGGAATAACCTCTTGCAAGCCCATAATCTACCGGCCAAGTTCCCTTGTTCTTTTTGGCGTTCATCTTAAATACTTCCAAGGCTTTTTCCTTTTTCCCCTGGGCTATTAATTGCCTACCATAACCATGTATCTCGAAGACCGTAGCCATTTCCAGGGCCTCATCCATGAGGGCTTCTGCTTCGGCCGTTTTTCCTTGTTTGGTCAAAATTTGTGATTTTATATTCAGGTTATTGTAGTTCTTCTCACTAAAAAACTGACCCGCAATGGCGGCATCTATCCAGCCCAGTGCCTCGTCCAAATCACCATCATTGTTCAACGCAAAATTTGCGGCCTGCTCCCAGGATTGTCTATTAAACCCTTGTACATTTTGCAACTTGTGGCGGATATCGGCCAATACTACATCGGTTACATCCACCTCAACTTTAAATGGAATCTGTTTTTTCTCCCAATTAAGGGCCAGGACGGCTGAATTGGCATCAACATTTTCAAAGGTAAATGTAAGTTGCTCGGTATGTGGAATTTCCTTGGTTTCCACATCTACCCGGAGTGCATCTTCGGAAGGCTCATAAAAATAACTGCCCCATGCGCCATGGTTCTTTGAGAAAATTATAGTTGCTCCTCCATCTTCTTCAACGACCATGTGAAGACCATATTTTCCAGCGGCCAAAGGTTGACCTTCTATTTTAACGTCATCGGTGAATTTGATTATCGTATTTTCGTTGGCGCCGGCCCTCCATGGGGACTCCTTGGCGGTTCCAAATCCTAAATTGTTCATGCCATACGGAACCAAACTTCCCCAAATTTCCCTGTCGTTTACACTCGGTCTGGAATAAGCAACTGAGATATCGGTAATTCCTAATTGTTGAGATACTTTAGCCATTTGACTCCCCCTAGGCAGATCCAACTGGGCAATGGCTTCTGTCATAAGAAACAACGAACCTAATAAAGCAAGCATCAGGCATTTTCTGTAAAAATGTTTCATAAGTTCTTTTTTTGATTTATAAAATTGATTGAGTAGTTCATCTTACAAGGTATTTATACCAAAAGCTCAAAACCGTTACTATTGTGTTAAAATTGGAATTCAGTATGTTAAACAAAACGCCAACCGACTCATAATTCTGCGAATTAGTTTGATGTATATGTTGTTGAACATCGTAATTTTCCATAGCAATAATTTCCTAAAACCACTCCATTTCATAGTTTTGTAAGCTTATAATGGGGAGAAATATGAGTACGAAAAGAACATTATTTGACAAAGTTTGGGATTCACATGTGGTACAACACATTGAAAATGGTCCCGATGTTTTATTTATCGATAGGCATATGGTGCACGAGGTGACCAGTCCTGTTGCTTTTTTGGGCATAAAAAATAGGGGGATCAAGGTCATGCATCCTGAAAAGACATTTGCCACGGCCGATCATAACACACCTACCATAAATCAACATCTACCCGTCCAAGATCCACTTTCGGCGAATCAGCTAAAGGCCTTGGAAGAAAATGCTAATGCACACGGTATTTCCTACTGGGGGTTGGGGCACGAAAAAAACGGTATCGTTCATGTCGTTGGACCGGAATATGGTATAACCCTGCCCGGTGCAACTATAGTCTGTGGAGATTCGCATACCTCTACCCATGGTGCTTTCGGTGCTATTGCATTTGGAATAGGCACTTCTGAAGTGGAGATGGTCCTGGCGACGCAATGTATTATGCAGACTAAGCCTAAAAGCATGCGTATTAACATTGAAGGAACCTTAAACAAGGCCGTAACACCAAAAGACGTAGCCCTTTATATCATTTCCCAATTGACCACTTCCGGTGCTACGGGTTATTTTGTGGAATATGCCGGTGAGGTATTTCGGAATATGAGTATGGAAGGCCGTATGACCGTCTGCAACCTTAGTATTGAAATGGGAGCACGTGGCGGAATGATAGCTCCTGACGAAAAAACATTCGACTATGCAAAAGGAAGGGAATTTGCTCCAAAAGGTACAGATTGGGACAAAGCAATGGCCTATTGGAAAACCTTACCAACAGAAGATGGGGCCGAATTTGATAAGGAGGTCACCTTTGATGCGGCCAATATAGAACCTATGATTACCTACGGTACAAATCCAGGAATGGGTATCGGAATTTCCAATGGTATTCCCATGGCAGAATCCGTTGAAGGAGGGGTGGCGACATACAAGAAATCGCTTCAATACATGGATTTCAGCGAGGGAGATAGCATGATGGGCAAAAAAATCGATTATGTTTTCCTTGGAAGTTGTACCAATGGTAGAATCGAAGATTTCAGGGCATTTGCCTCCATAATAAAGGGTAGGAAGAAAGCCGATAATGTTACCGCATGGTTGGTACCCGGTTCCCATAAAGTGGAAACGGCCATTAAGGAAGAAGGTATCCTTGATATTTTAAACGAGGCTGGATTTGAATTGCGCGAACCTGGTTGTTCCGCTTGTTTGGCCATGAACGAAGATAAGATTCCGGCAGGAAAATATGCCGTCAGCACTTCCAATAGAAATTTTGAAGGAAGACAAGGTCCCGGTGCAAGAACATTATTGGCCAGTCCCTTGGTTGCCGCAGCGGCAGCCGTCACGGGCAAGGTGACCGATCCCCGTGAATTGATGGAAATGGAAACTGCCTAAAGCTTTGCGCAGAACGCTAAGCGCAGATCATTTTTAATAATGAGAGATTATAGAAAATATAAGGTTTGGGAATTGGGTCATCAAGTGACTTTAGATATGTATAGTCTTACACAAAGTTTTCCAAAAGAGGAAATTTATGGGATAACTAGTCAAATGCGCAGAGCCGCCTACTCTATTCCATCCAATATCGCTGAGGGCTGCGGAAGAGAATCGGACGCGGAATTCAAACGTTTCTTGACAATTTCTCAAGGCTCTGCAAGTGAATTGGAATACTTTACGGTTCTTGCCAAAGATTTGGGCTATATAGAAGAATCTGTTTATTCAAATATAAAGGATAACGTTAATAGAGTAAGACGGAGTCTAAATAGGCTAATCAACAAAATATAGTAATTAATTAGCGTATTGCAATAAGCGATATGCGCACAGCGAAAAACAAATGGCATACGACAAATTCAATATACTTACAACATCGGCAGTACCACTTCCTATAGAGAATGTGGATACTGATCAGATAATTCCAGCGCGATTCCTTAAAGCAACGGAACGCAAGGGGTTTGGGGACAACCTATTTCGGGATTGGCGATATAATTCCGACAATAGCCCGAAAAATGATTTCGTGTTGAACAATCCAAAATACAGCGGACGCATATTGGTTGGTGGTAAAAATTTTGGATCAGGTTCTTCCCGTGAGCATGCGGCCTGGGCCATTTACGACTATGGTTTTCGATGTGTAGTCTCAAGCTTTTTTGCCGATATATTTCGCAATAACTGCCTTAATATTGGGGTACTACCGGTTCAGGTAAGTCCAGAATTCTTGCAAAAAATATTCCAGGCCGTTGAAGCCGACCCCAATACCCAAATAGAAGTAAATCTTTCTGAACAGACAATTACAATTCTTGAAACAGGCGAACATGAAAGTTTTGATATAAATGTCTATAAGAAGGACAATATGCTGAATGGTTTTGATGATATTGATTATCTGTTGAACATCGAGGAACAGATTCGGGAATTCGCGATGAATAGGCCCTTATAGCATGGTGTACCCAAGATTATGCCTGGAAATCTGCTGAATCCATTAGAAGATTAGAAAGATTACCACGCTTCGCTCGCAAAGACAGAAATACAAAGAAAAATGGGGAAGAGAAAACTGGAAATAATGGATACCACGCTACGGGACGGGGAACAAACTTCTGGGGTATCCTTTTCAGCATCGGAGAAATTGACTTTGGCCAAATTACTGTTGGATGAACTCAAGGTAGACCGTATAGAGGTGGCATCTGCCCGGGTATCCGAAGGGGAATTGGAAGCCGTAAAACAGATAACGGAATGGGCAGCCTCAGAAAATTACCTGGACCGTATTGAGGTACTTACTTTTGTAGACGGTGGTGTCTCGCTAAAATGGATGGAACAAGCCGGTGCAAAAGTCCAGAATTTATTGACCAAGGGATCTCTGAACCATCTAACACACCAGCTAAAGAAAACGCCCGAACAGCATTTTGCCGATATCGCAACCGTTTTTGAATTGGCCCAAAAACAAGGTGTAACGACCAATGTATATTTGGAGGATTGGAGCAATGGCATGCGGAATTCCAAAGAATATGTATTTCAATATCTGGATTTTTTGGCCACACAACCTATAAAAAAACTATTGCTTCCAGATACATTGGGCATCCTTACCTATAGGGAGACCTTTAACTATTTATCCGAAATTTTGGAGCGCTATCCAAATTTCCATATAGATTTCCATGGTCATAACGATTACGATTTAGGCGTTTCCAATATCATGGAAGCAGTTAAGGCGGGTTGCCATGGACTGCACCTTACCGTCAACGGAATGGGGGAACGGGCCGGTAATGCACCAATGGCCAGCGCGGTGGCAGTAATCAACGATTTTTTACCAGAAGTGGAAATCTCGATTAACGAATCCTCTTTGTTCAAGGTAAGTAAATTGGTATCCGCTTTTACCGGTTTTGGTATACCGGCGAACAAACCTATTGTAGGTGATAATGTTTTTACGCAAACTGCTGGAATACATGCTGATGGGGATAGTAAAAATAATCTATACTTTAATAATTTATTGCCTGAGCGATTCGGTCGAAAGCGAAAATATGCCTTGGGAAAAACCTCGGGCAAGGCGAACATCCAAAAAAACCTACAAGAGCTGGGACTCACCCTGAACGATGAAGAACTTAAGAAAGTTACTGCTCGAATTATTGAATTGGGAGATAAAAAAGAGAAAGTAACCAAGGAAGATTTACCTTATATAATCTCCGATGTTCTGGCCAGCGATACCTTTCAGCAAAAAGTCTTTGTTAAATCTTATGTACTCACCCATTCCAAGGGACTAAAGCCCTCTACCACTGTTTTGGTCGAGCTTAATGGAAAAACCTATGAGGAAAACGCACAAGGTGATGGACAATTTGATGCCTTTATGAATGCGTTGCGCAAAGTCTACCGTTCTGAAAAGATTGATTTACCCAAACTGGTAGACTATGCCGTGCGTATTCCGCCCGGAAGTAATTCCGATGCCCTTTGTGAGACCATCATCACCTGGCATGATAATAACACCGACTTTACCACACGGGGATTGGATTCCGATCAGACGGTCTCGGCCATTAAGGCTACCGAAAAGATGTTGAATATAATCTGATAGTCCTATATCTAAAACAAAATCATCGAACAAGCAATGAATCGACGTGATTTTACGGAAAAGGCACTATGGGCTTCCGGAGGGGTCGTACTGGGAACGAATACCATAAATGGTATGTTCAATACTCAAATAGATAAACAGAAATTCAATTTTATGTTACAATCACACCCCAACTTGACATTGATCAATAGTTTTTTCGAAGCTTATGGCAAAAACGATATTGATAGTATAAAAAATATACTTGCCAAAGATATTAAATGGCATATCCCCGGGCAGCATCCATTAAGAGGAACAAAGAAGGGTGTGGGTGAAGTATTACGGTTTTTTCAAAAGCTCAACAAAGCAGCATTTAAAGCAGAGCCAATTGTGATGGGCGTAAACGATAGTTATGTCATCGATTGCCATAAAAATTGGAGCAACCTTGAAACAGGGGAGAATTTAAATGCAATGTCCTGTCTGCTTTGGAAAATAGAAAACAATAGAATTGTGGAAGTACATAATTTTCCTGAGAACCAGCATGTGGTAGATGCCTTTTTCTCGAAATTATACTCCTAAATAAATTGAACCAAACCTAAAGTATAAAATAAAAAGAATGAAATTAAACATAGCCCTTTTGGCCGGGGACGGTATCGGCCCAGAAGTAATAGATCAAGCTGTAAAAGTGTGCGATGCCATTGCAGAGAAATACAATCATGAAATCAATTGGACGCCGGCGCTCACCGGAGCAATCGCCATTGATACCGTTGGGGAGCCCTACCCGGACGAAACCCATGAAATCTGTGCCAACTCGGATGCCGTTCTATTCGGTGCAATTGGGCATCCTAAATTTGATAATGATCCATCGGCCAAAGTTCGACCGGAACAGGGCTTGCTGAAAATGCGTCAAAAACTAGGGCTCTTTGCCAATGTTAGGCCCACATTTACGTTTCCATCCTTAATTGACAAATCCCCCTTGAAACGAGATCGGATAGAGGGAACGGATTTGATTATATTAAGGGAGCTTACCGGAGGCGTATATTTTGGGGAACGAGGACGAAAGGATAACGGAGATACCGCTTTTGATACGATGACTTACCAACGTTTTGAAATTCAACGCTTGGCCAAAAAGGGTTTTGAAATGGCCATGAAGCGTTCTAAAAAATTGTGCTGCGTGGATAAGGCCAATGTTCTGGAATCCTCCCGTTTATGGCGGGAGACGGTACAGGCCATGGAAAAGGATTATCCGGAGGTAGAAGTGTCCTACGAGTTCGTGGATGCGGTGGCCATGCGCTTGGTACAATGGCCCAAGGCTTACGACGTAATCATTACGGCCAACCTTTTTGGTGATATTTTAACGGACGAAGCTTCCGTAATATCAGGTTCAATGGGCTTAATGCCCTCTTCATCTGTAGGAAGCAAAGTCTCCCTATATGAGCCTATTCATGGTTCCTATCCACAAGCAGCAGGACAGGATATTGCAAATCCCTTGGCTACGGTACTTTCAGCGGCCATGCTTTTTGAGGATTTTGATCTGACCAAGGAAGCCCAAGCCATTCGGGATGTAGTAAATAAATCTTTGGCGGAGGGCATCGTGACAGAGGATCTGGAGGATGGTGGCAAAGCCTATAAGACCAGTGAAGTGGGTAACTGGTTGGCAAGCAACGTTTAGTTCTGTTGCCGTTGTAAAGTTTGTACAAAAAAGCAATAAATAAAACCATTTCTTGTTTTATATCTAGACTTGTTAACATCCAAATATTCCAAATAACCAATAATCCTAATTTCTCAAATGATCCCCCCACTCTTTTCTACCAAAAAATTCAAAGTAATACCTGTACTTTTTTTATTTGCTATTTTCAGTTGTAGCAAAAACGACGATTCGGAAAAAAAAGGTGAAGAGTTCGCAGACGATCAATGTGGAGTGCCGGTTTTTATCCGCCATTCCAGTACAAAGACCTATAAGTTGTTTCATGAATACACTGGCAAACTTATTAGGGTCGATGCGGGCCATATAACGGATACAAATGAATTTTCAGATGAATTTGGAGGCATCGATTTTGGATTGTCCTATAAAGCAGATACTATTTTTGTAAACGATTTGCCTTCAAACTCTAAACTTATGACGATTGTGTTTAAGAACAATAAAGTGAGCGAATTGAGAAGGGTTTATATTACCGGAAACACCAATATTTGGACTTTTGAGTATATGCCTAAAAACATTAGGGTAAATTTTGACTATTATAATGGTCAAATCACGTATCCCATAGGATTTGCTGATTATCAGTTGGATAATCAAGAAAATGTTATCAGTGTTTCCAAGCACGAATATGATAGAAACAATCCTACCCAGGTAAACCTGATTGAATCCCAAGTTTTAACTCACGACGATTCCAAAAATCCGTGGCGAGGATTTCATATGCCATTTTTCATACAGACATCTTATCCTGACAGCCAGTATTTTTCAAAAAGCAACATTCTTACTATTGAAAAAACAAAACCCGCAAAAAATAATGCAGAAGACTACGTTTCGCTTGAATCCTACGAATATACTTATAATGACCAAGGGTTACCTGTTAAACGTACCTCTTCAGATGACGAAATCCAATATTATTCATATGAGGGTTGTCCATTATGGCCTTGGGACGAATAAAATTTAGGTTCACTCTAATGTTTAAGCAAAATTTAATAAGTCTTTATTTTTCCTTCTATGCCAAACCCCAGATTCTTGAAAATACTCACTAGAGGGTACATCCTTTTAATACTTTTTTGTTGTTCAAAGGAAAAAGAGTCTAATGCTGATTTAGAGCTTTTAACAAATTCCAAGGTAAAGGGAATACGATATTATAAGGACCATGCATTCAAGCTGACTTATATTCAAGGAGAAGTGTTTTTAATACAGTTTGGCAAATATAAAGAAGGCACTAATAATTTTGACGCCGGATTTAATACATATGAATTGAGTAATGTTGCGGACACTATTGTTTTAACCCATCTTTCTTTAAATAGACCTCAAATGAAATTCTTTTTTAAGAATGGAAAAATAAAAGAGCTTCAAAGGTTCTATGGGAGTAATCGTGCTGACATTTGGTATTTTGATTACACACCAGCGGCAATAAATGTGATGTTGCAATACAAAGATGGAGATTCTCTCCAGAACCTTGAGCTTGGGGAGTACCAAGTTAATGATTCCGGAAACGTAACTAGGCTATCCAAGTATAAATACGACAGCACCGCGAACAGTGGTGACCCCAGTTTGTATGAAGTTGAAAATTTCACTTATGACTCCCTGAACAATCCTTGGCAGGGTTTTGAGTGGTTCATATTTGAATTGCAAGAGCTTCCTGATTCCAAGTATTTTAATTCAAATAATGTTCTTACCAAAATGACGGAATCTAATCTTGAAACATATGAATACAATCTTAATAATGATGGTTTGACGTCAAAAGCCATTTTGCCAAATGGAGAAGTTGAATATTATTCATACAAAGGAATCCCCTTTTGGCCCTGGGACGATAAATAAATATATGGAATCGTAGCCCAACATCTAGCCGATGGTGGCAAAGCTCATAAAACTAGTGAAGTGGGCGATTGGCTGGCGAAGAATATTTGATTGGCATAACTATAACTACAATCTCAAACAAAACCGATAACTAGTTGGTGGAGGCCCCAAAGCATTCTAAATGGTTTGGGGTCTTTTTTCTAATTGCTCAAATTTTTTATTGTGGGTGATAGGTCAGCTTTTTGTACTGTTTGGCTTTTTGTCGCCTATATACCAATATCCCCAAGGCAATGCCTACGCCTATAGCAGCCAACACCGCACCTACCAATCCCGAGTATACGATTCCATGACCGTAAGCTATAGGTAATCCAGCCAAATAAGCACCAGAGGCGTTGCCCATGTTAAAGGCACTTTGATTCATTGAAGAACCCAGCATTTCCGATCCCTTGGATGCGTTGATAATAGCCATTTGAATAGGGGTCGCAACAGTAAATGATGCCGTACCTATTAAAAACGTCATCGTCAAAATAGCATAGGGATTCATTGCGACTATGGCATTGATTAACAACAACCCCACCATAATGGACAAACTAATGGCCACAGCTTTTAGAGGTGAAAACCATTCCGCCATTTTTGCCCCGATAAAGTTGCCCATGACCATTCCGAGTCCTGCAAGTATCATAGCATAACCTACCATATAGTTTTCCAATCCCGCCACTTCGGTTATTAGAGGAGCAATATAACTGTACCAAGCAAAAAAACCACCTGTCCCTATAGTAGTCAGCAAAATTAGGGCCCATAGTTCCTTGTTTTTAAGACCTTTATTCTCATCAGATTTAACAATAGGGGGTAACTGCGGTAATTTGGGCATCCAAAGATATATGCTGGCCATAGTGATCAATCCTACAATTCCGACCATATAGAAAGAGGCTCTCCAATCGTAGTGATGACCAATATATGTACCTATCGGTACTCCGATTACGTTGGCAATCGTAAGACCTGAAAACATAACGGCTATGGCTTGAGCAATCTTACCGGTTTTCGCCAATCTACCAGCAACTACGGCACCAATACCAAAGAATGCTCCATGGGGAAGACCGGATAAAAATCTTGAAATCAGGAGCGTTACGTAGTTTTCCGCAAGGCCGTACAAACTATTGAACAACGCGAACCATGCCATTAAAAGCAGCAGCGTCTTTTGAGAATCCATCTTTCCGCCAATTTTGGTAAACAACGGTGCTCCTATTACAACACCCAACGCATAAGCTGCTATTGCATGACCTGCTTGTGGTATTGTGATATTCAACCCTTGGGCCACATCCGGCAGAATTCCCATAATTACGAATTCCGTTAATCCGATACCAAAACCTCCTATTGCCAAGGCAATGAGGGCTCTTCTATTCGATATATTCGTTTCCATATGTACAATTTTGTGCTTCTAATTAATGAGCCGTACAATTTTTAAATTCCATTGCCGAGCTTCCAACTATTTCGAAAACAAAATTATCTTAGGAAACCATAAGGGAACTATTCGTTTTTGTCGAATTTATATGCTGTATTAACCACAATATGCGTAAATACCTATACTGCAAGGTAATTTTTGACATATCATTGTTATTCGTGTCGTCCTATGGAAAATTGGATCGGATTGATAAAAGATTGATATCGGTAAGTGTAGAATAGTTAAAAGGCAAAGCTACCTCCACCTATTTGGGGAGGTATTACTCTACAATACGGAGCACTAAAGGATATAGTCCGTACTTACAAAATTGGATAGTTTAGTGTCTAGCAATTTTTCTACGGTCTCGTTATTGAGGTCGCTGTCCTTAAAAGCCACGAACGTACGTACGGAAAACGATCGGAGTGCATCATATACACTTAAAGTGGACTGCGCCGAGTCCTTTCTTCCGGTGAAGGGATACACATCAGGGCCACGCTGGCAGGAACTGTTCAAGTTAACCCGACAAACTAGATTCACTAAAGTATCGATGAGCGGGGCAAGTGCATATACATCCTTTCCAAAAAGGCTTACCTGCTGACCATAATTGCTTTGGGCCATATCATCCAACGGTTCTTGGATATCGGAAAATGAAACCACAGGTATAACCGGGCCAAATTGTTCTTCCTTATACACGCGCATATCCTTTGTAACGGGATGTAAAACAGCGGGCCATATATAATTATGGGTCTGTTGCCCTCCCTTTTTGTTCCATATTTCGGCACCTTTCTGTACGGCATCGTCTATCAGTTCCTGAATATAAGCAGGTTTATCAGGTTCAGGTAATGGGGTTAATTTAGCACCATTATCCCAGGGATTACCAAACTTTAGGGAATCTACTTTTTCCGCAAAACGCTTTAGAAACTCTTCTTTAATATATTCGTGTACATAGATTACTTTCAGTGCGGTACATCGCTGCCCATTAAAGGATAACGTCCCGGCAAGGCACTCGTTAATCGTCAGATCCAAGTCCGCATCGGGTAAAATAATGGCCGGGTTCTTGGCTTCTAATCCTAAAACCAATCGCAATCGATTACTTTTGGGGTGTTGATCCTGCAAAGCGTTGGCCGATTTGCTATTGCCTATCAAAGCCAAAACATCTATTTTTCCAGTCTGCATTATCGGGGCGGCCACGGCCCTGCCCCTACCGAATAAAATGTTTACAACACCCTTGGGAAAACTGTTCTGAAAAGCCTCCAGAAGCGGTGTAATCAATAACACGCCATATTTGGCCGGCTTAAAAATGGTGGTATTCCCCATGATGATGGCAGGAATAAGAAGGGCAAAGGTCTCGTTCAAGGGATAATTGTAAGGACCTAGACACAAAATAACCCCAAGAGGCCCTCTTTTGATATGGGCATACACCCCATCGAATTTCTGGAATTTTGCGGCATCCCTATCCAATTGTTTATACTCCTCTATAGTGTCCCGGATATATTCTACGGTTCGATCAAATTCCTTTTGTGAATCGGGCAAGGACTTGCCAATTTCCCACATCAGCAATTTGACAATTTCATCTCTTTTGGTTTCCATTTGCTGCACAAATTTTTCCATGCAGTCTATCCTATCCCGTACATGCATAGTAGGCCAAACCCCTTGTCCTTTGTTATAGGCCAAAAGCGCAGCGTCCAAAGCTCGTATGGCTTCAGGTTCTCCCATATCGGGTATACTTCCTAGAAGTGTGGGTTCATAACTCTCAGTTGAGGAGATGGTAGAAAATACTTCCGTGGTATTTCCGGTCCACTCTTGCATTTCTCCATTGATCAAATACTTTTTTTGATGAATTGTACTATCAATTTGAAATTGGGTCGGTATGTTTGTCTGTGTTGTTTCCATAAAAATAGATATGTGATTGATATGAATTGATACGATAAAAAAATCCCCGATTTCTCAGGGATTTAATCGTTAAACAATGGGTTTCATTGCGGTCATGGACTCCCTGAGACGGGCCCCAACAATTTCAACCGGATGTTCCCGGAGTACTTTGTTTACCGTAATCAGTTTGGCATTATCAACCCCTGTATCCTTGCCTTCGGTATAGTGAGTGCCGATGACATCGGTATCTATCTTTTTCATAAAGTCGGCCAACAAAGGCTTACAGGCATGATCAAATAGATAACAGCCATATTCTGCGGTATCCGAAATTACCCTATTCATTTCAAATAATTTTTTTCGGGCGATGGTGTTGGCAATCAATGGAGTTTCGTGTAGGGATTCATAGTATGCCGATTCACCGATGATTCCGGATTCGGTCATAGACTCATAGGCCAGCTCTACTCCTGCCCTTACAAAAGCAACCATTAATACACCATTGTCATAATATTCCTGTTCGGAGATTTTATTATCCCCAGCTGGAGTTTTTTCAAAAGCGGTCTCTCCTGTCGCAGCACGCCATTCCAACAAGTTTTTGTCATCATTGGCCCAATCTTCCATCATAGTCTTGGAAAAATACCCTGTCATGATATCATCCATATGCTTGTGGAATAGAGGCCGCATAATATCCTTTAATTCCTCTGAAAGTTCAAAGGCCTTTATTTTTGCCGGATTGGACAAGCGATCCATCATATTGGTGATTCCGCCGTATTTCATGCCCTCAGTTACGGTTTCCCAACCATATTGAATCAGTTTGGAAGCATAGCCAGGCTCAATACCTTTCTCTATCATCTTATCGAAACAAAGAATGGAACCTGTCTGTAGCAAACCACAAAGAATGGTCTGTTCGCCCATTAAATCCGATTTTACTTCGGCAACGAATGATGATTCCAAAACCCCTGCTCTATGGCCTCCTGTGCCAACTGCATAGGCCTTGGCCTGTTGCAGACCCTTACCCTGAGGGTCGTTATTCGGATGAACGGCAATCAGAGTCGGTACACCAAACCCTCTTTTATATTCCTCCCGAACCTCTGAACCAGGGCATTTTGGAGCTACCATAATTACGGTCAAATCCTCACGTATCTGCATTCCTTCCTCAACGATGTTAAAGCCATGGGAATAGGATAAGGTAGCGCCCTTTTTCATTAAGGGCATCACTGCATTGATAACACTGGTATGCTGCTTGTCCGGTGTTAGGTTAATGACAACATCGGCTTCTGGAACAAGTTCTTGGTACGTACCCACGGTAAAACCATTCTCTGTTGCATTTTTATAAGACTGACGTTGCTCCTTTATAGCCGCCTCCCTAAGGGTATATGAAATATCGAGTCCAGAATCCCGCATGTTAAGACCTTGGTTCAGGCCTTGGGCACCACAACCCACAATAACAATTTTCTTGCCTTTTAATGCGGATACGCCATCCGAAAATTCGCTGGATTCCATAAACCTACATTTTCCCAATTGCGCTAATTGATCTCGTAAGGATAACGTATTAAAATAATTTGCCATCTTGTGTTCTCGTTTTAGTATTTAAAAGTTTAGGTTCTATTTATCTTGATAAAAATCTTCCAATATTGTGGTAATAGGCATTTCCGATTTAGTAACGGCTATCCGTCCGGAACGGACAAATTGCATAATCCCAAAAGGTTCCAGTTGATCGTGCATTTCATCTATTTCGTGTCGTCTACCTGTTTTGGCAAGCACAAAGAAATCCCGTGAAACGGTAACGATCTGTGAGTTGCTTTCCTTTATGATATTCTGTATTTGTCGTTCATCGAACAACAAGTGCGAGGCAATTTTAAATAGGGCGGACTCTTGGAAAATAGTCTCATCGTCCGTGTGATAAAAAGCCTTGATGACCTCTATCTGTTTTTCGATCTGAGCGACAATTTTACGTGTCCAGTCCTCGGTCGTATTGACCACTATAGTAAACTTGGAAACATTTTCTATTTCTGATTTTGAGACATTTAGACTTTCAACATTAATGTGTCTCTTTAAGAATATCCCCGATATTCTATTCAATAACCCTACATTGTTCTCAGAGTACACCGATATGGTAAACCTTTGTTTTTTCATCTTTACTACTTTCCAAAAAAATTGTTCGTTCGAGCGCTGTCGAGAACTAAATTTCTAACGATTAAAAACCTCTCTACTACGTTCGAGGTAACACTTTTCAAAATTTCCTTACCGCAACGATCACTCCAGTGGACCAATTCATCTTGGTCAAACCAAAATCGTTCCTTTTTTCCAAATAAGAAACTAATCTATCCACATTGCCCTGATGTCCTTCCGGCCAATTGGGCTGGGCCGTCATATCATCAATAACATAAAACCCGCCTACTTTTACCAAATTGAGAACTTCATCAATTTCGCTGTACTTTCCTGGCCAGGTATCGGCAAAAACTAAATCGAACTTTGCTCCACTATATGTTTTTATCCAATTGGATGCATCTTGACATAGGATTTGAACTCTTGGGTCATCTCCAAAATATTCCTCTGCAATGGTAATCAATGCGGGGTCGTTATCCACCGTAACTAATGAGGATTCGCTATCAATTCCATCCACCATCCAGGACAAACTCAGACCGATTCCCGTACCTAGTTCCAAAAAACTGCCTTTGGGCCTACTGGTCACCAAAGTTTTCAACAAGGAACCAATGTACAGATCAGAAGGCATAGTAAAGCCTATTTCAGTACATCTACGCTCAATCTCCACATGGATTTTTGGTTTGTCAAGAATTTTGGTATCGTTCATGGTCCGGCTTGGATTAGACCTATTGGTTTTGTAAACTTTAAAATCTTTATTATTTCAATCGAATATCGGATACCGATGCACCGGAAGGAATCATAGGAAACACATTATCCTCTTTCTCCACCCTAACTTCCAAGAAATATGGATTTTTTGAGGCCATCATTTCTTGAACGGTTGCTTTTAAATCCTTACGTTCCGTGACACGTTTGGCCTCAATGTGATATCCTTCCGCAATCTTTACAAAATCCGGATTGGTCATGACGGTAGAGGCATACCTACTTTCAAAAAATAACTCCTGCCATTGCCGCACCATACCCAAATGGTCATTGTTGAGCACTACAATCTTTACAGGAACATTATGCTGAAAGATAACACCCAACTCTTGAATGGTCATTTGATATCCCCCATCGCCGATAATGGCTACCACTTCCCTATCCATAGCACCCATTTTGGCACCTATGGCAGCGGGTAATGCAAAGCCCATTGTTCCTAATCCGCCTGAGGTTATATTACTCTTGCTATGCTTGAATTTGGCATACCTGCAGGCCACCATCTGATGTTGGCCAACATCCGTAACCATAACCGCCTCATGTCCCGAAGCCAAATTGATTTCCTCAATAACCTCTCCCATCGTCAGACCAGGTTTGGTAGGATGTAAATCCTTTTCTATCACCTGGGCAAATTCTTCTTCATATTTCTTATCAAATTCCTTGCGCCAATCCTCATGGGAATTTTTGTTAATAAGCGGAATTATGAGTTCCAAGGTGGTTTTGGCATCACCAAGTACTGCTATATCCACAGGAACATTCTTATTGATCTCGGCAGGATCTATTTCAAAATGAATGACTTTTGCCTGCTTGGCATAGGTGTCCAAACTACCGGTTACCCGATCATCAAATCGCATTCCAATAGCAATGAGAAGATCGCATTCGTTAGTTAGTACATTAGGGCCATAATTACCATGCATTCCTACCATACCAACATTTAAAGGATGATCTGTGGGTATGGCGGATTCTCCCATAATGGTCCATGCCGCAGGAATTCCGGCTTTTTCAATAAGTGTTTTCAAGGCCTCCTCGGCCTTTCCCAAGATTACCCCTTGTCCCCAAACTACATAAGGTTTTTTTGCGGAATTGATTAATTCCGCTGCAGCCTCAATGGCTTTTACACTTGGCTCTGGTACGGGTTTATAACTACGCACCCCCGTACATTTTTCATAACTGAATTCAAATTCCTCAAACTGGGCATTTTTTGTAATATCAATAAGTACAGGGCCAGGACGACCAGATTTGGCGATATAAAATGCCTTGGCCATAACTTCGGGAATTTCCGCAGCCTTAGTAATCTGATGGTTCCATTTCGTAACAGGAGTGGATATACCTATGATATCCGTTTCTTGAAAAGCATCCGATCCCAATAAATGTCTTGGAACCTGTCCTGTGATACATACTATGGGAGTAGAATCTATTTGTGCATCGGCCAACCCGGTAACCAAATTTGTTGCCCCTGGGCCGGAAGTAGCCATGGCCACTCCTACTTTTCCAGTAACCCTGGCGTATCCTTGAGCTGCATGAGTAGCACCCTGTTCATGTCTTGTTAAAATGTGTGTCAGCTTGTCCTGAAACTTGTATAACTCATCATAAACAGGCATAATGGCCCCTCCTGGATAACCATAAATCAAATCTACGCCTTCGGCCAACAAACAATGGATAATGGCCTCGGCTCCTGTAATCTTGATACCTGTCTTTTTCTTGGATTGGTCCTTTTTCAATTTTACTGTTTCCATACAACTATATCTCATCGGTAACGCAGCCCTGAGAGGCAGACGATACCGTTTTTGCATATTTATATAAACTACCTCGTTTTACCTTTAGATCAGGCTGTTTCCAATTAGCGCGTCTTAGTTGGAGCTCTTCCTCCGATAGGTCCACAGAAATTATATTCTTCTCAGCATCTATGGTCACCATATCGCCATCTTTCAACAGGGCAATGTTCCCACCTTCTTGAGCCTCGGGTGAAACATGACCTACTACAAACCCATGGGTTCCTCCTGAAAAACGCCCGTCCGTAATCAAGGCAACCTCTTTTCCCAGACCGGAACCCATAATGGCAGCGGTCGGTTTTAGCATTTCCGGCATTCCAGGGCCTCCTTTGGGGCCTTCGTATCGAATAACAACAACATCGCCTTTAGCGACACGACCCGCACCTATGCCCTCGTTAGCATCGAACTCGCTTTCAAAAACTCGGGCCGGACCGGTAAAGTGTAATCCCTCCTTACCCGTTATTTTGGCTACGGCACCATCTTTTGCCAAGTTCCCATATAATATTCTTAAATGTCCTGTTTCTTTTATGGGCCTATCCAAAGGCTTCACTACTTGTTGCCCTTCTGTTAAACTCGGAACATTGGCCAAGTTTTCGGCCACGGTTTTTCCGGTTATGGTCATACAATCACCATGTAACATTCCATTTTCCAACATGAACTTCATAACGGCCGGGGTCCCTCCTACGCGGTGTACGTCTTCCATAAGATAGCGCCCGCTGGGTTTTAAATCGGCCAAAAAGGGCGTGGTGTCGCTAATGCGCTGAAAATCATCGAGTGTAAAATCTACGTTGGCCGCTTTAGCAATGGCCAGAAAATGTAAAACGGCATTGGTGGACCCCCCTAACACAATGACCAAACGAATGGCATTTTCAAAAGATTTTTTTGTGATGATATCACTTGGTTTAATGTCCTTTTCCAATAGATTTTGTATGGCCTTGCCCGATTCAAAACTGTCCTTTTTCTTTGTATCCCCGGTAGCGGGATTTGATGAATTATAAGGCATGGACATACCCAAGGCCTCTATACCAGAAGCCATGGTATTGGCAGTATACATACCACCACAAGCACCGGCTCCCGGACAAGCATTTTGGATTACCCCTTTATAATCGGCTTCGTTCATCGTGCCCGCCACTTTTTCGCCCCATGCCTCAAAAGCGGAAACGATGTCCAGTTTCTTATCCTTAAAACAACCGGAGGAGATGGTACCCCCATAAACCATTATAGAAGGCCTATTTAAACGGATCATGGCCATGAGCGCGCCGGGCATATTCTTGTCGCAACCGACGATAGTCACCAAACCGTCATAATTCATGGCTTGTACCACAGTTTCCATGGAATCTGCGATGATATCCCTTGAGGGAAGGGAATATCGCATACCCGAGGTACCCATGGAGATTGCATCGCTTACACCAATAGTGTTGAAGATAAGCCCTACCGAACCACCTGCCCGAATACCTTCCTTGGCGTCCTGCGCCAAATCGTTAAGATGCATATTGCATGGATTGCCTTCATATCCCGTACTTGCCACCCCGATAAATGGTTTCTTCAAATCTTCCTCGGTAAGCCCTATGGCATAAAGCATAGCTTGTGCTCCCGGCTGGGTGTCATTTTGAGTAATGGTCTTACTGTATTTATTTAATTCCATTTGTATTTTTCCTATTTATTCGGTTTGGTATTCTTTGACAATCAAAGATAAATCTTTCCTCTGCCGTATTTTTTTAACAAAAAAGAATGGTCTAAATCCAATTGCTGTAATATTTATTTATAACACTAATAATCAGACGTATAGCGACTTAATCTATATCATATTCAATAGAATGAATATGGTTTGTTATTCTCATTTTATACGTACTATCAAAAGAAAAAGCCTGTATCAAATTGTATTCGATACAGGCTTTCCATTAAACAATGTAAATCCGTATCATCCACCTAGGCGGACGACAAGAACCACATTGTTTGTATTAGGATTTTTATCCATGCTTCAATATTACATAAAAAATAGATTGTGGCAAAACTTGCCTTTTAATTTTCCTTTTTCCAGAAAACGAAGCAAGAGGAAAACTTTCAGTCCAATTTAAATGAGATAGTGTCACCAAATTTCTTTTGGGCCAAAATGGAAATAGCATTGTCCGAAAGTTGTAATATTCTAGGATATCCCCCAGTAGTCTGACCATCTTTCATCAATATCATAATCTTGCCGGAAGAGGTAAGCTGTACAGTTCCAGGTAAGGTCGCGGACGTTAACATGCTAACCTTATGTCCGACTATATGTTCCACCAATTGATAGGCCATACGGTCATTTTCGTTGGCAATCGTAAAATCGTGAAAAAATAAAGTTTCCAATTGTTTATCGTTCAAAAGCCCATACTCGGGGCCCTTGGAAACAGTCAATACTTTGTTGTCCAAAAAAGTATCAACCTTTAATTCAACAATTTTAGGGGAAAAAACAGCACAGCTTTCGTAAGCAATGGTCTGGTTATCCTCCAAATGGCTTTTGGGTGTCACCGGCGCATACATAGAACGGCTTCCTAATATTTTATCTGTTTTAAAACCATTTTTAATGGCCAGATAACTTCGGAAACCCTTTTCCAATTTACCATAGGACAAGATGTCGCCAGGTAAAACTTTATATACTTTGAAGTTTTCAATACGATCGTTGTTCAAGGCAACGGAATGTTTCGCACCTCCAATACATATGAAACTAGGGTTATCAAATTCCAAGGTAGGGCCGGTCATTGTAATTTCCATTACGGCAGAATCAACATCATTCTCCAAAAGCTGGTTGACCTTATGGGCAGAAGCTGTATCCATAAAACCGGCAACAGGCACTCCTTTGTTTAGATATCCAAACCTTCCCACATCTTGAATTGTGGTAAACAAACCGGATTTCAATACCTTAAGCATCCCATTTGGCTTTTTCCAATTTATAAATCCCTACCTCACCCTCAATTTTGTGTAAATCGTATTCCGCTCTCATAATGGAGTAGAACTGTACCTTGTCCCCTACATTTACAAAACAGGGGTCTTTCTTTTTAGGGTCGAACATTGGCACCGAACAGCTTCCGATGATATTCCATCCCCCTGGAGAATCTTGTGGATAGATTCCCGTTTGTTTACCGGCTAGGCCAACCGAGCCTTTTTTTACCCTAAGCCGAGGCTCTTCCCTCCTTGGGACTTCCAATGATGGTGGCAATCCACCTAAATACATAAATCCGGGCAAAAATCCGATTCCATAGACCGTATAGGTATGACTTGTGTGTTGGCCTATAATCTCTTCTATGCTTTTTCCCAATTTTTCAGAAACACTTTTTAAATCTATGCCGAATTCCAAATCATAACAGACCGGCAGTTTCCAAATGAACCTTTGGGGCAAGGACGTTTGTTCCAATTTGGTATACCAGGTTTTTACCTGTTCGCTAAATTCCGCAAAACGAATCGGTGCTTTTCTGTAAATTAGGGTCAACGAGTTGTACGCCGGAATCATTTCCCATTCTTCCTCCCCCAGGTGGTTTACCTTAAGATGGTGTTGAAATTGTAGGATATTTTCTAGAATGGCTTCGTCCACTTCATTGGGCCACTCGAGTAATATGGCATGTACGCCAAAGGGTCGTATAGAGATTGGGTAGTGGGTCACTTTTTTAGTTGGATGTTCTGGTTTGGTAATTCCTGAGAAAGATACGATACAATTTGCAAAGCAAAAGGGTTATCACCGTGAATACATATAGTATCTGCCAAAATCTTGACCGAATTTCCATCTGAGGCTTTTACTTTCTTGTCCTTTACAATGGAAACCACTTGTTGTAGTACCTCCTCGGGGTCCTTATTAACGGCCTTGGGTAAATCTCGGGAAACCAGACTCAGGTCTTTATGGTATCTCCGATCCCCAAAAGCTTCGTACATTATGGAAAACCCAAGATTTACGGCTTCTTTGGCCATGGCCGAAGCATAGGGCACATATATAGTTGCTTGTGGTTTATATTTTTCCAGCGATTTCAATACGGTTTGGGCCAAGTTATTATCCTTGGTTACATCATTATATAGTGCGCCGTGTAGCTTTATATGGTGTAAGTCCAATTCTTCTTTCTTTAAGACGGCCCTCAAACTTTCTATTTGTTCTTGGATGGTTTCAATTAACAGATTCTCGGAAATATCCATGGAAACCCTTCCAAAGTTCTGTTTATCGGGATAGGAAGGATGCGCCCCTATTTTTACATTAAACTGCTTTGCCGATCGTACGGTTTCCATCATGGTCTGCTTATCTCCGGCATGGCCTCCACAGGCTATATTGCAGGAAGAAATAAAAGGAAACAATTCCTCCTCGTTTCTTATGCCCTCTCCTACATCACAATTAATATCGATTTTATCCATCTAAAAAATATCGAAGACTTTTAAAATGCTCTTGGCCCCCAAAAGAACTGCAAGGACAATGATAACAACACCCACAACATTCTGGAGTATTTTGTTCCGATGCCTTCCCATAATGGCCGGCCTATTTACCGCCCATAACAAAAAAACAGCAGTGAACGGCAATAAAACACCATTGGCTACCTGAGCAAACTTTATAATTTCAATAGGTTTTATCCCGAAAGACATAAATAAAACGCCCAAAATCAAAATGATGATCCAAACCGACCTGAATCTATAATCCTTCAATCCGGCTCTCCATCCAAAACAACTATCTGCCACATAGGCAGCCGCCAAAGGGGCGGTTATGGCCGAGGTAACCCCGGCGGCAAATAATCCAACACCCATGCAATACCGTGCCGCATTTCCATAAAGGGGCTCTAGTCCTTTGGCCAAATCCAGTACCCCGGAAATTGACTTTTCAGGGATGGCCGCGGCGGCAATAATTATGGCCATTGAGACAAGTCCACCAAGTACTAAGGAAAAAAAAGTATCCCATCGGGCCCATTTTAAATCGCCCTTTGTTTTCCATTTTTCACTGACCAAAGAAGCATGAAGAAAAAGATTGTAAGGAACCACGGTGGTCCCCACGAGTGCAACTACCGTTAAAATACTTTCCTGGGGCAAAGTGGGAATAAAGATTCCCCCCAATATTGCCTTGAAATCCGGCTTGGTAATTAAAGCGGTAATCAGGAAGGACAAGCTCATGACAATGACCAATGAAACAAATACTTTCTCCAAAGTCCTGTAATTACCCAAGTAAAGCAAGATGAATGCAAACATTCCAATAATAAAAGGATAGTAGTCCATTCCTTTGGGGCCAAAAATTGCTTCAAGCCCTAAAGTGCCGCCGCCTATATTACCGCCTTCGTAGGCTGCATTGCCCACGACTATGGCCATTAGTATAATTCCGATAATCAAATTCCGCAAAAAGGGAGACCTAATCTCCGAACGGATTACTTCCGCAAGGCCATTTTGGGTAATGATTCCCAAACGAGCGGACATTTCCTGTAGAATTATTGTTGCGGTAATGGACAATGCCATGGCCCATAGAAGGGCATAGCCAAATTCCACTCCGGCCAAAGTACATGCTGTAATGGTACCCGGCCCTATAAAGGCCGCTGCGATCAAAACCCCGGGGCCAACTTTTTTAAACATATTTCAGCAATGCCATGGTGTTATAAATATAAGGGGTAATGATTTAACTTGATCCCGACAGGCGAAAGAATTTCACAACAGTTTTAACATTTTTCAATGCCGTTCGTCTAAAAAATTGCAGTTCATCTAAAAACAGTATGTCATACATCGATGTTACATACTATTCCCAAAAATACCCGGTTATTATTATCACAAATCAAATTGTTCCGATTGCTATCGGTACAAAAAATTGACCTACTTAAATGATATGTTTAGAATGTAACAAGGAACTGGGCTATCTGGATCACAGAAATTCCATGGAATCACTGGGTGTGGAACTATGTTCCCAGCACCAAGTGCGTATGGAAGATCTGATGGAAAAAAAGGGAACACCGTTAGAAGCGATTCAACTGTATTACGGCCTCAAGAAAGAGGGTGTTGCGGCTATGCTGGAATGGTGGGACGGTAAAAAATCAATAGATATAGCCATTTCAAGAGTAAAATTGAATATTGAGATAGACACGGAATACCATATGATGACCCATGAACAGGCTATAAATGACCTGGAAGAAACCATGCACTCCTTCAAGAACGGTTTTACCACTATTCGCATACCCCATATACTGGTCCGACATTATTTGAAGGAGACCGTAAACAACATAATGGGTATTATGGAGGGCTTAAAGGCAAATGTTAAAGTAATATAATTTAAAGACAGATTTCATGTCAGTATCCCACAGAGTTTTGAAAATGCCCATAAGGGTATCCATTGCGATCCTACTTCTAGGTATGTTGGCCCAAGTACTACAATGGCCCTATGCATCAGAAATTATGCTTGTTGCTTTTGGAGCAATCGGTATTTTATATTCGATACGTTTTTGGAAAAAAATGGAAAAAAAGTTCATTGATTATGTTAAATTGGTCTTGGTAGTTTTTTGGACTACCAATGGTATCTTTAGAATATTGGACTTTCCGTACACCATAGTCTTCCAAGTAATTATAGCCGTTTCCTTTCTCACTTGGTTTGTCATGGAGGGAACCGCCTATTTCCTGGATGAGGATAGAAAAGCAAAGAACAGTTTATCCCAAATTTTATGGAACTGTGCCATGGTTTTGGGCACATTGGCCATTATATGCGGGAGCTTACTGAAAATACTACATTGGGATTATGCTATACCTCTATTTGCGGGAGGTATCGCTATTGTAGGGGCCTATATCCTCAAAGACGTGTTTCCCATTAAGTCCTTGAAAAATGGGGACGGCAACAATGAAGAGTTTCAACTGTAAATTGGTATTCTAACCATATATATCTTTTCCTTTTTTTAGAGGGTTCCAGAGCCTGTTGAGCTTAATCTTTGATGCTCAAATCTTCATTTATTATTTGTATCTTATTTCTCATAAGAACAGTTTATGAGAAATTTAGACCGAAGAAACTGGTTGAAAACCGTTGGATTGTCCGGTGGCTTTGCATTGTTTAACGGGTTGGAAGGCTGGGCCGTGGATTTTTCCGAAAGACCTTTTCCCGCAGATCGCCCAATACGTCTTAACGCCAACGAAAATCCTTACGGACCATCTAATCGGGTACGGGAGACCATTACCTCTTCCCTGAACGAAGCCTGTCGCTATCCTTTTAGGGCATTGTCAAGTCTTGTAAACGGTATAGCAAAAAAAGAAGGGGTGACGAGGGATCATGTTGTAGTTACAGGTGGTTCCACAGAAGGATTAAGGGCAGCTGGGCTTACGTATGGTATCGGCAATAGGGAAATTATAGCGGCAGACCCCACTTTTCATGTCATGATGCAATATGCCCAGACTTTTGGTGCCCGTATACATCGTGTCCCCGTAAACGACGAAATGGTCCACGATTTGGATGCCATGGCCAAAAAGGTGAACCAAAAAACCAAATTGATTTTTATCTGCAATCCTAATAATCCAACGGGAACTATCGTAGAAAGAAATAAGCTTGTGGATTTTTGCACTTCGTTCGATATGAAGACAATACTATTCGTAGATGAGGCCTATTACGATTTTATTACCCAGGCCGACTACCCTTCCATGATCGATCTGGTCAAAAAAGGGCGAAATGTAATTGTATCCAAAACCTTTTCCAAAGTCTATGGCCTTGCCGGGCTTAGGGTTGGTTATCTGATTGCCAGACCGGACATTGCCGCTAAATTAAAAGCAAGTGTAATGGCCAACACCAACATTTTAGCCATAGAGGCTGCCAAGGAGGCGTTAAAAGATGATGATTTTTATAAATTTAGCCTGCTTAAAACAGAGGAGGCCAAAAGGCACATCTACAACACATTGAGCGATTTGGGACTTCGTTATATCCCTTCTCATACCAATTTTGTTTTTTTTAGAACGGGTCGCCCAATTCAAAGTATGATATCCGCAATGCAAAAAGAAAATGTATTGATCGGTAGGCCATTCCCTCCTTTTCTGGAATGGGCTCGTATAAGTACCGGAACTTTGGAGGAAACCGAATCCTTCAGTAAGGCTCTAAGAAAGGTTATGACCTAACAAACAATTCGATTATCTGTATTTCATCTATGTTTTCATACATCTTATCCGAATAAAGTTTTTTTCATTCAGGTACAAAATAGGTTATTCATCGATTTTCCATCATTTTACCGAATATTCTTTCTTTACATGGAGCTTCTGGTAGCATTTTACCCTTACCATTGTTTCTTTACCAAAACCCAAAAATCCAATGGACAAAAAAACCGCTTCAACTTACTTAGTCTATGCTTTTTGTGCATTCTGCATTCTTTGGGCGTTCTTTGTACTTCTACTGAAGTTGCCCTGATTCTATTCTTCCACTATAATTAGCATATAGATTTTCATGAATACATTGGTGTTTTTTGAATAAATGCCTAATTGCCAGCGAACATATATCTTCCGATTTTGATAGGTGAAAACCATTTCAAATAACATTATCTTGTATACAATATAATGAGGCATTAAATTTCTAAGGCGTCAATTCTATAAAGAACATACTAGGAGCTTTTCAAAACAGCAAATTGGCGAAGACATTTTTATGGTTCGTCTTAGGTGGTTCTGGGACTGCTCTGTCCATATTCCTTAGAAATTATATTTTGTATAGTCAGTATGATGATCCTCCTGCGCTAAGGCTGATTCCCTTACTCTTTGAATATGTGGCATTTTCAATAGTTGTGGTTATTTTTCCATGGATCTGGAAAAAAGGTAAAAACAAAACCCAAAGATTGGTCTATGTAATTTTGGGAGGCTCGGTCTTTTCTTTGCTCCATATTTTCTTGCTTTCTTGTTTGAAGTGGTTTTCTGGAGGTATGGATTATAATCTTGGGATGGCTGTTCTTTTTGGGTTCACCCATTCCTTTCTTATTACCCTAACAATCTACATACTTATTTGTCTGGTGGTATATGCTCTTGGTCTAACTCAGGGACAAACAAGTCTGAAAAAGTCTTATTTAAAACGTATTCCGCATAAACTCCGTAATGAAACTTCCTTTATCCTTGTTGGGGAAATCGAGTATTTAGAATCGGATGGAAACTATATTTCGATTTATACGGACAATTCAAATAGATTTTTGATCAGGAAAGTAATGGGTAGTTTGGAAAAAGAACTCGACCCAAGGATTTTTCAAAGAGTACACAGAAAATATATCGTGAATTTGGAAAAGATTACTTCGTACAAATCCAATCCGAACGGCGGTTATCTCGTTTCGCTCAAAAGTGGAAAAAGTATAAAACTGAGCAAAAATTATCGGAAAAAAATAAAACTCCTCAAACAAAATGATGATACCTAAGCCAATTTAGAACAAAAAAAGGGTCCTTCATCACATTTTGATTATCCGGACTAGTTATCATTATAATTTAGCTGAACACTAATTATGTTGGCTATGTTTACTAAAAAAATACACACACTGCGGATGTATCTCACTAAATTTCGACCTGCACTATTTTGGCTTATGAGTCTTTGGTTTGCCGAATCGCTCATGAGAAACGGTATTCGAAAATTCGACACTGATGGTTTTTGGACACCTGCCTTTGAGGAATGGGGATATCCTGTATGGTTTAGAGTGTTGGTAGGGGTTTTGGAAACCGTAGGTGCCATTCTATTGGTAATTCCCAAAGTGCGACATTATGGCGGATTTATTCTTTCGATAGTTATGTTTGGCGCCCTGATAACCAGAATCGTATACGGTACAAGTCTGAGCGATGCTACCTATCTGTTGTTTATGGCCATTGCCTTTCTTTATTTCGCTACATATCACGATAAAAAGAGAAATATTTCCTTGCCTACAGGCGAATAACTTTTTTAAACTTGACCAACCAAATAGTATATTAATGCTTCATTGTCAATTTTGGCCACCCTTCTAACTGCTAATTATTAATTGCTGAAATAGTGTTTCACCGATATTGATTTATTCAAATTCTTGTTGTACTTTTTAGTCCAAATCAAGAAGATATGGAAAAGCAACGAAGGGAGTTTCTACAAAAAACAGGTATGCTTGCTGCTGCAACGGCATTGGCTCCCAATATATTGGTATCGGCCGCAAGACCCCAAAACAAAAAACTAGGCGTAGCTTTGGTAGGTCTGGGATATTACAGCACGGATATACTTGCCCCCGCGCTACAATTGACCCAACATTGTGAGCTTAGAGGTATTGTTACGGGAAGCCCTGAAAAAATCCCTGTATGGCAAGAAAAATATGGCATCCAGGATAAAAATGTCTATTCCTATCAAAACTTTGATGGTATTGCAAACAATTCTGATATAGACATTGTTTATGTGGTGCTACCTCCCTCTATGCATGCTGAATACACTATACGGGCCGCTAATGCAGGTAAACAGGTGTGGTGCGAAAAGCCCATGGCCCCATCCGTTGCGGATTGCGAGGCTATGATCAAAGCCTGTAACGACAATAAAGTAAAGCTGGCCATTGGATATCGATGCCAACATGACCCGAATATCCAGGCCTATATGAAGGTGGCCAAGGAAAAACCTTTTGGGCCTGTAAAAATGGTAACTTCCGCTGCCGGGTACTTTGATGGACGATCTAACCACTGGAAGCAGAAAAAAGCTATGGGCGGCGGCGTAATGGGTGATATGGGCGTGTACGCCATACAAGGAGCCCGACTCGCCACAGGGGAAGAACCTATTTCCGTTCTGGCCCAGACCTTTACCACACGGCCCGAAATATATCATGAAGTGGAAGAAACCGCAATGTTCCAATTGGAATTTCCAAGTGGGGCACGTGCCGCATGCCATACCAGCTATGGTATCCGTATGAACCATCTGAACATCACCTATGACAAGGGATGGGTAAAAATGGAGCCTCATTCCTCTTATAGTGGAAATAAAGGCTCAATGTCTAACGGAACCCAAATCAATTTTCCCTTGGAAAACCAACAAGCCAAACAAATGGATGACGATGCCCTTGCCATCAAAAACAATTCGGCCTTGATTGTTCCGGGCGAAGAGGGATTACGGGATATTCGTGTTGTGGAGGCAGTCTATAAGTCGGCGGCCAAGGATTGTCTGGTAAAGATGTAAAGGTTGGTATGATATTATTGTTCTTACCAATTTAAAAATAATCTTTTCGACTTGAAGCGTTGCTTGAACGGATGAGTTTGTGACATTTTAATGAGAAAATTGTCTACATCCTATTCGTTTTTACAATACAACGTTTTTTTTTTCGTTAATTCTATATCAAAAAACTTAATTTCAAGGAACTTTACAAGTGAATTCTCCCCATAAATACTTTGGCGCTAAATGGAACATATGTTTTCTAGTGTTCGGTATTAGCATACTATGTATGTTAAATGCCTATGCAAACAATAATTTTCTGCCCTCCCTCAAAATGGATAGGCCTAATATGGCAAGGACCACCATCAAAATTACCTACCCTAATAGCAATACGATTTGGACCACTGCTGACACCGTAAAACTGAAATGGAATACCAGGAACATTCCCGGAAATAAAACCATAAAGTTCTATTTGTCCAAAGACGACATGGTGGTACAAGAACTTGGTATTTTCGAAAATTCGCAATATGCGGATGGAATTCTACTGCACAGAGGCTTGCCCGCGGGTAACAACTATCGGGTCATCGGTATTGAGCTTTTCCCTGATGATAAGTATAGTATCGCCAAGTATGCCACACCGTTTTTCACCATTAACAAGGCTCCTCGACCAACAAAAAAGGTAGTGCCAAAACCAGCTGAAAAACCAGTTGTTCGTAATACTTTTGAGGGTCGAAAGCTTACCTATGTAAAAGAATTGACGGTGAGGGGCAAAGAAATACAAATCAATCTATGGGACCATGGACGAAAGGATGGGGACATCGTTTCCATATACCTAAATGGGGAGGCCGTAGTTTCCGAATATTATCTGGAATACAGAAAGAAAGCTTTTGAGGTTCAATTGGATCCCACTAAACCAAACGACCTCTTCCTTTATGCCCACAACCTAGGTAAATTCCCGCCTAATACGGTTTCTATAGAAATATTGGATGGGGCGAATTCCGAAAATATTGTTCTTAATTCAGATTTAAAAAGTTGTGAAGCCGTTTTGATAAATGTGGAAAAGTAGGCCTATTATCCAAAAAAACCTCCAAAATTTACTTGGATTTTGGCTCCACACTATTATGAGTTCTTCAAAATACCGATGTAAATCATTCTTAATATATTGATTTACAGTTACTTTAAAAGCATTTCGATGTGCAACTAGTATAACATTTAGGGTTCGATTTTAACAAAATAGAGGTCAAAATAGCTCAAAACCTATGAATTTTTGTTAAGTAAGGGGTCAAGACATTTTGTGAACTTTGTCGGAGATTATTAACCCTTTATCGATCCACTATGAAAAATACCACAACCCACAGCCGCATCTTCGGATGCATTTTACTCTTCCTATGTTGTTCATTATCCGCTCAACAATCCAACAAACCCAATTCCAACGTTCTAGACCTGTATAGTACCTATAAGCAACTGGACAGCTATCTAGAAATGAAAAAAATGGGATATCATGACCAAGCGATTTTCGAAGACTTGGGAAACGCCAATTTTTTGGCCGAGAATTATGAGAACGCCGTATTTTGGTATACCAAACTAAAGGATATCAGTAAAAATAGTATCCTTAAAAATAGTTACCAGAAACGGTACCAGCATGCGCTGGAAAAAACCACCGGAGCTGCAGCATCAGATCAGTCGGATAATGACGACTGGGTAGCCGATGTTAGGGCAGATTATCAATTAGAGGACAAACACACAAATAAGTATTGGGATTTTGAATTCGGCCCAAATGGAGAGCTTATTACAAGTGCCGAAAAGCCTATGGATCACAGCCTTGAAGCTTTGTTGGACAATACAACAAACGATCCAAACACCTACAAGGCACCCGTAGCCTTAACGGCCAAAGGCACCGTCGCCTATTTTAGTAAAGCCGTTTTAATCAAGCCCGAATATGGTATTTTCTCCAAAAAAGAAAGAGTACAGAAAATCTATAAGGCGGAAAAAATAAATGGTCAATGGAAAAACATAAGGGAAGTTGCTTTATGCCCTAAACATTATTCCGCGACCCATCCCGCTATTTCCGAAGATGGCAAGCGCTTGTTCTTTGCCTCAAATATGCCAGGAACCTTTGGAAAATATGATATTTACGTTTCCGCAATGGGCGAAGACGGTACATTTGGAGTTGCCAAAAACCTAGGGGAAAAGGTGAATTCCAAAAAGAACGACCTGTATCCGAACTTGGCAGCCGGCAATACCTTGTTCTTTGCCTCCGACGGACGAAACGGTTATGGTGGCCTGGACTTGCATATGGCCCAAATAGGTAGAAAAAAAGTAGATTGGTCCGTGAATCTTGGTAGTGATATCAATAGTAAGGAAGATGATTTTTCCATTGTTCTTCCAACGAGAGATCGGCAAGGCTACGTAGTCTCCAACCGCGGGAAGGATAAGGAAGATGTACAACGTATCGCTTTTACGCTTGACCGTAAGAAGGACAGATCCCATCTAAAAAGTGAGTATGATATCCTTGAGGCCCTGTATAGCGAAAACAATATAGATTACTCCTCCACTGTTTTTGAAGACGAGTAAAAAGCAAACTTTAAACTACTGCTATCCCCAATTATATATCACGTTCAACGAGAATACCAATACCTGGACAAGTTTTAAGATATATAGGGGATAGTAATTAAACGATTGGATTTCATGGGCCCACTACCCAAACTTCGACCGTAGTAAACAAAAAAGGTATTTCGGAACCTTATCCGATAGCACAACCATAATATTTGCCAAGATGAGCCGTACTATTAATTTGATGAATAAAATAGGTCTTCTGATGCTATTTTCCATTGTATTGAATATTCAGGCTGCCTACGGCCAGGAGGAAGAATCCACTTTGAGCTCCAGCAGCACGTACCACAATCAATTATTTTTTAATAGATTTTTAATCAACCCTACATTTTCATTGGTAAGGGAAAACAAATCATACATAAACTTGCTACATAGAAACCAATACGCCACCTTTGAGGATAACAGCCAAAACTACTTTCTTGGTTTTAGCAACAAATTGAACGAGAACACCGCAATGGGCATTAGTGCCTACACCCAATGGCTAGGTGTGGTGCAAGAGTTTGGTTTTAACGCCAACTATGCTACCTCTGTGCGGTTGAGCCCCAGCAGTAGACTTAGTTTTGGTACCAATATCACCTATTTCAATAAAGGACTCGACCAAAATCGTGTGGTGACGACGGAATCGGATGAAAGGATTAACGAGTCAAGGAAAGAGAGTAATCTTGCCATTCAACCTGGAATTACGCTTTCCCTTGGTAAGTTCGATTTTGGCCTATACGCTACGGATATGTTGCGCTACAACCAGACCACCAATAGTTTTTTAACCAGTCTTAACGATAAAAGCCTTAAAGCTTCGCTCCAATACACACATTCGTTCGATGTAACTCGGGGGTTATTTGAGGATGCCCGTTTAATGCCGTTAGTACAATTGGGTAAAAATCCAGATGGAAGCTTGGCCTATGTAGGTTCCATGTTACTTGATTTACCAAACTATGGCTGGTTGCAGACCAACTATGACAATACGTACGGATTGGCCATGGGATTTGGGGTAAACCTGAACAAAAAAATGTCGCTGGGCTATTTGGTGGAAAAAGATGTTACCAAACAAAATGCGGATTTGGGATGGAACCATGAAGTATCCTTGGCCTACACTTTTCAAGATCGCAATACTAGCTTTGGGGGATTAGTCGATGCCTCGGAAGACCATAAAATTGATGGCATCGTAAGAAACTATGAAGAGCAAATCCTAAAACTGATCGAAGAGAACAAAAAATTGGCCCAAAGGAATACCCAGGATTTAACAAATCAGGTTTCGAAGAAAAATAAGATAGCTAAGAAAGATAGGACCAGACCAAAAACCGAGGAAGAGGAATATACAGGCTCCCTGGCCTACGAAAACCGTTTGATCTTGGACGAACTCATCCTAAGGCAAGATTCCATTGAGACAGCGCGTACCGCTGCATTTGAGAAACGGTTCGAGACTATGGTGCGATTGTTACGAAACGATGTTAAGAATAGTATCAAGACCCTTTCACCGGAACCCAATAGCCCGGCGCATACACAACTGGCATCAACAACGAAGACCCGGACACAAGCCGAAAAGAACTTAAAAAGCAAGGAAAATATAAGTCCAGTTAAAAATACGATCACAAGAGATTACAATGACCCCATTGCCGTTTTGGAGAATTCAAAACGTAAGGACTTCGAAGAGCTGCCCATTAAGGTATTGGACCAATCCGATGTTGTAGGTGTAAAATCGGGTTACTATGTGATAGCCAATGTTTACAAGAACAAAAAATACTTGAATGCCTTTATGAAACGCTTAAAAGATCAAGGCTTGGACGCCAGACATTTTTATAATAAGGAAAATGGACTGCACTATGTGTATCTGGCCGATTTCAATTTCAAGGACGAGGCGAGAACGGCCTTTGTATCCGACCTAGGGGGGAAATACCAAGATGAGAAATGGATAATGGAGATAGCCGATAACAATTCTGCCATAGTGTACAATTCATATTCAGAATAAAGTGATTTATAAAAAGATTACGATTAGTGGGTCCTAGTTTTTTTGGTTGGAAACTAGGTAAAAAAATAGCGGGGGCATGTCCCCGCTATTTTCTATTTAACACAAACTCGTTTTACAATTTCCCCCTATACATTTAATACATCCTACAGCACATCATAAGGGATTATTTTATCTACTGACTTTTTGTGAAATTTTGCGCCAACTTTCACTAAGGTAACACTAGTTGAACGTAAAAGATTGGTTTACAACCATACACCTCCAAATTTACAGACCAATCGGTCGGTTCATCGACCAACTGCACAAAAAAGTCCATAAAGTGTGCATTTGAACGAAAATACGTACATTAGGTATGCTTTTTTAATTTTTTTTATCTAGGTTTAGAATCAGATAAGAGCATAAAAACTATTGTCTAACCCAAATCCCACTAAATGAAAACACGTCTACATTTTAATTTCAGCCAAAAAAGTAGCGCTAGCCATTGCTCAAAACCAAGAGCGTATCCTAAAGTCTTTACAAAGGATGGTCTGGCGCCGATCTGTAATCCCGTTTAGATGTTTTAAGCTCAGCTTAACACACAAAGCACATTGATTCTTTTAGTGCAAGAGGGATACTATTCCATTTAGGCTTTCTGCCTTATAAAAGGAAAAGTCCGCACCACAAGGTTTTATAGTACGCCTTGGGCATGGACGTTACCCATAATTCATATGGATTATAGGGCAATATCTACTTGTGCTATGGTATAATACGATCAAATATGATGCAACCAAGATTTTCAACCACAATTACCCCACAACCAAGGCTGCCCATGGCTTTTACGAAATTCACTGGTATGCCACAAAACCCAAATCAGTATGAACCAGGACCCACTAAAAATTGTTATTATAGACCATGAACGATCTTTTCACAAAACCTATGAAACCTACTTTGACTCGTTTTTGGAATATGCGTTAAAGGGCGTCTACCTTACGGTAAAAGATGCCCTATACGCATATGATTACATATTTCCGGATGTTATCTTTTCGGAAATAGAACTGCCCGACCTATGCGGAATAGAAAGTATTCCATTATTTAGAGAAAAGGACCCAGAGGTCAAAACTATCATGTTGAGTTCCAACAATGACTTTGAGCTTATCAAAAAGGCTTTTAAACACGGGGCCAATGGTTATGTTACCAAACCACTAAATGAAAGAAGCCTATTTAATGCCTTGGATGCCATACAGCGTGAGGGTGCGACTTTGAGCAGTGACATTGCCAAAAAAATCATTGCCATGTTCCAAAGAAAATCGCGACAGTATTTCTCGGAACGGGAAAACCAGGTTATCGATTACCTCTGCCAAGGTGCCACGTACAAGACCATTGCGGAAAAACTTTTCGTAACCCCTAGTGCGGTAAACTTTCATATACAGAATATTTATTTAAAACTGGATGTGAACTCCAAATCGGAAGCGCTTTCCAAGTTACAAGAGTTGGAGTACGCTTAATCAAATTCGAGAGTCAAGCTCAAGTTTGACCATTTAAAATTCCAAATCTCAAAATTCAAATTGCAAGAGGATAACTACAATATCCCATTGAAATTTGAGATTTGGTGCCTTCTATCGGCATGGCAATCACTTATTGGAGCTCTTGGTTATCAACGATTAAAAGGGAAACACTCAATTTTGCCTTATTTTTCCATGACCTCTTTTTTATGTTTATCTGCACCTTCCTTGGATACAACCAGTATTTCCGGCTTGTCCTTCCTAAGGCTTATTCGCCAATCATGGAACACTTCCCAGGTGTCGTTTACGAAAATTGGAATTCCGTAGGCTTGGATCAAGGCCTTTTTTACTCGACTTTCCTCCTGTTTCGCCGTAAGGATCCAAAGCAGGTAAAGTTTGCCTTCCGCATTGAACTTTGCCTCTATTTTCCTGGGGAAACCGGCATATTCCATTCCGAAACAGTTGAGCTGGGTTTCGCCATTGGGAAATTCCCTTGTATCCAAAAGGGTGGTCGTCTCCTCAAGCCGAGGTTTTAACTCCCCAATCAATGCTTCAAATTTGAAAACCTCCGGAATCTTGCCCGAAGCCGTATATTTTGGTACCACTGCCTCCGTATTTAAGTACGGATTTTTCCAAGCGAATAGATTGGTATGTAACCCTTCTTCCGTAAGAAAAAAAGCTTCATTTTCCTTTTCATTGATTACCATATTATCCTTTCCTGTGTAGAATTTGTACCCTTTGTAAAACTCAATATCGGAAATCTTGGAAACGCCCTCTCCTTTTACCGATATGAAACTCAATCTGCCATCCGAAAAAGTGAAGACCACTTTATCAAAAAAATAATAATCGTACCGACTACAATCTGAACATACCAGATGTTGTTCCGTAAATTGGGCCAAGGGAAAAGCGATTTCATCGGGATTAACCTCTATTTCTTGTATTGATCTACAGAGCTTCTCCATACTTTTCTTGATCGTCTCCGAGCTATCGGACATTTTAATTTCACCAAACAACTCACCCATTTGACCCGAACCATCCCAGG
Source organism: uncultured Flavobacteriaceae bacterium (assembly GCA_947494715.1). Classification (GTDB taxonomy): domain Bacteria; phylum Bacteroidota; class Bacteroidia; order Flavobacteriales; family Flavobacteriaceae; genus Ulvibacterium. The sequence goes on along the minus strand of CANLWG010000006.1, from coordinate 1,003 downwards.
GGCTTAAACCGATCATGATTACCCCCAATAGCATCATTCCGCGAAGAAGAAAAGGGTATTTCTCTTTTTTGTCCACCATTCTTTAGGCTTTGGCATAAAGAGTATGGCGAGAAGCAATTGTTACAAAAATCAAGGAAGTTAAATCTTACGGAGCTCCAAAGAAATTATAATCCTGTCCTCAGAATAGGTAGACTATACGAAGTGTTGGCAAACAACAAAGCTTTTTGCTATTTAATCAAGGCCTTCACCTTTTGTACAGTTCCCAGACTTACATCGCATAGCCTGCTCGTATTTCGCAAGGTATGGCCCTCCCTTAAGCGTCGTATGACATGAGTGTACTTGGCCAGGATTTCTTCCTTGGATTTCTTGGAACCCTTTGCCCGGCCTTTATAAACTCCTTTGGCCCTTGCCAGTTCAATACCTTCCCTTTGGCGTTCCTGTAGGTTCCTACGCTCCATTTCAGCAATGTTGGCCAATACGCTGATGATAAGTTTAAAGGTAGGGTTGGGCTTTCCGACTACCAAAGATTCCAGGCCCAGATCATCCACTTTAAGGATTATACCGTTGTCACCAAAATGACGTAAGGTGGTGAGTATATCCAAAAGGTTGCGCCCTAATCTATCAATTGCACGGACACTTACATAGGTAATGCTATCATCCACCAGGAGTTCCTTTCCTTTGGGTCGCCTATGAAATGGAACCGAACCGCTACAGATATCCAGGTAAAGCTTTTCGTGGCAATATTTGTTGTGCAACCAATGTTCCATTTGCTGGTCCGGAGCATCGATACGGATATACCTTGCATTCATAGAAGTATCTTTTGTAATCTGTGAATATCGTAATAAAAATAGCGTGGGTACTCCTAATACAGTCCTACGGTTCATATTTTCGATTTACGGATACTATAATGCGTCAAGTAGTAAGTAGTAAGTGGTAAGTGGTAAGTGGTAAGTGGTAAGTGGTAAGTGGTAAGTGGTAAGTGGTAAGTGGTAAGTGGTAAGTG
>CANLWG010000005.1 GCA_947494715.1 uncultured Flavobacteriaceae bacterium | reverse complement strand
TTGGCATGAAAAAAGCCTCTTAAAGAGGCTTAGATCCATCCGGTCTGTGATCAATTATTCCCTTGCGCAACGGTTACCATAGTTATGCAGAGTTTCAGATTTCATTGAACAGCCTGGTGTGACAGTAAAGATAGCAATGTATTTCTGACCAGAAATTTGAGTAGTTCAATGAAATGGCCATTTAGCAGAACGAAGTATGGAAGAAGGGAAAGTACTTTTAAACCTTGGTTTTTCAAAACCCGCATAAGAAAATAAAATAGCGGTCTGGATAAGCTCTCAAGACCGCTATTGTTTTTTTACATCTTCCGGGGTTTTATTCGCTCCAGATTTCACATCATACACAAGCTATCTAAATGTTTATTTTTAAAAATTTGTGTTGATCGCTGTTTCCCGCCAAATTTCCAATTCACTCAGCAAATAATCAGCATGCCGTTTTATGGCGTCCACGGAATCCTGTCCCAGTTGAAGACGCAATGGTGTATTATTCGCTTTTAATGCTTTGTCAATAGCTTTGGCCGCTTTGGCGGGATCTCCTTCCTGTGTACCGTCCATACCTTTGGCAAAATCACGGGTATCCCCTACATTTTCATCGTACGCATTGATCTTCGGCATATGTTTTAGGGAACCACCTGCAAACGCGGTTCTAAATGCACCCGGCTCCACTATGAGTACTTTTACCCCAAATGCAGCGACTTCTTGCGCCAATGCTTCAGAAGCGCCTTCTAAAGCGAACTTTGATGCCGAATAGGCGCTAAAGCCCGCAAAGCTCATATTGCCTCCCATACTGCTCATGTTCACCACTGCCCCGAAACCTTGTTTTCGTAAATAAGGGAGTACTTCCTAGGTTACAGCCATTGCTCCAAAAAAGTTGGTTTCCATTTGGTTACGAAACTCCTGTAGGGAGGTTTCTTCCAATGCCCCAACAATACCATACCCGGCATTATTTATCAGAACATCTATTTTTCCAAATTTTGAAATGGTTTCTGCAACCGCCTCTTTTATCTGCACGCCATTGGTCACGTCCATTACAATGGGTAGGATTTGCTCCGGCGCGGTTTTGGCCAGAGATTTCAATTTTTCTTTTCTTCTTGCTGTTGCCGCTACATAATAGCCTTTGCTTACAGCGTATTCCGTCAATGACTTTCCGAAGCCTGATGAAGCTCCCGTAATGAACCACACTTCGTTATTTTCTGAATTTTTCATCTGTAGTATTTTTTTATTGGTTAAGATTTCTTAAGAAGAATTTGCTCACTTTTTCGACTGCTACATTAACCTGTTCGGGTTGGTCATAGTAATCGAAATGATAACCATCGCCCCAAACCAATTCCTTTTCCCCTTGAAGGTGGTTATAGAATTTCTTTGCGTTATCGGGCAAAGCGGAACCATCTGAATGGAATATCATAAAAGGGGTGGTAATATTCTTGGCCCTGCTCATTGGGTCAAAATCCAACCACGTTTCCCAACTCATCACTGCAAACTCATTCTTCCACTCTTTGACCCCGCCACCTCTTGTTTTGTCCATATAGTATTCCATGGGACCAACATGGGAAGCTGTTTGGTCTGTATCGTGATATGCTAAAACGATTTTATTCTCTCCATTTAGGGCAAACTGTTTTTTTGACTCTAAGCCAACCTTTCTCAAATTGTTTACATTTTCCTCACTACCATACAATAGCGGAAGTACTTCTGAGTTCGGTAACCAAGCGGCCACGGTGGCTACAGCTTTTACCCTATTGTCCTCTGCTGCCAGGTATGCAACGTTTCCGCCGGAAGTACAGACACCCAGTGCCCCAACCGCCTGAACATATGGTAATGAAAGTAGATAGGAAACGGCAGCCTGGAGATCTTTCAATTTTAGGTTCGGGTCTTCAAATTGACGTGGTTGCCCCTCACTTTCACCAAAGTTGCGATAATCAAAAGCCAAGGCAATTAATCCTTGTTCCGCTAATTTCTCGGCATATGTTCCAGCCATCTGCTCTTTAACAGAGGTCAACGAACCTCCGGTTATTACAGCAGGATATTTTTTTGAGTTGCTGAAGTTTTCTGGTTTATATAAGTTACCCATTAAGACTAGTCCGTCACTTATAAATTGTACTTTTTCTTTAATTACTTTGCTGTTCATTTTTTCTGTTTTTATAATTATTGAATCTTTTTTACCAAATGCAGCCGATCCTATCAGGACGATTACTGCCAATGCGATTGTTTTTTTAATTGTATTGTTTTTGAAGATTAACAATACAAAGGTGCAAACACATCACCTGGTGCTGATGACACGATTCAAAGCGGGAATGACAAATTTCAAAGGATGGACTCCTTCCGATATTGTCTTGGTGTAGTTCCTGTGGCCCTCTTGAAAAATGAATTAAAATGCGTGGGTTCTGAAAAATGGAGTCTAAACGCTATTTCTTTTGCAGATAGGTCTGTTTGAAGTAACATCGATTTTGCAAACGTAATGAGTTGGTTTTGGATAATACTTGTGGCGGTCTTTCCGGTAATCCTCTTTACAATGGCATTCAGGTGATTTGGATGGACATTCAGTTTTTCAGCATAGAACGAAGTCTGTCTGATCTCTGAATTGGTATCTTCATTCGTCATCAGCGTTTCGACCAACGACTGAAAACGTGATAACAATAATATATCCGCTGTTCTATTCTCTTGGGCATCCTCATTATCATGGTCCAATCTATCAAAGTAACGTTTAGTTATCAGTAGTAAAAGTTGGGTGTAGTTTTGAATGAAGAGAAACTTATCCTTATTGTTAGAATGGTATTCGTCAAAAATCTGCTGAAATACATCGTTTGCAAATTCTGCATCTTCTTTGGGTAAGTCCATCGGGGTGGCCTTGTCAAGACTGAAAAAGGGAAAATCTATTATGAAATTCTGCCAATTCGGATTTAAACCTAAAAACTCCCTATCGAAAATAATATACCACCCTGTCCAATCAGGCTTGATGTCCCAAGTGATAATTTGATACGGGGAATTAAAGAACAAATTGCTGTCAAGAAACTTCCCGTGTACTTCCCTATTGTTACCTGAATTACGAAGTGCTATCGCGTAAAACTCGTGCCTTATAGAATCTTGCCTGGCATTGACAGTTTTCATGTTATCCTCAAACTTCCTTATATCAAAGAAAGGATATATAGGAGAGGGAATGTTTATTTCCTTACAATAGTCCTCTATCTTGGTAATGGTTTTCAAATCGCAAATAACTATTATTTTTAGGTTACCGTCGTTATAGGGTTATGATTCTTGACAATATATCCAAGATACGAACAATACCTTTAAAAACATTTGCGAATTTGTATGTCCCGTAAAAAGGCCGTTTTTTGATACTGCGCTATCGACACCATTGCTAGGGCAGAAGTGTCCCAAACCTGGTCTCTTTTAGTAGTTCCCTTAATTTGCCTTTTATAGGACAAAAAATGATATCAATAGCACTCTTAAATAATACAATTATTGCAAAGAGTTTTGCGTGGTGTGTCTTTTACAATGTTATTTACAAATAGGTGTCCGTAACAACATATCTGTTTACCGATAAACAAGAAGATGTAAACTCTTTGAAAAAGACTCAGTGCATAATACTATCTCGTATACCCGTTACTACATATTCACAAACTCGAACCCGGCCAAAGGAATATTGCGGAGATCCCTTTCCGTTTCATTGAGTAGAATGCCATGCTCCAGATAGGCCTTTAAGTTGGCCAACCAAAAAGTCCAGCCATTGCTACAACCATAATGAATGTTTAGCCTACTCTGCTCATCTGTTGGAATATCAAATTGTTTTAAAGTAAGTAGACATACGTTTCCCTGATCTTCTATATGTACGGAGACTTTACTGTCCGTAAAAGAAATCTCCAGAAAATCCGTACCGTTGGCCTGCACTACTTTTCCTTTTTCCCGTGGGTCCCAATTGTGCCATTCCCAAATGTAATCATCCCCAGTCTGCATATAAGCTTCAGCACTACGTGGCTCACCCTCGGATGAGACATATTCGGCGTTCCTTAAGAACCAGGAACAGATGCCTTCGGAAGTAGCCCAGCACCAATAGAGCTTTTCCCTTGTTGTATTTATATGGATTTTCTTGGTAAAAGAATCAAAACTTAAATTTTCCATGGCGTTTTATTTTTTACGTTTTAGTTCATAATTATATAGCTGTCTCCCCAATTCTGCTAAAAAGGGGATACCGGTCTCATCATATTCGTATTGGTTATCATTAAAGATGCCGTCCTTATTGACCAAGATGGTAGCTGAAAGCATGAACTCCACATCATTTTTGGTGTCAACAATATAGGCACAGTCCGTAAGTGTCCCGTAGGCAAAACCTACCTTGTTATAAATTTTGATATGATCGGGAATGTTTTCTTGGGTATCACCGTATAAAAAGAATTTACAGTACCCATCATAATACTCCACGGGGTCGTAACCCACCGCCTTGGGCAAGGTATGCATTGCCTTTAATAGGTATTCCCGTTGTGATTCGGTGATTAGGAACTTTTCTTTTTCGGAAAATTTCTCGGGGAAAATAACCCTTTTCAATACCCCGTGTTGGGCATCTATGGGATAATAATTCTTTAAGCTAAAGTCAAAAGGTCCGTTCATTAACGAGTCTTCCTCATAGAATCCTGTACCTTTCCTTACTTTGTTCAGTTGCAAGGGCCTTGGAGGTGTATTTATGCTTCCTTCCAATGTGGCTGTGGTACTGTCATTGAGATAGATTACCAAGGGCTTGGTGGTCACATCGTCGGAATGGTAGCCCAGACGATGGGAGATTCGTACCGGGTCAACACCCTTGTTCCGCAATCGACCATTGATCGCATCCTGCCCCAGAAACTCTACTAGGCGATTATTGGCGTGATTGTCACTTACCGCAAAAATTTCGGAAATAGCTTTGGCGAATGTAGTCTCAATGGAATCGCCTTCCACATAAAAACGAGTGTTCCTGTTTAGTGTATCTATTTCGTTCAGTTTTTCCAGGGCCAACACGGCAATGGGAAACTTTACCGTACTTGCGGGATAGAAATAGCTGTGCTTGTCTACCTGAAAATCATAGTCCATAAAAATAGCACTATCGTTTTTTCGATCTATTTGGGTATATCGGATCTGCACTTCATATTGATTTACACTGTCCATGACCCGCTTTATATTTGGATTCTCCGAGGAAAGTACCTTTTGCAAAGGATCCCCCAAAGCTTGGGCATTGGAACAGGCAGTCAAAACACTACACATAACCAGAGAAAAAAAGAGTAATCTCATACTAGTTTAATGTTTGGTGAGCTATTTTTTATTTATAGTAACAAAAGTAGTTGCGTGTTTTTCCGGATTAGGCTATTTCCCTTCTTTTGAAAGCCTTGGAGAGACCTATTCGTAGACCTCGCCACGATGGGGCTTTAAAGCATCCCGTACCTTGATCATTTCCGATTCCGGGACTACCATATAGGCCAAACTATGAACTTCGTTCATATATTGAAAGCCCGTAAGAGTTTCATCCAACCCTTCCAAAGTACTATATTGCTTCAAGTGTTTTTCATGGTGTTCTGCCGTTTTGTCCGCTACGGGTCCTCTAAAATCCCAAATGAGTTTAATTTTTCTATTCACATTCTCCATGTTGAAGTGTTTACGAATCTGCCACCGAGACACCTTTTTCCGCAAAGGCCTTAAAATCTTCGGCGTACTTTCGGGATTGTTTTTTAAAGGCTCCGGGCATAAGGAAACCCATCACTTTCATCATGAAACTGGAAAACTGGAATTCCGCTTCGGATGTCCATTGGGTACTATGTCCGCCTACATCCTTAAAATAATTCTTCTGAATGTTGTGCACTCCTTTGGTGTCATACGTAGCATGAAATTCATAAGGGAAGTTGCTTCTAATAATCGTTTCAATAAGCACCATATCCCGTTTACCCATTTTATAGTGCAGTTCCATTTGGGCCCCCTCCTCTCCAGGCGTATCGGAAAGGTGTTTGTAGCCCACAAGTCCGCGTTGCCAATGTTTCATATTATCGGGATTGTCCAATTTCTGGATAAACTCATCCAAGGGGATATCAATAGTGATTTCCGTAGTGTATTTCATGGTCGGTGTAGTTGTTGAGTTCGCCCTACTAATGTAATAAAATAATGCAGGGGTGCCCGCTAAAAATGTGTTAATCCAAGGTTTATAACTTGTTAAGCACACTTTAATTTTTATTTTTGCTGGATGTTTATCTTTTTAAGCAATGCAAGGACAAAAGTGTTCCTTTGCTTTTTTGTAGTGCTCCTTACGTTGTCCTGCGGTTCCTTTTTAAAGGAGAAAGAGGAGAAAGAGCCATTGGCGAGGGTAGGGGAGCTCTATTTGTACAAGGAGGATATTTCGCCTTTTTTGAGAAAGGGCATATCCCCTGAGGACAGCGCTTCCTTTGTCACCAATTATATCAATAATTGGGCTTCCAAACAACTTTTACTGGACAAGGCAAAAATTAATCTACAGGAAGAAAAATTAGCCGAGTTCGATGCTTTGGTGGCCGATTACCGTACAGACTTATATACGAGGGCCTATAAGGAAGCGTTGGTAAGTCAAGGAAGTGATTCCCTGGTGAGCCCGTCCCAATTGGAGAGTTTTTATGAGCGTGAAAAGGAAAACTTTAAGTTGAAGGAAAAGCTTGTGCAACTTCGTTTTATTGAACTCCCCACTGAATTTTTGAACAAAGGAGAAGTCATAAGACGGTTAAAAAGCTTTACGGAAGAAGATATGGTCTATTTGGATTCCATAGGGGTACAATTTCGAAAATTAAATTTTAACGATTCCATATGGATAAGGGCTTCTAGGGTCATTGAGGAAATTCCCCCTTTAACCATTGAAAATCAGGACCGATACTTAAAAAAATCACAATTTTTTGAATTGGAGGATTCGATAGGGGTATATTTGGCTAGGATAAACGATATTCGCCAAGTCAATGAAATAGCACCTTTGTCCTTTATAGAGCCTACCATTAAGCAAGTACTTCTAAGTAGAAGAAAATTAGACTATATACGTAAATTGGAAACGGAAATAATAGATGAAGCTATTAAACAAAATGAATTCGAGGTTTATGTACAAAATAACTAAGTCCCTGATTTTAGGGACATTTATATTTATGCAAGGGATTTTATCGGCCCAAATGAACAACACTGATACATCGGATTCCAAGGAGGAGTCAATAGCATCCACATTGCAAGCCGAGGCCGAAATTAAAAAAGACACCTCCGAGAACTTTAAAAGAATAAAGTTGGATGGTATTGCGGCCGTGGTCGGCGATTATGTAATCTTGGATTCTGATATCGATAAAACGCTAATAGACCTTAAAAGTCAAGGCGCGTCTACGGAAGATATCACCAGGTGCGGGCTTTTGGGAAAACTTATGGAAGACCGTTTGTATGCCCATCAAGCGGTGCAGGACAGCCTTTTGGTATCGGACGATGAGGTTGCTGCTACCACTGAGGCACAAATTCAGGAATTGGTCTCAAGAACCGGGTCTATGGCCAAGTTGTTAAGGTTCTATAGGAAGGATGACGAGGCCAGTTTACGGGAAGAGATCGGTAAAATAAATAAACTTCGCATGTTGTCCGAAAAAATGCAGCGTGATATTATCTCAGAAATTGAGATTACCCCGGAAGAGGTGCGGCAGTTTTTCAATAAGATTCCCGAGGATGAACGTCCCGTATTCGGTGCCGAGCTGGAAATTTCCCAAATTGTAAAGCAACCAAAACCTACCGAGGCCGAAAAACAAAAGGTCATCGATAAGCTCAATACCATAAAGGCCGATATTGAGGATAATGATGCCAGCTTTAGTGTAAAGGCCATCTTATACTCTCAGGATCCAGGTTCTAAACCAAAAGGTGGACTTTATAATGCTATTACAAAGAAATCTGGATTTGACAAGACATTCAAGGACGTAGCTTTCAGTTTACGGCAAGGTGAGATTTCAGATCCTTTTGAGACCATGTTCGGTTTCCATATTATTTATATCGAAAAAATTAGGGGCCAGGAATTGGATCTTCGCCATATTCTGATCCAACCTGAAATTTCCCAAGAAGCTTTGGATAAAGCAAAGTCCGAATTGGACAGTATAAGACAGAATGTTCTGGATGGAAAATTTACATTTGCTCAAGCCGCATTGAATTTTTCTGATGAAAAGGAAACAAAATTTGATGGAGGTCTTCTCCGGAATCCCACCAACTTTGATTCAAAATTTGAACTTACCAAAATGGATCCCACATTATACAACCAGGTAAGAAATTTAAAGGATAATGAAGTTTCCTATCCTATTTTCGAGGAAGACCCACGTGGTGGCGGTCCAAAGTATAAGATCTTGAAGGTTACCAACAGGTATGATGAACATGTGGCCGATTTTGCAAGGGACTATACCAAAATTCAACAGTTGGCACTTACTGAGAAGCAGTACAATGCCATAAAAAAATGGATGGACGAACATATTGACGATACCTACATTAGCGTAAACGATGACAATAGAGAATGCAATTTTGCCAACAATTGGGTAAAGAATTAAGAGCATGTCAGACGTTACGGCGATCAATCAACTTGTAGAAAAACATAATGCGCTAAAACAGGAGATCGCCAAGATCATTGTTGGCCAAGAAAAGGTCATAGACCAAATTTTACTGTCCATTTATACCGGAGGCCATTCACTTCTGATAGGCGTACCCGGGTTGGCCAAGACCTTAATGGTAAATACCATAGCCCAAACTTTGGGGTTGGATTTTAAGCGTATCCAATTCACCCCGGACCTAATGCCCAGCGATATTCTGGGAAGTGAGATCTTAGATCAAAACCGCAACTTTAAGTTCATCAAAGGGCCGGTATTCGCCAATATAATTTTAGCTGACGAAATAAACCGTACACCGCCCAAGACCCAGGCTGCACTTTTGGAAGCTATGCAGGAGCGGGCTGTCACCATTGCGGGACAGCAATATAAATTGGAATTGCCCTACTTTGTTCTGGCCACACAAAATCCGATAGAACAGGAAGGAACTTACCCTTTGCCCGAAGCGCAGTTGGATCGTTTTATGTTCGCCATAGAATTAAAGTACCCTTCCATTGAAGAGGAAGTGCGTGTAGTAAAAACTACCACCAATGACGAATTTCCAAAGGTAAAGGCACTTTTTAATGCCCAGGAGATACTGGAGATCCAACATTTGGTCCGTAGGATTCCCGTACCGGACAATGTTGTGGAATATGCGGTTAATTTGGTAAACAGTACACGCCCTGTTTTGTCATCCGCCTCGGATTTTGTAAAACAGTATATTGATTGGGGTGCAGGGCCAAGGGCTTCGCAGAACCTTATTTTGGGCGCCAAGGCGCACGCTGCGGTTCATGGCAAATTTTCTCCGGATATGGAAGATGTTAGGGCCGTGGCCATGGGAATTCTCCGGCATAGAATCATTAAGAACTACAAGGCAGAAGCAGAAAATATTTCCGAAGAGGATATCGTAACAAAGCTTCTTTAAAGCTTTTTCCTAACTTTTCAAGATGAAAAGGGCAAAGGACAAATTTTCAAGGCAATCCGAAGCATACAAAAAATTCCGCCCAACGTATCCTGATGCCTTATATCGGGAAATATTGAAATTGGTACAAACTAAGGATGTATGCTGGGACTGTGGTACCGGAAATGGTCAGGTTGCCTCCGCCCTTTCCCCTTATTTCCGTACCATTTTTGCAACGGACATTAGTCAAAAACAAATCCAAAATGCCGGAAACCATGACAATGTTATCTTTAAGATCGAAAGGGCTGAAAATACAAACTTCGAGGATAATCAATTTGATTTAATAACAGTAGCGCAGGCCATTCATTGGTTTGATATGGCCGCATTCAATAGTGAAGTCAGGAGAGTTGCCAAAAATGGCGGTGTACTTGCGGTATGGGGTTATGGACTACTACGAGTTTCCTCACCCATTGATAAACTAATGGATAGTTTTTACAAAGATCTCATTGGTCCCTATTGGGACAAGGAAAGAAAACATATTGATGCAGCGTATGGGACCATTGATTTGGATTTTCAACCTATAGTTTTCAATTCGGACTTTGCAATAACCGATCAATGGAATTTAAGGCATCTAAGAGGTTATCTCAATACATGGTCCAGTGTTCAAAACTATATGGATCAGAATAATGGCGAAAACCCCGTGGATGATTTTATGGACAGCTTAAGATCTGTTTGGGGCGAAACCGAGCAAAAGAACGTCAACTTCCCAATTTTTATGAGGGCCTCTCGAATTGAGAAATAACTGCAAGAACTTTATTTTTCTTCCACTTTTTTGGGTGGATACACCAAATTATAATCAAACCCGTAATTTTTTGACAATTCCCTGAAAATAGTTGCCCTACGCGTTCAAAAAATTTCTTTTGCCCCTTGGATTTTCTTAATTTTACTGAATTACAATAATTAAAACTAAGAACAGAATGGCATTTGATATTGACATGGTAAAAACGGTGTATGCCAACATCGCGGAAAAGGTAGAAGCTGCTCGAAAAATCGTTGGCAAACCGCTTACACTTTCAGAAAAAATATTGTATTCCCATTTATGGGATGGCAAGGCTACCAAAGCTTTTGTCAGAGGTAAGGATTATGTGGATTTTGCCCCGGATAGAGTGGCTTGTCAAGATGCGACCGCGCAAATGGCTTTGCTTCAGTTCATGCATGCCGGGAAGCCAAAGGTGGCCGTTCCCACTACGGTTCATTGCGATCATTTGATTCAAGCCAAAGTGGGTGCCGAAGCGGATTTGAAAAGGGCAAACCAAAACAGTAACGAAGTGTTTGATTTTTTGGAATCCGTATCCAATAAATATGGAATCGGCTTCTGGAAACCGGGTGCCGGGATTATTCATCAAGTAGTTTTGGAAAACTATGCCTTTCCCGGAGGAATGATGATAGGTACAGATTCCCACACTGTAAATGCAGGAGGATTGGGCATGGTTGCCATAGGAGTGGGTGGAGCTGATGCGGTTGACGTAATGGCTGGCATGGCATGGGAATTGAAGTTTCCCAAACTTATTGGGGTCAGGTTGACCGGAAAACTTTCTGGATGGACTGCGCCTAAGGACGTAATCCTTAAAGTGGCCGATATTCTTACCGTAAAAGGAGGTACCGGGGCCATTGTGGAATATTTTGGGGAAGGGGCCACCTCCATGTCATGTACCGGAAAAGGAACCATATGTAATATGGGTGCCGAGGTAGGGGCTACCACTTCCACCTTTGGATATGATGAGTCTATGGACCGATATTTAAGGGCTACGGACCGAGCCGATGTGGCCGATGCAGCATTGCTGGCAAAGGAACACTTGACCGCTGATCCTGAAGTTTATACAAATCCCGAACAGTATTTTGATCAAGTTATCGAAATAAATCTTTCGGAATTGGAGCCTCACCTTAACGGTCCTTTTACTCCGGATTTGGCTACCCCTATTTCGGAAATGAGCGAGGCCGCCAAGGAAAACGATTGGCCATTGAATGTTGAAGTAGGATTAATAGGTTCTTGTACCAACTCCTCCTACGAAGATATTTCGCGAGCGGCATCATTGGCCAAACAGGTAGCGGATAAGGATTTAAAAATGAAATCCGAATTTACGATTACACCAGGTTCCGAGCAGGTGCGGTACACCATAGAACGGGATGGTTTTATTAATACGTTTAATACTATAGGAGCCACGGTTTTTGCCAATGCCTGTGGTCCGTGTATTGGTATGTGGGATCGGTATGGGGATAAGGCCGCAGATGGCCCCCGAAATACCATAGTACACTCCTTTAACAGGAATTTTGCGAAACGTGCGGATGGAAATCCGAATACACTGGCTTTTGTAGGTTCCCCTGAACTGGTGACCGCAATTGCTATTGCCGGACGGTTGGATTTCAATCCTGTTACGGATAAATTGATCAATGAGGAGGGGGAAGAAGTTATGCTGGACGAACCAAGAGGGTATGAGCTTCCACCAGAAGGTTTCGCTGTAGAGGATGCCGGTTATATTGCACCCAAGGAAGATGGCTCCAGTGTTGAGGTAAAAGTTAGTCCCACTTCGGAAAGATTACAATTGTTAGCTCCTTTTGAGCCTATAAAACCTGAACAGCTACAGGGTATGAAATTGTTGATCAAGGCTTTTGGAAAATGTACCACAGATCATATCTCCATGGCAGGACCTTGGTTACGTTATAGGGGACATTTGGATAATATTGCCAATAATACCTTTATTGGGGCGGTAAATGCATTCAACAAAAAAACGAACTTTGTTAAGAATCAGTTGGAAGGGGAGTACGGTGGTGTTCCGGATACTCAAAGGGCGTATAAAGCAGAAGGTATCAAAACCATTGTTGTAGGCGATCACAACTATGGCGAGGGTTCCTCCAGGGAACATGCCGCCATGCAACCCAGACATTTAGGGGTGGCCGCAGTATTGGTAAAATCCTTTGCACGTATCCACGAAACAAATCTAAAAAAGCAGGGGATGCTTGCATTGACTTTTGCCAACGAAGCGGATTATAACCGTATTCAAGAAGATGATACCTTCAATTTTGTGGATATAGCCGATTTTGCTCCGAACAAGCCACTTACCATTGAGGTGATTCATGCAGATGGGAGCAAGGACAATATCATAACGAATCATACCTATAACGATGCGCAAATAGGATGGTTTAAGGAGGGCTCAGCACTGAATGTAATTAAACGGGAAAATGCCTGAACTAAAACATTTTGAATATAAAACTCCCGATTGTAGGGAGTTTTTTGTTTGGATATAGCATGAAACGAAGTACAATACTTACACTTTTGGTCATCTCCTTGGTATTGGCACTGTTCGTTACACCCCTAGGTTATCATGGCAAAGTATGGTTGAATCAATTATTTTCGGGAACTCCAGGAGTGATTCAAACCTCGAAACGGGATAAACTAGCCGATTATGATTGGAAGCTCAAAGATGCCGAATGGGATTTCTTCAGTTTTGAAAAATCCAGGGGAAATGTGGTCTTCATTAATTTTTGGGCCTCTTGGCGATTACCTTGTGCGGCAGAACTCAAGGGTATCCAGAAATTGTACGATACCTATGAGGACAAAATAGACTTTTATATCATTACCAATGAGGAACGGCCTCCGGTGGAGGAATTTATGGAAGAAAAAGACTTTACCTTTCCCGTTACCTATTTAATTATTGGAGAGCGTTCACCAATTGAGGTTTTGGAACCTCCGGCTTCCTATATTATTGATAGGGACGGGTACATAGTTGTAAAGGAAGATGATATCAAGGATTGGGACAATACAACGGTACACAAATTGTTGGATGAACTTATAAACAAGGGAATCTAATGAAATTCTCAAAAAAATACGTTTTCTTAGGCCTTTTATCCCTTGCTACGTTGGCACTGTTATTTTTTACTCCTTTAGGACCCAGAATCAGGGCAAAAGTGAGTGGATTGGTTGCTCAAAGTTCTGCAGTTGTCAAAACGAAAATGCAGACCCCTTTGGATACGTACATATGGGAATTGGAGGATATGGATTCCAACACGTTTAATTTTGAAGCCCAAAAAGGAAAAGTAGTATTTCTTAATTTTTGGGCAACATGGTGCCCACCCTGTGTTGCAGAAATGCCCAGCCTTCAAAAATTGCACAATGCTTATAAAGACGAAGTTACTTTTATGTTCGTAGCCCAGGATGAGCCGGAACGTGTGTCCAAATTTTTAAAAAAGAAAAGCTATGACTTGCCGGTTTATTATTCTAAAACCCAAAGGCCCGATGTTCTTACCTCCAAAACGATTCCCACTACCTATATTATTGATCGAGATGGAAAAATAATCCTCGCCGAAGCGGGTTCTACAGATTGGTACAGCGAAGAGACTAGACGGATATTGGATAATCTGATTACAGCTGAATGAGTATCGGTACTGATCAAATTACCACACTAACTTTTTTCAGATATTCCAATATAAAACAAAAGCTTTGGGCCTTTTGGATGATGCAATTTGCACATGGTCCGTTGTCCCGTACCGAAGGACTTCAATTTTATAAATTATTGGGCAGTGGAAAGGTAGGTTTTAACCCGTTACCGGATTGGTCCGTTTATGGTCTCTTGCAGGTTTGGGAGAATGAAGAAAAGGCGGATTCTTTTTTTGAAACCTCCAATTTAATGGAACGCTATCGGAGAAAAAGTAGCGAGCAATGGACACTATATATGGGCAACATCAGTGCCAAGGGTAAGTGGTCCGGGAGCAACCCTTTCATCGAAAGTAATGAACTGAACAAACATAACCCCTATATTTCGGTAATCACCCGCGCTACGATAAAATTGCGATGGTTAATCAAGTTTTGGAAATATGTACCAACCTCGCAGCGGCCTCTGACGAATAACAAAGGGCTAGTCTTTACCAGGGGCATCGGCGAGGTGCCTTTTACACAAATGGCTACATTTAGTATCTGGCAAGATAAAGAATCGCTTATGGATTTTGCCTATCATAGCGATGCGCACCGGAAGGCGATTGAAAAGACACGGCAGTTGAATTGGTATAGGGAGGAAATGTTTTGCAGGTTTCAACCCTATAAATCAATTGGGACTTGGAACAGGAAAGATCCACTCCCTGAATTAAAGACTTATCTTAAATAAAAGAAGAGGAAGAACACCAACTGGGAAAGGTATATGTGGACAGAAAAAAGCCTATTTCCCTTAATGTCCAAAGCCCTAAGAACCAACTGAAGTACCAGGGCCAAAAGAAACCAGGTAATGTAGTTGGGATAGGAAGCTAAATTATCTTCAAAGGTCCAAAAGTCCAAAAGATGCGAGCTTTGTTCCATAAAAAAATCGAGTGCTACCATCAGTAGTGCGGCAAATAGTATTTTTAAGATTTTTGGTACGGAAAGATAGTCCACTATTCCTGCACAGACAAAAGTAAGCAATGCCCATAGGGCTCCGATAAGGTACGGCACCCCATCTAGTTTTGGGCCAAGATTATTACCATATTCATAGTTTCCAAAAAGTACCCCATAGTTTACGCCCACCCATTCCGCAAATACCCCGCTTGAAAAGAAAATAAGAAAGGCCAGTAGTCTTTTGATAGTATTTATGGGGTATACCCAAAAAAAGAGCACCAAAAAAATGATAAGGTTCAAGGGGGTCTTTTCAATAAACCACTGAAAATATCCCAAAGCAATTCCAATAATAGCAGATATATGAAAGAGCCAGATAATGCCAATGGCCAATCCTACTTTATTTTTTGCCAGTCTATTAAACATGGTGCTGTGGTTGTGGCGCAAGATCTGCTACGATTTTGGCAGAAAGCAGACAAAGCGGGATCCCTCCTCCGGGATGTACCGAACCCCCACAAAAAAGGAGGTTTTTGATAGAGGATTTGAAATTTGGGTGGCGTAGAAAAGCTGCAAATTTAGAATTGCTGGCAGCCCCATACAACGCGCCCCTATAGGAACCTGTATTGGATTCTATACCCACCGAATCAAGAGTATGCTCCATAGTAATTAACGATTCCAAGTCTGCATGTAATCGGGCATTTAGTTTTTGTATGATCCAATTACGGGCCTTTTTCTTTAAAGAATCCCAATCCTGACCATAATCTCCAGGGGCATTGATCATTACAAACCAGTTTTCGTGGCCTTCAGGTGCATCCGATGGCTCCTCCTTGCTAGTGATGTTGATATAGACCGTGGGGTCTTCACATAGCGTTCTTTCTTGAAAAATAGCTTTGAACTCGCTGGAGTAGGAATTGCTGAAAAAAATATTGTGAAGGTCCAACTCGGGAAAGTTTCTGGAGATTCCCCAATAAAAAATAAGGGCAGAGCTGGAACGTTCCTGTTGCAGTATTCGTTTGGGTTGTTTTTGTCCCCGTAATAGGTTTTTATAGGTGGGATATATATCCATATTAGAAACTACTAGATCGGCTTTATGAAAGCCGGAATTGGATTCCACTCCATTAGCATTTCCCTGTGCTACATTAATGCGGCCCACTTTACAGCTAAAATTGAAACGAACACCTTGTGATATGGCGAAATGGTAAAGGCTCATGGCGATGGTATGCATTCCACCTTTGGGAAAATAGGTGCCATAATGCATTTCTAAATGGGGAATCATGGACATAATACCTGGTGTTTTATAGGGGGAGGAACCATTATAAGTGGCATACCTGTTAAAGAGTTGAACTAATTTGGGATGTTCAAAAAATGTTTTGTTCAAATCATCCAAAGAGGTATTAATGTCCAGCTTTCCCAAACCAGAAATGGCCTTTATGGTATCCTTGGACATATAAGAGGCTACTTTGTGCAATGATTTTTCCAAAAAAAGTGGTGCGGTCAATTCATATTTTCTACGATTTCGCTCCAGGTATCGGGTTATGGATTTTTTGGAAGCACCAAAAACTTCGGAGGCATCCTTTACGAAGGTATCCATGTCCGACTTCATGGTAAACCGGGTGCCATCGTTCCAGAAATATTTGCATACGGTCTTTTTCCGGGAATATGAAAAATGGGGATCCGGCTCAACTTCAAAAAGTTCAAAGAGTTCGGTTACCAAATGTGGCATGGTGAAAAGGGAGGGGCCAAGGTCAAAGCGATAGCCATTCTTTTCCATAGCATGGAGCTTGCCTCCGGGGTAAGAGTTGGCTTCCATTACGGTAACCTCATATCCTTTTTTCCGTAATCTTAATGCGGAGGCTATACCGGCAACACCAGATCCAATAACAATGGCATGCGCCATATGAACTATTTCTTGAAGTATTTAAAGGGAACGAAAAGCATTCCAAAACATTCACCGTCCTTTTTGCCTAAATGCTTGTGATGTATCTTATGGGCGCGCCTTATGCCGCGGGCATACCAATTATTGGCATTTCTGAAGAGTTTAAAGCGCTGATGGATAAAAATATCGTGTACCAGAAAATATGTGCCACCATAGGCCATGATGCCCAAACCTATAGGCCATCCATACCAAAACCAACTGGAAGTAGCAATCATAATGAAGGACATGCTTACCACGGCATAAAAGATAAAAAAGGTATCATTTCGCTCAAACCAGGAGTCATGGTCCTTTTTATGATGATCTTTGTGCAAGTTCCATAAAAAACCATGCATAATGTATTTATGGGTAAACCAGGCCATAAATTCCATAAAACAAAAAGTTCCGATAAAAATGATAATCCAAATTACTGCTGTCATCTTATACCAAATGTAATTTATAATTCACATAAGATTTGGCCAACAAGCCTATTTTCTCATAATTAGGAACCCGTATTCGGGTATTTTTGATTTCCAAAGAGGGTGTTTTCTGTAACTTTTTTAGAAGTTTGTAATAGTATTTATAAGCAGTGTACACGCCAAATTTGGCTTCTTGCGGTAATAGTAGAATTCCTTCATATCCTCTTCTGAAATCGGCCTTAATATCTTCCACTATTTCGTTTTTGGATGCTTCATCCAACTCATTTAGGTCGGTATTCGGGAAATAAGTACGGTTAAGGTCTTCAAAATCCTCTTTTAGATCCCTTAAAAAATTCACTTTTTGAAAAGCCGATCCCAAGGCCATGGCCGAATCTTTCAACTGTTCGTACTTTTGTTCATCACCCTTAACGAATACACGCAAACACATAAGGCCTACCACATCTGCCGATCCATAAATATAGGCCTTATACTCCTCATCGGAAAGATATATACTTTTGGTTAGATCCATGCGCATGCTCTTCATAAATGAAGCTACCAAGTGATAGGGTATTTTGTATTTATGATAGGTATGCTGAAAGGAATTCAAAATAGGGTTTAGGCTTATTTTGCTTTCAAGGGCATCGTCCAGGCTACTTTCAAAATTATCAAAAAGTGCATGCTTTTCATAATCATGAAAAGTATCCACAATTTCATCCGAAAAACGTACAAACCCATAAATGTTGTAGATATCTCCCCGTATGGAGGAGTCCAACATTTTAGTGGCAAGCGCAAAGGAAGTGCTGTAGGACTCCGTTACAATTTTGCTGCAACTGTAGGAAACTTTGTCAAAAATAGCTTTCATCCTCCACTCATTTCTGTTTGACAATTAGTTGAGATACCAGTTTCCCTGAAATCAATGAGGGGGGTACGCCCGGTCCTGGGACCGTAAGTTGGCCTGTAAAGTAAAGATTCTTTACTTTTTTGCTTTTTAACCCGGGTCTAAGAAAAGCCGTTTGCATTAATGTATTGGCCATACCGTAGGCGTTTCCCTTATATGAGTTATATTCTTCCACAAAATCCTTGACACAAAAGGATTCCTTAAAAATGATATTTTCATCGACCTGTTGTTTCGTAATGTTCTGAAACCGTTGCATTATAAGGTCAAAATATTGACTTCTTAGTTCCGGAGTATCTTCTAGATCGGGTGCTATGGGCACCAAAAAGAAACCGGTCTCACAGCCCTCAGGAGCCATACTGCTGTCCGTAACCGATGGAAAATTGGCATAAAAAAGTGGATTTGAAGGCCATTTGGGCTCGTCATAGATTTCTTGGGTATGCCGCTCAAAATCGGTATCAAAAAACAAATTATGATGCTCTACGTTTTCTAATTTCCTGTTGAAACCAACATAGAACAAAAGTGACGATGGCGCAAAAGTTTTATGTTCCCAATAGGTCTCGGAGTATTGTCTATAGGGTTTATCCAGTAAAGATTCAGAATGGTGATAATCCGCACCACTTAGTACAAAATCACTATCTATCTCATTTCCATTACTAACAATTCCAATGCAACAGCCTTTCTTTACCCGTATCTTTTCCACTGGACTGTCAGTAAATAGAGTTACACCCAATTCTTCTGCAAGGTTTCGCATCGCCTTTATAATTTCATACATTCCTCCTTTGGGATGCCATGTGCCCAATCCAAAATCGGCAAAGTTCATGAAATTGTAAAAAGAAGGGGTTTTGTTGGGTTTTGCACCAAGGAATAGAACAGGAAATTCCAAGGTAGAAACTAGTTTGGAATTTTTAAAATTCTTTCTTACTTCCCCACTTATGGTCTTAAAAAACTGGTCTATCCGTAGAACGGTCTCTTTGGTTACCAATTCAAAAGGTGAAATACCCGGGCGGAGTACTACATTGTTTATGGCAATTTCGTAGTTCTCCTGCGCTTTATGGATGAATTTGCGCAACGGTGCCGAACTTCCATTTTCTATGCGTTCAAATTCGGCACAAATTTTATCCATGGTATCGCCAATGGTAATTACATCATCGGAAAAAAAGATTTTGTATGCCGGACTTAATTTTTCCAATTGGTAGAAGTCGGATGTCTTCTTTCCAAAGTCGGCAAAGAACTTATCAAAAATATCCGGCATCCAGTACCAGCTGGGGCCAATATCAAAGGTAAAACCATCCCTTATCAGTTGCCTTGCCCTGCCTCCAACAGTACTGTTTTTCTCATAGATTTCAACATCAAACCCTTGTTTTGCCAAATAGCAAGAGGCCGACAGGGAGGAAAAACCGGAACCGATTATGATAACCTTTTTGTTCATGGCAATGGGGATAGGGAACTTTATTTCAGTTACAATTCATTGACAACTTGTTCAATGGAGGTGAATGTCTTAATAAAATCTGGATGACCATCTTCCCGCAGATATCTGGTTTGATGGCCCAACAACCATAATCTTGGTTTTTCATATCCAGCTACCATTTCAGAAAAATCCTCAACATACCTTTGGAGTTTTTCTTTGGAAGGAGCTACGGTAAAGTAGGAAACAAAGTAGAGGTTATTAAAATATTTTATAACATCTTTTAGGGTTTCCAAGGGTACGGTTTGTCCTAAGTAAATAGATTTATAACCTCGTAATATAATTTCGTAATTAAGGTACAAAAGACCTATCTCATGAATTTCGTTTTCTGGCAGAAATGGTACAAATATCTTATCGGTTTTGGTCGGTTCCAAGTGCTGAAGTTTTTCCGTGTTGATAAGGATTTTCTGTTTGATAAGACTGGTAATAAAATGCTCATGTGCCGGGCTTATGGTGTCTGTTTGCCAAAGTAGTCCCAGCTCGTTCAAAAGCGGTATAAACACATCATAAAAAATATCCCGAAAAGACTTATCTGCCAATAAGCTATTATAGGTGTTTAGAAAAAGGGTTTGGTCAAAATTCACCATGGCCAACTTAAAAGCATTTACGGCATGGTTCTTAACACTATTTTTTGCAACTATTTCCTTGACTTTCAAGGGAATATCCTGCTCCTCTATCTTGGCTATTTTCGATATTTTGAAGCCATTGTTGTACAATAATGTAACGTTCAATAGTTTTTGAAGGCTACTAAGACTGTAGGTTCTGATATTGGTACTTGTTCTTTCCGGTGATAGCAATCCATATCGTTTTTCCCAGATACGTATGGTATGCGCTTTTATTCCGGAAAGATTTTCCAAATCCCTAATACTAAAGAACTTTTTTACATTGTTCATGCTTTACATAAAAAGTTTAAACAAATTTACAATTAAATATAAGCACTTGTACGGTTCGATTGTTAAAATTTCAGTAAAAAAAGCCCTCATTTTGACAAAATGATAGGAAAGATGCAAATATCATGGCCCGTTTTTTCAATAAATTGATATATTTAGGATCTCTGCAAAACCCTTTGCAACACAGTGGTATCAAGAAAGTATTTTACATTTTGTAAAGTGCTGGTAAGGAGCTTTTTAAGAAAGGGATAACAACTTAAATAATGAAAAATGAATAAGATATTCGGTTTGATTTTTTTGATTTTAATGGTCGTTTCCTGTAAACAGGAGAAAAAGAAGGATATTGATACACAAACAGCCTCTGAGGAGATGGTCATGGAGGAGAATGATAACTGGATTTCTTTGATGGACGCCAGTTTTTGGAGAGGCTATAACGAAGATTCACTTCCTAACAATTGGCAGTTCAAAGGAGATATTATCGAATGCTTTGGAAAAGGAGGGGATATTGGCGGAGATATAATCACCAAGGACAAATATGATAATTTTGAATTGAGTTTGGAATGGAAGATAACGGATGGTGGTAATAGTGGTATTTTTTACCATGTGGTGGAGGACACTATCTATCGGGCACCCTACGAGACTGGTGCGGAATATCAGTTATTGGACGATGAAGGATTTTCCGAACCTATAGAGGATTGGCAAAAAAGTGGGGCAAACTATGCCATGCACGAAGCCGATAAAGGCAAGAAGCTATTAAAACCCGTGGGGGAGTGGAATTCCTCGAAAATAATTTTCAATAAAGGAGAGGTAGAGCATTGGCTCAATGGTCAGAAGATCGTTACTTTCAATAAGTTCTCGGATGATTGGAAAGAGAAAAGAAATAGTGGGAAATGGAACGATTATCCGGACTATGGAAAGGCCAATGATGGTTTTCTAGGTCTGCAGGACCATGGTGCGGGAGTGTGGTTTAGAAATGTCAAGGTCAGAAGATTGTAGATGTTTTTACGGTAGAAAAAACGAAAATTAAAAAAAGTGCCGTAGCAAATTTTGCCACGGCATTTTTGGTGCGCACGAGAAGACTCGAACTTCCACGGCCTAATGGCCACTAGCCCCTCAAGCTAGCGCGTCTACCAATTCCGCCACGTGCGCTCGGTTGAAAATGAAGGGCAAATATAACAAAGTATTTCCATAGATCGTTCGGATAATTGGATTTGGCTTTTGATGATTATATAACATTGGAATTATGTCGATTCCAGAAAAATTAAAATAAGAAACCTTATTAAAACGTCATTTGCATAAAAAAGAAGTACTGTATCGAGCTAACCTTGAAAATACGATAGTATCCCTTATATTGAGTTACGGGGTTACTTGATTTTTACATTACTAACCTACAATTAGATTGTGATACTTTTTAGCAAATACTGGCGGTATTGATATTTGACCAAGTTGATCTATGGGAAACATAAAAGAAATATACCAAGCAAAAGCCTACTTGTTGCTGTTGTTCTTGGGCATACTCATTGTAGGTTGTGGAGTGGATAAACCTAAGGAAGTTGAATTCGCCGAGGCCAAACTTCCTAAGGTCATTGATTTTAATTATCACATAAAACCTATTCTTTCTGATAGGTGTTTCGCCTGTCATGGACCGGATAAAAATAATCAGAAGGCCAATTTGAGGTTAGATATAGAGGATTCTGCTTATGCGGCCTTGCGCTCAGGTGTTGGCATCGCTATCAAACCAGGTAGCCTAAGAAAGAGCGAGGTTTATCACCGGATGGTGGCGACCGATCCGGATCAAATTATGCCCCCACCAGAATCGAACCTCTCCCTTAGCCCTACGGAGATTGCGTATATAAGTAAATGGATAGAGCAAGGTGCAGAATATAAGCCACATTGGGCCTTTATCAAACCCGAAAAAAAGAAGATTCCCGAGCCAGGTAAAGGTTGGGCCAATAATGAAATAGATTATTTTATAGCGGCCAAGCTGGAAGAAAACAATATTGAACCTTCCCCGTTGGCGCGTCGAGAAATATTGATACGTAGGTTATATTTCGATTTAATAGGTCTACCACCATCAGTGGAAGAGGTAAAACGTATTATGGCCGATGGTGCCCCGGATTATTATGAAAGGTTGGTAGATAGCCTATTGGCATTGCCGGCCTATGGGGAGCGTATGGCAGCACATTGGTTGGATGTGGCCCGTTTTGCGGATAGTGAAGGATATCTGGACGATTTCCACCATGAAATGTGGCCCTATCGCGATTGGGTTATCGATGCCTATAATAAAAATTTGCCCTATGACGATTTTGTCCTTTGGCAAGTTGGGGGAGATCAAATTCCCGAAAGCACCCATGAGCAAAGGCTGGCTACGGCTTTTAATCGTTTACACAAGCAAAATTCCGAGGGCGGGGTGATACCGGAGGAATTCAGGGTGGAATATGTAGCCGATAGGACCAATACGATTGGTACGGCCTTTATGGGGCTCACAGTAGCTTGTGCCCGATGCCATGACCACAAGTACGATCCAATATCCCAAAAGGATTATTTTGAGCTTTTTAGTTTTTTCAATAGCACGGTGGAACGAGGGGACGCCATATTCGCATATAACTCCATCGAGAATGGAAATGATGCGCCTCCGGAGCTTTCCATGAACGCAGGACCCGTAATGCCCGTTCCCGGCGACGAAAGTGTTGCCAAACTATGGGAATTCCTAAAGCGTGAAATCAAAACGAAATCGACCAGTATTCAGGAGGAAGTAGGGAAAAGGAAACCATTGGCCTTGGAATGGGCAAGTTCCGGTCCCTCTCCCAAAGTTATGGAAAGATTGGTGGATGAAGCCACCATGGTACATCTTGATTTTGACCAATCGGCAAATGGAATAAGCAAGGATCGCGCGAAAGGTTCCAAAGATGCAAAATACTATGGGCATGCCTTTGTCCCGGGGAAGAAAGGTCTGGCCTTGGAATATCAGGAAGGGCAACTCATAGCCGACGGAAACAGGATCAGTTTTGAGAGAACCGAACCCTTTACCGTAAGCTTTTGGATAAAAACTCCTAAGAAATTCGACGAGGCCCGTGTTTTCTACAACGGTAACGGGCGTATACAGGGCTACCGAGGTTGGGATGTGGTTTTGGATAGTACAAGGTTGTCCTTTAGGCTAAGCCACGCCCATCCATATCAATCCTTGGATCTTCGCTTAAATGAGGAATTACCATTAAATGAGTGGCAGCATTTTGTATGGACCTATGATGGCTCCAGTAATGCCAAGGGTATGAAAATCTACCAAAACGGGCAATTAAAAGATCCGGAAATACTCCGAAACAATGTGCTAAGATCTACAAAACCCTATACGGATACACGCGCTACGGTTTATATGCATTATCAAGGACTTATTTTGGGTGCCAGCCACTATGATCAACATTTTGACGGTGGTTTTTTGGATGACGTCCGTATTCTGAATGTAGAAGCGGGGCAGTTAATGGCCCAATATTTATATGACGAAAAACTAGGGCGGGAATCATTTCAACAAGCTATGGCTTCTACATCAGGGCAGGCAACGGAATTTTATACGCTGCACTTGGATGAAAAGCTAAAAAAGGAACGGAACGCTTTACGTGAAATTCAACTTCGGGAGGTCCAGACAATGGATACGGTTCAGGAAATCATGGTGATGGGAGATTTGGACAAGGAGCGACCTACCTATATTTTAGATCGTGGCCAATATGATGCCCATGGCGAGCAGGTAAAGCGCGATGTCCCTGCCACAATTCTGCCATGGCCGGAAGATTTGCCTCGCAATAGATACGGTCTTGGAAAATGGCTGGTACATGAAGACAACCCGTTGACCGCCCGCGTTGCTGTAAATCAAATATGGTATTTAATGTTCGGCAGGGGACTGGTCTCTACCAATGAGGATTTTGGGAACCAGGGTGCTTTGCCCAGTCATCCCGAACTTTTGGACTGGCTGGCCGTTGATTTTATCGAAAATGGCTGGGACGTAAAACGGCTGGTCCGGCAAATGGTAACATCGGCCACCTACAAGCAATCTTCCGTCATACGGGAAGATTTAAAGGACATTGACCCAGACAACATACTATTGGCAAGAAGTCCTAGATACCGGAGGTCCGCGGAAATGGTTAGGGATAACGTCTTAGCGGCCAGTGGCCTCCTTGAGCCAAAAGTAGGTGGGGAATCGGTATTTCCATACCAGCCTGAAGGCCTATGGCGGGAAACGATAACCCATGCTTTTTTCCCGGATTATGAAGTGGATTATGAAAATGGATTATATAGGCGCAGCCTATACACCTTTTGGAAACGGAACGTTCCTGCTCCTGGAATGCTGGTTTTTGATGCCTCTAACCGAAGTGAATGTCAAGTGGAAAGACAACGTAGCAATACACCGCTTCAGGCACTTGTACTATTGAATAGCCCACAGGTTATCGAGGCCTGTAGGGTACTTTCCGAAAAAATATGGAAAGAGACATCGTTTAGCTTGCCCAGTGCGATTGATGGCATTTTCATGGCATTGATCGGAAGGACGCCAACACAACAAGAAAAGAACATATTGACCCTACAATATAATGAAGAGAAAGACTATTTTGTCTCCAAGCCCACGGAAGCAAGGAAATTTTTAAGCATTGGAGCGATTGAACCCGCGCCGGAAATTCCCATGATAGAAAACGCGGCATTGGCCCGGGTAGCCAATACGGTCTTAAATTCCACGGAGGCCTACTATAAAAACTAGAACTATGGATTATGCCAAGGACATACAAAAAGCAAAATACCTGCAAAACAGAAGGGAATTTCTTCGCACCACAAGCCGAGGATTGGGCAGTATTGCCATAGGCAGTTTAATTTTTCCGGATCTATTGGCCTCATCAGGGCCCAAGGATATTGAAACGGCAATTTTAAAAGGTGGCGGAGTCCTTTCGGGTCCGCACCATACACCAAGGGCCAAAAGGGTCATTTATCTCTTTCAAAGTGGTGGGCCTAGTCAGTTTGAGCTTTTTGATTATAAACCTGAATTGATGAAACGCTGGGGAGAGGAAATTCCGGACTCCGTTAGAAATGGTCAGCGCGTATCCGGTATGCTTGCCGCTCAATCCAGTTTTCCATTGGTGGGGTCCAAGTTTAAATTTCACCAACATTCAAAAACAGGGGGATATTTCAGTGAATTGATGAAGCACACTTCCGGTGTTGCAGAAGATATCTGCATGGTCAATTCCATGTATACTGAAGCCATAAACCACGAACCGGCGGTGATTTTTATGCAGACAGGTTCACAACAGGTTGGAAGACCGAGCATGGGTTCCTGGATGAGCTATGGACTTGGAAGTTCCAATGATAACATGCCTTCATTTATTGTACTGCTATCCAGAGGGAAGGATAGTGCACAAAACCTGAACATGCAGGCCTGGAATAGTGGTTTTTTGCCATCGCATCACCAAGGGGTACAATTCAGATCAGGTTCGGATCCGGTATTGTATTTAAGTAATCCCAAGGGAATAGACCAACAGAGCAGGAGACGCGAGTTGGATTACCTTTCCCAATTGGAGGCCGAGCAAAAAAAGGTGTGGGGCGATTCCGAAATCGATTCGAAGATTAGCCAATATGAAATAGCCTACCGTATGCAGGCCAGTGTTCCGGAAATTGCCGATCTTTCCCAAGAGCCTGATTATATCTTCGATATGTATGGTAAGGACGCCCGTATTCCCGGTACCTATGCCTACAATTGTCTTATGGCAAGAAGATTGGCGGAACGCGATGTTAACTTCATCCAATTGTACCATATGGGTTGGGACCAGCATGGCAACCTGCCCAAGGAAATCGTAAAAATGGCGCAATCCTCAGATCAGGCATCCGCCGCTTTGGTAAAGGATTTAAAGCAACGGGGACTCTTGGAGGATACCTTGGTCGTATGGGGAGGCGAGTTTGGAAGGACAAGTTTTTCCCAGGGAAAGTTGACCAAGGATAACTATGGTAGGGACCATCACCCAAGAAGTTTTAGCATGTGGATGGCCGGTGGGGGTATCAAACCAGGAATGGTCTATGGGAAAACCGATCCCTTTGGCTACAATATTGTAGAAAACCCGGTCCATGTACATGATTTTCAGGCCACCCTTCTGCATCAGCTGGGTATTGATCATGAGCGGTTGATCTTTAAACATCAGGGCAGGAGATATCGGCTTACCGATGTACACGGACATGTAGTAAAGGATATTCTTGCCTAATCAAAAAAGGCTTCGGTTTTAAAGGACCTTCCGCCTCGAATGAATGGAAGCATTATAGGTTTAAACCATCGGGGACTTGATTATACGTTTTTTACTGTTCTATTTCATCGAAACCAATCTACCATTCGTCTACAGTAACTTGTCATCTGTCTACATGGCTATACTAAAAACCTTAAAAATTTTGAAATTTATCGCGGAATTCCAAAGCACAAAAACATGAATATTCTATTTATCGAAGATGATAATATTGAGCTTATGAAGTTGAGGCGAACAATCGCAAAACTTAAACTTAAGCATGACGTCACGGAAGCAAAAAATGGCGAAGAAGCTTTACAAAAACTTGACTCCGCCGATTCTCTCCCGGATATTATCCTTTTAGATCTGAATATGCCCAGAATGAGCGGGATAGAATTTCTGAAAATTCTAAAAGCGCACGATACCTTAAAATACCTTCCAACCGTAATACTCACAACTTCCGAAAACCGGGCCGATTTATTGGAATGTTATAAAATTGGTATTGCCGGATACGTCATAAAGCCCTTAAAATATGAAGAATATCAATCCAAACTTCAAAAGGTTTTAGAGTATTGGGAAGTTAATGAACTGGTAAAAGGCTAACAGAAAACCCCGTTTCACAACAATTTTTCTGCAATAGGTGATACTTTTCTTACTTTTATTTTTGAAATTAAATCGAAATGAAAGGAATTGTTTTTACGGAATTTTTGGAAATGGTCGAATCTAAATTTGGCTTAGAAACGGTAGATGCCATTATTGAAAAAGCCAATTTACCTTCGGAAGGGATATATACTTCCGTGGGTACCTATGATTTCAATGAAATGGTAAGCCTTATTTCCGGCCTTAGCCATGAGGTAGATGTTCCTGCAGGAGACCTCATTTACACATTTGGGCTTTATCTTTTTAGTAGTTTGGGCAAGGCCCATCCAGAAGTGATACAAAGCTACAAATCTCCATTGGGGCTTCTGTATTCCATAGAGGATCATATCCACGTACATGTAAAAAAACTCTATCCGGATGCCGAATTGCCCACCTTCAAAATTTTGGAAAAGACGGACAATTCAATCTCCATGATCTATTCCTCTTCCCGGGGGCTTTATAGGCTGGCCCATGGGTTAATTGAAAAGACCTTTGAACACTTTAACGGAAAAGCAGAAATCGCCTACCAACTCTTGAAGGAAGATGGTACCGAAGTTAAATTTGATATTATCCAAAATGGATAGTAAAGAAGTTATTCTTCTAAAAAAGGCGCTTGAAAGACAAAAAAGGGCACGTCAGCAAGCGGAACGGATTTTGGAGGAAAAATCCAAGGAACTCTATGACGTAACCCACCATTTGAAGCAGGCCAATAGCAAGTTGGAAAACCTTCTTTCCGAAAAAGCCTCCGAAATGGACGGTGTTTTTATTAACATCATTGATCCTTATGTGGTAATGGACCTTGAGTTCAATGTCATCAACATGAATACTTCCGCAAAGGAATTTCTGGGATATGACCATAGTCTGGAAGCAATTAATCTTTCAAGACTTGTACATCATGATTACGTTCAATATACAGCAGAATCCTTCAAATCTTTGTTAGAAGTTGGTACCCTTAAAAACTATCGAGCCAAAATTTGGGTGAAGGACCGATTGGAGAAATGGGTACAGATCAATAGTAGTCTTATTTATGATAAAGACCATAAACCCATAGCTGCGCAAGGTATTATAAGGGATATCACGCAGGAAATGGAAATAAAGGAATTGCTTGGGGAACAGAAAAAACAACTCGACATCATTGTGGAAAACTCTCCACTCGGTATTGTACTCGCGGATAACGGAAAAATTATTAAGACCAATACAACCTTTAGGGAATTACTGGGTTATGGTTCCGATGAACTGAACAACATACTCATAAAGGATATTTCGGTTGCCGAAAATAGCGATGATACCCAGAAAATGATGGAGAAAATGAACCGCGGCCATCTGGATAAATTTACACTTGTTAAAAAATATCGTAAGAAAGATGGGTCCGTTTTATTGGCCAAAACTTCGGTAAGTGCCGTTAAAGATTCTAGCGGAAAGGTAGAGTACCAAGTGGCATTGATAGAGGATATTTCCAAAGAAGTGGAGGCCGAGGAACAGCTTAGGGCCTCAGAAAATAGGCTGTCCACATTAATTGCCAACCTGCAGACCGGTGTACTGCTGGAAGATGAAAACCGCAAAATAGCATTGACCAATCAAATGTTCTGTTCCCTTTTTAAGATACCCATTGCTCCTGAGGACCTAAAGGGCGCGGATTGTAGCGATGCCGCTGAACAGAACAAGATACATTTTAAGGATCAAAAAGGCTTTGTGTCAAGAATTGAAACCATCCTTAAGGAACGAAAACTTGTACTGTCCGATGAATTGGAAATGATTGACGGAAGAATTCTGGAACGTGATTATATACCCATATTGAACAAAGGAGCATACAAGGGGCATTTATGGACCTACCAAGATGTTACTATACGTAAGAATTTCAAGAAGAACCTTGAGGCCGAAAAAGAAAAATATAGCAATATTATCGCCAATATGAACCTAGGATTAATAGAGGTGGATAATAATGGAATTATTCAATTGACCAATCAGAGTTTTTCCACAATGAGCGGATTTACCAACGAGGAGCTTTTGGGTCGACCAGCAACGGATATCTTAAAGGTACGGAATAGGGAAGTTGTTGAAGAAAGAACCAACAAACGGTTAAATGGAATTTCGGATTCCTACGAAATAGAAGTACTGCATAAAAACGGATCCACAAGACATTGGCTTATAAGTGGTGCACCACGCTATGACGATGCCAAAAATGTAATCGGTTCCATTGGTATTCACTTGGATATTACAAACCAAAAGCAACTGGAACTGCAAAAGGAAAAGCTATTGCAAGAACTGGAAAAGAGCAACCAAGGGTTACAGGAGTATGCGCATATTGTGTCCCACGATCTTAAATCCCCGCTTCGCAGTATTAGTGCCCTGTCCAGTTGGTTAACGGAGGATTATCATGATGTCCTGGATGATAATGGAAAATTCAATCTTCAGCAAATACAGGAAAAAATAGAGGGCATGGATAATTTGATCGACGGTATTTTGAAGTATTCCAGTATCAATGGCGATACCTTGGATACTACTGTGGTGGATCTCAATACAGTGGTACAGGAAATACGGGAAATTATCTTTGTGCCGGATAACGTGAGTGTCATCATTATGAATCCTCTACCCACTATTACTGCGGATAAGACCCAGATACATCAGCTTTTTCAAAATTTGATCAGTAATGCCGTTGTCAATATTGAACAGGAAGAGGGTCTGGTAGAAATACGTTCTGTTGACAGAAAAACCCATTGGGAATTTAGCATTAAGGATAATGGTGTGGGCATCCCCAAGGAATACCATGAAAAGATTTTCAAGATTTTCCAGTCCATTGGTAACGAGGAACGTTCCACGGGAATAGGCCTTTCCATTGTAAAGAAGATCATAGATCTTCATGAAGGAAAAATTTGGCTGGAAAGTGAAGTGGGGTGTGGCACTACCTTTCATTTTACCTTAAAGAAATAATATGCAGGAGAAACCCAATCTTACCTATATAAAAGAACTCGCCGGAGATGATTTGGCATTTGAACAAAAGTTTATAAATATTTTAAAGGATGAATTTCCCGAGGAGACAAATATCTATAACGGGCATATTCAAAATAATGAACCGAGAGCCGCAGCGGAAATCGTACATAAACTAAAACACAAGTTTAACATTCTAAGTATGGAGGGGGCCTATAAGTTTGCCGTAAAATATGAGGAAGAACTTAGGGCGGGCCGCACCGATATGTATTCCGGTTTCAGTAAGATACTGGATGCGATAGAAGATTACCTAAAAACCATTTAGCATGAACTGTATTATTATCGATGATGAAGCGGCCGCACGGGCCATTGTAAGTCAGCTTTGTTCCAAGGTTCCGGATTTGGACGTTATTGAGGAGTTTAACAACGCTATTGATGCCATTAAGTTTTTAAATCAACAGAATATCGATATGGTTTTTTTGGATATACACATGCCCGGATTTAGTGGAATAGATTTCGTACAGACTTTAACAAATCCGCCAAAAGTGGTCTTGACCACTTCGGATACCGATTTTGCCATTGCCTCCTATGAATACGAGGCCATTGTAGATTATTTGGTTAAACCGATTACCGCTGAACGCTTTGAAAAGTGCATTGTAAAGGTCAAGAATTCCTTGGCCCGGCGGCCGAAAGCCGTTGCTATGGAACAATCGCCCGAAATAGGTGATGATTTATACATCAATATCGACCGAAGGCTGATCAAATTAAAATTGGGCGAGATTTTGATGGTGGAGGCCAAAGGGGATTATATTGACATTAAGACCGAAATGGAAGAATATCACGTACATACCACCCTCAAAAAGATAAAGGAAAAATTGCCCGATTATCTCTTTTTGCAAATTCATAGATCCTATATTATCAACTTTACCAAAATCATTGATATTGAGGATAATAGCGTCCTTATCGAAAAAAATGTCATTCCCATCAGCCGCTCCAATAGACCTGAGTTGATGCGCCGATTGAACCTTTTGTAAATCTACTCCACTTAGGAAAACTACGATTCGTCCATAGCTAAGTACCATTGGCCTATCTTGGCCGTACTGGGGTCATTTCTATAGGTATATTTAGGGTAGAAAAGAAGTTTAACCCTAAATCTTTGACCTATGAAAACGTTCTTACTTGTCTTTATATTGAAAGCATTGGTAACCGGGCTTAAAACTGTAATAAGTTCTGTGGTTGTAGGAGTAGCTTTGTCCATGGCAGGGTTATTATAAATAGCTTTCATTGCATAAAAAGCGCCTTTATCGGCGCTTTTTTTAATGCCTGAAAATCAACGCTATCCACTTAAGAATGTCTTATCTACGAAGACAAACGGTTCAACTACAGCAAATGACCATCCACCGAAAGTCATCGTAAGGCCCAAGTTTTCGTTCGGATATTTGTCCCATAAACTAAAACCTACTTAGTATGAAAAGTTTTTTACTTCTATTGGCTAGTTTAACCCTACTCGGAACGAGTTATGGTCAGAACTATAATTTCCTGGGGGAATATACCGCGGACGGTACCCCAAAGTATTTTGATGAAAAGGATGAGGTGTCCCAGGAAACCCTTGACCTCATAGCAGATGCCCTTCCCGAGGGTTTCCCCGTTCCGGATTATAATCCACAGTATATTACCTCGGGTTATGATACCGATATTGTGATAAAGGAAACCGCCGACGTTTGGGTAACCTTTGTGGGCGAGGGTGCCGGGTATAAGAATGTACTAGGATTTTATACATACGATACTTCCAATCCATCACCTGAAACACCAAGTCCAGAGGACATCACCATTGTTTTTCCCAATGTCTCGGCGAAATATAGTGGAGGTAGCCTGGAGGTTGGTCATAAGGTCAAGATTGGCCGCTTCTCTCCCGGCACCTCTATTGGTTGGGTGCTATTGGCCAATGGATGGAAGGGGAGGGTTACGTCTGGCCTATGGCAATTGTATTCTGGGACACAATATAACCCTGAGCGGGAGGAAAGCCTTCGCTATCATAATGTTTTATTGAACGACCCGGACAACGAGCGGATTATCCTGGGATTTGAGGATATCCGAAGGGATTATGCCAGTTGTGACCAAGATTTTAACGACGCCTTGTTCTATATCACGGCCAACCCCTATACGGCTATTGAAACTACCAATTACAATAAGATTACGGATCATGCTCCTGTGAGCTCAGGGAATGATGGTGGTCTGGAAAGTAATGGGGATTTGGCCCGTTTGATCGCAAAACGAAACTTTGACCGCAACAAGGCCAATAGCTTTAAAAATTCCAAGAAAAGGCAAAGCAAATATGACAAAAAGACGTATAAGTCCCTCGGTGCCAAATCCGGGGAATTGGACGCCTATTTCCCTTCCTCCGGGATGTTCGGTACGGAAACTACCTATGTCTCCAGTCCGGAAGACCTTTTGAACATTACCAATGCGGAAAACATCTTTTCCATTGATTATTATGAAGGGGCTAGTCGCGTTTCTGCGGCCTTGGCTACCGAGACGAAAGGTAAAGTGTATAATCATACCAAAACCATTTGCGATCGTTTGAACGACTCCCAATTGTTGGATGTCCGTACGGTTACCCTACAAGGTCATGAACTCGTTTATTCTCAATTGCAGCGGGCCAATGGGTCCGTAGAGTATGCCTTGACCTTCTCGATTAAAAATGAGGGCGCCTCGCAACGTCTCTATAGCTTGTGGAATCTGGATGCCTATCCTAAAGGGGATTATCGCAACTTTCAGGTATGGGGCAATAGTATGGGCCAGGTGACTACTTTGGTGAATCATATTCTAAATACCCTATCACAGCAAAAAGAATTGAAAACGTTTAAAGGAACGGATATTCTCCCAACGGTCTTTATCAAAAATGGCTACTACAAGGAGGGGAAGCTACATCTCAATGTGGTGAACAAAGTAGGTGCAAGCTGGTTGAATATAGACGGAAATTATAAAGTGAACGAGCAGGAGCAGGAACGCAATCTGAACAAGATGATTACGCTAAGCGGTGCCTGGGAGGAAGAAGTGATAGTAGATACCGGATATTTGTTCGATATAGGCATATCCATATTGGCCGAGAATTCCTATCAGCATGATGCCATGTATTTGGCGGATGGCCCTTGGGGCGCCGATATGAACCCCAATGTAGATGCCATTGCCGAGTTTGAAATTAAGGAGCATTCGGAGGCCATGCCCAGAGAAGGTTATTCCATAGAGCGAAGTGTAAGCGCAAAAGGTGAAGTACGGGAAACCATCAATATTTTCCGAAACCTATTGGCCGGGGATTTGCAACTGGATGTTACCGACTATAACTTTTTACAGTTCAATATTCAAAATGACAGACCCATAGAGGTAAGTTTGGTGACGGATGCCACAGATCAATGGGAAGAGCGATTGCGATTTGCCCTGGAACCCCATACCGATACCGCGGCTAAGAGCATTGCTTTGGCCGACTTTAAAAACCACGAAGGTAAGCCCATGGACTTTACCCAAGTTAAGACTATTGTATTCTCTGTACAGGGAGATTACCAAACCTACGCACCGTTTACTTTGGAAATTGGAGATATGGCGCTAACGACCTCCGATATCCCCAAAGAAGAGGAAGCGGATGAAACGGTAGTTGTAGCAAATTTTGATTCAGTGGAAAGCATACTAGTAGACCAAATCATTGAGGAGGTGGAATTGAAGCACTATCCCAATCCCTTTACCGAGTACACGGTGGTCACCTTGCCCACCGAAACGGAAGCGGTTGCCGTAAGCTTAACGAATCTTGGCGGACAGATGGTATACCAGGATAATCTGGGTACCCAACAAAACAAAAGTGCGGTACGTTTGGATATACCTGGTTTGCATCCTGGGATGTATGTGTACACCATTGTAGATTTTCAAAATGGAAAAACGTATCGCGGAAAATTGATTAAGGAATAGGCAAGACCTTCATATTGATTGGGATCAGAAGTGCCATTTTTAGTGCGATTCGGCCCCGTCTTAGGACGAGGCCGTTTTTTTTGAAACCACCCTGGCTATCGCCACCCCTCCTTATATTTTAAGGAGGGGACCCTAATGATAAACTTTTGTATTTCAAATACATGTTTTTCCAAGAGTTGATTCAAAAAAGATCCTCCCCTCATATTGTGTCCGACAAACTGCCAACTGGCGGTGAGAGGAACGCATAGGTGTCCGGAGGACATAGGGGTTTATAAATCCAAGGACAGAAAGGCTCAGGGGTTTCCAAATAAACAGTACATTTAATACATGAGCAAGCTGCACAATCGGAAATACCTTAAGGATTTCAGGAAAGAATTGCGGAACAATTCTACCAAGTCCGAATCTAGGCTATGGAAGGTTTTACGAAAGAGGCAGCTGGAGGGCAGAAAATTTAGAAGACAACACAGTATTGGCAATTACATTGTGGATTTTTATTGCCCGGAGGAGAAATTGGTTGTGGAGTTGGATGGTGCGGTTCATCACAATACGTTCAACGAAGCCTATGATTTTAAACGCACTCAGGAATTGGAAAAAATGGGTTTTACCGTAATCCGATTTGAAAACAGATGGGTCTTTGAACAAATGGATATGGTACTCGATGGTATTCAAAATGCGTTTCGGGGCTAGATTTTTCAAACCACCCCGCCCGTTGGGCACCCCTCCTTCCCAAGGAGGGGATTCTTTACTAAATTCTTTTTATCTTTTTAGCTGCCATATCAATTGAATAGTTAATTCAAAGGTTCTCCCCTTTTTAAGGGGAGATGCTGAAAGCAGAGGGGTTCTAAAATACAGGTGCCGACAGGCGGAGGGGTCGAACTAAACACCCCTTCTCCCACCATGCATTGATATCGATCTTACCCAAGAACAAACGTACCATAGAACAAAAATTAAGATGGCTAGATATATATCCAAAGTCTACATTTTACAATTCAACCTGTCTTAAAGATAGTCCAGCATAAACAGCTTTCTAAGTAGGTAGATTAATTTGATTTTGCACTCATACTAATTTAAAAACTAGAAAGATGAACAAACTGACTTTAAAGCAAATAGTAATCCCATTGGTCACTCTGGCCATTATTTGTTTCATGTACTTTGGGCCAATCACCAGAACACCTTTTGAAAATATAATTATCTCTATAATCATCATTATAGCTAATTATATAGAATACAAGGGGAAACCATTTGCTGCGCTTGGGTTTCAACGTGAAAAATTCAATGCAAAGAACCTCCTTGTGCTTGCTCCGTTAACGGCCATTGCGCTCTTTGCTTTCTATGTCATTGCTATAGTTCCTGGAATAGAGATGCTCACAGGAGTTCCTATTGATTATTCAAGCATGAGCCAATTGGAAG
This sequence comes from uncultured Flavobacteriaceae bacterium, assembly GCA_947494715.1. Taxonomy (GTDB): domain Bacteria; phylum Bacteroidota; class Bacteroidia; order Flavobacteriales; family Flavobacteriaceae; genus Ulvibacterium. Next base: position 290,813 of record CANLWG010000005.1, on the reverse strand, counting down.
GAAATCTTCAAGTCACCATCGTCTGGTTAGTATTAGTGTGGGCCACAGCAGGATTTGGAGAAGAAATTATTTTTCGTGGCTATTTTATGCGACAGTTCGTCAAATTCTTTGGAGACGGCAAAATCAGTCTTGCTATTAATATTCTACTATTTTGTAGCTTTTTCGGATACATGCATATGCAGCAAGGAATTACAGGACAACTTGTAGCAGCATCTACAGGAGCACTCTTATCCATACTATTCTACATGCGCAAATACGATTTGTGGTTTATGATTATGCTACATGGCTTTTTTAACACCCTAGGTATACTCAGTTTTTACTTTGGATTGGCTTAACCTTAGTGATCAATTTAGTTACCCTTGTTGATTAATCGCAATTGTTTTGCAACTAGAATTCTTAAAAACGGAATTCAATTAGTTGGAAAAACTGGGCACTTGTTTTGAAATCTAGTGGAAAAGTATAAAGCCAGTTGCCCATAATGGCTCCTATGAAAAGTACTAGGGGAGTTTCTCTGAAACCCAAAACCCTTCTCGTACCACACACTTGGACGTGTAACTTTCCCCAAGAACAACCGTACAATTTTTGTAGGGAAGTTCTTTTATATAGGACAAACCTTTAACTTTGTTTAAAGCTGAAAATGGGGGACTATGGGATGGCAAATTGACCTATTTCCATAATGGATATATGATCAATGATCATATACAGTTGTTAGTACGCATAAAAAACAAAAATATGACTAAAAAAAAATGCTTCATAATAATGCCATTTAAAAATGAATTTGATGGAGTTTGGCTAAATGTCATTAAACCAACCGTTGAAGCTCAAAATGCCAAGTGCATAAGAGCGGATAATATTTTTAAAGTAGGTTCAATTTTAAAAGATATATTGAAATCAATAGAAGAATCAGATTATATTATTGCGGATTTAAGTGAGAAAAATCCTAATGTATATTACGAATTAGGTTATGCACACGCATTAAAAAAAAATGTGATTTTATTGACACAAGACATCGCTAACTTACCCTTTGATATTAGAGACAAAAGAGTGATAAAATATGCTGATACATCTTCAGGCGCAGTAGAACTCAAAAAGAATTTAATCAAGTTTATAAAAAATATATAGTTTGGCAAAAACGAAGATTCCTGTTATAGAAAACTTTTCAAAATCACTTCTTGCTTTAATTGAAGAAGATAAAAGCAATGGTTTAAGTTATTTCGAGAGAAAGAATGAGGTTAATCAATTATTGAAAGCAATATTAAAAAGTAATAAAAGAAATATAGCTATAATTGGAGATACTGGAACAGGTAGAGAGACTCTTTTGAAATTATTAGTAGAAAAATTACAAAAAGAGAAAGGTGGATTTTTAGTTGATTATCAATTTTATAAAATCGACTTAGACTCAATTATCGCAGGGACTAAATATCGTGGCCAACTTGAAGAAAGAGTGAAAGCAATCTTAAACGAGATTGAAAAAAATACTAATGTCATTTTATGTATAAAAGAATATATAGATATCGGTGAATTGAACTCTGTTTTTCTAAGTCTATTTAGAAGTTCAGCTAAAATAATAATGATTTTTACACCCGAAAAAGCTGAAGAGTTTTTTGATAAAAACAAAATCATTAGTTTCTTTCATACTATCAGAGTAATCCCACCAAACAACAATCAAGCCTTAGAAATTCTAAAGAACAACTTGAAAAGATATGAAAAAACTTATTCTATTAAAATAAGTTTGAATATCCTTAAGAGCATTCTAGAATACTCAAACTTATACTTACTGAAAGAAATGCAACCAAGTCGTTCAATATCCTTGTTAGAAGAGATTTGTACATCAATTGAAATAAACAGAATAGAAAAACTTGAGAATATCCCGTCTGAACTTCAAAAGAATTATGACGTAAAACTTTTTGAATTAGAAAAAATAAAAGCGGATAAAGAAAGTGCTATCAAGTCAGGCAATTATGAAAAGGCCGCGATGTCTAGAGATTCGGAAATTAAGTTAGAAAAGGAGGTTGAGGTCCTGAAAAAAAGCATAACTAAAAAACTGAGAGAAAAATTAATAAAAGTAAAAGAAGAGGATATTCAAAACTCAATTCATAATTTAACTGGAATTGATATAAAAAAAATTATCAATAAAGAGAGAGTTTTAATTGGAAGTAATGAAGCCAGTTCGGTTGAATATAGTGGGTTACCTCAATTTGAATATTTACAAACTCAGTCGATACTAAATGGTGATGAAATTAAAATAAAAACAGGCAAAGCCTTTGTGCTAATTCCGCATAATAAGGAATTTGACGAGCTTTTTTATCATTATATAAAACCTGCGTTAGAATCACACGGTCTTACAGTATTAAAGGCGGATAATATTTTTAAACCAGGAAATATACTAAGTCAAGTATGGGCTCAAATTAGAACTGCTGAAGTTATACTTGCCGATGTTTCTGGTCAAAACTCTAATGTAATATTTGAGATTGGACTTTGTTACGGTTTACAAAGGTGTCCAATTTTGTTGACTAGAAATCCATCTGAGTTACCTTTTAACATAAGAAATTTGCGGTATATTCAATATGAAAACTCAATTTCTGGTGCTCATAAGCTTGCTGAACAACTAAAAACGAGCGTTGGAGAGTTTTTGTCAGCAGTAAGGTCGAATAATTATTGAAAGCATAAATTCAAGATAAATAACGTATGCTAACAACGGCTCCTATGAAAAATAGCGGTTTAAGTGCTTAAACAAAAGAGAATTAATGAACTAAAGGTCATTGTAAAACTGAAAAATTAGTGAGTAGAAATCCGCTACTACCCATACACGAGACCGTCACTCCCCAACCTTGGCATAAAAAACTGGTTTTTTCGTAAACAGCCATTTGAGTTTAAATCCAATTTCGGTAAACTCAAAACCGGCGGCCGTAGCCGAGGCAATGTTACTATACTTGCCATAGAGGTCGGCGCTCAAATGTTTGGAAAATTGGTGCTGTAGTCCAGCTTCCGCCCTAAATAAGGCGGTATTTGGATCTTCCTCCACTTTTTGCAAGCCCGTGGCCGCACTGGCCCTATACCGGGTCTTTTCGGAAATGTTTCCGCGGATATCCGCAAACAACTCCACCGCCTTGTACTGCTCCGGACTAAAATAGACCGTAGGCAATTGCTCCTTAAAGGTGATGTACTGATAATTGACCCCCAATTTTAGAGCGGGCTTTTGAAACACAGTATAGTACAGGGAGGTAAACAATAGGTCCCGGGTATTGGCGTCGCTCTGTTCCGTATGGATTACTTGGGTGTACCAGCCTAAATTAAAATTGGTTCCCAAATTGTAGTTGAGGCCATAATGGTTCTGTACGATTTCCCGCTCGATCAAATCGGCATTAAAATTCTGTACCTCCCGTTGGTAGCCCAAGGTCAAGTTTTGCAATTTTAGAGGTTGTAGCAATAGTTTGGCATCCAATACGGGTTGCGTATAGGCATCGGCCATAAAACGCGAATTGTTGAATCCCACTACTGTTTTTAATAGGGTTTTGGGGAAAAGTTTATAATCCAGCCCTGCCAGCACTACATGGGAATTGGCCGTATTCCCCGTTACCGTATTTTCGGTAGTGCGATAGAAATAGGAAACTCGGGCCCTAAATTTGGTGGATATGGGAACATCAGTGGTGGTGTTGGTATAAAAGGCCACATTATTCCCATTATCAAAGGTATAGGCCGCATGCTCCTCAACACTGGGGGTATACATCAGATTTAATTTTTCTACAAACCCTAGGGCATCCTTTTGGTCTTCATAAATGGCCAAAGTTTGGAAGGCAGCCCGGTAGGCCGGAAGGATGCGATCGCTGGCAAATAGGGCATTGGCCTTTCCCAAATTCCCATCAAAGGAAGTACTGTCCTTCGCTAAAATAGCATTATAATTTTGTTCACTGGTTTTTGAATCGCCTGTGTATAGACCTAAAGTAGCCATTAGGGCCAAAATCCAATTTCTGTCCGGATAGACCTTGGCCAAACTATCGATCTGTTTTCTGGCCTTTCCAAATTTCCTATTCCAGATCAAGGCCTGTACATAACGGTCATACGTGCGTTCGGTCAGCTCAAAGTCGGTAAATCGGGCTACCTTGGCTTTGGCCGTTTCAGCTACCTGCAAAGCGACTTTTTCATTTTCCCCGATATGCTCGGCCAGCGCGATACCGTTTAAAGCGGTAATGGAATCCTTGGGGGTAGCGGCATATCTCTTATAGGTTGCCTTGGCACTGTCTACCTGTTTGGTGATCAAATATAGGTTGGCCAAGTTCAACAATACATCCTTGTCTTCCGGGAAATCAGTAAAGATATCTTGCAATAGAGCTTTTCCTTGCTCATACTCCTGTGCATTTACAAATGTATTGGCATACCCCAATTGGATGTATTTCCTAGAAATTTTCGCACTCCCATTTTCCGGGGCCAAGGCGATGGCCTTATTGATCCAAAACAGGGCAGCCTTGTATTCCTCTAAGTTACTTAGGGTATTGGCGTAGCCCAAAACAGCGGTGAACCTATCCGGGTAATCGGCCACCAATTTTTCGTATAGCGGTTTAGCGGCCTTATAGTCACCGGCCCATAAAAGGGATTCGTTATAATTCACTGCGATTTCGAAATCCTGGGGATAGGTTTTGATCAAACCTCCGAATAAGGCCTTGGCCTTTTGGGGTGACCCGTTAAGTCCAACGGCCCTGCCGTAACAGATTTGTGCGGTTTTGTTCTCGGGATCTGTATCCAAATAGGCCTTAAAAAAGGTTTCGGCCTGTTGGAATTTTCCATTTTCCAAATAGGTGAATCCGTTTTCTAGGGATTCCTGGGCTTGGCCCATTAGGGTAAAAAGGAATACTGCGGTTATCAGTCTTACGGTTTTCATAGGTTAAGTTTTTTAGGATTTCAGGCCATGATTTGGTTCGCCTTATATCCTGTTAATTAAGCTGTTGTAAAGTTACGACGGACCTTTCCGTACCGGAAGTAGGATAACTACCGTTCGTCTACAGTAAACCGCCATCCACCTGAATCCCAAGTTTTGAAACGTCGATCTGTGGGATATTTGCCTTGATTATGAAACAAAATGCTTAACCTTAAAACCTCATATTATGGCTTTACAAATCACGGAAACCAGAAGAATGTTCTCAGTTCATGGTGTACTGAACCGTGGCGACGCAGCAATCCTCAAACGTCATTTGAGCAGATTTTTGCATCCTAACAAACCAGTAATCCTAAACTTGGAACGCGTATTGGATATCGATATGATCGCAGCACATACCTTGCACGAATTGTATCTTCATGCCATGCGATCCAATCAGGTCTTATCCATTATCGGTATGGAAAACGGGAACATACTTCCTACGCTCAAGGCAACAAAAACCAGCTATATTTTAAGTCATGACCGCATTTAGGATAGCTCTTAAAAAAGTGTCTCCGGAACAACTGTTCATGGGGAGCGTACTTCTGGTAAACGGAGGCAACTACCTGTATAACTTGTTGTTGGGTAGATTGTTGGGACCCGAGGTCTTTGCCGAAGCCGCCCTGTTGGTAACCTTGTTATTGGTATTGTCCTTTTTAGGGATGACCTTTCAACTGGCAACGGCCAAATTCGCTGTTTTGTTTTCGGATGCGGACTGGGAGGCCTTTCAGAACATGATGTATCGGTACGCCTTAGGATTTGGTCTATTGATAGGAATACTACTTTTTGCCTTTGCCGGAAGTTTGCAACAAATATTCCAAACGGATTCCGCCTTGCTGTTCAAAACCTTTGCCGTAGGGATACCCCTGTACTTTTTTATGTCCGTTAATCGCGGGAAATACCAGGGAAGGCAGGATTATGGAAATCTTTCGGTAACCTACCAAATGGAGATGTGGAGCAGGTTGCTGCTTACGTTGGGCCTACTTTGGTTTGTACCTTTGCCCCCTGCTTTCCTAGTGGCCTTGGGTATTGCTTTGTCCTTCGTCTTTGGGCTGATTCCGTCCGACTTCAGATTAAGTTCCTTATTTAAAAAATTATCCCTTTCAGCTGATCGTAAAAAACAGGTGACCCAATTTATGGTTCTGACCGCTTGCTATGAATTCACTCAAATTATCATAAACAATAGCGACATCCTATTGGTAAAACATTACTTTGATGCCCTGGATGCCGGATTATATGCTTCCTTGGCACTAATCGGTCGAGTGGTCTATTTTGTGGCATGGATGTTTGTTATGTTATTATTGCCCACGGTAGTCCAAAAACAAAAGGACGGAGAGCCAACCGCCCCTGTCCTTTTCAAATACGTAGGCTACATAGGGCTTCTGTCCCTTGTCATTGTTTTGGCCTGTACCTTGTTCCCTAAAATGATAATTACACTATTGTTTGGGGATGCTTACCTGGCTATGGCTCCTTTACTTTGGCAATATGCCTTGGCAACCTCGCTTTTTGCCATATCCAATATTTTTGCCTATTATTTTTTGTCCTTGGATCATTACGTTCCGGTAATGGTTTCAGGGGTATTTGGCATTTCTCAAGTAGGACTGATCGTCTTTTTTCACAGCAGCTTAAATATGGTAGTTCAGGTACAGATTATTACCATGATTGCCTTATTAATAGCCCAGCTGCTATACTTTGCCCATAAGAGCATAATGCGGTAACCAACTCATGCTGATATCAATTTATAAGGCCCAGAGGACATCACCTGTTTCTGGGTTTTTGTTTTTCAAACCCCTCAGCCTGTTGGCACCTCCCCTTCCAAAGGGGAGAACCCAGCTATTCACCTTTGTAAAATATATTACTAGTCCCGCACTTGGGACTCCCGTGCATTCCTATTGCTTTAAAGTTGATTTTTGGATTCAGACAAAGGAGAGTTATGCTTTTCGTTCGGATGATTTAACTCATCCGTACATTATTTCCATTCACCTATAGCAATCTTCCAACCATCGTAAAGCACCTATAAAACAGTGGATTTAGAAGGATATTTGTATCAAATACTTAACCGAATATCAATTTAAAACTTAACCTTATGCGACTAGCCATTGTAACGGCGTATCCACCTAGTAAAGTAACCTTAACCGAATATGGATACCATTTGGTAAAACATTTTAGACTTCAGGAGGAAGTAAGTGAAATCATCCTCATCACGGACAAAACCGAAGGTGAGAAGGACCTTTCTTTTGAAGGAGAAGGATGTACGATAACCGTAAAGGAATGTTGGAACTTCAACGACTATCTGAATGTGTTCAAAATCAACAAGGCCATTTCGGAAACCCGACCGGATGCCGTATTGTTCAACCTTCAATTCCTAAAGTTTGGCGATAAGAAGATACCGGCAGCCCTTGGTCTTATGCTACCATTAATCTGCAAGCTAAAGGGTATCCCGACCATTTCCTTGTTACATAATATCCTGGAACAGGTAGATTTGGATAACGCGGGCATTACCACAAACAAGTGGCTCCAGAAAATCTATAATTTCATTGGAAGTACCTTAACCCGATTCGTATTAGCTTCCGATATCTTAGCGGTCACCATAAGCAAATACAAGACCATTTTGGAAGAAAAGTATAAGTCCCGAAATGTGGCCTTGATCCCCCATGGGGCCTTTGAAACACCGCCTGAACCAGATTATAGGCTGCCCGAAGGTCCAAAACAGGTCATGGCTTTTGGGAAATTCGGCACCTACAAAAAAGTAGAGATTATGATCGAGGCAGTGGAAATGATCCGTAAGCGTACGGGCGAGAATATCGAAATTGTGATTGCCGGTACGGACAGCCCCAATACCCCAGGTTATTTGGATGCCGTAAAAGAGAAATACAGTGATGTGGAACAGATCCGGTTTACAGGCTATGTGGCCGAGGAAGATGTACCCCGAATTTTTGGCGAAAGTGCCGTTGTTGTCTTTCCATATACCTCCACAACAGGAAGCTCCGGCGTTCTGCACCAAGCGGGAAGCTATGGTAAGGCCGTTGCCTTACCGGACTTAGGCGATTTGAGTATCCTAGTCCAGGAAGAAGGGTACAAAGGCGAATTTTTTGACCCTGAAAGTGCCGAATCCCTGGCCGATGCCATAGAACTTGTTTTGCTGGATGATTCGTATCGGATCCATTTGGGCATGACCAACTATAAGGCGGCCTGCTCGTTACCCATGTCCGATATTACAAAGATGTATGTAGACTATTTTAAGGCGATCCAACTTTCAAAATCGAAAGGGTTCACTTTGAATATTCCAAGTATCGAAAAAGAAATAACGATTTAAAATATAGGTTAGGTTAAGTGAAAAAGGGAGTGGCCTGGTTAGCTGCTTCCTTTTTCTATTTATTCCCTGTCGACCTGTCCTTGTTTCACGAATACCTAAAGGATAAATAGCAAATAGAATTAAAAGGATAAAGGTTAAATCCATATCTTTAGAGCCTGATTTACTATTACTAACATACTATCTACGTCTTTCCGTAAGACCCATGCCATACTTGGCGTTCATAAGGCCAGGAAACGCCTCGTTTCCTTATTGCCCAGGATAGTCATCACATTTTTATAACCACATTTTGTATAACGACCACCACCGGTCATACAATCAAATGCTTTATCCTAAGAACCCGATAAAGCTTAAACTTTAGTAAAATGAATAGTAAATCACTAATAAATAGAGATATAGAACTGTTTTATAACCGAGCGTCCGAAGAAACGCGATTGGAGAAGGGGATGGGTGTCCTCGAATTCGAACGGGTGAAATCGCTTATTGAAAAGTATATTCCATCCCTATCTTCCAAAATTGTTGATGTTGGCGGCGGTACCGGTAAATATGCCGAATGGCTTGCCAAAAAAGGACATAGCGTCCATGTAGTAGAACCCGTCGAAAAACATTGTTTGCTAGCCCAAGATCGGGCGGACCGGCTAAGGAAGCCTTTTGTTGTCCATAGGGGGGAGGCCCGGAATTTGAACTTTTCCAACAACTTTGCGGATGTTATTATTCTGCATGGGCCGCTTTACCATCTTCAGAAAAAAGAAGATAGGATAAGTGCCCTAAGGGAAGCAAAACGCGTAGTGCGGAAAAATGGGATTATCTTGGGTTTTGCCATAAACTATACCGCCTCTACCTTGGCTGGCCTTTTCAATGGGTTGATTCATAAACCTGCCTTTTTTGATATGTGCCAAACGGAATTGGCGACCAGTGTCCATAATCAGCCCGATACTTTTCCATGGCTTTTACCAGAGGGTTTTTATCATAAGCCGGATGGGTTGAAAGCGGAATTTTTGGAGCAAGGATTGGAGTGTATAAACATGCATGCCGTTGAGGGTATGGTCTGGTTGGATAAGGACTATTTTGCAAGTTTGAACCATGAAAAGAAGCGGGAAAACTTGATGAGACTTTTAGAAATTACAGAAAATGATTTTGGACTCTTGCCTTTTAGTCCACATATGATGATTGCTGCAAAGAATACACTATGACAGATAAATTGAAATATTACGAGGCCTTGAAATTGAGTAATGGCCGCCTGAATGAAATAGAGCTAGGTGAAAAACTGGGTATAAATGAAGCCAGGACCCAGGAATTGATCGCTATCCTATTATCCGAATATAAGATAGCATATGTTATAAATGGATATTGTAACTATAGCATCTTTTCGAAGGCGAGGGCCAAACGCAATAGCGGACAGGGAACAAAAATTAATCTGTAACATCAAAAACGGTATATGCTGTTTTTGGTTGGCCTTCTTTGTCGATAATTCCGAAATGTCGTTGCTTTCCCGTACGCCAGGGAAGGCTTCCGACAACAGCTTCGGGAATGGCCTCAAAATCATGCAATGTCCAGAACATAAAGGGAAGGTCCTGTGTTTTTAGCGTTTCCTGCATGTGGGTAAAATAGGTAGCTTGGGCTTCCTCTGACCCCAAATAGAGGTTCCAAAGTCCATCATAGGAAGAATAGCCATATTCCTGTAACAGAATGGGTTTATCGGGGACAGCGGTTTTAAGTTGGTCAAAGGCTTCCAAAAAATCCTTAGGGTCCAAATAGTAATGAAAAGACACAAAGTCAACCCTTTCGGACAAATGTTCCGCAGCGGCGGGATTGGACCATCCAATGGTAACCGGATGCTCAGTATCCCATGTTTTGATTTCCGAAATCATTTGTGCCAACCAAGCCATGACCCTTTCCCGGCCACGAGAGTCAAAATCCAGATCGGGTTCATTTTTGATATCCCAGGCTAGGAGTGCCTCATGTCCCTTTAAGGCCTTTACGATTTGTTCGGCATGTCTATGGGTAAGTGTCCAATTATGGATGGCATAATCCCCATAAAAATCAAAGAGCGTTACCATAACTTTCAATCCATTCTTTTCGGCCAGATCTAAGGTTTGCTCTAATCGTTCAAGCCTATCTTTCCGTACCTCTGCCTTACCAAAATCCATGTAGGGTACAAAGATGCGTATGGTATTTAAATTCAGTTTCTTGATCCGTATAAAATCGGCATTGATGATGCTGTCATTGAACTGCATACCGAACATATTCCAAGGGGTTTTTTGCGGATAATAATTGATGCCCTTGATTTTTGAAACAGAGGTTACCGAGGGTACGTTTTTTAAGGATGATTGCGTCTTTTCTTGGGTTGAAGGTCTTTCCACCATATGTCTGATTCTCCAGAAACCGTCTTCCAATAGAAGCATCACCTGATAGGAGCTCGTATTTTTTTGTTTCAGTATTAATTTGTCCTCAACGTAGATTTTTTCATAGCGTTCCACGTTTCGATCGGTGAGCACCACTATTTTGCCATCGGCACTATAGAACTCCAGTTTTGGGTTGTGTTGTAAGGTTGTCGTCTTAAGGGTGCTGTTGTTGGTCTTGTTAAAATCAAGGATGTTGTACAATTTCACACGGGCACTGTCCGTATAATAATCCGCTATGCCATAGCGATTGTTGGTTTCCAATGCCAGGTTTCGCACACGCCAAGCCTTTAGATAGTCGCGCTCTATCTCTTTCAAAGTTTGCGTTTCCATCGGTCGACCTTCATTGGATAAAGTTTCCCAAACAACTTTTGGAAGATAATCGGCGGAGAGCTCTTTGGATACATGTAACATGTTGGAACGATCAGCTCCCATATTCAAGTAGGACCATACGGCACCTATACCAAAAAGGATCAGGCCGTTTACCGCCAAGAATGACAGAATCAGCAGAATGCGATATAGGGTTCGGTTTACCTTCATCTCAATAGCACATTCTTTCTTTTGATCATTCCAGCTGCTTCAAGGGTCAGTGTGTAGGAGCCGTTGGGATAAAAATCCTTTGATAGGGTGAATTGGGCTTTCCCCAGTCTCGAGGTCGTTCTTTTGGAATCCAATAAGGCCCCGTTTTTATCCCGTATGCTTAAAGTAATCAGCATGCCATCCGGTATCCATTGCCCCATAAAACTTTGCATTTCTTTGATGTTGAGCGTTCTCCCATTTTCGGAAAGGGAAAGCTTAAAATCCTTAAGGGCGGCTTCGAAATCCAGGGTAATTCCATTGCTTTTAGCGGCTCCGGTGATATAGGCCGTGATGTTCCAGGTTTCCGCTTCGGTAGGATGCAACAAACGGGCCTCTGCCACTCCGTTGATTGTAGTTCCCGTGGTTTGGAGTAGCATACCCTTGGTATTGGCAACCGAAAAGGAAACCAATGTACCATCGCTTATGATATTCCCAAATTCATCTTGTATGGCGTCGGTGGAAAAAGTGATGATCTGATTTCCATCGGCATACGGATGGGTTCGCTCATATGATATCTGAAAATCTATAGGATTGGCGGGGTGAACTTGGGTAGTAAGCTCCTTGCTGTGGCTGTCATTGCAGGATGCGGTGACCAAAATACGTCCGGATTTTTCGATACTATGTATGTTTTTCCAACCCATTAGGTTCTTTAAGCGAACGGAAGTTTGTTGCACGGTATCCTCAAGTTGATAGCTATAGCGGATTTCCGTGCTATCAGACAAGGGATTGTCATAGATGTCGGTAGGGGAGGTTACAAGCATGGAAAAATCGGTTTTTCCCGCAATAATGCTTTGAGGCCCCAAATAGGATTCCATAAGGGTTCCCTTTTGGGGATTGGGGAGGATGGAAATTTCTCCCTTATCATAGATGCCCTCATTGTGCACCAATACCCAATGACAGATTCCCGCCTTTTGACGGAACGCCTTTGGGAACTGAAACATCAATTCGGTATCTTTTAATTTGGGTTTAAGAACTACACTTCCCAAGGCATTGGAAACCACCAAATGGGTATGGTCTATGGCATTTCCCTTAAATCGAACTTCGATGTTATCCCCGGCGGAAAACATACTTTTTAACGGTATCCGTTCATAAGAAACGGGATGGTGGGTGTTTTCGGTATCCGCTTGCCTACATCCGAGCCAGAGCACTAAAAAGACAAGTATGTACAAGGTACGTTTCAAATTATCTGGGATTTCCGATATAACCGTTCATATCAATTTTTAAAAACTCAAAGCCATCACCTGCATAAGGCTGTAATTGATCCTGGGCATGGGAAAGGAATCTATTGGGAAAAACCTTCTCTGAAATGGATGCATTCGGTAATCCGTTTACGAAACAAAGGTCCAAACTACTATTGATAATAGTTAGATCGGTCAACTTCAATGGAGAATAGTTGAACATTTGTTTACGCTGTATGCGCACCCCTTCTTCCAAAAAGTGATGGTCTACCCATAGCAATTCCTTGTCCTTGGAGTAGTACGAAAACAAAAGTTGGGGTACGGTTACTTCCTGTATTCCGGAATTGAACAGTGCTCCGCTAATGCCACTCTCCGTAAGCTCCAAATGCTGCAGGCCTATTTGTTTGTACAGATCGGTTACGGCAACATTTCCGGCACATTGTACATTGAATTTGATGGGCTGTTCCGCCAAGGCTACCGGAGTAAATTCATCGGGGTCAAAAGTAGGGGGGAGGGTGTCTTTGGTAGAAGACCAGGCGATACCTTCAAAATCGATTCGAAACGGAGTGGTTTCCTTTGGCATTAATTTATGTTTCATGTGATACTTGGCGTTGTAGCTGGCCAATTCGGTATCGTCTTCATTGTACAACGTGGCCTTAATGACCACATCTGCGGGAATATTATCTACATTCTGTAGTTCGCCCACAATGCTATAACTCCCCTGAAACTTTACCAGTTTGGCTTGGAGCACCTCCAGAACGGGTTGCTTCAGTACGTCCTCATGATGTGTTTGTTGGGTGGTAATACGGCGTCTACCCTGATTGTAAAAAGCGGTTCCGTTTGAAGACAACAACTGGTCCGGCGGTAGGTCATTATCAAATGTGCTCGGGACGATATACCATTTGCTTTCCTTTTTCACAAGAGTATGGTAAAAACGCTTCTTCACCTTTTCCAAGGGCGTAATCCATTGGGTATATACTTCGGCCCTCGCACTAGTTGGGGTTTCATCCAAAAGTTCAACACCAATGGAGTCCAACTTTGCATACGAACTAAGAATGCCATCGGTTACGGAGACTTCCAGCATGTATTGTGACAAACTCACAGGGTCATCCGGGTCTAAGTAGGAATGCGCCCTTTTGAACTCTTTAAAGTCCAAGGCATCATAGTAGGCCGTTACCACATTTTTGGGTGTTATTTGCGTAGTGTTGTCCAGATAAAAATGATAACCCCCATAACTGAGCATACCTATTAAAAGAAGAGCCCAAACGTGATTTATCCTGACCATTGATTTCGAAAATCCTTTATATGGAATGGCATAGTTTAGAAATTCTCCCTGCGGCAAGGGTTTGGATTTTAACATACGGTACCCTACCCATTGTATGTTAATCATGAAAGCCAATATCACGGTAAGAAGCGGAAGGATGCCCCACATAATTTTTAGATAGGTAGGAACGTCTTCTTTGGGCAATAGGGATGGTAGGGGAGGAACATTCAATTTCTCCCATACCATAATGCCGTTTTCCAATTGTTGAAGCCGCTGCCAACCACAGAAATATAAAATGGGGTCATAGAACTTGTCGTTGGAAAATATGTACTTCAAGTTGTATTTCTCGGGAACGGTCAAAAACTGTTGTAGGGAACCGATGCCCTCTACGCCCCTAAACTTTGAATTCTCCAAGCGTTCTATGGCCCGGGTGGTCAATTCGGGAAGCCTACGGGCCGAGTGATAGTTGCCATCTACCGTCATAGCGTTGGTCTGTGCGGACAGCCAGGCCATTTGATCCCCGAACCCCAAAGGCAGATACCGCCATTGGTCGTGTTGATCCTGGTTTAGAAAATTGACAATGGGCAACATCTTAATTTTTTGAGGCTGGGAAGGCCTAAAATAGTTGAGACTCATGGTAAAAATGACCATGAGTAAAATTCCCGTAGCGATGCTTCCTCCAAGAATACGATGGTATACCGCACCAAACCGTTTTTGTAAATAGGCTCTTAAATCCCCTTCCACTAGACGATAGGCAAATTCACCAAAGATGGGTAGTGCCATTATGGTGGCCCAAAGTGTAAAACGGTCCAAGGTCAAGATGTTGAAGGCGGTCTCGCCGAGCACAATTCTCGGAATAGGGGTGGTGCCACCGGTACCTAAAAGCGTAAGTGCGGTGAAGGATAGCCCAAAAAATAAATAGCGTTTGCTAAAGTATCGGTACAGGATATAAGGTAGTACAAAGAGCAAAATGCCCCATGGTACCAAAAAGAAGACCAAACCTGATGAGGTTACCTCCAAAAAATTATCTCGGGAACCATGAGGAATCGGTACTTGTGTAATGGGATTTTCCTTGGAATTGATCCAATATGGTAATATGCAGCCCACAATGAGAACTAGGGAAGAGAAGCCAAAGCCCATAATTCTCCAAATCAGTTTTTTAAACTGAGCTAAGAATACTTTAAATGTTATAGCCTTTGTATGGGATACCTGGTCCTTGGCAGCATCCATGAGAACCATACCGATCAATGGAAAAATGAAGAATACCATTCCAAAAATTGGCGTTACATGATGGGAGGTAACGGTAACGGCTATCAAGGAAAGGCTGGTGGCTAAATACCTATACTTTCCGGTCTTTATCCAGAGATAGATTTCAGGTAGAGCGTGAAGCAATATGGACAGTCCAATGATGCTCGGTAATTGTCCGAATATATGTAGGGTTTCTATAAAGGTGGACGAAAACACAGCCAAAAGTGCTGTATAGCCCGCGACTCTTCGATCTCCGGTTATCAAAAGTCCAAACCGATAGGCCCCTGTAATAAAGAGTAATACGCCTAACAGAGCTATGGCGAACATCCCAAATTTTAAGCCGCCGATATAGGATAGAATGGCAATGGACTGATGCACCAAAGGTGGATAGGCCTGCACTGTAAAACCGGTGTACCACCGATAATCCCAAGGTTCGAACCAATTTTGGGCATAGTGATCGGCAAAGAACAAATGGATCAATGCATCGTAGGTGGTCTCCAACGTAAAAAATATACTGGAACCATGGAAGGCCACGCCAATAAAAAGGGCCAAAATAAGCAAGATATTCGTTCGTTGCACAGTTATGGTCTGTAAGAAAATATAACATTATAAAAGTAGATATATTGTGGATTAACTACGTAATCACCTATCGGACAATAGCATCCACTCGTCTACGGAAAACTGCGATCCGTCTTTCGTAGGTTCTAAAAGACGTCAGATGCCAGTACATTTGACCTATGATTATTGAAAATTGTAACCGAATTTTTATTTAAAATCTTAACCTATGAAAATTTTAGCAATAGACGACCAGCAACTTATTCTACTTTCTGTAGAAAAACGATTAACGGAATTGGGGTACCAAGTGGAAATCGCGAATAGTGGTCAAACCGGGATTGATCTTTATGAATCGTTTCAACCGGACCTGGTGTTGGTAGATATCAACATGCCTGACATGTCCGGCCTACAAGTAGTAAAACATATCCGTTTTATTAGGGACTCAAAAACGCCCATTCTGGTAATGTCCGGAAATACGGACGAGAGTGTAATCATGGATGGCTTTACCTTGGGCATTGACGATTATATGAAAAAGCCAGTAAGCCTGGATGAAATGGCTGCCAGGATCAAACGTATTATAGGTTTGCCCAAATCATCAAATACTATAGTGACCGAGTATGGTGATACCCGTATGCTGCAAAAGAACTGTATTGGCGTAGTTATCCCATGTTACAATGAAGAGGAGCGGCTCCTAAGTTCCGAATTCAAGGCATTTGCCCATAAAAACCTAGGCTATCATTTGTGTTTTGTAAATGACGGTAGTACGGATAATACCTTGACCATTCTGGAGGAATTAAAGGAAGCCAACCCTACCAACATAAGTGTATACAATTGTGAGAAAAATGGAGGCAAGGCCGAAGCGGTTAGGCAGGGTATGCTACATTTGATCAAAGACCAACAATTTGATTATGTCGGTTTTCTGGATGCAGACCTATCCACGGATTTTAGGGATTTCGATGATTTGGTAAAGACCATTGAAAATTCGGACTTCAAGATTGTTAGTGGTTCCCGAATTAGTAGAATGGGGGCGGATATTGCTAAGGAATCTGCACGAAAAATAATCAGCAAAACCATAAACCTTATCATTCAGACGATTTTAGGAATGCCTTTTAAGGACACACAATGTGGAGCCAAAATCATGGATAGGGAAATAGCCGCAACCGTTTTCCGAAAGAAGTTCATTACTAAATGGTTGTTCGATGTGGAAATCTTTATGCGTATGCGCAAATTCTACGGTAAGGACGAAGCAAAGCGATTAATTTGTGAGCAACCCTTAAAACGATGGATACATGCTGATGGTTCCAAACTATCCATGAAGGATTCCATTAAAATTGTGGGACAATTGGGTCAGATAGCATTACATTACAATCGATAAATCTAAGATCCTTCCATTCAAAAGGTCAAAAGCTTTAGGTTTTTGGCCTTTTTACGTGTATTATCTCCGAATTCTTTGGAACATTTCCACATAATGATCAGAGGGTTTAAAAATTCCGGCACTTTCCTTATAAAACTCCCGTTCGATGGGATAGATGCCGTTCCGGGTCTGCGTCCAACTAGCCTGTGCCATAGGGTGGTGCCCCATCATGGTATCCCAGTTTTTATAATACTGGTGACCATTGGTTTCCTGTAGACCAAGGTCCATTTCGGGAAAAGGGGGCAGTCTTGCCGCAATAGATTTATTCCAATCCACTAGTATAGGGTTCACGGTCAAATCCGCACAGAAACAAGGAATATTTTGTTCAAAGGCCAATTGGGTAATTTTCATGGTCATACTCAAGGTCTTGGCTATGGCCTTGACCGCTATGGATTTATACCCTTGTTCTATACGTCTGGCGGCATCCTTGGCTGTGTGTGCACTTTCATCCGCTGCAATGCGTACACCAAGATCCCCAACAAAAGCATCATTGAACTCGTCAAAAGGTTCTTCCAAAACGGCAATCTGATCCAGAGCTTTTATTTTGTCCGCATGGTCCAGGAAACGTTTTAGGGTGTCCTTGTGCTCGTATCTCCCATTGGCATCAAAATAATAAGGGATTTTGCCATTTTTGGTGTAGGGGGTTTCATAGTCCCCAATCGCCTTATGCAAATCCGTAAGGAAATCTATATCCTTTTTGATCATTTCCTGTTGCGTTCCAGATGATCCGGTTTTCAATTTCATAATAAAGTAGCCCTTATCGGCCGCGGCCTTAATTTCGGAAACCGGGGTGCCGACGCTAAAGGAGGGGATACTGGCGACCTTAGTGTGTCTATGGGACAACCCCGGTCGGTATTCCTTAGGGATCATGGCATCAAAATCCGTAAATCCGTTGTGGTCAAAATAGAGCTTCCACAGGGCGTTATCCACACATACCAGGGAATTGAGCGCAAATGTTTTGCGCATATTCGGATTTCCTGAAATCTTCTTGCCATAAGCCAAAATTTCAGGGAGCAATTCATCCAGAACTTTTACGGGACTGGTAAAGGAAATACCTTTCAACATTTGGATGGCCCTTTCGCTCATGGCATACATGATGGCGTTTCCCCCATTTTCGGAGTGACCGAAAAACACTTTGGAATCTGACCATAGCACTCCTTGCGTACCCAGACCGATTGCGGTACGTCCCGCATCACTTTTAAAATAGCAGACCGTTTGCCAAATCTCGGAAACTCCACTTCCCTTAAATCGATAGGGTTTGATAAGCGGTTCCCGTTCAAAGTTGGAGTCTACTTCCTCAATTTTGATTTTTACTGGTTTTGTTTCCAACAAAGGTTCATTTTTTGAATTTGAAAAAGAATGTATTGCCGTAAATCCCAAGGCGGCCGTAGTACCGCTAGTAATAAATGTTCTTCGGGACATTTTTTCGGAATCCTTGGGCATCATGTGTTGTTTTGTATTCAAATGTCAAATTAGTGAAATTATCCGACTTGCCTATGGGCTCACTTTAAGATTGCTTAAACATCTTTTGAAAACCCTTTACCACCAGTAGTGCAATCAGTCCAATTACCAGACCTATGATAAATTCTTGAAGCAACGAAGGAAGACCGGGCAGAAAATGATGTAAGAAGTCTATGTTATGGACAAAGATTCCCCCAGCGACCAAAAGCAAAGCGATGGTGCCGATAATGGATAGTGCTTTAATGACCTTTGGCAATGCCTGGATCAGTATATTACCTACAACGTCAGAAATACTATTACTCCTCCCATTAAGCTCAATTAACCGTATTCCAAATTCATCCATACGTACAATAAGGGCAACAATACCATATACCCCTACGGTTGCTATAATGGCAACAACGGAAACCACTATGATTTGAGTAACCAGCGGTTCTCCCAAAACCGTTCCCAGCGCGATGATTACAATTTCCACGGACAAAATGAAATCTGTTACGATGGCCTGCTTGACACGTTTTTTTTCCAGTACTAGGATTTCGCTTTCTGTTCTTTTTTGAACGTGGATTTTTTCGTGGGATTTTTGATGAGGAAAAAAATACTCGTAAATCTTTTCACCACCTTCGTAGGCCAGATAGATTGCACCCAATATTAAAATTAGGGTTATGGCCCAAGGAAGAAAAGCACTTAACAAGAATGCGGCAGGTAGAATAATGAGTTTGTTTAAAAAGGATCCTTTGGTTATGGCCCATAGTACCGGAATTTCCCGTGAAGAAACAAATCCTGAAGCTTTTTCTGCGTTAACGGCCAGGTCATCACCTAATATGCCAGCCGTTTTTTTGGTCGCAATTTTACTCATCGAGGCAACATCGTCCATAAGGGTCGCGATATCGTCCAGTACTGCAAAAAATCCTGATGCCATTTAATTCCTATATCAATTCATTTAGCCCCTAGCAAAGGACATTTTCTTCGCAAAAGTAAATGAACGGCGGTTAATTGAATGATCTTTTTGCAAAATGGAATAGTCCTATCCATTTAATCGTGGTCTACCCTAATCCAGTAGGGGTGTAGGACCTCATAAACTCCTTAGGGGTCACCCCAGTGACCTTTTTAAACATCGTATTAAAGCTAGATTTCGAATTGAAACCCGCTTTGTTTGCAATTGCCTCAATGGTAATATTCCTGTTGACCGGATCGATCATTAGCTTTTTCACCTCCTCTATCCTAAACGTATTTATGTATTCGTAGAAGCTTTTACCAATTGAATTATTAAGTATCATGCTTAGGTACTTTGGGTTTACCTCTAGATTTTGGGCAACATCGTTAAGACTGAGTTTCTCATTTAAGTAAATTTTTTCCACTCGCATTAATGATTCCAGTCGATTTGTTATGCTATTTAGTTCGGCTTTGGTGATGGATACCAATCCATTTACACCGTTGTTGGTTTTGTTCAATAAAAAGAATTTGGGATTGTTCATTATTTCAAAGCAAACCCAGTAAATGAAAAGACCAAAGGATATCCACAAAACTTGATAAAGCAAGGTGGCAATACCGAAACTATAAATCCAGTAGTTGACAAAAATAAGTAGGCCCCAAATTACTAGTATACCAAGAAAAGTAAAGTTGAATCGCATCAACCAAGTGGACAATGTATTGTTTCTAAGGGCATGCTTGGACTTCCACTTCTTAAATGCAATAAAAGAAATCGCAAAATAGATCAATCCGAAAAGGACCGCGATACTTTGCTCGTAATGACTTATTACGACCTCGAAAGGGGAATGCATCAACTCCCTTTTTGCGGATTCCTCGGTTAAGATGGTGATGAAATACCATGTAAATATGATTAATCCTGGAACAAAGTGTAGGAAGTAAGACTTCTTAAATCTAAAACTGGTGCTTAAAACACTTTTATTATAGAAATAGAGTAGGGGACCTAAAATCACGATAAATGAAATAGGCGCAAATAGTGATTGAAAGGAATTGGTCATACTATAGGGCACGCCAAAAAGTTGGTTTTTCAGCCCATATAGGGCCAGAACTAAAATTATCGCGGCCAAAAAAGGATTTAAGAATCTTTTTCTTCCCAAGCTCAGGGACAGAAGAGATAATAGTCCAAGGGCAAGTCCGATAAAAAAAGCGGGATAAATCAGTTTAGGATAAATTTGATAGAAGGTAGAGTTGGTGTAGGTGCCCTTGATGGTATTTGAAATATGCTGTTTTATGCCCTGCGGCTCCTCTATTAAAGGCATTCCACAAACGGTACAGGCCCCTGGTGTCTTAAATTCTTTGTGGTCATTGGCACAACCACATGGCGGACAGATATAGCTTTTGTTCTGGATAGATTCCCATTCGTTGTTTGATGACAGGATCAATGGGAAAAAGCCAAATATTGCGAAAAGGCAAAGTATTTTGAATGACTTAAGTTTCATAATCTTGGCTAGATACCTCCTAAAATAAATAAAGCTTTTAAACCAAATAACTTTTTTTTAATAACATTTTCTTAAATCAATGGGCCAAACCATATTTTGAGCCTTGGACAGAATTTTTTGTACATCTGGTTCCATACAATCAAAACTTCGTTACTATTTCGTATCAACAAATACTATTGACCTTACTTTGACGAAAACGTAGTATGATTAGATGTATCAAATTATTTGGTCCATTGTGTCTTGTTTTTTTGCTGACCAAGGGAAATGCTCAAAAGAAGGAGAGTATAAAAAAACGCAATGTAGCCATATTTTTATATGAAGGAGTGGAGGTGTTGGATTTTGGCGGTCCGGCGGAAGTTTTTGCAGCTACTTCCATTAAAACAAAGGAGGGCAAATGGATTGCTCCATTTAATGTATACACTGTTGCTTATGGTACAGATCATATAAAAAGTCAGGGTTTTGTGGAAATCAGACCCAATTACTCCATTGAAAACTGTCCGGCACCCGATATCATTGTAATTCCAGGCGGGGCCATCAGTAAATCCAGAAAAACTCCAGAAGTAATCAATTGGGTTAGAAATAGTTCGGAAACGACCGAAATCTTTTTGTCGGTTTGTACAGGTGCATTTTTGTTAGGTGATGCCGGTTTACTAAAAAACCAAAAGGCCACTACTTGGTACGGTAGCATTGAGCGCTTAAAGGAAACCTATAAAGATACCGAGGTTTTACAAAATGTCCGTTTTGTGGATAATGGAAAGACTGTGACAACGGCCGGTGTTTCCGCTGGCATTGATGGTGCCTTACATATAGTAGAAAGACTAATTTCCAAGGAGGTTGCATTGGAAACGGCAAGATATATGGAATATGATAAATGGCATTCCAATGAGGGCCATGTGGTAGAGGAATAGCAAGGTTTTATTGGGACAATCAAGTTTTGAACATAACAAATAGAACATACCTGAAATTATGAAAAAGCTACCGTTCCTTTTTTTACCCATCTTACTTTTTTTAAACTGTAAATCTGAAGAGCAAGAGTTGGACGGTCATATTGGAAGACCTGATATTTCGTCAGATGGAACAAAGATTGTATTTATTCACGCCAAAGATGCATCAAAAGATGTTTGGGAAATATATTCTGCAAATATTGATGGTAAAAATGTTAGACGGCTGACTACTTTTCCGGAAGCTCGAATCAAAAAGGGCCCCGTTTGGTCACCTGATGGTGAAAGTATACTTTTTCATGCCGACATCGGAGATGGAGCACAAATCTTTACCATGAGCGCTAATGGCGAAAACCTGAAACAACTTACACAATTGCCCGGATATAACATAGAGCCTACCTGGTCACCTACAGGCAATGAAATTATTTTCAATTCCGTCCTTGAGCATGGCAAAACGAAAATGTTCATCATGGACAAGGATGGTTCACGGATAAGGGAACTGTATAATCCCGATGGTGAAAACTGGTACCCCCGAAAAATTATAGGAGATAAAATACTCTTTACTTCAGATTTTAAACAAGGGGATACCTATAATATTTTTAAAATGAATTCCGATGGGTCGGACTTTAGGCAATTGACATTTCTGGAAGGTATCAATTGGTTTCCCGAAGTTTCTCCAGATACGGATAAGATAGTCTTTCATTCTAACAGGGATGACCCCAAATTGAGCGATTCGGGGAATTATAACCTCTACTTAATGAATGCCGACGGAACCGGAGTGGAAAGAATCACCAATTTGCCGGGCCAAGAACTTCATGCAAAATGGCATCCTAAAGGAGATAAATTGATTTTTGAATGGCACGACCAAATTTCTAAAGGTCTGTATATGTTGGAACTTTCCACGGGCGAAACACATAAAATACGACTTATATATAAATAGGAAACTCGCAGATTACTTATGGGCGAAATTAATATTCCGATTTTATTAGAGTAAATTTCCGATATACGTAGTTTAACAATAACCTTTTGTCTTTCAAAATCGATTAAAGAGATGCTCTTAGGGCTTTCCCTAAAGTCAAAATCTGTTTACACTACTACCTACATCCGCTAATAACTAGCAACAAACAATTGCTTTGATATGTTGTTGATTTATTATAGAAAAAAAACTACAGATCTTTGTTTTTTTCATAGACTAAAAACCTAGATTTGTTTGGATTCAATTATTCACGGGTAGGAAGAATGCCAAGCTAAAAAACTGAAAAAATTCTATGAAAATAAAACATTTGATCGGCTCGATGGCAATGGGTTTTTTGATTACGGGTATTGCAATGAAGGCATGTGCTTCTGACAAGTCTTCTTCCATTGCCATTGAGAATTTGAGGTGTGAGTATTTGATAAACCCGTTGGAAATTGACGTTTTGAAACCACGTTTAAGTTGGGAGCTAAAATTCAAAGAAAAGGGCCAAGGCCAAATAGCATATCAAGTATTGGTGGCAAGTGATTCAATAGCACTTTCTCGCCATTTACCGGACATTTGGGATTCAGGTAGGGTTAAATCGAATAAGACCGATCAGATTATTTTTAAAGGAAAGGAATTACAATCACTTCGATATTATTATTGGAAAGTAAGGGTATGGGACATAAATGGAAATCTAAGTGATTGGAGCCCGATCCAGCATTGGTCTTTTGGGCTTTTGGACAAAGCCGATTGGAAAGCAGAATGGATAGATCCCTATTAGTGAAATGCACTAAATTTTGTCAGATTGACGATTAGCACTGGCAGAATGAATATGCATTAATTTGAGGTGGCGTTGCCAATACGCGTATGATGCACAGAGTTTGTTTCAGAACATTGAAAATTGTTTGGTCAGTACCTTCCATCCGTCTTGAAATTTATATAAGGTAAGATAGTCCATGTATTTTAAGTTTCCCTCCTCATTTATACGCAGTTTAACCACAGCCGTCTGCCCTTCAAAATCGATTGTTTCAAATTTCCAACTATAGTTTTTTTGAGGTAGGTTTCTTGCCCTGGTCTCCTTGATGTTTTTGATCCACTCCATCCGGGATGTTAAATAAAATTCTCCCTTGTATAGCACGTACATTGTGAACTTCTCATGAAAGCCTTCCTTTATTTTGGTGAGATCACCCTCAAGATATAGAGGTTCTATATAGCATTCGGTAATAACCTTTTCAATTCGCTTTTTTTCATCCAACTCCTGTGCACTACAAAACGTGCAACCTACTGTGCACAAAAAGTATAGGAAGACTACTAGATTACTGTTTTTCATGAGTATTCTTTTTGAATTCATCTGCTTTTTCTTTTTGAAAAATGAGAACGCTTATACCTCAATATGTACTGATCTTTTCCGCTCCCCTTACTTAGCGGATTTTAAAACGCCAATACGCTGCGCAACCTTTTCGTTATCAGGCTGAAGTTTTAGTATTTTTTCCAAATAGTAAAGGGATTTTGACCAATTCCCAAGCTCCTGATGGGTATCTGATAATGTATGCATTACCTTGGTGTTTTCGGGATATTTTTCTAAGGTCAATTCTAGCAGAACCAATGTATTGCCCAACTCGTCTTCTTCGCTAAGGAACTTGGAAAGTTCCAACAGCTCGTCGGCACTCACCAAATACCATTTTGGGTATCTGTCCATTAATTTTCTCAGAGAAACAATACCCTCTTTAAAATTGCGAAGAATCATGTTCACGATTTCTTGTGGATAAGGAGGAGCGTCAATACCTTTTAATTTATATGCGACCAGAAGTGCATTTTGTGGTAACTCGCTCTCGGGATCCTCTTTCCTGTAGAGTTCCAAGATTTGAATGGCCTCATCAATTCTATTTTTATCCATAAGTTCAAACGCCAAGCGCTCCAATATGCCTCCTGTAAAGAAAAGTGCATTGGGGTCTTTTAACCTTGCTTTATCATAAAGGTCAATGCTCGTTGTGGCACCCTGTTCAAGCGTTGTCTGCATGAAATCGCAGATGGTGGTCGGTGAAATACGTTGTTCATTGGTACCATCCTTGTTAATCGTATAAATACCTCTATCCCCTCCCCGCCAAGAGGAAAACAGTAATCTATCATCATTCCTGGACCAATTCAATTGGGCATTACCTCCCGTGGGTACCAGAGAAATTCTTTTTGACTCGGTTCCATCACTTTTCATCAAGTAATTCTGAACATATCCATAACGCTTTGGTCCCAAACCATCCCTATCGGAATTAAAAGCGATATATCTTTCATCATGGGAATAGGCTGCTGCCGATTCATCAGCTGTGGTATAAGTCAATCTTTTTAAACCAGTTCCATCGACCGCGATTTCATATATTTCCTGATTGCCATCCCTGTCCGAAGTAAAAACCAATTTGTCACTTGAGAAGGACCAGGATGGATCTGAGTCATTGGCGGAATGATTGGTAAGATTAAAGGAAGATCCTGTCTTTAAGTCGAAAATGTAGATATCCATTTTTTCATTTTGAGGGGAAAGGAAGGCGATCTTCTTGCCGTCGGGTGACCATCTCGGATAAAACTCATCGATCGGAGTATTAGTGATATTGTTAAGTCCAGATCCTTTGTTGTCTATTGTATAAATGTCAAAATCCCCATCCCTATTGCTACTAAAGCAAAGTTGTTTGCCATTGGGCGACCAATGCGAATCAATATCCACTGCTGGATGGTTGGTTAGGTTTACCACATCGGATCCATCACTTTCCATGACATAAATATCCCAGTTCCACTCCCTAGCCTTTCCAATTTCTTTGGTGGTAGTCCAATCGGTATAGGTAATACGTTTATTGTCAGGAGACCAATAGGCACTCCATTGGGCCGGAACATTGCTAAGCTGTAATGGGGATAAGGTTCGTTTTTTGTCCGATTTGCTCTCAAATGTTCGGTCATCATTTGTTGGATCCTGGGGATATCCCACAAAAGCAACTATGCTAAGAAAGGCTGCTATCAACCATCTCTTTCTGAGAGAAATGGCAATTTTGGAATCAATGGGAGAAAATTTTTGGATTAAAATCCCCCTAATTTTATGGGGTGGTAAGTACCAATACATTTTATCTACAAGTATCATCAATAAATGGAATTGCTGAATAGCATTAACAATTTATTTCAAAGCACCCAAAATAGCATAGAACTCAAATACCAATATGTACAAATGGAAGCAAATCCCCATCTCTAAGTCCATATTTGAACCTAAATTGTGAAGTGTATGCTTTATTGTAAGCACTTTGGTTATAGTTTGGGAACTAAATTTTTATAAAGATTCCCCTTTTGTATAAAATGTAGAGAAAGAGCCAAACCAGAGCCGTCGCCCCTAAGGCTGTAAATACTTCGTGCCATTTTTCGGGAAAGATATCGTAAAGCCCTCCGAACAGTGTGGAGGAGGTATATGAAAAGTCAATGAAGCGATATGCCAAATAAACGGTAAGGGAATTAAGCCCGATTACCTTAAAAAAGAAGGCCCATTTTTTAAATCCTTTTACATCAATAATATAGTAGAAAAGGGCCAATATCAAAAAGGACAGGCCGCTGGTAAGCATAATGAAAGAACTACTCCATAACCTTTTGTTTATGGGGAAATGCATATTCCAGATAAGTCCAATAACAACGGCCACTACCCCGATTAGAACAAGTGTCATCGTTTTTTTGCTTTCTGTGGCATTACCTCGGAGCATATCCCCCGCCAGGCTTCCAAAAACGGTTATGCAGAGTGCTGGGAATTGGGTCAACAGCCCCAACTCATCATAGTCTCCCTGCTTAAGACGTCCCGGTAAAAAAGTACGGTCGAACCATCCCACCAAATTGCCCTCAAAAGATAGATCTCCAGCCCCATAGCCAGGTACGGGTATAAGGAAAAGGGCGGCATAATAAGCGATAAGAATGCCCGCGATCCAATATAGTCTTTTAACCTTTGAAAAATTTAGGTACAGTAGGGAAGTAATAAAACAGGCAAATCCGATACGGCCCAAAACACTGCCTAGGCGTATTTCAGAAGGCTCAAAGAAGGGAAACGGACTATTTTTGTATAGAATACCCAATCCGATTAGGATCAACATCCGCATGAACACTTTTTTGTACAAGTTAGACTTAGTAAGACCCATGGCAAGCCCTTTGTTCAAGGAGTAGGAGAGTGAGACCCCTGCAATAAAGAGGAAGAGCGGAAAAATGAAGTCATAAAAAACAAAGCCGTTCCAAGGTACATGCTTTAACTGATCGGCAATGGTATCTACCCAAGGCAGTTCAGTCTTTCCTTTTAAAAGTACCAAAAAAGTACCGCCACCGGAAATAAAAAGCATATCAAAACCCCGTAAGGCATCTAGTGAGAGTAGGCGTTGGGTCTTTTTAGTGGTCATAGGTGTTGATTATCTTATCTATGAAGATATGATGTTTTTCTTAATATTGTTAAAAGTGGTTTTCGTTTCATTATGGTTTATTTGAACTTTAGAGTAAATCAACATGCCTATTGGAATTATGATGATATATAATACTGCCATTATCCGTTTTTGATTACCCAAAATTTCAATAATTAGTTTTGCAAATTCTTCAAGTATGTCTTTTTGAACCTCTTGTTTTACAAGACTATAATTCCGTTCAAGATTAAATGGGTGAGCAGACCCATAGAAATACTGGTTTTATTTCCCCAGGATCTATGCAACCTACAATGCGATGAACAGAAATATTGTCAAAGGAAAACCAAGTTTCACATGTTCCCGGCTGGTTGATGCATACCGCAATGCCATACCAAGGCGCTTTTATATAATATTTTATTTCACCATCCCAACCTACTGAAAGGCAAGTCCCGGGATTAAAAAGGTGACATACGCCATCCTTTTCGATTTTACCATCCCTTAAGTCGATAGTATCTCGAGAGGGGAAAGTATTCATTGGTTGAATTCTACAATTTAAAACAAATCCCTGTCCCAAAAGAGGTTTCCCCCTGCTTATTAGAACATGCCCGTCGTTAATGGTTGTTCTCAATGTTGTTAAAACCAACTCAAAATCTTTTTCGTCCATATATAGTATCTCCTTGGAACTATCGACATAGGCAATTACAGATTTGCCTATAACATCACGGATTAAGGTCTTTCCAGGTTCATGAGGTGGTTGTACTATTTCTGGCTTGTCACTTATAGGGCTATCTTCCATTTTTTTTAACTTTTAATACTTAAATATACCTATTTCCCAATTTGAAATCATGCAATATCCACCTCATGGAGTCTTTTTTGAAAAAACTGTAACAAATAGAATTGGTTATGCTCTATTAAATATAATTTAATAGTTTCTCCAAAAAGGGATCTTATGAGTAGATTTTTTAGCACTTTGATGGTCACATGGTTTGTTCTTGGGTGTTCTAATTCCGAAAGTACTCCGTCCACCCAAAAAGCAAAATTTTCAGAAGAACTTTCAGCCCTCAAGGGATATTTTCAGATACCAGGACTTAGTGTTTTGGTCGGTAAAGGAGATCAAATCATTTACGAGGATTATATGGGATTGGCCGATATTGACCTAAAGGTTCCCATGGATTCGGTTACGACCATTCAAATGGCGTCCTTGACCAAGATGTTTTCGGCCATAGTCATTATGCAATTAGCTGATGAAGGAAAGTTATCCTTGAACGAACCTCTAGGAAATTATTCAGAAAACTCAAATATAGGAGACTCCATAAAAATCGAGCACGCCCTGTCCCATACCTCTCAGGGTATCCCTGGAAGACATTTTTATTACAACAATTATCGCTTTATGCTTTTGGGGAATGTCATTGAAAAAGCAAGCGGTAAGGATTTTAAAACAAATATGTATGAAAGGATCATCAACCCCTTAAAACTTGAAAATACCTATTTACTTTTAGATTCCATTCAGATAGTAGAGGAAAAAAGAAAAGTGGCCCAACCTTATTTTTTAGGCGGAGAACCACAAGGAGGCTATATGATTAAGGAAACAAAACTGGGGTACATCGACTATGGATATTCAACTGCCGCCGGAATTTCATCCACCGTTCATGATTTGTTCAAATTGAGCAGAGCATTGGACAAAAACATACTGATTACGAATACCTCCAAAAATAAGATGTTCAACTCATTTCGTCCCGGCCTACCTTATGGCCTTGGAGTTTTTACCCAGGAGTTCCTAGATGAAAAACTGGTATGGGGCTACGGTCAATACGACTGCTATTCGAGCCTATTCTTAAAAGTACCAAATAGAGACCTGACATTCATTATTGCGGCGAATAACAATCTGATAAGCGACCCGGCCCGATTAATAGCCGGCGATGTAACCTATTCTTTATTTGCGCTGAGTTTTTTAAAGAATTTTGTTCTTGATTTGGAGGAAGAACCTCTTTTTGAGGACCAGGCCACACTGAAAGCTTTGGAAGATAGATTGACCAAAAAAAGAAGTGAATTTATCCGTAAGAAATTGATGGCCCAATCCTTGGCAGCAACTTTCATGAGCAGATATAGCGATCATGAGGGTGATTTAAGTAAGCAAATATTAGATCAGCTTTTTAAACATTTTCCCGATTACCAGGATTATGGAGATTTGGTTCTGGTACGAAATTTATATATGCTAAAATTCATGGACGATTTGCGGGATAGAGAAGAATTGACCGATTTCGATAATGAATTCAAGGAGATAGGAGAAATACTTTTGGAAGCGGACGAAAATAATCCCTATGCCAATTTCTATATGGCCAACTTTTTTCAAATAAAAGAGTTGCCGGACAAAAGTTTGGAATACTATAAGAATATTGTGGAGGCAGAAAACTTTTCACCCTGGTGGTATACCCGAGAGGCTCAAAAATGGATTGACGAGAATGTTCCTGAAAACTAAAAAAGCCCTAAGTTTGGATGGTAACACGGATAACCTTGTTTATCTTCAGGAATTAGTTTTTAACACGATTAACTAAGGCTATTCCTTACCAAAAACCATACAATGCTGCCAGGGAAGGTTGCCGATATTCCGTTCCAGTTTTAAGCCTGCTGCCTGCATCTCCTTAGCGGTCTGTTCTTGGGTCATTTTGTGTAATTTTTTAATGGGAACCCAATCATCTTCACCGCGGTATTCGATCAGAAACAGCTTTCCATTTGGCCGTAACGCATTTTTTAGGGAAGCTATCATTTCAATAGGATAATTAAACTCGTGATAGACATCCACAAGGAGTACCTTGTCCACGGAATTTTTCGGTAGGTTCACACTTTTTTTACTTCCTTTTATGAGTGTAACGTTCTTGACCCTGTCCTTTTCTTTTTTTCTGTGCATCTCGGCCAGCATTTCATCCTGGATA
This sequence comes from uncultured Flavobacteriaceae bacterium, assembly GCA_947494715.1. GTDB lineage: Bacteria > Bacteroidota > Bacteroidia > Flavobacteriales > Flavobacteriaceae > Ulvibacterium. Next base: position 260,832 of record CANLWG010000005.1, on the reverse strand, counting down.
TCAACGGCATAGATAAGACCTTTCTTGGTCATGGCCGCCATTCTAAACACGTGATAGCCTGATCCGGCGCCAATATCGGCTATAGTATCACCAGTTTGGATATCCATATTGTCCAGAAGCTTGGTGGTGTTTTCCTCTTCTTCACGTTCCGTACGATTCAACCACCCCATACCTTGGAAACCCATAACATGGGCAATTTCCCGCCCCATATACCATTTCCCTATTCCATTGGGGTCTCCTTTTTTAAAGGTATAGTTTTCGTTGGGTTTGGTTTCCTGGCCATGGCACTGGTATAATGTGGTTATAACAGCGAGTAAGAATAACAGGAGGGCAACTTTTTTCATAGGTATTCTTGAATATTCCTAAGATAACGATTTTGAATTACTACCTCTATCTATGGAAAATAGTGAGATCCAAGATGAATTAGTATTTTATCGATTTAGTTGACAGTACATCCAATTTTTGTAAGATTCCCCTGAACATTACTGTTCTCACCATCCCTAACTGACTTAAAACCTACGTACCATGCAATTGAATATCATAGTAATCGATGATTCCCCAATGCAACTTTTGATGTCCTCCAAGTTGATACAACAAGATGGGCGTTTAAACCTTTTGGGCGCCTTTACCAATCCTTTCTTGGGATTGAGGGCGGTTAATACCATGGATGTGGATATTGTGCTTTTGGATGTTGAAATGCCAGAAATAGATGGATTCTCACTTAAGAAAATGTTCAAGAAACAAGTGGAAGTGATTATGAACTCCACCAAACCGATATTTGAATTCCGGGCCTATTCTCAAGGAGCGGTTGATTTCATAAATAAACCCTTAAGTGCCAAACGACTAGATAGTTCGGTTTCCAAAATATCAGAAAAAATCACCTTTTTTAGAGACCAGGAAAGGGTACGTACGGCAATTGCCAGTTAAATGGCAAAGAGCGGAAAGCTCTTTAGTTCAGATTCCCTCTAACCTGTTTTTCTTTTAGACTTCCGAAAAAATTACCATGAGGCCTATTTTGGCTATAACTAGTATTCCGTTTCAGGAATAGGACTTCTTGAAAGAGAAGTGGATATTTCCATTTTTTATTTGACACCTCAAACGAAATAGAGAAAACGCTATTGATTCAGCACCTTAGGCCGCCCCTGATTAAATACTCTTAGAAAAAATACTGTTTACTATTTACCTAATTCTAAATCCTCACGTAAGTTTCTTCAACATTATCGCTAAACATGTTTATTAAAATGTGTTACTCTAATTTCAGAAGTAGTGGTGATTGAAATATTTTTTAACATTATAATACTTTAAATAAAAACACTTAATTATTTAATTAATAAAAGTATTAAGAATATCTTATATAAGATAAAGATTTCAATTAATATATTTTTAATATAAATTTAACAAGAATTTTATTATGATTTAGAACCCAGTCCGTATTTTAGTTGTATGGATAATTGCGTTCAATCTTCGAAAAAATTGCTGGATTTAATAGGTGTAAACTATACCGATCAATACCTTGAAGATTGTATATTATCCCATCCCGACCATCCAAGTTTACTATGTATCTCGGATACCCTTGAAAAGTATGGTGTCGATGCTCTTGCGATAAAGGTTGAAGCTGATAAGCTATTGGAGTTCCCATTACCCTGTATCATCCAACTATCCAATCGTGGTGGGGTTTTTAAGGTGCTTGAAAATTTTTCCAAGGAAAGGATAGTATGTATAGATGACAAAGGCAAACCTGTGGAATTGAACAGGGAGCAGTTTTTGTCGAAATGGACTGGAATATGTCTACTGGCCAAGGCTAGCAAGAACTCCAAGGAGCCTGGAATGGAAAAAAGGCTTCAGGAAAAAAGGGCGATGTCCATCTTGCAATGGGGAACGGTTGCCCTTCTGATTACGTCATTGATTTTAACTCTGACCAATTCTGACATAGCTGTAGATTCCAACACGGTCTTTTTGGGCGTCTATACGTCATTAAAAATAATCGGTCTAGTAGTTGGGGTATTACTCTTGTGGTATGAGGTGGACAAATACAACCCGGCCCTTCAAAGCTTTTGCTCAGGCGGCAGTAAAATCAATTGTGAGGCCGTATTGGGCTCCAAGTACGCAAAACTTTTTAATGGCAATTTAAGTCTTAGTTTAGTGGGTTTTGCCTATTTCTTTGGCAGCTTATCTTTTTTAGGTATTATGGGCTTTTCGCCTGTATCGGTCTCCATAGCTTCACTTTTAAGTTTTACGGCCCTGCCCATGGTTTTGCTATCCATTTATTATCAGGCTATAATTATTAAACAATGGTGCAAGTTTTGCATTATCGTACAGGCCGTTCTAATCCTTGAAATGACAATCGCATATTTTGACAGATTTTACGCAACTCCCTTTGTCTGGGAAGCTTTGCCCCTACTTTTGGGACTGCTGCTGCTTCCCATTCCGATATGGAAGATTCTAAGGCCACTTTTTGAGGCTAAAAAGGACACCAACCTGTACAGAAGAAGCCTAAAAAAAATCAAGAACAACCCGAACGTACTAACTGGACTGTTGGCCAAAACCCGGAAGGTCACAACAGGTGTTAAGGGCTTGGGAATATCGATCAACAACAAAAACGCCAAATATCATATTATCAAGGTCTGCAATCCTTATTGTGGGCCCTGCGCAAAGGCACATCCTATTTTGGAAGAACTTGTAAATAAGGGAATCATCAATCTGCAAATACTTTTTACGGCCAGTGCCGAAACAACTAATCCAAGGACAAAAACGGTCAGTCATTTGCTAGCCATTGACGAAAAAGGCGATAAAGGAATGACACGGCAGGCGCTGGATGATTGGTATTTGGCCGAAAAAAAGGATTATGAAAGTTTTGCCCAAAAATACCCTATGAACGGGGAACCAGGGAAACAGCTAGAAAAAATAGGGACCATGAAAAAGTGGTGCGATACCGAAAAAATCACCCATACCCCTACCATTTTCATCAACGGGCATGAGTTGCCCCGGGAATATAGTGTTGAGGACCTTAGTGAGGTATTGAGCTAGCCAACAAAAGAAGTCCTGGGAAAATCCCTTGGCTATAGATAATATTCATTCGCGAAGAATGGTCACATACCTGGGTGACCTAAACCGTCCAGGATAGAGTTAATTTTTAATTTTTTTAACTATGGGAAAACTGAGTTTAAAAGGACTAAACTTGGAATATGGCAACCTTCTACAGAAGGAAGAGTTGCGAACTATCTTTGGAGGGTATAGTGATGTGGGCTGCTATTGGGGTGATTGGTGTAACACCGCTTACGATTGTAGAGGAATCCCACAAGCTACATGTTCATGTACATATGGCACTTGTGGGGATTAATTAAAAGGTACTGGGCGGTTTTTTTCTGCTCAGTACTTTTCAAAGTATAAACCAAAATGGATGTCCTCAATAAATGTGGTTTCAGAAAGATTCGACAATGGATTATCAAATCACGCTTGAATGAATCATCATTTACCTCAAAAAATCCCGATCAACGGAAATTATTAGTGACGGGTTAAAAACTCAATCTCTCTTAAGTTGGATTTGAATTGAAAGCTAGGATATGGTTCTATGTGGAAGAGAATAAGTGGAGTACTATGTTAGTAAGGAAATGAAGGCCCCAATTTGTTTTTTACTTAATGAGTAGTGTGACGAGCTTAACTCTATTTTTGAAAGAAGTACGTTAATAAGATTAATCCATGGAAGGATCAGAATACCCTTTAATTTCGTCCATTTGTATCCCAAATGGGAAACCGGAATCATTGGCGAAATCGATATCCTGCTTTTTAACCCAGAGTTATCCCAATAAGGAATTGATTATTGTGTGTGAAGAAAGGGACATGGCTAGAAAGAAAACGATCGATTCGTTTGATAACTCCCAAATTTTAGCATATCCCATAAATTCGAAAAGGGATGATTGTATGGATATCTTCTTTGCCCATGCTATGGAAAAAGCAAACGGCTCCTATATATGCCTTTGGTCTGAAAAGGATTGGAGCCATATGGCCAGAATGGAATATCAATACCAAGCGTTAATAATAAAAAATGTACCCAGTTGTTTGCTAAACTATATAATGACTTTTGATGAAAGGGATAGCAAAGCTTATATATCCCCGAAACGGATATGGAAAGAGAGTTTCTTCTGTTTTAAAGACGTGTTGGAGAATCTTCATTATTCAGATCTTGAAGATCAGCTTGACAAGATGTTCCCTGATACTACAAAATTATACCTTGTCAGTGACGTTCCCAATCTATACATCCATATTCAAAATAAAGGCAAATGTGAAGTCAATAATGATCCATGGGCAGAAATCATTAAATACAGCTACGAATTAAGTCTTGTTGATGCTGAGGCCATTTCAACTATGCTTCAACAGCCCAAAGCAAAGAAGGAAGACTCTCTGGCCATTGATATGCTTCTTAATAATCCACTTTTTGAGGAAGGTGAAGAAACTTTGTTTCAAACTAATGTAATACCCAAAATTATCCATGTAACATACAAAGAGAAGATAATTCCAGAAAAGTATACAAAGACCTTTGATAGCATAAGGAGATTTCACCCGGAGTGGGAAATAAAGATCCATGACGACGAGGACGCAGAAAAATTAGTAAAGAATTCTTTCCCGGAACTATGGACGATCTATAGCTCATATCCATGTAATATTCAAAGAGTCGACCTATTTAGGGTACTTGTTGTTTATCTGGAAGGAGGGTTTTACCTTGATATGGATATGCACTGTTTTAAAAGTCTGAATGAACTATGTGGAGAAAGTTTGGTTCTAGGTGAGGAAATCGTTTATCACAATGATAGCAGCGATAGGTTATTGGATTTTGAGGGTGATACGCAAATTGGAAACTATATGTTCGGAAGCATCCCGGGACATCCCTTTTGGCTAGATTTAGTATTAGAAATGATAAATAGATGCGACATGAGCATAAAGTACGAAACCGATGTTTTAAAAAGTACCGGCCCTGGAGTTTTATCGGATGTTTACTATGCTGCTAGAAATAAGTATGATGATATAAAACTTGTAAAAAACAAATACAAGAGATGCCATACCGGTTGTCCGGCAGTTTCTTGTCATTTTGGGGATTTTGCGGCACATCTCCATGTAAATAGTTGGACGTGGAGTAAGAAAAAATTAAGTCAACCTCCAAAGATTTCACCTATCGAAATCACCGATAAAATCAAAAATGAGGCTTATCTTACGATAAGGGATAAATTTCATTCCAAGACTCTTGGGATTTGAATAGTAAGAACGAATCTATTTATAAACTTTATTATCAAGGTGAATGTATTGTATCAAACGGGATTTCACCCGAAAGAACCAAATCCTTAGTACCACCATCGAGAAGTCATCTTGATTTTGTCCATTGCAATTAAAATTGTGGATATGTAGATACCGAAATGTTTAGCAGGAGTAAACAATTTTGGTTATATCCCTAAGCTTGAAAAATAGACAAACTAAAAAAAACCGGTGACGAAACGTACACCGGTTTTCCAAACTAACTCAAACTAAACTAACTACAACAAAAAGATTTGTATTTTGATTTCGTTTATGGGGAAACTATGCCCCACATTTATTTAAATTTAATACCCAGGGTTTTGAACCAACTCGGGGTTTGTTTGCATCTCGGAATCCGATATGGGCAATAGCAAATGCTTTTCCTCAAAAGTCTGGCCAAAGGTATTCTGCCTTCCTACCAAATCGACAAAAGTAACATCGCCATCGGCCCCGGCTGGGTATTTCCGTGTCCGTACCATATCGAACCAAAGTTTTGAGTCGAATATAAGTTCACGATTTCTTTCCTTCCAGACCTCATCCACAAAATCGCCTACCGAAAGCCCGGCGAGTTCCGTACGTATGGTTTCAGGATCTGTAGTCCAGTAGGCCCTGGCCCGTACCTGGGTAAGGTAATCGACGGCCTCAGCGGTCACCCCTTCCGATTGCGCGATGGCTTCAGCAGCGACCAATAAGGCCTCGGGATAACTATACACTCGTAAGTTCTTAGCGGATTGTGCCGTGTTGAAGAACGGTTCTTCATCCAACCAGATATAGGGGGTCACTGGAAAGGTAATCTCCTCGCCACCTGTTGTGGTAAATGTAGTATGGAAATACTGTTTCTCCTGTGCCCTAAGATCTAACCCCTGGTCATACTGGCCGTACAGTTCTGGTCTTGGCCCATACGCATTATTGATGTTCGCATAGGCCGCTCCCACGGAACCACTAACTGATGCGGGAAACGACCATTGTGGATAGGGAAATGAACGGATTCCAACTTCATATTCTATCTGATAGATGTAATCGTTACTTACCGTTTTTGCCCTCCGCATTTTGTTATAGGCACTGTTTTCTAGTATAACATTACCATCCCCATCCGTATCATGTGCTATAAGGGAGAACGCACCACTATTGATTACCGCTCGTGCGGCGTCGGCGGCATTGGCATAGCGGTTATCGGATAGGGGTGCCCCGCTCATGGTCAGGTAAACATCCGCCAAGAGCATTTGGGCGGTTTCCGTAGTTATACGATAGCCATTATCTACCATATTACCGCTAGGGAGGCTGCCCGCTGCTATGGCCACGTTCAAATCGGAAACGATAAGGTTATACACTTCAGAAACTGGGGCACGGGGTACAAAAACCTCTTCCAAACCACCCACGGGTTCGGTAATCAAGGGTACGTCACCGAACATGCGTACCAGGTAAAAATAAGCAAAGGCACGAAAGAAACTGGCCTGTGCAACGAGGTTCGTACGTTCCGTTTCGGAAAGGCCGGGCGTATCTGGTATGTTGGCAATGGCGAGGTTTGCCCCTGAGATGCCTTCATAAAGATTCTCCCATATGCGGTTCAATGTAGCATCTATCTCGGTAGGTGAAATGGCCAATTGCTGGGCAAGATCTACCTGGCGTTCCTGACCACTGAACTCATTGTCAAAAAAACCGGAGAGATACTGTAGATACATAACGTCAGAACCCCTGAATACGCCTTGTTCTAAATACATATCGGGAGCTCCGTTCTGATATAGATAGTTTACGGCACTTTCAGCTTGTCCAGGCTCCGAAAAAAATTGATCAACACTTTGCTGGTCCCGTGGCTCCTCTTCCAAAAAGTCGGAACAGGACACCATGAATAGCATGAGACTTAAAAAACCTGTTATTTTTAAATATTTCATAGCCATTAAAATTTAAGATTAAACCCAAGGGTAAAGGTCCTGGGCCTTGGATATTGAAAAAAGAAAATGTTCTGTCCAAATTGACCGGAATCAAGACTGGGGTCATGGGAAGATCCTTCTGGGTCAAACCCTTGAAAACTATCGGACTGTACAACAAAAGCATTGTCTACGCTTCCATATATTCTTAGCATGTTAAGGCCTATGGAATTTACGAAGTTATCGGGGAAGGTATACCCTAGTGTAAACAGATTGCCGCGAAGATAGGATCCATCAGCCACCCAGCGGCTATCTACCTGACTGTTCTGGCCCGAGGTACCTTGATTTCGGATTTCCTGTACCTGTGTATTCTGGTTCTGGGGCGTCCAGCCCTCCGTAAGGATGGTACGCAAACCATTGGCAATACCGGATCGATCCTCGGTGGAATGATGGGCTTGCTGGAGTATATCCACATCAAAAACAAATTGTAGATCCATGGTCAGGTCAAATCTTCCCAAGCGGAAGTTGTTGATAAAACTCCCGGTCCATGTAGGCAGGCCGTTACCGATAATAGTACGTTCGGCAGAACGTTTGGCCTCCCCGGGCAGGGCACCCACCGCTGCCGCTTCCGCAGCTTCGTCCGTGCCCCAGATACCTTGGCGCTCCAGCCCCCAGAAAGAGGCTACCGGTTCCCCTACACGAAGAATGGTATTGCTGCCCGAAACAAAACCGGGGCCAGGAAAGATATCCTCGTCATTGGCGCCCAATTCCTCTATTCGGTTTACATTATAGTTCATATTCAATGTTGATTCCCAAAAGAAATCTTCTTTTGAGTATATGGAACTTACGGATATATCGGCACCTCGGTTAGAAATGGAACCTATGTTGTCCCGTATGGACGAAAAACCAGTAGAACGTGGTATCGGCCTATTAAGCAATAAATCTTCCGTAAGTTTATAGTAATAATCCAGTTCCAGATTGATTTGCGGATTGGTCTTAGTGCTTACTTCTAACCCTATGTCAAACTGTGTGGTGGTTTCCCAACCTACGTCCGGGTTGGGGATACGAGTTACAACACTGGAGTTGGCCCGTTGGCCATTGATCAAGGCCGTACCGGATTCTATGGTCGCTAGGGTAGAGTAGGGAGCTATTTCCGTATTCCCCGTAACTCCATAACTCGTCCTTAGTTTTAACTGGTTCAAGAAAGAAGATTCCGAAAGGAAGTCCTCTTCGGAAAGTACCCAGCCCAAACCTATGGAGGGAAAGAATCCGTATTTGTTATTTTCACCGAAGCGGGAAGAGCCATCCGCACGGCCGGTCAAGGTTACCAGATATCTATTCTTATAGGTATATCCAACCCGTGCAAAATAGGAATTGATGGACCAGTCGTTGTATGAGGATTCGGGCTCATCCGGAATACTGCCCGACTCCAAGCGGTAAAAGGACAATGAATTATCGGGGAAACCTTCGGACCTAGCAAGGAAACTAAAGAATTCACGTTGCTGCCAACTGGCTCCCAGGACCGCATTGATCCGTGAGTTTTCAAAGGATTTGTTATAGGTAAGGAAATTCTCCTGTTGCCAAAAGGTCACCTTTTCTTCTTCAACGCTCGCCCTACCCAGGGGTGCCGAAATATTAATCAAATCGTTCGGTTCAAAATTTTGAGCCGTTCGATCCTGTTTGTCGATACCAAACTGGGTTTTAAAGGTGAGTCCCTCGGCAATCTTGAACTCAAAGAAGACATTTCCAAATATTTGGTTTCGTAATCTACGTCGTACTTCGGTTTCTAGGACATGCACTGGGTTGGCCATAGCTTCTAAACTGAAGTTATCGGTTATGGTACGGCTATTGGACCAGCTACCATCCGGAAAGCGTACCGGAAATATGGGAGGCATCTCGATCATGGTTCGTCTGGGCATTTGGTTGCCTCCACCTTCTTGATAGGCATTTTCCTTGGTATAGTTGACCAATATATTGGCCCCAAAGGACAACCAATCCTTTATTTGAGTATCATAGGTCAATTTTCCATTCCAGCGTTCCAGATCATTATTAAGCATAATGCCCTCTACGTCCGAAAAGTTCAAAAAGGCACCGACTGAGGAATTTCCGTTACTTTGCTGAATGGCAAGTTGATGGTTGTGTGTAATGGCCGTACGGGTGGCCTCCTCTTGCCAATCCGTATCGTATAAGGGGTTGCCCTGGGCATCAAAAAGCCTAGGGTCGTCCCTGGTCAAAATAGGAGCTACTGTAACATCGTCACGATATTTTGGCGTGTTGGCAAAACCGGTCTCTACCACCTCAAGAAATTCTTCCGCATTGAGCAGGTCTATCTTTTTCCGTAATGTGCCCACACTCATAAAACTATCATAGGACACCGTAATGCCTTCGGTCTTTGCACCACGCTTTGTGGTGACCAGTATTACACCGTTGGCCCCACGCGCTCCATAAATTGCCGTGGACGAAGCATCTTTAAGTACTTCCATACTTGCAATATTGTTCGGGTTAAGGAACTGAATGTCTTCCATAACTACCCCGTCTACCACGAACAAGGGGTTGGAACTGGAGTTGATGGTGCCCAGGCCTCGGATGATGATTCGAGGAGCTGCCGTAGGACTTCCCGAATTGAGATATACATTGGCACCGGCAACACGGCCCTGTAGGCCTTGTATGGCATTGGCCACTGGTCGCCTCAGCAGATCTTCCCCGGCAACACTGGAGACCGATCCGGTTACATCGGATTTTCGCTGTACCCCGTAACCCACGAGTACTACTTCCTCAAGTTGTGCGGTATCGGTAGTGAGCTGAATTGACATTTCCTCACCTGGGGTCGCATTCACCTCTTTGGTAACAAAACCGATATAAGAAACCAATAACACGGCATCAGCGTTTTGAAGGGAAATTGTAAATTTTCCATCAAAATCCGTGACAACACCATTTTGTGTATCCTTTTCAATAACATTGGCACCCGGAAGGGGATTTCCATTCTCATCGATCACCGTACCCGATACTTGAAGTTGTTGGTCTTCCTCGGTTTTATCTGGTGGGGGAACCACCTTGACAGTCTTGGGGACGGGAAGTGAACGCAGGATAATCAATTTTCGTCTCAGTTTATAGGAGATGTCCGTTTGTTGGAACAATCTTTTTAAGACAGAAGATAATTTTTCATTCTCTGCGGTGACCGAAACCCGCTGATCTGCATCGATTTCAGTATTTGTATACACAAATTTAAAGTCGGTGATTGTCTCTATTTCCTCTAGCACCTGTTGCATGGTAGCGTTCTCAAAGTTTAAACTCACCTTGGTCCGTTGAGAATAGGCATTTGCATGCACGGATAGGATGGAGGCTAGTAAAAGAAAGAGCGTAAGCTTCAACGCTAGACTTATTTTAATGGAATTGGACGTAAAAAGTCGAATTCCTTTGAATTTTTCCATATTTTTAAAAGATTTTAGTTAACTCGTATCAGTTGATTACTAATCTATCGGGGAATGGTATCAGCATTTCCCGATTTTTTTGATTTTTGTGGCGTCTATTTCATTGGCGGTTGTATTTTAAGTTAGTCTAATTTTCGGGTTTGTTTATAGTGATTTCGTTTCCATCGACTTCAAAATAAAATGGAATGATTTCGTTGAGCGACCCCAACACTTCCTCAATGGTCTCAATGTCATAGCTGGCCGTAAATACCTTATCGTTTAAGATGGGGTAATTATTGGTAATGGATATATTATAGTGCCGCTGTAGTTTGGGAATAATTTGTTCAAAAGGTGTTCGTTTTAGCACCAATCTTCCGTAGATCCATGAAGTATAAATGTCCGTATCCACGGCTTCCATGGCCATGGCATTGCTGGTTTTGTCCCAAGAAGCCATGTGCCCCGGTTCCAATAGTGTGGAGTCGGTACTTGGGTTTTCTTTATTGGAAAGACCAACGGAACCTGAGACCAGGACCGTATTTATTTCCTTATCCTCGGGATAGGCTTTTACATTGAAGGTGGTGCCCAATACTGTTACAACCAGATCATCACTACTAACAATAAAAGGACGCTCGGTATCCTCGGTTACCTCAAAAAAGGCCTCACCGGTCAAAAAAACTTCTCTATGTACTCCTTTGATGAATTTGACCGGATACCTTATGGAAGAACCTGAATTGAGATGTATTCTTGTTCCATCGGAAAGCTGTATCCCAAATCGCCTGGCATAGGGAACCGTTAACGTGTTATAGACCAGTTTTTCTACTGAGACCGAGTCCGAATACGCCAGGTTCGATCCTTTTTTGATGACCACCAAATTACCTTCCTTATCTTTGATGAGTGAAGAGCCATCCTCGGATAACTCTTTTATTTCCCCATTTTCCAATTGGAGTGTGATCGCATTTTTGTCCGGTATCGGCATCATCTTTTCCGGCGTTTGGACAGAGTTGAACAAGTACCAGAAAGCAAAACCTAGAAGCCCTACAAAAACGGCCGCATATCTAAAAATTGGTCTTGCCCAAAGCATTCTTTTTTGGGATACCCTATTGGGCTCTATTTTTTGAAGTATTTTGTTCCAAGCGGTGATTTCGTCCAAAGTTTCCAATTCCCTGATATCCTTACTGGATTTCTGGATCAGTACTATTCGATCAAAGAGCTCTTTATTTTCATGGGACGAATGCAACCATGAATTAAATTCTTTCTCGTCGGTTCCGGAAAGATTGGAGGTCAGTTTCTTTACAATGAGTTTCGCTATTTCCATAGATGATTTTCATGGCCTATACTATAAGGACACGGAATAACATAAAAAGGGTGATGTTAAAATTGAAAAAAATCAAAAAAGAGCTACCGTAAATGAGAAATTAACAACAACAGTAGAAATAATTGAGTATCCTGTAGCTCAACGCGAAGAATCTTGTAGGCCTTTTTCATATGTGATTTTACCGTATTTACGGAGATATTTAGAGTTTCGGCGGCGGTACTATATTTTTGGCCTTCCAAGGCGCAAAGCTCAAATACCTTCTTACATTGCACAGGCAAATTCTGTATGGCGGTCTTGATTTCCTCATCATGGTGTATGCGTTGTGGATTTTCAGGGTAGGGAAGTTTTAATACCTTCTCCGTAATAGGCTCTATCTTTTTTGATTGCCTGATTTTATTGAGACTGGCATTTTTCACCGATCTTTTAACATACCTGTCCATTTCCAATATGTTATGGTCTTGTCGTCTCAGCAAGGAGATAAAAACGTCCTGTACAATGTCCTCGGCTTCGTCAATATCGGCAACATAGCTATAGGCAATTAAACAAAGCTCTTGATATTGCTTCTTGAATAGTCCCTCTACCTTGTTCAGCCATTGATCGTTCATGCACGTAAATTCAAAAACCTAATGCGGATTGGCCCATAATGTTATGAATAAAAAAACGATTTTGTGCATTTGAAATTTTTTTAACACAGAATCGTAGGTCCCAAATCCAAATAAAGCCAAGATACGAAATAATCCAATTTCTTTATCATGGAACATAAGGGCAATACAAATTTTATGTACCACGAAACGGATGGTATCCTATACTTTTTTTAAGGTCTGGCTCCAACGAATTCTCTATCAACGATGGAATTACCGAAACTTTTCCACTTCTTGGACTTTCGGCTAAACTATATTGATTTGCCCTTTTTTACTATACGAAAAATCCTATAAAAAGGTTTAAAAAGAGATACAAATGGTCATTCAAATGAATTCAATGGATCCAAATTTGGGGTTAATGAACGAGGATCAAAAAATGACACCATTTTAAATCCGGTGTTTAGGGGACGAAATTTATCCTGATGCCCCAGAATATTCATACATTGTAGCCATATGCCCTCTTAAGGTTCTGACATTTTTGTTATTGAGTTTATAGGCAAAATGGGTTGACCCCGTTGGGATGTAGCAACAACCAACCAAATAAATTAAGTTAATGAATTACAAAATATGAGTTATGCATATTAAAAAAAAATATACCGCCTTCGAAATGGCTTGGTGGACCCGATTTGAAACCTTTCTTTTCCTTTTTATTATAGTAGTTTGGGTAGCCATCTACTACTTTTTTGATTTGGGCTGGTTAAAAATTCCTTGGACTCCTTTGGCATTGATCGGTACTGCCGTAGCCTTTGTCATAGGATTTCAAAATAATTCGGCTTACGGAAGAATTTGGGAGGCCCGTAAAATTTGGGGAGGTATCGTAAACACCTCTAGAACCTTTGGTATGTTCGTACAAGATATGCTGACCCAAGAATATACCCAATCCCCTGTGACCGAGGCACAAATCCAAAGCGAGATTAAAACCCTAACGTATCGCCATATCGCTTGGATGACCGCATTACGACATGCCATGCGTATGCCCAGGCCATGGGAAACAAGCGTAAGCCACAAAACAAATCAAGAATGGAATATGCGTCCACCTGAGCTGGATTCTAGTTTGGAAGAAGATTTAAAACCTTATATTTCGGAAAGTGACCTAGCCTATGTATTGGGCAAGAACAATAAACAGACCGCTTTATTGTACCTACAATCCCACCACCTAAAAAAGCTTAAGGAGCAAGGTGTAATATGGGAGTTCTCTTTTTTGGAACTCGAGGCAATACTTCAAGAATTGTTTACACTTCAAGGTAAAAGTGAACGTATCAAAAATTTTCCATACCCAAGACAGTTTGCCACCCTTAATCATTTTTTCATGTGGATTTTTATCCTGTTACTTCCCTTGGCCTTAGTCCCCCAATTCATTGAAATTGGAAATGGATTTTCGGAAACCCATACTTTGGCGAGCGAATTATTTGCCTGGTTGTCCATCCCTTTTTATATTATTGTCGCTTGGATATTCCATACGATGGAAAGAATCGGGAGAACGGGTGAAAATCCGTTTGAAGGAACGGCAAACGACGTTCCTATCTCAACAATTGCAAGAGGTATTGAAATTGACCTACGTCAGAACCTGGGTGAGCCAAACGAAAAAATCCCAGATCAGTTCCCCGTTAAGCACGATACGCAATTCTGAAAATATATGCCGAATAGCATAAAAGTATATATTTTAAATCTTGACTAAAGCAATAGGGTACTCCAAAACATTCTAAAATATGACCAAAAGAACATTATTTATAGCCTTTGTAGTCTCCTTAGGAGGATTTTTGTTTGGTTTTGACGCAGGTATTATCTCTGGGGTAATGTCCTATGCCGGTCCCGAATTTGATTTGAACGATGCCCAGACCGGTTGGGCCGTAAGTTCACCTTCTTTTTCCGCGATGATAGCAATGCTGATCTCCGGCCGCCTGAGTGACATAGTAGGACGAAAAAGAATATTGATTATTGTTGCCTTTTTATATGCCGTTTCGGCACTATTTTCCGCTTATGCAACATCCTATGAAATGCTGTACATAGCACGTATGGTAGGTGGTTTGGCATTTGGCGCCGCCCTTATATTGGCACCCACTTATATTGCTGAAATTTCCAATGCCCAAAATCGTGGGAAATTAGTTTCTATTCAACAATTGAACATTGTCCTAGGTTTTTTTGCCGCATTTTTAAGTAATTATTACTTCAATAAACTGTATAGTTCGGGGGATTCATTTCTTACGGAGGATACGGTTTGGCGATGGATGTTGGGCGTTGAGTTGATCCCGGCCCTGCTCTATTTTTTATTCATGTTCCTTGTGCCTAGGAGCCCTCGTTGGCTATATATGAGGGGGAAGGTTATGGACGCCAACCAAGTTTTGAAGCAGTTACACGGACATGAAAAAGCTGAGAAAGAGATTGCATCGATCGAAAAAAACATTCGTGAACAAAAGGATACTACCAAAGTATCCATAGGAGAATTGGTAAAGCCTGCCCTGCGATTTATTTTTATGGTTGGTCTTGCCATAGGAATACTTCAACAAATTACAGGTATAAATGCCATATACTTTTATGCCACATCGATTTTTAAGCAAACGGGTATCGGTACGGACGCCGCCTTTACTTCAGGAGTTTTTCTGAGTTTTACAACCGTAGTTTTTACCATTGTCGCCATGTTTCTAATCGATAAACTTGGAAGACGGCCTTTGCTACTTTTTGGTATGGTGGGTATTGCGATCAGCATGCTCCTATGTGCTTACGGATTCAACAATGCCACGTACGAACTTAAGTCTGCAGAAATCGCACAGCTAGAAAATATGGACAAAGATGCTTTGGCCCAATTTGCGGATAAGAAATTCGATAACGATGTTGATTTCAAAAATGCCATGAAATCGGCTTTAGGAACCCAAGTATATGCAAAAAACGAAGGCGCCTTGATCGAGGCAGCCACCGAAATGAATGCCACCTTGATTTTAATCGGGATTTTAGGTTTTATAGCCTGTTTTGCTTTTTCCCTGGGACCGGTAATGTGGGTTCTGCTATCGGAAATGTATCCCAACAGATATAGAGGGCTGGCTATAGGTGTCATCGGTTTCGTAAATAGTTTTGCCAGTTGGTTGGTACAGCAAGTGTTTCCTTGGGAACTATCCAACTTAGGCAATGCCATGAGCTTTTTTATTTTTGGAATAATCGCTGTAATCGGATTTTTCGTCCTATTTAGAATATTGCCGGAAACCAAAGGAAAGTCTTTGGAACAGCTTGAAAAGGAATTAATTGGGCGATGAGTCATATACAAAATCCGATATTGCGGGGATTCAATCCCGATCCGTCCATTTGTAGGGTCGGAGAGGATTATTACATCGCAACATCAACCTTTGAATGGTTCCCGGGGGTACAGATCCATCATTCCAGAGATCTTAAAAACTGGAAGTTGATCGCCCGACCGTTAAATCGTCTTTCTCAGTTGGATATGAGAGGTAATCCTGATTCCTGTGGTGTGAGGGCACCATGTCTCTCTTATGATGATGGCACTTTTTATTTGGTGTACTCCAATGTACGGTCTTTTGATGGTGTCTGGAAAGATACCCCCAACTATTTGGTAACCACACGGGATATTAGAGGTGACTGGAGCGAACCGATTTATTTATCGTCACGGGGTTTTGACGGCTCGCTCTTTCATGATACCGATGGGAAAAAATGGTTTCTCAACATGTTGGTCGATCATCGTAGCGGTAAATTTTTTGGAGGTATTGAAATGCAGGAATATGACCCCACTAACCAAAAGTTGATTGGTAAAGTACATTACCTTACCGAGGGTACGGCGTTGGGTCTTTCTGAGGGCCCCCATCTTTATAAAGAAAACGATTTTTATTATTTGGTACTTGCGGAAGGGGGTACTGAGTATGGTCATGCTATGAGCATTGGACGTAGTAGAGAAGTTTTTGGCCCCTATGAGTTTCACCCTAAAAACCCTGTTATATCCACAGCGGCTAAAAAGAACCACGCTCTACAGAAGTCTGGACATGGTGATTTGGTCCAGACCCAAAATGGCCGCTGGTATGCCGTTTTTTTAGTAGGGCGACCTTTAACAACCCATGGCAATTGCACTTTGGGACGGGAAACGGCCATTGAGGAAGTTATCTGGAAAGAGGATTGGCCTTATTTAAAAGCAGGGGCGCGCGTACCCCGTTTGGAAATTCCTGCCCCGGATTTACCCCAGTTCCTACACGAAGTTACTTCGGCAAGGGTCAATTTTGATCACAAAGAAATCCCCTCGGATTTTCAATCCTTACGAATACCGATTACCGAAGATTGGTGTAGCCTTTCGGCCAGAAAAGGGTTTTTAAGATTGTATGGTAGGGAATCCTTGAACTCTTTGCACCATCAAAGTTTACTAGCACGAAGAATCCAGGATTTTCATGTCCAAGTGACGACCTCCATTGATTTTCGACCGGAGAATATCCTACATATGGCCGGTCTGGTATTTTACTACAATACCGGTCATTATCATTATGCCTATATCACTTCAAACTTTGAGGGAACCAAAAAGTATTTATGTGTTGTTTCTTCCGATAATTTTAAAATGAGCTTTCAAGAGGAATTAGTAGAGATGACAAATGAAGAATCGATTGTCTTGCGGGGTGAAATGAATCGAGATAAACTTCAATTTTATTTTGGCCTGGGAGAGGGCAAATTCGATAAATTGGGCACTGAACTTGATGCTAGCCTTTTATCGGACGATTATGTAAGGGAGGGTAGTAGTAGATATCGCCCAGCCTTCACGGGAAGCTTTGCCGGTATTTGTTGCCAGGATCTTGCCATGAATACCCATCATGCCGATTTTGAGTGGTTCGAGTATAAAGAAATAAACTTTAAAAAATGAAATTAGGAGTTATGTGCTGCTTGGCCCTACTACTATTATGTGGTGAAAAGCAGCAAAAGAAGACGGATTCCGCACCTCTGGAAAGTGAAAAAGAGCAGGTTCGCAAACGTGCTAAATTCGAGCTCAAGGATGGTGAGGTACTGCTTTTCGTTGGCCAAGAACTTGAAGCCGTAGGCGGACTGGATGAATATAATGATGGCTATTTAGACCATTTTGATACTCCAGCCGGTTGGACCACATATACCAATATCAACCCAGGTGAGAATTCTTTTGGCCGTATTATGGAAGGTTTGGATGGCCTATATAAAACCCATGATTGGGGTGATAATGATTACAATGCTACGCTTCAATTAAACGACCCCGATTATGCAAATATGGCCCTGGCCATTGGGTTACAGTTTGTAAATCACGAAGAAAAAGTTGCCGATGGTACGTATGATGATTATATTAATCGATTGGCCGATTTTCTTTTATCCCTTGGGAAACGCCCTGTTTTTTTTGCGTATAGCCTATGAATTTGATGGTGAGCCTTGGAACCACTATGATAAAAAAAGTACCATAAAGGCATATAAAAGAATTGTTGATATGTGTAGGGCAAAGGGAGTGACCAATACAGCTTATGTATGGCAGTCCACAGGGTTTATGTCTCCCAATGATGGTGATTTGGAATCGTGGTACCCGGGTGACGATTATGTGGACTGGTTAGGTTTTTCATTTTTCAACCGATGGGCGGACCAAAAAATGATTCCTTTCGCCAGAAAAAAAGGAAAACCCGTTTTTATAGCGGAAGCCTCGCCTACAATTTCGGATGTTGATGCAAAGACCACTGGAAATACCATAGAAACACAATTGGGCAATCCTAAGCAGGCAGAGGAAGCTTGGCAAAAATGGTTTATCCCGTTTTTTAACATTATTGATGATAACCCTGATGTGGTCAAAGCGGTACACTATATTAACTGTCATTGGGATTCGCACCCTATGTGGTATGAAAATCCAACATTTAAGAGAATTGATGCCCGACTTCAATTGAGTGATTCAATTAATGAGCGATGGATTGAGCGTACTTCAAAAGCACCTTTTGTCCTATCTTCAGAAGGCTTGTACGATAAACTTTATAATGATGAAGACTAAAAGCACCGAAGATTCAGGTTACTTTTTGGAACCAAGGGTATCATTTTTGAAAAGTTTTCGGCTACATAATTATGAATGCCACTTTTAAAGATGTGTGGGAAAAGACCGGCTATTTTATGTTCATACTTTCCAAAACGGGAACCGAAAGTTGAGCCTGGCATAAAGACTATTCTCTTTGCAGACTACAACCAAGAATTTGGTAGTAATCCTTTTCTATTTGGTCAGTTGGATTTAGGCAACCAAAATGCCTTTTAAATAACGACCAAAGTATAATGGATCATCTTTGAATATGTACGTGTATTGCCTTCTCAAAAAAGAGTATGTGATGGTTCAATAAAAATTTTGACTTACCGGTTTATAGAATCTAATTGATTTGAAAACTCTACTGATTACCAACTCTTTGGATAGGAGCTTTGGAAAGGCTTACAATCTCAATATATAGACCTAATCAAGGGCTTGGCGGTTTTGGGATTATGAGTTTTTTGTGCTCTTTATACCTCTAAAGATTTGCAAACTTTGCAGCGTATTAAGAAGAGTTGGCCGCATACCAAAAAGCTTGTCATGTATACCAAGTAGAAAGAAACTTCCATTAATGTAATATTAATCTATGGAATACTTAGAATTATTAATTTGTTCATGTAGTCTTTAGGTTAAAATTCTTATATTAACAATCCTAACCCTTGAATTTAGGTTGGGACTGCCTCCAATCAAAATCTGAAACTTTATTTTTTAAAGGATTGGTTATTTTTCCTTGGTTTTAAACAACTGATTATTAGGTTGCCCGTTCCCCTTTGGGTCCCTTAAAACAGTAAGAATCACTGTTTAGAGGATTAAATATCCAAACTAAAAATCGAAGTGGATATTTTTAAGTAAGAAGTATAGACTTTGTTCTAGTTTGGACTTAATTGGCTTCTTACACTTTGCTAATACAAAGACATCTAGGATAACTCCTTATGACCAAGGATAAAATCATAGTGATTGGATGTGATGATACCTCGGTGTTGCCCATGCTCTTGAACGGATTGCGCGGGACAGCCGATCATCTCTATTCGGTTACAAGAACTTCGGATTTATGCGGGATTATTAAGTCTTTGCGTCCGCAACTGGTCATCTCCCATTTTAGGAATAGCCAGCTAGCTCTAAATACTATTTGCGCTTTTGTAAATAGAATCAAAATACCTGTTTTATGTTTAACCAGGGAGTTGGAGGACAAATCCCTATCCTGGAATAAGAAAGCCATTGTTTTTACTTATCCCGTTAAGTATGTCTCGACAAAAAATTATTTGCAAATCAGAATAGGTTCCATCTTGCGTTTAATAGCTGCGGACCAAAGAAGGGTAGGTAAATCTTTCCTGACCGATACTCCCCATTATCATACCGAAAATCTTAGCAAAAACCTTGCGCGATACGTTATGGAATTGGGCCATAAGGAGGAAACCCTAATTAAGACTAAAAAGCAAATAAAGGAGCTGTATCCTGTTGTGGACGATTCTACCAAAAGAAAGCTGATAGCGGTCGTCAACACAATTAAGGTTGCAACAACGGATAAAAAACATTGGGAAGATTTTAAAGTATATTTTGAAAATGTAAACCCCATGTTTATCAGGCAGCTGTCTGAAAGACATCCGGCACTTACCTCAAAGGATGTCAAATACTGTTGCTATCTTAGAATGAATATGTCCAATAGCGATATACGGCACTTGTTAGGTATAAATCAGGAAAGTGTACGTATGCATAAGTACAGATTAAAAAACAAAATGGCCCTACTTAAAGATCAGGATTTACGTCTTTATGTGAATGCTATTTAAACAATGCCAAATTTTCCTTATTCATATAGAGCATAATGCTCATAACCATATACCTTATAAAATAGGAAGGTCTCTCCTAGTCCATGCTTCCATTTCCACTTGTATACGTTTTGTAGATACTGTCAAGCCAAAAACGAGAAATAGTCTACGAATAGTAGATATCCAAATCTCCCAATAAAGCACTTCTCCCTTTAATTTTATCATGTGCCAAGTTACATTCCTTGGTCTAGCATATATGGAACTTATAAAGATAAGCGAAACCCAGTGATACAAAAAGCCTTACAGTTTACCAGCACGGTTCTAGATCAGTTTCTTAAAAACAGATTTGGTCTGGACGATGACAAGACCTTGATCAATACGGTAATCGAAGGCGATGGATCCGTACCTATTATAAATCAAAATAGGGTGGTCATTTCATTGATCAATCTTCAAAGGGAAACTCTAAAACCGTTCTATGTTAGAAATCAACGTTTGTCCAATGGAGGTTTTGCCCAAATGACACCCTCGGAAAGATATAATCTGGATCTTTTGGTGACTTCAAATTTTGATGATTATAGTGAAACCTTGAAATTTCTGGATGCGATTATTTTCTTTTTTCAAACAAATCCAGCGATTGATTCCAGTATCTATTCCACCCTGCCATATGGGATTCAAAAGTTGGAATTTGAACTTGAATCATTGGATTACCATCGGATGCATAATTTGTGGAATGCCATGGGGGCAAAATACCGGCCCTCGGTAATTTATAGGACAAGACTTGTCAATATGCTGTCCGATCAAGTCAACGGTTTCAATACTGCAGTAGAACAAACTTCAAATACCGTTGAGGTATGAAAAAGAAAGCGTTCAAAGAACTGTTTAAGGTTCAATTTTTCCATAACTACTTTGAAGAGAATAGTTGTACCTGCCTTACGCCAATACCATCTGAAAGCACAAAAAATATAGCTAAAAGATTTGGTCTTAAACTGGCCAATGACCTTAGTGGGTTTAGTTACTTTGCCTATACGGACACCTCGGCAACAGATTTTTTAACATACACTTACCAAACCACCCGAACATCATATTTTGATTTTTACCTGGAAAACACAGATTCTAATTTTCCCATATATACGGAACTTCCAATAAATAGGAAAGGGCAGCTCCAATTTAATAGTGCAGTTCACGCTAATAGTAAAACTAAATACCCCGTTGTACTTCGCTTGACCCTGTCCGAAAAGAGGGAATCCATGTCGATGGGATATTTAAGATTGTATTTCAAGGATATTATAGATCAGTTAGAAAATGGGAATCGGGCCGTTTTTGACATTCGCTTCCAGGCTAGAGCTACACAATGGCGCTATTATATAGTTAATCAAAGTAAGTTATCGCTTGAAAGACCAGAAATTAGGGGAAAATCGGCTATTTATTTCTCAGACCCGGAATCTATACGGTTGGCCAATGGGCAGAAAGCCATTGTATTTACTTCGGGCGACACCCGTATTCCGTTAAGCAATATTCCGAAATATAAATTCAGTTTGGTGAATAGTAAGTCCACATCCGATGCGGTAAAAAAAACGAATCCGGCCAAAACCATTTTTAAGGGGCTTCCCAATCCAGATCCCGGGCGAATACAGTTTACACGTGAAAAAGGAGAGGAAATAGTGTATTCTCCCATGTATGTCTATATATAAATTAATAATCAATTAATATGAGAAGTTATGATTGAATCTAACATTAAATCTCCAGGAGTCTATATTGAGGAGCTTAACGCTTTCCCTAATTCCGTGGTCCCGGTAGCAACGGCAGTTCCTGCTTTTATTGGATACACCCCGCAAGCTCTATACGAAGGCAAATCATATGTCATGGTACCTCAAAAGATTACTTCCTTGTCACAATTTAAAGCCATTTATTGTTATCCGGACCCAGCACCACCTGCGCCATCTGCAAAACAATACAAGCCCGAGTATTATCTGGTAAAGCAAAAAAGTAAGCCTGAAAAAGGAGATTATGTGCAAATAAGTGGAGATTACTATTCTATTGTGCCCGATCCCAACACTATTTACTATTTGTACAATAGCATTGAACTCTTTTATGAAAACGGTGGAGGGGATGCCTATATCGTTTCGGTAGGAACATATGGTACGCCCTCAAAGGCGGCTATGGCCCCCGGAGACCAGATTGTAAATCCGAATGTACAATTGGATGACCTTACCAAAGGCTTGGCACTATTAAAAAATGAGGAAGAACCTACCATGTATATCTGCCCTGAGGCTACCTTGCTCTCAATTGAAAACAATGCGGCCTTAATGCAGGCAATGCTGCTGCAGAATACTCAGATGCAGACAGCGATCAGTATTTTTGACATTATTGGGGGACGAAACCCAGACCCCATAATGTATACCAATGATATTGAAACATTTAGGGACAATACCGGGGCCATAGGTCTGGAATTCGGTACTGCATACTATCCTTTTGTTGGTACTACCATAATGCAGAACCAAGATATAGACTATACCAATCTATTTGGAGGTGATATTAAACAACTGGAACCTATTCTAAATCCACCGGCCAGCCCAAATGCTTCAATAGCCCAAATTTTAGCTAATATCCAAAATCCGTCTTCTGGCTTAAGTGTAACTCAAAATAATAATGCTTTGATTACCGCTAGCAAGACCTATAATATGATTATAAATCATGTACTTGCCGATGCTAATATTCTTCCACCAAGTGGTGCCCTAGCTGGAGTAATGACCACTATTGACGATCAGCAGGGAGTATGGAAAGCACCGGCAAACACTTCTTTAGGTGCGGTATCATTACCTATTTGTCTGTCGGAAAGTCAACAAGCTGACCTTAATGTAGATGCTGTTTCCGGAAAGTCGATCAATGCAATTCGATCTTTTAAGGGAGGATTGGGAATTTTGGTATGGGGAGCTAGGACCTTGGACGGCAATAGCCAGGATTGGTGCTACCTCTCTGTACGGCGAACGGTAACCTTCTTGGAACAGTCTTGTAAATTGGCTGCCCACGCCTACGTTTTTGAGCCCAATACCAAAAACACCTGGGAAGCCGTGAAAGGAATGATAGCCAGTTTCCTCAATACAATTTGGAAAGAGGGTGGCTTACAGGGAGCTACTGCGGAACAGGCATATTCTGTGGAATGTGGAGTTCCGGCTACCATGACCCCAGAAGATGTTCTTGGTGGTTTCATGAAGGTAATGGTAAAAGTTGCCGTAGTACATCCTGCAGAATTTATAGTACTCACATTTGAACAGAAAATGGCCAGTGCCAGTTAATTAGAAAAAATAAGTTGTATAAACCTTAAAAAATAGAACAATGCCAGATAATGGAAGTACGGAAGGCTCTACATGGCCCATGCCCAAGTTTAGATTTGAAGTAGACCTCGGAACAGAACTTAAAAAAGTAGCATTTCAGGAGGTATCCGGGATGGATGCGGAAAATCAGATTATTGAATATCGAAAAAGCAATAGCCCGCTTTTTTCAACGGAAAAAATG
This sequence comes from uncultured Flavobacteriaceae bacterium, assembly GCA_947494715.1. Classification (GTDB taxonomy): domain Bacteria; phylum Bacteroidota; class Bacteroidia; order Flavobacteriales; family Flavobacteriaceae; genus Ulvibacterium. The sequence goes on along the minus strand of CANLWG010000005.1, from coordinate 237,032 downwards.
CCGGGAATTGTTAAGTATGGTAACATAACCATGAAAAGAGGAGTGTTTGTTAATGACAATACCTTTTGGAAATGGCACAAGCAAATTTCAATGAATACCATAAAACGAAGAACCGTACTCATTAAGTTGTTGGACGAGTCGGGAAATGTTACCATGCAATGGCAATTAAACAATGCCTGGCCTACTAAAATAACCAGTACGGACCTAAAATCCGATGGGAACGAAGTAGCTGTAGATACCATTGAAATAGCACATGAACAATTGGTCATAACAAATGGCAAATAATGATACTGGAGAAAGTCCTTATCCGGTTAGTTTTCGTTTTGAACTTTCTTTTAGGGGTGAGGATGCGGCATTTCAAGAAGTATTGGGTATTTCTAAGGAGATGAACGTGGAAGAAGTGGCTTGTGGAGGTGAAAATAGATTTAAATATCGCCTTCCTACTGCCTCTTCTACCAAAAACCTGATACTTAAACGAGCATTGATTCCTAAAGGTTCCAAATTGGCACAATGGTGTGCATATACCTTGGATAGTAGTTTGGTGTATGCCATTAATACCAAGGATGTTAGGGTAAGATTATTGAATGCAAAAGGGGCCAGTTGTATAGAATGGACATTTTACGGGGCATATCCTGTAAAATATTCCATATCAGACCTTAAATCAACAGAAAATCAACTGGCCATAGAAAGCATCGAATTGGCATATCGGTATTTTGAGATACCTAAGAATAAGTAGAACATAAAATTTTTAGGATGCCCGTAGAAATAAGGGAACTGATCATTAAAACGGAAGTAAGAAGCACTCCAGGGACAACCTCGTCAGAAAATTCAATGGAAGACCTTAATGTGTGGCGAAAGCAACTGTTAGAGGAGTGTAGGCGCATGGTTTTGGAAGTGACAAAAAAAAATAAATATAACAGATAGGAAAATTATGGCTTCAGGTTTACAATTAATGAAAATAACCGGATATACCGATGGGGAATTTCAAACACCGTTCAAGGGAAAACCCTATACCGTAATGATTAACCCGGATACCATAAAATGGCAACGCAATATCGAATATAATAATCGGCAGTCCCAAGACTCCAGCACAACCTCTCAAACGTATAAACACACCCCTAGTGATAGGTTAAGTTTTGATATGGTCATTGATTGTACGGGTGTGGTAGATGCCAAAAGGCGCAATATGGCCAAGGAGGTCAAGGCTTTGGAAAGTGTAATTTTCACCTACAACGGCAAAATACACAGGCCTAATTTTGTGAAGATACAATGGGGCAAAAACATTACCTTCAAAAGTGTCCTCAAAACCTTCAATACCTCGTATACCTTATTTAAACCAGATGGTAGCCCTTTACGTGCCAAAATCTCCCTGACCTTTGGAGCCTACGTTTCCTGTAAAACACGGAAAAAACTGGACAACGATCAATCTATGGACCTTAGTCATTATGTAACTACGGTGGATGGCGAAACGTTGCCTGGTTTATGCAAAAAAATTTGGGATGATTATACCCCGTATATTCAGCTTGCCAAATATAATGACCTCAATAAATTCAGGCATCTTAAAGGAGGTAGAAAACTTGTTTTACCCCCCATCCTACAACAGCAATAATGGGAATATCCTGTACATCAAATAACGGAGGATTGGTTACTCTTAGTATCAAGACAGGGGGTGAGGTTATTGCAGACTCCTTAAGTGTATATTCAGTTCGGGTAGAGAAAGCAATAAATAGAATTTCCAAGGCAAATATTGTTGTTTTGGATGGTAATACCAGTACAGGAACTTTTGAAGCAAGTTCCTCTGAAACCTTTGTTCCGGGGAAAGAAATCCTAATTGAGGCTGGGTACGATACTTCAAAAAAAATGCTCTTCAAAGGAATAATTACCCAACAAACCATACGTATTGATGAGCATATAGGATCTGCTTTGGAGATTGAATGTTATGATGTTGCAGTAAAAATGATTGTAGGTCGCAAGAGCCTTACTTTTTCCAAAAAAACGGATGGCGACATCATGTCCTCGGTTATCGAAAAATATAGCGGGTTGTCAGCAGAAGTCACCGAAACAAGTACAGAATGGGCACAACAAGTGCAGTATTATGTTACAGACTGGGACTTTATTTTGTCCCGGGCCGAAGCCAATGGTTTGGTGGTTACAACCCTTAACGGCAAAGTAACTATTGGAAAACCGGATGCAGAAACAACTCCTGTTTTGACCGTAACATACGGAGATAATTTACTGGAGTGTAATGCAAAGCTAAGTGCGCTGACGCAATTTGATACTACCAAAGCAGTTACCTGGGATTATAAGACTCAGGAATTGACGAGTGGAGAGACATCAAATGATCATCCTGGACCAGGAAATATTTCCTCCAAAAAATTATCCGAAATCCTAGGACTTTCCAACTATAATCTTCAGACGACAGTGCCATTGGAGAAGACCGACCTTACCAACTGGGCCAAGGCCCAAATGATTAAAAGTGAGTATTCTAAAATACAGGGAGAAGTGAAGTTTCAGGGCAATCATCTAGCAAATCCTGGTAAATATCTGACTATCAAAGGGGTAGGAAATCGCTTAAATGGGAATCATCTAATTTCAGGAATTACACACGATATCTCCGATGGGAACTGGATTACGGAGGCAAAACTTGGACTATCCGCCTCTTGGTTTACGGAAGAAGCAGATATTGCCGCACCGTTGGCTTCCGGACTTTTGCCAGGAGTGCAGGGACTTTTTAACGCAACGGTCAAGAAAATATATGAAGATCCCGAGGAGCAGTTTAGAATACTTGTAGACGTTCCCCTTTTTGATCAAAATGGTGAGGGCATTTGGGCTCGACTAACTAATTTTTACAGTACCAGCGGTGCCGGGGTCTTCTTTTTACCAGAAGTAGGAGATGAGGTAGTTCTAGGTTTTTTGAATGAGGATCCCAGATTTCCGATCATTTTAGGAAGTCTCTACAGTGGTTCAAAACGAAAGCCCTTTGAAAGTTTGGAACCCAATGAAAAAAACTCATTGAAGGCTATTGTTTCCAAGTCCAGAATAATGATACAATTTGATGATGAAAAAAAAGTATTCACTATCGAAACCCCAAATAAAAATAAAATCATCTGTAGTGATGAGGATAAGGAAATTTCTATTCAGGATCAAAACGAGAATAGCATTATAATGTCGGATAACGGTATTGTTATGAAGAGTCCCAAGAACATAACCGTTCAGGCCGATCAAAACTTAATACTCAAAGGGGCTCAAGGGGTAAAGATGGAAGCATCTACGGGGGATGTAGAAATCACTGGAATAAATATTAAGGAAACGGCGGACAGTCAGTATTCCGCAGAAGGAAGTGAATCAGCTCAAATTAATAGTGGAATGGAACTTACGCTCAAGAGCGCAATGATAATGATAAATTAGATACTATGCCACCGGCTGCAAGACTTACGGATTTTCATGAATGCCCTATGGAGGATCCTGCACCTGTTCCGATACCCCATGTAGGAGGTCCCGTGGTGGGTCCCGGCGAACCTACTGTTTTGATCGGGGGATTACCAGCGGCAAGAGTAGGGGATATGCTAATTTGTATAGGCCCACCTGATTCTATCGTAGTTGGTTCCGCTACGGTTATGATTGGAGGTTCACCCGCTGCACGTATGGGAGATGCAACTGCCCATGGCGGAGAAATTGTTCTAGGAGCTTTAAATGTAGAAATAGGTGGATAATCGATACAACAAACAGGAGTTACATTTTTTGGGCTCGGGCTGGTCATTTCCGGTAACCTTTTCAGCTGGGAATCAACAATTGTTGTTGACACGTTTCGAAGAGAATATTAATGAATCCATTAATGTCATATTTCAAACCAGGATCGGAGAACGGTTCATGGAACCCCAGTTTGGATCTGGATTGCAGCAGTTCTTTTTTCGTAAAATGGATGAAACCTTAAAAGGTGAAATAGAAGATGCCGTGAAGGTAGCGCTGCTCAACAATGAACCTCGAATAACCGTTGAGGAAATCTTGGTTGATTTTGTAGAAAACCCCCGTAGTAGGGTTGAAATCAATATAGTCTATATCTACAACCAAACCAATACCCGACACAATTATGTCTTCCCCTTTCATTTGATAGAGGGAACCAACCTAGAAGTATAAACATGAACATAATTGATCAAAATAAGGCTGCATTTTACCTGAACAAGGCACTTGTTCCGGATTCCATTTTGATAGACGGAAGAACGGAGGAAGATAGGCTTGGTTTTTTAGTGAATTATGCCACATTGATAAATTTTTACGACATAAACAATACCCTTTCCGGGGATTGGGCGCCTTTTTTACTTAAGGATCCTATTTTTTTGTTGGCCTTTATTTCAAAGACCAACATTCAAAAAATGAGAACACTTTACCTGAACACTACTCTAAAACTTCAATATAGCGTAAGGAAGAACGAAAGTAACGAAGATAATTCCAATGGGTTAAATCAATTGTTAGATCAATTAACGGAGGCGTTTATGCAGATAGAGCTATGGACCTACTATATGCAAAAATCCGAGGACATATACGATTTAAAATCATATGTAATTCATGAAGTAAAAACAGATTTAAGCCAGTATCTATGGGCAATTTTATCTCTTAGGGAACGCATGCACCTATCCCCTCTAATTAAGGGTATAGAACCGGTAAAAACATATCTTTTTCAAAACTATGATGCTGAGATTTGGAAAGAAAGCATGAACAAGATTCCTTATTGGAAACTCTTGGGGCTTCACAAAAAATTCAGGAAAAACAAACTTAAGGATATTGTGGAGGCGCTTCTAAGGGTTGGAAATATTGTATTTACGTTCCTTGATCAAATTCTGGACTATTCGACTATAGCATACAAAAATTTCAAAGCTAAAAAGAGTAAGTTTCCAGATACGATATTGTTGCGCACTTTTATAAAACTCCTACAAGTGCATCAGAGGCAGCTGAATACGATTTCACAAAAGCACCTTAAGTTTTATTATAAGGATATTCTTAAGCAAACCCTGAAAAATGCACAGCCGGATACGGCTTTTTTATGTGCAGATCTGGCCAAGAAGAACCAAACCCTGCAACTTATGGCCGGTACTTTCTTTAATGCCGGATTGGATACGAAAAAGAGTGCCATTGTCTTTGAGTCGACGGTCAACTCAAATTTGAATTCGGCCAAGGTCAATGCTGCATACACCTTGGTTAAGAGAGAAATGGACGATGGCCATTATGGATTGTTCAAAGAAAAAATTACTGCCCCCGGAGTATTAAAAGGAGAGAAGGATGGAAAAATAAAAGCATGGAATACTTTTGGTAGCTTGGTGGGATCCAAAGCGGATGAACAAGTTAAACTTGGAGTAGCATTTGCAAGTCCTATGTTACTTTTAAAAGAAGGGAAGCGGACGGTTCAAATGGATATGGTCTTTAAAAAATCTATAGACCTCACTCTGTTTAATCGGGCAAAGCTGTATTTAAGTACTCAAAGGAAATGGTTAGATGTCACGGAGCTAGCTACTGCCTTTGATCATGGAGATCTTGGAATAAGTACTACTGCATCTTTTAGTCTTACATTACCGCCTTCCACTCCCGGTATAGCTCCATTTTTAAAAAATCCGGACGGATTCAAGGCGTCCTGGCCCTTATTTAAAATGGAGTTCACTTCATTTCCAGATCTTGCCGATCCACCAAAGTTTGAGAGCCTTACGGTGCAGACAGATGTATCTGAAATTAAGACCTTTCATTTGTACAATGATTATGGGGTTTTAAGTACAAAGACCCCTTTTCAACCTCTAGGGCCCAATCCCGCAACCAATACCAGTTTTATTATCGGAAATGCCGAAATTTTTAGTAAACCTTTTTATAAACTTGATATTACTTTTAACTGGAAGAATTTGCCCAAAGACTTCGGAGCCTATTATCAACAATACAACAATTATATCGCGGGAGAATACAATACCTTGATAAAGACTCCCTCCCGTTCTTTCTTGGATTGGTTGCTTCATCGAAAAAAAACTGCACCAACACTCTTAGATCAAACGGGACCTTTAAACAATACCTACTTTAAAGTAAGATTTCAACTATTACAGGAAGGTGATTGGGTCGATTTTTATATGGACAATAGCAATGATATGCCCCTAATCCCCATAGCTCCGGATAAAGGATCCTTCCCCGTAGAGCCTATAACTATACCGGGAACACGGCCAACAGAAAATCTTTTTACCACTTCTGGAGGAATTTTGGAAGATACAAGCAGTTTCGGCTATCCACCTAATCAAGGCCTTCAGAATATCATAATACCTTGCCCACAATTACAGAACGCTCCGCTAAAATATAACGGGGATGCTACTTTTGGTTTTATACGGATGTTACTGTCGGATGATGAAATGCTGGGTTTTGGTGAAAAAACATACCCAAAAGTAGTATCGGCAATAGCCTTATATAATGCCATGATCATCTTTGATCATCAAACAAAACCGGTTTCGGCGCCAAATAAGCCATTTACACCAAAAACCAGTTTATTTACGGCCAATTATTCTGCTGCGGTAACCTATAATTTTGATAAAGGTAAAAAGGACTATCCCCTAAAATGTTTTTATTATACCCCTTTTCAAAAATATTTGGCATATGACAGATCATCAGAATCTAACATAGATATACCAAATGTATCCATTTGCGATGAGCTGGAGGAAATGGATGGCTTTCCCTTATTTCCTTCTTTTGGCCACGAGGGAACTCTTTTTTTGCAAATGGAAGATGTTGCGGTTCCCGGAGAATTAAACTTGTATTTTCAGATGTCACAAAAATATGCTGCCAATACAAGCACTACTGATGGAGACATAAATTATCGCTACTTAAGTCAGGATACCTGGAAGGAGCTACATGTTGTAAAAGATGGAACCAAGGGATTTCGTTGTCCCGGCATTGTGAAATTTTCAATTCCAACGGATATGTCCACCACGCATACACTTATGCCTACACAGTATTGTTGGGTGGCTATTGGGGTAAAAGACAATCCTGACGGGTATGCCCAGACTGCTTTTCTTGCGAACAACGGTTTTATGGTAAAAAGATCGGGAAGCAATTTTCTTAAGAATGGGATGGCCCCGCACATAAAAAGTAATATTATAACCGAACCTAAGCTGTCAATTCCCCAGATTTCAAAATTGGTACAGCCTTTTCCCTCTTTTGGAGGGAAAGCTGCAGAAGACGTTTCAGAATTTAACAAACGAGTCAGTACCCGGTTAAAAACCAAGGACAGACTGGTAAGCACCGAGGATTTTTTTAGAACGGTACGGCAAGCATTTAAAGATATCTACTATGCGAAATTGTGGTACGCGTCTCCAGGAAAACCTGAATTGTTTTTAGTAAAACAAGTTGAAAATACTATGCTTCCCAATGCTTTTATGCCATTGGTGGATTCTTGTATGAAGCAAGAAATAGAGCAGTATCTAAATGATAGAACCTCCAGCTTTTCCCAGATACGAATTTCTAATTTTCTACCTGAGTATGTAAGTATTAAAGTTGAAATCGTAATTGGGTCGGCATACGGGATTGAGGATATGGAAAAAACCATAAACGAGGCACTGAATATTTTTATATCTCCCTGGATTGCAAGTGATGATCAACAAGTACAAGTTGATGTAGGGATCAAGGCCATAGATGTAGCAGCTTGTATAAAAAAAATACCAGGTGTTGTAAATGTACGGCAGTTGGTATTGCAATCGTGGATTGATATGATGGTCCAAGGCCCTATAATTTTTCAGGAAAGTGAGCAGTACCTCACAACAGAAGCACCCAATGGACTTTTCGTTTCCGCCATGAAGCACAACCTGACAATCTTGATTGAATAATGAAAAATGAATACCACATATTGGATAAATCCCTTCCGAAATCTCAGGATTTTAAATCGCTCAAGGCAGAAGGATTGGCCTTTGTGCAGGAATTCAGTGGGGCGGAATGGAATAATTTAAACCCAAGTGACGCCGGGGTTACAATTTTGGATCAGATCTGCTATGCATTGACCGAGTTAGGCTATTGCAATGCATTTCCAATTAAGGAGATTCTGTCGAATAAGGATGATCAAGTACAGGTTGAAGATCAATTCTATTTACCGGAGCAGATCTTAACCAGTGCTCCAATAACCATACCCGATTTTGTAAAGTATTGTGTTGATGGTATAGAAGAGGTAGATAATGCCATAATTATACCGGTTATCAAACCATTTGAAATGTTTACGGGTGTTTATAAGGTCTTCTTAAAGATTACACCTGCAATTAAGGGGAAAAAGAAAATCAATAAAATATGTCGCGCAGCTTTCTTTTTACTGAACAAAAGGAGGAGTTTGGGAGCTACATTCCTTTTTCCAAAACCTCTTAAGGTTATAGATTTATTGTTAAAGGGAGTCATCGAAATTGAAGGTTCGGGCGACTTAAGAGCTTTACTTGTAGAGATCCAAGATCAGGTGGATAGATACGTGTTTCCTAAAATTCCACAATCCGGATACTACAGTTTAAAGGCATCCGGATGGGAGGCCGATGAAATTTTCAATGGCCCTATCCTCAAAAACGGATGGAGTCCGGAATCCCCATTACCCGTAAAGAACAATACTATTAGAACAAGGGGTATTAGTGCCATACTCCAATCTATTTCAGGGGTTGGGCATATTTCCGATATACATCTAATGCATGCGTCCAAGCAGGAGCATAAGCAATTTGTTTTCGGGATGGACGTTGGTGAGGAGTTTGTATCCGGAGCGGACGAAATAGTACGAATAAATATTGTTAAATCTGTAACTACCGAAAAACTTAAGATTACCTATAAAGGACAAAAACTGAAAAAGGAAATAAAGGCAATGGCCAAATCCTTCAAAAATGCTTTTGCGCAAACAGGATTGCCTCTCCGACCTGTATCGGCGATTGAAATGACCCCGAATCTGCCGAAAAGTAAGTACAGGGATATTAATACGTACTATTCCATTCAAAACACGTTTCCAGAAATTTTTCCGGTCGGGGATAATGCGATTACAACCCAGGCACCTGATTCCAGAATAGCCCAATCAAAGCAGTTGATAGGATACCTTACCTTGATCGATCAGGTTTTGGCCAATCAATTTTCGCAGTTGGCCAATGTGAAACACTTATTTTCTTTCAAAAATTCATTTAGTGGGAACCCTTCGGATGAAAAAAAGTTTTATGCGAAGAAGGAAAACTTTCAAAAGGAACATTTGCAATATCCAGTTCCTTACCAATGTTTTTCCCCAACCTACTTTTACCAATCTTTATATAAAGTTCCCAATATAAGACCTCTGCTAAAGGATTCGGATATATTTGAATTTAGCACAACGCTACCAACCAAGAAAAAACTTAGGGAAGAGAGCTGGAAAAGGTATAAGGACGATCCCTATAATTCTTATATCCGGGGTTTGATGGGCTTTATGGAGGATGATAATACGAGCTTGACCAGGAGAAATGAAATACTCGATCACCTTTTGGCAAGGCATGGAGAGTCACCTTTGGTAATTAATGCCATAATACAGGGTTCTGTGTATTCCGGTGAGGAATTAAAGGATCGAGTGATTTTTAAAAGTCTCTATCTTCAGAATTTAGGTCTTCTTTCTTACTACCGCCAAAAAGGATATGATTTTATTGGGAGTCGCAAACTTTGTCCGGCCTATTGGGAATTGGAGGGAACTCCGAATATGGAAAATTCAAAAAAATGTCCGGGATTTAAAGAGATAATCGGCAATATGTATCCGGAACTGCTCAAGGGATATACTCGGGACTTTATTTTTAATCAACATCAAATAGACGATATAGAGAAGTTAGACGAACAAGATTTCATTAATTATTCCGCACTGGAATTAAAGCTGAATTTATTGCTAGGGTTAAAATATCAATACAAAAAGTACATACATGCGCATTTAGAAAACTCGGATAAGGAAGAGCAGTTGAAGCTGGCCCTATGGTTACATTGTGAGCGTAAAGGGATGATACTGCTGGAGACCAATGTACTGTTGCAGTCCGCAGAATTTCAGCTGGTTATTGCCAAGGATATCGAAAATGGACCATTTTGGCAACTTGAGAAAAAACTTTGCTATAAGGATATGGCAACCTTGGCTATTGGATTTCAAAACGATGGGACAATACAATTTTTATATTTCAAGGAAAATGAAAAAATACGTATAGGAAACTTGCTGTATCGCTTAAGACCTATAGATAAGTCCGCTCTAAAAAAGGCAGGATTTGAATCCTTTTCCGGTACAGAATTGTACTATGCCATTAAAATTAGTTGGGGAGACAAGGTAGAAAAGTATATCAGTTATTCAGATGTATTTTTTTCCAATACCGTACACCTTATTTTTCCAAAATTTATTCCCCAATTTAAATCTTCACCATTTAAAAAACGTCTAAGATTATTTCTGGAAAGTATTCTTCCCATTCATCTGGAGGCACATTGCCACTTTTTAGAAAAGAACCGGTTGAAAAAAATCATCCCTGAATTTATCAATTGGCATAACTGTCTTATTTATAAAAAGAACCAGCCATTACCCTGTACGGAACTGAGTGATGTCGCAGGAATTTTGGCAACCCGTATTCTAGAACTGAACAGATCAAAAAGATGAGGGGCAACCAAAAACATAGCATAGCCACAATCCGTTGGGAAACCTCCTTGGACAATAGGGAACTTTCATTTCAGTTTCAAGAACAACTGAGCGCATTAAGCAGGAATCTACTTCCCAAAGTTATGGAAACCACTTTTGATACTACCTGTCCAGAGAATCAATTCTGGCAAATACCTTCTGTGGAATTGGATTTGGGGGTTATTGATTTGGATTCGATTCAAAATAACCTTCCCCAAAAATTAAGTGAACAGCTAAAGGTAGCACTGGTCAACCTACAACTTCAATATAGGCAAGGCTCACAAGAGATCGTTGTTTTGGATAAAACCATTGCCCGATTACATGCATTGACCAATTTTTTTCTTCATGGGATACCCTCTTGGGGAGTCAAGCATGCTGAATACTCCATACATGGGGAAGTATCTTTTCTATTAAGAAATGATCGTGAAAACCTGATGGCAATGCTTCGACGGGTAGGAAAATCGGAAAATGGAAGAAAGCGCATATGCTGGCAAATTAGAGAGGATTACTTAATCAAGATCCTTAAATATCTGGAACCCAATAATCACGGGCATATTTTAAATTTTGTAAATCAATTGACAAGTATTCATGGCAGTGCTCCTATACTACAAACTCAGTTTTTAACTTTTAAAAGAAATTTGTGGTTCTGGGTCTGTGACTACCTCTTTTCGGAAACTTCAATGACATTTAATGTGAGGCGAATGATTTTGGTTATTTTGAACCGGATGGCCGAACATTATGACCTCAATTTTGTAGAACTTCTAAAACGTATCGAAAATGCCGAAAAACAGGCTAAGAATACTTCACAGTCCTCATTCATCATAACTGAAACAATAGAAGCATGGAGGGATATAGATGCGAAAAAAACAAATTCAATTGACCAACAAGAAGACAACTTTGGGTCAAAAAAAACAGGGGCAAAGAAATGGCAAATGCTCCAAAAATATCTTACGGTTCCTTCATCTTGCAAAACCGAAAAGGACAGACTTGCATTCAACAGATTGGTACTGTTGTTCAGTAAGAGAGATCCCGCAAAATTAAAAACACTGTTGCGCCAGATTCCGGTGAATTCAAACCCAAAAACTATTGGCTTTGGAAGCCTTACTGATAGGTCTTTGGAGGCAATTTTGAGCGTTGTGAAGCCATCCTATATACATTTAATATTAAGTAATATAGATTTTTTGGCATTGGTATTTACCCATAAAAAGGACGTTATCAACAAAACGGTGCTACTTAAGATGGGGATTCATTTTGTAAGAACCCGGGAAGATTCCCCATTTGAACCCAAATCCTTTTTGGACTATTGTGTCTCAAAATTGGTAAGCACCAATGTAATAAGGGAAGAAGAACTATTTTACCAACTTATCGATTTAGATAACAACATCGCTCTAAAAGGGACTTGGCCGACGGACATTTATAATACATTCCTTACGGTTTTATTGGAAAGACCGGCCGTAGATTTCCATAAGGAAATCACAGCTTTATTGGACACATTTTATAAGGCCGTCCTAACTAAAAATTCGGAAATATGGTCCAAGCGCCGGCAAATATCGTTTGCAAAATGGATTTACTTAAAACCACGGTTAATCCATGAGCAACTACTTCAATTCCCTTACAGGGCATTTTTGAAACGACATATACATGAATTATTTGACCTCCATCCTGCCGGGTATTTTATAAAACATTGTAGGAAAGATATCCATGAACTATTACTTGTTTTATATGAAGGTATTCTCCACAGTGGTAAGCAGGATAAACACTATAACTGGGTTAAAAACCTAGGTTATGATTTGATAATGAATGCATTGGAACTGTTGATTTTCAAGACCTCTGTAAGTCGCAGAGCATTCATAACGGCATTGCTCAAAAGATTGGGCCCTTTAATAGTCAAGTACACCAAAGGACAAACGGAAGCTTTTGTTACAGCACTTTTGGACTTTCCAAAAATTAGAACTTTTAGGTATACCAAAAAGCTTTTAACCAAATGGCAAGAAAGTTATGGTAGATACCAGGATACATCATTGATGTATAAGTTGTCCCAAAAAATCAAACATGCCCACAATGATGGATTGGGGATCTCACAACTTCTTTTGAACGAAATGGACGCTTCTAAAATTAAGGCAACTGAATTTCTGAAGACTCAGCAAGGAAAGCAAATACAGGAATATTTGGGTGGAAAATCATTAGCCCAAATCAATGTCTTAAAAGATCGATACATCAAAGTATTGCTAGATCAAGTGCCAAGGCTTTCTACGGCCTTTATTTCGGAAGGTATAAATACGATATACTTAAAATGCCTGGCAGATTGTAAAAGTCATCAAGGTGATGGTACAATCCTCGAGGCTACATTTAAAAAAGGGGCTTATTACCGTTTTCCAATTTTAAAAACATTGGTCGAAGGTACTTTGGCGCAAGAAAATAGCACAGATTTAATTCTAAATCATCTTATAAACGACAAGGAGGAAATCAAAAATTTGGTTTGGTATTCGGGATTATATGAAGGTCTGAAAAGATGCGACTCCAAAGTAAAAACTGCAGCTGGGGAAATCGACTTTTCCTATTTACTTTTAGAAGGTTTGCACCATTCCCCCAAGACAGTGCGCCATATTCTTGAACAACTTCCGATTTCAAAAAAACGAATAGGCCTTCTCAGGACCTCCCTGTCCTTTGAACGGTTTATCTCAATGATCGGTATTGATTGCTACGGGCAAGTACGCCGGAATGTTGAGGCTATTAAATCCTTATTTCTGTGGACAACCGAATTGACCACACAACCGGCGATGAATGAATGGGTAACAGTCTACTGGGAACAGACTTGGAAAATGGTTCAAACCGAAAAATTAGAGAACACCTCCCTGAAGGAGTTGCTAAAATTAAGCCTTCAAAATCTGAATAATAACTGCAACTTGACTTCAGAAAATATATTGACAAGAAGCGAAGAATACGGTTTTGGATTTTCGGAAAGGATTAAGGGCATCTTTGTGACTTCCAATCCAATTTTTGAAGCTTTACCTATATCCCAAGAAGTTGGTAACCCTCCCAATGTCCTGCAACGTTGTAACCGAATGGGAATGCTAGAAGAATTATGCCATGAGCTTGTATTTAACAAGGTGATACCTATCTGGTTTTATGATCATCAAAAAAAGAATCGGGAACAACTTTTGGCCGAAATACTCAAATATTACCCATTAGTATGGTACAAAACTTTGAAAAACAGGCCAATGTCCATATCTGCACTACATGGGATCATAAATAGTATTGAATTTTCAAAATTCTTGAAACCTATGGAAACCATGAATCCAATCGTGGGGGTACAGTTGAAGGGGATGATGGAGTTCTATAATGCATTACAGGTTTTCACCATGGATGGAATTACGGCTCGGGAGCTTCAGGATTGGCTATTTCAAAGAACGATTATGGTATGGGTCACGGGGAGTTGGGAAAAGCTATCTCCTCCAAACTTTTGGAAAGAAATGGTTTGGGAGTTCTGTACGGTAAGAAGAATTTCCAAGAAACGATTTCTTAAGAAAATGGAAGTACACAGGCCATTGTTCCCGATTTCGTTTCAGGCCGGGCTGGAACAGGTTATTAAGAAACCTCAAGACCCCACCCTGCGGAAAAAGGGACCTGTAGAGGCAATTTTAGGACAATCGGACAAAAATGAACTTACAACCCGATTAAAGCATAGTATTATCATAAAAAATGCCGGTATGGTATTGCTCAACACCTATTTCCCCATGTTGTTCGAGCGAATGAAGATCCTCAAGGATAACGACTTTAAGCATTTGGAAGATCAGTTGAATGCAGTGCATTACCTCCAATATATAGTAACAGGACAGGAATATACGGAAGAGTCTTTTTTGCCACTGAACAAAGTGTTGTGCGGATCGCATCCTACCACACCTGTTTTGGATGGGGTAGAACTGTCCTCCTCGGAATGCGAACTAATGGAAGGATTACTACAAGCAGCCATAGAACATTGGTCCGCAATAGGAGAAAGCTCCTTGAACGGATTTAGGGGAAATTGGCTGGTAAGGGACGGCATTTTAGAGGAAAGTGAAGATAGATGGCAGCTAACCGTCGAGAAACGAGCTTATGATTTGCTGATCCATCAATCGCCTTTTTCATTTTCAATAATAAAATATCCATGGATGAAAAAACCATTGCATGTAAAATGGCCTTATTAAACTTAAAAATTATGAAAATAGAATTACCGACTGTAGTTATAGACAGCAGTTAAACCTTCAAATTTGGGAAGAATATCGCAACAATGTCATGTATTTATTACTAATCTAAAAAACATTTTTTATGAATTCTTACAACGAAAATCTTCATAACGATGTCGTGGCTTCACTGGACAGCCAGACGTTGGAACTAAAAAAAGTAAAGTCTAACCTTAAATCCGCGGCCCATGAACTGTATCATGCGGAGGGAGCTCGAATAACCTCGGCCGAGAAACTCAAATTGGCATCTGCTACCTATGATTTTAAAAAAATGGTAAAAACGCAGGCCGTAAACAATAGTAATATATCTACCAATCTTTTGGCCTCGGCGGATCAAGAAAAGGCTTATGTAGCACAATCCGTAACAAATGCGGCGGTATGTGCGGCGAATGTGCAACATGCGGCAAACGCCATAGTACATCTGGCCAGTGATATGGGGAGTATATACAGTATTGTTAGGGCGGCAGACTTTGATACGAAAATTTGTGATCTGAGCAAGGATGCCTATGAGCTTATGAATAAAACTGCTTATAAGGCCGAACTTACTTCCCAACACGCTATGGAAGGCTCAGCATTAACTGCTGAAGTCTCGGCGAAGACCGTTAATGATATGGCTACGGCTACCAATACTTCGGTTCAAAATATACTTAAACTGGTATCCGATGAATTTGATCAGATAACGGCCAAGGTGTCCAAGGACAATGCGACTTTGGCCGATGATAGTACAAAAGAAAAGGCGGCGGAAGGGAAGCTAGAAGATGTAAATGTAGAATTCTTTGCTACCCTGGCGGCCTACGTATCAACCAATCGGGAGCTTAATCTTAATCTTAGTGTTACAGAAATAAGCAAAAAAGGAACGGATTATACGGTAAACTTTGATTACCTGCAAAATCCCTTCTTTGATCCCCATTCGAAAAAAAAAGATTCCGATAATCAAGAAGGTTTCTATGTACCTGTAAAGCAGTATTGCATTATGTTGGTAAAGGATAAGAAAAAATCTACCTTTTCCATTGCAGATGCTGAACGCCTTTTAGAATTGGGTAGATATGTAGACGTTAAGCCACCTGTTTTTCCGCTTATACCACCGGTAGGAATACAACCCATTATTCCCATTCAAGCTTCAAAAAAAATTGGCATTTCGGAATTGAAGGACGCTGATGGGGATTCTATGGCCCTAGGTACTAATTATGTGGTTTTTGTTTTAACCGTTTTTGATGAAAACTATAAGAAGAAAATCAACAATTTTGATGATTACCTTACCGCACAGTCGGCCACGTTTAGTCTTACCTATCATTTAACGGGCCCGGATCCAAAGCTTCCATCCTATATGCAACAACCAACACCCCCTGTGAGTGCCCCGGTTGAAGCTGATATTATTGTAAAGGAAGATGGGGAAAAAGAGGACATCCATTTGTCTGGGAAAGTAACCATATCCGAGGTAGGGGATTATGCGTCAACACTAACATTTACTACAGTTTTAGATGCCAATGACGATTTTAAGGTGGATTACCGCTGTATGTTTTTACCGGATAACAAAGACTTGACCAAAAACTCTTTAACAGTTGAAGGTCTTAGGACTCTTGAAAGCGAGGTTAAGGCCTTGGAACGTATTGCAGATCTATATGACCCCGGTATCATTGCCAACGAGGAAAAGCGTAACGATCTAAGCATAAAACTTCAAGAATATCCATCGAAAGAGGAAATGAATACGGAAATTACGGAAATTAAAGATCAGTTAGAAGGTTCCAACTTAGATTCTGACGAAATAAAACATCTGGAAAAAAGGCTAAAAGCCTTAAACAAGTTGCAGGAGAAGAGAACCAAACTTCAAAGGGATTTGGATCTTACTATTGTTGGCCTAAAAAATCTCAACGATGATAAGGAAGCAGACTTAGGGAAGATAATGACTCCGGTACCGAGCAAACTAGGATTCTTCTTTAATCGTACCATTGCCGAAAAGATTTTATCGGACAATTATACTATGGCAGTCTCACCCCCTAAGGATGAGACCAAGGCCACAGATTCGGCGGCCAAGACAGAGGACAATCCGATAAGCCTGATACAAAATTGGGAAGTGCCGATCAAGGCGGACACCACCGATAATTTTGGTAACAGACTTCTCCCGGATATTAAATATTTTCCTGTAGTTCTTACCGTGTATAAAGGCGAGGAAGAAAATCAAGATCAGTTTACCAGCGACTTAACGAATTATCAGGATATAACACCCATTACATTAATTAATACTAAAAACAGCTAATTATGACACTACGTACATTAACGCCCATAAAAAAATATGGGATAACCGAAAGAAAGAAAGCTGAACTGGACAACTTGACTATAGAGGTGCTTGATGCTCAGCATGAGGTACAACAGTTAACCACTATTGTTGAAGCTTTTAAGGCCAAGTATACAAAATTCTTAAATTTTCTAAAGATTGCGGAAGAAAATAGGGCACAGGCACTGGCCGCAAAAGATTTATTGGATGAGGTAGTACAGAATGCCTTCGACCTCAGAAGTAATTCGGACATCGCTTTTAATGAAATAGTAAATGCAGATGCAAAAATTAAAGAAGTAGCACAGGAAATGAGGGACGTCATGGATAAGTTGATCTATACCGCGGAAATGATCAACAGATTGGCCACCATCGTAGTCAGAAAAAAGGTAAAAAACCCATTGATATCGGACGAGTTGATTACGATGATCCAAACCGTAGGAAAGGATGCCAATAATGCCGTAGCACTTACTCTGGTGGCCTTAAAATCTACATTTGCTTCCCAAGCCGCGAATATGGAATCGGAAGCAGCAGCGTCATTGGAATACTCGCAATCTATGAAATTGTACGAAATATTGACCCGTACAAACGCGAAAGGAGAAATCAATCCAGAACAAAAGGTTTCGTTGAAATCACTTTTATATGAGGCCTATGAAACCTCCAAAACGGATTATAGAATAGCCCATAAAGCAAGTAATGATGCCTTAAAACAGTTGAACCATGCCAAAGCACAACTAAACAAGGCCACCGTGAATTGGAAATCGCTAAGCTCGGGCTTAACGGCCGCTACTGCAGCTGCATTGGCATCGTAACATAGTTCACCACCCGAATAAGGGTGGTGGACCTTATCCGATTAAAACAAACCTTATGGAGACTGTATATAAAAAGTTTTACCGTAATTTCTATATCCGTACAAACGGTTTTATTCCTGTACTTCCATTGCAGTATGAGGTTTACCCAGGGGATTTTTTCCAAATTAAAAATGGGGAAATGTTACCACTTGGAAATATTTTCAGGAAAGGCTTGGTAGCTAGGGAAGATTGTGATTTTGATCATAGACCTTTAAGTCCTGCCAATTGGAACATCAATGTAGGGGTAACTAAACCCTATTCTGGAAGAGAAAGTGGCCATGATGTAGTGGATGGGGATTTTCAATTTAGTAAACAAATTATTGCGTTTCACGACAAAGGAAGCTTCCTTTTTAAAGGGAATCGACCCGAATCGGTCAAAATAAAGAATTGGTATGACCTTAAAGATGAGTTGATCATAAAATTAACGCAAACCTGTTATTCATTTCGCGAATTGTATGTGGTGACCGAGAGCGCTACCGCAGCAGATTGGACGCTCGCTATTTCAAGTTCCGGAAAAGGTGAATTGGAGATTGCCACAGAAGCTGAGAATTTTGGTCTGGTCGATCTTTTTGGCCATAGTAAGACCAAGAACATACAAACCAAGGATATCGAGTTTTACCACAGGGAGTGCAAACGTAAATCCATTTTTTTCAAAGCGAAAAAACTGGTTGTCCAGCCAGAAAAGTTAGATATTTTTGTTAGTGATCTTATAACCCAACGTGAAAATAAAAATGAATGGGCGGGCAACTTTTTTGATTATGATTTTCAATTCGATCCTGTTTCACATCATACCTCCTTGCCGCGTTCAGTACAGACCAGCGTTTTGGATATGTTGCAAACCAATGATTTGAATCCCAATACAGCTTTACTATACTTTAGATGGGATGATGCCAATATGGATGATGTTGAAAAATTCTTTTTGACCTATGGAAGCTTATAAGGCCATACATATTCTACAGGCAGAAATAGATTGGTTGCAAAAAGTGATCCATCAGGTAGTAACAAGTTATCTGATGCAGGAAGGGCATGAAAAGCATTGGCTGAATATCCCCTTACCGGATTTATTTGAGGATGATGGTCCTTATGCCCATTTTGTTCTGGAAGAGAAGCTTAATGTATTTGATCGTTTGGGTATGGCCCTTGCAATGGCCCCACATCTACGGCCCGAGGTCCTGGATATTTTTTTTGGTAAAAATCAAATCTATGATAGGGGGTTTACAGAATTTGGAGGGGAAGAGAATTCGAGTCATAATGGTTTTCTGCCTACTGGGCAAACCCTTTGTTTTTTAATTGCTGCCGTGAATCCGGAATTGCGATATGCCGTAATGGATGTTTTAGATAGGGATAGGGTATTGCTTAAAAGGGAAGTATTGATATTGCAGGAAACCGAATCCCATATTCCTGATTACAATGGCACCCTAAGTATGTCAAATTTTTGGTTGCATTATTTTCTAACTGGAGAAAAATTAAAAATGGAACATGGCCCAAACTTTCCGGCATATCACATTACGACCCCTATGGAATGGGACGATGTTATCCTAGATCAAGGAATTTCGGAACAGCTCATGGAAATTCATAATTGGCTGGAGTATGGGCATGTACTGCTGAAACAATGGGGTTTGAAAAAACACATAAAACCTGGATATCGTGCCCTGTTTTATGGGCCACCGGGGACGGGAAAGACCCTAACCGCAACACTTTTGGGAAAGGCCTCTCAAAGGGATGTGTATAAGGTAGATTTGGCCATGATGGTATCCAAGTATATTGGGGAAACCGAGAAAAACCTTGCCCGTATATTTACCATTGCCGAAAACAAGGATTGGATTCTTTTCTTTGATGAAGCCGATGCCCTCTTTGGGAAGCGCACAGCTACAAATTCTTCCAATGACAGATATGCCAATCAGCAAACAGCTTATTTATTACAACGGATCGAAGACTTTCCGGGGGTGGTTATTTTGGCCTCGAACCTTCAAGCAAATCTGGATCAGGCCTTTACCAGAAGATTTCAGTCTATGATTCACTTTAGAATGCCCAGCCCCGAAGAACGGTACCGAATTTGGAAAAATGCCTTTTCCAATACCTGCAGCCTAAACCCTGAAATTGACCTTTGGCAAATAGCAGAGGATTATGAACTGGCAGGTGGTTCTATCATTAATGTCCTACGATTTTGTGCTTTGGCTACCATACACAGAAATGGCACGGTGGTAAGCCAAGAAGAATTGATGATGGGGATAAGACGTGAGTTTATGAAAGAGAATAAAACAGTAGCTCTGATCAACTAATTAGAAAGGACAGACCTGGATAGTCCTATGGATTCCTCAAAATTAAGCTGTATTGCGAAAAAGTAACATAACGCTGATATGACAGAAAACACCAAAACAGTTGAAGATAAAAGGAAATACGTAGAATTATTGCTCTTTTTGGGCCCATGGAAAAGATTGGTGCCCCCATATTGGTCCAAGGTTATTATAGCTAAGGCACTGAACAAATGTGACCGCAAGCATGGGTTGAGGATCAAAGGGTATATAATTACACATAGGAAAATAGGACTTGTTTTGGATAATGAAAAAGAAGAAGTTGAACATATTCTAGAGGAGTTCAAAAAATATGTATACAAGCAAATAAAAAGGCATCTAAATGAAGAAGATGATTCACCGGAAGATCTGGTGAACTTTACTTTGAAGGGAATATCGAAAAGTAAAGGCTTATTTAGACGCACCCAACTATTTAACGACCATCTGGTAAATATGCTTATGGACAAACCGTTGAAAATAGATTATTACAGTCCGCACTTAGCCCGACTAAAGGATTATCTACATCGTTATGACTTTTGTTCGGTACAGGATTACAGAGGTGCTAAAGGCCCAGTAAAGGTAAAAGTAAAGAAAAAACCGAAAACTTAATTATTTGAAGAATTATGCAATTGATCAAAAGAAAAGAACTGTCTTCGAAGAGCAAGGTCGGGTTTTCAGAAAATGCAAACGGTAAAATAGGTGCCAAGGCCATTACAATTCCTGATAACCGATCTGAAACTGTATTACGGAAAAAACAGGCGGATGCTATGTTCAATTGTACTTTGGGAAATAAAATAGTAGGTGTAGGATCCAACAATACCGTTCAGCGTATGAAGGTTACCGAAAACAGAACCCATGAAGGACATGAGATATGTGAATTCACCTTGTATGAGGAACATCCCAACGATGAAGGAAATTATAAGGATGACGGTTACCATTATACTTTTTTAAATGAAAAGAATTGGAGGGTCTACTATAGCCGCATAGCATCGGATGAAAAATCGGGGACATCAAATACAAATGGGGAATCAGGTTTATCCAGTTCTGAAGAAGAGTCAGAAGCACCAAGTTCAGTTTCCACATCGAGCGTCCTTCGCAGAAAACCTAAGAAAAAGAAAAGACTTACCCTCCGAGATAAACTTATGGCCTCGGACAGGGTCAATAAGACCAAAAGTGGTGGAGATGATTTGAAAAAAAAGTTAATAAAGCTGTTCGCCGCGGGAAAAATAACGCTTCGATCCATTGATAAAAAGGATGCCGAGAATTTGCTAGAGGGAAAAGGTCTTCTTGCTCCCGGCGGGGATAGGGATATTGAAAAACATGTTACAGGGGAAAGTTCAGGATCTACGGCCTATATTTCCGTTTCCGAAATGCCTACCAACCGTTTTCGAAGTGGAGGGGTAGGACAAGCGGTCGTAGTACATTCCTTGGGAGAAAACTATATTCCTAAAGCAGAGGTGGAGGAGGCTGTTCAAAGCAACCCGACCGCAGTAGAATATGCGGGAAGGGCCTATGAAGGTCTGTATAGGGGAAATGTACCACAAGAACTTGTCCGATTGATACCCGATGAGATAAACAAGGAAGAAATAGATGCGTTAAGACAAGGTGCCGAAGCACAAAAAATTGGAAAAAATGGCTGGAAAGCCTATCAAAAAGCAATGGCAGAGTATAAAGAAAAAGTGAAGAAGAGCAGAGAACGCAGAGGGAAGTTCGAAAAATAACACCGAGTGATGCCAAGGTGATAAAAGATTACGAATGTATCCTGGAATAGCTTAGAATATATAGTTTGTCAAAGGTTGGATTATGGAATCATTTATACATAAAAAACATGAAAGTCATAGCAGCTCTATAGCCCCTAATTCGTCAAAAAAGAAACCTTCTACTTCCCCACCTGGGTTGGTAGACAACCGGTCCGAGGCGGCGGTACAGAGAAAACAGTTGGAAGCTATGGGTAAAAGCGTAGTTGGGAACCCCATGGTACAGCGAAAACCCAATAATACAGGTTTACCGGATAACTTAAAAACAGGCCTCGAAAACCTTTCCGGTTATGGAATGGACGATGTAAAAGTACACTACAATTCGGACAAACCTGCTCAAATACAGGCACATGCCTATGCCCAAGGTACTGATATTCATTTGGCTACGGGACAGGAAAAACATCTATCACATGAGGCTTGGCATGTGGTACAACAAAAACAGGGACGGGTAGGACCTACCATGCAAATGAAAGGTAAGGTACGTATTAATGATGATTCGGGATTGGAACGGGAAGCGGATGAGATGGGTGCAAAAGCCCAACAAATGGATAGTGAGTTGGCTAAAAAATCTTTTACAAATGATAAGTACAATGAAAAGGGATTAGAACAAGGTGTTTTACCAATTTCTGGGCAAAACCCTATACAAAGGCTTATTTATATTCGCGAGGATGGTCATATAAAATATCCGTTACCGCCTAATGTAACGTCCGCCTTGGGAGCAATGGGGTTAAAAAAGAAAGATCAAGGAAGTCGGATGGAAAAAATTATGGACGCACTTATTGACGATAAAATACGAGTTATTTCAAAATCTGATATGATACAATATTTAAAGGGTACTAGGATTCCCCCGCCCAATTATGAAGAGGATATGGATTATGCTGAATTTCCCTTTGAAGTTTCCAATTATCTAAGGGATACTGCTGGAATATTGCTAACCGGTGATAGCCAATTGGATACCATTTTGGCCGATAAGACCAAGTTTTCTACCAATGAAGGTTGGTTGCGGAACTATTTGCGTGATTTTAATATAAACCGCACTAAAATGCGCAAGGAGGATCTAAATACCACCAATAGGGTGTCGGCCGGCATTACTATCGTATATCAGGTTAAGGGAGGAAAGATCCAACAATGGCAGGCGAGAATACCGGGGGCATGGCAAAGTCAAGATTCAGGCCCACGAGTGAAAACATCTTCTAGTTCCGGTAAGGCACAAGACTCATTTGGAGAGATGACGGTTGACCACAGGGAAACATATCAGGAATTTTTGGCTTCTCAAACCCATTTGGATGAATTTGGTAGGCGTTCTTCGCTCTCAATGGCCGTAAACAATGTAAAAGGTAAGCCAGAAAACATTTCTAATTATGGCCCTCCTTTATACCATAGTGAGAACGCTTTTGCACATGATATTAAAGAAAGACCGGATTTGATAGGGCATCTTATTGCTACTTTTCTAAAACTTTTTCCGGGGGGTGTTATCCTTCAAGCCGTCCTTGATGTGGATTCCTTTCCGAATACCATGTGTACCAATATGTGCAGGGGATCTATAGATTATGTAAGGAGAATACTGGATCAGCTGATCAAAAAGCTTGCCCAAAACCGATTACATCAGGGTTTTAGAACCCATTCCCGTACCTATGCAAGTAAATTTTTCCCCAAACCGAATACGAAATCCAAGAGTTTTGAGCAACACAGTAAACGATCCGGAGGAATTTTGTCCAAGCCCGTTGTTATTCAGGATGTCGGTGGGCATGGACCTCGTTCCGGATTTAACTTTGAGGTGATGTGGGATAAGAAAAAAAGTATGGGGAAGAAAGGCAAAGGACAGCAACAGGATGATGAAGTAGACTGGAGTCAACCTGTAGCCTGTACCGTGAATGGTAATTTTCATCGGATAACCACGGACGTACCTGGTGATGGAAATTGCTTTTATAATGCCGTAAATCGGGCCATTTCCGGGAACAAGGGTGTCGCATATTACCGTTCCATAGTTGGGCAAACCTTTGCTGAGGCCAGAGGTGATGGCGTATGGGCGGAAGATGAACATATTCGCGAATTGGCTAGACGACTTAATGCAAGAATAGTGGTTCATGTATTCGGTTTTGGAAATCAGGAATTGACCATTCAGCCCTATGGTAACGGAGATCATACCATTCATTTGGCCAATGTAAACTATAACCATTTTCAAAACGTACACCATGGCCAACATGATTCAGTCGATATTCCTGATGAAAATTTTCCCGATGTACCCTACGATTTTGATGATGAACTTCAGGAAGATGATTCCAGCTCCAGTTCCTCCCCAAAATCAAGTAGGAAAGGAAGAGGAAATAAAAAAAGTGGGTCGGAAAGTCCTAAAAAGAAACGGGAAAAGGGGTTGAAAAGGACAAGAGGTCTCCTGAAAAACGATTTGGAGGAATCCGATGAGGAGGACAGCTCGGGCGAATTGCCGCTAGTGGGAAGTTCATCCAGTTCAAGCAGTAAATCTTTACCACGAAAGAAAAAAGGCAAGGTCAAAAAGAAACCAAAAGCACCTACTGTAAAAAAGAGGGGTAGATATAAAAAGCTAGAAGATTCGAAGTAACAAACCCGGGAGGCATAACCTCTTTTTTTGATTTTCCTTTTGTATGAATATTAGGTTCGGTGTCAAGAGATAAGCTGAAAAAAGCAAGCTGCCAAAATCTAAAAACCGTATTTTTAGACTAAACTACACCTAGCATGACAGTGCATCATTTTGGCGAGGAAAATTCGCTTTTAAATCAATTCATTGCTGAAATCAGGGATGTTACCATTCAAAAGGATTCCTTACGTTTTCGAAGAAATATTGAACGTATCGGTGAAGTACTGAGCTATGAGTTGAGCAAAGCTTTGAATTACCAAAAGAAAACTATTAAGACTCCTTTTGGTTCCAAGGAAATGTCGTTGTCAAAGGACAAATTGGTACTTTGTTCCGTGCTTCGTGCCGGATTACCCTTGCACCAAGGCCTGTTAAGCTATTTTGATGGCGCTGAAAATGCTTTTATTTCGGCATATCGTCATCATCCTGAAGGAGAGGACGCCTTTGAGGTCATTGTAAAGTATTTTGCGGCTCCCTCGTTGGAGGGCAAAACTTTGGTACTTACCGATCCCATGTTGGCAACCGGGCGTACATTGGAGAATGTATTTAAGGCCTTAAAATCGCATGGGAACCCTGATCAGATCCATATTATATCCGTCATTGGCTCAACAGAGGGCATTGAATATGTAAAAAGTGTCTTTCCACAAAACACGCATTTATGGATTGCGGCCATTGACCAGGAATTAACCTCCAAGGGCTACATTATTCCTGGACTTGGCGACGCAGGAGACCTGGCCTTTGGTGTAAAACTATAAACAAAAACTTTCCATAACATCTTTTAACGATTCATTTTCTTGAATGTAAATCGTCAAATCACTGATGCAGGTCATTTTGAAGTTTTTGGGTCGATTGTACTTTCGGGTGGATGAATTAATTGTTTAACCTAAAAATATAACGTTATGTCACTAGTAAAATTTAGAAGAAGGCCTTTTGGAGGTCTTATTACCAACGATTTCTTTGATATGGACGATTTCTTTGATAATCGCCGATGGGTCCGTGATATGCTGCCCTCTCGTTTCTGGAACGGTAAAACCGTTGAGCCTGCATTAAATATTAAGGAAAGTGAGGACAAATTTGAAATTGAATTGGCCGCACCTGGTTTTTCCAAAAAAGATTTTAACGTAACCATTGACGATGGTTGTCTCAACATTTCGGCAGAAAAATCGATGGAAGAAGAGGAAAAGGAAGAAAACTATACCCGAAGGGAATTTAGTTATAACTCCTTTGAAAGATCGCTACAGCTCCCAGAGAGTGTAAAAGAGGAGGAAATTAAGGCACATTATCATGACGGTATTTTGAGCTTTGATCTTATAAAAAAAGAAGAGGCCAAGAAAAAACCGCCTAAGGTAGTGGAGATTTCCTAATGAGTCTTGCTTATCAAGAATGCCCTCTTATCCAAACTGAAATTCGTCCATGTAAATAGGTTTGGTTCGGGGGCATTCTCTGTTCATAGTGCTTTGAAGTTCAAATATATGCTGAAAACCCCGTTCCCTTTTGATATAGAAAAGTACTGGCGCAGTTGATAAAACGGTTGCCCGGTAGTTTTGGAATAGTCCGCTGTGAGAATAAGAATCACAAAAGGTTTAGCTGAAATCTACAATATGCTGTAATTTTTCCTTGTTCAAAAGTATAATCCTTCTGGCTTGCCCCATGGCAATTAGACCTTCTTCCCTAAATTCGGAAAGCGTCCGAATAGCCGTTTCCGTAGCCGTACCTATCATGCCGGCAAAGTCTTCACGGGGAATATCGATGCCTTCATGAGGTGCGTCCTTAATAATCCCTTTCTTATATAGGCTTAGTAAGGCCATGGCCACTCGCTGACGAACGGACGTATAGGCCATATTTAGCAATTGTTCCTGTACTTCGATCAGATTGTTGGAAATAATGTCCATAAACTTACGCGAGACTTCTTTGTTGTCATAGAGAAGATGTATAAAATCCGTTTTAGGAATGGCATATAACTCGGCATTATGTAAGACCATTGCAGACTCCAAATATGTACCGTAGTGGCCCAAAAGGGAAAGTTGCCCCATAAAATCACCTGCTTTATTAATACCGGTCACAAATTCCTTGCCCGATTCGGTGGATTTATAGGTTTTAACCGTACCACTTTCCACAAAGTAAAGGGCATGCGCATGATCACCTTCCCTAAAGATGAAATCTCTTTTTTTGTAGGACTTGGGACGATACTCCCTAGTAATATGTTCCAAATTCAGGTAGTGCGAAGCATCTTGAAAAAACTCATGGATTCCTTGTATATTTTTTGAGAATTCCTTTCGTAGAAAATCACACTTTCTTAAACGACAGGCAATCGCATCCAACAATTCATGTTCTTCAAAGGGCTTGGTCAGGTAGTCGTCCGCCCCCAGGTTCATACCTTTACGCAAATCCGCCTTTTCGGATTTGGCGGTCAAAAAAATAAAGGGTATACTGGCCGTATCCGGTTTTTCGCCCAAGGTATCCAAAACCTTGTAACCGTCCATGACCGGCATCATGATATCGCAGAGTATGATATCAGGACGAAAAGTTTTGGCCTTTTCAATGCCTATTTTTCCATTTTCGGCAGTGGTCACGACATAGTTGGAAAGTTCAAGAATATCTGCCGTGTTTTCACGTACATCTTTGTTGTCTTCTATCAATAGTACCTTTTTCATTTTTATAATATTCAGCAGTTAGTATTTGGCATTTGGCACTTTTTTTTACCGTTGTTCCCAACGTAGTCAGGAATCTGTTCGTCTGTACCATAGGACGGAATCACCCTTCTTGCCCGGTATTTCATATTGAGTATTTTTTGTCCTTATTCCATTTCCTGTTCCGTTTACCTATTTGCCTCATCTTTTTGGGGTTGGAATACTGGAAATTCGACTTTAAAAATTGA
The DNA here is from genome assembly GCA_947494715.1 of uncultured Flavobacteriaceae bacterium. Lineage (GTDB taxonomy): Bacteria > Bacteroidota > Bacteroidia > Flavobacteriales > Flavobacteriaceae > Ulvibacterium. The sequence continues at coordinate 209,510 of CANLWG010000005.1, read as the reverse complement.
CCCTTTGTCCACCTCACTTTCAAACCCCACTGTACCGCCCATGAGTTCGGTATATTGCTTTACGATGTGTAGACCAAGTCCGGTTCCCTGTATATTGGTACTGTTATCTGCACGGAAAAAACGCTGAAAGAGGTTCTCCTGTTCCGCGATGGGGATACCGATACCCTGATCCTTCACTTCTATTGAAACAAGTGTCTTCCGGCTTTTTAAGCTTAGGGACACCTCTTGGTCTTCTTGGGAATATTTAATGGCATTCGACACTAAATTAACGAGGACATGGTGCATTAATTTGGGATCCAAATGAACCATTATGGGTTCTGCATTAGTCTCCATATTGATTTTTTGACCCCGTTTTTTGGTAGGTCCGATTTCGTCCAATATGGATCTTGAAAATTGTACAAGATCAAAACGTATTGGTTTTGGGGCCACCTTGCCTTCTTCCAATTTGCTTAAGGATAGAAAATCGTTCAAGATGCCTACCAAATTCCGAACATTCGATTTTATCTGTTCTATATATTTTTCACGTTTTTTTTCTCTACCAGGCTGGTTCTGTTTTTCAATTAATATGGCCGAGGACAATATGGCACTTAAAGGGGTTCTAAACTCATGGGAAGCCATGGAAATGAAACGCGATTTCAACTCATTGAGCTCCTGCTCCTGTAATAATGCATTGCGAATATCCTGCTCCGCTTTTTTCTGTTTTGTAATATCGTTATAAACGAAGAGGGTCCACTTTACCTCGTTATTACCATTATTCAGGGGAGATGTATTTACCGTATAATTTTTATTTCTAAATCGCATTTCAAAAGAGAGGTGTTCGCCCGCTAGTGTCCTTTTTATATCTTCTTTGATACGTGCTATTCGTTCTTTTGAAAAAACTTCGACATCTTCCACATGAAGTCCTTCAAATTGATTTTTCACAAAGCCCAAACGGCGCAATTCGCCCCCATCTATATACACAATCTCAAAATTGGCATTGAATACAATAATAACGCCTTTGGGAAAGTTTCGTGATATCGCGGCGAACATAGCTTGGCTTGTCAATGCCCTATTTTCTGCGGCCTTTGTCTCCAACACCTGATCTTCCAAACTTAGATTCGTCTCTACTAGTTTTTGTACGGTGGCCTTGAGTTCATCGGTACGTTCAGTGACCTTTTGTTCAAGTTCCCGTGCATAGGATTCCAACAGCCACCTACTTTTTTCTAATTCTTTTCGTATGAGGTTCTGTTCTATGGCCATGGCCATAAGTTGGGCGAGATCGGTAATAGTTTCTTTATGCAGTTTTAAAGGCTTTTTTGGCTTTTCATGGTAAATGGCAAAGGTGCCCAACACCTCTTTTTTGGAAGATAGGATAGGAAATGACCAACAAGACCGTAAACCATTTTGAATTGCCAATTCTTGGTAATTCCGCCATAAGGTATCTTTGGAAACATCTTTTGTAAAAACCTCCTTTTTATACCTTGCCGCCTTGGTGCAAGAACAACTATCCGTATTTATGGACATTCCGTTCAAAACATTGATTAAAGGTTTGGGTAGGTTGGGTGCTGCCAATTTGTTTAAGGTACCCTTCTTTTTGTTCAATAGCATAATCGAGGCCATATAATTTTTCAAATATCCCTCAATGGCTTCGACTATGGCCATACCAATATCCTTAAGGGGCTTGTGCTCGGCGATCATTTCCAAAATCTGGCGAATTTGATCCTTTAGCAGTTCCCCTTTTTTACGTTCGGTTACATCATTTTGCACACCAATAAAATGTACAAGCTGTCCTTGTTCATTATGCACAGGGGTAATGGTTAGCTCGTTCCAAAACAAGGTGCCGTCTTTTCGGTAGTTACGGATTATCGCCTGAGTGGGTTTTTGTGCCTTGATCGCTTTTCGAATAACATCGATTCCCTGTTGATCGCGGTCGCCATTTTGTAAAAAACGACAGTTTCTTCCTAAAACTTCTTCTTTATCATATCCCGTAATTTTTGAAAAGGCATTGTTGCTATATATAATAGGTAGATTGGCCTCTGCGGCATTCACAATGATAATGCCATTGCCCGCTGCCTCTAGGGCCCTATTTCTAATGTTCAATGTGGTTTGCACCATTTTTGTCTCTGTAACATCTACCCCTGAGCTGATTATACCTGTAATCTTACCTGCCTCTTCTAAAACGGCATTGCGCCAGCGTATAAGCCTTTCTTGCCCACTTGCGGTTACCACCCAGTTTTCATAAAAATCTGGAGGGGTAACCTCACCTCGCATAACCTTGTGGAATAATGAAGCTATTTCTTTTTTATCTCGTTTTGGAATAAAACTATCGAACCAATTTTTACCGACTATAGTATCCATTGACAATCCCAATACTTCGGATCCTTTGCGATTGACCAGATCTATTCTACCATCTGTATTGATAACCAAGAAAATAGAGCCCGCGGTATCTAAATATTGGTGTAAGCGTTGCTTCTCCTTGGCCAAGATGATTTCAGTTTCCTTGAGTTCGGAAATATCTTCCATGAAACCTTCCAACCTATATATTTTACCTGTCTTATCGGTTACGCCCGAACCTCGTTCCCATATCCATTTTGTCTTGTTTTCCGCAGTAAGTATTCTATAGGTAACCTGATAGGGTTCTTTTTTAGAAATTGATTTGTGGATTTCTTTCCATACCTTCACTTTATCCTCCGGATGAATCAATGCTTCCCAATGTACCGTTGTATTATCATAAAATTGTTCAGGGAAATAACCGCAGATATCATAACAGGCATCACTGATAAATTCCATGGTCCACGGCTTATCTACCTTACATCGGTAAACTATACCTGATACATTGGCAATCAATGTGCGCAGCTTTCTGTCACTCTCAAAAAGGGCTTCGTTGGACGGTTTACAATAGACTGATGCAATTGTGCGGCCCTTGATGACGGTAGGGGCAATACGCACATCCAATGGAAACGTTCTGCCCCCCTTATCTATGGCCAAAAGTTGAAACGGTCGGGGATCGCTTGATTTTATTCGAATTTTATAGGCCTCCTTAAAACCATCGGAAAAGAGGCTCCCTATTTTTTTTTGGATCAATTCCCCTTTTTTATATCCGAACATCTTTTCCCCTTCGGGATTCACCTTAAGGATATAACCATCTGCATCCACGATGAAGAAACCTGCCAAAGAGGATTTAAAAATGGCTTCGAAAAGTGCTATATCGGTTACGGTATTTGCCATAAGCCTTGTTTATTACTATCAATCTGGTGTTTCCCATTGTTCCCTTAGCTGCGGACAAGCTACATTTTGGAATATATAGGTAGAAATTAACTTCTAATAGGACTAAGGCTCTTTGTCTATTTCCACCCCTCGTAATTTGGGCAGTGCCTCTGGGTAATTGTTTTGTATGAATGCCATCAAATCCTCTCTTACTCTGCAGCGCAGATTCCACGCATCAGCGGCGTTTCTAACACTGAAATCGGCCCTTATTTGCATAGTTCGGTTATCAATTTCGGTCAAGAACAACCCTGCCTTGTTTTTATCCCATAAGGTATTACCTTTTAATAGTTCCATCAACTTTGTTCGTAACTCATCCACCGGAAAGGTATAGTCCAAGTGAAAATAAACTGTGGCGATCAAGGGTCTTGAATTGAACGTCCAGTTAACAAAAGGTTTATCATTAAAATAGTTCAGTGGCAGAACCAAACGTCTCCAATCCCATGTTTTTATAACTACGTATGTGAGGGTAATATCCTCCACGGTACCAAACTCACCCTCGATGACCACTTCATCATCGATTTTCAAAGCCTGCGTAAAAGCCAATTGAAAACCAACAATAAGGTTCGATATCGATTTTTGTGCCGCTACGCCAATGATGATGCCTGCTACCCCTGCCGAGGTCAAAATAGTATTGCCCAATTGCCTTGCACTGGGGATGTTCCATAAAATGGAAGCGATTGCAATTGTAATGATAATCGCCACTGCAATACTTTTTAAAAAATGAAGCTGGGTCAATACTTTTCTTTCGCTGGCAATTTTATGGTCTTTTATAGCGAATTTTTGTTTCACCACTTCTTCCGAAGAATACAACAGGGCAACCAGTATCCAGGCCAGACAAATAATGACCACGGCTTCCAAAAGTTTTTCCCATAAAATGCCCGGTTCAAAATAGGCCATTACAGGGACAAGAAAAACCAAGGGAATAAAAAAACGTATAGGCCTTTTAAGCCGTTGTAACAGTTGTTCTTTAAATACCGAAGGCTGCCTTTTGTGGTACAGCCGTAAAATAGCAAAACCGGCCCAACTTATTAGGAGTCCTAATCCTATGGCAATGGTCGGAACCACGATATAGGCCAACCACGATTCTTTGTCCAACAGACTTGCCATGGTTATTTTTTGTAAAAGTATGCTTGTAACACATTCCAATAAATGATTTTGGTCATGTTAATGGTCCGGAATGTTGTGTTTTCGGAATTGGAATTTGGATAGTCTTCTTTTGCCATGCTATGTTATATGGCCCGGATTTAAAAATAGGACCTACGTTGGGTGTACAGAAAGATTTAACGCTTAAAATGTCCTGCCTCTGACGTACGTCATTTTGATGATCATAATGCCGTAATACCTTTAGGTGAGATTATTTGAATGTTTAACCTAAAATTACATATCATGAAAACAGATGCAGAAATCAAACAGGACGTGCTGGACGAATTGGCGTGGCAGCCCGATATAGACGAAACCCAAATGGGGGTCATTGTCGAAGATGGTGTTGTTACCCTAAGTGGAGTGGTAAACCGGTATGGTAAAAAAATTGCTGCGGAAAAAGCGGCAAAAAATGTAGCAGGGGTAAAAGCGGTAGCCGAGGATATCGAAGTAAAATATGGCGATGACTATAAAAAAACGGATAAGGAAATTGCCAAGGCCGTTGTCAATGCCTTGGAATGGAACGCTTCCGTACCCAAGGAAAAAGTTATGGTAAGGGTCGATGATGGTTATGTTCATTTGTCCGGAGAGCTACCTTGGGCGTATCAGAAAAAAGCGGCCAAACGTACCGTTCAAAACCTATTGGGCGTAAAGGGCGTAATCAACAATATCAGCATAGAGCAAAAAGTGAAACCTGTAGAAGTGAAGGACCGGATTACCAAGGCGTTTGAACGTTCCGCTAGCATCAATGCGAGCCATATTGAAGTAAAGGCAGAAGGGCATACAGTAAAGTTAAGTGGTACGGTAACTTCTATAAAAGAAAAGGAAGAAGCTGAAAAAGCAGCTTTCCGAGCTCCCGGTGTTTTGCAGGTCAAAAATGAGCTTAGAGTACAGTTTTATCCTTCATTTGTCTAGTGCATACGATGCTAGTCAAAAATATGACGAGAATGATATAGATCATTCCATTGGAGATTTACCTGGCCTAAATTTGACCAAATAGATTATTTATTCAATTAAAACCTTAGAAATCATGACAGACAATAGTGGGAGCATTTTATTAGCCCTTTTAACTGGAGCCGCCATAGGAGCGGGAATCGGAGTTTTGTACGCCCCTGATGAGGGTAAGGAAACCCGAAGAAAAATTAAGCGCAAAGTAGAGGATACTAGCCATGACCTTACGGAACGCCTTTCGCATGCCAAGGAGGAACTGACCAAGACCGCCAAGGAAAAGAAGGATGCATTTGAGCAAAAACTAGAGGATACCATTAGCAATATGAGCTATAAGGCCGATGATATTATTGCTACGCTCGAGCGCAAATTGGAAGAACTCAAAAAGAAGAACGCCCAACTACAGAAGTAACCGCCTATGGCCTTTGAAGAATTGAAGAGGGATCTAACGGAGACGGATGCCGACGTTAGGTCCTATCTTGAAAATAGCGAAGAATATCTTAAACTCAAGGTGTTTAAGGTACTGATGGGCATGATCACATCGGGAGCACAGATTATTTTGGTGGGTGCTATAGCCCTTTTGGCCTTGTTGATATTGTCCCTTGCGGCCTCCTTTGTTATTGGAGAGGCATTGGATAGTTCCTATTACGGATTTGTTATCGTAGGAACGGCCTATGTGTTCATTGCCATTATTTGCTATTTACTTCGGGATAGGCTCAACGGCCCTATATTACGAAAATTCTCTAAACATTATTTTGATTGAACGATGGCAAAACAATACAGTTCTTTTTCAGAAATAGACCATCACCTACGAATTTTACGCCTGCAACGGGAAATCGACAGAGAAAATATCAAGCTACGTTTTAACCATGTGAAGAGTAACTTTTACCCCACCCAGTTGGTAGGAGGCCTTAGTGGTATCCTAAAAAAAATACTGCTCACTTTAGCGATAAAAAAGCTGTCACTGCTATTTCGAGGAACCCGTTCGGCCATTGCGGATAAGCAGATTATCGGTTCTGCCTCAAGATGAATTTATGATTAATTTATAATCCACAATGGCATTACATGTGGATTTTTCACCATCGCTGAGGGAACCTTTACGCTCCAAACTTATCTGTAGAAATGGTTGCGATTTTAAGCGAACTGGTGTTGTTCAAGGCTTTCATTGCGGCATCATACCCGACATTAAAAATTATATCTATATCTCTCATGGAAAAGGTATTATAATTGGCGAGGCCCTTAGGGGAAATAATGAGGTCACAATCCCCGAATTTATCCAGGGACTCCTTGGCCATTCTAATTTTATAGGCCCTTTCCATCACCGTATACGAATGTTTTAAGTCTTTGATGCTTATTGTCTCAAAAGGATTTACATAGACCCCAACCACCTTGTCACAGTACCTCTTGATAAGATCAGTGGGAAAATTGTTCAAAATTCCACCATCGGAATAATAACCTTCTTTGATCTTAATGGGAGCGAAAACACCCGGAAATGCAGCCGATGCCAGAATGGGCCGAATGAGTTCTCCACAATGAAAGACCCGCAACGTACCGTCCAAAATATTGGTAGCGGTTACATAGAACGGTTTCTCCAGGGATTCAAAGGTATCTTCAGGCAGATATTTCTTCAAATGGTCATAGAACTTTTCGGTATCTACAAAGCCTGGCTTGCTCTTCGCAAATTTGTCAATACTAAAAATCTGTACAGTCTTAAAAAAATCTAGAATATTCTCCCAACCAATACCTGCAGCATATAAGGCACCTACAATGGCTCCTGAACTGGTGCCGGCAATATGAGTGGGATAAATATCCATTTCTTCCAATGCCCTGATCGCACCAATGTGGGCCACGCCACGCATACCGCCTCCCGAAAGTACCAAGCCTATTTTCATATGCTCATTTTGTCTTAACTATGTTTTATATCACATAATACTTTGTCAGAAACCTGAAGAATTCCTTTTTGAGGTCGGCATAGATTTGTCTTTGGGTTTCCATTCGGTGCCTAAACTCCAAGTGCTTTTTTGTCAACATAGTATCCAACATGTCCCTTCCTGTTTTTGTTTGGGCCGCTATTCGGGTTTCATGTATTTCAATGTCTTCCAGCAGATTATCAATGATTCCGTTATGTAACGTAAATTCATTTTGGTAGTGTTCCAATCGGACAAGCACTTTTTTGTCCGTTAAACGATTTACCAGTTCCTCCAACCGGTTTTTAAAGGATTTTAATTCATCTTCCCAAAAAGCAAGTTCTGAACGCCATTGTAGGTGTTCAAAATGTAGGTCCTCATTGAACAGTACTTGATTTGCCTTTTCCATTTTTTCCATGACGTCATGTATTTAAGGTTATTGAATCTATTTCTTCGGATTTGAAGAAATCAACACGTTATTTGCTCTCGTTCCTATCCTATTTTTTCTGTGCTTCCTTCCAAAACCTCAACTCCTCTTTTCCCCAAGACTTCCTCCAGATCTTCTTTTTCGACAACTTCTTTTTTTAGAAGGAGCTTTGCCAGTTTTTGAAGTTCGTCCTTATGTTGTATAAGCAATTTCTTGGTACGCTCATAGGCCATGGTTACCAGGTTTTGGACTTCCTTATCAATTAATTGCGCCATGTTTTCACTATAAGGTTTTCCCAGCATGCGTTCATTTTGCCCTGTGGAATCGTAAAAACTAATGGGACCTATTTCCTCGTCCAACCCATAATAGGCGACCATGGTGTAGGCTTGTTTGGTCACTTTTTCGAGATCGTCCAAGGCACCTGACGAAGCCTCGTTAAAAATGATTTCCTCGGCAGCACGTCCGCCCAAGGAAGCGCATAACTGATCTAAAAACTGCGATTTGGTCACAATCTGGCGTTCTTCGGGAAGGTACCAGGCAGAACCCAACGATTTCCCCCGGGGTATAATGGATACCTTTACCAAGGAATCCACATGCTTAAGATACCAACTGACCACCGCATGTCCTGCTTCATGATAGGCCACAATTTCCTTTTCCTTGGGCGAGATTATCTTGCTCTTACGTTCCAGGCCTCCAATAACACGGTCGCGTGCTTCCATAAAATCTTCCAGCTCCACAATTTCCTTTTTCTTTCTTGCCGCAATAAGTGCTGCTTCATTGCAAATATTGGCAATATCCGCACCGGAAAAACCGGGACTTAATTTAGCTAATAACGCAACATCTATTTTTTTTGAGAGTTTCAAGGGGCGCAGATGTACCTTAAAAATTTCGGTACGTTCTTCTTTGGTGGGTAGCTCCAAATAGATGTGACGGTCGAACCTGCCTGGACGTAAAAGGGCTTTGTCCAACACATCCGGCCGGTTGGTGGCGGCCAATACAATGACACCCGTATTGGGACCAAAACCATCCAATTCAGTAAGCAATTGGTTCAAAGTACTTTCCCGTTCATCATTGGCCTGGAAAGCATTGATCTTACCACGGGAACGACCAACGGCATCAATTTCATCGATAAAAATAATACTAGGTGATTTTTCCTTGGCCCTTTTAAAAAGGTCGCGTACCCGCGATGCCCCGACCCCTACGAACATTTCTACGAATTCCGAACCGGACATCGAGAAAAAAGGTACTTGTGCCTCACCGGCAACAGCCTTTGCCATCAAGGTTTTTCCGGTTCCAGGAGGCCCTACCAGCATTACCCCTTTTGGAATTTTAGCACCAAGCTTGGTATAGGTCTCAGGATTTTTAAGGAAATCTACCACTTCCATAACCTCTGTTTTAGCCTCTTTTAGACCGGCAACATCCTCAAAGGTTACGGAACTTTTAGTTCCTTTTTCCGTTAATTGGGCCGTGGATTTTCCAAAGTTGAAAAGTGGATTCCCGCCTGTAGAACCGCGACCCATTCTACGGAGCAGGAACATCCAGAATAGAATAATGATTCCGAAGGGCAGTAACCAAGATAGAATACTGGTCCAACTGGTTCGGTTCTCGTAGGCTACACTGATTTTTTCCTCTTGGGGAAAACCTTGCTGTGCCCTGTAGAGCTTATTCTCAAAAGTTTCAACAGATCCTATATTCATTCGGTATTGTGGCCCTCGGACAGTAGAGAACAACCTTTCGGTTACCTCCCCGTTTTTTGCGTCTTTCAGATGGTCTTTTTTGATGTAGATTTCAGCAATTTCTTTATTGATGACCACAATTTTTTCTACCGCACGTTCCGTCAGGAGAGAGTCTTCCAAAACGGACCAGCTTATTTCTTTGGTGCTGGAAGTAGGATTGGAAAGGATGGAAAACAGAATCAAAAAGCCGAAGAGCATCAGATAGAACCAAGAAATCCCATACCCCCCATAAGGCGGTTTTTGTTTCTGTTCATCCGGGGAATCGGATTTGTTCTTATTGGGCGGCTGCTCCATCTTTGGAAAAGTAAATTACTGCTACATTACACTTCATGCTTTCTTCAAAACTATTTGAAATATATCGGTCTTAAAATGATGTAGGTCATTTCCAATAGTTGTTCCGCTACTTTACTTTGTTTTACAAAAACACATGATAATGCGTATTCGGGAATGTCTATTGGTTGCTATTGTACTGAGTGTTTTCACCACAAGTTGTGGCCCTGTGGTCATTTCATCAAGGCCTAATAATCCGCCGCCGCCCTGGTTTTACCCTAGTAGGTTGGAAGTGGTCCGTTATGTGTATTTCCCGGAGTTTAGCATTTACTATGATTTATCCCAACGGACATATCTATATCTTGATGGGGGTATATGGGTACGTCGCCGTGTACTGCCTCCTCGGTATGCCCATATCAATTTAAGAAGATCCAGATACCACCGGATTCGGAATTATAATGACGACAACATTCGGCGCTACCATGACCGGCACAACACCAATAGGCATAGGAGTAACAGAACTACCTCACGTACAAGCAAGGGAAGAAGAAATTAAGAACGCATAAAAATACATGCTATCAAAAAATTTCGAACTGGTACGAAGGCCATAAGACCAAAATGGTAGAGTAGGAAAGATAGTTACAGCCGATTGGCAAGGTAACCCGAATTCCCTCCTTTTATTTTGGAAGCGACGACTGGGAATGACTATTGTCATTTTAAGTCTAAATAAGGGGTCCTAACTTTAAATTGTTAAAAATCAAAGGAAATGAAAACGATACTCTACGCTACCGACTATTCCGAAAATTCCGTGGCTGCTTTAAAATATGCCTATGCTCTTTGTAGGCGCCTAAAGACCCGTTTGGTCCTGACCCATGTTTATGACGTTCCCACAGTATTGGGCACTCAATTGACGGAACCCTTTCCCAGTTTATCAGAGGATGCCAGACAACATGAACGCGAAAAACTACAGGGATTTTTTAAAAAGCATTTGGGGAAAGTATCGGATAAAATGAAACTACATTTTGAACCAGTGGAACATATGTCCGTAATCCGGGGCATTATTTCCAAAGCTACGGAATGGCATGCTTACCTCATATTTGTTGGTATGAAAGGGGAGGGCAGATTACAGGAAATTATTATGGGAAGTACTACAAAGGCCCTTATAGAGAAGGCCCCTTGCCCAGTTTTGGCAATCCCGGAGAATACAAAGTACATGCCTTTAAGGACCGTAGTTTATGCGACCGATTTTGAAGAAGAGGATGTTTACGCCATTCGAAAATTGACTGAAATGGTGGATGTCTTCCAGGCCGAAATAAAAGTGATACATATCATTACCGAAAAGGAATATGAGGGAGAGACCCAAATGGAATGGTTCAAGGAGATGCTGCAAAATAAGGTGAACTATAAAAAGATAGAATTCAAATTGTTGTTTTCAGATGACATTTTTGAAGCGCTCAGGATGTATCTTGAAGATGTGGGAGCAGAACTTATGGTCATGTTGGAAAGGGAAAAAAGAGGGTTGCTTAAAAAATGGTTCCATCGTGATCTTGTCAAAAGGATGGAATCCTATGGCAAGGTACCGCTAATGAGTTTTCGGGAAGGCAACCACCAACTCTTCTATTTTAGTGCCGCTTTATAACGTACGCAATAGCAAGAAAATATGATATGCGGCAGTCGTGGATCAGCAGTTTTTTATGGGCAGTTTCAGCAACTACCTCAAGATTTCGAGTACTGACATTCTCTTGGTCTAATTACGGATTCCTTGGATTCCGGGCTAAAGGTTGGTATTTAGTAGACCCGTTGCCAAAGGTGCTTTTGGGACTGGCCATTTTTTAACTTCCTCGGATCCCAGCGGGCTTGTGTACCCTGTTAATTGTCAGGTTTTCACTTGATTAATGACTGTTTTATGAACGTATCAAAGTCCGTTAAAGTCTCGTCTTCATATATTTGAATAAATTGATGAAACTGCATATATCCGTAGGCATACGGACTTTGAGATCCTACTTCAAAATTCTTTGTAAAAAATTCTTGAATGCTCATCCCATCCGGTACGGGATTTGGTAATTGTGACCACATTTTTTTTGCATACTCATAGCACATCTTCAATTCTTCCTCTCTTTTTTGTTTTCTCCACCAAAGTATGGCAACGGTGTTGGCAAAATATTCGCTATCATAGGATTGTGATAAATTGTCTTGGACCTGATGTTGAAAGGCGTGACCCAATTCGTGTGACAGGTAAAAGCCATTAAAAAAAAGTCCAAATGCCATTTTTCCGGTTTCTTCGGCACCGGCGACTTCATAAAAAAAGTTTTTTTGTTCAGGGATAAGTTGTTCCCATAAAGGTAGGTTTACGGTTTTTGTATTTTCATCATAAAAAATAAGACTAGGTGTCGTATTAATAATTGCTCTTATGTCAAATTTGATATCCGGTTTTATTTTTTTGATATCATTTATAAAAATCGTTGATATTTTATTCGCGTTGTTTACTAGTAATATAGAGTCGGCGAAGGGTGTAAACCATTTTTCTTGGGCAAATGTCAAATTTGCAACAAATGTCAATGCTAGCAATAGGGTTATTCCTTTCATAGTAGTTTTGTCATTTTAGTATTCTATTTACTGGTATTTTTGTCGAATCTTGCAGCCTACGGTTCGGCTATTACTTATACACGTCTTAAGTTTGACTCTCATTAATTTGATGGTATAAGCCAGAAAGAACATATTCGCTATCCTTGGGGAAAACTCCCTTAGTACTTTTCATAGGACACGTTGTTACCCTTTGTTATTTTTTATCTTGCCAACATAATCAATCGCTTTTTTAGCAAATTCCGTCCATTTTTCAGAATGTTCGTTTGGTATTAAAACCCAGCCTTTCATTTGTTTGTCCTTTGCATAAAGATGAGATCCAATTTTTGCTCCGCTTAACTTTAAAGCTTCTGATTCCGCCTTCCCGTCAAGCTTAAAAGTCACATTTTCTTCCCAAAAAAAAGCTGCGGTTTTACCATTTTCCGATTTGATTGATTTTGCTCCAAACATTTTCCCTTCAATTCCATTTGGCAATTCATCAATAATTTGGAGAAATATTTTTTCAGGTTCAGTCATTCTGTAATATAGGGTAACGCTTAGTATATGGCAAGTATGGCGAATCGTACTGAATCCATTGTCGGTTAAAATTTTTCATTTCAAGTTGTACTCGTTCTTTATGAAATGATACCAATTGCTTGAGAATTGTTCTTCTGTTAGGTCCAGAACTTTTTTTAAGTCTCCGTAAGATTCAATAAGTTCAATTAGTTTGTCCTTTCCGTACTCCCTTAAAATGTACTCAATAATGGTATAGCCACAAGTATATATCTTTTGTCCGTCGGAGCGATTGTTTAATTCCGAAATTTGCGGGTACCCGCCATTACTGAAATAAGCCAACGTTTTAGGTTCGTAAAATTGTCTTGCTTCATAAACGCTGACCCCTTCCCAAAGCCATATTGGAAGGGTTGAAAACTTTTCATCAAACCTTTCAGCGTTTAATGGTTTCGGTTCTCTGTCAATTAGTAGTTTGAGAACTACGGCATGAACAAATTCATGAATGGCGATTTTAGAGATTTCAGTATCTAACCACGCATCTTCTACGAAATGGAGCTTTGAAATTCCCTTAACACTCCCCGAAGCACTCCAATGTCCACTTACTTTTATATATCTCCATCTTTGGGCATAGATGTTCACTTCAATATTCTCGGCAGGTATTGTATTCAGATTACTACTTATTTTTGAATAACTGCCTTCTAATGCTTTTGAAAGTCCAACAATGCTTGAAGAGTCGATACTGCTACTAAATAGGAAAGTAAAATGTGTTGTTTTAATTTCTTTCCTGTTTTCGGGAATATTTGCAATAATTGATAGTATCAGGATTATAATAGAAATTAGTATAAGGATGTACTTCAATTTTTTCATTTATTTTTTACTTGGTTGAGGTGTCTTTTAAATTATTGGCAACAGTTCGGCTAAGGTTCGCTGCCATGATTCGTTCGAAGCCCCGATAGCTATCGGGACACCGCAATGGATTATAGGTATTGTAAGCGTTTGTTGTTTTCGTTTAAGAGTTCGATACTTGATGGGTTTACCATTTTTTAATCTCAGACTGAGTTTGAATTCCATCAGACTAATTTCATAGAATATGTCATTAAATTAGACTCTTTAAAGGCAAATAGAATAATAACATTATTTTCTATTGAGTGGGTTTGCTCAAGTTCCACTCAATAGGCCGCTTTATTAAGCTACAATCTGTATTCGGTTTATAGAAAGGATTGTTTATAAAGTCTTCGGTTATTTGAAAAAGACATGGATTAAGAAAATGATGGCTTTCGTCTTGAAAAATAACTCCATAACCGTTCTTCAAATATCTTAAAGCTCCAGTGGCATTGCTTGGAGGAGTGACTGGATCCAATCCGCCCGATACCATAAGAGTAGGGATTTCTGAAATCACGGCTTGCTTTTCAACATATGTGGCCCGGTAAGAATGCCAATCGGCCAATAACTTGACGGCCGAATTGTAAAAAGCAAAGGCGAATCCAAACTCAGATTGTTTTATAGCCATGTCCAAATCTACCGCATTATAGAAAGGAAGCTCCTCATAAGCATTAACCGAGTAGTGCATTGGCAAATTCAAGAGGCTATAAATTGACTCGAAAGCTCGTAAAAATTCAATGATAGGTTCGGTCTCTCCATTTTCCAAAGCCTCAATGAAAAAAGGGATATTACCAATGGAATGGTGATCGTAAAGCGATACAGAGAGCAGTAAAAAAGCATCGTGAGAATTGAGCACAAACGGCTTACCTTTATAGTCAAAATGCAATGGTTCTGTTTGCATTTTCGCCAATACTTTTGACAAGCGTTCTTTTAGATTTGGATATCGGCTATTGCAACCCTCATTGTCCTCGCAACTCCCGAGAACAGCAAAAAGTGATTTTTCAATGCTTCTGACCCTATCTCCGAATAGATTAGATTCTGGTGGCAAAACCCCTACCAGTATAGCACTGCGAATACTTTTGGGAAAATCCCGCATGATGGTCAACCCCAACCTTGAACCATAGGAAACTCCATAAAGATTCCATTTCTTATAGCCCAGTGCTTTGCGTAAATCCTCAAAATCAGCGGCATTTTCCCTACTGTTATATCCAGCGAGATCAACTCCTTTTTGTTGGATGGTTTTCTTGCATTCTGCTAATAGAGAGTCCGTAGCTTCATAGTCCTCATCTATGTTAAAATCTTGTTTTATAACATCAAATATGGCGTCTCCAATATCGATACAGTTTGCTTCAGATTCACCCGTTCCGCGTTGATCCATTAGTATAATATCCCTATCGTTTCTAAAAGGATGATTCTCCCAGAATTTTTCCATAATCAGGGTAGCTGCTCCCGGACCGCCCTGTAAAAAAACAACAGGTGCTTTTAATGAATCGGCTTTTTTTGCCTTTAATACTTTGTAAACTAATTTAAGGGTTTGTGAATTTGGATTATTCCGGTTTTCAGGAACTTCAAGAATTCCATCTAAGACTTCGCCCGGAGAAGATGTATTACAAGCAAATAAGACAACTAGTAGAAATAATATTGTGTATAAACGCATATTCATTCAAATTGATCAATACTTTTGTTTTGATGTGAAACTAAACCACAATTCATTGTGGTCATTGTTAGCTGCTGACTTTTTTATTCGGTTAAATATTCTGTCAAGTCAATTTCCATATACTTTGCTTTTTCAAAGTTATATTCAGTTAAATTCAGTTCAGTAGTATTGTATAACTTTTTATTTTGCAAAATAAAAGGGTCACCTTTATTCGTTCCAAGTTTAAATTCCTTTCCGTTGATTACGAAATGATGGTTAAATCCTTTTGTCAAAAGTTGTTTGTGCATTCCGGTCCAATAATGAGTCAACTCGTAATTTTTGTCAAGTGAAAATATATTATAGGTAGTCGTGTCATTGGCTTTTTGAAAAGTCGTACTGTAAATTTTTTTCAAGTCGTTTGGAAGCTGCTCAAGACCCAATTCCGTTTTATCTTTTTTGTCCAAATCAATTTCTGAACTACAGGAGGTCAAAACGATAATGGAAATAAAAAATATAATTGCATTTTTCATTTTATAGCTTGCAGGTAGCTTATGGATATAGTTACAGGCACGTATATTCCGTATTTGTCGGTACTGCTAATCTAACGGATTTTTCGTAAATTTAGGTAAGAAGTACCTCTACTTGATAGTTTTTTGTCTAGGATGGACGATGCCAAGGTTCATGCAGTTGTTGGTAGGGGAAAGGGTGCCAAGGGAAGAATCCGAACAAGGAAATATATCTACATAATAGGTACACTTTTTGGAACTCCTCGCCTCATGGTGTTGTTGATGCCCCATTTTTTTGTCTTGATTTTCAATGCCCACTTAGAGTCGATCAATTACGTAAGAAGTACCAACAAAAATTTGCTAAATGATCTGCATCATTTTGAAACGGCTGACCTTGACCTATATTGAAGAACTAAAAACGAGGATTATGAAAGCTATGGCCAACCTACAAAATCTAAAGTGCGATGAGGACAAGAAGGTAATTCTTAGAAACTTAAGCAGGATAATGGATTTACGTATTATCGATATCGATATAGAAAACAATATGCTACACTTTCTCTATGCACGCCCCATTACCTTTCAAAAGGCGAAAAAGGAATTACTGCGTATAGGATTTCCAATACAATCCTGCAAATTAAACGAGGGCAGGACAAAAGGCCGATACGAAAAGGACATTATTCAAAGTTCGGGAGTACAAGCAGGGGCACCCTGGTGGTGAAGGCCACGTTCCGGATTACGGGCTCCCATAACAATTTTTCCAAAAAACTATGTTTGCTTTTTAACAAGGCAACGATACCTACACCTTTATGCTGTTCCAATAATTTCTTGATACTAGATGATACGGATGTTTCCAAAGGCGCAGTTTTAAATTGATGTGGTACTTCCGCTAAATTGTTTTTCAAAAGCTCCCGATTCAATTTTTGTTGGTCTTTCAATGCTTCCGAGGTACTAAAGCGTACGATAATCAGCATTGCATTTCGGATTTTGACGAGGTACTTTAGCGGATTCAGTTCTTCTACACGGAAAAGGTGTTTAAAGTCATTGACGAAGACAATTTCTTTAATCGGGCGTTCATCATAATTTTCGGGAACTACGATAATAGAGCAATTATTGATATGACGTAACACGCTGACCGCGGTACTGCCCATAAAGATTTTGCCTAGGGCGGTTGTGCCTTTTGTACCCATGATAGTAAAATCTACATCTTTGTCTATGATGGAGACATTGATGGCATTAACAGGGATTTCATGCATAAGAATGGCCTCAAACCGTTGATTCCGGATTTTCTTTCCATTCAGTCCTGAAATCAAATTTTGCAATTTTTGCTCCATTTCCAATTTTCCCGTTTCAGCAGATATCCCCATTTGGTAAGCGTGGAGCACATAAAAGATACAATCTTCTTTTGCGAATAGGGAAGTGGCAAAATCCATGGCCCTTTTAGAGTTTTTAGAGAAATCGGTAGGCAATAGAATTTTTTTCATTTCTATCTTTTAATAGGGATAATCTATGATAATTCCGGCAATACCAACAAGGGTATCTTGCTATGGAAGGCCACCTTTTTTACAACGGGTTCCCGTGTTAATCTCTCTAAAAAAGTATGCCCATAATGGATGAGGGCTATCATCCCCGCTTCTTTTTCCTCTGCAAAATCCTGTATGCCCTTTGTTATATCCTCTTCCATTTTAACCTCATGGAAGCTATGTTTCGTATCGGCCAATCTCTTATCCAATAAGGTTTTGTTCATTTTTTGGGAATCACTTAATTGAAATTCAAGGGCAACTTGGAAAACGGCAATGTGGGCTTTCCAAAGCAGTGTCAGTTCCACAAGTGGGCTTAGCTCAAAAGGTTCAAAAAATTGCGTAAAATCCGTTGGAAAGATGATTTTTTCCAATATCTGGAAATCATAGCTTTCCGGGATGGCCATAACCGGGCGGTTGCGAATGGCTTTAATGACTTTTACCGTGTTGCTCCCCATAAAAACCTCTTTGGCCCCTGTAGCCCCTTTGGTTCCCATAATAATCATGTCCATATCCTTTTTCAAGAGGATTTTCCTGATAGCGGAGACCAGATCATCCGTTCTGGAGATTTTCTGGAACGTATGTTTATCATTTTTATGGTTCTTTTTTAAGTAGTCCAGCACCTTGTCCAACTCTTGATTTGAATATTCCTTCATAGAATCGTAAATAACGGCCAATCGCTGTTTTCCCTTATCGCCTAGGAGGTTGGCAAAACCCGGTTCATGGGTGTTCAAGAGATAAAAATGGCATGGTACATCCGTATAGAGCTTTAATGCCGTAAAGAGGGCGTTCCAAGCGTTATCGGAAAAATCGGTGGGCAGAAGTATATGTTTCATCGCTCTTGGCTTAATGGTTGACCTTGGAGGTGTCCGGAATTACCAAAAATGGTATTTGTACATGAAAACCGATCTGGTCTATGTTTTGTTTAATGAGCACCCGTTCAAAAAATGAATGGCCCCGGTTCATCATGGCCAGAAGCTGGAAATCGTTTCCTTCTATATGGTCCAATATTGCATTTGGCATTAATTTCCCTTGTATCTCGGTAAACTGATACTGTACTTTCTTCAGACACCTTTTCAAGTGTATCTTATTGTTTTCCTGCTGCTGGGTAAGGTCATGCTCTTCCTTTACATGAAATACCGTAATTCTTGCTCCGTCCATTTTTGCAATTTCCAAAAGCGTTTGCAATTCCGCTATTTTATATCTGGACCAATAACCGGTTGGAAAAAGAATATTTGTCACTTTGTGATATCTGCATTTTTCGGGTATGGCCAATATGGGAATTCTTGCCTTGCGTATTACGAATATGGTATTTGAGCCCAAGAAAAATTGTTTTGCCCCCGTTGCCCCTTTGGTTCCCATAACCACCATTTCTATGCCTTTTTTTTTGGCTAACTCGTTAATTTCATCCGTAAGTAGGTTAAAGGCGGATACTGTTTCAAAACTGTGTTTCGGATTTGAAAATTGTTCCTGAATATCGTTGAGAGTCTTTTCCAGTCCGGCTACGGAAATATCCACGCCTATATCCGGAATGGCACTAAAGGCGGGGCCGCCTAGCATATAGTCCATCCGATAAAAAGCTGGGGTATAGGTATGGAGAAGATAGAAAGTAACGGTTTCCTCCTTAAAAAACTCCAGGGCGTACCGTATGGCATTCCATGCATTTGGGGAAAAGTCCGTAGGTATCAATATTTTTCTCATCTGCTATAATCCTTTTTCTATAGCCAAAGGTAATTGAGGAAAAATCTTTTTAAAATGACGAAGGTCATTGGTGATGCGAACGGAAACCATCAATTTTAGGTTTCACTTTAAATAAAAGATTATGGCACTTAATTTTAATCAATATGCAACCGAGGGAAACACGTTTTTAAAAGAATATGCCAAGCATTTAAGTCTGGGAAAGGATACCGAAAAAGCGGGCAGGATAGTAACCTCCATATTGCATGGGTTACGGGAGATTATTCCAGTAGAGGAGTCCCTACAGTTTATTGCCCAACTTCCTATGTTCCTAAAAGCTGCCTATGTAAACGGGTGGACGATTAAGAAAAAGAAACCGAAAATCAAGCATATGGAGGAGTTTGTAGAGCTGGTAAAGGAATTTGATGGGGCCGCAGCCATAAACGATTATGGTTATGAAAATGACTTGGCCGAAAAATATATTGATCTGACCTTTATGTATTTGAGAAAGTACGTTTCCCTGGGAGAAATGGAGGATATTAGAGATGGACTTCCCAAGAATTTAAAGAGTATGATCTATTCAAATATAATGTTCTGAAAACCGGAAATCAGTATGTAGTTTTCAGTAGGTAGTAAAAATATCCCCTTTGCCTACTGAAGACTATTTGCTTTTTCAATTATACCTTCCCGCTCCAACTGCATGATAATCCGCTCCACATAATCATCCACGGTGGAGGTTATGTTTACAGGATCAACAATATCAAAGGTACCTACCCAGACCAATGATTTGTCCATATCCTCCTTGATGTTGTAAATGGAAGTTTCCACATGGTATACTTGATAATCGCTATAGTAGTCGGGCGTATAGTACAAATCTTGGAAACGGTAATAATAGGGCCCGAAGCGGTACCAGTGATAACCAAAAGTATAGTATCCCGAATTGTAGCTTCTTTTATCATCCACTCCGATAATGGCCGTGATAACTACCGCATCAAAACCATTGGCTATCAGTTTTTCTTCCATGGCATCGATTTCTTCCTCGCTTCGTTGCGAATCGGTAAAAAACCTGTCCAATGCCGCACTACTTTCATGGGCATTGATACCATACTTTATAAACTGTTTTTTTAGTTCTTCCTCAAAAATTTTTCTGGCGGTAAGGTTTTCGGTCATACCGATAATCAATAGTTTTTCGGGTTGGAAGGCGGTAACTTCCTTGTTCTTCCAACTATCAACAAATCGCGTTGTGGAACATGCCATCAAAATTAAAATTCCAAATATGGATACCCACTTTTTCATCGCTCCAATTTTTAAGGTTTATACGTCAAAATTAGAAACCATGAATAGGGACACAATGATTTGGATCATTTTAAGAACCATCATTTCCATATTGTTTCGATAGGTGCGACTGATTCAAATCATTTCAAAAAAAACCCTGTAAACGTACATTTGAGGAAACCAAAACTATTGGATATGAAACATACATATATACTATTTGCCGTACTAATGACATTGCCCTTTCTGGGTATAACCCAAACGATGGAAGAGATTAACGAACCTACAATCTCGGGACTTGATGAAGTTGCACCGTTCAGTGAAGGCTTCGCAGCGGTAAGAAAAGGGAATCAATGGGGATTTATTGACAAAACAGGAAAACTGGTCATCGATTTTAGAAATGATCTGGTTTGGGACGAAAACAGCGATGCTGCCCGAAGCGATATTAAAGGCATCCGGTACCCCCAATTTAAGAACGGGCTTTGCCCCATACAAAAAGTAGAGGAAGAAGGAATTCCTTTTTATGGCTTTATGGATACGCAAGGGCAGATAGCTATCCAGCCAGAATACCTCAATATCGCCCATTTCGATGAGGATAAGACGGTAGGTATCTATTGCAAACGAACTTTTAGGGGCAAGAACAATTTTCAACTGAATATTTACGAATACACATTTACCGAAGTAGTAGTAAATACCGATGGGGAGATTGTATGGCCCATTCATGATAGGGATGGCATTTTAATGACCAAAAGACGTTACGAAATACCTGAACTGCGGGCAAGCTTGGTTTCCGAAGATCTTCTTGCCGTAAAAGGCAACAATAACCGTTGGGAAATACGTAGGATGAATCTATAATTTGAAAATTATGAACCGTTTAGAAAATAAGGTTGCTCTTATTACGGGAGGTGCTGGGGGTATTGGACAAGCAACGGCAGAATTGTTTTTGGCGGAAGGAGCCAAGGTGGTCATTGTGGATATGAACAAGGAAGCATTGGAAAAAGTCAATGACCAGCTGGACCATCATAACCTTTCCTACTGCGTTGCCGATGTTTCGAAAACGGAGGATACCCAAAACTATGTGAAACGTACATTGGATGTGCATGGCAAGATCGATGTGTTTTTCAACAATGCAGGCATTGAAGGAGTCTCAAGACCCATTGCGGAATATCCTGAAACGATTTTTGATAAAGTCATTGCGGTAAACCTCAAAGGCGTATGGCTTGGTTGCCAATATGTTATTCCTAAAATGTCTGAAGGTGGTAGCGTTATGATTACTTCATCCGTGGCAGGGTTAAAGGGTTTTTCTGGCCTCGGGGCCTATGTGGCCAGCAAACATGGAGTCGTTGGTATCATGCGGGTAGCCGCCCTTGAATTTGCGGATAAAAAAATCCGAGTGAATACGATACACCCAGGTCCCGTGAACACGGATATGATGCGGCGTATTGAAAAGGACATATCACCCGAAGATCCTAGTGAGGCATTAGGGAACTTTGAATCTTCCGTTCTCTTTGGACGATATGCCGAGTCGCGGGAAATAGCGGACACGGCCCTGTTTTTAGCTTCGGACGAGAGCAAGTATTGTACGGGCTGCACCTATGTTGTGGATGGGGGTATGCTTATTGCATAATGGCCGGACCGACTTCTGAAAATAAATAAAAAGATTTGAACGTATGAAAACTCTCCAAATCGTATTGTGGATTATTGTGGTACTTGTAGTGGTAATAGCTTCGGCATATACGTACTATGGTGGTTTTGTCAATATCTCTCCTGAGATCAAGGAAGTTGGTGGCGAGACCCTGGTCTATGAAAAAATAACCGGAGATTATAGTCAAAGCGCCGCTGCTTCCGATAGAGTCTACCAAAAGTTATTGGAAGATTATCAAATAGCCACTACAAAAGGTTTTGGAATCTACTATGATAATCCAAAGGTTACTGAAAAAGATAAGTTGAGAGCGGACATAGGATGTATTTTGGAATCTGATTTTGATAAGATAGAAGCCTTGAGAAAGGATTTTGAAATAATGGAATATCCCGAGGACAAATACATTGTCGTAGAGTTTCCGTTTAAGGGGATGCCATCGGTACTTATTGGGATCCGAAGGGTTTATCCGGCCCTAAATGCTTATGCGAAGCAAAAGGGTTATGCGGTAGATGCCCCGGTTATGGAGATTTGGGACGTTCCGAATAAGAAGATAAATTATCGAAAGGCACTGGTGAAAACTGAAAAAATCTAAGCAGTAATGGATTCGTTAAAAATAGTAGAGGTAACCTCGGAGAATGTCCAAAAGGAAACTCTTTTTTGTGTCAAGGATATTACCAATTCGGCATTTGAAAGCAAACGAAAATGGTTTGAAAAACGTCACAGAGAAGGCCTAAAGTTAAAAATCCTAAAAAATGAGGATGACCAAATGATAGGGTTTGTGGAATACACACCCGCCAAGAATGCATGGCGACCTGTAGATGCGGACAATTATATGTTTATCCATTGTATGTACGTCTATTCCAAAAAGGATAGGAACAAAGGCTATGGGTCTATGCTTATTGAAGAGGCTGAGAAAGAAGCCCAGGACAAGAATATGGCTGGAGTTTGTGTAATGACCAGCAAGGGTAGTTGGATAGCGGGCAAAAGTATTTTCGAGAAAAATGGGTTCAAACAGGTAGATTGCCGCGGAAGGTTTGAATTGCTATCCAAAAAATGGAAGGCTACGGCAACGGACCCAAAATTATTGAATTGGACGGTACAGCAGGAAAAATACCGAGGTTGGCATTTGCTCTATGCAGACCAATGCCCTTGGCACGAGAAATCTGTTGAAGCTATGTTGCATACCGCAATGGATTTTAATATTGACTTAAAAGTGACCAAAATAAAAACGGCCAAGGAAGCAAAAAATGCTCCCTCGGGTTATGGAGTATTCAATCTGCTGCATGACGGAAAGCTGATTGAGGACCACTATATCAGTGCAACACGATTCAGGAATATTCTAAAAAAAGAACTTAAAGGTAATGAACAGGTTGAATCGTAAACAAGTGTCTCAATCAATCCATTGTCGATAGAAAAAGTGAATTAAGTTTTAAAACATGAACCATGAAACAAGTAAAAGAGGAATGTTGCCCGACCTTTCATCCGGAAAAATGGGAAGAAAAAACATTTAATTGGGACCGTAAGAAATTTATCAGGGCATCGGTACCTACACTTTTTCATATTCCCCTACCACCTATGATAGGGAAGAAGGTTACCAAGATGATGAAGCTAGCCGAAGAGGCCCAAAAATTGTCAAAGGATAAAGAAGATATCCTTTTGCTGTTCATGGATCCAAACGCGTTTAAAACGGAAATGCGTCTATCCGTTATCGATACCGTACCTGATGCTGAAAATACAACACTATCGGGAACCTTTATCAGCAAGGTCTTTGATGGGCCTTTTAATGCGGTTCCCAAATTCATGAAACAGATGGATTCTTACCTGGACAAGTCCGGAGAAAAGGCAAAAAACTATTATGTGCATTATGCCTATTGCCCAAAATGTGCAAAAGAAAAGGGACATAATTATATGGTGTTGTTTGCCAAGGTGAAGGAATAGGGTAAGACATACAGAAAACAGTATAGAAAATCAAACTGTGATTTTTTCCACTTAACCTATGACAATGGACATTTGTTTTGTCAAGTTCCAGAATTATATTTGATTATTTGAACTAAAAACATGGATTCAAATCAAAAGGGTAAAAGTGTATAAAGTTGATATAATACTATAGCGGATAAATATATGTCATCAACCTATTAATTTTAAATAGTATGAGTACTAAAGAACTGTATAGGCATAAGCAAGAAAATGATTTTGAACAGTTTTATGAAAAATTGGAAGCTTTTCTTCCGGAATTGAAGAAGTTCATGACCGGAAGTCTCAAAGCTGCAGAAAAGCAAGGTGATTTGGATGTAGGGTTTTATGATGCCGAGGGCATGCTAAATGAAGTTTATTTGGAGGCCTTTAAAGTTTTTTCCGGAGAGATGGACGAAAAAAGATTGCGCAGATCTCTTTTTAAGAAGGCCATTCAAAAAATGGACGAGAAAAGGGCCCAGGAGATTCCCGATGATGTCAATACGCATGCCCTACTGAAAGCGGAAATGAAATTATTAAATGAAGATTTTACCACTGATGGCGATGGTGATCTGATACTTAATGAGGAATTGGACGACATCTCATATCAACAAAAACAAGGCTGGTCAAAACAAATATATTTGGATGCCTCCCTAGAACAGTTGATGGTCCAGAAACTTGGACTCAATGAAGCTTCCTTACTTTCCGATGAAAAAAGACGTTTGCTGGGTTTTTTGTATTCAACCATACCGCCAAGAAGCAAATTGGTGGTGGAGCTGCTTGTCTTCGGTAACCAGGACACTTCGGAGATATCCCAGATATTGGAAGTGCCGGAGGAGGTAATACAAAGGATATTATTCAAGGCAAAGGAACGGTTTAGGTTGTTGTAGTTGGCGTAGAAAAAAATAATCAAGTCCTTCAATTTTTTTTCTTCGAGACCCTCGTTAGTGGAGGATGGATTTTCAATTTGATTTTACCGTGCCAGATAAGTTGATCTGCAAATCTATATTTGTTGTTACCAAAGACTTTTTCGGATTCGTTTCATGGCATGGAGGGCAAAATATACTTTTCAAGAAGTTTGAATTGCCGAAGTTTTGAAGTGTAGTTACCTCCCGTGAAGACTACTACGGTATTCAACTTCGGAATCACTATGATTTTTTGGCCACCCCAGCCACCGGCATAGAAACCTTCTGCGGTTTTACCAGAGTAGGAAAATTGGTCTATCCACCAAGAATAGGAATACGCAATTTTATCGGAATCCTCGCCAGGAACTTTGATTGCGGTATTGCCGCGAAATGGGGTCGTACTTTTTTCCACCCACTGTTCGGAAATTATCCGATTGCCTTCCCAAACACCATTATGGAGAAAGGTTATCCCGATCTTTAGCATATCCCTAGGCTTCAACCGTAATCCCCCGGCTGCCTCAAATACACCATTGTCAAATTGCACGGACCAATCGAATTCCTCAATTCCCAGGGGATCAAATAAATACTTAGCTGAAAATTCATCCATTGCCATTTTTGTGGCATTCCGAATTATTTCTCCCAATATGATCATGTTTCCCCCATAATAGGAATAGTATGTTCCCGGCTCATGTAAAAGCTGTCCTTCCAAAATAAAACTAATGGGATCTTTTTTGGAATACCAAATTGCTATTATCGGGTTCTCCAGATTACTATAGGGAGATTCCCACTCGGACCATTCAAGACCCGAGGTCATGGTCAGAAGATGTTCTATCGTAATTTTGGATTTGTCCCCGGTTTTGAGATGCTGATGCTTCGGTAAATAATCGAAAATGGATTGATGTACACTTTTGATAAAACCTTGGTCTATGGCAATACCAATACAGGCCGAGGTGATGCTCTTGGTATCGGACATGATACTATGGAGCATATTCCTGTCCCAATTCACCCATTCCCCTTCATGTTTGGGGGCATCCCATTGGTATTTATGCCCTGGAAAATATTCCTCCAATACCAATGTATTGTCCTTATAAATAAGGATGGAATGGATTTGCCTAAACTTGCCTTGGCGTGTTTTTTTAACAGCTTTATCTATGGTGATTGAATCCATACCTACCTCATTCAAGTTGCCGGTACTTAACCCATCATTGATTACTTCCGGGGGCTCATATTTGTATTGACCGGAAGTGTTGGGTCCACAACTAACGATAAAAAAGGCAAAAAATAATAGTATCTGAATTGCTTTCATTTGTTTTGGATATGGTTTACTAATTTCCATAGTACTCATAACATGTTGATCTTCCCTTCAAAAGTGTACTGTAATCAGTAAATCTCCCGGATTGAAAGTTATAACGGAAAAATTCGGTATTTACGGTACTGTGTTTGTTGGTGTCAGAGTCGGATAAATGATGCATAGGAATACCGTGCTTTTTACAAACATGTTTGATCATTACTGTTTTTATATGAACGGATTTAACAGCCGTAAGGTAATTTGATTTTAGGGCCTTCGAAATGATTTTAGTCAATGACCTTCAATCAACTTCATATAAGTGGGTTTGGATGATCAAGGTCATTTTAAAGGCATACTGATATCAATATATTGTACTGTTTAATTATAAGGTCAAACCGATGAAAGCAGCGATATTCTATACCGGAAAGTTCGGAAGTACAAAAAAGTATGCCTATTGGATAAACGAAAGATGTAGTTTTCCTGTTTTTGATTTGAACAAGGAAAATCCAAACCCCGAGGAGTATGATCTTCTTGTTTTAGGTAGTTCCATTATGATTTCGAGGCCCACAATTCAAAAATGGCTAAATAAGAATTGGCCTAAGATCAAAAACAAGCCTATTTTGTTATTTACTGTCTCCGGTGCCGAACCAGGCCATCCCGATTTGCGAAAATGGCTGGAAAATAGTTTTTCCAAGGAAATTTTGAGGCAAATAGACTATGTGCCCTTGCGAGGGAGGTTGGCATTGGAAGAGTTACCTTGGTATATTCGATTTTCCTTGAAATTTACGGCCCGGGTCGAGAAAGATCCGGACATCAAAAAACGTATGTCCGAGGGGTTCAATTATATGGATAAATCGAGTATTGGCCCCATTTTGGAATGGATCGGAGAAAAACAAACAGATGAGTATGAGGTACAACTTGTCATTTAAAGAGGGCTTTCCATTTTCATGAATAAATCAAAATGAAAAAAACGTTTTCAAGTTACCTGTTGATAGGATTGGTCTTTTTTCTTGCAATTGGTGCAATTTGGGGTGGATTAAGCTTGGTGATGGATCCCTCCGGTGTGGGCATAGGATTTCCTCCTGAAATTCTAGAGCAGTTGGAGCAATCGCCTTTTTCAAATTTTTTGGTTCCAGGATTGTTTCTATTCCTATTCCTTGGGATTTTCCCGATGATTACTACTTATGGGTTGATTACAAAAAGGGACTTGAAATGGGTCAAAAAATTGAATCCCTATAAAAATCGGCACTGGTCCTGGACGTTTTCCTACCATATAGGTCTTTTGCTCATACTTTGGATCGATATGCAGCTTTTGTTCGGCATCGGATTCGGTATTCTTCATTTTGTCTATTCGGTACTCGGGGTGCTCATAGTTTTTGTCGCACACCTGTCAAGTACAAAAAAAGTATATTTCATCCCCTAGGATGTATTGTAATTCGGGACGAAGTGAATGAAAAACGGAACGGATACCGTTTATCACGAATCCGTCTCTTTGGACTTTCGCGGAAGTACCTCCTCTGGAAATGGGAACAAGATTGTGGAATTCTTTTCGGCAGCAATATTGGATAGCGTCTGATACAGTCTTAGCTTAATGGCAGAGGGAGATTGGTCTATAAGCTTTCCTGCCTCCAGTAATTTCCCAGCTGCCTGTTGTTCCGCTACCGCTAAAATAATCCTGGCCCTTCTGGATCGTTCCGCTTCGGCCTGGTTCGCCATCATCCTTCTCATGTTTTCAGGCAATTGGATGTCCTTTATTTTTACATCGATTATCTCTATACCCCATTCATGGGTTTCCTGTTCTACTATGGATTTGATGTTCTTACCCATTTCTTCCCTTTTGGAAAGGATGGTGTCCAGCTCTACCTTTCCACATACATCCCTTAGGGCGGCCTGTGAAAGTTGCGTAATCGCAAAGGAGAATTCCTCAACTTCCAATACGGCTTTTTCGGGGTCATTGATCTTAAAGAAGACCACGCCGTCAATACTACAAGGCACATTGTCCTCGGTCATGACTTCTTGGGAAACAACGTTGATAGTAATTACCCGGATATCTACAACTTGTATGGTCTCCACAAGGGGAATAATCCATCGAAATCCAGGTTGCAAAGTTTTAATGTACTTGCCAAAACGGAATTTTAAGGCTCTTTTATATTCGAATACAATGCGTATTCCTGCCAACAGGAATAGGACGAGAATGATGGAAAATAGGAACAAGGGGTTCATGGCGATATACTTAAGTTAGATAAATCAATTTTTTACGAAAATTCCGAACAATTGAATGTTCATGTAATGGAGGCCTTGGCCCTGGATGCTCTTTTAGGAATAGAGTCGTAACGCTTCCCTAAGGTAGAGGGGTTGGTCTTTTAAAGTTACGAAAATTACTTGGGAGAACAAAAAAAATCGGACTCGAAAAAACCGTTAAAAGTACTTATTTTATAGGGATTTGGAAAGATGTTGCTTAATGTAAGTTAATTTGGGTTATTATATTCAGCGGAAGTAGATTTTAGTTTTTTGTAAAAGGAAATATCCAAAAACAAAAACCAAAGAATGCAACAGATAAAAGTCAATTTCTGGATGATGGGAAGCAAACGTATAAAGGCACCGGTTTCATAACTGTAGTAATTGACCAAAAAAATAAACAGGCAGACAACTCCAAATATGAAAAGCTTGAAGTATCCCATCTTAAAAAGCTCTACAAAACAGGTTATAAATGCCAAAACCCCAAAAATACCTGCTATTCGTAAGGCAATATCATGGGTTCCGGAAGTCAAAAAAAAAGTAGTCCCCAAGGATAGGATGCCCGATAGCCACATAATACTTCTGTTATAACTTTTAGCCGTAAAAAATAGAGGTAAATAAGCCCATAATAGTAGCAAGCTTGCACAAAGTACGGCCAAAGAGGCCCTTGCAAAATAGCGAGCGGAATTTAGTTCTCCATTAATTGCATAGTGATCCAATAGGTCGCACAGGTAATTGTTCCAAAAACTAAAGCCGTTTTTATCCGGCATGGCAAAGGATCCCCCTGGATAGTTCAAGGCGGCAATGATGTATAAAACAACGAACAGGCCCATACCCAGTAAGGGAAGTAACAGAATAACCGGTTTGGGTGTATCTATGCTAAAATTCATTGTCAACAACAATGGTTTGGAACAGGAAATTTCTGAAACCTACGAAAACCATACTGATTTCAATAGTCCGGGTTCCATTAAACTTACTTAAAAATAACTCGCAAAAAGCTTCTTTACATCGGCAAAAAACGAAAATTTTTAAGCACCCCTGCTAGAGTAAAAGCCCTGTTTTTGCCATCAATATTTGTTTTAGCTCTTCTGTTGTATTCCAGTCAATGAGGTTCAATGCCCTTACCCCACAAAGCCGATGTACCATTTGAATTCCCGCCAGCGTATTGGAAGCAATTCCGGTGACGATATCCGGAACAACTTCAAAAGCTTTCATCAACCCATAAACTGCATAGGGATCCGAGGCGGCCAATACGGTACATTTTATATGCTCCCTTAACATATTGATCGCGATATCCCCATTATAAGGTTCCAACGGTGAAGCCCCGATCTCGATAACGGCAATATCGGATTTTTGTGATTGAATCCTGCTAAATAGCTGCCCTATTGCTGTCCGGTACTTTTCTTCCGGAAAAATGGAGGAGGGAAGTCCTACGTCCACAAAGTCCATGACGGCATCCGCGCCAACATCCTTTAGGGCCAAAATATCCTTAAACCGTCCCGCTCCGGTAAGTTTTGCCCCCACTACGGAATATCCGGCCAATTTAAAGAGATGAGTAACGATACGAGCAGAGGTAGTCTTACCGGCAGACATAGAGGTACCCACAAAAAGAACAACGGGCGTGTCGAATGGAATTTCCGCTATGGGCTCCACAAAATCCTGCATATTCAATTTTTTGCCATGTCTTTGGGCATGACCTTGATATTGCAATTCTATCATATTGGGAATAAAGGCCGATTTTGAGGTCAATTTCCCCATTAGTCCAGCTCCAGTCAACACGTGCATTCTAAGGTCGTTTTCTACCTCCCGCCAAGTACCTGTGGCCTCCAAGGTAGCAAAGCGTTCGCCCAAGGCGCCAACAATGAACTCACCGCCGATGACCCCACGCATCCGCCCATTGGGAAGTTCAAGATTCAGGGTGTTACTACCGGCATCGATAATTTTGCAGACAACATAGTCACCGGTTTCCCATTTCATTCGGGGAAGTTTCCGGGTACTGAAACCCATTTCCGATAAATCGGAAATACGGGTGAGTGAGGTATAAATATATTTTTGGTCCATATCTAGATCAATTTGTCGATTTGGATAACAACAATAAGGTCAGTAAAGCGGTCCTTTGTGGTAGTTGCTCCACGTAAATAAATTCGTGCATGGCATGGGCGCCATCGCCAGTAGTACCTAATCCGTCCAAAGTTGCCGTATAGCTGCTGGTTGTGTTACCATCAGAACCTCCGCCTGCTGTTGCCTCCTCCAATTCCAGTCCCAATAACAAGGCTTTGGCCTTTGCCATTCGCCACAGTCTTCGGTTTCTGAATGTTCGCTCCATCGGAGGTCTGCCCATGCCCCCTTCTACCATAACCTGCACATTGGGGATACTCGGTCTAAGCCCATATATTTTTTTGGTAATGGCTTCACCGTCTTCTCTATTGAGCACACG
The DNA here is from genome assembly GCA_947494715.1 of uncultured Flavobacteriaceae bacterium. Lineage (GTDB taxonomy): Bacteria > Bacteroidota > Bacteroidia > Flavobacteriales > Flavobacteriaceae > Ulvibacterium. The sequence continues at coordinate 178,808 of CANLWG010000005.1, read as the reverse complement.
AACATCAACTACGGCCTTACTTTCCGGGGCCACTACGTTAGGAGAGATGCCACCTTGGATAGTACCCACATTTACTGTAATACCTTTTTTAAAATCGTTCATGGCGTACAACTGTTGTACCTGATGCGAAAGTTCTATAATGGCATTGATGCCTTTGCCCGGATCTAGTCCGGCGTGGGCTGCCTTACCTTTTACGGTTATTGTAAAACGGCCAAGTCCTTTTCTCGCAGTCTTAAGTTTTCCATCAATACCCAAAGGAGGCTCCATGACAAATGCCCGTTCACAAATTTTTGCCAATCGCTTAATGGTGTCACGCGATTCATAGCTTCCAATTTCCTCATCGGAATTGATCAAAACGATGGGTGTCAAGGGTAGTTCAATGGCGTGTTCCTTAATGACCTTCAAAGCAAAGATCAATTGGGAAAGTCCTGCTTTCATATCGTAGATGCCCGGCCCTTTCATTTTATCATCATTTTTGGAAATGGGCATTGTCTTGAGGGTTTCTTTTTTCCAGACCGTATCACAATGTCCCAATAACAGTTGTAAAGGTTTGCTTCTATCCCTTTTTCCGGGACGTGCATAGAGATGGCCACCGGTTTCCTTGCCTAGGGCGTGGTGGACAAAAAAGCCAAGCTCCTCAAGTTTTTTGCCAAGGAATTCCAAAATTTTCCTTTGGGATACGACATCATGTGAGGGCGATTCCAGACGCACCAATTGTTCGAGCAGTTCAATCTGTTCATTCTGGTGCATTTTAAGATAGTTCAACACTTCCGAGGCGATATCTACGGCCATACCTTTCATTTTTTGAAATCTTTGGGAAACGGGAAATTGAAGGTTTCGGAAACCTTGGCGAAACGGCCAGGAGCTATGTAGACCAATAAGGGATGTTTATATAATTGCTCCTGTTCGTCCCTTTCCGATACCCGTAGATAGTCCTTATCTATATAGGCCACCTTTACAATACCTGTAATGATGCTATTTTGGTCAAAACCATCAATAATTTTGTATAGTTCGCATTCTAAATATAAATAGGCATCCTTGATCAACGGGGCATCCATACCGTTGGCTTTTACAATGGATAGTGCCTCCACGATACCCTGTGATTTTGAAATGATATCTTTCCTGGGGGATGCGCTCAAAGAAGTAGTTATGATTTGGTCCGGTTTGGGAAAACTTACGGTAAATCCTCTATTTTCTTTTACATTGTTATAGGTGCCATGCCTTGGGGTACATACAAAACCAAAATAATTACCAAAACCCAGGGGAGTAGCCATGTGTTTTGGTGCAAGATTGTATCCTTTATCCTCCTTGGTGCCTATGATAACCAATGGAGCAACTGTAAATACGCGTTCCCAAATAGGAAGGTTCAAGTCCAAGGAAGTGAATAGGTCTTTTCGTAATGTTTCCATACCATGAAATTATGGCTATGGATGGGGTTTTGTAATGATTTTGGTCAGGTCACAAGATGTATAAAGATCGTGTCTCGAATTTGGAAGACCGGTTTTAGCGACCTATGACTTAAAGACTACTGACCGCCTTTTTCAGTTTATCCCGAACTTCTTCGGCGATTCCGGTCAATGCCTCATTTTGTATTGCCATCATTGATGCAATGGGATTTACTGCGGCTATTTCAACACTACCGTTTGCGATTTCACGGACAATGACATTACAGGGTAACATGGTACCAATCTTATCCTCGACCTGTAAGGCTTTATAGGCAAATGGCGGATTACAGGCCCCTAGAATGATGTAGTTGGGGAAATTTACGTCCAGCTTTTTCTTTAAAGTAGTTTTGATGTCTATTTCGGCAAGAATTCCAAAGCCTTCCTTTTTTAGGGCCTGCGTTGTTTTTTCAACGGCCTCTTTAAAAGTGATATCTGTAAGTGTTTTGTTAAAATAGTAGCCCATTTTCATATATTTTTTTGCGATCAAAGATTGTTTAATTCGATAATGATCTCCCTCTTTTGGTAAGGCTAGGGGAAACTAAAAAACAGAAACAGGAGACCATAGGCCTCCTGTTTCCTTTTGAAATGTTCGATTCATTTTATGCTTCCGATTTATCCTTAGGTCATCTTATCACTAAGAATGCTATGGGGTATGGTCTTGGCAAAAAATAACTCGAACCTTTCCGGCCTTTATCGTCTTGTGACCAAAAAGACCTTTCCCTAAGAATCTTCATCCGGCGTCCAGCTATCCTCAGTTTTGAATGGAATCTTTATGGAAATGCACTAACTACATAAAATCCGGAATTTGAAGATTAGGGAAGTCGTTGAGTACCCATTTTATGATTGCCAAGGCATTATCATTAGGAAACCTTAATCATTTGATCTTGATCAAAGCCAAAAAAACAGGAAGCCGAAACTTCCTGTTTTCCCATAAAAAAATGAAATTCATCAATACTCTCTATCAATCTTTTAAACCACTTTATCGCTAAAATGGGTTAATCTATTAATTTGGGTATTGACAGCATCCTTTTCTCTACTATGATCGCTACCACCTAACGATGCTATCGATCAATGCCCTGTATTTCTAAAAAGAAACCGGAATACCGAAATATTCCGGTCTCCTAGAAGATGTTATTCAACCTGATGACCACTTACACTGGCCCTTACTTGAATTTATTGCTAAATCCTTTCAGCACTCAAAAGGTATAACGGGTATCTGTAACCTCTTCCTTTGCTTGACCTTACTACTCCCCACGAATAATAAGTCTGTTTACCATTTTCAAAGAACTATATCACTTTTAATCGAAGGCTAAGATAGGGTAGCATATCCCTATTCAAAATGACCCAGGTCAGTTTGGGACTTTTATTACTTTTTTAACACTATTGTTTTTTATCCAATCGTATAGTGCGTCCGCATCTTTTTTATTGCACAGTTGTGTGCCGGGATGTAGGGTGGCCGCCGTACCACAGGCTACTCCGTATTTTACGGTATCACTTAACGATTTACCATGCATTAAGCTGAATAGCATACCCGCCACCATACTGTCCCCGGCACCAATAGTGCTTTTTTGTTGTACGGTCGGTGCCGGTATGTGCTCCATTTCGGTAGGGGTAGCCCATAAAGCACCTTTTGCACCCAGCGACACCACAAGTATCTCACAAGTATTTTCCCTCAAAAAACGCTCGGCAAGGGATTCCAGTTGCATCGCCGAAATGGATTTCACCCATAAAACTGTACTTAATTCCCCCAAATTGGGTTTCATTAAAAATATGTTGGCCTGCATACTTGGCAGTAGTGCATCACCAGAAGTGTCCAAAATAAGTTTTGCACCAACTGTGTCTACGATTTTTGAAGCTCTCACATAAAAATCATTGGGCGCACCTGGAGGTAATTTACCACTGGCGACTAAAAAATCGTCTTGTTTTAACCGCCTTTCCAGCAGTGATAGCACTCGTTCCCACTCTTCTTTTTTTATCTCTGGTCCCGGCACCCCAAAACGGTATTGCAAATTCGTGTTGGTATCTGTTACGGAAAGGTTTTCACGCGTCCACCCCTCGATTTGGATTACGTTTTGTTCAATACCTTCATCGGATATCAGTTTCTGCAAATGAGTACCCGTTGGCCCGCCTGCCATATATATGCAAAGCGATTCTCCTCCTAATTTTTTAAGAGCTCGGGATACATTAATGCCACCTCCGCCAGCGAAATAGGCAGGCGAAGCACAACGCAGTTTTTTATTGGGCATAATACCAGCTACGGAAGTGTTTTTATCCACTACGGGATTCATGGTAAGGGTTATGGTCTTGTTCATTCCAATGCTATCTTTTTTCTTGAATGCTAGCTGTAGGGGGTTCCAAAAGCTCAAAAAACTGATCCAGTTTGGGCAGGATTACGATTTCCGTTCTACGGTTTTTGGCACGTCCTTCCACAGTTTCGTTAGTGGTCTTGGGAAGATATTCGGAACGGCCACCGGCGGTCATCCGTGAAGGCTGAACACCAAATTCGGTTTGCATCAATCTAACTATCGAAGTGGCCCGCTTAACGCTCAAATCCCAATTATCTACCATGCATTCGTTAGCAATGGGAACATTGTCCGTATGGCCTTCTACCAAAATGTCCAGTTCATTGTGGTCATTTACGATCTTGGCTATTTTACCAATGACTTCTTCGGCCCGGTTACTAATTTGGTAACTTCCCGAACGGAATAACATCTTATCCGAAATGGAGACATAGACTACACCTTTCTTTACTTCGATATTGATATCCTCATCGTTAAAATCGTCCAAGGAACGCTTTAGATTCATGACCAGAACCAGATTAATGGAATCTTTTCGCTGCATAGAAGTGGTCAGATCCTTGATGTATTTGTTCTGTTCGTTCAGTGCCTCCAAGGATTGTTTGATACTTTCCGCCCCTGATTTGCTTACCACGGAAAGATCGGAAAGTCTGGCCAACAAATCGGTATTGGTACTTTTGAAATATTCCATTTGTTGCTCCAATGATTTTACACGATTTTTTTCGTTCGCCAAATTGTTTTCAAGCACGGCAATCTCGTTCCGGCCGTCGTTCAAAGTGTTTTCACATAATTCTGCCTTTTCCTGAAGGGCAATATACTTTTTCTGGCTTACGCAAGAGGCCAATGCCAATATCGCTAGCATTGCCATAATTTTTAAAATGTTCATCGCTTTGGATTTTAGTTTACCATAAATGCTTTTGCAAAGGAAAATGGGGTAGGGGTTTTGTACAATGACCTGTGTCATATCCTTCCCAAGGTCATGAGGATTCAGTGCTAAAGAGCTTCATAGGTATATTGCTTTGGATTCGCCTTTTAATTTTAAGGGGCAAACCTTTTTAATGACAATGCTAATTGACTATCAAACGCTATTAGTCTACTCTTTGTTTTCCCGTAATTTCCAATAGTTGAATTCGATACACTATCGGGGAGGTACCTTCTGACTCAAGTTTGCTTGAGAATTCAGAAATGAATTGCAACTTCTTTGTCTCCTTACGGTTGATGATTTCCTTTACCCCTTTTGAAAATTCATGAAGTAGGTTCTTGGCATCGATACCGCTGAGTTCTTCAAATTTGCCATGGGCCAAAACGGATTTCCATTGATTTACGGATTCAATTTCATCGACTTCCAAGGATACTGATCGGTTTTTTCGCATCGCATCAATTTTATGTCCTTCCAAAGAATAACTGATAATACTGTTGTGCGATTGATCATAGTAATAGGTAATGGGAATTACAAAAGGGCTTTCGCCGGCAATGTAGGCCAAATGGCCAATGTAATTGTTGCAGAGCAGTTGAATGCATTCCCCAGAACCTAAATCTTTTATCATAACCCTTCGATAATTGTATTATTTATGAAATAAAAGTAGGGGAGAAGAATTTCTTTCAATATGACGTAGATCAGTAAAATAGCTTCTTTACCGAAGAAATATTTGGTTTTATTTTGGTATTGTATGATTTGCCGTAAAGGAGTCTTACTTAAACAAAGGATTATTCTTTCGAGAAATATTATATTTATGGAATGCTACTTACTTTCTTAGGATTTGATTGCATGAAAATCGCCGGCCAATGACCACTATCTTACTTATTGAAGATCATATCGGTATATTGGAGAATACAGCTGAACTTTTAGAGCTTGAAGGTTACAAAGTCATTAAGGCCAAAAACGGAAGGGAAGGTCTTAAAGAACTTGCCAGTTTTATTCCGGATCTTATTATATGTGATATCTTAATGCCCGAAATGGATGGACTAACTTTACTTGCCACTTTGGGGAAGCACCCTAACCATAAGAGAATTCCTTTCATTTTCTTTAGCGCCAAGGCTGAAAAGACGGATGTCCAAAAAGGACTGGATCTAGGCGCAGATGATTACTTGATAAAACCTTTGGAACTTGAGGATCTTTTGACTTCGATTAAAAAGTGTTTACTAAGAAAAAAGCTTTCCTAAACTTCCTATCCATAATCTTTTAAAACACTTGATCTTTCCATTCCCTTTTTGAGCATCGTGAGTGAATAACAACCAGAATGATTCAAGTCATTGTGGGACCATCACAACCGGAATACATTTGATCCGGCGAACATAGGAAGAACGTTCATCCAGTATTTACTTAAGTAGTATTAACATAAATCCATAGTTATGAAAAAAGTTGTTTTGGGCCTATTGGCCATCGGCTTCACCTTCCCCACTTATGCACAGACAGTAGATACGAAAAAGCTCTCCGAGGTAATAGTATATGCGACGAATTATAAATACCTAAAGGATGTAAACACACAAGAAGTAGCTTCCATTCCTGTTGAATTGTTAGAACGCAAAGTAGCTGCCTATAATCCAAAGGGTTTTGATTTTTATCAAGACGAATATGATCTGTACCAAATCAGTTTTTACCTTCCGGAAGGTAAAATTCTTGCAGCTTATGACAAAGATGGAAATTTGATTCGTACTGCCGAAAAGTTCAAGGACATTAATTTACCAAACCCAATACGGGAGGCGGTCCTAAAACGTTTCCCAGGATGGACCGTAACCAAGGACATTTATTTGGTCAACTACCATGAGAAAAAGGGTGCAACCAAAAAGTACAAGCTTAAATTGGAAAATGGGGACGAGACCATACGCGTAAAAATTGATGAAACAGGAGAATTTTTATAAATAAATCATTAATCACTTAAAAAATATATATTATGTCCGTTTTAAAAGTAATCGAAGTCTTGGGCAATAGCACCAAGGATTTTGAAGACGCCATCCAGAATATTATTGATGAGGCATCCAAAACCGTAAAGAATATCAAATCTGTTTATATCCAAGATATGCAGGTAACCGTAAGCGACAATCAAATTGTGGAATATCGCGTAAATGCCAAAGTTACTTTTGGTATTATGGAAGTATAGTCCTTTTTTTGGATTAAGGAATACCTATTGGTACTGTCAAAACTACTCATCCCCTCTGGCAGTACTTTTTTATTTTATAATCCACAGAATTTTTGAGCTTTCTCCCAAAAAAAGGCATGGTCAAACGTTAAAATCCATGAGACTGATTTGGATCATTGTGGGTTCAACACATTTTGTCATATTCATACAAAGCGGAAATCAAATGTTGTGAACAAAAATAACTGAACAATGGGACAATCCATGGAACATATAGCGGATATTGGGATACAGGTAAAAGGGTATACACTCCAAGAACTTTTTAAGAATAGCCTAAAGGAAATGGCCCAAATTCTCAAAGAAGGGTGTTGCGATGCCGTTAATCATTATGATTGTTCCATGAGAATAGTGATATCCTCCAATGATACTACCTGCCTATTGATTGATTTTTTATCCGATGTGCTGGCCCTTTCCTATATACAGAAGACCCTTTTCTGCCATGTTTACTTTTCGGAACTCTCCCCCACAAAAGTCGATGCCCAGTTATATGGTATATGGTTTGACCATTTTGATGAGGAAATCAAGGGAGTGACCTATCACGAGGCGGCCATATCAAGAAATACCCAGGGTTGTTTGGAAACCAGTATCATTTTTGATCTTTAAATTTTTTAGTGCCAAAACGGGAACGCTATTTGGGTGCACTTTTTCTTTAAAAAAGTAATTAATAGGATTTAGAGATGTGAAAAAAGTCCAAAAAGAACATATAACCAAGTTGGAGGACTATCTGTGGGAGATTCCAAAATCCTTTAGGGAAGGCATGCGTGTTCCTGCCCAAATCCTTGCCTCGGAAAGCCTTCTTGATGCCATTATCGAGGATAGGTCGCTTAATCAGTTAGTCAACGTTGCTACACTTCCGGGCATTAGAAAGGCATCAATGGTGATGCCAGATGTGCATGAGGGCTATGGTTTTCCAATTGGGGGGGTAGCGGCAATGGAGTATCCGGAAGGGGTTATTTCGCCAGGAGGAATAGGCTATGATATCAACTGTGGGGTACAGCTACTTACATCCCAACTTCAGATAAAGGACAATAGGGAAGCCATAGAAGCTCTATCGAAGGAATTGTATGCGCATGTCCCTGCAGGAATGGGAAAGGGAGGAAAAATTAAACTCACTACTGAACAACTGGACGAAGTACTTGCGGAGGGTGCCAAATGGGCCGTAGATAACGGATATGGAACAAGGGAAAGCCTATCCCGTATGGAGAGTAATGGAAAATTGAGCGATGCAGATCCCGCTTTTGTTTCCACAATGGCCAAAAATAGAGGGTTGGACCAATTGGGTACCATAGGTTCGGGCAATCATTTTGTTGAGGTCGATTTTGTGGAAGAAACATACAATGACACAATTGCCGAGACCTATGGTTTGCAAAAAGGTCAGATAGTCCTTTTGATTCATACAGGTTCCCGAGGTCTGGGACATCAAGTAGCAACGGACCATATTCGCAAAATGATGATGGTCATGTCACGATATGGGATAAATGTACCGGATAGGGAATTAACATGTGTCCCTTTTAATTCAAAGGAAGGGCAGGAATACTTTAAAGCGATGTGTGCAGCTGCTAATTTTGCCTGGTGCAACAGACAAATCATTTCCTGGGAAGTTAAAAAAGCCTGGGAAAATGTTTTTGGCAAAAAGGTAGGGGACTTAGGGCTGCTTTATGATGTGGCCCATAACATTGCAAAGATCGAGATGCATACTATTGAAGGTACACCTCAAAAGGTTATTGTTCATCGTAAAGGTGCAACACGTGCCTTTGGTCCAGGATCCGAAGGGTTACCGCCTGAGTATAGGGAAGTCGGACAACCGGTAATCATTCCAGGAAGCATGGGCACTTGTTCCTATGTTCTTGCGGGCACTTCCAAAAGTCATGAAATGACCTTTGGATCATGTTGTCATGGTGCGGGAAGACGACTTTCAAGAAGTGCGGCCAAACGACAGGTAAATGCTCCTGTACTAAAAGAAAAGCTTAGGGAACAGGGTATTTTTGTCGAAGCTGGTTCCTTTAGGGGCATTGCGGAAGAAGCTCCGATAGCTTACAAGGACGTAGGCGCGGTAGTTGATGTTGTAAGTGCTTCGGGGATAGCAAAAAAAGTAGCAAAATTGAAGCCGGTAGCGGTTATTAAAGGTTAACATTATTAGTTTCTTCCAACAATTGTACGGCCCTTTGATCGAATACCTGCCCGAACACTTTATAGAACTGTCCTACGGCCTGAAAATTATAGGGGGTCTGTAAGCAGATGGTTTCGGTAACATCGGGAATAGTTTCAAATTTTCTGATGACAACGCTCGGTGCCACGGGTACGGCGACTATTATTTTTTTGGGCTTTTGATGGGCTACCAGTTCTATTGTGGCAAGAATGGTATTACCCGTTGCTACACCATCATCGACAATGATCACTGTTTTATCCTTTAGGCTTTGTGGGCACCTATTCACATAATATTGCTCGTAGCGTTGTCCAAGTCTTTTTCGTATTCGTACAATTTCCTTATCAATGTAATCTTGGGGCACTCCAAAGGCATTGGTGAGTATAACATCGTCCAGGCTAACCGCTCCAATGGCGTATTCTTTATGGTCAGGGTGTCCTATTTTTTTGGTCAAGGCTACATCCAAAGGAGCGTTTAAGGTTTTGGCGACAATAGAACCTATGGGGAGTCCACCTCTAGGTATGGCCAAGACCACTACATTTTCATTTTTGAACCTGAGCAGTTTTTCCGCTAATTGAATTCCCGCGTCAATTCTATTCTTGAACATCTTTGCGATCTTTGTTTTAAAACAAAAAGTCTTACAGTTTTATGCTGGTATATTGTCTAGATCAAGACTTTACCAATTCAATCTGTTGAATGGAAAAGTATTAAACCACAACATTCTTCTTATGATAACTCAATAGTGGTATATGCCCTTCACTTTTCATACGTTTGACCAAATCGCGATGGCGAAGGCTTTTAATAAGGCTATGACCTTCCCGTTCCAACATGGCGACCAAATCGGGCTCAATTTCATCGACATATTTTTGTAGGGTCAAAAAAACATCCTCACCAAAACGAAGTTCAAATTGGATGTTCTCGTAGGACACTTTATGTCGTAACATATTCCTGAACCATTTCATTTGGTCCTCGCTGGTATGACGGGGCTTTTCAGATACATGCACCAGATGGATATCGGCTTCAAAAGGTTCTGCCAATTCTACCGTTTTTTCGATGGCGAAGATATCGGTTCCTTCAAAATCAGTAGCATATACCATTTTTCTGATTCCATGGAAATCGGCATCTTCGGGTATGGCTAAAATAGGACAGGGCGCGGAATTGATCAATGCGCTGGTGGTACTTCCCAAAAATACTTCCTTGATACGACTTCCACCTCTAGTCCCCACTACAATGAGGTTCACCTCCAGTTCTTTGGCATTTTTGATGATGACTTCGGAGGCAGGCTTTCCTTCGTCCACTTTCCAGGTAATGGCAAGGGGTTCATTTTCGTTTCTTAAATGTTCGTTACAAAAGGCGATCAGTTTTTCACGATGGTCCCCGAAGGCTCTTACTTCTTTGCGTGAATAGGTATAGGAGATGGTGCTGGCCAAAGTTAGGGGTAAATCAAATACATGAAGGGCCATCAGTTCCGCATTCAGTTCCTTGCTCAACGCATAGGCAAAATGCAGGGCCGCTACGGAATTCTGGGAATAGTCGGTTGCATATAGAATAGTATCCATCACTTTTAAATTTAATATGAAGCTAAAAAAATGATTTCAAGATGAAAATGATGGGTATCAGTTTGGGAATAATTGTCCAAATGATTTTGGTCATTTTGATTAAGAACTCCCTCAATTACCTTTAAACGTGTTAACATTTATTGAGATGCCTTGGCAGGAGAATCCAACATCGTGAGGGCTCACAATTTATCAAAAAACAAAAAAGGTAGATGCCACATTTGAATCCAAAAAATGAAAATACCCACATTTAAAAATTTTAATATAGCCGATTGGTTTTCATTTTACCGCATCTTGGCAGTACCTCTGTTATTGTTGCTAATTTGGTTTGAGGAGCGGAGATTGTTCACCTGGTTTTTGCTCATAAGTTATAGTACCGATGCCATTGATGGTTATTTGGCCAGGAAATTGAAGATTACAAGTGCCAGGGGTTCACAATTGGATTCCATAGGCGATCAAATTACCCTTGTGTTGGGTCTGATCGGGCTATGGGTCTTTGAAAATACATTTATCAGGGACAATCTGTTGCTTATCGCTGTAGCGTTCGTACCCTATATTGTCCAAATGTTGATTGCCTTGAAAAAGTATGGCAAGGCAACAGCCTTTCATACCTATTTGGCGAAAGCTTCCGCTGTGATACAGGCTGGTTTTATTTTATGGACCTTGTTTTTGGGACCTGTGTATTGGCTTTTTTACGTCATGATCATCATCGGGGTTTTGGAAACAATAGAGGAAATCACGCTTATTTTTATGTACGACTTTTGGGTGGAGGATGTGAAAGGCATTTATTGGGCATTGAAGGATAAACGGCGAGTTGAAAATACAATGTAAAACAACAATATTATGGTTGTAATCATTTTAGGCCTACCCGGTTCCGGTAAAAGCTTTTTCGCCGAAAGACTGGCAAAAATGATTCATGCCGACTACATTAATAGTGATCGGTTGCGGAAAGAAATATTCCGGATATACATGTATTCGGACAAGGAAAAGGCGAAGGTCTATGATATAATGCTTCAAAAAATGAAGGATGCCATCCAGCACCATAAAAATTTGGTACTGGATGCCACGTTCCATAAAAATAAAACCAGAAGACCTTTTATTGAGCAGGCAAAAGGGAAACTATTTTTTGTCAAGGTATGGGCCGATGAATCTATTATCAAGGAACGGTTAAAAAGAAATAGGCCCTATAGTGATGCCAACTTTGAAGTGTATCAACGTATACAACAGCAATGGGAGCCTTTAAAAGAGCCCCATTTGTTACTGGAATCCTCGGACGGGAATATCCATAGCATGCTTCAAAAAGCTGCACAATACCTCGGATGGAACAATGACAAAAAACCAGATTGATATCTTGCTTTCTAAAGGTGATTTTCCCGAGATTACACGTCAACGGGAATTGGTCGAAACCCATATATCTTGGGTAATCGTATGTGACAGATTTGTGTACAAGATTAAAAAACCCATTCAGTATTCATTCCTTGATTTTTCCACTCTTGAGCTTCGAAAACACTATTGCCACAAGGAAGTTGAACTGAACCAAAGATTTGCAAAAAATGTGTATCTGGAGGTTTTGCCCATCTGTCAAATACAGGACTCTTTGGCAATAGGGGGTACTAAAGGAACCATTTTGGATTATGCGGTAAAGATGCGTAAAATGAATCCTGAAAAGCAAATGGATGTACTTTTAACGAAGGACAAGGTAACCCCGTTGGATATAAGAAACTTGGCCGAACGGATCGCACAATTTCATAAGAACACAACGATAATTTATAAAAAGGACGTGTTGGACATTAAGGATAGGTTCAACGATTTGGTAGCCGAAAAGGAATTCCTATCCGAGTGCCTTGGTGTTGACAGTGCTAGGATCATTGACCATGCGATTGGTACTTCCGATACCTTCCTGAACAAAAACAAAAAGCTGTTGGAGAATAGGTTAAGCTTCGGATTTTTTAGGGATTGCCATGGCGACTTGCACAGCCGGAATATCTTTTTACTGCCTGCTCCACAACTGTTTGACTGTTTGGAGTTCAATGATGATTACCGGCATATTGATGTGCTGAACGAAATCGCTTTTTTGTGTATGGACCTGGATGCGTTTGGCAAAAGGGAGTTGTCCGATCTATGTATCGAACACTATAACCTTAAGTTCCCAGCAATGAGGACACAGAAAGAGCGCAAATTTTTTATTTATTATAAATGTTACCGTGCCAATATACGGGCAAAGGTCAATAGTCTTCGAGCCAAGAGCGCATCGAATGAAGGAGAGAAAAAGAAGGCACTTGCCGAGGTTAAAAAGTATTTGGCCCTAATGAAAAGTTATCTGGAATTGTTGGATCACGGATAGGTGAGGTCAACCTAAAAAATGCGCCTAAATGACCATGGTCATTTACGGATAGTTTGCTGTGGCATAATTTTACACTACTTAAATATATCAGCAATGAAAACAGTACTATACGCTACGGATTGTTCTCGGAATTCCGCTCCTGCATTGCGCTATGCGTACCGCCTTAGCAGTGCTATGGACGCTGAGCTACATGTTTTCCATGTATACGAACTTCCTCCCGTTACAGTCGCGACGATACGACCTCCTAAACAATTGAAAGAAAGACTGCATCAAGAACAAAAGGAAATCGTTACAAATTACTGTAGCACCCATTTAAAAAATGAACTGTATTTGGATCCAGTGAAAATACAGGTTGTCGAAAGTAATTTTGTGGCCAAGAGCATACTATCGGCTGCATGGACCTTGGAACCGGATCTTATTATTGTGGGCATGAAAGATGAATATACCCTTAGGGGGATTTTTTCGGGAAACATTGCAAACGAGCTTCTGAACAAAATAGATATTCCTTTATTGGTATTGCCAAATGATATTTATTATCACGGGCTTTCTACCCTTATCTACGCTACGGATTTTGAGGAAGCCGATATTTACGCACTTGATAGTTTGGTGAAAATTGCAGAGTCCTATGGTGCTCTCATCAAAGTGGTACATATACCGCTTAAGACCGAATCCGATGCAGATCAGTATATGAAATGGTTTGAGCGCGAGGTAAGACAACGAATATCGTATCCTGAAATTGTTTTTAGTATGTCCGAAGCCGAGGATGTGGAATCCGGATTACATTCCTACATTAGGAAAGAACGTGCCGATATGCTGGTGATGATGGAACGGGAACATTCCTCAATATATGATAAATTGTTCCGTAGGGATTTGGTACGTACTATGGAAGGTGAGGTGTCCATTCCGTTATTGGCGTTCAACCAAAAAAGGATTCGAATGGAAATAAAGGAACAGGAAAACAATGTGTATTCTCTTGCTCTTTAGGGTAAAATCCATAGAGGGTAGAGCTTTATTTTCAAATCATATCTGTATGTTTTGCCTTAAGCTCTTCAAAAAAAAGAGCAAAGAATAACAGATTTTGAAGACAGGAATCCAAAAGCCTCAATAGGGTTTAAGCCCTTTTTCAATAAGCCGAATGTAGCAGCACATGAAAAGATATACCGTAAACCTTCCCAATGTTTTTTATTTCCTTGGTATAGTGGTTTTAATGGTATACATACTTATTGCCGCCAAAATAGTCCTTGTACCGGTATGTTTTAGTTTTTTTTTGCGCTAATGCTAAATCCTATTGTTTCCTTTTTTGAACTTAAACTTCATAACAGGATATTGGCCATATTTACCTCTTACCTTATTGCAGTTGTACCATTATTGGCTCTTCTTTTCTTTTTCTTCAATCAATCTCGAATCTTGTTTGGAAAGTTGCCGTCGGCCAAAGAAAAAATGAGTACGCTTACGGCCCAATTTATGGATTGGCTGAATCAGAAATTCCGGTTGGATCCGGAAGCCTCATTGAGTTGGGTCTCCGAAAATTTGAACGAGGCACTAGATATTCCCATGGGTCTGTTACAGGAGGGTTTCCAATCAGGTACAACGGTTTTGGCAAATATGGTATTGGTTGTCCTCATGACTTATTTTATCCTATTGTACCGGACCGCGTTTAAGAACTATATTTTGTCCCAGGTAAATCCGAAGAGAAGGAAAGTATTGGAACAGTTGTTTGTCGAGGTACAAAAGCTTACCAAACGCTATATGATAGGGCAGGGGTTGGTCATCATTATTCTGGGTGTTCTTATTGGGTCGGGTTTGTGGTTGATCGGTGTTCCATATCCCTTTTTTTGGGGATTTTTGGCGGGATTTCTTGAAATCATCCCTTATGTGGGCACTACGATCGGCGGCATTTTACCTTTTACCTACATGCTGATGATTTCCGATACCCTATGGCAACCATGGGCCGTGTTAGGCCTATATGTTTTGGTACAACAAATAGAAGGTAACTTGATTTCGCCCAATGTCATGGGACCGAGTATTAGGATCAATCCTTTGTTCATCATACTCGGACTTTTTTTAGGAGGGATTATGTGGGGTATTTCCGGAATGATACTGGCACTGCCCATTTTGGCTATTTCAAAGGAAGTGTTCAGAAGTTTTGATGTCCTGGCACCTTTAAGCTATCTTATGGAAGATGGCCTTTCGAGGAAATCCTCCATATTCACGGAAGAACTTGACCATGCCAAACATCGATTTTTTGATTTTTTCCTTAAAGAGGAGCAAGAATAGCCAACAAGTCTTTTAACCTCGGAAATCATGAACGGTTTTTCCTTGAGGATTTTTAATACTATCATGTGGTGGCAAAGTAATAGTAATAAAATTGATTAATGATATAGCTGTTTTTGTTTTGAAGGATTATTCCTCGCGCTTATCCTTTCTTTCCTGTTTTTCCTGCTTCCTAAAATACCCCCGGGTCAAAAAATTATGCTTTAAGGCCTCCATATTCTGATTGAATCTTTCCACGCCCTGTTCCACATTTTGCATGGTATTTTGTAGTCGAGAAACAAAAATGGTATCCGTTGCCAAATAATTGAGGGCTCCTTTTCCACCCTTGATATCTCCGACCACCCTGTTGAGGTCTTTTGACATATCTTTGATTTCGATGCTCGAAGTTTCCAAATGTGCAATAATGTTCTGCATTTTAACCGCAGAAATGCTATCGTCCAAGAGCACGCCCATTATGCTTTCATTGGAATTGAATTTTTTAGCTATGTCGTTGAGTTGACTTATGGTCGTATTTGCTCCAAGGCTAGCGCTCTTAAGATTGACCAACATCTGTTGTAGATCGTTGGCCATGAGGGTGTCGTTCAATAATCGCCCCAAGGTGCCCTCCCCTCTATTGAGGGAAGCGGTTACGTTAAGCAGGTCTTGGGTAAGTTGGGCCGCGTTTTCGTTGGTGACACTCAAAGTATTCAACATATCAACGGTGGCAATCTTGCTCATGGCAAGAATCTCATCACCGGATTGTATCAAGGGTGCCGTACCATTGCCCGGGACTACATTTATGACCATACTGCCTACAAGTCCGTCGGAACCTATAGTGGCAATTGCATTAGTTTTGATATGTTTTCGCATTTTTTCCTGTATTAACATGGAAACGCGTATGGCCGTATCGTTCTGCATCTCAATACCGCTTACTGTACCGATGTTGATGCCCGCATACCTTACATTGTTGCCTTTTTGAAGTCCGTTAACGTTTTTAAAGACCGCATTGATGGTATAGGTATTACCGAATAGATTTTGTTGGTTGCCAATGAGGTATGCGGCAAGTACCAACAAAATGGTTCCTAAAATGACAAAAATACCCAATCTGATTTTTTCTGAAGTAGTCTTTTCCATGGTTTATTTTTTAAAAAACGCCTCGACCTTTGGATCCTTTGATGTTATAAGTTCTTCATAAGACCCTTCGGCATAATTGATTCCGTCTACCAATAAAATCATCCGTTCGGAGATGACCCTTGCGCAATCCACATCATGCGTAATGATTAGGGATGACGTGTCATACTTTTTTTGTATGTGCCGCATAAGTTCAATGATTTCCTTTGCCGTAATAGGATCCAATCCGCTTGTGGGTTCATCGTAAAGAATAATTTTCGGTCTTAGGATCAAAGCGCGTGCAAGTGCTACGCGACGTTTCATGCCGCCGGAAAGTTCCTCGGGCATCAAGTTCATGGTTTGGGCCAAACCCACACTTTCCAAAGCTTCCAGTACCAAAGGTCCAGTGTCCGCGACCACACCCACTTTCTCAGTATGCCTTCTTAAGGGAAATTCCAGATTTTCACGTACGGTCATGGAGTCGTAGAGGGCACTTCCCTGAAATAGAAAACCAATATCGGAACGTAATACATCCAAGGTTTCGCGATCCAAGGTCTTTATTTCCTGTCCCATGACCGAGATAAAGCCCCTGTCCGGTTGCATTAAACCGACCAAGCATTTGATCATTACCGATTTTCCAGAGCCCGATTTTCCCATGACTACCAAATTTTCCCCCTGGTACAACTTTAGGTTGAACCCATTTAAAACATGATTGTCGCCAAAACTTTTGTATAGGTCTTTAATTTCCAGCATTACCTTCCTAGTATCGGTTCCTTGTTCCTGTAGCAGTTTGTCCTTTTGAGCTTTCATCATAGTTCATAAAAAATATCGGATATAAAAACCGCTACAAAATCGATGACAAACAGCAACATCGATGTGAAAACCACCGCCGTATTTGCTGCCAAACCTACTCCTGCAGTTCCCTTTTTACAGTAATACCCCTTAAAGCAACCCACCAACCCAATGGCAAATCCAAAAAAGAACGACTTAATGGTGGCGGGTATCAAATCGCCATAGGATAAGGCATCGAAAACTGTATTGAAATAGAGTCGAAAGGAAACCTCACCTTTAAAATATTCTACCAAAGCCGATCCGTAAAGGGCCACGGCATCGCCCAAAATGACCAATAACGGAAGCATCAAGGTCGTTGCCAAAATGCGTGTAACCACCAAATATTTGAAAGGATTGGTGCCAGAGACTTCCATGGCATCTATCTGTTCCGTTACCCGCATAGAACCCAACTCCGCCCCGATGCCAGAAGCAATCCGACCTGCACATACTAGGGCCGTAATAACAGGTCCCAATTCCCTAACAATGGAAATACCTACCATATTGGGCATCCATGATTCGGCACCAAATTGGATCATGGTGGGCCTTGATTGTAAGGTCAATACCAATCCAATGATAAAACCTGTGACCAGGACCAAGGTCATGGAGCGGTTTCCCATCTGATAGCATTGCCGTAGCAGTTCCTTGAATTCGAACGGCTGCCGTAGGGTTTCCTTAAAAAAGCGACCGGCGAAAAAGGAAAGCTCCCCGATTTCGATAAAGAACCGTCGTATCTTTTTTGGTACTTGAAATACCTGTGCCATGTTTCAGTTTTCGTGGACACGTCCGACCTTAAAATTAAAAAGCAATGGGGTCATTGGAAATGACGGCGGTCATATGTCGTAGGAGGGATCTAGAGGAGACTGATCCCGCTCATTTTTAATCAATGCGAAGCTGCTTAATTTTAGAAAGTAAACCGAGGAAATCATGCGAACGACATTTGAGTTTCAACCTAAAAAATCAGGGATTAACGAAAGAGCTATACTGGACAAGCTGCATAATCTGCCGAACATCTGGAATACTACGCTGGATATGGATAATGCAAGTATTTCCTTCGAATACTTAACAACCAACGATTTGGAGGTCGTACGTAGGGAACTTCACGAGATGGGATGTTCGGTAATTAACGATACTGGACGTTTCGATACCCCTGAGAATCGTCCTTAAAACGGCCTTAAAAATGAGTAACTGGCTAAAATTCATGATTATTCTAGCACTGCTGGTAAGGGTAGCCTTAATCGCAACGATCTCCAAAGATGGTTTTTTGATGGCTTATGGTTTTTTGGAAACGGTTCAAAAACAAGATTTTCCTAAACAGGTTTATATAAAGGATGCCGTTCGGATACGGGACTATTTCCATTTTATGGATTCGTTAGTCACCACCTATGATAGTTTGACGGAATATCCATTATCGGAACACTTGCTTGTAAGGGCCAATCCATGGATTATCGATACTTTGGCAAATACGGATTATTACAGATTGACAGCACGGGATTCCTTTGTGTACGACCAAAAACAACTGATCGTATTACCCAAAGGAAATGTACTGAGAATCCCTGATTCCCTAATGGCATGTAATCTCTTACAGAATTTTGAAAATACCAGCATCGATGTGAATATTCCCGAATTCAAATTACGGATCTATCAAGACTCCTCATTGTTGTATACATTTCCTATAAGGGTAGGGCAAAATAGGAAGCGTTATTTGGTCATGGGCGATAGACAAACGGATTTGCGGACCAAACAGGGAAAGGGTGTGATCATAAAACACGTAAGAGATCCTGATTTCTATAATCCCGTGGATGGCAAACGATTTTATCTAACTAAAAGGGACGATGAAAAAACGACCTTAATGCCCCAAATACCTTGGCTGGAAACCGAAATCGATGGAATCCGGAATGGGCAGATGATACATCCTACCACTAATCCTGGAACCTTGGGAAAGGCTTATTCAAATGGATGTATAGGTGTAAGAGAGGTGGATGCATGGATCATCTACTATCATGCACCAATTGGCACGCCTATAACTATCCGTTATGATTTAAAAGTTAAGGATGAAGATGGAAACGAAAAGGTGCTAAGGGATATTTATGATCTCGAACCTTTAACGGACTAAGGGTGTTTACTTTGAAGTCTCAATGACATTCCTGCCAAAGCCGTAACCGCTCTTAGCTTTATTCAAATAATATCCAATCGTATCTATTACCTTCCATTTCTAGTAACCCTTAATTAATTTGGCTACCTCATTTTAATTTTGGACAGCTTGAAGCATGGTTTGAGGGGTTGGAAGTTTTTATCAACGTTATTTTACTTAAAAAGGTGGGATTTTATATTTGATAGCTTTCGGAAGTAGGTTTTGATTAAGCGCATAGTCATTTTATTCCTTCTTCCGTTAAAGAACAAATGGAGTGGGCGCACCATTTTGGACCAAATATTTTATAGAAACCAGAATGGAACGTACATCATGAAGTGCATCGTGAGTACGACCATTCAAAGGTATACCCACATGTTCGTGTAGTTTCCCGGAGGGAATTTCTTCGGCATTTAACCCATTACTACAAAACCAAGGTCTTAAATTATGAACCCTAGTTAATTCTAACAAATCATTGATTTTATTAATATATAGATTCGCCGCTATGATTTCTCCTTCCTCGCCACAGGCATAAACAGGTCTTCCTCCTAAGAAATTCCTATACTCCATAATAGTTTCATGAAATAGTTTTTCCTTAGCTATTATTTCATTGGTAATACCTGTCAATTCAATAAAATAGTTTGATAAGTTTGGATTAATGATTGGTCTGGTTAGTAGAGAACAATGACCAAGTTCGGTCAAATTATTAGCATCAACCGCAATTGCTGCAATTTGAACAATCTCTTTGTGTTCTCTGGGGCCGCTCCAATTTCTCTCCAACGACCCTGCCCAACTAGTGTATTCAGTGTCCAAAATAACAATTTCCATATCATTACAATTTGGTTGGTTTAAAGTTTTCGAATATAGACAATGGCTAATCCTATGAGATCTGATTAAGGATCGGCCAAAAAAATCATTGCTTTTTTATTGTTTTTATTTCAAAGATGCAAATATTTTATATATTTGTCATTATGTACTACATAAAAACAATATATGAATACGATAAAATTAATCTCTGCTGCCTTCACTCCTCTAAAGGATAATGGCAATGCTATAAACTTTAACAAAATAGGGATTTACTATAAAACACTAAAGGCAAATGGGGTAAAGGGGACTATGATTTGCGGAACTACCGGAGAGGGCTATTCTCTTTCCACAGAAGAACGCATTGAGTTGGCTCGAGAATGGAATTCGGTAATAGAAGACGATTTTGAACTTATGGTTCATGTCGGTCATAATTCCATTACAGAGATAAAAAAACTAGTTGAGAGTTTTGTTAGTTTGAATTCCTCCGCAATCGTACTGTCCCCTCCCATTTTTTTCAAACCCGCGGATATTGAAAATCTAATCGATTTTCTTTCCGAATGTATCGGAAATACAAAAAGCAACAATTTTTACTATTACCATATACCATCCATGACCGGAGTGGAATTCCCCATGACTCAATTTTTGAATCGCATAACGCAGCGGGGCGTCAACCTTAAAGGAATCAAATATACCCATGAAGACATTTTGGAATATTCGGATAACATAAAAAATGGAAATCAACATTTTGATATGATTTTTGGAAGGGATGAGCTACTGTTCGAAGCCTTGAAAGTAGGAGCCATATCTGCTTTAGGGAGTACTTACAATTTTATGGCGCCAATTTTTATGAAATTGATTGAATCCTTCAAAAAGGGTGACATGGAACAAGCGGTTCATATTGATAGGGAAATTAACGAAATCATAGATGTCCTAATCAATTTTGGAGGAGGTGTAATTGCCGGCAAGGCCATGATGCAGTTTACTGGTCTCGATTTAGGTCCGGTAAGGTTACCTCTTAGAAACCTAGATTCAAAGACAATTCGAACTATGGAGAAACAACTTAGCAAAACCAAATTCTTTGATTATTCACATCAACCACTAATAACTTAAATAATTAAACTAAACATCATGAAGTATTTTGTTTCATTTTTGTTGGTCTTAGGGGGTATAGCTTTGTCTAGTGCACAGACCAACGTTACAGGTACGGTAACTTCCGCCGAAGGCGATCCCTTACCGGGAGTAAACGTTATTGTTAAGGGGACTACTAATGGTGTAGTTGCTGATTTCGATGGGAACTACTCTATTAGCATATCAGAACCGAATAGTGCAGTGTTGGTATTCAGCTACTTGGGTTTTCAGACCCAAGAAGTGCCAGTTGCGAGTCAAACCTCCATAAACGTTAGCTTGGCAACAAGTTCCACCGAACTGGAGGAGGTTGTGGTTGTGGGTTACGGCGAGCAGTCCAAGGCCAAGGTTACAGGTTCCATAACCTCGGTCAAGGCCGAAGATTTTGAGAATAGACCTGTTTCCAGTTTTGACAACGCCTTGCAGGGTAAAGCCGCTGGGGTACAGGTTGTACAGAACACTGGTTCCCCCGGGGGTGGCGCAACAGTTCGTATTAGGGGTATTGCCTCCATTAGTGGTGGGAACGAACCTTTGTATGTTATAGATGGGGTTCCCATTAAAAGTGGAAACTTCGCCACGTCTGGCCAACTCGGATCAGTAGGGCTCAACGCCTTGGCCGATATCAACCCCAACGATATTGCATCTATCGAAGTTCTCAAGGATGCATCGGCAGCCTCAATTTATGGGTCCAGGGCTTCCAATGGTGTGGTATTGATTACCACAAAACGAGGGTCAGCGGGAAAACCCTCCCTAAGTGTAAGCACCTATTACGGAGTTCAAAAAATAATAGATTTTTTACCTGCGGTCAATGGTCAACAGTTCAGGGAAATCTTCTATGAAGGATGGTTGAACGCAGGTAGGCAGATGCGTCCCGAGATAGCCGATATTTTGAACCCAACGACGGGAGGGGACAACAATACCAATTGGCAAGACCTGATTTTTGAGGATGCGCCGATCCAGAACGTTGATCTATCCCTGTCCGGAGGCTCCGAAAAGTTAAAATTTGCCATCAGTGCCAACTACTTTAACCAAGAAGGGATTTTGTTGGATACGGGTTATAAAAGAGTCACTTCCCGATTGAATGTTGACTATCAGGCCTATGAAAACATCAAATTGGGAGCAAGTGTTTCGTACTCCAATGGATTTAACAATTTGGCGGTACAGTCCCCTGGCAACAACAACCCGGTACAGGTATGGATGAATACTCCTTCTTACCAAACGCTCTTTCCTATCGAAGGAGAACCCACTTGGATACGGAATCCCGTCAGTTTATTGGAAGACCCCCTGTTCGAATCCCAAACCAATCGTATCATCGGAAACATTTTTGCAGAAGTAGATATTGCCAAAGGGCTTAAGTTCAGGTCCAATCTCGGATTGGATCTGTTAAGTCTAAAAGAAAATCTGTTTGTTCCTTCTACGGTCAGAAATATTGGCTCATTTAGAGGAGCAACGGCGCGTGACTTTCAGGATCTCGGTTGGATAAACGAGAACACATTGAACTATAACAAGTTATTTAACAATAAACACTCACTGGATGTACTCTTGGGGTTTAGCCAACAGGTAAACAAAATCAACACGATCTTTGTCAGAGGTAGTCAAGCTCCGTCGGATAAGATTCCAACGGTTAATGCCAGTGCGGTTATAGAAGATGCCAGTACTACCGAAACCAGTTGGGGGCTGGTATCCTATTTTGGGAGGATCAACTACGGTTTTATGAACAAGTATTTGCTAACGGGAACAATCAGAACGGACGGATCATCAAGATTCGGTGAGGATTCAAGGTACGGTACGTTTCCTTCAGGTTCATTTGCTTGGAGGGTCTCCCAAGAACCATTTATGGCAGATTCCTTTATGGACGAGTGGAAGATTAGGGTAAGTTATGGCTCTACGGGTAATCAGGAAGGCATCGGCAACTTTGTTTCCCAAGGGTTGTTTACAAGTAATCCCACTTATTTGGGTGTCGGAGGTTTTGCACCGGCAACTAATGGTATCCCAAACAGATTATTGTCATGGGAAAGAACCAACCAATTTAATGTGGGTACAGATATGGCATTCTTCAACAACCGAGTTAACCTAACTGCCGAGTACTATGTGAAGAAAACAGAAGATTTGTTATTTAATGTGCAACTCCCGGGAACCTCTGGCTTTCGAACATTGACAACCAACTTGGGCCGTGTAGAGAACAGAGGCGTGGACCTTAACTTGACCACTCAAAATTTTGATGGAAATAATTTCAAATGGTCCACTAGCATTAATGTTTCTTTCAATACAAATAAGATTACGCAACTACCGAACGGCGAGGATTTCTTCATCTTTGGACGAGGAGGAAACGGTTTGGCTATCTTGAGGGAAGGCGAGCCCCTCGGTTCTTTTTTTGGGCTTCAGTTTGATGGTGTTTACCCAACTACCGAAGATGTTCCAGCGGGCCCCAATGGTCAAGGAAGATTGCGTTCTGGTGGTGAGAACGGGCCGGAATTTGAAGGTGGTGACGCCATTTTTAGAGACCTGGACAATAATGGAATCATTGACGAAGATGACAGGACAATAATAGGACAAGCCCTTCCGGATTTTACAGGGGGTATTACGAACAACTTTTCATACAAAGGTTTTGATTTGAACGTGTTCTTTAATTTTTCCTATGGCAATGACATCTATAATGCTGCAAGTCAATATAGAAATGGTTGGAACGGCCTGTATGTACAACCCGATCTTGATACGTACAATAATAGGTGGCGGCAGCCAGGTGATATTACAAATGTTCCCAAGAATATTTTTAGGGGTCCCACTGTTAATGGTAGAGGCAATACATCACGATGGATCGAGAATGGCTCATTTCTTCGCTTGAAAACAATAACCTTGGGATACAATTTTCAACCCGAAGTGCTGGAAAAACTTCACATTAACAAATTGAGGTTCTATGTAACAGGACAGAATCTATGGACATTGACCGACTATTCCGGCTATGATCCAGAAGCCGTTTCATCTTCGGCGAACAATGCAGGTATTTTTGGTGTGGATGAGTTTTTATTTCCACTATCCAAGTCAGTCATTTTTGGAGTAAATCTAGGATTATAAAATTTAACAAAATGAAAATCAACACATATCTTTTAATCGTCTTTATCGTAGGTTTTACTTCTTGTGAAACAGCATTGCAACAAGCTCCGGTAAGTGATATTACACAGGCGAATGCCTTTCAGAACGAAGATGATGCCGAGTCGGCAATCATAGGATGTTACAATCAATTGCAAGAGGCCATGACCAGTTCACGTCCAGTGGCTAACTTCATTGCTTGGGGAGACGCCAGGGCCGATGGGATTTTAAACAACGATACAGGTGGCCCCATCCTCGAGATTTCGGAAAACTTGTTGACCACGACCAATGGCTATGTGGATTGGTCCGTGTTATATCGTTTGATAAACAACACCAATACGACCATCGTGAATGTTCCTCTTATTGATAATATCTCCCAAGAAATGCAAAATCAAATAGTCGGTGAGGCATTGTTTTTAAGAGGTTTGGCCTATTTCTATTTGGTACGGTTATGGGGAGACGTACCCTTGATTCTGACTCCTTTTACCTCTTCTAATGATGAGTTTCAAGTGAGTCAGACCCCAAAAACGCAGGTGTTGGATCAGATTCTGTCTGATTTGGCAACGGCTGAAAGCTTGGTTCCCAATGCTTATTCAAACAATGATGCCACTCGCGGTAGGGCGACAATCGGTGCGGTTAATGCGCTACAGGCACATGTATTTGTGTGGAGGGCACGAGTTGAGAATGGGGGGGATGCAGATCTACAGGCTGCCCTGTTGGCGACAAATAAAGTTTTAGGAAATGGGAACTATTCGCCCTGGAACGACTACGAAGCCGTTTTCGCGGATGAGAATACTCCGGAAACTGTATTTTCCGTGCAATTCAATCTGGATGTTTTTGACGATAACAACCTATCTAACTCTTTCTTAAAAGAACCTTATAATGAGAGATTAAGGGCTGCCACGGAATTTGACCCTTTGTTTATGGCCTTCATCGAAACAAGACCAGATGATGCTAGGATAAATGTGATAAAACAAGAAGCTAGATCTTCCGATTTAGTAAATGATCCTTTCATTGTAAAATATAAAGGTAAGGGACAGACCGCACAGGGCTTTAGCACTTCCGACGATAACATTCCATTATTCAGGACTACGGGAATACAGTTGTTAAAAGCCGAAATATTGGCCATACAGGGAGATTTGGGGGGAGCACTGACCATTGTGAATGATGTGAGGACAAGGGCCGGGCTTACAAATAGCACGGCAACAACACAAGATGAAGTTCTCAACGCAGTACTCGATGAGCGCTATATCGAATTGTTTGCCGAAGGACATCGATGGTTCGACCTGATTCGTAATGGAAAGGCAACACAACTGGATGATATCGTAAACGAAGAGCATTTACTTTGGCCGATATCGGTCCAGGAACTTACCCAAAATCCCAACTTGATACAAAACTCATTTTATTAAAAAATTGAACCGATGAAAACTAGATTTTTTTATTTCTTGATAGCTGTAACGTTATTTTCTTCTTGCGAAGAAACCAGTCTTGAACCTCTTGATGTTCCCCCCACCGCGTACGACATCTCCATAGCGCAATTTCTTACAGATCCGGGCCAGGTCCTGTTTTTCAATGAAACCTTCGCTAGCGATGATTATGCCCTTTTCATCCAGGCTTTGGAAAGAACAGGCTTGAACGAAAGCGCGGTAAACGGAAAGAACAATACCATATTCGTTCCGGGAAGCGTAACAATGCAACGTATCCTGGACTCTGATGATAGTTGGAGTACAATAAATGATATCCCAGTGGACACGCTTACCGAAATAATGGAAACCCATATACTGTCAGGAAGATTTTTAAGGGAAGATTTTCGAATGGCCCCTGGAAGTTATCAGACTTTATCGGGTAATAGCATAAATGTATCGGTCACGAATATTGGTGCTACGGGCCGCGGATTGAATATAAGGATAGATGCTGCCCTTGTGCAATCGGCGGATTTGCAGTTCACGGATGGAGTGGTACATACCTATGGCACGGCCCGTACACGGGCCAATAACAGCGAATCCCAACCTTTGGGCCTTTAGTCATAGGAATCCTTTAAATTTCAAATTGTAACAGTCAGTGAAGTGTTCTTCATAAAAAAGTCAGATTAAAACTATGGTTCTAAAAGTAAATAGGGCTTTGCACAAAATTTTGGCCGCGTACCTTACATTCTTTTCCTCCATTTTTTTAATGATTGCTCAAAGGAATGGAACTCCTATACTGGAAGCTCCTTTCGAGCTTAAGGCAGAAGGTGGTTCCGGGTCGCATATCAATATTAGTTGGATAGAAAATTCAAACGCAGAAGAGGGATTTGTTATCGAAAGAAAAATTAGTGGAAGAAAACATTGGGAAGAAGTTGGCCTTGTCCCTGCAAATACGGTTGAATTTCAGCTTGGCGGGTGTCTTTCCAACCATGAGTATCAGATTAGGATACGGGCCTATAAAGGAAAACTTTATAGCGATTATAGCAATATAGTAGCGGCAAGAACCAAAAATGAAGTGTATAGTCAGCGTAGCAAGGTAATAGAATCTTCCAACCAGCGACAAGGGGAAAGTACGTTTATTAAAACTGCCGATGGAAAGTTACACATCTATTTCGGGTTATTTTCTGGGGTAGGTGACCGGAGCAAATCAAGAATAGCGCTAAAAGTATCCTCGGACAACGGGAAATCATGGAGTAAGCAGGGGATTTTGTTTGAAGATGACTCCTTGTCTCTGTTCCATCCATCGGCGATTCGGTTTTCAGACAATATAATCGGTGTGGCCTATTCCAAAAAAGTCATGGATAAATGGAAAGCACAAAAAGTATTTCGATATTCAAAAGATGAAGGGAAAACATGGAGCAAGGAGATTCCGATTAGTGATGATTCGTATCCATATACAACTGGTTCTCATGACCGTTTCGTACAACTGAGCAATGGAAGGATTTTACATATTGTACATGGGCGAATACCCAAACAAGTGTGGAAAACACCTAATGAGGCTATAGAATGGAAACACGAGGAAGGCTATGGTGTTGGTGCCTACAAAGAACATCCCAAGGGCAGACAGCTTGGTACTGATATTTATTCCACAAATGATATGGGGCAAACTTGGTATAAGGTAAATGAAGAAACCATCTTAACCTATGAAAACCCATACGGATTGGGAGAATATGGATTCTATGAGGCTTCTTTGGTAGAATGGAAGCCCGGACAACTGGCTATATTCGGAAGGAACGCTACGGGATTCCTATATGTATCTCGTTCTCAAGATTTTGGAAAGACTTGGAGCAAACCAAAATCCGCAGGCATCCAAAATCCATTGGCACCGATACGAGTTGCAAAAGTTCCAAATTCAAATTCAATTTTGCTGTTGCAATGTCCCCATGTGGATTTTTTTGGAAGTTGGGGAAACGGCCCCAGATTTGTTTTGGCCTCTCGCATCAGTGACGATGGTGGACTTACCTGGAAAAACTACAAGCAATTGGAATATGACGGAATCCATCATTATGCATATCCTACGATATTTTTTGATGATGAAATAGCACATTTGGCGTATTGGAAAACTACCTTGAAAAATAACAAATGGAAAAAGATTGAACTGGCTTATCGCCAAGAATCGATTGGATGGTTCTTAACAGAATAAACCTTAGATGAAAGATATAAAAACAGAAGTTTTAGTCGTGGGGTCAGGAGCCGCCGGGATAACAGCCGCCATTGCCGCTGCCAGAAATGGTGCCCGGACATTACTCGTAGAATACAATGGCTTTTTGGGCGGCATATCGGCTACCCTGCCGTGGCTCGGATTTCATGACAGGGATTATCGCCAGGTCGTCAAAGGGCTCAGTCATGAATATGTGACCCGGCTTCTCCGGATGGGAGGTAGTTCCAAATATGTTATGGATCCCAAATGCAGTTCTTTGGTAAGCATCAATAGCCATGTATGGAAGATTTTGGCAATGCAAATGGCGCAAGAAGCTGGGGTAGATGTTATGCTTCATACCCATATGGTAGACACCGTCCGGGAAGATGATAGAATAGCAGGTATCATCGTGGAGCATAAATCCGGTAGGCAAAGGATAATGGCAAGGGTTACTATTGATTGTAGTGGTGATGGGGATGTTGCAGCAAGAGGTGGCGTACCTTGGGAAAAAGGAAGAACGGCTGACGGTTTAGTACAGGCCCCTACATTGGTGTTCAGAATTGGGGGTATGGACAAGGTCGCCTTTGTCAAAGGATGCAAGGATAAGAGTCTTAATTACAGGGAATGGATCACTCCCTATCCCGAATTGTGGAAAAAGATGCGGCAACGATTGGATACTACCGATGTCTTCATCCTTGGGGGATTTGCAGGTCTTATGGAAAAAGCTAGAAGGGATGGTGTTTTAGACGTTCCCCAAACCAGGGTTGTCGGTGTAAAATTACATCAAGCAGACCAGTTTCAAGTAGTTATGACACGGGTCTTGGGTCTGGACCCTACCAATGTGGAAAGTATGAGCAATGCGTATATCAAGATATACGACCAGATACCACAGCTACTGGAATTCTTTAAGAAATACGTTCCAGGATGTAAAAATTCCTATTTACTTGAAATTGCACCAATGTTGGGCGTAAGGGAAAGTAGAAGGATTATGGGCGACTATGTTTTGGAGGCCGAAGACCTTTTGGAAGGCAAAGTGTTTGATGATGCGGTAAGCATGGGAGGTTATCATATTGATATCCATAGGCCTTCTGGCAGTTGGGTAGATTCTAGAAACGTAAAAGCCTATACCATACCGTTGCGAAGTCTTATTGCCAAGGATGTAGATGGGTTAATGATGGCCGGCAAGTGTTTATCCGCTTCACATGAGGCAGTTGCATCCACGAGGGTGATTCCTATTTGTATGGGACAAGGGGAAGCCACAGGTACCGCTGCTGCGATGGCCGTAAAGGGCAGAAAGGCAATTCGGGATATTTCTATTGAAGGGTTACAGGATCAACTACATTTACAGGGAGCCGAATTCGGGCAATCCATAGGAGAACCCAATCAACGGGCCATTGACGAATACGGACAATTGCCCATGGAGGAGCCTCCTACCGAAGGTGAGATGGATGCGGTGACCACCGACCAAAAACATTGGATCAAGTAATGGGAAAATTAAAGACAAAGTTCTTTAACGCATTAATTTGCATAGCATTTTTCAGCTTTGGTTTTTCACAAGTTGAAGATACAGAAATTCAGAATCCCTATAGTTGGGAGCGATTAGTGGGGTCTTCCCCAATGAAAGTAAAGGAAGGGGCGTTTATTGGTGGGTATAAGAATCATTTACTGGTTGCAGGGGGAGTATCCGCCCAAGGAGTCTTTACAAGTACCATTCATAAATTTAGCCTGGATACAGGGAGATGGGAAAAACTCGATATAACCTTACCCCGGCCTATGGCCTTTGGAGCCACAGTGGTTTTGGAAGATGGGATTCTTTGTATTGGTGGCCGAACCGAATCGTCGGTATTACAAGAGATATACCTATTAAGTCATGACGTTTCCAATACTTGGACGTTGACGGAATTCGAAACTATGCCTACACCCTTACATAAATCTGGGGCATGCATATCCAACAACACACTTTATGTCGGCGGGGGTTATACCGATTTAGAAAACACGGCATCCGGTGAGTTCTTTGCCTATGATTTAAATGAGAATTCTTGGAAAGCATTGCCTAACGCCCCGATAAAAATAGATGCGGGCCCCTCGTTGGTGGCACAGAACGAGGGGGAGTCCGATGCCCTCTTTGTGCACTCCCGTAACAGCGTTAATTTACTTCGTTTCAACTTGGATTCAGAGACTTGGGAGTCGTTGGGTCCAGTTCCTGATCAATTGGAAAATCCAATTGGATTTAAAGTGGGCAGTTCCCATATCATGTATTTGGATACTAACCGGAATACTGAAGGTTTTGCCAAAAAACCCTATGCAGCAATTTATCATACAATCACTGATAGATGGGTCAAAATTGAGAAAACAGATGTATGGCCCATTCAAAATGGGCTGGTTTCAGTATCTGGAAAAAAAATAGTCGCTACTTCTGAAAAGGGAGAACTACAATTTTATAGGGGTACTCCTATAAAAGATGCAACCGGATTACGTATTTTGGACATTTTCACCTTTTGCGTCTATTTCATCGTGCTTTTATACATGGGATACTGGTTTTCCAAAAGAATTAAGAACACCGATGATTATTTTAGGGGAGGAAAACGGGTTCCCGCCTGGGCGGCGGGGATAAGCATTGTGGCCACGAAGTTAAGTGCCGTAACTTTTATGTCCATTCCGGCAAAGGTATTCGCTACGGATTGGTTGTACTTTTTGATTCCTTTCAATTCCATTGTGTTGGCCTACTTTGTTGTCAAAGTGGTATTACCATTTTTTCAGCGGTTGAACCTTACCTCGGCTTATGAATATCTGGAGGTGCGCTTTAACGTAACCATACGAATTTTGGGCAGTATTTCATATTTACTTTGGGAAATAGGGAGAGTGGGGGTATTGCTATTGCTTCCGGCAATAGTAATTTCAGTCGTGACTAATATCGATCTCCACTTCTGTATTCTTCTCATTGGTTTTGTGGCAACTATTTATACACTAATCGGGGGTATAGAGGCAGTAATATGGACAGATGTCATACAAGTATTTGTAATGATGTTGGGGATTCTTATAGCACTATTCATTATGATAAACCGAACAGATGGTAGCCTTTTGGAACTATATGAATCCGCAAGTGCACAAGGAAAGTTAAAAGCCTTCGATTGGGATTTGGACCTTACCCGTGCCACGGTCTTGGTCATAGTTCTGGGTTGGGTCGGAAGGATACAGGAATACGTTTCTACCCAATCAATTGTACAACGGTTCATGACGACCAAAAATGAAAAAGCAGCTGCCAAAAGCATGTGGATTTCTGCCCTGGTATCCATTCCAGTAGTCATTATCTTTTATGTAGTCGGTACAGCGTTATATCTATATTATCAGGAATTTTCGCAGGATTTGAACCCAACTATGGAACAGACTGATGCCATATTGCCTACTTTTTTTATTACACAATTGCCTAATGGAATCATTGGATTGGTAATTGCGGCAATATTTGCTGCTGCGATGTCCAGTTTGGACAGCGCCATGAACAGTATGTCCACGGTCGTTATCACTGATTTTTATAAGCGTTTTAAACCAAAAATTCCAGAATCTAAACTATTTACCATCGCAAAGTATCTGGTAGGCATATTAGGTGTTTTGGGGACTGCTTCTGCAATTCTAATGGCCAGTTTTGAAATAAAATCCCTTTTTGACCAGCTTTTGCTTTTCATGGGACTTACTGGTGGTGGTTTGGCTGGTGTATTCTTGTTGGGAATGTTGACCAATCGCGCCAATACGGTTGGTGTTTTTATTGGTTTTGTGGCAAGTTGTATTATACAATATGCCATTAGCTTCCATACTGATTTTCATTTTCTGCTGTATTCGACCACTGGTTTAGCTTCTTGTTATGCTATAGGCTACATGGCCAGTCTGCTATTTCCTAGCAAAAATGGTGATAAGGAAAAGTGGAATATTTATATGATTAATAAAGGCAAAACCAAATAGATTTAGGTGAATTGTAGCATGGCATATAATATAGGCCGATTATATGATGTCTTACATAAAACATAATAAGTATTTAATATTTATATTTGGATTAAGACAACAAAGTACAAGTTATGAGCAAAAAAAGTGGCTACAATTTTGTCCCGATAAACCTGCCTTCCGTACCTGAACGTGTAGAGGAAGAATTGAAAAAGTTTTTCAAGAAAAGGGACTTGAAGCCCGGAGATGCCATTCCCAAGGAGATGGAGTTGGCAGAATATTTAGGGGTAAGCAGAAGTGCAATTCGGGAGGCCTTGAGTCGATTCAGGATGCTGGGATTAATCGAATCTAGAAAGAAAAGAGGAATGATTCTTACCTCCCCTAATATATTGAACGGTCTTGAACGGGTCTTATACCCGTCTTTTCTGGACAAAAACACAATTTTGGAAATATTCGAGATGCGGATGATCATAGAACTGGGACTTGCCGATTTTCTATACCTAAGAAAGACACAGGAGGATCTTGATGAACTGCAGAGGATATTGGACAGTCATAAGAATAGCGACGATACAACGTGGAAATTGGATGAAGAAGTAAAATTTCATAGTAAACTTTATGACATCACCCAAAACAAAAGCTTGAAAGGCTTTCAAAATTTACTGTTGCCCATTTTCGATTTTGTGGTGAAAAATGAGGCCGAATTGGAGAAACCTTTAAAAAAGACTACGGTTTCACACCAAGATCTTTTGAACATTCTTCGTGATGGAAAGCCAATGGACTTTAAGGTGGCGATGCAAGAACATTTGAGACCTCATTTTGAGGCTCTAGTTTTTTACAAGGAAAGGAACAAGGAATTGGAAGAGTAACAATAAAAAGAAAATTCTTATAAGGAGGTACCATTGAATTTAAATATGTAAGACAAAAAAATATAAAACTTCAACGACCTAAATTTTCTAGAAGATCATGGTAATGAAAATATCATCGATATCGGTTGTTGCTATGGCCTTGGTTTGTTTATCCTGTGAAAGGATTATGGAAACCAAAGGCCCGGCAGATAAAGATAAAAAGGATGGGGAAAAACCCAATATAGTATTTATATTAACGGACGATCAACGTTATGATGCCTATTCCGCGGCAGGCCATCCTTTTTTGGACACCCCTAATTTGGATAGGCTTGCCAATGAAGGGGCAACTTTTTCCAATACTTTTGTCACCACTTCCCTTTGTAGTCCATCAAGGAGCAGTATATTAACAGGAATGTATGCACACCACAGTGGTGTCCCTACAAATGAACACCTTACAGATCCGGATCCCGGATGGCCAACCTTCCCGAAAATGTTACTAGATGAAGGTTACGAAACCGCTTTTATCGGAAAATGGCATATGGCCCGCCATAAAAGACCCAGAGAGGGATTTAGCCATTGGGTCAGTTTTTATAACCAGGGCAATTATTACGGAAATGAATTAAACGTCGATGGGGAACTGGTTTGGACGGATGATTACATAACGGATGTTTTGACGGAGTATTCATTAAAATTCCTCAAACGGAAAAGAGACAGACCATTTATGCTTTATTTGAGCCATAAGGCCGTACATAGTCCTTTTACACCTTCGTCACGCCATAAAAGCTTATATGAGGAGGTAGAAGTAAATTCAAACCATGACCCGAACGATAATCTGACAACTAAACAAAAATGGAGAAAACATAAGGAGAGGAATTCAGAGGGAGCAATAAGACAGGAGGCATTTAGAAATTATGCCCGAGCCATAAAAGCTGTAGATGAGAGTCTTGGCAAGATACTGGAACAGTTGGAAACCCAAGGACTACTTGAGAACACTTTAGTGGCCTTTTCCTCTGACAACGGGTTTTTTCAAGGTGAACATGGAGGAATGACGGACAAGAGGCATGCTTATGAACCCAGTATGCGGGTTCCGTTGCTTATGCGATATCCTGAATTAATTCCAAAAAAATCCAATTTCGATCAAATGATTCTTAATATCGATTTGATGCCTACTTTTTTAGATTTAGGCGGATTACCCATACCTGAAACTGTTCAGGGAAAAAGCATCATGCCTCTAATCAAAGAGAAGGCCGAGGGGCGAAAAAGCTTTCTTTACGAGTATTTTTTTGAGGAGTATGACTATTCTGAAAGACCTACCGTACTAGCTGTAAGAACAGAAAGCTATAAATACATTACCTATCCCGGTTTAGCAAATGCTACTGAGGAACTTTATGACCTCAAAAATGATCCGGAGGAACTTCGTAATCTTTTTAATGAACACAAATACGCTTTAGTCAAAGAAGACCTAAAAAATGAACTTGAAAGGCTAAAAATAGAAACAGGTTTCCAAATGGATCCTCCTACCCCCCGAGAGAATATCGAGATGATTCAAATGTGGCAAAAATTAAAAGGCTATAACATTAGAGAGGGAGCACTAAAAATGGATAATAATGAATCGCGTTAAGGTTGCCGGAGATTTAATACCATTTTGGATATTACATTAAAAGTACTGTTTTGTGAATCACGTGCTGAAAACTCGCCAACTTCAAAAGTTGGTTCAAGGCACCATTAATTGCTTCTTACCTGTAGGACATTTAATAAATACCCAATTTAGAATGAAACATATATCATTTATTTTTTTGACTTTAACCTGGATTATTTCATTTGCTCAAACCGATCTTCGGGTTTCATACAACGGTCATTATCTAGAGAAAATGAATGGAACGCCATTTTTGTGGCTGGGAGATACATCGTGGTCTTTGGCACACAGGCTCACAAGATCTGAAGCCCTAGCCTATCTGAATGATCGTCAAGAAAAAGGTTTTACTATAATTCAATCTGTTGCACACTGGTACCCTCACGGTGCCCAGAAAAAACGTGGGCCACTTAACGCCGTTAATGCTTATGGACATCGTCCTTTTGAAGGGCGGGGCAACGATCCGGATACTGCAGCTCCACTTGTTGTCGAAGGAGGCGGTCCCGACAATCCAAATGATTATTGGGATCATTTGGATTTTATTGTACGCGAAACAAAACGGCGTGGGATGTATCTGGCATTACTGCCCACTTGGGGAAGTGCCTTTATAAATAGACGCTTTTCAAAGGCTAGTGTGGAATATACTTCCTCTGAAGCTAAGGCTTACGGCCATTTTCTCGGAAATCGATATAAAAATGAAAGTCATATTATCTGGGTATTGGGCGGTGATGTAGATCCACAGAATAGTGGTGTAGGGGATAAAAGAAGTGTATATCGTTCAATGGCTGAGGGTATTGGGCGGGGAGCAACTGGCGATGACGGCCTACAATGGAATAAACCTAGCGATTCATGGAATCAGCTTATGATGACATTTCATGCGGTTGGAACACCAAAAGCAACTCATCAGGAGGGAGGTTCTTCATCTATCTGGTTTAACAATGATCCTTGGTTGGATATCAACATGATCGAAACCTATAAATGGACATATAAAGTCTATTCTTTGGTCAAGGAGGACTATGAAAAAACCAAACCTATTAAACCAACTATTTTAGGGGAGGGTGCCTATGAGTATGGGGCCTATGGTAAAGAGTGTGGTTTAATTACTCCTTTGGTGGTACGTCAACAGGCGTATCACTCTTTTTTTGGCGGGGGCGGCCATACCTATGGCCATACCGTCCTCTGGCGGTTTCTTCCGGTGTGTGGTATAACTTGGCAGCAAGCTTTGTCCGCCCCGGGAGTAAAGCAGATTACATCTATTATGAAACCTCTACTAATTCAACAAGAATGGTGGAAATGGGTGCCCGATCAAAGTATTATCACTAGCAAGACAGGAAATGGGTCAGATCCCGTGACCGCGGTTAAATCAAATGACGACACCAGAATACTTGTTTACTATCCAAGGCGACATACCGTATCCATCAAGAACACACTCGGTTTTCCAGCACAAGGCAGGTGGTTTGATCCAAGAAATGGTACTACAACTTATATAGGCACATTTGAAAAAAATCATATCTATAATATGATTTCCCCGGAAGGATGGGAAGATGCAGTGCTTATACTGGAAGTAAAATCTACTTCGGACAAATAGTAAGGATTATGTGATTTCAAAAAAATGAGTATTTCACGGTGTTTTCTGAAGTTTTTAAATGTTCTTGCTCTTTGCTCCGAGGACTTACTTTTATTAGAAACTGTGAATTTTCTAAATGAATGTTTACTTGTTCTAACGCAATTTTGGTTCTATTAAAACATTTAGTAACTATTTGATTTTAAATACCTAACAATGGAAGTCTCTTGATTAAGTGCATCGTTGATTAAACAATTATGCATTAGTCAATGATACCTAATGCTACAAGGCTTTTCTATTGATATTAAAAAGGTGTTTCTAAGGAAACGTCTTAAGAAACAGTCTATAGGTTATAGCTTCCAATGAATTTTATACGTGTTATAAAGAACACAATTATTGTTGAATCCATAGCTAATGGGTTATAAGGAAACACTTTTCATGTATGGTTACGAACAATTCCGCTAAGGCCTAAGCGGTTTTTATTGGGCACCATTGCCCGTTTTTTGCTTCTAGTTATCGTTAAGGTACTTACTAGCTTCTTTAGCCAAAATCAGATTGCTCTTGATGCCCAATTTTTTATGAATGTTCTTTCTATGGGTGTCAATGGTGAACCGGCTTAGGTTTAATTCTTGGGCCATTTGCTGACTAGTTCTTCCTTTTGCAAGAAGGGTCAATATTTGTCGCTCCCGGCGTGTTAGTTTCAAATCTTTGGATTGCCTTTCCATGGCCGTCCACTTTTCATGGATTCCTTTAAATTTCGGACTGAAATAGTGCATACCATTGGAAACGGCATGGATGGCCTCCACTAGTTCTCTCTTCTCGGCATTCTTTATAACATACCCCTTGGCCCCGGCATCCAACATTTCAACAACATCGTCTTCCTGGTCGAACATGCTCAGGGCAATTATGGATGTCCTAGGATACTTTTTTTGGAAGAGTTTGGTGATGGCAATACCGTCCATGATGGGCATCCGGATATCGGTAAGGATAATCTGCGGGCTATGCCTTTCCATAAGCTCCAATAATTCAAGGCCATTGGTCGCCGTACCGATTACATCAATACCCAGCTCATTCTTCAAAATGGATTCCAGCCCATTCAAAAACAATTTGTGATCATCGACCAGGACAATTTTCACGCTCATATGGGTACGTTTAAAATGACGGTGGTACCGTTACCGGGATTCGAATCTACTGTTAGTGAACCCCCCATTTTTTGAATTCGGTTTCCAATGTTTTTCAGGCCAACCCCGAAATTGGTTTTTTTGCTGTCAAAACCAATACCGTCATCTTCATATAGAACGTTCAAGGTGTCATTTTCTTCTGAAAACTGAATGTTTACATTTTTTGCCTCGGCATGTTTTATAGTATTCGCTAGCAGTTCTTGTATGATTCTGAAAAGTTGTAATTCAATGAAGTTCTGAATTTTCTTTTTAAAATCGATATTGGTGACCTCAACTTGTAGTTTTTTGGTCGATTTCAATCGGTTAGCTACCCTATTGACTGCAGGAATGAGCCCTTTTTCTATCATGGCCGATGCATTCTTTTGATGTGAAATATGGCGCACATCGTCATAGGATTCATCTAAAACCATCTTTATTTTGTCATATAGTGCTTGGTCACTCTTTTTGATATCCTCAACAAACAGCTTCAGGGCCGAAAGTTTTCCGCCCAAGCTATCATGCAGATCTTCAGCGATGCGCTGCCGTTCTTTTTCCTGACCCTCAATCATGGCATCGATCCCTATCAATTCCTGTTCTTTGAGAAGTTTTTCAACTTTTTGGCTTTCCAGATCTTGCATTTGCTCGGCAATCACTCTTCTTTTTCTTGAGTTTTTGATATATGCATAAGTAAGGACACTGCCAATTAGCAAAAGGACAAAGGCCATGTACATGAGGTTTCTGTTCTGCCTCCTTTTGATGTCAGTCTGTAGATTGACGTTCTGCAGATTTAAAATTTCTTTTTCCTTTTTTTCAGTTTCGTATTTGGTTGAAATCTCGGCAATGGCCTTTTGGTTCTCAATTTTTAGGATACTATCGTTCAGGGTACTCTTTTTTTCCTCAAAGAATAGTGCTGTTTTATAGTCGCCCAGTTGCTGATAAGCCTTTGCCAAATTGTTATAAGTGGTACTAGCGTTCGAACCTTTGCCATACTGCAGGGCGGTTCTCAAATGAGGGATGGCTTTTTGCGCATTTCCCTTTTTTAATTGTAAATAGCCCAGATTGTTGTAGAGAGTACCAATTCCGTCATTGCTTTTGGTTTCCTTCCGTAGGTCAAGTGACCTCATGAGATAGTTTTCGGATTGGTCGTGATCGGTCTCAAGGTACATATTGCCAAGGTTGTTGTAAATTCTGGCCAGAGAGAACTGATCATTACGTTGTTTTGCCAAGGCCTCCGCTTGTAAAAAATAGGATTTTGCCTTTAGGGTGTCGCCCAGTTTTAAAAATTCGCCAGCGAGATTGGGTAATGTGATGGCCTTGAAGGGCAGTATGCTTTTTCGGGTGAAGATGGCAAGTGCCCTTTCGCCGTAGGCAATGGCCTTTTGAGAATCTCCCAGTTCACCGAATGCAGTTGATACATTACTAAAGCATTTGGCCATATTAATGCTGTCACCCTTATTTTCGAAATACTGTGCACTTTTGATCAAGGTGGCCACGGCATTTCTATACTCCCCTTTTCTGAGATGTACGGCCCCAAGGCTGATTCTAACAGAAGCGGCCTGGTCTTGGTAGCCCAGTTCATTGAGCAGGTTAATGGACTCTGTGAAATGAAACGATGCAGAATCCAACTGATTTTGATAGAAGTTGGCCCTGCCCAGCTGGTTATGTGCCTCACTTTTTAAGGAGTCGTTATCAAAAAGCAATACTTTTTTTGCGAATTCCTTGCTTTGCGCTATTTCGGTGCGCTCAAAAATTTTCGATAGTTGTATATGAAGTTTGGCCTTCCCTTCTTTTGAATCGGTCTGTTGCAAAGCGGCCAACAGGCTATCTATCCGGGTCGTCTGGCCAAAAACCTGAATCGACATCAACAGGTATAGGAAGATGGTAATGATATGCAATTGCTTGGTGGTCATTACTTTAAAGGTATCAATTTTTGCTTTACAGCGCTGCCTTAATTTTTTTTAACCGATTGAACGTTTCAAACTCTTTTTTTGATCGCGATTGAACGATGCGATAGATTGGACAAAGACTTCTCTATTGGGCACAGCTTGAACAGGCTGAACATGAGGATGCCACTTCCGATTCAAGCTTCTGTGAATAGGTCCGTATTTCTGTATAGAATAGACTGGTATCACCAGCCCCGTACATTCTTGATTTTAAACCTTTTAAATAGGTGTCGCTAAGGCAGTTTGAAGCACTTATATGATTTAGGGCATATCCTATGGTCTTGTCCATCCAATCCCAAGGGTAACCCTCGTAAGCACCAAGTTCCAGACTATTGACTAGTTTGCCCAGGCCCAAAAGGGTGTGGCAATTTATGCCATTTGAAGAAGGTCTTGTAGCTTCACCAAACACATAGTAGATACGATGTCCGGCAATGGAGAATGTAATTGCTGTAAATTTTGCCGACTTTTTAGGTTGATAAGTAAAGGTATACGTGTTTGAGAGCTGTGCGGGCTGCCAGTCAAAAACCCCGGAACTGCTTCCTGATGTTCCTACAAAACCTATATTGCCATTGTAGGCGTACTCTGGATAGCCCGGTATCTTCAGCACGTTGTTGGAAGCCATAACATCGGCGATGCCCCATTTATAGCCACAAGGGGTTCGGCAACTTGCACATTGTAGGGTAACCCCAAAGGTCTCACCAGGTTGGAGAAGGCTTAGATCTTTTGAAAATGTCCACCGAATTTCGTAGGTCCCTATACAACCTGAGCGATACGTTCGGTTAAAAACTGCGGTTCCACCATTTTTGTTGGCGCTCAATTCAATATAAGGTTCATTTTTTTTCTCATGTACTACATCAATAAATCCAATGGATTGCCCAATGGAAAAAATGGGCCATAATAGAATTAATAGGGCTTTTTTCATGATTGTCCACGTTTTAAGGTTCGGTCAAACCTACCCCCCTTTTATTTTTAAACAAATACCTAACGTTAGGTATTTTGAGTCTTTTGCAGAGCTTGTAATTTTCGATTAAATCTAAAAGCCAACAAGTTATGAAAGCATTAATGCCTTTTTTGTATCTAGCATTACTATTACCCTTAATGGGCTGTGAAGAATTGGAAGAGCTCATCGAGGAAGAATTTGATGTTTCGATTTCCTTTGCCGGAGATTTAGGGATTGTAAGCGAAACAGCAGTTAGTGAAGAAACCGATCCCATTACGGTAGCAACAGAGTTAGCTACCTATAGAATTGAATCTGATCCTGATATTGCCAATGCCATCAACGATCGGGGCGAGATAAGCAAGGTTACCATCGATAGAATTCGCTATTCCTATAAAGATTTTGAAGGCAACGAAGAAGCATTTGTGGTCGAGTCCGGGTTTACTTTTGCAGATCCAAATACAATGTCAATATTTACTTCGGAAATTTTGGATAGTGGTATAAGGATAGCTGAAGCCGATTTTAGGAATGACGCCTTTTTTCATGAGGATGATTTTAGTCCTATAGAAGCAGGATTGGCAGCAGGTTCAACGAGTATAATCATTGGTTACTTTGGTACACTTTCGCACAATCCCGTAGATTTTAAGGTGGGTATAGCGGTAGACGTCACTGTGACCATAAAACTGGATATTTGATGGCAAGCAAAGTCTGGTTTCAAAGATTTTCGTAGCAGTGCACAAGACTTTTCAAGGATAACGGTTAAGGGCGAACTTTCCCGTTCCGGTGCAATCCTTTCCTACCGTATTGGTTTTAAGGTACCATAAAACTGGACAGCGGTACTAAATAAGGTTCGATTAAACATCTGTCCCTGAAGTCGATTTTAGAAATTCTGAAGGTGTGGTACCGGAGAGCTTTTTAAACACCTTATTGAACGTGTTTTTATTGCTGAAACCGGAATCGTAAGCGACCGCCAATATGGTAAGATGTTGATATTCAGGACTGGTCAACCGAGATTTAACCTCCTTGAAACGATGTTCATTTAGAAACTCATAAAAGCTTTTTCCCAATTCAACGTTCAATACCTGGGATATCAAATACTTCGGCTTGTTGAGGTCTTCGGAAAGTTTGGACAAAGATAGGTCGTGGTGTAAATAGGGTTTTTCATTCTCCATGTACGTAAGGATCTCTGAAAGATGCCTCTTTAGATCGGATTCCAAAAGGCTTGAGCTTTTGTACTTTTCCTTGGCAGTATCCAAGAAAACCTCATTAAAAGCCTTATTGCTTTTAATGGCAAGGACTACCAAAGTATGAATCGCGAGGGCACAACAAAACATGGTAAGATAATATGCCCTAATGTCAATAAACCCTTTTTGAAAGTACCATAACAAAGCCAAAAAATCAATCAGCCAAAACACTAGAAACCCCATAGCAAATCTCTTTAACCATATTAGTTTGTTTTTATAAACCTTGCCTATGTTCCCATGAGTTTTTTTGGAAAGAAGTCTTAGTGAAATAACTACATAAACTAAGCATTGTACAATTTGGGCTACGCTAAATACTTTGGTCCCTAAATCAAAAGACTGACCATTGGACCGTATTTGATTTTGAACCAACGCAATCTTTTTATCAACCGGGAGTATAAAAAATGGAAGCATGTATACAATGGCCAATAAGAAGGGTAGGGCATGCAGGAAGTCAGAGAGCTTTAATGTGAAGCGGACACTCAAGATGGATTTTATGTAATACATGAACAAAGGCCCAATCAGAAAGAGGAAAGGGAGGCTCAAGTAGGTAAAATGCGGAATCTTGGTGTATAGGGTCGAATTAATTACAAGGTAGTTTAACAAGTTCAACGAGAGAATCGCAATAAGTGAAATCAAGAAGTATTTTGACTTTTTCTTAGGAACCCCAGTCGTGAGTACAATACTTAGAAACAAACCTTGCAAGAGCCCAAAGAGTAGAAGTACCGACCAGGTGTCAAATGTGATATCTGTTTGATTCTCCATAATCAAAAATACTTCTTAAGAATACAAATGTAATGTCTTGGCATGCATTTCTCAAGGTAGGTCCATAAAATGAGTCACTCTCGATCTAGGGATACCATATACCTATTTTTTTGGTGTAATCTTGTCCGGAATAAATCAATAACCAATGGAAGGATTAACAATACTAAGAACCGCCCTTAAGGCGAACGGTTTTTTCTCTTTGGCAACTGCCATACTCACCCTAATGTTGGGTAGTTCGATTACGGCTATCTATGAAATGGCCAATGGCCAACCCATGGCTTTTTCAATTCAACTGTTTGTATTTGCTGCCATAGTTTTGTTCGCGGCCCATCAAAAAAAGGTGTCTACCCTTCTTGTTTGGATAATCATCATTCTGGACATTTTGTACGTGCTGCTTGGATTTTATAATCTTTTTGCCGTAACCTTCAAAATAAGTACAAGCGGTAAGTTATTAATCGTTGTAACCAATATGATGGTTGCCCTATTTGCAATTTTTCAAACCATTGGAATAGTCAGGTATCGAAAATCGTTAAAAACGATAACCTAGCAAAGAATTCTGGGGAAATAACCGGGTTAGATTAACCCCTTGTTTCAAAGAAAACAACCCGTGGAGGCTAACTTCCTAGTAGAATGCCTTAGGAAGAAATGCATAATGCAGGTAGCAATCGTGTCCTTGTAATGGTCTAAAAAACAGTATTCAATACTTAGGAAATGGAATGGAAAACAGGATTCAAATACGTAAAATTCTTAGTTGTTTCTTTGCGATGGCAATGGGTGTTTTGGTCAATGTCAATGCACAGTCTGTCCCTGATCTAATGGATATTAGACCGAAGGAGATTATGGATTTGGTAGAGGATAGCACTACCCAGATTTCGGACAGGCACAAAAAGGGAAAGCAAATTTTAAATGGATGTTTTGACGCACATGGATGGGTCGAGGGAAATTCAAGCATCATTTCTACAACCTATGTTGATGATTGGTCGGTTGCTCCAGAACCTCTGCGCAAGTACAACAATTGGCCTCATTCAAAACAAGCTTTACAGCACGATTTTCTGTCTTTTCGGCTGGGACATTCCCGGGTTCAATTGCTTAATGGCCCCTCCAAGGACGAAATATGGGGTATTGACCATAATGTTCCATACAAGATAATCGACGGAAAGGTCAGCCAGGTGGACGATCCGAATATGGTTCCAGCACTGGTTGGAAAAGAATATTTTATACAGTTACCCTATTGGATAAAGAAGGTTCCCATAACGGTTTATGTAAAGGACACCGTGCTTCAAAACAAGACCTATCATTTGGTTTTTGGAACTTGGAAAACCCACAAGGCCAACCATACATTTGACCAGTATGTCTATTGGATAAACAAGAAGACCAAACTGTTGGAAATTGTTCAATACACCGTAAGGGTGGTAGACCCTAAAGCCGTGGGGTTTGTTGTATTTGATGATTTTAGGGAAATTGATGGTATGGTAATTCCCTTTGTACATCGTTTGGGATATCTGCCGACGCCGGAGGGGCTGATTCATGAAATGAGATTCCAATCTATAGTTTTGGACCCTAAAGGGCTATCTATAAGTGATTTGAGGGGACTTAACAAAAATGATTAGTCCTAAAAGTGCATTTGGCACAATAGCTTCATTTATATCAAGGGAATGCGGGGAAATTAAAAAAGTGCAAATTCGTGTTTTCAAAGTACGCACCAAATAGCGCAACGGATTGTACTTGTATTATAAATGACGGATGAAATCCATTTTACTTCCCAAGATTCGAACGACTCGAATACCGTTTTCTTCTTTTTTATAAAATATGACATGTGCCTTTTGACGAAACCGAAATAGGCGTATGGTTAGGAAAAAAGAGTCAATGCCAATTTCAGGTCGTTGGGCGAGTACCTCCAAACTCATCTCCATTTCTCTCAGGTATAATTGAGCCTGTTTAAGGCCAAAGTTACGAATGCCATATTCATAAATACTGGCTATGTCTTCAGTAGCGAGTCTTGAGAGTTTACAGTCGGCCATCGGCTCTCATTCTATCTTCGACCTCTTGCATAATGTCAGACACACTTTTATCACTAATACCACTATCCAAACCTTCCTGTAGCGCGGTTTCCAACTCCGTTATCTGTCGATGCTTAGCTTGATCTTGTCGTACCAAATCTCTAATGTATTCACTGTCATTGGTAAAGTCGCCCTTTTCAATTTGCTGCTTTATCCAAGCGTCTTGTTGTTCGGTAAATGTTATGGATTTTCGAATTGTTGCCATACGGATAAAATTAAATCGTAATACTATTGGTGCAATATAACTCGATACTGAATCAAAAACAAACAAATTTGACTATAATCATTATGTGTGAAGGTAAATTCACT
Organism: uncultured Flavobacteriaceae bacterium; assembly: GCA_947494715.1. Lineage (GTDB taxonomy): Bacteria > Bacteroidota > Bacteroidia > Flavobacteriales > Flavobacteriaceae > Ulvibacterium. The sequence continues at coordinate 134,540 of CANLWG010000005.1, read as the reverse complement.
AATTGTTTGCCCTTCGTTTGATGAACGGGTGTAAAAATGATTTTCGTAGGACTTCGGTGTGACTATTTCAGCTAATAGGTAGTCTTTGAATAATTGTTTGTAATACCTTGAGCTTTTCAGAAAAGGAAATCATCGTTTATTTGAACTTTAGATAACTGGACTAAGATTTTTCATAGGAGCCAATATTGTCTGCTTTGCTTATTTAGCCCTCATTTTGTTTCCCCTCCTTTCATGTGTCACTTCGGCAAGTCCCAGAGCCTCCATAAGTGGTGGAATATACATGCCGAACCGACCCTTAAATCCTTTTCTTAGACCGTACCAACCGCCAACAGGGTTTTCAGGAGACCGGCCCCAATGTTCAACAGTATCGGGTTTTGTTTCCACTTTCTCATCTTTACTGCCAAGTTCTATCCAATCTCCACGTTTTTTGAGCATTTGGTACAGGTCCTCAATGCAGCGTATATCATAGTGCAGCACGGTTGATTTTACAGTGCATACCAGTATTTCTTTGCCATCCTTCTCGTCTACGTGCATTGTGTAATCCGATGATTGCGGTGGTGTTTTGAGCACCATTGGATTTTCTTTTGTTCCGATTTTTTCTCTGTAGTTCATGTCGTTGTTATTTTGAGTTTTGGATTAATTCCGCTTCTTTCATAAGATCCTTGGCGAATTTTTCAAAGGATTGGTCAAAGGGTGGTATCATTTTGGCGAACAAAGGAAACATAGGGCCGCCTATTTTCTCTGTCATCATAAAGTTGGTAAGTTCGTCACCGACTGTTTTTAAGGTGTACGTACGTTTGCCCATGGCATCGCCCCAGACCAAGCGGTTCTCAGCCCCAAATTCCTTTACTTTTAGCTTAAAGGTCCTTTTGGGGTCAAGTACCGATTTGAGTTTAATTTTTTCGCCTTTGGCTACATCGCCCTCAATGGATATTATGGTGCTATTCCAACGACTATAGTCCTCTGCGTTGGTCAATAATGCCCAAATAATACTTTTGTTAGCTTGGATGTCGATACTCACTACCGTTTCTCGACTAAAGTTTTTTTTACTGGTTAGGGCCTTGCCATCTGATGCCACGTTTGTCATTTTCTGTTCTTTTTCGTTTCATGTACATTCTTTTGACGTTTGAACAGGATATAACGATAGGCAATTTTTCATTTTTTTTCGGCAATATTGTCCATTACCTTTCTATTATGCTCTAAATGATGTAATTGAAGGTCTGAGCCGTTCGAATTAAAAGGATCGACGCTCTTAACGATTTTAAGTCGCAGATCCAACAGGTACTCTCTGTTTGGGTCATTCGCTTTCTTAGCAAATTCTATTTTATTCTTTTCCTCCTCAAAATTTTGTTTCGGATTAAATATACCGTTGAGTTCCGAACATTGATGACACGTTCCCTTCTTGTTGATCAAGGCACATCTCCCTTCGAAAATTTTGATCATCTTGGCACGTGCTGTATGCAAATAGTATTTGACCATTGCTACAGTGATATCCAAAATTTTACTGATTTCCGATACTTTGAATTCATGGACTTCTTTTAGCAGGATGCAGATTTGTTGTTCAAGCGGTAATGATTTTGAAATGCAGGTAAGGCAAAAATTTATATGCTCCTTGATCTCAAACTTTGCTTGCTGTGATGTTTGTTGGATTTTCATTATTTCCGGAAAATAGTTGGGATTGGACAATGCTTTCTCACGGCAAATGTCCGTAACATTTTCGGTCCAACGTTTTTTTGTGCGTAGATTGTCCTTTGCAAGGTTTGAAGCAATGGTAAAGATCCATGTCCTAACAGAACTTTCGCCGCGGAACGCATCAATTTTTTCCGAGGCCTTGATAAAAGTGTCCTGAACAATATCCTCTGAGTCCTGAATGCTCGCTGTAATCCTTAGTATGTAGGCCTTAAGTTGTGGTCTTGCCTTTTCAAATTCATTGGTGAATTGTTCGTTTGTCATTTTTTCTTTTAGCTTTAGATTCGGGATATTGTATTGCATACCTGTCTGATGGGGTAGTTATATATCCCTATAAGGAATTTTGTTGGGAATCATTGATTTTAACTTTGGCAAAACTTACGTATTGGGGCTTTTATTGAAGTTTGCCTTACCATGTCCCGCTCTATTTTACTTCAAAGGTCAGCGTGGCCCAATTGGATTCATAATCAAATTCCTCCTCTTTACTTTCCTGCATGTGAATAGTGGCAATATACCATTGGCCTAAATTAGCGATCGTAAAGCTGACTTCCCCTTTTTCGTTGGTTTTTAAGGAAGTTTCTTCCTTGCCCTGCTCTTCCAAATTTATACGTGAGCTTATATGAACGGTTTGATTGCCCAGTGGCTCACCCCGATATACAAGTTTGAACGATGCTTCATCACCAACCGATAGTTCATACGGATTTTTCAAAGGGATGAATTCAATGGGGTAATTCAATTGGGTTGAAAAGTCGTCCGTTCTTGTATCGTCCACTTGAAAGATGGCCTTAACGTGTTTGGAATATTTTTCATGAGCGGCCTGGTTGGAGATTCCCTTATTTTTTCTATCTGAAATTACCCCGGTCAATCCTTCGTGTTCCAGGTAGGCTGTAAAATCCTTCCCACTGAGTTCTATGGCCCTGGGGAGTGTAGATATTCCTGCCACATAAGTACCGGTTTCGCCGGTTTTGAATTTTAAATGGGTGATGTCATCGGTATCATAAAAATTATCGGAGGTGGGTACAAAATTGTAATCAGGGCCAAGTATTTTTGGATTAACGATTCGGTCTCTGGTAATCACATTTTCACTTTTGTCAAATGTTCCATTAAAAAGGTAAAGTTCCTCCTGGCTATTCTCTTCAAAAAAATAACGGTCGGACTTCAGGAACAGTTCGTGAGATGATAAAAGTAAGTACAGGATTACTAGAATAAAAGTGGTATATGTTCTTCTCATTTCAGCACAACTATTTTTTACGTATAGCAAAGTTATGGCAATGAAAGTTACATTACTATATCCCCAGATGAAATAAAATTGATGAGATAAATCCAACCTTATCCATAATTTCACATATGGGATCTAGTCCGAAAACTTATTGGGCTTTATATATCTTGAGGTGGAATTGCTTTGTGCTATCCACTTTAAAAAGCCTCATTTTATAATCGCCTTTTGGTTCGTAAACCGTCATTTCAGATAGGTTTGATAGCGATAACTGATCGGTCGGTGGACATTGGCCCATGGAAATCCCAATGGCCTCGGTAGGTTGCCCTTGTGGCCCAATCGTTTTCGCAAATTCTCTTTTCAATAGGGCATAAGGCTCGGTACTTTTATCGCTCGCGTGTTTCTTAACCAAGGTACTACCCCGATCTGTATCCACGGATTTTTGTAGATCCTGAGCATGCAAGGGGTAAGTTCCCAACCATGCAATTGCGATGAGATAAAAGAACTTCTCCATATCGAAATGTTTTTAGTACCTAAATTTAATGAATTCTAATCCTGTATCTAAATTCTTAACATATCATCCAAAATGTACGATATCGTATTTGAACGGAACGTCAGGATTTTATCATTTAATCATCCTTTTAGGGTTAGGGATACCGTTAATCCGGCGCAAAAATTCCGAGGCAAACGTTCCACACCAACAATGGATCTGCTATGAAGTCCAGAATTCCCCAACACCTTAACGAATAGATCTGATGCCCCATCCACAACTAAGGGCGAATCGTCCCAACCCTCCACAGATTGGAAATAGGCATCCAGATGATTTAATCCCAGTACGTTTTCAAAACCTATTTTATCGTTTATTTGTGCCAATACATGTAGTGCGCAGATTTCCATGGCTTGGATACCCTCTTGGGTTGATATATCCCTGCCCAAATGGCCATGATATAGATATTCACCATTCCAGATCGGGAACTGTATGGCAACATAGGCGATACTTCCGCGAATATTAACGGAAAGATAGTTCCCTCCCGGTGTTGAGACCTCAGGTAGTTGTAGCCCGAGACTTCTTAATTTTTCATGGATTAGGCTTTTGGTCATCCAATCGTTTTTTTGCATTTTTCCTTAACACATTTCGTTGGTACTAACGTTTCTGAACCTACAGGTTTTTTATCTTTACGAGAATACGCTTGTTCTTGGTTTCTTGTAACAATTGATTTATTTTTTTCAAGTGTACGTATTCATCTTTAGGAATCATTTCCCTATTGATTTCATAGTTTGATTGAAGTGTGACCTGATTTTTTCCAACCAACTCCAATTTAAAAAAGTACTCTCCATAATCATTTTTAAAATCGATGTTGTACCCATCAATATCCAATATTTCAATATTATTTTGAAATTTAAATATTGCCATCAGATAATCTGAATACCCATAATCGAGATAATAATTAAGATCGGCAGTGTCCTGTTCAGTTTCAATTTGATTATGTTGAACCAATTTATCAAGAGAAATACTCACCATATTATCAGTTAAAAAAGACATGGCACCTTTAAGAGTTCCCTCGGCTTCCATTCTAAAACTAAAAGGTTTAGCATTCTTTAGGATGGTTTTGGTAACTGTATCAATCTCTATTAAGTCTTCATCACCCTCAAATTCTTCCAATGCATTGTAAAAATCATTTACTTCTTCGTCTTGTGCCAATAGCTCAAAAAACGCCTTTAACTCCGTATATAATCCCCCGGACACAGAAAATCTATATTTGATTGGTGTTTCTTTTTTTTCCAAATTCACATTACTGTAAAAAACTTGTTTTACATAATTATGATGTGAGCTTGTTCCAGGTATTTTGACCGTGTTTACTGTGACTGAATCCACAACGGCCAATTCAAGGTCATAACCAATGAATCTGTCTTTTTTCTTAATTTTTTTTGTCAAATAGGGCTTAGCGATAACAGCATCGGTATTATAAATTGAAGTCGGGATTTCGTTAATTTGATATTTGTAGTAAGCTTCGTGAGGATAAAGCAGATTCATAACGCCTTTATCATCGTTGTAAGCAAAAAGTATATGATCATATTCTCCTTTTCTGATGTAATGAGGGTCTATTTTCCCAGCCCGCTTACTTCTGGCGAATACGGCCCAATATTCAATCCCCAAATCCTCTAACAATTGCCTATACAACCTACGGATACCAAGTGGGTTAAATCGTTTTTCCTTTAGAAAATAACCGTTGGATTTCAACAGTTCGTCTTTTTTGGGCGGTTCCATTTGGATGTTGTTCAGAACATCCTGGTGCAAAAGGGTGAATTTATGGTATTTACTACTGTCTTTGGCTTCACCAATAACACTCCTTTTCCATCTACCATAATAAGATGAATTTTCATTGTCCAAAGAAACGGGCTGCGTTATAAGATTGAATTCCTGATTATATACATCTTTCCATTTTCTAAATTCGCTATCCCGTTTTTCCATTGAATAATACATGTATGGTAACTCACAGGGTATACAGGAGTTGTTATTTTCCTCTAGACCTTTGATTTTTTCCATTTTAAACAAGCAATAAATCAATGTATCGTTTGATATTATTTGAGGTTCGGGAAACTTATTGTATACCTTATATCGTACAAGGAGTTCCGGGTCCGATTTAATGGAGTATTCCGTGTTCAAGCTGGGTACTTCCGAATATAAATTCACGAAATCCGTCATCTCCTGCACTTTAACGTAGTCTCTATAGGTATAGGAGGTTTCAATAGTATCTCCAGGTTCTACGCCTGGAATGGGATAGTTTATTGGGCCTAATTTCCTGTCACCGGACCTGGTTTGAAACACTTTGCTGGAGTCCAGCTCTATAACTGTGCCATCGGCTTTTAAGGTCTTAACCTCAATCTCATCTATGTTATCACTTATGTACTCATTCAAGTTTAAGTATGCAAACCTATTTACCCCAGCTCTACTGTTAACAACCAATTTGTTGTTTATCGAAACATATCTTCTATAGCTTCCCCATGCTTTGGCGTAGGCAACATCTGTGTAAGAATACTTTAGATAAGCATCAGATTTTTTGCAATATTCAAGAAAGTCGGAATTAGGAATGCTATCATTCGCTAAAGCGCCTATTGGTAGCGAAATGAACACACAGAAAGCAATATGCTTTTCAACCTTTTTTCTTAAGAATGATAGGGTCATTTATAACATTTTTGAAGGATGTCAAAATCTTGTTTATAGCTTTAGAATTTTCCTTATTGACCGAATTGTAATCACATTCAAATTCATATTCGACCCATACAATGGAATCGCGTGGATTGGTGATTTTTAACTTTAGAGAAACTCTTTCGTCGGAAAATATGTGTTCAATTGGTTTAAAAGCCTCAAATACCTTGTTCATTTCAATTTTTAAATGCACTCTCTTACTTAAATTGCTTCCCAAGTGGGTTCCTTCCAGCAGTTCTCCCCTTTCCTGTGTTTCCAAGGGTTGGGGTAAAAAATCAAGGAATAGAACTCGGCTTTCCGAATCATTGAATATTTTTCCATTTATCGATAGCTTTCCTTTTGCGTCAACCATATTGGTTTGAGGAGATATACTGAAATCTTCAATTGACTGATTGCCAAAAACCGATGTGAAATGTTTTTCTATTGAAGCATTTGTTTTTTTCTCATCCAAGTGCATGAACCCACGCCTTAAAAAATTACCTGAAATTCCATTATAACTTACTTGAAATCCACCTACCAACATTTTATCCGAACCTTCTTTTAATTCTATGTTATAGTCTATTAAATTCTGTCGGGGGGTAAACCCCTGTGCTTTGTGCCATTCTCCACCACTTGGATTAACAATCAGTATTGAACGATTTTGTATGCTTTGAACAGGTGTTTTGGGAGAGTGAATTGGGTCTGTCGGATCCAAAATAATTGGGATATCATTTAAGTATGCCAAGCATACCACATGGTTTGCAGAACTCAATGAAGGAAAATCACAATCGCTAATATGATCATAGGTGGCAGCAAGAGCAATATGACTATTTATCCCTTTGTAGTTTAATGCTTCCGAAAGAAGGTTTGATAGATCCTTGCAATCACCCTCCTTGTGTGAAAAAACCTCATTGGCGTGTGTAGGGATAAAAGCGCCCATCCCTATTTCAATGGCTACATATTTAAAATTATTCTTCACATAATTATATAGAATGTCAAGTATATCCGAAGGTTCTGATTTTCCTTTGGTGAGTTCGTTTATCTTACGTATCACTTTTGGGTTCAGTCCTCTTTTCGCTTGTACTTTTTGCAGATACCAATCATTCAGATATTTCATCGCATTGTCTTTGTATGAAGCCGGTACCACGATGGTCCTCATCAAAGGAGATTTCTTGTTTCGATAAATTCCAAAAAACGCCAAGGGGTCGGGTTCTATCCTTTCTGGAACAACTTCAATGTTCCATTTGGTCGTACTATCCGTACTGATGGAATCCATGCTGACATATTCGAGCGATTCCTTATATATTGTATTATGAACGAACCGGAAGGTGTCAGGGACCTGTAGCTTATATTTTAGGGTATCTACTTTGTTGTATGAAAAAAATCGAAGATCTGAAAAATACATCAGCTCGTCGCAGTCAACAGTATATGAGATTTTTGACTTGGACCCCGGAGGGATAATGATTGTTTTTACTTTTTTGCTCGCAATATATTCAAGTTCCACATCATCTTCTATGATGACTTTATCTTTTACATGCTTAAAGCGTTTTCCCTTTTTGGAATAGACTTGTATATCGGATATTTTTTCAAGTTCGTTATCGTAGAAAATTGGATACAAAACTTCTTGCTCACTCTCTTTTATCACTACACTTACATGTTTCACAAAAGAGGTGTCCTCTTTTATTATGATATCCTCTACTCTATTTTCTATAGATATATTCTGAGCGATTCCCTGAACTGAGATGACAAATAGGGAAAGTGAAAAAAATGACTTGATAGAGGAACTTCCCAAGAACTTAGTTATTCAGATAGTTGATTATTCGAAGTAAAATTACAAGAACAAATGCAATTTTTTGACATGGGCAACTATATTTTCTCGATAAATAGTAAAAGAAAAGACGAGTCTGTAATGGATTATAAAAATCATGCCTTTGGCATACTTCGAATCAATCCTTTATTTGAACTTTAGTTGTAATTATTTTTGATAATTGCCTTTCCACACGGAAAAAGCAGCTCTTTCCATTCCATTTTCATCCAGAAGACCGGTATCTCTCCATAGCTGTCCAAGATCTTTCACTTCCTCGGGAAAAGTTTCCCAAAGGGCATCATAATCTCGGTGCGTCCACCAAATGATGAATTCGTAAGCTTGGGTGTCAGCATTTTCCAATAGCGTTTCGAGATAAACGTTTTGTTCGTTTTCATTGCCGGGAATGGATACATTTAAATTTGGAATCACTAAGTTTTCTGCAATATGGGCGGTTTCTACAAAAGCAATCGGTGGAACGGCTTGGCTGTGTAAAAAGTCCAGCGCCTCCTGGAACTCGGTTTTTGAGCTTAGATTTTTCAAAAAAGGGTAGAAGCTGATCGCGACAAAGTCATTTTGATTCATATAATCCACGATGTCCCCAATATAGGTTTGTGGATCTGACACTTCGGGTTCGTACAAATTATGTAATGAAATTGATTCTGAAATCTTTAAATCGGGGTAGGATTGCTTAATTCTTGTTTTAACATCAAAAATCAAGTTGGTATAGGAGTCCCATTTTTCCGGAGACCTAAGTCTAAGTTCATTGACTTCAATAGCGATAACCAGATAATCCGGCGCAAACGCCCCCACTAAGTAGCTGATATGCTTAAAATTCCCCTACCTGATATGGCTATCATCAAGGTTATCATAGGTGGGTACGGTATCGTCAAAATCCGAGGCCAGTTCATCCCGGTTTGAATTTAACAAGCTGACGGAGAGCAATAGGGGTTTTCCGGAAATTTTTCTATTGGCCCGCCCAAATATTTCGTTGGTGAATTCTGATGGTAATGCCAGGTCGTTGATCCATGCATTCCATGGAATGTTGCTATCTATATGTTCAGCGTATATATCGGCATTACCCGTAATAAATGAATAGGTGTCATTTACATCCTGTAGATTGGGCCCATAACTCCATGTGGTAAATCCCATCTTAAACTCCCTGTCCGATAGTGCTGCAACGCCCGGCTTATCCTCTGAGCAGTTGGTAAGAAGGGATACAAGTAAGGCCCCAACTATGGTATTTTTCATGTATATAGTATTGTTACTAACAATAGTATAACTAACGATTTTGTAGATGAATAGTTGTGTGGTTTAGCAATTAACTTTGGAAGCCTGCCTGGCACAGGTAAGTCACTCTAAACTGAAAATACGCGTGGATTTTCAGAAGTAGGCGAGTAGAAGCAATTACTAATAACCATTTTAAGTGGCTGTTTTTTCATTTTTTAATTCAATTAGTGCTTTTCTTGGATAATAATCTAAACTATCAGCGTTATTTAGTTTTTTTTCGATTTGGATTACGGTCAAGTGAGAGAACTTTTCTTTCCAATCGTTTAGCTTACTCCTTTCCAATTCTCTTTCCTTGGTCTTTGTTGCTTCATGGTCAATGAACCAAGGGCCGATGGATGGCCATAATGAATATTCTGTGCTCTTGATTTCTAATGGAAATTCGGTTGGTTTTATTAAGGTTGAACTAATATTGAACTCTTTATTATCCGAAGAATGAACTTTTAGGAATGAATAGTTGGACCAAGGTGTAACCCATAGCCTCGCTTTGTCTATTTTGTTTTTATGATAAATAGGGGTACACAACTCTGCCTTTAGATCAGAAAATTGATAAGTATACTCCCGCTTTTTTTTGAAAGTTATCTTCTGTTCGGTCTTATCTATTTCAACAATAAGATTTTTATTCGAATGGTAATGGGAGATGTGTATAATTATAGTGGGGAGTAGAATAAAAAACAATATACTAATGATAAACACAAGTGGCGCCTTTTCCAAGGAGTTATCCCAATCCCATCCTTTGATGTAATGAGCAAAAGGGATAGATAAAACCAAAAAAATTGGTGTGGCATAAATAAACCAGACCAAATATTTTAAGGAATAAAAAATATCATCTTTATTTATTCTATGGACGGTTTTCATCTTCGAAATTGCCACTAACTTGTTTATATAGCTATAAAATACATCTTTATACACCCGCAGGGGAATGAAAATGAATGTCCTGGATTACCTTCATAAGCTTAAAATTGGCTGTAAGTCCCGCCTATGGTAAGTACTTGTAATCCATAACTCGGGCAACCTCTCTCAGTAAAAATTTCCTCCTAAAATACAGCTTTTCGTTGTTTTTTCTTACGCATTCCTATGGGAGGTTTCCAAAACTTTTCCACAAAGGGCGGGTAAATGCCAAACCGGCTCGGGTTCTCGCGATACTCTTCTCTCTTTCCGAGTGTTTTGTATGTAAAATTAAATTTATGGTAACCTAAGGGCTAGATTCCGTATGGGTTGAATAAAATAGTGGATTACGTAAACTTCATTTTAGAAACCGACATAAAATACTACTTCCCACCCAATAAACCATGAATCCTACGCTTATAGGTTTGACCAATGGGAATCTTGTAGTCCTGCAGATAGATCAGGTTTCCTTGTATGCGCTTAATTTTATCGGTGGCAACCACAAAGGATTTATGAATACGTAAAAAACCTTCTTTGGGTAGTAAATTCTCCAAGGCCGATATTTTTTCATGACTAACTATCATTTCCTGGGTTAAAAATACCTTTGTATAATTGCCGTAGGCCTCAATGAATAGAATATCATCAGTGTGAATTTGATGGTGTTTTTTGTCCCCTTTCAGGAAAAAGCGACCGTTCTCCAAGTTAGGGTTACCAGGAGATTTCGCCGGGCGCACCTGCTCCGATGCATTCACTTTATTCACCGCCTTTAAGAAACGCGGAAAAGAAAAAGGCTTGAGCAGATAGTCCAGTATATCCAATTCGTACCCCTCTAAAGCATATTCTTTATGTGCCGTAGTCACGATGATGTGTGGAGGCTTTGGTAAAGTTTTTAGCCACTCGAAACCGGTCATTTTTGGCATATTAAGATCCAAAAAAATCAAATCTACTTTTTCCCGGGTAACGATTACGGAAGCTTCAATGGGATTGTAGGCGTTGCCGATTTTTTGTAAGTGAGGCAGCTCCTTGCAATAGCCTTCGATGATGCGATGCGCTATGGGTTCGTCGTCAATAATGCAATAGGTTATCATTCGCGTGGTTATGGGTTTGGGAATAGGTTTAAGTGAGCTGTATATGTGGCATCTATTTTTTCAATCTTCAATTCATGTCGATTCGGATAAATGTGCGCCAAGCGTTTCTTCAAATTATCCAGCCCGATACCTGCATTTTCGTGAGGAGCATTGGAGTCGTAATTATTGGCAATGGTAAAAAGAATTTGATTACCAAGCGTTTTTAAATCTAAATGGATATAAGCGTTTTCTGTTAATGGTTCAACGCCGTGCTTAAGAGCATTTTCCAATAAAATAATAAAAAGCAAAGGGGCAACTTTTAAACCTTCCTGAACATTATGGTTAAATCGAATTTCAACTTTTTTTTGATAGCGGATTTTATGTAGTTCGATGTAGTTTTCGAGATAATTGATTTCATCCTTTAATAATACTAAATCTTCTTTTCCCTGATAGATGGTAAACCGCATCATATCAGACAATTTTAAGACTACATCTGGGGCTTTCTCAGATTTTTCTACTACTAAACCATAAAGATTATTCAACGTATTGAAGAAAAAATGAGGATTGATTTGATTTTTGAGCAAGGCCAGTTCCGCCCTTGCTTTATCTGCCTTTAGCGTTTTCAACCAACGCCATTGTTCATATCCCCACAAAGCAACAAATACCGGAATCGGAAGGAACATGAAATTTACCAAAATCAGGCGATAATCTTGTACGTGATCAGGTGCCGTATTAAAAAAGAAAAAATGATAGGTGATAACCAATCCGTATACGGAAAGAATGGCGACCCTATATTTTTTGAAAAATTCGGGCAAAATAAGGTAAGCAACACCCAACCAGAATAGAATCAACAGCGGAACAGTAATAGGATTATTCCAAATACCCATATAATGTGGTATAACAAGCATCACAACGAGCAACCCAAGTACTGCCAATACCTTATAAACAAAAAACTTATGGATTAAAAAAGAAAGGACTATGCAACAGAAAATAAAACCGAGAAGATTTATAACGATGTTAGCTGCTGTATCAAAAACGATAAAACCGGTTCCAATAAGAACAATAGCCAGAAAAATGATAATCATTCCTCCTTTGATTAAAGTCTTCTGATTTTTTTGAACAAAACCATTCATAATGCAAACTTAACATTATTGATATTCGTCTTATAATCTCTTTGACCAATACAATAAATTTTGGGGCGAACACCATGTTTTTTTGGTCGAATCGTATTGGTCCGCGATTTACATATAAGTGTGTAGTCTTTTAGCTTGTTCATCAAAATAATTTCAAGAGGCTTCTCAATGAATTTATGTTTGAATCGCATAATCAAATCATAAATCATTATGAGAATTATTTGGAAAATCTTCAAGTGGATCGGTATATCGATTGGGTCATTGCTACTGCTCATCATTTTAGCTGGCTTAACTCTTCGTCTATTTAGTCCTAGACCAAAACCCCCGGGAAAGCTAGTCAATATTGGAGGGTTCAAACTACACATCAATAGTGCCGGAGAAAAAAACGATAAACCAACCTTGGTCATTGAGGCAGGGGCAGGTGGGCACAGTGAATACTATTATTGGCTGAGTGAAGGACTTAAGGATAGCCTACGTGTTGTTCGTTACGATAGAGCTGGTATCGGCTATAGTGAACTTAGTGATGGCCCACGAGATCCCGAAACCATTGCGGATGAACTACACACCTTATTGGAAAAGACAGGAGAATCACCACCCTATATTCTGGCCGGCCACTCACATGGAGGCCATTATATTCGAGTGTTTAAACAATTCTATCCGGACGAAGTGGTTGCTATGGTTTTAATAGATTCGGGGCATCCCGATGTGTATGAACGGCTGAACTTGCCGCGATCTCCTAGTTGGTTAAACTCGGTGTATTATACGGGTGCTGTTTTAGGAGATTTGGGTGTCTTAGATTTATATACGACAATTTTCGGGAATAATATAATGCGGGCGCCAGGCGTACCCAAAGAAGTTACCGATCGTTATCAAGACTACTTTGTAAGCGGAAAATATCTTTGGGGTTCTGTAAAAGAACAAGAGTGGCATACCACATTGGAAGAAATGTCTAAAAAAATAATGGTAAAGGATACCTTACCGGTTAGAGTTTTTGCCGGAACACATCTAAACGAAAAAGCCCTTAGGAAAATGGGTATGAACCCAGAAAAGATGAGAACCAATCGGCGAAAGATGCAGGAAGAAATGGCATCTTTTTCTAAAAACGGCAAGGTATTCTTTATGGATGGAGGTCATTTTACCATTTTTACCAAAAAGGAAAATGCCGATATTATTTGTAAAGAGATAATTCAATTTTCGGAAGAATTAAAAAACTGAAAAGGACACCATCATGGTGTTTTCGTTCTAGAAGTACAAATAAATTGGGGTAAAAGAGGTATTGCAAATGCATTGGAATGTAACTAAGGAAATGCATAAAAACAAAAACCCTCCTCAAAAAGTGGGTTTTGCTTTCTCTGGTGACCTGGCTGGGGCTCGAACCCCAATTTTAACCACCTTATATTCAAGAAGTTAGCTTGATGTTTTTTTTAGCACTCACCGAAACACTCACTAGGTAGCACCAATTACAACTTTAAAATTTAGATGAACTTATTTAAGTGCAAATATAACCAACTTCTGATTATTATCGCTCAATGGTAATTTGTGTAACTATTCGCAATTCTTAGGAATTGAAATCCAATTACATTTTTTTGTAACCTATATGTCGATTTTTGTGTCGCAGGTGGGTATGCCAAGTATTCATTTAGATGCCAAATTTTGTTGCAACTATTGTTGATTTGTTTTAGGTATTTTCTTGCCATCCATCTTTGATTTAAGTCAAGATTTCAATCTCGGTCATGCGATAACGCTGATCAACGATAAGGCAATACATATTTTGCCAGAAACTTGCCTCCTTTGCGTTTAGTCCAGTGTTTTGTGGTTTGGAGTTATTTGCGCTAGCTTAAGGTTAGTTCTGCAAGAAATCTGGTTTAATCTAGCACGTTTAGTGTGGAACGATTATCAAATGCCCCAAACAAAATTTGAATGAACTAAGCCTTCCGAATCGCTTTGGCTGCATAGTCTTGCTCAATGGTTGAACGGGAGGAAAAGTCACATCTGCGTTTGGTGCGCTAGTGGTTAAGGTGGGTACAAGCAAAGGGTAGCTACACCAATTTTCGCTTGGAACCAAACAACAGGAACAAGAACATATCGGTTTTTTCTCCTATTTTCTCGCGAAGAATACGAAATGCATTGCTCATATGGTTTTCCACGGTCTTATTGGAAACTTTTAGGTACTTGGCAATTTCCACATAGGAAAGCCCTTCGCGGCGGCTCAATAGAAAGGTCTCTTTGCACTTGGGCGGTAATTGTTCGATTTCACGTTTCACCAGTTCCATCAAACGTTCGAACCTATCGCCATCTTCCTCCTTCAAATAAGTGTCCATTTCCTCCACATATTTTTTCTCCAATGCAGTGGTCGCCACATCCTTGTGGTTCAGGGTAATGAATTCATTGTAGACGGATTTGAACAGATATGCTTTTAGGGAAAGGATTTTTTTGAGAATGCTGCGCTTTTCCCACAGGCGAATAAAGACATTCTGTACAATATCATCGGCGCGATAGGCATCCCTGGACAAATTTTTGGCATAGTCGAACAGGCTATCGTAGTAGGTATCCACCAGGTACATATAGGCCGTCTCGTCCCCTTTTTCAAGGCGTTTCATGAGAAAGTACGTATTTGAATAGTGGTTTTTCAAGCCGTTCAGGTTTACAATTGTTTAACCTAAATATAATTTTTTTTTCATCAAGACCTAGGGTATAGCACATTTGGCTCAGTCATAGGGTAAATGAGCTCAACATGAACAGATCCATAGAACTGTTGCTTTCAAAGTTTTTGGCCAATGAGGCCGATGTCGAAGAATTGTCACAACTTGAAGAATGGATTCAGGATAAGGACAATGAGGTTCTTTTTTTGGAATACGTCAAGCTCAATGCTCAAATCAATAATGTCATGAATAACTACGACAACAAAAAGGCGACCAAAGAAGCCATTCGGCGTCGCATAAAGGAAGCAAGACGCCCAAAATTCAAGTTGCTGAAGTATGCCGCGGTGATCGTCCTAGCGTTCACATTGGGCTATGTGTACCATAATTATAACACAGGCGCCAAAGAAACCCTGCAGTTTGAAGAGCCCATCATCGTGGACAACCAAATAGAGATAGGCACGGACAAAGCGACCTTGACCCTGTCGAACGGGGAGCAAGTGGCACTGGCAAAAGGAACAACCGTCGAAACAGAAAATGCAACCAGTAACGGTGAGGAAATCGAATATAATAAAACGGCAAGTAATGCGATTGCCCATAATACTCTGACCATTCCCAGAGGGGGCCAGTTCCAGATCGTATTGTCGGACGGAACAAAAGTATGGCTCAATTCGGAGACCCAGTTAAAATACCCAGTGGCATTTGTCAAGGGTAATACCCGTAAGGTGGAGCTAATCTATGGCGAGGCCTATTTTGAGGTGTCCCCGAGCAGTGCACACCAAGGTACCAAGTTTAAAGTATACCATGAACAACAGGAGGTCGAAGTATTGGGCACCCAGTTCAATGTAAAGGCCTATGCCGATGAAATCAACGTGTACACCACCCTGGTCGAAGGAAAGGTGTCGATACTGGCCGCTGGCGAAAATAAGCTGCTGGTCCCTGGGGAGCAGGCCAATGTGGACTTACGGACCAGCACCCTTTCCGTTGCCCAGGTCAATGTCTATAACGAGGTCTCCTGGAAGGAGGGTATTTTCAGTTTCGAGGACAAAGAACTAAAGGACATCATGACCGTTCTGTCCCGATGGTATGATATGGAGGTGGTCTTTGGGGACCCAGAGCTGGAAAAGTTGGAGTTTTTAGGAAAACTGAAAAAGAGCCAAAGCATAGAGGAAATCCTAAATGCCATTAAGAGCCTAAGCGTAATCAACACGTATGAGATCCATGGCAAGACAATAACCTTAAAATAGCTTTTATGTAAAAAGCATAAAGTAAAAAGAAACCAAAATAGAAATAAAAAAAGGGAGCGAAGTCCAAACATTTCGCGGTGTCATAAACTTCGTCCCTCTCCTAAGTACCAATTAAACAAATGTCTAATTAACACAGAACAAATTTATGGAAATTAATTCGAGTCTGGTCAATTTCGGTCAACGAAACAGACTACTGCTACTGATTATGAGAACCTTTATATTCTTGTTGTGCACCACGGTTTTTGCGTTTTCGCCGAAACTGTCACTTTCCCAGGAAAGGGTGACCATCGATATGGACAAACAAGTTTCAGTCGATGAGGTCTTTGCCCTGATAAAGGAACAGACGGACTACTCCTTTATCTATCAAAAAGGTATGTTCGACAAGCTACCCGTGGTACAGTTAAAAAAAGGAGTGATACGGGTAACCACGCTATTACGAAGAAGTCTTCCACAAACCGAGTTCAACTATATTGTTACCGGAGACAATACGATTTTGATCAAGAAAAGGAGCCAGAGCCAGCAAAGGCAGGTATCCGGTACGGTCACCGATGAAACCGGAGCGCCGATACCCAATATTTCCGTGTTGCTCAAAGGAACAACCCGGGGTGTGGCGACTGACTTTGATGGAGTCTATAGCATAACTGTACCTGACCTGGCTAGTGTATTGGTTTTTTCTGCCTTAGGATTTGAGACCCAAGAAATAACCGTAGGCAATCAAACCACCATCAACGTCACCATGGAAGAATCGGTAAGTCAATTGGATGAGGTTGTAGTCAGCACAGGTTATTTTGAGGTTAAGGAAAGATTGAACACAGGCAACATTGAAAAAGTTGAATCAAAGATTATTGCGCAACAGCCAGTTGTCAACCCTTTACAAGCATTAAGTGGTAGAATTGCTGGAGTTCAAATTCAAGAAACTTCAGGTACTCCTGGGAGTGCTATAAACATTCGAATAAGGGGTTTGAATAGCCTAAATAACGGACAGCTTGATGGAAATGGAGTTCGACTACCTAATTCTAATTTACCTTTCTATGTAATTGATGGAGTGCCAGTTACTTCCTCGTCGTTAAATACATCTGATTTGAGGCTGCCCAATGGTAATCCTTTAGCTGCCATCCAACCAGGCGACATAGAAAGCATTGAGGTATTGAAGGATGCAGATGCAACAGCCATTTATGGCTCAAGAGGAGCGAATGGGGTGGTTTTGATTACTACTAAAAGAGGAAAAGCTGGGAAGACTAGAATTTCTTTGGACTATTCCAATGGTTATGGAGAAGTTCCATACAATATAGATTTGTTGAATACAGAGCAATATATCGAAATGCGTACCGAGGGTGCTATAAACAGTGGTTTTTTTCCGCTTACAGGATTTGAGTCCTTTTATCCAGATTTATTGGAATGGGATACTTCAAGATATACTAATTGGCAGGATGAATTGGTACGAAGTTCACAACAACAAAGAACTAATGTTACTATTTCCGGAGGCAGTCAAGAAACGCAATTCTTGATAAGTGGCAGCCACTTAAAACAAAGTAATTTGGTCAAATATGATGATGGAAGTTTTAGAAGTATTTCGGGTCATATGAATTTGAGTCACACTTCCAAAAATCAGAAGTTTAAATCAAATCTATCCGCTACATTTACTTCAAACACCAATAATCAGACAAATATTGATATAATTCGAGAAGTAATTAGGACTGCACCAAACGCCCCTGAATTATTCGATTCTTCTGGAAATTTAAACTGGGAAAACAACACCTTTGATAATCCTTTAGCAAGTTTGGGCCGTGATTATGAGAATAGAACCAGAAATTTTGTTGCCAATGCTACTTTAAATTATTTGTTGTTTCCGAATTTAAGATTTAATGCAAGTCTTGGGTATACAAACATGCAGGTATATGAGACATCAATAAATCCTGTAAGTTCTAGAAGACCAGATAGACAAATTGGTGCAACAGGTTCCTCTAACTTCGCGGACAACAGAATAGAAACTTGGATTGTAGAACCTACTATAACCTACGAGAAATTATTAGGTCAAGGCAACCTCACCGTGCTTTTTGGTGGAACATTTCAGGAGTCCATCCAAGAAGGAGAGAGATTGTTTGCCTCCGGATATACCACAGATGTTCTTTTACGAGATTTGAACGCAGCAGCTACAGTGGAGGTTGGTAGCTCAAACTATACTCAATATCGCTATAATGGCTTTTATGGACAACTTAATTATAGATGGAAAAATAAGTATATTTTAAATTTAACGGGGCGAAGGGATGGTTCTAGTCGCTTTGGACCAGGAAAAAGATTTGGAAATTTCGGAGCGATAGGAGGAGCATGGGTCTTTTCAGAAGAAGGGTTCGCACAAAAGACTCTTCCTGTTTTGAGTTTTGGTAAAATTCGGGCAAGTTATGGATTGACGGGAAATGACCAAGTACAGGATTATGGATACTTAAACTCTTACACTGTTACTGCGTTTCCATATAATGCAGAATCAGGTTTGCAATCGACTAGGCTTGCAAATCCAGAGTATTCATGGGAAACTGTAAAGAAATTAGAGACAGGATTAGAAATCGGTATTTTTAAAAACCGCCTTACGATAGGTGCAAGTTGGTTTCGTAATAGAACTTCAGACCAATTAATAGGTAGACCCTTACCACTTGTAACGGGATTTTCTTCAGTTCTGTTCAATCTTCCTGCGATTGTTGAGAACAGAGGATTAGAATTTGAATTAGGCGCGACTTTAATAAAAAGTAAAGGTTTCACATGGTCTACAAACGCTAATTTAACTAGAGCACGAAATGAACTTTTAGAGTTTCCAAATATTGAAGGATTTCCGGGATTCGATAATATACTTAAGGTAGGAAGCGCTCTAACTGGCACATATAGATATGAGTCTCTTGGAGTTAATCGTGAATCTGGAACTTATGATTTTGTAGATTTTAATGGTGATGGTAGGATAACAAGACTAGACGACAGACAAAATTTTGTAGTAATTGAGCAGGATTTTTTTGGTGGCATTAACAATAGTATATCCTTTAAAGGTCTTCAACTGGATGTCTTTTTCTCGTTCGCTAAACAGAATGCTTTTAGAACTATATATGGAGATACTTGGCCAGGTAGTGTTTTTATATCAAATCAATCTACAAATGTGCTAAATCGTTGGCAAGCACCCGGTGATGTTACGAATGTCCAGGCGTATAGTGCTTTTGGACTAAATCAAGCTTGGGCGAACAACGTTGGTTCAGATAATAATATAGTTGATGCATCATATATTCAACTCAAGAATATTGCACTTTCTTGGCAGATTCCAGTAGAGTATATTGAAAAACTAGGCCTTTCTAGTGCTAGAATTTATTCACAGGCTCAAAATCTTTTCACTTTTAGTGATTACGAAGGTGATCCAGAAAGTCAAACCAATGGTACTCCACCACTGAGAATGATTACAACTGGAATACAATTATCATTTTAAATATAAGAACATGAAAAAGTATTATATCAAAATAAAACTACTATTAAAAAAAAACATGCTTTTATGGGTAATCGTTGGAAGTTCACAACTATTATTGGTAATAGCCTGTGAAGATTTTGTCGAAGTTGATCCTCCTCGAACTGAGGCGGTGACAGAATCGGTTTTTTCGGATGAAGGGGCAACATCATCAGCTCTAGCGGGTCTATATAGTCTAATGGCAGAAACAGCGTTGGGCAATGGTATTTTTGGGTCTGGATTAGAACTTTTTACAGGTACGTATTCTGACGAATTGATTAATTATTCACCAAGTACGGCAAGATTAGAGCTTGGGAGTAACAATTTGACCTCGGAAAATGAAATTCTTTTGAATCAGTTTTGGCAATTTGCCTATAATATAATTCATAACGCAAATCTGATAATTGAGGGTGTTGAGTCTTCTGATAGTTTAGATCCTGAATTCAAAAAAACGGTGATTGGGGAAGCGCTATTTATTAGAGGTTTTAGCCATTTCTATTTGGTCAATTTGTTCGGTGATATACCTTATATATCGACTTCAGATTTTGAAGTTAATGCAATTGCAGGCAGAGATTCCGAATCTATAGTTTATGAGAGAATAATAGCTGATTTATCTCAAGCCAAGGAAGCGTTACCAGTGGACTTTGAATTCACTCAAGGAGATAGGGTTAGGATAACTAAAGGAGCTGCAACAGCACTGCTGGCTAGAGTTTATCTTTATACCGGAGAATGGGAATTAGCCCAAGAAGAATCAACAGGATTAATTGAGCAAAGCGATTCATTTGTTCTTGAAAATGATCTATTATCCGTGTTTGTTGTCCAAAGTAGAGAAGCAATTTGGCAGTTAAAACCTGTTTTAGAGAATCCTCGAGCAACTCGGCAAGGACAAAATTTTATTTTGTTTTCACAGCCAGGTTTTGGAGGAGTATCCATAAGAAATGATGTGTACAATGCTTATGAAGCTGGTGATAATCGACGAAGCCAGTGGGTCGGAATATTTAATAATGGGAGTGATGATTTTTATTATCCTCACAAATATAAAGTTGGAATTACATCTCTTCCTAGTGAAGAGGAATGGGATGTTGTTTTGCGATTAGGAGAACAGTACCTAATAAGGGCCGAGGCAAGAGCCCAATTAAACAACATAAGTGGAGCACAATCAGATTTAAACGTAATTCGAAACAGAGCAGGTTTAGGTAATACTATTGCTGGGGACCGCCAAAGTATCTTGGAAGCAATATATAGAGAACGACGTTTTGAATTATTCGCAGAATGGGGGCACAGATGGTTGGATTTAAAACGAACTGGTCTTTCAGATGAGGTTTTATCCATACTGCCTGATAAGGATTGGCAATCAACTGATGTATTGTGGCCCATTCCAGAACAGGAATTGCTGAATAATCCAAATTTATTACCACAAAATCCAGGATATTAAAATTCAAATTAGTTCTTATAAAGAATCAGGAGTTAAGTTGGTTTTTTAATCATTCAACTTTACTTTCTCTAGTATGCTTTATATATACGCGAATTTTTTTGATGAAGGAAAACGAATATTACAAAATGAGAAAGATAAGTAAAACCAAAACCTTGAAATCAGTAAAAAATGTTACCAAACTTTTTCTCTGTTCCTTGATTTTAATAGTATGGTCACCAAGAGCTTCATTCGGGCAAAACAAGAAAAGCTTGAAAGTAGGAGATAAAGCACCATCATTAAATGCAATTAATTGGATAAAGGGAGACCCTGTAAGTGAATTTAAAAATGGTCAAATTTATGTCATAGAGTTTGGAGCAACCTGGTGCGGTCCATGTAAAACAATTATTCCTAAACTCACAGAATTACAAAAGAAGTATAAGGAAGACTTGAGTGTCTTAGGTTTTTTCGTTATGGAAATTAATACAGAATCAACGGATGTAAAAGAACCCAAATACGTAAAAATAGTAGAGAACTATGTAGATAAGATTGGCGACAAAATGCAATACACTGTGGGAATAGATGGTCCATCAAAAACCATGGAGCTTAATTGGTTGAGGGCAGCTGGCTTTAATGGTTTGCCACAGACGTTTGTTATAGACAAGCAAGGATATATAGCCTGGATAGGTCATGATATGGGCAAATTGAATGAACTAGTTGAAAAAATGGTTAAAGGAGAGTATGAACTCCAAATGCAAATAGAATTTGACCAAGCTAATGAAAGTAAGGTTATAGCTAATGAGAACCGAAGCAGAAAATTTCTTTACAGCGATGAGAACTATAAGGGAGATTATCTTTTTAAGTCAGTTCTTGCAAAATACATTGGGGACAGAAGCGATTGGAAGTCACCTGAATACATATGGGGTTATTCAAATTCTAAACAGGATTTTGATTCAAGGAATTCTCATGGAATAATAGCAATGCCTCTGGTCCATTTGTATTCACTGGCCTATGGCGATACATTATCTCCGAATCCGTGGTACAATAAACTGTTGAAACAATTGGTTCCAACCTCCTATGGCAAATATTGGCGAAAAGTAATTATTGAAACCGATGATGATGATGATGATGGTAATCAGAATAAATATTGGGGGCAACATCCAGATACTTGGAATTATTTGCTGAGTGTCCCCAAAAGTAGGGCAACTGCCAGGTTTTTACAAGGCGCTATGCGACGAGATTTTAAAACCTATTTTGGACATGAAGTGATAGTTGAAATCAGAAAAATGCCTTATTGGAAGTTTACTGCAACGCAACGAGCTCGTGAAAATCTAAATACAAAAACACCTGGCGCATCAATGAAATTTATAGATATGGGGGTTGATAAAACTATCAAATGGACCAATGTTAATATGCAATTTCTTGTTTACCAGATGTGGTTAAATCATCAATGGGCCCCACCGTTCATTGATGAAACGGGTATTGAAGGAGATATTGATATTGAATTTAGCGGGAGTTTCAGTGACCTAAATGATGCAATAAAAGGTTTTGCCAAAATAGGAATAACCCTTGAAAAGGCAGAAAAGGAAATGAAGGTTATTGTCATCCGCGACCCAAAAGGAGATTGCTATTCTCTTGAACAAATTGTAAATGAATAAAATGCTTCAAGACATAATGATACGATTTTATGGATTTAATTTGGTTCAAATCACTTCCTCTACGCTAAAGAAAGCTGCTATTAGGTTATTCACTATATTTTCTGTATTCCTAGCTTTTTCAGCGTGCACAACTTTAAATCCTATTACCTATGATAGTGCACTTATCTATAAACAAGCAGCATTGACAGAAAATCAGGTCAAAATCTGGGCCCATATGGATATGGTAACAGATTCCATTTCGGGTATGAGTTTGTCCAAAGCTCATAATTTTCTGGTAAAAAAGAAGGGAGACAAGATTATTGTTGGTGTCATCGATTCCGGAGTTGATATCGGGCATCATGATTTGCAATCAGCTGTATGGGACAACATAGATGAATTACCAAACAACGGGCGGGACGATGATAACAATGGATATATCGATGATACACAAGGCTGGAATTTTTTAGGAACTCCTGAGGAAAATATGTTGTATGCGCCTTATGCATTAGCCCGTCTGGTTTCCAGATATGAGGAGAACCCGTCTGCCAGTCCATACAATTACGAACAGCTCTTATCGGAATACGAAGAGAGATCCTTAAAAGTCGGCGAACGGTACGCAGAGTTCTCATCCCGTGATATTTCGACGGCACCGGAGAACTTTAAGAAGTATTTTAAGCGCCAGGAGGCTCAGGTCATGTACAAGTATAACCTGGAGTTTGACCCTAGGGAAATGTACAATTTAGATAATCCAGATGACTGGTCGGACCGAGACTATGGTAATCCCAACGTCATCGGTTTTAAAGACAAAGAATTCCATGGTACGCATGTAGCGGGTATTTTGGCTGGAATAGCAAATAATGAAGAAATAATGGTCATCCGAGCCATTCCAGATGGGGACGAGTACGACAAGGACGTGGCACTGGCCATTCGGTATGCGGTGGACAATGGGGCCAAGGTGGTCAATATGAGTTTTGGCAAGGCCTACTCGGAACATCCGGATTGGGTACAAGATGCCATCAAATATGCGGCGGAAAATGATGTCCTACTAGTCCATGCTGCTGGAAATGATGCCAAAAATATAGATGTGGTGAAAAACTATCCATCGGATAACCTGAATGGAGAGGAAATTGCCGACAATATGATTACGGTAGGTGCGATTACCCGCTATTTCAATTCTGCTTTGGTCTCGGAGTTCTCGAATTATGGAAAGGAGAACGTGGACCTCTTTGCCCCGGGCTCCCAGATTTGGTCCACGGTGCCCAACAATGGGTATGCAAATAACCAAGGTACCTCTATGGCGGCCCCCATGGTAGCTGGCGTGGCAACATTGGTACGTTCCTACTATCCAACACTCACCGCTCCCGAGGTCAAATGGATACTCATGGAATCGGGTCTGGAAGTGCCGTTTGAGGTGACGGTACCTGGGACGAACGAGGTGAAGCCTTTTGCTGAGCTCTGCAAATCGGGACGTATCCTCAATGCTTATAACGCCCTACTGATGGCGGACAAGATGGCGAAAAAGAAAAAGAGAGCCTAATATGGGGAATGGACTGAATATAGTATTAATGGCGTTGGTCCTTTTGACCATTACATCCGTTTCCGCACAAATTTTAACACCTGTTAAATGGGACCATACTGTGAGCAGGGAACAGGTCAGAAAAGGAGAAGAAGTGGAGCTGATTTTTACGGCCACTCTTGATGATAACTGGTTCATCTATTCCAGTGACAATGATTTGGAACTCGGTCCGGTAAACTCAGAATTTACCTTTGAGGCCCATCCAAGCTATAAGCTTATAGGTGATATCATCCCTGTGGACTTCAAGGAAAAGTATGATGAGGTCTTTGAGGGCAAGGTACGCTATAAGGATAAAAAAGCGGTCTTCAAGCAAAGGGTGAAAATCTTAAGGGACAATCCTGTGATTCTCGGGGAGTATTACTATCAGGTATGTACGACCGTGGACGGAAAGTGTATCCTAGGCGATGACGAGTTTGAATTTAATGTAAAGACAAAATAATATAATAATGGGGGAACTGGGAGCTTTTATGGTATTGGCATTTGGAGCGGGCCTCGCGGCACTGCTCACCCCATGCGTATTCCCAATGATACCGCTAACGGTCAGTTTCTTCGGAAGCAACCCGCAATCTTTGGATAAAGATGTGGTCCATCTTAATAGTTCAGGTGCTGGGTTTAAGGCCGAAACCTCAAAAGGATTTCGCAAAGCGTTGTTGTATGGCTTTTTTATCATTTTGATTTATGTAGTAGCGGGAACGGTCGTGGCCCAGATCAACGGGCCGGAATTTGCCAATTGGCTCAGTACCCATTGGCTTCCCAACTTATTGTTCTTCCTGATATTCCTGGTCTTTGCGGCTTCCTTTTTGGGGATGTTCGAACTTCGGTTGCCCCATTCCTGGGCGAACCGAATGGACAGGCTTGGCAACCGGAAGGGCGGTTGGCTCGGAATTTTCTTTATGGCCTTTACCTTGGTATTGGTATCCTTTTCCTGTACGGGCCCCATTGTTGGGAGCGTACTGGTACTCTCCGCGGGCGGTGCGGTCATCAAGCCCATCGTGGGCATGTTCGCCTTTTCCCTGGCGTTGGCTCTGCCCTTCACCTTGTTCGCGGCATTCCCGAAGTGGATGGAACGCTTGCCGAAAAGCGGGGGATGGTTGCAAGAGGTCAAAGTGGTCCTTGGCTTTTTGGAACTGGCCTTGGCGCTCAAGTTCTTGAGCATCGCTGACCAGGTGTACCATTGGGGCATTCTGGACCGCGAGGTGTATCTGTCGCTCTGGATCGTGATTTTTTCCTTATTGGGGTTTTACCTGTTGGGGAAATTGAAATTGCCACATGATGCTGAACGGAAACGCACCAGCGTGCCTAAATTATTAATGACAATTATTGTCTTTTCCTTTGTGGTCTATATGGTCCCCGGGCTGTTCGGTGCCCCGTTGAAGTCGCTCTCAGGCTATTTACCGCCATTGACGAGCCAGGAATTTGTAATGAAGTCTGATGCAAACAACACAGCGCTTTTAGAAACCCTTCCGAGTCAGCTAAATATGCTCTCGGCATCTAACTGTCCAGACCCAAAATATTCGGACCTGTTCAAACTACCACATGGTCTGGAGGGGTATTTTGACCTCGAACAGGCCAAGGAGTGTGCAAGGATACAGGACAAGCCCATCTTTATTGATTTTACGGGCCATGGCTGTGTGAACTGCCGGGAGATGGAGGCCCGGGTATGGAGCGATCCCAAAGTATTGGAGGTATTAAAAAGCGATTATATCATCCTGGCCCTCTATGTGGACGACAAGACTGAACTACCGGAAGCGGATTGGTACGAGAGTGCCTATGATGGGAAAACCAAAAAGACCATTGGGAAGCAAAATGCGGACTATCAGATCGTGCAATTCGTGAACAATGCGCAGCCTTTCTATGTGCTGATGGACAGTGAGGAAAACGTGCTGGTAGAACCCATGGCCTATGACCTTGACATTGAAAATTTTGTGGACTTCCTAGAACTCGGCAAACAAGAATTTTACAACTTACAATAAACGAATAACGAACAAAAACAATGATTATGAAACTAATGACCAAACTATTCATTCTATGCATTTCAATGGGAATCATTGCCTCATGCAGTGATGACGACGAAAACGATTTTTTGATGCCCGCCTCCCTTAAGGTGGTCAATGCCATCAACGGGGAGCCCTCTGTAATCGTGAACACAGCTGGGGATTCAATTGTCTACGCCACTACTCGCGCAACAGTTGGTTTTGGTGCCAGCAGACGTTTGACCATTCCGACCAATAGGACACAGGAACTGGAAATCGTCTCCGCTGCAGATACCTTGGACATCATCTATAATGAGGTCTTGGAGTTGCAGCCAAGTATCTACACTTTATTTTTGGTCGGTGAAGACGGTTCCGAAGAGAACCTATTTGTCGAAGATGATTTCAAACAGTTCACGGACAGTATCGTAGGGGTCCGTTTTGCACATCTTTCTCCCAATGGCAGCACGTTGAACGTAAGTGTTGTGGATGGTTCTGGCAATACAACGGAAAACTTGGGCTACAAAGGCGTGACGGAGTATTTTGAGTTTCCGGCCAAGAACGGTGACGGTCCATACACCTTCGAGTTTAAGGATGCTGGGGGCAATGTGCTGACTACTTCAATAGTAGATCCCTTACAGAACAGGAACGTTTCCTCCACAAGAAACCTGACGCTGGCAATTATCGGCCTGGACGATACGGCCCTGAGCGTGGCTCGTATCAACAACTATTAAGTAAGAAATTGAAAAGTAACCTTGTTTTCATAGAGCAACGTTAGTTTGAGTTAGTCAGTAGGGAGCGGTAAAAAATCGCATTATCGGTAGCACCTTTGAAGAAATACCGCTCCCTTTTATGGATTGACATGTTGAAAAGCATTATCAAAAGCTCACCTAAGTTTTGTTCTCATCGAGAATTATTTGAATTAGCTATCATAATTAGGCGTCTTTTGAAAAACCCGTGTTTCCTTGGTTGGTGTACACGGAACCAGAGTGGTACGGTCCGTCCGAGGAACAATGTAACGTAAGACGGGCCGTCCGCTTTTTTGCCATTGAAAAGGGATATCGAGATAACATGAACAAGCGAAAAAAAAGTTTGATATATCTGGTTTGGCTATTCATTGCCTTGGGCCTGTTCTTTTTCTTTTTATGGCTCTGGAAGGTGGTTTTTTGACAGACAGAAAGAATTTTGAGGGATGTCCTTTGGTACATCGGAACAATGGCAATCATAGTTAGTTAGGTTTTATTCAAGTACGGGCCTGCCTTTATGGGTGGGCCCTTAGTTTAATACAAAAAACAATGTTGGAACGGAACAGGATATTGGTCATCGGGGCAGGCGGACAATTGGGCCGTGAACTGGTACGTACCCTAACCGCCGTTTTTGGCGAGGATGCCGTGGTGGCCTCGGACATTCGGGAAGAGGTCCGGTCGTATTTTCCCTACTGTCGTTTCGAACCGCTGAACGTATTTACACCCGACCGGATGGAGACCGTCATCCGCAATCAGCGCATTACCCAAATCTACCATTTGGCGGCCATTCTTTCCTCGGAAGGGGAAGTTGACCCACATGCATCCTGGCAGGTGAATTTTGATGGGCTATTGTTGGTGATGGACGCGGCCCGTCGTATGAAGATTGAAAAGCTGTTCTGGCCTTCCTCCATAGAAGTG
Organism: uncultured Flavobacteriaceae bacterium; assembly: GCA_947494715.1. Lineage (GTDB taxonomy): Bacteria > Bacteroidota > Bacteroidia > Flavobacteriales > Flavobacteriaceae > Ulvibacterium. The sequence continues at coordinate 106,644 of CANLWG010000005.1, read as the reverse complement.
TTCGGCAAACACAGTTTGTTGGATCATACGCCGCAGTATTCCATGCGCGATGCACAAACGGCCTATGGCATCGCCAAGTCGGCAGGGGAATTGTGGTGCCAGTACTATTGGGAGCACTATGGCCTTGATGTGAGGTGTCTGCGCTATCCCGGAATCATCGGGCACCATTCCCAGCCTACGGGAGGTACAACGGACTATGCCGTGGACATCTATCACCATGCCGTGAAGGAAAAACAGTTCACCTGTTATCTCTACAGTGATACAAAATTGCCTATGCTCTATATGCCCGATGCCGTGAAGGCGGCCTTGGACCTGATGCAGGTTTCCAAAAATCAGATCAGTGTCCGCACGGGCTACAATATCCAGGGAATGAGTTTTACGCCTGAGGAGATAAAGGCAAGCATACAACGATTCTATCCCCAATTTGCCATACGGTATAAACCGGATAAACGACAGGATGTTGCCGAACAATTGCCCAGGGACCTGGACGATATCAGGGCGAGGCAGGACTGGGGCTGGAAACCTAAATACGATCTTGATTATATGACCGAGGACATGCTGGATCATCTGGCCCGGAACGGGGAACGGCAGGTACTGGTCTGAGGCTGGAAAAAAAATGATGCGTTGGCCAAGCCGGGTTCGGTAGCGGCCAATTGGCACAAATTATAATGAAATGGTTTTGTTACATAGCGATCTTATGCTCTTGTGGACTTATAGCGCAGGCCACTCCGGATCTGCGCTACCGATCCTTGGATTCCCTGTACCCAAAGGCCATCGAATTTTGGCGGGCGGACTCGGACAGTGTACAGGATTATTCGGAAGAAATCTTAAAATGGGCACGGTTATCGGGAAAGCGAGAAGATTTGCTAAAAGCTTATCATATCAAGGGATTGATCACCCAAGGCGCTGAGGCCCAACTGTACGTAGATAGTCTTTTGAATACGGCCGATATTGTCGATTCAGATACTTTCAGGGCCGTTGGGTATTTCCTGAAAGCTAGGAATTACTACACTTCGATGGATTATAAGGAATCCTTGGACTATTTTCTCAAGACCAGGGAACTCCTGGAAACTACGGTGGACAGTACGCGTTTGAAATATTTGGTAAAGGACAATATCGGGGTCATCCGGTTGCTGATAGGAGACAATGAAAAAGCCATCGAACTCTTTACCGAGCTGTTGGACTACTATGCTGGCCGTAAGGGGTGGAACAGTTATCTAATGACCCAATTTTCGCTTGCCGTCGCCTATCACCAAGATCAACAATTTGAAAAGTCCCAAGAAGTTGCGCTTGAAGGACTTCAACTCGCCAAGGAACGGGAGAGTGATGAATATTATTATCTGCTGTCGGTGTTTGGGGCCAACCTTTTCTCGAAGGGGCGGTATGGGGAAGCCATTGATTCGCTGGAGGTGGCCAATCGTTACTTTATCCAAAGTAACGATTGGTCCAACCAGTCCATTGCCCATTACTTTTTGGGGCAAAGCCATGTACGTTTGGGAAATCAAAAGATGGCCCTGCAAAACTTTAGAAAAGTCGATTCCATGTTTCGGGTGGATTTAAAGAATGTATATCCGTTGACCAGACCCGCTTGGGAAGTGCTTATTGACGATGCCAAGGCACGGAATGACAGGGAACAGGAACTTTATTACATCACTTCGTTGCTCAAAGTGGACAGTGTCACTAGTTCCAATTATAAATATGCCAATCGGAACTTGACCATCAAATATGATATGCAGGAACTGGTGCGGGAACGGGATAAAATTGTACAGTTCTACCAAGATAAGAACCTGTACTATGTGGTCACATTCATGACTATATTTATGTTGGCGGGCTTGTTCTTTTTGCGCTATCGAAGATCAGCAGGACTGAAAATGAGAACGTACCGAAAGACCATCCAGAGCTATGAACAAAACACCCATCAAAAAAAGACCAGGCGAAAAGCGAAGCCCAATCTGTCCAAGGAAACCCTGAACGATATTTCGGATGGACTGGCGGCATTGGAAAGGGCTAATTTTTTTCTGGATGCCAGCGCCAAACTCCCCTTAATTGCCAGGAAACTGGGAACAAACCCTAAATATTTGTCCATGTACGTCAACCATTATGAGGGCAAATCCTTTTCCAACTATCTCAATGATCTGCGTGTGGACCATTTGATTGAACGTTTGCGGAGCGAAGAGGGGTTTCGAAAGCGCTATACCTTAGATGCCATTGCCAAGGAATCGGGCTTTACCAGCAATGAGCACCTAAGCCGGGCCTTCAAAAAAAGAACTAGTCTCAAGCCGTCCGACTACCTGAATTTATTGGATGAAGAAAGAGGTCGTAATTCATGAAATGCCAGGGATCACCACTGTTTTGTACTGCTTTTTCAGCTAGTTTTAGGATTGAATTTAAAATCTTAGAATCATGAAACGAGTAAACCAGAATACCTTGCTGAAAAAAGCACTTTCCTTTGAAAAATTTAAGGTGGCGGCCATCGGAAACCCAGAGAAAATCAATGGGGGCGATGGAGGTTGGACCCGTGTAAAGGATAAGGACAATTGCGAGCGAAATGAGTAACCTTAAGGAAAGCAAGACCTGAACACTTCAGGTCTTGCTTTGGATTAAAGACAACAATGAACCTTAACTACGAATCCATGCGCAATACCTTCACTTCCATTTTGATTCTCGTATGTCTCTCTTGCAAGGAGCATACAGCTGGAACCTTGAATACAGACCAAAATCGGGAAGTCATCGGGTGGCATCATAAGGACCTGGAAATAGATTCCCTTCCAGGTATTGGTCTGAGCCGCGCCTATGAAGAACTTATCGATGAAACGAATGGCGAAGAGGTCATTGTGGCCCTCATAGACAGCCCTATTGACATTGATCATGAAGATTTAAAGGACCAAATTTATGTAAACAGTGACGAGATACCGGATAATGGAGTTGACGACGATAGTAACGGCTATGTGGATGACCTACACGGTTGGAATTTTTTGGGCTATGGAAAGGACAAAACCATAAAATTCGCCAACTACGATTATATCAGGGTACTACGCAGGTTGCGATCAGAATTTAAGGATTGTCAAGAAATCCCTCCAAACAGCATAAAGAAAGCCCAATTCCAAAAATACCAAAAGGCTTTGGCTTTGTTAGAAGCTGATATCCCTGATGTGGAAGGGGAATTGGCGTATCATAAAGAAGAGCTCAGCAAATTCAACGAATGTATAAAACTCTTTCCCGAGGCTTATTCTAAAGAAACAGGATTGTTTAAGCCTGAGGTTGTTGATACCCTAACGCCAAATACAGAACGGCAGAAAGTCCTATTTGCTTCCCTTGACGATTTCGCTTATTATGGATTGTATCTGGAATTGCTAGAGGATTATGTCCATCAAGGGGAAGCACGAAAAGCCAAATGCAGCAATTTGGACTATAATGAACGTGACCTTATTGGGGATGACATTTACGACCTTTCTGATATTCGTGGAAACCCTACTGTGTCAGCTCCTGACGGATGGTTGGCCCATGGTACCCAAGTCGCAGGAGTCATCGCGGCCACTAGAAACAACGGCATTGGGATTAAAGGAATATCGAATAACATCAAGCTGATGGTGCTTTCCGTATTTCCGCAGCGCGGTGACGAGCTGGACAAGGATGTGGCCAATGCCATTCGCTATGCGGTGGACAATGGGGCCAAGGTCATCAACTTTAGCCACGGACGTCATTTTGTAGATCGGGAGGACATTTTGATGGACGCACTTATGTATGCCAATGACCATGACGTCCTCGTCGTAACAGCGGCGGGTAACGACCCGGACAACATTGATGACATCGAAAAATCTCCATTTCCAAGGGACAACCCCGATAACGGCGATGAAATCATCAGTAATTTGATCAAAGTATCGGCATCGGGAAAAAACCCAGAACGGATAAAACCTTCCTGGAGCAGTTATGGGGCCAACAATGTGGATTTTTTCGCTCCCGGACAACGCATCCGAACCACGAATTCCGGTTCAAAGCCTTATTTTGAGTTGGGTGGTTCTTCGGTGTCCTGTGCCATTACTTCCGGTGTGGCTGCGCTGTTGTTTTCGCAGTATCCAGATTTGACCTCAGATCAGGTAAAGACCATTTTGATGCTCTCCGGTACCAAATATGATTACGAACTGAAACTTCATAAGAATTTGCACAGAAACTTTACGGAGTTGTCCAAATCGGGCAAGGTCCTAAATGCCTATAACGCTTTGTTGATGGCAAGGGAAGTTTCCAAGATTGATTCATAGCTTCCATTGCAAGACTATTGCTTTAGGTACTGTCCTAATGAGCCCTGGCTACCCGTAATTCATGAATTGCGCTAGATTTTCTGAAAATAGTATCCTTTCGTCAATTAGCTTTATCGTTTAATCTATAATTAAATAATTATGAAAGAATTCAAAAAACAGAAGACCGGTAAAAAGAACCTGCAATTTGAAAAGTTCCAAATTGCGTCTATCAAGAATGCAGAAAAGATTACCGGAGGGTGGACTATACGAAAGGATAAAGATTAATATAGGTGGTTGCAAATTAATTACAAACCCGGAGCGATTCGGGTTTTTTTATGTAGAATTAATTTTCAACCAGTCTATTCTTCAAGTGAACATCTAGACATTATATATCTTGATCAGATTCCGAGAATATCCGTTTTACCAGCAGTTGGACATTATGGACTGTGGCCCAAGTTGTCTGAAAATGGTGTGTAAATACCATGGTAAGGATGTGGAGATTGAGTTTTTGAGAAACCACAGCTATATCACTAAGAATGGGGCTTCCTTTGCAGGACTGTCGCATGCGGCCGAAAGGGTGGGGATGAACAGTCTTGCCGTATGCCTTGATTACGAGAGTTTAGTGCACGATGTGCCGGTGCCCTGCATTGCCCACTGGAACCAAAAGCATTTTGTTACGGTCTATGAGGTCAATAAAAAAGGTGTTGTGGTCGCCGATCCCATGTTGGGCTTGATTACTTACTCTCACCAGGAATTTAGGGAAGGGTGGTTGTTCGAAAGGCCTTCCCATGAGGGCCATTTGTTGCTGCTTGAAACTACGCCTGATTTTTATGAAATTGATCACGTCCTTCGAAAAACGAACTTTTTGGGTTTTCTTTGGCCCTACGTAAGGGAGCATAAAAGGGAACTGCTACAATTGGCCATCGGACTGCTCTTCTCCAGTCTCCTGCAGTTGATCTTGCCCTTTTTGACCCAGGCCGTGGTGGATTATGGGATCAACTACAGCGACTTGGACTTTGTGTATCTCATTCTTATCGCGCAGGTGGTCGTCTTTATATCCATGTCCAGCGTCGAGTTGATTCGCGGGTGGATTTTGTTGTATCTCGCCAAGAAGGTGAACATCCGATTGATTTCCGATTTTCTGCTCAAATTGATGCGGCTGCCCGTTTCTTTTTTTGACACCAAACATTCCGGTGATATCGTCCAACGAATCAATGATAACCGGAAAATACAGGAATTTTTGTCTTCTTCCAGTCTGACTACCTTGTTCAGCATCGTTACCATTTTTGTTTTTTCGATGGCATTGTTGCATTATGCCCCGATCATATTCCTGGTTTTTTTCTTAGGGGCCATGCTCTACGTCGGATGGTCTTTGCTGTTCTTTCGTAAACTGGCCGTATTGGACAATCAGCGGTTTATCTGGGATGCTGAAAACCAGCACAGCGTTTGGCAGTTGATTACCGGAATGCACGAAATCAAGTTGAACGGATCCGAACAGAAACGACGATGGGAATGGGAAGGGATACAGACCAAACTATTCAAAATCTCGGGCAAACATTTATCGGTTGCCCAACGACAGGAGTTCGGTGCCCTTTTCATCAACCAGTTCACCAATATTATTATCGTATTTCTGTCGGCAGAGTTCGTTATCGAGGGTTCCCTGACCCTCGGAGCCCTATTATCCATTCAATATATCATAGGACAGATTAACCTACCGCTAAAGAGCATTATTGGCTTTCTGACTGGGGCCCAAGAAGCAGGGTTGAGCATAAAGCGCATGACGGAAATCCATGCCCTAGAGCGGGAAGAACCAATGGAATATTTTGTGCAGCCCATGGACTATGGTGGGCTGAACATTTCAGGACTGACCTTTCGGTACGGGCCGCCATCGACCCCGGCCATACTGAAAGGCCTGGACCTTACCATACCCTATGGGAAAACCACCGCTATTGTTGGTACCAGTGGAAGTGGTAAAACGACCCTTTTGAAGCTGTTGTTACGATTCTATGATTCCTACAGTGGAAAGATTCTTCTGGAGAATACAGAATTAAGAAATGTTTCGGTCCCTGAATGGCGCAGGGCTTGTGGGGCGGTGATGCAGGAGGGTTTCATTTTTGAGGACTCGGTACTCTCCAATATCACCGAATCGGAACTGGAGGACAAGATTGATTTGGAGCGATTGTCCGAGGCGGTGCGTATTGCCAACCTGAAAACTTTCGTCGAAAACCTTCCCTCTGGTCTCCAAACCAAAGTAGGCTCCTCAGGGGTGGCGCTTAGCGGTGGGGAAAAACAACGACTATTGATTGCGAGGGCCGTGTACAAAAATCCCTTCTTTCTATTTTTTGATGAGGCGACCAGTGCCTTGGATACATTGAACGAACGCATCATCATGGACAATCTCAGGGAATTTTACAAGGGTAGGACTGTCATCATCATTGCACATCGCCTCAGTACGGTACAGGAAGCCGACAGCATCGTGGTCTTAGAAGGGGGGAAGATAGTCGAACAAGGTACCCATGCAGTATTGACGGCTCAGAAAGGGGCCTATTACGAACTGGTACGGAATCAATTGAACCTTGGGAAATGAAACAACGTCATACCATACCAGATAGCTCTAAGGCAGTACGGGATGTCTTGGGAAAGCCACCATCCTACATTGTACGCATGGGTACAGTCGTCATCGTGCTCGGGTTTTTGGCCCTGTTTATATTGACGGCTTTTATCAGTTATCACGACATCATCCAGGCAGACATCGAGGTGATGCCTAAGAATCCACCCGTCACCTTGGCAGCGACCCAAGCAGGGGAATTGCGCACCATCTTTGTGAAGCAGGATGACATCGTGGCCCAGGGTGCTGTCATTGCAGAACTTAGAAATCCAGCAGATTTTACCGATGTCCAGCGATTAAAGGCTTGGCTCTCCCAAGACAGCCCTAAGGCTTTGATCAATTTGGACAGTTTGGCCCGACATTTTCCCAACACCTTGCGTTTGGGGGAATTGCAGGGCGCCTATAGCACGTATTACCAAAGCCTTTTGGATCGTGCCCTGTATGACAGTTTGGGAACCCTTAAAAGCCAAAAACGGATGTTTGGAACGCAATTACGGGAACGTTATAGACTATTGGGGCAACAAAGGACCAAAATGGAGCACTACAAACGGGAATTGGCATTATCCAAAAAACAATTTGACCGAAATACAGCCCTTTTGAAAAAAGGCGTCATCTCCAAAGCGACCTATGAAAACTCTGAGGTGAGGTATCTCAGGGACCAACAGGAACTGGAAAATCTTCGATCGGATATGTCCGAGACCAAAATTACCATTTCTGAAACAGTGAGTTTGATCGAGGGGCTGACCCTGAGCGAGATGAAGGATGGTGGGATGGTGCCGGAAGCGCTAAAACAGCACCATAGGTCGTTACAGAACGCCATTCTGGATTATGAGGAAAAATACATCCTTCGGAGTCCTATTTCTGGTACCGTGAGCATGGCATCGGTATTGGGTCCATTCCAAAAAGTCCTGGAAGGAAGCATCCTTTTCACCATATTCCCAGAAGATCAACAGGGCATTATTGGCCATTTGAGCATGCCTGCCTCGAAATCCGGTAAGGTCCAGATTGGGCAAGAAGTCATCCTCAAATTGGACAATTATCCGTTCCAGCAATATGGGAAACTCTATGGGAAGGTCTCCAGTATCTCAAGGGTTCCCGATAAAAACCAAGGGACGTATGCCGTATTTGTACAGATTCCCAATCTGATGACCTCCTACGGGCAGGAAATTCCGATGGATAGGGAACTGCTCGGCACTGCAGAAATCGTCACGGAACGGTTGAGTTTGATGCAACGGATGTTACACGGTTTGCGCAAGCTCTTGGATTCGTAAAGGAGGCTCTAACTTGTACCGTATTGCTTCAAGGCCATCCGGGACCGATAGCCACGATTCAGAAACTCATAGATCACAAATTCAATGGCTCTTTGGTCATAGATAAAGAATTTGTTGACCATCATATGGAACAGGCTGGCCAACACCGTATCCAGATTTAGACTAGTTCCCTTAAAGGACAGTTGTGATAGCAGGCCGCAAGTTTGTTCCATAGCTTTCATAAAGCATCGGTCCTGAGAAATGGATTTGAACAAGGGGGTGTTTTTAAAGTCCAAAAGGATGGCCGATACTTGACGATATTCCAAACTAATACGCTTTTTTTGGATGGGCCCCACTTCAAATTCTGGTGTGAAGTAGTTCCTTTGGGTTTGCACAAAGCACTTTTTTTCCAACATCGAAAAATCCAAGTGCTCCAAAAACCAGTCGATGAGAAAACAGGAGATAAGTAGTCGCTCTTTTTGGGTATATCCCTTGGAATGCAGTTTTAGGGCCATTAGGCTTTGCTGATAAAAAATAGTGTGGACCGTGTCCATATTGTTGGGACCGTAGCGCTCAAACTCTGGTTCATAAATGCCTTCCTTTAGTGACCAGACATGGTGATTTTCCACAAAGGGTTTCAAGGTGGACGCCAATTTTTCCCGTATTCTTGCTCGGGTATAGGAGCGAGACAAATTCCAGCGCACCCTAAAATGTGGTTCGGGATCGGCATAGCGGACAAAGAACCAGCGACGGCAATGGTCTCTGGCTATCAGTTCTTCGGCCAAGGGAGCCACTGCGTCCCTAAACACGATGTTCGCCACCCTCGGATTGGCATAAATCTTCATATAGAACCAGGTCGATTTATCCACGGTGAAGCCCTTTTTTATAAAAATTGAATTGGAATTGATGGACAAACGTTAACCCTTTTGAACTACGTACCATTTCTTTGGTTGGTGGAAAATATTCCTGTACCAGAAATGCTGCCTTAGATCGTACCGATGCAAACAATAGCTGCATGGAAATGTTATTTTGGGTATCGATAAGCAGGGTGTTGTCATCCTCGACCCATTCGATGTATCGGGGCAATCGGTTTTCTTCCGCCCATGTTGAAGTCGCTTTATCGAATCGGACATCCCCGATGTCAAGCAGGAACAGGTTTTTAAGATCTTTTTGTTGGAAACGCCAAGAGGCTTTGGACAAAAGACAGTCTTCATAAACTATCCTTGGCATAAAAGTGTATTTTTTCTGAAGGTTCCCCCAGGAAAAGTAATGGTACGACCGTTTGCCTTGGAATTGGAAATCACCCAAAAATCGATACAGGGGCGGTGTTTCTTTGTGATGGTTAAAGGCCGTACTGAGAAAGGGAATGATTTTCTTACAGAAGGAGTTGGACCACAGTTCCAAGCTGCCATTTTTGGGTTTAAGTACCAGGTCATCGACATAAATGGGTGTTGCATTTCCAAGGTCACCACCATGGTGGTAGGGAATTACATAGTTACGGAATAGGGGCCGTTTGGCGATATTGGCGGCCTTTCCAGATGGGCAGAAGGCAACTTCTGCGGTTATCACATTGGGATCCAAATCCGCTTCAACATCAGCGATTTGCTGAAGGCAGTTAAAGAAATCATTGTTTCCGAAACCAAATCGGGCATGTAGGGCTGTGGCTGAGCTGCTACCAAATGACACGGGGTGGATGTAGGTCCCGTCACCGATATCCAAAAATTCCACCAGTCCAAAAAAGGAGTTCCCAAACCCGTGTTCCACTGGCACCAGCGAGGCAATATCCTCATCTGAAAGCTGTACCACGGTTCCTTCCGGATCGCGCTGGCGCAATTTTCGTTCCAAGAGCAATTCAACGGCAGTCAGCGACGGTTCCTTCTCGGGAGCGTGCACTTTTTTCTTTAAGTCAAAACAACTGATAAAATCATCCCTGTTCCCATGATGACCTACGGGGTAGCCCAATCCATAGTCCGTATCCATAACATCCACCAACCGCATTTCTCTGGAACCGTATCGCCGTTTATAGGCTGCAACAAAATCCAGAAAGTCCTGATTTGAATGTTGGGGAGAAAACCTACTAACCACTTCCAAGGATTTCATGACCTGACCTTTTAGGGATAGCCGCAAGTTGTTGGAATGGTATTTCGGATAGACATCTACCATCATTGGAGGGTTTGCCAGTGCCCCGGCTTTTTCGGCTTCTTTATGGGGATTGGCGACATCACCGAGTGCTGCCGAAATCGTCTCCAAACGTTTGCCAACTTTGGAGGTGGGGGCAATCAAATGAATTAAGGAACCCGGTAATTTGGGAATGAAAATATTATTGGCCATGCCACTTTCCAGAATAGCGTTATTGCACAAAGTGGTCAAGTAGTCCTTTGCGTCAATTCTCGAATGCCCCAGTTCTACTAAGGTATCCGTTAGATTGTCCAAGGTGCACCCATTTCTCGCCTTCTCCAATATGGAGTCGAGGGCATCATTTCGTAAGGAGGTCTGCAAGGTATATTGCCATATGGGGGATTCGTTTTGAAACTCCAGCCAGCGTACTTCTTCCCCATTCACAAATAAGGTGGAATTACGATACCATTTTTGGCTTGTGGTGGCTTTGTTACCTTTCCAAACCTCCTGTACCAATGCCTCATAGGCAGCAGCATCGATTGTGTTTTTTCTGATATAATCTGTGCCTTCACTTCGGATAATTTTCGTCTGCTCGGCAAACCTGCCCAGTGCGATGCCAGCAAAGAGGCCAAAGGGCGTGGGTCGGGTTCCCATACGAATCAGGTATTTTAAAAGTGCAAATAGGGATTTCCTGTGGCGCAAAGCCATGGGGTTCTCGTTGAACTGATCTGAACTGAGAACCTTCATGAGGTCGGGGGAAGCATATTCCAAAGCTTCATATATATGCGAATCTTGCAACAATTTGATGATAAATGACGGATGCCTACAGTTTACCAGGGCCTTGAAGGAAAATTCCAATGGAAGTATTGGCGTTCTTAGTAGGTAGGTATCTGAAATACCATAACGGGTAAAATTTCTTTGGTTCATGAATCATCGCATTTGCTTGCTGAAAAATACCGATAGCCTGCCTAACACCCAGCTTTATCAGCCCGGACCTTTTTGTATTTCATGAATTGTGGCCCATATTTCAAGAATCGGGGAATGGAGCACTTCTGTAACCCATTTACAATGGATAGTTTTAAGACGGGTCTTTTATTTGGCCCTTTCAACAATATGACCAAGCTGGAAACCCTTTTGGAAACATTTGAATCCGAAATCCAGGAACTGAGAACCGCTAGGCTCAGCGTGCTGGAACGTGCCAATAGTGGCATTGACCTGTGCCAACGATTACTTGCCAAGCTGAGGACCCTGGTCGTTACCGAAGGTTTTGCGGACCGGGACGCCGAGGTTCATTTTTTCAAGGACATCAAGACGGTCCCGTTGGGGTATTTGGTGTATTATACCGAGGTGCGTAAATGCGAACTGAAACTGCCCAAAATGGGCCGGAAGCCCAAGCTGAAGTTCCTAAAAGGGGAAAGGGAACGGTTGAACCATTTCTTCCGATCCCATTTGGAGTTCCATCGCTATTTGCAGGAGGGGCGTTTCGACAGGGACCGCCTCTATTTTACCAGGAACCGGATGTCAAGCCACCCCTTGCGGGAGGGTTATACCTATTGCTATGATATGGATTTTGAGACCTCACACGACCTGCTGTTGGCCACATTCAAAGGTATGGAGCGCTATGGGAACTACCTTCAGGAGTTGGAGGGCCGTTTGGAAGCTTTGGGCAGTGGGACCTATGAAAGGGAATACCAGAAAGCCTCTGGCTTTACCTTTACCCAATCCCCCACTGCGGCCATGGAAGTCATCTACGCCCTGAAGCTGGCCAAGTTCATCGATCATGGGGATTTTGAGATCAAGGCCTTTGTGGAATTTTTCTGTAGGACCTTCAACATGGAGATAAAGGACCCCTATGGCCTTTTCAAACAGATCTCACAGCGGAAGACCAATAGGGCAAAACATCTGCAAAGGCTTGTGGATGCACTGCTCAACGCACTTGATGATAGGGACGGATATATCCTGTAGGTATCCTGCTGATGTTTTTCCAAAAATGGCACATCGGGCCGTCCCCGACATTTTGTTTGTACCCATTTATACTGTTTTGTGGCACCAGGCCCCTGTTCTTACAAAAGTATCCTCCCGTTATCCAGTGGATAAAAAATTCCTCAAGCCCTTTTCATATTTGCCCCGTAACCGCAAACCGAGTTTGCACTTAAATCACTAAAAATGGGCGCATCCGTAGTCACCACCGAAGACCTGATGGAATTTAAAAATCAATTGTTGGACGAGTTCAAGGACCTGATGGTCAAACATACCCATCCCGTGCCCAAGACCTGGCTCCGCTCCGGGGAGGTCATGGACCGCTTGGGCATCAGCCATGGGACCCTTCAGAAGCTTCGCAGCAAAAAGGTCATCCCCAGTTACAAGATCGAGGGCATCCTTTTTTACGATGCGCTGGAGGTCGATGCCATCCTAATGTCCAACAAGGTGCAATTCGAAGAGGTGGCATGAACTATATCCAGCACCTGAACGCTCGCTTCGTGGATTTCTATGATGATGGCCGAATGCATCCGGGACATTTCTCCCTGTACATGGCCCTCTTTTTCTATTGGAACCTACATAGGTTTCCAGAGGAATTTTATGCCAATCGTACCGAACTCATGAATATGTCCAAGATTGGGTCCAAGTCCACCTACCATCGGCTCCTGAAGGAGCTGCAGGATTTTGGGTATATCGCCTACCGGCCCGCCAGGAGCCCACATGAACTTTCCACGGTCGCACTGTCCCAAAACCGTACCGATAGCGGTACACTGATGGGACGCACCCGTACCATATTTGGGACGTACCGTCCCAAAACTGTACCGGATACCTTATATAACAAACAATACAAACCTAACAAACACTCTTTGGGAGCAAAGCCCAAAAGCCAATTGGAAGTATTGGATTTTTTTAAGGAAAAAAAGTATGTACTGGAAGAGGCCTTTAAATTCTTCAACCACTATCAGGCCATTGGTTGGAAAATTGGCGGTAAGGTCCCGATAAAAGACTGGAAAGCGGCGGCGGAGAACTGGATGCTAAAAGCGCATGAAATCGCCCGCGAAAAAAAGAAAAAAAAAGCTGCCAATGGCAGTGACCATCTGATCACCCAAACGGAAAAGGACTATGGCGAACCCCTCTAAGATAACCGAAGGCGGCGTGGTCTACTCCCTGGGGGAACTCAGCGGCAACCGGGTGGACTACGATTTCAAAAAGATCCTGGTCTATCTGGAGGCCAAGGGCAGGCTGCTCTTCGGCAGAGAGTTCAAGCTCTATGAAGAGGACCATGAGATTCTCTTTAAGCTCTGCAACTATGCCATCCGCGATTTTGGGACCTGCCGCAAGCTGGGCATCGACCCCGACAAAGGGCTGTTGCTCTCCGGTCCCGTGGGCTGTGGGAAGACCAGTTTGATGAAACTCCTTCGCCACCTGACCCCGCATTTCAAGGCCTATCAGGTGATGCCCTGCCGCAACATCACCTTTGCCTTCAACCATATCGGGTACCGTATCATCGAGGATTACGGCAACGGGCAGTTCTATTGCTTTGACGATCTGGGGGTGGAACCCATCGGGAGGCATTTCGGGAAGGACTGTAACGTGATGGGGGAGATCTTGCTCTCCCGCCACGAGCTGTTCCAGAAAACGGGCCTCCGCACCCATGCCACGACCAACCTGAACGCCCAGGAACTGGGAGAGCGCTATGGGGCGAGGGTGCGCAGCCGGATGCGGCAGCTGTTCAACCTGGTGGCCTTTGACAAGGACACCCAGGACAAACGGTGAGGTGGCACTGCCACCTTTTGTTAGAAAAAGAAACCCAAATAGGAACATATTCCCGCCTAAGCTGGAATGACAACTAAAATCAAAAATTATGAAAATAGCAAGCTTTAATATCCAAAACCTGTTCCATCGGGACAATGTACTACTGGACTCCAACAGCAGTGAAAACCTAAAGGCCTGGGTGGAAGAATTCCATCTGCTCATGGGCCAACCTGCCCGTGGCGAAAGTCAACTGACCCGTCTCCGGGAACTGGCTTTTTTGTTGGGCTTTTCCAATACGGTCAAGGAACCGTATCTGGTCATGCGCAGGAAGGGAGGGCAACATTACGTCAAGCCCCAGGGGGTGGCCACCGAGAAAAAGGCGACGGCCAAGCTGGGCTGGAACGGATGGGTTTCCCTTCGGAACTCGCCCCTGGATGAAAGGGCCGTGCGCCACAAACTATGCGCAGTGGCTGAAGCAAATGCCGATATCCTCGTCCTACAGGAAGTGGAAGATCGCCAAGCCTTGATGGATTTCAATGCCCTGCTCAAAAAACGGCACAAGATGGGCTATGACCAAATCCTGTTCTTGGAGGGCAATGATGCCCACGGTAGGGGAATGGCCGTCCTGGCCCGAAATGGCCATATCGTGGAGTCGGTTTCGTCACATGCCCATGAGAGATACAAAAAGGGCAAAGTGTTGTTCGAAACGGACACTCCGGTATATTCCATATCCACACCTGGAAAGGAAAGACTAGTGCTGGTCAATGCCCATTTTGAGGCTCCTTCAGAGAAGGAAGACCATCACAATCTTAGAAAACGACAGGCGGAATTTGTGGCGGACCTCTACCGATCCCACATCAAAAATGGGAACGAACTGGTACTGATATGCGGCACATTAAACGCCCCTGCCTATGCGGACGCGCTTTCCCCTTTGCTCAGGGATACGCAGTTAAAGGATATTTCCAAGCACGATGATTTTGAAGTGGATTTGGACAGTGGTAGGGATGCTACTTATTTTCGGTTGGGGGCCTTCCGAAAAGGGGTCAACATCAAACAGTCCGACTATATGCTCTGTTCCCCGGTGCTCTTGGCACAGCTCCAAGGCTGTGGCCTGCAGCGCAAGGGCATGTGGTCCGGCAAAAAGGTCCGGTGGGCCACTTATCCGCAACTACGTTCCAAGGAACAACAGGCAAGTTCACACCCCCTGCTATGGGGCAAGTTTAACGGGCTTTAGTTTATTCCTATATGGTTTTTGCTAGCTATCTGTGATGTAAGGGACGCTACAACGATTTGTTGGCCAGATGATAAAACACTAGGTATTGACATTGGTTCCCAACAGTAGTAGTTTGATATTGAACGTGCGTTTTAAGAATTGGGCGAATTCAATGATGGTGCTGTTGGGAAAGCCTGATTGCAAATCAAAGGGATCTCGCCCGATGGATGCCATAAATTCTTGAATAAAAGCGACATATTGCTGATTGCCTGTCGTATTCCTTTCCGAATACGAAGTCTCCAACAATTTACGTAGCCAAGTTGAAAGCCTGAAATCACCTTGTATTTTTTCGCCGCTGTGCCATGCAAGCTTTCCTCCTGATTTTGAATAGGAATAATGATGTTTTGACGTTTTTACAGCTTCAAGGGGTGGGATTGAAATGTGGCCTCTCAAAAATGGAATCAATCCCAAGGATTGCCTAAAGGTTTCTCTGAATAGATGTTGCGGTCTGTAGAAAAAGGGATCTTCCGTAAAGAGCCTGTTCCATAAAGATGCCTTTAGTAGATCATTGTATTCATCGATGGTGAGTGCCAAGGGAGCCACATATTGAGCAAATTGGTAAGGGGGTTTATGAAGGGATCTTAAGATGTTGTGTTGAAAATCAGAAGCGGAAGAAGCCATATCCCGTAACCTAAAATATAGAATGGGATCGGTATTTATTCCGGTCCTGTGCCTGAAGCTTCTTATTTGTTGAAGCGGTCTAAGTGGATTGGTGAGGGAGAAACGGGTCTTTAATGGTCTGAGACCTTGGGAAACCTTAAACTGTAAATATATGGGGACAAATCTATCAAACAATTTATCTGAACCCGTAAGCTGTTCATCAACGGCTTTCAATTGGAATCTCGATGACCACAAAGGTGTAATATGGCCGAGAAAGGATGCGACATCCGCTTCGATTTGATCTTCCGAGAGTTCACTATGTATCCTGTAGCCAATATTCATGGTGACTGATTAATTCGTTATCGCATGGTTTTCAGTAAATGTCATCTAAAATAATTCAATGTTGGCATATTTTGATTACAATTTGACCTTTTAAAGAATCGGTCCTTTTTGATTTTTTCCGGGTTCTTTGTCTCCATTCCCATCTTTGGCCGAAGTGTTGGAGCCAGTTAACTTACCGGAATTCACAAAAGCTGCAGCAAACGATGGTATAATTTGCTTGAGCAAACTTATCAAGTATTTAGAGATTTCTGTCAAATTCTAAGAATTTATTGATTCCCATTAAGATGGCCAGGGCCATCGCCCGAACGCCCCTTTTTGATTTGAGATAGGCCGCCTCTTCGCCATTGGAAAGGAAACCGAGTTCCACCAGTACAGCGGGGCATTGGTCACGGTTGTCCCTCAGTACCTGAAAATTGGCCTGTTTGACACCGCGGTTCCTGATTCCAAGTTTCTGCTGCAGTTCCAAGGCCAGGGTTTCCGCCAGCTGTTGGGAAGTCGCTTTGAACTTGTTCCCAGCCTTGGCAGAGGGTCTCCAGACAAAGACTTCCAGACCTTGGGCGTTGGGGTTTGGGGCATAGTTGCCATGGATGGACACAAAGAGGTCGGCCTCCAGGCCCTTGCTCAATCGTCCCCGATCATAGAGCGAGATCAGCGTATCCGAATAGCGGGTCATATAAAGTTCCATGGGATGGTCCAATACCTTATGATTGAGAACCAGTATCTCTTGCGCCAGTCCCAATACAATATCCTTTTCAGATCGGTCAAGCACGGCGTTGGCCCCTTTGTCGGTGCCCCCATGTCCGGGATCGAGCAAGATAATAGGTGCTTTGCCCTCTTCCTGTGCAGTTCCCAAGGTCATGTTCAAGGAACCTAGGGCTATCAGTAAGCCTAATATTTTGGTCATTTTCATTTCCATAATTTGATTGTGCAATTTTCATGTAATTTTTGAATTCAATACATAATTGACAATAATTAACTCCAAAGCCTGTTAATTATTGATTTTTTATGAGCTATTTCTTAAAAACATTGAAGATTTGTCAGTGAAATGTTCTGGGTCACATCAACCCAAAAAAAAGGAACGCCGGTTTATTCATCAATCATTAATCAGGCCGGACCGAAAGGTTCGGTCTTAAACGAACAACTATGAAAAACAAGTACAAAGGGACTTTGTTGCTCCTATTCGCCAACCTGCCCATCTATGCCCAGATCGGCGGTATCGAAGATTCCGTCAATGAAATCTCCGATACCATCCGTGTCATCTTCCCCATTATCCTGGGGGTCATCTTCCTTATCGGTTTCCTGTTCAACGCAGGCCACTTCTTTGGGGAGAATGCGGACCTGAAAAAGGGGATTACGCGGGTATTGGTCTTTGTGCTTATAGCTGGGGCCGTAGTGGGCATCTTTACCTATCTCATCACTTTGGTCGTCTAAGCCACCCGCATAGTGGGATTAATAATAAAAGCCTTATGAAGAAATACGGGATTTATCGGGACATCAGGGCACGGGCACTCATTTTCGGTCTGCCGGTGTCCCTGTTCGCCCTGCAGATGTTGGGGGTCATTGCCTCCCTGTTGGTGATCATCTTCTCCTTCAGTTTTGGACTCGTCCTTGGGACCATGCTCTGCAACGGTATCCTTTATACAGCCTTGCTCCAACTAACGAACCGGCCCAACCTGCTCCAAATGGGCAATGTCTTGCCAAAGGCCATCTCGAACAAGAAAACCAACTTTTTACACTATACGGATGAATCTTAACGACCATTACCCCCTAGTGGACATCGAGGGCAACCGGGCCTTTGCCAACAATGGCAACATCGTCCTTTGCTATAGACTCGGACTGCCCGAGATTTATTCGCTTTCAGAAAAAGATTTTGGCGAACTGCACGGTCTGTGGTTCCAGGCCCTCAAATCCCTGCCCGCAGGAACTATTGTCCATCGGCAGGATATCTACCAAAGAGCATCCTATGATCCCGTGGCCTTACCGGACCGTAGCTTTCTGGAACGGGCGACCCATGACCATTTTAGGGGAAGGGAGTTTATGGCGCACGACCCATACCTGTTCTTTATCTGGCCCAAAAATAAAGGGCTGAACCAGAGCAAGTATGTGAACCCCTTCAAACTGGTCCCGAAGACGCTTACCGGGGAACTTACCGATAAGGCCAAGACCTTTGTCCAGGCCGTGAACGATGCCGTGGGCTTTCTGTCCAACAGTCCAAAACTGGGATGCCGTCCCTTGAACCAAGTAGAGATCTTGTCCCTGACGGACACCTATTTCAACGGGTTTAACCAAGGCTTTGATACGGACATGCTCTTGGAAAAGGACAGGACACAGATCGGGGACCATCATTTTGGGGTCCTTGCCCTGAACAATGAACAGTGTTTTGGAGAGGTGGTGCAGAGCAGCAAGGTGAACCCCAAACTGACTTCCGACGACTTCAGTTTCCATCAGGGCTTTATCGATGGTATCGGTCTGGACCTGGACGAGAACCATATCGTCAACCATATCCTTTATCTTGATGACAGGCACAAATGGCGCAAGCTGCTGGAAAAGCGGTTGGAGGAACTTTCAAAAAGTTCCAGCTTTGGTTCGCAGAACAAGGTACTCCATGGAAAGATTTCCAATATCCTGGACGAGATCAACCGTGACGATTCTTCCCGTATCATCCGCGGCCAAGTGAACATCCTCTACTGGTGCCGGAAGGCCCAACGGCTGGAAAATATTGCCTCCAAGATAAAGGCCGAGCTCAAGGAGCTGGATATGTTGCCCTATGCCCCAAAGGGTATGGAACGGACCCAATTTTTTCTCAACAGCTATTGGGGCTTTTCGTCCAATTTCTCCGACAGCGACCTCTATGTGATGGACCTCAAACATGTGCTGTGCCTGGCCATCAACAATACCAATTATAGGTCCGATGAAGCGGGAATAATCTTCAACGACCGCCAGCACAATATTCCCGTGCTCAAGGATGTCTGGGACGAAAACAAAAAACGTATCAAGGCCCGGAACTTTGCCATTTTCGCCCCCACAGGGGAGGGCAAGTCCTTTCTGGCCAACAATATCCTGCGGCAATATTTCGAGCAAGGGGTCCGATTGGTCATCATCGACCTTGGGGGCAGTTATGCCAAGTTTGCCAAGCTCTATCCCGATGACCATATCATTTTGCGGTATGAGCATGGCAAAAATCTGGGCATCAATCCCTTTTATATAACAAGGGCTGACGATATCAGCCCGGAACGATTGGAAGATCTGACCGTATTCCTTTTTGAACTGATGGGCGGTTCGGTTAGACCCAGCAAAGGGGAAGCCGTGGCCCTCAAAAGAATCTTGAACCACTACTATAAGAAAACGGCCGATGCCCGTTCGTTGGATGGGTTCTATCATTTTGTCCAAGCCCACAAGGGTTCCCTTTTGGAAGAACTGGGCATCGATAGCGCCTATTTCAACGTGACCAACTTCCTGCACATCCTATCGGAATATGTGGGCGACGGCCTGTACAGTTTCCTCTTTGAGGTGGGTGGTGACCAATCCTACCAACTGGAGGACAAACGATTGATCGTTTTCGAACTGGACGAAGTACGGGACAATAAAGAGGTGCTGTCCGTAATGCTGAAGCTCATCAAATCCGCCATCCAGCGAACTATTTGGCAAAACCGCTCCGAACGGGGCATTATCCTCTTCGACGAGTTCGCTAAGCAGCTCAAGTTTGACAATGTGCTGGAGAGTGTGGAGTTTTATTACCAGGCCATCCGGAAACAGAACGGGGCCATTGGCATCATCCTCCAGTCCATCAACCAACTGCCGGACAATTCCACATCTGCAAGTATACTGGAAAATACGCAGGTCATCCATAGCCTCCGTAACGAGAAAGGGTACGATGCTTTAAAGACTAGGCTTAACCTAACCTCCCATGACCTGAACCAGTTACGGTCCATCCGCAATGACCTCAAGGGCGAACGCAAGTACACCGAGATCTTTATCAAGATCGGAAACGAGAGCAACATCTTCCGGTTGGAGGTACCACCCGAGGTGTATGCCGCATACCTTAGCGATGGTTCCGAATCCGAGGCGATAATGGCCCTATATAATCAACACGAAAGTATGGAGAAGGCCATCAAGGACTTTGTAAAACCCAATAAAAAATCATCAATTCAAAATCAGTGATCATGAGGAAAAAGACGCGAACCTTAATCGTATTGACCCTATTCTTTCTACTACCAAAAGGCCACTGTGTGGCCCAGGGGATGCCGGTATATGACAACACCAACTTTGTCAGTCTGGTCAAACAGTTGGTGGAATCCGCCAAACAGACCGCCGAGATGTTGAAGATGGTCGATCAATTAAAGGAAGTCAAGGAGAAACTGGAAAAGGTCAACAATGCGGTACGGCAGTACCAGGCGGTCAGGGACATCACCAGCGACAACCAGCGATTGGTGGAACTGGTCCGAAACGACCTTCGGGAGATCCTGAACTCCCCTTATATCCATCCTGAGGAGGTAGGGATCATCTCCAGGGACTTTGATGCCATCATCGAAAATTCCCTGAACCAATTGGAGTTCATGGCACAGGTGCTCAGCAGCGATTTTTTGAACATGAGCGATTCCGAGCGACTTGCCATTTTGGAGGAACATCGGGATAAATCCCGAGAAATGGTCGCCGATATCCGAATCAAAAGGAAACGGTATGCCCTGATCATTTCCTTTCGGGAACTACAGGACCGCATCAATACACGCGAAACCAACTACTAAAACACAAAAAATGTTTCTATCCATTGGCCTCGAATATGTGGATGCCGTCTTCCGGACCATCAAGGACAGTGACTTTGCCAGTTATACCCTTACCGGTATGAAGGCCTTGGCGGTGCTGTTCTTTTTGGTCAATATCCTTAAAAAGTACTATGAGGGCGGAGCCAATCGCACTGGACTGACCTGGGGGCTGACCCCGACCGATCTTATCAAGAATTTTGCGGTGGTGCTGGTGGTCCTCTTTTCCACCGAGGTGCTGGGCGCTTTTGACCGGATATTGATTGCCATAGAAGGACAGTATCGGGGGACGGCACCCATCTTGCTTCCCATTCAGGTACAAGAACTCGCCATCGAGGAAGAAAGCACGGGACTGTTGGATGCCACCACAAAGGCCATGGCTTTGTTGTACGAATGGCTGGCCACCCCTTTTTTGGGATTGCGCACCTTGGCCTACGCCGGTGGGCTCATCCTCTGGATCTTGGACCTGTTCATCTATCCCCTGTTCCTGGCGGAGCGCTATTTTTTGTTGGGTGTCATGCAGGCCTTTTTCCCTTTGGTCATCAGTATGGCCGTTTTTGAAAAATTCCGGGAGATGGGCTATCGCTTTTTTAAGTTGTACGCTGCCGTCTATATGATCGTGCCCGCTTTCTTTTTGGTCAACGTCTTTGTCAATGAACTCTATCGGGAAGTGACGAACAATTTCTGGCCCAACCTGTTCGGGACGGATTTTGGCAGCCAGCTCTTTGCCCCGATCATCGAACTGGCGGGGGTGGGTTTTATTATCCTGTTGAAGTTCAAGCTCTATAGACGGGCGACCAGTTTCACCTTTCGATTGTTTGCTACTTGATACCGTCCGAAAATTGACAATAAATGACAGAAACTATGAAAAGTACCTATAAAAATATCACGGACATCCTACAGCTGAATCGCTTTATCGTTCTGGCCGTGACCCTGTTGTGTCTGCTGACCAGCAGTTTTTCCCTATGGACGGTGCACCAATTGCAAAAGGAGCTCTTGGGAAGTGCCTTTGCCGTCAATACGGATGGCTCGGTCATCCCCTTGAAATTGGTTTCCGAACGGGAGAATTTGGAGGTGGAGGCCTACTCCCACCTGCAGCTGTTCCACCAGTATTTCTATGGCATCGACGAGAGCAACTATGAGAAAAATCTGGAAAAGGCCCTATGGCTCGGCGACAGTTCGGTGGACGAGGCCTACCGCCAGAAAAGGGCCGATGGGGTCTATAACCGCTTGTTGCAATACTCCCTCGTGGAAAAGATTATCGACATCGACATCCGGTTGGATCTGTCAAAAGAACCCTATGGATTTCAGGTGGAGACACTGTTCGAAATCGACCGTGGTGCCGTAACCGATCGATACCAACTCGTCACTACCGGAAAGCTCATCCATGTGGACCGCCATTTCCCCAACAACACCCACGGGCTGTTGATCACTGATTTTTTTGAAGAATCCCTACGTAAACTGGAAAACCCTTATAAGTAGTCCCGTTATGAAGCAGCAGAAGAACAAGATTATTTTTATCGCCACCATTGTTTGCGTTGGTATGTTGATGGTCTGGTATTATGTATCGGTTGTGACCGGAGATGGCAATGGCGAACAGGAACTCCTGCAGCCCGAAGTGCCGGCACTGGAAGATACCCGAAAGGAGTATGGCTCAAAACTGGAGGCAGTGGGGGATGTCAAGGAAGAAAGACAGATTACTGCCCCCAGCGTATACGCCGAAACGGCTATAGACTCCACGGGGCTGTATGACCCCGACCTGGCTGAAAAACAACGACAACGATTGGTGGACAGTATCTATCGCCATGGACGGATACATTATGCCGATGCCCCCGAGAATCTCGACAGAACTTCCTATCGGGGAACGGCAAAAACAAACAAGGAGGTCGAACCGGTCCTGGAAGAACGGGATTTTGTCCCGGCACATGCCGCCTTCTTTTCCTCCAATCCCATGGTGGCGCTCCTAACCACGAAATCAGAAACAACTGCTACGGATGCCTTTATCGTGGTGGAAGTGAACGGGGAGCAGACCGTGCGGCAGGACGAACGCTTGGAACTGCGATTGTCCGTGGATGCCAAAATACGGGGACGGACTGTTTCCCGAAACACCCTGATCTATGGTTTTGTGAGTTTCCGCCCCAATAGGGTACAGCTCAACATCACCAATATTGATCATCGTATAGTGGACTTGAAGGCCTATGACCTCTTGGACGGAAACGAGGGGCTTTATATCGAGAACAGTTTTCGTGCCGAAGCTGGAAGGGAAGTTTTGGACGATGTGGTACAGGACATCAACGTGCCTGGACTGCCACAGGTAGGCGGCATCAAACAGGTGTTCCGAAGAAATAACCGTAACGTCAAAGTGACGGTGCGAAACCAATACCAACTCATATTAAAGGGGGGCTAATCCCATTACCTTATTCCATGCCTTATGAAAAGAGTACTAATTGTTTTGTGTCTGTTTTTAGTTGCAAGGGCTCAGGCCCAAGAAAACCTATTTGCCAATGAGAGCCATGTGGTCACCTTGTTTTTTCCCAGTCCCATCCGTCAGGCGGTCACTGGGGCTGAACACTTTACCTTCAGCTACAACCGTGAGGAGGCGCAGCATTTTGGGTTGCTCCAGGCGCATAAGGGCAGTGACAGCAATCTTTTGGTCATCACCCGGGACGGTCGGGCCTATGCCTATGGATTGGAGTATCGCAGACAACTTCCCGAAACGTATCGGTTCGTTTCGGTACATGAGAGTATTGGCAAGGAAACGGAAACCAAGGTCTTGCCAATACCTATTGTGGCGGACACCATTCCCAAAACCCAAGAAAGCAGGGATATCCATCCGGAAAAAGAACTGATGGCCAGGGGAGCCGAATACCTGCTCAAGAAAAAAGGCGGGACACTGCGAACGAAAAGAAAAGACGGTCTGAAGCTCCGCTTAAAAGAGCTCTTCCATTATGGGGACAAGGTCTATGTGGAACTGGAAATCCAGAACAATTCAGCTATCGACTTCGAGGTGGACGTACTGGAAATTTACATAGTGAATGGCAAAAAAGGAAAAAGGTCCTCCCATCAAAAGGTGCTTTTGGAACCCAAATTAAAATATAGTTTTCCAAAAATCATTAGGGTCGGGCAACGACAAAGTTTTGTCCATGTAGTGCCAAAGTTCACCTTGGGGGATGGACAAAGGTTATTATTTGAACTTCATGAAAAGAAAGGGAATCGGATGTTACGGTTGTCCCATAAATGATTTATGGATATGTCAGGTTATCGAAATATTCTTCTTATCGGGCAAGAAGGTCTCAAAATTCGTTTGTTTTATGAGAATTCAGAAAGTGCTATAATTGCAGCATTTTCTTATGATTCGAGGTAAAATCATTTTTATCCTGAGTTAGCATTATTCCTAATATCCTTCTTTATCAATTCCAAAGCTTTCTCAATTTCGTCTGCCCTACAAGAATGGTCTGGAATTACCCCATTGGTTTCCCAATTTGTCTTTGTCTTCGGATTGATGGGTGCCGCTGTTGATATTGATATCCTAAAGTTTCCATTTAGGGGATAAAAGCTATTCATATGAGCCGCACCTACCGTTACTTGCCCGACAATTTTTGCTTTGTTGAACGATTGCAAGGTATAGGCAAAGAACTCTGCTGCCGATCCAGTTTTTTTATTGGTAATAATATATAGTGGTGTATTCACCCTGAGTTTACCGTATACCAGATCAGAGCTGTACTCTTTGTTTGGCAACTTGTCTTTATCTGAATAAATGGTAGTGGAAATATGCGTTGGACCTCCATCGAAATAGTGATTAAGCACATAGTTCATCAATCCTCCATAACCTCCTCCATTATCTCTTATATCAATAATCAAGCCATCGGTATTCTCAACTAACTTCATCGCGGCAACCGCCGTTGGCATACCTCTTTGCGGATGCATAAATTCAATAATCCTAATGTAACCTATATTTCCATGAAGGATTTTGACCTCCGTAAAGCCAAAATTTTGCTTCTTTTCCAGAACGCGTTCCTCCCTTTCCCACGCTTCCCAGTCAAAATCTTCTTTCTTTTCATTGGGTTTATGGTATTTCACATACACATGTTTGTCATTGCTTATTTTCTGTAAATCACTGGTAAGGCTTTGTGCCAGGATATCGTGGTTTTTAATCGACAAATATTTTTTTGATTTGATGTTTTGGGTAAACTGTGCAACAATGCTATCTCCTTTGTTACGAAACACATAATTTTCTGAAATCAAATCAGGAATCTTTTCTACAATCTCAGAGATTTCCTTTTTCGTAAGCTCTTGGGAAAATGACATTGAACTTAATGCCATAAGAATGAGGAGCCAGAAACTTGGTTTACTTTTCATCGGAGTTCGTTTCAATATTGGGTTTTGCACAAAGTTCATAAATAACCAAGTATAAGTATAGAATGAGATTAGCCTAAGGCCAAAGAGCGAATCATCACAGGGGTGGTCCTTAAATAGTTTTTGATTAGCCTGGTCATGTGACTTTGATCTGAAAATCCACAGGTGAAAGCGATTTCCGCGATTGAACTCGAAGAATTTAGGAGCATATGTGCTGCCCTTCTCACCTTTATTCGCCGCATATAGTCGGAAAGGGTCATTCCGACGTACTTCGAGAAGTATTTGGAAATTGTAATCGGATGTACTTGAAGCTCTTTTGAAAGTTCTTGCAGCGGCACAAACTCATTCCAACGGTCTTTCAGTACTGTTTTGGCCTTGGAGACCCATTCACCTTTGCCTTCGGATTTATCTACCCAAAAAAGTGACTTTAGTATTTCGTTACAACTATCTATCGAACAGCTGTCATTTAGTACTAGTTCAAAATAGATTCGTAAAAGCTCCATATTGGAATGTTCATCAAGGGCAAGGTTTGAAAAACAAATCCCGTCCGAAAAGAAATGCTCATCCAATTCAATATTCAAGTTTTTTGAAGGGTGGGCCGTAAACCTATTGCGATGAATTTCCCCTTGATTATAAACCATTACTTTACCTGGAGATACCTGAATATCCCTTCTTTTTCTTGATTCAAGATTACCACCTTGTAATATACCGGAAATATGAACCTTTTCATGAAAATGCCATTCCTCGGAAACTTTATGGGTATAATTGACGACAGATATCTTAAAATCTTTGGATCGCAAACTATTTGAAGTAGTTCCCAAAAAGTCTTTTGCACGAAAGTTTACCATATATATTTTAGTTCTGGATGTAAGAATATGACAATTAATCAAGTGAAAAAAGTGAATCAAGCTTTTTATTGGGAAGTTTCAGTAGCAGAAAAATGCCAGTTTTTAAGACGGATTGGAAAAACAGGGAGAGTATTATTAATTGTTCGTTTAACGATATATCCCTAAATCAGGGTTTTATGATCTAAAAACTAGCGGGCATGAAAATTTTTATTCAGAAATAAGGCTTGTAAACCGCTGAAACCATCCACAAAATGATAAAAAACCGAAAAATTATCCTGTTGTCCAATGGCATGCTATTTCTTATCTATTCATGTAAGAATATTAAAAATGAGATAATTACCACACCCGAATCTTCCCTGGCAAACATTGTCCTGTTTTTCTCTGTTACGAAAAAACAAAGCAGGCTTCAGCTATTATAAACCCCTTAAAATGTCTAAGACAGCGGTTTGGTTTTCTGCTTAGAAGGCTGAAAAATTAGCACTAAAGAACACTACTCGATTCTACAATATTCTGTTTTTCAGTATTTTAATAGATTTTAATATCGAATGATTTCATTTGTTATCAATAAAAAGTGTGCGTAAAGTGTGCGTAAAATTGACTAACTTTAATAGTAAATCTTCCAACTATGGCACGCGCAAGACTCACTTTGGACACCCGAGAAAAATCAAAAAATCCGAATGGATTTTATCCCATTATCCTACGCGTTTTTCACAGGAAACCGAGAATGATTCGTATGGACGAATATACATCAATCGATGGGTGGGATGATACAAAGATGGAATTGAAAAAATCTGTTTCCGCAAACAAAGACTTAGATTGTAATGAAGTCAATATTGAACTTTATAACAAACTGCACACGGCCAAATCAATCATTAACGAACTAGGTGAAACCTTAAAGAACATTTCTGCGGATGTTCTTATTGAGAATATCAAGAAAGCGTGGGATGATTCTTTGGATTCGGAATTAAAGAAAAACCTTTCCAATCCTTTGACCATGAACGATTGGTGCAAGGTACTTGTTGAACGAAAATTAAAGGAACAAGAACCTGGTACTGCAAAATGGTATTCGGACTCCGTTAGGGCTATAACTAAGTTCAACGATGAACAACCTATTAAATTCTTTGAACTGACGGTGACTTTATTGAAAGAATTTGAGGCAGAGCATAAGGCGAGAGGCAATTCAAACAACACAATTAGTGCCTATCTAAGAGGCGTTAGCGCAGTTTATAATAGTGCCATAAAGGAAGATAAATTTGAGCCCGAAAAGAACCCTTTTTATTATTATAAGATACCTACGAGCCGTAGAACCAAGAAAAAAGCACTTCCCAAAGAAAACTTCAGCACCATTAGTGAGCTGAATTATTCGGTAGGTAGTAATCTCTTCCACGTAAAAAACTACCTTTTAAGTATGTTCAACTGTCGAGGAATGAACTTGATTGATTTGGCCAAACTGAGAGTCTGCGATATAAAAGATGATAGGATTTTTTATGGACGCAGTAAAACAGATGACCCATTATCAGTAAGGATAACTGTCGAATTTCGGGCAATTTTGGATTATTACATTTCAGGAAAAGAAAATGATGATTTTATTTTTCCCATTGGGTATGACGGCTCCGTGGAGTATTTCAAAAAGTATCGTTCTGACCGTAGGTTGGTGAATAAACTTTGTAAAATTATTGCAAAGGATGCCCAACTTAAAGTACCGCTAACTTCCTACTATATTCGGCATTCTTGGGCTACAATCGCTAAGAATATGGGGATTCCCACTGAGGTAATCAGCGAAGGACTTGGACATCATTCTTTGAAAACAACTGAAATATATCTTAAAAGCTTTAACAATGAGGTTTTGGATAAAGCCAATGATTTGATTGTGGCGTAAAGCACCCAACTATTGAAGTTCTTATGCGAAACTTTTTAATATTCAATAATTACTTCTCATCATATTTCAACGGTGCTTTAATTATAATGAAACCTTAGGTGCCAGTTACATCAAATCTCGACAAAATAAATTTCCAATGACCTATTCTGTTCCTTTGCATAGAGGGGAAAATATTTGAGATTTAATATCTTTTCTATCGCTCATAATACTCCCTTTCATAGTTAAGAACAAAAGACAATCTTTAGCTTATAGATTATCGGTTTTAAAAGTGCCATTGAACTTCTGAAAAGTATCAAGGAATTGGCTTGGATTCCATTTATTTTTATTACTCAGTATAAGGGATTCAGAAACACATTAAATTTTTGATTAAATAATGTGAAACATAGAATCTATGGTAACGGAAATTATAAGATATAAAGTGGCTAAAGAAAAGAGTGAGGATTTTATTAAAGCCTACGGAGCGGCAAGTAAATATCTTGACAGTTCCGAACACTGCTTGGCGTACAATGTAATCCAAGGGATAGAGGAACCCGAAAATTTCATTGTCCAAATCATATGGGATTCGGTAACTGGTCACGAACAAGGGTTTCGTAAAGAGCCTGGGTTTATGGAGTTCTTTAAAGAGGTCAAGCCCTTCTTTGATGATATTCAGGAAATGAAACACTATAAAGAGCATCTAAAAAGCGCCTAAACAACCAAATGGACATTCATCGTTGTGCGCATCTCATTTATGAATCACACCGGAAACAATGTATATAACCAATATGAAAATGAAAAAAGCCTTTCTGATAATTGTTGTTTCTGTTTTAGGAATATATACCGGATATTCCCAACAATCCCCCCTTCGATTTTATCGCTTCACTGAAGACTACCAATATCTCAAAGACAATGAGGACAAGACCTTTTGGGAAAGTTTAAAATACATCCCCTTGGGAGAAGAAAGCTTCCTTTCAATAGGGGGCGAGGTACGCTCTTTTTTTATCGTTGATGACAACGAACGCTGGAATACTGAAATTAATAATGACGGTTACCTACGTCAGCGTTTTATGCTCCACTCTGATTTGAATCTAAACAAAAATTTTAGGGTATTCACTCAACTATATAGTATTGATAC
Source organism: uncultured Flavobacteriaceae bacterium (assembly GCA_947494715.1). GTDB lineage: Bacteria > Bacteroidota > Bacteroidia > Flavobacteriales > Flavobacteriaceae > Ulvibacterium. Next base: position 77,523 of record CANLWG010000005.1, on the reverse strand, counting down.
TTATGGACGAGAGTTGGGTCCGATTCCTCAGGATGAAGACATCTTTGACGTGCAACAGCTCTTTGCCGAGTATAAGGGGAACATTAACGGCGGTAAATGGTTTGCCAGGCTTGGTAGGCAAGAATTCAACATTGGCAACCACCAGATATTACAGATTCGTGAGGGGTTGAATGCCAGATTGGTATTTGATGCCCTGCGGCTGAACTACCAAAAAAACCAATGGCAGGTTGATGCATTCTATTCTAATCCGGTTCAGGTGAGTGAGGATGCCCTGGACAATGAAATCTTAAATAATGATATAAACTTTTGGGGCGTAAACCTTGCACTTTTTAGTGCAGACCGAACAGGCAGGATAGATGCTTTCTATTTTGAATATGAAAAGGAAACGGCTCGTTTTGCCCAAGGTGTCGGTGAAGAGCTCAGGCATAGTATAGGAGCTCGATATACCTTGAACAAAAACGGATGGAGTCTGGATTATGAAGCTACTTATCAATTTGGGGACTTTATAGACGGCTCTATTAATGCCTGGGGTGCCGCATTTTTCACGGGATACCGATTTGAAAATACTTGGGGCAAACCAAAAGTAACTGGAGAGATTAGCTACACAAGTGGTGATGAAAATCTGAGTGATGAAGATTTACAATCTTTTAATCCGTTGTTTCCAAGAGGTAATTACTTCGGGGAAACGGCCATAATTACTGGGATAAACACTATAAACCCAGCGATAATGGTAGATGTTTATCCCATAAAAAACCATCAATTCCACGCGGAATTGGATTTGCTCTATCGTTCACAGACGGATGACGGATTGTACTTCCCTCCGAATATTTTCTTTTATCCGGCAGATGGAAGCACTGAGCGTTATATCGGTTCTCAATTGACTTTGAGCCACACTATAGTAATTAATCAGTTTCTGACCGGCGTCGTGGCCTACGCCAATATGTTTTCTGGAGATTTTATAAAAGAAACCAGAACAGATGAAAATGTCCGGCTGTTTTCCGCAAGGTTACAGTTCAAGTTTTAAAACCTAAGATTTATGAAGTTGTTACTCAAATCCAGAAATATCACAAAACAAGTGTATTCAATTACGCCGCTAGTATTGGTTTTCGTAGCCGCACTCGCCTTCAATAAGGTAAGAAAAACCAATAATTCAGAATCGGGTTATTATCCAATTGCTGTCAAGGACACCACCGAAAGAGAAAAATCCATACAAAAGTTTAAGGAGGTAGCAAAGGTGCTACGGCACCCAAGGTGTATCAACTGCCATCCTAGCGATAATTATCCCAGACAAGGAGATGATATGCACAAACACCTGTTCAATGTGCAACGCGGTAATGATGATAGGGGTGCAATCGGTATGAAGTGCATAAGTTGTCACGGAGCGTCAAACAACAAGTACTCCGGAGTACCAGGTGCTCCTGAACCCGATGACCCAAACAAGTCAAGATGGCATCTTGCGCCATTAAGTATGGGCTGGATGGGGCTAAATGATGCCGAGTTGGGTGAGCGTCTGTTAAACAGGGAAATGAACGGAAATATGTCCCCTGAAGACCTCGTAAAACATATGGAAGAAGACCCACTGGTACTGTGGGGATGGAATCCTGGTGGAGATAGAGCACCAATACCCATTCCACATGAAGAGTTTATGAAAACTTTAAAGGAATGGGTGGATACTGGTGCCCACGTTCCAAAGGAGAATGAGTAAAAATTATACAGATATGGCAGAAATTAGAATCGATAATGTATCACGAAGAAGTTTTATAAAAACGATGGGGTTGGCCACCGGAGGGCTAATGCTCCAAGGCTCATATGTTTTTGCTGGTGATGACAAAAACCCACAGCAGATATCGCTTAATGCATTTATAAGGATAACACCAGATAATAAGGTCACCTTAATCGTTCATCAGGCAGAAATGGGACAAGGTGCGCAAACCACCCTGCCAGCAATTCTGGCCGATGAACTTGGTGCCAATTGGAATGCGGTTATTATTGAGAACGGTCTTACCGATCCTGCATTCAAAAACCCAAAATTTAATCTGCAATTTACGGGTAACGCAGAGAGTATAAGGACTTTTCATGATATACTGCGCAATACCGCTGCCTCGGCTCGGGAAATGTTAAAGCAAGTAGCTGCCAACCGTTGGCAGGTCGATAGTGATTCCCTTCGGGCGGAAAACAGCTATATAGTAAACCAAAATGGTAAAAAAGCCCCTTTTGGTGATTTTGTGGAAGAAGCGATGAAGCTGGAACCTCCCAAGGAGGTAACATTGAAAAAACCTTCCGAATGGAAGCTTACCGGCAACAAATCACTCCCCCGAGTGGATGTTCCTGCCAAAGTCAACGGTAGTGCAATTTTTGGTATTGATGTAGAAATTCCAAAAATGCTACATGCCGCTATTGCTATGTGCCCCTATTTTGGAGGGAGCATTCGAGAAATCAAAGAAAATGGTGTGAGGCAAATGAGTGGCTTCGTGGCCTTGGTTAGAATGCCCGTAGTGAATCCAATATTTTCCAACCCCCCGGAACATAACAAACGAGAAGGTGTAGCAATAGTGGCCGATACGTATTGGAACGCCAGAAAATGCTTGGATACTTTAGAAATTAGCTACGACAAAGGTCCCAATGCAGAGATGGACAGTGAATCATTGCATAAAATTTATGAGGACACCATCAATGGTAGTACTAAATGGTTCGAGTCTGTAAAAGAGGGAGATGCCGAAGCCAAAATCAAAGATTCTAAAAACACTATCAAAGCTCAATATTACAGTGCCTGGCAAAGTCATGCGCCTATGGAACCTATGAATGCCACCGCACATTTCAAAGGCGACACCATTGAGGTATGGGCACCCACACAAGGACAGGAAATGGCGCAGATTGTACTCGCAAAGGAATTTGGAATACCTGTCGAGAAGATTATTGTTAACAGAACCTATTTAGGCGGAGGTTTCGGAAGAAGACTGTTGGCAGACTACATTTATCAAGCGGTTTTCCTTTCTAAGGAAGTAGGCCTACCGGTCAAAGTGCTGTGGACGCGGGAGGATGATATGCAACATGATTTTTATCGTCCCGGGACCATGCAAGAATTTCAGGCTTCCTTAAACGATGAGGGTCTTCCGGAGGCAATTTATACCAAACTGGTAAGCCCGTCCATTCTTCAGGTGGTAGTGAATGCCGATTACGTTTTTGAAGGTGAAGGTCCATCTTATCCAGAAGGAATAAAGGAAACTCCTTATCACTTCGAAAATAGGTTGCTGCATTCATACTTGTTAAGGATTCCTCCTCCAAGCTCGGTCTGGAGAAGTACTGGTTTTGGTACGAATGTATTTGCCCTGGAGAGCTTCATGGATGAATTGGCATATAAAAAAAGGGAAGACCCGATTACATTTCGCAAACGCTATATCGCAGATGAAAGGTCTAGAGGTGTTTTGGATGCTGTTGCCAAGGCCTCTGAATGGTATACCGAGCGCAAAGATGGTCACTTTCTAGGAATAGCACTTACGCATTCATTCGAAACGTTTGCCGCTCAGGTTATAGAAATCTCAATAGACGATGCTGGTATTCTCGATATCCATAAAATAACCACGGCTGTAGATTGCGGAACTGTGTTAGACCCAGGTATCGCAAGCGCTTCAATAGAGAGCGGTATTGTTTGGGGATTGACTGCTGCTTTGACTTCAGAGATAAACTTTAAGGAAGGCCGGACCGTAGAAAGCAATTTTCACGACTTTAAAATTCTTGGGCTTCCAGAATTTGATATCGACATAGAGACAGTTTTTGTAAACAGTGGTGCCAAAATTGGCGGGGTAGCCGAATCTGGACCTATACCAGTGGCACCGGCATTGTGCAATGCTATTTTTGCCGCGAGTGGCAAAAGGTATAGAACATTACCATTAAAGAACCATAATATTTATACGAGATATATGAGCGACTACGTCGTTTGAAGTAAATAACAAAAAAAGACTTACAATGATAGAGTTTAAAGTAAATGGAAAAAACTATAGCGTAGATGATGACCCTGACACACCGTTGCTTTGGGTGTTAAGGGACTCCATAGGATTAAAAGGCACCAAATTTAGTTGTGGACGTTCGTTTTGTGGGGCATGTTCCATCCATGTTGATAACGAAGTGGTACGTTCCTGTTCATTTCCCGTAAAATATGCCGAAGGTAAATCGATAACCACGATTGAAGGAATTGGAACGGAAGAAAAACCTCACGTAGTTCAAAAAGCCTGGATTGAAGAACAAGTGCCACAGTGCGGGTACTGTCAATCAGGTTTTATAATGTCTGCAGTTCGTTTATTGGATATCAATCCCAACCCGACCGATGAAGACATAAACAATTCGATTACAAATCTTTGTCGATGCGGCACGTATTATAGGGTAAGAAAAGCTATTCACCTGGCTTCAGAAATGAAAAAACAGTCGGAATAGAATAGTTAAATTTAAGATTTGTTATTAGTCTTAATCTATCTTCATATGTGCCCCTCATTTAACTTTTCAAGGTTGTGTTTCAGGATTGCTTTAATACATTTTGTTGGACGTATTTCTTTCCTGGCTAAGTTCCCAGAAAGCATTTGCAATAGCTATCGCATTGTACTTAGCATCTTCCTCGGGAGTCTTAACCATACCATTGATTTGAAGTGACCCCACGAAGACTCCATCGTCCTTGAGTGCCTCATTTAACTGATGTGCAATATGCTTGATTCCAGATTTCGATAACGATACCGTACCGAATTCAACGCTTGGATAATCCGCAAAACCGCCACCAGTCAATAAGACAACACCTTTGTTTTCCTTTAGTGTAGGAAGAACACTTTTAATACTTTCTATGGCATTAAAAACCCCAACTTTTAGGTCACCGATAACAGAATTGTATTTTGCTGTCAGTAAGGAATTTTGACTAAACTTCACTACATTATAATGCAAGATGTGAACAGGTGCTAAAGACTTTTCAAGTTCTTTAATTGCCTTTTTAAGTTGCTTGCGCTTTCCAGCATCGGCAGGAGAAATAAACACCTTGATGCCTTCAGATTCTAATTCCGATTTATACGTAGTAAGTTTCTCTTCATCTCTGCTAATCAGGCCAACTTCGTAGCCTTGATTACCAAATTTTCTAGCGACCTCCATTCCAATACCGGGTCCGGCACCTATTATAATTATTGACTTGCTCATTTAATATTTATTTAATTTAAAGTATCAGGTATTTATTACACCTTGAATTAACGCTTGAGCTGTTCCTAGCAAAAGCCACAACGAATTTTTCCAAATCTACGTGGAAAACGGTATTTACCTTGTCAAATCATTTCAACTTTAGACAAAACTTTCATCGCCTTTATAGCGTCAAGCGTAAATTCTCGTTGTTGATCGTTTGTTGAATCTTCAGAATCGGTCAGGAAGCTTTTCAAATACGCTATAGTCCCTTCTATGCGTTCATCGAGATGCTTTTTAAGAACAATAGGGTCGCCTTCTCCGGTCTGATAAGATACAAGGGGTTCATCTACGATAGAATCAGATGAGTAGTCTCCTCGTATACGATAATCCTCCACAAGGGCAAACAGATTGTTCAGTTCATCAGCTGCGCGGTCTTTTTCAGCACTCTGCCCCTCCTTTGAGGAATTCACAGCCAGAAGGCGGTCGACCAAATCTGGCACTACTTGGTATGCCTTATCCAATATGAACGCATCAATTGCGCCCCATAAGTCTCTTGACGGATTCTCTGCAGCATAGACGATGAGCTTGCCAACTTCTTCAGGTTGAATAATAGGCAACGCCGGTTTGGGCACCTTGCCAATTTTACTCAGCCCCGTATTGTAAATAGGAGTATTTGTACCGTGCGGCATAATATTCACCAAATTGATGGGGACATTTTCCTGAATAAATTCAATACGAAGCGAATTCATCATACCCTGCATACCAAATTTTGAGGCATTATATGAAGATGATAAAGGAATGGCCATTTGCCCTAGCATGGAAGAAACCAGAATAATGCTCGCACCATCTGCACCATTGGCCAGATTATCTTTCAGATGAGGTATCGCCGCCCATAGGGTCTTTGCCATACCCATTAAGTTAACATCAATGACACGCTGAAATTCTTCTACCGTGTGGTCTTCAAAACGTGCCGTAACCCAAGATCCCGCTGTTGATACCCAAGTATCGATTTTGCCAAATTTTTCCTCGGCAAATTCTCCCAATGCTTTCACCTGTTCAAAATCCAAAATATCGGCTACAAAATATTCAGCCGTCCCGCCGTCTTTCCTGATTTCCTCTACTAAGGACAAAAGGCCGTTTTTTCCTCTAGCCGATACAATGACCTTGGCCCCTTTGCCAGCAAGCATTTTTGCTGAAATTCTTCCAATTCCGGAAGAAGCTCCTTGAACAATGACTACCTGTTCTTTTAGATTTTTCAATTTCATAATGTTGTATTTTAGATTAGTTTTACTCGATAATCGAGATTTAATTGCTACGAGGATTGCCTCGAAATAAAAATTAGTTTCCAACCGATGCCTCTTGGGATTGCCCTGAGATAGTTTACTTCCTATTTTTCATTTTATGCTCTTCTTTAAACAGGTACTCCCAACTTTGAAAAGGCCGTAACTCGTGAAATTCAGGTTCCATTAGTCCTGCTTTGAGTATGGGCAATTCGTCATACGATTTTTTTGCTTCTTCCAGACTGGGGTATTCCAAAATCATCACTACCAATCCGGGAATTTCCGTGAGAAAAAATTGTCTTAAACGACCGCGCATATAATCGGCCCAGGCATAATGCTCTTCGGCCTCCATCAATGGTAAAAGTTCCTTTTTTATATCAACTTCCGGTTTGACCCGCCATATCACTAAAATTTGCATACCCTGTATGTTTTGTTACTATTATATTTTGAAAGACAGAGTCCTATACTCCGATATACCAAAGTTGAAATTTGACGCTTACATTTATTTAATACTTTTCAGGGTTTTAGTATCAATTTTTTTGAAACCGCGCATTTAACCGCTACGCGTTCCCTACGGTCGTGAACCTGCCTGCCGGCAGGCAGGTCTCGTAGGCTCGCTACTTCGACCAAACCCGTCCTGAGCAAGGTCGAATGACTTAGGACAGCTTTCATTGAAGCATACCATATGAAAAGTATAAGTCAATCCTCAAAAAGTAACACCGCTATGAACGTTCTGTTCGTTACCTTCATAAGGATTTATGAATAGTCTTTAATAGCATTTTATGAAAAGGAGAAAGCTACTTTATATTGAGGCTTCAGTCAATAAAGAAAAATCGCGATCCATAGCCTTGGCGCAATACTTTATAAGGAAATACAAAGAAAAATATACCACGGCTGAAATTGACACCTGGGACATCTGGAACTCATTGTTACCTGAAATAAAAAGCTATCGGCTAGAAGAATGGGACCAAGGTCCGGAGGGTGCCGGGCAGAGCTATTTTGATAAAGAAGCCTGGTATCACGCAGAAAGGTGTATTCATCGATTTATGGATGTTGATGATTATTTGATTGCCTTGCCCGTGTGGAATTTTGGCATCCCCTACCGGATGAAACACTTTATCGATATTATCACCCAACCTGGCCATACATTTTTTTATGATTTGAAAACTAAACCAAAAGAACTATTCCTCAATAAATCATGTACAGTTATTTTTTTTGATGTATCGTTGTTATCCAATCGATATCCTAAAGAACAAGAGAACCCTCAAGTTTCTTATATATTTCAATGGTTAAACTTTTTAGGATTTAAAAACATCAATACCGTTTTCTTTGAACTTGATGCAAAAGATACGGTGACATTCAACGCAAGACATCCTAGCGCTGAAGGCGAAGTCGATGTAATCTTACGTAAGCTAAAGTGATAAATTGAAATTATTAGCATTACATACGCTCTTAAGTCATCTCTCACATAAAGTCCCGAAAAGTTCAATATTTATCACGATAGGCTTGAGGTGACATCCCCACAATACGCTTAAAATAACGACTGAAATAGGAAGGGTTATCAAAGCCTATGGAATAACAAATTTCTGAAATGCTAGCTTTAGTATGTAGTAATTTACATTTAGCAGCCAGAATATATCTTTCCATTATGAGTACCTTGGCGTTCTTACCAAAGCCTTTTTGTAAATGTTGGTTTAGTTGACCTGGTTCCATATTGAGGTCTTCAGCAAAATCGCTGACTCCATGCGCTTCAACAATTCCCTTGTTGTTTCCTTCAATAAAATGCTCCTCCAGAACTTCTGCAAATCGCTGACAAATCTGGGTCGATAGGTCGTTTTTGTGAAACTGCAATACCTCTTTTTTGGGATAGTTTTTTTTCAAAAGCAGCAATAGTTCAAGCGTCCATACTTGAACAAATTCATAACTTAATTCGTCTTTCTGTTTAAAAGCGCTATGAATTTTGTTTATCAAATCTAATACTTCTCGATAATTATGTTCCCTAATATCAAAATCGACCTCCGTAACAGGAGATAAGAAAGGAAAACGTGCATATAGAGTATCCGGAAAAACGATACGGGACAGAAAATCTTTAGAAAAGGCTATCATATAGCCATCAACTTGGTTTACCCCTTGCCAGGTTTTAATTTGCCCGGGACGTGATAAATATAAAGAGCGACCATTGAGATTGACCCTTTTTGTTTGATGTAACTTGACCAAATTACCTTTGGAAAGTGCAAAAATCTTGTAAAAGTCCTGTACATAAGTTCTAGGTAGCTTTTGATAATAAGTGTTAAACTGACTAAGAGAGTCAGCAAACATGCCATTTTGCCCCCAGGGAAAATGAAGGGAATGCTGAATATATTTTTTGCCGTGAAGGCACTCCACAAAATCTTCCAGGTTTAATTGCGGAATTATGGTTTCGTTTACTTTCATACCATTTCCTTGTCCAAACCTGTTCCAAAATTAAATTTTAATATAAACATTTGATTTTCAGTATATTGAAATATAATTAGGTTGTCTTTTAAACGCTGTTTACAAAATATTTTAAAAATAATACGTGATTTTCACGAAATTTTTAGGAATTTAGAGGTTGTATAGAATCTATAGACCGTAAGGATGAAAGACGCAAACACCTATCAAGAAGACATAGAAAAACTTAAAGAAGAAAAACGGCTCACCGAAAAGCTGCTCGGTATCAGTGAAGCTTTGGTAAACGCAAGCCAACGTGAACAACTTTTTCACATCATTGTTGAAAAAATAGGCAAGTTACTGCCCATGGATGACCTGGCCATCGTAATTGTCAATGAAGATAAAACACAGTGGAAGGATATTTCCATTTCTAGAGGACTCAACCAAAAAAAAATAACCCAAGAATTAACGGAAGGAGGGTTTGATGTCTGGCTAGATATGAACAGTCTCATCGAAAAGTTTCTCTCGTCTACGGAAATCATGACCATCGAGGACTACAAGAAGTTCAAGGATTTTCCATCAAAGTTTACCCAAATTATGGAAGAGGACGGTCTAAAAGAATTCATCCATACCCCTCTGCGTATGGCCGACAAAGTATTCGGTGCACTGGTATTTGATGCAAGAAAACCTGGAACGTATGCTGAAAGGCACTTTTCTCTTTTTCAAGCCATTGCCGACCAACTGGCCGTAGCGGTCAGCAATGTACTGGCTCAAGAAGAATTATTAAAACGCCAAAAACGGATTGAAGACTTATTGAAAATCAGTACTGCAGCTTCCAACATCCAGTCTCGAAGCGAACTTTTAAAAGTGATTTTCGAGACCATAAAACCTATATTCCCATTTGATAATGCCGGGCTCTTTATCATCGACCAAAAAAATGACGAGCATTATGAAATACTGGATAATATAGATATTTTAGGACAGCATGACGCTACTCAAGTTGCCCTAATCAAGGCCAACCTTTTGGGTAGGTTCAAGCATAGAGGCAGTACAATTGATTATTTGTCAAGACCCCATGGCCCGTATTTATTCGATATTAGAGAGGACTCAAAAAAATGGCCACATCCACAGGTCAAACTGGCGCTGGAATACGGGATACGCCAACTCATCGGTATAGGTTTGAGGTCTGGTAATGAAACCTTTGGAATGTTGTGCTTTAACTCCAAAAAGAAAAATTTCTATTCAGAAAAAAACTTTTCGCTTTTCAAGGCAATATCAGAACAGGTGGCCGTAGCGGTGAGCAATGTGCTGGCTCAAGAAGAATCACTTATACACCAAAAGCGTATTGAAGACTTACTGAAAATCAGTACTGCAGCTTCTAACATCCAGTCTCGAAGCGAACTTTTAAAAGTGATTTTCGAGACCATAAAACCTATATTCCCATTTGATACTGCCGGGCTCTTTATCATCGACCAAAAAAATGACGAGCATTATGAAATACTGGACAATATCGATATTTTGGGACAGCATGACGCTACTCAGGTTGAAATTATCAATTCTAATCTTCTAGGCAGGTTTAAACATCAGGGCAGCGGAATTGAATATGTATCACGAGAGGGTGGTCCACATTTGTTCGACCTTAAAAAAGATGCTAAAAAATGGCCGCACCCACAAATAAATATAATGTTAGAGAATGGGTTGCGTCAGCTCATTGGCATAGGTCTAAAATCTGGAAGCGAAACTTTTGGGATGCTGTGTTTTAGTTCTAAAAAAGAAGATTTTTATTCTGAAAAGGATTTTTCGTTTTTCAAGGCAATATCAGAGCAAGTAGCTTTGGCGGTAAGCAATGTGCTAGCCAACGAACAACTGCTCGAAGAGAAGCGGTTTAAGGAAACCCTGCTCGGTATCAGTGAGGCAGTGGCTACTATTAAAAATAGAAGAGAACTTTTTGATATTATTTTTGAGCGTATAAACAAAGTGATACCGGTTGACGATGTTGCAATCGTCATTTTCAATGAAGACCGAACACTTTGGAGAGATTTAAGTGTTTCACCCGACTTCTCGGGCACACATTTCAACACACGACTCAACAAATTTGGCTATGATAAATGGCATTCCATGGACTCGCTTACCAAAAAGATGATGGATAAAACAGGCATCCTCACCGATGAAGACTATTTTAAGCATGAGGACTTTGCTTTTGTTGAAATTTTGAAAGAAACGGGACTCAAAGAATTTATGTATACGCCATTAAAAACCGGGAATAACATCTTTGGTTTTCTTGTTTTAGACGCTAAAAAACGCCGTACTTATTCTAAAATAGACTTCCCACTCTTCCAGGCCATAGCCGACCAATTGGCCGTAGCGGTAAGCAACGTGCTGGCCAACGAACAACTGCTCGAGGAGAAACAGCTCACCGAAAAGCTACTAGGTATCAGTGAAGCTTTGGTGAACGTAAGCCAACTTGACCAACTCTTTCACGTTATTGTTAAAAAAATAGGAAAGTTGCTGCCTATGGATGATTTGGCCGTGGTTATCGTGAAGGAAGACAAATCCGAATGGAAAGATATCTCTTTGGAAAGAGCTTTTGGCAAGGTGGCATTGACCGGCCTTAAGGATTTTCATCATTGGCAACCAATGAACAGTCTAGTTGAACACCAGCTATTGTCAACCGAGATATTGACTGTTGAAGACTATAAAAAGTTCATAGACTTTCCCTCGGAATTTCTGGAGGTATTGGAAGACGAGGGATTACAGGAATTTATCCACACCCCTCTGCGAATGGCGGATAAGCCATTCGGTTTTTTGGTATTCGACTCAAAGAAGGAAGGTACCTACTCTGAAAAAGATTTCCCACTCTTCCAAGCCATAGCCGACCAGTTGTCCGTAGCGGTCAAAAATGTTTTGGCTTCCGAGGAAGTTCTTCTTCAAAAAGAGAAAGTAGAAAACCTTTTAAGCATTAGCAATACCATTTCTACCATTGCCAGTGGGACAGATTTAATAAAGTTGATCCTGACCGACCTGAAAAGATTTTTTCCTTTTGATGATGCGGGTCTCTTTGTCTATGACTTTGCAGCCAAAAAGGAACGTGACCTGGTGGTCGATTATAACTTTAATATGGGTTTTTCTCAAATACTCTATGATGAAGGTCTTTCAGGGTGGATGCCCATATCGGAGGCATCCTTGTTCACCACCAACAAAGGGCCGCATGTACTTACACCCGATGAGTTGCTAAATAAATATCCACACCCTCATTTTGAATATCTCAAAGAACACGGGTTTAAATTAATGATTGGCGGGCCGCTTAAAAATGGCGGTGAAGTGATTGGGATGTTATGCTTTTGGAGTTTTAATGAGAATGCGTATTCCGATGATAGCATCGCTACGTTCAAATCTATTTCGGACCAAGTAGGCATTGCCCTGGGAAATGTACTGGCCAACGAGCAACTTCTCGAAGAAAAGAAAAAGACCGAAGACCTATTGGCTGTAACCGAGTCTATCGCCAACATCACCACTGGTCCGGAACTGATACGTGCCATCTTTGACAAATTACACAAGGTATTTCCATTCGACGAGATAGGGCTCTTTCATCTGGATTTTGAAAATGAGCAGGAACGTGACCTTACTGTGTATAACCAATACAATCTAGGCAAGGAAAATACGAACCATAACACAAATGGATTGATGGAGTGGATGCCTATGAGGCAATGTACCACTTACCTATCAGAATCATTGATGATAGAAGGACCAAAGATTTACGAGCAGCTTCATCATCCCCCTTTCGAAGACCCGGAAAACCGCATTTTCAAACAAATTATTGCTGGACCACTGAAGCAGGGCGAACAAACTATAGGTATGCTCTGCTTTTGGAGCAAAGAGGAAAATGCATTTGATGGTCAAGAGTCCTTGTTCAAGTCCATTACCGACCAGATAGCCGTGGCACTCAGCAATATCATTGCCAATGAGGATATTCAGCAGCGTGAAATGGAGAAGTCATTACAAGTTGATATTTTCAACGCGTTGAACGATTCCAAACTATGGGAGCAAAAGTTATCTGGCGTAACGCGGGTATTACAACGGCATATACCTTTCAATCTTATTGTATTCAACTTTTTTGAAACCAAAGAAGCTACTGGTGAACGACTACCTTTTTATAGCCTTGAACGTTTGGGGATAGAGGAATATAGAGTTTTTGACCTGGCGAATTTTTCAAAAATGACAGGTATGGGAGAGAACTCTTTAAAGCAAGCATTTGCAGCGACTGACCTCGAACCCAAAATATTTGATTACAAAAATCAGCGTAAAAAAGTTGGAAAAAATGAATTTCTCAATACGATTCAAAGAGTATTCGGCGCAAATAGTCTTTTGAACTACCCTATTGATTTAGGCAAGGAGAGAACGATTTGCATTTCATTGTTTAGCAAAGAGGTCAACGCGTTTAAAGAAAAACATCTTTCACTTTTGAGGAGTGCAGAGCAGTCCCTGGTGCTTTCTCTTGAGCGTCAGCTCGCTTATGACGAGATACAATTGCTCAATGAACGTCTACAGAGCGAGAAAAAATACCTGCAATCAGAGATGCAGGCAACGTATCACTTTGGAGAGATTATAGGTGAAAGTGCCATTATGCAGATGGTATTTAAACAGATAAGCGATGTAGCATCACTGGACACCACTGTTCTTATACAAGGCGAAACCGGTACCGGTAAAGAACTTGTTGCACGGGCCATCCATGAAAACTCACCACGGCAGGATGCGCTGCTCGTTAAGGTCAATTGTGCGGCCATTCCCCGGGAAACTGTCGAGAGCGAGCTTTTTGGCCACGTAAAAGGGGCATTTACAGGAGCCATCAAGGATCGGGTCGGAAAATTTGAACTCGCCGATGGTGGAACCATCTTTCTTGATGAGATAGGTGAGCTCTCGCTCGATTTACAAGCCAAGCTACTGCGAGTGCTGCAAGAAAAAGAGGTGGAACAATTGGGCAGCAACCGTCTTAAAAAAATAGATTTTAGAGTCATTGCAGCTACAAACCGTAACCTATCCTTAGAGGTCGAAAAAGGGAACTTTAGGTCAGACTTGTTCTACCGCCTACATATTTTTCCAATGCAACTGCCGCCACTGCGTTTACGCGAAAACGATGTAATACTCATCGCAGAACAAATAGCAAAGCAGGTCTGCACCAAGATTGGAACGACTTTTAAGGGATTTTCAAATGCCAGCAAAAAAGTATTGTTATCCTACGGCTGGCCCGGTAATGTAAGAGAGTTGCAAAACCTCATAGAGCAGACCTTGATACAAAATCGGGGCAAGATTGAAAATCTAAGACCTGGCTTCCAGGCCGTGAGCGTTGATACCTCTCTTAAAGCCGACAGTTTTGAGGATATAGTCAATGCAGACAATCTTAAGGAAATTACCCTTGAGGATATTGACCTGCGTACCCAGGAGCTCGAAAAGGCCTATTTGTATGCCATCCTTAATCATACAAAATGGAGAGTAAGTGGCAGAGATGGTGCTGCTGCTTTACTAGATGTAAAAGCGACTACGCTTGAGTATAGATTGAAAAAGCTAGGCATTAGTCGCTCAAGTAGCTAGCAAATCAATTAATTCCTTTTATCCTGCCTCTTTATAATCTTTTTTCATCACTCTTCAGGCAATTTCGGGTTGACACTTTTTTAAAACCTGGATTATGTATTAGGACTTCGTGATGAGTGTTTAAAAGGCAAAAAATCAGACATTTATGGAAAAGAGGCATAGCACAGCTATGGTGAATTGAGATAAATGAATAAAATGTTCTGATTTGCAGCTTTTTAAGCACGTAATAGATTTTCTAATGCATATTCCGGGTTAAAAGTATCTGAAACCCTTAGAAAAGTATCAAGCGTACCTTCAAGAATTTATTCAAATTTACAGTAGTGCTTCCTTAGATAGTAATGAACTACGACCCCGAACCATTTATTATGTAAGGTTTGTGCTATGTATTTGGAAAGTCAATACCGATTAATTCAAGGGCTAGTAATGAACAAAGAAAAGAATCATCATACAGACTCGATTCCCCCAAAAAAGTGGAAAATGTTTATCCTGATATGGGTCATCGTTTATCCGCTTATCCTGATTGTCACCAATACGTTGAGGCTATTTTTTCCTGAGATGAATTCGCCTCTATCAATGTTGGTCACATCACTTACCATTGTTAGCGCAATGGTTTTTATAATGATTCCCCTGATTAATAAATTCTTAGGAAAATGGATTAGAAAATGAAAAATTCCAACCCAATAGGATTAAAAACCAATGGGAGTTTTTGTCACGGAAAAAATTTAAGCAAAATCAAGTATCTATAAGTTATGAAACAAAAAAATGTAAAAAAAAATAGCCCCTTAATCCTCAGCGCGCTCGTGGTTATTTCATTAGGCTTTTTTAGCTGTAACCAAAAACCGAAAAAAGAGTCACCCGCTGAAACTAAGGTCGATTTAGCACTTAAAATCGACAGATTCAACATTCCTGGTGTAGGACAGGTAGAAAGCATCATGATAGAGGATGAGAATGGCATCGTTTTAATTGACGCGCAACGTACAAAAAGTGCAGGAAAACAAGTAGTAGAGAAACTGAAATCAAAAGGAAAGCAGTTGTACGCCGTATTGATAACCCACCCACATCCCGACCATGTCGGAGGATTACCTACAATTCTTGAAGCATACCCCGGAACCCCTGTTCTGGCAACCAAAGCGACCAAAGAAGAAATGGTTACCGATAGTGAGGGGGAATTCTATTTTGCCAGAAAGGTGAATGGAGACGAATATCCTACTGAACTGGCACTACCAACTAGACTGATTGAAGATGGTGAGACCGTCACTTATGGTGATATCGACTTAGTGGTTGATGAACTTGGCCCTGGTGAGGCCATAGATATAAATGTGTTTTATTCCAAAGAACTCAATGCACTATTCGTAGGCGATTTAATGGATAACAATCGCCTCGGTTTCGTTCTTGAAAAGAGGACTGCCCCTTGGCTACAACAGCTGGATAAAGTATTGGCCGACTATGGGAAAGAAAATCCAATAACCTATCCTGGTCACGGTGCCCCTGACGATTTAAGAAAGTTGGTAGAGGAACAAAAAGAGTGGCTTATCGATTTGAGAACGCTGGTTGGGAAAGAGATGAAAAACGGAAAGAAACTGTCGGATATGCAAGTTGCAAATATCGAGAGTGCCTTTGAGGAACTGCATCCCAATCAAATCCCGGTAGCCCCCATTCCGGATATGATGAAACTCAACATTAAGGCTGTTGCAGAAGAGCTTTCTACGGAAGGAAATTAGACAATGATAGAATTTTCGAATCATTAAATGAACCATAATAAATCTTGGTACCTACCGAGATTATCAATGGCGGAGTACATCTGGCCTATGTAAAACAATAAAAATGAACAGATGAAACCAAAATACTTTTACATCTATGGCATTCGAAAATGCGAGGAAAAGAATAGAAAATTTCCGGTTGATATCATTTTCTGTAGGGATGATAATCATATCAATATAAGGATGACCCCGTATGATGCCATCAGGATACTCCGAGAAAAACAAGGGGTGTTCTTTATTTTTTCGGAT
Organism: uncultured Flavobacteriaceae bacterium; assembly: GCA_947494715.1. Classification (GTDB taxonomy): domain Bacteria; phylum Bacteroidota; class Bacteroidia; order Flavobacteriales; family Flavobacteriaceae; genus Ulvibacterium. The sequence goes on along the minus strand of CANLWG010000005.1, from coordinate 61,085 downwards.
GGCCTGAATCGCCAATTCTTCATATCTGAAAACAAAGGCAAAATTGAAGTGGCCGTATCAGGGCCTGAGCTTGGATATCAATTATTTAGTCAATTACCGGAAATGTCCGTTTAAAATATCCTTTGGAAAAAGTCCAATAAAAATCAAAACTAAGGGTGCATAAGATTGAATTGAAATACAGCAAACGAAAAAAGTGTTGGAAGTTTAAAAAGCTATCAACGTTCGGCAGTTGGCAATTTGTAAATGAGATTGAAGGCAAAGTCAAGGTAAGTTCGAAACAGGGTTTTTTCGGCGGGAGCCTGATTTTAAGCTGTTCATCGTATCACAAGATTGATAATATGCTCATCTTGATGTGACCACTTAGACTATTAAACAATGGTAACACTAAATTTTAGAAATTAAATCATAAAAAATGAAAAAGCATTATAACATTGGGGTCATTGGCTCAGGTAACATCGGAGGGAATCTAGGAAGACATTTTGCAATTACCGGGCACAGAGTATTTTTCAGTTCGCGCCACCCCGAAACATTATCAAACCTGACACAGGAGTTGGGCGATAATGCCCAAGCGGGCACGGTAGAAGAAGCTGTATCATTTGGTGAAGTCATACTATTGGCCACACCCTACGGTATGCTCCCTAAAATTCATGAAAAGGTGGGAAATCTCAAGGGCAAAATGCTTATTGATGCCACGAATTATTATGCACAACGGGATGGTACTGAAATCAAAGAACAGATGAATGTTCAAGGTCTCAAGGAATCAGAATGGGTTGCCCATTATTTCAAGGGTGCTTCCGTTGCAAAGGCATTCAATACCATAGGAGCAGGTCAACTTCTCAATGGCGCCTTTCAGGAAGAAGGAGACAAGAACATTGTTCCCTATGCCGCCATGGATTCCAATGCCAAAGAAACAATGGAAAACTTGTTGGTGGACATTGGATTTGAAGGAGCCTACATTGGCGATTTGTCACAAACCAAGGTGATGGAACCCAATCAGGAACTGTATGTAGGTTTTCCTTCTCGGGGATTGGTAAAGCAATTTGCAAAAGGGTAAAAGCTTTTGGTATCTTCTTTTGTATAATATTATATAAGAGTCGACTTTTGGACATAATACCCGATTAGAGGTAGTATTCATAACCTCTGGAGCTATAGTGAAAAATGTTTGTATTTCTATTTGAAGAGCATTTATTTTAACAGTTATCATATTTGTATCGCAACCTAAAGGGCTTTCACAATTGTACATTTTCATTCAAAAGCATTTCATTTTATAAGATGGAATATCCATCTTCTCAATCCTAACTGCCTTATACGATACTGATTGAACTTTGAAGTAATAGGCTCCTAATTTTTGTGTTGTAATGGTGATGTGTATACTCTTTATTTTTAATGTTTCGTTTTTACCGCTTCGCTCTTCCTTTGTTCGTGAATCTTGTGGATTAAATTTCACAAAAGCGAACTTCCTTCTATTTTTCAACAAACCTCTTTTCCAAGATCAGTGGCTTCTTTTTGGGTTCATCCATTTCAAATAGTGATTGCAGCATCGCAACCGTAGGCTTCGTTTGGGTCTTTTCCACATCACGCATTATGGCAATGACGGCATTTATGCGCTTTAATAGTTTGGCTTCGATGGTGCGTCCTGTTGGCCCTAAACTTTCCTTGGGTGAAATTTCGTTGTAAAAGAAAAAATCGAGAATGGTTTCCATCGCTTCGGTGTGCGTTTTGAAGTGCATCTTGGAAAATTCTTGAAAGCGTTTTGCTGTTTCCCTCTTGAATCTAATAGTTATAAATGAATCCATTTTTTTCTTTTTAGGTTATTTGACGCAAATTTTACCCTGTTATAAGGGCTTTTGGAGCCTTTTGACGCAAATCATACACCCCATAGAATCTTTTCTGCACTATAAATTAATGATAATCAACGCTTTAATATGGATTTGAAATATGTAACATCGCGCAGCGTGTTACCCTCTTGCTTCTCAAATCCCTTCATTTCATTTTTCGTGATTCTCAAACTTCTCCAATCCATGGAGAAAGCCTATCTTATCATTAATCAGCTAAACATGTGCAAAATAAAAGCCATATTATTTGCTTGAGGATGCTGTCAATTAGTTGCCACATTGACATATCGCTACTTACTTATTATATCTTGAGCGTTTTCCTTTTTTTTTGATATGAACTGGAAGTATTATTTTCCAAAAATGGCTTTATTTCATAAGAAATGATTGCGACTCAAGAATATCTTGTTTCTACTTACTTCCCATAGAGCCGTCGCTGTTACCTTTTCAGTAACCCGACTTAAAATTTATAATGAGTAAGGACTTATAAAAGGGAGATAACCGACCGGTTATGCAGTCCGTCTCAGGATAAATTTTAAAGCTTTGTGGGGAAAAGGTAGAAGTGATGTTTTGACGTGGCGTGCGCAATTTCAAAGTCAACCTCGAAAGATAGGTGCTATTACCCAGATGAATAATTTTAGCATATAAGTTGCTAGCTTTGAAATTGGGCACAAGATTTTTTAGCGAAGCTCTTTTCCTAGAATGAACAGAATCGGAATGAGAGGGAATGTGCTGAGAGAGTTATGAAGCCAAATGCCTCCAAACTATGTTAAAGTTTATGATGAAGTGTTAAAATTTGAAAAAGTGTGCGTAAAGTGTGCGTTTTTATAAAACTCAAAGATAGGCAAAGTATCTTAAAAAAAAACAACCTCCTGAAAATCAAGAGGTTGATTTTGTGATCGCGACAGGATTCGAACCTTTGACCGTCTGCTTAGAAGGCGGACTTACCTGTTTTTTGAGACGCAATGTAGTTTCCAGCAACGGTTACACCCTTCTAGACGGTTCGTTTTAAATAAATATTGGAAGCAAAAAACAGCTGTGTCCAAGACCTATGTAGCGAAGCTCTTTTCCCGGAATGTAGAGCAACGGAATGCAGGGGAATGTGCTGAGTGTGCCGAAAAATACAAGCCTTCAAAAAGGGCAAGGCTTTGTTTTTGGATTAGTCTACGGTTTCGCATAATAATTCTTAAAAACAAATTATTATGGATTGTTCAAATTTAGTTTCTTCAATAGTTCCAGTTTGGCAGTCAATGGACACGGTTGTAAGAATTCCATTTATTGTTCTGCCTTCAATCAATATTTTGTAAATAGCGTTAGGCAAATTTTTTCTACAACCTTTAAACAATAGATAAGATAAATACTGTACTTACCGATTTTCTAGTCTATAAAGTCCAATCAAAAAGATTAACTAATTCTGATATAGTGCTACCGCCTTATCAACGATGGCTAATCTAGTATTACCGCTATTATATCTGTCATAAGCAGCTTTTGTTTTAAAGACTACCGCCAAGTCAATATTTGGTACGATGACAATACCCTGACCCATAGCCCCCATAGCGGCGTAGGCACCTTTCATACGAGGATCTTTTACATTTTCGTACAACCACCACATATAACTATACCCCATACTAACGTGAGAGCCTCTAAAGGTAGGAACGTTCTTATTTATTTCTTTATGGGTAGTCCTTTGCTGAATCATTTCATTAAACCAAGCTTTAGAAATTACTTGTTTGCCATTCCACTTTCCCTCGTTTAACATAAGTTGTCCCACTCTTGCCATATCCCGAGTGGAAAACCAAATAGGGTAGGCTATATATTTTGATAAGGCAGGATCACCATCCTTTTGTTGTAGGCTTCTGTCCCAATCTTGCATTTCTAGAGGTTTAGCCAATTGTCGAGTTATCTCATCATAAATATTCCTTTTTGTTTTTTGCTCAAACACATAGCCGGCCACGTTAAAGTCCCAATTACTGTACAACCAGTATTCCCCTGGTACAACAGAGCCTCTTGCTGGCGAGTATTCATACATACCTCCGGGATAACTTGCTGGATGAAAGACACCAGATCTTGCAGAAATCAGATGTCGGACTTTAGCCGTTTTCTCAATGGGCAGGATACCCTCTACGTCATCAATACCTAATTCGCCAATAGTTTCATCCAGGTCAATTTTACCATTATCTACATATTTACCATAAAGTATCGCAAGTACGCTTTTCCTACAGGAAGCGATATAACTGTTCTCTTCAATATCGCCATATTCAAATAAAACTTTCCCATTATGAATAAGCATCAATCCTGTTACCTTAGTGCTATCAATGATAAAGTCTTCGTAGTCTTTTAGCGCAGCCAGATCCCAGCTCTTTGTTTTAGATACATCTATTTTTTCCCATTGTTTACCAGGATTGCTTTGGGCTAAAGCCAGATTAACAGTCAGTATACTAAGTATAATCGTTGTTATTAAATTTCTCATCTTATTGTTTAAAATCTGATTTACTGAATATTGAAGAATTGTTTTAAGGATTGATTAAGTTCATCCCCTTTTTTACAGTTTACAAAAAACACATATCCCCATTTAGATTTTTTACTAAAGGCCGTTTGTGATTGAAAGTCAGTATGTGTTCCTCCGTGATTGTAAAGTGTGTCATTTTTTAAGGGTGTCATGGCAAACCCAAGACTCCAGTGTGTGTTACCATCTTCCTTATAGCGATTACTACTTCTCTTTACCACCGTACGTGGTTTAAGCATTTCTTTGTACGTTTCTGGTAAGAGCCCTTTTCCATTCATCATAGCAATCAAAAATTTTGCATAGTTCTCTGCATTGGTATGTAATCCACCAGAAGGGCTAAACTTATAAGAATTTTGATAGGGAAGCCCTGAACCCCAATTTCGGTTGTTTACTTTACCATCAATATGTCCATATACTTTGTGTTCGTACAAATATTCGTCCCATGTAAAATACATATGTTCAATCCCCAATGGTTTTTGAACAAGTTCTTCGAATAAGTTGTCTAACTCGCTCATTTTATGTTCTGTATTGCTGGCAATAACACGTGCTAAATAGTCGTAACCTTCACCAGAATAAGTAAATCCATCACCCGGATTTTGAAGCATATAAAATGTCCCTCGTTTTACATTTAAAGAATCCGGTGCTTTGTCATGCCAGCGCCAGTTTGGAAAACCTGTTGAATGACTGAGTACATGAATCGCATTTACATTTTTGTAACGCTGGTCTACTTCCATCAGAGGGTCAGGAAGATAATAGTGTAGTGGTCGTGTCAGCACAATTCCACCTCTTTCGGATAGTTTCATGACCATATAAGCAAAAACAGGCTTAGAAAGTGAAGCTGCTTCAAACATTGAATTCTCTGTTAGCTCTTTTTTTGTATCGATGTTGGCGTATCCAATATTCTTTTTATAAACGACCTTCGCATCATTAATTATGGCTATCGATAGCCCTGGGATTTCAAGAGAATCCATTTGTTGGGTTAAAAAATCTGTCAGATGAGCAGATGAAATTTCACTGTTATCAAATAAACGAATTGTTGCGTCCAGTTCACTTTTTTGTTCTTTACATGATACAACAATCAAAAAGAGACATAAAATGGGTATGATTCTATTCATGATATCTGTTTTCTTTTAATGACAACAAATTTTTCTAAAGGTTACATCTAATTGCAAATAAAAAAGGACTATAGTTATTAAGTGATATATTATTATAAGGTCATTGATTACCTCCTGTATATATGAGTATGGACTGCAATTTAAGTCTCGTAAAACGGCGATATAAAGAGACCTTTTGTGAAGGAATCCAGGATTCCCGAGAAATGTTCATTTTACGGCGCTATAAAAGGGCTACTGCGTTTGGTTGATAATTCCTGACGAAACAAACTGTAAATTGTTTATCGAGGAATTGCAATATGGATCTATGACCACTCTGGAAAAAGCCTTTATGCCCAAGAAACTGGAAAGATTACATCAGATTTGTTTGGAAGAAATTAAACGAAAAGCGTAAACTGAATGAATTTCGAAGTATCGGTCTGCCGAAGCCCTATAAGCTCAGAAATACGATACGTCAACCATCCAAAATCCCAAGCATCAATGCTACGGAATCGGAAAGTTCTTGCCTGTCCCGACTGATTTTTGACAGTACTTTGATTCCATTGTATTGCGTAAAGAGCAAAGAAGCGAAGGCTTTTGTATCCAATGTCTTACTGATTTCACCGTTTTGAACGCCTTTTGATAAATAGTTCACGAAAATCCGTTCTATTGCTATCTTGTTTTCAGAAAGTGCCTTTAGGATTTCAGGGTCGCCCGGAAGAAGTTCCGTGGTTGTGTTGACGACAAAGCAACCTTTTTCCGTACTGGCCCCATCGTTTTTTCCGATAGCAACTTCAAACAGTTCCTTTAAGCCTTGTTTTACCGAGGTCCGACCGGCCAAAAATTCTTCCACTCCTTTTTGGTAGGATATCCGGTAACGCTCAAGGGCCTTGTCGAACAGGCTTCGTTTATCGCCATAGGTATCGTAAAGGCTTGCCCTATTGATGCCCAGGGCATCCACGAGGTCCTGCATCGAGGTGGAATGATATCCTTGTTTCCAGAAGAGCGCTATGGCCTTGTCCAGGACTTCCGTCTCATCGAATGTTTTTGGTCTTGGCATACATTACAAATTACATAGGTCTTCACAATATGCATTATTTATTGATAGTATCGAAGTAATTTTATTATTCTTTTGTTACGTCTCATCCAAAAGTTTTCAATGCCTATAGAATTTCGATAATAAGAAGAAGCACCGGACTTGAAAAGCCAAGTGCTTCTTTATATTCAAGTTTATTGTGCTTTCGTGACAGAGATGATTTCATAGGGATGGAAATCCGCCTGTGCGTTGGTAAAGACATCGAGCATCGCCGGGGCATTGCCTGCCTGAATGAATTCCACGGCCTTGTTCAGGGCATCCTGACTGTCCCATTGGGCATAGACCGCAACGTATTCGTTGTCCAAACTTTTATGGATGGTGGCATTGCGAAAACCGGCTACATTCCGCATCGAGTTCAGCATTCCTTCCCTTAAAAGACCGACGATTTTATCCTGTTCCCCACTTTTGGGCGTAACGATATTGATGGCGGTGAGATAGTTCACGTTTTCGCGAATGCTCACTTCGTCGTTGCTTCCTGCGGCCGGAATACTGGCAATGACCTGATAGGGATGAAAGTCGGGACTTGCTTCGGTAAAGACCTGCATCATCGGTGGCGCATTGCCTGCTTGGATATGGACTACGGCAGCTTTAAGGGCGTCCTGGTCCTTCCATTGCGCATAGACGGCCACATAGTCATTGTCCTGGCTCTTATGAACCGTTGCATTAATGAATCCCGGCACCTTGCTCATATAATCTTTCATACCCTTATCGAGCAGGTCGACAATCTTCTGTTGTTCGCCCGCTTTGGGCGTTACGATGTTGATGGCCGTTAGATAATCCGGGTTTTCGGTTATGCTAACGCTGTTTTCCGGGGGCTGTGATTTCGAACTGGAACAGGACGATAAAGTCAATATTGAAATCAGAAAAAAGGTTCTAAATAAATGTATTGTCTTCATTTTTTTTGTTTTTGAAATAATTGTTGAATGTATATTTTCCGGGTGCCGTGACCGAGACCATCAGCAATCCACCGGCAATTGCCAGGTTTTTGAATACTTGGATGATTTGTGATTTGTCCGACAAATCGAAATGGAATATTAGGGTCGCAGTTACCAGAAAGAGCAACAGGGCACCTATTCCCCATTTCAGTTGAATTCCTGACAAAAGCGAAAACGACCCAAAACCAAGCAAAAGGATGGCAACTATGAGCCACAGTTCGGTAAAAAACGTCATACCGTTCGCTTTCATATAGGATATAGTGCCTTCGAAGCCCGTCAGTTTTCCTATCAGTGCGGAAAGGAAGATAAGCGCCAATAAAATTCGGGAAACCAATTTTACTGTATCCTCCATAGCAATCACGATAAGAGCGGATTTATAATGACCCCACCATCTATATTGTATTCCGCACCGGTAATGAAGGAAGCATCGTCCGAGGCCAAGAATGTGACCAGTTTGGCGATGTCCTCTGGTGTACCGAAACGTTTGAGCGGTATGCGGTTCTGGAACGCTTCCGCGAAACCGCTGATTTGTTCCTCGTCCATTCCCGTCTTTCCGAAAAGGGGGGTGTTGACGGGTCCGGGGTTTACCGAGTTTACCCGAATCTTACGAGGCGCTAGTTCCGTAGATGCTGTACGGGTATAGGAATTCATCGCCGCCTTGGAAGCGGCATATACCGCCGTGTTGGGCATACCGGTATAGGCATTGACCGATGACAGGTTGATAATGGAAGCCCCATCGTTAAGAATCGGCAAAAACTTTTCTATGGTAAAGACCGCACCTTTAAAATTAATGCCCATCTGATGGTCAAATAGTTCCTCGGTTATCTGGCCCACGGGCGCAGGTTTGAAGATGCCCGCATTAACGAAGAGGATATCTACCTTTCCGAGATTTTCCTTGACCGACGACACTAAATCGTCAATTGCCCGAAGGTCGGACACATCTGCCACATATCCCTTTGTTCCCAGTTCTCGGGACGCCTTTTCGACACGTTCCTTCGAGCGGCCCGAAATGGCCACGGTAGCACCACTTTGCTTGAACCGCTTGGCAGTTGCGTAACCTATTCCGCTATTACCACCCGTTACGACGGCAATCTTTCCTTTTAAATCATTCATAAATATATCGTTTAAATTAATATTAGAACGTTTGTTCCAATACAAATGTAGACTATTTTAGAATGAATGTTCCAATATAATTTTAATTGGGAAATGTTTAACAGGTAAAGGGTTTGAAAATATGATGAAAACTAACAGCTAATTAATTGGTAAAACTAACTAATCTGTTCAGCTCATTCCACTACATTTCGGGAGGCAGTCCTTTACTACAAAGGTATTGGACACAATCCTCAATTTTAGCTTTCCATTCCGTTAACCCTTCCCGCTTGGGCTGGTAAGTAACACTGCATTCCCGAGCCAAAAACAAGAAATAAGTAGACCCATAAAAGTAGAGCTTCTTTTGTGTAACAAACTGAAGTGTCTTTCGTCTTAACATAAACACATAATACTATATGCATAAAACCGCGTTTAATTCTATCCTGGCCCTTTTAATTTTATTTACCGTACAACTATCGTCTCAAAATAGTTATACTACCAAAATTGATTCATTAATTGAAATTTGTCATAAGAGGGGGATTTTTAACGGTAATGCTTTGGTTGTCAAAGGGGATACTATTATTTACCGTACCGAAAAAGGTTTCACAGATGGCAGCAAGGCCCATCATCTCAACAAAGCTTCAATATTTGACATTGGTTCTATATCTAAAGAATTTAGCGCAGTAGGTATAATGATGTTAAAGGAAAAAGGCCTGCTTGATTTAGGTGATAAGCTATCTAAATTTGACTTAGGTCTACCAGATTGGTCAGAGGACGTTAGTGTGAAACACCTTTTAAAGTATAGTAGCGGATTACCATCGGTAGATTGGCAAAATGTGCATAGTGATAAAGATGTCTTTGAAGATTTAAGAAATCTGAAATCATTGGAATTTGAACCTGGAAACGGATATTTATACAGCAACAATAATAATTTTTTACAAAAGCGAATTATAGAAAAGCTAACCGGTAAAACTTTCAATATGTTCGTGAAGGAAAATATTTTCCGTCCTCTTGAAATGAATAGTTCTGTGGTTGACCATCAGTATGATAATCCAAATTTTGTAAGAGCATTCAATAGTAACTATGTAAACGATGAAAAATTAGAATTGAAAATGTCAGGCTCTGTCTGCCCTTCAATAGATGATTTGTCCAAGTGGTCAAATGCGCTGATGTCGTATAAATTGATTTCTAAGGAATCATTGAATCAACTATTTGATACGTATTCCCAGGAAAGTCAATCCGCACTCGGCAACAGCAGTTTTGAAAACGGAAAATTGATGATTTATACGCATCACGGTTCTTCTATAAATTATGAATCAATTGTACATTACAATCTGCAAGAAAAAACAATGATTATTTTAATGACAAACAGCAAAAGCTTGAAGATTGACGAGATAAGAGGGGCTATTTCTAATATATTAAAAAACGAAGATTATAAAATCCCACAAAAATCTGTGTATATGACCATAAGGGAAATAACATATGACGATGTCGATAAAGGAATTACGCTTTACAAGCAACTAAAACAGGACTCTTTTGATACCTACAACTTTTCTGACCAATGGGAATTGGCCCGTTTATCATATAAATTATTTGAACAAAATCAAGAAAAATCTGCAGTGAAAATACTTAAACTCTTGATTTCTGAACTACCGATAAAATCTGAGGAAGTCTTAGAGTTTTTAAGGGCTCGAATTTTAAGTGAAAATCAAGTGGATAAATCCATTCTAGTTTATAAGATTATGGTTGCCAAATTTCCTTCTGGAAAATCTCATAGTGGTTTAGGTGATGCCCTATTTAAAAAAGGACAAACAGAAGCTGCTTTAATAAGCTACAAAAAGTCATTAGAATTAGAACCTGAGAATGTAAATTCCAAAAAGATGATAGTGGAAATAGGAAACTAATTACTCACCCGTAGAATCCTATTGAAATTACTATTCAATAGTGGAATCCATTCAGCCCATTCCCCTACATTCCACGATTGCATGCCGAAAAAAGGCAGGCAAGCACTTCATTTCGACAGGCAGCCCTTCACTAAAAATGTCTTGAACACAATCCCCAGTTTTTATCTTTCCATTGCGTTAACCCTTCCCGTCCCGATAGCTATCGGGACGGGAAGGAAACTCTTCATTCCCCAGCCAAAATTGTGAATTAAGTCCGCTTTCAAAAGTGTCAAAATTTGCCTATTTCATTTTTACAAAAGCTATTGCCGTATTTTCCAATAAGTCATTTGTAATCTGAGAAATTTCAGTGAGCTTCACCATATGCGAAATACGGGGCATACAACCAATACCTGTTTGTTTGACGAATTTACCACCATCTGGTTCACCCTCTAAATCTATCGCCAGGCGGATTTCTTTGGACTTGATTCCTATTGCTGCATATTCCCGCTTTGCGTTAAGAGATACGTAGGTTTTCTTGGCTTCCACTCTTGTTTCTGGAAGTGTTTTTAAAATCTTTTCCATCAACTTATCGTAGAGCGGTCGTAAATGTTCCTTTTTGTTGAACTGATTTTCTAGAAGGTCAGAAGACTTTGCATATACGGGTTTACCGCCATTGACATAGATGCCGGCCAATAAGGAAGCGTCCTGATGGCGGAAACCTTCATTTTCCTTGAGCCAATTGAGCAATTCGTTTCTTTTGGAAAGGCCAGTTGTTTTAAGATGTGACATCCAGTCACCTAATGATTTTCCGGTTTGCTTTTTGATGCCTTCGATAAATTCCGTTTCAATTTCTTGTGATGTTTTAGCCATTTGATTTGTTTTTAAAATTTGATAATAGTGTGCTAGGGCCAGTGTTTCTGACCTTTTGATTTTTAATATGTGTTTGTGATTAACGGTTTTCTTTCCGATACATAAACTTGAGTCCAGACCAGTCTTCATCTACCGCACAGACTTTGATATCAACCAGTTCTGTCTTGAGCAAGTGTTCTCTTATTGGTTCGCGTTTCAGCTCTGATTGGATTTTTGATGTCCCTTTTGGCCAGCTCACCCAAAGTATTCCGGTTTTTTTCAACGCTGGCTTGACCACTTGAACGATGCGTTCAAGTTCCGCGTGATTCTGGACAAAAATGTGGATGAAGTCAAAGCTTTCTGAATCCAGTTTTTTCTTTCTTTCAATGTTCTCTGGAAAGTCACTGAACAAGCTCATATAATGTTCAGGTTCGTTGACCACCATTATGACGTAGCCATCTTTGATGCCCAATTTTTTAGCGAGTGGTGTTTTCGAATAGCCTGCGGTCTCCATAGCTATGGATTATTTGGATTTGACAAAAACGGGTGCGTATTGCTCTGCGTTATCATCGGTCAGCTGGATGACATTTCCGTCTGTAGTTCTCTTATAAAGTTCGTAACCTGAATGATTGTTCATAGAGGCTTCAAAGACTAGTTCGCCCTTTTCGTTCCAATGATGATAGACCTGATTGTTTTCCAAAGGTGTCACAGATTCCATTTCCGTTCCGTCGGGATTGATGAGATAGATATCGTAGTTATTATCACGCTTTGAAGCGAAAGAAATCTTTCCATCAGCACGCCATCGTGGTGCAGCGGCAAGATAACCTGTCCATTGCTTACCAGCACCTTCATCGGGATGGGTAGTTATTTTTTTCATTTTCTTGGATTGCAAATCCATTACATATAGCGCATCCGTAAAGCCGAGTTCTCTAGGTGAAGTTTTATCGCTTCCGCGGAAAACAATTTGTTTTCCGTCTGGCGAAAAGGTCGGGTCGTTAGCGTAGGACAAGTCAACGCTTACTTTTTGCAGTACTTCACCATCAAGGTTAATGATATAAAATGTAGCATCTTTAGATTCGGCGGGCTTAACGATAAACTCGGTGCCGTTCTTTCGGCTGCTCAGCCAACTATCTGCAAGTTTGAAACTTGTTATTTTTCTAACATTGTTTCCCTCTGCATTCATTTCATAGAGATACAAACATCGGAAACAGTCGCCACGGTCTGAAAGAAAATAAACTTTTTCGCGAAAGCTGTCATACACCCAATCCACCGATTTTGAATTGGTAATGTTCTTTGCATTCTTGCCATCTACATCCATCACATAAACCTCATAATCTTGGGTGGCGGCATCTTCCAATACGTTATAGGCAATTTTCTGTTGTGCCTTACAACTTACGATGGCAAGGGCTAAACTTATTATGAATAGTATTTGTTTCATAGTTTCCTGGATTTTATCGCCAGATTCCCAATACGAATCCGATTAAGGTGAAGTAAAAAATGATGTAGCCGCTATTGATGAAAATGTACTTCCACGACTTTTTCTCGAACAGCGCAATGGCAGTAAATATCATTGCACAGAACCCAAAGCCTGTAAAAAATCCTGCTGACATCCCCCATATCCAATCCGTGTTGGCATCGCCCAGAAAGAAAGCCATATTATAGGACATTATGAGTGCCAAAATAAAACTGATACCGTAGAGTTTACCCATATTGGTATTTTCAAAATCAGCATCGGTCAGACCGTTTTCTTTTTTCCAGGCCTTATAAAAAAGTGCCGGGCTATACCATAGTGCGCCGACTGCTAAATTCAAAACCGCGCAGACAACGACTGCAATATGGTTAATGTACATAGTTTCCATAATTTTTGATTTAGATGATTAATACACCACAAAGAAATAGGAAGTACTGTTCTAAAAATTGTAAAAAATTTACCCGTTGATTTTATTTGAGCAAATCAACTCCTATTTTACAGGTAGAAAATTGGGGTAGTCTTCAATGTCACTCAGGTATTTCTTGGGGTTTATGCCAGAGAACGACTGGAAGTCCTTTATAAAATGTGCTTGGTCAAAATAACCGCAGTCAGCGGCAACAATAGTCCAAGAGATGGTTTCTTGGTTTTCTACGGCAGCCAATATCTCATTGAAGCGAACAATCCTGTGGAATTGCTTAGGTGTCAAGCCCACATACTTTCTGAACAATTGAATAAACTGTTTTTGGGAATAGCCCAACTTATCTGAGAGTTCTGAAAGATTGATTTGCGTAGGCGAATTTTCAATGGCTTCGATGGCATAACGTATGACTTTAAGATAAAAGTCGTCTTCAGATAGTTGACTATCCAACCATTTTTCAATGGCCAGGAATTTTTCTTCAGGTGTAGTTGGCAATTTCAGTTCCTGTAACAAATCAAGGATATTATTAGCAAAAACTTGTTCGGCAGGCACTACTTGATTGGTGAACTTTGAGACATCTCGATGAATCAGTGGAAATCCTGAGCCCGGTTTAAAGACCAATACCATCATTTCTTCGTGATGACTGCTTATGGTAATATAATCCTTCAATACGCCTGAAAACCAAACATCTTTACATTCCTGTTTCTTTGTGCCTATCGAATTATCGTAAATGAATTTAGGATTATCCGTCAGCTCGAAGACTAAATTAATGGTACCATCTGGCAGGTATTTATCCTTTTCGTGCTTAGGATAATAGTCTTTGTGATATAGTAAGTCGGCTACATATTTCTCTAACCGATCAGGGATTTGGTATTGGTTGAAAATCATTTTTCAGTCATGGTTGCATCATATAATTTCAAATATAAATATTGATTTAACAAAAAATAGCCTCCCAAATTATTATATGTTATGAGTTCCTATTGTTTCGGGAAAACAACCTAATGAGCAGATTGGGAAGTTTCTATTTGTTTCTCAAGAAAGGTTCGTTTATCAAAATTGCAACCTATCAATTTTTGAAGACTTATCCTCTCACTCACATACTTCAAAAACTCCGTAAAAATGTTGGACACTTCATGTACAATTATTTTACAGTTTAAAAAAAATTATAATGTAATTTATTGATAATCAATAAATTAAAATTTTGGCATAGATTTAGGTGCAAAAAGTATGAAATACTTTCATTGGCAAATCCCTAAAGGATCGTTCATCGAGAGGTTTTCCCGTTATCATCAAAAAACGAAAAACGATGTTTAAAAATCATCCTAAAATAGCTTGGCGCAACATTCTAAGAGACAAGGAAATTTCATTCCAAAATATTTTGGGGCGTTCCATCGGCATAGTGAGCTGTCTTATTAAAGTGCTTTATGTAACCCACTAGCTAAACAATGATCGGTACAATGAAAAGGCTATGAAATTTTCAGGGTTATTTTTGAAGCAGAACTAAATGCACTAAAAAATCTCAATCATAAAAATATGTTTAATCATTTCCTCAAAATTTTCTTTAGAAATATCAAAAAGAACAGTAAACCCTTTTTCATTAATCTATTAGGTCTTTCGACAGGGTTGACCTGTGTTTTCTTGATTACACTTTGGGTACTCGATGAATTTAAGGTGGACAAATTCCATGTAAACGATAGCCGCATCTATCAGGTCATGGAAAATGTACAACAGGCTAATTCCATAACGACCTCTGAATACTCATCGGGGCCTATGGCCGAGGCTATGATGCAAGATATCCCCGAAGTAGCCTATGCGGCCACAGCGAGAAAAATTCCAAATGATATAACATTATCTGCTGATGATAAAAATATAAAAGCCGTCGGCCGGTATGTGGGCAAGGATTTTCTCAACATATTTTCCTATGAACTCCTTGAGGGATCCAAGGATATTGTTTTGGAGAACAGGAATTCGATAGTAATATCCAGAAGTCTTGCCCAGAAAATGTTCAATTCCGTGGACAATGCCCTAGGAAAATCCATAGATTTCCAGCACAATGAAAAATATATTGTGTCGGGAGTATTCCAAGACATTCCCTCTTATTCCACCGAGCAATTCGACTTTCTGCTCAGTTACGAACGCTATAAAGATGACAACCCCTGGGTCTTGGAGTGGCAGAATTCCATTACCTATACCTATGTACTGCTGAAGGACAATTCTAATATTGACAGGCTCAATGAAAAACTTTCGGCCTATGTCAGGGATAAATCCAATGGGCAAATACTTCATAGAACGCCATTTCTAAAAAAATACTCGGAAAAGTATTTATTGGGAAAGTATGAAAACGGAATACAGGTGGGTGGTAGAATAGTCTATGTAAAGCTTTTTTCCATCATTGCCTTTTTTATAATGCTTATCGCCTGTATCAATTTTATCAACCTTACCACTGCCAATTCTTCCATACGGATCAAGGAAATCGGTATCAAGAAGGTAATGGGGTCGGGCAGAAAAGTACTGGGGTTACAGTTTTTAATAGAATCCATAGGGGTCATTTTAATTGCCTTGATAGTAGCATCGTTACTGGTGTCTCTTCTGCTTCCGGAATTCAACCGGATTACCGGAAAACCATTGGCCCTAGAACTAAATTGGACCGTAATATCGGGGCTCCTCATTATCACTTTGTTAACCGCTTTTTTATCGGGCGTTTATCCCGCTATATACCTATCCAAAATCAACCCCGCATTGGGAATCAAGGGAGTATCGGAAAATTCCAAAGGGGAGTCGTGGCTCAGAAAAGGGCTGGTCGTCTTTCAGTTCTCCATATCGACCATTCTCATATTGAGTGTCATCGTAGTTTACAAACAGATCCAATTTATTCTATCCCAAAACCTTGGTTACGATTCCAACAATATCATATGGTTCAATAGGGAGGGAAAAGTCGCATCGGACGAGAATCTTACGACTTTTCTTTCCGAGGTCAGGGAACTTCCGGGAGTAATCAATGCTTCAAGTATAGGTCACGATTTAAGTGCGCATAATATGAGTACACATGACTTGGATTGGGAGGGTAAGCAAATCGATGACAGGACCCAATTCGAAAATATAGCGGTAAACGAGGGTATGATGGAAACTTTGGGTATGGAACTGAAACAAGGCAGGTTTTTTTCAAATGATTTTGGAGCGGAATCCCAGTCGATAATATTCAATGAGACGGCAATCGAACATATGGGTATAACAGACCCCATCGGAAAGACCATCAGGTTCTGGGGATCCGATATGAAGATAGTTGGTGTGGTTTCTAATTTTAATTTTGAATCCATACATGAAGTTGTAAAGCCGTCATTGTTGCGCTTTGCACCTTCTTGGACCAATAATATTATGTTAAAACTTGAAAAGGGAAGGGAACAACAGACCCTGTCTGGACTAAAAGAATTTTATGCATCTTTTAACCCCGGTTTCCCGTTCGATTTTAAATTCTTGGACCAAAACTACGAAGTTCAATATGCTTCGGAGCGCAGGATAGCCATACTTTCAAGATACTTTGCAGGTCTTGCCATATTAATCTCATGTCTCGGCCTACTAGGCCTGGCTATATTTTCAACTGCAAGAAGAAGAAAAGAGATAGGTATCAGAAAGACCTTGGGGCAGAGCAGCTCCTCCGTGGTGGTCCTTATTTCATCCGAATTCGTAAAGCTTGTTTTAATAGCAATTGGTTTAGGTCTTCCTATTGCATTTTTGCTGACCAAGGATTGGTTGTCCCAATTTGCCTACCGGGCAGACCTTAGAGTTAGTTACTTTATAATTGCCGGAATAGGAGCAGTTTTGGTGTCTCTGTTCACCGTTAGTTTACAGGCCTTAAGAGCTGCCAAAATAAACCCTGTCAAGGCGTTGCGTAATGAGTAGATTTATATTTCTAAATCTACAGGGATGGCCATTATGAACGGCAGGTAACTAGTGCTACAAAATGGCCGTTTTTCAGTATAGTAAAAATAAGCACTTATTAAAATCGATTACAGTTTCATTTTCCGTCTTTTCTAATTGTCCCGTTAATTGACCTTTTATGACACTATCAACTTTTAACATCCTACTGAATATGGGTGTAATTGATTCCTCGGAAATACCGTGCGCTTCAATGGTTAAAACAACCAACTCTACACAATCGGAGGCTTTTGTAAAGAGTTTAAGCTAACTTTTGAATTTTCCTTTACACAAGGGTGAATTAATCCAAGCGAAATGATTTTTCATTTGAAAAGGGACACCTTTCTATCTCTTCATTGTTCATGGTCCAGGTGACCGATGTTATTTTCCAGATATCGTTGACCAATATCAGTGACCAATATTCCGTTCCCCAATTCTGGATTTTTGAATCAACGGATAAGGAATAATCAAAGGATATGGTCGCGAATTCTCCCCGCTGATCAATTCTAACATGGTAAAACTTTTCTTCGCTTTTCTCTTTTAGGTTTGTGTAAAATGTCTTGTAATCCGTTGAATGGAACTTGAAGTCCGGCATCTGTCCCATTGCTGCCTTTTTTGTTTTGTTGGTAAAAATAGCGGCCCCAGGTTATGGAGTCGTGCAGAAATAGGTTTCCAAATTTCTCGATGTCATCGTGCGCTATTATGGATGTCCTAAAATCCTCAATGACCTGTTTTAGCTTGAGGTCGGTACTTTCGTTTTGAGCGCTTAGAAATACTGGTACCAATAGTATACTTAAAAAGAATAATCTGTACTTCATAATCTTAATTGTTTTTAAACATTTAGTTTTTTTAGGATTTCCTCTTTGTTTATTTTCCTCAATACTATGAGACCAACAATAAACAATGGGAGAAAAATAAGTAGCGGAGTTGCTGCTGCCAGAATCTGTTCCATCAAAGGAATTTCCATTTGTTGTTGCGTATAACCATCCGTACTGGCATTTAAGTTGGGTAGGGAACCAAATAAGAAGAAAAAATTGATGAGCCCATGGGTAATCGCGATAGGAATTAATTTATGGGTCTTTAATAGGACCACTCCGAAAAAGAATCCAATGAAAATGGCATAGATCGATTGTCCGATTACCTGTGGAACATTGTCATTAACGGTCAGGTTCAGCAAGTGTGAAGCGCCAAAAAATACTGCCGGAAATAGTACACCTAAAAAAATACCATTTTTATGTGCGATATATTTTTTGATAAAGAGCGGTTGCAAGTAACCTCTAAAAACAGATTCCTCTGCAAAACCTACCAACAAACAAGCGGTTAGCAATAGGAATACGTTAGAGGGGTTTACCAATGATAAGTCCTTGTTTATAAACGACAAGATACCTAGTACGAAGAGGTAAACAGGGATAAGGTTCAAATATTTGAGGGGCCATTTATACTTTGGATCAATGCCTGATAGAGCTTTCTGATTAAGTTTTTTTATAAGTGTTACACCGGTCAGAAAAATCAATAGCATTTTAATGGATAACACAACATATTCAACTTGGAAGCTTGAAAAATAGGGTTCTGTAGTTAGCTTATCAAGAGGTATCAGCATTATACCACCGATGACCAGAAGAATTAAAAGTCCAGAAAAAAATGGATGTATTTTTTTAGCTGTTGCCATAAGGTCCCTGTAAGTTTATCTCACAGGGATGACGATAGAGTACAACTTTTGTTACTTTAAAAAAGGTATTTGGATTGGGATTGATAGTCCACATGTACAATTCAAGTAGATCAGTTGCTTTTGTAGTAGCCTAAAATCCCACATCCCCGAACCAAAACACCAATAAGGGGATTCCAATCAAAAGAAATACTATTACTATTTTGAACCAAAGGGATTTTGACCCATCGGGCAGTCCTTCCTCTCCCTCAGGATGAAATAGTATTGCATAAACGTCCTCAAATATCTTTCTCATTATCAACACTTTTCGGCCACCAAATCCGCTTCGTAGGGAAAGGCAAAGCCACTATAATCCTCTTCGGTCAACCATCTGCGCCTATCCCGTTCCTGCAGTACGATGGGCATCCGTTTTTTGTTGTTATGTATCTCCGCCATGAGTTCATTGGCTTCGGTGGTCACGATGCTATAGGTTGACCTTTGCTCTCCGGTCTGCTTGTCGGTCCAATGGGAATAGATGCCTGCTAAAGCAAAGATGTCCTGATCTTTGGGTCGAATCAAATACTTCTGTTTTTCCTTGCCTTTTGGATCTAGCCATTGCCATTCGTAAAAGCCATCTGCAATGACGAGACACCGCTTGTTTACCGACTGCCGGTAGGATGGCTTTTCGGTGAGTGTTTCCACTTTAGCGTTAAGGGTGGCCCGTTTGATCTTGTCCTCCTTGGCCCAGAAAGGTATCAAACCCCAATCAAACAATTGAATTTTCCCTGGATGCTCGTCCGTGATTACCGGATAGGGTTTGTGGGCAAAACCATTGATTTCTTCTTGTGGTTCGTAACCATCGGGTTCCAAAAAAGCAGCCTCGAAGGATATCTCAATTTGGCCGAGGTCGGCATTGAGTCGTGTTCGGTAGCACATAATGAAAGTCTTAGTTAGTCAATCCTAAGATACAAAATCAGGTTTGGATTTGCTTTCGCTTCGCTTTTTGGGTAAAGGGGTCCCTTTGGAAGCTGGGTTCCTCTGGGCTTCGGGGGTCGGATTTCAAGGGCATCTTTTTGGACCGGATGATGTTCATGCTATAATGTCCGAATTCCTCACAGATCTTTCCATAACAGGCAAAGACCCCCCTTCCATGGATGGGATATTTGTCCACGACGTTTGTAAAATGGACCGCATCAAAATATGCCCCTTCTCTATCAATAAAAGTGCTCAACCGCATGTTTTTGCCATGTTTGGTGGTATTGAATCGGGTGTTGACCATGATACCGTAGAGCAACATGGGCTTATTTCGATAGTTGGGCATGTCTTTCGCCAATAGTTGGTTTTTGGGCTCCTCTGAGATAATATCGAAATAATCATACAGGGGAAAGCCCAAAAGCTCCATTTGGTCGTAGGCATCCTCCAGCCAGTTGTGCTCCAGTTTTGGAAGTGTAAACTTTCTGTGTTTGGGCTTAAAAAGCTTCGGATGGCCCGTACTTTTCTTGGTAGCGTTTAATTTAAAGATGGCCTGCCAGAGCAGCTCACTCTTTTGCAGTCCCGTAAACCGAAAGGCCCCGATACGGATCAGGATGGTGAGTTGTTCCAAGCTGATGGCCACGCGGTCGATAAAGTCATCCAGGGATTTGAACTTTCCATATAACTGACGTTCAGAGAGCAACCGTTGGATGACCAAACTTTCCAGGTTTCGAAGATACCCCAGTCCCAAATAGATGTCCTTGCCATAGATACAATTGGGATGGTCGCTTTGGTTCACACAGGGCGGATGAATGATGCCCCCACACATGCGGGCCTCTTGGATATAGTGCTCGGTGGTATAGAACCCTCCCCCATTGTTCAGTACGGCCACCATAAACTCCAAGGGATAGTAGCATTTCAAATAAAGGCTCTGGTAGCTTTCCACCGCATAGGAAGCCGAATGCCCCTTGGCAAAAGCATAGCCCGCAAAGCTGGCAATCTGTTCCCAGACCTCCTTGGCCAGCGCATCGGAATAGCCCTTTGTCTTGCAATTGGCAAAGAACTTGGCCTCCACTGCAGCAAACTCCGCTCGGGAACGGAACTTGCCCGACATTCCGCGACGCAGGACATCGGCCTCCCCCAAATCCAATCCCGCAAAATAATGCGCTACTTTCAGTACATCCTCCTGATAGACCATGATACCATAGGTCTCGGGCATGATCTCTGCAAGAATGGGATGTGCTTCCTTTCGGCGTTCAGGGGTGCGATGCCTTCGGATGTACTCATCTTTCATCCCTGAGGAGGAAACCCCGGGCCGTATGACCGAACTGGCTGCCACCAATCCGAGGTAATCGTTCACCCCCAATTTCTTCATCAGGCCTCGCATGGCCGGACTCTCCACATAATAGGCACCAATGGCCTTGCCCTGACTTAACAGCGTATTGATATTCTCGTCTTTTTTGAAGGTCTCCACCTCAGTAATATCCAAAGGCGGATTATCGGGCTGGTTTTGGTGGATGATTTCGATGGCATCTTTGATCTTGGCCAGTCCACGTTGGCCCAGGATATCGAACTTAAAGATGCCTACATCCTCGGCAATGATCATGTCAAACTGTACCGTGGGAAACCCCTTGGGCGGGAGGTCCGTGGCGGAGTAAAAGTGAATGGGTCGATCCAATATCAGGATACCCGCAGCATGGACACTCAGATGGTTGGGCATGCCTTTGATGAACCCTGCATATTTCAAGACCTGTTTGGCATTGTTGTCCAAGGTCTCAAAAGTGTAACGGCCATCGCTCAGTTTGTCGATTTCCTCCTTGGGAAGCCCGAAGACCTTCCCGATTTCCCGAACCGCGGCCCGGTACTTAAAGGTGTTATAGGTTGCCAGGAGTGCGGTATTGGGAAAACGCTCAAAAATATAGGCGGTCATCTCTTCCCGGTCCTTCCAGGAAAAATCGATATCAAAATCGGGGGGACTCGCCCTATAGGGATTGATAAAGCGTTCAAAATAGAGGTCGAGTTCGATGGGGTCCACATCGGTGATACCAATGATATAGGCTACGATACTGTTGGCCCCGCTACCACGACCCACATGAAAAAACCCTTTTTCCTTGGCATGGGAAACGATATCATGGTTGATTAGGAAATAGGACACAAAATCCAGTTTTTTGATGGTCTGCAGTTCCCGTTGCAATCGGTCTTTGACCTTTTGGGCGGGGTTGGGATACCGTTTAGGCAGTCCCTTATTGCAGAGACTTTCAAGCGTTTGGAAATCCCCCTCTTTGGACTCCCCGAATACCTGTTGGTTCTGGGAGCTACGGCTCTCCCCAAATCCGAATTCAATGGAACATTGGTTCAAAAGCTTTTGGGTGTTTTCAATAATATGGGGAAACTCCCTAAATAGCTCCAATAATTCCCCTTGGGCCAGCATCTTTTCTGATTTACGGCCCTGATCGGTCTCTTGGAGCTTGCTCAAAAGCGTATTCAAGTCGATGGCCCTCAACAACCGATGGGCATTGAAATCCCGTTGGGTTCGAAAGGTCACCGGTTGTTGGATCACGAGTTTGTCGTTGTAGTCTTTATATTTGGAAAAGGGCAAGCGTCTCAGGTTCTCAATAGAGATGCCGATATACTCATGCTCACGAAAAGAAGTCTTTTCCAATTGGAGCACCTTTTCAAAGGGATAGATTACCAAGGCATCGGTGAAGATGGGGGCCTCGTCCCAGATTTTTAAATCATTATGGGAGTGGTAGGATAAGAGTTCATTAAGCTCCTGAAACCCCTTGTTGTTCTTGGCAATGCCCACAAATTGCTGCTGGGCCCCATTCCTGAAATCAATCCCCACGATGGGTTTGATGCCACAATCGGCAGCCTTTCGTATAAAGTTGAGGCAGGCTGAGGTATTGTTGATGTCGGTTAGGGCCAGTTGGGATACCCCGTTCTCTTTGGCCATTCCCAACAATTCGATTTCGGAGAAGGTTCCGAAACGGAGGGAGTAATAACTGTGGCAATTCAAATACATAAAAAGTTTGGTTTTAAGGTTATTATTGGGTCCGGTGGGCGAGGACAATGGGCGGTTCCCCAATAAAGGGGTTGTGGAACCGTCCGATACTTTTGGCCCCCATGGAGGAAGCGTACAGCACCTTTCTGTCGCCATAACGTTTTCGGATACGGTCCATAGCATTATAGAGGCTGAGCATTTCCATGGTGTCGTCGAACAAATGGATCTGATAGTTCCCGGAGACCAGATCGGTGAACCGCACCCCGACCAGACGTACCAACATCCTGCGCTCATAGAGCTTTCCGAAAAGCGATAAGACTTTGGGAATTAGGATATGATCGGCACTGGTATAGGGAATCCGCATTTGTTTGGAATAGGTCTGGAAATCCGAATAGCGGATGCGAACGGTCACACAGGCGGTCAATTTGTCGTTGGTCCGCAGGTGAAAGGCCAGGTTTTCCACCATGGCGGTCAGGGTCGTCTTCAATTGCTCTATGTTGATGGTATCCTTGCCAAAGGTGCGTTCCGTGGAGATGGATTTCCGTTCATGGAACGGGACCAAAGGTGGCCGGTCGATGCCCTGGGCCCGTTTCCAAATGGTTTGGCCATGTACGCCCAGTGCACTGGTCATCAGTTCGAGGGGCATGTCCTGGACGGTCTTCACTTTTAGGATGCCCAAGCCCCGAAGGGTCTCATAGGTCTTTTTACCAACCGACGGGATCTTACGGATGGAAAGTGGTGCCAAAAAAGGTTTTTCCAGCCCAAAGTCCACCCGCATCTGGTTGTTGGGCTTGGCCTCGTCCGTGGCCATCTTCGAAACCACCTTGTTTGAGGAGAGTCCAAAGGAAATGGGGAGCCCGGTCTCTTTTATAATATAGTTACGGAGTTCACAGGCGTATTTATAGGTACCAAAGAATTTGTCCATTCCGGTCAGGTCCGCATAGAATTCGTCCACACTGGATTTTTCGAATACAGGTACTTTCTCCTTAATGATCTCGGTGACCTGTTGCGAGAATTTGGTATAGGTTCCGGCATTGCCCCTGATGACCGTGGCCTCTGGACAGAGTTGACGGGCCAGTTTCATGGACATTCCCGAATGGATGCCGAACCTACGGGTCTCATAGCTACAGGCGGAGACCACTCCGCGATCCCCGGTACCACCGACCAAGAGTGGACGGTGCAATAAACGGGAGTCCAGGAGCCGTTCGCAGCTGACAAAAAAGGTGTCGAGATCAAGGTGTAGAATCTGTTCATTCATAGCGAAAACAAACTTAGCTACATTTTGTAGCAAGTATTGCTTATATTTGTAGCAATTATGTATTTCGTAGGTAAAAATATCAGCCATCTCAGGCAACTTAAGAAGCTCTCTCAGGAAGAATTGGCGGAAGAGTTGGGGGTGACGCGTTCGACCATCGGTTCGAAGGAGGAGGGGCGTTCCATGCCCACGCTGGACCTTATGGTCAAAATCTCCGATTTTTTTAAGGTACCTGTTGATATCTTGATCCGCAAGGATTTGACAAAGGCCAAGGATTTTTCGTTTATTGAGCTTGGAAACCAACGCGTACTTTTTCCCATTATGGTCAACCAAGAAAACGAGGACATGATCGAAGTGGTCCCAGTAAAGACTTCGGCAGGCTATCTGGCCGGTTATGACGACCCGGAATATATCGAGCAACTGGAAAAGATCAAACTACCGTTTTTGCCCACGGGCAAGCATCGGGCCTTTCCTATCAAGGGGGATTCCATGCTGCCCATGAAACCAGGCTCTTTTGTCATTGGTAAATTCGTGGAAGATCGTAATGAAATTAAAAGCGGGAAGACCTATGTGCTATTGACCCAAAACGATGGAATGGTCTATAAACGGGTTTTTGATCAGATAGAAGAAAATGGCACCTTGAAATTGGCGTCCGATAACAAGAGCTATCAACCCTACGAAGTGCCCATTTCCGAAGTCTTGGAACTTTGGGAATTTACCTGTAGCATCAATACTCAAGAGTATGAGCCCCATGAGCTAAAGCTAGATAGTATTATGCGGATGTTCAATGAGCTAGGCGTGGAATTGGAGGCACTTCAAAAAGAAAAGGGGTAATTTCAGGAGATTGTGGTTAACCCAACCATTAAGCTATTTGTTATGCGATGTGCTTATTCCATTCGTCAATGGCGTTTTTGTAGTCTTCCAAATCAAATTCAATCAAATCTCCCATATAGTTGGCTATTTCTTTTTGCTGTAAGGCTGCCTCTTCCATTGCTTCGGCCATAGTTGTGTCAAACACCTTGTTTTCTTCCAAGCCCTTATAGAAGTCCAACACTTTCTTGAAAATTGGATTGACTTGGATGTCAATCCCTTGCACTTTGAAAAAACCACTTTGATTTAAGTAGTACACAATATTCAAATTGACCATAAACAGGCGGAGGAAAGGATGTGGATGCGAATGTTCTTTGTAATAAATGTTGGGTAGGTCTTCACAGAAACTTGCAATATGGTTAAGCAAACAAGAACAGAGAACAACGATTGTAAACTCCACATTTTCTTGGGAAACCTTATCTCCAAAACTTTTTTTGATGTATTGTTGGATATGGGTTGCTATTGCTATGGCGGCTAGGGTGTCCGCATTGGTCTCTAAGCAATGTGCCACGCTATCATATTCCGATGCTCCAATATACCTCTCCTGCAGTGACAATTTTTCTCTTTTTTTGGAAAACTGGACCAAATGGGCAAACTCGTGATAATAAGTAAACTGTGTTGCTACCTGAAAGGCCAATGCGGTTATCGGATTGTCGTAATGTCCAAACATATCCGGATAGGTTGCTTCCAAATAGTCATCCAAGGCCTTGTTTTTTAAAAATTTCTCCGAGCAACCCACAATCAATCCCAGATTGATATGAATGGAAAAAGTGTCATTCTTTAGTTGTGCCCAGGCATTGGTCTCAAAAAAATTAGTGTAGATGAAAGCGGTCGGGTCAATGTTGTGCTTTTTCAGACTAGAGTCCAAGTGTTTCCTACAGAATGTGTAGAAGTCTTCAAAAAGTGCCTCATTGGGGGTTTCCCTAAAATCAAAAATATCGCCCGCTTCAATAATATCTTTTTCTTTGGCCAATTTTATTTCATCATCGTAGTTCATGGTATTTCAAATCGTATAAAGTTTGTGTGGTCTATGGTTAAATCTATCCTTGTTTCAGG
The DNA here is from genome assembly GCA_947494715.1 of uncultured Flavobacteriaceae bacterium. Lineage (GTDB taxonomy): Bacteria > Bacteroidota > Bacteroidia > Flavobacteriales > Flavobacteriaceae > Ulvibacterium. The sequence continues at coordinate 35,201 of CANLWG010000005.1, read as the reverse complement.
GTAAACTGTCCTTTAAAATTAAATGCCCCACATATGTATTTTTGGAAGTGTACGACGTTTTCAAGGACCCTAAATCATTCTTTCGCAAAAGGATTCAAAATGTGCATTGGAACATATAGGGTCAAATGTCCAGGTCGTTTCCATCATTGATGTCCAACAACTTAAGTTCAGCAAATTTTTCACCTGCTTCAGGGATGGTATATTCAAAAGTAACGCTTATGTTTTCCTCTTCTTCAATCTTGACTTTTGTTGTATCGAAGAAATGCCAGGTTTTATCATCCCCATCGTAATACCCCGAATTTTGGTCATCTGTGGTTATATCTACTTCATATTGTACAATGGCCTCGGCCTCCAAATAAATGACCTCATCGGATACACTGGTAATCTCGTACCCCAAGAGTTCTACATAGACCTCTTGCACATCCATGTCATGTATTTCAAAATAATCGATATAATGATAATATTTTGATTCATCATCTAATTGTGTATTCAACCAATCGGTGATTTGTGCAATATAGTTGTCCGACTTATCCGCATACAATTGCGCTATCCTTGCCAGTCTTTTTGTCCGCTTTGCAGTGGCTTCCACCGTTTTTAGTTTTTCGTCAAGAAACTCGTTGAAATTACGATGTGACAAAAGTTTACTTTCATATTCAATCAAGTCCCGATCCTCCGCAAATAAGGTACAATTCTTATTATGGGCCTTACACCATTCTTCGACGGAGATGAGGGCAAGGGCATCTGGAAACTCACTTTTCTTGATTCCGGCACCAAAGGGTTTTTTATTTTGGAAGTAACTATCGAAAATAATTTTGGTGTCCAGTATCGGATATCCAAGAATTTCAATGTTGGCCTCTTTAAGCGCAGCCTCGATAGCCGCTTTCAGTTCTAAAAAGCAGGCCTCTTGCTCCAAGGGGTCGAACTTTTCCCTTAAGGAAGTTATATTTCTAAGGATACGGGTATCCTTCCGATAGCGATTGAAACTCTTCAAGGCTTCCTCCAAATTTTTGCGGGCTCTACTGAGAATTTCGTTGTAGGTGACCTCCGGCATAAGAATCTTAATATGACCCTCCTTTGCCAATCTGAAAACCTCCTGAATCCTTTTGCTTTCTATAAAATTGTTCGACTCAAAAATTGAAGTATCTATAAAAACGTAATCCATACAAATCTTTTCTAGTCTACGAAAAATACGACATTCTGAACTACTATTTCTTATTCCCTATGGGGTCATAGGTTGCGATAAGGACCTGCTCCAGTATCAAGGCCTTTCTTTCCTTGGAGAATTCCTTCGGACCACCAGATACTAATGTATCGACATAGTTTAAATCCAGTAAGGCGGTATACACAGGGGATTGCTGACTTTGGAGTAATCTAAAAAGATCACTGTCCTGCGATGAGGATTCCTGAAACTCCCGTCTTAAGCGTTCGCCAAAAGTAGCCCATGAACCACTTGTTGTTTGACCTACATAAAGGATGGTAAGCTTGTTGAAATGAACATATACACCCGATGCATTGCTCGAGGTGCCCAGCTGACGTTTGGACCAAGAGGTTCCTAGTTCAGAGATGTTTATAGGTATTGATATTGCCCGTAATTTTTCAATCTCTGGAACTTTAATGTTTAAAAGCATTTAAAGTAAATTTTGAATTCTGGGAGTTATTAATTGATGATTTCCTTGAAATGGGATTTACCAAATAACTGAACATCGAATTCCGGAAAACTTGCCTCGTCCATCAGATACCGAAATTCCTCTACAATCTTTTTCACGGATAGGGCATCGGTCAAGCGCACCCGTGTCTCGTAATTGTGTTCCGTACCACTACGGGTAAAATTAAGTGATCCCAGATAAGCGATTCGGTCATCAATAATATAGATTTTGCTATGGAGATAGGTGGTACGTTGCCCAAAAGCGTTTGTTTGCGGCACTATCTTTAAGGGAAAGATAGGCTCATAGGTATAGGAATAGACCCTTTTGGTCCGTACCAGAAATCGAAAGAACCATCCACCCAGTCCAGCCAGTGTGGTCAGGGCCAGGCAAACCAATAAGGGCCTTAGGGCCTGTTGGGTAAAGAACCACCAGCTAGCCACCAGACCCATCCCCACTAGGGCATAGCATCCCCAGACAGCAATTTTCAATCGCTTCTGTTGCTTTCGCGCCCTCCCATTGATATGGATGTTCTGGCGAATAAGATTTCTAAGGGTATCATCTTTTTGGTGGTCATCAACTGTGGTGATCAATTCCACTTGGATTCCTTTTCGGTAGAGTTTGATCAGACCCTCCACTAATGGGGTGGATAAAAATGGGGATACGATCTTGACGGATTTCTGGGCCAAGGCCATTTCCTCCATGAGCTTTTTTCCGGCTCCGGTCCCGATATAGATGTCGCATTGGGCATTATTAAAAAACATGGTGAATCGATTTTGGCTTGACCATTAAAATTAGCCGAAACTTGGACCAAAACCAACCTGATTTTCCCCGTAACCGATTAGTTATCAACAAATTTCGAAGAGTGGTTTTCCATTCCATGGAACTAAAATTTAAAAGCCCCCGTTGCCGAGGGCCGTTGATGATACTCAACATTGTTCCTTGAGCTTTTGGATACGCTCCTTGATTCGCTTGATACGCTTTCGGGCCACCTGTCGCTGTTCCTTCTCAATGTCCTTAATGTGCACCGATGGAACCGCTTCAGCCAACTTGCGGAGGGCCATGCCCTCGATAAAAGTCGGCAGGCTGTGTTTCCACTTGGCAAAGACAGTGAGTCTTACCATATGGGTCACCTGAACATCGGTCAACTTTTCCAAACGTTGGAGCATGGTCTGGTTGGACACACCCGAACTCCATTTGAAGGTCTTTCTCAGTTGCTCCTGGACTTCCCAATTGGCGGTATTCCAGAGCCAAAGCCTCAACAACAAAGAGTCCACAGGCTGTATGGAAAGCTTGTCCAACTGGTGCAGTTCCTCTGCATCCGCCAGGGATTCGATGATACGCTTCTGGACCTTTTCGGCATCCAGTTCTAGGGCCCGTGTCGCTCGCTCTTCAATACGTTCTATCTGGTCTTTCGGGGAGAGCTCCTGCATTTTGCCTTTGGACCTTTGGGGCAGGTAGATTTTTTCGGGGTGGCCCTTCCCGGACCCGTTTAGCCATAAGCCCTGCTTGGCTTGGTCATCACTGCCATGAAGTTCAAAATCCTCGTACTGTTCCAGCAGTTTGATGTTGTGCTTTTCGAGCAGTTTCACCAAACCCTTGGGCAGCTCATCAGCATAGCGATTGTAGATGAAATGTACGGGTTCCGCAGCGTTGATGATTTCCTTGACCTGCGCCATCAGGTGGGCCTGCACCTTGAGTTCGTAACAAGCCTTGTCAAAGCACTGGTCATCTGCTTCGATGTCGGGAAAGAGCCTTTCGTTGGCACCGGAGCGTTTGTTGCAGGTGGTACACGATCCTGCCTTTTTGACCAGTTTTTCATTGCAGATATCAAAGGGGGCTTGTTCGAGTTTGCGACTGATCTGTCGGTCGATAAAGCGCTCTAGGGCTGCCTTGGACTTGATACCGCCCACATGGTCCATGGCGTTTTCGGCCAGTTCCTTTTGACTGTCCTTGGTGAGCCGTGCTACGATAAGTGCCTTGGCCAGGTTGATATGCCCTTTCAGAAAGGCATCTTTCCAGGCTTTGATCAGTTGGCCCAAGCTTAGCCGTTGGATGATAAAGGTCTCCGACTTGGCCAGTTTGGAGGCGAGGTCACCCAGGGTGTATTTTTCAGTGTCCAACATCTGTTGGAGCGTTTCCGCCTCCTGGAGTGGGTGGACGTCCTCCCGTTCCAGGTTCTCGATCAGCTGTACCTCCAGTACCTCTTCATCAGAGAGTTCCCGGACCTGTACCGGTACCTCGGTCAATTTCGCCAGGGTTGCCGCTTTCAATCGGCGTTCCCCACAGACCAGTTGATACCCTTCTTGGAAGGGCCGTACCAACAGCGGTTGCAGGATGCCCTTTTCCAGGATGCTCTGGGTCAGTTCCTTCAGGGCTTCGGTATCAAAGACCTTTCGGGGGTTCGACGTGCCGATGGCGATGTCCTGCAGGGGCAGGGTCCGCAACCGGGCTTTTGTTTGTGTTTCCATAACAGAAAAATTTTAAATGAAACTTTGGTGTTGGGGTGCCCATCATAGGATGGCGCTGGTCCCTTTTCAGCGCATGCCCACAGGAAACCGCCCTTCGGAATAAGCCTACATGGATGGGGCAATAGAAGACGGGAGGTATGATCTTTTCCGGAATGGGATAAAAAAACCTCTGGCAGCGTTTCCGAAAGGTTTCCCAGCTTTGCGCCCAAAGGGGGAAGGGCCCTTGATGGCCGCCACGGGGTCTCAACCCATCATTTTACCATTTTTGGAAAATCACGTACAAAACCCGTTGTACCCCTGGACACCGGAACATCAGCTTTGGCCGCTTTTAAAAAGGGCCTGGGCCTCTTTATGGATACGCTCAAAGTTGCGGGCAATCTCCGGGTCATCCGGGACATGTTTGGGCTTGGGCAAACCCCGCTCCGGACGCGGCACAGGGAAGCGGATACGCCGGGACTTCCCATCGGAAAAGGCATAGAACTCCCCCTGTTTCAAACGGAAGAAGGCATCAAAGGTGACCTTGCTGTCCTCCCGTTCCGCTTTGGTGATCCGGGTGTCGGACCGGAAGGGATCAAGCCCTTTGCTGATGGACTGCACGGGTTTTTTGACACGCTCAAAAAAGGTTTGAAAGTACATGGCGGTGCCTGGGTCGTTCACCTTTCCAAAGAACTGGTAGGAGAGGTTGGCCAATATCGCACGGCTGGCCTTATCGCCGTACATCATATCGTTTTGGGTCTTGTCCTGCATGACGTAGACGGTGCTGATGTCATAGCTCCGCAGCGTGGCCGGGATGCGGTGCATGTTGAGCAGCCGGATGGTCGGGGCCTCCTCCACGAGCATAAAGGAATGGTGCCGTGCCCGCACCGCCATCTGCTTGGTGATGGTATGCAAGAGTGTTGCAATGACCGGGGAATAGGCAATATCATATTTGGGATGGTTGACCACGGCGACCACCGAGGGATGATCGGGATTATTGATATCCAAATCCAGTTCGTCCGCAGAAAGTGCCATAAAGATACGTTGGGTACTGATTTTCTTGAGGGCATTGGCCAGGGTACTGAGCACCCCTGCGGTCTGCCGTTCGGATTCCTTTCCCGCAATAAAGGCATCGGCCATGGCCTTTGCGGTCAGGTCCGAGCTGAGCCATTGGATGAGGCGTTTGTGAGAGAGGAACTGGTAGACCGCAATCAAGTGGGGCAGGGTGCAACAGGTTTTGTAATGGGTGCGCAACATCCAGATCATCCCGCCCAACAAACCTTCTACCGCATCATTAAAGAACTTGGAGGAGCCCTGGGCCTGGGTGTCCCGCTGCTCCAATAGGTTTTCGATAAGTACCCTCGCCACTTCGTTCACGGATTCCTCATCGGGCAGGTAGTGGGGCGCGATGGGATTCACCCTGGTGTGGATGGTGTCAAAGGAAACGATGTGCAAGGGCAGGCCTTCTTTCTCGTAGAGGGGCCATGCCAGTTCAGTGATCTCAAAATGCTTGTAATCGTGGATGACCCCGGCAAAGCCATGGCTGTGGAAATGTCGCAACAGTGCACGGACCACGGATTCCGTCTTCCCACTACCGGCCGACCCGATAATGGACACGCCTCGCCGGATGTTCTGCAAGGTGAGCACCCCGTTCCGGTGGCGCAACCGCGCCCGGTATTTGGCATCAACCCCCTCCCGCTCCCCATAGGTAGCCACAACCAACAATGCAAGTCCGTTCAGAAACTGGGCGGGCAATACGGCCCAGAGTAGGATATGGGATGTAATGGGCCAAGGAAGTTGAAGTGCCAAATAGCACCAGATAGCACAAAAGAGCAGGGCCAATAGTCCAAAGGCATAGCGGAACCGAAAATGCAAAACTATAATGCCTACAAACAAAAGTGGATACACCCACCCTTGGCCCTGCAGGTCGGGAAACTCAAATGGCAATGTCAAAGAAAGTATCATGATCACTACAATTTAAACCCCGATGGAACTTGATTTTTGGGCGATGTCGATGCCCTTTTTAAGCTGCTCCAGGGTCTTTTTGGCCAGTTCCACCTTGTTTTTGGGGATATTGGGCAAGGGCATCTTGGCTCCGGCCTTGCCCAAGACTTTCAGGGCAGCTGCCCGTTCGTTGGTGGGCAGGTTCATCAGTTGTGCGAAAAATGCCTTAGGGTCCTTGTCCAAAAGGTTACGGCCCTTGTAGCTTTCCACATAGTTGCGTTGGTGGCCAAAGGTGCGGTCAAAGGTCTTTTCAGCCTTTTCAAAGAACTCGTCCCGGCGGAAGCCCCGTTTTTCGGGCTTGCCGTTCAGATCCGCCTCAGAGGCCTTATAGCTGCTTCCCGGGGACAGGCTATGGCGGTTGGTGACATCCTTGCGGCTCATCACGATATGGACGTGCATCTGGTGGCCCGGCTTTTGCATCCCCTCCTCGATAGGTTTGCCACCAATCTTGTGGGGCATCTCTTTTTGCAATTTTTCGACGCGCCTTTCCAGTTGCCGGATATTGCCCCGCAACTCGCCACGTTCCACTTTTCGAATATCGTTTTGGAGCTTGGCGATTTCCGCCGTGTAACGTCGGTTCTCCTGGATTTCCCGATCGCGGCCCTTGTAGATCCGTTGGTGCTCGATCTTGGCATAGTACTTTATCCTGTCCACAGAAACGGGTTTTTCTCGGTTAAAGGAGGCCGCATAGTCCTTCATCACCTCCCGCACATAGTGCCGCAAAAGGGCGGGGTCGTTGTTTAGGGCCCGGAGCTCCTGTTGGCTGGGGTTGATCGTGATGGAATAGAACTTGGGTTCGGTCTTTTTGAGCCGGTCCGTATTGGCATCGATTTCCTTGATGACCGTCTCAGCATCAATCCGGTTGTGGTTTTGGTCAAAGAAGTGATCTTTGAGGTCGGACGACCTCCCTTCGTTCTCCTTTTCGAGGTAGGCCACAAAATCTGCCGAGCTCTGGGAAAAGGTATTGCCCATATGTTGGCGGGTGATGGTGATGTACATTTATTCGGTTTTATAATGTTCCTTTAATTCTTCGTATTCCTCCAGGGAAATCTCCAGTTGCAGTTTTGGTCTGCCCAGACCGGGGCGGACCACTTTGATCTTTTTCAATACCAATTCGCCAAAACGCTCTTGGGCCTTGGCCAGTTGCAGTTCCGCATCCCTACGCAGTTTGCGCTCGTCGATGAGTTGGAACTCGGCATCGAAGTCCACCTTGTCCAGTTCGGGGAACTGAAAATCCCCATCTTCCTCCGCTTCCGATCGTGCTTTTGGTCCACCCTCAAAGAGCAGTTCCATCATGGCCTTGGTGGGCAATACCCCGTGCTTTTCCATGTCACGTATGATGGCAATGGTGGCATTGTTCCGCTTGTTGAAGAAGGTCTTGAGTTCTTTTAGGTAATCGATGACGAGTCCCATCCGAAGCCCCAGGCGGTCGTATGGGGAAAGTTCGTTGTACTTAAAAAAGTCCAGCATCCCTGCCAGGGCCTCGGAATGGGTCTTGAAGTACATGCGCGAAAAGCTTTGGAAGCGAACCGTGATGGGCTTCTTGAACCTTATGTTGCTGAACGTACTGATCTTGGACTCCATTTCTAACTCGTAATATTCTTTTTGCCGCAAATTCGGGCCTGTTTTCGGGGGCTGCGCGGCCATTTGCCGCAAAAACCCTGATTTTCCGAAGGCCTTTGTACCGACTTCTTCGACTTTAAACCGCTGTGGAACAGCGTTTTAAAAAGAAGTGCAAACTCGCAACGTGGGGTACCCGCGTTGCCCTCTTGCTATTCCTTTTCGTCCCGCAAAGCGGGACCGAAATTTCATAGCCTACCTTGAAATTAGGCGGGTTGGTCTGGATTGAAAAGGGATTTGAGGACTTTAATATGGGAGTTACCAAAGATTTATGGAATGTTCAGCCTTTTTTTAAAAACCCTGTATTTTGTTCAAGTGAAAAATTGGTAAAAAAAACGGGCAACCAAAATCGCCCGTTCTTAAATGATATTTCGTTTTAAATGGTTCTTTAGAGCAATCCATTATCGGCAAAACTGTAATAGTCACCATTGGGTACTAGTATCAGGTGGTCAAGTACCTTAATATCCAAAATATCTCCTGCTTGCTTTAACTTGTTGGTCAAATCCTTATCCGCACCACTCGGCATCAACTTACCCGATGGGTGATTATGGCTTAGCAGAACGGCACAGGTTGCAGATTTGAGTGCTATTCCGAAAAGAAGGCGCACGTCCGCCAGTGTTCCCGTAATGCCCCCTTTGGACAGCTCGTATACCCCCTTTACCTTATTGCTGTTGTTCAGGAATACGACCTTAAAGGATTCATACAATCCGATGGTGTCCTTGTCCCAATGCTCGAACAGCACTTGGGCAGCATCTTGTGAGGATACTATCTTTTGCCAAAAAGAAGCGGGAATCCGCTCTTTGTAGCTCACTTTTATTTCGTTAACTTTAGACTTCATTGTTATGCTATATGTTTAATGATGAGATAAGAGGGTGTAGCTGTCGCAATCAGGTACACCCTCGACTATTTTAATATTCGTTGGGCAAAAGCAACGTACCGTCCACAAAGAACAATCGCAGCTCGTCCAATGGAAAATCCGTCAGGTGGTATTTCTGGGTGGTAAACACCAAGCCATTGCCATCGCTATACTGGATAGTGGCATCATAACCGATTTCCTCTTTTTCCTCGGCGGTCAATCGTTTGAAATCCACCGTGATGAAATAGCTTTTGTGCAGTAGGCTCTTGCCCATGACCGAAGCATCGGTTAACAACCAAAAGGCATTGGCGGTTTCCGCTAAATATTGAATGCCCTCGGTATATCTAGTATTGCAAATCGGTAGCCTGTAAAAGCGGTCCGAGCCGTGGAACTGTTGCAACTGGTATTCCAATTCGTTCGTTGTGGTTTCCATAGTATTACTTTTTTTAGAGATTAAGGAAAAGGGCAAGCCCAATGGAGTTGCCCTATCCCATATCAGCTTTCTAGGCTTCATCCCCGTTGGGTTTCCTGCCCATCAACAATACTTCGTCCACTACGATATCCGTTACATAGCGTTGGTTGCCGTCCTCCCCCTCATAGGTTCGGGTCTTAATTTTCCCGATGACCCCGATTTCATCCCCTTTTTTGGCATACTTCTCGATGATCTCGGCAGTCCTGCCCCAAGCTTGGACTTGGTGCCAATCGGTTTCCTTGACCTTTTCGCCCTCGGCATTTTTGTAATACTCATTGGTAGCCAAAGGAAAACGGCACACTTTTTTGCCACTCTCCAAGTTGGCAACTTTGGGATCATCCCCGATGTTCCCGATCAACTGTACATGGTTTCTAAACTTATTCATATTGAAATGGTTTTATGTTCACCCTTCAGGCGAACTGATTAATAAAAAATGATTTACTTATGCTATCCTGAGCGTCTCGCCCTTTTTTGATTTCTTTTGTTTCGCTTCCATTTTTGTTGTCCGTATTTGATTTCATGGCTTCCGGTCTTTGACTTACTTCTACTAGAGCCTATCGCGCTCCCCTTTTTTTGATGCTGTCTGCCCTACAACATTTCAGCTTGTGATAGCCGTATAAAAAAGAGACCCCGCTTGAACGGGGTCCTGGCTTTATGCCGGCTACAAGAAGGAATGTTGTTGTTTTGCCTATAAAAAAAGGAGTGCAAAGTATGGGTAGGTCAACGAGGAAGTATGGAAGGATACGGCCGAGGGAAGTGGGACAAAATGCAAACAATTGATGATGAAGTTACGATTGACCAGTTGGGCAGGACGTTAGATTGGAATAGTTGTAAACTTATAGCTACATCTTGTAGAGGGTTTCTTATATTTGATTATACCTGAAAGACTTGCCCCCCTTTCTTATTAAAAATATATATGGAAGAAAACTACCATCGGGGTTCGCAATGGATAAAATGTGATTTACATGTCCATACACCCTATTCGATAGAACAACATTATGGCGATGGCCAAACCGATGCGGTGTGGGAAAAATTTATCAGTGACTTGGAATCCCTACCGGAGGAATTCAAAATAATAGGAATTAACGATTACCTCTTCATAGAGGGATATGAAAAGGTTCGCGCCTATAAAGAAAGTGGTCGTTTAAATAATATTGACTTACTGCTGCCGGTTGTTGAATTCCGTTTGGATAAGTTCGGTAGTGTAAATAAGGACAATCCATTCAAACGTGTAAATTATCACGTTATATTCTCCAATAAACTAAAGCCGGAAGTAATTCAACAACAGTTTCTGAATGCGCTAAATGCTTCCTATAAACTTTATCCTGACTACGAGTCAAACCAGAGCGATTGGAGTGGTGTTATTACCAGGGATAACTTGATAAGCCTGGGAGAAAAGCTTAAGGAATCCTCGAATGGAGCCATGACTGGCTCCGCTTTAAAAATTGGATTTCAGTCCTTGAACATTCCATATGATAAACTGATGGAGAAACTGGACAATGTGCACCTCAAAGGAAAGTATTTGACCGCAGTTGGAAAAACGGAGTGGGAGGCGATGCGCTGGGACGGTTCCCCTGCAGAGAAAAAAAGTGTGATCAATGCCGCTGACTTCGTTTTTACAGCATCCGAAAATGTGGAGGCCTACAATAAATCCAAGAAAAGCTTAAACGACCAATCCGTAAATGATTTGTTGCTTGATTGCAGTGATGCACATTGCTACAGCACGGAAACGGCAAAGAAGGACCGTATCGGCAACTGTCAGACATGGGTCAAGATCAATCCAACCTTTAGGGGTTTGAAGTATTTATTGTATGAACCAAAAGACAGGATTTTTGTTGGCACAGAACCAGAAGTACATGTACGGGTACAACACAATCCCACATTATATATCAAGGAAATCGCAATTGACCAAGTTGCTGGCTATAATGTGTCCAAAGGGGAGTGGTTCAAAGAACAAGTAATTTATCCCAGTAAGGAGCTTACAGCAATTATCGGCAACAAGGGAAAAGGGAAAAGTGCCATCACGGATGTTGTAGGGCTATTGGGAAACTCCCATAATTTTGGATACTTTTCCTTTTTGAACAGCAAAAAGTTTCGTAAAAATGGTCTGGCCAGAAACTTTGAGGCCAAATTGGTCTGGGAAAATGGACACGATACGCCGCTCAACCTGTACGATGAAGTAGACACGGATTTAGAGGAAAAAGTCAAGTATTTACCCCAAAGATATTTTGAGGAACTATGCAATGAGATTGAGAACAATGAAAATTTCAAGAAAGAAATCAATCAGGTCGTCTTTACCCATCTTGATGAAACCGAACGCTTGGGACAACCCACGTTCGAGGACTTTATTGAACTAAAAAAGCAAAGTGCCGAAGAGGCAATCGAGGTGCTTCGGCAAAAGCTTTCTGAAGCCAACGAAGAACTTATAGCATTGCAGCATAAGGGAACTGACGAATACCTAAAAAACCTTCAAAGCAGGATCAAAACGATAGAGGCAGAAATCGAAAGCCACCTAAACAATAAACCCCAAGACCCTTTTCCCAATGATGGGAATACAGATGATGAAGAGAATGAGGAAAGAGGTGAAAATTTCCTTAAACTGCAACAAGCCACTGCCGACTTAGCAGCCCTTACTACTGAAAAGGAGGAACTGCTGGAGGAATTGACAAATATCAATGGGGAGTTAACACAGCTCAACCAACTACGCGACAGGTTGGATAGTGAAAAGACGCGGATAAAGGAATTTAGGGAAGAAGAATCGGAAGTCCTTCAAGCCTTCAATATTTCCATTGAAGACATCTATCCTATGCCCGGCATCAACTTGGTACCCGTTGACAAAATCCTTGATGATAAGAAAAAAAGCAAGCTTATTGCTGAAATCCAACTAGGTCGTGTACCTTACAGCACAGAGGAGCACAGTGATTTTATTTCAACGGAAGCGGATATCCTGAGCAATAGAATTGGCGTTAAGGAAAGTGAAATCCAAGGCCTATCACAGACCTTGGATGCCAAAGAGCAGGCTATAGAGGCATTCCACAACGCCTTGAGCAATTGGGAAAGGATATTGGAAGAGAAAACCGGTGATCCAGAAAAGCCAGCTCCAGGGACGCTCAATTATTTCAAAAACGAATTAAGCTTTATTACCGATGAACTAGAGGACAAAATAGAAGATAAAAAGAAGGCACGTTTGGCAATTACCCAAGGAATTTACAATAAGAAAAATTCCATCGTTGATATTTATGCACGCTTCAAATCGAATATTGATACAAAGCTATCGAGGAATATGGGCGATATCGAAGAGTACGAGATTTCGTTGGAGGCATCCATGCAAATCCGAAATTTTACCACCAATTTCTTGGACTTTATTGATAAGAACAGGGCAGGGACTTTCAGGGGCCAAGAAATTGCAGAGGTCATAGTCAAGGAGGTAGTGGAGAAAACGGACCCAAATGAACTCGGAAGTGTTACGGAGTTTTTACAAGAGTTGACGGCAAAACTGGAATACGACAACGGGACCAAACAAAATCCCTTCAAACAAATAAAAGATTCCAAACAGCTACAGGACCTCTATGATTATTTATTCGGCCTAAAATATCTGGATGAAAAGTATGAACTGAAGTTTGCTGGAAAAAGTATCGAGCAATTGTCTCCTGGAGAACGTGGAGCCGCTTTGATTGTTTTCTACCTTTTACTTGATAAAGATGAAAAACCGCTTATTATTGACCAACCTGAGGATAATTTGGATAACCAAAGCGTGTACGAAATATTAGTTCCATTTATACGGCAAGCAAAAAGAAAAAGGCAGTTAATCATTGTGACCCATAACCCAAACCTTGCTGTTGTAGCCGATGCGGAACAGGTTATCCATGTAGAATTGGACAAGAAAAACAACAATACGTTTAGTTTTGGATCCGGAGGCATTGAGAACCCAAAGATAAATAAAGGCATCCTTGACATATTGGAAGGTACCAAACCGGCCTTTGACAAAAGGAAAATGAAATATTTGAGTGATTCCAATTCCTAAGTTTAAAATCTAAAATTCAAGAAAATGTGGGAAAAAGAGAAAAAAAAGATTGAAAGTGCGGTGCTGTCATTTATCCGCTCCATGCTTTTAAACAATTTCAAAAACAGAAAAGGGCAAAACGTGATAACAGTTGATGGGTTTTCTTTAGTGGACATAGGAATAAATGAAGGGGAATCTGAGTTACGGGAAATGATAGTGGTAGATGGGGTAAGTGTTTGGGCCGACGTGTGGGTGGCCATTGATCCGGATAGCAAAACCAATAATACCCTTGCACTTTCCGCCAGCAAGGGATTGCGGTTAAGTTATGATAAGGAATCAGGTGACTATGTCATTAACGATGATGAAGACATTTTTTTAATCGATAAAACGATACCATAGCTGTAGACGCTTTTAAAGCAAAAATTGCTCCAAAGGCAACGCATCACTTTAATACCAGACCATGAATAAACCAGCTGAAGAACAGGAAAAAAGGGAATTGAAAAAAAGCGACAAAAGCCTTAACACATACTCCAAAATCGCCATTTATGTTGCCATAGGATTGCTGCTGTTCTCCTTCATCGCCCCGATTATTTTGACAAAGTATTCAATTATTGACCTTACGGGATATGGCAGTATTGGGGATGCTCTAGGCGGAATTATGAATCCCTTTATAGCCGCGGCGGGGGTCATAACGACCTTCTTGGCTTTTCTAATGCAGGTTAAGGCAAATGAACAACAACGGGAGTTGTTCAATAAACAGATTGTGGAGGAGCGAACCAGATTCCAGAAGGAATTAAATGTCCAACAAAAGCAGGAAAAAGAAGCTGCTCTGGAACAGCGGTTTTACGAAATGTTAAGACTTCATAAGGAGAATGTTGGGGAGATGACTTTTGCAATCCGAACAATAAATGGTCCTGATTTTGAAATTGAGGGTAGAAAGGTCTTTGTGGCCATGCTTGGCGAATTGGAGGTTATTTATGCCATAGTCAAGAATTATTTTCCACAGGAAGAAAAAAACTTCCATATCGATTTGGCCTACAGTTACTTTTTTCAAGGAATAGGGCCTCAGGATGTAGCATTTTCAAAAACCCCTTCGATGGACAACCACACGAAGGCTGTAAAGGCAATCATCCAAGTAAATGAGGTACATAGGTGCAACGGGGCATTGTCGGGAGGACTACAAGGAATTGATTTTCATACCGGCAATCGCATAAAACAGTATCCTAGCTTTTATCTTGGTCATGGACATAGTAGCCAACTTGGGCATTACTACCGCCATCTCTACCAAACGGTGAAGTACGTTGCCAAACAAGATGAGGATTTGTTGAGCTATGAGGAAAAGAGGAGCTACCTCAGAACTCTTAGGGCACAATTGTCCAATGAAGAACAGGCACTATTGTTCAACAATAGTAAGTCCAAGTTTGGCAAAAAATGGAACAGCAAGGAGAACAAATTTTTTACGGACTATCGGATGATTCACAATTTAAACAATAGTCTTTTGCTTCATGATTTTGACTTAAAAAAAGAATTTGACTTAGAAAATGCCCCAGAATACCGAAAGGAAGCGGGAAGGAAGGATGATTATTTGTTTGAGTTTGAAGAAGGTTATGAACAAGGTCAATATTAATAATGAATACAAATGAATTGATACTGTATTGGAGGAGCTAGCTGAAATATTAAACGACCTACTGGAAGAAAATGACATTGAGAAACACCCATATTTGGCAATGCACCCGCTGACTTTACCCAATTACAGCAAAACTGCATCAGGGCAAAAGTACGAGCAGAAGTTCAAAGATTTCTTTAAGCTAACCGATGATGACATCATTTATCAGAACCATGGAGGGGTCGCCAATCTTACCGATATGGACCAATTTATTGGATATTCAGTTGTTTTGGCTGGTAACAAGGGCCCACGGGAAGCTTTGTCCCTGGTAAAAGAATATTTGGATGCGGATAAAGTGGAAGGACACCAAATGCTGCTATTGCAAACAGTGGACATTGATAGGGAATACCAGTTCGGTAACGAGGTAAAACTAATCACCACTAAGTCCATTCCAAACAAAGCTATTTCCCAGGCTTTACGGGACAGAAATCCGTTTTCACTGATTCCGGAACCTACCATAGAATCCGTATTGATCCTTAAAGGGTCTCTTTCCAAGTTTATAGGTAAAAAAGGTGATAGGCATGGATTTGACAAAGAAACTATTCCTCTTGAACCAATATTTGATGTGTTGTTCTGCCTAAGTTTGGTGAGGAATCCAGATTATGGCATTCAGCCTTATTACAGTCGTATATTCTTTGATGAGGAAAAACCATTCTGGTGGCCCCTCCATCACTGGAGAACTCATCCCTATGTAAAACCAAACCCTTTTGGTGTGCCTATTACTAAATCTGAATGTGATGAGGCAGAAAAGCTCCTCAAGTCTTATGAAGGTTTGCCAAAAAATTGGAAAAAGAAAATGAGGGTTGCTATGGACAAGCTGAACAATTATGGCACTGGACTTCCCAATGTCGAGCGGGCCATCAATTTAAGAATTTGCTTGGAAGCCATTTTTTTGAATGATGGGAACAAAGAGCAACTACGCTATAGATTGGCCTTGCGTGGAGCATTGTTTCTAGAGGCTTCCTTTGAGGAAAGAAAGAGAATTTTTAAGATATTGAGGGGTGCATATGATTTGTCATCCAAAGCAGTCCATAGTGGAGACCTGGATGAACATACAATTTATTCCGTCTTGGAAGAAGGGGCAAAATTGGCGCAGCAGGCGATAAGAAAGGTTATAGCGGGTGGTGCTGGAATAGATTGGACTGCCATAGAGCTGGGCCAAGACGATACGCCATGGGATTAGCATACCTTGTAGGTAAAGTGGATGAAGCCCTTGCCGCTATTCCACAAGGCCACTTGACCACTAGCTGTTCGTGATTCGACTAAATGCTTCGTATAATTAATATAATTTCTTTAATGTATCCATGTCTTGCATGAGTTTAACATCGATGACTTTGGCATAGATTTGCGTGGTTTTTAAAGATTGATGCCCCAGCATTTTACTAACAGATTCTATTGGAACCCCATTGGTTAAAGTTACTGTTGTGGCAAATGTATGTCGCGCCAAATGAAAGGTTAGGTTTTTCTCGATGTTACAAAGTATCGCGATTTCCTTTAAAAACGCATTGGTCTTTTGATTGCTAATGACGGGAAGCAATAGGCCATCCTCCGAACTTTCAGAAAGTCTCTTGTACTTTAGTAGAATTTTTTCTGCAGCGGGTAGTAAGGGAATGGAGCTACGGGAATCTGTCTTTGCCCTATTAATGTGAATTAGGCGTTGACCATCCATACCCAATACAATATGGTCAAATGAAAGTTTTCTGACATCGATATAGGCCAATCCCGTGAAACAGCAAAAGACAAAGATGTCCCGAACTTGGTCCAACCTGGCAATGGGAAGCTCTTTTTCCATAACCCTTCGTAGTTCAAATTCAGTCAGGACCTCCCGTTCCACTTTTTGCCAGCTTGCTTGCCAATGGTAAAAGGGGTCTTTGTTTACCCAATTATTTGCGAATGCAATGCGCATGATTTTCTTGAAATTGGTGACATACTTGGTAATGGTGTTCTGGTTTCCGATTTTCTTGGTCTGGAGATAGTGGTGAAAACGGTTAATGAACGATAGATCGATTTCCTGTACAAGAACATCCGTAAGTTTGAATTCCACTCGAATGAAGTTGGCCAAGTGTTTTCTTGTGCGCACATGCCGTAGATGTCCACCATAGGAGTAACTGGTCCCCACCAATTCTTCAATTTCTTTATTGTGCTCATCATATATATGGAGGAGGGTCCTTACGGGTTTGTCCCGGTTCAAGAATTTGTTCTTTATCATGGCAGCTGTATAGGGCTTGCCGTGGGTCACAAACTCTGATTGGATACGGTAGACTCGGGCCTTGATCTCGTCCAAAAACCGGTTCAATTCGGCAATATTTGGGTTCGAGCCCGTGGGCTTTGCTTTGTTGGACACCGAGCACCAAAATAACGGGTCTATTTTTCGTTTGACACTGACCTCGGAACGCTTGCCATCCACCGTAATACGTAGGAAAATGCGCGCTCGTCCCATTTTGTCCAAATCACTTGTTCTTGGGAAGAAAATAATCGAGAAAGAAGTACTCACCTGCATAAGCTTAAATTTTCGTGATTTAACACCTGTTAAATTGAAAAAAAAGCTCATCTAAAAACCTATAAACCAGAATTTTAACACTGGTCTGGTGAGTGTTTTTCGAATTTCATAATCACTCACCTAATCGCTCACCAGCATAGACGTATTGATATGGTGCCAAATGAATACATCAAAAACAAAAAAGTCTGTAAATCAACGATTTACAGACTTCTTGAGTGATTATTGAATCTTAAAAGTGACCTGGCTGGGGCTCGAACCCAGGACCCTCTCCTTAAAAGGGAGATGCTCTACCAACTGAGCTACCAGGTCAATAAGAAATTTTCAATTCTTCCAAAGCCCACATACCAGCTATTGCGATACCCAAGGCGGGCGGGCGGGCCCGACTAAGAAACCGTCTAGGTTGCTTAGGCGGGTGCAAATATAAGATCATTAATTTATTTAACAAGTCGATTTTGGTAGAAATTTATCTTTTCTTTGCCATCAAAAGCAAATCGCACATTTTTATAAATAGACAATCCAATTGAAAATAGTTTTAGTAGGTTACATGGGAAGCGGCAAGTCCACCATCGGCAAAATATTGGCCAATAAACTGGGATTGGATTTCTGGGATTTGGATGAATATATCGAAACTTCCGAAGGGTCTGCCATTTCAAAACTGTTTAAGGAAAAGGGAGAGATCTATTTTCGCAAAAAAGAAAATGAGTATTTGGAGCGGCTACTAAAAGACGAGCACAATTTTGTACTCTCAACCGGGGGCGGTGCCCCATGCTATGGGAACAACATGGAGGTCATACAAAAAGGAACAAAAAACGTCTTTTATCTAAAAGTATCTATTGGGGAGTTGGTAAAAAGATTGTCCACCCAAAAATCAGAGCGCCCTTTGATCAAGAATATTCCGGATTCGGATTTGCCCGAATTCATCGGAAAACATTTGTTTGAAAGGGGATTTTTTTATGAAAAGGCATGGCATAGTATACTTTGCGATGGGAAGGAAGCAGAAGAGATTGCCAAGGAAATCCGTTCTTTTCTAGTCTAGATAAACGCGGTCATTTTGCGTTTCGAATTTTACATGAACATGTTCTTGTAAGGATGTGGAAAGCGAAATGCCCTTATAATCGGCCTTTACGGGGTACTTTTTATGGTTCCGGTTAACCAAGACCGCTGTTTTCAGTTGTTTTAGCGGAGTCTTCAGAAAATGTTGCACCCCATAGATCAAAGTTGTTCCGGAGTTCAAAACATCATCCACCAGAACAACGGATTTTAGTGTATACTCTTTTTCCGGGATAGAGGTTGTAATCCCACTTTTCAAAGGATTGCTTTTATCCATCTGTACCTTGCATAAAAGAATCCTGGCCGTAGTTATCTTTTTTAGGACTACCTGGATTTTTTTTGCGAAATCAAGTCCACCTCCTTCAATGCCGGCTACGATAATCTCTTGTTCGTCTACATTGGCCTCATAGATTTGGTAGGCGATTCGCCGTATTTTATGTTGTATTTGAAGATGGGATAAGATGTTATTTTGCATGGAATAAGTAGCTTATGTTTCAAATATAAAAAAACCGTAGGTACATTTGGTCTTAATTCTCGTCTTCGTCATTTTCAAGGAAAGGAGAAGGGACATCCAAATAATCTTCAATTTCCCTGCGATCTTTTTTTGTTGGCCGGCCCATTCCTTTCTTTCGATAATATTCCTTGGAATACTTTAACAATTCATTATGTTCAAAAGCTTCCTTTGGTGTGGTATCCTTTCGGTAGATATCCACCAATTTTGCTCCCACCCTAGAAGAGGGTAATTGTAGAACATGTAGCTGATTGTCGATTTGATTTTTCCGGACTACAATAGCATCCGTGGGATATACTTCCCTAGAAGGTTTTACGGTATGACCGTTAACCTTCACCTGTCCTTTTTTACAGGCATTGGACGCCAAGTTCCGTGTCTTAAAATAACGGGTACTCCAAAGGAACTTATCGATACGCATCTCCCTTCAAAATTGTTTGTTAACGACTCCTGCAAAAATACGGGAAAATTGTATCTTGCCGCACTTAAAGATTGCCTAATGAAAAGAATTCAACTTGTAGTACCATTGTTGACACTGATTCTTTTGGGATCATGTAAGAATGATGACAATGGACCGGAAGCGGAAGTGGTACCTCCTAGGCTTTTGAGCGAAGTGGCCGCGGAGAATGATGAAGAGTTGCAGGAATTCCTAAAGTCCCATTTCTACAACTACGAAGATTTTGAGGAGCCGATCGACCCTGGTTTCGATATGATCGTACGGATCGATACAATTGCAGGGGACAATGCGGATAAAAGAACACTTTGGGAAGATGTTCAAACGGAAAGCATTGTTGTAGAGTCCGCGGATTATGGATTGGACGATGGGGAAGAAATTCAACATAATCTATATTATGTGGTTGTTAGGGACGGTGTGGGTGATAGCCCCACATTTGCTGACAATACGGTGCTTCAATATGAAGGCTCCCTATTGAACGGTGATGCTTTTGACGCTTCCAACACCCCTGTAAATCAATACCTCTCCGGGAACCTTATTCCAGGTTATGCCATTGGTGTGGAAAAATTCAATGCAGGGGAAGGCCCAGTTGATAATGGTGATGGTACGGTAAGTTTTGAGGATTACGGTATCGGTATACTTTTTATACCTTCGGGATTAGGTTATTTTGACAGGCCACCGACTGGTTCAGGTATTCCTCAATACGCGCCACTGATATTTAAAATCGATTTGTTGTCCTTTGAGCCTGATACCGATTTTGATGGAGATGGTATTCCTTCCATTTTGGAAGATATAAATGGAGATGGAGATTTGAATAACGATAATACGGATGAGGATTCGGAGCCCTTTGGCGTGTTTCTAGCAGACCACAATGATACGGATGATGATGCCGATGGTATACCTACTCGTGATGAAATAGATATTGATGAAGAAGGGAATGTTACTTTTCGCGATACGGATGGCGATGGGGTATGGGACCATTTGGATAACGATGAATAGTCTCTATTACCGAGAAAGAAACTAAAAAGGCCCGCTAGTTTAAACTTGTGGGCCTTTTTATTGTGTAGCATTATAGCTTTAAAGAAACGCTAACAATCAGCTGGTCGGGACGGGTATCTATCCTGCTCGGCCCAACCGATGTGATATTGGTATTAATAAATTCTGCTTCATTGCTGCTGAATCCCCTTTCGTATCTTACATCAACACCTAGTTTTCCCAAATTTACCCCTGCACCGATATTAAGTCCTACGGTAAAATCGTTTTCCACATCATCAATATCTATACCGTCAAATTCCGTATTTAGGATATACTGGAAAGAGGGCCCGGCAAAAACGTGCAACGGGCCAATAATTTTGGCTCCAAGGAGTATAGGGACATCCAGCTTGCTCATATCAAAGTCATTACCACCATAATCTGACTTTGTTTTGGTATACACCAATTCCGGCCTTACATAAAGTCTGCTGATTTCTAACTTACCGAATAACCCAATATGGTATCCCACGTTTCTATCCGGATCACGGGCCGCATCCCCAACAGATTCGAAATAATCTCCGTTGGCATTGTAGTTTAATCCCGCTTTTATACCAAAACCGGAATCTTTTTGTGCAAATACAGCGGTACCTAAAAAAAGACACGCCGTGCAAAGAAGTAGATGTTTCATAGTGTTCGTTTTTAATATCCTAGTGATATCAAAAACGATACCACTGTTACTTTCTTTTCAACACTCTCAAAACGGCCTCCTCTATGGCTTTATTGTTCAGGCCATATTTGTCCATTAACTGATCTGGAGTTCCACTTTCGCCAAAAGTATCTTGGGTGGCAACGAATTCCTGGGGCGCAGGATGTTGAGTAGCAAGGGTTCGTGCAATACTCTCGCCCAGACCGCCCAAATAGTTATGCTCCTCCGCTGATACTACACAGCCTGTTTTTTTAACAGATTTTAACACGGCCTCTTCATCTAGAGGTTTTATGGTGTGGATGTTGATGACTTCTGCGGAGATACCCTTATTTTCTAGATTTTCAGCCGCAATAAGGGCCTGCCATACCAAATGCCCTGTTGCAATTATAGTAACATCCGTTCCTTCATTTAGCAGTAGAGCTTTCCCAATTTCGAATTTTTGGTCAGCCGGGGTAAAATTGGCCACCTTGGGCCTACCGAACCTTAGGTACACGGGACCTTCATAATCGGCAATGGCCAACGTAGCAGCTTTGGTCTGGTTGTAATCGCAAGGGTTTATAACGGTCATTCCGGGAAGCATTTTCATCAACCCGATGTCTTCCAATATTTGATGTGTAGCTCCATCTTCCCCCAGGGTAATTCCTGCATGTGAAGCACAGATTTTCACGTTTTTGCCTGAATAGGCAATGGATTGGCGTATTTGATCATAGACCCTACCCGTAGCAAAGTTGGCGAAGGTACTGGCAAAAGGTATTTTGCCACCAATCGTGAGCCCGGCAGCTATTCCCATCATATTGGCCTCGGCTATCCCAATTTGAAAGAAGCGTTCCGGATTTTCCGCAATGAACGTCTCAATTTTTAATGACCCTACCAAATCGGCACATAGGGCTACTACATTCGGATTGCTCCTTCCCAGTTCGGTCATTCCAGCGCCATATCCGCTTCTCGTATCGTTTTTACCTTGGTCTATATATTTTTTCATCGAAATTTGGTTTTTGTTATTCCCAAGAAAACGGGAATCTGATAAATAGGAATTAAGGACTTTTAATAATCCCCCAATGTCTCAGGATTTTGTGCCAATGCGGTTTCCAGTTGGTCATCGTTAGGAGCCTTGCCATGCCATGCATGCGTATGCATCATGAAATCAACACCATTTCCCATAACCGTATTCATTATAATACAAATAGGTTTTCCTTTTCCTGTTCTGCTTTTCGCTTCTTGTAGTCCGGCAATAACCTCTTCCAAATTGTTACCATCCTTTATTTCCAGAACATCCCAACCAAAGGCGGTAAACTTTTCACTGAGATTGCCCAAGGGTAGAACTTCGGCCGTAGGACCATCGATTTGCTGTCCGTTACGGTCAATGGTGGAAATCAAATTATCCACTTTGTTTCCTGCGGCGTACATAATGGCCTCCCAATTCTGGCCTTCCTGCAATTCGCCGTCGCCATGTAAACTATATACCAAATGATTATCGTTGTTTAGCTTTTTGGCCAAGGCCGCACCAATGGCCACGGACATTCCCTGCCCCAAAGACCCCGAGGCCACTCGAATACCCGGAAGCCCTTCATGTGTAGTAGGGTGTCCTTGCAAACGAGAATCTATCAAACGAAAAGTATTCAACTCCTCTATGGGGAAATAGCCTTTTCTGGCAAGAATGCTATAAAAAACCGGTGAAATATGCCCATTGGATAAAAAGAAAAGATCTTCACCTGCACCATCCATATCAAAACCATCTTTGAGTTCCATCATTTCATGGTATAGGGAAACAAAAAATTCGGTACAGCCCAAGGAGCCACCCGGGTGCCCGGAATTTACCTTGTGTACCATCCGTAGGATATCCCTACGGGTCTGGACAACGACGTCCTCTAAAGCTTCTATGTTTGGCATAGTTATATTTTTAATGATTTCAAAAGTAGGAGCTATCTTTTGGGTATCCAAGCGGGAGTTATAATATTTTATCAACTGGGACAAATCCAACGGAACTTTATTTTTTTGTTAAGGACATTATGCAGGGCAGTTGACTATATTTGCCACTTTAATGGCAAATTTTGGAGTTTACTTTACATTATACCGATTCCCAAAGTAAGGCTAGGGCCGGTACGATTACTACATCTCATGGCGTGATTGAAACCCCAATTTTCATGCCGGTTGGCACCGTTGCTTCGGTAAAGGGAGTGCACCAAAGAGAATTAAAACAGGATATAAACCCCGATATCATCCTTGGAAATACCTATCACCTTTTTTTGCGGCCCAAGACGCATATCTTAAAGGAAGCAGGAGGCCTTCATAAATTTATGGGGTGGGATAGAAATATTCTAACGGATAGTGGGGGATATCAGGTCTATTCGCTTTCTGCCAACCGGAAGATCAAAGAAGAGGGCGTAAAATTCAAGTCCCATATTGACGGGTCATTACACTTTTTTACACCGGAAAACGTAATGGAAATCCAACGGACTATAGGTGCGGACATTATTATGGCCTTTGACGAATGTACTCCGTACCCCTGTGAATATGGTTACGCCGAACGATCCATGAAAATGACCCATAGATGGCTGGACCGCTGTTTGGCACATTTGGAAAAAACACCCTTGGAATACGGCTTTGATCAAGCTTTTTTTCCTATCGTACAAGGTTCTACCTTTAAAGATCTTCGTAAGCAATCCGCTGAATATATAGCCAATGTTAATGCACCGGGCAACGCTATCGGCGGACTTTCCGTCGGGGAACCTGCAGAAGAGATGTACGGAATGACCGAGGTGGTCTGCGATATTCTTCCCGAGGATAAGCCCAGATATCTTATGGGAGTGGGTACCCCGATAAACATCCTGGAAAATATTGCATTGGGTATAGATATGTTCGATTGTGTTATGCCTACCCGAAATGCCAGGAACGGGATGCTCTTTACGGCGCATGGCACTATAAACATCAAGAATAAAAAATGGGAAAATGACTTTTCTCCAATTGATGAGATGGGAATTACATTCGTAGATTTGGAATATACAAAAGCCTATCTACGTCATCTGTTCGCGGCCAATGAGTATTTGGGCAAACAGATAGCGACCATTCATAATTTGGGATTCTATTTGTGGTTGGTCCGTGAAGCGAGAAAGCATATTTTGAAAGGTGATTTTACGGAATGGAAGACCAAAATGGTAAAACAAATGGATAAAAGATTATAGGGTGACCATTATTGACAAATACATTCTAAAACGTTATTTGCTCACTTTTGTCGTGATGTTGTTATTGTTTATCCCCATTGGGATTATGGCCAATTTAGCGGAACAAATTGGCAAAATGATCGACAATGAGGCCCCATTGAACGAGATCTTGATTTATTACCTCAATTTCACGATTTATATTGGGAGTCTGTTGTTTCCTATTTTCCTGTTCCTATCCATTATCTTCTTTACCTCCAAGTTGGCGAGCAATACTGAAATTATAGCTATTTTAAGTTCCGGAGTGTCCTATGGGCGATTTCTTAAACCCTACCTGATAGGCGCCACCATTATAGCGTTCGTTATGTTGACCATGGGAATGTTTCTGGTCCCTAACGCAAGTAAGGGGTTTAACGAGTTTAAATTCAAATATTTAAAGAAAGGGAAACAAGATAGGGTTACCAGCAATATCTTTAATCAATTGAATGAAAATGATTTCATCTACGTAAGCAGTTTTGACCCGGCGCGAAAAATTGGGTATAACTTCACCTTTGAAAGATTTACCGATGAAGACCAATTGGATTTTAAAATTTCCGCAGCAAACATTCGGTGGATAGATAGTTTGTATCGACTCACCTCTTACAAAAAACGAATAGTAAAGGGAGATACCGCGATTATAGAATCAAAACGAAGATTGGACACCTTGTTTACCTTTAAGATTGATGATTTAACCCCGGTATCCTATATTGCTGAGACCAAGAACCTGGCAGAACTCAATAAATTTATCAATGATCAAAAAAGAAAGGGAGCCTCGAATATCAATTCCTATATCCTGGTCAAATACAAACGATGGGCCATGCCCATAAGCGCCTTTATCCTAACACTTATAGCCGTGGCAGTTTCTTCGGTAAAACGTAGGGGGGGAATGGGTATTAATCTCGCTTTTGGCATTGGAGTAGCTTTTATCTACATTTTTTTTGATAGGGTATTCGGTACCTTGGCGGAGCAATCGGGATTTTCGCCCATATTGGCCGTTATTATTCCCAATCTGCTTTTTGGAATTTTGGCAGTTTATTTGTTGCAGAAAGCCAAAAGATAGGTATTGGTCCAATTTTTTAAGTGTTATTCAAAAATGAATCTACTTCAAAACTATAGATCATAAAATTTTATATTTGCCTCACAAACTAAACTGGAATCATGGAGTATTTGGATTTTGAATTGCCGATCAAGGAACTTGAAGAACAGTTGGACAAGTGTCTGGTCATTGGAGAGGAGAGTGATGTAGATGTCAGCGAGACATGCAAACAGATTGAAAAAAAGTTGACCGAGACTCGCAAGGATATCTATAAGAATCTTACCGCCTGGCAGAGGGTACAATTATCAAGACATCCCAATAGGCCCTATACCTTGGATTATATCCGGGCCATTTGTGGGGATACCTTTTTGGAGTTGCACGGGGATCGAAATGTAAAGGATGACAAAGCAATGATCGGCGGTTTGGGAAAAATAGGGGATCAAAGTTTTATGTTCATAGGCCAACAAAAAGGTTACAATACTAAGACTAGGCAATATCGAAATTTTGGTATGGCCAACCCGGAAGGATATCGAAAAGCGTTACGATTGATGAAATCTGCAGAAAAATTCGGTTTACCGGTAGTCTGTCTTATAGATACCCCTGGAGCGTATCCTGGGATTGAAGCAG
This sequence comes from uncultured Flavobacteriaceae bacterium, assembly GCA_947494715.1. Taxonomy (GTDB): domain Bacteria; phylum Bacteroidota; class Bacteroidia; order Flavobacteriales; family Flavobacteriaceae; genus Ulvibacterium. The sequence goes on along the minus strand of CANLWG010000005.1, from coordinate 9,440 downwards.
AACAACGAGGACAAGGTGAGGCCATAGCAAGAAATATCCTGGAAATGACCCGTCTAAAAGTTCCGATTATCGTGGTGATTATTGGTGAAGGGGCATCTGGAGGAGCCTTGGGCATAGGAGTAGGGGATAAGGTCTTGATGTTGGAGAATACATGGTATTCGGTGATATCCCCGGAATCCTGTTCGTCCATTCTTTGGCGAAGTTGGGAATATAAGGAACAGGCTGCAGAAGCTTTAAAGCTTACCGCGACCGATATGAAAAAATTAAAACTGATCGATGAAATCGTGAGAGAACCTGCCGGGGGTGCCCATAGCAATCGTGATAAGACCTTTGAGATCGTAAAAAACAAAATTACCTCCCATTTTAAGGAATTGGAAAAGTTATCACCAAAGGAGTTGGTAAAACTCCGCATGGAAAAATATGCAAATATGGGTGTATTTAATGGTTGATATGCTGATTTATAATGCTCAAAAAAATCCGGAGATATGAATCCCCGGATTTTTTTTCTTATCAACACTTTTTCGTAACTTATAAACACTGGAAATGTTAACCAATGGTGAATATCGTTTTTCCATTTGTAAAGTTAACTTAAGGTTAATTCTATATTTTCGTAGCCATGGAAAAACCGAATCCGATTATTGGACGCAAAATAGACAAATCCACCATAATTAATTTGGAAAGGGGTAAAATACCACCCCAATCAGTTGATTTAGAGGAAGTTGTTCTCGGTGCTATGATGATCGATAAAAAGGGCGTGGACGAAGTAATCGATATCCTACATCCTGAGGTTTTTTATAAGGACGCCCACAGATTCATTTACGAAGCCATCTTTAAATTGTTCGAAACGTCCGAACCAGTGGATTTATTAACCGTTTCCACCCAGTTGAGGAAAGATGGCAGGCTAGAGTCCATAGGAGGTGATTTTTATTTGATAAAATTGACCCAAAAGGTGGCCTCTTCCGCCCATATTGAATTTCATGCAAGAATTATCCTTCAAAAGTACATTCAACGTAGTCTTATTAAAATATCCAATGAAATCATTGAAGAGGCTTACGATGATGGAACGGATGTTTTTGATCTCTTGGACAATGCAGAATCCAAGTTGTATGATGTTACCCAAGGGAACTTAAAGCGTTCCGCGGAAACTGCACAAAATTTGGTCATACAGGCCAAAAAACGCATAGAAGAAATAGCAAACAAAGAAGGCCTAAGTGGTATCCCTTCAGGATTTGATAAGGTAGACAAACTAACCTCCGGATGGCAACCCAGCGATTTGGTAATCATTGCGGCAAGACCGGGTATGGGTAAAACGGCCCTGGTACTTTCCATGGCCCGTAATATTGCGGTTAATTCGGATGTGCCCGTAGCATTCTTTTCTTTGGAAATGTCTTCCGTGCAATTGATTACAAGATTAATATCCTCGGAAACTGGCTTGTCCTCGGAAAAACTGCGGACCGGGAGGTTGGAAAAGCATGAATGGGAACAACTGAACGTTAAGGTAAAGGCCTTGGAAAAGGCTCCTTTGTTTATTGATGATACCCCGTCCCTTTCCATTTTTGATTTAAGGGCCAAAGCGAGAAGGTTATCGTCACAGCACAAGATAAAGCTGATTGTTATAGATTACCTTCAATTAATGACTGCCGGCGGAAGCCAAAAAGGAGGGAATAGGGAACAGGAAATCTCTACCATTTCCAGAAATTTAAAGGCCTTGGCGAAAGAATTAGACGTACCCGTTATCGCCCTGTCACAGCTTTCAAGGGCTGTTGAAACCAGGGGCGGTAGCAAAAGACCCATCCTTTCGGATTTAAGGGAGTCAGGGGCCATAGAGCAGGATGCGGATATTGTGTCGTTCATCTATAGACCGGAATACTACAAAATAGACGAATGGGATGATGAGGAACGTACACCTACCCAGGGCCAAGCGGAGTTCATTGTGGCTAAGCATAGAAATGGCGGATTGGACAATATTCGCTTGAAGTTCATCGGACAGCTCGGTAAATTCGATAATTTGGATGATTTTGATTCGCCCTTTGAATTTCAATCCAAAATGAATGCGGATGAGGAGAATCCATTTTTGACCAAAAATTTACCCGATGCCAACCAAGCTTTCGGAAGTTCCATGAACGATAACCTTGATCCAGAGGATGATAACGACGTTCCTTTTTAGACAAGAATTTCTACCATATAGGTAGTTGAGGAGCATTTTTCAGGAATGATTAACGTATAACTTAAGGTATATCCCCAATTTTTCGCTTAACTTTGATTGGAATCTAACATCCGTTTTATGAATAGGATTCTGTTCTCCTCTATTTTCGTTCTTTTTTCTTTTCAGATTTCTGCCTCTTCCATTCTTATTCCCATGGATGCCGAAGGCCAAAAAAACCATTTAAAGGCATACGGAATAACCTATTGGGTCCTTACCAAACAGCAAAAAGTACAATGGCTTTTGAATTATAGGGGAGGGTCCTTTCTCTTACCTGATGGCGAAAGCATACGCAAGGAATGTCAGATTAGGGGCGTATCCTTTGAGATTCTGTCCGATGGTCAGGCCCAGGCCATTTTAGACGATATTAGTAGCCCTTCCCAAAATAAGGAGGCGGTGATATTGGAAAAGGCACCCAAAATTGCGGTGTATTCTCCAAAGGGAAACCAGCCTTGGGACGATGCAGTGACCATGGTACTCACTTATGCCGAGATTCCATATGTAACCGTATATGATGATGAAGTTTTGGACGATAAATTGGTTCTATACGATTGGCTGCACTTGCACCATGAGGATTTTACCGGACAATATGGTAAATTTTACGGAGCGTATCGTGCCGCACCATGGTACATTGAACAAAAACAGGATGCAGAATCGTTGGCCTCCCAATTGGGATTTACCAAAGTTTCGGAAGCAAAAAGGGCCGTAGCCCTTAAAATTAGAAGATATGTTATAGGAGGAGGTTTTATGTTTGCCATGTGTTCAGCAACGGACAGTTTTGATATTGCCCTTGCGGCTGATGGGGTTGATATTTGTGAACCCATGTTCGATGGCGATCCGTCCGATGCCAACTATCAAAGCAAATTGGATTTTGGCAAAACCTTTGCGTTCAAGGATTTTACACTAGAGCGTAGTCCATTGCGCTACGAGTTTTCATCCATAGACATGACCAATAAGCGGGGCAATGTTCCCAAGGAATCCGATTATTTTTCCTTGATGGATTTCTCTGCAAAATGGGATCCCGTACCCACTATGCTCTGCCAGAACCATACGGCATTGGTCAAAGGATTCATGGGACAGACCACGGCATTTACAAGGGATGAGGTGAAGCCTACCGTTATGGTACTGGGCGAGAACAAGATAAATGGGGAGGCCCGATATATACATGGTATAAAGGGAAAGGGCTTTTTTACCTTTTATGGCGGTCATGATCCGGAGGATTATCAGCACCGTGTAGGTGATCCAAAGACTGAACTAGAATTGCACCCTACTTCGCCGGGATATCGCCTCATTTTAAATAATGTTTTGTTTCCGGCGGCACGAAAGAAAAAGCAGAAAACCTAATCAAACATCGGTACCACGCCACTAATAATTTAAATTTCAAGGTACTAAAAAGTCAAATTCAATATCCACCGGTATATTCGCCTCGGTAGTTACATCACAAGTTCCGACAACATCACCACCTGTAATACAATCGGGAGAATCTGACCAAATAACCTCCGTAATTTCTAAAGCTGTCCCTTTTAGGAATCCCTTAAGTCTGTTGTTTTTGTATTCGGTAAGGTCGAATGCCAACCCTATTGAGGACATCTGGTTCAATTCTGTAATGAGATTATCCGTATTGTGAATTAGAAAAACGGAAGAATCAGTCCTTTTTTTAGCATTGAAAATAATGAAGCGTGCTTCATGGAAATTTCCTTTGAAGCTATCCAACGAATAGTTATCTGCTATATTAATGTCAAATTTCAAGGAAAGGTGAAGGTCTCTGTCGTTGTCGTAAACATAGTGCCTAAAACCAAAGTCGCTATCACATTGTAAGCATGAAATAAACTCGCCGGACAATCTAAGTCTGACGGATTCTGGGTTAGAATCATCAGATTTTGAACAATTAATAAGCAACAATCCCGAAATCAGAAATAACAATCTGGTATAAAATGCTCTCATATAGAATTTTAAGATGTCTAAATACCGGAAAGATATTCTTTCGATTGCCTACTAGTAAGTTAATGATTTTTTGAAAAAATAAAAAATCAAGACATCGAGGTCAATTTTTCCAAAATCATCTCTACCCCAAAATTATCATTACTTGCTGTCATATAATTGGCGGCTTTTTTAACATTGGGATGCGCATTGGCCATAGCAAAGCTGTAATCGGCCATTGCCAACATTTCAAGGTCATTATTGTAATCCCCAAAGACAAGAGTCTGCTCAGGGCTTACCCCATATTGTTCCTGGACCTTTTGAAGCGCAAATCCCTTATGCGCATTTTGATCTGAAACGTCCACCCAGTTTTCTCCTGAAACCTTTACCTTTAGATAAGCTTCCAAATGCTTTACCGATGGATAAATATATTCTTCCGAATTCTTAAAATGATAAATGGCTATTTTCATGACCTCGCCTTCAAACGCCTTAAGGTCGTCCAATACTTCGTAGGCCGTATAGTATTCACTGAGCTTGTTTTCAAACTCCTTTGAGTTTCCTAATAAGTAGGCATTTTGCTTACCACAAAGGACGGGATGTACATCTTTTACATTCTCCAAGATTTCAAGCACTTCATTTTTGGCATCATAATCTAATGGAGTAGATACCAATTCGGTACCATTTTGCATGGCGAACCCACCATTTTCCGCAATTACGATAATATCATCCTTTATGGAATCCAATTTATCCACAATGCTGTTATACTGTCTTCCACTTGCAGCTACAAAGACAATATCCCTTTTTCGTAATTCCTTGAAAAGTTCAAAAAAATAATCGCTAACCTCATGATTGGAGTTTAGTAGGGTACCATCCATATCCGTAACCACCATCTTGATCTGTGATAAATCCATATGCCTTAAATGCTAAAGCTGCAAAGGTATTCCAAAGGATTCAAATTATGCTTTGTGGCCATAAAGTTTTACATTTAATTTATATTCGAGTATTCATGAAGTCTTTTCAGAAAGAAATACGACTACCTCCGTTTCCAAGAGGATTCCATTTGATAACGGCATCTATTTTGGAGGCTGTTCCGGAGCTTCAGGGCATAAAAATTGGTACGCTACAAGTGTTCATCAAACACACTTCGGCAAGTTTAACGATAAATGAAAATGCAGATCCCACCGTTCGTATGGATTTTGAGAGTCATATGAATATAATGGTACCGGAAGACAGGCCCTATTATGTTCATACCTATGAGGGACCGGATGATATGCCGGCACATATCAAAGCTTCTTTGATGGGATCTTCGGTCCAAATACCCGTTACCAATGGGGGGATGAATTTAGGCATTTGGCAGGGCATCTATCTTTGCGAACATCGGAATAATGCCTCTGGAAGAAATTTGGTAATCACTTTAATGGGAACATAAAAAAACCGGCCCAACGGACCGGTTTTTGAAACGAGATATCCTATATGGACTATTTTACTTTATCAACTATAGCTTTAAAAGCTTCCGGATGGTTCATGGCCAAATCCGCCAAAACCTTTCGGTTTAGCTCAATATCGTTCGCCTTTACCTTGCCCATGAACTGCGAATAGGACATTCCATGTAAACGTGCACCCGCATTAATTCGGGTAATCCACAAGGAGCGAAAATTTCTTTTTTTGTTTCTACGGTCCCTATAGGCATAAAGCATTGCTTTTTCTACCGCATTTTTAGCAACTGTCCAGACGTTCTTACGTCTTCCAAAGTATCCTTTGGCCTGCTTCATCACCTTTTTTCTCCGGGCTCTGGAAGCAACTGAATTTACTGATCTTGGCATAATGTTTAATTTTTTGTAGCAGGCGGTTTAAAATTATTTGTAATCTGTTTTAAATATTGAATGATTTTTTTAAGTCAACATCTAGAACCTATAATTTGAAACGCTTTGAATTGCCCGACTCCAGGGTTATTATTAATTTACCTCAATTGCGATTTACTTTAAACGCAATTGTTCTTTAATACTGTTCACATCCGACTCATGTACCAATGTGGAATGTGTTAAAGCAAGCTTTCGCTTTTTGGATTTTTTTGTCAGAATGTGACTTTTAAAAGCGTGCTTTCTTTTGATTTTTCCTGTACCGGTAAGCTTAAAACGCTTTTTGGCACTGGATTTAGTTTTCATTTTAGGCATCTTCTTCCTATTTAATTTAATTGCACTCTTTTAATTAGTAATCGAATTTGCTCCTTTCTGAGTGCATTAGAAAGGCTGTAAAAGGATAATCTCGCTTGTTTATGCTGAACAAGCCCCCATAGGGCTTGATTCAATACTTGTTAAATACCGTACAAAACAGCAGTTATTTTTTATTTTTTCGTCTTAGGGGCTATGAACATGGTCATACGTTTCCCTTCCAATCGTGGCATTTGCTCAACTTTGCCAACTTCTTCCAATTCCGAGGCCAGTTTCAACAATAATATTTCGCCTTTGTCCTTATAAACTATGGAACGGCCCTTAAAGAAAACATAGGCCTTTAATTTGGCCCCGTCCTTTAAAAACTTTTCCGCATGTTTCTTTTTAAAGTCATAATCGTGGTCGTCCGTATTGGGGCCGAACCGTATTTCCTTTACAATAACCTTTGAGGCTTTGGCCTTCATGGCCTTTTCACGTTTCTTTTGCTCGTAAAGGAACTTTTTGTATTCCATTATTTTGCAAACAGGGGGCTCAGCCTTTGGTGATATTTCAACCAAATCCAATCCCATTTCCTCGGCCTTGTCCAGCGCTTTGCGAGTGGGGTAAATACCAACATCCACGTTGTCACCTACCAGTCTTATCTCTGGCGCTAAAATTTTTTCATTGATTCTGTGGGGGTTCTTGTTCTCCCTTCTAGGTTGGGGCCTAAATCTCTTTCGTATTGCTATGACTTGTGTTTTTTAATTAAACTTTAAATTTTTTAAAACGACTTTAAGGTACTATTTATTTCTTTAGTTACCAAGTGAGTAAAATCACTGATCTGTATAGTTCCCAAATCGTCCCCGCCATGTCTTCTGACTGAGATGGTTTTGTCTTTTTCTTCACTATCACCTACGATAAGCATAAATGGAATTTTGTTCATTTCCGCTTCACGTATTTTTTTCCCGACAGTTTCGTTCCTGTTATCAATGAGCGCGCGAATTTCGTTATTTTCCAAGGAATTTAAAACTTTTTCCGCATATTTTTCATGTTTCTCGCTAACAGGCAGTACTATGGCCTGTTCGGGAATTAACCATAATGGGAAGTTTCCACCGGTATGCTCCAGCAAAAGGGCTATAAAACGTTCCATACTTCCAAAAGGAGCTCTATGGATCATAACAGGCCTGTGTTCCTCATTATCACTACCTTTGTAGGTAAGTTCAAAGCGCTCGGGCAGGTTGTAATCTACCTGAATGGTACCCAATTGCCAGCTCCTTCCCAGGGCATCCTTGATCATGAAATCCAATTTTGGACCGTAAAAAGCGGCTTCGCCCTTTTCTATCACAAAATCCAACTCTTTTGCCTCTGCTGCATTAATAATTGCCTTTTCCGCTTTTTCCCAATTTTCTACTGAACCGATATATTTTTCCGGGGTATCCAAATCCCGTATGGATACTTGGGCAGTAAAATCATCAAATCCTAAAGAACCTAGAACATATAGGGATAAATCAATTACATTTTTAAACTCTTGATCCAGCTGGTCATGTGTACAAAAAATATGTGCATCGTCTTGTGTAAATCCACGAACTCGAGTAAGCCCGTGTAATTCGCCACTCTGTTCGTATCTGTAAACGGTACCGAATTCTGCATAGCGCTTGGGAAGATCACGGTAACTGAACGGTCGGGAATTGTATATTTCACAATGGTGCGGACAGTTCATGGGTTTCAACAAAAACTCCTCATCTTCCCTTGGAGTGTGAATAGGTTGAAAACTGTCCTGCCCGTATTTTGCATAATGACCAGAGGTAACGTAAAGTTCCTTTTGTCCAATATGGGGGGTTACCACCATTTCGTATCCCGCCTTTTTTTGCGCCTTTTTAAGAAAATCCTCCAGTCGTTCGCGTAGCGCTGCGCCTTTGGGAAGCCATAAAGGCAAACCTTGGCCAACCTTTTTGGAAAAAGTAAACAGTTCCAACTCCTTACCCAGTTTTCTATGGTCCCTTTTTTTGGCCTCCTCTAAAAGTTCCAGATATTCGGTCAATTCCTTTTGTTTGGGAAAAGATATCCCATATACACGGGTCAGCTGAGGGTTGTTTTCATCACCGCGCCAATAGGCACCTGCAACACTAATAATCTTTATGGCTTTTACAATACCTGTATTGGGGATATGGCCGCCACGGCAGAGATCTGTAAAAGTGTCATGGTCACAGAAAGTTATAGTGCCGTCTTCCAGGTTTTCTATAAGCTCTACCTTGTATTCATTATGTTGTGATTTGTAAAATGCCAATGCATCGGCTTTGGATACGGGGCGCATTCTGTAATCGTGCTTGCCTCGAGCAATTTCCATGGCCCGTTTTTCTATCATTGGGAAATCCTTTTCGGAAACGGTATGTTCCCCAAAATCCACATCATAATAGAACCCATTATCTATGGCCGGTCCAATGGTCAATTTAATTCCGGGATAAAGATTTTCCAGGGCTTGCGCAACAATATGCGATGTAGAATGCCAAAAGGCCTTTTTGCCTTCTGGATTACTCCAAGTGTATAAAACCAAAGAGCCGTCCTCGGTCAATGGCGTTGTTGTTTCAACTACGGTATCATTGAATTTTGCCGAGATAACATTTCGGGCCAAGCCTTCACTAATGCTTTTGGCAATGTCCATAGGAGTACTTCCCTTGGCATATTCCTTTATGCCTCCATCCGGTAACGTTATCTTGATCATATCTAATTTTTGGCAATAGATCCGCAAAGATAACATCTTATAATCATGCTAACAATATATAGGGATGTTTTTGGATGTTTACATTTTTATGCATAGTGGGCCTCGATGTTCATGGTATTTTTGATTTTTTGTCTTGATTTCCGTCTTTGTCATGATTTGTCCTTTAGAATTTTGTTTGAAAGAGTACTTGGGAATGCTGCCCCCGTTCTTAAAAATTATGTATAATGAATGAGCGGATTATTTGCATAAGCAAACAAAATGTAGTAAATTCAAAATCCTTTTTTTGGCTGTAAAAAATTCTAATTTATTGGCAGCTAAAGGGTTGAAAAAATAAGCTGCAAAAAAAAACAAAAAACCATTTTTAATTCAAAAAACCGGTTTATATTTGCAGCCGCTTTGGGGGCATGCCCTTGGGGCTATTGGAAGTTCATTTACATATTGTGGA
>CANLWG010000004.1 GCA_947494715.1 uncultured Flavobacteriaceae bacterium | reverse complement strand
TATGAAAAAAGGGTCAGACTTTAAATAGAAGTCGAACCCCTGCTAATTTGAATTTACACACTTATCGGGATAGTGTCTGTTTTAACTATTATTTTAGTGTCTTTCCCTTAATACTTTTTCTATATCCTTTAAGGTAAAACCCTTGGCTTGAAGCAGAATCAAATAATGGAACAATAAATCGGCGCTTTCGTTTAAAAAAAGTTCATCGTTATTATCCTTGGCCTCAATAACAGTTTCTATAGCCTCCTCGCCCACTTTCTGTGCGATTTTGTTTATTCCCTTTTCAAACAACGAGGCAACATAGGAGGTTTCCCCAGTTGAGGAAATCCTTCTCTGTTCTATCACCTTCTCCAATTTTGAAAGAAATCCGAAACTGGATGCATTCTCCTCCCCCCAACAAGTATCGCTTCCGGTATGGCAAGTTGGCCCAACCGGATTTGCCATAATCAGCAAAGTATCCTGATCACAATCATTTTTGATATCCTCCAAGTGCAAGAAGTTGCCGCTTTCCTCTCCTTTGGTCCACAATCGTTGTTTGGATCTACTGAAAAAAGTTACCTTTCTCGTTTCTACGGTCTTATTTAATGCCTCTTGGTTCATATAACCCAACATCAGGACGTTTTTGGTAACTGCATCCTGAATAATTACGGGTACCAACCCATCTCCATTTTTGTTAAAATCTATTTCCATGTATTCCTTTCTTAATCTTGATAATTAAAGCCTTACCGGGATACCACATCTTTCCAACTCTTTTTTTAAGTCCTTTATCTTCATTTCCTTGAAATGAAAAACACTGGCGGCCAAGGCGGCATCTGCTTTGCCATCTACAAAGGTGTCCGTAAAATGTTGCATCTTACCCGCACCTCCAGAAGCGATAATAGGGATGTTTCTTTCTTTGGACATTCTGGCCAAGGCCTTGTTCGCAAATCCGTTTTTAGTACCATCATGATCCATGGATGTAAATAGAATTTCCCCTGCGCCCCGCTCTTCTACTTCGTTTGCCCATGCAAATAGTTCGATTTCCGTGGGTACCTTTCCACCGACCAAGTGTACTTTCCATTCTTCGTTGAGCCGTTTGGCGTCAATGGCCACAACAATGCATTGTGACCCAAATTTTGCTACCAAATCATTGATCAATTGCGGATTTTTTACTGCCGATGAATTGATGGACACCTTATCCGCTCCATTGTGAAGTAGGATATCCACATCTTCTACTGATGAAATGCCTCCACCAACGGTAAAAGGGATGTTTACCTTTTCGGCTACATGATAGACCAGTTCCGCCAAGGTCTTGCGTTTTTCCTCTGTAGCGGAAATATCCAAGAACACCAATTCATCCGCACCTTCCTCGGCATAGAATTTGGCAAGTTCCACGGGATCTCCCGCATCACGTAAATCCAAAAAGTTGATGCCCTTTACCGTACGGCCATCCTTTATATCCAGACACGGGATGATTCTTTTTGTCAACATATGATCAAGTATGAGGTCAGAGGAGTAAAATACGAAGTAATGTCTTTCATAAAATCATTTTTTATTTCTGATTTTTTCGAGCGGTCTTTATGGAAGAAACTGTAATTGCCAATAACTCACCTCCTTCTTTTCTTAAACGCTCTATTTCTTCATGATGATTATCCGAAATTTCCAGAAAAAGTTCTAGCCAATAAATCGATTCGTCCGTTTCTTCTTCAACTACTTTGAGTTTATAAATAAAATCCGCAGTTGATTTTGCTCTTTGCGATGCCCTATAATTTGCCCCTACTGAACCGGAACACCTAATAAGTTGTCTGACCCAAGCATCATATTCCCTAGACCTAGGGATTTTAGTACAAAGCCTCCAACAATCTGTAGCAAATTGTTTTGTCCTAGACTTTAAATCTTGCATGTCTTGTATTCTATAATTTGGACTTATTAACTTCAATTTTAGCACTTTGTACTTCGTAATTCCTATCTCAAACTTCTCTTGATTATTCTTTGTTCTTTGTATTCAAATCTATTCCATCATAAAAGCCTAAGTCTTTATTTTTCAACATCTTGGTCCACTGTGCAATTTGACCAACATGATACGAGTAATGCTCAACCACATGGATAATGATGCCCATTCCCGAAAAATAAAAACCCTGAACGTTACGCTTTCGCATCAGATTTTCCACTTTGGAACTATCCATAGCTCTTTTTGCCTTTTCCACAGTATCCTCCAGCATCCGTACCAATTGAGATTTGGAATAACCCGAACGTGCTGCAAATTCTTTGTTACGTTCCCTGGAATCCGTTTCTTGGCCCAAGGCCGATATGGCATACTGGGTTATATTTCCGCATAAATGCAAAATCTGATTACCAATACTATTGGAAGATTTATTATGCCTGATCCAAATTTCTTCTTCGGATAACTGTTCCATACATATATGGATCATTCTAGTACTTTCATCCATTCTATATATGGATTGGGCTATAAACTCCTCTCCCAATTGGGATACCATATCTTTCATACCTGTATGTTAAAAGATTCCAGCTGCTTAAGACTAATTCTATTTTCGTATATGGCCTTACCGATTATGACACCTTCACAACCTATTTCCTTAAGTTTCGGCAATTCCTCAAACTGGGAAACACCACCAGATGCAATTAGATGTATTCCAAACATTTCAATATCTTCAACTCCGCTCATAGTAATCTTTGTTTCCATTCTTTTGGTATGTGAGAGAATTTTTTTGTACAAATCAAATGAAGGCCCTTCCAACATGCCATCTTTACCAATATCGGTACAGATTACATATTTAATTCCCCTTTGTTGATAGGATTTAATGAAAGGGACCAAGTCCATGTCCGATTCCTCTTGCCAGCCGGAAACTGCTATTTTTTCATTTTGGGCGTCCGCACCCAAAATGATTTTTTCTGCCCCGTACTTTTCCAACCAACCCAAAAAGGTCGATTTATCCTTTACGGCAATACTGCCTCCCGTAACTTGTTTGGCTCCATTTTCAAAGGCTATCTTTAAATCCTCATCCGTTTTTAACCCTCCACCAAAATCTATTTCCAAATTCGTCTTTGATGCGATTTGATATAAAACCTTATGATTGACAATATGTTTGGATTTTGCTCCGTCCAAGTCTACTAAATGCAAATATCGAATGCCGTGAGCTTCAAACTCCTTAGCAACTTCAAGGGGGTTTTCATTATAAATCTTTTTGGTGTTGTAGTCGCCCTTTGATAGTCGAACACATTTCCCCTCAATAATATCTATGGCCGGAATAATTCTCATTTATTCTTTCTTAGCATCCAAGTTTGTGGTTCCGAAATTTTTTCAAAACCAAATTTTTCATAAAATCCATGGGCATCGTTGGTACGAAGCCCTATTCCGTTGACATTCTGTAATTCTGCAAGTTGGACAATATGCCCTACCAACATTTTACCTATACCTTGTCCCGCATATTTAGGATCGACAAAAACATCCATTAACCAAGCAAAAACTACATAGTCCGTTACCAAGCGTGCAAAGGCCACTTGTTGATCCTTCTTATTAAAAACCCCAAAACATAGGGAGTTTTCCATTGATTTTAAAACCAATTCCACGGTTCTACCCTTTGCCCAATAGGAACTTTCGGATAAATATTTATGAATGAAAGGGATATCCATTTTTTCTCTTTCCGTAGCTATGTAAAATTCTCCTTCCATCACATTTCAAGAAAATTTTGCAGTATCCTTTCCCCACCATCACTACTTTTTTCGGGATGGAATTGCGTACCATAAAAATTAGCCCTACCTAAAGCTGCACTATAATTCAACTCATATTCCGAAACCGCAATGGTATCATTGCAAATTGGGGCATAATAACTATGTACCAAATAGATGTATTCCTCCTCTCCTATACCCTTAAACAAATCCGATTTTAAATTGGATATTTCATTCCACCCTATTTGAGGTATCTTTACCGTATTCGAAAACCGAACTACATCTACATCAAATATTCCAAGCCCCTCGGTATTTCCTTCCTCTGATGAATTACACATGAGTTGCATACCCAGGCAAATGCCCAATACAGGTTGTTTTAGGTTTGGTATTAGATTATCCAATCCACTAGCCCGTAATTTTTTCATGGCGCTACTGGCTTCACCTACTCCGGGAAAGATTACCTTGTCCGCAGCTTGGATATCCTCAGGATCATTACTAAGAATAGCTTCGTATCCCAATCTTTGAATGGCAAAACGGATACTTTGAATATTTCCTGCTCCGTAATTAATGATTACAATTTTCATAATATTCCTTTCGTAGAGGGAAGGACCATCTTTTCCTTATCCCTTTTTATCGCCATTTTTATGGATTTGGCAAAAGCCTTAAAAATAGCTTCTATCTTATGATGTTCGTTAGAACCTTCTGCTTGTATATTTAAATTGGCCTTGGCCCCATCGGTGAAGGATTTGAAGAAATGGTGGAACATTTCGGTAGGCATGTCCCCAACTTTTTCTCGATTAAAATCCGCTTCCCAAACCAACCAGTTGCGCCCTCCAAAATCTATGGCAACCTGGGCAAGACAATCATCCATCGGCAAGCAAAAGCCATATCTTTCAATACCCAGTTTATCTCCTAGGGCCTGATAAAAAACTTCGCCTAAAGCAATGCCCGTATCCTCTATGGTATGATGTTCGTCTACTTCCAAATCCCCATTTACCTTAATATCCAAATCCATTTGTCCGTGGCGTGCCAATTGATCCAGCATGTGGTCAAAGAAGGCCAGTCCAGTAGAGATTCTTCCTTGTCCCGTGCCATCCAAGTTGAGGACAATATGAATATCCGTTTCATTGGTTTTCCTCTGGATTTCTGCTGTTCTGTTCCTCAGCTTCAGAAACTCATAAATTTTTTCCCAATCATTTGTTTCCAAGGCGATATACTTTTCCAGTTCTTGGGTATCCGTACTGACTTCCGAAGTGCCCAATTGTGTATTATTGTTGATAAAAATTCCTTGTGAACCCAAATTTTTGGCCAATTCCACATCCGTAAGCCTATCCCCTATTACAAAAGAGTTTTTCAAATCGTAGTAATCCGCAAAATACTTGGTCAACAATCCTGTTTTTGGCTTTCGTGTTTCCACGTTATCCTCCGGGAACGTTTTATCAATAAAAACTTCATCAAAGACCACCCCTTCATTTTCAAAGGATTTTAGAACAAAATTATGCACTGGCCAAAAGGTGTCTTCAGGAAAGATGTCAGTGCCCAACCCATCCTGATTGGTAATCATTACCAACTCGTAATCCAATTCCTTGGCAATCTTTCCCAAGTAGCTTAAGGCTTTTGGATAGAATTCCAATTTGTCAAAGCCATCAATTTGTTCATCTTCCGGTTCCTGGATCAAGGTACCATCACGATCAATAAAAAGTACTTTGCCAGTCTTATCTTCAGGAGAAGGATTAGTCATATTGTCCACTTTCATTCGGTATTTAATTAAGACCCTCTAGGGCTTCTATCAATTTTTTATTTTCTTCTTGCGTCCCAACAGTTAATCGCAATGTGTTTTCACAAAGTGGTTGGGTACTTCGGTTTCTTACTACGATTCCTTTATCCAGTAACTGTCGGTATCTTTTATGGGCATCATCCACCTTTACCAAAACAAAATTAGCGTCCGTGGGATATATCTTAAGAACAAAGTTGAATTGAAGTAATTCCTTGGTCAATTCGTTTCTTTCCTTTAATATGCTCTGTACTTCCTCATGCACCATTGTCGTATTCAAAACATGCCGTAATGCTCTTTGCTGGGTCAGTTCATTTACATTATACGGCGGTTTTATCTTGTTTAAGACAGTAATAACTTTAGGGGACGCACAACAAATACCCAAACGGATTCCGGCAAGGCCATAGGCTTTTGATAGGGTCTGCGTCACAATAAGATTGGGGTAATTCTGCAATTGTACCAACCAGCTTTCTGTCTCCGAAAAATCAATATAAGCTTCATCTATGACCACAAGACCCTTGAAGTTATCCAAAAGATGTTTTATTCGCTTCTCGGAAAAACAATTTCCAGTAGGATTATTGGGAGAACAAAGGAATAATAGCTTCGTATTTTGATCCGCATTTTTTAGAATCTCCTCTACGTTAGGTTCAAAATCAGAGGTTAACAGAACTTCCCGGTTTTCAACATCGTTTATACCAGCCAATACTTTATACATACCATAGGTAGGTGGTGAAGTGATAATACTATCGATTTTAGGTTCACAAAAGGCCCTGAAAATCAAATCCAAAACCTCATCGCTACCATTGCCTAAAAGCAAATTTTCTACGGCTACGCCCCTCTGTTCGGCCAGAATCACTTTTAGGTTCCTTTGTTGTGGATCGGGGTAACGATTTACTCCATTGTTAAAGGGATTTTCATTGGCATCCAAAAAAACCATATTGGAGCCATCGGACACATATTCGTCCCGAGCAGAAGAATAGGGTTTTAATTCCCTGACACTTTCCCGAACCAACTCATTTATATCGAATTCCCCTTTCATTGGTGACAATCGTTATTTGAAACCCTGCCTACGGCAGGCAATGTACTTTTAGTTCAAGACTTTCCGTTTCTACGAATTTCTCGATTTTCAAAAGTTGCCGGGTTACTTGGTTATTAAGTTATTGTTGCGCTCTGTCAAAATAACCTAAAAACTCAACAACCCAATAACCTCTGGTAATTTCATTTCTCGTTCAAACCCCCGCCTGCGTCGGGCAGGTATGACTCCGTAAACATAGGAGTGGTTTAGTTTTATTCCTTATCCAAAATGAGACCCTTTTTAATTTTGGTCTATACTTTTTAAACGCAACGTCATTGCTTTTTTATGGGCTTCCAGACCTTCGGCCTCGGCCATAAGTTCAACGGCATTACCAATGTTTTTAATGCCTTCCTTGGTTATTTTTTGAAAGGTCATACTCTTCATAAAACTGTCCAAATTTACCCCGCTGTATTGTTTGGCGTAGCCATTGGTCGGTAAGGTATGATTAGTTCCAGAAGCATAATCCCCGGCACTTTCCGGTGTATAGTTCCCAATAAAAATAGACCCTGCATTCATTGTATTTCTAACATAAAAATCTTCGTCGTCCACACATACTATAAAGTGTTCCGGGCCATATTCATTAATCAGTTCAATAGCAGTCGCATCATTCTCCAAACATATTAATTTGCTATTTTCAATGGCTTTCCGGGCGATTTCCTTTCTAGGCAAATCTTCCAACTGCATTTCTACTTCCTTCTCTACTTTGTCGATCACAGTTTTTGAAGTCGATACCAAAATAACCTGACTATCCATCCCGTGTTCTGCCTGGCTTAAAAGATCTGAAGCTACGAAAGCTGCATCGGCAGTCTCATCGGCCACCACTAGCAACTCACTGGGACCTGCCGGCATGTCTATGGCAACACCGTATTTGGTCGCTATTTGTTTGGCCACGGTAACATATTGGTTGCCCGGTCCAAATATCTTGTATGCCTGTGGAATGGTCTCGGTGCCAAAAGTCATTCCTGCAATGGCCTGAATACCTCCTACCTTAAAAATTTGCGTCACCCCACATAAACTTGCCGTATACAAAATAGCAGGATGTATTTTTCCCTCTTTATTAGGCGGTGAACAAAGTATAATTTCATTACAGCCGGCAATGGATGCGGGCACTGCCAACATTAATATTGTAGAAAACAAAGGTGCTGTCCCTCCAGGGATATACAACCCTACTTTCTGGATGGGACGTTTTTCCTGCCAACATTGCACTCCTTTCATGGTCTCTACGGTAACCCGATCCGTTTTCTGTGCTCGGTGAAACTTTTCAATATTGTTTTTAGCAAGCTGAATAGCGTCCTTTAATTCTTTTGTAATCAAATTTTGGGCATCTTCTATTTGTTGGGAAGACACCTTTATACCTTTCAAAGAGACTCCGTCGAATTTATGGGTGTATCGTTTTATTGCCGCATCGCCCTCTTGTTCAACTATTTTAAAAATGTCCCCCACCACATCTTCAATATCGGATATGCTCTGGGTAGGCCTTTTTAAAACAGACTTCCAATCCTCTCGTTTTGGATTATATATTTTTTTCATGTGTTTAAAATTTTTAACTAACTGTAAATAAGTTATCTAAAAATTTAAGAACCCATGCAACCACTTGTTGCACTCGTTCTCTCATAAATTTATTTTAATCGTTTCACTGTATGTAGGATTAAAAAAAATCATGTTCGTTTCATTAGAGCACCATTTTTTCTATGGGGCACACCAAAATACCTTCTGCTCCGGCTTGTTTCAATTCATCGATTACCTCCCAAAATTTGTCCTGGTTAAGTACCGTATGAACGGAACTCCAGCCTTCTTCCGCCAAAGGTAGAACCGTTGGACTTCTCATCCCCGGGAGCAGTTCAATAATAGCATCAAGCTTATCGTTAGGGGCATTTAATAATATATATTTGGATTGTCGGGCCTGTAGAACGGATTGAATCCTAAACTGTAATTTCTTTAAAATTTCCTGACGTTCCTCCGAAATCTTTGGTGAAACGGCCAATACCGCTTCACTCTTAAGAATCACCTCTACCTCTTCCAAGTTATTCTTGAACAGGGTACTCCCGCTAGAAACAATATCGCAAATACCATCGGCCAAACCTATATTGGGAGCTATTTCAACCGAGCCATTTATAATGTGCATATCAGCTTTTACTCCTTTTTTCTTTAGATAATCATTGACCGTATTGGGATAAGATGTTGCTATACGCTTCCCTTCAAAGTCCTTAACGGTATTGTATTTCATTGCCTTGGGAACGGCCAAGGATACCCTGCACTTTGAAAAGCCAAGCTTTTCCGCCCATCTAATGTCCTTTCCTTTTTCCACTAGCACATTTTCACCAATAATGGCCGTATCCACTACACCATCTCTAAGATACTGAGGTATATCGCCATTTCTTAAATAGAAAACCTCTAATGGAAAATTACGGGCCGAAGCTTTCAGTTGGTCTTTTCCATTATTAATGGAAATACCACAATCCTTTAATATTTTTAGCGAATCCTCGTTAAGACGACCGCTTTTTTGTATAGCTATTCGAATATTTGTCATTATTAAAATGTATTGTCGTTTCCCTTAAGTGGAAACTATAAACTGATTTAACCAAAAAACCCGCTTGATTTCTCAAACGGGTTCAAATATTTTGTAACATAACTACAATACATTTCTACCTCGCTTGAGAGCAAGTATAAAAATGGTGATGTGTAGTATTATTTCTCATTTCAGAGCGTAAAAATAGAATTTATTTTGATTCGGCAAAAATATAAAACGTATAATCGCTTTAAAAATATTGTCCAAGCTGAATTCAAACAAGCCTAATTTAAAGGTTAGTTTACACTTTGTGCATTAATTATTGCCCAATATTAGAGGAAGGCCATCTCCACTGGAACCTACTATTACAATTTTGGAATTTGGTGATTTTGAAAGTTCTAAGGTAGCATCGATTCCTTTGTCCTGTAATATCTTATCGGTCAGGGATGCACTTAAAATCTTGTTGGCGTCTGCCTTACCCTGTGCTTCAATACGAACTTTTTCCGCTTCTTTTTGGGCAGTTACCAGTCTAAACTCATACTCCAAAGACTCCTGTTCCTGTTTTAACTTACGCTCAATGGCTTCTTTAATAGTTGCTGGTAAAGTAACATCACGAACCAAAATCTCATTAAGCTGAATGTATTGCCCATCCACGATTTTTTTGGTTTCTTCATAAATTTCGGCCTGAATGGCGTCTCTTTTACTGGAATACAATTGTTCCGGAGTATATCTCCCGACCACGCTCCGTGCCGCTGACCGGATGGTAGGTAGTAATATCCTTTGTACATAGGCTTCCCCTTTTTCTTGGTGAAGCTTGCCCAAAGATTCCCGCTTTGGTTCAAACCAGGCGGAAGCATCCAGTTTAATTTCCAATCCATTGGAGGACAATACCTGCATTTTTTCGAACACCTCTTGCTGTCGCACTTCATAAATATAGACCTTGTTCCAAGGCGCCACTATATGAAAACCTTCGCCCAAGGGGTGTTCATCGGTAACCACACCACCGCCAAATGTTCTATAAAGCACCCCAGCTTCACCAGAGCCAATGGTGACTGCAGATTTCGTAATTAGAATTATGAGTATTATTAAAATGAAAATGGCCGGCAAAGCTATTTTTGGCAATTTATCCATAGTTATTTATATTAAATTAATCCGTTATATTTTCTGATAAACCATTCTACAGAAAGTGCAGCAACTATTATCATTAGGAGTATCCTAAAATCGATTAAAGATACAACATTTTCCTTGCTCTTTTGAACCGGAGAAAAACGTGGATCTTCCATAAGTTCTTGAACCAAGGAATCCGAATTGGAAGGGAAAAACAACTTACCCTTGCTATCCACGGCCAACCGATTTAATTTTTTATGGTCACTGGAAAGAAATTGCTGTTCAACGTTGAAATCCAAAATGGTAAAGGTTCCTGAGGAAGAAAGGTTTTCATCGGTTACCAATACGGTAAACGCATAATCTCCGGAAGGAAGGTCGCCTAAATCTGCCTGATAAAAACTATCCTTTAACAACATTGGAATTTCCTTGACTATGTTGTTTCCTTTCCCCCGTATTTTTAGGATTAAACTCGCATTCCGGTCCATTTCAAAGGCCTCATCAAAATACCTGGCCGATATCCTGGCATCATCGCTCCCTTGGTATATCAATTCATAGTCTAAATTCAATCGATTCTTGGAAGTATTCGATGAAAGATACAAGACGATTTTTCCAATAATCCCATCAAAGTTTTTAAAATCTTTACTATCCCTGTAACTCTGCATTCGCCATTTCCATAGATTCTCGCCAAAGAGTACCACTTCTTTTGCTTGGCCCTTGAATATTACGGCCAATAAAGGTTCATTTAATTCCACCCCTTTAATATTCTGTGCCAATATGATTTCATGGGGGGCGCTAATTAGTATCTCTCCTAATTCGCCCTCCAAAGGAGGAAGGTTTTCGACCCTAAATCCTGAGATATCAAAAATACCAAAACCCTTGTTTAAAACCGGGAGTATTTCCTCCACTTCGCCATATGCATCTTTGGTATAGCTATCTTGTATTCCGTTTAGGAAATTCCAATCTGTTTTTGCACCGCAAACCGTAAAATAATTCGTTTTTCGTTGCTGTATATATTTGTATATGGGAAGGAAGGAACGGTTCGGTTCATATAGGATAAATACATCTGTATTCTCTAGCTCATTGATCGGGACCTGAGGTCTTTTAATTGAAACGGAACGCTGCTCATTACTTTCAATGGCCTTCTTTAGCGTGCCTATATCCGGATGGGCCTTAGCGGAAATAATGGTGACATTCGTTTTTTCGTCGATAATCTCTAACCCGAGACTTTTTTTGTTGTTAACTATATTTCTTTCGTTTTCCAGAGGATTTATTCCAATTTCGATTGTTTTGGCTCCTACTGTCTCAGCGGTAAGCAAAACAGTAATGACTTTTGAATTGTTCAACGGATTAAACGCCACATTTTCCTTATGGACCGTTTTCCCGTTTACGGCAACTTTCAAAGTTGATTCTACACTCTTAGGGCCTTCATAGGTTAAGTAAAGCTCTATTGGATATTTGTTCTTCAAAAATGCAAAGGTATTTGCATTTACTTGTTCTATCCTTATATCTTCATATCTCGTAGTATCGCCGAGGACAATAGGGTAAATTGGCACTTTTTTATTTTCGAGGACAAAACTATAATCCTCTCCTTTGGTCTGGTTACCATCCGTAGCCAATAGTATGGCCATATTTCTGTTAGAGCTGTTATATATATCTTTCAAAGAGGATATGGCCTTACCAATATCCGTCTGTGTTTCCTTAAAGGTCAGCGAATCGGAATTTGTCAATGAAGTCCCAAAATTATAAGGTTTCACCTGAAACCTTTCCAAAATCCCTTTATTTTGGGTAATGGCTTTCACTACTGATATTACAGTATCGGCCGAAGCCTGCATGGACGTCGAATTATCCGTCAATAGAACAAGGTCGGTCTTTTCCAGACTATATTCCTCTTTCGTAAACTTTGGATTTATAAGTAATATTAAAATTCCGAATAGCGCAAGGAATCGTAGTGTGGGTAGTAAAAAATCCAAGCCATTGCTTCCTTTAAATTTATAACGATACTGAAACAGCACAACTACTAACGCCAGTATAGCGGCAGCAATTATAAAGAGTACTGTTTGGGTATCCATAAAATTGGAGATAAGAGTTAAGGGCGAAAAGTAAAAAGTAAGGTTATTTACATTTTAGGTCATCATTCCACCATTTACGTTCAGGACATGTCCGGTGATGTAAGAGGACATATCCGAGGCCAGAAAAAGACAGGCATTGGCAATATCTTCAGGAGTACCTCCTCTTTTTAAGGGAATACCCTCTCTCCAACCTTGCACCGTTTTTTCATCCAATTTTTCGGTCATTTCCGTTTCTATAAACCCTGGGGCAATGGCATTGCAACGAATATTTCTAGAACCTAATTCCAGGGCAATGGATTTAGTAAAGCCGATTATCCCTGCTTTTGAGGCCGCGTAATTGGCCTGACCGGCATTTCCCTTCACTCCTACTACGCTGCTCATATTTATTATTGATCCCTTTCGCTGTTTCAAAAGGGTTCGTTGTACTGCTTTTGTCATATTGAATACCGACTTTAGGTTGATTTCGATCACGGCATCAAAATCCGCCTCGCCCATACGCATCAAAAGATTATCTCTGGTAATTCCTGCGTTATTTATTAAAACATCTATTCCTCCAAAATCTTCCAAAACTTTGGCAACCAAAACTTCGGATTCCTGAAAACTGGCCGCATTACTTTTATATGCCTTGGCTTTTACTCCCTTTTCCGTTAATTCCTTTTCCAATTCCAAAGCGGGTGCCTCGCTAGAACTATAGGTAAATGCTACATTGGCTCCATGTTCCGCAAACACCCTTGCTATACCTGTACCAATACCCCTACTTGCACCCGTGATAATTACATTCTTTCCTTCTAAAAGTTTCATCCGATCTCTTGTTTGTTTCGATGTTCTTCAAATATAAGGCATGTTTGATATAAAGATGAAAAAAATCCCGCTCATACCATAATAGCGGGATTTATCTTAACACCGATTTATATATTTTTAGAAAATAGGCCTAAGCCATTACTTGCTTTACTTTTTTCCCTATTTCCGCTGGGGAATCGACCACATGGATACCACACTCCCTCATAATACGTTTTTTTGCCTGGGCGGTGTCGTCACTTCCTCCAACTATTGCACCCGCATGCCCCATGGTTCTACCTGCAGGAGCAGTCTCCCCTGCGATAAAACCAATAATAGGTTTTTTGCTTCCACTTTCCTGATACCATTTTGCCGCATCCGCTTCCAACTGTCCTCCAATTTCACCTATCATAACCACACATTCCGTTTCTGGATCGTTTATCAGAAGCTCTACCGCTTCTTTTGTAGTTGTGCCTATTATGGGATCGCCTCCTATTCCTATTGCGGTAGTGATTCCTAGTCCTTGACGAACCACTTGATCAGCAGCCTCATATGTTAAGGTTCCTGATTTTGATACAATGCCCACTTTTCCTTTCTTAAAAACAAAACCTGGCATTATCCCCACTTTAGCTTCTTCCGGAGTAATCACTCCTGGGCAATTGGGCCCGATCAATCTACAATCCTTATTTTTTAAATAGTTGTTGGCCTTGACCATATCCGCAACCGGAATTCCTTCCGTAATAGTTATGATTACTTTTATTCCTGCATTGGCCGCCTCCATAATGGCATCGGCAGCAAAAGCGGGCGGGACAAATATTATAGTCGTGTCCGCATCTACTTTTTCAACAGCTTCCTCTACTGTATTAAAAACAGGTTTTCCCAAATGTTCTTGTCCACCTTTACCAGGAGTTACGCCCCCAACTACATTGGTGCCATACGCTATCATTTGTTCGGCATGGAAAGTCCCTTCACTTCCTGTGAAACCTTGAACTATAATCTTAGAATCTTTATTGACTAGAACACTCATATTGTCTTAATTAATTTAGGCTGCACAAAAATATAAGTTTGTAGCTAAACTTGCAGGGTTAAATTGTTTATTATTCGTCTAATTTCTTGAGAATGTCCGGGATTTGTTTCAAGTGGACCAATTGTTTTAACTTTTCCCTGGACTCGTCAACAGGAGTACCAAAGTAGTTCTTCCCACCAGCCAGTGATTTGCTGACTCCTGACTGACCCATGATCACTGCTCTTTTTCCAATGGTTACTGCACTATTTATACCCACCTGCCCCCAGAGGGTAACTTCATCTTCGATAATTACGCACCCTGCTATCCCGGTTTGGGAAGCTATTTGGCACCGTTCCCCAATAGTCGTATCATGGCCTACCTGCACTTGATTGTCAAGCTTTGTGCCTTTCCTTATCGTAGTATCCCCCGTAACCCCTTTGTCAATAGAACAAAGCGCCCCAATTTCCACATCATCTTCCAGAACTACCCTACCGCAAGAAATTAGCTTATCCAAACCCTCAGGTCTTTTCTTATAATAAAATGCGTCCGAACCTAAAACCGTCCCTGCATGTATAATAACATTATCTCCAATAACACAATTGTCATATATAGAAACATTGGAATGGATAAGACATCCTTTACCGATCTTAACGTTGTTGCCAATGAACACATTGGGCTGTACTATGGTGTCCTTTCCAATTTTCGCAGAGGGCGAAATGGAGCTCTGAGATTTTTCAAACGTTGTGAAGAACTGGGTAAGTACGTTGAAATCACGAAACGGGTCCTCTGAAATCAAAAGTGCCTTACCTTCCGGGCACTCTACTTCCTTGTTGATCAATACAATGGTAGCCTTACAATTTAAAGCCTTATCATAGTATTTGGGATGGTCTACAAAAACGAGGTCACCGGGTTGTACGACATGAATTTCATTCATGCCCAACACCGGAAAATCATCCGACCCCACATATTTGCTTCCAATGATCGTGGCAATTTGCTTGAGCGTATATGGCGTGGGGAATTTCAATTTAAAGAGTTCAAGTTCAATTCTTTATTTTATGGTAGCATCCTAGTACATCCTATTCTTTTACCCGTTCCATATAATTTCCTTTCTCGGTATCAATCTTTATTTTATCCCCTTCGTTGATAAAAAGTGGAACGTTTACCCGAGCTCCTGTTTCCACCGTAGCAGGTTTCGTTGCGTTGGTAGCGGTATTCCCCTTTACTCCCGGTTCTGCGTGGGTAACCTCCAGGATAACACTGGCCGGCATATCTACGGACAAGGGCATACTATCCTCAGTATTGAACAATATGGTAACTACTTCTCCCTCTTTAAGTAGTCCGGGGGCATCCAAGGTACTTTCCTGAAGGGTAATCTGATTGTAATCATCAGTATTCATAAAATGGTAGGTCTCTCCTTCCGAATACAAATACTGATAAGACCGTGTCTCCACTCTTACGTCCTCTATTTTGTGCCCCGCGGAAAAAGTGTTGTCGACTACTTTGCCCGTGGTTACACTTTTTAATTTGGTCCTAACAAATGCAGGTCCTTTACCAGGTTTTACGTGTAAAAACTCGATAATTTTATAAATATCGTTGTTGTAGCGAATACACAATCCCTTTCTTATATCGGAAGTTGATGCCATAGTAATTTAATTTGTGCTGAAGTAGCCTTTCATGATACCACGTTGAGAGTCCCGAATAAATTGAAGTATTTCGTCCCTTTCCGGGGTCGCTTCCATTTCTGCTTCGATAATCTGTACGGCTTGAGAGTTATTATAATTCCTTTGATAAAGGATGCGATAGATATTCTGTATTTCCCGTATTTTTTCGGCTTTATATCCCCTACGTCTCAAACCTATGGAATTTATACCTACATAGGAAAGTGGTTCCCTTGCGGCCTTCACAAAGGGCGGTACATCTTTACGGACCAGAGACCCTCCCGTAACAAAAGCGTGATTGCCAATGGCAACAAACTGGTTCACGGCCACCAAGCCCGCCAAGGTTACACTATCGCCTATGGTAACATGTCCGGCCAATGTTGAATTATTGGAAAAAATACAGTTATTACCTATCAGACAATCATGGGCCACATGACAGTAAGCCATTATTAGGCAATTTTTGCCAATGACCGTTTTGTTCCTATCCGAGGTACCTTTATGTATGGTGGCACATTCACGAATAGTGGTATTGTTCCCCACAACTACAGTAGTTTCCTCTCCCTCATATTTCAAATCCTGGGGAGGTGCAGATACTACGGCCCCCGGAAATATATTACAATTTTTTCCTATCCTGGCCCCTTCCATAATGGTTACATTGGATCCGATCCAAGTCCCATCGCCGATGGTAACATTATTATGTATGGTGGCAAAGGGTTCAACAACTACATTCTTGGCAATCTTTGCCCCGGGATGGATGTATGCCAACGGTTGGTTCATTATTCTTCTCTTTTAACAATTTGGGCCATCATCTCAGCTTCTGAAACCAGTTTATTATTGGCGTAGGCATAAGCTTGCATATGACATATTCCCCTACGTATGGGTGAAATAAGATCACATTTAAAAATTAAGGTGTCTCCGGGAACGACTTGTTGTTTAAACTTTACCTTGTCTATCTTCATAAAAAGGGTCAAGTAGTTCTCCGGGTCGGGAACAGTACTAAGTACTAGAATGCCACCTGTCTGCGCCATTGCTTCAACTTGTAAAACTCCAGGCATTACAGGTGCCCCAGGGAAGTGTCCCACGAAAAAAGGTTCATTCATAGTCACATTCTTCATGCCCACTACGTGCTTATCCGATAGTTCTAAAATCCTATCTATCAAAAGAAATGGTGGCCTATGGGGAAGCATGGCCATGATTTGATGAATGTCCATCAATGGAGGCTTATTCAAATCATATTGAGGAACATTATTCCGTTTTTCGAGTTTTATAAGTTTGGCCAGTTTCTTGGCAAATTGGGTATTTACATAATGCCCAGGTTTATTGGCAATTACTTTTCCGCGTAGTCTTGTACCTGTCAATGCCAAATCCCCTACGACGTCCAATAGTTTATGTCTTGCCGCCTCATTGGGCTGATGCAAGGTAAGATTATCCAAAATACCGTTTGGCTTTACGGACAACTTTTCCTTATTAAAGGCTTTTTCCAACCGTTTCATCGTCTCTTCGGAAATTTCCTTATCGACATAAACAATGGCATTGTTGAGATCACCTCCTTTTATAAGGCCATTTTCCAGGAGCATCTCCAATTCGTGAAGAAAACTAAAGGTTCTCGCATCGGCGACCTCAGTCTTAAAATCGGAGATATCCTCCAAAGTAGCATTTTGAGTACCTAGAACTTTGGTCCCAAAATCGACCATGGCCGTAACCTTGTAGCTATCGGATGGAATTACGGTTATTTCGCTTCCCGTAGCCTCATCCTTGTAGGAAATAACATCCTTTACCACATATTCTTCACGTTCCACTTCCTGCTCAACAATTCCGGCTTTTTCCAAAGCCGCCACAAAGTATTTTGATGACCCGTCCATTATGGGGGGTTCAGGAGAATCCAATTCAATCAAAATATTATCGATTTCCATTCCCACAAGAGCTGCAAGAACATGTTCCGAAGTCTGAATCTTAACTCCTCGCTTTTCTAGATTGGTACCCCTTTGGGTGTTTACGACATAATTGGCATCAGCTTCTATAATTGGCTCGCCTTCAAGGTCAACGCGTTTAAACGCATATCCATGATTTTCCGGAGCTGGCAAAAACTTGAGTGTAACATTCTCACCAGTATGTAGGCCCACTCCTTTAAGAGTCACCTCTTTTTTAATGGTCCGTTGTTTTTGATTTGTTTTGATCACCGTCAATCTCTTTTTTCCAATTGGTCGATTCTATTTACTATTCTAGGCAAATTTTTAAAGTGTACGTAGGATTTATTGTAATCCCCATAATTTAGGGCGGGAGAGCCTTGTAATACTTCATTGTCCTTTACATTTCTCCCAATCCCGGACTGCGCTTGTATCTTTACATTATCACCGATTGTGATATGCCCTACAATGCCCACCTGGCCTCCAATCATACAGCGCCTGCCTATTTTGGCAGAACCCGCAATACCGGTCTGTGCAGCAATTACGGTATGTTCCCCAATCTCCACATTGTGCGCAATTTGTATCTGATTATCCAGTTTTACTCCCCTTCGCAGAATGGTTGATCCCAAAGTAGCACGGTCAATGGTAGTACCTGCCCCGACATCTACATTGTCTTCCAAAATTACGTTTCCTGTCTGGGGAACTTTTTTGAATTCCCCATTTTTATCGGGCGTAAACCCGAAGCCATCGGCGCCTATAATAACGCCGCTATGTACAACACAGTTATTTCCAATTCTAGATTCGGAATAAATTTTTGCCCCGGCAAATATGATTACATTGTCAGCTATGGTAACGTTGTCCCCAATGTAGACGTTGGGATAAATTTTAACATTATTGCCAATCTTTACATTGTTGCCCAAATACGAGAAGGCACCGAGATAGAAATTCGCCCCATAAGTGGCCGTATCAGATTGGTATACCGGGTTCTCAATTCCTGTTTTGTTGCTCTTTACCTGGTTGTAATACTCCAAAAGTTTGGAGAAAGACTCATAGGCATCCTCAACCTTTATTAGGGTGGTCTCCACATTTTGCTCGGGAATGAAATCCTTATTTACTATGGTGACGGATGCTTTTGTGGTATAGATAAAAGAGGTGTATTTTGGGTTGGCCAAAAAGGTCAGGGAACCTTTTTCTCCCTCTTCAATCTTAGCCAGTTTATGGACTGCTATCTCTGGATTTCCCTCTACTTCGCCCTCCAAAATACCTGCAATCTGACCTGCTGTAAATACCATGAGCACAAAAGTAAGAAAAATTGTTAAACAGAATATTTGGGGTAACAGATATAATACTTGGTCACTGTTTTTGAAAGAGTCCTTAAGTTAAGATGATCGGACGCCTTGGCCACATCCTGTAATTTTCCGTTCTTCCTTAAAATATTGATATTCTGTTGTTGTTCGTTATAGGCCCTATTTTCAATCTCCCCAGAAAAAACAAAGTATGCGGTCTCGGTATCGGAAAGTTTGTATTCTTCCTTGAAGCGATTAAAGTTTTTGGTCAATTTTTTAGAATCTATGGCCTTATTCTTCAACTTGATGGTGAACAACCTTCTATTAATCAGCATTTGACAAAGTCTGGAAAGCACAAAATCTCCATTTCCTTGCCATTGCTTTATTGCAGCTAGGATATCTACATCGTCCAACTTTGAAAAGGCATCCAAAACGCTACGATCAAAATTGTCCTTCGTAATTTTTTTATTTAGAAAGAAAAGTAAGGTCTGACTACATTGAACATTCTTATTTTCCAGCAAAAGCTCCTTGGCCCTCTTAAGGATTCGAATCAATAATTGTTCGGCCACCAGTCCTGTTTTATGGAGGTATACCTGCCAGTACATAAAACGGCGGGCCATTAAAAATTTCTCTACGGAGTAAACTCCCTTTTCCTCTACCACTAATTCATTGCCGGCTACGTTAAGCATAGTAATCAATCGTTCTGCATTGATATTACCTTCGGCCACTCCGGTATAGAAACTATCGCGTTTTAGATAATCCATTCTATCCATATCCAATTGACTGGAAACCAATTGATTCAAAAACTTTTTCGGGTGTTTCCCTTTAAATATTTCTAAGGCAATCGTTAAACTTCCGTTAAACCTTTGATTCAATTCCTCCATAAATAAAAGCGAAATATGCTCGTGTCCAATTCCGTTTACGATGCTATGCTCCATGGCATGTGAAAATGGACCGTGACCTATATCATGCAATAAAATGGCACATAATAATCCATCTTCCTCCTCCTTGGTGATTTCAACTCCCTTAAAACGAAGTACTTGAATCGCTTGCTGTGTCAAATGCATACTGCCCAAAGCATGATGAAATCGGGTATGATGTGCCCCTGGGTATACCAAATAGGAAAGACCCATTTGTGAGATTCTACGCAACCTTTGAAAATAGGGGTCGGCGATAAGATCAAAAATGAGCGTATTGGGGATTCTAATAAATCCGTAAATTGGATCATTGAAGATTTTCAGCTTGTTTGATTTAGGCAAAATAGGTGTATAATTTGATAAGAATCCAAAGTTATACAATTGTGTTGAAACCTAATTCAAAAATAGGTCTGTGCATGGAGTAATGGAACAGTATATCCCAAACATTGACAAAGCGGAATACAAAACCTAATAGTAGGAATGAGTAAGATAACCATCTTATGGGTCGATGACGAAATTGATTTGTTGAAGCCCCATATCCTTTTCTTGGAAAATAAAAGTTATAGCGTAATAACTTGTAAAAGTGGGCAAGAAGCCTTGGAAGAACTAACCCGTTCTCGGGTGGATATTGTCTTTCTGGATGAAAACATGCCCGGGATTTCTGGATTGGATACATTAAACGAAATCAAATCAATGGCTTCTTCCCTACCCGTAGTCATGATCACAAAAAGTGAGGAAGAATCCATTATGGAAGAAGCTATAGGTTCCAAAATAGCTGACTATCTCATTAAACCGGTAAACCCAAACCAAATTCTACTGTCATTAAAGAAAAACCTGGATCATTCCCGTTTGGTGTCCGAGAAGACCACGGCCAACTACCAGCAAGAGTTTCGAAAAATCTCTATGGACCTGTCCATGGTAAATTCTTGGGAAGAATGGGTGGATCTCTACAAAAGACTTATCTATTGGGAACTTCAGTTGGAAGAAATT
The DNA here is from genome assembly GCA_947494715.1 of uncultured Flavobacteriaceae bacterium. GTDB lineage: Bacteria > Bacteroidota > Bacteroidia > Flavobacteriales > Flavobacteriaceae > Ulvibacterium. The sequence continues at coordinate 310,156 of CANLWG010000004.1, read as the reverse complement.
GAGGATAGCGGTATGTTCGAAATTTTGGAATCGCAAAAAGTGGAAGCCAACAATCAATTTGGAAAATTTGTTGATAAGCACTATATGGATTGGTTTACCTCCCCCGATGGGCCGGTAATGTCCCATACCCTTTTCAAAGAGTGGGTTCAACCAAGAATCAAGGAATCCCCTACCCTTTTGGTGGTAATAGACAACCTTAGGTATGACCAGTGGTACGCATTTGAGGATACGGTAGCATCCTTTTATAAAAAATCCACGGAAGCTGCATATTTCAGCATCTTACCTACGGCTACCCAGTATGCCAGAAATGCCATCTTCTCTGGCCTCACCCCTTTGGATATGGAACGGAAATATCCTAACTGGTGGAAAAATGATACCGAAGAAGGTGGAAAAAACCTTTTTGAAGATAAATTTTTGGATGAACAGATTAAGCGACTGGGACTTAATTTAAAATGGGAGTATCATAAAATTAGTAGCTTAAAGCAGGGCAAACAACTCTCTCAAAATTTTAGGTCACAAAAAGATAATGACCTTACGGTAATTGTCTACAATTTTGTGGATATGCTCTCACATTCCAAAACGGAAATGGAGGTCATTAAGGAATTGGCCTCTAATGATAAGGCCTACAGGTCTCTGACACAGAGTTGGTTCAAGAATTCTCCTTTGCTGGAAATTTTACAGCAAGCACAGGCTATGGGATTGAAATTGATTATCACTACGGATCACGGTACTATTAACGTGAAACATCCCTCAAAAGTTATCGGAGACAAAGAAACCAGCCTCAACCTAAGGTATAAGACGGGTCGTAGCCTTACCTATGATGGGAAGGACGTATTGGAGGCACCGAGTCCGGCAAAAATACATTTGCCCAGCATTAACATGAGCAGCTCCTTCATCTTTGCCAAGAACGATCTGTTCTTCGCCTATCCGAACAATTATAATCATTATGTAAGCTATTACCGCAACACCTACCAACATGGCGGAGTTTCCTTGGAAGAAATGATCATCCCCTTTGTGGTTTTGGAGCCAAGGTAAATGTAGGCCTGATTGGAATTGCAAGACTATTTGTTTTTTGGGATTTAGTGGAATATTACTTTGCCTTGGTCAAGGAACGGCCTTAGTTCGGATGAGGTATTTAAGCAATGGTAAACTCTAGACAACCTCGTTAGAAGTGTTAAGGGAAGAAAAGCATTTTTAACCCAAAATAAATATTTAATATTTCTATTGTATTCTCTTTTTTGTTGCAATTGCTCTCTGTCAAATGCTTCTGAAAACACGATTGCTATATCGAATGCTACCTTTCCCATCAAATGGGATTTTCTGTAAGAGATAATTTCACTATTCACGGTTTGCCGAGCGTGGTATAGCTCTTCGCTGTTTTCCAAGATTTCTTTAATAAAAATTGGCCACATATTAGTGTTATTATATTGCATATATAGCTTATATTCTATATAATAGAATATATTTTCTAAAATTTTATACACATCTTTATTTTTGTAGAAAAAAACCTATTTTGAAGCCCGTAATAATATTCTATATTTGTATAAACAGATAATAGGACACATTCTCACTTATGCTTAAGACCATAGATCGTTTAATGCAATTCATCAAATATGCGGGCTTGAGCGCTCGGAAATTTGATATCTCCATCGGGGCGAGCAATGGCTACACGCTTCGAATGAAAAAGAACAATGCCTCAATTGGCAGTGATGTGATTGAAAACATTCTCAAGGTATACCCACAACTCAATGTGGTATGGCTTATTACAGGAGAGGGGAAAATGCTAAAGGAGAGGGAAGAGCTTATTTCGGAAATGGACAATTTGCCTGTTGAGAAACAGCAGGAAATCGAACAGATTATCGAAAGAAAGATTAGGGAACGCCAAGAGGAAGAATTAAAGCGACTTTTGAAAGAGATAACTGAGGAAATCGACCAGACACAAGATAAATTGGGCAAAAAGGATTAATTATAATCTGTTTTTTATTACATATTCCTTCAACAACTCTTCACGTAAGTCCTTAAGTAAATCAATACGTTGCTTTTCCTTTATCCCCTGCGCATTTTCTTTTAGATCTTTGAACTCCGCTTCTTTTTCCGAAAACATTTCGGTGTGCGAGCTTATTTTGGATAGCATTTCTTCTATTTCCTGGGTAATGCCTTCGTACAGTTCCAATACTTTTGTTTTGTGCCTTATGACATGAGCTATCCACCCCAGAAAGCAAACAATAGCAATTATTAAAGGTAATGCCTTAAAAAAGGAAATTTCATCCGTAATTTCGCGGGGTGCAATACCTTCTAATAACTGATGGAACATTAAAACTATTGGGGAAAGAATAGCGTAACGCCACCAGTCTCTGGAAGTAACGAACCATATGACCATTGGCAGGAAAATTCCTAACTTTATGCATACATACCAATAAAATGTGTGCACATCTACAAAACCATGGCTATGAAGTGTAAACCACAAAACCTTATATTGCTGAACGTTCTCGGGAATAAATTTATAGGAATCGAGCAAAAAAGAGGTGAAAATCAACAATGCTACGATAAGTAAGTCCCATTTCTTTTTTGGTCTTGAACTGCTAATTTGTGAGGTAGGTTGCTCCAGGGAATTATTTATAAAGGTCTTTATGACCATTAATTTCCTTAGATACTCATTTTTTGGCAAAACCTGCTTTGCTTCAGTTAAAGTTTGGGTTTCCTTACTAATAGTTTTATAGAGTCTTTCATATTTTTGGGTCCACCAGTTCTTTTTAGGCCCAATTATTTGTGAGACCTTATTTTTTCTGATAAACCTGTGTTCAATCATTAGTAGTAAACCAATGATTATGGTATTAATAACAACGGAAAAAAGTTCAAGATTTTTTTCTATGAAATCATTGAAGACAAATGTGTCTGTGGCTAATGAGTCAATCCAATAGATTAATTGTACAAAAATGAAGTAACGCCACCAATAGGGGTTTGTTAAAAACCAAATGACCAGTAACAAAAGTGGAATAATCTTTATAAATAAAAACCAAACAAAAGATCTTGTACCATCAAAGAGATGATAGTACCTGTAACCAAAGAAATTTATATAGTTTGAATTATCATCAAAGTAAAGGTGTAAATATGTACAAAAAGGAAGCAAAACTATGATAGTTGCCAATAAGACTTCTAATATGTATTTTCGCTTCCAAAACGATTTCATCCTTTGTTTATTTTTTCAATCCCCTAAACTACGAATTACATGGGAATTGTCCGTGTTTTATCTGAAAAATGAAGGAAATAATCTATACTCAAAATCAAATTACCCAGGTAGTACAGCAACTTCTGCATAAAGTTCAGTCCAAAGTACTATGTTTTTATGGGGAAATGGGAGCGGGCAAAACAACCCTGATCAAAGCTTTGGTCAAAGAATTAGGTGGTGAAAGGTCTGCCTACAGCCCTACCTTTGGCATCGTAAATGAATATTATCTGGAAACCGGGGAGGTTTTGGGATATCATTTTGATTTTTATCGCTTGGAGGAAGAAATCGAAGCTTTGGACTTGGGTTTGGAAGACTATTTGAGCCAAGATGTATGGGTTTTTATGGAATGGCCGGAAAAAATTAATTCTTTTCTGCCGGATGATGTATCAAAAATCAATATTGAAGTTTTGGATCATCAAACCCGAAGAATAATTTTTTAATACTAGTGCAAAGAGTTTTCGAGCATTATCCGTGTGGAAATATTGGAATATGTTAATAAAATCTTGCGTACATCGTCAAAACCGAAATTTTATTGCATTTTTTCGATGAAATGCATAATTTTCGATAAAATGGTTTTTTTTATCGGTCAAATGCTTAATTTTAACATTTTACAACAATTTCTTACTCCTATTTTTCCTACATTTGTAACAGAGCATTTGTCCAATTTCTAACTAAAAACCTCGGGACCATGAAAATGAAAAAAATTGTATTTGGCTTATTGGCTGTTGTAGCTTTATTGGCTTTTTCCTCTGAAGCGTATAGTAATGCTGACGAAGATCAATCACAAGAGCAAGGTATTGAGAAAAGACACCTTAAACCAGTGAGCAAAAGATAATATTCTTTTCGTCTTACTTATATTAATACAAAGAGCAATAAATTTGCTCTTTTTTTGTTTATAGAATATTGGTAAATCCAAGAATATCTATAAATGTCCAAAAAAGAAGAAAGAAAAAAGGCGAGAAGAAAGATTATGATAGAGTCCTTCATCATATTTTTTATTGCCATTTCCCCTGTTCTCTTCAAATTTTATGATTATCTCCCAGACAGTCCTGAAGCGACAATATCATTTTTTGGAATTACAATAGACAACGGCGGTTTTCATAGTATTTCCGTTTATTTTTGGTTTTTAATGAGCAAGATAATCCCCTTATACTTAATGGTTATCTGGTTCTTCACATCAAAAAGTTGGTGGTATCATATTCTTCTTATACCCATTGCAATGTATGCTTTTCAGGTATTTGAAGTGCTTTTCGATTCCGACGACAATATTGACACGGAAAACATATGGTGGATTATTCCTATATGTATGATAATAATCCCCTTTGTCTACTTTATTCGTATAAAAATCTATGATAAACATGTTCACGGCATAGACCTGGAAGCCATGGAAGCGGAGTTGGAGACTTACCGCGAAAAAGGTATGGTCCCAGAAAAAAAACTGGAGGATTCGGAAAAAGAAGACCCGGTAAAATTAGAAGATGAAACCTTTTCAGAACAGATAGATCGCTTATTATCCACAAGAAACTTAGAGTCCTTATTCAAGCAATTACAACACAACCTTAAAAATTGGCTTCATTTAAAATTGTAGTGCGGTCCAACACCTAGCAGCGTATACCTGAATTTCAGTAAATTATTGTAATTTTGCCTCTAATTTCAATCCAAAAGGACTTGGGTAGAAGTCATTCTATGGATCAACCAACCTCTCCCTTTAGTAAACAGCAATTGCTTCCACAGGAAGAAAAATTAGAAGTCCTACAGCAGAAGGGGCAGTTATTTATAGGTATACCCAAAGAAAACCAATATCAAGAAAAACGGATTTGCCTAACACCCGATGCAGTAAATGCCATTACGGCCCATGGCCATCGTGTCCTTGTAGAATCCGGTGCGGGCGAGGGAGCCCATTTTTCTGACATAGATTATACCAATGCCGGAGCAGAAATCACCAGGGATACCAAAAAAATATTCTCCTGCCCCCTACTTTTAAAAGTAGAGCCCCCCAGCCTTTCGGAAATTGCGCTGCTGAACCCTCAGTCTACTGTAATTTCGGCACTACAGATTAAAACGCAATCCAAGAGCTATTTTGAGGAAATGGCAAAAAAACGGATTACCGCTATTGCCTTTGAATACATACGGGATGATGACGGCAAACATCCGGCCGTACGTTCGCTCAGTGAAATTGCGGGTATTTCCTCGGTGCTCATCGCCTCGGAAATCATGGCAGCTACCAATAAGGGAAATGGCCTCATGTTCGGAAATATCAGCGGGGTCCCTCCGGTAGAAGTCGTTATCATAGGTGCTGGAACCGTCGGCGAATTTGCCTCCCGATCTGCCTTGGGATTAGGGGCCAATGTAAAAGTATTCGATAATTCCATTACCAAATTGCGCAACATACAAACTAATCTAAAACAAACGGTTTACACCTCTACTATTCAACCCAAAAATTTATTGAAGGCCCTAAAAAGATGTGATGTCGCCATTGGCGCTACACGAGGCAAGGATCGCTCACCGGTAGTTGTAACGAATACAATGGTGGAGCATATGAAAAAGGGTGCGGTAATTATTGATGTTAGCATTGATATGGGTGGATGTTTTGAAACCAGCGAAATTACCACTCATAACAAACCGACCATTGAAAAATATGGCGTCATACATTATGGTGTCCCCAATATACCTTCCCGTTACCCAAAAACAGCCTCCATTTCCATAAGCAATATTTTTACGCCCTATCTGCTAAAACTTGGTGAAGATGGCGGACTGGAAAACTCATTGAGATTCGATAAGGGATTACGTAACGGTCTCTATCTTTATCATGGGATACTTACCAATAAATCCGTTGGGGAATGGTTTGACCTTCAATATAGCGATATCAATTTTCTTATTTTTTAATATGCCCTTTTTAAAACGTTTGGGATACTATATGTTGGGCCTATCCGTGGGGCTGGTATTTTTAACCTTTTTCCTAAAGAAAAAAACCGAGGAGACAGGAACCGAGTTTTGTTACTTCCCTAACTGCAGAACCTTAAAAGATATTAGATCTAAATCTATTTCCTATTCCGATGAAATAAATGAACTACTGATTTCCCAAGTGCTGGATTCAACGGATATCGATTACTTTTTGAATGACGGGGATGTTGATTTTGGAAAAAGCGATACAAAATCCGAGCCTTGTAAAGTTTATTTTATAGAAGGAATTGCGAAAGGAAAAAATGCGGTACTAAGGGTTCGCAACTGTAGGAGCGAGGCTATTCTTGAAAACATCTTGTTCTAAATCTTTCTTCGCTTCCTTTCTTTCTTTAACAATTCCAATTCCCTATTGGTTTGTCCTATTACCGAAGTATTTTCTTCTGCCCTACGTATCAAATAAGGCATTACGTCCCTTACGGGACCAAAAGGCAAATACTTGGCCACATTGTAGCCGCTACTACCTAAATTAAAAGTGATGTGATCACTCATTCCGAACAACTGCCCAAACCAAATTCGAGTATCGGAATTGGCGATACCTTTCTTTTGGATCAACTCCAATAATTTATAATTACTTTCTTCATTATGGGTACCCGCAAATATGGAAATATTATCTAAATGTTCCATCATATAGCTAACCGCAGTATCAAAATTTAAATCCGTTTCTTTCTTTGAAGCACAAATAGGGGTAGGATATCCCAGATTTTCAGCGCGTTCATTCTCCTTTTCCATGTATGCCCCCCGCACTGCCTTGATACCAATTTTGAAGTTATTCTTTTCCGCCCTTTTTTGAAGTTCTTTTAAATAGTCCATCCGATCCCAACGATACATCTGTAACGTGTTGAAAATAAAAGGCTTTTCCTTGTTGAATTTTTGCATCATATCTTCGGCAAGACGATCCGCCGCATCTTGCATCCAACTTTCCTCGGCATCTATTAAAAGGGAAACTTCAAGGTCATGGGCTTTTTTGCAAACTACCTCATACCGACCCACTACCCTCTCCCATTCCGCTTTTTCAGTTTTGGTAAGGGATCTTCCTTCACTAATTTTTTGAAAAAGTGCAAAACGGCCAAATCCTGTAGGTTTAAAAACTGCAAAAGGGATAGCATCCTTTTCCTTTACAAAATCCAAAACTTTTAAAACCTTGGCCAAGGCATTATCCAAGGGGTCTTCCTCATCTTTGCCCTCAACGGAATAATCCAAAACCGAACAGACACCCTTCTCCCACATTTTATCTACTATGGGCATACAATCTTCTTCGCTTACACCTCCACAAAAATGGTCAAAAACTGTGGCACGGATCAATCCCTCTACAGGTAAGTGGGCCTTTATGGCAAAGTTGGTGACCGCTGTCCCCATTTTTACCAGTGGTTCGTTGGCGATCATCTTAAAAAGGAAATAGGCCCGCTCCAATTCCGAGTCCGTTTTTAGAGCAAAGGCCGTTGCGGTATTCTCAAAAATTCGATCCATTTTCATAGATTTCAAACGGATTCAAATATAAAGACAGAAATTGTATTCCATTGATAAAAATAACCTTTATTTTGTATCCTTAAAAAGCACAAAATTTTCGTATCAACGGAAATTAATATTCAATTCTTGATGGAATCCATTATTACTTCTTCATATGCCGTGCATTTCAATCAAAAGGCTTATGATGCATTGGACAGGCATTTATCCAGCGTACAGTATTCCAAAATTTTTATCCTTGTTGACGAGAATACTCGAGAGCATTGTCTGACTCCATTTTATAATGGGCTTAGCACGGAATTTACTTCTGAGGTCTTGGAAATCGAGTCCGGGGAAGAAAATAAGAACATCCAGACCTGTGTAAAGGTTTGGAATGCCTTATCCGAACTTGACGGGGATAGAAAAAGCTTGCTCATCAATTTAGGTGGGGGAGTACTTTGTGACTTAGGTGGGTTTGTAGCCTCTACTTTTAAAAGAGGTATTGATTTCATAAACGTGCCCACTACCCTATTGTCTATGGTAGATGCTTCCGTTGGCGGAAAAACCGGTGTAGATCTGGGATCTCTTAAAAACCAGATAGGGGTAATCAATCAGCCCAGAATGGTTTTGATACTATCCGATTTTCTAAAGACCTTGGAAGAAAGGCAATTGCAAAGTGGCTTTGCCGAAATGTTAAAACATGGACTCATTCAGGATGCTGCTTATTGGGATACCTTAAAATCCGTTTCCGAGTTTAATTCAATGGATACGTTGATCCATACTTCGGTAATCATCAAAAATAATGTTGTTCTCCAAGATCCTACAGAACAAAATGTACGGAAAATATTGAATTTTGGCCATACTCTGGGCCATGCCATCGAATCGTATTTTCTGGAGAGCGATGCACACGAAACACTTTTACATGGCGAATCCATTGCCATAGGCATGATTTTGGAAGCCTATCTTTCATTTAAGCTTACCGGACTCCCAAAAAATCAACTGGAGGATATAAAGACCGTTTTTCTTTCCAAGTTCCCAAAACCAGAATTTCGGAATACAGATATAGATAGTATTCTGACTTTATTAAAATTTGATAAAAAAAACTCCTACGGCAATATTAATTTTGTGCTGTTACAACATATAGGTGAACCGGTAGTAGATGTTAAAATCCCGGACCACCTATTCCATTCCGCTTTCTCATACTTCAAAGAATAAGACATACGTATACTAAAAAGAGGGTTTGACAACTCTTTGCATTTTCCAATGAAAAAAATATATAGTTTAGGCTTAGTTTAATACCCAAATTTAATCTGACCTAATTATGACACGAAAATTGGTTGATTACAAAAAATTGGATCACACTTTGGCCGCTTTGCTCATCGAAACGTATCCAGATGGTTACGGGGACGATGATATCATTACTTTTAAAAATGCACATGGCGAAATTGTAGAGGCCGTTGAGCTAAGGACCCAAGACATTCTTTATTTGGTAAAGATCAGCAAGTCTCTTTCAAATTTCATTTCTAACTTTGAGGATACTATAGAAAAGGAATTGGATTCAAAGTCGGAACCTGTTTTAGAAGAAGTTGACGCCCAGGAAATGGATACGGAACTGAGCTCGGATAATGAATTGGACGACGATGGGAATTTTGATTGATTCCTATAAGTAACGTTCCCTTAGGACATTGCGATGGTGCTTTTGATGCCCGCAAATTACAAATCCTAAGGCGGCCACACTCCAAGACATGCCACTTGCTATACCGCTTGTCTTAAGCTTTTGCCTATCTAAACTGGTAAAAAGTGCGATTGACGAACGCCTTACGGCTTTGTACTCTTCAATAAGACTTTCCTTGGACCTTCTATCCGCTCCAGAAAATTTTACATATTCGTCCTGATCAAAACCTGGCAATTCCGTTTTGTCCCCACGTGCAAAGCGTAGGGCCCTATATTGGAAAACCCGTTCGGCATCGATTACATGCAATAGGACTTCGGAAACAGTCCATTTTTGTTCTTCGTAAGCATACTGCCATTTGCTATCCGGGATACTATTAATGAATTGGGGAAAGTTTTCCAGTTGCTTTTGCAGAAAATCCATCAGTTCCACTTCACCTACAACATCTATGTAGGTTTTGTAGAATACATTGCTATCCGGCAAATGTATTTCAGATGTTTTCATGAATTCTATGCTAATCGATGATGAGTGAGAAAATTATTTAGGAAGAAACCCCGAGATTTACTACAATTCGTTGAAAATAGTATGCATCAACCGTTTTTTGTCATTAAAACTTTCCTCCAAGGAAATCATGGTCTCGGTTCTACTGATACCATCGATATCGTCGATTCTAAATATGATGTTTTTGGCATGAGTAGTATCCTTTGCACGAATTTTGCAAAAAATATTGAACTTACCCGTTGTGATATGTGCAATAGTAACATTGGGAATTTGCTCCAAACGCTCGATTACAAATTTGGTTTGATGTGTTTTTTCAAGAAATATTCCTACATAGGCAATAAAAGCATAGCCTAATTGTACGTAATCCAGAGTAAGTGAAGACCCTTTAATAATACCTGCCTCTTCCATCTTTTTGACCCTAACATGAACCGTCCCTGCAGAAATCAAAAGCTTTTTGGCGATATCCGTAAATGGTGTTCTGGTGTTGTCTATCAACATATCCAAAATCTGGTGATCTATTTCATCCAATTTTACTTTACCCATTTCTATATATTTTATGGCAAAAATAAAAAATTAAGAAATTAAACGCAGTAAAACTTATGTTTTTTTAACGAAAACGTAATAAAAGTAAATTTTTTGACAAATTACTATAAAACTAACCTACGATATCTTTCCAGAAGGATTGTCGTTTCAAAAGTTTTAAGTCATTGTCATTTAAACAGTTGTACAATTGGTGACCAAAATGATCTTCCAGGCTACCTGCCATTTCAATTTTCGGAACAAAATGTATTTTCTCATTTTTCAACACTTCTTTGTACAAAATGCCTATACTATCTTTTCTGATAAATGATGGGTTAATGGAGTCAATATTCTGGATCAGTATGTCAAAAAATAACTTATTGTTTTCCGGTATGTTGAAATAATCCGATTCTTCAAAGCGCTCATGCCAATCTTCAGAGATGTTCTTCAAGGCCAAGAACAGGGCATAAAAAATATACTTTCTGGTCTGTTCACGTTCATAATCATTGACAAAGTGCCCCGCTTCAAACAAAACCGTCGGCGTGCCCAACGTCTGAAAGGTATCTCCAACACAATTGGCGTTGTAGGTATCATCATATCTTCCTATCTGTCCCGGAATACAGGAATTTAATCCGTGATCAATAGCCCCTATGAGCTGCATACTTTTCCTTCTGGAGTCCGTGATACTTCTTTGCTTATCACTGGCCGGTGCCAGAAAAGAGATCGTAGCCGGTTTCGGAGTATTACCTACATTAAATATTGTACGTTGATCATGTAAATTCAAACAATAATGCGGTCGGAAATCCTCATAAACCATCCGCAATACTTTGCTCTCAGGTTGGGTAAGCATTTTGGCATCCCTATTGAGATCAACTTTGTTGGCATTGACACGGGTATAGGCTTCCGCACCATCCGGATTAAGCATTGGAATAATCCTTATAGTACATTTTTGAAGGATCTTTAAGGGTTCCGCCGCTTCGGAACTCAAAAAATTCATAAGATCCAAAACCGCCTTGGTCGTCGTAGATTCGTTACCGTGCATTTGGGACCACATCAATATTCTTTGCTTACCCTTACCCATGGTAATACTTTCAATAGAACGCTTTTCAACGGATAATCCTATAGTATCTACCGAAAATGGTTTCCGCAATGTATTCAGGAATCCTACTACTTGACCATGGGTCACATAACGACCAAGGATACTTTTTTCCTTAATGTTCGGATAATCTAAATCCTGAAAGCGCATAGGGCATATAGGTATGCTACAAAAGTAATATCATTGACAGTTACAATTGTATCCATATAAGTTACACATGTATATGTTTAATAACTATTGATTTGTACATTTGTATACAATTTTAGTTCGATACTTAGGTATTTGAATTAAATATTTGTATTTCAATGTTTTAACTTATGTTATTTAAACATGAATCCTTAGGTTTTTAAAAATACATGATTAATTCTCTTTCCATTCTATTATGGTGGGTGTGATATAAAGGTAAGATTAGTTACAATGGTAAATCAGGAAGATTTCACAAAACGGTTGAGGAAGTTGCTACGTTATTACGATCTTTCCGCCTCCGCATTTGCGGATAGGATCGGTGTGCAACGATCCAGTATTTCCCATTTGCTCACTGGTCGGAATAAGCCAAGTTTAGAATTCGTGCTCAAAGTCAATGACACTTTCCCCGAAGTAGATTTATATTGGCTTCTTAAGGGAGAAGGAACCTTCCCCGCAGCATCTTCGGAAACGGATGCCCATATTGCCCGTACCCAATCACCCCCTAAAAAAACACAAAATATAAAAATCGGGGGTAATCATAAATCAGTGGATAAAATTATTATTTTTCATTCAGATGGAAGTTTCAAAATCTATGGTGGTGACTAGCCATTAATTTGTTTATTTTGTGTCCATGTTCAAAAAGCTACTACCTACCTTGATTGTTATTTTTATAGTGGTATCCTGCTACGGACCCCAAAGGGATTGTGCACGTTTTAAGGAAGGGAGTTTCTCCTTTACCACTCGTATTGATGGAGAAGATGTTACTACCACTTTTATCCGTAATAATTCTATTGAAATTGATTACTTCAAAGGGAAGACCGATACATCATTTGTCCGTTGGATAAACGATTGCGAATATATTGTGAAGAAAATAAACCCAAGGAACAAATCCGAGGAGAAGTCCATACACATGAAAATATTGTCGACTACGGATAATTCCTATACATTTGAGTACAATATAATTGGCCAAAGCCAAAAATCCAGAGGAACTGCTATAAAAACCAACTGAATATGTTTGAATTTTTTGCAAGCCCCGATGCGTGGATCGCTTTAGTGACCTTGACGTTTTTGGAGATCGTGCTTGGGATAGATAATATCGTGTTCATTTCTATCGTAGCCAATAAGTTGCCCAAAAACCAACAAAAGAGGGCAACCAACATAGGATTGCTCCTGGCCATGGTGCAGCGAATAATCCTTTTATTCGCGGTGTCATTTTTGATAGGGTTAAAAAACCCTTTCTACTATATAAATTCCTCTTGGCTCACCACGGGAATAAGTGGCCAGGCACTGATTCTATTTTTTGGAGGGTTATTTCTACTTTACAAAAGCACTTCGGAAATACATGAAAAAGTTGAGCTGCCCTCACATGATAAGGATGAATTGGATGCCAAGAAAATTACAAGTTTTTCAAACGCGATAGTTCAAATAGTACTTATTGATTTTATATTTTCCATAGATTCCATTCTTACGGCAGTCGGTATGACCAATGGAATAGGCGATAGTCCAATGGATGCCTTAATCGTAATGATTATTGCCGTTGTTATTTCCATCATTATCATGATGGTCTTTGCCAATCCCATACGGGTCTTTATCAACAAGCATCCTTCCATGCAGCTTTTGGCACTCTCCTTTCTGATACTTATCGGTTTTATGTTAATTGCCGAAGCGGCACATTTAAGTCATACCAAAATCTTTGATCAGGAAATCGGGGCCATTCCAAAAGGCTATCTGTACTTTGCCATCGCTTTTTCCTTACTGATAGAGTTTTTGAATATGAAGTTGCGAAAAAAAGAAGACGTTTTGGAAAGCGGAAATAATTGACTCAACTTCCGCGGGGATATAGGTCAATTAGGCCTGCTAAAGGCCAATTTTGGATTAATCTTTTTCTGTTCTTCAAAAAGACGTTGCTGTTGTCGTACCGTTAAGGTACTCCCATCATGGCTCCAACCCGGCGGACCAAAAATATACATCAACTTATGGGAAAGTTTTTTTGACTTTTTAAGATCTTTCCAGATATCCTTATACTCATGGGTAAGAATGACCATTGGATTATAGGATTCAGGTGAATGGATCACCCCATACTTTACATCAATATCATCATCCAGTTCTTTCCAGGTCCCGAATAGCTTATCAAATATGTTAAGGAATCCACCATGATTCTTATCCAAATATTCAACGTTCTGCGCATGATGTACCTGATGCATGGTATGCGTATTAAAAATCTTCTCGATCCAGCCCATTTTTGGGACATATACGGAATGCAGCTGAAATTGCCATAAGGCCTCTATTCCCAAACATACCATAACCATTTCCGGTGGGAAGCCAATGGCGGGCAACCACATATAAAACAAGGGTTTGTAAACTATGGTAAACCAACCGTTTCGAACGGCTGTTCCCAGGTTAAAATTATCCGAGGAATGATGCACGATATGCGCGGCCCAGAGTACCCTAACTTCATGGTTGGCCCTATGAAACCAATAATACGTGAAATCATCTGCCAATTGGCAGAGCAACCAAATATACCAAGCATAGCCAAAAGAGGTATACCCCATGATATTGGTACGAACTCCACTTATCTCAGGGTTAAAAAATTCATAGGTGTATTCAAACAATACAATAGCGAATATCACCTTGAACAAAGGACCTAAAAATGCAGATCCAACACCCATAAAACCACTGGCGAACAAATCTTTCCAATCGTACAGATCATCATCTCCATGGGTTTTGCTATATGTTAACTCTAACAAAATAAAAGCAATAAAACAAGGTACACCGTACACCAGGGGGTTGGTAAAATCCATCTAACAATCAGTTTAGGCTAAATATAAGGCTATTAGTTTCAAAAAAACAAAATGTTCATCTTTTATAAGCTTCTGGAAGATAATTTCTTACTTTCCTTAAACATATATCCGTAGCTATCTAAATCTCACATCTGTATTAACAGAACCGAATAGTCGGAATTTTATAGCATTCCGCTGGAGTTTATCCGGTTATTTAAGTTAGAAAAGAGTGGTTTGCTCACTATCATTGTTTCCCTCGTCCTCACCATTTGGGTTTAATTTAGTAGATGTTTCCGAAGCTACATTTTCCTCGTCCACTACTTCAATATCCATTGTATTCTTGGGTTTGGGCGGTTCGTAGGGCAATGGATCCAAAGCATTGATTTCAAGTATTTTCTCCTTAGTCAATTGGTTGCCCATTGCAGTAATACCTTTTACGGATATGAATTCCTCCAGATTAATCTCTAGATTGTCCTTTCGGTCCTGCCCTCGTTTCTTGGAGAAAACAACTTCCGCTCTAGGACGATAATCCGTAAAGATTTTCTCTAAATAGGATTTTGCATGGTCCGTAATAATATTTTCTTCCTTATCCGGGTTTTCGATCAAGAATCGTTTTACATAGAATAGCTCCTTCTCTCCCTCCCAATGGATTGCAGATAGTGGTTTGTTGGGATCCCATTTTTCCAACACGATCATATCATCATCAAACCGGAGTGTAAGTTCGGGTATAACTGTCTTTACTACACCATGTTGATTTATCAGAAGCAAGCGGTCCTCACCTGTAAATTCACCTAGAAATTCTCCGCGTTCATCCATATTTAAACGTTGCACGGTGTCATCGAACCAAAGTCTACGGGGTTTTAAAGTAGATAGTCCTTTCTCTTTAAGCTCTATACGTTTTACCGAATATTTGGTAACAATATTTCCTTTGGAAGCCCTGCCTTTAATCAATACATCGGCAAAATCCATATCCCATTTCAATTTTTTAATACTTCCTACTTGCCGTAGGTTTACGGTAACCACTTCAGCTTCACCGTTGGGATTGGCCGAAAAATATAATACATCCGTACTGGCCTTACCGCTGGTAAGATCATAGGCCTTATCCCTTGTAATACTGGTTACGGCAAAACGTTTTATGTATGTGGCACCTCCCCTACCATCCTTGTAGATCATGTTATAAATGGTCCGCTTGTCCTTTTTCTTAAACACGGCAACATGAATAATATTTTTGCCAATAAAGGTTTTGGCATCCACCTTGGTGACCATCATTTTTCCGTCCTTTGTGAAAACGATGATATCATCTATATCACTACAATCCGTTACATATTCATCACGTCTAAGCGAAGTGCCTACAAAACCTTCTTCCCGGTTTACGTATAGTTTGGTGTTGCGTATGACCACTTTGGTCGCTTCAATATCGTCAAAAATCCGAATTTCCGATTTCCGCTCACGTCCCTTTCCGTATTTGGATTTCAAATTTTTGAAATAATCAATGGCAAAATCGACCAAGTTGTCCAGATGATGTTGGGTCTGGGCAATTTTTTCTTCCAAGCTTTCCAAATACTGTTGGGCCTTATCCAAATCGAATTTGGAAATACGTTTTATACGAATCTCGGTCAAACGGACAATATCCTCCTCGGTAACCGCTCTTTTCAAATGTGTGACATGTGGTTTCAATCCTTTATCGATAGCCGCTATCACCCCTTCCCAAGTTTCTTCTTCCTCAATATCCCTATAGATACGGTTTTCAATGAAAATTCGTTCCAATGAGGCAAAATGCCATTGTTCCTGGAGTTCGGAAAGCTGAATTTCCAACTCTTGTTTCAATAACTCTACAGTGGCGTCCGTAGAACGCCTTAACATCTCCGTGACCCCAATGAACAAAGGTTTGTTGTCCTCGATGATACAGGCCAAAGGAGAAATGGATGATTCACAAGATGTGAACGCGTAAAGAGCATCGATGGTCTTGTCCGGAGAGATGCCACTTGGTAAATGCACCAAAATTTCTACCTCGGCCGCCGTATTGTCCTCTATTTTTTTGATTTTTATTTTCCCCTTATCGTTTGCCTTAAGAATAGAATCGATCAAAGAGGATGTATTGGTACCAAAGGGAATCTCATTGATAACCAAAGTGTTTTTGTCCCTTTGGGAAATTTTTGCACGGACACGTATTTTGCCTCCCCGTAAGCCGTCATTGTAATTGTCAACATCGATAATACCGGCGGTCGGAAAATCGGGAAACAACTTAAAACGTTGCCCCTTCAGATGTTTTATGGAGGCATCTATAAGTTCATTGAAGTTATGCGGGAGTATTTTGGTGGAAAGGCCTACCGCAATACCTTCGGCTCCCTGAGCCAACAACAATGGAAATTTTACGGGTAGGTTTACCGGCTCTTTTTTTCTACCATCATAGGAAAGTTGCCATTCGGTAATCTTGGGACTAAAAACAACCTCTAACGCAAATTTGGAAAGCCTCGCTTCTATGTATCTGGAAGCTGCGGCACTATCTCCTGTTAAGATATTTCCCCAGTTTCCCTGTGTATCTATCAACAACTCCTTCTGACCGATCTGCACCATGGCATCGGCAATACTGGCATCCCCATGGGGGTGGTATTGCATAGTGTGGCCTACGACATTGGCCACTTTATTGTAGCGGCCGTCATCCAGTTCCTTCAATGCGTGCATGATACGACGCTGTACGGGTTTAAACCCATCCTCTATGGCCGGAACCGCCCGTTCTAAAATAACATAGGAAGCATAATCCAAAAACCAATCCTTGTACATGCCCGTAACTCGGGTAAGGGCATCTTGAGGGCTATCTGGGTTTTGTTCATGAGCCTCGTTCAATTCTTCATTCTCTTCCATTCAGAACAGATACGTATAACTTTGTTTTACAAATGGTTATCTTCAACTAAATCTACTTCTACTTTAAGATTATTAATAATGAATTTTTGACGATCAGGCGTATTCTTGCCCATATAGAAATTCAATAACTGTTCAATGGACATCGCTTTGTCCAACATAACAGGTTCCAATCGGATATCATCCCCGATGAAATGCTTGAACTCATCCGGTGAAATCTCTCCCAGACCCTTGAATCGGGTGATTTCAGGTTTTCCGGATAGTTTTTTAATAGCATCCCTCTTCTCTTCATCGCTATAACAATAAATGGTTTCCTTCTTGTTCCTAACACGGAACAAGGGAGTCTGCAGGATATACAAATGTCCTTCCTTTATCAATTCCGGAAAGAACTGTAGAAAAAAGGTAATTAACAGCAATCGGATATGCATTCCATCTACATCGGCATCCGTAGCTATTACGATATTGTTGTAGCGAAGTTCTTCCATGGAATCCTCTATATTCAATGCCGCTTGCAGAAGATTGAATTCCTCGTTCTCATATACAATTTTTTTGGACATACCATAAGAGTTCAAAGGCTTTCCACGAAGACTGAACACCGCCTGTGTATTCACATCCCTGGATTTGGTTATGGATCCGGAAGCGGAATCACCTTCGGTAATGAACAAAGTGCTTTCTAGCCTCCTATCGTTCTTCATATTATCCAAATGCACCCGGCAGTCCCTTAGTTTTTTATTATGTAGACTTGCCTTTTTTGCACGTTCCCGTGCCAATTTTCGGATACCCGAAAGTTCCTTCCGTTCCTTTTCGGCCTGCATAATCTTACGTTGCAGCTTTTCTGCCGTATCGGGGTTTTTATGTAAATAATTGTCCAGCTGCCTGCCGACAAAATCATTGATATAGGTTCGTACAGTAGGTAGACCTCCTCCCATATCGGTAGAGCCCAACTTGGTCTTCGTCTGGCTTTCAAAAATAGGTTCCATTACCTTGATGGAAATGGCCGAAATAATGGATTTTCGTATATCCGAGGGGTCGTAACCCTTACCATAGAAATCGCGAATGGTTTTTACCATAGCCTCACGAAAAGCGGCCTGATGTGTCCCTCCTTGTGTGGTGTGCTGTCCGTTCACGAAAGAATGGTACTCCTCGCTATACTGTGTCTTGCTATGTGTAATGGCTACTTCGATATCATTGCCCCTCAAATGTATAATGGGGTACAACATATCCTCGGCGTTGTTGTTGTCTTCCAGCAAATCCTTCAATCCGTTTTCGGAATGGAACTTTTCCCCGTTGAACACAATGGTAAGTCCAGGGTTTAGGTACACATAGTTTTTGACCATGCGTTCTACGTACTCATTGCGGTACTTGTATTTTTTGAAGATGGATTCATCGGGGATAAAAGTAACCTTGGTACCACGCCTCCTTGCGGTCTCTTCCAACAACTCTTCTTTTTTGAGCTCTCCTATCTCAAATTCAGCGGATTTGGATTTACCGTCCCTCGTAGATTCCACTTTAAAAAAGGCCGAAAGAGCATTTACGGCCTTGGTACCTACCCCGTTAAGTCCAACGGATTTCTTAAAGGCCCGTGTATCGTATTTTCCGCCTGTATTCATTTTGGATACTACGTCCACCACTTTGCCCAATGGAATACCCCTACCGTAATCTCGAACAATAACCCGTTCGC
Source organism: uncultured Flavobacteriaceae bacterium (assembly GCA_947494715.1). Taxonomy (GTDB): domain Bacteria; phylum Bacteroidota; class Bacteroidia; order Flavobacteriales; family Flavobacteriaceae; genus Ulvibacterium. Next base: position 291,223 of record CANLWG010000004.1, on the reverse strand, counting down.
CCTGAATCGAAATTTCAATGGTCTTACCTGCGCCCATTACAAATTCATCGATACAATTATCCAATACCTCCTTGACAAGAATATAGATACCATCATCTGCCGAAGAGCCATCTCCCAATTTGCCAATATACATTCCGGGACGCATCCGGATGTGCTCCTTCCAATCCAGTGAGCGAATATTGTCTTCGGTATATTGCGTTTCAGCCATTTGGTGCAGGTTTATCCTTGCTAATATAAAATTTCGAGGCAAAAATCAAAATGGGTGCCAAGGAAAGTAATTAACAACGAAAGTACGGAATTTGTTGATAGCTGGGGTTACAGGTTTAAAGTTGAAGTCTTAAAACCGACTTTAAAATATGCAATTTGCAAATCTTGATCCTATGCCTTTTTAGCTCTTAACTTTGCCCTTTACGGAAACCATGCTTACACCGGCTATTACGATCAACATTCCAAAAACCTGAATAGCGGTTATCCGCTCGTCCAAAAAGAAATAGGCCAAAACGATAGTAGAAATTGGTCCCAAACTCCCAAAAATAGAAAAAGTGGATGCTCCCAATCTTTCAATTGCCGCGGAAACCAAAAAGGAGGGAATCAAGGTTGCAAAAAGCGCCATGGCCAATCCCAATGCGTATACTTCCCAGGGATAATGGATAAGTTCAAAATCACCTGAAATTCCATAATGTATGCCCACACAAATAGTAGATACAATCATGGCATAGGAAGTAAACTGGAGTACCCCAAATTTTGGAATCAACCAACCGCTGCCTACCAAATAAGAGGCATAGGTAATTGCACTAAGAAAGATTAAAAACCCACCCCATAATGCAGATTCACCTTGAATTTGAATCTCGTTCCAAAAAGTAACGACTACCCCAAGATAGGTAAGCAAAATGGCCAACGTTTGGGACCTGGTCATTATTTTTCTAAAGAAAAGCCAGGATAGCAGCACTACTATAGTTGGGTAAATGAACAGAATAATACGTTCCAGTCCGGCCTTTATGTATTGTAGGCCCATAAAGTCGAATAAGCTGGCCAAATAGTAGCCTACAAATCCTAAAAATACAATCCAAACATAATCTTTGATTCGAATTTCCTTTGGATGCAGCGGTTTCTTCCAAAAAGCGATGAACATATAAAAAGGAAGGGCAAAGCCCATCCGGAACAGAAGCAGGGTAACATGGTCCACTTTATATTGATAGGCCAGTTTTACCATGACGGCTTTCGTAGAAAAGAGCACTACCCCTAAAATAGCAAACAGGATTCCAATACCCGCGGCGGACGACTTTTTAAACATTCCGTAAAAATAGAATGGACGGTATTCGGGCTCAAATCCTTTTTTGAAGGATTACGATGGTCAGCTGTAATTCTTTGAAGAGCTTTTTGAGTTTTTTAGAAGCAACTATTTATACATTGAACCGAAAATGCATCACATCCCCATCCTGTACAATGTAGTCTTTTCCTTCTACCCGCATTTTACCGGCTTCCTTTACCTTTTGCTCACTCCCATAACCTACATAGTCCGAATAGGAAATGACCTCTGCACGGATAAAACCTTTTTCAAAATCGGTATGGATTACCCCAGCAGCTTGTGGTGCGGTGGCCCCAATGGGAATGGTCCAAGCACGGACTTCCTTTTCGCCTGCGGTAAAGTAGGTTTCAAGATTTAATAATTTGTAGGCTCCCCGTATCAGTTTAGCGGAACCCGGTTCATCCAATCCCATATCTTCAAGGAACATTTGCCGTTCTTCATAGGTTTCCAGTTCGGTGATATCCGCTTCCGTACCCACGGCCAAAACAAGAATGACCGCTTCCTCATGGGCTACGGCATTTCGCACTTTTTCTACATAGGGATTCCCCGTGACCGCAGACTCTTCATCTACATTACATACATACATTACGGGTTTGTCCGTTATGAATTGTAAGGGATTTACATATTCCTTTCGGGCTTCTTTTTCAATGGAAATGGCACGTACTGAGGTACCGGCTTCCAGACCGTCCTTTAATTTCAATAGTACAGCCTCTTCCTTTTGGGCCTCTTTATTTCCTGTTTTTGCAGAACGTTTTACCTTGTCCAATTTTTTTTCCACGGTTTCAAGGTCTTTTAACTGCAATTCCATATCGATGGTTTCCTTGTCACGGATAGGGTCTACCGAACCATCTACATGAACCACGTTGTCATTATCAAAACAACGCAAAACATGAAGGATGGCATCGGTCTCCCTTATATTTCCCAGAAACTGGTTGCCCAATCCTTCGCCTTTGCTAGCTCCTTTTACAAGTCCGGCGATATCCACAATTTCTACGGTAGCGGGCACTACACGTTCAGGGTCCACCAACTCTTCCAGTTTTTCCAATCTGGGATCGGGAACGTTTACCACACCAATATTAGGCTCAATAGTGCAAAATGGAAAATTGGCACTTTGCGCCTTGGCGTTGGATAGACAATTAAAAAGGGTGGACTTGCCTACATTGGGTAAGCCTACGATACCTGCTTTCATTTGCGGAAGACGTTAGATTTACAGTTTTGGAAAAAGCTTCTATTTTCCAATTCGCGTGCAAAGATAGTTTTTCAAAATGGTTTTAAAACTTAAAAGGAGAAACAAAAAACCCGACAATACTGTCGGGTTCAGACTTTTTTTTTCAAATCGGTCGGATGTTTCACCTACTCTTCCGGATGCATAAATTGTTGTTTGGTAAGCAAAGTTTCTTCGGACTCTACCCTATCTTCATCGGGAACACAGCAATCCACAGGACAGACTGCAGCACACTGCGGCTCCTCATGAAAGCCCATACACTCCGTACATTTGTCCGGAGATATATAATAGAGTTCATCACTAATCGGTTCCTGCACATCATCTGCATTTACGGCCTTTCCATCCGGTAATACAACATCTCCTTTTAAGGAAGTACCATCACTATATCGCCATTCATCCGCTCCTTCATAGATAGCGGTGTTAGGGCACTCGGGCTCACAAGCCCCACAGTTTATACATTCATCTGTTATTATAATCGCCATAATTTTCTTTTTTAAGCTGAATTCGTTTTGCGTTCAAAATCCGTTCAGCAGCAATTTTAGTTTTGTATGTGTATTTTTGCAATTCCTTGGGCGCAAAGGTAAACCCTACAGAATTACTAGACAAATATAATGACAGACCTCAAACATAGATTAGAAGCTTTTGTTAAACTTGGAAAATTCATAGGGGAATTTTGCGAATATCCCAATAAATTAGCTTCCAACGGGCATCCGAAAAGCATGTGGTTTCATAAATTGGAACAAAAGATTCGTTTGGCCGGTCAGTCCAATGGTTGGTTTACGAAAGAGAATGTGCTTTTTGCCCTTGAGAGTTGGAATAAACAATTGACGGAAGACAGTTTACTCAATTGGATGTCCTCCTATGATCTGCAAAAAAACAAAGAAAAAGACATCGCGCTTATTACGGCCGGAAACATTCCCCTGGTAGGTTTCCACGATTTTTTGGCGGTTCTTTTAACTGGAAATTCCGTACTGGTAAAACTTTCCTCCAACGACAATATCCTGCTTCCGTTTTTGGCCGAATTTCTTATTGAAAAGGAGCCAACCCTGAAGCATGCAATTCGTTTTACCGAGGAAAAACTGGATGTATTTGATGCAATAATTGCAACAGGAAGTAATAATACGGCACGATATTTTGAATATTACTTCGCTAAAAAACCCAACTTAATCCGAAAGAATAGAAACTCGGTGGCAGTCCTTACTGGAAAGGAATCTCCAGAGCAGCTAAAAGACTTGGGCGAGGATATTTTTAGATATTATGGGCTAGGGTGCCGAAGCATATCCAAACTCTTTGTTCCGATGGATTATGATTTTGATATATTCTTTACATCAATTTACCCATATAACGCTATTATAAATCATCATAAATACGCCAATAATTATGATTACAATAAGGCGGTATACCTGATGAGCGAATTCAGAATCCTGGACAACGGATTTCTTATGGTAAAAGAGGATGAAAGTTATGCATCACCTATTGCATCACTGTTTTATGAGCGATACGAATCCTTGAAGGATATTAAATTAAAGTTGGAACGGGATAAGGACAGAATACAATGTGTGGTATCCCAGGGCATTATAAAGAATGAGATTCCTTTCGGAAAGACGCAAACCCCAAGTTTAACAGATTATGCGGATGGGGTGGATACTGTTGACTTCCTGTTAAAAACATAACAGAATTATTTGTTTTCCATTAGGATGATTCCCTTTAATTTTATGACCTTTAACGGCTTAATTTAAGAAACCTATTGAAATACCGAATGATTTTCGGAACCTATAAATTGGACATCATATGAAAAGACATAATTTTAGCGCAGGCCCCTGTATTCTTCCACAAGAGGTATTTTTAAAGGCCTCGGAAGCCGTTATGGACTTTAACGGTTCTGGATTATCGCTTATTGAAATATCCCACCGAAGCAAGGAATTTGTGGACATCATGGAAAAGGCAAGGACTTTGGCACTGGAGCTTTTGGGCTTAGAGGGCAAAGGATACCAAGCCTTGTTTTTACAAGGAGGCGCCAGTCTGGAGTTTTTAATGGCGGCCTATAATCTATTGGACAAGAAAGCTGGATATTTAAATACCGGCGCATGGAGTGAAAAGGCTATTAAGGAAGCTAAAATTTTTGGTGAAGTGGTAGAAGTGGGCTCATCCAAAGATGAAAACTTCAATTACATTCCCAAGGGGTACACGGTTCCTGATGATTTGGATTACCTGCACCTAACTTCCAATAACACCATTTTCGGGACTCAGGTAAAAAAATTCCCGAATACTACTGTTCCATTGGTCTGCGATATGAGTTCCGATATTTTTTCCAGGCAATTGGATTTTTCCCAGTTCGATTTAATTTATGCGGGAGCACAAAAGAATATGGGGGCCGCGGGCACTACCTTGGTCGTTGTTAAAGAAGATGTTTTGGGCAAAGTTTCCCGTAAAATTCCGTCCATGTTGGATTACCAAGTTCATATTTCCAAGGACAGTATGTTCAATACACCTTCGGTCTTTCCGGTATATACGTGCATGTTGACCCTGGAGTGGCTTAAAAACTTGGGGGGAATCCCGGCGATAGAGGAAATTAATGAAAAGAAGGCACAATTGCTTTATTCGGAAATTGATTTGAATCCCGTTTTTAAAGGCTTTGCCAAAATAGAAGACCGTTCCTATATGAACGCAACATTCAACCTGGCCGATGAAAGGTTAAAGGAAACTTTTGATGCTATGTGGAAGGAAGCGGGTATAAATGGGCTCAACGGACACAGATCCGTAGGTGGTTACCGAGCTTCCATGTACAATGCTATGTCATTGGAGAGTGTAGGTATACTTGTGGATATTATGAGCGAAATGGAACGAAAAGGATAATCGTTGTATGCTTTTAGTTGTTCATTGACCGTAAATCAAAGAGCAACTAAAACAATACACTGACAACCAACAACTGACAACTGAAATGAAAATACTTGCGAACGACGGAATAGCACAATCAGGAATCCAAGCTTTGGAAAGCGAAGGTTTTGAGGTAATAACTACAACTGTGGCCCAGGAACAATTGATTCCCTATATCAATGAACATGAAATTATTGGGCTTTTGGTGCGGAGTGCTACTAAAGTACGAAAAGACCTTATTGATGCCTGTCCGGGTCTAAAACTAATCGGTCGTGGTGGCGTAGGTATGGATAATATCGATGTCGCTTACGCGAAAGAAAAAGGATTGCATGTAATCAATACCCCTGCGGCTTCTTCGGAATCAGTAGCTGAGTTGGTTTTCGCCCATTTATTCGGAGGGGTCCGTTTCCTTTACGATGCCAACAGGCAGATGCCTTTGGATGGGGACAGTAAATTTAAACAGCTTAAAAAATCCTATGCTGGAGGAACAGAACTTAGGGGAAAGACCTTAGGAGTAATGGGTTTTGGAAGAATTGGTAGGGCTACTGCAAAAATCGCCTTGGGAATAGGTATGAAAGTTATTTATTTTGATCCCTTTTTGGAAAAGGCTTCGCTTGAGGTTTCTTTTTTTGACGGTCAATCGGCTTCCTTTAATTTTACCTCATTGACCAAGGAAGAAGTATTGCAAGCCTCGGATTTCATAACCCTTCACGTTCCAGCACAAAAAGAGTATGTTATTGGGAAAAAGGAATTCGCTATCATGAAAGACGGTGTCGCCATTGTGAATGCAGCTCGGGGTGGTGTTGTTGATGAAGTTGCCCTGGTCGATGCGTTGGAGAGTGGAAAAATTTCATTTGCGGGATTGGATGTATTCGAATCCGAGCCTAGTCCAGAAATTAAGATTTTGATGCACCCAAAAATTTCATTGACGCCACATATTGGTGCCGCAACGGGAGAAGCGCAAGACCGGATCGGAACCGAATTGGCTTCTCAGATAACTTCGTTATTGAAGTAGGTTTATTTTCCAGAAGGACGATTGGATTAGTACAGTTTTTGTACATTACGAGTCCATTTTAAAATTAACTATAACATGTCTGGATTATTAGATTTACTAAACAGCCCTATGGGCAAACAACTAATTAACGGGGTGGCCGGACAAACCGGACAACCCGAAAGCAAGACCGCCGATGTTCTTAGCATGGCCATGCCACTTTTATTGGGCGCCATGAAGAAAAATGCTTCTTCTCCACAGGGAGTGGAAGGTCTTATGAACGCACTCTCAAATAAACATAATGGCAGTATCCTGGATGATTTAGGAGGCCTTTTTGGTGGTGGTGTAGACCAATCCGTAATGGATGACGGTGCTGGGATCTTGGGCCATGTGCTCGGAAACAAGCAGCCACAGGTAGAAAATGCATTGAGCCAGAAATCCGGCTTGGATGCAGGTGCCATTGCCAATATCCTTAAAATTGCGGCCCCTATCGTAATGGGATACCTAGGCAGGGAAAGGAACAGCGGCAATGTGAACGATGCCAATGGAATAAACAGTTTATTGGGAAGTATGTTGGGCGGTCAGCCGCAACAAAACCAAAGTTTGATCATGAGCCTTATTGATGCGGATGGTGATGGTAGCGTATTGGACGATGTGGCAGGTATGGTCATGGGCAGTAACAAGAAAAGTGGTGGACTTGGTGGATTGTTGGGAGGACTCTTCAAAAAGTAGTTCTGATTACATTAACCTTATTTAACAAAAGTCGCTCGTATATACGAGCGACTTTTTTGTATCTTATTTTTAATATCCCTGTTGATGGGCAACAAAAAGGTTACGACTATGAAAAAAATGATTTTTAAAATTGGAATACTATTGTTTCTAATTGGCGTGGCTTTTAGTAGTTGTCAAAGCTCCAAGCAGGCCCTAGAGATTACGGATAAAGAAAGGATTGCTTTTAACAAAACAGTTGGGGATACGATAGAAATAGCAAGTGATAGTACGGAATATGAAGTAATTATCATAGAACCCGGATTCAATTTTTGGCTTAATAGTATTGCAAGGCCTGAGGGGTTTTATTCCCAACCCTATCTGGAGAACCGTAATCAGATATTGGTGATCAATTGGAATCAAAGAGTATTGCAGCCCCTACGCTTTAATCCGAACCTGTATGAACTCCAGATAAACTACGATCCGAATATAGATTATGGCTATGAGGTAAATTACAAATTGTACAATTACTTCATCTATTTTCAACGCAAATACAACCAGCGTTTAGGACCTTGGTTGCCTCGCATTTAAGGATTATATTTGCCCCATATCCAAGATAAATGCAGAAATTAAAAAAGCGCTGGGGCATTGATTCCAATTTTCAGTTGCTGGTTATTTTTATCGTATTTGCCGTTACAGGCTCCACAGCGGCCAAACTTGCGGACCCTCTTACAAGTTTTATTGGTCTTCAACAGGAAACAACAAATGCTTGGATATATTGGACGGTACGTATTCTATTGATCTTTCCTATTTATCAAGTTTTGTTGGTGGTGTTCGGATGGTTATTTGGGCAGTTCAAATTCTTTTGGAATTTTGAAAAGAAAATGCTGGTCCGTCTTGGATTCGGGTTTCTTTTTAAATAATTATGGTTTATTTAACTATCTTGTAAAACCCCATTTGGTTAATTTTGTAGGTTATGGCCAAGAATCGTAACATTTGGTTGTTTGCCTTTTTCACGGCTTTGTTGTTTATCAAAGTTTCCGCCTTACATGTGTATTCGCATACGGAAGATGATTGGGACCAAGTTGAGACCTGCCTATATTGTGAACTGGCGATTGAAAATCAAAATACTGAACTTGCCGTACCTGTACTCACTACTTTTGATATTTCCAATTTTGTCTTCTTACCTGTAAAGCATAGTTATAATTTCCATATATCGCCTATTTTCAAAGGTATTTTTGCAAAAAAATATTGTAGGCCTCCCCCTAGCATGGTTTAGATCCTCCTAAAGCTTCCCATTTTTTTTGATCGAAGCCATTTCTAAACTAATGAATAACTCATGAAACTTTTGTTTACGGTACTGTTCATGGCAGTATCATTCCTTAACACAATTGCACAGGACTGCTCCAATACTTTGTCGGGTACCGTTATTGATTTTCATGATGGTACTGCCCTAACAGGAGCTGCCGTCCAAATTTCGGGCGATACAAATATTACCTATACCGATATGGAGGGGAAATTTGAATTGAAATCTCTTTGTATGGGTTTTCTGGAATTGGAAGTATCCCATGCAGAATGCGTTACCCAATTTATTAGTGTAGAAATTAATAAAGTCAATACCGAATTGGATGTTAAATTGGAACATCATCTTGAAGAGTTGGATGAGGTAAAAGTGGTAGGCGATGCCATCCTCCATAAGACCAATTCTGCACAGGAGGAAGTTCTGGGGCTAGAGACCCTGGAACAGTTTAGCAGTGGGAGTTTGGGGGATGCACTAAGGGAACTAAGCGGGGTTTCATCCTTGAACACCGGAGCCAATATCGTAAAACCGGCCATACACGGCTTAAATGGGAGCCGCGTGTTGATTTTAAACAATGGGGTCCGCATGCAGGATATGGAATGGGGCGATGAGCATGCGCCAAATGTGGATATCAATTCTTCTGGTTCAATTTCCGTTGTCAAGGGTGCGGCGGCTCTACAATATGGAGGTGATGCCATTGGTGGCGTAATTCTTATGGAACAAGCCCGGATTCCTTCAAAAGACACCCTTTTTGGAAAAACGATCCTGAACGGAGTGTCCAACGGTAGGGGCGGAAATATTACCTCCGAGCTTACCAAGGTTTTTGATAAAGGCTGGTTTCTAAAGGGACAAGGTTCTTACAAACGTCTAGGTGATCAGGAAGCTCCGGACTATATATTGTCCAATACCGGAATCAAGGAAATTGGTGCTTCCCTTCGGTTTGGAAAACAATTGTTCACGTGGGGCTGGGATGCCAACTATTCCTATTACAATACGGAAATCGCTATTCTCAGAACATCGCATATTGGCAATGTAGATGATTTAGAACGTGGTATAAATAGTGGTGAACCGGAAATTATTAGGCCATTTACTTACGACCTACAAAATCCAAGGCAAGAAGTCTCCCACCATTTGGGAAAATTAAAATTCTATAAGCGTTTTGAGGAATTGGGTAAGTTTAACCTACAATACGATATCCAGGTAAACAGGCGATTTGAGTTTGATATACGTCGCGGAGAGGTAGATGATAGGGCATCCATTGATTTGGAATTGACCACCCATACCCTGGGAGCGGACTTTAAATGGGACGCAAAACGGAAATCCCAATTGCATATCGGAATTTTGGGAAGGTATCAGGATAATTTTGCCAATCCGGATACCGGGGTCAGACGTCTTATACCAGATTATGAGAAGTACGATCTAGGCGGTTTTTTAATCGGCGAATATCAGATATCGGACAAGTTGTTAATCGACGGAGGTTTCCGTTATGACTACACCCAAATAGATGCCAAGAAATTCTACCTGAACACCCGTTGGGTAGAACGGGGATACGATCAGGAATTCCAGGATTTGATCATTGAGAATTCGGGAAATCAAATACTTACCAACCCGGTATTTGACTATCATAACTTTTCGGCTACAACAGGTCTGCAATACTTTGGTGGAAATCAAAATATCTTTCGGTTCAATTATGCCCTTTCCCAACGTGCACCCAATCCTTCGGAATTGTTCAGTGATGGCCTCCACCATTCCGCGGCAAGAATTGAGTTGGGCGATTTGAGAATTGATAGCGAAACGTCGCATAAACTTTCAATGTCCTTGGAAAGGGATTTTGAACGTTGGGGCTTTACACTGGAACCATATGCCAATTTCATTAGGGATTTTATTCTACTGGAACCCACAGGGGTAGAATTTACCATCCGAGGTGCATTTCCAGTTTGGGGTTACCGCCAGACCGATGCTAGGTTATTGGGACTTGATGCCAATGCATATGTGGATTGGACAGACCGTTGGAGAACGGAACATCAATTTTCCCTGGTCAAGGGCAAGGATATTGAAAATGATATAGCATTGATCAATATACCAGCAGCTAATTTCAGGAACAAGCTAATGTTCGCCCGACCGGAATGGCAGGATTTTGAGATTTCCCTAGAAAGTAATTACTTATTCAGGCAGAATGAGTTTCCACCAAATATCATGATTTTCTCGCCGGAGCAACAACAAGAGGTTCTATTGGAAATCAATACTCCTCCGGAAGCTTACCATGTGTTGGTCTTCAATTCAAAATTGGAATTCCCTCTTGGAAATTCTACCAAACTCACCACTAGGCTTACCATAAACAATATGTTGAATACCAATTATAGGGATTACCTGAATCGTCAACGTTTTTTCGCTAACGATTTGGGTAGAAATTTCATTTTGCAATTAAAACTTAATTATTAATTCATATTGTTTCAATTTCGAAAACAATAAAATCTTGTCCATGTCCGCTTCTGCAAGAACAGCTTCATTTCCCGTTCTAAAGACGCCGACCAAGATGGGACAATAAAATATAAAACTTGGGATCTATTATTCTTTCTCAAGACCTTTACGTCTAAAGAACCCGTAGAAGGACTGTCCAAAGAATCCCTTGGGTATATTTTTATCACCTTTAAAGCCTAAAGGTATTGATCCGCTATCCTCAGGGATATAATTGCTTTTAAACAGGTAATCCCAGATACTTAGGCTAATCCCAAAATTCACCCCGTATTTGTCTTCGGGCAAGGTGTATGCATGGTGATACAAATGCATGACCGGGTTGTTGAAAACGTATTTCAGGGGCCCCCATGTTAGTTTTATGTTCGCATGGTTCAAATGGCCAATAGTTATCGCAGCGAAATGAACTATATAGGCCTGTTCCGGCTCAAACCCGCCCAAAAGCATAATCCCGAAAGTTTTTAACGGTTTGTATAGAATGTTCTCCATCCAATGGTAGCGCATATGGGCGGCGAAACCCATTTCCTTAACACTATGATGTATTTTATGGAATTGCCATAAGAAGCTATATTTGTGCAAAAGGATATGGGTAAACCATTGTACAAAATCCAATACCACAAAGAAAATCAATAATTGGACCCATAATGGTAAAGATTCTAGATGTAAATTAGTTAAATCTTTAATTGAGATACCTAAGTCTAAAAATAATAATTCCAATATTTTATAGAACCCGCTTATAGCAATGGTAAAAATGAAAAAGTTGAAAAAGATGTAAAAAGCATCCAACCAAAAATCCTTTCTAAAAATGGGTTGCTCCCTACGCCAAGGGAACATGATTTCAAGTAGCCATACCAATACGGATATACCAATTATACCCCAAAAGAAATTGGTATACCAAGGAACCTCAAAGATGATGGATTTCCAGGTCCAATCCAAGGTTCCCAAAAAGGAGTTTACAAATGCATCTCCATACTTTTCCATACTGTTATTCATGTAGCCAACGGTTCAACCAAGGCTATTTATTCTTCTAATACATACCACTCCACTACTTCCAAATTTTCCCTCCTGCCCTTTTCCTCAGGGGCATAGTTAGTGGCCAGATATTCCAAAATAATAGGCTCATTTTCGCCTAAGTCCCATAAATTTTGGGTTTTCTGCATCCAACGGATCGTGGAAAGCCAACCCTCTTTCGTCATGCGATTCTGGGTAACGAGTTGGGCCGAATGACATGTGGTACAATTGGTAATGGTCTCCTGTAATCCAGGTGCTTGGATAAATCCCGAAACCGAATCGATACTTTTTTCCATTTGTCCCACCTCTCTTGCCTCTAGGGGGTCAGAATATTCGGGATTGCCTTTCGGTCCATTTCCATCCTCGTAAAAGTAGAAAGCTCCGATAGCCGTAATGAGAGCTAGGACACTCACCACAATCAATATACGATACAGCCTCCGAGCACGCTTTCTATATGTCTTATGCGCATTTCCCATCAAACCACTTTTACGGCAATCCTATGACAGGCATTGTTTAGATAGCCCTTGGGATTCCACCCCGGTAGAAGCATGGGTTGGGAAACACCTTTGGAATCAGTGGCCCTGGCCCATATTTCATAATATCCTTTTTTTGGCAAATCGATGTTTACAGAAAAATGCTGCCACGCCAAACGGTTGGTAGGCTTTTCCAAAATGCAGGTTTTCCAAGTAGATCCAAAATCAATGGAGTACTCCATTTTTTTCACTTCCAATTCCCCTGCCCAAGCATGGCCGCGAATATTCAATTTTTTTCCTTCCGAAACCATAGCCCCGGATTTTGGGTAAGTAATTAAAGATTTCACGGGCATGGACTCAATAATGCACATATCCTCATCGGGTACTTTTTCACCAGGGGCTACTGGATCGCAGGGAATCCGATATGAACTACCCCCCATTTTGGCGCCATTATGTACTATGTTTCTGATGCTCAAACGGTTTATCCATTTTCCAGAGGCAGAAGCTGGCCATCCGCCTGCTACCAAACGTAAGGGATGGCCGTGTACCAAGGGAATATCCTCTCCGTTCATGGTAAAGGCCAATAGTGTCTCGTCCTGCATTGCCTTTGCTATAGGTACTCCTCTTGAGATGGGTTCTTTTTCTGGATTTCGGCTTAAATGAAGATCGGCCGCATGATATCCCAAATACACTGCATCATCCTTTATGCCAACATCTTCTAGGATATCCTTGAGCCTTACCCCGGTCCATTCTGCACTGGAAACGGCACCAATGGTCCATTGATTTCCTTTTGCCGGAGGATTAAATTCGCTTCGTCCATTTCCCCCACATTCCAAGGTCAATTGATAGGTATGATGCCGGAATTTGGATTTCAAATCCTGCAAGGAGTAACTTTTGTTTTGTTTTACCGATTCTCCATCCACCGTCAAAACCCAATTTTCTACATCAATATCCTCTGGAATCAATCCATTGTTGCGTATAAACATATACTTGGAAGGGGTAATCTTATCATCCAGTAAATGGGCCTGTGCTTCCATATTCCAAGGTTTGTCGTTCAAAACAACCATTTCCCTGTCCTTATCGAACAGCTTAAAGGGATCAGGGTCCTGAAGTGAAAGTGGTTGATACCCTTCTGGCATAACCGAACCAAAAACAATATCACAACCAACAATTCCCGTCATTGCAACCAAAGTGGTCTTTTTAACAAACTTTCTCCTATTCATGGATCCATTTTATTTTGGAATGCATAAAGTTAGGATTTTTACTGTTGGAAAAGGTAACCTTGATTACATCTAGGTATCAATAGGTTTAGAAGACGTTCAGGGTTCGATTAGTGGAACATTATTTCCCTTATTTGGTTTCAATTACGTTTCGTTTTCCTTTTCCTTTAAAAACATAGGTGTAAAACCACATTATGGTAAATGAGGGAATAATGTCCATTCCGGGAATTATCTCCTCGATAAAGTTGAAAACTGCAGCCGCTTGACCAATTTTTCCCTTGTACATTCGGGTCATAAGCCAGGCAGAAATTGGAGCCCAAATAATATCCGAGAAGTCACCAATTAAGGGTATCGCAAAAGAAAGCATTCCTATACCATCGAACAGCAATCCCAAAAGAAGTGTTTTGTATTTTTTATCCTTGGTTTTTGACATGACTTAAAAATAAACATTACTTACTCCAAAGCAATAAGGATGCCAAGGAAAATGTAGCTCCAAAAAACCATTTTGTTTTTGATGTCGGGTAATGTATCAGGAAAGGTTGGAACTGATCAGTTTTAAAAACTCGTTCCTAGTTTCCTCATTCTTAAAGGATCCCCGAAACCCAGAAGTAGTGGTAACCGAATTTTGTTTTTGGACACCTCGCATCATCATACACATATGCGCGGCCTCGATTACCACGGCCACTCCTTGAGGCTTTAATGTATCATTAATGCAATCCAAAACCTGTTCGGTGAGACGCTCCTGGACCTGTAACCTCCGCGCAAAAACATCCACTATGCGCGGAAGCTTGCTTAGTCCAACAATATGCCCATTGGGAATATAGGCGATATGGGCCTTCCCAAAAAAGGGAAGCATATGGTGCTCGCATAATGAATAAATTTCGATGTCCTTTACGATGACCATTTCGTTGTAAGATTCCTTGAACATGGCACTTTTGAGGATAGCGGCCGCATCCTGTTTGTAACCTTGGGTAAGAAACAACATGGCCTTGGCGGCCCTTTCCGGCGTTTTCACCAGACCTTCGCGATCGACATCCTCTCCGATTTCCGAAATAATCTTTGAAAAACGCTCCTTAACATCGTTCGTGATTTCCAAGTTGTATTCCTCCAGATTTTGATAAGGTGCCATAGCTATACTTATTTTTGTTCAATTTTTTTTGTAAAAATATAAACAAAGCTGTTCTTTAAATTCTTCGAACAGCAAATTAACGTATTATTAGCGTTCCAAAAACAAAAATATCAAGTTCTGTTTACTTATGTCCACAGCTTTATTCGAAAGCTTCTTTATTAAGGTTCCACAGCTTTTGCATTGTTATGGTTAATGTTTACTTTCGAGCTGCGTTTAGATGTTATCTATGATCAAAGCTGTCCATATCCAAAAATCCTATGGGAAACTCCAAGTTTTAAAAGGAGTTGATATAAACATACATAAAGGGGAAATTGTTTCCATAGTAGGTGCCTCCGGTGCAGGTAAAACTACATTATTACAAATATTAGGGACTTTGGACGAACAATCCAATAAAAAGGACAGCGAACTTTTAATAAATGGAGTGGACACCACAAGCCTTTCGGATAAAGAACTCGCCAAGTTCCGGAACGAACATATTGGTTTCATTTTTCAGTTTCATCAACTTCTTCCTGAGTTTACTGCACTCGAGAACGTTTGTATTCCTGCATTCATCAAAGACACACCTAAGGCAACAGCAGAAAAAAAAGCCAAAGAACTTTTGGATTTCCTTGGCCTGTCCGATAGATACCACCATAAACCCAATGAACTTTCCGGAGGTGAGCAGCAGCGGGTGGCCGTGGCAAGGGCACTTGTAAATGATCCTTCCATTATTTTTGCGGATGAGCCCAGTGGAAATTTGGATTCTGAAAGTGCGGACAATCTGCACAAATTGTTTTTTGAGCTTCGCGATAAATTTGGCCAGACCTTTGTAATCGTTACCCATAATAAGGAACTTGCAGATATGGCCGATCGCAAACTTACTATGGTGGATGGACGGATTACTGATTCCCAAAAAGCTACATTTCCGGAATAGTTAAATGCAAGCCAATTACTGGCAAGCTTAACCCAACTGATTTTTTATGCTCCATGAACTCCTAGTCTTTTTAAAGAATCCCATATACCGACCAGATGAAAACAGGGATTTCAATTATCGGTTTGGTGTTTTTTTGCGGTTATTGGGGCTTTCGCTTGTTCTGAGTTTTGTTTTGGGCTGGTTAATAGGTGGGATTCAGGTTATTTTTGATTTGGATTTTGGGAAACATGCCGTCGATGATTTCTTTGAGCGCTATTCTTTACCATTGGTATTTTTGGGTGCGGTGGTCGTTGCCCCTATTGTGGAAGAACTAATTTTCAGGGGTCCTTTATCCTTTTTTAAAAAAAATAGACGGTTTCCCATACTGTTCTATGCTTTTACCTTGACCTTTGGATTTTATCATATTACCAATTTTGAAATGCGCTTGACCACCCTTTTACTTTCACCCCTTCTTGTTGCCCCCCAATTGGTAGTAGGGGCCATTTTAGGATACATTAGAATACGATTTGGTCTCAATTGGGCAATGGCACTGCATGCTTGCTACAACTTAATCTTGGTTGGGCCAATAGTCCTATTTAAGATGTTAAATATTCCACTACAATGAGGAAGGCCGAGTTGAAGGAGTTTTTGGATGCCAAAGTGGAATACTATAACCATCCAAGATTTTTGGAAACGGATCCCCTCCAAATCCCACATAGATTCTCTAGAAAAGAGGATATTGAAATCAGTGCTTTCTTAACGGCAACAATAGCCTGGGGAAATCGTAAAAGTATCATCAACAATGCAACCACTATGATGGAGCTCCTGGACAACGTTCCGGCCGACTTTGTAAAGGACCACCAAGAAGGCGATTTGGAAAAACTATCCGGTTTTGTTCACAGGACTTTTAATGGAATCGATTTCATCTATTTCATAAAGGGTCTGCAAAACATCTATCGGCAGTACGGTGGGCTTGAAAGTATATTTGCCAAAAATGCCAAACCCGAATCTATGCAATCGGCCATCACAGCTTTGAAACAAGTTTTCTTTGAGCTTCCCCACCTAAACCGAACCACCAAACACATTAGCGATCCCGGGAAGGGTTCTGCTGCAAAGCGCATCAACATGTTCCTAAGATGGATGGTTAGGAGTAACGGCACGGGAGTTGATTTCGGGTTATGGAAAACCATAAATCCATCACAGTTGTCCTGTCCTTTGGATGTACATTCCGGGAACGTGGCCAGGAGACTAAATCTATTGACCCGCAAGCAGAACGACGCAAAAGCCGTTTCCGAATTGGATAAAAATCTCCGTAAGCTAGACCCCCTAGATCCCGTGAAATATGATTTCGCTCTATTTGGACTAGGGGTCTTTGAAAAGTTTTAGGACGAAAGGGCTACATGAATTAGCGGAATGATTCACTTTTTGGTAACACGGAAGAAAGTAGATCGGTTATTTTGAAGGTTCTTTGTCTACTGTTTTGCTAAATACTCTTTTTCACTATTCCCATATCATCTAAATCTAAAGGGATACGTTTTCCTCCTTCGGCAATGGACTTGTAAATAGCCTCTACAATGACCATATCACGTTTGCCCATTTCGCCCGGGACCACATTTGGGGTGCCCATTAGAATATGTTTGGCAAAATCATCCATCTGTACTTTTTGTTGACTTTGGTGCGGGTACCTGATCTCTTTACCTTCCGAAGTTCTTCCGGCTATTGGTCCATAGCTATGACAGGGATTGAGTTCTGCCCATCCTTTTTCAAAAGAAACAAAAAGGCGATTCGCATTGGCATTGTGCGATGTGAACATATGGCCTACTACCCCGTTCGGAAATTCCATTTGGGCGGTAATCGATTCATCGGTATCCTTAAAATATTCAGGGCGGGTACTGAATTCCTGAGCGGAAACCGAAATAGGATTATATCCAACACCATATATATTGCTCTGTATGGAATAGACCCCCATATTCATTAAGGCACCACCTCCAGATAAGGCATGATCCAAACGCCATTGCTCCGGATTGCCCCTAGAGATATACCCGGCATCGGAAGAAACATACATAACCTTACCATAGGGCTTTTCGCTTACCAATCGTTTAATCTCATTGGTATAGGGGTCGGATTGCATACGATATCCTACACTAAGTTTTACCCCTGCATTTTTACAGGCATCGATAATGGCATCGCATTCTTCAACGTTTACAGCCATGGGCTTCTCACAGATAACATGCTTGCCTGCTTTTGCGGCACGAATACTAAAATCCGCATGCATACTATTCGGCAAAACCACATACACAATATCTATAGCATCATTTTTGGCAATGGAATCAAAGTTCTCATAGTTGTACACATTTTCCTTAGGTATCCCATATTTGTCCATCCAAACTTTTTCCTTTTCCGGGCTACCGGTAACAACACCCGCCAAATAACAATGCTCGGCATCCTGAAGCCCAGGAGCCAATTGGTACGTACTATAGCTTCCCAATCCCACGAGGGCAATACCCAATTTCTTTTTGTTCTGTGTACCGCCCATGGCACATGCCAAAGGTATTCCACTTAATAACGCTGTTCCGGCTAAGCCCTGGGACAATTTGGTGTTGAAGGTTCTTCTATTCATGTCTGGTCGATTTCAATTACATTCGTCTTAAAAATACAAATAAATACATTGCTCAAATACTCGAATTAGATGTAAAATCTTCTGTTAACTAGTAAGGGAAATGCTTCTCGTTCAAAACAACTATTTTAGTGTTGCAATATGAGAAACTGGCTAGAAAGCCAATTACCAAAACATTTTATGCAAAACAAACCTTTACTACAAACCCTGACCATTCTTCATAGCACTTTAACCATTGGATTAGTGGCCTTTACCTTATTCGTCTATTTTCAAAACCCTTCTTTCATTGTACAGACAGATTTCAATGACCCATCCGTATACATTGTTCCTATAGTCGCTGTCATGGGTTATTTTTTAAGTAAGTTTTTGTTCCAAAAACAGCTTCAAGAAGTACGTTTAGAAGGTACTCTAAAAACCAAATTGGGTAAATATCAAACCGCTTCCCTCATTCAATATGCCCTTTTGGAAGGCCCGGCATTTCTTGCCCTATTTATTTACTATGCAAACGGAAATGCCTTTTATCTCATAATAGGCCTGTCTTTATTGGCCTATCTAATAGCACTGAGACCTAATATTGATAGATTGATAAAAGCATTACCTTTAAAGCAGGCGGAAGAGCAACAATTGAAACAAAACAAATAACATAAAAAGTATACATTGGAGGATACAACAAGAAGAAAATTTATTAAAACAACAACACAGGCCTTGGGAGCTGTACCTTTTTTACATCCATTGCAAACTTTATCGCAAATACCTGATAAAATACACGATACATTACCGGTATATTTATTCTCAAAGCATCTTCAATTCTTGAATTATCGGACGGCAGGTGAAAAAGCAGCGGAAATGGGCTTTGCAGGATTAGATCTTACGGTAAGGCCCAGAGGTCATGTACTCCCAGAAAATGTAGCGGAAGATTTGCCCAAGGCCATTGAAGAAATAAAGAAGGGAGGCTCACACTGTCATTTAATGACCACAGCCGTTGACAATGCCAGTGACCCCTTGGATGCCGAAGTCTTAAAGGTAGCTTCACAGCAGGGCATCACCCATTATCGTTGTAATTGGCTCAGGTATGATGAAAACCAATCTATGTCGGATACGCTTAAGGAACACGCACAGACCATTAAATCCCTCAGCGAGTTAAATCGGTCTTTGGGCTTAAAAGGTTGTTACCAAAATCACTCGGGTACCTGGGTGGGAGCCTCCATTTGGGAGGTCAAGGCCCTGTTGGAAGAAGCGGACAAAGAATACTTTGGAGCACAATACGATATAAGGCATGCGATGGTAGAGGGCGGCCTTTCTTGGGAAAATGGTATAAGGCTTATCAAGGACCATATTAAGGCCGTGGCCCTAAAGGATTATAAATGGGAAAAAGTTGGTGGTACTTGGAGGGTAATAAATGTACCACTTGGTGAGGGAATGGTGGATTTCAAAAAGTATTTTGGCCTATTAAAAAAATATAAAATCAAGGTTCCGGTTATTCTACATGCGGAATATCCACTAGGTGGTGCTTCAGAAGGAAAATCAGAAATTACCGTTGCTCCGGAGGTCGTATTTACCGCTTTGAAAAAGGATTTAAAAAAAGCACAACAACTATGGCAAGAGGGTTAACATTTGGTGTTGTAACCTATTGCACGTTCCTAATCGTTGCCTGCTCAACACCACCCAAACCAAATTGGAACGGAAAAAATTATTTGGCGCAAGTACAATTGGACTCCTCTGTATTGCTTGTGACAGAAGTGGCAAAAAATCTTGAAGTGCCTTGGGACTTGGTACCCGGTCCGGATGGATGGTTATATTTTACAGAGCAGAAGGGAACTATAAATCGAGTTGATATTTCCACAGGTGAAATTCAAAATTTGGCCGTTTTGGATGATATTTTCTATAGAAAATCATCCGGATTGTTCAGTATGGCCTTGTATCCCTATTTTGAGACCGATCCGTTTATTTATATACACTATACGGTAGCAGAGAAGGACAGTAATTTTCTAGATCTTATTTCCTCTAAAATTGTACGGTTCTCTTTAGAAGGGGATAGTCTGGTAAATCCTAAGGTCATTTTAAAAGATATTCCGGGAAACACCTATCATAACGGAAGTCGTATGCTTGTTTTTGAGGATAAGCTATGGATCGGTACCGGAGATGCAGGGGATACACGAACTGTTCAGGATATAAGGACCTTAAATGGAAAGGTTTTGCGACTCAATCTTGATGGAAGTATCCCAGATGACAACCCATACCCCAACAACCCTATATGGAGCACTGGCCATAGAAATATTCAGGGCATAACCGTAGGGAATGGCGAGCTATATGCTTCCGAGCACGGTCCGAACAACGATGACGAAGTCAACCTTATACAAAAAGGTTCAAATTATGGTTGGCCGGACATCCATGGTTTTATAGACTTGGAAAATGAAAAAGCGTACAGCACAGATTCGGTTACCCGAGAACCTCTAAAGGCCTGGACGCCTACCATTGCTACGGCAGGATTGGAATATTATGACAGTGATCAAATTCCCGAATGGAAAAACAGTTTGCTACTGACTACCCTAAAAGGACGTTCTTTTCGTGTTTTATCATTAAATGCTCAAGGTGACAAAATCAATGGAGAGCATCTCTTTTTCCAAAAATTCTTGGGAAGATTGCGCGATGTGGCCGTCGGTGAACAAGGGGAAATCTATCTGGCGACAAGCAATATGGATTGGCATCAGGGACATCAGCCCTGGTTGTATGACTCTTTGCCCAAATCTAATGGTGACCGTATCATCAAGATACAAATAGCCGATGAGGGTATACAACGGCAATTGGCAACTTTGGAAAAACCTTTTGAATTAAAAGAAGAACTCACCGCGATTAGCTTAAGTCCGGAAATCTATAGATCTACCACTTCTGATGATGATTTAAACAACGGCGCCAAACTGTATGGTACGCATTGTGCCGCCTGTCATGCCCCGAATGGTAAAGGAAATGTTGGGCAGATTCCGCCCTTAGTAGATAGTGAGTGGGTGTCGGGCAACGTGTCTCGACTCATCGATGTTACCTTGGGAGGGCTTAACCGGCCTATACAGGTGAATGGTGTTTCATATCAAGGAGAAATGCCAGCATACAAAAATTTAGGGGACAATGAAATAAGGGATATTTTAAATTATATTCGAACTGAATTTGGAAAAACCAGAGGAAATATTGTAGCTGCGGATATTGTACATCAACGTAAAGGCTTAAAGTAATACATAAAAATCTATGAAAAATTCGATTATAATGATTGTTTTGTTTGGGATTATGACATCTGTAAACGCCCAGGATTGGCCCGATTTAAATCATTTTAAAGAAGCAAACGAAAAATTGGCAGCTCCCACAGAAGATGAGGACCGCGTAGTCTTTATGGGCAATTCCATAACCATTGGATGGCTTAAGACACGTCCAGATTTTTTTGAAGGTAAACCATACATCAATAGAGGTATTAGTGGCCAAACTACGCCTCAGATGCTGTTGCGTTTTCGGCAAGATGTTATTGAATTAAAGCCTAAAGTGGTGGTAATCTTGGCGGGGACAAACGATATTGCCGGGAATACGGGCCCATCTACGTTGAATATGATTTCCGACAATGTCATTTCCATGAGCGAACTGGCAAAGGCCAATGGCATTAAAGTGGTACTCTCCTCTACCCTACCCGCCTATGACTATCCGTGGAAACCGGGATTGGAACCCGCAAAGAAAATTGTAGCACTCAACCAGATGATCAAAACCTATGCAGAATTGAATGATATCATTTATCTGGATTACTTTTCCGCCATGGCGGATGAGCGTAACGGATTGCCCGAGAAATACGCGCATGATGGTGTACATCCTACCGAGGAGGGCTACAAGGTTATGGAACCAATGGTTGAAACCGCTATTTCACAAGCTTTAAATTCTGGAGAATGAATAGCGTATTTCGAAAATGGATGGGTCTGATACTGCTTTTTTCCATATCCTCCTTGATACAGGCTCAAGATAAAAATATGGAGTTTAAAAAAATTGAGGAAACTCAAAAACCTCTACGAATTGGTGTGGTAGGACTGGTCCATACCCATGTACATTGGATTTTAGGAAGGGAAGAAGTAGGTGATATCGAAATTGTGGGAATTGTAGAACCCAACAGGGAACTCGCCCAAAGATATGCCGACCAACATGGATATTCCATGGATATTGTTTTTGATTCCTTGGATGAGATGGTAAAAACTGTACGACCTGAGGCGGTAACCGCATTCAATTCCATTTATGACCATTTGGAGACCGTTAGATATTGTGCCCCTTTGGGCATACACGTTATGGTAGAAAAACCTTTGGCCGTAAGCTGGGAGCATGCCCAAGAAATGATTGCCTTGGCCAAAAAACACAAAATTCATTTGCTCACCAATTATGAAACCTCTTGGTATGGTAGTAACCACAAGGCATATGACCTTGTTCATACCGAGGACAAAATTGGGAACATACGCCGTATGGTTTTCCATACAGGACATTTTGGCCCTATTGAAATAGGATGCAATCCGGAGTTTTTAGAATGGCTTACCGATCCTGTTTTAAATGGTGGAGGCGCTCTAACTGATTTCGGATGCTATGGTGCAAATCTGGCGACTTGGTTTATGCAGGGAAAAGCACCCGAATCCGTTACCTGTATCACTCAACAATTGAAACCCCATTTATATCCTAAAGTGGATGACGATGCCACAATAATACTGGACTATCCGGAAAATCAGGTCATCATTCAAGCTTCTTGGAATTGGCCACATCATGTAAAGGATATGGAAATCTATGGAACCACAGGGTATGTAATATGCAAAAATGCAAATGCCATGGAAATTATGACAGGTAGAAAACAAGAGTCTACTTCAGTAGAGGCAGACCCACTTCCGCAAGGTGTTCATGACCCTTTCGCGGTATTGCAGAAAGTAGTCCAAGAGAACTACCAATTACCTGAGTATGATGTCTCGTCATTGGAAAATAACGAGCGGGTCATGCAAATACTGGAAGCCGCAAAGCGTTCCGTAGAGACCCATAAAACTATTGTTTGGAAAGATATGTTTCCTGAGGCGGCCATGCGTAATTGAGAATCTGGCAAAGAAAGCCAGGGCCGAACAAAGTAAAACGAATGGGAAAAACTACTGAAATCGATAAATCAGTGTCCAATAAGAACCTTAACTTACCTGATGGTAACAAGTGGGATACGATTATCATTGGTTCAGGGGCTGGAGGTCTAGCGACGGCGATTTGTTTGGCCAGGGCCGGACAAAAGGTATTGGTGCTAGAGCAGCACGATGTTCCCGGCGGATGGTGCCACAGTTTTTATTTGGATGGCCATCGATTTACGCCAGGAGTGCATTACGTGGGACTTTTGGCCGAAGGCGAGGCTACAAATGACTTGTATAGAGGTCTAGGCATAGCCAATGACCTAGTGTTCTTTCGGATGAATCCTGATGCTTACGAGCACGCCTGGATCGGGGAAGAACGTTTTGACTTTCCCTCAAACCTTGAACAACTTATTAATCGACTTTCAGAACGTTTTCCGGAGGAAAGAAAACCCATTCACACCTATCTGAACTTGGTGCGGAATGTGAGCGAACAAATATATTCCCTACCCTATTTCAAAGGTTTTTGGCAAAAGCTGACCATTCCCTATAAAACCAGGCACATGGGTAAATATGGGCTTTTCAGTCTAAGAAAAGTCATCAATTGGCACATCAAAAATCCTTTGCTCAAAAATATCCTTAACATCCAATGTGGCGACCACGGTCTTCAACCCAAAAAAGCGGCCTTCCCTTTACACTGTGCATTGATGAGCCACTATTTTAATGGTGCCTATTATCCCATGGGTGGCGGTGGTGCCTTGATAAAGGCAATGACAAATGCGTTGAAAAAACATGGAGGATATCTACATACCAGCACAGCGGTAAATAGAATTTTAACTCGAGATGATAAGAAAAAATGTGCCATTGGTGTAGAATTGGAAAACGGCCAATATATTTATGCGGATACTATAGTTTCCAATGCAGATCCGGGAATTACTTATTTGAATCTAATTGGTAAGGAAAATCTGAGTTCCAAACTTCAAAAAAAACTATCCAAAACTAAGTACTCCTGCACGTCGTTAATGCTTTTTTTGACTGTGGATATGGATTTACGTAGGGCTGGTTTGGACTCGGGCAATGTTTGGTTGATGCCCAATAAGGATACAGACGCCCTTTATGATGATCTTATGTCCCCAAATCTTTCCAATGGGGAGGCTTTTGAAGCCATGTTCATCAGCTGTACCTCGCTCAAAGATCCTGTTAGTTATGACGGCAAGCACCATACCATTGAGGCCATAACGTTAATTGACTATGGTACTTTTGAAAAATACAAGGAAGAGACCGAACCTAGGTCCAAGGACTATATCAAGTTCAAGGAAAGACTTGCCCAAAAGATGCTCAGCGGCCTTTCACGGGCCATCCCTGAAATCCAAGACCATATAGTACAAATGGAGTTGGGAACTCCCATTACCAATGAATATTACATCAACACCACACGTGGCAATGTCTATGGGACCGAAAAAAGTCTTAGGCACATAGGCCCTTTTGCCTTCAAGGCGAAAAGTGAAATTGAAAACCTGTATTTATGCGGGGCAAGTATTCTATCCCATGGTGTAGCCGGGGCATCCCATTCCGGAGTGGATACCGCTGCCATTATTTTGGGATGCGAAGCAGATGAGCTAAAAAAACCGCAAGACGATCAACACCTAAGGATTTATGAAGCGGAAAGCTCGACCAATTATCCTGATTGGATGTTGAAGAAAATGGAAGTAAAGAGAGCTAGGGCAATTTCTAAAATGGCTCAAGAATCCGTATAGCCCTATTTATTGCAGTTCGCGGGAGATCCTAAAACATTTGTAGTAGAGATTGGCCCATTTATGCTACCTTTTTTTACCGCTCTTATTTACTTTTAAAAAATAAAATCGAAAAATCCCATGTACATTTCATTTCCAGATCGGTTATCCATATTACAAAATCGCACTACCGCAAGTGACGTCTCGGAGAAGCTTAACAAGAAAAATAGCAAAAGAACAATCTTATCACTTTTTCTATTGTCTTTTTCCGTTTTGGCATTTACTCAGGTAAAAGTCTACGAAGGCACAGAGATAATCCCTACCTATAAAATAGGACAAGACGAAACAAGTCCCATATTTTATACGGGACGAGGTGTCCAGGGAGCACAGGGCAAAGTATATCCTTATCCCTCGCAAACGAAACTGGGGGATTCCCTAGTTGATGTTACTTATGAAATGGTTTACCTGGAGAATGAATATATTAAGGTAAAGGTGCTTCCCGCCTTTGGGGGAAGATTGTTTTCGGCAATCGATAAAACTAACGGGCATGAGTTATTCCATACCAATAGTGTAATTAAACCTGATTTGATAGGTACCTTGGGCGCCTGGGTATCCGGTGGAATAGAATGGTGTTTTCCGCATCATCATAGAACAACAACTATGATGAAAAGCGACTATAGAATGGTTGAAAATGAAGATGGAAGTGCTACTATTTGGATCGGAGAGACAGAAAAAACGATGGATATGCGAGGTGTTATCGGTATGACGCTGCGTCCCGGCCGATCCTATATTGAAGTGGACTATCGCATCAATAACACCAACACGTTGACGAAAACGTTTCTTTTTTGGGCCAATGTAGCGATTACTTCCAATGATGATTTTCGGACATTTTGGCCGCCAAGCCAAGAAATAGGCGTATTCCACAACAACAGAAGTTTTATTAAATGGCCTATTTCAAATGCAACCGATAATTATGGCCGAACCAGCTACCCAGAAGGAGTTGACCTCACCTGGTGGAAAAACCACCCCAACCCGGTATCGTTCTTTATGTGGGATATCAAGGAAGGTTTTATCGGTGGGTATGATTATGGACAAAATGCCGGTACAGTGCATGTGGGAGACCCTCATGAGAATAACGCATCAAAACTATGGCAGTTTGGCCCCGGACTACAAGGTCAAAATGCTAGGCGAAAGCTTACCGATGATGGAAAAGCCTATGTGGAATTGATGACGGGAACCTTTTCCAACAATCAACCTGATTATAGCTGGATTTTGCCACACTCTGTTAAGGACGCCAAAAACTATTGGTACCCATTACGGGATATTGAAATTGCAAAGAACTCTACTATTGATGCCTCCGTAACACTTCAAATGCGAAATACCAAAACGGTTTTCTATGGATTCAACACAACAGCCGTTTTTAAGAATGCCAAAATACTGCTGAAAAACGGCGATGAAATTTTGGTAGAAAATACTATTGACATTGATCCTGCTACTCCTTTTACTTCGACATACAAGAGCCGCAAACCGTTGGACGAATATCAACTTTATGTAGAATTGAGGGATAGCGGAGGAAGAGAATTGGTTTCTTACGCCCCATACAAACCCCAAAACCCTGAATTACCGGAAGTACAGGAAAGAGTAAAAAAACCTGAAGAGCTTACCACGGTTGAGGATCTTTATCTTACCGGTAGATTTGTAGAACAATTTAACCGCCCAGGGATTAATCCAGATGACTATTATTTAGCGGCTCTGGAGAAATCGCCCAACGATTACCGGACCAATATCGCTTTAGGCAAGCGCCGGTTAAATCAAATGAAATACGAAGAAGCCTTGTCCTATTTACAAAAAGCCGCGGATAAGCTTAAGGTAAAATACTTTCAACCAAAAGAGGGTGAACTTTTCTATTATTTGGGAATGGCACATAAAGCACTTGGCCAAACAGCGGAGGCCTATAAAAATTTGGCCCGCTCAACCTGGTACTATCAGTGGTTTTCCGCAGGCAATTACCAATTGGCGTTGTTGGAGGGGCAAAAGGGCAACTTTACCAAGGCATTGGAATATGTAAAAGAGGCCTACTCCACCAATACCAGGGATGGCCGTATTACAGTTCTCTATGCTTCCTTGCTTCGAAAACTTGGAGATACCAACAAAGCTATTTCCCTTCTGGAAGAACACTTGGCATATGATCCATTGAATTTTTCCGCCCTATATGAGAAAGGGCTTTTGGAGGGAAAATCTTCCATGGAGGATTGGCACGGGAACATGCAGAATGTGGAAAACAATTATTTGGAGATAGCTACCCATTATATGAATTCAGGCCTGTTGAAAGATGGCATGGATCTGCTGTCAAACATAAAGAATCCAAAAAATCCTTTGGTGCATTATTATCTTTCTTGGTTCCATAGTAAAATGGGAAATGAGGCAATAGCTCAAAATTACCTTACAACCGCTAAAAACTGCTCCTTGGATTATAGCTTTCCATATAGGGTAGAGACCGAGGTTGTATTGAAGAATGCCATACGTATCGATGCACAAAACGCAATGGCATATTACCTCTTGGGGAATCTGCTTTATGATAACCGTCCGGAGGATGCCATGGCGGCTTGGGAAAAAGCTGGTGCCATAGACACCAGTATTCCTATAGTTTGGCGTAATCTCGCATTTGGCGATTTTTATCATGGTAAGAATCCGAAAAAGGCTATTGAACACATAACAAAAGCTATTTCATTGCATGGTGACAACCCGTTATGGTATGCCGAACTTTCCAAATATTATGACGAATCTGATGAGGACTTTACCGAAAACCTGGAAATACTAAGAAAAAATATTGAAATCGTTAAAAAGGACGTAGCTGCTCCTAAAACCCTGGTCCAGCTTTTAAACCTTAATGGTGAATATGATGAGGCTATTAAATTTTTGAACGAACATCATTTTAGAACCTGGGAAGGAGGCCGGGAAACGTACTGGCATTATGTAGATGCACATACGTTGAAGGCAAAAGAATTGATGAAAACGAATAACTACAAAGAGGCTATTTCCCATTTGGAACGTGCGCTCTTATATCCTGAAAATTTAGAAGTCGGCAAACCCACCCATGATGAAAAAAATGCCATGATCTATTATTATATGGGAGAAGCCTATGCGCAAATGGGAAATAACAAAAAGGCGAGGGATAGTTATCAAAAAAGTGCAATGGCCCAAAACGGAAGAGGTATGTACGACTTAATCTACTATCAGGCTATGGCCAATGAAAAATTAGGCCAGACCGATAAGGCAAAGAGTATGTTCAGTGACCTAATCCAAAGTGCACAACGACAAAGAAACCGAGGAAACGATAATACATTGGTGGCCGTAGAGGAGGCCTCGGCAACCAATAAAAAGGCGATTTCCCAATCGTATTTCCTAGAAGCTCTAGGTAATCTGGGACTAGGGAATAAGGATGATGCCAAACGCCTCTTGGAAACCGCCCTTAATGAGTACCAGAACAACCTTTGGGCAAAAATTATGATGGAAATCTAAATCAAGCCTGACAATGTACCACCCACACAAGTGTGTTTTTGTCTCCCTAATATTCATTTTCATTGGGGTTGCCATAAGCGTCGGGCAAAACGTTCAAAAACTTTCTCTTGGGGAACAACCCATTTTTAAAGCTTCCCAAACCAATCAAAAGATTGTGGTAGATGGAAAATTGACCGAAGAAGTTTGGCAGAGAACCGAGGCAAGGACGTTAGATTATTTTTATAGGATAGAGCGGCCGGACGATCAACAAAAAACTACTTTTCGTATGTTATGGGACGAGCAAAACATATACCTGTTCTATCAAATGGAAGATAAGTTTCTTACCGTGCGTGAAACTAAACGTGATGGGGAACCTTATCTTGATGATTGTGCGGAAATCTTTTTTATTACCGTCCCGGATAGCCTGGATACCCATTTTGGATATGAACTGAACCTAAACAAGGCTTCGAACGATTTTATTTATTTCAATACGTACTATAAGGGCAAGGATGTGGTCTACAAGACATTTGATCCTGAGTTTAAGGTTGAAATAACCTATGATGGGACGATCAATGACAACTCGGATATCGATAAGGGTTGGACCATGGAAATGGCCATACCCATTTCAAACTTTGGTGAACTAGGAGAGATAGAACCCATACAAAAAGGAACATATTGGGCCATTTTGGCCGTACGCCAAGATCGAAACGACTTAAACGGTAATAGAAGGTCTACTTCCACCCTATTTCCCATTTATGACATTTCAAAAAATGTACATCAGGCCAATCATTTTGGTCTAGTTGAATTTATTGAATAAATTACTACCGATTTGATGCATATTTTACATGATGAAAAAAAGCATACTATTAGGTTTGGCCGTATTGGCATTAAATGCCTGCGGTAAGATTAAAAAGGAGAATCCTGAAGTTTCCAAGGTCAATACCCCTAATATTATTTATATCCTGGCCGATGATTTGGGATATGGGGACTTAGGGAGTTATGGACAAGAAAGAATCAGGACACCGAGGTTGGACCAAATGGCCCAAAACGGTATCCGTTTTACCAACCATTATGCAGGTAATACGGTATGTGCCCCGTCAAGGGCCTCATTGATGACCGGTCTACATCAGGGACATGCGCCGGTGCGGGGAAACAACAATAACACATTGACTTCCAATGATTTTACCTTGGCAAAAATGTTCCAAAAAGTAGGGTATGCCACTGCTCTAATGGGAAAATGGGGCCTGGGCGAGGTGGGTTCTACGGGAGAACCTTCCGTGCAGGGATTCGATACGTATTTTGGTTATTTGAACCAGATACACGCGCATAATTACTATCCCGATCATCTTATAAAGGACGGAAACAAAATACCCCTGAACAACAAGGTAATTTTTGCTAAGGAAGGCTACGCCAAAGGAATAGGAGGTGCTGCTACCGATAAAAACGAATATTCGCACTCGTTAATCATCAAGGAGGCTTTACGATTTTTGGACGCTCCAAAACAGAAGTCATTTTTTCTATACTTACCACTGACTATCCCCCATGCCAATAATGAGGGGGAATTGACCGCAGAACATGGGATGGAGGTTCCAAATTTAGGAATCTACAAGAATCGCAATTGGCCAGAATCCGAAAAAGCCAAAGCGGCCATGATCAGTCTCCTGGATGCGGATGTAGGCCGAATATTGGATAAGTTAAAAGATTTAAACATAGATAGAAACACTTTGGTCATTTTTACCAGTGATAATGGGCCTCATAAGGAAGGTGGTGTAAATCCGGATTTTTTTGATAGCAACGGGGCTCTAAAAGGTACCAAACGAGACTTGTACGAAGGGGGTATTCGGGTTCCATTTATTGCCCAGTGGCCGGGAAAGATTTCCCCTAACTCGGTATCAAATCTTCCAACGGCTTTCTGGGATATGCTTCCAACCTATGCGGATATAATCGATTACCCTTTAGAAACGGCTACAGATGGAATCTCGTTTCTTCCAACACTTTTAGGGCAATCCGAAGTGCAAAAACAACATGATTATTTATACTGGGAATTTGCTGAAAGCAACCACGACGCGCAGGCCATACGTAGTGGAAAATGGAAGTTGCTCCACATCTACAAATCGGATTCTTGGGAACTCTATGACCTGTCCAATGATATTGGCGAAGAAAATAATCTTATCGAAGAACACCCGGACGTCTTTGAAAAACTGAAGGCATATATGGAAGAAGCCCACATTTATGATTCGGATTACCCTTTGGAGGGTGAACCCATGGCCTCTACCAATTTGTAAAAGAGCCGTCGTCCCGTTTTAATCTTGGAATTTCTGCGGGCTTAAATTCTTGGCCCAAGGCATATGCCTCGTCAAATTCCACCCCTAGCTCAGAAGTATCCGGAACTTGATATCCGGGTCCGTCCAACTCAGGTTGTACCGGATAGAAATTTCGGTCATTGGTACCCATCTGTCGTGCAGGGGTGTTTACTTCCTCCAAGCAACTAAAATTAGTACATGCCGCAGCTATGTGAATGGTAGCTGCGGTACATATGGAACCCTAGGGGTTGTGCGGCATTAAATCGATATCATTTTAAAAAAACCATTACTTATCCATGTAGGTAAATAAATCTCGGATATCTTGCTCCGATAACCCAGCCAATAATCGTTCAGGCATTATGGATGCTTTCTGAGCCTCTATCTCATCTATTACCTCTGGAACAAGTGTTATTTCATCCATCCCTAAAGGTTTTATCTTAATTTTTCCCGCGCTGCGGTCAGTGAGTATCCCTACGATGACCTGTCCATCTTTTTTCTTTACGCGGTAGTTTACATAACCTTCTCGGATATCGGCGTTCGGATCCACAATGTTCAAGACCATATAGGTTAGGTTGTTTCTATCATATCCGGTCAGTTCAGGGCCTATTTCATTACCTTCTCCATTCAAGATGTGGCAATTTGCACAGTACATACCATAAAGATTTTTACCCTTCTCTACATTTCCTTTTCCAGAGACCAAGGCCTTTTGAATCCTTTTGATTTCTTTCTCCTTTTCCTCCGAGGAGACCATTTTAACACTGGGCCATAATTCATCTACTTTTGTAGTCAAGTCGGAATCACCCAAAAGTTTAAACTGCCGAATAATTTCCAAAGGCACTTCACTTTTCTTAACTTCCTTGGTATCGGTAATCTTTACGAGAAAAGCACTCGCCCATGATGCCCTGCTTGCAAAGAGTTGAAAGGCCGCCTTTCTTAGGTCCAGATCCGCCCGGAGTTTAAAAAGGTAGGCGTCCGCCATTTCCTTTCCGATAACCTCTTCATTATAGTGGCCCAGAGTTTCCAAACAGGCCACCCTAACGGCTATTGAATATTTGTGATCCTGGGCGATACCCAACAAAACCGGAATTGATTTAGGCTGGTCAATTTCCCCAAAGATTTTAATATAGGCGAGTCGCTCTAACCTATCGGCATTTTCATTGGGTAACAGTTCTAAAACTTTGTCCACGGCTTCAGTTTCGTTGCGTCGTAATGGCAATGCCAATTTACCCTCCCCGAACTTGGATTGATACTTCTGAATCGTTTGGGCAAGATCTGTTGGTATTTCAAACGGACTACGACCCCGTAATCCTTCCTGCAAACCCGTGAAAAGTATTTTGGCATGTACATCACTCGGCGCAAGATTTAACAATTCTATACAGGAAGAATAATTTTCATCTCCGCCCTTTATGGCATAACGCTGTATGAGACGTTCCAAAACCACATCTTTCACCAAGGCCTTGTCCCATAGTTCTGTATTATTGAAAAGTGCCAATAAGGGTTTTCTGCCCGTTTCTACTTTCGATTCGACGGCCCACCAAGTAAACAATTGATTTTCGATATCCTCCTGATTGAAGTTATTCTCAAATAAACCTGCTATAATGGGTATAGCCACATTCTGGGGAAGGCGCTTGGCCGTAGAGGCCAGTTGTCCCAAAACTTCCAAATGAGATTCGGAAATGGCCATTTCCTTTAACTTCCGGGCAACAGAATTTGAAGCTTTCTTCGTATCTCCAATCAATCGGATAGCCCAAAGTCGAACATAGGGGTCGGTATGATCCATGGCTTCAAGTGCTATTTCCTCACTGAACCCTCCGGTCAGATGGATAGCCCAAAGTGCCTCCAAGGAAGTCTGTCCAGAAACATTAGAACGAAATACCGTCTCAAGTTCTGGTAGGACACTACTATCCCTCCTATCACCAAATTGCCGTAAAGCCTCCTGTCGGAACCACTTATTCTTATTGCTCAACAGTTGTACCAATTCGGAATTGGTCATGGTACTCAAATCAAAATTTGGGATGGTCAATTTTTCCTTATTGCGAAATCTATAGATCCTGCCTGTTGTCTTGCTCCAGGTATCCCGTGGATCTACATGGGACATTCTACTGTCGTTCCAGTCGGCAATATAAACGGCACCGTCAGGGCCCGATTTAATATCAACAGGCCTAAACCAATGATCTGTAGATTCCAGAATCTTTTCCTCGTCAATACAAAGAAAAGTTGACCCTTTTTCCTCAATCCGCGTAAGCCGAACGAAATTATGCAAAGGATTCAGGGCCAGTATTTTACCGTGGTAGCGTTTGGGCAAATTTGCTTCTTCGTATTTGATCCAGGCGTGTGTAAATCGAAACTTCTCCCCTTCCAATTCCATACCTGGAAGAAATCCAAAAGCATAGGGATTGGTCAAAGCCCCATGTTTACCCCAGTTTTTCTGGTAATAGCCGCCTTGTTTATAATAGAATCCACGGGCCGTTCCATTATCCCCGGAATACACCCTTCCCTTTTCGTCAAATTCCACATCGAACGTATTCCCACCGCCTTCAGCAAATACCTCAAACACCTTGGTCTCCGGATGGTATCGCCATACGCCCTGTCCACTGAAATAGATGTTTTTGGAAACTGCAGAATTTACATTTGCTACAGTCGTACTCCCTTGGGCTCCATACAACCACCCATCGGGACCCCATCTTAAGTTATTGGCCACGGCATGGGTATCTTCCAATCCAAAACCTTCCAAGTGTACTTCGGGTTTTCCATCAGGAAGACCATCGCCATCCGTATCCGGGTAAGCCACTAAATAAGGTGGCGTAAGTACCCATATCCTTTTACGGCCCAAGGCCACACCTGTGGTAATATTAAGTCCGGTAATAGCATCTATGGATTTATCATACTTACCGTCATTATTGGTATCCTCGAAGATGGTTATCTTATCCGCACCCTTTACACCTTCAGACGGCGGTTTGGGAGTCTTATCAAAGACTGCGCGGTTATGCCTATCTATATCCGTTACCTTAACCCCCTCGGGATAGGGATATTGGTTGTATTGTACCACCCATAATCTACCGCGATGGTCAAAACTAATGTCGACCGGTTGATGTATCTCTGGTTCGGAAAGTACCAATTCAATCTGCAAATCTTTGGCGATATCAAATTTTTTAAGGGCTTCCTGGGGAGATATATTTTGAGTACCATCGGACTGGATCCCCATACTATTGAAGGTTTCCATAAATTCTTTCACTTCCTCGCTTCCTGAAATCTCATCTATCGAGACATTTCTGGGTTCTTTGACATTCTGTTTACATCCCAAAAGGGCCACAAACAGTCCAAGAAGTGAAAATAGTTTCCTCATTTTATGTTATTAAATTTGATGGTCCTAAATGGATAATGTATGGTTATGGATTTTTCTTCGATAGCATACCAGTCGATACCTTTTTTCAATTGAGCGGCTATATCCAATACTCCATAAAGCACTCCTTTTGAACTTTCTGATGAAAGCATCAGTTTTCCACCCTCCTTTTGAATTGAAAAACCATCGTTGGCATCCTTTTCCTTGGATGTGGAGGTCTTCACGATGAACTGGGCCTTTTTTGGGCTTTCGGAAAAAACTAAATTGAGTCCATGAACCTTTAGATTATCCGTCAACTCGTCAAATGCATATGCCGTTTTTTTCCTTAAATCGTCCGCTATATAGACGGTTATAGCATCCGACCTATTCTGACAGGACCAGAAAAGTACCAGTACAAAAGGAAACAAAACTTTTTTCATACTTATTTCTTTTGAACCCAAACCACCCAATCCTTATCTTGCTCCTTCTTTACAGGAGGTTTACCAAGGGATTGCTTTCCGGAACCGGATATTGATTTGACCTTTCCTTTCTGTAATGCTCCACCTTTCCGAGGATTGTACCAAGAAACCTCGTAATCCCCATCGGAACTTCCCAAGTCCAAGGTTGATTCACCCCCATTTTTCAGATACACTACATAACTCTCCCCAGTCTGGGATAAAACGTAATCGCCTTCTAAGGAGATAAGGGAATCATTGGATTCCATATTCCAAAAGGGGATATTGTTTTCATTAAAAAAATCAAGACATATTTTTCCCTGGTCCCAGAACAAATCTCGAGAACGATAGTCTTGACAGGTTAAATCGGAATGTGGGTGTTTATAACCGAAATACCATTCCGTGCCCCATGCACCGGCCATCATGGCACCCCAAAGTCCATTTTTCCTTGCATCATTATGTTCGGGGTCTTCGGCATCGGTAATCAAGGAATGTTGGGCATCCCCAGGTTCATCACAGGCAACCGCCCAAATTTTACCAGCTTTCTTGGATTCGTTCAAAATCCTTAAAACAGATTTGTGAACATTACTGAAATCAGCTTTATTGGTCTGTAAGGATGCTCCCGTAAACTTTGTGTTAGGACCATAAATTTCATCGTACCATGCCCCATTATGGATGACCAGATGGTGCTTATAGGGATCCACAAAGGAAATGTATTCGGCCAATCGAATTCTTTCGGCCGCATCCAAGGGAAAAGTTGGCGGTGTCTCGGTCCAATCCCCTGTTTCCTCGGCCAGGTTCCAATTCATGGCCAAATGATGTCCGAAACGTGCAATGAGCTCACGATAATATAATTTGGTATATAATCCGGTACCCCCATTGTCCAATAGGCCCTGGTTTTCAAACTCCAAGGTTTTAAAATGCAAAAACATACCTAGTTTATCGGCGTGTTCAAAAAGAATTTCCCATTGGTCCAATTTTGAAGTATCAAAGCGATCCCAGGTATCGTAATCTACATACGGGAAAACATTTTGATCATCACCTTCAATATTCATTGTCAAAAATGAAAAAGCGTTCATTCCCTTGGAAGCCAAATAGTTGATTGCTCCTATAATCTCTTTTCCCTTGCCATCCTTCCACATAGGGTCACCTTCTTTCCAGTCTTGCCGATGT
Source organism: uncultured Flavobacteriaceae bacterium (assembly GCA_947494715.1). GTDB lineage: Bacteria > Bacteroidota > Bacteroidia > Flavobacteriales > Flavobacteriaceae > Ulvibacterium. The sequence continues at coordinate 255,401 of CANLWG010000004.1, read as the reverse complement.
GCTTCCCATTTTTTTATCAAGTCATCTTTATGACCATCATTTTTGAAAGTACCGTCAAATTGATCGTAGGCCAAAAGGTTCTCCGGGGCATCGGACCCACATTTTAAGAAATATTCACCATTCTGAAATTTTAGATAACTTTCACCCACGTATTGCAACCTTCCCTTTCCTCTGAAGTCCCTTCCGGTTTTGTCCGTTTTGTCGATGGTGAAACTGCCTGTCTTGCCATCCATATATTCTGCACTCTTTATCTTTTCCGATGTACGTACGGCGGCCCATTTTCCTTTTTTGAAATCTACCTGGTACGTCCATTCCCCTTCTATATCCGGGGCAAAATGGACTTTCCAAATGTTTCCTGCTTCGGCACCTGTATTGGCGGCATCCCCATCCGTGGCATAGTACCCTGGGATTAGAAATTTTTCCTTTGATGCTGAGTGCGTAAAAGTGACATTCAAACGATAGTTTAAAAAAGGGTTTTCCTCGGCTCTTTCCGAAGTTTGCGGTCCCTCAAAGACCAGTGTTACTTTATGCCATTTTTTGAGCTCGCCTTCGATTTTCTGAGCATGTAATAGAGGTAACGACACAAACAAAACAACAAAAAAGACGAATGATAGTTTATTCATTTTCATTTTTTTAAGTTTCAAAATTTACGACTCTTTTATTAAATATACACTTGAATACCATATCTCATATGTTTTATTTTGTATAATAAAATTTGTATTTATATGGCCTTTCAGGTTTTGCTTTAATTTGAAGAAAGATGTAATGTGCATTAATGATTTGTAGTTTGGTTAGAATATCTACATCTGTCCATTACCATAAGCTATGACCAAAATACCAACAATCATGCAGCCAAGGCCGACATACAGAATTTTTCGCGCTTTGGGGGAGGCCCGTACCCATTCATTGGTTACTATTCCGCTGATAATGGCGGTCGCCACGGAAGCGGTGTTGAAAATGGCATAACCCACCGTATTCCCTGAAGCACCTAATTTAGAGGCAGCATAAGCAAAAAGAGCGGACGCCGCGTAATGGAACACGGCCATAATCAAAATTAAGAACACATTCTTACTAAATGAAGAGACCTTAAAATGGCCCCATGCACTCTTCTTGTTCAACTGCCAAAGGAAATAGGCAGTCATTACAATTCCCCCACTAATAAAAATCGGGAACATGATGGCCACCGCAGTTATCCAATCGGCATTACCTTGAGCAATACTTGCCTGATGCAGATAAGGTCTGCCCACGGCATTGGCATAGCTAAAGCCCGTCGCCAAAAGGCCACCAATAACCGCTATTAAAATTCCTGTTGCCATGGAACCTTTTGGAGCATCAACTTCTTGATTCCTATCCGATTCTTCCTCATTTTTCTCTCGAATCAGACCAGCTTTTCCATTAAGGATAATTCCCAGTAAAACTATTAGGATTCCAATTGCTATAAAAAGTAGGACGTTGGCCGGAGGAAGTCCATCAACGATAAATGGCAATAGCGAACCTACCAATATAACTGTACCGATAAATATGGAAAAACCGAGGGATAGTCCAATGTAGTTGATCGCTTTGCTCCATAGCATAACACCAATTCCCCAAAGAAAACTGGCAAGGCCCATTTTGATCCAAATATCGGTCGGCATATTTCCAAATATGTTACCAAAGCCTTTTATGAGAACCAGAGAAACAATACTTGGTACGACAAACATGGTCAATAGAAAAAAGAGACTCCACGTATTCTCATACCTGAACCCCTTTGTAAACTTTTCCGGCAAGGCATAGAGCCCCAACATAAGGCCTGCAAAAATTGCCCATAAAACTCCTTCAATCATGGTTTGATTTTTATGTTTTATTTTCCAGACCTGTCAGGTCTATATCCTCCATTACCACCCAAACGTAAAAATGGTAGTACTATCAAAAGATTCTCCTTTTTTTAAAATACTTTTCGGTGAATCGGGTAGATTAGGTCCATTGGGATATCTATGGGTCTCGCAACAAAATCCACGGTACTTGCCATATTGTTGTCCCGATTCTCGCCTTAAATCATTAGAGGTATATTTACCCGTATAAAAGAGCATACCCGGTTCGGTCGTGGATACTTCCAGTGAGCGACCACTCTTGTGGTCTTTTATTTCAGCTACTTTTTCCAAAGCAAAACCTTTGTCCTTGAAGATGTAATAATGTTCAAAACCATCCCCCAGGGCTTCGTGCACCTCCCCTAGCATTTTAGGGTTGCGCAGATCATCCGGCAAACTTGTTATTGAAATATTTTCACCGGTCGCAGCACCTGAACTGTCCCAAATTTGCTTTCTATCCGAATTTATTTGGATGGTATGCCCTTCTACGGTCTCCGTAAAACCAGATAAGTTGAAGTAGGTGTGGTTTGTCATTGAAAAGGGAGTGTTGTGATCTGTAAGTGCTTTGTAATCAATTAGCAATTGATTTTCATCATCGAGAGAAAACGTAACGTTAATGTATACATTCCCCGGAAAGCCTTCTTCGAGATGTCCGCTGCGGAGCTTCATTTCTAATTGGGATGTATTTTGTTTAAATGGCTTTACCTCCCATATCTTTTTATCAAACCCTACTGTTCCACCATGTAGGTTATTGGTACCACAATTCTGTGCCAATTGAAATTCTATACCATTTAAACTGAATTTGGAGTCCTTTATTTGTGAGCAATACCGCCCTATGGTTCCTCCAAAATATGGGGCGTTGTCCTGATATTCTTTTGAAAAGTAATTTTCGAAAGTATTGAATCCGCAAACAATATCCTCCGGACCTCTTTCCTTTCCGGGAACAACTATGGAAGTTATAGTAGCCCCATAATTGGATATTTTAACACGAATGCCATTGTTATTCTCCAAAGTGTATAATCGTACTTCGTTTCCTTCCAGCATTCCGAAATGTGTTTGCGCGATTTTCATTCTTCAATTCTATTGTTTATAGGGATTTAGTTTATCCCAATCGAATTCAACACCTATTCCAGGGGTATCAGGGGCTACGGCCCGATGATTTTCAACGACCAAAGGCCTTAGAGTATATTGGTCAATAGGGAAACTGTGCACTTCCAGCCAGCCCGAATTGGGTTGGGCGGAAACCAGACTTACGTGCAGTTCCTGCATACCATGGGAACATATGGGAATATTGTTTGCATTTGCCAATTGGGCAACTTTTAACCAGCCTGAAATCCCGCGGCAGTTAGAGGCATCCGGTTGCAGATAAGAAAGTTTCGCTTGCTCTATCGCATATTCAAATTCATGTATGGTGTGTAGATTTTCGCCCATGGCCAATGGAAATCCGGTGGTATCCACAATCTGGGCAAATCCCTTATAGTTATCCGGAATTATAGGTTCTTCAAACCAAGTAATATTGTATTGCCTAAATCGTTCAATAGCCTCGATAGCCTTTTCAACAGTCATGGAATAATTCGCATCCACCATAAAAGTAACGTCAGGACCAATATATTCCCGTACCGCTTTTATCCGTTGAATATCCTCGTCCAAATTTTCCCGACCTATTTTTATCTTAACGGCATTAAACCCCGCCGCTAAGTAGCCCTCCATTTTCTTCAAAAGTTTTGGAATAGGAAACTGCAAATCAATTCCGCCGCAATATGCCTTACACGAATTTCCGCTACCTCCGGCCATTTTCCATAATGGCAGCCCTTCCCTCGTACATTTAATGTCCCACAAGGCAATATCGATAGTAGAAACGGCAAAGGAGACAATACCGCCCCTCCCCACATAATGCATGTGCCATTCCATGAAATCATAGAGCGCATCTATATCTTTACCGTCCTTTCCAATGAGCGCTGGAGCAATATCATGAACGACCATCGCTTTTATGGCATGCCCACCCTTTCCACCAGTATATGTATAACCCGTTCCCAGAGTGCCATCTTCTAGTTGAATGGTCGTGGTTATTAACTCAAAATGGGTGTGGTCCCCGTGTTTTGCGTCGTTCATAACCTCTGGCAAAGGCACTCTGAACAGGTTACAGTCAATGGTCTTTATCCGTGTAAACATCTAGGCCTTATGTCTGATGTAAAATGTCTTTTTTTCCAAATACTGCTCGAAACCATATTTGCCGTCTTCGCCACCACTTCCCGATAATTTATACCCATTGTGAAAACCTTGATGCTGTTCCCCATGACCACGGTTTACATAAATCTCACCGTATTCCAATTCGTCGTTACACTTCATGATGGTGTTCATATCATTTGTAAAGACCATGGCGGCCAGACCGTAATCACAGTCATTGGCATAACCTATGACTTCATCAAAGGTCCTGAACTTCAAAACGGGCAAAATAGGTCCAAAGGACTCTTCATGAACTATGGTCATATCTTGTGTTACATCTGTAAGTATGGTGGGTTCAAACCAAAATCCTTTTTCGAACTGATTCCCTTTAGGGCGTGCACCCCCGGTAGCCAAAGTGGCCCCTTCCTTTAAACTAACAGCAACGAGGTGTTCCATATGTTTTAATTCCGCCGCATTGACCTTGGGTCCCATATCCGTTTCCTCAAGCATCGGATCGCCTACTTTTAAGGCCTTTGTTTTCGTAATGAATTTTTCCATAAAGACATTATAGATATCCTCATGGATATACATTCTTTCATTGCAGGTGCATACCTGTCCGCAGTTATCGAAACGGGAATGTAAGGCCGCGTCAACGGCTTCATCCAAATCGGCATCCTTAAAAACAATAAATGGTGCTTTACCCCCCAATTCCAGTTGTACATGGGTCAAATTTTGGGCAGCGTTCCGTGCTATTTGTTGTCCTACGGGTGTAGAGCCTGTCATGGTCACCATTTTGGTTAGGGGGCTTTCTACCAATGCATTGCCCATAGCTCTACCAGGCCCAGTAAGAATATTGAGAACTCCATTGGGCAGACCAGCTTTTATTGCCAGATTTCCAAGCTCCAAAGTGGCCAATGGTGTTTCGGAGGTGGGTTTGATCACTAACGTATTTCCAGCAACCAGGGCAGGACCTAGTTTGCGCCCCGCCAAAGCCAATGGAAAGTTCCATGCCGTTATGGCCACTACTACACCACGGGGCACCTTTTGAATCCAAATCTGTTCGTTAGAATTGTCCGAAGGAATAATATCACCTTCAATTCTTCTTGCCCCTTCACAGGCGTATTCAATAAATGAGGCCGTTACCGCCACTTCCATTCGCGCGACCTTTAGCAATTTGCCCTGCTCCTTTACCAAGAGCTCGGCCAAATAATCGGCGTTCTCCTTGATTTCATCGGCTAGTTTGTATAAAAGTTCGGCACGTTGGCGCGCTGGTAGTTTTCGCCAAGATTTTTGTGCCAGCTCAGCCGCTTCCAACGTCATTTGAGCCTCCTCAATAGTACCGTTCTGTACTTTGGCCACTACTTCCTCGGTGGAAGGATTGATTACATCAATGGTTTCACCGGAAGCCGAAGGAATCCATTTTCCATCAATGAACAGTTGGTATTCTTTGATTTTAGACATGATATATATTGATTCGGTTAATCTTTTGTATTCCCAATCCGTTTGGATTGGAATGCTCTTGATGTTATCTGCCCATCCAGCCTCCATCGACCAGCATAGTAGTTCCGTTCATATAACTTGAAGCATCAGAGCACAGAAATACGATTGGGCCTTTGAAATCCTCGGGTTGGCCCCAACGACCTGCAGGAATACGAGCTAAAATGGAATCGTTCCTTTCAGGATTATTTCGTAAAGCTTCAGTATTATCGGTGCTAATGTAACCCGGGGCAATGGCATTTACGTTGACTCCCGTACCGGCCCATTCGTTGGCAAAGGCCATCGTCATTTGTCCTATTGCTCCCTTACTGGCCGCATATCCAGGAACGGTAATTCCACCTTGAAAAGTCAACAACGAAGCGGTAAACACAATTTTTCCGCTACCATTTTTAACCATTTCCTTTCCTATTTCCCGGGTAAGAACGAATTGTGCGGTCTGATTTACCTCGATTACCTTATCCCAATACTCATCAGAATGTTCTACTGCCGGTGCCCTCAAAATTGTACCTGCGTTGTTTACCAAAATATCGATTTTTGGAAAATCGTCTTTTACCTGTTCGATAAATCCATATAGAGATTCGCGATTTCCAAAATCGCAGGTATAGGCCTTGAATTTTCTTCCTAATCCTTCCACTTCCTGTTCTACCATACTGCCATGCTTTTCCAAAGAAGCACTTACCCCAATAATGTCGGCACCAGCTTCGGCCAAGCCCAGTGCCATTGCTTTTCCTATACCTCTTTTACATCCGGTGACGAGTGCAGTTTTTCCTTTTAAGCTGAATTGATTTAGTATGCTCATTTTCTACTATTCTTATGTTTTTACTAACTGTTCGTAGTTTAAAAAGTTCTGTCGATTCGAACATAGTCTAGAACCCATGTTCCCAGACCTTCGACTGCCTGCCCGACAATTTCATTCAGGTAGGCGCCCAGGATGATACTTCTATTTTAGGCTTGACAATCCATAAGCACTTTCATACCATCCGGATTGTTATCAATATTTTCAAAAACCTGTTGAATGCTGCTTAATGGTTGTACATCCGTAATCATTTCCTCAAATGGTAATTCATTGGCCGTAATTAGGGCAATCGCCTTTTCATAGTCTTCCTTCTCGTAAACCCTTGCCCCTATCAACTTTAATTCCTTCCAAAAAAACTTGAACAAATCAACTTCTCTTTTCTGTCCATGAATAGCGACCATTAAAATACGTCCACGTATTCCCGCGATTTCGGTCATGACATCCAATGCCGGCTGTACCCCGGCAACTTCAAAGACCACATCCGCTTTTCGGCCTTTTGTCTGTTCTTGAACGTAATCGATTAAATCAATTTTTGTAGGGTTCACAGCATTTAATCCCAATTCCCTGGCCTTTATAATCCGATTTTCATTTACTTCGGAAACAATTACGTCAGCTCCCGTCTCCTTGGCGACCAGGGCAACAAGAAGTCCAATAGGCCCTCCACCTAGAACAACTGCCGTCTCCCCCGCTACCAATCCGCTTAGGCGCACATCGTGTACGGCCACGGAAAGCGGTTCTATCAAAGCGGCCAATTTTAAATCCGTTTCCTGTTTTAGCTTATGTAAAGTAAAGGCAGGTACATTCCAATATTGTTGCATGGATCCAGGACTGTCTATGCCTATAAATTTCAAATCCTCGCAAATATGATTGAATCCCTTATCAGAAGGTTTTACACCGCGATCGTCCAGAGGCCGTACCACTACTTTTTTCCCAACTGAAAAACCCGATACCCCTTCACCAATTGCATCAATGGTACCGGACATTTCATGACCAATGGTTACGGGGATGTTCACCCGCTTGTCCATCATCCCGTGATAAATGTGTACATCCGTACCACATATGCCGGAATACGCCACTTTAATCCTTACCTCCCCTTTTGAAGGTATTTCCATTTCCTTTTCGATGACCGAAAAGGTTTTGTTTCCTTCGTAAATCGTTGCTTTCATATTCCCTATTTGAATTTATAAGCTTTTATCTTCATTATTTTGATGCTTCTCCTTTAGCCGTATGCGTGGTTCTACGCCTGGAAGTAAACCGCATAATACTCTGTTCGTCCCCGTTATTGTAAATATGTGTAAGTCCCCAACGAAGAATCTCGGTAGGTTCCTTTTCATTATCGGCACTTCTATTTAGACCAATGGCATGGGGAGCATCTTTTATGGAAGAAACAATTTCAAAATTAATTCCATCAGGAGCCCATTGAATTGTGTTTTTTTCCGGTCCATCCGTGGTAATCAACGAGGCAATTCCCCCGTTATAGGGCCAAACACAGATTTCATGCCCACTATTGCTAATTGGGTTGTACGAGGATTTTATGTAAGGACCCTTCGGATTATCGGCAATGGCGACCCCATGCCGAATTTGACGACCACCAAAGGTAATTTGCTCCCCCATTTGTTCACCTTTATAATATAGGTAGAATTTCCCTTTGTATGGAAGTATGCATGGATCGTGTACCTTATGACTGTCAAAATCGCCTTTCTTTTCTACCATAAAACGATTTTGTTCCTCTCCTTTCCACACACCGTTGTCCGCAGGGCTCAAGACAGGCTCCTTACTTTTGGTCCAAGGTCCGTCCGGTGAGTCGGCCCATGCCAGACCAATTTGATTCTTGACCCTAACATTATAAGGCGATTTCACCGTTTGATAGCAGAGATAGTATTTTCCATCATACGTCATAATTTCTACCGTGAAAACCGAACGATCATCATATTCTCCTTTTTTCCCTCGAGCAACGGCCAGTCCTTCTTCTTTCCAGGTAATCCCATCTTCTGAGGTGGCATACCAAATGTCACAACGGTCCCAAGGAAATACCTTGTCATTTTCTATATCCCCTCCAAAACCTTGTGTAAGGCCCGTACTCTTTGAGTACCAGACATAGTATTTGCCATTTTCCATGATCATGGCACTCGGGTCACGACGAACAACACCCTTTTCATAGGCTAAATCGCCCTTTAAGGGCTGTGGGTCACTAAATTCTATAAACCATTCATTGCCGATATCCGGCCATTGTAAGGCTCTTTTAGAGGCGGCGCTTAAAAATTCTTTATTGGTAATACCCAAATGGTCGATTTTTTCGTCAGTAATCTTCATTTCATGCTCCATTGTAGATTCATTTTCACTTACTTCGGATGATTTTGATGGGGAAGTGCAAGAGGTTATTAGTACTGATCCAACTGCAAATAGTGTTTTCTCAAATGATGTCATATTGGTTGTTTGCTGTTTATTGTAATCATATCAACAGATTGATAATCCAAGCTCTTAGAGGAACACTCTTTCCATTTTTCAGCTACACTTAGAAATATTTGGAAAATATGATTTACTATGCCTCCAAAGTATAATTTTAGACTGTACGATCATCCAAAAACCACTAGACAAAAACTGTACAACATCTTATTGAAGTCAGATATTTTGTCCTTACATACTTGCAATAAATTCCTCAAGATTTACACTTCGATCAAGATTCATTTTTTTTCTAAGTCTATAACGCGTGGTGTGTACTGATTCAACAGATATTCCTAAAAGTCTTGCCATATCCTTACTGGAAAAATTAAGCTTTATCAAGGCACATATCTTTTGGTCACTTTGAGTGAGCCTGGGATATCTTTGAATCAATTCTTTGTAGAATTTTTCATTGACAGCGGTAAATCGTAGTTTGAACTCTTCCCAGTTATTATTGTTGCTCGCAGAAATGGATTTGAGTACTTGATTCAGCTCCGAGGCTTTTACACTGTCCCCATTCTCTTTGAGTTTGCTTTTCAACATTTGCAGAAATTCATCTTTCTCCACCAATTGTAGGGCCGATGTGGCAAGTTCCTTGTTTTTGAGTTCCAGAAGTTCTTCTGCCTTTTGTATCTCAAGCTCCTTGTTACGGCGTATCAATTGTTTCTCTGCCTTGTGCTTTGAGCGTAGATGCTTTACGTAGATAAGACCAATGATTATCAAAAAAATTAAGCTGCCCAAAAGAATAATTCGTTGAAGTAAGGAAATTTTATCTTCTTGCTCCAATTGTTCCAAACGCTGTTGTTGAATCAGTTTTTCCTGGCGCTCCTTTTCTCGGCGGAACTCGTCCTTTATTTCCAACAAAGGTCTATTGCTTTCGCTGCGGCTATCAAAAAATTGGGCATCCAAGTCTTTTGCGGCCTTCTGGTTTTCAAAAGCGTTTTGATAATCTCCTGCCTTTAGATACAAATCCGACAATCTTTCATAGACCAGAGGGGTAAAATCTATATGACTGTTATAGGTGCTGGAAGTTTTTAATGCTTTGTTATAATGGGATTCACTTTCCTCAAAATTGGATATGTTTCGGAACATATCTCCCCAATAGGTATAGACCAAGACTAAATATGAAGGTAGATTCTCCAAAAACCAGGGCTCTACCTCTTCCATAATCCGTAAAGCTTCTTCCGTCCTACCCTCTTGATCCAAGATAAATGCCTTCTCAAATTTAAGAGAAGCCATATCTACCTGCCCCGGAATATTTTTGTAATAAGCAAAGCAACTGTCCAAATACACCTTTGCCGTTTTAGGTTCATCCAGTTCCCTATAGGTATTACAAAAGGCGTAATAATTCTGTACCAAATAAGCTTCGTTCAATTTTCCCGTACGGACCAAATTTTTGTTGATATCCAAGGAGGTCTGCAAATACTTAAAAGCATCTTCCCGGCGCTTGTAAAAACTGTACATACGGCCCAATCGATAGTAAATAATGGCCCTTAGGGAATCGTTTTTAATATCATCCGATAAAAAAAGTACGTCCCAGAAGTAGTCATATGATTTGGCATAATTGGCCTGATGCCCATACACATCTGTCATTTCCAACAATGCGTTTATAGCTTGAAGGGTATCGCCCACTGCTATAGATTCATCATAGACCTTTTGCAATACAATCACGGAACTGTCCGGATTTTGGTATCTGATGGTCTTAGCATTGCCAATCTGATCTACTAAGGATTGGTCTGTGCTATGCTGGGTGTAAGCAACTTTTGAAAACGGGAAACAACACAACCAAAAAATGATATGAAATAAATATGTTTTTTGGTTTTGGGGCATTACATCAATCTATCGGTTTTTGTACCCTAAAAATGTCATGGTAGTCATTATTGTTGATTACCATCAACAATTTATCCGTTGGGGTATTCAATGTAATCATATTTCTAACGTCCTTATCCGCGAAAAAACCGGATTCAAAATGTGGGACTGGCACAAAACTTCCTTGACCGTTCCCCTTTAGAAAGGAACCTATACCGGCATCGGCGCGTGTAGTCTCTACCTCCGACTGATAATTGTTTCCGGCAAGAACCAAATCTTTTTTTCCATCACCATCAAAATCATCAAAAAGTATACTGTTAATGGGGGACTGCTGTACTTCATTATCAAATGGACTAAAGGAAAAAACGCCATTACCATGATTGATAAAAATACCGGAACGAAACTCGTTGGCTTGGTAGTGCAGGGCATTTTCCAGACGTTTTCCCACAATACCTTCAAGATCTTTGCTGGCAAAATCCGTATAGGTGGGTATCTTACTCGCTAAATGTGGTAGCTGCTGGGTCATGCAACTCTTTCCCCGAACAGGTACCTGTTTGCCATTGTACTTTTCGGCCAAAACAACATCGACCGAACCATTAAAATCAAAGTCGGTGGTATATACATCGAAAGGCTCTTCCTTAGATGCATGAAATTTATAGTTCAAACCTAAATTGCCTGCGATGATATCCTGATCACCATCATTATCAATATCGGCTACAAGAAGTTCATTCCACCACCCTTTGGAACTAGAAAGTTCATCATATTGGTCACTTTTAATCAACTTATTGTTTTGGTTCATAAACACTTCAATACCCATCCACTCACCTGTGACTACTAGATCCAACTTGTTATCATCGTTCATGTCCGTCCAAACAGCAGCGGTAACCATTCCTATATTTTTGAGCTCCGAGGCCAAATTTTCGGTCGCATTTGTAAAGACGCCACCATCATTAATAAGTAAATAACTGACGGGCGGATAAGGATATTGACCGGGCACTACCCTACCCCCAACAAACAAATCCATATCACCGTCCTTATCATAATCGCCAGCAATAACGACCGAACCCGCAGAATCTATTTTGGGTAATCTATCATTGGTTTTAGTAAACAGTCCCTTACCATTGTTAAGGTATAGTCTATCTTGGAGCAATCTTGGCATACCGTGCATTTCATAGCTTCCACTAACTACATAGAGGTCTTGATCACCATCATTATCAGCATCAAAAAAAATGGCACCAACATCTTCGAACACCTTATCTTTTTCAAAATCAGGGATTGCACTTAACTCAAAGGAACCGGATTCTTGGGCCAATAACAGTTGCGCTACATGGCGACTTCCCCCACCTAGAAATACATCTTCCAACCCGTCATTGTTTACATCTGCCTTAGCAAGTGCGGGACCTGTTTGAGACAATTTGTGGGGAAGTAGTACTTGTAGGTTGTAGTCATTAAAATATGAATCTACTTGCCTATATTCAGATGGTTGTTTTACAAAAATTGTTTCTTCCTTGATAGCAGCTACATTTTCATTAATTGCATCCGCGTAGTCAACAGTAATCAGTTGATTGACGGCAACCTTTTCTAAATCCTGTTTTTTTCCATCGGGCCATATGATCTCAACCTTTTCCAACATATCCCTTTTCCTCAATCCAAAATGGACGGTATTTGAGACAGCTGATAGAAATCCTCGAGAATTGATTAATTGCCGAGTTTGAAGACTTCCGTCTTTTAAATATATTTTGGCTACCGCTCCCAATCCGTTGGTGTTCTTTTCCGGACCCGAAAAAGCGATTTTTAGATAGCTGCCCTTTTGTAAGTCAGAAGCCAGGTTTTTGAGAATTGTGGCCTCCTCATTGATATTATTGACTACAATATCCAAATCACCATCATTGTCTAAATCTGCATAGACGGCACCATTGGAAAAAGTAGGTACGGAATCAGCCCAATGTACGGAAACATCTTCGTAAGTGGTATCACCATTATTCTTAAAAAAGTAATTGTTCAGCTTTTGCTGCGGGAGCATTTGGGCAAAACTTAGAAAATCCTCTGGTGTAGGTTTCCTGTTGTTGGCCTTGAGAATTTGGAGAATTTCGTTGTTCTTATCCCTATCTATAACATCCCGATATACACCGTTCGTTATATAAATATCGTTGTAGCCGTCCAAATCAAAATCCGCGGATAACAAAGACCAACTCCAATCCGTGTTGGCCATCCCGGACATTTTGGAGATTTCGCTAAAAGTTCCATTACCATTGTTCATTTGAAGCATATTATGCATATACTGATGGTGATATCCTCTTTCCACCATTAATTCAAATTGGTCAATGGATGTCATGGCCATGGTAGTCTTTGAACGGACATAGTCCTCCGGATTCATATCCAAAGTCATCAAGTCCAATAAGCCATCGTTGTTGATGTCCGCCATATCACTTCCCATACTATTGAAGGACATATGTTTGAACAGTTTGTCCCGGGATTCGGTAAACGTACCGTCCCCGTTGTTGATGTAGGCCAAATCGGGCACATTGAAGTCATTACAAACATAGACATCCAACCAACCATCGTTGTTCAAATCCCCAACTTGAGGGTTCAATCCAAAACCGATATCATATTGAAGTCCGGCTTTATCTGAAACATCGGTAAAATGACCTGTACCATCATTGTTATATAGCCGATCAGACCCCTTTAACTCCAAAATTTTAGGGTCTTTTTGAATTTTGTCCAAATCAAGGACCTGTGTTCTACTTGTAATATCGGGGGTGTTGGAAACATATACATCCAAATCATTATCCTTATCATAGTCAAAAAATGTGGCTTGTATAGTCCTATTTGCATCCGCTAGGCCTAATTCCTCGGCGCGTTCGGTAAAAGTAAGGTCTCCATTATTGATATAGAGCAAATTTGCAAACTTGTTGTTACCATCCTTCCAACCCCCACGGGACACATAAATATCTAAAAATCCATCGTTGTTGACATCTACCATGGTAACCCCAGTGTTGAAGCCATCATTTTTCGAAATACCGGCTCCAAGGGAAATCTCCTTGAACTTAAATTCCCCGAGGTTTAAATACAACTTGTCCTCCGATGAATTTGAAGTGAAATACAAGTCAACCAGCCCATCATTATTAATATCCCCGGAGGCTACACCCCCTCCAATGTAGGTGTACATGTATTGGTAATAATTTGATTCCAAGGTCTCTTCCAATATGTTTACAAAATCGATTCCAGATTGACTCGAGGATATCGAAGTAAACAATTTAGGTTGCATTTTGGTCGCCTGAGAATCCATGAGGCCTTCTTTCGATTCATCACAAGCAATAATCATTAAAACGAGAAGAAAACTCCATGCTCCACGATGCCATAATATTGTTAAAAAGCATAGATGTCGGGTCATGCGCATACGTCAAGAATGTAATTCGATTAATGTACCTAAAATACGAAGTTTTTTAGGGGAAACCATCAAATTTCATTGGTAATTTTCGGTAATCAGGTATCAAAAGGATATATGACCATTGCAGCCGGACCGGCTACAAAACTTACCGCTATGGCTTAAACAAAAATAGCTCGAAATTTATATACTCAATCCTTAAAAGGAAGCCTTATTAATTTGTTGCTAAAAAGAAAAGAATTAGCTTCGTTTATCAAAAAAATAGCAGTATCCCATAATTTCATTACTTAAAAATGATATATAAAAAACGAGCTTTTAAAATCATAATTTGGGTTCTTATCATTGGTATTTCCAGCCCTTTTTTTGTCTACTATTATTTAAAGAATACTTCGGAGGATTTTGTGACGGAAAATGAGCTAACAGAATTTGTAACAAAAGTAAAGTTCGCAGAAGAATTGCCGGATAGGTTTTACCAATTGTATGAACAAGAACATGATAATATTCTATCCCATAATTTAAATAGACAGATATTAAATGGTTTGATTTCAAATGATTTTACCAAAAGCCCTAGTCTTTTGGCCGCAATGATTTCAGATATCAGTAGACAAGATAAAGACAGTACAAAAATATCCAATCGTAAGGCTTACACTTTAGCTTGGAAACTGGAAGAAGAAACGACTCAGAAAGAGTGTCTTAATTGGGTTTTAGAGAACTATAAATTTGATTTATATATTCATGGAATACAAGAGGTTGCCAATTTTTATTTCAGAAAAGGCGTATCGGAACTTAGTGATAGGGAACTAAGTGACGTAATCGCTTTAATGAAAGAACCCAGTATAGTTAATGTTCCCGATAGATCTGAAGAAGATATGCGCTGACAACGTCATTTAATTTTATTCTCCAGTTTCACCCAAGAAATATCTTTTTTATTGGATATGTCCGATTCTTCTGGTCCTATATTTAAATTAAAGGAACCTAAGAACACATCTAAATCACCATCTTTATCATAATCTGATACGTCCATGGTCTGCCATCTAAAATCCGGAAGCTCATTAATATATTTTGGGGTAAATTTTAATTCTCCTTCATTCAATAAAAACTGAACACTTTTAAACCTGGGATTTAAAAAGTCGCCAAAGTTAGAAATTGTTAAAATATCGGTATCACCATCTAAATCAAAATCTTCCGCCACGATTTTGCTAACTCCATGTATAGGCAAAAAATAGTCCTCAGAGAATTCTTTATCACCTTTATTTAGCAAGACCCTTACTCCATGGAAATTTTTAAGCACTGTTGATAAATCTGAATTATCTCCATTACCAATGATAATATCCTTAAGGCCATCACCATTCATATCCCTTAGCTGAAAATCTACAGATCCAAAAGCTGGCTGAAATTGAACTGCTTTTTTGCCGATAAAAGAATTGTTTTCATAATCCCAAATCATAATCAATTCATGTTCCTGGGCAAATAAAACTACAATTTCATTCTCATCATCATCATCCATATTGGTTATTTCAACTTTTATTGCCCCGGATATTGGATGAATTACTCTTTTCTTATATGTGCCATTCCTTAAATTTTCAAACAAAGAAAAATCTCCAATATTGTTTCCGTAGCTACACACAAATACGTCATGATATCCATCTAAATTTATATCATAAATCAAAAAATCAACAGGTCTAATCAATTCTTGTATAACATTATTTCCAATCTTCAGTTTTCCTTTTGCTTCGTCTGAGGGGTTTAGATTACCGATTGTCAATACATAATCTAAAGAATCCTTAAATACTATTTTAATTGGTGGGCTATCTAACTCTTCCGAGTTAAGTACTTCCCCATTAGTATCCAACGTCAGTAATGTTGAATTACTACCATTCCCTAAAAACAAACTTCCACTTTTTTCATTATAAGTGGTCATGGTAATTAAGGGCAAAGAATCAAGCGAAAAAATATGAGGCTCAAAAACATTACTATATCCTTGGTCTTCGATTAAATATTTGGGGATACTGCTCTCGGATTCATTGATGTAATAATGTACTATCTTATCCCAATCTTCTTGCGCAATTGTCTGTTTTAAATTTGTATTGGATTCAGTATCCCCATACGTATATATGGGTCCATGTGACATTCCCATTAATAAACCCATATTGGGTAGTACTTTTTCGCCCCATACCCTTCTGGGTAATATTTGAGGATCTGGATACATATGACATGAGGCACAATTAGTTTTCGCCAATTCTTTCCCTTCAGCATGTTTGTTTTCAGTGGTACAATTTGTCAAAAACAAAAAAAATCCAATACCCAAAACGATGTGAGAAATAGAAATGTTCTTTTTATTTATAATTGAATCGAGCATTTAAAAATATTGCATTTAAGCTTGTATTCGAATAGGCAAAATCCTAGAACAACTCCGAGGGCAAACCGTTTTCTTTTAGGATACTCTTTTTAGACATGCCTTGAATTGGCTTTCAAAAATGACCTGTCTCCCGTGTTGCTAAGGTACATAGTTTGTAAATGAAGTAAGTATCAAAATTTGGTGTTTTCTATCTTTAAAACGATACCAATCCTATAGGAATCCCTTTAAAAAACATAACGGTAAGATTTGCTACCGATCTTACCGTTATGGGTTAAAACTAAAAAAAAACTAACTCAATACTAATTCGCCAAATTTGGATTTTTTTCCACTTCCTCAAGTGGTATTGGCGCAAAATAATTATCGGTGCCCAAAGAACCTAAAATTGGGTTAGCCGCACTTGTCAAAGGTATTGGAGTGCCAACACCATTTTCGTCAAATGAGGTACCAATAGAGGCCTGTGGATTTCTATTCCCTAACGCCTCCTCAACTTTTTCTTTACGAACCAAGTCATTCCAACGGATAAACTCTCCGGCAAACTCCCACTTACGTTCCGTAAATGCTAAATCTTGGATAGTTCCATCAGCTGCTGTCAAATCACTTGCATCCGGTGTATTGGGATCAAGTCCCATAGCTCTTCTATGTACCATATTTAAAGCTTCCCAGGCATCGGCACCGGCCGTACCAGCCTCACCTGAAGCTTCGGCATAAATTAACAATACCTCTGCGTAACGCATAAATAAATCACTTCGTTCCGTTTGAAATTGGGCCCAATCGCCATCAGCCAACTCTCCGACAATTTTTCTTAAAATTGGGTTTTGCTGATCTTTAAACTCTTCCCAACGCAACATTCTAGTAGGGTTGGCAACATCGATTGCCCCATCATCGGCCACTGGTAATACGTCATAATATGTTGCATCCTTTCTGGCTCCTTCAGGCATATCCTCAAAAAAGCGAATTTCTGCAAAGGTTTCTTGCCATCCATTTAAACCTGGATCAGATGGTAATCCTAATTTACCCATCTTACGGTTTGAAAGATTGCCACCGCTCTGACTATAAACAATTGTGAAGACACCTTCTTCGGTAAATCTTCCTGCTTGAGACCATAATTTGGTTAAATCCGGTTCTAATGAAAAGTTATGCTCCGCTGCATTATCCATGACCGTTTTGGCACTTGCCGCCGCTTGTGCATATTTACCTGCATCTTTTAAGGGAAAACCGGCCCAGTCCATATAGAGGCGTGCTAAAAACGCCCTGGCAGTACCAGCATTCGGGTTTGCCGACCCAACAGCAGTAGACATGGGCAATCTGGACTCCGCCGCTAAAAGATCGCTCTCAATTTGTTCAAACACCTCCAATTGGGTGTTTAAGCCAGGTTGTTGAAAAGGATCAACCGTTAAAATCAATGGAATTCTACCGTGAATACGCATTAAATGATTAAACATGATGGCTCTTAAAAAGTAAGTTTCCCCTATCAATCGTTCTCTCTTTTCGGGCTCTGCGGGGGAAAATGTTACGCCTTCCACACTCTGCAAAACTGTATTTGCAGCACGAATCATTTCATAAACTCCGTTCCAGTTCGTTAATGTTCTTGAATTCTCCGGTGTTACAAAACGTTGATCGTACTCCCTAAAGTCAGCTTTGTTACTGGCAACATGTGTGGTGATATCATCACCCGACCATCCGTTTACATAGAACGTAGACATCCAGGCAGCTTTATTCAATTTTCCGAAGATTCCGGTCACACCCAATTCTAATTGTGCCATGGTACTATACGTTCCTACCTGCAATTGAGAAGACAAAGGGTCTTCTTCAAGATCAAATTGCTCACAACCATTGAAGCTTAAGGCCATAGCGGCCAAGCCAAAGACAGCAATAAGCCCCTTAAATGATTTATAAATTTTTCTTGTTTTCATATTTTCGATATATTTTTCCATTAACAATTTTTTTAGAATCCAACCTTTATCCCAAGGGTGAATGTCCTAGGGTTAGGATAATTACCAACATCTATCCCTGGTGCTACATCCGCATTTCCTTGCTCAGTTCTTCTAGACGATAATTCAGGATCATAACCGCTATAGTCTGTAATCAAAAATAGGTTTTGTCCACTAGCATACAACTTAAGCGTTGTACCTTCCAGACTGGCAACATTGTTAAATGTATAACCAATATTTAAGTTACTCAATCTAATGAAGTCACCTTTTTCAATATATCTTGAAGAATTGTAAAATTGTACCGTTGCAGGGATATCGGTTTCATTTGACGGTGTCCATTGATTCACTTGGTCTGAGGCCAAGAAGCTTCTTGAATCCCCTGCACCTCCAGTAATCATGGCTCTGGTTAAATTGTATACTTCAAAATCGTGGGAGCCATTGATGAAAATATTTAGGTCCCAGTTTTTGTACGTAATAGTATTATTGAAACCCCACGTAGTAGTAGGTTGACCATTGCCAATAGCGCCAAACACAATATTGTCGTCCCCGTCCCTAAGGTATTTTGCATCTCCTGGCACTTTGCCAACGGCCTCGGCCGCTGCGGCTTCCGAGCTTTTCCACGTACCCAAAAAGGTGGCACCGTTTAATTGTCCTATGGGCTGCCCTACCTGAATGATGTTAAGCCTTCTGGCCTGACCTCCCGGTGCTTGAAACTCCCCTTCAATTTCTTGAAGACCGTCAAATAAAGAAACCACTTCATTCTTTACATAGGAAAGTGCAAGGTTGGCATTCCAGTTAAAGTTATCGTTTTGAATGATATCATACCCAAAAGTGACGTCGATACCCTGGTTTTCTACCGTTCCCACATTTTCATTAATAAAATCCCCACCGTTAAATCCAGTAACAGGTGTTTCAAGAAGTAAGTCTTTAATGTCCTTTTGGAAAACATCTACACTTAAATTACCCCTACCATCGTTAAACCCAAGATCAATTCCTATATTGGTCTGCGTAGTAGTTTCCCAAGTAAGATCTGGATTGGCAAAACCAATAATTTCAGAACCGGTTACTTGGGTTCCTCCGTCATAGGAATACGCATTCGTACCCAAATTGGCAAAGGTTCCATACGTATCAACACCCTGATTACCTACTTGTCCCCAACCAGCCCTTATTTTAAGGTTGCTAAGGAAAGTAGAGTTATCTACAATACTATTCAGTGTATATCCGGCAGCTATAGATGGGAAGAACCCCCACTTGTTACCTGGTCTAAAAACCGACGTTCCGTCATAACGCCCTGTAGCCGTAATGGACAGATTGTTATTAAGAGTATATACTGCTCTCAGCATATAGGACTGCAACTCACGTTCTTCAAAATCGTTGCCAATTTCAAATCCACCCGCTGTCTCGGCAAAGTAGTACCCATTGGGTAAAATAAGATCATTCGCAGTAAATCTATTAAAAATATTCTTTTGATTGGAATATTCCTGGACCCCTGTTAGCGTTACATCATGTTTTTCATTGAATACCTTTTGCCAAGTAAAGATGTTACTTACTTGAAAGAACGTGTCCTTGTCATTTCTAAAGATAGCATCTGGAGTATCGTTTGGCCCTTCAACTGCATATCTTTGAACATTATAATCGTTTGAAGTAGTACCCGCCACTAGTTGATACGAGAAATTATTCGTGATATTATAGGTTACATTTAATGTGGCGTTTAGAAGTTTTTGTATATCCTGAAAATCACTTTCATTTAATGTTAAAACAGGATTCAAGTTTAGAGAGGCAATCCCTCTTGTTGAACGCCTGTTATAATCGCCGTTCTCATCAAAAACCGGGGTTGTAGGATCCCAAGTCAAGGCCTTGGCAACCAAACTTCCTTGGCCATTTCCAAAGGATTGAAAGTTGTTTTTCCATTCGCCATGGCTACCATAAATATTAACACCTATCTTCAATTTATCTGTGATTTGTGCTTCTATATTAGACCTGACCGATAATTGTTGATATCCTGTGTTAATTACGGTACCTTCTTCGTCCCTGTAGTTTCCAGATAAGAAATAACGCAATTTACCTTCTGACCCACTGAAGGAAATTTGCAAATTTTCGCTAATGCCGGTCTTGAAGATCTCATCTTGATATAGGGTTCCTCCGTTAGCATCAAAACCTGCAATCTCGGCATCTGTAAACGTAGGGTTTTGACCAATACTCAACTTTCTAATATTTTCAATTCTAGCAAAGTCTCCAACGTTATCTGCCAGGGTTGGAAGAAAATCAGGTACTTCTGAAATCGCGGTAAAATAATTCACATTAACTTTCGCTTTACCAGAACCTTTTTTTGTGGAAACAAGAATAACCCCGTTGGAACCTCTAACCCCATAAATGGCCGTAGCGGAAGCATCTTTCAATACTTGCAGGTTTTCAATGTCATTTGGGTTTAGCGTACTAAGGTCGCCTCCAATAATACCATCGACCACCACTAGGGGATCGTTGTTTCCGGTAATGGAGTTTACCCCTCTAATACGCACTTTAATACCTCCACCGGGAGCTCCATTAGCTCTCGCAACACTAACACCGGCAGCTCTACCTTGTAAGGCTTCATCCACCCTTGTTACCGGTTGGTTTTCAAAAGACTCGGCAGATACACTAGCTACAGCACCCGTAAGATCTTTTCTCCTAGAAGTACCATAACCAATAACAACCACTTCATCCAGTTGTGCTGCATCCGGTGCCATTTGAATGGCTATAGTTGTTTGGTTTCCAACCGGGACATTTTGAGTAGCATAACCTAAATATGATAGCACCAATACATCATCGGAATCAGCTTCTATACTAAAGTTTCCGTCAAAATCGGTTACTACGCCATTTGTTGTTCCTTGTACTACAATATTGGCCCCTGGAATACCTTGTCCGTTTTCATCCGTCACGGTTCCCGTGATGGTCTGCTGGGCATACAATTGTTGAAGCCCGAAGCAAATGAGAAAAACCCCCGCTAAAAGGCATTTCCCCAAAACTTTAAAAAATTGTTTTTTCATAATCATTTGGTTTAAGTTGAAAAAGTTCGAGTTTTGAATGAATTAAAAGTTAGACGTTCCTTTACTTTCTAGACACTTGACATATTGTTTACTTGACAATAGTTAAAGTCTTTGATTGCCATGATTTCAATTAACTGGTCTGAAAAATAGGAATATCGCATTGTTTTGAATGTTAACACAACTAGACTAAAACTAGACAAGGGCAAAAAAATACCTGAAGACTACTAAACCGTTTGGCCTCTTGATTCCAAATTTGACCTTGTTGCTATACATCATGTCCAGATTATTGATAAGCTCCTGTTGGTTCCTTGATAGCGTTATCAAATCCCCTTTAAATACCTGCAACAAAGATTTACATATATAGTTTGTATCAAGGAAACATATGATTTGAAAGCTATCACAAATGATTTTGTCCCATAAATGATCGGAAAGCGTACATTTCAAAATGTATATCAAAAAAGACTTCCCTCATCCTGCGCCATTCATAGTGGCAAGATATGTTTTGATCATACCATAGCCTATGCGAAGAATAACCTGTGCTGGTATTATTTTAACCTAGGAGAGAACAACAAATAACGATAGTGAAGATAGATACAAACCATTCGTTCTTAATGGCTTAAAGCGTATCCAATAGGTAAAGGAATAACACCATGAACCCTCCGGATAGTGCCACAACTGCTGTGAGCACACTAAAAGTTTTTAAAAGTTTGGACGTCCCTACTTCATGTACTTCTTTAAACAACCAGAAAAAACTGCTGTTTACATGTATAATTCCAAGGGAACCAGCTCCAATGGCAGCGGCTGTTAATTCTGCAGGGAGTGTTCCATTGGTGACCATAGGAGCCATAATGGAAGCTGTGGTTATTAGGGAAACCGTAATGGAACCCGTAACCGTTGTAAACATAAGACTTAGTAAAAATGGAAGGATAATACCAATAGCTTCGAGTCCACCGGCATCTGGCAACAACATGTTTATTACTTCCGTATCCTTAATAACCTGACCGAATGCGCCCCCGGTCCCCGTAATTAGTATGACCGTTGCCGATTTGGCACCTGAAGTCTGAAAATAATTATTCAGCTTTTTTGAAAATTCTTTTTTTTCCAGAAGAGGTAAGGCAAAAACAACCCCGATCAAAAGAGCCCAGACCGGATTCCTAATGAATGCAATGAAAGGATTCTCACCTGAAAATAAATTGCCGATTCCCATTAAGAATAGAGGTATTAATAAGGAAACAAAAGGTAAAATACGCCTTATGCCCCGTATAGAAATTTTCTTTGCCTCTGTTTCCGTCACCAAGTTTGTAATTGGGAATGCGAGATTTTTTGTATTGAATTTTATCCAAACTAGTCCACCGATCACCGCTGTTAAACCAACTATTATATTAAAAGGAATCATCCCCCCGATATCGGTTTCCAGTATCGCGGCAACGGCCAATGGACCTGGCGTAGGCGGTATAAGTGCATGGGCCACCGTTAAGCTACTGGCAAGGGAGAGCCCCAAAACCAGCACGGAATGACCTGATTTTTTAGATAGGGCCGTAATAGTCGGCAACAATGTCAAGTAGGCCACATCTACAAAAACAGGAATACCTACAAGAAAACCAATGACCGCCATGGCCAAAGGCAAATGTTTAACGCCAAATAGCTTAATGACACTCTCGGCAATAACATCGGCTCCACCCGTAACCGCAAGAATTTCACCAAGTAGGGTCCCAAAGAGAATAACAAGTCCTATCCATTTTAAGGTATTACCAAAACCACTAAGCAGACTTTCGGTAACCGCTTCTACAGAACTACCCGAAGCCAATCCTAAAATAAGACCTACTATTAAAAGTGCGGGAATCGGATGTATTTGTAGTACCGTAATAGCAACGATGAGCAGAACAATGCAAAAGACTAATACGGTCAGCCCGGTCATGGTTTCCTTATTTCAATTCCAGTTGTTGGATTTCCGAATCTCCAACACCGCGAATGGCCTGAAAAGCGGTAATCATCTCCCTTAATTTTTTGGGCTTGTTTTTTGCCAGGTTATTTTGCTGCCCAATATCCTCCTTTATATTGTAAAGCTGATATTCGTCCGCATTCGCTAATTCAATATTCACTTGTGTATTGACTGCCGGGCCTTCATACGGTGGAATCATTGCCCAATCTCCCTTGCGAAATGCAGTTCGGGAAGTAGCCTCGATAACGAGTTCCTCCCTACCCTTTTGGCTTTTGCCCAGTAAAACATCCAACAGTTGTTTACTGTCATTAGTAGTTTCATTGCTTTCTACCAAAGAGGCCAAGGACGAAAATAAATCCAATTGCGATACCATGGCATCCGACACACCGGGATTGATTTTTCCCTTCCAATAGGTAAAAAATGGGACACGGGTTCCCGCCTCGAACAAACTATATTTTCCGCCTCTCAGGTTACCGGCAGGTTTGTGATCTCCTAACTTTTCAACTGAATCGTCATAATATCCGTCATTGACCACCGGGCCGTTGTCACTGGAAAATATGATCAGGGTATTTTCCAATAATCCTTGGGCTTCCAACGTTTTTGTGAACTCACCGACTACCCAATCCGCTTCGACTATAACATCTCCCCTTGGCCCCATCCCGGATTTGCCCACAAATCTCGGATGTGGTGTACGCGGTACATGCGGTTGCTGTAACGCATAGTATAAGAAAAAAGGAGCGTTTTTATGTTGCTTTACATAGTTTTGGGCTTCGGCCAAAAAATAGTCGGCCATATCTTCGTCTATCCATTTCGCCGATTCACCTCCTTTCATGAAACCTATACGAGGAATTCCGTTAACAATACTATTATTATGCCCATGGTGCCATTTCATTTTAAGCATTTCAGGATTTTTAAGTCCGGTGGGCTCGCCAGGAAAATTTTTGGAATAATCGACCTCTATGGGATCATTGGGGTCCAGATTGACTACATGCCCATTTTCAATATACACCGTGGGTACCCTATCCTGGGTGGCCGCCAAGATATTACTGTAATCAAAACCAATTTCATTTGGACCTGGAGTGATGCGTTTGTTCCAATCTACATTTCCGTTTCCCAGTCCTAAATGCCATTTTCCAACAATACCTGTGTGATAGCCCTGCCTTTTCAACATTTTTGGAATAGTGGTCTGGGCCGTATCGATAATTAATGGAGCCGTTCCCGGAAGAATCTTTGCTTTTTTGTTACGCCATGGATAAATCCCGGTCAATAAAGCATATCTACTGGGCGTACAAGTAGCGGAAGAGGCATAACCGTTGGTAAATCGCATACCCCCATTGGCTAATTTATCCAAGTTGGGTGTACTCAATTCGGTTGCACCATAAGCCCCCATTTCTCCATAACCCAAATCATCCGCATATATAATGATAATGTTTGGTTTTGAAATTTCCTTTTTTACTATTTTTTCCCCCTTCTCCTGTTGCTTACAGGCCACTAGACCCACTAATATGAATAATGAAATAGAAATGAAGTACTTTCTTTTTTTTAAGGTTGAATTCATGGTGATATCTTTTATTACCTATATTATTTATATGGGTTATTCTACTTGATCAATAGTTTCGATTTCTTTTTTAGGGTTGAAACCCGCCTCAATAGTCCATAACCAAATTTTGAAATACTTCAAATTGAAACGCCTTAAACCTACACATTCAATTTATCCGATTTTAAACCTAAATTAACCCCAATCAACACTATTTTATCCCAAGTAGGGCCTGTAATTCTATCCAAAATCAGGAATGCTAAAGTATAAAAATAGAATAAGGCGGATATGTTTTATGCTATTGGAAAGGGTAATCAAACCAATTCTGTGGTATTCTTATACCTTTCCATATAATTGGAAGGCGTTACCCCCATCAAGGTTTTAAATTGTCTATTAAAATTGGTGATTGTATTGAATCCTGATTGATAGCAAATGGTAGAAATTTGCAACTCCCCTTCAATCAATAATTTACAAGCATGCCGTAAACGAATTTCGTTCAAGTACTGCGTAAAGGATTTCTTCGTCCTTTTCTTAAAATATCGGCAGAATGCATTCGGGGTCATATAGGCTATGGAAGCCACCTGATCCAACTCTATTTTTCTATCAAAATTTTCCGTTAGAAACGAAATGACCCGGGCCATTCGGTCTTTTTCATTTTGATTATAGTTATTGATAATTACTTCGGAACACAAGGGAACATAATTCTCACTTATGGAAAGTATATCCAGTATTTTTAAAAGTCCTACGATTCTAGATAGCCCTTGATCTCCTACCATTCCCAATATGTAATTGTGAACCAAATGTGTTACGGCCTTTGAAAATTTTAATCCCCGATTGGCTTTTTGAAAAAGTGTATGTAGTTTTTTGGTTTCGGCCAAATCCAAAAAAACCGCCCCCAGAAATTCGCTCTCAAACTTGATGACAACAAGGTTAACTGCCTCATCCTCCAGAATATCCGAATAGTACTCCCTATTGTTCCTAAAAAGATGGGGGACATTACTCCCGATGAGATATAATTCCCCAGGTGCAAAATTACCTATCGAATTTCCGACATACCGGGTACCAGAACTTTTTATAAAATAAATAAGTTCCAATTCCTTATGAAAATGCCAGTCCTGCTCTATACACGGCATTCTATCCTGCCGAACAAGAAAGGAATTTTCAGGCTTTCTTTCGGTTTGTTTATAGGTAAGTTTCATTATTTTTTACTTAAACTATTTCCCAAATACCCTATCTAAAAATAATAAATTACCCCAATCAATCGAAACAAAGGCTATCTAAAGATAAAATAGTGTACTTGAAAAATTATCTTTTAGTCTGCAATTTCACAATGGCCAAGTTTAAAACATACTAATCCATATAAGCCCGGTTACCCATCCAGCCTGCTTCCATTTGGGAATTCAATTGATGTACCAGTCCCGGATTTTCCCCGGCTATGTTTGTTGTTTCTTTAGGATCTAAGTGATGATCATATAGCTCCACATAAATAGGTTTTGCATCGGGTTTTTTACGATCTTTCCAAGCGATAAGGCGATATCGTTCGGTACGCATGGAATACCCCATTAAATCATTCTCAAAAAAATTACGATTCCAAGAATCTCCTTGTTGCTTAATAATCCGTCCTTCTACTTCCTCGATTAGAGGGCCAAAATACGTTTCCCGCATTTCCGCCGTCAAGGGATTGGCGGCCCATTCACGAAGTGCCGGACTTGGAAATTGGCTAAATACAGCTTTCTTCCACTCTTTTTCCGGATCTTTGAGCAAGGGTACAAAACTTTGCCCTTCTAAATGGCTTGGAGCCTTAAGGCCCGCTAATTCGGATAAAGTGGGATACATATCGATGAGTTCCACCAAGGCATCCGTTTTTTTGCCCCGAGTTCCCTTTGGCATATCCGGTGTCCATATCATCATGGGTACCCGTGTGGCGATTTCATAATTGGTCGCCTTGCCCCAGACACTCATATCGCCTAAATGCCAACCGTGGTCACTCCAAACAATGATGATAGTATTATCCCGTACCCCATTTTCCTCCAAGGCAGTAATCATTTTTCCGATTTGAGCGTCCACATAACTTACGGAAGCTAAATAGGCATGCTTAAGTGTCTTGGCCAATTCACCGTCAATTGGTCCACTCTTAGGAATGCCATGCCGAACACGAAGCTCAAATGAAGCATGCAGACCCATAGCCGCACCGTCCTTAGGTGCTTCCATGTGCTCCGCCATGGGTATTTTTTCCCTATCGTATAAATCCCAATACTTCTTTGGCGCATTCCAATCAAGATGCGGTAAGCGAAAGCCCAGACCTAAAAAGAAGGGTTTATCACCATTCTCTACCAAATCCTTTAGAGTAACCATGGCCAATTCGGTATGATACCCATCTATGTATGCATGGTCCGAGACATCTGCACTTTCATAAGCTGGTCCCCTACCCAGTGCATAATGACTTACACTGTTATATTTAGCTCGGATATCCGCTTGATTCTTTTTGTAAATTTCTTGATTTTCCTTGAGCGCATAGGCCCCTGGATAATTCGGTTTTTCAAATTTAACTTTGTCAACAGCAGGCTGTCGACTCCATGAAAGTGCGGAATCCGTAAATTTTCCGTGGTATATTTTTCCCGCGTAAACGGTTTCATATCCGTTGTTCCTAAAATGTTGGGGTAATGTTACGATATCAGGATTAGCATCACGGAAATAAGTGTAGTTTTCAATGACTCCAATAGTTTCCGGTCGGGCCCCGGTCATTAAGCTTGCACGAGACGGACTGCAAATTGCCTGCTGGCAATACGCATTTTCAAATAGAAGTCCGTCGCTCGCCAAGGTATCCAGATTTGGGGTTATGGCAATTTTAGATCCATACGCACCTAGTTCTGGCCGTAGGTCATCAACCGCAATAAACAAAACATTTGGCTTTTTGACGGTTGCCTTCTCCACCTTTCTTTCTTCTTGACAAGAAAGGATAAGGATCAAAATACTGATGTACCCATAAATTTTTTTCATGTGTTCACAATTTTTGTAAGAACCATTACCACTTCGGTGCTAAAACCAATTGTACTTCTTCAATAGTCATATTCTTGGTTTCCTTTAGGTAGACAAAAAGAATAATCAGTCCTATGGCCACCGTACTGGCATAGAACAACAAAGTGGCACTGATCCCCATGGTGGCCAGTTGCCAAGGAAAAAACTGCT
Source organism: uncultured Flavobacteriaceae bacterium (assembly GCA_947494715.1). Taxonomy (GTDB): domain Bacteria; phylum Bacteroidota; class Bacteroidia; order Flavobacteriales; family Flavobacteriaceae; genus Ulvibacterium. Next base: position 227,472 of record CANLWG010000004.1, on the reverse strand, counting down.
GTACCAAATAGCTCGTGGCACTGGTAATCAATGTAAAAAATGGAATGGCCACACTCCTGATAGATATCGAAAATATTTCAGAAAACAATACCCACATTACAGGTCCTACGGAAAATTGAAACGCTCCAATAAAACTTAGGATACCTATTAAAATTAATAAGGCATCAATCTTTACGGCTTTTTGCAGTAACAAACTTGAGTGTTTCCGGGCATCTTCTGCACCTAAGGTTTTCATAAGAGCTTGTTTGAAATCGATATCGCTTTTAAACGGGACATCTACAAGGGCATTCAGCCGTTCGGAGTCGGGAATATCTGCCATTTCGCTAATGGCTTCCTTATTTAAGGAATAACTTGCCGTCTTAAATCCGTAGAAACAAATACACAAACTTATGATTATCCATAGCATGCCACCGATTATCATAGGTCTACGTCCAATTTTATCAACTAAAAGTAACCCCAGGACCGTAAAGACAACACTGACCAAACCAATCCAAATGGCTTGGGCAAAAGCTGCGTCCGTACCTAGGCCCAATTGTTCAAATATTGTAGGAGCATAAAATAGAATGGCATTAATACCAGTGGCCTGTTGGGCTATGGCTATGGTCATTGCAATGATGAGCGTTATACGCATAGGTTTGTCAAAAATCTCCCTTAATTGTGCCATAATGGAACGATCTTCGGTACCATGGGAAAGACCTTGCCTCATCTCGGAAATCTGGGCCGGCACCTCGCTCTCCGGGATTACCTTGAGTAAGGTATTCTTTGCCTCTTCTATTCTATCCATGAATACCAACCAGGCAGGGCTTCTCGGTATAAAAAATAGGAACACCAACCACAACATAGCAAAAAGAACCTCTGATCCCAGCATCCACCGCCAAGTATATACATCCATGCCAAGTGTTTTGGTCCATGATACATCGGAATTGGCCAGATTCAAAATCAGGTAATTCAAAAAGTAGGCCGCAGATAAACCTACCACGATGTTGATTTGTATCATCGAAACCAATTTTCCCCGCCACCGCGGAGGAGCGATTTCCCCAATGTACATGGAGGCCATGGAGATGGAACTAAAAGCCAGTCCTCCTAAAAAACGAGCGGCTATCAATGTTTCGTAAGTTGGTGCCAAACAGGAAAAAATTGCAGAAACAAGATATAGCGCGGCGGATATTTGTAAAGCTTTTTTCCTTCCAAATGTATTACAGGCATATCCTACCAAGAGCAGGGCGAACAAAACTCCGAAAGCCGGGGCACCTACTACCGTGCCTAGCTGAAGATCGGTAAGTACAAATTCCTCTGTGATGAATTTAACCGTTCCGGAAATCAATGCGGCATCAATACCGAAAACAAAGCCCCCCATGGCTACAATAGTTGCATAGGTAAATGCATTTTTTTTATGGTTGGCCATGTGTCTTTAAAATTTAGTTGGTTGTATTTTGGTTTTAATGGGCAACAGATATTTTAGTCCCAAATTATAGGCATAAAAACGGTCATTTCTCCTTGCCCCCTATTGCTCCAAGCGTAGTAGGGGATAAAATTGGTTTTAAAAGGTTCTAGTATCGGCTTGCTCACCTCATTGTACATACCCGTCAGGGTATCTTTTCGAATCATTACCTCAGTTTCTATGGTAGTCACTCCTCCAAAAAGGTCTGGTTGGAATTTTGGCTTAAGTTCTTTACTTCCAGAAATATAGACATCCGTAATATTTGTTTCTTTAGGAAGATCCGGCGACTCCAGACAGTATACAACAGGTCCTCGCTTAATGGCCACTTGATTGCGTATCTCTTCAATTCTTGGGTGCCCTTCAATGAATTTCACTTCCATGGGCATTTCCAATGAAATTACATCGCCTTCTGACCACTTCCGCTCTATCCGGACAAAACTTCCGGCGGTTATATTATCAACCGCTTGACCATTTACGGTTACTTTACTTCCTTTAGCCCATGCAGGAATTCTCAGGAGTATCTCAAAAGGTTCGGATTTACTTTCTTCAATGGTAATTTGGACTGCTCCATCCCAGGGATAATCACTTTTTTGTGAAAGCTTGATTTCAGAGCCGTCCAGTAAAGTGGTCTCCAGTTTATTTCCTCCATAGAGATTTACGGCAATGCCATTTTCTGACTTGCTATAGGCCCAACCTGGGGATTTGGCAATGGTCCGTACCAAGTTGGGAGGGCAACAAAAGCATTTTAGATAGGGCTGGCGTTTCGGAAATTCCACGTTCATATTCTCATAATCCAACGCTTCATCTATTTTTCGAAGTGGATTGGAATAATAATAGTCCTTGCCTTCAATACTAATTCCGGAAAGTCCGCTATTATGCAGCACCAACTCCATAATATCGCCATGTTTTGAATCCCCCCTCAAGGTCAACATACGATAGTTGAACATGGAATTGCAGATGTTGGCACAGGTTTCATTATAGGCGGTCATATTGGGCATCATATATTCATCTATAAACCCCTCTTCTATTTTATCCAATCGGGATGACCTTCCGTAGTGGGTTTGACCAACTGCTCCTGTAACATACATTTTTTTATGGGTCACATTTTCCCAAAGGCGGTCAAGGGCATCCAGCAAGGCCTTTTCACCGGTTTCTGCATATACATCTGCCGCCCCGGCATAATAATACAAGGCCAGTACGGCATGACCGACCGCCTCGGTTTCTTCACGTAACGGAACCCGTTCCTGGACCATATCCCCAATGGGATAACCCTTTGTGGTCTCATCATCATCTATTTTATAAGTGCCGCGTAAATTGATGAACTGCTCTGCCAAAGCAAGGTATCTCTTGTCCTTGGTGGTCCGGTACAACTCTACCAAACCCATAATCTGTGTCTGGTTAAATCCAAATCTCTTCAGATGGTCCGGTACAGGGGTAAAAAGGTCATATAAATAATTGGCGTGTTTAATGGCAATGTCCAAAAAGTTGGTTTTCCCCGTTACACGATGGTGTATGCAAGCACTCGTTAGCAAATGACCACTATTGTACAATTCATGGTACCGCCTATTGGAAAAGGGTTTGATATCATCGCGAATGATAATCGGTGTCGATAAATATCCATCCTCTTGCTGGGCCATTCCGATTACTTCAATAATCTCATCCAGTTCATTGATAATCTGCTCATCTTTGTTGATGGCATAGATGTACACGCTGGCCTCCATCCATTTATAGAAATCCCCATCGTGCCACCAAAAACCCTGATGCTCACCTTCTTTAAGGCCTGCGGCAATTTTAAAGTTGTTATAGCCATGACCGATGTCACCTTTTAAAAGTGTACCCATATAAGGTATCATCACTTTCTCGGCCGTTCGCCACTTGTCCGCCCAGAAACCCTCGGTCCATTGACAATCGCCTATATCGATACTTTTTAATTTTACGTGGGGGCTATTCGTATTGTTAATAATACCTCGATTATTATCCTTTAGCATGGCAATGGTTCTATTATCAGATTCCGATTTTTCCTTTTTTTCAGTATTTTCCACGTCCGTTCCACAACCAATAAACACGGCAAAACTTCCGAGGGCGACAAGTACTTTGTTCATTTTAGGTTTGGACTATTTTGAGTGTTATTCGGATTCTTTTTTATGCCAAAAAGCATCCATACGTTCAACATCCCTTTGTTCATATAGTTTTTTTAACAACCATCTAGGACGTTCCAGGGTGGTCTCCCATGCAAAGAGTTCTTTATACATTTTTCGTAATCTTTCCGGTTCTGAATCGGCCAAATCGTTCAATTCCTTTTCGTCATCGGGTAGGTAAAAGAGTTCTGCAGGACGATCGGGAAAACGAATTAGCTTCCAATCCCCTTTCCGCATTGCGGCCCTTGCATCCCGCTTCCAAAAGAGGGTTTCATGTGGTCGCTCCTGAATTGCTCCGGTAACATACGGAACCAAATCAACCCCGTCTATATCCTTCATTTTTTTTGTACTGCCCCCGGCCGCGGTATAAAAAGTGGGCAATAGATCAAAGGTGCTAATGGGTTTTTTATAAACCGTCCCCGGTTTTAACGTGCTGGGGTACTTCATAAGAAATGGCACCCGAATTCCGCCCTCCAGATGGGTAGCCTTAATACCACTTAGAGGATGGTTGCTAGAGGCATTGGCGTCTGTTGGGCCTCCATTGTCATTGGTAAATACTACTATTGTGTTTTCATCTATACCCAATTCCGTCAGTTTATCCAAGACCGTCCCAACCGCCCGATCCAATGCCAAGGTCATTGCGGCCACTATTTTTCGTTTCCCCGTTAAGTGAGGAAATTGGTCCAGGTCTTCCGCCTTGGCATCCATTGGCATGTGGACGGCATTGAAGGAAAGAAAGGCGAAAAATGGTTTTTTCTCCTTTTCACTTGTTACGATGAACCCTGAAGCTTCCTGGGCTAGAGCATCTGTTAAATACCCATCATGTTCCTCGAAATTCCCAAAACCCCGCTCCATTTTATTCAAAGGTTCTTTTGGACTTTCCGTATATTCGAAATAACTCCGTGCCCCACCCCGAAATCCATAGAATTTGTCAAAGCCACGTTTTGTAGGATGAAACCTATCTGCTCCGCCTAAATGCCATTTACCAAAAAAACCAGTAACATATCCTTGTTCCTTTAAATAATTGGCCATTGTAACTTCTTCAAGGGGCAATCCCATTTCGGGGCCGTCTACAGCAGACACCTTGCTCATATACGTGGGCACATTATTTTCTTCATAACCAAAACGATATTGATATTTTCCCGTAATCAATCCAGCTCTGGATGGGCCGCATGTAGGATGCGTTACATAGGCCTGTGTAAATCTGACGCCTTGACTTGCCAGTTTATCCAAGTTGGGGGTCTTCATTTCCTCGCTGCCCTGAAAACCAAAATCGGCATAACCGGCATCATCCGCAAAAAGCAAAATAATATTCGGTTTTTCTTGGGCAAGGCATACGAAATGAAAACAAATTGTAAGTAAGACTACTAAAGGTTTCTTCATTTTTATACTATCCATTGTTCAAAACTAATTCTTTCATCTAGGGCCATATTTGCAAAAATTAACTGGCGGTAGCTTTATTTTACCGTTGTAGTTCAAAATGTCTTTCTTTTTGGTTAAAATAATGGTTGTTCGGGTTTCGTTAGCAATTGTATTCTGGTCATAGGTTAAACGATTGCACATGAACTCTTTGGGTTTTCATCCTATTGTCCATGTTCTTCGAGATAGTTTTCAACCAAATAAGAGTAGGCTTCGTTTTCCGAATCGGCAAAAGAATGTAAGTTCTCAAGTAGTTTAGGAGAATGTTTTTTGGGTGAAAGAAACTCTAGAAATACTATTATTTGATTTTTTGTCATTGACCCAAGCTGGGTAGAGATGATATCCGATACGAATGACGGAGCACTTTCCAAATGCTTCAACAATAAACTGCGACTGCCAATATCTATTTCCGAGAAAGCTTCCCAAAATGGTCTTTGTAGTTCCGGTGAGTCCAGAAATCTATTTGGCAGGTCTTTAGCTATGATACTCCGCACCAGGGGGACTGCCGTTTTGAAAATCTGAACTATTTGCAAATGATGTTCAATAAATTGACTGGAATCCATTTTTTCCAAGGCCAAAAGTTGATAATCGGTATTCGTACTGTAAAGCATATCGATGAGCATATTGGCATTCAAAGCTGAAAGGGTATGTGTCTTTATTTCATCCCGAATGGTACCATGCGTCAAATGCCAGGCTACATAACAAGAATAAAGCGCGCCTGACACCACGGATTCCTTTACTTCGGCTACGGTGGCCCCTGAAAGTGCATCTACACCGTTTACATTTCGCATTACAGGTTCTTCCACCAATTCATCAAGTCGTCTCCTTTTTAATATGGATTTATCATCGGCCAATAGTTTATGAAGTTTCTCATAATCCTCCTTTCGGAATTCGTCATGGTCGTGTTTGGTAAGTGGAAGTTTCGGATAGGTATCAAAACCGGCATATTCACCCAACAAGGTCCAATATAGGCGAATGTGCATCAATTTACATTCTCCATCGGCGCATACTGGTGTAGAGATGTCCGATGCGTATAGTACGGGGTCTTCGTTCTCGTTGACCATAACCACAACTTCCTGGTCATCAAAGGAATCAATCTTAATAAACAAGCCTGCTTTCCTTTTCGACAGTTTTGTACCTGCTTTCCATTCCAATAGGTAATACTCGGGAGCCTTGTCCAAAATGTCATTATAGGTTTCAGTTGAGAAAGATTCCCGAAATTCACTTTCCCCATTTGTAAGAAAGAGTGTGAAAACAAATAGAATGGCTGATAAAAACTTCATCTTTTTGTTTCCGGGATTTTTTCAAATTTCTGTTCTTCTATTAGGGCCAAATATTCATTCAGATAGCCTGTATAGATTTCCCTAGGACCCACATTGTACTTCTTACAGAGGGCCGCCGCCAATCCCACCGCAGCGCCCATCTGCCCAGTTGTACGCATAACTCTGGGCCCTCCCAGTCCCGCATGTGAACAACTAAAATTTCTACCGGCCATGAAGAGATTGGAAATGTTTCTGGAATACAAACTTCTGTATGGAATATAATATTCTGGGGTTTTGTAAAATAAGGCCTCGGAAATAAAATCAGGATTTTCTTCGCTTTCCAGAACGGTTTGGTAGTGGATATCGACATCCCTTGTCTCAATAACCACCCCGTCTGGAAATTTACGCCCTTCCTTGGCATCCTTGAACGTAAAAATATGGTCACCTACCAATCTTCTCGATTCTCTTTTTCCGACCAGATAAGACACCCATTCCAATTTGCGATTGGTATTTGTAGAATCTTGCTTTGCATTGTAAAAAGAGCCATAGATTGCACGGAGCATATGATCTCGAATTTCTTCGGCATCATCAATTTGGTTTAAATCCGGCCTACTAAACTCCCACTGCCATTCTCCTGCTACCTTGGCATACTTCTTTGCCACAGGCATTGCCCATGGTACCTCTGGAAATGTATGTTCCATATCCGTTTCTTTGGAACCCCATAACACTGATGAGCCCATTACCGCATTATCTGGCTCCTTTGGGCTCCATAGTTCACCATGTTCTTCCCAATCTTCCCCATAGGTAGTTACGCTTTCGCGACCATATGAAAACTCGGCACCTGCCCAATACCCAACCCAGCCGTCTCCGGTTGAATCTACAAATCGCGGCGCAATAAATCGGATACGTTCACCTGTAGACGTGTGTCTTGCATCAACATATTGAATGGTATTACCCTCCGCTTTGGCATCATAGGCCCTGTGATTGAGAAACAGAGCAATGTTGTCATAACTTTTTACATTATCATCTCGCTTTTTCTGGTCCAATTTGGCATCTGCACTTCCATTGGGGTAATGCTCCGTATCCAGTTTTTTTAGAATCCGTTCAAAATTTCCGTAGATACCCAAAGTATGGACACGAATTTCCTCACTGGCATTTCCGCCTAGGACTGGGCGATCATGAATCAGAGCAACATTCAAACCTTGTTCCGCCGCAGCTATGGAAGCGGCGCAACCTGCAATTCCTCCACCGACCACTATAAGGTCGTATGATTTTGTCAGGGGAGGTGCATTTGGTTCGGCCTTGATTGTTTTTCGCCATTCTACCAGTTTTTTCCGAGAAGCTGGTGGTTCTTCCTTAACGGTTGAAAAATAAACGGCATCCACTCTTCCGTTAAAACCGGTTAAATCTACCAGCTCCAAATCTATTTCCTTAGCAGTCACGGAAATGCCATCCACATATTCCCAACCCCAACCGGAACGAAGTCCCAAAGGTTTCCCGACTACTACGCCGTCAATTTTTAATTGAAACCTCCCCGGAGCTTCCCAGTTACCGGGCACCCAGTTTTTTGTACGAACCCAGACATGGTATACACCACTGGTATTAAACTTTATTTTGGTCTCCGCATTCTTAACAGGTTGGCCCATACCATGTGCCAATAAATATGGTGAGCCCATTTGTTGCTCAAATTGAGGGTCTATGACCCATCCCCCAGGATTGTCAAAGCTTTCGGCTTCTATTAGCATGTCTTGGCAATAAACAACACAGCAATAGAAAATGGTATAAACGGTAAGGAGTTTTCTGAATTGAAATGGATACATGGATCATCAACTTAAATTGTTCTTCATTTTCCCAATTTGACTTTCTTCAAAATAAACACACTAAATGTAAGCAATGTCATTTTTGAATTAACCCCTAGGGACTAGACAAAATATGAACAAACACCCTAAAAACCCAAGTATTTCAAAAAATATGTGGATGAATGCCCTAGGAGAGAAAGCCCTCTAGTTCACTTTTAAAGGATTTAAAGTGATGCTTTAAACCTTCATAATCACCATCTTTAATCAGTTTTTTGTCGAAGAGTGAGCCGCCCAGACCGGCTCCAAAGGCCCCAGCTTGAAAAAAAGATTTGATATTTTCTTTTGAAACCCCTCCGGTAGGCATCAATTTTATTTCATTCAGAGGTCCTAGAACATCCTTTATATATTGAGGACCGAATTGTGTAGCAGGAAACACCTTAACTGCCGAAGCCCCCAGATTCCATGCCCTGTAAATCTCCGTTGGGGTAAATGCTCCAGGGAAAATTGGGATATTTTGGGATACGCAGTTTTTTATGACCTCTTCGTCTAGAATAGGGGTAACAATGAATTGTGATCCAGCTTCCACCGCAATTTGAAGGTCAGTTGGAGAACATACTGTACCTGCGCCTATATTAAGTTCGGAAAACTCCTTTCTTAAAATCGAAATTATTTTTGTGGCACCCGGGGTATTCATGGTGACCTCAAGTGTAGAAAGTCCAGCTTCCAGATACACCTTGGTTATGTGAAGGATAGTATCCATATCCAATCCTCTAATAATTCCCACAAGAGGTGCTTCTTGAAAGTATTCCCAGGAAAAGGCCGTATTATTTTGCATGAAGTTGAAGCATTTTTCTTTGGCCAATTAGCAGGGCCCGTTCAAGAATGGTATCGTTCAAAAGTATCAATTTATCAGGGGCGATAAAAGTTTCGAGCCCTGTTTTGTATAATTCGAAAATGGCATTCGGAGCCGCCAAAAAAACGTTTTCCCCAACATTCCTTAAATAGGACAACTCATCCCCTATCAAAAGCCCACTTAACCCAAAATAATTATCCTTCTTACTCTTATCCTCAACAACATGCCTCGCGCGGATGCCCAATAAATTGGAAGTTGATCCCTCCATTAATCCCAGATGGAATCCTTCAAGAAAGGCCCTTTTACTTTGGGCATTCCATTCTGCCGTTTCAATAGAATTCGCCAAAATACTTTTATTGCCCAGTACCTCAAAAAGCTCCCCTGTCATGAAGTTTTTCAGGGCATAAAAGCTCCCCTTCCTATATGAAATATGCTTACTATGAGTGCCCGGGAGTAAAAGCACTCCCTCGGAGTAGGAATCCAAATACTCTCCTAAGCCTATGGCCTGAACTTCTTCCCCACGCATCATACCTGTTTTGCTTCGTACCCCTGAAACGAGCAATAGATCTTGGCCATGGGCTATAGGTATATTTTTATGAATGAGGGTATTCCCGTCTTGGTCAAAAGGGAGGTCGGCATAGGGCAGTTCGTACAAACCTATATTTGAAGAGCTCATGCCGGATGAAACTATAGGATGATTTCGATGCTCGTTAGGAAGCTTTTGAAGCTCTCCAACCAAATGATCCAAGTAGAGATTTTTTTGGTCCAATTCCGTTTGGGCTCTAAAAGCTGCATGGCACTTTTTTACACCTTGATCTGTCCGGTTTTCCCAGATGACCCGAAGTGTTTCCGTCTCTACCAATCGCAATCTGAAATTGGTAGTACCCCAATCGCAGCTTATAAAATGGGAAGTGAAGCTCATACCGTGTTCAATGCTCTGGTTACCCTCTTTTTGATCAAGTAATCTTCAAGGGCAAAGGTAGAACAATCCACACCGATTCCACTATTTTTTATCCCGCCATGAGGAAGATAAATATCGAACTTCAATCCGTTTATATGTACTTCTCCAAATGCCAAATTTTCAATAAAATACGAGAGGGTCGATTCATCTTTTGAATACACATAGGAGGCCAGACCCGCTTCCGTGCTATTGGCCAATTCCAAAACCTCTTCCTTGGTTGAAAATGGAAGTATTAGCGCAACGGGGCCAAAGATTTCCCGTTGAACAATCTCTACTTTGTTATCCGGCATCCGTATTACCGTAGGTTCAAAATAATATCCTTGGCCATCTATGGGGCCTCCTCCATATACCAATTCACCACCTTCCGCAAGGGCATCCTTAACAATGTGATATACTTTTTCCACGGATTGTTTATTGGCCAAAGGTCCCATATCAGGATTGTTCTCTCGGCCAAATCCAATTTTTACATTTTCAAATATTCCGGTAATTCCTTCAATAAAATTATCAATGACCGATTCATGAATATAGAATCTATTGGGAGCGACACAAATCTGGCCTGTATTTCCAATTTTCAGTGCTGCACCATGGGTTATCGCCAAGTCTATGTCCGCATCCTCAAAAACAATGAAAGGTGCGTTGCCACCACATTCCATACTATACCTTTTGATTGATGTTCTACTGCTCTGTGCAATAAGCTTTTGTGCGGTCTCCGTAGAGCCGATCATAGTAATCAAACTTGGCACTTTACTTTCACAAAGTGGAATGCCTACATTTTCCACATCTCCACAAAGTATGTTGACCACTCCTTTTGGAAAATTGATTTCCGTACAGATTTCCCCGATCAAATAGGCGGACAACGGTGAAAATTCAGATGGCTTTAAGATAATACTGCACCCGGCCGCCAATGCAGGACCCAACTTGAAACCGAGATTTAATAAGGGAAAATTATAGGCCAAAAACGCTACGACCACACCCAGGGGTTGAGAGATGATACGGTGTTTGTGTGTACCGTCCTTGTCCGCAATAGGAATATCCTTCCTTTTTACAATCTCTTCGGAATAATAGGTCAAGGAATTAATAATACTGGAAAGGTCTTCTTCGGTTCCTTCCCAGGTCTTGCCCATTTCATACATGATACTTTCACGGAGCAGGTCGCTCTTTTCGGATATCTTGTCTCTCAACTTCCTTGTCCATTGTAATCTCTCTTCCAGAGGGAGACGGGACCATAGCTCAAAACCTTCCTTTGCCGAAAAAAGAGCTCGATCGGTGTCTTCCCTCCCTGCCCAGGCTATAGTGGCAATTGGTTTTTCGTCAGCGGGGCAAATAACCTCAAAGGATTCTTTATTCGAAGCTTCTCCCAAGGCACCTCCTATATATAACTTCTTATGGCCGAATTTCAAAACTTGCCTCATCTTTATCTATTTCGCGTTCTCTATATTTTTCGAGGGCACCCATGTCCACATCCACTCCTAATCCCGGAGTTTTTGGAACATGCAAGAGACCATTCTCTATTTTTAGGCTATGCAGGGTGACCATATCACGCAGAGCATTCTCGGTCCGATCCAACTCCATTGTAGGCAAGTCGTTGTACATTCTACCTGGATTTTCGTCCAAATTCCCTACAAAGTGGGCAGCGGCACTAATGGCGATCCATGTACCCCAAGTATGGGGTATTACATCTTTACTGTAGGCTTGGGCCAAGGTAGCAATACGCTTAGCTTCGGTTAGTCCCCCACTAGCGCAAATATCAGGTTGAACTATGTCCACGCATTCGTTCTCCAGCAAACGCTTGAAGCCAAACTTTAAGTATTCACATTCTCCGCCTGCAATGGGCATGGTAGTGTTCTCACGTAACCTTCCATATCCCTCATAGTCCTCTGGGGAAACTGGTTCCTCGAACCACGAAATATCATACAAGGCCACTTTCTGTGCCAGTTCAAAGGCTTCCCTATAATTGTAGGCATGGTTGGCATCGATCATTAATCGTATATCTCCCCCTATTGCCTTTCGAATCGCAGCAACATACTTGACGTCTTTCTTGATACCAAGCCCCACTTTCATCTTTATGGCTTTAAAACCTTCTTTTTTGTAGCGTAAAGCCTCAGCTACCAGTTCTTCTTCCAGGTTATCGGCCTTGGTAAAATATAGACCCGTCGCATAAGGTTCTATAATCGGATTTTTTATTCCGCCCAACAAAACAGAAACCGGTTGTCCCAAAAGTTTGCCTTTAATGTCCCAAAGGGCTACATCTATGGCGCTTATTGCGGCTTGAAGGGTTCCGCTACGGGCGTAGTCCAACGAACGACGGTACATTTCTTGCCAAAGGACCTCATGACCCAGTGCCTCACGACCCAACAAAAAAGGGGTGAAAAACTCTATGCCTGCTTTTATAACACTTGCCGGCCCATAGCCCTCGCCCCAACCGTAAGTACCATCCTCCAAGGTAACCTTTACAAGACAAATTTTTCTGATATCGTACTGCCATTGAGAAAAGTAAAATGGAGTGTCCAGATTATTTACGATTACAAATGGCTCTATCTTGGCTATGTTCATTCAGCTTTAATTTATGGTTTTCATGGTCGGTTAACTTACGTAATCCAAGATTTTGATTACAATATCCTAATTACAAATGAAATGGTATATATCAAATGTTCAATTGTGTAATTTACCCGACCATAACATTATTTTATCCTACGTGCCTTGCTTTGGCAGATAATGGCATGGGCCTTACATGGGCAACCTAGGTGAAATGGTTTGTTTCTATCCAAAAACATCTATGGTATAAAAAAATACATCTGAAGCTACAAAATAGTACAATTTGTTGCACTTTGTATTTGGTAAAATTTAGTAGGCGATTAAAACCATTTCCCAATGAATATTTTGTTCTCCTTTGTTTCAAGTGCCGGTAAACATACCGCTAAAATTGCGCTTACACTGTTATTTCTTGTTTTGGTGATAAGACCTATGGTTGGTCAAAATAAAGAGTACCAAGCCGATTGGGAATCACTAAGGCAACATACAACCCCGGAATGGTTTAGGGATGCCAAGTTTGGAATTTATTGCCATTGGGGGCCCTATTCCGTTCCCGAGTTCGAAAACGAATGGTATTCCCATTGGATGTATTGTAACGATAATAATCCAGAGCATGAGTTGGGTAAAAAATATTATGAACATCATGTGAAGACGTATGGTCCCCTCAACGAATTTGGGTATAAGGATTTAGTGCCTCTGTTCAAAGCTGAAAAATTCAATGCGGCGGAATGGGCCGATCTATTTGAAAAAGCAGGTGCCAAATTTGCCGGTCCGGTTTCCGAACATGCGGATGGATTTGCCATGTGGGACAGTGACCTGACTCGATGGAACGCCAAAGATATGGGACCGAAAAGAGATATTATGGGTGAACTGTCCCAGGAAATTAAAAAGCGGAACATGAAATTCGTGGCCACTTTTCATCGCCATTGGTTGTTGGGTTGGTATCCGACATGGGATGAAACTACGGATGCAGCGGATCCCAACTATGCCGATCTTTACGGTCCAAAAATGAAGAAGAGCGATTTCAAATACCCTCCATCCACTCATGATCTGGACAAGGGATTTGATGGTTATTATCCCACAGCCGATGAAAAATTTAATCAAGATTGGCTAAACAGACTAAAGGAAATTGTGGACAAATACAATCCCGATCTGGTTTGGTTCGATAATAAAATGGACGTTATCGGTGAAGCTTACAGAAAGGAATTCCTATCATACTATTATAACAATGCTTCCAAAAAAAACAAGGAAGTAGTCGCCACCTATAAATTCTATGATTTTGCCAAAGAAACCGCAGTTCTGGATGTAGAACGGGCCAGAATGAGTGAGATGAAAGATTTTCCTTGGTTGACGGACGATTCCATCGATTGGAAAGCTTGGAGCCACATCAGTAATCCCGATTACAAGAGTGCCAATAGAATCATTGATTTTTTAGTGGATGTTGTAAGTAAAAATGGATGTCTACTCTTGAACATCACCCCTAAGGCCAACGGGGAAATTCCCAGACCAGTTAGAGAACGTTTGCTCGAAATTGGAGCTTGGCTTGGTAAAAATGGTGAGGCCATTTATGGCACAAGACCTTGGAAAATTTATGGAGAAGGCCCTGCCAAGGTCGTTGAGGGCCATTTGAGCGAACAGGAAAATCCTGATAACACGGCAGAAGATATTAGATATACAACAAAGAATGGAATATTATACGCTATAGTATTGGACTGGCCCAAAGGAACTGTACGGTTAGAAAGTTTGAAAAGAGGAAATCATCATATAGGCAAGAAAGAAATAGGTAGCATTCAATTGCTAGGATATCCGGAAAATTTGAATTTTAAAATCAATGACGATGCACTGCATGTTGACTTCCCTTCGGAAAAAGTCGGGGAACATGCCTTTGTACTTAAAATTACACCTAAAAGCTAAATGAACATGCGAAATTTTTTCTATATCACCTTGCTGATTTTCGGTTTTCATCTAAGCGCACAAACGCCAGAACCTCCCAAGGGCTATCAATGGATTGTCAACGAAAAGTTCTCGGACGAGTTCGAGGGCTCAAAAATAGATTCCAAAAAATGGTACGATCGTTCGCCCTACTGGGTAAACGGTAGACCCCCGGCCACTTTTAGGGCTTATTCAGTTTCGGTAAAAGACGGCAATCTTCGAATAAAAAACTCGGTTCTGAAGGGTGATAGTATTTATAACATTGCAGGCGGGGCAGTTGCATCCGTGGCACGGGATGCACATTATGGCTATTATGAATCCCGTATAAAGGCCTCCGGTATCTCTATGTCATCCACATTTTGGTTAAAGAACAAAAGACTAAAAAATGGCTGTGTTACGGAGCAACAAGAGTTGGACATTGTTGAAATCGTAGGCCAGCAAAAAAGGGCGGGAGACTTTAGGACCACTATGAAATCAAATGCCCACTTTATAGATACGCCTTGCGACGGCAAAGAGAAGTATATCTCGGCACCGGGGGCCGGAGCTAAAATTGACCCTCCGGCCAATGAGACCTACCATGTATATGGTTGTTGGTGGGTAGATGCCACCACTCTTCATTTTTATTTGGATGGTAAATTCGTGTATACCATCAATCCAAGTACGGCCATAAGGGAAGACCCTTTTTACCGCCCAATGTATATGCATTTGGTCACCGAAACCTATAATTGGGAAACTCCGCCAACACCGGATGAATTGGTAGATGATTCAAGAAACACTACCTATTACGATTGGGTAAGGGCATATACTCTAGAACCTATTAAGTAACCCGGATATATTCCTAGCCTTCAAACAATAACGGGAAAAATTTGCCTTCCATTTTGTTTCCCTTTGGGATATGTGGAACACCGGCCAAAAGCTCATCATCGGTATTACTTATCGTACCGTCCGCAAAAACATTCAAGACAAAGGCCCTACGGCTTATATCCGATTTGTTCTCATAAGAACCATGTACCATCAACGGATGGTGGAAGGTGGCATATCCTTTTTTGAGCTCGATGGGCACTGGGTTTTTGAACTGTTCTTTCTGTTCCTCATTAAGATACGCCATCAATCCGTTCATATCTCCGGCTAATGAGGGTGCGTCCAACAACCCCCATTTATGACTTTTAGGAATGTAGTGCAAACATCCGTTTTCAACAGAGGCATCGTCCAATCCCGTCCAGCAGGTTAAATGCTGCATGGCGATGGTCCGAGTCCAGTATGAATAATCTTGATGCCAAGCCACCACACCACCATGTTTGGCCGGCTTACAGAATAATTGATCGTGCCAAAAACGAACGGGTCTATTTTCCAAAAGTTGATGTGCGGCCATTACAAAAGCGGGATTCCATAAAATATCATGAAAACCGGGAGTAATTCGCCAATGTCCCAAGGAATGGAACAACACCGAATTGGGATCCTCCGACTCATTACTTTGGAACTCATAGAACAAATGGTGTGCAGGATGTTCCGGATCAATGACCTCTGCCAATTCTTGTCGCAAAACTTCCACTTGATGGTCATCCAACATTTTAATACCGGCCAAGTAGCCATATTCATGAAAGTGTGAAACTTGTTCATCACTCAATCTATATTGATTCCACTCCTCTGCTGTTCTTGGTAGTTTAAAAAGGTCTGATATCAATCTATGTTCATCTGCGAAGTCTTTTACTAATGCCATAATACCTAGTTTTTATGTTTTTTCTATTTAATTAATAATCATAATCTATTGTAAGAATGTAATACAAGTCTATTATTGATCTCCGAAAAATTTAAGCGTATCTTTAATGTGTTCGCCCCAATACTTCCATTCATGCTCACCGGGGAATTCTTCATAGGTGTGGTCTATATGGTAATCCTGTAATTGTTGGTGTAATTTTCGATTGTATTCTATAAGTAGGTCTTCCGTACCACAATCAAACCTAAGTTTTGGTAAATTGTCAGGATTGTTGCGGATCATAGACCATACTGAGTTTTCCATTACATCTCCTTGAAGATATCCTTCTAGGGGTTCCTCAACAAACAATGGCATCTGTTCTAGATCCGTTATGGAGGAATGTGCGGATATGGCCTTGAACTTCTCCCTATATTTTATTCCGAGACGTAAGGCACCGAACCCACCCATGGACAATCCGGAAATAAACAAAGACGAGTTTTCACTGACCGATGGAATATTTTCTACCACTGCCTGCGGCACGTCTTCAATGATCCATTTTTCAAAGTTAAACCCACCATGCGGCACGTACCCGGAACCATCACCCCATAGTCCATCCGAAGGCATTGCTATAACCATCGGGGGTATATCTCCATTTTCCATCATTTGCCAAGCGGATAAATGCACTCCTGCTTTCTGAGACCAAACCCATGCACTACCATAAACACCATGTAAAAGTATGACCAAAGGAAGGTTTTCAATAGTATCCAAAGGAGGCACGAATACACAAATGTCCCCACGTCCTTTCAAATTTGGCGTTTTTACGGTTATAAACCTCAGGTTTCCATTCTCAAAACAAGGGTCGGACAACTCGGTAGTTCTGAACATCTGTTTTTCTTTTCTAGTCAAAAAGGACTACTCCTTTGGCATTCCTTCCTGCCAACATATCATCAAAAGCTTGTTGGAGATCCTCCAACGCATAGGTTCGGGTAATCATTTCATCCAATTTAAGGATTCCTGATTCGTAATGGGACACGATTTTCGGGAAATCGCGTTCGGGATTACATCCACCATATAGGGGATTAATATACACCTTATCCCATTCAAATAGGTTCATATCAATTACAATTTCCTGCTCTATCCCACTTACCTGAACGGCCGTTCCTGCATTTCTGACCATGGCCAGGGGAGCTGCACCGAGTTCGGGTACGGCGGTACACTCAAAGGCATAATCGGCACCTCGCCCGTCGGTCATTTGTCGTACTTTTTCAGCAGCTTCCAATAATCCTTTATCATTTTTGTCCGCTTTTAACAGATGGGTAGCCCCAAAAGTTTGGGCCATTTGCAATCGTTGCTCATTGATATCGATAGCTATAATTTTTGAAGCTTTATTGATTTTAGCACCTTGGATTACACTAAGTCCTACCCCACCCGTTCCCAGGACTACAACAGAACTATTTTCCTTCACCTTTGCTGAATTTATTACGGAACCATATCCGGTCATTACCCCACAGCTTATAATACTGGCGGCAGGAAAAGAGAGTTTGCTTGAAGGGTTCCTTACCACCGCCGAGGCCTTCACCAAGGCATATTCCGATAAGGTCCCAATATTGAAGGAGCGTTCTATAGGTGCATTCTTCCAGGTTGTACCTTCCAAATGGGCATGGCCTTCCGTATATCCATTTGCACCGGCCACCACGGGGGAATTATTCTCACAGATATGTTCATTTCCCTCCTCACATTGAAAACAACTTCTGCAGGGTGTGGCCCAATTCAAAATTACGGAATCACCAACGGTTACATTTTTGACCTGGTCACCTACCGCTTCGATGACCCCGGCACCTTCATGACCCATCACGATAGGCTTTCCCCAATGCAGGGAATCATGGTCCGTATGGCAAAGCCCGGCCGCCTTTATTTTAACCAATACTTCGTCAGACCTGGGATTGCTCAAGTTTACCTGTTCTATAACAAAATTACCATCTCCTGTAGCAATTGCACTTTTAGAATGTAGGGACATAATTATTCTTTTCTGGAGTTTTAAAATCAGTTTTCCATTTACAGTTCTATGTTAACCAATTTTGGGCATACAAAAAACTTATTCCGCTAATTAAGTACGCTTGTTCAAAAGGATCTTAAAGTTCACTTTTTTTCATTTTGATTCTCTTATACATTATTGTTATCCATCCGTGGCAAAAATTGCTAGAAAAATAACAGCATACTTCTCTTTTTTTGACCAATAAATAAACTTTTCTGTATATATTATGCCCAATTTCATGTTTTTGAGCTAAAATAAAGTACAATTAAAGATAATAACTATCCTACTTTTTATTCAAGAATCAGCATTGAATAAACCAATATTTTAAAATCCAGTAATGAAGCCCATTTTAGAACCGATCCATTTGGATCAACAGCAAACTATAACGGGATTTTGCTTTGCGAAGAAAAATTTTGAAACCCCTTGGCATTTTCATCCGCAACACGAATTGACCTATATAGAAGAAAGTGTAGGGACCAAATTTATTGGTGATTATGTGGGTCCCTATGAGCCGGGTGAATTGGTGCTGATCCGTTCCAACTTACCTCATTGTTGGAAAAATCAGGTGCAACTGGAGGGACAATCCAAATCGGTAGTGGTGCAATGGGACAAAGGTATATTCGTAAAAGTACCCGAGTTGGCATCAATTTTTAAAATGTTAAAAACTGCTTCCAAGGGAATTATTTTTGATAAAAAGGAAACCCTTCCGTTAATCAAGTCATTTAAGGAACTGCCTCAATTAAAAGGGCATGATCTGTATATTCGATTATTGACTTTGTTGGTAGAGTTATCAAAACGAAAATACGAGACACTTTCCGAGGCCAGTTTTACAGATGATATTCCTACCGAATACGGCAGTCGTATGGCAAAGGTCCACGATTTCGTAAGTATTCATTTCAATCGGAAAATTTATTTAAAGGAATTGGCAGGTCTGGTAAATATGTCCGAACAGTCCTTTTCCCGTTTTTTCAGTAAAATGATGGGGCGTCCTTTTTTTACCTTCTTAAATGAATACCGCATTAATATGGCCGCACGTATGTTGTTGGATACGGACCATTCTATTTCACAAATAGGTTTTTCCTGCGGTTATGAAAGTCTTCCCTTTTTTTATAGACAATTCAAAAGAATAATGGGGTCTTCACCTTTGGTGTATCAGAAAAAATTTTCTTCAGGTTTTACAAGGTGATGCGCCTAAAACATGCATACTTGTAGTAAAATAGATACAAATATGCACAAATAACCATTTGTTGCACTCATTTGAACATAAGATGTTTCGGTTTCCCATCAAAAACTTCAATTTAGCCATAGTTTTAACGGCCAAAGTGCCCACTAACCAACTTTTTCTACATGAAGATTTCAAAACATTTTTTTGGTTCTTTTCTTATTATTTCAATACTATTTTCTTGTGGCAGTAAAAATGAAAAACAGGTAGCGCAGTCTTCCGCGGATAATCAAATTACTGTTTTTGAGCCAAATTGGGAGTCTATTAAAAAGAACTATAAAGATCCGGAGTGGTTCAATGACAGTAAATTCGGGATTTTTATTCATTGGGGAGGGTATTCGGTCCCGGCCTATGGTTCGGAATGGTATCCGAGGCAGATGTATATGGATACGGCCAATTTTTCGGCGCAACTTAAAAACTTGGGTGATGGGCCAACGGAAATTTATTTACACCATAAAAAGAAATGGGGCGACCAAAAAACATTTGGCTACAAGGACTTCATCCCCATGTTCAAAGCAGAAAAATTCGACCCTGTAAGCTGGATCGACCTTTTTAAAAAGGCCGGGGCGAAGTATGTAATCCCCGTTGCTGACCATCATGACGGTTTTGCCATGTATAAATCCAATACCACGCGTTGGAATGCCATGGATATGGGGCCTAAACGGGATGTACTTGGCGAACTCTTTACAGAAGGAAGAAAACAAGGGCTTATTATGGGTGCATCATCCCATTACGCATTCAACTGGTCCTTTTACAATAAAAAGGATCATTTTGACACAGTTGATCCAGAGTATTCGGATTTGTACTCCAAAAAGGGAAAAGATGTTACCGAGCCGGTATCGGATGAATTTAAAAAATTATGGTGGGATCGAACCATAGATTTAATTGATAACTATCGACCCGATGTTCTTTGGTTCGATTTCTATTTGGACATCCCGGATTTTGAGGCGTATCGACCAAAAATAGCGGCCTACTATTATAATAAAGGTATTGAATGGGGCAAAGAGGTGGTGATCAATGATAAAAACCTCTACCACCAAGCCTTTCCCGAGGGGACGGTAATTTATGACCTGGAACGTGGAAAACTTCCGGGCATTCGCAAACTGCCCTGGCAAACGGATACTTCTATCGGAAAGAACTCTTGGGGCTATGTGACCAATGAAGAGGCCAAAACGGCCAATAGTCTTGTGGACGATCTGGTAGATATTGTTTCAAAGAACGGAAACCTGTTGCTCAACGTTGGTCCAAAACCGGATGGAACCATCCCCGAAGATCAAAAGGAGACCTTGCTTCAAATAGGTAATTGGCTGAAAATAAATGGAGAAGCCATTTATAACACCGAACATTGGAAAACTTTTGGTGAGGGCCCTACCGAGGTAAAAGGAGGATATATGTCCGAGCATAACGTTAAAGAAGGGTTTACTGCTAAGGATATTCGCTTTACTCAAAAGGGAGATAAACTATACGCCATTATGTTGGATTGGCCTTCGAGCGGAAAGATTAACATAAAAACTTTGGGTACGGATAGTGAATATGCCAAAGATTTGGATATTAAAAATGTGAGCCTGTTAGGGAGCAGCTCAAAACTGGATTTTAATCAAACCGATAAAGGGCTTTCGGTTTCTAATTTGGGAGAAAAAACTGGGGATTTTGCATATGTATTGGAAATTAGGATATAGCCGGAGAAAATAGTTAATTTGAGTTAGTTTTTTTTAATTTCGGAGCGTGCCCTTTTGGTGCGCTCTTTTCGATGTTGAATTTTTAAACCCAAGAATGGATTATATTGTTTGTGAGAAGCCAGGTGAATTTATCCTAAAGGAAAAGGACAAACCTAAAAAACAGGTTAACGAAGCACTTCTTAAAGTTAAAAAAGTAGGTATCTGTGGTACAGATCTACATGCCTATACGGGAAACCAGGCATTTTTTACGTACCCTAGGATTTTAGGACATGAATTGGCAACACAGGTTATCGAAATCGATGATAATCCGCACGGGATAAAACCGGGTGATAATGTGGTAATCATGCCCTATGTAAACTGTAAACAGTGTGTAGCTTGCAGAAATGGCAAAACCAATTGCTGTACCAGTCTTAAGGTCCTGGGCATACATACGGATGGCGGAATGCAGGAACGTATTTCTGTTCCGGTAAATCTTTTAATACCCGCACAAAATTTAAGTGACGACCAAATGGCTGTCGTAGAACCGTTAGCGATAGGTGCGCATGCGATTAGAAGAGCACAATTGGAAAGTGGGGAAACCATTGTTGTAGTGGGTTGTGGGCCCATCGGTATAGGTATTATGAAATTGGCCCAAATTGCAGGGGCCCGAGTAATCGCCATTGATATGAATCAACAACGGCTGGATTATGCAAAAGAAAAAATAGGTATTGATCATACAATATTGGGTGGATCTGATGCGGTCCAAAAAGTCTCGGAAATCACAAAAGGTGATATGGCTACCGTTGTTTTTGACGCTACCGGCCATAAGGGAGCCTTGGAATCCGGACCCGACTACATGGCACACGGAGGGAAATATGTCTTGGTGGGTCTTTCCAAGGGAGAGCTTACTTTTACCCATCCGGCCATACATGCCAAGGAAACTACATTATTATGTAGCAGAAATGCTACTCTGGAAGATTTTGAATACGTAATTTCCATTTTGGGAAAAGGCGAATTTCCCATCGATTCCTTTATTACCCATAATGTAAGCTATAATGATATGATAGCCAATTTTGATAGCTGGCTTGATCCTGAAAATGGCGTAATCAAAGCTACCGTTGATTTTCAATCGTAACAAATAACAGATTATTGAATTAGAGTTTATGTCGAACACTTTTATACAGATACATCCCGAGGACAACATATTGGCGGCCCTTGCCGATTTGCCAAAAGGTACCGTTATTGAACATGTTGGCGGTACTTTTCCGCTAGTTGGTGAAACCAAGGCAAAGCACAAATTTGCCACTAGAGACCTACAGGTAGGTGATGAAATTTTCATGTACGGTACTTTGGTGGCCAAGGCCATAAAACCTATTGCCCAAGGAGAGACCATCACTACGGAAAACGTTGTACATGCTTCTTCGGAATATGCAGTGGGCAAAGAAAAGATGAGTTGGAACGCACCGGATGTCTCGAAATGGAAAGACCGCACTTTTAACGGTTACCATAGAGCTGATGGAAGTGTAGGGACCGCCAATTATTGGCTCGTCATTCCTATGGTCTTTTGTGAGAACCGAAATGTAGAGGTACTAAAATCCTCTTTGTCCAAATCTCTCGGCTATCATACCACAACAGATTTTATAGTGGATACCGAAACGCTAATAAATCAATACAAAAAAGGGGCCACTACAGATGATCTGCTAGCCGTGGAAATCATGAAGACCCCGGAGGATGTAAAACGTACACGTACTTTCCCGAATGTAGACGGGGTTAAGTTTTTGACCCATGAAGGAGGGTGCGGTGGATTCCGTCTGGACTCCGATACACTTTGTAATCTATTGGCGGGCTATATTACCAATGCCAATGTGGTCGGTGCAACAGTTCTAAGCTTGGGCTGCCAGAATGCAGAAGTAAAGTTGTTGGAAGAAGCTATAGAAAAAAATAGCCCCAACTTTTCAAAACCTTTGTATATCCTAGAGCAGCAAAAAAGTGAGAGTGAACGTCATTTTATTGAAGAAGCGGTCAAAAAGACTTTTCTAGGGTTGATAGAAGCCAATAAGACGGAACGAAAGCCTGCTCCTTTACATCACCTAGTGTTGGGGTTGGAATGTGGTGGCTCGGATGGCTTTTCGGGAATATCGGCGAACCCGGCATTGGGGTATGCATCGGACTTATTGGTTGCTTTGGATGGTACTACCGTATTATCAGAATTTCCAGAGCTCAACGGCGTGGAACAGGAGCTTATCAACCGGTGTGAAACGTCTGAAAACGCCAAAAAATTTGCGGAATTAATGGATTCCTACTCTGCCAAAGCAGTCGCCCTGGGATCTGGTTTTAAGAACAATCCCTCACCGGGAAACATTAAAGACGGATTGATAACAGATGCCATGAAATCCGCTGGAGCGGCAAAAAAAGGGGGTACCTCCCCAGTAACCGATGTCCTGGATTATACTGAAAAAGTGTCAAAAAAAGGGCTTAATTTATTGTGCACGCCCGGGAATGATGTTGAAAGTACCACAGGTCTGGCAGGTTCCGGTTGCAATGTTATCTGTTTCACCACAGGATTGGGAACACCCACCGGAAACCCTGTAGCCCCGGTAATCAAAATATCCAGTAACAATACCCTGAGCGAACGTATGAAGGACATCATCGACTTTAACACGGGAAGCATCATCACAGGTGAAGATACCATTGAAAGTATGGGCGAGGAACTTTTGGAATATATTATTGAGGTCGCAAGTGGAGAGGCCGTTCCGGCCGCGGTCCGATTGGGTCAAGAGGATTTCATCCCATGGAAAAGAGGAATTTCCTTATAAAAAATATGTAAATGAATTCATTGAATAGAAGCACATTTTCCGGAAACTCCTATACGGAAAGAATACTACAATTTGGAGAAGGAAACTTTCTTAGGGCATTTGCCGACTGGATGATCCATGAAATGAATCGGAAAACGGATTTTGATGCCGGAGTTGTGGTAGTACAACCCATAGAACAAGGTATGGTCCAAATGCTCAACGATCAAAACGGACTGTATACTCTTTATTTGAATGGGATTAAAGACGGAAAAGCAATTAGTGAGCACCAAATTATTGATTGTATCCAAAGAGGAATAAATCCTTATGAAGATTATACCGATTACCTGGCCAATGCGGATAATCCCGATTTACGATTTGTCATTTCCAATACCACCGAAGCAGGAATAGCGTATTCCAAAGCAGACAGATTGGAAGATACTCCGCAAAAGAGTTTCCCAGGTAAACTGGCCGCATTTTTATACCAAAGGTTTCAAATCTTTAAAGGAAATCTGGATAAGGGCCTTATCATAATACCATGTGAACTAATCGACAGGAATGGGGATAACTTGAAGAAAATTACTTTGCAACACGCCAATGATTGGGATTTAGGCAACGAATTCATTGATTGGATAGAAGAAGCCAATATCTTTTGCAATACCTTGGTGGATCGCATCGTGCCCGGCTACCCAAGGGATAAAATAGAAACTCTGACCCAAGACCTAGGGTATAAGGATAATCTAATCGTTGAAGGTGAACAATTTCATCTTTGGGTCATAGAGGCGCCGGAATCCGTGCAACAAGAGTTTCCTGCCAAAGAATGTGGGTTGAATGTTGTCTTTACGGATAATATGGAACCTTACCGTACCCGAAAGGTGCGCATATTAAACGGTGCCCATACCTCGTTGGTGCCTGTGGGCTATTTATATGGAATAGATAAAGTACGAGAGTCTTTACAGGACCCTGCAGTAGGTGCTTTTCTAAAAGATGCTATTTTCAATGAAATCTGCCCCACTTTGGATTTACCCAAGGAAGAATTGGATCAGTTTGCCAATGATGTCCTGGATAGATTTAGAAATCCCTATTTGGAGCACGCATTGCTAAGTATTTCGTTGAATTCGGTTTCTAAATTTAAAACAAGGGTGCTACCGTCCATTTTGGAATATATCAACAGACGAAATGAGCTTCCCAAAAGATTATTGTTTTCATTGGCGGCGTTAATCGCTTTCTATAAAGGGGAAAGAAACGGAGCATCGATTCCCTTAAAGGATGACAACGAAGTCCTGGACTTTTTTAAAGCACAATGGGCTTCAGGGGACATCGCTTCAATTACCAAAAATACATTGATGAATACATCCTTTTGGGGGAAAGATCTCACTGAATTTTCCGGATTACAGGAGGTGGTAGAAACCAATTTAAAAGATATCATTACCAATGGAATGATAGCGGCGTTGACATCGCACCATAAAAAGTAAAATATACCATTGCAGAAAGTTGATGCCAAGTGATATATTCAACTAGGAAACAGAGTATTGATTAACACTTTAAAAGAGCCAAGTGAATGCCTATATCAATCCCAACGGACGGCCAATATGACCTATTAAAAACAATAAATTCAAATAGATGAAAAGTTCAAAAATCAAGATTTTTACCTTCCTGGTCGCAATTGGAGTGCTGGGCTGCGTAGAAAAGAAGGATGCCGAACCTACCGCTTTAAAAGACGCTCTTCTTATTGAGAAAGAAGAATATACCAAAGATTGGGCCTCCTTGGGCAAGCACGATGAATCTCCCGAATGGTTCAAAAATTCCAAATTGGGCATCTACTTCCATTGGGGTCTGTATTCTGTACCGGCTTTCAATAATGAATGGTACCCGCGGTGGATGCACTTTAAGGATCATGAAGTCTATAAACATCACGTAGAAAAATACGGTGACCCTTCGGAATTCGGGTACCATGATTTTGCACCCATGTTCAAGGCCGAAAAATTCGATGCCGAGTCATGGGCACAACTGTTCAAGGATGCCGGTGCCAAATTCGCAGGTCCAGTAGCGGAGCATCACGATGGATATGCCATGTGGGACAGTAAAATTACGCCTTGGGATGTTATGGACACCGGACCGAAACGAGATATTACAGGTGAGTTGGAAAAAGCAATCAAAGGTAAGGACATGAAATTTATAACCGCTTTTCACCATGCCAAAAACCTTCAGCGCAGTACGGAATTAGGGAAAGAAGAATCGTTGAGTCATTATCCCTATTTTGAAGGGATACCTCCAAGCTCCAACGACCCTGATTTGCAATTGATGTATGGGAATATGGAACATGAAAAATGGTATAAGGAAGTCTGGTTGGGTAAGCTCAAGGAGGTTGTAGACAACTATCATCCGGATATCATTTGGTTCGATTACGTTTTGGGTGATATTCCACAGGAATATCGAAAAGATTTTGCGGCCTATTATCTGAATGAGGCCAAAGATAAAGAGCAGGAGGTGGTGGTGGTTCGAAAGCAGCATGACCTTCCCTTGAGCATGAGCGTAGAAGATTTGGAACAGGCCAGAAAAAATGAAATAGGAACAAAAACCTGGATGACCGATGCAACAATTAGCAACGGTAGTTGGTGTTACACAGAAAACCTTGGCGTAAAACCAGCCAAGGATGTATTGCATATGCTCATTGATATTGCAAGTAAAAATGGAGTGCTGTTATTGAACGTTTCCCCAAAATCGGACGGTACCATTCCCGATAATCAAAAGGAAGGCCTATTAAAAATGGGCGATTGGCTCAAAAGATATGGAGAGGCCATTTACGATACGGAGGCCTGGTATACTTTTGGAGAAGGCCCTACCAAAGAACCCGAAGGTCATTTTGAGAATCATCAGGCCTTTATGAAGCTTACGTATTCCAACAAGGACATTCGCTATACTACAAAGGACTACACCATTTATGGTATAGTTCTAGGATCTGTTGAGGCGGATAAGGAACTTATTCTGAAATCCTTTGCGAAAAAGAATATTTTGGACATACCTACGATTGAAAATGTTTCCGTTTTGGGGAGCGACGAAAAAATCGTTTGGAGCTATGATGATGAAAAAGGGCTATCGCTCAAAGCACCCTCTAAACAATTGGACGAGTTGGCAACAGTAATCAAAGTAACCATATCCCAATAAAATGACTATTGACGCACATCAACATTTTTGGAAGTACGAACCTGTGAAACATTCGTGGATAGATGAAAGTATGTCCGCTATCCGAAAAGATTTTATGCCTTCCGATTTAAAAAAAACCTATGATGAAAATAGTGTGGAAGGCTGTGTGGCCGTACAAGCGGACCAGACGTTGGAAGAGACCAATTTTCTATTGTGGTTAGCGGAAAAGCATTCGTTTATCAAAGGTGTTGTGGGCTGGATCGACTTACGTGGGAACAATATCGACGGGATACTAGAGGAGTATAAACAACACGGAAAGGTCAAAGGTTTTCGACATATTGTACAGGGAGAGCCTGACCACAATTTTTTGTTACGAGCCGATTTCTTGCGGGGAATCTCATTTTTGGAAAAGTACGATTATGTCTATGACATCCTTATTTTTCCACACCAGCTTGGTGCCGCTTTAGAATTTGTAAAACGATTTCCACATCAAAAATTCGTAATAGACCATATTGCCAAGCCTTATATTAAAGATGGCTTTTATGATGGTTGGTCGGTTCTTATGACTGAGATCGCAAAACATGAAAATGTGTATTGCAAACTATCGGGAATGATTACCGAATCAGGTTATAAATCGTGGATCCCACAACAGATAACTCCTTATATGGATCTAGTGCTTGAGGCCTTTGGACCCTCTAAACTTATGTATGGTTCGGATTGGCCGGTCTGTCTGGTTGCGGGTACATATGGGCAAGTCAAAAAACTAGTGACCGATTTCATTTCCAAACTCAGCCTTACAGAACAGGCGGCAATTATGGGTTTGAATGCAATACAATTTTATAATTTAAAGTAAGAACCGATGGATTTAGGTTTAAAAAATAAGATAGTAGTAGTTACCGGATCAGCCGGTCTAAAAGGTAGTATTGGTGAGACTATAGTTCAAGCCTTGGCCGATGAGGGTGCCATACCGGTAATCGTTTGCCGTAATGATCGTGGTTATGATTATGAGGCCGCATTACAAGAAAGAGGTATCGATTCTATTTTTGTAAAGACCGACTTGTCGGATCCGACACAAATAGAAACTGCCGCAAAAACAATTGGAGATAAATATGGGCGTATTGATGCCCTGATAAATAATATTGGCGTTAATGATGGGGCTGGTTTGAATGCATCCATTGATGATTTTATGTATTCCTTGAAGCTGAATTTGGTCAGTTTTTTTGCTATGACCAAATACTGCCTTCCCTATATCAAAAAAGCAAAAGGGAATATTCTGAATATAGGTTCCAAAGTAGCTTTGACAGGACAGGGAAACACTTCCGGTTATGCCGCTTCAAAAGGAGGCGTTTTGGGATTGACCCGTGAGTGGGCCGTTGATTTGATCAAAGAAGGTATCCGTTCCAATGCCATCATCATTGCGGAGAGTTGGACCCCCGCCTACGATTCTTGGATAAAAACATTGGAAAATGGTGAAGAGAAGTTAAAGTCCATTGTCAAAAAAATTCCCTTGGAAAATCGGATGACCACACCACAGGAAATTGCGGATCTTTGTTTATTTACCATCTCCGAAAAATCTTCACATACCACAGGGCAGTTCATTACCGTCGATGGTGGATATGTGCATTTGGATAGGGCATTGTTGACCGAACAATAAAGGAACAAGGCCTTAAGCCAAATGAACATTATCGCATAAAAACCACTAAACAACCCCTTATGAATACGACCAAAAAAATACCTGTAGTATCAAAATCGGTACTCGTTCCCTTTATTTTAATTACCTCCCTGTTCGCCTTATGGGGTTTGGCCAATGACATGACCAATCCTATGGTCCGGGGATTCCAAAAGGTATTGGAACTGAGCAATACGCAGGCATCTTTGGTACAGTTGGCATTTTATGGTGGTTATTTCACCATGGCCATTCCCGCAGCCTTATTTGTAAATCGTTTTTCCTATAAAAAAGGAGTTTTATTGGGCTTGGTCCTATACGCAGTCGGTGCCCTTTTGTTTTATCCCGCTGCGGCAAAGGAAAGTTATGGCTTCTTTTTAGCGGCCCTGTATATCCTGACTTTTGGATTGGCCTTTTTGGAAACGACCTCAAACCCCTACATTCTATCCATGGGTGCCGAGGAAACGGCGACCCAACGTTTAAACTTTGCTCAAATGTTTAACCCTGTTGGGTCGATCACAGGTTTGCTTATCGCACAAAATTTTGTATTAGGTGCCCTGCAGTCCGATGATACCAATGCCGATGGAACCCCGATTTTTGACACCCTATCGGAAAGTGCAAAAGCGGTCATTAGAACTTCCGACCTTGAAATTATTCGAAATCCCTATGTCATTTTAGGTATTGTGGTCGCCCTCTTCTTTGTCCTGATTAGTGTGATTAAAATGCCGCAGAACAAGCATCAGGAAACTAAGGTTAACTTTATAGATTCTGTAAAAAGGTTATGGAAACAACCTAAATTTGCTTTTGGTGTCATTGCCCAAGCTTTTTACGTAGGTGCGCAGATCATGTGCTGGACCTTCGTTTACCAGTATGCGGAAACCCTAGGTATAGATGCGAAATCCGCAGTTTGGTACGGATTGGCCGGATATGTAGTTTTTCTAACAGGTAGAACCATAGGCACGGCCTTAATGAGCAAAATAGACTCTGGAAAATTGCTGATGTGGTTTGGTATGGGCGGAATGCTCACATTAATTGGCGCTATTTTTCTGCCCGGTATGTTGGGGATTTACTCTTTGGTAGCCACGTCCCTATTTATGTCCATCATGTTTCCCACAATCTATGGGATTGCCCTGGAAGGTCAAGGTGAAGATGCCAAGTTTGGAGCGGCGTTTTTGGTCATGGCCATTGTTGGTGGAGCCTTGTTACCCTATTTGCAAGGATATATGCTCGACTTCGGGGGATTTGGTTATGAAGACGTTACTTTTCTTGGGGTAACTGAAATGCGTTTTTCTTTTGTGCTTTCGTTGTTATGCCTTTTAGTAGTAGCCATCTACGGCCACAGGACCTATAAAATCTACCATCAAGAAAGATGATGAAAACTTTACGGGAATTTGGTTTGAAGAACAAAATAGGCTCATGGTATCGTTTTTATGGTTTTCTGTTTTGTTTGGCTTTTTCCCAGAATATACAAGCGTTTCAACCGAACAACAGGGAGAAACCCAACATTCTTATAATTTTTACGGACGATCATCGCTATGACGCCATTGGGGCTTTGGGTAACGGTCAAGTAAAAACCCCTAACATCGATGCCCTGATCAACGACGGTACCACTTTTACCAATGCCTATATCCAAAGAGCCAATTCTGGTGCTGTCTGTGCTCCAAGTCGTGCGCAACTATTGACAGGGAGAGGAGTATTTGATCTACCTGATGGCAACGGGCATTACTTCCCGGCAAGTATGGTTTCATTTCCCACTGTTCTAGGGAATGCAGGTTATTTCACATTCATAACCGGAAAATCCCATAATGGTCCGGAAGCATCTATGCGGGGTTTTAGAGAAGGTGCCAAACTATACGGACTTTCCAACGGATATTATGTGCCCCATTTTAGAATGCCCTATCAGGACTTTAGAGAGGATGGAGCCTATGATAGGGAGCATTTGTATTTTGTTGAAGGAAAAGGACACGACATAAAGTTAAATCCCGATGAGAATTTGCATCATATCGGGCCACATTCCAGTGAAATTTTTGCCAAGGCGGCCATGGATTTCTTGGAGGGATATGATAAAAAAGACCCTTTTTTACTATATCTCCCGTTTCACGCACCACACGATACCCGTAACGCTCCGGTTAAATATCATGAAATGTATCCCATAGAGGAGATAAAGCTCCCTGTAAATTTCAGAACCATGCATCCGTTCGATAATGGAGACCTTTATATTCGGGATGAGAAATTGGCACCCTACCCCAGAACGGAACTTGATACTAAAAAACAGCTGGCGGACTATTATGCCATAATTACCCATATGGATGACCAAATTGGAAAGGTATTGCGAACATTGGAACGGAAAGGTATGAGGGATAACACCATTATTATTTTTGCTTCGGATAGTGGGTTAGGTATGGGTAGCCAAGGTCTTTTTGGAAAACAAAATCTATATGATGACAGTGGAATACATGTTCCTTTAGTTTTCAAAGGTCCGGGAATTCCCAAAAATGAAAAACGAAAGACCCTATGCTATACTTTTGATATTTTCCCAACAATCTGTGAACTTACAGGAACGGAAATTCCTAATTCTGTCAAAGGGAAAAGCTTGGCAAAATCGATACAGGATTCCTCTACCCTATCGGTAAGAAAAGAACTTTATTTTGGGTATACCCATACCCAAAGAGCTTTACGCAACGAACGTTTTAAGTTGATAGAATACGTGGTGCAGGGCAGGCGTTATACCCAATTGTTCGATATTCAAAACGATCCTTATGAAACCACAGACCTCAGCAAAGAAAGTGGCTATGCCAGGACATTGGAAGATTTGAGACAGCGCTTAATAACACATAGAAAAAAGGGACTGCAGTGGGAGGATAAGTTCTGGGCAAACTTTTAAACGCAATCGTATGAAACCATATTTCATCCATCTTTTGATTTTAAGTCTCTCATTAGTCTCAAAATCGCTCCCCGGGCAAACCTATGATGTTTCGGACTATGGAGCTATCGGTGATGGAATTACCCTAAATACCGTAGCCATTCAAACCGCTATAAATGAATGTACACGAAATGGAGGAGGAAAGGTTTTGTTGAGAGGAGGCGGTACTTATATGACAGGCACCATTTACCTGAAGGATAATGTAACGCTTCACGTGGCCAATGGCACAACTTTGCTAGGGAGTCCTAATTACGATGATTATACCACGGATACATATAAAAATATGTATAAGAACGAGCCCCACATGAACCGTTGTCTCATTTTTGCTAAAGATGCCAAGTCCATAGCCATTGAAGGTTACGGGAAAATTGATGGCAATGGCTATCGTAAGAATTTTAGTGAAGGCCGTCCCATGCTTATTCGGTTCTTGAATTGTGAGGACATTCATCTTAATGATATTACCCTTCTCAATCCGGCCGCTTGGACTTCTGCATGGCTGTATTGTAACAATATTAGTGTTAGCGGTATAACCATCATCAGCCGGGTCAATAACAATGGTGATGGTCTGGATTTTGATGGATGTACCAATGTCCGGGTGACCAACAGCAATTTTGACAACAGTGATGATAGTATCTGTTTACAGGCTTCTCGACCGGATAAACCTTGCAAGAACATCACTGTGAGTAATTGTCATTTTAGTACAAAATGGGGAGGAATGCGGATCGGGCTACTCTCTAGAGGCAATATTGAGTCGGTTACCGTGACCAATTGTACCTTTAAGGACATCGATGATTCGGGATTGAAAATACAGCAGAACGAAGGGGGTGAAATGAAGAACATGGTTTTTTCCAACTTGGTCATGGAAAACGTACCGCGACCCATTTTTATGACGTTTACCCAACAAAGGGCTTCCGTGGAAACACCTGAGGGCGAACTTGAGCCATTAAAAAGCATGCACAACTTTATTTTCAGTAACATTATTGTGGATAATTCAAAGCTGGACAAAAATTCCGCTTTTTTCCTGACAGGTTTTCCCGGATATTATATTGAGGATATTACCATAAGGGACGTTCAGTTTACAATTTCAGGAGGAGGCACAAAGGAAGACGCACAAAAAACGGACTTGAACGAATATACCCAGGAAGTGCTCAATGGTTGGTGGCCCGAATTCAGTTTGGTAGGCACCTTGCCCGCCTCGGGAATCTATGCACGACATATCGATGGCCTTACCTTGGATAACATCAACATAAAAACCGTAAATAAGGATGCACGCAAACCCGTGGTCTTTGATGATGTTTTAAGAGTCACAATTGATAACATAAAATTAAATGGAAGTTCCGTCACTTTTTAAGCCCTAAAAGGTTAAACGAATCTCGGTTATTGATTTAGAAGCTATTTTGGCTCAATGCCAAAACCTCTTTCAGTTTCGCTATCGGCAGTATATCGTAATACTTTAGGGAAACCTTCGCCTCTGGCATATCGAATTTCTTTTTGCCATGCAGTCCGCATCTCAATAAGTTTTTCTGCATATGAGGCCTCATTGGCCAAGTTGGTAGTTTCATCGGGATCCATCCTTAAATCGAACAGCTCTTCGTATACCGTGGCTTCCCCTTGTAATGGCCCTTCCACATAATTACGATAAACAGCAATATCCGTATCATGTACCTTATAGAGCATACCGGCCGGTGTTATATCCATTTCCTTGGCCGTTTTTATTATTTTACGGGCCGAAAGGTTCTCGTTCTTATAGTAACGGATATATTTCCATTCCTTGTTTTGAACGGACTCGCATCTGGGATTGCCGAAGTGCGTGGACCAAAGGTTTTCCGTATATAGATAGCTCCTAACAGAAGCTTCCGTTCCTGAGAGTATATTGGTCAAATCTCTTCCCTGATAGCTAGATGGAGTGGAAATACCGGCCATGGAAAGTAGTGTCGGTGCTATATCGATACTCTGCACCAGTGCATCCGATTTTTTTCCCCTTGCCGATTTTTTTGAGGTAGGATCATAAATAATCAGGGGAACATGTGTGGTTACTTCATAACACAAAGCCTTACCCCCCAAGCCGAATTGTCCCATAAAAAGACCATGGTCCGAAGTAAATACAATAATGGTATTCTTATCCAAGTTCTTTTCTTTTAGCGTTTTACGCAACCGTCCCACAAGACGATCGATTCCTGTCATGGCCTGTAATTGCCGTATGTATCGCTCTTTGGTGTCCTCTGGTGTATCCACAAACGAATATGAAGTTTGTCTATCTTCGGCCCGATGTATATTGGGAGGAAGTTTTGGGGTTTGTATATCTTTTTTGGCCACATAATGATCTGGAAGCGGAATCTGGATATCACGATATAAAGATTTATACATAGTATCGTCCGCCTCCCTCATTTCCATAGTGGAAGTACCTGCACTATGTGGAAGATTAAAACAGACCGATAGTATAAAAGGTTGACTTTCTGGTCTTTTTTCTACAAACCTCAAGGCTCCTTCAAGCTTTTCTTCGTTAGATAAAAAATCATACACTCCCTCTCCAACAACCTCTACTTGGGTTTCCGACTCGGCCCCTTCAAAAATTTTATGACGTTCCTTTGGATAGAAACCTAAATGACCATGCCCTGCATACCAGTAGTCAAAACTCCTTTCCATAATACCACTATCATAACCGCCCTCACCAACAGGTACATGGTTTTTCCCGATCCAACCCGTGTAATAGCCATTCTCACGCATAATCATGGGATACGTTTGTTTCCAAGCTTCCAAGGCCATACTGGTGCCGGAATTGAAATTGATGCCGTGTTTTCGTTCAAACTGACTCGTTAAAATACTGGCACGGCTTGGTGTGCAGATCGCACTTGTAATATGGGCATTGGTAAATAGTACTCCTTCTGTGGCAAGGGCATCCAAGTTAGGGGTATTTACAATTGGGTTACCTGTACAGCCCATATAGCCATAGGACTGGTCATCTGTCAGTATAAAAATAAAATTGGGGCGTTCCTGTGCTAGGATTGCGCTTGGTAGATGCCCCAAAAGAAGTAAAATAAAAACAACTACTTTTCCCATTTTTATCAGTAAATCAATGGTTCTGCTGGATGCGTTTGCGCTGTTTGTCGCTTAGCCCATGCTGATAGTAAAAACTTGGTTTGTAGTATTCCCCCGCACGTTTCATCTCGGGATCGTGCACATCCAGATTTAGATCACAATCAAAACGGGTGAGAATAGCATGGTTTTCGTCCCATGTGGTAGCATTGGTAAAATGAGAAATTCCCCATGTGATACCCTTTCCATATGAGGTGTTCGTAAACGCATCCGAAACATAGGGTCCTGCGGCGTTGGGCATTAATGAAGTGATGGCAGCAATATTGAAGTTTATCCCGTCCTCGGAGTATTGAATCGTATAGTGTTCATTACCATCCCGAATGACAAGGGCGGCTATACCTTCCATAAAAGGAAAGAGCGTAGTTTCATGACCCGAATTAATAATGGGGTTCAAAGGATGTTTCTTGAATGGCCCCAATGGGTTATCCGCTATGGCCAAGCCTTGCATACGTACCAATTCCGGGTCTCCGTCAAAGTCTGATTTATAATACAGATAAATTTTACCCTTGTAGACCAAGGGGTACGGATCGTGAATCGAATATTGGTCCCATTCGCCTTCGGCTCCGTTGGGAATTACTATTTTGTTATGAGGCGTCCAAGGTCCATCGGGTGAATCGGCATACGAGACGGCTACGGGACAATCATCTCCACGCTTGCCACTAGCTTCCATAAAACCTTGATAGTAGAGGTAATATTTTCCTTTCCATACCAGGATATCAGTGGTGGTCACAGATCGCCAACCTACATTGGGTTTTGGTGGTCTAGGTACAGCAACACCCTGTTCTTCCCAGGTAAAAACGTCCGTACTGGACGCATACCAAATATCGGCGAGATCCCAGTCACTGGATGGAATGGTATCGTTTGATTTTTCCGCCCCCTGAGGTGGTGTTGGTGTGTTTCTATAGGTATACCAAACGTAGTATTTTCCATTGGCAAAAATGACCTTTGAGGGGTCACGGCGCGAAATGGTACCATCATCACCATTGTAATCAAAGCCTTTCAGTTCGGTATATTTGAATTGGGAGTACAGCTCGTTCTGCGAAGGTCTTGGTGCCAAATATCCCTCATAATTACGTTGCATGGCTGTACTTAATTCCCTATTTGGTCTTTCTTTCGGAAGAATAAACGGAAAACCTTTTTGTTCAGATGCTTGTGCCCTTACAAAAACGTTTTGGCCTATTAAAAGGAATAAGATCAGGACAAGATTTTTCATTTGTTTCATTTATATGTTCTCAAAGATCAGAAGTCAAAAAAACATCAATTCGGTCGGTAATCAATCCTCCCAATGCGCGTCGATTACCTTCCGAATGTGTGGGTAGTTCTCATCAGTTTCGTTTAAATCCTTGCGCATCTTTATCATTTGTAGCTTAAGGTCTGCTATGATTTCAGCATATTGGGAATCGTTATATGCATTGTTCATCTCTTTGGGGTCTTTTTTCAAATCGTAAAATTCCCAAGCCGCCGGCGTATGGTTTGCGAAATCGTTTCCCCAGCTCTTCTTGTTCCACGTGGTATTGGGGTCGTCCGTGTCCGCCCAATATTTTCCATAAAAGAAAATTAATTTATAATCCTTGGTACGGATACCAAAGTGGGCCGGGTTTTGATGCCTATGCGCCAAGTGCATCCAATACCGATAATATGTAGCCTTTTGCCAATCCTCTGGCTCCTCGCCTGTTTCCAAAATGGACTTAAAACTTTTTCCTTGCATATAATTGGGCGTTTTGCCCCCTGCCAATTCAATCATTGTAGGGGCAAAATCCGTATTGTTGATTATGGCATCCGTTCTGCCATCTGATTCGATAGATCTCGGATAACGCACAAAAAAGGGCATGCGCATGGATTCTTCGTACATCCATCGTTTATCGATATAATCATGCTCGCCCAACATAAAACCTTGATCCCCCGTATAGACGATAACTGTGTTTTCCAGCAGGCCTTCTTCCTTCAAATAATCCATAAGCCGTTTTATGTTGTCATCGACGCCTTTCACACAGCGCAAATATTTCTTTAGGTAATCCTGGTATACTTTACTGGTATATTCCCTTTCAACAGGATTCATCTCCCACTTCTCAAACTCCTCGGGTCCGATATCCCTTGCGTTCCTATATTTTTGGTAAACCGTGCTATCGTTCCAGTAAATGTTCATTGCCTGGTTCCGAATCAGATTCCGGTGCGAAACTGAAGAACCTATGATGCGGGTCAAGGAATCCTTGCTTCCTCGGGTAGCGATGGAACCGTTATTTCCATTATCATACAGGCTTTCCGGTTCAGGAATAAAGGTATCCGCCAAATAATCTTCATATCTAGGGGCATATTCAAAATCGTCGTGTGGTGCCTTAAAATGATGCATCAGGAAAAACGGTTTATCGGGGTCCCTCCGGTTCTTTAAATAGTCCAACGTAATATCCATGATCTTATCCGAAGAGTGTCCTTTGGTCCGGACCACATTTTCTGGCCATGGCTTATCTCCACGAACACGAAATTCCGGATCAAAATATTTGCCTTGAGAGGGCAATACCTGATAAAAGTCAAAGGCCGCAGGTTCTTTTTGCAAATGCCATTTACCCACAATTGCCGTGTGATATCCCAACTTTTTCATCTCTTTGGGCAGATATTGTCTTTCTGGATCTATGTGACCTTCAAGGTCGATTACCCCATTGGTCTGTGCCCGTTGTCCAGTAATAATGGCGGCTCTACTAGGTACACAAATGGAATTGTTCACAAAACAATTATCAAAAATCATCCCTTCCTTCGCCATCTTGTCCAGATTGGGGGTAGGATTCAAATCGGCCAAACGACTTCCATAAATTCCAAATGCCTGTGTAGTGTGGTCATCGGACATAATGAAAATTATGTTGGGTTTTTGTTGAGTTTTGGGCGTTTCTTTTGTCTTACACGCCAAAATCAAGATTGAAAAAAGAATGAAAATTGGGAAAGACCGACTTCTAAAAAAAAGTGACATAGGATATATTTTACTGCTTAAAAATAAGGAATACGGTAAAGTTTCCACGAAAGGCCTGAGCAATAATCTATGACAAATGATCCAGAAAAAATCAGACCCGCTCCAATTTTACCGGCGGAGTATGATGTGCATTCCACTGGCAAACGTATACATTTTTGTCCTCATCAATACATACATCGTGCCCGTGATTAAAAATAGGAATCTTTGACTGATACATTTTTTGCAACTTGCCATTTTTATATTGGGGTGCTTCTCCTCCGGGATTGGAGACCACTTTATTGTCTTTGTCCAAAATAGTAACAAAGCCGGTATCTCTCACATAATCCTTTCCTTCTCGAGTCTGGGACCAACATACACCGGAATAGATGTTGGAATCGTCCATAACTGGCCTACAGATAAATGCCCCCGGCAACTCCACTGTTTTGATATATTGCCCGTTCAAGGTAAAGAATTTAAAACTGTTAGTGGCCCTGGAAGTAATAATCAGTACCGGATTTTCCTTATTGCGATAATCTACGGTTATACCATGGGCGTTCCTTAGGTTCAAGTTTTCATCCTCATGGTCATGACCACCCCATTTTCTAATAAACTCTCCCTTGGCATTGAATTGTAGTATGTAATCGGAACCGTAACCATCCGCTACATAAATGTCCCCGTTGGGGCCTATAGCCGTTTCTGTGGGAAGATAGTCCTGTTCCTTTGTGTATACCCCTATAGTATGCGGATCAGGTAACATAAACAGTAGCCTACCGTCCACAGTAGTCTTACTTACCGTTCCAGCCTGTTTAGTCCATTTCCCCGATCTGTCCTGAAACCATCCACAATCCACAATATAGAGCATATCCTCGCCTCCTTCATCGTGCACTGTTAATCCGTGGCCTCCCGGATATCTTGTACCCCAGTAATCCAAAAGTTTTCCCGATTTATCAAAAACCAGAATATTATTGTCCGTATGATCTCCCAACATGATCAATCGGCCTTTGCTATCCATTTGCATTTCATGGCAATTGAGGATGGGGTTGTGACCTACCGTCATTTTAGCCCAATCTTTTTGGACCTTGTATCTAAAATCTCCATGCCCGATTATTTCACCTTCCGGCAGTCTATTTTTTAGGGTTCCGAAACCAAAGGAAGGCGGGGTAGCAATAGCCGCTCCAGCCATTGCGGTTTTTTTCAGGAAATTTCTTCTATTGTCCATTATCGGGTAGTTGTTTGATTTTTAGTAGTTGGCACTCTAATTTTAAGTCAATAAATCCTTTACCACATGGCCATGCACATCGGTGAGGCGGTAACGTCTACCCTGATGTTTAAAGGTCAACCTTTCATGGTCAATGCCGAAAAGGTGCATCAGTGTGGCATGAAAATCATGAACATGTACCGGATCTTTTACTACGTTATAACTGAAATCGTCGGTTTCGCCATAAGTAAACCCAGGTTTTACCCCAGCACCGGCCATCCACATGGTAAATGCTTTTGGGTGATGGTCTCGTCCATAATTTTCAGTGGTTAGCTGTCCTTGGGAATACACAGTACGTCCAAACTCGCCTCCCCAGATTACAAGTGTATCCTCAAGCATTCCCCGCTGCTTTAAATCTTTTATCAAAGCGGCATTGGCCTGATCGGTGAGCTTACATTGATTACGCACTCCACCTGGACAACCAATGTGCTGATCCCACCCTTGGTGATATAATTGTACGAACTTCACGTCCTTTTCCAACAACTTACGGGCCATAAGACAATTGGCGGCATAGGTACCCGGATCTCTACTATCCTCCCCGTACATATCAAAAATATAATCTGGTTCATCCGAAATATCGGTCACTTCTGGTACCGATGTTTGCATCCGGAAAGCCATTTCATATTGTGTCATTCGGGCCCTTATTTCGGGGTCGCCGTAGGCATCATGTTGTAGCTCGTTGAGTTTGCCCAAATAGTCCAACATTTTTCTGCGGTCATTGCCATCATAGTTTTCAGGGTCACTTAAATACAATACGGGGTCTTTCCCCGATCGGAACTGTACGCCTTGATGCTCGGTCGGTAAAAAACCGTTGCCCCATAAGCGTGAATACAAAGGTTGGCCGCCCATGCCTTTGGTTATTAACGTAATGAAAGTGGGCAAGTTATCATTGTCCGACCCAAGCCCATAACTCAGCCAAGCTCCAATAGACGGTCTACCCGGTAGTTGACTTCCCGTCTGGAGAAAGGTGATGGCAGGATCATGGTTAATAGCATCGGTCTGCATGGATTTTACAAAACATAGGTCATCGACTACTTCAGCGGTATGCGGCATCAATTCACTCACCCAAGTCCGTGACTCCCCATATTGTTTAAAATCCATAATGGAGGGTGCGATTGGAAAAGTAGTTTGTTCGGCACTCATCGCCGTAAGGCGCTGTCCCTGTCGGACGGAATCCGGTAAGTCCTTCCCGAACATATCCCTCAGTTTCGGTTTGTAATCGAACATATCCAATTGTGAAGGTCCACCACTCTGGAAAAGATAAACAATACGTTTGGCCTTGGGCAAATGATGGGGAAGCCCCAGTCTGTTTTTAGTAAACAAGTTAGCACTGTTCCCACCAAAGCTCTTCATGGAGCCAAGGGCCTTTTCCGGATTTAATAGGGAACCTAAAG
Organism: uncultured Flavobacteriaceae bacterium; assembly: GCA_947494715.1. GTDB lineage: Bacteria > Bacteroidota > Bacteroidia > Flavobacteriales > Flavobacteriaceae > Ulvibacterium. Next base: position 187,307 of record CANLWG010000004.1, on the reverse strand, counting down.
CCAGAGCGCCCAAGCCAAGGGAAGTCTTGGTCAAAAAATTCCTTCTATCCCATTGCTGTTCTATCTGTTGTAAGTCCTTATTGTTCGATTTTAAAATGTCGTGATTGTGACACATAACTTTGGTCTGTTTTTATCTTTTTGTAATTGTGGCATCCAAATTCATAATCGTACTGGCCACTACAGCATTGGCCGCTACCAAGGCGGCATCATCATTGGAATCGATACGGAATTCCCCTGTATTCAACCATCCTTTGGCCTTAGGTGGATTATGTTTGAAATTTTCAAGTTCATCTCTTTGTAGGTCTGCCAATAACTTCAATTCATCTTGCCCTATTTTTCTTCCGGTCAACTGTCTAAACACCCTGGTTATTCCCTCTTGAATCGTTTTGTATTCCGCCATATTTTTCCCCAGCACCCTGGCGGCTTCCACATAGGTGGGGTCATTGAGGAGTACCAACGCTTGCAATGGTGTATTCGTTTCTTGCCTCCGTACCGTACAGATTGAGCGTTCTGGAGCATCAAAAGTGGCTATGGTCGGGTGGGGTACCGATCGCTTCCAGATTGTATACATACTTTTTCGGTATAATTTTTCCCCTTTGTCTTCCTCATAGTGTGCTCCATTTATTTTCCAAAGCCCCTCGGGTTGATAGGGCTTAACACTTTTACCGCCAATTGTCCTATTCAGCAATCCTGAAGCCGCCAAGACATTATTCCGTAGCATTTCCCCGGTTAATCGTTTTGACGGCCCTCGTGCCAATAAACGGTTCTCTCCGTCTTTGCCCATCAATTCTTCTCCGGCCAACGAGGACTGTTGATAGGTATGGGACATTACCATAAGTTTATGCAAGGATTTTACATCCCAGCCCGATTCTACGAATTGTATAGCCAGCCAGTCCAATAGTTCAGGATGACTAGGCAGTTCGCCCTGATTTCCAAAATCCTCCGCGGTTCTTACGATTCCAGTACCAAATATATTTTGCCAATATCGGTTTACCGCAACGCGTGCCGTTAGGGGATTCTTTTTATGGGTTACCCATTTGGCCAATCCCAGTCGGTTTTTGGGAAGGCTATCGGGATAGGGGAATATTTTTTCAGGTGTGCCGGGGTGTACTTGCTCCCCATAGGCATCATACTGGCCCCGTTCCAAGACAAAGGTTTCCCGTGGTCGGTCCATCTCCTTCATTACCATAACCTCTTGTACACGATCTACGCTATCCACATACATCTTTCTGCTCTTTTCAAGTTCCGTTAGGGAGTTTCGAAACGCTTTGGAATAATTGGCGAGATGATACTGGGCCAAATGTGCTTTTTCGTCCGTGGAAAGCTGATCAGGTGATTTTGAAAGCAACGCCGTCAACGCATCCCGATTTGAAATTTGCAATACCTCAACTTGGGTCAGTTCCTTATCAAAGACCAAAATATCATCTACTATGGCCCCACCTATACCTTTACCTCTCCATCGTGCCCCAATCTGCAGGCCAGGTTCAATGGGCTTGTCATAAATAAAATCCTCATAGGCATTAAAGATGATGTCCTTATACAAATTATCTACCTCGATCTCAGTTTTAAGTTCTATACCGTCCATGAAAATCTTTAGGCCATCAGAGGTGCTAGAACCATCATAAGTCATGGTCAATTGTACCCATGTATTCTTTGGGACTTCTTGTAAGCTCAATTCTACTATAGCATTATCCGGCCATACATGTGCCAACATCGATTCCAATTTGTTTTCCCTTAATGCCAGGTGATAGCCTCGGTAGCTATGCAACCTAGTACCATGGTTCTTGTGGAAAATAACCCCGTTCTCCAAATCTTCCGGAATGTTGATAGCAATACCAATACTAAAAGGCTGATGCCGTTGGAAGATCCCGATCCTGTCCATATCCAACCAGGCATCCCCATCCAATTTCAATCCTTTCCCCGACTTGCCCTCAACTATATTCGCAACTTGTTTTGGGGCGTATTGTCGCTTCATCGTCCCTTTTTGGGATGGATTTAGTCTATTGTGCAGTTGTCCTTTGGTAAAATCGATTTTGGCAAGAAGTTTATCCGGAGAGTTCTGAGCATTAATCTTTTTATAGCCTTCGGATGTAACCCACTTTTCCGTGTCGCCACTTTCACTTGCTATTACGTTTTCAATACTTTTCTCCTTCCCCTCTATGAGACCGTCAACGTATGATAAAAATTTCTCTTGCTCTTTAGTAGGAAGCATCAAAGTAGGTACGGGCATGGACCAATCCCAAGGAATCTGACCTGATTCATTAACGTTGTTAAAAAAGCTGTACATTTCAAAATAGTCCTTCTGGGTAATGGGGTCATATTTATGGTCATGACACTTCGCACAGGCCATGGTAAGTCCCATGAGGCCTTCGCCCAAAACATTGGTCCTATCCGAAACGTATTCCGAACGAAATTCCTCATCAACGATACCGCCTTCCAAATTCTGGGGATGTAACCTATTAAAGGTAGTAGCCAAAATTTGTTCCTTGGACGCATTGGGCATCATGTCACCGGCCAATTGCCATTCCAAAAATTGATCGTAGGGCATGTTCTCGTTAAAGGCCTTAATTACCCAATCACGCCACACGGATACATCACGATAGCGATCTACAGTATACCCATGTGTATCGGCATAACGGGCCAGGTCCATCCAATCCAAGGCCATCTGCTCTCCATAATGGGAAGAATTTAATAACCTATCTACAACTTTTTCATAGGCGTCCGAGGAGTTATCCTCCAAAAAAGCGCTCATTTCATCCAAAGAGGGTGGTAATCCTGTTAAATCGAAGGTGACTCTACGCAACAGCGTTTCCTTGTCCGTTTTCTCCGAGGGTCCCAATCCTTCCTGTTGCAGTCTAAGCTGCACAAAGTTGTCGATAGGGTTTTCAATATGCTGCCCTTGGCCCATATTTGGAACTTCAGACTTTTCCGGAGAAATAAAAGCCCAATGATCCTTGTATTCGGCACCTTCTTCTATCCATCTGACCAACATCGCCTTTTCATAATCCGTAAGTTTAAGGTGAGATTCCGGTTCTGGCATTACCATTTCTGGGTCATCCGAAAGGATGCGGTTTACGACCTCGCTTTTACCGGGATTACCCGGTTTAATAGAAAAAGTTCCGGGGTTATTCTCCGATTCGGCATAGGCCAATTGGGGCAAATGTAGTTGCAGTCCCGCCTTTACCTTTGCCTTATCCGGCCCGTGGCAGATAAAACACTTGTCCGACAGAATTGGTTTTACATGTTGGTTGAAGTCTATTTTTTCAGGAAGTCTTTCATATGCCAGTTCTACCGATTCCGGTAAATCCGGGCCACCACAAGAGAAGAGGGTTAAAAGTCCTAAAAACAAAAATGCACACCGTATCCTTACCATTTTCATTTGCTCATTTACCTAACCATCAAAATTAGTACTTCACCGCTATCTATTCTTGCACAAATCAGGCTATGGGTTGTACTTTTCCGATGTCATATTGTTATCTTACATCATCCTAGCATGTATTGCAATTATCCCCTTTAACTTACCAAATAGGGGTTTATAGCAGTTGAAAGACCAAAAAGATGTAATTTAGTGGTGTATCAAATCCGATAATCCCCATGGTTCAAAAAATGCATAAAACCTTGCAGTCCTTAAAACTGACATTACTTAATATCGGTTATGCCAAACTGGATACTTCTTGGGACTATGACAATGTCATTAGTCCATTTTCTCGCTTGTACTTGATCACTAAGGGTACGGCAAAGATTTATCATAGTTATCAAGAATTTGATTTTAAGACGGGACATTTATATTTGGTACCGAGCTACACCTATAGCCGTTACCAGTGCGATATCTATCACGAACAATATTATATTAGTTTTTTGGAAGAAGTGGGCAACGGCCTGTCCGTTTATAACTTAAAACATTTTATCTACGAATCGAAAGCCACTGAAATGGACGTCCATTATTTCAAACGTCTATTAGAGCTCAATCCCGACCGCTCATTAAAGGACGACAATCCCAAGGTCTATGACAACCGGGAGTCGTTATCCCGTTTTGAGAAAATGAATGAAAACCTGTCCACCCCGGCATTTATCGAAACACAGGCACTACTGCAACTTTTGTTCTCCCGATTTATCCGCAATGCCAACAGTACTAAAATGAATCCAAAGAACAATTTTAATGACGTTCTTAGCTATATAGGCGAGCATCTTCATGAAGATCTGGGGGTTGCCGATCTCGCAACTTTTTGCCATTTGAGCGCCGACCATTTTTCCAGGGTATTTCAACAAAAGTATGGCATACGTCCAAGTAGATATTTGCAGACCAAAAGGGTGGAACGTGCCGAAACTTTATTATTGACCACAAAAAACTCCATCAAGGAAATTGCGGAAAAGACGGGTTGGGGCAATACTTCGTATTTCACACGGATCTTTAAAAAAACAACCGGGAAAACCCCAGCGGAATTCAGACGGGAACGCTCTTTGGTCTAATCCTTTCCTAGATCAAAACTCCCTGTTCACGCGATTCATCAAGGTGTTTGCGCCAGCATCACCCTTAAAATGTTGCTCCACGGGATCCCATTCCAATGTACGGCCTAAATCATACCCGATGTTACATATATTGCCTATGGTCGCCGAACGATGGCCTGTCTCCACATCACAAATGGGCTGGGTACGATTTTTTATGGCATCCAACCAATCTTGATAGTGGTTGTCGTTGGAATTATAGAGCCGGGTATCAGAATCTTTGAGTTCCGCGGTAAGAATGTTTTCAGGATTGGTTTCCAAATAGCTTCTACTTACATCCAGGGTACCTTCACTTCCTATGAAGCGGACACCCCATCCCTTTTCAAAATCCTCATGTACCATCTCAATACCATTTTCATAGAACATACGCATGCCCCGGACGGCAGATCTGTCCTTTGGAGGAATATAACGTACCGGACCGGTATGATCCATACCCAAGGCCCACTGGGCAATATCGAACATATGAGCACCCCAATCAGTTAAAATACCGCCGCCAGTTTCCTCAAACTTTCGCCAATCCGGGAAGAAAGGGTCACTGGTAGGTGGGGAAAGACGATGATTGTAGGGCAACAATGGTGCCGGGCCACACCATGCATTCCAATCTACCTCCTTGGGCGTGGGCTCGGTTTCCATATTGAAGGGAATAGCTGGGTCACCAACATTTACCAAGACTTTTGAAATTTCCCCAACATAGCCATTTCTGACCAACTCACAGGCCTTTCTGAATTTTTCCCAGGAACGTTGCATACTGCCGACCTGTACAATTCGTTCAGTTCCACGGACTGTTTCTACCATATCAATACCCTCTTTAATACGTTGGGTCATCGGTTTTTCACAGAAAACATCCTTGCCTGCATTCATTGCATCAATCGCCTGAATGGCATGCCAATGATCTGGAGTGGCTATGATAACCGCGTCCACATCTTTCCTGTCCAGAATTTCCTTATAATACCCGGTAGTTCTGACTCCTTTATAGCCTGTCTGTTGTCTTTTCTCGGCATACATTTGTTCCACATATCCCTTAAACCAATCTTTTTTAGTGGTCCATACATCGGAACCGGCTACTATTTGGGCGTCTTTAGTGTTTTCCAAAAAAACGCGTGCCAGACCCGTGGTCTGTTTTCCTAAACCTATAAATCCTAGGTTTACTTTATCGCTTGGTGCAACGAACCCCCTACCCAGAACATGGCGCGGAATAATACTAACAGCCCCAGCGGCCAAAGTGGTTCTTGAGATAAATTTTCTACGGGAAATCTGATGGTCGGATTTTTGACTTTTTTTGGAGGAAGAATTTGACTTTTGCATGGGTAATAGTATAGGTGGTTTGTTTAGAATAAAGGTACGTATTTGTAAAAAATCATACTATAAAAATGACAAAAGAATTTGCTTTTAGATTCACTTGACGGACATAGTTCACACACGAATATGGGATAGGTCTAAGGTATCCCTCATCTCTTTCTGCAATTTCAATAATTCTTGAAACAATTCATCCACTTTTTCCTCATATTCTTCATTCTCCGATATATCGTTCATCTCCTCGGGGTCGTTCTGTAGATCGAACAACAATACTTTCTTCAGCTTCGGATATACCATTAATTTGAAATTCTTCTTTCGAATCATCCTTTGGGTATCCACATAGCTACCATAGATAGATGGGTACTGATTTTCTTTCTGTTCGTTAAGCAAGGGCAAGACACTATTAAAAAAGATGTATTGTGGCTTTTCAATTTCAGCCAAATCCAAGCTTGTGGCCATGGCATCTTGCAGATAGATATCGGCTTCTACCTTTTTATTTTTAGGGATATCAGGCCCTACAATTATAAAAGGGGCACGGATGCTGTGATCAAATTGGGATTGCTTCCCCAAAAGACCATGCCGACCAACCGATAGTCCATGATCGGCGGTAAATATGATATAGGTATTATCCTTTTTTCCAGTAGCTTCCAAGCCTTGTAAAATTTGACCGATCTGATCATCCAAATGAGTAATCAAGGCATAATATTCCTGGATATGTTTTTTTACGGCATATTCCGTTCTAGGAAAAGGTGCCAAGGCTTCATCCCGAAGATCGGGGCCATTGCCAATACCGTCCTTGAAAGGATATTCGGGTAGAAAACTTTTAGGTACGCTGATATTCTCCAGAGGATATTTGTCCAAATATTCTTGGGGAGCTTGTCTGGGATCATGGGGCGCGTTAAAGGCAAGATACATGAAAAATGGTTTGTCACTCTCCCCTGCCCTATTTAAAAAGCCTAGTGCATCGTCTTTTAGAACTTCACTCCAATGTTTTCCTCCTTGCCAAAAGCCACCGTATCCTTTATCGGTGGGAGACCACACCGTATCATTTTCATTTAAAGGCCTGTTATAGCCTACCGACCGAATTTCCGATTCTGAACTTCCATCTTTGAGCATTTCGTTTATTATAGGAATGGTACCCTGATGGCTCCAGGAATCACGGGGCATTCCAGGACGCACATGTACTACGTTTTGAAAAACACTATCGGCGGGAGCTTTTACATGCCACTTTCCGGTCATGTAAGTTTCGTAACCGGATTTTTCCATCAATCGCCCCCATGTCTTTTCCATTTCCTTGCCCTGGGACCAACTCGTCGCCATTTTTTGCGCATCCCAAATGCTACGCCCAGAAATAATCATGGAGCGGGATGCCACGCAAATGGCACCGTTCCATCCACCCATATTGAAGGCATGGGTAAAACTGGTACCATTTTTTACCAAACGATCTAAATTTGATGTTTCTACCTCATCATTGCCTAATGCATTTAGAGCGGTGTATGTCATATCATCAGCAAAGACGAAGACAATATTAGGTTTAGTTGGTTCTTCCTTTTTCTCGGTTTTACAAGCAAAAATTAGGGTGCATAGAATTAGGGGCAGCAGTTTTTTCATGGACATTACAGTTTTTCAATTTGTGTGTAGTAGGATGGGATTATGTCGCCTTGGGCATTGGTAAAATTACTTTTCAATTTATAGCTTCCTTTTTTCAATTTACCCTTTAAAATTGCAAACGGTTTATTTTCATCAACATCCGCCTGTAAAATTATATCCCCCAGTTCTACCACAGCCCTTGATGGATGTATTTTTTTTCCTTCCGGCAATCCATCCCTAAAAGGCGTCCCGGGAATTTCTTCCGCGGCCGCATTTAATGACAAATCGGATTCGGATGGATAACGATGTAATTGAAATTGGTAATCACCGTCCTCTTCTATTTTTATGTTGTAGAATCCGTTCGGGGAAAGTTCGCCCTTCCGAATTTGAACTTGGTTCCAGGGAAGTCCATCAGTGGTATGCATATCGTGTATGGTAATCAACACCGGATTTGCTTCGGTGGTCCCCAAAGGAATTTCGGCATACCTTATATCAGGTTCCACACTTGACCACCATTCGTCATAAAATGCCTGCATTTTGGATACCACTTCAGGGTGTTGTTCGGCAACATCGGTTTGTTGACCAGGGTCATCCATCGTATTATAAAGTTCCGTACCATTGACGAGACGCCATTTGGTAGACATTACACAGGGGTTCCTACCCTTAATGGGTCTCTGGTTGCGCTGGGTATCCACTACCAGCATCCGATTCTTGGATTGTTCCTCCCCTATCAAGACTTTAGCCATGCTAGTGCCGTCCAATAAATTTTTAGGAGTATATGGTATACTTACTAAATCAGTCAGCGTGGGCAATAGGTCTACATGGGATACCAGTTCATTGGAGCTCGTTTCCTTTAGGATATTACCATTGGGCCAGCTCATAAAAAAAGGTACTTTATGCCCGCCATCATAATGACTTCCTTTAATTCCCCTAAGACCGGCATTGTAACCCAGTGTTTCATCACCAGCTGCTCGGGATATACCCAAAGCGGTGCCGTTATCCGTGGTAAAAATCAAGATAGTGTCGTCGAAAAGTTTCTTTTCCTTGAGATAAGCGACCAATCTTCCAAAGTTCTCGTCGATATTGGATACCATCCCATAAAAACGTTTTTGTTTTTCGGTTAAGTTGGCTTCTTCATACATTTTAGCGTATTTCTCCGGGACATTAAAAGGACCATGTGCGGCATTCGGAGCCAAATACATAAAGAAAGGGTTTTCAACATCGCGTCCTTGTAAAAAGTCCATTGCCTCGTTGAACCATACATCTGTACAATACCTGTCAAACTTTTGGGGCACTCCATTTCGGAAATAGGTATCGTCAAAATAATCATTGTTCCAATAGTCCGGTGTTTGTCCCACTCCTCCGCCTCCATGATAAATAGCATGTCCAAATCCCCTGTCATGTGGGCGAAAGGGATAGTTGTCGCCCAAATGCCATTTTCCGAAAAGGGCCGTGTCATATCCGCTATCAGCAAAAACTTCGGCAATCGTCTCTTCGGTTTCCAACAAAATAGAGCATCCGGCAATGGTATGCCAGGCATTATTACGATTAGCATTGCGACCGGTCATAATACCGGCCCTGGTCGGTGCACAAGTGGTACCCACGTGAAAATTGGTAAGCTCCAAGGATTCAGAAGCAAAACGATCTAAATGCGGAGTTTTTGTATATGGATTGCCGTGATACCCTAAATCGCCATAACCCTGATCATCGGTCACAATAAGTATTACATTGGGCCTTTTGGATAACGGTTCGGAGGAGGCAGTATTTTCCTTGCATCCCATACTCATTAGCAAAAAAGAAAAAAATAGAAGATTCGTAATAGTATTGAAATACTTCATAGTGTTATTGTTATAGGCCAGCGGCTTCATTTGTACTTTTCATTTTTGAGACATACTCGCTGGGAATAACTCCAAACTGCTTCTTGAAGCACTTGGAAAAATAGGAGGCCGTATTAAAACCGGTCATATACATAATTTCCTTTACGGAGAGGTCACTGTTCTCAAAAAGCTGTACCGCCCTTTTAAGACGAACGTTTCTGATAAATTCACTTGAGGACAACCCGGTCAATTCCTTGAACTTTAAATATAGGTTGCTACGGCTTAATCCCATTTCTTTGACCATCATCTCCACGTTAAAATCGGTATTCATCATATGTTTCTCAACGATTTCTATGGCTTGATTCAAGAATTTTTCATCGGTAGAAGTTACGGTAACCTCACTGGGCCGTATGGCAATATCCCTATTAAATCGCTTGCGAAGCTCATTCCTTTGCTTCACTATATTCGCTAGCTTTAGCTTTAACAGTTCCATGTTAAAAGGTTTCGTCAAATAATCATCTGCGCCGGTTTTTAGGCCTTCCAACTTACTCTCTTCGGATGATTTGGCAGTAAGCATTATTATCGGAATATGACTGGTCTCTTCCTTTGTTTTGATGGCGTTGCAAAATTCAATACCATCCATGACAGGCATAAGAACATCGCTCAAGATAATATTGGGTACTATTTTACTGGCAAGCTCCAATCCCTGTTTTCCGTTTTCGGCTTCGCAGATAGTATACTGATTTCCTAGCGATTGTCCTATAAATGCACGTATATCAGGATTGTCATCAACAATGAGTAACACCGGTAATTTTGATCTGGATTTGGATAGATTTTCATCAACCAGTTCATCGTTTATACCAATAGCAAAAGACTCGGTTTCGGAAGAGCGTACCAAAAAGTCGTTTTCCGAAACCTCCTTACAGGTAATCTCCTCTTTATTGAGATAGGAATCCTTTTTTATGGGCAACAGAATTGTAAATTCGGTACCCCTTCCGGGTTCGCTGGTTACGTTAATACGACCTTGATGTAGTTCTACCAAATCTTTAGTAAATGAAAGTCCTATGCCCATCCCTTCGGGATTCACTTTTTCACCTTTTTTTTCAACATAAAATCGTCGGAATATTTCTTCTAACTTATCTTTTTCTATTCCTGCACCCGAGTCCCTGATACGTATGGCAACGTAATCCACTTGTTGAAATTTCTCTAGCTCAATTCCAATTTTGATCTGGCCATTTTCCGGAGTAAACTTAAAAGCATTAGACAATAAGTTATTGATTATTTTTTCCAGAGCCTCATGATCAAACCAAGATAACAGGTTTTCATTGGTACTATCAATTTCAAGATGAATCATTTTTTTGAGTGCCAAAAATTGGAAGGGTTCTACAACTTCCTTTATGAAAGCAACGATATTCGTATTTCGTACCACCAATCGCATTTTACCCTGATTGATTTTCCTAAAATCCAATAATTGATTTACAAGACGAAGCAGGTAGTTGGTGTTTTTGTGCATGAGCGTATATTGCTCTTGAACCGTTTTTTGTCCTAAGCTATTCCCGTTTTTTTGTAAATATTCCAAAGGGCCTTTTATAAGGGTGAGCGGGGTGCGGAATTCATGGGAAATGTTGGTGAAAAACTCCAGTTTAACTTTTTGCAATTCCTCATATTGCTCTTTTTCAATATGTTCCAGCTGTAGCTGATGTTTTTCAGTGGTTCGGATAAATGTATATCTCCAAAAAAGCCAAAGCAGTCCTAAGATGAGCAATCCATAAATACCATAGGCTACATGTGTACGCCAAAATGGTGGGATTATCCGTATTTTCATTTCAGTTGGCGTTGGGTCCCAAAGCCCATCGTTGTTTGATGCCCTTACTCTTAACGTATATAGACCAGGAGGGAGGTTTGTATAGGTTGCAAACCTTTTGTTGGAAGATGTCTTTATCCAGTCTTCATCAAAACCTTCCAACATGTAGGCAAATTTGTTTTTTCGGGGAGCCGCATAATGGAGTGCGGCAAATTCGAAAGAGAAACTGTTTTCCTTGTACTTCAACCGAATTTCATCCGAGAGGGCAATTGTCTTTTTCAAAATAGGTCTACCATTTATTTTCTGACCCACTGCAACGGATTGGTTGGATATCAAAAAATCGGTTATGACAGTTTCGGCCATGGACTTATTTTCTTGAATATCATAGGGGTAAAAGGAATTGAAACCATTTACTCCACCAAAAAGCATTTCCCCATCAGCTCTCTTCAAGCAGGCCAATTCCTGAAACTCATTGCTTTGTAACCCATCGTTTACATCATAGTTGGTAAAAACCTTTTTGTTGGGATCGAACCTGGATAAACCTTGGTTTGTAGATAGCCAAAGATTACCGTTTTCATCCTCCAAAATACCTTTAATAACATTGTTGGGCAATCCATCGGATTCCGAATAGGAGATAAAGGTCTCGGGGCCACCATCATGCGAAGGAATAAATTTGTTTAGCCCACCTCCAAAAGTTCCTATCCACAGCTCTCCCTTACTACTCTCATATATGGCCAAAATATAATCATGACTAAGGCTTCTCGAGTTTCCTTGTATATTCTTAAAAACCTCAAAACGAGGCTTTATTTTGGTCTTTTCGGAGCGGCTCAATCTGCACAATCCATTCCCTGTGGCGATCCAGATATTACCTTTGCTATCCTCGAAAACGTTACGAATGATATCACTCGAAATACCATCGGAATCTATGACATTGCTACTAAAAATATCTTTTTCATAGTCATTTCCCTTAGGTGTCCATCGTTGAAGTCCACCTCCATAGGTACCGACCCACAAAATTCCATCACTATCTTCCAAAAGAGTGAAAACACTCTGAACCACATCAGGAAAAGGATGTATATCGCTGTCTTGAATTTTATCCAGTTCATCAATATCCATTCGGTACAACCCTGGAGTGCCTTCCACCCCGATCAATAAGGTCCTGTTTTCCTTTGTCCCAATTTCTTCTAGGGCAAAGGGCTTGGATACGGATTGAAAAATCTTGAAGTTGTCATATGATCGATTATTTTCCCCCGAGGCCAGCATATTGAGTCCCCCACCTTCGGTACCTATCCATAATGTTCCATGGCTATCCTCAAACATGGCCCTAATCTTATCATAGCTGAGGCTTTTGGAATCCAAGGTCTTGCGTACATGCAAAAATTGCTTTCGTTCAGGATCAAACTTGTTGATGCCTCCCCCATTGGTCCCTACCCAAATAATGCCGCTACGATCCAAAAACAGTGACTTAATGATATTCTTACTTATACTGCTTCCATCCAAGGGGTTGTATACAAACTTGTCCAAAAGTTTGGGTAATTCGCTTCCGGACGTGTTCTCAAAATAAAGAAGTCCATTGTAGGTGCCACCCCATATATTTCCTTGGTTATCAATAAGAAGTGTATTATAATTTCCTTCGGCTATCTTGTGTACTTTGGCAAAGTCATGCCCTCCTTCCTGTATGAAAAGACCATTGTCCGTGCCTATTACGAGCCTTCCGAATTTATCTTGGGTAATACAGCCTACAATGACCTCGGGCAGCCCCAAGGTTTCGCTCAAGGATCTAAAATAAATATCCCCGTTCTCATCCCTTGACATTTTGTACAAACCACCTACACCCCCAACGTACAACTGATTTCGGTTATCCTCAAAAACATCATATATCAATTTGCCATCCCAACCCGTGAGATACGAGGCATACTCCAAATGATACTTTTGAAATGCCACGGAATCAAGACCTTTGTTTAAATCCAACATATTGAGCCCGCTGTTCGTACCGATCCACAACCTATCCCTATGATCTATGAACAAGTCGGATATATGATCATTACCAAGGCTTTCGACATTGCCTTCCTCATGGGTAAACGCTCGGAAAGTCTCTGTAGATCTATCAAAAAAATTGAGTCCACGACCTGTGGTACCTACCCATAGGTTACTGTTTCTATCCCCTATAATATTGTAAATGAGATTGCTATTAATACTTCCCTCTTTACTTGTATCGGGATTGTAAACGGTAAAATCATAACCATCAAACTTATTCAGGCCATCATGTGTTCCAAACCACATGAAGCCATGTTTGTCTTGAAAAACACAATTGATATCATTTTGGGAAAGACCTTCATTAGTGGTTATATGGTCAAAGGAAACCTCGCTTTGGGACAAACCCTTGCCAACATTTGAGATGAAAAGGATGCTGGCAAAGAAAACGGTCTGTAAAAAATTATTGAAAGAGGTCATTTTCATATGTCAGTAAGAGAAAGTACTAAATATACCAAATTAAACTTCAGGCTCTATTGTCTTGGTAAAATCAAATTTTTATTTCACTTATTTCAAGCCCGTTAAGAATAACGGGGATGCCTTTATGATCAGCTCGTATTCGAATCGAAATTGATTTGTTTCCGTCGCAATTAATTTTAAAGGATGTTGAGGTGGGTTCCGAGTTCCCTAACCGATTGCCCATGGATGGCACAACTGAAATCTTACTTTGGTCTTTACCGTCTTCTACCCATAGTTCATATGAAACCTTATCGTCGATTTCTTCTATCAAATGATGGTACGTTTTTAATGTGTAAACCCCCTTTGGAAGTCCAGAAATGGTCAAACTGAATTCTCCTTTTGTTTTGGCACCGTCCATGCCTACATAAGCCAAATTGGAGGATAGTCCCCAACCATTTTGCCATTCCAATTCATTGCCCTCAGCATTGATTCCTAGTTTAAGGTTTGGAAAATCTTCGGATTTTGGATTCAAGGAGGGGTTCCATTCCGTCCAACCGAATTGGAGCAGCCGCTCTTGGTCTCCCCCCAAGTCTATTTTAGCTTGCCTTAATTCGTAGATAGGCTTAGCTTCTGCTAAAATCCTATTGTTTTCATAAGGTATAGTGGTTATTGAGGCTTCAGAAGATTTTAATCCTTTTGCAGAGGCCTGTACCGCTAGTTTTCCGGAACTTTCCTTTGCTTTGATCAAAGCCGATGCTACCCCATAATATGCTTGATTCGGATTTGCCCCTATTGAAGCATTCCCTACTATTGTCCCTACCCCCTTTGCGGCAAAGGTCACTTTAGTAGAATCGGTTCTGACATGGTTCCCTTCCTTATCCAAGATATAGGCTTTTACCATTTTAATATCGGATCCATTTGCATAAAAGGGTCGGTTGTCCTCCTCAATAACAACTTTCAACATATAGGGTTTCCCCGCTTTTGTTAGGCTATGTTCCGCTACTACTTGGTCATTCTTTATTCCTTTGGCGGTCAATTTGCCTTCTTTCCAGTTGTAATTAAAGGTAAAAGAAGGATGGTCTATATATAGTTTCTCCCTGTCATAATCCGGTTGTTGTCTGGCAATCAATTTGCCGTTTTTATACAATTCCACTTCCTCACAATTACTAAAAACCAAAACTTTTTCCCCCACTTTGGCCCGTTCATCGGCAATATGCACCATGGGTTTTTCCAATAACTCCGATTGGTACCAATAATAGACAGGGTTGGGTTCCCTGTACATTGAAAATATACGCCTCGGGTGTAATCCCCTGTTTGGCTTAAAGGCCTGATAATCATGGGCGGTCCATACCGCAACGCCGAGATGATTGGCCGAAGCCCTCGCTTTGGAAACCTCAAACTGATTTCTACTGGCGTCTGCCGAACTGCCATGCTCACAAAGAAAAACAAATTCATTAGGGTTCAGGTCCATATTTTGGTAGTCCATAGGGGTATAGATATCCGTTACTCCAGAATTTCTTGGGCCACTCCAAGGGCTGCCATTGGATGCCGTTACCCTTGTGGGATCCTCCTGCTTACAAGCATAGTGCAATTGAGGAACCGGACCGCGATGGTTCAATGATCCGCCCCACATTAAAATAGACGGATGATTGCGATGGTTCCGTACCATACGGCGCGTGGCTTCCTCCAAATTCGTAAACCAGCTCTTGTCGCCTATACCTATCCAACTAGGAGGTTCCTCGTATACCAAAATCCCCAATTCATCACAAGCTTGGATAAATGAATTATCATGGGGATAGTGTGCCAAACGGACCACATTAAAGCCAGCTTGTTTGAATTGCCAGGCATCTTTCCAATGCAGTGAATTAGGTACTGCATCCCCTACAAAGGGATAGGCTTGATGTCTATTGGCACCTATTAATTCAATGGGTTTTCCGTTAAGCAAAAGGCCTCTCCCCCGAACAAATTCAAACTTTCGTATCCCCAAGGGGTTTTCCAAACAGTCAACAGGTTTGTTGCTTTTATAAACCGTTGTATTTATGCGATAGAGATAGGGACGATCAATGGACCACAACTTTAGATTTTCCGTAATTCCTCCAATTTGTGAAAAAGTATAATCATTATTCGCCGAAATAGTCGCCTCAGTTTCCATACGGCTTACGACTATCCCATTGGCATCCACAATACGGGTGACCAATTTGCAATTTTGAGTATTATCCGATTCGTTTCGAACCGTGGTCTTTATATCTATAGTTGCATCCTGGGACGTTACCGTAGGTGTGGTTACAAAAACCCCAGCATTTTTGGCTTCCCATGGAAAGGTAATATGCAACTCATCCGTAATGACCAGAAATACATCGCGATATAATCCGCTAAATTTGATATAATCATATTGGTTTCCATCAGGAGGAATATTCGGGTTTAAACGATTATCGGCACTAATCAATATTTCATTGGGACTTCCATCCCGATTTACATAGTCGGAGATATCAAAATGAAACGGTGTATAGCCCCCTATAGCATGTGCGCCGGCATGTTTCCCGTTTACCCAAAGATTAGTAACCTGATGTACACCTTCGAACTCTAAAAATATCTTTTCATTTTCGGCAGCACGAATGGGCAATTGTTTTTTATACCAACCGACATTTCGATGGAATTTGGTCTGATGTGTCGTATCCATCCCTGAAACGTCCGAAGGTACCAGCTCCAGCGTATGGGGAACGTTCACAATTTCCCATTGTGCTCGGTTTTCATCCAATTCCAACCTATCGCCCTGGTTCGTTTCCAGATAAAACTCCCAACCTTGGTTAATTTCCAATTTCTGACGAGGAGTATCGGGATATCCTTCCGGAAATTCCTGTGAAAAGAGTGTAAAAGCAAAAAATGAACAGATAAAAAACGGATATGCAATTTTCTGATAGGGCATGAAACGCATTCTTTTGGGCTTTTGGTTTACAACCAAAACTCAGAAAAAAAACGTTTCGAAACCATCATATATCACTTAAAGACTATAACAAATGATTCGACCTTAAATAATATTGTAGACTATATTATTGGCCCACGAAGTTGACCAAGGTCCCGATATGATCAATGCTAATACGAATCTCATCGCCAACTAGTAAGGTGAATTCATCAGGTGGAATAATGCCCGTTCCGGTCATCAAAAAACAGCCATTGGGAAAATCGCATTCCCGAAACAAAAAATCGACCAGTTCCGAATGTTTTCGTTTCATTTGATCAATTGTGATTTCTGAAGAGAACGCCATTGAATTCTTTCGTAAAATCTCAAGTCTTATTTTTGATTTTGAATCGATCGGTTTTCCAGATACATAAAGGCAAGGCCCCAGGCCGGCACAACCTTCATAAGTTTTGGCTTGTGGAAGATATAATGGGTTCTCGCCCTCAATGCTCCGCGAACTCATATCATTGCCTATGGTATACCCTTCGATAGTTCCTTCGGAAGAGATAAAAAGGGTAAGCTCCGGCTCCGGCACATCCCAACCTGAATCTTTGCGGATTCGTACGGTACCCCTATCCCCTACGGTACGTTGAGGAGTGGCCTTAAAAAAAAGTTCCGGTCGCTCAGCATCATACACACGGTCATAGAACGTATCGCCACCTGCTTTTTTTGATTCCTCCATGCGTGCTTCCTTGCTGCGCATATAAGTAACACCGGAAGCCCATATTTCTTGGGTACCCATAGGGGTTATCGCGTTTTGTAAAACATCTTCATTGACCATTGAAAAATCCTTGATGTCTTGCAACAAAGCCTTGTGAAGATTTTTTCGGTTGATGAAGGCATCCCAATCGTCAATCTCCTTAAAGTAAAATGAATCTTCTTTTTTGATTACGGCACCTTCCTCGGTCTTGTAAATTTGCATGTAAATTGATTTGTAATATTCCCTCTAAATTTAATCGTTTTTTGGATACTTCTATATCAAACAACGTCTTTGTTTAGTTTTTAAACCATATTGTTTTATCTTGGGCGCTTAATCTATTAGAACATGATGTTCAACATTGCAAAAAAGGTGGCCGTTATCACTGGGGCCAGTGGTGCCTTGGCCCGAAGTATTGCGACCAGCCTTGCCGGAGCAGGGGTAAAAATGGCTTTATTGACTAGAAACAACGAGGCTTTGTGGAGTCTGGTGAAAGAAATTCGTGCCAATGGCGGAGTTGCCCAAAGCTACGAGGCAGATATTCTTTCAGAAGAGTCCCTACAATCCGTTAAGAAAGAAATAGTAAAGGATTTTGGAAGAATCGACATACTCCTGAATATTGCCGGAGGCAACCTTCCGGGAGCGACTATTGCTCCGGACAAGACAATTTTTGATATGTCCATGAGTGATTTTAAAAAAGTGACGGACCTAAACCTCAACGGAACAGTGCTCCCATCCTTAATATTCGGAAAAGTAATGGCAGAACAACAGGAAGGGGTAATTATCAACTATTCCTCAATGGCTGTGGATCGGGTCATAACAAGAGTGGCAGGATATTCCGCTTCCAAGGCGGCCATGGAAAATTTTACGCGATGGTTGGCCGTTGAAATGGCAACAAAATTTGGAGACAAAATTCGTGTCAACGCTATTGCTCCCGGATTTTTCATAGGAAACCAGAACAAGGCATTATTGACCAATCCTGATGGCTCCTATACTGAGCGTGGAAATGCCATTATCCGGAATACTCCTATGGGACGCTTTGGGGAAGCCGAGGAATTGAACGGTGCCGTACACTTTTTATGTAGCGATGCAGCACGGTTTATCACCGGAGTGGTTTTACCCATAGATGGTGGTTTTAGTACTTTTAGCGGAGTTTAAGAGGGTTCAAGGTTTAAGGTTTAAGGTTTAAGGTTTAAGGTTTAAGGTTTAAGGTTTAAGGTTTAAAGATTCAAAAGTTTAGAGTTCAAAAAAAATCAACTGACGATAGAATACATATGTTACAAACATGGCGATGGTACGGGCCAAGCGATCCGGTTAGCCTACAAGATATCAAACAGGCGGGGGTACAAGGTATAGTCACCGCACTGCACCACATTCCCAATGGGGAATTATGGCCGGTAGAAGAAATCAATAGTCGAAAAGAAGAGATAGAAAGATCCGGCCTTGTATGGTCGGTAGTAGAGTCCCTGCCCATTCATGAAAGTATTAAAACCCAAACGGGCGATTATAAACTGCACATAGAAAACTATAAAAAAAGCTTGGTGAATCTGGCGCAGAACCAAATTAAGGTGGTTTGCTACAACTTTATGCCTGTGCTGGACTGGACACGTACAAGCTTGGATTACTTGGTTTCGGATGACTCCAAAGCGCTGGCCTTTGAACATGATGCGCTTGCTGCTTTTGATCTTTTCGTCTTGAAACGACCCGATGCGGAAAAGACCTATACCGATATCCAAATACGTAATGCAAAAACCTATTTTGAACAAATGTCCGAAACGGATACTTGGGAACTGGTCAAGACCATTATAGCGGGGTTACCGGGTTCCTCAGAGGGCTATCCTGTCCCGGAAAAAGGATATGATTTGAAAAAGTTTCAGGCAATTTTAGATACTTACCAGGATATTGGTGAGACCGAAATGCGAAATCACTTGGTATACTTTTTACAGGAAGTGGTACCGGTTGCAGAAAAACATGGAATTTTAATGTGCATCCACCCGGACGACCCACCGTTTTCCATTTTAGGATTACCCAGGATTATGGGTACCGAAGCGGATTATGCCTATATTTTTGAAAAAGTACCATCGGTGCACAACGGAATTACATTTTGTACGGGTTCATTGGGAGCTAGGGCCGATAACGATCTGGTACGTATGATGGGACGTTTTGCAGATCGTGTCCATTTTCTGCATTTACGAAGTACCCAACGAGATGAAAATGGTAATTTCTTTGAAGCCAACCATTTGGAGGGCAATGTGGATATGTATGGAATGGTAAAAAGTGTGCTTTCAGAAGAAAAAAAGAGAAAATCGACGGGAAGAACTGATTTTCAAATACCTATGCGACCCGATCACGGTCATCAAATGCTGGACGATTTGCACAAGAAAACCAATCCAGGGTATTCGGCTATAGGGCGTCTCAGGGGGTTGGCGGAACTTCGCGGTCTGGAAATGGGAATCAAAAAATCAATTCCAGAGTTGATGGATTGATTTAATACGCAAAATTGAAATAGTCCTTCGCATTTTGATAGCAAATATCCGTCACTATCTTTCCCAACCATTTTTCATCTGCGGGAAGCTCCCCATTGGTAACGTCCTGACCGATAAGGTTGCATAAAATCCGTCTGAAATATTCATGTCTTGGAAAGGACAAAAAACTTCGGGAATCGGTCAACATACCCACAAAGCAGCTTAAAAGGCCCATATTGGAAAGTGCATTCATTTGCTTTTCCATACCATCCTTTTGATCCAAAAACCACCAGCCCGAACCAAATTGCATTTTCCCTTTCATCGATCCATCGTTAAAATTGCCCACCATGGTCGCTATAACTTCGTTATCCGCAGGATTTAGATTATACGCTACGGTTTTGGCCAATTCGTCCGTGCTATCCAAATCGTTCAAAAATTCCCTAAGCGTCCTGGCCTGGGAAAAATCCCCAATAGAATCGAAACCGGAATTAGGCCCCAATTGGGTCAACAGACGTTGGTTATTATCGCGGATGGCCCCTAGGTGAAACTGCTGGGTCCAGCCCTTTTTATGATAGCAGCGACAAAGGAATAATAGGGTACGGCATTTAAAATATTGTATCTCATCAATAGAAAGTGCCTGGCCCTCTTTTATTTTGGAAAATAGTTTTTCGCAGTCATGTACCCCTTCCTTATAAAAATACATTTGCTCCAGTCCATGATCGGACAAGCGGCATCCATTTTCATGGAAGTAATCGATACGATCTCGTAACGTATCCAACAAATCGGAATAGGAATTGATCGGTTTTCCCGTGGTATCTTCCAACTTTTCCAAATAAGCAAAAAACGCGACTCCATCTTCTACCGCAAAGGCTTTATCCGGGCGAAAGGCAGGAAATACCTTGATGTTGGTTACTTGCTCTTCCAGAATTTTTTTATGGTGCTCCAGAGAATCTATGGGCTCATCCGTAGTACAGATTACTTCAACATTTTGTTGCTCCAGCAAGGGGATGGTATGATGTGTTGATTCTTGCAGCATTGAAGTGGCGCGGTCATATATTGATCCGGCATTTTCTGCAGTCAATAACTCCTTTATTCCAAAATAACGTTCCAGTTCCAAATGCGTCCAGTGGTACAAGGGATTTCGGACCGTATATGGCGTGGTCTCTCCCCATTTTAAGAACTTGTCCTTATCCGATGCACTACCGGTAATATATTTTTCATCGATTCCAAGCGCCCGCATGGCGCGCCATTTATAATGGTCACCGGCGAGCCAAACTTGACTTATGTTTTCAAAAACCCTATTTTGGGCAATCTCATTGGGAGGTAAGTGGTTGTGATAATCTAGTATGGGGAGTTTTTTGGCATGGTCATGATATAAAATTTTCGCAAAATCATTGTTCAGTAAAAAATCATCGGTTATAAAGGTTTTCATATGCTATTAACTTCTCAACTTTTTAATCAAATCCAACGTTTTTCGAACACTGTTTTGCAGTTCCTCAAAATTCTGGTTCGCCAATATTTCTTTGCTAATGAGCTTGGAACCCATACCCACACAGGTGACTCCCGCATCGAACCAAGCTTTGAGATTTGATTCTTCCGTACTTACCCCGCCAGTTGGCATAATACTGGTCCATGGTTGAGGGCCTTTAATGGCCTTTACGAATCCTGGTCCATAGGTAGAGCCTGGGAAAAGCTTGATGATTTCGCAACCCATTTCTTCAGCTTTATTTATTTCCGCAAGTGAACCACAACCGGGAGACCATAATACTTTGCGTCGGTTGCAGACCAGGGCAATATCTTCCCGTAATGATGGAGTGACGATGAAATTGGCCCCCATCTGCATAAATAGGGATGCGGCCGCAGCATCGGTTATTGAGCCCACACCCATGATCATTCCCGATAATTCCTTCACGGCATACCTGTTCAGTTCCAAAAAAACATCAAAGGCAAAATCGCCCCTTGCCGTAAATTCCAACAAGCGCGCACCACCATCGTAACAAGCTTTGAGTACCTTTTTCCCTAATTCAACATCTGGATGGTAAAACAACGGAACCATTCCAGTTTCATGCATTACGCGGGCTACTTCTATTCTTGTATGTTGTGCCATGTTTCTCGGTTCATGGTTAGGTTAAACTATTAAATCGATATATTTCAAAATCACCTTGATCCAAGTGATCATCTAGCTACCCTACCAGAGGCATCACCTCCCATTAGTTTTTGTACTTCATCTACGGTAACCAAGTTAGCATCTCCTTTGATGGTATGCTTTAAACAGGACGCGGCTACAGCAAAATTCAATGCATTCTGGTCGTCATCGGGATACTGCAATAAGCCATAAATTAAACCACCCATAAAGGAGTCACCACCACCTACTCTATCCACAATATGTGTAATTTGGTATTCCGGTGATTTATACATGGTCTCTCCATCATACAAAACTCCCGCCCATGTATTGTGGGAAGCGGAAATGGAGCCCCTTAAGGTGGTAATTACCTTTTTGGCATTGGGAAATTTTTTCATCATCTGTTGACAAACCGATAGAAATGCCTCTGCCTTAACATGCTCTCCCTGAGTAGTAATATCCAATCCTTCCGGCTTGATACCAAAATGTTTCTCGGCATCTTCCTCATTGCCCAAAATAATGTCACAATAGGAAGTCATTTCAGTCATAATCTCTTCAGGTTCAACACCGTATTTCCATAACTTAGCGCGATAGTTTAAATCCGAGGATACCGTAATGCCATGTTTTTTTGCAGCTTTAACAGCCTCTAAGCAAACATCGGCAGCACCTTGTGAGATTGCCGGGGTTATACCCGTCCAATGAAACCATTCCACTCCCTCGAAAACAGCATCCCAATCTACCATGCCTTTCTCTATCTCGGCCATTGCCGAATGTGCCCTATCATAAACTACCTTGCTGCCACGGCTTACCGCCCCGGTCTCCAAGAAATAGATGCCCAAACGGTCACCTCCGAAAACGATCTTATCTGTACCAACACCTCTTTTCCTCATCTCCATTAAGGCACACTCACCAATATCGTTCTTTGGCAAGCGGGTCACAAAATCCACGGGGACACCATAATTGGCCAGGGATACCGCAACGTTGGATTCTCCCCCTCCATAAACGACATCAAAGCTTGTGGTCTGCGAAAACCTCAGGAATCCAGGTGGGGAAAGGCGAAGCATAATTTCACCAAAAGTTACTACTTTACTCATTTATCTAATCGATTTTAACCGCTCGTAAAATTGAGCTATTTAAATAAGAAATCAAAATTACGATTTGCAAAAAAACTCAACACAAGATATGATCCATAAAATGGAACAAATAGGTAAACCTAACAATTCTATTCTTTTTGTTGAAATTTAAAACGCAGGGCTAAGTTTATAATTTATAAGCTTGTCTTGCCAGAAGAAATAATTGCCCGTCCTTTTTTTGAAAGACCAACATGATTCCGATATTGACATCTACCGGTTCCCCATTGTTGGCTCCTTTTGCGGTCATGATATGGCGGGCTATGGCCGTATCACCATAAGTAGTAATTTGATCTTGGGAGGTATCTATGGATAAAAAATCAAAAGGCCCATTTATAAGTGCATCTATAAACTCGTTTTGATTCTCTAGAATTCCACTGGAATGCCCATATGTAAGGTTGGCCGAAGTAATCTTTTCCAATTTTTCCTTTTCAGGATGTACCAAGGCATCATTTAAGCCTTCCACAGCTCTTACAACTTCATCCTTGCTAATGGAATTATGTTGATCGGAACAACTTACGGCAAATAGCAAGGCAAGGGCGAATACATAAAAAATCGGTTTCTTCATTTTCTTAGGAATAAAATGGATTGTATTAAATTAGGTTTTTGGTCAAATTATGAAGACCAAAGCTAAAATCTGCACGTGGCCTTCATATGCATTTATATTAAACTCAAAAGAGCGTCATTACCCTCCTTTGAGTTTTATTTCTGTGAGTCCATGTAATCGTCCAATTCCTTCCGCGTCATGGGAAGCTTACTATCCGGATACGCCTTGAGCCATTTCCTAAAATCAGCCTTGATGGCATCCGTCCATTTGGTATCTATTTGGCCGGGAGTATATGTTTTTTCCCTTAGTCGCTGAAAACCAAATTGATCACGTAAACCCACTACTTCGGAGGCCAATACCAACTTTTCCACTAAATGGGAAGGGATAAAAATAGTACCGTACCTATTGGCAAGCACCACATCCCCAGGTAATACAATGGCCCTACCGATACGTATGGGTGCATTAATGGAGGTCAACATTTCATCTTTGATAAAAGAGGGGTCATCACCACGGATCCAGCCATTAAATCCCTCAATATCTCGTAAGCCTTTTAAATCCCTCACTCCACCATCAAAAATCACCCCGTTTTGGGAATTTGCATAAATGGCATTCCCCAAGTTGGAACCTATTAGGGTACCATCTATTACGCGTCCATAGCCATCCGCCACATAAACATCACCGGGCTGTAATATTTCTATAGGCCATGAATTGCTTCCGCCAATGGTGTCCCGGTTTTCTTTTGCACCCTTTATTTTTATCAATTGTTTAAAATCGGGGCGTAAGGGCATATATTGAGCCGTTACCACACGGCCGGTCATTACACTATCCTGGTGAATAATCTGCCAGTTACCCTCATACTGATTGTGATAACCCTTGCCCCGCAAATAGCCCCAGGCTTCTTCCGTTTGAATTCCTTTTAACCTTTTCAATAGGGCATCCGAGACCTTTGGTCTTCCATCGTCAAAACGTGGGCCTGTCCAACTGGAAGTCAATTCCTTAATATATTCCGGAGTGGATGTCACACCTTGCGGACGTACCAGCAAAAAAGAGCACATAAATAGAATGGTAAAAACAAGATTTTTGTTCGTCATGATTTCTGTATGTATTTAAGTTGGAGAGTTCCTATGGTACTATTCGAAAATAAGCTAAAATTATGATATAAAATGAAAAAAGTTGAACTCCCCCAAACTATTGGCTCGGAGGACTCAACCATAACCAAACTAACTCTAACAACTATTATTTTAATTTCTAATTCTAGTTTTTATTGATCCCACCAAACTTTGGTATCCAGATTATCCGGGCCCATCCGAGATACGGCCTCCGCCAAATTATCACCGTTTACGGCTATCTCGTCATTAGGATAGGTATGCCTATTTATGAAATCACCAGAGATGTCCTGTGCCGGAAAAGGGTTTGGTGCCAATGTGGGAAAACCTGACCTCTGAAAATTTGCAAAAGCTTCCGGTCCGTTTAAAAAGGAAGCCACCCAGTATTGTGTGTTGATCTGTTCCAAGGCATTGTCTGCGTCAAAAGGATTGGCCCCAAGGTAGGTATCGATATCGGCAGTAGGGATTTCCATACTTGTTTGGAGATGAATTCAATTTTAATTTAGGATAGAAAACCCAATATCGCCTTAATGGATTATACTTGTTCCGTCCTTTTTCGGGGTTGTTCGGTTAAAACTTCTGTTCTCTATCTTTTCACTATTTTTGATGAATTTTGAATATAACACCACAATACGATGAAAAATATAGTTTTTGCAATTGTAGGTTTGGCCATGGCCTGCAACTCTTCCCAAAAACCAGTAGTGGAAACTGTGCAGGATTCAGTTCAAGAAACCAGTTCGATTTCTTTTGCGGAGACCATAACGGAAGCTGAGTTAAAGGAGCATCTCTATACCTACGCATCAGATGAATTTGAAGGCAGGGAAACCGGAAAGCCGGGTCAAAAAAAAGCAGTGGAATATTTGAAAACCGAGTATACAAAATTGGGTATTCCCGCTGCCAAGGATGACGGTATTTATTTTCAGGATGTACCTCTAGAAATAAACCAATTACCCACAGGTAGTGTTAATCTCAATAATCTGGAATATCCCATAGGAGAACATATCCTTACATTTAATGCGGCAGACGGCTCCTATACAGAAATTGTTTACGCCGGATATGGAATAGAAGAAGATGGATATTCTGATTATGAAGGATTGGATGTAACCGGAAAAATGGTTTTGGTGAAATCCGGTGAACCAAAGAACATAGACGGTGCTTATAAAATTTCCGGAACCCAGGAAAAGTCTATTTGGAGCAATCTTTCGGAGTCTTTGGGCAAACGGATGAAACTGGCCTCGGAAAAGGGTGCCAAAGGCATGCTTTATTATGATCCGGCCAACTTCAGCAGGTTCAAAAGCCAGTTCCGATACATGAAAAATAATGATAATGGAAAAATGGGCCTAAGGTCCAAAGCAGATAAACAGTTTTTCAAATTTTTCATAAACACAGATTTTGCCAAGGCCTTGTTTCCGGAAATTGAAAATGAGTCAACTTCAAAAACAGTTCCCGTACAATTGGAATTTAAGGTAAAGAGCCAAAACGAAATGGTAAGTTCGGAAAATGTAGCTGCCATTCTGAAAGGTTCCGAAAAACCGGATGAGTATGTTATCATCTCATCTCATTTGGATCACATTGGTGTTACCCCGGATGGCGATATCAACAACGGTGCTGACGATGATGGTTCCGGTACTGTGGCAATGTTGGAAATTGCGGAAGCTTTTAAAAAAGCGGCCGATGCAGGCAAGGGCCCTAAACGTTCTATTGTTTTCCTTCACGTTACGGGAGAAGAAAAAGGACTACTGGGCTCATTATACTATACCGATGTTGAACCCATTTTTCCCTTGAACCAGACCGTTGCCAACCTAAACATAGATATGATAGGTAGAATCGATCCCAAACGGGAAGGTGATAGAAACTATGTTTATCTGATAGGTTCCGATAAGTTAAGCACCGATCTTCACCAACTTTCCGAAGAAGTAAATAAAAAGTATACAAATTTGGAGCTCGATTATACCTATAATGATGAGAACGATCCGAATCGATTTTATTACAGAAGTGATCACTACAATTTCGCCAAAAATAATATTCCAATAATCTTTTACTTCAATGGTACGCATAATGACTACCACAGACCTGGTGATACCCCGGATAAAATCAATTACGATTTGTTACAGAACAGAACCAAATTAATCTTTCATACAGCTTGGGAAGTGGCCAATCGAAATCAAAAAGTAGTAGTGGACAAAGTCAGCAAGTAAAAAGCGGGACATCATGTACATACCGGAAAAAGCCAAAGAACTTTAGCCAATCCCCTCTTGGCATTGGCTTTTTCTGACAGTGAAGGCTCGGTTTTCCCATTTGCACGGATACTAAACTTTACTCCTTGTCGTGAAAACTGAAATAAAAAAAGTCCTGTCTTCACAGACAGGACTTTTAAGCCATAACTTGGGTGGAAGACCGGGTTCGAACCGGCGACCTCTGGAACCACAATCCAGCGCTCTAACCAGCTGAGCTACAACCACCATTTATAAGCGGTTGCAAAGGTAATTTTTTTTAATTGATCTTTCAAAATCTAATACGGCTATTTTAGAATCTAGCTTAGCCATTAGAACAGCTTAGTTTATTTAGAATATCGATGAAATACCCATTTATGCCGATAAAACACACAAAAAATGCCGTTTCACAACATTAATTAGACCAGCTAGAAGTGAGAAATTAATTTTAAGCATTTATAAGACACTGCCGTATGTCCCGGATAAATGCCTATGTTCAATCTTTTCCATACTATTGGAAACAATACATACTGTTGTGTATTGTCGGGTTCTTTTCCGTACATTTTCTTTTTGCCCAATCCACAAAACGTGATAATCTGGAAGACCAGATTAAAACTATTAGGGCTCAGTCCAATTTTAATCCCCAAGATACCACGTATATCAACTTGCTCAATGATCTAGGAGCAGAATTACGGTTTTATAATTTGGACAGTCTTCTAATACTCTCCGAAGAAGCTTTTGCACATAGCAAATCCTCGGGATACAAAAAAGGAAAAAGCATGTCCCTATTGGGGATGGGGGAATATTATTCCGATAGAGGAGATCACTCCGAGGGTATATCCCACTATAAAAAGGCATTGGTGTTGGCCGAGGAGGTAAACAATCCCAAGCTCGTACTCCGCCTAAAAAACAATTTGGCAGGCGAATTTGGTTATTTGGGAGATTATGCCAAAGCCCTGAGCGGTTACCTTGAAAGTATAGAGATAGCAAAGCGTGTTGATGATCAGCTTATGCTATCCATCTTAAATGAAAATATAGCAAACTTATACGCATCTCAAAAAGACTACAAACAAGCTTTGGAATTTTATGAAATCGTCAAAAAAATTAATCAAGGTATTGGCAACGACGTGACTTCGGCAGAAACCATGAGTAACATGGCTTCCGTGTATGCGGATATGGGCAAATTGCAGTATGCCATGTATAACATAAATAGTAGCATCACTGTATTTGAAAACCACGAAATTACTGATTGGCTTGCCTTTGCCTATGAAATAAAAGGGAAGACCTATTTAAAACAGAAAAAATACAAGTGGGCCTTATACTGGTATAATCAAAGTGAAATGCTTCACAAAAAATTAGAAGATGATAGAGGTGAAATCGATTTATTAAACGGGATGGCCGAAGCACATTTGGGACTTAAGAATGATAGTATCTCCCAACACTATGCCCTTAGAGCCTATAAAATCTCGACAAAAATAAATTTTAAGGAAGGTATCCGAAAATGTGCCAGGACCCTTTACAAAATCAATAAGAACAAGCAGGATTACGCTACTGCCTTAAAGTATCATGAAATTTACCAAAGTTTTTCCGATACACTTTCCCGTAATGAAAACAAAAAAAGCCTTACCATGCTAAAGACCAAGGTAGAGCATGAAAAACAAAAATTGGCTCTGGTCCGGGAAAATGAAATGGCATTGGCCACCCAACGGAACTATGTCAATGCGGCGCTTGCCATTCTTTTAATTTTTGTGGTCGTGACCTTCCTTGTGCATAGAGGTGAAAAAATCCAGAAAAAACTGAACAAAAAGCTTCAGGGAAAGGCGGAAGAATTGGAAAAAAATGAGTTGGAATTAAGGGAAATCAACGAAACCAAGGATAAACTCTTTTCAATTATCGCCCATGATTTGAGGGGTCCAATAGGAGCTTTTCAGGGATTGTTAAAGCTTTTTAATACTAAAGAAATCGACCAGGCAGAGTTTTTAAGTTTCATTCCAAAATTGGGAACGGATATAGACCACATAGCATTCACTTTGAACAATCTCCTATCCTGGGGACAATCGCAAATGAACGGCGCAACCACCAAGCCCCGGATAATTCCTTTAGAAAACATTGTTGAAGAAAATATAAATCTACTTTCTGAAATAGCGACGAATAAATCTATTAAAATGACAAGTCAACTTTTGCCAAACACCTTGGTATGGTCGGACGTAAATCAGATTGATATTGTTATTCGAAACTTGATCAGTAATGCGCTCAAGTTTACCCCTGAAGATGGAATGATCACTGTAAAGGCAACGGAAAAGAACGAACATTGGGAAGTTTCCGTCCGTGATACTGGAATAGGCATGGATAGGGAGACCCAAGAAAAAATTTTTGAGGACAATAACAACATATCAACCTACGGTACAAACAACGAAAAAGGTACAGGTCTTGGACTTTCCCTATGTAAAGAAATGGTGGAAAAAAATGATGGCACTATTTGGGTAGAAAGTTATCCCCGAAAAGGATCAACCTTCTTTTTTACCGTACCTAAATCCAGTAAGGAATACCAAAAAGCGGTTTAGATCAAGGAATCCAAATCCCTGACCGCTATGGGACGTTCTACCGTGAATCCTTCAGCATGCTCTACTCCTACCAACCTTCCCAAATCCCTGGCCCTATAATTCACACTATCCAGAAAATTCTTGCTGCTTATCGGGGTTTCCGGCTCTTTGCTTTTTGGGTCGTGAAATTGCGAACTATAGGCCAAAATTGCCTCATTCTTCTTTTCGATGAATCCCGAGACATCTACTGCAAAATCCGGTTTTAGATTTTTCCATTGAATGAAATGATATACCTGCTTAGGGCGCCAGGGTTCTTGCCACTGATCATCCCCATCCAATTTAGTATCTATTTTTATCAAGCCGCTCAAGAAACAGGCGTCACTGACCATTTTGCTTCCCTTGGCATGATCTATATGACGGTCATCGATCGCGTTACATAAAACAATTTCAGGTCTATATTTTCGAATCATACGGATAATGGTCAATTGATGCGTTTTATCATTTACAAGGAACCCATCTGCAAATTCCAGATTCTCCCGTAATTCTACCCCAAGTATTTCTGCCGCTATGGCGGCTTCCCTATCCCGTATTTCGGCAGATCCCCGTGTTCCTAATTCCCCCCTTGTAAGATCTATAATACCTACCTTCTTACCATTGGCAATCTCTTTTGCGATAGTGGCCCCAGCTCCCAATTCGGCATCATCCGGATGAGCTCCGAATACGAGTATGTCTAATTTCATTTTAGTGGTTTAGTTAAAACTTTGGTCCGTTGCATTTTAAATTGATCCATTTATTACTGCAACTGCATTTGGCCAGCTTTTTTTACTTTTTTCAAGGCCTGTTCTATATCCGCTATTAAATCTTCTGTCTCCTCTATCCCTACTGAAAATCGTATAAGAGCATCAGAGATTCCTTGTCTTTTTCGTTCTTCGGCACCTAAAAGGGCATGCGATGTTCGGGCCGGTGATAAGACCGTACTTTCCACTCCCGCCAAACTCATGGAAGATTTAATTAACCCCAATGCCTTTTGAAATTGCAGGGCATCCAAATTTTCCTTTAATTCGAAGGAGAGCATCCCTCCAAAACCTTTCATTTGGGATTTCGCAATAGTATGATCCGGATGATCGGGTAATCCCGGGTAATAGACTTTCTGGATATCATCATGTGAATCCAGGTACTCAGCCATCCGTTGCGCATTTTCGTTCTGTGCCCTTACGCGAATGCCCATAGTCTTCATACTTCGTTCCAACAACCAAACGGTATAGTCACTCAAACTTCCTCCCAAATTTTTGGCCAAACTAAAGATACGTGTAATGTTCTCTTTGTTGGATGCCACGGCTCCTGCACAAATATCGGAATGCCCCCCCATGTATTTGGTGGCACTATGAATGACCACATCAATTCCAAAATCTATAGGATTTTGATTCACAGGGCTTGCAAAGGTGTTATCGATCATCGAAATGAGACCATGCTTTTCAGCAATTTCAGCTATCCCTGATAAATCGGTAATTGTCAAAAGAGGATTGGACGGGGTTTCAATATAAATCACCCTTGTATTCTCTTTGATAAGGTTTTCAAAGTCTTCCGGTCGCCATCCTTGGGTAAATGAATATTCAATACCCAATTTATTGAATTCCTCTGTTATCAAATGATATGTACCCCCGTATAGGATTTGCTGGAGTACAATATGGTCCCCAGCCTTTAAAAAAGTTAACAAGGCAGTACTTATTGCGGCCATTCCACTTCCGAAAATCAAAGCTGCTTCGGCATGTTCCAAAGCAGCTATTTTTTTACATAAAGCTTCCTGGTTGGGCGTATTGAAATATCGTGGATATCGTTTCACATCCACATCCTCAAAGGCATAGGATGTACTCATATAAAGGGGCGAAGTAGCTCCCTTGTACTCATCATCCTTCACCTCGCCTACATGGGTGCAAATAGTATTGAGTCCCTTTTTGTTTTTATCCATCCCTAATTAAATTGGAAGTAGTCAAAGTTAAGAAAACGGTTCAAACCTGAACCCGCTTCCAATTCCCTTTTTTAAACCAAATAATTGCAATAATGGCAAGCAAAACCTCGGCGGTGGTAATGGCAATAAAAACACCCATAGCACCTAAATTAAAAGTTATGGCGCCTAGATAGGCAACGGGTAGTTGAAATAACCAAAAAGCCACCAAATTTATCTTTGTGGGCGTTCCGGTATCCCCAGCTCCATTGAATGCCTGCGTAACTACCATGCCATAGGCATAGAAAATATATCCGGCCGCAATAATTTGTAAGCAAAGACCTCCATTTTCAATCACCACGGGGTTATCATTAAACCACCCTACAATGGTCTTGGCGAAAAACAAATAAATGACGGAAACAACCGCCATGAAATAGGCATTATATCTACCGGTCTTCCAGACAGAAGTTTCCGCTCGATCAGGTTGCTTTGCCCCCAAGTTCTGACCTACCAATGTTGCTGCGGCATTGCTCATTCCCCATGAGGGCATTAACGTAAACAGCATTACACGAATTGCGATGGTATAACCTGCCAGTACCTCACTTCCAAATTCAGATATAATCCGCATAAGGAATACCCAACTTGAGGTTCCGATCAGGAATTGGGCAATTCCTCCCAAAGAAACCTTTACCAAGTTAAACATGACTTTGAGGTTCAGTACAACATCCTTGACCGCAAGTTTTATACGACCCCAGCCAAAAAATAGTATCCCCAATTGGAATAATACGGCAGTTCCCCTGCCGATATTGGTAGCTATGGCCGCTCCCATTACCCCGAATTCCGGAATAGGCCCCCATCCAAAAATAAATATGGGATCTAGGATTATATTCAGTCCATTGGATAAAACCAATGTCCACATGGCAATGGAGGCATCTCCGGCACCCCGGAAAATGGCATTGATCAAGAATAGCAACAAAATGGTGATGTTGCCCCCAATAAGCCATTTGGTATATCCGTATCCTTCATCAATGAGGTCTTGCTCCGCACCCATAAGCGCCAAGATTTCCCTGGCATACAGAAATCCAATTATTCCGACCAAAACCGCCACCAAGATGCCCAGTAAAATGGCCTGTACAGCGGATTCCCTTGCGCCTTGTATATCTTTTTCACCTATCCTACGAGCCACAACTGCCGTTGCGGCCATACTGAGGCCAATAGCCACAGCATATACCAAGGTGATAACGGATTCCGTAAGGCCGATGGTCGCCACTGCATTAACGCTGACCTGCGAAACATAGGCGATGTCCACGATGGCAAAAATGGATTCCATCATCATCTCCAAGATCATGGGGATGGAAAGCATAAATATGGCCTTACGAATACTGCCCGTAGTAAATTCGGTCTCCTTGCCGGTTACGGCCGTAATGAAGTGTTGAAAAAGTTTTTTTAAAGTAAGCGTATTATTATGTGTCATTATGTAAAGAAATTATGTTGAACGAAGAGAAAGATGTCAAGTAGACCGATAGGAAAATCGATTACTTTTTTGGCTTAAACCCAATGACATCTATGGTGTACATAATTCCTATAACTTCATAATGGAGCAAATATCGTATTTTTTTTTATTTGATCTGCTAAAAAAAGAAAAAGTTTCCAATTCAGGGACTTTTGTCCTCAACAACCTTATATGTAATCTCCTCATAACCCAAATTGCCATCCACATCCATTCCTTCAACAATAATCAACTTTGTACCCAAAAGATCTCCATTATAAAATTCCACTCTGGCCTCCCCTTGTTCATTTGTCTGTAAAGCTGGTTTCCAGAAAAGTAATTTGCGTAAATCCAGAGTTTGTGTTTCTTCATCTTCCATTCGGGAATAGTCTGGCATATAAAATTCCTTAACCGGCGAGTATTGCGGGATTATATCTTTAAAAAGACTTTTTTGCCTTCCCAAAGCTTCTGATAGCCCGGAACCGGAATGTGTATATATGGCAAGAACAGATGCAAGAGGAAATTCTAATTTTATAAAAATAATCGGCACCCCAGGAAACACATCGGATGCATACCTCGCATGGGCAGAGGGTGTATTCTTAATGATTTCAACACTTTTAATGGATTTCACCGCAATGTTTTGAAGAAGTCCATAGTTGGTTACAACTTCGCCGTCAATAACTACGTAGGTAAAATCCGACCCAATAACATTGGCAAACTTGATGTTGGGTCTATGTATGATATCAATTTCATTCCCCATGTTAAAATGTAGCCAATCAAAAAGGAATCCCGTCCAATTTTTCATCTTTTTTCGCAATGTCCTACTCTCAATTACTCTACTAGGAGGACCGTGTAACTTTTCCATCGCTTCACGTTCCGGTGTCAGGGCATAATCTGTAAGTATCACCTCATCCAAAGCAATGGTGTTTTCCGGAACACTAAAGGGATCCGATTGCTTAGCGACTTCAATAGTCTCCGCAATTCGTGTTTCAATTAAGGAATCTACTGGAATGGCATTTTTTTGATGGTCATATTGAACCTTAGGGGTTTCTTTGGGTGGAATATGTATTGAAAATCCCCTATCCCTGCCTTTTTCATCTTTCACCTGTGTTACAAACGGAATACCATGGCCAAAGGAATCGGGAAGTTCCAAATTAAATTTTCCGATGCTATCTACTAATGGTTGAAAGACCTGTGTAGGTTCGCCAAAGGTCATTAGAATAAGTTCCGGACTCTTTCTGCCTCTTTTTTTTCCCATTCCATCCACCCGGCCTAAAATGGACAATCCTTTTTCCGCAGGGATGGGATGAACTTGCTCAGCTTTATCATACTTATACCTGCGCCAACCTTGGGTCAACAATAAGGCATCCAAATCCTCGGGGTCAGCATCTTCCCGAAAATAATAGGCCGGGTTCTCTATATTCCCCCGCAATTCAGATTGTAGCAGGAAATAGGACAGAATATTGGGGCGTCCCATATTTAATGACCTGTAATGGTCGTTATCAATTGCCATCACGCTAAGATTCGAAGGTGTTGGACCCAAATCTGTGCTTGTCGTGTACAAATCCATCCGTACCTTTTCCCTAGGTGTATAAGAATCAAATTCCGTCAAAGCCTTTATTGTCAACTTTTGCCTTTTATTGTCCACAAACCATAAACGTTCATTTGTAGGTCTCTTATTTTGGTCCAACAGGGTTATCTCAAAGATACCCCAGGGCAAAAATGATTTGTTGATATATTGCAAACAGGTCCCATTTTGAAACTTTGTTTTAACAAGATGTTTTAAAGCTCCCCGATGTTTAATACGAATGAACAAGCTATCATCTTGTTTATGGCTTGAGGTTACTTTTATTTTTATCCTGAGATTATCCTCGGTCACCGATAAAACGTCTCCTTTTTCAACTATTTTTGGAAGTTGATATGTCCTATTTATTTGTTGTGCAGAAGTAATTTTTGCCGAATACGTTTTTGAAAATTCGGGGATAAACGCAACTTTGCCCATTCCAAGATTATTCGTTTTGAAATCGACTATACGGTTTCCTAAATCATCCGAAATATAGCCTGAAACCTTTTGTCCGTTGCCGTTTTCATCTAAGACCTTTACGCCTAACGTACTCTCCAACCCATTGACAAGGTTTCCTCCCTCGGGGAAAAACCGCACACTTGAATCACCCTTTTCCAATAGAATCGATTTCCGAAAATTCTTGTTTGCAGATGTTAGGAGCAATTGTACTATTTTTGTGGCTTTTGGGAAATTGTATACAAACTGAAAAGGGCCCTTCTCCGTTTTTTTAATGGTAATGGAATCTTTCTCTTGGCCCCAATCTAAATACAGCATACTATCATACGTCTGGAGACTATCCAATATTTTGGGGAATATGTCCGCCGAAATTTGAAAAGTTCCATTGCTCGTTTCTGTCTGTATTATACTTCTTATTGGCTTTTGTACTATACCGGACAAATCAAAATCAAAAACATCTACATAAGCCTTGAAAATGAAATCATCATCGAAATTCATATTCCATCGTGTGTAGGCCCTAATTAAATATTTATCACCCGGATAACTTTGACGCAGCTCAAAGAATCCATTGGCAATGCCCTCTTCGAGTTTTAGGGTTTTCTTTTCTAGGATTTGCTGCTCTTGGTCGATCAACTCTATGTATAGTACCTTGCTTTTGGAAGATGGGAGATGCAAATAGGAATCGGTTACAATGGCCTTAAACCATATAGTATCCCGATTGTGGTAAGCATAATTATCCAGTTGTATGTATATCTTCTCAGCATAGGAGGCATTAGCAAGATTAATATCGGGGAATGTATTTGGAGCCTGGGAGAAGAGAATTTGCAAAAAACCTAGTGAAAGAATACACAAAACTTTCAATACGAGTGACCTTACATCAAAATTGCAAATTTTCTTCATCTTCCTTAAAAATACAAAAAGAACAATGAAGATTAGAATTGAGAAAGAGACAAATTTTAAAATTTGCCTCAGCGAGATGTTCCGTAATTCACCCTATATCGCCAATAGCTGATGCCGCCTAAAATTAAGGCCCCTAGGACCATATGCCAAACATAGTCCGGAGTTATGGCAGCGGCCCCACTTTGGCCATAACTATGGAGGCCTACAAGATAATAATTCACACCAAAATAGGTCATCATAATACTTCCTATGGCAACCAAGCTAAGAAAATTGAACAACCATCTGTTGCGAAGTCCAGGTACCAAGCGGGTGTGGATAACAAAGGCATAAATCATAATGGATATAAGGGCCCAGGTTTCCTTGGGATCCCAACCCCAATAACGGCCCCAACTCTCATTGGCCCATTGTCCTCCCAGGAAGTTTCCAATGGTGAGCATAACCAATCCTACGGTCAAGGCCAATTCATTTATAATGGTCAATTCCTTCAAATTGATTTCCATCCTTTCCTTATTTTTCTTCGTGGTCAAAATAATCAATAATAGGCTTACCAGACCCAATATTGCCCCTACGATCAAAGGCCCATAGCTTGCGACAATGACCGCAACATGTATCATTAACCAATAGCTATCCAATACAGGCACCAAATTGGCTATTGCGGGATCCACCCAATTCCAATTGGCTATCATCAATAACATTCCGCCTACAAAAGTAGAGGCAGCTATGGTCATATCACTTTTTCTACCGAACGCCAATCCGATGGCAACGGTTGCCCAAGCTACATACAGAATACTTTCATAGGCATTACTCCAAGGGGCATGGCCGGATACGTACCAGCGCAATATCAACCCTGCTGTATGCCAAAGAAACAAGAGGATGATAGTTCCTTTTAAGAAATAGGTGCCGACCTTCCAAATTTCCCGTTCCTTGAAAATCCTAAAAATCAGTACGAAGAACAATAACAGCCCTACCATTAAATACAGCCACCATAAGCGCCCAAAAATATTTAAGTCGTTATAAACTATTTCCGTATTTATAATCTGCTGCGAAGGCAGAACTTCACTTCCGTGATTCAATTGATTTTGTTTGAAGGCAGCCAAGAGCTTATCCGCCTCTGTATAATCCCCTGTTTGCTTTGCTTTTTGAAGGGTTCCCAAATAATACGGAAGGGCATTCTGGATAAAATTGGCATAGAGCGAATCGGCCACCTGATATTGGCCTGTTCGATATTCCACTGTAGAAATCCACTTATTGTTCTCATCATTCAATAAAGGAAAAATCTTGATAATCTGTCCACCTAAAGCCTGATTTAGCAAACTCACACGAATATGTGCATCCTTAAAATCCTGTTCAAATTTATCGGGAATATTGGTAGCTGTGGCCTGCATAAGAAATGGTTCCAGTTTGTAACGTCCCTTTTCATCAAAAAAATCAGTGGCACTTACATAGTCTTGGCCTTTGGGCACCCCTATGACCTTTCTAATACTGTCATTTTTAGACTTTTTGTCCAAGGCAATGAATTCCGTATTGTACCAGGCCACCGGATTTAACATCATGGATAGGAACACCTGATCGGAATCCATATCATTGTAGGTGTCTTTTCGACTTAACTTCCGCAGCAATTCAGAGGAAAACGTATTAATAGGCTTCATTCTTCCTCCCTCGTCCTGGATGACCAATTTTCCAAATTTTTCAGCATGCTCCTGGGATACGGTGGTAGCTTCTAGAACGGAATCGATCTGTTTTTGGCTAGGTCCAATATTGTGATTATGCCCATCGTTATCAGAATGTTCCTGTCCCAGGGTAGGTATTGCAAATCCCAAGATTACAAGAATGGTCATTGCCGCTTTCTTTATCCTTAGTTTTTCCAGGGATTTGGCCAAATCCTTAAAACGGGTCTTACCAAAAAACATAATCGCCATTAAACCAAAATACAGCAAAAAGTAGCCTATATAGGTAATCCAGGTGCCCCATTGATCATGATTTACGGATAGTACGGTGCCTTTTTCATCCGGATGGAAACTGGATTGAAAAAATCGATATCCCTTATGGTCCAATACGTGGTTCATAAAAATATCATAATCGAACGGCCGTTCATCCATAACGGTAATCTTGCTCATAAAGGAGGCATATCCTTTTTCGGTACCCGGATATTTCTCGGCAATAAAGTCGTTCAATTGTATGCTGAAAGGGAGTTCATATACCTTGGAGCCATAACCGAGTGTGAAATCGAGTCCGCCCACGTTGAATTTATCTGTAAAACTTGGAGTACCCTTACCGCCCAATATTTTTTTTTGAAAGGTCTCCCCTCCTGATGATACCTCAACTACCAAGGCATCCAAAGTAGCCTCCGTAATTTCGGATTCGGGAACTTTTACTACCCCATAAGAACCTTTGACCACGGGTTCTGGAATTACAAATTGCATTCCCGCAGTGTTATAAAGCGAGCGCAATTGTAGGGTCTGTAAACTATCCTTAAAAACCGTTCCCTGTAATTGATCCGCCATCCGAAGAAAGTTGCCTTCGAATGGGGAACGCATTTGGTAAGTGCTATCCGTGGTGAAAATATTTATGGCACCGGCAGTCTCTTTATTCAAAGCAAACAGTACGCTATGGATACTGGACACTTTACCGCTCTCCAAATAGTGCTCGTGCCGTTGCCCATCTCCTGCCTCAACAATCTTTAAATATTCCTTGCCATTTTCATCTTCTACCAACCCTTCTTTGGCACCATCAATGAAATCCACGTAAGAAATGGTAAAGGGATGACCATTAAAATCCAACTTCCAGGGAAGATTGGATTTTAGGGCCTCTGCGGTAACGATCAAATCGTCCTCAAGGATTTTTCGTTTGGGTTCTCCATCAATTTTACCGTCTACATAGACCTTAAGATAGGTTTTGTCCGAATAAAAAACGTTTTCCGAACTCCCCTCACGAATAGGCATCATACCCTCATAACTGATGTAGCGCGTAACAAATGCCCCAATTATAATCAGTATCCATGAAAGGTGAAGCGTAAGTACCGGCCACTTTTTCCACTGTAACAGCTTATATTTAAATATGTTGCCAATGAAATTGATAACAAAGAAAACCATGATGACTTCAAACCACCACGCATTGTAGATCCAAATTCTTGCCGTCTCGGTACTATACCAGGTTTCAATAAATGTACCGAAAGCCATAGCCGTCGCAAAAACAAGGAATAGAACGGCCATCAGACGGGTGGAAAAGAAAATTTCTTTTAGCAATTTTGTCATTTGGCCGAAGGATTTACATTTCTAAGAAAGCAAAAATACGGTCTTTTTATGATTTTAAGGAGGCCACACCAAATTAAAAGCTTAAACAAAACTGTTAAAGATAATTGAATTAAAGGTGCAATAATATCTCTAAATTTGCGTATGATTTCAATCTCCATTTTAGGTACCGGGAATGTGGCCAAACATCTGCGGGATGCTTTTTTGACACACAAAGAGATTGTCGTAAACCAAGTAATAGGACGTAATCTGGATGCACTTGCCTATTTTAGGGACAAAACCAATATCGCTCCAAACTTTGAATCAATTGTAGACTCAGATATTTATATTATCGCAGTAAGCGATGACTCCATTTCCACAGTATCAAAGTTTCTCAAGAACAAGAAGGGGCTGGTTGTTCATACTTCAGGCAGTGTTCCTTTAAACGTATTATCGGCAAACTTTAGAACTGGTGTTTTTTACCCCTTGCAGACTTTTACCAAAGGGCAACAGGTAGATTTTGTGGAAGTCCCTATTTGTTTGGAAGCCAAGGCTGAAGAAGATGGGCAACTGCTATATACATTAGCTTCCCTAATTTCAAATAGGGTTTATTTTGTCGATTCGGAGCAGCGCGAAAAGCTCCATTTAGGTGCTGTTTTCGTAAACAATTTTTCCAATCATATGTTCCATATTGCAGATGAAATTTGTGTAAAGAACGACCTTTCTTTTGATATCTTGAAGCCGTTGATTTTTGAGACCGTAAAAAAAATTGAAACACTTTCGCCTTATGAAGCACAGACTGGACCGGCCCGTAGAAAGGATATAGGAACCATGCAAAAGCATATTGATTTATTAACAGAAGAAAACCACAAAGAGATTTACCGATTATTGAGTCGGTCTATACAACAGACCTATGGAAAAAAACTATAAGGAAATTTTAAAGGACATTACCACTTTTGTCTTTGATGTGGACGGGGTGTTTACGGACGGTACACTTTTGGTCACCACTTCTGGTGAAATGCTAAGACAAATGAACGTTAGGGACGGATATGCCCTTAAGACGGCCATCAACAAAGGTTACAATGTATGTATTATAACAGCGGGCAGCAATGAAGGGGTTCGGGAGCGATTAAAAGGACTGGGAGTTAGCCATATTTATATGGGGGCACATTACAAAACAGGCCCCTTGGAAGAATATTTGGCAGTTCAAGGTATAAACCTGAATAATGTACTTTACATGGGAGATGATCTACCGGATATTCCTCCTTTACAAAAGGTAGCCCTTCCCACATGCCCACAAAATGCCGTACAAGAAGTGAAGGCCATTTGTAAATATGTTTCACACAAAAATGGTGGTGATGGTTGTGTGCGGGACGTAATAGAACAGGTGTTAAAAGTAAAGGGACACTGGTATAGTACTATTGAAACCCAAAAGGTCTAAGACCCCATGTTGCAGGAAAAATTAAAGGATTACTTGTTAATCTTGGCTTCGGGCTCGCCACGGCGACAGCAATTTTTTAAAGAACTGGGTTTAGATTTCGAAATCCGGTTAAGGCCGGTCGAAGAAAAGTATACTGAAAAACTGAAAGGTCTTGAAATTCCCAACTATTTGGCCCAATTAAAAGCAACCGCCTTCAATGGTGAACTAAAACCAAATGAAATTTTAATAACCTCGGATACCATAGTCTGGCACAACGAAAAATCCTTGGCCAAACCAGCGGATACCACTGATGCTATTGCCATGCTCAAAACACTTTCCGATGATTGGCACGAGGTTTTTACCTCGGTGTGTTTTACAACCGCTGCAGAACAAAGGACAGTAGCGGAGACTACCCAGGTCAAATTCAAAAAACTTACCAATGAGGAAATTCAATTTTATGTGAACACCTATGAACCTTTTGATAAAGCGGGAGGCTATGGAATACAGGATTGGATAGGTCTAATAGGTATTGAAAAAATTAAAGGATCTTATACGAATGTGGTAGGCCTTCCCACTCATTTGGTCTACAAAACGTTAACTGATATGGTGGGTTGATGCTTTTTCGGTAATTTTGAAAAAACTGGCGTAATGAAAAAATGGATCAAGTTTAAATTGGCCATAGTGTTATTTGCAATTATAATGACCACTATGGGGTCATGTAAGGAAAGAGGTACTGAAGAAAACAAGGATATTGCCTTGAATGAAAGCAAAAAAACGACTACCGAAAACCCAAAAAAGGAGCTTTCCCAGGAATTTAAGACCTATTGGTATTCCGGCCAAGCAGAGATTACCTCCTATGCTTTGGAGCAGCCTCGATATGGGCAAATGCGGTACGGGCATGCCGTTCTGGTTTTCGTCACCGAACCTTTTTCGGCCGATAAACAGGTAAAGGCCGATGCCCATAAATCGGATAATATCCCCGTGTTAAAACTAAATAGCACAAAAAAATACCTTACCGGCGTATACCCATATTCCATAATGAGCAGCAGTTTTTATCCCGTTCATGATAACGAGCATTCACTGAAGGTTACATTTTCCGCACAGGAATGGTGTGGGCAAGTCTATGCCCAATTGAACAATAGAGATCAATTTGAGGTTATGTCCCACTCCTATTTTGAATCGGAGGCCGATCAAAATGTTACTTTGGACAAAGTCACTTTGGAAAATGAATTATGGAACAAAATCCGAATCGATCCAAAAGGTTTGCCTGTGGGGGATTTTAAGATTATACCTTCTATGGAGTATGTTAGACTGTCCCATAAAGAATTGAAATCCTATGATGCCAACGCCAGTTTAACCGATAATGGCCAAGAAAGTACGTACACCATTGCTTATCCGGAACTGCAAAGAACACTTAAAATCAACTTTTCGACAAGCTTTCCGTATGCTATTGAAGGTTGGACGGAAACCTTTATCAGTGGTTATGGCGAAAAAGCAAAAACCATGACCTCAAGGGCCAAGAAAATCAAGTCCATAAAATCGCCTTACTGGCAAAAAAATGGAAATGAGCACGTATCTTTGCGAGATAGTCTAGGATTGTAATCTTCATGGAAAATATTTTTTTTGACTACAAGACGGAATTAATAGGAACCGTAGTTACCTTGGTCGTCCTATTGATTCTAAAATTTATCTTTGAAAAGACCATACGGAAGGTTGGCAAAATAAGCGATCTCAATCGAGCCCGTACTCTACTTATAATCAAGTATGTATCCATCGCTATTGCTATTATTGGTATCGTAGCGTTAACTTTGATATGGGGAGTAAACATAAAGGATTTAGGGCTTATATTTTCTTCTGTTTTCGCCGTAATAGGGGTGGCACTTTTTGCACAATGGTCCATCATAAGCAATATTACTGCAGGGGTCATTTTATTTTTTTCCTTCCCTTACAAAATTGGCGATCGAATAAAAATAATGGACAAGGATATTGCGGATAACGAGGCAAATTACGAGATATATCTTATAGAGGATATTAAAGCCTATCATATGTACTTGAGAAAGAAAAATGGCGAGCTAT
Source organism: uncultured Flavobacteriaceae bacterium (assembly GCA_947494715.1). GTDB lineage: Bacteria > Bacteroidota > Bacteroidia > Flavobacteriales > Flavobacteriaceae > Ulvibacterium. Next base: position 144,999 of record CANLWG010000004.1, on the reverse strand, counting down.
TGACTTACCCGAACAATCTTCTTCTTCAAAAAGCTGTGGCACTTATCGATGCCACCAAGGAAATTAAGGAGGAATAGGGAATTTGTTAGATTGTTAAAGAAGTTCTAAATGTAATTCCATCCCATTTTAATCTTTCTATATTTGGTCGCCGACAAAACCCTTCGATATGCGCCATATTTTGGTATTCTTTGCTGTTCTTCTGCTAAGTCCCTTCAAAGGCCACGTCCAAACTGCTAAAAAAACTCCATCCTCCGAAATTTTCCAGTCCCTTCAAAAATTAAATTTTTTGGGATCCGCCTTATATATTGCGGCGCATCCCGACGACGAAAATACAAGGCTTATTTCCTACCTCTCCAATGAATCAAAGGCCAGGACGGCCTATTTATCGCTTACACGAGGTGATGGCGGGCAAAATATGATAGGTCCTGAGCTTAGGGAACTTTTAGGGGTGCTCCGTACACAGGAGCTCCTTGCTGCGCGTAGTATTGATGGAGGAGAGCAATTTTTTACACGGGCCAATGATTTTGGGTATTCCAAGCATCCTGAGGAAACACTAAAAATGTGGAATAAGGATAAGGTCTTGGCCGATGTGGTATGGACCATTCGCAATTTTAGACCGGATGTCATTATCAATCGTTTTGACCATAGAACTCCGGGAAGTACGCACGGCCATCATACCTCATCTGCCTTGTTAAGTGTGGAGGCTTTTGATTTGGCGGGAGACCCCAAAGTATATCCTGAGCAGCTTGCCCATACGGATACATGGCAGCCCAAAAGATTGTTCTTCAATACATTTTGGTGGTTCTATGGAAGCAGGGAGAATTTTGAAAAGGCGGATAAGTCCAAGATGCTGACCGCGGACATTGGCACATATTATTCCTTACTTGGCACTTCCAACAACGAAATAGCCGCCAAAGCCCGAAGCCAGCATCGATCTCAGGGATTTGGAACGCTGTCCGTTCGCGGATCTGAAAACGAATATCTTGAGCTTATAAAAGGGAACCTGCCTACGGATAAATCCAATATTTTTGAAGGAGTAGATACGAGTTGGTCACGTTTGGAGGGTGGAGAAGCCATTGGCGATATCCTGACCCAAGTGGAGGAAAACTTTAATTTCAAGAATCCATCTGAACATATCCATGAAGTTTTGGATGCCTATACATTGATTCAAGGTCTTGAAGATACCTATTGGAGAGAAATTAAGTCCGAGGAAATCAAGAAGCTTATTTTGGCCATTACCGGACTTTATCTTGAAGCTTCCGCTAACGAACCTTTTACAAATCCCGGGAAGTCGGTAAAAGTAAATATCGAAGCTGTTAATCGAAGTAATGCAGATGTTGTTTTAAAGTCGGTTTCCTTATCAGAAAAGGTAGCTGATGAAAAAAATATCACCCTAACAGAAAATCAAAAGGTCAATTTGGACATTAATTTGGAAGTGCCCGAAAATACCGCCTATACCAGTCCTTATTGGTTGAATAAAAAAGGTAGTTTGGGCATGTATTTCGTAGAAAACGAAAAATGGATCGGAAAGCCGGAGACTCCCAAACCTTTTGAAGTTAGTTTTGTACTCGACTTCAAGGGAAATTTAATATCCTTCCAAAAACCTGTGGTGCATCGCTATTCGGAACGGGATAAAGGTGAACTTTATCGTCCCTTTGAGATTTTGCCTGAAGCTACTGCACGTTTCGATGATAAGGTTTTGATTTTTGCCAATGCCGAACCAAAGAAAATTCCAATCACCATAAAGGCACATGCCGACAGTCTTGAAGGGAAGGTCCAGCTTTGTTTTTCCAAAGGTTGGACGGTGAAGCAAGAGACCAAGTCCTTCAAAATAGCAAAGAAAGGAGACGAACAAACATTGGTCTTTTCATTGACTCCACCACCTTATGAGGATGAAAGTTACATCGCGCCTTTGATTAAGGTCAATGGGAATGAAATCTCTAAAGAATTGGTTACCATTTCCTATGACCACATTCCTACCCAATCCGTGTTACTGCCGTCGGAAGCCAAAGTAGTGCGGTTAAACCTTCAAAAAATCGGGGAAGATATTGGCTATATCATGGGTGCGGGAGACAAAGTGCCGGAAAGTCTGAAACAAATCGGGTATACCGTTCATCTTGTAGACCCAAAAGATATTACCCCTGAGAATTTAAAAAAATTCGATGCCTTGGTGGTAGGTATCAGGGCTTATAATGTTGTGGACGAATTAAAATTTAAGCAACGTTATCTGTTGGAATACGCCAAAAATGGTGGGAACCTTATTGTTCAATATAATACTTCGGGAAGGTGGGACTCACAATTTCCCAATATTGCCCCCTACCCCATCAAATTATCCCGGGATAGGGTTACCGATGAAAATTCGAATGTAGAGATTTTGGCCAAAAATCACCCTTTGGTGAATTTTCCCAATGCTATTACAAATAAGGATTTTGAAGGATGGGTACAGGAACGTGGCCTTTACTTCCCCAATGAATGGTCTAGAGAGTTTACCCCGATCCTATCTATGAACGATCAAGGCGAACCAAAAACTAACGGTAGCCTTATTGTAGCTCCATATGGAAAGGGCCATTATATCTATACCGGTCTAAGCTTTTTTAGAGAGTTACCGGCCGGAGTTTCCGGAGCCTATAAATTATTCTCGAACATGCTTTCGTTAGGAAAGGAAAAGATTGATACAGAAACCCAGGTAAAAGGATAGGCGATGCTAGAAAAACTAGTTTGGAAAAAAGAATACTCCGTGGTTTTGATCCTTAACTTGATATATGTTCTTTTCTTTTACTATATAATGACAGCCTATATCTAAATGGGAGCCTTAGATTGGATTATATTATCCGGAACTTTATTGTTCATTGTCGCCTATGGGGTTTGGAAAACCCGAGGCAGTGCAAATGTAAACGACTACGTCCGTGGTGGAAATGAGGCCAAATGGTGGACAATAGGTCTTTCTGTAATGGCTACACAGGCCAGTGCCATAACTTTCCTATCCACTCCGGGACAAGCCTTCCATGATGGAATGGGCTTTGTACAGTTTTACTTCGGCCTGCCCATAGCCATGGTCATTATCTGTCTGGTCTTTGTGCCGATTTACCATAAGCTAAAAGTCTATACCGCTTATGAGTTTTTGGAAAATCGTTTTGACCTTAAGACCCGAACATTGGCGGCAGTACTTTTTTTGATTCAACGAGGTCTGGCCGCCGGCATTACCATTTTTGCGCCATCCATAATTTTATCGGCTGTTCTGGGATGGGACTTGCGTACACTCAACATCATCATTGGTATATTGGTCATCATTTACACCGTTTCCGGTGGTACAAAGGCTGTAAGCGTTACCCAAAAACAGCAAATGTTCGTGATAATGTTGGGTATGTTCATTACTTTCTTCTTTATTCTTGGTTATCTCCCTGCAGATATTTCCTTCAATAAGGCTATGAAAGTAGCGGGTGCCAGTAATAAACTGGAAATCCTTGATTTTAGCCTTGACCCAAAAAGTAGATATACCTTTTGGAGCGGTATCACCGGTGGACTGTTTTTGGCGTTAGCCTATTTTGGCACGGATCAAAGTCAGGTTCAGCGTTATTTGTCCGGTAAATCTTTACGGGAAAGTCAGTTAGGGCTTGTCTTTAATGGTATTTTTAAGATTCCGATGCAATTTTTCATTCTCCTTGTAGGTGTTATGGTCTTTGTATTTTATCAATACCATCCTTCTCCTTTAAACTTCAATCCCTCCGCTACACAGGCAGTAATGGAATCGGAATATGCCGAGGATTATAAGTTGCTCCAAGAAGGCCAAAAGACATTGGAAGAAGAAAAAAGAATGGCTCAAAACAAGTTCTCTATGGCGCTGGAGCTAAAGGAATATACGGCGGTCGAGGAAGCCGAACGTCAGATTATGAATATAAATAGAAAGGACAGCACCAATAGAGCTACGGCAAGGGCATTGATACAACAGGCGAACAATGTAGTGGAGACCAATGATAAGGACTATGTCTTTATTCATTTTATTCTGAACAATCTACCCACAGGTTTAATCGGTCTTCTCCTGGCTGTCATTCTTTCCGCGGCTATGTCCTCCACGGCCTCCGAGCTCAATGCTTTAGGGACCATTACCGCTTTAGATCTATACAAGCGTAACAAAAATGGTAATTTCAGCCAGAAGCATTACGTCACTGTTTCAAAACTATTTACACTTCTCTGGGGAATTATCGCAATTGCCATTGCGAGCATCGCCAACCTTTTTGATAATTTGATTCAGTTGGTAAATATTATCGGTTCTATATTTTATGGTAATGTATTGGGCATTTTTTTGCTGGCTTTTTTCTTGAAATTTGTCAAGGGAAATGCCGTCTTCTTTGCAGCCTTATTAACACAATTTATCATTTTTGTCCTGTATTACAATCTAATACATATTCACCCATCCGGAGAGGAAAAACTAGGTTATCTATGGTTGAACTTCATCGGATCGGCCCTGGTTATTCTGATTGCCATAATTTTTGAAGCGTTTGATAGGATTTTGAAAAGTCCGTCCACGAAGTTACCTTGATCAATTAAGAAGCTTGTAAAAAATGAAATTGATTGCAATCTCGATTTTTTTTGTCTTGACTTTAGTTTCCTGTTCCGAAAAAAAAGTTGAAGTTGACAAAAGACCCAATATTTTGTTCTGTATCGCAGACGACGCTTCCTTTCCCCATATGGGTGCTTATGGAACAAACTGGATAAAGACCCCAGCGTTCGATAAGGTAGCTAAGGAGGGCCTACTCTTTATGAACGCCTATACGCCGAACGCCAAATGTGCTCCTTCACGTTCCGCAATTCTTACTGGACGTAATTCATGGCAGTTGGAGGAAGCCGCCAATCATTGGAACAACTTTCCGCTGAAATTCAAAAGTTATGTTGAAGTTCTGGGAGAAAATGGATATACCACGGGGTTTACCGGTAAAGGCTGGGGCCCAGGTAGGGCGATATCCTGGGACGGAACGCCTCGTGAGCTTACTGGAAAGGCATATAAGGATATAAAAATGGATCCTCCGACGACCAAAATCTCCGGAAACGATTACAGTGCAAATTTCAAGGTATTTTTAGATAGTACTTCTACCAATACCCCTTGGTGTTTTTGGTACGGAGGCTATGAACCCCATAGGGCTTACGAATATGGAACGGGCATTGGAAAGGGAAAAAAGGAATTATCGGACATCAAAGAAGTACCTGCTTTTTGGCCTGACAACGAAACCGTTCGGACCGATATGCTGGACTATGCCTATGAAGTGGAATATTTCGATTTTCATTTGGAAAAAATAATCGCCGCTTTGGAAGCCAGTGGCCAATTGGAGAATACGATTATTGTGGTTACTGCGGATAACGGAATGCCCTTTCCCCGTATAAAAGGTCAGGAATATGAACTTTCCAACCATTTACCGCTGGCTATTATGTGGCCCAAAGGAATCAAAAATCCTGGAAGAATAGTCCAGGAGTATGTTAGCTTCATCGACTTTGCGCCAACCTTTGTAGAAATTGCTGGATTGGAATGGGAAAAGACTCAAATGGCCCCTACTCCTGGAAAAAGCCTGACAGATATTTTTAACGATTCGCAAAATGAAATAGAGGATAGGGATTTTGTTGTTTTTGGGAAGGAGCGTCACGATGTGGGAAGACCCAACGATCAAGGTTATCCTATTCGTGGAATCGTAAAAAATGACTATCTCTATGTTAAAAACTTCGAACCAACAAGATGGCCCGCAGGAAACCCTGAGACAGGCTATCTCAACACAGATGGCTCTCCCACAAAAACGGTAATTCTCGATCTGCGCCGAAACGAAGGAAATACCGAATATTGGCAAATGAACTTTGGAAAAAGGCCCGGGGAAGAACTATATCAAATCAAAGCAGATCCCTTGTGTATGGAAAATCTGGCCGATGTAGATGAAATGAAATCCATTAAGGCAGAGCTTTCAACACTGTTAGTCACAACCTTGGAAGCCCAACAAGATCCACGTATTTTGGGAAATGGTGAAATTTTTGAATGTTACCCCTATATAGGTAAGGAAAGTAATTTCTATGAGAGATTCATGAATGGAGAGGAAATGAACACGGGTTGGGTCAATGATACCGATTTCGAAAAAGAAAAAATGGATTAGCACCAAACGACTTATGGGAAAAGATAATTTGACCTTTGTTTTGATGTGTTCCCTTCTTTTTTTGGGATGTAGACAGCATAGTAAAAACCCGGAAGCGAAACCCCCAGAAACTTTAAAACCGAATATCGTTTATATTTTGGCCGATGATTTGGGTTATGGTGATCTAAGCATCTACGGCCAGAAAAAATTCCGCACCCCAAATATTGATAAGCTTGCGGAACAAGGTTTACTGTTCACCCAGCACTATTCAGGAAGTACAGTCTGCGCACCTTCTAGATCTGCATTGATGACAGGGATGCATACGGGCCATACACCCATACGAGGCAATAAGAGCAATACAGAAGAAGGCCAGTTTCCGATAAAGGCAGAGACCTTAACAATAGCAGAAGTGCTAAAAAAAGCTGGGTATACTACTGGAGCTTTTGGAAAATGGGGACTTGGTTTTGTTGGTACCGAAGGAGATCCAAATAAACAAGGTTTTGATCAGTTTTATGGTTACAATTGTCAAGGGCAAGCGCATCGCTATTATCCCACCCACTTGTGGGACAACCAACAAAAAATAATTCTTAAAGGCAATGACACCAAGAATACAGTGGTGTACGCCCCTGATTTAATCCATAGGACAGCCCTGGGTTTTATAAAAAGTAATGCCGGACGACCTTTCTTTTTGTATATACCCTCGGTAATTCCACATGCGGAATTAATTGTGCCCAAAGATTCGATTTGGAACAGATTTGAAAAAACGTATGAAGAAAAGCCATGGGGAAATGATAAAAGCACGAACCGAAGAAGGAAAGGGAACGACTATGGCGCGGATAATTACCATCCCAAAGGCTATGCCTCCCAGGAAAAGCCGAGAGCCACATTTGCGGCCATGGTATCCCGTCTGGACAAACAGGTGGGCGAAATTGTAGAACTCTTGGAGAAACTCGGAATTTCGGAAAATACATTGGTCATCTTTACAAGTGACAATGGCCCGCATATGGAAGGCGGTGCCGACCCCGTTTTTTTTTATAGCTCCGGAATCGTCCGAGGACGGAAAAGGGATTTATATGAGGGCGGTATCCGGGTACCTATGATAGCCAATTGGCCTGGCAGTATTGAGCCAAACCGAAAGACCGATCATGTGTCGGCCTTTTGGGATATCTTGCCCACATTGGCGGAACTGGCGGGTGCGGAAACTCCAAAAAACATCGATGGTATTTCGATGGTTCCCACGCTAAAAGGTACAAACGGGCAACAAAAGCACAACCATCTCTATTGGGAATTCCATGAACAAAATGGAAAGCAGGCCGTCAGATTTGATGATTGGAAAGGAGTTCGATTAAATGTATATGAGGATCCTAAAGCTCCAATAGAACTGTATGACCTATCAAATGACATCAAAGAATTGAACAATGTAGCTGTAGAAAATCCTGAAATTGTTGCTAAGATGGTGACCCTAATGGAGACTTCGAGAACAGAGAATGCCGATTTTCCTTTTAAGAAAAACTAATTTTTTTGAACTTAAGGACATTACTGAGACATAAAAACACATAGCTTTTAGGAGAAGGTTGATGTATAGCACGGGAAAAGTTGTGCTGTGTTATCCCTCAAGACGAGTTGGGCGGAACATAAATCCTTTAAAAAGGAAAATAACGGAATCCCGTTTCGATGCCATTGAACCACATGAAAATATTGGATTGGCTTTTCACCATTATCCAAATCAGATAGAACAAGTATACAGGACAGGAGGTATTGGAAAGGGTGCTCCATTTGAAAAAAAGCCGGACGCCGGAGTAGGGAGAATGTGTTTCTCCATCCAAAAAAAATAGAAAATGACTTATAATTTCAATATTGATAAAGCACCGTTCCATGGGTATTTCTCCATATTATTTCTTGCAATGTTACAATATGGTTGTTTGGATAGGGAAACCAAAATTGATACCTCGGATAACTCGCCGAATATCCTATTCGTAATCAGTGACGACCAGTCATATTTCCATACAAGTTTTGCTGGAAGTACATTTGTGAAAACTCCCGGTTTTGATCGTATTGCCAGGGAAGGCATCTATTTTACGAATTGTTATGCCGGTTCCCCGGGCTGTGCACCTTCCCGTAGTGCACTGATTACGGGCAGGCACCATTGGCAAAATGAACAGTCTGGCCAACATGCTTCCTCCTGGATGAAAAAACACGTTCCCTTCATTGATGAGTTGAGAGCCAATGGTTATCAACTAGGAAGAACAGGAAAAGGAGTTGGGCCATTTCAATATGCAAGAAACGAAAACGATTCCCTATGGAGAAGGACTAATGCCGCAGGAATAGCCCATTCCGAAGTCAAATTCAAAGAGGATTCCGAACAACCACCGACTACAGGTATCTCAAAACTAGATTATTTTGCAAATTTTAAACATTTTATGGATGATGTTAGAAAGGAAAATCCTTTCTTTTTTTGGTTTGGCGGATACGAACCTCATCGCGTATTCGAAAAGGAATCTTGGAAAAAAATGGGTAAAAAGCTGGAAGATGTGAAAGTGCCCAGTTTTTTGCCTGACACCAAAGAAATAAGAGGAGACTTATTGGACTATGCAGTGGAAATAGAATGGTTTGATCAGCAACTGGTAAAGATGCTCGATTATTTGGAAGCTATAGGAGAATTGGAAAATACCATCATCATCATAACTTCGGATAATGGCATGGCATTCCCTAGGGCCAAGGCCAATAGTTATGAGTATGGTGCCCATGTACCTTTGGCCATACGGTACCCTAAAAAATTCGGGGCAGGTAGAATTATCAATGATATGATAGGGTTTTTGGACTTTGCACCCACAATTCTTGAACTAACAAAAACCAAACCCAAAAAAATGCTTCCCATTCGAGGAAAGAGTTTTTTAGAAGTTTTAGAATCCAAGGAGCGTGGTGTGGAAAATTCCAATAGAAAATACAGTTACGTGGGCAGGGAACGTCATTCATCTTCCAGATATGCCAATTTGGGATATCCTCAACGTTCAATATTTTCGGACGATTATGTACTGATATGGAATCTGAAACCGGTGCGGTGGCCTGCCGGTGCCCCACAAAAGTACGACCCGAACGATACGACACAATTACTCCCCAAATATGGCATTGACACCAACGGAAAATATATTCCAGATGCCGCTTTTACCGATATTGATGACTGTCCCACCAAAATGTACCTAATTGAAAATTATAAAAATGATAGCATAGCTCCCTATTTTCGATTAGCACTTGACAAAAGGCCGGAGTTTGAACTTTATGATGTCACTAATGATCCCTCATGTTTGAATAATCTGTACAATGACCTAGATTTTAAGGAAACAAAGGAACGTCTTTGGGTAGCACTTCAAAATGAACTATCAGATTCAAAGGATCCAAGATTGGTTGGTCCAGAAAAAGAAGTTTTTGACAGCTATAAAAGATATTCTCGAATGCGTACATTTCCGAAGCCGTAGTGCCTTTCATGTTTTATAAATGCAGGATGATTAAAGGATTAGTATTGCGAAATTGATTTTTGGTATTATTAATATATCTTGATTTCGGATACATTTGAAAAAGCCAAGTTTGACCTTTTTTAATTGATCGAGCAATTCAACTAAAAACAAACTGGCTATGGTCACAACAAAAATCAAGGACATTCAACGTCAATTACCTAAAAACTGACAATAAGTATTACTAGTGAAACTCCAATGAAAAGTTTAAAACTAGATTCAAAAAAGTTATATGCGGGTGCCGCGCAAGTGGATATCACCCCGACAATGGGATCGCTTATCGGTGTGGATTTTTTTTCACATTATGCCCGATTTATCCATGATCCATTGTTTTCTAAATGTCTGGTCCTAAAACAAGATGACACTACCTTTGCTCTCGTCATGGTCGATATTTGTATTATGCCGTCCAATCTTTTAAATGATATCAAAGAAAAAATTGAATTGGAGACAGGCATTATAAAAGAACATATGCTACTCGCTTGCACCCATACACATGGAGGCGGGGATGTAGCCGGGCTTTTAGGTGGAGCTGTTGATATTAACTACCGAAACCAACTACCGGAACGCATTGTAACGTCGGTTGCCCAGGCATTGAAACGCATACGGCGGGCCAAAATTGCCTCGGGGAGTTCTGAGGTTACGGGGTATCAGCTTTGCCGAAGATACTTTATGGAGAATGAATACACTCCAATAAATCCGGTTTCCAAAACGAAGGATTCCATTAAAACGAATCCCTTCAGGGTAGAAAAGTATATAAAAGGCTCCGCTGCACCTGTAGATCCCGAAATGAATTTTGTGACCATAAAGGGGTTGGACGATACTTGGATATCTATATTGGCCAATTATAGTAGCCATTATGCAGGTGATTGGGACTCTGACACGATTACGGCGGATTTCTACGGAACCTTTGCCAAGCATTTATCCCAAAATATGGACGCCCCTAAGGAATTTGTTGCCATAATGAGTTATGGTACTGGAGGTGATGTTAATACCTGGGATTTCCGTAATCCCAATAAGTTCCCTAAAACCCAATTCGCAAAGACCGAAATGATGGGAAAAGATTTGGCCGAAGGCGTATTGCATAAATTAGGCGATTTGGAATGGAATGAAAATCCTAACCTTAATGTTGCTTATAAAGAATTGAAGCTTAAAATAAGGAAACCTACAAAAGAAGAACTAGAGAAAGCCAAAGAACTGTTTTCGAAACATAGTTTTAATAATTTGAGAGTAGATGACCACGGCATGGGTATGGTCTATGCCAGAGAGCAAATATTATTGAACGAATATCCGGATACCCACACCGCTGCCATCCAAGCAGTAAAAATAGGGGGGCAGATTTTCGGGGCGATGGGCGGTGAATTGTTTACAGAAACAGGACATTGGCTAAAAAACCAAATCAAGAATGCCAACTATTTCACTATCTGCCTCGCCAATACCTACGACGGCTACGTACCTCCCGCAAAAGAGTTGGAGATGGGCGGTTATGAAACATGGCGTGCAAGAAGTAGTTTTTTAGGCAGTGAAGCAGAGGAAGTCCTAAAAACAACGATGGTTTCCTTGGTAAATACATTTGAAAAGTAAATCTCTTGTTTAGAAAAATGTACCATGTTAAAAGTAAGTCAACTATTCATTTACCCTATAAAATCCTTGGCCGGTACTTCTATTAATTCTGCAGAAGTCACAAAAAAAGGATTTAAACACGATCGTAGATTTATGTTGGTAGATGAGGATTATCGTTTTTTGACTATTCGTGAATTTCCAAAAATGATCCGTATACACCCAATTTTGCAAAAGGAAGGCCTTAGGGTAAAATCATTGGACACAGAAATCAAGGACATGTTTATCCCTTTTGAAGATATCCAGAAAAAAATCAAAAAAGTAGTGATTTGGAACGCAGAGGTAGAAGCCCATAGTGTCTCTCAACAAATCGATTCTTGGTTTAGCAATGTTCTTGGCTCAAATGCAAAATTGGTTTATATGCCAGAAAATAGCATGCGGCCGGTAGATACCAACTCTGGCTTCAAACCTCTTGATAAGTTTGTATCCTTTGCCGATGCCTATCCCTTTATGATGATAGGGGAAGCATCCGTCCAGGATTTGAACGATCGTTATAAGGGCAATCAAAAATTCACGATCGAGCGTTTTCGCCCCAATATTGTTTTTTCAGGGGGTTATCCAAATCAAGAGGACGAGATTGAGGATTTTATTATCAACGGGGTACAATTCACAGGTTTGGAAAATTGTGCACGATGTACCATTCCAACTGTAAATCCAGAAACGGGGCAAGTCGATAAAAACATAGAGCCCCTTGCTACCCTTTCAAAATATCGGTTGCAAAACAAAAAAGTGAATTTTGGGAGAAATGTGGTGCATTCGGGAGCGGGAACGGTACATGTCGGTGACGAACTTTTTCTAGGTTGATTTTGGAACTTATGATTTCCACAATCATGTGAATTAACATTAATCAGGAATCCATTTTTATTTAGTTACCCATTGCCAAATACGACCAATTCATTTTGAGAAAAGAAGTTTCGACTTCTAAAGGTTTTGTCCCAACGATTTTTGAAAGATTTAAGGTTAGGAAACTATTGGTTTCTCCAGTTTTTTTCGATAAACCGTAGGTGTACAGCCTTTTATGGCTTTAAAATGTCTATTAAAGTTAGATAAGTTTTCGAAACCAGACTCATAGGCTATTTGTGAAATATTACTATTTGGTTCCGCTAATAGGCGACAGGCGTACCCGATACGTAATTTTAATAAATAGCTTTTAAATGGCATGCGGTACATTTTTTTAAATGCCAGAAAAAATTGGGTATTGGACATATTGGCTATTTCCAATACATCACGTAATTTAATATCTTCCTTAAAGTTTTTTAGAATAAACTCCACCACGTCCCGCATAGGGCCACTTTCGGACATATGATCTGTTTCCCTGAAGACTGGGCTACAAATGAATTCGTATTCCTCCGTAGTGGCCAGTATCTCAAATATGGAAAATAGGGAATAAAAACGTTGTGTAGGATTCATGTGCTGCATCGCCAAAATAATGTCGACAAGATTTTTTTTGGTCTTTCCAAAGAACCTACATCCCCTGGAAGCATGGGAAAAGAATGCCTTAAGCCCCCTATTTTCTGGTAAATCAAAGAACTGCGTCCCAATAAATCCTTCTAAAAATTGAATAACATACCCTTTTCCAGTAAATGTTCCGTCCGCCTTGTTGTACGCTGTGTCACAACGCCAAACATGAGGCAAATAAGAACCTAAAAAGACAAGATCACCCTTCTTAAATTCGCTAATATTGTCCCCCACAATTCTAACCCCGCTGCCTTTTTTAATATATACCAGTTCGTACTCAGGATGATGATGATAAATGCTAAAAGCCTTTTCCTCTACATGGTAAATAAAAGATTGATTGGATTCTTTGAACAATCGAATTTCGGTTGTTTCCATTCTTAATTTTTATTCATATTGATACTCTTCTTCAAATTTTTCATATGAAACTGACCTTTTTCATAGCTAAATATAATTATTTGTATTAGATTATCGGTTTTTGCTATTATTAAATTTGAAGTCTTACGAATACATTTGAAAGAAAACCTTACAAAATTGCCATGATAATTGAGTTTTATTCGACTTTTTTACAAAATTTAAAAAAACATCATAAATAGAATTACTATGGACAAGATAAAAATCACCCATCCTCAACGAGATCCCGATTTCGTAACAGGGGCATACTCCGATGGGGTGGCCTACAATGGAATGCTATTTTTGAGTGGCCAAGCCTCCGTAGATTTTGCCACATCAAGATTTGTACTTGGTAGTATTGAAGAAGAAACCAAACGGACGCTGGATAATATTAAGGCCATTGTGGAAACAGCCGGAGGAACTATGGACGATGCACTAAAGAGCACCGTACATCTAAAAGACATCAAGGACTTTAACAAATTCAACGAGGTGTATGCAACCTATTTTACCGGTATAAAACCGGCCCGGACCACGGTACAATCTGTTTTGGGAGAGAATATTAAGGTTGAAATTGATATCGTTTTCAAATTACCGAATGGTTAATAATGATTAGCAGTGATCCATATTATACCCAGGCTGCTCATTCCATAGATTCCCCTGCCCTTTTGGTCTTTCCGGATTTGGTACATCAAAACATCCGAAACGCATGTGAATTGATAAAGGGCAAAAATACCATCTTGAGACCCCATGTAAAAACGGTTAAATGCTTGGAGGTAATAGAAATGGCACTGCAGCACGGTATTGATCGCTTCAAAAGCAGTACTATTTCAGAGTCGGAACTTTTAGCTATGGCGGGGGTTCATGACGTACTACTTTGCTATCAGCTTTCAGAGGTAAAAGCATTACGGTTCGATGCACTTCGAAAAATGTATCCAAATACCGTTTTTTCATCCCTTATCGATAATATAGATTCTGCCAGGCTTTTGTCTGAAATGTTCCAGGAGCACCCAATGGATGTTTTCGTGGATATCAATTTGGGAATGGATCGTACGGGAATAAAACCAGAACAAACTTTAGATTTGGTTAGAGCGTGTTCCGATTTGAAAGGACTCAATATCGTAGGACTACATGGTTATGACGGACATGTACATTCGCCCGATCAAGAAATCCGAGAAGCTGAATCAAACAGAATATTTGAACAAACGGCATTCCTAAGACAGGAAGTAGCAGCCCATCTGGAAAGAGAAATCAAAGTGGTGATGGGCGGTTCCCCTTCATTTACATATTATGCCAAAAAGGATGAGATAGAATGTAGTCCGGGTACCATTTTCTTTTGGGATGCCGGATACAAATACAATTACCCGGAATTGCCTTTTGTTCCAGCTGCGGTTCTATTAACACGGATTATATCCATCATAGATAAAAATTTGTTGTGTTTTGATTTGGGTAGTAAGGCGGTTGCTGCAGATCCGCCACAGCCCCGAGTCGAAATTCTTGATTTGGAAAATCAGCGGATCGTTGGTCAATATGAAGAACATTTGGTGGTAACGGTCCCCGACACATCGGAATATCACATTGGTCAACCCTTTTTTTCCATACCCTATCATATATGCCCTACCGTCAACCTTTATGAAACGCTGGAGATAATACAGGAAGGTAATCTTATCGGAACTTGGGCGGTACCCGCACGAAATAGAAAAATTACAGTTTAAAGATGTCAGAAATAAATATTAGGTTAAACCATAGTAGGTCCGCCGAATTGTTGGAAAGGTCCAAAAAGGTTTTGGCAGGTGGTGTTTCCTCGGAATTTCGAAAATTCAATCATCCCCATGCCCTATTTTATGATCATGCGGATGGCGTTTACACTTATGATGTTGACGGGAACAAATATCTGGATTTTACCCTAAGCCAAGGCCCAATGATTGTTGGTCACTCCCATCCACATATAGTAAGGCGTGTTAGGGAATATAGTGAAAAAGGACAGCTTTATGCAGGTCAGCACTTGTTGGAAATTGAGCTAGCGGAAAAATTGAATACCTATATTCCATCTGCTGAATTGATGCGTTTTTGCCTAGATGGTTCTACTGCAGTACAGACCGCCCTTCGTGTGGCACGTGCAAAAACCGGACGAAACAGATTCATTCGTTTTGAAGGGCACTATCACGGATGGTTGGACAACGTTTCGTGGGGACTTACTCTGGATGAAGAAAAAATGGGTCCTAGGGAAAATCCAGATACCGTAGCATGGACAGAAGGCATCGCCAAAGGTTCATCCGATGAATTTATTCTACTCCCATGGAATGATTTGGAATTGGTGAAAAAGACCATAGAAATATATCATGACTCCATCGCCGCCATTATCACGGAACCTATTATGTGTAATAGTGGTTGTATACTTCCGGAAGAAGGATTTTTAGAAGGTCTACGGGAACTGTGTGACCAGTATGGTTCGGCCTTGATTTTTGATGAGGTCATTACAGGTTTCCGTACTGGGTTGGGAGGTGCTCAAAAACATTTTGGTGTAACACCGGACTTATCCATTTTTGCTAAAGCTCTAGCCAGTGGTTATCCTATTTCGGCAGTAGTTGGTAAAAAGGAATGGATGCATGTCATCGCTGAGGGAAAAGTTATCCACGCAGGTACTATGAACTCAGCTTGTCCACTTATAGCTGCGGCATTGGCAACGATCGAGGTTTTGGAGGAAGAGGGCACCTATGAACGTATTTATGGTCTTGGTCATCAATTGATGGATGGACTTAGAAATGTGGCTCAAGAAACCGGACAAAATCTGTTGGTTCAGGGGTTGGGCCCTATGTTCCATACCGGTTTCACCAATATTGACAAGATTAAAGAATTTAGGGAACTTAGGACATACGAACAACCAAAATCAAAAATGTTTGTGCATGGTCTACAGCAAAAAGGTGTCCGGGTCATAGGAAGGGGATTATGGTATATATCGGCCGTACATACAGAGGAGCACATTGATCACGCCATAAAAATAGCAAAAGAAGTTTTATTGGAACTCAAATAACAACCCAAGCGAAGGTATTCGACTATGCTAAGAAAATGGCGGGCTTTCGTTAAATACAGATAGTATGGAATTGAATAATAATTCTAGAGTAGGTATTGTTGGCCTTGGCCTAATGGGAAGCAGTATAGCCACAGCTTTATTAATGAACGGTCAAAAGGTAGTGGCGTTGGCACCGATAATTTCCGATACGAACCAAACTGCACCGGACCGTATAATACATTCCTTGGAAGAGAGTTACAGAGAGGGGCTTAGCACAATCCCGGCTAAAGATTTGTTCCAAAATATAACTTTTACTTCTGATTACGCCGACTTAAAACCCTGTTGGTTGGTGATGGAATGTGTACTGGAGAATCTAGAAATCAAGCAGGACGTATATCGCAAAATAGAATCCTGTGTCTCGAATAAAGTAATCATCGCTTCCAATACATCTGCAATACCAATAAGTATGTTACAAAACTATCTCAGGGTACCGGAACGCTTTTTTGGGATGCATTGGGCCGAACCGGCATATACTTCCCGTTTTTTAGAAATTATTTGTGGTGAAAAAAGCCCGCTGGAAGTGGGCGAACAATTGTATGTCATTGCAAAAAATTGGGGCAAGGAACCTACTTTGGTACGAAAGGATATTCGGGGGTTTATTACTAATCGTATAATGTATGCCATGTATCGGGAGGCGTTCCATTTGGTTGAAAATGGATATGCCACCATAGAGGACGTAGATCGAGCTTGCAAAAACGATGGCGGTCATTGGATGACCTTCTGTGGACTTTTTCGCTATATGGATTTGACAGGACTACAAGCCTATCATTCCGTAATGAAAGGTCTTTTTCCAGAACTGAGCAACAAAACCACGGTGCCCAAGTTGATAGACGACATAGCAAAAGAAGGGGGCAACGGAGTTTCCAATGGAAAGGGATTTTACGATTATAGCCCCGAGGAAGCCAAAGAATGGGAGAGTACTTTTGAAAAATTCTCTTTTGACATTAATCGTTTGTCCCTAAAATATGCCGATAAAACAACCGACATTTCATCAGTTAAAGTAAAGAAATGAGTTCCACATCCAAGTTCTCTTTTATTGTAGATGGTCATTTAGACCTGGCCACCAACGCCATGTCCATGAACCGGGACCTTACGCAAAGCGTTGAGACCATACGTAAAAAGGAAAAAAATCTGGGATGGTCAGATTTTCAGGATCGGGGAAAAGGTACCGTTGCCCTCCCTGAACTCCGCAAAGGCAACATAGGATTGGTCATCACCACCATGATTTCCCGTTTTTCAGAAGCTGGTGACCCTTTGGATACCATGGCGTTGCCTGGATGGCACTCCCCTCAACAAGCCTATGCCAATGCACAATGCCAGTTGGCATGGTATCGAGAGATGGAAGAGTTGGGGGAAATGGCTCAAATCAAAAGTCAAAAAGATTTAAAGGAACATTTGGATGTTTGGAAGAATGAAAATTTGGATACGGCAAAAAAACCAATTGGTTACCTTCTTGCGCTAGAAGGTGCGGATTCTATTGTAAATCTTGATTATCTATATCGGTACTATGAGCAGGGGCTACGCTCCATTGGCATCTCTCATTTTGGACCAGGCAGATATGCCGCTGGCACCCATTCCGATGGTAGTGGACTGACCACCATTGGCATAGAGCTACTAAAGGAAATGAACACGCTCAGCATAATTTTAGACCTCACCCATCAAACAGACCAGGGCTTTTTTGAGACCTTGGATATTTTTCAGGGTCAGGTAATCGCAAGTCATCAAAACTGTAGGGCATTGGTGCCGGGTGAGCGGCAATTCACCGATGAGCAAATTAAATGCGTTTTGGAAAGGGATGGTATTATTGGAGGTTCTTTGGATACTTGGATGCTACACCCAAATTTTAAGATGAATGTGGATGATCCAAAGGAACTCAATATCAATATGGAACGTCTGGTGGACCATTTTGACCACATATGCCAAATGGCTGGAGATACAGAACATATTGGGTTTGGAAGTGATCTTGATGGCCTGTTCGGACTGGAACAGACCCCATATGATATGAACTCCATAGCGGACCTATATAAATTTGAGGATATTCTTCTAAAAAGAGGGTATACTGAAATGGATATTGAAAACATTATGTACAAGAATTGGCTACGAATCCTAAATAACGTTTTAAAATGAAAATACGAACTGACAACCCAGCACTGATTTGGAAAACCGCACTCATTCTCTTTATGGGCACCTTTATGCTCATGTCTTGCAAGGATATAGCGGACAACGCGGATTCTTCTTCTTCTGGATTACAAATTGGCTATGCCGAAGTAAACTATACACCCCGTGTAGGCCTAAATCTGGTTGGTAACTATCGAGGGGATGATTATGCCTCCCGGGGAATTCATGATTCATTGTATGGCAAGGCGATGGTGGCAAAGGGCAGCAATGGTGAAAAAATAGCCATTCTTTCCGTCGATATCTGTAACCTCCCTGTAGAATCTATAGATATGATGCGGGAGCATGTAACTGCGGATTCCGACATTAAATCTGAAAATATCTTGATTCACGCCACACATACTCATAGTGGCCCGGAATCAAAATTAGAAGCACCAGAGGCCAAGGACTATCTTCAAAAGGCAGCGAACGCAATTCATAGGGCCAACAAGAGTTTGGCGCCTGCCGAACTTCTGGTAGGCCGCTCCACTGAGCAACGTATTTCTCATAACAGACGATTAAAAGCGATAGACGGCACTACCCATATGGTTTGGGAGAAATTTGAGCCCGGTTATATTGAAAAGTCATTGGGCGGAAAAGACCCTGAAGTTATCACCATAGGTATAGAGCAGGAAGGAGAGGTCGTTAACAGCATCGTCAATTTTGGATGCCATCCTACTACACTTACCGGAAACAATTGGCTCTACTCCGCCGATTATCCGGGATATCTAACAGAATCCATACAAAAAGTAATGGGCAAGGACTTTGGCGTACTTTTTTTAAATGCCCCGAACGGTAATGTTACCCAGGTAGATTATAAGGTGGGGTTTTTGGATACCTACCAGGAATGCCAACGTATTGGATACCTTTTAGGTGTGGCCGCAATGGAAGCTATGAAAAATCCTGAACCTGCCTCTGGCGATGGTGTAATAAAGATTTCTCGGGAAGAGGTACCCCTAAAAAAAATGACTATCACGGAAGAACAGTATAACTGGGCACAAAAAGTCATGAAACGTGTAGAAAAGGAGGGCATGCCAGAATTACAACCGGATGGTATTCCAGAGGAACTATATGCCAAATGGTGGATCGATATGTATGATGAGCAAGACGAAATTGATAATCTTGAGGTTATGGTGATGCAAATTGGCGATATAGCCATAGTTGGACTACCGGGTGAAATGTTCAATGAGTTTGGAATATACATCAAAAAGAATTCTCCCTATAAAAATACCCTGGTGGTCAATCTGGCCAATGGAGACTACAACTATTTTCCAACGGAAATTTCCTTTAGCCAAGGTCCTGAAGGGTTTACACCCATGATTACAGGGTATGAAACCACACCCGGTACCACATCCTATGATATAGGTGCAGGAGAAAAATTGGCAGAATCCGCCGTAAATCAATTAAAAAAAATGTATGAATCTTGAACAATAAATGTTGAAGAGCAAAAAAATTACAACCGAAGATCCAATTGCCCTGAAACGTATTTTTTATCGGCTTGGAAAAACTTTCGATAAACGATAAATTAGCTTTTTTGATATTTTTTACGCGCAATCATGGACTTGTAATAACGATGTAAAAAATCATAGCAAACCAATTCATGTAAACGATTTTTGGACTTAAACAGGCGATTCATGTGCATATGGAGATAGCTTGCCATTAAATCATCAAGCCCTATTTCCATAGTTCCCTTTTTGAAGTAATTTAGAATTTGTGAGGCGATGGGGTTGACCTCTTTTTCTTTGATATCGATACGATCTAAAATCGGGGCATAGTCCGGTTTATCGGCAACTTCAAAAATCATGAATTCCTCAATTTTTTTTCGCTCTTCCCTATATTTTGCGTCGAGCTGTTTCTTTAAAGGTCGTGACATTCCAAATTCAAATCCAAATCCGGTTTTTAGCCGATCTAGGAGTCTTAGTTTGTCATCGTCAGAATATCCAAAATTTTTGAGGTGTGAGTCGATGGCGCGAAGTGAAAATAACCAACGAAGCATCTCTCCCTCCTCACCTTCTATCATATCCAAAAAGTCAACTATCATCTTGCTGTCATAATAGAAAAAATCTTCCGATAATTCCATGGTATGCTCACCATAGCGTTCAATCTCCCTTTGATAGGTATCGAGTTGGATTTTCCATACAAGGTCTTGATCCATAAATTGCTTTAAATGCGGATGAAGTCCATTTATGATCTCCCCCACCCTTTCTGTATTTGAATAATGAAAGCGTACTCTAATATGGTGTCTTGTGTCCGCATATCTTATAAAAAACCACTTGTCAATGACACCTTCTTCCATTAATTTTTCAACGATCGGTTTAACTATTTCGGTAAGAACTACATCCGCCGTTTTGTGACCCGTATAAATTTTATAGTACAGCCAACTGTCGCCCAAAATGTAATTTCTCTGTGCTTTTTTATGCTTTGCCGCTATCGATGTCATGGGTCAGTTTTTCTTCGTTAAAAAATGATACGATTACTTGATTGGTGTAATACTCCTTTTCATGTTTCGTGATTCCATCTTCAGAAAACAGAAATTCCGTAAGTGTAAAATCCGTTCTTTTCTCTACGGTATCCAAAAACATTCTTACAGAGGTCAGGTTCTCAAAATTTAACAATAATTCGTTATCCCCATCAGCTAGCATGGCAAATTGTGGAATCTTCAACTTTTCCCTAAAAGAAATTATTTCTTCGGATAATTGAATATCGCTTTCTTTTAGTTTTAGTAGACTTGTAATATGATTTTTCCTTAAATGCCAAGTAGCGTCCTGTAAGATCAGGTTATGGTATTCTATTCGGGGGAGAAATTCGTAATTCTCGGCAAATGGACTTAGGTTTATTCCCACTCCACTCCTAACTCCCTGGGTTTGCATATCAGCTAGAAAATGATAAATAGGAAGTGAATCGCGAGAATAATTATGGGCATTGGTCAAATGTGGAATTACTTCCTTGTTGTATCTTTTTGACCTGAGCATTATTTTATCGTTTTTTACGGAGATCATCAAATCGTCAAGCGTTAACTGAAATGGCTTTGATTTGATAGACTTGGCCAAATATGGGATTTCATATTCGCGGAAATCGGGACGCATTAAAATGTTTCCTACCCTCGATTCAGGAAGGTGTACGATTTCCGCTAAAATTTTATCCTCATTTATTTTAGTTTCTGTTTCAACGATTTCCATAGTGTAGTTATAAAGCTCTTGATCCCCATGACAGAATCGACCTAAAAGATTGGCTGCACTGGAACCTCCACCTCCACTGAACTTTATTTTTTGCTCCCCATTTTCAAGAATAATCTCCAACATACATGATATTGTATCCGGCAGATCATCCCATATGGCTTCATACTCTTGGAAATCATTATCACTTAGCGTAATTGTATATGCGTTTTCCCTAAAAGCCTTGTTGAGTTTTTTTTGAAATATGGAGTTGATCGTAGTCCATTTAACATCCATAATAGATTGTCTGGAATCCCTCTCTGGAAGAACTATGCTATCTACCAAAGGATTTATATCCCCTGAGCCTTGGTTCTGAATATATCCTAGGCCTACTTCTACGTCAAGGGCGGTTGCCAGGGGAACCTCACGTTCTTCATACCTTTCATAAAAAGCTTCCTTGAATTTGGAAAGGAAGGTCTCTTGTGGTGGTATTGAAATCTTATTCAAAAGGGTAAGCCCTCTTTTTATATCATTAATTATACTTTCATTTAGGGTATTGGTCTTGATGCCTAATGCTACATCGGTTTGAAACATAAACTTCAGATCAAATTCCGTTTCCAATTCCTTTAAGGATTCCGTTAGGTTAAAATATTCATCCGGGCTATTACCCATAGTCGAATCTATGAGGTGCATTTTTTTTTCGGCTTCTTCCAATGTGTACAATACATCCTTCGTATTATCTAATTTTTTGAGTACAGAGCAAATCTGTGTTAAAAATTCGGGTCCGGAAACGGAAGGTTCCAACTCACTGATAAGCAATTGACTGTCCACAAGCTCGTCTATATAAGAAGAAGCTTCGTCCATTGTAATCTCGTCGCTCACCAGAACATTTGCCAAATCCTGAAGTAATGCGCCTTTGTCTGCTGTGGCTAGCACAATATCAAGATATTCTGTATCATCAACTGCGACAATGTTATGGTGTCTTTTGCTATTGATATATTCATATTCAACATACCGTAGCTGATTTCCAGCTTTGTAAATGCTGGTATTGGGGAAAAAAAGAAGTTGATTCTTGATTTGGGGCTTTTTCACCAAATCTTGTGAAAGTGCTACCAGATAATTCATGTCCAATCTTGTATGCCGACAGTTTTTGTCCACTCCTTTTAAGGCAATGTTCGTTTCATTACCAAACCTCCCTACGGAACATCCGGCAAATAAACCAAATGGTGTGCACCTTGATGACATTCTTGTTAGGTACTTGAAAATGGAAAACTTGAGCTTTTCTATTTTTTTTTGGTCTTTTAGTTCCCCATCCACCCATCTGGTAATTTCTGTGGATAAGGAGGGTGATGCCAAGAATAGGGCCTCTTTGATTATGGGATTATTATAAGCCTTTTTAAAATCTTCATC
The DNA here is from genome assembly GCA_947494715.1 of uncultured Flavobacteriaceae bacterium. Taxonomy (GTDB): domain Bacteria; phylum Bacteroidota; class Bacteroidia; order Flavobacteriales; family Flavobacteriaceae; genus Ulvibacterium. The sequence continues at coordinate 122,123 of CANLWG010000004.1, read as the reverse complement.
GGGAATGTTTTTTTTTGAGGTAAAGGCCTTATACCAACCTAGGGACAATAAAGGAGTTCTCAGTACATATTTTTGAAAACTTTTATAAGGGTTACTTCCGCCCATTTTTAGGTTAGCTTATCATTAAACATTCGTCCCAGGTAGTTTCAAAATCTGCTAAATAATCTATGATGACCAATCCCATTCCTGAAATTCCCTCCAATAAGGAAACCCCTACCACCCATTCGTTTACATCTCTCCATTGCTTATAGCCCGCATACCCATCTTCATGTATCGCCTTGTTTATACCGTCTTGAATCCAGAATTCCATGGCATCCCTGAATACTGGAATTTTGGTCTCTTTATAAATTCTGGAAAAAATTTGGGCAATCCCATATGATCCATGACATACTATGGCATCTTTGACCAAACTTGTGTCAGGTGTTGTGCGCTTTGCCGCATGTTTGAGAATAGAGAGCGATTGGTTTTGCAGTTTTTCATCTTCCAAAACTTTTGAAGCGTAATACAATTGCAATCCAATACCCAATTCTCCGTAGCACCATCCCAACCTACTATTACCACTGGTCTCACCACTAACCAATACACGATTTGGAAAAAGAGAGAGCGAATTGTCTTCCTTTTTAAAACCGATGACATAACCAACTGCTCCTTTAAGTATGGTTTCAGTAATCGATTTAAAATCTTCATATTCGGAAAACTTGACCAAGATTCCAATGATACCCGTAATTCCATGGGATAACCCTAGATTATAACTTTTTTCTTGGCTGCGCGGATGTACGGAAATCCATTTCAGATTAGTACCCTTATCCTTTTCCGATAATTCTTCGAGGAAAGAAATAAATTCCAAAAGATAGGTTCTATATCTGTTTTTCAGCTTTTCCGATTTTGTGCTCTTATATCGATTCAGAAAATAAAGGGCATAACCAATAGCTCCATGTAAAAAATCATAATTTCCTACCTTCATATCAGAGACCATAGCCGTATGGAGATACTCGTCCAATTGCGATAAGAGGTCGTCCGTTTCGACTTCCATAAGGCCTACCTGTTCCAAATGGTCCAAAACCCATCCTGCACCGGAAATTCCATCGCAAAATGTAGGGTAGCCATAACCCTGATCAATTTTTTCTATGACATTAGATAGTATTTCTACACCAAAATTGGCATTGGAATTAACATCCAAATATTTGGAATAATAGAACTGAAATAGTGAAACTCCGGACAACCCAACAAGAACTCCAGTATTTTCTTCCTGCTGAAAATGCCGTTTAATACTGTTATCGATTTCCTTTAGATTTTCTTCTAGTTTTTTTTTGTCCATAGCACCATTCTTTGTCCCAATTAAAAATCCAGACCTTGTACACAAATGATTTCCACATTTACCGAAATGATATCTTAGTTCAGATTTTCAAAAGGGTCCTATGCGTCCAAGAAGGCAAATTTGTCTCAAAGTGAACATAAATACCCAATAGAAAAACCATCAGCAAGATTTACCACTGATGGCCCTATCAAATACATTAATTTTTAATAAAAATTAACAACAAGAAATCACTATCGAAGCGCCAGAAGTACAATTGGCATTTGTGGTATCGGTTGGACAACCCAAGGAACAAGTGAGGTCATACATCGTAGCCCTAGCTCCGCCTGTTATCGCTTTAGAAGTTAAATTGGAAATCTTCTTCTTGCTTAGGGAAAGTTTCCCTGAAAACTTTGCTTTTTTCATGATAATTATTTAAAGGTTAATACTTTATAAATGTAAGAAAATATTTATATAAAAGAACTTTTAACTTGTTAAAAAGTAAAAGTAGTTGTATGAAGTTCTAGCTAATTTCAACAAAAAACCATTAGTTAGAGTATACAACTAATGGTCAAAAAACATCAACGGAAATAAGTTCTAGCAACAAGAAACAACAACCGAAGTTCCAGAAGTACAATTATTATTGGTGGTATCGGTTGGGCAACCTATAGAACAGCTTGTTGCGTAGCTAGATCCACCACCGCTAGTTCCTCCCATAATGGATTGGGCGGTCAAATTAGAAATCCTTTTCTTGCTAAGGGAAAGTTTCCCTGAAAACTTTGCTTTTTTCATGATAAGTTATTAAAGATTAATACTCCCTACAAGGTAGGAAAAAAATTACATTATGAATACTTCATTTATGTTAATTATTTCTTTTTTTGGTTTGCTTCAACCATTTCACCTAGTAATTTTTAACGGTGTTTAGTACTCAGGTCTTCCTATGTTTTCTATGCTTATGATGTAGAACGTACATCCACTGATCTTACTAAATCATATCAAGATTGAAATTATTCCTACCACTCAATTTGCCCTATTCCCTTTATTTTTATCCACAGTTGTTAGAAAATCTTGTTGTGCCATTGGGTCGATCTAGTTAATTTTGAGTTAGTTATCTATTAAGAAAGGTTTACCTTATTCTTCCCAATGGCTTTTCTATTATACCGCCAACACCATGAGTTTTTATCCTACCCTTACCCTCCCTGTATTTTCATTGTTCAGAAATACTGTGTTTGATCGTTTTATGAGCTCGTTTCAAATATGCATTATATTTATAGCTGTAAAATTGGATTCTATCCGTTATCACATGAATAAAAAAAAATACACCATTAAAGATATAGCCCAATTCGCGGGAGTCTCCAAAGGTACCGTTGACCGGGTACTTCACAAACGCGGTAGGGTTTCCAAGGATGCCTATCAAAAGGTGGATAGGGTACTAAAAAAAATTGATTACCGGCCAAACCCGATCGCAAGAAACCTTAAGATTAACAAAACCTATAAAATTTGCGTCCTCATACCTGACTTTGAAATAGACTCATATTGGCTTCCGGCCATAGAAGGTGTACGCATAGCCGCCAAGGAATTCGGACCTTTCGGAGTGGTCGTTGAGGAATATCCATATCACCCGAACAAGACGGTTCATTTTGTAGAGCAATCCAATGTCGCTATTGACTCTGACCCTGATGCCCTATTAATGGTTCCGATTTTTCACAAAGAGTCGCTCAAGGTCTTTCAAAACTGTAGGCAAAAAGGAATATTTCTGGCATCCTTCAATAATCACATAGATTCCTTGAGTATAGAAAATTTTATTGGCCAGGATTTGGTACAAAGTGGCAGGGTTGCTGCGAATCTCATTGACAAGGTTACGGCCGAAGGCACACATATTGCAATTATACATATTGACGAGGAGTTACATATGCGGCAAAAGGAAATTGGCTTTAGGGATTACTTCAAGGAGAAAAAGAGAAATACAAAAAAAATAATTACCTATAATCTTAAAACGGATAATCCGGATCACTTCAAAACCGAATTTACCCTATTTCTGGAAAGCCACCCTTGGATAACCGGTTTTTTTGTTACCAATTCCAAGGCCCATTTACTTATAGAATTTCTTCAAACAGATGGGAGAAATTTTACAATGGTCGGATATGACCTTTTAGAGGAAAACCTTAAGCATTTACGTAAAGGGAAAATAGATTTTCTTATCCATCAAAAACCCAAAAGACAAGCATATTTGGGGATAGGCTATTTGGCAGAATATTTTCTATTTGAAAAAGAAATGCCTTCCCAGGAATTGTTGCCTATAGATATTGTGACCGCTGAGAATGTGAAATACTATATAAATTAATAGGTATGGATGACAACTATTCCTTCTTGGCATTTCAAAAAATAGAATTAACGAATAATTCCATTCCAAATTGTTTTACTTATATACTCTGGTTCCATCACCGGTTTAACGAGAATTTTCGCCGGTGTGTTCGAGCACATTTTTTCTAGGACAACTTGTTTTCTAGAAAAAATAGTTTAAATTCACATATTATAATAAAATGTTAAACTAACTACATTATCAAAAAACTAACATTATGACTAGAAAATTTATTGTATTTCTTGTGTTGGTATTAGGGGCGTACCCTTTGCTGGCACAAAACAAGACCGTTACAGGAACGGTAACCGATGCCTCGGACGGGTCGCCTTTACCCGGGGTAAACGTTCTGGTTCAGGGAACCACGAATGGGACGCAAACTGATTTTGACGGTAACTATACCATAGAGGTTGCCGAAGGAAATGTTTTGGTTTTTTCCTACATCGGGATGAGAGCACAGAGTATTACTGTTGGCTCCTCAAATACTGTTGATGTCCAAATGGTTGTAGACGAAAACCAACTAGATGAAGTTGTAGTCACCGCTTTGGGTCTGGAACGACAGTCAAAGTCCCTTTCGTATGCCAACCAACAGGTAGAAACGGATGAATTGACCAAAGCCCGTGCCGTAAACGTAACCGAAGGTCTAAGTGGAAAGGTAGCCGGTCTTACGGTAACCCGCGGTTCTTCTGGTGTGGGCGCACCCACCAAGGTACTCCTAAGGGGTAATCGTTCCATTAATGGTAGTAGCCAGCCACTCTATGTTGTGGATGGTATCCTATTAAATGGGGATATCAATAATATTAGCCCGGACGATATTCAGGAAATTTCCATACTTAAAGGTGCAAATGCCGCAGCACTTTATGGAAGTAGAGCACAGAACGGGGCCATCATTATTACAACGAAATCCGGGAAAGGTGCTAAGGAAGGGGTTTCCGCCACGGTAGGCTTTACATCTACTTTAGCAAGTCCCATTCACCTATTGGAGTTTCAAAATGAATATGGTCAGGGTGCCGGAGGTACCTACTCCGAAATGGCAACGACTTCTTATGGCCCTCGTTTTGACGGTAGTCAACAAGCTCATTGGTCCAACAACCCCAATTATCCGGACTTCGGTGGCACCTATGCTTATGAAGCCCAACCGGATAACGTCAAGGATTTTTTCAGATTAGGGCATGAACTCGCTACCAATGTAGGAGTAAACATAAACAGTGAAAAATCCAACGTCTTTCTAGGCTATACCTATACCAATGCTGGTGGTATAATTCCAGGGAACGATTTGAATAGGCATAGTATTAACACCCGTATCACTTCCAACATCACCGAAAAATTGCAGGTAGATGCCAAAATCAATTATATCCGTGATGACTTTAGCAATTGGCTTACTACCGGGGAAAACTATGACAACCCGGTACGTTATTTATATAAAACGCCAAGGAATATTCGGACCCGGGATTTTGAAAATTTTCAATTTATCAATGATGAGGGGAAGTTGAGACAACACTATTTCTTGCCGCAATTCAACGGAGGTGGTAACCCCTATTGGGTTAACAACAATGTAAGGCATCCACGACTGGATGAACGGGTATTGGGATTGTTGTCCCTGAAATACGATATTACGGATGATCTTTCCATTCTGGCCCGTTCGGCTATAGATCGTACCAGCAGATCGGAGGATCAACTATGGAACAATGACACCTATACCGTAGCGCAATTTGGCCGTTATCAGAAAACGGCTAGCAATCAGTACGATTGGAATACGGATGTGCTGATTAATTACAACAAGAATATAACGGATGATTTTAAGATAGACTTGAACGTTGGGGCCAACCAAAGGGTTTTCGAAAGAAACTGGTTAAGAGGTAACGGAACTAACTTCACTATAGAAAATTTCTTTGCCTTGAGCAATACCCAGAATCCATTGGCCACGGAGCAATTTGATAAATTTGAGGTACAATCGGTATATGGTCTGGCCGAGTTTTCATACAAAAATGCCATTTTCCTCAACTTGACCGCTAGGAATGATTGGAGCTCCACCTTACCGGAGGATAACCGCTCTTACTTTTATCCTTCTGTAGGTCTTACAGCTGTGGTAAGTGATTTGGTCGACTTTGGAAGTGGACCACTCAGCTTCTTAAAGCTACGTGCCAACTGGGCCGAGGTGGGTAATGATACCCAGTCTTTCCAATTGTCCCGAAGAGCGGATATTCGTTTCGGTTCCTTGGACATCAACCCAACACAACCTAATCCGGATTTAAGACCGGAAACTACCCAATCCTTGGAGCTTGGTTTTGATGCTCGCTTCTTGGATAATAGATTACGTTTGGATTTTACCTATTATAAAACCAATACCATTGATCAAATTTTCAGAACGCCTACTCCAGTAGGTTCTGGTATCTCGGATATTTTTCAAAATGGTGGGGATATCCAAAACCGTGGGGTTGAAATCGTATTAGGCGCAACTATTATAGATAATCCGGATTTCTCTTGGGATTTAGATCTAAATTTTGCCGCCTACAAAAGCGAAGTATTGGCAATTGCCGAAGGCTTTGATCTCTTGACCATAAGCAGGGATTTTATCCGTGAATATGCTTTGAAAGTCGGTGAGGAATTTGGTGATACATACTCCCGAGGTTACCAACGTGATGATCAAGGTAGGGTCATTGTCGATGATTTGGGTCTTCCTTTGATTACTCCTGGACGTAACGACGTAAAGGTGGCCAACTTTAATCCAGATTGGACGGGCGGTATTCGAAATTCTTTGAACTACAAGAATTTCAATTTCAGTGCGTTGATCGATATCCGACAAGGTGGTACAGTAACCAGTTTTACCGAGGCTATTTTGGCTCGGGACGGTGTGCTGGATTATACGACAGAAGGTCGTGATGGTGGATTGGTTTTCGGGGATAACTTCTTCGGAGGTGAAACTGCAGTACGGCAGGATGGTTCTCCGAACACCTTGGCAGTGCGGGCGGAAGACTTTTGGAACCGGGTAGGAGGTAGAAATACCCCGGTAGGTGAGGCTTTTGTACGTGATGCTTCCAATATTCGCTTGCGGGAATTGGTCATAGGATACACCGTACCCCAGAGTATCTTGTCCAAAACCTTTTTGACCTCGGCCAATATTTCCTTGGTAGGAAGAAACCTGTTCTTTATCACCAATAAAGCGGAAAATTTTGACCCAGAATCCATTACAGGTGTTACTAACGATCCGAATTCGGCCGATAATGGCGAAATTTCGAATGAAGGTAGGGAAGCTTTCGCTCCTCCCACTCAGAGAACTATGGGGGTCTCTCTAAACTTTGGATTCTAAAAAAAATTGTAATTTTAAAGAAAAAAACATGAAAAAAAGAATAACAAGATTTTGTTTAGGTGCCCTTCTGATTGGGTTTGTGGTCAGTTGCACTGATGATTTTACGGAAATAAACACCGATCCCAAGAATTTTACCGAAGATGCGGTTACCTCTTCGGAATACCCTTTATTCGTAAAGAGGGCTTTGTATACCCCTAATTTTTTGCCTTTTGATCAAGCTAGGGGACCCTTTCAATTAAGTCATTCCCTCTTTTCGGATGTGTACGCCAATTACTTTGCTACCACGGCACCTAACTTTGATAGCGACCAATTTGATTTGGTGGGCGGTTGGTTAAATGGTGCCTATCGTTATTTTTATCAACGGGCTGCTACCAATATTAAATTCGCAGAGGATACAGCCGCAGAATTGGATTTTACTTTGGAAAATGCCATGATGAAAGTATGGCGGGTCTATGCCTATCATAGGGTTACGGATTACTGGGGGCCAATTCCCTACTCCAATTTCGGGAATCAGGAAAGTGAGGTTCCTTATGATTCTCAAGAGTTCATTTACAATGATTTTTTTACCACTTTGGCTGAAGCGGTCACAGTTCTTAAAGCGAATGCTGGGGGAACGTCTTTCTTAACGGACAGCGATGTGATATTCCAAGGTAATGTTGATTCTTGGTTAAAGTTCGCCAATACCTTACGCTTACGCTTGGCCATGCGTGTTAGATACGTAGATGCTGCCCTCGCTCAAAGTAATGCAGAGGCCGCAGTGGCTGATGGAGTGATGTTATCCAATGATGACAATGCGGTTATCGACACGGATTTGAATTTCACCAATAGTTATACCACCATTACACAATGGGGGGAATTTCGGATGAGCGCGGATATCGAAAGTATCCTAAAGGGATATGAAGACCCCCGTATCCAGACGTATTTCGCACCAGCAACTACTCCAGATCCAGATGATGACCCTGCTGGCATAGAATTTCCCTATGAAGGGATGCGTAATGGACAGACTGCCGAGTCCAAGGCTACCATTAATTTTAATGATCAAGCCTCCAATATGGCCGATCCCTATACGTTGGGTGGTGATCCTGGCCCTTCATGGACAGTTATGGCTGCATCGGAAGCTTTCTTTCTTAGAGCTGAAGGCGCCTTAGTAGGCTGGGCAATGGGTGGAACTTCAGAGGACTTGTACAATCAAGGTATTGTGGCCAATCATACACAACTAGGTTATGATGGCACCAATTTATCCGGAGACGATTACGTGACCAGTGCATTAACACCTGCTTCCTTTGATGGGGGTACTACCCCACCGGCATCAACCATGCCAATAGCCTATAACCCAGGAGGCACACAGGAAGAACAGTTGGAGCAAATTATTACCCAAAAGTGGATAGCACTCTGGCCAGATAGTGAAGAGGCTTATGCTGAACGAAGAAGAACTGGATACCCCACCCTTTATAATCGTTTAAATTCATTAAATCCAGATATTGCCGTAGACGAAATTCCAAGAAGAATGACGTATACAGCTACTGAGTATGCGGATAACACTGCTCAAACCGAAGCTGCTGTAAGCACATTATTGGGCGGTCCGGATTTAGGTACTACCAGATTGTGGTGGGACGTTAAAAATTAATATAGTTTACATATTTCTAAGAAAAGACCGCAATAGTATTGCGGTCTTTTTTGTACTATCTCAAAAACGAAACCTTAATTCAGTACCTTGTTGATTTATATACAGCACTTGGCCATGCATACTTCCATACGATTCCTTTCAATTGCAATAGTTTTCCTGTTCATTTCTTGTAACCAAGAGGATAACAGTAAAATGTTTACGCTATTGTCGCCGAACGATACGGGTATTACATTCAAGAACCTTTTACAGGAAACACAGGAGTTTAACGTACTGGAATATAGCTATTTATACAATGGTGGTGGAGTAGCTATTGGCGATATAAATAATGATGGTCTTTCAGACATTTATTTTACGGGAAATATGGTCGGTAGTCATTTATATATCAACCAAGGTAATTTCAAATTTAAGGAAATTGCTAAAGAGGCAGGTGTTTTTGCCGAAGGGTTATGGAATACCGGAACTACCATGGCCGATGTGAATGGGGATGGCCTTTTGGATATCTATATTTGCCGTTCGGCTACACCTTCCGCAGACCAGCGAAGAAATTTACTTTTTATCAATAACGGCCCTTCCAAAGACCTGCCCGATGGTCAGGCGGGTTCAGGACAAGTAACCTTCACGGAGAAAGGGGCTGAATATGGTGTGGACGATTCCGGTTATTCTACACAAGCCTCCTTTTTTGATTACGACAAAGATGGTGATCTAGATCTCTTTGTTTTGAATCACTCCGCACAACAATATGCCGGATTTGGCCAGATAACGTCTTCTTTAAAAAATCGAAAAAATCCTGCCTTTTCTGACAAGTTATACCGAAATGATAACGGCAAGTTCAACAATGTGAGTGATGAGGCCGGTTTGATTTCCAATGTACTTGGTTTTGGATTGGGCGTGGCCGTTTCGGATATCAATAATGATGGTTGGCTGGATATCTATGTGTCCAATGATTATAATGAGCAGGACTATCTCTACATTAATAATCAAAACGGGACTTTTTCCGAAAGCTTAGAAAAATTCATAGGCCATACGTCTATGTTTTCCATGGGTTCGGATATCGCGGACATCAATAACGATGGGTATATGGATATCATGAGCCTGGACATGTTACCAGAGGGCAACTATCGCCAAAAAATGGTGTCGGGGCCCGATAATTACGACAAATATCAACTTTTGGTCAACTCAGGGTTTTACAATCAGACCATGCGCAACATGCTGCAGCTAAACAATCAAGGGACATCGTTTTCTGAAATTGGGCAGTTTTCAGGTATTTCCAATACGGATTGGAGCTGGGCTTCACTTTTTGCTGATTTAGACCTGGACGGATACAAAGATCTTTTTATAACCAATGGCTATAAAAGGGATTACACCAATATGGATTTTATAAACTACGCCGTTCAAGAAAAATTAAAAGAAAACAAAACAGGGCAGCAAACGGCAATTATGGATCTGATAGAAAAAATTCCTTCTACAGTGGAGGAAAACTATACCTATCGAAATAAAGGCGATCTAACTTTTGAAAAGGTCAATTCTTCTTGGGGATTGGATCAAAAATCACTTTCCAACGGTGCTGCCTATGCAGATTTGGACAATGATGGCGACCTGGATTTGGTGGTCAACAATATTGATGCCGAAGCTTTCATATATAGAAATAACAGTGAAACCCAAACTGCACATAACTATCTAAAAATCCATTTGAAGGGAGAAGGCAAAAACACTTTCGGTATTGGTGCTAAAGTTACAGTACACGTCGCAGATAGAAAGTTGGTACAGGAAATGATACCGACTCGTGGGTATCAATCCTCCATGGGACATAACCTAACTTTTGGACTGGGGGAAGCCGCCGCCATAGATAGTCTAACGGTCTTTTGGCCCGATGACCGTATGCAGACCTTACAAAACATAGTTCCTGATCAAGTACTGACCCTTAATCAAAAAGATGCCCAAATACAGCTCGAGGAATCCAGCAATTTAAAGCCTACCTATTTCTTGGATGTCACCACAGACAGTATAATACCCTTTGTACATCGTGAGAATAATTTCATTGATTTTAAGCGAGAACAATTGCTGCCGCACAAGCTTTCCACGCAAGGGCCAAAGATGGCAAAAGCCGACATCAACGGCGATGGACTTGAAGATGTTTTCATCGGTGGGGCGAAGGGTAGTCCAAGCAAACTTTTCTTGCAATCCAAAACCGGAGGTTTCCAGGAGTCCAGTTCCAAAGTTTTTGAAGGGGATGGAAATTCTGAAGATCTTGGCGTGCTATTCTTTGACGCGGATAACGATAACGACATGGATTTGTACGTGGTCAGTGGTGGAAACGACTTTGATATAAATGCCCCTGAGCTACAAGACCGTATCTATTTTAACTCCGGAAACGGTGTTTTCAAAAAGAGCAAAAATACCTTGCCCCAGATGTATACAAGTGGCTCTTCTGTAGTGGCGGGTGATTATGACGCTGACGGAGATGTAGATTTGTTCGTAGGTGGCAGATTAACTCCTGGAAAGTATCCCACTGCCCCCCGAAGTTATATTTTACAGAACGATGGAAAAGGAAACTTTACCGATGTTACCCAAGATTTAAGCCCCGATCTTCTAAACCTCGGTATGGTAACCGATGCCCTTTGGACCGATTTCAATGGAGATGGCAAGGTAGATTTGATAGTTGTAGGGGAGTTTATGGGAATCCGTCTTTTCGAAAATTTGAACGGCAAGCTAGAGGAAGTCACGGACAATCCCGGTCTTAAAGATTCCGAGGGCTGGTGGAATAACATTGAACAGGCAGATTTTGATGCCGATGGGGATATGGATTACGTTTTGGGCAATTTTGGTTTAAATTCCCAATTAAAAGCCTCTGTCCAAGAACCCGCGGAGCTCTATGTGAAAGACTTTGATAACAATGGTTCCTTGGACCCCATACTATGTTCATATGTGATGGGTGAAAGTTATCCCGTTTTCTCCAAGGACGATTTGGTAGGGCAATTGAACGGGCTAAAAAATAGATACGTCAATTACTCGGATTATGCCGGTCAGAAAATCACCGACATTTTTACACCGGAAGAATTGGCAGATGCACAAATTCTCAAGTCCAAGAACTTTGCTACCTGCTATATGGAAAATTTGGGTAATGGAAGTTTTAGGTTAATGCCCCTTCCCTATCCGGCCCAATTTGCACCAGTTTATGGAATATTGGTCCATGATTTTGATCAAGACGAAAACCTAGATCTGCTATTAACCGGTAATTTCTTTGGAACACGTGTAAAATATGGAAGATATGATGCCAATAGAGGCGTGCTTCTTTTAGGAAACGGAAAAGGAAGTTTTAATCCTGTACCCAATTCCAAAAGTGGACTTAACATTACTGGGGAAGTACGGGACATCATAAGTGTGCAGCTTCCCAAAAATGAACGGCTTCTTTTGTTGGCAAGAAACAACGATACACTACTTACTTACAAAATTGATTCTAAAAAATGAAAAACGTGAAACACTTCAAATGTTGTATACCCCTAATTGTATTACTAGTTACCAACCTCTTAACAATACATGCCCAATCCGTAAGCATAAAGGAAGAAACCCTCTTGTTGGACACCTATGGATTCCAAGATCCCAATCCAGTCCCTATTTTGGCTGATAATCCCAAGATTTTTCCCTATTTCAAGTTCTATGGCTATGATCAGGTTTCCGAAAAAAAACCGTGGAAAGTGGTCACCTTGGAAAATGATTATATCCAAGTCTTTGTATTACCCGAGATTGGGGGTAAGATATGGGGGGCCATTGACAAGGGCACCGGAGAAGAATTCCTCTACAAAAATGAGGTAATGAAGTTTCGGAACATTGCTATGCGAGGGCCCTGGACATCGGGAGGTATCGAATTCAATTTTGGGTTGATCGGGCATAGTCCGGATACGGCAACCCCGGTTGACTACGTTACTAAAGAAAATGCGGACGGTAGCGTAAGCTGTATTGTTGGAGCCATGGATTTAACCTCCCGAACCAATTGGGGCGTTGAAATCCGACTGGAAGCGGACAAGGCCTATGTAGAGACCAAAGCCTATTGGTATAATGGAACTTCGGTGAATCAATCGTATTATAATTGGATGACTGCAGCCGCAGTTGTAGCCGATGATCTCGAATTTATTTACCCCGGTAACCAATATTTGGAGCATAACGGAACCGCCCGGCCATGGCCTTTTGATAGCGAAGGGAGAAATACCGCTTTTTATAAAAACAATAGGTATGGTGGCGCAAAATCCAAGCACGTGGTTGGGGAATACGAAGATTTTTTCGGTGGATATTACCATGATAAAAAATTCGGTTTTGGACATTGGGCGCCCTATGAAGAGATGCCAGGTCAGAAACTATGGTTGTGGGCCTTGTCCCGAAACGGTGGTATTTGGGAGGATTTACTAACGGATACTGATGGACAATATATGGAATTCCAGGCAGGCCGATTGTTCAATCAATTTTCTCCTTCCAATGTAGTAAATCCTATTACTCAGGCGAATTTTGACCCATATGTGATGGATCGCTGGCGCGAGATATGGTTTCCTTTTAAGGAAATCGGGGGAATGGTAGATGCCTCCGAAGATGGGGTCCTAAATGTAAAACTGAAGGACAATGAACTCTATGTTGGAGTTAACGCATTACAGGATTTGAATAAAACAATTCAAGTCCTCGTCAACGACATGGAAGTGTATTCGGAAAGGTTGAATTTGAAACCGATGGAAATTTTTTCCCAAACGCTAACAGCAAAATCTTCCGACAAAATAGAGGTCAAAATCCAGGGAAGTGAACTTCATTTTATTAATGATGCAGAAAGGAATCGAATCAAAAGACCTTTTGATCCGAATGCAAACGCCAAACTTTCAGAAACCGAACAATTCTATACGGATGGTTGGGAAGCTATGAAATATAGGGATTATGCAAAAGCGCATAAACTTTTTTCAAAACTTTTGGAGCTTGACCCTTTCCACCAAGATGCGTTGGTGAAACTGGCGGAGTTGGAGTTTCGAAGGACCAATTATGAAAAGGCACTAGACTACGCCAACACCGTGTTGCAATTGGATACCTATAACCCCGGTGCCAATTATTTTGCAGGTCTTGCCTACCGTGCCTTGGATGACACCATCAATGCTCTTGAATCGTTGGGCTGGGCGGCTCGCGATATAAAATATCGTAACGCTGCTTTTTACAAAATGGCGGAAATCTATTTGGCATCCAAAAATTATACTCGGGCGAAGATGTACGCTCAGAAAGCTTTGGATTTTAATCGGTATAACCTGAACGCTCAATATATTCTTGCCCTTGTTTCCAGAAAAGAAAAGAAGACCAATGAATTTAACAACTATATCAAAACCATCCTGGAAATTGATCCCTTGAACCATTTTACACTGGTGGAAAAAATGTTTATGGATTCTTCCAATGAAATCAATATAGAAATCCACAATGAATTTCCAGAAGAAACTTTATTGGAATTGGCCTTACAATATTACAACTATGGTTTAATGAATGAAACCCTTGCAGTACTAGGTCGTAGCGAAACCCCCAAGAACAAACTCTGGATGGCTTATCTATTGCAAAATACCGACAATTCAAAAAGCAACGCTTTACTGAATGAACTGACGCAAGAACCCATAGATTTTGTATTTCCATACCGAAGTGAAACCCTGCCTGTTCTGAAATGGGCGGTTGTACAAAACAACCATTGGAAATTGAACTACTATTTGGTCCAGAATTATTTGGCCGTAGGTCTTGAACAACAAGGAAAGGAACTATTGAATTCCTTAGGGCAACAACCGGATAGCGATATTTTCTATCGTTTCCGAGCGGAGTTTATGGAAGAAAATCCATATCCCCAGCGATTAAATGATTTGAAAAAAGCGTTGAGCTTAAATCCTTCAAATTGGAAGGTATGGGAGGAACATATTCAATTCTATTTACAGCATAAGAAATATGAGGATGCTTATGCCCTATCCAAAAAGGCCTACAGAAAATTTCCGGGTAACTACAGCATTGGATTGTCTTATGCCAAGGCACTGGTGAATACAGGTCGTCATTCTGAAGTGCTTAAAGTATTGGGCAAAATTCAAATACTACCCTATGAACATGCCACGGAAAGTCGGAGTATTTATGAAAGAGCGCATATGGCCGTAGCCTTGGAACAGTACAAGAAAAATCGATTTGCCAAGGCCAAAGAGGTTTTGGAAAAATCTAAGGAATGGCCTGAAAATATAGGGGTAGGTAGACCATATGGCCCTGATGAGCGCGAGCAGGATTTTCTTTTGGCCTTAACCCTCGAAAAAATGGGCAAATCCCAAGAAAGTAAATCCTTTTTAGAAAATATCGTATCCTATACCAAAAGCTCGGAACAAAAAAATACGATCAATCATCTATACGGACTGATGGCGGCAAAAAAACTCAATGACGGCAGCTATACGCAAATCAAAGGGCATTTGAGAGGCCTTATTGGCGAAAACCATAGTATGGGTCAATTGGCTTTGGAGCTTGAACAAAATCCAAATACCGCCAAAAACGGGGCCAAAATTCCAATGGATGTTTGGGAACTGGCACAATGGTCTGCACAGCATGCAGCTCCATAAACAAATCTATGTTATTTTTATCGAATCGGTTTGATAATATAGCTATAGGACAAATTGGTCGCTGGAATTTGATATTTTTCCAGGGCCATTAGACCCCAGCTATTATCGCCTCCCACTCCCATTTGGCGGTAGTCTATATTGATGTTGACCAAATCCCTCTTTATGATGTCATAGGTATGACGCTGTTGTTTGGTTTCACCTGCATCAAAATCGCTATTGTATTGGTGATGTGCACTAAAGCCAAATAATTGAGGGGCATAAATTTCGATACCCTTCCCCAGGCCATCAACAAATTGAACCCAACGAATATCCGCTCGGTTCCCATTTTCCTGAGGACGGATATAGGGAAAATATAAATCCGCTACTTTGGCCTCATACCTTCCCACCAATGCCGAGGTTTTTCTATCTTCATAGTTTTCATGTGGGCCACGCCCATACCATGTCACTTGATCGTATTTTTCATTGATGATAAAATTGTTTCCGTATCGTGGTAGTACAGGTAGGCTATCTTTGATATCCACCAGTTGATTTGTAATCCGTATTTCACCTTTATCATTTACGTCATAGGTAATTGTAGCCTTTCCCCCTACTGAAGGCAATCCGTATATAGTCGTTATTTTAAGCATATCGTCACTAATTTCATATGGATTTTCTGCAAGTTTTAAAACATCGATAGATGCATTACTCCTGTCAGAAGTCACATTGAGTCCTATGAAATCCTGATCTTCCGAGGCACCTTTCCAAACACCTAGTTTTTTGGGCATATTATACCCAAAATCATTATCGTTAGTCGGTCGCCAGAAATTTGCGCGCATCCCTTGTAGCAGTATATTCCCATTACCGTAATCCAAAGAAGTCAATCCTCCTTTACTACTATTGAACTTCATTTCAAAATCCTTTCCGGAAATGATAAGGGTATCTTCATTTGAGGCAATGGAAAATCCACTTCCGGAATCTTTGGTCTCAAAAACCTCCGGGGTGTAACCCGAAATGGAAAACTGCTCATAGGCCACCAAATGGTTTTCAGGGACCAAATCCGCCTTTGTTTTGGTTCTGGCATATACATTCAGTAAATACTCGATACCATTCTTCTCCATCTTGGGCAAGTCGATGTTCAAAACTTCTGATTCTGAAGGATTTAAGATGATTTCAGGAAGGTTTCCTGAAGCCACCTTTATACCGTCTTCCATTAATTCCCAGCTAAAGTTGTATTCGTTTAGATTGGTAAAATCATAAGCATTGGTGATTTTTATTTTCCCTGATTTTAAGTCTTCTACCCTAAATTTTATATACTGATATACCTTTTTAAGTTCATGTAACAATGGCTGGGCAGACCTGTCCGGATTCACCACACCGTTCAAACAAAAATTAGCGTCATTCTGTAGGTCTTGTCCACCAAGGTCACCGCCATAGGCCCAATATGCTTCGCCACTTTCCGTTTTGGCCAATAGACCTTGATCGACCCAATCCCAAATAAATCCACCCTGCAAAACATCGTATTTTTCGATTACATCCCAATAATCCTGAAGATTTCCAAGGCTATTTCCCATAGCATGGGCATACTCGCATTGAATTAACGGGCGCTCGGGGCTATTCTCTGCATAGGTAATCATATCAGGGATGCGCATATACATAGGTGCTTGAATATCCGTGTTTTCATAGGCAGTGGCACCTTCATACTGTACAGGGCGGGTAGTATCATTGGACTTTAACCAATCGTAGGTAGCAAAAAAGTTTTGGCCATTGCCCGCCTCATTTCCCAATGACCACGTAACGATGGAAGTAAAATTCTTATCGCGTTCAAACATGCGTTTTGTACGATCCAAATGCATGGCCTTCCACTGCGGTAAATAGGCCGGATGTATCGCCTGGGCTTCTTCGTTATCATCCAGTCCCTGGTTGGTGGCCCCCATACCGTGGATTTCAATATTGGCCTCATCAATGACATAAAACCCATATTGATCGCACATTCGATAAAAGTGGGGATTCTTTGGGTAATGACTACACCGAATGGCATTGAGGTTATTTTGTTTCATCAATGTAAGGTCTTTTAACGTTAAGTCCTCGGTTACTACGTGCCCGGTTACATCGCTGTGATCATGGAGGTTGGCTCCCTTGATCAATACAGGTCTTCCATTGACCAGAAATTGGTTGTTCTTAATCTCTATCTTTCGAAAACCTGTTTTGAAACTAACCGCTTCCATTAAGGTTCCATCGGCATCCTTTAGCTTCAATAACAAGGTATACAAATAGGGTTTTTCGGCGTTCCAGGTTTTTATACCGGGAATCCTCTGTTCAAAGGTGATTGATGATATATCTTTTTCGGAGGTTACTTTTTTAGAACTGCCAAATACTTGGGTATCACCATCCAAAAGTTGTATCTCCAACTCCTGATTTCCAGGATTTGAAATTTCTACGGAAAGCTGAAACAGTCCATCAGTATATTCATTTTCCAAATCCGCTATGACCCTGAAGTCTTTGATGGTGGTCTTGTTAGTGGCGTAAAGATATACGTCCCTGTTCATTCCGCTCAAACGCCAGAAATCCTGATCTTCCAAGTAACTGGCATCGGACCAGCGCAGTACCTGCACGGCAACGGAGTTTTCACCAGAAACAACGTAATCGGTAATATTGAAAGCTGCCGGGGTCTTGCTCCCTTCGTTATACCCTACTTTTTGCCCATTTACCCATACATACATGGCACCGCTTACACCCTCGAAATGAAGGTAAATAGCTTTCCCTTCCCAATCTTGGGGAACCTCGAATTGCCGTTTGTAGCTACCCACGGGATTGGTTTCATGGGGAATATAGGGCGGATTGGGAGGAAACATATAGGTCACGTTGGTATAAACAGGGATACCGTGTCCTTGTATTTCCCAATTGGAGGGAACTATTATCGTATCCCAACCCGAAGTATCAAATCCCTTTTCATAAAAGTTTTGAGGACGTGCCTGCGGATTTTTTGCCCAATAGAAATCCCATGTTCCATTTAATGATAGATACAAGGAGGAATTCTCCCAACTTGGGTTCTTCAATGCCCCATCAATGCTCTCATACCTATAGAAAGAGGCTGTAGGTTCCTCCCGATTAATTTGAAAAATCTCCGGGTTTTCCCATTCGGGATCTTCCCATTTTTCAGCTGCATAAACAGGTCGTTCATTGGTTCTATCACACGAGGTTAGAAGAACTGAAACCACTAGAAAAAAAAGCATCTTAGGCATAACAGGATGTTTATCGTTGTTATGTTAAAGATAGTACAATGCACAAAAAAGCCCGCAGTAAATGCGGGCTTAAAATTACCATCAATTTTCTTTTAAAGGGCTCCCCACTCTTTTAGGGACGCTTTGTTCATTTTTACATAATCCGCATTATTCGCTTCTTCAGCTTTTTCCAAGGATTTCTTTGCCGTTGCAATGGCTCCTTTTTTATCTCCAGCTTTCGCCAATATCAATGATTGTTGACGCAATTGCCAGAATGCGGGCTCCTCGGTCATGGACATGGCCTTATCCATCCACTCTTTGGCTTTATTGATATCCTTGCCTTCCGAAAGATAGTAGACCGCGGAGGCATAATAATCTCCTGCGGATGGGCCGTTCAATGCACGTTCTATACTTTTGGATACAGCAGCATCCGTGGGTACCTCAATAGGTACGGCAACATAGGTCTTTTCCCAAAGCATTCCCAAATTGGCGGAATTTGTTTTTAAATCATCAATGGTAATGGTAAAGGTTTCCACCGACATGGGTATCTGAATGACGGGAACAGTTGCCTTAGCTGCAACTTTGCTGTCATCCCAATTTCTTGGGGTACCGCCACCTTGTGTATCCGTATAAAAAAATACCTCCCAGGATTCCCTACCTGGTTTTGTAAAGATAGAATAGGTTCCAGCCTTTACCTCTTTCCCAGCAATTTTAACGTCATCGCTAAAAGAAATTAAGGTGTACGCATTGGCACCTGTACGCCATAGTTCATCATAAGCTTCCAAACCTCCGAAAATTTTACGCCCACGCATGGAAGGTCTGGAATATTCTACGGCAACATCGGTTAATCCTACTTTTTGTTCCAATCTGGAAAAAGGACTCGGTGCGGGTGTGTTGACTTGGGCCTCCAAAGGAAAGGAAAGAGCCGCAATAAAAAGGATAATCACTATTTTTTTCATCTGTACTAAAGTTTTTGAGTTATCCACAAAACTAAAGATAAACCGGAGCCACGTTTGTTAAGGAAGTCTTAAATAAAAGGTGTAACAATCCTAGTTACAAATAAATGGTCTAGTAGAGGATTTGTTGCCAAAATAAAAGGTAAGATAGTAGACAGCAGATTTCAAAGTGGATACATCAATTGTAG
Organism: uncultured Flavobacteriaceae bacterium; assembly: GCA_947494715.1. GTDB lineage: Bacteria > Bacteroidota > Bacteroidia > Flavobacteriales > Flavobacteriaceae > Ulvibacterium. The sequence continues at coordinate 102,596 of CANLWG010000004.1, read as the reverse complement.
ATTCTGGGATTCCAGGACGGATTTTATGTTGAATACGCCTACCAGAGGTGTCAAAAATAGCATACCCGTAAACGGATTCTGTGGTGGCTAGTCTATATTCAAGCAAATCCGAACCGAACCTCTTAAAAAGAAGAAGCTCTTCTACTAGTTCTTCCGGATTATCTTCAGAATCTATTGGTTCGTCCATTGGGGTTTCTTCATCGACCTCCATATCTTCGGCATTGAAGGAGAAAAGAATAGGTTCCAAAGTAAACGAAGGGTTGGTCCTTGAGAACATTTCCGAAGAAAGGAAATAGGTATTGGCATCCACATGGGTAATACCCTCTATCTGTGCCGGACCTGTATTCAAATTTATACGTTCCATACTTCCATTGAAAATTGTAGTTTGGGTTACTCCTTGAATTCGAACTAAAAAAGGATTTAAGGTAAAAGAGTAGCCCGTTAAATACAGCACATCGGTATTTGGATTTAATGTAGCACCCGTGACCAGACCATCAATTGGGTATTGGTCCAATTTCTTGGCAATTTGGATTCCAGGAGTCTTGGGAATACTATAGGCCGTTGTCCCGTAGGCCAACCATTGTTTGGTGAGTACTACAAGTTCATCACCTAAGACAAATAAGGCCTCGGCGTCCCAATCGCTATTTCCGTCATTGGAAAAATCCTCCTGGTCTTCATATTCAAAAGAAATAGCCTCTGCATTAACCAAATCGGAGGTATTATATTCCTCCTTTAAAATACGGTAAATCGTCAAATCTCTTCGTGTGCCCAAATTGTTTCCAATATCCCCGATGTAAATATAAAGTTCGTCCTGAGCCATATCTTCCCAATCCACATTTTGGGCATTGGAAACAACTACCTCCCGGACAACTTGTAAGGAAGTTGTATCCATCTCAAATAGTTTCGCCTCATTTCCGGAGTCATTGTGTGTAATCAATCTGTCGTTGTAAAAAATAAGTCCGGATGTTTCCGAAACTGTCCCGGGAAGTTCCCCAATTGCTCGTATGCTACCCTGTGCCATAAGAAGGCCGGGTATAAAAAGGAGAAAATAATATGATACCATATTCTTCACAAGAATATTTTGGTTTCAATGTACAAAAAAGTGCAGAATTGTTTAATTAAACTAGATGATATTCAAGGATTTAGGTTATAGAATGAATAGTTTTATTATTTGTTTAACCTTTTTATTTTTTTGTTAAACATTTTTGATTCTATATTTGTATAAACTCCTTTATGAAACTCTACCAGCTACATTCCAAACAGGCTCTGCCAATTACAAAAAAAGAAGCTTGGGATTTCTTATCAAGCCCCGCCAATCTTAAAGTAATTACTCCGGATCACATGGGTTTCAACATACTCGCTGGAGCTGATCGACCTATGTTCCCAGGCCAAATCATACAATATAAGGTGTCCCCTTTTCCGAGATATAACACTAAATGGGTAACGGAGATTACCCATGTTCTTGAAGGGGAGTTTTTTGTGGATGAACAACGTTTTGGTCCTTACAAGCTTTGGCACCACAAACATTTTTTGAAAACAATCGATGGCGGCGTAGAGATGGAGGACATAATTGACTATAAAGTTCCGTTTGGTATTCTAGGCCAATGGGCACATCCATTATTGGTACGAAAACAGTTGATAAAGATTTTCAAATATCGAGAACAAAAGCTTACCGAACTTTTTGGGAGAATGAAAGGTATTCCCAATGAAATGTCTCTAAAATCATTTTAGAATGCAGAAAAACATTTTGCTGATAGGAGGTTCACGTGGTATCGGAAAGTCCATTGCAAAGCAACTTCATAATACCCATAACATTTTTATAGCATCCCGATCTCAAGAGGGTTTAGAAGATATTCATTGTCAATACATTCCGTTCGATACTACCAAGGATAATTTGAATCTAACAACCCTACCGGATACATTGCATGGTTTTGTATATTGCCCGGGGAGTATAAACCTTAAACCCTTTAAGATGATGAACCTGGAAATCTTTGAAGAAGATATGCGGGTAAATTTTCTTGGGCTGGTCAAAGTAGTCAAGGAAATTATGCCAAAAATGGTCCAAAGTGCCAGCATGGTGTTCTTCAGTACAGTAGCCGTAGGAAAGGGAATGCCATTCCATACCAGCGTTGGGGCGGCCAAAGGAGCGATTGAGGGTTTCGCAAAATCCTTGGCCGCCGAGTATGCTCCCAAACTTAGAGTGAACGTGATAGCACCATCTTTGGTAGATACATCCTTGGCCTCAAAACTTCTCAATAATGAGCGGAAAATGGAGAATATGGCCGGGCGACATCCGCTAAAACGAGTGGGTCATGCAGAAGATATTGCGAATATGACGGTTTTCCTCTTAAGTGATAAAAGCAGTTGGATGACAGGTCAGGTAGTAGGAGTCGATGGTGGAATGTCTACTTTGAATATCAATTAAAATGAAGGCTAAAGTTTCTGTTTTTTGGTTTCGAAGGGATTTACGTTTGGATGATAACGTTGGCTTTTGGGAAGCATTGAATGATAATTTCCCCGTACTTCCCATCTTTATCTTCGATATCGAAATCCTGGACAAACTACCTAAAGATGATGTACGGGTAACGTTTATACACAAAAGACTTCAGCAAATGCGAGGTACTCTTCAAAATAAATCGGGAAGTTCTCTGGCGTTATACCATGGAAAGCCTGAGATCATCTACGAAGGTTTGCTAAAGGAATATGATATTCAGGGTGTATATGCAAACCATGATTACGAACCCTATGCAAAGGAGCGGGACGAATGTATCCAAAAACTGCTGGCAAAGTATGACATTGAATTTAAGACATCCAAAGATCAGGTCATTTTTGAAAAGAACGAAGTTGTCAAAGATGATGGAAATCCCTATCTGGTGTATACCCCCTATATGAAGAAATGGAAAGAAAGATTTAAGGCCAACCAGCATATAAAAGTTCATGACACCGTTCCCCATTTCCAAAATTTGATAAAACAATCCAAACTGCCCAATCTCACACTTTCGGACATTGGTTTTAAGGCATCATTAACAGAAATCCCTGATTACAATGCTACCTCCAATTTAATCCGGCACTATGAGGATACCCGTGATTATCCCGCCAAGGAAAATGGAACCTCCCATCTAGGTCCACATCTACGTTTTGGTACCGTTTCCGTTAGAAAAATGATGAAAAAAGCGATTGCGGAAAAAAATGAAGTGTTTTGGAACGAACTTATTTGGCGGGAGTTCTTTATGCAAATCCTCTGGCATTATCCGAGAACGGTTACAGAAGCCTTTAAGGCAAAATACGATCGTATTGCTTGGCGTAACAAGGAAGAGGAATTCGAAAAATGGAAGAAAGGGGAAACCGGTTACAAATTAGTGGACGCCGGAATGCGAGAGCTCAATGAAACCGGATATATGCATAACCGTGTACGTATGCTGGTCGCGAGTTTTTTATGCAAGCACTTATTAATCGATTGGCGTTGGGGTGAAGCCTATTTTGCCGAAAAATTGTTGGATTATGAGATGAGTAGCAATGTAGGAAACTGGCAATGGGCCGCTGGCAGTGGCGTAGACGCCGCGCCTTATTTTCGCATTTTTAATCCTATGACCCAATTAACCAAATTTGACGCGGACGAAAAATATATTTCAAAATGGGTTCCGGAGCACAATGAGAGTACGTATCTCCCTAAGATGGTGGATCACAAGGAAGCTCGCGAACGTTGCCTTAAAGTCTATAAAGAAGCGGTAGGATGATCTACCTTTTTTAGTATATTTAGAATTCGACCAAAAACCCAAAGAATGTCCAATAACAAGACCATACCCACCAATGCCTCCGTACAGGAATTTTTGGATCGAATAGAAAACGGGGACAAAAGAAACGATAGTTACGTACTCTTGAATTTAATGGAAAAAATCTCAGGTGAACATCCCGTTATGTGGGGACCCAGTATCATTGGTTTTGGAAGTTACCACTATAAGTACAATTCCGGAAGGGAAGGTGATATGCCCCTTATCGGTTTTTCTCCGCGCAAGCAAAACTTTTCGCTTTATGTAGGTGCAGGTGCTAAACGCAACCAAGGCTTTTTGGCCAAGTTAGGCAAACATACTATGGGTAAGTCATGTCTTTATATCAAAAGACTTTCGGACGTGGACATGGAGACCCTTGAAGCATTGATTCACTCAACATATGAACATGATAAAAAGAAATACAATAGCTAATTCAATCCTATGAAAATCCGAACATTAATTTTAATTCTTCTTTTCCATGGGGTTGCCGCCAATGGACAGAAATTAACCTCCAACAAAAGGGCCATAATTGCATCCGTTGAAAAGCATAAGGCGGAATTGATAAAGATAAGTGATTCCATTTGGGCCTTGGCCGAGACCGCATTTGAGGAAGATGATTCCTCACGTATTTTAGCAGATTATGCGGAGAAAAATGGTTTTAAGGTGGAAAGAGGGGTCGCAGGCATGCCAACCGCCTTTCTGGCCACCTATGGCTCCGGAAATCCTATAATAAGTATTTTGGGTGAGTTTGATGCCTTACCGGGAATCTCCCAAAAAGCCCAACCGACCAAGGAACCTCTACATGAAGGAGCCGCGGGGCATGGGTGCGGGCATAATCTGTTTGGAGCCGCAAGCCTTGGTTCCGCCATTGCGGTCAAGGAACTTATGGAGCAAGGAAAAATCAAGGGTACGATCAAATTTTTTGGAACACCCTCCGAGGAGAAGTTCTTCGGTAAAATATGGATGGTCAGGGAAGGATTATGGGATGGTGTGGATGTAAATTTAAGTTGGCATCCATCGGCGGTAACAGAGGCCGATGTTCAAAGTTCCCTGGCCCTGGTCGATTTTAAGGTTGAATTTTTTGGTCAGGCTGCCCATGCCTCTAGTGACCCATGGAATGGGCGTAGTGCGTCCGATGCCCTTGAACTCTACACAACGGGAATAAATTACTACCGTGAACATATAAAGCCTACGGTACGTATCCACTACCATATCCAAGATGGTGGCCAAGTGGTAAACGTTGTCCCGGATTATGCCAAACTTTGGGTTCGGGTTCGCGATACCAAGCGTAAGGGAATGCTGCCGGTATATGAACAAGTACAGAAAATGGCTGAGGGTGCGGCCATCATGGCCAATGTAGATTATAAAATTTCGCTTATTTCCGGTATTTATGAAGTTTTGGTCAATCGGGCCGGAGGCGAGATTATGCGAAACAACCTAGAACTCTTAGATCCCTTGACCTATACAGAAGATGAAATCGCTTTTGGCAAAAAAATACAGGAAGCCACAGGGAAGCCTCAGGTGGGCATGGATAGTGCCCTAAAGCCTTTTGCAGAGACCAAAGAGCATCCCGGGGGAGGTTCAACGGATGTTGGCGATGTAAGCTGGAATGTACCAAATATCAATTTAAAGGTAACCGTGGCCCCAAAGGACACACCATGGCATTCGTGGGCCGTAGTAGCCTGTGGAGGCATGAGCATAGGGCATAAAGGAATGGTGCACGCGACCAAAGCACTGGGCATGACCGCTTTGGACCTTTTTGAAAATCCAAAACTGGTAGAAAAAGTGAAAGCCGAGTTCAAACAACGTAAAGGCAGTGAAGTCTACAAACCTATGGTGCCTGAGGGGCCACCTCCCATAGAAACGGACTAATTTTGAAAGACAAAAAATCATGGACAGTTTACAATTAATTGACAATTCGGAAGCTAAGCAATATGAAGTTCATATTGATGGGCTTGTACCTAGGATAGAATACATTAGGGCCAAGGACAAAATTTATCTGACGCATACTGAAGTTCCGCGAGGTCTGGAGGGCAAGGGAATTGGCACTTCCTTGGTCAAAGCGGTTTTGGAGGATATCCAAAAAAAGGACTTGATCTTGGTTCCCATGTGCCCTTTTGTGGCCATGTATATTAAACGTCATCCTGAATGGAAAAAATTGGTTTTAAAAGGAATTAATATTGCATAATCATGGCTGAGCGAGAAATTATAAAGAAGTATTCCAATGGAGAGTTAACCGTGGTTTGGAAACCCAAACTATGCATACATTCGGCAATTTGCGTAAACATGCTTCCCAACGTGTACAATCCCAATGAAAAACCTTGGATCAAAGCCGAAAATGCCGGGACAGCGGAATTAAAAGCACAGATTTCCAAATGTCCTTCAGGGGCTTTAAGCTATGAAATGGATCGAGGAGAGGTCCAGGAAGACCAAGAGACGAAATCCCAGATGCAAATACAGGTTTCCCCTAATGGCCCTTTATTGATTCAAGGGAACCTATCAGTCACTTTAGCCGATGGGAGTATTGAAGAAAAAAAGCGTACAACGGCATTTTGTAGGTGCGGGCAATCTGCCAACAAACCGTATTGCGATGGCACACATTCAAAAATTGATTTTAAGGATTAAAATATATGTTCGGACTATTTAAGAAGAAATCGGAAGTAGAAAAACTACAGGAAAAATATCAAAGATTGATGAAAGAAGCTTTTGATCTTTCCAAAAGTAATCGCTCTGCAAGTGATACTAAATATGCAGAAGCGGATGAAGTACAAAAGAAAATAGAAGCCTTGACCGCTTCCTCCTAAACCAGATATGACCGAAAAAGAAAAAATGCTCTTCGGGCAAAACTACGATTCCAGAGATCCTGAATTAATTAATCAATATCATAGGGCGAGGAAACTTTTTCAAGAATATAATCGGTTGGAATCTACAGAAATCGCTCGGCGAAATGAATTGCTCAGTGAGCTTTTTTGTTATAAAGGGGATGGTGTTTGGATAGAAGCTCCCTTTTTTTGTGATTATGGGGAGCACATATCCATTGGTGAAAATACCTTCATCAATGCCAACTGCTTTTTTCTGGACAACAATACGATTATCATTGGTAAAAATGGTCTTATTGGACCCTATGTGCAAATTTATACGGCCCTCCATCCACTAAAGGCTTCGGAAAGGATTGTTGAAAATAAAGAAAAAGGAACGTCCTATTTAACGGCTACACTTCCCGTTGCTATCGGGAACAATGTTTGGATCGGTGGAAATTCGGTGCTCATGCCCGGGGTGTCCATTGGAGATAACACCACCATTGGAGCGGGCTCCGTTGTCACCAAAAACATACCGGAAAATGTACTTGCCTTCGGCAATCCTTGTAAAGTCATTCGAGAACTGTAAACCCGTTATTTTCCATTATCTTTAGAATACTATTAAACCGGTATATTCAATCACGATGAAACTTTTCAATTTTCCATTAATCTTGTTCCCTTTGTTTATGTATTCCCAATCAGAACAAATCCAATCGACGCTTGAGATATTTGATATTGAAACAAACGAAAGAAAAATAGTACTTCAGGAGCAAGCGCATTTTGAAGCCCCCAATTGGAGTTTGGACGGAAGTTATTTTATTATCAACCAAAATGGCTTGTTGTACAAAGTGACGGTTGATGGTAATAAGAAGGAATTGCTACCTACCGGAAATCTTAAAAACTGCAACAACGACCACGGTATTTCTTTTGATGGGAAATTACTGGCCATTAGCAACAATGATAAAATTGAAGGGGCTACATCGGGTACTTCACGCATTTATACCATACCCATTTCAGGAGGTACTCCAAAATTGGTCACTCCGAACTATCCTTCGTACTGGCATGGCTGGTCCCCGGATGGTAAGACCTTGGTCTATACGGCAAAGCGAAACGACAACTTCGACATTTTTAGCATTCCTTCAAAAGGAGGAGAAGAAAAAAGACTGACGGATTCACCGGGATTGGATGATGGCCCTGAATATTCCCCAAACGGTCAATTTATTTATTACAACTCCATGCAATCCGGAAAAATGGAGATATGGCGGATGAAAGCCGATGGTAGCATCCCCCAACAACTTACGGATGATTCCTATTCCAACTGGTTCGCCCATCCTTCCCCCAATGGAAGATATTTTGTTTTTATTTCATATCTGGAAGACCAAGGTAATCGGCATCCACCCATGAAAAAGGTAGCCTTGCGCCTTTATGATTTGGACAGTGGCGACATAAGAACCTTATGCGAATTTACCGGAGGCCAAGGCACCATTAATGTACCCTCATGGGCACCGGATAATAAGCGATTCGCATTTGTTTCCTATGAGGAAATAAAAAAATGAATGCCGCATGGAGATAACATTCCAATTTTCCGAAAGCAATACCGTAAAACACGAACAAATTAAACTCCAAACCCCAAATTTCAAAAACTGTGATTCATGAAAAGTCCCATAAAAAATAGTTTCCCCTTGGGTTTTCCCTGGCAGACCCAAGATCCATTTTTGTTCTGTGTGTATCATTTGGACCATTATCCCAAGGGAAAGGAAGATATGTCCCCGGCCGCTTCTCTTGAGGGTAGGAATTTAGGAAACGACTTCACCATAAAAGATGGTTGGCGCATGTACCATGGGCAAACCATTCCGGGGTTTCCATCCCACCCCCATAGGGGTTTTGAAACCATTACCATAGTGAACAAAGGATATTGTGATCATTCCGATTCACTGGGTGCTGCCGGTCGTTTTGGTCAAGGAGATGTACAATGGATGACCGCTGGTAGAGGTGTACAACACTCGGAAATGTTTCCTTTGTTGCATACGGAAAAGGAAAATCCCTTGGAGCTTTTTCAGATTTGGCTAAACCTGCCCAAAGCAAGCAAATTTGTAGACCCCCATTTTAAAATGTTATGGCATGAAAATATTCCGTACATCGAATTTGAAGGGGGTACCTTAAAAATAGTTGCTGGCTCTTATGAGGATGCCACAGCACCAAAACCTGCTCCGGATTCATGGGCGGCGAATGCCGAAAACGAGGTCGCTATCTTAAATATTCATTTAAACGCCAATGCCTCTTATAGCATTCCAAAAACGGATGCCTCAGTGAACAGGACCTTATATTTTTATGAAGGCTCGGAACTCCAGATTAGGGATAATACAATCCAGCAAAATTTTGGAATAGAATTGGACGCTTCCCATGAAACGCTTATCCAAAATGGGGAAAAAGACGCATCGTTACTGATGTTACAGGGCAAACCATTAAGCGAGCCCGTAGTACAATATGGACCTTTCGTAATGAATACCGAAGAAGAAATTCAAAAAACGATGCAGGAATATCGTATCACCCAATTCGGGGGTTGGCCATGGCCCTATCCGGACAATGTACATCCTAGGGAAAAAGGAAGATTTGCCCAATATCCCGATGGATCTTTAGTGGAAAAATAATTAAATCGTCAAGTTATTGATTAGGTGCAATATGCAATAACTAAACCCGTACGATTCTAGCTCCTATAGCCCGCAGTCTTGTGTCAATATCCTCGTACCCCCTATCGATTTGTTCAATATTATGAATGGTAGAGGTACCTTTTGCCGATAATGCGGCAATTAATAGCGAAACACCCGCCCTGATATCGGGGGAAACCATGGTAGTGGACTTTAAGGTAGATTTAAAATCATGGCCTATGACGGTAGCCCTGTGGGGATCACAAAGAATAATTTTTGCTCCCATATCTATTAGTTTGTCCACAAAGAACAAACGGCTTTCAAACATTTTTTGATGTACAAGCACTTCTCCCCTGGCCTGGGTCGAAACCACGAGAATGATGCTCAATAAATCAGGGGTGAGTCCTGGCCAAGGAGCATCGGCAATAGTCAGGATAGAGCCGTCGATGAAATTCTGTATTTTATATCCATCCTTATGTTGGGGAATAAAAATGTCATCCTCCCTGCGTTCAATTTGGATGCCCAATTTTCCAAAAACAGAGGGAATAAGACCTAGATCCTTCCAACTGACATTCTTTATGGTCAATTCACTTTTGGTCATCGCCGCAAGACCAATCCAACTGCCGATTTCAATCATATCCGGAAGCATGGTGTGTTCGGTACCCGCCAGTTGATCTACCCCTTGGACGGTCAACATATTAGATCCAATACCGGAAATCTTGGCCCCCATCCGATTCAACATTTTACAAAGTTGTTGTAGATAAGGTTCGCATGCGGCATTGTATATGGTAGTCTCTCCCTCCGCTAGAACGGCGGCCATTACAATGTTGGCCGTTCCTGTTACGGAAGCCTCGTCCAAAAGCATATAGGTTCCCTTTAGCCTTTTGGCCTCTACACCGTAAAAATGTTCTTCCTTATTATAACGAAATTTTGCCCCTAGGTTAATGAAGCCTTCAAAATGGGTGTCCAGTCTTCTTCTACCTATCTTATCGCCTCCAGGTTTGGGAATATACCCCTTTCCAAAACGAGACAATAATGGCCCCACGAGCATTATGGAACCCCTAAGTCCCCTACCATCTTTTTTGAAATCATCCGACTGCAGATAATCCAAATTAACATCGTCCGCCTTAAAGGTATACGAACCTTTTCCTTTCTTCTGGATCTTTACGCCCAGATCCTCCAACAACAATATTAATTTGTTTACATCCACGATATCCGGAATATTGTGGATGGTAACTTTTTCAGGGGTCAAAAGAACGGCGCACAGAATTTGAAGGGCCTCGTTCTTGGCTCCTTGGGGCGTTATTTCACCGGAGAGTCGGTGGCCGCCTTCAATTTTAAATGTTCCCATGTAGGATTAGGAATATTAGTATCGCTTCTTACCGCGATTGTTTCTTTGGTTTTTCTTATTGGAACTGCTGCGACCTGTTTTGGATATCCTGTTTTTAAGAAATTGCCCGCTTTCCGTGAGGTTCTCGTCTACCAAATTTATCTGACCATCGCTCAGCTCGTACAAGTGTTTAAAGATTACTTTATCGTCTACCGTATCCTTGTTCCAATTTAAATAGCACTTTTTCATGTGGTTGGCAATCGCATATTCAAGACCGTCCCGCATATCGCCTTTTTCCCATTTTACGGCCACATCGATCATCCTTTTGATATTATTGCCATAAAAACGGTATTTTGGATGATTTTGAGGATACTCCAATGGTTCCGGACTTTGTTGCAGTACCTCTTTGGAGGTAATGGGAAAAGGTGACTGGACATCGAGTTTAAAGTCGGACATGATAAACAGCTGATCCCAGAGTTTATGCTGAAAATCCGGGACATCCCTTAAATGAGGCTGTAAATTCCCCATAACACTAATGATGGCCTTGGCCACTTGGTTTCTTTCGGAATCGTCGGCAATGGAAACCGCATGGTCCACCATCTTTTGGAAATGACGACCATATTCGGGTATAATCAACTTGGGACGTTCCGTATTGTATTCTAAATTCTCTACTGGATTCAAATTAAAAGTTTTAGCTTAAAAATTAGTATGGAGTAGTTCTTCGGGTATGTTTGCAAAGTAACAAAAATATACCCAAATATCCAGCTTATAGGGAAATTACCCCCTCAACCGCACCTACTTCCTTATATTTTTGGATGACCTCATCCGGATTTTTTCTGTTTACGGTTATGGATATACTGGTGTATTTTCCTTTTTTTGATTTCTTGGATTCAATAACCGCCCCGGTATTGTCAAAAATGCCATGTATGATATTTATCTTCTCGGTATCAGTAGGAACGATGAATTTGTACAAGTAGTTGGAAGGCCAGCTAGTGCTTTCTTGAAGCTGTTCCTTTAGACGACTATAAAACTCATCTGATTTCTCAGTATTCATAAAGATATTTTTGCAAAGATAATGCTTCGTCTACAGATTTCTTAACCTAATGGGTATTGATTACTTTTGTACCTATCATATACATAACTATTGAATCCTAAAAAAATTGTAATTACCGGTGGGCCAAGTACCGGAAAGACCTCGGTAATCGAACGCTTAGAAAAAATGGGGTTCACTTGTCTTCACGAAGTAATCAGAAGTATGACCCTAGAGGAAAAGGAACAAGCCGGACTGGAATCCTTTGCCATAAATCCTATTATCTCCGTGCAAGACCCTATCCAATTTAACACACAATTACTACAACAGCGGATTGCCCAGCATCAATCGGTTAAGGGGACGGGTCAGGATATCTTTTTTTTTGACAGGGGTATTCCGGACGTACTGGCCTATATGGACTGTTTTGGCCAGAAATATGACGAAACATTCACAAAGGCATGCAAGAAGTTCCGTTATGATTTGGTATTGATAATGCCCCCTTGGCCCGAAATCCATATTGTGGACAATGCACGTTTTGAGAGCTATGAGGAATCCCTACGTGTGCATGACTGCTTAAAAAACACCTATGAACATTTTGGGTACGATCTGCATATTGTTCCCAAGGGTCCGGTGGAGGAAAGAAAGGACCACATATTGAATCTGCTAAATCTGGGATAATGGAAAAACGTCCAGGTGAACTTTTACAACGTTATTGGGGGTTTTCAGAATTCAAGGGTTCCCAGGAAGATATCATAGAAGGTGTCCTAAATGGTGAGGATATACTCGCTCTCCTACCTACAGGAGGTGGGAAATCTATATGTTTTCAAGTACCGGCCTTGGCCAGGGAAGGCATCTGTATTGTAATTTCTCCGCTGATAGCGTTGATGAAAAATCAAGTTGACAGTCTTAAACAAAGGGGCATCAAGGCTATAGCACTTACTGGTGGAATCCGATTTGAGGAGGTAAGCGATCTACTGGACAACTGCATCTACGGGAATTACAAATTCCTTTATCTTTCCCCGGAGCGCTTGAAACAGGAAATGGTACTGGAAAGGATACACCGGATGAATGTAAACCTAGTAGCCATAGACGAGGCCCATTGCATCTCGCAATGGGGGCACGATTTTAGACCGGCCTATCTGGAGTGTTCAAAATTAAGGGAGCTACATCCTGATGTTCCTTTTTTAGCCCTTACCGCCACCGCAACAGAAAAGGTAGCCCAAGATATCATTGAAAATTTGGAGTTCAAAAAGCATTCAATATTCAAGGACTCTTTTGCCAGGGATAATATTGCCTTTACCGTAATTTGGGAAGAGGATAAGCGTTACAGGCTCAAACAACTTTGTGCCAAGGCTCAAAAAAGTACTATAGTCTATGTCCGCACCCGGCGCCTAACAGAGGAATTGTCCAATTATTTGAACGAGAATACTATTAGTACCACCTTTTTTCATGGCGGGATTTCCAATACGGAAAAGGAGAAGAAGCTGAATTTATGGCTCGGCAACAAAGTGAAAACAATCGTTGCCACCAATGCCTTTGGGATGGGAATAGACAAACCTGATGTAGAACTGGTCTTGCATTACCAAATTCCGGATTGTTTGGAGAATTATTTTCAAGAAGCTGGTAGGGCAGGTAGGGATGGTAAGGCTGCAAAAGCCATTCTCATTACCAATAAAGCAGATGAAAAACAGGTAAGGAATCAGTTTTTAAGCGTATTACCGGATATTTCCTTCTTGAAAAAAGTATATAACAAACTTAACAATTACTTTCAAATACCTTATGGCGGTGGAAGCAATGAGGCCTATCCATTGAACTTCAATACATTTTGCAATACGTATCAACTGAATACCATATTGACCTACAACGCTATGCGTATCTTGGATTTAAATTCTGTGATATCCCTCTCCGAATCCTTTTTCAGGACAAGTACAATACGTTTTTTGGCAAACAAACAACAGACTTTTGAATATCTGGAGAAAAATCGTGTCTTGGCAGATGTTGTCCAGACACTTTTAAGGACATATGGGGGAGTTTTCGATTTTGATACAAAAATAAATACTGACCTTGTATCCAAAAAAACAGGACAAAGTGAAGAGAAGGTTATCCAAATATTGCATCAATTGCAAAAAGATGGCATCATAGCATACAATGCCGTCAATCAGGACCTAAACATACTATTTCTAGTACCGAGGGAGGATGATAGCACCATAAATGTATTTGCCAAAAATGTAAAGGAACAAAACCGAATTAAGCAAGAAAATGTGGATCATATGCTGCGCTATATTAATACGGATTCAAGATGTAGAAACAGGCAGCTTTTGGCATATTTTGGCGAGAAACGCAAAAAAGATTGTGGCATATGTGATGTTTGTCTGGAAAGTGCTTCCAAAAGTGCCGAAGGTTTGGAATCGCTTCCCAAAAAAATATTGACCTTATTAAGGGAAAAGAAAAGAACATCAAGACAATTGATCGAAGCATTGGCATATGAAGAGGAGAGGATCTTAAAAGTCATCGGGTATCTTTTGGAAGATGGAGAAATACGAATAAATACCAAAAACGAATACGAATTGATGTAACATGGGGAAATTACGAATCGTCTTTATGGGAACTCCTGATTTTGCAGTGGCTTCGCTATCTAAATTGGTGGAAAGGAATTATACTATAGTGGGTGTGATCACCGCTCCAGATAGGCCGGCCGGCCGAGGTCGAAAACTTCAGGAATCGGCAGTAAAAAAGTATGCAAAACAGCACAACATCAGAATTTTACAACCTACCAATCTAAAAAGCCAGTCCTTTTTGACTGAATTAAGGTCTTTGAATGCCAATCTACAGGTAGTGGTTGCCTTTAGGATGCTTCCCAAAGAAGTATGGAACATGGCCGAATATGGAACCTTTAACCTTCACGCTTCCCTACTGCCCCAATATAGAGGTGCGGCACCTATTAATTGGGCTATTATCAATGGGGAGACGGAAACCGGGGTCTCCACATTTTTTTTGGACGAAAAAATAGATACAGGTGAAATAATACTTCAAGAGAAAGTAGCCATCAAAGAAACGGACACGGCGGGAACACTCCACGACAAATTGATGCTTTTAGGTGCGGATTTGGTATTGAAGACCGTCCAACAGATTGAAGGTCATTCCGTAAAAAGACAGAAACAGAGTAGCTCCCAAAATCTAAAAAAGGCCCCTAAAATACATAAGGAAACATGTCGAATCAATTGGAATAGCCCTATTCAGGAAATCTATAACCATATCCGTGGGTTAAGTCCTTACCCAGCGGCATGGAGCACCTTGACCAATGATACGGAGACCATACTGGTGAAAATTTATACCGTTGCCATGGAGAGGAAAGACCACTCCCTTAAAAATGGGCAGATCCTATTTGACAAAAAGGAAATTCGAGTTGCTGTTCCAGATGGCTTTATTCAACTTCTGGAAATGCAATTATCAGGGAAACGAAAAATGAAATCCCAAGAAATCCTAAACGGCCTTAAATTGTCCAAAACTGCCCATATGGC
Source organism: uncultured Flavobacteriaceae bacterium (assembly GCA_947494715.1). Lineage (GTDB taxonomy): Bacteria > Bacteroidota > Bacteroidia > Flavobacteriales > Flavobacteriaceae > Ulvibacterium. The sequence goes on along the minus strand of CANLWG010000004.1, from coordinate 87,499 downwards.
CTAAAGCCCCGCCGTTATTGGGCTGCGAGAAACGTAAAAATTGCCCTACTTTATCAACAAACGTCCCGAGTTATCAACAAAAATGGGGATTTCCCTCGATTTTACTTGTGTTCATGGCAAATCCATATAAATTTGTTATTAGGTTTTAAAATTATTTTAACAACAATTAATTTAATTACATTATGAACAAAACAGAATTAATCGACGCTATGGCAGCGGATGCTGGCATCACAAAAGCAGCGGCAAAAAAGGCATTGGAATCTTTCTTGGGAAATGTAGAAGGATCTCTTAAAAATGGAAACAGGGTTTCTTTGGTAGGTTTTGGGTCTTGGTCCGTATCTAGAAGAAATGCAAGGGAAGGTAGAAATCCTTCAACTGGTAAAACTATCCAAATTGCAGCTAAAAATGTTGTTAAGTTTAAGGCAGGTGCCGATTTGGGCAACGCGGTGAACTAGTTTATACGATTTTATAATATAATAAGGCATCCTGAACTTCTTGGTCAAGGATGCCTTTTTGTATCCGAGCTTTTGGTATTTATGGGAATTATCTTATTTTAGATAAACAAGTCTATAATACTATGATAGGTCTAAAACCTAAAAAAGGTAAGCTTCTTATTGCGGAACCCTCATTAACAGGAGATGTTTCGTTCAATCGTTCCGTTGTGCTCCTAGCCGAACATAATGAGGAAGGTTCGGTAGGGTTCATTCTGAATAAACCTTTGGAATACCATATCAACGATTTGGTCACGGAAATCAGTATCCCTTTCCAGGTGTATAATGGTGGCCCTGTAGAGCAGGACAACCTTTACTTCATTCATAAGGTACCCCATTTGATCGATAATAGTATAGAAATCTCGGACGGTATTTATTGGGGCGGGGATTTTGAGAAGACCATAAGCCTTATAAACCAAAAGATTATCTCGGAAAATGATATTCGATTCTTTTTGGGTTATTCCGGTTGGTCGTCCCTTCAGTTGGATCAGGAACTTTCTTCAAAATCTTGGATCGTTGTCAAGAATAAATATGAGAGTGCCATCATCCAAAAATCCTCGGTGGCCTTTTGGAAAGAGAAAATGATCGAATTGGGCGGTAATTATCTGCTTTGGTCCAATGCTCCTGAAAATCCCAGTCTTAACTAGATTAACCGATTGTTCCCAACCGAACGGAAGCGTTCAGTTTTCCAACCAAGTCCTTCGCTACTTGTGTACCGTACTCCTTTTTTCTGTATTTGGTAACGGATAGTATCCCCGAAATAGAATTGGTAATAAACAGCTCATCGGCCTTTTGAAGCTCAAAAGGAGATATGGATACCTCTTCCAATATATAGTTATTTAAGTTGCCAATAATCTCTAAAAGCTTCTTCCGGATAATCCCGTTAAGACATCCATCATTTAATGCTGGCGTTTTAATGGTAGTACCCTGTACCAGAAAAATATTCCCGTTCAGGGCCTCGGCTACCATTTTGTTCTGGTTGAGCAACAGGCAATTGTCATAGCCGTTCTCTTTGGCATAAATGCTTCCCACCACATTTATAAGCCTATTGTTGGTTTTTAAGGTGGAAAGCAGGCCGGTATTCACATAAAAATCCTTAAAAAGTTCAACCTCCATCGGCTTTTCCTCCAGAACGTAAAAGGGGTTGGCCAACTCCTTACTTTCTACAACATAGGAAATTTCGTTGCTGTTTGGCAAATACAGGCCGCCATCATTCCTATATACGGTTAAACGGATTCTCGCCGGGGATTTTTTTACGGATGTATTGGCATTGATCGTTTTAACTATTTCGGCTTCGAGGAATTCCATGGTAAACTCCATGGGTATTTCCATGCGCAAGATCCGCATAGAAGCCATAAGCCGAAGGTAATGGTCTTCCCAAAGCAATGGTTTCCCGTCAACGGCACGGATGGCTTCAAAAAGGGAGTCGCCATACCGGAGCCCCCTATTCTCATGATTTAAAAAGACCGCACTTTTGGGAAGAAGTGTACCGTTGAAATTGACCATAAAAAAACCTTGAAAAATCAAGGTCAAATATAGAATTAAATATAAAGAAGTAGTTATTTGGAACCCAAAACGTGCTTTAAATCGGACACTTGATTTTCCCAAAGCATTTTTGCCTCGTCCACTTCGTCCTCCTCAGCGAAATCCGTAATAAAAAGTGAGACATCCTTGGTTATCTCATCTACGATAATTTTCATTTCAAAATAAGAGTCATCATCATTTTCCTCCCAGGCAAACTTCACAAATTCATCACTCTTGCGTTTTAACAATCTAGCCTCTTCCTCAGAACCGTCCCAAATAAAACTGAACATTTCCCCACGCGAGTTTACATTATCCGCAAACCATTCCGAAAGTCCGGAAGGTGTGGACAGATATTGATACAACAATTGCGGGGAGGACTGTATTACAAATTCAAGTTCAAATTTTATTTTATCGCTCATTACGATGATTTTTCTTCGGGCAATATATAGATTTCCAAATGATAAAAAAATAAAACCGATAGAATAATTTAAAGTATGGGAGTTGATAGGCAAGAAATTAAACTTTATATTTGCAGCCGTTTTAATCCAAATGGCGAGGTAGCTCAGGTGGTTAGAGCGCAGGATTCATAACTCGGAGTCCGAAAAACAAAATGGCGAGGTAGCTCAGGTGGTTAGAGCGTTGGATTCATAACCCAGAGGTCGGGGGTTCAAGTCCCCCTCTCGCTACTTTTCAATCACTAAAAAACCCAAGATGTTTTCTTGGGTTTTTTGCTTCTGTACAACATATGTACAACAAATGGTTTTATTCTAACTGTAGTTTTTCAAATATTATTGTCTTGGTTGTTTTCAAGCTTTCTTATGTCATATTCAAAATTTGAAGTTATTTTATCCATCACATTGGGGAGATAAGGAATAATATCTTCTAAGCTAGAGCTTCTGTTCAAATTAGCATTATGATAATCATTTAACTGATTTATTATATTGTCCTTGTCCGTTTCTGATAAAGACTTGAATGGGTCTTCGTTTAAATAATTGTGAAACTTTGAAAGGTGGATAAATGCACATCCAAATTTATAAACGTTTTGTGTCCAACCCCATAGTTGACTTGCAATACCTACCATATCCCTATCGGTCACTTTTTGGACTTTATTATTATGATTAATAAAACTCCATTGTTCACCATTTAAAGTTTGTTGTATTAAGCGTTTACGCTCATCAATTTCGGGGATGTTTAATAGGTAAATCACTCTAACCATAGAATCTAACTCTTGTCTTAAAACAGAAAAACAATTTCCATATAAGTGACTTTCATATAACGTGCTGAACGACTTGTTATTTTCTTCCGACCTTTTTCTTAGTATTTCACAAAACTGCTTTATTTCTATCATTTATTTTTAATATTTCCTAAACTGTTTTCTTTTCTTTCCAGCACATGAAATAAAAGACTTAATGCCCTATTCCTGTTATTGTAGGAGTGTTCCCAAATCTCATTGATGTCGCTTGAATAAGATATAAGTGTCAATGATTCATGTATAAGCATTCCTAGATGCAATAAAGCGCAAGTATTTTCTTTGTAGAGTTTTTTCTCTAATTCATCTTCTTTTTCATGGTCAAACTCTGGATCAAATACCCCTAAATTGTATGTGCATCCATATAATGAACCATGAAGAGCCTCTGATGTATCCGAATAGTAATGTATTTTGTTAAGTCGAAAGAAAACATCCATTAACTTACCCCATTCTTCAATCGCCTTGATCCTCTGATTCAATGTCTTCTTAGTCCAATTCAATCGATAATTTGTTTCTGAAAAAATGAATAAAGCTTCTTGTACTATGGGTAAATCCTTAAGTTTTTTCTGTTTTTCTTTTCGCTTTTTAATGTTTTCCTCCTGAACAAAACTTAAATCATCTTCCATTTTAAAAGATTCTATCCCATGATAATATTTATATATTGGATGTAAAACAAAAGCTCTATACTCCTTTTCATCTGCAATACTTACATAACAAAAATTTGTTATTTTCTCCATAAATGCCCGGGAAAGCATAGCAGTTTCACCAGTGAACGTATCAACTTGTGTTGCCAATTGAAGAATTGCAGAACCAGTTTGCCCACAACTTATCAAAAGGGTAGCAATTTTTGCGAGTTTTGTATCATTAATCTTGGGTATGACTTCCTTTAAAATCATTAATTCAGAGGCAAAAAATTTCATTGCCTCATCATGATAATGTTTTAGATTATCAAGAGAGTGGGTCATCGACGTATTTTATTAAAAAAATTCAAGACTTTTTATAAGAGGAATCTATAAAATTAATCAAAAAAGAAAAGAGGTCGCTTGGACTTTTGAGTGTCCGCTTCCCCTTTTCTCATTTAGTAGATTTATTTATGTTAGCCAACCTTAGAAATTTTCTCAATGCTCTCGGCTAACTCGAGAATATTATCATTGGCTACGTTATGACGTTCTGCGAAATTGTCATTAGTAGCTTTTTGTTTAAGGTTGCTTATAATAGCTTTTGCTTCTACCCCATCAGGAATAAACACAAGCCGTCCTTTCAAAGCATCAGCCCAACAATATAAATGAAATGCCGTTGGGCTTCTAACCCCACATTCCCAATGGCTCACCAATCGGTCAGCAACGCCTAATGTATGGTTCAAGTCATCTTGTGTGATACCAAGCCTATGACGTTGCCTAACCAGTTGTTTAACCATATCGTGTAGAAAGTCCCGTCTTACTTTATGGGGGTAGTTGAATTTTATATGCATTTTTTTTCCTTTCATTAAGTTGTTGGCATATATCCATAATTCGTAAGACGCGAAAGCTATACTGGCAGATATAATATTTCCATATTAAAATGGTTTTCATGCTTAAATAAATACTCATGCGCCCAAAGCATAAAAAATAAGCCAGTACAGGTTTTATCAAATTCCATCTATACCCCTTTTCACTGCAAATCAGAAAAGGAAAACTTACTATGAAAACCATTGAAAATAACGGTGTCATTCTCATTGACCCTGACCAAGAAAAAGAAATTGTTATTGGATTGTTATTAGAAACAAACGCATTTGTTTCTATTAAAACAGCCGAAATCCTAACAACATTGGATAAGGTCACACAGTATAGGGAACGTAAGGAAGGGCGTTTTCCTAAGCTACATTCTTTGACCCATCATGGCAGACGGAAAGCGTATAAGATACAGGACTTGAAAAACTGGCTTGAAAGCCCTGTTGATTATCAACCCCCTGCCCTTCATAAGGATTCGGTAGCTGAACGGGTTGACTAACTTTAGCTCTTAATTCATCGAAAGTTGGAATGCTCTCAACATTAGAACTATTGACAATCAGTTCGATAGCTTTGTTGAGAGCAACCAATGCCATTTTCTTTTCTCTATCATAAGCATACAAATCATATATTCCCGTTACATCTGATGTTGTATGATTTAACGCCATTGTCGCCAAATCTCGTCTTCCAAATAACCCCGCAATTAGTGTTGCCCCCGTTCTTCTCAAATCATGGGGGTAAAATTTTTCTTCAATCCCAAGTTTTGGAAAATGTCTTCGGAAAGGTTGTGATAAAGACCAAGATTTCATAATTTCTAAATCTTCCGTCTTTTTCTTTCCGCAGGTTCTAAAATGCCGTGTAGAGCCAAAAACCAAATCACTAGCACCCGTGTATAAACTAACTTCCTCCAAAATACTTAAAGCCAAGTCACCTAAATGGACACGGTGCATCCGTCCATTTTTTGACGTTGGTTGTGTCCATATCCTCTCATGTAAATCAACATCTGACCATTTCATAGTCCTAACTTCAATTGACCTAGCTACAGTACATAGAAGAAATTTTAAAGCTAAACGAGTTACACAAGCCATTGGAACATCATTAATATTGTTCCAGTACAAGTATATTTCTTTACTATTTAAATGTCTTTCACGTTTCTTTTTTGGTAAATTAAGTTTAATATCTAAGCAAGGATTATCCCTTCTTTTTAATAATCCAATATCCGCCGCAAAATTGAACAATCGTCTTGTATATTTAAAAATGTGTTCTGCTGTACCCGGTGTTCCTTTAGCTATTATTTTTTGAACTATTGTAGCTATTTCTTTGGATTGTATTTCAGAGATTTTTTTTCTTTTAATCGAGGCAGGTAGGTCTTTTTCAAAAGCTCTTTCCTCACTTTTATAAGTTATCTTGCCTGATTCTTTACAATACCCCATATATATGTCAATTAACTCGTAAAGTGTTAATTCTTCCTCTTCCATTTTTATTTTTTTATTTCTTTCTGATAATGGGTCTATGCCAATTTCAACCTTTGATAAGGCATCCGAGTAAAGAGATATGGCATTACTAAGGGAAGTTCGAGGAAATTTACCTAAAGTCATCCTTCGCTCTTTACCATCAATGCGAAACTGGAAAATCCAAGTTTTTATTCCTTTCGGAGTAACGCGAAGACCAAACCCCATCATTCCGTCACACCAGAAAATTTTACGTTTCGCTTGAGGTTTTAAATGCTTAATCGTCAAATGGGTGAATTTTATAGTATTGGTATTTTGGTCAGCAATCTGGTCAGCAATTTTAATACTTCTTTGTGATTTCTTGTGAATGTTCATAATAACTCCTTTTTTAAAATTCTATGATTTTATAAAGGAAATTATTGTTTAGTATTACGCACTTAAAGTCCGTTTTGAAACCTTATGATTACCTATGAAATGGCGCGCCCAGCAGGACTCGAACCTGCAACCTATTGCTTAGAAGGCAATTGCTCTATCCGGTTGAGCTAAGGGCACATCTCAACAAACAAAAGGGTTTTAGTAAACAACAAATCCTTTAAAATCTATTTGGTCAGTATATTGGTCTGTATTATAGCATCCCTTGCTAAGAATGTGAATCGTTTTCTATTCTTAGAGTTTCATACGCTCTCATATCGTTTTTTCTAAGCTATCTCCAAGCCTTTAAAAAAAGACAAGGAATGCTCTTGCAGATTCCTCCTTGCTTTTTTTAATGCTCTCCGATGGTAGCTGGCAAAACTTTATAAGGAGCTTTGCTATGAAACCAGATAATTTTAGAAAACAACTACAAACCATCATTGAGAATGAACCACACTCTATTAAAGCATTTGTGGCTGATGAGGCATTGGAATATCACGATATTGAGGATTTCTTTTCTGATTTACAGCAATATGGTTGTATTAGTGGAATGATTAGCCCTCTCATATATTACACAGATACACACCAATTCTTTGATGATTTCTATGATGAAATTGAGCAATTACGTCAAGAAACCGAAGATAGTCTTGGTAAACCAATTAAAATCACTGGCGACCTTAAAAATACCCTTGCATGGTTTGCTTTTGAAGAAACTGCTTATCAACTAGCCGTACAACAGAATATTTATGCCTAAATTTTAAACTCAATTAGAATGCTGTTGATTAATTTTAATCTTATCAATGGATAAGCAGAAACACATAGAATTGACGTGCCAAAAAATACTTCGAGAGGAGTATCAGAGTTTTAGAAAGAAAGCATCCGACCCTTTCTTTATATCTAATGAAATCGAAGCCTTTAAAGCTGCCACACAAATGCTTGCGGTGGTTAGAAACAGAGTTGAAGAAGCCATAACAGTGCCTAGGGGTGATAACAAGGCAAGAGCAACCCTAGAAACCATCCTATCCAATTATCTAGTTATAGGGCGCAGATATGCTCTTAATTATTGGAGAAAGAGAAATGCCATGAGAGAGAAGTAATACCCTTGCTTGGCTTTCTTTTTAAGCAAATGCCTATCGGTTGGTTTTGCAGTTAAAATTTTAGCATACAATTGTCAAAACCTTCATTTTGCCTTAGTGTCATGTCTTAGAGGGGTAAAATGAAAAAACTAATCATTTTCAGGCATGGTGAAACAGATTGGAATCTGAATAAAATATGCCTAGGTTCAAAACATGATATTTCCCTTAATAAAACAGGCATTGCCCAAGCCGAAGACTTAGCCAAAAGGCTAGAAGGTGAAAAAATAGACCTGTTCTTTTCTAGCCCATTATCAAGGGCTAAAAAAACAGCCGAAATCGTTAATGAATACCATAATCACCATATCAATATTATTGATGACCTCACAGAGATTGATTATGGCGATGCTAGTGGAATGCATAAAAGTGATGCATTTGAAAAATATGCAGATATTTTTGAAAACTGGATGAAAAAAGATATAAGTGTTTCTACCGATTTAAGACTTCCAAATGGGGAAAGCAAAGGGGAATTTTTTCAAAGAATTTCAGAGATTTTTCATTTAATTGCAACAAAAAATACTTTTGAATGTGCCGTAATAGCCACCCATTCGGGTGTTATCTGGAATTTTTTTCAATATCAGCTTGGGGTCAACCTTAATCCCGTTCAGCATTGTACAGCTTACAATATCTATTTCGATGATGAGGCAGGTGTTTTTACCCAAACAAACCATGCTACCTCACTTTTAAACTAAAAGCATCATTCACTTTATAAAGTAGGCGTTCATTTATTTTTATATTCTGTCCGTCAGTTGATGAATAACCCGTAATCAAAGCCTTTTGAGCATCTTTGGGGATTTTTTTCTTAGTGCCTTTCTCCATCTCTGATAAAAACAGTGCAAGCTCCAATTCAAGACTTCCAAAATGGGTGTACTCCCAATCAATAACCGATAAATTGTTTTCCCTGAAAATTAAATTCTTAGGGATTAAATCGCCATGAACCAAATAAGAAGTATTCAACTTCAATTCTGAAAATAAATCTTGATGTTCTGTAACTTTTCCAACTTTGTGTTCAAAATATCTTTCAAAATAATCTTTCCCATTGGCATCATTAAGCATATCGAACAGTTCTGACCTTTGAATGGCGCTATGAAGATTGGAAAAGTTCTTTCCTAATCTGAAAAAATCATCATTGCTTAATCCCCGATTAATATCACAGTTATAGAAATCATAGGGGTTTCCTAGGGATTCAATAATCATCCAAGAAGGTAGATTTTCGTCATTGACCTCATATTCTACCAATTGAGGAATTTTAATATTATCAATCGAAATATCATTTGTTATTTTTAGAATGTCTATTTCTTTTTGTATGTCTTGGGCATTTATTCCAACATCAGGATATTTACTGGCATGGTTTGACCTAACCTTCAAGATTAAGTCCTTACCCTTTATCGAATACACATAATGAATATTGCCATTGTCTATTTGGCATAAATCAGCATGATAGCCCAGAGCGTCCATTTTATTTTGTAAAAATTCTATCATTTCAAACCTATGGAAATGGGTGTGGTTCAGTATTAAGAGTTTTCTGAACAGGCAAGCCAAGTTTCTTAGGCACTTCTAAAAGACGCTTCAATCCTAATCTTCTCATTTTATAGCTCTTATTCAAGTCAATCATTTCAGGGATTATAGATTTGACGACCACATAGGATGTATTATCTGAAATATCTTTTGTCGTTAGGTCTTCATAAAAACAGTTCAGGTTATTTTCCCTGATACTTTGGAAAAGATGTTCTTCTTTAAAGCTTTCCTTTGAATAGGCTTTATCATCATCAACTTTGGTTAGTTCAAAGAACTTTTCTGATTTCTGATAGTATAAAAAATGCTCGTATAATGCATTGATTTCTTCTTTTTTATCCTTTTTCAAATGCATCATATTTTTAGAATAAAAATAGGTAAACAAGCACTCTTTGAGAGCCTTTGTAATACCTTCGTCTGAATCCAAGGATGCACAAGCCCCTATACCAAAATGAAGGGTATCTTTGTTTGCGTTTTTATCCCATATATAACACAGAAAAATAGGAATATTAATATCGCTGTACTGCTTAAACACAAGAACGCTATAGTGTTTTTCAATTTTTTTGAGAAAATCACAAAGTTGATTTCCTGCATTAGAAAGTATTGAATTTATGGATATTGATATTTTGGGTAATTTTTGGAAGAAGTTAATCATAACAGCATCTCGTTCGATTACTTCCAAAAGACCTGAAAAAATAGCTTCGTTATAATTGATATGCGCGGCAACCCCTGTTGATGTTGTTTCGCAAATAGGTTTTTGATTTTCAAAGGGTAAATAAATTAAACAGGATGGATACCAGATAGACCTATCATTTCCATCAACTCCTTTAATCTTTGTGCAATATATTTCTTCTTTAAATGGGTTTGTAAATTCACCATTTGATTTATCATATTGGTCGTTGGTGTATGAAATAGCTTCACTCGGAAGAACTGAACATGATTTAAGGTATATATTACTTTCTTTTGTATAGCTCATGCAATAACGCTCTATTGCCTCACCAATACAAGCTTTAAAAGCATTGCCATCAACAAAATTAACGCCAAGCCCACCGCTTGATACCTCTCGTTTGAGGTCGAAAAGGACAGAGGTTTTAGCTGATACACACTGAAACATGCTCAAACCATATTCTTCAAGTTCAAACCGTTCCATCACACCATTAATAATCCCAGCTTTACTATTAAAAATCAGGGATAAACCTTCAATATCCATCTCTTTAGGATATTGCTCTATGAAACCTTGATATGATGAATAAATCTTATTGTCTGTCATTACAGTTTTCCAAACATAGTGGAGCATATGCGTTCTTAATGCAGAATGCTTCATCGGTAATAGTTATATCAACGAAACACCCGAAATATTTTTCCAATAAAAAATGATTTTGCACTACTTTTTCAGTAGATAATTCATCAACTTTTTTATAAGCATGTGAATCTACCCACACACTGGATTTTGTCCTTTTTTGAATACATGGCACACATGTATTTTTGTTAACAGGAATACAAACTATGTCCTCTTCCAGCATCCCTAAAACAAAATACGGTTGTTCAACAGGTATTTTATTTAAGATAAATTCATTCATTGAAATAAGTTTCACAATATTTCCTCCGAGATAGCAAAAAGGTCAATTGACTGACCTTTTTGCTTTTAAATTAAAATCAATAGACTTTATGAAGTGCAGAGTAAGTCCGTTTTATTATTAAATAAATCATGATTTTTCATCATTTCACCTCCTCTCATATTTATGGTTGAATTTTGCATCATCTTTGGTCAACAAACGATTAAAACTCTATTCATCTTAAGGATTATGGTGTCTTTCCTCACAATTATTCACTCGACACCGTTTAGCGAATTTCTTTATTTCGTAAATTTTGAGTTGCGTGTTTGATTTCCCGAATACCTAGCGTAAGAATATTTACGGCTCTCGATATCCGTTCCACTTGGTCGCCACTATTTGGGTCATCTTTCATCTTTTTAAGAGCTTTAAGCGCAGCCTCTAAAGGTGTCTCAAAAGGTGTATGGTTATTCTCAAAATCGCTGTCGTCTGTCATTATCTTCTCTCTTTCTATTAATTAAAATTTAGAAGGGAGACGGAGGTATAGCTGAATGATTAAGCCATTAAAAACCAGCATATACCTCACATCTCATTTTCAAAACAAGCGTTATCCTTCGTTATTAAGAGGAAACTTGATAACGCCATCTTTGAAAATTTAGAAAGTGAAAAACTTAAATTATGCGGATTTTTGACGACAAGCCCGACGCTGAAATCGTTCCAATGTTTCAAGAGCCTTAAAAGGGTCATTATCCTTAATACGCTCGATTGCATAGAACAGATTAAAATCGTCATTTTCGTTGGCTTTGAGAGCCAATGTTTGTTGGGGTGTCATAGTTCTTTCCTCACAAAAGTAGTCTTTACACAAACCCGAAAACTTCAATTCGGGTTACCTCACAATTTCGACAATACCGATTCGCTTTACATATGTCAAGAAAAAACTATATAAAAAGTATAATAATATTAGATAGCAAGATTCTTGAAATATAATTTATTTGACTTTTTGCCAAGTTGTGGTATAAAAAAACCATGATTAAGCCGAATCAAATAAAAGCCGCCCGTGCATTACTCGATTGGTCAAGAGATGACCTTGCCAAGCAATCAGGTGTGCATCGTCAAACCCTATTGGCTATTGAAAATGGTGGTACAGATAACCCTCATAAAACGACTATGAATGAAATTATAAATGCTTTTGACCGAAACGGGGTTGAATTTAAGGAAGATGGGGCAGTTAAAAAACAAAACACTTTGACAATAATAAAAAGTCCTGATGCTTTTTCTAAACTCATGGATATTGCATATCACATTCTTAAAGAGGAGGATATTAAAGAGGTGCTATTTGGTTTTGCGAATAACAAAGCGTCCAGTGAAGAAATTATCCAAAGTCAAATACGAATGAGAGATAATCTTAATGTAAGATTCCGTTTTCTTGTTAAGCAAAATGATACTCATCTAAGATACCCCGTTAGTGAATATCGCTATATCCCCGAAGAATTTTTCTATCCTTTACCTTATGTTGTCTTTGGGAACTATTTTGCCATTCTGACTGAAAACAATAAGGATGTCAGCCTTTATGATGATATTGGGCTTTCGCAAATTAATAGAAGCCAGTTTGAATATATGTGGTCAAATGGCAATAAACCAACGGAGACCACATATGTATAAAAGGGTCAGAGGTCGAAATATGCCTGAAAAAGGCACGGTAAAAGTTTGCGTTTTAGCAGTAAGCGTAGGTGCTTCATATTTTGAAGGAAAAAAGATAGAAGCTATCGCCCATTGGATGAAAAAACGCCTAGATGATGGAACATTTGAAGAATGTTATATCAACGTTTGCGATACAGCCTGTCGTCATAATTTTGCCTATATGGGAGTAAATGATAATGCAAGCCCGCTTATAGCTAAAATTAAGGGTAATCGCTGGATTAAACGAAACAAAAAAATCTTTGATAAGGTCGGTGTTCCCGTAAAATTCATGCGCTGGAATCAATGGCTAGAGGGCGATGAAACTAAATATATAAACGCCCAATTGCGCCAGCTCTACCAAATCAACCATGATTTTAAAAAGGCTGTTTCCGAAGATGTTAAAGATTATGTTGAAAGACAAATAAGCAAGGGTAAAGTATTTGCTACCCGTAAAGAAGCCTACAAGAAAGCTACAGATTGTATCTTAGAGAAAATTGCTGTAAACACCTGCATGGGAAGACGATTTGAACACATCAAACTTTATCCAGGCAAACAAAATCAATCTTCAAAACTTATACTTTCAGGTGAAATTAACGCACCAATCGGATTGCACCGCCAGCACTACGTTAAATTGACTGAACGCTAATCTTCCCCTTCCTTTTTCCAAGTGATTTTAATGTCCGTCACAAACGCTTTGTCTTCTTCAATCATATCGGCGTAGCGTTCATCATGGGCTTTGATATATTTTACCGATAGTTTTATCAACTCATCATATAAATCATCCAAGCAATATCCTTTGATAGTAACAAGATGTGTGGCAAAGAATATCTTTATAACCCTATCGTCACCGTCTTTACCAAGCCAAGCCGTCAAGTAATGGATATAAGCAAAGTTTTGCCGTGTACCATCGAGCAAAGTAAAATCAATGGTTCTTGTCTCACCTACCTCAAAAACCGTCAATTTGTTTGGGTCTTCTGCCTTTTTATGGTCACTCTCCGCGATTTGTAAACTCTTAAACTTATAATTCTGGCTCATAATCTATATCAATAGTTTTTGGTGGTTTGATTTCCTTGCTTGTTGTTTTCTCTATACCAATCGTTTTCTCAAAATTGACTTTCTTTAATTCTGTTGCGCCTTGTCTATCTCCACGCTTTTCAATATGACTTAAAAGTTCATCGGCATCATCGGTATAAATTGATACATCCTCACGACCACGCGAGGTAGAAACATAAAATTGTTTTTGGTTCGATGCCAAGAAAGTCGATGCAGGTTGTGATATAATCACCTTATCGACTGTCTTACCTTGTGAGCTGTATGAGGTTATCGCATAGGCATAATCATAATTGCAGTGATATTTACTCAAAATAAATTGAGTATTCCGTGTAGCTGATTTTTTGACGGTGCTAATGTCGCCATCTTTGGTAAAACCGTTAACGGTCAAAATCGTGCTATTGTTCAATCGCTTGCTGTATTTATCAAATCCGTTTTTGTTGATGCGGATTTCATCACCTTTGCTTAGCGTTATTTCTCTTGCTGAATACACATCATAATCCTTTGCCCTATGGATTGGCAGGATATGATGTGTTCCTTGATTGTCTCGAATATTGACCTTGCTACCCTCAACGCTGGCAACTGTTAAAACTGACCCCTTTTTAATGCTTGGCAGGTTTTGATGGGTTTGGATAATCTGACCCTCACGATAAGAACGCATATCTTCTTTTTGAGCGACACTTAAATAATGATTGTCAAAAACCGTAAAACGCTTTTCGCGTTTGCCGAGCAATTTTGCTTCTCTTAAACCCTCACGCACATTTTTATTAATCTCTTTGGCTTGTTCATTGGTCGGTGTAATGACAAGCGCAGATTTTTTTGATTTTCGTATGGTCAAATAATCCTCAACCAATTGTTCTTTGAGCCGTGTTGGTTCACATGTCCGAATTGAGCCACGGGCTTTAAGCATGGCAAAACCCTCTTTGATGTTGCCATGACTGATTTCTTTAACTGCCGCTTTATAAGTGGCTTCCTTTTGTCGATAAATCGTTTCCATTGAAACCGTTTGGATTTTACCGACCTCTTGCATTAATCGCATGGCATCCCCGCGCATCACCGCCGTATGTTGTCTTGGGTCACCAGAAAGCACTACCCGTGCTTTGTTCTCTTTACCAATCTCTAAAACCCTTGCCATATCCTGTGACCCCAACATGCCAGCCTCATCAACCCATATCACTTGACCTTTGGTTTGACGTTGTAATTCCTTATCCATTAAGAGACGGGCAACCGTATCTGCCTTTTCAAACCCTTCTTTTTTGAGAACATCACGGGAAGCTTCTGCCGTGGGTGCAAATAGAAAGACTTGTTTCCCCGTTTTTTCAATCTGCGGTACGACTTCCTTCAATAGGGTGGTTTTGCCCGTACCAGCCGCACCACGTATCATCACCGTCATATCTTGACTTGTCATTACATGATGCATGACCAGCCGTTGTTCATCATTCAAATGCTCAAATTGGGAAGCTTTAAACCCAGCCTTTAACGGACGGCGTTTGCCTATCCCATCACGGGCAAGCTCTATCATCCGTCTTTCTTCGCTGTGAACGAGTTGCGTGGTGCAAAGCCGTTGACTGCCGACCTGAATTTTAAAAACCGTATCGTTTTTCTCTAAAGCTCTATCTATCTGGTCAAGGGTAATATCCTTATTGTCGATGGCATGTTTATAGCCCTCAGTTAAAATCTGCCTATCTCGCTTAACAGAATTGCGGGTAAAAACGTGTACTATAGCATGGTCAATTGACTTTGTTGGCGAATGGCTTTTATCCGTGGTTTTAATTTCTTCAGGTGTTTTTTCATCAATGCCAGCATCATGCAATTGTTTACGCCATTTATTTTGCAATTCGGGCATGGTTAGATTTTTTTGCTTCTTGGCACGGGTCTTTGCCCCAAGTTGGTCTAATTCCTTGCGATTGGTAATCCCTTTCTCTTTGGCAACCTGACCGATTAAATTTGTCCGTTTGGAAAAATGGTCAATCGCTTTTTGGGGTATCATGGCCACTTCAAAACCATTTTTGGTTTTTCGTATCCCATACCCCATATTTGAGAGTTTATCGGCAAAGCGTTTTTGAAAACGGGCTTGATAGTACGGCATATCCCGTTTGATATTGTGGAATTGTCCAGCCTTGTATTTATTTTCCTTTTCATCATAGGTTACATTGAAAGTAAAGCAATGGGCGTGTAAATGTGGATCTGGAGGCTGTCCGTCAACAGGTCGCGCCGTCTGGTGGACAAAGTTTGTCCATAGGAGTTCCTTTGTCTCTCGGTCATCATTTTGTCCCTGTGTGCGTACCCGCACTTGCATATCTTCCTGCATCTCAAGCATTGTTTCATTAACGCTTTGCTCAAAGGCGAGTAACACTCGTTTATCACCATCAAGCCCATGAAGAATGGAAACCGATTTTGGACAATGAAAGCTTATGTCATAGCCAACGCGCCTATTACTTACCGTTCGAGGTGTTAGCGACCCCCCATCTTTAGGGTTGATATTGTCGCAGAGCTTTTCAAATGTTTCTCTATCAACAGCGTAACCTTCTAATCCCAACCGCTTGGCAATCTTTCCATTGAATTGCCCGTTGACCTCTTGGTCTTCTAAATAGTAATCAGCCTTTGCCAGTGCGTCTTTAAAATAGTCCTTCGCCTGAGCAGACGTTGAACTTTGAAACATACGTATCATAGACTATCCCTTTTTAAGTGATGAGCATATGTCCATATATGTCTTTTTAGATTCATCCTACTGGCAGATATTGCGAGTTTATATCCGCTTTCAAAGTACAAAAATTTAAACGTAGATTATTGACATTTCTTAGGTTTTCTATCTGTCAGTACACTTCAAACCTCCTTTGCCGTATTGATGCATCAGATGACGGAAAAGCTATAACAGCAACGCGGATATTTGCCCGCCACTTGCCCGCACCAGTACCCGAGTGGTTCTGGGCAAATATCCTCTGCCCTGCTGTTAAGGACGCTTCATCATCTGATTTTTAAAACAAAGGAGAAATAACGATGACTGATAAAAAACAAACTCAAAAAAAAGGCGAACGCCCTACTCATGGACTTTTTGTAAAAAGTCACGATTTTGGCAATGAAATTCCCTTCCGACTTTCGGGGATTTGGAACCATCCAAAAACAGGACATATGAGCTTAAGCCCTGAAAAGCTTCAAATTCGTTTGAACCCTAATGCCAAAAACGGTGAACCGCCTGCAATGCTTTTCCTGAAAACTAAACTCTATGGCAAAGATGCCTCTATCAAGTTTGGTGAAATCAAACCAGAGGAAGAAGAAAACTGCTTTGAGGTCAATCTTGGCGATTTAGTGATTTTTGAGAATAAACCCCGTGAAGCCGAACAACCTAAGAAAGTTGTTACCAACGGGCAACCACGCCCATAACCGATAAGGGGGCTAACGCCCCCTTATTCTTTTTAACTTTGGAAGAAAAGCCTTTTATGACACAGAGCCAACAAAAATTGCAAAAATTATTTGAGACACTAGAAAAAATCGACACACTTTTTCAATATCCAGAAGACCTTACTAGATATGTTGGTCAATGCTCCAAATCGGAAGGAGATGCAGATATATTTTTAAGCAAAATTGAACAACATAATATTGATGTTGACGACCATATCGAAGACTTGAAAAATGAGCTTTTAGAATGGGAACTAAGATTTAAAGCCGACCCACTTTTAAAACAGTCTTATATAGCATTAGGCAAACGCTTAAAGATATATCGTGAAAGGTTTGACCAACCCCAATATCGAGGGTTGAAGGATAGGATTGAAAAGGCAGGCTTTTTAAAGCCGTTAATTGAGCCTCTTGAAATCAAAAGGCTACGCGACATCAAAGAGGATGAAATCGACAGCTATAGAATTGAAATTGAATATCAATTCTTAGCGCGTGAGGCTGTGGCTGACAGGAGGGCAATTGGAAACCTTGAGCAAATTAAAATCAATCTTCGTCACGCTGTTGAATGCGACAAAAAAGTACGCGCAGGCTATGACGACTTTTTATGCAACAAACTCATCCTTGCTCACATGGATAATGATGCTCAAGATGTCAATGTATTTAACATTCCGTATAACAAACTTACAAGTTTTGTTAAAGCAACAGAACCATATATAGGATAATTCATAAGCTAATAAATCCCATCGCTTCAAATTCTACCAAGGGCATTTCATAGTATTAGCTCGGTAAGGCTTTGGGGCTTTTGGCTTGGGATGTGGGATTATGGTTTTTGTGTTTTACCTGATGGCTTTTTTCAGTTCAAAAGTACTTAGGGAGAAGTAAAAATAATTCCAATCCTAAGCCAAATAAATTCCATTCCTAAGAAAATTAGATTGAATGATTAAAGGGTTAGGCTCTATTCAATAAAATAATACAACAATGCTATAAGCATTAATTAAACACTGCTCTTAAATTCCTGACACATAACATCCCAATCCCATTTCAAATACTTAGCTTTGTATAATATGCCATTACTTGATACCCTATATTAAGGGAAAATTCTGCACACCTACACTGCTTTCACTTCTAATCTAACAGTGCTAATTTGTATCAGACATCTCCCCTAAGCAGTGCTTTAGGTTTTTTTGAAACTTTATCCTAATAAAAATCTAATATAGTTTTTCAGAAAAACAGCCCTTTCAAAAGTTGTGATATTTTTCTTATATTGACATAGCGTTTTTGTTAAATCCAAACCAACCAAAATTTGAGTATTCTTGATACCCCACTTATCGAGTGGCAACTCGGTTATCCCTTCACAATCCGTGATGCTTGCGAAGGAACATTGATAATGGGTGGATTAGGGTCAGGAAAAACCTCTGGTTCTGGGTCACTTATTGCCAAGAAATTTCTAAATAAGGGTTTTGGTGGCTTGGTTCTGACAGCTAAAGAAGATGAGTTAGATCTCTGGAAATCTTACTGCAAAAAATATGACCGTGAAGATGACCTTGTTATCATCGGTCAAGATTCTGACCAATGTTTTAATTTCTTGGACTATGAAAGTAGCCGTCCAGATAAGGGAACGGGTATAACCCACAACATTGCTGACACACTAAAGACCGTTATTAAGGCAGGGGCAAATGATGGTCAGGAATCCGATAAAGCTTTTTGGGATGCATCTTTGCAACAACTTCTCGTCAATGCCGTTGACCTTTGCTTACTCACGCAAAAGAAAATTAAGTTTGAGCATATCTATAAGATTATTCAATCCGCGCCTAAGAGCAAAAGCGAGTTAAATAGCGCTGAATGGCGTAAGAGTTCACAATGCTTTAGATTGATGGAACACGCCGCTAAAAAAATTAGCCAAGTCTCGAAGTCCAAAAAAGCTGATAGCCTTGCCAGGCGGTTGTATATCATTGAAGATTTTTTCTATGGCAATTGGTTATATCTATCAGAGAAAACCCGAAGTATTGTTGAACAGATGTTTTTTGGTTTTGGCGACCGTTTTATGCGCGACCCTCTCTATACCCTTTTCAATACAGGAACATCGATAACACCAGAAGACACAATAAAGGGCAAAATCATTGTTTTCAATCTGCCCTATCTCATTTATGAGAATATCGGGCGGGATGGGCAAATCCTTTTTAAGTATGTTTGGCAACGTGCCATGCAAAGACGGCAAATAAGGGATAATAGTCGCCCAACCTTTCTTTGGGTCGATGAGGCACATTATTTTCTCCATGACCATGATATAGACCATCAATCAACCGCAAGGAGTTATCGAGCCTGTACGGTCTATCTCACTCAGAATTTACCCAATTACAGCTTGCATGCTGGCGGGGGAGAACGTGGGGCATATCATTTTAAAGCTTTGGCTGGAAATTTGGGTACAAAGTTTTTTCATGCCAATTCCGATGTTGAGACAAATGAATATGCCGCCAATCTTATTGGTAAGGAGTTAAAATGGGTTGGTAGTGAGGGGCAATCAATGGGGGAAAATTCCAGTTTTAGCGAAGGTAGTTCGCAAAATATGCTTTATACGATTGAACCCTCTAAGTTTGCCCAACAAAAGACAGGCGGTCCAATAAATAATTTTTGGATAGAGGTTGTTGTCCACCGACAAGGCATCCCATTTGAAAGCACAGGAAAGAATTATGCATTATTCACTATAAACCAACAGCAGATATGAGCACAGAAAGCCAGTATTACACCTACAATCCAGAAAAACGAAACATTTTTATTGAAATCCACCAAGGACGCACAAATCTTGTACGAGATTTTATCGTTGGGCTATTTATGCTTTTCGCATCACATGGTTCGGCTATTGTTGAAGTCTTTATGAGAAAGCGGTTTGGCGAACGTTATATTACCTTGGCACAATCCATAGGTATTTTCTTTGGGGTACTTTTATTTTACCCAGTAATAATTTATTTGTATGCCTCATTTTTAGAGTTAACAGGTAATGGTATTCGTGGTATCAAACTTTCGCAATTAAGAAATTCAGCGCTCTTTCTTAGCATATTCATGCTTATTTTTTTAGGCTTATCTATCTATCACCGATTGGAAATTAAACGTTACGGTACAGCTTATGATTTTAAAAGATTTAGCCTCTCCGATGGTGAACTTGCCCCATTTTGGTATAAAATTATTGGTAAGAAAATTGGATTTATAAAAATATCCAGCTATTTGGTAAATGTCCTTTTAGAACCACTCGTTCCAATTTTAATAGGCTTAATATTGACTTTGATACCCTTTACTAAGTTAACGGGGATTCTTCTGATAATTTGCGGTCTAATGTTTATGGCTAAAAATTTCAATAAAGCCCAGCAGGGACGAAATTGGGTATTGGACAATATCGATAAGAAAATATCCAATGAGATGAAATATGATGTCTTTATTGGGCGTAAGCCAAAGAAGGACACCAAAGGTGTTTACTTGCCAATTGAGCTACCTGAAAACGAAGAAACACGTAAGGCACTTTATAATATTGTTGAGGATTCATTCACAACAGCCGATGAAATCTGGGTCAATGATTTTTTGGATGAAGGTGGTGAAGGTCAGGAAGGACATGGCGTGTCCGATAGCGGCAACGGTGCGGGTAATGGGTAATCAGGAACGACTATTTTTTAAATCTTCCAATTTGGCTTTTGTCAATCCGCCAACCGCTTCAACTTTCAAAGCCAATTGTTCGGGAGTGGCTTTCCCTTCTTTAATGCGCTTTAAGGTTTGTCGAATCCACAATTCTTCTTTCCATGAAGCGCCAAGCTCAGGTTCAAACCCTAGATACTCAACCATGAGTTTTTTAGCCTCATCTTTAAACTCGGCATTTTCAGATTCATAAAGCGCAAGTGATTCCATGTTAAGAATACTATCTTCAAATTTTAACATTTTTACCTCCTAATCATGGAAAAATAATATCATAAATTTTAGAATATGACAAGTGAAAACGGGTTTAAACCTGAACACGTAAGGGAAATTGCATTGAATTTTCCTGAAGTAAAAAGGCTTATGATTGAACGGGCACAGATTAAGCAAGATGCCAAAAACTCACCAACGCACACTAAGCTAACTCCTCATCCGAAACCAAAGGGGGACATACATCATTCTAAAATCCATAAAGAAAAGGACAATGCGAAAACAGCAAGGAGAAGACAATTTGATGATAAATTAGAAGAAAGCAGCAAAGAAATTGAAACTGCTTTCCATGATAATTTTGAAAAAGCCGATTTAAAACAAATGTCCCAATGGGCTAAGGAAATGGACAGCGAGGAACTTGTTACCTTTATGGAAGAAGGCTACGACAAGGTTTTAGAGAACCGAGGAGAAAAAACCAAAGACCAGATTCAAGACATTACCTTAGAAGACCTCAAAATGGATGAAGATAAATCCAAAGAAATCTTTGGCGACCTTGAAATCGAACAGGAGATAGATTCTTTAGAGGAAAAAGAAATTCATCATAACCAAGATATTGAACAATCTATACAAATGGATGAAGAAGAAAGTGCAAAACTCTTTGACAGGCAAACAACGATAGATGACTTTAAGGATAACGTAAAAGATTTAGAAACGGATAAAAAACCCTCGCCAGCCGATGATTTTGAATAAAGAAACCCATCTTAAAAAGATGGGTTTTTACCATTGCTCAATCAAAAACAGGTTCTCCGAATTTATATAGTATTCTATGGATGCCATCTGCCACTTCGCTAGAATATATTAACCCTTTAAAATAATCTATCCGAAGATCTGCATCAGCATTAAAAAATATGGTCTCTATGCCATTAGATTCAAATTCTTCTGAAAGAGCTATTAGGTCAGAATCATGACTTAATGTAAAAGGAACTTTACTGCCATCTTCTTTGACTCCGTTTAAGGTGACATTCCTTGCTCCGTTTCTGACTAAAAATCTTAATTGTAAAAGCATTCGATAATCAACAAATTGATACATTGGAATATTGGTTGCCTCATCATAAGAGAAAACATCATCCTCGGTATAGTAAATATTACCGTTTAAAGATGAATATTGGTCAAATCCATTATCACCAACCCGAAATAAAGCCGCTGATGAAAATGCAAAGCCTGAAATATACCTATTACCGAAGGGGTAACTTTCTATTTTGTATTTTTTGTCTTGGGAAATAAACAAAGTACCCCCTTCTTTTTTTATGATTTTATAATCAGTATTGACCATTACGGCATCTAAGACATCATATTGCCCTCCCCTAATCATATTCATGGAGGAATATTTTTTTAAATTTTCATCTATTGTTTTTTTACGTGCAATCTCCATCCTTAAAATTTGTATTTCAGCATCGGCATCACTAGCCCCTAACTCTCCAAACATTTGTGAATCACCCGATATTCCAAGGGCAAGATTAACATTGGGATATGTCTCATCATTCCATTGATACCCCTTACAAGGGTTATGAGGAGACATTGAACGAATTGTCTTTAACTCTACCAATTGAGCAGATGTTTCGTCCTCAATAGGGTTATCACCCTCATCATCGCTTGAACATAATGCCAAGGGTAGGGTTAGAAAAATGGTCAATAAAAAATTGAAACTAAATATAAATGCTTTCATTTTGTTTTGTTTTTTAAATAGTCATTATAGAATTCTATCCACGCTTTTTTGTTCTTCTTTTTAAATTCGCCATCAAGATATAGCTGTTCCTTATCCCTTTCTTTGGCAGTACCTGACCGAAAAGAATCCAGTATTATTCTGAATTCGATGGTGTTTGAACCATTGATTTTTTCAAGTTGTTCCTTGCTTATCGTATATCTAGCGTTAACCACAGATGTAGAATTGGAAACATCAAAATCACTATTAAAAGCCCCTTCGGTATTCAAGTTTATTCGTTCATCATCCAATAGAAGAATTAAGGACTCACCCTCATTTATATCAACGGTTACTTCATTTTTTGCTTCTACCTTTAAAAGGATAGCTAATTCATATTTCCCCTCTCTAGGAATGTGCTTTTCCAAGTTTAAAAAGGTGTCATAGGTTGGCGTGTTAATGCCAAAAACCACATTGCCCAGTGCATTGTTTCCAGAGAGTTTAGAAAAAACTTTGTTGCCTCTCATTTGATACGTTTTAGTGCCATCAAACTTGTTGGATTTTTCGTCTACGCTAACACCGAACAACTCTTTAAAAATGTTTTTCTTTTTCTTTTTTTCCTTTTGAGCTGAAACGGATGGAATAAGCATCAAGGCTAAAAAAAGGGAAAGGAATAATGGTATTTTTTTCATTTTATATATGTGTATAATTAAACATTGAATTTTGCTTCTTAGTAGATAAAACTTGGAAGAGATTGAGGAAAATGGATACCCCCTCAAGGGTCTCGGATGTGGAAAGTGTCAGTACTCATACGGCAAAAAAAATAGCGTGAAACTTAGTGCGTCCCGATATCGAGGTACTGGTATACCTAAACCCAAAGACAGCAACTAAGCCCACGCCTTACCGTGGGCATTAGTAACGTGCCTTCCATTTGGGTTTATTAAAAATTACCAGTTTTCGATACCAATGGAATTCGTTAGCTAATACTTATGTTATTTTATTTTTCTATAAATATCTTTGTTTGTAAACGCTTTACAGGTTAATGATGTTTTGTTGAATCTAAGATAGAGATTCCAAAAACCTTGCCAAATGTTTTTCGTTTTTTTATTTAAAGAGCATGAATTTTCGATGAATTGCTTAATGTGAAATGTTCAAGGACTAGGATATTTCATAAGGTTCTCATCCGCAAATGATAGGTAATCCTCATCGGCTAAAATAATATGGTCTAGTACAGGGATACCGATGAACAAACCACCCTTTACAAATTTATCCGTCAAACATTTATCGGGTTCACTGGCTTTGAGGTTTCCAGAGGGGTGATTGTGTCCTAAAATGATTGAACAAGCCCGTGCTTTTAGCGCAGAGCCAAATATCAGTTTACCATCTGCTATTGTCCCCGAAACACCACCCTTTGAAATTGGCACTATTCCCATACAGGCATTGTTTCTATCCAGAAGAAGTATTTTAAATTCCTCATATAGATTAATGGTCAAATCATCCCAGTTTTCACGAAATAGCGTATACGCTTCCTGAGAGCTTGACACTTTCGGACGGTCACTCGCCTTGACCTTTCGGGTATAGGTCAGTTTGATTTCACTAATCTGATTCGGTATTTGCTTTGTCATGCCAAGAACATGACAGAACTAATCTATAAGGCGTACTGACAGATATTAAAAGATTATGAATCCATATCCATTCCTCTATCCTTATCTTTTTCAGGAATCTCCAAATCAATATGTCTATTTTCGATGTTATCTAAATCTAAGGGCGGGATAATGTCTTTCTTCGTTTCCTTTTGTTTTTCAATAAGCTCTTTACCGTGTTGAATCATCCCATCTTTCATGCCTTGCATATAATCGCCGCCCGCACTAATTCCCTCAATAGCATTGGGTTTTAATCCAAGCTCACTTGATACTAAATATCCCCAATTATAACCTTCCTTATATTTTTTTGACACTTTGGTTTCTTCTTCCATAGTTTAAAAGGTTTCGCGTGCGTGTAATTCCAAATATTCATCAATCGAATTACGGTCATAAAGAATAATGCGCCTTTGTGGTTGCGAAAAACGAATTTTCCCTTCATCCCGTAATTTCTGCAAAGTGGTTTTAGAAGTGATGCTTAATAACTTCATGGCTTCGTCACCGTCAATCCATTTAAACGGTGTTTCTTCTTTTTGATTCTGCTTTAGGTGTTCAACCACCTTATCAAAAAGTTTATAAAACGCTTCTTCTTGTAAACAAACAACTTGCATATAGCTAAGGTCGGAAAATTTTAGAAATTAATCACCTTATCCAAAGCATCGTCAGTTTCCTTGTGCATAAAATTCGATTGATAGTTAACTGTCGTTGTAATTGAGGAATGGCGATACAGCTTTTGCAACATTTGAATGGGAATTTTATCTCCTGAAATATTCCCAAAGCTATGACGGGCAATGTGAGTGCTTAACTTCTTTTCAATGCCGAGTTTTTGCGCGACAATTTCTAACCGTCGATTAAGGTTTCTTGTTACTGTTTTAACTCTCGTAGCAAGAAGCTTTTCATTTTTTAAATTTGTGCCTTTCAAAAAAGGGAATACTAAGCCCTCTTTTTTCTTTCTCCCTGCGTAAGAATCTAATATAAGCTGCGCTTTGTCTGGAACAGCCAATGAAACAAGCTTTTGATTTTTACCCATACGATAGTATAAACGACCATCTTTGAAATCAGACCATTGCAGTTTTAGCACATCCCCCACTCTAACGCCTGCAAAATAAAAACTGGTCAACCAGACATTAACGGCATGTTGTTGTGCCTTTGTTATTCCCGTTGCGGTTTCTAAGAGCTGAATTTCTTGCTTGTTTAATCCAATTTTTTCAGTTTCAGGAAACTTAATTTGAATTTTTCCCTTGCCAAATGGATAGTTTTTATCATCCACCTTAAATTCTTTACGTCCAAAATTGTAAATCGTGCGTATGAGCATCAAATAATTAACAGCAGTACGAGGGGCAACCTTCCTTTCATATAAAAGATGTGCCTCAAATCTTTTTAACAGCGTTACGTCCAAATCTGTAAAGCTCAATACCTGACTACCAAGAAACGCTTGGAATATTTCTAAGCGTTTTCCTTGATTGTAATGTTGCGTGAACTTTTTACGTCTAAGAAGATTGTCAAGAAAGAACTTGCTTACTTCAAAGAACTCTTTTTTATCCTCTCCAACAATCTTCTGTACAATGGTTGTTACAGATTGATTTTTCTCTACTGTTTCAGTCTCCAAAGCTGTGTCATGTGCCTCAGTTAATTTTTTCAGTAGAAAGTTATTGAGACGCGCTGAATTAGCATAGCTTCTTTTTGCTAATCCCTTTTTTTCGTCCCAATCTTTGCCTTGAATATATTCGCCCGTAAAAATGTATTTTGATTTTCTGTCCTTGGTAATTCTTAGGACAATTGGATAACTGCCATCTTTTTTCTGGTAATTCTTTCTAATTATTATCTTTACAGTAGCCATATCCCTTTGTTTTACAGGGATAAAGATACAAAATTACTGTACAACATATGTACAACAATTGGTGTTTTTTGATGCTTTTTATTGAATTTTCAAATGCTATAAAAAACATAAAAGACTCGTAATCAACTGATTTAAAAACCATTTAGAGCCATTTAGATACACAAGGTTCAGAATTCATAACCCTGAGGTCGGGAGTTCAAGTCTCCCTCTCGCTACAAACCCTTCCGAATTCTAGGAGGGGTTTTTATTTTAATGCCATATACATAAAATCCTTAATGTCCTTGTTGGCATTGAATTCCAAGTAAGATTACTTATATACTGTTTTGATGTTTTTGCCAATCCTGATAATTACGGAATCTGCGAAAACAGATTGTACATGAATTTCATTAATATTTTCTTTGGCCCTTACTCTCTGTAGTTTGTTATTTATTTTGATCAGAGCTAATTCCTCTTTATTATCACTGCCTTTCATGTATCCAAAATATTTTAGTTTTGGCCATTTAGGTCTTGGCTCCATTTTCTTTTTGACAGGGATTTTTTTGGAGTTTTTTTTTGGTTCACCATTTTTTTTTCTATTTACCTTTACTTTTTCAGTCTTAAATTTGGCAAAAAAAGGATCTCTTTTAAAGACTGCCAAGTTGAACGTATCTTTTTCAAATTCTAGAATATCCTTTGACGAAATAGCTATCGGGGGAGACGCCAAGTTTTCACCTTTCTCACCAACTATATTCATCATTTTCTTGAGAACGAACATCCATATAATTGAAACGCCAAAAATCAATAAACCATTAATTATTTTCTTTCTCATCACTCTATCGTTAAAACCCGTGTATCGCTTAGCGGACCTTCATTACCAGCAGCATCTGTGCCGGAGACTCTCCAGAAATACTTTCCTGCAATATCAAAAGTGTGCTGCTGAGTGTTATCTTTAATCGAATAGGATGTTATAATCGTTCCAAAAGTTTCCTGTGTAGATATCTCCAACAGACTTTCTAAAGGCGATTGCACTTCACCAGAATCAGATCCTAAGTTCCATGAGAAGTCTACCATGAAGGAAGCGGTTGCGTCATCATTCGGCGATGTTAGGGTCGGTTGATTTGGCAGAGTAGTATCAAGCATTATTTTTCTGGTAGTTTGTGGTGTTTGACTGTTCTCATTGATTGCTTGAATACCCCAAACATATTGGGCATCTTCATCCAAAATCGTATCTTCCAGGCTAAAATTTGTTGCCGTAATATCGTTTTCCTGTAATACAACAGAACTGTTACCTGCTATACTTTTTTTCACTTGTAAATTATATGAGGTTGCCGCCGCTACTGAAGACCAATTAAGGATTATGGTATTGTTCTTGGTATAAAATTTATCAGTCGGGGCGTTAAGAAATACCTTTTGAAATGATAAGTCGTCGGTAGACTCGACTACAAAACTTTCAGGAAAACTATACCCGGTCTGATAAGCAAAGTTTTCACCACGAACGCGCCAATCATAGTTGCCCGAATTCATTGGGAGAACCAAAAAACTGACGCCCAACAAAGAATCTATAACAATTTCTTCTGTGTCGCTTTGTAAAACTTGAACCCGATATTCATCCGCACCATCCAAACTGCTCCAAGTGAAATTTACCGAGTTGCCTTCTATAATCTCATTATCTTTAGGTGAAATGGCCCTTATTGTATCATCCGAGATATTCTCTTCAAGAATATCCTCACAAGAAGCAAAAAGTATGCATAAAAGAAGTGCTTCTACTATCTTAAATACTTTTTTCATAATTCTGAAAAATTAGTTGAACCTTAAGTTTATTTTTACGTTTATTGTAATTCTTTTCCTTAATATAATTCACACTTACCAAGGAGGCCATCTCAAATTTTTTTTCAAATTCGTACACCACCTCGGTCAATGTTGCAAAGTCACCTTCTAAAATCAATTGATTGGTAATAACTTCAAACCCTTCAGCAGAAGAAATGTGGGTTTCCGAAAGATTATCAATCCTAGCTTTTTCGAAGTTGGTGGCAAAATCCAGTATAGATTGCTGTACGATATCAGCCTCAATATTTTGCTTACCGATCAAATTGTCATAAAAACTGATTTGATTTTGCAACTGTTTAGAATCATACGAAGCAACTTGCATATATCTTAGACGTGATGCGACTTCTTGCATTTGGCCATATGCATTCAATGTTGTTTTGAATGAACGTTTATTGGCCGTCAAAAAAAGTAGGACAAGAATAGCGCCTAGCCCTATCAACTTTTGCTTATATGAAAAATTCTCGAACATTAGCGTATGAATATTTTAATGGAAAAGCTATCCTTGTTTCCTGAGTTGGTGTTCAAATTCAAAATTTCAATTTTATCAATCCAATCGTACTTTCGAAGTTCCTTCACCCATTTGTTTACACTTACATTTCTTTTTGCATTTCCTTCGAGTAATATGGTATTCGGTTCTATCTCAATCTTTTCATTGGTTTTTACTTTTTTCGCTATTGGATTGATCTTCAGATTGCTCAATACAATTTCATTAGGTATCGAAACACCAATTTCATTGATGTAAAATGATAGAAAATTCTCACTGAGAACCCCCGAATTCCTTGCGATGAACTGTTTGTTTCGAAGATCTTCTTCCATTTTTTTTATTTGAAAATAGTCGTCATTAAAGTGATATAATTGTTGTTCGTATTTAACATACTCATTATTAAAATAGTTGAGCAATATGTAGCTGCTGAAAAGCGCAACCAAGAAAAACACCAAACTCCCAAAAGCAAAATAATCGAACATCTTTCTTAAGTTTTGTTCTTTGGAATTTTCACACAAAAAAGCATTATTATATTGAATCTTATCGGAGGGGTATAAAAAATTCAACAAGGAAGAAAAGAGAACAATATCCTTACTTTTCAATGTTTCGTTCCCTATTTTATATGTTTCATTTGATGCATTGCGGTTCGAAAAATCAATAAGCCTTTTATTTTTAAATACAAGGGTTGAGCTTTCTAACAAAACAATGTCCTGATTCAAAAACTGTTGGGACAAAGCACTCACAAATGGCCCTAAGCTAAAATCGACTGGTTTAAAACCAGCCCTTTCCAATAGTTCAAATTGTTCATTGATAACTTCTTTTCTGCTAATGGAGACGAAATTATTCTGGTCCTCAAAAAGTGTGTAGACATAAAAATCTTCTGAAGAACCATTAAAAAGAACTTCTTTTATGTAGTTTGCCTTGGACTCAACCCTTTTGTTTATAACCCCTTTTCCAGAAAAGTTAAGGAGGAGGGTATTCTTTTTATTAATTGTGTTTTTAACGTCTGAAAAATCCGTTAAGGTCCTGGATTTTGAAATTGATAATCGGTCTTTTTTCTTTTTGATAACGAGAATATCATACCGTGACACTTCACCAAATACAATTCCTAAAATCGTATAGGTGTTTTCACTAAAAATGTCAATATTTCCAATTTTTTGTAACATCAGTAAATTACGGTAGGTTTAATAAAAACGTGAAGCTTTGATTTACTTTTTAGTTTTCTCCTACTACTAAAGAACCATTTTATAACCGGTATTTTGGAGATACCAGGGGTTCCAGTTCCAGAATTTTCATTTTCTAATTCGTCCAGACCGCCCAATAAAATCATTTCACCGTTTTTGCATCGAACCAAAGATTCGAATTGCTGTGTCGCTTTTCCCGGAGGGGCGTTTTCTCCTTGTCTTCCTAAAAAAGTGCTGCGTTCCACTATAACGCTTAAGGTTATTTGCTCGTCTTTTGACACAAAAGGCTTAATGTTTATCCCTAAATTGGCTTCGGTAGATTTCCATTGCCCTGATTGTAGAATATCATTTCCCAATCCACTATTGATGAGTCTGTTGTTTTGCTCAAAGTAATAGTTGGTTTCCCCAATGGACAATTTGGCTTCATGACCGTTCAAAGTTG
Organism: uncultured Flavobacteriaceae bacterium; assembly: GCA_947494715.1. Lineage (GTDB taxonomy): Bacteria > Bacteroidota > Bacteroidia > Flavobacteriales > Flavobacteriaceae > Ulvibacterium. The sequence goes on along the minus strand of CANLWG010000004.1, from coordinate 57,573 downwards.
ACATTTTCGGAGTCGAAGTCAGGTTTATTATAGAATTGTTTTCTAAGAACCTTAAGTCAAAATAGAATTGTTCCGTTACTTTTCCCAAGTTGAATATGCCCAACCCGTTGAAGGCATCTATTAAAGAATTAACTGAAGAGCTATTGACCGTAACATCAGTTGTGGGAAACAGTACGCCTTGAGTTGTTCTTGTTTCTTTGTCCAAAGCGGCCTTGAGTCCTGTCTGCACATCACTGGACTTCTGGTATTGGACAATTAAAACTTCAATCGTGACCATGGGAACAACCTTGTCAATTTCTTTTATATACTCTTTAATTTCTTGTATCCGAGGTCTTGATCCAGAAACCATAAAACCATTTAGTTCAAAAAAATCCTTAATCTCTACATTTTCCAGTAAGTCTTGGGGCAGTGTCTCCAAAACGGTCTCAATGGTTCTATATTCCAATCTAACCAATTCCGTACTTCTAAGGCCTTCTTCATTTTGTTCACCGATTAAATAAAAATCGTCCGTCTTCTTAAAGGTAAATGACTTCCCTTTGAAGATATGATCCAAAAGGTCGTCAAACGTTATCATTTCCGAAACCAAAGTGGTTTTTAAACCATCTGGACGGTTATACATAAAATAATTGATATTTAACTTATCGGCAACTTCGGCTATTAGTGACGTAATGTCTGCATCAAAAGCCTTAATGCTCACAAAGCCATTAGGTTCAACCTTTATTTCGGCCGTTGATGCCAAATCCGCCATTTTGGTCAAACCTTTGTCTTTATTTTTTTTATTCCCTTTGATCTCAACGGGAGCAGCGTCCTTTTCTAGGTAGTAAAATCCGTTTTCATCAACCGTGGCAATCAATTGGTTGGATTTGGCCAACATTTCCATTACCTGATCAAAGGGTCTATTAAGAATATACGCGGAAACAATTTTATCTTTAACATTTGGCCCTAGAACAATATTTATTCCAGATAAATCTGTTATTTTTTTCGCCACCCTTACCAATGAATCGTTTCTGAGTTTCAGGGAAAGGAATTTATTGTCTTCATTATAGCTAGCCTCTATTTCTTTTATCTTAGGAGCTCGGACGACCTCTCTTTTTGATTCTTTCTTTTTAAATACTACAATGTTATTGATTACTTCTACTTCCAGATTATATTTTCTAGACAGAAAAAGGAATACATCTTTTACGGGAATATCAAAAAAACTACTCTCAATGGTATCGTGCAATGTAGAATCTACACTTAAATTTATTTTATGCTCAAGGGCGATGGAGTTTAGGAATTCATAAATCGTGAGACCAGAAATGTCTATATTGATGGTTTCATTTAGTGCCTCATTTTCAGCCGCAAAAGCATTCAATACCACCTCGGCACCATCCTGGGAAAAGACATTGAATATCCCAATAAAAAATAGTAGGCAAATGAACGTCCTTTTCATATTATGCATTTATTAATAGAGAATAGATTTCCTCTAATGAAGTATCGCCTTTCACCAGTAGATCAAAGCCCTTTTGCGCCAAGCTTTGATATTCATAATCAATTTTTTCCTTTAGATTCTGTGAATGTTCCTTAATTGTGGCCGCAATATCATTCTTAACAGGGACAACCTCATAAATTGCTCTTCTGCCCTTGTAACCAGTATAGTAGCAGTTAGGGCAACCTTTTGCCCGGTAATGGGATTGAACAGGTCTCGGAGGCACATATCCCATTGGAAATTCGTTACTATTGAATTGAATCTCTTCTTTACAGGAATCACATAGTTTTCTCAATAGCCTTTGGGCAACTGAAACATTCAAAGTTTCCGCTATATAAAAAGCAGGAATCCCCATATCTACCAGTCTGGAAATAGTTCCTAAAGCCGAATTCGTATGGATAGTTGATAACACCAAATGACCGGTCAAAGAGGCCCTTATGGCCATTTGAGCGGTTTCGGCATCCCTTATCTCTCCAAGCATGATTACATCTGGGTCTTGCCTTAAAAATGATCTTAGCGCACTAGTAAAGGTCAGCCCAATATCCTCTTTCAATTGTACCTGATTAATTCCTTTAAGGGTATATTCAATTGGATCTTCAACCGTGACTATATTTCTTTTGTTGTCGTTCAGGGCTTTCAATGTGGCATAAAGCGTGGTCGTCTTGCCAGAGCCCGTGGGTCCACTAATCAATACAATACCGTTGGATTGCTTTATGGCTTCCAAGTAAATGGCAAGCTGTTGATTTTCAAAACCAACCTGTTCAAGATTCAAATGTGAGGTGTCCTTGCCCAGTAAACGCATAACCGTTTTCTCTCCATGAAGGGTCGGTAATATGGATACTCTAATGTCAAATTCATCATAGTTTATTCTTCCATCCTGTGGTAATCGTTTTTCCGTAATATCAAGTCTGGATTCAATTTTTATTTTATTGATCAGCTCAAGATAATTCTCCTTAGGTATGATGTATTTCTCGATAAGAAGACCGTCTATTCTAAATCTGACACGGGCATCATCTTCATAGACTTCAAAATGAATATCACTACTTCCTATGGACTTTGCCTCGAAGATGAGATTTTCTAGAAATCCGTTATTAGGGGAAATAGTTGTTTTTTCCTCCATTTCCGGTTTGAAATCCTCTTTTCTATAGTATGCGTAGAGGGCTTTGTTAAGCATATCCCTTTTTACCTTGACAAACCTTACCTCCTTGCCCAGATACAATTCTAGCTCTTCCTTTGTAGCTTCCCCCGGTTCTTCTTCATTAATATAGAATTCAAAATAACCGTCGGTTACAGTTTTAGGGATAATTTTGAAATGATAGGCCAGATCAGCATTTATTGTTTGCTGAAGCTCTACAGAAAGTTCTATGTGGGTCAATGTTTTCAAACTAAATGTTATTGTAAAAAATCGTTTTCCAAAAAGAAATTAATCCCAATGATTCCAAGTATAAATAGGGAGAGGTAACCTGCCAACGGTATCGACTTTTCCACGGGAAAAAGCAATCTCAAGACGGTATGTACGATCAAAGAAAAAATCATGCCCAGGACAAAAAATATGATATAGTTTCTTAAGGAAAAATAAGGAACAATGGCAATAAGGAACAATGCATCTCCCCACCCTACCATACTTTGAAAGGGATTGATCAATTTCCTATTTTTAATCGAAAAATAGAAAACGATTACAAGAAGATTGAGTAAAAGAAATACAAAACACAGGCCGGAATCGACCCAATTAAGTGTTGTCCATTTAATCGCTATCCCCAATGATAAAATAATAATTGGCAATACCAGATGAATCAATCTCATTTTTAAGTCTTGATACACCACGATTGAAAATGCAATGGCCAATGTTATGTTCAGGGCTATACTCATTAGTCTTTTACGGATTCGATTAATAATTTGTTATGATCAATTTCCCAGGTGTTGAAATTTCCATCCCCGTCAAAATCAGAAAGTGATACGGCCCTGGCCTTGAATGAATTAGGCGATGATTCCATTATTTCCACTTTATAAACGGCTTGCCCTCCTTCATTTATAGTAGCGGCTTGCTCAAAACCAAGGGCTTCAAAATCACTAGTGTATTTGGAATATCTATAAAAATGACTTTTTTCCAATCCATATAAATGATTGAGCATACTTTGGGCTTCTATTGCCTTTGCCTGCGATATAACTGAAGTCTGGTTTGGCAATACCAAGAGAATCAAAATGCCTATGATACAAAGTACAACAAGCAATTCGGACATGGAATATGCCTTTAGCATTACTTTCTTTGAAAAGGATATTTTTGACCAACTCTTTATTTTTTTAGGATTCATATCAATTAATTTTGCAAAATTTTACTCAAATCGAACATTGGGGAGTACATGGCAATAAGAACTACGCCCACTATGGAACCAATAATCACAATTATCATTGGTTCCAGCACTACACCTATCATTTTTGTTTGATGCTGTGTTTCTTCATCATATTGTAATGCCAGTCGTTCAAACATTTCGTCCAGCTTATTTATCTGTTCCGCCACTCTTACCATGGAAACCAATTTGAAATCATAAATGGAGTGCTTCTCCAAACCGGCCGAAAAAAGCACCCCCTTTCCGATATCAGCCTTTATTTCTTTTAAGCTGGATTCCAAGGGGTGGAATAAGATCATTTTTTGGACCAAATCGAGGGATGTTATCAAAGGAGTCTTTGCACCAAGTAATAGACTTAATGATTGACAAAAACGGGTGATGTATATTTTTTGGGTCAACTTTCCAAAAAAAGGAATTCTTAGTAAGACCCACGCCTGCCTTGCCCTGTAGCCCTCCTTATTTTTAAAAAAAAGATGTCCGCCTATAAGGCACACCAGTACTCCTATAAAAACCAAAGTGATTGTGGAAAAGTTTTCAGAGAGGAGTATTATTTTCTTTGTTAAGCTGGGCAACTCTTTTCCAAACTGTTTAAAAACAGTGGAGAACATGGGTACCACAAAACGTAACATAAAATACAATACGCCAAAAGTAAGCGCCAGTACAAAAGCTGGATACGTTAAGACCGAAACTATTTGTCGCCTCATCTTTACCTTGCGATCAAAGTATTGGCTTAGCCCGGCAAGTACCTCGCCCAATTTTCTGGTCTCTTCCCCAATTTTTATACTGAAGTACTCATAAGGGGTAAATTTTCCCGAGTCTTTTAAAGCCTCAAATAAAGATTTACCTCGTATGATCGAGGCGGTGATATCGCCAATAAGTCTCTGGTGTACTTTTTTCTTCTGTTGGTTTTTCAATATTTCCAATGCTTTTCTAAAGTCAACACCAGAGGTTAAGAGTGTAGCAAATTCCTTATAGAATTCTGTACGGTTCTTATCCGAAAAGCCGTGATTCAATTCCATTTTCAAAAAACCGAGATCGGATGGTTTTCCTTGGGAAACGGGCTTCTCCCGCGTTTTATATGTTGAAATATTAATGCTCATTTAAGTAGAATTCATTTATTCTGTTTGCATTTGATCCCGTCTTACCCTCGAACAAAATGATTTCCTCGCCCATCAACCGGGTATGCAATCGTATAGCTTTGTCCACGGACATTTCCTCCACCTTATCGTTTGTCAACTCAATTTGTGTTACCTCCAAATTAAATGTGTCTTTAAACCCATTGTTCCTGTTTCTTATAATTGAATTTTTCGTAATCCTATAGGAATAGGAATCGTTCGGAAACACAATTGTAAATTCTCTCGTGTTGTTTAGTTCTATATGGGTTGCGAGTAACACATCCTTACATAAAACTTGACGAAATTGGTTAAAAATCATAAGCTCCCGCTGGTCGTCGTTATATCCGATCAATTGTTTGTTCACATGTATATATAAGGTGTACATCATTCCGATTATGATTGAACTTATGACCAAGCTCACTACCAGTTCTTGCACCGTAAATGCTTTCTTACAATATGCTTTATTGGCTCGCAATGACATATTTATATTCATCCAGTTTTCTTCCCGCTTGTACGGTAAACTTCACTTTATATATTCCTTGGTCCGCATATAATTCATCTACTTCCTTATTTATTTTGTAAGCTGAAAAAGAGTAATCCTCATTTTCAAATTGTTTTAATCTCTTGGTTTCCCATAGTAATTCCTTTACTTTCTGTTCAGCGCTATAGGAAGGAAGGTTACGATCCGTATCCAATACCTTCACGGCAACGACCATTGAAATTGAAAGGCATATGGCAATTATGACCATAGCAATTATAGACTCCGTTATGGAGCTGCCTTTTACCCTACAACATTTTAATAATTCCATATACATCATTGGCGTCTTTGTAATTCTGAAATGAAATACCTATGAAATCTTTTGTCAAGGATTTTAAATCTATTGTCCCATCTTTTATATAGTTTTCATAAGTGGATGCTTTGGTCTTTAAGTAAAAATTATCCGTGCTCAGGCTTCCTATTACGCTTCCACTTAACTGTGTACTTCCGTTGCAATACAACTGCCCGATCAGCTCCGAATCCTTGTTTATCACGACCAGGCTTGTCCCTTGCTTGCTTGATCTTGTACCCGAAACAACAATGCTCCCTAAAAGCTTGCTGTCCCCATTTAGGATTACCGATCGCTTTTCGGGGTTTTCGCCCGCCATATAGACTCCTGAGGGGTACTTTAATATCACACCTTCCTGTAATTCAACCTTTTCGTTACCTGCCACTTGTAAGGATCCGGTAAATCCTTTTTCAAAAATGACAATCGGCGCTATAATCAAAACATCTTCCAACTTGTTATTTTTACCGATGAACAAAGAATCCTTTGAGCTAATGATTATATTCCCCAGAATCGTTTTGTTCGCCATAGAGGGGGTATTGACTAGAACATGAAGCGTTTCATCGTCAAAACTGTTATAAAGCACTTCGCCATTCTCTAATTCGGAAACTTGTTTGCTTTTTAGACCAACTGTGTCATGACTAAAAAAAATGCCGTTGATATTTGGCAGCTTATTCCCGGAACGCAGCTTATTCCCCTCCAAAAAAGTAAATGAACTGAAGGATTGTGAAGTTATATAGCCCTTTTTTATGCCTTTTTTGGGCAAATAGGCATCTCCTTTGATTTTAGCTTTTCCTACCATTTGTAAAGGCTTGTCGTTATCTACTAGATAAAGTGCAGACTCCATCTTGTTTTTTATGCCGAGCAGACTGTGCCTGGTTATGATATCGTTTTTGAAAGTAGATCGTACTTTAAGTACTTTGTAAAAACCCCAACGGCTAATATTTCCTTCGCTCACGATACCATTTTCAAATAAGTCTACTTTTTTGCCTGAAACCTCTAAACGATCCACTTTGCCCAAGAAATAGTTCATGGCGGAGTTATTTGTATTGAGAATTTCTGTATGGGTTTGCAAAATCAATGCATGTATTCTTGAATAATGACTTATCAGCATTAAAGAAGCACAGCAGATTCCTACCAGCACACAAATCATTACCGCATAATAAAGTGATCCTGCTTTAATCATTTCTGATTTTCCATTTTTTCTTTATTTGTATCTCCTTTTCCAAAAATCCGTTTTAAAAGATTGGTCTTCTTCTCGTTTTCCGACTCTTCCCCTAACTTTTTTGAAGCCTTTATTTGGTTCACGGATATTTTTTGGGATCTGTTTCCGATTTCCTTGGTAGCTTGTTTGGAACGGACTAATTCTTCTCGCTCTTTTTGACTTAATCGTCGTTTTTTATCCTCATTTTTAGCTGTTCCCTTTGTATTCCATTTAAAGATTTTTTTGAAAAATCCGGATTTGGCCGTATCCCGCTTTTTAGTGATGTCTTTCTCGTTGGCCTCACGGGTCTTATCCCTTTTATTGGAAACTGGCTGCAACAATCCTTTGTTGCCGCCACCTTCTCTTTGCCTGTTCCGTTTTTTGATCTCCTTATATCTCTTGTTGAAAATTCTTTTAAAGAATGGAGGTTTGATCAAAGAATCCGTAAGCGCGGAATCTAGTGTCAATTCTTTACCTTTTATGAAGTAAATAGTCTCTCCCTTTTCAGGGTAAACCCAATTCCCGGTTTTTCTACCTTTTGTGTATTTGCCATAAGCGATTATATTGCCTAGACTATCACGGGAAACAAACTTTCCTGTTTGCCTGCCATTTTTCCATTTAGAAACTTGCGCTACTTGACCATTTTCATGCCATTTGGTCCATTCTCCCCTTTTGAGCCCATTCTTAAAACCGCCACGTTCCGCCAACTGATTGGAGTAATAATATTTAATATACTCCCCATCCAAAAGTTCACCTCCGTAGTTATCTTGCGAATAATGGACTTCTCGGGATTTATACCAATAGTACTTGCGATGGCGCTTGGCATTGGGTATTTTGTCGGATACAAACAGAACCTCTTTATACCGTTTATCACTTGTTACTTTTCTGTCCATTGGTGTCTCAATGGATTTACAGCCCATAAAACCCGAAACAAGTAGTACGAGAAAGAGTATGGAGTGAAATGACCTGGCCATCCCAAGCTTTTTGAGTTTATTTGAACGCTTTTCAGTATTCATTAAGAGATTTTAAATTGGCTCTAATACATCATTGGATGTGCGACCCACCCCCTAATTTAAGTGAGGTATATCCCTAACGAACATCAAAGATTTATATTTCAACTATAATCTCTATTATCGATTTTTTTCGATGAAATACGTAATAAGTGCTAAATGACTTTTAATGGAATTGTGAAATGTAGAAAGTGATTTCGTATGGATTCAAATAAAGGTTATGACGGTCTTCTTATGTTTTCTTGAATAAGAATTTGTATTTCTTGTGGCCAATAAAGCATTTATAATCATCTTTTCCCGGTCAGCGATGCCATATTTTCTGCTTTTAATCGTGCTGTGTTGTTTTTATTGTAACCCTACTTACTATCGATATTTATCCCCCGCTACCAGAAGTTTGGGAACTAATCAGCATCTTTTTCCAAAGAGAATTTATAGAATTGTAGTTCACTCTTTTTTTCCGGTTTGGCAACCGTTATGACTCCTGATGGAACAAAATAGGTGTAAAGGGCCATATCTTCCGAAGTGGCCGATAGGTTTTTGATGAATTTTTTGTACTCGGCATCGTACAAACACGTTAAGACAGTGTTCTTGTCCACCGCCAAATGTTCGGAAAACTCGTTCTTTAAAAGCATTGCCGAGTAATATTCCTTGTTGCTCTTGAGAAAATTAAAAACTTTTTTTAGCTCGTGTCTGTTATATTGTTTTTTGTTCAATAACTGTCCGGTACTTTTACTGAAAACATAGAATTTGTTGTGATCATAACTTCCATAACTATACAGTGAAATGCCGACAAAATTCTTGGTAACGTCGATTATCAGCTGCATATATGTCATATTGAAACCATTCGTTTTAAAACCGGACAGCTCTTGAAAGGTATGCCACAACAATTTTCCGTTTTTATCAAATTTTTGGAGCATAAAAGCATCATCCTTTCCGTTTTGTTTTAGCAGAGAATGCGCGTAAAAGCAGTCCTCATTTTCGTAATATGTTATTTGTGCCATGGCTTCGGGCGCTACCATTGGGCCAAACCTTGAAGACCCGTCGCTATTTTTCGGAAGATAATGAAAGGAATCCTCACCAAGATTGGTAAATCCGAAAGCATCACTATTTTCCGGTCTTTTTACCTCTATGGTCACATCGGAAATTATTTCTGCCCCATAGTTATAGGTAACGATCCTATACGTTTTACCTTGATCCTCGGGCACTGGGTCATAATGCTTGAACTTTTTGTTGGTCTGCCCATCGTTTAGGAGGTACGAAAGCATAAAAAACCTATTGTTGTAATAAAACAACTTGGGATCCAAAACGGGTAAGAAACAACAGTCTTTCGGTAGTTCCAATTTAAGATAGTCTTCTTTTAAGTTATTAACGTCCTTTCGATACATATAAATATCCATGGCGGCATAGTATCCTGTATTAAAATTTTTTGCTCCCTCTTGTCGGCCGATGGACAAGAAGTAGTCATCGGTCAAAAACTCTTTCGATATAAAATCCCTTGGTGTTCCGTTATCAAATTTGAGCACATTCGGATTCTCTTCAATTTTGTTGTTGATGTCATTTTTGGCAAATTCAATTTCAGTCCCGTTCAATAAATAATATGTATTGGATTGCTTGTGCAAAACGTTTTTCCCCGTATGGGAATAATAGATGCGGTCAAACGGGTTGGGATTGGCAATGCTTAAATGAAATGTTCTCATCAGGGCCTGGGGTTCCTTCAATTTTTCGGCACTGGTATAGGTCATGGTTTCAAGGTTTTCATTGATCAGGGTATATTTGGTCTTCATCTTTTTTTTGCCCCGTTGTAAAATGGAGAAAAATCCGTTTTGATGTGTATTGTAATCTATAAACTTTAGCTTTTCTTCATTGGGCAAGGTCATTTGCTTCTCCTGGGCCCTTACCACAAAATTTTGTAGTAAAACCAATACGGTTATGATATGATGTATTTTCATTCGGTTGTATAATTGGTTATTTCTTTAAAATCTGTTATTCGTAGGCATGTACCGACAATGCGACTAATCACCTTGACATAGAAGTTGCAACCCTCCTAGCAAATGGATGAATAATAAATCTCCCATTTCCCCAACCCTTGTCACTTTTCCCGTTGGTATCGGAAAACAACCTCTATTGGACTTATCGTAGGGGTTGCAAAACGGTATTGTCTACGGATTTATATACTTCAATTTTCTTTACACTATCCGTAAGCCACCTAAAAGTTTACTTCGGTCAAAAAAAAATCAAAACTATGTATATGACAGTCAATCCTTAGAAAAGTAACACCCTAGGCTATATTCACTGCTATTTTGGTAAGTGTATAAAATCATCCCTGGAAATGGTATCCTTATCTAAGTTAGGACATATGAACATAAAATCAATGATTGCCTAAACGGCCAAAATAGTAACTCCGTATAGCTCCACCTTATGCCTTCAGCCCCCTCCAAGTCAACCCAATCTACCACTTTGTTTTCGTAGAATGCCTAAGTAGAGTTCCAAGGATATTCAGCAGTAAGTGGGGCATGGCTAAGAACCTCCCGATCCTCGGATCGTGCATACGATACTTGTAGTTCACGCTGAGCCCTTCGCCCTTAAGTTCGGAGTCCTTTTACCTCACATCACTTTCGTTTTTAGCGGTGTTCGGTGAATGCTTTGCATTTCCTGCCCCCTTCGACTTCGCTCAGGGCGAGATTTAAAGCCATAACGCTATCTCTGGTTGTTATATGTTGCGGGTATATTATGTCGAAAAACTACCACATTTATATAAATGAGCACTGCTAAACTAGATAAAAAAGCGACCAAACCGCAGAAACCTCTTAATAAAACACTATACCCTGTTACCTCGTAGCGGCATTGCAACTGCTATGGAGCGAGGAACAATTGTACCTATCGATAATTTTCTTTTTGTTTTAGACTTGGTTCATAAAAGTCCGTTTCATGAAGACTGCCTTTAGGCCTATCCGAAATTTTAATACCCAATGTCTCATACATTTTAAGAAATTCCACAGCTTGCGAATCCTCTACCTTGAAACGAAAACTAGTGCACTTTCCCATTTTATCCATATAGAAAACCTTTAGGCTTATTGGTGAGTTCAATGTATATGCATAATAGCGTACTTCTTTGATTTGGCTATTGGCAACTATTCTTCTATTTAGACCTTTAAATCTTAAATAGTAAAGTATCTCAATCCCTGTTTCATAAACATAGACTTTGTAAAGGGAGCTTTGACTTATCAAATACACAAAAAAATCACCGCTAGGACTGTGCATACCTTTAAGGCAGTGGAAATACTTAATGAAAGTACCAGTACAATTCCCATTATGGCAAATGTGGTCAATAGAATAAAATCCAATACCCAATTAGGTGTTTGGTAAAGTGGCTTATTGTTCATCGTTTTTATTTTCGATTACGTTATCATTTATTTTTTCCAAACCTGAAAAAGTATCCTTTGTGTTTTTCGCGGTACTGATGAGGGCTTTAAGTTTATCACTATTGCCTTTTGCGTCCACAGCAAATTCCTTAAGTGACTTGTTTTTACTTGTGAACGAAGTAATGGTCTTTGCGAATATCACAATAGTTTCGGCAGTATCGTTCCCCTCGGCCAATTGTATCAGCACAGAGCCCTTTTCCCCACCTGAAACATCATCTATATCGTTAAGGACACTAGCAATGTTGATAATATTTTTGGGATTCGCCAGTAAAGTCTCAAAAGTAATTGGTAGAGTCACCATCGTAATATAATTGTCTATGGTATTCTTGAATTTTTGTGAACCTTCAACCATTGGGTCTGGATGAAAGAGAAAGACATCAATGGCCTTGACTCCCATTGATAAAGACTGTTTGGTAACTTCCAACGCACTTCCTTTTTCGTATGAAATCTCAGCAACCCCTCCCGTAGCATCAACGGTCAATGTTCCATTGCTAGGCCCCGTATAGTTTTCGGTAGAACTTTTATACAAGGATTGACCCTTTATCCAATTGTCATGACCAGCAAATGCCTTATAAAAACTGGCTTTGGTAGCCTGCCATTTTGTTCCTGCTTTTTCAGGCGTACGCTGAAATACAATGTCATCCTTTGGGTTCTTTGCTTTTATGACAATTTTGCTTTCAAGTCCTTCAGGTTCTATACGGTCAAGCAATCTGTTTTCACTGAACGCATAAGATGAGTTCCACGGAAATTGGCTAGCCAACGGATCTACGGCAAAGAACCGACCGATCCGTGGATCGTGCATACGGTATTTATAGTTGACACTCAAACCTTCACCTTTGAGTTCAGAATCTTTCTCCTGCCCTTGGAAACCATAACAGTACTCTTGACCGTCAAAATTGCGATTTGGTTGTGGCATAATAGTATCATAGATCATCTCCGTTAAAGTCTTGATACTATTCTTATTCTGTATAAGTTCCTATTCAATACTAAAACCTGCTTCCTTTATTTTTAAGGTATCCGTTACCTCTCTGTCCAAATGGATTCTGGAATAGCCGGGCTTTTGTGTAGAAAAATCAATTTCATAATACCTATTAATATACCTATTGATTCTATCTTTCTTAACTTCTTCATAATTACTAAAAGTGTGTCCCTTATAAATATATTGGTAATATACCTTGTTCGACATCCTTTTAGAAACTGTTTTTGTTATCCTTGCCAAGGAGGTGTATTTATTATCTTCGATATTTCTAACCTCAAAAAAGTCCTTAATTCTCCCAAAAGAGAATAACGCAATAAAAAGAAAAAGGGCTGTTAATGGCAAAAAGTGTTTTTTATTTATCTTCTTCATCTCCACTGCTATTATTTCCTATTTGCTTCTTAATACCGTCACCTACAATATTCTCCCCACCTTCGATTATAGTGTTACCCAAAATATCGAAAGTAGGTTTAAATACAGGTGTGAAATCATTAATTGGTTTCACCGCATTGTCAAACCCGTTAGAAACTTCCCCACCTAATATGTTTGAGAAAAATGTGCTATAAAATTCACTGGTATTAGATAAGTCTGCATTTAATTCTAAATCTCCTTCATCATTTTGACCGAAATTAACAATAAATAAAGACTCCCCTAAGTTTGAAACAAGCCCTCGGGTTGCACCTGAGAATATCGGTTGGGCAACATTTATATTTTCGTCAAATTTAAAGTCATTAGTTATTATTTGTCCGGCTAAATTGGTGGAAGAGTTAATGAAAAACTGGTATCCAGAAGTTTCAAGAATACCGTTCAAAGTCAAGGAAGAACCTATGAATTCTACCCATAGTGGACCTGATTCTGCGATTAATGCCGCTTCTGCGCCAATTGCAGTTCCTACAGTAGGGGCAACATAGATGATGGCAGGGATGGAGTACATAACAGCTCCTGTTCCTGCAATGGCATACCCATGCATTTTTGTAAGTTCCATGGTGGTCTCAAAATCTTTCTTCATATTTTTGTCCAACTCTAAAGCTGCCTCGAACATCTTGTCATCACCACTGGACATTGCGGCTTCCTTAAAAGCTATACTTTCTTTGTTCTCAAAACCGAACATGGTCATCAAATCGAAGTCTGCGTTGAGCTTTAGGTCGAGCCATTCTCCCCAGTCAAAACCAGAGCCAGTCTCTTTGCTTTCAAGTCCTTCAAGTTCAATCCTGTCGATAAGCCTGTTCTCGCTGAACGCAAAGGGACTGTTCCAGGGATATTCGCTTTCCAACGGGTCAGTGGCAAAGAACCTACCTATCCTCGGATCGTGCATACGGTATTTGTAATTGACAGATAATGCTTCGCCTTTAAGTTCGGAATCTTTCTCCTGTCCCTGGAAACCATATCTATACTCCGGACTACCAAAATTACGGTCCGGTTGTGGCATACCAAAGGGATAATAGTTATTATAACTTACCACATGGGCAGATAGGGTAGCCCCCTCCAGCTCCCCCGAAGGGGGAGTGTTCAAATCTTTGCGGTCACTCACTACAACGCGAATATTTCCCAAATGATCCTTCAACTCATAGTACTTTTCGCCCACATGGCGGTACACCGTACCATTGGTCGGTGCCGGGGCCGCTCCCTCGATCGTGTACGGTTGGTACGCCTGCATACTTGATTATAAACGATTAAAGCTAAATAAAAAACTATGCCCCAAAAGTTGTGATTCTTAGTTTTATGTATTGCACCAATAATTTAGAAAGGAGGCTTTGACCAAACACAGTCGCTACAATTCATCAAACTATCCGGGATGGGCCTATCCAAATACATTTCATTATATTTTGGTTTTTCCTTACTGAACTTTACCAAAAATTTCCTGCCAATAAAGGACTTTTGATAAGTCATTGATGCATTCCTTAACGAATCGTATAAATCATAACTTCCCTCGGTTACCCCCTTTCCCGAATTGAAGATATATGTAAACCAAGGTGGAACCCTAGAACCAATCTCAAAATCAATGATTTCGCCTATAGCAAATCCTATATTCTTTTCATCGGACAAATATTGTTCCCTATCTTCAGAGGAAAAATAAATATAAAACCCAATCATCATAGCTACTACTATCATTATTATGTTGAACATCTTCTTTTTATTGTTCATCATCCTCATTTTTTAACTTCTCATTTACTGCTGTGGTCATTCCTTGATTTCCAAGTTGGTTGGCAGATTCAAACAGTATGGTCCCTAAAATCTTACTTTCAGGCTCTAGTCCCTTCGATAGAAAATTAGTCTTCGAAGAAAAGAAAAAAGAGTTAGAAGCTTCTACACCGAATTCGCCAATAGATTTGCTGCCATCAAAAATATTGCTCGACTCTCCAAACTCATTTTTTTTGAAATTGAAATTGAACTCAAAAGCGTTTCCAAAGAAAGCACCGGAACCAGGCGTCATAAACCCATCCGCAAATGCAGAGTTTAGGTTGACCCTACCATCATTTATTACAGCCTGCGCCCCACCACTAATGGTTGTCTTGGTCAGTGCCAGTCCGATACTCTGTCTCGAAAATAGAGCGGCTGGGTTTGTAAACTTAGCAGCTGAAAACATTAGCACAACTTCGGCTTGTTTCTGAACCGCTAAATCCCCCCTTGATAATTCAACTACTAGTTCTTCCCCAAATGATTTCTGTGCGCCAAAATCCATAATCCTTTTTTCTACTGAAGAGGGCTTTAAATTGCCTTTAGCTGGTGTCTGATTAGATACTTCTAAAAAGTCCCCGTGATCAGTAGCGAACTCAACAACTTGTCCCACCTGAAGTTTTGTAGGATTTACATTGGGATTGATTTCGGATAAAAACCCATTTGGAAGACTGAACTCGTTCTCCAACTGAAAAAAAGTATCTCCTTGACGAATTCTAAAAGCTACATTGTTGATTTTCTCTAAGCCTTCTAGTTCAATCGATGCAATAACATCATTTTCACTGAACGCATATGGGCTATTGTACGAAAATGATTTGAACAAAGGATCAACCGCAAAGAACCTCCCGATTCTGGGGTCGTGCATCCTGTATTTATAATTAATCGAATTACCCTCGCCCTTAAGTTCGGAGTCCTTCTCCTGCCCCTGAAAACCGTAGCGATATTCTTGGCTGTCAAAATTTCTATTGGGTTGTGGCATACCAAAGGGATAGTAATTGTTATAGCTTACTACTTTTGCGCTCAATGTATTATCTGCTGTGTCCAAATCCTTCCTATCGCCTACCACTACCCGTACGTTGCCCAGATGGTCCTTCAGCTCATAGTACTTTTCGCCCACATGGCGGTACACCGTACCATTGGCCGGTGCCGGGGCCGCTCCCTCGATCGTGTACGGTTGGTACGCCTGGTAGCCCGTAGCACCCCCCAGGGATTCCGGAAGGTTGTCCAAAGCTACCGTGCCCGTGCCCTCCAGGTCCCATTCGCTACCGCTATCCGTACCCTGGGCGAACTGGCAGAGCCTGTCGTTCCCGTTGGCCCGTAGGTCGCCCCATGTGTTGGCCAGGACCTCCCCGTCGGAGGCGCGGACCACCTCGGCCGTGAGCGGGCCCGTGGTCGTTTCCTGCCTGCGCCTGGTATAATAGAGTTCCCCACCGGTATGTAACAAAGATCCCTTGCCCATATTGCCGCCCACCTCAACGGTGGTTAGACCGTCCCTTAAAGGTAGCCAATCCGAACTTAAGGGCCAAGTGCACATTTCGGCCTCGGCCACACCGGTCCATTGCGTCGGTGCCGAGGTAATGCCATCTATTGAGATTGCCGACATCCTCGATGTTTCCCTTGATTATCTTGTGGAAAAGCAGATGTACAGATGGACAAGAACACACGTGAGCGTATCCTTGAGGTCTCCAAGTTCGAGGAAAGCGACCGTGAGCATATCTTCTCCGGAATCGATGCGTTTATCGCAAAACGTAAAATCCAGTCTATTTAATAAACAAAAACCACGACATTGCTGCCGTGGCCTCTCTTAAAACTTATTGTTTTTATACTACCTATTCAAAAGGCTATCGCAGCAGTACAACTACTCCGGAGCATGGGGATTCCAATCAAAAATCATCGGCCTCGGGTTTATTTTTTCTCTCTTTATTCAGAAGATATAACCCGAATGCTATAAGTCCTACACCAATAACAAAAATTAAAGCATCAACTGGAATACTGATAGCATCCATTTTTCTATGAAATGCTATTGTTCCAATCCCCAAAGCAATAAAAACATATGACCGTTTAATCATTCTTTTTATAATTTGAATAAATGCCATAAATCACAAGCAATATTCCAGTGAAATATTTTACCCAAGCAGGTATGAAATTCGAGTGATCGCTAAGAAAACCGAATAAGATAAAAAATAATCCAAAGAAGATATATTTATATTTAGTTGGAACCTTCATCGTCTGTTTCACTCTTTGTTTCTCCCTTTGACTCGTTTTTACTGTTTAATTCTTCTAACGCAGAGTTTGCGTCTGAGACCGTATCGTAAGCTCCAATGACATCCTTCCAATCTTCTATATTCCCTAAATCACGAGCTCCAAGGGTAACATCTATAATATTATATATAGTTTCCCCAGCTTTGCCCGTCTGCTCGGTGATGAAGAATTTTAATGGTTTGGCTTCCTTTATCAAATATTCTTCTGGATTAGTTATTTTATTTAACCCTCCCGACAACTCATCAATTGAATATAAAGTCTGTCCAATCACTACAGCAGTTGCCAATCCTCCAGAACCCACTTCCTCGAAAGGAACAGATATTAATCCAACCAATCCTATTATAACATCTTCACCTCCTGAAACAACCGTTTTAAATTTGGCCTTGGCTAAATTTTCTTCTGCTATATTACGTAATCTATCCTCTATTTGACCATAGAAAACCGCTTCAATGTTATATTCTTCATCAATGAACAATTGCAGTGTTCCTGCGTTGATTCCTTCGGATTCATCATTGAATGCCTCAAAATCAGATGTCCTATCCCATTTAAGACCTTTATTATATATTCCAGTTCTTGCCTTAATTTGTTCACGGATGAAACGAATAATATTTTCATCACCAGTCCCATATGTTTTAAGAACTACATCGCCGCCCAAATTCTGCTTTCTTATATAAAGATACTTTTCCTTACCTTCCAATTCGATTGCATCGACAACTCTATTTTCACTAAACGAATAAGGGCTGTTCCAAGG
Organism: uncultured Flavobacteriaceae bacterium; assembly: GCA_947494715.1. Lineage (GTDB taxonomy): Bacteria > Bacteroidota > Bacteroidia > Flavobacteriales > Flavobacteriaceae > Ulvibacterium. Next base: position 40,015 of record CANLWG010000004.1, on the reverse strand, counting down.
GTACTCATGGGCAATTGGATCAGTTGCAAAGAACCTCCCGATCCTTGGATCGTGCATACGGTACTTATAGTTGACACTAAGTCCTTCCCCCTTGAGCTCGGAGTCCTTCTCCTGCCCCTGAAAACCGTAGCGATATTCTTGGCTGTCAAAATTTCTATTGGGTTGTGGCATACCAAAGGGATAGTAATTGTTATAGCTTACTACTTTTGCGCTCAATGTATTATCTCCTGTGTCCAAATCCTTTCTATCACTTACCACAACCCGTACGTTGCCCAGATGGTCCTTCAGCTCATAATACTTTTCGCCCACATGGCGGTACACCGTCCCGTTTGTCGGCGCCGGGGCCGTTCCCTCGATCGTGTACGGTTGGTACGCCTGGTAGCCCGTGGCACCGCCCAGGGATTCCGGAAGGTTGTCCAACGCTACCGCGCCCGTACCCTCTAGGTCCCATTCGCTACCGCTATCCGTGCCCTGGGCGAACTGGTAGAGCCTGTCGTTCCCGTTGGCCCGTAGGTCGCCCCAAGTGTTGGCCAGAACCGCCCCGTCCGAGGCGCGGACCACCTCGGCCGTGAGCGGGCCCGTGGTCGTTTCCTGCCTGCGCCTGGTATAATAGAGTTCCCCACCGGTATGTAACAAAGATCCCTTGCCCATATTGCCGCCCACCTCCACGGTGGTCAGATCGTCCCTTAAAGGTAGCCAATCCGAACTTAAGGGCCAAGTGCGTATTTCGGCCGCGGCCACACCGGTCCATTGCGTCGGTGCCGCGATGCTGTTGTACATGCTGATACTGGAACCGTCCAGGGCTATCTGCAGCTCCCCGTTGCCCTCCACGTCATAGTCCGTAAAACTGTCCGTTACCGGGCCGTCCGCAATGATCGGCCCCGTTCCCGAAACCGTAAAGCGTACCAGGTTGGCCCGTGGCGGGGTAGTGACGGAACCATTGCCATCCAGGACCGCCCCGGTATGGGCAGTGGCAAAGACATAGGCCTTTCGGGCCCTGTCGTCCACCACCACCGCCATATGGCGGCCGTAGTTGCTAAAGGGAAGGTCCATTACCGAGCTTACCTCTAAACTGCCGGAGACCGTACTGAGCGTTGCGGTGTGTAATCCTCCCGCAACATCCCTATAGAATACCAGGTACTCGTCCGAATTGGCGGGGTTGGGGACCACAACGCTCTTGGCCTTATAATCGATGTCCTCGGCGTTGTCACTGTTGATCAATTCCAAGCCGGGGATGATCGCCCGTCCACTGGTGATCAGCATTACGCCTTTTTCGGTATCGGCACTAAAGTAATTGGGTATCACAATTCCGGAACCCAACAGGTTTTCGTCGGCATCCTCCAATACAAAGACATTGTTGTCCGTGACTACCGGGGTAGTAACGGTCCGGGCATCCAGATCCGGTGCATAGGACAGTTCAGAAAATACCGTATTCACCTCGCTTGCCGTAAACTTGGTACCGGATACCAGTAGGGTGTTGCCTTCCGTATCCAACAATTCCAGATCGTTGTATTGGGCCAGGAACACATTGTTATAGGAGTTATCGTCCAGGGCATCCAAAAACTCCATTTGTACCCCTTCATAGGAATTATCGCCTTCAAAGGTATACAGCGTATGGAACACTTCCTCTTCCCGGGTATCCTGTCCTATACGGTCACTGCCGTATACGGGGCGTTCCGCAATCTTAAAACGGGCCGTATAGGAGCGGTCCGCCGCATCCTCCGGATCCTGCTTTGCATCTTCCCTTTTGTAGATACCCATAACATTGCCCTGAGCATCCAAACTGTAATAGGTGGTCTCCACCGCTTCGGGGTCGTTTATCCGAGGCCCTTCCCCATTTGAACCATAGGGCAGGCGATTCACCTGTTTTACGATGCGGTTGCCCATACCGTCATAGGTAAATTTCATATGTACCTTTTGGGTGTCGGTATCGTTGGTACGGTCCGGTATGATCTCCGAGACCTTGCCCGAGGTATTCCAGACATAGGTAAGGCCTTCGCCCTCGTCCCGTATCAGTTGTCCAATGGCATCATATCGATAGTTTCCGCTATTTTGATCGGGCAGGTCGTTGATCTCTGTACTGACCTGGCCCGCGCCATCGTCCACATGGGTCAACTGGTTGGACAAGTTCGGGTTACTTAGGTCGTAATGGTAGGTAAGGTCATCCATCAACTGACCATCGTCCTTAAAGCGCCGCAAGGTCGTTAGGTTACCATTACCATCATAGGAATAGTTGCTTTCAAAGGCGTTGACCGACCCGTTAACAGGTGTATATCGCTGGCCGGCCTCGTTAAAGATCTTTGTGGTGACCTGCTTAATACGGTTCAATTGATCATACCTATAGGCGTTGCCCGTTAGGTAGCTGGTTACGTTCTTATCCTGGGCTTCGGCGGCCGTTTGGGACGTCCAAGTACTGATGTTGCCGTTATACAGGTCCTGCGAAACGCCATTGACTTGGTGCTCCAATACAAAAGGGTTTGAAGCTGTTAGCCGTGTATCGAACACCCCATCACGGGCAAAGTCCCCCTGATAATAGCCCAGGGCCATCCCAAATTCGTCCTTGGCATGTTTTGTCACCATGTCGCCCAGTACGTTTGTATCATCCGGGTTATAGGCGTTCCGGGCCAGGTCCGGGGTGTTGATCCCCTTTAACCAACCGTGGATGGTGTAGGTAAAATCCAATCCTTGGATACGGTCCTCACCGATTTCCGTACGGGCCAAGGGGCCATGCAGATAGTAATCGTAGCGGGCATCCTCGTCCCACAAATGGCCATCCTTGGAAGTTTTTACCGAAACAATGCGGTTATCCTCGTCATATGCATATTTATGATGATATTCGTCTATCCTACCTTGGTTGAAGACCACCTCGTTGACGTTGCCGGAAATTAAATCGTACGCATAGGCAACCGTGGTACGGCCTACCCCCGGCAGCTCGCATATGACCCATTCCACATTGCCATGCGGGTCATAGCTATAATAGGTATGCGTCTCCTGACCGTTTTTATCGAGATTATAGATTTCACTGACCCTATTTCTTAGGTAGCGTTGTTTTTGATCGCCATATCTAACGGAAGCCCTATCATTAAAGGTAGTCTTAATGTATTCCATCTTGTCCTCCAACGGAAGGGCCACCGCAATACTCTGATCCGCCTGATTATTGACCAGGAAATTATCGGGGAAGGTTTTTCCGTTCAGTTTGGCCTCGCCGGCTTCCACAATACGGCCCAAGTCGTCATAGATACTATAGGAGAAAGCCGCATCAGTAATTTGGCGCTCGTTCTGCGAATACAGCAACTGGCCTATGTTGTTATACAGAAAGTTGGAGGTTCCACCATCCGGGGTGTTCTGTTTTTGCAACTGTGAAATACTGTTGTAATCGTACCCGGTAACATAGGCATGGTCAGTGGGTACGCGATCAACGTCGCCATCTACGTTTGTGGCCAGGTTTACGCCTGCCGGTGGTACGGTACGGACCAGATTACCGGCCCGATCATAATAGTAGAGTGTATAGTGATACACATCGCTTGTTCCTTGTACATAGGCCAGGTTCACCGTATCCCTGACCCGGTCAATGTCCCCTAACACCATGGCTACGTTTTCCTGGGCTACTTCTTGCGTCTCGGCAATGCACCGTTCTACCTGTGATGAAATGGCACGTCTAAAACTGGTGGCCGCTATGGGGGCAATAGCACGGCTGCCTGGTTGTTCGGTCTCATTTTCTTCGATTACCTTGGAGCTCCATGCCAAACTTAGATGATATTGTCTGGGTACTTCGGGTTGGGTAACCGTAGTTAGTAAACTTTCGGTCTTACAGCCATTGGCATCGGTCACTACCACTTTGTAGTTGCCCGGTGTAATGCCGGAATAGACGGAGGTCCCTCCCTCCGGTACGGTTTCCTGGTACACCAATGATTCCGAAACTACCGAAGTACCATCGTCAAGTTCCGTGGTTACCATTTCCAACCAAACAAAGGAGTACGGGGCAACACCAGTGTCATATCCTATTGCAACGTCCCCGCCGTCCCCGCCTGCAATGGCCTCACATGCCGTTTGTACATCTTCGATAAACGGAATCTCCAGGGGCTCGGGGTCTACCAATTGGAAAGTTAACGGTATGGCCCTGGGGCATCCGTTGTTGTCCGTCACCATGACTTCGTAATCACCTGCGGGCAAATTCTTGGCTGTATATCCGGTGGAAATTACATCCTCACTACCAGAGGCGGTCCAAACCAAGGTAAAGTCTCCCGAGCCACCGTTAATGATCACTTCCGCGCTACCTGTTGCCTCTCCTGCACATAACGGATCTACGGTCTCCAGGGATGTAGTGAAACTTACATCGGGTGTAAGCTCAAATATTCGCTCTTCCTCACAGACTTCACCACTTTGACCTCCTGTAATACCGGTAGGCCTAACATTGATCTTGTACCGACCGACCTCCAAATCGTCAAAGATGGTTTGGACGGCGGCCCCCGTTAAAACTTGTGGCGCCCCCACAAATTCATCGGCATTGTCAATAATGCCCAGCGTAATCTCATAATCTTGAACAGTGAGCGGCGAACAGGGGGAAATATTATGGCCGACATCGACTATAACGCTTCTGGAACAGGCATCTTCACCAACGGTCATATCGTCCGAAAAGGAAACGGCCACGGATAGTCCATAGGTCTGGACCGTAAAGGGCCGAGTGTAACTACAACCATTGTCAGCGGTAATTTCCAATGTATAGGCCGATTGTGGGGATACCCCCACCAAGGTTCTGGTCTGGGTATCCGGAAAGGATCCCGTAAAGTCCAAGGTTTCGGTGCCTTGTACGTCCTTTACAGTAGCCGTATAGGATGTTCCGTTGAGGCCACTGTGCACGTTCCCCATTTCGAAACTCATTTCCACATCGCCAGAGGTGGCACCGCAGGGCAAAAGCGTGGTACAGAAATTGGAAATAGGGTTTGCTATCAAAGGAATGTCCAGTGTTTGCTCAAAGGTACAACCGTAACCATCCTGGAAGGTCACCGTAAAAAGGCCTTGTGGCAAATCCTCAATAGTCAATAGTTCCGCATCCGGGACCTCTTGTCCAATGGTCAGTGCGCCGGAAGGGGAAACACCGGTTATCGTAAAGGGCAACTGTTCCAGATAGCCCGTACCCGGTTCCCCTGTAATGGAGATGGTCGCCCGGCCATTGGCTTCCCCGGCACAACTAACGCCCTCAATTACATTTGCCGTAATCACGGCTCCGGGATATACCTCCACATCCAAGGAAGCCGTACTTCTACAATTGCTATCATCATTGCCCTTGGGGGATACGGTAACGGTCAATTGGGTAGGGTCTTCCAGATTAAAGGTAAACAGATTGTCGTTGATAGCTGTTGGCGTTACGTTCCAATTAAAGTCGTAATTTTCGTAATCGGTTATTCCCTGTAAATTGGCGCTGACCAGCACTGAATTGCCTTCACAAACCGGTAAGGAAGTGATGGGTGTCAGCATTACATCCGGCAAGGCTATTTGCCTGGCGGTATCGATACCAAAACCTGAACTAACCTCTATGTTACAGGACTGTTGGTCCGTGGCACATACCGCTTCCCCGTCCCTGACCAAATTCGCCCTATAGTCGAGTTCTAGTAGTGCATAATTGATCAAGGTGGTGTAGATACTGAAGGATTGGCTTCTATTGGTATTGATATCGCCAACGTCCCATGTAAGCACGTTACCGGTTTGGACCGGAATGGCGGAACCATTGGCCACCCCTGCGTAGGCTACCCCCTGGGGCAAGGTCAACTTCAATTCCTGGGTATCCAAAATGGAGTCCATCTCATTGTTAAAAAGATTGATATCCACTTGATTCTGGGTATTGCACACCATAAAATCACTGGCAATAACATCCAAGACCACATCGGGTATCGTTATGCCCGTAATAGGCAGTAGGCGATTGAACGCAAGATTGATGTTGTCACCACAATTGCTTGTTCCCTTTAGATTAAAACGGATGGGAACTCCCGGATCCATGGTACAATCGCCGACAAAATTCATAGTAAAGGTAATCTCGTTCTTTCCGGAAATCCTTGAGCCCGGAATGGTGTTGTCCCCGGCATTTATCCCAGCAACTCCTTGTGCCACCAATAGATCGGTGACCAGTTCGGAAACTTCAATCACAATTTCATTGGAGGATATGGTATTGTCCAAAATAAAACTAGCGGGATCCACGGTTCCGGTCTGGCCGTCATATACATATTCAATATTGGCAATATCCTCAATATTGATCCCCTGAGGTAGCGTCATGGTCAGATCCGTATCATATACATTGGCGTACTTGGAACTTACCACCTTCACCTCATAAGGCATGGCTTCGCATAGGTCAACATCACTCTCTAAACGGCTTACCTCCCAGGAAAGGTTTCCAGTTTTATAGCGCAGGGATATTTCCTGTTCGTCCAGGCGGTATTGACAAGAAATTAAGTTGAAATCCTTAATCGTGCCAATATCGGCCAATTCGCCAGTGGATAAATCGTCCAAGGGATATTCCAAACAAGCTTGACTCGACAAAATATCAATATTCTGAATAACATCATTTTCACAATTGTTATATCTTATTCTGGGGTATATGGTTTTACAAGTACTACTTGCAATTCTTTCAATTTTCACTAGCATTCCTTTCGCTGAAATACTATCTATGCCGCCATAAAAAATAACTTCCAAATCTTGCTCCATATTATCCTCATCCAAATAATATGCGCCTACAAATTCTGTTTTGTCGTCATCTTCCTTTAGTTCCAATGCTATCCATGGTCTTGCAATATCAGCAATCCCATCATTACAATATAGTACCGGCCAATCAACGGTATCTTCAAATCCTTCTTGAGTAACATTGGGGTTTATGGTTATCGGTGTGTTTACACGAAAAACGGTGTTTGGATATTGGGTGTTTTCAAGAGAAGGAGAAGAGTTCAAAAGATCTAAATACTCCAATTCTTTTAGGTTAGGAACCGACCGATTGTAGGAAATCAGTTCAAAATCATCGCATATAGGTTCGATTGTTGAATTAATGTAAGTGGTAGATATAAACCTATCGGCTTCATAAACCGGAGCATTGTCAAAAGAAAACTCTATCGAAGGAGAGTCTAAATCATTTGTATTCAAAAATGTACCGGAGTCGGGAAAACTTGAGTAATAGGGTAATCCGGCCATACGATAACCACTTGGGAGTTCCGTCCTTAAATTATCCATCAGTAGTAAGGGCCTATATTCATTCGGAAAGTCATCACCTCCTGTGGCCGAGGATATTCTAATATAACCTAATCTGTGCAACCCTGTGCAACCCACATAGTGTGAGATTCCTATTCTGGCAAAAACTTCGCTTTGTGGTACGTATAACTGAAAATTAGTGCCTTTGCTGCCTGTAGAACAACCAAGTGTTGATTCACCTGTTCGTTTTCCGTAAAAATTCGCTCTCAGTACAGATAAATCATACACGCCTTTACCCAAGCCTAATTCCGACCTACCTTCGAGTTCTAAAAGCAAATCGGAAACTACTATGGTTTTCCCTGAAGACGTATCGAATGAAAAGGGAATCTCGTATGTATATGTAATCCTATTTGTTGCATCTATCTCTATTACCGGCTCAATATTGGCAAGAGGTATTACATTGCCATCTATTGTTATGGATCCCGTTTGTCCGTTACTAATATGTTTAAATATCTCTACATTATTTGAATTCGGCAGATAAAATGCAAATTCAAAAATCAATGTATCATATGTACTTGAATTACTGGAAGCAAGAACCCTACCTTCAGCCTCAATAAGTACAGTATCCGTTGGATATGCGGCGTTCAGCACTATTCCTGGGTCATTTTTTGAAACCAATTGGGCAGATGACAATTCATTTTGAGTGTAATAATATTTACCATCCCTAGCTAGAGTTTGTTCTACATATCCAAAGGAGTTCCTTTCCATATTAAAGGAATCCGTTGCGAAACTGCATCCGTTATTTCCTCCTCCTGATCCATCGCAGGAGCTGTATGAAGTGAATACTGGTTTTGTTTGACTCGCGACATCTATAAGTTCCAGTTGGGTGATATCGGAACAGGCATCCAAGTACATTTTCCAGTCAAAATCAGCAATTTCAGGAGCACCATCCGAGCAACCGACAATTACGTCCAGTTCATACTGCCCGCGAAAGCCACCTCCAAAAACCCTATAATTATTATTTATCGCATTGGGAATTGTGAGTGTTTCAGTAGTTCCAGAAAAAGGAACCCATCTAATCGCATCTATAGTATATCCTTCAGGTAAGGTAAAATCCGACAAATAATCCCCAAATGAAAACATTGTAGGTACCGTTGCAGGAGGGTTACGGTCAACATTAAAAATAAGGGTAGCCGTATCCCCGCTTTTTAACTCGGCAGGAGCCGAAACTGATGCCGGACTTCTTTCGGAAAAAGTGAAGTAGGTCACTTGGCCCCAAGAGTAGGTGGATGGTGAGCATTCATTATTTTGTGGATAAATAGAAGGCCATGCATATCGTTCTATGGTGGAGAAAACCTTATTCTCATCCCAAGTGGTTATAAATGAAGCCCTAAATGTAAATGTATTACCCACAGGCAAATCGTCAAAATGCCCATCCTTATCCAAATCTTCCAGACCTTGCCCAGGCCCATCAGGATCTGAGGTAAAAAAATCATCCCTTCCAAAATTGACATTAATATCCGTACCATCATCTGAGCTATCAATAATAGCGTTTCCGATAGCATAGGAGAACTGAGCACTGTTATTATCGATATATACATCTGTAAAGCGAATATTGTACATACCGTCCGATTCTGCAAGAGAAGATCCTGCGCCTAGATTCGTAAACATATAATCTATAACTACTTCATCACCGCACATATTTCCCAAATCAATAACATTTCGTGAAACGGAAATACCGGGTCTACCAGCTATCAACGAAAGATATGCCGAAGAAGTGGCCTCTTGGTCTCCTTCATTACACACCGTATCGGCACAACCCCAATTTGCCGTGTAATTGGTTTCCAAACCGGCACCGCAGTTGCCAAAATGCATTGAAACGTTATCAGTAAACACCATAACATCATCCTGGCCGAAAAAAGTATTGCCGTTTCCAAAATCGGTAATCGTGTATGTGTATCTATTGAAGTTCGGATTCGTCGGAGAAATTCCTGTTGCCGTGGGTGTAAGTGTCTGCCCTTGAAACGATAGATCGTTATAGGTAATCTTATTATCCAGGTCTATAAAAAAACTGTATTCGGACAGTTGCCCCAATCCTGAGTTACGTACCTGAATCTCTCTTGTAAATACCGTACCATCGGCATCTTTTTCCAAGACACCCGTAAACTGATTCACATCATTATCCGTTACTTTAACTTCTAATTCTGCAAAACGTATGTTATAGGATTCCGAATTCCCGGCAAAAGTGTTGGTAACCCCATTATCCAGACTATAAGAAATACTATTGGCATTGGATACCTCAAATTCCGTTTCATTTTCCGGTGTGTTACCAAATTCTTGCACTACCCCACAGTTTCCTACAATGGTATACGTAAAATCGTGGGCCGTATTCGCTGCTATATCAGGAATGTTAAATATAGGAACGGTTGAAGTTCCTATATTGGAATACTGCGAGTTCATCAAGGTTATCCCTGTAGGTAAGTCCGTTCTAAACTGAATATTGGTAGCTATTGCTTCTGAGGAGTTGGTAATGGTAACCGTCAATACTTCCGGACTTCCGCACAAATTAAGGGAAGCCGAGGCATTCGTTTCCACCAATAAATTCGAATCAGACTGTGCATAAAAGCATAGTGCCGACAATAGCATGAATAGTGTTAGATAACAATTGCGCATGGTAAGTAGGTTTTAGTCAATGGATTTTTGAAGGGATGCCAAGCGGTTGAAGTCCATATCGATAAGCTCTACCGATATGGAGGGTTCATTAAGGGCATCCACATTAGGGATACCCTCAAGGCTATGGTCAAAGGAAAAATTGATATTGGAAAGAGCTACAGAATATTCTTCATTTTCAAAGAACAGATAGTAGTTGCCATCGCCTTTTTTGTTCAATGCGGCCTCCATAATCTTAAAATCTTGGCCTTTCTCCAGAATAAGAATCCGGATGAATTGCACATTTTCGGGTTCCCATAGCTGCAATTGCATTTCATAACGGGTATCATCCAGGCGTTGGATTTGATAGTCAAATCGCCCATTTTGCTGAGCAATGCCTTGGGCCGTTATACATAAAAAACTGAGTATAAAAATTATTCTTCGCATCGGGTTTTGTTTTTAGTTATTATCTATTTCCACCTTAATACCTACATGCGGGGAGACCACAGGCTCATTCAATGAAGGGTCATTCGGGGAAATAGGGGTTGTGTTGGTCTTAATGTATTGATCCCGTTCCACAAAGGTATCTCCGGGACCATTTGGGTTTGAATCACTTATGTAAGGGCTTGGATGGGGAAAATCATTTAGATTTTGTGGCACCCATTCGCCCTCCTCATTTTGGACATATACCGTTTGGCCACTGTTTGGAATTCCATTGGAATCGTAAGTGAGGTTTGGATTATAGTTGCCCTCCGCATCGCATTTACTGGGAATATCCAAAACAATATCCCATTCCATGGCTTGGATCCATCGGGAATATTCGGCATAGGTCAGGGATCGGCGAACGTCCCAAATTGAGGGGTTAGAGGTGTAGGTATGTTTGATCAATGTACCGGTTGCCGATACATTCTGCGTTGCTGTGGATTCACCAGTATCAACAACGGCACCGGTATTGGAATCTATAATACGTAGGGTCTGATTTTCACGAGTCGAAAATCCGGTTACAATGGGTCCGCTGACCCCAAAATCGATATACGAGGTGTTAAAATCGTTATTGGCTTCCGGGCTACCGCCAAACTCATAGGGCGATTTGGTAGGTAAACGACAGGGTTCATCGGTACAGGCAAACGAACTGATCGTGCATTGTGACCGGCATTGTGCCACCATTTGATCTACCATTAAGTCGATATCTTCCTCGGGAATGATATTATCAGTGGGGGTAATCTTACATTCCCCAATTTCATAACAACGGTCCAAAAAGGCCTTGATCAATTCTTCCCGGAATTCGTTCCTACGTTGGTCACAATTTTCACTACAGTCCTCCATCATGGCATAGGCATCGTTTTCAATGATACTGACCCCGGTGGTCTGCACATTGCCCTGGATATCCCTAAGTTCAACAGGGGTCGTATTTAGATCCTGAAAAGTTCTATTGAGCACATATTCGTCTATCAGTTGTTGCGACAAATACGGTAAATCCGCAAAGACATCAACAGGTACACCGACATTTTCCGGCATTTCCGGATCTTGCTGGTTTATGTACCCCAAAACAAAATCGTCCTCGGTAATCTCGTTTCCGTCCGAATCAAGTTCGCCCAAAACCTTTCCGAAATCGGGGTTGTGTACATATTCGGTCGCTTCGTAATAATTGCCACAATTAACTACCGCTCCGTCCGGTTCCGTTGTTTCCTCATAATTCTTTATCATTTGGTAAAAAGTAAATCTTTGATTACAGCTCCAGCTTTCCTTGGTATAGGGGCAGGTGATATAACCCACGCCACAAAAATTGCAAGGCACGGGATCCCCCAAGGTACCGCCGCAGCAAGGCGTTGGATTCCCATTTTGATCAAAACAAATATTGGGGTCACGGTAACAATTCTGCACCTCTAAATCCGGAAACATACCGGCTTCATAGGCAAAGTACTTAAAGGCATATACGGGATCTTGGAGATTGGGCAGAATGTCCTTAAGTATACCTGTAGTTTCTATAGTAGGATCCACAGGTGGCGTCTTGTAGCCGTTTATGGCTTCGGGATCTTCCGGGTCAATAGCAAAATAGGCCCAATTTGCCCCTTCATTACCGTTCAAAAGCCTTTGAGGGTCATAGTGACCGGGATTGTTATCCGCATCAAAATCCCGAGAAAAAATTTCATAACCCGGATCGGGATCATCGGGATCGATGGGGTTGTTGGGATCAATAATATCGGCGAAAGCATATCCCGTACAATCCAAGAAGGTCTTTACCAGGTTTCCGCTTAACTTATCGACCTCATCCTTAATTTCATCGGTAGATCCGGCATTTTTCTTACGTAACCTACGCTTGATCTTTCCACGTGAGATCCAACGCAGTATCCAACTTTTTATTCCCTCGTCAAAGTGTTCATCAAAAGCTTTTGGGTCTTGATCCTTGACATTTGCGGCTACATTGCTACTTTGATCAATGTTCGCCTGAAATTGATCAACACAAAGCCGATTGACCATTTCTATTACCAGCGGTTCCCAACAATCTGCCAGGGTGTCGATCGAATATTGTGCACCTGCCATCTTAACGGGTACATCAGGTGTGTCGCATAGATGGTAGCTATCCATTGGTTGTGGAGGGTTGCTTCCTGTAACCGGTTCATTATCAGAATCCAAGTCGTCCTCGCGATTGGTACAACCTACTGCTCCATAGTCATCGGTAGCCATATGGAAGACCATCTGATTGAATAGCCCCGGCCTATGCCAGCCACGCATAGCCTCGTAAATGGCTTGTTCCGCTTCTTCCAAGGTATAGTTTACACCGGTCTCTTCATTGATCAAGTCTTTTCGGCATTCATGAAGCATGGAGATTGCGTAGCCTTCAAAATCCAGTGGATAGGCATTGCGATTTACAATGGTGACATTGTTGTCGGAATCCACTTCATAGACAAAGTTGTCTTCGGTCTCAGTCAAAAAATAGGTATTTGGGTTAATGGCATTCGCCGAAGGCGAATAATAGTTAGTCGCATTGTTCAACTGACTTACCGCCGTAGCATCATCCACATAAGCTTGTAGCGCTTCAGGCGACGGTTTTTTAAATGACGGGGTAAATACTATTGGAATGTTAAAACTGCAGCATGGAGTAGAAATACGGGCCTCCAGGGGTTTAATGTTACCTAAGGATGTCTGTGAATAATCGACTTTTACATCTTCACCGGACTCATTTTTATACCAGATATCAAAGCTGTAAGCACTGGCATTTTCATTTTTTTCATAAAAATCCAAAAACTCATCGGATGCGTCGGGATCGCTCACATCTTTTCTTCTGAATTGATATTCTATCCCTGAAGGAAACATCAAAAGTCCATTGTTTTGAGCCAATTGCCCTTGTTCTATCGTTTTCCCGTAAAAGAAGAGATCAGCATACAAGGCTTGCATTTCCTCTTCACAATCAATTTCATCCAGAGCGTCTACCAACCAGGCAAAATATGGCTCGATCAGTTTTCTTGTATTTTCTTGCGAAACGACCAATTGGGCCGTAATGTCATCGGCAGGAATCAAACTTTTTTGGATATAATAGGTCCCGGTATCCAACTGGGCCGTACCAAAGTCAATATGGATTTCCTCATCTGAGGGATTTGCCAAAAATTGAGCAATACTTTCCTCTTGAAACTCCTGGACAACAAGCCCGGTTTCTACGTCAAAAATTTGAATACGAAGTTCATAGTCCATATCAATTTCCAGATTATTGCACAGACCATCGATAATGATCTTTTCTATGGAATAACTGATGTTGATATCCGTATCGTCCTCTAGGATGGTAATCCGCTTGGATGCCCTAAATCCTTTTTCGGTTTTTGTATTGTTGGTTATCCTGTCCGTCTTCCCGGAAACCGATGGGCCGGTAGTAATTTTATCAAGAACGGTCACATCTTCACTGAAGGTGAGTCCTGTGGCTATAGTATTTCCCTCCTTGGTAATATATGCTACGGATTTTGTATTGTTCGGGTCAATTGTTATGACCTTGGCAGTATTCTCTATAAGCGGTGCCTCATCACCAAATAAGGCCACCAATTCTTCCTCCGTGGGTGTACCATAGATAGTCCTTACGGTCCTGCCCTGCCCCGAGGCCTGATCCCCAATCATATGGACTTTCCCTACCCCAGATTGCTCAACTACACGGTCTGTTCCATCATTGCTAAAAATTATGCGTGTGTAAGGATAACCTTCGGCATTGGGGATTCGTTTATCTACATTTAAGCTAGAATAATATCCAAAAGCTGCCGTGGCATCTATTGTGGCCGGTTGTGTATAATTGGATGCATCATCAAAATGTTTGGCACGGTAAAGCTCTCCATTTGTTGTCACAAAGTTGTTTTTGTATTTGTTGATGCGTTCGCCATTGACCGGAACCGGTAAAGTAGTCAAGGTTGGCCTTCCGGATTTGTCCAATACGGTTTGAGAAACAATTTTATAGTCCTTGGACGGAAAGTAACGTTGGGTCTGCTTTACTTGATTCAAGGTTGTTGCATAGGTCGCTTGTTCACTTACCTTGTTACCTTCCGTAAATACCCTGCTGTACTGATAGTTTGTGTCGTCATCCGGGTCTTCAAAGAAGAACACCTCATTGGTTCCCGTGGGAACGCTAAACTCGTAACTGTCCGCATCATAGGCGGAAGCGTTCCAGGTACCCCAATTTTCACTATTGCCGGATGCATTTTCATAGAATGTCCCAAGTGGACGTACCCTCCAAATGTAAAATCCTTGTCCTTCCCCAATGGTAAGCGAAATTTGTTTTGTAGGACTATAGGTCTGGAAACTCAGTGCCTTGGACCAATCTATATCTGTTTTGATATTGCGCTCGTCGTCAACAAAACCAACATCCTTATTGTACAACCGTAACAGTTGAAATTCATAGTTAGGCGCATCGCAAGTATCCGTCCATTCGAAAGTAACATGTTTACCATTTACGCCCAGTACATTTGAAAGTAGGACAACGGCATTATCGGAAATATCTGTGCCATAGGTAATTTCATAATGTAGTCCAATGCCTAAATTGGTTTGAAGGTCAAGAACACCATTAACATCGTCGGCGGAATTAACAGTAGCTGTAACACCTGTAATTGATTCCGAGAGATACGAAAGGCCGGTGGTGGTATTGTCTTTGTCCAGGTACTGCCCAATATTAAGGTAAACAAGTCCTTCGGGCCGTTGATTGTTCAGGTTTACATCAAAACTGATGGTGGGATTGGTACCCTCTGAAGTCTCCAGGGTCAGATCAAGATCAACGTTTATGTCAAAGGCTATACCCGTCGTGCCAGTTCCGAAATGGTATTGGTCCCCCAAATCCAATTTTACCCATACCGTTCCTTCCCTTACTTCAAAATCCGAGCATGGGGTCGTAAAATTCAAGCTTCCCGAAGTACTGGTCCCTGTCGATGGAACGGCAATCATGGTATAATCCGTTTGAACCCCTAAATCTTGTGATATCACTGTTCGGGATACGATAAAAAGGCCGATCCATAAAAGTTTTTTGCAAAAGTTTGGTATACTCATTCCTGTTAATTTTGTCTGTTGTCAATGATTTGAAAGCCCTTGTACTCCGGCCGTAATTCATTATCCTTAAATAAGGCGGTAATAGGGGCGGTGATTTTTCTTGGACTATTAAAATCAAGAATTTCATAGGCTATGGATTGCTTCTTGATTTTGCTCGACTTACCATATAGATTGTCAACCTTTACGACCCTGTCCTCTCTTGTGCTATACGTGATTTGTTGTTCAACAAGTTTTGTCTTTAGCGCAAAGTCATGGCCAGGCCTTACCTTAATACTCATGAGCCCATTTTTATCTTCACAGCTGACCTCTATGGCCGAATCGAATAAAGCCCTCTGTATTTTCAAAGACTTTTTGTAGGCACTTACATCATCAAAAATCTTGGGATCGGAACTGTTCCAATAAATTTTTTGATGTTCCGGGATTACTACCAAAATATGATCGTCGTCACCAAATACCAGCATTTTTTGGTCATAGAGCGCAAGTTGGTTTTTACCCGAAAAAATCTCGGTACTGGTCTCCGTTGAAGAAATGCCAAGTTCTTTTGGAAATTGGGTCTTAGTGCGATATTTTAAATGGTATACCTCTCCCTCTTCAGGGGCATCAACGGTTTCCATTCTTTGGAGATATCTTAGAACGATTTTCTTGCAATCTTCCGAGGAAGGTTTTTCTTGGCCTATACCAAGACAAGGAAATACTATTAGGGTCAAAAAATATATCTTAAAGGTCTTTACGGTTTTCACGGGGTGTATTGTATTGGGTTTCAGTAATTGTTTTTAAACCTCTTTCGGTCTCTATAAGCTTTCGTACAAGTTGACCCTCACTATTGTACTGATAGTAAAGTCCAAAATGCTGATCGTCAAAAAGTGTTAGCAATCTCAATGACTTCACATCATATACAAAACAAGTGGTCTGTGACTCTTTTGGGTTGAGTTTAATGTCATCTATATATACCAGATCGTTATTAAAATTCAGTAGAACATTAACGTCTTGACCGGCCGGAAGGGAGAAAGGGCTTATAAAAGTTCTATACAAGCTCCATTCCCCGGTCTGTGCGACAAACTCTGGAATATGGGTGTTTCCTCCAACAATGACAAATGCCCCTTCTAATCTACCATCAGATTTTGTCCAGAACTTTAGCCAACCACCGGTAGTACTCAAAAGTTCATGTGATATTACATTGCCGACCAGGGATTCGCCGGAAGTAATTTGTTTGGAATAGCTGCCGGAATGGGCGGTTCCCAAAACAAGATTATTGATGCCACTGCCCTGCTTATCTTCAAAATGCTCAAAGAACAGCTCATCGTATTTGGCATTTTGACCTATGATTACTGGCTGGGTAAAGTCATACCCGAATTTTGAGGCACTATAGACGCCCAATACATCTTGTTCTTCCAGGGCATTACCGTGAGGTGAATATTTGGTGACCTCGCTAAGTTTAACCCATTGCCCATTTTGTAGGGCTCCTGTGGTATAATCAAACGGAACGTAGTTTTCTAAAATACCTCCCTCATAAATTTTTCCAGATTGGGTATTTCTATTGGAAGATTTTGTTGTTTGCCCTTTGAAGACATAGCTTTGGTGCAGTCTCCATATTTGCTGTAATTCAGCCGTGATGCCCGAGGAATTATAGATCGAATTGATGTTGTTGTCCATCCATGTTGTAACCCCGGACAATGTATTGAAGGTATTCGCCCCCGAAGAAATTACCTTGTCCGCTTTAATGGTCCAGGTGCCTCTTTCTTCTTCAGTTGGATCTATTGGGTTTGCTCCTTCCCCATAAGTTACGATCTGACCTGAGCTGGCCAACAGTTGATTGGTAAAGGAAGGGTCTTCCGATTTTCTGCCCATGGCCGCATAATTCCAATGCGCCGGAATGTTCATACTGTAAATGGAGCCATCATGAACTTCAGTGGAACCCGAGAGTGGAATACCGTGGTAAGCATCAAATGTTCTACTTAAAATCGGTTTCCCGGTAGCATTATCAAATCCAATATTTTCAGTTATCGAGGCAATATTATCACTATAGGAGACCACTTTTTTCTGGATCGCTGGATAGCTAATTACTTTGGAAATGGCATATTTGCTCAATTTTTCTTCACTAAAACCAAACTGCAGCCAGGCAGATACGAAAATTGGCGGTGGAAACATGAGCCCTACACTAACATCAATCTCAAGATTAAAATCCAGATTTTGATTTTTGATCCTGTATTTCTCCATGGTGATATCCATTTCTTTGCCCGGCGTATCCCAGATATAGGTCCCATTGCCCTGTAGCATCGGTACTTTTTCCCCAGGCTCATAGTAATAAAAATCTTGTCCTGATGAGATATAACTTGTATTTCCCGAGGTGTAATCACCTCCATACGTTCTTACGGATTTTGGTTTTCCATCCATACTATTTTGAATAAATCGGAACCCCTGGGATACCCAGGCCTTATCCATACTATAGCTAAAGAAAGGTGTCGGTATTTTTAATTTATCATCATAACTTTCATCTTGAAGAATAGAATACTCCACGCCCTTGGCTGGTTCTGTATATCCTATATCGTACCGTCTACCATCGTTCGATGTATTAATGGAATAATCATATAACTTGTCAAAGGGATAATCCTTACAGGTATAGAATTCGTGGACCGTGTATCCAGAGCCAGTTTTACCTTTATGAATATTCTCTACGACTACCCTGGCATGCTTAACGGAAGATGCGGGTAACAATGATTCCCCAATGGGGCCTTCAGATTGTTCCTTATCCTTTCCGGCAATCAATCTTGTGGCCCAGGACTGGTTGTCTTTGGGCAAAAACCCGACTAACGGATTTTCCTCCCTCATTTCATTTGGCTCATTGGTAGCTACCCCACTGCTACGGCCATCTTCCAGTTCATATTTATATTCCTGCCCATAAATGGCGGCATCCCCATTTTCAATGCCCTTATCGAACATCAAGACTCTCTTGACCCGTATACCATCACCCCTTTTTGCTCTGTTTATAGGAATTTTCAAATAGGAGAGTTCTGGGTTTAAGGTTCTGCATACGCTCTCTTTTTTTGGATACTTGGTGGTAAAGGCCTCACGTGATAGTTTTGTCATGGCGTCCACTGTGAATTTGGCAATTTGGACAGCTTCTTCAATATCGTTGACCAAAGGTTCTTCATTATCGGCCCCTCTTGCAAGTTCCCTAATCTCTTCATCGTATTTCTTCTCCATGTCAGCTTCGCAGCCCGCCGTATATTTATCCCAACGTTGTGTGGTGTAGAAATCATAACAGGCCTGTCTTGGTGTGGGTCTATATTCGGGATCTTCTATTAGGTCGTTCAAAAGTCCGACCCCAACCAGAAAATTACTCTCCTTATTTCCATCCAATGCTATGGCAATCTTATTTGAAGTAGCATCATAGGTAATATCCAATACCTTGGCATAGCCGGTCAGGTATTCCGATTTGCAGTTCTCCAGAGCCGCATAGGTGCCTTCCAAATCATAAAGCAGTTTAAAATAGATTCGCTTGCTCGCTTTCAAAATACTAGGGTTCCTACCATAACTATTGTTATTTTCATCTTGCTCGCTAAGAAAATGTGCCCTTAAATAATGATACAACTCGGCTATTTTGTCTGCATCTTCCTCTGGGTCATAACCGATGTCGTTAAGGTCCAGGGTATATGTAGGAGATTCATAATCATCAATTGCCTCGGATAGTTTTACCATCGCCATAACATTGCGATCTTGAACATAGGAATAATCCTTACTTTCATATTCCAATAAAATTTGTCCACCTGAAGGCAATGTTATCTGCTTTAATTGCCAAGCGGCCGGATCATATGAGTTTTCGGGAATATCTCCCTGGTACGGCCAGGGAATAAGGTTCAAATGCCTAGTTTTTCCATCATACTGATTGGATCCCCATGCGTCCAAAAGATGTGGGCCATACGGCGGGTTTTGGGCGTTTACCGAATATGAGTTACTTAGTTCAAAGAAACTTTTGAGCTCTGGGTGTTCTTCTACCAAATAGTCCGGATATTCCGCTCCATCTTTATACTGATAGTCGAACTTGTACGAACTTATGCGAGCACTTGTAACGCCTTCAAACTCGGACCATACTTTTCTTAAGGTCAGTTTACCACTATTCGGCCTAGAGGCATTATTGGGAAAATTACCATTGCTGTTGTTCGGTAAATTGGGTACCAAAGAATAGTCATACTTAAAATTTGTAGCCTGCAATGGTGTCTCGGGACGATCTTTGGCGAAGAGGACTATTTTTTCCAAATATTCCAAGCGTTGCGACTCATTTTTTGCATTTGGATCACTTGCCGATAAATCTTTGGTAGTTAGTACTGTTGCTCCTAGTCCGTCAAATCTGTCTGCTCCGGTACCGATCAAATAATTAGCTTCCGGATCTGAAGAATTTACATTGAAACGATCTGGTGTACTTTGATTGGTAACAAAATAAGCAATATGGGTTTTGGTCTCTACCGTCTTCAGAAAACAAACTTCCTTTTCCCCAGTTGAAACAAAACCTGTATCGTCCTTAACATCCGAGATTGAATTTTTGCTATAAAACATCCCATTATATGGTATTCTCCAGCGATACCACGCTTCATTACCTCCATATTTTTTGTAATAATCGAACTTGGTCCAGCCTCCAAAATCGGACTCATCCGGACCCGAGAGCCCCAAATCTATATAATCGGACGTGGTAATACTTGTGAGTAGTGATGTTGTGGCATAACCTTGTTTTTTAATATCGCCTACAACAACATTATGAGAACTTAAATCTACATTGAACTCGTTGTTCAAAAACAAATCCTTAAAGGCCAGGTAATTTTCTTCTACTACATCATTCTGGTCAATATCTATTGACAGGTTGGCAGTATTCCTCACCATTACATCCACATTGTAGCCGTACCGGAGTCCCGCTTCATTATAAATACTGAAACCTTCATCTTCTTTTTGGATATAGGATGCGTTCTTCGCTTCCCCTTCATTTAAGCCCTGAACTTGGTCGGTCGACAAGGTTGGATAAACACTTGTTATACCGGGAAAATTAGGTGATGCATCTAATTTGGCCTTTGCCAATTCATTGTTCCCATATTCTATCTTTCCCCCCATATCTCCATAGAACCGATACAAATGATCATCTGGGTTAAGGGCAACATCGTCAAAAGAAAAAGAAGTATCATTCGAATTTCCTGTTCTGGCCCAATCCTTCAAATTGGATTTTGTATTTCCAAAGGCTAAGTTCACCCCAATTCCCACGTTGGTTCCTACAGCGAATTCTATCCCAATCCCATAGGTATTCCGCTTGTTTTCATCACCATCGATCTTCTCCGGAAAATAATGTCCCGTACTTTTCCTGTAAGGTCTAAATCCTCCGGAAAGCCCCTCGCCTGTTAACATGTAGTTGTCCGGTGTGGAAAACGGTATTCCGATAAAAAAGTCCCTGCGATCATAGGCATGCCCTTTTTCAGTAAGATAATCCGAACGATAGTCTCCAATACTCGGTTTTGTGTTCAAATAACCGTAAGTCTTTATGTTATCAAATGGTTTTGATATGTTTAGGCTAAACGCTCCGGTAAGCCCTCCTTCTAAACCTACCGGAGCGACTGCCGGATTGACCTCAATGCCAAAACTGGTATTGAAATTATAGCCCCTTAGCTTTGTTAACGAAGTAGGTTGACCTACATCTACAAAGCTCTGAAAGGGGTTTAAAGTTCCGATTGCGGCTTGTGCCCCTGTTTGCCCTAACGCGGCCCCGGAAAACCTTGAATTTCCTTTTAAGGCGTTTTCTTTGTCCAGCAGAAGGTTTTTACTATACAGCTTAAGATTGCCTTTATGTTGTTCATCTATAACCTTACCAAAATTTCTAAAGGGATTGATGGTAGCACTAAATGTTATACCAGTGGCGGATCGGTTCATTGAGAGTTGTCCCCTTCCTTTTCCCAAGGAAAATGACTGAGTTTTAGCATAGCCTTGGTAATTGTTAAAACGAAGCGTTTGACCGATTCCAACACCCACACTAAAAACCTCCAAATTCAGCTTTTCGGCGGCACTCATGGACCAGTTAGGCCGTGTTTTGTTATACACCTCAACAGACGTATCATTATATTCATCAGGAAGACCCCTGACCGACTTGTTTATTGCACCAGGGTTTAGGGTCCAACCATGGCCCACCCATGAGGATTCTTCTTCAGGAGATGTTCCGCTATGATGTGATAAGGACATCGCATAACCTCCTCCATCAGGTCCGGGAATCTGGATTACCGGTAAATTATAGGTAAAGTTGCCCGTTAAGGGATCTACCAAATTTGTAGTTGCCACCGGTTCAAAACTTGAAAATTCAGGAGAGCTTGGACCGGAAGTTAATGCGTAGGCAGTATTTGCAGTTGGAAGTATGATAGTCAATATCATATCTAACAATAAAAAATAAGTTGCCGCTTTTATGTGTTTTTTACAAATAGCAATCATTAGTTCTTAGTTTATAAATTGTAATGGGGGTAAATTGTCAATGTTTTGGGTCTTGAACACAAAGTGATTGATGCCTGTATCGAAAAAAGGGTCTTCAAAAACTATATCGAGGATTTCGGGAACACTTTTGCCCTTTTGCCTATTGGCAAAAACGAGATAAAATGATTTCTTCCCTCCAATCTCATAGACATTTTCAAAAGTCGTTAAGACCGGTTTGTGCTTTGTACCATCCTCGTTCTTCATAAAAATGTAATCCTTGATATTAAAGTTTAGCTCATTGATGCGCTTTTTATATTCCATTAGGTTCCGCACACCGTAATTTGAGATGTCCGAACCCGAAATCTCATGCTCAATAGAAAGTAAAAAGGTCCTGGAGCCCTTAAACTCATCTATTAGGGCCGTTCTATTTTCATTCCCGTTTAAATCTTCGCTTTTGGACTCCGTATAAGCCAAATAGTCTGGGGGCAAATACTTTAGCGTTAAGGAAAAACCGTTGGTATGGGTTTTCTTTACATAACCATTTTCAGGTTTGTTCAACCATTCTAGAAAAGCACCTTCGCTATCCAATGAAGGGGTGCATTCTATGAATGGTAAAATGATACAAAAGGTGTAAAAGAATCTAAATGCCTTCAACATACTCTCGATTTAATTCCTTGATTACCTCTTGTGTTATGTCGATCCGATCTTTTACAAAAAGTACATTTCCTTGTCCATTTGCCCCCAGTATTACCTTATATCCCTTACGTTCGCCGAAGCGCTCAATAAAATCATTTACTTTATTATAGACTCCTTTCAATAACTTATCTTCTTCCTCCAACGACCGATTTTCGATACTCGCTCCTGATTTCAACAATACTTCCTTCAGTCTTGCTAAATCTGCCTGTCTTTGAGCTTTTTCATTCTTGCTCAGGCTAGAACCCAATAATTCCAGTTCCTTACTTTTTGATTCAAAAACCATCCTTTGTTCGTTGAAGGTTTCGCTCAGCTTCTTGATTTTCAATTCATATACATCCTTGGCCTCCTTGAACCCGTTATACTCCTCCAGAACCTTCTGTGAATCCACAACCACAATTTTATCCTCAATTGCGCTGATTCGGTCGTACGCCATCCAAATCAAAATGGCGATTAGCATTCCGGCGAGTATTTGAAAAATCCTTTTCTTCATAATCAAAGTATTAGAAATTGTCCATTGAATAATTTTCCTTGTAGTTGTAATCTGAATTGATAGACCCCTGGAGCAGCTTGACTTCCATCCCAGGTAAAATTGTTTTCCGAAACATTCGGATTGAGGGATATCAAAAAACCGTCAGGCCCTACAATTAATAAGCTGCCCCCGGACACATTAAGCAGAGTATCGATACTGAGTGTAAGTGGTTCAGTACGATTATATTCTACTCCATTGATCAAATTCAAAGTGAATGGGTAGGTTTCCTTAATGTCTTTATCGGAAAAAATGATTTTGTCTCCATTTACTTCATAGAATTCTTGGGATAACATCAGCCAATTTCCATTTTCATAGACCTCAATCTTATAGTTGTTTTGATTTTTGGTAATCCTTAAATTCAACGCAGCGTTTTTGGTCGTAGCATCCACGTTTATCAATAAGACCTTATCCTCTGCCGAATCTGGACCGGTCTCTACAAACACCTTGCTGTCTTCCGTTCCACTGACCAAATTTTCTAGTGTCGATTCTTCAAACATTATTTCAAATCTTGAATTAGGAAGGTTAGTGGTGTTAATTACAGTACCTGTTGGACCCAAATCATCAATAATCCTTGCAATGAAGTTACTGCCACCCTGAATGTGGGTGTTGGGCGTTAATCGAATATAATCTGTAGCTTGAAGGTCAACTACCCCCGAGGCGGCACTTATAATATAGTCAGTTTGTCCACTATCAGGTTTTACAATTGTAGTGGATGTTTGGGCGCAGAGTCCCAGCCCTGTCATTAGGACTGCCAAACATAGTAGGTTATTCATAATTACTGTTTAAATTTTTTAACTTGAGTGAATCAAGGTTTTTCTGTTTTTAATCAAAAATGATCTTCTAACGTCCTTATCCTTTCTTCTTGCTGAAGAATATAAAGTGTCAACTCCTCTATCTTTTCTAGGAGCAGTTTGTTCATGCGGCCAATCTCTATACCGTTGGCCTCTACCTCCGATGCTGATGGAATATTGATCAGATGGCCTTTTTCCATTATGTGTTTTTCCACTTCCTCAAGTGTTGGAAGCGTATAGTCCTCTGTGAATACATAATCTGCCCAGCCGGTCTCAACCCTGATTTCCTCAGCGCGGATCTTGCCTTTTACGGCAAGCTTGTATACATCTGGGTCCATAGTACCTATGCCAACATTCCCTGAAGTTCCTATGAAAAGCTTTGTATTTATCCCGTATTCCGTCCGGTCGCTAGTGGAATACCCGATACCTATACCTTGGTAATCATATCCCTCTCCCATGAACCATTTATCATCTTTATTTTTGTCAGTTATATAAATCCCTTTGCCCCTATCTCCATAGCCATGTAGTTCTATTCCCACTACTTTAGCAGGGGCCCCGGTATCATCGGTCGCTTCTATCCGGAGATTGGTCTGTGTATAAGACCCTCCTATTTTCATACTGCTTCCATTTACTTCCAATTTGGCGATTGGTGTTGATGTCCCTATACCCACATTTCCATCTGTATAGTTGATATCAGAACCCGTGTCATTCCAAAGACCTGATGCACCAACACCTAACAGAGACCCATAGGGGGAGGTCGCTTCGGGATGGATAAAGTAAATCTCCGAAAGTCCCATACGACCGTTGGTGCCAGTGGCTTCATAGAATGTAAAACGAAGCTTGGTAAAGCTTCCATCGGGCAATGCCACCGAAAGGTCGTTACTTCCCGTATAGTTTTGGGTGGAGTAATCGACTACCACTTTCCATGAATTGGATTCATTATAAGAATCATAGCCTTCTATTTTAAAACGTCTAGGGTACCAGTATCTGGTGGTCCACCCTATCCACGCCCCTGCCTGGATGTGTATATCAGGCAGTCCCTCAATAAGAACTACAGTAGGATCTAGATCAGAGGGACTGGCCCTCGTATAAGATGGATTCAATTTTCCGTCAAACAAACGGGATAAATCAAATGCAGCTGACCCGGTTTGGGATACCGTATATCGTGTGTCCGAATTGAACAAAATATTGTACTCTAAACCCACGGGATTCCGATTGGTCGAGAATTCTTGGGCATTCAAAACGTTAATAGAGAGAAGGGAAAAACCAAGCAAGGATAAAAATACTTTCATGATATTGTGGTTTAATCTAGGTATTGGATAATGCATAAAATATTGAAGGTTTAGATGTCAATGCGTATTTCATAATTTTCGCAGAAGGCTAGATTATGGGGTTGGTATTGTTTGTTATGTTCATTTTTTTAAGCTTTATTTGCCATTATTGGGATGAATGATATTTCTCTACAAGTAGAGTGGTTATACAAACAGCAAACTAGTGTTGTTTTTTGCTTTTCAATGACTGTATTTCCTTGTCCATTCTTAGAATGTATAAAGTAAGCTCCTCGATCTTCTCCAGGAGCAGTTTGTTCATTTCCCCTAGTTCCAATCCGTTTCTTTCTACTTCTTTCGCAGAAGGGATATTAGGCAAATGCCCTTTTTCCCGGATGTGTTTTTGGACCTCTTCCAGACTTGGAAGTAGGTAATCTTCTTTGAATACATAATCCGGCCAGTTCGCACTAATTTGAACCTTCACTTCTTCCGTAATCAGCTTGCCGTCAATGGCCATCTTATACCCGGCGGGTACCGTGGTAACACCCACGGCTACATTTCCAGTAGAATAGTGAGCCGTGCTCCCATTGGTTGACCAAACGCTGGATCCCGAACCAGTATTAGGATCTGGGTCAGTAGTAACATTAAAATCCGAGAAACCAAGATTTTCGTTTATCAGGGTATTTTGTTCTTCTGTCGTCAAAGCCCGATTCCAAATCATTACATTATCGATTCTGCCAACAAAACTACGTGTGGTAGAAGGTAATAACACGTCATAAGAACCAATGGTGACATCCTTGCCAGGATTAACACTATGTGTTCCCGTAAAGGTCGTTCCCTCTAGATCGGTTGCGTTATTTATCCTAATAATTCTCGGCTCTCCCGATTTCCAAACACAAATAATCCTTGACCAGGTATTTAAGGGAGCAGTTGTTGTACTTGTAAAATCTCTCCGGACACCATCGATATAGCTTCTAAACCTTATCTTATTTGCACTGTTATAGGATACCGAGTAAACATTGTCTCCAACATCTCCCCATCCCTTCTGTAGTATTACACTCACCCTGGACTGTCCATTGGCAGTAGGATAAATATCTACCATAAAGGTCGTTTCTGTTCCATTAAGATCTAGGCTTGGGGAGCTGGGAATAACCGCCATAGTTGCCTGGGAACCCGTGAAATTTAGGGCGCTTCCTATATTACCTTCTACTAATGTTGCGCCGTTTACGCTACCGTTGTTGGTGCCCAATTCATCCGTCACCCCCGTGGAGCTTTCCAACGCGTATGCGGAAACCAGACCGTCCAAGAAACTGGAATACTCTGTAGTTTGGCCTTTTAAATTCGCATGGATTAATAAAACAAGGGATAAAACGGTAAATAGGTTTAATTTTTTCATTTTTAAAAGGATTAAAAAGTTTGGGAAATGGTATTGCTACTTGGGCTACTATTAAGACTTAAAAAAGTTATCTACTACGGGGCATGGACATACGTACGGCTAGTGGTTTCGTAAGAAGAAATCGAACAGGAACTTCCCATGCATATGTTTCTTTCTTTAACGGTGAAATTGAATTGGGGAAAATCTGAAGTATTGAAACAGCAAAAACCGTAGGCTACGAAAAAAAATTGTAATATGACCATCAAGGACACGTTTGTTGGAGGGGATTTTCATAGAAAATATTTTATATTTTAGTAATTTTGTCTCTATTTAACTATTTTATATAGAATTTATTGTCATAAAATAGATTTTATTCTAAATAATAAGATTATTTTCGATGAAGTAATGTGTATTTGATGTCATCCTCATTCTAAATGACCAATGCCTTTCTTTGCACTTCCAATATTGAATCGCCAAGTCTGCCAACAGCATCCAAACCATAATTTGCAGTCTTTTTTCTTTTCTTTCCAAATCATAAAGTAACTTTAGCTGTAAAATCGCGGTATGCAAAATACCATCTCAGAAAGGGTGGCTGATTTTCTCCAAAACTTCCCCCCTTTCAATGCATTGGAAAAATTGCAATTGGATAGGCTCTCACAGCAAGTGGCCATCGTCTATCATGAAAAAGGTGGTTTGGTCTTTTCGGAGGACGAAACCCCCCATAATCTTTTTTATATCGTCCATGAAGGAGCCATTGCCCTTCGGAAAATTGCCAATAACGAAATTGTGGATATCTGCGACGAAGGGGATATTTTTGGTCTTCGCCCTTTAATGGCCAATGAAAATTACAAGTTGGAGGCCCGGGCCCATGAGGAAAGTATCTTATATGGAATTCCAATAACACTATTTAAACCCTATGCCAAGGAAAGTGAGGAAATCGGTAATTTTCTTATCGAAAGTTTTGCATCCAACACCCGTAACCCTTATTCCAAAGTACATAAGGGAAAACTTTACGGGAACGAAAATGCCCAAAACATAAACCCCGAGGTAAAGCTGTTGGACCTACAACCCGTAAACTATTCCAAAAAGTTGGTGAGTTGTACCCCAAAAACGACCATGAAACGGGTAGCCGAGACCATGACAAAATACCGAATCGGATCCATTTTGGTGTTAGAAGATGAGCTGCCCATTGGTATTATCACGGACAAGGATCTGAGAAATAAAATTGTTACAGGCCTCTTTCCTATAGATACCCCGGCCTCAAAAATAATGTCCCGGCCCGTAATTACCTATCCCAGAAAAATGACCGTGACCCAGGCCCAAATGGCCATGATGAAAAGCAACATCAGTCACTTGGTGCTCACCCGTGATGGTACACCGCATACGAAGGCGGTCGGAATCCTTTCCAAGCATGACGTCATGGTGTCCTTGGGGGACAATCCTGCCGTATTGGTAAAGGCGATCAAACGGGCAAAAAAATACAAACAGATAAAACCTATACGAAAAAGTATTCAACATCTTTTGCAGGGATATTTAGATCAAAATATCCCCATGGGGCTAACCGCCAAAATAATATCCGAACTCAACGATACCTGTATAAAACAGGTTATTGCCATCTCATTAAAAAAAATGAGGAAACCGCCACCAGTTAAATTTGCATGGTTGTCCATTGGTAGCCAAGGCCGTAGCGAACAATTATTGCACACCGATCAGGACAACGCCCTACTCTTTGAAGATGTTGCGGAAAATCAAAAGGCCAAGGTCACCAAATATTTCTTGACCTTGGCCAAGCATGTAACCCACGGACTTCATGTAATAGGGTTCGATTACTGCCCTGCAGAGATGATGGCTTCCAACCCCAAATGGTGCCTTAGCTTGCAAGAATGGAAGGACAAGGTATCCCACTGGATTACTAATCCCGGGCCGGACGAGGTGCTTATGTCCTCTATATTTTTTGATTACAACATTTCCTATGGGGACAAGGAAGTAGTGAATGAGCTATCCGAGCATATTTTCCAATGCACCGAAAAATATCCTATTTTCTTTCTGCATCTCGCTAGCGGTGCATTGCAGAACCCAAGTCCAACAGGATTCTTTCGTCAATTTTTGGTGGAACAGGACGGAGCACACAAGGATTTCTTCGACCTAAAGCGAAGAGCATTGATGCCCCTTATCGATGCGGCACGAGTGCTCATTTTGTCACATTCCGTTAAAGCGATAAGCAATACCTGGGAACGCTATGAAAAATTAGCGGAATTGGAACCTAAGAACAAGGAGTTTTATTTGGCCTGTTCCTATGCGACCAAAGCACTTTTGAAGTTTAGGACAAAACAAGGGTTATTGCATCATGACTCCGGTAGGTATATTGCCTTGGAAAAATTGAACAAAGAAGAAAAGATAAAGTTGAAACGAACCTTTAAGACCATAAAGGAAGTGCAGGAATTGCTTTCCGTTCGCTTTAAGGTAACCAATTTATTAGGGTAATGGGGCTTTTTAATAAAAAAAGAAGAAGCGATTTACCTTTGTTCTGGAAGGAATACGAAGCTTTGTTCCAAAAAAAACCAACTGAAAATCTGCAGGAAGTCCGCTTTGTGGTATTGGATACGGAAACTACGGGTTTTGATTATGCAAAAGACCGTATCCTTTCCATTGGAGCCTTGACGCTACAGAATACTAAAATTAACGTTGCCGATAGTTTTTCGGCCTATCTGGAACAAGAGATCCATTCCAAAGAAACCGTTAAAATACACGGTATCCGCAAAGAGGGAAGGAATGATACCATTGCGGAAGAAGAGGCATTACAAAGGTTTTTGGCATTTTTAGGAAATGCCATTATCATAGCGCATCATGCCCTATTCGACATACATATGATCAATGCCGCCCTACACCGATTGGATTTACCAGATTTAAAAAACCAATATCTGGACACATCTACCTTATATAAAAAAACACGTTTACGGTCCAATCTATTACAGCAACAGGAAAACTATGCCTTGGATGAACTCGCCGATAAATTCAATATCTCAAAAAAGGATCGCCATACAGCTTTGGGCGATGCCTATATCACGGCAATAGCCTTCCTTAAAATATTGGCGAAATTGCGGGAGAAAAGAGAGGTGACCTTAAAATGGTTATTAAAATAGGTCAGGAATTGTTGAGGTATTCCAAGACGTTCCTTTCGATCCGCTCCTGAATATTCCCTATATCTGCTTTAACAAAAGTCTCCCCCGTAATATTTTCATACAATTCTATATATCGCTCGGACACCGTTTGGATATACCCATCCGTCATTTCGGGAACGGTCTGTCCTTCCAATCCTTGAAAACCATTCTGTATAAGCCATTGCCGGACAAATTCCTTGGACAATTGTTTTTGGGGCTCTCCCCTATCCTGCCGTTCTTGATATCCTTCTGCATAAAAATAGCGGGAGGAGTCCGGTGTGTGGATCTCATCGATCAAAACTATTTTCCCCTCCCTGGTCTTTCCAAATTCATATTTGGTATCTACCAATAAAAGTCCTCTTTTAGCCGCAATCTCCGTCCCCCGTTGGAACAATGCCCTGGTGTATTTTTCAAGGACTCGATAATCCTCCTCACCAACGATTTCCCTTTTCAAAATATCCTCACGGGAAATATCCTCATCATGATTCCCCTTTTCGGCCTTGGTAGCCGGAGTGATAATAGGTTCCGGAAATTTGTCATTTTCTTTCATACCCTCGGGCATAGGCACTCCGCAAAGGACTCGCTTTCCTTTTTTGTATTCCCTAGCCGCATGACCGGAAAGATAGCCTCGAATAACCATTTCAACTTTAAAGGGTTCACAGACATGGCCTATGGCTACATTTGGATCGGGAGTGGTCAGCAGCCAATTCGGAACAATGTCTTGGGTAGCCTCCATCATTTTGGTCGCTATCTGATTCAAGATTTGGCCTTTATAGGGAATCCCTTTGGGCATGACCACATCAAAGGCGGAAAGTCGGTCCGTGGCTACCATAATCAATACATCACCCTCCAGTGCATACACCTCACGGACCTTTCCCTTATAAATACTTTGTTGGCCTGGAAAATTGAAATTGGTGGTCGTAATCGTATTGCCCATATTCCTTTTAATTTTGATGTTCTATGTTCTTATAGGCATCAATTACTTTTTTGACCAATTTGTGTCGGATAACATCCTTATCGTCCAGATAGATCATTTCTATCCCTTTTACATTTTTAAGAATAAGGAGGGCCTCCTTTAGGCCGGAAATCACCCTTCGTGGCAAATCTATCTGCCCCGGATCACCCGTAATCAAAAACTTGGCGCTTTTACCCATTCGGGTCAGGAACATTTTCATCTGGGCATGTGTAGTATTCTGGGCCTCATCGAGAATTACGAATGCATGGTCCAAGGTACGGCCACGCATAAAGGCCATGGGCGCGATCTGTATGGTACCGTTTTCTATATAATGTGCCAATTTTTCCGAGGGAATCATGTCCCGTAGGGCATCATATAAGGGCTGCATATAGGGATCTAACTTTTCCTTGAGGTCCCCCGGCAAAAAACCCAAATTTTCACCGGCCTCCACTGCAGGCCTCGTTAATATAATGCGCTTTACCTGCTTTTCTTTTAATGCCTTTACGGCCAATGCCACCCCGGTATATGTTTTTCCCGTTCCGGCCGGGCCAATGGCAAAGACCATATCGTTTACATTTACGGCATCTACGAGTCTACGCTGATTTGCGGTCTGCGCCTTGATAAGCCTTCCGCTTACACCGTGTACCAGTACATCGCCGCTTTTATCTGAGGACTTATAATCTTCTTCGGTCGTACTTGTAAGCACCCTTTCGATTACATTCTCGTCTAATTTGTTATATTTCGCAAAATGTGTTGCCAGCATATCAAAACGCCGATCAAACTCCTCGAGTCGCTCTTCGTCACCGTATACCTTGATCTTATTGCCCCTAGCTACAATTTTTAACTGTGGGAAATACTTTTTTAATATGTCTATATTCTCATTTTGCCGCCCAAAAAACTCTCTGGGGCTTATTTCGGTAAGTTCTAAGATAAGTTCGTTCAAAAATTATTGGTATTTAAAGAATTAAGGGTAGGAAAATTATAATTTCGCCAGGCTGTTTTTTTGTTTAATTTTGTTCAACAAACTTAAGTAAAATTTCAGTTTGCATAACCAAAAACATATCAACATTGCTGCATGGCAATCATTACCCTTACTACAGATTTTGGATTAAAAGACCATTTTTCCGGCACATTAAAGGGTGCCATCTACAAGGAGCTTCCCGATGCCAAAATTGTTGATATTTCACACCAAATAAGCCCTTTCAATATTCATGAGTGTGCCTATATCCTGGAGAACTCCTACAAGAATTTTCCTAAGGGGAGTGTACATATCGTGGGAGTGGACGCAGAACCTACCCAAGAAAACCAACATATTGCAGTCTTGGTGGACGGGCACTATTTCATAACCGCCAATACTGGGGTGATCGGCCTTATAACCTCCGAGTTGAAACCCGAAAAAGCGGTAGAGATACATTTGCAAAATGTAACTTCCGGCCCTTTCCCTACCCGGGATATTTTGGTCCAAGTGGCTTGTCATATTGCAAGAGGGGGAACTTTGGAGGTAGTGGGCAAACCATTTGACCAACTCAAGGAGTTAAGGGATTTTTCGCCAAGAACAAGTGAGGATGGCAAAAAGATTACGGGTAGCGTGATTTATATTGATAATTATGGGAATGTAGTTACGAACATCCACAAAAAGTTTTTTTTGGGTTATAGAAAAGGAAGGGGTTTTGAAATACAGGCAAGAACAACAAAACTAAAGGAAATTCATGACAACTATAGCGACATCATAAATTTTGATCTTGACAAAAACAGGCGCAAAGGCGCGGGGGACCTGCTGGCCATATTTAATTCTTCGGGCTATATTGAACTGGCCATTTATAAAAGTAATTTAAGTACGGTAGGTGGAGCCTCCACCCTTTTGGGATTGGACTATAGGGATACCGTAACCATTAATTTTCTCTAAATGTTGGTACGTATTGTAAAATTGACTTTCAAAAAAGAAAATATTGCTAGTTTTGAGCGGATTTTTGCCGAGACTCAACAAAAAATACAGAATTTTAAAGGTTGTTCATTATTAGAACTCTATCAGGATATCAACGATCCCGCCATTTTTTTCACTTACAGTCACTGGGAAGATACCAAGTATTTGGACGACTATAGACAATCCAATCTTTTTAAGGAAACCTGGAGCAAGACCAAGATACTTTTTGACGCAAAGCCGGAAGCTTGGAGTATATCCAAAAAGAATATGGTAAACTAGATATATGTTGGCGATTTTTAAAAGAGAAATACAATCTTTCTTTACCTCTCCTATAGGTTATTTGGTCATTGGACTGTTCTTTTTACTCAATGGTCTTTTCCTATGGGTCTTCAAAGGCCCTTTCAATATTTTTGACTATGGTTTTGCGGATTTAAGAAACTTTTTTCTTTTGGCACCTTGGATATTCTTGTTCTTAATTCCGGCCCTGACTATGCGAAGTTTCTCGGAAGAAAAGAAATTGGGGACATTGGAACTACAACTCATTAAACCTATAACCCATTGGCAACTGGCTATGGGGAAATTTCTTGGAACCTTTGTTTTGGTATTGGTCATTTTACTTCCCACCTTCCTCTACGTGTATACAATTTCGCAACTAGGTGTCACCATCGGAAATCTGGATATGGGATTGGTTTATGGATCATATATTGGCCTTTTGTTTTTGGCGGCGGCATACAATGCCATTGGCTTGTTTACTTCGGTCTTGACCGAAAATCAGATTATTGCCTTTATTCTTTCGACCGTATTATGCTTTTTTATGTATTATGGTTTCGAAGCTCTTGCTACTGTATTTTCGAACGGTAAATTGGGACTATTTATTAGGGAATTGGGCATGAAATCCCATTTTGAAGGTGTGGCCAGGGGAGTCTTGGATAGTAGGGATTTCATTTACTTTATAAGCGTCTCGGGATTCTTTTTACTATTGGTCGTAGTTCAACTTAAGCACGGAAAACGGTGATGAAAAAGAATGCTGCATCCATTCTAAAAGGGGTTGTCCTATTGCTGGTCTTGAACATCCTTTCCAGTTTTTTCTATACCCGTTTTGACCTTACTGAGGACAGGAGATACACCCTGTCCGAGCCTTCGATTAGTGCCGTAACCAATTTTGAAAGCCCCATAATTGTAGATATTCTTTTAGAAGGGAATCTTACTCCCGAATTTTTGAGGTTAAAGACCGAAACAAGATCCATTTTGGAGGAATTTGCGGAAGTAAACTCTAATCTAAAATTTAATTTTGTAAATCCACTGGAGGGGGAAGAGCAAATTGATGGTGTTATAACCGACCTTCAATCCTTGGGGCTTACCCCCACACGGGTTACTACCGAAGACAACGCATCCGTTTCCCAGGACATCGTTTTTCCCTGGGCCATGGTGAATTATAGAAATGCCACGGTAAAAGTGCCCCTTCTAAAAAATAAGTTAGGTGCTACCACCCAGGATCGTATCAACAATTCGGTGCAACATTTGGAATACGCCTTTGCGGATGCCTTTACCAAGATTGTGCTAAAGGAGAAGAAACGAATCGCAGTTATTAAAGGAAATGGTGAACTGGAGGATATCTTTATTGCGGATTTCCTGTCCACTATCCGCGACTACTATAATCTGGGGGCCATTACCCTGGACTCGGTTGCACCCAATCCGCAAAAGACACTGGATGACCTTAAACAATATGATCTAGCGTTAATAGCCAAACCTACGGAAGCTTTTTCCGATGAAGAAAAATACATCCTGGATCAGTTTATTATAAATGGTGGAAAATCGGTTTGGTTGATCGATCAAGTGGCCATGGAATTGGATAGCCTTTTCAATGAAAAAGGCACGGCTATGGCCCTGCCCAGGGATTTAAACCTCAACGATTTCTTTTTTAATTATGGTGTGCGCATAAACCCTGTCTTGATCAATGACCTGTATTTTACCCAAATTGTTTTGGCCAGTGGAGAAGGCAATAATTCCCAATACGATCCGGTTCCATGGTACTATAACCCTATGGTATTTTCCCAAAACGGCCATCCGATCACTAATAATTTGGAAGCCCTGCGATTTCAATTTGCAAACGCCATGGATACGTTATCCAATTCCAATACAAAAACCATACTCTATAGCAGTTCGCCCCTTTCCAAAGTAGAAGGTACCCCCAAACAGATTCGTCTAGATATTTTAAACGCCCCTCCGAACAAGGATTTGTATACCGATGGGAACAAGGCATTGGCCGTATTAATAGAAGGAGAGTTTAAATCCGCTTTTACAAATCGTATAAAACCGCTTAAACTAGAGGGTGCTGTAGAACAGGGAAATGAAAATAAAATGCTCGTTATATCCGATGGTGATGTTATAAAAAACCAATTGCGAAATGGAAGGCCACTTGAATTGGGCTATGACAAATGGACCAACAATTTTTACGGCAACAAGGAATTTTTAGTGAACGCCTTCAATTACCTGTTGGATGATACCGGACTTATAAACATCCGTAACAAAAAAGTGGCCATTCCTTTTTTGGAGACCCAAAAAATAGCAGAGGAAAAAATGAAATGGCAGCTAATAAATATAGGTGTTCCCATACTGCTTACGTTAATTTTCGGTCTTATTTTCAACTACTGGAGGAAACGAAAATATGCCTCCTAGCTGTTGATAAGTTTGTTTCGCTAAAAAATACATTTAAAATATCTTTGTTTGATTGCCATTGGTCGATAGTCACCCCATTCAAATACGGTTGGGAACAATTTCCCCGACAAATCGTTAAGTCCATGGTCTAAAAGTAAAAAGAACAGCGAATGAAATTTATAGTATCCAGCACTTATCTGTTAAAACACCTACAGGTGTTGGGCGGAGTAATCAATAATAGCAATACCCTGCCCATCTTGGATAATTTTCTTTTTGATCTAAAGCAAAATGAATTAACGGTCTCCGCTTCCGACTTGGAAACCACCATGAGTTCTGTATTGAAAGTGGATTCGGAAAATGAGGGTACTATAGCCGTCCCGGCACGATTGTTATTGGAAACGCTCAAGACCTTTCCGGAGCAGCCTTTGACCTTTGTTGTAGAGGATAACAATACTGTTGAGATAAGTTCCAATCACGGTAAGTACGCATTGGCCTATGCGGATGGCGCCGAGTTTCCCAAGGCGGTAGAACTTGCAAATCCAAGCTCCACGGTTGTCATGGGCGATATTTTGGCCACCGCAATTTCGAAGACCATATTTGCTGCCGGGAATGATGATTTACGACCCGTAATGAGTGGTGTGTTTTTTCAGTTTTCATCGGAGAACCTCACTTTTGTTGCTACGGATGCCCATAAATTGGTCAAGTACCAACGTTCCGATGTGTCGGCATCCCAAGTGGCGGAATTCATTATGCCCAAAAAGCCGCTAAATCTTTTGAAGGGAATTTTGGCAGGAAGTGAATCCGAGGTAACCATAGAATATAACGATAGCAATGCCAAATTCAGTTTTGAGGATACGGAACTGATATGTAGGCTAATAGATGGAAAGTATCCAAATTACGAGGCCGTAATACCCAAGGAAAACCCTAATAAATTGACCATTTCCAGAAATCAATTTTTGAGTTCCGTTCGTAGGGTTTCCATATTTTCCAATAAGACTACCCATCAGATACGGTTGAAAATCGCTGGGGCCGAATTGAATATATCCGCCGAGGATATTGATTACAGTAATAAGGCCGAAGAACGCCTTACCTGTTCCTATCAGGGCGATGATATGCAAATAGGATTTAATTCCCGTTTTTTGACCGAAATGTTGAACAGTCTCGGTGCGGATGATGTGTCCTTGGAAATGAGCTTGCCCAACCGCGCCGGTATTCTTACTCCGGTAGACGGATTGGACGAAGGAGAAAACATTACCATGTTGGTAATGCCCGTAATGCTAAATAGCTAGTTCTGACCAAATCTACAAAAGGGGCCTTTGGAATTCCAAGGGCCCCTTTTTTGTTTCTTTATAGTATTGAATTACGAAATAAACCGAAGGGTCATAAAATAACTCGGCGATTCGCCATTACTGGCCCTGATCGTATTCACTATAGGGAGTACAAAGCTGATTATCCCAACAAAGATGAGTGATAGAATTCCCAATCCGAATAATAGGATAGCCGGAATGCTTAGGATAACAAAGAGAATTATACTCAATTGAAAATTGATGATGGCTTTTCCATGTTCATCCATTCCAATGACCTTGTCCTTTGAGGTCAACCAAATGAAGAGCGGTACGATCAGTCCTCCAAAACCGGTGACATAGGTGAGCAACTGTGATAAATGCGTAATGGCCAATAAAGAGTTATCGCTCCGCAAGGCCGCTTTCTGATTTACTATTTCCATTTTTTAGATTTTTTTGATTGATGTACTTATTTGACGCGAAAAATGCATTTTTGTTACAAAATTGACACTCCGTCGGACCTATAGCCTGGACAAGTCTAATCTTTTGGATTTGCCTTTCCCCTGCCCCATTTTGACTATTTTTGCAAGAAATTAAACCGATGTTATCCAATGACACCATAATAGCTTTGGCCACACCTTCCGGAGTGGGTGCCATTGCGGTTATCCGTATTTCGGGAAAGGAATCCATTGCCTTATCCGCAAAACACTTTCGCTCTGTTTCAGGAAAAGACCTGGCAAAGCAAAAAAGTCATACGATTCATTTAGGGCATATTATGGACGGTGAAAGAATACTGGATGAAGTTTTAGTATCCCTTTTTAAGGGCCCTCATTCCTATACCGGGGAGGATGTAATCGAGATTTCCTGCCATGGCTCACTTTATATTCAACAGGAAATCATTCAGTTGTTTATTAGAAAAGGCTGCCGAATGGCCCAAGCTGGAGAATTTACCTTACTGGCCTTTTTGAACGGTAAAATGGACCTAAGCCAGGCAGAAGCCGTAGCCGATCTTATTTCCTCCGATAACGAGGCCAGTCACCAAATCGCTATACAACAGATGCGTGGTGGTTTTAGCAATGAAATCAAAAAATTACGGGAAGAGTTGCTGAATTTTGCGTCCCTAATTGAGTTGGAATTGGACTTCGCCGAGGAAGATGTGGAATTTGCCGATAGGAATCAATTTAAGGAATTGCTGAGCAGGATTCGGTTGGTCCTAAAGCGTTTGATCGATTCGTTTGCCGTGGGCAATGTTATCAAGAATGGTATTCCTGTGGCCATTGTAGGGGAACCCAATGTAGGTAAATCCACTCTCTTGAACGCTTTGTTGAATGAGGATAGGGCCCTGGTATCTGAGATTCCTGGGACCACCCGAGATACCGTTGAGGATGAAATCAGCATAGGCGGAATCGGTTTCCGTTTTATCGATACGGCAGGGATACGGCAGACCCAAGATGTGGTGGAAGGTATGGGTATTCAGCGGACGTTTGAAAAGATAGATGCGGCCCAAGTCATCCTATATCTTATCGAAGCCATAAAATTCAACGGACAGGGTACAAGTTTCAAATCGGAGATTGAAAAATTACGGAACAAATACTCTAGGACACCTTTAATCGTGGTAGCCAATAAAATAGATTTGCTGGATGCGGAAGGTGTTGGCCAGATCAAAAATGAGATCGAGGATATACTCTTGCTATCCGCTAAAAATGGCGTTGGCGTTGAGGCGCTAAAATCAAAACTGCTTGAATTTGTTGCTACCGGCACATTGCGGAATAATGAAACCATAGTAACCAATTCCCGCCATTACAATGCCCTATTAAAGGCCCTGGAAGAAGTAGAGAAGGTACAACAGGGTATGGAGAATGAAATTCCGGGGGATTTGCTCGCTATTGATATCCGTCAAGCTCTGTACCACTTTGGTGAGATTACAGGTGAAATCTCCTCGGACGATCTATTGGGCAACATTTTTGCCAATTTTTGCATCGGGAAATAAATAAGTATTTTATTTGGTCTTATATGGTTTCATTTGATTTCATTTATCTGTAAATCAATAAGTTGTTAAAAAGTATTTTTATTTTCTCTTTCTCTTAATCCCTTATTTTTATACATTTATTTCACCTAATTTTCACCTCGATAGGTTTTTTAGTCCTCGAGGTGAAAAAATTTCACCTCAAAATGAAAATAAGTCTAAAAAGCAAAAAGATTAAAAATGGAAAGTTGAGTCTTTTTATAGAATACTATAAGGGCCACTTTATTGACAAGAACGGAATCAACAAATACAATAGAGATTTTGAGTATTTGAAAATGTACCCTTTGGAAAATCCGTCGACACCAGATGAAAAAAGAAAGAACAAAGAGATTTATGAATTGGCTGAAAAAATCCTTTCTATACGTAAATCAGAATTCTATCAGGGAAAGTATAAACTCAAGGATAATAAAAAAGGGAATATCCTTCTTTTTGATTTCTATAAAACACTTCAAGAAGAGCGTTACGAATCCAAAGGAAATTATGGCAACTGGGATGCTGCCTTTAAACACTTAAAAAAATATGCCCCTGCACATATTCAATTAAAGGACATCGATACGGATTTTGTCCGAGGATTCAGACGGTTCCTAGATACCAAAGCCAAAACAAAAAGCAACACTCCCCTATCCCAAAATTCGAAATACACGTACTTCAATAAATTGAAAGCTGCGCTCAGAGAAGCCTACAATGAGAACTACATTGATACCAATGTGATCAAATCAGTCAAAGGATTTGAACAGGCAGAATCACAAAGAGAATATCTAACCTATTCTGAATTACAGGCCTTAACACAAACCGAATGTAAATATCCCATTCTTAAAAATGCGTTCATATTTAGCTGTCTTACAGGATTGCGATGGAGCGACATTAACAAGCTGAATTGGGCGGAAGTACGAGACGAAGATGAAGCTTCGCGAATCATTTTTAGGCAGAAAAAGACCGATGGACTTGAATACCTCTATATTTCTCAGCAAGCAAGAGATTTATTGGGAAAAAGAACCCATAAAAATGAACGTGTATTCAAAGGCTTAAAATATGGCGCGGTTTACAACACTGAAATTCTTAGGTGGTGCATGAAGGCTGGAATCACCAAACATATTACTTTCCATAGTGCAAGACACACTAATGCAGTGCTATTGCTTGAAAACGGAGCAGACATTTATACAGTTTCAAAACGTTTAGGACATCGAGAAATACGAACTACTGAGATTTATACAAAAATTATAGATAGGAAAATGAAGGAGGCTGCGAATATAATTCCTGTGTTGGATATGGGTTAAATCTGACCACATAGAATGACCCAAAAGTGCCTATGCTATATTCATTGTATAATCCGGAAAAGAGTTTTAAATGATTCTTTTGTTTCGAAATTTTCTTGTTTTTCAATTTAAGTCCCAACCAAACAAATGCAATCAAATATTCAGTCCTATAAAGGGGATGTAGAATTTACGCAGTATTTATTGAGATAGTGTCAAAAAAGAACTAGAAAATTTGATTAGAGGACACTATCCCGATAAGTGTGTAAATTCAAATTAGCAGGGGTTCGACTT
The DNA here is from genome assembly GCA_947494715.1 of uncultured Flavobacteriaceae bacterium. Taxonomy (GTDB): domain Bacteria; phylum Bacteroidota; class Bacteroidia; order Flavobacteriales; family Flavobacteriaceae; genus Ulvibacterium. The sequence goes on along the minus strand of CANLWG010000004.1, from coordinate 28 downwards.
CTATTTAAAGTCTGACCCTTTTTTCATA
>CANLWG010000003.1 GCA_947494715.1 uncultured Flavobacteriaceae bacterium | reverse complement strand
ACCTAAAGTTACGATCCAACTTTGGATCGGCAATGATCATCACCTACTTTTTTCGCTAACTTGTGCAACAGGCACAAGGGCTATAATTTATAGCTGCAATTCGTTAACTTGAAACTTATAAACCATTAAGGGTTGGATTTGCCACGGCTGGAGATCTAACGATTTCCAACGCCACCACGAATCATAGCCGGAGCGTTGTGGTGCATTTAAACAAACCCTTAAAATGAATTTAAAATTTGCTAAATATTTGATAATTATATTGTTTTTGGCAAGTTGTGTAACCCAAGAAACTGAAATAAAGAATTACGGATTTCCAAAAAACGGAAATGAAAGTTTAAATAAACCCCTTGAATTATCGGAATTTAAAAATTATGGAAAACTAATTGATAGGATTAACGGAATAGTCTGCAATGATAGTGTTCCAAAAATAGTCATTAAAGGAAAAAATCTGATTCGGAATATATATCCGATTGAACATTGCGAACCGATGATTTTTGACCCGGATGGAAAACACTATGTAACATTCAGAAAAGGAAAACCATTCGAATGGCAAACTATTACAGAAATATTAACGGACTCATTAAGCAGTAAACTCAATAAAGATTTTGCATATTATCGAAATTCGGAAAAACCTGAAAGTTATCTGATTATTATAGAATCTGAACGAGATGAAAAAGTAAACGGAATAGAAAAATTTATAACAAACATAACTAAAGAATACGATAAACTTGGAACTGATTTGGAACTTAATTTTGCATTTTGGGAGGTAGTACCACATTTGCCACCACCACCGGCAAATGGAAATGAAAGAAAAAATGAATAAAAACGCACCTCAACAATGTATCCTATGAAAAGCCCTAGTCCAGTTCTTTAAAGTTAATCAATATTTTCCCCGCCTGTCGGACGGGCAGGTTTTTTACTTAATCCACTTTTTTCTTTTAGTATAACTTGCTCCGCATCCCTGCCTGCGACAGGCGGGCTATATGTGATCAGTTCTAAAGACCGTCACCAGCATCTGTATGATTATAAGTTATAATTGTTGTAGCCTTCCCTAAAAAAAGGGAAGGCTACACCATAACATAAGCTAAAAGCAATTTGGCCCGGTAATCTATACTCCCAATACCACAAAATCCAAGACCAATACAGCGCTACGCGCCGAGGCCGAAAACTATGAAATGGATTCTATAGGATGACAGATATCCAATTCATAGTTGAAGGATTTTGCTATATTTCCGTAGAAATCACCGAATTGTGTTTAGCAGGTCGTTAGCACCAATCAATTCAAAATCAAATAAATATGAAAGTTACAGCCGAAAAAAATGAAAAGGTCGCCAATATGATATTTGCATCCATTTATCCACTTTATCTGAATAGATTGGAGAAAAATGGTAGAACAAAAGAAGAACTTCACAAAGTAATAGAATGGTTAACTGGTTTTGATCAAGATGCTTTACAAGCACTTATTGATGAAAAAGCAACTTTTGGAACATTTTTTCAAAAAGCTAAAATAAATCCAAACGCACACTTGATTAAAGGAGTTGTTTGTGGTTATCGAATTGAAGAAATAGAGGATGAATTTGAATTGTATAGACAATGTAGACGTATGGAAAAGCTGATTGATGAATTGGCAAGAGGTCGTAAAATGGAGAAAATTTTGCGTGAAGAAAAATCAAGTTCCAAATAATAATGAAAAATTAAAAACTGGTGCTAGCAATGGTAAAATGTTCATAGCGGCTAAACGCCGTTACGCCATTTACACGAACCGTCAGACTGCGCAAAAACATATTTTGAATATCACAATATTCGGAGGGGTATCCGAAGGAAGAATCAAATACGGGATTCTCAGAGACTGGAATTTAGTTAATGCGCAGACTCCATACAGCCTCGGGCCTTTCCGCCGCTCAAGCGGCAACGTGCCATAACACGGCACTAAACGGTAATTTGGCCCCGAAATTTTTATTCCCAACACCGCTGAATCGACAAGATACCGCCGCAACGCGGCCTACTTGATGAACAATCCCACAAGAGACAGCGGTAGTCCCTTTCTTGTGACATTGTTGATCGATTTCGCTATATTTCCATAAAAATCCCGGAACTACGTTTAGCGGGTCGTTAATATGCTTCATTATGACCAACCAAAAATCCTATGATAAAATTCTTTAGAAAAATTAGACGTGGTTTACTTAAAGAAAACCTGCCTGTCCGGCAGGCAGGCAATTTCAATAAATATCTTTTGTATGCCATCGGAGAAATAATACTTGTGGTTATTGGAATTCTATTGGCCCTACAAATCAACAATTGGAACGAATCCCGAAAACGAAATATTGAAGAAGAAAAGTTGCTTATCGCATTAATCGAAGACTTTAATGAAAATAAAATTAGACTGGAAGAGGCCATTAGTAAAGAAGTGGACATGGTTAGAATGAGTAAGTCCCTAATTAAGGCAATGCAATCTGACCAAAAACCGATACATCCAGACTCTATTAGATTTTGGGTCACTTCAGGGGCCAAGTCGTGGTGGAAAACTGAATTTGTGACAGGCACGTACGATGCAATGGTAAGTTCCGGCAATATAAATATTCTTGAAAATGATAATCTAAAAAGGGTTCTTTCCCAGTTTTCAGCCGATATTGATTCAGGGTTTGAAGATCATTATGAATCAATGAATTATTTGATCGAAATGAATAAAATATCGGCAGAAATTGCACCTGCAGTTATTCATGATACCCAACGGGAAGAGCTTGGTGTAACAACTGACAGTAATGATATTGACTTATCTATAAAGAAACTTTTGGACAATGATGCCTATCTTGGGTTGTTGATTTCAAAAACGTGGCTAGAAACCCTTAGAATTAATTATCAGCAGAAGCTACAAGGTTATATTAATGAAATAATTTCGATTTGTCAATCGGAACTTATTGAATAAGCGAAGCACAACAATTATAACCACAATTAAAACGGACGGTTATAGAAGACCGTTATTTGCGATAAGCAAAAAGAATTTCGCAATGGGAATACTACATCTTCTGTAACCACTCCCGCATGTCCACTTCCTTGGCAATGATGGATTTTACATCAGCCAATTTAATACGTTGCTGTTCCATGGTATCCCGGTGACGTAAGGTTACCGTATCATCTTCCAAGGTTTGATGATCTACGGTAATACAAAATGGGGTACCGGCGGCATCCTGTCTTCGGTACCTTCGGCCTACGGCATCCTTTTCGTCATAGGCCACATTGAAATCCCACTTTAAATCGGCAATGATCTTACGGGCAATTTCCGGTAGACCGTCCTTTTTTACCAATGGGAGTACCGCGGCCTTGGTGGGAGCCAGTACCGCTGGAAGTCGCAGTACTGTGCGGGTGGTACCATTTTCCAGTTGTTCCTCTTGTAGCGAATGGCTAAAAATGGATAGGAACATACGGTCCAGCCCAATGGAAGTCTCTATCACATAAGGGACATAACTCTCTCGGGTATCGTTATCGAAATATTGCAATTTCTTGCCGGAATACTTTTCATGGCTTCCCAAATCGAAATCCGTTCGGGAGTGGATGCCCTCCAACTCCTTGAATCCGAAAGGAAAACGAAATTCAATATCTGCAGCGGCATCGGCATAGTGGGCCAGCTTTTCATGGTTATGAAAGCGATAGTTCTCCTCGCCCATTCCCAGGGATAAATGCCATTTTAAGCGATTTTCCTTCCACCTGTCATACCATTCCTTTTGGGTGCCCGGTTTAATGAAAAACTGCATTTCCATCTGTTCGAATTCACGCATGCGGAAAATGAATTGCCGTGCCACAATTTCATTGCGAAAGGCCTTTCCGGTTTGTGCAATCCCAAATGGGATTTTCATACGCCCCGTCTTCTGTACATTCAAAAAGTTGACAAAAATACCTTGGGCGGTTTCCGGACGTAGGTATAAATCGGTCGCTGTATCCGCGGAAGCACCCAATTTGGTGCCGAACATGAGATTAAATTGTTTTACATCCGTCCAATTTCTGGAACCGGACATGGGGCAGGCAATTTCCAATTCTTCGATGAGCTTTTTTACATCCGCCAAATCCTCTTTTTCCAAAGATTTCCCCAAACGTTTCAATATAGTGGTAGCCTGTTCCTGATAATCGACCACACGTTGGTTGGTGGCCAGAAACTGTTCCTTATCAAATTGATCTCCAAAACGTTTGGCCGCCTTGGCTACTTCCTTTTCAATCTTGGCCTCGATTTTAGCCACATGATCCTCTACCAAAACATCGGCGCGATATCTTTTTTTCGAATCCTTGTTGTCTATTAAGGGGTCATTAAAAGCATCAACGTGGCCTGAGGCCTTCCAAGTAGTAGGGTGCATAAAAATAGCCGCATCCAGACCAACGATATTTTCATTGAGCTGTACCATGGCTTTCCACCAGTACTCCCGTATATTCTTTTTGAGTTCCACGCCATTCTGGGCGTAGTCATAAACGGCGCTTAGACCGTCATATATTTCGCTGGACTGAAATACATAGCCGTATTCCTTAGCATGGGAGATTACCCGTCTTAAATCGTCATCTTGTTTTGCCATTCGGCAAAAATAGAATATTACCCTAAAAAAGAACTAATTATTTCAATTGAAATTCGGAAGAGGCCAGAAGACGTTCATCCTCGAAGACATTTAAGGTGTAAGTGCCTCCTTCCAAGGATCCTTCGGGCAGTGTTATAAAGTCACAGATATTTTTCTGTTCCCCTGTAAAGATAACTTCAACACGCTTGCTATAAATATTCCCATTTACGGAAATGGTATTGGCATTATCCTCGATGACCCCCATGTTGGGGCCTAAAAACTGGAAATAAATTACCTTTTCCGTACTTATGATATTGGGATCTGCCATAATGGTAACACAACCCCTAAGTTTTTCTATGGTCGAAGCTTTATTGGTACGTATGGGTTTGCCACTCCTTAATCGAAAACCTATCCCCTCCGAACCTCTTAAGGTCAAATACGTTTTGCTCTTAAGTTCCTTGTTCAGTTCCTGGATCTTTCTTCGTTGTAAGGCTTCCGCTTCCGCCAAGGAATTACTTTTGGTCCTTAATTCCTCAATCTGCTTTTGTGTTTCCTCGTACTTATCGGATAGCAGCATATTGTTGTATCTCAGGAAGTTGTTCTTGAGTTTAAGGCTATCGTTCTTGGCCTCCAGTCTGCGAAGTTCAGTCTTATATTCCCGTAATTTATCTACGGTAAAATTTAACCTGCCTACGGAGTCCAATAACTGTTGTACGCGATATCTAGAATCCTGTAATTCAATTTCATTGACCTCATTGAGTGCGGAAAGTCTATCCACATCTGCCTTCATTAAGGTAAGGTCCTTTACCAGAAGCTCCTTTTCCTGTTCTAAAAAGTCGATTTGACTCTTGGATTGGGCATAACTGTAATAAAAGGCAATGAGAATGCCTATAATTACCGCCGCCAGTGCAGTAAGGATTATTTTATAATTGAATTTATTATCTTGACCATCCATCAGAGCAAGTAAGCTTTAGTAGGTTAAAGTAATTTAAGATTTGTTACGCTCCAAGCTATCAAATATAATAAATGATGTAAACACCCTCCTACTGCCCAGGGTCTGTTTTGGATGTAATGCACATTTATCAGGCGGAGAGCAACATCTGTGTACAGTTTGTCGGAACCAAATACCACTCACCGAATACACCTTTAACGCCGAAAATGCTGTTGACCGTATTTTTTATGGCAGAATTAACATAAAAAAGGCCAGTTCTTTTTTGTTTTTTTCAGAAATAGGCATAGTAAAAAACCTCATTCATCACCTAAAATACCGAAACCAGGAACAAATAGGAGCTTTCTTGGGCGATTGGTATGGCCAAGCCTTAAAAGAAACCCATTTTGATGATACCATAGATATCGTTGTGCCGGTTCCTCTCCATAAAAAAAAATTGCGGCGACGTGGGTACAACCAAGTGGCTCTTTTCGCAAGAAAAATTGCCCATCACCTTAATGCGGAATACGTAGATCATGTACTCGTTAAGACGGCCAATACCAAGACACAGACCAAAAAAGGAAGAATAGCAAGATTGCAGGGAAATAAGGCACTTTATATCCTTACCAATGCATCCGAACTCGAAAATAAAAATGTGCTTTTGGTGGATGACGTTATCACCACGGGGGCTACAATGGAAATCTGTGCCAAGGCCCTTAAGGAGGCCAAAGGTATTAACATATATCTAACCAGTATCGCCGTTGTACCCTAATGAAATAAATTGTTTCTTTGTTGCTATATTATCCCCAATGTTACGACGCATATTGGCTTGTGTTTTTTTGTTCTTTGCCATTGCCGCTTTATTGCAGTGTGCAAGAAGGGGCAATCCTACTGGAGGCCCCAAGGATGAAGACCCTCCCGTTTTGTTACGGGCGGAACCCGAGAATATGACCATCAACTTTGATGCCGAAGAAATACGGCTCTATTTTGATGAATATGTGAAGTTGGAAGATGTTCAAGAGCAACTTATTGTTTCCCCTCCCCTGAAGTATCCCCCTGAAATATCCCCACAAGGAGGCGCGGACAGGGTAGTGGAAATAAAATTCAAGGATACCCTAAAGGAGAACACAACCTACACCTTAAATTTTGGACAAAGTATTACGGACAATAACGAGGGAAATCCAAATAGTTTTTTGACGTATGTGTTTTCCACGGGTGATTATATTGATTCATTGACTGTATTGGGCGTTGTAAAAGACGCCTTTAATAGAAAAGCGGACGAGTTCATAAGTGTAATGCTCTACGAATTGGACACCGCCTATACCGATTCAACGGTATATCAAAGGCCCCCAAACTACATTACAAATACGCTGGATAGTGCCGTAATTTTTACTTTGAGAAATTTAAAGGAGGGCAAATATGCCTTGTTCGGTCTAAAGGATGAGGGGAAAAACAATCTTTTTGATCAAAACTTGGATAAGATTGCCTTTATCCAGGATACGGTTACCCTACCTACGGATTCTACATACTTGCTTACCATGTTCAAGGAAATACCGAATTATAGTAGTTCCGTACCAAGTTACGCGGCACAGAACAAAATAATTTTTGGGTATTTTGGGGATGGAGAGGATATTGACGTAGACCTTCTTACAGATTTGCCCGATACCGTTAGAACCAAGATTTTAAAGGAACGGGACAAAGATACCCTCAACTTTTGGTTTACACCATTTGAGATGGATTCCCTTATCTTCACCATAACCAATGAAAACCTAAAGGTTATAGACACCTTTACCGTAAAAAGCCGAAAGGTGGGAATCGACTCCCTGACCCTAAATCCCAACCAGCGGGGATCTCTGGGATTCAATGAGCCTTTTTATATAGATGCCACTACGCCCCTTGTAGCCATTGATACCCTACAAATGAGTATGATGAAAAAGGATTCCACCGCGGTATTGTTTACTGTAGAGTTGGATAGTGTTGAAAATAAAGTGGATTTTGATTTTGAAGTGGAGCCCAATGAAAACTATGCCCTAAGAATGCTCCCCGGGGCAATTACTGATTTCTTCGGGCAAGTGAACGATACCTTGAGCTATAACCTTTCTACCAAAAGTTTGGCCGATTATGGAAATCTTAGGTTTACCATTACCGCAGATAGCTTGGCGTACCCCTTAATTGTTCAGCTAACGGACGAAAAAGGCAAGACAAGGCGTGAAATCTATGCGCCGAAACCCCAGATTTTTGAATTTAACGCCTTGGAACCATCAAAATACCTTGTCCGAATCATCTTTGATGAAAATGGCAACCAAAAATGGGACACAGGAAACTATCTTAAAAGAATACAACCCGAAAGAGTGACCTACTATCCGGATGTCATTGAGGTCAGGGCCAATTGGGAGTTGGAACAGACATTTATCATTCCAGAATAAAATGGTCCCTATCGTCCAAAAATTTCAACTTGTTCCGTGACGATTCAATATGTTCCTTGCTCAAAGTGACCTGAAGGACGATCTCCTTTTCTGAAAATGCAAGTTGCTCCCCGAAACAATTATATACAGCGGAATGCCCAACATATTCATGGCCCGTATCATCTTGTCCTATTCTGTTCACCCCGATACAATAGGCCATATTTTCTATGGCGCGTGCCTTTAACAGGGTATCCCAAGCAGTAATTCGGGGTTTGGGCCAATTGGCAACATATAGGAGAGCGTCATAATTTTCTGTATTTCGGCTCCATACCGGAAACCGAAGGTCATAACAGATCAAGGGATAAAACCGGAACCCCTTGTACTCCACCAGAACTTTCTTTTCTCCGGCTTTATAGACCTTGTCTTCCCCAGCAAGGGTAAAGGTGTGTCTTTTATCATAACTATTGAACCCGCCATCAGGTTCAACAAAATGCAAACGGTTGAAATACTTACCATCTTCTTGGAATACAATACTCCCAACTATGGCCGCATTTTTTTTGGCCGCTTGCCGTTGCATCCATTTCACCGTTTTTATTCCTTCTTCTTCATTAATGCTTTTAGGATGCATGGTAAATGCCGTGGTGAACATCTCGGGAAGAACAATAAGATCTACCTTGTCTGAAATATCATCGATTTTTCTCGAGAACATTTTCCTGTTCCGTTCAGGATCTTCCCAAAACAATGGGGATTGCACCAAGGCGATTATCAATTCTTTTGTCATTTTATTCAATCAAAATATACCCCGTGATCATCATCCATAACCATCTTGTGCAGTTGTTCCAATTGGCTTTTGAGAATCCTATCTTCCGATAATTCTGGAAGCTTGTCTATGGGAAAGTATCCAACGTCCTTAATATCGAAACTATGTTTTAGCGCTCCACCGCAAATGGTACAAAGAAAATTCAACTTATAAATATAAAAGGGCTGAGGAGGATGTGGATGGCATTTTTTATCATAAATGGCCAACAACCGGACTACATTTGTTTTAAATCCTGTTTCTTCCTCGATCTCCTTTACCACAACTTCTGAAGGCGAATAGCCCACATCCGCCCAACCTCCGGGAATGGTCCATTTATCATCCTCACTTTCTTTGACCATGAGAACTTCCTTTGCATCGTTTAGTACAAAACCCCTTACATCCACTTTTGGTGTCGGATAGTCGATTACGGGCATATAAAAATTTTGTAAGGCAGAAAGAGGACTATCGGCCATAGTTGCCAACAGTTTTAGGCTTATCTCCTTTAGTTCCTCGTAACGTTCCCTATCGTACTCATTTTCTGCATAGACCAGGCCTGTATCGGACAATGCCTGTATGCGTTTTACGAGGTTAAGCTGATCGGAACTCTTCATTAAAGTGTATTTTCCAACAAGCCTATCAATTCAGGTGCTCCCTGCATCTTGGCATGATCCAAGGCCGTGTTGCCCCTGTTATCCTTCGTGGAGGCATCTGCCCCGTTTGCCATAAGTATTTCCGCTATCTCTTTTTGATTGAAGGTAGCGGCATAGATAAGACCGGTGGCCCCCATAGTGTTTTGATGATTGACATCTGCACCTTTTTCTATCAGTTTTTTGGCTACAGCAATAAATCCTTTGAAACACACGCCCATTAAAGCCGTATTTCCCGAAGCATCTTCTGCATTTACTTTTGCACCTTGATCCAATAGCAAATCGGCAATCGCATTTTGATTGTAGTACGTGGCCAAAATCAAAGGAGTAGAACTTCTTTGATCTTTACTATTGACCAAATCTGGGTTTGAAGCTGTCATTTTGGCCACTGCATCCAGATTACCATTTCGTATTTCATTAAAAAAAATATCCGTGTTTTTCATTGGTGCTAAATGTATAAAAAAACTACCAGATCTGTAAAATGATCCGAGGTCAATAATTATGGACAATCATATTCATATTTACACATTAGTATAATACGATTTGATAATCTAGAAGCTTAATTCTAGATACTCCGATTCCTATGAAGCAACTATTTACTATTCTGACAATTTTTATGTATTTTCTTACGTTATTGAAATAAATTGTATTTTTAACCAACTAAAACATCATTAATTTGGAAACACTACCCATTAACTTCCTTATTAAAGATTCCCCTGCTTCCGTAGCTATCGTAGACTCCAATATGCATTTCATAAGCCATTCCAAAACATGGTTGGAAGAATTCACCAATGGCCGTTCCTCTATTGTAGGTCAATCGTATTATGACGTAATTCCCAACACCTCGGAAGAGCTTCGAAAAATACATCGGGAATGTCTAAAAGGAAAAACCAATGTGAACAAGGGCCATAAACTTATACATCCCAACGGTACCGTGCAGTGGCTAAAATGGAAAATAAATGCATGGAGAGAGGAGGATGGTACTATTGGTGGGCTAATTATAGTTCAGGAGGATATTACCGAAGAAAAAAGGAGCGAAGAACTACTCATGAAGGTCAAAAGTGTGGCCCGAATTGGAGGTTGGGAAGTAGATATGGTTTCCAATAAGGTATATTGGACACAGGTTACAAGAGAAATCCATGAAGTCAGCAAGGATTATGCCCCTAATCTGGAAGAGGGTATCAATTTTTATAAGCAAGGAGCGTCACGTGATGAAATAACCCATTTGGTCAGCAGAGCTATGAACGATGGTACACCTTGGGATACCGAACTTCAAATCATTACAGCTAAAGGCAGGGAACTTTGGATACGGACCAAGGGTGAGGCGGAAATCGTAAATGGCAAGTGTACACGTATCTACGGTACGTTCCAGGACATAGATGAAAGGAAGCGAACAGCATTGGAATACCAAAAAGTCTCGGATAGATTGGCCATTGCTACCAACGCAGCTAAAATTGGTATTTGGGACTATAACATTGTGGACAACATATTAGTTTGGGATGATAATATGTATGATTTGTATGGTGTAGATCAGAAGAATTTTATAGGTGCTGTTGAAGCTTGGGAAGCCTGTGTACATCCTGATGACAAGGAAAGAAGCTTAAAGGGAGTTGAAATGGCCTTGGCCGGGATAAAGGAATTCAACTCCGAGTTTCGTGTAATTTGGCCCAGCGGGGAAGTCAGACATATTAAGGCGCAGTCTATAGTAAAAAGGGACGAAGAGGACAATCCGTTACGTATGATAGGAGCCAATTGGGATATTACCGAAGAGAAAAATGCAGAAAAGAAACTAAAAAACCTTTTGGATATTACCAGCGAGCAGAATAACAGCTTATTAAATTTTGCCCATATTGTTTCCCATAATCTTAGATCACATTCCAGTAACCTTTCCATGTTGGCCGGTTTCTTGGATAAAGAAGAAAACGAGGAAGAAAGAAGAAATTTGGTGAACATGCTATTGGATGCCTCTGAAAGCCTCAATGAAACAGTTCTCCATTTAAACGATGTAGTACAAGTTAAGGCGGGAGCATTGGAAGAAATGAGCCCGGTAAATCTTTCTAAGACCATAAAGGATGTTGAGAAGAATTTGAGTGTTTTGCTTTTGGAAAAAAAGGCACGGTGTACCATTGAAGTGCCCGAAACCCTTGATGTAAAAGCGATACCTGCCTACTTGGACAGCATTTTTCTAAACCTTTTTACCAATAGTATCAAATACAGCTCCCAGGAAAGAGACCTTGACCTCAAAATTTCTGCATCAAAAATAGATGATACTATACTAGTTACTTTCTCCGACAATGGTCTGGGCATAGATTTGGACAAACATGGGGATAAGCTTTTTGGCATGTATAAAACCTTTCACAAACATAAAGATGCCAAGGGGATAGGGCTTTTTATCACCAAGAATCAAATAGAAGCCATGAACGGGAAAATAGAGGTAGAAAGTAACGTTGGTATCGGTACAACTTTTAAATTGTATTTTCAAATAAATTAAAAAAGAACGCTATTATGGAAATGAAAAAAATTCAAAGTACCTGTATAATCGATGATGATCCAATTTTTATCTATGGTACCAGAAGAATCATGAAAGAAGTTGATTTTTGTGATAACATTTTGGTATTCAATAACGGCCAAGATGCCATGGAGGGCTTAAAGGAACTGACCACAAAAGGGGAAGACCTGCCCGAGGTATTATTTTTGGATTTAAACATGCCTGTTATGGATGGTTGGGAATTTTTGGAAGATTTTGTAAAAATTCCAAACCTCAATGGCAAAAAGGTCATTATTTATATAATTAGCTCATCGATCGACCCAAGGGACTTGGAGCGGATACGCAACTACAAGGTGGTAAATAATTATATCCTTAAACCGTTATCACCACAGGATCTGGAAAATGTGCTAAAAGATGTAGCCTAATCTTTTTAGAACTTACTTTCTTAAAAGAAAACCCATACTTTTTAATTGTCCTTCTCTAAATAAACTTACTATTTCTTACTAGCTCATAGATTGTCTTTATCCTTATTTTGTCAAAATTGTCCAAAAAAGACCTACCTCATTCGTCCTTAAAGCAGTAAGGAAGATAATAACAATCTAAAAGCAATGTAAAATGAAAAAAGTAATCTTACCCGTGGTGGTATTGGCCTTGGTAGGTTTTGGCATAACATCCCCAGGACTTACGAATACCGATCGGGAAATGGCGATCAAGGAACTGACCAAGACCCAAAAGCATTTGAAACATACGGTCAAAGGGCTAAGCAATCAACAAATGAATTTTAAACCTTCTCCAGAATCATGGTCCATTGCCCAGTGCATAGAACATTTGGCTATTTCGGAAAATGCTTTCAACGGTATGCTGCAGGGTGCCTTGAAAGCCCCGGCCGATCCTTCCCAACGCGATTCGGTAAAATTGACGGATCAACAATTGCTAGGCATTATTACCGATAGAAGCAAAAAGGTGAAAACCCGGGAAGAATTTGAACCCAAAGGAAAATCAGGGTCATACAAAGAAACTCTAAAGGTCTTTGACTCTAAGCGAAAAGAGCATATTAAGTATGTTAAAAACACCAAGGATGATTTACGCAATCATTATGGACAACTGCCTTTTGGCACCATAGATGGCTTACAAATCATCATTTTTATGAGCGGCCATACGGAGCGACACGTTAAACAAATAGAAGAGGTGATGGCTCATGCGGATTTTCCAGAAGAGTAATCGGGTAAATAGTTCTTGTTATTATGAAGTGAAGCAATCCATTTATTCAAATTGTCATGACTGCAAACGGGATTGCTTCGCTTTACTCGAAATTACAATATCAATCCCTTATTCCAGGGCTGAAGTCTTCGGGAGCATTTTGAGGTTGGTCAATGGTTCCCGCTTCCCCTGAATCATTGTAGATAGTCCACTCGTCAAAGGTATAAATGGGGTTTCCTTCAACAATATTTAGGTTACGGACCGCACGTCCATCCTCAAATTCGTGATTGGTTCCGGTACCATCTTCACCTACCTTTCCGAAAATATCTATAATAGTTCCAAAGGGATCTACTAATTCCAAGTTGTCATCTCCATTGGAATCGGCGGGACTGTTGGTCCTTACTCCTAAATCGGGAATAAAGCCATATACCAGTTCAAATTCCTCTGCATTTGGGGAAATTACGAAAGTACTTTCCGCCCCAATGGTATGTTCGGATAAATCCAAGGATGAACTAACCTCTGTATTAGCATTGGTATACCGGCGTACTGTCCATCCTTTTAAACTTAGAGCTTTAGCATCGGAATTGTACAATTCCACAAAACGTGCACCGGTGTTATTATCAGGGTCCGCCAGTTCCGAAATAAAAATATGGGTCGATGTAAACTCATCTATCAAATCTTTACAGCGTTGCTGACTAAAATCGATATCGTTTAAATCACGGATAACCAAGTGAAAGTCATCCTTGTCCTTAACCAAAACTCCCGTAATGCTTCCGTTTCCTTCAGGAAGTGTTTCGGCTTGAAAATCGGAAAAACCGCTATTTAATACTGTAAGTTCGTTGTCACTGCAAGTAGTCAAGTTACGTTTGGTTTCCTCACGTTCCATGGCAAAGGGCAGGCCAAGATCTTCTTCCAAAAATTCTACATCTGTAATAGTGACCAAGGTATTCATCATGTTACCGCCTATGGCATCTACAGTAACCAAAGTAGGCTCTGGTTCAACCATTTCTTCACAGGAAACAAAAATATGATTTCCCACAACAGCTGCTGGCAATCGACCAACGGATACATTCCCAAAGGAGATAAAAGTTCCGCCTAATTTGAAAACTTCCCTACTCTTCCCCAAATATAGCCCTTTGAGTTTGATGAAAATCTTACTTCCAATAGGGTAGAATACATGTGAATCCCTCAGGTCAATTTCTATCTGTAACCCTTCGGCAGGGTCTACTGGGCTATCTTGAAAATGGAGCACGTTAAAGAAGTTGCCTGCTTCATCCGATGATATTACATATCCCTCGATGACCCAGTCCTCCAGAATCTGAATCGTCGTGTCCATATATAGATTCTTTACTTGAGCATAGGTTACATTGGCTGTTAAATCTGAGGAGCATGTACTTTTTGGTGGGTCAAAGTTTTGGTCCTTGACACATGAAGACACCAAAATCAAAATCAGTGGTATTATGGTTTTTTTCATCTCTTTTTGGTCTGTCTCTATCTAAGGGAAAGTTTTTAATTCTTAAAAGCTGAAGGCCAAGTTTAAAAAATAGGTGCGCCCATAGCCGTACCAATATTTAGGAGCAAAGGAGGGTGTGCCACTTAGGTTGTCCTGTTGCAATTGTCCAAAATTACCGTTCCTACTCTGTTCATATCCCCCTGTCCTAAAAACAGTATCGAATAGGTTGTTTATGCTCGCAAAAACACTGATGTATTTTCCTTTTTTTAACCAAGACTTTCCTCCTACCATATTCAATAGGTAAAAACTATCCAGAGGTCTTTGTGCCAATAGTTTGTTGACATTTTCTTCCGTTACTTCCGGAAAGGGTTGTCCCGTTTCAGGGTCCAAGAAGAAACTCTGTGTTCGGGTTATCGTAGAAATACTTGCATAATTGTTGGTAAGATAATTGGTTGTTGCCGCAATCCACCAATATTTTGGGGCCCTGTATTCCACTCCAAGGGCATAGGCCTGTTGCGGACCTTGGGCCAATTTATAATCTTTGATATCCGCCGGGCCTAGATTTATATTCCCTTCGGGGTTTATCAAATCTTCCTCGGCTCCAGCAGTATCAAAATTAATGGACACTAATGGATTACTGGCATATACCTGTTTTCCTATGGAACCTACTGCGGAAAGTTTTACGGCTGAGGATATTTGGTATTCCAAACCCAATTCAACTCCCATATGCAATTGATCTAATTCCGTTATCACTTCCTGTACAAAATCAGAACCCACTCCGGCGTCCACAAAAAAGAAATTGATGTCGGTCGTATTCTGGAATCGCGTGTAAAACCCCGTAAGCCTTCCCGTTAGTTTTGGTAGTCTTAAAAAGTAATTCAAATCCATGGTGGACAGGGTCTCGCTTAAGATACCCGGCACCGTTTCATTGTTTTCTCTTGGATTAATAAACACATTCTGCAAAACTGGTGGGCGCGTCAAATACCCTCCATGGACGGTTACCCAATGCCTTCCAGTAATTTTATAGTCAAATCCTCCTTTGATTCCGTAATTTGAAAATTTTACTTCATCACTTTTGCCCAACGAGCTTTCCGGAAAACGTTCATTCAGAAATAGACCTTCCCGTTGGTAATTTATGCTGGTGTAGGTTCCTGCCAAAAAAGCATTCCACTTTTTTTGATTGAACTTGAATTGTGCAAACATGTCAAATCGATTCGCGTTCATCCGATAATGGTAATTGAACATATCACCTTCTCCTTTGTTCAAAGAGCCGTTTACATCGTTTTCGGTATCTGAAAATGGGTCGATATCCGTATGGAAATCAGCGCCCAAAAGGTCTTGGATTTCTGCATAATTATCCGAAGAAAAAGTTCTATAGGTTGCCCCAAAATCCATCTTAAACCTATTGTTGATTCTTAAATTTCCAATAGAATTGAGGGCAAGTTGCTTGTCGTCTGCTGCATCGTTGTAGAGGACATAGGTTGCCTTTTCAGTGGTGTTTGCCATATAGAGCTTAGGCCAATCAATTTGTGGGTTTTCCAGAAATCCTTCCTTGGCAAGATTGGCACTTATAAAATTGGCACCAATGGGACTATTGATATAAAAACTGGGTAAATAACGATAATAGGTCGGGTCTGGATTAGGACCATTGTAGTATCCTAATCTGCCCCTGGCATTGGTTCCGAATTGATAAGAGACACCCGTATTTAAACTAAATTTGTTGGACTCATAATAGTGGTTCAATAGTATCAAAGGTTCTGCGATTTTCCGTTCCCGAGAGTTCCTGATCTCTCCATTTTGTTCTCCCCAATATGGATTATATCGCTTCCCAGCCAATTCAAAAATCTCTTCTGTAATGGCAGAGGACCGCCCACGACGATTGGAGGCCAAAATAGCGGTTAGATTGATAGCATTCCTTTTGTTGAAATGATATTCCAAAGCTCCGAAAAGAGAATAGGCATCGTATAAAGTACCCTCAATATATCCCTCCTTGGCCCATCTTCTGGAGGTCGAAATTGCATAGGCCAGTCCATTTTCCTTTAGACCGGAATTGTAAGTCGCCATTAATCTGCCGGCATAGGTCCTATTGGAGAACGAGGAGGACAATCGCGTTCCTGCTCGCAATCCTGAGGGTCTAATATCGATATTGGTATTCCCCAAAATACCCCCAAAAGTATATTCGGAAGCGGACAAACCATTGGTAAATTCCTGATTTCTGGTCACATCATTTAGGCCGCCCCAGTTGTTCCATTGTGGACGGCCATCAAAGAATTTGTTCATGGGAATTCCATTAATGAGTACTTGGCCATTTCGTGAATCGTACCCACGTACCCGAAAGAACGCTTGTCCAAAATCGAACGCGGCCCGGTTAAGAAATACATCTCTCGTAGCCTGTAAAAATCCAACAGAGACCGCGCTTATCTCATCATCCAATAATTCGGAATCGGTAAGGGTGATCAGGTTGTCCGTTTGTTCTATGGTGATATCACTTTCCAGATAGATAGAGCCTAAATCCAATTGATTATCAACGGGGCCAATTGGTATTCGTTGGGTTATAAAATCCACTGCGGAAATGTTCAGGATGACATCGCTCTTTAAGGAAATTTCCAACTCGAACCTTCCCAGTTCATCAGTTTCAGACCTCAAGGCCGTTCCTTCTATATGTATTATAGCACCGATTATGGGAGTTTTAATACGGTCATTGAGTACACTTCCAGTAACAATATATGCTTCTTGGCCCAATAGGGCAGTCAGAAATAGAAGCATATAAAAAAACAAGGTGCGGCGGAGCATTTTAATGATTATTTACTATATTAATATATTCATGTAAACTTAACTTTTAGTCATTGTGAGCGAATTTTCTTATAAATATAGTATATTTTCTATTTTATAAAATTCTGTTTATGAAGTTTTTTATCCTATTTCCATGCTTGAGCATAACTTTTTTTGGGTTTTCGCAACAATCAAAAAGTTATACAGTTAGAACCATTGCTTTTTATAATGTGGAAAATTTGTTCGATACCAAAAACGATTCGTTGATTTTTGACGATGACCGTACACCCAATGGAAAGGATCGTTGGACGATAGAACGGTACCATAAAAAGCTAAAAAATATTTCAAAGACGATTTCTAAGATCGGAGCCGGTGTTACCAAAACGTCCCCCGATATTATTGGACTCTGTGAAGTGGAGAACAATCAGGTGCTCCAAGATTTAATCCATCAACCTGCACTTTTGGAAAAGGCCTACGGTATCATTCATTTTGATTCGCCCGATGAGCGTGGCATTGATGTGGCCTTACTTTACAAGAAAGCCGTATTTATCCCAAGTTCGTTTGAAAGTCGTCGTTTGTTGCTATTTAATACTGATGATGAACGTGACTATACCCGAGACCTGTTAGTTGTCGGTGGTATGTTGGACAATGAAAAAATATACCTCATCATAAACCACTGGCCCTCTCGTAGTGGAGGTGAGAGCCGAAGTAAACCCAATCGTATTGCGGCCGCCAAATTGAACAGACGTATTATGGATTCCCTTATCCGTTTGGATGCTGATGCCAAAATTATCAGTATGGGCGACCTGAACGACGATCCTATAGACGAAAGCCTAAGGAAAGTTCTAAAAACTAAGGGAGAGCAAAAAAAGCTGGAAGCTGGGGAGCTCTTTAATCCCATGGAAAAATTGTATAAAAAAGGAATTGGTTCCCTGGCCTATAGGGATAAATGGAATTTGTTCGACCAGATTTTAATTACCTCCAATTTAATAGATTCCCAAGAGGATACCTATCGATTTTGGAAGGCAGGGGTTTTCAGTCCATCTTACCTTATTACACAAAAAGGGACTTATAAAGGATATCCCTTCCGAACCTATGCTGGGGGTAATTATATAGGAGGATATAGCGATCACTTTCCGGTATACATCTATTTGATAAAGGAATCTTCTAGCCCTTTCAAAGGGAAAGAGCCATAACAATTATCTTTGCGAGCGGTATGTAATTCTACGAAGAATCCTTTAAAATTTAATAATAAGCATCATCAAACCTCCTCTCAACTAAACCAATTTCAAAGAAGGTTTACGTCAATCCAATTCAGTAATCTGGATATTCCTCCAGTTTACTTTGATTCCGCCGCCATCATGAATCTGTAGGGCAACAGACCCGTCACCTTTTCCTATTTTTTCATCGGTAAAGCTTACCATTTCGGTTCCATTGAGCCAAGAGGTAAGTTTGTCGCCCTCCAACCTTATTTTCATAGTGTTCCATTCACCCATCTTAAGGGCTTTGTCTTTTTCAGGGTCGGGCTTTATCAACCACCCGCGACCGTAGGATTCGTAGACACCGCCCGTATCATGACCTGGAGGAGCCACCTCTACCTGCCAGCCACTGATTTTTGTACCATCAATGGTTGAACGTATAAAAACACCGCTATTACCGTTGGCCTCCTGCTTAAACTCCAAGGTCAATTCAAAATTTTTATAGTGTTCATTTGTGCCCAAGTATCCATAACCTTTGTCCGGACCACTTTCACAAATCAAAAGTCCATCCGCCACATACCATTTTTCGGTGCCGTAAATTGTCCAGCCATCCAGATTTTTTCCGTTAAAAAGTGATTTTTGTTGGGCAAGGCCAAAGGTAGATATTAGGATTATTACCAGAAATGCTGCTTTTTTCATTATATGATTTTATTTTTCTATTTAGTTAATTACTTAAATTTTCTTTGAATTTATTTCTTGAACCTCTCCATCTATCCAGTTATTTAACAGGGATATTTCTCTTTCTCGTTCGACTATGCTCAGGAAGAAAGAGGAAGCAAAACATTAGTTGAACCATTGCGACCAAGGGATCCGGCTTAAAATCAAAACCAATCCCAGCCCATAGAAAATCGCGATACTTTTGAACTTCTTTTTCCCTTCCATAAATTTCTTATGACGAGACCATCCTATGGTAATCAATACTATAGCAATAATGTTTACAAAGGGATGTTCCACTGCCAGCAAACGCGCTGCGGAATTTAACCCACCCATACCCAATGCCTGTATCGCATTTAACCCACTTGGGGAAACGAAAAACAACAAGAGGCCGATCAAGAGTTGAATATGGGACAAAATCAATGCGAAAAGGCTTAGTCGAAGATCTTTTTGTGGATAGAACATTTTGTTGCCCAACCAACCCATAAGGGCATTGGCCACCGCTAGGAAAAGAATGGCCAGTACCACATAGGCCAAATAGGAATGTAGGATTTGTATGGTTTCGTACATCATGTTGATTTTAGCTTCCTAAAATACGAATTCTTTGGCATTAAAAAACCCCAACAGTACTGTTGGGGTTCTAAACGCTATTCTTTTCTTTAGAAATTGTACCGCAAACTTAAGTTCCAGGTTCTTCCTACTCCCAGATAGTATCCAAAGGAATCTCTCTGATTTATGTAATCCGCATTAAAAACATTGAAAACATTTCCCCTAAGGACCATCTCATTTGAACCCCCCAAACTAAAGCTATACGTAGCCCCCGCATCTACCAATGTATAGGCGGGCAACCTCTCCGATTGGAATATTTGGTCGTTAAGAGATGCATCAATAACATCCTCTACATCCACAAAACCATAGAACTCCGTAAAAATGTTTATATCCGTATCAAATGAAAATCCTTCACAGATATCAACATCTATTCCTGCGCCCGTTGAAACTTGTGGGGCCTGTCCAATTTTTGTTCCGGTTAAATCTACATTTCCACGGGCGATAAGTTCTGCTGTTTCATTATTCTCCGTTATAAATGGGGTAGTACCATCATACTCCCAGTTCCCTATAGATCCACGCCATTTTAGCAAAAATGTTGAAGAAGGCCTATAACGAACATCCAATTCTGCACCTTTATGTACCTGTGCAATATCGGTATACCGAGTCCTGATTTCCACATCTTCCCCATTAATTTCCCGCTGTCCAAAATCCTGAAGGAATCTGTTCCCCCAAGTTGTATAATACAGGTTGAAATTTATAGTAAAGTCGCTTGTGGTAAGCCGATAGCCTCCTTCTATACCTGTGATTTCCTCATTATCCACCTCGGGTTCTACAATTTCGTTGGAATATCGGATATTGGCAAAAATATTCTCCAAAAAGGCCTGTCTGGAATACTGGCCGACATTGGCAAAAATGACATGTTTGGAACTAAAGGCATAGGAAAGCCCACCTTTGATCGTATATCCGAAACGGTTCAATTTTTCAGATTCTCCAAGACCATCACCAAAACCGGATAACCGCCCATCTCTTTGATAATTTTGATTGGATACGGCTCCTTGGACGAAAGCGGAGAAAGCATCATTGGAATATTCCGCTTGCCCGAACACGCCTTGGTAATTTATATTCTCGGAGTAATCATATTCATAACGCTGATCCGGATCTGCAAAATTAAATAGGGCTGCCCAAGGATCTGCCTCAAAGGTCTCAGAAATAATATAATCATCCGGTCTATCCGACCTGCGATTATCATTATAACCCTCCAAGCCCAGTTTATCCACCAATTGCCTCCAGTGATCTCCCCGATAGAATCTCAAATCAGCTCCAACGTTCAATGCCCAATTTTCATTTGGGTTGAATTCAAGATTGGTCAATACGCCGTACCAATTATGATTGTTGACCGAGGCCCTAAGAACACCTGCACTACCAAAAGATCCTATCCCATCCGGATTTTCGGAAATATTGTTGTCAACTATAGCATCAAAATCAACTTGGCCATCTTCCCGAAAAAAGCTGGTACCCCTACCCAAGGGACCGGTACCTCCTCCACGCCCCCAAGAAGCATATAGCACGGTTGATAAAGCCGTTTCTTCATTAAGCGTCCAATCCCAGTTTAAGTTGGCCACCGGTTTATGGTAATAATTTCTTCTAAAGGTAAACTGTTCCCCTCTTAAGAATCCAGCATTGTCGTTATACTTTTCGCCAAACTCTTCATACTCCTCCAAATCCTTGGAAAAATTCTGTCCGTGAAATTGAGGGGCCCCGGTAATCAAGAAATTGAAATTATGCGAATCATTGGGCTGAAAGCCAACTCCAATAAAGTAGGTCTGTCCCTGACCAAAAGTACCTCCGGCCCATTTTCTATGGCCTTGCCAGTGATCCAATAATATGGAATAGGCCCATTTTCCCTTTAATCCCGAATCATAGCTGGCCGTTGTCTTACCATAACTATCGTTTCCGGTCATAACACGGGCAAAACCTCCCTCTTTTCTACCCGTAGCCTTTGACACGATGTTAATGGTACCTCCTACCGAGGAAATGGCCAATTTGGAAGAACCCAAACCTCTTTGTACTTGCACCGCGTTTGCCACATCTGCCATTCCGGACCAGTTTGACCAGAATACCCGTCCATCCTCTACACTGTTGATTGGCTGCCCGTTTAAAAGAACTGCCGTATTGGTCTGATCAAATCCCCTAACAAATATCTGGGAATCCCCAAAACCGCCTGCTTGACCAGATACATATACGTTAGGCGTGTTTTTCATAGTTTCTGGAAACTCCACATTACCCACTCCTTTGGTTTGGATTTCAGCGGCCGGAATACTGGAAACCGCGATTGGAGTTTGTCTATCCCTGGCAAGATCTATTATTCCCGAACCTACCACAACAACCCCTTCCAACTCTTCTGCATCCGGAGATAAAATAATCTGACCTAGATTCCCGGGAGTATCAAAGGTCACTCTTGCAGTGATAAATCCTAGATATGATACAACCAATGTTCCAGAATCCTTGGTAGTCTCAATCGTAAAATTACCATCAAAATCTGTAGTAGTACCATTACTAGTACCCTGTATCACAATATTCGCACCTGGAAGCGGACCTCCCAAATCCGCATCCAAGACCGTGCCTGTAAGTGTTGTCTGTGAAAATGCAATTGACGCCATAAAAAATGCCATCATCGCTAGATACATTTTTCTCATTTTTTGTAGTGTTTAGTAGTTCTTGAATTTGCCGCAAAAGTGCCTTGTTTTTAGGTCTTTCGTGTTAAGGCAATGTTAAATTAGTCAAAACAAATTTAACATAAATTCGGCAAAAGAAGCGCTGAAAAACAAGAAGTTACGAGCAGTATTATACGAAATGAGAAAATGTTATTTTAATTCTTAAAAACCTGTAAAAGATGTACGGTAGAGGCATCATGATCTCCAATCTCGGAATCTTTGATATCTTTTAGTATAGCACCTGCCAATTGTTTGCCCAATTCCACGCCCCACTGGTCATAACTGAAGATATTCCAGACAATACCCTGAACAAAAATTTTGTGCTCATACAATGCTATAAGGGCTCCAAGGCTCTTTGGTGTTAAGCTGTCTATTAGGATGGTATTTGTTGGCTTATTGCCCTCAAATACCTTGTATGGAACCAATTTTTCCATTGACGATTTAGAAAGTCCTTTGGAATTTAATTCCGCTCGAACTTCCTTTTCAGTTTTGCCATTCATAAGGGCTTCGGTCTGGGCAAAGAAATTGGCCATTAGTTTATGATGATGGTCGGTATCCCCATGAAGTGATTTCTTAAATCCGATGAAATCCGTAGGAATCAATTTAGTGCCTTGATGTATCAATTGAAAGAACGCGTGTTGGGAATTGGTGCCAGGCTCTCCCCAAATTATCGTGCCCGTTTGGTAATTGGTCCGGTTCCCTTTTCGATCTACACTTTTACCATTGCTTTCCATAATACCTTGCTGTAGGTAGGCCGAAAACCTAGCGAGATATTGGGTATAAGGGATAATGGCCTCGGTTTCGGCACCGTAAAAATTGTTGTACCATATACTTAACAAAGCGAGGGTTACAGGAATGTTCTTTTCAAATTCGGTCGTTTTAAAATGTTGATCCATTCCATTGGCTCCTTCCAAAAGGGCATTGAAATTTTTAAATCCAACGGCCAGTGCAATGGAAAGACCCACCGCGCTCCACAAGGAAAATCTGCCTCCTACCCAATCCCACATGGGAAATACATTTTCATCGGCAATACCAAATTCGCGTATGGCCTCCGTATTTGTAGATACCGCAGCGAAATGTAGGGCAATATCTTTTTGGGTAGCATGTTGTAGAAACCATTTTTTTATGGTGACGGCATTGCTCAGGGTTTCCTGAGTAGTAAATGTCTTGGATACGACGACAAAAAGTGTGGTCTCGGGATTCAATTCTTTTAAAACCTCGTGAACATGGTCCCCATCCACATTACTCACAAAATGTGTCCTTAGATGGTTTTTGTAAAACCGCAACGCCTCGGTGACCATGGCCGGACCCAAATCCGATCCACCTATACCAATATTTACTACATCGGTAAAAGATTTTCCGGTAAAGCCCTTTTTGTCCCCAGAAATTATAGCATCAGTAAATGTCTTGATTTGCTCTTTTACCTGATAAACCTCCGGAATCACATTTTCACCATCGACCAATATGCTGTCATCTTCCTTGGCCCTAAGAGCAGTGTGCAAAACGGCGCGGCCCTCCGTACGATTAATTAAATCTCCCTTAAAATACTTGTCTATGGCATCTTTTAAGCCTACTTCTTCTGCCAATTGCAGCAAAAGTTGTAGTGTTTCTCTGGTAATCCTATTCTTGGAAAAATCGATTAGAAAATCTTGCCATTTGAGGGTAAAGCTATCTACTCTATCCTTGCCATCTTTGGCAAAAAAATCCTTTAAGTGGATACCATTGGTCTCTTCAAAATGTTGTTTCAGCTTTTTCCAAGCAGATGTTGTGGTAGGGTCAATATTTTGTAACGGCATTTGGAGGCTTTTTCAAGGTTTATGAATTATTCCTGTAATTTTTCAAAAATAAAACATAATCCCGAGACTTCGGGAATAAAGCTGCTCGTGAAAAAACCTTATTGGTTCAAGGTAATCAAATCTTCATCCGAAGCGGGAGCCTCAGGAAATTGGATGCAATCCAGTTGATCTTTTTTAGGGGTAATATAGGCATAGTATTCGGGCCTTAGCGTTTCGGCCAATGGCTCCGCCTTGGGAAGTTCTTCCCGCAATGGATCCACTTGTCTTCCATTCCTCCAAAAACGATAGCATACATGTGGGCCACTGGTATTCCCTGTCATTCCCACCCATCCAATGACGTCGCCTTGGCGAACAAATTCACCTCTTTTTACCTTCTGTTTTTTCATGTGAAGGTATTGGGTGGAGTAGGTACCGTTGTGGCGTATTTTTACATATCTGCCATTACCTCCCCTTCGGGTCGATTCGGTTACGGTACCATCCGCAGTGGCCATGATGGGTGTACCCACGGGCGCAGCATAATCCGTTCCTCTATGGGGCCTTATTCTATTGCCATAATAGCGAATCCTTCTTTTTAGGTTATATCGGGAAGATATTCTACTAAATTTCACAGGTGCCCTTAAAAAGGTCCTTCTTAAATTATTGGCTTCCTCATCAAAATAGTCGATTATGTTTTTTAAGGAATCGTTTTCATAAGCAAAGGCATAAATGGGTTTGCCATTGTGCTCAAAGTAAGCCGCTTCTATGGGTTCGCAACCAGCATATATAGTATCGTTAATGTATCTTTCCTTGTAAATAACCTTGAATTTATCCCCTTTTTGAAGTCTAAAGAAATCTATGGTCCAGGCATATATTTCCGACAAGCTATTGGTTACATTGTAGTCTATTCCCTGATCTAAAATGGCCTCTGACAAAGAGGTCTCGATAACACCGGAAGCTTCTCGTTCTACATATTTCACCTCCTTTTTGTTTTTGTAGGCAACTACACTATCCCTCAGATCCACTACGGTATAATTTATACGGTCGTTCTCGTAAATGAAAACTTGGGCCGCTTCCGTAGTGTCTTTGGATTTTAATATAAAGTAGGGCTTCCCAACACGTATTTTGCGTACGTCAAAAGTATCCCTGAAGTCTTGGGATATCTTGGCAATCTTTGGGTAATCTACTTTATGCTGTAGCATGAGCTCCCCAAAACTATCCCCTCTTTTTACGGTATCCTGTTGCACCTTGAAATTGGAAAGGTCAAAACCGAATCGTTTAATAGCTACAGGAGCTTCTATTATAGCTACCTCAACTTTATCCATATCCGTTTTACGTTCCAACGGTTTATCGTCTTTACAAGATGTCAATATGGTAAATAACAATACTAAGCCCCCAAGTATTCGCATTCTATTTTTTTATTTTCTCTGGGTTAAAGATATGGTCTACCCATTGCTTCCCCCAATTTTTTAACTCTTGATTTGTGTACAATTTCGGAAAAAATACAACCTTTTGAAAACTTGGTGGCAAATACTCTTTCCAGTTGGTACCGCCAGTAGCCTCTACCTGACCCTTTTCACTCCCAAGATACCTATAGGCAGAACCCATATGCATTAAAGGCCAGTTTATATTTGCATTCATGTCCAATGTCTTTAACGCTTTAACCAGCTCTTTATTATGCCGTTTCTCTTCTGGCATTTGTAGGTATTTATGGTAGATGGTGGTATTCTGTAATTGCTTGGCAATCCGTATTAATCTTGGAGTATATCTATATTCAAACTGCTTTAAGGTCAGCGTCTTTTCCCCGGTAACGAAATCCGTCGCGCCCTTTTTCCAATAGATATGCTCGTAAAGTTCCTCAATGGTGTTTTTTGATGAAAATCTGTCCCGTTCGGTATGGTGCACCAGATTTTCCAAAGGGGTAGCATAAATCTCTATCATTCTATATTGTGCAGATTGAAATCCACTGGACGGTAACAAGGCCATTCTATATTGAAGGAACTGTTCTTTTTCCATCCCTTTTATCATAATACTGAAAGAAGATATAAGGGCTTGATAATAGCTATTTATCCTTCTAGCTTTTTCAATAAAAAAATCCACATTTTGTGCCTTATCGTCTACCAGCTGCTTCTGTTCATGAAGAATCAATTTAAAATACAGCTCGGTAATCTGGTGGTACATGATAAAGATCTCCTCATCCGGAAAATAGGTACGAGGTACTTGGAGGCTAAGCAAGGTATCTAAATGAATGTAGTCCCAATAAGTCAAGTAGCGCTGGTAAAGAAGTCCATCCAAATAGGAGCTTAAATCTTGTCCGGAATCTTTATATTTTTCTTCTAATTTGGAGATCTGGGATGCAATCTTCTCCTTTTTCTTCATTGATTTGGCTAATCCATTATTATTTTGAACTGGTGCTTAAGTCCATTGTATCCATCCAAGTCCGCCTTTATGGAGCCCACGGCCAAATCTGCCTTGATACGCACCGGAATCCGGTTTTTGTCGGTAGAGACCCAAAGCGAAAGACTTTCCTGCTCTTTGAACACCCGGCCCGACTGTACATAAGGTCTGAATTTATGGCATTCGACTTTTCCGTATTTTGTCTTTAAGACTTCTGTCCCCAAGTATTTGAGTCTGAAATTAAAAATCCCATCATCATCATAGAGCATTTTTAACGTTATTGCCTCACCTTCCACCAAATCCTCTGCATTATAATTGTTCCTCAGATAGTAAAAGGCGGAAATAAGGTCCTGGATACTGTCCTGAAGTGTAAAATTAAGTTTTTTCTTGTTCTTTTTATCGTTAAGGACAGCTTTGTCGTTATCGTGGTCAAAATTTATCTCTACATCTTTTTTATATCCTCCTTCGTTAATCTTACGGATAAATCTATATGGTCTTCCATCTTTCTTGTCAAAATAACTTTCATAGGTGTCATCGACCTTAAAAAAAATACTAGCGAATCCTGTAGTACGTCCTTTTCCCACCACATGGTAGACCGGGACCCCATCTATCATATCCGATTTGACCTGAAGAGTGGCGTAACTGGCATTTAACCATCCATAGTGCATCCGGAACTTTAACCACTCCCCGGGCTTAAAAGCGGATGCGTTATCCTGGGCCTTAACACAAAGGCCAATGGAAAGGAAAAGTAGTATGTAAAATCTTCTCATAGCTATTTGTTATGGTAAAATTACTAAAAGCCAAAGTAAACCTCTAGCTACATAACCATTACTTAAACAAAATTTATTCCAAAGTATTGTGCAAAAAAAGCCCTGACGTTCTCGTCAGGGCTTTCCTAAATAACCAACCAAACTTTAAATTATGAAAAACCAATACTTAAAGTTGTAAGGGAACCACCCCTTACACCAACAAATTTAATACATCATACTTATGTAGTAAATGGTTTTAACGTACTTTAACTATTACCTTAACAATTATTAATACGGTCCGCGGCTAATTGGGAAATCATTAAGAGTAAATCATGGCTTTAAAGGGTTCCTCTTGACTCCTGTTCCCTTTCAATAGCCTCAAAAAGTGCCTTAAAATTTCCTTTTCCAAAAGATTTTGCCCCTTTCCGTTGTATAATCTCTATGAACATTGTAGGCCGATCCAGAATAGGTTTGGTAAATATTTGTAGTAGATAACCCTCTTCATCCCTATCTACCAATATACCCAAGTCCCGTAATGGGGCAAGATCTTCATCTATCTCTCCCACCCTGTCCAAGACGTCTTCATAATAACTTCCCGGAACGGTCAAAAATTCCACCCCTCTATCACGCAGTGCACTGACAGTTTGTACAATGTTGTCGGTAGCCAAGGCCATATGCTGAACCCCGGCGCCATTGTAAAACTCGATGTATTCTTCGATTTGTGATTTTTTACGACCGTCGGCAGGCTCATTGATAGGAAATTTTATCCTTCCGTTACCATTGCTCATAACCTTACTCATTAAGGCGGTATATTCCGTTGAGATATCGTTATCGTCAAAAGAGACCAACTGGGCAAAACCCATAACCTCGGCATAAAACTTGCACCATTTGTTCATTTCGTTCCAGCCTACATTGCCCACCATATGATCTATATATCGTAACCCCACGTCTTTTGGTGAATAATGGGGGTTCCATGACCTATAACCTGGTATAAATGTTCCATGGTACCCTCCACGTTCTACAAAGACATGTACGGTTTCACCATAGGTATGAATACCGGAAAGAACTACCCGCCCATGTTCATCGTTAAGTATCTTGGGCTCAAAATAGCTCTTGGCACCTCTTTTTGTAGTTTCACTATAACTCTTGGTAGCATCATCTACCCATAAGGCAATGACTTTTACACCATCTCCATGGGCGTCTAAATGCCTGTTTATTTCGCCTCCCGACTTTAAGGGTGATGTTAGTACCAACCGAATCTTGTCCTGTTGGAGCACATAGGAAACCTTATTTTTTAATCCAGTTTCAAGACCGGCATAGGCCAAAGGTTGAAACCCCCAGGCGGACATATAATAATGCGCAGCTTGTTTGGCATTGCCCACATAGAGTTCTACATAATCGGTACCCAATAAGGGTAGGAAATCATCAGCTTCCGGATTTTCCTTAGGCAGTTGTAATGAAGTGTTATCTAAAGTTGACATGATTTTTATTGAATTGATTAGAAATACTTGATATGGCGATAAAAAACACTGCTCAGAATAGCAAGCAATGCACCTTCGATTTAACGAAGCAAAATTAAGTACCTTGTTTACCACATGGCCCTAAGATGGGACGTAATATCAATCCTTGACTTTCTCACTATCTCAATAAAAAGTTGTAGCAAATATCGGGAAAAAGAAGCAAATACTATGTTAAGGTATTGCCTGTATTTTACACAAAGAAAAATTCTGGATGGACTCAGTTGTACATTTTTTGGAACAAGCCATTTGCTGACTAAAACCAATGACCCACACTAAAAAAGAAATTCCCAGTACCTCCTTCGGGAGACCATGAATACATTACTTGTACCGGGCCTAAAAAGGATTCCCAACCATAACTAATGCCATATCCGGAAAAACTCGGTTCCGTAAACCACTCTCCCAGTCTAAAAATATCGTCTTGCACGTTCGCAAAATTCGCCGTAAACATGAGGTGATTTTTCCGTGCAAATTCCCAGTCGATCCTTGCATAAGACTTTACAAAACTATTTCCGGGCAAACTCAAAAAATCATAGCCAACAAATGGTACAAAATTATTGATCATATCGGTGCCAAAACCTCCCAGTACAAAATCAAAGGAAGTGACATTGGACGTTCCCAATTTAAATCCTCCTTCGGACTCAACGTTTAACGATAGATTTTTTGATATAGAGAAGGCCCCGCCCAATTTTGCCTTGGCTATTGAGAATTCCTTAAAGTTGTCATTGAAGTCCGAAGAAAAAACATAAAAGTGAAAATCGCCATCAAAGAATAGGCCTTTTGACGGAAAATATTTGTCGTCATAGGTGTCCAATGTAAGTTGACCAAAAGCACTGTAAAAATTACTTTTCTCGAAAAAGGTTCGTTCGCCAGAAGACTTTACAGCAATCAATGCCTCGGCTTGTGGAACATTTCCTAAAGTCCTCGTGCTATACTTCAAAAATTTATGTTCTATGCCCGTGGTAAAGGCAAACTCCTCCCTAAGCACGGTCTGTACATAAACTTGATTGGTCACATCCGTGATGTCTAGATTAATACTGTTTATATTTGGATCATCCACTACATCAAAATTATCACTGATCAAATCATAATCTGTTTCTTTCTCAAATGCATTGAACCTAGAATTGATTCCAAAGCTCCAATATGAGCCTTTGTCCACATAGTACTCAAAGTTGTATCTTACATTGTCGCCAAGAATCAAATCGAACGAGGCAAGGTCGTCTTTCGCTAAAAGCCTTTTTTTAGTGAGATTGATTATTGCAGCACTTTTGTACAGGTCGTCATAATGCGCACCAAGGCGTAGCAAGGTCCTGTTCGGATTTTCATCCAAATTTAATATTAGGTCTTCCCCTATACCATTGGAGATAAGCCTATAACGTATTGTTTTAAAATTTCCCGTAGCCGATAAATTACTAATGCCCTGTTGGAACTTTTCGAACTCTAGTTCCTCTCCTAGGTCAAACCTTAGCTTCCCCTTTACATAGCCTCGAGAATAATTATCATTATTGCCTGAAATGACCAGTCTGTTCACAATAAGTTTGTCGTTAAGCCCTAGGGAATTTATGGCCATTTTAGAACTATTTTGATCTATGGAAAGTTTCTTTAATTCCGCAAATTTTTCTCTGGCAGCAATTTCACCGTTATCTATGATATTCTCCCTTTCATTGAAATCGATTACGGAGTAGTTTCCCATTTCAGGTTTTATGTAGATATCGGTCCTTTCGGATTTTCCCCCCATATCTTTTACGGTCCTAAAATTGTTTATCTGTAAGAGGATTTCCGTAGCGGAAAGCAGTTCCTCCCTATCGGACAGGCCGTGCTGAACATCTACCCCGATAATAATATCTGCGCCCATGTTCCTTACCTCATCGATTGGGTAATTGTTAACTACGCCTCCGTCCATCAATATCTTGTCATCAACAGTTGTAGGTTCAAAAAGCGAGGGCAGTGCACCGCTTGCCATAACGGCTTCCGGTAAATAACCCTCGTTGAGCAATACTTCTTCTCCGGTTTCGGCATTCGTAGCAACGCATAGAAAAGGAATGGGCAATTCGGAAAAATCCTTGGCGTCCCTTACATGGTACAATAGCCTAACCAATTCATTATAGATGTTCTGTCCTCCAGAATACGCAGGAGGAACGGAAACCTTAAAATTGTTGAAAGGTAGGGTAATGGCATATCTTTCCGAATCCTCCTTCTCATAAAAAGTCTTGGCATCTCTGGGAAGATTGTCCTGAATCAAATTAGTAAAGTCGATTGCCCTAAAAATGGAATCCAGTTCAATAGCCGAATAACCTGCCGCATATAGGGCCCCTACAATGGCCCCCATACTTGTACCACCTATGTAGTCCACTTCCACTCCTGCCTCTTCTATCACCTTCAATGCCCCTATATGCGCCATCCCCTTAGCGCCCCCTCCACTTAGCACTACACCCACCTTTACTTTTTCCTTAGCTGAATTTTGGGCCGTTAAGAAGAGTGGAAATAAAAAGATAATTACTATAAGGATAGGTCTTGGCATCATTTTAAGTTAATCGCCCACATTAGTGAAATGTTTCATATATCTTTTTGGCTTTGGCCATTCCCACGGTCTCTGCCAAATTATCTATTGAGGCCTCCTTAATACGTTTTACGGATTTAAAATTCCTCAACAGTTCTTGGGCGGTCTTCTCCCCAATGCCCTCTATACTTACAAGTTCAGAGTCTATGGCCGATTTACTCCGCTTATTTCTATGTAAGGTAATTCCAAATCGGTGTGCCTCGTTCCTAAGTTGCTGAATAATCCGTAAGCTTTCCGATTTTTTATCCAGATACAACGGAACGGGATCTTCGGGAAAATAGATTTCCTCCAACCGCTTAGCTATGCCGATAATGGCGATTTTTCCCCTAAGACCTAAAACATCCAAGCTTTTGAGGGCTGAAGATAATTGTCCCTTTCCCCCATCTATAATAATTAGTTGGGGTAATTCAGCTTCTTCTGCCAACAGCCTTTTATACCTTCTATATACCACTTCTTCCATAGAAGCAAAATCGTCAGGGCCTTTTACCGTTTTAATATTGTAATGTCTATACTCCTTTTTAGATGGTTTGCCATTTCTAAAAACCACGCAGGCCGCAACCGGATTGCTTCCTTGGATATTACTGTTATCAAAACATTCAATATGTCTAGGTTCTTTACCCAGCCTAAGGTCTTTCTGCATTTGCGACATAATCCGATTCGTATGCCTATCCGGGTCTAATATCTTGATTTGCTTAAACCTTTCCTGCCTGAAAAATTTGGCATTCCGCTCTGATAGTTCCAGGATTTTTCTCTTATCACCGAGTTTTGGAATTGTGACTTTTAAATGGGGTTCTACAATTACCTCGAACGGAAGGTACAACTCCCTAGATTCGGATTTGAATCTTTGGCGTATCTCAACTATGGCCAGTTGCAAAAGATCTGTATCCTTTTCATTGAGCTTCTTTTTTAGCTCCAAAGTATGGGACCTTACTATAGATCCATGGGAAAGTTGCAAAAAATTCACATAGCCATAGGCCTCATCCGAAATAATGGAAAATACGTCCACATTATTAATCTTAGGGTTTACTATCGTGGATTTTACCTGATAATTTTCCAATACCTGAACTTTGTCCTTGATGCGCTGGGCATCTTCAAACTTCATTTCATCGGCCAAGACCTTCATCTGCTTTTTGAAATACTGAATGGAGGATTTAAAATTGCCCTTTATAATCTCTCGGATATCATCTATTTGTCTGTGGTACTCGTCCGCACTTTGTAGTCCTATACAAGGTCCTTTGCAATTGCCCAAATGATATTCCAAGCACAACTTATACTTCCCAGCGGCTATCTTTTCCTCCGAGAGGTCATAGTTACAGGTACGTAATGGATAGACACTTTTAACGAGGTCCAATAATGTCCTTACCGTGCCCATGCTGGTGTACGGGCCGTAGTATTCCGACCCGTCCTTGATAAGTTTCCTTGTAGGAAATATTCTTGGAAAACGTTCTTTTTTGATACATATCCAGGGATAGGACTTATCGTCCTTAAGCATTACATTGTACCTAGGTCTGTATTTTTTAATAAGGTTGTTCTCCAACAATAATGCATCCGATTCCGTTGGAACAACTATATGTTTTATCCGGTTTATTTTCTTTACCAGCACCCGGGTCTTTCCATATTCATGGTTCTTGGTAAAATAAGAGGTAACCCGCTTTTTTAAGTTTTTAGCTTTTCCCACATAGAGCATTTTCTCATCGGAATCAAAAAACTGATAAACACCCGGATTATTAGGAAGGGTGCTTAGTTGTATTTGGATGGGTACCTGGGGCATATTTTGAAGTAGAATCGCGTTTCTTTGACAAAGTTAAATTACTTTGTTTTATTGAAAGGCAGGGGAGTTTTTATTTTTTTAACGCTAACAAAGGAATTTATCTTTATATGCAGTCTATCTACAGCAGTAGGGTTTTTTCACCAAGAAAGATTTTGGAAACAGAAATAATCCATAAACGATATCCTGCACAGAGTTTTTACAACTCCTGCAATCAATAATTTACGTATAAGTAATTCTAAATCAGTTTCTTATCTCTAATTTCTGTTTAATTTAAAATTATGGGAGCTTTATCAAAATGTTAAAAATTGCCTAAAAATGTGCATTTCATCGATAAAAAAGTGCATTTGATGGGTTTAATAAGATTTTTTTTAGCTACATTTAGAGCACAAAATCAGTGAATGCATGGACAGTTATCTTATTACCTTGGGCACCTATTTGATATTGATGCTTTTCTTTAAGGTTTATTTTGCAGTAGCCACTAAGGATTAACCCTCCTTCTACCCACCCTCGTAGATGTCTTAATCAACCCCAATGTTGAAAAAAGATTTACGAAAGCAATATTCCAAATTAAGGGAAGAAATTTCCGTTCCATCGCTAATTAACTCCAGTTTACATATTTCCAAGAAGCTTCTGCAGCTTCCTATATGGTCATTTGATTATTACCACTTGTTTTTGTCAATTTCAGAGAAAAAGGAAATCGATACCTCTTTTACGCTTTCTATTCTTCAGGGAAGGAATAAAAATGTTGTAGTTCCCAAAGTGGATTCCGATGGTAAGCTTTTGAATTGCTTATTGTCCGATAATACAAAATTCAAAAAGAGTATTTGGCAGATTCCAGAACCTGTACAATGCAATGAAATTGCTTCAAAATTGATAGATGTAGTCTTTATTCCACTTTTGGCCTTTGATACCAAAGGAAATAGAGTAGGGTACGGAAAAGGATTTTATGATGGGTTTTTAAAAGAGTGCCGACCAGACGTTATAAAAGTTGGGGTTTCCTTATTTAAGGCAGAAAAAAGCATTACCGACGTTAGTATAGAAGACGTTCCTTTGAACTATTGTGTTACCCCAGAAAAAATCTACACATTTCCCCTTTCCTGATTCTCTTCGGCTGGCCTTGTTTCATCTTCCTTTTTCCCAAAAGCTTTTTTATTGAAGACCAATAATATTCCCACACCTGTGCTTATGGCCGTATCCGCAATGTTGAATACAGGTTCAAAGAAGCGGAAGTTGTTTCCTCCAAAATAGGGGACCCATTCTGGCCATGTGGTGTCAATCATGGGAAAATACAGCATGTCTACCACTTTACCGTAGAAAAGACTTCCGTAGGGCTCGTTAGAAAACAAAGTGGCCACCTGACCTGTACTATCGTTGAATAAAACGCCATAGAATACAGAATCGATAATATTGCCCAAAGCTCCGGCAAAAATTAAGGAAACCGCTAAAATCAATGTTCTGGAAGAATTCTTCTGTATAGTATCATAGAGCCAATAACCTATCCCCGCAACGGCGAACAATCTAAAAACGGTTAAAATCAATTTCCCAATGGAGTCGGAAATCGGCAAAAAATCACTCAATTTTGCGCCCCAAGCAGCACCGGAATTTTCAATGAACAATATCTTAAACCAACTAAGAACATCTACCGATTCCCCAAGTACAAAATGGGTCTTGATATAAATCTTGCTAAGCTGATCTATAATCAGAACTATCAATATAAGTAAGAGGGATTTTTTTAAGCTCATCGGTTACTTTGCCGTTCGAGTGGGCAAAAATAGTTATATTATTTGGTTTTCTTTGGATAGATTTCGCCCAGAAGCATGCTCATTTGGCATTTGTAGTTTTTAAGGGATTTTTCAGAAAATGGTTGATATCCATTTGATAAGAAAGTATATCGGGATTAACTATCCAAGAGAACAAAAGATGGGATGTGACAGTGAAAAATGAAGCAGCCCATATGTGCTTTATTCATATGCCGCAAAACCAAAAACCTATGGTATCCAATGAATCCCATAGGTCTATGTTTCCCTTAGCTCCAAGCTGATTATTTCTGCATATTCTTCGCCTCTATGCTCAACGTGGCGTGGGGCACAAGCTTTAATCTTTCTTTATTGATAAGCTTGCCGGTTACCCTACAAATACCATACGTTTTGTTCTCAATGCGCAAAAGGGCATTCTTGAGGTCTCGGATAAACTTCTCCTGCCTAATGGCCAATTGGGTGTTGGCCTCTTTACTCATTGTTTGTGAGCCTTCTTCAAAAGCCTTAAAGGTAGGTGAGGTATCATCCGTACCATTATCGCCATCGTTCATATAGGAACTCTTTAAAAGATCCAAATGGCTTTTGGCTTTTTCTATCTTTTCTTCAATAAGCGCCTTGAATTCTCCCAAATCCTTGTCGGAATATCTAACTTTTAAATCCTGTGCCATATCTTTTAGTGTTTTTCAATCAATAATTTAGTGTTTATTTCGTCAAAGGCCACTTCAGTGCCTTTTTCCAGTTTTTCCTCAAAGTCCAACTCTGCGGTCAAGGTCTCCGTCTTGATATATTTTAAATTGCTTTCCACCGCTTTTTCGACCAATCCATCCTTTAGGATTTTTATATCAATTTTATCGGTAACCTCAAAACCGGATTCTTTTCGCAAGTTTTGTATACGGTTCACCAATTCCCTGGCAATACCCTCTTTTTTGAGTTCATCGTCTATGGTTACATCCAAGGCCACCGTCAAAGCACCGGAACTGGCCACAAGCCAACCTTCTATATCTTGAGAGGAAATCTCTACATCATCTAACTGTAATTTAATAATTTTATTTTCAATGTCAAGGGATATTTCGCCTTCCTGTTCAATTTTTTGGATATCCTCTTGTCCCAAATTCGCGACGGATTGGGCAATGCGCTTCATATCTTTTCCAAATCTGGGACCCAAGATTTTGAAATTTGGTTTAATTTGCTTGACGAGGATACCAGAAGCATCATCCAGTAATTCTATTTCTTTTACATTTACCTCGGATTTTATCAAATCGGACACCGCCTCTATTTCCCGTTTTTGTTTTTCATCCAAAACCGGAATCATAATCCTTTGAAGCGGTTGACGCACTTTAATCTTTTCCTTTTGACGTATGGAAAGCACTAGGGAAGATATATTCTGGGCCTTTTCCATTTTGCTTTCCAAGACTTCATCAATCATTGCAGCATCAAATACTGGAAAATTGGCCAAATGTACACTTTCAAAAGCCTCCTTATGTGTAGCAGCTGTTAAATCCTTATACAAACAATCCATAAAAAATGGAGCTACCGGGGCCGATAATTTAGCTATCGTTTCCAAACAGGTGTACAAGGTTTGATAGGCCGATATTTTATCTTTTTGATAATCTCCTTTCCAAAAGCGCCTTCTACAAAGACGAACATACCAGTTGCTTAGATTCTCCTGTACATATTCCGATATGGCCCGGGTGGCCCGGGTAGGTTCGTAAGCGGCATACGCCTCATCCACAATTTTGACCAAGGAGTTCAATTCCGAAAGAATCCATCGGTCTATCTCGGGGCGTTCGTTTAGAGGGATTTCCTCTTCTGAATAATCAAACCTGTCAATATTGGCGTAAAGTGCAAAAAAAGAGTAGGTATTGTACAGCGTCCCAAAAAATTTGCGTTTTACTTCCAAGATACCATCCATATCGAACTTTAGATTGTCCCATGGATTGGCATTGGAAATCATATACCAACGTGTGGCATCGGGACCATGTTCTTCCATCGTCTCAAAAGGGTCGACCGCATTTCCAAAGCGTTTGGACATCTTTTTCCCGTCCTTATCCAACACCAGTCCATTAGATACCACATTCCTGTAGGCTACCGAGTCAAAAACCATAGTAGCTATGGCATGTAAAGTATAAAACCATCCTCTGGTTTGATCTACGCCTTCAGCGATAAAGTTAGCCGGAAAAACAGAGGAAGAATCAATGAATTCTGCGTTCTCAAAAGGATAATGCCATTGTGCATAGGGCATTGAACCACTATCGAACCAAACATCGATCAAATCGCTTTCCCGCTTCATGGCCTTGCCCGATGGGGAGACCAGAACTATTTGATCCACTATATTTTTGTGAAGGTCTATTTTTTCATAATTTTCCTCGGACATATCCCCGACAACAAAATCATCGAAGACATCTTTCTCCATCAATCCGGCTTCAACGGATTTGGTCATCTCCAGCTTCAGCTGTTCCACAGAACCAATGATAATTTCTTCGCTACCGTCCTCTGTACGCCAAATTGGAAGTGGAATTCCCCAATAGCGGGACCTGGATAGGTTCCAGTCATTGGCATTGGCCAACCAATTTCCGAACCTGCCCTCTCCCGTGGCCTTTGGCTTCCAATTAATTTGTTGGTTCAACTCAAACATTCTGTCCTTCACCTCGGTAACCTTAATGAACCAAGAATCCAGCGGATAGTAGAGTATAGGTTTATCCGTACGCCAGCAATTGGGATAACTGTGTACATATTTCTCTACCTTGAAGGCCTTGTTTTCTTCCTTTAGCTTAATGGCAATCTCAACGTCTACCGATCTTTCGGGAGCGGTGCCTTCCTCATAGTATTCGTTCTTTACATATTTACCTGCAAGCTCTCCCATTTCCGGACGAAACCGGCCCTGTAGGTCTACCAAAGGAACGGGATTGTTGTTTTTGTCCAGAACCAGCATTGGGGGAACGGGAGGTTTCGCTTTTTGGGCCACTTGCATATCGTCAGCACCAAATGTTGGAGCCGTATGTACAATCCCGGTACCGTCTTCCGTGGTCACGAAATCACCAGCTATGACCCGAAAGGCATTTTCTGGATTTTGATAGGGAAGGGCATAACCCAGCAATTGTTCATAGCAAATACCTACCAAATTCTCCCCTTTGGTTTCGGCCAATATTGTATACGGAATCTTCTTGTCATCTTTCGTGAAATTGACAAAGTCGCTTTCATTTTCAGTTTCAAAAAACTTCCCTCCAAACTGTTTTCCCACCAATCCTTTGGCCAAAACCACATGAATGGGCTCAAAAGTGTATTGATTGAATGTTTTAACCAGTACGTAATCGATTTTGGGGCCAACGGTAAGGGCTGTGTTGGAAGGTAACGTCCAAGGCGTGGTTGTCCAGGCTAAAAAATAAATATCTTCCTCAATATTCTTAAAAAAGTCCGGAAGGGTTTCCTTTTTTGTCTTAAACTGTGCAACGACCGTAGTATTCGTAATATCCTGATACGTACCGGGCTGGTTAAGTTCATGTGAGCTCAATCCGGTCCCTGCCTTAGGGGAATAGGGCTGAATGGTGTATCCTTTGTAGATAAGTCCTTTGTCATAAATCTGCTTCAACAACCACCATACGGACTCCATGTATTTGGATTTATAGGTGATGTAGGGATTATCCATATCCACCCAATATCCTATTCTTTCGGTCATCTCGTTCCACACATCCGTGTAGCGCAAGACTGCTTTTTTACAGGCGGCATTATACTCTTCAACCGTGATTTTTTTACCAATATCCTCCTTGGTGATGCCCAATTCCTTTTCAACACCCAATTCAACAGGCAGTCCATGGGTATCCCAACCCGCTTTTCGCTTTACCTGAAATCCCTTCATGGTTTGATAGCGTGGAAAGATATCCTTTATGGTACGTGCCATAACATGGTGAATGCCCGGCATGCCATTGGCAGATGGAGGCCCTTCGTAAAACACATAGCTTGGCCTACCCTCCCTGGAAGAAACACTCTTTTCGAAAATGCCATGCTCTTTCCAGTAGTCAAGAACTCCCTTGGCTACTTGTGGCAAATCCAACCCTTTATATTCCGCAAATTTCATATTGGTTCTTACCTATACTACAAATTGAGGCTGCAAAATTAAGAATTTTGATTGGATTAAGTGACTGGCAACCATACGAAAAACGACCTCGGACACTGTCTAAATCCCATTTGTTAAATCTTTGGCGTCCATGTATCCCATTTCACCGTATATCAATACATCATTAACTAGTAAACAAACATATAAACTTGAAAACATGAAAAAACTAATTGTAAATTCAATTTTGATGCTCGCCCTAAGTTTTTCCTTTGTATCCTGTAGGGAAACTACCGATAAGGCGAAGGACGCGGCTGAACAAGCCGGAGAGGCTCTAGAGGAAACCGGCGAAGATCTTAAGGACATGGGCGAAGACGTGATGGAAAAGACCAAAGAAGTTGGAGAGGATGTTAAAGAAAGCGCAGAGGATGCCGCGGATAGTGTAAAAGAAGCTAGCGAAAATGCCTTGGACAAAGCTAAGGAAGCTGGTGAGGATGTAAAGGATGCAGCTAAAGATGCAGCCAATAAGGTAAAGGATGCCGTAGACGGTGATTCCAAATAAATCCTTGGTAAAAAGATTGCTAAAACCCTGACCAATGGTCGGGGTTTTTTATTTAAAACCGATACCCAAGCCCCAGTACAAAATTAATCCCCGGAGCACTTATTCCCGAGGAATAGGAACGGTATCGCTGGTCGGTTAGGTTTTCCAGATTTAAGGATGCCTTTATTGCATCGGATACGGAAAACTGAGAACGGAAATTTAAAGTGTACCAGGAAGGCGAAAATGGGTTTCCACCGGAATCCCTCGCATAGATATAGTCCTTGTTACGTTCGGATGGAGCCAGATTCTCAAAGGCAATTTCGCCATTATAATTCAAAAAAAGATCTGTACGTAGTCTTTGGTTTTTCCAAATAACATGAAAATCGCCGAATGTTGGTGCCACATGCCGGGCCGGGGAATCCGTGCCATCCGCCTCTTCTTCTATCCCTTCTGTTATCGTGAGATTTGATGCAATGGACCAATTATCCGATAAAAACGCCTCAAGGCCCAATTCAAATCCATAAACATAGGCCTTGGCCGCATTCTGTATCGCCTGAACGTTGCTTAGTTCCCCATTATACGCTATCTGGGATTGCCCGTTAAATTGATAATCCCTTCTCACCAACGCATCTACCAGATAGGTATAAAAAGCAGCTCCTTTTAAAACTACCCTATCATCAAAATTCTTTTGTATTCCCAATTCGGTATTATAGGCATACTCCGGTTCCAAATCAGGATTTGGGACTACCACGGATCCCGGTTCAGAATCAAATATTTTTCCGACGTCATCAATATTGGGAGCCCTAAAACCCGTTGATCCGTTCCAGGTTATCTGTAGATTAGCCCTCGGAAACCAACTAAAACCCAGACTTCCAGTCAGGGCACCTGTACTCAAATCTGCCGTATCAAAAGGAAATGGATAAAAGGTTTGGTCAAAAACTGCATCGACCCATACATGGCTATATCGTAGTCCAGAGAGTAAGGTGAAGTTTGGTTTGGCCTTATACTCCCCGTTGATATATCCCGCAGCGGTCTGCCAAGTGGATCCATCCGGATATCGAGAGGCCGCATCGGATAGCACATTCGTCTCAATATTCCTTTG
This sequence comes from uncultured Flavobacteriaceae bacterium, assembly GCA_947494715.1. Taxonomy (GTDB): domain Bacteria; phylum Bacteroidota; class Bacteroidia; order Flavobacteriales; family Flavobacteriaceae; genus Ulvibacterium. The sequence continues at coordinate 300,323 of CANLWG010000003.1, read as the reverse complement.
GCTTCCATCGGAATTCACCTTATTAAAGATATATCCTGCACCATAATAAAGCCTAAGGTCTCCTATTTTCTTGTTTTCAAAATCGATATTAGCCGATATTGCATCTACTTTTTCCCGTGTTGTAAATCGAAAGGGATTACCAAAATCCCTATTATTTCTACTTTCCTCAAAACGCTGGTAGGCCGCAGTTACTTTTAGTCCATCATAGAACTTATTTTGTCCTTTTTTGTCGATTTGTAAATTCCCCATAAACCACTTCTGTGGGCCATAGAACCATTCTGCCGATTGAAATTCATTTCCATCGCTTCCAGGCCGTATCAATCGATCATATCTTGCATAATCCGAGGTTTCCGAATAATGAAGCCCTAAATTGTAGTCCCATGTCTTGTTGGGTCTGAAGGCAATTTTCTGCATCAGGTTAATTTGATTATACCCTGTATAAATCTGTTCCCTGGGATTTTGATTGGCTATTACTCTGTCCTCACCGTTGCGAGTGATTACGTAACTCCGCCTTAAATAAGAATCTGGACCGTGGGAACCCATTTGTAGGTTTCCAAAGTCATTAAAGGAAGTACTTGTTAAGAAAGCCCATTTCTGTTTTCCGAAAGTTACATCTGCATGCAAGGTATTCTCCAAATTGGCGGAAGAAAATCGGTAATAAGCATTGCCAGAAACCAAAGTACTGTCCAATTCTCCAAAAACCGGTTTCTTGGTATAAAAGTTCATGACCCCTCCTATGGCATCACTGCCATAAATTACCGATCCCGGACCAAATATCACCTCCGTATTTTTTATGTTGAACGGATCAATGGAAATGACATTTTGAACATTGCCCCCCCTAAAAATGGCATTGTTCATCCGTACCCCATCTACGGAAAGCAATAATCTATTGGTAGCAAAGCCACGTATCATTGGACTACCCCCGCCCAACTGACTTTTCTGCACAAAAATCTTTCCACTGTTCTGTAACAGATCTGCTGAAGTTTGTGGATTTACTTGGGCAATTTGTCTGGAATTTATGGAGACTATTTTTTGCGGAACGTCCTTTTTCTGCTGTTCCCATTTGGAAATGGACATGACCACTTCGTCCAATTGCTCCGCCCTAATGGTTAGGTAAACTTTCCCTCCTCGTCTTAAAATTTGTGCCTTAGTAACCTTCCTAACCTCATAGCTTAGATGTTTAAAGGTGATACGCTCGTGCCGATCAAAAATAGTAAGGTCGCACTTCCCGTTATTGTCGGACAGCGCGGTCTTCGACTTGTCCAAGTTATAAACAGCAACATTCAGAACAGGTTCCCTGGTATCCATATCCAAAATGCTGATTTCTTGAGCGGATATAAAATAGGACAGCAAAAAACTACATATGAAGGCTATTCTTTGCATACTAGCGGAATACTTCATTTAGAACGGCAAGCGATTTGGGCCTTCGAAACCCCTGTAAATGTAATTCATAGTACAGGACAAGGGATTTTAGGAGTTCTTGTCGGTCGGTTTTGTTCATTTTGATTGTATGTATCCTATCAAAATTTATGCCCAAAAACTGTTTGAAGTAATCCAAATTTTTATCCGTCAAATTGGGGTGAAGCGATGGCTTTTTTGTAAACTCCCCTTCCAAAAGATCAAAATAAGCCTCATGCGCATAAGATGTATCGGGATAGAAACCCAAATATTTTGTCAAATCCAATAAAAAAAACAGATGAAAGTTGGAGGTTTCACGATGTGCATCCAGCCATTGCATGGAGGCTTCCAAAAAGTGAAAAAGTCCATTATTAGGTTCCTCCTCATAGATACTATTCCCCAACATTTCGGCCAAAAAAAGGGTCATGGCATTCTTGGTAATATCAGTATGTAATGTTTGATACGGGTAATAAACCTTGACTTCCCGAATGCTTTCCAGGGTTCCTTTATTCTTGTGGTTGGCCACTAATTCCAATTGGGTCAAAGGTTGAAAATAGGCCGATTTCAATTTCCCCTTTTTGGACGCCAGCACTCCCTTTAGCAAATAGGATTTTAACCCATCTGACAAAGTGTATGCCTTGACAATCAAGCTGGTATCCCCATATTTTATGGAAGATAAGACTATGGCTTTGGTGGTTACTTGCATCGGTTTCGGTTAGGTAACCGTAAAGATAATCGGAAAAAATATGAAGTTCGATAAAGATATAAGACCTGTCAGGTTTCAAAAACCTGACAGGTCTTATTTAGAACTTCTAATCCTGCCCTGTACCTTAAATCACACCCTGGGCCAACATAGCATCTGCGACTTTTACAAAGCCGGCAATATTTGCTCCTTTTACATAGTTGCAATATCCGTCCGCTTCCATGCCATGATCGATACAGGAATCATGGATGTCCTTCATAATACCCTTTAACCTTTCGTCCACCTCTTCCCTAGTCCAACTGATTCGAAGGGAGTTTTGGGACATTTCCAATCCAGAGGTGGCCACGCCTCCAGCATTGGAAGCCTTGCCTGGTGCAAATAGGATTTTGGCATCTTGAAAGGTATGTACAGCTTCCAAAGTGGAAGGCATGTTGGCTCCTTCCGCTACACAAATACAACCATTTTTGATCATGGTTGCCGCATCTTCGGCATTGAGCTCGTTTTGAGTGGCACAGGGCAATGCAATATCGCAAGGCACTTCCCAAGGTGTTTTTCCCTTGTGGTATTCGGCAGATGGATACTTGTCCACATATTTGGAAATCCTTCCCCTTTTATTATTCTTCAAGTCCATTACAAAGGCTAATTTCTCCTCATCTATGCCATCCTTGTCGTAGATATATCCTCCAGAATCCGAAAGAGTAACCACTTTACCTCCCAGTTGTAATGTTTTTTCCGCGGCGTATTGGGCTACATTCCCTGAACCGGAGATCACCACCGTTTTCCCATCAATATCATCATTTTTGGTCAGCAACATGTCTTGTGCAAAATATACGGTTCCATAACCTGTTGCCTCAGGACGTATTTTTGATCCGCCCCAGGAGAGCCCCTTTCCGGTCAGTACTCCTGTAAACTCGTTTTGAATTCTTTTGTACATCCCAAAAAGAAATCCAATTTCCCGGGCTCCCACGCCAATGTCGCCGGCAGGTATATCCGTAAAAGGGCCAATATGTCTAAAGAGCTCCGCCATAAAGGCATGGCAAAACCGCATAACCTCATCATCCGATTTGCCTTTGGGGTCAAAATCAGAACCTCCTTTTCCACCACCCATGGGCAAGGTGGTAAGACTATTCTTGAAGACCTGTTCAAAAGCCAAAAACTTTAGTATACTGGCATTTACGGTGGGATGAAAACGAAGTCCACCTTTATATGGCCCGATGGCCGAATTCATTTGTATGCGGTAGCCTCGGTTCACATGAATTTCCCCATCATCGTCTACCCACGCAACCCGAAAGGAAATCAAACGCTCTGGTTCTACCATACGCAACAAAATATTCTTTCCGTTATATATCTCGTTATCCGCTATATATGGAATAACCGTATCGGCAACTTCCTGTACCGCTTGTAGGAACTCCGGCTCATGACCATTGCGGGACCTCACCTCGTCCATAAAGGCTTTTATTTTTTCTTTCATAAACTTATATGTTTACAGATTATTGATGAAAATAAAATAATGGGGCGAAATTATGATATTTCAATAATTTAATCCCTCTTTTTTCTAAAATTTGATAATTTGTTTACTTGATATCTATTTCATATTAACTTTTCCGCACTCTGTGGAAAGAGTAAAATATGGATATACTGAAACCTTATAGAGTGAAATAGTCACTTCCTTCTTTTTGCATAAAATAGGATAGGACTATGCTATGGCCTGTTCCAAATCTGTAGTCAAATCGTCGATATCCTCAATACCTACGCTTAACCTGATCAAAGCATCTACAACTCCACTTTTCTCCCGTTCCTCCTTGGGAATACTGGCATGGGTCATACTTGCCGGGTGACCAGCCAAACTCTCTACCCCTCCCAAAGATTCGGCCAACGTAAAGACTTGGAGTCTTTCCACTATCTTAATGGCATCGGCATAATTGCTCCCTTTGGTCACAAAAGATACCATTCCGCCAAAATCCTTCATCTGGCCTTTGGCGACCCTGTGGTTGGGATGATCCACAAAACCAGGCCAATACACTTTTTCAATTTTAGGATGACCCCTTAAAAATTCGGCGATCGCCCTGCCATTCTCACAATGGCGTTGCATGCGTACATGCAAGGTCTTAATCCCCCGAAGTACCAAAAAACTGTCCATTGGTCCACAAACGGCACCACTAGCATTTTGAAGAAAATAGAGCTTATCCGCCAATTCCTTTTCCTTGACCACCAATGCGCCCACCACTACATCACTGTGGCCACCAAGATATTTGGTAGCCGAGTGCATAACTATATCTGCACCAAGGTCTAGGGGTTGTTGCAAATAAGGTGTAGCAAAGGTATTATCAACTGCCAGCAAAAGGTTATGCTTTTTGGCCAAAACGGAAACCGCTTTTATATCAACAATATTCATCATCGGGTTGGTCGGGGTCTCCACCCAAATAAGCTTCGTTTTATCGTTGATGTATTGTTCAATTGTATTGGCATCCTGCATCCCTATAAAATGAAAGGTAATGCCATACTTTTCAAAAACCTGTTTGAACAAACGATAACTTCCCCCATAGAGGTCATTAGTGGAGACTACCTCATCCCCTGGGTTCAATAATTTAATGACGGCATCCATAGCCGACAGTCCACTTGCAAAGGCCAATCCATATTTTCCATTTTCTATACTTGCCAAGGAATTCTCCAGTGCGGTCCGGGTAGGGTTGGCACTACGGGAATACTCATAGCCCTGATGCCCTCCCGGAGTGGTCTGCGCATAAGTTGAGGTTTGATATATGGGAGGCATTACAGCGCCATAGGCCTTGTCCGGTTCTTGCCCTCCATGAATGGTCTTGCTGTTGAACTTTAACTTTTTTTCGCTCATATCATATAATTATCGGTGCAAATGTATCGTTATCTTTGGAAGCATACAATTGCACCCCAAACATTGAAACAATAACATTACATGAGACCTATATTTAGCTTTATCTTCATATCTGTATTGCTTATAAGTTGTAAAAACCATGACAAACTAACATTTGAACCTTTTGTTTTACATGGCGATACATGTGCGGACTGCCCTGAAGTATCCGTTTCTATCCCAAAGGCATTGGAAAATACCAAATTGGCCTCAACCATCAATACAGCCTTGGAAGAGGAAATCATTTCCATTCTTAATTTTGATGAGGACATAGCCGCCTCTACTCCGGAAGAGGCCATTGCATCTTTTAAAAATGGCTATCTGGAGCTTAAACGGCTCTATACCGATGAAACCATAGGTTGGGAAGCCAAAATCGAGGGCCAGGTGATTTATGAGGATAATGCCCTTTTGACCCTGGAGCTTAATTCTTATATATTCACTGGAGGTGCCCACGGATATAGCTCAAAACAGTTCTTGAATTTTGATAAAAGCAAGGGAAAGGAGCTTGAAAACCGGCAGCTTTTTATAGATCAAGACGATTTTGAACGTTTCGCAGAAATAAAATTCAGGGAGCAGGAAAAAATTCCTTTGGACAAACCCATTAACCATACTGGATTCATGTTCGAGAAGGATTCCTTTTATCTTCCAGAAAATATTGGCTTTACCGAAAAAGGCGTACAACTCCGTTACAACCCATATGAAGTAGCCTCATATGCGGATGGTCCACTGGAATTGACACTTCCTTATGAGGAGGTAAAAAAATATTTGGCGAAAAAGGGCAAGTCCTAAGTCAGTTTACAAGGGCTTTCCGCAATGAAAGTATGGCGCCCAAATGTAACCCTTCGTGAAAAACGTTAAAGGCAATGGCATCCCCTACCTCCTTTAAGGTTACTTTTACACTGGTCGTATACTCGTTAAATTCTGTAAAGATCCCTTTTTTAAAATCCTCTTCCGTTCGTTCTATTGTAGAAATCAAAAAGGAGGCTATCCGTTTAATTTCTTCGTCTGTCGCGGTACTATCAGGTATGGTTCCTTTTCTGAATTTATCCACTAGTTCCTGTGGAACAAGCATGGGTACATTGCTCAAGTTGTATACCAATAATTGCTGGGTAACCGTTACGTGGGCAATGTTCCACCAAATATTGTTTCGGTAACCCTTTGGAATCTTTAACAAGATGTCCTTAGGTGTATTTTCCAAAATGTTGAGGAGGGTTTTTCGGTTTTGCAAAGTAATATTCAATAGTTTCTCCAAAATGCAGGTTTTAAAAAGATCGACTTAAAAAAATTCATATCTATTATTCTAGATATATAAATATGTTATATCTTTGTCCCATGGACATCGTCGAAATTAGTAAAGTATTATCAAACGAGACACGGGTGAACATCTTAAAATGGTTAAAAGATCCGGAATCGAATTTTCCACCACACCAAGATATCGATCATTTTGACGATGGTGTTTGCGTTGGTTTCATTCAGGACAAGACGGGATTATCACAATCCACCATCTCAACGTATTTGACCGCCATGCAAAATGTGGATTTAGTTATCCCCACGAGACATGGAAAATGGACCTATTACAGAAGAAATGAAAAAGTAATCGAAACCTATATCAATTCCTTAAGTAAGGAATTATAGTGTTTTTTTAGAATTACAAATCGATAATTAGCGAAATATGAATATGTTAACCATTAGCAAGCAACAACATGAGAAATAAACTGGAATGTACGCTTCACGATTACGACTATTACTTGGAGAAAAAAAGTTTTAAAACGATTCGCCTTATCAAAGACTGGCTAACATCGGTAATGATTGATGGAGCTTCAGAAATGTCCAAAACAAAATAACTGTAGAAACAAAACAACATGAAAACAATAGGATTAATAGGGGGTATGAGTTGGGAATCATCAAAGATATATTATGAGTATACCAATTCGATCGTCAAGGAACGTTTGGGTGGTTCCCATTCGGCAAAGAGTATTATGACTTCCGTTGATTTTTCGGAAATAGAAGAGCTTACCTTTCAGGGGAATTGGAATAAAATTGGTGATCTTATGGCCAATCATGCCATTAAATTGGAGAAGGCCGGTGCGGACATGACCCTACTTTGTACCAATACCATACATTTGGTAAGCGACCGCATAACCCAATCTACCGCTATTCCCTTTTTACATATTGCCGATGCCACGGGAGAGGCAATCCAAGCCATGGGTCTAAAAAAGATTGCGTTATTAGGTACAAAGTTTACCATGGAAAAGGATTTCTATACTAAAATTTTAGAAGACAAATACCAATTGGAAGTTATCATTCCATCCGAGAAGGAAAGGCAAACTGTCCATAATATTATTTACGACGAACTGGTCAAGGGCAAATTTACAGAGACCTCAAAACGGGTTTGTGTCCAAATCATTGAAAACCTGGCAACAGAAGGAGCGGAAGGTGTTATCCTAGGATGTACGGAACTGCCTTTGTTGATTCCGGAATCGGACATAGCCATCCCAACATTCAATACAACCCAAATTCATGCGCAAAAAGCAGTGGATTTTGCGTTGGCCAAAACCTAGATTACAATTAGAAAGTGTAGACTATCTTACTAGAAATTGGTTTCTTTGTAACCGACTAAACTAATGATGCCAATTTAGATTTCTTCCTGCTTGTCTCGACTTTCAGGTAGGCACTTATATCTACATTTGGAAATTAAAAAATGTATCAAATGCGAAAAATATACCACCTAAGTACATGTACTACCTGCCAACGTATTCTCAAGGAATTGGAACCTTTGGACGGAGTAGAGCTACAGGACATAAAAACGGAGCCTATAACTGCTTCACAATTAGAAGAGATGCACGAGCTATCCACCAGCTATGAGGCTTTGTTCAGCCGTAGGGCCATGCTTTTTCGGCAGCGTAATCTTGGGGAGAAAAACCTGACCGAAAACGACTATAGGGATTTAATTCTGGATCATTACACTTTTTTGAAGCGTCCGGTGATTTTGGTAGATGGCCAAATTTTTATAGGGAATAGCAAAAAGGTGGTCGATGCCGCAAAAGTTGCTATACGGCCTTGAACAAGCGCACACTCGCCATACTAGCTGCCATAGGGGCCACAATCATTTATGGCCTTAACCATACCATTGCCAAAGGGGTAATGCCCCATTATGTGCAGCCCTTTGGCTTCATTATGTTTCGGGTTGTAGGGGCGGCCATCTTGTTTTGGATAATCTCAGTTTTCGGGCCTAAGGAGAAAATCGAGAAAAAAGATTATTTACGAATGTTGGTCTGTGCTATCCTGGGCATGGGCGTGAATATGTTGGTCTTTTTTAAAGGGCTTTCTCTATCAACACCTATCAACAGTGCGGTTTTAATTACTACTACACCAATAATTGTTTTAATATTATCGGCCCTGCTCATCAAAGAAAAAATAGTGCCGCGAAAAGTTTTGGGCATTACCATAGGTCTACTAGGTGCTTTAGGACTTATAATATTTGGGTCCGAGGTTCGGCAAGATGCTCCCAATATTCCTTTGGGTAATTTTTTGATTTTTATGAACTCTGTTTTCTATGGCTCCTATCTCATTGTGGCAAAGATACTGATTGCCAAATACCATCCGTTTACATTTATGAAATGGCTCTTTACCCTTGGAATCTTTATTTGTTTGCCTTTTGGGTATACCGAGGTCACCGAAATCGATTGGGTCAATTTACCCTCGGAGATTATTTGGAGTATTGTTTTCGTGGTGGTTGGAACTACTTTCTGTACCTATCTCTTCAATATTTTTGCATTGACCCAATTAAAGGCCTCCACGTTAAGTGCCTTTGTGTATATACAACCGCTTATTGGAATCCTATATGCCGTAGCCACGGGAAAGGATAGTCTAACAACCCTAAAAATTGTGGCGGCCTGTTTTGTCTTATTGGGTGTCTACTTGGCCAGTAGAAAGCCCAAGCCCCAATTGAACTAACCTTTTTGTTTTGCCATATCCCGAATTAATGGGAAATCCTATAATCTATATATTTCCTTTCGTACTAATTGCATCAAATCCATATGCCTTTCTTCGTGCATCAACTTTCGATATTTTTTGCGGTCGAGTTTATCGACCAAATTCCAAATGGCCAAGTTCATTTCAGCATGTTCGGTAAAAAAACCGATCATATCAAAAATACGCGGGGAGGCATCAGCGGTAAAATATTTATCATATCCATATTCCTTGGCGTAGAATAAAAATTCTACGGTGTGAAGAAGATTTCGGGAACCTGAAATCAAATCCCAATCAAAGTTAAAATCGTTGTCATTGGTATGCAAGTAGTAATCCGTTTCTGTTTCCTCGCAAAGCGCAATTACTTGCGCTGGATTTTCCTTGGCCAGCAATGCATGGCCAAAATCAATGGTCACCCCTGTAGCTTTGTTTCCCACATCTTTTAGGAACAAAATGGTTTTGGCACAATTGTCCAATTGGGCATGTACCCTAGTTTCATTGATTTTATATTCAATAAATAAAGGGATTTCCGGTAGATAGTCGGCGGCTTCTATTACAGAGTCTACCATATTTCGCCAAGCCTTGGGATAGTCCACCTGAAATAGATTATCATATCCATCGGATAAAGGACAACAAGTCACCAAAGGCGCGCCAACCGCTTTGGCATAATCCTTTGCTTCCTTTATGATTTCGATGGCTCCTTGCCGTAAGTCGGAATCAGGTCTTGAAAGTGCCCCCGGAACCCATTGGGTTTCCTTTTTGATGTTAGCGTTAACTGCCGCGAAACTCAAGCCTCTATCCATGAACATTTTCTTGGTAGATTCCGCTTCCTCCGTTTCGTAAGGATACACGATTTCTACCCCATCCACACCTGGGATTTTAACCACAAGGTCCAAACGCTCTTCTAAAGAGGTAGGTTCTTGATACTCCGAAAATCGGTCTTGGGTCCGGCCTAAAAAGGCAGTTATGATGCTTTGCTTCATTTGTTTCGTTTTATATATGACCACCCCTCTTAATTAGGGGAAAGTACAGTTGAATTTTATAGTTTAATATCCTTCAATTTTGGTTTCCCTAATAATATTGGGATCCGTAAACTGGTCCAGCAAGTCTGTTACTTTTGTTGAAAATGAATACATGACCGCCCCTCGTTTCCCTGCCTGAAACCAATGTTTGGTTCCAGGAGGTAATATCAGTTGTTCTCCGGGACGGATAATCACTTCATTGCGCATGGTGTAACAATTCTCTTTTCCTTCCACAATAAAACCCTGCTTCATATTGTCTTCCCCTGGAATGCAAAAAGTTAGGTCTCCCCAAATACCACGGATAACCTCTTCCTTACCTGGGTCGTCACCTACAGGTGGATGCCAATGTTCGGGTTCGGTCTGGTTGGGAAGCAACACTAGAATCTTTGCTGCCATACGATCCGTATCAAAAAGGGTAAGGATTTGTATGCCTTCTTTCTTTATATCGTTTAGACCAAAATCCGCGGCAGTGATATTCTTCTTATCCGCTTCCGTTAGGTATATCCCAGCTTCCTCGATCATCTCCAAGGATCTTTGGCATACTTCCTCAAAATTTTTTTTTGTGATCATTGATATTCAACTTTTATTTAGGTAGCACTCCTTCATTAATTTGACTTGGCTCCAATAAATCCCACTTGTTCCCGTACAAATCTTCGAACACGGCCACTTTTCCATATTCTTCCTCCTTGGGCGGCCTTATGAATTTTACATTCCGGTCCACCATTTTATTATAATCCCTCCAGAAATCATCGGTAAACAGAAAAAGAAAAACCCTACCTCCAGATTGGTTCCCAATACTTTTCTTTTGTTCTTCATTTGCAGCTTTGGCCAATAAAAGGCAGCTCTCCTCAGCGCCTGGCGGAGCGACCAAAACCCATCTTTTTTCTTCACTTAGTTTGGTATCTTCAAGAAGAATGAAATCCAGTTTTTTGGTGTAAAATTCTATGGCCTTATCGTAGTCCCTTACGACCAAAGCTATATGCGCGATTTTTTGCTTCATTTTATTGTATCGACCTGCTTTTCATTTCTCCAGAATATCTTCTAAGTCCGCATTTTATTAAGAACTTGGGGATGCTATTATTTGTAACGGTTGCTGCGGTTTTACCCTCATCCATAAAACTATCGCCAACAGATTCAGCCCAGCCGCCAGATAGAAAAAAGGGACTTCGGAACCGGTTAGTTCCAATAAATAGGGAAATGCCAAAGCGGTTAAAAACGATCCTATATTTCCTGCCATATTCATGGTGCCGCTTACCGCTCCCGAGAATTGCTTCCCAACGTCCACACATGCGGACCATGAGGGGCTTAAGGTCATATCCGCACCAAAAACTGCAATAGAAATGAGTATAATGGCCGGGGTTACCTCCTCCATATATACACTGGCGACTATGCCAATGGATGCCAATAAGAACCCAATGATGGCCGGAACTTTTCGAGATAGGGCCCAACGGTTTTTTTTGTAAATAAAATCTACTAGAAATCCCGAAAACCAATTCCCAAGGGCTCCAAAAATTAAGGGAGCAGAGGCGTAAAATCCTGCTTCGAGCGCATCCAATCCATATTTCGCCTTTATATGTGGAAACAACCATGTTAGGCAGAAAAAGAAGGTAAAATTGCTAGCAAAATACTGACCCATCAACTGCCACATGGTTTTGGATCGAAACAACTTTCCAAAATCTATTTTAACTTTTTCCCCTTCCGCGGTATCCCTATCCGTATGTTCCTGAATATAATGCACTTCAGTTTCTGACATTCCCTTATGATCTTCCGGATTGTCCCTAAACCAAAGGTACCATACGATGCCCCACAAAATACCAATGGCACCCAACAACACAAAAGTCAAACGCCATCCGACCAAATCCATCAACCAGGCCACCATAGGGAGGGCAAAAGCGGCCCCAATACGTCCTCCTGAAAAATTGATGCCATTTACAATTCCGCGTTCCGATAAGGGAATCCAACTATAAATAGCACGGGCCATACCGGGAAAGGCCCCAGCCTCCCCTGCTCCAAAGAGGAAACGGACAATCAATAAGGTAATATAATTCCAGACGGCACCGGTCAGGGCCGTAAAAATTGACCATAATGCCACTACTGCGGTCAGTATTTTTCTGGGACCATATTTATCGGCAAATAACCCTGCCGGGGTTTGGAACAAGGCATACCCCAAAGCAAAAATGCTCATGGCCCACCCCATTTGCTTGTCGTTTAATTGAAGGGATTCGGCAACCGGGTCTTTGGCTACGGAGAGCAATATACGATCAAACAATACGATCATGGCCAACAGAAAAGTACCGAAGACCATTTTATAACGGGTAGGGAATATGGGTTTACCCTTCATTCTTTAGTTTTTTTCGGATCAGTTGCTTTGATTTCTCCAAGTGATCTCTTATCAAACTTTCGGCTAAGTCAGCATCACGGTAACGGATGGCCGAAACAATATCCAAATGTTCCTCCAAAGTCTCCTGCGGTGGGCGCACCAATCCGATCATATCAATACAAACCAGGAGATTCCCTTTCTGGAACAGGTTGTATAAAAATTCGTTTCCAGAATTTTTTATTAAGGAATTATGAAACTCACTATCCGCTTTTTGATAGGCTTGGGCATCGATTTTTCCTTTTTCAAAAGGTATCAACAAGCTTCTTAATCTGTCAATTTCAGATTGGGTGGCCCTTTGTGTGAACAGCCTAATTGCGGTACTTTCCAAAGCTATACGACAGTCATAGATCTCAATGATTTCAGCATCGCTAAATTCCCTTACGATGACGCCTCTTCGCGGTATAGACTTAATCAATGATTCGGCTTCGAGCATCTGTAAGGCAGAACGCAAAGGAGTTCTACTGATACCCAATTTATCGGCCAATTGCTCCTGAACGATTTTTTGGCCCGGCAACAATTTTTTGGAAACAATCATTTTTTTGACCTTCTTATAGGCCTGTTTGCTCAATTCATCCGCAGTAATACGCATGTTTCAAAAATACTAAATTTTGTATACGGTATACAAAATTTTAATTATTATTTCCGCATAATCACACTTGACATGAAAGTATAAAGAAGCCAAAAAAGTATATCACTGCCCTCAAATCGGTTTGGTTCTTTTATATCCCTTCCAAAAGGAAGGGCGTTACGATGTGGCGGGAATGATACCGAATAAAGCTGAAAAGTTTTCTATTTGCCCTTAGTGCCTTCGAATAGATTCAACTGCCTATTGTTCTTTGGCTTGGCAAACCCATGGATGCTTCTACCCCCATATTTATGTGATTCTTCTTTTTCTTTTCTTACTAAAGCTTCAAAATTCGCATTTGGCCGAAAACCCCTTTCTGCCTTTTGGGCCAAACCCGTAAGTTTATGAATGGCCTTGATTTTATCCGTATTACCAATTCTTGCTTGTTGGACGGCATCCTTAAGACTAGCAATAGTTTCGTCGTATACTTTGGTAGGAACGGGAAATGGTGTAGCATCCTTGCCTCCATGGGCAAAGGCAAAACGGGCCGGATCTGAAAACCGTGATGGCGTTCCGTGTATGATCTCGCTTACCAAGGTTAATGATTGTAAGGTCCGAGGTCCTAGACCTTTGAGCAACAAAAGCTCTTCAAAGGTCTTTATTTCATTCTCTTGTGCTAGCCAGAGGATGCTGCCTAAACGTTTCAAATCTACATCCTTCGCTTTCATTTCATGATAAACCGGCACCAAAAGATGTGGCAATTCCTTCAATATCCTATCCGGGTGCTCTTTGGAAATATCCATAATGGACTTTCGTGTTGCCCCGGCTTCCTTATGCACCAAATTTAGAATGGAACCCTGATTTTCTCCACATACAGCAGTATGCGGCTCCTCCACAAAAGAGTTCAAGTTTCCGGAATGCCAATGATACCTGCGTGCCATACCGTTTGAGTTATGCATTCCCTGCTGGATTACGGACCATTTGCCTGTATCGCTCACCACAAAATTGTGCAGGTAAAGGTTAAAACCATCCTGCAAAGCCGTATTGTCTACCTTGGCACTTAGTTTGCTACATTGGGCCAAATGGTCACCGTCCAATCCTGTCTTATAGCCTACTCCAAGAAGTTCATTGGGGGTTTGGAGAGACTTTTTCCCTTTTCCGCCGCATACATATATTCCCAATGCCCTAGAAACGGGATTAATTGCCTGTTTTAATGCACGCACAACGGCAGTGGTAACCCCAGAGGAATTCCAATCCATTCCAATGACCGTTCCAAAACTCTGAAACCATAAAGGATCGGACAACCGTTCCAGAAAATCGTCTTTTCCATTTTGGATAATAATAGCCTCGACAAGCGGTAAGGTTAGCTGCTTCATTCTGCTAAAGAGCCATGGTGGGATGGCCCCTCCATGCAATGCCAAATCTGCCGTACCAGAACGCTGCATCATAGTTTTGGAATATTGCCAAATATATGGATTTTTTCCAATATTTGTTATGATGTTAAGAAATGGTCAAAGATCTTGAGGCGTCTTGGCAAACTTTCGGGTATCCTCTTTTGTCAATATTCGAAAACCTTTTGGTTTTTCCGCTGAATGGAACATTTGAAGCAACTCTTCGGGAAGGCTGATAAGCTTTCGGGTCTCCAAACCCATCCATGCCCCCATCATTTCGCAATGGGCCACATTCCTTCCTTTGGCATCATAAAAATTATGATAGAACTCAAAGAATTTTCCATCCTCACTTATACCCATTACCTCTAATGAGACCTGTATTGGTTTTCCAGGAAACACTTCTTTAAAATAATACATGTGCTCATAAAAAACGACCGGACCGATTTGATGTTTCGCCATCATCCTTTGGTCAAAACCCAGTTCCAAGAGATAACTCATACGGGTATGGCTCATAAAATTGATATAGGCACTGTTGGCCAAGTGCCTATTGGCATCAACATCGCTCCAACGAACTTCAAATTCCTTTACGTACATTTTTTCAACCTTTTGTTATGCATGCATAAAAGTTTCAAAAATACGCTCTTTTAGAAAAAGAAAAACACCGCTTAAGATAATTTTACCGTTCTGTCTGTTTTGGTAGATTCATTGGCGGCCTTTACCCTAATGATGTCTTTTTGCTTTTTAAGGGTCAGTTTTAAAAAACGTTGGTTTTATGGGAGTATCCAATAATTGAGATTTTACCAGTTAGTTTTCGGTAAAACGAACAAAAGAATTTTCTCTGTTGTCTTTCTTGCTTAAATCTATAAATTACACGCTTCTGAAGCCTTGTAGGGAAAAAATGATTGGATTTTTGGTATTTTGTTCTTTCCTTGGTATCTAAAGGGTGGCAAATAACCTAAAAAACAAATTTCTACTATAATAGCCATTTTAAACCAGGGCCTTTTTAATCAATTTTTGATTTAAAATATTTTGCTTTATCCAACAAAGAATTTAGTTTGTCGCTATTGAAATACTCCCCTCTATAAATGACCGCCTTCATAATTTGAGTATTTTCAATATTAACCAATGGATTATGTTTTAATAAAATAAAATCGGCTTTTTTGCCTACCTCAATTGAACCAAATGATTTCTGAAGGTTTAAGAACTCAGCTGAATGTATAGTTGCAGCTTGAATGGCTTCTAGTGGCGTTAAACCAGCCTTGACCAGTTCTTTTAACTCATCATGAACACCAAATCCCGGGTATACAAAACTGTCACCGCCATCGGTACCAACGATTATTCTAACACCTGCATCATGGGCTTCACCTGTTATTCCCAATCCTTTGCGATAAAATCTCATAAAGGCATCTCTACCGTATTTTGTAGAATCTATTGCTACAACACGATCGGCATCATTCTTCCATGAATCTAATAGCATTTTAGGGATGTACTGATTTCTATTATCATTTCTAAACTCAAAATTGTGTGCAAAGGCTTCCATTCTTCTTGTTAGGTGGGTAGGGACATACCATGTCTTGTTTTTAATCATCACTTGAAATATTTTCTGACATTTCTTTTCCTCAAATTGGTCAACCATATCATGCATTACATCAATAGGAGGATCTTGTGATTTTGCTGATTTCCGGAAAGACTTAGAATCGGGAAAACAATCAAAAAGAAAATCCCTTGCATGCTCAAGACTTCTAAGCCCTTTTGTGGATGCTTCGGAGATCGTCATTCTAAGTGGAATATGGCCGCCTACTGGAATATTGTGTTTCTTGGCCTCCTGCGTGACCCAATTATATGCCTTAGGAGATAAGCCAGTATAGACTTTTATGAGGTCGATATTTTGTTCATCGAACGTTTCGACCATTTGTTTGATTTCCTTTTTTGTGTAATCCGATTCCCTTGGCGAATTAAGTTGGAAACTACTTAAGGACAAAAACCTTGGCCCATCCAAAGCACCCATATCGATCTCTTTTTGCCATTCACGCATTTGTTCCAAACAAACCGGTCCTTGATCGTCGGTCTCACAGCTTGATGTCATTTCCCGGACTCCCGTCACACCATTGGCTATAAGAAGAGGCATCATCCAATCTGTGATTATCTCAGGAGGTAAATTATTGGCACGTAAGTGCGCATGCATATCCCATAGTCCTGGAATTACAAAACTTCCTTGAGCATCGATAATCTCAGAAAAATTAATTATGTCAAGTTCTTTAGTTGGTAAAATGGATTTTATTTTTCCATCAGAAACCAGAATAGAATGGTCAGAAAGCATTTGCCCGTTCTTCACATTAATAATATTTACATTTTGTATTAGAAATGTTGGTCCAAATTCGCTCATTGAGTTATCTGGTTTCTGGGCATCTATGTTTTGAGCTAACCCTATTTGAATGGATAACATTGTAAATGCTACTATCTTGATAAAATTCATATTCGTTGATGTTTATGATTGATTTATGTTCCGATAAATTCGAAGTGACTCCATACGGGAACGGCTAGGCATTTTTCTTGGAAAGATTGTAAGTCTCATTCAATTTCAAAGTATAATTCAAAGCAATAAAAACCAGAATAGTACCTATTATAAAAATTGGAGTTCTGCCAATATCTAGGCCAATGTTAAATATATCGACTCCTGACTTCAGAAATTTGTAAGAAATAAAACTTAACACTAAAATCGCCAAGGACAGTACTAAAAACATTGATGTAAAACTCCATGATAAAGTTTTTTTTGCCGCCTTTTCCGCTTCGAGACGCCGCATCAATTTGTCCGTAAAATCGTCTGAGGTTTCAATAATACTTTTTTGCAGTAAATCCCTGGCTTTCTCCTCTTTCATAATAAATCATTTATTTCTTTCCCTAAAATTTTTATGAGTTCGTGATTTAAGTTGTTCCTGCCCCTATGAAGGTCAACCTTTATTTTGGAGCTCTTAAATCCTGTAATATTTTCGATTTCCTTAATCTTCAAATCACATAGATAGAACAACCTAAGGATCAATGCTTCGTCGGTTCGGATTCGCTTCAGAGCTACTTGAATAAATTTTTTTTGGTTCTCCGCTTTAAAAATGTCCAGAGCATTGTTTCCACCAGAATCTTCCAAACTTACCTGAGAAAGAACGGCGTGATTTTTATGCTTTTTCAATTCATTATAACTTGTATTTATCACAATACGGTACAACCAAGTTGAGAATGCAGCTTTGAAATGGAAAGTATCTATTTTTTCAAACACCTTTATAAAAGCATCCTGTAAAGCATCCTCTGCTTTATCCTCGTCTTTCAATATAGAACAAGCCAAGGAAAGTGATACGTTTTTATACTTGTCGACAAGTTGTCTAAAAGCAGTAGTATCTCCTTCTTTTATCCTGTTGATTAAAAGGGTATCGCTATTTGAAATTTCAAGACCCAAGTTTTCTTCTTAGGAAATGTGCTACGACTAAACCGATGGCTCCAAATATTAGTATCGTCCCCCAAATCAACATATCCATCATGTCTTCGGACAAATCCATTGTGGTAAAAAAGGATGATACAATTAGCCCGATTCCTAAGCTCAGTATTATACTACCTATGTCAAGATAACGTAGTTTACCATTGGAGGGTTCGGAGGTAAGCCCTCTATCGATCATCGCCTTTTTGATGAGATAGGTATACCTAGCAATAATAAAGACGATTGAGACGATGCCTGTTAACATGCCCAAACCCATGAGCAGATCTTGTGTTGATTCCATAAATTTTCATTTTAAAATTGTTCCTTTATAATCCTACCTATTTCCATTACGAATGACTGTGCTTTATCCGAATTTGTAAAAAAGACAAAACCATATTGTTTTTCTGGAACGAACATCGCGTACGCCTGAAAATCATGATTGTTACCCGTATGCAGATGAATCATTCCATTTGTTGTGGGTTTTTGCGCAAAACCAAGACCCCAGCCAGTTTGACCGACCTCTAACTTCAATATATTGTCATCTTTAAAATGGACCTGCTCTTTTAACATCTCTTTGAACGAACTTTTTTTCAGACCCTCTTTTTTGAGCATGGCGCAAAGAAATATGGCATATGAAATAGCATTCGTATGCAGACTCCCCGCGGCACCGAATAGCTTTCCGTCCCAAGTCCCCAAGGCGGAGGGCCCCAACCCATTATCGGTCGGAACATCTGCGTTGTGGCCGTAGACCTTATGTTTCTTAATATCATCGTTCCAATTGTAATATAGTGTTCCCGCCTTCAGTGGTTTTGTTACTTCTTTTTGAAAAATCTCATCTAAACCATTAAGGTCGGTTCCATTTATTTTAGCAACCACGGCGGCTAAATATTCGTATCCCTCGCCAGAATAATTAAAATCTGTTCCCGGAGTAAATTTTAGGTATAGCTTGCCATCCTTATTATCATCATTTCTTCAATTCGGCAAGCCTGTGGTGTGGGACAACACCACCCTTGCGGTTATCGATTTATATCTGTCGTCATATTCTATATCGGGAAATGGCAAATACTTGTACAAGGGCTTATCCAAATCTAAAAGCCCTTTTTCGATCTGTTTCATAACAAAATATGCGAAAAGGGGTTTTGAAAGGGAGGCCGCCTCGAATATACCTTCGTTGGTTACTGGTTCTTTACTTTCAATATTAGAAACACCGAAATTGTTGTGATAAACTATTTCTGCCTTGTTGATTATAGCAATTGACAGACCTGGCATTCCAATAGAATCCATTATCACTTTTATTTGACCGTCCAGTTGAGATACCTTAATTGACTTACCTCTTATCGTCTTTATGTATTTTGGATTGGTTTGGGCAAAAGATGCTATTGTCGCCGTGAATAGTATTATAATTAGTATTCGTTCCCTGAAGGTTCGTTTCAATTTGTTCATCTTGATGTGAATTAAGTTTCCCAATGAACTCCTTGGTTCATTTGCTATTTGACAAGATGACTTTGAAAAAGGTTACAAAATAATACGGGATTTCAACTCAACTAATTTTTTATACAATTGGTAGCCCATAAAACTGGCATTTTAACGGGCTGAAATCAAAAAACTGATTTCTTTTTCTAGGACATTTCAATACACTTTTTTTGAAGTATATTTCTGTAAGTTCATCCAAAATCCCATCGACATAAACAAAGGGCGGAATATAAAGAACCATACCTATGAGGACAGAAAGTCAAGGCAATAAATAGTAACGGCAAATAGTCTCCTTTAAAATCCCAGTATACTTTTAAATTGTCATTTACACTAGCAGCAGAAGTAGTGTTCCGCAAAACGCAAAGTGCGTTTACAACAGTTTTACAGTTTTTCCAGTTCTGGCCGATTCGTTGATGGCCTCCACGATAACAATATCTTTCATACCGTCCTCACCGGGGACAAGGACCGGCGTTTTGTTCAAAATGGCCAAGGCATCGTCATCCATTTGCCGAGCCTGCTGATTCTCAATATAGGTGTCCAAGAGCGTCCCATCACTGGCCTTGCCCTTTACCCCTCTGTAAGATTGAAAAGGTTGTAGTTTGTACCATCCCTTTTCACAATCGGCCTGAAGGATATTAATACTCCTTGATGCCGTAGTTTTTCCGTTGGCCCGTATTCCGTCTGGAAAATCAATTTCAAAAATACTCGTCTCCGGTACTTCCTTATAGACCTCCGGGCGGGTATTCTCGTGATGTCCATTTACAGAAATAGGTTCTTTTGCTGTGGTATAGCGCATGGCATTTATCACATAGACCCCAACATCATAGAGCAGTCCACCTCCCAACTCTGCATCCATTCGCCAATTATTCGGGGGATTAACGATATTGAACCCTACTTCGGCCTTTACTTTTTCAATATTGCCGAACGGTTTGGTTTTGGCCCATTGTATAAGTTGTTGTGTATTGGGTTCATGTTGCATACGATACCCAATGGATAGCTTAACCTTATTTTTTGTACAAGCCTCAATAATCGATCGGCATTCCGATGCCGTCTTGGCCATAGGTTTTTCGCACCAGACGTGCTTTCCCGTGGTAGCAGCTTTTATCGCATATTCGGCATGTAATCCCGTAGGCAATACAATGTAAATAACATCTATATCCGGGTTATCGGCAATCCGGTCCATGTTTTGATAATTGTATATGTTCTTATCAGGAATATCATATCGCTTTTGCCAGACCGGAATTTTTTCGGGGCTACCGGTAACAATCCCTGTGAGTTGGCAATGTTCGGTAAGCTGCAAGGCCGGGGCCAATATGGTAGTGCCATAATTTCCAAGGCCTACTAGACATACCCCCAATTTTTCTTTTGTCCGATTTAATGTAAAGGCGTACTGCGGTAATATCCCGACTCCTCCGAGAAATAGCCCTGACTTTTTTAGAAATTCCCTTCTTTTTTGCATGTTTCGAAATTCTTGAATGCCCCCTAAATTTAATCACAAGCACGAGAACACCCTTTCCTTTTTAGACAACTTTATGAGTTTCTTGGGCCTCCTTTGCATATGAGCGGAATTGAACGTAGTTTTAAGGACAACAGCTAAAACTCTTGCCTCATGTCATTGAAACCCAATTTTATCCATGACCTTTCCCTTCCTGCCATAGCAGCACCGATGTTTTTAATATCAGGACCTAAATTGGTAGTAGAGTGCTGCAAAAATGGAATCGTCGGCACTTTTCCGGCACTAAACCAACGCACCAGTGAAGGTTTCGAGGAATGGCTCTTAGAAATAAAATCGGAGCTGCAAAAATTTGAGAAAGAAACGGGTAAGAAACCTGCCCCTTTTGGAGTGAATCTTATTGTACATCCTACCAATCCCAGATTGGAGGCCGATTTAAAGCTCTGTGTGAAACACAAAGTACCTTTGATCATTACGTCATTGGGAGCCGTTAGTCAAGTTGTGGATGCCGTACATAGTTATGGCGGAATAGTGTTCCATGACATCATCAAAAAGCGACATGGGGAAAAGGCCGCGCAAGCTGGGGTTGACGGACTCATATTGGTAGCGGCGGGTGCCGGAGGCCATGCCGGAACCATAAACCCCATGACCCTAGTTGCCGAAATCAAGGCGTTTTTTCATGGAACTATTATTCTCTCTGGCTGCATTAGTACCGGAAGGGATATTGCCTCTGCACTGCAAATGGGAGCAGACTTGGCCTATATGGGTACCCGATTCATCAACACCCAAGAAAGTAAGGCCCCCGAAGCATATCGAAAAATGATTATCGAGGCGGGGGCCAGTGATGTGGTCTATACCGCCGCCATTTCCGGAGTACATGCTAATTTTTTGGGAGCTAGTTTAAAGGCCTCGGGTATAAGCGATGCCGATTTAAAAAAAGACGTTAAGATAGATTTTGGAAAGGAATTGGATACCGAGGCAAAGGCATGGAAAACCATTTGGTCCGCTGGGCAAGGTGCTGCTACCATAAACAGCTCGCCTCCGGTGTCGGAATTGGTAGAAACCTTAAAATCGGAGTTTAAATCGGCTGTCGAGGAACAAATTAAGGTTTTGGAAACCTATCCGAAATAAATTCTACACCTCGACAGACGCTCTAGCACTATTCAACTCTACCAAAAACTGATGTACCTGGCTTACGGCCATGGAGCCTTCTCCTACCGCCGAAGCGACCCGTTTTACCGAACCTTTGCGTACATCGCCCACAGCAAAGAAACCTGGAATGCTCGTTTCCAAGGATTGCGGTTTTCGCTTTCTGAAAATATCACATCGGTATAAATCTTTTTCCGCAATTCCGGGACCAGTACAAATAAATCCTCTTTCATCAGTTGCCACAAGACCCTTTAGCCAATCTGTACAAGGTCTGGCACCAATGAATGTAAAGAGATTGGTTATGTTCTTTTCTGTTCTTTCCCCATCTTTCGTTTCCAAAACCAAGGATTCCAAATAGTGCTCCCCATGGAGTTCCTTGACTTGAGTATTCAATTGCACGTGAATATTGGGGGCCGCTTCGATTCGCTGAACCAAGTAGTCGCTCATCTTTACCCCCAAATCGCCTCCCCTTAAGATTACATGTACTTCCTTGGCATGCTCAGC
Organism: uncultured Flavobacteriaceae bacterium; assembly: GCA_947494715.1. Lineage (GTDB taxonomy): Bacteria > Bacteroidota > Bacteroidia > Flavobacteriales > Flavobacteriaceae > Ulvibacterium. The sequence goes on along the minus strand of CANLWG010000003.1, from coordinate 277,960 downwards.
TAAAAAGAGTGCCGCCTGGCCCGCGGAATTACCACCCCCGACTACCCCTACCAGTTCATCCTTACAAGCCGAAATATTCATCCCTGTTGCGGAATAATACACGCCACTGCCTTCATACTTTTCAATGTTTTCAATAGGTAGTTGCGTATAATTAGCTCCGGTAGCAGCCATAATGGCCTTTGTCTTTATGGCTTTGCCATTGGTGGCATAAAGGATAAAATGTTCCCCGGTATGTTCAATCCTTTCCGCCTTATGTGGAATAGAAATATTACAGCCAAATTTCTGCGCCTGAACATAGGCCTTGTTGGCCAGGTCATTCCCTGAAATACCCGTAGGAAACCCTAGATAGTTTTCTATTTTGGAGCTTTTCCCCGCTTGTCCGCCGGGAGCATTACTGTCTATGGTAACAACACTAAGTCCTTCTGAGGCGGCATATACACTTGCCGCCAATCCGGCAGGTCCCGCCCCGATTACCAGCAAATCAAAGACCTTATCCTCAAAATCCATGAGAACCCCGGCATAGCGTGCCAGCTGATCCAAGGATGTTTTCTGACATATAGCACCATCACTGGCTATAAATAAGGGTAGGTCTTTTTCGGAAAGATTAAAATTTTGGAGCAATTCCCTAGCTTCTTGGGATACATCCACATCCAAGAAATTATGCCAGATATGGTTTTTTTCCATGAAATCCCTTAGGGCATAGGTTTGTTTGGAGTTACCGGAGCCTACCAACTTCATACCACCCGTAAATTCGCTGAGTACCGTATTCTGTCGTTCCAAAAAAGCATTGAGCAGTACATCGCTGATATCGCTATGCTTGGCAATGGCCTCCCTGAGGCGTTGAGGTTTAATGCGCAACAAGGTTGTCCCTGATTTCGCAATGGCATGAAACTGTGCCGCCCTATTAGAGAGCATTCCGCTATCGCCCGAAAACTCATTTTTACCATGGGCAACGATGACATAATTATCGTTATACGGATCTTCAATGGAAACCGTTCCATCTAAAATTGCAAAAAAGTCATATTGCAAATCGCCCAAGGAAAACACACGTGTGTCCTTGTCATAGGATTCAATGATACCGTATTCTTTTAAAATATTGATCTGACGCTGGGTCAATTCGGGAAAACGAGGGTCGTTCATAGGTCTTTAATATCTAGCAATTTGTTCGTGTATATAGCACCACATCCATTTTTCGTTCGGCTCTGCCGAAATGATTACCGGATGTTCATGCGAAGCTGCATGCTTACTTGCATGCTTGTTGGGTGAACTATCACAGCACAGGGTAGTCCCACAGCTTTGACAAGTACGCAAATGCACCCAGGGATCACCTGTCTTAATACATTCCTCGCACTCATAATTGCTAGGGCTCCTTACCGTTTCGATTGCCTGTACATGCTCACATTTTTTCAAGTGTAAAGCCATATCTTAAAATTACAACAAACTTTGCAATCCATTTTTGTGAGAATATCAATTATGAAAGTTTTAAGTATTTTTAGCCAATATGTCATCCTGGACCTGTGCAGGAAGTTCACTTTTACCTCTTAATCTAGACCATAATGTACATTAAAAGAAATATTAGTTGGGGGATAATTCTAAGGTACGCCTGGAAAAATTTGATTTTCTTCACCTTATGGGCAGCTCTCATTTTTTCTGCCTACTATTATCTGGAGTGGAAACATTTGGATATCCCCTTTCAACCTTTAACCGTAATCGGTGTTGCCGTGGCTTTCTATATTGGTTTTAAGAACAGCCAAAGCTATGATCGTTTTTGGGAAGCTCGGAAGATTTGGGGAGGTATCGTCAACTATTCGCGTACCTGGGCCAATAATGTATTGAGTTTTGTTGAGGACGACCATGAAACCAAACGTATTCTCATCTATAGACATATCGCCTGGATTAATGCCTTACGCACTCAATTACGACAACCTACAAGTTTTTCCATTAAGGAGAATAAGGCCGTTGAAAGAATATTTGAACGGCATGGCGAACGGAATCCAGTATGTTCCGTTTTGGATAACTTTTTAAATCCGGAGGAGGATGCAGAATTGGAAAATCGGAAAAATGTGGCCACCCATCTTATAAAGAATCAGGGGCTGCACTTAAAACAATTATTAAAGGAGGGAAAAATCACAGAATTCGACAAGCTGATTTTCCATAAAACCTTAGAGGAACTTTACAACTTGCAAGGAAGGTGTGAGCGTATAAAAAACACTCCTTTCCCTAGACAGTATGCCTATTTTAGTACCTTGTTTACTTGGATTTTTGTACTGTTGCTTCCTTTTGGACTACTCTCCATTTTTGAAGGGGAGATCAAGGAAATACGGACAGAATGGCAACAACAGCTTTTTCTTGGTTTTATAATCCCATTCTCCGTTTTGATCTCTTGGATATTTACCACTATGGAAAAGATAGGCAGCAATAGTGAAGACCCTTTCGAGGGACGTATCAATGATGTACCCATGACCGCACTTTGCCGGACCATTGAAATTGATTTGCGAGACATGTTAGATGAAAAGGAGTTGCCCAAAAAAGTACAGCCCAAGGATAACATTCTATATTAATGCCTTTTGTATCATCCAACTATAATCCGCCCCTTATATTCAGAAGTGGACATTTCTCTACCATTTATTCTGGATTGGTCCGTAGGGTAAATGGATTGAACCAAGAACGTGAACGACTGGAATTGCCGGATGGTGATTTTTTGGATTTGGATTGGAGCTACGCCCACAAGACCTCCAGTGGAGTTGTCATCCTTTTACATGGTTTGGAAGGCCATGGCCAAAGGCCTTATATAACCGGAAGCGCCAAGCATTTTAACCAGAACGGCTATGATGCCTGTGCTGTAAATTTTCGAGGATGTAGCGGGGAGACCAATATGATGTATCGCTCTTATCATTCTGGGTCTACCAAAGATCTAGATGCCGTAATACGGCATATTCTACGTATGCGGATGTATTCCGAAATTTACATTAAAGGTATAAGTCTTGGTGGCAATTTGGCCTTGAAATATGTGGGCGAGAGGAATGAAATTCCGAAAGAAATAAAGGGAGTAATCGGTATTTCCGTACCCTGTGATCTATATAGCTCCCTTAAAGAATTATTGAAACCGAAGAACTACCTCTACGCCGAACGTTTTAGAAGACATTTAACGGATAAGCTGAAACTAAAGCTTCCCCTTTTTCCCAACAAGATTTCCAACGAGGATATCAAAAGAATAAGAACACTGAAGGATTTTGATGATATTTACACCAGTAGAGCACATGGATTTATCAATGCCCTAGACTATTATGAAAAATGTAGCTGCCTTCAATTCCTCCCAAATATCAAAATTCCGGCATTAGTCATCAATGCCCGGAACGACTCCTTTTTAGGACCGGAGTGTTTCCCTTACAAAGAAGCCAAGGAAAATCCCAAAATCTATTTAGAGGTTCCAAAATATGGTGGGCACGTCGGTTTTTATGAAAGCACAAATATTTATCATAATGAAACAAGAGCAATAAAATTTGTTGAAGAGGTCATTTAAGCCTTGCTATTTTATATATTAGTAGCCCTAAAGTAACAGATGCCGAACCCTTTTCGGCATAAAAATTTGGTATAAATGAAAAAAGTACTCATGTTTTTGGCCTTGGGAGGCCTGGTAGTAGGTTGTGGAGGAAAGGAAAAAAAAGAAGAAAGTGGAGGTTTTGAAATGAAACGTTCCAAAACAGAGGAAAAGGTAGCGGATACACCCGAGGGTGTTCCTGTGGATATGGACAATGATGGCGTAGGTCCTTTTAACGATATTACTTTCGCCGATGGGGTAGACGAAGAATTGGCAAAGGCCGGTGAAGCCAAATTCAGTTCTATATGTGTAGCCTGCCATATGGCCGAACAACGTATGATCGGCCCTGCCCTCAAAGGTGTGTACGAGAGGCGAAGTCCGGCATGGGTCATGAACATGATCATTAATCCGGATGTAATGCTTAAGGAGGATCCCATTGCCAAAGCACTTCTTAAGGAATACAACAACGCCATTATGTTAAATCAAAATCTGACCGAAGACGAGACCCGTGCCGTAGCGGAGTATTTAAGAACATTATAAAGCTTGCCACGAAAAATCTGTTCTGCCGTTATCTCTGAGCAATCCTAGGATAACGGCTTTTTTTGTGTATTCATTTAAACTAAAAACATTCGCCCATCATATTTTGAATAGAGTAAGATGCAAAGACTCTATACAAAAATCATCATGAAAACCAGAATAGGTTTTATGAAGCGCCAAAAACTTTGATATTGGCAAAAATGAGGGCAATCATATAAATAACTAGTACTTCCTACAAAAGCAATTTTAAGAGCTCTAAATCTTTTTTTAACAAAATTTTATCCTTTTATCCAGGCTGAGGACGTCTTTATAATTGACAGACCGATTAAAGTAGTTCATTATGAAAGAGGGCACATCAATATACAATAAGAAAAAAACCGCCGAGAAAAAAAATCATAGCATACGTAAGGATATTTCGCTAAAATACTGGTTAGGATGGTCTGGTGGTTATGGCAATTCCAAAACCGAAAAAACTTGAACTATTCAAGAATGTTTTGAAATAGTTCCCCCTCTGGAAATTGACGTATTAAGAAAGACAAGAGCCTGATACAATTTAGTATCAGGCTTTTATATTTTTAGACTTTGGCAAACGACATATTCAAAGTTCCAAATCGACCCAAACCAATTTATGATCGGAGGCAGCATTCAATTCATTTTGGGCATCGGCTTGGGTGGATTAACCAAAACTGCAAACCTACTTTTCTTATGTTTTATCCCCCTTTGTGGCCAATTGCCATTTTGCAATCCGATATTCTTGAAGGGCACCCTGCCATTTCCGTATTAGTGTTGCTCTAAGAAATACATTATCGGAAGCCCCGGACCTTATTCAAATTTGTATAAGTTTTTTTTGTGATATGTTCCCCGTAATTTTAGGCAACTCGTTTCATGGCAAAAAATGGTTAGCAATATTTATATCTTACGAATTACGTTTTGATAAAAAACCCAAAAACCTATTTTAACTGGAGCACCGGAAAGGATGCTTCACTGGCATTGTACTACCTTCAAAAGAGTGGAAAACACCACATAGATAGGCTGCTTACGACTGTGAACAATCATCACAACCGGGTTTCCATGCACGGACTAAGAAGGGAATTGTTGATGGAACAAGTTAAGGAAATCGGTCTTCCCGTTACCACCATAGAGCTACCGGAAGAACCTTCAATGGAAGTTTACAATATCGAAATGGAACGTGCCGTAACAAAACTTCATTCCGAAGGGTATACACATTGTGGTTTTGGCGATATTTTTTTGGAAGACCTAAGAACTTATAGGGAAACAAAATTAAGGCCTTATGATATACAATGTTGTTTCCCGCTTTGGCAGAGAAATTCCAAAGAGCTGATAACTGAATTTTTGGATTTAGGTTTCAAGGCTATAATCATTGCCCTAAATTCCGAAGTATTGGATGTTTCATTTGCCGGACGGGAAATTGATGAAAATTTCCTGAAGGATCTGCCATCCAATGTTGATCCCTGTGGCGAAAATGGTGAATTTCATACCTTTTGTTTTGATGGGCCCATTTTTTCAAATCCGGTGAAGTTCACCTTAGGCGAAAAAGTCTATAAGGAATATAAAAGGCCCAAAGAGCAAGATACTTGTAACGTCGGCCATTCTATGGGTTTCTGGTTTTCCGACCTATTACCGATTGAAAAAAGCAAAAATGATTAATACTATACGTTATTGAAAGTAAAATGAAATTATCGTTGTTGTTATCCTGTATTATGTTAATACTAAGTTTAAGCTCGTGTAGAGAGGATAAGGTGTTTACTGAATATGAAATTAAAGAGTTTTCGTTCCAGGGGCATAAAGCAAAAATTGTATTTCCCCATACAAAAAACGAGGATGGTTTCTGGATCTGGAGGGCCAGATTTTGGGGCGTTGAACCACAGGTAGACAAAGCATTGCTGGAAAAAGGTTTTCATCTCGCCTACATTGATGTGGCCGATTTATTCGGGAATGGGCAAGCCGTTGATCTCTGGAACGATTATCATGCCTTTATCACAAAAAAATACAATCTAAATCCAAAAGTGGTTTTGGAAGGGTTAAGCAGGGGCGGATTGATTGTTTACAATTGGGCGTCCCAGAATACCGGAAAAGTAGCTTGCATTTATGCCGATGCCCCTGTTTGTGATATTAAGAGTTGGCCAGGGGGTTTGTTTACAGGAATAGGAAGTCCTAAGGATTGGGAAACCTGTTTGCAGGCTCATGGTTTGGATAAAAATTCGGTTATGGATTTTGAGGGGAGTCCAATCCATACTTGTGTGGATCTTGCTAAGGCCCAAGTCCCGGTCCTACATGTTTTTGGAGATGCCGATGAGGTGGTACCCCATTTTGAAAACACGGAACTCCTGTCCAAGAATTTTGAGGAAGCCGGAGGAAAAATTGAATTGATCCAGAAAAAGGGTGTAGGGCATCATCCCCATAGCTTGGAAAATTCCAAACCAATTGTTGACTTCATTTTAAGCCATACCCTAAACAAAGATACAGGACATCCCTAAGGCCAAAGGCAACTAAATAACTGAAAAATCTACTGTATCTTTAAAGCAATGTGTATTATGTGTTAACCATCTATTGCTACCGTTATGAAAAATATGTTTTTCGTAATTCTGCTTTTCCTTTCCGCATGTGCGCCAAAACAAGAGGTTATATTTGACCTGGTCATTTCTAACGTGAACCTCATTGACGGGACCGGGTCCGAGCTTCAAGAAAAAGTAAACATATACATCAAGGACAATAAAATCAAGGCCATTGACACCAATGAGCTTGTTCAAAAAACTAATATCATTGATGGCAGCGGAAAATTTCTAATTCCCGGACTGTTTGATTGTCACGTACATACGGAATCCTATAAAAGGGACTTTCCCAAGTTCATCCATTTTGGAGTAACCTCCATATTCGTGCCTGGGGGCGGTTTATGTACCAATAGTTATTACAAGGAAATGCGCAGTATGGGAAATCAAGATACCATACCTGCTCCCAAGGTGTTTCATACCAGTCAACATTTTACCATGGAGGGGAGACATCCTGTAAAAACCTATGGGTCCAGTAAGTGGCAGGAAGGCGAGACCGTTTTCTTTCTTCGGGACACACTACAGATCGAACAATTAGTGAAAGAAGTTGCACAATATCCTATATTGGGAATAAAACTTACCATTGAAGATGGCCCCCATCCCCCCATCGTCGAACGGATGCCACAGGAGTTCATTAATAAAGTGCAAAAGGAAGTGGACAAAAACGGGTTGGAGGTATTTGTACATGTCAGCGACAATGTTGAGCTCCAAATGGCTATCGATGCCAATATCCGGAATATTGTCCATTTTACTGGGATAGATCTCGACTTTCAAAGAGATGAGGAGCTTGTGAACCAAATATACCGTGATAGTATCTCTTGGGTGACTACTTTAATGCTGGATAAAAGTTTTTTGTATCCCCTACATCCGGAATGGATTGAAGAACGAAAAGTACAGGAGGCTTATGATAAGGATTATTTTATGGCCGTAGAGGATTCGGCCTTTATATTCCGTGCGGAAGACTATATTCGAGAACTGCGGGATTATATGAAGAAGGACAACATTGAACTGCAGGATGTTGCGGCATTTCAGGTAGAGGATATCCAAGAGCTTTATAAGAATGGTGTCAATATGGTCCTGGGTACGGACACCGGAAATGACTTTATTCTACCGGGATACAGTTTACATGAAGAAATGCAGCTTCTTGAAATGGGTGGTATGGCCCCAATGGATATTATTAAAATGGGAACCTTAAATGCCGCAACTATGATGAAAGCTGCAGATAGTCTTGGATCTATTGAAACGGGTAAAATTGCAAATATGGTTTTGCTCGATAAAAATCCCTTGCATTCCATAAAAAATAGCCTGGAAATACATACCGTGATAAAAAATGGTGTGGTTCAACAAAGAATTGTGGATTAAGTATGTAATCCCAAATAATCTAGTTGACAAACCTAATTTATACTCAAAATGGATTTTAAGATTGATTTTTTAGATCACGTAGCCATTCGGGTCAAGGATATTAATGCCTCCGTGGATTGGTATGAAAAAGTACTTGGACTAAAGCAGTACAAGCTTCCAGAGTGGGGGTCTTTCCCAATCTTCATGCTAGCAGGCAAATCCGGTATCGCCTTGTTCCCAGCCAACGAACAACATAGCGTACTTGATACGAATTCAAAAAATGTTAAAATAGATCATTTTGCCTTTAACGTAACTCAGGACAACTTCGAAAAGGCGAAAAAGAAATATGAAACTTTAGGCCTGAAATATGAATTTCAAGATCATCACTATTTTTATTCCATCTATACCAAAGACCCCGATGGACATACCGTAGAGCTGACTACCTTGGTGGTTGATGAGGGTATTTTTTATTCTAACCTCCCCAGTAAGGAATAACGACTGGATTTAAAAAAATCACTTGGACAGTGGCTTTCCATTCTTCAAGAGCAAAATATCAAAAATCAATTTGATAGTAGACGTTATTCCAGTTTGGAACGGAATTCCACTATTTCCAAGTTCTACCTGAATATTTTTGGAATCCAAAAAATATGGATTTTTTGAAGGATTTTGTCCAGTTTCATCATATCAAATCGTCTTAGAATAAATGAACCGCTTCAAATAGATGCGTTATGAAAGACTTGACGATTAGCTTAGAAAATGGGACCGACATAGAGTTCAAGTCCTTACAAAAACAAATTTCACTAAAAAACTGGGTAGGATGGGCCGGTGGTTATGGCATATCACAAAGGACAATTAACGTTACAAAAAAAGAGGGATGATTATTTCCTTAATATTTCCCCCTCGTTCTTTTCTAGTTTTTTATTGGATTTTATCCACCACCACTTTATAGGTTGGATCTTCTAAAACATTTACTTCGATAATATCATCCGCATTTTTCAACAAACGGATACAGTCCTTACTTAAATGCCGTAAGTGTACCTTTTTACCGACTTTTTGATACCGTTCCGTAATCTTGTTCAAAGCTTCAATGGCGGACATATCTACAACCCGGCTTTCCCTAAAATCAATTACTACTTCGTTGGGATCATTGAGTACCTCGAATTTTTCAGCAAATAATGTGGTGGAACCAAAGAATAACGGACCATAGATTTCGTAATGTTTTACCCCTTCGTCATCCATATATTTTCGTGCACGAATGCGTTTGGCGTTATCCCACGCAAAGACCAAGGCCGAAATAATGACCCCCACCAATACCGCCAAGGCCAGATTATGAAGGAAAACGGTAACTAGGGTAACCAGCACCATCACAAGGACATCCGATTTTGGCATACGGCGAAAAGTGCGCAGGCTGGCCCATTCAAAAGTGCCCAAGGCCACCATGATCATAAGCCCCGTTAAAGCAGCCATGGGAACACGTTCAATAAGTCCGGCCCCGAACATAATAAATACCAAAAGCATTACCGCAGCGACGATTCCCGAAAGTCTTGCCCTAGCGCCGTTGGACGTGTTGATCAAGCTTTGTCCGATCATAGCACACCCGCCCATCCCGGAAAAAAGTCCGGAGAGAATATTGGCGGTTCCCTGTGCCACGGCTTCTTTGTTGCCTCGACCCCGGGTTTCTGTAATTTCGTCAATAATATTTAAGGTCAATAGACTTTCAATTAATCCCACTCCGGCCACTATAGCAGCGTAGGGAAAAATGATTTGCAAAGTCTCAAAGGAAAATGGAATCTCTGGTATATGAAATGGAGGAAACCCACCTTTTATGGAAGCAATATCCCCAATAGTCCTGGTATCGATGTTAAAGAAAACCACGATACCAAAAATGGTCAGAATAGCAACCAGGGAGGATGGCACCACCTTACTTAGCCTTGGAAGTCCCCAAATAATAAACATCGTTAGCAATACCAAACTTAACAAAACATATAATGGGGTACCGGTAAGCCAGTTGCCCTCCGTGTCCTGGAACTGTACCAACTGGGACATGAAGATGATGATCGCCAGACCGTTTACGAAACCAAAAATAACCGGGTGCGGCACAAGACGCATCAGTTTACCCAACCGAAGGAATCCTGCTGCCATTTGAAGAAGACCGGCCAATATTACTGTGGCAAAAACATATTCTACACCAAAGTCCTTGGCCAAGGAAACGATAACAACCGCTACGGCCCCGGTAGCCCCGGAAATCATCCCTGGACGACCTCCTAGAATTGAAGTGACCAATCCCATAACAAACGCGGCATATAGCCCTGTTAACGGGGAAAGGCCGGCAATCAAGGCAAAGGCAATAGCTTCTGGGACCAATGCCAAGGCCACGGTGAGGCCGGAAAGGATTTCGGTCTTATAATTTACTTCCTGTGAAAAATCGAAAAGATTTAGATATTTCTTCAAACCTTATGAATTTAAGGCCGCAAAAATAGGGTTAATTGTACTCCCTCCACAGGTTTTACATTTTTATATTGAAGTTTTGATTTATTTTTAAAGAACTGTTTCAAGATCACTCTCAATATTGGGAATACAATAACCTGCTCGGGAAAATATCTAAGATTATGAAAAAAGCTTTCATTGTTCTGTCCTTATTGGTCTTTCCACTTTTAAACTATTCGCAAGAGAAGGAAGACACTTACTTTGTAGCACTATATACCTTAGGCGATAGTTGGGATTCCAACAAATCTCCCGGGGAACAAACCCATTTTAAGGAACACTCGGCGCACCTTTCCAAATTAAGGTCGGACAGCATTATTGTCATTGGAGCGAGGTATAGTGATACCGGTATGATTGTTCTGAAAAGCAAAAATTTAGCCGAAGCCAAAAGTTTGCTCTTGGAAGATATTGCCGTGAAGAATGATCTATTCCGTGTTGAAATCCATCCCTTTCAACCTTTTTACAAAGGCACTTTGGAGTAATCCAAAATAGGGATTACCAGGTTTTAAGCCCCAACAAGCGCTCCCCGAGTGGCGATAATTTAGCGGTTTCGTATTTGGTCTGTTCCCAATTTCTTGGGTCGCCGGGAAATGCATAACCTTCGGGGGCCACCCTATTTTTCCAAGAATTGATACGCCATTCCCGTAGTTCCGTGTTGTCTTCCTCTGCAGGCATCATAGAAATATACTGCGCAATACGTACTTTATCCTTGGATTTATTGGGTCGTATACCATGGGGTTCGGTACTATTGAAAATCAATAGGTCACCCGCTTCCATTTTTACCTTTACGATTTTGTCTTCCAAGTCTGAAATATCCGGTTGGAACCGGTCTCTATCCTCTGGCTGGGTAAGTTTCCAACTATCATAATTCCTATAGAGCCAGGGGATGCACTGAAAACCTCCCATGTTTTCGTCCGTTTGATCCGCCAAGGCCAATACACCCTGAACGTTCTGGGGTCTGGTCTCTGGGTCGTAATCCCAATGAATGAAGCCCTTTTTGTCTACTCCGGGCGGTAATGGAAAATTGAGATTGGCCCGATCTATGGTTGCCCAAAGTTTTTCTGTGCCCCAAACATCTACAAAGGCATCATATACACGCTGAGCCTGGCGGTTGTTCCACAAGTGTTGATGATTATAGACTTCTACCATACCTGTACCGGTCAATTCCTTCATTTGCATCTCGGCCCTTGCAGGGGCATACCAGGTTTCAGGATCGTTTGCATCCTTTTCATCAAACTCCCAGATAAAGTCGGCCGTAGCTTTTGCCTGTTCCTTGGGGATCGCATTTTTTATAACGATGTAACCATTGTGTATCCAAAATTGCCAATCCTCTTCGCTTAAAATACGTAAAGGTTTCTTATTGGATCTATCGTTCAATTTAATCTTACTGCTGGTAGCTGTGGAAGGATTCCCCGGAATCTCTTCATGGGCCTTGTTGGCCATTTCCATCTTTGTTTTTGTCTGTTGCATGATATGAGTGTTTATTGATGTAACGTAATCATGAGGTAAAACTACTTCCATTCATTTCGAAAATCCACCTTCATATTGACCAATATTTGAACTATATTGATATTTTTATCGTCAAAAGCATTCTTATATGGCAATTTTGTTATATTTAGGAATGAAAATCCAGCTGGAAAGCATTCATTCAGACTCCAAAAGTCCGTTTCGGCTATTACATGATCCCAAGTTGAACCATCTTTTTTACTGGCATTTTCATCCGGAGTTTGAGCTCGTCTATATAGAAGGGGCCAGTGCCACCCGGCACGTCGGTGATCACATTTCACAGTTTACGGACAACGATCTGGTATTGATTGGTTCCAATATTCCCCATCTCAACTTTGACCACGGGGTTACCACTTCCTATAGAAAAGAGGTATTGCATATAAAGCCTTCATTCAAACAGTCGATTACCGCCCAAATGCCCGAACTGCAATCCTTGGATCGCCTAATGGAGCTTTCAAAGTATGGGCTGGCCTTTACCGGTGCCACTAAAGCGGAAGCTGGTAAACGGATGAAGAGACTTCATTTGTTGGATTCTTTCGAGTTCTTTATGGAAATCCTTTCCATTCTCAGGTTCTTGGCGGGAAGTAAGGAGTTTGAATTGCTCCATAGCAAACCCTTTGTTAATAGATATAGCCATAAGGAACAGGCAAGGATCCGTGAAATCTATGCCCTGATCGATGAGCGCTATCAAAGTAAAATACCGTTGGAGGAAGTTGCCCTTCTTTGCAATTTAAGCAAACCGGCCTTTTGCCGTTATTTCAAGAAAACCACGGGAACCACTTTTACCAATTTTTTAAACCAGTACCGCATCAGTCAGGCAAAACGGTTACTGTTACTAGGTAAAAATATAAGTGAGACCTGCTATGAATGTGGGTTTGAAAGCCTTTCATATTTTAATCGTATTTTCAAAAAGGTAACCCAGGAAAATCCCTCGGAATTTAAAAGAAGGCATGTAACCCAGTCTTCATAAAAAACGGAACGATCTCCTCCTTTTTTGGATGCGCTTCAATGTAAGTGTTGCATAAAAAAACCGCCCTAAATCCACATATTGGGACCAGGGCGATTCCTAACTAAATAACCAACCAAAAATCTTTATCTATTTCTTTTTCGTTCTACCTTCATAATAGGATTCGAAGTTTTTGTCCTCTTTTTAGCTACCGAACCTTTGCCCGATTTTAAGTACTGCTGGTACCCTCTTCCACGGAACTCATATATCGTTCCGCTATCCGGGTGATACAATTCAATTGTACTATCATTGATAACGTATAGCTCAAAGTAATCATTGCCCATGAAGTCATAAGCGAGTGTTAAAGTTTTGAGCGTTTCATCGTTTTCTACGTCATAAACCTGATAATCGCCTTCAAAATCCCACTGAAGATTGGAAATCGGTGTTCCTATATCATCTATTGAAGACCTAAAGAATTCCGGAAGAAACTGTAAAAAGTTTTCATCATCAAAATCATTGATGGCTCCTTCTTCGCTAGTATATACTTTTTCCCAAGCATCATATTCCTGTATAAAGTAGTTGATATTGTCATAAAAGACCAGGTCGTAGTCAAAACTGTTTCGCTGGTACCCCCTTAGGAAATAGGAGGTATTGGATCGCCCATCATATAGTTCAATCGTGCTTCCGTTAACTGCAAAGGCTTCCAAAAGCCATGGGCCGTCCACATCATGGTCTATCTCCACTGCACCCCGCAAAGTGGAATAATACCCTACATCTATTCCCAAGCCATTTCCCGTTTTACCTATTCCCACAATATTGTTGTTGGCATATACCACCCCATTATCAAAGGAAATAGTAAAGGCCCGCTGTAGAAAGGGAACTTCACCATTGCCGCGGGTTTGGTTAATATCCACATACCAAAGGTCATACGACTGTAGTACCAAATCGGTATTAAAAGCGGAATCCTCTATAAATTCATCTTCTACGATTACTTCCGTATAACAGGAAGTCATTAAAGTTCCTATTAGGACTATTCCAAAAAGTAGTTTTGCTTTCATAACCTATGGTATTACAATTTGATTAGTATAAAACAACCACTGTGCCAAATTTTTTAATCATTTGATAATCAATACTTAAGGGAAAGGCTTTTATTTTAGGTATTTTTGACCTGTAAATTAAAAACCTACTTGGTCCAAAAAAGATACATGGATAAAGACTTGAAATTTGCTGTACTCGGTGGAGGAAGTTGGGCCACGGCCCTAATAAAAATGCTAACTGAAAACTTGGACAACGTTATTTGGTATATGCGAAACCCTGATGCAATCGGGTATATCAAAATCCAAGGGCACAACCCCAATTATCTATCCTCGGTAGAATTGGATCTGGATAAGCTACAATTGACCAATACGATCGATACAGCTGTTTCAGAGGCGGATATCCTAATCTTCGCCATTCCCTCTGCCTTTCTGGAAAGTGAGCTTCGAAAGTTGACTGTTCCCATGGAGGATAAGATTATTTTTTCGGCCATTAAGGGTATCGTTCCCGAGACCGGATTAATAGTCGGAGAGCATTTTCACGAAAAATACAATATTCCATTTGAGAGTATAGGGGTCATCACCGGGCCCTGTCATGCCGAAGAAGTGGCCTTAGAGCGACTTTCTTATTTAACCATTGCTTGTGTGGATGGGAAAAAGGCGAAATTAATAGCGAAAAATCTAAGTAGCCATTATATTAAAACCAAGATTACCAAGGACATCATCGGTACGGAATATGCCGCCATGCTCAAAAACATTTATGCCGTTGCAGCTGGAATCGCACATGGACTAGGCTATGGCGATAACTTTCAAAGTGTCCTTATGAGCAATGCCATTCGTGAAATGAAACGTTTTACAAAACGTATCCATAACATTGATCGTAATATTAACGAATCGGCCTATTTGGGGGATCTCTTGGTTACGGGCTATTCTACCTTTAGTCGTAACCGAATGTTCGGCAATATGATCGGCAAAGGCTATACCGTAAAAAGTGCCATGATGGAGATGAATATGGTAGCGGAGGGGTATTATGCCACCAAAAGCACCTATGAAATTAAATCAAAACTTAAAAAGAAGGTTAAGACCCCAATAATCGATGCCGTTTATGGGGTGCTCTATGAAAGAAAAAATGCCAAAAAGTCCTTTAAGGCCCTGACGCATAAATTGAACTAGTTCCGTTACAGCATTTAACCTAAAAGTAAATCATCATTAGCACTACTTCCCCGAGGAATAAACTGATTTTGAACCTCTACCGAATTTAAGTCGTAGGATTTTATATAGTCCTTGTTTACAATGTAAGACCGATGTATTCTTCTAAAGTTCCTGGGAAGGGCGGACAGCGTATTTTTTATACTCCCATAGACCGTTATTTTGGAGTTGTCCAAAAGGTGATAGGTTACATAATTGCCCAAGCCTTCTATATACACGATATGGCCCGTGGAAACTCTATGAATCCTTCGGTTGGCCTTTAGCTCAAGGATTTTTTCATTGTCCTTCTCATTCTTTTCCCGTTCTATTATCCACAATTGAAAAAGCTTTACCCCCATTACGAACAAAACTGTAGTATTGATCAAGACCATGGCCCGTATGAACATCCGAATGCTAAATAGGCCCGTACTGAAATCATTGAGCAGCAGCTCTTCATAGAAAAGATGAATAAACACTCTTTGAAGCATCCCAGCCGATACCAGCATAATTGCATACCTTACTAAAAATTGGGCATACCTTCGTTTTAAAAGGAACTTTGGAAGCAAAAAGTAAATAGTTGCGTATACCGCTAAAATACGAATAGGTAGTAAAACAAACTCCAAATAAAACGATGCCATATACCCTTCTTGGCCTGCCCAAAGTAATCCGAACAGGATGTAATACCCGACCCAGAATAGTATATGCGTAGCTATTCTAGAGTTCAAAAGGTAGAAATCATGTGCACTTTTCATCTTCCTAAAAAATTAAAATCATGTGTAGGCCTCTTTTCACATAAAAAGAACAGGGAACCGTATAATTCATCGGAATCTTAAAGTTAGTCAATCTAATTTTAAAGAAACCTTAAAATCATATTGCTATGAAAGTTAAAGCCAAAAGCACTGGGCTAATCCTCATACTTTTTTTGTTGAGCGCTTACCTGTTGAGCGCACAAAATTTAGGGAGAAGGGCACTATGGCAAGCAAAGATAGCTCCATCTGAGGCAGGGCCAGGGGCAATAATACAATCGCTTCAAGAAAATAGCCCTCTGGACAGGGAAGGATTTTTACCGGGAGATCTGCTTATCCGGGTAAATGGGATTTCTATTTTGGACGAGGAAATCTGGAGCGACATTTCCTATGGACTTAGAGGAGATACACCCATAATGATAGAGGCGATAAGAAACAACTCACTACTCAAGAAACAGGTACGTTTTGAACCACTTGAAATGGAGTCTCACAAGAATCTGGAGATCCTTTACGAAGAGGTAACCAATACCTACGGTATTACCCAAAGAACCATATTAACCAAACCACGGAAAAAGGGGAAACAACCTGCAATAGTTCTAATCGGTGGCCTCAGTTGCTCCAGCATTGAAACGTATCCCGGACGAAAAGGAAATTGGGTACAAACCATTAAGGATTTGGTAGAAAAATCAGGGATGGTGGTCATGCGCATAGAAAAACCGGGCGTTGGAGATAGTGATGGAGATTGTGGTCAATCCGACTTTCTTATGGATCTTGCGGGATACCGGGCGGCCATCCAAAGTTTAAAATCAAAGCCCTACGTAGACCCTGATAAAATTGTAGTTTATGGTTCCAGTATGGGAAGTGCACTTGCCCCGTTGTTGGCCAATGAGTTCAATTTGGCCGGGGTAATTTCGGATGGCACCTTTTTTAAAACATGGTATGAGCATATGCTGGAAATTGAACGTAGGATTTTACAATTTCAAGGGAATACCGAAACAGAGATTGTAGAAAAAATGAACAAATATTTTATTCCCTTGTACTATGGGATGCTCATTGAAAAGAAAACATATCAAGAAGTGGTCAATGCATATCCGGCCTTGGGCAAATTCAACTACCACGCTCCGGCACATATGTACGGGAGGCCAGTGCGTTACTATCAACAATTACAGGACTTTAATCTCGCAGGGCAATGGGAAAAACTTAAAGTTCCCGTACGAATATTGAGAGGAACCAATGATTGGATCATGTCCGCTTTTGATAATCAAATGATATTGGAAGTCTTGAAAAGAAATGGACATTCTGATCATAAATTATTGGAGTATCCCGGGTTAGATCATTGGAACACCATACATGAAACGGCCAAGGATTCCTTTGAAGGAAAAGAAGGGAAATGGGATGAAGGAACCGTACTAGTCCTCATAAAGTGGGCCCAGGAAATGGTGGGATTACAACCTTAGGCGCGCTCCAAACTAAAATTCGAATGCTCCTCAATTTCATGCAACAGCTCTTCCTTCCATGCCAGGATTTGGGCATCATCAATCTTAAAAATCAGTTTAAATTCCTCCAAAACAGGCTCCATGAGATTACGTACCCCATCAATATCAAAATATAACCTGCCGGTCCTACGGATGAAAAAATCCATAGGATTTTGCACCATTTCATAATGAATGCCGAATAGGAGCTCGGCCTTGGCCATTTTTACCTGATTATCCTTATCCTTTAATTTGGCATAAGTATCTAAAATAGTCTCCGTCTGTTTCCCATAATTGGTCACCAGAAACCACGCATCGTGAGCCGTAAACCCATCTTCCTTTATCCGGTTATGGATTTCAGAAATATATCGCTTCACATGTTTGAATTTTTTAAAGCCCACGTTACCGCATAAGGGAATGGTATCCGTAGTACACTCTTCAACTTCGGTATCGTGATCCTCCTCCAGCTTTTTGGCAATTCGGTTAACAGCACGTTCGGCCATTTTTCGGTATCCCGTCAACTTTCCACCGGCGATGCTGATGAGTCCGGTATCCGAGGTAAATATCTCATCCTTTCTTGAAAGTTCTGAGGCCGATTTTCCTTCTTCGTGAATCAAAGGACGTAACCCGGCCCAAGAGGAGACAATATCGTCCATTTCCAAATTGATGCTCGGGAACATATTATTAACGGCCGATATCAAATAGATAGCATCGGCCAAATCCGTCCGAACGTTATCCTTGTCCTTGTTGAAGTTGGTATCCGTAGTTCCTATGTACGTTATTTTTCCACGAGGGATGGCAAACATCATTCGCCCATCCGGAATATCAAAATAAACGGATTGTTTTACGGGAAGTTTCTCATGTGGAAATACCAGATGTACACCCTTGGTAAGGTGTAACTGCTTTCCCTTCTTGGAATTGTTCATCCCACGAAGTTCATCTACCCAAGGCCCTGCTGCATTAATTACATATTTCGATTTGATATCGAATTCTTTTCCAGAAATACCATCCTTGATTTTTACCCCGGCAACTTGATCATCAGTATATAGGAAGTCGGCAACTTCGGCATAATTCAATGCCAATGCGCCAAATTGAAGACTGGTCTTTATATTTTCTATGGTAAGGCGCGCATCATCGGTTCTGTATTCGGCATAGTAACCGGCCCCGTTTAATATTTTTTTTGGCAATAGAGGCTCTAATTTTAGAGCTTCCTTTTTTTCAAGCATCTTCCGTTTGTCATCACCTGAGACTTGTGCCAAAATATCATAAACCTTTAATCCTATGGAGGTCAACCACTTTCCATAGGAGCCATTCTCGATTAGAGGCAGCAACATCTTTTCTGGAAGTACCAAATGCGGGGCCAATTTATGTACAATGGCCCGTTCCGAACCTACTTCCTTAACCAACCAAAAATCGAATTGCTTCAAATAGCGCAAACCCCCATGTATTAATTTTGTGGATTTGCTACTGGTGCCCGAGGCAAAATCCCCCTTTTCCACCAGAGCAACCTTCAACCCACGCGAAGCTGCATCCAAAGCAATACCACCTCCTGTAATGCCTCCTCCAATAACGACCAAGTCAAATTGGCCCTTGGATAGGTTTCCAACGGTCTTTGTTCTATCCAGATTTGAGAATTTTATGTTCATGTTGAACCTGTTTCAATGTTTTTTATGATCTAAACTCTTAATAAAGTGAAGTATTTAAGTGCTTTTTATCCTAGAATTCCGTCTTCGAAAGGACGAATTCAGTTAATGGCAGTTACCCTTCCCAACCCTTGGTGCGATCTACGGCCTTTTGCCAATTTTTATACAATCGCTTTCGTTTTACACAATCAAAAGTGGGCTGAAAAATACGGTCTATGGGCCGGCTTTGATCAATATCTTCCTGTGTCCAAAGCCCTACTTGAATGCCTGCTAAAAATGCAGCACCCATAGCGGTGGATTCAATAACTTCTGGACGATGCACTTCGGTATCCAAAATATCGGCCTGAAATTGCATCAGATAATTATTGGCACAGGCCCCACCATCTACTCTAAGGTTTTCCAATTGAATACCGGAATCATCCTCCATGGCCTTGAGGATATCCTTGGTCTGATAAGCCAAAGATTCCAAGGTCGCTTTTGCCAAATGCGCCTTCCCCGTATCACGGGTCAATCCAAATATGGCGCCGCGGGCATACATATCCCAATAGGGTGCACCGAGGCCTGCAAAGGCCGGTACAACATATACCGAACTTTCTCCTTCAATGGAATTTGCCAATACTTCGGTTTCCTTGGCATCCTTAATGAGCTCCAATCCGTCACGAAGCCATTGTATTGCCGCACCTGCAATGAAGATACTTCCTTCCAAAGCGTAATTTACTTTGCCGTCCAACCCGTAGGCGATGGTGGTCAAGAGTCCATTTTTGGAAAATTGAGGGTTTTCTCCAGTGCTCATCAACATAAAACAACCTGTTCCATAGGTGTTCTTTGCAGTTCCTTTTTTGAAGCATCCTTGGCCAAAAAGTGCTGCCTGTTGGTCTCCCGCAATTCCTGCGATAGGAATTTGTACTCCGTCAATTTCATAATCCCCAAAGTGGTGTGCCGAGGGTTGTACCGTAGGCAACATATTTTTTGGAATCCCTAAAGCGTTCAATAACTTATCGTCCCATTTTAAATTTACAATGTCATAGATCATAGTCCTGGAGGCATTGGTATAATCCGTAACATGATTTTTCTTGTTCGTCATATTCCATATCAGCCAAGTGTCCACGGTACCCATGAGCAAATCGCCGTTTTCGGCCTTTGCTTTGGCACCGGCAACGTTATCCAAAATCCATTTGACCTTGGTTCCCGAAAAATAAGAGTCGATGACGAGACCTGTGGTCTTTCGAACGTGTTCGGTGTAACCGTCATTTTTCAAATCTTCACAGATATCCGCAGTACGCTTGTCTTGCCACACAATGGCATTGTAGACAGGTTCCCCGGTGCTCTTGTCCCAGACCATGGTCGTCTCCCGCTGATTGGTAATACCTATGGCCTTAATATCAGAAGCCGCTACATTTTCCTTTTTTATCAATTCATTGAGTACCCCCATCTGGGATTCCAAAATTTCCTTGGGGTCATGTTCTACCCATCCCGATTTAGGAAAAATCTGTTTGAACTCCTTTTGTACCATGCCCTTTATTTTACCTTCTTTATCAACGAGTAGGGCCCGCGAACTGGTAGTTCCTTGATCTAGCGAAATGATGTAGTCCATATTGTAGTTGTTTTTTTACTCAATGCTTTTAAAAGTAGCATAAAGTAGCACAGCAAAGATATATAAATATAATCGTTTAAAAAGGAATGACAAAGGGATAAGAATACTCTATCGTTATAGTAAAGGGAACTTTGAATTTAGTCCCGATAACCTCCATAACTTAACCATCACTTAATCTAAAATTCGACTATAACGAAGAAGCCTACTTAGAGAAATCATACTCCCGTTCCACTCTACAAATACGTACTTTGTACCATTTGTACCATTCTTGGATTCCTTTTTCCTGTGCAAATTGATGATCGGTTTGGGCTTTCCAATCGGTGATGGCTTTCAAAGTTTTCCAATAACTCACAGAGATGCCTACTTCGCTCCTTGCACTTTCGAACCCTAAAAACCCAGGCTGCTTTTTGGCGAGATTCTCCATTTGTTCGGCCATTTTCGTATAGCCGCTGTCATTTTCTGTGAGGGTCGAAGTAAAGATTACGGCATAATATGGAGTGTCTCTTGACATTTGATACGATACTTTTAGATTTCCCTTTTTTTAAAATGGTCGGTTAATTCATTTGGGGCACCGGATATGTCAATTTATATAGGATTTCTCTACAAAATAATTGACTATGGCCTCTTTCATTAATACGGATTGCTCTCCAGCCTTTAAAGGTGGTAATGTCTCCTTTATGGTATAATGGGGCCAACCGTCCTCATCAAAAAAGTCGAATTCATAATATCCATAGGGCTCCAATAACCGACAGATGGCAATATGCATCAAATTAAGCTTTTCGTCCTTTTTGTAGATCTTATGATATTGTCCTAACTCCTGCACACCAATTAAGTAGATAATGGCATCCAGCTCCAAAAAATCTCCATCGGCAAACTGGGCGGAAAGCTTCTCCACCAATACATCCCAGCGTTCCTTGAGTTGTAAATCCCTAGACATGCGTATTCTACTTTCGTTTCTTTGAAATTAGAAGAGATAAAGGTACAAATCAAAAATGTTACTTTTGTCAAAACATTTCCGGTATGGGTTTCTTGGACATTGTTTTGGGGCTATTGCTACTTTGGGGACTTTGGAAAGGTCTTAAAAATGGTCTTTTCCTAGAAATTGCTTCTATCATCGCCCTTGTCGCCGGGATTTTCGGAGCTATTCACTTTTCTTATTATGCAGGTGATTATCTTTCCGAAAACATGGAATGGGATGAACGATATATCAACATAGCCGCTTTTATAATCACTTTTATTGCAATTGTACTCATAGTCCATATAGCAGGAAAATTCCTAACCAAAATCGCCGATTTTGCCATGTTAGGCCTATTGAATAAAATTGCCGGTGCCATTTTTGGGGCATTGAAAGTTGCGGTAATACTTGGGGCACTTCTCATATTTTTTGAACGGGTAAATTCTTCTGCCGGCCTAGTTAAAAATGAAACCCTCGAAAGTTCCGTACTTTATGAACCTATTAAAGAAATCGGGGCTTTTGTTTTCTCAAAAGTTTTAAAGGACAATTCGGAGGAATAACCTTGTGCGATATCAGGAGACTTTTGATAATTTATTCGTTGATTTTTTGAATTCCACTTGCCCAATATGAAAGTAAGCGCTCTTAAATTACAGATGTAGGTTAAAAAGTGTAGTTTATCGAAAAAAGGGGCTTTTTCAAAGTTGATTTGGATAATTTTCTCTATTATTACCCAGTTGAACTTTTCCCCCTCAACTTTTATTCCTGCTTTTTATCGGGAATAAGAACCCCACTTATCCAGACCTACTTGCAGGAACACCTACTTACAATTTAGAACATTGTATGAAATTGAAATTGAATCCTGTCAACAGACGGGCCGGTTATGCCTTTTTGGTATGCTTTGTATGGATGGTTACTTCCTGTACCAAAGAACCTTACGACCCTGCCGAAATACCCGATATACCTGAAGCGGAAAATGCCGTAGAAGTAGAGCAGGAGCTTATGGGCATAGTTAATGACCATAGAACATCCTTGGGCTATTCTTCCTTACAATATAGCCCCGTAGCCCATGAATATGCCAATAAGCATAATGATTACATGATAGCTCAGGGCGATTTGAGCCACGACAATTTCAGTGCACGGGCTTCTGGTATTGCCTCTGAGGTTAACGCGGAATACGTAGCCGAAAATGTGGCCAAGGATTATGACACCGCTTCGGAAGCGTTCCAGGGGTGGTTAAATAGTAGCAGCCATAAAAAGACTATGGAGGACGAGTTTACCCATACCGCGGTAAGTGTAAAAAAAGATGCGAATGGTAACTTTTATTTTACCCAGCTCTTCTACCGCTAGCTTCCCGATTATCAGAGTAATCTTTTATTAGCTATTAAAACCTTTCCAATTGTGTCGGTTTCTTTTCTTAAATTTGATGTAATCGGTTAATGGTCGTTGTATTCCATTTGAAGTAACCACTTAGCGACCTTAAGCCATCAAGAAAAAATTATGGCAATCCTACCGCCCTTTAACCTCAACAAATGGATCGAGGAAAATAGAGATACCCTGAAACCTCCCGTGGGCAACAAAAATTTATATAAGGATGCCGGAGACTATATTGTTATGATAGTTGCCGGTCCCAATGCCCGGAAAGATTATCACTATAATGAGACCGAGGAGCTTTTTTTTCAGTTAGAAGGAAATATCGAAGTCCATATTCAAGAAGATGGAGAGAAGAAAACATTTAAGTTGGGACAAGGGGATATGTATCTGCATCCGGCCAAAATACCCCATTCCCCTGTACGGCACAAAGGATCCATTGGCCTGGTGGTAGAACGCAAACGAGCGGATATGAATGTGGATGATGGACTCCTTTGGTTCTGCGACAATTGCAATCACAAGCTCTATGAAGCCTACTTTACTTTGAAGGATATTGAAAAAGACTTTTTAGCTCATTTCAAACATTTTTATGGTTCCGAAGAATTGCGTACCTGCGCCAATTGTGGTACTGTAATGCCCGTAGACAAACGATTTATCGCCAAAGACTAGATTATGGAAATAGTAATCAGGATACTAATTGGTTTGGTTGCCCTTTTCCATATTTATTTTTTATGGTTCGAGATGTTCGCGTGGACCACTAGAGGAAGAAAAATATTTCGCAATTTCCCCCCTGAACTTTTTGAGCCCACCAAACCCTTGGCCGCAAACCAAGGTCTATACAATGGTTTTTTGGCAGCCGGACTGATATGGACTTTCTTTATTGAGGACCGAGTTTGGGCAGATTATATTTCCCTCTTCTTTCTCGGATGTATTTCCATAGCCGGAATTTATGGTGCATTGACCGCTGATAAAAAAATATTCTTTGTACAGGCACTCCCAGCGTTAGTGGCAATTCTTCTGATCTTGGTAAAATAATTAAGGACTAATAACATTAATCCTTTCTAAGATAGGAAAACGTTTAATATTCGTAGCTTTGTCAAAATTCTAACAATCCACGCTTAAAAAGTTATAAAAATGTCTATAGTTGCAACTGATTTCGGGATACAGAAAGCCTTGGACCAATTAGGTATCCGGGACGTAAATATGGGAACTTCAACAGGTTCGGAGAATTTTGGTTCGGGAGATAATATAGCTTCCCATTCCCCTGTTGACGGTGTATTAATTGGAAGTGTAAAAAGCACTACTAAAGAGGATTATGAAAAAGTAATTAACGCAGCTGAAGAGGCCTTTGGATCCTGGCGCAAAACCCCCGCCCCGCAACGTGGGGAAATTGTTCGGCAATTCGGTGAAAAGCTTCGCCAATTAAAAGAGCCTTTGGGAAAATTGGTCTCTTATGAAATGGGGAAAAGTTATCAGGAAGGTTTGGGCGAGGTGCAGGAAATGATAGATATCTGTGATTTTGCGGTTGGACTTTCAAGGCAGTTGCATGGCCTGACCATGCATTCGGAACGTCCGGGACACCGCATGTATGAGCAATACCACCCATTGGGTGTAGTGGGCATTATTTCCGCTTTTAATTTCCCAGTCGCCGTTTGGGCATGGAATACGGCCTTGGCTTGGGTTTGTGGTGATGTATGTGTTTGGAAGCCTTCGGAAAAAACACCTTTATGTGGCGTTGCCTGTCAAAATATTATTGCAGAAGTACTCCGGGAAAATAATTTGCCCGAAGGGATTTCCTGCTTGATCAACGGGGATTACAAAGTGGGGGAGTTTATCACAAATGATAAAAGGGTCCCTTTGATTTCTGCTACTGGGTCTATTCGAATGGGAAAAATTGTAGCCCAGGCAGTCGCTGCAAGATTAGGGAAATCGCTCTTGGAGCTTGGGGGAAACAACGCTATTATCGTTACACCGGAAGCGGATATAAAAATGACCGTTATCGGGGCGGTATTTGGAGCCGTGGGAACCTGTGGACAACGATGTACTTCTACTCGTAGATTAATCGTTCATGAATCCGTTTATGACCAGGTAAAAAACGCAGTAGTAGATGCTTACAAACAACTGCGTATCGGAAATCCTTTAGATCAGAATAACCACGTAGGCCCATTGATCGATACCGATGCCGTGGAAATGTACAAAAGGGCCTTGGAACAGGTTGTTGCAGAAGGTGGAGAATTGGTAGTGAACGGTGGTGTTCTTGAAGGCGAGGACTATGAGAGTGGTTGTTACGTAAAACCGGCCATTGCCGAAGCCAAGAACGATTTTGAAATCGTTCAGCACGAGACCTTTGCGCCAATTTTGTATCTGCTAAAATATTCCGGAGATGTGGAAAATGCCATTGCCATTCAGAACGGTGTAGTACAGGGACTTTCATCCGCCATTATGACCAACAACCTAAGAGAGGCCGAAAAGTTTCTTTCGGCATCGGGAAGCGATTGTGGTATTGCCAATGTAAATATTGGTACTTCGGGTGCCGAAATCGGAGGTGCTTTTGGAGGAGAGAAAGAGACCGGCGGCGGTCGGGAAAGCGGTTCAGATGCTTGGAAGGTCTATATGCGGAGGCAGACGAATACTATTAATTTCTCCGATCAACTACCACTGGCCCAGGGAATAACATTTGAAATATAAAAGTGCAATCCTCTGGCTCTATTGTTCACTCGTCGGTTGTAGGGACGAAGGGCATAAAGTTTGATTTGTAAAAAAAGCCCGCTGACCCCTTAGCTCCTTCATTCGTTATGGACGAACTGGCTCAAAGGGTCAGCGGGCTTAAAGACACGTACTAAACTAATTCAAACATTTATTTTTAGCTAAACAGGTGCGCCAAATTAATCGACTAGGATTATATAACTGATTTGTTTTCGGCTTCTACCGGTTTTGGTTCCTTTACGGTCCAACTTCCTTGCAATAAGGATTGTAGGCCCAGAATAATAAACATACATAGGAAGGTTGCCACTTTTATGATTTCCGTTTTCATATCCATTAAGGTAATTTGTCTCTTACATATAAAATTACTTCACGAACACTTAAATTCCCTACAACATTGTACATTCTACCAAGCTTTCTGTATAATCTTATCACTATCGATTAAAGTTGGTAGATTTTTGATACTGGGAATAAAGAGGTGTTCATTTCCCACACAAATAATAAACCCGCTAGGTCCAAGTCTGGAACCGTAGCGGGTTTAAAAACCAACCAAACTAACTAACTCAAAGTATTTTTAAAACCCTACCCCAATGCCAGAACCTTGTTGGGAGAGGTAGGGTTGCATTGCTGTATTTTTAGCAAATCTCCCAAATATTTACGTTACTATCACCTTACTTTATATAAGTGGTCGTAAAAACTGTATAACTTGATTCAAAATGAATATATTTTGTAATCCTTACCGTACTGATTTCTAGGATTTACTATACTATTTTAACATTTTTTAGTATTTTTTTAATACATTGTAGTCCAAACATTTAAATATACATTGGCCATGACAAGGAGAACAACAAACCTACTTGGAATCATTATTACCATCCTAGCGGGTGTATGGTTTTATATGATACTGTGTAGCGAATGCAACCCCATCTTGAATTAAATGCCTAAGGGAGATCGTTGTCAAAAAATATATACGCCTTTCATTAGGGCAAGATTCCCCCCTAAGAACCGTACTTTCCATAAAAGAAAAGTAAAACCATAGCACGGTAATTATCGTAAATTAAGTCATTAACTATAAATTATTAAGAATATGGATTTTTCAACTATGAACATCTGGTGTCTATTGATTCCTCTACTTGTGGGAATACTATGCGCCTTTTTTGGTTATCTCATTGGCAAGGGAAAGGATAATTCCAAAGAAATCCAAGCTTTGCAGGGAGACAATGCAAAACTAAAGGCAGATCTAAACGATTGTAACAACAAATTAAAGGAAGCGACTTCGCCTGCGCCAATTCCTTTTGATGCGGCAAAGGCAAAGGCTGTTTTTGGAAAAACAATTAAGCAGGACGATCTTAAACTAGTAGAAGGTATTGGCCCTAAAATACAGCAAATGTTCCAGGATGCAGGTATTAAGACTTGGAAGGATTTATCCGAAACAGCGGTGGCCCGTTGCAAGGAAATTCTCGAAACTGGAGGCGAACGTTATAAAGTCCATGACCCCGCTTCTTGGCCTATGCAGGCCAAAATGGCATACGAAGGCAAGTGGAAAGAGCTATTTAAGTGGCAGGAAGAACATGATCACGGAAAGCTATAGTCAATTCAAAAAAAGAGCACAAAACAAAAATCCCGCCAAAGCGGGATTTTTTTAAAGTGTTCCATTTGCCTCCACCCACTTAAATCGGTATTGGTCCTCAGGAAATTTCATACGTTCCTGAATGCGCTGTAGTCTTTCGGGCAACTTCATTAAATAGTCTCTGGCCCTTTGGGCTTCATCGGAAAGACCGCGTACAGAATCTATCTGCCAATACGAATTCAATTTTTTAAGAATTTCAATGTAATCCAAGGCGGTGTAGACTCCCAAACGTTGGGCGCAGTTTGAAAAATTTTCAAAAGCCTCGCCTATCATCCCACCGGATTCCCTTAAAAAATGGGCGGGCATTACGATTTTCTTTTTCATCATATCCGTAAAGGCCAACATCATTCCACTGGGATCCTCCCCAAAAATGGTCTTTACAAACTCGCGGTAGGCCAGATGGTGCCGCATTTCATCACCGGCAATGATAGTGCACATCTTTCCCAACAATACATTGCCCTTTTTCTTGGCCATTTGACCTACTCTTTTATGGGAAATATTTGTCGCCAATTCCTGAAAGGTGGTATACACAAAATTCTTATAGGGGTCCCGGTCCGTCCCAATATCAAAACCATCATTGATCAAATATTGGGTGGTTATCTCTACCTCACGCATATTAACTCTCCCCGATAAATATAGGTATTTGTTCAAGACATCCCCATGACGGTTTTCTTCCGCGGTCCATGCCCGTACCCATTTAGACCACCCATTTCCGCCTTCTTCATGTTGATTTATGCCTTCAACATCCATTAACCAGGATTCATAGGTAGGCAAGGCTTCTTCCGTTATGGTATCTGCAACCATGGTCACCCAAAAGTCATAACCCAATTCCTTGGATTCTTCGCGCAATTGTTCAATGTTATCATGAAAATTTTCGCTTTGGGAATCCGGTAAAAAGTCTGAAGGTTGCCATATCTCTTCTATTGGAATCAAAAATGAATCCATAAATCCTTCTACCTGTGGCTCAATAGCCTGCATAACCTCCAATCTTATATTCTTTTCAGGCATTTTCTATTTTTTTGTAAAGATCGTTAAAAATACGGAATTGGGCTTCTTGACGGAGGATTTTCAATTGCGCCCATTCTCATTTGGATATAATTCATGCACTGGATCGCTCTGCCAGATTCTTTTGGTATCCACATCCAATGCTGTAAGTGGGCCCTTAAAAGCGGCCCCCGTATCAATGTTCCAAACATTGGCGGCCCTTTGTGGTTCAACTGCCCTGATTTTGGAAATTGGGGTGTGACCAATGTATATCTCACGGTAATGGGTCAATCGTTTGGGATAGGCCGGGTCATCTTTGGTCAGGTTGGGATTTAGAGATCTGGCCAATTCCCATAACGTACGGTCCCAATAAAAAGTTTGTTTGAAATATTCGAACTCGATACCTCTTAGATTCGTGAAGCCTGCATGCAAAAACAGTCTGTTATTTTCGTCCAGATGGTAATTTTTCAGATTTTGATAGAATAGCATGTGGGTATTCCTGGTTTCGGAATCCGTTTTTTGATATGATTCCATTGTGGCCCTTCCCCCATGTTGCAACCAGAGCGGATTGTCTCCCCCGTCTACAAGCCAATCATAACATAGTTCATCGTGGTTACCCCTTATAAAAACGCAATCATGGGTCTTGGAAAGCTGTATCAAAAAATTAACGGTCTCAACTGCCGGACTCCATCCGTCTACATAGTCGCCCAAAAAAATCAATTTATCCGCAGGAGTTGCCGCGGCTCTTTTCAATACTTGTTCCAAAGCTTTTAGTCCTGAATGTATATCACCGATGACCAATGTTCTCTTTATACTCATTGTGCAAAAATCGCAATAATGACAAGGATGACAAGGATGAAAAGCACCAACAAGAAAATTTTCCAGAATGAATAAGGCCTAGTCCCACTCAAAACTCCGGTTTGCCCATTAATGTAGAAATGATACTCCTTACCGTTATAACCATAGGAACTGATATAAACCGGAAGCAAAATATGCTTAAAGGTTTCTTCGGAGAGTTTTATGTCCGCATGATGAATCCGCTGGGTATCTCCGCCAATATCCCTCCGAATCCAGTTGTTCGCAATCTCCTTGGCTTTTTGAAAAGATTGATGGTGCCCTTCCTTTAGGGACACGGTATACTTTTCGGTCACAAAGCCCGACAAATATTTTGAATTGAAGGTAGCCAGCTCCTTAAGGTCCCAAAATGCAATTTTGGAAGGAATATCCCTTCTTTTTTTCTGAGAGGCATTGATCAAAATATCGTCCACAAAACCTTTTACGCTACCAGAGGCTTGGGACCATCGTGTCTTTCTTACCCGTTGGGTTCTTGTACCATTTTTGGTAGGTATCCTTCTAGTCTCGTAATAATAATCGCCGCGTTGTCCTTGATAAGAAGCAAAGAGATCGGCATCAAAAGTCCAATAGGGCACATAAAGTCCATGCAGTCCTTCAGGATTCAGAGCTGCCCTCTTTAATTTGTTTGGAGCAAACCATAGGTTACTTACCCATTTCTTAAAGATATTTCTAGCTTTGATGGCATCCAATTGAAAAGGTACCAGTGCTCCTGGTAAGATCCAGCCTTCTTTTTCAATATCTTCCCGTATTAGAGGTTCCCCGCAATAGACACAATCCAGGGATTTATAGTTTTCCTCAACATGTTGGTTGGCACCACAATTTTTACAATGTAGCAGCTCTATGGTCTCGGTATATGCATTTTCACCTACAACCTTGAGATAATGTTGAAGTTCTAGTTCCTCAAAACTACTTTTGGTCTGTTCTATGAATTCCTCATAGCCGCAATACTCACACTTCAATTGATGTGACCCTGGCTTAAATCTGAGCTCCGCACCGCAATTGGCGCATGCCTTTTTAAATTCCGATTTTTGGGTTTCTTCCATGAACGGTACTTGTCATTCCCGGGAATTAAGGAATCCATTGCAAGACAAATAATCAGGTTTATTCCGTTGGTAATGGGGGTGGGGTATTACCTCCCAAGAATCCCTTAAGTTCATCAATATCCTTTAAGGCGGTCCATTGCTGCAGTCCAGGTTTCCAAATCAAGGAATCCCTATTAATGGTCCTACTCGCAAAAAGTTCCTTTAACTTATCAAAGGAAACGGGTCCCATTTGTTGCCCATTAACTGCATAGTGATATAGTATTTGTACTGGCATAGGAGGAGGTACGGCCGCACCTTGAACGGGCTGACCCCCAAAAGGCTGTTGTATGGCCTGGGGGTTCATCATACTTCCCATTTGCTGAGCAAGGACAAAGCCCATACCCATGCCCATACCGGCACCGGCGGTACCGCCTTCATTCTTGGCCGCGGCCTCCATGGCTTTTGCCGCCTTGAACCGGGAAAGTTTGGCCATGTCCAATTTATCCAAGCGGCTGTATTCAAAAATCTCCTTTTTGAGCTCTTCGGGCATGGATACATTTTCAATGTAAAACTTCTCCAACTCAATACCCACACGCTGAAATTCCGGTTGCATCACCTCTTGGCAAGTTTCAGAAAGTTCACTGGTGTTAGCGGCATATAATTCTACAGGGAGATTGGCTTCTCCAACAGTATCCGTAAAACGGGTTACTATCAAACTTTTTAAATGCTCATTTACCTCATAATTGGTAAAATTGCCATCAGTCCCTACAATGTCGATTACAAATTTACCTGGGTCGCTTATTCGAAAACTATAGGTCCCAAAAGCCCGAATCTCAACAAGCCCGAATCTTTCGTCACTGAGCATAAATGGATTTTTTGTTCCCCATTTCTCATCTGTGAACAAACGGGTATTGACAAAATACACTTCGGCCTTAAACGGACTATCAAATCCGTATTTCCATCCTTTAAGCGTGGTTAGTATAGGCAAGTTTTGGGTGTTCAGGGTATAGGTGCCCGGTTTGAAGACATCCGCCAATTGTCCTTCGTTCACAAAAACAGCAGTCTGTCCTTCACGTACGATTAATTTTGCATTGTTCTTTATCTCGTTCTGGTAACGCTCAAAACGGTGAACAATGGTGTCGTTGGTATTGTCCAACCACTCTATAATGTCTATAAATTCGTGACTAAGCTTTTTCTTTATTTCGTTAAAAAGATCCATATTTTAAAGATTTCAAAATTTTTAAGAAGGTACTGATTTCCTTCAAACGTGCAAAGCGTAAAATGAAACAGGTTTGGCTTCCGAGCCAAGATAAAAACAATGTTTTTGATAGGTATGGAAATATTCAAAATTTATATAGAATTCTCAGTTCAATTATCTATATAATAATGTCCCGTAAAATTTAGAAGTTTATTTTTTTTGTCAACTTTTTATTGTTGATAAATTTTTAAAATATTGATAAACAGTATATTAAACTACATTTTTTGTATACTTTATGACTTTTGTCAGGTTTTGGTTATTTATCTTTTAAGTAATTTTACATACGATTACTCATTTATTGCTAACCATAATTTATTGCAAATGCAACTTAGCTCCGTGGAGACTCCTCAGAAAACCTGTACACAACAAGAAGCTTTTGAAGCTTCTTTGACCTACTTTAATAATGATGACCTTGCCGCAAGGGTATGGGTAAACAAATATGCCCTGAAGGATTCCCAGGGCAATATCTATGAGCGCACCCCGGACGATATGCACAGAAGGATAGCCAAGGAAATTGCACGGATAGAAGCCAAATATCCGCATCCATTGGATGAAGAAAAAATTTATGGGCTGGTCCAAAATTTTAAATACATTGTACCTCAGGGTAGTCCCATGGCAGGCATTGGCAATCCGTTTCAGATAGCCTCCCTTTCCAACTGTTTTGTGGTGGGAAACGATGGTGATTCCGATTCCTACGGTGGAGTCCTAAAAATAGATCAAGAACAAGTGCAATTAATGAAACGTCGCGGCGGAGTTGGCCACGACCTTTCACATATTAGGCCTAAAGGCTCACCGGTAAAGAATTCAGCGTTAACCTCTACGGGCCTGGTTCCTTTTATGGAACGTTATTCCAATTCCACACGTGAAGTAGCGCAAGATGGCAGACGTGGGGCATTGATGCTATCCGTATCGATAAACCATCCTGATGCCGAGGATTTCATTGATGCCAAAATGGAGCAGGGCAAAGTAACCGGGGCCAATGTATCCGTACGTATGGACGATGCCTTTATGCAGGCCGTGGAAAAGGATTCGGAATATATCCAAAAGTTTCCCGTACACTCCGCTGAACCAAAGGCGTTCAAAAAAATAGATGCCAAGCAAGTATGGAATAAGATTGTTCACAATGCCTGGCAATCTGCGGAACCCGGAATACTATTTTGGGATACCATTATACGAGAGTCCGTACCAGATTGTTATGCGGATTTGGGCTATAGAACGGTTTCCACCAATCCCTGTGGTGAAATTCCGCTTTGTCCCTATGATTCCTGTCGTCTTTTGGCCATAAACCTTTTCTCCTATGTAGAGGAGCCATTTACCAAAAAGGCCCAGTTCAATTTTGAATTGTTTAAAAATCATGTAGCCGCTGCACAGCGTATTATGGACGACATTATTGATCTGGAGTTGGAAAAGGTTGATCGTATCCTTGCCAAAATAGATGCCGACCCGGAATTGGAAGAAACCAAGGCCGTAGAACGCAATCTGTGGACAAAAATTCAGGAAAAGGCAAAAGAAGGTCGCCGTACTGGAATAGGTATCACCGCAGAAGGTGATATGCTTGCCGCCTTGGGCCTACGGTATGGTAGCGAAGAAGCCAATGCGTTTTCTATCTCCATACATAAGTCCCTTGCTTTGGAGACTTATCGCTCATCTGTTTATTTGGCCAAGGACCGTGGGGCCTTTGGGATCTTTGATGCAGATCGCGAAAAGCAAAACCCTTTTATCCTACGGTTGAAGGAAGCCGATGAAAAACTGTATTATGAAATGCTGGAACACGGACGAAGAAACATTGCGTTATTGACCATTGCGCCAACGGGCACTACCAGTTTAATGACCCAGACCACCTCTGGGATAGAACCGGTATTTCTTCCGGTCTATAAACGTCGCAGAAAAGTGAATCCCAACGATACTGATTCCCGGGTGGATTTTGTGGACGAGGTTGGAGACTCTTGGGAGGAGTATCTTGTTTTCCATCATCGTTTTAAGCAATGGATGGAGGTTAACGGTATTGATACCGAAAAAAATTATGACCAGGATCAAATTGATGCCCTGGTCAAAAAATCCCCGTACTACAAGGCCACTTCCAATGACGTGGACTGGTTGAGCAAAGTGCGGCTGCAAGGTTCCGTACAGAAATGGGTGGACCATTCCATAAGTGTAACCATTAATCTACCCAACGATGTATCAGAAGAGTTGGTAGGCCAACTTTATTTGGAAGCATGGCGTGTGGGTTGCAAAGGGGTTACGGTATACCGTGATGGTTCGCGCTCCGGGGTCCTGATTTCCAATAACGAGAAAAAACAGGGGGAAGAGACCCTAAACCCTTTTCCCACTAAACGCCCTGAAGTACTTGATTCGGATGTAGTCCGATTTCAAAACAATAAGGAAAAGTGGATCGCTTTTATAGGGTTAATAGAAGATAGGCCCTATGAAATCTTTACGGGTCTTGCCGATGATGAAGATGGCATATTGATTCCTCGCTGGGTAGAAGATGGCCTCATCATTAAAAACGGAAATGAGGACGGTACTTCACGTTATGATTTTCAATACAAAAACAAACGAGGTTACAAAACCACTATTGAAGGTCTTTCCCATAAGTTCAATCCTGAATATTGGAATTACGCCAAATTAATTTCCGGCACACTACGCCATGGTATGGCGATAGAAAAAGTTGTGGACTTGATCAACAGCCTACAATTGGATAGTGAACAGATAAATACTTGGAAAAATGGTGTGGCCAGGGCCTTAAAACGTTATGTGGCCGATGGCACCTTGGCCAAGGGACAAAAATGCAGCAGTTGTAAATCTACAAATTTGGTCTATCAGGAAGGTTGTCTTACCTGTAAGGATTGTGGATCTTCCAAGTGTGGTTGACCAATATTCTCACATGAAACAAAGCGCATTTTCTAGTAAGATGCGCTTTTAGTTTGGACTAATTCTTAACCACGGTTATCCCTAAAGAACAAAAGTTATTGATCAGAGGATTAACGGTTCATATTTTATCTTGAAAATACCGTAAAATTTTTGGGCCAAGCGACCGTTTGTCATTACCTTGGGTCTTCCAAGTAATCCATCAATGAAATCCATCTACTGTATCGGGGAGCTTTTAATTGATTTTGTGGCGGAAGGTCAAGGAAATGACCTTTCAAAGGCAAATACCTTTATCAAAAAACCTGGAGGCGCCCCTGCAAATGTGGCCTGTGCTATTTCCAAATTGGGTGGAAAAGGTAGGTTTATTGGTAGTGTGGGTCTGGATCCTTTTGGAACATTTTTATTAAATGTACTTAAGAAAAATAATGTGGATGTTTCCTTGGCACAACGTTGTAAAACTTTCACCACCCTTGCCTTTGTATCCTTGGCCGAGGACGGGGAACGTGATTTTGTATTTAGCCGTGGGGCCGATAAAAAATTGAAATATGAATCTTCGGTCAAAAAAGGATTCAAAGGACATATGGTTCATTTAGGAGCCGCAACTGCCCTACTTGGTGGTGGCTTGGAAGAAGCTTATGGGCGCTATTTTTTTGATGCACTTACCCAAGATTCCTTTATCAGTTTTGACCCAAACTACAGAGGAGATCTATGGCGTGATGACGAAGGAACCTTCGTTAAAAAATGTATGCCTTTCGTAGAAAAATCGCACCTGTGCAAATTTAGCTTGGAAGAAGCCCAGCTACTATCTGGCCAAACGGATTTAGAGGCCTGTTGTGATTTTCTGCATGAAGTTGGTACCCAAGTTATCACTATAACCCTTGGAGGCGAAGGCACGCTTTTAAGTATCGAAAGTTTAAAGAAAACCATCCCTAGTATTCCTGTAACTCCGCTTGATACCACGGGAGCCGGTGATGCTTTTATCGGTTGTCTTTTATATCAGATTTCTACTTTGGACAATGCCTTGGCAGTTTTGGACGATTTTGAATTATTGACAAAAATGGTCGAAAAGGCCAATGTGGCCGGAGCAATTACCACCACGGGTTTTGGGGCTATTCCTTCATTACCAACTTATGATCAGGTTTTTGGCTAGACCCTGACCTTTACATGACTTCTATCTCCTATTTTAAAAAAAATGGCTCTGACTTGTCATATTTTTAAAACGCCGGTAACTAATTTATTGGAGACTGGTCACGCCTATGGAAAAAGACCTTGAGGACATCTTTTTAAATGCGTTGGAAGAGCACCAACAGAAGCTATTGCGCATCTGTTCCGTCTATGCCAACAATTCTGATGATTCCCAGGATCTGTTTCAAGAGGTGTTGATAAACATTTGGAGGGCTATGCCCTCTTTCAAAGGAAACGCTTCAATAGGGACGTGGATGTACAGGATTACCCTTAACGTTTGTCTTCGCATTCAAACCAGGGAAATCAAAAAGCAAAGAAAGATACTCCGGCTGAGCAGTATTCGCGTTATCAACCTCCAAAACGAAAGTCGGGACAATAGTGTGGATGAAAAGTTGATGAAGCTCAGGAGCTGTATTAAAACGTTGAACGATGCGGACAAGGCGGTGATTACCCTGTATTTGGAAGAGCTTCCTTATAAGGAGATCTCGAACATAACCGGTCTCAAGGAGAATACTGTGGCCGTTAAGATAAAACGGGTAAAGACCAAATTGTTGAACCGTATAAACGGGATGTCATGATGGAAGATGAACTTATAAAAATCTGGCAGTCCTCCCCAAAAGTGGAACAGGTAAAATTTGAAAAATCAAGGTTGATGCTGGATTTGCAGTCGAGTTTGCGAGGTCTTAGTCGCCTTGCCAAGTACGGCCTCTTGATAGAGCAGTTAGCGGTTGTCACTATCGTACCGGTGTTTTTGTACTATATTTATTGGGTGCCTCACCTCCTTTCAAAAATTGCCTCCCTTTGGATTGTTGCCTGGAGCATCTGGTATATGTTCCTTTTGAGGAAGATAAAACGAGATAGACCTAAGGAGCAAGACCAAAACTATCTAGATTATCTGAATCAATGGAAAACCTATTTGGAGCAAAACAAAAAATTAACGGGTTCCGCATTTTATTGGTACATATTACCGCCCATAACTGGATGTATCCTTTTTGCCTTAGGGTTCTACTTGGGGGATGCTATAGGATTTAGAAGATTTGCGGTAAACATTGGTATATTCCTGATTACAGCCATTTTTACTCATTTCTATTTCAAATGGATTATTAGAACCATATACAACCCAAGGCTTAAAAAAATTAACGAACTTATCAAAGTGATGGAGGAGTGACAATCTACTTCTATTGAAACCCAAAAAAAGTAACCCTAAATAAATATCATGTTAAAAAAAGTTCTGGCCATATTTTACCTCGCGGGAGTACTCACTGCCTGTCAAGCACAGACCCCTCTATCCGAAGAAGTTAAAGCCAATATCAAATTACGGGTCGATAATGGTATGAACACAGGTATCGTGGTGGGGCTTATAGATACCAAGGGCACGAGCTATTTTAGCTATGGAGTAAAATCTTTGGATACCAAGGAGATTGTAGATGAATATTCCATTTTTGAAATCGGGTCCATTACAAAAACGTTTACCGGAATTTTATTAGCGGAGAGCATATTGAAAAATGAGATGAAATTGGATGACCCTTTACAACTTTATCTCCCCCAAGGAGTCCTTGCTCCTACCCGAAACGGAGAATCCATCAAGTTGGTACACATGGCCAATCATACCTCTTCATTGCCTAGAATGCCTTCCAATTTCAATCCTTCAAATCCAGCAAACCCCTTTGCGGATTATTCGGAGAAGCAGTTGTATGAGTTTTTAGAGAGTTATGAGCTTCCCCGAGACATCGGTTCGCAATATGAATATTCCAATTACGCCATGGGCCTTTTGGGGCATATTTTAGCAGCCAAACAAGAATCTACCTATGAAGAGTTATTGATAGAAAGAATTGCCAAACCACTGGGTCTTAAAGATACCCGTATTGCACTTACATCTTCAATGAAGAAAAATCTAGCTATGGGGCACAGTGGCGGAGTGGAAGTCGAAAATTGGGACATCCCTACTTTGGCAGGGGCGGGGGCGATCCGTTCCAACGCGGTTGATATGCTCAACTATTTGGTGGTAAACATGGGGATTGAAAAAAGTAGTCTTTATTCGGCAATGCAATTGACTCACCAAAATTCAAGAATTGAAGGGACGAGTCCAATTGTAGGTTTGGGCTGGCATACCATGGTCTTTGATGATTTGGAAATTGTTTGGCATAACGGCGGCACGGGTGGTTATCGCACTTTTGCCGGATTTATTAAGGGTGGGGATAAAGGTGTAGTAGTACTCTCCAATTCAAATGCAGGCGTAGATGATATTGGAATTCACATCTTACATCCCGACTCTCCACTCAAAGAAATAAAACCTTCCATTGGAGCCAAGTTACAAGAGATAATCGATACACAAGGAATTGAAACGGCAATGGGCACCTATTGGGATTTAAAGAAAAACAAAGCCGAGGAATTTGATTTCACCGAGGGCCAATTAAATAGATTAGGGTATGAATATTTAAACAAAAAAGAAGTGAAAAAAGCCCTGGCCGTATTCAAACTGAATATCGAAGCTTTTCCAAATTCTTTCAATGTATACGCCGGTTATGGTGAGGCACAATTGAAACATGGTGATAAGGAAGCCTCCATTGTGAATTATAGGAAATCCATAAAACTGAATCCGGGGAATCTAGAGGCTATCAAAAAATTAAAGGAGTTAGGAGTAAATCCTGAGAATATCATTGAGGAAATAGTTGTTGATGAAAAAGTCTTGGCTACTTACATCGGTAAGTACGAATTGGCCCCAAATTTCATACTTACGGTTTCAAAAGAAGGTAATCAATTGAAGGCACAGGCTACTGCGCAACCGGAATTTCCAGTTTTTCCAAAATCAGAAAACGTATTTTATTTTAAGGTTGTGGAGGCCCAACTCACCTTTAATCAGAATGAGGATGGAAAGGTTGAAAGTGTAACCTTACATCAGGCAGGTCAGCAAATTGTTGGGAAAAAATTGGAGAAGTAATGTCTACATTGATCAACTATACTTTACCTTCCTTAAGATGCGCAACGATTCCTTTAAAGAACGATAGATTTTTTCATTTTGCTTTTTCAACAATGCCCGGGCAGTTTCCATTTTTTCCTTGGCCTCTTCAAAACCATTGAGATAACAGATCAAATAGGTGTCCGGCAAGTGCTTTAAATCAATTTCCTCGGATGGCTTTAAGGCACTGTTACGTTCCATTTTTTGGAGCAGCACATTGTTGGCGTTGTAAATATGGAAAAGTGTCTTTTTATCATACCGGGGTGGTTCAAAAATCAGGTCGCTTTGAATTTGGTAGGTGCCATTGTCCTCAAAGGTAATGACTACTTTCTCCAATGGGTAGTACGTTTGTTTTTTTCCTAGCCCCAATTGTACATACTCCATCGTGGTAAATGAACTTTCGTCATAGGCAAGGGTAACCTCATCCAAAGTGGAGTAGAACAACTTTACTTGTTCGTTGATCAATTCGATATCTACTCTCGAATAGTATGTTTTGCTATTCACTTTTTTTTTGTTTCCTGCCCAACAGACCACAAACTGCTCCTTAAAAACTTTGTAATTACTCTCCAGATCCTTGTGTCTGTTATTGATAAAATCAATGACCCCGTCCAAAGTAAGTTCAATGTTATTACGTGCATGCTGTTCTATAGTGGCCACGGCTTTCGAGTTACTATTTTTAAGCTCAATGTCAAAAGCTTTGGGAAGGCTTATACTCCCCTCCCTAAAAAATACCGCTCCCCCATAATATTTCCAAATATTCCGCCGAAGTGCGCACACCTTTCCATTGGATTTAATGGTTACAAGCCCTACTACCTTGTCTTCGGGCAAATGGGGAAAGGGGATATTCTCATAGGAAATAAGCGGGGGATTGTCCAAATACGCATTGACCAGGTTTTGGATCTTACTATCATCGAAAAAATCGACCCCGATGATTTTGTTGTCCTCATCCTCTACCCCGATAACAATAAAAGAATTGTTCTTGGGATTACTGTTGGCCAAGGCACAGACATGTTTTAGAAACTTGGCCTTGCCCTCTTTTTGACCAATATTGATGATACGTTTTTTGTCATAAAAACTATTCTCGTCATTATGGGCGAGAAGGTTTTTTACAAGAAGACGTTTGTTGATCATTTTCTCGGATTGAAGCTATCGGATTGTAAGAACAGACCGACTCACGATCTTTTATTCCAAACAGTTGCAGAAGCCTGTGCTGTTGGGGTAACAACAAGATCCCAAATATTCACATGGGCCGGTCTGGTGACTACAAAAAGTATTGTTTCGGCGATATCCATGGGGGTCAGGGGATCAAACCCCTTATATACATTGTCTGCCCTTTCATCGTCTCCCTTAAAACGTACATTGCTGAACTCCGTTTCCGCCGCTCCCGGATTTACCGCACCTACACGTATTCCATGTGGATTCAAATCAATTCGCATACTCTGATTTAGGGCATCCACAGCATATTTACTGGCACAATACACATTGCCTTTGGGGTATACCTCTTTTCCAGCTATGGATCCGATGTTTACGATATGCCCCGATTTTCTTTCAACCATTTGAGGTATTACCGCTTTTGATACGTAGAGCAATCCCTTAACATTAATATCCAGCATGGCATCCCAATCGTCAATACTCCCTTTATCAATAGTATCCAAACCATGGGCATTCCCTGCATTGTTGATCAGAATATCTATTTTTGAAAAATCATCGGGCAATGAGCCTATGGCATCGAATACGGCCTTTCTATCCCTAACATCAAAACTCAGAATATGTACTTGCGTGTTGTGGCTTAATTTTTTCTTCAGATTCTCCAATCGTTCCGTGCGCCTTCCACATAGTATAAGATGAAATCCCTTTTCTGCGAAAAGTTCTGCCGTAGCTTTTCCAATACCACTAGTGGCGCCCGTTATCAATACTGTTTTAACCATAATTCTAATTTTTAAGGTACCTTATGTCCTTGACTAGATTCCAAAAGTATAAACCAATCCTCTAAATCCAATTGTATTTCGCTGGCCTTAACGGCATCTTCCAATCTTTTTTTTGTTGTCGTACCAACTACGGGATGTACATTGGCGGGATGGGTCATAATCCACGCCAACAACAATTGATCGGCTGTGGCGTCGTACTTTTCCTGCATAACTGTCAATACACTTTTTATGCGTTCCGTTTGGCCGTTTACTTCTTTAAAATAACTTCCAAGCGGACTCCAGGACATCGCCATTCTTTGGTTGGCTATGCAATCATCCAAAGTACCATCATACATAACTCCTTCGGCCGTTAGCGAAAATTCGACCTGATTTGCCGAAACCGGAATCCGGGTTTCCAAAAGTGCAATTTGCGAAGGTGTAAAGTTCGATACGCCAAATTCCACGATTTTGCCCTCCTTTTTAAGTTTACTTACCGCCTCGGCTATTTCATCGGGGTGCATTAACGGACTGGGCCTGTGCAGCAAAAAAAGATCTACATAATCCGTATGCAGATTTCTTAGCGATTGCTCTGCGGACCAAACAATGTAGTCCGATGAATAGTCATAGTGCTTTATGCGGTTCTTTCTTGCCTCACAAACATATTGGATACCACATTTGGTGATAAGACGTATCTTATCACGTGAAATTCCGCTTTGGGCAAAGCCCTGTCCAAAATCGTTTTCATTGGTATATCCGCCGTAAATATCAGCATGATCAAAGGTAAATATTCCCGCTTCCAGACAATGGTTTATTAAGTCGGCTATTTCGTCCTTTGAAAGTTGCTTGCCCCATTGGCCCCAGGTCATGGCCCCAGCTATAATACGGGAATAGTTGGTTGTGTTTTTCATAAGCGATGAAATTAAAAAGAAATCCCTTAAATACTTCATAAAACTTGGGGGTTTACGCAATTTTTAACCAATCGTTAACAGGCAATGAATAAATAAATTTTCAATTTGCGCCATGCTTTAAAACCAACCTATTGATAAACAATTACTAATAAAGCTTTATGGAAGAAAATGCTACCGTAGATATCGGCGCTGTGAACGAGAAGATTGCCCAAGAAAGTGCCTTTATAGACCTGCTGCTGTTAGAAATGAACAAGGTAATCGTTGGCCAAAGACATATGGTGGAACGATTGCTTATCGGACTTTTGGGACAGGGCCATATTCTTTTGGAAGGTGTCCCCGGACTGGCCAAGACCTTGGCCATAAATACTTTGGCCAAAGCGGTAAAGGGAAGTTTTAGCCGTATTCAGTTTACTCCCGATCTTTTGCCCGCAGATGTTGTGGGAACCATGATCTACAACATGAAGGTGAACGATTTTTCCATTAAAAAGGGTCCCATCTTTGCCAATTTTGTACTGGCGGATGAAATAAACCGTGCTCCGGCCAAGGTGCAATCCGCACTTTTGGAAGCCATGCAGGAAAAACAGGTTACCATCGGCGATGAGACATTTATACTGGACAAGCCCTTTTTGGTAATGGCGACACAAAACCCTGTTGAACAGGAGGGTACCTATCCGCTACCCGAAGCGCAAGTAGACCGTTTTATGTTGAAGACGGTAATCGATTATCCAAAAATGAACGAGGAACAATTGATTATG
The DNA here is from genome assembly GCA_947494715.1 of uncultured Flavobacteriaceae bacterium. GTDB lineage: Bacteria > Bacteroidota > Bacteroidia > Flavobacteriales > Flavobacteriaceae > Ulvibacterium. Next base: position 236,001 of record CANLWG010000003.1, on the reverse strand, counting down.
CGCCAAAATCTGGCAGGAGCTTACGATGCCGTTAATCCTGTAGTTACCTTACAGCAAATACTAAGCGCTCAAAAAGCGGTTCGCGAGGTCTATATGGATGAAAAAATCGAAAAGTACATTCTTGATCTCGTGTTCGCTACCCGGTATCCCGAAAAATATGGTTTGGAAAATCTGAAACCATTGATTAGCTTCGGGGCTTCACCAAGAGGAAGTATTAATCTGGGTAATGCTGCTAAATGCTTCGCCTTTATAAAGCGCAGGGGTTATGTGGTTCCTGAAGATGTACGGGCCGTGGTACATGATGTTTTGCGTCATCGTATAGGTATTACATATGAGGCCGAGGCCGAGAATATCACTTCCGAAGAAATCATCAACAAGATCGTAAACGAGATCGAAGTACCCTAAACAAGCTGACAGTTCGCAGTTGTAGTTGGCAGTATTTTTTCAAAGACTTTCCAAATAACGACTGCATACCACCACTGATATTGCTTACTGGAAAAATGGATACCAAGGAATTACTTAAAAAGGTTCGTAAGATTGAGATAAAGACCCGTCGTCTTTCCGACCATATCTTTGGTGGGGAGTACCACTCTACTTTTAAAGGCCGCGGTATGACCTTTAGTGAAGTACGGCAATATCAATTCGGAGACGATGTTAGGAGTATTGACTGGAACGTAACCGCCCGATACAATGAACCTTTTGTAAAGGTATTTGAGGAGGAACGTGAATTGACCATGATGCTTATGGTAGATGTAAGTGGTTCGGAGTTGTTCGGAACCACCAATCAATTTAAAAAAGGAATTATCACGGAGATTTCCGCCACTTTGGCCTTTTCGGCCCTTCAGAACAACGATAAGGTAGGCTTGATACTTTTCTCCGATGAGGTGGAACTTTTTATTCCTCCCAAAAAAGGAAAGAGCCATGTGCTCCGGATTATTAGGGAATTGTTGGAATTTAAGCCCGGCAGCAATCGGACCAATATTGCCGAAGCCTTGAAATACTTGTCCAATGTGCTAAAGAAAAAAGCAATTGTATTTGTACTATCGGATTTCATGGCGGACGATTATGAAAGAACCTTGAAGATCACAGGTAACAAACACGATGTAACCGGTATCCGTGTCTACGATGAACGCGAAGAGCGCATTCCCAATCTAGGGATGGTACAAATGCAGGATGCCGAAACGGGAGCCGTTTCCTTGATCAATACCCAATCTAAAAAAGTACGGGCGGCCTATGGAGCATATCACAAGGAGCGCGTAGAGTATTTTAAGGAAACCTTTACCAAATCAGGTTGTGGTATTTTAAGCTGTCGAGTTGATGAAAGCTATGTAAAGAAATTATTAGGCTATTTCAAACGAAGAGGGTAACGGAAATGAAAAATGAAAAATTATATATGAAGAATTATACATCGCACCTGTTGCGATGCTTTTTTCTTTGGTTTGTTTTCGTTTTCTCCCTTAGCTGTTTTTCCCAAACCGATCCAAAGGTCGGTTCCGAAGTAGATACAACTTCAATTAAAATCGGGGAACAGATTCGGTTTACGGTTACCGTTGAAGCCGATACAATGGCTCAAGTCATTTTTCCCGAAGGGCAGACCTTTTCGCCCTTGGAGACCGTTGAGGCCTTTGAAACGGATACTACTAAGAAAAAAGATCGATTTACCCTGCAAAAGACGTATGCGCTTACCCAATTCGATTCAGGTTCCTACAAACTTCCGGCCCAACGCATAGAAATTAACGGCAAAGGTTATTTTACGGATTCCCTACGTGTTGAAGTGGCCACAATTCCGGTGGATACCGTAGCACAGAAAATGTACGATATCAAAGAATTGATGGTCGTTGAGAAAAGCAATGCCAAGTTCTGGAAAATACTTATAATCGTCCTCTTGGTATTGGCTATACTTGGTGGGCTTATCTATTGGTTCATATTTAGAAGGAAGCCGTTGACCGAAGCTGAAAAAGAAGCTTTATTGCCTCCGTACGATAGGGCCCTTTTGGAGTTGAAACGCTTAGAAAATTCAAAATACCTCATTCAGGACGAATACAAACAATACTACTCGGAATTGACCAATATTGTTCGGTCGTACTTGGAAGAAGACGTTCATGTAACCGCTCTGGAAAGTACAACGGACGAGCTCATTACAAAGTTGGAAATGTTGAAGGATGCCGGGGAGCTGAAAATCGACAATGATACCTTAGGGCATTTCAAAAAAATACTGCAGACTGCCGATCTTGTCAAATTTGCCCGTTCCAAACCTCCTACCTCCGTAGCCGAACAAGATAGAAAATCCATTGAACAAATTGTCATAAAAACCCATGATGCACTACCTGAACCTACCGAGGAAGAGCTCAAGGAGCAAGCGGAATACCAAGAAGAACTTGCCCGCAAGGCGTATCGCAAAAAATGGATATTGACAGGCGGTATAGCTTTAGGTGCTGTATTGATTTCCATAGCTTCACTTTCAGCCTATTATGGCCCAAAATATGTTTGGGACACGATTACAAGGCATCCTTCAAAAAGACTTTTGGAAGGCGAATGGATATCCAGTTCGTATGGATACCCTCCCATAAATTTAGAAGCTCCAAAGGTACTGGTCCGTCAAAAAACCAAGATTCCACCCGAAGCCAAGGACAAAGTCAAAGAACTACAGACCTTCGCCTACAGAGATGAGGATGCGCTGTTCACTGTAGCCGCCACCTCTACTACCTTTACACAACCTGCGGAACCAGAGTTTGAAGAGACTATTGAACAGTTGATCAAAAACTTTGAACGTAATGGCGCAAAAAATATAATTACCAAACAGGAAGAATTCACGACTATTAGCGGAATTAAGGGGATTAAGACCTATGGTAGCGGAAAATTCAAGGTCCCGGAATCCAAGGAGTTGGTGAAAGGCGAGTATGTAATCCTAAGTTTTGGGGGGAAGGGCTTTCAACAGCAGATTCTCTTGACTTGGTTGGATGATGACACCTACGCTCAAGAAATTGTAGATAGGGTGCTAAAAACACTGGAAGTAAAAACGGAGGTATAGATGTTAGACAATGTGTCCTTTGCGAATCCCGAGTTTTTTTGGTTGCTCTCACTGCTTCCATTGGCCCTCCTATGGTACTTTTTTAGACGAAAGGAACAGGTTGCTTCCCTAAAAATTTCCAGTATTAAAGGCTTTACGGCGAATAGTATACTCCCAAAATTAAGGCCTGTACTCTTCGCACTGCGTTTACTTGCATTGGCCGCCATCATAATTGCTATGGCACGCCCCCAGACCGAGGATATATCTACACGGACCAAGACAACAAAAGGAATAGACATCGTCATGGCCATTGATGTTTCCTCAAGTATGCTGGCAAGGGACCTAAAACCCAATCGGCTTTCTGCCTTGAAGGAAGTGGCCGCGGATTTTATCAGGGAACGCCCCAATGATCGTATAGGCTTGGTGGCCTACGCCGGTGAGGGATATACCAAAACTCCTATCACCAGTGATAAATCCATAGTGTTGAGTGCATTACGCGAAATTACCTATGGACAATTGAATGATGGTACGGCCATCGGAATGGGGCTGGCCACGGCCGTTAACCGCCTAAAAGAAAGCAAGGCCATAAGCAAAGTAATTATATTACTAACGGATGGGGTGAACAATTCCGGATTTATTGAGCCGCAGACGGCTGCAGAGCTCGCTATAGAATTTGGCATAAAAGTATATACTATTGGTTTGGGAACCAATGGCAATGCCCTATCACCTATCTCTTATAATTCGGATGGTTCATATCGATATGGTATGCGTCAGGTGGAAATTGATGAGGATTTGCTAAAGAATATTGCCAAGACCACGAGAGGAAAGTATTTTAGGGCCACCAACAATGAAAAGCTAGAGGCCATTTATGACGAAATCAACAAGTTGGAAAAGACCGAAATAGAGGAATTCAAATATTATAGGTACGAGGAAAAGTTCAGGCCTTGGGTCCTTTTGGCAGGCGCTTTACTCGTAATGGAATGGATTTTGCGAAATACCCTTTTTAGGAGCTTTATTTAATTGCTAGGCCGAGTATAAAAAATGATTCAGTTAGACGAAAAAATATACTTTTATCTCTTGTTCATCATTCCGGTGATGATCGTTCTATTCCTTATGCTGCAATTCTGGAAAAAAAGAACCCAGAAAAAATTTGCGGATCTTTCCTTGCTAAAACGATTGACCCCGGAAAAGTCGGACTTTAAGTCATATCTGAAGTTACTACTGTTTACCCTTGGTATTGCTTTTTTGGCTTTAGGGCTTGTGAATCCCAAAATTGGTTCAAAATTAGAGACCGTAAAACGGGAAGGAGTAGATATCGTTTTTGCCGTAGATGTATCCAAAAGTATGTTGGCAGAGGATATTGCTCCAAATCGTTTGGAAAAATCCAAGCGATTGGTATCCGAAATCATTAACCAATTGGCGAGTGACCGGATTGGCATCATAGCCTATGCGGGACAAGCTTTTCCCCAATTGCCTATTACCACGGATTACGGTGCTGCTAAAATGTTCCTGCAAAACATGAACACGGATATGCTTACTTCCCAAGGAACGGCCATCAATGAGGCCATAGAACTAGCCACTACCTATTACAACGACGATGAACAGACCAATAGAGTGTTGTTCATTATTTCCGACGGAGAAGACCATTCTGAAAATTCTACCCTGGAAGCCGTTGAGGAAGCGGTTGAAGAGGGCATACGTATTTTTACAATCGGGGTAGGCAAAGATAAAGGTGCCCCTATTCCCCTTAAACGAAATGGGGTTGTAGAAAGTCTAAAAAAAGACGCCCAGGGAGAGGTGGTCATCACCAAATTAAACGAAGAGATCCTAGAGGAGATAGCCGATGAAGGTAATGGTGAATATATTAACGGTTCCAATACGGAAGAAGCTGTGGAATTTATTAGGGAACAATTGAACCAAATGGACAAGACCGAATTCGAGGCCAAACAGTTTGCAGAGTTCAAGGATCAATTCCAATGGTTTTTAGGGGCCGGATTGTTATTTTTATTTTTGGACATCTTTGTGCTGGACAGAAAGACAAGATGGCTTAAAAAGTTGAATTTGTTCAATGAATATGAAGAATAGGGAAGACAAGGTGGTTTCAATACACTATTAAAGTTTTCTAAATCATAGGTTATATGTTCTTTTTTCTGTTTTCTTTTATTTATTGAACGTGAATACCAGAATTATTATGAAAGGCATTTTATTATATGTGTTTTTAGTATTGGGAGTATTCTCTTTTGCCCAAGAGGACAAAGTAATTGATGAAGGCGCCTTAAATGAATCTAAAAACCTTACTTGGGAAGCCAATAAAGAGCTTTCCGAAAATAATTTTATTACCGCCGAGGTAGATTATAGAAAAGCCATCTCCAAAAGCAGTAAAAATGTAGCGGCACCCTATAATTTAGGTAATGCGTACTACACTAAAGAAACGTATAGTGAAGCTTTTGGGCGTTTCAAACAGGCCGGTGAAATTGCTGAGAACAAATCCGACAAGCATAGGGCTTACCACAATATGGGAAATGTGTTCATGAAACGCAAAGAATACCAAAAAGCAGTGGAAGCCTATAAAGAAGCCTTACGGAACGATCCAACAGATGAAGAGACCCGTTACAATTTGGCCCTTGCAAAGGAGCTTTTGAAAAAAGAGCAGGAACAAAACGACCAGAACCAGGACAACAAAGATCAACAGGATCAAAATCAGGATAACAAGGACGAAGGGGACAATAAAGAAGAGAACAAAGATCAAGAACAGAAAGATCAAGATGATAAGGGAGACAAGGGAGACGAACAAAAGGAGGATAATAAAGAAGGTGATGGGGACAAGAAGGAGGAGCAAAAAAAACAGCCCAATCAAGGAGACAAGCCTGAAGAACAGAAACAACCTCGTCCTAGCCAATTGAGCAAACAACAAATACAAAACCTGTTGGAGGCCATGCAGAACGAGGAAAAGAAAGTACAGGAAAAGATTGATGCAAAAAAGGTAAAAGGCGTCAAGGTGAAAAATGAAAAGGATTGGTAATGCCCAAAAACTTTAAACATATTTCATTTTTATTTTTTTTAGGTATGGCACTTGTTTCGCAAGGGCAAGATAAGGATGCAGTAACCTTTGAAATGAATCTCAGCAAGGAAAAATTGGGAATCAACGAGCGCTTGCGCGTGGACTTTACCATGAACCAAGATGGAGATAACTTCAATCCACCAGATTTTGAAGGTTTCAGGGTACTAATGGGGCCGTCTCAATCCATAAGTTCCTCTTGGATCAACGGGAAACGGAGTTATTCCAAGACCTATTCCTATACCTTGGCACCTACGGCGCGAGGAAAATTTTCCATAAAGCAAGCGACCATTACAATCAGTGGAAAAATCTATAAATCACTTCCAAAACAAGTTGAAGTAACGGCTGCCGTTGACAAACCCAGCGATCAGATGACCGTGGACGATATTGCGGATGAAAGCTTGTTTTTGGTGGCCGAGGTTTCCAAGACCTCCCCCTATCTGAATGAGCCCCTAAGCGTCGTCTACAAACTATATTTTAGCTCTAGCATTGGTATTACCAACTACAGACCGTTGGATAATCCAAAATATAACAACTTTTGGAGCCAGGATATTCCTGTTTCCAGACCTGTACCACAAAATGGAACCTATAAGGGAAAAGCTTTTAGATATGTAGTACTGAAAAGAGTAGTGCTTTATCCGCAAAAGGCAGGAAAATTGGAGATAGAACCTCTATCCTTGGAGGTCACCTTGGAAGTACCTACCAATAAACGTGGTTTCTTCGGGGATCGTATTTACTCACAGACCAATAAGACGGTTTCGGCCGGGAGACGTACAATAAATGCAAAGGAACTACCCGCTGAAGGAAAACCGGCAAACTTTAGCGGTGCCGTCGGAAGCTTTGAATTTTCGGTGTCCACGACTAAGACCAAACTAAATGCTTCGGAATCCTTACAAGCCAAAGTGGAGGTCAGTGGAAAGGGAAATCTAAAGCTGTTCCAATTGCCAGAACCCGATTTGCCCAGCTCATTGGAAGTATATGAGCCCGAATTTGACGAAAAAGTCCGTACTACGTTATCCGGTATGCAGGGAAAGGTTAGTAACAACTACACTATAGTCCCCTCATTTAAAGGCAAGTATCCCATTCCAAGTATTTCCTTTAGCTACTTTGATCCCAAAACTGAAAAATATAGGAGGCTGGATTCAGATGAAATCCTTATTGACGTAATTCAAGGTCCGGCCAACATTGCTGCCGGAAATAGCAATGTCGTTGGAACAAATAAGCGAAGTGTAATCGCTACGGGCAGCCAATTTAATTTTATAAAGCTTAAACCTGACCTAAGGGCAATCGGCACCAATTATTTTTTTGGATCCACACGGTTTTACCTTTGGTTGCTGTTGCCCCTTTTATTGATTCCCTCGGCGGTTGTATTTGGAAAAAAGCGTGAGGCCATCGCTAGTGATGTTATAGGAAATAGAATAAAAAGGAGAAATAAACTGGCAAAAAAATACCTTTCCAAGGCCAAAAAGGCTTTAGGGAACAAGGAGGATTTCTATATCGCCCTTGAAAAGGCCCTACATCATTATCTAAAGGCCAAACTTAAAATAGAGACCTCGGAATTCAGCAAAGACAAAATCGAGGCTTTGTTGACCCAAAAAAAAGTGGACGAAACTACCAAGGACGACTTTATTGGACTACTCAAAAACTGTGAAATGGCCCGTTACAGCCCTTTCTCGGACGTACAGATGCACCAAGATTATGATAAGGCCAGCGAAGTAATCTCATATTTGGATAAACAGTTATAGAATAGATGAAAAGATTGGCAAGCTACATACTATTGTGGATAGGCTTTTGGTCAAATGCCCAGAATGAAGCAATCTTTGAACAAGCCACGTTGGCCTATAACGAAGGGGATTACGAAAAAGCCATTTCCAATTACCTGGAAATTTTGGATAATGGGGAACACTCGGCCGCACTTTATTTTAATCTGGGAAATTCGTATTACAAGATTAATCAAATTGCCCCTAGCATTTATTACTATGAAAAGGCACTGCTTTTAAAGCCCAATGATCCGGAAATAAAGAACAATTTGGCCTATGCCCAAAATATGACATTGGACGCGATCGAAAAAATGCCCGAAACGGGATTTTCCAAAATTTACAATAAAATCACAGGGTTTTTATCCTTTGATCAATGGGCTATCGCTGCAGTAGTATTCACAATTCTCTTTGTACTCTTATACATAGCATTTTTTTATTTTAGATACTCTTCACGTAAGCGCATTGCTTTTATTACCGGTATGATTTCCTTAATCATTGCCATAATTTCCATGACCTTTGCCTTTATTCAGCACAATGACTTCAAGGGAGATAGACCGGCTATTATATTTTCGGAAGAAGTGACCGTAAAATCAGAACCGAACAATAGGAGCCAAGAAGTCTTCACTTTGCATGAGGGAACCAAAATTCACGTCTTGGACTCTCTTAACGAATGGAAAAAGATTAGGCTGGCCGATGGAAAAACTGGATGGATCTCTTCTGAAAACATTAAAGCATTAAAAGATTTTTAGGTCTTTATTAACAACAAGTTAATAGTATTACTGTTATATTAGCATTTCTTGCTTTATATATGAAGAAATTAGTGAGAATTATACTGTTATTTTTTTGGTTCTCGGCCATTATGGCTCCGTGTGTAATTACGCTGGTGGATTCGGATAACAATTTATTGGTAAATATAATAAACGAAGAAGAGCAAAAAGAACAGGAAAAAAAAGACTCCACAGAAGAAAAAATACTTCAAAACAACCCTGCTGATTTTTCATTAATCGCCCAATCAAATAAGTCGGGTACAGGCGATTTTCATACTACCGGCTCTAGCGACTTCACCGCGAAAATATTACTTCCTCCGCCAGAAACCATTTAGAGACTGTTTTGAAATGTGTGCCTAGAGTTTCCATAGGTCACTTTTAATACCATACGAGGCAAATTTTTAAGCCTGGCTATGGTTCATCCCGATAGTTATCGGGATTAGCGAATTAGGGTACTAAAAAGGGCACGCAAAAAAAATCGGCATATTTCGAAACGGTCTATTGATGCTTAGAACCACATTGGCTTTTTGATTGACTAACCCGCTTTCAACACTATTTGAAGGCAAAAACTATCTGATATGTTTAAATATTTAAAGAATGACTTGCCCTCAAGTATCGTTGTATTTTTTGTCGCGTTACCTCTTTGTTTAGGAATAGCTCTTGCTAGTGGTGCACCATTATTTTCAGGCCTTATTGCAGGTATTGTAGGTGGAATCGTCGTAGGTGCCTTGAGTGGTTCACAGATTGGCGTAAGTGGTCCGGCTGCAGGTCTTGCAGCTATCGTTTTGACGGCTATAGGTACCTTGGGCGGATTTGAAAATTTTCTGCTTGCTGTAGTATTGGGAGGAATCATCCAAATTGTATTCGGAATACTAAAAGCGGGAATTATCGGTTATTACTTCCCATCTTCGGTCATAAAGGGAATGTTAACCGGAATAGGACTTATAATCATCTTAAAACAGATTCCGCATTTCTTCGGATATGATGCAGATCCTGAAGGTGATTTTGCTTTTTTTCAAGTCGATGGGGAAAATACGTTCTCTGAAATTTTTCAAACTGTAAATAATATCAGTCCTGGAGCGACCGTGGTTGCGGTACTAGGGCTTTCGATATTACTCTTATGGGATAAAGTACTTTCTAAAAAAGGAAAGATCTTTCAATTAGTGCAAGGGCCGTTGGTAGCCGTCATAGTTGGAATACTATTTTATGTATTTACAAAAAGTAATGATATGTTTTCGATTTCTTCGGATCATTTGGTAACTGTCCCGATTCCGGAAGATGCCTCATCGTTCCTGGCGCAGTTCAGTTTTCCCAATTTCGGTGCCATCGTAAATCCACAAATCTGGATTACAGCCTTTACAATTGCCTTGGTGGCAAGTTTAGAGACCCTATTATGCGTTGAAGCTACGGATAAACTAGATCCTGCAAAACGTGTAACACCAACAAACAGGGAACTGTTGGCCCAGGGAACAGGAAACATTATTTCAGGAATGATCGGCGGCCTACCAATTACTCAAGTTATTGTTCGAAGCTCAGCGAACATTCAGTCTGGTGGAAAGACAAAAATGTCTGCAATTATTCATGGTTTCTTTTTGTTGATCTCCATAATCTTGATTCCCAAATTGTTGAACATGATTCCACTTTCGGTATTGGCGGCCATTCTTTTTATCGTTGGCTATAAATTGGCAAAACCCGGTTTGTTCATAAAAATGTACCAATTGGGTTGGAAACAATTCGTTCCTTTTACGGTAACTGTTTTAGGAATCGTTTTTACCGACCTCTTAGTGGGTATCGGTCTAGGGCTTTCTGTTGGCATCGTTGTAATCCTCATTAAAAGTTATCAGAACTCCCATTTTCTTCATATTGAAGATCAAAGCAATGGTAAGCACAGAATAAAAATGACATTTGCAGAAGAAGTTACATTCTTTAACAAAGGGGCTATTTTGACTGAGCTAGATAGTTTGCCCCGAGATACTGACTTGGAATTGGATGTGAGAAAAACCAGGTATCTGGACAATGACATTATCGAAATTCTTGAGGATTTTGCATTTAAAGCCAAAGAAAGAAACATTGATATAAAGTTGATTTCCGAACGTGGTGTAGTTGAGAATCCCGGAAGTTTTATCGAATTTTTCAAATTAAGGCCAAAAACAGCTTAAAAAAAATCATATGAAAAAATACAAAATCGTTGTACTTTCAGATTTAAATTCTTCTACAAGAACAACGCTAAAAAGCACGGTAAGTTTGGCTAAAATAGTCAATGGTGATATAGAAGTATTCAGTGTAAAAAGGCCTACGGATATTGTAGATAAAGAAAATCAATTGTCAGCTATTCGAACCATCAATAGTCTGCATACAAAGACCGATAAGAAAATTCAAAATTTAATACAGCCGATATCTAAAGACTATGAGATAGCCATAAAGTATTCGTTTGCGTTTGGCAATATAAAAAATGAAATTAGCAACTTTATTAAAAAAAGTCGACCAGATATTATAGTTCTGGGCAAGAGAAAGCCCAGACCTTTTAATTTCATCGGTGATAATATTACCCAGTTTGTTTTGAATACCTTCAAAGGTGTAATAATGATTGCCACTGATAAAAATGCTTTAGAGCCCAATAAAGAAATATCTTTGGGCATGCTAAATAACTTGGAGCCTTCATTCAATTTAGAATTTGCCGAAGATTTAATGGCGCATGCTCAAAAACCGCTGAAATCGTTTAAAATCGTTAAAAATTCGTATCTATTGAAAGAAATACCGCAACCTGCGAATAAGAAAATGGTAGAATATGTATTTGAACATAATGATGGTACAATTAAGAATCTTTCTAACTATCTGTCAAAGAATAACATTAACCTATTATATATAGATAGGGCAAAGCAGCAAACCGACAACAAAACGGATTTGGTAATGTCAGATATCAACAATGTAGTCGGCAAGCTCAATGTTACACTTTTGGTAACCGGGGTGCAAAAATAGAATACGTACTAATCCATAAAAAATGATTAAACTCTAAACATTATGAAAGCACATACAAAAGAATCTCAAGCGGCTATGACTGCAGATGCCGCCATTGAAATACTAAAAAAAGGAAACAAAAGATTCGTTGCCAATCAAAAGGCGGATCGCGATTTATTAGAGCAGGTAAGCGATACAAAGTCTGGGCAATACCCTTTTGCGACTATTTTGAGTTGTATTGATTCCAGAGTTTCGGCCGAGCTGATTTTTGACCAAGGAATAGGAGATATTTTCAGCGCTCGTGTGGCGGGAAATATTGTCAACGAAGATCTTTTGGGAAGTATTGAGTTTGCATGCAAACTTGCGGGGACCAAAGTCGTCGTCATTCTAGGCCATACCGCTTGCGGTGCCGTGAAAGGGGCATGTGATGATGCTAAAATGGGAAACCTCACGACGCTTTTGCACAAAATCAAACCTGCGGTAAGAGCAGTTAGCGAACCCGCTGACCCTAGTATGAGAAATTCTAAAAACATTGATTTTGTGAACAACGTAGTTCTTAAAAATGTGCATTTGACTATTGAAGATATGCGGAGTCTTAGTCCTGTTTTAAAGCAAATGGAAGATAATGGAGAGATTAAAATCGTGGGTGCAATGTATGATATCAAAAATGGGGAGGTCACCTTTCTAGATTAGAATAAAATCTGTTAAAGAAGAGCCAATGCGTTTGCATTGGCTTTTTTAATTATGAAAATGTTCTATCTTGACTCCATATAATTGACCACAAAATATGAAAAACCTCTTCTCCAATCTAAAAGGTGATCTTTTTGGTGGAATAACTGCAGGAATCGTTGCCCTACCATTGGCTCTAGCATTTGGTGTCAGCTCGGGTCTGGGGCCCAGTGCTGGGCTTTACGGAGCCATTTTCATTAGTTTTTTCGCAGCTATGTTCGGTGGCACCAATACCCAAATTTCTGGTCCGACAGCACCAATGACCGCTGTGAGTATGGTCATAATTGCCGGTATTATTGCCATTTACGACGGAAGTGTCGAAAAAGCGTTGCCAGCAATTCTCACAGTATTTCTATTGGCCGGCCTCTTTCAAATCGGGTTAGGATTACTTGGGCTCGGAAAATATATACGGTACATTCCATATCCTGTAGTATCGGGCTTTATGACCGCAATTGGCCTTATTATAATCATTACTCAAATTTTACCCGCTTTAGGGTACTACCCAAAAGAAGATGCTGCATTTGTAAACCAATTTAAACCTCAGGCTGAGGAGTTGATTCTTGAGAATATATTGCGAGAAGAGGCGGGGGAAGGAATTTTAGTTTTAGAAGATTTTGAGGAAACCATTAAAAGGTCGCATGAAGTCACTGAACCTGCTATTTTAGATGAGGCTCAAACCTTGGCCGCTTCAAAAGCCTCGGGAGTAATCGGTGCCATAAATGTTTTACCAAAAGCTCTAAAAAACATCAATTGGCTTGAGTTGGCATTGACCCTTGCTACCATAATTATCATTTTCGGCTTTAAAAAAATCACAACCGCAATTCCAAGTACTTTAGTAGGTCTTATCGTCGTTTCTGGTATTGCCTACGGTTTTGGTTTAAGTTATCGCGCCATAGAGCAAATACCCGAGGGGTTACCCATGCCGAAACTTGAAATATTTACCGAGTTTCAGTTGAAAGCGATAACACCATACATTTTTACGGCATTGACCTTGGCCCTATTGGGAGCCATCGATTCATTGCTCACCTCGGTAGTGGCCGATAATATGACCAAGACAAAGCACAAACCGAACAAAGAATTGGTAGGTCAAGGGATCGGAAATAGTATTGCGGCCATTTTTGCTGGTCTTCCCGGTGCCGGTGCAACTATAAGAACGGTCATAAATATCAATTCAGGTGGTAAAACCAAACTTTCAGGTATGATCGCCGGCGTACTTTTATTGCTGATCTTATTGACTCTAGGGCCAATTGCCTCGCAAATTCCAGCAGCTGTTTTGGCCGGTATTTTAATTACCGTGGGCATCAGCGTAATGGATTATAAAGGATTGAAAGCCATTCCCAGCTTACCAAAAGATATTAAACTTGGCCCTTTTAAATTAAGTTCGGAGGTCATTATCATGCTTACAGTAATGAGTCTCGCTACTTTTTGGGATTTAATTTATGCCGTGGGTATCGGTCTTGTTATAGCCTCATTGATGTTCATGAAGAAAATGGGTGATTTGACTGCAGAGCGATCAGACGTTAAAAGCTTGGAAACAGAAAAGGCCTGGGCCGATGAAGCTGGTCTTCCCAAAAGCCTACGAGAAGAGGTTTTTATCAAGCACCTTAAGGGGCCGTTGTTTTTTGGTTCTACTAGTGAATTTCAAGCACTTGCCGAGCAAATTCCCGACTCTGCCTCTACCGTAATCATTAGAATGGACCGAATGCAGTATATGGACCAATCAGGGCTTTATACCTTAGAAGACATTCTCATTGACTTGCGAAAATTAAACATCAATATACTCTTCGTTGACGTGCTTCGTCAACCCAGATATATGATGGAACGGGTTGATATTATCCCCGATCTCATTCCTGAGGAAAACATTTTTGAGACATTTGACCAGTGTCTAGAATGGATCGAGAACAACATCAAAGACCAATATTTGGCAGAAGAAGCATAACCTACTCGTCAAGGTCTAGGTACAAATTATTATCTGGGTAAGGCATAAAGTGATAAATTTGCATCTTTGTTGACCATTATGATCGATACCATAAAAGAACATATTGCCGAAGTTGAAAAATTCACAACCAACTCTAAGGAGGCCGTAGAGGCCTTCCGTATAAAATACTTGGGTAAAAAAGGATTGCTCAAAGACTTCTTTGCTGAGTTTAAAAAAGTCCCAAACGAACAAAAAAAAGAATTTGGTCAGACTATTAATAAACTTCAAACAATTGCGACTGAAAAAGTAGCTAACCTTAAAGCGGCCTTGGAAGATAAATCTGAGGGGGGAAATGTTTATGGTGACCTTACACGACCGGGAGAGCCTATTCCTCTTGGGGCACGCCACCCGATATCCATTGTTAAGAATCAAATCATAGAGATTTTTTCAAGAATAGGTTTCAATGTTTCCGAAGGACCGGAAATTGAGGATGATTGGCACAACTTTACCGCACTGAACTTGCCAGAATACCATCCGGCCCGAGATATGCAGGATACGTTCTTCATTGAGACCGATCCGGACATTCTTTTGCGAACCCATACCTCGTCGGTACAGGTGCGTTATATGGAAAACAATAAACCCCCAATTCGGACTATTTCCCCGGGAAGAGTGTATCGAAATGAAGCTATCTCGGCACGTTCACATTGTTTTTTCCACCAAGTGGAAGGATTATATATAGATAAGGATGTGTCCTTCGCAGACCTAAAGCAAACATTGCAATTCTTTACTACGGAACTATTCGGGAAGTCCAAAATACGGCTACGCCCCTCCTATTTTCCATTTACAGAGCCCAGTGCAGAGGTAGATGTTTATTGGGGCCTGGAAACTGAAACCGATTATCGGATGACCAAAGGAACAGGGTGGTTGGAAATTATGGGCTGTGGTATGGTAGATCCCAATGTATTGGATAATTGTGGTATAGATTCCAAGGAATACTCAGGTTTTGCCTTTGGAATGGGAATTGACAGAATAGCCCTTTTACTCTATCAAATTTCGGATATACGGTTATTGAGTGAGAACGACATACGATTTTTGGAGCAGTTTAAGAGTGCACTATGAGCCGTGTAGTCTTCAATCACCGAAGCACTTACCTTTTTCTGAATATGAGTTTTTTGAAATGGGCCTACCTTAAAGGAAAACCCTTTGCCGCCCACCATGGATGCATTTCAATAATCAATCGTCCCGATTTTACCATAGGATCCATATTGGCCAAGCTATCTGCCATCTCCAAAGTAGGGGTGTTATAAATGGTAATTCCGCGAATTTCCCCATCATCACCAAAAGGGCCGGAAATATCCGCATGGCCTTCTTCGTACATCTTTCCTAAATGGGCCAAATGTAGCATTTGCAAGCTGTCCACTTCTTTTTTGTTGGATGAACGATTGGTTCCTCGTTTTAAAAAAGCGATGAAATATTGTTGCATGATGACCGTGTCCTTAGTCTTTTCATCCACATAATCAAAGATTTTATATCCCTTGTCCGTTAGCTCCTCCTTAATTTCCCTTGTCGATTTTTTTGCCATTTCCTCCACAAGCTCGGCGGTTTCCTTGGGAGCCTCGGTCTCCTCCTTACATGCGCCTAATGCTATAAGGACAAGGAGCGGTAAAACGTATTTTTTCATTTCTTCCAAGTATTAAAAGGTTGTTTACTCAATTGCGAATTATAGTATTTTATCTCTCCGGTAACCTCTTTCCCAAGCCAATCCGGTATTTCAAAAACTTCTTTTTCGTTCTGCAGTTCAATCTCGGCCATTACCAATCCCTCATTCTCACCATGAAACTCGTCTACCTCAAAAAAATGATTTCCATTGGGAATCTTATATCGGGTTTTTTCCAATATTTTCTGCTCACATAAAGGTATTAATTCCTCAGCCTCCTCCGGTGTAATTTCCTTTTCCCATTCAAATCGGGAAGTTCCTGTTTCATTGGAAAGGCCTTTTACCGTTAAGTATCCAAAATCACCATCAATTCGGATACGCACTGTACGTTCCGGATGGGTATTTAGAAAACCCTGGACTATTCTGGTCGAGATGGTTGCCTCTTTCTTAAAGGCATCGGAATTGACCAGGAATTTTCGCTCTATCTCTATAGCCATAGAACATTTTCATTTATCTAAAAATAGTCAAATCCAATGGGCTATGAAAAAGACGGCCCGTATTCTTGCCTTTCGGCCAGTTGAAGATGATACCGTTCCGGTACTAAATATTGGGCAGGTTATTTTTTATCTGATTCCAGAAATGACTCTCGAAAAGCTGGGCACTACCTAGTATCGCGGCATCCTCCATGAGGAAAGATATTTCAAAGTCAATGTCCAGCCCTGCGCTTTGTACTCCAGATTTTAATGTGGGCAGGAAAAACTTACTGGCATGGGAAATATTGCCTCCAAGAACCAATAATTCCGGACGGAACTTTTGAAGAAAAGGTATCATAAACTCGGCCATATTGGCTCCGAATTCCTCAAAAACAGTTTGTGCGTGGTTATTGTTGGCCTCTGCAATTTCCTTTACCCCCTTGACCTTTTCCGAGGAAAGCTCTTGATATCTCTTTATACACCAACGGGTAGAGAAGTAATCATCCCCAATACCTTGTTTAAATGGCTTATCCCATAAGCAACCATTTTTAGGGACCTCGACATGGTTCACTTGGGGAATTCCCTCCTTAACAAAAGCTGAGCCAAAACCGGTACCCAAGGTCACCACAATAATTTTACGATACTGTTTGGCATCTCCTTGGGAAGCGATCCCTACACCAAAAGAAGTGGCATCGTTGAGAAATCTAAAATTCACGTTCTCACTGTCCAGATACCTTGTCAACTCATTGGGAACAGAGACTCCATACATGTTTACGTATTTGTCATTTTCCCCTTCATAAAGGGCAACACCTTTGCCATAATCAAAGGGCCCGGGAATGGCAAAACCTATATTAACATTTTCTTTATCCGGAATATGGGCAATGGTCTTATTAATAGCCTTACTCCAAGTTTCCAAAACCACTTCCTTTTTGGCCTTATTGTCCACTTTAACGCTAAAGGTCGTTTCGGGAAGAATCTGCAATTCACTTAAGTTTACGGCAGCACTGATAATATGGCTTCCTCCAACATCTACCCCAATGGCAATTTGATTATACGTATCCATCTTCGGTTACTATTTTTTGCTGTATTATCACTTTTTGATAACGTTGCATTTTATAATGTCCGTTTTATTTCAATATCATAAGTGAAATAAGAAGTATGATAGTACACCACATTATATTCCACAGGCCTATCTCCAGGATCGCACACCAGTCTTTCCCTTTTTAAAATAGGGATATCGGGTCCTATATCCAGCAAAGACCCTATATTTCCGGCCGCCTTAATCGCGCTAATTTTTTCCTTGGAGGTCATCACAATAGTATCGTGTTCCTTTTCCAATAGCTCATACAGGGGTATTGTAAAATCCTCCTTTCCCGTGATACCTACCCTAGGGTGAAAATAAGATAAAGAATACAAATACTTGGCCTTCTTTGATCCTCTAATTTTTTCCAATTTCCAGATTTTTTTCGATAGGGAAACCCCCAGTGCCTTAGACACTTCAACAGGGGCTCTTGTATTTGAGATTTGAACGCTGTAATTGACTACCTCTATCCCCTGGTTTTCCATTTCCTTGGTAAAGCTGATCCAGTTGTCCAGTCGTGTGGTAATCTTTTTAGTAATGACCTTGGTACCTACTCCTTTTTTACGTTCCACAAGTCCGTCATTGACCAAGGTATTTACCGCCTGCCGAACCGTATTTCTGGAAACGCCCAACTTTTTCGATAGGGTCACCTCTTTGGGTAGAAAGTTGGCACCATTCCTATAGTCTTTCCTAAGGATAAGTTCCCTTAAGTATCCTTCTATTTGGGCATGAAAAGGAACGGAGCTGTTTTGATCTAATTTAAAATCCACTGATTTCGGATTTAGCGTCTTTTTTTAAATAGGTCATCAACATACCACTATTTTTTTGATTCTGCCCATTCCTCCAATAAAAGAATGGCTTTATACAATACCCCAGCGGACCCCCTAAAGGTACCCGAGCCTTCCGGTTGGTTGTCTACAGTATACCATTCATAGAATCCATCATTTTTGACAACTCTTTGAATCATCGGCAGCAATTGTTCATAGGCTTCCTCGATAAAACCATTTTTGATCAGTTGCTGAATCATTCGCCCTCCGAACCAGGTCCAGTCTCCCCCATTTTGATATCCATAGGAATACATCCCCTTGTTCTCAAAAGCCCAATCCGGATACGGAGGATAGAGCGTT
The DNA here is from genome assembly GCA_947494715.1 of uncultured Flavobacteriaceae bacterium. GTDB lineage: Bacteria > Bacteroidota > Bacteroidia > Flavobacteriales > Flavobacteriaceae > Ulvibacterium. The sequence goes on along the minus strand of CANLWG010000003.1, from coordinate 217,463 downwards.
AATCCTATAGATCCCGCTCCTGAAGCTTTTACATTAGTAACCATTTTGTTGAGGGAAATTCTTATTTGTTCCTTGTTGAGTAGTCCTGCTTCAATCGCCACCGCGGTCCCGCCTTGATAATAAATTTCATTTTCATTGAAATCATCGGGATATGGGGATTTTTCCAAGTATACATGTGGAATGAACTTTTCGTTCTCCTCATCCCATAACGTGGTCATGATATTCTGTGCGATAGAATTCCGTATTTTTTGCCATTTATCCTCGGTTTCCGGGAGCAGTTCCATCATATTGTCCAATGCGATCAACAACATGGCATTGTCATAGATGTCAACACAATAGTGGGTATCCTCGGTAATATAGACTCCCCAGGAATGTGTATGCTGAACATCCCCCCAATCCGCCGTGGTGGCCCCATAAATCAACCCATGCTCCTTGGACCAGCGGTAATCCAACAAAAATTGCATGGCCTGTTCCATACGTTGGGCTACGGTACTATGGCCCACTTTTTTCTTTAAAAATTCCTTTTGTCCCGTAGCTTGGATATACTTATACACGGCCTGAACCAAAGATGTTTCGTGATCCGTCTCCACTGTGTTCTTATGACCACAATAGTCTGGTTCCAAATCGGAATAAATATAGGTATATCCTCCTTCCACATTTTCGGCCTTTTCCTTGGGGATAAACCCATCCACAATATTACCGTCCTCTCCCTGAAGCCTAAAAAACACAAGTAAGTTCCTTTCCAGTTCTTCGGCGTCAAATACCTCAGCGGAGAGCTCTATGAACGTATTGTAATCCCGTATCCAAACTTCGCCATATCCGTCCCCGGCATTGAATCCGGTTTTAACAACCTCCAAGGCCCTGGTCTTTACATCTTGGAAATCGCGATTATCCAAAATTTTACGGGCCAATTCCTGATCTTCTTTTTGATGGGTACAACCTAACAAGAATAGCCCTAAAAGAAAGCTTATGTGTTTTTTCATAATGTTAGTGGTTTTCATTGGACATGGATGGTGGCACTTTCCCAACTCCCAAGTCCATATTTGGTTCCGGGCCCATGGTAAAGACCAGTGTTCCGCCCTTCATTAACTCCTCTCTATATATCCAACACTTGGTAATTGGCTTTCTGTTGAAGGAGAGCGATTGGATATACGGATTATCCGAGTGTTGATTTCTGGTTTCTATAATCAATTCACTTCCGGAATAGTACTTTTCATTGAGTTTAAGGGTTACTTTGTCAAACAAGGGACTGCCAAACTGAAAGGTGGGGTTGGCCGAAGCATGTCCCTGAACATCGAATAGGCCCATGGCCGCCATTGCGTACCACGCCCCCAATTGTCCTTGATCTTCATCTTGACCTACACCATAGCCATGTAGGGGACTTGTCCCATAAAATTCGTTACAGATGGTACGCGTCCATTTCTGGGTGAGCCAGGGCTTACCGGAATAGTTGAACAGCCATGCATTGTGCAAACAGGGTTGATTCCCGTGATTGTACAATTTTTCCACACCCGAAAAACTATGGATTTCTTCGGAGCCCCCACCGAACATGCTTTTTTGTGCATTAGAGAACATGGCTTCCAATCGCTCGTTAAAGGTATCCTTCCCGATTAACTTAATCAACCCGGCCACATCATGAGGTGCATACCAACTAAACTGGTAGGCATTTCCTTCCTGGAAACCATCCCAACCCAGCATGGGGTCAAAATCTTGGACAAAGGATCCGTTCTCCAATTTGGGCCGTATAAATTTGGTTTCTGGATCGAACAAGTTTTTATAATAGCCTGCCTGTTCCGTGAGCTTTCCATGGTTGTCCATATCCTTCATGCCCTTGGCCATTTGGGCCACGGCATAAGAGCTAAAACTGTATTCCAGGGTGTGGGATGCCCCAAAATTGAATACCCATCCGTTGGAAATAATGGTATCCTTATAGGGGATATACTTTTGCTTGATAAAATAACTTAAGTCATACTTACCATTGCCGAGGTTCCTACCCCGATATTCCAATTCATTTTTTAAGGCCGCCTTGTATCCCGTCTTGACATCAAAGTCGCGAATGCCCACATTGTAGGCCGAGGCCAACAACAAACCTTGAAAATTGGTCTGCACCCCATTAGTAAACACCCCATTGGCCGCCCCATCATGAAGCCAGCCCCTGTCCTTGTAAAAATCGATATTGGATTGCACATAGTCCCTAAAGTAAACTGGGTAAGCCAGGCCCCAAACTTGGCTCAAGTTCCAGAAACCGCCCCATATCCCATCGGTGTTGTAATGGGCATATTTCGGTTTCCCCGTTTCATCCAAAGGGGTTTCCCCTATTTTTCCATCAATTTGGGGATAGTTTCCATTGACATCACTGGACAGCCCACGACCCAATAGGGCATGATATAGTCCGGTGTAAAATTTTACACGGTCTTCTTTTTTTCCGCCTTCGACTACAATTTTATTTAGGGCTCTGTTCCAAATTTCAAGCGATTCGTTCCTGACCTCATCAAAGGATTTGCCGCTGGATTCCGTATTCAGGTTCAAACGTGCATTGGCCACTGAAGTATGGCTTAATCCGGTCCTAATCTCCAACTGTTCGTTTTCTTCCATGGAAAAGGTGAGATACAACCCATTGTTTATGCCATTTGTTTTCGAAACCCCTTTCTGTTGAACCGTATCTATGAAGCTTCCGGTCCTTAGCGGTTTTTTGTTGAGTTTCGCCACAAAGTACATTTTGACCCGTTTCCCCGAATCGCAGAATTTCGCGTATTCCGGATAGGTTTCTATATAGCCCTCTATTTCCGTTTCATCTACGATTTGGGCAAAGGCCTCCGTTACGTCACTACTTTCACCTTGCTTATGGCCAATATCGATAATTAAATGTGCCGTTTCCGTCCGGGGGTATGTATATCTATGGTACCCCACCCGTTCCGAAGAAGTAAGTTCCGATTGAATATCATAATCGTTGAGATGCACGGTATAATATCCTGCCTCGGCGTTTTCCGTAGTTTTGTCAAATCGTGAACGATATCCTCTATCAGGTTCCTCCAAAGTCCCTGGAACCGTTTGTAGGTCACCAGTGGTAGGCATAAACACCAAACCTCCAATTTGAAATTCGTGAAAATGTCCAAATCCTTCTATAGAAGTATGCCGATCGTCATAGCCTGTGGGGCCCCATCCACCATCACTGTTGTAAGCATTGGTATGGGGTGCCAGTTTGGCCATCCCAAAAGGCCTGGCCGCAGGCGTATAAAAAAACCATCGGCCATGCACTGACCCAATTTGGGGATCTACATACTGCGTTAGATCATGTAAAGTTGTATTTTCTTGATGCTTTTCTTCTTTACAGTTGATGAGAAGTAAAGTCAGGACAGAGATGAATAGTATATATTTCATGATGTTCGAATGTTTATCTAGGACTCGGGGGCAATGCATGTACTCCCCAATTTTTGTTAGGTTCAGGACCCATTATAAGTTCCAAGCGCCCCCCCTTTAAAAGCTCGTTTGACGGAAACCAAAAATTCTTCAGATCCTTTCCATTAAGAATGGCCCGTTGCACATATTTATTGTTGAAGGAGGTATTTTTGGCCAGTATGGTAAATGTTTTTCCTCGGTTATAACGTTCTCCCAAATCAATTTCAACCTTGGGATACAATGGGCTTCCAATTTCATAAATAGGAGTAGTCCTTGTGCCCCCATCCATTTGAAAAAGACCCAAAGCGGACATGACAAACCAAGCACTCATCTGTCCCTGGTCCTCATCTCCCAAATAGGCATTGGAAATTCCGTGACCATAATAACGCTCCAGAATGTCCCGGTTCCATTTTTGGGTAAGCCACGGCTTTTTGACCCAATTGAACAAAAATGAAAAATGCAACGATTGTTGATTGCCCTGGGTCACCGGAAAGTCCCAATACAATTCATTAGGGGCGTTATAGCGCCATTGGCTACTTACATTAAAACCATTGTCCAAACGCTTGGAAAACTCTTCTTCGCCAATAATCGCAGCCAAAGCAGGAACATCCTGGGGCACAAAAAAGGAGAGTTGCCATGCATTGCCTTCTACATATTGATGGTTGCCCGCTGTTTTTATAGGGTCAAAATCAGGATACCAACTTCCGTCCGAGTGCCGTAACCGGGCATATCCTATTTCTGGGTCTATGGCATTTTTCCACCAATAGGCACGATCCAAGAATTTGTGATATGCCTCTTTTTTACCCATTGCCTTGGCCATTTGTGAGACGGCAAAGTCGTCAAATGAATATTCCAAGGTATTGGAAAAACGTCCTTTGTTATAAGGCACATACTTGTACTTGAGGTAGGCCTCCAGGTCCCGGTTACCTGCATACCCATTGCCTATTTGTTCTCCCAATGTTGTCTGCATCTTTTGGATGGCCTCAAAGGCCTTTTCCGCGTCAAAATCCCGTATTCCCATTTGATAGGCCCCAACGATCAACGGAATCTCATGTTCGGCCACCATTACCGGAATATATTCCATACCGGCCGGCCCTTTGGCCAGCCAGCCATTGGCATCGTACATGGCCAATTGCGATTTTACCCATTTTGAAGACCATTCCGGAACCACAAGGTTCCAAAACTGGTTTAAATTCCAGAACGTGTTCCAAAAGGCATCACAACCCAGTGCCACTTCATCGGGATTTTTAAATTTCCGAACCTGCTCGGTAGCATCTACCCAACTCCCATCAATATCGCTAAAAATATTTCTGCTCACCAAGGCCCTATACATATTGGTATAGAACCTTACCTTTTCCAATCGGTCCGTGGTAGTTATCCGAATCCTACCGAGTAAATCGTTCCAAATCTCTTCCTGATGATTCCTTACCTTTTCGAAATCCCAGCCAAAAGGTTCCGCGATTTCCTTTTTAAGGTTTAAGTCAGCTTGATCCATACTAACGTAGGATAATCCCGTCCTGGTTTGGACCACTTGGGATTTAGAAGTATCAAATTCGACAAATGCAACTACATCCTCGGGTTTGGATATTTTATAGGTGTCCGAACCTTCTTCTGGAAGGATGTTCCCTTCATCCGTGCGGATTCCAAATTGGGTCATGGGACGGTCAAATTCCATCGCAAAATGAACTATATACTCTTGCTCTATTTGGTCCCATTCCCTTGGCCTTTCCCCACCTTCGACCATCTGTTTTCTATAATAGGCCTCTCCCCAGACCGATGATGAAATCTGTTTGCTATAGCCCACTATTTTGGTATCGCTTACCTTTTTAAAAAAGGCCTCTTCTATGGTATAATCATATTCCGCGGGAATCTTTAAGTCTACCAGTATTCTTGACCCTGGTTGATTTTCGGGATAGGTATACCGCTGAAAACTACACCTTGTGGTCGCAGTAAGTTCCGTCTTTATATCGTAATCGTCCAATAGGACCGAATAGTATCCCAAAGGAGCTTGTTCCGTGGCCTTATCGATCCGTGACCGATATCCATTTTCGGGATCTTCTGGAGTGCCCATCGTAGTAATCAGCGGTCCGTTTGTGGGGAAAGTACCCAAACCGGCCATGGTCCACTCGTGGATATGACTAAAAGTACCGACATTTTCAAAAGTAGGTTGATATCCCGCCTGCCATCCCATTTCCTGATTGTCCGGACTTATTTTCACCATACCAAAAGGCATCCACGGTCCAGGGGCTATCATCCATCGGGAATGGCCTGTGCCCATTTTGGTATCCACGTAATCCACAGGTTGGTTCTGCTTTTTAGAATTTCTCTCCACCGTACCCTCCTGAACTACTTCACCGTCCAGCAGTATTTGATACTTACTATGCCTTGTTGATACTACTGCCGGCATAGGAGCCTCATAGATTTTTCTGCCATCCTCCAAGATTTCCCGAAAAATGATTTCACCGTCCAACTTCACCTTTATTTCGGGATTACCTTCTATGTGCTGTACCTCCACTAAAAGTGGCTGAACGTTATGTAATTCCCAAGCCAATTCATAATCTGCGGGATAAACCTCCTTGATCATCGCCTTTTTTGGGATACGTAATTGTGTTCCAGCTGGCCCCTCCAGTCGTATCTGGTCAAAAACCAACCAGCTACCTTCCAATGTAGTCAATTGGATTTCATTACCTCCATCGTTTATCAGCCCTTCAGCTAAAGGTAATTCTAGTACTTGTTCTTGACCTGAACTCGTTTCTCCTTTTAGGACACCTACTTCCCTTCCTTTTTTCATTTGAAATTTCCAGGATGTCCCGTTTATTGAAATCTTGAAAAGAGGAGGTGCTTCAGGGCTACAGTCCAAAACATCAACAACTAATTTCCATATTCCATCATTTTCACTTTTTTTGACGTTGAATAAAAGATTCAACTGATGTGGACGTATGCCCGCAAGGCCGGATGTTCCTCCCCAGTAGTCGGTGGCCCCAGGCAATACGTAGGGAAAATCTTCCTCCGTTTTTGAATGCCCGATAACAAAAACACGGTCTTCCCATCCAAAATCTTCCTTGAGAAACTCTTCATAGTCCTTGGGGGCCAATGCAAATTCTAAACAACTATTGTCCGATTCGCCAATTTGCCATATGGCCTCCTGCTGTGAAGTACATAATCCTGTGACGAAAAACAATCCCAATAAAGTCCATTTTTTTGTTCCCATTTATTTCCGTTTTAGCAGGCCTCATCCTTTACAAAAGATACGATTACCTTGGCCTTTTTCTTTCCTCTATTAATCAGGGTATAACTTTCCGCCACAGCGGGAACCGCAAAAGTCTCTGCAAAATGAAACTTTTGGAAAGGCAAATCTCCTACCTTTAATTCCAGTACCTCCCCCTCTACCAAAATCAAGATATGGCATTGGGAGTTGGTGATAAGGTTTACCCTGGTTTCAAAATCATACCGGTATATGTCATAAAAATGATGGGGATGCGTGGGCAAGTGTATTTTTTCCCAATCCGATCCTGAATCGACAACAGTAGGTTTGGATATGAGACTTTCGGACACTTCGACTCCCTGTCTTTCAAAATTTAAATTTTTCATGGCCCGTTCAATATTCAAGGGTCTGGGATTGCCGTCCAGGTCCATACGTTGCCAATCGTACATCTTGAAAGTGAAAATATAGGGGGTGGCACTGATTTCCAAAACCAGATTATTGGTACCGGAACAATGTACCGTTCCATGCGGAATGAGGAAGAGGTCATGTTTCTTGGACGGAAATTTTTGTACAAAACTATCTACCTCCAACGCTTCCTTGGTTTTATAACTGTATTCCAAGGCTTGTTTGAATTGATGCCGTTCCACACCTTCCTGAAAGCCCAGATATACTTGGGCCCCTTCTTCGGCATCCAATATATAATAGGTCTCGTCCTGTGTAAAGTTCTCTCCGAATTCCCGCTTAATGTATTCGGGGCTTGGGTGACACTGAACGGAAAGATTTCCCCCTTTGAAAGTATCCAAGAAATCAAACCGGATAGGAAATTCATCCCCAAATGTTTTGACTGCCCTTCCCAATATGTTTTCTTTTTCCTGGTACATCAACATATCAAAGGACACTTCGAGCAAAGTCTCATCGCTTTCAAAAAGAAGGCCGTTTTCGGGAACGATCATTTCAAAGGACCAGGCGTAATTGGGTACGTTTTGGTTTAAATCCTGAAATCGATCCTTCATCCATTGGCCTCCCCAGATACCAGGTTCAAACCAGGGCCTTACCCGAAAATAGCTTTTGGACATCTGGTTCAAGCCCTTGCGTAACGTTTCGCCTCTTATCCATGTGGGTTCCTTGGGTCGTTGTTGATCGACCACAATATCCATTTGGGGCAACAATCGTTTCTTTTCCCGATTCAGCACTACCCAATCCACAAAATAGAAGTGCTTATACATTTGTTTGGCATCCTTGGGGAGAGAGAACCCCAAATTGGTGATAGACTGGGCGCGCATACGATATTGCAGTTCGTTCTTAGGTACATCAAAATACACGAGGAACCCATCAATATGGGTCAGGGAGGCACCAATACCATAAATAATGTTCAGGTCGGCGTTTTGGTCCAGTTCTAAATTGTGCAGTTCCTCTTTTTTAAAGTAATCCAGAAGTTCAAGACCTGTTCTATACCCAAAAATAGGGTCGTCCCCTCCTAAAAAAGGACATACTAGGGATAGAATTTCATCCTCAGATTTCAAAAAGTCCTTGATGTTGAAGGTGGCGACCCTGAGCCCCTTCTTCACTAATAGATCCTTTAAGCTACCGAGGACCTCATCCCAATCCACTCCGATATAACCATCCAAAATCACTTTTTTCTTAAGGGCGAGTTGTTCGGCCAGGGTTTCGTACCCGCTTTGGATGCTTCCATCAGAGAGATGAAAAGAGGGATATACTTCATAAGCCGTATAATCTCTTTTTTCCTTTTTTAGAGGTATTAAGTGTTGAGAGGTATTTCTTTTCATCCAGCAGGCTTTGTTCGTAAGGCTAAGATAATCATGTTTATATGTTTAAACATATTAATATTGTTAAATATTCCTTCCCCACTTCTAAATGCTTACTTTAACCAAGAGACACGTAATTTTGTGCTATGTCCGATGAAATTTCTTTACGAAAGATAATCCATGTTGATATGGATGCGTTCTATGCATCGGTGGAGCAGTTGGATAATCCAGAGCTTAAGGGAAAGCCTATTGCCGTTGGGGGAAGTTCCAAAAGGGGCGTTGTGGCCGCCGCAAGCTATGAGGCCCGAAAATTTGGTGTTCGTAGTGCCATGAGCAGTGTATTGGCCAAACGGAACTGTCCCGAACTCATTTTTGTAAAGGCTCGATTTGACCGGTATAAAGAAATCTCGAATATAATCCGTACCATCTTCTTTGAATATACGGACTTGGTAGAGCCCCTATCCCTCGATGAGGCCTATCTAGATGTCACCCATAATAAAAAGGGAAATCCGTCCGCCACCTTGATTGCCCAAGAAATCCGCCAACGAATCCTTAAGGAAACGGGTTTAACGGCATCAGCTGGAATATCCATCAACAAATTCATTGCCAAGGTAGCGAGTGATATGAACAAACCCAATGGGCAAAAGACCATAAATCCTGAAGAGGTCATTCAATTTTTGGAAGATTTGGAAATCCGAAAGTTTTACGGGGTGGGCAAGGTTACCGCAGAGAAAATGTACAAGTTGGGGATTTTTACGGGCAAGGACCTCAAACAAAAAACATTGGAGTTTTTGGATTCAAATTTTGGAAAAAGTGGAAGTTATTACTACCATGTGGTACGCGGTATCCATAACAGTGAAGTTAAGCCGCACCGAATTCCAAAATCGGTAGGGGCAGAACGTACTTTTAGCGAAAACTTGAGTAGCGAAATCTTTATGTTGGAACGGTTGGAACATATTGCAGATGAACTGGATAGACGGTTAAAAAAGTCCAATATCGCTGGAAAGACCATAACGTTAAAAATAAAATACAGTGACTTTACCCTTCAAACCCGAAGCAAAACACTTCCCTATTATATTGCGGATAAGGCGTTAATTCTGGAAATGGCGAAAGAACTGCTGTACCAGGAACAGTTACAAAATTCCGTGCGCCTGCTGGGCATTTCCTTGGCAAACCTGAATACTGAAAACAAAAAGACCGAGCCCAAGGAAGACTTGGTTTCCGTACAGTTAAAGTTTGATTTTTAGTTGATAATAGACTTTTATCAAATATTTGTTCAGGACGGCAAAACAGCCAAATCTTGTTTCTATAAGGAGCCCAGGAAAGACATGTTAATATTTAGATACGTCGCATACCAAGTCCTTATGAATTCCAATTATTTAATAGGCTCTTGAGCAAAAACAGACAGACTTGTTCATTTTTTGTTATATTTGCGCTGTGAAGCATTCGGAAATACGACAACACATCATTGATACCGCTTCTGAACTATTCTATGCCAATGGGTACAACGCTACGGGCATTAATGAGATTATAGCCAAGGCAGGTATTGCCAAAGCTACCTTATACAATCATTTTAGGACTAAGGACGACATTTGCATCGCTTATCTAAAATACAAGCATACCTATTTTATACTGGCCTTGCGTAATTATATTGAAGGGAAACCTAAAGGGAAATTCCAACTATTGGGGGTCTTCGACTTCTTAAAGGAATTTTATCGGGAACCTTCTTTTAATGGTTGTTGGTGTATTAGAACAATTGCGGAAATTCCGGCGGACAACGTGGAAATCCGAAATGAAATCCAAAAACAGAAAAAAGAGCTACTAATCTTTTTAAAGGAAGTTGTTACCAACAATATCCAAAATCTTTCAAATGCAGAGGCAGAAAAAATTACCAATGGATTATATCTGTTGTATGAAAGTGCCGTTAGTGAAAGCCATTTACACCAAAGTGATTGGCCCATTTATTCGGCAAGGGACGTCGGAGCCCAATTGATAATATAAAAAAATTTAGTTTTAAAAAGACAGACTTGTCTGTCTAATATTAATTTTATTTAAATCATATGATGTCAAATTTTCAGAACAAAACAGCAATTGTAATAGGTGGTACCAGCGGCATAGGCCAAGCGACCACAAGGGCCTTGGTCAATGCAGGGGCCATCGTTCATGTAGTCGGGCGTAGTGCCGAAAAGTTATCAGGTACTAAAGGTATTGTTCCTCAAAAAGCGGATATAACCAATGAGGAAGAAGTAGATGCATTGGTTACCGAAATAGGTAAACTGCCTAACCTGGACTATTTGGTAAATGCCTCCGGAGTGTTCGGGCCCAAACCTTTTTTGGAACATACCCGAGCTGATTATAATTCCTATCTTAATCTAAACAAAGGATTCTTCTTTGCCACCCAAGCCGCCGCCAAGAAGATGAAGGCTACTGGTGGGGGCGCAATTGTTAATGTAGGTTCCATGTGGGCCAAGCAAGCGGTTAAGGCGACACCTTCATCTGCCTATTCTATGCAAAAGGCAGGCCTTCATAGCCTTACCCAACATTTGGCCATGGAACTGGCAGATGACAAGATACGGGTTAACGCAGTTTCCCCGGCCGTGGTGCAAACACCGGTCTATGATTCAGTTTTTGGAAATCATGAAAAAGCAAAAAAGGCTTTGGAAGGGTTTAATGGTTTTCATCCTATAGGAAGAAACGGCCAGGCCGAAGACGTGGCCAAAGTGATTACCTTTTTGCTCTCGGATGATGCCTCCTGGGTAACTGGAGCCATTTGGGACACCGATGGCGGGGTAATGGCCGGTAGGAATTAAAATAGTAAAAAGGCCCGATAAGTTTAAAAAACTATCGGGCCTACACCACTTAAACCAAACCTAAATTATTGCACAATCAATGTGTTATCCGTTGCCGTTGGGTTCATCGGGCAGAAATATACATACTCTCCTTTTTCCAGTACCGTAGGATTGGATTGTTGTATTTCACCAGTTTTTACCACCTCGGTCACATAAGCGGTTTGGATGTGATTTTCAGGTTTACTGACGTCCTTTCCTTTCTTTACCAAAACAAAACCCACATCGTGCCCTACTCCCTTATTGGATATTTCAAAGACATAAGTTCCTGCGGGAACTGATAATTGCTTTTGAGTGAATTCCCCTGGCGTTTGCTCCAAGGCAATTGTTTTTGTGGACTCTTTCATCATTTTGTCCTGGGCAGTCATGGAAAATACCAAGCCTATTGCAAATACTACTGTTGTGATTACTTTTTTCATGATTTTTTGTTTTTGTGATTCCCCTTAAAAGAGAATTTCTTTATTATACTTCGTTTTTCTTTGTTCAATATTATTTATGGTCAAGACCCGACAGGTTTTGAAACCTGTCAGGTCTAAAACTTATGCTCCTACTGCTTCAAGTGGTTTCGCAACTGGAAAATCCACAGACACTTGAGTGGTTTTGTGCAAATAGTTGCTTATCGTTTTATCACCTACCAAAACTATGGTATCGATTAAGTTTTCTTTGGTCCAACCTGCATTGAAGAAATTTTCAACAACTTCCTCGTCCGTACCACCTCTATTCTCGGTGATGTTTTTGGCCAAACGGGCCAAAGCGTCCAATTTGTTGTCGAATGAAGAGTATCCGGCCCTTAGTTCAAGAATCTGCTCATCCGTAAACCCGTTCATTTTTCCGATAGCCGTGTGGGCAGATAAACAATAGATACAATTGTTTACTTCGCTAACCGCTAGGTTAACCACCTCTTTTTCTTTGGATTTTAAAGATGTTTTTGCGTTCTGTAATGCCAAATAGTTGCCCAGTGCATTTTCTGAATGTGCATATGTGGCATAGAGGTTGGGTACAAAGCCTACGGCTTTTTCCAGGTTGTCAAAAATAGCCTGATTATTGGCGCTTACTTCTTCTCTTTTCGGTACATTAAATGTGCTCATGATTTTACATTTTTTAAGTCACTCCCCATGAATGACGGTTATTACTTATTTATCTGTTATTGAATTCATTTATGAGATTTCTCCATATTGCAATAGAAATCGTGGTGCTGCTTTTGCTCACAGTGCGTTTTCGCATTTATCATATTCAAGACTGGTTTTCTAGGCCGACCGAATATTTCGATAAGATTGAAAATGGATGTCCGTTTGCTATTCATCTTTCGCTGTTTTTTAATTACAGTACAAAGATGAGACTGAAAAAGTGGCTCTAGTTAGGAAGGATTGCCCGACTACTTGTAGAAATTTCCCTTTATGTAGAAATTGTGTTTATTTCCCTATACTTCGTAGGGGATTGGCCTATCATTTTTTTGAAGAAACGGCTAAAATGGGCAGGGTCGTTAAATCCAAGTTCATAGGCAATCTCTTGATTCTGCTTATCCGTAAAATTGATAAGTCGTTTGGCTTCCAAGGCCAAACGATCCAGAATAATCTGCTGGGGCGATTTTTGGTTGTAGATGGCAAATAGGTTGGACAATGTCTTTGGAGATTTGTAGAGCATATCCGCATAATCGCTCACCTTTCTTTTGGTTTTGTAATGGGTATCTACCAATATATTGAATTTGCGGATAACATCAACCTGTTCGTTGTCCAATTTTTTGACGATATGTTGTTCCTTCGCCAAACGGGTACAAATAATGATCAAACGCTTCAACAACATCTGAAGCATATCGCCCTGAATGCTATCCGGTGTGGAAAATTCCTCAACAAACACTTGGTACAACAAATTGAATTTAGGCTTCTGATTCTCGGGGATGGAAACTATGGGGATGTCCTGTGTACCGAAAAACAAAATTCCATTACAAGAAACCTCTTCATCATGGTCCCGAATGCAATAGAACTCCCGATTAAAAACAAAAGCGGTAATTGGAATTTCGGCCTTTTCATAGGAAACATGTTGAAGGTATGTAGTGGTCATCAATTGATCTGGAAGGAGTTCAAAGGGGATTCCATCCACCTCAACAGTAACGGGCTTCTCGTTTTTGTTCCATAGAATACTGATATTCCCTGCACGGGCCGAAAACTGATCTTTTGCATTTTTTATATCATTTGTCAGTCCAAAAAGGGAACCTATTTTGGGGTCATGAAACTCAAACTTCATCCTTTAACTTTGTCCGATAATGCACAATTAGTCTCTGTTTTTTGTTCATCCTTACGACTGCTAAAGTGCTTTAAAAGAAGTATTTATTAAACAAAAATGTTAATGGCAGTCATAAATTTTTAGCCCTTAAAGGGTTTTTGTAGTATTGATTTGGAATTGTTCTTTATCAGTTTTAAGGTAAAGTATTCTAGCATAACGTAAACATGGACGAAATCAAAAACTACGATACGGCGGCACATAAGTTCTATAACTCTCAAACCATATCTAGTCTGCCATTAATTTCATGGGATTTCCACGCTGCGCATTTCCAAAAAATCTGTAAGGACCATGCCGATGTGTTCCTTCTTAAAAAGCTTGCCCAAACCAACAAGTGGTCATCGCCACTGGAGTTTGATGAAAAGTTGACCCATGACAAATATGTTATCGTGGTTACTGATAGTCATCTAAAAATTGTCCACGCTACCCATAATATCTTGGAAATGAACGGATATATACCCAAAGAAATTATAGGGAAAAAGCCCAAAATGTTCCAGGGCAAGGATACGTGTGTACAAACCTCCAAGGAAATAGGACAAGCCATAAGACAACAAAGACCATTTGAGGCGATAGTGCTAAATTATAGAAAAAACGGCTCCTCTTATAAATGTTGGATCAAAGGAGAACCTATATACGATATATACGGTGAAGTGGTGAACTTCATTGCCTATGAAAAAGAAGTTGCCTAAGTGTGATTCTATTCAAATAAAAACCCCAAGGAATGTTCCTTGGGGTTTTTTCTTTTTTATATCCAAGGGTCTTACTTAGAAACTACACGTTTCAATTTCGGTAACCCGCAACGTATTTACCATCCCTTTGTCCTTAATGGGCATGGCCGCCAAACTGATGAGCATATCCCCGGTATCCAAAAATCCTTTTTGGCAGGCAATTTTGTTTACATCTTCTATGGTCTCGTCCGTAGATACATATTTATCATAATAGAACGCCTTTACCCCCCAAAGCAAATTCAACTGGGTCAAGATCCGCTCGTTGGAAGTAAATACCAAAATATGGGCACTGGGTCGCCAAGCAGAAATCTGAAAAGCGGTATAGCCACTATTGGTCAGGGTAGAAATAGCCTTGGCCTTTATCTCATTGGCCATAATCGCCGCATGATAGCAGACGGATTTAGTGATATATCGTTTTGTGCGGATATGAGGGGGTTCCTGCGGTACTTGTATTAGTTCAGATCCTTCCACACTTTGTAATATGCCGGACATTTTTTGAATTACCTGAACGGGATAGTTGCCAACAGAGGTCTCTCCGGAAAGCATCACCGCATCCGCCCCGTCCATAACGGAGTTGGCCACATCATTTACTTCTGCCCTGGTTGGGGTAAGGCTGGTTATCATGGTTTCCATCATCTGGGTAGCAATAATAACCGGAATCCGCGCCCGCTTTGCCCGCAAAACCAATTGTTTCTGTATCAAAGGAACTTCTTGGGCCGGTACTTCCACTCCAAGATCTCCCCTAGCGACCATTAAGCCGTCACAATAGGAAACAATTTTATCTATGTTCTCTACTGCCTCAGGTTTTTCGATCTTGGCAATAATCGGGATTTTGTGTTCGGAATGCTCCTTGATCAAATTTTGCAGGTCGATTAAATCCTGACTAAAGCGAACAAATGAAAGTGCTATCCAATCCACCTCTTGGGATACGGCAAAAATGGCATCCTTAACATCTTTTTCCGTCAGTGCAGGCAGAGAGATGTTCGTATTTGGTAAATTCACTCCTTTCTTGGATTTCAACGGCCCACCTTGAACTACTTTTGCCTTAACCTCATCCTTTCTGTTCGAGGATAGTACTTCAAAAATCAATTTCCCATCATCCAACAGGATCCGCTCTCCTGGATTTACATCTTTTGGAAAAGTTGCATAGTTCATGTATACTTTTTCCGCAGTGCCCTCAAATGGTTTCCCTGTAACAAAGGTAATTTCATCTCCCGGGGCCACCACTACTTCACCGGCCATTACGCCTACTCGAAGTTTAGGGCCCTGTAAATCCGCTAGTATGGATATGTTGGCATGAAGCTCTTTATTCAATTCCCTTATCATTCGAATACGTTCCTTAACGTCCTCATAATCTGCATGGGAAAAGTTTATCCTGAAGACATCCACACCAGCTTCGATCATTTTTTGAAGTACTTCCTTTTTGCTCGTTGCCGGACCTAAAGTGGCTACTATCTTTGTCTTTTTCTTTCCTGGCATTCCGTTAAAAGATTAAGTTCTTTTTAGATTTTAATTTATCGGCCTCTATAGTGTAAGCTGCCATAATCTGTGGTATTGTATTCAAAATCCGAACGACATTGGCCTCCAAATCTATATCTTCCTGTTCAATTTTAAGAATGTAATCCACTTCCTTATATTCAGGTAAAAAATGATAGGTCACAACAGAAGTTTCGTCTTCAAAAAGATTATCCCTCGTCATACTTTCTTCTTTTAAACTACTATTGTTAATCAAACTCCAATACCCATCGTTGACTCTATCCTTCCATTCAAAAAAAGGAAAAGAGATATGCTCCATGGTTTCCAGATCTTTGGAAGTTCTTTTAAAATTCGATTTTAAATGAAAATTTAATGTGTATACAAAAGCATAGTCTTCCAAACTGCTATGGAGAGCTATTAGTTCAAAGGAATCCTCGCATAAATCTTCCGTAATTCTATGTACTGCTACCATGGATGTACAAAACGTAAATATAGGATTAATAACGAATACAGCCTAAGTTGGGATAAGCAAAGAATTTTTTGAAAAAACCATTTCAATTTTTCAATTAGTTACGGTTTTCCATTTTATCCTGCAAAGCATAATATGCTCTTTTTGAAGCTCTTTCCTCTGCCTTTTTTTTTGAGGTGGCCCTAGCTTTTGCCATTACCCTTCCATCTATGGATAGTTTAACCGCAAAGTGTTTTAATGCATCGTTGCCGGTATCTTCATATACATTATAATTAAAGGTCTTTTTTTGCTTTTGGCACCATTCGATAATAAGGCTTTTATAGCTTATTACCTTTCCTTCCAATTGTTCAATATCAACATAGGGTTCAATGACCCTTTCATTTATGAACTTTTCACAATATTTATAGCCCCTATCCAAATAAACGGCCCCTACCAAAGCTTCAAAAACATTTCCATGAATATTGTCTCCGAAATGGGATTTTGGAATCCTGCTTTCAACAAATTTTATGAGATTCAAATCCTTTCCCAATTCGTTGAGATGTTTTCTACTTACAATTTTTGAACGCATCTTTGTAAGATACCCTTCATCTCCTCCCGGAACCTCGTTATATAGATGCTTTGAAATTATAGTCCCCAACATGGCATCTCCCAAGAACTCCAAACGTTCATAGTTTAGGGGGTTTCCATTTTCATCCTTCTTGTTGATGGATCGATGTAGAAAAGCTTTTTTATATACGTCCAATGTCTTTGGCCTAAATCCCAGAATTTTCGTTATCCCCAAAAAAAAATCCCCATCCTCTTTGGAATGGGAATTGAATATATTGGAACGAAAATTCATCTTGGAATTTAACTGATTTTTTTAAAGACCACACAAGCATTGTGTCCTCCAAATCCGAAGGTGTTGCTCATGGCAACATTTACCTCTCGTTTTTGGGCTTTGTTCAATGTTAAGTTTAGTTTCGGGTCTATATTTTCATCCACAACACTATGATTTATAGTGGGGGGCACCATACTGTTCTCCATAGCCAAAATAGATGCAATGGCCTCTATGGCCCCGGCCGCACCTAGCAAATGCCCTGTCATGGATTTTGTTGAATTGATGTTTATGTTCGGTGCATGTTCCCCAAATATCTCTGAAATGGCTTTGAGTTCGGCCACATCTCCCAAAGGTGTGGATGTCCCATGTGTATTTATGGCGTCTATTTCATTAATTTTGAGTCCCGCATCGTTAAGACAATTCTGCATGACCCTTACAACCCCTATCCCTTCAGGATGTGGGGCCGTCATGTGATATGCATCACTGGAGAGCCCTCCTCCTACAACTTCAGCGTATATTTTGGCCCCTCGGGCCTTGGCATGTTCATATTCCTCAAGAATCAGCGATCCCGCTCCTTCGCCCAATACAAACCCATCCCTAGTGGCATCAAAAGGCCTGGAGGCGGTTTCAGGGCTATCATTTCTAGTGGATAGGGCATGCATGGCTCCAAATCCACCCATTCCGGCAATAGTGACCGCAGCTTCGCTCCCGCCAGTGACGATTACATCACAATACCCCAAACGAATATAGTTAAGGGCATCTATCATCGCGTTGGCCGAAGATGCACATGCAGATACCGTAGTATAATTGGGGCCCATAAACCCATGTTTTATGGATATGTTCCCCGGTGCAATGTCAGCAATCATTTTGGGAATGAAAAAGGGGTTGAACCGTGGCGTACCATCTCCTGCTGCAAAGTTCATCACCTCATTTTGAAAAGTCTCCAAGCCTCCTATTCCCGCTCCCCAAACTACTCCGACTCGAAATTTATCCACTATGTCCAAATCCAATTTGGAATCGTTTATGGCTTCATCCGAAGAAACAATGGCATACTGCGAAAAACGATCTAGCTTACGCGCTTCTTTCCTATCAAAAAAGTCTTCTGGCTTATATCCTTTAAGTTCGCAGGCAAATTTGGTCTTGAACTTTTCGGTATCGTAATAGGTAATCGGTGCCGAACCGCTCTTGCCGTTGATCAAACCGTCCCAATACTCCTTTATATTGTTGCCGATGGGCGTCAAAGCACCCAGTCCGGTAACCACAACTCGCTTTAATTGCATTGAACCAAATTTTTGTTTTTAGGAAATGGTCTGGATTTCCCCAATCCGTAAGCCAATCGTAAATTAAAAAAATTATCCATGCGATAGGTTTACCACATGGATAATTTCAAATCTTGTTCAAAAAATCATACGATTACTTCGCTTCTTCTATATAGCTTATGGCCTGACCGACCGTTGCAATATTCTCGGCCTGATCGTCAGGGATTTGAATGTCAAATTCTTTTTCGAATTCCATAATTAACTCAACAGTATCCAATGAATCCGCCCCTAAGTCGTTGGTAAAGCTAGCCTCTGATACCACTTCATTTTCATCAACCCCCAATTTATCGACGATGATAGCTTTTACTCTTGATGCAATGTCTGACATAATAATATCGGTTTTAAAAATTTAAATTGTTGGCAAAAATAAAAAACTTTGGTGTAATAATGTCATTTGTATCCAAAATGTCTCGTAATTTAAGAAATTTAGACACAAGAATGGTATTTTAGCCGGGAAATAAGTACATCGGTTTCTAACGCTTACTCACCCCATGAAAAATATAGTTCTATTTGCTTCGGGTTCCGGTTCAAATGTTGAAAATATTGTGCGTTACTTTAAATCCAATCCAAACATTACCATAACTGCAGTACTTTCCAACAAAAGGGATGCCAAGGTTTTAGAAAGATGCAATAATCTAAATATTAGCGCATTGTATTTTAATAAGAGCTCTTTTTATGAAAAAGATCTGGTTCGGAAAATACTAAAGGCATTGAATCCAAATCTTATTGTATTGGCCGGATTTTTGTGGAAAATGCCACACGACTTGATTCAAGATTTTCCTGATAAAATCATCAACATACACCCTGCACTGTTGCCTAAATATGGAGGAAAAGGTATGTACGGCAATCATGTGCACCAGGCGGTCAAGGAAAATAAGGAAGTAGAAACCGGGATAACCATCCATTTTGTAAACGAAAATTATGATGAAGGGGGAATCATATATCAGGCTAAGACCAATATATCCCCGGAAGATACTGTCCAATCTATAGCTAAAAAAGTTCAAGCACTGGAATATGAGCACTTTCCAAGAATAATCGAGAAACTGCTTATCAAAGGATAATGGCTAAAAAAAAGAAGTTCTATACGGTCTGGAAAGGGAAAAGACCTGGTATCTATATGACATGGGAAGAGTGCAAAAAAGCCATATCAGGGTATAAGGGCGCGCAATATAAATCCTTTCCCAGCCTAAAGGCCGCCCAAGATGCCTATAATGACAGTTATGAAATACATAAAGGTAAAAAGAATGACGGCTTAGGGCTTACCCCGCAACAACTTCT
This sequence comes from uncultured Flavobacteriaceae bacterium, assembly GCA_947494715.1. GTDB lineage: Bacteria > Bacteroidota > Bacteroidia > Flavobacteriales > Flavobacteriaceae > Ulvibacterium. The sequence continues at coordinate 197,880 of CANLWG010000003.1, read as the reverse complement.
CAAAATTGGAAGTCCAAATTACCACTCCATTTCCGTTGATGCGGCCTCTAGCGGTAACCCAGGGGTCATGGAGTACCAAGGGGTGGATACCAAAACGGGAAAACGATTGTTTAAACAAGGCCCCTTTGAGGAAGGAACCAACAACATTGGGGAATTTTTGGCCATTGTGCATGGGCTTGCATTTTTAAAGGAGCGGAAAAGTAATCGCCTTATTTACTCGGATTCCAGGACAGCGATTAGCTGGGTTCGGAAGAAAAGCTGTAACACCCAATTGAAAGAGACCGAAAAGAACAAATCTCTTTTTGACCTTATCCGCCGCGCCGTCTCTTGGTTGAACAGCAATTCTTATGTTACCCCTATCGTAAAATGGGAGACCAAGGCTTGGGGCGAAATTCCAGCAGATTTTGGCAGAAAGTAAGACCCTTCGTACATTCCAAAAGGCCTATGAAATCCATTTGAAGGTTTTTAATAACTTGATTTGTAACATCTTCGCTATTAGTATTTCAAAACCGTATATTTGCAGCAAATTTCAAATGTTAAATGGGTAAACTCCTGATTGTCGGCACGGTCGCCTTTGATGCCATTGAGACACCATTTGGAAAAACGGACAAAATCTTGGGCGGGGCGGCTACCTTCATTGGTCTGGCGGCATCACAATTTAATGTAGACTCGGCCATTGTATCCGTAGTGGGCGATGATATGCCTCAAGAATATCTGGATATCCTTTCAGACAAAGGTATTGACCTTTCAGGACTGGAAATTGTTAAAGGCGGAAAGACTTTTTATTGGAAAGGCAAATATCATAACGACCTTAATGCCAGGGACACCCTGATAACGGAATTGAATACATTGGCTGATTTTAATCCTATTGTCCCGAACAATTACAAAAATTCAGATGTTGTAATGTTGGGCAATCTGCATCCGAATATCCAAATCAGTGTAATAAACCAAATGACCAGACGGCCAAACCTAATCGTTTTGGATACGATGAATTTTTGGATGGACAATGCATTGCAAGAATTAATGGAAGTAATTAAAATGATAGATGTTCTGACCATAAACGATGAGGAAGCCAGACAGCTTACAAATGAGTACTCCTTAGTAAGGGCAGCGGAGGAAATACAAAAAATGGGACCAAAATATGTAGTTATTAAAAAAGGAGAGCACGGTGCACTCCTGTTCCATAAAGACAATGTGTTTTATGCTCCCGCTCTTCCACTGGAGGAGGTTTTTGATCCTACCGGGGCTGGGGATACCTTTGCCGGAGGATTTTCCGGTTACCTTGCAGCAACGGGAAATACTTCCTTTAATAGTATCAAAAATGCCGTTATACATGGCTCCAATCTGGCTTCGTTCTGTGTAGAACGTTTTGGAACGGAACGTATGCAGGGCTTGGAAAAGGAAGAGGTGAGCAAACGGTTGCATCAGTTTAAAGCCCTGACACAATTTGAGATTGAATTACAATGAGTACATGCCCTGATAAATCGGGGCTTTTTTAATTTAAAAGTAAAATGAGCGACGCTATCAAACATGAGTGCGGGATTTCCGTAATACGCCTGTTGAAGCCATTGGAATACTATCATAAAAAATACGGTACGGCCTTTTATGGGGTAAACAAAATGTACCTAATGATGGAGAAGCAACATAACCGAGGGCAAGATGGGGCAGGTTTTGCCAGTATTAAATTGGATATGGCAGCCGGGGAAAGGTATATGAGTAGAGCACGGTCCATACAACAGCAACCGATACAAGATATCTTTGCCCAAATCACGGATCGAATAAATACGGCTTTCGAAGCACATCCCGAAGAAGTGGATAATGTGGCCTGGCAAAAAAAGAATATCCCATATGTAGGGGAACTTTTATTGGGTCATGTACGTTATGGGACTTTCGGCAAGAACAGCATAGAAAGCGTGCATCCTTTTTTAAGACAGAATAACTGGATGCACCGCAATCTTATAGTGGCAGGAAATTTCAATATGACCAATGTGCATGAGCTATTTGATAATTTGGTGCAATTGGGACAGCATCCCAAGGAAATGGCGGATACGATAACCGTTATGGAAAAAATAGGTCACTTTTTGGATGATGCCGTTGCCAAGCTTTATAAACAAATTAAAAAAGAAGGGTATACGAAACAGGAGGCCTCTCCGTTGATTGCTGAACGATTACGAGTTTCCAAGATTTTAAGACGTGCGGCCAAAAATTGGGATGGAGGTTATGCCATGGCCGGGTTATTAGGCCATGGGGATGCATTTGTATTGCGAGATCCGGCAGGCATTCGCCCTACCTATTATTATAAGGATGATGAGATTGTTGTGGTCGCATCGGAAAGGCCGGCTATACAGACCGTCTTCAATGTAGGTTACGAAGATGTAAGGGAACTTGAACCGGGGCATGCCATCATTATAAAAAAGAACGGGGTTTCGGCCATAAAAGAAATACTGGAACCAACAGAAAGAAAAGCCTGTTCCTTTGAACGCATCTATTTTTCAAGAGGAAGTGATAAGGAAATATATCAAGAACGTAAAGAACTGGGGAAAAGGATTTTCCCTCAAATCTTGACCGCCATAGATGGGAATATTAAAAAAACGGTGTTCTCCTATATACCTAATACTGCCGAGACCTCATTTCTAGGAATGGTAAAAGAGGCCCAAAATTACCTTAACAAAAAAAAGGAAGAACAAATCTTATCCATAGGTAGCAAAATAACGAGCGAGCAGCTACATGAAATTTTGGAAGTACGGCCAAGAATCGAAAAAGTTGCGATCAAGGACGCAAAGTTAAGAACCTTCATCACCCAGGACAGTAGCCGAGACGATCTTGTGACCCATGTTTATGATATTACGTATGGTTCGGTTGAAAAAGGAGATAACCTGGTTATTATAGACGATAGTATTGTAAGGGGTACAACGCTAAAAAAGAGCATTCTTAGAATTTTGGATCGCTTATCTCCTAAAAAAATAATTGTAGTTTCCTCGGCGCCTCAAATCAGATACCCGGATTGTTATGGAATAGATATGGCAAAATTGGAAGATTTCATCGCGTTTAGGGCGGCATTGGCATTACATAATGAAAAGGGAAGCTATTCCATTGTGGAAGACATATACAAGAAATGTGTTGACCAATTACAGACGAGGGATAAAGACGTTGTCAACTATGTAAAAGAGTTTTATGCTCCTTTTACCGCTATCGAAATATCACAGAAAATTGGGGAATTGCTAAGTCCAAAAGACATCAGGTCCGAAGTACAAATCATATATCAGACCATAGAAAGTCTACATGAAGCATGTCCAAAAAATTTGGGCGATTGGTACTTCACCGGAAATTATCCAACCCCAGGGGGGAATAGGGTGGTAAATAAGGCATTTATCAACTTTTTTGAAGGTAAAAACCAAAGAGCCTACTAATTGTCTTTATCGATGAAATGCACAAATTTGTGCATTTCATCGATCATTGTTGTCTTTTGTCGGGTTTATGGCCTATAAGGAGTACAGCCAACCTATTTTAGGTCTGCCATAGCATAAGTAGGTTAAGTTCATGGTAAGATTTGGGGCAAAAAAGGTGGAGGCTACTCCACCTTTTTTATTTTTACGAAATCCTTTATAATACTATATCGTTCAACAATCCTGTATTTTGACCTACTTATTGGACATTCATCCAAAACCTTTTTTAGAATAACATCGTTACACTATGTTTGGAGGACCATAGCATAAGTAGGTTAAGTTCATGGTAAGATTTGGGGAAAAAGGCGGAACTGAGTTCCGCCTTTTTATTTGTGCCAGATCTGCTTTTGTATTCCTTTTCCTGTCCCTTTATAAGACAATGCCCTTTGGATGGCATTTCAACCATAGATAAGGGCGTTCATCCAAAACCTTTTTTGGAATAACATCGATACACTATGTTTGGAGGACCATAGCATAAGTAGGTTAAGTTCATGGTAAGATTTGGGGAAAAAGGCGGAACTGAGTTCCGCCTTTTTATTTGTGCCAGATCTGCTTTTGTATTCCTTTTCCTATTCTTTTATAAGACATTGCCCTTTGGATGGTATTTCAACCATAGATAAGGGCGTTCATCCAAAACCTTTTTTGGAATAGCATTGATACACTATGTTTGGAGGACCATAGCATAAGTAGGTTAAGTTCATGGTAAGATTTGGGGAAAATGGCGGAGCTGAGCTCCGCCATTTTTATTGCTGAGAGTCAAGTAATTAACAAGGATTAACCCACTTTTATCCGTATTAATCCATGTTCTTTTGGTTCAAATCCCTTAAAATTTCTTAAAATTTCTTTTTTATTTCCCACAATACCAGTAATTTAGTAATGCCATAGCATAAGTAGGTTAAGTTTATGGTAAGATTTGGGACGAAAAGGGTGGAGGCTTCTCCACCCTTTTCTATTTCAAAAAACCCATAAAAAATCCCGCGCTTTGGCGGGATTCTTTAACCAAGTATTATTATCTCTAACTCAAAATAAGTTAAAGATCATCTGCTAACTATTTGATGCATAGAGCTCACTGACCTTTTCCCAATTGATTACATTAAAAAATGCATTGATGTAATCAGGTCTTCTATTTTGATAGTTTAAGTAATAGGCATGTTCCCAAACATCCAATCCCAAAATAGGATAGCCTCCACAGCCTGTGTCCGGCATTAACGGATTATCTTGATTGGGGGTAGAGCAAATTTTCACCTCTCCTCCCGGATGCACACAAAGCCAAGCCCAACCCGATCCGAACCTAGATCCCGCAGCACCGCTAAATTCATCCTTAAAGCCATCAAAAGAACCAAAGGCACTGTTTATGGCATTGGCCAATTCCCCGGATGGAGCTCCTCCTCCATTGGGAGACATAATCTCCCAAAACAAGGAATGGTTATAGTATCCGCCGCCATTATTCCGAACAGCAGAATTGGACATGTCCAAATCTTTCAGAATATCTTCTATACTCTTGTTCGCAAGATTACTTCCTTCTATCGCTCCATTCAATTTTGAAGTATAGCCATTATGATGTTTTGTATGATGAATTTCCATGGTCCTGGCATCAATATGTGGTTCCAATGCGTCGTAGGCATAAGGTAATTTAGGTAGTTCAAAAGCCATTTTTATTGTGTTTTTAGTTAATAAATATTGCAATTCAAATTTACATTTTTTAACAAACATATTCCCATAATTATTTGTTAAGAACCGTTTCATATTCCGTATTTTGCAATTGGAATGTTGGGTACTTCTTTCAAAATATATGATGCTTCTGCAGGGTCTGGTAAGACGTATACTCTTACAAGGGAGTATTTAAAAATTGCCCTTTCCTCGCCCAAAAGTTTTAAGAATATTTTGGCCATTACCTTCACTAACAAAGCGGTGAACGAAATGAAAAATCGCATTTTGGAAAGCCTATTTGATTTTAGTCGCACAAAGGATTTAAAACAGGCATCCCCATTGTTTCTGGATGTTATGGGCGATCTGAAATTGAACCTGGAAACCTTACGGGATCGTGCAAAGCACACCCTTAAGGACATACTTCATAATTATGCCTTTTTTGATGTTTCCACCATAGATAAATTCACACATCGTTTGATCCGGACTTTTGCCCGTGATTTAAAATTACCCCAGAATTTTGAGGTAGTTTTGGACAACGACATTCTCTTAGGCGAGGCGGTGGATCGGCTTATTGGTAAAGCTGGAAACGATAAACAATTGACCCAGGTGCTCATTGAATTTGCACTTGAAAAAATAGACGATAACAAGAGTTGGGATATAGCCTTCGATCTTAAGAAAATAGGAATACTTCTGTTTAATGAGACCCATTCTTCCCACATAAAAAACCTGGAAAACAGAGGATTGGACGATTTTATAACGTTGAAAAAACATATTCGTTCCGAAATCAAATCACTCGAAAAAAAGGCAATTCTATCTGCGGGGGAGGCTTTGGAAATAATCGAAGCCTCAGGATTGGAAGCCGGTGACTTTCCAAGAGAAACGCTTCCCAATCATTTTAAAAAAATCAGTGCATCGGAATTTAATCCTTACAAGCTCTACAATAATAAGTTGGAAGACAATCTTCTAGAAGGAAAAATACTAAAGTCGGGTATTCAACTTCCCTCAATGGAAATCCCTACAAATCTTCTTACCGTATATCGTGGAATAAAAGAAATACTGTACCATAGGGCATTTCTAAGAAACGTTTATGCAAACATAGTTCCCCTGACCGTTCTAAACGCCATTAACCATGAAGTGAAAAGTATCCAAACGGAACGCGATCAATTGTCCATTTCTGAATTTAATTCCATAATATCCAAGGAAATCAAAAATCAGCCTGCCCCATTTATCTACGAACGTTTAGGGGAAAAGTACCGTCATTACTTTATAGACGAATTCCAAGATACATCAGAAATGCAATGGAACAACCTTACCCACCTCATAGACAATGCCTTGGCCGGTGAAAGTGGATCCCTATTTCTGGTAGGGGATGCCAAACAGGCCATATATAGATGGCGGGGAGGTAAGGCAGAGCAATTTCTGAACCTTACAAATTTGACCGTCAATCCATTTGTCGTTTCCCCCACCATAGAGAGTCTCCCTAAGAATTACCGTAGTTTCGAGGAAATTGTGAAGTTCAACAATTCCTTTTTTAAAAGTACGAGCCCGTTCCTTAACAATGAAATGTACAACACCCTATTTGAAAAGGGCAACGAACAGGAGCTCAATTCACAAAATGGTGGCTTGGTCAAAATTACTTTTTTGGAAAAGGAAGAAGATTTGAACAGTGACGAATTGTATTGTCATAAAGTTCTGGAACATATACGGGAATTGTCGGAAAAAGAATATCGATTTGCGGATATCTGTATCCTTACCCGCAAAAGAAAACACGGGATTCTTTTGGCGGATTTTTTGATGCGGCAAAATATTCCTATTGTTTCCTCGGAAACTCTATTGCTCGCAAGTAGCCCTAAAGTAGGTTTTCTCGTTAACCTCCTCTGCTATGCCAATCAACCAGGGGATTTGGAAACTAGTTATCAAATCCTGTATTTTCTTGCTGGCGACATAAGTGGGAAGCATTCCTTTATAGTCGCCCATTTGGAAAACCCTACATTTTTATTGCAAAAAGAGTACGATTTCAATTTAGAGGAACTGAATCGATTATCAGTTTACGATGGCCTGGAATACGCTATAAGACAGTTCCGCTTAGTGGAAAAATCGGATGCCTATATCGTAAATCTGTTGGATTTTGCCCTAGAGACAGAGCATAAGGAAGAAGGTGGTATATCCGCTTTTTTGTCACATTGGGAAAAGAAGAAGGAAAAACTGGGTATAACAGCTCCCACGGCTTACAATGCCGTACAGATAATGACCGTACATAAGGCCAAAGGATTGGAATTTCCCATAGTAATTTTTCCATATGCCAATTCCTATATATATGAGGAGATAGACCCCAAACTATGGTTGTCTGTTAAAAAGGATCTCTTTAATGGATTTTCAGAGGTTTTGATCAGTAAAAAAAAGGAAATAGCCGAATATGGTGAAGAGGCGACTACTTTATTCAATGAGGAACAATACAAATTGGAACTCGATGCCTTTAATATATTATATGTAGCCCTCACTCGTGCTATAAAAGGTCTTTATGTTATTTCGGAAAAAGATTTCACTTCTAAAGGTGAGCATAAAACGGATAGGTATTCAGGGCTTTTTATTCATTTTTTAAAGGAAAAAGGGATATGGCAAGAAAATAGTTCCCAATACCTATTTGGTACCCTCCCATTGCCAACCACTAAAAATGGCCCACAGCATTTGGAAGAGAGCATCTCTTATATGTATTCCCACAAAGATCGAACAGGCTTTAGGGTTTTGACTAAATCTGGTATGTTGTGGGACACCGAAAGAGAAGCAGCCATTATAAGGGGAAACCTTATACATTATATATTAGGTAAAATTGAAATCCAAGAGGATCTGGAAGCTACTTTTGATCATTTGATTCAAAATGGGGACATTGAAAAGAACGAAGCTAATTATCTCAAGGCCATGGTCCATAAAGTTATCTATCACCCCAAATTGCTTAACCATTATAGCAAAGGAAACATTGTAAAGAACGAGAAGGACATTATTTCAAAAAATGGCACAATCTTAAGGCCGGATAGAATAATACTTAGAGATAATAAAGCCACCATAATAGACTATAAAACCGGGAAGAAGAATACCAAGTATCATGAACAACTATATATGTATGCGGATACCTTGGAACATATGGGATATGTTGTAGAGAATAGAATCATTGTATATATTGAAAAGGAAGTAAACCCAGAATTCATATAGAAATCAAAACCTATGTACGGAAAGATAAAGGAACACTTAAGGGAAGAATTGAACGCTATAAAGGAGGCAGGACTCTTTAAAGAAGAACGTATCATTACCTCACCGCAAGATGCGGTAATCAAAATTTCTACCGGGGAGGAAGTCATTAATTTTTGCGCCAACAACTATCTTGGGCTGTCATCACATCCAGATGTCATCAAAGCTGCCAAGGAAACTTTGGATTCACATGGCTTTGGAATGTCGTCGGTACGCTTTATTTGTGGCACTCAAGATATTCACAAAGAACTGGAACATAAAATAGCGCATTTTTATGGTATTGAGGATACCATATTATATGCCGCGGCCTTTGATGCCAATGGCGGAGTCTTTGAACCGCTGCTCACCGCGGAAGACGCCATTATCTCCGATTCCCTGAACCATGCCTCGATAATAGATGGTGTTCGCCTTTGCAAGGCAAAGCGATATAGGTATGCCAACAGTGATATGGGCGAGTTGGAAAAACAATTAAAACAAGCCAACACGGATGGAGCTCGATTTAAAATTATAGTAAGCGATGGTGTGTTTTCTATGGATGGCCTGCTGGCTCCTTTGGACAAAATATGCGACCTAGCAGATGAATATGATGCCCTAGTAATGATTGATGAATGCCATGCTACAGGTTTTATAGGTGAAAAAGGGAGAGGAACCTTAGAGGAAAAAGGAGTGATGGGTCGTATAGATATCATTACGGGTACCTTAGGAAAAGCCCTTGGCGGTGCTATGGGGGGATATACCACGGGGAAAAAGGAAATAATTGAAATACTGAGGCAACGGTCCAGACCCTATCTCTTTTCAAATTCCTTGGCGCCCGCTATTGTGGGTGCCTCTATAAAGGTCTTTGATATGTTGGAAAAGGATACCTCCTTACGGGATAAACTTCAAAAGAATACGGAATATTTCAAAAAAGAGATGAAAAAGGTAGGTTTTGACATTATCGATGGGGATTCCGCAATAGTACCGGTAATGCTCTATGATGCCAAACTATCACAACAAATGGCAAGCATGTTATTGGAGAAAGGAATCTATGTAATCGGTTTCTTTTACCCTGTGGTTCCCAAAGGGCGTGCAAGAATTAGGGTACAATTATCGGCAGCCCACGAAATGGAACATTTGAATCGGGCACTTGCCGCATTTAAGGAGGTTGGAGAGGTATTAAAAATCGTTTAACGGTGTTATTTTTTCTATAAACTGCGTTAAAAAAAATAGAAAATTGATTTTGTTAATAATATTTAACAACTTACATTTGCAGCTAATAAACACTTAAACTTAAAATTTTGAACATGAAACATCTTAGCAAATTATTGGTTGTTGCCCTACTTGTTGTAGGATTCAACAGCATACAAGCGCAAGACGAGAATAACCCTTGGCAGGTTCAGTTTGGGGTAAATGCCGTAGACGTATTCCCAACAGGTGATGTAAGTTCTTTTGGCAACCAGTTCTTCAATGCGAACGATCACTGGAACGTCCTTCCATCTATCTCTTACGTAGGTGTATCCAAGTCGGTAGGTAGCGGGTTTTCCGTTGGGGCTAGAGGTTCCTTGAACAAGATTAGTAAATTAGGGGATACAAGAGTAGATGACCTCTCCCATTATGCTATAGATGGTACCATAAAATATACATTTCTTCCCAACAGCTTCATAGATCCTTTCGTAGAAGTTGGCGGTGGTTATACTTGGGTAGATGAAATAGGTGCTGGTACTGCCAATGGTGGTGTAGGTATCAATTTCTGGTTTACTGAAAATTTAGGCCTTACCGTTCAGACGCAATATAAGCATGCGTTTGAGGACTATGGGGTTACCCACTGGCAGCATTTGGCCGGTATTTCCGTTAAATTCGGAGGAACCGACACAGATGGTGATGGTATATACGATAAAGATGATGCCTGTCCAGAAGTTGCAGGTCTTGAGGCTTTCAACGGTTGTCCCGATGCTGATGGCGATGGAATAGAGGATAGCAAGGATAGCTGCCCCAACGAAGCTGGATCTAAGGAAATGAATGGATGTCCCGACGCTGATGGCGATGGTATTGCAGATAAGGATGATGCTTGTCCTAACGAAGCTGGTCTTGCCGCTTTAGCAGGATGTCCTGATGCTGATGGTGACGGCGTTGCCGATAAGGATGATGAGTGTCCTAATGAGGCTGGTCCTGCTGAAAACAAAGGATGCCCATGGCCAGATAAAGATGGTGATGGTGTATTGGACAAAGATGACCAATGTCCTGATGTTGCCGGTACTGTAGCCAACCAAGGTTGCCCTGAAGTAACTGAGGAAGTTCAAAAACAATTGAACGATTACGCAAGAACAATCTTGTTCGATACAGGTAAAGCTAGTATCAAAGCAGAATCTACTTCCGTAATGGTAGATATTATTCAAATTTTGAGCGAGTACCCAACAGCTAGGTTCACTGTAGAAGGACACACAGATAGTGTTGGTAGTGCTAAATTGAATCAAGGTCTATCTGAAAAAAGAGCGCTTTCCGTAAAAGAGTTCTTGGTAGATAAAGGTATTGATGAGTTCAGATTGTCAGCCATCGGTTATGGTGAAGACAAGCCAATAGCCACTAATAATACAAGAGCTGGTAGAACACAGAACAGAAGGGTAGAGATTAACTTGGTAAAATAAGCTCTTCCACAATACTGGGATAAATTAAGTTTAAAGCCCTGACAATTATGTCAGGGCTTTTTTTATTTTTAGCTATGCAAAGTTTTTTGGAAGAAGTCATTAACGAGACAGGGCAGAAGTTTGGTTCCCTTGAAGATTTGATTTTTATACTTCCCAGCAAACGAGCCGGGACTTTTCTAAAACATATAATAGCAAGAACAAGTACCAAGCCTCTTTTTGTTCCCGAAATCTATAGCATTGAGAGTTTTATTGAAAAGATATCCGGACTCACCTCTGTCAAGCCTACACAACAGCTCTTTGAACTTTATAGTGCCTACAAAAAAAGTTCATATCCGAATAAAGATGATTTTTTTGCCTTTTCAAAATGGGGAAGGACCTTGCTCCAAGATATTAATGAAATAGATCGTTATGTAATTGACGCCAAAAAACTATTTTCCAGCTTATCAGAAATTCAGCAAATAAGCCATTGGTCATTGGATACGGAAAAAACCCAAATCATGAAGGAACATTTGAGGTTTTGGGATGGCCTGCAAGAACTTTACGACGTATTCAACTCAACATTATTAGAAAAGGGACTTGGCCATCAAGGGCTAATATATAGGCAAGCTTGTGAACGGTTGGATGACTACGTTGCTAAAATTGGACCCCAAACCCACATCTTCATAGGTTTCAATGCCTTAAATACAGCAGAGAGCGAAATCATCCAAAAAATTCTTTCGGCCACTAAATCCAATATTTATTGGGATCTGGATGCCTATTTTTTGGACGACCCCGTTCATGATGCAAGTCATTTTATTAGGTATCATCTTCGAAAATGGCCCTATTTTCAAAAGAATTCCCCAAAAGGTATCGGTACAAGCTACAATTCCAAAAAGAAAATTCAAATTGTAGGTGTTCCCAAAAATGTGGCCCAGGCCAAGTACGTAGGGCAACTTTTAAAGAAATTGAATGAAGCCGCTTCAAACGGATTAAAGAATACGGCGGTTGTACTTTCGGATGAAACGCTTCTAAACCCTTTGTTGAATTCCATTCCGAAAGAAATAGAGCGGGTAAATATTACCATGGGCTATCCTCTGCAAAAAACTTCGGTTGCAACTTTGTTCTTACAGTTTCTTAACCTCAATATCCATAAGACTAAAAAGGGATGGTACCATAAGGACGTTCTGGATTTGCTCTCCCATCCTTATATTCAGAAGTTATTGGATTACGATTTAGAGGACAATGCAGTTTCCTTGCCCGAGGAAATCAAGAAAAAAAACTGGACTTATCTAAATGCAAATAAAATAGAATCTGTATTGGATACTAAAAAGACCATAATTTCCCGTCTGTTTTTAAATGACACCCCTACACCGGAAGAGTTCATTAAAAATTGCTTGGGTATTATCGAACTTTTAAAAAACAGCTTGCAAAGTTCCAATGATAAGCTCTCCCTGGAATATTTATATCGGTTCTACAATCTTTTTAACCAAATATCCGGTATGCTTACCAAATATGATTTCATAAAGGACTTGAAATCACTTCAAGGTCTCTATCAGGATTTGTTATCCGTGGAAACTCTAGATTTTAAGGGAGAGCCCTTGGAAGGGCTTCAGGTCATGGGGATGCTGGAAAGTCGGAATTTGGATTTTGAAAACGTAATCATTACTTCGGTCAATGAGGGTATCCTCCCTTCGGGCAAATCCAATAATTCCTTTATCCCCTTCGACCTTAAATTATATCATGGTCTACCAACTTATAAGGAAAAAGATGCTGTTTATACCTATCATTTTTACCGATTGCTACAACGGGCAAAGCAAATTTTTATTCTATACAATACGGAACCGGATGTCCTGGAAGGCGGGGAGAGGAGTAGATTGATTACGCAACTTTTAACGGATGAACATAAAAAAAGTGATATTCTTGAAAAAACAGCAGCACCTATAGTAATGGCTCCTCCAAAAAAGGTGAATTCTATCATAAAGGATGAAAACTTGTTAAATCTTATAAAAGGTCATGCTGGCAGTGGATTCTCACCTACCTCATTGAGTAATTATATCAGAAACCCAATGGACTTTTACAAAAGAAACTTGCTCGGAATCAATGATGTAGTGGAAGTTGAGGAAACCGTAGCCGCCAACACTTTTGGAACTATTATCCACGATACTTTAGAACATATCTGCACCCCTTTTATTGGCAAATATCTGTCCACGGAATATCTTAAGGCGGCCATATTGGATATAGAAAGATTAGTGAAACTTAACTTTGCGAAGAGTTATCCGGGCAGTGATATTACCAAAGGGAAGAATCTCATTGCCTTTAAGGTAATGGTAAGGTATATCAGCAACTTCATTAACCTTGAAATTGAACGGCTAAATCATCATCAAATTAAAATAATTGCATTGGAAACCAAACTGGAAGCCAAACTGAACATCCCGGAAATCAGCTTTCCAGTAATCCTGAAAGGAAAGATAGATCGTGTAGATGAAATTGGTGGCACTATCCGAATTATCGATTACAAGACTGGTGCGGTAATACCGTCACAGGTAGAAATAACCAGTTGGCAGGACGTAATCGAAGATTATAAATATAGCAAGGCCTTTCAGTTATTGTGCTATTCCCTGCTTTATCAACAAAAATATCAATCGAATACGCTACAAGCCGGTATCATTTCCTTTAAAAACCTAAATGCCGGACTTCTCCAATTTGCCACCAAAGACACTAAGAACAGTAGAAATAAGGATAGGGAAATCACCCAAAAGACCTTGGAGACCTTTAAAATCCAATTGGAAAAATTAGTATTTGAAATATGTAATCCCGATGTGCCCTTTACGGAAAAAGAAATTTAGAGCTACTTTTTATCCGGTCTACTAGGTCTAACCTCAATTTTACTGGGCAAGGTCCTAGGGTGCATTTTAAGCAAGTCCAGAACCAATTCCCCAATATCTTCGGGTTGTATCTTCCACGAATCTTTTTTATCGGGTTCGTTACCGTTAAAATGGGTGGCCACAGATCCGGGCATAATGGTAGATACCTTGATATCATATTTGCGCAAATCTAACATAGCGGCCTGGGTAAAACCAACCACTCCAAATTTAGTAGCATTGTATCCCGCACCGGAAGGGAAAAAATTGGTCCCCGCCAAACTGGCCAAGGTCATATAATAACCTTTTGACTCCTTCAATGCCTCTACGGATGCCTTCAAGGTATGAAAGACCCCATTGAGATTGGTATTTATCATTTGGTGCCAGTGTTCTTCGGACAATTCGTCCACAGGAGCAAAATGACCTACTCCGGCATTGGCCAGCACAACATCCAACTGCCCCCAGTGGTCCAAAATCTTTTGTATAGCGGCTTCTTCGTCGCCATGTTTGGTTACATCGGATTGCAGGGCTAAGACATTTTCTTCATTACCCAACCTTTGGACCGCTTTTTCAACGGTTTCCAAGGTTCTTCCGCTTATGGCAACTTTCAAACCTTCTGCAACCAACTTTTCGGCCACTCCATACCCTATCCCTTTAGAGCCTCCCGTAATATAGGCCACTTTATTTTTTAAGTTCATCATCCCATTTAATTTTCTCAAAAAATACTATTCCAACGATCAAAATGAAAAGGGAAAGCGTTATTATTTTCTTAAAAAACAAACCACCGCTTTTGCGGTGGTTTTCGTGGAGAATACTGGAGTCGAACCGGTGACCTCTTGCCCGCTAGGCAAGCATAAAGTTAGAGCTCCTCCAGACTATTCGTTTTTAATAACAATCAGATTTCTTGAATTATATTCTGTTGATTCCAAAGGTAGGTTTAGTAAGCTCTGTTCATATTCCAAATCTGCAATATTCATTTCTGGATATCGTGCCAAGATGTCTTCTGGAAGTTCTCCTACAAAGGGTTCAAAGCCACTTGCGGCTTCTACGTACCAATAGGTTTGATACAAGTTGTTATCAGAAGAAGTACCCTCGCTATAAGACCAAAGATGAGATGATGAAATGTAATCCAGATCCACATTAAACCGAAAACTGGATCGCGAAAAATCAGTAATGGTCAAGGTAGGATCAGGAATTATGATTTCTTCCAACCTCGGTCCGTATTGAACGCGAGTATAATTTAAGTTTTTATAGTTAACAACCAAAAGAGTGCGGTACTTTTCAAAAATATCAAGATATCCATATACAAAAGGCCTCGTAGGTATCTCTGGATATTGGAAACTGATTACATCATGAAGCACAACACCGTTTTGTTCTGAATACGGATAGTCTTCCTTAAAACCGGCAACATTAAAAATATAAAAATTGTTATCTGGTAATTGAACACTATGATATGCGTCAAATTCCAGGAAATCTTCATAGTTTAAGGAAACATCCATATTTTCATAACTGAAGTTATAATACTTCAATTGAGTAAGCCCGTCTAAAATTGAGACATAATATTCATTTTCTCCAGTATAAAGAGTCAGGTCCGCAGATATATCAGTACTTGGGGGAGAGCCTGGAAAGGTAGTACTTGAATAACTTAACCCCAGATTAAATTTTGTATTGGTGACTGTTAATTTCTCTAGTCCCGGAATCCCGCTAACGGTCACATTAAAATCACCTTCTACACCATTGGATTGATAGAAATCATCGGATTGAGGACCAGGTCCTAAAGTCCATTTACTTCCTTTTTCTATTCCGGTTGTTGTTGTTATGGTATAGTTCTTTCCGTAGTCATATTGAGTAAATCGGATTTCAGTAACACTAATCAAATCCGAGATATCATGTTTGCTCTCAAAAACAAGGTTGTCTCCGAAATCGAAAAGGCTAAAATCCAATAGCTTTCCTTCGGCATCATGGAGAACAATCCATTCTTCAACGATGTTTTCATCCTTAGGACGTTCCGATATGAATGTGAAGTACGTAATCGAATCCAAATTTGGTTCTTCTTTTTGCTCTTCTATCGGTTCCGAGGATTGATCTTTTGAACATGCAAAAACAATGCACATTAGCAGGACTAAAGAGAGGGGGAATCCTAACTTCATGGTCAAGGGTATTTGCAGCGAATATAGCACTATTCTATTTATCCTTGTAGGAAATTAGCTCATCAGTGTTATTTTCTCTCTTAGTGGGACATAAAAGAGAATTTCATCGCTTCGCTCATTTCATGTTAGTAATATGTTTTTTTACCTTAGAATTTTAAGGCGATCCATAAACTAGCAATCATTGGTCGAAAAAATTGGATATGCGTACACTACTTTAGTTTGAAGTTAATTTGCCGGAATATACAGCCAAAGGTTAATTTTTCATTTTCAATATCCAAATACGGGAAATTGTACGCTTAAAAGATTAATATATTTCGTTTTGGCACAAATAAACCAACAAGGGTGAAATAGTATATGAAAGCGAAGAAATTTTCAAAAATGTGTACAAACTGTGCATTGGTTAGAATTAAAAAAGCCCTCACATCTGTGAAGGCTTACATTTATATGGTGGAGAATACCGGAGTCGAACCGGTGACCTCTTGCCTGCCAGGCACAGGATTATTGTATTTATACGATTCTAAAAATACATATTCTACTGTTTTTCAGCAGAATACATTTCAAATGAATTCATATAAGACCATATAAAACACCATTTTGAGTGCAAATTGAGTGCAAATTTTTGTATCTTTAATATATGAAAACAAATATCACACTCTCGATGGACACAAGGCGCAAGCGTAAAAATGGCACTTGTCCCATTGTTTTCAGATTAAGCCATCATCGTAAAACCATTGCCATTTCTACAGGTTTTGCTGTGCCTCCCGAATTCTGGAATAAAAAGAGTCGTGACGTAAAAAAGACCTATAAAGGTGTTTCCTCAGTTGCCCGCCTAAATAATCTCCTAATGAAAAAAAAGACGGAGTTAAGAGACGGCATAAATGCCTTGGAGGAAAACGGTCAATTAGATGGGTTAAGCATAAAGGAGCTGAAATATACTTTGACCAAAACATCGGATTCCATTTGTTTTTTTGAATATAGCCAAAGATTGATAGATGAAATGAAAGAGGCAAATCGTTTTGGAAATGCTCAAACCTACATAGGTGCCTTGGGCGTGTTAAAAAACTTTCATAAAAAAGAGCGTCTCCGATTTGAGGAGATGACCTATGCCTATCTTAAAAGATTTGAAACTGCTCATTTAAAAAAAGGCAATAGCATAAATGGATTATCTACGTACATGAGAACTTACAGGGCTATATACAACAAAGCTATTCATCAAGAATTGGTATCAGCCGATACTTATCCTTTCAAAAAATATAAGATAAAAACTCAACCAACGGCTAAACGGGCAATTAGTAAAGATAAGATCAAACGTATTTTGGATTTAAAATTAGAACCTGACTCTCCTTTATTCCATTCGCGTAATTATTTTCTCTGCTCATACCTTATGAACGGTATTTCCTTTATTGATATGGCATTTTTAAAAGTTGACAACATAGTAGATAGCCGCATTCAATATCGTCGGCAAAAAACTGCCAGACCTTATGATATTAAGATAACGGAGCAACTGTCATCAATAATGAACCATTATTTAAAAGATAAAATTAAAACGTCTTATATATTTCCAATAATAAAGCGTCATGAAATTCAGGACCAATATAAAGATGTAAGATGGGCAAGAAAACGATATAACAAACGTCTAAAAGAGATTGCTCAACTTTGTGAAATTGAAGAAAATTTAACTAGCTATGTGAGTCGTCATTCCATGGCAACAAACCTGATTCTCAATAATGTTCCAATAAATGCTTTGAGCAAAATGCTCGGACACAGGGATATTAGCACAACCGAAATATACATTAAAAATCTACCCACACATATTATGGATGAATATCAGGAAAGATTAGAAATTTAATTTTCACGCAGTAACCTTCGCTTAAGTTTTGGTGACAAAATGAGCACAAAATTTTTTTCTCTCCCTATCCACAAAAATGCGCCCGCTAGGGCGCACAATTCTATATCCGAATCCCTTAATTATACTAAAGCCATAAACCATTGCTCTTATATTTCGAGAAATCCGTAAACTCATCCTTGAACCCGTTGAACATTTCTTCCTCTTTATAGCTACTGCCTCCCAAAAGATTATCAAGGGCATGAACACCTTTGCGAAGCAGGCTAGCCTGTTTTCTATCCACTTGCTTTTGGGAAACAACTCCTAATGCTTCTTTGAACCCGTTTTCCATATGATGTTTCAGAATTTCCATGGGCAGGTTTGGTTTGACCCCCTCCAATACGGTTAAGTAAGCGGCTTTCTTATATTGCCCTCGCTCCAGCAAATGGCCGGCCCATAGACTTTTTAAAGTATCCCGTCCGGATATTTCGATGTTCTCCAATATTTTTGTCTGATTATCCATAACTTTATTGAAGGCGGGCGATGATTCCAGATAGGCTTGCATTTTGGGTGCGATCGGAACACCTACCGGATACTTGGAGTATATCGAACCCATACACAACCTTACTTGCTTGCTTTCGAAATAAAAACCCTTGGCATTGAAAAACCGGATGCAGTCTTTCGGGGATTTCTCAAAGGACACCTGTTTGCGCTCTGCATATTGGCAATAGGATTTAAGGCTCAGCCGTTCGAACCGTTCCCTATATTTTCTTGCCATGGCCGCATAAAGGTTCGGGAACATCAACGGCAGGAATATCGCTGTCGGGCTTGGGCTGATTTCCTTTTCCGTCTTCTCGTTCAGAATTCCGTCCAATACTTTTTCATTTTCTTGGATAAAACTGGGGGAAGCATAAAAATCGATTTGTTCCGGATACTGCACCTTTCCTATATCCAGTTTTATCTGATGTTGATTGGAATTCGCATAGCATAGATTGTCCCCGTTCAGTTTGGTGCCGAGGCTGTGCATCAGCTCAAATAGCAATCCCTTTTCCTTGGGTGTTTCGAACAATTGTTTGTCTATGGCCTGCTTTATCAGTTCGGCCTTTTTATTCAGTTCTTTTTCTTCCCTGACCGCTTCCGATATATATAATTTGTCCTTTACAATATCGAACTGTTCCTGTAGCATATTGCCCATTCTTCTGTTGTCGATATACAGGTACTTTTTTAGAAATAGAAAACGTTCCGATCTTGTTATTTCCTTGACCAATGGTTTTACACTTAGCCTATCGATATGTTCGGAGAAAAGTAGTTTTCTCCCCGAACTTTGATAGGTCTCTTCATAGGCTTCCTTGATGCACTTTTGAAGCTCCAGTTTCAACTGCTTGCTTTCTACGTAAATTTCGGTGTGTTCGGTCTTGAACTTTTCGGGGTTTTTGTGGATAGTGACTTGAGGTGCTATTTCTTCCGCTTTGAGAACATAGCCCGATTTGTCATAAATCGTAAAATCCACAGGGTTTTCCTGCTCGTCATATTCTATTTTGCAATCCAGTTTTTGATAGGATTCCAGGATGTCCGGAAGGTCTTCGGGGTTTATGGTCTTGAAAAGTCCGTGGGTCGTATCAATTTGTTTTTCCAGCCGCTTTTTGACCATCGGTAACAGTTTTGAACTTTGGTTCTGTTCAAAGACCTTTTGCAGTTTTGGACCGCTCAGTTGTGGATGGACGGTATAGCCATTGATGAACCTTGACTTGTAGCCATCCTTTACGGCGACTCCGTACGATACGCCTATCCTGCCGTTTCGTTCGACGGTCCTTAATTCAATGTGATGGTTTTTGAGGTGTTCCTTCAGTTCCTTAAAACTGCGCACCTTGTATTTTTGAAGTGCAGTGTTTACGATGTCCTGTATATAGAACCTGACGCCGTTGATGTCCCGATTTCGGAATTCGGGCATCTCGTATTTCGGGAGTTCCCTAGTCTGTTTTGTATCGGGCGATGGGGAAAGCCCGAACTCTTTTTCTAGATATCTCTGGGTCGCTATGCTCCTTCTTATATCGTTGGAGAGGTTTATCTGCAAACAATCTTCTTTGATGGTTGACGAGACGATATGCACATGTTCATGTTTGGTATCGTGATGACGAATCACTACATAGGGCTGTTCGCCATAGCCCATATGTTCCATATAATTTTTGGAGAGTTCGAAAAATTCCCTATCGTTCAAATGTTCTCCACGGGGAAGGTTCAAAGAGATATGTGCATACCTTTTTTCGGAATCGTGGCGATTGCCAAGATGGTACAATACCCTACCGAAAAACTTCATGTCGGTGTTGGTATCGGAATAGGTGTTCTGGAAACCGAGTATAGTACTTTGAGACTTTTCCGACACATACTTCAGCACGCCCTGTACATTGTTCCGATAAAGTACCCTTGCTATCATTCTTGATTTTCTGCACTCATTGTTTCAATCAGTTCCAACATCAATTCGTTCGCCTTTTGTACTTCTTGTTCGAGTTGTGAATTTGGACTTCGTATGTTCTTGTAATTTGCAACCTTGACAAGTTGATTGATGTTCGTGCCTATCTTGTTGATCTGGTAACTGAGGTTGGAGATACCATCGGGAATCTGTTTCTTCTTTGTTGTTTTTTCATTTAAAATAATCTTTCTCAAGAAGGGGCCGACGGTTCCCCTCTTTCCGAAATCAAGATTATAGTATTGCAGGATGGACTTTACCTTTTCCAGTTCCGTGCCATTGAATCTGAGCGTTATGGCATGCTCTCGCTTCCTCTCTCCTAAACGTTTTCTACCACCTTTGTTTATTGTCATTTTTTGACTCGATTCTATCGATTTTCACTTCGTCAGAAGTAGGCGTTTTGCGATGCGCAAAACATCACTTGCTATCCACCTACGTGGATAAATATAGCATATCAAATCTAATTATAACAATCTAATAATCAATATTTTAAGTCGTTAAACCATATAAGACCAATAGAGACCATTTAAGACCAATCGACTAATTTATATGGTCCAATATGGTCTCGAAATAATTTCGGAATTTCGGAAATCTTAAAAAAAATTGTGGGTAGGGAGAGGAAAAGGCAAGCGGCTTTTCCTCCGCTTGTGTTTTCGTGCGGTTCCGAGGGGGTTCGAAAATCTGGAAGGGGAAGACCCCGAATGTGAATCAGCGCAGCGGTTCGCTTGGGAAGTCTTTGGAGCGGAAGATTTTTGAACTTCCGCAGGTGCTTGGACTGTTATTGATTTTTCTTTTTCCAAAGATTATCCGAGCAATTTCAAAGCCTGATTAAATTACAAATTCAGCAATCCTTCAGCCCAAACTTTAAAGATTATCCAAATCCAGTTGATAAAATTTATTATATTCGAGTAAACTTAATGCTACAAATTAGTGATTCTAACCATTTTGATATATTAAATCCATTTTTGGCATTTGTGAATTAGTTTCAATAGAATGAATAGGGATACAAAAAAAGAACTACGTTCATGGGCCAAGTTGAGACGCGGTAATATTGCCGCCTTAAACGAGCTGTACGATACTTACGCAGATTTACTTTATGATCATGGTATAAAATGGACCAAAGATCCAGAATCCGTGATGGATTGCATTCATGACTTATTTCTTGATTTATACAAATACCGTAAAAAGTTATCCAAAGATGTAAACGTAAAGAACTATCTTATAAAATCGTTTAAAAGAAAAATCAACGAACGCTTTAAAGTAAAAATAGTGCTTCTTAATCCAGAGGAAGATTATTCCGCAACTATCTTTAAAACCCAAGAAGTCTCCATTGAAGAAGAAATCATTAATGAAGAGCAAGAATTTGCACTAAATTTGAGTTTAAGTAATGGCCTGAAGAGCTTGACTTGCAAACAACAAGAGGTAATAAGCATGCGTTTTGGTGAAAACCGTTCGTACGAAGAAATAGCAGTAGATACAGGGGTTTCAATAGAAACCGCAAGAACTACAATCTATAGGGCCATTAAGGAATTAAAACAAAAAGTGTCTTATTAAACAGGTTCTAAACCTTCAAGACAAAAATAAATCTTCTCTTTTTTGTCTATACATCCATCTTTCAAGACTTATATATAGTGTTAGGGCAATTTTAGCTTGGCCTAAACCTAATTCTATATAAACCGCTTCGGCGTTAAATAAATCTATTTGGACGAAAGAAACAAGTTTGAACTGAACAGGCGGATTATAGCCTCAGTACATAAATACAAACGCAAAAAACGAATTCAGAATATTACTATCGCCGCCTCCTTGGTTTTATTAATAGGAGTGGGTTTTAAGACATTATTTTTCAATAATCAGGTTGAGATCGCTGGTCCTACTATAAAACAACACGCAAAATCTTTAAAGGTCGATTTAAGTACTGAGTCTGATGTAAAATTAGTTTTAAGTAACGACCAAGAAGTGCGTATCAATGAGGATAGTTCTGAAATCATGTATTCAAAAACAGGGGAGACCGTAAGCATAAACAATGACAAAAGTGTAAAGCAGGCTTCAGAAAATAATAATAATCCAAGGTATAATACCATTATTGTTCCTTACGGGAAGCAATCAAAGATCAGTCTTTCCGATGGTAGCAAAGTCTGGCTCAATTCAGGAACGAAATTGACGTATCCTATTGCTTTCAACAAAGCGAAAAGGGAAGTTTACCTTGAAGGCGAAGCAATTTTTGAGGTAACCCATAATGAGCAAAGTCCCTTTCATGTAGCTACGATAGATTACGAAGTAAAGGTATTGGGCACAGTCTTTAACGTTAGTAGCTATCCGGACGATGGGTATACACTTACCGCATTGGAAAGCGGAAGTGTTGAAATAAATCTTCCTTCGCAGAAAGATTCGAAGAAAAGGGCTATCAAAATAGTTCCCGGTACCCTCGCAACCTTCAATAAGATAAACAGGGATATTCAAACCAAAACAGTGGATATCGCCCAATATATGTCATGGCGTGATGGGGTATTTATTTTTAAAAAGGATGAATTGTCCTATATATTGAAAAAAGTATCGAGACATTACAAAGTGCAGATTACGCTTGAAAACGAAGGTCTTGAAAGAAATACCTTTTCGGGAACCTTGGATATCAGCAAAGGTTTAGACGACGTTCTCCAAATCATCAAGGAAACCACAGATTTCGAATACGAAAGAATTGACAAGCAAATTAAAATCAACCAAACCAAGTAATGCCTATGAAAAAAAGCAATTAGAATAAAAAGCCGAAAGATGTTGGCGCATCTTCCGGCGGTATCAACATTACCTCAATCAGTAATATTAACGAAAATTCAAAA
The DNA here is from genome assembly GCA_947494715.1 of uncultured Flavobacteriaceae bacterium. Lineage (GTDB taxonomy): Bacteria > Bacteroidota > Bacteroidia > Flavobacteriales > Flavobacteriaceae > Ulvibacterium. The sequence goes on along the minus strand of CANLWG010000003.1, from coordinate 174,798 downwards.
TTATGAATAAAAAGGTTAACTCCTGCCCTTTGGACTATTGTAAGGGAATCAATAAAATACTGTTGTTAAGCATGAGAATACTCACATTACTCCTGTGTATTGGTTTAACAAGCATGTATGCTAACCCGACCATTGCACAAACAAAAATTGATGTTACTTTAGAAAATGCAAGCTTTAAAGACCTGTTTAATGAAATCGAGGCCAAAAGTGAGTTTTTAATTTTTTATAAAGATGATGTTCTAGAAGCCTCTAAAAAAGTGAACATTAATTTAAAAAAAACAACAATACCTGAGATTTTAGATAGGGCCTTTCAGAATACCGACTTGATTTACTCCGTATTAGATCGACAGATAATAGTTAAAAGAAAAATACTGATTCCGGTAAAAATTGGAACTGACAATTCGGTCATTCAACAACAGTTTCAAGTAAGCGGAAAGATAACCGACGCGGATGGCACTCCTTTGCCAGGCACCAATATCGTGGAAAAGGGAACAACCAATGGTGTAACCGCAGATTTCGACGGTAACTTCTCGATAGCTATCGAAGATGAAAATGGAACCTTGGTGATTTCGTATATCGGGTTTGCCAGCAAGGAAGTTGCCGTAAATGGGCAAACAGCCTTGAACATTTCTTTGGAGGAGAGTGCCGCCGGGTTAGATGAGGTTGTGGTAGTAGGCTTTGGCACACAGAAAAAATTGAACCTTACAGGAGCGGTTAGTGCAATTCAAAGTGAAGATCTTGAAAATAGGCCTATAACGAGTTCAAGCCAGGCTCTGCAAGGGGTTCAAGGGGTTTATATCAATCAAGTTGGCGGGCAACCTGGAAATGATGCTGCAACCATTAGGATTAGAGGGGTAGGAACATTAAACAACAATGACCCGTTAGTTCTAGTAAATGGAATAGAGTTCTCCATCAATGACTTGAACCCGGATGATATCGAGAGTATAACGGTGCTCAAAGATGCTGCATCCGCAGCTATATATGGGTCGCGTGCGGCCAATGGCGTTGTTTTGGTCACTACCAAAAAGGGTTCTGAAAAATCACAAATATCTTACAGCACGTCCGTGGGCATACAGGAGGTCATTTCTTTGCCACGAGTAGTTAAGGATCCTATTCAATGGTTTGAACTTTATTCGCAGGCCCAACGAAATTTTGGAACAAGCGAGGATGCCTTGGTCTTTCCACAATCGTTAATAGATGAATATCAAGCGGGCATGCAGACAGATCCATTTACATATCCAAACACCGATTGGTACGATGTCATGTTCAATCAAGCTTTCATTCAACAACACAATCTACGGTTTACCGGTGGCAGTGAAAAGTCCACCTATGCTCTTTCATTAGGAATTCTTGATCAAAATGGGGTTGTAAGAGGTACAGATGCCATAAGGTATAACACAAATTTCACTATCAATTCTGAACTGAATAAGCGTATTTCCATCGGGGGCACATTTAATTTTTCATATAAGCAAAGAGATGAACCGGTTGTAGGTATTGCCCAGACCATGCAAATGATTTTTAAGGCACAATCCCATCATCCAACTAAATTGGAAGATGGAAATTATGGCATGAATTTTTTTGATATCCCAGGTCATCGTAGATTTCGGAATCCCTTGGCACTTACCGACGAAGGGGACACGGATATTAGGGATCTCAAAATTTTCCTAAACACCTATGCAGAGGTAAAACTACCTTTTAATATTGTTTATAAACTTAATGTGGGTTTCACTAATGAAAATCAGCAACGAAAGATTTTTACCCCACAAATCACATTGTTTGATGCCAAAACAAAGGAACCTACTCAAATCCAGGCAGGAGGTAACCCTTTTGTCACTTTTGCCGGCCAACAAAGAGGGGTAGACCAAAGAAATGGAGAATCAACGAATCTAACGGTTTTTAACACCTTAAAATGGGATAAATTTTTTACAGATGAAACGGAACTATCTATTTTACTGGGAACGAGCTATGAATATTTTAGGGATAATTTTTTTACAGCCTCAAACGAGGGCTATTTGGGCAATAACCTATTTGAACTAAATGCTGGAAGCACAAACCCATTGGTTTCGGGAAATACGTTAGAGAACAGCCTAATTGGATATTTTGGGCGTGCTAACTATGTATGGAATAATAAATATCTTCTTGAGGCAAATTTTAGATATGATGGTTCTTCTCGTTTTGCCGATGGTAATAAATGGGGATTCTTTCCTTCAGTATCCGCTGGATGGCGCCTCAACGAAGAAAATTTTCTTAAAGAAGTTGATTGGCTCGGACAACTAAAATTAAGGGGGTCATGGGGGCAACTTGGTAACGAGCGAATAGGCTTGTTCCGTTATTTAGATTTAATATCACCTGGGCAGGACTATATTTTTGGAAACACCATAAATCCCGGAACCGCTGTGCTGGTGGATAACGACGATGAAATATCTTGGGAGACTACTACCATATCCAACATAGGTCTTGATGCTAGTTTTTTTGCTGGAAAGTTAACGGCGAGTATGGAGTATTTTGATAAGACCACTGAAGATGTTTTAAGACCTGTCGGTATTCCTTCACAGGTAGGATCCTTAGGAGGACCTGTGAGAAACATTGGTACAATAGAAAATAAGGGTTTCGAGATAGCTTTGGGGTATCGAAATTCGATCGGAAATTTCAAGTATGATATATCGGGTAATCTAACGCAAATTTCCAATAGGGTAATAGACCTTGGAGGAGAGGTCATTCTGGAAGATTTTTCAAGTGATGGCAGAGGGCCTTTCAACATTACCCAAGAAGGACAACCTATAAATCAATTTCTTTTGTTTCAGGCTGATGGTCTATTCCAATCTCAAGCGGAAATCGATGCACATGCCTTTCAAGGAAATGATACACGGCCTGGCTATATTCGTTATAAGGATATTGACAACAATGGTGTTATAGATTTGAACGATCGTCAGGCGGATGGAAATAGCATTCCGGAATTTACCTATGCCTTTAATATAAACCTGGCATATAAGAATTGGTCACTTAATACTTTTTGGCAAGGTGTTGGGGGTGTTCAGACCTATAATAATCATATCTCTGGAGTTCCATTCTGGTTCGGCACATCATTGCCCGTTGGATGGGCTGACGATTCTTGGACACCACAGAACCCTGATGCAAGCTTTCCAATTCTTACGAGATACCAAGATACACAAAGCACTCTGTTTCGTCCAAGTGATTATTGGCTTCTTGATGCCTCCTACCTCAGGTTAAAAAATATTCAACTTACCTACGACTTTAATCCTGAGGTGCTGGAGAAATTTGGAATTAGCAAATTGTCCCTTTTCTGTAATGCTCAGAACCTATTAACCTTCACTTCGTTGGAAGATTTCGACCCTGAAACGGATTTGATAGGTAATGATTTCTTCAACTATCCATCCACCAGAATATACACTTTTGGTCTCAACGTATCATTTTAAAATAATTATCATGAAAAGAACTATATATATTTATATCTCATTTTTTGGCTTTATTATTTCAGGTGGTTGTTCAAATGAACTTCTTGTATTCGAACCTGCCGATCAAAATAATGTCGAGACTTTTTGGACATCCGAAGAGAACGCACTATCAGCCCTTACCGGTTGTTATCAATCATTATTAGCTCCTTATTTTGGAGAAGGCGATTGGTTATTGAAACTAGAAAGCATAACCCCAAATGCTTTTGAGATTGATGATGGTAGTGGTGCCACTTCCATTGCACGTGGAGATAATAATCCAACTCTTCCACTTATAAACCGTCGGTACAGCACTTGTTATGAAGGTATTGGAAGAACAAATACACTTTTGGCCAATATAGATGAAGTGCCAATGGATGAAGATTTGAAAAGCCGTTTTAGGTCAGAAGCACTTTTCTTACGTGCATTTTACTACCACAATTTAGTTGAATATTATGGAGGTGTGCCCTTAATCTTAGATCCTCCAGACAATAATACACAGGGTCAACTGCCTCGTAATTCAAAAGCAGAAGTTTTGGAGGCAATATATTCAGATTTAGATGCCGCAGCCGCTAACTTACCGGTTTCATATGCTAATAATGATAGGGGCAGGGCGACCAAAGGAGCGGCTTTAGCCTTAAAGGCAAGAGTAGCATTGTATAATGAGGAATGGTCCAAGGCTATTTCTACTGCTCAAGAAGTTGTCAACTTGAATGTTTACAGTTTGTTTCCTGAATATCGTGGATTATTTTTATTGGAAAACGAAAGAAACAATGAAGTGATTTTTGATGTTGCTTTCCAATTTCCTGAAGTAACCAATAATTATCACGAGTTATTCCAACAGGGTAATGTATTTAAAGACTTAATTGATGCCTACTTAGTGACAGACGGACAGACCATTGCTAATTCCGATATTTATGATGCTGAAAACCCCTTTGCCAACAGAGACCCTCGTTTGTCGCAGACATTGATTACAATAGGGTCTAGCTTAAATGGAGAATTGGTTACTGGGGATGAACTTTTTGCAGACCTTACTGGATATGCATTTAAAAAATACACCTATTTTCTAGACGACGTCGCAGTGCCGGCTCCACAGCCAAATCAGTCCGAAATTAATCCGATACTTATCAGATATGCTGAAATGTTATTGACTATAGCTGAAGCTGAAAATGAATTAAACGGCCCTACATCAAGTGCATACGGTGCAATCAATCAAATTAGAAGTAGAGCATCTGTAAATATGCCTGAAGTTACTCCAGGTTTAAGTAAGGAGGAATTTAGGGAGGTAGTACGTTTGGAAAGACGAATCGAATTTGCTGGAGAAGGATTGTATTACCAGGATATTATTAGATGGAGGACAGCCGAAGTGGTAATGAACCAAGATGGTTTGGACCAAGATGAAAACGTAGTAGAAAGCAGAAGCTTTAATCCCGATAGAGATTATCTCTGGCCATTTCCAGATAGGGATATTTTACTAAATCCAAATTTGGAACAAAACCCTGGGTATTAATGAAGTGCTTTAAACTTTTTGAAAATAGAGATTTGTGAAAAAACTATTCTATATATGGGTGCTCGGGACGTTTTTTTTGAGCTCTTGCAGCTCAGGAAAACCAAATAACGGTCTAGTGCAACCTAAAATAAAACCAAATGTCGTTATTATATTTTTGGATGATTCTGGATATTCAGATTTTTCACCGTTTGAAGACGCTAATCAACCTACTCCAAATATTTCCCAATTGGCTAAGGAAGGCACCACGTTTACAAACTTTCACGTACCTCAAGCTATCTGCTCAGCTTCACGGGCTGCATTGCTAACGGGTTGTTATCCAGGACGGACAAAAGTTTTTGGTGCGCATCCCCCTCGAGCTAGAGGTTTAGATCCTCAATATGCAACGTTGGCACAACAGCTTAAGAAGGGTGGATATGCAACCGGATGGTTCGGTAAATGGCACTTGGGAGATACCCCGGAAACACGGCCGGAGAAAAGAGGTTTTGATGTAACTGCGGGTTTGATGTATTCCAACGACATGTGGAGACATCACCCAGTGGATCCGGAAAGGTGGGGAAAAGATCCACTTCAATATTGGGAAAACGGCGAAATTATCATTCAAGATGTAGATTCTCTTAAACAAAAATCGCTGACTAAATGGAGTACTAATTATGCGCTTAATTTTATTGAAGAGCAAAAGCAAAAGCCTTTCTTTCTGTATTTGGCATACTCCATGCCACATGTTCCTATCTTTTGTAGTGATGAGTTTGAAGGTAAGTCAGGCAAGGGATTGTATGGGGATGTTATTATGGAATTGGATTATAGTATCGGCCTAATAGAAGAAAAGTTGAAAAACCTTGGTTTGGACAATAATACTTTAGTTGTGTTTTCTTCGGATAATGGCCCATGGTCAGGTTTTGGAAACCATGCTGGAAAAACACCGTTCCGTGAAGCTAAGGCTACTTCTTTTGATGGTGGTCTAAGAACACAGTTGATTGTCAAATATCCGGGGGTCATACCTCCAAATCAGTATTCGGACAAGTTTCTCTATTCTATTGATTTAATGCCCACTATTTGCGCATTGGCTAATAGTCCATTACCTGATTATAAATTGGATGGCGAAAATGTTTTATCGATACTAAAAGGAAATGCAAATGGGGTCTACAGAAGAGAATATCATGCTTTTTCAAATGGGAAAAATTTGGAGGGTGTATTCTCGAAAGATGGGCGTTGGAAGTTGCATTTAGCACATGATTATCGGCATGTTGAGAGTCACGGAAATGATGGAAAACCTGGAAACTATATCTCAAAAGAAATAGGAGTTTCATTATTTGACATGAAAAATGATCCTTACGAAACTACCGATGTCCATGGGCAATATCCGGAATTAGCAAATAAATTGACTGAGTATTCCGAAGTACATAAAAATACTTTCTATAAAGAATGAACTAATTAGGCATATTTCTATTATCTAAAAAATTTAGTGAATTCATTTATATAATAATCGACGTATCTCAAAACAGTTTCTAAAACAGAGAATTTAAAATAAACAGTAATGAGGAAGAATTTATTTTTTGCCTGTAAAACTCTTTCTTTACTTTTTTTATCGTTGTCGATTTATTCCCAAAAAGGCAATCAGTTGAAGCCTAATGTAATAGTTATATTGACTGATGATCAAGGATCAATTGATGTTAATTCATATGGGGCTAAAGACTTGCATACTCCAAATATGGATCGGCTAGCAAGGGAAGGGGTGCGGTTTACCCAGTTTTATGCTGCGGCACCGATTTGCTCTCCCTCTAGGGCAGCCCTAATGACGGGAAAGACCAACTTAAGTGCCGGTCTCCCAAATAATGTACCTATACCAGAACGTGCGGCGGAAAGTGGACAATATGGTTTACCCGCCGAGGAAATTACTCTGGCCGAGATGCTCAAGGATAATGGTTATTATACAGCGTTGATAGGAAAGTGGCACTTGGGCCATCGTGAACAAAATCTTCCCAACGGCCAAGGGTTTGATTATTTCTTTGGGCATCAACGGGGTTGTATAGATAATTATTCCCATTTTTTCTTTTGGGACGGTCCGAATAAGCACGACCTCTACAGGAACACAGAGGAGGTATATTATCCGGGCCGGCATTTTACAGATTTGATGGTGGAAGAAGTAAAAGAGGTCATTAATAAAAAGAAAGAGCAGCCTTTCTTTATCTATTGGGCATTTAACGCTCCCCATTACCCATATCAGGGAGAAACGAAATGGCTTGATCACTATAAGGATTTACCGACTCCAAGGAAAGAGTATGCCGCTTTCTTGTCAAATACAGATGAAAATATTGGAAACATACTGGACTATCTTGACGAATTGGGACTTTCAGAAGACACCATAGTGATTTTTCAATCGGATCATGGCCACTCGCTTGAAGAACGCGCTTTTTGGGGCGGAGGTAACGCCGGACCGTATAGAGGAAGTAAATTTAGCATGTTCGAGGGGGGTATTCGAGTACCTGCCATCATTCGCTATCCAAAGATGATACCCGCCAATCAGGTACGCGATCAGGTTGCCACCGAAATGGACTGGTTCAGTACAATTGCAGATCTTACAGAATCCGAAGTCTCAGAAAAAGTAGACGGAAAGAGTCTTATGCCAATAATTCTAAATAAAAAAACCAAATCTCAACACGATGTCGTTCATTGGCAATTGGGAAGTTACGATGATAAAACAGCTCAATGGGCAATTCGTAAAGGGCCTTGGAAATTGATGGGGAACGTGAATGAACCTCTGGGAAGAAATCAGAAAATCGAACTCCCCGACTTGTTCCTTGTTAATTTAGACAAAGATGTTTCAGAACAAAATAATTTGGCGGAATCTAATGCCGAAAAACTAGAAGAACTTTTGGAGTTGCATAAAGTATGGCTGAAATCTGTACGCTTGGAAAAAGGTAAATAATCATCAACGGCTCTTAGTTGTTATAAATGGAAACAAAAAAAGTTTGAGTTGAGTTAGTTTTGAGAAATAGGGACAGAAGGAAACTTCTGTTCCTGTTTTAAATTTTACTCAATTTGTTGTCATCAATATAAAATATAATTACAGCATATAAGGCAAGCTTATTTCTTTAAGTAAATTTCAAAGAAAGAATATATGTTGCTTCTAAAGCTTTTAAAATTAACCGAATTATTATACTGCGATGAAGAAAGAAAAAATATTTGGAATAATCGCTTTGGCTCTAATCATAGGAGTATTGGGTATATCATGTAAGAAAAAAGAGCTTATAAAGAATCCCAATATTGTCTATATTTTGGCAGATGATTTGGGCTATGGAGATGTGTCAATCTACAATTCAGAATCTAAAATAAAAACACCTCATATCGATCAACTAGCTTCCGAAGGAATGCGGTTTACAGATGCGCATTCTCCCTCTTCAGTTTGTACACCCACTCGATATGGCATCCTTACTGGTAGGTATTGTTGGAGGAGCAGATTGCCGCAAGGCGTACTGAGGGGATATGGGAAGGCTTTATTGGAAAGGGAAGGGACAACTGTTGCTTCACTTTTGCAAGCAAATGGCTACACCACAGGAGTTATTGGTAAATGGCATCTTGGATTGGATTGGGTTCTAAAGAAGGAATTCAAAGATTCAATAAACGATAAGACCATAGTTGCCAATGAATATGGGATGGTCACTCAAATGAATGGGGATTGGGTGGATTTTACTAAAAAACCTACTGACGGGCCTCTAAATCATGGATTCGATTATAGTTATATTTTGCCGGCTTCATTGGATATGGAACCCTATTGCTACTTAGAAAATGATGTATTGACAGTGTTACCAAATCAGCATACACCAGGTAATGACCTTGATACAGGGTCGTATGCTACAGGTGCATTTTGGCGTCCCGGACGAATTGCGAAAGGCTTTGATTTCTATGAGGTTTTACCAAGGTTTATTGATAAAGCCAAAAAATTTGTCCAATCCCAATCAAAGGATGAAAAGCCCTTTTTTCTGTATCTACCCTTGGCAGCACCGCACTCCCCCTGGGTGCCGAAAGAAAATTACGATGGAAGTTCTGGAGCTGGTCAATATGGTGATTTTGTGCAAATGGTGGATGCCCAAGTAGGTAGTTTTCTTAAGAGTTTGGATGCAAGTGGTCTTTCAGAAAATACCATTGTGATATTTGCTAGTGATAATGGCCCCTTCTGGAAGCCTGATTTTATAGAACGGTTTGATCATAAGGCTGCTCATAACTACAAAGGCATGAAGGCGGATATCTATGAAGGAGGACACCGGATTCCCTTTATAGTCCGATGGCCGGGCAAGGTGAAAACAGGAAGCAAGAGTGATTTCAGAACTACACTCACCAATTTAATGGCGACCAGTGCCGATGTGGTCGGGGTTAGATTGAATAAAGGCACGGCTGAAGATAGCCAGAGCATTCTCCCTGAACTTTTAGAAAATGAAGATCAGGTATCTGAAGCTATGCCTATAGTGCATCATTCTTCAAAAGGCTTTTTTGCAATAAGAAAAGGAGATTGGAAACTCATCGAAAAAAGAGGTTCGGGTGGTTTTTCTACTCCCGTGGAAGTGAAACCACAAGAAGGAGAGGCGGAAGGACAACTCTATAATTTGGCAGATGACCCCTCGGAAACTACCAATCTATATCATGAAAAACCAGAACTGGTAAAAGAACTATTGGCGGAATTGAATAGCATCCGAAACAGATAAACCAATATTCATAGTGTTAAAATACATTTCCAAATAACAGACATGGATGAAATACTTCGTTTAATTATACTATTTGTATTTCATCAATTATACCAGCATTAAGGAGGATTCGCTTATTCCATATAATGGCAAAAAAACATTTTTCGAGTCGATATTTAGCTATAAGTTTTTAGAGCCTTTAAAGGCGTAAGACTCGAAAAAATTTGGGTTTTTCAATAATTCAGAATGGATTTTTTACTCGCACGGGTTTCAGAACGCACCTCGACTATTAAGGCAAAATCTTCAGTTGTTTGACCAAAAGAAAAAAGATAGTTACAAATGAATGTAACTATCCGAATAAAGACCCCGTCTTGAGCTAGAACGAAGGAGGCTCTGACTAACACATGATTTGGTTAGTAAAATCATAAAAAGTATTCATTCAGAAACATTTTTGTTAAATGAAGTAAAAAAACTAGAATGTTGTACCTGAAATAAAAAAGCCGATACGTAAATCCCGGCTTTCCCTTTAAGTACTCGAGGCGGGAATCGAACCCACACTCCGAAGAACTGGATTTTGAACTCAGTTGTATTTCTATTTTAACCTTTTAGAATAAAAAATCTATGGGCAAATGAAAAAGCTTTGGAAAAATGAATTTCCTTGAAGCCTTGAATTTATCAAAAGGCCTTCCTGAATTCGAACCAGTACCCTCGCCCGTCAGCCCAATTAATTCCTTCAATGATTTCTGATACTTAATTATCTGCTTTTTAAAATAGAGTAGAGCACCGATTTGTTTGACCAGAAATAAAAAAGCCGACTCCTAAAAGTCGAATTTCCCTTTGTACAGGCAGAGAGACTCGAACTCTCACACCTGGCGGCACTAGATCCTAAGAAAGGACAGAACTGTTTGGAGCAGGAAATCTATTTGCAAACAACTATTACACATGGCTGGATGCAACTTCATTATACAAACCGAATAATGAAAGTAATACAGTAGCACCTCACTTGTTTAGTAAATCCATTAAATTAACCCATATAAGACCATAAAAAGCCAAATTTTGAGTGCAAATTGAGTGCAAATAAAAAAGGGTTTCAAAAATAAAATTCTTGAAACCCTAGTGTTTACTGGTGGAGAATACCGGAGTCGAACCGGTGACCTCTTGCCTGCCAGGCAAGCGCTCTAGCCAGCTGAGCTAATCCCCCAAATCAATGTTATTTTTTCTCCATCTTCTTCCTGCCGCTGTCTTAAATATTTTTCTCTCGTTATTGCCTCCATTCTTGTTTTGAACTTCTCAGAATATATGATACGCCATGGAACATAGGGCTTTGTACTCTTGCTCCAACCTTCATTATGCTCCTTGAGCCTTTTGTCAATATTTTGGGGCAAGCCTATATAAAACTTGCTAAATCTGGGACTGTGTAAAATGTACACAAAGAACACTCTTTACTACTGATAAATTTAATTTAACGTTTGCCTCCTGAGCCCGCCTGAACGACTTCAGTCGGGCAGGCTAATCCCCCAAAAAATTAGGCATCAAAGGAACTACTTTTTGAGAAAGTATCAAAATGCAAATCAATCTTTCTTAACGCTCAATACCAATACCGGGATAGGAACCGAAAATTCCGATTTCAAGATGGTATTCTTCTCCCACAATTTTTTAAAGAAGCCTCTCTTTCTCCTAAATACACAGAGCAAATCAGGATTTAGGGATTGAAAATGCTCCAAAACACCATGATATGTTGTTGCATTCTCCGTAATGGTCAGATTGGAACAAATATCCATCAAAGCTGTATTTACCTGCAAATCCTCATCCGAGTATCCTGGAGTCTTTACGAGCAGTAAATTCACCTTAGACCTGTGTTTCTTTTTTATGGCAATGAGCGGATCTAAAATCCGGTTTCTTTTCAAAATTCCAGATTTAAAGGCAGTTAATATCTTTTTAAAAGGCTTGTATTGGGTTCCTTTGGGAATAATCAAGGTAGGTATATCAGTCCTTTTAATGATACGTCCGGAAACATTGCCCAAATACAATTCTTCCTTGATATCCGAACTTCGCGGAGCAATAATGATGAAGTCTATGCCCAATTCCGCGTCGATTTCCTTAATGCCATCAATGATATCCCCATTATAGGTCACTATCTGTATAGAAATTCCCTTGGCATCTACCTTTGCGACCACTTGCTTTAGGCGCTCTTTGCCACTTTCAGCTACCTTTTCCTTAACATTTCCTAGACTACCTGCCTTGGTCGTTACACTGAACGCCTCCATAACACAAATGTCAAAAGAAAATTTTACGGCAAAATCTACTGCATATTGCAGTGTTTCATGAGAATCAGGAGAGGTACCTATCGGTACCAGAATTTTGTCCATGTTCCTACTATTATGATTATTACTCTAAATTTACAATAAATAAAGTAACTGTGATAAGACGTGCAAAAATAGGGGAAATCCCTGAAATACTCACCATAACCAAAGCCTGCGCCGTCCATATGACAAAAAGGGGGATTTTCCAGTGGAACGAACACTACCCCTCCCAAAACGCATTTGAAAAGGATATTGAAAGAGGGGAGCTCTATGTACTGATATTGGATGGTTCAGCAATTGGTACCATCGTAATCTCAACTCTGATGGACGAAGAGTATATGCCTATAACATGGTTGACTCCCAATGGAAACAATGTCTATATTCATAGGCTATCCATACATCCGAAATATCAGGGAAAGGGGTACGCACAACAACTAATGGATTTTGCTGAAAAATATGCCAAGGAAAATGGCTTCACTTCTGTACGTCTTGACACTTTTAGCCAAAATAGGCGTAATCAAAAATTCTATGAAACAAGGGGGTATGAAAAATTAGGAGATATTTACTTTCCAAAACAAAGTGAACATCCTTTCCATTGTTATGAACTACTTTTTTAATTTCCAGACCTCTCCTTGAAAACCGCCATTAGTTTTAAGACCATTAACAAACTTGCGGTTCCCGCAACCGTTGCCGGAATTGCAGAGCCCATTTTATCAATAACCGATACTGCCATTGTGGGAAACATTCCTGTGGATGGACTGGAATCTTTGGCCGCTGCAGGTATTGTAGGCTCGTTTCTATCTATGCTAATTTGGGTCTTGGGACAGACACGTAGCGCAATTTCGGCCCTTATAGCACAATATTTGGGCGCCGGGCGATTGGAAGAGGTAAAAACCTTGCCCGCACAGGCCATCTATCTGAATATTGCACTCAGCATTCTCATTTTACTTTCAACAATTTTTTTGGTCGATGATATTTTTCGTTTAATGAACGCTTCTGGCAAGATATTACAGTATTGTATCTCCTATTATTCAATTCGGGTCTGGGGATTTCCTTTAACGCTCTTCGTCTTTGCGGTAATAGGCATTTTTACAGGGCTTCAAAACACCTTCTGGCCCATGCTAATTGCCATAACCGGTGCGGTACTGAATATTGTACTGGACTTCATCCTGGTCTTCGGCATAGACGGCATTTTGGAACCGCTTTATTTGGAAGGAGCGGCCTGGGCCAGTCTTATTGCCCAAAGTATAATGGCCCTGATGGCATTCATTCTCTTGATTACAAAAACGGATATTCGTTTAAAGCTTCAATTGCCGATACATCAAGAACTGGGAAGGTTAATAGGCATGAGCCTAAATCTTTTTGTACGGGCAATAGCCCTGAACGTTGCCTTAATTTTGGCGGTACGTGAGGCGGCCAATTTGGGTGATAGATATATTGGAGCCCATACCATAGCCATTAACCTTTGGCTGTTTTCTGCCTTTTTCATTGATGGATATGCCGCAGCAGGCAATATTATGGGAGGACGACTTTTGGGGGCCAGGGATTTCCATGGCTTATGGCGATTGACCAAAAGAATAACCCAATATGGCCTAGTGGTCAGTCTTATTCTGGTCCTAATTGGTTTTCTTTTTTATAAGCCTTTAGGGGATATTTTTTCTAACGATGAAATTGTTCTCGAGACTTTTTACAGTATCTTTTTTATTTTGATCATAGGGTTGCCGATAAATTCCATGGCATTTGTACTAGATGGCCTCTTTAAGGGGCTAGGTGAAATGAAATACTTGAGAAATATATTGCTATCCGCTACTTTTTTAGGCTTTGTACCCATGCTTTATTTAAGTAAATATTTAGGTTGGGGGTTATATGGCATTTGGATTGCCCTTACCTTTTGGATGGTTATCCGTAGTGGGGCATTGGTCATCAAATTTTGGCAAAAGTTTCGGCCACTGACACAAAACAACTAATTTTAGGTAAAACTAAGATATATGGGCACGAACAGGGAAAACGGAAGTCTGTATACCAGGATAGATGGTAAAGTGGCCATAGTGGAATTTGGCCATCCTGCCGGAAATTCCTTTGTGGCCGAACTTTTAAATCGGCTGACCAATGAGTTCCATACCCTTTCCGAAAATCAAAATATCTCTGTTGTTGTACTAAAGTCGGAAGGCGACCGGGTTTTCTGTGGAGGTGCCTCTTTTAACGAATTGACCTCTATCACAAATATAGAAGAGGGAAAACTGTTTTTTAGCGGATTTGCCAACGTAATCAACGCCATGCGCACCTGTAAAAAGCCGATTATCGGTCGCGTTCAGGGTAAGACCGTAGGGGGAGGCGTAGGCCTTGCGGCGGCATGTGATTATGTTTTTGCCTCCGTCAATGCCTCTATTCGACTTTCTGAAATTTCCATAGGCATTGCCCCTCTGGTCATAGGACCTGCTGTTGAGCGAAAGATGGGAAAAGCAGCAATTTCGGAACTTTCCTTTTCTCCCGCTGAGTGGAAAAATGCCTATTGGGCCAATGAAAAAGGGCTTTTCTCCAAGGTTTTCGATACTATTGAAGAAATGGACAAAGAACTGGATTTTTCCGTAGGCCAGCTTGCCGGGTATAATCCAAAAGCCCTTCAGGAATGGAAAAAAGTGCTTTGGGAAGGTACCGAACACTGGGATAAATTGCTGTTGGAACGGGCAGCTTTAACCGGAAAATTAGTGCTGTCCGAATATACAAAAGACGCCTTATCAAAATTTAAAAAATAGCTCCAGGATATCCTTGTCTTCCTTGTGGAGACAATATCCGGTATCAACCTAATCAGGACTTAAAAAAGTTTAAACAACAGCGATAACCTCCCATGAAAAAAACGCAAAAACTACGAATTATCCCTATCCTATTGCTGGTCCTTTTTATGACAAGTGGTTGTAAAAAAGATAAGGCTACAACAAAAGACAATCCGACCCTGAAATGGTACAAGGGGAACCTACATACGCATTCCTATTGGAGTGATGGAGATGAATTTCCCGAAGTGATTTTGGCTTGGTACAAATCCAAAGGCTATCAATTTATAGCCTTATCCGATCATAATATTTTGGCAGAAGGCGAAAAATGGATCGAGATTTCCGAGGATTCCCTTTATCAAAAAGCGTTTCAAAATTATTTGGAAAAATATGGATCTGATTGGGTAAAACATAAAAAAGATTCAGGGCGAACTTTGGTCAGGTTAAAAACATACGAAGAATATAGAAGACACGCCGAGGAAGAAGGGGAATTCTTGATTATCCCATCCGAAGAAATTACCGATAGTTTTGAGAACAAGCCCTTGCACATGAATGCGACAAACATTCAAAGTAAGATTGAGCCCCAAGGAGGGAACAGTGTAGCAGAAGTTTTACAGAATAATATTGACCAAGTAATCAAACAAAGGCAAGAAACGGGAATACCCATTATGCCTCATATAAACCATCCAAATTTTCATTATGCCGTTGACCTCAACGATATGATCGCATTAAACGGGGAACGGTTTTTTGAAGTATACAATGGGCATCCTATGGTTCATAATATGGGTGATTCGGTCCATATTTCAACAGAGGAGATGTGGGATCTTATTAATATTTCATATTTGGAAAAGAAAAAACCGATACTTTATGGTCTGGCTACTGACGATTCCCATCATTATCATAAGAAAGGCAGTGAATGGAGTAATGCAGGGCGAGGTTGGGTAATGGTGCAAACCGACTCCCTCTCCGCCATTTCATTGATCAACGCAATGGAGTCAGGGGATTTTTATGCTAGTACGGGAGTGTCGCTTAAAAAAATGGAATATGCGAAAAACAAGCTATCTATTGAAGTGGTGGAAGAAAAGGGAATAACCTATACCATTACATTTATAGGTTGTAGAAAAGGACAGTCGCAACCGGAAGAGTTTATTTCCACTAAAGGAACCAAAGCAGATTTTGAACTTACCGATGATATATTGTTTGCACGCTGCAAAATAACTTCATCCAAATTGCAGGACAACCCTATTGAGCATATCTTATATGAAATGGCGTGGACCCAGCCGGTGCTTAAAATGGATAACCCTTAAAAGCAAAGAGATAAGGACAGACCGCTGATCGAATCGCTCTGTGAAATTGGTGGGCGGGAATTCCAATAATACTCAAAATTACACGTTCTATTTCTCAAAAATAACACCTATGGATATCCTAAATTTTCTAAACGGCGATTTGGTCTTTCCGTTACTGGCACTTTTTGTAGTAATCGCTTATTTTGTAAACCGTGTCAAGACAAGAAAGAAGTTTAAACGGTGAGAGTCCAAATAACACAAAACCCATTTTTAAAATAGTCAAAAAAAGTGTTTTCTTTCCAGAAAGTACGCAACTTTTTACAAAATACATATCTATACTATAAAAAATGCTATGTATAAAATATGCTTGATTTCCGTATTATTCTCCTCTTTAATCCTTTTAATGAATTGCTCGGACGATGACAATAATGTGGCAATAGATTGTGAAAACATAGGTTGTACGGAACAATTTGTAACTCTCATGGTCAATGTCAGGGACGCTTCCGGTGTCGTTATTTCGTTGGACGCTTTTGAGGTTGTGATAACCGAAACCGGTGAAAATATCACCCGTGAGGTCTCCGATCAGGAATTTGAAGACTTCAGGCAAAATGGAACCTATCCCCTCTTTGGCGATGAGCTTGTGGAGAGATATAGAAACAAGACCGAAGTAATCCATTTTAGGGGTTTCATAGAAGATAAGGAAGTGGTAAATAGCAGCTATAAAGTGGGGGCCGATTGTTGCCATGTACTATTAATCAACGGTGATCTTAACATTACGATAGATTAACCTATTTCCTAAGACTGTTCTCTTTTTTAGAATCCCTACCTTTGTCCAATTATTTCAGGAGATGGGTAAAATACGTATCACGAAGCAATTTACTTTTGAGACGGGCCATGCCCTTTATGGGTATGATGGTAAATGCCGAAATGTTCATGGACATAGTTATAAGTTGTCCGTAACTGTTATTGGTGAGCCCATTATGGATACTGCCCATGTAAAATTGGGAATGGTCATTGACTTTGGGGATTTAAAAAAAATCGTAAAGGAAGAAATCGTAGATCCTTTTGACCATGCCACCGTTTTTAATAAAAATACGCCTCATGTGGAACTGGCCAAAGAACTGGAAAACAGGGGACATAAAGTGATACTGGCCGATTATCAACCAACCAGCGAAAACATGGTCATTGATTTTGCGGAAAAAATAAAGTCAAGACTTCCAAATAGTATAGCGCTTCATTCCCTAAAGCTTAGGGAAACCGAAACTGCCTTTGCCGAATGGTATGCCGAAGATAATGGCCCTCTCCCTTAACGAAGGCCGATTGGGGCTTTTTCCTATCTTTACAACCAAATGACTACCATAAACATTCCACAAGGCAAAAAGGTCTATTTTGCCAGTGACAACCACTTAGGCGCACCAACACGGGAACAAAGTCTGCCCCGTGAAAAAAAATTTGTAGCATGGTTAGACGAAGCAAAAAAGGATGCCGCCGCTATTTTTCTTTTGGGCGATCTGTTTGACTTTTGGATGGAATACAAGACCGTTGTTCCTAAAGGTTTTACCAGAACCTTGGGCAAATTGGCCGAAATATCCGATGCTGGTATTCCCATATACTATTTTGTAGGCAATCATGATCTTTGGATGAATGGTTATTTTGAGGAAGAACTCAATATTCCCGTTTTTCATAGGCCCCAACAATTTAAGCTGAACGATACTTTGTTTTTTATAGGTCATGGGGACGGGCTGGGCCCAGGAGATAAGGGTTACAAGCGTATGAAAAAAGTGTTTACCAATCCTTTGGCCAAATGGTTCTATCGTTGGTTACATCCGGATTGGGGGGTTCGGTTGGCCCAATACTTTTCGATAAAGAACAAATTGATTTCAGGTGACGAGGATATTAAATTCTTAGGCGAGGACAAGGAATGGTTGGTGCAATACGCCAAGCGAAAACTGGAACAACAGCACTATGACTATTTTGTCTTCGGTCATCGTCATCTCCCTTTGGAAATTGATTTAAATGGAAAATCGACCTATACCAATTTGGGGGATTGGATTTCGTACTTTACCTATGGCGTCTTTGACGGTAAAAAACTTTCATTGAAGAAGTTTGAACAAAATATATGATTAACATGTACAACTATACGTCTTCGCACAAATAAAATATAAAACAAGATTTAGGAAATATCTTCACTTGGTTTTATAGGTTCCAAAAACTATCTCAAATCTCTTAATTTCAACTGCAAGCTTACCGTACCTTGCCACTCGTTTTCATCCAAGGAAAAAACGGCATCGAAGGATTTTTTATTCGCCACTATGGATAGTTTTTCACCGAGGTTAAACCCTATGGCACCAATGGGTCTGGTCCCATTTTGAACAACGGATAATTTTAGATGCTTCTCATCTTCCCCTACTCCTTTTCCATAGCCCGTATCCCGGAGGTTTTCCGCCATAAAGATCGGGGTCATATTCCCTGGTCCAAAAGGTGCAAACTGTTTGATAATCCGCAACAGTTTGGGTGTAATATCAGTAAAATCTATCTGGGCATCCACTTTAATTTCCGGGGTTAGCAAATTAGGGTCTATGGTTTCGGAAACCACTTTCTCGAATTGATTTTTAAAAGCTTTGTACTGTCCTTCCAAAAGTGTAAGTCCGGCCGCATATTTATGCCCGCCAAATTGTTCGATACAATCGGAACATCCTTCCAAGGCACTATAGACATCAAATCCCTTTACGGAACGCGCCGAGGCTGCCAGCTTATCTCCGCTTTTGGTAAAGACCAAGGTGGGGCGGTAATAAGTTTCGATCAGTCTGGAGGCAACAATACCGATTACCCCTTTATGCCAAGTATCCTTATAAACAACAGATGTGAACTTCGCTTCCTCTTTGTTTTCCTGAATCTGTATAAGAGCTTCCCGGGTAATTTCTTGATCCAAATTTCTTCGATCCAAGTTAAATTGCTCGATTTCTATAGCAAACTTCTGCGCTTGCTCCAAATCGGTTTCGGTCAATAGGTTTACCGCGTGCTGACCGTGCTTCATACGTCCGGCCGCATTTATTCGGGGCGCAATGATAAAGACCACATCGGTAATGGTCAATTCTTCCTTTTTGATTTGGTCGATAATCGCCTTAAAGCCAATCCGTGGATTTGAATTAATGACCTGCAATCCGTAATACGCCAATACCCGATTCTCACCGGTAATGGGTACAATGTCCGCACCAATGGCCGTAGCCACCAAATCAAGATAAGGAAATAAATCCTCTATTGTTTCTCCATTTTTGAATGCCAAGGCCTGAATCAATTTAAAGCCTACCCCACAACCACAAAGCTCATCATAAGGATAATCACAATCTTCCCGTTTAGGGTCTAGAATGGCAATGGCCTCCGGTAATTCATTCCCTGGCCTATGATGGTCACAAATAATAAAATCGATTCCCTTTTCCTTGGCATAGGCTACCTTTTCAATGGCTTTTACCCCGCAGTCCAAGGCAATAATCAACGAAAAACCATTATCCTCCGCAAAGTCGATACCTTGAAAAGAGACACCATAGCCTTCAGCATATCTATCCGGAATATATGTGGCTACATTGGGATAGTACTCCAATAAATACGAAGATACCAATGCCACCGCCGTAGTGCCATCTACGTCATAATCACCGAACACCAGAATGTTTTCGTTATGGGCTATGGCCTTTTTGATTCGGTCTACGGCAACATCCATATCCTTCATCAGAAAGGGATTGTGCACATAGGAAAGTTGGGGCCTAAAAAATCGTTTGGCTTCCTCATAGCCGGTAATTCCACGTTGCAACAAAAGTTGAGCCACTAGACCATCCACCTGCAAGGCATCCGAAAGCCTTTGAATATCCTCTTGCTTGGGTTTGGGTTTTAATGTCCAGCGCATAGTTTAAATAACAAATACAAAACTCAAATATAAATGTAAAGTTGGGACTTGGTTAAAAAGGAAGATAAGACGATTATTTTGTAATGTAGATTATATTCTCTATTATTTTGGTCATTTACCCATTTTTGTCGAACAACCTTGAAAACATTTCATCTAGCGTCCCTGCAAATCAAACGTTTATAAACTTGAATTTGAAACTTCCGCTTGAACTTCATTTTTTGTGAAACACTGTTTTTACTTCCAACTTCGCAAACTGTCGAAACATCTCCATTACACCACAGTATTTTTCAACGGAGAGCTCCACGGCACGGTCCAGTTTTTTCTCGTTGAGATTGCTCCCATAAAAATGGTATTCTATGGTAACCTGATCGTAGTATTTGGGATGCTCGTCCGTGAGGTTGGCGATGGTCTCAATTTGAAAATCATCTACTTCCAATTTCATCTTTTTAAAGAGTCCCGCCACATCCAATCCAGAGCACCCCGCCAAACTGGAAAGCATTAAAGCCTTAGGGCGGAGTCCATCCCCTTCCCCGCCATCATCGGGACTTGCATCGATTTTTATACTATGCCCGGAAAGGTTGTTGCTTTCAAAGGCCATATTGCCCAGCCATTTGGTCGTGATATGATTTGTTGTACCCATAAATTTTTGTTTCTTGTAAGCTATAAATGTACGATAAATAGATACCTTTCAAAACATTCAATCTTTAGGATTTTCTCATTTCGTACCTCATATTTGTAACTCAAAATTTAAGATATGCCCTTAGTTACCCCTCTTGATCCCAATCACGATATCGAAACCAAAAAACTGGCCGAGTTCTTCAATGAAACGCTTGGTTTTTGTCCCAATTCCGTATTGACTATGCAACATAGGCCGACCATTTCCAAAGCCTTCATCAACCTGAACAAGGCTGTAATGGCCAATGAAGGTAGGGTAACCTCAGCCCTAAAACGAATGATTGCCTGGGTCAGTAGCAATGCCACAGGATGCCGTTATTGCCAAGCCCATGCTATACGCGCTGCGGAACGCTATGGTGCGGAACAGGAACAATTGGATAATATTTGGGACTACCGAACCCACCCTGCCTTTTCCGAAGCGGAACGGATCGCCCTAGATTTTTCCCTGGCCGCATCCCAAGTGCCCAATGCGGTAAATGCTGAGATAAAGGCACGTTTATATGCACATTGGAACGAAGGCGAAATTGTAGAGATGTTAGGTGTTATTTCCCTATTTGGGTACCTTAACCGCTGGAACGATTCCATGGGCACCTCCATTGAGGACGGGGCCGTGGAAAGTGCCTCTCAATATTTGGGGAAACACGGCTGGGAGAAAGGGAAACATGGAGGTGAAGTGTATTAAAGATTTCTAGGAAATTTAAAAATGCAACACATTAGAGAACATCTGGAATCCTTTGCTTCCCTTTCAGATGATGATTGGTTTGTCTTTAAATCAAAACTGGTCTTCCAAGATTATCCCAAAAACAGTGTAATCCTCAAGCAAGGAACTACGGAAAACTGCTTGTCTTTTATCGAATCCGGAGTGGTCCGGTTATACATTCCAAAAATTGACAACGATCTCACTTTTGGTTTTGCCTTTGCCCATAGTTTTGTGAGCGCCTATGATTCCTTTTTGACACAATCCCCCTGTACTTACCAAATCCAATCCATAACCCCTACGAGCCTTTGGCGGATAAGTTATGCCGATTTACAAGCGATATATAAAGAAACGGCCATTGGCAATGAGATTGGCCGGAAAAATGCCGAAAACCTTTTTCTTATCAAATCCAAACGCGAACTGGCACTTTTGAATAAATCTGCTAAAGAACGCTATTTGGAATTATTTTCGGAACGGCCTGAACTGATTCGGGAAATTCCCTTAAAGTATATCGCCTCATATATTGGCATTACCCCACAGGCCCTGAGCCGAATTCGCCGGCAGATTTCTTAACCTAGGTTCATTGCACGGCATCTTTTTAATGGGAATCTTTGCCCTATGAAAACATTAATCGTCTTACTGGTAACTTTTCTTCTTTCCTTAATCCTGATCAGGTTTATAAAAGGGCAGTTATCCCCAGCCCTAGCCGCACAAATTGCCATGGCAGCAATGCTGGTGTTTACGGCAATAGGTCATTTTGCCTTTACCCATGGGATGGCACAAATGCTGCCCAATTTCATCCCAGCAAAAAAAGAAATGGTCTACCTCACCGGAGTTATGGAAATAGGGTTCGCCATAGGCCTGCTTATTCCCAGATATAGGGTTACCGTTGCCTGGTTCCTAATCGTGTTCTTCCTACTAATTCTTCCGGCGAACTTTAAGGGGGCTATGGAAAACATCAATTACCAAACGGGGGAGCTCAACGGAAAGGGAATGTCCTATTTATGGTTTAGAATTCCATCGCAATTGTTCTTTATTCTGTGGGTCTATTTCTCAACTCTAAAGAAGTAGTTACTTAAGTGTATTTTTAACCTGAGACTGCAACTCTGCTACAACTTCCTCTCCAAACCAAGGGTTTTTACTTAGCCAAAACCGGTTTCGAGGCGAAGGGTGGGGCAACACAAAATAACGCGGCAGGTAGTCTTTATAGGCCTTGACTGTTTCGGTCAAATTCCTTTCCATCATATCCCCCAAATAATATTGCTGTGCGTATTGTCCAATTAAAATAACAAGTTGCAAATTGGGCATTTGTTCAAATAGCGGGGTATGCCATAAGGGGGCACATTCCGTGCGTGGGGGCAGATCACCACTCTTTCCTTTTCCTGGATAGCAAAAACCCATGGGAATGAGCGCAATCTTTCTTTCATCATAAAAGACTTCATCCGTCACGCCCAGCCAATTTCGCAATTGCTTGCCACTTGGGTCATCCCAAGGCACTCCCGTTTTATGCACTTTGGTCCCCGGAGCCTGTCCGATTATGACAATTCTGGATTCAGGGTTTGCGGCAACAATGGGCCTAGGCCCTAGAGGTAAATGCGCTTTGCACACCTCACAGCTCCGTATTTCTGTTAGCAGATTTTTCATTGATTCCCGTGCTTTGTCGAGAATTATAGGGTAAACTAACTACTTTTTCAGAGAAAATGGTTGAACTTCCGTTTTCTTTTCTTGATACAAATCAATATTTCCGAATGGTAAAAGTCGGACTTTTGTATGGAACATAATCCGTTATACATGGCAGCCTTATTGATTACTCCTGAAGATCAAATTCAACGCTTAAATTTGTTGATGAACAAAATTGACCAACTTCGTCAATTAGATACCTCAAGACTAACAATACCCCCAAATCCAAAGGCCTGGAGTGTTTTGGAAATTATTGAGCATTTGAACATTGCATACATGTTTTATGTTGAAAAAGTGGATGCTGCCTTGGCAAAGTCAATCGATCATACTTCTGGAAATAAAGTGTTCAAGGCGAGGGCTTGGCAAAAAATAATAATCGCGGCGCAGCGACCCAAAGACCGAAAACGCAAATGGAAAATGAAGACGTTACGTAAATTTGAACCTATCTTTTCCCACAACATGACCCAGGAACAAATTAATGATGTATTTGAAAAATTTAACCATCTACACGGTCATTTGAAACAGTCTATTCTTTTGAGTCGGCAAAAAGAAGTTTCCAAAACCAAGATTTCTTCTGCCATAGGTCCTATCGTTACCTTTTATTTGCCAGAATGTTTTGAGTTCTTGTTGAGCCATGCGGAGCGACATATCATTCAAATTGAGGAAACCTTGGATTTGATACCATAATTGGAGTTATAGTTCATATATCCTTTTGTAAGCCCTATTTTTATGGTCCATACGTTATATGCGTTCCATGGACGACACAACTTATCAAAAACTGAAACTTTTTTTTCCACAGGTCCATTTTGGTTCGGAGGAAGAATCAAAATTCCGTTCGCTTTGGGTTTTGAAATCTTTTGAGCGATCGGAACTCATTACCGAAGCGGGTAATACCGAACGCTATTTTTATTTTGTATTGGAGGGCGTACAGGCTCTTTATATCCTAAATGGAAAAGGAGAAAAAGTAGTTTTGGGGTTTTCCTATTCCGGGAGTCCCTCCGGAGTTTTTGACTCTTTCATCTTCAAGACGCCATCATTTACTTTTTTAGAAGCCCTAAAGCCCTCCAAAATGTTGGCCATCAATTTGGAAAGCTACCAGAGCCTTTTTGAACTTTATCCGGATTTTCAGACTTGGGGGCATCATTTTTTTAGGGACATCCTTATTGGACGGTTGTATCGGGAAGTGGAGTTGCTAACCTTATCGGCCGAGGAACGTTATATACAATTTATGCAGCGTTGCCCAAAGGAACTAAAAATCATTCCTCAAAAATATTTGGCCTCCTATTTGAATATGAAACCGGAAACTTTTAGCCGACTTCGAAAATCTACCCTTTATTGATTTAACTCGGAGGAAAACATTTTCACGGAAATATTATTTTTTCCCAGCGACCACAATAACAATTTCGCCCTTAGGTGGTTTATCAGAATAATACGCTAAAACCTCATCAGCTGTTCCTCTGATAGTTTCTTCATAGATTTTAGTCAGTTCCCTAGAAACGGAAACGGGCCGGTCTTCTCCAAAATAGTCCACGAACTGGGCCAAGGTCTTTACCAATTTATGGGGCGATTCATAGAATACCATGGTACGGGATTCCTCGGCCAAAAGCTTTAATCGGGTCTGGCGGCCCTTTTTTACGGGAAGAAATCCCTCAAACACAAATTTGTCGTTGGGGAGTCCACTATTCACCAATGCAGGTACCAATGCTGTAGCTCCAGGAAGACATTCCACGGTAATGCCCTTTTCAATACAGGCACGCGTTAATAAAAACCCTGGATCTGAGATTGCGGGCGTACCCGCATCGGAAATAAGGGCAATGGTTTCCCCTGTCACCATCCTCTTAATTATAGCATCTACGGTTCTGTGCTCGTTATGCATGTGATGGGACTGCATTGGGGTGGTTATGCCATAATGTTGCAACAGTTTCCCACTTGTACGCGTATCCTCGGCCAATATGGTATCTACCTCTTTTAGGATATTGATGGCCCTCAAGGTAATATCCTCCAGATTACCTATCGGCGTGGGTACGATATAAAGCTTTCCCATTTGCGAAGAAATCAAAAGCCGGAAATTGGTTTCACAACTTCCGGCATTTTATTTTGATAGTTATAAAGGGATTTTATGAAAACCTTCGTTCGATCAGCACCATAAATCGCTCTTCATACTCCTCTTTTCCCGCCCAATTGTTGTAATCGGGTTTTACCATATTATTTATAAAGGAAATGGATCGTTCCTCAGAATCTATAGTGTTCAGCTGGGAAATAACCCTATTGAAATCCTCCGTACTTTCATTGAAAAGATGTTTAACAAAAGCCAATCGGTTATTAAGGTCTACCTTAATGTCCTTATTCCCAAATTTATCGTTTAGGGACTTTGGTCTTGTTTCCCTTTTTACCCCGTTCTCTTTGGTAGGCATAAAGAGTTCCTTATCGTTCTTCACCAGTTCGGGCTTTGCCATAAATTCGGCTAAAACCTCATCTACCGGGGTCTCACTGGGCATTTCAGAGACCATGTCCTTTATGGTATCTATTCCCGGTGTCATAATATCTTCATTATGTGGATTACTCTCCGGCACCGATGAATTGGCATTCAGCACGGCATTTGCCATTTTTTCAAACTTTGTCGCCATCGCGTTTTTGGAAACGTCTACTTCCACATCATTTAGCTCATTATCTATAAACTTCAATACCGCAAGTTTTTCATAAAGACTTCTGGCCGCTTCATAGAGATCGGTGATTTCCTTTAAATCCCTGGACGTAATAATGTCCGTGGAAAGTTTCCGCAATTCCTCCTTCAATTTTCGCTTCATTGCTTTTATTTTATCCTTTCGGAAAAGGTGTCCCTTTTTTAGTAATTTTAATGCTCCCTATAATTAGGAACGAAGAAACCCCTTATTTTCGTCTAAAATTACAAAATGTTTCTCGAAAATACCGTTAATAACAAGGAACAATTCGGCTGGATAGAGGTCATCTGCGGCTCCATGTTTTCTGGTAAGACCGAGGAACTTATCCGTAGATTAAAGCGCGCAAAGTTTGCCAAACTCAAGGTAGAAATATTTAAACCTATAGTGGATAATCGGTATCATGAGGATAAGGTAATTTCCCATGATGCCAATGAAATCCGTTCCACGTCTGTACCTGCAGCGGCAAATATTCGTATTTTGGCAGATACCTGTGATGTTATCGGAATTGATGAAGCCCAGTTCTTTGATGATGAAATAGTGACGGTTTGCAACGATTTGGCCAACAAGGGCGTTCGGGTGGTGGTGGCCGGATTGGATATGGATTTTAAAGGAAACCCTTTTGGGCCAATGCCCGCATTAATGGCCACTGCGGAATATGTGACCAAAGTACACGCCATCTGTACCCGTACCGGAAACCTGGCGAATTATAGTTTTCGGAAATCGAATAACGATGATTTGGTCATGCTCGGAGAAACCGAAGAATACGAACCCCTGAGCAGGGCCGCTTTTTTTAAGGCGAAGTTACGGGAAAAGATAAAAAAGATGGATGTAGAAGTCGAAGAGCTCCCGTCAAACTCCAAAAGTCCTAATGCCTAAAACCAACGAAACCATTCTTGAAATCGATTTGGGTGCACTTGAGCACAATTATCGTTATTTAAAATCCCGATTACGGCCGGCCACAAAATTCCTGGCAGTGGTAAAAGCATTTGCCTACGGCAGTGATGCAACAAAAATTTCCCAAAAACTGGAAGGTCTGGGTGTGGACTATTTTGCGGTTGCCTATGTAAACGAAGGCGTGGCCTTACGTGATGCAGGCATACAGACCCCTATTCTTGTGCTACATCCTCAGCCCTCAAATTTTAGAACACTGATACACCGAGGTCTGGAACCCAATTTGTACGCCCCAAAAATTCTCAGGGATTTTCTTGAAGTTGCCAAAAAACATGAGCAAAAGGATTATCCTGTACATATTAAATTCAATACAGGCCTAAATCGCTTGGGATTTTGGGAGAACGATGTGGATTATATTGTTGAGCAATTGGCCGGACGGAACGAAATCAAAATAGTTTCTATTTTCTCACATTTGGCGGCATCCGAGGATTTGGAGGAAGCAACTTTTACCCACGGCCAAATCAATACGTTTCAAAAAATTGCCGCCGAGGTAGATGAAAAATTGGATTATTCACCTTTTAAGCATCTACTGAATACTTCGGGTATCATCAATTATCTTGAATCCCAATTGGATATGGTCCGTAGCGGAATAGGTTTGTACGGTTATGGAAATGAAAAGAATATCGATGCCCAATTGAGACCCGTAGCTTGTCTTAAGACCATTATTTCGCAAATCCATAAAGTAGAACCCAATGAAACCGTAGGATACAATAGGGCCTTTACATCGGATGGATACCGGGTTACGGCTACACTTCCTTTGGGGCACGCTGACGGGATTGGCAGACAGTACGGTAAAGGAAGTACATACGTAACGGTACACGAAAAAAAGGCACCTATAATTGGAAATGTCTGTATGGACATGATTATGATAGACATTACTGGAATTGATTGTCGAGAAGGGGATGAGGTCATCATTTTTGGGGAAAATCCGACTGCCGAGGAATTTGCTTCTACGGCAAATACCATTTCCTACGAACTTTTAACGAGTATTTCCCATAGGGTAAAGCGTGTTTTCGTTGGCGATTGATTTGATAATTAACGTTTCGTTAACATTATTTTTTTGGTTATATTGCGGACAAGCACAAACAAATAGTAACTAAAACACTAAAACCATGTGGAAAGAATTTAAGAATTTTATCATGACGGGGAACGTCATAGATTTGGCCGTGGCCGTTATATTGGCAGGAGCCGTTGGGCTTGTCGTAAGCGGATTTGTCAATGACATTATGATGCCCATTGTAGGTCATTTTGCCGGCGGAATGGATTTTGCGGATATGAAAGTTATACTTTCCGAAGCTGTAATGGCAGCCGATGGAACTGTAGAAAAACCTGAAAGTGCCATCCGCTATGGAGCTTGGATAAACACGATCATCAATTTGATCATTGTAGGTTTTGTCCTGTTCATGATCGTAAAATCATATAACAAGGTACGGGCGCCAAAACCGGAACCCGCTCCATCAGGACCTACCCAAGAAGAGCTCTTGGCCGAAATCCGGGATTTGTTAAAAAAGCAATAAAGCATAAGCCTTGTTCAAAGGCTATCCGCTACATCACAATTAAAAATCATTAACCCCTGCTAACACAGGGGTTTTCTTTTTCTCAAAATGAAATTCATTTTATAACATTTTGTTATATTTCTTAAATTCGCTCTGGTCCATTTGTACAGTCCGGGTTCATGGAGTACATTTGCCATTCCAAATTCACAGGTAATGAAAGTAGCTGTAGTAGGTGCCACGGGAATGGTTGGCGAAGTGATGTTAAAGGTATTGGCGGAACGTAATTTCCCTATATCTGAATTGTTATTGGTAGCTTCGGAACGCTCCATAGGTAAAAAATTGACCTTCAAAGGAGAGGAGCATACGGTTATAGGCCTTGACGATGCCGTAATTGCAAAACCAGACATTGCTATTTTCTCGGCAGGTGGAGATACCTCTTTGGAATGGGCTCCAAAATTCGCCGAGGTCGGTACTACGGTTGTGGACAATTCTTCTGCTTGGCGTATGGATCCAACCAAAAAGCTGGTAGTTCCCGAAATCAATGCCCATGAATTGAAGGCAACGGACAAAATCATTGCCAATCCCAATTGTTCCACCATCCAAATGGTTATGGCACTCGCACCCTTGCACAAGAGATATCGGATGAAACGGGTGGTAGTCTCAACCTATCAATCGGTATCGGGAACAGGTGTAAAAGCCGTAAAACAGTTGGAAAACGAAATGGCCGGGGTTCAAGGCGAAATGGCCTATCCCTATCCCATTAATAGAAATGCATTGCCACATTGCGATGTTTTTATGGAAAACGGTTATACCAAAGAGGAAATGAAACTGGCCCGTGAACCACAAAAAATATTGAACGACCGTACATTCTCGGTAAGTGCTACGGCTGTACGTATACCCACTGCTGGAGGGCATTCGGAATCCGTAAACGTGGAATTCGAGAACGATTTTGAACTTAATGAAGTCCGAAAATTATTGAACGAAACTCCAGGAGTCACGGTACAGGACAACCCGGATACCAATACCTATCCTATGCCCATTTACGCACATGATAAGGACGAAGTTTTTGTGGGCCGTATCCGTAGGGACGAAACCCAGCGCAATACATTGAACATGTGGATCGTATCAGACAACCTTAGAAAAGGAGCGGCGACCAATGCCGTTCAAATTGCGGAATATTTAGTGGAGAATACGTTGGTATAGTTATCGAAAATTACCGCTATTTTACTTCTATTCAGCCTAACTTGGAGGATGGTAAGTAGGTTTGTAGTGACCGCTTATTTTATTTTTTTGCACACCCTCGCTCTTTAAAAAAGTTAAATCTTCCTTAATCTACTAATTTCATGTCCTTTTGAGATATTTTTATCAGATTTAATTCTAATTGGCATGAGAAAAATCAGCATCTTTTTGGTAGTGCTTATCTTTGCCGCTTGTAAAACCAAAAAAGAGAGAAACCCCATTATTGTGAATTATCCCATCACCAAAAAAGTCGATACCGTAGATACTTACTTTGGAACCGACGTTAGGGATTCCTACCGTTGGTTGGAAGACGACCGGAGTGAGGAAACCGAGGCCTGGGTAAGGACCCAAAACAAAACTACCTATGGTTATTTGGATAGTATCCCTTTTCGGGATGACCTTAAAAACCGTCTTGAAAAGCTTTGGAATTATGAAAAGTTGGGCTCCCCCTTTAAAGAAGGTGATTATATCTACTTCTATAAGAATGATGGGTTACAGAATCAATATGTGGTCTATCGTAAAAAAGAAGGTGGAGGGGAAGAGGTTTTTCTAGACCCAAATACCTTTTCCGAAGATGGTACCACTTCGTTAATGGGGCTAAGTTTCACCAAAGATGGTTCAAAGGCGGCATACCTTATTTCCGAAGGAGGGAGCGACTGGCGTAAAGGGATAGTAATTAATACGGAAACCAAGGAAATTGTAGAGGATACCCTGGCGGATATCAAATTCAGCGGTATTTCCTGGAAAGGCAATGACGGCTTTTTCTATTCCAGCTATGACAAGCCCAAAGGCAGTGAGCTTTCTGCCAAAACCGATCAACACAAATTATATTATCACAAATTGGGCACTCCGCAAGCTGAAGATAAAATTGTTTTCGGCGGAACATCGGAACAAAAACATCGTTATGTAGGGGGTTATCTTTCCGAAGATGAGCGTTATCTTTTTATTTCCGCTTCGACCTCGACTTCGGGCAATAAGTTGTATTTAAAAGATTTGACGGATCATACTTCCAAATTGGTCACTGTGCTAAGTGATACAGAATCGGATACCAATGTAATTGAAAATGTGGGAACCCAATTGTATTTGGTCACTAACCGGAATGCCCCTAATAAAAAAATTGTGGTGACGGATGCGGCCAACCCAGTTCCAAACAACTGGAAAGACTTTATCCCAGAAACAGAAAATGTGCTGACTGCCGGTACCGGA
The DNA here is from genome assembly GCA_947494715.1 of uncultured Flavobacteriaceae bacterium. Lineage (GTDB taxonomy): Bacteria > Bacteroidota > Bacteroidia > Flavobacteriales > Flavobacteriaceae > Ulvibacterium. The sequence continues at coordinate 144,271 of CANLWG010000003.1, read as the reverse complement.
GGCGGGTTTTTCTTTACCGAATATATGGTGGATGCCATCTCAAAGGTTTTGCAGTACGATTACGATGGAAACCTAATCCGTGAAGTAGAACTCCCTGATCTAGGCAGTGCCAGTGGATTTGGAGGCAAGAAAGAAGACAAGGAATTCTATTTTTCCTTTACCAACTATAATACTCCCGGTTCATCCTATAAATATAATGTGGACACCGGAAAATATGAGCAGTACTGGAAACCGGAAATTGGTTTTAACCCTTCAGACTATGAATCCAACCAAGTTTTCTATGCTTCAAAGGACGGTACTAAAGTACCTATGATCATTACCCATAAAAAAGGAATTGAACTCAACGGAAAAAACCCGACCATACTTTATGGTTATGGTGGATTCAACATTAGCTTAACTCCTTCGTTCAGCATTGCCAACGCCATATGGATGGAACAGGGGGGCATCTATGCGGTGCCCAATCTCCGTGGAGGAGGAGAGTATGGCAAAAAATGGCACATTGCCGGCACTAAAATGAAAAAGCAAAATGTGTTTGATGACTTCATAGCGGCCGCGGAATATCTCATTGACAACAATTACACTTCCAAAGAATATTTGGCCATCAGAGGTGGTTCCAATGGAGGGCTTTTGGTGGGGGCGATCATGACCCAACGACCAGATTTGATGCAGGTATCGCTCCCGGCCGTTGGGGTCTTGGACATGCTTCGCTATCATACATTTACAGCTGGTGCCGGATGGGCCTGTGATTATGGCACTGCCGAGGAAAGTAAGGAAATGTTCGCTTATTTAAAAGGCTATTCGCCTTTACACAATGTAAAGGAAGGCACGGAATATCCGGCCACTTTGATTACTACCGGGGACCATGATGACCGTGTGGTACCCGCCCATAGTTTTAAATTTGCGGCGGAGCTACAGGAAAAACAAACTGGGGAAAATCCTACATTGATTCGGATAGAGACCGACGCGGGGCACGGTGCGGGTACTCCAATCAGTAAGACCATTGAACAATATGCCGATATTTTTGGATTCACCCTTTACAATATGGGCTTTGAGGAACTGCCCAACCAAACCGTGCTTAAAGAATTTAAGGATTAATAGCGGCCACTATCAATATTTTATTGGAAAATCCGTTTCTTAATTTAGGGACGGATTTTTGATTTTCCCTAGAACAACACTTTATATGCTTCAAGTAGATCACGTTTCATTTGCCTATGACGAAACATCGGTGTTGGAGGACATAAACCTGAAAGTCTCCAAAGGCGAACATGTTTCCATTATTGGGGAAAGTGGTTGTGGAAAAAGCACCTTGCTCAAAATTATTTATGGCCTTCTGCACATTAAGGTAGGAGAGGTCTATTGGGATGAAAACCAGATAATGGGACCATTGTATAATCTGGTTCCAGGCGAGCCGTATATGAAGTATCTGGCCCAGGATTTTGACCTGATGCCCTATACGACCGTTTTTGAAAATATAAGTCAACACCTTTCCGTTTTTGAGCCTGAAGAACTCAAAGCCCGCACCGAAGAACTTTTGGACATGATAGAAATGACCGATTTGGCACAGACCAAAGTACGTTATTTAAGTGGAGGGCAACAACAACGGGTAGCCTTGGCGAGAGTGTTAGCGCAACAGCCCCAAATTCTTTTACTGGATGAGCCCTTCGGCCATATTGATAATTTTAGGAAAAACACCTTGAGGAGGAATTTGTTCTCCTTTTTAAAAAAAGAAGGCATTACCGTTTTAACGGCGACTCATGATCATAATGATATGCTACCCTTTGCCGATCGGGTAATTGTATTAAAAGACCGAAAGATTATCGCCAAGGATACGCCAAAAAACTTGTACGAGCACCCAAAAGATCTGTACATTGCTTCATTGTTCGGTGAGGCCAATAGAATCCCGATCAATGTCATTAAATCGTATGCGGATACCAAACGCCGTATTATAGTCTATGCCCATGAGTTCAAGGTTTCGGAAAAATCAGGTTTGGAAGTCGTCGTAAAAGCATCGTATTATATGGGAGGCCATTATATGATCGTAGGAACTTATGAAGAACAAAACATTTACTTCAACCATCATTCTGCTTTGGAAGATGGAAAGAACGTTTTTCTGAATATCTCCATAGAGACCATAAATCAGCGGTTAAACATCTAGTCTTCATGGATAAGGGGCAACTTATAAGGGAACTTCAATTTAAGGCCGTTCGCAGTAGTGGTGCCGGTGGACAGCATGTGAACAAGGTCTCCACAAAAATTGAATTGACTTTTGATCTGATACGTTCTTCAGCTTTTTTGGATATGGAAAAGGAACGCCTATTACATAAACTGAAACCTCGATTGACCAACGATGGTTTGTTGCTTTTGCAATGTGATGCGACCCGAAGTCAGCATAAGAATAAAGAGCTTGCAATTCTTCGTTTTTTGGATATCATAGAATCCGCATTAAAAGCCCCTAAAAAAAGAAAAAGAACAAAGCCTTCCAAAACTTCGGTGGAAAAAAGGCTAAAGACCAAAAAAATTACCGCGCAGAAAAAAGCGGGTCGTGGGAAACCCAATTTGGAATAATGTTCTAACCCATATCGGGCACATCATAAAAGAATTGCGCTTTTTTGATTTTACCATTTTCAACTTGGTACAAACACAGTTCATCCATTTTCCATCTGCCCTGCCCTTTAAATGTGGCATCACTCATCATAGGTAGCATAAAATGGTTTCCGGCTACCACAGGATCCCCAACTGAACCTCCATGTACTTCTTCAATACTATTGGCCCATTGATAATATCCGTCAATAATATTTTCTTTGCCCTGGGTCACTTCATCCCCTGGCATGCCAGGCATTTCAATACTTATCGCATCATCTGCATATAGTTCATATGCTTCATCGTATTTTCCCTCCCTGCAGAGGTATACCAGCTTATCGGCAACTTCTTGTGTAGACATTCCTAAAATTTAAACGGTTAATACTCCTAAATTTATAAAGAATAGCGGCACCTTGTTTTATATTATAGTTAAATATCAATATGATAATAGTTATGTATTCTGATATTGGTTATGAGCTATGAAATATTCGGCCCATCATACCTAAAAGCTATTCTTAACCTTTATGACCCTATTTGTTGAATAAAGTAACATATTGAGGTACAAATGGAGCTAAAAACATTCATGTGGGCATATTGGACTATTCTATTTCCAAAATTTCAATTTTCTCCCCTTTGAAAACAATAACCTCGCCAATGGTCTTGCCCAATAACAGCTTTCCAATAGGTGTCCCAATGGAGATGCAAAAAATGGATATATCTTTGTTTGTAAAAGCCCCCGCGGAGATGGCCAAAAAATAATTGCCCTTTGAAGTAGTCACACAACTACCGAGACCTATTATTTTCATGTTCTCTTGTAAATGCACTTTGGCCATGACCTGCTTCATTTCCTCAGCCTTAGCCAATTGATGGCCTAGTTTTTCACGTTCCAGTTGCAACATGGCCCTACCCGTTTCATGCTTGTCGCCTGCACTACTTTTGGTTTCCGAGGTCAATGCTTCTTGTATATCGGCCATATTCTTCCGGATACGGGTAACTCGATCTACAACAAAAGTCTCGCAAAATTCGAACAGCTCCTTTTTGGTTATCCCTTGCATTGAAGAAATGATTAGAAAATGGGAAAATATGAATGTTTAAGGTCCTATTCGATTTAGTGGAGTACCACAAATCTTATAGGGTTATATTAATACGGATAAATGACAAGGTACACTAATCCTCAAAATGATAGAGATCCGCCAATTTGTAGATCAAAAGATTAACGATCGCACTTTCGTTCTTGCCGGTATTGAACATTTGCTGAACCTCATTTCTGTTTTCATTTTTAAAGAATCGAAGATCGTCAGATCTATATTCACTTAAAATATTCCATGATTTAAGTCCTTTAAGCATCTTTTGGTGCGCAGAATAACGCCGATTTACCAAATTGAACTGCTTCTTGAACGTCTTATTACCTTTATTGCCCGCCTCAAGTTTTTTGGCATTCCAATCCTCATATTCCTTCTTAAGACGATAATCCGCTTTTTCAGCTTCGGCGATAATTTTGAAATACGCCCTAGAGACGAGGGCACTGTACTTTTCCTCAAATGCCACTTCTTCTTCCATCAATGGGTTATAGCTATCTTCCCTACCCATTCCCGCATCCAGAATGCTTGTATAAAAATCCATTTCCTCCTCTGGTTTTACAGTCCTATCGGCCAATAAGGAATTCTTCCAAGCTTCGGATTTCACCATTTCCTTCCATACTTTGTTATATTCCCTTTTGAAATTCATTTTGGATGAGGAACACCCCATACAAAAGGATACTGTGAGCACTACTATATAACCTAAACCCAATTTCCCCAGAACACCATTTTTCATAAAATCATAGTTTTAGTATACTACCAAATCGTTAACCCTTCGATTATTAAAAAATCGAATGACATGGATATCTACCAAAGCAAATAGCGCGTATACCCTATGGTGGAGGATATTGAGTTCAGTTCATAAAAAATGTGGAATAAGCTCTGGGGAAGCTAATGAAAAAGCAAGCCTACCAATATAGGAAGAAAATATTACTTGTAAAGAAAAAACCATTGGCTTTATTCAGGTATTCCTACGGTAACGATATCAAAGTTTACCGGGTTCATAATGCCTTATCTCTAGACGAGATCTGCCAGCTCCTTCCCGATCAAACTACCAATTGCAATCCCCATACCCCCTAAACGAACGGCACAGTGTACATTCTCCGAAACCTGTTTTACAATAGGGCTTTTTTCCTTCCCTATCCCCATAATTCCACTCCATATTTGGTCTATTTCAAAAGTGGTATTGGGGAGAATGACCTGTGCTAGCAGTTCTTTTAATCGATTCTGAATCAATTCGGTTTGACCGAAAACAAATGTTTTTTCTCCTTCAAAATCAAGGTTTCTACCCCCTCCCAGCATTATGCGATCATCAATATTCCGAAAATAATAATACCCTTCATCCAAGTGGAATGTACCTTTGATTCCTAGGTCTTGTATAGGTTTCGTAATCAATACTTGAGAGCGGGCGGGGCTCACATTTTCGTTCAACAATTGGGAAGCAAATCCATTGGTGGCTATGAACAACTTCCGGGCATTGCATTCAAAAGCATTTGTTTGAAGAGATACTTTTCCCTGATTTTCTGTAAAACCATTCACAGTTATCGAATTCAAAACAATAATACCTTTTTGTTGTGCCAATTGAAGAAGGCCCATCATCATCTTGCCCGTATCCAATTGTCCCTCAAAAGCATGTGCGATATAATGCTTCTTTATGTGTTTGAAATGAAAAGAATTTGGATGGGAGCTAAAGGGTTCGGCTCCAAAAATCGGTTTTAGAAGATGATTGATTTCCGCCATACGATCAAGGCAATTCTCATAAAGCACCGTCTGTTCCTCCAAAAAAAGTTCGTAACCACCGTTCTGTTGAAAATCGATTTGTTTATCGCCCAAAACGCTTCGGAGCAATTGTATTCCTTTCCATCTTTGCGATACAAGATGAAATACTTCTTCCTCCGAATAAGCATTCAAATCGGCCAAAATCTCAGAAATACTGCCAAAGCAAGCAAACCCCGCATTTTTAGTGCTGGCGCCTTGTGGCAAAACGCCTCTTTCCAAAACTACTATTTTGGAATTAGGATACGCATCCCTTAACCTAAGTGCGCAATTAAGCCCAACTATTCCGCTCCCCACAATCGCAAAGTCGATGTTGGATAGCCATGCTTTATATTCCCAATAGCTGAGGTTCATCATCCGGAATTTGTAAGACCTGACAGGTTTTGAAAACCTATCAGGTCTCGTCCGTTCATTCTTCAGGCTGTGGTTCCATTTCAAAATCTTCCATAAACTTGGTGGTGTAATTTCCCGCTAAATAATCGGGATGTTCCATAAGCTGTCTATGAAATGGAATAGTAGTATGAATACCTTCTATGACAAACTCGTCCAAGGCACGTTTCATTTTGTTTATGGCTTCCTCACGTGTTTGGGCGGTAGTAATTAACTTGGCGATCATGGAATCATAGTTCGGTGGAATTACATATCCACTATAAACATGGGTATCCATTCTAACACCGTGGCCTCCTGGGGTATGTAACGTGGTAATTTTTCCGGGGGAAGGCCTAAAATCATTATAAGGATCTTCAGCATTGATGCGACATTCTATGGAATGTAGCTTTGGGATATAGTTTTTACCTGAAATAGGTACGCCCCCGGCTACCAGAATCTGTTCCCGTATCAAATCATAATCCACAACCTGTTCCGTTATGGGATGCTCTACCTGAATACGGGTATTCATTTCCATAAAATAGAAGTTGCGATGTTTATCAACTAAAAATTCTATGGTGCCGGCACCTTCATATTTAATAAATTCTGCCGCCTTGACTGCGGCCTTGCCCATTTCTTCCCTTAATTTATCCGTCATAAAAGGGGATGGAGTCTCTTCCGTTAATTTTTGATGACGGCGTTGAATAGAGCAGTCCCTTTCGGAAAGGTGACAGGCCTTTCCATATTGATCCCCTACTACCTGTATTTCAATATGGCGTGGCTCCTCTATCAATTTCTCCATATACATACCCCCATTACCAAAAGCAGCCGTGGCTTCCTGTACGGCACTTTCATAATTGGGTTCCATTTGCTCTTCGGACCAGATAGCTCGCATTCCCTTACCTCCGCCACCGGCCGTAGCCTTGATCATAACCGGATAGCCCATCTTTTTGGCTGTCTTTTTGGCATCGGCAACATCCTTTAAAAGTCCTTCAGATCCCGGAATGGTTGGTACCCCGGCTTTTTTCATCGTAGCCTTTGCCGTTGCCTTGTCCCCCATTTGATCAATCTGTTCTCCTGAAGCACCTATGAATTTTATCTCATGTTCAGCGCAAATCTTTGAAAACTTTGAATTCTCGGATAGGAATCCATATCCGGGATGAATAGCATCCGCATTGGTAATCTCGGCGGCAGCAATGATATTAGGGATTTTTAAATATGATTCGCTACTGGGGGCGGGGCCAATGCAGACCGCCTCATCCGCAAATCTAACATGTAGACTTTCCTCATCTGCCTTGGAATAGACAGCAACCGTCTTGATGCCCATTTCTTTACATGTCCGGATAATCCTAAGGGCGATTTCCCCCCTGTTTGCAATCAATACTTTTTTGAACATAACACCTTAAAATTTCAAATCTCAAATTCCAAATTCCAAAAAGATTTTGGTGTTTGGAGTTTGGGTATTGTGATTTAACCTAGGATGGATCTACCAAAAACAAAGGTTGATCAAATTCTACCGGTGAGGAATCCTCTACCAAAACCTTCACAATTTTACCGGATACTTCGGACTCTATATCATTAAAAAGCTTCATTGCCTCTATAACACAGAGAACATCCCCTTTTGAGATAGTGCTACCTACCTCCACAAATGTTGGTTTGTCCGGTGAAGGTTTTCTATAAAAAGTTCCGATAATGGGCGATTTTATGGTAATATATTTGGCGTCTTCTTCTTGGGTCTCATTGGTATTGGCCTCTGGGGGCGAAGCGGGGATTTCCGCCGGAGCTTGAGGAATGGGCGCCATTGGAGTTTGCGGAACGGGAATTTGTTGTACATACGTTGTATCAGGTCCAGATCCAATTGTTCCGGTACGAATGGTGATTTTTATATCATCTGTCTCAAGTTTTACTTCGCTGGCACCGGATTTTGCCACGAATTTGATCAGGCTTTGAATTTCCTTGATATCCATTACATTTCAGTTTTTTAGTTTTAGTTATAGGCCCATTTTAAATAAATTGATCCCCAAGTAAAGCCTCCGCCAAAAGCGGCGAAAACCAAGTTGTCGCCCTTTTTTAGTTGGTCCTCATAATCTCTCAACAAAAGTGGAAGGGTGGCAGCGGTGGTATTGCCATAACGCTGTATGTTTATCATCACCTTGGAATCGTCCAGACCCATTCTTTTGGCTGTTGCATCAATGATTCGTTTATTGGCCTGATGGGGAATCAACCATGATACATCAGTGTGACTCAAATTATTCCGTTCCATGATTTTTACAGCCACATCGGCCATATTCGAAACCGCAAATTTAAAAACCGATTTTCCATCTTGATAAATGAAATGCTTACGATTTCTGACCGTTTCCTCGGAAGCAGGCAATAATGAACCTCCCGCATCCATTCCTAAAAATTTTCTTCCTGAACCGTCTGCCCTAAGATACTCATCCTGTAGCCCAAGGTTTTCCGTGTTAGGTTCAAAAAGAACGGCTCCTGCCCCATCTCCAAAAATAATACAGGTAGTTCTATCCGTATAATCAATTATCGACGACATTTTATCAGCTCCTATTAATAAAACTTTTTTGTACCTGCCAGATTGAATATAGCTTGCTGCGGTAGACATTCCGAACAGAAAACTGGAACAGGCTGCCAATAAATCATAGGCAAAAGCATTGGTAGCCCCAATTTCCGAAGCAACAAAGGCTGCAGTAGAAGCAACCAAGCTATCCGGAGTGGCTGTGGCCACCATAACCAAATCGATTTCTTTGGGGTCTATTTTCCTTTTTTCCAAAAGATTTTCTACCGCTCTAATGGCCAAATAGGAAGTCCCCTCACCTTCCTCCGGTTTCAATATTCTCCTTTCTTTGATGCCCGTTCTAGTAACGATCCATTCATCGTTGGTCTCTACCATGCCTTCCAGCATTTTATTGGTCAACACAAAGTTTGGAACGTAAGCTCCTACAGCTGTAATAGCTGCCGTTAATTTACCCATCCTAAAGTTGATTTTGCATCAAAAAACCTTCTAAAATGCATCAAAATTCGTGAAAAATACTGATTTTCTGCGACTTTTTTCAAATTAAAAGGATTTAGAGAGTTTGAAAATTATGTGATTCAATCTTAATTGTGCCCAGCACCATTGTATCAGGGTAGTTGAAGTAATCCCTGGGGTTGCTGTTTGTCCTTAAACAAATGCTATTTTCAATTTTAAAAAACAAACGCCCACAAAAAAACCTGTCCTAAAGGGACAGGAATTCAAGAAATTATCATGTTGGTCGATTAAGCCTCTGCTTCTTCGGTCTTGTCTATCAGAACCTGGCCCTTGTAATACAATTTACCTTCATGCCAATGTGCCCTATGGTACAAGTGCATCTCTCCTGTGGTAGGATCCGTAGCCAAGGTAGGGGCAACAGCCTTATAATGGGTTCTTCTCTTATCCCTTCTGGTTCTGGATATTTTTCTTTTAGGATGTGCCATTTTATATCTTATTTATCCGTTAAAAACTTTTTTAATGCATCCCAACGCGGGTCATTTTTTTCAGAATTCTCTTTAATTTCCTTAGGGTGTAGTTCCTTAAGCCTATCCAGCGTATCAGATTTTAGAGTGCCGTCCAAGACTCCTGGATGTATCCGTTTTTGTGGAACGGCCAGCACCAACATTTCATAAATGTATTGCGCTATATTGATTTGATGTTCTCCATGGGGAATAATCAATATTTCATCATCCTCATCATTGAAATCCTCTCCGAACTTGACCACTAATTCCAATTGGGCAGAAATAGGCTGGTCATAAGGCTCACTTGTTAAGTCGCAATCAACATTTACTATACCCTCGCCTTTTAATCGCAATTCGAGCATAGTACTCATTTTGTTCAGCTCCGCCAAGAAATCTATGCGGGCTTCATTGAACTCTTCATACCCAAAAGAATCAAAGAACGTATTATCAATTATATAGGTGAACTTGTGTTTTCCTTGCTTCAATCCAGAGAAAGGAATATTATATTCCTTATGCTTCATCGTACCAACACTTATTTTTGACCTATGCCCTTGATATGGGAACACCAAAACGTTTCCATTCTGGCGGGTGCAAAGATACTATTATTTTGATAAAAGCCAATATTTGGAAGCCAAATGTTCAGGGCATCAACACATTATAAAACTTGTTGGAAAATTGCCGATCTATCGCCTGACTTTTTGCTTTTGTAATGGATTTTCGTTCAGTTCCTTGAATTCCATTCTATTCTTAAAAATATGTAAGGCCATGAATACCGCCTCCTTGAAGGAGCCATGGTCCGCTTGGCCCTTTCCGGCAATCTCATAGGCCGTACCATGATCTGGGGAAGTGCGGACTTTTGAAAGACCCGCGGTATAATTGACCCCTTTGCCAAAGGCCAGTGTCTTGAAAGGAATTAATCCTTGATCGTGATAGGCCGCCAAAACGGCATCAAAGTTCTTGTAGGAGTCCGAGCCGAAAAAACTGTCCGCAGAATAAGGGCCAAAAATCAAATGCCCCGCATCCGACATTTCCTTGATGACGGGCTTTAACACCTCATCATCTTCCTTGCCGATAACGCCGTTGTCCCCGCTATGGGGATTAATCCCTAGGAGGGCAATTTTTGGCTTCCGTATTCCAAAATCCATCTGCAGGGATTTTTCAATCGTACGCACCTTAGTCCTGACCAAGATGGGATTTATGGCCATGGGTGCATCCTTTACGGCAACATGGTCGGTAAGCAGTCCCACTTTTAATGTATCCGTAACCATAAACATAAGACTTTCACCTTCCAATTCCTGGGCCAGATAATCAGTATGCCCTGGAAATTTAAAGTCCTCCGACTGAATGTTATTTTTGTTGATCGGAGCGGTCACTAAGACGTCAATATTTTCTTCTTTTAGGGCCTTTACCGCTGCCCGTAACGATCTTAAGGCATATTTCCCTGCTTCCTGGGTCTCTTTTCCAAATTCTACTTTCGGTATTTCCTTCCAAACGTTCACCACATTGATTTTGCCATCAATAACCTTGGAAGCTTCATGGATTCCATGATATTTAATGTCAAAACCCAATTCATTTTTCTGGAAGGAAATGGTTTTGTTGGAAGCAAAAATTACAGGTGTGCAGAAATCCAGCATACGGGAGTCCTCGAAAGTCTTAAGAACGACCTCACATCCAATTCCATTTAGGTCCCCTATAGAAATCCCCAGCCGTATTTTTCCACTTTCCTGCATATTTTCTTTGGCTTTATCCCTAAATTTATCGCACAAAAATACTCAATTTAAGCTGAACATGTTTACTGGAATAATCGAAACCTTGGGAGAGATATCCCAACTGGAAAAAGACGGGGGAAACCTGCACATTACAATAGCTTCTCCAATAGCAAAGGAGTTACAGATAGATCAAAGTATGGCCCATAATGGTGTTTGCCTTACTGTGGTTTCCTTGAACGAGGATCAATATACGGTAACCGCTATTGACGAGACCCTTCAAAAAAGCAATCTTGGAGAACTAAAAATAGGTAATACCGTGAATCTGGAACGTGCAATGATCCTAGGTTCCCGATTAGACGGCCATATTGTTCAGGGGCATGTAGATCAAACAGGGACTTGTACGTCGATAGAGGAAAAGGATGGTAGCTGGATATTTTCGTTCGAGTATGATGTTTCGTTCAACAATCCTACCATTGAAAAGGGATCTATAACTATTGATGGTGTAAGCTTAACGGTGGTTGATTCTAGAACAAATACGTTTAGCGTAGCCATTATACCTTACACCTATGAACACACTAGATTTCATTCCTATGAGGTTGGCTCCAAAGTGAACTTGGAGTTTGATGTTATCGGCAAGTACGTAGCCAAATTATTAGAAAATCGCGGTTAGAGAGAGTCCATCAGCGAAGTTTAGGGATTATTTTCCTTCCAATCGTTATAGAAGCGGGCTACTTCAAAAGCATACTTAAACTCCTTTTTCCGGATTTTATCGACTAAAGGTGGGCAGTCGCTAAAAAATTCTATTAATCGCTTCCTTTTCAATCCCAACAGGCCTTGAGTGGCCCTGATTAGTTTTGGGTTGTTTTCTTTTTTAAAGTAGTTTATTTCCTGAACCAATTCCTCTCCCTGCTCTTGAAATTCATCCACGTAATGTGTAAGATACCCTGTTTCTTCTACTCTGAGAAAGACTCTTTTCCCACTGCCTGGGGCACTTACTACAATATCCTTAAAAAAGTCCTTGCTTACATTAAACCATATGCTATGATAGACCTTATTATCCACCATATAAGCCATTATTTGATTTGGGGCAAAGCGTTTTTTTCTTTTACCACGTTCATTATCACTAAAGCGGATTTTTTCATATATCTCTCCAAAAGGGGATGGCTTGCGGTCTTTTACAAAACCCCATAATGTATCATTATCATTGGTAACCACGTACCCTTTTTTATATTGCTCTTGACCTAAGACTATTGTTGAGAACGTCATAAAACATAAAAAAAGAGAAAAAATTAAGTATCCCTTGCCTTGCATATTTAAACCTTAATAAAAATCTTCCTTTGATATAAAACGTAGGCCAGAAGGCAATAAAATGCAACGACCGAAAGACCATAAAGTAAAGAGGAGAGTTGCATGGACATAAAATCATGGACATAAATGGTATCAAAGAGCCATCCATGAAGTGAGGTGTCTTCGCCCACTTTGATCGAATAAAAAATATTGGTAATAAAACTGGACAAAAAATATACGATAATGGCATTGGCACCCGCATATCGGAAAATACTTCCGAATTCAATCCCCTTTACATCCGTCAAATAGTAGATCAATGCCAGGAACATATTGGCCCAACCTGCCGTAACCAATACAAAACTACTGGTCCAAAGCGCCTTGTTGATGGGGAAGACAAAATCCCATAAATGTCCAAGTAGAAGCAACGAACCTCCTATGCCGACCATGAGGGTCACTTTTTTAGGCTGTTTGGATGTTAATACCAGTCCTGTAAAGATGCCCAATAACGAACTACAAATCGCGGGTATCGTACTTAATAGGCCTTCCGGATCGTAATCTTCCTTCCACATATGCGTCCCTAAAACGTTAAGATCTACATAATTGGCCAAATTATTGGATGCCCTTTCAAAAGTGGATTCCATTCCATTTACCGGCACAAAACCCATTAATAGCCAATAACCTATCAAAAGAAAGGCGCATATGCCAACAAGGGTTTTCCAGTTAACGTTGAGGAACAAAATTGCTGCGAAAAAGAATACTACACCTATACGTTGTAAAACACCTGGAAACCGAATTTCCGCAAAATCCTTTATAAAGGGAAAACTAATGGTAAACGCCCCAAGAAAAAGGCCCAAACCAATCAATTTTAGAGTGCGGACCGTAATCTTTTTATAGGTCTTTGCATTAATGGGCTTGTTTTTATAGGCGAATACAATGGAGGTCCCAACTATAAAAAGGAAAAAGGGAAATACCAGATCCGTGGGGGTATACCCATGCCAATCCGCATGTAGAAAAGGTGCGTATACGGCGGACCATGTTCCTGGAGTATTGACCAAAATCATTAGAACTATAGTAAGTCCCCTGAAAATATCTACGGAAATGATTCGGTTTTGTAGCGACATAATTATAAAAGATTATCTTTCATTCGGTTCCACGCTTTAACGAGCAAAAATCCTGATACCGCAGCAATTCCCGTTAAAATCAAAGCGGAAGTAGTGCGCCCATAAATCCAGTATCCCGTTGCAAACATTATGGTATAAATCAGCACGCAACCCAACAGCATAGCCGTTATGCCTTGTGGAACACTCCACTTCTCATTGGATACTACAATGTCCTTATTTTCATCCTTGGCATCTCTTACCACCTTTGCCCATCCGGGGCCGCCAGGTTGTATTTTTTTATAAAAGCTTTGCAGTACTTCTTTGGATTCCGGTTGTGTCATAAAAGTCGCGGCCAACCAGATCGCTGTGGTTATTACCACTACAAAAGGATATTCCGCCCAATCCGGCAAGATACCCGTAGTGGGGTCAAAAAAGAATGGGCCAATGGCCGTGGCCTTCAATAGTATAGATATAATGCCGGAAGCGAACATGGCGGTAATCTCGCTCCAAGAATTGATTCGCCACCAGAACCAGCGCAGTATAAAAATTAGTCCCGTTCCGGCACCAAAGGTGACCAAAAGTTCGAATACTTGGAAGGCATTCTCCAAGGCCAAGGCCAATATAGCACTTAATACCATCAATAAAACGGTTGATAACCTTCCTACCGCTACCATTTGCTTTTCAGTTGCATCAGGGTTGATCTGTTGTTTGTAAAAATCAAAAACAATATATGAGGACCCCCAATTCAATTGGGTAGAAATAGTACTCATATAAGCGGCTATCAACGAAGCCAGAACAAGGCCCAAAAGTCCGCTGGGCAGTTTGGTCAGCATGGCGGAATAGGCCAAGTCATGGCCCAATTTACTCTCTGCAACGTTAGGAAAGGCTTCATGTATACTAGCTATATCGGGATATACTACCAACGAGGCCAAAGCAACCAATATCCATGGCCAAGGACGTAGTGCATAGTGCATTATGTTAAAGAAAAAGGTAGCCCCTATGGCATGGTTTTCATTTTTTGCAGCTAACATTCTTTGCGCGATGTAGCCTCCTCCCCCGGGTTCTCCTCCAGGATACCATGAACTCCACCATTGTACGGCCAAGGGGATGACCAACAACATGATCACTGCCTTACTATCACTTAAATCCGGTAAAATATCAATTTTTGAAGTCACCAATTCATTTGCCATCATGGCTTGTATTCCTCCAACTTCTGGAATATTTACAAGATAATATGCAGCCCCAATAGCACCTGACATGGCTACAAAAAACAAAAGAAAATCTGTATAAACGACACCTTTAAACCCCCCCAATGCACTAAATATTACGGTAATCAACCCTGCGCCTATCACGGTTTCCAACGGTTCCAGGCCCAGCATAATCCCGCCTATTTTAATCGCTGCCAAGGTAACGGCCGCCATAGTGATCACATTAAACAAGACCCCAAGATAAACGGCGCGGAATTTTCTTAAAAAACTAGCAGGTTTTCCTCCGTATCGCAATTCGTAGAACTCAAGATCGGTCTTTACATTCGATTTACGCCAAAGTTTGGCGTATACGAATACGGTTAAAAGTCCTGTTATCAAATAACACCACCAACTCCAGTTCCCTGAAACCCCACTGCTACGCACAATATCGGTGACCAGGTTAGGCGTATCCGTGGAAAAAGTTGTTGCAACCATAGAAAGGCCCAGCAACCACCATGGCATAGTTCTGCCAGAAAGAAAAAACTCAGATGAATTCTTTCCCGATTTTTTGGATACGTAAATTCCGATTCCTAAAACTATCGAGAAAAAAACAATGATAAAACTATAATCTAGCGTACTGAGTTCCATAGTTTGGTTTTGGTTGATGGATAAAGATATTATTTTTTAAGATACTTTTGTGGTTCCACTGTTAAACTACCTTAGTGCAACCAACCCTAGTATCTGAAATTCCAATTACTTCTTGGACCTTGGCCTTTGTAGCAGCTTTTGTCATTGGTGTCTCCAAAAGCGGTATTAAAGGAATCGCCATTATCATCGTAACATTCATGGCCTTGGCCTTTGGTGCAAAGAATTCTACAGGTCTGATCGTACCTCTTCTAATTGTCGGCGACATTTTTGCCGTAATCTATTACAATAGGCATACCCAATGGAAATACATTATCCGTTTTCTACCTTGGATGATGGCAGGCGTCCTAATAGGGGTACTTATTGGGAAGGATTTGGACGAAGGTACTTTTAAAATCGGGATGGCCTTCATTATCTTGGGAAGTGTCATAATGATGTATTGGTGGGATCGTAGAAAATCCAAAACGGTTCCTGACCATTGGGCTTTTGCTGGATTCATGGGTATTATGGCCGGGATTACCACGATGATCGGAAATTTGGCGGGAGCCTTTGCCAATATCTTTTTCTTGGCCATGCGCTTGCCTAAAAACGAATTTATAGGAACCGCTGCTTGGCTGTTCTTTATCATCAATATTTTTAAACTTCCCTTTCATATATGGTCTTGGGGAACAATTACTTGGGAGTCTGTACTTATAGATTTAAGGTTGGTTCCCGGAATTTTTATAGGCCTATATGTTGGGGTACGCTTGGTAAAAATTATACGAGAAGGTTTTTACAGAAAGATGATATTAATACTGACCGCCTTAGGGGCCTTATTGATTCTATTACGCTAATCAATATCCATTTTTCAGAAAATATAAGTAGCTTTATATCAAATAGATGAAGCTTATGTCCAATCTGATTTCCAATAACCCCGTATGTATAAAATCAGTATTATTTTTATGTGTACTATTGTTCGTTTCCTGCAGGACGAACAAAACCGAATCTGTACAAGACACGGGACTACTATCTGAAATTGAAGTTTCTTTGGATACCCTTGTCCAGACGTGGTACCCGAAAACCGTGGATAGCATTCATGGTGGATTTTGGTCCAATTTTAACTACAAATGGGAAAAAGAAGGGAAGCAAAACAAAATGTTGGTGAGTCAGGCACGTCATGTTTGGACCGCTTCTACCCTTGCCCTTTTTTATGAAGATAAGAAGTACGAAGAAATTGCAGCGCATGGATACCGATTCCTAAATGATGTGATGTGGGATAAAAATTATGGCGGTTTCCATACTTTAATACGGACAAAAAACGATTCTTCAGTCGTACTTTCCAATACCAAAAGCACATATGGCAACTCCTTTGCTATCTACGGGCTCGCCACTTATTATAAAGCTTCCAAGGATACCACGGCCCTTAACCTAGCAAAAAAGACTTTTTTATGGTTAGAGGAGCACGCCCATGACCCAGTACACAAAGGCTATTTTGATGTTCTAAAACCCAATGGGTCTTGGTTGCTGGATGTCGATAAGAATGATTCCGATTATGATAATTTCGCCCGAAAGGATTGGAAGGATCAAAACTCTTCCATTCACCTTTTGGAGAGTTTCACCGCTCTGTACGAAGTATGGGAAAACCCCTTATTGAAACAACGTCTGGAGGAATTATTAGGGTTGATAAGGGATACCATAACTACCTCAAAGGGCTACCTCAGTTTGCACCTGGAACGCGATTGGAAGCCAATCTCGCTACGGGATTCAACGGATACCTATAGAAAGCAAAATTTTTGGATGGATCATGTTTCCTTTGGTCATGACGTAGAAACCGCCTTTCTCATGTTAGAGGCCTCCCATGTATTGGGCAAGAAAAAAGATTCCGCTACTTTGAAAAAAGCAAAGAAGATGGTGGATCATGCCCTTGAATGGGGTTGGGATGAACAGAACGGAGGATTCTATGATGGGGGCTATTATTGGGATGAAGAGGGTAAACGCACCATTGAAAACGAGGCAAAAGTATGGTGGACACAGGCGGAAGGGCTTAATTCCCTTTTACTGTTTTCCAAGCTATTCCCGGATGAATCGAGGTATTTGGAGTTATTCGAAAAGCAATGGGATTATCTCGTTACCCATATGATAGACCACCAATATGGTGGGTGGTTCCATGAAGGATTAGACACCCATCCCGAAGCCAAATATGATGCAAAGGCTCATAATTGGAAAGTTAATTATCATAATATACGGGCATTGGTGAACACCGTACAGATGCTAAAAGATGAATTCCCTTTGACCGAAGAGAAGCACTAACAAAGAGAGTCTGTCCGTTGCCTACCTCGTGAATTTTTCCATGGTGTACAACTCAGGTTCTCCACCTCGATTTCCACAACCGGAAGCTACATATAGGTCTCCATCAAATTCCAAAACCCCGGTACCGTGCCTTCCTTCTATCATTGAAGGTAGGGATTCCCAGGTCTCACTACCAATATCAAGTGCTTCCACATGGGCATGTGCCTTTTCTTGGGTACTTGACTCCCCTCCCAATACAAGAATCTCATTCCCTTGCAAAATGGCCATATTACCGGCGCGTTGGGTGGGTATCTCATGGAGTAAAGTCGTCCAGCTATTGCTAGCAATGTCATATACATCAGTCTTTCCTATAGTACTTCCAAAAGGCTCATCGGATGCTCCGGTATTCCTCCCGGCCAATGCATAAATCTTCCCGTTTGCTTCAACGGATTGAAAGTGATCGCGTGGTCTTGGGGCATCTGCCAAAATCTGCCATTCTCCTGTGTTCAGGTCGTAGCTATCCATCCAATTCTTATGATCCCCTATGTGGCCGTTCTTTATGCCACATGAGACATATATCCTCCCATCGTAAATAACATTCCCCGTAGAACCTCTTAACCGTTCCGAAGGAATTTCATCTCCTTCGGACCATTTATCGGTCGCAGGGTCGTATACATAAATATGTGTGATGGGCGTTTCATTGGGCCATCCCTCGGTCAAAGCTCCCACAACATAAATCTTGTTTTCATGGACAACAGGTTGAAAATGGTGCATTTCTATTGGAGGTTCTGTGCCTTGAGACCACGTTTCCGTTTGCGTATCATAAATACTTACTGGCCGTATTCCACGACCTCCGAACAGATAAAATTTATCCTCAACCCTAACAAAAGCGGCCTCATGACGTTGTACCGGTTTACTGCCATCTTTGGAAACAACCGATTCCCACAAAGGTTCCATGACCTGTTCTTGGGCTGTCGTTTCATTGATGTTTTTTGGTGCTTCTTTACATGCCGCAATAATCAGGAGAAAGCAGAGGAGAACAAATACATTTTTCATTTGACGTTGAATTAAATTCTTGATATAGCCAAATGTACTAAATCTAAAAATCATCTTCAGAGAATTCCTTTTGTTGAATTTCGCTTCATTTTAAGAACAAGTTTAGAATTCCATAAATACTTGGTAGGCTTTTCTTTACTTCAAATAATTTACCTTTTGTAAACTAATCCCTGATTTTTGAAACTTAGTAGAAAACATAGCCGCATTTTTTTTGGAGCGTTCGCCTCTTTTGGGGTGTGGTATTTTCATGTCTGGAAAGAAGTAGGAACTCTATTCAAATCATAGAAAATTAAGGAATGGGTTTTTATGATGTTTCCTTCATGTTATATTAACCATCAATACAAGTTGAACCACGAGTTTTGCAATGTGATTATTTGAGTTAGTCTAGTTTGAGTTAGTTTGTTGAAACCGGTGCGTCTCGCGCACCGGTTTTTTTGGAGCCTGTTTTGAAATATGTGATTGAAATTTCTTATAGGCTGTTTTTGATGCATAACTAGGCAAAATTTAAGGGCATAGCAGGGCTACGGCCGAAAATT
Source organism: uncultured Flavobacteriaceae bacterium (assembly GCA_947494715.1). Taxonomy (GTDB): domain Bacteria; phylum Bacteroidota; class Bacteroidia; order Flavobacteriales; family Flavobacteriaceae; genus Ulvibacterium. The sequence continues at coordinate 125,199 of CANLWG010000003.1, read as the reverse complement.
TTAACGAAGTTAGGCGCAAAAAGAACCATAAAAAAACAATTGACATATTTCAAAACAGGCTCTTAGGTAACTACTTGATCATCCTTCCATCCAATAAGTTAATAACCCTTGATCCGTAGGCAGCATTCTTTTCAGAATGCGTCACTTGGATAATGGTAACACCCTCGGAATTCAATTGCTTAAAAAGCCCCATAATTTCTTCACTCTGCGCGGAATTCAGGTTGCCCGTAGGCTCATCAGCCAAAATCAGTTTGGGGTTGGCGATCAATGCCCTAGCCACCCCTACGAGTTGTTGTTGGCCTCCGCTCAATTGTGTGGGGAAAAGATCTTTTTTTCCAACGATATTAAATCGGTCCAACATATCCGCAACCATGGCCCTACGTTCCGTACCCTTGAATTTTTTATACAGCAGGGGCATTTCCAGATTTTCCTTCACAGTAAGCTCGTCCAACAAATGATAGGATTGAAATACAAAACCAATGTACTCCTTATACAGATTGGCCCTATGTTTTTCCTTTAGGGTATGTACCGGTTCATGAAGAAATTCGTACTCTCCCTCATCAAAATTATCCAACATCCCAATAACATTGAGCAGGGTAGATTTTCCAGAACCCGATGGGCCCATAACCGAGATAAATTCCCCTTCCTCCACATTAAGATTGATATCTTTTAGCAAGAAGAGACGTTGGCCTCCTGAATTTACCCATTTAAAAATGTTTCTTAGTTGTAACAGCATATTTTTCGTTTTAATTTATGATTTATTTATTCCTCACGTAAGGCATATATCGGATTGGCCAATGCGGCTTTTATGGATTGAAAACTACAGGTTAATATAGCGATTATTAGGGTTACAAATCCCCCACTTAAAAACATCCAAAAAGATAGTTCAATTCGATATGTAAAACCTTCCAGCCATTGGTTCATAAAATAGTACACAAGAGGTGCGGCAATTAGAAAGGCCAAAGAAACTAATCCTATGTATTCTTTTGTAAAAAGGGAAAGGTTTTCGAATAGGGTTGCACCCAGGACTTTTCGTATACCAATTTCCTTCGCTTTTTTCGATATCATAAAAGACATTAATCCAAAAAGTCCCAAACATCCTATACTGATGGCCAAAATCGAAAAAATTCCAAAACCGGTAAACACCAAATTTTCTACCATGTACTCCTTTTCAATGGAATCCTCCAAAAAATGATAGTCATATATTGAATTACTAAAAGTCTGTTCCCAGATATTTTTAATCACTCCTAATGAAAGATGGTTGGCATCCGAGATTTTTATAAAAGCATTGCTTTGATAGTACGTCCAATTTAATAGGATACAAGGTGAAATTTCGTTTTGTAGCGAATTATTGTTGAAGTCCTTCACCACTCCTACAATCGTTGCTTGTCCTTCGTTTATTTGGATTCTTTTTCCGATAGCTTCCTCTGCATTCCAGCCAAAGGGCTTTAAGAGCGTTTCATTTACAATAAATTCGTCGAACGCTTCTTTATTACCCAGAAAATTTCGCCCTGCGACCAATTCCATATCATAAAAATCCAAATAATGGATATCCGCAATTTTCATCTCGGCCTCCAAGGATTTTTCCTGGGGTTGTTCCGGCAAACGATATGTAGTACCTAGTTGAAAACCATCCACGGCCATTGGGGGCCCAGAACCAAAAGCTACCTTGTTGATCCCCATATCCCCTAGAAGCCTTTCTCTGTAGACTTCCAATTTTTCAAATTCCGGTGTTTCCGTAATGACTACGGCATCGGATGAAAAACCGAGGTCCATCTCTCTAAAATGACTCATCTGCATGGCCAAAACAATAGCGGCGATTATAAAAAGCTGTACTATCGCAAATTGAAAGGTAACCAACGATTTCCTAAGATTAAATCGATTTGTACCGGAAAACCGTATGTTATTCTTTAGAGCTTGTATAGGTTTAAATGCCGAAACCACCAAAGCAGGGTAAACGGCTGCCAATACCAAGGTAAGGCCTCCTATCAAAAGAAGTATGCCTAAATGGCTCCAACCCAGCTCAAGTTGCACGTCGATAACCGATAAATTCGTATTGAGAAAATTCAACAAAATCCTTACTACAAAGACCGAGAGTGCCAAAATGCCGATTATAACTAGACTATTTTCAAAAATGAATTGGACGATCAAGTTAAAACGCCCACCTCCCATTACTTTTCGTATGCCTACCTCCTTTGATCGTGAATTGGATTGTGCCGTTAACAAGTTTACAAAGTTGATAATAGCGATAAGAAGAATAAATAACGCCACTATTAGTGCCGTGTTAAGTATGTTTGCCGGCATAATATAGCCCCCAGGACTACTGCCATATAAGGTTTCGTCATGTATTTCCTTAAGGGGTTGAAGCGCGTACGAGATTCGTTTATCGTCCTGTGGGTTCAAGTATTTTTTCTTCCATCCGGTAATTTTCTTTTCCAGGGTCTCCCTAATTTTGGCATTCCGTAAAACAACAAAAGTGGTCCCTTGGTAATTCCCGGACCAATTCATAGAAAAATATTCGTTATTGATTTTAAAGAACTTATAAGGAATAAGCATGGAATATTGATGATCGGAATTCCCTGGAGGATTTGCAACAACACCTGTAACTGTTAAGGCGTCCTTATTTTGCAAAAAAATGGTCTGGCCAATAATCGAGTTGTAATTCTCTTTTTCCAGTCCGAAAAACTTTTTGGCAAGTTCCGCTGTCAACACTACGGAATTTATTCCGGAAAGTGCAGAATTTGAATCTCCGGCCAACCATTGTATATTGAAGGTTTTGGGATAATAGGCATCCACAAATAGCACCTGTGATTCTTCAAATCGTTTTACGTTCCCAAAATTATCCTCTACTTTAAACACTCGACTAACTGGTCCTGAGATTTGGGTAACAACATCTATTTCAGGAAAATCATTGCGTAATGCCTCTGCCAAGGGATAGGCCGTTGTGTTCCAATATACCATTTGATCTGGTAAAGTATTGTGTTGAACCACGCGATACGTTTGGTCCGCATTGGAATGATGGCCATCAAAAGTAGACTCATATCGCACAAAGATCAGAATCACCATACAGGCACTGATTCCTATGGTCAGACCCACAATATTGATAAAAGAACTCAATCTGTTTTTCAACAAATTTCTCCACGCGATTTTAAAGTAATTCCTTAACATAACTCTTTTCTTTTTACTCCTCTCTTAGACCTTTTATGGGATTGTTCATGGCCGCCTTGACAGTTTGGGATAAGACGCTACTTGACCCAAGAACAAACATAATCCCGATTCCAGCAGCTATGATCCAAATACTAAAATTGACGCGATACGAAATTTCTTCCAGCCAAAGGGTATTTATAAAATATGTGATGGGAATGGTTATCAAAATTGCCAGCGCGAACAACCATAGATAGCTATTGGATAACAAAAGAGCAATGTGCCTAACCCCGGCACCATGTACTTTTCGAATTCCGATTTCCTTTTTCTTTGATTCAACGGTAAACGCCGACATTCCCAAAAGGCCCAGTGATGCGATGGTAACGGCTAAAAATGAAATAAACCCTAAAATGTACATCATATCGGTAAATATGGAATTTGTCGCCTTTAATTCATCTTCATATAGTTCATATTTAAAAGAATGTGCCTTATCCAACTTCTTCCATTTTTCCTCCATGAACGTAAGCATTGAGCTAATATCCGAGGTGCCATGGTAACGCACGTTCATAAAGGCAAATTCATTCGGGAGATAACGCAGTAACAGTGGTTCATTTTGTTCTGCTTCCGTTAATAAATCAAATATGAAGTTCCCGGTTAGGCCGATAACTTGTACTGCACTTTGATCCTTTCCCATTAAAATGGTTTCTCCCACAATGCTTTTGGGTTCCTTATATCCCAATAATTGGGCAAGAGCCTCATTGACAACAACCATAGTTTCATCTTTTTTTGGGATGGAAGCAGAAAAGTTATTGCCGGCAATCAATGATAGTTTTAGATTGGGTATAAAATTCTGGTCTATACCAATGTAACTGGATGTTAAATCGGCATCCGGCATTTGTAGGGTTTTAATCTCCGTACTCCCACTATACCCTCCGGTACCGGGAACGAACGAACTGGCCGATATGGTTTGAATAGCCGGATTTTGCCTAAGCTCATTGGCGAGGGCCTCATATTCGATGCCTTGAAGTTTTATATTGACCATATTGCCCTGATCAAAACCATATTCCTTTTCCAGTAGATAATTCAGCTGCGAGAAAATTAAGAGTGTGGTAATGATAAAAAATAGGGAGGCACAAAACTGCACCAGGACCAGGCCTTTTCTTAATGTAAAGCGTTTGCCGTTCCCAAGCGATATTCCTGAAAAATTCCGTAGTGCCTTGATCGGGGTGAAAGAGGAAAGAAAAGAGGCAGGTAGCAATCCGGCTAGACAGCCGACCAAAACACTGAATCCAATAAACAGAACGAATAGCATCAGATCCGGTGTAAGATCCAAGATCAGAAACTGATTGATCCAAAGACCTAAAAAGACAACACTAAGTACTTGAAGTAGGCCAATGGCAACCACCAGGGACAAGAGCGCAATGATAACGGATTCAATGATAAACTGTGTAAACACCTGGTAACGTGCAGCTCCCATAGTTTTTCTCACGCCAACTTCCTTAGAGCGGGTCAGTGATCTTGCAAAAGAAAGGTTTACGTAATTGAAGCATGCGGAAAACAGTACCACTAATCCTAAAAACGAAAGGAAATAGATAGCCTCTATAGGCATGCGCAAGCTAATCGGGTTTTGGTGAAATGCTCCCGGGGTAATCTGCGCTAGTTGCTCCGATCCAAAAGAAATCTTCATGTCCTCCATGGCGGCATATCTTTCTTTGGAAATGTTCGCCAAAATAGGGGCCAGATCCTTATCGGTCCTACCTTCCCTTAACAATACATAGAGATAGCTGTCAAAATAGTTTTTCCAGCCATCAAAAGTCGCTTGGCTTTTACCTTCTTTTACCAGAGAAGGAATGGTAGACATCGAGATTAAAAATTCAAATTGGATATGGGAAGGCAATGTATTATCCACAACACCTGTCACTACAAAATCGCCAAGTAGGGTTTCGGTATTCTCCGTTGGAATCAAATCAATGTCCATGGTATTAAGGCCAATATCATTGAGTCTGACCGATTTGCCAATAGGGTCTTCTTTTCCGAAGATTTTTTCAGCGGATTCCTTTGTAAGTACTATGGAGAAAGGCGCTTCCAATACCGTTGCGACATCTCCCTTGATCAACTTAAAACTGAATATCCTGAAAAAACTATCATCCGTATAGCGTCCTGCCAAGGGAATTCGATTATTGCCATAAACCACGTCCCCACCAACAAAACTGGATTTTATACGTACGGCATCTTCTATTATATGGGGGTATTCTTCCAATAAAATAGGGGCAAGGGGCAACGGCGTAGAGGCAAAGGAACGTGTTTCGTCCATACTTAAAACGCGAACAATCCGATTTCGTTCTTTATGAAAACTGTCTACCTTTTTTTGTCCGTATATAAGTAGGATTATAAGCAGACAGGTTGCTATGCTCACAGAGAGACCAAAAACATTGATCAATGAAAACATTTTGTGTTTCAAAATATTCCGTAACGCAACTTTTAAATAGTTCCTTAGCATAGTATAGCTATCTTAATTATTCCGTTCGTAAACTCTTTACGGGGTTTTGTCTTGCCGCCTTGACCGTTCTCGTACCCACGGTCAAAAAAGCAATGACCATGGCCAACATTCCCGCACTTATAAAAACCCACACGTTCAATTCTATCCGGAACGCATACCCTTTGAGCCATTCATTCATGGACCACCATGCGATAGGCGAAGCTATTAAAAAGGCTATCACCACCAGTTTTAGAAAATCCTTGGTCAGCATAAACGTTATGGAGGAAATACTGGCACCTATCACCTTTCGGATACCGATCTCCTTGGTACGTTGATTGACCACCAATAACGAAATAGCAAAAAGACCAATACAACTCAACACTATGGCAATAACCGAGCCACTGGCTATTAAGGTCGCCATAACCTTTTCCCTACGGAATGTCCTATCTACATTTTCGTCCAAAAAAGAACCCAGGAATTCAGCATTGGGTTCAATACGTGCCCAAGCTTCTTGTACCGCATCCATGGTTTTTACCATTTGCCCTGGAGCGACCTTTACGTAAGCGTAATAGAGGTCCCAATTGTTATTTATGAACATGGTCATGGGCTCGATCGCCTTATCTAATCGTTCAAAGTTGTAATCCTTGACCACCCCGATAACGGGATATTGAATACTATCGTTCATCATCACATAGGCGGTAAGTGGATCGTCCTCGCCCAGTTCCCTTGCCATAGTCTCATTAATGACTACGCTCAAACTATCGTTTGCGAAACCTCTCTGAAAATTTCTTCCTGCGACCATTTCAAGACCCAAAGTCTCCACATAATCGTAATCCACAGTCAAAAAATTGGTCCTTACCATACGGCCTTTATATTCATACCCATACAAACTTTTGGATGAGCTACCGTCCAGACCATAACCCAAATTATTGTCGGCCGCAGTCACATTCAAGACATCCGGATTGCCTCTTAATTCGTCACGTAGTAATTGAACAGCCTCATAACTGTTCTTTTTTCCATCCAAAGGAAAAGAAATAACCTGTTCCTTGGTATAGCCCAGGTTCTTATTGCGCATGAAATCCAATTGACCCCATAATATTAAAGTTCCGCTAATTAATAAAATGGCGATGCTAAACTGAACCACCATCAAAATATCTCGAACCTTATTTTTTCCGGAAGCATCCAACTTGCCCTTCAAGGATTGTATGGTGCCCAATTTGCTCATCAACAAGGCGGGATATCCTCCAACGATCAACGTAATTAGGAGTACAACACCCAAAAAACCCGATATGGCCCATGGCGAGGCAACCATGTCCAGTGAAACATCCGTACGGAAAATAGTCTTAAAATCATTGAGCAATAGAATACTCAAAACGATACCTATACCTGCAGAAGCCATGAATACAAAGAAACTCTCGCTACAGAATTGAAAGAAAAGTTGTGCCTTCTGTGCGCCCAAGGTCTTGCGCATTCCAATTTCACGCAACCGCTGTGCACTCTTGGCAATACTCATATTGATGAAATTTACACAAGCGATGAAAAGAATAAGAAAAGCGATACCCAAAATAAGGTAAGGTCCCGTTCTACTTACTTTTAAAAATCCATTGGGAAAACTCGCAAAATGCACGTCGGTCATGGACAACAGCCCAATTTGCCAATACAATCCATCCGCATTAGCGCGTGCACCGTCACGTTTTGCATTCTCAATCTGTTCTTGGTAGCGAAGTGCAATTAACGGACGACTACTTTTCTCGAATTGTTCCGGAGAAACGCCATTTTGTAATTGTACATAAATGTCATGATATCTGTTATCCCACGACTCTCTGTTTCCGCTATATTCATAGTGCTTTTCAAAACGAATGGCCACTTCAAACTCCAACGTGCTCTGGGGTGGATTGTCCGCTACCACACTTGACACTATAAATGGTTGTTCCTCACCACTTATTAAGATGTTTACGGTTTGCCCAATCGCTTCCGCTTCCCCGAATAACTTGTCCGCCGTACTTTCTGTAATTACGATCGAAGATTGATTTTCCAATGGATTGTCCATATTGCCCTTCAAAGCGGGGAAAGAAAACATGGCAAAAAAATCTTCATCGACCCAAACAGCATCCAAATTCAATTCCTTATCGCCATAAATGGTCAATGCATCATCTTGAACGTGGCGGGAAATTCTATCCACACCGGGAACTTTGGCTTTCAGAGCTTCTGCAAAAGGAGCAGGATGACTTACGCTTGCTCCTTGTCCTTTGGCAGTTTGTTCCAAAGTATGTATTCTGTAAATGTTATCTACATTTGCATGGAATTTATCATAGGACAAATCAAAAAAAGCGGCCATCGACAACAGAATGGCCACGCCAAAAGCTACTGAAAGACCCAATACATTTAAAAAAGTGAAGGTCTTGTCCTTCATTAAATTCCGCCAACCGATTGTTAAATAGTTTTTTAGCATGTCCTTTAAATTTAATTCTCAATTTTTAAATCAACTAGTTTATCGAGACGAGCGATTATTCCCCAGCCATAAAAGCTGTTTGCCACTCCGATCAGTAATTCGTTATCTCCCTCGTTCAAGGGAGTCTTGATCACTGCATTTTCAATGGAACAACGTCCATCAGGTGACTTGATCAACGGAGTGCCATAGTAGTTTTTATCCATATATAGGGGTCGTTTGTTTATGAAAACCCAAACTTCATCGCCAAAACCCAAATGGAGCATTCTTTCCTGGGCCTTTGTAGAATTGATCGTTGTCCTTAACCAGACGATTCTCCGATCCTCCGCTTTTCCAAACTTTCGGGTGAGGTTGATCAATCCCCTACGTTCTGAAATGATTTCCTCCCATTTGGTTTCTTCTTTGGGAAAATAATCGTAGTCAAAATCTATATTTTTGGGAGGAACTATTACTTCACTAACCTCCCAATTGCGGAGGTAGCGTGCGTCATTGGCCGTGGGATCCGGCCCAGGTTCGGGAGAAAGTCCTTCCACAGCATCGGCCTTTACTTCCAGATTAGAAATGATTCCCTGCCCATCAAAGGCCAACAGTCCTTCGGAAACGTTCCCCTCCAATTTTGGTACTACCAATGCGGGATGCTCCATATCGTTTACAAAGACTTTCATTTGTTCGCCCGAAATCACCAATTTTACGTGATTCCAGTCTCCGGTCTTAAAGTCGGCATTGGATTGAAAGTGAAAGAGCATATCCCAAAGATTTATCCCATCAACATGAGGAGCATATTGAATGGCATCCACAGCGAACGGATTTCCCGCCGCCCCCGTGCGGAAATAAAAACATTCATTCTCCAGGGCATCCTTCCATCTAAAATATAAGGAAGCAAACCTAGGGTCCAATGGCTCAAAATCATATTCTATGGTTCCATTGGTGAAATTCAAATCCTTTAATATGACCCTATCGCTACTTGTTAGAATTTTGAGCGCCGGTCTGGATTTATATTCCATAAATTCTGCTGCTTCTGCCTTAAATTCCCATTTTTCGGCCTTCATTGGAATATATTTTCCCTTCTTTTGGGCTAATAAAGAAATCCCAAAAAGTACGAAGAAAAGTAATGGAAGTTTTTTCATGATATTCATTTTTTAATTTGTTCTACTCATCTCGAAGTGCATTTACCGGATTTCTATTGGCGGCCTGTATAGCTTGACTTCCGACTGCCAACATCGCTACCAACAAAGCTGCCAGTCCGGCACCTAAAAAAAACCATCCTCGCAATGGAATCCGATAAGCAAAATCGGACAGCCAATGGTTTGCCAAGAAATAAGCAATGGGAGATGCTATCAGAATGGATGACAAAACCAATTTTGTAAACTCATTGGATAACATGAACGTTATCTGTGCCGCACTTTGCCCGAGCACTTTTCTTATGCTGATTTCCTTTCTTCGTCGTTCTGCTGTAAAGGTTGCGAGACCAAATACTCCCAAACAAGAAATAAGTATTGCCATGCATGCAAAATATTGCAAAAGCGTAGCCACACGATTTTCCGACTCATAGAAAGCTTGATAATCTTTATCCAAAAAAGAATATTCGAATGGAAGACCATCGCTAAACTCCATATATAGTTTTGATAACCTTTCTATTGTTTCCTTTTCTCCTCTCCCTGCTATTTTAACAATGATATTAGAGACTTTTGGATTAACACTGAAATCAAAAAATAATGGCTTTATTTCCTCGTAAAACGACTGAAAATGAAAATCCCTTGTAACTCCTATAATCTTCCTATCCTCTCCCCATATCTTTACAGTCTTGCCTATCGGATCCTTAAGCCCCATACTTTTTATTGCCGTTTCGTTAAAGACCACCATAGATTTCCCTGAATGCGACTCCTTTGAGAAAGAATTCCCTTCTTTCATTTCAATGTTCAAAGTTTCTATAAAATCATACCCGACCGGATAATCCGTGAAGACAATACTGGTCTCCATTGATTTACCCGGCCAGCTTACGCTTGTGGTCCCCCCTTGACGGTCAACTATACTATGCCTAAAATTCGACGCACTTATTACGCCTGGGGTATTACGGATTGTAGTGAGGAAGTTCTCAAGATTACGTTCATATATTTCAGATTCCTGATTATCTCCTTTACTTCCTTTTTCAAAATAAATAATATTCTCACGATTATATCCAATGTTTTTTGTCCTCACCAATTCCGTTTGATAATAAACTACCAAAACTCCTACCATCATAATAATAGATACAGCAAATTGAAAGACTACCATGACTCTGCGTGTTAATACTCCTCCGTTTGAAGAACTGATTTTTCCCTTGAGCATGGCAACTGGGTTGAAACCTGAAAAAAATAAAGAAGGATAACCGCCAGCAATGAATCCGGTTAATAAGATAATAATCAAAACCCTCAAAACTAGGTTAAGATCGAAATCAATTGAAAGATACTTCCCAGCCAAATCATTGAACATGGGGAGTAATAATATAACTATCAAAATCGCAATAATACTTGAAATAAAAACCATTAGGAAAGACTCCCCCAAATATTGAAAAACCAATGTTCTGTGATTAGCCCCAACCGCCTTTTTTACCCCAACCTCTTTCAACCTTTTTAGAGCAGTTGCAGTTGAAAGGTTCATGAAATTTATACATGCTATTATAAGTAGGAATATTCCAAGAATAGAAAACAAACGGATATAGATAATCCTGCCACCAGCAGGTTTTCCATTTTCATAATTTCCATAAAGATATTTTTTGGAGTATTGTTGAAGGAACAAAGATTCACTAGAATTGGGATTCTTTTCTTTGATGAAATCAACAATTTTATTTTCAAGTGTGGTAACATCTGTGCCCTTTTTTACCACAATATAGGTGGCAGGATCACTGTTTGCCCAATTTTTCAATTTAGGATTTTCCTCAAGAAATAGATTATAATTGAATAGAATATCAAACTGACTTGTTGAGTTTGATGGTAAATCTTCAAAAACACCCACAATTGTATACTTTCCCCCGAGCATTTCATGATCCCATTCCACAACCTTACCAATCGCATTTTCAGCGGTTCCAATCAATTTCTTGGCAAGTGAGTTGGATATGGCAATGTTATGTTTATCAGAAAAAAAACCTTTTTCGTTTCCTTGGATGAATTTATATGTGAAAACATCGAAGAAATCGCTTCCAATATACTGTCCACTGGCTTTTATGGAATCATCGCCACCGGAAAGTATTCCTTTACTCGAAAATCTGGTAGGTGGTACTACAGAAACGGCAGTTTCAATCTCCGGTATTTCTATAGAAAGAGCATTTGCCAATAACCCAGGAGTATATTCAAACGTTGATATCCCATTCTCAGAAGATACATTTTTCATTACTTGGAATAATCTATCGTTATTTTCATGGAATGTATCAATATTAAGCTCATCTGTCACCCACAGGGATATCAACATAACAAAGGCGATTCCCGTAGAAAGCCCAATAATATTGATTAAAAAAGTACTCCTGTTCTTTTTGATGTTCCTAAAAAAAAGTACAATGTTGTGTTTTAGCACGGCTTTTAGCTTTTTTGATTATGATATTTTTGAGACCTGTCAGGTTTTCCGCCAAAAAGGGCGCACAGGTTCCAACCTGACAGGTCTAACAACGGGTCATTCTTCCCGTAATCCATCTACGGGATTTTTATTAGCAGCCCCAATGGCCTGGCTACCTACCGTAAGCATCGCGATACCCAAAGATACCAATCCGGCCGCCACGAAATACCAAACATCCAAGGGAATACGATATGCGAATCCTGATAACCAGTTATTCACCAAAATGTAAGCTAAAGGCAGTGCTACCAATATTGAGACCAAAACAAGTTTTGCAAATTGGCTGGAGAGCATAACCGTAATCTGGGTAACACTTTGCCCGAGTACTTTTCGAATACTGATTTCCTTACGCCGTCGCTCCGCGGTAAAAATAGCCAACCCAAATAATCCCAAACAGGAAATCAATATAGCCATGGCCGCAAAATATTTGGACAGCGTGGCTACACGTTGTTCGGATTCATAAAGTGCCTGGTAGTTTTCATCCAAAAATTCGTACTCAAATGGAAACCCCGGATTAAATGACCGATAAAAATCCTGGATTTTGGCAAGAGCTTCTTTTTCCTTTCCAGCTGCTATTCGAACCATAACCTTTTTTACGGCATCGGGCATCATGATCATCAAAAGGGGTTCTACTGGTTCATGAAGGGATTTAAAATGAAAATCCTTCACGGTTCCTATAATCTTTTTTTCACCCATAAAACGTACTGTCTTACCAATAGGATCCTTAAGGCCCATAGCTTTTATGGCCCTTTCATTAAATATAATTCCTGTACTATCGCTCCCAAAATCACGGCTAAAACTATGTCCGCTAGTCATCTCCATTCCTAATGTTTCGATTAAGTTATAGTCTACACCGGCAACCTGAAAAGAGACCGGGTTATCTTGATCCCTTCCTTCCCAATCGATCCCAACGGACCAATTATGACCTACCATATCATGGGTAGTACTGGATACATTGTCTACTTCTGGTATCTTTTTTACTTGGGATACAAAAGCCTCCAATTGTTCCTTAATCTTCCCTTCTACCTTAAAGTGGACAATATTCTCCTTGTTATATCCCAAATTTCTGTTTTGTACAAATTCCACTTGACCATATACCACCAAAACGGACACGATCAATATAATAGAGAGCGAAAACTGAACAACGACCAATCCTTTTCGTGTCCACAATTCCCCAAGCGAACTATCCAGCTTTCCCTTGAGAACGGTTACCGCATTAAATCCAGACAGATAAAGTGCCGGGTAGCTTCCTGCTATTAGGCCTGTAAACAAGGTAATTCCCAGTATTAAAAGAACAAGGTTCCCATCAAAATTCAACACCAATTGTTTTCCTATAATCATGTTAAACTGTGGGAGGAAGAGCACTACTAACGCAAGGGCCATGGTCAGGGCCATGAAAGTCATCACAATTGATTCGCTTAGAAATTGATAAATAAAAGCCTTGCGTTTTGCGCCCACAGCTTTTTTTACGCCTATCTCTTTTAACCTTCTGGAAGCTCTTGCGGTGGAAAGATTCATAAAATTGATACAAGCAATAAGTAGAATAATCAAGGCGATGAAAGAGAACAATCTTACATACTCGATTCTGCCTCCCACCTGCTTGCCATTTTCATACGTTCCATAGAGGTAATCCTGTGAATAAGGAACTAGCATCGGGGAACGTGTAGAATCTTCATATCTGTTCTTTACGATCATGGCCACTTTCTTATTCAACTCTTCCACATTGGTCCCTTCCTTCAATACTACGTATACTTGGGGGCCTAGACTGCCCCAACTATCTACCCCAAGAGGTTTGTCTTCAAGTAATTCAAAAGGTAGGGCAAAATCAAATTGAACCGTGGAATTGGAAGGTGTTCCTTCGAAAACTCCCGAGACCAGAAATTGTTGCTCCTGTTCAAGCTCGACCACTTTACCTATGATGTTTTCAGTCGTTTGGAATAGTTTTATGGCCAAATCCTTGGATAGTACAATGGAATTCCTGTTCGAGAGTACCTGATTCTTATCCCCAATGACCAATCCATAGGAGAAAATATTAAAATAGTCCTTCCCGACGTAATTCCCTTCTGCTTTTAAATTGTTCTCTCCGGCAGAAAGGGAAATCTTTCCAAACCAAGAACCTGGAACAACGGGAGTGGCATATTCCACTTCGGGCATTTCATCTACCAATACCTCAGCGATCGGTCCTGAAGTTTCTTTCCAAGTCGTTATGCTGTTGCCATCGAATTGTACATGTTCTATTACCCGATAAAGTAAGCCTTCATTCTCATGAAACCCATCCATTTTTAACTCGTCGCTTACCCATAGACAAATTAATAACACACATGCCAATCCCGTAGATAGGCCTATAATATTGATCAAAAAGGTGCTTTTGTTCTTTTTGATGTTCCTGAAAAAAAGTAAGATATTTTGTTTTAGCATAGTTCATTATTTTTTGATTGATGCCTTAATTGAGACCTGTCAGGCTTTCCGCCAAAAAGGGCGAACAGGTTCCAACCTGACAGGTAACACAGCGGGTTACTCCTCCCGTAACGAATTCACCGGGTTCCTATTTGCGGCCTGAATGGCCTGACTTCCAACAGTCAACATGGCTACCAGAAGGGCCAGCAAACCTGCTCCCAAGAAATACCATAGCTGCAACGGAATACGATAGGCAAAACCCGATAACCAGTTGCTAGTCAAAAAATAGGCGATGGGTAGGGCGATCAACATCGCAATCAAGACCAGCTTGGCAAATTCACCGGAAAGCATAAGGGTTACCTGCGCGGCACTCTGACCCAATACCTTCCGAATGCTGATTTCTTTTCGACGCCTTTGTGCATTAAAGGTTGCCAGTCCAAAGAGGCCCAAACAGGAAATCAATATGGCGAGACCCGCAAAATACTTGGCCAGTGTGGAGACTCGCTGTTCCGAAGCATATTGCGCAGCATAGGTGTCATCCAAAAATTTAAAATCGAAATCGATGCCGGGATTGTACCGTTCGTAAAAATCCTGAAGATTGCCCAAAGCGATTTTTTCCTGGCCTGCTTCGATTTTGGCCATAACTGTACGCGTCCACTCGGGTCGCAAAACAAAGAATAAGGGTTTGATCTCTTCATGGAGCGAAGCGAAATGGAAATCTTCCGTAACCCCCACGATTTCAAAATTGGTGTTCTCCAGAGAAACTTCCTTCCCAATGGGATCTTCCAGCCCCATCAAGTCGACCGCTGTCCGATTAAAGATAATCTTGGATCCTTCCGCTCCGTACTCCTTGGAAAAGGACCTCCCCTCAATGATATTGATATCAAAAGTCTCAATCATGTTATAGTTTACGGGACGTATCTGAAATACTGCTTTTTCATCGGGTATTTTTCCAGGCCATTGCAAACGGGTAGTGGTGTTGTTCCCACCTACGATATTGGTAGAAATGCTACTGGCAGAGGCTATACCCTCGAGCTGCTCCACAGCGGATAAGAATGTATCCAAGTTTTGTCTAGCCTTTCCCTCTATATCAAAGTACACCACATTGTCCTTATTGTACCCCAAGTTTTTATTTTGGGCAAATTCCAACTGTCTATAGACAATCAGTACGGAAACGATTAAAATAGTGGAAAGTACAAACTGAAAAATAACAAGGCCCCTCCGGGCAAGCACCTCCCCCTTTGAAGTGTTGAGTTTCCCTTTCAGTGTTGTGATGGCGTTCAATCCCGAAAGATAAAAAGCAGGATAGCTGCCGGCCAAAAGGCCTGTAATCACTAAAATGATTCCCAGAGCCAAAATATATTGCGCTTTGAAGTCCAGTGTTATCTGCTTTGCTGCAATGATATTGAACTGGGGCAACAACAAAGCAACGACCAGGAGGGCGATCAAAAGGGACAAAAAGGTTATAGATAGGGATTCCACCAGATATTGGGATACCAAAACGTTCCGTTTGGACCCCAAGGCCTTCTTTATACCAATTTCCTTTAGCCTACGTGACGCGTTCGCCGTAGAAAGGTTCATGAAATTGATACAGGCAATGACCAAAATTAAAAAAGCGATTAGGGAAAAAAGTCGCACATATGTAATCCTACCTGCCTTCTCCACCCTATCTTGATATTTGTCGTAGAGATAGTTATCGGAAAACAAACGTGTGGACAAGGGTCGGCCTTGGTCACTGGTTTTGGTTCCCATGAAACCCTTGATTTTGGTATTGAAATCGGTAATGTTCGCCCCTTCTTTCAAAACCAGATAAACCTGTACGATGTTGTAGCCCCAATCCAGGGTATTGGGGTTTATCTCCTTAAAGAATTCAAAAGGCATCACAAAATCGAATTGGATAGAGGAATTGGCAGGTACATTTTCCAAAATCCCGGAAACCGTAAAAGGTGCTTTCCCATCCAGTTCCAATGTTTCACCGATTACGTTATCCGTTTGACCAAAAAACCGCTTGGCCAAATCCTCCGATATCACTATGGAATTCTTATCCCCAAGTATAGTAGCGCTATTTCCCTGAAGAAGGGGAAAGGAAAACACGTTAAAAAACTCCCTATTGGCAAATAGGCCCCGTGCCTTAAAATTGGTCTCCTCTTTGGAAAACAATAATTCTCTTGTTTCCCGTACACTTGTGCTATGCTCAATTTCTGGGAATTCCTGGGCCAGGGTCTCCGCCAACAGGCCTGCCGTACTGGGGTTCTGTACCGTACGGCCATCCACTTGGGGGGTTTCTACGACCTGATATAAGCGAACATCGTTTGCATGGAACTTGTCCACACCCAGTTCGTCAAAGACCCAGAGAACGATCAATAATACGCAGGCCAACCCAGTGGACAGGCCAATGATGTTAATCGAAAAAGTGCTCTTGTTCCTTTTAATGTTCCTAAAAAATAGTTTTAGATGATGTTTTAGCATGATTTCTTAATTTTTGATTGATGTCCCGATAGTTATCGGGGTTACTCCTCTCGCAAGGAATTCACTGGATTTCGATTTGCAGCCCCTACAGCTTGGCTCCCGACCGTAAATAGGGCCACCAATAACGCCAAGGCACCTGCGCCCAAGAAATGCCATACGTGTAACGGAATACGATAGGCAAAGCCGGACAGCCAATTTTGGGCCAATAAATAGGCAATGGGCAAAGCGATCAAAATTGCAATGATTACAAGCTTGGCAAATTCACTGGATAGCATTACCATAACCTGCGCCGCGGTTTGACCCAATACTTTGCGGATGCCAATTTCCTTTCGCCGACGTTCGGCGGTAAACGTTGCCAATCCAAAAAGGCCCAAACAAGAGATTAGAATGGCCAGACCGGCAAAGTATTTCGATAACGTGGCTACCCTTTGTTCGGAGACATACAGGGCCTGATATTGGTTGTCCAAAAACCGAAAATCAAAAGCGAGTCCAGGACTGAATTCAGTAAATAACTTGTTTAGCCCATCAATGGCGATTTGTTCTTCCCCTGCTTTTATTTTTACCACAAGGTTGCTCACCCATTCCGTTCTGCAAAGTAGCGTCATGGGCTTAATCTCATCATACAGCGATTGGATGTTGAAATCCTTTACTACGCCAATGATTTCCCTGTTGGGCCCACGCATATCTATTACCTTTCCCACAGGATCCTCTAAACCCATTAATTTAACCGCAGTCTCATTGAGTATAATCTTTGATTCGTTATTGGGTTTTTCATTGACATATGATCTTCCCTCCTTCATTTCAATGCCCATGGTTTCAATGAAATCGGGACCTACATGGGAATGCCAAAATGTGAGCCCTTTTGATTCCTCGATCTGTCCAGGCCATGAGTGCCCTCTGGAGGAATTGTCAAAATTGGTCATACTGCCCATCATAAAAGAGGCATTTACTACCCCCGGCAATTGTTTGGCTTCCTCAAGAAAGACCTCCATGTTATTTAGCAGGCCGTCCTGACGCTCAAAGACAAGTACATTGTCCTTATCGTAACCCAAATTTTTGGATTGGATAAACTCCAGCTGCCTATAGATAATACTAACGGCCACAATCAACAAAATGGAGATACCAAACTGGAAGATGACCAAACCTTTACGCAATAAGAGTTCACCAAAAGAGGTGTTTATCTTACCTTTCAATACCTTAACCGGATTAAACTTGGATAGATATAGCGCGGGGTAACTTCCGGAAATCAATCCGGTAAGCAAAGTTATCCCTATAATACCCATAAGAATATGCGGTTCCAAAACGAAGCTGAGATCCTTGTTCGTAATTGTGTTGAACCAAGGGAGTAGGTAGATTGCCAGTACCACCGCACATATCAATGAAAAAAACGAAAGTAATAGGGACTCTATCATAAATTGAAGAATCAATGACTTTCTACTGGCCCCCACTGCCTTCTTTATCCCTACTTCCTTCAATCGTCTTGATGCCCTTGCCGTGGACAAATTCATAAAGTTGATACAGGCAATCATTAATACAAAAAGAGCTATCAGAGAAAACAAGAACACATAGCTGATCCTGCCCCCAGCCTGTTTTCCGTTTTCAAAACGCCCCTTTAAATAATTGTCCGAATAACGGCTCAAGAATACCGTCGCTCTGTTGTTTTCATCCTTGGTTTTTATAAAACCAGCAATTTTTTTATTGAAATTGATAATATCTACCCCGGGTTTGAGCAGTGCATACATGCTGGAACTGTTACTGCCCCAATGGATGTATTTGGGATTCCGTAATTCCAAAAACTTTTTATAGGGCAAAACAAAATCAAATTGCTGTGAAGAATTGGCGGGAATTTTAAAAACACCGGATACCGTAAAAACGTCCTCAATCTCTTCCTCGCCATGTTTTACGGTCAATGTTTTGCCTATGGGATCGGTACCTTCCCCAAAAAAACTATGGGCGAGTGTTGATGAAATCACCACAGTGCCGGCCTCCTCTAAAACATTGTCCTTATTACCCAAGAGCAGGGGATACGAGAACATGTTGAAATAATCCTCGCTTACCATATTCCCTATGGCGCTAAGTTTTTTTTCATCACTTTCGAGCATGGCATTTGTTTCCAGCCCAAAAACGGCAGTGGCCCTTTCTACCTCAGGAAATTCCTGTTGTAAGGCCGTGAGCATTAGGCTTGAGTTGGAGGTATGGGTAGCAACCTCTCCTTGGCCGTTGGGGACATTGCGCATTACTTGAAACAAACGGGCATCGTGTTCATGAAATTTGTCCATCGCCATTTCGTCGGAGACCCATAGATATACCAAAAAGGCACAGGCCAAACCGGTAGATAATCCGACCAGATTGATCAAAAAACTGCCTTTGTGTTTTTTGATGTTCCGCAAGTAGAGTAAGATGTTGTGTTTTAGCATCCTTCTAATTTTTTAGTTAACAATTTTCAATTCTTATATCAATTGTGAAATTTCAACAAGAACTATTCTATTTTTACTCATATCGCAATGATTTTGTAGGCTTTTCAATAGAAGCCCTAATACTTTCATAGGATATGGTAAGCAGGGTAAGCCCCAAGATTACCGTAAGGGAAATGGCGAAAATCTCCCAGCCAATATTGATTTTATACGCAAAGTTTTGAAGCCAATTGTTCATGACCCAATACCCTATAGGAAAGGCCACAAGACATGAGATTACTACCAATTTCACAAAGTCGGAAACCAGTAATACAAGTATTTGGGGAACACTGGCCCCTAATATTTTTCGAACTCCTATCTCTTTGGTCCTTTGTTCGGCCATATAAGAGGCCAAGCCGTAAAGCCCCAAACAGGCTATAAATATGGCCAACACCGAAAAGAACCAAATAAGATCGGACATTTTCCGCTCCGTAGCATACATACGCCCAAACTCCTCACTTAGGAACCAATAATCAAATCCTACTCCGGGCAATATTTTTTTCCATACCCCTTCCAACATCATCAATTTTTCCCCCAATTTGGTTACTGGAATCTTTACATACAAAATTTGATCTTCCTCTTGTGGTTTGCCCTGTATGGCCATCGGTTTAATATGGGTACGTATGGACTCAAACGAAAAATCCTTGACAACCCCTATCACCGTACCTTGAATATCGGTAGCGACATCCTTTATTGATTGACCCAATATCTCATTGGGAGTCATATCCAGACTACGAACTGCGGTCTCATTAAGAATAACATTACTGGAATCAGCCGGACTTCCGGTCCTAAAGCTTCTGCCAGCAAGAAATTCCAAATCAAATACTTCCGGGAAGTCATAGTCTCCGGGCAATTGAATCCAATCGTATTTCTGTTCTCCGCTGATTTCCGGAAGTTCAAATGAAGCTTGCCAAGGCCCCCATCTTTGGGGTAGGTGGACAGATAAGGTCACTTCCTCAATATCCGGATCTCTTAATATTTCATTCTTCAAGGTGTTATAGTCTTCAATAGGCGCTATGCCCCCTCCGTATCGTATGGATACCACTTGATTGGCACTATCATACAGTTTGGAGCTTTGAAGCATATTCATTTGCTGAAGAATAATGCCCGTACAAATTAACAACAGCACCGATATGGTAAGCTGTGAAAGGACCAATGCCTTTCTAAGACGAGAATGCCCCTTGCCAATGGTCAGCCCGCCCTTTAATACCTGTATAGGTTTAAAACCGGAAAGGACCACGGCAGGATAACTGCCAGCAATAAAGGCCATTACCAACCATATGGATACCAGCCCAACAAGTATCTCTATTTGAAAAAAAGAAGCTATGGTATAGGTCTTATCGGCAAGATGATTGAATGCGGGAAGCATTAGAGCTACCAATGCCAACGCAATCAATAGGCCCAAAAATGAGGTAAGCAAAGACTCCTGAAAAAATTGGAATATAAGACTGGAACGACTGCTTCCCAATGACTTTCTGACCCCAACTTCCTTTGATCTTTTCATAGATCTCGCAGTTGCAAGATTCATATAATTGATACTGGCAATTAGTAGGATGATAAAGCCTATAAAACCAAGAACGATAATAAAATCGGAATTGGCGGCACTTTTCCATCCAGACCAATTTACCTTCTTATCAAAATGGAAGCCAGTAATTTTTTGAAAGAAGGGGTCATGTTGCTTGGCCTTCTCCTGCAGATTTTCAACCAGTAAACGTTCAAATTCGGTTTCTATTAAATCAATATTGGCTCCTTTCTCGATCCGTAGGTAGGTTGGCATTTGAAACCCGTCAATACTTGAAAAATAATCCGCTATGGGAATCCCTATCATTTCCTGAAAACTTGAAGAAGTGTTCAAAAACTTTTTAGATATCAAATAGTCAGGCCGTATATGGGAATTGGAGGGGTAATCCTGTACCACACCTGTAACGATTAGATTTGCATATTCCTGTGAAACGAAAATATTCTTAATTTCCAGGATCTGACCGACAACATCTGTAGATCCAAATAGAATATTTGCAGCCTTTTCGGACAAAACAATACTATTGGGTCGCTCAAAGACTTTTTCGCGATTTCCATGGACTAAAGGGAAATAAAGCATTTCGGAAAATGACTGATCCACCATGAAAATTTCCCCATCTTGGGTAAGTATTGTTTTATCATCTTCGGGATTACGGACAGAATGCGGATATCCATACAGCAGCACATGAGATGTCCCAACAACACCGGGAACCCTTTCCTTAAGTAGCTGTGCCCATCCCGAGGGGACAACGGGTATATCAAACTTTTCCCCGTTGTCGTCGATAAAGGTCTCTCCAATGCCAAATAGCGTATCGGAATCAGGATGCATGGTATCATAACTATTTTCGTCCTGGATATATAAAAAGACCAGAATAACCGCTGCTAGACCTATAGCAAGACCTGATATGTTTAAAACCGCATATCCTTTGTACTTTGTGAAATTTCGCCAAGCGACTTTAAGATAGTTGATAACCATAGTATTTCTTTTTCTGTACTGAAACTCCAATGATCTTGAACCAGCAACTGTTCATTATTTTTTCATTCGTCCCTTAATCCATCCACGGGATTATTATTTGCGGCCCGTATTGCCTGCGAGCCTACAGTAAGCATGGCTATGGCAAGTGCAACAATCCCAGCACCCAAGAAATACCATAGCTGCAACGGAATACGATAGGCAAAACCTGAAAGCCAATTTTTGGCCAATAGATAGGCCATTGGAAGGCCAATGATAACGGATATTAGGACCAACTTGGCAAATTCACTGGAAAGCATAACCGTTACCTGTGCGGCACTTTGCCCTAACACCTTACGGATACTGATTTCCTTTTTTCTTCGTTCCGAGGTAAAAATGGCCAGACCGAAAAGCCCCAAACAAGAGATTAATATGGCCAGACCTGCAAAATATTTGGATAGGGCCGCCACCCGCTTTTCCGATTCATAAAGTGACTGATAATTATCATCCAAAAAATTGAACTCAAAAGGCATCTCCGAAAGAAAATAGTCCTGATACACCTGCTTTATGCGCCCTACGGTTGCGGTTGTTGTTCCAGGTTCCATTCGTACCATAATGTTGGAAGCAAATCCGGTATCGCTCAAAGTCATAAATACGGGCAAGACTTTTTTATACAATTTGTCGATATGAAAATCCTTTACTACTCCGATTATCTCTCGATCCTCTCCCCAAAGATTAATGACTTTTCCAATCGGGTCTTTCATGCCCATTTGGGCAATGGCCGCCTCATTAAAAATGATTTTTTCCTTTTCTGTTTTAAATTTCTTGGAGTACGTTCTTCCCTCCTTCAATTCCATTTGTAGTGTCTCTATAAAATCATACCCTCCGGCAATTTGAGCAAAAAGCGCATCTTGCTCCGTATCCTTTCCTGACCAATCGAGTCCTGTAGTGGTCCCGAAATCGGCCATCATCGTATGCCTAAAATTGGAGGCGTTAACGACACCGGGTGTATTTCTCAGCAGTTGTACAAAGTTCTCGATATCGGTCGTACCCATCTCCTTAACATCTTCGGCCTTGCCGGTGTCCGCTCCCATTACACCTGATGAGAACCAAATAACATTATTACGATTAAATCCCAAATTTTTGTCTTGGATAAAATCCATCTGTTTGTAAACGATTACGACGGATACAATGAGGATTACCGATGTCACAAATTGGAATATGACCAGGCCTTTTCGGGCAAAATTGCCGCCAAAACTTTTGAGCAACTGCCCTTTAAGTCCATTCAGTACTGAAAGACCGGATAGATATAGTGCAGGATATGCCCCAGCCGCGATACCTGTTATCAGGGTAATAAACACTATGCCCAATATCAGGTTGGGGTCAAAAGACAGGGTCAGTTCTTTTCCAGAAATACCATTAAACTGAGGCAACAGTAATTTAACGATAAACAATGCTATTAGAATGGCGACCGTTACCATCATAATCGATTCCATTACAAATTGAAGCATTAAACTTTTTCGTTTGGCTCCTACCGATTTTTTTACGCCGATTTCCTTTATACGGGTCGAAGCCTTAGCCGTAGCCATATTGATAAAGTTGACACAGGCAATGATCAATATCAAAAGGGCAATCAAGGAAAACAAACGAACATATTGGATTCTTCCGCCAGCAACCACACCATTTTCGTAATTGCCATGCAAATACTTTTCGGAATAGCGTTGTGCCAGATAGGTTTCCGGAAAATTTTCGTTCCTGGTCTTTAGAAAATTTTTGATTTTGGTATTGAATGCCATGAAATCCGTGTTTGGCTTGAGCAGAACATAAGTCTTTGCATCGCTATCGCGCCAATCCCTTAAATCCTCATTCTGTGCAATAAAGACCTCCATATTGAACACGGCATCAAATTGTGCCGAGGAGTTTTTGGGCAATTTCTTAAAAACTCCGGAAACCGTATAGGAGCCTCCATATTCATCATGCAACCATTCCAATGTTTTACCTACCGCATTTGTAGTTTTAAATAACTTTTCGGCCATTTCTTCCGAAATGACCACCGAGTTGGTATGGGCAAGTACTTCCGCTGGATTTCCGTAGAGCAGGGGAAACGTAAACATGTTAAAATAGTCTTTGCCGACAAACTGATTCACGGAGTTGAAAAACCGATTACCTCCATCGGACAACAAAAACTTTTCGCCTTCGAACCACGCATTATCCAGAACAGTAGCCGATTGTACCACTTCGGGAAACTCGTCGAGGAGCGAACTGGCCAAAGGCCCTTGCGTTGCCTCATCGGTTTCTATACCATTAGGGGTAGGCAAGTTTTGTAATATTTGGACCAATCGATCACCCTTTTCATGAAACCGGTCCACGCTTAGTTCATCCAATACCCAAAGGGTGATGAACAAAGCACAAACAAGTCCCGTGGACATGCCCACAACATTGATCAAAAAAGTGCTTTTATGCTTTCCTATGTTCCTGAAAAATAGTTTTAGATTGTGTTTTAGCATAATTCGTTATTTTCTTGTGCGGGCCAAATAACCACCGGGGCAGTTTCATCATGTACTCAACATTTGGTTTTGCTCCTTCCTACCCCAATGGTCATTGAATTTTTCTTCCCTTCCATTCGATTTGGACATGTACTGTCAGGACATGCCAGATGTGACTTTTAGAAGGGAGGTAAACTTTCCTTTAATTCTTCGATACCGATCCCGACCCGGAAATTTGATTAAATACTTTATCGGGATTGCCTCGATATTGGATATTCCCGGACCCGGAAACTCTAGATGTCAACGTTTCGTTTACCGTCACCTCAACATCGGAGGAACCGGAGAGTTCCAATGTTGCGTCATCTACTTCCAATCCATAGGCCTTTACATTGGAAGAGCCAGAAGACCGTATTCTAAGCTCTTCGCTATTCCCTTTTAAGTCAATATTGCTAGAGCCTGATGTTGCGATTGTAATATCGGTTGCATCGATTGTTAAATCGATATGCTTTGCGCCCGATACTTGAATATCCATATCATGGGTTCTGAGTGTCTTCTTTCCGATAAAATCTCCAGATCCCGATAGGCGGATTTTATCGATTTCATCAACAGAAACTGTTATAAAAACGCCTTCGCCACGAGAAGGAATCAGGTGCTTGTTATCCTTTGATCTGATAACCAAAGTACCTCTCTTGACCTCGGTTTCGATATTATCCAGGATATTTTCCTCCCCCTCGAGCGTTAGTTCCCCTTCTGCACCATCGATTAGCTGAATATCATAAAATCCACTAGCGGAAATGCCGTCATATGTATCTGTAGTTCTTTCAACCGTCACGACATGGCCATTCCCTTTAACTTTTTTGCCACGTTGGGCATAGGTCATCATAATACATAACGTGAGCGCGATAAGCGTTGTTAATTTTTTCATCTTCTGTACTTTTTCTTTTTTTAATTGATTTTTATTTTACTGGTCATCGGGATTATTCTTCCCGTAATGCTTCCACCGGGTTTGCTGTCGCTGCCCTAAAGCTCTGCCAACTTACGGTGAGCAATGCAATGGTCAATGTAATGAGGCCTGCCAAAGCGAATATCCACCAACTCATGTTTGTTTTATAGGCAAACCCTTCCAACCATTTCTCCAAACCATACCATGCCAGGGGAACAGCGATCAGAAACGCAAGCACCACCCACTTTAAAAAGTCCTTGTTCAGCAGCGATAGAATTTGTGTTATTGTTGCACCATTTACCTTTCGAATACCAATTTCCTTAGTCCTGCGGGCCATGGCATAAGATGCCAGGGCAAAAAGACCTATGCAGGAAAGGATAATGGCCAAGGCGGAGAAACATGTAATAAGGGTATTCACCCGCTTATATTCCGTATAGTATGCATTTAGCTTGTTGTCGGTAAAAAAATGGGTCAGGGAACCCTCGGGCAGTAAGTCTTTCCATTTTTCTTGAAGCAACCGTACTGCTGCCGAACTTGCGCCTTTTTCAGCTCTTACCACTAGATAGTCCCAATCCATAAAGTTCTCACGTTCCGAATAAAAGTGGGCCAAAGGCTGTGTCTCATGTTGCGATCCTTGATAACTAAAATCATCAATGACTCCTATAATACGGTAGGGTTGTCCACTTTCAGAGCTTTCACGGATAATTTGCCCTTCCGCTTTTTCGAAACCGAGCTTGTTCATCGCAGTTCTGTTCAAGACCACGGTATTTTTTAAGGATGTCGGGGGTTGGTCAAAACCGTGTCCGTTCAACACAGGGATGCCCATGGTCTTAAAATAATTTTTTCCCACATAAGACTTTCTAAGACCTATGTTGGGTAGACTGCTTTTGGCCTCTGGGTAGAACGTATTGTAGTTTTCATCATAATCCCCGGGTATGCTTCCTGTAAAGCTTGTTGTGGCCACGTAAGGGGTGGCTTCCAGCTCCTTGGAAATAATCTCTAGGTTTTGTGAAGCCGCCTCAAGATTTTTATATTGCCAATAGTCCGTTTGGGCCACAATACTATTTTGGCTATCGAACTTGGGGTCCTTATCAATCATGTAATTGATTTGCTTACGTATCAAAAAAGTTCCAGATATAAGTACAATGGCGATTACAAATTGCACAACTATCGAAGAATATCTGGAAAACCCTGGTTTATTCTGGTTCGATAGTTTACCCTGTAGGCTATCTACCAATTTTCCACGGGCCCATACTAACGATGGTACTATCCCAGAAAATATGCCAACGATCAACCAAATCCCCAAAAGGACATAGATCAGGAAAGGGTTTTCCCAAGGGTTGAAGCTTAAGTTCGTTTCAAATAGTCCGTTAAAGGTGGGTAATAATGCCAAGGTCAAGATTATTCCCAAGCACAGGGCACCCAGCCCCATTAGCATGCTTTCAGTCATAATCTGGCGGAACAAGAAATTCCCCGTGGCCCCAAAAACTTTTTTAATGCCTATTTCCTTCGTACGGGTCAAGGAATTGGTAATCGTAAGATTGATAAAATTCACAATGGCTATACCTAAGATGCCCAAAGCGACTAGGGCCAGAATCACAATAAGCGTACTGTTGGATTCCACCGTGCTGTGATAGTCGGCAAAAGGGAACAAGTTCAAATCGGTCTCGTTTTTACCAACGGGGAGAAAGTTCTCCGTTACAATAGTTTGCAACTTAGTTTTTATACTTTTAGGATTTGTGCCATCCGCCAAAAGCACATAGCTCTCGGAAAAGGTGTTATACCAATCATGTGCCTCCTTGATCCACGGGGAGATGGTTTCTCCCGTTTCGTAGGAGGCCACAATATCGAATTGGATGGAAGAATTCCTGGGAATATCCACCACCCCATTTACCGTAAGGAATACATCCTCGAACTTTACTTGAAACTGTTTGCCCAAGGCCTGGGTATCGCCAAAATATTTTTTGGCAAAATCAGTACTTATGACGACCCCGAATTTATCTTGAATCGCATTTTTGGCAGAACCCTCAACAAATGGAAAGGTAAATATGGAAAAAAAGTCATTGTCCACATACTTCAAATTTTCCTCAAAGGCCACTTCCCCATAACTCAATCGATATCCGTCCCAATCAAAAACCCGTGTCCCGTTTTCCACTTCTGGGATATCTTCCAATATTTTAGGCAATAAAGGTCCTTTGGTCTGAAAACTTTCCCCTTCGCGAATACGATAGATGTTAGAAAGGTTTGTATTAAAATGATTATAGGTAAGATCATTGTATACATAGACGGCCAATACCAAAAAAGAGGCGATTCCTATACCAAGGCCTACGGTGTTAATCAAAAAGATGCTTTTGTTCTTCTTAATATTTCGAAAGAATAGAAATAGATGGTGCTTCAACATGTGACGTTATTTTAAAGGTCTAAATAGTTCCTTTTACCTCGCTCTTGCATGACCATTTAGCGTGCAACAAGAACCAAAGCTGCAACTACGTTGCAATTCAAATCGATTTCTATGCCAAAATCATAAATGACTTACAGCCAAATCTTTACATTGTAAATGGAAAATTTTCAATCTATTTTATGTAAAATATTTGGACAAGAGCTGTCCAAATATTTTACGATCCGAGATAGAGTGTTTTCTTTGTAGAAGTACCCAGTAGCCCCCTTTTTTTAGGAAGCGCATTTATTCGTCCTTCAAGGCATCCACTGGGTTGGCCACGGCGGCCTGAAAACTTTGCCAACTTACCGTAATCAGGGCAATGGCCAAAGCTGTTAGCCCGGCCAGGGCGAAGACCCACCAACTTACGTTCGTTTTATAGGCAAAGCCTTGTAACCATTGGTTCATGGCATACCACGAAATAGGCACCGCGATGACAAAAGCCAAACCGACCCATTTCACAAAATCCTTGTTCAGTAGCGAAAGAATTTCACGTATCCTTGCACCATTGACCTTTCGGACACCAATTTCTTTTTTTCTTTGGATACAGGTGTAGGATGTCAACCCAAAAAGCCCCATGGATGCAATAAGTATTGCCAAAATCGTAAAAATTTGAAAGGCGGAACCGAAGGCCTTGTCCTCGTTATATTGCGCCTGGAACTTTTGGTCCAAAAAAGTATAATCAAATGTGCTTTGGGGAAATGTTTCCCTCCATTTATTCTCCACCCGCGAAATCGCTCCAGTTAACCCAGCGGTCGATAACACACTTTTATCGAATTTTACCAGAAGATTACGGGTGCTGGTGCCATATCTCAAAAGTATGGGTTCAATCCCCGTTTTTAACCCAAAATGATGATAGTCCTTGATGACTCCGGAAATAATCCAATCCTGTCCCCAAAATTTTACCTTTTGATCAATGGCGTCCTCCATCTTGGCAATCCCCATATGTTTGATAAATTTTTCGTTCATAACAATATGATGGCTATACCCGCTTGAATTTTCCAAAAAAGGACCTCCGGCGACAAACTCCAATTCCATCAATTCAAAATAATCGGGGCCAGCGGCATAATTGTACCATATTCGGCTATCGTCCCTTATTCCATTGGGAAAAGTGATACCTACATTAGACCCCAGATTGTTATAGCCTTCCCCAGGATAGGTATTGGCTAGAACAGCGTTCTTAACAAAAGGAAGGTTTTTCAATTCGTTTTTTATGGTTTTGATATCTTTTATCAAAAGGGTGTCCGGTCTAGTATCCAACATTTTTCCTTTAAAAGCCACCACTTGATCAAGATTCGCCCCAATAGGCTGATTCTGCAAAAACTTGATCTGTTGAGTTACTACTATGGTTCCGATAAGCAAAATGATAGTAGCTAAAAACTGACCTATGATCAATGTTTTTCTAATGGTCAAACCATTTCTAGAAGTGCGGATTTTTCCCTTTAAGGCTCTGGCAGGAGTAAAGTTACTCAGCATAAAGGCTGGATACATTCCAGATACTACGGTTCCAAAAAGAATAAATCCGATCATTGGTAGAAAGGCCCTGATATTCGAAAGGCCCAAAGTCAATTCTTGGCCAACGTAGACATTGAACAAGGGTAACCCAATCAATACGATGACCATTCCTATTGCGATGGCAATGAAATTTAACAGTAACGATTCCAAAAGCGACTGTACTATAATTTGTGGTCTTTGTGCCCCGGCCACTTTACGGATTCCTGTTTCCTTTGCCCGTTCCAAAGACTTGGCGGTTGACAGATTAACATAGTTCAACCATGAAAGTACAATGATGATCAATGCAATTGCCATTAGGAAATGTACCCTACTCGCACTACCGTTCGCCTCTGCTTCATAGGGTTTATCGGAATACAGGTGGATTTCCTCCAAAGGCTCTATATTATGTCTTTCAAAGGGAAGGCTCTCCACCTTGAAATCCATTATCTTTTTTTTCAAAAGAGCGACATCGGCATTTTCATCAAGCTTGATGTAGGTAAAATAGTTGTTGCCGTTCCAGTTGAGTTCCCTCTTATTTCGATATCCACTCCACGTCAAGTACGTATCGAAGGAAATCAAAAAATTGTTTTTTATATGGGTGTTTTTGGGTAAGTTTTTCAGTATTCCCTTTACCGTAAACAATGTATTCCCTCCATAAATTATTTCTAGGGATTTTCCTATGGGATCCTCATCCCCAAAAACCTTTTTTGCCAGCGATTCAGTCAATAAAATGGTATAGGGATCTTTCAAAACTTCATTAACATGGCCCTTGAGCAGGGGATACTTAAAAACATCAAAATATGAAGCATCGGCCAAGGCTCCCTTCTCTCCATTTATAATGGTATTGTTATACCTAAAAGTAACATCTGTAAGGTGGGAAAATCTCACGAACTCTCGTATCTCGGGAAACGCTTCTTTTAATGTGGGCCCACTTAAATTGTAGGATTGCGCATCCCCGGGCACAAAAACTCCTTCTTCGGTATAGTCCATATATACGCGATGCACGTTTTCAGAACCTTCAAAGATGTCATAGCTATATTCGTAATTGACGTACAGCGTAATCAGAACAAAAGAAGCAATGCCAATAGCCAGGCCAAAAATGTTGATAAAGGAATACAACTTGTTCTTTAGCAGGTAACGTGTTGCAATTTTTAGGAATAGTTTGTACATAAAGTTTCTCTTTTCAGGATGACTTTACTTTTAGTATCCTGTTTTATTTTACAGTTTCTTTTAACGGTCTTCCATCAGTTGCACTAAAGGGACAACCTTAAAATGGAATTGTTACATCCGGGTCCAGTTTTCAGTTTTAGGGAATTAACCAAGTTCCTACTCCGTACGTAAACTCTTTGCCGGATTGGTCAATGCAGCTCTCACAGACTGAAAGCTCACAGTAAATAATGCAATGGCCAAAGCCGCTAATCCGGCAATCCCGAAAACGGTCCAATCAATACTTATGCGGTATGCAAAGTCCTGTAGCCAGTTATCCATTATCCAAAAAGCAATTGGAAAAGCGAAGACCAGCGCTACTAGCACCAATTTTACAAAGTCTCCGGACAACAATTGGGTTATTCCTAAAATACTTGCGCCCAATACTTTGCGAATGCCAATTTCTTTTTTACGTTGCTCTGCCATAAAGGCGGCCAGACCAAAAAGACCCAAACAGGCCACAAAAATGGCAAGAGCACAAAAAATGATTCCTATATGGGCAGCTCGTTGCTCCCTTTTGTAGAGCCGTTCTAGATTTTTATTCAAAAAGGAATAATCAAAAGCGGCCTCAGGTGCTATTTTCAGAAAAGCACTTTCAAACTTTTGGATAATGGTAGAAACGTCCACGGTATTGAAACGAACCAACAAATAAGATTTGGGTTCCCCCGTATTGTTATGAAAGGCATAAGCACCTATTGGCACATGTAGGGATTCGTGATTAAAATCCTCTACAACACCCACAATGGTGTTTTTGGCACCAATTTGTACTTCCTTACCGATGGCTTCTTCCGGGGAATATCCCAAAAAATCGATTGCCTTTTTATTGAGAATTACCTGCACCAAAGTATCGCCCTGCTGCTTTATTTCGGGTAAGGTCCGGCCGGCCAAAAGTTTTAATTGAAGCACATCAATAATTCCTGCATCCGTTACATTGGTTTGTATATACAACCCATTCTGATCTTCTTGGTTTTTTTTCAAAGTCCTTCCACTAACACCCATGCCTGGGAAGCCCTGAACCATGGATACATAGGATACATCACTTATCCCTTTAAATTCCTGTATCAAGGCATCCGTATGCTCATTGCCCCGAATACCGGATGTAGAAATGGCCATTACATTTTCCGGATCAAAGCCCAATTTTTGGTTTCGCATAAATTCAAGTTGCTGATAGATGACCAGTATCCCTATTATTAAAATAACAGACGCCGCAAATTGAAGCACCACCAGCCCTTTTCTTATCTGGGCATTATCCTTTCCCTGGGTATGCGATGGTTTTAAAACAGTTCTGGGAGAAAAACGAGAAAGATATAACGCGGGATAAAAACCTGAAATTAAGGTAGTCACTAACCAAACCACCATCAGGGCAACTCCAAATTCCATGGTCAAAAGCAAGCTGATATCCAAACTTTGCCCCATAATCCTATTGAACAAGGGGATGGCCAAAATTGCCAGCATAACTCCTATACCAATTGAGATTAGGGTGAGTAGTCCCGTTTCAATATAGAATCTGCTTACCAAGTTCTTTTTAGACGCACCCAGCGTTTTATTGATGCCGACCTCTTTTGCCCTTTTTTGGGAGCGGGCGGTAGTCAGGTTCATGTAATTGATGCAGGCAATAAACAGAATTAAAACTGCCAAAAACGATAAATTTCGAATTTCCAAAATATCCCCTATATGGGATGCATAGGAACTTGAAAAATCGGAAGAGTAGAGATGTACCTGTTCCAAAGGTTGTAGGGCAAGGGTATACCACTGATTTTGCTTCTCTACGTTTTCATCCAGCATCTGCATCATTTTGGATTCCACGTCAGGCAAATTGGCGTTCGTATTCAGTAAGCAATAGGTCTCAAAGCTAATATTGTTCCAACTAGGGTTCTTGGAAAACCAAAGGGTACTAAATGTGGCCATTACATGGCAATCTACCGTGCTGTTGCCGGGAAAGTCTTGATAAACCCCAGTGACTTCAAGCTCATAACGGCCATCGACCTTGATAATTTCTCCTAAAGGGTCCTTGTTGCCAAAGTATTTCTTAGCCGTACTTTCTGACAGGACTACAGTATTGGGGCGATTCAAAACAGATTGTGGTTCTCCTTTTATAAAAGGCACCTTAAAAACATTCAACAGTTCCTTGTCTACCCAAAAGAAGCTTTTCTCCATAAAGTTTTCCTCATTCGCCCTTACGGAAGCCGTTCCCCCAAAGTCGTTCTTTAACATTCTAGCAGCATATTCAATTTCCGGAATATCCAGCATTGCAGTTGGGGCCAAGGCCGGTGATGCAGTAGCATAGGTTTCATGTCCATTATCCCCTTCGGTATGTACCAACACCCGATGGATATTTGCTTTTTCCGTATACATGGAATCAAAACTTAATTCATGCCGGATAAACAAAAAAAGGACAATGGTAATGGCCAGGCCCAAGGAAAGTCCCAAAATATTAATGCCCGAAAACATGCGGTTGGTATTCAGGTTTCTCCAAGCAATCTTCAAATGGTTTTTTATCATGATTTCTTTTTGAGGTTTTATTCAGTTCTTAGGCTTTCTATCGGATTTGCATTTGCCGATTTTATACCTTGATAGCTTAGGGTGGCTATTGCAATGAACAGTACAAGCACCCCGGCCAAACCGAACATCCACCATTGTATTTCAATATGATAGGCGAAATCCTGAAGCCATCTTTTCATGGTGAAATAGGTAAAGGGAGCGGCAATAAGTATGGCAGTACTTATAAGTTTTAAAAAATCCCTGGACAGAATTTTTATGATATCCATTTTACCCGAACCAAGAACCTTACGTATTCCTATTTCCTTTATCCGGATTCTGGCCGCATACGCAGAAAGGCCATAAAGCCCAAGACATGAAATCAATAAGGATAGTAGTGCAAAGACATTAAAAACCTTGCTCATTCTATTTTCTGTATTGTAAAGTGCGTCTAACCTATCATCTACAAATGAATAGGAAAACGTACTGGAAGGAGCTATAGATTCCACGCTTTTCTCCATAAATGCAATAGTTTCTGCCAATTGATTTTCCTGAACCTTTACAAGCAAGTGGCCCCCCGCATAGGGATTATACTGTATTACCAAAGGTTCAATTGGCGAATGAAGGGAGGCAAAATTGAAGTCCTTTACCACACCCACAATGTTTGCCGTATCCCTTCCAATGGTCAGTCTTTTGCCTACAACCTTTCCGGGTCCAAATAGTTTTCCCGCAGCCTCATTGATGATAAATTCGGTATTTCCCGTATTGGCTTCTTGACGGAAAAAGTCCCGACCCTCTTTTATGGGAATGTCCAATGTGGATAGAAACTTGTCATCGGACAACATCAGTCGGGCATCAAACCCTTCGGTAACCTGCTGTGAATTGCCAAGAGGTGTAAAAAAGTAAGAGCCAAACCGATCTCCAGGAATATTCGTAGTGGTTGAAAAACTTTCTATCGCAGGGTTTTCCAACATCTTGGCTTTCAGTGCCCCATAATTCTCCCACATATCCCTATGCATGGTAACCACTAGTACCTGCTCTTTGTCAAAACCTAAATTCTTGTGATGGAACAAGTTCATCTGATTGTAAATGATTATGGTTCCGACAATCATAAACACGGATATCACAAATTGGAAAACAATAAGTGAGTTCCTTACTATTTGTATCCGGGGGGCAGAATTCTTTTTACTCTTAAGCGATGAAACAAGGCTAAATCTAGAAACGAACAAAGCCGGATAAAGACCGGCCAGTACTCCAACGCTGATAAACATCAATAACAAAATGCCAAAATTGGATAGGGTAAATATGTTCTCTTGGTAAAATGGTTTTGAGGCAAGGTCATCATAGTGGGGAATGGCCGACGCGAAAATTACCAACGCAATTATCATAGAGAGAAATGTGACTAGCAGGGAGTCCATTAAAAACTGATGGATAAGTTGTTTCCGTTTGGCTCCCACAACTTTTCGAACACCAATTTCCTTAACTCTGCCGAAAGATTGTGTAGTAGAAATATTGATGAAATTGACCGCTGCCAAAAGCAAAATAAACAGAGCCACAAAGCCAAAAATATATACATAGGTGATATCGCTATTAGGATACATTTCCTTTTCCAATTTGGAATGTAGGTGAATATCAGTAATGGGTTGAAGGCGGAGTTTTCGTGCGGCCAAGGTTTCCGACGGGGTCTCCCCATGAGGTTCATAAAATTGAATCATGAACTCTTCCATTTTAGATGTCATCGAAGCCAATGATATATTTTCCTTCAATAGAACATAAGTATAGAACCCGGACCATCCCCGACTTGACAAGGCTCCTTGGTCTTGATAATTGTTTATGGTGGGCATGGAAAGTAAATAGTCAAATTTAAGATGTGTCTGAAATGGAAATTTTGCAATAACTCCAGAGACTTTCAAGGGAATGCGGGCAATGTTGTCCATGATTATTTTCCCCAAGGGGTTTTCATTGCCGAAATACTTTTGGGCCATATCCTCGGTCAAAATAATACTGTTTATTTCAGAGAGAGCTGTGTTAGCATCACCTTGGACAAATTCAAGGTCAAACATTTCTACGGCCCCAGAATCAACAATGAAACCCCCTCTTTCTTCAAACTTTCTTGTATTTCCACTTTTGGATGTATGACTCAGAAGTTGATATGCCGAGGGACGATGAAATCGTACGGTTAATTCTACTTCAGGCAATAGCTGTTGCATCTCGGGGCCCATAGGCGGTGGGGTCGCAGCCCAGTGGCGGGCCCCTTCGCCCAAATTTTCGTTCGTTACCCTAAAAATTCGATCGGACTTCAAAAACCCCTGGTCAAAACTCAGCTCGTCCTTTACATGAAAAAGAATGAGCATAACACTAGCAATCCCGATAGATAGCCCAAAAATTTTAATGAAAGTTTGAAAAGGACTTCTAAACAAACTTCGCCAAGCGATTTTTAGGTAGCTTTTTAGCATGATTATCCTAATTTTTATTCATTCCTTAGGGAGTCCACAGGGTTCCGATTGGCAGCCACCAGGGTCTGCGCACTTACCATGACAATAGTAAAAAGGACCACAAAAGCTCCGGCCAAGAGAAAATACCAAAGGTTGGTCCCGGTCCTGTACGCAAATCCCGAAAGCCAGTTATGGGTAAGCAAATGACTTATGGGCAGTCCTACTCCAATAGCTACCAATACCAGTTTTACAAATTCGCTGGACAACAAAAAAGAAATACGGGCACTGCTCCCTCCCAATACTTTGCGAATTCCGATTTCCTTTTTTCTCCGCTCAGCAGTAAAGGAGACCAATCCAAAAAGTCCCAAACATGAAATGATGATGGCCAAAGCCGCAAAATATCCGGATAAAACCGATACACGCTGTTCCGCTTTGTAAAGCTCTTGGTAATTTTCGTCCAAGAACCTATAATCGAAAAGGAAGCCTGGATTAAACTCCTGATACAGATCCTCCAATAAAGCCAAAGTCTCCCTTTCCCTACCTGTTGCAATTTTCACCATAAACTTGCTAATCCTATCTGGCCACAAATTGATAATCATGGGTTTAATGTTCTCGTGTAGCGATTCAAAGTGGAAGTTTTTGACAACAGCGATGATTTCCCGGTCCATTCCCCGAAAATTGATGGTCTTTCCCACAGGGTCTTCCAATTGCATATGGGCGATGGCGGCTTCATTAAGAATGACCTTGGTATCCTCCGAAGCAAAATTTTTGGAGAACGTCCTGCCTTCCACAAGCTCCATATCCAGCATTTCCAGTAATCCATAATAGGCGATCATGTTTTGAAACTGGGTATGGTCATTCGGGTCTTTTCCTTCCCAGTCAAAGCCACCTACCCCCCAACCTTGATTGGTCATCTTGTTTCTGCCACTTGAGGCACTGATGACCCCAGGTACCTTTTCCAATTCGGCCAAAAAAGTATCCATACGATCTTGGTCCATAGTTTTTCCTTCCCGATCAAAATGAATAATCTGTTCTTTACTGTAGCCCAGGTTTTTGTTCTGTATAAACTCGATTTGCCGGTATACCACTAGAACGGAGACAATGAGTATTACCGATACGGTATACTGGATGATAACAAGTCCCTTGCGGGTCCACACCTCTCCGATGGATGTATTCAATTTCCCTTTTAAAATGGATACGGGATTGAAACCGGAAAGGTATAGGGCTGGATAGCTGCCGGAAAGCAGCCCCGTAAAGAGGGTTATGGCCAATAGGGAAAGTATAACTCCGATACTAAAATCCATGGTCAACTGCTTTCCCGTAATCTGGTTAAATTCCGGTAGTAGCAGAGCTACATAAATTAGGGAAAGCAACAATGCCATACAGGTTAAGGCTATCGCTTCCGTTAGATATTGGACAATCAAAGTCTTTCTATTGGCCCCCACTACTTTCTTGACCCCTATTTCCTTGAGTCTGCGTGATGCTCTTGCCGTTGATAGATTCATAAAATTGATACAGGCGATGATCAGAATAAACAATGCGATGATGGAGAACAGCTTTACATAGGCAATCCTACCTCCCGTTTGTATGCCATTCTCATATTTTCCATACAAATATTCATCGGAGTATTTTTTTATAAAAGGGGTACGATGCATTTGTCTATTACCCGTCTTTTCCCGAATAAAATCATGGATCTTTTCATTAAAGGCCAGAACATCGACGCCAGGTTCCATTTGAAGGTATAGATAGGTAGATTGACTTCCCCAATCCATGAGGTTGGGTTGGGAAGGCACGAGTTCCTCGTACGACAACACAAAATCGAATTTTTCGGAAGATTGCCTCGGAATATCCTTAAAAACACCGGATACCGTGAATTGTTTTTTATTTTGAAGGGCCAGCATCTTTCCCATAGCTTCTTGGGAAGAACCGAACAAGGAATTTGCTATGGTTTCGGACAGTACTACAGTGCTCTTATCCGCCCAAAGATTATTTTTGTCACCTTCGATCAAGGGAAAGGAGAACACCTTAAAATAGTCTTGGCTCACATAATGGCCAACTGCCTTTAACGTCTTATCCTCAATGGACAATGTGGCGTTGTGCAAGTATTTTGCTACCTGTACCGCATGGACCACTTCCGGCATTTCCTCAAGCAAGAGATGGGCCATATTTCCGGAGGTCACCTCATTTGCAATGGTCTGTTGCGGAAATTCATAAAACTCCATTAAATGAAAAATCCGATCATCTTTTTCATGGAACTTGTCGATAAGCAACTCATCATTTACCCACAAGTAGATCAGGGTGGCACAGGCGAGGGCCGTGGATAGCCCCACCATATTTATAAAAAAGGAAAACTTATACCTTAAAATGTTTCGCTTAAAAAGGTTCAAATAATGTCTTAACATGAGCTTTTGTTTTTTTTGGACGACCCTTGATAACAATCGGAGTTGTTTCCGCTACTATTTCATTTGGTTTTTCGTTTCACCACCTCCCCAAGTTCCTTCTAAAAGGAAGAGAGATTTACTCCGTTCGTAAGCTTTCCACGGGATTTGCTATTGCCGCCTTGATTGCCTGATAGCTAACCGTGGACAAAGCGATTAGCAATGCTCCCAACCCACCGAGAACAAAGACCGCCCAAGTAATATCAATGTGGTAGGTGTATTCCTCCAACCATTGCCCCATAAAATGCCAGGCCAATGGTGCGGCTATGAGAAAAGCTATTGCAATTAATACGATAAATTCCTTCGAAAATAGATATACGATATTGCTAACCGTTGCCCCCAGAACTTTTCGGATGCCCGCTTCCTTTGTGCGCTGGTTCACCATAAAGGAGGCCAATCCATAAAGCCCAAGACAACTCAATAGAATAGCTATGATAGCAAACAACTTGTACATTTGGGAGAGCTTTTTTTCCTCTTGATAAAAATTGGCGATTTTATCATCCAAGAACTGGTATTCAAATGCATAATTAGGAAAGGTGTCGTCCCATATTTCTTCTATGGCCGATATGGAATTCGAAATATTATTCGTAGTCAATTTAATTCCCGCCAAACCAAACCAACTTTTTCTATTGACCATTATTATGGAAGACATTCCATCTTTAAAGGTACTGCTGTGGTAATCCTTTACTACGCCAACTATTTCTCCTTCTATTCGGCCCCTTGAAAGGCTTGCCTTTTTGTTCAGGATTTCATTTGGGTCAGTAACTCCAAGGCGTTTCATCAAATCTTCGTTCACCAGAACTTCTATCGCTTCTGAAGATTTTTTTACATTCCTGCCGGCCACCAGGGAAAGCCCATAGGTTTCCAAATAGTTATGGTCAATTCCTTTCCGTATACTATAAAAGTCCGTTTCTTTTGATGCGTTGCCATACACGAACCTCGTCCAATTATTCGTTCTATACTCGGTGGGCGTATTTGAACTAAAGCTAACATTTTGGATGCCGTTTGTAGCCAACAATGTATTGCTCAGATAATCAATTTTACCCATGCTAATACTATCCGTAGGTATCAATACGTTTACAATGGCCTCTTTATCATAACCCATGGATTGGTTGGTGAAATAGTCCATTTGTTTTACCATAATCACTGTTCCAAAAATAAGTGCCTGTGCAATTGCAAATTGAAAAACAACAAGACTTCGCCTTAAGGTAATGCCTTCGTTTTTACCAACTTTTCCTTGATTTTTAAGGGCGGAAATAGGATTGAATCTAGAAAGTACCAAAGAGGGGTAAAACCCTGCCAAAAAAGTTACGCTAACAGACAGTACACCCATTAAAACCAAGGTTTTAAAATCTAGGGCCGAGGTAATATTGAGCGGTAAATCAAGAAGCTTGCCGACCGACGGTAAGAACGTAACGACGATTATGGATGCGATACAACTGGCGGCTACAACGATTAGGAAGGTTTCGGCCAGAAATTGTATTTTCAATTGAGTTCTTGTACCGCCAATAACCTTTCTCACCCCTATTTCTTTTGAGCGGTTTACCGCCTGTGCGGTAGATAGGTTGATGAAATTGATACAGGCAATCAAAAGAATGAAAGCCCCGATAAGCCAAAGGACGTTTATGAGTCGCTGGCTTATTGTTTTGCCACTATAATTTCCGGCCCGGGCATCATAATGAATCATATCCAATGATTGCAATACATGAATATCCTTATTGTCACCTGTCTTTTTTTCTTTGGACAGTACTTTTAACCGGGCATTGATATCACCTTCGGAGACATTTGGAGGCAATAGCACAAAACAACCAAACCTCCCGTTGGTACCATTCCAGTTATCCGAGTTTTGAAAGTTGGTTGTATAACCGGTACCATATGAGATAACCGCCTTAAACCGTAAATCTGTATTTGTGGGTATTGTGCCAAGAATACCGGTTACGGTCAGAACTTCATCGTTATTCCATTTAATGGTCCTTCCTACCGCTTTCTCCCAACTGTCAAAATAACGCTCAGCAGTTTCTTTTGTGAGGACTACGTTATTTAGGTCTTTTAATGAAGCTGGTGTGCCCGCCAACCATTCGTAATCCAAAATATCGAACAAAGCAGGTTCCGCCAAGAACACGCCATCTTTCTCCTTGAACTTTTTAACCGGATTTCCGTTATGATCCAATACCAATATTTGATCATCACCATCGGAATATATTGCGGATACCTTTTCCAATTCCGGAAAAGAATTTTTTAGTTCTTCGGGTAATGGATATGGAACTCCGCTGCCATAGAAGATTTCAGGTTCTGCATGATGGTACTCGGTTAAAACACGGAAGACGCGATCTTTGTTTTCATGGTAATCATCAAAACTCGATTCAAATTGGGTAATGATAAAAATCATGAAACAAATGGCAATACCTAAGGCCAAACCTCCGATATTAATCAGCGTATGGCTTTTTCGACGGATAAGATTCCTAACGGCTACTTTTAAATGATTTTTTAACATAATAGTTGATTTTTCTATTCGGTCTTTAAACTTTTTACCGGGTTGGCCAGAGCCGCTTTTATAGCATGAAAACTTACGGTAAGTATGGCAACCAAAGCGACCAGAAAACCTACCCAAATGAATGTCAACGGATCAATTGCTATTCGGTTCTCGTAACCTTCGATCCAATTTTGCATCGCATACCAAGCCAAAGGCACCGCAATGACAAGGCTTATGAATACCAATTTTAAAAAGTGAATGGAAATCATCCGTACAATGCCCTTGACCGAGGCGCCCATCACTTTTCGAATACCTATTTCCTTGGTACGCAACTCTATGACCAATAGGGAAATGGCAAAAAGCCCCAAACAGGAGAGTAAAATGGCTATGCCAGAAGCAATTCCAAAAATCCGGGTCATCGTACTCTCCACCTCGTACCAGGCTTGAAGGTTTTCATTCAAAAAAGAAGCATTAAATATCGATCTGGGAGCAACTTTTTCCCAAACTGAAACAAGCTGCTCCATAACTGTCTGCGGATTATCCGTGCTCACTTTTAGAAATATATAATTGATAGCTTCATCGGCGGAAAGATCAATGAGAATTGGCAGTGTTTTTTCGGATGGGGAGTAGGCATTGAAATCCGGAACTACACCGATTATTTGATTACCCTCCTCCCCACCGAGATACTTTCCAACGGGATCGGACTCTCCCATTGCCTTTACAAAACTTTCCGTAACAATCACCGCATTTGTGGTGTCCGTACTGAAAGCAGGGTCAAAATCCCTTCCTTTTAGGATAGGAATCTGCAACGTTTTTAGATAATCGAAATCGCCTAAAAGCCTGTAGGCTGAAATCTGTTTTTGATCGTAATCCCACCCGATAATCGAAGTTGAAGTTGTACGATCACGTCCCCTGCCCAAATTTCCCCCTGCTCCGGCAATGGAGATAATATTGGAATCATTGGCAAGTTCATTTCGCATTCGAGCCAGTACCTTTCGGCCATCTTCCTGATAACCCACAGGAATGCTTACCACTTGATCCCTCTCAAAACCTATGGGTATTTCCCGCAAGAAATCAAGTTGTTGGCTGGCTATCCAACTCATACATATCAATAGACTGGAAATTGCAAACTGACTTACCAAAAGCGTATTACGTAACGCCCCGGGTTTCTTTGTGGATACATTGCCCTTCAAAATTTCAACCAGTCGGAAATTGGCCATTTTAAGCGCAGGATATCCACCGGCTATCAAAGTGACGCCTATGAAAACACCTACTAGTATTGCCAAAAAAGTAGGATGGAACAGGACCGCAATGTCTAGCCCGCCCCCAAACTGCGCACTGAAGGACGGTAATAGTTGATACGCGACCGCCATACCAATAATAAAACCGAAAAAGTAAAGCAGAAACGCTTCTCCCCAAAGTTGTAGAAAAAGTTGCCCCTTAAAGGCACCCAGCGTTTTCCGTACCCCTAATTCACGGCTTCTTTTAAAGGAGCGTGCCATATTGAGGTTCACAAAATTGAAGCAGGCGATCAATAGAATAAAAATGCCCAACGACATAATAGCGTACACTAATGCTTTCGGTGCGCTCCGCTCTCCGGAAAAATGGATGTCTTCAATGTTGGTCAGACCTATATTGAGCAATTCACGGGTTTCCATCGCTTCGGGATGCTCGGATTTCAATTGCGCCAATTGTTCGGGATAGTATTTCTCCACGAATGGGGTCAATTTATTTTCAACCATCCGAAAATCGGTGTTCTTGGCAATCTTGATAAAGACATTGGATGCATTTGATGCCCAGTTATTTTTGTTTTCGGTATAGCCATTGAGCGATTCGATTCGGGCAACGGCATCAAAACGAATACTGCTATTTTTTGGAGCGTCTTTTAATACGGCGGACACCGAATAGATTTGTTCTTCCCCCAATTTGCCTATTTTCAATTCTTTTCCGATAGGGTCTGTTTCTCCAAAAATGGCATTGGCCGTACTTTCGCTCAAAGCAATATTATGTATACCGGAAAGCGTCGTCTCTCTATTACCCTTTATGATGTGAAAAGTGAATAGGTCCAAGAAATCGGGTTCAGTTCTGGTAATTGGCCGTTCAATATTTTTATTCCCATAGGCAATGTTTTCCGGCATTCCCCTGTTGACGGTTACCGCAGTTTCGATTTCGGGAATTTCGGCCTCAAAAGCCGCCGCCGCCGGCAATGGCATTTGGGAGCTCATTTCAGGGCCTTGTACACTGTTCGTAAAACGTGATGTTCTGAACAGCTGGCTTTTCTCCTCATGAAAGGAATCAAAGCTCAAATGGAAATAGGCTACCAGAAATAATAGGATACAGACCGAAAATGCTACGGCCAACCCGGCAATATTGATAAAGGCGTGAAGCTTGTTCCTTTTAATATTACGCCAGGCGATTTTTAGATAGTTTTTGAGCATGATGCTATTTTTTTGTTAGAAGATGGTTTTCATTCATTCCGCAAATTTTTGACCGGGTTTGTTGTGGCCGCTTTAATGGCCTGTGAGCTTACCGTCAATATTGCAATACATATTGCCAAAAGACCTGCTGCGGCATAAATCCACCATGAAATGGTGATTCTATATGCAAAATCTTCTAACCACTTACTCATAAAATACCACGAAATGGGTATAGCAATGC
Organism: uncultured Flavobacteriaceae bacterium; assembly: GCA_947494715.1. GTDB lineage: Bacteria > Bacteroidota > Bacteroidia > Flavobacteriales > Flavobacteriaceae > Ulvibacterium. The sequence continues at coordinate 82,705 of CANLWG010000003.1, read as the reverse complement.
CACAGGCAATCACTACCAATTTTAAAAATTCTTTGGATAGCAGTGTTGTTATATTGGCTACTGAAGCACCTAAGACTTTGCGAATGCCAATTTCCTTTATTCTGTTGGCCGCCAAATACGTTGCGAGTCCAAAAAGGCCCAAACAGGAAATTAGTATCGTAAACAATGTAAATAGACCCGCTAGCGCACCCGTTCTTTTTTCATCCTCGAATTTTTTGGCATACTCTTGGTCTACAAATTCATAGTTAAAGGGGTATTCAGGATTATACTTTTTGAATATGTTTTCGGCTTTGGCCAAACTTTCTGAAGTACTATTTTTCGTATTGAGTTTTATATGGATTACATTGAACCATGCTTTGGCTCCCTCTATGACCATGGGATCCACTTTCTGAAAGGGGGATTTTAGTACGAAATCCTTTACTACGCCGACCACATGCCAATCGATACCATTGTCGTTAATGATTTGACCAATCGGTTCCTTAAAACCCATATGGGCCATTGCGGATTCATTGATGATAGCTGCCGTTGAATCGGTGGGGTATTTACTCAAATCAAAATCACGACCCTGCAAAAGCTCTAGGCCGGTAGTCCTTACAATGGCATCATCTGCAATAAATCTTTGAACCAAGGTTTTGTCGTCCCCTTTTTTTCCTTTCCAAAAAAATCCCCAACTATTACTCCAGCTTTCCGTAATGGGAGCACCTGTTTTCGTAACGGATACCGCAGTTCCGGAGGATAACAGTTCGTTCTTGATCAAGGTATAGTTTTTCTCCATATCGCCTTCCATCATCGAATATACCAGGTTGCCCTTCGCATAACCAGATTGCCTATCCTGTACTTTCTTTAATTGCTGTCTTACAATAATGGTAGCGGTTATGAGAATAATGGCGAAAGTGAATTGCAGTACCACCAATACCTTTCTCGGAGTGAAATGGGTGTTTATTTTTCGAAAAGTCCCCTTTAATACCGATACCGGTTTAAATGTCGATAAGTATAATGCAGGGTAGCTACCGGCCAACACACCGGTAAAAAGGATTATTCCAATGGCGAAAATCCAGAACCAGATATTGGTAAAATCGATGGACAATTGTCTGTCAATTAGAGTATTGAATGGAGGAAGTACGGCCCAAACAATACCGACCGCGAGCACGGCGGCTAAAAATGAAATGAGTATGGACTCCCCCAAGAACTGAACGATCAATGCCTTTTTTTGAGCTCCGATCACTTTACGTATCCCTACTTCCTTGGCACGTTTTTCGCTTATTGCAGTGCTTAAGTTCATGAAATTGATGCAGGCTATAAGCAGGATAAAAGCAGCTATAAAACCGAACATTCGAATCAAATCGATCCTACCACCAACCTCTTTTCCGTCCTCAAATTCCGAATAGAGATATGTTCTTGAAAACGGATACAAAATAGTTTCCATATCGGGAGCGTCCTTGTCATATCTCTCACGCAGGTTTTTGATTTTTTTGGAAAAATCAGAATGATTCGTTCCTTTTTTTAACATTACGTAGGTAGCGATGGAATTATTGTTCCAGTTTTCATCATCCCACCCCTTTTGACGCAAATAGGCCCACGGTATCAAAAATTCAAAACTAAAATCGGTATTTGGAGGTAAGTCCTTTAGAACACCTGTAACCTTAAAATTATCGGCGTTGTCTACCTTTACCATTTTTCCAATGGGATTCTCATTGCCAAAAAGCTTTTGGGCAAATGTTTCAGTAATGACGACAGAATTTACATCACTAAGAACCTTTTCAATATTTCCTTCCAACAATGGAAAACTAAACATCTTCAAAAAATCAGGATCTACAAGGGTACCTGTTGCCTTTATTCGTTTATCCTCCAACGAAAACAAGAATGTATCTTCATAGTTGTACCTCGAAACCCCTTCGACTTCTGGATAATCTTTTTTGATTACAGAGGCCATTATTTTCGGTGTGGAGTTCCAAGTCCAAATTTTGCCCTCTATGGGGTATTCGTTGTTCACTTCGTACAGGCGGTCACTGTTTTTATGAAATCGATCATATCCAAGTTCGAAGTTAATCCATAGCAGAATCAAGGCCGTAACCGCTAAACCAATAGAAAGACCAACAATATTAAGTATTGAAAAACTTTTGTTACGGAGTAAATTCCTCCAGGCAATTTTAAAATAATTCCTAATCATAACTTTCCACTTCAGTAGTTCATTCCGTTCGTAAACTCTTTATAGGATTTACACTTGCCGCCTTGATCGCTTGAAAACTTACCGTAAGAAGTGTTACCAATAATGCCCCGGCAATTGCAAAACCAAAAATCCACCACGAGATTTCCATTCGGTATTCGTAATTCTGTAGCCATCCACTCATAAAATGGTAGGCGATAGGGATGGCGACCAAAACTGATATCAATACCAACACAACAAAATCCTTGGATAACATTTTCCAGAGATTGAGCACCGAGGCACCTAAAACCTTGCGTACACCTATCTCCTTGGTACGTTGTTCGGCAACAAATGAGGCCAGACCAAAAAGACCAAGGCAACTTATAAGGATGGCCAAAAGGGTAAAGACTCCGGCAAGGTTGCCCAAACGTTGTTCGGCTTGGAATTTTTGGCCATAAGCCTCGTCCACAAAACCATAATCAAATTTGGCGGAGGGTACTACCTTGGCAAATACCGCTTCGATCTTTGCAATGGCATCACCGGTACTTGCATCTGGCTTTATCTTGATATTAATATAATTTACATTTTCATAGTCGATAACAAATAGGGCCTGTTTTACCGGCTCGTATGGAGATTGCATGACCATGTCCTTCGTTACACCAATAATTTTTAAGCGTTCGTCACCCGCTGTAATATAACTTCCTACCGGGTTTTCCAACCCCATATACCTGACAGCCGTTTCGTTGATAACAACCGACGATGAGTCCGAGGCAAATTCCCTTGAGAAATCCCTCCCTTTCAAAAACTGCCATCCCACCGTTTTTCCATAGTCGTGGGTAATCCAAAGAAGCCCGAAATCGGGACTCATTTCAGGGTCCTTACCGGTCCAACTTAGTCCACTACCACCATTATTGTACACGCCTATCAAAGGAGAAGATGATTGCGTCATTTCTTCCACTACTCCCGTATTCTTCAACTCATCACGTAACAAATCGTATTTGCCCCCATATTCTGGATTGTTCATTTGAACCGAAATCAAATTGTTTCGGTCATATCCAATAGGTCTATCCTTGGTAAATTCTATCTGGTTAAAAACGATGACCGTGCCCACGGCGAGCATAATGGAGACCGCGAATTGAAATACCACCAATACCTTTCTTGGAACCGCTGAGTACGGGCCCGCCTTAAAAGTGCCCTTGAGTACTTTTATAGGGCTAAATGAAGAAAGGTAGAGCGCGGGGTAGCTACCGGCCAACAATCCCGTAAATAATGTAAAGGATAGGATTGCTGTCCAAAATATAGGATTGCCCAACGGAATGCCCATATTCTTTCCGGCCAATGTATTAAACCAAGGAAGGGTGATCAATACCAAAACAAACGCCAACATCAGCGCAATACTTGAAATCAAAAGCGATTCGCTCAAAAACTGTACGACCAACTGTTTCTTTCTAGATCCAACGGTCTTTCGGATGCCGACTTCCTTTGAGCGTTTTTCGGAACGGGCCGTACTTAGGTTCATAAAGTTTATACAGGCCAAAAACAGCACGAATATACCTATGGCGATAAACAGCCAAACAAAAGTGATACGTCCTTTGGTAGGCTTGCCCAGAGCATCAAATTCAGAATATAAATGCCATTTGTCCATAGGGTAGGCAAAAGGATGTAGGCCTCTTTCTTCATACCCATCTACTGAATCGGAAGGGCCGTACTGGGAATATAAGTTTCTCAAGGCTGTATTGGCCGTTTCGAAATCCATTCCTGGCCTTAATTGTACATAGAGTTGAAAAGACCAATCGTTCCATACTGTTTTGGCCCGTGCAAATCGCTGGGGTTCGTTGGCCTCGATCAAATTCCAGTTGGCAAAGAATTTTACATTCTCAAAGCTGTTGTTTTTGGGCAAGTCCTCATAAACCGCTTTTACCTCGGCATCCATTTCATTATTGATCTTTATGGATTTCCCTATAGGGTCTTCTTCGCCAAAAATGGCCAGTGCTGCAGATTCGGATAAGGCCACTGCATTCAAATCCTCCAAACTGGCATAGGAACCTTGGATCATATTTAGGGAAAGCATATCCAAAGCCTGGCCTTCAATAAACTGCCCGGTTTGTGTGTAATTTTCCCCAGAGTTGGTAAGCACATAATCTCCGACCCAACTTGCCCTTAAAACGTATTCGAAATAATCGGAATGATTTTCTTTTATGACACTTCCCATAATATATAATGTGGATGGGAAGGACCCTATTTCTCCAGTATCCAAGTTCTTTCCCCGATTATAGATCTGGGCTATTTTATCATGGTTTTTATGATAGGTATTAAAGGTGAGTTCATCCAGCACCCAGAGCCCGATCATTATGACTACGGCCATTCCCAGTGCCAAACCACCAATATTGATGGCTGAGTAACCTTTGTTTCTTTTTAAGTTCCGCCAGGCGATTTTTAAATAGTTTTTGAACATGTTTTCTTTTTTTATTTAGACCTGTCAGGTTTATTTCGTTCTAGGCCTGACAGGTCTTTCATCATTCCGTTCGTAAACTTTTTACTGGATCTGCATTGGCCGATTTTATGGACTGCCAACCTACTGTAAGTAAGGTGATGAGTATCGCAAACCCTCCCGTTACCACAAATACGCTCCAGTGGATTTGAATTTTATAGGCAAACCCTTGTAGCCAAGTATTCATAAAGTAATAGGCAACAGGTGATGCTATCAATACCGCCAGTATTATCAGTTTCATTAAATCCTTGGAGATAAGTGCAACAATGCTTCCTACGCTTGCGCCCAGTACTTTTCGGATGCCTATTTCCTTTGTTCGCTGCTTTGCCATAAATGTGGCCAGGCCAAAAAGACCCAAACATGAAATGAGAATGGAAATAATGGCAAAATAATAGGCCAACGTGCCGGTCAAGTTTTCGCTCTTATATTCAGCGGCGTATTGCTCATCCACAAAATTGTAATGAAGTGGTAGATCTGGCAATGTTCTGGTGAAGGAGGCCTGTAATGAAGCCAATGCCTCCTTGGTCTTTCCGGCCTCCAATTTTACGAACATCATCCCAGCATTATTGGGGTCCAGGAGAAAGACCGCGGGCTGTATGGGCTCGTACAATGACCGGTTATGAAAATCCTTCAATACCCCGATTATCTGTCTGGGTTTGCGCCATAGTTGAATGCTTTTTCCTATGGGATCTTTAATCCCCATAATCTCTACGGCCTTTTCATTGAGAACAATATTCAAAGTATCGGTGCTACCTTCACGATAATAACTGCCCTCTTTTAATGGAACATCGAACACATCTATAAAATTATGAGCTGTCCAAAGTAGGGAAAACTCGATATTTCCTTGTTCCAAGGTCTTGCCCGGCCAACTGACACCGCTGGATGACGCCACCATGTTAAGCGGGGAAGGACCGGCCAAGGTCACATCTTCAATAGCATTGGAAGTAAGCAGTTCGTTTCGCAGTACTTCATACTTATCGGTCAATACTTTGTCCTGGTGGATCGATACCAGTTGTTCTTTTGCAATTCCAAGATCTTTTTGATTGATATATTCAATCTGTAATCTTACGGTCAAGGCCGCTATAATGAGCAAACAGGTCAATCCGAACTGAAGCACCACAAGAGACTTTCTAAGGGATATGGTGTTTTTTTGCTCCTGACTTTGATCCTTTAAAGCGGCAATGGGTCTAAAAGATGAAATAACCAGGGCCGGATAGACTCCCGATAGCAGGGTAGTACATACAAAAACCACGAAAACACCCAGCCAAATGAGCGGTTCAGTAAAATTCAATGCAAGTTGTTTTTCCGCCAGACTATTGACACTGGGTAAAAGCAACAGGGTAAATATATAGGCTATTAAAAACGATATCCCCGTAATCAGGGTCGTCTCGGTTAAAAATTGCCCCATGAGGTTGTTTCTTTTTGCACCGATTACCTTGCGTATCCCTATTTCACCTGCTCTTTTGGTGGCATGGGCCGTTGACAGGTTCACAAAATTGATACATGAAATAATCAATAGAAAAATAGCGGCTATGGTAAATATCCGAACGTACCTTATGCGACCGCCACTTACCTGGGCCTTTTCATCAAACTGATTGTATAGATAGTCGTCCGAAAATTTTTGGATGAAGCAGCCTTCTTTTAGCTCCCCTGTTATATTGTCTTGAAACAGCTTGTTCAATTTTGCGGAAACCTCTTGAGGGTCGGCATCGGGTCGCAACAAAAAGGCCCCTTGAATTCCGTTGTTGCTCCATTCCAGCATCCAATCATTGTCCTTTAGGTACTTTTCAAAACTGTAATAAAAGTCGTTTTGAATCGATGAACTTTTGGGGAAATCCTTATATACCGCTTCAACGGTAAAATCTCCATTGTCCAAAATAGTTACGTTGCTTCCTATGGCCTTCTTCGACCATTCCGATCCCCAAAAACGTTTTGCCAAACTTTCCGAAATGGCCAAGGCTTCCGGTTTTTCATCAAGCTGGGTAATATCCCCAAGCAGTATCGGATACGAAAAGCTGGAGAAAAAATCCGCATTGGCGAAGGTTCCCGAAGCCCTAAAATCAATATTCTCCAACCTTAGATTGTCCTCAAAACTGCGGGCCAGGGCGATGTATTTTTCGATTTCCGGCAGTTGTTCCTTAGCAGCCCTTAGAAATGGATAGGATATCCCAGCGTAAACATCCAAAACCCCTTCCTCCAATGGGATAGTACGTTTCACACGATACAATTGATCGTCCTTTGCATGAAACTTATCCTTACTATACTCATCCTGTACCCAAAGCAACATGAGAAAGGATACGGTCAGAGCAATCGCTAGCCCCAACACATTAATGGCGAAGTAGCCTTTATTCCTTATTAGGTTACGCCAAGCGATTTTTAGATAGTTCTTAAACATTTTATGTGCTTTTATTCTTCTTTTAAATTATCTACTGGATTGGCCAAGACCAACTTCAAGGTCTGCGTGCCTACGGACAACCATACAAATACCAGAAGTAGGGCCAAGGGCAAAGCAAAGAAATACCAGTTTAGATCAAAACGATAGGCAAATTCAAGTAACCATTGCCCACCCAAATAGTAGGAGATAGGAATGGCAATACTAAAACCGATCAATACTGGAATGCTAAAGCTTTTTAAGAGTTTCCAAACGAGCAGCATAGCACTGGCGCCCAAAACTTTGCGTATGGACATTTCCTTTCTGCGTCTTTCGCACCAGAACCTGGCATAGGCTATCAACCCCAAAATACCGATACAAATGGAAATGATAGTAAACACATTAATAATAGTAGCAAATTGCCGATCCTTATCATATTGGGTCTTAAAGTTGTCATCTACAAAATAATGGTTGAAGGGGATACTGGGATAAAGCGAAGCCCATTTACTTTCCAACTTTTCCAATGTACCCTTAACATTGTTGGGTGCAATCGTAACCGTAATTTTCATAAATTGTTCCGGCCACACTTTTAAGGATAGCAATCCTACATCCTCATGAAGGGATAAATAGTTAAAGTCATTCACCACCCCGATTACTGTACCGTTCCCTCCCCATTGTTCAAAGGACGCCCCTAAAATGTCTTCCGGATTTTCATATCCAAAAGCCTTTACGGCCGCCTCGTTCAAGATAAGCGCCGAGGTCTCGTCCGCCTTTCCTTTCCTAAAATCCCTACCTGCTACTAGCTGTAATCCATAATCTTCTACAAAGTTGTAGTCCACGAGATTTAGATTTATTTCCCCGTTGCTACTTCGTCCGTTTACATCCAATAGTTGTGTTGCCACTCCATTAGGCGTCTGGCCAGGTACGTGGGAGCTAAAGGTTACGCTCTCCACTCCTGGAATACCCCCTAATTCTTGTTGTAATGACTCAAAGGCTGTCCCTATTTTTGAATTTGGCCCATAATCCAGTACAATTTTGTGGGCTGTATCCATCCCTAAATCCTGATTTTGGATGTAGTTCAATTGATAATAAATGATACATGATCCTATTACCAGGGCACTTGTGATGGCAAACTGAAAAATTAATAAAGATGTCCTTGTATTCAGGACATTATTATACTTGCCATCCGGTTTGGGTTTATGTATTGTTGAAATCCTGGCGAACTTGACTGCCGGATAAATGCCTCCCAATAAAGTGAGTACTATAGGACTCAAAGGGAGAAGTAAAATGAAAAGGGGATTTGAAAGGAAATCAGTATCAAAGTTACCTCCCAAAAGGTCTTCAAAAATTGGGAATGTCAACAGGATTAGCAATATCGATACTATCGTCGCAAACGACGTGAGCAATAGCGATTCAACCGAAAATTGTTTAAAAATATCCCGTTTAGAGGCCCCAACGGTCTTTTTTATGGAAACATCCTTTGCTTCTACAGAAAGTTGGGCCGTAGTTAGGTTTATAAAATTGGAGACCGCCAATAAGAGTATCATAACACCTATGGTAAAAAGGATATACAGGTTGGATCGCTTTCCTTTTGTCCCCAATTCGCCCAATTTTGGAGAACTGAAATGTAACCCGTTAAGAGGTTCAATGGATAATTTATATTGGTCATTGGTGCTACTTTTCTCGAGGTACTGCGGAACCGTCCGTAGTACTTCGCCTAAATTGGCACCGCTTTGGGTATCTTTTAACAAGAAATACGTGTTCATGGGGAACCATTCCCAGTTTTGATCTACATTGGGTCTGCTTTTAAGGAAAGTCGCCATGGAAATCAAAAAATCGAACTGCAAATGCGAATTGGAAGGGATATTAGCGATAATGCCGGATACCGTAAATGGCACATCGTCATAAAGCAATACTTTGTTCAAGGCATTTACATTTCCAAAGTACTTTATGGCCGTACTTTCGGTGATAATTATTTTATCCGGGCCATCCAAGGCAGATATCGGATTTCCGGCAATCAAGTCAAAATCGAACACCTTAAAAAAGGCTGGATCCGCATAAAAAATGTTCTCGCTTTCGGAAAATAGTTTGTCCCCATGTTTAATTGCATGACTTCCATATTCCTTGTTGATACGAACAAATTCCTCCACCGCAGGGGATTTGGACTTAACATAGGGGCCTACCGGTACGGCGCTAAGACCCAGCGAAAGGTTTCCAGTAGGGGACTCTATGGTTGTATTGATCTTGGCAATTTTGGTATAGTTGGAGTGAAAACTATCATAATTCAACTCCTGATACAGATATATGGCAATATAAAACAGACTCACTATCCCAATGGCCAGGCTAAATAATTTGGTAAAAGATCTTCCTTTTTTATTCCATAATTTTCGACGCGCGATTTTGATAAAGTTCAACAACATGATTTCCGTTTTTTGATGATTTTCCTTTCAGTACATTTAGTTATATGATTCAACTAGTTTATTTCGTGTTTATGGATATTTCCAAAGTTGTTAAAAGTTTCATTTTGTACGGCTGTCTCAAGATGCACCGCCAAGTAGTGAAACCAAAGCCATTGGTATTGACTTCGATCTTCATGCCATATGTGCAAAACTCTTAAAATCAATATCTTATAGATAAAATCAAAGAAAAAAAGCAATTATGTGTAAAATATTTGGACAGAAGGTGTACAATATATTTACATCGTTTTTGGAGAGTACCGATCAGAAAGACAAAATCAATTGTCAAAGAACCCTTTACTCAGTCCTCAAACTCTTTACAGGATCGGCATTCGCCGCGGCAATCGTCCGAATACTGATAATTGCCAAGGCGATAAAGAGCATGGTAATCCCACCAAGGAAAAAGACCCACCAACTTAGGACCGTCTTATGCGCAAAGCCCTGCAACCAATAGTCCAAGCCCCACCAAGCTATTGGCGCGGCTATGGCGAAGGCAATGCCGACCAACACCAAAAACTCCTTACAGAGCAATAGGTTTAACTGTGCCAGTGTGGCACCCAATACTTTCCGAATTCCGATTTCCTTTGTTCGGCGTTCGGTAGTGTGAATCACCAGACCTAAGAGTCCCAAACAACTGATAAGGATAGTAAGGCCAGTGGCCCATTTTAACAGGGCCGAGGTTTTGCGTTCTTGTTCATAGAACCTTGAAACGGTATCATCGATAAATCGAGGATCAAAATCGTAATTGGGATAAACAGATTTCCAAGCATTTTCGACCAAGGCAATATCACTGGTTAAATCTGATGTCTTATTTCCTCCTATAGAAAAATGAATAGTATTAAACTGCGAATATTCGTTACGGTCCCAATCGCCGACCAAGGCCATGGGTTTAATGGTGGTTCTTAAAGAACGTTGGTAAAAATCTTTCATCACTCCTACTATAGGATATGCCTCTCCTTCCAATATCAAAGATTTGCCAATCGCCTCAATGGGTTCCTTGAAGCCCAAAAGTTTCATATAGGTTTCATTGATTACATACTCCTTGATGGTATCATTCAATATATCCCTCCCTGCCAATAAAGGTATTCCATAAAGGCGTCTGTAGTCGATGCCCCCATAAAGCCATTGTAGGCTGGCCTGCACTTCATTTTCTTCATTTCGATAAACAACCGATGAGGAAAAAGTACTTCGAGAGGCTGGTGGATTTCCCCCTAAAACAACGTCCTGTATATGAGGGTCTGTTTTTAGTTTTTCTAAAAGGCGGATTCTTTTGTCGATTGAAGGCTCATTATAAGGCGTCCTCAAATATGCAATGGCTTCGGTCTTAAAGCCCATGTCCTTGGTCATCAAATAGTGAATCTGTTTACCGACCAGTACGGTAGCAATGATAAAGACTTGTGCAATCGCGAATTGAAAAACCGTCAAATATTTTCGGAGGGAAGTTTTGTCATTGCCCGGTAAAATTTGATTTTTAAGTACAGATACCGGCTTAAAACGGGAAAGGACAAGGGCAGGATAAAATCCTGATAACAAAGTTAATACCAATACTAAAAGAATCGCCGAACCGATCAATACCGGACTATTAAAAAGTCCAAAACTTACCCCTCGAGGAATAAAGTCGGAAAATAACCGAATCAACCAAGACGAAAAAAACAAGGATACTACAGCGGCGGTAGCGGTCAATAAAAAAGTCTCTCCCAAAAATTGAAAAACCAATTGTTTTTTAGAACCCCCCAAGGGTTTTACGAATCCCTATTTCCTTGGCACGTTGTGTCGCTTGCGCCGTATTCAAGTTAATGAAATTGATACAGCCCAAAAGCAGAAGGAACAGGGCAACAAATGATAAACTGATTAAAACGGGTTTACTGGCCTGACTTCTTGTGTAGTCATACGTTCCGTAATTGGGATTAAAATGGATATCGGCCAAAGGCTGTAAATCAAACCTCCTTTTTTGGCCGAACGCGACCATTTCCTTATCGAGATGCTCGGCGGCCAAAAGGTCCAGCTGTTTTTGGACGGATACCACACTGGCTTTTTCGCTTAGTTTTACAAATAATTGGGATGTGCTATTTGTGTTATACCAATTTGTGCTCCCCAACCTGTTCTTTAGTCCTATATCCCCTATGGTCCTATATGAAATAAATTCCTCAAAAATGAGGTCGCTCCGGTCTTTAAAATTTTCGACAACCCCGGTGACATTCAAAGATATGGTGTCATTGTATGTCAATACCTTACCAACAATCTCATTTGGTGATAGGTTTGGAAAATACCTTTTGGCCCTGTTTTCCGTCAACACTACCTCATTTGGATTTGATAGGATTCCATTTGCATCTCCGGCCAACCATTTGTATTGAAACAATTGAAAGTAATTACCATCCGTATGAATTATATTTTCGGGGCTTTTGAATATTTTTTCGGTTTCGGTATTCTCCACTTGATGCATGGAAATTGTATATAGGGGGCTTACGATTTCTATTCCGGCAAATTCTTCCTTTAAGGCCTGCCTCAATGGTACCGATACGCCCGGATTATAAAAATTACCATCTGGTGATGTGAATTCAGTAGTCACACGATAAATCCGCTCACCATCAGGATGGAATTTATCAAAGGTTAAATCGTAATAGATGATTGCGCCGATAACAAAAGCTGCACTTAATCCAATGGAAAGGCCTATGACGTTGATTAAGGAAAATACCTTGTTCTTCCATATGTTCCGGAAAGCGATTTTTATGTAGTTTTTGAACATGATTGTTCTATTTATTGTTTCATTCGTTTCGTAATGCTTCCGCAGGATTTACCAGTGCTGATTTAAGTGATTGAGCCAATATTGATATTGCGGCAACTACCATTACAATAAGCAGGGGCGTCAAAAACATCCAAATATTGATTTGGATTTTAAAGGCATAGTTCTCCAACCATTTTTTGGTAATTAGGTAAATAATAGGAAGTGCAATCGCACCGGCGATAAGTACAAGGCCTAACAGTCTTTTCGGAATTATAGCCAACGCCTGCGTTACAGTTGCACCCATAACTTTGCGCACGCTTATTTCTTTTATTTTTTCCAATGCCATATGGGAACCCAATCCGAATAGGCCCAGCGCGGCAATAAAAATGGCCAGAACCGAAAATAGAAGGCAGATAGTGCTAAATTTAAGGTCGGCTCGGTATTGTCGGTCAAAATAATCGTCTAGAAAAAAGAATGTAAACAGATCGTTGGGAAACAATCTATCGAATTTTTCTTCAATGGTGGCTATGCTTCCGTTGACATTGCTCCCATTGATATTTATAGTAACATAATCTGCCCTGTAACGATCTGAATAGACAAGCATGATGTTTTCAAAATCTGCCTGTAACGATTGTTGATGATAATTTTCTACCACCCCAATAACTTCGGCGGTTCTTTCTACGGGGCCGTATTTAAAGACAACTCGTTGCCCAATAGCTTCTTGGGGCGTAGCGTAGCCAAGCGATTTTACAACAAAGGCATTAAGCAGTACACGGTGTAAGTTTGTATCCCCATTTTCCCCTATCTGAAAAAATTGACTTACGTCTTCTTTGCTAAAATTACGTCCGGCGAGCAAATCGATTTTATACGTATCCAAAAAATCGGGGTCTACCGCCATAAAATTAAGCGGAACGTGATCCTCTTTGCCCTTTCCTTTGATCCGTAAGCCATCTGACCATGACAGTGGTTTGCCCGGAATATCGGACGTAGCCGTTACCGAGTTTATATCGGGATAACGCAGCAGCTCTTTTACAAAAACCTCCATTTTATAGGATACAGTAGAATCAACGGCAATGGGGGCATTGATTACCAAATTCTTATCGGCCTCAAAACCCAATTCTTGGTCCCGCATAAATGAAAACTGATCATATACGATATAAGTACCGGATATAAGGGCAATGGAAACCGCAAATTGAGCCACTACCAAACCCTTTCGCAAAAGAGAGCCTTTGGTAGACTTATGAAATTTTCCTTTTAATACGGTTATAGGCTTAAAACTGGATAACACAAAAGCCGGGTATAGTCCGGCCAGGATGCCGCCGGTCATAAAAATAGATAAAACAATAATCCAAATGCTCGGTTTTGACCATGTAGCTATTGAAATTACCTCTAATTCTACTAAGGTATTTAAGGGTTGCATCAGCAAGCCCGCCAGCACTAACGCGATAATGATCGCTATAAAATTAATGATCGACGACTCGCATAGAAATTGATAGATCAAGCTGCTTCGCTTTGCCCCTACCACTTTTTTCATACCTACTTCTTTGGCCCGTTCCAAAGATTTTGATGTAGAAAGATTTATAAAGTTTATGAGGGCAATAACAATGACGAAAGCTGCCACTATAATTAAAAAAGTAAGGGTGCCCTCACTGGAATTGGAAGACATTTCTTTGTTCAAATGTGATTTTAGATGGATGTCACCTACCGGTTGAAGACTGAATGTTGTTCGAAAACCATATTCGTTCATGATTTCACCCAAATATTTTTGGATAAAATCGGGAAGCTTGGCGGTAACGACTTCTCTGTCGGTACCGGGTTTAAGTTGTACGTAATTATAAAATTCGGGCCATACCCATGTGGTAGCCATAGATTCTTGATTTAATGACGCAAATGAAATCAACATATCAAACTGCAAATGGGTATTTTGCGGCAGGTCTTCAAAAACGCCCTTTACTTTAATTTTGTTTTCTCCATTTAAAACAATATCCTTTCCAATAGGGTCTTCGGCACCAAAAAACCGGCGTGCAGCCTTTGAAGACAGGAGTAAAGATCCCGGTTCTGAAAGGGCGATTTCCGAATTGCCCTGTGCCATTGGCAAATCAAACATCGTCAGAAGCGACTTATCGGCATAATACATCTTGTAGTCTTTAGAGTTAGCCTTAACAACCTCGCCAGAAACGTTTTGATATGATAAAATACCGCTAGTGCCTAAAACTTTGGCATCGACCAATCTGGCATAACTTTCTACTTCGGGAAAATCAGCTTTCATAGATGGACCAACAGCAGGATGGTTTGTCGCCGCCGCATCAAAATCATTTACATCGCGACTATTCTTAAGGGTTACTCGATAAAGATTATCCAGTCCTACATCATAACTTTTTTCAAAAGCCACATATTGGGTCAGCAACAAAAATGCTGTTGTTCCAATAGCCAAACCCGAAATATTGATTATCGTAAAGAGTTTGTTCTTTGCGAAAAACCGAAGTGCTATTTTGATGTGATTTTTTAACATAGGTTCTTTTTTTAATTTCCGTCCGATGAGATAGTGTAAATCAATTCATTACTCGGTCCTCAAACTTTTTACAGGATTAGCACTCGCCGCCTTTATGGCCTGAAAACTAACGGTCAATAGGGCAATACAAATGGCAATGCAACCAGCAATCAAAAACACCCATCCATCGATTTCAATGCGATAAGCAAACCCTTCCAGCCACTTTTGCATCATCCACCAAGCAAATGGGCCTGAGATAAGTAGTGCTACAAAAACCAGTCCCATGAAATCCTTTGACAATAATTTGACGATTCCGGCAACGCTACTTCCCAAGACCTTGCGCACTCCGATTTCCTTTCTTCGTTGCTCGGCCGTATAGGAAGACAATCCAAAAAGGCCCAAACAGGAAATGATGATAGCGAGAAGGGCGAACGATCGTGAAAGATTGCCTACAAGTTGTTCACTAGTGAATATAGCATTAAAGGTGTCTTCCACAAATTCATATTCAAAGGGAAAGGCCGGGTTCTGTCTTTTCATTACTTCTTCCATTTCTGCAAGGGCCTTGGCCATAGGAACACCAGACTTGATTCTCACGTACATATTCCCGGTATATTCGGGATTGTTGTAGAACATGACCGGATCGCTCGACCCGTACATATCCCCATATAAATAATCCTTTACTACCCCAATCACGATGTATTCAGTATCGTTCCTGCGTATTCGCTTGCCAATGGCACTTCCCGTGCCCATTAGTTTTGAAAAGGATTGGGTAATCAAGACGTTTTCACTATCCGTTCCAACATCGTTGGTAAAACCACGACCTTCCAAAATTTCCATTCCTGCGGTATCGAAAAAGTGAGCACTTATATATCTTTGGGAAATAAGTACGTCCTCGGTATCCTTGCCGCCCTCCCATTGAAGGCCGGAGCTGTTATTACCACCAAAAAGTATGTTACTATTCATCAAGGCTACGTTTTCAACAGCACCAGTGGATATCATTTCCTGTCTAATAGGTCCAAAATTCATTAGTACATCCCCATTTACTGGAAGTTGAACAAGATTCTCCTGCTCATACCCCATTTCCCTACTTTTTACGTGTCGTACTTGTTGGTAGACCACGATGGTACCCATAATAAATACTATGGAAACTGTAAATTGGGCAATGACCAGTCCCTTACGTATTAAGTGGGCACTTCCTTCCTTGGCTTTCACTCCTTTCATTATTTCAACAGGCTTGAAAGAGGACAGGTAAAGGGCCGGATACCAGCCCGAAATGAGACCGCAAATCAAGGTAATTCCCAAAAGCGGAAGTAGATGGACGACATCAAACAGACGAAGTTGAAGTTGTTTTCCGATGAGCAGGTTGAACTCCGGCAGCAACATCCAAATGAACAGGATACTGGCCAGAGCCGCCAATGATGTGGTAATCAGTGCCTCGGCCATAAATTGTGCCATCAACTTACTTTTACCGGAACCCAACACTTTGCGTACGCCTACTTCCTTGGCTCTTTTTTCACTCCTTGCCGTGGAAAGGTTCATAAAATTGATACAGGCGATCAATAGAATAATCAGGGCGATAAAGGAAAACAACCGGACATACACAATTTGACCGCCCACCTTTTTTCCATTCTCAAAATTGGATCTTAAACGCCAATCCCTCATAGGATGTAGAAAAGCATATCTGTCTTCTTCCTCTATTTTTGCGGGAATTAGTTCGCGTACTTTGGGATCCACTGTTTCAAAATCGGCCTTTGGCGAAAGCTCTACAAACGTATCGGCAAAACCGTTTCGGTATTCATTCATCCATTCCTTGCCCATTGCGTACCTTTCAAAAGGGGCCGCCCATTGAAAACCAAATGACACATTATCGGGTAAATCTTCGTAAACCCCAGTAATATGGTAATTTGTATCGTTATTTACCCGGACTACTCTTCCCAAGGCCGTGGTATTCCTTCCGTAAAGTTGCATGGCCGTTTCCTTGGAAATCACAATGGCATCAAAATCATCAAAGGCAGTAGCAGCATCTCCCTCAACAAAAGAAAGACTGAACATGTCCAAAAAATCAGGGTCCACAAATCTCCCGAATCTATTGATGCCCTTTTCACCAACGGTGAACAAAAGATTTTCCCCAGTTGTCCTAGCACTACCGACTATCCCGGGAATCTCGTCTTTCATTGCCTTTGCCAAAGGTCCGGGGGTAGATTGATAAAACGTACGCCACTGACCTTCAAACTGATTATTTGTGGGCACATAGTATACCAGATCCTGTTTTGGAAAAACACTATCGAAGTTTACTTCGTCCTCCACCCAAAGCAATATTAAGCTGGCACAGGTGATTCCAATTGCCAACCCAAAGATATTCAACGCACTGTACCCCTTATTTTTCCAAAGGTTGCGCCAAGCAATTTTTAGATAGTTTTTGAACATGACTAATCAGTTTTTTGGTTTAGACCTGTCAGGTCTACATTCTTTTTATTCCGTCCGCAAACTTTTTACCGGGTTTGCGTTTGCCGCCCTTATGGCCTGAAAACTTACGGTCAACAGGGTAACCAGCAAAGCTCCCAAAATGGCAAGACCAAATACCTCCCATGAAATATCCACCCGGTACTCATAGCCCTGAAGCCATCGCCCCATAAAATGATAGGCAATGGGGATGGCAATGAAACAGGAAATCAGTACCAACAACACAAAGTCCTTGGACAACATTTGCCATAGATTGTATACAGAGGCTCCGAGAACTTTACGTACCCCTATTTCCTTGGTACGTTGTTCCGCCGTAAAGGACGCCAGACCAAAAAGACCCAAACAACTAATGAAAATGGCCAAAAGGGTAAACACACCGGCCAAATTTCCCAACCGCTGTTCGGATTCAAATTTGCGACCGTATTCCTGATCCACAAATTTGTAATCAAAGTTTGCCGAAGGCACTACCTCGGCAAATACCGATGCAATCCGGGCAATGGCCGATCGAGTACCTACATCAGGTTTTATTTTGATATGGATAAAATTGGTATATCTATAATCCAGGAAAAATACGGCCTGTTTTACGGGATCATAGGGAGAGTCCGTAATCATATCCTTGGTTACACCGATGATTTTTAAAGGTGTGCCCTGCCGGGAAATATATGTGCCTACCGGGTTTTCCAGACCCATATACTCCACGGCACGTTCATTGATGACTATGGCTGTAGAATCCGAAGCGAATTCTCGGGAAAAATCCCTACCCTCCAAAAACTCCCAACCTATGGTTTTTCCATAATCATGGGTTGCCCAAAAAATATTGAAGCTGGTATCCCTATCCGGATCCTTACCTTGCCAATCAAACCCGCCCCAGCTTGTATGCGCAGCGGAAAGGGGGGAGGAACATTGTGCCATTTCCTCGACCGCTCCGGTATTTTTTAGCTCGCTACGGAGCAAATTGTATTTCCCTCCATAATCAGGATTATTCATGTCCACAGTAATTAAATGGCTATGATCATACCCCATTGGCCTATCCTGTGTAAACCGAATTTGACCGAAGACGATTATAGTGCCGATGGCAAGAACAAGGGATACCGAAAGCTGAAATACCACCAAAACCTTGCGCGGTGCGAAGGCATACGAGCCCGCTTTAAATGCTCCCCTAAATGCTTTTAAGGGTGTGAATGAAGATAAATACAACGCTGGATAACTTCCGGCCAATAGGCCTGTTAATAGCGTGAAGACCAGAATCATGGACCAAAACCAGGGATTACCCCACAGAATACCCATGTTCTTATCCGCAATTTCATTGAACCAGGGAAGAGAAATGAAGACCAATAATAACGCACATAAAAGGGCCATTCCGGAGACCAAAAGGGATTCTCCCAAAAACTGATGGATCAACTGCTTTCTCCCGGATCCTACCGCTTTCCTAACCCCAATTTCCTTGGCCCTTTTTTCGGATCGTGCCGTACTGAGGTTCATAAAATTAATACAAGCCAAGAAGAGGACAAATACGGCTATCCCGATAAAAAGCCAAACAAAGGTAATGCGACCCGCTGTGGCCTTCCCCTGTTCAAACTCCGAGTAAAGGTGCCATTTGTTCATGGTATGCATGAACAATTTGGGATGATACTTTTCCAATCGGGCAAACTCCTTGGGAGCATAATCGATAAAGAAGTTATTGAGGGCTTCATCCACCGATTCAAAATCGGATTCGGGTTTAAGTTCAACATACAGATTATAGGAATAGTTGTCCCATGTATCCCTTGAATTTGCTATGCCTTGATCCTGGGCCTCGAATAAATCCCAGTTCGCAAAGAACTGTACGTTTTCAAAACTGGTATTTTTAGGTAAGTCCTTATAGATGCCAGTTACAACGGCATCCATGCTATTGTTTATTTTTATGGGCTTCCCCATGGGGTCTTCCTTCCCAAAAAGGGCCAAAGCCGCGGATTGGGACAATACTAATGCATTAGTTTTCTCCAAACTGGCGTAGGTGCCTTCGACCATAGTAAGGGAAAGCATTTTCAAGGCACCATCTTCTATAAATTCTCCAGTTTGGGTAAATGTCTTACCATTGGTACCCAGTGAGTAATCAAGCACCCAAAAAGCCCTTAGGATATGCTTAAAGTGGTCTTGGTAATTTTCTTTTAGAACGGTTCCTGTCACATGCATCATGGCATTGCTTACTTGAATCTCGCCTGTATCCTGATTTTCAGCACGTTCATAAATCTGAGCAATCCGATTGTTGTTTTTATGGTAGCTGTTAAAGGTAAATTCGTCCATCACCCATAGCCCTATCATCATGACCACAGCCATGCCCATGGCCAGGCCACCAATGTTAATGACCGAATAGCCCTTGTTGCGCAAAAGGTTTCGCCAGGCAATCTTTATATGATGTTTTAGCATGGTTCTTCTTATTTATTTGAAAATTTCATTGCCTTCGTTTATGTCCTTGATAAGACCTTCTATATAGGACAGGAACATCTGATTGGTAGTTCTTTCCTTTGCCGATTTGCAAAATTTCAGGGCCTTCTTTTTATCGCCTATATGATAGTGCCCACTCACCATCCCCAAATGAGCATAAACATCCTCCGGGTTTTGGTCATAGTTGCTTTTGAAGATTTTTAGAGCTTCCTCATGCTGTTCCATTTTGTTAAGGCCAATGCCATAGGAAAACAAATCCTGAGCGGTGCCCATAGGAAGGGCCTTTTGTATAATGGAATCGGCTTCCTTTTGCCGATCGAGTTTTCCGAGCAATCCGGCATAGGTAGACAGTGTCTTAAAATTGGATTCCCCAAAGTAGGAATTGATGGAGCGATCGGCCCAACTAAGAGCTTCCTCTAAATTGATGTTGTTTACCAAACAATAATTGGCTGCCATGTGCAAGTTCTGCCAGTAACGGTAGAAAATACCGGAGTCTACCTCCCTTCGAAAGGCTTCTACCTGAATTTTATTCAAGTCTACGGAGACCTTAAAGGGAATCTTTATCTTTTCCCATTGCAAGGAGACCACGGCACTGTTCTTGGTCTGGTCGTTGAATTCATATTTTAACCATTCCATGCTTTCATCCAACTTTACCACTGGAACCTCAACCCGTAGGGCATCATCCTTTTCCTTGTAATAAAAACTGCCCCAGGCCGTATTGAATTTAGAAAAGACCAGAGTGGCTTTTTCAGGGCCCATAGCAATGAAGAACCCATATTTGCCCTTCTCCAAAGGTTGATCCTCGATAAATACATCCGTAGAAAACTCAATGGTGGTATTTTCATTGGCTCCTGCACGCCAAGGTGCCGCCTTACTGGTACCATAGCCCAGATCCGCAAAACCGTAATGCACCAGGTTGCCCCAGATTTTGCCCTCCCTGCCCTTTACCCCGGGCCGGGAATACTTGATTTTTACTTCCGTAATTCCAATAAATTCCGATACTGATGCTTTCTTGTTTCCATCCGCCGGAAAGCTTATTTGCGCCTTTAGTCCTAAAGTGCAAAGGATCAATAAAAAAGTGGCAATCTGTTTGGTTTTCATTTTCTGGTGTTTTGTGTTTTCGTATCCTTTTATTTCAAATTCATATGTTCTCTATTCCGTACGCAAGCTTTTTACCGGGTTAGCATTTGCGGCTTTGATCGCTTGAAAGCTTATGGTGATCATTGCTATTGATATGGCCAAAACGCCGGATAAAGCGAAGGCCCACCAACCGATAGTAATCCTATACGCAAATTGTAATAACCAATCGCTCATAGCATACCAAGCTATAGGCGTTGCCAATGCAATGGATAATACAATTAATTTTATAAAATCCGATGATAGCAATCTCAGTATTCCTAGCGATGTTGATCCCAATACTTTACGAATGCCGATTTCTTTTGTCCTTAACTCGGTATTGAAGGCCGCTAGACCAAATAAGCCGAGACAAGAAATAAAAATAGCCAAGAAAGCAAAATACTTGGAGAGGCTTAAAATACGCTGCTCTGTAAGATACTGTGCATTTAAGGATTGATCTTGAAAGCCAAAATTAAAATTAAAGCCCGGGTTAAAGCTGGTATAGGCCTGCTTAATACTTTCAATGGTCTTGGTTGCAGTACCTAGCTGTATTCTGACCATGGCCAAATCAAGATTGGGGGCGTACCTAAATACCACTGGAGAAATAGGTTGCATGACCGAAGCTGTATGGAAGTTTTTCATGACCCCTAAAATGGTCTTGTCCTCGCCCCAAAGTTGTATTTTTTTTCCTATGGGATCCTTTAATCCCATTAAGTTTATGGCCTCCTCATTAAGTACAAGATAGGATTCGGGAGCCCCAAGTTCCTGTGTAAATGCATCACCTTCCAACATTTCAATGTTCATGGTCTGTATCAAGTTTTCATCTATCCGGCGAAGTACAAAATCAATCTCCAGGTTTTCAGCTTTCCCCGGCCAGTCTATACCATAGGTAGATGAGCCGCCATCCTCCCTGATAAGGGATTCACTTATGCCGCCTACACTTTCAACGCCATCAATTTTTTCAATCTCATCAAATAATACCGGTGCATTTTCGTACGCCTTTCCTTCAAGATCAAAATGTACTAAATTTTCCTTTTGATACCCCATGGGCTTGGTAAGGGCAAAATTTATCTGGTCATTAATAATCAATACCGATATGATCAATACCAAAGAAGCCATAAATTGAAAGACCACTAACCCCTTACGGGCAAATAATTCTAACCCTTTGCCCTGAAATTTGCCTTTTAATGTTGCCAACGGACTAAAACCGGATAGATAAAATGCGGGGTAGCTCCCGGATATAAATCCTGTTACTAGCGTGCCAAAAAGAAGTATGGACATATGTTGAAAGATCAAATCCATGCCAAGCTCTTTTCCCGAAATAAAGTTAAAGACCGGTATAAGTAAAATGACCAGTACTAGGGCCAATACCAATGAAAGAAATGTGATGAAGATGGACTCTGACAAAAACTGAATTACCAAATTTCTTTTGGTACTCCCCAAGGTCTTTTTAATCCCTATTTCCTTAAACCTACGTGAGACCCTCGCCGTGGACAAGTTCATAAAATTGATGCAGGCAATAAGCAAAACCAACAAGGCGATAAAAGAGAATAGTTTTACGTAGGTAATCCTTCCCCCGCTTTGAACTCCATTTTCATAGTTCCCTTTTAAATACGCATCCGAGAATTTTCTGGAAAAAAGACTGAACGTATTATATTCATCATATTTGTCTATAAATCTTTCGATTTTTGAATTAAAGGCGGCAATATCAACATTTGGCTTCAACAATACATAGGTGTCTGGTCCGGTATTGGTCCATACCTGTCCATTGGTCCAAATGTCTTCCAGCAGTTTTTGCCTGGTGGCTACAAAATTGAATTTTAATGTTGAATTGTTAGGCACATTTTTGAACACTCCGGTTACTTTGGCGGAATGTTCATTACCAAACATATTATATTCCATTTGACGATTCACGGCGTTTTCGACCGATCCGAATAACTTTATAGCAAAATTCTCCGAAATGACAACCGCATCCTTGTCGGACATTACCTGAGAGGCGGTGCCACGAATTAGCGGAAAAGAAAAGGCGTCAAAAAAAGTTTTACTGGCAAAAAGTCCTGCAGTTTTAAACAAATTCTCTTCATTCTTAAAGGTAATGCTCATACCCAGCTTTCCACCATCCATAACAGTTAGGGCGTGCTCTACTTCGGGCAATTCTTTCTCCATTGCCTCCGAAAGTGGGCCCTGAGTTCCTTCGAGTGTTCTTATTATGCCATTCTCCTCGCTCTTCATTAGTATTTGATAAAGATTTGGCTCATTTACATGAAACTTGTCTACCATGGTTTCATCCGTAACCCAAAAATAAATTAGGAAGGCACTGGCCATTCCCGTAGAAAGTCCTAGGATATTAATCAATGAGAATAGGGGGTTTCTTTTGAGGTTCCGCCAAGCGATTTTAAGGTGATTTTTGAACATAATCAGTTTTTTAAAAATGGTTTAACAACGGCCCAAACCGCATTCCAGTTACAATAGAAAACCACATGGTCACATCCGGGGATGATGGACAAATGCGATTCCTTTATGAATCCATGTGCCTTTAACAGGGTTTCAGGATTTGAGTATTGATCCTTATCTCCCGCCATAAGCAATACGGGACATTCAATTTTTTTGAAAACCTTTTCACTCACCACTTCATTTTCATAAAGTGCATTTAGCCATTGTAAGCTTTCATTCCATCGCTTTGGTTCCGGCATGGCAGCCAGTCGTTTTTTGAAATATCCTCCCGCCTCTTTCATTAATTTCTCCTCGGAATAGCCATAATTTACCCCTGACCCTTCAGGACGGTCACCTGCTCCTATTACGACCATCTTTTCAACTGCCTTAGGATAGTCGGCAGCCAATTGGTACGCTGTGTAACCTCCATCTGAGAATCCAATGACCTTCGCTTTTTCAATGTTCAAATGCTCCATGAGCTTCTTTGCATCCTTGGCCCGTTGATCATAGGTAAAAGGCTCATGTCCAATATCAGATTTTACATGCCCCCTGGTCCCCAAACAAACAACTTGATAGTTTTTTGAAAGTGAATCGATAAAGAATTCAAACTCATCGATGTAACCATAAACACCCCCGTGAAGCATCAGGATTGGCTCACCCTCCCCATAAATTTCATAATACAGTTTCGTATTCTCCGAGACTTCAAAATATTTGCCGACACTTTCATTATAACCGTAGGGCACTTCGGTCCCATCCTGAGCAATTGCCACTGAAAGGCAGATGCCAAATAATGTAGTTAACAATTTCGCTTTCATAGATTTGATTTATTCCGTTCGTAAGCTTTTTATGGGGTTGGCATTCGCCGCTTGTATGCTTCTATAACTTATGGTCAAAAAGGCGATGAGCAAGGTAATGCCCCCCGCTAAACCAAATACCCACCATTCCATTTCTATGCGATAGGTAAAATCCTGAAGCCATTTGCCCATCAGGTAGTATCCCAATGGAAGCGCAATTACCATGGAAATTAGGATCAGTTTTAAAAAATCCTTGGCCAGTAAACCTACGATCTGAGGTACCGAGGAACCCAATACTTTTCGTATCCCTATTTCCTTAAATCGTTGTTCCGCGGTAAAGGTGACCAATCCAAAGAGCCCCAAGCAAGCCACGAATATCGTGAGCAATGCAAAAATTCTTAGGATTGCATTCATATTTTGTTCCTTGAAATAGGTCTCATTATATAATTCGTCCAAAAAGGCATAGTCAAAAATTTCCCCAGATCCAAATGACTCCCACTCGTTCCTCATGTTGCCGATGAGGCTGGAGATATCTGCCGTTTTGCTTTTAACAATGAGCCCGGTAACCTCATTGTTACTTAGCATCATCATCAAAGGCTCAATCGGTTCGTGCAAGGATCTTGCGTGAAAATCCTTTACAACACCTATAATATTCAACCTTTCCCTACCTCCTTCCAAATCCGTTGAACGCAGTACGGTTTGCCCAATGGGGTTTCCTTCCAATCCAAAGGTCTTGATGGCTGTTTCATTAATAATAACATTGGTACTATCCGTGCCGAACTCTTTGGAAAAGTTCCTTCCAGCAATTATTTCCATTCCCATGGTTGGGATGTACTCCTCATCTACAAAGTAAAAATTGGTCCGTCTTTTCAATTCGGTACTGTGGACCGGGGATATCATCTGCATATTGTTATCAGTAGGGCCGGCGGGTATAAAGGAAGAGTTGGAAACATTTAAAACATTAGGGTTATTTAGGAGTTCATCTTTATATGCTGGCACATTGTTCCCCAATAAAAAGGCATCCCGAACCACGATCAATTGCTCCCGATTATATCCGATGTCCTTATTCTGAATATAGTCCATCTGCTGGCCCACGACCAACGTACCGATTATAAGACCTACGGATATCACAAACTGGAACACTACAAGACCGCTTCTAATACCCTTACCTCCATGGGTAGTAAACCTATTTTTAAGGTTTGAATAGGTTTAAAGGATGACATAAAAAAGGCAGGATACCCTCCGGCCAAAAAGCTAGTCAACAAAGTTAGGCCAATAAGGGCCAATACGACCTGAGGGCTAAAAAGGTAATCGATTTCCAAGGATTTGCCGGAGAGATTATTAAAATATGGTAAAGCCAAGGCGAGTATAATGAACCCTATTACCATCGCAATCAATGCGGCGATCAGGGACTCTGTCAAAAACTGACCTATCAATTGTCCTTTTCTAGAACCCAAAACTTTCCGCATACCTATTTCCTTTACCCTTTTTGAAGCACCGGCAGTGGAAAGGTTCATAAAATTGATACAAGCTATTAAAAGCATAAACAAGGCGATGGCCGAAAACATATAAACGGTATTGATATCCCCGCCCGCTTCAAAATCTCCGGTTCCCGTAAAATTCGAATAGAGGTGTATATCCTTCAAAGGTTGAAGATATAAACCTACCTCATTCCCTGTTTCCAAGAACTTTTCATAGGTCATTCCCAATCCTTCCTCCAACTGAGACCCCATATACTTCTTTACAATGGCAGGTAGCTTATTTTCAAATTGATTCAGGTTTGTTCCCTCTGCAAGTAGGAGGTACGAGGTATAACTTCCCTGCATCCATCTTTGATTTTTGGCGTCCGGATTCCCTTCCATTGAGGCAAAAAGGTCGAAGTGAAAATGGGAATTCGCCGGAACTTCCTCAATGACACCGGTTACCGTATATAATCCCCGATCTTCAATGGTAATGACCTTATTGAGTGGATCTTCTTTGCCAAAGTATGTCTCTGCTTGATTTCTGGTCAGTACCACAGTATTGGGCCGACTTAATGCAGAATCTGCATCTCCTTTTACCAAGGGTAAGGTAAACAGTTCAAAAAAGTTGGGATCCACAAAGACCATTTTTCCCTTTCTGATGGTGTTCTCCTTATAGGTTACCTTTTGCAGGCCATTCGTATTACTGATGCGGGTAGCATCCAAAACTTCAGGGAATTCTTCCACCAAAGTTGCTGCCACGGGTGCCGGAACCGATGATTCCCTTATGATTTCATCCCCCAGTTTGGCCTTTAATATTACTCGCGCCATCTGGTCGGCCTTTTCATTAAAACGATCGTAACTCAATTCATCCACCACAAATAGTGTAATGGCCAAACAGGTAGCGATTCCCAAAGAAAGTCCTATGATATTGATCGAAAACAATGCCTTGTTCTTTAGGATGGTCCTCCAAGCTGTTTTAAAATAATTCCTTAGCATCACTATTCGTTTTTAATGGTTTATTCCGTGCGTAAACTTTTTACCGGATTGGCAATGGCGGATTTTATCGATTGGAAACCGACCGTGAGCAAGGTGATGAACAAAGCAAAACCTCCCGCGAGGATAAATACCCAGAATTCAATTTCGATTTTATAGGTAAAACCCTCCAACCAGCGTTGCATAAAATAATAGGCTATGGGAGAGCCGATCAAAAAGGCAATCCCGACAAGTTTTAGAAAATCCTTGGTCAGGAGCTGTACCACGGAGTTGATACTGGCTCCCAGAACTTTTCGGATTCCAATCTCCTTCTTCTTCTGTTCGGCAACGTAGGACACCAGACCGAAAAGTCCAAGACAACTGATCAATATGGCCAATAAGGTAAACACCAAGGAAATTTGACCCAGACGTTTTTCTTCGGCAAATAATTTCTCCACTTCTTTATCAATGAAGGTATAGACGAAAGGGGTACTTGGATTAATAGATTTCCATGTATCCTCCAGATTTGCGAGCAAGGTTCTAAAGTCCTTGGTTTCCGTTTTTAGGACGACCCAATCCGGACTGGTATCATTATATAGTAGAATAGGATCTATGGCCGATTTTAAAGTGGCAAAATGATAATTTTCGGCAACACCGACGATTTCATAAGTGGAGCTCTCCCCTTCATAGGTCTGTACTAGTGTTGATGCCAAGGCATCCTCCAGTTTAATGTTGAACTCGTCCAAAGTGGCTTGATTCACTATCACTTGGCTGCTATCGTTTGCCCTTAATGCCCTACCAGCTAATAATTTTGTGCCTGTTGTGTTGAAATAGTTTTCTGTTATGCCATTATAAAAGACCCCGGTCTGATTGGTATCATCCATTCCCGGCAAATGCATACCCATATCCCTCATGATCAGGCCGGAAGGATAGGTATTGGTGCCTGCCACCTGAGAGACCCCGGAAATGGATGTCATCTGGGACTGGATGGCATCATACTTGTCCCGTGCATCCTGGGTGCCCAGACGTACGGCCAGCAGGTTTTCCTTATCAAAGCCCATATCCTTGGTCTGGGCGTATTTTAATTGCTGGGTAACGATGATTACGGCAGTAACCAGGGTTATGGAAACTATAAACTGAAATACGACCAAGGCCTTTCTAAAATTCCCATTCCCGGATTTAACATCGATTATTCCCTTGAGTACCTTTACCGGTTTTATGGCAGACAGGACAAGGGCCGGATAAAATCCTGCTAAAAGCCCGGTAACCATCCCAACAACGAATAGAAGCATTAGTATCCTAAAATTCAGGACATCTGAAAAAACTAAATTGCCTTCCGTCAAAGCGTTCATAAATGGCAATAATGCAATGGTTATGGGGATACAGATTACCACCGCGATCAAGGACAACAGTACGGATTCTCCCAAAAACTGTTTGATCAGGGATCCTTTTTCGGCACCTACGGTTTTACGTACACCTATTTCCTTGGCACGCTTGCCTGCCCTTGCCGTACTGAGATTCACAAAGTTGATGCAAGCGACCAATTGAATGATCGCCGCCAATAACAGAAGGGCGTATAGATATTCAATATTGGAAACGGCATCAATCTGCATTTCAATCCCTTTGGAATACAGATGGATATCCTTTACAGGTTGCAGTAACAGTGTTTTATCAAACCCGGACGCGGCCAAATCGCTTGATCCCCTTGCCTGTAAAAATTCCGGGAGTTTTTTCTCCATTGCCATGGCATCGGCCCCGGGAACGAGTTTTAAATAACTATGTACAAAATTCTGTGTTGCAAAATTCTGAACACTTCTTACGTAAGCCCCTATTCCAGGTGAGGTCATACTTAAAACATAATTTGGATTAAGATGGGTTTTATGTATGCCCTCTTGGAACACTCCGGTAACCGTAATGTTCATTTGCTGCTCTCCTGCTCCCAAGACCAAGGTTTTGTTCAACGCCCTTTCGGTCCCGAAGAGTTTTTGGGCCAAGACGGAAGAAAGCACCATACTGTTCGGGGCTTTTAAGGCCTCGTTGCCATTACCTTCCAAAAGGGGATATTTAAATAGTCTAAAAAAGGTAGAATCGGCTACATACCCCCTAGGTTCGTAGTACCCCTCATTACTGTCCGAGACCCGTAATAATTGTTCATTGCCCTCCCCAAAATAAACGATACGACATACTTCGGACACTTCCGGAAAATCCTCTTTTAGGGCAAACGCTATTGGGGGACTGGCCGTACCAAAATCAGAATCTATACTATTGTTCTTTATGCTCTTGTTCTTTGTTCTAACCCGATATAGGTCAGAAGCATTCTCATGATGGGTATCGTACCCAAATTGTGCATTCACATAAGCCAAAATACTGAGGCAACAAACCGTACCCACGGTTAGGCCCAGAAGATTTATAGTGGTTTGAAGCTTATTTTTAATAAGGCTTCTCCAAGCTGTCTTTAGATAATTTCGAAACATAGTCTTATCGTTTTTTGATCCGCCAAGAGCGGACAGGTTGATGATCTATTCCGTACGCAAACTTTTTACCGGATTGGCAACAGCGGATTTTATGGATTGAAAGCCTACTGTTAGCAAAGTAATGACCAGCGCAAAACTTCCGGCCAGGACAAACACCCAAACATTAATTTCGATTTTATAGGTAAAATCTTCAAGCCAGCGCTGCATAAAATAATAGGCTATGGGCGAGGCGATCAAAAAGGCAATCCCGACCAGTTTTAGAAAGTCCTTGGTCAACAGTTGTACTACGGAATTAATACTGGCACCCAATACTTTTCGAATACCGATTTCCTTTTTCTTTTGTTCCGCTATATAAGACACCAGCCCAAAGAGACCCAGGCAGCTAATGATTATGGCCAAGATGGTAAACAAAGCGGCTATTTGGCCCACACGCTTCTCTTCCTCGTATAGTTTTTCTACCTCTTTATCAATAAATGCCGGGACAAACGGTGAATCCTTGACATTTGCTTTCCAGATGCCCTCCAAATTGGCCATCAATTCCCCATAATTGGATGTCTCGAAACGGAGCAACAACCGATGCGGGTCACCATCCCTAAAAAGTACCAAGGGCTGAATGGCCTCTTTGAGGGATGAAAAGTGAAAATCGCCCATAACCCCTACAATTTCAAATTCATTCGCTCCTCCCGTTAATAGTCTAGAAGTCAATGCATCTTCCGGTTTAATATTAAAGGCCTTGAGCGTAGCCTCATTAACAATGATTTGGGTACTATCCGATTCCCTAAAATCCCTACCTTTTGAAAGAACGATCCCCATGGTATTTATATAGTTCTTCCCTACAAGATTCACCTGTGCCTGGGTTCGATCTTCAGGATTTCTCCCCGGCAGATAAAAGCTAGCACCGTTAATAATATCCTCGGAGGGTGAAACCCTACTTCCTGAAATTTCGGTAACCCCGGGAACCTTTAAAAATTCGGATTTTAATCCTTCAAACTTATCTCGGGCGTTACGTGTATTCAATTGAATACCGATCAAATTGTTCTTTTCGTACCCAAGATTCTTTTGTTGGGTATAGTTAAACTGTTGAATAACTATGATTACCGTGCTAATCAACGTTATGGAGATTACAAATTGAAAAACGACCAAACCCTTGCGCAATCCACTATTGCCGGACTGTAAGTTTATCGTACTTTTTATGGCCAATATGGGCTTTATGGAAGACAATACCAATGCCGGGTAAATCCCGGCTATAAGCCCTGTAAAAAACCCTATGCCTAAAAGGGAATACACTATTTCCGGACGAAATAAGTCTATATAGGTAAGACTACTTTGTGCCAATTCATTGATAAAGGGTAACAATATCAATGTAACCGGGATACTCACCAAAATCGAGAAAAAAGATAGTAAAAGCGATTCGCCTAAAAATTGTGAGACTAGGGATTTCCTGTCTGCGCCGACTACCTTTCGCACCCCTATTTCCTTAGCCCTTTTGTTAGCTCGTGCAGTGCTCAAATTGATAAAGTTGATACAAGCTACCAACTGAATAAACAAGGCCAAAGTCAACAGTAAATAAAGGTATTGAATATTGGAAACCCTATCAATCTGTCCAATGATTCCCTGGGAATGCAAATGTATATCCGTTACTTTTTGAAGTAACAGTTCTTTCTTCATGTTTATATCCTCAAGATCGCTACCTCCCCGTTCCCGTAAGAAATTCGGGAATTTTCGCTCCAAAGCTCTTGCACTGGTACCCGGTTTTAACTTCAAATAGGTATACGCAAAATTGTTTTGTGCGAAGTTGTCATTGCCCTTCACCCATTCGCCCAGGCCAGGGGTGTTCATGCTAATGATATAGTTGGGCTTTAAATGTGATTTTCCGAAGGTCTCGTCAAAAACACCTTTTACCGTAAGTCTTAGGGGGTCTCCGTCATAGCCCGAAATCTCGACCGTTTTGTCCAATGCCTTTTGATCATTAAACAATTTCTTCGCCAGAGATGAGGAAAGAATTAGGGTACTCGGTTCGTTCAGTGCCGTAGAACCACCTTCTAATAACTTATAATTAAATACTTTGAACAAGGTAGAATCGGCCAAATAGGCCTTGGACTCGTAAAATCCGCTCTCCTTGCCAGCAGCCCTAATAATATCCACATTAAACAGGTCTACCAAAACCACTCTAGTAGCTTCCTCAATCTCTGGGAAGTCATCCTTCGCAGCAAAAGCGATCGGGGGTGATGATCCCGCAGTACGGACATCTTCCGTACCCGAACTTGCCCCATCAATATTGGTCTGTATCCTGTAAATGGATTCGGCGTTTTCATGATGTTCATCATAACCCATTTGGGCAAAAACATACAATAGAATAGTCAGGCAGCTGACCGTACCAATCGTTAGGCCCAATAGATTGATGATCGTCTGCTGTTTGTTTTTGGCCAGGTTCCGCCAAGCGATTTTTAGATAATTTTTTAACATGGTTCTTTTTTTTTGGCTTAGACCCGTTAGGTTTTCCGCCAAAAAGAGCGGACAAGTTTAACCCTGACAGGTCTAAGTCTTTTTATTCCGTACGTAAACTATTTACCGGATTCGCATTCGCCGCCTTAATGGCTTGAAAACTTACCGTAAGAATTGTAATAGCCAATGCCCCGATAACGGCGAGGGCAAAAATCCACCACTCCAAGATTACCCGATACGGGTAATCCTGTAACCATCCGTTCATCACATAATAGGAAATGGGTATAGCTATAAAACAGGAAATGGTAACCAGTTTTAAAAAGTCTTTGGACAACATATTCCACACATTAAACACCGAAGCCCCCAATACTTTTCTAACCCCTATTTCCTTGGTACGCTGTTCCGCAACAAAAGAAGTTAGCCCAAACAGTCCTAGACAGCTAATAAGAATGGCGAGTGCGGTGAAAATAGCGGAAAGGGTACCGATGCGTTCCTCGGCTGCAAATTTTTCACCATACTCTTCGTCCACAAAATCGTACCGAAAGGGAATATCCGGAAAATGTTCCGTGAATACCCTTTCGATAACGGCTAGATTTTGACTAGCGCTTTGCTTTGGGTTCAATCGTAAATTATAAAAACTGGAATTGCCATTTTTATCGAAAACATAGACGCCCTGTTTTACCGGCTCATAGGGTGATTGTGCAATCATGTCTTCCACTACACCAATAATTTTTAAAGGCGGATCTGGATCTTCCTCGCTATCGTCCTTCAGTAACATCCCTATGGGATCTGTAAGTCCCAAATATTTTAAAGCCGTTCGGTTAATAAGTACGGCATTGGAATCCGTGGTAAATTCCCTTGAAAAATCCCTGCCTTGAAGTATTTTAAGATTGAGTGATTTAACGTATTCGTGAGTGACCTCCGTCCAGGCCAGATCTTCCTGAAATCCTTCGGGCTTACCTTCCCAATCAAAACCACTCCGATTGGACCATATTCGGGTAGTGGGACTGCTGGAAGCTGACATTTCCAGTACTGCGTTGGAGTTCAAAAATTCACTTCGCATCAAGTCATATTTTCCGGTAAAGTCTTGACTAAATGTCGGTATTTGTATAAGGCCCTCCTTGTCATACCCTATAGGCCTATTCTTGGCATGATTTATTTGCTGCATTACGATGACCGTTCCGATAATAAAAGCCACGGAAACCGTGAATTGCAAAACCACCAAAATTTTCCGTGGCAATCCGGCATACTTTCCTGCCTTGAAAGTTCCCTTTAAAACATCCACAGGTCTAAAAGACGACAAATAAAGAGCAGGATAGCTACCGGCCAATAAAGAGGTAATCAGGACAAAAACTATTGAAATCAACCAAAAGCCGATATTGCCCCAAGGAAAGGAAATCTCCTTTCTGGACAGGTCGTTAAACCCGTTCAACGATAACAAAACAATAAAAATGGCAATGATAAAGGCGAATGCGACTACCAAGAAAGATTCGCTCAAAAACTGGTTGATCAATTGATTTCGTTGAGAGCCTATCGATTTTCGTATGCCTACCTCCTTACTCCTTTTTTCGGAACGGGCCGTACTTAGGTTCATAAAGTTGATACACGCCAAAAGCAAAACGAAGGCCCCAATGATACCAAAGAGCCAAACGTACTTTATTCTCCCTCCCACTTGCTTTCCATTTTCAAAATTGTTGCGTAAATACCATTCGCTCATGGGAAACAGGAACAATTGCGGATTGAACTCTACTAAATCCTCGTTCCGGTTCTTTTTAACGTCCCTAATAGTAGCCGAAACCCGTT
Organism: uncultured Flavobacteriaceae bacterium; assembly: GCA_947494715.1. Lineage (GTDB taxonomy): Bacteria > Bacteroidota > Bacteroidia > Flavobacteriales > Flavobacteriaceae > Ulvibacterium. Next base: position 49,635 of record CANLWG010000003.1, on the reverse strand, counting down.
CCATAGTCATATTGTCCGCTATTTGCACGAACATCTGAAAGGAGTTATTACCCCATTGATCAACTGAATTCTTAACCCATTCCTGTGTAGTAATATATTTTTCCCAGGGCATCAAGAATTCGGCCTCATCGAAGGAGTTATTTGCTGGAATATCCTCGTAAACGGCAGTTACCATCATATCATATTGGCTATTGACCTTTAAGACCTTACCAATAGGTTCCTCATCACCGAATATGGCCTGGGCAACGGATTCGGAAAGCATAATGGAATTGATGTCCCGAAGACCGTCCATCTCGCCTTTCAAAATGTTGAGGTCCAACATTTCAGGGGCCTCCCGTTGCATAAAATTGCCCGTTTTGGACAGGCTCTTTTCTTCATAGTTAAGATACTGGGAGCTCGTCCACGATGACATGACTAGGTGCTTAAAATTATCACCAAAGTCCTCACGGAGAGCCACCTCCAAAGGTCTTGGAATTGCCGGCCCGGTGCCTGTCTGACCGTTAAAGGTCTGTGACTGGAATACCTGGGCTATTCTGTCCTTATTTTTAAAGTAGCTGTTATGGGTAAGCTCGTCCTGTATCCATAACCCAATAATAAGGGTGACGGCCATACCCAGGGCAAGACCCCCGATATTGATGGCCGAATACCCTTTGTTCTTTTTTAAGTTTCGCCAGGCGATTTTTAAATAGTTTTTAAACATGATGTTGGTTTTTATACTGAAACAGGTTCAGTGTAGATTGATGAATTATTCTGTACGCAAGCTCTTTACCGGATTGGCCAACGAGGCTTTGATAGATTGAAAACTTACTGTCAGCAATGCGATAAACACTATAGCTATAAAGGGCCATACAAAGAATGTCCAATGAATGGAAATACGGAATGCATACCCCTGCAACCAATTACTGGCCATATACCAGGCCAATGGAATTGAAATTAAAAAGGCCAAGGCCAATAAAAGTGCATATTCCCTGTACAAAAGCTTTAAAATTCCTTGTACTGATGCGCCCAACACTTTTCGTATCCCTATTTCCCTGGTGCGTTGCAACGTGGTGAAGGAGGCGAGACCGAACAGCCCCAAACAGGCCACGAAGATGGCCAATAGCGTAAACAGCCCAAATACTTGGCCAAATCTGTGATCAGCCTTGTACTGCTTGTCAAATTGTTCGTCCAGAAAAAAGTATTCAAAGGTATTCCCCGGAAAAAAAGCATCCCATTCCGATTGTACCTGAGCAACAGTTTGGGCTATTTGGCCCATCTCCGTTTTTATGGAGAAGTATCCGTATACACCTGGATTCAACCTGAGGATAAGTGGTTCATACGCATCGCGAAGCGATTGCTGGTGAAAATTTTCCACAACCCCTACTATGGTACACTGATCGCCCCAAAATTCTATTTGTTTCCCTATGGCCTCCTCTGGATCATCAAAACCCAAATGTTGTATTCCCTTTCGGTTAAAAATAACATTGACCGCTTCGGCCCCAAAATCCTTGGAAAACTTTCGGCCGGCTATCAACTTGGTATCATACAGATCCAAAAAATCGTGGTCTACATGAATAAACCGGTATTGTTTTTGTTCCGAGTCATCTTGGGTCACCAACCGTATACCTCCGGCATTTCCGCCAGTCCCTTCGCCGGGAACAATGGAGGAAACGGCCACATTTTTTATGGCGGAGTACTGCAATAACGTCTCCTTAAGGGCCTGTTTTTGGGCCACAAAAGTAGAATCCGTGGCAATGGGCGGCCGCAACACAAGGGTCTGGTCAATATCGATCCCCAAGGATTGATCGCGCATAAACTGTATTTGCTGGTATACGACTAGGGAGCCTATCAACAAAAACAGGGAAGCCGTAAATTGAAGTACAACGAGCCCTTTTCGCAACAATGTTCCTTGTTGGGTACCTCCCATGTTTCCCTTAAGTACTTCAACGGGTCTAAATTTGGATAATACAATAGCTGGATACAGCCCGGATAATAGCACTCCCGAAAAGAACAAGGCTATAAGGCCCAACCAAAAATTGGTTTTGGCAAGCAACTCATAGGATACCGGTTGACCCGAGATTTGATTAAAGGCCGGAAGGGCAATTAGCATAATAATCAAGGCCAATAGCAACGCCAGACCATTGAACAATGCAGATTCAAAAAAGAATTGGGTAATCAACTGTTTGCGATTGGACCCTACGGTCTTGCGGACACCCACTTCCTTGGCACGCCCAATGGCACGGGCCGTGGCCAGATTTATATAATTGACCCATGCAATCACAATAATGAAAAAAGCGATGCCCAACAAAAGAAGTACGGTCTTGGAATCTCCGTTCGGTGCTGGCTCCATCATATAATTCGCCTCCAAATGTATGTTGGTCAGTAGTTGTAGGTTGTAGGTTACCGAAGCATTAAAACGTCGCATGAGTTCGCCTACTCCTTCTTCGACCACGGGAACAAATTTTGCTTCAACTTGGCCTGGGTCAACCCCTTTTTGAAGTAATACATAAGTTAAGCAACCGTCCGACGCCCACCATTCTTCAGGGTTTTGTTCCCCATTGGAGTTTGTTTTTACCTGCTCTATAAAACTGGTATAGGACGCCAAAAAATTGGGCTGAAGCTGTGTATTGGCAGGCATATCTTTAAAAACCCCGGTAATTCTATAGTTTTTGTTTCCACTAATGGGCAATATTTTGTCCACCACATTAGTGGTCCCAAATATCTTAAGGGCGGTACTCTCGGAAATGGCGGCCGTATAAGGTTCCGTTAAAAGGCCTTCCTTTTTGCCATATAGCAGCGGGTAGGAAAAAACGTTGAAAAAGGAATTGGTGGTAAAGTATACTTCTTCAATCTTTAAAGGCCGGTTTTCTACTTCGACAATTATATCAGCGGTCTCCATGACCTTTACGTACTCCTCTATTTCCGGTATGGCCTCCTTAAAGGAATTTCCAACAGCATAAGCTCCCGCTGCCCATTGCGTGGAAAGCTTACCATTGTCGTACCGATCTTGTTGCACTCGATAAATACGGTCCTTCAGCGCATGAAAATTCTCATAGCTGTATTCAAAGGCGACATATTGCAGAATGAGCAAACAGGCTACGATGCCAATAGCTAAACCCCCAATGTTGATCCAAGAATACACTTTGTTCTTAATCAGGTTCCGCCAAGCGATTTTTAGATAGTTTTTAAACATGATTCTCGTTTTTTATTATTATTCCGTGCGTAAACTTTTTACAGGATTTCCGTTTGCTGCCTTAATAGCATGAAAACTGACCGTCGCAATAGCGATACATAACGCCACAAGACCTGAAAGTCCAAATACCCACCAATCCATTTCAATTTGATAGGCGTATCCCTTGAGCCATTGATGCATAGCGTACCAGGAAAATGGAGTGGCGATAAAGATGGCAATACCGACGAGTTTTAGAAAATCCTTTGATAGCAATCCCACAATATTGGGAACCCCTGCCCCCAATACTTTTCGTATTCCAATTTCTTTGGTACGTTGAACGGCACTATACGTAGCCAATCCTAAAAGCCCAAGACATGCGATTAAAATTGCAAGGCAAGAAAATAGGGTAAATAGCTTTTTGAAGCGGATATCCGCCTCGTATTGATTATTGAAGGATTCATCCAAAAAGCTTACTAGGAACTGTCTATGGGGTACAAGCGCTTCCCACATATTTTTAATCTTTTCCATTGTAGAAGGCAAGTCCTTTGATTGGACTGCAAGACTCAGATATCCACTTGAAAAAGGTTCCAGGCGTAAGGCTAAGGGTTCAACTTTTTGATGTAGCGACTGATAATTGAAATCTTTTGTCACCCCAATAATCTGACCTTTCCTACCCCATTGTTCAAACTTTTTGCCAATAATTTTCCCTGGGTCGTCATACCCAAATTGCCTAGCAGCTGATTCGTTCACTACCAAGGAAGAAATGGTGTCGGTTGGGAATTCACGGGAATAGGCCCTCCCTGCAACCATTTCAATATCATAATGCGGTATGAAGTCTACATCTACTTCAAAAAGTGCCGGGCCTTGACTTGTCATCTCCCCATCTACAGATTCAATAGAGGTGCCGGCATTGGGAAAATGGGTGCCAGGTACAGTTCGTGATGCTGCAGCGGATTTTACATCAGTAAGCTTAACAAACTCAGCCTTAATTGCTTCCAAACTATTGCGCACCTTAACGTCTCCATTGAAATCAATGACCAACATCTGTTCCCTGTCAAACCCTAGGTTTTTGTTAAGCATAAAACCCAATTGGGAATACACAATGGCCGTACTCGTGATAAGTGCCACTGAGAGACTAAACTGGAACACTACAAGGCTCCTTCTTAAATTGACTCCCTTGGGAGAAGTCCTAAACAATCCTTTAAGGACACTTACCGGGGCAAAGCCCGACAGAATCAAAGCAGGATAGCTCCCAGCCAACAATCCCGTAAATAATGCCGTGGCAATATAAATGAGTTGGGTAGGTAGATTAAAAATATCGGTTGTTTGAAAATCCTTCCCTGTAAGTTCCTGCATCCATGGCAAGAACAAGGTTACAATAGCCAATCCTATTATCGCAGCTATAGCTACCATTACCAATGATTCTCCAAAAAATTGATATATGAGTCCACTTCTATTGGCCCCGATTACTTTTCTAATCCCCACTTCTTTGGCACGTTCCATTGAACGTGCCGTAGCGAGGTTCATGAAGTTAATACAGGCAATCACAAGAATAAATAGCCCGATAATGGCAAAAATGTACACATTAGCAAGACTGCCCGTAACGCCGGGTTGTCGTCCGGCATCGGAACGCAAATAAGCATCCTTTAAAGCCTCCAAGCGTATATTATAATAGTACTCGTCATTAAATGCCTCATGCCGTCTTAAAAATTCAGGCATTTTAGCTTGAAAAGCAACAGGGTCAAACTGGTCAGTTGTTAAAAAATATGTGTAAAAATCCACGTAACCCCATTGTTCAAATATTTCGGGACGGGTCTTGAAAAAGGAAGCCATGGACATCAAAGCGTCAAAGCTGAAGTGAGAATTGGAAGGGATATCCTTCATGATTCCCGTAACAGTATATTTTCCGTCCGCAGCCTTACCGCCAATACCTTCTAGGGTTTTTCCTATAGGGTCTTCGTTCCCGAAATATTTTTTAGCCATACTTTCGGTCAACACTACGGAATAGGGTGCTTCCAATGCAGTTTCAGGATTTCCAAGAATAAGGGGCCAACTGAAGATTCGGAAAACAGTTGCATCTACATAAAAGCAGTTGTTTTCCTGAAAAGACTTATCCCTATATTTTAGAAGACTGCTAGACCTTCCAGAAAATTGTACGGTCTGCAATACCTCGGAAAAGTCTTCTTTTAACTTTGGCCCAACAGGGGCGTTGCCCCATACCTGGTAATTCCCCGAATATTCATTATCGTAGTTATGCACTACACGATAAATATTGTCAATACTTTCATGATAGCTGTCATAAGAAAGTTCATGTTTGATGAACATGGCGATCATGAGGAAACAGGCCATTCCTATGGCAAGTCCACCAATATTAATTGCGGAATATCCTTTGTTCTTAACTAGGTTCCTCCATGCAATTTTTAGATAGTTTTTAAACATGATCTTTGTTTTTTGTTATTCAGATCGTAAGCTTTTTGCAGGGTTTATTGTCGCCGCCTTAGTCGATTGAAAACTTACGGTCAATAGGGTCAGCACCAGGCTAACTAAACCAGTCAGGGCTATCATCCACCATTTAAAATCAATATGATAGGCAAAATCCGAGAGCCATCTTTTTAGCAAATACCAGGTTATGGGTGTGGCTATAATTAATCCGATAAGGGTCAATTTCATAAAGTCTTTTGATAAAAGGTAAAGCAGTTGTGCTACGCTTGAACCCAATACCTTGCGAATTCCGATTTCCTTAGTCCTGCTTCTGGCCACAAAACCGCTCATGGCAAAGAGTCCCATACAAGCTAAGAAAACAACGATTACGGAAAAGAAATTCAAGAGTTTGAAATGTTCCATATCCTTTTCAAAAAAACGGGCGAACTTATCGTTCAAGATATTAAGCTCAATGGGGGTTTGTGGGTCAAAAGAGTCATTGACCTCTTTTAGGGCCAATCCTGTTTTTGACCAATCCGATGTTTCTATTTGCAGGGTGTAATAATCAATGGAATGCAAGGGATTGTTCCAGTTTCCAATTAGCAAAGGCTTTATGCTTGTTCTGAAATCCTCTATTTGAAAGTCTTTGACAACCCCTACTATCTGCGCTTGAAATGGTTCTTCCAAATTCTGGGTACTACCCCCATAATTGACAAAAGGGACTTCAATAAATTGACCCACCGGATTCTCCAGTCCCAAAGTCAGTGCTGCAGCATCGTTTATGAGTACTTTGGAACTGTCCGAAGGGGTTCCCGAAAAATTTGAGCCTGCTATCAGATTTATGTTGTAGGTTTCAAGAAAATCCTTATCCGCTCCCAGAAAGAGCATATCTTTTGCATCCACTGACGATTGTCCATTCCGCTTGGCCTTTACCACAGGTATATTCTTCCATTCACCGGGTACTCTTGAGCTTACACTGACCGCATTGACCTCGGGAATTCTTAAAAACTCGTTTTTAATCGCTTCGAACTGTCCCCGTAAAATACCGCTGTTGATATCCACGGTGACCAAACCTTCTTTTTTAAAGCCCAGTTCCTTGTTTTCCAGAAAATCCATCTGCCTATTAAAGACATAGGAGGCGGTAACAAAGGTGATGACCGCAATAAATTGAAACGTAAGCATAAACCTTCTGAAAGGCAATTTAGACCCTACTGATATTGTGTTCTTTAACGAGGAAGAGACCCCTGATTTAATCACCAACCAAAATGGATAGGCCACCGATACTATACTTAGAAAAAGGCCTGAAGCCAACATCAACAAAATACCATCCAAGGGAACTATGGCCAGATTTAGGGTTGTACTGAACCAATTTTGGACCAACGGCTGTAACGCCCATAAAAAAGAATAGGCCAAAATTATTGAAACGGAAATCAATAGAAGACTTTCCGATAAGAACTGCCCCAATAAATGTGTCTTCCCTGCGCCTACAATTTGTCGAAGCCCTATTTCCTTAGATCGGTCGATAAAAGCAATATTCAATAGGCCCGCATAATTAAAACAAGCCACGAGGAGAATGAGAATGCTGATCCAGAAAAACAAGCTTACATACAATCCGTTTCCCTTACCCTTATTGATTTCGCCTTCAACATCATTTTCATACAAGTGGATATCCTGTACAGGCTGTACCGTAAAGGTGTTGTTGAATGTTTTGCCTACCGGGTAATTTTCTTTGGCCAGTGCAGTTATCTTTTCCCCAAGTACATTTAAATCTGTGTTGGGCAATACCTTGAAATAGGTTACTAGTTGATCGTTGGACCAATTGGAGGTCATAAATTCATTGAACCATTCATAAATCTCCGAAGCCATTTGATGGCTAAAAAAAGCCGCATTCTCCAGGTGGGAATTCTCTGGAAAATCATCTAGTATTGCCACAATCGGATAATCCCCATAGCTCGTCTTTAAAATTTTTCCCAGTGCCTGCTGCTGGCCGAAATACAGCTCCTTAATGGATCTTGTAAGGATAATTCCATTTGGCCGGTTTGACAGGTCGTCTTTTGTACCCTCTACCAATGGAAAATCGAATACCTGTAAAAAATTGTCGTCCAAAATAGCTACCTCCTGATGGTGCGTAGTGGCTGGATCGTTACCAAAATTGGTCCGTCCTATATAAAGAATTTGGGTCTGATTTTCTATTTCCTCAAAAAGTCGTTTTGACTCTGCCCCGACCTTTGGCGGAGACTGGGCCATTTCACGAATAGTACCATTTTCATCTACCGTTTTCTGAAGCAGGCGAAAAACTTGTTCTTGCCCTAAATCAAATGATGTTTCCTTTAACACGTAAGCATTCAGCAGAAAAAAGCAAAAGAATCCCAAAGTAAGACCGAGTATGTTTACAGCGGTAAAAGATTTGTGGTTCCTTAAATACCGGAAGGCTATTTTAATATGGTTTGTAAACATAGTTCTCATTTCTTATGCTGCCCAGATAGTTACCGTGGTTGTTTCAACAGCTATTATTAGATTGTCGTTTTCTTAGTTCATTCCGTTCGTAAACTTTTTATCGGATTGGCATTAGCGGCCTTTATACTTTGATAACTAACCGTTGTTATCGCTACCAATAAAACCGTTAGCCCGGAAATGGCGAACATCCACCATTGTATGTTTATGCGAAAGGCAAATCCCTCTAGCCAACTTTCCATAAGATACCAAGCCAATGGTACGGCAATGACAAGCGCTATGCCCACCAACTTCACAAAATCCTTGGAAAGCATATTCACCAACCTAAGGGCACTGGCTCCCAACACCTTTCGTATTCCGATTTCCTTAAAGCGTTGCTCTGTCATAAAAGCGGATAACCCATAAAGCCCCAAACAGGAAATAATGATGGCGAGTAAGGCGAATACGTTGAATATGGCTCCCATTTGTTGTTCCCCTTTGTATTGGGCGTCCAAATCCGCATCCACAAAACCATGGGCCAAGGGATATGCCGGATTCAAGGAGCCATAGATTTCCTCCAAGGCCGCAATTGTGGATTCGGTCTGCTCCGGGGCCGTTCTGATTACCGTTATAGATCCGCGATCCCTATGGCTCAGTATCAAAGGTTCTATGGCGTACTGAAGCGGTTTGTAATTAAAATCCTTGACCACGCCGATAATCGTCCCCTTCTTACCATAGAAGGTCAGGCTTTTTCCCAAGACATCCCCTAAATCTTGACCCATGATCCTTGCCGCCGTCTCATTGATCAGATAATCATTATTGTCCAATGAGCTTTTCGAAAACCCACGCCCTTCCACCAAATCCATCTGAAAGATCTTAAGGAAGTTTTCATCTGCCCTGATACTTGGGAAAAGTATTTGGGAATTGGGATCTTTTCCCTCCCACTGGACATCGAAATCCCCGGTCACAAGATTGGCAGGTAGGTCGGAGACTATCGAAAAATCACTGGTCAAAGGGTTTTGTTCCAAAGCGGTACGTAAGGCTTCCTGCTTGCCCCACAGTTCGCCCTCCATGGGAACATAGATCAGATTAGACTTGTCATACCCTAAATTCTTATCCCTAATATAATTGAGTTGGGTATATATGACCATGGTGCCAATAAGCAATAAAACAGAGGCGACAAATTGCGAAATCACCAATCCATTTCTAAGGAAAAGGTTAGATCCGGACAATTTCATTTTTCCCTTCAAAACTTTTACAGGCTTAAAACCGGATAAAAACAGGGCAGGATAGCTTCCAGAAATGAGACCGGTAATCAGTGCTATCGCCATCAGTCCCATCCAAATGTTAGCATCCCCCAAATGCAATTCCAGCTGTTTTTGTGCCAAATCATTAAAAGCGGGTAATGACAAATACACTATACCAATGGCAAGAATCAAGGAAAAAAAGGATATCATCAACGATTCTCCCAAAAATTGGAATACCAATTGATTTCGCCCCGCCCCAATGACCTTGCGCAAACCTACTTCCTTGGCCCTTTTTGATGATCTGGCCGTGGCCAGGTTCATATAGTTGATACAAGCAACAATTAAAATAATGAAGGCAACTATAAAGAAAATATTCACATATTGGGAATTACCATGGCCCGCAACATCAATTTGCAGCCCAGAGGAATGCAAATGAATATCTGTTAAGGGCTGCAAATCAAAAATGATTTCAAACTCTGGCATCCTTTCGGCATAGATCTGGTTGATTCTCCCGACGGCCTTGGACAAGTCCTCCTCTGAGGAAATGGCCCCTTTCCTAAACTGGAAATACCCATAAAAGTTGAACGAATTCCAGACCTTATTGATCAAATCTGAATCGGTCTTGGCGTAGTGGGCCATGGGAAGTATGACATTAAACTGCAGATGCGAATTGGAAGGGAGATCCGCCAGGACACCGGTAACCGTAAAAACATTGGTGTTGTTGACCTTAACGGCCTTGCCCAACGCCTTGTCCGCACCAAAAAACTTCCGAGCCGTAGTTTCCGTAAGCAAAATGCCATCCGGTCGGGAAAGTGCGGTTTGGGGGTTACCTTTAATCAGGGGAAAAGTGAACACTTCCAAAAAGTTAGTGTCCGCATAAAAGACCGAACTTTCCTTAAACTTTTGTCCATTGACCTCAAAGAGTTCCTCAAAAGGCTTGCTCAATCGAACACTGGAGGTTATCTGGGTCATTAAATTCGGAAGTTCTTCGACCATCCCGGCAGGACTTACCGCTGCCTTAAAATCATCATTGGCCTGGGCGGTGAGTCTAAAAATCTGTTCCGCGTTCCCGTGAAAAGTATCATAACTGGATTCATGGCGCACCCATAACAGAATTAGGATTCCGCAGGCCATGCCTATAGCAAGCCCACTCATGTTTAAAAGGGAATACCATTTCTGCTGTATGAAATTCCTCCACGCAATCTTTAGATAATTTTTAAACATGATTCCTTTTTTAGTGCCGCCCTTGATAACTATCAAGTCTGTTCCGGCGTTTGATATTATTCCTTCATTCCGTACGTAGGCTATTCACAGGGGGTGTCAGAGCAGCCCCTACAGATTGATAACTGATGGTAACTATTGCAATAATCAATGCAATGACCGTAGCCCCTAAAAACACTTCCCAACCCATATTGATCTTATAGGTAAAATCCTCCAACCAACGGCTCATCATATACCATCCGATGGGTAAGGCCACCAGTATGGAAATTCCCACCAACTTTAGATAATTGATGCTCAATAGTTTATAAATATTCTGGAAGGACGCTCCCAGTACCATACGGATACTGATTTCTTTCTTTCGTTGTTCCACCATAAATGCAGAAAGTGCAAAAAGACCCAAACAGGCCACAAAAATGGCCAGAATGGCAAAGGCCAGGAAAATAGTTCGAATGCGACTTATATTGTTGTACATTTTAGCAAAGGAATCGTTCATAAAGGCATAGCGAAAGGCCATTTTGGGCATGAATTCCTGCCACTTGCCCTCAATGGAAGACAAAAGCGAGGGCATATCCCCGGTATCGGCCTTTACCGAAACAATGGACGGACTGATTCCCCTGAAAAAGCATAACGGCTGTATCTCCTGTTTCATGGTATTGTAGTTGAAGTTTTCCACTACCCCAATGACCTCGTACAGGGTACCATATCTGGATATTCTTTTGCCGATTGGATTTTCCAGATTCAGTTTCTCCACCATTGCCTGATTGATGATAGTTGCTTCATCATCCGAACTACGGTCCTCCGAAAAATTACGCCCTTCGACCAGTTTCATGCCCAAGGTCTCCAAATAATCTTCGTCAATAACCCAGGCCTGTCCACCAACGGTTTCATCAATATTGTCCCTTCCCTCATTTACAAAACTGTTACCATTCCGCTTAGTACCTTCAATCGGCAAATAGTCACTGATACTCACACTGCTTATCCCATTCAAGTTTTCCAACTCGTCCTTAAAGGTTTCCACCCTATCGTTTAACATATTGGTGCCGTACAATTGTATTACCTGTTCTTTTTCAAATCCAATCTTGGAGTTCAGGATAAAATCCATTTGCTGGTTTACAATAAGCGTCCCTACTATTAGGATAATGGAGATGGTAAACTGGAACACCACCAATCCGCTCCGTAGCCCGCTGGTTTTTTTACTTTGGCCCATCATGCCTTTAAGAACCTTAGCCGGATTGAACCTGGACAAATAGAAGGAGGGGTAAAGGCCCGCCAAAGTACCTACCAAAAAGGCCGCTGCCAAAACTAAAGGGATAAATACAGGGCTGTCCCAGGGCAGGATCAAGGCCTTGCCGGACATTGCCCTAAAAAGAGGTATCAAGAGCCAGGATAGCAAAATACCAATGACAAATGCTATGACCGTTATTAGCACGGATTCCGTCAAAAACTGTCCAATTAAATATTTTCTTGAAGAACCTACGGCTTTCCGAACCCCCACTTCCTTCGCCCGGTTAACCGATTTCGCCGTAGACAAATTCACAAAATTGATACTGGCGATGATGAGGATAAAAAGGGCGATGATGCCAAAAATCCATATGATCTTGATGTCGTTACGATAACTGGATTCAAAATCGATTTGTGCAGAATATAGGTTGATGTCCGTCAACTTTTGTAAGGATATACTCAGTTGATCTTCCAAGGTTTCGCCTTGTACAAATCCCGCGGCCAAATAGGCGGGCTTCATATAGGTATGGATAAGCGTATTGGACATCTTTTTTTCAAAGGTTGCCACGTCCGCATCCGGCCGTAGGACCAAATAGGTAAAATAATTGTTTTGAAACCATCGGGTCTGTTCCCCTTCGCCAAATTCAACTCCCTCTAGGGTAATAAAGAAATCATAATCCAGATGAGAATTGCTTGGAAAGTCTTTCATGACCCCACTGATCCTAAAAGGATCTTCATTGTTTCCATTCAAATAAATGACCTTGCCTACGGGATTCTCCGTATTGAAATGTTTATAGGCCATAGCCTCGGAAATTACAATGGTCTTGGGCTCTGAAAGTGCTGTGGATGCATCACCGCGTACCATAGGAACACCCATGATGTCCAATATGGATTGATCGGCATAGGCAAAACCTTTTTCATGATGCTGCATGGATTTGTCCTCAATACGGATTTCATTGCTTCCGGCACCATAAAAAAGTCCATTGGCCATAAGTCTTCCGGAATTCTCCACCTCGGCAAAATCCTCCAAAACCGTTGGTGCCGTATTGGCGGAAAAATGAATTCCGGTCTCCACCCGACCATCTATCAAATAATTGCCGATCATTCGATATACGTTACCCGAATTGGGCACCTGTTTATCGTAACTGACCTCATGAAGAATATAAATGGAAATAAGGATACAGGCCGCGACTCCGATACTGAGCCCTACGATATTGATAATAGTAAACCCTTTGTTTTTTAAAAGGTTCCGCCAAGCGATTTTTAGATAATTCTTAAACATGATAGTTCAATTTTTAATAACTATTCCGTGCGTAAACTTTCAACAGGGTCATTCATTGCTGCCCTAATCGATTTAAAACCTACTGTAAGTAAGGCTATGGCAATGACTATACTACCTGCTGCCCCAAAAGCCCACCAGGGCATTTCGGTTCTGTATTCATAATTCGTCAGCCATTTGTTCATAAAATACCAGGCAACGGGGCAGCCTATTAGGATGCCTATGATTACTAATTTTAGAAAGTCTTTGATCAAAAGACCTGTTATCTTGCCTACCGAGGCACCGAGTACTTTCCGGATTCCTATCTCCTTCACTTTTTGTTGGGCCGTAAACATGACCAGGCCAAAGAGGCCAAGACAGGAAATGAAAATGGCCATAAATGAAAAGTATTGTGAGAGCTTAAAAAATGTAATCTCGCTTTTATACATATTGTTATACCATGTATCGGAAAACACATAATCAAACGGAACTTCTGGAAACATTTCTGTATACAGGTTTTCCAAAGCTTCTACCGTTTCCACTACATTTACAGGACTGATCCGTGCTAAAACGGCGACCCTGTTCGCATTTTCCCCATTGCGAATAATCAATGGGGGAATAGCCGTTTTTACCGTATTTATGGGAAAGTCTTTCATTACCCCGACAATACTGCCTTCGTTGCCCCACATGGTAATCGGTTTGCCTATAGGGTCTTCAAACCCCATTATTTTTAGGGCGGTCTCATTGATGATATAGCCCGAATTGTCAGCAATACTTTTATTTGAAAAATCGGTGCCCATAAGCATCTCCGTACCCCAGGTTTCGGCAAAATCCGATCCTACGTCCATACTCATGAATATAGTAGGGTCATCGCTGGATTTGCCCGCCCATTGCACATCGTCGAACCCGTTCGTAAAATCCATTGGGCCTGTGGTGGTAGTCGTCATGGATTCAACCCCGGGCAGTTGTAAGGCCCTTTCTTTGAGGCTGGAAAATGTGCGTGTGGAATCCCCTTCAAAAACAAACATAAAAACGTTGTGAGGGTCAAAACCAAGGTTTTCATTTTGTATATAGTTAATCTGACGGGATGTAATGATCATTCCCGAAATCAGGATAATCGTTAAGGCAAATTGAAAAACCACCAGACCTTGACGTACCCATTGCGAACTGGCATCGGCGTTCCTGTTCTTTTTAAAAATATCTATCGCCTTAAAAGAGGATAGTACGAATGCTGGATAACTGCCGGAAACAAAGCCCGTCAACAGGGCAATGCCCAAAATACCCAACCAAGATAACGGCGAGAGATTAAAAAAGCTTAGGTCTTTGTTCGCCAACTCGTTAAAGAGCGGAAGTACCAGTGCAACCAATACGAGGGACAAGACTGTGCTTATACATGAAAGCAACAAAGCTTCCCCTAAAAATTGGGATATTAAACTCCCTTTCCTTGCGCCCAAGGATTTCCGCACCCCTACTTCCTTTGCTCTTTTCAGGGAACCGGCAGAGGCCAGATTCATAAAGTTGATACAGGCAATCAACAGCACAAAAAAAGCGATAAACCCGAAGATGCGGACGTTCTCTATCCGCCCACCAGAGATAACCCCGTTCTCGAAATTGCTATGTAGATAACTCTCACCATAAGGCTGCAAGCCCAGTTCTACTGTAAAGTTGTCATCTTCCTCCGCTCTATAGGGAACAAGAAAATCCTTGATTTTACCGCTAACCATTTCGGAATTCGCATTTTCCGTAAGCATTATAAAAGTCGGCGGACTACTGTTCAAGATGTTGGGCGCCCAACTGTTTTCTTCCAAAAAAATATCCCAGTGAAGAAAATAATCATTCTTGCGAGAATCGGCTGGACCGTTATCCTTGAATACGGCAGATACTTTTAATTGATTTTTATTCTCATAGAATAGTGACTTGCCGATGGCGTTTTTGGCACTTCCAAAAAAAGTTTTTGCCATAGTTTCCGAAATGGCGATATCATTAGGAGAATCTATCGCAGAATCTACCGTACCTTCCAAAAAATCCACGGAAAACATATCAAAGTAGTCCGTACCAACAAAACTTCCTTCTTTTTTAAAAATTTTGTCTTGATGGGCAAAGGTTTTAGTAGTAAAACTTCTCGGGGCCGCTTTCTCTATTTCAGGAATTTTATTCTTCAACTCCCTATAAAGTACTGCCGGTGTATAGTACCCCGCATCTACCCTGCCTTCGAATATTTGCCTTTGGTATACCGAATACAATCGGTCAATGTTTTCATGATAATTGTCTACAGCAAGTTCGTCGGAAATCCAAAGATAGATGAGTAAACTACAGAGTAGGCCTATGGCCAGACCAACGATATTTAGAATCGAAAACACCTTGTTATTGAGGATATTCCGCCAAGCGATTTTTAGATAGTTTTTAAACATGGTTTTCCTTTTTTTTCATCGACAACTATTTTTATTCCGAGCGTAATGAACTTGCAGGATTGGCCCTTGCCACTCTAAACGATTGCGAACTGATGGTCAAAAACGCCACACCAAATGCTATAAGACCCGTCAAGACAAAAATCCACCAAGAAAGGTTTATCTTGTATGCAAAGCCCTCCAACCAGCCATCCATTACCAACCATCCTATAGGCGCGGCAATCAAAAAAGAAAAGCCTACAAGCCTTAAAATATCCTTGGAAAACAAATTGATAATAGTAGTGGTTGAAGCACCCAATACTTTCCGTACGGCTATCTCCCTAACACGTTGTTGTGCAGAGAACATGGCAAGCCCCAATAGCCCTAGACATGAAATAATAATGGCGAAAACCGAAAAGATATTGGACAACTTGGCAACCACTTGCTCATTTTTGTATAGCGCCTGATATTCGCTATCGGCAAACTGGTAATCAAAAGGGCGTAAAGGATTTATTTTTGCATACAACGTCCTTAATTGAGCCAAGGCCTCCTTGGTCTTACCTGGCTTGGTTCGAATTAGAACAAATCCGAAATTGAGATTTTCCTTTACATCTACGATAACCGGCTTTATCCTTTGGTGAAGGGAGGCTGTATGATAATCTTCCAAAATGCCAATAATACGTCCTCTTTTGTCCCAGGCCGAAACCCATTTCCCCAAGGGATCGGTGATTCCCATTTGCCGGACAGCTTCTCGATTAACCATAAATGCATCCGTGGAATCCGAAGTGATTTTTTTTGAAAACCCACGGCCATCCGCAATTTTTAAGTCCATGATCCTTAAAAAATCAAATCCCACGGATTTGGGCATAAATCCTACGGAAACTCCCTCGCCTTTACCTTCCCAATTGATGGGGTCCGCCACTTCAAATTCCATGGCATGTGGGGCTTCACTACTGCGATCTACCAAGGCCACCCCGGGCAATCTAGAGGCCTCATCTTTGAATACAGCATATTTTTCCGCATTGGCCAGCGTTCCTTCAATACGGATGTATATCAAGTTCTCCCTATTGTATCCCAAATTGGAATGCTGAACAAAATCTGTTTGACGTGAAACGACCATGGCAGCTATCAATAGCAAAATGGAGAGCCCGAATTGGAAAATGGTCAGTCCCTTTCTTAGCCATTCCGAAGAACCCGTAAACCTAAATGTTCCTTTCAACACTTGTACAGGTTTCAATGAAGACAGAAAAAGAGCGGGATAGCTACCGGCAAAAAAACCAGTAAAGACAATCAAGCCCAGTACGACCATCCAATAGTAAATATTATGAAACGGCAAGGCAATTTCCTTCCCCGTAAAGGAATTTACCAAAGGGAGTAGTAGTCCCGTTAATAGCACCGAAACAAAAACGGCAAAGAACGAAAGCAAGATCGATTCCAATATGAACTGACGGATCAAATGCCCTTTTAGGGAGCCCACTGCTTTCCTTACCCCAACTTCCTTGGCCCGCTTTACCGATCTGGCCGTGGAAAGGTTCATATAGTTGATACAGGCAATAACCAAAATGAAGATGGCCACCCCCGCAAAAAGTTTGGTGTATTCCATACGCCCATCGACCGGCTTTCCATTTTCAAAACGCCCTTTGAGGTATTTGTCCTTAAAGGGCTGTAAATGAGCTTCCATCCGAATGGGATTATTGGGATCCAACCGAGTTTGTAGGTAGGTGTTGATATTTTGTTCAACCTGATAAGGGTCTGCCGTATCTGAAATTTGGATCGTTGAAAGTACATTATGGGAGGCAACAAGTATTCCCAATTTGGCATAGGACTCCCAATCGATTAAAAAGTCAAAGGAAAGGGAGCTTTTTGTCGTTAGGTTCTCAAAAACAGCGCTGACCATGAGATCTAGGTTGTTTTCATACCGAATCGTTTTGCCCACGGCATTTTGAGGGTCATCAAAAAAAAGTTCCGCCATTTTTCTAGAAATGGCAATGGTGTTTACTTCACTTAAAGGCATAGAAGTATCGCCTGCAATTATGGAATAATCAAACATTTCAAAAAAGTCCTTTCCGGCCCTTGCCCCTTCCATTTTGTACATTCTATCCCCAACTTCAAATGTTTCCGGATATCCCCAGGGAAGCTCATAGCCCGTCACATAGAAATTGGAACGTTCTATTCCGTCTATGCTTTGCCGCATTCCCTCCAAGAGGGGGAAATATCGTTTTTGTTCTGCATTGTAGTTCGTGGGTGTTGCATAGGTTCCATCTGTTTTGCCCTCTGAAACAACCGTATAGTAGACATTATAGAGCGTATCAAAGTTTCCGTGAAAACCATCTACTGCTTTTTCGTCTTGTATCCACAAAAAAATCAGAAGAAAGCTTACCATTCCCAATACAAGGCCCGAGAGATTGATGATTGAAAATGCCTTGTTCCTAATAATATTCCTAAACCCAACTATCAAATAATTCCTTAACATACTTATTCATTTTCGATGATGTAATGTATTGCTTGACCTCACTCCATCCGCAAACTCTTTACCGGATTGGTATTGGCAGCCTTTACGGCCTGAAAACTTACCGTAATGGCCGTGATAAACAGGGCCCCGAAAATCGCCGCCGCAAATAGCATCCACGACAAGTCGATCCTATAGGTATAATTTTGTAACCATCCGCGCATTACATAAAATGTTATGGGTACGGCTGCAACACATGCAATAAGGACCAAGGCCAAAAAGTCCTTGGACAGCATTTTCCATAGGCCGAATACCGTGGCGCCCAATACCTTGCGCACCCCTATTTCCTTGGTTCTCCGCTCAGCCACAAAAGCGGTAAGCCCAAAGAGTCCCAAACAGCTTATGAGAATGGCCAAAACTGTAAATACACCGGCCAAACGGCCGACACGCTCCTCAGATTGAAACTTGGCCGCGTACTGGGTATCTACAAACTGATAGTCAAAAGGGACTTTGGGAAAGTGCTTCTTAAATACCCCCTCTGCCAAGGCAAGGCTTTCACTAGTGCTTTTTTGTGGATTTAAACGAAGGTTATAAAAGTTGGTCGCGCCATACTTGTCGAATGAATAGACCCCTTGTTTTACAGGCTCAAAAGGAGATTGTACGATCATATCTTCAACCACCCCGATGATTTTTAAGGGAGGATCGAGGCTCTCAGTATCCGAATTCCTTAGGTATTTACCAATCGGATCGGTAAAGCCCATATATTTCATGGCGGTCTTATTAATAAGCACGGCGTTTGAATCCGTAGGAAATTCCCTGGAGAAATCCCTTCCCATGATGACCTCCAAACCGAGGGACTTGACATATTCCGGCGATACCAGTGTCCAAGCCAAACTTACTTGAAAATCGTCCGGTTTTCCGTCCCAGGTATAATTACCCGTGTTAGACCATACTTCAGTGCTGGGTGCACTGGAAGTAGACATTTCGGTTATGGCACCAGAAGCCAGCAATTCACTGCGCATTAGTGTTTGTTTCCAGAAAAAATCAGAACCTGCTAACGGGATTTGTACCAGCCCTTCCCTGTCATAGCCAACAGGCCTGTCCTTTACAAACCATATCTGTTGTAGTACCACAAGGGTACCAATGATAAAGGCTACCGAAGCCGTAAACTGTACTACTACCAAGACCTTTCTTGGTAGCACCGAAAGTCGCCCGGCCTTAAGTGTGCCCTTTAAGGCTTCCACGGGCCTAAAGGAAGATAGATACAGTGCCGGATAGCTTCCCGACAACAATGCGGTAATGGAAACAAATGCCATTGAAACCATCCAAAATAACGGGCTTTTCCATGGGAATTGCACCTCTTTTCCGGACAGTTCATTAAAGCCGTCCAAAAAAACCAACACCAAGACAATCGCTAAAAAGAAAGCCAATAGGGTAACCAAAAAAGATTCCCCAAGAAACTGATATATCAAATGGCGCCTATTTGAACCTATTGTTTTCCGAAGCCCGACCTCTTTGGCCCTTTTTTCGGAACGAGCCGTACTTAGGTTCATAAAATTAATGCAGGCCAGCACCAATACGAGAATCCCTATAAAACCAAATAGCTTAACGTAGGTAATCCGACCACCTACTTGGCGACCCTCCTCAAAAGTATTTCGCAAATACCAATCCCTCATGGGAAAAAGGAAGAGTTGGGGGTTGCTTTGGGCCTCGGGAAGTTGGTCTTTTTTGGCATCTTTGATAATGGCGGTAACCTCATCCACGCTCATGTTATCCGCAATTTGCACGAACATCTGAAACGAGTTGTTATTCCAACTATCCCTTGCTTCGGAAACCCATTCACGTAAAGCTGTATATCTTTCCCATGGCATCAAAAATTGGAGGCCATGGAATGAGTTATTAAAAGGGATATCTTCATAAACCCCCGCCACGGTAGCATCAAATTCGTTATTGACCCGGATAACCTTTCCCATGGGGTCTTCCGATCCAAAAAGAGCTTGGGAAGTGGATTCGTCCAACATAATGCCATCGATGTCCTGAAGGCCGTTTTTCTGACCGTTCACCATTTTCAGGTCCAACATATCCGTTATACCGGCCTGCATGGAGTTTCCCATACGGGAAATGATTTTCTCATTGTATTCCAAGCTCTGTTTCCATTCCCATGAGGCCATTACAATATGTTTGAATTGGTCTCCATATTGTTCCCTAAGTACAAATTCAAGAGGCCTGGGAACGGCATTTCCGGTATCTATACTTCCGTTTCTTGTTCGATTCTGAAAAACTTGGGCAATTTGGTCCCCATTTCCAAAATATTGGTCATGGGCCAGTTCATCGGCGACCCAAAGCCCGATCATCAGGGCCACGGCCATCCCAATAGCTAGCCCGCCCACGTTGATTACCGAGTATATCCTATTTTTCTTTAGGTTCCGCCAAGCGATTTTTAGATAGTTCTTAAACATGGTGCATTATTGATTGATGAACAAATTCTTTTTTCTTTTCCTTTGATTTAGACCTGTCGGGTTTTTGAAACCTGACAGGTCTCACTGCAAGGTTGATTTTCAGTATTCATACTATGATTATTCCGTACGCAAACTCTTAACTGGGTCGGCCAATGCCGCCTTTATGACCCGATAACCAATTGTGGCCAATGTAATCAATACAACTCCTCCAATGGAAACCGCAAAAACCCACCAGCTTAATGTCGTTCTATAAAAATACCCTTCTAACCAATTGTTCATAAAATACCAGGTCAGGGGAGACGCTATCAGGCCGGCAATCAAGATAAGTTTGAAAAAATCAATTGTGAACAAGCCAAGAATATGCCCAATTGTTCCCCCCAATACCCTACGAATACCAATTTCTCTTGTTCGCTGTGCCACAAAAAATGATATGATACCATATAGACCCATACAGCATATGAAAATGGCCAGGACAGAAAATAATTTTGATAAGGCCAACAAGCGTTGTTCGGATTCATACTGTTCGGCAACGCGATCGTCCATAAAACGATGGTCAAAAATATAATTTGGAAATACGGCTTGCCATCTTTCCGCAACGGCTTCCAAGGTGCTTTTTGTATTTTGGCCATTTATTTTAATGGCTAATTCGCTATAGGCATCTTTGCTAGGTGCAATAAAAATTGGACTAATAGCTTCATGGAAGTTTTGGTCGTGAAAATCGGCCACTACCCCTACTATGAAAGCAGGGGTACCGGATACAGTCAACTTTTTTCCCAAAAGTTCTTCAACGGAAGCCAATCCCAATTTTTTGGCCAAGGTTTGGTTCACCACTACTTCCTGAATGGAGTCCGAGGCATAAAAATTACGCCCTGCTATAAGCTTTAGGCCAAATGCATTTATATAATCTTCATCGGCCAATTTAGCCTGAATGGAAAATTCTTCATTTTCGGGCCTGTTGTGATAGCGCACAGCCGTTCCCCAGTCATTTTTGGCCGCACCTGGGCTGGATAAACAAGCTGTTGCCTTGGTAACTCCCGAAATTCCTAAGATTCGTTCTTTTAGTCCATTGAGCCTTTCCGTTTCCAGTTCCTCCGGAATATCGACCATAAGTATAGCTTCTTTGTCAAATCCCAAATCGGCATTCACGGCATAGTCTATTTGCTTGGCAATGACCAATGTGCCCACAATGAGCATAATGGAAATTGCAAACTGTACCGTAACCAGTACTTTTCTGGTTACCTGACCACCGGCATCCCTTTGGTCAAGTTTTCCTTTGAGAGCTAATACAGGTACTATCCGAGCTAACAAAACTGCCGGATAGCTGCCGGAAACAAATGAAACGGCGAACAATAGGAACAACATGAACACCACTGTCTTAAAATCAAGCAGGCCATATAAAGAAAGTTGTAATTCGAAAAGATTATTTAGATGGGGCAAGGCCATTATCGCAATAACTACCCCAACCAGCATAGCAAAAAACCCGATAAGGAAGGTTTCTGAAATAAATTGCCAAAAAAGATGACCCTTATGACTTCCTAAAACTCTTCGAATCCCAATTTCCTTAGAGCGTATAAAGGATTGCGCCGAGGAGATATTGATAAAATTAATACAGGCTATTCCTATCAAAAAGAGTCCGATCAGTACAAAAATCCATAACAGATCCGAATCGATACTTCCCGGATACTTGGCATTAAAGTGGATATCCGCCAAAGGCTGTAATTTGTAATGATGTACATTTTTTCTGCCAGATCTATGCTTTTCGACCAATTCTGGCAATACTGCCTCGATATCAGCTGTATTTTGATTCGGGTTCAATAAGGCATAGCACTGTAAACTGGACATTATACCTCCCCAAGTACCACTTGCCAAAAAATCGTTATAGCTGGCCACGGTCTTATACGAGAGAAATATATCGGCATTGATTACCGTATTCTCGGGAAGGTCTTCCAACACCCCAATAATCTCAATGGTTTCCAAATTGTCAAAAACAAATGTTCTTCCCAACGGGTTTTCCCCTTTATACAATCTTTGGGCAGCACTTTTTGTTATAAATGCAGTATTGGGCTCCACCAGACTCCTTTCCGTGAGTCTTTCACGCAAGGGAAAATTCAAAATATCGAAAAATTGAGGCTCGGCGAAGGCAATGTCTTCCTTAAACCGTTTTTCCCCGACTTGAGTAATATCGCTTATAAGCTGGTCTTCCCAACTTACAATATTCGCCACTTTCTCTGCATAGTTATAATCAGTTCTAAAGGCTTCCGCAAACCCAGGGGGAACACTGGCCCTATAACCGATGTTATCTCTATGAAGTTCTGTAACTATTCGATAAATACGATTCGGATTCTTATGGAAATTATCGTATTGAAGATGGTGGGATACAAAAAGGAAGATTAAGATACTACAGCTAAAACCTATTGCCAGTCCTATGATATTGATCAATGTAGAGCCTTTCCTTTTTCTTAGGTTTCTCCAAGCAATTTTTAAGTGGTTTTTAAACATGATTCCGGTTTTCTTAATTCATTCAACCTTTAGTTTTTATTATTTACCCCCATTTCTTTTTCCTTCGACCGCCCTTCGACTGCGCTCAGGGAGACAGCAAGGGGCTCATTCCGTACGCAAACTTTTTATAGGGTTTACTACCGCTGCCTTGATACTTTGATAGCTAACCGTTAATATGGCAATCCCAACGGCCAATGAGGCTGCAAAGGCCAATATCCACCAACTGACTTCAATGCGATAGGAAAAATCTTGAAGCCATTGTTCCATGGCATACCAACCTATTGGCAATGAAATGAGTATGCCTACCCCGACCAACTTAATGAAGTCCATGGTGAGTCGATATGAAATTTGGCCCACACTGGCACCCAATACCTTTCTGACCCCAATTTCCTTGGTTCTTTTTTCGGCATTAAAGGCGGCCAATCCGAATAATCCGAGACAGGCGATTAAAATGGATAGGGTGGTAAATATGATAAAAATACGGCCCAAACGCTGTTCGGATTTATAGGTATCATTGAATGAATCTTCCATAAAGTAGTAATCAAAGGGTTGGCCGGGAGCAACTTTGTTCCAAATTCCCTCTATACCTGTTATTGCATTTGAAAAATTGTCGGTTTCCAGCTTTACGGCCATGGAACCCGCCCAACTACTTAAATGAAGACTCAGGGCCTCTATTTCTTCCTTAAAAGGAGAAAAGTGAAAGTTCTTTACTACTCCGATAATTGTAAAATATTTAGGATTTTCTTGACCCAGACCCTGTGTAAAGCGCATCCCCACGGCATCTTCGGGAGAAACCCCGATGGTGGCAACCGCGGATTCATTGATGATTATACTTGTTGAATCATTTTTGAAAGCCTGATCAAAATCCCTGCCTGCGATAATCTCAAAATCCATGGTCGACACATAATCGTAATCCACGCCCCATGTCTGCATACTTACGGCATTTTCCTGGTCGGTGGCCCCTTCCTCTGGGGCAAAAACACTGTCCGACCTACCCGAAGGCGTCGGAAAAAAACTGCTAAGGGTAGCATTATTGACGAATCCCAATTTTTTTACCTCTTCCTTGAAAGAAGCAACCTGATTTCCGGCGGTAAAGACATCGTTGATAATCAACACCTGATCTTTGGAAAAACCAAGATCCTTATTCTGAATATATTGTAATTGCTGATAAACGACCAATGTGCCGATTATCAAAAAAACGGAAATCGCAAATTGAAAAATAACCAGTCCGTTTCGTATCCTTCCCCCTCCTAAACTAGTACCCGCCGTTCCTTTTAACACTTTCACCGGAACAAATTTTGAGATGAAAAAAGCTGGATAGCTTCCCGAGAAAAGTGCCAGCACAACTCCCGAAACCAACAAAACCAACCAAAAGAAAGGATTGGCATAAGGCATAGAAATGTCCTTATCCGCCAAAGTATTGAAATAGGGCAAAAACAAGATGGCCAGGACAAAAGCCACCAAAAGTGAGCCGAAGGAAACCAGGCCGGATTCGATCAAAAACTGACGGATAAGCTCTCTCCGATTAGAACCCAGCGTTTTTCGTATGCCAACTTCCTTGGCCCGCTTCAAAGAATGGGCGGTGCTTAAATTCATAAAGTTTACGCTGGCCAGAACGATTAGAAATATCGCGATAAAAGAAAGGATATATATGCTTTGAATATTATTGTTGCCGCTTATTTCGGCCACCCTATCGGATTTCAAGTGTATATCGGTCAAAGGAATGGTACTATAGATTAAATGGTTTCCGGCAGCCTTGAACTGTTCTTCGGTAATACCCGGCATAAATTGTTGCACCCCGGGAATTACATATTTGCCCAAAAAATCGCGTAACGGCGCTTGTAAACCTTCAATATTCGCAGATGGAATTAGTTTGATGAACGTTTGATAGTTATTACTGCCCCAGTTCACCACACGAGAGTCATCATAACCGGCCATGGCCATAAAAATCGAATGATCCCTGAGGAACGAATTTTTAGGGAAATCGTCTATTACTCCGGTAACCGTATAGGTTTCCGTGTTGTTCAAAAGTAGGTTTTGACCTAAGGCATCTTGGATACCGAAGTGTTTTTCGGCGGCCGATTTGGTCAATACCAAGGTTTTGGGGGACTTTAGGGCAGTTTTTGCATCACCCACCAAAAGATCTACATCGAACATTTCAAAGAAGGTGGAATCAACAAAAGTCGATTGCAATTCTTTTACGTTGACTTCGGTACCCGATTTTCTGATCAACATGCCACCCCTTGTACGAAATCGTGTGGCCAGCTCCACTTGGGAAAAATCATTGTCAATGGTCTCCGCCATTGGAGCCGGGGTAACCGCAAATTTGCGGTCTTCGCCTCCAAACTTGATATCCGCATTGACCCGATGTATACGATTCGCATCGGCGAACATGGTATCGTAGCTCAATTCATCATGGATATATAGGGCGATGAGAAGTCCGCCCGCCATTCCAATGGCCAGTCCAAACGTATTTAGAAAAGTGAAAAAAGGTTGTTTCCTAAGACTTCGCCAAGCAATTTTTAAATAGTTTTTAAGCATGATCCATTCGTTTTTTGATGATATTTTGTTCCTTCATTCCGTACGCAAACTTTTTACCGGATTGGCCCTGGCCGCTTTTAGGGCCTGGTAACTGACCGTAAAAAGAGTTATTAACAGAAGGCTCCCTATGGCCGCCCCGTACACCCACCATGAAATCTCCGTGCGGTAGGTAAAGTTCTCCAACCAATTGCCCATAAAATACCAGGCCAAGGGAGAGGCAATGACTCCCGCAATCAGGATGAGCTTTAAAAAATTCTGTGTAATTAACCATAGGATGCCCAAAACACTACTTCCCAATACCTTGCGGATACCAATTTCCTTGGTTTTCTGTACTACAAAAAACAAGATCAATCCATAGATGCCCAGTGAACCGATAAAAATGGCCATCCCAGAAAAAATCTTGATCAACGAAAGAAAGCGCTGCTCCGTTTCATATAGTTCCGCAACGCGGTCGTCGAGAAAGTCGTATTCAAAAATGTGATTCGGAAAAAGCGTTGTCCATTCGTTTTCAATATGTTGTAGGTTTTCCTTAGCCCCACCCATATTGATCTTTATCGCCAATTCGCTATAGTTACCAGGCTCCGGAGCAATAAATATCGGGTTGATATTCTCATGAAAGTCCCCATCGTGAAAATCAGCGATGACCCCTACAATATTGGCCTTGATGTATCCTCCGGCCAAGGTCAAGGGTTTCCCCAAAAGCTCATCCAATGAGCTTGCACCTATCCTTTTGGCAAAGGTTTCATTGACCAAAACCTCATCTACCGAGTCTCTTTCGTAAAAGTTGCGACCGGCCAAAAGTTGTAAGCCAAAAGTGTTCAGGTAGTCCTTGTCCGCAATTTTTGCCTGTATGGAGAACTCTTCATCCTCTGGATTGTTATTGTACCTTAGATTTGTTCCCCATCGGTTCACCGCTGCACCAGGAGATGCAAAACAGGCCGTAATCTTTTCCACTCCCGAAAAGCTGGCTATGCGTTCCTTGATACTTTTGAGCTTGATGGACTCCAGCTTTTCCGGCATCCTAACCATGACTACTGCCGATTTGTCAAATCCCAAATCGGAATTTAGGGCAAATTGTATCTGTTTGCTCATTACAATAGCCCCTATAATAAGTAAAATCGATATGGCAAACTGCATGGTAACCAATACTTTTCGGGTAAGGTAACCTCCCGAATCCTTCTGGCCAAGCTTTCTTTTTAGAGCCAAGATTGGCGTAATCCTTGCCAACAAAATTCCAGGATAGCTTCCAGCGAGTAATGTGATTCCCCCGAGAATCAAAAGCCCAAATACGAGGAAGGGCAATTGTAAAAGATCCGAGCTGGAAAGCTGTAGGTCAAAAAGTGTATTGAAATAGGGCAAGGAAGCTATACTTAATAGGATTCCCAATACCAGTGCAAAACAGGTAATCATAAAGGTCTCGGTCATAAATTGCCCGAACAACTGCCCCTTAAAGCCCCCTAAAACCTTCCGGATCCCCACTTCCTTAGATCGGGTAACGGATTGGGCCGTAGAAATATTTATAAAATTGATGCTGGCCACGATAAGGATAAAGAATCCTATTAGGGAAAAAATCCATAATACCTTAACATCGACGCCACCGCCGTATTTTGAAGTGAAGTGAATATCAGCAAGTGATTGTAATTTGTAATGATGGATATTTTTGGCCTCTGGCCGAAATTTGGTAGCATAGCCTGAAAGCACCTCTTCTATCTGTGCAATGTCCTGATCGGGACGTAAAAGGCCAAAGCATTGAAAACCCGAACTAATGCCTCCCCAGGACTCATTTCCTAAAAAATCATGGTATTTTTTAAATGTTTCAAACGATATGAAAATGTCTCTTTGTATAAGTGACGTCCTTGGAAGATCCTTGAGAATTCCGGTTACTGTTATGGTCTCCTTATTACCTAAAACAAACGTTTTATTGATCGGGTCTTGAGACCCAAATAGTTTCCGGGCCATACTCTCTGTAACAACGGCGGTATTCGGGTTGGAAATGTCAACATCGTTGGAGCTGTCAACAAGCGGAAAATTAAATATCTCGAAAAAATCAGGTTCTGCAAACGCAATGCCTTCGTCCACCTTTATTTTGAGATTGGTTTCTTCTATGGAAATGATATCGTTCCAATCCGCTATTTTCGCCAATTTTTCGGCATAGTCATAATCCGCTTTAAAGGCATTGGCAAAACCAGGAGGTACGCTAGCAGAATAGTAAACTGTTCCATAGTGCTCTTCGGTAACGAACCTATAGATCCTGTCGGAATTATGATGGAAAGTATCAAATTGAAGATGGTGATTTACAAAGAGAAAGACCAAAACCGCAGTTCCGAAACCAAGGGAAAGTCCCAAGATATTTATGGCGGCAAACCCCTTTCTTTTTCTTAGACTTCGCCAAGCGATTTTTAGATAGTTTTTAAACATGGCCCATTCGTCTTTTAATACTGATCCCATGGCTATGGGGTTCTTTTTCAGTATCTGATGATTTGATGAATAAACTCCTTAATCTGAAGACCCCTAGGCCCCGATAAGGTTAGACCGTGGCGCCAATAGCCCTATTCTGGCTTTCCGTAACGACCTGTCCGTCAAAAAGATTTACGATACGATGGGCAAAATGCGAATCGTGATCGGAGTGCGTTACCATAACTATGGTAGTACCCTCTTGGTTGAGCTCCGTTAGCAGGTTCATAACCTCCAGTCCATTTTTGGAATCGAGATTACCCGTAGGCTCATCCGCCAATATCAATTTAGGGTTGGTCACCACAGCTCGTGCAATGGCCACACGCTGCTGCTGCCCTCCGGATAATTGATGTGGAAAATGTTTTTCGCGATGCGCGATCTTCATCCGTTCCAGTACCTTCATTACCTTTTCCCTGCGTTCACTTTTTCCCATTTTAAGGTAAATTAAAGGAAGCTCTACATTTTCAAAGACCGTAAGCTCATCGATAAGGTTAAAGCTTTGAAATACAAAGCCCAAATTCCCTTTTCGCAATTGGGTCCGTTGACTTTCCCTAAGTCCGGCAACTTCATGACCAGCGAACTGGTAACTGCCCTCGGTAGGGTTGTCCAGCATGCCGATAATGTTCAATAAGGTAGATTTCCCACAACCGGAAGGTCCCATTACGGCAACGAATTCGCCTTCCTCCACTTTTAGGTTTACCTTGTTTAAGGCCAAAGTTTCTACTTCCTCAGTTCTAAAACTTTTCTTTAATTCTTTAATCTGTATCATCATTTCCTGATTGGGTTTTACTCATTATAATTAAGGACTTCTATATTTCGTTTTGGTGACAGTTTTTATTTCTTTTTTCAGTTTTGGTGTAACCATCTCTGCCGTTAAGTTCCCAGATAGCCGGGCCTCAGGGCCCAAAGCTATTTTAACACGATCCGCTCCGCTTCCCCAAAGCTGTCGTAATTGCTCGTTATTACATTTTCACCATCCTGTAATCCCTCAAGTACTTCATAGAATCTTGAATTCTGTTTCCCGATCCGGATATTGCGTTTTATGGCTTCGTCACCACCGGACCCAACAACAAATATCCACTGACCTCCCGTACTTTGAAAGAAACTTCCCTTAGGCAGCAATAGGGCATCCGATGATTCACCTAACTGCAATTTGATGTTATAGCTTTGCCCTGTGCGTATGGTTTCCGGTTTATCCTCCGTAAAGACCAGATCCACCTTGAATTTTCCATTCCGCACTTCAGGATAGACCTTACGCAAACGCAACGGATATTCCTTGCCGGTCCGCTCCAAAATAGCGGTCAAATCGCGTTGTACCCGATCTATGTAATGTTCATCTATGGATGCCTCGATTTTATAGTCCGTCAATACGTTAAGTTGGCCGATGCGCTCCCCTTCTGCTATACTTTGTCCTATTTCAGCATCCAAAAAACCCAATTGCCCATCTGCCGGTGCCCGAACATTTAAATGGTCCAAGCGTTCATAGACCATGGTAAGGGTCTTCTTCATCCGCTGTAGATCGGTGTCCAATCCCGCCAAGGATGTTTTTCTTAAGGCATCATCCTGTTCGGTTTGGACCTTTACAATATCGTACTGCTTTTGGGATAATTCGTAGTTCTCCTTGGAAACCAGATAGACCTCCTGTGAAATGAGTTCCTCTTCATATAAGGCCTTGTTCTGTTCGTAATTTCGCTTGTTGCGTTGTAGGTCGTTCTGGGCAGTGGCCAGGTTCCTTCGCCCATCTACCTGCCGCGCATCGAAATTCAAGCGGGTAGAGCGCAAATCGTTCTGTTTTATGGCCAAATTACTCTCGCTCTGTAATATCTGCTCATAGATATTCATATTTTCCAATTTTAGGATAATATCCCCTTTTTTGACCATGGCTCCTTCCTCGATCAATTTTTCGGAAACCCTGCCCCCCACATACGCATCCATGTAAATAGTGGTAATAGGGGCCACAAAGCCATTAATGGTGATGTAGTCATCAAATTTACCTTGGGTGACCTCGGCTATGGAAAGTTTGTCCTTTTCGGTCCGAAAGGTAGAAACGGAACTGGCGAATAATAGCTGATATGCCGTAAAAAGTAATAATACGCCAAGGGCAATGTAGCCATAGTGTTTTGGCCGTAGTCCTTTTTTCTTTTCAAGTTGTATATCCATAAATTGTATTTCCTTTAATTAATGTCAAAAACGGGTAGGCCTCTATAAAAATCCAATGTGCTTTTATTGACCTCCAAACGGAGCCTAACCTGCAAGTTTGTGTTTTGGGCGCTGGCAAACAAGTTTTTTGCCGTAAACAGTTCCAGCGCGTTGATCAATCCTTTTTCATATCTTTTTTGGGCAATGGTAAAGGCCAGATTCTGTGCCTCTACATTTTGCTTACTCTGTTCATACTCTACTTGTAATGAATTGTACTCCTGTACCAATTGTTGAATGGTCTGGTAAAGTACCTGCTTTTGTACATCCAAATTGTTCTCTGCCCTAAGACGTTCTATTTTGCTTTGCTTTACCCTAGATCGAGCCGACCACCCATTGCTTATGGGAATGCTAAGGCTTACCCCAACAGATTGAAAGGTATTGTCACGGAATTGATCACGAAAGGGAATGGTATTTTCCAAAGAGTCCCGTGTAGTCTCAAAATATCCGGTGCCTATACCCCAAAATAGGGTCAACGAAGGATATAACCCTCCTCTTGCAATAGCCACCTGTTTTTTGGCTGCCTTTGCACGAAGTTCCTGCGCCTTGATCAGTGGTAAAAAGCTTTGGGACTCGGCATAAATGGAATCGGACTGAATTTGGCCGGAATCATTTATATCTTCTCTTTTGCCCATTATGGTCTGTATTGCAATGTCGTCAGTGTTTTCAAGGTTCATTTCCTGAATCAACTGTAACTTGGCCGCGACCAACTGATTTTCACTTTGGGTGAGGTTCAATTTATCCGCCAATAAAAGGGATTCTGCTTCATAAAGATCCGCACCCGCCATAAGCCCCAATTCAATCTGTCTTTTCACCAAATCGTAATTAGTCTGGGAAATTTCCAATTGTTCCTTGGAGATAGTCACCAATCCCTCAAAAAACTGGATGTCATAAAAAGCTTGCATGACCCTAAAGGCCAATAGATACTTCTGCTGCAAAGCCTCTTCCTGAGTAGCCCTATATAAAAATTTAGAGGCTTTGATGGAATTCAATTTTTGAAACCCTTGAAACAAATCTATACCGGTGTTCAAATTATAACTATTGGAGAAAAATTCCGTGGTCACCACATCATTGGTAAAAGGATCCGTGCTCCGTCCAAAATTTATGGTATAACCAGAGGAAGCATTGATAGTGGGCAACAGATCCCTAATTGACTGCCGATAGGTTTCCTTATTGGATTGGACCGTATACTCAAAATCATTTAACGGTAAATTGTGTTCCATGGCATAGGATACGCATTCATCCAACGACCACTTCTGCTGGGCCGATAGATGTACGGAAATAAAGCCTATGAGGAACATGATGATTTTTACTTTCAAATTCATATTGTATTCCTTGTGCCAAATTCTACGCTATTGTTGTGCCAAATATTTATAGCATTGAAAACCAGTGTTTTATAATTTATTTTTGCGTTAGCATGCTTTTCAACTGTAAAAAAGTTATACAGATAGTGTCCAAAAAATTGACACTGTTTTAAAATACTGGATTTCAAATTGTAGTTTTATTAGGTCTTTGCGAGGCACGAGATAATCCATTCTACTTTGCAAACGGTTTTATCGGATTGCTTCACCATTTTTACAAGGACGTTGGTTAATAACGTAATCCATGTCTCACTTGAAAGGTGGGTTCTAATTTTTTTCCATGCTGGACGCGAATATTTTAGTAATCGATGACAATAAAAGTGTGTTGAGCGCCTTGGAGATATTGCTTCAATTTGAGTACAAGAATGTAGCCACCATTTCCAATCCCAATCAGATTTCTTCCTTTCCCGGATTTAAGGATTTGGACATTGTTCTATTGGATATGAATTTCTCCGCTGGCGTAAATACGGGTAATGAAGGGTTATTTTGGCTAAAAGAAATCAAAAAGAAAGCGCCCCATATTTCCGTAATCATGATGACCGCTTATGGGGCGGTAGATTTGGCCGTAAAGGCTATAAAGGAAGGAGCTTCCGATTTTATTTTAAAACCCTGGAACAATGAAAGACTGTTGACCACGGTAAAATCGGCCTATGCGCTAAGGAAGTCACAAAAGCAGGTTAAGGAACTGAAGCAGAAACAGAACAACCTAAAGCAGGTCATTAACCAAAAGAAACATTACATCATTGGAAATTCAAAGGCATTGCATTCCGTTCTCAACTTAACACGTAAAGTTTCCAAAACGGATGTAAACGTTTTGATTACCGGCGAAAATGGGACTGGTAAGGAATTGATTGCCCGCGAACTCCATCGTACATCCCATCGTAGCCAAGAAGTATTTATCACCGTCGATATGGGCTCCATATCCGAATCACTCTTTGAAAGTGAGCTTTTTGGGCATCTAAAAGGGGCATTTACAGATGCGAAGGAAGATCGTGCCGGAAAGTTCGAGGCCGCCAACGGGGGTACCCTTTTTCTGGATGAAATTGGAAACTTGTCCCTGCAGACACAGGCCAAGTTGCTATCAGCCATTCAGCATAAGACCATAGTACGTGTGGGATCCAACAAATCCATTCCGGTAGACATCCGGCTTATATGTGCCACCAATAGCGATTTGGAGAAAATGGTCGCCGATGGCCTCTTTAGGGAGGATCTGCTCTATCGCATCAATACTATTCAAATCAATGTTCCGCCTTTACGGGAACGAGACGGCGATATCTTGGTATTGGCCGATTTTTACCTCAATAGATTCATGTCCAAATATGGGAAACAAGGTCTACGTATCAACCAGGCCGCTCAAGAGAAATTAATAACATATAATTGGCCGGGCAATGTGCGTGAGTTGCAACACACCTTGGAACGCGCGGTTATTCTTTCGGAGAGCACCGTATTAAAACCAGAGGATTTTTTATTGACCGCTTCTACGGCCATTTCTATGGAGACCGGGCCCAACACCCTTGAGGAAATGGAGCTCCTTATGATCAACAATGCCCTAAAACAAAATAATGGGAATTATAGTGCCGCTGCGGAGCAATTGGGAATTTCCCGGCAGACCCTTTACAATAAACTGAAAAAATTGGGCAACTGATGGCAAGTCGTAATTTTTATTTTCAACTTATCCTAAGGGTGCTGATCATTACCTTCACTTCCATTGCACTGGCCATTTCATATGTGAACCAATGGTACCTTGCCACAGGTATCCTCACTATACTTTTGGTATCCCAGACCTATTTTTTGATTACGTTCATTAATTCTACTAATCGAAAAATCGCTTATTTTTTTGATGCCATAAAAAATGAGGACTTTACCTTGCGCTTCCCTGAAAGGGTCTCCATTAAATCCTTTAAGGAACTTAACCGAAGTCTAAACCGGGTAAACGGACTTATTCAAGAAGTTCATCTTCAATTACAGATTCGGGAACAGTACTATCAACAGATTTTAAAACAGGCCAACATTGGTATCATGACATTCAACAAAAAGGGCCACATTCTATTTTCTAACCCAACATTGGAGAAGCTGTTGAACTACAAACCGTTGAACCATATTAAACAATTGGCCCAGGTGGATCAAAGCCTTTATGAAATTTTCGCGAAGCTGGAACCTTTTGATCGTGAGCTTGTTCAATTGACCAACGAACGTGAAAAAACTCATCTGGCCGTAAAGGCAACTTCAATGTCCTTGGATAGGCAATCCCTTTTGCTGGTCACCGTTCAGGATATCCATAAGGAATTGGACGAAAAGGAAACCGATTCATGGATACGCCTTATTCGGGTATTGAACCATGAGATTATGAATACCATTACCCCTATTACCTCTATTTCAGAATCCATTCTTAAGTATTATCAGCCCAAAGATGGTTTGGCGCCTTCCGAATACATCACCGAAGACCTGATAAAAAATACCGCCAAGGGTTTAGGGGTAATACAGGAGCAAGGAAGAAATCTCATGGATTTTGTACAATCCTATCGTAGTTTTTTGAGTTTACCGCCTCCGGACAAAACCTTGGTTCCCGCACAAAAGTTGTTGGACAATGTAAAAACCCTCATGGATCAACAGAGCCAAAACAATGCCATTTACTTTGAAGCAAAGGCAGATCCCGAAAATCTAGAGCTTTTCATTGACGAAAAACAAATTTCCCAGATACTGATCAATCTTTGCAAGAATGCCTCGCAGTCGTTGGAAGGCAAGGAAAAAGGAACTATTAAAATTCTGTCCGGCACCAACGAAATAGGTAAAAAGTTTATCGAGGTATGGGATAACGGCCCTGGAATTCCAGAAGATCTTATTGACGAAATCTTTGTGCCCTTCTTTACTACCAAAAATGCGGGAACTGGCATTGGCCTCAGTTTGTCCAAACAGATTATGCATTTACATGGAGGGAATATAAAAGTACGTTCCATACCTGATAAGGAGACATCGTTCCTGCTTACTTTTTGAGCTTATTGGTCAATTGCTCTCAACTTGAAGGGAGTTTATTCCTGCTGAAGGCTCAAAGTGTGATTCTCGCTTTTCGTTGAAATCTCAAAAAATGTTCGTTTTAAGAGACTTTCCCAAAATTAAGATTCAACAGTCTAGTGTATGAGTAGTGGCAGATTGCATGGTACTTTCCTGTCAAATCGCTAAGTAGTTTGAGTGGGTTGCAAACCTTGATATTTGACACTTTACCTGGCATTACTTATCCAAAATGTTGTGCCGTCGTGCTTTTATCTTATACTATTTAAATATTTTTCCAACATAGTATATCCATCCGAAGCTACGCTATTTCGGTCATCAGGGTTTTCTTTGTCCAACTTGTTTTTATCCTCCCAGTAATCAGGCATTCCGTCATGGTCAGTATCAATAGGAGCGGGGGTGCTTTTCAATTCGGGCCAGCCTCCAACATCGTTGGGAGTATCAATGATACCTTTATTGCCATATTTTGCTGTTCCATGAAGTACATCATCTATAATATCTGCATCTACTTTATCACGAATGGGTAAAGTACAACCAGCATTGTCAAGAACGGATTGAAAGGCTTCCTCAGCCGTTTGCTGATCAATTTCTATTGCAGGCCATGGTTCGTTGAGTCTGTATGCTGAACTTGTTTTTGTTACACCCAACAAGTTATTATCAGTAACCTTGGAACTTCCCTCAACAAAATTCTCGGAAACCCACCATTTCCCGGCATCAGCATCTTCATCGCGTGATGAAGGAGCAGTAATGTAGCTTCGAACTTTTGCATCGGTTGCAGGTCCTGGCTTGTAATAATTTGCGATCATGTTAATCGTAGAATGTTCAATTGGTGGGTTACGTCTATCTCCTTTCTGACGTGCTTCACCCCCATAACTACTTGCATATTCCCAATTATAAATTACATTATTTCTGTAATCGTTAAACCCGCAGCCAGAAGCCCAACGTGGGTTTCGACTAGCGTTATGTGCAAAGAGGTTATGATGCCAAGTGCCGTAGTTATTTCCCCATATACCCCCAAATCGATGTTCATCCGTAGTGCCTTTGGGGCAAGCTTCTGCAATAATACACCATTGAACGGTTGTATTCTCGTTATGGTAAAGTGTCATCGTCTCATCGGTACTCCAACTAGCTGAAATATGGTCGAAGATAATATTCTTATGATACCTGCCACCGATTCCGTCATTTTCACCCATGGAAGGATCAAACCTTACGCGAATATATCGAATGATTACATTATCGGCTCCGGTAGAAAGGTTTCCTTTAATACATATGCCATCTCCAGGTGCCGTTTGGCCGGCAATAGTTATACTGTCATTTTTGATACTGAAATTGCCCGTTATCGTACCCGAAATTCGGAAGACAACGGTTCTGGGACCTTCAGCTTCCAATGCCGCTCGCAGGCTACCTTCTCCTGAGTGATTGAGATTCGTGACCTCAAATACATCTCCGCCACGCCCACCAACAGTATGTTTCCCAAATCCTTCGGCTGTAGGGAAGGCTAATTGTTGAGACCTAGCATAAAATGAGGCCAGTATTGAAATCACTCCGGTCAAAACTAATTTTCTCACATTTTTATTTTTTATATGGTGTAGAATGTTCTCCTCGCATGCAGAAGAAGGTAGGTATAATGAACATATGTTCATTATACACCAAATATAACGGATAAAACATATATGAGGTTTATACATCTTATGAGGATGGTTCAGTCTAATTTTCAAGTAATTGGAAATGAAAAAATAGCTGTCCCAAAAAACGGCAGATTGATAGGACAGAATTGAAAAGGAGGGTGGTTGTTCCCATCAAACTTTCCTTTTATGGGGCTTTTCAAAAAATAGATAGTAATTATTGAGCCTTTCAATAATCATTGAAGAAAAATAGTTTACTCCTGTTTTGATGCATTCTTCATCTACCGCAAAGTTGGGCGTGTGCGGCATAGCAATAATCCCTTTCTCGGAGTTGGACCCACCCAGAAAGTAATAGACACCAGGTATAGATTTCTGAAAATAGGTAAAATCATCACTAAATTGAAGAGGGCCCACTCCATAAAGGGGAATAACACTTTGTTTTCCATATATGCTCGCTATGCTTTTCATAGTATCATTTGTCAATTCTTGATTATTCATAGGTGTTTCAATAACAGGTATTCCTTCCCCAAAATCAAATTTGACAGATAGCAACTCTTTAGAATATTTAGAAGTTTCAATTTTATTTTTAATCAACGCTAAAAACGTATTCAATTGTTCTTTATCACTAGCATCTACTAACACTCTTACTTTCAACTTATCGTTAGATTTTTTGATTGTAAAGTCACTCATCAAGGCAGTATAATCTTTATAAATTGTATTTGGATTAGTTACTCCTAACTCAGGGCTAAATAGATTTTCAGTATCCCAAAATTTGGCGTTTGGCCCATATGTTTGAGCACTCCTCATCAATTCCTTCGTAAAATTGACTAAAGAGTCTTGGTTATTAGAAGCTTTATATTCTATTTCAATAATCGTGAAATAAGCAAATACATTTGCTGATTTAGTGGCTATCGTACCAACAGGGTACGGAGTCATATGAAGCCCATAAATCTCATCAGGATTGATCAGATTAAATAATCCATCGGCTATCATCATTTGTGCTCCTTTAAATTTTTCCTCCGCAGGCTGAAAAATAAAATAGACCGCCCCATTAAGGTTTTCCTTTAAACTTGCTAGAACATTGGCTATTCCGAGTCCGATTGTGGTGTGCACATCGTGTCCACAGATGTGGCGTACACCCTCATTTTTTGATGAGAAATCAACAACATCGGGAATGTCCGAAGCCATGGCATCAATATCTGCACGCCAAGCGATACGTTTCCCTTTTTTATTCCCATTTAAGATTCCTACAACACCGTAGCCTCCAATATTGGTTTTGACTTCAAGACCTAGCGATACCAAATACGTCGCCACTTTCTTTGAAGTTCTTTTCTCTTGTTCCGACACTTCAGGATAAGTATGAAAGTCTCTACGAATTTTTACAAGACTATCGAAAATCGTATCTGTGTGCTGTTGTACATTTTTATGGATTGAGAATTTCTTTTCAATGGAAACAGGGAATTCATTTGTTGCGTTCTGGCCAAAGACATAGCATCCCATAATAAGAGCTATTAAGTTTAGGGTTATTTTCAGTGAGTTCATGATGTATTTGTTTTTAAATGATTATTGGTGCAATATCATTTTTCCCTTCTTTCAAGAGAAGTCGTTTTTTTCGAAATGTCGTAATGGGTAGTTGAAATGTAAATGTCGGTCTTAATTATTCATCCATTCTTTAAAATCACGGGTCTTTGGTCTGCTGACAATGAATTCTTGATCTCGTGGATTTGTTATGGAGAGTTTAACCCGATGATTAAAATAGGGGTCAATTTTCTGAATGGAAGTTTTCGCAATTAACTGACCGCGATTGATTCTAAAGAATTTTTTTTGATCCAAAGAATTGAACAATTCGTCCATTGTTTCATCGATAATAAAACGTTTACTGGCAGTAACACCAAAAGTGATGCTGTCCTCGGAGTAGCAGTATAACAGTTCTGAAATTTTTATTTGAACAAAGCCGCTTCCCTCTTTAACTAACAAACCATCGCGCTTGTACGATACTTGCAGGCTACCGAGCAATTGTTTTAAAACGCTGGGCTCTATAGAAGTTGATGTATTGGATTTAATGAATTTATCCAATGCAAGGCTCAAGTCCTCTTTTTGAATGGGTTTTAACAAATAATCAATACTATTAACTTTAAATGCCTGTATGGCATATTGATCGAAAGCTGTCGTGAAAATGATGGGTGCTTCCACCTCTGCTTTCTGAAAAATTTCAAAACTCAACCCATCGGCCAATTGAATGTCCATAAATACCAAGTCGGGCGCAGTATGCTCTTGAAACCATTCCACTGCATCTTCAACGGTATCGATCACTCCCAATAATTGAAAATTGAAACTACATGTTTTTAACATGCGTTGCAACTGGCCTACTGCTCTTGGTTCGTCTTCAATTATCAATATTTTCATAACTATTCTTTTGTTCTGATGTCTTTAATAATGGGAGAGAAACCATAAATCGATTTCCGTCATTTTTGATTTCAATGGATTTACCGGAAATCAACATATACCGCTTTTCGATATTTGCGAGTCCGACCTTTGTTGATGGTAACTGTGTTGATTTTGGCTCCATCTTATTGTTTATAAACAATTTGTTATCCCTGATGGCTACATTTATTAGTAACGGTTTCGCTTTAGATATTACATTATGCTTTATCGCATTTTCGAGCAAAAGTTGCAGACTCATGGGCACGATCATAGTGTTTAGAGAAGCTTCGGGGATATCCCAATTCAATTTCAGATTATCCCCGAACCGCTCTGATTGTATATGAATATAGGCCTTGGCAAAGCGCAATTCATTTTTTAGGGGAACCAAATTGTCATTGCCAGCTTCCAATAGAAAACGATACATATCCGATAGCTTATCTACAAAATCCTTTGCATCCTCCTTCGAGTTCTGGTCTATGATATCACGAAGCGTATTCAAGGTATTAAAGAAAAAATGTGGTTGGGCCTGATTCTGAAGAGCATCTAATTGTGCTTGTATGAGGATTTGTTTTGATTGTTCTTCTTCCCTAACCGATTTTTTAAGCCGTATGTTGTAATAAATGGCCTCGTATATCGCCATGATCATTATAGTTAAAAAGACAATAGATAATAGTACTTTAAATCGAGATTGGTAATCTAAAGCGTTAACACCTGGAATTAGAGACAATAATGAGGTTCCTGTAAAATCTACTAAAATGACTGTGCAAACAACGGCTAGAAAAAACAGTGTAATACGCTTTGCATCGTCATGAAAAGCGGGATATTTTTTTCGTAAAGAAATCATAATCGCTCTGTTGATAAACCAATCAATAACGGTAAACAATAGCCCTACACCCCAACTCAAAACTGCTTCGGTTAAAGAAACAGCGTCAAATGAGGGGTTGAAAAGGTAGAACGTTGCAAAACTTATAATTAGGATTCCAATAATAGAAAACCAAAAATCATCAAACCCTAAATATGTTATACGTTTCTCTTTGTTTACGAACATTGTAGTTTGGTTATTTCTGAAGGATTGGCAACCGATAAAACATAAATTCGTTTTATGAAATTAGAATAAAACTAACACTTTGTAAATTAACTCCAACGGCAACATTAATTCGTCTTATAAGTCTTGCCGTATACGTTTTTCTTGCACAGCGTGAATTTCATTTTTATATAGTAATAGCATTAATCCAGCTGCAAAAATCACGCAACTGGCTAACATTAGATAGCCATTATTCCATATAAAATAGGATAACCCAACAAATGGCCCAGCTATTAGTACCATAAGAGAACTTACGGAGTTCGTTTTGATAAAATTCAAAGCATGAGCTGCCAGCCCTGTAAAGAGCATGGATGGCCCAACTATAATAAATGGATATAAAATTAATGGCGTATTACTTATTTGTTCACTTAAAGCATTTCTTCCTATATCATCATTGCCAAAACTCCACATAATAAAATCAATTGTACAAAGTCCAATGTGGGCAACAACCCCTATACCAGTCATAACAGATGCTACGGAATGGAGATTGTTTTTTTTAGGAAATACATTATTGAAAGAAAATAGTAAAACCGCCCCGATCAAATTAAACCAGTGGGCAACATCTATAGTTTTTTGGTTACTCAATGAGCCCTGAGAAAAAAAGACATAACTCGTAACAAAAAGAATTAATCCAACCACACAAAGATTTCTTGTTTTCATAAGTTCTTAAATCAACGAACAATACGATTAATAGTCAGCCAAATATTAGCCAATAGGATAGATAATAAAATGACTTTAGGCTCAATCGTCGCTAAATTCAGTTGGATTGTCAAATTTGTGCCATGATTTTGGGTGATTCGAACAACGATAAACGGATTATCTGGAAATCTAAGGGTTCTTCTTCCAGTAATTATATACCTAATTGTTTGTCTTGTAAAATGGCCGTTTTATGGGACACTATTATTGCATAAATCAAAGAGTAACCAGGCCAATAGGATTTCTATTAATCTTCCAAAATTCTTTCCGAGCGCTAACCGATAGCATTCTATGGATTTAAAGACTAATCAATTTGTTGTACCTATGTTGTACCCATCTAAAAACACAAAACCCCTCAATCTCTTGAAGGGCTTATTCCCATTGATGTGGTCCCACCTGGGCTTACCCCGGCCCGGTGCCCTTGTCCCGCGCGTGGCATAAACTTCTCACCCTGATTTGCTTCACAAAAAAAGCCCCAGCTTCCGCTGAGATTTTTGGTTCCACTTCCTCCTTCGCAGCGAAGCTTATGGAAGAAAACGAAATGCTCTTCAAGCTGAAGGAGATGGAATACGTTGAAAAAATCGCCGATAAAATTGGTGAGATTACCGTCTCTGGAAATGGGGGTATGGTGAAACAATTGAAAGAGATATTCTCTGTTAATAAATAGTGTTGGAATGCGTCAATGAAAGTTGGCGCATTTTCTTTTTTACCACGCCCAATGTTCCCAACGAAATAAGGAAATAGACCCAACGTAAAATTTATTCCTAGCTTATTGCGTTATAGAGGTATCTTCCTAGAAAAAGATACAAATGTTAGCAAAGAAATGTTTATTTAGCATTTATTTCATACTCCTTATCTCTCCAATCTTTTGCCTCGGCCAATATGAAGTAATTCTCGATTCCACCTCCTTTGATCAGCGTACCGAAAGGCAGCCGCTTACCTTAAAAAAAATAGCAATTCCGGCTGGGCTGACAGCTACCGCCTTGATGATGACCAACGGTGATTTTGAGCAGGAATTGCAACCTAAAGTCAATCGTAACCTAAGAACGAATATCGATGATTACACTAGGTTTGCACCTCTGGCCGTGATGTATATTTCTGACGGTTTGGGCGCAAAAGCTGAGAACCATTGGTTTGACCAAACAAAGAATGCAGGACTGTCCTTACTGCTTACCCAGGCAATTACCACTGGCCTAAAGATAAATATCGATAAGGAAAGACCTAATGGCGCAAATGAGGAAGCCTTCCCCTCAGGGCATACCTCTCTGGCTTTTGCAAGTGCAACCGTGCTCTATGAAGAATTCAAAAATACCGAACCCATTTTAGCCTATTCCGGTTATGCCTTTGCTATAAGTACGGCATACCTGCGTATGGCTAAGAATAAACATTGGCTCTCCGATGTAATCCTGGGCTCCGCCCTGGGCATTGCAGTGACCAAGCTAGTCTACCACTTCGACTATCTTTTCTCCTGGAATCCTTTCAAGAAATCAGATAGGTTGCTAATCGCCCCAACTGTGGATCAGGAGGGAACCGGAGTATACCTTTCTTTTAGATTTTAATCCTCCCAGAAAACGGACCTTAATCCCGTGCTTAGCCCTTAATTTTTTCCTTGGGTTGAAAATCAGGATGCCCTGATTGCCAATAGAAGAAGGAAAACACGTTTGCTGCTTGTCTTTTAATGCCCAAGAAATTAATTCACTCTGAACTTGCCCAGCTAGATGAAGATTTGGAATACGAATCCAAATTGTATTTATTAAGCAAAAGCTTATTGTCAGCAAAGAAGCAATGGACTATAGATTGAAGGCTTTAGGGCTTTATGATTATGGTTTTTAAAACTATGTAAACGCCTTGTAGCCGTACAGAATCCGTACAATTTAAAAATCAAAAAATCCGCAACTTACTAATTAATAATTCGTTACGGATTTTTAATGTGGTCCCACCTGGGCTCGAACCAGGGACCCCCTGATTATGAGTCAGTCCCTTTACGGTTTCATATGATTTATAATGGCCTGAAACGCCTATTTTACAGGGATTTTACTTATCTTTAATATCATATAAAACCATTTGAAACCGAAAAAAGCACGCTGAAAGCACGCTGAAAAAAATCCTCCTTCATTATGGCCACTATCAAGATAACCTTCGATAAACGCGCTTCTAACACCACTAAAGATAATAAATTCATGTTGGTTCTTCGTATCGGACATAACCGTAAAACACGCGATATTCCTTTCAATCTGCATCTAAAAGAGAATCAATATGATTTTTCTACGGGCAAAATAAAGGGCATAATGAACGCGGTACGCCATACTAAGCGTACTCGGAAGACCTATTCTGATGTGGATCTTTGGCTTTACGAACACGAGGGCGAAATCAAAAATTGGGAAATGAATCGTCTTAAATCGGAAATTGAACAGCGATTTTTTAAGAAATCCCCATCACGAACCATCTTAAATCATGGAGCCAAATATCTTTATCGCCTACGCATGGAAGGAAGATTTTCCACGGCCAGTTCATATGAGGACGCCTTAAAATCTTTGATAAAATACAGAAGGCATTTAAAGGGTATGGAGGATACGAAGATTAAAACCCTTTACGAAGTCAAGGAGGATAAAATGATTCTGCTGGATGAATTCAAGAATTTGGACATGGAAATCAAGGCCATTGATTATGGTTTTGCAAAAGATTTCAAAGCCTATCTAAGTAATCGGTATGCTTCAAGAAACACACCTGCCATATATCTGCGAAGCCTACAGGCCATAATGAACGACGCTGGCAAAACTTTTGAAGACTTGAAAGACCATAAACCCCTATCGAATATTAAAAAGAAAAGCCACGCAAATGCCCCCGCTCCAATCGATTTAAATGATATTCATAAAATTCGGACATTAGAATTAGTTCCTCATACTCCAATTTGGGACAATCGTAATTATCTATTGTTTATGTTCAATAACATGGGCATGAATTTTTTTGATGTGGCAATCTTAAAACGATTTCAATTTGCCGATAGTCGTATCAAATATTTCCGTAAAAAGACGATTTACGAGGGAGATTATTTCAACGTTCTTCAGAATGAGGAATCTTTGGAAATTATCAACCATTATTTGAACGGACAGGAAGATAACGATTATCTCTTTCCAATTATCCCGAACGGTACCACTCGTGAACGTTTGCACAAAGTAAATAAAGGCAAGGTCAAAATCTTCAATAAATATGCAGCTCGAATTGCGGCACTTGCAGGAATCGAAAAAAAGATTACCACCTACACCCTTCGAGATACATGGACAAACGTTGGTTTGGATATGGGTATAGACATCCGAAAAATCTCATCGGGGCTTGGGCATTCAAGTGTTCAGGTAACTGAAAAACATTATGGCAAAAGTGTTTCGGAAAAAATATTAGACGAAATCAATGCCAAAATTACTAAGGTGCAAGGATTGTAAGCACAATTTAACATGAATCGTTTCGCAAATTGGGATTTTTGAGAGAACCTCGTATAACTCAAATTTTTCTTTCCTCTCCCTATCCACAAAAGTCGCCCGTTGAGGGCGCAAAATCCCATATTGTTACACCTCTTAAAATTTTACCACGGAAGCCCCATACCATTGCCTTTACTCTTGGATTTTGTAAAATTGGTAAACTCATCCTTGAATCCGTTGTAGACTTCTTCGGTTTTCTTACCCCTGCCGCCCAATAAGGAACTAACGGCATAAACACCTTTTCTGAGCGATCGTTTTTGTTGGACACTTGTTTTCCGTTCGACCGCTTGGCCGATACATTCTCGAAGCCCATTGTCCATATGGTGCTGCACCATTTCCCGATGCAGGTTCGGGGACACTTTTTCAGCCGTTAAAATAAAGGCGCCCTTGTCGTACATTCCCCTTTCCATCAAATGTCCTGCCCATAGGTTTTCGAGGTTGTTCCGGCCGTCTTCAACAAGACCACAGATAACGGGTTGTTGTTCTTTTAACGCTTCGGTCAAATCGGGTATTGAATCCAAATACTGGCTTGTCCTTTTAGGCAGGGCGCAACTTGATTTGTTGTCCGTGTATAAGGATTTGACCTCAAAACCTTTATCTTCCTTTACAAAATAGAATCCTTTCGCATTGAAAAAAGCGATGTAGTCCTTCGGGGATTTTTCAAAGGGGGCGTGCATCCGTTCAGCATTTTTCACATAGGAACCCAATGCGATACTTTCATATTGTTTTTTATAAACGGGATTCATTTTTTCATAGAGCTTCGGAAAAACCATGGGCAGGAAAATAGCCGTTGCAGTCAACTTGGGCCTATTTTCGGAAGACTGTTCCGATAACATTTCGAGCATCAGATGGTTTTGACGCACGAATCCCGTGGATACATGTTTTTCCATTTGCTCGGGGAAGGACAAGTGTCCCAGAGGAACATGAACGGTATGCTTGTTCGAATTGGTAAAGGATAATTTGTTGTCATGATACTTTACGCCCAGCGACTGGATCAAAAGACGAACGCTACCCTTTTCTATTCCGACATCGAACATGCCGTTCTTCAATACCTTTCCGATGAGCTTGAATTTGCTCTCTAGGGTTTCTTTTTCCTTTTTGACCTCCAGTCCGTACAATCTGTCCCTGACCATGGGAAAGGTATTTTCTACCGCTTTCCTGAATTCTTTCCATTTATCTTTTGGAATGTAACGTTCCAAAAAATTATATTTTTCCGATGCGATCAAGCTCGGAACGATATCCTTTAACTTCCTATTACGGATATGATCCGAGAACAATCCTTGCTTTACCAGGGATTTCAGGTAAGAT
The DNA here is from genome assembly GCA_947494715.1 of uncultured Flavobacteriaceae bacterium. Classification (GTDB taxonomy): domain Bacteria; phylum Bacteroidota; class Bacteroidia; order Flavobacteriales; family Flavobacteriaceae; genus Ulvibacterium. The sequence goes on along the minus strand of CANLWG010000003.1, from coordinate 4,715 downwards.
GTCGTCAATGCCTCTTTTATAACTTTTTGGACTTCCAATCTGAACTGTTTACTTTTGATATCGATTTGAGTGGGTTCGTCCCTGTTGCCAAAAATGTCCAAACGATTCTGCATCCGAACGTTCTTGCCAAACTCCCTTGCCCTGAAGACATAGCGCGATTTATCAAAGATGGTGTACCCCTCGATAACATCTCCTTTTATGTCCAGTTTGATGTCAATGTCCTGATATTCCTTGAGCACATCTTTTAAGTCGTGCGGACAGATCGTTTTGAAAAGGTCATAGGTTGTCCATATCTGTTTCAATAACCGTTTCCGATACATCGGCAGCAACTTCGAATTTGAATGTGTATCGAAGACCTTTTGCAGTTTCGGGCCGCTCAGACCTCGGTGCACCGCGGAACCGTTGATGAACCTTGTTCTGTAGCCTTTTTTGTTGTCCAGCCCGAAGGCTACCCCGATTCTTCCCATTTCGTTTTTCGTCTGCCTAACTTCAATATGATAAGGCTTTACCAGTCTTGCGAGTTCATTGAAACTCCGCACTTTGAATTTTTGGTTGATGCTGTTAAGCACATCCTGTAGATAGAATTTCGTCCCTTTTTCCGCATCCATACCGAATTGTTTTTCTGGCAATCGGTATATCGGCAGTTGGCTTTTCTGTTTCGTTGTCGGTGCCTGGGACAGCCCGTATTTTTTCTCCAGGTACTGCCTTGTCGCCATGCTCCTTTTATGACTATTATAAATAGGCAGGACTTTTCCATCTTCTTTTACGATAGTCGTTACGATATGGACATGCTCATGCTTGGTATCGTTGTGCCTGACCACCATATAGGGCTGTTCCCCAAAACCCATATTCTCCATAAATTCCTTGGAAATCTTGTAAAAGGTCCTGTCATCTAAATGTTCCCCATGGGGAAGGTTCAGACTGATATGGGCATAACGGTTCTTTGTGGCGTTGCGCTGTCCCTGAAAATGGAGCACGTTCCCAAAGAACTTTGGCGATATGTTTTGGGAAAACGTGTTGCCGTAACCGAGTATCTGCATACCTTCCTTTCCAAGGACGTAGTTCAATGTGCCCTGACAGGTTTTGCCATAAATGATCTTTGCTATCATCCCGTTCGTTCTTCCGTCGCAAATTCTAAAAGTGTATTCAGCAATCCGTTCGTTTTTTGTATCTCGTTTTGCAAACTACTGTTCGGACTTCTCAAATTTTTATGGTGTGCCAGCTTGACCAATTGGTTGATGTTGTTGCCGATCTTGTTGATATGGTAGGCAAGGTTCGAGGTATCGGGGAGCATATCCTTTTCTTCGGATTCGTTTTGCAAGACCAATCTTCTCAAAAGCGGACTTATCGTTCCCCTTTCGGAAATATCCAGATTATAGGATTCACAGATTTTTCTCAATCTTTCATATTCAGTATTGTTGAACCGTAGCATCACATTATGGTTCCGCTTCATTTTTCCCAATCGTTTTCGGCCTCTTTTTCGTTGTTCCATTTTCATTGCTTTTTGGGCAAAACACTTCGCAAGAAGTAGACAATTCTAAGTTACTTAGAATACACCTCGCTATCCGTTTCACGGATAAATATAAGTTATAGATTTTGAATATAACTAACTTATAATCAATTATTTATATTAAAATATCATATCGAACCATATGGGGTCAAATGGGTACAGCCTTAACTTTTAAATGGTCTAATATGGAAATTGAAAACCTTGGAAAAGAATATGAAATTGACCTGATTTTTTGTGGGTAGGGAGGAAAAAGCTCAAGCGGCAAAAAAGCCGCTTGAGCTTTTGCGCGGTTCCGAGGGGGTTGAAAATCCGCAGTCGGAAAGACGACCGAGTTCGAGCCAGCGCAGCGTGCTCGCTCGGTCAGAATTGTAGGCGGAGGTTTTTCAACTTCCGCAGAAATATGGCAGAGCGAATCGATATCCAAGTTCAAGTATTTATGATACTATTATTTTTAAGGATAATTCCTAAAAGGGGTTATTCTTTAATAAATGTAATGGGGGAACTTATGACCAATTGCGAAAACCTATTTTTAAAAATTACTTTTCCGGTGATATATGTATATACTTCGCTAAGCTGACCACACCAAAAATATGGTATTCCACCGCAGTAAATTTTGCCGACCGTTCTGTCCTATTCTAACCTTTCTACAATAATAGATATCTCCGAATCTTAGATCCAGATTAATTTTTGTGATAACGGAGGACATGGTTCGAGTGCATGTTGGGCCCTTTGAAAAACGGGTTTATGTAATTGTTTACCTAAACAATTACTTAGCTCATTAATTAATTATTTACGTAATTTTTCGAATATTTCACCTATATACGGTAAGTTTGTCGCTTGTGTTTTTGAGCATATCTGAGCAGTTCGTGATGTCGGTAGCAGAAAGACCGCTTCGGCGGTTTTGAAGACGGAGTGTAACCAGAACTCCTCCAAGGCTTGGAAACCGTAGCATTCCATGAAATCGTAGATTTGTACTCCTAAATGAAGTTGGTTTCAAAGTTCAAATAAGCGTGGGAATAATTACACGTTGTTGAATTGAAAGGCGTCCCAAAAATAGAAGCGGTCCGAAGAAAATCCAGACCGCTATAGGCCGACCATTTTATTTTGTAGGATTATCACGTTTTTTATATGCGTAAGCCTCTTCGCCGTCATTCGCCTTTCCAATGCCGACAAAATCCCCGACACCGTTTATATATCCTGCATATTCCCTGATATGCCTTGCTTTTCCGTTTTCAATCACGAACAGCATCATCAGTTGGTTGCCATACGATTTTTCTTCAATGGTTCCATGTGTCCAAGCCTCAAACCCTACCTCGTTCCCGTTGGCGATTATATTTTTTAATTCCCAAGTGGTCCTCGTCACTCCTGCATGGTGACTAAATAATTTTGCCATGGAGGCTTTGTCCTTGTGCAGGCCTTGAAATCCATCAACCGGGGCGAACCAGGTCAAATCTTCGTGCAAAAGTTCAAGAAACGGGTCCCATTCACCCGTTTGTGCTCCCTCATTAAGTCTTTTGAATAGCTCCATCCCCGCTTTTAGGGCTTCTTCATTGACGGCTTTCGGCCTAAAATTTTCGATGTCCGATCGTGTTTTCATTTTTACATTGTTTTAAATTCTACGATTTGTTGTTAAAGTATTCCTCCGTTTATGCCGATTCTTTGCATGTTTATCCATTTGTTTTCCGGACTTGTTAAGTGTGCTATGGCATTCGCCACATCATCGGGCCTGCCGAGCCGTCCCAAGGGGGTTTGTGCGATCAATCGATCGATCATTTCCTTCGGGGCGACCAGGCTTTCGGTGTCGGTAACCCCTGGAAGAACCGTATTGACATTTATATTGCGCGCGCCAAGTTCTTTCGAAAGGCTAAGGGCAAATTGTTCGATCGCGGATTTTGCACCTGCATATAGGCCCCCTGCCGGTACGGGCATTGTGGTGGCCCCGCTTGAAATGACCAGGATCGTTCCGTTGTCGGCAAGGTGTTGGGCTGCATTTTGTAGGAGAAGAAACGTTCCCCTTACCGCTGAAAAGGTTTCTTCGTACTCGTTGTTCCCAATAAGGTGCAGTGGTTTGAATATGGATCTGCCAAAAGCGTTGCTGATCAGTACATCGACCCTGCCGAAGAAGGCCTCGGCCTTAGGGAAGATTCCGACTACACTTTCTTCATCCTTAAGGTCAAGCTGCAATGCCGTGGCCTCCGCTCCCTTGGCCTCAAGTTCCGAAACGGTTTCTTCCGCTTTGGTTTTGTTGCCCGCATAGGTCACAACGATCTGGGATTTTTCATTGGCCAATTTTAAGGCCGCGGCCCTTCCTATTCCCTTTGTGGCCCCGGTGATCAAAAACGTTCTTTTTTTCATAATGTCCTTTTTTAAGGTCTGTAATGGACTCCGCCGGGAGTTTCGCTTCAAAAAAGCTCATCAGCATTACTGTTTTAATCAACAACTGTTTCATTTCACAACATTTTGTATAAATTTTTTATCCCTCCAAGTTGAGTTTGACCTGCTGTAGGTTCTTTATCAGCCCATTGATTTCCTTTTTGGTAAGACCTCTATAGGCGATTTCAAAAGTCTCTTCCAGCGCATCGATGATCAAGGGTCTGTTCTCTAGGGTGAAATTGGACAGACAGATAAGTTTTGTCCTTCTGCTGCCCGGATCCTCCATCCGTCGGACAAACCCGGCATTTTCCAGTTCATCCAATACCCTGGATGTTTTTGGCCTGTCATAACCGAACCATTCGGCAATGGTCTGCTGCGATACGGCATCCTGGAGAAAAAGTCTGTTGATTATTGGGAACAGGTCTACTTTTAAGGGCAGTTCCCTTTTATTGAACTGTTGTTGCAGTTCCCTTTTCAATAGATTGAGAATAGAACCTGTCAACATCCCTATCGAGGTGCTCTTGTCATAGCTGGTTCTATTGTTGTTATCCATAACTGTTGCGAACATACAACATTTAGGATGTTTTCCAATTTTTTACTGATGATTATTTTTACAAGTGTCATTTTAAGCGGTTTGCAACGGAACGATGTATCCGGCAAACCCACAAAGCCGATCTTGTATTTTCCGGACAATTTCCGAGCTCTCATTGACCGATAAATAAAGTGAGCTAAAGAGAAATGGATGTCCTGAAAACGTTCGTTTTCTGGGATGTCAATACGGAAAAGTGTTTTGTTCAAGAAATCCTGCCATCGGGCGATAATTAATTCAAGG
>CANLWG010000002.1 GCA_947494715.1 uncultured Flavobacteriaceae bacterium | reverse complement strand
CATACCTTTAATTTACGGATTTCCGTACTTTGGTAAAAGCAAAAACTGATGTTTATCGGAGTTCTGCAACAGCCACCAACCTATTATGGAACTGGAAAATTAACACCTAATCTTCACTATGTTGAACTGAAAGTTCAAATAAAGGATACCTTAAAAAGGATAACCAATAGCAAAATTGAAGATGAGGTTATCATCGCCTCCGTCGAAAAAGGGTATTCTACCACGTTCTCCTTCGGGTAGGTAAGGTATGCGCATGGGGGAAGCCAAATCAAGTCGAATTACGAAACTTTGAATATCTACCCTCAAACCTACCCCGACCCCAACGCCAAGTTCTTTGACCCAATTATTGCCAAATTTGCCTTGGGAGCTCAAAAGTTCACAGAAAGCGATACCCTCTTCTGATTTATCCTCCGATATTACCGGATCGTTTGTAAGCCAAACATTTCCGGCATCGGCAAAAAGAGCGCCTTTTAGATAGGACCAAATAGGAAAACGGTACTCAACATTCCCTTCCAGGCGTAGGTTTCCGGACTGGTCAAAAAATGAAGTGGTATCTCCATCTTCGGAGCTGAACGTACCCGGACCCAGCGAACGGATTTTAAACGCTCTTACACTGTATGGCCCCCCTGAAAAAAATTGTTTTACAAAAGGAAGACTAGAAGAGTTGCCATATGGAACTCCCCATCCTGCAAAAAGGCGTGTGACCAGCGCTTGCTCTTTGCCCCAACGCAAATAATAGCGAAAATCAATATCGGCTTTTGCATATTGCGCATATTCTAATCCGAAAACTTTTTCTTTGCCACCACTCACTAGATTTAAGGTATTTCCTGCAATATCCAGACTTGTAGCTATAAAAATCGGATGCGACTTATCGGCGTCTACTAATTCGTTATAGGTGAAAGTATAGTTCAGCCCTGCTATAAATTGTTGCTCAAAACTCCTTCTTAAAAATGGGTTGTTGTTCAAGATTTCTTCAAACTCCGCCGTCGTATCCGCTAGGTCCACGTAATTAACATTGATAGGATTTAATTCATGAAATATGTATTTATTGGCCTTCCAAGTATAGCCAAAAGAGGTGTTAACGGAAGTTAGGGTATACAGCTTACTTCTTTTTAGGATGTCCGCACCCAGACTAATTTTGGTTTTAGGAATGGAGTATTTGAATTGACTCGGGGAAAAGGGAACAAGTCTCGGAAGTATCAAATCAGCTTTGATACCGCCAACTATACTACTTAGACCTGTATTATTACCTCCTGAGAGCTGTGCTTCATAGGCGAAATTTGCACCGATACTTAGCGTCTCCCCACCTTTAAATAGATTTCTATTACTATAGATCACCGAGATTCCCGGACCCGCGAAGCCATTCGATTTGGTAACGGCCTGTAATTCGGTGCGTATCGATCTTTTGGTCAATGGAGAGAGGTAAATATCCGCACCCAAAGAACCGACACCATCATCGAAATCGGTCGAATCGTTTTCTCTGAAACGCGTATTTACAAACTTATAACTGCCAATATTGGATAGTCGATTACTGGTCAATCGCGCAGTATTGGCGTTGTACTTTTGCCCTTTTTGAAAAAGGATATAGGGTTCTAGCTTTTCGGGTTTGAAGAACTTCTCGTCTTGTACAAAATGTATTCCGTTAACCTTGGTTTTTTTCTTCACTGCAATGTTATCACTGATTGCGTATTTGGGATAGACGGTAATGGAATCAATAGTGTACGGGATAATAGATTTCGCCGGCACGTTTTTTTTCAAACGAAGGAGAAGGTCGAACTTTCTATTGTCATAGCGATTGGTGTCCGCTTCAAAGATCAAAAAATCCGGATTAAAATTGTAGTAGCCCCGTTGCTTTAGTGCATTATCGATACGTTCGCGCTCAAACTTTAGTAGTTCTAGATCAAATCGATTTCCTGATTTTATTTGGGTATCAGCGAGTAGGTCTTGAATTTCATTATATATCGCAAGTGAATCTTTTATAAGCTCGAATTTCTCTAAGGTATAAGGTTTCGGTAAAGTGGCGGTATATTTAATTTCAACTCTATTTTGCGAACTGTCTAATTCGGAAACTACTTTACTGTAGAAAAAACCTCTATTATCAAGTCGGTTCAATAGTAGTTCCTGCACACGCTGCGCATTAACATCGGATATGTAAACAGGCGCTTCCCCAAATTTTTTATTGAGCCATTTGTTGAGAAAACCTGGCTTCTCTTTTTGTGCTTTATAATGGTAGTACAACCCTAATCGCATTCCTAAGAACTTGGAATTTGATTGCGGCTGTAACAAGAGGTCAAGTTCTTCCTTAACTTTTTTTACATTCGTTTTGTTCTCTTCGACCTGTACTTCTAATTGGGCTCCCGTATACAAAAGTTCATCCTCAGGAATAAATTTGCTTACACTGCATGAGCATAGTCCTATTAGAAATAATAGGATGATACCATATCGATATGTAAAGTTCTTTTTCAAATGGAGCTGCCAGTTTTAGTCCTCATTATTATTTTCGGTATTTTCAATTCGATTCTCGCCTTCGGTCTTTTTTTTCCCATCTTCTGCGTTTTTCAAAGGATTGAATAATTCGCTGAAACGGTTGAATTCCCGATTAAAAATCAATGCTACACCGGTTAGAATCAGTTGACCATCAATAACATTCGTATACTCGTTCTTACGGAAGCCCTTCAAGCGATATCTGCCGTTTTCGGTCAGTAGATATTCAAGACTTACAGTACCTATAATCGGAGTTTCGCCCTGCCCTTGTTGGGCACTTCCCTCTACATCGACCGCGCTGCCAGTAGTAACGACCAGCCTATCGTTAAAAAGTTTCTTCTTGGCATTGATGTTCAGTTGGGTTCTGTCTTGAGGGCTGTCCCCTTGGTAATCCGTAAAACTATCCAAGTCAAAATCAAGTTCAAAACCACTATTTCCAAAAACTTTATCTGAAAATGCGTTCAGTTCTCCTGAAAGAACCTTGTTCACATTGTCTCGTGCTATTGCCGCCGCACCACCTCCACTACCATCACTACCAGAATCTGGAAAAAATCGATTCAGTGCCAATAATGAAAACACCTGTTTGTTCAATTCCGATTCTTGCTCGTTCAGTTGCTGTACACGTCCGTAAACGGCACCGCCTAGAGAGCCTTGCTCATCTTCTGGCATATCCAACCCAAAGGAAAGTTTTGGTTCTAATAGTTCTCCATCCACATTGAGATACACTAAAAAGGGAAGCACCTGTCTAAATTTTCCAGTTACGCTTGCATCTTGACCAGAAGTTACTGCGGTCATTAACGGTGCCGCTGATGTTTCTACCGAATATACGGCCGTCACGTCTAATTTGGCGTCTGTCGGATCCCCCAACCAAGCTATAGTGCTACCTGGGTTGATTTCAAACCTTCGTTTGACTAAGTTGTATAAACTGGTCTCATAATGACCTGATGCCAATTCGTACCTGCCTGTAAGGTTGATTTTGCCATTGGGGTCGATATTCAAATTCAATGCAGCATCCCCGGAAACTTTCAGGTTGTCACCGGTGCGTTTATCAATAATGATATGAAACACAGCATCTTCCGCTACTTCCAAAACCGTATTGACATTTAATCCTCGAAAGAGTGATGGGGTTTCCTCTTGGTCATTTCGGGTAAGAATGGCATCAGGGTTCTCACGGTTTACAAAAATGACCACCCCTTCCCTTTCCTCTACATCCAATTGCGATTCGGGTACTACATAGGTAATGTCGGTAATTTTGCCCACCTTCATTTTTCCTTTAATAATGGGTAAACTCAAATCGCCTCGTACGGTTATGTCCGCATCTAAACTAGCTTCGCCATAAAACAACGCGTTGTCTTCCGCGGTAGAATTCATGACTTGAAACCGATTTGCTTTAAGTGCAAAGTCGAAAGACGGGTTGGTAATCGATTTGGTTAAAATGGTGCCATCCGCTGTAAAACTATTGCCGTTGGCATCGTTGATCTGAAAGTCATCCAAATAGAGTCCAGAATTATCTACCCTTAGCGTTTCATCCGTGATTTTAAAAACTGCATTCAGGTCAACAACTTTAAAGTCGGTGTTAATAAAGGCCAGCTTCCCCTCGTATTGGGGGTTTTCTGTAGTTCCGGTAACCTTTATATTTCCTGAAATAGCTCCTTCCGAATCCCTGATTACCTTATTGGAAAGTCCTTCTATAGTCTTCATTTTCAATTTATTCAAATCAAGGTTCAGGTTGAGTTGGGCTCCTGTTTCCGCTGCAGCATAATCTCCCGTTAGGTCCATGTCAATACCGCCATCTTTTAGGGAAAGATTAAAGTTATATTCTGATAGTCCGATGGACTCGGCTTTCAGGCTAAGATCTCCCAATGGATTGTCTAAAGCTTTCAACTCCTTAATCTTAAAATCAGCTACAATTCCGGTTGCCCCAAAAGGATTCTCTACAATCAATTTTCCTTTTACCAATCCTGATACTAACTCTTCCTCAGGGTTTAGCAGACTTATGAAGGTCTGAAGTTTAAAATTATCGAATACAATACCCAAGTGTTCCTTTTCTATGCCATCAATAGAATTGCTTACCGTTAATTCTTGCGCATTTCGTGTCAATTTCACATTTTGAAAACGCAATAATTGATTACCGATAATGATACTATTATCTTGAGGGATAGTCCATTCTTTTTTATTAAAAACTAGTTCTGAGGGATTAATACGAAGATTGATGGTATCCTTTGCCAAGGTCATTTCGGAAGCGATATGCAGTAATTTTTCTGTCTCGTCATAGGAGATAAAATCCAAAAGTAATTTCTTGTTTTTCAAATTCCCTCTGAAGAAAGTTTTCTTTATATCGATAGGCCCTGAGGTAAACCCGGCAAGACCGGCGGTAAAATCGAGGTTCGAGGCACCTCCAATTACCTGAACATTTAGGCCGTCGATTACGCTGCCATTATAAACTGCTGAAGGCATATGCAACTCTGCATTCAGTTTTTTGGTGGAGGCGTTAAAATCGGCATTAAGAGCAATCGAATCTAATTTTTCCATTCCTTGCAGGAAGACCTTGGTCAAGATTGGTGTCGGTTTTAATGACAAATTCATTTTAAGCTCAATAGGTTTGGTAATCGAATCCCTTTCAACTGTATCTGAAAAATAGGCTTGAAACTGTTTCTGGAAGGCAGCATTGACCTCGTCTGGCGAACCGTTGGATAGTAAATCGCCATTTAGAAAATCGCTGTTGATTGCTACGTCTGTAATAGTTGAATCGATTTTAGCGGTCATTTTTAGATTGCCCATTTGGTATTGCTCGTTATCATATACCGCAACACCTTCGTCAAAAGACGCGTTTAGATTAAAATCAGTAGGGTTGCCAGCAAAATGAGCACTTACTTTCGTACCAACTTTTATATTTTCTCGCGTTATGCCTAATGCGAACAAATCCGCCCCGATGACATTCAAATCTAATTTTATATCGGACGCAATGGTATCTAGATCAACTAGCGTAGTTGCTTTGAAGTTCAAGTTTTCATCCTTAAAATCAAGGTTGATGTCTCCTTTGCCATTTACGATGTCTCCCGAAAGGTTAAGATTGGAAAAGTCGTACCCGTTGAATTCCAGTTGGGAGAAATCCGTATCTAAGTTTGCATTCAGCGTATTGATACTATTCCCTCTTCCTGAAGCTGTCATGTTAAATGAAATAGCTCCAAGTTGCTCATTCTTCAATAATTTATCCAATTGTAGACTATCCACTTTTAGATTCCCTGAAAATTCGATTTCACTCCTGTTCTTAAAAGCTCCAACAAGCTTAGTTGTGCCTTCTGGAATTTTTACCAGGGCGTCAACATCAATGTCATCAATACTTCCACTTCCGGTAATATCCATGATAATAGTTTCGGGCACCGAAACCCCAAGGTCTTCTTCTGACACAAAGCGAAGTACATCTTCACGATTGGAAGTCACCTTAATTTTCTTAAAATCAAAGGAAAGAGAATCGGTTTGTATAAGGTCAAATACTTGTCCTTCAATACTAAGGGAAGTATTTCCACCCCAAGCTACCCTGGTATCTGCGAGTTGAATAGCATCTAAAGTACCCGTTGCATATAGTCTTCCTATAAATGGTTTTTTAGCTACTTTGTTGATGTATTCATTTTCGGCCAAATCGGGCTGAGACAAAAAGGCATCTCTAAGGTCTAGATTCAGGTATTGAATTTCTAGGTCTACAGATGTCTTATTCGGAGCATCAATGAACTGTTGAATAGAAGGAAACTGAAGTGCCAGACTACCAAATAAGGCACTATGCTTTGTTTGTAATTCCAACCTGGAAACCTTTGCTGAGGTATCTTCCAATTTGGCATCGATAGCTAGCTTTTTTAATTGAAATCCGCTTTTATCTTTAAATGAAAAAGTTTCTAGTTTTAGATTGGCTTTTTGATTACCGTATGATGTCTTATTCACCTTTAGTCCAATATTGGTAAGCGCCAAATCAGAAGGATCGAATTTGTCGTTAGCTAGTTTTTGCTTTCCCGATTGGAAGGTTAGCTTGTTCTCTTCAAAGTCTATTTGCTCAGCACTCACTGTATAGTCCGGCCATCGAAAAGGGGGTCCCTTTGTTTTTGCATCAACGGTATCAATGCTTGTCTCACCAGCAGTTTTCAAAAATATGGCTGAGTTTTTCAATACCAACTGGGCGATTTCAAAATCGTTTTTCGATAAATCCGCTTTAGGAAGTTCCAATAGGAAACTACCGATGTCAATTTTAGCAACTAATGAATCGGAAATTGAGCTGTAAGTTGTATTGACATTTTTAAGTTCAAAATTTTCTATAGACACATATGGAAGTTGGGTTTCTGTGGTGTCTTCCGTTACTGGGAAAGGCCGTGTTTGATTATATACTAGATCGGTATCGAATAGTATGATATCGTCGACTTCAAAACGCATGTTTTCTAAATCGAACTCATCTATATCTAACCGTAGTTTGCCTATACGGATTTTACTATCGATTCCCAAAAATCTATCGATATAATCAATTTCAAAATCGGTTAGAGAAATCGAGCCAATATCAAAACTCATGGCTTCAGTTTCTTTCGAAGAAGCTACGGAATCTTGAGTAGTAAAAGCTTCTATTAGGAAATCGAAATTAAAGCTTTCGGTTCCCTGCTCACGGCTGATATTGGCTTTTATGCCTTCCCATTCCAACGATTTTAAGTCTACGCCATTACCTAATATAATAGGGGGAAAAGGAAGATTTGCTTCTAAAGATTTGGAGTAAATTAAGGTATCGCCCTTTGTGTCCTCTAGATAAAGACCTTCCAAATAAACATTTCCCGAAAAGGTTACAAAAAGACGGTCTATGCTGACTTCGGTTTTGGTTTTATCGGAAACATAGTTGACCACCTTGGTTACAATGAAGTCTTGCCCCCATGGACTTCTAATGAAAAACACAATAGCAATAAACAGTATTAGCAGCACCGAAAAAACTCTGCGTATCCGTCTCAAAAATCTGTATTTTGTTTTCTGCTTCACAGTACCATTTGGGTATACGAAATTAAAAGAGCAAAAATAGACCGATTATAAAAGAAGCCGTGCCAATCTTATACTAATTCCTACTGCTATATACGTATTCTGAGCTGATATTGATTCGTTGGATAATCAGATAAATGGTTATTGAATCTATAATTAAAGTATGATCCATAGATTATTCCTGTTTCTATTTAAACCAAAGTTCAGTAAAACGATAGTTTTTTTCATTTACTGTCATGCGTTTTCAGATTTGGAAACACCGAAAATCATTTGCTATATTGAACCTCTATGAACGTTATCTGCATTGAAGAAAAAGCTTTTGATAACCTATTGGATAGGATGTTCAAGTATGTCCGATCCCAATTGGAAATCAACGCTGTCGATAAATGGATCGACAAAAAAGAAGCGAAGCGGTTACTGAGAATAAAATCGGATACCACCCTACAAAAATTGCGTGACGAAAGCCAGATAAGGTATTCGCAGCCCGAAAGGAAACACATTCTTTACGACCGCGATTCTATCAACGATTATCTTGAGGCGCATGTGTTGGAGCCCTTTAATATCAAATAGTTTCTCCTTACTTCAATTTGAGTTCAAAATCTTCGTTCTATACTTTCACTAAATATATTTCATTGAAAAATAAACCTTAATAGACGAGGTTTATCTTAAAGCAAAGTATCATTATAAATCTTTTAACCAGGACATCGACTTGTTCGGCCATGTTCCTGCGGAAGTCTGGCAAACCTGCCACTCCAATCCTCCCCGTGCGGACACGCTCCGCCGGTCCGATCGGAAGTCTTTCCGTTCCGGTTTTCCCGACCCCCTCGGAGCCGCGCGAAAGAACAAGCGGCGAAGGGCCTCTTGACCTTTCCTCCCCTACCCACAAAAATTTGACTTCTTATTCCCCTTTTTAACGTTTTCTTCCAAATAAACCAGTTCCAAATGGTCTATAATAATAAGCCGTTTGGTCTTAAATGGTTTCTAATGGTTTCATATGGCTTTACAACATAAATTATTGATTATAAGATAGTTATATTCAAAATCTATTATATATATTTATCCGTGAAACGGATAGCGAGGTGTATTCTAAGTAACTTAGAATTGTCTACTTCTGGCGAAGTGTTTTGCTTCATAAACCAATAAAAATGGAACAACGAAAAAGAGGTCGAAAACGATTGGGAAACAAGAAGCGGTACCATAATATCATGCTGCGTTTCAACGATACGGAATACGAAAAATTAAGGCAACTATGCGCATCGTACCAACTGGATATTTCCAAAAGAGGGACGATAAGTCCGTTACTCAGAAGATTGATTTTGCAACAGGGGGCAGCCGAGAAGGATAGGCTTCCCGACACTTTGAACCTTGCCTATCATTTCAATAAAATAGGAAATAATATCAACCAATTGGTCAAACTCGCACACCGTAAAAACCAAAGGAGTCCTAACAGCGAACTACAATATGAGATACGAAAAACGAACGAATTGTTACAAGCTCTTTTAGAAACAATAAGCGGAGAAAAATAGGGATGATAGCAAAGCTGATTTATGGCGAGACCTGTCAAGGAACGATGAAGTACGTTCTTGGAAAAGAGGGTATGCGCATACTCGGTTACGGCAATACATTTTCACAGAACATATCCCCAAAGTTCTTTGAAAACGTGCTCCATTTTCAGGGACAGCGCAACGCTACAAAAAACCGATATGCACACATCAGCTTGAACCTTCCCCATGGGGAACACTTGGACGATAAGACCTTCCTGAAAATATCCGAAGAGTACATGGAGAATATGGGTTACGTGGATCAGCCCTATGTCGTGGTCAGGCATACGGATACCGAGCATGAACACGTCCATATCGTAACCACCAATGTAAAGGAAGACGGACAGGTACTGGGCATCTTCAACAGCCATAGAAGGAGCATGGCAACGCGGCAACACCTCGAAAGGAAATATGGCCTATCCCCGGCACCCACAACGAAACAGAAAAACCAACTACCTATATACCGATTACCAGAACTACAATTCGGAATGGATGCGGAAAAAGGAACAAAATATTACTTACAGGATGTACTGAACAGCATCAACCAAAAATACAAGGTGCGTAGTTTCGATGAACTGGCAAGATTGGTAAAACCTTACCACATCGAAATAAGAACTACAAAGAACGAATCGGGAAGGGTAGGTGTCGCTTACGGGCTTAACAACCAAAAAGGCTATCAGACAAGATTCATCAACGGCTCCGAAGTGCACCGAGGATTGAGCGGCCCGAAACTTAAAAAGGTCTTCGATATACATTCCAAATCGAAGTTGTTACCGATGCACCGGAAACGCCTCTTGAAACAGGTAGAAACGACCTACGGCCTTTTCCGAACCATCCGACCACATGACCTTGAGGATATCCTAAAGGAATATCAGGACATCGACATCAAACTAGACATAAAAGGAGGTGTTATCGAGGGGTACACGGTCTTTGACAAATCGATGTACGTTTTCAGGGCAAGGGAACTCGGCAGGAACGTTCGGATGCAGAATCGTTTGGACATTTTCGGCAATAGGGAGGAACCCACTCAAATCGATATCGAAAGCAAACAGTTCAAATTGGAAACCCAAAAAACGATAAGGGAAGCATTGACGACATCCTATCTGAAATTCCCAAATCAGAATGGGTTGATGTCGGAACATATCGGGAATATGAAGTTCAGGGATATCGTTCCGAACTTGTTGGTCTCGGAAAGACATATTTTCTTGGAACGCTACATCCCAAGAAATCAAAGGACGGAATTCAGGAAAGCCCTAGAAAATACCTTTCCGATTGTCAGGGAAAAGTTGCTTGAACTTGAGACCAAGAGGGAGAAGGCCGCTCTACAAGACAAATTCAATCTCATAGGCAAGGTATTGAAAAATAAAATCTTCAATGTCGGCACGGAGCAGGGAAGCGTTCGTCTTTTGTTCCAGGCTTTGGGCATAAAGTATTGTTATGACCAATTGTCCTATACGAATTCGGACAGGCATACGATTCCCGTAAAGTTGGGCAAACTACCTTTTCCAGAAGCTATGGAGAACTATGTGTCCTCGGGCTTTGTCCGTCAAAACCATTTGATGCTGAAAATGTTATTGGATGGGTCTTCCGAAAGTGGTACGAAGCTGACGGCGACCGCTATGTTCCTGCCGATGATATTCCCTAAGCTTTACAAAAGGATGAGTCCCGAGTACAGAACGAAATACGAAGGCTTGGCGTTAAGTGCGTATATAAAAGATGCCGAACGTATGCATGCGCCTTTTGAAAAATCGGCAAAGGACTATATCGCCTTTTTTAATGCCAAGGGGTTCTATTTTATAAAAGGGGAAGAAGGGTTAAGGGTAAAGTCGATTTATACAGGCAACGAGGCAAGCCATAGCCTGCCCAGAAGAACAAGCCTTTATTTGGGTTCGATTCCTGATTTAAGCAATGTTTTGCAGAAACAAAAGCCCATCATCCAAGACCTATTGGAAGAGGGTAGGAGCAATCTAAAGAATCTATGGGCGGGACATTTGATGGAAAGGGGAATGTACGACAAGGTCGCCTTTATGCTAACCGCAGAAAAAGTGTACCCGAACCTGCATAGGGAAATAGTGCAACACCATATGGATAATGGACTTCGTGAAAGTGTGAAAATGGAATCAGCGAGGCATTCCAATATCCAACAGAACAGACTGCTGAGAAAAGGCGTTTATGCAGTTAGCTCATTATTGGGCAGTAGTAGCAAGAAAGCCGAAGAAGTTTATAATGGGTTCAGGGATGAATTTACGGATTTCACAAAATCCAAAAGAAAAAGTATGGGCATGGGACTTCCGTAGTAAAATTGAACAGGTGTTTCTGATATGGAATTTAGCGCCCTGATGGGCGCTTTTTATGGATAGGGAAAGAAAAGGTATGGTGCGTCGAGCTAAGGTTGGTTTGCGCCCTACGGAGTTTCTTCTTTACGCTTATCTACCGGAACGCCAAAGAAACTCCGCAGGATCCACGCGCAGGTTAGCTATGGTAAGATTTGGGAGAGGATGGAAAACTACTTCAATAAATTCCATTATACTATTTGATAGCCTACTGATTATTTTTTGTTGAGTACTATAAAAAGTTCATTTTACGACACTGTAGTTATTTTTTGATGTAGCCGTATTTTTGTAAACAGTATTTTTTATTTTTCTCTATCGTATGTCAATATTTGGAGTCCGCCGTCAAAGGATTCTTTTTCAATCAACTGCCATTTCGCGTTTGTTTTGGAATTTCCAAATAGTCCGACTCCTTCTCCAAGAATAATCGGGTTCAATTTAAGTTTGAGTTGGTCAATGAGTGCATTATCCAATAACCAACCAGCAAAATCTCCCCCGCCACACAAGTAGATGTCCGTCTTAGAGTTTGCCTTTATTTCCTTTACTTGAGCTATGGAACTGTTCACTATGTGAACGGAATCGGCCAAACTTTCTATTCTTAGTGAATCGGAAAAAATATAATGATTCATATTCGGATAAGCAGCTTGTCCCGGCTGAAGACCATATTTATAACCAAATTCATATGTTCTTCGGCCCATTATCACGGTATCAAACTTTAAAAGATCCGATCGATATTTTTCTACTCCTTTTCCTTGCAGTATGAATTGATCTATGGCGTCATTTTTTCCCGCAATAAATCCATCGATAGAACTTGCTACGTAATAAATAATCTTTTTCATATAGCTTTTATTTTTTGGTTTTCTCCAATCGTCTTCTACACAATACTTATCGTTATAAAGAGTAGAAGATATTTATTGAAGAATATCTTCCAACAATCTCATGCTATTTTTTGTTGCTATCCTTTGTAACCAGAACCTTCTCGGTTATTAATTCGTTAAGACGATCGGGATATTGTAGGGGCATAAAGTGGCCCGAATCGTTCCATTGTATAAGTTGATGATAGGGGACAACATTCCCGAGCCATTCAACATACGCCTCGTCCCAAAGCGGATTGTTGGAATGCACAATAGTCACGGGACAGTCAATTGTAAGTTCTTCCCAGGTGTCAGGGTCACTTACCATTTCAAATTCGGCCGCGGTAACGACCTTCGGTATATTCAGGGCATCTCTCTTCAATAGGTCTGCATCCTGTTCTCCCAAACCATCGGTCTGCATGGCATTAATATTGTTCTTCATAAAAGTTTCGAAATCGCTTCTTTCGAGACTCGATTTCATCCAATCGAGCATAGGATCGCTAATCATCTGTTTAAGCCCACCATCAAGCAATATCAGCCTCGAAATTTTGTCCGGGTAGCTTCTATAAAACTCTTTGGCAAAGATCACTCCATTGCTATGGGCCACGATGCTAACCTTATCTACCTTTTCATTTTCAAGTATTGAACGAATGCCTTCGATCCAGTTTAGGAGGTTATACCCTGCGTCGGGTTTATCACTTTCTCCGTAGCCAAGTAGATCTACAAAAATATTTTTATGGCCTTTGATGGCAATGTTATACTGATTTTTCCATATATTTTTGCTCGAACTGGCACCATGGAGAAATAGAATGGCCTTCTTTCCCTCGTTTGTCGTCAAATACCTCCAGGTGCCTTGAGGCATCTTAAGTTCCTTATGTTCGATTTTAAGTGAATCTCGATGTTCTTCCACTACTGGACACGTCAAAAAAAGAGTGAGAATCAGCGGTAAGAGTACTAAACACGTCTTTTGCATTTTTATTGAATTTAATATTTATTCTATTTCAATTTCGTGGTCGCAAATCGTTTCGCGACATATGGTAGAAAGAGGGGAAGATAATTTTCAATAGGTATTCTTCCCCGATTTTCTATTATTTCAACTGTGTGATCGCAAAATGGGCCATCGCTTTTGAAAGAAATAATGCGAATTCCGGTTGCGCTTTTCCATCGATCATGCTGAAACGCTCATCGGCGATATAAAGATCCCCTAATCCTTTATAGGCCCTCCATTGAGAATCAACTGAACCGTCCGTACCCCAGAACCTCCTGAC
The DNA here is from genome assembly GCA_947494715.1 of uncultured Flavobacteriaceae bacterium. Lineage (GTDB taxonomy): Bacteria > Bacteroidota > Bacteroidia > Flavobacteriales > Flavobacteriaceae > Ulvibacterium. The sequence goes on along the minus strand of CANLWG010000002.1, from coordinate 432,079 downwards.
ATTTTTATAATGCCGTGCGATCTCCAATTGAACCGATTCATCCTCTGGCTCTTTAGTGGAAATGCCGAAAAGAGTTTTGAAGATTTCCTTCTGCTCGTCTTTTAATCGCCGAAGTTGCTCTTTGGATAGCTTTTTCAAATAGGTTTCACTAGTTTCAATCGTTTCTATTCCATACTTCTCGATGGCTTGGCCACGAATTTCCTTTGCTTTGCCTTTTGGAAAGCCATCGTATAATTCATCATCCGTAATCATTTTTTTTTCTTTTAAGTTTAACACTGTTTTCTCAATAGTACGCAGCATATCGGAAATCCTCCCCTGTTTGGTAACAAGAGCCTGTTTGTGACTTTCGAGCGCTTCTATCAGGTCAAAACCGGGATTGTCCAAAATGTCGATAATCTCTTTAAGGGAAAAATCGAGTTCTTTGAAAAAAAGAATTTGTTGCAACTTTAATAATTCATTTTCCCCATACAATCGATACTTGGCCTCAGTACGAATTGCTGGTTTTAATAGCCCGATATGATCATAGTGGTGTAAGGTGCGTACGCTTACTCCCGCCAACTTTGACAAACCCTTTGCCGTGTACTTTTTCATCTAATCGATAAATTGATAATGCGAAAATATGGTATGACGTAGCGTAAGAGTCAAACGATTTTGTGATTTTTTTTGGATGATCGAAAATTATCTTTGAAAAAAGGGTATTTTGTCCAAATCACGGAAAATGCTGGATTTTTGGAACTCTAGAATTTCAAACATAATTACACTGCGACTGTTGTCGCAAAACATAAGTAATAGATATCCAGATTCTGTTCGATTTGAGGTAGTCCAAAACATCAACAAAGAGGTAGCACTCTATGATTCGGTAATATAGAAAGTCATTCAAATTTTGATAAAATTTATTTTTTAACAATTAATATTTATTATTTATCAATAAATAATTTTACATTTACCCGTATAATGTAGTCACGGGCAATGGGTAAAAAAGGTATTTCAAAAAAGGTAATCGGCATATTCAAGACATCACCCAATTGGTCCCGTCTTATCTTGGGGGCGATATTGACCCTGGTCGCACTTTGGGCGAGTTCATTGGTAAACCTGTCCCCGACAATGAAATATATTTTTCCCGTTGGGCTGATTTTGTTGATCTTGGTCAATTGGTTCATGTACTGGACAGAGGGCAAAAACCTAAGTGCCTTGGGGTTTGACCTGAAAAAAAGGAACCTATGGTTTTTACCGTTAGGTCTTTTATTGGGTCTTATAGCCGATTCCCTCAATTTTTTTACAAAATCCATACTAAGGGGCGATATACTCCATCTCAACCCGGATATTCAGATTATGGTTTTGTTGAAGTACTTTTTAATTCTTCTCCCCATGGCCGCGGTTCAGCAGTTCTTGATTCGGTCGTACTGTTTTAAAAAGACCATTGAAATGAGTAATGTTACGGTGGCCAATATTGTATTCGGTCTGATCTTCATTGCCATGCACAATGTATTCAACATCGGCCTGTTCGGGGCGATATTCTACAGCGTTACGCTATTTATCTCCCACCTGCTGTTTTCCACGGCCCTTTTGAATTCACATACCATCTTTTTTGCCATAGGAATCCATTGGGGATGCAACGTGAGTAACGACCATCTGTTCGTTTCTGAGCCACATGGTACCGCCCTTGTTTACGCTACGGAACAGTTGGTTCAAAATAGTAGTGATACGGGACCGAGCATATTGGCTGTACTCTTATTTTTGTTCGCCTCTAATATCGGTTACATCTTATTCGGTATCCTAATTTGGAAATGGGAATTTGTAAACAAACGACTCGGACTTTTCCGAAAGTAAGCATAAATACGTAACTGTTAATTTAACGATCGATGAAAAAAGTAAACTATCTGGGTCAAAAATCTCTTTCCGTATTTCTACGGTATTTGGTCAACTTTCTCTGGTACTCCCAATTGATCATAGTCGGTTTGATCCTGATAAAATTCCTTGCCAATTTATTTAGCCCCGAGAACACGTTTTCATGGCCTGTTTCTTTTGTGGCTAAAGTTCAGGAGGATATTGTTTCCCAAAACCCGAACATTTTGGGAAGTAAAATTCAGGTTGCGGAAGGAACTTTGTTGTTCGACACAATGAACGATTGGCATGCCAACGCCATGATGCTCCTGGGCGTTCTCATTATAGCCGCCCCCTTTTTGGCGATAACCTTCCAAGTGAGGAAAATCCTAAAAAGTTTTATATCCAATGACCCTTTTCTTAAATCCAATCTAAGGAGAATCAGGCTGATCGGGATTATGTTAATGTTGTATCCAATCGTTCTCTATATTTTTGGTATCGGTTATTCCAATTACCTGAACTCCAATTTCGGGGAGTACGATTTTGTCAACAATATGGATTTTTGGCCGTTGTTCTTCGGTCTGTTCACACTTGTTATTTCAGAAGTGTTCAGATTGGGTATCGAATATAGGGAGGATAATAATTTAACGATTTAAGAAATGCCGATAGTAGTAAACTTGGATGTGATGATGGCAAAAAGAAAAATGTCCCTGAACAGGTTGTCGGAGGAAGTAGGGATTACCCTTTCCAACCTTTCCATACTGAAGCAGGGCAAGGCAAGGGCCGTTCGTTTCAGCACCTTGGAACTTTTATGCAAGGCCTTGGATTGTCAGCCCGGGGATATTCTTGAGTACCGTCCCGATTCTTAAGAGGCCTAACCTAAACCCGTCTGAAAAAAAGTTGGTTTTACGGTAGCAACTTTGCCTTTTGGGGTATTTTCATTTTCTAATCTTATTTGGTTTCAACATTGATTTGTTCTTGACAATAGCGACTAGTATCCAAAAACCAATAGCAAGTAGGACATAATAAATAAAAAGAGAGACACCTACCTGGGAAATATTGAAAATGAAAAATGTGAACGCTGTTAATGTTGCATGCAATATTATGGGCGGAATTAGACTTTGCGACCTATCATAAAGCCAAACTATAACTATACGTACAGGTATTAAACCGGCATAGTGAAAAAACAGACCCGGTAAAAACTTTGCTAGCACCAAGTTACCTGAACTGTCGCCAGACCCCCAAAAAACAGGAAGGAAATGCCACGCTCCCCAGAATACACCAAGAATAGCACCGGTCTTTACTACGCTATATTTTTCTCTTAGTTTAGGAGTTACATATCCCGTCCATCCGAACTCCTCTAAAAGTCCACCACCTATTATCCCATAAATCAATCCACTTAGAATTAGGGCCGTCTTATCATTCGTAGTAACAATATCCGGAATGTATACCTCTGAAAATTGATATAAAATGAAAAGAGCAACAAATGAAAGAATCGGTACGGTAAATATGGCTATTAGATATATTGAGCTTCCTAAGCGCCACCTTAAGAGCTTTTTGAATAGCTCGCTAAACCCCTTTTTTCCTTGAGTTAGACCGATCATGATAAAACCAGCAATACTAGGGCCCAGTAAATACGGAATCATTGCAATTGGAAGCAATTTATCAAATAGGTCCGTGGTGGCAGGTATTCCTGTTTGGTTCGCCACAATTAAAATTCCACTCCACGAAATAATAAACGTCAGAATGAAGAAGAGTGTAACAGGATTGTTTTTTATGTATTCTCTCATAAGCTATCGCTAATAGGATTCCATTTTAATGTATTGTTCTACCGGTCACCTTTGCGCTTTCGGTTTTTAAAATGCTTTATCATTTTCCCAAAATCCTTGTCTTTCTTGCGTCTTTCTGCAATAGTGGATTCAAAATGCACTTTTTCCCGCTCCATTTTTAGATAGTTTTCATAGGATCCGCGGTCAATTTCATCATTCTCGAGGGCTTCCATAACCGCACAGCCGATCTCAGTTGTATGTGTGCAATCCTTGAATTTACAATCGTATGATAATTTTACAATGTCATCGAATGTAATCTCAAGTCCGGCTTTGGAATCAGTAATGCCTACTTCCCGCATCCCGGGATTGTCGATTATGATACCTCCATTTTCCAAAACAATTAATTCCCTATGGCTGGTGACATGTTTACCCCTATCGATACTTTGACTTATGGTACCAGTTTCCATTAATTCCTTGCCAACCAGTTTATTCAATAGTGTTGATTTTCCGACACCAGAGGAGCCAAGTAAACAATAGGTTTTGCCTTTATGTATAATAGCGTCCAGTTTATCTAGCCCAATATCGGACTTGTTGCTAATGGCTATTATCGGAACATCCTTGATCCGTTCATTTATTTGATTTAGAAGTCTTTTTAGCCCTTGTTCGTCAATTAAATCTATTTTGCTAAGAACGATAAGGGGTTTTACCATGGAAGCGTTGCAGATCGCCAAATATCGTTCCAGCCTGTTTATATTAAAATCCCTGTTTACTGACTGGACAATTAGGCCGTAATCAATATTCGTGGCAATTATTTGTATCTGTCCCGATTTTCCGACGGCCTGTCTTTCAAGTATCGAATGTCTCGGATAAATGGAATGAATCAGGGCTTTGTCCTCATCATATTCGGTTATGGCCACCCAGTCCCCAACCGCGGGAAGGTCATAACGATTTTCAGCGGTAAATCGTAAATTACCAATGAGCTCGCAATCAAATTCCCTTATATCTGTTTTTACTACATACCTATCTTTGTGTTCGGATACAATGCGACCCACGTTGAAAGCGTCCAGATTTTTATCTTTTCGATATTGCTCTAAGGTGGTAGTGTATCCTAATTCTATAAGTGTCATTTTTTATCTTCTTATTGTCAATTGTTTGACTTGACGTTCGAATACATTGAATTTCTTATTTCGCGACCCCAAAGGCACCTATCAGATAGAGTAGGCCCGCCAATAAAGAACCGGTCGATAAAACCACAAAACGGAACGGACGGGCATGCTGTGTAAATTTCACAATGTCCGAAGGAAGCATTAGAGCGCGTACAAGGTAAATGATTCCGATACCGATTAGTGCCAAACGCAATAATGGAAGTTGCCTAATAATACCCGCACCAGAAAGCCCATAAAACCCCCAAACGAGGAACATGATGACCAGGCCTAGCGTAACCCATACGGTAAACGAAGAACCTTGCTGGGTAAGTTCAGAAAGCTTTGAAGCCCCGAAATAATCATAAAGTTTTGGTCTTATGGCGAGGGCAATGTGTAATAACGCAACGAGAAAACTCAAAATGCCGCCTGCAACAAGAAGGTTCTTGCTCGATACATACATATGTTCCATTTGATTTCGCCTTTTAATATCTTGGTGTATACCACTTACTCGAATATGGTAACCGTGATATCCTGATCCACCAGAGATTTGAATTTCGTCAAATCAGCCTTGTTTTTGAGTTCATAGTGCATCGGTATAACTTGCTTGGGCTTGATTTTATTGACCATTTTTGATGCCTCATCAATGTTCATGGTCAGATTGTCTCCCCCTATGGGAACCATTACTATGTCAATATCCTTGATTTTTTCCATTTCAGGTATATAGTCTGTGTCGCCTGCGTGATATATTCTGATGTCGTCCCCTAGCGTTAAAATGTAGCCAACGTTTTGTTTGGATTTTGGATGCGCCTTTATCCATAGGAATACATTTTTGGTGTTGTACGCATGTACTGCTTCACTATTTATGCCGTCCGCCTCAATACTGCTATCTGGTACTACCGTCCGTATGGTATATCCTTTTCTGGAAAGTTTTTTGGAGACCTCTTTTGAGCATATGAAGATGGTTTCGGGTTTGACGATTCGCTCGATAGTCTTGACGGAATAGTGGTCAGGATGTGCATGGGTAATAAATATGTAATCAGCCTTTTCCGATGTGCTTGTTTCGACAGGGTCTATGTAAATTGTTTTCCCTTCCGATACAATTTGGAAACTTGATGGAAAAAAATCCGACTTGTTCACCTTGATGGCGCCCCAAGTGGTAATCTTCAAATTTTCATTGAACTGAATAGTTTGGGGAACGGGATTTCGTTTATCACTTACACTAACTTTAACCATGGTACAGCTTTGAATTGTTATTACTATCAAGAAGATACATACCCAACGGAATCTTCTTGTTTTTGGCTTTATTTCATCCATTTTTCTTCAAATTGGATGGCTAAATTAAAACCCGAGGTCTTTTCAGAAAATGATAAAAATCAGTTTGGGACTTGGGATTATCCTATTCAGAATCAAATCAAAATAATTAGGGTCACGGGTCCGTAGCATACCGCAAGCCTTTAAGCAGCTTTTATGGAGTTTTAAATACATCTCTTATCGGAAAATAAGAAATACTGTTAATTAGATGATTTTCTGATAGTTGGGAATGGAATTTGAGAATATAAATTCCAAGATCAACTTAGAGTAATCAATCTACGGCTAGGTCCAATAATTAAGAAATGATATTCAGGCGCCTAAAATTTACGACGATATACAGGTATCAGAAGTCATTGGTTCATTTTGATTCGCTCTACAAAAATGTAGTTTCGAAATGTCCGATTTTTACTCGTATTAAATACTGCGAATCCCTTATTTATCGTACAAAAGAAAATATGGCTATTTCTAAATGTAGGGTTCAAAAACAGAAATTAAAAAAGCTCTTAATATCCGCAAAAGTCGAACTACTGAAGCTTAAGGATGAATCAAATACTTCGTAAGGCTAACCCTTTTTAATGAAAAACATCGATTTTCCAATTCAGTTCATTTAAATGAATAAGAAAGGAGGGTGTCTAATATAACCTTCTTTTTAAAGGAACAGCTTTCCGACAACAACTTAATTTACAAAAACACTATAGATTCGTCTTGACTGTAAATTAATTGTACAAAGCCTGTCAATTTTTTTTACATTATAAAAGCCAAAATCTAAGAATTAAATTGTAATCAATTGATTATTAATCCTTTGTTTTTTTGGCACGATTTCAGTGCAGTTTTTGGCGACATCACTTTTTCGACAAATATCGAGCCTATCGGGTAGCGAGCCTCTACCGCAAAACATACAAAACGCAAACGTCATGTTGAGGCACCATCTTCTTTTGTTTCTCAGGAACATCAAAAGGAACAAAAGCACCTTTCTGATCAATCTTACCGGGCTGTCCACGGGTCTGGCGTGTGTCCTGTTGATATATCTGTGGGTCGCCAATGAACAGGGCATGGATGCCTTCCATGAAAAGGATGATCGACTCCATCAAGTGATGGTGGGCTATCCAGATGATCAAGGTGTGGTCACTGAAGATAATCTGCCATTTCCATTGGTCGGGGCCTTGACCGTCGAAATGCCGGAAGTCGAATATGCCGTTCCTGTCGGCAGCGTTCACTATCCGATTAACGGGATTCTTTCTTTAGGGGACCAAGGCATAAAATGTAACGGTCTGTTTGTGGGGAAGGACTACTTCCATGCCTTTTCATATAACCTGTTACATGGAAACAAAGACCACGTTCTGGCCGACAAGAACGGTATCGCCTTATCCGAAGGATTGGCGATAAAGCTGTTCGGTACTGCTGAAAACATCCTGGGCAGGGCCATTGACCTGAAAAGTCCCGGATTGGACGGAACGTTCCATGTCTCGGACATTTTCATGGACCCACCACCCAGCTCCACCGCCCAATTCGATGTATTGCTTAATTTTGAGGTACTGTTGGAAAGCGATCGATGGGCGAATGGCTGGAATGCCACTCCCGCAGAAATCTACTTGGTCCTAAAAAAAGGTGCGGATCTGGACCATTTCAATGGAAAGATCGAATCTTTTTTGGAAACAAGGAACCCATCCGAGAAAAGTACGTTGTTCTTGCGGCAGTATTCGAAAAAGTATCTTTATGGTCCTTATGAAAATGGTCGACCAAAAAAGGTTCGTCTGGCCTATGTCAGGGTCTTCGCTTTGGTCGGCCTGTTCATATTGCTTATAGCCTGTATCAATTTTATCAACCTTTCTACAGCACAGGCGTCGAGAAAAATGAAAGAGGTAGGGGTCAAAAAAGTGATCGGGGCGAGCCGCAAACAATTGATTCTACAGTTTATGGGTCAATCCGCTTTGATGTCCGCTTTATCGATTATACTGGCCCTTGCCCTCGTTGTTTTGTTGCTTCCCCGGTTTAACGAAATCACGGGCAAGGCCTTGGAGTTGCACATTGGTATCGAAGTCATTCTGTCGATTGTCTGCATAGCATTGTTCACGGGATTTGTTTCAGGGATTTACCCTGCATTTTATCTTTCAGGCTTTAAGCCCTCAGCTGTTCTAAAAGGGCACCGCAATACGGTCAATAGGGAACCATGGGTGCGCAAGGGCCTGGTCATATTTCAATTCGCCCTGTCGGTCGTTTTCATCGTGGTCGTTTTGATCGTCAACAAACAGATTGAATTTATCCTGACAAAAGACTTGGGCTATGCAAGGGAGAACATCGTTCGTTTCAAAATGAACAAAAAATACGGGTATGACCATGAGACCTTTATGTCAGAATTGAAAGAAATTCCAGGAGTGGTCAATGCAACCAATATCTCCGGCGGGAGCATTGTCGAAAACAGTGGGGAGGGGTCGGGTTTTTCCTGGAAGGGGCAAACCTCTGAACAAAACGCCATATATCCCAGGCCACATATTGGCTATGGCTTTTTTGAGACCCTTGGCATAGAACTCATCGAGGGCAGGGTTTTTTCAAGGGACCGTAGTGACGAAGTTTCCAAGCTCATTGTCAACGAGGCCGCCGCAGAGATGATCGGGAGCAAGGACATCATTGGCAAAACCGTCATGGACGGTGATACGAGAAAGCAGATTATTGGAGTCGTTGAAAACTTCAATATCAAATCCCTTCGCAACAGAATGGAGCCCTGCTTCATCCGGTTTTTGCCAAGTGGAAGCGACGTTATGGTAAAGCTGGCGGCTGGACAGGAAAACGCAACCATTGGAAAGCTAAGGGAATTCTACAAGGAATTTCATCCAGGGTATCCTTTTGAATTTTCATTCTTGGACGATGAATATCAGGCCTTATATGTCTCTGAAACCAAGGTTGCCCTTTTGTTGAAGTACCTTACAGGCCTTGCTATTTTGATTTCCTGTATGGGTCTCTTTGGGTTGGCCACTTTTACTGCGATGCGGAGAAAAAAAGAGATTGGCATTAGAAAAGTCTTTGGACAAACTTCCGCACAGGTCACGGCAATGCTTTCCGGAGAATTTGCCAAACTCGTTTTGATATCAATTTTAATTGCCCTTCCGGTGGCCTACCTGTTGGTGAACAATTGGCTATCTGGTTTTGCGTACCGGATTCCATTGCAGGCGTGGTATTTCTTGGGTGCCGGGGCCATTGCTTTGATAGTGGCCATGTCGACCGTGGGGGGACAGACTCTATTGGCTGCCAATAAAAATCCTGTAAGTGCCTTACGTGAGGAATAGAATGGTTATCAATGGAGTGCTTTAAAACGGCCGTTTAAAGAATCTGGTTTAGAAAACCTATGTAGTCTTAAAAATTCTTCGATTTACGAAACTGTTTTGCGATCTTGTCTCAACTTGTCAAATAACTTGGTCCATAGAGGTATTAAAACAAACACCATAAGAGGTACCAATACCCCTGTCAAGATAAGTGTTCGTAACGCAAGAGGTAGTTGGCTTAAAAAGTCACCGAAAAAATATTGTATCACTGTAATTGTAGGATAAATGGCTACCCAGACTATTAATATGTTTCTTAACTTTTTCATTTCGTTATTCTTTTTAAAAATCCGACAACGTCTTTATTAAACCTTACAGGCTCCTCTACCATAGGAGAATGGCCACTGTTTTCATAGATAATCGTGACGTTATTTTTTATTTGTTCTGTGAGTGTTTCGATGGTTTTCATTGGTACAACAGGGTCGTGTTGCCCTTGAATTATCAGTGTTTTGGCCTTGATGTCTTCCAAGGAACCTACCATTAAGTCTTTGCCTTGTATTAAGGACTTGATGATTTGATAAACGGTGTAGCCATCGTTCCAGCTTAGTTTCTTTATCAAACTTTGCTTAAGATTTTCAGGTTGTAACAGCTCCTTGTTCTGAAAATATATACGTTTCATATAGTTGGCTATATCCTCAATGGTAGAGGGATTTGCAAAAGCATAGATATCGTCTGCATTGGCGTCCTCAGGTAAACCCAGTAGAAAAGCAGGGTCAACAAGAATAAGTTTATCCAGTTTTTCGGGATGTGTTACAGCAAATAATGCAGACACCCAACCGCCCATTGAGTTACCAATCAATGTAGCTTTCTCAATATTTTTCTGAACCAAAAACTCATTTAAGAACTCGACTAGTGTCGACCCTTTGTAAGGCATTAGAGGTTTGTCCGAATAGCCGAAACCTATTTGGTCTAATGCAATTACATTATACTCTTTAGAGAGTTTACTTATATTTTGTGTCCATCGCTCTGAATTGCTTCCCAAACCGTGCAATAAAATCAAGGTTTCTCCTTGTCCTTTTTCAATGTATTTTAAGGTTTGTCCAAAAACTTCTATGCTTAGGTAATCAAAACCCCCATTTTTAGGCTGAGCTAATGTTGTATGCAACATAAGCCCAGCGATTATTGTTATCAATATCGTTTTCATTATTTCTGTTTTTTATTTTTTAACTGATGGAAAGTCCCTGCAAACTCAATCACATTTCCACTTGGGTCTTTTATAAATGCAATACGTCTTTCGTGCGTTGTATGCATAGGCGCTGTAAAGGGTTGAATAAAAATGGTTTGTCCTTTTTCTTCCAGTTGTTTAAAGGCTAAATCTATATCCTCTACCTCAAAAGCAAGATGAACATACCCTTGCTGTGAAAGGTGGTCTCCAAAAGTTTCGGGACCGGCGTTTGTATTTGTTACATTTTTATTGCCTATGATTTCAATTCTATAGTTATCGGTCATCAAATAAGCAAAATTCAAACCGTCAAGTCCGTCAACTTCCCACCGTAACTCTTCCCTAAAACCTAAGACTTCCTTGTACCAAGTAACCGATTCTTCAAAATCCGTTACTCCTATCGCTATGTGGTCTGAACTTAAGGTGGCGAGACCTTTATCCTTTTTTTCGTTGGATTCTAAAGTTGTGAATCCATAAATTCCTAGCGCTACTAATACTATTATTGTTATTACTTTTTTCATTATTTCCGATTTTTGATATGTTATCGTTTATTTTAAAACTTGATGTTTTCATCGTAGGAAGCTAAATTTTCCAATAGATGTTTTTCTGAAGATGTCCCTGGAATTGAAATCACGTTGGGCGCATAATGAAGCAACCAAGCGAGGGACAGTTGATTCGTAGACACATTTTCTTTTTCCGCTTTTGCGAAAGCTGCTTCATCCCAATTGTTAACCGCTACCGGTGTATGTGCCACAAAAGCAATGTTCTCTGCCATTGTTTTTTGTACGACGGCTTCATAACGTCTGTCCTTAAAACTGAAGGCGTTCTGTACGGCATCAATCATTGCAACCGACTGAGCTTTCTCTAACTGCTCAACCGTTACGTTGGAAACACCAATGTGTTTGATTTTACCTTCCTTTTGGAATTCGGCCAAGGCACCTACGGATTCCTCTATGGGAATGTTAGGGTCTACACGATGTAGGAAATACATATCGATGGTTTCCCGTTCCAATCGGTATAAACTTCCCTCTATGGCTGTTCGTAAATAGTACGGATGACCGTTTGCCATAACCGCTCCAGGCTTATACTTTACTGCGCCACCTTTGGTAGCAAGCATTACTTGGTCACCAAATGGCCTTACAGCTTCCTGAACCAATAATTCCGAAGTATACGGTCCGTAGGAATCTGCGGTGTCTATAAAGTTGACTCCATTCTCTATTGCAGTTCTGATTACTTTAATGGTGTTTTCCTTATTGAGGTTATCACCCCAAATACCGGTTCCTGTTGAAGCTCGCATTGTTCCAAAACCGATTCTATTGATTTCAAAATCTCCTAATTTGAATGTATTATCTGTTTTCATTTTGTATTGTTTTTAATTACAGCACAAATATCCAACAGATGTGAAGGTATTTTATGGTGAAGAAATCAGGATGACTGGTGATTTTTCCAGTTTTCTACTGAAAAAAGGTAATTATGGGCGATATTCTGATGGTGAAACACCAGTTTTTAACTTAAAAAACTTAGTGAAGTTTGAGGCATCCTGAAACTTTAGAAAATAAGCAATTTCGTTGATGGCCATATCGGTATTGTTCAAAAGAGAACGTGCTTCGAGAACAATTCTATCGGAAAGTATTTCTTTTGGAGTCTTACCTGTTACTTTTTTTAGAACCTCGCCCAAGTAGGTAGCGTTGATATTGATTTGTTCTGCAATTTCTGAAATGGTAATGAGCCGTTCTACTTTATCTTGCGTAATATCATAGAGATGTTCTTCCACAATTTGCTCAAACTGTTTTACGATACGATTCTGTTTTGTCTCCTTTTGATTCTGATAACGTAAATTATAATGTTCTGTACTTTGCATCATAATCAGTTCTAATAGTGCTTTTGCTTTATTAAAACGCTGATTGCTGCTAGAATAGCTAATCTTGTATAGATGTTGAAACATCCGCTCAGTTTCAATAAGATTTTCTTCCTCTAGTGGCACCACAACTTTCGAAGCAATTTTAAAACCTTCAAATTGCGTTACCAATTCTTTTAAAGTTGGATGATTTTCAAAAAAAGGGGCCATAAAGACAATCACGTAGCCATTCCAATCAGATAATCTATCATAGTATCGCAAATGCTGTGGTGCTTGAAAATAGATACTTCCATCTGTGATATGATAATCTGATAATCCAATTTTATACTTAGCTTCTCCCTTAGTCAATAGGATTATGGAATAGGTATTGCTTCTAAAAATACTGGTTTCTTTAACCCAAGTACTGGGCGTATCAGAAAATTTGTGGATGTGAAAATCCTCACTAAGAGGTTTTACGGTTTTTAAGCCATCCAAAAGACTTTGAATGTCTTTATAATATCTTGATTGCTGTACGTCCACCTTTAAAAATAATCAAATGATTCGTAAGGAGATAAAATTTGAAGTGCTTTGAAATGGCCGATAGAAGAAACAGTTAAAAAAATTTGGTGGAGTCCTTTTAAATGTTCGCTTAACAGTACCAATCCAAAATTCCGCTTGTTGTTGTAACACTCTCAATAATTAATAATCTTTATTTCAAAGGATTATTAGCTATGCTCCCGGTATTATTGCTTTGTAACGATGTACAGCAATTTTACACCTCGTGTCAAATAATTGGACGATTCAGGAAAATATTTCATTAAAAAACGAGCTAAGTATTTGACTCATAAATAGTTAATATTACGGCATAGAATTAGTATAGAAAATAATGAGCCTTCAGATAATTCTTTTCTTTGATAAGTGTATTGTTCAAAGTAAAGTTGACAAAACATTAAAAACCGATAAAACATGTTAAAGAACTATCTAAAGATTGCTTGGCGAAACCTCAAAAAAAACAAAGGCTACTCGGCCATCAATATCGGTGGGCTTGCCCTTGGCATGGCGGTGGTCATGATGATAGGGTTATGGGTCATGGACGAATTGACTTTTAACAATTACCATGATAAGCATGATAGAATAGCCCAAATCTACAATCGGAACACGAATTTAGGTACAGGGGAAATAAACCCGTTTCCTTCTACCATTTATGTAATGGGTACGGTCATCAAAGAAAATTATTCGGATTATTTCGAACACGTTATTAGGGGAACCTGGATTGGTGGTTATACTTTAACCACCGCAGGAGAGAACTATACACAAACTGGACAATTCGTTGAAAGTGAGGCGTTGGATATGCTTTCCCTGAATATGGTCCGAGGGTCGCGTTCTAGTCTAAGTGAATTGAATGCTGTTGTAGTATCGGAATCAGCGGCGGCTGCCATCTTCGGTAAAGAAGACCCTATTGGCAAAAGCATAAAGATTAATAATAATATGGATGCGGTGGTCAAAGGAGTGTATTCTGACCTTCCAAAAAATAATAGTTTCGAGAATGTGAAGTTCTATGCAAATTGGAATTTGATAGAGGCAAGTGAACCTGAACGGTTCCAAAGTCTCAAAACGGTCTGGGGCGATTGGTCTTTTCAATTATACGTTCAATTAAGACCTGGTATCGATTTCGCGACAGCTAACGCTGCTTTGAAGGACTTCTATATGCAATACGGTCCTTCCGAATTTGTCGAAGCTAACAAAGGAACGAATCTACATCCGTTCGCTTATCCTATGGATAAATGGCACTTATACTCCAAGTTCGATGGTCAAGGTAAGCCAACAGAGGGACGGATTACTTTTTTATGGCTCTTCATCGCCATTGGTATATTCGTACTCATCTTGGCATGCATCAATTTTATGAACTTGAGCACGGCACGTGCCGAAAAGCGTTCTAAAGAAGTAGGTATCAGAAAGACCATTGGGTCTAATAAGGGCCAATTGGTCATCCAGTTTTTGAGCGAATCCATAATGATATCATTTCTTGCAACAGTACTGGCCTTTTTGCTTGTCCTTATTTCCCTTCCTTGGTTCAACGAACTAGCGGGAAAAGATATGGGAATCCCTTGGGGCAATTTATTTTTCTGGGGGGCTATAGTATCCTTTATGTTTATTACAGGATTATTAGCCGGTAGCTATCCCGCGCTTTATCTTTCTTCTTTCCGCCCTATAAAAGTGTTAAAAGGCACTTTCAAGGGAGGGGCTTATTCAGCGGTTCCTAGAAAAGTACTTGTAGTGTTCCAGTTTGTAGTTTCAATTATGCTTGCGATAGGTACGGTCATTGTTTTTAACCAAATAGAATTCACCAAGAATAGGCCTATCGGGTATGACCGAAGTGATTTAATAACTGTAGATATGTATAATCCCGAATATTCAGGTAAATATAATTTACTTCGAAACGAACTTAAAAACACGGGAGCGGTGGTTGAAATGACACAGTCCTCCTCGCCGCTGACAGGAGTTTATAACAATGCGGGAGGATTTGGATGGTCTGGTAAAAATCCTGAGCAAGAAAGTAATTTTGCCCTTTTACGTGTAACCCATGATTATGGGAATACTGTAGAATGGGAGTTTTTGGAAGGTAGGGATTTCTCTAGAGAATTGGCTTCCGACTCCTCAGCTGTGGTTATCAATGAATCCGCCGTCAAGTATATGGGTTTGGAAAATCCTGTGGGCAGTTATCTTACTTCTGGCGACGAACGTTTGGAAATAATCGGAGTTACCAAGGATATGGTCATGCAATCGCCTTATGAACCTGTTAAACAGGCGCTATTCCTTATCAATTATGAACAGGTAAACTATATGAATATAAAGCTAAGCCCGGATGTTGACACCAGTACTGCTATTTCGCAGATTGCCACAGTATTTGCCAAGGTAGTCCCCTCCGCTGAATTCGACTACGGGTTCGTTGACCAAGAATATGGAATCAAGTTCGAATCCGAACAACGATTGGGAAATCTGGCTGGTGTTTTTACCCTTTTGGCTATTTTGATAAGTTGCCTTGGCCTTTTTGGTCTGGCCTCATATGTAGCGGAACAGCGCACAAAGGAAATCGGGGTTCGAAAGGTTTTAGGGGCATCCGTGTTAAGCCTCTGGAAAATGCTGTCAAAAGATTTCGTCCTATTGGTAATGATTTCCTGTTCGATAGCCATTCCGATAATCTATTATTTTATGCGGCGATGGTTAGAAAGTTATCAATATCGAATGGAAATCTCATGGGGTGTTTTTGGCCTAGTCATTTTATCCGCCATGATTATTACCTTATTGACTGTTAGTTTTCAAGCAATAAGAGCAGCGAACGTAAATCCTGTAAAAAGTCTAAGAACCGAGTAATGTCATAAAACGGCTGATTGACCGTCCCGATTAGGTAGCAAGATTGTATTCCCTAAAAAGGTTCCTTTAATAGGACAAATTGACAAATCAAGATTTGAGCTGAATAGCATGGAAATAGTAGCGGAAATGAAACCGCATATTTTTTTGGCATTTGACCTACCGTAAATATGAGCAAAAGCGGTTTCGATTTAAGTATCAAAACCGCAATTATTTTTATAAGTCTTTGTGTGCCGCAATTTTTAGCTGAAATTTATTCAAATATTGAGTTGTACCAGTCAATTGCCTGATTAGCAGTCCTGTCTAAAATTTCTTCATCATCATAATATTGAAGGTGCCCCGTTTCTCCTTCCCATTGCAATTTTTTCATAGTTGCGGGCACAGCTTCAAATTGTCTTTTAGCAGCCTCTGGTAAGAAACTATTGTCACTGTGAATCATTAAATAGGGTTTGTCCAGTTTTTGAGCCGCCGATAAGGATTCATAATCGAATAATAATGCATCGCTCATTTTTGGGTAATTATTTACCCAAATTCCTTTATCCGACCACGTGTGATACCAATCCCAAACGAATTTTCCTGGCATACCTACATCCATTCTGGTTTCGTCAACCGCAGGCACGTTAATCACTTCCCCAGTTTGCTTGTAGGCATTGTAAGCTACAGCACCAGCGGCTATTCTTTGTTCTAGTGCTTCCTCCGTGCCCATCCATTGAATATCGCCTTCTCGGTCGCGATAGTGTCCAGCTACTGTTACCAAACCTTTAAAGATATCGTCCTCTGAAACCGCTCTTAACATTTCTGAACTACCTTGACATAATGCAAAGCCTACTATTTGTTCATTATTCACCATAGGAAGTGAAGCAAGAAATTTCGCTGCAGCTTTGGCATCTTCTACTTTGGCAATTGGGTCTTCCAATTCTCTTGGCAGTCCTGCACTTTCCCCGCGATACCTTGGGTCAAATGCAAGTGCAACATAACCTAATTCTGCAAATCGTTTTGCATATTCGGTCGGTGCTTGCTCCTTAGCAAAGGTCATTGGCCCTAGTATCGGTACTGCTGGATACTTTTTGCCGTCTTCGTAATTTGTCGGTAAATAAAGGTCTCCTACTAATTCTATTCCTGAACTTTGAAATTTTATTTTTTTCATACTGTAATTTTTAGCTGTTTGTAAATTCATATTTTGAGCGATTGCTCCTGTTGTGAAAAGGCTTAATAAGGTGATGACTACAATCTTCATATCATTTGTTTTTTTTATGATACAAAGATGCAACCAACATCAGGACAGCTTATTTATGAAAACAAAGCAAGAAGTATGAATTTCAAATATTTCCGGATTTGCGGTATTTTCCAGGTGTGTTTTGAGTATTTTTCTTGAAAAAATTATTGAAATTGTTCGGGGAATCAAACTGTAATTGATAGGCAATCTCCTTAATGCTTAAGTTGGTTTGCGTCAAATACGACTTGGCTAGATGTAACAAGTGTTTATGTATGTATTGCAAAGCGGTAATCCCCAAATTGTTCTTGACGATAGCATTTAGGTAATTTGGATGTATGTTTAAGACCTCTGCATAAAAGGATGGTGAGTGTCCATTTTTGTTATAGTCCCATTCATTATCTGAGTGAAAATGTCCTTCTATTAAATCCTGATAGCGACTTAATATTTTCAAATCGGCAGTTTTTATAATTTGATTTGCGGTTTCTTTTGAGACATCTTGGTTAAAGTATCTCTTAACATAATTCAATAGAAGAGAGACGTATGTATTAATTAAATCGAATTTATCAATTCCATCACTATGATATTCGATGTTGATTTTTTCATAAATGCCCAATAAGGTTTTTGTCTCTTCCTGGTTTACTTGAAATGGAATCGATTTATCAATTTTTAAAAAAGGGAATAGGTCCAGGAAATTTTTAAAATAGTGCGACTGGGCCAGAAAATCACGGGTCATTAAAATGTAATAGCCCTCCCAGTTAGGTGCTATATCCCATGATAGAATTTGAAACGGTGAGTTGAAAAAAACAACAGAACCTTCCGGAAATTCTGAATAATGACTTGATAATGCTTTCCCATCTCCGTTAATTCTTAATGCAATTGCATAAAAGGCGTGCCGAAACGCCGGCATTTTTTGAACAACGGTAGGCATATTTTCCTGAAAACTCCTAATTACAAAATGCTCGTGTTTAGCAGGTGGTATTCCAGTTGCTTCCGAGTATTCTTTTATGGTCTTGAAGTTTCTCATTATGGCACACAACATATCTTCATTATATACCAAATATAACGGATTAACACATATATGCTTTACACAACATATGACAATGGTTCTGCCTAAACGGATAGTAATTTAAAGCGGGAAAATGGCCGTCCTATGAAACGACCTTAAGATGACCCCGATTAGAAAAATCAGCAGAGTCCTTTTAAATATTCTTTTTACAGGACTATTTAAATCTATTCAGGATTTGGTGTTATGTAAACAAAATAAGAAGACAGTTCCTTGATTTTTGAATCTTCAAATCTGTAGACATCACAATAAAAGCTTTCTGAAGTGTTGTTATTTTCATCCAGGGTAATAGAAATTCCCTCAACAGCCACCGTATTGCCATCGATGATGTAATTTTTCACAATAAATCGATGCTTTTCCCATGGAATTTCTTTGAAGAATTTTGAGGCCTCCTTCTTGCCATTTATATTTTTAAACCCATAAAGATTCAGTTTTATGTCATCGGCAAAATACGGAATCGCCTCATCAACTTTTCCTTCAGAAAGTAGCGTAAGCGTTGATTTGTAGAATTCGTGTTTGTCCATATTAATTTCACTTTTGTTAGAGCTGTTCCTATTGCAGGAGGTTGAAAATATTGATACCAAAATAAAAAAGAAAGCTTTTGTCATAAGCACTATTATTAAATGTCAAATTGCCGCAAATGATGGTCGGCATGTTTATATGCTAGGATGCCTATTTGCTCATCGGTCATTTTACCGAAAAAATCGTGAATAAACGCAGGGTTTGAAAAATGTTCATATTCAGCCACTAAATCCATCCAAATAATCTTTTGAGTATCTACGTTCCCTTCTTTTTCCTTAATTGTAAAAGCTTTGCCTGCTGGCATATTCTTTTTCATTGGTCTGTCATCTTTCACATTGCTTTTAAGTGCCATTTTGCCAAAGATTCTTCCAAAAAACTCCTGCTTGTAGATTGGGCTGTTTTTTCCCAAAACCCATTCGTCCCAAATTGAACAATGTTTTGTCATTTGGTAAACATTCATTTTACCCCATTGCGCTTTTGAATTTTCGTTCAGTTTGTCAATACGATTGAGGATTTCCAAACGATTACTCTGATTAAATAGATTTTTCATTCCTAATTATTTTCTACATACCCCTTGAAATTATCCAAAATCCCCTGCCAACCTTGCCTTTGCTGCTCTAAGGTGTTGATGTCCTCTACTTCAAAAATCTCTACAATAGTTACGGAACTCCCCTCTTGTTCAAAGGTTACAATTACTTTACGACCATCTTCAAGAGCATATCCAATCAATGATTTTGGTTTTATCCGGGTATAGGTGCCAGCATAATCAAAACCCATGCTGCCATCTTTCGCCTCCATTCGAGATGTGAATGTTCCGCCCAGTACCAAGTTGTTTTCAGCACTTGGACAATGCCATTCCGGAATCGCAAAATTCCATTGGGTAATATGCTCTGGTGCTGTCCAATAGTTCCAAACCTTTTCCGGACTACTATCAATGTTTGTTTTTACCGTGATTGTTTTCATAATCTGATTATTAATATGGATTTCCGATTACCTGACCAACTCAAAACCCCTTGGGGAATCGGTCCGCTTCCTCGCTAGAGTATGCATGCAATGGGAAAATCGTTCATAGTTCCTGCTGTTCAATCTCTTAAGTTAAAAATAAATGCTATTTCAGAGAATTCAAAGGGATGTTTACGTCAATCCTACGGGTTGATTGCGACAATGCATTTTTATATCTTTCAGTACCTAAAAGCCGCACATCATGAAACACGTTTCTATTTTAGTTCCGAAAGGCCGTGTAAGCGTCGTTAATATTGCCGGCACCCACCAAATGCTGTCTTGGGTCAACGAGTTTTATGCCCAAACCGGTAGTGACCCGCTTTTTGATATACAATTAGTAGGTCTAGAAAAGCAGTTGGATACTTCTGGGGGGTTATTCGCCATCACACCAGAAGTTGTTATAGAGGAAGTACTGAAAACAGACTTGATAATCATTCCTGCCATTCATGAAGATTATGAAAAAAGTCTAAAGGACAATGGTGATTTTATGCCCTGGTTAATCAGTCACTATAAGGAAGGTACTGAAATCGTGAGTCTTTGTATTTCATCCTTTTTTCTGGCGGCTACTGGATTACTGGACGGAAAACCATGTTCTACCCATTGGCAGCAAGCCGATGTTTTTAGACAGTTATTTCCAAAGGTGCTTTTGACGGATGAAAAAATTGTAACCGAAGCTGACGGTATCTATACCAGTGGTGGTGCTTACGCCTTTACCAATCTTATTATTTACCTGATTGAAAAACATGCAGGACGGCAAACAGCTATCATGGCTGCAAAAGGATTCATGATAGACATTGACCGCAGCAGTCAATCTCCCTTTATGATTTTCTCTGGTCAAAAAACCCATAAGGACGAAACCGTACTCAAAGCACAGGAATATATTGAGCAAAACTATCAGGATAAAATATCGGTAAATGATTTATGTGAAGATATGGCACTTAGCAGGAGAACTTTTGAACGACGTTTTAAAAAGGCAACTTCAAACACGGTTTTGGAATATCTACAAAGGGTCAAAGTAGAAGCTGCCAAAAAGGAACTGGAAAAAGGTCGAAAAAACATTAACGAAGTAATGCACGAGGTGGGCTATTTGGATGCGAAGGCATTTAGGGACGTATTCCGTAAAGTTACCGACATGACACCTCTGGAGTATATGAACAAGTATGCCGTTTAGTTCGTAGTGGACAGTACTAATAAACGGCCAGTAAATGAAACTGTTTTGAAAGATTAGCAGAGTCGCAAAAAAGGTTCATTTTACGGCACCAAATTCGAAATTCTATTTTTTAATGTAACACTTTAAATATTTGTATCTCTTTATTAAGAATTATTACCGGCTATTCCTTTTTATTGAGTTGCATTGTAACGACGTACAGTAATTTGACAATCCGTGTCAAAAAATTGGACGGTCCTCAAAAGCATTGGTATTCAAAAATATTGCAACCTTTTGATTTATAGTTGTTTAATATTATGGCATAGTATTGGTTTTGCAGATAACAAACTTTCAGATATTTTTTTGGCATCTGCCCTCGCACAAAGTGAAGTAGATAAAAATCGAAAACCCATGTTAAGGAACTATCTAAAAATTGCCTGGCGGAACCTAAAGAAGAGCAAAGGCTATTCCGCTATCAACATCGGTGGACTTGCCTTTGGTATGTCCGTCACACTTCTAATCGGTTTATGGGTCGTTGACGAACTATCGTATAACAGTTATTTTGAAAACAAGGATAAAATCGCCCAGGTATTTCAATCATTGACCTTTAACGCGAATACTACCACGGGGCCATCGATTCCGAGGCCACTTGAGAGAGCCTTGCGGGATGGTTACGGTGACAGTTTCAAACATCTAGTTATGTCATCTTGGACAATGGATGTGTATCTGAAATATGGTGAAACCATTATTTCGAGACCTGGAATATATATGCAACGAGAAGCTCCCGAGCTTTTGAACCTAAATATAATAAAGGGCGAGAAGGACGGTTTGAGGGAAATCAATTCCATCATGCTTTCAGGATACCTTGCCCATTCGTTATTTGGGAGAGAAGACCCCATAGGTAAAACTGTGAAAATTGGTAATCAAGATATTATGGTGGTCTCGGCCGTTTATGAAGATATTCCGTCTAACAATACCTTTAGTGAAGTAGAATATATTGCTCCATGGGATTACTTTCTTTCCGCTCGGGAATGGGCAAGAAATGCCGAGGATGACTGGGATGAGAACTCTTTTCAAATGTTTGTGCAATTGGCGGACAACTTAAACATGGAAGACGTGTCCTCAAAAATAGCTGGTGTAAAAAAAGACCTGAATGCGGATACGGCGGAGTTCGATCCCCATATTTTTCTTTTTCCTATGGAGGACTGGTATCTACATGGGAGTTTTGAAAATGGCAAGCAAGTCGGTGGGAGAATAAAATATGTCTGGTCCTTTGGTATCATTGGTGCCTTTGTACTGCTTTTGGCCTGCATCAACTTCATGAACCTAAGTACGGCCCGATCCGAAAAAAGGTCTAAGGAGGTAGGTATACGAAAATCGATCGGTTCACAAAGAGGTCAGTTGATCAATCAATTTTTGAGCGAATCCTTCTTGGTGGTCGTTTTCGCCTTCGTCATTGCGGTCTTGATCGTCTTATTGTCTTTGGACGGATTTAACGATTTGGCGAAAAAGGAAATCGCCTTTCCTTGGTCGAATCCCTTCTTTTGGATGATATCCGCAATTTTCATTCTTTTCACTTCCTTGGTGGCGGGAAGCTACCCGGCTTTGTATCTATCCTCATTTAGGCCTGTCGATGTCCTGAAAGGAACTTATAGGGCCGGCAGATATGCCGGGTTGCCAAGGAAGGTTTTGGTCGTGCTCCAATTTACGGTCTCTGTCGCTTTCATTATTGGCACCATCATTGTCAAGCAACAGATTGATTATGCCAAAAACCGGCCGGTGGGCTATGACAAAGAGGGCTTGATTCAGGTAGCTACATTTACCGATGATTTTGTTGGAAAGTATGACTTGATGCGAACCGAGTTCATAAACTCGGGTGCCGCTATCGAAATGTCCTCATCCAGTAGCCCTACAACACGAATTTGGTCAAACAGGGATGGGTTTACCTGGGAGGGAAAGCCCGATGGCTTTCAAGAAGATTTCGCATGGACCGATGTTTCATTCGAGTATGCAAAGTCATTGAATATGAAAATCGTTGAAGGAAGGGATTTTTCAAGGGATTTCGCTTCTGACTCCCTAGGCGTTCTTATTAACGAAACCGCTAAAAGATATCTAGGTATGGAAAACCCTGTTGGTAAATTATTAAAGAATGATGATGTAAAAGACCCAAATCCACCTTTGAAGATAATCGGAGTCGTGGAGGACATGGTTACCCAATCGCCCTATGAACCTATAAAGCAACATTTATATGTGTTTGATAGGTTCCAAAATCTGGGTTACTACAATTTAAGGTTGAACCCGGAGCAAAGTGCAAGCCGCAATATTGCAATTGTTGAGCACGTCTTTAAGAAACACTTTCCCGATATTTCCTTTGAATACGATTTCATAGATGCAGAGTACGGTGCAAAGTTCGCGGCCGAGGAAAGAATAGGAAAGTTATCGGGTATTTTCACTGCCCTGGCGATTCTCATAAGTTGTCTCGGTCTATTTGGATTGACCTCGTTCGTGGCCGAACAGCGCACCAAGGAAATCGGGGTCAGAAAGGTATTGGGCGCTTCCATGTTCAATGTATGGAAAATGCTTTCAAAGGATTTTTTGAAGCTGGTCGCCATTTCATGTTTTGTGGCCATACCCATCTCTTATTATGTAATGAACAACTGGTTACAAAACTATGCCTATCGGATCGGCATTAAGTGGTGGATTTTCGTATTGGCAGTGGTCGGTGCATTGGCAATTACCATTCTTACGGTAAGTTTTCAGGCAATTAAGGCCGCAAGGACAAAGGCTATAAATAGTTTACGTACGGAATGAAGAAACCTGTGTAGGTCTAGAGGGAGTAATAAGATCTTTAAGACAACTTATTCAGTAGTTCCTTAAAACGGCGAGTTAATAGAACTGAATTTGGAAAAGGGGAAAGTCTCGGAAAACGTTCCTTTTTCAACACTAGATGATATAGATTGTTAAAATATGTTCCGTTCATTATTCGCTATTCCCATCCAAGGAATCTACTTGGCCCTTTATCACGTCTATTCTGCTCCTCCATATTTTCCAAAGGAAAAATATCTGTAAAGTAACCAAAACTACCACGAATATGACCGTTCTAAAAACCTTTGTAGATGTCCAGTCTACATTTGCGGTCAAGAAGAGAATTAAGGCCATTACGGCAATTGCCCTGGTGGCTATGGATATTATGGCATACCTCCTGATTCTTTGCAAATAAAATCGTAGCGAAGCCGCTAAGTTTGATCCGTTTATCGGGGACTGCACGAGACGATATCCCAGAACGTTATGTATGAGAAGCAGGATGATGGATACCACCAAAATCACGTTCCAATACAATGGTTTTTGATTGCCATCGAAACCTGAATAGTACACCGCTAACAGGATTGCCCATAAAATGGATTCTATTATAAGTTGAAGCCTAATTCTTTTCAGTACGGGATGCCTGTTGGTACTGCCCATTTTTTTCAGATTGTCCATACTTTTATTAGCATTGCTACTCTGATATTCCGATTTTAAATCCTCAATTTCCATAATCATTTGTTTAAAATTGTTCGTAATTTATTTTTTATCCTATTCAATCGCACACTCAGGTGGTTCTTGCTAATGCCTATAATGTCTGCCATTTCGGAGTTGTCGAACCCGTCCAGATACATGGAGACGATGGCCTTCTCGGCATCCTCTAATTGCCTTATGGCCCTGAACAGCATCTCCCTGTTCGGGCTGTCGTTGATTTCAGGTCGGTACGGTTCCGGTAATTTTTCCGATTCGGTTGTAGCGACCTTCGGTCTGCGAAAAGTGGCCATGGCGGTATTAAGACCGATACGGTACATCCAGGTACTAAATTTTGAACGCCCCATGAATTTGGGATAGGCTTTCCACAATTGATAGACGATTTCTTGGAAAAGATCTTCACGGTCTTCCTTGGAATCCCTATAGATGGAACATATCTTATGTACCAGACCTTGGTTCTTGTAAACGGCATTGAGAAACTCTTCCTCGCCCATCTCCATATCATTGTTTTTTGAAATTGTGTACTTGTCCCCTTCCATTGGCAATTACCCCGTTGACATCCGTACCGTTCTCCGACAGCGTGAACTCAAAACTAACGTCTATTTTGACCGCTTTGAACAAATTGTCCTTTTTATGAACGATTTTTAACGGGGTATTGTTCCCGAGTTTTGCAAATAGTCCGTCCTCGAAAACCGCTACTTTCAGTTTCATCCCGTTGTCCGCCAAATAGGTTCCGGGATATTTACCAATTTCCACTTTAGATAGTAAAGATCCCTTCACGATTTCTGGTAATTTGAACGGTCTGTCAAAAACTATCTTCTCCAGATCGCCCCAGATTTCGTCCACGGGAAGGAAGGAAACATTGCCAAGTAATATAAGCGTCATTTTTTCTTTTGGATAGATTACGGAAATCGATGAGAAACCAAAGGTGCCCCCGGCAGTCTGATAGGCCATTGGCCTTGACGAAGTTTTCAAATGTACATACTGTCCCATTGCATAAGTCGCATTATTGTTTCGTAGAAACCTGACTTCCGTTTGTGGAGCAAAATACCGTTTTAATAGGGACTCTTTCCAGATACCATTACCCAGCAAGCTTCTGTTCCATTTTAGTAGATCGGTCGCTGTCGAGTAAAGGTTGCCTCCACCTTTCATCGTCGACATATCTCTATATGGTGCAACGATCAGGCTATCATTTGGAAGCATGTGGTAGCCAGATGCCATTCCCGGAACGATTTTGATACCGTCGTACCTGCCCGAATTGCTCATGCCTAAAGGGTCGGCTATCTTTTGCCCGAAAATTTGGTCGTAGGGTTTTTGGTAGATTTTTTCTAAAATTGTCGCCAACAAAAAATAAGCTGGACTGGAGTAATCTGCGGATGTACCCGATCCAACGATAAGCTTCATTGCGAATATATCGGCAAGGACTTGTTCGGTGTTGAGCGGGAGCCTTGACCGTACCTGCCAATAATCCTTATATCCTTTCCAATGTGGAATACCGGAAGTGTGCGAGATGAGTTGCTTCAAAGAAACGCTTTCCCACTCAAGGCTCATTTTAGTATCCGGAAAGTAGATCTTTAGAGTATCGTCCAATCTCAGCTTGCCTTCTTGTTCTGCTAAGGTCAATAACATACCTGTAAAAGATTTAGTTATAGATGCAATCTTGAATGTGGAATTACTGGTCAATGGAACCTGAAGCTCAAACGAGGCTTGCCCTATCGACTTTTCGTAGAGCACGTTTTCTTCATCCGCTATCAATACCAAACCATTGAAGCCTATCCGTTGATTTTGTATGGACAAATAATTATCCAACTTTGTTTTTACCTTTCCGTCAATTTGGGAATATAGACCGTTGCTAAAGGATAGGCATTGTAAAGTTATCGAGATTACTAAAATCTTACTTTTTACTTTCATTACGTTTTGTTTCCCTATACGTTGCGAGATAGGAACAAAAAATTACAAGAAAAGTGGATTTTTTTTAAAAAACTAAGTGCTTTAAAACAGCCTTATTATAAGACTCTTTTCCAAAAGGGTGGTTCCTTTTTACAAAATGTCCCATTCGTGGTCTCTTTTAGTAGTTTAGTTAGTTGACCTTTTTCGGGACTGAAATTATTACAGAATCAATGTGAGCTTTGCGATAGTATCGAGCACCCTGAAGGATGTTATTGTGGAAGGGAGAGAAAAGGTGCAGTGTGTTGTGCCGAGGTTGGTCTGCGCCCTACTAAGTTTCTTCTCAACCTCTATCAAACGGAACGCTAAAAAACTTAGTAGGATCCACGCAGGGGTTAGTTATGATAAGATTTCGGAATGAGGGAACACTAATCCTCGACTGGCTTGATAAACGAGTCAAAACTTTAAAAAAGGAACGTTGATTAAGTACTTTTTACCTGTGTAATCTTAGCATTTATTTCATCCAATATTTTTTCCGACACACTTTTTCCGTAATGTTTTTCGGTTACTTGAACACTTGAATGCCCAAGTCCCGATGAAATCTTACGTATGTCAATGCCCATATCCAAGCCGATGTTTGTCCATGTATCTCTTAGGGTATAAGTAGTAATCTTTTTATTAATTCCTGCTAATTTTGCAATGCGTTTAGCGTACTTATTGAAAGTTTTTACTTTTCCATTGTTTACTTTATGTAACCTCTCGGGCGTAGTGCCTTTTGGAATAATAGGAAATAGGTACTCATCATCATTTTGGCCGTTCAAATAATATCTAATGATTGTGAGGGATTCTTCATTTTGCAGAACGCTAAAGTAATCTCCTTCATAATGTGTTTTTTTACGGAAGTATTTAATACGGTTATCCTCGAATTGAAAACGTTTTAAAATAGCCATATCAAAATGGTTCATGCCCATATTGTTGAACATGAACAATAAAAAATTGCGGGTATCCCATATAGGGGTGCGAGCTTCCAGTTTAAGTTTTCTTATGGCATTAATATCTTCTAAGTTGAGAGGAGCAGGGGCGTTTTCATGACTTTGTTTTTTTATGCTCGATAACGGCTTATGGTCTTTTAAATCTTGATAGGTCTTCCCCGCATCGTTCATTATGGCCTGTAAGCTTCTAAGGTGTATAGCGGGCGTATTTTTTGATTTATAACGGTTGCTCATATAAGCCTTGAAATCTTTTGAAAAGGCGTAGTCCATGGCTTTGATTTCCATATCCAAATCTTTGTAATCATCAAGGACTTTTAATTTGCCGTCTTTTAGTTCGAAAAGTGTTTTGATTAAAACCGTATCATCCTCCCCTTTTAGGCTTTTGCGGAATTTAATCAAGGCTTTCAGGGCATCTTCGTAAGAACTTGCCGTGGAAAAACGTTCTTCTAGTCGAAGTCTATTCAGATAGACTGCACCATGATTGAGAATAGAATGTGATGGGGATTTTTTAAAGAATATTCGTTCGATTTCAGATTTTAATTTTTTTATCTCCCAATTTTTTATTTCGCCTGCATGCTCGTCCATCCATAAATCAACCTCCGAATAAATTTTTCGGGTGCGTTTAGTATGTCTTGTAGCATTCATGATTCCTGTGATCTTTCCAGTCGAAAAATCATACTGATTCTCTTTCAAATGTAAATTGAAGGGTATATCACGTGTTTTTCTGGCGTGCCCAACACGCAGAACCAATGGAAATTTTTTATCTTTAGTTTTGTGATCTGCCCGTTTATCGAAGGTTATCTTGATTGTGGCCATAATTTAACGTTTAAAAAAGTGGCGTGCTTTTGGCGTACTTTTTTTGATTTAAAATGGTTTTTAATGATATTAAAGATAAGCAAAATCCCTTTAAAATAGGCGTTTTAAGACATATAAAACCATATGGAGCCATAAGTGAACCGACTGTTAATCAGAGGGTCCTTGGTTCGAGCCCAAGAGGGGGAGCGCAAGCGAAATCAAAAAGCCGCACGAACGTGCGGCTTTTTTGCGTTTACGCCTTGGGTGAGAATTTTATCCTGAGCGAAGCCGAAGGGAGCCCAAGAGGGGGAGCAGATCAAAAAAATCCCAACTAAACGGTTGGGATTTTTCTTTTCTGGACTCTTGTTGCGAGAAGCCCGCCTGACTTTTCGGGGCGGTTTACCCTGAGCCTGTCTGTCGGCAGACAGGCGCAGTCGAAGGGAGCCCAAGGGGGGAGCAAAATAAGTCCGGTAAGATATATTTTTTACTGGATCTTTTTTGACGAAAGTCCTCAGTTTTATTACAAATATTTAGCGAAAACGCCATAGAAGTTTAGGTAGGCAGCCTTTGGACTCCTCTGGGATCACTACGTGATTGGAAACAGCAACATCCGGCATTTTATTTCTAATCAATGAAAATACCTCCACCGCATTGAAAAATTCCCCGGTGTTATCGCTATCACTTCGATTCGATGCAGGATAGCTTTGTTGACCGTTAGGGTGGTAGCTTCTAAAAAAAACTTCTGGATTATAAGTGAATCGATCTGTCGTATATGCATCGTGTTCCCAAAGGACCACAAATTTACCATCTCCCGCCAAGTCGATTCTTCCACCGGATTGGTGTTTATCCGATATTGGATTAACTTGGCGTTCGGCAAAAATCTCTGCCCCATCCAAATCGAACCCTCTCATAAATACGTCGTGGCCTGAGCCGTAATTGTTCCAGGAAACAACAAATGAACTATCCTGTGCAATTCCGACATCAGGAAATAATGGGTTTTGTTCTGTGGTAGAGCTCACCCTGATTTCTGGAAACCTTTCCCTGCCATGACCATCAAACCCCTTAGCTTTTATTTCAAAACCATTGGGGTTATTTTCCTGGTCTTGCCAAACAACAACGAAATTGCCTAAAGGATTGCACCTTATTTTTGGATTTCTGTGATCTCCGGAAGGTGTTGTTCCAATAAGCATCTCACTAAAATTTTCGGAGCCATCAGCATTGAAGCCCCTTCCTCGAATCCTATATATGTTGTTGTTGTTTCTATCATCTGCCCAAACAATAACAAAACCGTCCATATCGGCCACTGAAATCGATGGCTGAATTTGCTGGCCTGTAGCCACCGTATTAACGGTCATGTCATGAAATTTTTCGGTTCCATCCATATGGAATCCTCGTGCATAGATTTGATAAAATCCGTTCTCATCCTTGTCGTCCTCCCAAACAACAACGAAATCACCATTTGACATACAAGCTACATCCGGGGCCTTTTGTTGCCCTCTGGCACTGCTGTTGACACGCCGCTCAGAGAATACCTGATTCCCATTACTGTCAAATCCCCGGGCATAGATATTCCAAATGCTGTTTCCATCCCGATCATCTTCCCAAACTACAATTATGGTCCCATGTGAATTGACCGCTACTCTTGGATTCGCGGCAGTGAACCGTCGGGTACCGGAACCCGATTGTGGCGCCCTACCGGTACTGACACTTCTTTCATTAAAGACCACAGTTCCATCCCATCGGATGGCTTTCACATAAACATGGTGAGCCCCGTCGGCATCGGGGTCTTTGGTACAAACATAAATAAATAGTGGATTGCTCATGACGCTATTGTTTTTGATAATTCTATTAACTATTTAAACAATAGGCTTCGGGGAGGGAACCTTTAAAGATAAAGAATTATGGTTATTCTTACAACTACATATCGTTCAAAGTAAGATGTTTCACCTCAATATTTACTATTTAACATATGTCATTTTTAACAATGGAGTTAAAAAATCGGATGGATATTCATTTAGGACACTTTGGACCAGAAATAGCGTTTCGACAACCAAAAAAATCCCAACCGTTTCGGTGGGATTTTTATTTTGGGAATAGATGAATGGGCGAGAAGCCTGTGCCGAGCGAAGTCGAGGTAAGCCCAAGAGGGGGAGCTTAATAGAGAAGCAGTTACATTTGATGTGGCTGCTTTTGTATTTTAGTAGCGTACTTATTTTAGAGACTTCTGATTTTTAGTAACCTTCCCAATTTTTTAAGGGAACGGTTAATTCAGAGGATTATAACGCCAAACCTTATCGTGCATGGTATAGAGCGTGTATTCTTTTCCGTCAAAGACAAGAATGGGACTCGAATGATCACCCTCTACGATGGGATTGTCGGAATATTTTACCCAATGTATCAAGTCACTGGACCTAGCCACATTGGAGGTCCAAACCGATACGACCCCTGGTTTCATCCAATCGGGATTCGATGAACCATGATAGAACATATAATATTTGTCTTCATATTTCACAATTTGGTTTGCCGCTACGGCCTCTGAATCATATACGGTTGGTCCCATTTTAAGTACAGGTTCATCCTGAACATTGGTCCAGGTCTTAAAATCTTCCGATGTGGCCAACCATATCCCCAAATCGTTTCTTTCATAAAACAGATATTTCTTGTCATTTTCGACCCAAACGGTAGGTGTTCCGTATGGCCCTTTATTGATCGGTTCACCGTTGACCTTATGAATGCTCAGGTCGCCATGATCTTTCCAGGATATGCCGTCCGGGGAAGTGAGCAAATGCGCAATGTCCGCTTCCCCTTCGGCTACCATATAGTATACACCTTCATAGGTAAATACCTGCATATCTTCGATCCAGGACTCTGGCAGAACGGGCTGTTCCGAATGTCTTTTCCATTGAATCCCATCCGGAGAAGTAGCATATCCCAAATACATTTGGTCGGATATATCGTAGTTCAATCCGGTATACCACATTTTATATAGACCGTTTTCAAAAAGAATGTAGCCCCGTTCACGAATTTTATCGTCCCAAGTTCCCGTATTCGTGCCTTCAAAAACTGGATTTTGGGGATGGGGCGAAAACTGGACCATGGCGGATGGAAAGTCCTCAATTGGCCGATTTTGGTCAGACTCGGTTTTTTTGTTTTTACAGGCCGACCCGATTAATATGAGCGCTAAAGGGATTACGTATAAATTTATTTGCATTTTTTAGGTATGTCTGAGTAATATACTCATTAAAATTAATCATCCAGCCACTGGGATGCTTTTTGAACTATTTTGTAAGCATCCCGACTTCCCAAATCCTTGTAAAGGTTTTCGACCCATTCATATGCCTTGGGCTGATTGCCGATAACAACCAATTCATTGGGGAACATTAAACCTGCCACTTGTGGCAGATCGGTAACCCGCAAACAATTGAGCATTTCTATGGCTTCGCCCTTGCCCGTAGGATCACTTGGCACGTTCTGGGTTGCTGGCGGGTCTTTAAGCAAAAGTGCTTTTACATTACCATCCAATAGGGCCGCGTAAGGGGCTATGGCCGCCATTTCTCCCTCAGCGAGAATACTGATATTGTCTGAATCAACTCCTGGGATTGTGCCCAAGGCCTTCAAACACATTAGCACGTCATAGACCCGCATTGAGGCGATTGTTCTTCCTGTCCAGGCTGCTGCTCTGCGAATATGCCATTGCTGTGAAGGAGACCAGCCCGTATCGCCGATTCCCTGGGCCTCAAAATAGGCAACGATTATTTTTCCGTGCAGATTGATAAAGCTTGATGACATTTATGAATTTTAAATCGTCCTATTTTTAGGGAAGGCTACAAAAGGATGAAGGCCTTAAAATTGCTCAAGGATAATCCTTAAATTTATACATGGCCAGATTCTTGTTTCTTATTGGGGTGCTCATTTCGGTTTTGGGCCATTCTCAATCCAAAATCGATAGCTTGGAGAAAAGGCTGGGCCTGGAAAAGGTAGACTCCCTAAAAGTTAACCTTCTTTTAAACCTTTTTGACGAACACCAGTATGAAGACCCGGCAAAGGCCGATACCAGTATCCATAGGGCCTTGGACATCGCTAAGGGAATACAGGACAAACGCTATGAAGTGATGGCCCTCAACGCTTTTGCCGATCTTTTAAACGGTAGGGCCCAAAACGACTCCGCCATCACGGTTTTCCAAAAGGCATTGGCCCTTGCTGAAGATGTAAAGTACGATTCCGGTAAGGGAATTGCCCTTTTGGGATTGGGTAATACCTATTTGAGTAAGGGGGACCTTATACAGGCTGAAACCTACCATAAGCGCAATATTGCCTTTGCCGGACAAGTGGACGATTTTGAGGGGATGGCAAGTTCCCATAATAATCTGGGCAACATCTACAATGAAAAAGGGGAATATAAAAAAGCCATGGAGGCTTATACCTATGCGGCCAAGATGAACACCGAAATCGGAAACGAAAAGAATGCGGGAATCAATCTGGCCAACATTGGACTGATCAACCAAAAACTAAAGAATTATGACAAGGCCTTGGACTATTATGCAAAAAGTGATAGCCTGTTCAAAAAGTTCGATTTTTTGCCCGGGCGGGCATTTGTTTTGAAAAATATGGGCGTCGTATACCGAAATCAGGGGCAGTATGACAAGGCATTGTTACAATATCGTAGCGCGCTCAAAAGCTATGAACAAATGGATCTAAAACGGGAAATGAGCCAGGTATACCAAAATATCGGGAACATTTATTCGGATAAATCGCAATCCGACCGGGCGATTTACAATTACCATCGATCCTTGTCCATCGCCACCCAGACCTCGGATTCTATTAACATGGCCATCTTTAGCCAGTCCTTGGGGCAGGAGTTCTTTTATGCCAAAAAATGGGACAGTGCAGGCTACTACTCAAAACGGGCACTTGAAATGGCAAAGGTGGTAGGCGCAAACCTTACCGTAATGGATGGGTATAAAACCCTTTCCGAAGTCAACTATGCCAGTTTCAATTACAAGAACGCCTATGATTTTAGAATCCTGTATCAAACCATCCGGGATAGCCTTTATAGTATAGAAAAACGCGATCTCGCAGAGGAGATAGAAGCCCAATACCAGAACGAGCAAAAGACAAAGGAAATTGCCTTGTTGGCTTCGGAAAAAGAACTTCAGGCACTACAGTTGAGCAAAAGAAAGAACGAGCGTAACGGCACCATTGCCATCGCGATTTTTATGCTGTTGTTGGCCGTATTGCTTTACAACCAATACCGTATTAAACAAAAGGCCAACAAGGAACTTCGGGAACTGGACCAATTGAAGTCCAACTTTTTTGCCAACATTTCCCATGAGTTCCGAACGCCTCTCACTTTGATAAAGGGCCCTATTGAACATTTGGAGCAGAATCTGGAAGAGAAACTAGGCCGGGAAGATGTTAAGATGATCCGAAGGAATACGAACAAGGTCCTAGGATTGGTCAATCAATTATTGGATCTTTCCAGGATCGATGAGGGCAAATTACAACTTAAATCAACGGAGGGCGATGTTTTTAAATGCCTTAGGATCGCCACGGCTTCTTTCAATTCGCATGCGGCACAGCGCAATATGGATTACCGGGTCAAGGTTCCGAGCGGGATGTTATGGGCTGCATTTGACCGTGACAAGCTGGAAAAAGTGGTCTACAATCTATTGAGCAATGCTTTTAAATTTAGCGAAGATGGTGAATTGGTAGTCATGGAAGCGTCTTATGCCAATACAGAATTGGTAATTCAAGTCTCGGATTCCGGTCGGGGCATTTCCGAGGATAAATT
Organism: uncultured Flavobacteriaceae bacterium; assembly: GCA_947494715.1. Taxonomy (GTDB): domain Bacteria; phylum Bacteroidota; class Bacteroidia; order Flavobacteriales; family Flavobacteriaceae; genus Ulvibacterium. The sequence continues at coordinate 398,414 of CANLWG010000002.1, read as the reverse complement.
ACCCTTTATCTTTGATCGTTTCTATCAGGTAGATAGCAGTATTACCAAGGATAGGGAAGGCTCTGGCATTGGTCTGTCCCTTTCCAAGGACTTGGTAGAATTGATGGATGGGACCATAACGGTTTCTAGCGAGGAAGGCAAGGGCACCTACTTTACGGTGCAAATCCCGATTGAAGGAATTAAAACGCCACAGGCATCGGTCGAGGTTAGAATACGGGAGGAAGCAAATGAAATTCCCAAACCGGAAACCTTTGAGTGGCCCAAGGCGGATTCGCGAGACCTACCGGAAATTTTACTTATTGAGGACAATGATGACATGCGTCAGTTCATCAAAAAACAGCTTTTGAATACGTATAGGGTTATTGAGGCCAAGAATGGCGAACAAGGCCTTAAAATGGCGATGGCGTATTTGCCCGAACTCCTCATCACGGATTTAATGATGCCAAAAATGGATGGGATAGAGCTTTGTAAAAAACTGAAGACCAATTTGGAAACAAGTCACGTTCCTGTTATTATGCTCACTGCCAGAGCAGGTGTAGAGAACAAGATCGAAGGATTGGAGACCGGGGCCGATGACTATCTGACGAAACCCTTTGATGCCAAGGAACTTGTGGTTAGGGTCAAAAACCTCATCGATCAAAGGCAACGACTTAGGGAACACTACAGAAATAACGCGTACACCGTACACCCTGAAAAGATTGCCACTACGTCATTGGACCGAAAGTTTTTGGAGCAGATTTTGGATCTGTTGGAAAAGGAGCATGCCAACGCAAATTTTGGGGTACCGCAAATGCAACGGTCATTGGCCATGAGCAAAACCCAGTTACAAAGAAAAACAAAGGCCCTGACCAATGAATCCCCTGGGGAATTGCTTCGAAATTTTCGGCTAAAACGGGCTGCCCAATTGTTGTCTCAAAAAGCGGATACCGTTACGCAGATTGCCTATCAGGTGGGATTTAATAATCTTTCCTATTTTGCCAAATGCTTTAAAGCCCTGTATGGCGTTTCTCCCTCTTCGTATTGATTTTTAGGGCAAGTACATTATTTGGCTTTCCCGTGTTATTTTTTGGCTCTACAGTGTCAGTCCTGGGTGGACACAAAAACTAGCTTTGGCCTAATTCCAAAGTGTTTCCCCTTCATATATAGTAAATGCTTAAGATTATGAAAAAGATATTCATGAAAGTGCACAGAGCTGCACTTAAAAGTTTGGTGACCGTTGTTGCCTTGGGTCTAGCAGTAAACTGTAGTAGTGATGGGGACGGAGGACCCATGGTGGTCGAGGAACCTGAAATCCAGTCCCCGACAATTACGGAGATATCCCCTAATAGCGGGGTAGTGGGAACCGAAGTCACAATAACGGGGACCAGCTTCAGCAGTACGAGCAACCAAAATGAGGTTGAATTCAACGGAACGCCGGCTACGGTAAAATCCGTTTCTGCAACACAGCTGGTCGTGGATGTTCCAGAAGATGCCACCACAGGACAAGTATCCGTAACCGTTAATGGAAGAACGGCTGTGGGCACTTCGTTCACAGTAGTTACGGCCAATGCTTCTCTATGTGATCAAAATGAGATTTTAGTAGATACCACCTGGGGAGATGTGGAACCGGGGGATGCCGTAGATTATATAGTTCAGTGCGCCATTTCCGTAAAAGCCAATGCCCTATTGACCATTGAACCTGGTGTTATCATTGCCTTTGAGGGGGAGGATAGTGGAATCTTTACCAGTGAAGGTGGTGGCTTAAAGGCCGTCGGTACTTCGGAAAATGCCATACGATTTTTAGGCACTTCGGAGAACAAGGGGGTATGGAAAGGAATCTATTTTGGTTCCAACCATCCTGAAAATCGGTTGGAACATGTAGTTGTAAGCCATGCCGGGCGTTCCGCTTCCGGTCAATCCGGGGAAAAGGGAGCGGTTCAATTGTCCAGGAAGGAAGACTCCAGGGTCGCTATTGTAAATTGCACCATTACCGATAATGACGGCTATGGATTGTTTGTAACGGATGAAAGTGATTTAGAGGAATTTTCCAACAATGTAATATCAAATAATGAAGATGTACCGGTAGGCTTATTTTTCAATCAGTTGAGTGCACTGGATGCAGCTTCGGACTATCAGGGTAACGGGAATAATTTCATTGAGGTTTGGGAAAATGAAATTGAGGATGATGGGGTAAGCATGGCCTTGCTGAACGTTCCGTATCGATTTGTGGAGAGTAAAAGATATAACATCAAGAACGAATTGAATATTGATCCGGGAAATACCTTGGAGTTTGCCAGCGGGGCCGGATTTCGATTGGGCGAACAATCCTCGGATTGTGCCGACACCACCGGTTCGCTAAATGCTACCGGTACCATGACAGGCCCCATTACATTTAAAGGGGTGGTCGCTGGGAAAGGTACTTGGTTGGGTATTGGGTTCAATTCGTCCAGTCCCAACAATAACCTGATTTATTGTACTATTTCCGGAGGAGGAAGTAGCAAGATCTACAATGGTGCCGACTTTGCGGCCAACATTACGTTGCAGTGTGATAGTAGGTTGACCATCCAAAATACAACGGTTGACGATAGCGGCGGCTTCGGTATCTACATGCTAGATGATGATGCCGAATTGGAGGATTTTGAAGAAAACATGATTGTAAATAATGAATTGGCCCCCGTTTGGATGCACCTGCCACAAGTAGACCAATTGGACGCAGCGACCTCCTATGCCGAGGGCAATGGAAGGCCCTATATTCAGGTGGAAGGGGATGCAGTTACCGATGCCGATCTTACCATTAAAAAATTGGAAGTGCCCTATAGGATCGAAACCGAGGAATCCGGTCGTGAGACCTATGTAGAAACTGCCATTACCGTAGAGGCCGGTACGATTCTGGAATTCGAAACAGGGGCAGGATTGGTTTTGGGAAGCCCGGGGGTGGATTGTATTCCTACAACGGGATCGTTGAATGCCCAAGGGACTTCCGAAGAACCGATCGTATTCCGGGGAGCCTCCGAAGGACAGGGCACCTGGTTGGGTATCGGTATCAATTCCAGTACCAGTGCAAACCTTCTAACGTACTGTGAGATATCCGGTGGTGGCGCGGAGCAGATGTACAACGCGGGAGGGCGAGGCAATGTAGTGGTCCATTGCAGTGGAAATGTCACCATAGAGAACAGTACTATTACAGATAGTGACGGATGGGGCGTTGATTTTGTACAGGGCGGTAATAGCCTGTCGCAGACCGGGAATACCTTTTCCAACAATGCACTGGGTAATATAGCTGCCAATTAGGGAGCAAACCTAGAGGGTAGATCCAATAAAAAGGGTAAAGAGACCATTGTGTAGAAATTGAAACAAGAACTCCCTAAATTTGAAAGTATAACCCAGCGTTTTGAAAAATAATGCGGAGCTCGGAAAGCTTTTTCTTTAAATGTTCGGCCATTTGGTTTCTCCTTCTAGTGTTCTGGGGGTTTGCTCCTTCATTTTACTTGGCCGATTATTTTGATCCAGATTACCATTTGCCACAACATTTGGTTCTTCATGGGGTGGTTTTCAGCCTCTGGGTACTGCTATATGCCATACAGGTCTTTTTGGCCGGGTATAAAAAGTATGCGACACATCGGTTTTTAGGTGGAATAGGTTTGGTCATTATGATACTTATGGTTCCAACGGGCATTTTCCCTTCCATTTATAAGGTTTATGAGGGGACGGCTACCATAGATGGTGCGGGCCACAATGTTTTTAGGCTGTTTTCGGGCTACGGCTTATTTGCGCTGGCCTTTGTTTTTAGGAGTAAAGGATTTCTTCACAAGCGTTTTATGCTTGGTTGTATGGTAATGCTGACCAGCGCGGCCATTTTTAGGATTTCCTTTGATGTCAATATGCAGGACAATCAACTTTTTAACAAAGGATTTCAGATCTTGCCTGCGCTGCTCCTTTTTTTGCTGGATTGGGCCAACCGTAAAAAAGTGGTGTTGATCGACCTTATTTCGCCCGTTTTGGTATTAGGCATTTTTTTCCTTGCCGATTATTTCTGGCTGTCCTCGGTTGGAGAACTGGTTATGGACCTGCTAATTTCCATTTTTGTAAAAACGGTAGTTTAACCGGTAAGAATCGGAAGGGCTTGCTACACCGGAATTTTGATGGTGACCACCGCCCCTGTCCTTGTTTCGTCGGCTATATCTTTTATGGTAACTTCATAACCAAATTCCCTTTTGCGTATTTGGTTCAATAGCTTCAACCGCTCATGTAGTATCTGTGTGGCATAGGACTGGTGTCCCTGGTCGGGCCCGCTTTTCCTTTTCGCCTCCGAGATCCCTATCCCATCATCCTCGATGGTAAGTATCAATTGTTTTGTGGTCGCTGATCTTTCAATTTTCAAGATTATGGTTTTCTCCTTTTGACCGTCCGCAAAACCATGTACGATGGAATTTTCCACGATGGGCTGCAGCATCATGGAGGGGATAAAGGTATCCTCCACATCAATGTCCGGCCCGCATTGGACCATCAGATTTATTTTGTGCTCGCTTTTGGTATTCGTAAGGGAAATGTAATTTTCAATGTAGCGAATTTCCTTTGAGAGCAGGATGTTCTCGTTCCGGGTCAGGTCCAGGGTCAATCGCATAAGCGAGGAGAAATTGGTGATATAATCGTCCAACTTGGCCAATTTGCCCTCCTTTACGGTCTTGCGTATCCCGTTCAGTGCGTTGAAGATGAAGTGGGGGTTCATCTGTGCCCTTAGGGTCTTGCGTTCCAGTTCCACCAGGGTAAGGCGCAGTTCATGTTTTTTCCGTTCCCTTTTCGAATGGTCGTACAAAATCAATACGACCAGGCCAAGGAGAAAGAGCACTGTAATGGCCTGGACCCAAGGCCGTTTGTAAAAGACCTGGGCCACATGGATGTCATAGCGCAGTTCATTGGCAGATTCCACACCTGCGGGATCGGATCCCTTGATCCTCAGAACATGATCCCCGGGGGGTATGGACAACAGCTTTAAAGTGGTCCGGTCTCCCAGATCCACCCAATCATCGGTGACCCCGTCCAATCTATAGGCATATTTGTTGGCTTCGGTGTTGTAACAGTCATTGATACTATAGGTTACGGAAAACGAATTTTTGGCATAAGGTAAACTGAAACTGTAGTTGTCCTTGTTCAAGACATCAAGCTCAACATCCTTTTTTTCCTCCTTGTCATAATATTCGAATTTGGTGGGAAAGATCCTAATCTCTTGGGATTGGTAATTATCAGGAACACTGTCAAAGGCGACCAATCCACTAGCTCCCCCGAAGAACAACTTGCCCGTTGAAGATCTGTAATATGAAATTTGATTGAAATCATTGGAGGTCAGCCCGTCCTCGACATAGAACGTGGTAACTTTTTTGGGACTTTTCCCATACCTATAAAGACCGTTATGGGTGCTGAACCACATATTTCCATGGGCATCCTCCAAAATTCCCACTACGTTTGAGTTGGTGAGGCCATCCTTTTCGTCTATGACCATTGGTTTTTTCAGGTCCTTGTCCATATAGACAGCTCCCTTGTCCGTGCCCAGCCATACATTTTCCTGCCCATCTACGTAAATCGAATGGACCTTGTTCGATGGAAGGGCCAACCCGTTGTGGGTCGAATCCTTGGTCAGGTGCAAAAAGGTATTGGAATCCAGATCCTTTATGACCAGTCCGTTCGCATCGGTACCGATAAATAGTCTGTCCTTGGTCCTATGAAGGTCCCAAACTAAAAGTTCCCTATTGTTCTCAACTATCGGAATGGGCAGCTCTCGGAATTTTTTTTGCCTGGTGTTGAATTCGTGAAGGCCATAATTGCTGGCGAGCAACAGGGTAGTGTCCGAGGATTTTAGAATATCATAGTAGTGCAGGCTATGCAATCTCCAGTGCGAGTTAAAGATATGAATCTCTTCAATCGTATTTTTAAGAAAATTGATTTCCCAAAGCCCTTTGCTCTCCCCGAGGCACCATGCGATGGAATCGCTGGTTTTTACAAAAGATTTCATGAAATTCAGTGAAGGAAAAACATTTTCTGTATCAAAAGGGCTTTCGCTATTGGTGTCGTTGGAAGGGGTAAGTTTAAAGACCCCTTCAGTGGTGGCGGTAAGGATTTCCTTATCGGGGAGCTCCAAAAATCCCCTTACATCGATTTTTCGATCCTCGGAACGATCAAGGAACCTATCAAACCTATTCTTGTTGAACTTTATTTTGCTGATACGGTCATAGCTACTAACATAGATGATATCCTTTTTACCGATTATCAGATCCTCGATCAAGAAAGGGAACGGAATATCATGGGTCTTTTTAAGATGAAGGCTCCCGTTTATTTCCACCATTTTAAACAACATTAAGGTCTTTCCAGGACCATTGATGGCGATAAGGTCGGCATGGTTTTTTAATATAGGATTACCGTCTTCTGTAATAGGGATCATTTCCTGAAAGGGTACGTTGATCAACTGTAGATCTAAATCCTCGATAAAGTAGGTTTCAAAAATCTTCCCTTCAAAGGTATACTGCGTTTCAATGGATTCCGGAAGGATGTCACCATTGTCGGTAAGCACCAGGCCATCACCTCCGTTTAGAGGCCATTCGGGATAGATATAGTCTGCCCAACTGTATTTGATAGAGCTGGTATAGTCCGCAATGGGCGTCGTGGTTCCGGCATCAAAGATGTAGAGCTTGCGTCCCTGCCGAACGAGAAATTTATCGCAGCTGATCCTTCGTTCAAAATAGAGGAAATTCCTCAAAAAGTATCTGTCGTTTGTATATCTGGGTTCAATTCCCTCAATTTGATATTCCGTAACCTGAAGGGAGGAATCCACCTTTAAAATGATATTGTCCTTGGGGGTGGAAGCCACCATCCATAAATTTCCGTTGCAATCCTCCATAAAGGAATTCGGTTGCAATTCCCTTCCCATCAGGAATGGTTTTAACTCAACTCGATTGAAACTATCGTCCAGACTTTCGCTGGATAAAAAAAGTCCAGTGTCCGCGCATACCCACATCCTTTTTCTGCTATCAAAAAAAATCCCATAGATATCTTGGACCAAGTCATTTGGCTTTTTGACCAGAAAGGAAGAAAGGACACTATGGGTCTCAAAGTCCTTTACAATTCCATCATTTGTGGAATACCACAGAAACCCGTCATCGTCCACCTGCATAAAATTTCGGTACTTGTGGGACTTCCCATTGGGATTCATTTCAATATCCCGGATCGAGTAGTCCTGGGCACATACTGTATTGAGGACAATTGTGCACAGAAATATGGAGTATGTAACTATTTTATGCATTACTGCCTTTAATATGGAATTTTAATGGTGACTTGTGTCCCTGTCCTTGCGCCATCCCCAATATCCATCGTTGTGATTTCATAGCCGAATTCCCTTTTTCGTATTTGGTTCAACAGCTTTAGCCTTTCGCGCAATATCTGAGTAGCATAGGACTGATGTCCCTGATCGGGTCCCCTTTTCTTTTTTGTTTCCGAGATCCCTACCCCGTCGTCCTCAATGATCAGTATCAGTTGTTTTGTGGCCTCGGACCGTTCTATTTTCAAGATTATGGTTCTCTCCTTTTGATCGTCCGTAAAACCATGAACTATGGCATTCTCCACGATGGGCTGGAGGATCATGGAGGGGATAAAGGTATCCCCCATATCAATATTTGATGCACATTGGACGTTAAGATCTATTTTGTATTCACTTTTTGTATTGGTAAGGGCCACATAATTCTCGATGTACCGTATTTCCTTGGCGAGCAGGATGTTCTCGTTTCGGGTCAGGTCCAACGTCAATCGCATAAGGGAGGAGAAATTGGTGATATAGTCGTCCAGTTTGGACAGCTTGCCCTTCTTTACGGTCTTCCGTATGCCGTTCAGGGCATTGAATATAAAGTGGGGGTTCATCTGTGCCCTTAACGTCTTTCGTTCCAATTCCACCATGGTAAGGCGCAGTTCGTGTTTTTTCCGTTCCCGTACCGAATGGTTGTACAAGACCAATGCCACTAGGCCAAAGAGGAAAAATATGGCAATAGCTTGGATCCAGGGCCTTTTGTAGAAGATCTGTGCCACATGGATGTCATAATTCAGTTCGTTGGCGGATTCCACCCCTGCGGGATCGGATCCCTTGATCCTAAGCACGTAGTCCCCCGGTGGTATGGACAGGAGCTTTAAGGTGGTCTGGCTTCCCAAGTTCACCCAGTCCTCGGTGAACCCCTCCAACTTGTAGGCATATTTGTTGGTTTCGGTATTGTAACAATCGTTGATACTATAGGTTACTGAAAACGAATTTTTGGCATAAGGTAAACTGAAACTATAGTTATCCTTCTTCATGACATCTACTTCGACATCTTTTTTTTCATTGGTATCATAGTATTCGAATTTAGTCGGGAATATCCGAAGGTCTTGGGATCGGACGGCATCATCGATGCTGTCAAAGGCAATCAGTCCCCTGACTCCCCCGAAGAACAATTTTCCCGTTGAAGATCTGTAATATGAATATTGATTGAAATCATTAAAGGTCAGTCCGTCCTCAACATAAAACGCAGTGATTTTTTTTAATCCTTTTTCATACCGGTACAGCCCATCATGGGTACTGAACCACATATTTTCTTCGGCATCTTCCAAAATTCCGACTACGTTTAAATCGGTAAACCCCTCCCTCGCGCCGAGTACAGTCGCCTTTTTTAGATCCTTATCAATTTGTACTGCACCCTTATCCGTGCCCAGCCATATATTTTCTTGCGGATCTAAAAAAATGGTATAGATCGTATTCGTCGGAAGGGCCAATCCGTTGTGGGTAGAATCCTTGGTAAGATGTAAAAAGGTATCGGAATCCAGATCCTGTATGATCAATCCATTTACGTCTGTTCCTATATAGAGCTTGTCCCTAGTCTTTTGAAGAACCCTTATTATAGGGTCTATTGCGTTTTCTAGAGGGGGAATGGGCAGCACACGGAACTTTTTCTGTTTGAAATTGAATTCTTGAAGGTCATAATTGCTGGCCAACAAAAGGGTAGAGTCCGAATGCTTGAGAATATCATAGTAATGCAAATTTGCCAATCTCCGGTGCGCGTAAAAGATGTTGGTATCAACAATCGTATTCTTTAGAAAATTGATTTCCCAAAGCCCTTTGTGCTCCCCAATACACCAAGCCGTTGAATCGCTGGCCTTTAAAAAAGACCTAAGCAGATTCAATTTTGGAAAAACACTTTCTGTTCTATATGGACTTTCGCCATAATTATTGCCACCACGTGATGAAAGCCTAAAAACCCCTTCATCCGTAGCGGCAAGGATGTCCTTGTTAGGGAGCTCTAAAAACCCCCTTGTATCGATGTTTTGTTCGCCGTTCGCATATAAGATCCTATCAAAACTGTTCTTGCCGAACTTTATTTTGCGGATCCGGTCATAGTTGCTTACATAAATGACATCATTATTATCGATGATGACGTCATCAATCAAGAAAGGGAACGGAATGTCATAGGTCTTTTTGAGATGGAACTCCCCATCTAGTTCCATCATTTTGAATAACACCAAGGTCTTTCCACGGTCATCGATACCGATAAGATCGGCATGGTTTTTTAGTATGGGATTGCTGTCTTGCGTAATAGGCATCATCTCTTGAAGGGGGAGGTTAAGCACCTGAATATCCAAATCTTTTATGAAATGGGTCTCAAAAACTTCTCCCTCATAGGTATACCGTGTTTCCAAGGATTCCGGAAGAATGTCGCCATTATCCGTAATCAAAAGGCCGTCACCCCCATTGTATTGCCATTCCCATCCTGGATAATAATAAACGCTATCGTCATAACTTAATGTAGCAGTAAAATCTGCTATTGGAGTAGTCTTCCCCTTGTCCAGGACAAACAGCTTGCGTCCCTGTCTGACCAGAAATGTATCGCAGCCAATTCTTCTTTCAAAATGTAGATAGTTCCTCAAAAAATATGCTGCATATACATCCCTAGGTCCAATTCCGGGAATTTGATATTCCGTGACTTTCAAGGAGGGGTCGACCTTTAAAATAATATTGTTGTTCACAGGACCACCAGCAACAATCCACAAATTGCCGTGGCAGTCTTCGATAAAGGAATTTGGCTGCAACTCCCTCCCCATTAAGATTGGTTTGAATTCCAAACGATTGAAACTATCGCCCAAATCTTTACTGGACATGAAAAGTCCCGTAACGGTGGATATCCATATCCTTTGCTTGCTATCAATAAAGAAACCACCTATATATTTGTGGAGGTTATCCGAGTTTTCATCCACAAAGGTTGAAAGCACATTATATGCCCCAAAGTCCTTTACCAAACCATTATGGGTAGAGTACCACAGAAACCCGTCATTGTCCACCTGCATAAAATTCCGGTACTTATGGGACTCCCCATTGCTATTGATAGCAATGTCTCGTATGGTATAATCCTGCGCATTTAAAACATTGAAAACCAATGCATTTAAAATGATGGAATATGTAATTATTTTACGCATCACTATCTCTAATATGGAATTTTAATGGAGACCACCACCCCTGTCCTTGTTTCGTCGGCTATATCTTTAATCGTAACTTCATAACCAAATTCCCTTTTGCGTATTTGATTCAATAGCTTCAACCGCTCATGCAGTATCTGTGTGGCATAGGACTGATGTCCCTGATCGGCCCTACTATTCTTTTCCGCTTTCGAAATCCCTATCCCATCATCCTCGATAGTAAGGATCAATTGTTTTGTGGCCGCTGATCTTTCAATTTTCAAGATTATGGTTTTCTCCTTTTGACCGTCCGCAAAACCATGTACGATGGAATTTTCCACGATGGGCTGCAGCATCATGGAGGGGATAAAGGTATCCTCCACATCGATATCCGGCCCACAGTGGACCATCAGATTTATTTTGTGCTCGCTCTTGGTATTGGTCAGGGCCACATAATTTTCGATGTAGCGTATCTCCTTGGAGAGCAGGATGTTCTCGTTCCGGGTCAGGTCCAAAGTCAATCGCATAAGGGAGGAGAAATTGGTGATATAGTCGTCCAATTTGGAGAGCTTGCCCTCCTTTACGGTCTTGCGTATCCCGTTCAGGGCGTTGAAGATGAAGTGCGGGTTCATCTGTGCCCTTAGGGTCTTGCGCTCCAACTCCACCATGGTAAGGCGCAGTTCATGTTTTTTCCGTTCCCTTTTCGAATGGTCGTACAAGATTAATCCCACCAGGCCAAGGAGAAAGAGCACTGTAATGGCCTGGACCCAAGGCCGTTTGTAAAGGACCTGGGCCACATGGATGTCATAGCGCAGTTCATTGGCAGATTCCACTCCCGCAGGATTCAGACCCTTTACGCGTAGCACGTAATCCCCTGGGGGTATGGACAACAGCTTTAAGGTGGTCTGGTTCCCCAGATCCACCCAATCCTCGGTGACCCCTTCCAATCTATAGGCATATTTGTTGTTCTCGGTATTATAGCAGTCGCTGATGCTATAGGTTACCGAGAAGGAATTTTTGGCAAAAGGTAAACTGAAACCGTAATCGTCCTTGTTCAAAACCTCAAGTTCAACATCCTTTTTTTCCTCCCTATCATAATATTCGAATTTTGTAGGGAATATCCGAAGGTCTTGGGATCGGACGGGATTATCAATGTTGTCAAAGGCGACCAATCCCCTGACGCCCCCGAAGAACAAGGTGTTGTTCGAGGTTTTGTAATACGCATTTTGATTGAAATCGTTAAAGGACAGGCCATCCTCCACATAGAACGCAGTGACTTTTTTTAAATCCTTTTCGTACCGGTAAAGCCCGTCATAGGTGCTGAACCAGATATTTTCATCGGCATCCTCCAAAATTCCCACAACGTTTAAATTGGTAAGCCCGTCCGCTGCGTCCAGTATGGTTGTTGTTTTCAGGTCCTTATCCATATAGATCGCCCCTTTATCGGTACCCAGCCATAAATTTTCCTCTTGGTCCGTGAGAATGGTATAGATCTTATTGGTCGGGAGTGTCAAACCGTTGTAGGTGGAATCATTGGTAAGGTGCAAAAAGGTCTTGGCACCCAGATCCTGTATAAAAAGTCCGTTCTCATCCGTGCCCATATAGAGTTTGTCACCGATCCTATGAAGATCCCTGATAAAAAGTTCCCTTTTGTTTTCGACGGGGGGGATAGGTAGCTCACGGAATTTTTTTTGTTTGGGGTTGAATTCCTGAAGGCCAAAATTACTGGCAAGGAATAGGGTAGAGTCCGAATTTTTTAGAATATCATAGTACCGCAATTGACCCAACTCCCAATCTTTGTCAAAGTTGTATTGTCCTATAATCGTATTCTCGAGAAAATTTATTTCCGTAACCATTCTGTTCTCCCCCAGGCACCATGCCGTGGAATCGCTGGCTTTTACAAAAGACCTGAGGTAGGACAACTGAGGAAAAGCATTTTCCGTAACATAGGGGCTTTGAATAAAATCATTTTCGGAAGGCGTAATCTTAAAAACCCCTGAATAGGTAGCGGCAAGTATCTCGTTATTGGGAAGCTCCAGCAATCCTCTCGTACTTATAACGCGCTTACCATTCCCGTAAAGGATTCTGTCAAAATTATTCTTGCCGAACTTTATTTTGCTGATCCGGTCATAACTGCTGACATAAATGACATCGTTTTTATCGATTACAACGTCGTCGATCACGTTGGGGAATGGAATTTCATAGGTCTTTTTGAGATGAAGGCTCTCGTTTATTTCTACCAGCTTGAATAGGATTAAATTCTTTTCAAGGCCATCGGTACTGATGAAGTCGGCGTAATTCTTTAGGATGGGATTACCAGCTTCCGTAATGGGCATCATCTCTTGCATGGGCAGATTAAGCACTTGCAAATCCAAGTCTTTTATAAAATGGGTCTTAAAAATCTCTCCCTCAAAGGTATACTGTGTCTCCATGGATTCCGGGAGGATATCGCCATTGTCAGTAACCAGTAGGCCATCCCCCCCGTTTAGGGGCCATTCGGGATAGAGGTAATCCGCCCAACCGTATTTGATCGAGCCGGAATAGTCCGCAATGGGCGTCGTGGTTCCGTCATCAAAGATATAGAGCTTGCGCCCCTGCCGAACGAGAAATTTATCGCAGTCGATTCTTCGTTCAAAAAACAGATAATTTCTTTTGTAATACCTATCTTCCAAATATCTTGGTCCGATTCCCGGAACTTGGTACTCTTTGACCTCGAAGGAGGGATCTACCTTTAAAATAACATTATCCACACGGTTAGAAGCGACTATCCAGATGTTTCCATTACAGTCCTCCATAAAGGAGTTTGCCTCAAGTTCCTCTCCTTGTAATAATAGCTTGAATTTTATACGATTATTACTATCGTCCAAACTTTCGTTGGATACGAAAATTCCGGTTTGGGTCGAAACCCACATCCGCTGTCGGTTATCAATAAAAATTGTGAATCCTATTTTGGGCGGGTTATCCCCGTTTTCATCCATAAACGTTGATAGCACATTATGGGTCTCAAAATCCTTTACTACTCCATTATATGTATAGTACCATAGAAAGCCATCATTATCGGTCTGTATTGCGTTAATGCCCTTATGGGATTGCCCATTGGGATTTATTTCAATATTCCGGATGGTATAGTCCTGGGCGTACAGCCGATTAAAGATTAACGCCTGTAGAATGATAGAATATGTAAGTATTTTTCGCATTACCAATTCTCATATGGAATTTTGATAGTGACCACAGCCCCCGTCCTGGTTACGTCAGTTACGTCCTTTATCGCAATTTCAAAGCCATGGTCCTTTCGACGTATTTGGTTCAAGAGCTTCAACCGCTCGTGCAATATCTGTGTGGCATAGGACTGGTGCCCCTTGTCGGGCACGGCCTTCCTTTTTGCCCCCGAGATTCCTATCCCGTTGTCCTCGATGGTAATGACTAGTTGTTCCGTGGTCGTGGACCTTTCGATTTTCAGGGTTATGGACTTTTCCCTCTGGCCTTCCGTGAAGCCATGTACGATGGAGTTCTCCACGATGGGCTGCAGTATCATGGAGGGGATAAAGGTATCCTCCATATCGATGTCCGGCCCACATTGGATGATCAGATCTATTTTGTGTTCACTTTTGGTATTGGTAAGGGCCACATAGTTCTGTATGTACCGTATTTCCTTGGAGAGCAGGATGTTCTCGTTCCGCGTCAGGTCCAGTGTCAATCGCATAAGGGAGGAGAAATTGGTGATATAGTCGTCCAGTTTGGACAACGTGCCCTCCTTTACGGTCTTTCGTATCCCGTTCAGGGCGTTGAAGATGAAATGCGGGTTCATCTGCGCCCTTAGGGTCTTGCGTTCCAGTTCCACCAGGGTAAGTCTTAGTTGATGTTTTTTCCGTTCCCTTTTCGAATGGCCGTACAAGACCAATGCCACAATGCCGAGGAGGAACAATAGGACAATAGCTTGGATCCAGGGCCTTTTGTAGAAGACCTGTGCCACATGGATGTCATAATTCAGTTCGTTGGCGGATTCCACCCCTGCGGGATCGGATCCCTTGATCCTGAGCACGTAGTCCCCCGGTGGTATGGACAGGAGCTTTAAGGTGGTCTGGCTTCCCAAGTTCACCCAGTCCTCGGTGAAGCCCTCCAACTTGTAGGCATATTTGTTGGTCTCGGTATTGTAACAATCGTTGATACTATAGGTTATCGAAAAGGAATTTTTGGAATAGGGTAGGTCGAAACCGTAACTTCCCGTGTCCAAGGCGTCGAGCTCCACGTCCTTTTCCCTATCGGAATCGTAGTACTCGAATTTTGTGGGGAATATCCTGATATCTTGGAATCGGAAAGGATCATTGATACTGTCAAAGGCAATCAGGCCCCTGAGTCCTCCAAAGAGTAGGGTGTTGGAGGAAGTCCTGTAATGCGAATACTGGTTGAAATCGTTAAAGGGCAGGCCATCCTCCACATAGAATGCGGTAACCTTTTTTGAATTTTTTTCATACCGGTACAGCCCGTCATAAGTGCTGAACCACATGTTTCCATCGGCGTCCTCCAAAATCCCTACCACGTTCAAATCGGTGAGCCCGTCCGATGTATCTATCACTTCAGTCTTGTTAAGATCCTTGTCAATCTGTACTGCTCCCTTATCCGTGCCCAACCATATATTCTCGTACCGGTCTAAAAAAATGGCATGAATCTTATTGGTGGGGAGGGTCCATCCATTGTGGGTCGTTTTAGTGCCTAGGTGCAAAAAACCACCTGAATTCAGATTTTGTATAAAAAGCCCATTTGCATCAGTCCCTATATAGAGTTTGTCCCTAGTCCTATGAAGGTCCTGGATAAAAAGTTCCCTATTGTTTTCAACAGGGAGTATGGGTAATTCGCGGAACTTTTTCTGTTTGTAATTGAATTCCTGCAGGCCAAAACTACTGGCCAACAAAAGGGTGGAGTCTGAATGTTTTAGGATATCATTGTAATGCAGGTTGGCCAATCTCCAATGCGAGTTAAAGATGTGGATCTCTTCGATCGTATTCTTTAGAAAATCGATTTCCCAAAGTCCTTTGCTTCTTCCCAGGCACCACATCCTAGAATCGCTAGTCTTTGCAAAAGCTTTAAGAAAATTAAGCGATGGAAAAATATTTTCCGTTTCATAGGGGCTTTCGCCATAGTCGGCACCATCATTGGGTGAAAGCTTAAAAATCCCCGAATTGGTCGCGGCAAGAATCTCCTCGTTAGGGAGCTCCAAAAACCCGTAGGTATTCATGTCTTGTTTCTCGTAATGATTCAGGACCTTATCAAAACTGTTGGCACTAAATTTTATTTTACTGATGCGGTCATAATTGCTTACATAAATGATGTCGTTTTTATCAATGATCATGTCCTCGACCCAAAAGGAGAACGGAATTTCATAGGTCTTTCTTAGCTGGAAGTTCCCGTTTGTTTCCATCATTTTATACAGGGATACATTTTTTCCAAGGCCGTCTATACCGATAAGATCGGCATAATCCTTTAGTATCGGATTGCCGTTTTCGGTAATAGGGATCATTTCCTGAAAAGGCAGATTGGTTACCTGTATATCCAAGTCTTCAATAAAATGGCTTTCAAAGACTTTTCCTTCATAGGTATACTGGATTTCTTTGGATTTAGGCAGGAGTTCCCCATTAGGGGTAATGAGGATTCCGTCACCACCATTGAAGGTCCATTCGGGATGGAAATAGCCCATCATTTCATAATTTTTTGTGGAAGTATAATCCGCAATTAAACGGATTTCCCCCTTTTCGAGAATAAACAGTTTTCGCCCTTGCCTACATAGGATTTTATCGCAATCGATTATTTTTTCAAAAAACAAAAATTCACGTTTATAATAATCGGATAAGGCATAGGTGGGTTTAAGGTCCTCGATCCGATATTCTTCTACCGCAAAGGAAGGGTCGACTTTTAAAATAACATTGTCCACCCCAACGATCCAAATGTTTCCGTCACAATCTTCTATGTAGGAGTTTCCAGAAAGATTTTCTCCCCTTAAAAATGGCTTGAATTTTATACGATTAAAACTGTCGTCCAAACTTTTGTCGGATACGAAAATTCCGGTCTGGGTCGAAACCCACATCCGCTTTTGGTTATCGATAAAAATTGTGAATCCTATTTTAGGCGGGTTATCTCCGTTTTCATCCATAAAGGTTGACAGTACACTGTGGGTTTCAAAGTCCTTTACAATTCCGTTATATGTGGAATACCACAGAAACCCGTCATAATCCACCTGCATTACATTAATGTCCTTATGGGATTCTCCATTGGTGTCAATAATAATATCCCGTATCGTATAATCCTGTGCATTTAAAACATTGAAAACCAACGCATTTAAAATAACGGAATATGTAATTATTTTACGCATTATCGGATGAATAAACGGGGGATAAAAAAAGTCGAAAACTTTACTGCAAAAAAATTGGGCGAATTAATTTTAACCAACATCAAATACGGCATGTGATAAGTGCAATTATTGACGGTTGAATCAGATAAATAAAACAGTGCCTTGGTTTGTAATCACGACAAAGTTATTCTCATAAAAAAGAAATCTTTATGAAATTAAATTTAGGAAAATTAATTGCCATTGAATAGGAAAATAGAACAAGATTATAATCACTTCTCTTTTTTGAGGATATTCCCTTAAGGAATAGTGCCAGACTTAATACAAATAGGAAGTATTAATTTTAAAATCAGAACCTTTCGAAGCATATGAAATGGGCCCTAGCTTCTATTTGAAGTTATTAAGCGCTGGTTGGGGATAGCATTATTAAGATTGGGAAAGTAGTATTCTTAATTCGCTCATATCCTGAAAAACAAAG
This sequence comes from uncultured Flavobacteriaceae bacterium, assembly GCA_947494715.1. GTDB lineage: Bacteria > Bacteroidota > Bacteroidia > Flavobacteriales > Flavobacteriaceae > Ulvibacterium. The sequence continues at coordinate 381,153 of CANLWG010000002.1, read as the reverse complement.
GCTTCCTGCAAACCAATAGGGTAGTCATGCCCATTTTTGGAGTATATAAAAACATCGAAACCGCCTGCCAATGCAGCTTCAATGCCAACTGCACTGTCCTCTACTACGGCACATTCGTCCGGTTTATAACCCATAGTTTTGGCAGCATGAAGAAAAATGTCCGGATTGGGTTTCCAACTTTGTATTTCATAGCAGCTAAACATTCTTTCCTCAAACTTATCGATTAAGCCGGTGGTCGTTAAATTGGCACGTATTTTTTCCAAGGGCCCACTGGAGGCAACACAAAAAGGAATTTTAAGATTTTCGATGACCGAATGGATTCCGTCTATTGGCTTGAGTTCATTCTTGAAGGCTTCAAAAGTTCGTTTCCTGTATTCCGATTCGAAGTCCGACGGTAGACGCCCTTCGGCAAGTACATCGAGATATTGCATGATATCATTTAATGACTTTCCCAAAAATTCCTGTACCACAAAGTCCAGGTCAATATGCAATCCCAAATCCTTTCCCATCGCGACCAAAACCTTGGCTGTAATGAACTCGCTATCTACCAGGACACCATCGCAATCAAAAATAATACACTTGTATTTCATTTAGTCAGGTCACTTTTTTGAGCAAAGGGTAATCGGCACTAATAAATGATTCAGATAATTTGATTCCCTCCTACTTTACCCGTAATTAAGGAAAAGGTACAAAGTTATAGGTTTTGTCCCCTTGAGCGCAGTCGAAAGGTCAACAAAAACATCTCCACTACGCCTGTCTGCCGACAAAGACAGGCTCGATGTGATAGAAGAACCGGTTACAGGTACAATTATGGGGATACAACTAAGCCAAAGTTAAAAGAAGCATTTTCCTACTTAATTCATCCCAAGGTTAAGCACCTTAACAATCTTTTCAAACACTTCAGTATTCTCATATACCCCTTGAAAATCTTGGGAATGTGGGCCATACGCAAATAATGGTACCATAGTGCCCGTATGATCATGGGTCGTAAAATCTCCTTCGATCATCCCGTTTTCAAGATTCCCTTGTGGTATACTAAACCCGGACGTTTCATGATCTGCAGTGACGACCACAAGCGTATTGCCCGTGAAATCGGCAAATTTCAGGGCTTCGGTTATTGCACGATCAAAGTCTATTCCTTCCGAGACAATGCCAGGCACATAGTTCTCGTGACCATAACTATCTATTTTTGCTCCTTCTACCATTAAAAAAAAGGGAGCATTCTTGGCATTTAAAAAGGCCAATCCATTTTTGGTCGCCTCTGCCAATACCGCTCCACGCCCTTCAAGAATGCTTGGCACATCATTCTTTGAAATAAAATGTGCAATTCGTTTTTCTTTACTTTGAGTGATTGCATCCGTACTTTCTAAAATGGAAAAGTCCATCTGAGCAATTCGCTTTTCAAGCATATCGGCACCTCCACTGACCAGTAGTGAAAGTTTACTTTTTGACAGATCCGAAATAATACCCTCCACATCCGATCGATCTTTACGATGTGCATAAAAAGCGGCCGGGGTAGCACCGGTAATATTATCCGTTGTTATGCATCCGGAGTTAAAACCTCTCTCACCTAGAAGCTCGGCGATATTTTTTAGTGAGTTCCCCTTGGAATCTACTCCTATTGCACGATTGTTGGTTTTTGTACCCGTGGCCAAAGCCGTACCTGCGGCGGCTGAATCAGTCGTAAAATCGTCCGCGGATTGTGTTTTTAGAAGCCCAATACTTTTTAGTTGCGTAAGTGTCAAATCTCCACCATTGGCCAAGACTGAAGATGAGATTTGTGTTAATCCGTTACCATCACCGATAAGTAGGATAATATTTTTGACAGGAGCATCCTTCTGGTCTGAATCGAAGGTCGGGGTATAGACTTCTGACGAGATTTTGTTGAAATAAACACGCTGCTCCAAAGTATTTAAATAGGACGCCGATGCATAGGGTAAATCGGTATTGATAAAGTCTACACCCATATCACTGAATGCTTTCCAGGCTGTTTTGGAATCGGGTGCTCCCCAAAATCGAAAAGGCTTACCATATGAATGGGCCTTGTCAATTACGGCCTTTACCTTCTTGTAATCATCATCGGTCAATCTTCCTTTTCCGTTCCAAGGCGAAAACGTTTTGAAATTTAGGCTGATCAAGGCTACTTTGTCCCAAGTGTTGTCATTCTGTATATCTTCTAGCTTTTGATAATCAAAATGAATGTAATCCGGATAATTCACATACTCATTTACCTCCGGTCGATTGCCGGATAGTACAATAGAAATATTTCTGTTGTTGATAAGGTTAGGATAGTTTTCTAAAATGGATATCAGTTTTTCCAAGGTGGTATAGGGCTCCGATTTCATATCGATGAGCAACTGTAATTCCTGTGGCTGCCCTAATTTTAGTTGCACTGTTTTTTGAATGGGTTGTAGATAGAGATTCTCCAAGGTTCGGTCTTGTATAATTTCAGATTCGCCATGGGTAACGTAAAGCTTATCATTCTTTAAAAAAATGTCTACCTCTATTGAGTTTAGGCCATTGGCATAGGCACTCCAAAAAGGGACTTTTTGAGCATAATCATTGTGTGAGTGTATTTTTGCCCGACTTATAGGTTGCGCAAACAAGGAGAAAGTGGAAATACACAGTACAGGAATTAGAAGAAGGGTTTTTTTTAACACGGCAATGGTTGAATGGTTAAACTTCAGCTGACTAAAAATTGATGCATATTCAGATAGTAATACCGAAAAAGTAATCTACTGGTCCATGCGAATATAGGATTCTTAAGAATGAATAGTAAAGTGAAGGGCATGCAAACCTTTGCATAAGTGGACACTCCGATTAAAACTTGGGCTAGCATTTTATTTCTATTTTAACCCTGTGCGTCTCTAATTTTCATAGTATTGTTCAAGAACAATACAAATTATCGGAAGGAAATAAAAAAAGCCAAAAGATTAAGGCTCGTGGCCATTAAATCCCTCAGGGGAAAAAACTGGTAAGGATTTCCAAGACTGGTTAGGAGGTGTGAATCATCCAGATTCGAATAACTTAGCATTTGGAAACGATTTTTGACTCATATCAAATGTTTCTTAAGAGTAAATTTATTTAACAAATAATACAATTAAAGTATTAAAAAAGTTACTTATATTAGAAATATTTTAATATAAATAAAAATAGTCGTCCTTAGAAAAGGATTTTCATTCATTTCTAGGTTTTAATAAGATACACATATGGAACAGGAGGTTTTAAAAACCGAAGGAGATGTCAACCTTTCAGAGCAAAGGGTGCAATGGCAGGAAAGCAACATTATAAATGCGGAAACACAAAGATTGTTAAAGGAAGATTCTCGTTTGTTTCTTCACCAAGCCATGTCTACCCCATGTTTGGATGTCCTGCAAACCTGCAATGGAGCCTCTATAGAAAATATTGAAGGCAAGGAATATCTGGATTTTCATGGCAACAATGTGCATCAGATCGGATTTGCCAACCCCTTTGTTATTGATCAAATCAAGAAACAATTGGATGAGCTCTCATTTTGTACAAGACGGTTTACGAACGAAACAGCTATTACCTTCGCGGATAAATTAACATCCTTGTTACCCGAGGAACTGAACAGGGTGTTGTTCGCCCCTGGAGGGACTTCGGTTATCAGTATCGCTTTAAAATTGGCCCGTGTGGTTACCGGCAAGCATAAGGTCGTTTCCTACTGGGATTCTTTTCATGGGGCATCACTTGACGCGATAAGTGCCGGGGGAGAAGCCGTATTTCGACAGCATATGGGACCTATGATGCCCGGAACCATTCGTATTCCGCCACCCATGCAGACTGGGGGTTTTTTTGAAGATGAAATGAAGTACGCCGATTATCTCGAATATGTTATTGAAAAAGAAGGAGAAATAGGTGCATTTATAGCAGAAACGGTAAGGAATACAGATGTTCAAATTCCGTCAAAGGAATATTGGCAACGCATTAGGGAAATCTGTACAAAGCACCATGTTCTACTCATTTTGGATGAAATACCTATTGCTCTTGGACGTACCGGAAAAATGTTTGCCTTTGAAAATTTTGATATAGAACCGGACATTCTTTGCTTGGGCAAAGGTTTGGGAGGAGGCATCATCCCCTTCGCAGCAATGGTCTGTAGAGAGCAATTCAATATCGCACAAGATATTTCCTTAGGGCATTTTACCCACGAGAAGAGCCCGGTGGGTTGCGCTGCCGCACAGGCGGTTATCGATTTTATCGAGAACGAGAAAATTATAAAAAAAGTAAAGGATGATGAAGACTGGCTGCAAAACGAGCTCACTGCCCTTAAGGAAAAATACCCGATAATCTTTGATATTAGGGGAATAGGGCTTTTATGGGGCGTAGAATTACGGAATCCAATAACCAAGGAACCCGCTACGTCGGAGGCGGAAAAAATAATGTATCATTGTCTTCAATACGGGCTTAGTTTTAAGGTGTCACAAGGTAACGTATTGCAATTGTCTCCGGCACTTACCATAAAAAGAAAAGAATTGGAAAAGGCGATTGAAATTTTGAAAAGAGCATTTTCCTCATTAACGAACAATTAATTTTAGTATTTCAAGCTATTGATCATTTGAAAAATAGTAAAGCAAATATCGACCCTGTTTCCTTTGCTTCCCTTTTGGAAAAAGGGGAAACAGTTGCTTTTGAGGCATTGTTTAAGCTATACTATGATAAACTTACGCATGTGGCCAAGGGCTATCTGGTGCGTCACGAAGATGCTGAGGGGATAGTCCAGAGTGTCTTCTTGAAATTATGGGAGAATAGGGTAAGGCTAAAAAATACGGTCAATATGAACAGTTACCTTTATACGATGACCAAGAATGCGTGTTTGGATCAATTGAAGCACGAAAAAGTGAAGATTAAGTATTTAAATAGCCATTATCATAAAAAATTGGCCATACAACAACAATTTTTAAAGGATGAAGCTGCTTCATTACTTCTAAAAAATGAATTAGAGCAAGTAATCATAAAAAGCTTGGAGCTGCTCCCTGAAAAATGTAAAAAAGTTTTCACTAAAAGTAGGGTCGAAGGTCTAAAACACTATGAAATTGCCCAGGAACTGGGTATTTCCAAGAAAACTGTGGACAATCACATTTCATATGCCCTCAAGCATATGAGGTTTCATCTAAAAAACTTTACTACCCTCTTTCTGTAATTATCTTTTCCATCCCGCTAGGTATACTTCCGTTTTGAATCGTTTAATACTATAAGTGATTACTATTTCTTTGGTCAATTCCGAAAATTGAAATGAAGAGGTCTTACCAAAGACTCCAAATGAAGTATGTAATACCATAATACGATGTTATGATGTAGTCGGTTGTTTTTAAGATAATCTGTAGAGTTGGTTAGTTATTTGCGTTAGTTTTAAAAGAGGGTGTTCTCCTGGTAGAATCCCCTCTTTTTTTAATTGCTTTTTTCACGGGTTTTTATAACATCTATTTAACCATTAGATAATGCATCTAGATTAATTTAAAAGTAGATTGGGCTCCAATTAATGCAAAATAATTTTAGATAACCATTGCTTTGTTTTGGATTGATAATAAGGTTTTTAAGCCACCGTTACCATTGTTGGTACAGAGGTCGTCATTGAAGAAATTTCAACATGCTCCCTGGACGATTTTATTTTGTATCCCACTAGGTATAAATCTGTTTTGAATCGTCAAATAATATATGACCGATATAATGCAAGAACATAAAATTATAAAATATCTACAGGGTGCAGTAAGTTCCAGCGAAGAAAAAGAGATCGAGGATTGGATTATTTCCTCTACCCAAAATACTAAAAAGTTCAATCTTTTAAAGGCGAAGTATATTGCTTCCACATTCGATGAGACCTCAAATACTGTTCAAGTGGATGAGGCCTATACTACATTTTCGAATGCCATGAGGACCGTTTCCGATGCAAAATGTAGAAGGTTGATCATTTTAAAATATGTCGCTATGGTGGCGATAGTTTTTGGAACGGGATATTTTTATATCAATGGTTTTTTCGAAAAAAATCCTGTGCCTGCCATTCCAGATGATGCCATCACCCTACAACTGAAAGATGGTAATATCGAAATTATTGCTGAAGACGGTACCACCAAAGTTGTGGATTCAGAGGGAAACTTGGTGGGAGTACAGCAAGGAACGCAATTGGTCTACAAAGATAATGAATCATCTGTTGAAGAATTGACCTATAATAAACTTACCGTTCCTTACGGAAAACGATTTGATGTGGTATTATCGGACGGGACCCATGTATTCTTAAACGCCGGTACGTCCCTTAGATATCCCGTAAAATTTATCAAAGGGAAAAATAGGCTGGTTTATCTAAAAGGCGAAGCGTTTTTTGATGTTGTAAAAGATGCGGATCATCCCTTTGTGGTAAATGTGGATGAACTTAACGTAAGGGTTTTGGGAACAACGTTTAATATATCCTCGTACCCGGAAGACATGCTCATTAATACAACGTTGGTAGAAGGTTCCGTAACGGTATATGAAAATGGAGATCCCTATAGTACTTCAACGTCCTCCCTATTAAAACCAGGATATAAAGCGGAGTGGAATAAAAACGACAAAAACATTTCTATCGAAGAGACAAATGTGGCATTGCACACGGCCTGGGTAAAAGGTAAAATCGTTTTCCGACATCTTCCGTTTAAGAGCATTGTAAAAAAATTGGAAAGACATTATAACGTAGTGATAACCAATCACAATAAAATATTGGATGACGAATTTTTCACGGCCAGTTTTGACATTGAAACCATTGAACAAGTATTTGAAACGTTCAATAAGAATTACGGGATAGACTATAGGATTACAGACGATGAAATAATTATTAACTAATCAAAACAAACTGCCAATGACATAACGCCCGATGCATTTTAACTAAATCACAATACTTGTTATTTGCCTTCAATCATTGGAAAAAGAGGCTTGTAAGGAGGATAAAAAAACCGGAAAATGCGCGAACATTTCCCGATTAATGTGTGATCAAATTAATTAACCACATAATACACCATAAAAATATGAAAAAACTAATTAGGCGGGGGAAACTCATCCCTTTTCAGCCGAAATTTGACTTGAAAATGAAGCTCACTACATTTTTGTTAATAGTTTCACTATTTCAAATTCACGCCAATGGTACATATGGTCAAAAGACCAAGATTACATTGAATCTGGAGAATGTACGTCTCGAAAATGTTCTGAACAAAATAGAAACGCTTACAGAATTCAAATTCATGTACAATGACAAAGAGGTAGATTATCAAAAAATAGTCTCCGTAAATGCTAACAAAGAACGTGTTTCCTCCATTTTGGAAAAGCTGTTTTCAAATACCGATATTATGTTCGAGGTATTGGAAAAACAAATTGTACTAAAGCCTAGAACAGAACTTCCTTCTAAAGAAGTATTTGAAGAGACAATTGTTCCGATTGTAAATCAACAATTGGAGATTACCGGTACTATTGTAGATAAGGATGGCCAACCGTTACCGGGAGCCAATCTATTGGAAAAAGGGACTGCCAATGGAACACAGTCTGATTTTGATGGTAATTTTACGCTGGAAGTAGCAGATCCCAATGCAACATTGGTGATTTCCTATATTGGTTTTACAACAAAGGAAATTGCGTTAAACGGACAGACCAACTTGACCATTACATTGAAGGAAAGTGCAACAGGTCTTTCGGAGGTTGTGGTTACGGCCTTAGGAATAAAAAGGGAGAAAAAGTCCTTAGGGTATGCCTCACAGGAGCTTGATTCCGATGAAGTTACTTCGGCAAGGGAGCCCAATCTTCTAAATGGCATTTCGGGAAAGGTTGCCGGTGTACAAATCACAAACAGTCCTTCGGGTCTTGGTGGATCGGCAAGGGTTACCATTCGGGGAGATGCTTCCTTGAACATTAACGGTAACTCTCCTCTGTTTATAGTAGATGGCACTCCGATAAGCAATGAAATAGTCGGTTCAAATGGGTCGGGAACACAGGATGTGGATTACGGTAATGGGGCCGCTGAGATAAATCCACAGGATATAGAGAGCATCAACGTTTTGAAAGGCCCTGCCGCCGCGGCCTTGTACGGAGCCCGCGCAGCGAATGGGGCTATCATCATTACTACAAAGAAAGGCCAATCGCAAAGTGGTAGGCTAGGCGTATCCTTCAATACAGGCGTAACCATTGAGAACATTCTACTCTTACCCGATTGGCAGAATGAATATGGCCAAGGAAATAACCAACAGTTTGAATTTGTTGATGGAAGTGGTTCCGGGATAGCGGATGGTGTAGATGAGAGTTGGGGCCCAAGACTTGATACCGGTCTATTGATCCCACAGTTCGATTCCCCACGGTCGGATGGAACTCGCGGGGGAGATATCTTTGTAAGTGATGCCCCGATAACTGCTACTCCCTGGGTGTCCCAACCAGATAATACCAGAGATTTTTTTAATACAGGTATTACCCTAACGAACAGTATCGCGATATCAAAGTCGGGCGATATGGGAAATATGAGGTTTTCCTTCCAAAATTTGGACCAAGAAGGCACTTTGCCCAACACCGACCTTGAAAGAAATACTTTTAGCCTTAGCGGTAGCCTTAATCTTACCGATAAGGTGACGGTGAATGCCAACGTCAATTATGTGAAAACGGATAGCGGCAATAGACCGTCCGTAAGTTACGGTACGGAAAGCATCATGTATCTTTTTATTTGGTATGGCCGGCAGTTGAATACCAATAACCTGAGGGATTATTGGCAACCTGGATTGGAAGGAACACAACAGTTCAACTATAATTATAATTACCATGACAATCCTTTTTTCACCATGTTTGAGAATACCAATGCACAGAATAAGGACAGGATATTCGGAAACATAAGTATCAATTACGGTATTAATGAAAACTGGAAACTACTACTCCGCAGCGGTCGTGATTTTTATAGGGATTTTAGGCCTAGGAAAAGGGCATTCAGTACACAACGCTTCCCATTCGGCACATATCAAGAAGACAATATCTTCTTTGAGGAAAGTAATACGGATTTTTTGTTGAGCTATGATAAGACCTTCAATAAAAAATGGAATGTCAATATCTCTGTGGGCGGCAACCAATTGCGGCAAAAACAGGATTTTACCAAGAGCGTTGCCCCGCAACTGATCAACCCAGGAGTATATTCCTTTAACAATTCAAGACAGGCCGTGCAGGTCAATACGGATAATTTTGAAAAAAGAATCAACAGCCTCTACGGTTTTGCCCGTTTTGCCTATGATGACTTACTTTTTCTTGACCTTACCGGTAGAAACGACTGGTCCAGTACCTTGCCGGAAGATAACAACTCCTATTTCTATCCTTCGGCGACTTTAAGTGCTATTGCCAGTGATATGTTCACTATGCCGGAATGGGTATCCTTTGCGAAGCTGAGGGCCGCCTATGCCGAAGTTGGGAATGACACCGATCCCTATCGCTTGCGAAGTTTTTATAGAAACGAAAGACCTTTTGACGGTTCGACTCCAGTTTTAACGGAATCGGACTTGATACCCAATGCCGAATTGAAACCAGAAATAACATCTTCGTACGAATTCGGACTTGATCTTCGGTTCTTTAAGAGCCGTATGAATTTTGATCTTACGTACTACGACAGTAGCACGCGAAACCAGATCATCAATATCGATACCGATATAGCTAGCGGATATTTCAGTCAGTTGATCAATGCCGGGGAAGTTAGAAACTATGGTTTTGAGGTCATTGCCAATTTTGTACCGGTACTCACCGATAACTTTAGGTGGAACACTACCTTTAATTTTTCTGCCAACCGAAGCGAAGTCAAAGACCTGGGTGGCGTAAACTTTAGCTTGACCAATAGAAACGGGGCTTTTATACAGGCTCGTGAAGGGGGCTCCATCAGCGCCATTTATGGTAGGGGGTTTCAGCGGGTGGAAGACCCGAACAGCGAGTTCTTTGGTCAAAAAATAATCAATGAACAAGGGATTCCTATTCGGACGGACGGGTTGGTATATCAAGGTGATTATGCCCCGGATTTTACCCTAGGACTCCAAAACACCTTCAAATATAAGAATGTCGACTTAGGATTTTTAATCGACACAAGACAAGGCGGTATTGTAGTGTCCCGTACCAAGACGATTGGTAGTACATCCGGTCAGTTAGTGGAAACCTTGGAAGGTAGGGAAACAGGTATTGTGGCCGAGGGCGTAGTGGAGGTCTCTCCAGGTGTATATGAGCCCAATACTACCAATGTGGATGCAAGAACGTATAATAACCGCTTTTATGAACGTGATAATGTGGAAGCGGCAAAGTATGATGCCTCCTATACAAAATTAAGGGAAGTCACCTTAGGCTATACGTTCCCTAAAAAAATTACCGATAGGTTGCCAATTGCCAATGCCAGATTTTCGATAACAGGGAGAAACTTATTGCTCTGGACGGACAATCCACATTTTGATCCCGAGGTAGTGGGCGTATCCGGAGGTACCCTACAGCCAGGTATCGAAAACATGTCCTATCCCAGCACACGTCTCTTTACTTTCAACCTGCAAGTCGATTTTTAATGGACGCGCGAATCATAAAATACAGAATCATGAAAAATAGAATAGCTATAATCTTACTATCGTTCTTGGTGTTCGGTTGTACCGAAGACTTTGAGACCATTAATATAAACCCCAATTTTCCGGCTTCCGCTCAACCTGAGCTTTTATTGCCAGGGATACAGCTAGAAATGGCTGATAATTGGGGCGACCAGGGTTGGGAAGAAGGTTTTACGGTCGTACAATATGCCGCACGCCTGCAATTTACCAGTGGCGACATCTACAACTGGTCTCCTTCCAACGACCCCTATGGGGATGCCTACGACTCCCTTAGGGATGTTGAGAATATTATCCGAGACACTCGGGAAAACCCGGATGCACAAAATTATTATGGAGTGGCATTGGTAATGAAATCCTGGATATATTCCTATCTGACCGAGGCCTATGGGGATGTACCCTATTCTGAAGCTACAAAGGGTATAAGTGATGGTAACGTAAGACCGGTATTTGATGCCCAACAAGCTATTTATGACGGTATATTGGCAGACTTGGAAACCGCGAATACGGTGCTCACGGGTACGGACAATATTTCAGGGGATATCTTTTACGGCGGGGACGTTCTAAAATGGCGGAAATTTGCCAATTCGTTACGCTTGCGGTTGTTGATGCGCATTAGCGATGTAGATAATGCCAAAGCGCTTGCTGGTATGACACAAATCGCCAGCAATTTGTCTACCTTTCCTATTTTTGAAAGCAATGCCGATATGGCATTGGTGCAATGGAATTCGGATAATCCTCAATCCAAATACGATACCCGTTCCGGTAGTTTTGACGAAGTGCGTTTGAGTCTCACTTTGGAAACGAGGCTGAAAGAACTCAACGATACGAGGTTAGTTGTGTTCGCACAGCCTACATCGGCTTCGGGAAAAGGAATTTATTCCGATAATTTTGATGATTACGTGGGTATGCCGAACGGTTTGGACGATGAGGCTGCCTTAGGTTATAGTCCAACGGGAAACCCTGATGAATCAGGCTCCAACTTTATCTCAAGATTGGGCATACTTTTGGCATGCCGGGCCTGTAATCCGGAAGAAGCTTCTCCCACGGCATCACAGACCATTATTATGAGTTATTCCGAACTTCAATTTATTTTGGCCGAGGCTAGGGAAAAAGGTTGGATAACCATTGGTGAAACGGCCGAATTCTACGAAAACGGCATACGGGCTTCATTTGAATACTACACGGAAAGGGTAGCTGCAGGAGGATGGACCGAAATAGCGGCGGCCATGCAGAATACCGATTTGGATGCGTATCTTGCTCAGGTCCAAGTCGCCTTAACAGGTTCATCTGCTGAAAAATTGGGTAAGATAGCCCTTCAAAAATGGATTTCCCTTTTCTATACAGGTTTTGAAGGCTGGTCCGATTGGAGGCGCACAAATATGCCGGAGGTAATACCGGGCCCTGATGCAGTAAACGGGGGTCAGGTCCCCGTTCGTTTTCAGTATCCCAACCAGGTAAAGGCCACTAATGAGGAAAATTACAATGCCGCCGTACAGCGTATGGGCGGTGACAACATCAATACAAAACTTTGGTGGGATGTGGATTAAAAACAAGAGAATGAAAAAAACATTTAAACTATTGGCCATAGTACTGACCATGGGGATTTTATCCCCGTGGTCTTGTACTAATGAGACTGCTGAACGATTACCTAAAGCAAAACATGTGGTTGTCATCGGATTTGACGGATTGAGTCCGGACGGTTTGGAACACGGGGCAACACCAAATTTTGATAGAATAATGGAGGAAGGGTCTTATTCGCTACATGCCCGATCCGTATTACCTACAAGTTCGAGCACCAACTGGGCATCCATGATTATGGGGTCAGGCCCGGAACAGCATGGGATTACCTCCAATGCTTGGGAAAAAGACAATTTTGTGTTGCCTGCCGTCGTCCAAAGTGAAGACTTTCTATTTCCGACGATTTTTCACTTGGTGGATAACCAAATTGAAAATGCAGAGGTTGGAGCCATATATCACTGGACAGGATTTGGAAGGCTTTTTGAAAAAGATGCTGTAGATTATGATATAAATCCTAAAACGGAAGAGGAAACCGCTGAACTGGCCGGGAACTATATAAAAAGCAAGAAACCGAATTTTACATTTATCCATTTTGATCACGTAGACCATGCCGGACACGAATTCGGTCATGGATCACCGGAATACTATACTTCTGTTGAAAAATCGGATGAACTTTTAGGTGTGGTGATGAAAGCCATCAAAGATGCTGGCATTGAAGATGAAACGGTCGTAATCATCAGTGCAGATCATGGGGGTCTAGGCAAGGGGCACGGTGGCGAATCACTTCAAGAAATCGAGATTCCGTTTTTGCTTTGGGGAAAATCGATCAAGAAGAACCACAAACTTAAGTACCCTATTTATCAATATGATAATGCCGCTACCGTGGCCTTTGTCCTGGGATTGAAAACACCTAGGGCATGGATAGGTAAATCGGTCAAAAATGCTTTTGAAGGTTTTGACGAAATCGATGATTACCCCTTAACAATACGATTGGAAGAACCTGTAATTCTACCAGCGGCGGTATTAAGTAAAAAAGCAGGAGGCTTGTTTGATGATGGGAAAGAAGTTACCATTCAAAACCCAAATTCTGAAGGGGAAGTGTATTATACCCTAGACGGTAAAATGCCCGATAAGGATTCAAATCTATATACGGCGCCGTTCAAAGTCACCTGGAATACAGTCGTAAAAAGTGCTATGTTTAAGAATGGAAGAATATCTAGCACGGTCAGCGAAGCATTTTTTAGGATAAAGGAAAAAAGCCTTATAGCACCGGTATCCTACGAAGTTTTTTACTTGGATGGGCTTACAAGCATCCCTTCTTTGAGAAACAAAATACCGGACCATAGGGGAACTAGTTTTGAAATTACCTCTGATGAGATCAAAGAGGAGGTGAAAAGCAGTACGGCAATTCGATTCAAGACCCAAATTGTTATTCATAAGGACGATAAATACACGTTTTATACCCGTTCGGATGATGGTAGCAAGCTGTGGATCAATGGTGAAGAAGTTGTTGACAATGATGGCGATCACGGGGTAAAGGAAAATGACGGGAGTATTACTTTAAAACAAGGAGTCTATCCTTTGGAGGTGATTTGGTTCAATGGCGGTGGCGACAGTTGGTTAGATGTATTTTATCAAAGCCCCGATATACCAAAACAAATAATTCCTACCTCCACGTTAAAATAAGAATAGAATGATTTTAGCATACCTCCAGGCAATAGCAATTGGTTGCCTATTGGTGACCGCCCCAATGGTTTCTCAAGAAGTAAAAGAACAATTGCCGCCCTGGGAAGAGGGTATTTTGGAAATCCATCATATCAATACGGGTCGCGGGGATGCCGCTTTTTTTATTTTTCCGGATGCCACTACGCTTTTGGTGGATGCCGGGGATATGTCCGAAACGCATACAAGAACACTTTCCGCCAGGAATGCCGTTCAAAAACCCAATAACTCCAAATCCGCTCCAGGATGGATTGTGGATTACATCCATCAGTTTTTTCCGGTGAATAGGACAAAGCAGCTGGACTACGCCCTAATAACCCACTACCATGATGATCATTTTGGCGAAATGGATGCGAACAGAAAAATGGCAGGACAGGGCGATTATTTTCTTACCGGGATTACCGAAGTGGGAAATCTTTTGCCCATAAAAACACTTTTGGACAGGGGAAGTGATTATCCCATAGATTTGAAGGACACCGAAGTTCAAAGGGGAGTAAATAAAGACGATGCCTACGGTATGGTAGCGACTCTTAAAAATTATTGGAAATTCATTGATCATCAATCCAAAACCAATGGGCTGATGCATAAAACATTGGAAGCAGGGGAACGCAATCAAATCAAACTGAAAAAATCTCCCAATGACTTCCCCAATTTCGCTGTTCGCGCTATTGCGGTAAACGGCAATATATGGACTGGCATAAACTCAGATTCATATTCTATATTTTCCAAAGGAAACTATCCCGGCGAAAATCCTTTAAGTACCTGTATTAAAATCACCTACGGTGATTTTGACTATTTTACAGGAGGTGATATTAGTGGCATTGATGCACTCGGGGGAACCGATTTTAACGCCGTGGAATCCCATATCGCCCCAGTCGTAGGTGCTGTGGACGTAGCGACCTTGAATCATCATGGGAATCGTGATTCTCAGAACGCTTTTTATGTTCGATCTGTTAGGCCTCGGGTCTGGATCCAACAGAACTGGTCGTCTGATCATCCCGGAGAAGAAGTACTACGAAGAATTACCTCAACAGCTTTATATCCTGGAGAAAGGGACATATTTTCTACAGTAATGCTACAGGCCAATAAGGATGTAATTGGAGGTAGATTGGATTCGTATAAAAGCCAGCAAGGCCATATCGTTGTCCGTGTACATAAAGAAGGAGCAAAATACGATATCTTTATATTGGACGATGGATCTGAAAAGAGAGAAGTATTGGCCAAGTTTGGACCTTATGAGTCCAAGTAATTTAATACCGACCAAAAATTGAAACAAGAATGAAATTAAACCAACTGGCATACCTGCTATTTTTTGTAATATCCTTATCTGCGAGTGCCCAAAAAAAAGAAGTGTTTTTTCTGGTCAGGCCCTATTTGCAAGACGCATCACCCAACTCCATCAAAATCCTTTGGGAAACTTCTTCGGGAGAGGAAAGTATAGTAGAATGGGGACTTACACCAAAATTGGGACAGAAGGACGTGGGAATCGCCTATGATGTGAATTTCAGTGAATCAAGAATTCATGAGGTAAAGATCGATGGCCTAAAGCGGTTTACAGAATATTATTATCGGGTTATTACCGAAAATGCAACCTCGGATATTTTTCAGTTTAAGACCCCTCCCTTTGCCGAGGATGATGAGTCCTTTAAGATCGTTGCCATGAGCGATATGCAATATGATCATAATGAACCCGATAAATTTTCTGAGATTGTAAACGAGGGCATATTGGCTTATTTGGAAAAAGAGTTTAAGGGCAACCTGCCTAATAATCTGGCCATGGTCCTGATTCCTGGTGATCTGGTGGAAAATGGGGCAAAGTATTTTCAATGGAAGGAACATTTCTTTAATCCGGCGGAAAAGTTGTTTGCCAACGTTCCTGTATATCCGGTACTTGGAAATCATGAAAGAAATTCTGTCTTTTACTTCAAATATTTTAGCCTTCCGGAAAATGGAACCCCTGCCTATGCCGAACATTGGTGGTATAAGGACTATGGAAATACCAGAATAATCGGATTGAATTCCAATGAAGGCTATTCGGATAACAAAGAGCAAAAAAAATGGTTGATAGAACTTTTGGAGAAAACCGCCCAAGAGGCAAGCATCGACTTTGTATTTGCCCAATTGCACCACCCGCATAAATCGGAATTATGGATTCCTGGTGAAAGGGATTTTACAGGAGAGGTAGTAAAAGCTCTGGAAAAATTTACAACCGAAACCGGAAAACCAAGCATTCATTTTTTTGGCCATACCCATGGATATTCCAGGGGACAGTCCAAAGACCATAGACATTTATGGATAAATGTAGCCTCCGCAGGTGGAGCTATAGACAATTGGGGTGAGTTTGAAGGTAGGGACTATGATGAGTTTACAGTGACGCAAGATGAATATGGTTTTGTGATGGTAGAGGTAGAAGGGAGCAAAGATGACCCTAAGTTTACCATAAAAAGGATCAGTAGGGGGAATCAGGATAAATCTAGGCCCAATGAACTTAGGGATAGCATTACAATTTGGAAAAAGGAAAGAAAACCAATGGCCCCTGAATCAATATCGCCCAGTATTGAAACCGTTGAAGTAGCAGGTGTAGTATTGAAGGCCGGTGAATTTAGAAGTCCTTATAAGGGAGCTTTTCATGCCGCTTCACATTGGCAAGTAGCTAAAACAAAGGATTTTTCCAAACCTGATTTTGACAGTTGGAAACAACATGAAAACTGGTATTATTTGGAGAATAGACAAAAGAAGGATGACTTGAAGGACGAAAAGACTAATCGATTAAAACCAAACACCTCTTATTTTTGGAGAGTCAGATATCGGGATCAAAACTTGAATTGGAGTGATTGGTCCAAAACGAGAACATTCACAACAAGTAAATAATCCGAATAGGACCCAAGACTAATCGATAAAACCTTTAGTCGTCTTTTCCTTGGAGAGTTATATAAGAACAGCAGCGATGGGAAAAGGGAAAACCACAAGATAAACTATGACCAAAATAGAAATCAACTTGCAACACTCAACAATTATGAAGAAAATTCTTTTAATCGGAGCATTGCTTCTCGGATGTCTCCAAGTGTCAAAATTACATGCCCAAGAAGATAGTAACCCGAAAGTCATTTTAATTACGTTGGATGGTTTTCGTTGGCAAGAGCTATTTACCGGTGCAGATTCCTTACTGATTACCAATGAAGAATATGTAGCGGATACCACAGGTTTAAAAAAACAGTTTTGGAGGAAAAACGCAAAAGAAAGAAGGGAGGGACTACTACCTTTTGTATGGGGTTCGATTAAGGAAATGGGACAAATACATGGGAATAGATTACTTGGAAGCAAAATGAACCTGACCAATAAACATTGGTTCTCCTATCCTGGGTATAACGAAATATTATCGGGGAAAGCCGATGATGAAAGAATCACTAGCAATGATAAGATTAACAATCCGAACCGGACCATTTTGGAAATAGCGAATAATCTTCCTGCCTATAAGGGAAAAGTGGTAGCTTTTGGCAGCTGGGATGTTTTTCCATTCATCATCAATGAGGAACGTTCCGGCGTTCCGGTAAATGCGGGATTCGAAATCGCCACCGAGGATAAACTGACAGAACGGGAAAGGTTTTTGAACGAACTACAGCCCATAGTACCCAGTCCGTGGGGTACGGTTCGGTTTGATGCCTTTACCCATGGCTATGCCTTGGAACAGATGAAAAAAAACCATCCTGATTTGGTGTACATTTCGTACGGAGAAACGGATGATTTTGCCCATGATGGAGATTATCAGGCGTACCTAACATCAGCGAATAGAACCGATGCTTTTATAAAGGAATTATGGGATTTTGTTGAAAGTGATATATACTATAAGGGGAATACAACATTTTTAATTACAACAGATCATGGTAGGGGAACCGAGCCTTTGGATACATGGAAAAGCCATGGCAAGGATATCAAGGGAGCGGATGAGGTATGGTTAGTGGCGTTTGGAAAAAATATAGAGCCTAGGGGAGAAGTTACCTCCAAAGAACAATTATACACAGATCAAATTGCGGCTTCCGTAGCTAAATTATTAAACATTCAAGTGGGTCGGGTCAAGATGGGACCCGAATTTGAATTCATAACAAATTGACAAAGGTTTAAGTACAACATTATCATTAAATTACAGGCCGATCAATAACTTAAATAACCGACATGGCGAAGGGTGTGAAGTATAAGAAAATGGACAAATCTTATTTTGAGTCCAGAGCACTTAAACGCCATGCAGGGGTTTGGTCGCTATGGGCCCTAGGTGTGGGCGCCGTTATCTCAGGGCATTTTTCAGGGTGGAATCTGGGGTTGGCCTCAGGAGGATGGGGTGGTATGTTTATTGCTACCATTATCGTTGCCATTATGTATATAGGGCTGACCCAATGTGTGGCAGAAATGTCCCCTGCCTTGCCACACACCGGCGGGGCCTACTCGTTTGCCAGGTCGGCCATGGGGCCATGGGGAGGGTTTTTCACTGGTCTGGTAGAAAACTTAGAGTTCATTTTAACACCGGCAGTTATCGTTTTTTTTCTTAGTCATTATATGGAGGGAATCTTTGAGACTAGTCCAGAACTGTTGCCCTTTTGGTGGTTTGGTTTTTATTCGGTATTTACCGTTTTGAATATAGTTGGCGTTGCACTGTCCTTTCGCTTTGCGATCACACTTACCTTCTTGGCTTTAGGATGTTTGGTAGTCTTTTGGATATCGTCCATAGGAAGTATAGACTTTACAACCTTTGCATTGGATATTAAGGCAGGAACCGATGGAAAAGCGGAGCATGTATCCGGAGGGGGAGGTGCGTTTCTCCCTATGGGGCTAATAGGGGCCTTAAAAGCAATGCCCTTTGCGGTATGGTTGTTTTTGGCCATAGAGCAATTGCCTTTGGCAGCAGAAGAATCCGTGGACCCCAAAAAAGATATGCCCAAAGGATTAACGTATGGCATTATTACTTTAATAATCTCCGCTTTTTTGATATTGTGGCTAAACGCCTCGATTCCCTTGGGCTCCTATGCATTGTCACAATCCGGTGAGCCCTTGTTGGATGGTTTCAAGGTTTTGTTTGGTAACAATATAGCCAAGCTCCTTGCCCTGGTTGCCTCTATTGGTTTGTTGGCATCTTTTCACACCATAATTTTTGCCTTTGGGCGACAAATTTATTCACTGTCGAGAGCCGGCTATTTTCCAGTAATTTTATCGGTAACGCACAGTAAAAGAAAAACGCCATATACTGCTTTGATCTTGGGTTCTGCCATTGGTTTTGGGGTATTAATGATAACAGATTTTTTAGCTGGGGATGAAAGTGGGGTTTTTATTGGTGGCGCTTTGCTGAATATCGCAGTTTTCAGTGCCATGCTATCCTACATTTTGCAATGTGGCTCATTTATTTTATTGCGGAAAAAGAAGCCGAATTTGGAGCGACCTTATAGGAGCCCTTTTGGAAATTTTGGCGGATGGATGACCATTTTTCTTGCCTTTCTAATAATTTGTTTTCAGCTTCAGGATCAATCCTATAGAACCGCAGTTTTTATAGCTATTGGATATTTAGTGATCGGATTGATCTATTTTGGGCTAAAAGGGAGACATCGCTTAATACTTTCGCCAGAAGAAGAGTTCGCTTTGGAACATGAAATAAGGGAAAAAGAATAAAAATTAGTACTGCTATAATATGATACTTTTTTAAATTAATGACTTCAAAAGCGGACCTGTTCCAATCGAGTGTGAGGTTCAAGTTAATTTAACGAAACATGGGTAAAAAAATGAAGAAAAAATGACAGCGGATTCGATTAAAAAATACATAAGGGAGCATCAAATAAAAAATATAAAATTGGCCGTGGTCGATATGGATGGAATACTTCGGGGTAAGTATGTAAACGCCAAGAAATTTCTTTCGGCACTGGACAAGGGATTTGGGTTCTGTAATGTGATTTTTGGCTGGGACTCCGATGATGTGCTATATGATAAGGATTCCTTTACAGGATGGCATGACGGATTTACCGATGCCACCGCCCATATAGACCCAATTACCATGCGTATTTTGCCAACCGAGGATAGGCAATCCATCATTTTTTTGGCGGATTTCTCAGGGAGTGAAGCAGCTGCGGTTTGCCCAAGATCCATTCTTAAGAAAATCTTGGAGAGGTTGGATGGCCTAGGGTATTCGGCAACGGCCGCCTGCGAATTTGAGTTCTTCCTATTCAACGAAACCCCAAAAACGGCCAGGGACAAAAACTTCAACAACTTGGAACCGATTACCCCCGGTAACTTTGGATATTCCGTTTTACGTAATTCTTCCCATGCCCATTTGTATCATGAAATAATGAACTTGACAGAGGAAATGGGAATGTCATTGGAAGGCTTGCATACAGAAACCGGTGCAGGGGTTCTCGAAGCGGCAATTGAACATTCGGATGCGCTGAGAGCGGCCGATAACGGAGCGTTTTTCAAAACCTTTGTAAAAGTCTGGGCACAACAGCACAATATGATGGCCGGCTTCATGGCCAAATGGTCACCAAAATATCCGGGCCAATCAGGACATATTCATATTTCTTTACAGAAAAAGGATGGGACATCCGCTTTTTTTGATCAAAACAAAACAGATAGCATGTCCGATGTGATGCGATGGTTTATCGGAGGGCAACAAAAATTAATGCCTGAAGTTTTGGCAATGGTAGCCGCTACCTGTAATAGTTATACCCGACTCATTCCAGGTTTTTGGGCCCCTACCGCTGCATCTTGGGGCTTGGATAACCGCACCTGTGCCATTAGGGCCATTCCGGGAACCACAAAATCCCAACGGGTGGAATATCGGGTTTCAGCCGCGGATATTAATCCGCATTTGGCATTGGCGGCAGCCTTAGGTTCCGGTATATGGGGTATTGAAAATAAGATAGAACCCTTGGAGGCGGTTACCGGAAATGCCTACGAAATTGATTTTCCTGCTGAGCTTCAATTGCCCAGAACGCTTACTCAAGCGGCCGAACAATTCAAAAATTCCAAAGCGACGAGAGACTTGTTCGGCGATGTGTTTGTGGATCACTATGCCTATACCCGGGAATGGGAAGATCAACAGCAACGCAGAGCGATAACGGATTGGCAATTAAACAGATATTTTGAAATAATATAAAAATGAGGGACACCATTTCACCCATAGATGGCTCCGTGTACTGTTCTACCAAAGAACATGGTTCCAAGGATATTGAAGATGCCATAAACTTGGCCAGCAAGGCTTTTCCTGTTTGGGCAGATTTACCCATTAAGGAAAGGGCACACTATATAACATCGTTTGTGACCGCGATTGTGGCGGACAAAGAAGATATTGCGAAGGAGATTACTTGGCAAATGGGGAGGCCTGTAGGTCAATCTCCCGGAGAGATAGGAGGTTTTGAAGATCGTGCCAACTACATGATCGGAATAGCGGAAGAGGCCCTGGCTCCCTACATACCGGAAGACCAAAGTCCGGGAAAACGATTTGTTGATCGGGTTCCTTTGGGCATCATAAGTGTATTGAGTCCTTGGAATTATCCTTTTTTAACCTCCGTCAATGCTATTATTCCTGCTTTAATGGCAGGAAATGTGGTGATTTTAAAACACTCCTTTCAGACCCCTCTTGTGGCGGAGCGGTATGCCCAGGCAGCTATAAAAGCAGGACTGCCAAAAGGGGTATTTCAGATTTTACACTTAAATCATGAAAACACGGCCAAATTGATTGCAAACCCTAAATTAGGGGGTGTTTGCTTTACGGGATCGGTTAAAGGGGGGATTGCAGTGCAACGCGCATTGACCAATACGTTTATTCCATGTGGATTGGAATTGGGTGGAAAAGACCCGGCCTATGTAAGGGCAGATGCCAATTTGGATTACAGTATCGAAAATTTGGTCGACGGATCATTTTTCAATAGTGGGCAATCCTGTTGTGGAATTGAAAGAATCTACGTTCATGAATCTGTGTACGACACGTTCATTGATGGCTTTGTAAGCTTGACCAAGAGGTATCGATTGGGCAATCCTTTGGAGCAGGAAACCAATCTTGGGCCTATGGTAAAAACCGAGGCTGCCAATTATGTAAGGACACAAATCGGAAAGGCCTTGGACAAAGGGGCCATTTCATTGGTAGATGAATCCTTGTTCCCAGCCTCCAAAAAGAACAGCCCTTATCTTTCGCCACATGTTTTAGTGGAGGTAAACCATAGTATGGACGTAATGACCGAGGAGAGTTTTGGCCCCGTGGTGGGAATAATGAAAGTAAAGGACGATAGTGAAGCGATTCAATTGATGAACGATTCCCAATATGGCCTAACTGCTTCCGTATGGACTACTGATATGGACAAGGCACAGAGTATTGGACACCGCATTGAGGCAGGTACGGTATTCATGAACAGATGCGATTATTTGGATCCTGCCTTAGCTTGGACAGGTTTCAAGAATTCGGGAAGAGGAGTAACTCTGTCAAAATTGGGATATGAACACCTTACTCGGACAAAGTCCTTCCATTTTCGCAAAATGGAGTAGCAAGATTATAAGGAACGGATATTTTTAAAGTTTTAGACAAAGGATTATTGATGAAATTAATACATGCAAATTGGAATTTTCCAACGGCTATTTGGTTCGGAACAGATAGAATACATGATTTACCGTTGGCATGTCAACAACTAGGGATTAAAAAACCATTATTTGTTACCGATGAAGGATTGGTGAAATTGGATATTGTTGAAAATACGATAAACATTTTAAGGCAAGGAGGTATAGATTTCAGCATATATAGTGATGTACAAGGAAATCCAACAGAAGCCAATGTATTGGGGGGAGTAGCCCATTACAATAAAAATCAGCATGACGGAGTCATTGCCTTTGGAGGCGGTTCGGCTATCGATGCGGCCAAGACTATCGCGTTTATGTCCGGACAGTCACGATCCTTATGGGATTTTGAGGATGTGGGCGACAATTGGACACATGCAGATTTAGAAGGTATTGCACCTATAATTGCGATACCGACTACGGCGGGTACCGGATCTGAAGTAGGTAGGGCATCCGTTATTTTGGATGAAAAATTGCATACCAAAAAGATAATTTTTCACCCCAAAATGTTACCAACATTGGTCATATCCGATCCAGGGTTGACCATTGGTCTGCCAGCAAATATTACAGCCTGGACAGGTATAGATGCCATGGTACATGCCATAGAGGCCTACTGCGCACCGGGTTATCATCCTATGGCAGAAGGTATTGCCATAGAGGCCATTAGGATAGTAGCAAAGTATTTGCCCTTGGCGTTTAATAATGGAACCGATATAACCGCAAGGGGGCAAATGTTGGTAGCTGCTTCCATGGGGGCCACTGCATTTCAAAAGGGATTGGGCTCCGTACATTCCATTGCGCATCAGTTGGGGGCCATCTATAATAAGCAACACGGCCTGCTGAATGCAATTTTACTACCCTATGCCTTAAAACAAAATGAATCGGTCATCGAGGACAAAATGAGGTATTTGAGTAACGTACTGGGGCTTCCAAACAAGGGCACAGATGCCATTATAGAATACATATTGGAGCTTAGAGCGGCATTGAAGATACCCCACACGCTTCAAGAAATAGGAATTGACGAAGAAAATGCCCAGGAAATAGGGAAAATGGCTTTTAAAGATCCATCTACCCCCACCAATGCAAGACCAGTAGATGCCCTGGACTTGGAAAATCTGTTTAGGGCAGCGGTGAGTGGTGATTTAAATCGATTTCAACTGTGAAGTTATTAATAGTTGAAGGAAACAATGAAGTGACCCGGAAAGAAAGGGAGGGTTATGGAATAAAACCCTATCATATAACTTTTAAGGAAATGTTGAGATTTCTTGTACCAAAAGCAAGAACACACATAGCCTTCCCCACGGATAAAGGCAAAAACCTGCCTTCTATTTCGCAGTTAAAGGAATATGACGGCGTTCTTTGGACCGGTAGCTCTTTGAGTGTTTTGGAGGATATTCCCGATGTAAATCGCCAATTGACCTTTGCGGAGACCATATTCGAGAGCGGAGTGCCTTTTTATGGAAGTTGTTGGGGTATGCAGGTAGCCACCGTAGTATCCGGAGGAAAAGTGGCACTGGGCGGCAATGGCTTGGAATTTGGTATATCGAAGCCTATTGAGCTTACCGAACTTGGCAAGGTGAACCCTTTTTTTGCCAACAGAAATTCGGGCTATTCAGCACTTTGCATACATTTTGATGAAATAACAAAACTACCTGAAAACGCCCAAGTTTTGGCAAGCAACCCACATTCAAAAGTGCAGGCCATGACTTTTAGGTATAAGAATGCCCTATTTTTTGGGGTGCAATACCACCCAGAATTCAAAACTTCGGATATGGCGTTAATCACTTCCTTTTTGTCAAAAAAACTGATAGATAGTGGTCGTTTTGCTACGGTAACCGAAGTTGAGAAATTTGCCGTTGGACTAACTGAACAAAAGGGATTGCCACAAGAAATAATAAACTATCAGCTACATACCCAGGAAATAATGGCTTGGTTAAGATATATAGCTATGAACGATGGTTATAATTAATGAAAAGATACTTCCGGGCGTACCTGTTGGGTACGGGCGGGCAAAAACAAAAAAGTTTTGGCTATGTGCTTAACGAAAGTCGAATCCTTTTCACCCCTTTTGGTCATGGCTTGGACATTGTAAATAATCAAACAGAATGAAGATAATCAGAACCGATATGGAGCTTGAGACTCCACTTGTAGATAAAACGCTTAGAGAAAGCGGGCACTATCTGGTATTGCTCCCTGACGGGGTGCCTGAAGATAGACTGGCCAAAGAAATAGAGGATTGCGATATTCTGTTAATGTGTTACACACCTGTTACGAAGAAAATCATCGATGCGGCAGGGAGGCTCAAAGCAATAATAAAATATGGTGTAGGAATAGATGCGATAGATATACCTGCGGCACATGCACGTGGAATAGTAGTGGTGAATATCCCCGAGTATGCTGAAGAGACGGTCGCGGAAGGGGCATTTGCCATGCTTATCGCCCTTGCGAAAAAACTGCCGATATTACAAAGGCAAATGAAAGACAAGGCTTGGGTATGGCCAAATCGAGAATGGCTTGGACTTGATATTGCGGAAAAAACGCTCGGTATAATAGGGTGTGGAAAAATCGGGACAAGTATGGCCAGAATGGCGGGCTTGGGCTTTAGGGCAAGAGTTATAGGCTATGACCCACGGAAAACCAAGGAAGAATTGGCCGTACATGGGATTGAAAAATATGATAGCCTCACAGACTTAATCAAAGCTTCCGATTTCATCTCCCTACATGCGGTTTTAAATGGGGATACCAGGCACATCATAGGCAAAAATGAATTATCGGTGATGAAGAAGACGGCGATCATCATTAATTCCGCCAGAGGGGCCTTGATCGACGAAATGGCACTTTTAGATGCCTTGGAGAGGAAGCAGATAGCCGGGGTCGGCCTTGATGTCTTCAGTACGGAACCCTTGAATCAATCTGACCATCCTTTAAAAAAGCTTTATCAAATGGAAAATGTAATGCTTTTGCCCCACCTGACATTTTATACAAAGGAAGCTATGAACCGACTTGAACTGGAGACCTTGGAGCGATGTTCGGAAGTAATAGAAAATAGGCGGGTTATCATTAAATCAAAAGACCCGCGCCTCCAAAATAAAAATCAACAGTAAGCAACATGTAATGCTACAAAACCACGGGAACGTTTCCCGTGCTCCTTGTTGGTGGCAAGAATATTTGACCAAGATCGACAAAGACGATAGCCGAGAAGGGATAATAGGAGTGGAAAGTACCTGGTGAAGAAAATACTTTGAATCTTCTTCAATCCGGTATTTGGTTTCTTCATCCAAATTTTTGGGATATATCTTTCTGTTTTGGGTGGAGTTGTTATCTCCCTGCTCCCTTGGTATTGTCTTTTCCTTATGTATAACTGTTTTTCAACTGTATTTAAAAATAAGGCTTCTAGCTCGGAGATCGAATACAAATCAAACTAAACGCCCTGTATTGCACAGGGCAATTTAGTCTAATTCAAAAAAACTAACTCAACAAGCAGAAACCTCATTTTTGTCAACCGGTATGTCAATACAACAATTTCCGTATTGAGCTTCGGTCTTTACTCACTTAACAAAGCCGTGATTTCATCAACGGTAAGTGCTTTGTTATAATATTTCACTTCGTCCATAAATCCATCTAACTGAGAACGGGTGTCACTACCTGCATTATAGACTCCGCTACCATCTTCCCATAAATTAAAAGAATAATCGTTAACTTCATCATACATTGCTCCGCCTAATAGCGTATTTAGATCACGGGTACCTGGAAGATTATCCGACTGACTATATTCTACCCCATCAGCATACACCCTTAACTCCTTGTTGGTTTGATCGATTACCATAGTAACCATATGCCATGCGCCGTCAGCTAAATTTGGGGCTTCACCAGGAGTGTCCGTTCTACCGCCTTCCCAATCCATTCTCTCACTACCATTTGCAAGATTTATGGTCCAACCATCTTCGTCATCACCTGGTCCAGGAACATATGAATCAGCACCATCAATGGCTAAGACCCAACCTTGATTTGATCCACCACCCCAGTCACTATTTCCTAAGAGGGCGGGATCTGATCCAATTGCAACATCTTGTTTTACCCAAAAATTAACACTGAAATCTTGCGAACCAGAAGGTCTCAATAAATTGTGCTTTGGAAGTGAGGCATAGGAACCAGAGGCAAAGTGTATTACTTGTCCTCTCTCTGCATCGGTGACAAATTCAACATCCACGGTTGCCGTAGCACCCAAAACAGCATCAAACTTGTTTCCACTGATATCTCCCATGTCCGTATCAAGAGGTAAATGAACAACTAATTCCGTACCACTACCCGGTGTTGTCGTGAAATTCCAAGAGGTGTCGTCCGAGATACCTGGGAAGTTATTTCCGGCGATATCTTTTATAGCCCCATCTGCGATTTGGACATAAAAATCTCCGCCAAAAGCAAGACTGCTAGATAAGGCTACAGAAAGTGCAGGTCCATCGATTGTCACAAATTCTCCTTCAACATCTATAGTTGCAACAGCAGTTCCCCCGCTTTCATACACAGTAATTTCACCTGTGCCCACCTTAACATCTTCATTGAAGTTTAGGGCAATGGAGGATACGGTCGCATCGGTGGCATCATCCGCAGGGATAAGTTCCGCAATTTCAGGAGCATCCAAATCGCCTGGGTTACCACCGGAAGTAAAAGTCCACTCTTCGTTATCGGGCATTCCAAAAAACAGATTCCCTGCGGTGTCCTTGACAATTCCCGCATCTATTACTACCTGGTAATTTCTTCCGGACAAAAAGTCTTGGGGGTTGATGGTCATTATTCTACCAACATTACTGATTTCCACCTGGTCTGAATTAACATCGATAACCTGCGTGCCTTCTGGCAAATCCGTGGTGATAGTGATATTCCCTGTCCCTTTTTCAACGATATCATCGAATGTCAATACCAAATTGCTGCTTAAATCTACACCGCTAACACCAGAAACTGGGTTGTAACTTACTACATAGGGATTCACAATATCCCCTACAAGATCATCATCGTCTGAACAAGAAATGACAAGGCCAAGTGTTACTAGAAAAGAGGCGGCCATATAATAGTAAAATGTTTTATTTTTTTTAGTTTTCATTGTATCTGTATTAATTTTTTTATTCGATTTAATTAGTCAACATCCCACCAAACCCGGGTTGAAATTAGGTCTCCCTCTCCGCCAAGCATATTTACAGCTTCTTGGTAGTTGTCCGAGTTTACCGTTTGTTCATCCGCGGGATACACATACCTAACCGGAACAAACCCGATAGAATCGTCTCCGGCCGTTATGCTCGGTACACCAACTCTTCTCCATTCTGACCATGCTTCAAAACCGACCAAAAACAACGATAGCCATTTTTGGGTATATATCTTGTTCAGCTTTTCTTCCTGGGTTCCGGTATAGGCAACGGTATTTTGACTGTAGTAGCTGGGATCAGGTATCAGTTGTGCTGCCGATGGTACCCCAAAATTATCGGGAATCCGGCTTGCGTAATACTCAAATTGATCTCGGATACCATTAAAATAGTATGTCTCTGCATCTCCTGTGGTGATATAACCTTTTTCCCTAGCTTCGGCAAGTATGAACTGCACCTCGGAATAGGGCATAAAAACGCTTTGTGCCGCATTGGGGGATACCACCTCGGTATCGTACTGTCTTGGAGCAAACAACAAGCCCATAAGCGATTGATTTGCCGGGCCACCATTAAAACCTGATATATCCGAAATTCCATTTGGCACTCCAAAGTACTCTGGGTTCGGGGTGTCGATAGTGGCCGATGTGGGCAACGCAAAAGCGGCTATACGAGGATCATCCATTGATTTTAGAATGCCTTCCATATTGAGTGCCAATCTGGTGGAGGACGAAGACGAAAAATCACTTACATTTCCCGTGTAAGCTGGATGTTCGTTGGGTGTTTCCTCCAAATATTGAAGGGCCGCTTGGTCCAAGTGCGAAGTAAACAGGGGATAGGCGGTAGGGTTACCGACTATTCTTTGCATCTCTGCGGCGGGATCCTTCCTATCAGACTGTCGCAACAATATTCGAAGACGAAGTCCGTTTGCAAATTTCCTCCAGTTTTGTACATCGCCGGCATATAGATTATCGGCCTGTACGGCTTCCGTTGTACTACCCAAGATACTGTTGGCGGTTTCCAGTTCGCCCAGAATTCCGGCATAAACCGCTTCTTGCGAATCGTACTTTGGAAAATTGATATCTTCCCTAGCACGTCCTGCCTCACTATAGGGAATAGGGCCAAAGTTATCCGTTATGTTTTGAAACATCCAAGCCCTAAGTACCAATCCGATGCCTACATAATTTTGGAGCCCTTGCTCTTCAGCAGTGGCGATCATAAAATCGACATCCTTTAACGTTTCGTAAAAATCCCACCCGAACCTGCCTACTTCGGCTCTGGCAAAATCGGCAAAAGAACTTACAAAGAAGTTGGATATTTGATCTGAAATAATCGCGCCCCGATCAAAGGAGTTGTCCCAATTTTCATTTGCGAGGTTCTTGATAATCTCAGCCAGTAATAGGGACGGATCTTCTATTCTATCGGGGGCATTGGGATTTGTATTGATATCCTCAAAATTATCCGTACACGAAATGGTTATGAACAATGCGCATAATCCTAAAATTAAAAATTTATATACCTTTTTCATTATAATATCTTTTTAGTATTAGAATTTCATGTTTAAGTTGAAACCAACACTCCTTGTAGATGGAAGGCTCATGTTCTCAAAACCCGGGATCAAACCACCACCATCTGTTGCGGTCGCCACTTCTGGGTCAAAGTGTTGGTTGCTATCAGGGGTCCACAAGAAGAGGTTCCGACCGACTATAGAGAATTGAACATCCCTTATAAGTCCTTTAAACCATTCATTCGGAAATTGATATCCAAACCTTAATTCACGAAGTTTTGCGAAAGTGGCATCGAATAATTGGGCCTCACTGATGTGATCTATGGATTTATGGAATTGGCGTGCATCTGTACCATAAACCCCTTCACTGAAGGTGCCGTCCGTACTTGTTGAGTTGGGTATGTAAGTGCCATCGGGTAATTGTGCGGCCCCTACCTTATAATATGGGTCATCGTATTCTTTACCTATTTCCCTTGCCGATCTTCCTACCCGAGTTTCTATCAACTGCCCGGCTCCTACACCCTTGTTGAAAAACCTGGAAATAAACTCTCCGCCCCAACGAACATCTACCAAGACCGATAGGCTAAGATTCTTGTACGAAAAGGTATTGCCCCAACTCCCTTGCCAATCTGGATTAAAATTTCCAAGATAGATTTGCTCGGAAGTTGCCCTGGGCCGTCCGTTATCGAATATAATTATTTCGCCTTGCATGGGACCGCTTTCAACGCGTTGGTAACCCGGACCCCAAATAGCACCCATTTCTTCGCCAATTCTAGCTTGAATCGATCCGTCTTCACCGGGATCCTGCTGGATAATTGCAGTAATGCCATCAGCAAGTTCCAGCACCTTTCCTTCGTTTTGCGAATAGTTGATAAAAGTGCTCCATTTAAATCCATTTTCGAATTCTATGGGTGTTGCGTTCAACATTACTTCAAAACCTCTATTTTGAATCTCTCCCGCATTGATCACCCGGTCTCTATAACTTGTTGAAGCTGCCAGGGGGACCTGAATAATTTGATCCTTAGACCGTGTATCATAGTAAGTTACGTCCAGGCCAAGCCTGTTATTGAAGAGTCTTATATCCGCACCAATTTCATAAGTGGTAACCGTCTCTGGTTTTAAATTGTTGTTTAACAACGAATCATCACTTCTTAGTGAAGAATTAGACCCCCATGTTCCCGCAAACCCGAAGGTGTTATTTAGACTATAGGGATCTGTATCGCTACCTACCTGTGCAGCCCCCAATCTTAATTTGGCCAGAGATACCCATTCGGGCATGGGCAAAAGTTGGTCCACCAATGTGCTGAAGGAAATTGAAGGATAGAAATAAGAATTATTCTTGGCCGGAAGCGTACTGGACCAATCATTTCTTGCCGTTATATCTACAAAAAATGTATTGTCATAGTCAAAATTTGTAAAAGCGTACAAACTGTTGATTACTTTTTCGCTGTCGTTAGACGCAGTCAATACATCTGCGGCACTATTGGCAATGGAATAAATACCGGGAATCAACAATTGGGGAGCTTCTATAGATCTAAGCCTTTGATTTCTTTTCATATGGTTTCCACCACCGGAAATCACATAGTTGAACTTGTCACCAATTTTATTTTTATAGCGTAACAAAAAGTCAAAATTGTTCTCCTCAAAATATCTTGTAACTTCCCTGTACGCTCCTAATTCCTGCCCCACAGTACTTGGAGCCCATCTCATAGGCCTAAAATCATTGAAAAGATCCGTGCCCCCCCTTGCGATAATAGAGAAATGGTCGGAAAAATCATAGGTAAGGCTTACATTTCCAAAAAGGCGGTTCTTATCCTGGGCCCTAGTGTTCTCAAACTGGTAAAAGAATGGATTGTTGTGATTTTCTCCATAGTTGTATTGGAACTGACGCGTACCTTCAAAACCCTCTTGCCAATAGTCCCTTAAGGCATCGATATCCATATTCCGAACAGACCAGTTCATAAAATACATAATAGAGCGCCTGCCATAACCTGTTTCAGGTCTGTTACTACTTTTTGTGTTGATATAACTCATGGCGGCATTTACACTGAATTTATCGGATAGTCTGTAACTGGATTTAAAGGCAATCGTGTTTCGCTCTAAATCATTATTTGGAATGGTCCCTGTTTGATCAAGATTGGTGTAGGAGAGCCTAAAATTGCCTCTGTCATTAGACCCTGTCACCGCTATATTGTTGAAAATGGAATACCCGGTATTAAAAAAGTCTTTAATATTATCGGGTCGCGATATCCAGGGTGTAGGTATTACCTCCCCTCTATTTGGGTTGGCCACATCACCACCTCGCATTCTTCCCAAAGTAGGGGAATGAAATTGTCTTTCCAATGTACCGACATCCAACCTTGGCCCCCAACTTTCATCATAGCCATCTTCGAGACCATCCGGGTAGATAGAGGAACTGGCCCCAAAATTGGACCCTTCAAATATCCCGTTTCTTCCTCCGCCAAATTCATTTTGAAATTTCGGAAGCCTTAGAATAGTTTCCATTGTGGTTCCGGATGTAAAAGTAACTCCAAGACCCTGACCATCCTTTCCGGATTTCGTAGTTATCACAATGGCGCCATTTGCGGCCCTAGACCCATAAAGTGCAGCGGCGGCAGGTCCTTTTAAAACAGTAAGCGATTCCACATCCGCAGGATTGATCTCGGCTGCGCTGTTACCATAATCAACATCCGTGGCATTGTTGGTTCCGTCATTACCTACAGGAATGCCATCAACAATATATAAGGGTTCATTACCTCCAAAATTTAGAGAACTTTCCCCCCTAATAACTACTCGCGAGGAGGAACCCACAGCACCCGAAGTGGTAATGTTAACACCAGCAACTTTTCCAGAAAGGGAATTGACAAAATTACTTTCGCGAGCTTCATTTAAGTCGTCTCCCTGTAGCTCTTGTACCGCATACCCCAAACCTTTCTTCTCCCGGGAAATACCTAAAGCTGTTACCACAACCTCATCAAGTGTCGCAGCGTCTTCTTCGAGTATTACGTTAATTGTAATACTTGTACCAACAGTAACTTGCTTTGTTTTCATGCCTAAGTACGAAAAAATCAACACATCACCTTCATTGGCCTCAATGCTAAAGTTTCCATCAAAGTCCGTTTGCGTCCCGGAAATAGTACCCTGTACCAAAATATTTACACCGGGCAGGGGTACGCCAGATCTGTCCGTAACGGTTCCGGAAATTTCGCTTTGCACATCTACCTGCTCCAAATTAACAGGGAGGACTTTAGTGGATTGTAATACTCCCTTTTTTAGAATTATTTGACGGCCTTCTATAATATATAGAACACCTTTTTTGTCCAATACCCTATCCAATACCTTATCAATGGTTGCACGTTTTAGACTAACATTGCTTGTTTGGATCTTTAAGGTTGGTAGGAGCTCATCATTATAAACAAAAATAAACTCACTTTGATTTTCAATGCTTTCAATTATTTGGATTATGGTAGCATTTTTAAATTCAAGATCAAGTTTGGTTTTTTGAGCATACGAGTCGGCAAAAGAATAACAGGCCAGAATTACCAGGAAGAGAGTCGTACATTTCATAAACTGAATGATTTTGTCCCTAATATTCAAGGGACAATGGTACGGATGGTCATTAAATTTCATAAATTGTGTTAGTTTTAATTAAACAATGTGCCTGTTAACCATTAACAGGTATAGTAGCCAGGGAGTGCTGGAACATTCCCTGGTTTTTTTTATTTCACCCCATATTCTTTATCATTGATTTTATCAAGTTTTAAAGCTGAGACTACGGCAAAATTTGCCAAAGTCTTTTCAACGTTATTGGCCAGATCCAATTTTCCGCTAATGCGAATTTCATTGGCCGAAGTTTCCTCTAGGTTTATTTGGATATTGTAAAAGCGTTCAATTTTTTGGGCTACATCGTATACGGATTGGCTTTCAAATTGCAGTATCCCTTCCATCCAAAGTGTATAGTCATCTGTATTTACCGTTACCACTGTTACCCCTTTATCCGTTTTGTTCCAAGTGGCCAATTCCCCTGGTTTCAATTTTGTCTTTTTGGAATAAAAAGAATTAATGGCTTTGTTTATGTGCACCTCTCCTTCTGTTAGTACGGCAAGTATGTGCTGATCGGAAGCATAGGCGGAAACATTGAACTTTGTTCCTACTACTTCAATTTCGTATTCTTTTTCCAGTGTTTTTACAATAAAGGGTTGATCCGCGTTTGTTGCCACCTCAAAAAAGGCTTCCCCATCCAAAAACACCTTTCTGTCATTTCCATTGAATTTTTCTGGAAAAACAAATCGAGAACCTGCATTAAGATGTACAACGGAGCCGTCCGAAAGGGATATTTTGCTGCGCTTTCCAAAGGGTACTATCAATTGGTTTAAAGATGTAGCCCTTTCAGCAACTTTTGACGTAGATAGGGTGTCGTTATCATTTACAATAACCTCTCCCGAACGGGTATATTTAACAGTCGATTTGTTATTGCTTATGAGCAGTTGTTCCCCGGAGTTAAGAGTCAATTGGGTTTCCGTAAGGGAATCTATAGAAGTAGTCCGTATATTCTCGAAGGAGAAATCTTCTTTAGTATCCCATTCAAGGATAAAATAACTGCCCAACCCAAAGGCGATTACCAACAGCGCGGCATAACGTCCAAACTTTAAAGGCAATCGACGGAGTTTTGTTGGTTTTTTTGGTTGTTCTATATTGATAAGGATTTTTTCTAGAATTTCCTTTTTTTCACTATCTGTCAGACTGTGGTCTTTGGTTTTTAAGGATTGCAGTATATTTTTCAAGTGGCAAATAGTCTCCTCTTCCTCGGGATTCTCCAAGAGGAAGGATTCCCAATACAAGCTGTTTTCAACTGTTGGGTGGAATATCCAATCTATGAAACCTTGATCGTCCAAATATTTTGAATATTGGCTCATAATTTCTTTAGTGTTTAATCTAAAGGGAAGTCAAGGTCGTATTTGTGGACACTTTTTTCAGTTTTTTTTAAGATTCACCATCCAAGACCCTTTTTTTTATAATCAAAAAAGAGAATATATATTCAGAAATGAGTATGTAAAATGCTGGTTCACAGTATTAAAACATTTAAATCATCTTGAAGTGAAAGACATTTTGGAATGGAATCATTAGCTCCCCTGGAAGAAATCTTATTAGAAGTAGATAGAAGGGCCGTATTTAATTTACGAATTCAATAGAGTTGATAAAACAAAAGGATACACTCGTTATTCTTAAAATGGTCGCATTCCCTTAGCTTTTTTATTGCCCTGTACACCTGTTTGCGAACGGAGTTATGGTCTATGGCAACGATTTCTGAAATTTCGGTATAACTAAAGCCCATGGTAAACCTTAAATACAAAATCTCCCGTTGTTTGGAAGACAGCTGGCCCAAAGTCTTATGAATGAGCAAACTTTTATTTCTTTCTATTTCGCTAAGAATGGTTTTCTTTTCAATACTGTATTCCGTTTGGAACAATCCAAGGGTCTGTTCTGACAACTCTCCAAATTTCCGCTCCTTCCTCAATTTTCTAAAAACGGTATGTTTTAGGACTTTAAACAAATAAAATTTAATATTGGAAGGTTTCGAGAGTTGCTCCCTATGTTGAAATAGATCAATAAATACATCTTGAATACTGTCTTTTACCAAATCAGTATTTGGGCATATCTTAAAGCCATATGAATACAAAGCGTCTACATGCCTGGTATAAATTGTAGCAAAAGCCACCTTATTCCCATCAAGAAAACGGGTCCATAAACCATGTTCATTGTTTATGTCCTTTTTTAGGGTATTCATTAGATGTTAATCTAAGTTAGTTTTTGGTAGTCACAAATTAGTCTTTTTTTAGACCGGTTAATTTCCTGAATAAATTATTAATCATTTGATAATATTAAAGGTGTTTTCGAAAGCTCCATTTGGTTTATTCTTGCTGTCATAAGTGTATATATCCTGAAACAATATTTGGTGTAAAGAGAAACATGATTTTTACAAATAGTAAAATAGTTATAACTAAAGTAAACATTTTTAAGTAAAAAATTATAATATATGTAAAATAATTTTACTTTTGCTATAATTTTATTCCAGAAAACAGCGTATTAAATGAAAATAAACAATAGAGATTATCCCAAACAAAAGAAGACGATCATCGGGGTATGTATGGACGGGGCTTCGTACCCCTATTACGAGCAAGCTAAAGATGTTATGCCCAATTTACAACGCTTTATCAATGAGGGTTCTTTCGGAATGGTAAAAAGTGTGATTCCATCGTTTACAAACCCAAATAATATGGCGATCGTAACTGGGGTCCCGCCCAAACTAAATGGTATTTGTGGAAATTTTTATTGGGATACCGAACTTCAAAAGGAAGTAATGATGAATGATCCCAAATACCTAAAAGTGCCTACCATTTTATCTGTACTTAGCCAAAACGATCACAAGGTAGCTGTGGTAACCGCAAAAGACAAATTGCGAAAAATGTTGGCCCACAATTTAGATGGAATTTGTTTTTCCGCGGAATTTGCCAATCAAGCTACATTGGAAGAAAATGGTATTGAAAATGTAGAACAGGGTTTGATGGGAAAAGAAAGACCTGGTATTTATGACCCTTATATTTCAGTGTATTGTATAGAAGCAGGGGCGAAATTGTTACAAAAAGAGCATTTTGATGTGATGTATTTGACTACTACGGATTTTGTACAACATAAATACGCTCCGGGAAGTGATGATGCCAATGATTTTTTAGCAAAAATTGACCATTGGCTAGGGGAGTTGGACAAATTGGGAGCTATTATTGGTGTTACTGCCGATCATGGTATGCAAGCAAAAACAAACGTCGATGGAACCCCCAAAGTACAATTCATAGAACAACTACTGGATGCCCAAAACATTAAAACGAGAGTAATTTTACCTATTACAGATCCTTATGTTGTGCATCATGGGGCCCTTGGAGGGTACGGTACCTTATACCTTGAGGATAAATCGCAATTATTGGACGCTAAAGATTATCTACTAAGCCTAGATGGCATTGAAACCGTGCTCACCAACCAGGAGGCTGTTGAGAAATTTGAGCTGCCAGGTGATAGAATTGGTGATTTGGTAATCTTGTCCGATGCCTCCACAACCATTGGAAGGACTCCTGAATGGCATGATCTGGACAAAGTGAAGGAAGGTCTTCGCTCCCATGGTGGCGAGCATTCACAGGAGGTTCCTATGATTTTCAACAAAAAATTGAACGAGGAACATCATCAAAAACTGAAATCAGGGACTAGTAGAAATTTTGATTTGTTCCATTTTTTGAGTAACGGATTTTAAACACTAGAACCACCAAAAGTAACACCATGATCGAATTTGGAAGTATAATTAACGGAAGGCAAGTAAAGGGTAATGAATGGATAGATGTGTTCAATCCTTATACAAAAAAAAAGGTGGGAAGGGTCTCATCTATCGATAACAAAACCTTGGACGAAGTATTAAGGGATACCAAGAATACAAAAATTAAGCTGACCAGATACGAGCGGTACGATATTCTAAACAAAATAGCCGACGCACTAGAGGAAAGGGTGGATGAGGTAAGTCGCATGATTACCGATGAAACAGGTCTGTGCCTAAAAGATACACGATATGAGGCCAGTCGTGTTTCCGATGTACTAAGATTTTCTGCAATGAAGACCTTGGATGACGATTCTCAGGTATTTCCCTGCGATGTATCCAAAAACGGAAAGCCCAGAAGAATTTATACAACCCGCGTTCCTTTAGGACTGATCAGTGCCATTACGCCCTTTAACCATCCCATGAATCAGGTGGTACATAAAATTGCCCCTGCAATTGCGACCAATAACACCGTAGTTTTAAAACCTTCGGAGCGAACGCCCTTGTCCGCATACTATTTTGCACAATTGGCACTCGACTGTGGGTTGCCACCCAATATGCTGAACGTAATAAATGGCGCTGATATTCAAGCCACCGCTGAAATGATGACCGTACACCCTGATATCACCATGGTTTCTTTTACAGGAGGTAGTAGGGTAGGAAAGATAATAGCATCCAAAGCAGGGTATAAAAAATTGGTCTTGGAACTCGGAGGAAGTTCGGCATTGCTTGTTTTGGAAGATGCTGACGTGGACGAGGCCGTGCAAGTGACCATGGCGGGGACCTTCAAAAACTCGGCACAGCGTTGTACAGCTATACGAAGGATATTGGTCCATGAAAGTTTGGCCGATACCTATGCCCAAAAATTGGCCGATAAGGTCAAGGCACTGAAATACGGAGATCCGTACAATGAAGAAAACGACATGGGCACAGTCATTACCGAAGAAGCGGCCAAAGAGATGGAAGCCCGCGTACAGAATGCCATCGACAATGGCGCCGTATGTTTGGCCGGTCATAAAAGGGATGGCGCACTCTTTGCCCCAACAGTTTTGGACCATGTGCAAAATACACACGAGGTGGTGGCAAAAGAAACCTTTGGCCCAGTTGCTCCGATTCTCCGTTTTAAAACGCTGGACGAGGCCATTGAAATTGCCAATGATACGCCCTACGGATTGTCCGGAGGTGTGGTCAGCAACCATTGGCCATCCATTCAAAGGGTCATTACCGAGCTGGATACAGGTACCGTAAACGTAAATGAAGCCCCAAGTTACCGCTTGGAATGGACCCCGTTCGGAGGGGTAAAAGATTCCGGTCTTGGTTATAAGGAAGGGGTAATAGAGACCATGAAAGGCTATACCTATGTAAAAACATATTCCCTTCCCTGGGACATTGCCTAATCTAAAAATAGAATAGAACACATGTCAATAAAACAAATTACCAGAAACGTATTATTAAATCCCGGGCCTGCTACGACTACCGACACTGTAAAATTTGCGCAGGTCATACCGGATATTTGCCCTAGGGAGAAGGAATTTGGCGACCTAATGGAATATTGCGCCACCGAAATCACACGATTTGTTGGAGATCCCAAGGACTATGCTACCGTTTTCTTTGGAGGTTCAGGAACAGCAACGGTCGAGGCGATATTAAGCTCGGTAATTCCTGAAAACGGTAAAATCCTAATTATAGATAATGGAGCCTATGGTAAACGTATGTGCCAAATTACCAGCGCTTATAAAATAGATACTTTGGTTTTCAAATCATCATCCATAGAGCCAATAGATTTAAAAAACCTTGAGGATGCCATAAGAAATGAGGAAGGATTGACCCATCTCGCAATGATTCATCATGAAACTACAACGGGTTTGTTAAATGATATTTCGGCCATAGGTGAGTTATGTGCTACCTATAAGATACAATTTATTGTGGATTCAATGAGTGGTTTTGCCGCTATCCCTGTTGACATGAAGTCGATGAACATCGATTATTTAGCGGCTAGCTCCAACAAGAATATCCAAGGTATGGCCGGAATCGGTTTTGCCATCTGTAGCAAGACTGCGTTGGAGAAGACTAAGGAAATCGCACCACGTACGTTATACTTGAACCTATATGCCCAGTATGCGTATTTTGAAAAAACCCACCAAACCCGGTTTACGCCCCCGGTACAGACCTTTTATGCTCTAAAACAGGCCATTTTGGAGACCATGGAAGAAAGCATAGAAAAGCGCTACGAAAGATATAGCCAATCTTGGGAGACTCTGCTCAACGGATTGGAAGGTCTGGGACTAAAGTATTTAATTGATAAGGAATACCATTCAAAGATAATTACCTCTATCATAGAACCCGATACGGAGAAATATGATTTTAATGAAATGCACGATTTCTTTTTTGAAAAAGGATTTACCATCTATCCGGGGAAGGTAAGTAATTATGATACTTTTCGGATTTCGAATATCGGTCAAATCGACAAAAGGGATATTGAAGCCTTCTTGAGCGTGTTGGAAACGTATTTGGGAAAAATAGACTATAGGTAAATATTCCTTGGGGATTAAAAAATAATAAGACCGTAATCGTATCTTAAATGGCATTGACAAAAGAGCAAAAATACTGGAGAAAAAGAATCTTTGTTCTCACTTGGCTTGCCTATGCCGGCTTCTATTTCGGAAGAAAAAATCTATCGGTCACATGGAGTTCCATGGAGATGGATCTTGGCCTTGACAATTCCGACTATGCCACCATTATTTTCATTTATAGTTTAATATATACGATAGGTCAGTTCCTTAATGGCTATTTGTCGGATAAATTTGGTCCAAGAAAGGTCGTTTCCATAGGTCTATTGCTGGCCGCTGTAGCCAACTTATTTCTGGGGTTCTCGTTTTCTGTGGGCATTATCGTTTTTTTAATCGCCGTCAATGGATATGGACAATCTACAGGTTGGAGCGGGTTGATCAAGAATATGACTCCGTGGTTCCGAATGAACGAAAGAGGAATCGTAATGTCTTGGTGGTCCACATGCTATGTTACAGGAGGTTTCTTGGCTACGATTTTTGCGACCTACGTGGCATTCGATATG
This sequence comes from uncultured Flavobacteriaceae bacterium, assembly GCA_947494715.1. Classification (GTDB taxonomy): domain Bacteria; phylum Bacteroidota; class Bacteroidia; order Flavobacteriales; family Flavobacteriaceae; genus Ulvibacterium. The sequence continues at coordinate 341,675 of CANLWG010000002.1, read as the reverse complement.
GATTTTCTTTCGGAAATGGGATGGAAAAGAGGATTTATTCTCCCCTCTATAATCCTCTTTGCCATAGCACTGTTATTCCTTTTCTTTACAAGAAACAACCCCAAAGAAATTGGACTTCCTGTAATTATTGAGAACAAGTATGAACTTCATGGCGGCGGTAAATCGGAGAATCTAAAAATATTGGCCCTGCTAATCAAAAATAAGGCGCTTTGGATCTATTCAGGTTGTTATATGATCCTTAAAATGACACGCTATGCCTTTTTGTTCTGGTTGCCCATTTATCTTGAAAAATCATTGAACTATGGCGTAAGCGATGCAGGGTATATTTCATCGGTCTATGAGCTAATAGGGTTCTTTGGTGTGATACTTGCAGGTTATGCTTCGGATAGACTTTTCAATTCAAAACGTTTTAGTACCATATCCATTATGTTGATTGGATTGGCAGTTGTTTGTTTGATACATCCCTATTTGGTTTCCTTTGGAAAAATGGGAACCATACTAAGCATAGCCTTGATAGGCATGTCAACCTATGGACCGGATTCGCTTATTTCCACAGCTGGCTCAATGGATGTTGGAGGCAAAAAAGGAGCGGGTATGGCCGCTGGGATTATCAACGGAATGGGATCCATAGGGCAAATGTTTTCTGGCTTTATCGTTGTTGCCATCAATGAAAAATTCGGTTGGGACAGTCTTTTCGATTTTTTCGTAATCATGTCGTTGGTGGGGGGTGGTCTGGCCGCCTTAAAATGGAATTTCAAAAGTCCTGAAACCTACCTTAAAACGTAACACTTGTTACTAGTTGGTTCGGTACTAAAAGGGGAGCAGCATATTCGGTAAGCATAAATCTTTTTAGATAAATGAATGAAAGCTCAATGGATAAAGCAGATTTGGCAATTGTTGGCGGTGGAGTTTTTGGTTGTGCAATAGCGTATTATTATAGTAGAAACAATCCAGATAAAAAAGTGGTGCTTTTAGAGCGCAACGAGCTCAACAATGCCGCTACCAGTAGGGCCGCCGCCCTTATGACCATGGTCCGTTCCAAACGTTCCTATATTCCCCTTACGATCGAAACCTTTAAGGTTGCCAAGGAAATGGAACAAGAGCTTGGAGAAAACTTGGGTTTCAAGTACTGCGGAATGATGCACGTGGCCGCAAGTGATGCCAAAGTTAAAGATTTGGAAACATTGATGCAGATAGCCAATGAATATAAACAAGAAGCTTATTACATTTCAAAGGAAGAAGCGCAGAAGAAAGCTCCGTGGCTAAAAGTCGATGAAGCCTTAAAAATTGGATTTGTACCTCATGAAGCATACTGCGATCCCTATTTGCTAGGCACTTTTTTTGCGCGCTGTGCCAGAAAACGGGGAGCTGCTATACATCGAGGTGTTGAAGTTTTGGGTTTGCTAAAGGAGGGCAATGCCATAAAGGGTGTACTCACCTCCGAAGGAAATATACATGCCGATGTGGTAGTAGATGCCGCGGGTGTGTGGGCGCCTATTCTGGCTAAAGAAGCCAGTGTGAGAATTCCGATGGCACCGGTTAGAAGCCAATATTGGATAACCGAACGAGCCGATATATTTCCGGTCGATTCCCCAATGGTCTTGTTACCAGATGCACAAGCCTATGCACGACCTGAGGGCGGAAGCCTGCTTTTTGGAATACGGGAAAGCAATTCATTGGTGGCTTCACCAAAGAAGATCCCCAATGATATAAGTGATTTTGTCTTTAGTGAGGACAAAGGCATGAAAGACCTTGAGGAAAACGGGGAACGTCTGGCCCGGTTTTTCCCGGAATTCTATACTACGGGAATAAAACATTATGTGGCCGGTTTTTCCGGATATACCCCTGATTCCCAACTGGTTTTGGGCGATAATCCCGATTTGGAAGGATTCCTAATAGCATCTGGATGCTGCGGAGCTGGTATTTCGGTTGCCGGCGGTGTTGGCTTAGGGATTGCTGAACTAGCTGCCGGTAGATCAAATCCGTTTGACTTTTCCGAGTTTAAAATAGCTAGATTTGGCAATATAGATCCGTTCTCCGAAGAATGGCTGAACAAATGCGCGGCTGCCCGGTCGAGTAAGGTAAGCGGTTGAGTGCACTATTTTTGGTGATACATCTTGTCCGCCAAAAATACAGGTCAAAGGAAGAAATCGATATATCAATTCATACACAATAGACCATTAACATGCCACTTTTGGTAATCTTAATCGCTATTTTTACCATACTAAAAGAGCATTTGCAACTATTACGTATTTTCATATATTCTTAGGTTATTCGGTAAATTGCTTGCAAGAGAACTTTTACTCGATTTGAAAATTATAAAACCCATCATATGGATGACATTCTGGTGAATATTGGCAGACAGTTAAAATCGGCGAGGCAAAAAAGAGATTTGACCTTACAGCAAGTTGCCAAAAGAACAGGGGTAAGTGCAGGCTTAATATCCAAAATCGAGAATTTAAGAACCACACCATCTTTACCTGTGCTTTTAAAGATTATGCAAACATTGAGCATAGATTTATCAGAGTTGGAACTATCATCTAATATTAGCGGAGACTACATACTTGTCAAAGATGGGGAAGGTACCAAGGAAGTTAGGGAAGATTCAAAAAATTTGGAATATATCCATTTGCTCTCCAGCAATACTTCCGATAACAGTATAAGGGTATACATTGTAAATGTATTGGGAAGGTCATACCGAAAACCTATTTCAACAAATGCCAATGAATTGGTTTTTGTCCTCAGTGGAAAACTTACGTATCTCATACGAAAGGAAGATGTCCATTTAGAAAAAGGGGATTTACTATTTTTTGATGGAACAGTTCCGCATGGGATGTCCAACGAATTTGATGAGCCAGCCGTTTTGTTGAAGATTTACTTGTTGAACTGACCATATCTTGGTTCCCATTTTTTTAGAAATTCTACCTTCCTTTTTACTTTTTTACCAGTTTTAAAAAGCTCTAAATAGTTATTTGAAAATGATGTTCCCTAAAGTTTAAATAAGGCTTAAGACCATGTAAATCAATGCAAACCTTTGCATAGACTTTTGGCATTAAATAATTTTTAACATCGCTTTTTTATTGTTATTTGGCTTGTAAATTAACTAACGCAAAAACAGCCAGATATGAAAAAAATTCGATTTTTAATGCTGATTTTCCTGCTCGGAATTATTTCGGTTTCATGGGCACAGACTACGGTGACAGGTACGGTCACTGACGATCAAAATGCACCCCTTCCCGGGGCGAGTGTTATAGAAAAGGGAACTACCAATGGCACAACGACCGACTTTGATGGTAATTTTACCATTGAGGTTGCCGATCAAAACGCTATCTTGGAAGTTTCCTATCTAGGATATACAACAACTGATATACCTCTTGCAGGGCAAAGCAATGTAACAGTACAGTTGGTTGAAGACGCAACTCAGTTGGAAGATGTGGTAGTAGTTGGTTATGGTGTTCAGAGAAAATCTGATATAACCGGCTCTATCGGTTCCGTAAAAAGTGAAAATTTCAATAAAGGTGTTGTGGCCAACCCCGGTCAACTTTTACAAGGTAAAATAGCCGGTGTAAATGTGACCAATGTTAGTGGTGAACCCGGAGCCGCCCAGAACATTATTATTAGGGGTGTCGGAAGCCTTCGTGCAGGTACCACGCCCCTTTTTGTAGTGGATGGTTTTATACTTGATAATTCAAGCATTGGTGTCGCGCCTGGTGCTAACCCTTTAAACTTCCTCAATCCACAGGATATAGAATCAATGGATGTGTTAAAGGATGCGTCCGCGACTGCGATCTATGGAGCACGTGCCGCCAATGGGGTTATCGTAATTACGACCAAAAAAGGAAAAGCCGGTAAGACGGAGATGAATTTATCGGTCTCCACGGCTGTATCCACCATAGCGAATCCTATGGATGTGTTCAGTGCCAGTGAGTTTAGAAATCAAGTACCGGCAGTAGGGGGAACACTAGCCGATGGTGGTGCAAATACCGATTGGCAGGATGAATTGACCAGAACAGGTATTTCCAAGAATGTTAATTTCTCCATGAGTGGTGGGGTTGTGGACAAGTCCTCCTATTTTGTGTCGGCCGGTGTGGATGATCAGGAGGGTACTTTGAACAATAGCTCTTTAACACGATATTCGGGGCGTATAAACTTAAACCAAAAGGCACTTCAGGGGCGGTTCAATGTCGATTTTAACCTGACTGCTTCCCGAACGGTAAATGAAAGACCGGATGACAACGCGATTATAGTAGATATGCTGCAATTGAATCCTACCTTTCCCGCTTTTACCAATGGTGAGCCCACATTTTTTGATGAACGCTTAAATCCAGTTGTTCGTAATCAGATTTTTACGGATGAGGCCAATAGCAATAGAATCCTGGCCAATATTTCACCTTCTTTTGAAATTATTAAGGGATTGACCTATAAGTTGAATCTGGGCGTGGATTATGCCTCTACCACTCGCGATGAGCAAGAGACTCCTTACACTTTATTGGAAGATTTTGTGGAAGGTGAATTGGACACAAGGGCAACGATAAATACCAATACCTTGATTGAAAATACGCTGACTTATACCTTCAGCCAGGGCAAACATAACCTAACGGTTTTGGCGGCCCATTCCTACCAGGAAACAAAATTTGAGCAAAAGCTGTTTGAACTGGAAGGATTTGCCAATAACGGAATAGAACCTCGATTTCAAGACCAGATCAGTACCGAGACTTTTCCCACTACTTTAGAGTCCGAAGCTTTTATAAATGAGCTACAGTCTTACTTTGGCAGGGTAAATTATTCGTATGACGACAAGTATTTGTTGACGGCGACCATGAGGGCCGACGGTTCGTCCCGGTTTGGTGCGAACAATAAATATGGTTATTTCCCATCTTTTGCCTTGGGATGGAATATTAGCAAGGAAGATTTCTTAGCCGATAGTTCGGTGTTCAACAACCTAAAGCTTCGTGCAAGTTGGGGCCAAACGGGCAACCAGGAGGGTATAGACCCCAAAGTAAGCTTGGCTAGTTTCATTGATTCAAGGACGGAAAATGACACCTACCCCATTAACGGGACCGAAGCTTCCTTGGACGATTATCCTTTTGGTACCGTACCTGTTCGTACGGCGTTTCCGGATTTGAAATGGGAGGTGTCCACACAAACAAATATTGGTCTGGATTTTGGCCTGTTCGGCAATAGGATAACGGGTACTTTGGACTATTTCAACAAAGTGGTCACCGACGTGGTGTTATTCGCAAATAGAATAGATCCCATTCAGCCTACGGAAAAAGTTTGGACCAATATTCCTGACTTGGAAATAAAAAATACCGGTTTTGAACTTTCCCTGGACTACAGGGGCAATTTCACTGAGGACTTCACCTTTAATGTGGGAGGTAATATATCCTATACGGATAATAAGGTGGTAGATTCCCAATTTGAGGTTCTTACTTCTGGTGCTGCCCAAGGGGCAGGGCAAACAGGTGCTACCATTAATGGGTATATCAATGATGAGCCTATAGGCACCTTCTTTATGAAAGAATTTATCGGCATCGGTGCGGATGGTTTAAACCAGTTTAGGGATGTTAATGGGGATGGTGAGTCTTTGGATAATGATCGGATTGCAGTAGGCACTGCACTTCCAGATATTATCTATGCCTTCTACTTCAACTTCAACTACAAAAGTTGGGATTTAGGCCTTAATTTTAATGGGGTTTCCGGAAATAAGATTTATAACCATACGGCCATGACCATATTTTCCAATAGTCAATTGAGTAGAAATTTGAATACCACTGATTTTGCCGTTCAATTTCCTAATGAAGATCTTAGCAATTCTAACGAAGTCTCTACCCGATATCTGGAAGATGGCAGTTTCTTGCGATTGAACAATGCCACCTTGGGGTATACCCTTGATCCAGCAATACTCGGACTAAGCGATTGGGTGAGTAACTTTCGATTTACGTTAACGGGACAGAACCTATTTGTAATAACGGATTATTCGGGCTTTGATCCAGAAATCAATACTGGAACCGATATTGACGATATTCAAACCTTTGGTATAGACCGTTTTACCTATCCGTCTCCAAGGACTTTATTATTAGGCTTAAACGTAACATTTTAATTAAAAAATTGTTTCAATCATGAAAAATAAAATTTTAATTCTAACATTTGCTTCTTGTACCTTGTTCAATTGGGGGTGTACCGATCTGGAAGAGGAACGAATCGATGAAGCTGAATTTGGGGGTCAGGCAGAAACCATTAGTGGTGCTATTGCTCCTGCCTATGGTTATGTTTCCTGGACTTGGAGACATACGCATTACTATGGAATGCAATTGGTAGCTTCGGATGAGGCCATCCTACCCTTTCGTGGGGGAACGGACTGGTTCGATGGGGGCAAGTATATAGCGACCCATGCACATACCATTACGCCAACCAATGATTTGATCGGTGATAGTTGGAACGAGCTTACCACCAATATTTCAAGAACATTGGCCGCCATTGAAGTCTTAACCCCGCTTGCGGACGGCGGTAACAATGAAGCACTTGGTGCCCTGCATGAAATGCGCGCGTTACGAGCTTATCTAAACATGTTGATGTTGGATAGTTGGGGTATGGTACTTCGAAAAGAATCTTCCGCCGAACTCTCAGAAGTGCTTAGGACTCAAGACGCCATAGATTACATAGAAAGTGAACTGTTGGCGGTTGTGGATGTCATCAACACGGATAGGGGTCCCGGTAGAATTACCCAGGCCGCGGTTTGGGGCTTTTTGGCACGGTTGTATCTCAATGCTGCGATCTATCGCGACCCATACGGTACCCCGAACTTTAGCCAGGAAGACATGGGCCGGGTAATACAGTATACGGACAACATTATCAATTCCGGTGCTTTTGCATTATCCCCGGAGTACTTTGATTTGTTCAACGATGATAACAATGGCAATGCGGAGTTGATCTTTGCTTTGGATCAACGAGGGCAGTTAAGAAGGGAGCATAGCCGATGGGCCTATTGGCCTATTGCAGGTTCCATGTTTCCAAGGCCTGAATTCCCAAGTGCCGATGGTACGGATGGCCCTGCCATCACTTCTGACTTTTACCAGACTTGGGTAGATGCCTATGGTGCCGTTGATCCTGCCGAGGCGGATGCAAGGTTCTATCAAAGAAACACTATAGTTCCCGATGTACAGCTACAGGACCTTGAAAATCGCGAACCTTTGCTAGCTACGGAAACCGAAGATAGCTATTACTGTGTTGAACCCACTGTCTTTGAAATGGATAGGGGAATTTTACGAGGTATTCAATGGGGACCTAGAAAAGGTGATGACGGAGCTTTTTTAACCTGTGATGGTGGCAGTGTCAGGGTTTATCCCATACAACAAAGAAAAGGGAACGGACCGGATAGGGATGTGGGCTATGTAGACCATACTTTGGAAGTTGACTTCACCAATGAAGGTTCCTTGCACAACAAAGGGTATCGGCCTTCTAAATATCAATTTAGCCGTACTTCGCCAAATGGTAACAATTTCAGTAGTGTGGATTTGGTATTGCTACGTCTGGCGGAGATTTATTTGATGCGCGCAGAGGCCAAATTGAGAAATGGTGACGATGCAGGCGCCTTGGCGGACGTTAACATGGTTAGAACGTCCAGAACGGCCCGTCCGGATCAAACTCCAGAAGCATGGACCGCAATTGATTTGGACATCCTGTTCCGTGAGCGTGGTTTTGAACTGTATTGGGAAGGTTTTAGAAGGGGAGACCAAATACGTTTTGGCAAATATGAAGATTCTTGGACAGGTAAGACAGATGCCGACCCCAATAAAAGGTTGTTCCCTATTCCCCAAAGTGCGGTTGACGCCGCTTCGGGAATAGACGGTTTCTTGCAACAGAATCCGGGGTATTAACGCATCGTAACAAGTGCAGGATGATTGGGCTGTTCCAATGATTCCGGTCCACTTGGCAATTCGTTTTGAAATAGAATACTACACTAGTAATAGTGTTGGTTTTTCGTAATTAGTTTGTTTAAGTTTGAGTTAGTTTAGTAAAGGCAGGCAAATATTTGCTTGCCTTTATTTTTAGGGGCAGATGTAGATTATAATAACACCGGGCTGTAGCAGTTAGCCTTAAATTGTTGGTATAAACCTTTATATTTATTGAGGTAGCGGTATTTGCATGAGTAAGGTAGGGCGATGAAAATTAATTTTCCAAATAGGATGAGACCAAATGAACCTTTTGTTTTGAGAGGCTTGGGAATATTTCTAATGGTATTCTTGATAGGCTCTTGTGGTAAAGAACGGACAAGTTCTTCCAAGATTACGGAATATGATGCTCGTCCCGTAGATAAGGTGTATACCCAATTGGATACCGAAAACTCCCGCTGGTTTTTATTTTCATCCGCATGCCGTCCTTTTGGTATGGTTAACCTTAGTCCCGACACACAGATTGGTGGTGCATGGGGTAGCGGCTATCGGTACAAAACCGATACCATCAAAGGATTCAGTCATATTCATGGCTGGCAGATTTCAGGGCTTTCCGTAATGCCGGTCACAATTTCGGAAGAAAACAAGGAGGCCATTTTTACCGATTTTTATTCAAAATTTTCCCACGAAACGGAAAAGGCCGTTCCCGGGTATCATTTGGTCGACCTACGGAAATATGATATAACCGCCGAGTTAACCAGTACAAAGCGGGTAGGGTTCCACAGATATTCCTTTCCATCCAAGGGGAAACCCGGCATATTATTTAATTTAAACGGATTATTGGGCCCTTGTGAAAATAGGAACGGTACATTGGCAAAAATTGGCGACAGTGCACTCGCCGGAGAATTTGAAATGGCGCCGACACACCGACGCCCCAAACCCTTCAAGGTGTTTTTTCATGTGGAATTTGATTCAAGAATCGATTCGATCACCCAAGATGACGGGACACACAATTACCTTGTTTTTACTGAGCAAGATAAAAAAACGGTAAAGCTAAAAGCAGGGATTTCATATACTTCGATTAAAAATGCGCAAAAGAATTCAACCGCCGAGTTGGACCATTGGGATTTTGAAAAAGTAGTGAAGGAATCTAAGGAAGAATGGAATACGTTACTGGGAAGAATTAAGGTCAGTGGAAGTACCGAAGCGAAGCAACGCCGTTTTTATACCGATCTTTGGCATGCCTTACAGGGACGAAGAGTGATCAATGATGTGGATGGCAGTTACCCGGATAATACCGGTGATAGTTTTAGGGTAAGGCAATTGCCTTTGAATGTCAACGGAAAACCCAAGTTCAACCATTACAATTCCGATTCTTTCTGGGGGGCACAATGGACCCTGAACACACTTTGGGGTCTGGTTTATCCTGATATTAAAGAAGAATTTGTGCATTCGCTGCTACAGTATCATGAAGATGGCGGATTAGTTCCAAGAGGGCCTTCGGGCGGCAATTATACCTATGTAATGACAGGCGCTTCAAGCACTCCTTTTATCATAAGTGCCATTCAAAAAGAAATAGTAAAAGATAGTTTAGAAACTATCTACAAGGCGTTAAAGAAAAACCATATGCCCGGTGGTATTATGGAAAAGGCGGGCTATGAACACACAACAAATTTAGGAGGAGGTTTTAAACATTACCTAGAGAAAGGCTTTGTGCCATACCCGATTCCCGAAGGAAAATTTGGAGGTCATCAAGATGGAGCCAGCCTCACGCTGGAATATGCCTACCAGGATTGGACTTTAGCCCAACTTGCAAAAAAAATGAATCGAGAAGAGGACTATCGCTATTTTCTTGATCGATCAAACAATTACAAACTCCTTTTTGACAAGGAATCCGGTTGGATTAGACCAAAGGATTCCAATGGGGATTGGATGGAAAACTATGATCCCTATTTATATGAAAATGGATTCATAGAAGGGAACGGGGCACAGGCCACTTGGTTTGTGCCTCATAATATTGTAGGCTTGGCCGAGTTGATGGGCGGAACCGAGAGAGCCGTGGAAAAACTGAATAGTCAGTTTGAAATTGCCGAGAAACTGGATTTTACCTCAGGGAACTCACATGATGTTGAAATGCATCCCGAATATAGTCGCGTTCCGATCAATTACGGCAATCAACCTTCCATTCAAACGGCATTTATTTTTAACCAACTGGGCAGACCTGATCTGACCCAATATTGGTCGCGCAAAGTAGTTGACTCGGTTTTCAGTGGTTTGGATCCATCAACAGGTTACAATGGCGACGAGGACCAAGGGCTCATGGGAAGTTTATCGGTATTACTGAAAATGGGATTGTTTCAAATGAATGGCGGTACCGAACAAGACCCAACATACCAATTGGGCAGCCCCATTTTCGATGAGATTAAGATTAGTCTACATCCTGATTATTATCCTGGAGAGCATTTTGTGATTCGTGCAAAAAATAATAGCGAAAGCAATTGGGCCATTAAAAATACATTTCTGAATGGGGAAATAATCGAGGGAATGGCTATCCGGCATTCACAAATTGTCAACGGTGGGGAATTAATCTTGGAATTTAAGGAACCCTAATAATGATCTATTTCAGTTTGGTAAATTTACTTGTCCCCCTACGTTTTCCCATCCTTTTTTCCCAGCGATAAAACGGCATCATAATTTTTTGTATTTTTCTAAGAGGTTTTAATGGCATAAAGGGAGCATGTTTAGTGAACGACAATATAAAATATGCCAATTGACAAATACTAAAAAGATTCAAAACCGCCGATCATGAAAAAGGGTAGGGTTACCATTACCGATATTGCCCGTGAGCTACGTATTGCTCCTTCCACGGTTTCCAGAGCCTTGAAGGACCATCCCGCCTTAAAGAAGGAAACTAAGGATGCAGTTAGGGCCTTGGCCAAAAAATTGGACTATCAACCCAATTTACTTGCTTTGAACCTTTTGCAAAAGAAATCGAATACCATTGGGGTAATTGTCCCTGAGATTACAAGCCACTTTTTTTCAGCAATAATAACGGGCATACAAGATGTCATAGGTAGCTCAGAGTACAATATTATGATTTGCCTTTCGAATGAATCCTATGAGGAGGAAGCGGTAATCATCAAAAAGTTGTTAAAAATACAGGTTGACGGAGTTTTGGTGTCACCTACTTCGGCAACCAAAAATTTTGACCATTTTAGGACACTTCAAAAAAATGATATCCCTGTAGTGGTATTTGATAGGGATTGCCCAGGACTGGAGGCCGATAAAGTCTTGGTAGATGATTATGCAGGAGCCTTTCAGGCCGTGGAATATCTCATTAAATCCGGGTGCACTAGGATTGCCCATTTAGGGGGCCCTTTAAATCTCAGTACTACAAAGCATAGGCTTCAAGGATATTTGGATGCTTTGGAAGAAGCTGGCATTCCTATTCGTAAGGAGTATATTGAACATGTTCCTGGATTTTCCCATGATGACGGACTAAAACCTGCTGAAAAACTCTTAAAGCTAGAAGATTTACCGGATGCAATTTTTGCTATGAACGATAATATTGCAATTTCTGCTATGCACATCGCCAGAAAGATGGCCTTGAAGATACCTGAGGATATTTCAATAGTAGGTTTTGATGACGAACCACACTCTTCTTATTTTAGGCCGTCGTTATCTACGGTTTGGCAACCGGTTTACAGCTTGGGTATGCTCTCTGCACGAATCATATTGCATAGATTAAATGATAAAGGTCCGCAGAAGAATTTTAGACAAGAAGTTTTTAAACCAGAGCTTGTCTTAAGGGCATCTTCAAGGGAATGCGCATCTAGAAAAAATGACAAAGTAAAGTTGTAGGAAAATGCAAACCTTTGCATAGTCTTTTGGTCTATTATGCTTTTCAACATCATTTTTTTATTGTTTTTTTATTGCTGATAGGAAGTTCTGATGATTTCCGTAGAATGGACTGATATGCTCGTTTCGCCTAAGGAATTCTTTAAAAAGTGTTACGGCAAATATGCCATTGCCGCGGTAAATGTATTTACCATGGAGCAGGTACATGCACTGTTTCGAGCTGGAGAAAAGGCGAACGCGCCATTTTTAGTGCAGATTACACCAGCGGCAAGGAATTATGCACATTCATTGATGTTGTCCGCAATGGTCCAGGCAGCGTCCAAAATATATCCAAAAGCGGTTTTCGCCCTTCATTTGGATCATGGTAATGAAGAACATGCGTTGGATGCGATAGCTTCTAACAAGTACAATTCGGTGATGATCGATGCATCACATGACAGTTTTGACAAAAATGTTGAAAGAACAAGGGCAATAGTTAAAAAGGCGCATGAAAAGAATGTCTTTGTAGAAGCGGAGTTGGGAGTTCTCAGTGGCGTTGAGGACGATATCTCAGTTGATGAAAAGGAAGCAAGATATACCAAGCCTTCCGAAGTTGAAAAATTCGTACAAAAGACCCAATGCGATAGTTTGGCCGTGGCGGTAGGCACAAGTCATGGAGCCTATAAATTTTCGGGAGGAGAAGGCATACAGTTTAATATTCTGGAAGAAATACAACGGCGTCTTCCTAATTTTCCTATAGTGCTTCACGGTGGGTCGGCGGTAAATGAAGAAGAGATTGGCAGAATAAATCATAGCGGTGGTGCGCTGAGCGAAGGCGCATCCGGAGTTTCTCCAAAAGAAATAGCTAAGTCCATTGCATACGGAGTATGTAAGATTAACATAGCTACGGATACAAGGCTTCTTTGGACAAGGGTTCATAGAGAGTTTTTTAGGGACACCCCCGAACTTTTTGACCCCATAGTACCTGGTCAAAAGTATATGGAGGCGAACGAAGCATTCATGTTAGAGAAATTTGACCTTTTAGGTGCCACAGGTAAAGCAAATCAATTTATCCATTAAATAATAGTATGGGAACAAAATCTCCATTAGTAGTAAAGCCTAAAACCGGATCAGGGGTATATCATCAAATATCTCCGGAATCGGCCCAGTGGGAATATCTTTCCTTTGAAGCTAGGGAAATGGTCCGGGATGAAACCTGGGAATGGGACACACAGGAAAATGAGTTGGTGATTGTACTATTGAGCGGTAACTTCAAGGTAGCAAGCGAGAAAGGAAATTGGGAAACCTTGAATGGACGTACAGATGTATTTAGCGGAGTGGCCCATACCTTATACTTGCCAAGACATACAAAATTTACTTTAAAGGCTACCAGCGATGCCTTGGATATTGCCTATGGCTGGTGCAGGGCCGATGAGGATTTCCCCGCAAAGTTCGTTACACCTGAAGAGACCCCGGTAGTTATTTTTGGCGGGGACAATGCTACCAGACAGTTCAATGATCTAGTGCCTCCCGGCTTTGGATGCCACAGTATTGTGGTAAGGGAAGTGTATACCCCTTCAGGTAATTGGAGCTCCTTTCCGGCACATAAACATGATGAACGTATTCTTGCGGAGGATGGCACTGTTCTGGAACCCATTCAAGAGGAGACCTATTTCTATAAATTTCAGAAACCGGAAGCATATGCAATTCAACAGGTCTATACCAAAGATCGATCTTTGGATGAGATTGCGAGACCCCGTCACAATGATGTTGTGATGATACCTAGAGGTTTTCATCCTGTAGTGGCGGAACATGGTTTTCATTGTTATTACCTTAACTTTTTGGCAGGAACGGATCAGTGTTTGGCCAATACTACGGACCCAGATCATGAATGGATATACGATTCATGGACCTCAAAAGATAAGAGATTGCCCTTGGTAAGGGCAGAAATGAATAAATAGGGAATATGGCCAATAAGAAATATGATGTAATCACCTTTGGGAGGTCTTCAATAGACCTTTACTCCCAAAACATTGGTTCTGCTTTCAATGATATCAAAGGGTTTGATGCCTTTGTGGGAGGCTCTCCATTAAACATTGCCGTGGGCTGTGCGCGATTGGGAGTCAATACCAGTCTGCTAACAGCTGTTGGAAATGATAAAGTAGGTGAGTTTATTGTAAACTTTCTAAACAAGGAAGGGGTCAATACCCAATGCATTCCTGTAAAGGATTCCGCTCGAAGCAGTGCAGTGGTCCTGGGGATAGAACCTCCGGATAAGTTTCCGTTGGTATTTTATAGGGACAATGCCGCGGATAGCCAAGTGGACATTGATGACGTGGACAGGGCCAATATTCCCGAGTACCGGATTTTGTTGATTAACGGTACGGCCATGAATAGGGAACCCTCCAGAAGCGCTACTTTTTATGCCGCTGAAGTAGCTGACAAGAATAATGTTGACGTCGTTCTAGACTTGGATTTCAGAGCAGATCAATGGCACGACTATAGGGCCTACGGAATAACGATGCGTGCCGTGTTACCGAAAGTGAAAATTGCCATAGGTACAGAGGAGGAAATATTGGCGGCGACTATGGTAAATACGTCTCAGGTTACGATAAAGGACCAGCAAATATCGGCTCCTGAAATTTCAGGAGATATAAACGAATCCATAAAAAGACTACTTGCCACGGGCATCGAGACCTTGATAGTAAAGAGGGGTAAGGATGGTGCAAGTATCTGTAAAAGGGATGGGTCTATGCAAGATGTTCCCGGATTCCCGGTAGAGGTGCTTAACATTCTAGGTGCCGGCGATGCCTTTGCCAGTGGATTTCTTTATGGTGTATTACAGGGTTGGAATATGTACAAAGCCTGTCGTATGGGCAATGCCAGCGGGGCGCATGTAGTGACCCAAAAAGGTTGTGCCAATTTTATGCCGACTTTGGAACAATCGTTGGCCTTTATAGAAAAAAATGGAGGATTTTAAATTTTGATCAAAATGGAAGTAAAAAGACTCACGGTTGCGCAAGCCACTATAGAATATCTAAAAAATCAGTATGTAGAAAGGGATGGTATCCAAAACAAATTTTTTGCAGGTTGCTTTGGGATTCTAGGGCATGGCAATGTTGCGGGAATCGGGCAGGCATTGCACCAAAATCCGGATTTTCCATTTTATGTAGCACGAAACGAACAGGCCATGGTACATACGGCCGCGGCCTTTGCCAAGGTAAAAAATCGTTTACAGACCTTTGTATGTACTTCTTCCATTGGTCCGGGAGCCACCAATATGATTACGGGTGCCGCAGCGGCAACTATTAACAGGATTCCTGTTTTGTTGATTCCAGGGGATATTTTTGCGACCCGACATGTGGCCCCTGTTCTACAGCAGCTGGAATCTGCTTCTACCCAAGACATTTCAGTAAACGATTGTTTTAAGCCCGTATCCAAATATTGGGATCGTATCAATCGTCCTGAACAATTAATTACGGCATTGCCCGAAGTTATGCGGGTATTGACCTCACAGGCAGAAACCGGGGCCGTTACCTTAAGTATCCCCCAGGACGTTCAGGCAGAGGCGTATGACTTTCCCGTTGCTCTTTTCCAAAAAAAGGTTTGGCATATCGGTAGAACAATGCCAGATCAAACCTTTTTGGCAAAGGCTATTGAGCGGATAAAGGAAAGCAAAAGGCCTTTGATAGTTTCAGGGGGAGGCACCATCTATAGTGGCGCGACCGAAATATTGAAAAAATTGGTCAACCGAACAGGGATTCCAGTAACAGAGACCTTTGCCGGCAAGGGATCATTGGATTATAACGAACCCCAAAATCTGGGTGCTGTTGGTGTAACAGGGACTCCGGGAGCCATTGAAATCGCAAAGGAAGCCGATTTGGTCATCGGCCTCGGAACACGTTATAGCGATTTTACCACTATCTCAAAATCTGCCTTCCAACACCCCAAGGTGCAGTTTGTCAATATCAACATTACCGAATTCGACTCCTTTAAACATGGGGCATTGCCATTGATAGGTGACGCCAAGGCGATTCTTGAGGAAATTGACCAACAGTTGTCCGATTATGAGGTCAACAAGGATTATCGGAAAAAAGTGGAAAGCTTTAATACAAGCTGGGATGAATTTGTTTCGGAAATCTATTTGGAAAAGAACGAAACACCGGCTTTTCAAGCTGAGGTTATAGGTGCGGTAAATACTTTTTCCGATGCTAGCGACATTATGATTTGTGCAGCGGGAAGTCTTCCGGGAGATTTGCACAAGTTGTGGAGAACACGAAATCCAAAAGGCTTTCATTTGGAATATGGATATTCCTGTATGGGTTACGAAATCGCTGGCGGATTAGGGGCCAAAATGGCCAATCCAGAAAGCGAGGTCTATGTGCTGGTAGGCGATGGCAGTTACTTGATGATGGCGCAAGAAATTATTACGGCTATTCAGGAAAGACAAAAATTGACCATTGTTCTCCTGAACAACGATGGATATTCCAGTATCGGAGGTCTGTCGGCTTCTTTGGGAAGTGATGGCTTTGGTACGTATTACCGTTATCGCAATGAGGAGACCAACCAACTTGATGGAGGGCTGTTACCTATCGATTATGCCGCCAATGCAGCTAGTATGGGTGCACATGTAATTAAAACTTCCAATGTAGAAGAGCTAAAAGCGGCCCTCAAAAAGGCAAAGACCATTGATCATACTACCTTGATCTATATTGAGGTGGATCGCAAGAAAGGAGTACCTGGTTTTGCCTGGTGGGATGTAGCCGTGGCGGAAGTATCCGAGAAAGTGGCTGTAAGTGAATCGCATAAGACCTATCAAAAAAACAAGAAGACCCAAAAATATTACCTCTAAACCACCACCGACCTAATGAATACCGATTTGATTATTACGCTGGCCTCCTTTATCCTTTTTACAGGAGGGGTCGCCCTCTTTACTTGGTATAGCCTGCGAAGGACCAATTTAGGATCTTCCGAGGGTTATTTTTTAGGAGGGAGAAGTCTAACCGGCACCGTAATCGCAGGATCTATGTTGTTGACCAATATCTCTTCGGAACATCTGATTGGTATGAACGGTAATTCATATGTCAATGGGTTTATCGTGATTGCTTGGGAGGTCACATCTTCAATTGCACTGGTAATCGCCGCTATCTTTTTCGTGCCCAAATATCTTAAAATGGGTCTGACCACCATTCCCCAATTTTTGGAAAACCGCTTTGATGGGTTAACGAGGACCATGGTCGCTTCCATATTGATTTTTTCGTTCGTGGTTACGTTATTGCCCATTGTACTGTATTCAGGGGCTATCGGTATTGAAAGTCTGTTTGGGGTTTCCGATTTTTTGGGCGTCGATACGACCCAGGGACTCTGGATTACCATTGTGGTCATCGGAGCGATAGGTTCCATTTATGCTATTTTTGGAGGATTAAAGGCAGTAGCTTATTCCGATACCATCAACGGCCTTGGCCTTTTAATAGGGGGATTATTGATTCCCATCCTTGCGCTAATGGCCATTGGGGATAACAATATTGTTGATGGCTTGGTAAAGGTGTATGAGTTTGCTCCGGAGAAATTCAATGTGATCGGAAAGCCTGATTCGGTCTTACCTTTTGAAGTGCTGTTTACGGGATTGATCATCAATCAACTCTATTTCTGGGGGATGAACCAGGCCATTATCCAAAGGGCATTGGGCGCCAAGAATTTAAAGGAAGCCCAAAAAGGGCTATTGCTAACAGGCCTTTTTAAAATATTGATTCCTTTGGTCATTGTGCTTCCCGGCGTTATCTGTTACTTTTATTTTCAGGACACCTATTTTGACCAACAGGATTCCGTATATCCCCAATTGGTAAAAAAGGTACTTCCCGTTTGGTTGATCGGTTTCTTTGCCGCTGTAATTATGGGGGCGGTTCTAAGTACTTTTAATTCCGTGCTGAATTCGGTCGCGACTTTGTTCAGTGTGGATATTGTAAAAAAACACCTAAGTAAGAATATTAACGACACCCAACTCGTCAGAATCGGTAAGGGAACATCAGCTGTCTTGGCCGTAGTGGCTATTTTTACGGCCCCTATGGTCGCCAATGCTTCGGATGGATTGTATCAATTATTACAGGAACTGAACGGTATTTTCTTTATCCCTATAGCTTCGATTTTATTGGCAGGCTTCTTTATGAAAAAAGTTTCGGCCTTGGGTGCCAAGGTCGCCTTGATTTTCGGCCTGTGCTTTTACGTTTTTATGACCTGGGGTTATACGGGTCACGGCATTCATTTTGTGCATTTATGGGGCATTGAATTTGTATTGAACGTGGCCATCATGTATGCGGTTTCCTATTTTTATCCAAGAAAGAACATGTACGAGGTTACCGATGTCGGTGCGGTCAATTTGGTGTCATGGAAGTATACCAAGGCCATGTCGATAGGGCTGTGCGCTATTACGATTTTGATTTATGTTTTATTGGGAAGCAATGGATGAAAAACAATTTTTCAATTAATAAGTACTAAGCATTCTAAAAAATGAACATTTTAAAAAACTATATAAACGGTAGTTGGCAGAACAGCATATCTACAGAAACTGTAGATGTGCTAAACCCTGCCGATCAACAGGTTTTGGCAAAAGTGCCCTATGGTCCGGACACGAAAAATGATGTGGCCGAGGCGGTAATTACTGCACAAAAGGCATACAAAGAATGGAGTAAGGTACCTGTAATGAAAAGGGTTCAAGTACTATACCATTTAAAATCGTTGCTGGAGGAGAACTCCGAGGTTTTGGCGGAAATCATTACCAATGAGTCGGGCAAGACCAAGGCCGAATCTTTTGGAGAAATACAAAGGGCTATTGAAAATGTTGAGGTAGCCTGTGGTACGCCCATGCTCATGGCCGGTGATGTTATTGAGGATATTGCCACGGGAATAGACGAGATGATGATTCGGCAACCTTTAGGTGTTGCCGCTTGCATTACGCCCTTTAATTTTCCGAGTATGATCGTATTCTGGTTTTTGCCCTATGCGATTGCGACGGGGAATGCCTTTATCGTAAAACCTTCCGAAAAAGTCCCCTTGACCATGATGAAGATTTTTGAGTTCATCGATCAATTGGATGTTCCTAAGGGCTTGGTAAATCTAGTTCATGGCGGAAAGGATTCTGTAGATGCTATTTTAGAGCATCCACAGATCAAGGCCATCAGTTTTGTGGGTAGTACCCCCGTGGCTAGGTATATTTATTCCAAGGGAACGGCCAACGGGAAAAGGGTGCAGGCGCAGGGGGGAGCAAAAAATCCTGTGGTCATATTGCCCGATTCGGATATCGAGATGTCTACAAAAATTATTGCAGACTCCGTTTATGGCTGTGCGGGACAGCGGTGTTTGGCCGCCTCTACGATTATCACGGTTAATGACCAGCAGCGAGAAATAAAAGATGCCCTTTATGAAACCGTAAAATCAAGGACCACCGGTTACGGCTGGGAAGAGGGAGTAAACATGGGCCCGGTAATCACTCCGGAGAGTAAAACTAGAATAGAAGGATTGATTCAAAAAGGAATCGATGAAGGGGCCCAGGTGCTTCTTGACGGTAGAAATGCCTCGATTTCGGGATATGAAAAAGGTAATTTTATTACACCTACAATTCTAGAAAACGTGGCTTTGGATAAGGAACTCATAAAAACAGAAATCTTTGGCCCCGTAATGAGCCTGATTTCGATGAAAAACATAGATGAAGCCCTTTCATTTGTAAATAGCGGAAACTATGGCAATATGGCCTGCCTATTTACGGGAAGTGGGGCAAATGCAAGAAAGTTCAGAAACGAGGCCGATGCGGGCAATATCGGCATTAATATTGGAGTAGCGGCCCCAATGGCACAATTTCCCTTTAGCGGTTGGAAAGATAGTTTTTTCGGAGACCTTCATGGGCAGGGGAAACATGCCATTGAGTTTTTCACCCAGACCAAAGTGATTATCGAGAGATGGCCCAATATATGGTCTCGTAAATTTTAAAAAAATAGGATGATCAAAATAGCAAACGCACCTTGCTCATGGGGCGCCCTGGAATTCGATCTAGAGGAAAAATCCGAAGAAATCGGGTTTGAACAGGTTTTGGACGAAATAAAGGAAACGGGCTATATCGGTACGGAACTTGGCGATTGGGGATACATGCCTACAGACCCAGACCTTTTACGCAAGGAAATCGAAAAGAGGGGCTTGCAGTTGCTGGGAGCCTTTGTTCCAGTGGCCTTGGCCGATAGCAGCACCCATGAAGCGGGAGTAGATACCGCATTAAAAGTTGCCCAACTGATGTATAGAGCAGGGTATGAAAATGCATTTATTGTTTTGGCCGATGACAATGGGTCCGTCCCGGATCGCACGCAATACGCGGGCAGAATAACCCCTGAAATGGGACTTTCCGAAATACAATGGAAGGTATATGCCGCGGGTGCCGAAAAAGTGGCCAAAGCCGTAAAGGATCAATATGGACTACGCACCGTTTTCCATCATCATTGTGCCGGGTATGTAGAGACCCCACAAGAGATAGATACCCTTATGGCCTTGACCAATCCTGAATTATTGGGACTCTGTTTGGATATGGGACATTACGCCTTTGGCGGAGGTAATCCCACAGATGCCATAGTAAAGTATTCGGACAGAATATGGCATGTTCACTTTAAGGACTATGACCCCAAAGCGGCCCGACTATCACGCGAGGAAAATGGAGATTATTTTGATGCGTTAAAAAAAGGGGTATTCTGTGAACTAGGGAAGGGTACAGTGGATTTTAATTCAATAGTAAAACTTTTGAACGACAAGGGCTACATGGATTGGATCGTTGTTGAACAGGATATACTTCCAGGCATGGGAGAACCCAAAAAATGCGCGCAATCCAATAGGGATTACATAAGAACATTAGGGCTATAATTAATTCAATACAAATGACAAAACTAAAATTGGCCATAGCCGGATTGGGAAGAATCGGAAAAATCCATTTGGACAATCTGCTTCAAACGCCCGACGTAGAAATAGTAGCGGCGACAGACCCTGATCAGGGCTCTTTGCAATATGCCAGGGATAAAGGTGTACCCTTTACGCCCGACACTTTTGAGGAAATGTTGGGAAGTACCCAGATCGATGCCGTTTTGATCTGTTCCCCTACCGATACACATGCGGATTATGTGGAGCTATCCGCAAAGGCTGGAAAACATGTTTTCTGCGAAAAACCATTGGATCTTTCATTGGCAAGGGTTTCGGAAGTATTGGAGACCGTTAAGGATGCAGAGGTCAAGTTGATGTTGGGCTTTAACAGAAGGTTCGATAAGGAATTCCGAAAGGTACGGGAGTTGGTGAAAAACAAAGCTGTGGGGATTCCTCATTTGGTCAAGATTACCAGTCGTGATCCCGGTGCTCCTCCGGTAAGCTACATTGAAAAATCAGGGGGGCTATTTTTGGATATGACCATTCATGATTTTGATATGGCCCGTTTCGTTGTAGATAAAGAAGTAGAGGAAGTGTATGCCAAAGGTGCGGTTTTGATCGACCCGGCCATTGGGGCCGCTGGTGATATAGATACTGCAGTCGTTACGTTAACCTATACCGATGGCACCATGGCCATCATAGATAATAGTAGGGAAGCTTCTTATGGCTATGATCAGAGGGTTGAAGTCTTTGGTTCAAAAGGGATGGTACAATCCAACAACAATTTCCACGATTCACACAAATTGTACAACAATCAAGGCATACATGCGGCCTTACCCTTACATTTTTTCCTAGAACGCTACCAAGAGGCCTATAAAACAGAAATGAGGGATTTCATTAAGGGGCTTGAAAACGGTACTATGATGCCCGTTGATGGAAACGATGGGCTACAATCTCTAAAAATAGGACTTGCCGCTATTAAGTCCATTCAGGAAAACAGACCGGTAAAAATATCCGAGATTGGTTAACTCCTGTTTAGATTTTAGTTCTTCAGGTTTATCACAAATGAATTACTCGGCAAAGTTTTAAAATTCAATTTGGGCAAAAACCGGGCAATGATCCGATAAAAATATATCGTTTAGCATTTCTGAAAAAACGGCGTATCTAATTACCCTTTTAAACTGTTTTACAAAAATATAGTCAATTACCTTTCGTTTGTGGAACGGTCTATTGTCAAAACCACAGGTCGTCCAGTCGGGCCCATAGCTTACGTTGGCAACAGTGCTTGAGTTTACCAGGGTATTCTCCCCGTCCTGTTCCGTCAAGGTTTTTATGGCCTCGGATTCCGGAACAAGATTAAAATCACCTGTAAGGATCAAAGGCAAATCCTTTGCAAGTTCCTTAGATTTTTGCTTTAATAATTTAGCACTTTCAATCCGGGCCTGCTTTCCGATATGATCAAAATGCGTGTTCATAATGACAAACTTTTCCCCAGTGATCTTATCCTTTATTATTGCCCAAGTTGCTATCCTTTCTAGGGAAGCATCCCAACCTTTACTCACTTTTTGAGGTGTTTCACTTAACCAGAATGTACCATTTTTTAACTCTTCAAACCTATCCTTTCGATAAAAAATGGGGGAGAACTCCCCCTTTTCCTTTCCATCCTCACGGCCTACACCTACTGTTCTGTATTGCTCTAAATGCTGCTTAAGATAGTTGAGTTGATTTACCAAAACCTCCTGCATTCCAATGATATCCAGATCATAAAAATTAATCATCCGAACGACATTTTCTTTTCTATGGTGCCAATTCTGTTTGCCATCTTCTAGATTGTCATATCGAATATTAAAGGACATGGTGTTAATGGGTCTATTCTTCTGCGCGTATGAAAATGACGAAAAAATCAATACTTGAACCAATACTATTGCTATCTTTTTTTTCATAAAGGTTTTTTAAGTCCACTTTGGAATAGTGGAAATGATAAATACAATTTCTTTAAAATAAAATTGACCGTAAAAAGGGCCGTAAGGCCATATTTTTGAGTTCAATATCCACTCAGGGTTTGTGACTAAACGCATTGAAATTAGGTTTTTTCCCCATTTCAAAAACCAATCTATTGCCATTCATTATCTGGGTATAAGTGATAAACGGTTCTTTAATTCGATTTCCGTCCAAGGTCACGGATTGTATGTACATATTATCTTCGGATAGATTATTGGCAATGATCTTGAACAATCTGGATTTACCATCTTTTGATAGTTTTAGGGTAAGTTCCGGAAATTGGGGGGCTCCTATGGCAAAAACTTCCGTCCCGGGAGTTACCGGATAAAAACCCATTACCCCAAAAACATACCAAGCGGACATTTGCCCGCAATCATCATTTCCATTGATACCCAAGGGTAGATTTCTAAAGTTTTCCACAGAAGTATGCTTCCTAATCAGTTCTTGGGTTTTCCAAGGTTGTCCGGCATAATTGAACAAATAGGCGTAATGGTGCCCAGGTTCATTATCGTGCCGATAGTGGCCACCATCAAAATTTTCGTTTAATTTTCGGGCAAATTTGGCTTTTCCTCCATATAAATCCATCATTCCCGGGATATCGTGCATGGCACCAAAAAGATAGGTCCATTTCCCTCCTTCCGTGAATCCTTCCTGCGAATTGCCGTGCCAATCGCCGTTGAATAAGCGGGCATTTAAAAAGCCAGTTTTGGGATTGTACAGATTTTTATAGTTTTTACTCCAACTCATCAACCGATTGTAATCTTCCGTTTTTCCAAGATCTTTTGCCATTTGGGCAATGGAAAAATCATCGATGCCAAATTCTATGGTACGCGTTACGGATTCGCGAGTTCTGTCAGCCGCTACATAGCCTAGTGAATGATAATAGGTGAGCCCTCCCCGAGCCTCATATAAAACTCCTTCATCGCGATCGCCCCAATGTTTCTCGGTATCGCGAAAGGGTGGCTGCATGGCGTCTTTGCGAACAGCTTCGTAGGCCAAGGCTACGTCATAATCCCTGAACCCTTTTACATAAGCATCCGCAATGACAGCATCTGCATGTGTACCTATCATTATATTCGTGTAGGTGGGGTTTGGCCATTTTGGTAGCCATCCACCTTCTTTGTACATCTGTAATAAGGATTGTACCATTGGATCTACCCGTTCGGGATGTGTAAAATGAAGCAATGGATGCAACGCCCTAAAAGTATCCCACAGGGAATAATCGTTATAAGATACACCTTCATGAATTTTATCGTCAAAAGGACTATAATAGCGTCCATACTCTGAAAACTCACGAGGAAACAACATAGTGTGGAACAAGGCAGTGTAGAAGATACTTTTCTGTACTTCCGATTTACTCTTTACTTCTATTCTGCTTAAATTTTCTTGCCAGATCGTACGGGTGGTATTTACTAAATTTTCGAAGTCCCAATGGGGTATTTCGATAGATAGATTTTTACGAGCCTGTTCAATACTAATAAAAGAGGTAGCAATCTTTACTTTGACTTTTTCATCTTTTTTTGTTTTAAAACTGATATATGCACCCATTCGTGCGCCGTATTGTTCCGTTCCCGATTTTACGATATCAGGTTCCGTACGAAAAGAATTCCACGTCCCAAAAGATTCGAATGGTTTATCGAACTGTATTATGAAAAAGCCTTTGAAGTTACTAAGTTTAGGCCCTAAATGGGAGGACATTCTTTCCGGGTTATACCCGGTGATTTCCCCTTTTTTATCATCGATTTTTAGATAACCTTGAAAATCTTTCTTGTTCTCGGTGATATTGATGCCTTGAATGATGAGGTGTGATTCCTTGGATTCGGGAAAGGTAAACTGAAACATGCCGCAACGGGAAGCAGCAGCGATTTCCCCTTTTATTTCCTTCCGGTCGTCCTCCATGGTAACTGAATAGTAATGGGGCTTCGAGATTTCGCTGTTATGGGAAAAAGGTAATGCCCGATCGTTGGGAAGTAATTTTAACTCCCCTATTTGAGGCATGACGCTGACATAGCCATAATCGCCCATCCAGACTGTCGGCTGGTGGGTAGCCATAAATCCTTTAATGGTCGTATCTTCATAAACATAGGGCATTTCACTGATTTTGTTTTCACGCGTCTGCGCCACAAAATTGGTCATGGCAAAGGGCGGCCCCACACAGGGCATGGTCCCACCACCATCCTTACCTTCGCTAAAACCTAAGGCCGATGTTCCTATAAGCGGGTTCACATAGTCTACAGCCATTTTTTCCTGTGCCTTCAATGATGGTAAAGCGGCTAAAAGTAGGATCGCAATTAACATGGCCTTTTGGTTTATTTTCATGGTATTGGTTTTTGGGTTCAATCTGTCCGTTTATTGTTCAACGGTATTACTTTCCCGGTTTTTAGTTGTATTTGAAAATGATCGGAGGGCTCACCGTTCATAAATTTTCGAAACATTTTTATCAGCTCGAGCATGTTACTTCGCATCGGGTCATTGTCCGAAATTAGATTTTCTTGTTTTAGGAACGATTCGATGATGAGGCTGTATTGGTCCAGCCGTTCTTGGCCAATATCGCTGAAGGCCAATTCATCGGCACTTCTAAGCCGGTACAGGTCGAATACCAAATCATATCCCGACCAATCGCCGAACCAATCAAAATTCAGATTTGATTTGTGGGCACTTTCTTGGGCTTTTATCCAATAATCTGAAGCTTGGTTGTCATTACCCTTGATTTTCTTTAACGATTCTTCAAGAAGTTCCAAAGGGTTCGCTTGTGATAACGCCAACAATTCCTGACCGGAAATAGGTAAAAGAAAGGAGGCAAATTCAGATGGCCATTCCGATTTCAGGAAACGTAATCGCACGAGTTCCCTCAAATGCCATGTCATAAACTCATGATAGTTTTTTGAAGTTAAAACCGCTTTGTTCCAGGTATTTTGGTCGCTTATACTTCTCAAAAATGTGTGCTCCTGCTCGTATAGGTTGAAAAATTCATCAAGCCTAGGAACGGAATCCAAGGTTATCGTCTCCACCTCCATAATCTCCTTTTCCCCTATGGTAAGCAATTTGTAGGCCGGCTTATAGGCTGCCAAGGAAGGTACTTGAACATTCACCAAGGTATTTCCCTTTTCTGTGGTGGTGATTCCTGTATCGTTTATATGTAAATGGCCCCCAAAGTGGAGCTTTAGGCCTTTATCGGCAAATAGTTCGGCTACTTTGTTATTGGGAACCCGTCTCAATTGCATTTGGCTACCGACCAATAAATTATCAATTTCAGGGGTAGCGCCATTTGTAAAATCCACCATGGGATAATGGCTAAAGGCAATCAGTGTTTTCCCATGTTCTTCCGAACTTTTCACCACTTTTCCCACCCAGTCCAAGAGGTATTTTTTAGTTTCAAGAAGATTGTCATGGCCAATTCCGGTATTGGGATAATCCTTAGAATCTGTTTCCTCACCCAATCTCTCTTTTTTGAGATATGTATTTGCGTCAAGGGCAAGCAACCAGAGCCCTTCAATGGGTTCTACCAGATAACTGGTGTCCGGAAGAGGGACATCATTTGGAGGGAGCAAAAGGCTTCTGTTTTTTAATGAAGCTTGTTCTTTGGCCTGCTCGAAATTGTAGGTATCGTAGGTATAATCAGAAAATGGGGATTCCCAATAGATATGATCCGCTTTGGGAAAAAATCCGAAATCGGCCATGTGGTTCGTACTTTCGTAATACCCCAAATTTTGAATGTCCCTTGAAACTATTACCGGATGTTCTTTGATAGTGTCGGCTACATACATTTGCAAATGCGACATGATGGGTTGCCGCTTGCCACCTTCCCCAAGGAAATCTACTTTTCCATCTTTGCGGTTAAACGGCCGTACAACATCATGGTTGCCATGGATCAAATAGAATGAAAGCCCATGGCGTTCGGAATAATCTTCTAAAATCCGTTTTAGTCCACGCAGATGGATAGGCTGCCCGTCATCCGAGAAATCCCCTGGGAGCAATACATAGCGCACATTTCTTTTGGCTATATCATCAAGTGCGGCCAAAAACGCAAAGTAATTTTCGTTAAAAATTCGGGTAGACCTCAATTGACTCCCCATGGTCCTGATAAGTGCGTAACCTCCATTTTTAGGATTTTTTACACCGCGATATTCGCTATCCTGAAGTTCCCCATAAACATCCTGAAGATGCGCGTCCGCAATTATGGCAATCTGTAATTCTGGGAGACGTAAGCTTTTTTTTGGGGCACAAGAAATCCCGATTGTTAGGACGATAAAAGGGAGCAGATATTTTGTGTTTCTTAGGAAGTTCATGCCCTATTTAAATGAGTTTTCAATCGTATCAATTCAATATAAAAATAGGGGTTATGGAAACGATGGCAGTGCCGATCTTATGCAAAGGTTTGCATCTGAATCTTAAGAATTCTCAGATGGCTCTATCTAGGGCCTAGGTGTCCACAGACAGGGTTTTCGATTTCACCTTCCCTTGGGGAGGTTGGAATTGTCTTTTTGCAATTCCGGGAAGGGCAAATATAAAATTTTGATTTTTGGCCTTTAGGCCAAATTGAAAATGGCGAAACCTGCCAGAAAGGCCTCTGGCTGGTAACCCTATGTAAGTGCCAAAAGAAAACCTGCAAGGTCGGTCAAGGCGAGGTTGGTTTCAAGAAATTTTTTATTTGGATTGTTGACCACAAAATTTGAGTTGATGGTATTCGTCATTAGGAATAGGTGCCCAGGATAGTCGGTTTTTCTTTGTTTTGAACTTGGGCACTAATAAAGAATCTTAAGGACTTTCCAAAAACCAGTCCTATTTGTATTATTTTTAAGCAAATCGCAAGAGTTTAAATTGTAGAACATAAACTGAACTGGATATGTCATCATCCTTATTGGCATTTCTAGCGGTCGTTCCTATTCTTACGGCCGCTATACTTTTGGTAGGATTAAGAATGCCGGCAAAAAGGGCCATGCCCATTTCGTTTTTGGTCACTATCGGTATCGCTTTTTCAGTCTGGGATATAGCTATCATCGATATTATAGCCTCTACAATTCAAGGACTGTTCATCACTTTCGACATTTTGTACATTGTTTTTGGCGCCATCGTACTCTTAAATCTGCTTAAGTATTCAAGGGCCCTAAGTGTAATTCGTGAAGGCTTTGCCGATATCTCCAAAGACCGCAGGGTACAGGTTGTTATCATTGTATGGCTGTTCGGTTCCTTTATTGAAGGGGCTGCTGGATTTGGCACGCCAGCGGCAATTGTTGCACCCCTCCTGGTAGGTTTGGGCTTTCCAGCTTTTTGTGCGGTAATGTTGGGGATGATGGTACAGAGTACTGCGGTATCCTTCGGGGCCGTGGGAACTCCCATATTAGTTGGGGTAAGTGGAGGTATCCAAAGTTCCGAATTTAACGCTGAACTGGCCGTAACCGGTCTTGAACTTTCGGATTATATACAACTGGTTACCTCCGAAGTTGTACTCCTACACGGCATAACCGGAACCCTTATGCCAACGCTCATGGTCTGTATGATGACTCGTTTTTTTGGGAAGAACAGATCTTGGAAGGAAGGATTGCAGATACTGCCCTTCACTATTTTTGGTGGACTTGCATTTACGGTTCCCTATGTACTTACAGGTCTCTTTTTAGGACCGGAGTTTCCATCTTTGCTAGGGGCATTGGTTGCTATTCCCATTGTAGTGGTTGCGGCAAAACGGGGTTTTTTGATTCCGAAAAAGATATGGGAGTTTGATACCGAAGAAAACTGGCCTTCTACTTGGTTCGGCACTTTGAAAGTAAAATTGAAGGATGACAACAGCAGGAAAAAGATGTCATTGGCCAAAGCATGGATACCCTATCTCGCGATGGCGACCCTATTGGTATTGTCCAGACTTCCACAACTACCATTAAAGGGCTGGCTAAGTGATATTAAGATAGTATGGGCCGAAATTTTGGGCACTTCCATCTCGGCTTCCAGCAGTCCGTTCTATTTGCCCGGTACCATTTTACTCTTGGCGGGAGTGATTACCATAGGGTTACACAATATGAAATGGGATAAGGTCCGGATCGCCTTTAAGGATAGTGCAAAAATGCTATTGGGTGCTGGCTTCGTACTTGTTTTTACGGTACCCATGGTCCGTATCTATATCAATTCAGGGGCAAACCCCGCCGGTATTCCCGGTATGCCCATTGCGATGGCGGAGTGGGTTGCGGATACCGTCGGCAATATTTATCTCATGTTCGCCCCTTCCATCGGTGCACTGGGAGCCTTTATAGCGGGTAGCAATACAGTAAGCAACCTTATGTTCGGACTGTTCCAGTTCGGGGTAGCGGCAAAATTGGCAATACCTTCTTTTGTAGTATTGGCACTGCAAGCAGTTGGTGCGGCGGCAGGCAACATGATTGCGATTCACAATGTGGTGGCGGCCTCGGCTACTGTAGGCTTTCTCGGAAAGGAAGGCATGGTTCTACGAAGGACCATAGTGCCAACCTTGTATTATTTGTTGGTAGTTGGTCTATTGGGACTTATATTTATTTGATAAAATGACACTATTGGAATGAAGGCTATTTTTGATAGTTTGGACAAATCGTTACAGGGGGAAGTGCTGGTAGATGATTACTCTTTGGGCATGTACGCCACCGATGCTAGTATCTACCAAATAAAGCCAGTTGCGATAGTTCTACCAAAGGATGCCGAAGATGTAAAGAATGCCATTGCCATTGCACAAAGGAATAAGATCAGTATACTTCCCAGGGGCGCGGGAACAAGTCTGGCTGGGCAAACTGTAGGGAAATCAATGATTTTGGACTTTTCCAAATACATGAACGCTCTCCTGGAAATAAATGAGTCGGAAAAATGGGTACGAGTACAACCGGGCATGGTAAGGGATAACCTTAATGCGGAATTAAAGCCCTACGGATTGCATTTTGCGCCGGACCCCGCTACGGGAAGCAGGGCAAATGTAGGGGGAATGGTCGGCAACAATTCTTCTGGGACCAAAAGTATTTTGTACGGTAAGACCGTGGATCATGTTCTGGAAGCTACGGTAGTGTTGGTGGATGGTACTTTTTTACATCTAAAAAACTATTCCCCGGAAGAATATTATAAAAAGGCCGCGCAAACCGATCGTGAAGGGGAGATCTATACATCCTTTAAAAAATTGGTGGATACCCATTTCAAGGAAATCAAAGAACGTTTTCCCAAGGTAATGCGAAGAGTGGGGGGTTACAATTTGGACGAATTCGTGTATACAGACCAATGGAACTTGAGCAAATTGATTTGCGGTAGCGAAGGCACCTTGGCAACGACCTTGGAGCTTAAGCTTAATCTTGTAGACCTGCCCAAACATAAATCGGTCTGTGTAGTACATTTTGCCGAAATTTTGGAGGCCATATCCGCTGTAGAACCCATGTTGCCCTTTACCCCTTCCGCTATTGAGATATTGGATAAAACGGTTATCGGCCTTAGCAGGGAAAACCTCACTACAAAACACCATTGTCACTTTTTGGAAGGAAATCCGGAGGCTATATTAATAGTAGAATTTTATGGGGATACCTTGGAAGATGTAATGGAGAGGCCCCGCCAAATGATTGCACAACTAAAGGCAAAAGGATTCGGTTATGCCTACCCGATTTTTCCTGAAGGAGAGGCCTACGAGGATGTATGGGTAATCCGTAAAAAAGGCCTGGGATTGATGTTGGGGCTAAAAGGAAATAAAAAGCCCTTGGCGTTTATCGAAGATGCGGGAATACCTTCCCAATACTTGCCAGAGTATATCGATCAGGTCCTGAAAATATGTGAAAAGCACGGTACCAAGGCCGCCATGTACGCACATGCCAGTGTTGGGGTAATCCATGTACGTCCTATATTGGACCTAAGATTGGCTGAGGATATCCAAAGATTGAAAGCCATTACCGATGATACCTTTGAACTGGTGATGAAATACAAGGGGTCTTGGAGCGGGGAACATGGGGATGGCTTGGTAAGGAGTGCCTACAATAAACGTTTTTTCGGCGAAACCCTTTACGGAGCCTTTTTGGATATCAAAAAACTATTCGACCCGGATAACTTGATGAATCCAGGCAAAATTGTAGAGGCACAGACCATAGAACATAATTTGCGATATGGAACGGCCTATCAAGATCAACCTGTAAAAACCGAATATCAATACAAAGTCGAGGAAGGTTTTGAAGCCTCCGTACATATGTGTACCGGGGTTGGGGAATGCCGAAAAGTATTGGGTGGAACCATGTGTCCAAGTTTTAAGGCCACTAGGGACGAAGAACATTCCACGAGGGGTAGGGCCAATGCACTTCGTTTGGCAATGTCCAATCAATTTGGAAAAGAAGGTTTGGCTAGCCAACGTCTTCATGAGGTCATGGATCTTTGTCTTTCCTGTAAGGCCTGTAAATCCGAATGCCCCAGTAATGTGGATATGGCGAAGATGAAAAGCGACAGCTTACAAATGTATTATGACCAACATGGTATTACTTTTAGGGATAGACTGATCCGTAATTCGGCAAAGGCCGCGGCGAATATATCCGGATGGAAGGCGGGGATGGTCAATCTCCTTCAAAAAACCGTTCTGTTCCGATCGATTTTAGAACATACCGCTAAATTCGATAAGCGAAGGAAACTACCCGGTTTTGCAAGACAACCATTTTACAAATGGTTTGCGGAACATGCCCATAAAACAAATAAGGGTGATAAAAAAGTGGTGCTGTTTGCAGATACCTATTTGAATTATCATGAACCACAAGTGGGGATTTCCGCCCTAAGACTTTTGAATTCCTGTGGATATGAGGTTATTTTGGCCAATGTGGGTTGTTGCCAACGACCGAAAATTTCCCATGGCTTTCTACGGGATGCCAAAAGGGATGGTGTAAAAACAATAGACGGATTAAAAAAATTCCTGGAGCAAGGATTAAAGGTGGTGGTTTGTGAACCTAGCTGTGCCTCGGCCCTAAACGATGACCTACCGGATATGATAGCCGACACCGACATGGCGGAACAACTGAAAAATGGGGTGATGATGATCGATGTGTTCTTGAGCGATGAATTCGAAAAGGGCCATTTGAATGTGCGTTTTGAACCCATATCCGGAGCCATGGCAATTCATGGACATTGCCATCAAAAAGCATTGTATGGCACCAACGCGATGAAGACGTTGGTAAAGGATTCGGTAAAGAAAACCCAAGAAATACCATCAGGTTGTTGTGGTATGGCAGGTTCTTTTGGCTACGAGAAAGAACATTACGCCCTTTCCAAAAAAATTGGAAATGAAATTCTGTTTCCGGCGATAAAAAAGTTACAAAAAGATCACGAAATTGTGGCTTGCGGATTTAGTTGCCGTCACCAGATACAACATTTCACGGAGGCAACTCCCAAACATTTTGTTGAGGCCATACGAGCCGTAAAAAATAATTGATATATTTCAGAACACGTTATAAACCATCCTTAGAAAACGAAAATTATCACAATGGGAAAAATCGATGAAATGAAAACGAGTACAAGGGTACTAATGGGTCCTGGACCAAGTGATGTACATCCAAGGGTATTAAGGGCCATGGCCACACCATTGGTAGGACATCTAGATCCCGAATTTTTGGAAGTGATGGACGATATAAAAGCTATGACGCAAGAAACCTTGCAAACCAAAAACCCATTAACTTTTGTAGTTTCTGCTCCCGGAAGTGCGGGCATGGAAACGTGTCTGGTCAACCTGTTGGAGCCGGGTGATGAAGCGGTAATTTGTATACATGGCGTTTTTGGGAACCGTATGGTCGATATTGCAGAGCGTTGCGGTGCAAAGGTAATCAAGGTGGAGGCCGATTGGGGAAGCCCAATAGAAATAGAGGATGTGAAGATTGCCCTGAAGAGCTGTAACCCAAAGTTATTGGCAATAGTACACGCCGAAACATCAACAGGCGTATTGCAACCGTTGGAAGAAATAAGTAGATTGACCAAAGTGGCAGGAGCCTTGTTCGTGGTAGATGCGGTGACCTCATATTGCGGTACGGAATTGAAGGTGGATGAATGGAGTATCGATGCCCTTTACTCCGGAAGTCAAAAATGCTTGAGTGCTCCTCCCGGATTGTCCCCGGTTACCTTTAGTCAAGCAGCGATAGATGTATTGGATAACCGAAAGACTAAGGTACAGAGTTGGTTTTTGGACTTGTCCTTGGTCAAGAATTACTGGGCCGGGGCCAAAAGGGCATATCACCATACGGCCCCCATATCATCTATGTATGCCATGCGTGAGGCCTTGCGGATTGTTCTTGAGGAAGGTTTGGAAAGTCGCTTTGCGCGTCACCGAAAAAACCATGAGCTATTACGAGATGGATTGGAAAGTATGGGTTTTGAATTTCTGGTAGAAGAGCAGTACCGTCTACCCATGTTGAACGCGGTTCGGATTCCTGAAGGGATAGATGATTCAACGGTAAGAAGCCGCCTATTGGAAGAATACAATATTGAGATAGGGGGAGGTCTCGGTCCCTTTGCGGGAAAAATATGGCGGATAGGCCTAATGGGCGAAAGCTCCGATGCCAATCATATAAATATGTTGTTGGCTGCCTTGAAGTGTATTTTGTCCCAATAAAATCTCATTTTATTGTTTAAAGGGGTAAACACATAATTTTTTCCGTTCTTTTCAATACATCCATATGTTTTGGAGCTTTGTTATCCACAAACCCTAATTTGTAATATAATTTATGTGCCTGTGGCATACGCATAGTCGTTTGTAACCAAAGCTGTTTGGCTAAATTTTCCTTGCATCGGCCAATACATCTTTCTATTAGTTTTGTCGCTATCCCAAGGTTTCTATACTCTGGATCAATAAATAGTTTGGCAAACTCAAACGTGTCCTCATTAAGTCGTTTTAAGGCGACACAGCCTACAATTTTGGTATCGTATTGAGCATAGAATAAGAACCCTCCGTTTTTGAGGTATGCATCATCAGGATTGTTCAATGTATACTCATCATCATCTTCCAATTTTCATCAAGAACGCCAAGTAACCAAGGGCCCGCCAACTTCTTAAAGCTCTTTTTTAAACTTGGTCTGTAGTCTATTACTTTTATGACATTCACTAAGGAGTTTTGGATTCTTTTATGTATCGGATTTCGAATGATTTCCGAATCGATTCTGTTTAGAATATTCATAAGATCAGGATGACCACAAGTGAAGACTTCTTCCAAAGCATTGGAAAAAGATAGCCACAATGGCTCCATTTTTTTAATTAAGAGTTTTCCATCATATGAAAGCGAAGCCAGTTTTGAACGTTTATCAACCGGGTTAGGTTCAATGACAACCAACCCTTCTTTTTTAAGTTCCTGAAGAATGTTTTTTACCGTAATGTGGGAAAAGCCAATCTGTTTGGCAATCTCAAGAATGGTTTGGGAAGAGCCGGATGTGGATAGCACATAGTAAATTGAAAACCAACTTGCTTTAAAAGAAACACCGTATTGTTTATATATTTTATCGCCATCTTGCTGTAGTTTTTCGCTAATCCTCCTAAACCGGGATGCTCCTGCAAGGTAGCCTAATTTTGTGAGTGTATCGGTCATGATAAACTAATATATAAAAGTACTTTCATACATCCAAACTTGAGGTTTTCACTTTTTTAGAAAACCACTTCTCGCATATATTTTTTAAATAAGTTGACGTTTGCAGAAAGTTGAAGTAGTAGTGATTTTTCCTGTACTTCATCATGCCGTCTGGTTCGTCCATGCTATGCCTACTTCCCGAATTTCAAATTCTCCATAATAAAAACTATTATTAAGTGTATGCATTACACTCATTTGGTTTTTTATATATTTGAAAGGATACATTTTGAAGTTTTTTGGATTATAATGAACAGAACCTACAAACAAATTCAGCAGATTACACTCGCGGTGGATTGTATCATTTTTGGCTTTGACACCAATAAGTTAGAAGTTCTTTTAGTCCATCGTGGTTTTGAACCGGAAAAGGACAGATGGTCCTTAATGGGTGGGTTTGTAGGAAATAATGAAGATTTGGATAAAGCGGCCAATCGGGTACTTTGTGATTTGTCCGGATTGGAAAATGTATACATGGAACAGGTTCGGACCTTTGGTAAAGCCAATCGTGATCCGTACGAACGTGTGGTTTCCACTACCTATAGCGCTTTGATTTTAAAAAAGGATTATAGGGCAGAACTTATCAGTGAATATCGAGCCGAATGGTTTTCAATAAACAATCTTCCTGACCTTATTTTTGATCACAAGGATATGATAGTATCCGCTATTCAACGTTTGCGAAGACGGGTTCGCACCGTTCCGATAGGATTCAATTTGCTTCCAGAAAAATTCACACTGCCACAATTACAAAAGTTGTATGAAGGCATCTTGGGAGAGCAAATCGATAAACGAAACTTTAGAAAAAAATTGAGGACTATGGATTTTTTAATCAGATTGGATGAAAAGGATAAATCTCAGTCAAAAAAGGGCGCCTTTTTGTATCGATTTGATGAAAAGGAATATAATAAAGCCAAGAGCTTTAATATATAAAAAAATGCATTATGGCAAAGGTCACCTATAGTTTGGGATTGGATTTTGGATCGGATTCGGTACGGGCATTATTGGTTGACACTTCTACTGGGGAAGAAATTGCTACATCCATTCATTACTATAAGCGTTGGGGAGCAGGAAAGTATTGTGAGCCTTCAAAGAATCAGTTTCGCCAGCATCCATTGGATTACATAGAAGGTATTGAACAAACTATCACCGAGATTGCAAAAGAAGTGGGAGAGGAAGTGACCCAAAACATTGTGGGTATAGGTGTGGATACTACGGGATCCACTCCCGTTGCAGTGGATGCCAAAGGAACACCGCTCGCCCTTCTCGATGAATTCCGAGAGAGCCCCAATGCCATGTTCGTTTTATGGAAAGATCACACCGCTATACAGGAAGCCAACGAAATTAATGCCTTATGTAAGAAATGGGATATTGATTATTCACAATATGAAGGCGGAATTTACTCCTCGGAATGGTTCTGGTCAAAAATCTTGCATATTTCAAGACAGGATATAGATGTTCACAAGGCCGCCTTTTCTTGGGTGGAGCATTGCGATTGGGTCCCTTTTTTGTTAACAGGAGGAACCGATGTTAGGGAAATGAAACGGAGCCGTTGTGCTGCTGGACATAAGGCATTATGGCATGAGTCCTTTGGCGGCTTACCGCCCAATACGTTTTTCGTGGCCTTAGATCCCCTATTGGACGGATTAAGGGACAGGCTCTATACAAAAACATACACTTCTGAAATCTCGGTGGGAACCTTGAGCTCTGAATGGGCTGAACGACTGGGTTTGTCACAATCCATTGTTATATCCGTTGGGGCTTTCGATGCCCACATGGGCGCAGTTGGCGCAAAGACGGAACCTTATTATTTGACCAAGATCATGGGTACTTCTACCTGTGATATTTTGGTGGCACCTTTGGAAGGAAAAGAAAAACTGGTCAAGGGTATTTGCGGACAGGTAAATGGTTCCGTGATTCCCAATATGTTAGGCTTAGAGGCAGGTCAATCTGCCTTTGGCGATATTTATGCCTGGTACGAAAGACTCCTGGCATGGCCCATTAAAGAGCTTATTGGGAATTCAAATGTAATCGATTCCAAGACTAAGGAAAAACTAGTACATGAGGCTATGGAAAACCTTATCCCAAAATTGAGTCATGCCGCATCAAAAGAACCCATTGGTGCTTCTGGGGAACTAGCCCTGGATTGGATGAATGGAAGACGTACCCCGGATGCCAATCAAAATCTGAAGGGGGTCATTTCGGGTATCAATTTGGGGAGTACATCACCCAAAGTATTCCGGGCGTTGGTAGAAGCCTCCTGCTTTGGGGCTAAAAAGATCGTAGACCGTTTTCTTTCAGAAGGTATCCCCATTAAGGGCATTGTGGCTTTAGGAGGTGTGGCTAAAAAATCCCCTTTTATTATGCAGATGATGGCTGATGTTATGAACATACCCATTAAAGTAGTAGCTTCCGAACAGGCATGCGCTTTAGGGGCTTCAATATTTGGAGCCGTAGCCGCCGGGACGTACGAGGATGTACCCCAAGCGATGCAGAAAATGGGAAGTCCGTTCGAGACCGTGTATAAACCTGATGTTAATCGAGTAAAGGCCTATACCGAGGTATACAGAAAATACAATAATTTGTGCGAAACCATGGAAGGGCATATAATGGAACAAGTCAGAAGGAATGAGTAGCTATAGAACATTAAAAGAAGAGGCCTACCAGGCCAATATGCAGCTCCCGGAATTGGGATTGGTGCTTTTCACTTTCGGGAATGCAAGTGCCGTGGACAGAAAGAAAGCGGTATTCGCCATTAAACCCAGCGGTATTCCTTATGCAGATTTAAAGGTAGATGATATGGTCATCTGCGATTTTGACGCCAAGATAATAGAAGGTAAATTGCGCCCTTCTTCCGATACCAAAACACATGCGGTGCTCTACAAGGAATGGGATGCAATTGGGGGCATAGTACACACACATTCCACGTATGGAACCGCCTGGGCCCAATCGTTATTGGATATTCCCATTTTGGGTACCACCCACGCGGACCATCTGATTAGTGATATCCCGTGCACATCACCTATGAAGGACGATTATATACAGGGAGATTATGAACATATGACAGGTCACCAAATTGTAGATTGCATGAAGGAACGCGGTTTGGATTACAATGAAATGGAAATGATCTTGGTTGGAAGCCATGCCCCCTTTACCTGGGGAGCAACGGCAGCCAAAGCGGTGTATAATAGTGCAGTGTGTGAGGAGATTGCAAAAATGACCTATTTAACCTTACAGATAAATCCCGATGCAAGTCCATTAAAAGAAGCTTTGAAAAAGAAACACTTTGAACGTAAACATGGAAAGAATTCTTACTACGGACAAGGACATTGAATACTGAACAACCAACTAAAACAAATATATGAAAGGATTGGATGCATTGGATTGGGTAGTCATTACGGGCTACTTTATTGTCCTGTTAGGGGTGGCCTGGTGGGTCATTATGCAGAAACAAAAGAACACCGAAGATTATTTTTTGGCCGGCCGAAACATTGGTTGGTTTATGGTAGGAGCCTCTATTTTTGCCTCCAACATAGGTTCCGAACATGTAGTGGGTCTTGCTGGTAATGGGGCAGGAGATAAAATGCCCTTGCTGATTTATGAACTACATGCATGGTTGGTGTTGATGTTGGGCTGGGTGTTTCTTCCCTTCTATGCTCGAAGTGGAGTGTTTACCATGCCAGAGTTTCTGGAAAAACGATTTGATGCACGTTCCAGATGGGTACTGTCCGTAGTATCATTGATCGCTTACATTTTGACCAAGGTTTCTGTAACAATCTATGCTGGGGGGGTGGTGGTTTCCGCCTTGTTGGGTATTCCCTTTTGGATAGGTGCTGTGGCCACCGTGGTGCTCACGGGTCTTTATACCGTTTTGGGTGGAATGCGCGCCGTGGTATATACGGAGACCATTCAGGCCATTGTACTGGTATTGGGTGCCGGAATCCTAACTTTTTTAGGGCTGGACGCCGTAGGTGGATGGGGCGAACTCAAGGAAATCGTAGGCCCCGATTACTTCAATATGTGGAGACCCAATTCAGATCCAGATTATCCATGGTTGCCACTCTTTATAACCAGCACAGTAGTCGGCATTTGGTATTGGTGTACCGATCAGGTCATAGTACAACGCGTATTGACGGCCAAGAATATCAAAGAAGGTCGCAGAGGTAGTATTTTTGGCGCCTTGTTAAAGTTAATGCCGGTATTCCTCTTCTTAATTCCTGGTGTTATCGCCTTAGGGTTAAAAATGCAAGGGAAATTGGATTGGGACAGTCCGGATGAGGCCTTTCCCGTCTTAATGAGTAATCTAATGCCCTCAGGGTTAAGGGGTCTTGTAGCTGCTGGATTGCTGGCCGCTCTTATGAGTTCCTTGGCTTCCGTTTTTAATTCTTGTTCCACTTTATTTACGCTCGATATCTATAAAAAACTGAAACCCGAAAAACCTGAAGAAGAGCTTGTAAAGACAGGCCGTATCGCCACCTTCTTCGTGGTCGGATTGGGCTTATTATGGATTCCTATTATCACCACCCTGTCAGATGGATTGTATGAATACCTTCAAAATGTACAAGCCTATATATCACCTCCGATCGCTGCTGTGTTTTTACTGGGAATATTTTACAAACGTATCAATGCCAATGCGGCCATAGCTACACTCGTTGGGGGATTTATCATCGGTTTTTCAAAATTGACTCTGGAAATCTTGAAATCAAGTTTTGCTGAAGGTAGTTTCCTCTTTACAATCGCCGATATCAATTGGTTGGTGTTCGGGGCTTATTTCTTTGCCATGTGTATCGCCACAGCCATTAGTGTAAGTATGTTCTATCCTGCCCCATCTCAAAAACAATTGGCCGGGCTGACCTTTGGTACCGTATCGGACAAACAAAGAACGGAGAATAAGAACAGCTATACGATTTGGGATATTATCGCATCTGTCGGTGTAGTACTGATCGTTATCTACATTATGGTTTCCTTTAGTACACTGAGTCTTTAACATTGAAAAATCCGGGATGATAGATTTAAGCAAAAATGAAATTTGGTTCATTACAGGAAGCCAGCACCTTTATGGTATGGAAACTTTGAAGAAAGTAGCTGGTCATTCAGAAGAAATAGCCAAAAGTTTTAATGCGGACGGTAAAATTCCCGTTACCATAGTTTTCAAACCCGTCGTTAAGACTTCGGAGGAAATAAATAATTTATGTAAGGAGGCCAACAATATGGATAGTTGTGTGGGCCTTCTCATGTGGATGCATACTTTTTCTCCAGCCAAAATGTGGATAGCTGGTCTCAAGGCACTTCAAAAGCCATTTTTGCATTTACACACCCAGTACAATAGAGACATTCCTTGGAATTCCATAGATATGGACTTCATGAATTTAAATCAATCCGCCCATGGTGGTCGTGAATTTGGGTTTCTTGCCTCGCGGATGCGATTACGGAGAAAAGTGGTCGTAGGGCATTGGCAAGACGGCAAGGTGATACAAAAGGTAGCCGATTGGTGCCGGGTCGCCAATGCGGTGGCTGATTCGAAAAAAATGAAGATTGCCCGTTTTGGGGACAACATGCGCCAAGTTGCGGTTACCGAAGGGAACAAAGTCTCAGCGCAGATTACATTTGGATATGAGGTAAACGGATTTGGTGTTGGCGATTTGGTGCAATACATCAATGCAACTTCGGAAAAACAAATTGATACCTTGATTCAAGAATATGAGAGCACTTATGTTTTGGCAGGCCCAATAAAGTTTGATGGCAGCATGCGCTCTTCCCTTAGGGATGCGGCAAGAATAGATTTGGGTATGCGGGCTTTTTTGGAAGAAGCGGGATTTCACGCATTTACAGATACTTTCGAGGACTTGTATGGAATGAAACAGCTACCGGGCA
The DNA here is from genome assembly GCA_947494715.1 of uncultured Flavobacteriaceae bacterium. GTDB lineage: Bacteria > Bacteroidota > Bacteroidia > Flavobacteriales > Flavobacteriaceae > Ulvibacterium. The sequence goes on along the minus strand of CANLWG010000002.1, from coordinate 301,613 downwards.
TTGCTACGCAGCGATTAATGGCAAGTGGTTACGGATTTGGGGCGGAAGGTGATTGGAAAACGGCAGCTTTGGTAAGGACCATGAAAGTAATGGGGGCAGGCCTGGATGGCGGTAATAGTTTTATGGAAGACTATACCTATCATTTTGATCCCGACAACATGGCCTGCTTGGGTTCACACATGTTGGAAATTTGTCCATCTATTGCAAAAGGGGATATCTCATGTGAGATACATCCGTTAGGAATCGGGAGAAAAGAAGATCCGATTAGGCTTGTATTTAATGCGGGAGGAGGGGATGCCCTTAATGCTTCGATTGTTGATATGGGGAATCGGTTTCGGATGTTGGTCAATGAAGTGGAAGCTATAGATATCGAAAATGATATGCCCAAACTCCCCGTGGCCCGAGTACTTTGGAATGCTAAACCGGATTTACAGACCGCCGCTGCAGCTTGGATCTATGCGGGAGGAGCCCATCACACTTGTTATAGTCAAAATGTAACCGCGGAGTCCTTGGAAGATTTTGCGGAGCTAATGAATATTGAATTTCTTTTGATCAACCAGAAAACAGATCTATATCGGTTTAAGCAAGAGTTGAGGTGGAATGATGCCACCTTTACCTAACATACCAAAAGTTTATCCAACCTGGAACAACAGGTCGTAATTGTCCACTTTACCCTCAATTTCTTCAGGATTAGGTTTTTGGAGTAACTCCTAGAAACATTACTGGCAGGATACTTTCAGTTGTTTTAGTCCAAGCCCATGAAATATATGGGCACTTACCTATTGTGTTATACGGACTATTTGATGATCAAAATGCAATAATATGAATATGGTATGATATAAAATCATGAGAATTTTTCTGACCTTGGGAATAACCTAAAACATGAAATTATCTCTCAAAATAGGATATTTATAAAAAAGACAATCCATTTTAATAGATATTTTAATAAACAAGATATGTAATTTTATGATTCGCAATTGACAAAATACAAGAAATTAAAAATTCCTTTTTACTATAATTTTATAAATCAGGAGAATTTGATTCCTGGTTATCACTAGGTTTGGTAGAATAGAATACGTTTTAATTAACCCAAGAACTCAACTATTATGACGCAAAAACACGCAAAACACTTTTTAAGGCCTCATGTGAGAAAATACGATTTTCTCAAATCAGGGCTGTTATCCCTGCTGCTTTTTCTAGGCCTTCAGACGGCCTGGGCAAGTGGAATTGAAGATTTTGACAACGCCAAAAATGCGGCACCACAATCCTCCGTAACAGGTGCCGTAACGGATGATACGGGAGCACCGTTACCTGGGGCAAGTATTGTGGAAAAAGGCACCACCAATGGTACGCAGACCGATTTTGACGGTAACTATACCATAAATGTGGATAGCGGTGCCACCTTAGTAATTAGCTATATAGGATATGCTACCCAGGAAATTCCTGTCAATGGGCAGGCCACAATAAATGTTACGCTTCAGGAAGATGCCAGTCAATTGGATGAAGTGGTACTTGTAGGATATGGTACACAGAGCAGGGCCGCTGTCACCAATGCCATTTCTTCCGTAACCAATGAAGACCTGGTGGAAACTCCAGCGATTGGTGTGGAACAGGCGCTCCAAGGAAGAGCCGCAGGGGTACAGGTAGTTAATAGAGGTACTCCCGGAGCAGCCCCATTGGTAACCATTCGGGGATTGGGAACCTTTGGAAACAATCAACCTTTATTTATCGTGGATGGTGTGCCTACGGGTAACTTAAATAATATACCTGCAGAGGCCATTGAATCGGTTGATATCCTAAAGGATGCCTCGAGTGCTGCGATTTATGGATCTAGGGCATCCAACGGCGTGGTTCTGATCAAGACCAAAGGAGGCAAAAAAGGAAGAACAAGCTTTAGTGCTCGTACCTATGCGGGTCTTTCCACCATTCCCAAAACCTTGGATGTGCTCAATGCCGATCAGTACCGACAATTTGCATCGGAGGCTTATGACGCAGATCCGGTGGTACCGGGGAACCAAATTTATCCTGGATTGCAGCCTGGTAATTTCGACCCTGCGGTAAGTACAGATTATCAGGACGAAATTACTAGGACGGGGCTATGGCAAAACTATGATATTGAAGCTTCCGGAGGCAGCGAAAATGCTACCTATAGTGTTCGTTTAGGGTACTTAAATCAAGAAGGAGCCTTAATAGAATCCCGATTTGATCGGTATTCCGTAGGTCTTAATACCACTATAGACCTAAGTGATAAGATTACTATGGGGCAAACCTTGAACTTGGGTATATCTAGGACCTTTGGGGGCGACGGGGGTACTATTTTGGGTAATGCCACTCGTTTTGACCCCACCCGACCTGTTTTTGACAATGAGACCAATTTCTATTCGGAAATTACCACTTCCTTTAACGGTCAGGACATTGAAAATCCGGTACGGCTTAGGGAAAATGGAGAGTTTTTGACAACCCAGACGAGTATTGTCGGATCGGTTTTCGGTAGTTATGAGATTATTCCAGGCTTGACCTATAAACTGACTATTGGTCTGGACCATGCCTTTACCAATCAGGACAATTTTGAACCTTCCATTCCTACAGGCTCCAGGACACGATTGTTTTCAGAGACCCGGGATAATAGGCGAAGAAATATGAGTACGGTGGTTACCAATCAGTTAACCTATAATACAACAATCAATGAGAAACACAATTTGGATGTCTTGGCAGGGTATGAGCGTAACCGAACGGTCTTTGATCGGATCGATGCTTTTACCATTAATCCCTTGACGGATAATGTTGAGAATCTAAATCCCAATGAGGTAGAGAACTTGACCAGTTCCGAGAATGAAAATAATCTACATTCTGTATTTGGAAGGATTGGGTATGATTTTGATCGTACGTTCTTCTTAAGTGGTACTTTAAGGGCGGATGGGTCTTCACGATTCGCACCGGGGAACCAATGGGGCTATTTTCCCTCAGTATCCGGGGCGGTCAATTTAGCAAATCTCCCCTTCCTACAGGATAGTGAGAATCTATCTGCCTTGAAATTAAGGGCGAGCTGGGGAATTACCGGGAACAACAATATTGGGAATTATCAGTTTCAGACCGGGTTGCTGACCGACTTCAATTACGTGATAGATGGCACCTTGGTAAGTGGGACACGGCCGGCGAGGATTCCTAACGAGCAATTGCAATGGGAGGAATTGACCTCCTTGAACATAGGTGCGGATTTGGCCTTTTTCAATAATGCCTTGACGATAACCGGAGAGTACTTCAGAAATGAAAGTGATGGGCTCCTGGTTAGTGTACCGCTTCCTAGTTCCTTGGGAGCTACAGATGCCACACAGTTCCAAAACGTGGGTGGAACAGAACTCACAGGTCTTGAATTTACCATAGGCTATAAGGACTTTGAAGGAGACTTTACCTGGGGGGCCAATTTGAATATGTTTACAGCCCTGAACCAAGAAGTGACCTCCCTGGGTAGTGTGGATGCTATTTTTCAGGGGAGCTGGTTCCAGCAGTTTCATACCCGACTTACTGAAGGAGAGGCACCTTTCCATTTCTTCGGATTGCGAACCGATGGCATTTTCCAAAACCAAGCGGAGGTAGATGCCCATGCTACCCAAAACAATGCTGAACCGGGTAACATCCGCTATGTGGATACCAACAATGATGGGGCCATCAATGCAGATGACCGGGTGGTTATCGGTAACCCCAATCCGGATTTTCAATTGGGGGCGGATTTCAATTTTAAATATAAAAACTTGGATTTCTCTGTTTTCCTTGTCGGTGAGTATGGTAGGGAGATTTATAATGGTTTCCGCCTTACTTTGGAACAACAGGCACGGCTGTTTAATATGAGTACTGTGGTATTGGATCGTTGGTCGCCGACCAACCCCTCCCAAACCATTCCCAAGGCTACCCCTGGATTTACAGGGAATGAGCAGGTATCAGATAGGTTTATTGAGGATGGTTCTTTTACCCGAGTACGGCAGATGACCCTGGGCTATACCATACCAAGCAAAGTGTTGAGCAACTTTGCCAATGGTTCCATTAGTAGATTGCGGTTTTATGTAAGTGGTCAAAATTTAATTACCTTCACGGACTACTCGGGTTATGACCCTGAAATTGTGCCAGTTTTAGATAATGGCACTGATGTTAACTCCATTGGATTGGACCAGGGCCGTTTCCCACAGCCAAGGACCGTTTTAGCAGGACTACAAATAGATTTTTAAAAAAAATAGAGATGAAGACAAAGAAAATCATTTTAACATTTGCAGCAGTATTCCTGAGTATGGTGAGCTGTAGGGAAGAGGAGTTGGAACTTCTAGATCCCAACGTAATTGTACCGGAAACTTTTTTCCAGAATTCTGGGGAGCTGCAATCCGCAGTAAATGGAGCGTATTCGTTTTTGCAGGCCCAAGGAATGTACGGTCGTATTGCATTCTTCCTATTCGATAATTTATCCCAGGAGAATTTGGGAACGGATGCACTTCAGGGAGGATTAAAAGCTTTTATGGACTATACCTTTGATCCTTCCTTAGGGGAATTTTTCACTTTTTGGGAGGCGGCCTATAGGGGAATTAATAGCTGCAATTTTGTGATTGAGGCAGCCGAGGAAGGATTGATACAGAACGTGCCAGAAAGTGAAATTAACCAACGTTTGGGAGAAGTACGCTTTTTAAGGGCCTTGTATTTCTTTAAGTTGACGAATCTTTGGGGAGGCATTCCACGCCCTACCTCTACTGCTGCCTCTGAGACCGGAGGGGTCCCAAAAGCAACTCAAGAAGAGGTATATAATCTTATTTTTGAGGATTTGGCGTTTGCGGTGGCCAATTTGCCCGAAGTGGGCAGTACTCCGCAAGGAAGGGCCACTAGAGGTGCTGCACAGGCATTAAAGGGTAAGGCTCACCTATTTCGTGGGCAATGGGCAGAGGCCAAGGCCGAATTTGAGGCTATTCAGGGTTATACTATAGTGGGGGTTGAACCTCGAGACAATGGGAATATTGCAGGCGAGTTCAATTCGGAATCCATATTTGAGGTAAACTACAGCCAAGAAATTGGCGGAGATCAATGGAACGCTGGTGGACGTGGGGTCCGTGAAAGTACTTTCCGAGGGATTGAGTATTCCCCCTTGAATTTTGCCAATATTATCGTTAGACCAACCTTATTGGAGGAGTATGAGGATGATGACCCGCGCTTTGATGCCTATTTCTACAGTAACGGTAGTGTCTTTGGTGGGGAAACGTTCCCCCCAGGTTCGGAGCTGCCTATAGAAGGTCCAGTGGCATTTGGAGATCCCGATGCCGATGGAAACCTCCCTTTGGTATTTACGATTGCCTCACCCGCATGGCGTAAGTATCAAAATTTGGATACGCGAACTACGGATGGATTTGAATATAGTGGAATTAACTTTAGGGTTATTCGTTATGCGGATGTATTGTTGATGTGGGCCGAAGCCGAGAATGAATTAGGGAACCAAGCTGCGGCAATTTCTTTGCTCAATCAGGTTAGAGATAGGGTTGGCATGCCCAATTATGGCACGGCTGAAATGGATTCCAGAGGGTACCCCGTAGGTTCACAACAAGAGGTTTTTGATGCTATAGTTCACGAACGCGCTGTGGAACTGGCGGGTGAACAGGTACGCTACTTTGATTTACAACGATGGGGCTTGGCATCCCAGGTATTGGAGAACTACCAAACTGGCAAACATGAATTTTTGCCTATCCCACAAAATGAAATCGACGGTAATCCGGATTTGACCAATGCAGATCAGAATCCTGGATATTAATGAGAATTTTTTGAGTTAGTTTTATTATAAGTGATTTTTAGAGAGGGTAATAGGTTCTATTATCCTCTCTTTTTTCCATAAACTCCCACTTCTTAAGATAACTCCCCGATAGCACGGAATGGATTATAAAATCTTGAACTACACAGTGATAAATTTACTACCTGGAATAGCAATTTTCATTATTTTCTGAAACCATTTTATTTCGTGAAATAATGGGGGAGGGTTGGGCACTACGTGAAATTAGTTTCAGGGAAATGTACATTTGTTAAGGCGATTTGTTTTTGATGCCTCATGGTTGTCGCGCTACCTCCAAGAAAAGATTTTTACCTCTTCATTATTTTGCGTAGCGATAATCCTAGGATGTCCCTCCTTATCGACAAATTGCTCCAAATGATGGGATTGCCCGGGAACATAAAAACCGGAATCAGAACTTGATATGGGGATAAAACCGTGGTTTTTGTCCCCTTTTAAGAACAGTCCGGTGAGTGCGTCCGCTTTTCCATACAGGGTCTCGGAAGAAAAATCGTTTCCTACCAAAAGTGCATCAAGCTGCCCGTCATTATTAAAATCATCCACCAAAATCTCATTAACGGGAGCAATTTGGCAAATTTCCGGAAGCGGGGAGAGGTCAAAGGATCCATTTCCCAAATTTTCCATATAACTACTTTGAAATGTAAAGGCCTGTAGGGTTTCCTCCTCAAGATTGGATATGTTCAATAGCTTGGTGAAATCTACCTTTACGAAGGCATCATAGGTAAGGTACCTCTTTTTTAAACTGACCAACTGAGCCACAATATCATCTCGCGTATGTATGGGTAATAAGCGAAGTCCATTTTCGGTATCAAAGTATTGCGCCAGAATGGGATCAGGGCTTCCATTTTGATCGAAATCCCCTTTGTAGATATACAACGGTTTGTCCTGTGTAGGTTTCATAAACCCATTTAAACCTTGATTACCCAATAAAAAATCCATATCTCCATCATTATCAAAATCGACGGGGACAATACAATTCCACCAACCGGCCGTATTGATTGATTTGTTCTTTCCACTGGTAAACGAGGAGTCCATTGGTCTTAAGTTACCTACGTCATTTTTAAATATGGTAGTTGGCATCCATTCGCCTACCAAAACCAAATCTTCCCAATCATCTCCGTCCACATCTACCCATTGGGCATCGGTAACCATACCAGTCCCTGAAATAGATGCATTCTTGGCTTCTACCATTGTTCCATTTTCATTGATCAACAAACGACTCTTAGGAGTCTCTGGATACTTGTCGGGAACATTTCTTGATCCTACAAAGAAATCCAGATCCCCATCATGGTCAAAATCAAACGGCCTAACGAAATGCGTACTCTCAAGAACTTCGGGAAGCAATTTTTCAGTTTTTTCCAATTGCCCCTGGCCATTGTTTAGATACAATCGATCCAAATAGTTTTGGGAAACCTGTCCAAACTCCGTCCCCCCGCTGGTGACGTATAGATCCAAATCACCGTCTCCGTCAATATCCACAAAAGCAGCATCGGAATCTTCATATTGGGAATCCAATTCCTGGGTTACTTGATATGAACCCGAATTGCCCTGCGACCAAATAGTCCCGGACTGGCCAGCACTTCCTCCTATAAACAATTCATCTCCGGGCTTACCATCCAAATTCCCAATTGCTAGGCAGGGCCCTTGTCGGGAGTACTGGCGCACAAGCAAACGTTGCCGGTCAAATTCGTTGAAGCTATTTTCGGAGTGGGTATGCTCCAATAGTCCTTCATTGGTTTTGAACAAAAGCTCACTTCCACTATCGGGAACAGGATTCGCTTTGGCACTTTTTATGTTAAGTGTCAACGTTTGATCGGCTGGAAGATTTCGCATCATTTGGACTTTCCCATTGGGCCATACAATTTGCAGTGAGTCTATAAGGGTGTCCTTTACCCCAAAATGTAAAATAGGTTCCATGGAAGATAAATATCCTCGGATAACCGATTGAAATTGATATTGTGCCTTGCCTTGGTCCCAAAGGGTTATTTGAGATCCGATGCCATGGATGTTTTTTAGGTTGCCTTCTAGCCGTAACCGAAAAAAATGTGTATTGAAATTATCCGAAGTCTTATTTTCTATTACAAAGGCCGCTTCGTTAATATTGTTGACCACCAGATCCAAATCCCCATCAAGATCTAAATCGGCATAGGCTACCCCATTGGAATATGAAGGCTTTTCTGAAATCCAGCTGGAAGAAACATCGGAGAACCCTGCCGATTCCTTGTTTTCATAAATGAAATTAGGTAAATAGATACTATCCAGATTATTGGCAAACTCAATTTGTTTGGCCATGCGTTCTTCCGTGGTACCGAACATATTGTTCAAACCGGAATAATTGATGTAATCCAAGTCCGCCACATCCTTTACATAACCGTTGGAGATATAGATATCCTTGTCAGAATCGTTGTCCAAATCAAGCATTAGGGGAGCCCAACTCCAATCTGTGCTGGCTATTCCCTTAAGAAAACCAATTTCACTGGATTTAATAGTTTTTCCGTTTAATTGGCCGTTATTCATCTGCAAGGTATTATGCACATACTGGGCGCTGTAGTCGTTTTTTAATGAAAGCAGATATTTTTCATAATTCATCATTCCCAGCATTTTCTTATGCCGCTCATAGTCTTTCGGTAACATATCCACAACCAGGATGTCCGGGTGGCTGTCATTGTTCAGGTCATTGAAATCCATGCCCATGGAGTTATAAGTTTCGTGACCTAGAAATTCCTTGCTCTTTTCCAGGAAAAAGGGCATTGTGCTATCCGGATGAATCTGTTGAATATAAAGGAGATCTTCCGTGATAAAATCGTTGGCCACGTAAATGTCCGTCAACCCATCCTTGTTAAAATCGTTTATGCCCAAACCCAGGCCAAAACCGCTATGCGTAATACCAACACTGTCGGATACATTGGTGAATACCGGATGTGGAATACTTGGTTTGGTGTCATTTCGAAGCAGAAAATCCTTTAGATGGGGCGGTAGATACTGTTTCGGAAATGGATTATTTTTGTCAATATTGGAATTGCCGTTGTGCGCTATATAAACATCCAGGTCCCCGTCATGGTCAAAGTCAAAGAACACGGCCTGTTGTGAGTAATTGCCATCATCCAATCCATAGGCCTTTGCCTCTTCAGTAAAGGTGGGAATTCCATTAGCCTGTACTCCTTGATTTATAAATAGAAGATTGTTGCAATTATTTTGACAATCTGCTCCACCAACGTTTAGATAGATGTCATCCAATCCATCGGAATTAATGTCAACTATGGACACTCCGGTCACCCAGGAGGAGGTCCTGAAATTGGCTTCCTCCGAAATATCCGTAAAGGTTAGGGCACCTTGGTTCAAATAGATTTTTGAGGAAACCTGGTTTCCGGAAAATACAATGTCAGGAAGACCATTTTGGTCAAAATCACCAATGCCCACTCCGCCTCCATTGTAGCAGTATTGGAAGTTTACCACGTTAATACTATCATTCTCGGTAATCTGATTAGCGAAAGTTATGCCTGTTGCGGCGGAATCCAAATGAACGAATCTTAGTGGTGAGGATTGATCTTTGGAGCACCTCGCAAATAGTAAAATCCACAACAATATACCCAATACATTTTTAAACATATGCAATTTTTTTGCAGTCTCTAAGGTACTGAATTTGTAACATGGAAAAGGCAATACCAATGGGTTTTCTGATGATTTTTAAAAGTTAAAAATACAGGTAGAACCTGACAAAAAAATACCGAAACTAAAAGTAGTTCTTTACATTTTTACGTCAGTAGTTTCGGAAGAGGATTGGGCATAGATATCAATTAAATGTGTTCGTACCTTAACAGGAAGTTTTAGACTGTCTTGGCCTATTTGCATAAACATGGATTTGGATGGGATAAGCGGCATATGGCAGGCGATGCAATTGGTATTCTTCTGGCTGGAAAGCGAGGAATCAACATTGCAGAAAACGGAGTTCATGGAGTGACACTCCATGCATTTTTTATTAAAGGATAGGACATTCCCTCTTTCACTCTTATGGGGGTTATGACAACTAGTACAATCCATGCGCTCTGTCTCCTTAAAACACTTACTGGCCCTTAAAAGATCATATTGGTTGCCATGCACGTCTACCTCTTTCAAATCTTTTACATTTGAATCTGGAAGGGAATAGTCCGTTAGTTTATCCCCGGTCAAAAAAAGAAAGGCAGGCTGTATGTCCATCCTAACTCCGGAATGGCATAATGCGCATGCATCCAAACGTTGTAGTTGGGATAGGGTATCATGACTTACAACAAATCTGGCTTCATTCATTTCGGGGTTGTTTTTGTGAAAAGTTACATGTTTCCTTGAAGGCCCGTGACAACGTTCACAATCGATACCATAAATAATTTGGGATTTATCATAAGAATTGCCCATACCATATAAAGCCGTGTTTTTTGCAAATGTAGTATGGCATTCCAAACATTTGGCATTAGCGGGACGGCCTTGTTCCATTAGTTCCATTGGAATACCGGGACTGTTGGTCCAACTGTCAGTGGGGTTAAAATAAGAAACCTGTAGTTGGTATAGTTCATCATCATCCCATGATAGATAGGATTGTCCCTTGGTTCCTGAACCGATAACCACATCAATTTTGGACCTGGAAATCTTTTCTTGGGCATTTGTGTTCCAGGCCTCTTGATATATTCCTGAATCTTCCAAGAGCATTTTGAATTGAATACTATCGTTTAATCGGTACAGATTTTTACCTTCTTTAAAGCTCCCTTTTACCGAAGTGGGATCGGCCAAGGATGAACTTTGGTAATGGGTAGTTTCCAAATGTGTTTTGTAGATATCCGCATGACATTCCTTACATGCCTCGGAACCCACATAGTTTTGGCCATTGGAATGTGTGGCAAGGGGCTTTATTTCCTGGTAATTGGATTTTGATAATAAAGGTGTACGGAAATAGAGATATATTCCCAATGATAGAATGAAAATCAGCCAAAAAAAAATCCGGATAGATGGAAACCGGTTTCGAAATTTGTTCTGGCTCATTATGGCATTTTAAATTTTGGGGCTTGAGGATTACCCATGATTTTTACTAAGCTTTATTAGGTAATATAAGGCCATTTTTTTGGAAAAGAAGTAGAAGTATCATGATTAATTCATAGACCCCAAATCGATTTTTATTTGCCACATAGACCCTAAACCATGCGTGCTTCTTCGGATACTTTTTTGTCCACAGATAAAATGTCCTTATCTTACAAAACACAAGGCTCAATTCAATACCCCCCCCCCATGTTTTCATCTTTCAAAGTATATGTGCAGATTATCATTTTGTCACTGGCAATCCTAGGTTGTTCCGAGGAGCCTGGAAAGGTAAAACCGGCCGTTCCCAATATCATCTATTTGCTTACCGATGACCAGCGCTGGGATGCACTGGGTGCTATGGGGAATAGCATTATCCAAACGCCACATTTGGATGAACTGGCCAACAATGGACTACTTTTTAAGAATGCTTATGTTACCACTTCTATTTGTGCTGTTAGCCGTGCCAGTATGCTAACGGGACAATATGAATCCAGACATGGAATCCACGACTTTAATACGGGTCTTTCCACAGATGCCTTAAAAGCTACCTATCCCCTTGTCTTGAAGAGCAACGGATACAAAATTGGCTTTATTGGCAAATATGGTGTTGGGGAGGCGAAGGTGCATCCCAAAGCTTTGTTCGATTTTTGGGCATGTACCGAAAAGGGTCAACCCGATTACGAGAATACCGATGAAAATGGAAACTATATTCACTATACGGATGTTGTGGCGAACAACATTGAGACTTTCATCAATGAAGTGGATGACCGGCCCTTTTGTCTTTCAGTAAGTTTTAAGGCTCCTCATGTACAGGATGTTGATCCACGTCAGTTTATACCCAACCCAAGGTATTCTGACTATTACAAAGATGTTGTAATACCTGAACCAAAAACCGCCGACCCAAAATATTGGGAATCGTTCCCCGACTTTTTCCGCACCGATGAGAATATCGCGCGTGTACGCTGGAAACTTCGGTTTGATACCCCTGATAAATACCAGAGAAGTGTTAAGAACTACTATAGATTACTGACCGGAGTGGATGACGTAGTAGGCAATCTTAGGGAACAGCTTAAGGAGAAAGGGTTGGATAAGAATACAATTATTGTGTTTATGGGGGATAACGGAATGTTCCTGGGCGAACACGGCCTAGCCGGAAAATGGTATCCCTATGAGGAATCGGTTCGTGTTCCCCTCATCATATATGATCCCAGGGAAGAAAGCCCAAAGGGCAAAAAAGATCAGATTGCCCTTAACATAGATATTGCGCCTACAATTTTGGGAATGGCGGGAATTGAAAAACCAGAATCCATGCAAGGGCTAGATCTTGTTGATGCAATCAAAAACACTGACAGTACGCGCTCTTCTTTTTTTTATGAGCATTCTTTTTTTGGAAGTCCAAGAATTCCGGTGGTAGAGGGAGTTATTAGTACACAACTCAAGTACATTAAATATACGGAACACGATTATGAAGAGTTATACGATTTATCCAATGACCCCCTGGAAGAAAATAATCTAGTCTCAGATTCCAAATACACCGATGTATTGGAGAATCAACGCAATCTCTATGAGAATCTAAAAAAGATGGCAAAATAAATAGATCAGAGCAAAAGGTTGACATACTTGACGGCCATCTTCCGCACCCCATTGTAAAACCATTTGTCTCGGTTTCTTTGGAGCATTACTGATTTATTTTTTATACTTTGTAAAAACATTAGAAGTAAAAATAGAAAGCAAATGAAACACACTTTAAAATATGCCCTATCGGGATTGATGTGCCTAGGATTTTTTACTATGGCCTTAGGTCAAAAAATGGAAAACAACAACACTAAAGGTTGGGTTTCCTTGTTCAATGGAAAGGATTTCGATGGCTGGAAAGTAGGTAATAATGCTTCTACGTTTTCTGTGGAAGATGGTGCTATCAAAGTGGCCGGTCCCAGGGCTCATTTATTTTATGTGGGCGATGTGCAAGACCATAACTTCAAAAATTTTGAATTTAAGGCATCGGTAATGACCAAACCGGGAGCAAATTCAGGGATTTATATTCATACAAAATACCAGGAAGATGGATGGCCCGCATATGGTTATGAAGTCCAGGTCAATAATTCACAGGAAGATTGGAGAAGAACGGGTAGCTTATATGCCATAGTGGATGTCAAGGAAAACTATGCAAAGGATGATGTCTGGTATACGGAATATGTTAAAGTTGAAGGCAACCGGATAATCATCAAGATAAATGACACGGTAGTGGTAGATTATACGGAACCGGAACACCCGAAACGGGGAGAGGGGGACAAGCACCGTGTCCTAAATGGCGGGACTTTTGCGCTTCAAGGACATGATCCTGGGAGTACGGTGTATTATAAGGATATCATGGTAAAGGTTTTGCCATAGGGAAGCGACCTATAGTTCCTAATGTTGATTAGGGAGTAATTCCCGTAATAAATCTTAGGATGGTATAAGTTTCAAAACGACCCCTTCCGGATAAATCAGTTTATTAGTACTAGACCAAAATATCCTTGACCACATGGCCATGGACATCGGTTAAGCGATAGCGTCTCCCTTGGTGTTTAAAGGTAAATTGTTCATGGTCTATGCCCATTAGATGCATCACGGTGGCCTGAAAGTCGTGTACATGCACATTACCTTCTACCGGGTTAAATCCAAAGTCATCGGAAGCGCCATAGGAAATACCTGGTTTTACACCAGCACCGGCCATCCAAATGGTGAATACATAAGGATGATGGTCGCGGCCCCAATTACGATAGTCGGCGATATTGCCCTGTAAAAAGGGGGTCCGGCCAAATTCCCCGCCCCAAATAACTAAGGTATCCTCCAACATACCGCGTTGCTTCAAATCTTTGATCAAGGCGGCACTTGGTTGATCCGTATCCTGACATTGAATCTTTAATTGGTAATTAAGGTTCCGGTGTTGATCCCATCCGGCATGCATGCATTGAATAAAGCGTACATCCCTTTCGGCAAGACGTCGGGCCATAAGACAATTATAGGCAAAACTACCCTTGCGGTGTACATCGGGACCGTACATATCTAAAATATGCTGGGGCTCATCGGAAAAATCGGTAAGCTCCGGGACACTCATTTGCATTTTGTAGGCCATCTCGTATTGCGCAATACGGGTCTGTATCTCGGGATCCCCAAATTCTTCATAGTTATGCCGGTTGAGGGCCTGCATATCATCCAGAATCTTACGGCGCATTGCACGGCTCATCCCATCCGGATTCTTTAAGTAGAGTACGGGGTCACCTCCGCCTCGAAATTTCACCCCCTGAAACTTACTGGGCAAAAATCCACTGCCCCAATAATAATCATAGAAAATCTGTCCACAACTGGCCTCTTTATCACGCGATGTCATGGCAACAAAGTCAGGGAGATCCTTGGCCGTACTTCCAAGTCCGTAGGTCAACCAAGACCCCATACTTGGTCTTCCAGGTTGTTCGGAACCGGTGAAGAAAAAAGTGATGGCCGGGGCATGGTTTACCGATTCGGTGTACATGGATTTGATGAAACAAAGCTCATCGGCAATTTTTGCTGTTTCGGGCATAAAATCGGAGACCCAGGCACCGCTTTGACCATGTTGGGCGAAATTGGTGATTTCCGCGATTACGGGTCGTTCGGTTTGTTCTCCGGTCATGGTAGAAAAACGTTTCCCCGCGGTCAATGAATCCGGAATTTGGGTTCCGTGCCATTTTTTAAGAATAGGCTTATAATCAAAAAGGTCGATATGGGAAGGTGCCCCATTTTGGAAAAGATAGATGACCCTTTTGGCCTTAGGAGCAAAATGGGGAAGCCCCGATCCGTTCCCTGTTAACCTTGCTTGACTGTTGTTCGAAGCGAGGACCGACAAGGGATTTAACATACTCCCCAAGGCAGCTACACCGATGCCTTGTGCCATTTTACCAAAAAAATTCCGTCGGGTCATATCCGCTTGATATTCCTCAAAAGGATGCCTAACCTTTTTGTCCATTACTGTCTCGTTATTGTTTCGTCCAAATTGAATACCAGGGAACTTAATGCGGTGTAGGCTGCATAATCCACCACTGCCAAGTTCGTGTTACTGGGATATTCCCCAATTGCAATAAGCTTTCGGGCCTCTTCCGGAAGGGATGTATACTCCGAGCGAAGTTCGGTCAATCGATTTTTCAAAATCCCCATTTCCTCGGCATCCGGAGCTCTTGCCGTGGCCCATTCAAAAAGAAAGCGGATACGTGCGTCATCCTTGGTCTTTACGGTCAATACTTTTTCTGCCATAACTCGTGAAGCTTCCATATAGGTGACGTCATTCAGTGTGGTAAGGGCATGCAAAGGAGTATTGGTATCCGGCTTTTTTACGGTACAGACCTGTCTCGGGGAATTATCGAAAATGAAGGTAGGGCCAACAATCCGCCTCCAGAAGGTGTACAGACTTTTTCGGTATAAATTGTCCCCATGGTCTTGTTCGTATGTAATAAAACCAAAGGTTGCCTCGTCCCAAACTCCTTTGGGTTGATAGGGTTTAACGGGTTTTCCGCCAATACTATCTACCAACAGTCCGCTTACATAGAGCACTTGATCCCGAAGCATCCAAGACGGCAATCGCATCCTTGAGGCCCTGGCCAGATAGCGGTTTTCCGGATCCATTTCCAGCAATTCGGCATTGAATTTGGAAGCTTGCCTATAGGTAGCACTCATCACGATTTTTTTGAACAGTGCCTTTAGATTCCAACCGTTTTCTTGGAAATCCACAGCCAACCAATCCAACAACTCCGGGTGACTAGGTAAAGCACTCTGAACACCAAAATCGTCTATGGTCTTTACAATACCCTTTCCGAAAAAGGCTTGCCAATATCGATTTATTGTCACTCTTGTCGTCAACGGTTGCTCCTTGGATACTATCCATTGTGCCAATGCCAAACGGTTATTTTTTGTATTTTTAGGTATTGCGGGCAATATGGCCGGTACATCCCTGATTATCGGTTCTTCCATCTTGGGTTTATCATAGCCGCCTCTATCAAGAACATAGGTGGAACGAGGCTCTTTCGCCTCGTCCATCACCATTACCTGTGTGGCGTTGGCCGTAGCCTTGTCATAGGTCTGCATGGCCCGGTATACTTGATCCAGTAATTGACCATATTGGGGATGGACATTCTTAAAGTAGTTCGCCAATTGCTCGTAACCTCCCGTACCCCTTTTATCTGGGGGATTTATCAATATGCGGGTATCAAGACCCTTAAGTTTTTTAATGGCTTCAGCTTCGGACATGGGTACTCCCGATCCACGGGGATACTCTTCGTCTTCAAAGATTTTTACCTTGGCGACCAATTTATCTACATAGGCCTGGAGCTTTTGATTTTTCTTAAATTCTTCCTCCGGACTTAAATCTAGTAAAGGCTTTTGTTTTCCTCCCCAACCTCCACCTTCTTCGGAGGTCTGGTTGAAGTAATCGAACATTTGATAATATTCCTTTTGGGTAATTTGATCGTACTTGTGATCATGGCAACGTGCACAATTCATTGTAAGCCCCAACCAGGTCGTTCCGGTGGTTTCTACCCGGTCAAAAACATTCGTTACCCGCGTTTCCTCAGGAATACTTCCGCCTTCAGTATTATAGGTATGGTTACGATTAAAGCCAGTAGCCAAAATATCGTTCCGGGTGACGTTGGGTAGAAGGTCTCCGGCTAATTGTTTGATAGTAAATTCATCATAGGGCATATTATCATTAAATGCCTGGATTACCCAATCCCGCCAAGGCCACATATCACGGGTCGCATCACCTTGAAACCCATTCGTATCTGCATAACGGGCAACATCCAGCCACTCCCAGGCCCATCTTTCACCATATCGGGGGGAAGCCATAAGCCTGTCTACCAATTTTTCATAGGCATTTGGTGAAGTATCATTCTTAAAGGCATGGACTTCTTCCGGGGTGGGCGGTAGTCCGGTAAGATCCAGGGAAAGTCGTCTGATAAGCGTTTCTTTGCTGGCCTCTTCAGAGGGAAACAACCCAAGGGCTTCCAACTTGTCCAACACAAAATAATCGATTTCGTTCTTTGCCCAAGATGGTGCGTTTACTTTAGGAAGGGCAACCTTTACCGGGGCATTGAAGGCCCAATGGGTTTTCCATTCGGCACCTTGTTCTACCCATTTTAACAAAGTGGCTTTTTCCACATCGGTCAGGGTAAGATTGCTTTCAGGAGTAGGCATAACAATTTCGGGATCGTCATGAAGGACACGTTCAATTACCTCACTCTCTTCCGGTTTGTTCGGTACAATTGGAAACTTTTCCTTGCCTTCTAGCATCGAAAATAGACCCTCTTCCGTATCCAATCTAAGATTGGCCTTTCTTGCATTTTCGTCGGGACCGTGGCAGGTAAAACAGCGATCTGATAGGATAGGGCGCACATGAAAATTAAAATCGATTTTTCGGGGAAGTTTTTCGTAAGCTACTTTTACGGTCTCGGGCATTTGAGGGCCGCAACCTATAACCCCCATAAGAATCATCCAAAAAAATAGATTCTTTGAAAACTTCATAACAATCTTAAAATCATTGGGAACCATGCCTCAATTTACTGAAATTTAACGGGATGCCCTTCCAAGGAATGATCCATATTAGAGTAGTGACCGGGAAGATCCAAGCTCATCTTTGTTCTTATGCCCATCGACCAATAAAAATAAACGTTAATCTGATGAAAAAATACCATATTATGGTAAAAGCTTTTAAAGTTATGTATCTTTCCTATCCAAAGGAATATACTGTAAAATGAAGATTATCCATATCATATTCTTTTTTGTTTTTTTCACGGTATGTGGTCAAACCGAAATTGATGCTATGAATTCCCTGATTGTCAAAAGAATAGAAAGTAAAAAGGGTATAGGTCTGGAAGAGGTTTCCCGCCTATTGGAGGAACAGACTGAATTGCAATCTATAGACCTATTAAATTGGAAGGAATTTCCTTATCGGCCCGAGGTGAAGTTCAGGATTGCACATAGCAATAACCAGATTTGGTTGAAATACTATGTAAACGAACAAAATATCCTGGCAGACCGTACAGAGGTCAACGGTTCGGTGTCCCGTGATAGTTGTGTGGAGTTCTTTTTTGATCCTTTGGGAGACGGAAGCTATTACAACTTTGAATTTAATTGTATTGGAACGCCACATCTGGCCTATGGACCGGATCGCCATACCCGTGAGTTTGTAAATCCTAAAAAAATAGAAAGATTAATTGAAATAAAGTCGAGCTTGGGGAGTCGACCCTTCAAGGAAAAAGGAGGAGGCCATCAATGGGAAATGACCATCGTTTTGCCCGCTGAAATTTTAACTTCCCACAAGGATATCAAGCTTAAAGGTCTCACGTCAAGATCGAATTTTTATAAATGCGGGGACGATACGTCCCAAAAGCATTATCTTTCTTGGAACCCTGTCGGTACCGAACGTCCCGATTTTCATCGGCCTGAATTTTTTGGAACCCTGATTTTTGAATGAAATTCAGCTAAAATACCTTTTTAGATTATAGATATTAAACATATGAATTGTAGATTGTGGATTTAGTGGTGTGCTCGAGCACATTTTGAGGATTTCGTTTGTTTTCTATATAAAAGAATTTTACCTTAACCTAGTTCAAACTAACTACCATTTCCTTACTCCAAAGATGATTAAATTTATATACCGTTTAAAAGTAGGTGCCGTATGTCTTTGTACGCTCCAGATTTTTTTAGGATGTAATCCAAGTGGCCGGGATGGCGGCCTATTTCTTCCCGAGGGTTTTTCATCCGTAGTTGTAATCGATAGTATTGCTGAAACAGTACGGCATATGGACGTTACGGACGACAATGTCCTTTATGCCAAATTGCGTAATGCGCATGAAAATGCTTCGGTAGTTGCTTTAAAGGATACCAATGGGGACGGTTATTCCGATATCGTGGAAAGGTTTGGGGGCAAGAATCAGCGAGCAAAATGGAGTTATGCTACGGCCATGCGTATTTATAATGGCTATATTTATTATAGTTCGGATTTGGTTGTTTATCGACATAAATTAAAGCCGGGCACTTTAATTCCGGAAGGTGATGCAGAAATTGTAATGACCGATGATCATGAACACGGTAAGCATGAACATATTGGCAAACCCATTGCGTTTGACAATAAGGGGTATATGTACGTTCCCTTTGGTGCGCCATCCAACGCTTGTCAAGACCCAAAACGAACGCCTGGGGCTCCTGGTTTAGATCCATGCCCTCAACTGGAAAATCATGGGGGCATTTGGCGCTTTGATGCCAATAAATTAAACCAGACCCAAAAGGATGGATACAAATATGCCTCCGGAATCCGATCTGTGGTCGCCATGAATTGGAATCCCGTTGATGAGGAGCTATATGTGGTCATGCATGGTCGTGATGACCTCTTGCGATTATGGCCCAATACATTTTCACCTTGGCAGAGTGCAATGCTCCCTTCGGAGGAATTTATGAGGGTTACGGAAGGTTCTCATTTTGGCTGGCCCTATTGCTATTATGATCAGATGCTGGGCAAGAAGGTATTGGCCCCTGAATATGGAGGGGATGGTAAGATTGTAGGCCGATGTGAAGAATATGAAGATCCTGTGATAGGCTTCCCAGGACATTGGGCCCCAAATGATTTGATTTTTTATCAGGGTGATGCATTTCCAGAACGTTATAAGAACGGGGCGTTTATTACCTTTCATGGCTCTACGAACCGGGCACCCTATCCACAATCAGGTTATTTTGTGGGGTTTGTTCCTTTTAAAGATGGAAAACCGAGTGGAGAGGTCGAAGTTTTTGCCGATGGGTTTGCCCAAGTGGATCCGATTGTAAGCGTGAAGGATGCCGTACACAGACCTATGGGTTTGGCCGTTGGACCTGATGGGGAAATGTACATTTCCGACTCGGTAAAAGGTAAAATTTGGAAAGTGGTTTATGAAGGGGAAAGGGATACTTTTGGAAAAGAGCAATTGGCCCAAATGGAAGAACGAAAAAAACTTTCCCATATTAGGACTCCCGACAAGATTACCGACAACCTGATGAAGGATGATGTTGTAGGAGGTGAACGCATTTATTATCAATACTGTAGTGCCTGTCACCAAAAGGACGGTGGAGGGGCACCTGGAAGGTTTCCTCCGATTGTTGGAACCGAATGGGTAACCGGTGATAAGGAACAGCTTATAGAGGTAATGCTCAGAGGGATGGAAGGGAGCCTCAAAATAGGTGAAGAAGTATATAACGGTGTAATGCCGCAACACAGTTTTTTAAGCGACCAGGAGATCGCGGAGGTACTTACCTTTATCCGTTCCAGTTTTGGAAATGAAGCAAGTGCAGTTGAAACAGATGAAGTGTCCGCGATACGTAAAATTCAAGAGGCATCCGGAACACCCGTTGAACCGATACAAGTTACCACAGAATAGAATAGTAAAACGACCACAGATATGAAAAAACAAAATTTTAAATTCTGGTTAACCTCAGGCTTTTTCCTCGCAGGCATTGCTTTTGCCATGTCCCAGCAGTATGATATGTTGATCAACGACGGGCATGTTGTAGACGCAAAGAATAACATTGATAAGGTAATGGATGTGGCCATAAAGGATGGCAAAATTGCTAAAGTGGCCGCAAGAATCCCTGAGAACTCTGCAAAAACTGTAATACAAGCAAAGGGATTTTATGTGGCACCGGGACTTTTGGATATCCATAGCCATAATTTTCATGGTACAGAACCCAATGCCTATTTGAGCAACAGCTTTAGTGCCTTGCCCCCGGATGGGTTTAGTTTTCCTAATGGGGTTACCACTATTGTTGATTGTGGAGGTCCAGGTTGGCGTAATTTTCAACAGTTTAAAGATCAAGTCATAGATCGTTCCAAAACTAGGGTCCTCGCATTTTTGAACATCGTGGGTTCCGGAATGAAGGGTGGTGCCATTGAACAAAACTTGAACGACATGGATGCCAAACTGACAGCTATGGTTGCCAAACAATTCCCAAAAGAGGTAATCGGGGTGAAGTTGGCACATTATAGTGGACATGATTGGACGCCTACGGATCGAGCCACAGAGGCAGGAAGATTGGCCGATATCCCCGTAATGATCGATTTCGGACACGCCGATCCCGAATTATCGATAAAAACCCTATTTCTTGAGAAGCTTCGCCCCGGCGATATTTTTACCCACACCTATGGGCATGTAGATGGTCGGACGCCTGTGGTGGGGGACAATGGAAAGGTACATGATTTTGTCTTTGAGGCTCAAAAAAGAGGTATTATCTTCGATGTAGGACACGGTGGTGGCAGTTTTCGATTCGATCAAGCGATACCTTCTATGGAGCAAGGTTTTGAACCCAATACGATAAGTACCGATTTGCATACCGGAAGTATGAATGGAGGCATGAAGAATATTGTTAACATTATGTCCAAGTTCTTAAATATGGGAATGACGGCTCAAGATGTGATCGAACGTACAACATGGAATGCTGCAAAGGCCATAAAACGAACTGATTTGGGGCACCTATCGGAAGGAGCTGTGGCAGACGTTGCTGTGTTGAACCTGCGCAATGGTGACTTTGGCTTTATCGATGTACGAAAAAAGAAAATGAAAGGCGATAAAAAACTGGAATGTGAACTGACCATCAAGGATGGGAACGTCATGTACGACCTCAACGGGTTGTCCAGTAGACCTTGGAACGAATAAGAAGGCTTCCATGAAAAAAAGAATATCTATTATTCTGTTTGTGGCTGCTATGGTTTTCCTATTGGCTACAATTATACTTTTGGTTATGGATATGGGCGACAAGACCGGGCCCTCCTTAATCCTATTTTTGTTATTGTTGGCCCTATCAGCTAGAGGGCACCACTTTTTTAAGGGCTTTTCCTTTACCATATTAATTTTTGCCGCTGTTTCCTATGCTATGTTCTATCCTGGATATCTGAGGCAGATAGGCGATTTTCAAATGAAATTGTTGATCGTGCCCCTCTTGCAGGTTATTATGTTCGGTATGGGTACGGCTATGAGCATCAAGGATTTTTGGGGTGTTGTAAAAATGCCCAAAGGGGTTTTGGTAGGTGTCGTCTGCCAGTTTACGATAATGCCCTTGCTGGGACTGGGTCTTGCCACTATGTTTGGATTTCCCCCGGAGATTGCGGCAGGTGTTGTTTTAATAGGGTCTTCTCCTAGTGGGTTGGCTTCTAATGTAATGTCGTATTTGGCCAAGGCCAATGTAGCCTTGTCAGTTACGCTCACTGCCGTATCCACACTTTTGGCCCCATTGATGACCCCTTTGCTCATGGAGACTTTTGCGGGACAATTTGTTCCTATCGATTTTTGGGGGATGATGCTGAGTATTATGAAAATTGTAATAGTACCTATAATCGTAGGGTTGCTATTCAATCATTTTTTTCACGGAAAAGCGAAATGGTTGGACAAGGCCATGCCTATAGTCTCCATGGGAGGTATTGCCTTGATTATTATGATCATAACTGCGGCAGGCAGGGACAACCTATTAACCATAGGTCTTCTACTTGTTGTAGCTGCAATTATCCATAATGCCGCCGGCTATTTTCTTGGGTATTGGGGGTGTCGGTTGTTCAAAATGGACGAAAGGGACTGTAGGACCATTGCGTTGGAAGTTGGGATGCAGAACGGAGGGTTGGCGTCCGGCATCGCCTTGGAAATGGGAAAAGTAGCTACCGTAGGGTTGGCCCCGGCCGTGTTTGGCCCTTGGATGAACATTTCAGGTTCGTCTTTGGCTACCTATTGGCGGGACAAGGATGCCTCCAAAGAGATAAAAAAACCATTGGAAGATATACAAATTGAAACTAAAAATTAACAGTAATGAGCTGGATTAAATCTTTATTTCTTATGATATTGGTGGGGAACCTGACCTGGGCCCAAACGGCTTCCAAGGACCATATTATTTTTCTAACCCCACAATGGGAAGGAGAACGTTTTGAAGATGGAAGACCAAAAGTACCCAACAGTGTTTTGGAACGTATGAAAGATGTCACTATTGAGGAGGCTTGGGGTACCCTTAGAAATGAGGGATACCACAATCAATTTGAAGGGGGATGGGAACCTTTGCATGACGATGTACCGGTTGTGGGTCGCGCCCTTACTGTTCAATACATGCCCAATCGTCCGGATGTATCGGATCAAATCAAGAAAAGGGGAAAGGAAGAGGGCCAGATCGGCAATACAAATTCATGGCCCATTGATATGCTTGTAGAAGGTGATGTCTATGTGGCGGACGGCTTCGGGAAAATTGTGGACGGTACGTTGATTGGCGATAATTTAGGAAATTCTATCTATGCAAAGTCGAAAAATGGAGTGGTTTTCAACGCCTCCAGCCGTGATATGGAAGGTCTATCCGAAATAGAAGGCTTCAATGCCTTTGTAAGGGGTTGGCATCCATCTTTCTTGCAGGAGGTAATGCTGGAAAGTATCAATTCCCCTATTCGTATTGGTGCGGCTACGGTACTACCTGGTGATATTGTCTTGGCCAAAAAGGAGGGGGTTGTTTTTATACCGGCCCATCTGGCTGAAAAAATAGTGGTCACCTCAGAAGTTGTACGCTTACGGGATTTGTTCGGGATCGGTAGGCTTAAGGAAGGAAAGTATACACCGGGACAAATTGATAATAAATGGACGGAAGAGATAGAAAAGGATTTTTCGCAATGGCTCAAAAGTCACATAGATGAACTCCCCGTACCCAAAGAGCAGATACAGGAATTGTTGAAAAAACGTACTTGGTAAAATACTAATAATTAAAGGAAGTCCCTTTCCTTGATAGAAGAGGGATATCCTGGTAATAAATTGAAGTAGGGTGGTTATTCATCCTTCATCTTGAATTAACTTAATAAAAGACAGAATTATGACGAACAAAAAGACAACGCGAAGGGCATCCTTTAAAAAAATGGGAATGGGTATTGCCGCACTTTTCGGCATAGGTACGGTTAACGCAATGGATAAGAATACAAAGGCAAAAAAAGAAGTGGTAGGCGATATTGTGACTGATCAGGATATTCCACTTTTTTCTGGAGCTGTAAAACATGGAAATACACTGTACATTGCCGGAAAAGGGGCACATGTTGAACCTTTTGAAATCAAAGCACATACTGAGATAGTGCTACAGGAATTACAGAAGGAACTGGAACGAAATGGTTCCTCTATGGAAAAAGTATTGAAGGTAAACGTTTATCTCGCGGATCTTCATGATTATAAGGGTATGAACGAGGTATTCCGAGGACGTTTCGGAAAGAATCCTCCCGTTCGGACTACGGTTGCCACTTATGGGGGTGTTCCCGGTAAGTCGCTAGTAGAGATGGACTGTATTGCGGCAGTGGACTAAATAAAAAGAAATTATGAGTAGTAGAAGAAAAGTATTGAAAACGTTATCCGCCCTTCCTTTGGTCGGTGGCTTATTAGGACCTGAATTGCTAAGGGCAAAAGTGTTGGAGGAAACCGTTGTTAAACCTTTATCCAGGGACTTCTTTAAGGAATTGGGAATACGGACCTTTATAAATGCGGCGGGAACCTACACCTCAATGACCGGATCATTGATGCCAAAAGAGGTTACCGATGCCATTACCTATGGTACATCGGACTACGTTAACCTGGATGAATTACAGGATAAGGTTGGGGAGCGTATCGCCCAATTATTGAATTGTGAATATGCCACGGTATCGTCGGGTTGTTTTGGTGCCATGAGCATTGGAATGGCTGGCGTGCTATGTGGAACGGACCAAGAAAAGGTGAAGCAACTGCCCAATACGGAGGGCATGAAAAATGAGGTCATCCTTCAGGAATCCCATAACATAGGATATACCCAGGCCTTGACCAATACCGGTGCAAAACTGATTCGGGTAAAGACGGCCAAGGAATTGGAAAAAGCCATTTCTAAAAAAACGGCCATGCTCTGGTTTTTGAACGCTAACACAGAGCAAGGGGAAATAAAACAAGAGGAGTTTATTGCTTTGGGCAAAAAGCATAACATCCCTACCTTTATTGATTGTGCGGCAGATGTTCCGCCGGTGGAGAACCTCTTTAAATTTACCAAAATGGGTTTTGATTTGGTAGCATTTTCGGGAGGTAAAGGTATCCGAGGGCCTCAAAGTGCAGGGTTATTACTGGGTAAGAGAAAATATATAGAAGCTGCCCGTATGCATACCCCGCCTAGAGGCACAACCATAGCCCGAGGTATGAAAGTTAATAAAGAAGAGGTTTTGGGGATGTTGGTGGCCTTGGAACTTTATTTGGCCAGGGACCATAAAAAAGAGTGGCAACTTTGGGAAGACCAGATTAAATTGATCAGTGATAATGCCAAATCCGTAAAGGGAGTGGAAACCGAGATCCATGTTCCACCGCACGCCAATCATGTACCCAGCCTAAGAATACGATGGGATGAAAATGTGGTGAAAATTTCAAAGGATGAAATGCGGAAAAGACTTCGTGATGGCCATCCTTCCATTGAGACCGTTGGGAACAAAGAAGAAGTGGGAATCACTACTTGGATGATGGAGCCCGGACAAGAACGCATTGTAGCTACCCGTGTTAAGGAAATCCTGGAGAATGCTTAGAATTAACTTTTAAAAAACACTTAAAATGAAAATAGTTTTATCCACAGCAACCCTGTTTTTAATTATTTCCTGCCAGACAGTTCATGAAAACAAGCAAGCTGCCGAAACCGAAACTAAGATAGAAAATACGGTGCCGGATGGTTATGATCCCGAGGCAAAGCTATCTGAATTGGGCATTGAGCTTAGTACACCCTCCGCTCCAGTGGCCAATTATGTAAATGCCGTAAGGACGGGAAACCTGATTTTTTTAGCAGGTAAGGGCCCATTGAAGCCGGATGGCGAGAACATTACCGGGAAATTGGGAGCTGACCTCGCCATTGAAGAAGGATATGAGGCTGCTCGTATTACGGGAATCAACCAACTTTCCGTACTTAAGGCGGAATTGGGCAATCTAAATAAAGTAAAGCGCATCGTAAAAGTATTGGGTATGGTTAACAGTACCCCTGATTTTACCGATCAGCCCAAAGTTGTAAATGGGTATTCCGATTTGATGGTGGCCGTTTTTGGTGAAAATGGCAAGCATGCTAGGGCGGCTGTAGGTATGGGAGCTTTACCAAGTGATATTGCTATAGAGGTAGAGATGATCGTTGAAGTGTACGATTGATAAGGACCCTATTTCAAATACAGACTTTTATTCTTATCCTGTGCGGATCCTTTGTATTCGCGCAAAATGTTACCCATGTCCTTGAGAAGGATATACTCTATTATGATTTAGAAACACGGGCCTCCGACCCATATATAAAGGAACGTTGTAAGCTGGATGTTTACTTTCCCAAGGACACAACCAACGTTTCCACAGTTGTTTGGTTTCATGGTGGGGGACTGGAATTTGGTGAGAAACATATTCCTGAGGGTTTATTGGAAAAAGGCGTGGCCGTTGTAACGGTGAACTATAGGATGCACCCTAAAATAGAACATCCTGTCTATATTGAAGATGCCGCCGCCGCTGTGGCATGGACATTCAAGAACGTTGAACGATATAATGGGAATCCCGAAAAGATTTTCATCACAGGACATTCCGCTGGAGGTTATCTGGCAAGTATGGTTGGGCTGGATAAACGATATCTGGAAAAACACGAAATCGATGCAAACGATATTGCAGGGTTGATTCCTTTTAGCGGACATACCATTACCCATTTTACCATTAGAAAGGAAATGGGGATTGATGGTACACAACCAATTATAGACACCTACCCTCCACTGTTCCATGTTCGAAAGGACGCCCCGCCTATGCTTTTGATTACAGGTAATCGCGAATTGGAATTATTGGGTCGTTATGAGGAAAATGCCTATTTCTATAGAATGATGAAAGTAGTGGAACACCCGGATATAGAACTCATGGAATTGGATGGATATGGTCATAACATGGTGTATCCCGCCATTCCTTTGTTGTTGAATTTTGTCAATGAGAAATCAAAATCCATAGATACGGATTAACTCAATTTGAAATGAGTTGGCCTACAAAATCGACTTCCAAAGCAAATGGATTTAGAGTTTTATCTATAAGAATACTTATACTTCTTCGGGTAAGCTCTACATTTTCATTGTATTCTTGATGGAAATCCCAAGATTCCCATTGGTCTTGGACTGAACCCCACGGATAATCTGGTTTTATTTCTTCAACAAGTTGCTGAACAAATTTGGGTGTAGTGCCTGCTCCCGAGGCATGTATTTTTTCTATTTCGGGATAATAGGGGAGTAATCCTTGTTTTAATTCGTACTCGGAAACGATGCGTTCCGGGTAAAACCATGTTTGGTTGGCCCATTTATAGGGTACGCCAACCCCTTTTAAAATCCCGGTAGCTCCCATACGTTGCATTTTGGCAAAAGCGGAATCATTGCTCTGCACATCAATAAACGGCATTACATAAGCCTTGCTTTTCAATAGGGCATTTTGCACTTGCCGGATGGATACTTGTGAAGGCTGTTTGTTCTCCATTATCGCGGTTGCCGCCAAGGCGCCTGCCGCTTGTCCGATACCTAACACTACAGGCTGGAGGCGGGTAGCGCCATTTACTATGTTGGAAACGCTAATGTTCTTTTCGGCCACAATAAAATTCTCCAGATCGGCCGGGACCAAACTACCCAAAGGCACGTTGTAGCTGGGCACTTTGATATTGATAAAATCGATTTCAGGGGTGTCGGGATTTTTATCATGATGGTGGTCTATGGGGTAATCGCCTACGGCCACCCCCGTACGGTATAGGGTAAAATCGTGAGGCCTTTCCAGGTGATCTACTGTTAAAAAGACCTTTCCTTTTACCCTTCGCGCCTCACGGTCGTAGGGAATCATGGGGAAATTATCTTTGGTCGGGAATTCTTTGGCGACCCGAAGATTTTTGAAACCTAGTTCATTTTGAATATAATACACAAAGCCTTGGGTAAATTGCTTTGCCTCTCTCAATCTTTCCGTCCGTTGTTGGGAAGTCAATACGGGCCAATTAAGGTAAAAGTCATTACCACAATTGGGCCAGTTCATCATGTACTTGTTGTTCGGAAGTTTACCATAGTCCAGCATTTGTTGGCAATTGGATACTCCCCCGAACATTTCACCATCCTCACGTTTACAGGCACATTCATAATTTTTTGGATTGTAATTTTTTGGCTTTTTCACCAGACCGCGCCTTCCCCGGGCACTGCCAACGTCCTCCAAAATCAGGACATAGGTCAAATCCTGTACAATGCTATTGGCCGTTTCAAGGGCTTCTTTTTCACCGGTATCGTTTTTGGAATCCATCCCCAAACGAAAGTCGGCCCCAACCATAGGTAGAAGTTCCCCGATCTCGGTGGCATCGATCAAGATTTTGGCTTGGGTCGTATGCGTTTTCCTATTTTGGACATAGGTCACCCGCCAGCCCTCCCCTTCTTTTTTTACATCGGTATATGGGGCATTAAAGGCAATATCCAGATTAGGTATATTGGCCATTTCCTGTAGGATTTGATTTCCTACCGAAGGTTCAAATAAGGTGTGGCTCACCCAACCTGTGGCCAAGGCTTTGGCGCCGCCGTAGTGATTCCTTAATTTTTGGCGAAACTCTCCCCAAATGCCCGATGGCATCTCATGATTGCCATCAATGGCTGAAACCCCAGCAGATGTAAGCATTCCTCCGAGCCAGGGTGTCGTTTCGATAATCTGAACTTTTGTCCCCATACGGGCCGCTTGGATACCGGCAGAGGTACCCCCGGCACCGCCACCAATAATTACAATATCCACTTGATTTTGTGCATGGGCGGTAAGCAACCAAAAGAAAAGGAAGGAGGTAATTCTTAATTTCATGGTTTCGCGGGATTTCATTTATTGCTCTAATTTTGAATAGGGCCAATGGGTATATTCGGCCAGTAATTCGGCTACTTTTTCTGGGTATTTAGCGGACAGATTGGTCATTTCCGTAGAATCCATGGCCATATTGGTTAGAAAAAGTTTGTCCTTTTCAGGGTCAAGCCTTCCCTTATCCGAACTATCCCAAGGGTCGCCTATCAGTTTCCAGTCATTTTTGCGTACGGCCCATGATCCATTATTCTGCCAGATAAAGGTTTGGTGTTTGGAAGGTATATCATTGTTTTTGAGAATGGGCACAAGGCTTTTTCCTTCTAAATTGGAAGGCGTAGCTATACCACAGAGTTCCGCTATGGTCGGAAACCAATCAATATTAAGGGCCATTTGATTTCTGCTTACGTTTTCCGGTAAATGTCCTTTCCAGCTGATGATGGCCGGGACACGAATACCGCCTTCGAATAAACTAAATTTTGCCCCTCGGAACGGGCCAGCACTGCCGCCACCGCCAAAGGTGCGTTCTTCCTTGGAGTATCCATGGTCCGATTGAAAAATTATAACCGTATTTTCCCGTAGGCCCAGGGCGTCCAGTTTTTTAAGGAGTTTTCCGATGCGTTCATCAATGGTGGATACGAATGCCGCATATTCTTTTCGAGGGGAATCCAGGTCTTTGTAATACGCACGCCATTTTTCATCAGGTTGTAACGGATAGTGGGGAAGATTAATGGCATAGTACAAGAAAAAGGGCTCCATGCTATGTTGATCGATAAAGGCTTCTGCTTGGGTTGCCATCAAATCCGGAAAATATTTTCCATCGGCCCAGATTTCCTTACCATTTTCCCAAAGATCATGACGATTGGGACCATGCCAATAGAAGAAATGGGAATAGTTATCGATGCATCCTCCCATATGGCCATAGGAGTAATCAAATCCCTGCCCATTGGGCATGGTCTCCGGCGTATAGCCTAAATGCCATTTCCCCACATGACCTGTGGCATAACCGGCTTGTTTCATCATTTCGGCCAAGGTAAAACGGTCGGTTGGCATGCCGGTCTCTCCCTTGGTAGACGAAGCGTTTCCCGGTAGACCAGCAGCATGTGGATTCATCCCGGTCAACATAGAGGCCCTGGATGGGGAGCATACGGAAGCAGCTGCATAGAACTGCGTGAATCTTACGCCCTCTTGTGCCAGTTTATCCATATTGGGGGTATGGAGGTCCTTGGAACCATAACAGTTGACATCGGCCCAACCTTGGTCATCCGTCAAAACTAGGATAACATTGGGTTTTTTCGACACTTTTTTCTGCCCTGAAACAAAAAATACCGTTAGGAATAAAAGGTATAGGCTCGTGCTGTATTTTAGTAATAGTTTTAATTTGAATGTCACTACTGCTTTACATTTAGTTTAGAGTATAATTTACTAAAAAACCGCTCGTGTTCCTTTAATCCCTCATAAAAGAAAAAGACCTCACTATCCAGGCCCCGTTTGCGATTAGTTTTTATCATTTTCCTCAAAAATCGTTTTGAAGATATGTAGTCGCCTACTTTTAAGAGTACCCCAGGTATTAGTTCGGTTTGCCGATTTTTGGGCATGAATTCCAAATTGGCATCCAGAGTGGCGGTGTAGGCTTTGAGGTTATAACGATATACCTGTGGGATAATGGCATCTACCCAGCCGTTTTGGACCCAAGTCGGCCAATCTTGTAGATATTCTTCCTTGCTCCAAGGAAAGATACTAGGGGCCATAGTCACCACAATATCCGGCTTTATGATTTTTACCGTTTCATAGATTCTTTTGGCAAAAAGATTCAACCGTTTGGCACGCCAATCGACCCAATCCGGATCTTTGTAATCTTGGGGAGGCGCTTGACCATTGTGTTCTTTTTTGTACGAGGAGACGGTAAGTTCATCGTACCCTGCGGTAGAAGGGTTTGCGGGTAGGCGGTCATCACCTTGAATACCATCAATATCATAGTTTTCTACAACTTCGGAAATTAGGGAAAGTAGAAAATCCTGTACTTCTGGGTCAAAGGCATTCATCCACTGGAAACCATTTTTTGAGACCAGCTTGCCCTCATTATCCAAAGCTTTCCACTTGGGCCTTGTCCTAAGGATATGTCCACCATCCTCTTCTTGGTAACTGCTGGAAAATCCAAACTCGAACCAGGCATGCACTTTTAGTCCTTCGGCATGTGCAATGTCTATCAGTTCTTGTAAAATATCTTTGTCGGCAAATCTAGAAGAGACCTTTTTCCCGAATTCCCTTTGCATAACTTCACTGGGGTAAAGCGTGTGACCTCTGTTCCATACGACCACATAAACTTGGTGAATGCCATAGGTCTTACAACGCCGCACTACTTCTTGAATACCCTCCTTGGAATCCAGAGCTTGGCTGGCCATATCCGTAAGCCACACTCCTTTCTGGGTTTGGGAGAAAGAAAAGGGACTACTTATGGATATCAAACAAAAAATTAAAATGCAACCAATCTTGTTGATTGGACATGGCCCTTCCGAATTTGAAGTTGGCCGTTTTCTGTGGCTTTTTACTGTAGGTGCAAAACTAGAAGCCATTTTCCAAAGTTTTCCATAGTTCCAATAAGGCCCGAGGGACGTGGAAGCAACCTTTCCATTTACCACCTTTTAAATGAAGAAAAACTTCTCCTTGTCGGTTTAGATAGCCGTACCATTCACCACCGTTTTGTTTATCACGAAAATGATTCCAAGCGTACTCATGTACTTTTTCGAACCATATCTTTGCTTTTGGATTTTGATTATAGGCATAGGTCTTTGCCAAAGCTACTAGGGTTTCCAAATGCACCCACCAAAGCTTTTGATCATGCTCCAATTGCTGCGGAGGATGACCCTTAAAATCCATGAAATAAAAAATGCCCCCGTATCTCTTGTCCCACCCATGTTCCAATTGCTGGAACATGATTTTTTCTGCCTTTTCTATAAGTGCGTTATCATTTTTACGGATTCCGAGGTTCATTACAAACCACATCGCTTCAATAGCGTGCCCTGGATTGAGCAATCGCCCTTCAAAACTATCCACAAATTCCCCGGTATCTGAAATATTTTCTAGGACTAGCCCACTTTCTTGGTGGTAGAATTTGTTCATAATCAAATCGACTATGGAATCTGTCACCTTTTCTACTTGTTCGACACCCAACAAATGTTCCAGTTCCAGAGATGCATTACATAGGATCATAGGCAAGGCGAAGTTTTGGAGATTGCGCGTGCCTGGATATATCTTGTTGTATTTTCCCTTTGGATTTTCTTGCCGCCTTAAGATATTGTCAAAGGTGGTCTTGGCAATATCGGCGTAGCGTTCTTTAGGTTCTATTTTATATAAAGCACCAAAAGCCATAGCAGCAAAACAGTCCGAAAAAATATTGTAGGGTTGTACTAAGGGATTCCCTTTTTGATTTAGGGAAAAATACCAGTTACCAGCGGTATCTCGCCCATTTTTTTCCAGAAAACCTGCCCCAAGAAGCGCAATTTCTTTCCAGGCAACTTCCTTATGTACCTCTTGGTATAAATTTGAAAATGTCCATATTTGCCGGGCCTGCAACCAAATAAACTTATCGGTATCATAAATATGTCCTTTATCATCAAGACATGTAAAATAACCACCGTTCTCTTTGTCCAAAGAATATTTTTCCCAGAATGGAACAATCTGGTCAAGCAGTTCTTTTTTGTATAACTCTGCGTACTGTTTCAAGAATTTTTATTTTTTGTACCTGGCATACTTTAGATGAACCAACAGTAATTACTATATTTTAAAGTATTCCATATACCGATTATATAGGTGCCCGGCTTGCAAATAGGCGGACTGTGGACTCATGAAATGGGAGAATTCAAAAGTAATTGCCTTTTCGCAGCCGGCACGTCTCGCCGCCTCAAGTTTCAGCATTAGTTTTTCAAATTTTATAGGGAGAAATTTTATAGGCATGTCCCTGTCGAATGATTCTGAATTTGTCCAGGATCGCAATGCGTATTTGTCCGCTAAAGATTTGTTTACGCTCAAATAATCCTCCAATTCATTGTATCCCACATGACCATCTTGAAAGGCGACAATGTCCACGCTATTTTTGATGCCATCGAAAATTTCGTCCCATTCTTTTTCATGCTCTTTGAGTGAAATACCAGAGGCTTTGGTCAGTTGCCCCACTGTTGCGGCTATTGCCTTTTTTCCATCTATCCATGGGGATATCAATACGGGTAATCCGCTACTTACCGCCTTGCAATGGTCACCCAATTGGGCAATGGACTCTACCGCACCCTTGGTCTTTCGGCTCAATTCCAGACTTAGATACCAGCCGCCAAAACTTTTGTGATGACCATAGGTTTTGTAAACCTCCTCAATGACATGAAGGTTCACATCTATTTCATGCCGCATATCCCCGGTTTCCCAATACTTTCCACTATCATACGTCCCAAAATAAAAGGTCATATCGTATTTTTCGGCAAGCTCAAGGAACAGTTTCACCAAATCAACAATGGGACGAAACCTATTGTGCCTTCCAATCAAATATTCTGAGGGATAGGTCAAAAATTGATGGTACCCACAACGAATTAGAATTACGGTATCGATACCCATTTTTTTCATATGGGCAAAATCGGCATCCCATTCTTTGGCCCCCCAATTCTGATGAGGTATGTCGTGGCTTATCTCGTCAAGGAAAGTTCCCGTGATTTGCATTTTAAAGTATCATTTTTACCTCCATGAAAACAGAGAATAATTCGCTGAATTCGTATGGACTTTGACCGATTTTGCGCCTAAGATAGCCAAAGTTTTGTAGTGGTTTTTGTACTGGGGTCGCTTTTAGGTAAATCTTTTATTATTTGATATATTTATGATGAATTAGTAGTAGGATAGCACCATGAAAAGAAACGACTTCATCAAACAATTTGGCCTTTTATCGGTTGCCGGCGCCCTCGGTATGGAGCAACTGATTGCCCGTTCATTTACAAAACCCGTTATGGATTCTATGGATAAAATAGGAATACAATTGTTCTCATTGCCCGCCTTGTTGGAGAAAGACTTTGAAGGAGGAATTCAGATGCTCTCCAAAATGGGCTATACCGAATTGGAAATGTTCGGGCCTTTCGAGTTTAGTGCGGAAAGTGCAAAGAAAGGTTGGGAGGCCATAGCTCCCATGTTGGGTTTTACAGGAAG
The DNA here is from genome assembly GCA_947494715.1 of uncultured Flavobacteriaceae bacterium. Taxonomy (GTDB): domain Bacteria; phylum Bacteroidota; class Bacteroidia; order Flavobacteriales; family Flavobacteriaceae; genus Ulvibacterium. The sequence continues at coordinate 267,734 of CANLWG010000002.1, read as the reverse complement.
CGGTTTTTTTGGACATTCGGCAGATAAGGTAAAGGCAATCCTGAGTGAAAATAGAATGTCGGTGCCATCGGTGCATAGTGATTTGGATACCTTGGAAAGTAATATGGAAGCTTTTGCCCCTGCCATGGAAATGTTGGGATTCAAATATGTAACCCTACCCGCCATACCGGATGATCGGCGTAAAACTATGGACGATTATAAAAAGATGGCCGATACCTTCAACACCATTGGGGAGAACGCCAAAAAAATCGGGCTGAAATTCGCCTATCATAACCATGGTTATGGACTTAGCAAGGTGGATGGTAAAGTGCCTTTTGAGGTTATGATAGAAGCCACGGACCCCAATTTGGTGTTTTTGGAAATGGATGTTTTCTGGACAACTGCGGGAAGGGCAAACCCCGTGGAATACTTAAAAAAGTACTCTGGGCGTTATCATATGATGCACATTAAGGATATGAAACCCATTACCCATTTTTCTGGTGATGGTTCCGATGCTCCACAATGGATGGAACTCTTTCCATTAATGACCAATGCGGGTGACGGTGATATGGACTTGGATTCCATTATAAAGACTGCCAAGGAACATGGCGCCAAACACTTTTTCGTAGAGCAGGATATTGTAAAACAGCCTGAAGTTGCCTTGAAAGTAAGTATCGATTATTTAAAAACGGTTTAGTCAGCTATTTTTGAAGCGGAGTTAGTATCCAAAAACAAACTAGTATTGGGATGTGTTCTTAAAACGGTAGCTGGACATTTTGTGCTGATTTCTTCGTTCAATGTGTTGTAAACTGCCTCCGCTTTTCGTTCGTCCGGTACCACGCAACTAATAGTCTTGCAGCCCATAATTGCCGGGATGGTAAGTGTAAGGGCCTGTTTGGGAACATCATCCAAAGTCGGAAACCATCCCTCTCCCAATTGTTGATTTCTACAGTCTTCATCCAAAGAAACTAGTTTAACCCATTTGGGATCGTTGAAGTCGGCAACAGGAGGGTCATTGAAGGCTATGTGACCATTTTCACCAATCCCGATACAAGCGACATCTATGGGATGTTGTTGCAAAGCTTTAGAGTAATTGTCCATCTCCTTTTCCAAATCTGGTGCATCGCCATTCAGAAAATAGATTTTTTTTGGAGCTACCGAATCCAGGATGCGTTCCTTTAAATACTTCCGGAAACTTGCCGGGTGTTGGTCTGAAATGCCTTTGTACTCATCCAAGTGAAAAACGGTAATTTTTTTCCAATCGATTGCTTTCCGCTGCAAAGCTTTCAAAAAAGAGAATTGTGAGGCCCCAGTGGCGAGAATAAGGTTCGCCTCTCCTTTTTGTTGTATGGCCCTGTTCAATTTACTTTTTACGAAATCGGCCGCTGCCTCTCCCATTTCGTTGGGGTCACCATAGACGGCCACCTGTAGTTGATCGATTGTGAATGATTTTGTCATTTTGAAGGCTTATAGAAATTCAGTAATTGCAAACCAAGTAGTAATCAAGGAGAACAGGATTACCAGAATGATTCCAAAATTTAGTTTTTTGCTAGCTTTATGATCCTGCATCAACCCTTTTTTATTGATCAATACAAAGATTGGAATAGCTACTGCAGGAAGGATACAGGCCTGAAAAGCTTGTGAGAAAATCATCAAGGCAGGGGGTCTCTCTTCAAGGAAAACGGTGCCGAAAGCAAAGAGCATGGCCCCAAATATGAGCCATCTGGACTGTGCCGAATGTATATTTCTAGGTCTTCCTGTATAATCAGCAACCAGCCATGGGGCGATTAATACTATTGGGAATATAGTAGAAAGCCCAGCCCCGGCTATCCCTATGATGAGTATAAAAGCGGCTAATTTTCCTCCGATTGGCTCAAACAGTTCGATCATTTCTATGGTATTCTCCAATTTGAGCCCTGATATGTGTAATGTGCCAGCAGCTACGGCCATAATGACCCCACTTAATAAAAGCATCATAGCGGCGGATACAAACGCGTCGCGCTTTTCAGTTCTTAAATCGTTAATGCCCCAACCTTTTTCAGCCACTACGGTACTTCTCATGATGAATACAGCGGCCGAACAAGTGGTACCGGTTATGGCGGCAATCAAGCCAAGGGCCCCAGGAGTATTTGGGATATTAGGAACAATACCTTCTGCCAATGCTGAAAAATTGGGTTTGACCATGAAAAAAACAACTATAAATGAAAGACCCATTACAATGACCAGTATCGTCAATACCTTTTCAAACGTCCTATATCGACCATACCAAAGCAGAAAATACAGAATGATGCTAAAAAAAAGAATAATCCAAAAGGTTTTAATTACCAACCCATCGAAAGCAAGGCGAATACCTTCTTGGACCAAGTCCGCTACAATGCCCATAACGCCCATTAAGGCCAATAGTTCCCCAATAATAAGTGCGATGATGATATACAGCGAGAGTACCCATCCCCACTGGAATTGGGTCTTGAAATTGAATAGGGCGGTCTTGCCACTGACCAAGGTTACCTTACCATAGGCCACCATGAGAATATACGTGAAAATACAGGAGAGTACCAAGGCCCAGAAAAGTCCCATACCGTGTTCGGCCCCAGTTTTAGCCATGGTGGTAACACTACCCGTACCAATGTTGTAGCCAATTAGAAATAGGCCGGGACCAACGGCAGCCATGGCCAAGAGCAATTTTCGGTAAAGAGATTTGTTTTTCATGGATCAATCCTGCTTATAGACCAGCTTCCCGTCAACATAAGTTTGTTTAATGACCACTTGATTGTCTTCTATGGAAAAAAGAATAAGGTCGGCTTGTTTACCTACTTCAATTTTCCCTAGTCCATCAAGGGAAAATAACCTTGCTGGATTGGTACTTGCCATTTGAATAGCATTTTTTAGGGAGCACCCGGTATAATCCAACATCACCCCAACACATTTACTAATGGGAGATGCTGCACCTGCCAGTACATTTTCCTTGGGAAGTTTTACGACATCCGGGGTAAGCAATAATTTTCTTTCCCCCCGTACGTATTCCCCGGGAGGTAAGCCGGCCAAATCAAGGGCGTCTGAAACTAAAATGGTATTTTCAACACCTTTGGCCTTATAGAAGGTGCGTACTTCTTCCTTGGTTAAATGAAAACCATCTGCGATTATACTGACCGTAATGGCATCATTGGACAATTGTGGCCAAATAGGGTTATGATGACGGTTGATTTCATTGGCACATCCATTTCCTAAATGTGTGCCCATTTTAGCACCTGCGTCAACGGCAAGTTGTATTTCCTCGGCAGAGCCGTTGTGATGCCCCAATGAAACAACAATGCCGCTTTTCACACATTTGCGAATAAAAGGAATCGCCCCATCAATTTCTGGGGCAACGGTTATCAGCTTTATGCCATTTTCTGCTGCTTCTTGGAGTTCTTGAAATTCCTTCCAATTTGGCTTTCTGATGTATTTTTCCAAATGGGCCCCTCGAAAACCAGCCAAGGGGGAAATATAGGGCCCTTCCAAATGAAAACCGGGAATGGATCGTCCTATTTCGGGATTTTTGCGAGCTTCCGCCAAAATGGCGAAGTTTTTTTTGATTCGATCCAGATCACTTGTAATGATGGTCGGAAAATAGCTGGTAACCCCGGCCTTCCAAAGTGCCTTTGTCGCTTTTATAACTCCTTCCACGGTAAGATCGGGTCCGGAAAAATCGACCCCGACATACCCGTTGATCTGTACATCTATCAAACCAGGAGCTATATACACATCTGGTCTATCAATACTCTGGTTTGGTTGTTCCACTGCTGAAATCTTGCCATTTTTCAAGGAAACTGAAACCGGATTTTCATCCAGATAGCTGATACCATGGAGCGTAATCGTATCGACAGATTCAATAGGAATCATTAGGGCCAGTATAAAGATGAAACATAAGGTCAAAAATTTCATTGTACTAATTTTTATTCATTCCAATGGGCCACATTCTCCCATTTTCCACTTTCCACGGATTTTTCAAAAGCTTCCAAAACGGCCACACAATGAATGATGCTTTCGTGACTTCTGGGTTCTTCACCGGTTTTGAACATATGAACCATATCTGCATAATTTTTGGCCGGCTTTTTATCTTCTAATCTTGAAGTCAATTCTTGTATGCCCTCATCTGTTTCAACAAAGGTGCGCCATCCGTATTTTTTGGTGGTGAAAATCAAGGTGGCCAACATCCCATCCTGAAAAACAAGACTGGCACTACTGTTTTTTCCATTTTTATGTACCTGTACCTTTTCCACCCTATCCCCGAACATATACAATAGGGGTTGAACAATATGTGCCCCATAGAAAAATATTCCCCCATATTTGGATTCCAAATCTACGGGCCCATACCGGACTACTTGGTTGAGGCTCCCCATATGTTGTAATTGTTCCTTAATATCAAAAGTCTCATAACTGTGGGCAATGGAACTAAAAGAGGTAACCGGTGTGCCATATTTACGGGCCATTTTTAAAAATTCCTTTCCCTCTTCGGCACGGTAACAGAAGGGTTTATCTATAAAGGCCGGAATCCCTGCCTTAATAAAAGGAACGGCTGGCTCAAGATGAAATTTTCCATGCCGATGGTCCACGATAAGGGCATCTATTTTTCCGAGCATTTCATTGGGATCCTTTACCATTTTAGGAATATTGCCTTTTTCCATGGCGGTTTTGGCGAATTCCTCGGTTTCTCCCCAAACATACTTTACTTCCATTCCGGGGAAGGTTTTGTCAATATTAAACAACTTTCCAAAGCCTGCGGTATGTGAGTTTTCGGCACCTATAATGCCAATGATGAATGGTTTGGAGGCTTTATTCTTTTTACTGGTCAATTGTGAAGCCAGTCCTAATGGCATGGTCATCGTTGCCGCTGATAGGAGCATGCCTTTCCCGGTTTTGTTTAAAAAAGATCTTCGAGTAGTCATATTGTGTTTTTGGAAGCTTATAGCTTCATTTCCCATCCCGGTTCATATGAACGGCCCCATAGCTTTTGGGCATCGTTATCATTCAGGATATGGCCATTTTTCGAGTCAATTTCCAATGATCGGCCCATACGTTGAGCAATGTTTCCTAGCTGTACGAGCAAGGTACTCTTATGGCCCGAATCCATATCCGAATTCAGCGTTGTTCCATTTTTTATTGCCCCGAACATATTCTGAATATGGAGGGCATCCAATTTTTCTGCGGGATTCATTTTGTTCCGCGCATCGATTTTCATAGTGTTCTTTACCTCTTTTACAACCTTGCCCTGAAGGTCGAAAATTGTATAACTGTCCCCTCCGGGAATTAACATACTGCCGTTTTCCCCATAGAATAATACCCCCACGGAACTTCCCTCTATATTTTTTCCATTACAGCTTCGGCCTTCCCAGGACATGGTCATACCATTGTCGAAATCCAGATTTATAATTTGGGTGTCCGGTGTTTCCCAATCGTCCTTATATCGGTATCGCCCCCCATTGGAACTGACTTTTGACGGATAATCTACCTCCATGCCCCAGCGTAATAGATCGATCATATGTGTGCCATTGTTCAAAGCTTCTCCCGTACCCCAATGCCAATGCCAATGCCAATTGTAATGAATGAGGTTATCCTTGAAATTCTTTCTGGGTGCGGGGCCCTGCCACAATTCCCAATCCAACCAATCAGGCACTTCCGTTTCCTTACCTATTCCTATCGAGGGTCTATTATTGGAATACCAGCCTTTACCGAAATACACCCGGCCTATTGCCCCAGCTTTCAAGGCATTAATGCCTTCTATTACATTGGGCCATGAGCGACGCTGGTTGCCCATTTGTATGACCTTTCCATATTTTTCAGCGGCTTGGACCAAGATTTCACCCTCATTGGGGTTATGGCTACAGGGTTTTTCAACATACACATGCTTGCCGGCCTTCATGGCCAAAAGAGAGGCCGGGGCATGCCAATGATCTGGAGCGGCAATAACCAGGGCATCGGCATCCTTGTCCTCCAGGGATTTTCGAAAATCCCCAAAACCTTTTGCCTCAACGGTCTGTCGCTCTTTTAAGGCATCGATACATTTTGTAATGGCCCTTTGATCTACATCGCAGATATGGATTACATCACAATTATCTTGACTGGCAAAATTTTGGGCAAGGGCATTACCACGACTATTCACGCCCATTACCGAAGTAAGAATCCTTTCGTTGGATCCCAAAATACGGGCATAGCTCTTGGCACTGAAATGGGGCAATACTCCACCAGCTACCAAGGCCATGGAACTTTTTTTGATAAAATTTCTTCTTGGGTTTGTTTTGTTTTTCATACCTCTGGTTTTACCACAGTACAAGATATGATTTTGTTCGGTAAAGAAATGATAGGAATATTCTTTTATTCATTGGAATAACTCAATATCGATATTAAATAAGTTGCTGCCGATTTCCAGAGACTGTTTTGAAATATGTGATTAGAATTATTATAGACCATTTTTGATGCCGAACGAGGCAAAATTTTCGAGCATAGCCTTAGCTACGTTCTAAAATTTTAACGAAGTAGGGCGCAAATAAGGGGCATAAAAAAATAATGGACATATTTTAAAACAGTTTCTTACGACTCCCAAAAAAAGCTTTATTTTTGCACTCTTGATAAATTGACCTCGTAGCCTACCCGCCAAAGGAGGGCTCAAAGGATACCTGCCAGTATCCTATGGTTCAAGCAAATATTTTTTCATAAATTTTATCTATCATGAGATGAATTTCATGGTATAGACATAGGGGGTGCCCCGCCTTACGACCGCGAAGGCCCTTGCCAGTATCTTGTTCCTGATGATGTTCATGGTCGACATTTTGTCCTTTCCCTCACCGATCCTTCGTTCATAGTACCTTTTCATTTCGTGGCTGTACCGTACGGCGGTACATGCACACATGTTCAACAGTACCTTTCCCTCTTTGTTGGCCATTCTGTTGACCTTTGTCCTTCCTTTAAGACCGCTCCCTGAGGTGTTGGGAAAGGGTGCGATCCCCACGTAGGAGGCGAACTTCCTCCAGCTTGCGAACCACTTGAAGCCATTGGTGTACACGATAAGGAACCTTGCCGTGACCTTTCCGATCCCCTTGACGGTGAGCAATAGGGCGAACATTTCATTGAGCTGGGCGTCCCGTGCGATAAGCCCGTCGATATCGCTTTCCGACGCCGCGATCTCTTTGCCCAGACAGTCGATCACGGCCTCTTGGCAGCTGTACAGGCGTTGTTGCGGATCTCCTCCCAATACCCTTCGCTGCTCGCCAAGGTTCGCTATATGCCCCGCCCGTTGGGCGACCAGTTTCCTGCGCAGGGACATGAGCCTTTTCATGGCCGCCAGTTTCGCGCCCGGTCTTTGGCGCGGTACGAATTCCTCCCTGGTACGCCATCCGTAAAGGGCTATCCGCTTTGCATCGGCCCTGTCGTCCTTTCCCCTGGCGATGCCCAGGGAGCGCTTGATCTCGAGGCCGGGAACGATACGATGGGCCGTTTCGAGCTATCCAGGAACCCCTCGAGAATATCGCTGTAGAGTCCCGTGTGCTCGAAGACGAAAAGCACGTTGGCCATCCCTGGGCCACAACTCCCCTTCGCCCATGCCAACATTTCCCCGATACCCGCATCCGTATTGGCGAACCTTTGCGCAAAACCTTTTACGTAGATGTGTGCGTCCAATGTTAATTTGCTGACATCGATGCCGATAACTTCTTTTATTTCCATAATTTTATATTGTTAAAATGGTCGCTTAAACTAAGACCTTTAAAAGTCGGGACTGAAATCCTATATGGTTCTGGGCGACCGGTTGGAAGAACGGGGACTGATACAGGCAATAGGCCGCAAGCCTGGCCGGCAAGAAAGTTCACCCCGTTCTTTTTTGTTGGACCTTAAAGTTATGAACATTTTTATAGGTTATGAGTCTCCCCCGGACCCCCTCCTTTCAACATCATCACCATAGATTATATTTATAATACAAATCTAAAGGTCGGCAGACAGGGAATAGAAGCCCGCCTGCGTGCCAATTCAGTAAAGCCCTATAGTTCAAGGGATAGCCCCGATAGCTATCGGGGGAAGTTTCCTTGGCCACTGTGGATTCTGGTTCTTTGGGGAGTTTTGATAGTATACAATTTACCATGGCACACTATGTCTATGTCATCCAATCATTAAAAGACGATAGTTATTACATCGGAAGAACATCCAATTTAAAAAAGAGATTGAAATTCCATAACTCAGCAGAATTAAATACAGGTATTACCAGGTTGCGGATGCCGTGGAAATATTTCTATGCCTTGGAAGTTGAAACTTCTTCACTTGCGGATAAAATTGAGAAACACATCAAAAAAATGAAGAGTAGGAAGTACATATTAAACCTAAAAAAATATCCCGAAATTAGTCAAAAGCTTATAGAAAAGTATTCATAAGTTTGCACTTCAAAATTATGGCCCCGTAGTTCAATGGATAGAATAGAAGTTTCCTAAACTTTAGATGCAAGTTCGATTCTTGCCGGGGCTACAAAGTAGTGACGCAAAACATACGAAGTATGTAAAAGCGAAGCTTTTGGACCGTAGTTCATACTGAGCTTTGTCCAAGTGATTCTTGCCGAGGTTACTTTTAAAGATTTCAGGGGATTTCAATGACCTTAAAACTAATTGATTTTTAGTATTTTAAGGTTTTAGCTTTAAATTATATAATTTGAATCCATTTACTTGATTTCGCGAATCGTCAACATTTTTCATCTAATGTCTTCGTATCCTGAAATTAGTCATTTTTAACCTGTTAAATGAATGATTTATAAGTGATTTGACTTTCGTCCTAAACTAAGTTTAATTTAAAGACGAATATCATGCGCACTACTTCTACATTTTCTATCCTGTTCTGGTTATAAACAAAAAGAATTAAGTATAATGAAGCACCTCGATATGCCAGAATAACGGTAGATAGAAAAAAACTCAATATAAGCCTTAAAAGAAGAGTTGATACTCGACTTTGGAACCCTAAAAAACAGAGGGTCAAAGGGATTAGTGAAATACGTTCTGTTTATGGGACTATCGTATACCCCCAACGTTCCATGTTTGATTAGTAGTGAATATCTACTCACTAACTTTCCTGTTTGGTTTTGACCTTTGAAGTATGTTTATAGTCTAGTTTAATCAGTTAAGTTTCCAAACGGTATTGTTAGTTTGCGAAAAATTACTTCTTACCGTTCCCCCAATGGCAAACAGTTCTCCATTTAGATTGACCAGTGAACAAAAAATAGCCCGTATTGGCACCGAACCAATGGTTGTTGCCGACTCCCAATCTTCTCCGGTTGAAGATTCATAAAAAGTAGAACTGTTATTGGGACCATCCACCGGAGTAGTCATCAATAGAATGGTATCGTCCGTCACCATGGTTCTTACAGAGTTTATGCCCCGCTCCCGAATATCTGAAACAACAGGGTCGGACCAGTTTGCTCCATCCATTGTTGTTCTGGTACTGATTCCATCAATGTCGAAATCTGGATCGGGCTCAATGCCATAAATTATGCCATTCAAGCTTTCAACCTGAAAGCTGTACTTGGTTTCAAATCCGTGGTTCTCGGTCTCTAAATCCCAATTAAGACCATCGATACTGCTATAGACATTACGCTCAGGAGAAAGGTCATCAATATTACCTGAGTATCCGGCAATCCTGAATATCTTATCGCCCAAAACGGTAAACCGTGAGGATTGGTACTGAATAAATGGAGTTGTTTCTGTCTCTTCTACCCAAATTACGCCATCGTCGGAGCTGAAGATTTTTCGAGATAGAATTCCATTAAAGACACCTCCATAAATCCAAAGCTTGCCGTTAAAGGCTATCAATTCGTGACCATAAATGCCTCCAAAAGAAAAATTTCCTTCAGAAATCCAGTTTTCCCCATCAATACTGGACCAGATATCATCTAAAAGACCGTCAGCATCATCCCTTCCCCCGATCACCCAGATTTTATTATCAAACACTTCAACCCCGGCAGCCTTTCTGGCACCGTATGCCGCAGTTTCCGTGATAAGCGTTGGTGATATTCGCTCTGTGGTAAAGGTTTGGGTTTCACTCTCTGCTACCAGTTCTCCGCCTTCATATGCCTCCACCTTCCAGTAGTATATTGTGGCCAAGTCAAGCGAATTCATATCCTCAATACTAAATTCGACCACTGAAAGGTCAGATGCCGTTTCATTTAAAGTAGTTTCGGAAGTTCCTAAAAACAAGGAATATGTTATAGCCGCCTCGCCTGAATACGCTTCCCAATCAAATTCAGGAGTTTTTGATACAGGCCGCTCATTGTTTGATGGATTGACGGTCATTAGGACATCTATGGTATCAATGATTTCTTCACCACTGCTACCGTCGTCATCACTGCTACAGGAGAGAAGCAACAAAGAAAAGCATACAATGGTTAATTTTATAAAGGATTTCATAGGGATTTATTTTTATTGTTCATTTCTAATTTCACAGGCTATGGGGTCGACGCTAGTATGCCAGGTCAAAGTGATCCATGACTTCGTAGTAGGTCATTTTGTTGAAATCGTTTCTTTGCCCTTCTCTTGCCGAAGTATTACTGGCAGGGATGATCACATATCTGAAATCAGTAAAGAGATCAAAAAAATCAGCGGTATCATCAACAGTTCTGGCAACAAATAAAATTTCTCCTAAGGTTTCAGGAAGCACGAAGAAATAGGTTTGATTATTGAGAACGACAGGAATAGGAACTACGAACTCGCCATCTCGTCCATAGACCAGCACGGTTCCGGAATTTAAAATTTCGCTTGTGAATGCTTCATCTGTAACCGTAAAGTTTGAAGCGCTGACGGCAATATCAACAAATTCCTCTGGGATCCAGGAAGAGGCAATAACGTTGGCATTTCCATCTTCACCTTGTTCTCCCTGTTCACCTTGAGGCCCTTGCGGGCCCTGCTCCCCTTGGGGTCCTTGCGGTCCTGTTGCGCCATCTATGCCATCTTTGGCAGAACAGCCAATCAATAAAAATCCTAATAAAATGACCATTATGGTCTTTACAGATATTGTGGTTGTTTTCATAATGATAGGTTTGATTTTTATTTCATTTGTAGATTATTTTTTGGAGAAATGGGTGCTCTTGATGATTTTCTTTTTGTTTATAATTTTCAGCCTGTACTTTCCCTTTTCCAATTTGTTCACATTCAAAGAAATCTCAAAGCGGGGAACTTCATCCAGTATGCCTTCATACCTCTTTTTCTTCATGATGAGATGAAGTGTTTTAGATTAGTCCATTGGTAAGGTTTAATGATTTGATGGTATGCCAATCATCCAACTCGAAAGCAAACATAATGGTAAGCGGGGCGGAGGGCTATGAATTATGTATCAAAGCCTATGAGATATGTAACATGGTTGCAAAGCCTTGGCTTGAAAGGGTTTAAGAAGGTTCCTTTTTACTGAATTCAGTGGGGGAGGCCCCATAGGTCTCCCTAAAGCATTTTGTGAAGTAGGAGTGATCGTTAAATCCGACCTGATACCCGATTTCGGAGATGTTGACGTCGCTTTTTTGGAGCAAAGAGGCTGCCAATTTTAAACGTTGGCTGCGAATGAATTCCGTGGTTGTCTGTCCTGTGAGCGCCTTTAACTTTCTATGCAATTGCATTCTGCTCATGCCTAAAGCTTTTGCAAAAGCCTCTGTATTAAAATCAGATGCTACCAATTGGTTGTCCAATACATTTTGAAGGGATTCCAGAAAGCGTTGGTCATAGGAACCGATGGATATTTCCTTTGGGGTTAAAACGATCTCTTGGCTAAAACGTTTCTGTAGTTTTTTATGGCTTTCCAAGAGGTTTTCCACAGTTTGCCTTAAAATCTTATTGTTGAACGGCTTGGTGAGATAGGCATCGGCACCCGTTTCCAGTCCTTCCAGTCGATTTTCATCGCCCGCTTTGGCGGTGAGCATGATTATGGGAATGTGCGATGTGGCATCATCGGTCTTACAGTTTTCGGTCAATTTCAGTCCATCGCCCTTGGGCATCATCAAATCGGTTATAATAAGGTCGGGTATGTGCTTCAGCGCTTTTTGAAAACCGATGCTCCCGTTTTCGGCAGTAACAATATTGTATGCTGTATCAAAAATGGAGGAAACATAAGTGCGAAGATCCTCATTATCATCCACTATTAGTATGATGTCTTTGTCTTCATTACTTTCTATGGTAGATGTTTTGGCATTACCTGTACCTGCAATGATATTATCTTGATGTATTTCCTTTGTGGGAACTGGTTCTGGATGTGTTGCTTTTTCCTCGGTTTTGAAAGCAGCTTCATGTATTGGAAGTTGTATGTGAAAAGTGACGCTATTGGTATCGCTTTCTGCTTTAATGTTGCCTTTGTGCAACCCCACCAATTCTTTGGTCAATGCCAGGCCAATACCGGTGCCTGTTTCATTTTTATGACTTCTGTGAAAGCGGTTGAATATTTCTTTGAGTTCTTCATCTGTGAGCGATATGCCAGTATTATGCACCGATAATGAAAGGATGCCCTGCCTTAGCCCGGCCCTAAATGTGATTTCGGCTTTTTCGGGACTATATTTTAGCGCGTTTCCCAAAAGATTGCTCACAATTTTTTGTAATATATCGGTATCATACCAATGGTAGTTTTCATCTATGGCGATTGCAATATTCAGTTGTTGGGATTTTTTTCTGCCACTGAACAGGAACGATTCTGCCTGCGATTTCAAAAAGGTCGACAATAACCCTTCGGAAACCTTCAGCTTGTAGAAACCCGATTCCAATTTTGATAGGTCGAGCAACTGATTGACCAAAGTGGCCATTCGTTCCGTATTCTTTTTGGCGATGGCCAAATTTTGTTTATGTTCTTTACTTAGGTCAGAATTTTCCAGTTGTTGTTCCAATGGCCCCTGTATCAATGACAAAGGTGTACGCAATTCATGGGATACATTGGCAAAGAAGTTTGATTTTGCCTCATCCAACTCTTTTAGGCGCTTATTGGTTTTTTGGCGGTTTCGATACATCAAAAAAAGAAAAATACCGCCCAGGAATGTAATGGCAAGCCCTCCCATCAATATATTGCGCTGGTTTCTTTTTTGTTGTTCGGCAAGTTCATTTTGTGATTTCAATAGCGCAATTTCTTGCTCTTTCTGTTCGGTTCGATACTTGGTTTCAAGTTCTCTTGTAATTTTCTCCTTATTGTTTTTAAGAACACTGTCTTGAATTGAAATGAACTGCTTTTGGTAGGAATACGCTTTTTGATAATTGCCCATTCCGGCATAAGACTGGGCAAGTCCATTAATTGAGCCCAAACTCCACTCATCGGTATATCTTGAATCTTCGTCCCCCAGTGTTTTTAGTGCCGTTTCAAATGCCAATCGGCTATCATAATACTTTTTTTCTTTTAAAAATGCCTTGCCTTGAACAAAATGAAATCTGGATTTTAATTCTTTGTAGGGTTGAATTTCCCGCATTGAATTTTCAACTTCTTCCATCAAGGATTTAGCGGCTTCCAGCTGATTTTGATTAATGTAGACACCTGAAAGTCTTAACAGGGCATCGGATTTGTTGACCAAATCGTTTGATTTTCTGTATCGCACTACCGCTTCACGAAGATTTTTTGTCTGGTTCAATGTGTCCCTTATTCCTTCAAAATAGTTGGCCCTAATTATGTAGGAGTAATTAATGCCTTCTTGGTCACCAAGAGATTCAAAAAGCTTTTTGCTTTTGTCGGAATACGTAAGTGATTTTGGATTATTCAGATCCACATAGATCAAAGCAATGTTCTGATAAACCAGACCGAGGTTACGATCAGGATTGTCATATTTATGGTATAATGAATCTATTTCTAGATATCTTTTTATGGCAAGGTCATATTTGTTTTGCCGGAAGAATTGATTGGCCAGAACAAGGGTCGACGAGGCTTTTAATTTCCAATCGTTTGCAGATTCGGCATGCTTTATGGCTTGTAAAATATATTCCTCGGCGTTCTTAAAATCATGATTGCTGACACTCAGAATTGATAGTTTCCTATACAGATCGGAAAGAAGGTGATAATCCTTTGTTTTATTAGCTATATCAGCGGCTTTTTCAACGTAGTACATTGAGCTATCAAGCTGACCACTATAATAATAATATCTTGATACTGAATTATATACATTGCTTAACTTTTTTGAACTATTGTTTGTTCTGGTAGCTTCTGTAAGCAACTGATTCTTATAAAGTTCTGCGGAATCCAGGTTTTGAAATAAGTAATAGGAATACAGGTCATCCAATAATTTCAGTTTTTTATCTGAACCTTGAGGATTTGCCAATTCCTTCTTGATTGAGTCTATTTCTTTTTGACTTTGCCCCATAAGTATAGCGCACAATAATATGGCTATGCAAGTGGGGGAACTTTTCATCGCTAAATCAAATTTTATCAATCTTAGAGATTAAGTTAAATAAAAAAAACGAGGATTAAACCCTCGGTCTTTTTATTTGGTCGATAGAATTCCATATACTTTAACATTAGTCCCAGAAATCCTTCCTTTTCCAAAGCACTTTTATAAGTTGACAAAACTTCAAAAGACAGCTTTTGCAGAAAAATTGGTGTTTAACCCCAAGCACGTTTTGTAACTCTCCCTTTTCTCGGACTACGTTTTAGACGACTTTTGTTGTTCTTCCAAGCAAGCTTGCTTGGAAGAAAATTCTCTTTCATATCGTTCGGGAGTTATTCCCCCTAATGCTTCGTGAGGCCTTTCTTTGTTATAGTCCCTTGTCCATTTTCCAGTTAATATCCTTACTTGACCTATATCTTCAAGGATATATACATCAAGGATATCCTGTCGATAAGTCCGGTTAAACCTTTTCGCAAATCCATTCTGCATCGGCCTGCCTAGTTGCGATTTAAAATTAGACAAAAAATAAAGGAGTCATGACCTCCTTATTTTTTATTTGCACTTTATGGGATACTACTCATACAGAAGTATGTAAAAGTGCAGCTTTTGAACCGAAGTTCATACTGAGCTTTGTCGAAGTGATTCTTGCCGAGGCTACTACCCGCTTTATTTAATATTCGTATCTGTAAATATAATTGCCGTGACAAACATCATAACCCGGATCAATACCAAAATAATATATTTTTTTTTCGGTTAATCGATTCCTTTCGTAGCGGTTTTCCTCAACGATATTTCCACGATCTGTAATGGCTAATAATTGATTTTGCTTATTGTAGCTGAAGGTTTTGGAATACAAGATGTTTCCCGTAATGGTAGTTTTCCTTTCTTCTACCAATAAATCCCGGGAATAGTGGTAACTGGTAATATGGTGTGCCGTTCCTTGCTTGGTGTAATCGGTCTTGGTAAGCATTTTTTCATTTTCGTAAGTGTAGATAGAAAATCCACCCCAAGTAGTCCATTCTTTGACGAGTAGGCCATTTTCATATTCCAACGGAGCTTCGCTAACGACCTCATTCACTACTTGTCCATCCATATCAAAATCGATTATTTTTTGGACTACATTTATCAGTAGGCCAGAATTATCGTATAAATAGTTTCTTTTTATTTTTCGGGAACTTATTTCTTCGATTCTTTGTGACAATTTCCCATCGGTATCATAAATAAAGGACATTTTGCTTATCTCCTTACCATTAGATATTCGTGTTTCTTGGGCCAATTGACCATTTTTATAACTGTACTCTATCCGTTCTTTTAGTTGGTCCGCACTTTCTTGGCAAAATATGTTGACTGCGATGGGAGTGCTCAGTTCCAGATAAAGGGTCGAGTCATCCGCTTGGGTACACCCTAGAACAAAAAACAAAAATGGGGCTATTACTCTTTTCATAATAATGCCATATGACCTTTGGTCAATAAGATGTATAAAATCATATTTGGTTGCTTGGTTTTTTAACCGTTGTTTGTAGTAGAGCTCTGGAATTATCACCTTGCTCCAGACCTTGTACATCAGTTCTTGATTGCTTTTGTTGTCCTATAATTGAAGTAGAATTATAACTTCAAATTGAGGGCTTCTCGCTCGGTACAACTAAGACCGCCCAAAGTTTTGATGGGTTATACAAAAATCACCTCTAACCGGAGGGCCTAGTCTACAGGAGTGTCGTAGATTTCTTCCCGCTCATAAACGATAGTAAGATTTTTATATTCTTCCTGGAGTCGAACAGCAAGCATATCATTGATGTGGGTTTTCCAGAGGTAAATGTTTTTAAGCCTATTAAGTTGAGGGAGAACGTTGAGTAGTCCCTCTGAGACTTTGGTATTATATAGATTCAGGGATTCCAGATGGGTCAATTTTGATAAATGCTGAATTCCATTGTCGGAGATATCGTTTCCGCTAAGGTTCAGTTTTACAAGATTCTCCAACTGCCCCAGTTTTTGAAGATGCTCATCCGTCACTCCTGAATTGCTTACGTCAAGCCAAACCAATTGTTCTTTAAGGCCTAACAACAAATCCAAATCGGCCTGGGTAATATTTCTTTCGCTAAGGCTAAAATTGGCATCAAGAAAGTAGTTATCCCGCATCAAGCGGTTTATAATAAAACCATTGTCCGTTAGGGAATCGATGAGTGTTGTGTTCGGCGGGTCTACAGTTTGGTTAAAAATACTGTTTTTGTCCAGGCCAAGATAAGTATATACGGTTTCAGTGATTTCCTTTTTGCTATCAAGTTCGGTAACATACCCCTTAGGGAAAGCCCCGGCCGTAATCCAGAATTCAATAATATCCACTTCATCATCGGTTAAAGGTCTTTTGCCTTCGGAAGGCATAAAATCATCATGGTTTTTGGGAAGCGTAATGCGTCTAAAAAGCTCACTTGCCTCTGCATCGCCAACCACAACCACTTCCCCATTTTCACCTCCTTTCATCAGTTCGGTATAGGAGGTCAATAGCAATCCACCTTTCTTTTTTCCGGGATTGTGACAGTTTACACATTTACCTTCCATCATAGGTTGCACCAAATCCAGATAGATATCGGCAGAATCCAACACGGTCACTTTTGGTCTGGGTTCTTTCTTGGGGGGGAGTCCGGCCATGCCTCTAATGGGATTAGGGGCATATTCCAGTAAATAGGTAGATCCATGGGTGAGATTACCTCCCAAATGACCTGTATAGGTAATGGTGATGGCAACTAAAACAACCAATGACCATTTTACAAATTGAGCATTTTTGCCTTGCTTTTTAAAAACGAAATAACAGGCCAAGGACAATGCCAAGACCATTATTCCGCTCCATTGATGCCAGAATAAAGTGTCCGTATCATAATCTCCCGAAAGGGATAACAAATAACCGAACAGTACAGCAAAAAATGCGCTGAAGGCACCGAGTGCCCATAGGTAGTGGATAAAAGGTTTTATGGGTTGGAATTTAGACCAACGACCAGCAAATTGTGCAATAGCGGCCAGTAACAAAAACCCAATGGGCAGATGTACCACTATTGGGTGAAACCTCCCAAAAAAAATAAGGATGTCCGCAGGATCTTCTAGAAGGCCAAAATTGAGCATAATGGTCAACTCCATTCAGTTCTATTTAAGGGGCTTTCCTAACAAAGGCTTTCCGTTGGTGGTTAGTATTTGAAAATGGTGGACATTATGACCGGAATAACTCCAGATCATATTTTTATGCCTGTCCAGTTCTAAAAGTTTTACGCCTTCCTTTGCACCATAACTGGCAATGACTGTATTGCCGTTGGGTAATCTTTGGGCACCGCATGGATCGGCCAAGGGGTTTCCCTCCAGATCGGCATTGTCCACTTTCCAAACTACTTTTCCTTCGGAATCCATTTCGATGACTTTATTGCCGTGTGTAAGTGTTATCAAGGTATTGCCATTTTTTAATCGGATGGACGTAAAGGGCCAATTCTCGTCCGCTCTTCCTCCCAAATCCTTTAAATCCGTTCGAAAAGAATGGATTACTTTGCCGTTATTGTCATATTCCTTTACAGCGAACGCCAATAGATGGGGAACTAAATAGTTGCCATTTTCTAGTTTTCTTGCCATACGCGTCTGCATATGTACATTATCAGTTTCCGGTAGCAAGGGAACACTTTTGACCACATTTCCATTTGTATCCACTTCTATTATTCTGGGCCTGGTGCCCGATTCCGTAATCATCGTATTTTCATTTTTCAACCGGACAGCGGTTCCCAATTCCATTGATTTCTCGGCTCTTTTATAGGAGAAAACGACTTCTTTTTTCGTGTTGTATTCCAATACCTCATCCGCCCAGCAAATCAATAGATTTCCATTTTCCAAAACATATCCGTCCCGTGCTCCCGGTCTTCCGAAATTCCAAAGTTCTTCTCCAGTTTCGTCTATGATGCCGGTAAATTGGGGCCCGGCCATAAAGAATGAATGTTTGATGCTCGAAGTTTTTTGACCTATCAATAGCATGGGCAACAAAAGAAAAATGAATATTTCTTTTTTGGAAAAGTTGTGCATATTTATTTTTCTTTCGTTTACGGTTTCAAGCCAAAATATCTTTCATGACATGCCCGTGTACATCGGTCAAACGCATATCCCGACCTCCAAAACGAAAGGTCAATTGTTCGTGGTTTATACCCATAAGATGCATGATAGTGGCATGCAGGTCGTGAATGGTTACTTCGTTCTCAATGACCCGATAACCATACTCATCCGTTTTGCCAAATATGGTACCGCCTTTTACCCCGGCCCCGGCCATCCACATACTAAAGGCTGAGGGATTATGGTCCCGTCCATCGGTACCTTGGGCAAACGGAGTCCGGCCAAACTCACCGGTCCAAACGACCAAGGTGTCTTCCAACATGCCACGGGATTTCAAATCTTTTAATAGTCCGGCAATGGGTTGGTCTACGGCATGGGCATTTCGTTCATGTCCGTCCCTTAGATTGCTATGCTGATCCCAGCGATCTGCCGCTACCTTGGGGCAGGTCAATTCAATAAACCGGACTCCTCGTTCTACCAAACGTCTTGCCAATAGGCACTGGGCCGCATAACCTCGGGTGTGGGGATCGTCGGAATCAAATCCATATAACTTTTTGGTAGCCTTGGACTCTTCCTTGAATTCCGTAAGTTCTGGAATGGAAGACTGCATCTTGTAAGCCAGCTCGTAATTGGAAATAGCAGATTCCACGGCATCCACCTCTCCCATTTTTCCGATGAGACTATTGTCCAGTTGCTTGATAAACTGCAATTTTTCTTCCTGTAAGTCCTTAACCTTTTCCAAAGGTTTAATGTTGGCTACGGGTTCTGCCCCGGTCCTTAAAATGGAAGCCTGGTAGGAGGCGGGTAGAAACCCGTTCTTGAAATTGTCCAGGCCACCGGGAGGAATCAAACCACCATCCAAAACCACATAACCGGGAATGTTCTTGTTCTCGCTTCCTAGGCCATAAGTCATCCAGGATCCCATACTGGGCCGTCCCTGAATACCGCTACCGGTATGCAAAAAGTAATTGGCATTGGTGTGCTCTGGAAAATTAGAGGTCATGGACCGGATCAATGCGATATCGTCCACGCATGTTGCGATATGTGGAAATAGTGAGCTTACGGGCATGCCACACTCGCCATACTGCTTAAATTCCCATGGGCTTTTCAAGATTTTCCCAACGTTATCGAATTGAGTGGCGTCTACCTTGAATTTTTTTTTAGGGTCTTCCCCATTTTCTTTGGCGAGTCGGGGTTTGGGGTCAAACGAATCTACTTGGGATACCCCACCATCCATATACAAAAAGATAATGTTTTTGGCCTTGGGCATGTAATGGGGGCCAAGGTATAGACCGGTTTCCGCAGCACTATTTTTTGGTCGATCACAGCCAAAAGGCAATACACCGAACAGACTTGTAAAAGCGAGTGCACCAAAACCTCCTTTACAAATGCCCAGCATTTCACGGCGCGATAAGGGGCGTTGCATAAAATTGTCGAAATGGCCCATTAGATAAGGTATATAAATTCTTTTAAATTAAAAATACTATGGCAGAAATCCTTCCAGATAAGAATCTCTATATCCAAATCGGTTTCTAATGCGGATTCCATTTTTTGGAGTCCGTTTATAAATTGTTTTGCTTTGTGTATTTCTTCTGGGTCGGGTTTTCTAGAGAAGGTCCGCATATAGACCCATTCGATTTTTTGATCGAAGGTCAGTTCTTTTTTAGAGGTCAGTTTTTGCGCCATGATTTGTGCCTGCTGCGCTATGAAAGGATCGTTCATCAAAGTCAGCGATTGTGCGGGTACATTGGTTACATTACGATTACCAAAGGTGCTAAACGGAATGGGGCGGTCAAAAGTAACCATCATAGGCTCTAGGAAATTGCGACGAACTTCTTGATAAATACTTCTTCTGCCTGCTCCATCCAAAGGTCCGGATTGGTTTGGCCGTCCCCGACCTTGCATAAACTCGGTAAGATAGGTTTTGACTGGAGGGCCGTACATGGTAGGATCCAAACTTCCGGAAACGGCCAACACGCCATCGCGAATTGCCTCGGCCTCCAATCGCCGCACAGGGAAAGAAGCCAGATAGATATTGTTCGGATCTTTGCTCGTAAGTTCTTCATTTCTGGCAGTACTTCTTTTAAATGCTTCGGAAGTAACGATGCTATGGACCATTTTTTTAATGGACCATTCTTCTTTTTGAAATTTAATGGCGAGATAATCCAACAGCTCCGGATGGGAAGGCAATTTGCCCTGTAACCCAAAATTGTCAACGGTCTCTACAATGCCCTTGCCAAAAAGGTGATGCCAAATGCGATTGGCCATTACCCGAGCCGTTAAGGGGTTTTCCTCGTTCAGCATAGCTTCTGCCAATTCCAGGCGTCCGCTTCCTTTTGATGTGAAAGGAACATTGCCCAAAGGTAGTGCTGATAAGAACCGTCTGGGGATATCTTCCTCTAAAAGATCATTATGATCACCCCTATTAAATACAGGGCTATTGGTACCAAAACCATCGGTAATGGCATAGAAAAAAGAATCGCTGTCCAATTTTTCGACCAGTTGGCGATTACTGTCCATTGCAGTAGCCAATTCTGGAAACTTGGATGGAAGTCTCCCTTCCCTTAACTTTTGATTTAGTCCTTTAACCAAACCTGCTGAAAGGTCCAAGGTGGGCCAATCTTCTTTTTCTACAGGCTTTCCGTTAATTGGGCGTTTCATTTCAACGGGCCATTCCGCATCATAGGTAACGGCATATTGGGCTTCAATAAAAGCATTTTCGGGTAAGCTATAATAATGACCTTTGTAGCCGCCGGGAAGAATTTCGATATAGGCCTTATGCCCCTTCCATGGACTGATATCGAAAACGTAATCATTCCAGGCTTTGGCATTGATTTGTTGCTCAAGTTCCCCATAAATGGGATTCTGGATCAATTGAAAATTATCTATGATAATCCGGATCGTACTATGCATACCTCGTGCCCGGACCCCAATGTAATCCGTATCCAGAATAAAATTAGGAGATTGTAGGGAGCCTAACACTCCGGTACCCAATGTTTTGCTGGAAGCTCTACCTTCATCCAACCCCAACAGCTTTCCTGAGGTCTTATCCACCAAGGGATTTCCCAAAGTTGTTCGTTTTCCAAAGGCGAGACCGTTTGTTATCCATCCATCAAAATTGGAATTTCTAAAATCGCCGATAATTTTAAAGGGTGCATCCAAGGGCAAATCCTTTTTTTGCAATTCCCCTGAGGCGATCATTTCCTGTACGTCTTTCTCTGTCCAGGAATCGGCTACTATTTTTCGCATGTACAGATTCAAATCCTGAATTTCCTCTGCGGTCTGTTGGGCGGTTATGGGAACATCGGCAATGGGCGCAAAGCGGGTACTCTCCATTATACCATACAGAGCATAATAATCGTCTGCCGAAATAGGGTCGAATTTATGATCATGGCATTTAGCGCAGGAAACCGTTAAACCCTGAAAGGTCTTACTGGTTACATCTATCATATTATCAATTCGGTCCGCTTCTTCTTTTTTGATGTCCACCGGACTATGTTTGCCTTCGCCCATTACATAAAATGCCGTTCCCATAGGTGATTCGGAAATGTCCATTTCTTTGTTTTCACGGGGCTCTTCCAATAAATCTCCGGCCAGATGCTCCCTTAAAAGTTGATTATAGGGTAGGTCTTGGTTGAAGGCACGTATGAGGTAGTCGCGATACTTATAGGCCCCTACAATAGGATAATCAAATTCATGGCCCTTGGTCTCGGCATAGCGGACCAGATCCATCCAATGGCGGGCCCAACGCTCACCATATCCTGTAGAATTGAGGTAACTATCTACCATGTTTTCGTAAGCATCCTTAGAAGTATCGGCAATAAAGTGTTGCACATCTTCGGGTGAAGGAGGTAGACCTGTTAGCAAGTAGGACACCCTTCGAATAAGCGTATTTTTGTCCGCCTCGGAAGTCTTTATTAGACCTTTTTGCTGTATTCGCATATTGATCAACGAATCAATCGCTTTACTTTCGTTATGGGCAATTTCGGTTTCCGGTTTTATAAATGCCCAATGGGATTTCCATTCAGCGCCTTGATCGATCCATTTTTCCAATAATGCCTTTTCCCGTTCGGTCAATTTGTAATTTGAATCCGGTGGGGGCATAACCATGTCTTCGGCCTCATGATTGATGCGGTAGATCAATTGACTTTTTGAGGGCTTTCCTGGCACAATGGCGTGCCCACCTTCCTTTAGGAGAGCTGTTGCCCCTTCATAGGTGTCCAATCGCAGCTCGGCTTTTCTACCGCTGGCATCGGGCCCGTGGCAGAGATAGCAATTCTGTACCAAAATGGGTCGGATATGAAAATTGAAATCCACCGTTTCCGGTAATGGTTCGGAAAATTGTGTGTTATCGCCACAAGAAGATATGAGGGCATACAACAATCCAATCGCAATTACGCTATTTCTTTTTTGGGAGAACACCATTCCGGATTATTAAGGCTTCCTAATCAAATATAAAGATTAAAATCGTAGTATTCCATTACACTTGGTCCCCAGGATGTTACTTTTCCAACATTTGGGAAATTTTGGAATGTCAAAGAAAGAGGGCTATTTTAAGCCTACGGGAATCGTGGGAATGGGAATCACCGGGATGCGCCGATACAATGGAGACGACTGTTTACGTGGTCTATTTTCGCCTAGACCAAATTTCATACATGGGTTCTCCTTTGCTGTTTTTGCCTTTGTGATGCCAGTCCCTATCCTTAATCTCATAATTGAATTTTAAGGATGCCCCGACACGGGAGTTGTCCCTGGAAAAATACTCGATGTTCTCCATATAAACACCATCTTCTGAGGAAAAGGAACCACCTCCAGTACCGAAGAATTTCATGGTCTCCGTATTATAGGCAATCCATTGGAAACGATCGCCCTGTAGATATTTCAAGGTCTTTCTGGGATTTTCCTCTCCTCTGCGTTCTTGGCCGCTATCCGGTCCACGTGTGGCAAAAAGCCATGGTCCGTCCAGATCCTGTTGTGTTTTCTCGGAAAGGGTGAAGCTTAACGCCTGACCATTTTCTAGGGTAAGCTTTTTCCCCGTTATCGAATAGGGCAAGGTTAGCTCGGTAAGACCGTCCGCCTCATGGTTGGAGTTAAATTCCAACTTCACTTTAAGATTGTTGTCCGCAACGGTGAAAAACCCACCTAGGGTTTTAATGAATTTAGCGGGCGATTTTCCATAAACGGAGTGGATCAAATAGTTCCCATTTATTTTTAGTTCGTGATGAACGTTGCCCGCGTCGGCATGATAAATACCGGGAGTAATTTGTCCGGTAGTAGACCAGATGGGGATTAATAAGCATATCCATAGTAATTTTTGTGCCAGTTTCATTTTTCTTTGGATTTAGTGTTGGAACTTCAGTACATATGTAGGCAGTCCTTAAATTCTTGGGAATTCCTTAAGAACCAAAGTACGAAAGAATTGTCAAATTTTTAAAGGGTACGGATAGAAAAGCGGTCTTTTTAAGGTTTCATTTACTTCACAATGTTCCTTCAACGTATTCTTTTAGATCCGGACAAATTACGGGCTAGATCTATGCAGGAAATCGGATTGTAAAAACAACCTATGTTAAGCTTTTGATCTTTTACGTTTTCCACTGCAATTCCCCAACAAGAATGCTATAAATTTGCAGTTTCAATAGCACAGATTCATGAATAAAGCAGTTTATATTGCGACCACGCAGCCCAAGAGCGGCAAATCCATCGTTTCCCTAGGCCTTATGCAGGTGTTGCTAGGGAGGGCCGCCAAAGTGGGCTACTTCAGGCCCATTATCGATGACTATGTTCCCGGAAGAATGGACAATCATATAGAAACGGTGATATCCTATTTCAATTTAGACCTGGAACATGATGATGCCTATGCCTTTACCCGTAGTGATGTAGTAAAAAAGCTGAATAAAAACAAGGAGGATGAAGTGCTGGACAAGATTATTGAAAAGTACAAGGCCATTGAGGAGCGTTTTGATTTTGTTCTGGTAGAGGGGACTGATTTTACTGGAGAAGGTGGTATTATCGAGTGGGACATCAACGTTTTGATGGCCAAAAATCTAGGTATTCCGACCATAATCGTTACTAGTGGGGTAGGTAAGACACTGGATGAATTTATTGGTGATATGTATTTGGCCTATGATTCGTTCAAGGATCAAGAAGTGGAAGTATTGATGATGGTCGCCAATAAGATACAACCTGAGAACATAAGTTTGGTTACAGAGGCTCTCAAAAAAGACCTGCCCGAAGAAGTATTGATCGGTGCCATTCCCTTGAATCCTGTTTTAGGAAACCCGACCATTAAGGAAATAGCGGATGAACTGAACGGAGAAGTTTTGTTCGGAGCGTCTTATTTGAATAATCAGGCAGGGCATTTTGGTGTAGGTGCCATGCAATTGCGGAACTATTTAAACCATTTAAGAGAAGACGGCCTTGTAATTACCCCTGGTGATAGGGCAGATATCATCCTAGGAGCTTTACAGGCCAATATCTCCACCAACTATCCAACAGTTTCTGGTATCATTCTTACAGGAGGGTTAAAACCGGAAGAGCCCATTATAAAGCTTATTCAAGGACTTTCGGAAGTAGTGCCGATTATTTCGGTGAAGGAAGGGACCTTTCATATTACTAACCGAATAGGGGCCATAACGCCTAAAATCTATGCCAAGAATACCAAAAAGATAGTTGCTTCCATTCAGGATTTTGCAAAATTCACGCCTGAAGTAGAGCTAGCGGAACGTTTGGTAACATTTTCGTCCAATGGGATTACCCCAAGAATGTTCCAATACAATATTGTAAAAATGGCCCAGGCCAATAAAAAACATATTGTACTACCTGAAGGCACGGACGAACGCATCCTTAGGGCCGCACAAGAATTAGTGGATACCAACGCCGTTGACATTACGTTGTTGGGTGCTATTGAACAAATCAAGGAAAAAATAGTACAGCTGGACCTGGATTTGGATTTATCCAAGGTTTCCATTATCGACCCGGCAAAGGCCGAAACTTTTGACGAATATGTAGAAACGCTTTATGAGTTGCGCAAACATAAAAATTTAAACCGCACTATGGCGAGTGACCTTATGACCGATGTTTCCTATTTTGGTACCATGATGGTTTACAAGGGCCATGCCGATGGGATGGTTTCCGGTGCGGTCCATACCACACAACATACCATACGACCTGCACTTCAATTTGTAAAGACATTACCCGGAGTGTCCTTGGTATCTTCGGTTTTTTTCATGTGCCTTCCTAGTCGTGTGGTGGTTTTTGGTGATTGTGCCATCAATCCAAACCCAACCGCTGAACAACTGTCGGAAATTGCCATTTCCTCTGCCGAATCGGGCATTGCCTTTGGCATTGAACCCAAGATAGCGATGTTATCCTATTCGTCCGGGAGTTCCGGAACCGGAGAGGATGTGGAAAGGGTTCGTCAAGCTACCGAACTCGTTAGAAAGAAGCGGCCCGACTTAAAAATCGAAGGACCCATACAGTATGACGCCGCAGTGGACTTAAGGGTAGGAAAAAGCAAACTCCCCGATTCCGATGTGGCCGGGCAGGCGACCATATTTATTTTCCCTGACCTTAATACAGGTAACAATACCTATAAGGCCGTACAACGGGAGACAGGCGCCCTAGCCATAGGCCCTATATTACAGGGGCTTAAAAAACCTGTGAACGATTTAAGTCGCGGCAGTACCGTGGAGGACGTAATAAATACGGTTATCATTACTGCCATACAGGCGCAGGCCATGTGAGTCAAAAAAAGCAAAAGTTTTTCCAAGAACCAAGTGAAATTGTGGTACGTCCTAAAGAATACTACTATTTTTAGCCCATGAATATTTTAATTCTAAATTCCGGAAGCTCGTCCATAAAATTCCAGTTGATACAAATGCCTTCGGAACAAATTACCTGTTCTGGAATCGTAGAGCGCATTGGTTCGGAAGAGGCTACTTTAACGTACAAGGGGAACGATAAAACTTTACGCTATGTGGATGTCATAAAGACCCATAAACTGGGTTTGCAAAAAATCTTGGACATACTTTTGGACACCGAAAATGGTGCAATCAGTGATATCAATGAAATTGATGCGGTAGGACATAGGGTAGTTCATGGGGGAGATTCCTTTGCCAAAACCACATGGGTTACGGACGAAGTAAAAAAAGAGATTCGGGAGTTTTCTGCTTTGGCTCCTTTACACAACCCCCATAATTTGGAGGGTATTCAAATTGCAGAACAGTTGTTTCCAAAAGCTAGGCAAGTTGTGGTGTTCGATACGGCCTTCCATCAAACTATACCTGTTAAGGCCCACAAATATGCAATTCCCAATAGGTTTTATACAGATCACGGTATTCGATCCTATGGATTCCACGGCACTAGCCATAAGTATGTTTCCGAAAAGGCCATGGATTATTTAAAAAAAGAGAAATCCAAAATAATTACAATCCATCTAGGAAACGGATGCAGCATTACGGCTTTGGTCGATGGCAAAAGTGTTGATCACAGTCTGGGCTTTGCCCCCTCTGATGGACTCATTATGGGTTCTCGAAGCGGAGATATAGACCATGCCCTCATTTTTCACCTAGTGAATACGATCGGGTACTCTTTGGATGAGGTAAACCACATACTGAACGAAGAAAGCGGCATGTTGGGTTTGACCGGACATAGCGATTTACGAGACATTCAAGCAAAGGCCGAAAATGGGGATAAGGACTGCCAACTTGCCCTGGAAATGAACGCCTATCGCATCAAAAAGTACATTGGGGCATATACAGCTGTAATGAATGGCTTGGATGCCATTGTATTCACTGCAGGTATTGGGGAAAATTCCAGTGTATTGAGGAAACTTGTTTGCACGGATATGTCCTATCTCGGTATTGCTTTGGATGACCATAAAAATGAAATGGGCTCAACTACATTACGGGAAATAAACGAAGATTCCTCAGAAGTTAATATTCTTGTCATTGCCACCAATGAGGAATTGGAAATCGCCAAACAGACTTTTGAGTTGTGTTCTGGAGCTTAATACCCGATACGAATTTGAATATGCTTCTTTAAGGTCATCAACCATAATTCATGTTTCAAAGTAAGGTATGATAGGGCCAAGCCATTACTCGTGGTGAGCTGGATATTGCCACCCTGGGATTTTCTTAAAGTGATTACCCTCTTGTAACAACCCTGATTTTTGCTTAACTTTTGGACACGTAATTATGGACAACCTTAGAAGAGTCATAGTAGATTTTAAAAAGCTGACCCCGGAAGTACTTAAACTCCTCGTGGATAAGTATCCGGATGGATATGACGATCGTAATATCATTACTTTTAAAAATGCCCAAGGTCAACGTGTTGAAGCTGTAGAAGTTACTACGAAAGACACTAAATATTTGGTTAAGATCAGTGCTAAATTAGAGTACACCATGGAAAACTATGACGAGGACGATTATGAGGATTTTGCCGTAGATGATCCCACGGCCGTAGTAGATCCCCAAGAGATGGAGGAAGAGGACAAAGATGATGGCGAGGACTAGTTTTTTAAGTTTTCCAACATCTCCTTCGTGGTCTTCTTCAAATCAAAATCGGGTTTCCAGCCCCAGTCCCGTCTCGCCTTGGAATCATCAATGCCGTTGGGCCAGGAATCCGCAATGTCCTGTCTAAAATCGGGTTCATAGGAAATCTCGAATTCCGGAATGTGTTCTTTAATGTTTCGAGCAATTTCCTTTGGAGAAAAACTCATGGCCGATAGGTTATATGAGGAACGTATCCTAATTTTTTCCGCATCGGTCGCCATGAGTTGCAAGGTGGCCCGTATGGCATCGTCCATAAACATCATGGGGAGTTCGGTGTCCTCATTCAAAAAACAGGCATATGAACCTTCGGTCAAGGCCTTGTGATAAATTTCCACCGCATAGTCAGTGGTTCCGCCACCCGGCTGTGTCTTCCAGCTTATTAGTCCAGGGTAACGAAGGCTACGTACATCCACTCCAAATTTGTGATGATAATAGTCGCACCAACGCTCACCGGACTGTTTGCTAATACCGTAGACCGTGCTGGGCTCCATAATTGTATTTTGAGGGGTATTCGTTTTAGGGGTACTGGGGCCAAAGACCGCAATACTGGATGGCCAGAAAATCTTTTTTATCTTTTTATCCTTGGCAAGGTTCAAAACATTGAAAAGGGAGTTCATATTCAGGTTCCAGGCCCGCTCGGGAAATTTCTCGGCCGTTGCACTGAGCATAGCAGCCATAAGATAAACTTCATCTATTTCATAATAGGCCACAACCTCCTCCAATACATCATAATCGGTGGCATCCAATAGTTCAAAAGAACCGGAGTCCATCAAGTTTTCACCTCCTTCCCTGATGTCGCTCGCGATTACAGATTCGTTTCCGAAGGTTTCCCTGAGGGCAAAGGTAAGCTCCGTGCCTATCTGTCCGCAGGCTCCTAAAATAAGTATGGATTTATGCATTTAAAATGAAGTTAAATGGATACAGGGGTAAAGATAACCGATTCTAAAATTTGTACATTTACGTTATGCTAAAATTCTTCGTTTTAGGTGTTGTTACCCTAGTGTTTATTTCTTGCGGGTCCGGTAATAAACAGGAAGAGACTACGGATACTTCGGTGTTTGATATATCCACGGAAAAATGGCCAAAAAAGACCCCGATACATTCCAAAGCGATGGATATCTTAAAAAGCTGGCCGGAATTCAACGCACTGGAAACGAGTTTTGATGCACTTTATTCGGTTGAAAACAAGGAAGATCTTAAGTTAGTTATTGAAGATTTAATCGAAAAGCAAAAACTGTTGGCGGATTCGCAATATCCGGAGTTTTTTGATATTTCCCAGATAAAGAGCAGGCAAAAAGTATTCAAAACCTATGTTTTAAAGGCTAAAAACTATTTAGAGTTTCAACAGGACCCTCACGAACCGGCCTTGGAGATGATCAATGCCTACAATGTATTTCGGAATCATTTCAATATCATAATCAACAATACCCTGGACACCAAACTTATATTGGAAGACGGATAGGGAACAGCTTGTTTATTGGTGGTTGAAGACTATTTGGATTAGAATTATGTCGAAGTCACTTCTTTTTATTCCGGATATTTCCGGTTTTACCAAATTTGTCCAGACAACTGAGGTGGAACATAGCCAACATGTAATTTCCGAACTATTGGAAGTACTTATCGATGCCAATACCCAAGAACTTGAATTAGCGGAAATAGAGGGTGATGCCCTCTTCTTTTATAAGGAAGGCGAGATACCTTCGCAAGAGCGGTTACTGGCCCAAATAGAGACTATGTTTACTGCATTTTACAGTCATTTGAAGTTGTTGAAAAAAAATAGGATATGTCCTTGTAATGCTTGTGCTACGGCACCAAACCTTCAACTCAAGGTAGTGGCGCATTGTGGTGAATTACAATATATTGCCGTAAAAGGGAACCGTAAGCCATTTGGACAACAAGTGATAGAGGCCCACCGGTTGCTAAAAAATTCGATTGACAGTGACAATTATGTGTTGATCAGCAAAAAATTGGCAAAGGAAATAGAATTGCCCATTTATTACTACAGCAAAGTTTTTAGGTTTAGAGAGGGGAAGGACCGCTATGACGACAAGGAAGTGGAATATATCTATGCGCTGATCGATCAGGAAAAGCTCAGCCTAAACGAGTTTGCCCAAGCCAAGAAAGTTGTTTTTGATAGACCTCCGAACTTGATTTTGGATAAACAATTTCCGGTTCCGGCCTCAGAGCTCATGGAACTTATTACCAATTACAAATACCGCCACCAATGGGTCAAAGGTGTGGATGACTTTGAGTTCAATGAAAATGAGGTTACACGTTTGGGAACGGAGCATGTGTGTGTGATTAACGGCAAGCATTTAAATTTTGTTACGGTGACCAAGAAAGTTGATCCAGGGGTACTGGTTTATGGTGAGATGACCACGAATCCTCCTCCCGTGGATGCCTTATATCAATTTTATAGTATTACTCCTATTACACAAACCTCATGCAATCTAAAAAGTGAGTCATATTGGGAGGCTAAGTCGCTCTTTAAAAAGTTGATTGTTTTCCTTTTTGTTCGCCGTATCTTTAAGAAAAGTACCCAACAGGCCTTAGATGGCCTATACAGGTTCGTTACGGCTAAAAGTTTGATAGATCCCAGGTCTTAGGACGTACCGTCTAAATAGGAACCAAGGTCTCCCAAGGCATTATCCCAGAAATGCTCGTAAAATTTAAGCCATTGATTTACTTCTTTAAGCGGTTGTGCATCCGCTTGGCAATAGCGTTCCCGACCTTTGGTATTGATTTGAACCAATCCCGCTTCCTCCAAAGTTTTTAAATGTTTGGTAATGCCCTGTCGGCTGATTTCAAATTGACCGGAGATTTGGGTAATGGGCATTGCGGTGGCCGCCAAGACCAAGGCGTGAAAAATTTCACGCCTTGTAGGGTCGGCAATGGCCTTTAGAATTTTGGTAATTTTATCCTGCATGGACTTCTTGGATTAGATACTTGGAAAGTTCCGAGACACAATTGTCCCATCCGGCGTTAAAGCTAGTAAACATTTGTACGGCACTATCCCCGGGATATTTAGATATTCCGGAGTGCTCCAAATACAGTTTGGTCTTACCCTCTACTTCGTTCAGTTCCCATTTAACCGTGGTTTCGGTATTTGTATTCTGTACCGTCCAAGTATACACCAACGTATACGGATCCGCCTTTTTTACCACTCCGGTTATTTGGGTACAACCGTGCTCTTCGTCTGCGGTAAAAGTGTAGTTGTACCCGGTCTCGGCCTTAAAATCGGCATTGATGAACCAAGCAGAGATTTCCTCGGCTTTGGAAATGGCATTCCATACCTTATCGATGGTATGGTCAAACATGTGTTCTTTTGAAATTACATCTTTCATGACTGTTCGTTTTTTAAATTAATATGCAACTATATGGTTGCAAATATAATCAATAAATTTTAATACGCAACTTTTTGGTTGCATTTTTGTGATTTTATGAATCTGCCCAGCATATAGTGTAACATTTACCGGTAGTCGGTCGTCTTACCCTTTAAAGGATTTAAGTGGAATTACATATTGTTAAGGACGTTTCCGTATTGATTAATGCTTTTGGTGCAGGCAACTGCTTTCTGCTCTCGTATGTTTATGTTAGGGGAAGATCAAAAGATCTTGGCCTTAATGCACAGGTGCTCTCCTTTTTGTTTTTCATCATCGGAATAGTCATTTTTAATACGATATTGAATTTTGCAGGTTATGGCCATATCCTTTATGTTTTTGAACCTATCAGCAATGCCCTTACTTGGGCCATAGCCCCTCTTTTATATCTCTATATTAGATCTAATGTGGCATCTGTAACAAATAGGAAGCCGAGCTTTGTACATTTGTTGCCCTTTTATATGATTTTATCATACACCATCTGGATGTTATGCCTTCCCAATAATAATTTTGGAAATCTAGGAACCAAAATTCTGACTGGCAAAACCATGCTTTTTCTATGGAATCTGCATTTTCTCGGATATGTATCCATGTCCTTTTATTTGCTTCGAAAGTGGGAAAGAGACAAGACCAAAATAGCAATGGTCATTTTTTGGAGTATTGCATCCATATGGTTCCTCAATTTACTTTTTCATTTGTACCGAACTTTTGTTCATGAACTTCCGAATCTCTTTTATCTTAATATTACGTTACTCTTTACGGTATTAATGTTATGGGTATCCTACCAAAAACTTGCGGTACCTTATAAGGAGGGAGTAACCAAAAATTTACGAAAGGGGAAAAGAGAAATAAAGTACTTTGGAGGTAATTATGACTCTCTAATCACCTTAATACAGGATAACAAATATTATAGGGATTCCAATCTGAATATCCGGACACTTTCCCACCAACTGGATATGCCGTACCATGAATTGAGCGCCCTCATCAATCAAAAATACAACAGGAATTTCAATGAATTTATAAACAGTTTTAGAATTTCAGAAGTTGAAGAGGCTTTACGGTCGGGGCAGCATACCTCTTTGACCATTATGGGAATTGCCCAAAGGGCAGGCTTTAAATCCAGCTCGGTATTTTACACGGCTTTCAAAAAAGAAAAAGGAACCACTCCAAAAGCTTTTATTCGTCAACATATCTATACTTCTTAGACTTTATCTACTTCTTAATCTTCTGCTGAACAGCCTTTCTCTCCAGCTCGACCCTAACAAATTCTACCTATGAGAAGAATTGCCGCCAAACATCTCACGCCTATGGGTTTTGAGCTGCTCTAGAGTTATTCACATTTGATGAATGCATGTAAGAAAATAACCGCAAATTCCTTAAATTGCCCAGATTGACTAATTCGAAATACTAAAACTAATTTTAACACAATGAGAAGGCAAAAAATATTTTTTTGTGCATGTTTTTTGGTACTTGCCCATTTGGGTATTGCACAGCAAGTAAACGAAAAGACTTTTGAGGGACTTAAATTCAGGAGTTTGGGACCGGCATTGACTTCCGGTAGAATAGCCGATATAGCCATTCATCCCAAAAATGAAAACATTTGGTATGTAGCTGTTGGATCCGGAGGCGTTTGGAAAACGGTTAATTCCGGGACCACTTGGATACCCATTTTTGATAAACAAAAAAGTTATTCCATAGGTTGCATTACCATAGATCCCAACAATCCACATACCATTTGGGTAGGGACCGGTGAAAATGTTGGAGGCAGACATGTAGGTTTTGGAGATGGAATCTACGTAAGTCATGACGATGGAAAAACATGGAAGAATATGGGGCTACGGAAATCCGAACACCTTTCAAAGATTCTTGTCCATCCGGAAAATGCAGATATTATCTGGGTAGCCTCACAAGGGCCTTTATGGAGTAAAGGGGGCGATCGAGGTGTTTACAAATCCATTGATGGCGGTATAACGTGGAAGCGGACATTAGGCGATGAAGAATGGACGGGAGCTACAGATTTGGTGTTGGACTATTCCAATCCCGATGTGTTATATGCAGCTACCTGGCAGCGTCATAGAACAGTGGCGGCCTATTTAGGAGGTGGCCCAGGATCGGGTATCCATAAAAGTACTGACGGTGGCGAAACATGGTCAAAAATGACCGAAGGTATCCCAAAGTCTAATTTGGGCAAAATAGGTTTGGCTATTTCTCCATTCAATTCGGATGTTCTATATGCGGCCATTGAGCTCGATCGAAAAAAAGGGGGTGTTTTTATGTCCTCCAACAAAGGACAATCTTGGGTCAAACAGTCAGACGCGGTATCGGGTGGAACAGGACCTCACTATTATCAGGAGCTTTTTGCGTCGCCTCATCAGAAGGGGAAACTTTATCTCATGAGCAACTATGTACAAGTATCCGACAATCATGGGAAAACGTTCTATACAATGAACGAGAAGAACAAACATGTAGATAGCCATGCCGTGGCGTTCAAGAAATCCGACCCAAATTATGTGCTATTTGGCACCGATGGTGGACTCTATGAAAGTTTTGACCTGACCAAGAGTTGGCGTTTTGTGGGGAACTTGCCCCTTATCCAATATTACAAGGTGGCTGTTGATGATACGGAACCTTTTTATAACATCTATGGAGGGACCCAGGATAATGGATCGCATGGAGGCCCTAGCAGAACAAGAAGCGAGGCAGGGATATTGAATAGCGATTGGTGGATTACCCTTGGAGCAGATGGACATCAATCCGCCGTGGAACCTGGAAACCCTAAAATTACCTATGGAGAGTACCAACAAGGATGGCTGTGGCGTATAGACCAGACTACGGGGGAAACCGTTTTCATACAACCCCAACCGGCCGAGGGGGAGCCCTACGAACGCTTCAATTGGGACGCACCCATTTTGGTGAGTCCGCATAATCCTACTAGATTGTATTTTGCATCACAACGGGTATGGCGCTCGGATAATAGGGGAGATGAATGGACTGCTATATCAAAGGACCTGACCCGAAATCAGAATAGGATAGCATTACCAATAATGGGTGGTCAACAAAGTTGGGACAACGCTTGGGACATAGACGCCATGTCCAACTACAATACCATAACTTCACTGGCCGAATCCCCAAAACAGGAAGGCTTGCTTTATGCGGGTACGGATGATGGTATCATACAGATTACCGAGGATGGCGGAGCAACTTGGAATAGGGTTGAACTAGGTAGCATTAAAGGGATACCCGCCACTGCATTTGTAAATGATATCCGAACAGACCTGTTCGATGCCAATGTCGTTTATGCCGCCTTGGACAATCATAAGTATGGAGATTTTAGACCGTACCTTATTAAAAGTGGGGATAAAGGCAAAACATGGACTTCCATAAATGGTAATTTACCTGAAAGACTGCTGACATGGCGGTTGGTCCAGGACCATATTAAGAAAGACCTCTTGTTTGCCGCAACGGAATTCGGGGTGTATTTTACTTCGGATGGAGGAGTTAAATGGATGAAATTGAAGGGAGGGTTGCCGACAATTTCGTTTCGGGACATTACCATACAACGGAGGGAAGATGATTTGGTAGCTGCATCTTTTGGCCGAGGTTTTTATGTTTTAGATGACTTAAGCCCTTTGCGAAGTTTCAATACATCCATGTTGAAGGAGGAAGCCACTTTATTCCCTTCCAAACCTGCGTATTGGTATATTCAAAAAGATGCGGTGTATGCTCAGGGAGATGCCGAGTATAAAGCCAAAAACCCACCCTTCGGAGCAGTATTCACCTATTTTTTGCCGGAAAAAGTGAAATCGTTAAAGGAACTGCGTCAAGAAAAAGAGAAGAAAGCCACGGAAATAGCATTTCCTGGATGGAATGCACTGGAAGCCGAAAAACGTCAAGATTCACTTGCCTTAATCCTTACCATAAAAGATAAGGAAGGTAAGGTTGTAAATCGAGTGAAGGGTTCCAATAAACAAGGATTTAATAGGGTAAGCTGGAACTTAAGTTACCCGAATAAGGGTGGAGTAAAACTTAAACCGCCAGGAGTTAAAAAGGAATCATCCAATACTGGTATCATGGTTACTCCCGGCACATATACGGTGACCTTGTCGAAAAGAATAGATGGCAAAATGACCCAAATGGCGGAACCTCAAAATTTTGAGGTAGTTCCATTGGGCCAAGGAGCATTAAAAGGGGCTTCTTATGAAGAGATTGTGGCTTTTACAGAAGAGTACCACTCCTTTCAAAAAGATTTGACCGCTACAAACATGGTCCTATCAAAGAACCTTATGTTGGTAAATGCCATGCAACGTGCCGCGGATAAATCCGATAAATCATCAACTACCCTTATAAATAGTATTCATGAGGCAAGGGAGCGTCTGTTGAATATTGAGAAAGAACTAAAAGGAGATCAAACCAAGGGTGAAATCGGGGAGCGTTCCGATCCCACACCTCAAAATGCTAATTCCATAGCATCCACCGCATTAAAGGCAACGTATGGCCCGACCCCCAATCATAGAGCTTCCTTTTTACGTGGAAAAAATCAGTTGAAGGAGATTAAATCAAAATTGAAAATTGTAACGGACACTACCTTACCAGCAATCGAAAGAGACTTAAAGGCTGCTGGTGCTCCATGGATAGAGGGGCAAGGTCTGATTGAAGATTAAACAATAAAGGCGGGCTTTTTACCCGCCTTTATCTATTCCTTTTTCTCTGCTGCCTCCGGTGGGGGATTTTTCCGTGTCTCCAAGGCTTGCTTGCTCAAGCTTGCCAAGTTAAAATTGGGGTCCATGGCCAAAGCTTCGTCGATCAAGGCCAAAGCCTCATCGATATTGTTCTTATCATTATTGTATTTGGTAAGGCCTTTTAAGTGCAGAAAAGCTGCCTTTAAGGGAACCTCGTAAGGTTGTTGCCTTTCGTAAAAAGCATATTTCATCTCATCTTTGGCATTGGCAATACCGTATTCAATATCAACGCCAGCTCCGGTAATGTCGCCGGTCTGTATTTTTAAATCGGACATTTCATAGGCCAGATAGGCATTTGGGCTTCTTTTGAACAATTCTTCAAAATGCTCTAAGGCACGTTTGGGCTGGTTAAGCGCCTTGAGGGAAATGGCCTTTACCTGTACTGCCAAATCAGAATCGGAATCCACCTTTTCGATTCCTATCGTATTTAGAGCCTGTAAATGTTGATTGTCATTGGCATAGATATAGGCCAAGGTGTCTTTTCTAGCCTTTGAGGGAGAAAGGACGTTTAAGTGTGTAATGGCATTTATTACACCATCAACATCCCCCTGCAAACGCATTTCCTTATAAAATGCTTCGTAGTGTTTTTGCAATTCGGTCGTGGTTTGGGCGGTAGCCATAAATCCAAGGGCAAATGCCGATACCAATACTATCTTCTTCATGTGTTGTTGAATTTTGGTGCGCAAAACTATTAA
Source organism: uncultured Flavobacteriaceae bacterium (assembly GCA_947494715.1). GTDB lineage: Bacteria > Bacteroidota > Bacteroidia > Flavobacteriales > Flavobacteriaceae > Ulvibacterium. The sequence goes on along the minus strand of CANLWG010000002.1, from coordinate 230,975 downwards.
AATTATTTGTAGAATCCTGTTAAGAAAATACTTAATTCTATGGTTTTGGGCAGTATAGGGTATCGTATCAACAAAAAAGGGTGTCCAAGGGGCACCCTTTTCATGTTTCGTTATTTCCAAAAGTTCAGACGGCGGTAAGTGACACCTCCTTGTTTGTGAACGAGCGCAATAGTCCGGCATAGAACCCAAGACTTTTTGAATCCCTTTCAATACATAACCTTAAAAAGTCGTTTAGATTCTTAAAAAACAAATTGGCATGTAGCGTAGGTAGGTATAGATTTACCTTTTTCGGGTCATAACAGGTATCGTCAATAACAATGTCCATCCTCACCCGCTTTCTGTGATAGTCTATGGAGACATCCGCAGCATTGTAATACTTTTTGAGTAAGGCGATATGGAGTTTTTCAAATTTATCTGTCCTTTTTGGGCTGGCACAACTATGGGAGATTAGGTTTTCTATTTCTATCAAAATCCTCCCTCTTAGACTTGAATTTTCCATGGCAATCTTGTTTTAGATTTACCTAAAGTTATGCATTTCATCGATAAGTAATTAAAAATCAGCACTATAATTAACAAAAAACACCCTTTTTTGTTGTGAAAAACCGCTTTTGCGTGGCGTATCAATTATGGATTGAAGTGTTAAAACGGTATTTTTTAACAAGAATAAGACTACCAGACAGCACTTTTTTCCCTTTTTGAGCCGCATCTTTCGAATAGTCTGGGACGGGAATTCCCCTTTTCTTTGCTTCCATGGAATAGTATTTGGCTTTAGGGGGATGATCTGGATATACGGCATTAAAAACTTCGTTCCACCACCCTTGCTCAACGATGTTTTTTAGGATATTAATACAGTCGTCAAGATGAATGAGGTTTATGGGCGCTGCACCATTTGCCAATCTGGTCCTTCCGGAAAGCATGGTAACCGGGTGTCGATTTGGTCCTATCAGACCACCAAATCGAACAATTGTAGTTTGCAGTTCGCTATCGTTTCCGAAAATATCTTCTGTAACTAAAAGCTGCCTCCCAGATTCCGTGCTAGGTCTTGGTATGGTATCTTCAGTAACCTCTCCATCGATGTCCCCGTATACCGAGGTACTGCTCACAAAGACAATTTTTTGGACAGATGATGCCTTGATGGCATTATATAGGCCCCGTATTTTTTCAACATAGTTTTCCCTGTTTCCGCCCCTAAGTTTGGGAGGTACATTAATAATAATGGAATCAACGTCCTTTAAAAAATGAAGAACAGATCCTTTGGGACCTTCTTCTGAAAGCGAAATCAAAAATGGCTGGATACCTTCTTTTTTCAAAATACTTAGCTTCTTTTCCGAGGTGGTACTGCCATGCACGGTATAGCCTTCGTCCAGAAAGGACTTTGCCAAGGGCAGGCCTAGCCACCCACAACCCATAATGGCGATGGACTTATTCAAACCGGATTTTTTTTATAACCAAAATAGCGTCGTTTAATACAAAAGGCATGGGGATGTTATCCTCCGGTCTTGCTGGAACCGTGAATTGTCGATTTTCCAACAGATCATTTGAAGCTTCATATAAGGTCAGCTCCAAAACAGCCTCCTTGGGAATGGAAAGTGTCAACTCCGTAGTATCATTATCGGTGATATAATGTGTTGCCAATCTGCTTCTTTTTCGATTTTTAAGATAGTAGTCGGACAAGGGAATACGGTTGACCGTTGCCTCGGAAATGGGAATGTTATTTGTGAACACTTCCAATCGATTTACATTGCGTTGCGGCGTAATTCGGATTTCCAGAATGCGTTTTTCTCCTATGATGGTATCCGTAGTTTTTTCAATTTGTGGAGGCAAAATATCCTTAATGGGTGCACTGGATACATAGGTAAAACCGGAGCTATATTTATTGGAAATTGTACCGTAAGCCGTTTTTTCGGGAACTTCTTTGTCTCCTCCCAAATATTGGGCCGTCCAATCGGACAGCTGGTTTTCATACGTGGCCCATTGAGCGGCATTCCCATCGGCGTTCAGTACATATAAAAGGCTGGTAGGTTTTGGGTTTTCTTTATCAAACCCAGAATTAAAATGGGCCGCTGTCATAAATCCAAGAGAAAGTACCAAACTTAAATAAGCCAGCTGTTTTTTCTTGGGATAGGTCCCAAAAAAGGGGAGGAGCAGGAAAAAGGTCAAGGTTGTCAAAATTGTAGCGCTGACCATCATTTTAAGGCCTAATCCTACGGGAAACCCTTTAATAAAGGGGGCATATATCCAAATACCCGGCAAAGCCAATAAAAGGAGTACGTAACCGTTGAATTTTTTTTCGTCCAAAGTCACAAGGAGGGAAGCCAATAGGGCAAATACGGGAACAATAAAGAAAGCCGCTCCCTGGAGATGACGGGAGACCCCCCAGCAAATAATCAGCCATAGTACTATTGGGGCGACCAGCAGATTGGCCGTATCCAATTTTTTAAACTTATGATATACCCAGAAACAGCAGCCAATGGAAAAAAAGACAAACACTGCAATATAGGTATAGCCATTATAGGTAAAACCTTGAAGGATATCCTGATAGTGCGGATACATCCATTTTAAGACGGACCAACTATAAAAGCCCATCACTCCATTTATTGTCAAAGTAAGGAGCAAGGGTAGAAACCCTTTGACAATTTGGACCCCATTGAGCATTTTTTTTCGAAGGCCATAGGCTAATAGCAGCACAAGTAATAGTACAGCTATGCCCCACATGGGCCATATCCAGACAAAAGGATAGGACACCAATCCAAAAAAGGGTATGTTGAAGTATACGTAATCGTTGAGGCTCTTTAGATTGGTCAAATCCGTGTTGCCAAAATGATTTAGCAACGGCATTAAATAACTACCTTGATGAGCCAAGGTGTTCCGGTCCAGACGTTCATAACTGTCCCTTGCGGTGTGATAGTCAAAATGGTCGCCTATAAAGGCGAAGTTGAAGCCTTCAACATCCCCTTTTTCCCTGAAAATGGTCAAGTCCGTATCATTGGGCAACATTTTGTAGATGCTATAGTATAAGGAATTGGCCATGGGATACTTGGGGTTGGCCTTGATAAATTCTTCTATCAATCTTTCATTTCCCCTGTTGGTCTCTATAAAGACATAGCTTGGGCCGCCGCTGCCCCTTGCTTCAAAATTTAGAACCAAACCTACGTCTTTGGCCCAGGGATGTTTGTCCACAAAGAGTCCTGCTCCACTAAGATCCACCTCTTCGCCATCGGAAATCAAAATAATGATATCGTTTTTGGGCTTTTTGTTTTCCGATAGAAATGCCCTTACACTTTCCAAAATGGTTGCCACCCCACTTCCGGCATCACTAGCACCCAAAGCTGAATGGAGGTCACTGTCATAATGGGAAAGTAATACGAGGGATTTACCAGATTCCGTTCCCTTTATCTTGGCCAGAATATTCGCGGTTTTGGAAAGATTGTTGGCCTTTCCTATAGTATAACCTTCCTGTATGGATGTTTCCAATCCCATTTTCCGCAATTCGGAAATTATATACTGTTGTACCTCCTTATGCCCAGGAAAACCGACACCATGGGGTTTTTGTGAAATCTCTTTCACATGTACAAGAGCCCTATCTGTTGAAAAGGTAGTTTCCGGTACATCCGAATCCTTGGAATAGGAGGGCATAGATGAGATAAAGCCCCAATAAATGACCAAAACCAATAGCAATAAAGTTATGGTGGAAGCGTATTTTTTCATTCTAAAAGCTGTACCCTAAAAGTATAAAATTTTGAGGGGTTGCTGTATTTGGACGGATTTATTTAGATAATTCGCAAAAATTAACTATATTTAAGATTAACCTGGATTGATTCAAGGCAGGCAAAAATCAAATAATTATGGGAATAAAGAGTTTTCAAGGGATACGTAGGTCTTCTAAAAAAGAGTTTGACGCCCCTATCCTAGTAACCGATTATATGTCCAAAAAATTGGTGAATTTCGCGCCTGATCAGTCCATCCTAGAGGTGATGGAGGCATTTGCCAAATACAAAATCTCCGGGGGACCGGTGTTGGACGATAATGGATTTTTGGTCGGAATTATTTCCGAGGCCGATTGTATGAAACAGATTTCCGAAAGCCGTTACTTTAACCAGCCCATATTGGATAAAAGTGTCGAAAAATATATGACCAAAGAAGTGGAGACCATTCCCCATGATATGAGCATCTTTGATGCCGCAGGGGTATTTGATAAACATAACCGGCGTAGGTTGCCGGTAATGAAAGATGGGATTCTCGTAGGTCAGATTAGCCGAAAGGATATTGTAATTGCCGCCCTTAAGCTAAGTGGGCAAAATTGGAAATAGAGAGCCGAACCTTATTCCCTTTTTACGATCATATACTGATCATTGTCCAAAGGTAAATAACCCAAATCATAGACAAAGTAATAGGTAGTGCCCTTCTTGGTCGTGTATAGATTGGTGATGAAGTCAAAATCAAAACCTTTATCCAACAGTCGCGTTCTTGTGGTTCTCGTTTTACCTTCCCTCAATGGAAAACTGTCCAAAATCCTATAATTCTTTCGTAAGCGATTGTTGATGTTTCGGATGAGGTTCTTACTATCCTTATTGACTTTGTTATTATAGGCATTGCGACAGTAGTCCGAGCAGTATTTTTTATCTACCCTTCCCAAGATTTCCGCCCCGCATTCCAAACACTTTTTTTTCAAACTACATTCTTTTATAATTGAATTTCACTTCTTTTTCGGTTTTATTATCTTGGGAAATGACCACATAGAGGTTTACTTCATCATCACTGATTTTCTCAAAGGTAAAACCATCAAAAAACACACGGTTCCCTTCAACCTTAACCAATTTAAAATCCACGGTATCGTCCTTCTCCTCCCACCCCTTTAGATTGCCGTGAAAATGCTTAAGTTGAAGAAGTAGGGTCTCCCCAACCTGTTGTATATGGCCAACCTCATAAAAATTGACCTTTCCATCCGACACCAACTTAAAGACAAACATCATGGAACCTCCCAAAGGAGGACTCCAGATTTCCTCCGTTATGCCACCGAAAGCCTCTCCCTTCCAATGGCCTTCCATCCATGAAACATCGTGTAAGCTGGCTTTGGGCGAAGTGCCATTTTCAGGAAATGACAAGGTGTTTTGTCCATTGCAGAGGAGGGTTGAAAAAATAAGAATTATGATACATACTTTCATCACAATAGATTTAGGATTAAGGTACAAATTATCCGTTTACAAACGGATATCGTTTTTACTCCACGATTATGTCATGTTTCCGGAGTAATCCAACGATTCCTTCTTTGGAGAATTTGGCCTTCTTAAGATGATTTCTTTCGGGGTCGATACTAAAATTACGTGCCGTTCTAAAATCGGCATTTTCCAAAACGGTGGTATTGAAAATCGCACCTTGTAGATCGCAATCGGTGAATTGGGTATAGGAGAGGTCTGCTTCCGTGAAATCAGCTCCCTCTAATTTACAACCCATAAACTTTTGATTTTTAAGCTTCAATCCATAGAATGAACTGAAATTCAAAATGCAATCTTGAAAGCTAAAGTCCATCAAAAAATCATTGCAATCCTCAAATTTGAGCCCCATCATCTTACAATGGGAAAAAATAACTTCTTTAAAAATGGTGTGCGCTATATTGGCATTACTCAGGTTACAATCCAAGAATTCGCATTCCATGAAATTTTGGTTGTCCAAATAGGCGTTGGAAAAATCACAGCCTTCAAAAACACAGTTTTCATAATCGCCTTGGGGTAGGCGACTTTTGGTATAATTTTCCCCCTTAAAGGTTTGGTCCGCAATAAAAGTGTTCATTATAGTCTTCGTGAGGAGCAGTCCTCATTTTTTATATTTCAATTGTGCGCTTCATTGGTGCTGTCATTGTTTCGGCAATATAAGGGCAGGCAACCCCAATTCAATATAGGTTTTATTATAATCCCCCATTTCGTCCTTCACGATGGCATCCCGTTCATTTTCGAAAATCCTCCACTCCTTCATCAAATCCCGTAAACGCTCCTGGGCACCTTGGGTAACCCGAGGTTCTGCCGTGTCCACATAATTCTTTAAATGCATTAATTGGGCACTGAGTTTGTTATTAAAATTGATAACATCCTGAAAGGTTTTTTGTTTGGGCTGGATGAGGTTTTCTTCCCAAGTATCGATACGACCGATGAGCGAATCACCTTTTGTAATCAATTCATTAACCTCCTCACGCCCCTTAAGCAATTTGGCATACCCCTTTAACTGTAATCTTGCCGATCGCATTTGGTTAACGGATTCGTGAATGCTTTTTATTGTGCTTTCAATTTGGTCCAAGACCTTTTGTTGCTCTTCAAAATCCGCCAAGGTGGTTTCTACCTTTGGATTGGTAAGAATGGTTACTTCGGTTTCGGAAGTTAGTGCATTCAAGGTCAATTTTAAGGTGTATTTTCCGCGACCTACCCTAGATCCCCTATAATTTCCATAGACGAAAACCTTGTCCACGGAAGGAAGATTATCCTTTCTGAAATCCCAGGTAAATCTGTTATATCCTTTTTTTGAGGGAAGCACTTGAGGCTTCGATGGGCCTCCAGGCCAAGATTTAAAATCTTTTGGCTTTTGGTTGGTAATGGTCCGTATTGGTTTTCCATTATACAATACTTCTAATTTCAGATTCAGGCTGTCCGCCTCTTTGTCTAGATAGTAGTCAAAGGTCACACCACTTTTCGGGTTGTCCCCTAATCCTGGAACAGGCTTTTCGCTACTTCCCCCAAATAGTAAATAAGTGTCCTTGGGGGTAAATATTTCGATGGTTTGTTTTGGTCGATTTGCATTCTGGATAGCAGCCAGATCGTCTAATATCCAGAAGGAGCGCCCTGCCGTGGCGGCCACCAGGTCATTGCTCTGAATAATGAGGTCATTGATGGGAACAACGGGAAGGTTTAACTGAAATGGTTGCCAATTTTGGCCATCGTCCCAAGAAATAAAGAGTCCGGTTTCGGTACCGGCATATAGGAGTCCCTTATGTTTGGGGTCTTCACGCACCACCCGTACAAAGGTATGCTCGCCAACAATTCCATTGGTAATCTTGGTCCAGGTTTTTCCGTAGTCTAAAGTTTTAAAAATATAAGATTCCAAGTCCATCCATTTGTAGTGCATCAAAACCATATAAGCTGTAGCCGCATCATGAGGGGAAACCTCAATACTGTTTATGATTCCCTCTCCCAAATCAGGTGGCGTTACATTTTCCCAGTTTCGGCCGCCATCTTTGGTCAAATGCACCAGCCCATCATCACTTCCGGCCCAAAGCACTCCTTTCTCATGGGGCGATTCTACCAAATAGGAAAGGGTATTGTAATTTTCACCACCGGCGGCCTCATTGGTATAAGGGCCACCTCCAGGACCTTGCCTGCTCTTATCGTTACGAGTGAGATCCGGACTTATAACTTCCCAGCTATTGCCCTGATCGACCGTTTTAAAAACTACATTTCCGGCGTGATAAATGGTATTTCTGTCGTGTGGCGAACTAATAATGGGCGCATTCCAATTGTATCGATACTTAAAGTCTTTTGGGGCAATACTTAGCCCAAGTTCAGGGTATTCCTTAATGGATTTTCCCTCGCGCGATGTACGGACCCATTTCTCGATAATACCTTGATAGCACCCTCCAAAAACATGTTCCGGATGATCCGGGTCAAAGGCCAGAAAGGCACTTTCACATCCGGCTACGGAATACCAATCCTTCCAATCGATTCCCTCATCATTGGTACGGCTGGCAATGGCAATGGCAGAGTTGTCCTGCTGGCCTCCATATACATTGTACGGAACAAGATTGTCCGTGATCACACGATAAAATTGGGCTGTAGGTTGGTTTTGCTGCGTACTCCAGCTTTTGCCTCCGTTATTAGAGACGTTGGCTCCTCCGTCATTGGAATTGATCATACGTTGATTGTTATATGGATCGATCCATAGGTGATGGTTGTCACCATGTGGGGTCGGTAGGGATGTAAAGGTCTTTCCCCCATCAATGGATTTGGTAACGGGAGCATTGAGCACATACACGATATTCTCATTTTGTGGATCGGCCAGGATTTCCATATAGTACCACGATCGGGCGATATTGATTCGGTCTTTATTTACCTGTTTCCATTTTTCCCCGGCATCGTCCGAGCGGTAGACACCACCCTTTTCACCTTCGGCCTCTATGACTGCAAAAACAAGTTCGTTATTGGCCCGTGATACCGAGATACCTGCTTTGCCGAAAGCTTCCGGAAGACCTTCTTTAAGTTGTTCCCAGGTAGTGCCCCCATCGGTAGATTTATAGAGCCCGGAACTTTTTCCACCGGATTCCATCGTCCAGGGATATCTTCTATGTTCCCACATGGCGGCATATAGGATCAGGGGATTGGTCATATCCATGGATAGGGAAGAGGCACCGGTTCGGGTATCCACGAAAAGGACTTTCTCCCAGGACAGCCCTCCATCCGTAGTACGATAAATACCGCGCTCGGAGGTGTCACCGTATTGAGCACCCTGAGCCGCTACAAAAATGATATCGGAATCGGTGGGGTGAATAATAATATCGGAAATATGCCGTGTCCGATCCAAACCTATGTGCTTCCAGGTTTTGCCGGCATCCGTGGATTTGTAGACCCCGTCGCCCATGGAGGTCATGACCCCTCGGGCCGCATGTTCGCCCATACCGGCAAGGACAATATTGGGGTTGCTTTCGGAAACGGCTATGGCACCGACTGTCCCCGTTTTAAGAAAGCCGTCGGAAATGTTTTTCCATGTAATGCCATCATCCACGGTTTTCCATATACCACCGCCAGTACCACCCATATAATACGTCATGGATTGGCCTACTACCCCGGAACAGGCAACGCTGCGCCCACCACGGAACGGACCTATATTGCGCCATTTAAGTCCATGGAATAGGGAATCCTGAACGACAATTTTTGGGAGTGCAGTTTTTTTACTCCGTCTTTGTGCTTCAGAGGCAAATGGGAATACAAGTAGGGTAATCAAAAAAAGTTGGATGACCTTCATAGTGTTTTTTAATACGTTGAAAATGAAACGGCTTTCTATTCAGAAGCGTCCTTTATTTTATAAGGTTTCAATTCCTCAAAGAAAATATCGTCGTTGGGTACCTCAAAATCCAGCCCTTTTACATTCAAGTTATTATCGGTCTTGAACCGCACGGTGCCGAAATTGAACCAGGCATGTTTTTTGTCCCATTTGATTTCCCAAACATCATAATGCCAATATTCTAAAGTGGCCGATAGCTCTGGAGTGTGTTCAAATTTCATCCGTAATTTTCCGTTTATCCGGTCGATTTTGATTTCCCCATAAATATCGGATTTGTAAATTCCTGTATACTCTTTTGCGGGTATGGAGGGTTCAGTATTCAGAACTCTTTTCGCTTTGATATCGGCAATACGTGAATCCTCCTTTTGGTTTTTGTTCGCCCTATCCAGATATTCCGCAGACCAGTCCTTGCCTTCTATCCCTAAAAATTGGTCCAGGGCATGGTAGGTAGCGGCATGGATCGGGCTTTTCATCCCATTGGTCAGTACTACAACACCCAAGTTTTCATCCGGAATCAAAGTAACGGCGGTAATCATACCATCGTAGCCACCGGTATGGGCCACACGCAATCGGCCATGGTAATCACTCAATCCCCACCCTAATCCGTAGGCACTAAAATGCCGATTCATGTCATTTTTTTTGGTATGGTCCACAATAAAGTTGTTATGAGGCGTCCAGACCATGTTTCGGGTTCGTGGGCTAAGCAAGGTGTCATTGCCATATACGCCGTGGTTCAGATTAAAAATCATCCATTTGGAGATATCCTTTACGCTGGAGATTATACCTCCGGTAGCCCCGATCTCTTCCCAATCCTCCCATGCAATGGGAATATTGGTATTGTTTTCACGGCCGTGTGGGGTAACATAGTTGCCTTTTACCTCCAATTCCTTGGGGGAGGTAATGGTCCTGTCCATACTCAAGGGTTGGAAAATCCGTTCCTTTACATTTTCGCTCCAACTCTTTCCAGTTATTTTTTTGATAAATTCCCCGGCGGTGATGTACATAAGGTTCGAATAGCCAAAACCTGCCCTAAAATCAAAAGCTTTGGGTAAATATTTGAACCTTCTAATGATTTCCTCGGAAGTGAGGGTAGATTTATACCAGATGACATCCCCGCTAAAGGTACCCAACCCTACCCGGTGGCATAATAGATCTCGCACCGTTACCTCATTACTGACCCAAGGGTCGTACACCTCAAAATAGGGAAGGTATTTTTTGACCTTATCGTTCCAATTCAATTTGCCTTCCTGGACCAGCATCCCCAGGATGGCCGAGGTAAATGCCTTGGAATTGGAGGCAATGGCGTACAGGGTGTTTTCATCGGGTTTTTTGGTTTTGCCTACTTCTAGAACACCGTAGTTTCCCGTAAAGACCAGTTCCCCATCCTTAACGATGCCTATGGCCGCACTGGGAACATGCCAATCCTGTACCATTTTTTCGTAATAGGCATCCAGTGCCTTAAAATCTATTTGCGGCGCCTGGCCCAAGGTCTGTAGCAGGGTACAGAATAGGACGGGAATCCATAGGTATGTTCCTTTCATTTGGATGGCTTTTGTTGATTTATTTTTTCTTGGAGGTATTGGGTTCCAGGGACATCACATAATCATAGCTTTCGTTGAGGTAGGCCACGACTTGGTCCGGGTCTTTTAGAACTTCTTCCGGAATCAGGATATAGCCCCGCATTACTGCTCCATACGATTTATAGATAGTGGTATTCAATTCGGTCATATATTTTTCCTGTACGTCCTTTGAAAAGCGGATACCGATTTCCCCAGCCTTATTCAAGAGGGAAAACATATAGCCGTTGGCGGAAGTATAGGGCATGTTTTTGCCCTTTCGCTCAAATCTGGGACATTTTGCAATAAGCGCGTCGTACAATTCCAGTCTTTGCTGCCAAGTTTCTTTGGACATCTTGCTCATAATTTTAACGTATAGATTTGACTTTCCTTTTTCTGAAATCCCAAGTTTTGGTAAAGTTGGTGGGCCGGTTTTCTATGATATGCCGTAAAGAGTAGAATTTCGTAAAGCCCCTTTTGCCTGCCCTCATTGATGAGGAATTCCATCAGTTTACGACCGATACCCTTGCCCCGATGGGCCTCATCTACTACTACATCCTCGATCCAACCCTTACGACCTGAAATTACGGAATATTCCGCCATTACGGCAACCCCCACAATTTGATTTTCCAACGTGCAGCAAGCTACGATTGCCGGATTTTTTGGGTCTAAAATGATCTTGAGCGAAAGCGGTACTATAACCGCATTCAACTGTTTAAAAAGCGCATGGATCCGATTTTCGGTTTCTGGGTCGATATCGGAGGGTGTAAGTAGGGATAGTTCCATTGCGGTAATTTATAAAGTGGGTTATAACTCATCTAAAATTACACATTTCTAGATGGATTCCATATATCTTTCCCAGATCTACTTTAATGTGATATGAAACGGGTTTTTGAAATAATAGTGTGCCCCAGACCTTGTAGTTCATCGAATACTTTCTATAAGCATTTGAAATATTGAAGTATATTCCTACATTTACTTTTTAACCTACAAAACCCCGACAAAATGAAAACGACCCAAATCTTTCTCTTTGCCCTGTTCGGCTATGTTTCTGCCTGGACCCAGACCAATACCTTTCCCTCAAGCGGAAATGTGGGGATTGGCACTACAAATCCACAACACGGGAAACTTCAAATTTTTGGCAATGGTCCTACTGAAGGAATCAACCTTTGGACAAATTCCGGGGAGACCACATCAAGGATATGGATCGATACCCAACTAAGGACATTTCATTTGACCAAAGGGGCCGATCCAACGAGGGGCATAACCATTGGCAATTTCGGATTGGTCGGAATCGGTACGGCGGCTCCATCAAGTATTTTGCACGTTAGCACCGGGACTTCGGGCGATGCAGTGTTTAGATTGGAGGCAGATACGGACAACAATAATGAAAATGATAATCCCATAATCGAATTGCGACAGGACGGGGACATCATAGGAGCGAATATTGGTTTCTCGGAGAATTTTGGAGAAAACAAATTTGGTATCGGCACAAGATATACTGGGACTACAGGCGATCAGTGGGACGCATTTATAGTTGATGTCTATACTGGAAATATTGGAATGGGCACCCAAGATCCAGGCACCTACAGACTCGCCGTCAACGGAAACGTCAGGGCCAAGGAGGTAAGGGTAGAGACCGGATGGTCGGACTTTGTCTTTGAAAAGGATTATGACCTACCAACCCTGGAAGAGGTCGAGGGCCATATAAAAGCTAAAGGCCACTTAAAGGATATCCCAAGTGCGGAAGAAGTAGCCGAGAACGGTATCCTCTTGGGCGAAATGGACTCCAAACTCTTGCTGAAGATTGAGGAACTTACGCTTTACATAATCGATATAAATAAGCGTACTGAGCGGTTGGAGAGGGAAAACACAAAGCTTAAAAGGGAGTTGGCCAAGCTGAAATAGGCTCCCTTGGATGGTGAGCAAGAAATCGGAACCTACGTATATCATAGAACAGGCTCTTGAAAAAATTACTCGTCCCTCCCTCAAGCTTTTACCCAAATAGTCTTACGTTAACCACCAAAAAAAGTAAAACATACCTTTTAATTGTAAATAGAAAAACCCCCGACAAAATGAGAACGTCCCAAATCTTTCTTTTTGCCCTATTAGGCTGTACTTCGGCCTGGGCCCAGACGAATACTTTTCCAACTACAGGCGATGTTGGAATAGGAACAACGACTCCAACGGCAAAGCTGCATGTTGTTGGGCAGGATGCCCGTTTCTTCAGTAATACAGGCGCAAACACCCTCGAAATGGGCAGGACTACGAATGAAAAGATATTATTAAAAGCGGAGGACAACCATTTCTTTTTTGATTGGATACAGGACGCGGACGAGAACGGTCCCCATATCATGTACTTCCGGAACCTGGCCCAAGGAACTTCCCCGAGCAACGATATACGCTTCCAGACTTCGTCTGTTGATAGGCTTACTATTAAGGCGAACGGTAACGTTGGTATCGGAACATCCAATCCTTCTGCATCATTAGAAATAAATAATCCTGATTCCAGTATAATTGTCCATACAGATGAATCCCATCAACCCTTCATTACATTGGGAATGGGTCAAACGGACAGGTGGAGCCTAGGGTCTTATGAGGCTACTAACGGTCTTTATGAAAGAACTTTTTTTATCTATGAGGACCATACAGGAGCCAATGGGTCTAAAGGGGTTCGTTTGGCAATAAAGCCTAATGGCAACGTGGGCATCGGTACCGTTGATCCCGGCACCTACAAACTTGCCGTAAACGGGAACGTGAGGGCAAAGGAAATCAAAGTAGAAACAGGTTGGTCGGACTTTGTCTTTGAAAGTGATTACCAACTGCCTACCCTGGAGGAAGTGGAGAACCACATTAATGAAAAAGGACACCTAAAGGATATCCCAAGTGCGGAAGAAGTCGCCGAGAACGGCATCCTCTTGGGTGAAATGGATTCCAAGCTCTTACAGAAAATAGAGGAGCTTACCCTATATACTATTGCCCAAGAGAAAAGAATTAAACACCTGGAAAAAGAAAACCAAACGTTAAGGTCGATTACCGAGAGAATGGCAAAGATCGAAGCGTTGTTAAAAGCTGAATAGGTCAGGCATATTTCAGACCTTCTTTTGTTCTACCCCATTTAGGGTTGCAGGTATTTGTTCGGGATGTTCTTGGGCGTATAGTCGATGCCGAATGTATGCTGTAGCAATTTCGACACCGTTTCCGAAATAGCGGCTTCATCCCGATGCATTTGGGGCAATAGCCCCATCATCGCATAACTGATCGGATTAACGGCGGGAATCAATGTTTCCCAATCATAACCCTGGCCCCAAACAAACCCTGTAACCGTTGTCTTTAAGTCGGCGGATTGGGATAGCAGGAAGTCCAACATCCCGGCAGACTGATTCAAGTTTTGGTTTACCGTATGAAAAATAGGGGTCTGTCCTCCAAGGCCGCTTTTGTCAATTCCGGCCTTGGCATTGATATCGGCTCCGTTTTTTACCAAGATTTCCGCACAGGCCAAATGATTGAATTCGGCACAAATATGTAACAAAGTCACCTCAAACAATGGGGTATAGGCACATTTTAGGGAATATCTTTTGTCTACAATTTCGGGGTTTTCGGTACTGTAAACCTGCAGATTTTCCGGGTCGTCCAGCAAAACGGACAACAAGATCTTGTCTTCAAACTCAAGTCCGAATTCCACAAAAACCCGTACACATTCCTTAAATTTTGGGCCTCGTAGGTACTCACTCGTCAATTCATAAATCAAGGGCTTTCCTTTGTAGGTATCATTTGGACTTATACCATTAAGGAAACAATTCCGTATTCCAGCAACGGAATGAAGTTCTATCTGATGAACAATTTCTTTTAGATAATCCACTTAGCTTAAATTTCAGTTAACGGTTTATAAATGGCACTTCCATGCATAAAAGCACAAGGAAAGATTAAGAAATTCCAAAAGTAGCTCCGAAAGGATAGTTGACAAAGGCCTATGACCGGCCTTTATCGAATATGTCGTTCCGTTTGGATTCTTCTGTTGGCGTGAATCCACTTTCCCGGCGTAATAGTTCGATAAGTTTTGGAGTCGCCCATCCCAGACAAAATGCTAATAGGTATAAATATTTCATATTTAAATTTACAAAAAACCGCTCTATTCAAGTGGTACCTTCCTTCTTATGAACTGCTGCCCAGTATTTAAAGACCTATTGAATCTGATCAATCAAAAGGATTGACAAACCATCGTGTTTTTCTAGATTTACAGGACTCATGAAAACAATCCTTCCATTACTTTTCTTTTGCTTATCCTTAAACTTAAAAAGCTATCGTTTTTACGTCTTACAAGTACTGATATGTTTAATTATTATTCATCCTCCAAATCCTGTAGATATCCCTTTATCGAGCTTGTTGGAGTATGGTAGTGTACTCGGCAGTAATCCTTTCTGTGTACTGTTACTATCCCCAGTATCTGCATAGTATTTTCCGATTGTCTAGGTGCATGTACATTTATATATCAGTTCTTCGAAGGGAATGGCCGTTTCCTTGTCGATTAGCTTTATCGGTCAAAGATTTTGTGGGTTAAAAGGTCTATGAGGGGCTTGATGGCGCCTCCCAAAAGAATACATCCCAATAGCCATAGGGCCATCATAAAGGGATTGGTTTGCAGTACATAGAGTGTTACAACGTATACCGGAACGATCAATGCCGTATAACATGTTATATTGAACAACAGTTTGAAAAAAGTTCTCATTACTTTTTTCGACACGGATTCCAGAAAAGGTAACTCGATTTTTATTCCATATTCTCCGGATATCCCCCTTATGGCATTTATCGGGGTGAACAGGTGTATAAGGCATTAGTCGTCCTTCTTAGCTATTATTATCCCTTCTATATCCAATAGTATTTCCCGGTCTTTCTGGTTCTGGTACATCTCGTAGATGAGTTCGCCGAAGGGTATCGCGGTGTCACTGTCCCGGAAGGTCATTTTTCCTCCTTTAAAGGGTCTATCTCGGACACCTTTTCCCCGTCCAGTGTCCAATATTCGGTGATAGTCCTAATTGGGTCGTCCTTGTCGTTCCCTTTTTCCGTCAATTAATGAAGTGGGTTGGAAAGTCATGATGAAAGCCGTAATGACTTCCCCACAATGATCAAAAGCGGAAACCCAGCCCCAAACGTATATTGTTGATGTTACCGTTGTCCGGCAAGTTCAGGATTATTATTGTGTCCGGGACATCTTCATCCGGGGTCAGATCTATGAAATCGTATTGTGCCTGTATGAAGAAGTGTTCACCGATGTCATAAGAAAGACCAAGGTTAAGATTAAACCCTAAACGTAAGGTACTGTCCGAATCGTCAAAACCGTTTTGGGTGGTGTAATCCGTAACGACATTGACATAGCTGGCCCCCAGGCCCACTGACGGCCGGAGTCTCTTCAGACCAGGAATCCGAAGATCCGTAAAGACACGGGGCTGGATCAAATATGTATCATCGGTACGGCTTGCAAAACCGGTGTTCTCGACATCGGTCCTTGAAAAGCCTCCGTTGACCCCGAATCCCAGATTGAATATCCCCAATCTGACGAATCTGTATTTTATACCTACATCTATGAAATTGTCCTCCCCGAAAACACCATCGCCGGGCAAGATGGTGTAGTTGGCCTCGACGTTCCATTTTTTTTCCTGGGAAAAGGAATAGGAAAGGGCCAGTATTGATAAAAACAATAGTATTCTCAATTTCATGGTCGTTTGTTTAGTATTTATCATAAGTAAAGCAAAGATAATTGCTGTGGATACTTGGAAAAAGATAAAATGATCAATTCCCTCACAATTTTATTTTTAAGTTGAAATTCCTGGTTTTAAAAGCTTTTTAGACCTTTTGACTACCTGTTTTCTTTTTGGTAATCGTTGTACATTTAAAGTGCATTTCATCGATCTTTTCATTGCGTTCATCGGATTGGGAATCTATTTTTCTATATTCACAAATGGGACGGACTTACGTGGGTTCGAATCCTGCCTTCTCCACCAAAATCCCCACACCTTATGGGGAAGTGGTCCGATAGGGGATCGGTCCGTTCCTTTTTCATGGCTTCCCGAATAACCTATCCACCAATCTGTCACAAGGGGCCTTATGATTCCTCCTATAAGGACACAAATCAATAGCACAGGGGCATATATAATGCGCTCGTTTGCAGCACTACAAGGTCGTGAAGTATGCTGGCGCTATCATCACGGCATAGCGGACCAGCTTGAAACGTATTTCCAAGAAATTGTACATCAATTTCTTGGACGCCGTTTTTTTGAAAAGGTAATCCGGTTTTTAGTCCATATTCTCCAGATATCCCTTTATCGCATTTATCAGGGTGAACAGGTGTACAGGACAATAATCGTCCTTGTTGGTTATTATTATCTGCTCTATGTCCAATAACACTTCCCTGTCGTTCTGATTCTGGTACATTTCGAAGATGAGTTCCTCAAAGGGTATGGCACTCGGTCTGTCCTTTAATGTCATGTCCTATCCTTTACTGTTTATCGACCAAAATGGCTATAAACGGTTTCATCAATACGCCCAGTGCCATACAGGTCAGTAGCCACAAGCTATAGATTAAACTGTTCCAAGGCATGGCTTGTCCGGTCACCAAGGCGAGAATAACCACCAAGGCCGAGTAGCACGATATTTTGAAGATTGTCCCCATATCCCTTTTAGACACTTTATATCCCCGTGGGTAACGCGTTTTTTTGATTTTTGCCAATGGTTTGGAACTTAATTAAATGAAAATTTGATATGCCTTCGAAAGGGTGATGAGCAGGGTTATTCATGGAATCCGTTGTAACGGATTATAGGTATTGGAAGACAAACGTTTTGATCATTCAATGGGATACACCAACAATTTTGTACTTGGAATCGTGTCCGATTCTACGAAATGGAACGTTTCTTGATTTAAATATTGGAGATTGGAATTTCCTATAACCACTGCCTCATTTTCCACTAGACAAAAAGTCAGCGGCACATCTAATTTTGGTGTGTGGCCATCTATGACCTCAACATTTATAATTTTCTCTTGTGTTTGATCAAGGATCAATTTTCTTAAGTTAAATGTATTTGCCCTAACACCGTTTTGGATGGCATATAAGTGACCTTTGTAAAATTCCAATCCGTCTATTCCTTGGGATATACCCAAGGTGTCAGGTTCGTTCAGAATTCTTTTTGTCTTAATATCGAGTGTCCTGACACCCTTTGAAAATGACGCGATATACAGTTTGGTATTATCGTCCGAAATGGCAATTCCATTAGGAAATTCTATCTCGGATGATCGGTAAAAGAGTTCCAAAGAATCGTTTTCGTGTTTTAGTAGGTATATGGATGAATCTTTGGAGTCCGTTAGATATAGATTTCCTTTTCCATCTTGGATCATATCGTTTAAGAAATGTTCTCCCTCATCGGTTACGTAATATCTTTTCAACAGTTTTTTGCTATTGATGTCAAACGTAAATAATGAAGAAAGGGAATCCTTGTACCTATAGTATCCACCAATGGCATGTAGAAGATTTCGTTCATCATCTACATAAATCCCAACGCCCGGGGTATACCCAAATTCATGTTCCCGTATAAAATCTGTTTGTTTTCCCGATTTTCTATCTACCTCCACTATTTTGGATTTGGCCACACTCGTTAGGTAGAAGGCGTCCTTCTTTTTTGAATAAGCGATTCCCTCGGGTACCAAGTCCTTTTCATAAAGGATATATTCCGTCAGTGTTCTTGAATTACAGCCTAGAATTAGGAGCATGAACATTATGACTATTCTATATTTCATTTTTTAGATCAATGGAAGCCAACGTTTAAGGGAGTCAAAGCCACAAAGGACTATACTACATAAAGAACAATAGCGACAACGATTAGGATAACCAAGGCAAGTAAAATAAACTCTTTCCGTTTTTGGGATTTAGCCTCCCTTCTAATTGTATCCACTACCCTTTTTACCTGCGATTCCGGGAATTCCTTGAAAGAAGCTTTATTTTCTTCAGGGATTTCAGTGTAAATCGAATCTCTGTTATCTCCCTTGAATTTTTGACGGTTGGATGGACGCAAGGACCTGTTTTGCCGTATTCGCTTTATCATGTCCAGTACGTGACCTGCGGAACTCATGCTTCAAAGGTTAGCTCATGAAAGTATTTGATCAATAATCTTGATCTTGAATAGTACTAAGATAGTGGATTCTTGGGTTTTTTTAAAGCGAGTGTTTTGAAAGGGGCGGTGGTAGCGGGAATCTATGCGCGACACTATATATGCAGTGTGGGACAAAGTGAAGTTGATTATAAAAACATTACAATCAAATTCCCGTGCCTATTCGAGGCTTGATTTTGATATTCAATAAAAATCTTATCCTCAGTGAACTGTCCGTTCGGTGAAGTTAATTTGCGAATGGATTGAACTCCCATATATCGGTAAACGCATCATTTCCACGGTGTCCTAGACCTAGCATAACTTTATTGTTGATAATTTCTGCAATTGCCAGTGTTCTACCTTCAGCTGGAAAAGAAACAGGGTGCAATGTCCACTCATCATTTATAGGATCATACCTCCAAACATCCTTATAATTGAGATTCCAGGGAAATTCGGAGATTTCTTCACCTTCCCCAAAGCAGACATATCCATAGTCATCCAGACCGACTCCGGTGGCATTATATCTATGGCCTCCCAGAAAATTGGCTTTTTGTGTCCAAGCATCACTTACCGGATTATATTCCCAAATATCCCCGCAAATCAAATTCCCTCCAATCTTACCAGTTATTCCAAATCCTACATATCCTTTGTCATTAATGGTGAATGCAGTTTGCCTAGAACCACAATTACCTGGATACGACGCTTTTTGCTGCCATCCATTTGTAGCCGCATCATATTCCCATAGTTCGGATAATGAATCACCACCACCAACAACGTAGGCCTTCTCACCAATCACAAAACTAATACCAAATGACCTTCCGCCTTCTGGAAAATTAGCCATTTCTGACCAACTGTCGCTATGGGGATCATATCTCCATAAATCGTCATGATTAACAGTAGTACAAGTAGGATTAAAAATGTCAGGGGGACCTGAACAATCTTGACCGAGACCTACATACCCAAAACCATTGATTGAAAAAGAAATACTAGATTGTCTCCTTTCCCAAGGCGGGCTTGCAATCTCTTCCCAAGAATCCTGCTTTGGATTGTACTTAAAGAACAGATTTTCTTCTGGGGTGGTATTAAACTGTCTAAACCCATTACCAACATATAAAATGTCATCGATTGCAAAACTATTGATATAAAATGTGTTGTAAACCATATTGGCCCTAGGAATCCATGACATTGCTTCAGGTGTACTAAATGACAGTTCATTACCATAAAATGTACCTAAACTATTTTTCACATATGCTCTTACAAAATATTCTGTATTTGGTTCAAGATTTCCTAGTTTACTGGTAAATTCCCCGATTCCCTCGCCATCTTCACTAAAATTATTATCAATGGTTGGACCTGAATTCGTACTCCAGCAGACTCCTTTTAAAACTACTGGAATCCCTCCATCATCTGATATCGTACCGCCGCCAAGAGCAGCTTATTCATTTACTATGGAAATTGCTTTAGTAGTTATTCCCGGTAACGTGCCCACCGTTGTAAATCTCAATTCATTACTATAAGCAGTTCCTGAACCGTTCGTAGCATAAGCCCTAACAAAATATTCTGTATTTGGCGATAACCCGGATATCTCACTTGTATAACTACCGATACCTGTCCCATTTACAGTTTTTTCATCCTCAATTGTGGGGTTATTGGACAAGCTCCAACAAACTCCACGGGATGTAATCTCACTACCACCATCATTTAATACATTCCCCTCTATAGTAGCCCCGTTATCAGTAATGTCAATAGTATTAGCAGTAGTTAGTTCGGGTAGGGTATTTATTTCTTCTTCTTCATTGGGATTACTTTTACCGCAGTTGGCGATTACAACTAAAACACCTAGCATTACAATGGGTCGTTTCATATTAAATGTTATCAAAATGAAGATTACTTCGTTTCTTTTAGCCGATATGAAAGTTCATCTTAATCAAATTGATGAAATTCACTATTTTCAAAACCTACTACTCCGTTCCCGCTAAATTTTGCATTAAGGAATTCCTTATGGGAATAAGGTTCCACATAAAGGGAACTTGATTCATATGTCAGTTCTGAAACGTCCATTTGTGGATGTCTATCCGTTATTTCCTCAGGAATGGTCCCTATAATAAAAGACAATGACGATGATGAAAACACTTTCCATTCGATCCTTCTTTTATCGGAGCCGCGAGGTTCAAGGTTGCTCCAACTGATGATCTTTCTCTTGTAACCCAAATTGGTAGATATCTCAAATTCATTGATATCCGATTTAACTATATTAAAAGAAGGCTGATCGGGTACAGCCAGACCTCCCGGAAGTTCAGCCCCAAAATAATTGATATAATAGCGATAGTCTTGTTGAATGCTCGTTAAACTCAGGGAATGGGCCTCAAACATATTTTCAAGATAACCCAATTTAAACAACCTGCTGATTTCAGCACCTATATGCGAAGAATTAAAATTATAGAAATCATAACCTGGACTTGAGATACTTGTCGGCGTTTCAGGGAAACCTCTAAGGGAAAGCCAAATTTCAGAAGTGGGGGGTAATTTCATAAGGATATGGGAGTCGAATTCGGAAAAATCGCTTAAGTTTAGATTGTATTCTTCCAGATGTTGAGGATCTTCCAGATAATAATATCTGGTGTTGCCAAAACTGTTCATAAAAGTGATATAATAATTATTATCTTCATATATATCTGCAAGTTTTTCATAGCGCCAGTCCCCAAATGCAAAGAGGTCCAATGAGAAAGATCCGCGACCCGAATTTTGCCCTCTTTTGTCTGAGATATTGAGCATTGATGGAGTTGGAGATTCACCGAAAACAGAAAATCTAAAATTTCCGTTGAACTCTGGTTGTGGATATGTTTCGGTGCTAGAATTTGGAGGTCCAATGATCCAACTACTGCCTTTGACTACTTCAGTGTAGGAATTAAGGGTATAGGGAGAGATGGTGGTCAACGTGGAAAAACGGATATCTGTTACCGTGAATTTGTCCAAATCACTGGTCTTGGATATTTCAAAACGGATGGTGTCATTTTTCTCGAAAGATGTATAGTCCAGGATTCTTCCTTCCTTGTCATGGGTCAATAGCCAATTGTCCGCGTTATCCGTGGGGAAAATATCGCTTATCACGGCCTCAAAATAAACCTCCATCTCAGGCTCCTGATTATCATCTGGCTCTGGTTCTTGTGTTTCATCAGGCTTAGGATTCTCTGTTTCTTGTGAATCGGTTTCCGGAGTTGGATTTTCGTCTTTTGAACAATTGAAAAGAAACATGCACAGTAGAAGGGCAATGCCTAATTGGGGAACTTTCATGGGAGAATAGTTAGTTGTTAAGCGAATGTAAAGATAATGTTTAAAAAGCATTTGGATTTTAATTAGTAGTCAAAACCCCCTAAAATTGGGATAAAAAGAACTGTTGGGTTCTGTAATAATTTCTAACTTTTGGCACCTATATACATCACCTTCAAAAAAATTGTTTTTTGAATGATAAAAATAATTTTCTGATTTACGACACCTATATACAATATGGGACAAGCCCCGGAAAATTATTTTATGAAATCGCTAATGGTGGCGCTCATCGAAGCTGGGAAGGCCACTATTACTACGCGCTTCAATGCCAATAAATAATCGGATTCCCATGGACACCTTTGTATCACCGTGAGAAGTATCGCGACCACCAATATTGAGATAAGGTAGGTGGCAATGACCCTTTTCAGATAATTGAAGACATTTCCCTTGATATTGAAACGGTAGAAGTTGAAGTATACGAAAAGCGCGACGAAGACCAAGGAAATGAGTGATAGCAGTCCCACGTTCAACAATGGCAGTTCGGCCCCCAGGTTCCATGCCTCTTCCGTATAGGCGACCGGTAGGGCCAAGATAGTGGAGCCAATGACGATTTGCATGATGTCCCTTGGTTTCAGCTCTACCATTAACGGCTTGGTGACATAATGGAGCAATTTTCCACTTGCGTCCGTGACCGGAATCATTTTATGTAGATACCCGCCGATTCGTTTTGTGAAAGATTTTTGAGTTTCCATGTGATTAAAGATAGGGAATAAACTTTCCTTCATCGTAAAAAGGGCACCTATATACAATATGGGACAAGATAAAGAAATGAATACAAAAGTGTTATCTTAGAAGATATAAAAAAGGCTATGGAAAAAATTTGGATTATAACAATAGCAGTATTGATTTTTCTAGCAATCAATTTTCTCTACTACAAAGGCATGAATGGTTATGTCAAAAAAGCATTTGGTAAAAAGTGGTTAACTGTTTATGGAAACAAAGTTTATTTCTGGCAAAGTTCAATTTTTGTTAGTATGGCTGGAACAGTTTTGATTATGTTTTTTTTAAAATGGATTAATGTTTTGCCTTTTTAGAAGCCTAAAAAACAAAATAAGAAATTCAACAACCGTATAGAAGTAGGTTAAAACTGCCTCCTCGCCCTTTTGTTCCTACTACTTCGAAAGTTCCTTCCCCTATTGTTGAATAAGGTTAAAACAGTCCAAAGTACACAAAGCGCAGCTACAGCAATAATTGAAATAGTTATATCATTAAAATAATCTAGTAACTCCATACCATGAATATACGAAAAACTTGGCACCTCTGTACATTATGGGACAAGGGGGGAGTTCAAAGAACAGCAATAAGATCCCGACCTAGGGCTAAAACTCCATAAAGAATCAAAACAATACCAAGAACGGCCCAAAAAAGATATTTTAAATTGTATATGCTTTGTTCGCTTTCTTCTTTTTTCAAATTCCAATTTGCCAACCACAGAAAGAAAGTTCCGGCGATGATGAACAGGACAAAATATTTAGGGTCGTCTATAGACCACTCCGTAAAGAATTCCCACATGTTCAAATTTATGTAAAACCCTCCTGAACCTAAAAAAGAATCTGGGGTTTGGTGTTGCGGATTACCAATAGGTTTGGTGGCCGTTACCTGGATGAATTTGCGGCCCGTTTGAATATACGGGAATTGACAGAGCAGGAGCGTTTTGATAATTTTTTGGAAGAGAGTGAGAGCGTATTTATATATAAAGCCTTGACAGATAATGTCCAAAACGTATGCAATTTATCGATTTCGTAACAGTTTCGTACTGGCACCTATATACAATATGGGACAAAGACCGAACGATTTTTTTGATTGATTGAAAATGGATACTTTTAGTGAAGTGTCCAAAAGCCGCAAAATCTTAGAAAGAATACTTGGGATATTGCTTATTCTTATAAGTATTGCAATTGGTGCTTACCTTATTCCAAGTTTTTTACCCCTAATAAGAAAGACCCCCTATTTATTGCTAGAGCCTGATGCGCTTGTCAGACATGAGTTATCACGCGATTGGTTTTTGCAATCCGTCGGTTGGATTATTGCTTATTTTGCATTTAGGAACGGTAGAGCATTTTTAAGAGACAGCAAGAAACCCTCCTGAATTGGAAAAAGAATCTAGGGGATTGATATTACAAATTGTCGAATAGTGCTTTGAAAATTTGGATCGAATCAGTATATTATATAGATTTGAAAAATGAAGAAAGGGGCGAACTTAGCGGTGAGCCCCTTTCCCGACGGTAAGTCAAAAGCCCTATCCTTATAAGAGACGGCGCACTTTTGACGGCATATATGTTGGTGTTTTTCCCGTCTAGCTAAGTACTTTGAGCAATGTACGGACTTTAAAAGTCCGGGCTTATCTCCTTAGTACCGAAGTATTTTAGCCCCATAGCATGGGGCTTTTTTCATGTCTTATAGGCTTATGTTTTTGAATTATCTCATTTTTTGAATCTAACCATTTGTAATACCCCCAAACAAAACCTTGGGGCAGGCTTGAAATCTTTAATTTCGCTAAACCCCTAACCTTATTGTTCTTGTAAGCATCCGATATAACAACTGAAACACGTCTTTTTAATCCATCAACATTTTTTTCAGGGTAGTACGGCAATAAAAGTTCTGCCATTTCGGTATTGCCTAAAAATCTTTCATGTCTGTCCAATAAGTGAAGAACTTGCTTTAGCCAAGTCGCTTTTTTTGGGAAATCATCTTCAAATTGAAAAGAGTCGTCAAAATCGACTTTCCCAACTTTGGAATCAAGACGAAGAAAATGTTCAAACTGTAAATCAGGATCTATATTGGAGTATTCTTCAATCATAGCATCTACCAACCGGAGCTTTTTTTTAAGCCTCGCCCGTTCCTTCTTTAAAACTCCTAAGTTGACAAATGACATTATCAATTTTGTTTAATACAAAACTGATCAGAATAATCTTACATGTAAGATTAGAAATCTAGAAGTTGTTCACAAGGATATTAACGATCGATATTAGAAGTGCTTTACCTTGTAAATATGTATTCAGACACCTATATACAATATGGGACAAGCTCTAAGTTTTCTAAATAATAAGTGTAACTGACTGTTTTTAAATAAAATAAAAGTTTTCAAACGACTACAAACGTTTACAAACGAAAGTAATTATTTCCTAACCGAATCTTTTTTCCACACGGTTCTAAGTTTGCCTTATCGAATCAGGGAGGTTCGATAGTATTAACTGTTTTATCTTAAAAATTAGTAATTATGAACGCATTGAAAAACAAAGTACAGTTGATTGGAAACTTGGGACAAGATCCCGAAATCGTAAACTTGGAAAATGGAAGCAAGCTGGCCAAATTTTCCATCGCCACCAGCGAAAACTATAAAAACGCACAGGGCGAAAAAGTAGAGGACACCCAATGGCACAATATTGTGGCCTGGGGCAAGACCGCCGAGATTGTAGAGAATTACCTGGTTAAGGGAAAACAAGTGGCCGTAGAGGGAAAATTGGTACATCGCTCGTATGAGACCAAGGAAGGTGAAAAGCGCTACATCACCGAAGTAAGGTGCAACGAACTCTTGATGTTGGGGAAATAACGTATTCGCGAGGAACGTAGTGACGAAGCGATCTGCCAATTTTTAACATGAATTAGGTAGATTGTTTCGTTTTGTTCGCAATAAGGTCCAACATGAAAAAATCACACATTTATATAACAGCCAATAAAAACCGAACTGTCCTTTATGTTGGAGTTACCACTAATTTGGTACGAAGGATATATCAACATAAGACAAAATATTATAAAGGATTTACGGCACGATACAATTGTGACAGATTGGTTTATTTTGAAGAATTCACGGATATCAAAAAGGCTATGACGAGGGAGAAACAGTTAAAATCGGGGAATCGACAACGAAAGGAAAATTTGATTAATTCGATGAATCCTGAATGGAACGATTTGTCCGATGGATGGTTGTTCTATTTTGATTAGTTTTTACGAAAAACAACTCGATAAAGCGATTTGCAAGCTCTTGACTTGGATTGAACAGTTTGCTTCGCTCTGCTCGCAAAAACATATTCGACAGGAGCATAGCGAATGGATTATTATAGTATTTATTGCCCCCTTTTGTCAATAACGGTAACAGGTTTCCGACCTAGTTTGGAGAGCCGCAGTTTTTGGATTTCCCCGGCTTCGCAAAACTCGATTTTGGGCGAGACGCGCAACTTGGACCTAAAATGGTCTTTTATGTCATGCAACAACACCTCCGAAGCGCTCTTGGAAGCAATCTTAATTCCTATTTCATCAGTGCCTATACCGTTGTGGTAAATCTCTATGACATAACTTTCCACCTCCTGGAAATCGTTCAATAGATTGTCCATGGCGGGAGGATACAAAGTCGTACCCTTATACTTGATCATTTGTTTCTTTCGCCCTACCACCGGCCCCAAGCGCAAGCTGTTTCTTCCGCAGCCGCAGGGTGAATCATAGGCCACAACGATATCCCCGGTCTTAAACCGTACCAAGGGCATGGCTTCGACACCAAGCGTTGTAATCGTTAATTCCCCTTCGATACCAGCGGGTACCGGTTTATCATTTTCGTCAAGAATTTCCACAATGATCAGTTCCGGGTGATGATGCCCACCTCGCTGTTCACTACATTCCGTAAATGCCGTACTCATTTCCGTGGAGGCGTAGGTAGAATAGAGTTCGATATCCCAGGCCGATTTTATCTTATTGGCAAGAACATTCAATGAAAAATCCTGATTTCGTAGCGACTCCCCGATACAGATAGCCCCTTTAATTCCAGAAGCATTCACATCAATATTATGCTGATCCGCATACTGGATGAGTTTCAACAGAAACGAGGGTACCACGATCAAATAAGTGGGCTGGAATTTCAATATGGTATCCCATTGCAATTCCGGAATCCCGGCGCCCACGCGAATGATGCCCGCACCCAATTTACGTGCTCCCAAAAAATAGGCCATCCCTGCCATAAAGCGCCGATCTAGGGTCGTTGTCAATTGCAGAATATCATCCTCGGTAACACCCGCACATGCAAAGGAAATGGCCTCATTATGGGCCAAGCGATCCAAATCGGTATTTGTAAGGCCTATGGTTACTGGTTCGCCCAAGGTGCCGGAAGTGGTCACAAAATCAACGATCTTGTTTTTGGGAACACAGATAAAATCATCATTATGGTTTTGAAGCTGTTCCTTGGTGGTGACGGGAATTTTGGTCAAGTCAGCGAGCGTCCGGATAGTTTCGATATCTATAGCGTGTTTTTTGAACAGTTTTTTATAGTAGGCCGATTTTTCCTGAACATAGTATAGAATTTCTTTCAGTTTTTCTTCTTGAAATACTTTAATATCATCAAGGGAGGCCCTTTCTATTTCTGGAATCATAAATGCAATCTACGCTTTATTTTTTTGATGTACCGCATCACGTTTTCCTTATCCGGAACTGTGGTAATCTCTTTGGTCAAGGCCTGTTCAAAGGCCATGAGGGCCGCTGTATAATATCCCCTAGTATACTGATATCTTCCCGTTAAATAATAGGCTTCCCAATAATCGGGGTTGTTTTGTTGTAATTCTTTAAGTAGGCTTTGTTCCAAATGCTGGTCATTGGCAATAGCGATTAAGACCTTGTTTTTTAGCCTACGATATTCCTGGTAATCCCGGTATGCCCGGGAATATTGAAAGGGATCTTCAGGGATGGTCAGATTTTTTTCTGCCAACGTGTTTTTTTGAGGATTAGAGACAGCCTTTTTAAATACCTCATCCAAATCATAGGCCACAAATTCGCCCAATTGGTAGGGATTGCTACTTACCCAGACCAATAGCTCTTCCGGTTTAAAAACAATACCATGGTGTGCCAACAATTGGTTAAGTGCCTTTTCATTGCCATACCCGATTTCCTTTTCATCCAGTCCCTTTTTGTTCCTAAGGATGTCCACGGCGGACCTCACGGTTGTTTTGTCGCTTTCCTCTAACAGTTCCTCCATGCGATCATACCGATATTGGGAATGGCTTTCCAGAATATGCCTTTGGTTTTTTTTATCCGCCACATAGGAGGCACTCTGAAAATGGTTGGAGCAAATAAGCTGATTGGAATTCTGGACTTCATACACTCCAAAATTTTTGGGTGATACTTCGATGACGGCTGCTTTTTTGTCCTTTGCACTGCCTACAAAAATGGATTCCGACACAAAAACTTCCCGTTTCCGTGCTATGGCAATAGCCTCTTCTATGGTAGAGGCATACTGGAGTATCTCCCGGGTTACCAAAGAAATCGGGGTTTTGGCCACTAAGGGAAACTTCGATTTTCCGGCATTGATGGTTACGGTCAATCCTTGGTCGTTCATTCCGGAGACCACGCCGATCATGCCACCCCAGGTGACGGACATGAATTTATGACCCTCATCCGGTCTAACAAAAGCAATGATTTTTTCCTGGGCAAAATCGTCCCCGGCATAAAAATCGAAATTCCGTCCGATGATAAGCTGACCGTCCTCTGTTTGATCTCCCCATACGGCAAAGGAAGAACAACCTACCAAAGCCAAATCCTGTAGCGCATGGCCAATATCATGGGCTCCATGAAGATAGAGTACCCGGGGATAGGCATCGGCAATATGGGCATAGGTATCCGAGGCATATTGGGCTATGCCATAAATCTCCGTTTTGTATTCTTCCCTTATATTGAGGTACATTTTGCGGTTGAACCATGCCAAAAACTTGCGCAATAGATATTGTTTGGTATTGGACGGTACTAGCTCGTTCACCTTGGTCAACAAGGCATCTTCCTGTTTGTGAAAAAGCTCTTGGGTAAGGCTTCCCGTTGTAAGTCCCAATTCCAATGGATTACCCTCTATATACAATTCCCATAGACCGTAGCCATTTTTGGTCAAATAGCCCTTTTCGGAAAAAAAGGTAGAATCGGACACGCGTATCCGCTCTGGGGTCTTTGCTTCATATTGACTGATATCCGGTAGGTCCCTTAAGGACTTGGAGACACCACAGGACGTTAATAGGAATAACAGAAAGAATAGGGGATATATGCTTCGTATGTAGCCTCGTCTTTGCATTAGACTACCGATTTCCCATATTTTTTATTCACGCGACGAACCATTTTGTTTTCCTTGTAGTCCACCCACTTTTGCCCCATGGTCTTTCGCATCATATTTTCAAAGTTTCGCATGAATAACACATTGGAGGCCGTCTTCAACAGACGTTGAGGTTTGGTAGGCAATGCCCGCAACGTAATGGAAAACCCTCCGGTCATATATTTAATATAATGCCAATAACCACTGGGCATATAGAGGGCATCTCCATGCTTCATTTCAGCATGAATACCTTGAACGTTCCGCAGTGCGGGATATTTTTCAAAATCGGGATTGTCCATATCAATGGTCTCCAGATTGTGGACCGAAAAAGGAACCCGATACAGATATTTGGTCTGTTCCGGGGTAAAGAGGGTTACACTTTTGGTGCCGTGAAAATGTACATGGACCAGGTCGGCCAGATCCATATCATAGTGGGCCAATACCTTGGAGCCCTCGCCCCCAAAGAACATTACCGGTAAACGTTTAAAAAACTTGAGGCCCAAATCCGGGTATTCAAAATCCTTTGCCAGATCGGGCATACTATCCAGAATATTGTAGAAAAAGATACGAAGATCGGTCGGTTCATTTTTCAATAGTTTTAGATAGTCATACAATTTCATTTCGGTGGCCGGGGCTGCTGAGTTTTGTTTGCCCTTGGTAGGTTTACTATCATAAAGGGGTACAATTTGGTCACCGGCCCGTTGCTGAATATAGTCCAAGTTCCATTTCTCAAAGGCCGGCCAATCTTTGGTAAGGCCCTCTATTAAAACGGGCTGCTGTGGATTGTGGTAGTTTTCCAGGAAATCCTTTTTGGAAATATTCTTGACCCTGCTGACCGGAGCCGTCTTAAATTTTCCCATTATACACTTATTTTAGCGGTCGTATTCTCTTTTTCTTGTTCCAAAATCCTATTTAACAAATAATCCCTTCCCAAAATTTCGGAGCAAGTGACTACCCCACTGATGGTTACGCCCAAAATACCGTGCATGTTGAGACTTTGCCCGGTAAAGAATAAATTCCCGATTTTGGTCCTAGGCGAGATAAAGGACTTCAAAGGATAGTTGACATCTTTGACATAACCGTACATGGCCCCTTGATTACTACCGATATAATCCCGATAGGAGAGAGGCGTAGAGGTGTATATAGATTGAAGACATTCCCGGATATTGGGGAATTTTTTTTCGAGTTCGTTAAGGAACTTTTCGGTTTTAGCTTTCTTGAATTGTGCATACGTCTGTCCGCGGTCATTCTTATCGGCCACGGTATTAAACGTGTTTTCCCAAGGTTTCACCTCACTATACCGCATATAGGTTATTGCGGTCATTTGATCCGCCCAACCATCCGTAGCTTTACCAACTCCCATACTTACCATATAACTTTCAGGCCAACTTTCCTCTGAATATTGATGACCTTCCCAAACTTTTGATGGATCTTTAAAATGATAGTAGTTGTAGTTCAAATACTTAAAGGATTTCGGTTTTAGGACCAAATGCAGGCTAAATGCGGAGATGGTACTTTCTATCTGTTGTATGCGATTCGAATATGATTTTCTAAACTTGTCCTCACCAACCAGCTTTAAGGTACGTTTGGGTTCAATATTAGAAATGAACAGGTCTCCTTTTATTTGTTTGCCGTTAGTGACTTCCGCATAGGTCAATTTTTTTCCTTCACATCCAAATTTTACTACTTCATGGTGCTTATAGGCCTCCCCTCCGTTTTCTTTCAGCCGTCTGATCAATAATTTAGTAATCTGGCTGCCACCATTTACACAACGATAGGCACTTTCTATATAGGAGTTTACGGAAAGTGCATGTACATAAAATGGGGTCTTGTTCGGTTCTCCGGCGTAGAGCAGATTTGATCCTGCCAGTACGGCCCTTAATTTCGTATCGGTAACCAAGGAATCGATAAAGGCTTTGGCCGGGGTTCGGAACATTTCCTCATCATCATAATAGGGTTTGCCGTGGTTTAAGTTGTACAGAGGGAATTTATTGCAGGTCTCTCTTAATTCCTTACAATACGCTTTAATACCTTGGGCCTCATGGGGAAACTGTGTAATCAGGGATTTCTCAAAATCTTGATATCCCTGGGCGTGTGGATACTCGTTTGGGTCATTATCAAAAGTAATGATGTCAAAACCGTCATCCAGTCTTTTAAGCTTAAGGTCGTCATAGATTCCTAGATATTTGAAATAACGATAGAGGTTTTGCCCTTCGGAAAGTCCCCCAATGTAGTGTACCCCTGTATCGAAAATGGTCCGGTCCCGGACGAAGGTCTGCAAGTTGCCGCCGTATTGGTTGTTTTTCTCCAGAACACAGACGCTTCGCCCTTCCCGAGCCAAAATATTTGCCGCTACCAATCCGCCCATGCCACTGCCGATGATTACTACATCATAATGCTCTTTCATCCTGTCCTACTTTTTGGCTATGATAAAATTATCATTTTGAACGCTTATCGAAAAGCCAACTTCCGTAATATTTTTTAAAGGAAGGTTCATACCATTCTTCAATAGTATTAAGATACCAATTTCATTTAATTTTTTTCGGATTGCCTCCCAATCCATGAGATTCGAATCAATTATCAACACCTCGGCAGGATGCGATAGCACATCGGTAGGGGTGGAGGCGACTTGTATATTTCGGCGATTATGGGTGATAAAACTGTTTTGAATGATTTGCCGGGTCGTTTCGTCCTCGAAATAGATACTAATTTTACGATCTGCAGAATCCAGGGCAAGTAGAAAATCCAATTGACCATTATCCTCGGAAAGATGAATAATGTTCGCTTTCTTTTCAAGGAAATCTAGAAGCCACCTACATACGGAAACATTTTTTTTCAAATCCTCCCGAATCTTGATGTACAATTTTCTTCCTTTAAAACGATACTGCTCTAGAACGAATTTATGGAAATAAGTTTCCTGCTCTATTTCTTTTCGAAAGGCAAAAAATTTGTCCTTGAAATGAGCACTTATCTTTTTGGTCCGTTGCGCATAGTTCACTCCAAAGTTTGGATCCTTGATTTTGATTCGTGGCAGAATTTTAAGAGTAATACTGCCGTCCCTAATGATAAAGCTTCCTTTGGGCAAGACCTCGGAATTACCGTGAATGAGTACAGGAAGGATATCCAAACCCAATCTTTCCGCCAAATAGAACGCCCCCTTATGGAAACGTCTTATTTTATTGGTATTGGAACGGGTACCCTCCGGAAAGGTTATCAATGAAAATCCCTGGTTTATCTTTCCTCGAAGATAGTCTTCCCCATTTTCCAATCCACTTGAAACGGGATAGGCTCCGACCAGCTTGGCAGCACTCCCAAAAATGGGCGAGTTATAGACCCAATCGTTCACAAGGAATATAATCTTGGGGTCCAACATTCCAATGGCCAAAATATCCAAAAACGAGGTGTGATTGGCAATGATCATGGCCGGTTTTTCAAAGGTTTCATTGGACTGGTTAATTACCTTTTTGCTTACAAAAGGATTGGTGTAGAGCACGGATTTCATCAATAGGGATACCGCTTTATGGAACCCCAATTGTTTTTTTCCCCCACTTTTTGGAAAGAGCAGTAGCACCACCTTAGCGTAAAGGGAAAATACAAGTCCGCCCAAACCAAAATACCCGAAAGAGAGTAATGAATGGATTAAGTATCTTAGGGAGATAGGTCTTTTTTCCCTACTCCCTATGAACAAGTGGAAGAGCATAGGCTGTACGGTGAAGGCGATCAAAACTGCGGAGAGAATACCGATTAAGGAAACCACCGAAATGGTATACAAAGCAGGATGCTTGGCAAAAATCAGTACGCCTACTCCTAGGATGGTAGTAAGTACGGAAAGGATAATTGAGGTTCTGTGTGTGGACAGAGCTTTCTCACCAGTACGGTATTTCGTTAGAAGGCCGTTGGTCATAAAAATGCTGTAATCCACGCCCAGCCCAAAAATAAAAGTGGAGATGATAATGTTGAAAATATTGAATTCCAGTTGCAAGAGCCCCATAATACCTATGGTCAAAAACCAGGTAAGGAAAATGGGAATACTGGTTACCAAGGTAAGTGAAAGGCTTCGAAAGAAAAGCAACAAGAGCACTACAATGACCAATACCGAATACCCAATGAGCCTATTAAAGTCATTCTTAAGATTGCCCAAAAAAGTTTCGTTCATGCCTTGACGATCAATTAGGGCAGTTTGGGTATTGTTCGCAAAGGCTTCACGGACATGTTCAATCTGGGAAGAATGTACCTTTACCAAGGAACTCACGGTTGTAAATCCGTCTTTTGTGGATAGGTAATCGTCCACCGAAAAGGAGTTCACCAGATTGTAATCCTCAATTTCCAAAGCCCTAAAATCCAATTGAAGCAGCGTATAAAATCGGTCAAAAGTTTTGGGCTTAAACCCATATTCCCGACCAGCATCAATAAGGGAGGTGGTGACGGAGCTGATACTGCTATCCTTCCAAAATTCCTTCCAAAGACCTATTTTTTCTTTTTGTTCCTTTTTTGAATGGATGAGGGCACCTATAGAACTAAACCCTAAGATCCGCCCTTCGTTCTTAAGTTGGCTTAGCGAAGCATAAATGCTGTCATTGGATTGTAATACCTTTTCCTTGGAATTCCCATAATTGGTCACATAAAGGGATTTGGCCCCTAAATCGGTTAGGGTTTCCAGATGTTTTCGGGCATCGATCAATGATGGAGGTTCATAATTCAATTTGGCAATGTCCTTATTAAAGGTTACCGAGGTATATGTAAAAATACTTATTACGAATAATCCCGCCAGTAACCCAATGAGCCATTTGTTTCGCTGAAAGCTATAGGCCGCTATCGTATCCAGAAAAGTTGTGCTTTTCCGTTCGGCCGATTTCGTTCCATATGCTTGAGGGATAAAAAACAGCGCAAATACAGAGGCTCCCAAAACGCTAACCGCGGCGAAAATTCCTAAATCTTGCAAAGCTTGTGACTCTAGAAACAGCAGGCATAAAAAAGCTGAGGCAGTAGTAAGACTACTCATTAAGATCGATGGGGCCACATCCGAATATAAACTCTTGATGGAACCTTTGTTCCTAATATGCGTGAGGATATGTAGCGAATAGTCCAGTGTTACCCCAAGCAAGACGGCACCTATGCCTAAGGAAATGGCAGAGATTTCCTTTCGGATAAAATAAAGCAGGGCCACGGACAGTAAACCTCCAAAAACAGTAGGTAGAAAGAGAATAACGGGCAAGGTCAATTTCCGATAAAAGAAAATCAAAAGGATAAGCAAAAGGGTCAATGCAATCCCAACGGTAAACTGAATATCCTGTTTAATCTGTTGGGCATTGGCCACGGCAATCAAAGGGGCTCCGAAATACTTGCATCTCACCTTAAAATCGAAAGCAAGGTCCAATTCGTCCCGTATTCGATACAGTTCTTTGGCAAAGGGTTCATTTTCCGAAGTCTGATTAGAGGCATAGATAGGGGTGATAAACAGCAGAATATTTTGCTGATCTTCACTCAAAAGGAATCCATCCTTGAGGGTAAATCCATCTGTCACCCCTAGTTGTCGTAATTTTTTTAGGGCGATATAGGACAGCCCCAAAGGGTCGCGCAAAATATTCTTTTTGGCCACAATTCCCGATGGGGAAATAAGCGTTTTGTAATTTTCCTTGGTAAGAGCTACAATACTGTCCTTTTTAATTTTTTGTCGGATGGTAGTATAATCCGCTTTATCCAGAAACAGAGGCAGGTTTTCATAAACAAAATCCATGGTCCTTAACACTTCATCGTCGGCCACTTTCCCCTGGACATTTTTTACGTATCCTTGTGTTTTGACTTGAAGACTGTCCAGAAATCGGGAAGCATATTGGGTGAGATCGTCAACGGAACCTGTGCTATCCAGCTTCATGTTTACGATAATCTTATCCGTAAATTGAAGCGTTTTCAACACTCTTTGGTAGGCCTTGTTTTCTGAATTGACAGGAATGAGCTTGGTGATATCCTCCTCAAATTTTATTTTGGAAACTAGGGCCGAAAGTCCTAGAAGAAACAGCAATACTACAATAAGTCCCAACCACTTTCGCCCCTGAAAGAATTGATATGTACGATAGAAAAAACTATCCATTGTGCATGGCAATTTTTTTTCGGTCAAAAATGAATAAAAAGACATATGCCAAAAATCCCAAGACCAATGCAGAGAGGGTAGATAGTGTTATACTACCGATGATGTAAGTCTGTAGGTTTTTAATGATTTCAAAATTTTCATCAATCTCATTGATGGAAAAGTTCAATTCCCTGCCGGTAACCCAAGCCCCGGTCTGTAGGCTTAAATACAATACAAAAGGAATAAAAGGGGGGAAGCTGATGTTGGAAAAAGCGAAGGCAATAACCTTGTTCAGTTTAAGCAAAAGGGCCAAAAAAATAACAATAACCGTGTGAAAACCCCATAAAGGGCTAAGCCCTATAAAAATCCCCAAGGCTATGGAAAATGCTTTTTTTCTTGGAGAATCCTGGTTGTGTAAAAAATCCTCGTAGAAAAAACGTTTAAACCCTTTTTTTTTAAGTCTTTGAAATAGGTCACGGGGTTTAATATAGACCAAAGCAACCAATACCAACCAGGTATTCAGGACACTTATACGTGCAAAATCGATAATTGGTCTAAAATGGGAAACCCGTTCAGGGTCATCATATAGAATGTTGACCGGAATATTTTTAACCGTTATCCCATTCCAAGCGGCCCGGACGATGACCTCTATCTCGAACTCGAACTTTTGGGTATAGAATTTCATGTCCCTTAAAGCTTCCAAAGGATAGAGACGAAATCCACATTGGGTATCCCTGAGCCAATTCCCGGTCTCTACCCAAAACCAAAAATTGGAAAACTGGTTTCCAAAACTACTACGGCCTGGAACGTCGGATTGCTGCATATTCCTGGAACCTATAAATAGAACCTTTTTTGATGGTTCTTGTTCAAGTGCCTTAAAGAAAACTGGGATATCCTCTGGAAAATGTTGGCCATCCGAATCTATGGTCAATGCAAAATGATACCCCAACTCCAATGCTTTTTTGAACCCTGTGCGAAGCGCATGACCTTTCCCTTGGTTTTCACTTAAATGCAGCTGTGTTAGCTCGGGATATGCCGCAAGTATTTCACTGGTGGCATCCGTAGATCCATCATTGATGATAATGATATTTTGGGTATGACACAATATGCCATCCAATACTTTTTTTAAGGTTTTACCATTGTTGAATGTGGGAACGATTACGCAACATTTCAGTTGCTGCATGGTTTCTGCTATAGATGGGATGGAAGCTGGCAAGGTAAATCCATTGAAAGCTTTCTGGCTGCAAAAAGCTAAATTCTAGACAAAGATACGGATTACCGACCCGAAAACAATTGCTTTTCCGAAGCGTCAAAAACGGAAGATTGCAAGGCGTAGTTTTTTACGAACTCACGAATTTCCTCGGAGGATACGTCTGCAAAGTTGTACAATAAAAATCCCTTATCTTCTTCGATGCTTTCCTTGTATCCAACAACTTTGGGCGAGTTTTCCTGAACACCTAAACGGATACATCGTATTTCTATGTTTTTGGGTTGCGTAGCTACTGCATATTCAATGAGTTCTGCCCCGGATTTGAAAAAGTCCTTCTTGTTTCGCAAACCTTGGGCATATTTCGCTTTTAAGGTAGATACCGCACCTTTATAAGCTACCAGAACCGCATCGTCTGTTTTGGATATGGGTGAAAGCTTTGTAAATAGTTCATCGGTAACCTGCTCACTTGCATTGGCTTTAGGGTAGGTCTTTCGTAGCTCGGAAATGTCCGCGGATACCATACAAAGGGTAATAGAACATATAAGGAATACTACTAATTTCATTTAGTCACTTATTTGGAAGGTAGCGCTTAGCTTCAATGCCAAGGTATCTTGAAATGTAGTCGTATTTTTTACCTTAACCTCTCTTTCGTTTATGGAAATATTTAAAATTAGGTGGAGTATATCATTTTCCTCCGGGTTTATGATGGCCATAAACTTAATATTGGAGGAGACCTTCAAAAAAAGCTGCTTCCCTGTAGCCTTTTCCGTAAGCTCCTTTATAATCTGTATCATACATACACCGGGCATCACAGGATTTCCAGGGAAATGACCTTTGAAGATAGGGTGCTCCTTATTCAATTGTATGGTAGCACTGGCCGTGCCCTGGTCATACTCATAATTCTTTATGGCGTAAAGCCCTTCTATCAACATAATTAGCGCAAATCAAATTTGTAAGCCACTCCGAACTGAAATACATTGTTCAACGTATTTCCCTCTCCCCTATAAAAGTCGGAATTGAAATCTTCATCGAATAAGTCAATATCCAGCAATCCTTGCTTATACCGGGCTTCCAAAATCAAACCAAAATCAAATTCATAGCCTATCCCAAAAAAGAAGGAAAGGTCAAAAGGGGTAACATCGGAGTCATTACTTTCATTGATGACATTAATGACATTATTCTCAAAATCGAAATCCAGACTAGGACCCAAAATCAGGTGGAAGCCCTGATTGGGGGCAACAAAGAACTTATTGACCACCCCGACCGACAAATAATCTATATCCAGATCTTCGTTGGTACGGATATTGGATTTTCCTCCCTGTCTGGAATACATGATTTCTGGTTGTAGCGAATAGTGTCTCGAAAAACGGAAATCGGCAAAAACTGCCGCGTTGAGTCCAATTTTGCTGTCCAAGGTGGTATTGGAAATGTTGGCACTATTGAATCCCAAGCGAATGCCCGGTCTAATTTTGGTCTGGGCATAGGTTATCCCTGAAAACAACAAGAATAGTGACAAAAGGAATATTTTGTTCATCTTAAATAGCTTTGAGCTTTATGCATAGCTTGATATTGTGGTGCAAGATCTGAATATTTTTCGCAACCTCCTCATTAACGGCCGAAAATATGAAAGAGACTTTTTTCTTTCGATTCTTGGTTTGAACAATTTTCTCCAAATTTCCGTCTATGGTATGGTAGTAGTGTACCCGTTCATCGATTTCGGTTTCAGAGATGAATCCGTCTTGCGATGTAAACGTATTTAGAACGGATAGGTTCTCCGCGACCAGAGTCCTGAAATCTTTTCTAAGCAGGTTGATGACCATTTTTTTGTTGATATCGGCAAGGATATGGTTCACTATGAAATCGTTGCCCTTAAAGGAAAAATCAAAAATGGTATTTCCCATCTCCGTAGTAAATACTATACGATGGTGTTGGGCTCCCAATTTTTTTAGAACAAGGATACCACTGAACGTTTTTTTATACAAATCAATGTCTGCCTTGTACACATAATCCTTCTCTTGATTGGAAAAATAGGGATTTGTGACAGAGGTGCTGGATGTTTCTATGGATTGGAAATTGTTGCGTTCCGGATAGGAAGCACAGGCCCAAGCCAAAAGAAGGAGACTAATGGGCAAATACCGCATCGGGCAAGGATTGATTTGTTTTTCGATCCGTAAAAACAATACGGGTATAGTCATCGGATGGTTCCAGCATTTTTACCTCAGTTACTTCCCCCTTCCCATTGAAGATAATGTGAAAGGCCTTAATGAAGGATGCAAAATCTTCGTCTTTGGGGGCAAAATGTACTTCACTTTCCCCCTCTTTTGTAAAATAGTCGATATTGAATTCAGCAGTATTGAACAAATCTCCCTTAATACTATTTGTGATAAGTTGGTTAAGCTGTTTAAAGAGCTTGTTAGAACCGATATCAACATTACTTTTATTGCCTTCATTGTTGATATAAAGAACCTCATCCTTAAATATGACGGAATAGGCAAAGGGTTTCGCATATTCCCATTTGACCAAATTTGGGGCTTTAAACGAAAGCCTTCCCATAGATTCAATATCATTGGAGAGGAAATCCATATGCTTATACTGCCTAAAATTACTGGTAATGGTCTCTGTGGCATCGGCGGTGGCCTTAACTTTGGCTTCTAAAGCTTGGGCCTCGGCGGTGCTCATTTCGGATTGTGCATTTACAGCAATCATCATAAACCACAGAAGATAAGCAAGATTACGCATAAGCTTTAATATTCAACAATTGGTCAACAGTGACCGATTGCAAATTTTTCTCCTGCAAAATTAACAATAACCGTTCCAAAACAATAATGGTTTTGGCACTGGTATCATGGAACAGCACGATGTCTCCCTTGCGAATTTTGTTAACTACTCTATTTAAAATGATATCTTCAGAAAGGTTGGTGGTATCCAATGAACGGATGCTCCACCCAATGGATTGTAGCCCTGTGGCCTGAACAGCTTTTTTAATGTTTGGGTTGGTTACACCATAAGCGGGGCGATATAGTTGTAGTTGCTTCCCTGTTATCTTGGCGAAGATGCCGTTTGTTTTTTGAAGTTCCCGGACTACTTTTTTTGCACCAAAAAACCCGAAGACTTTGGAATGTGAATAGGTATGGTTGCCCATTGCATGTCCTTGGGCCATCATTTCCTTAATCAATTCACTATGTTGTTCCATATGTTTCCCAATACAGAAAAAGGTCGCTTTTGCATTAAATCGTTTTAAGAGTTGAAGCACTTGGGGTGTAAACTCTGGATGCGGGCCATCATCAAAGGTCAGGGCGATATGGTTTTTGGTAATATTCGAGTTGGAGTGGTAGGATTTAAAATGAAAATTCCACTGAATAAAAAAGGAGCCTAGAATGGTAAGGACAAAAAAGACACCAATAGGAATGGCATAGTAGAATTTAGGAATGGCGTATTCCCAATCGATAATAAAAAGAACGATTATGGCGGTTAGGCAAAGTCGCTTTATGAATACAAATGTCAGCATCTGCGTAGTAAAACAAGGCTATGGTTCTCTCCACGGTATTGGTTATATAACAACACGGTCCTAATTTCAGAGGGCTGGACGCCTCGCAGCTTAATGGCTTTCGGAACGTGTTGGGTCTTTATCATTTTTGCGGCCATCCATGTACCAAAGGAAGAGGCTGTATTGAACTCGCCACACAAATGTTTGTAATAAGTTTGAGAGGTGTTTTTTAGAAGTTCATGGCTTAATGTGTCATAATACTTATCGTAGTTTACATCACCATTGTTGCCCATCACCACGATATCGACATCTGCAATTTCCAGATTATTTTCTTGTAAAAACGACCTAAGCGTATTCGGCAATTCCTGCTCTGAAAGACTATTGTAGGTGGTTACGTCCAAGACTTCTGCATAGGTATTTTCACGTTTTTCATTAGAAAGCATAAAGAAACTGGCCCCTTCTCCAAAAACTGCACCCTCGGTACCGGATTCCAACAGTCCCTTTGAATTAACTACATCGACCTTAATGTGGTTTACCAACTTGTGTATTTTAATGTGATGATCCGCCAGTTCATCCACTCCACCAACTAGAATGTTTTGTGCCTCTTCGTTTTCCAATTGCAGTTTGGCATCCAAGAGCGCCGATTCAAAGGAGATACTGGAATGTACATAGGTAAAATTATAGCCTTTGCAACCGATACCCAGGGCTATCTGCCCTGCAACGGTATTGTGTGTGGATTGGATAAACGAGGTGGGTGTTAGATATTCCTCGTTATCATCGATAATACTGCTGACGAATTTTTCTGAATCCGCAATACAGCCCAATCCGGTACCCGTGATAATGGCATCTACATTTTCAAGGCCGGCCTCTTGTAAGGCAATTTTTG
Organism: uncultured Flavobacteriaceae bacterium; assembly: GCA_947494715.1. Lineage (GTDB taxonomy): Bacteria > Bacteroidota > Bacteroidia > Flavobacteriales > Flavobacteriaceae > Ulvibacterium. Next base: position 190,198 of record CANLWG010000002.1, on the reverse strand, counting down.
AAGCAGTCACCCCCATTTTTATTCCCTTGGCCATTCTCCTGGCAGCGGCAGGCGGAATGAATTCCTTATAGTTAGGGTCTACTACTCGGATGACATTATCGGTATACGCGATGATATCATCCAAAAAGACCGAATTGTCAAAGGTCCTCTGGGCCGATATGGAAGCAACGCTATTGATGTAAACCGGTTTCATCTAGGCTTCTTTCGAAAAAATAAGTGTTGAACAATTGCCGCCAAAGCCCAATGAATTGGACAATACCGTATGCAGTTTCTTTTTCTTAAGCTCCGTCTGTGGCTTAAGATGAAATTCCTTCATGGGATTTTTGAAATTGAGGTTTGGGAAAATCACATTATTCTGTAGGGCCAGAACGGAAAAAACCGCTTCTATTCCTCCAGCTGCCGCTAACGTATGCCCAGTATAGGCCTTGGTAGAACTAAAATCCGGAACTTTATCTCTAAAAACTCGCAGAAAGGCCCTTCCTTCCGAAAGGTCATTGTTGGGAGTAGCCGTACCGTGAGCGTTGATATAATCAATTTCATTGCTTTCCAATCCTGCGACCTTCAACGCTTTTTGCATGGCCAAGGTAGCTCCATCCCCATGGTCCGAGGAAGCTGTTTGGTGAAAGGCGTCATTAGCGTTCCCCCATCCCTTTACATAGGCTAAAACGTCCTTACCTTCATTTAGTACTACATCATCGGATTCCAAGACTAAAAAGGCGGCGGCCTCACCTAGATTTAATCCCTTCCGGTTTTCATCAAAAGGAGTATTGTAGGTATCGGATTGTATCATTAGGGTCTTAAAACCGTTCAACGTAAATTTGGAAAGTCCGTCCGTCCCTCCTACGATCACCCTGTCCAATTTTCCTGCTTTTAGCAAACGTGCGCCAAATAATATAGCATTTGCCGCAGAGGAACAGGCTGTACTGATGGTGGTAACCAAACTACCATGGATACCCAATTGCTCCGCGATTTTTTGGGTGGAATCTCCAGCATGATGCCCCTCAATATATTTTTGGACTTCTTTATTTTCGAAGTATTCATAATAGTATTGCTCGGTCTTGTCCATACCCCCTACAGTGGTGGCCGATACCAATCCCGTTTTATACGAATTTGTATTCGTAATGTTCGCGTTTGAGATGGCTTGCTTTGCAGCAAAGGCCCCCAATAATGCGCTTCGGGAATAGTTATGGTTTGCATCGAGTCCTAGGAATTGCTCCAATTCCTTATTCGTGAAATCGATTTCACCAACCATTAAGGCATCTCTATGGACCGTATTGATCTTTGAAATTCTTGAGATTCCCTTTTTGCTCTCTATCAGGGAGCTGTAATTTTCCTGCACATCGTTACCAATGGCAGAAATGATTCCCATACCCGTTATGGCAACGCCTTTGCCCATACTTTTTAACTGAAAACGCTTTGTTGCGAATGTACAAAAAACGAAAGGTGAAGTGGGTAAATATTATTTGGTCTTATGTAGCGTAATATAATCTGCCATAGTTCCAATAGATTCGAAGATTTTTTTCCCCTCCTTGGGGTCGGCCAATTTTATTCCGTAGTCCTTATCAAGCATTACGATAAGCTCTAGAGCATCTATGGAGTCCAATCCCAATCCTTCCCCGAAAAGCGGATCGTCGTCGGCAATTTCATCTACCGAAACATCTTCTAGATTTAACTGCTCTATGATTTTTGACTTCAATTCTTCTTTCAATGCCTCCATATAGGTTTAAAATAATCGGGTTATTTCCTCGATACTATGTACAATGCCCCCCTTTTTGTTCACTAGATATAAAAAAGCTTCATAGCCAGGGCCATCAACATCTACCCAACCACATAGTACCTTTTCTGCTTTTTGCATATCCAATAAGCCGTTCGCATACGAGAACAGGTGGCTTGGATTAAATTCGTCAAAGATAAAAAAACTATTTTCAGAATAAAGTTTGTGCCGGATACTAATTTCCCCGATACAGATATTGGGCAGCGTATATACGAAAATAGCCGGACTGGGATAATAATTATCGGGATTACGGATGGATTCCCAATGCTTTCTGTCCGTATCCAGACTTGACGCCCTATTGCTTAGTACAATGGCGATGTTTTCTTCGTTTTCGGGAAGGACACCTTCTTTTTTTAGTAGAATATCCGCCGCCAAAAACCCCAATTTGCTTAGGTTATCCATTTTGAAAAACTTGGAATAATCGGTTTCGAAATGGCGATAGGCCGATTTGGCCAAGGAATTGAAATCGGGATGTTGCCCTTGGTAAATCGCTGCCCCGTTAAGCGAAATGGTATTGTTCCGGATATGGCAATAGGACGATATAAAATATCTTTTTTCCATCATTCCGCTACCTTTTTAAAAACAACGGCTGTATTGGAACCTCCAAATCCCGAAGATGTCTTTAGGAAAGTATCCATTATCTTGGATTCCGTTTGTTTAATGACATTAATGGGTTGTGATACGCCCATTTCCTTAAATCCCTTGGAGGCAAAGACCGTATTTTGATGTAGGGAATGCATGCCCACAATCGTTTCCAAAAGACCTGATGCACCCAACGTATGGCCAAAATAACCTTTTAGACTGTTCAATGGAGTGTTTTGCAGCTTCAACCGGTTGAAGGCAATGGCCTCCATTTCATCATTGAATTGGGTGGCCGTTCCATGTGCAGATATGAAATCGATATCCTTTGGTTGCAATTTTGCTTCCTTCAAAGCAAGTTTTGTGCTACGATATAACCCTTCACCGGTTCTTGAGGGACCGGAGATATGGTTGGCATCATTGCATGAAGCATCCCCTAAGATGACTACGGACTCGTCTGCTAGGGCGGTATCGTCCTGGGTTATCAGAGCACTTGCCGCTACTTCGCCGATATTGATGCCCGAACGGTTTTTATCATAGGGCCTGCAAGGTTCGATGCTCAAGGCCTGAAATGCATTAAAGCCCGAAAGGGTAAATTTCGAGACCAAATCACCACTGGTAATAAATACATGATTAAAACAACCTTGTGAAATCATTCTTTTGGCCACCGCAATAGCCAGTAGTCCGGAAACACAGGCATTGGAAAGGACTATTGGGGTGGTCTTAAATCCGAAAAAATCCTTCAAGATTTTACTCAATTCGGCCAAATAGCCCCGTTCCCTAGGAAATGGGTTATCATCGTCCAAAACATCTATATTACCCTTTGTAGTGGAAATAATAAGCCCTACCCTGTCCGTTAGCTTAATTTTGGATGTGTGGATTACCTTTGCCAGGGAAACCAATAACATTTGCTCTAGGCGTGTATAGTTTTCTTCCTTGTCCGGATTCCCAATGGTCTCTGGTAGTTTTTCAATATCAACAAGAGATGCGCAAAAGGTTTGGTCAAGCAGTGTTGGGTCGCTTACGGCTTGGAGCCCAGAAATCCTATCCTTTATTTTTTGGACCACAGTAGGGCTATCGTAACCTAAGGAAGAAACAATACTATTATGTGATACATATACCTTACTCATCCAACAACCCAACTTTTTTCTTCCATTCCAAAAAGAAGTCTGGTATGGTCAAGGACATTTCTCCGCCAAGCTCAACAAACACCTGAACTGTTTCTCCGGTACAGACCAATTCTTCTTCCGGATTATAGATTTCATATCGGAACATCATCTTGGCTGCAGGGGAATCCACATAAATGGTCTTTATCGTGGCAACGTCCCCATAGCGTAAAGGGAGTTTGTGTTCGCTATTCGATTTCACAATGGGAGTGGAAAAATTATGCTCTTTCTGATCCAAATACGATATCCCATGGTGCCTTCCAAAAGCTTCACGGCCATCCTCAAAATATTGGATATAGTTGCCATGCCAAACAATACCCAGGGGGTCGGTCTCAACAAACCGCACACGTATCTGGCTTGTATAACTGATTTCCTTCTTGGGTTTAGACCGCATTTTTTTGCTCATAATAAATGATTGCGATTAGGGTGCTCAAAATAAAAAATCCCAGCAACAACGAAATTTCCGGGATGATTTCCGAGACCCCTACATTGCGTAAAAATACATCATAGAAGGCATTTAACCCCCAATTCATAGGTGAGATGTTAGAAAGCAACTGCATAGTCGGAGGCATTACGAAAACGGGAACCCAAACTCCTCCCAATGCCGCCAAAATAACTACCAGAGTGGCACCGAAAGGGGCCGATTGTTCCTGTGATTTGGCAACGGTCCCCACCAAAAGCCCTAATCCGATAGCTGCTAGACCAGCAAAGAAGGCGGTTACATACAACAGGGGCAACTTACCGGAGACATCCAGTCGTGGCAGTCCAAGTAATGGGAACAAGTAAATGCCTATTAATAACATTAAGGAGAACTGAATCAGGCATACCAATAAAAACACCAAGGTCTTACCTCCCAAGACGGTTGCATAGGACACAGGTTGGGTACGCAGGCGTATAAAAGTACCTTGGTTTTTTTCCTTCACCATATTGATGGAAAGGGGAAGGATAATAAAAAAGATGGCAAAAAGAGTCCAGGCAGGAACATTATGCTGGGTAGAGTTTGGAATTGGATTCTTATCCCCTCCGGGTACAATTTCAGTAAAAATGATAAAACTTTCGGTATCAAAAATAATTTCTGAGGCATCTTCCGTCAGTTGTTCCTGAAATGCTTTATAAATGGTCTTGGTCTCGATTTTTGAAATCATTTTATCGATACCATTTTTTATGGAACTTTTAAAGGACTGTTGGGTGGCAGGGTCAAAATAGAGCCGTATTTCCTTGGGTTTAATTTTTGTTGTGGTCGAAACGGAATCCTCTTCTTCCAATCCAAATCTGGCCAAGATACCATCCACATTGGTGGTTACTTTTGAGCCTAAGTCCTTGGACAGGTCTTTCGGGATTATGATGGCCAATTGGTAGTCTCCTTTTTGTACCAGTTTAAGGGCTTCTGTTTCAGATGATTTTTTGATGACTTCAAGGGAATTGCTTTCTGAAAGACTTTCACCAATGTTTTTGGAAACCGTTCCATTATCTTGATCCACCAACAAAATTGGGATTTTGACCTCTTTGATGGTCTTAAAGGTACTGTCCTGTACCAATGTAATAACCACGAGCAGAACCAAGGGCATAAGGAAGAGAATGGCCAATCCTCCAAGATCCCGGGTCAACAGCAAAAATTCCTTATATGTTGAGGCCCAAAGCTTATGCATAATCCCTCAATGCTTTTCCTGTTCGGGCCAGAAAAACCTCTTCGAGATTATTTGCCCCTTTTTGTTCAACAACCAGATCTTGCGGTATTCCTTTACAAACAATTTTCCCATGGTCTATGATGGCGACCCGTGTACAGAAATGCTCTGCCTCATTCAGATGGTGCGAAGTATATATGATGGTCGTACCCTTACTATTGAGATTTTTTAAATGCTCCAGGATAACACTTTTGGATTGTACATCTACCCCGACCGTGGGTTCATCCAGGAACAACACTTTGGGTTCATGCAGAATACTGGCAATAAGATTAATGCGCCTTTTCATTCCTCCGGAGAAGGTGCGTATCCTCTTGTGGGCAAAGTCATAAAGTCCAAGCGTTTTTAAATTCGATACAATATCTTCTTGCAGTGAATCGCCCTTTAGTCCGTACATACTTCCAAAATAATGTAAGTTCTCAAAGGCGGTCAACGAAGGATAGAGGGCATAATCCTGGGGAACTATACCGATATGTTGTTTTAATTCATTTTTACTTTCTTGGAAGTCTAGTCCGTTTATGGAAAAGGATCCGGAAGTTGGTTTCAGCAGGGAACTCAACATGGAAATCAAAGTGGTCTTACCCGCCCCGTTTGGACCTAACAAACCAAAAATTTCCTTTTCATGGACTATAAGGCTTAAATCCTTGACCGCATAAAAATCGGCACCTTTATATTTTTTGGATAGTTGGTCGATTTGAATCATGGGCTATCATATTTCCAAAGGAACGAATGCGTTTCGGTAATCAAAAACCTTTAGACTGCCTTGCGCAAAGCCTGAAAAAAAGTTTCCTCTCTTTTGGCCAAATCCAGTAATTGGTCTGCCACTTTATTGTAGGCATCGGTCTGTACACTACGATTTTTATATACTCGGGAAGCTTCCAGGGCGAAATCGCGCCATTGATCACCAATTTCAGTCATTTCCTTTGAAAATTCCTTTAGCTTTTCGTTTTTCAGCACTTTGCTGGATTCCTGCAAAAATGCAGCATAAATATACCGAAATCCTCCACCACCTGTGCCGATTTCTTCTTGCATACGTACAATCTGACCTAAATAATGATTGGCTTTCTTGGTTCCCAATTTTTGAGGCCATTTCCGAATATTTTTGGCTACCCACCGCATTGCCCTGACCCCTACAATAGGCACGGGAGCGGTCATATCCCTACAGGTATGTTTTATCCCTTTCACGATTGCCTTTTCCAAATTAAGGGTCCTTGGGAAGGCAATTGGGTAATACATGTGGCCTTTGGGCGCAAAAGCTCCCTTGGCAAACCGTACCTTTTCCAGTTCTCTATCCGTTAGCGTGGTCACGTCTTCCATTACAGGATCGCTAATGAGGTACGTATCCCCTTCCTTTCCATATACTACCATGTTATGTGCATTGAAGTGAAAGCGATACTCCTCAGGGAAATAGGGGAGTTGAAACACACCTACTTGAAGCCCCACCGGGTTATTGTTTGCCAAATTTGCATCCAATCTTGCCTGGGCATCCCCTGTTTTTTTGAATTTTTCCCTTTTCACTTTTATACCTACACGCTTGGCAAACCTATTGAAAATAAGACCGGGCATTACCCTATAGGTAAAAACTGGGGCATAGTTGACCTTTAAAAAAGGAAGGTAGCTAAACAAAAGCCCTGATCCTATTCCGAATACCATAGGCTCGCTCACCTCAAATCCATTGTGCCGCATGAGGTTGGATACCACCCCGTTTTCACAATGGGCGGACTGTTTATGTGTAAAATCTATTTGCATAGTTCAAGGGTGTATATGCGCTAGTTCTTCGATGGTAATGTCAAAGACATCGGCATATTTTTGTAGTGTTCCGGAGCTCAATTTTTTAAAGACCGAAGGTTTAAAATGGCGTTTCACACGCCATTTCCAAAGCCCCACATAGCTCGACAGGATACTTAAGTCCATTTTATGGAGCTCCATATAATATACGATAGGGCTGGCCTCATTGGCTAATACACGTTGCTTTGCATCTTCCACACGTTCCTCAATTTCCTTTAACGCATTTTCAAGGGCAATCGTCTTGGGATTCCAGCCTGTGCTGAGTTCAGTGGTGTACTCCCCGTTTTCATCCACGGCATAGCACATTTCCCGGAGATTGGCGGATTCAAGTATACTTTTGTGCTGAGGCACTTCGCCCTTTTTCATTGGACTTCGTGAATTAAAAAATTCAAGGTACAATCTACGATTAAATCATCTTTTCTAAAAATGGAGCCTGTTATGGTACAAATACTGAGCCCTTCGGTATCATAACGGGAAATCAATTTCGCTTTGGTGACCAGTGTCTCGTCTACTGTGGGTAATTGAAATATTTCTACTTTCTTAATGGCACTGATATATCCTATGACTTTGTTGCCCTTTCCCTCTAGGTCGTCCGTTTCAAAATAGCTTTGCCCTACAATAGCCGAGCAGGCTTGGGCAGCGTTTTCTATGAGTCCTGTTTCTGATAGCCTATTGTTGTTTACAAAAATGCAATCCTCGGTTATATGGAATTCGGCAATAACGGAGTTGGCATCAAGATAGGGCATGGTACTTACCATAAGCATAGGTTCCCTGTGGGGAAGAAACTTTTTAATGTCGATATGTAGGCGTGCATTTTTCACCTATTGGCCAGTACAGTTTTCATTTTACCAGTTGCTATCAGGGATCCGTCACACTCAATTTGAGACTCTACCAAAGTAACTCCCATAATGTCATGTAGGATAGTAACAGTTGTCATAAGCTCCTGTCCTAGGACGGGAAGGGAATCGATTTCTACTTTGGCAATGGCACCGATGTATCCCATTGGGGCATCCTGGTTTTTTAAAAAATAATGGTATCCGGTATGTAGCGCTACAGTCTGTGCCATGTTTTCGATAAGTCCGGGTTCCTTGAACATTTCATTCCTCGTAAATAAATTTTCTTTCCTGATGGTAAGTCCAGAAACAATTTTCTCATGGGAAAAGTAAAATAATTTATCCACCATTACAAAAGGATGTTTCTGGGGAATTAGTCCGAGCAGGAAGTCTTGATCGGTTATGGGACCTTTGAGGAGGTTCATTTAACTAACGGTCAAATAGGCGTAGGTATACGAAAAACGGGCACTTTCCGGGACATGTAGTAATATTTTATCGCCTTTTTTGAGTTTCCCCGAACCTACTAATTCTTCCAACATCATATAGATGGATGCTGCACCCACATTGCCAACCTTTTCGAGGTTAAGGAACCATTTGTCCAAAGGCATCTCAATTCCTTGCCGTTTCATTTCATCATAAAGTCCATCCTTAAAATAGTATGATGAGATATGAGGTAGGTAATAATCCACATCATCTGGCCCGATACCGTATTTTTCGTAGGTCAATTTTAGGCTGTTTACACCTTTCTCCAAAATATATTCGCCCAATAGTCGGGTGTCCTGCTTCACAGCGAACAATGATTTTTTACTCCAGTCACTTCCGGGAAACTCGCTCCAAGGTCTTAGGTGCCCATTTTCTTCTTTATCACCACCGGCGTACATACAGGCTTCCAGTTCAAAGGCATAAGAATAGCCCTCCATCCATTCAATTTTTAAGGGTACTTCACCTCTGGGGACGGGTTCTAGTAATACCGCTCCCGAGCCATCGGATAACATCCAACGCAAAAATTCCTTATTGAAGGATAATATGGGACTTTCCTTCAATTCTTTCAAATGTTCTATTTCGTCCTCATACACCTCGGATTTTAACCAGGTAGAGCTACGTTCCGAACCCGCACAAACCGCCTTTTCTACTTGCCCGGTCTTAACCGAAAGATAGCCGTATTTCAATGCATTCATCCCTGAACAACAAGCACCGGAGACTGAATTGATTTCCATATTGCCGTTCTTCAAAAAACCATGGACCATAGCTGTATGGGATGGTAATATTTGATCAGGACTGGAGGTGCCACAGGACAGCAATTGGATGTCTTGAATCGTAAAGTCGTCATCGCACAAGCGCTCAATGGCCTCTTTGGTCAATTGGGCATTATTATGAGTTACCTTGCCATTGTCGTCTAGGGCGTAATAACGGGTTTTTATCTTGTTGTTGCGTAATACGATTCGCCTGGCCTTTGAAGTCTTACCACCCAAAATCCCTAGTTTTTCCTCCATCCCATCATTATCCACAGGGGCATTGGGCAAAAACTTGGCTATTCGTGTAATAAAAACGTCCTTCATCTATTATCCTTTAACGCTACAGAGGAATAATAGACCTTATCTTCTTCCTTCCTCCGGTACCGGGGCAAATAAGTGAGCAAAAATACAATAAAAACTATTGGTGCTATGACCCAGATTGCAAATAACAAATAATATTTGAATATTCTTATCCATTTGAGTCGTAGGGGTTCGCCGGGCCCTCCTTTTTTGATAATATGGTTGGCCCATTTGGAGAATAATACATTGCCTCTTTTATCGGTAAGCACTAAATATGGGTTGATGTGAACCGCACCTAGCTTTAGAAGATTTTCCTGCAAATTTGAAAAGTCCTCAACAAGCAAGGCCTTCTTGATGGGTTCTCCAAATTTATTCGCCTCCCTAATGTCCTTATCGGAAACCCCCGGTTTTGGAAAAATACCAAGATACCTGTCTTTTTTTCCTGACAACATCCAATGCGAAATGGTTATAACACTAATATGATTGATGTGGCGATCTACGAGTGCAATATGTCCAACCAATTTGGCCTCTGTTTTGACCAGGAGTCTTTTCATCTTTTCCTGTGCCTGTATCCACATATTCCTACAGGCGACAACGGTCAGGACCGGTCTATCCTTTAAAAGCGATTTCCCAATATCAGATCTTAAAAAAGAATTGATAGGAATGGAAGGGGTTAGGTACCACACCTGATAACCCAAAATAACCAAATCGTATTTTTTCTTAAGGATTTCCTCTTCTGGCGGGTGGAACTCGGAGGGAATTTGCAAAAAGGATTCGGGGAAGCAATCGAAAAATTTTTCCTTCTCCCACGGAAATTCGTATCGTTCCTTTGGGATAATTCTATAATAGGAAACAGTAATGTTCTCCTGTTTTAATGGGGAGACCATATTTTCCAGAATATCCAACAACTGCCCTGTTTGGGAGTAATAGACAACCAATACTTCCTTCATGTGTTTTCTTTTCTTTTCCAAAAGTCAAAATAATTGAACCATTGCAGGGGATATTTGCTCAAGATCCATTCCACACTTTTGGTGTATTCTGCCAATAGGCCCTGGGCATCCCTGTTTTTTACCTTTGCCTTTCTTGCGAAAAGATGGTAGTGTTTAGCGGTCTCTTTCATAACGTATACGAACAACACGGGAACTTTAAGTCGAGAGCCTAATAGAAATGGGCCGGCCGGGAAATTAGCTTTCTCGCCTAGAAGTGTTCCGATCAATGTCTTTTGGGCTTCGAAATAGCGATCGCCTGTAAAACAGACCAGCTCGCCCTTGTCCAAGGCCACATTGATTTCAAAAATATGTGAAAGATCGTCCTTTACCACTATAAACTTGATTTTTGATTTTGAGGTAACTCGGTCAAGGTATTCCTTTATATGCTCATGCTCGGCATCTGTGGTTACCAGATTGATTTGAGATTTGGTATCGATATCCTCAAAAAAAAATTCAGCTATCTCGAAATTTCCGACGTGGGCACTGATCAGAATACCGCCTTCGCCGTTAGCCAGTAGGTTTTTAATATTTTCGATGCCATCAAATTCATAGGTAAACCTATCCCGAAGACCTGATGCGATAGCTGTCTTATCTATCAGCGTCTGACCAAAGGAATAGTAACTTTTATAAACCCCAAAAATGCTTTTTAGATGGGAATATCCTAACCTTTGGTGGAGATAGTAATAAATTGCTTTTGTGTTTTTCCAGGAAAAAAGACAGAAATACAGAATAACAAAATAAAGTAGGAAATACGAGGCGCGGATTCCCAATTTTTTAATAAAGAAGATAAAAATTTTATAGCCTAGGACGGTACCTCTGGATTTTCCTTCCCATTCCGCTGCCATGGATAAGTTTTGAGGACGATCAGTCCAATTTCCGTTCGATGAGGTCGTAGAAATCCTGAAGTGTTATTATGTTTATGAAATCCTCTCCGACCAGTTTAACGCCAAAGTTGCTCTCCACTGCTACCACCAAATCCACAAAATCAAGACTATCCAGTTCCAAAGTCTCCTTAAGATTGGCCTCCGGTGCAATATCCTCTTCCTCCACTTCAAATTCGTCTATAAGGAAGTCATCTATTTTTTCAACAATAACCTCTTTAGTCATTTTTCGCTAGCATTTTTTAACAATCAATGCGGAATTGGTGCCACCAAAACCGAATGAATTGGACAAAAATACGTCAATTTTTTTATTTAAGGTTTTCTTAACGATGTTTAATTTGGAAGAATCCTCATCGGGTTCTTGCAGATTAATATTGGGTGCAATAAAAGAATGTTGCATCATAAGTGTAGCGTATACCACTTCACTCGCACCCGCCATCCAGCACTCATGGCCCGTCATGGATTTAGTGGAGCTTATATAAGGCTCATCCGTTCCGAAAACTTCGAATAGGGCTTTGGCCTCATTGGCATCACCTACAGGAGTAGAGGTCGCATGGGCGTTTACATAATCCACATTAGAGGCATCCATATTAGCATTCTTCAAGGCTTTTTTCATGGCAGAAGAAGGTCCGTCTACATTCGGTGTTGAAATATGTGCCCCATTGGAAGAAAAGCCATAACCTACAATTTCCCCTAAAATGGGAGCTCCTCGCTCCTGGGCGGATTCATAGCTTTCCAGTATGATTGTGGCCGCCCCACCACTGGGAACCAATCCATCCCTACTTTTGTCGAATGGACGAGAGGCTTTTTCGGGATTTTCCGTATTTGCGGCAAATACCCCGAGTCCGTCAAAACTGGCCATGGCCAAATGATTGATTTCCTGTGCGCCACCACAGATAATACAATCCTGAAGCCCGCTCTGGATAAGTTGATACGCCATACCAATGGAATGCGACCCGCTGGCACAGGCTGCGCTAATAGTAAGGTTTATACCCTTGAGTTTAAGAATAGTGGAGAGATTCATGGTTACCGTGGAATTCATAGCCTTAAAAATGGCTCCTGAACCTACTAGGGTAGTATCTTTCTTTTCACGGATAACATCTATGGATTCAATTACCGATTTTGCGGTACTGTCATTACCATAAATAATACCGACCTCGTTGGTGTCCATAAATTCCAAGGGGATATTGGCATTCTTTAAAGCTTCCATAGTGGCTACATAGGCATAGGCCGCTTCCTCGCCCATACTTACACGTTGTCTTCTAGAAAGTTGGTTTTTGAGGTCTGGAGATTCTACATGGCCTGTTAAAGGAGATCTATAACCAAAAGCCTCCCTTTGCTTATCATAAATAATTCCGGATTTCCCACTATATAAAGAGATTTTCACTTCCTCCAAGTTCTTACCTATGCAGGAATAAATACCCATACCTGTGATTACCACTCGTTGCATAGCCAAAAAATAGTTTAAGAATAAATACCGCCGTTAATGCTGATTACCTCTCCAGTAATATAGGATGCTTTTTTGGAAATCAAAAACGAAACGAGATGTGCTACTTCTTCCGCTTCCCCGAATCGATTGGCTGGAATCATTTTTTTCAATTCCTTTTCATCCATTTCGCTTGTCATATCTGTTTTGATGAATCCTGGTGCTATTGCATTTACAGTAACGTTTCTTTTGGCTACTTCTTGTGCAAGGGCCTTAGTGGCCGAAATAAGTCCTCCTTTTGCAGCGGAATAATTGACCTGCCCAGAAGTCCCTTTTAGCCCTGAAACGGATACCATATTAATAATTCTACCATATCTATTGACCAAAAGCTTTTGAATCAAATGGTTGGTAACGTTAAAAAAACCATTGAGGCTTGTATTCAGTACATCGGACCAATCTTCGGGTTTCATCCACATGAAGAGCCCATCTTTGGTAATGCCGGCATTGTTGATGATTACCTCGATAATGGCTTCCTTGTTGTTCTCCTGCCAAGTATCCAAGGTCATTTTTACTATGTTGGCATCCACTACATTGAACGGTAGAAGTTCACCAGATCCCCCTGCCTCCTTTATTTGGGCCAAAGTTTCCTGGGCGGCTTCGCTGTTACTGTTGTAATTGATCAGTATATGGTAATCGGAATCCTTGGCCAATTGGACACAAATGGCACGGCCTATTCCTCTGGAACCTCCTGTTACGAGGGCACACTTCTTAGTTTCTCCCATTCATGGTCCTTATAAATTACTTGCTGGTATCAACGAAAAGTTCAGCATTTTGATACCATTTGTTACCTAGAAGTTTTCCTTCTTTGTCCAAATAGCCCCATCCTTTTTTGGTTTTTACCCGGGAAACACCCCCAATGAAACCCTTATCTTCCCCACTCTGAAAAAAAGCAAGACCTACGGAGATATCATAGTCCATGGGAATTAACAAATTGCCGGAAGTATCGATGAACCCCCAGTCCTTATCTTTTACGGGTGCCAGGCCATCATTGGAGAAAACTTCGGCATCCCTATATTGAAAATCGATTACGGTCTCACCTTTTTCATTGATATAGCCCCATTTTTTGCTTTGCGCCGCTGGAGCCAAACCGTTTTTAAAAGCTCGTGCCTTATCGAACTTTGGCTCTATGACCCATTCTCCTTGATTGTTGACATAGCCCAATTTTTTGTTCTTTCTGGCATAGGTAAAATTGGATCCGTCATGGAAATTCCAAATTCTGTCTACATCAGGTATTACTTTTAGTTGACCATTTACCAAAATTCCGTAATCATCACCTTTTCTGCCCCAAACTCCGCTTGGATGATTAAATCCTAGCTCTTTATATTCGACGGGGATAACAATTTCTCCTTTTTGATCTATCATTCCCCAAAGGTCTCCATTTCGAACTTTGGCCCTGCCGTAATGAAAATTCTTTATTTCCTCAAATTTTGGCTCTAAAATCAATTTTCCGTCCGTTCCCAACAGACCGATTTTTTCATCTTTCTTAATTATTGCGACCCCATCGTTAAAGTCATAATATTTTTCCGCAGCCGGAACTTCAAGAGGCTTTCCCGAACCATCTATATAACCCCATTGGTCATTTGTGTAGACCATGGCAAAGCCGGAGTTGAACTTTTTCGCCTTATCGTATTTTGGTTCAATGGCCCATTCTCCCGAGGCATTAATATACCCCCAGTTACCGTCCTTTTCCGCCATGGCGTATGGGCCCGAAAAACTTTTGGCTTTTTCAAATTTTGGCTGAATCACATAGGCACCCGACTTATCTATATAACCAAATTTACCGTCTTCCCGGACCAGGGCCAGTTCTTGTGCCGATAAATTTGTTATTCCCAAAAATATGCTGAGGATTAGTGTCAGTGCAGTCTTCATAACTCTTTTTGTTTTCATAGTGCTAACTGTTTTTATGGTTAGTGATAAAATCCTTGACTTGGTTAACATAAGGGTACATTACCAGATCTTCTTCAAATGCGGGGACTATGGCTCGTATGGCATCGTACATTTTCTTTGTCTTTGAAGAAACTTTGTCCTGAACCTTTAAGTATTCAATGGCCTGTACCACGGTTATTATTTCGATGGCGATAATTTCAAAGGCATTTTCGATTACTTTCTTGGTAATTAAAGCGGCATTGGTACCCATACTTACAATGTCCTGGTTATCATTATTATTGGGGATGCTGTGCACATACATCGGATTGGATAGCATCTGGTTTTCTGCCGTAGTGCTGGTGGCCGTAAATTGCACACCTTGCATGCCAAAATTCAACCCCAACTTTCCGAGATTCACAAACGGAGGAAGTATATCGTTTAGCTTTGAATTCATTAAATAGTTCAATTGCCGTTCGGCCAACATACTCATTTTGGTAACCACTATTTTCAATTTGTCCATTTCCAAGGAAACGTAGTCCCCATGAAAATTCCCCCCGTGGTATACATGCTCTTTTTCAACATTTACTATGGGATTATCGTTCGCCGAGTTCACCTCTTCGATCATAATCCGCTCCACATTGTTCAAAGTGTCCAAGACCGGACCCAATATTTGAGGGACACAACGCAAGGAATAGTATTCCTGTACTTTTTCCTCGAATATAGAAACCCCATTGTTGTCCGTATATAAATGATGTTCACGTTTCCTCGTAAGTGTACTATCCTTCAGGTGACTTCGCATAGCACGGGCAATTTCACGTTGGCCTTGGTGTTTCTTGGTCTGGTTTAAGTCGTGGGACAAATGATCGTCATAGGCTTCGACTATTTCGTTTATAGCAGAGGAGCAGGCAATCATCCATTCCAATAACCTACGGGTATAAATGGTATTCACAACCCCAATACCCGTCATAACGGATGTACCGTTGATCAAAGCCAGACCTTCGCGTATTTCTACCGATATGGGCTGTAGTCCTTCAATTTCAAATACTTCTTGAGTAGGTCTTAGGCTTCCTTTGTAATACACTTCCCCTTCCCCGATCAATACCAATGCCAAATGTGCCAATTGTACCAAATCACCGCTTGCTCCTACACCACCATGTTCATATATTAAGGGAACAATATCCTTGTTGATCAATGAGGTCATTAACTCTATGACCGATGTATGTACTCCGGAATTACCCAAGCTTAATGTATTAAGTCTGGCCAACATAGCCGCCTTTACGTACTTGGCCGGAATTGGATTCCCGGTACCGGAGGCATGGCTTCGAATAAGGTTATATTGTAATTGGGTCCGTTCAGAATCCTTTATCTTGTATTGGGCCATTGGGCCAAAGCCCGTATTTACCCCATAGATGATTTTATTTTTTGAAAATTCCTTAAGAAAATCAAAGCTTTTTTGAACAGTGGCGAGAACAGTTTGGTCTATACTAATTGGCTCCCCATTAAAGATTACGCTATAAAACTCCTCTATTCCTAACTTTCCCTTAATTTTCGGCATCTATGGTTGGATCAGACTTTATTAATGGCTATATACTAAATAAAAATAGTTAATTTGGTTTGCAAATTTATAATAATTAGCGAATCTATATTTTATTCGAGCTATGAAGAAGGAAATGGTAGATGTATTGATTATTGGGGCAGGGCCATCGGGCAGTGTAGCAGCTTCTTATCTATACGGCAAAGGGTTTACCATTAAAGTGGTCGAAAAGAACGAATTCCCCAGATTTGTTATCGGGGAAAGCCTATTGCCCCGATGTATGGATCATTTTAAGGAAACTGATCTCTTCGACTGTCTTGATGCCTATGGATTCGAAATTAAGTCTGGGGCACGCTTCATGAAAGGAGGGGAGGTGTGCAATTTTGACTTCAGTAAAAAACATACCAAGGGATGGGATTGGACTTGGCAGGTACCTCGTGCCGATTTTGACAAGGCTATGACCGATACCCTTCAAGAAAGGGGTGTTGATATCTGTTTTCAACAAGAAGTTGTAGAAGTTGATTTTAATGATACCGGATCTACAACGACCATAAGGGATACAGAAGGCAAACTCTCCTACGTAAGTGCAAAATTTATTATCGATGCCAGCGGCTTTGGAAGAGTACTGCCCAGATTATTGAATTTGGACAAACCATCCCAGATACCCAAGCATTCTTCAATTTTCACCCATGTAAAGGATATAAGAAGACCAGAGGGAAGGGAAGGTACTTTAATAACGTTTGATGTGGTAAGTACCGAAACCTGGTTATGGGTCATTCCTTTCTCCAATGGATATACCAGTATCGGTTACGTGGGGCCAACGGATTATATCAATTCCTTTGAGGGAGATACTACGCATAAGCTGATAGAAATGATGAAACTTTCAGACTATTACTATGATCGTTTCAAGGATTTGGAGTATGTGTTTGAGCCAAGAATCATTCAAAATTTCTCTAAATCCGTAAAACAGTTGTATGGAAAGGGCTATGCCCTTACCGGGAACAGTGCAGAGTTTTTGGACCCTGTTTTTTCATCTGGAGTTACATTTGCCACGGAATCAGCCCTATTGGCGGCCAAACTTATTGCAAAGGAATTGAAAGGCCAGGATGTAGATTGGGAAACGGATTATTCCAATCACATCCGAAAGGGTGTGGAGGTGTTTACTACCTATGTAAAGGAATGGTACGAGGGTAGCTTGCAAAAGATTTTCTTTCATAAACCCGAAAACCCTGAAATCAAAAGACAAATTTGTGCGGTCCTTGCCGGATATGTTTGGGATCAGACCAATCCTTTTGTAAAAAATCACCATCGGCTGGTAAAGGCCGTAGCCCATATCACCGATCTCGAAAAGGAGATGCGTTTGTCCGAAAAATAGCTGTTGAACCTTTTCTTTTTTAAGACAAATTTAGTGTGAGGTTTTACTGTTTTTGTATAACTTTAAATTCAAGTCATTATTAATTGAGGTGAATAATACATTGATTGTCAAGGTTTACTTTTTTAGAATGGAAAGCTTAACTTATCAACTAGAAAATTTCCATAAAACATAAGCATTTTTTGTGCTATTGTACTCACCCCAAATTAGATGATCATCATATTTAAATATGGTTTCTGTATATGGTTTTTTTCTTCTTGATGATTTAAAATCATCTATTTTGTCAAAGATTGTGGGCTGCAAATCACCCTCAATATGCTCAAAATTTAAATTAAAAAGTCCCGTTGTGTAAATTGATTTTTGACCTTCAAAATACGCATAATTAGAAAATGTGGAACTAGGTAATGAATTGCCAAACGAATCGATCGTCGAACCAGTTGAAACAATTGGTAATCCTTGTTTGACCTCTTTACTACCACCTATCGAAATTTCGTAGCTATTGGTTGTATGGTATAAAGAAATGCCAACATTGGTTCGATTAACCTTTCGTATCAATTTTTCAGTTTCTTCCATTTCTCGATATCTCTTGAAAATAGAATTTTCAAGAACTATGGGGGAGTTACTAAACCTAATTTTTTGATTTTTACTTACGGAATACTTTTGAATAGCTTTACCGGAATGGAAATCAATTACCTGGAATTCAAGTCCGTAATCAGAAAGAGCCATTGAAAGCAAGTAGTTTTTAAACAAAAAAGAATTTGTTTTTTTGCCATGTTTTGGGGCACTTCTGAGGGGTTTGTCAAATGTGCTAAAAGCGCAACTAAAATTATTCAAATCTACGGTAAGTATTTGAGTAATATCCTTGTTTTCATCCAAGGTAAAGGTTAGTTTGTTGTTTGTAACGTACAGCTTATTTTTCTTAGAAACAATCTCCATAGGGCTGGGAATAGTATTATCTATTTTTTCAAAAGAAAAGTTCTTAAAAGAAGCACTTCCCAAAAGCCCATTTTTGTTTACTATTTCAAATGCACTATCGACCAAAAGTTTATAAAGGGATTTTGGCTTGTTGTCCTTATCCAACATGATAATTTTGGAAATATCGACTATTTTTCTGTCATATAGGGCACCATGAATAAAATTATAGAAAACTAAATTGGAATCTTTTTTGTTAATCGTAATTATGCAGAAGTCATTTTTTATATTTATTCCCTGTACAAAGATTTCATTGTCTAGTTCCAATGCAACTTCTTCTGAAACAGCCTTTTTACGCTTAAAATCAAACGCAGTAGATAAAAATTTTGTTCTAGACCCAGTGCTTGAATATATTGCATAATTACCATTCTCCTTGATTCCATACCCCAGAATCGAACCATATTTTCTGGGAAGTTCATTGGTATAAAACTTGCCGATGTTATTCCGGTTTTGGTCATACAGATATGCATATAATGTTTTTGTTTCATTAAAGAAAAGCGCAAAATTGCCAGTATTCTCATCAACTATAGGAAGTACACTTTGGATAACAAAACCTGATTTTTTTAAATCCAATTCTTGGACGAGAAACTTTTCTTGAGCATTCGAAAAACAAGTTACCATAAAAAGCAAAAGGCGAGGATAGATTTTTATTGGCATTTTGGTAACATATCTTAATTGTCGGACTCAAATAACCTATAATTATCTAGGCACACTTGAAGTTAAAAGTAGAAAATTAAAAGGGAGTACTCATTACTAATCTCGAAAAGGAGATGCGTCTGTCCGAAAAATAGTTTTTTAGAAGGCCTTCTTCAAAATTAGTTTCGCAAAGGATTTTCCTGTTTTGGCATATCCTTCCCCGATTCGGTCTTCATTATCAAAACTGCTTCCCCACTGATTGCCAGGGGCGTGCTTGCTGTTAACCTCAGCCAGAATATGGCCTTTGTTCTCAGTTTCTACAAAACGCAAGACCGTAGAAACTTTGGCGGGCTGTTTCATTATTCCGGCATCCCATCCCGGATATACCCATACGGTATCAACAATAAGAGTGTATTTGGCATCGGTAAGATCTTGGTCAAAATAGATACCATGATCTTCATGAAAATACCGGTTCATCAATTCTAGAAATTTTGGCGCATAAATAAGCTCTCGGCTGGCGTACCAACTTTTTTCCCATGATTTGCCTTTTCCCCTGGTATCTTCCTCCAATTTGGCGGCGTGGTTTTTTACATACTCATCGTTGGTGAGATTGTCCTTTAAGAGTCTCATATTAGCATATACGAACCCTACATTGACTTCATTTTGACCTTTAAGGAAATCAAAGTCGCCCTCAATTATTTTCAATTTTTGGGCGGAAAGAACAGTAACAAATAGTGAGATAAAAAATGGCAGGTACTTTTTCATGATTATGAATTGGGTTGTTTATTTATCTCTATCTAAACTCAAAAGCAGCCAGTAAATTGTGTAGTTGCATGGAGAAGCTTTAAAAGTAATAGCTTGTCTTTAGATAACAGGTTGGAATTTTGTATAACTATTTGGAGGTAGTTTTTTTGTCTTGCATTATCCAAAATAGAGGTCCGTTATAGTTCCGTATTATTCATTTTTTGTGTACGCCGAAAAGCTTTACTTCCCCAAATGCAGTTATTTTGGTTTTTTAACTAATGCCCTTTATTCATTGAATTATTCTCTATTTATGCAATTTATATTGATTATGCATTAATGAATAGGGCGATTTACTGATAAATATCATTTTTTGTAGCGTTTTCTGCTCATATTTTTACGCCGATTTAATTGTAAAATCTTTTAACTGCTAAATATTCGATCGTATGAAAAATTCTAAACTAATAGGCTTCTTGATATTGGTGATATCAAGTTTACTATTTATTCAATGTACCAGTGACCCAATTCCAGGACCACCAGGAGCTGATGGAATTGATGGAGTTGATGGGGTGGACGGTCAGGACGGAATTGACGGAACCGCGTCCTGTATAAGCTGCCACTCCAATGCCGCTCGCGATATAATTGAAAGTTCCTTTGCCTTATCCGCACATGGAGCCGGTGGAGTATTTAGTTTCACCGGAGCTAGGACAGATTGTGCCTCGTGCCACTCTACAAAAGGTCATTTGGATTTCTTGGCTTTTGGCGAGGTAGACTCGGTTAGTTTGTCAAGTTCTTCACCGATTACCTGTGCTACCTGCCATGACAAACATGCCACCTTCGATTTCGAAAATGATGGGGCTGATTTTGCCTTGAGAAGTATAGATCCGGTAACCCTGGTAATAGATGAAACCACGGTTGTGGACTTTGGGGGCACCAGTAATAACTGTGCGACATGTCACCAACCGAGAAACAGTTACGTAATCCCTGCTGAAAATGGAACAGGCAAATATGTAGTGGCAACCACACGTTTTGGGCCTCACCATGGACCACAAACCACGATGTTGGAAGGTATCATGGGGGCCAATATAGCTGGTTCTGAAGGCTATCCGGGCATCGCTTCCGCAACGCATAGAACGGGAGCATCCTGTGTAAGCTGTCATATGGGGGAATCTACGGATGCAAATGAAGGCTTGCATTCATGGAATCCGACCGAGGCTTCCTGTGTCGCATGTCATACCAACGGCGTACCAGAAGAAATGGGTGGATTTACCGAAGGCATGGCAACTTTGAAACAACTGTTGGGCGAAGTCGTAGGTGAACAATATGCCGAAGATGTAGATGGCAATCCTATTTTTGATGTGGATGGCAATCCTGTCGGTACCGGTACGCCCGTAGTAGGACTTATACTCGAGAATGACAGATCCAATGAGGGCATTTTTACTACAGCAGAGGCACAGGCCGCATGGAACTATAAGACTTTATTGGAAGATCAAAGTAATGGGATTCATAATCCCGGCTATTCCAGGGCATTGCTGACCAATTCCATTGAGGCATTGCAGAACTGATTTTGGATCTTTTCCCAAGTTCCGAGCGGGCCTTATGGTACTGCCGAATATTATGGATAGGTATTTACAGCTTCATATAGCTGTTGATACATCCAAAGGATGACTAAAATGCTTTGAAATTGGAGCAAGTGATGATCTAATAATACAAACGAAATGAAAAAACGATTACAGATAATCTTGGTGGGCGGCTTAGGCTTGTTGTGCTTTTCTTCTTGTTACTATGATGAATTGATAGAGGAAGAAATACCGGATATACCCATAGATGAACCCATTTCTTTTAGAGATGACATCCAGCCTTTGTTCATAGGCAATGACCGGGATTGTACAACCTGTCATAATGGGAACGTCGCCAACCCGGATTTAACCGAAGGAAATGCATACGAAGCCATTGTACCGGAATATGTAGTTGCCGGAGATGGCGAAAACAGTCAGCTTTTTAGGGAATTACCGGGCAATGATCATCCAGTTGAAGCAGGTTTTATACTTACTGTAGACGAAATTGCTTTAATAAAAGGTTGGATAGATCGGGGTGCCGAGAATAACTAAATATTAAGAGATCGAAATATGAAAAACACTTTAGGAATATACTTCACATTATTATTGTCTCCCTTTATCCTGCTTTCCCAGGAAAAAGCAAAGGATTCTATTGTGGATAAACCCGAACGTCCGGCATTTGAAAGCTCCTTTATCATAGACAATCCCAACAATGTGCTCTTTTCAAAGAATACCTTGGAGGTTCAGATGTCACACAGATTTGGGCTGATAAACGAAGGGACCAATGATATGCTTGGATTTTGGGGACCTTCCAACATCCGTATGGGAGTGGCCTATTCAATACATGATAGATTGACCCTTGGATTCGGGACTACCAAATTTAATCGTCTCCAAGATTTTAACTGGAAGGTCGGTATCTTAAATCAAACACGGTCCGGCAGGATTCCGGTAAGCGTGTCCTATTACGGTAATTTCACCATAGATGCAAGGAAGAAGGAGAATTTTAGCCTAGATCAACACAGGTACTCCTATTTTAACCAGTTGATTATTGCACGTAGGTTTAGTCCTAAGCTTTCCATGCAATTGGCTCCCAGTATTTCGCATTTTAACCTTGTGGAAAGCAAGATGCGGAACGATGTGATAGGGGTAGCTTTCGGAGGGAGGTATAAAATAAGTGATCAAACTTCCATACTGTGGGATTACAGCCAGCCCTTTACCCACCATTTAAATGGTGAACGATTGGATATTGATCCAGAACCAGGAATCAGTTTGGGATTCGAGTTCGCCACATCCGCTCATGCCTTCCAATTGTTTATAACCAATATGAACGGTATTGTACCACAGCAGAACTATATGAAAAACACGAACGATTTTTTTAGGGGTCAGATTCTGTTCGGATTCAACATTACGAGGAACTATAACTTTTAAACCTGTCCCATAGGAGAGGGCAGGATAAATTAAAAGAGAAACAAAAGGTGGTTTGCGCAACAAAGGTCGATTATGGAAAAAGGCAACACAAAAAAGGGTAGTACAAATAGACGTAAATTTCTGAAAATAGGTTTACTGTCCGGAGCCACCACAGTGGCGGGAGCTACTTTGTTGGCTAATTTGGCTTCCGAAGAAGAACTACAGGCATCGGGAGAGAAGATTAGGGTGCTTACCCCGGATGGTAAAATGGTAGAGGTAGATGCGGAGAGCATAAACAATTATCCCGAGGCGCATATTACACCCGCCGAATCAAGAAAGGGAATTCCTGATCGTAAGTTTGTTATGGTAATCGATCTGGCCAAATGCAAAAATGCCAGAAATTGTGTTGAAAGTTGTCAAAAGGCTCATAATCTGGATTACAATGAAGAATTTATGAAGATCCAGCTTATTCAGGACCATGAAGAAGCAGAGCCCTATTGGTTTCCAAAACCTTGCTATCATTGTGATGAACCGCCTTGTGTAACGGTCTGCCCTACGGGTGCCACCTTTAAACGGGACGATGGTATTGTTTTGATAGACAATGACCGGTGTATAGGGTGTAAATTTTGTATTACGAGTTGTCCCTATTCCGCTCGCCAATTTAACTGGAGCCATAAACCGAAATTTGATGACACAAGCCAACCCTATTCTCCTGAAACCAGTGTTCCCGGAACAGAAGGTACGGTAATGAAATGCGATTTCTGTCCGGATATGCTCAGACAGGGCAAATTACCCTATTGTGCATCATCTTGCCCCATGGGCGTAATCTATTTCGGTGATAAAAACGAGGATATGGTTACCAACGGGGAGGAAACGGTCCGATTTTCAGAATTGATAAATGATAGGGGAGGGTATAGACATTTGGAACATTTGGGTACAAAACCCAATGTTTATTACCTGCCTGCCGTAAATAGGCAATTCCCATTGGAGCGGGGCTTTGATGTTGATGAGGAGATTATTGAACGATATAAGGATGTTCCTTTTGTCCAAGACCTAAAGGACCAAGGTAAAATTTAAAGCAAACATTGTTCTAGGATGGATGTAGATATCAGAAAAAGGGAATTGGTCAAAGAGTTTTCGCCGATGCTTTTAAAGTCGACCAAATGGTCCAAAATATGGATCGGGATTTTGGTCGGGTTTATTTTATGGGGATTGGCTGCTTTTGTCATACAAGTCATCAAAGGACATGAAGTTACCGGTATGCGGGACAATGTGGTTTGGGGCATTTATATCATCAATTTCATCTTCTTTGTTTGTTTAAGCTATTCAGGGGCCTTTATTTCGGGCATTTTACATTTCTTTAAAACACCTTGGAAGAACTCGGTATCCAGAATAGTCGAAATCATTACCGTAGTTTCCTTGATTATTGGCCCGATATTTATTTTGCTCTGTATCGGTAGGTTGGATAGGTTGCATTATTTGTTTCTCTACCCACGTATACAATCCCCCATAACTTGGGATATCATAGCCATAATTACCGACCTGATCGGTTGCTTTATTTATTTATACCTAACATTTATTCCAGATTTTGCTATACTCCGTGATAATAGTGAAGATGTACCCAAATGGAGAAGAAAGCTTTACACCTTTCTGGCCATCGGATATCGGGACACACCCACCCAACGAAATAGACTACATAAAATAACCCGTATCATGTCCGCCATGATTATTGCCTTGGCCATTGTGGCATATACTGTTTTGGCCTGGATATTCAGTTTGACTCTTCAACCAGGGTGGAACAGCACAATTTTTGCTCCATACTTCATTGTTGCCGGTCTATATTCCGGTGTGGGGGTTATCATTATTGCAATGTATCTGATTCGCAAATATTTTAAATTGGATCACTATATACGAAAGGTGCATTTTATTGGTGCCGGTGTAATCCTATTGGTCATTTCATTGCTGTTCGGCTATTTTACCTTTAGTGAGTATTTCTCCAGATGGTTTAGCCATAAGACGCATGATGCCAATTTATTGAATACCCTGTTTAATCGATATTTCTGGGAGTTTATTTTTGCGAATTACATTGGGGTATTGGTGCCCATCGTAATCCTGTTCTTTAAAAAGTTCAGGACTATAAAATCCATCACTTTTGCTGCTATTATTGCCGTTTTGGGGCTATGGTTGAATAGGTATTTAATAGTTGTGCCTACTTTGGAAACACCCTATTTACCCATTCAGGATACCCGTCCTGAGTTTATACACTACTCGGCTACATGGGTGGAATGGGCTTTGAGCTTTGCCGGAATTGCCGCTTTTGTCCTGTTCTTTATTCTTATTATGAGACTTGTTCCCATCATTCCCATGTCCGGTATTATAGATTATGAAAGAGAAGGAAAAGGAGGAACCAATAGTGTAACCCAACATCAGCTAAAATGAGAACTAGTTTTTTTACATATTCATTGTCCATAGTGCTTTTGAGCCTATTCCTTGTCTCGAATACTTTTGCTCAAGAACAGGATTTAAGCGACTATAGGATGCGGTTCCGTTTTAAGAGTATCAAACAACCCGACCAGTCGAGAATACTGGAGGCAAGCTTTATTGCTGCAAATAAGAAGGACAGAAAAGATAGAGTACCCGTATATGGAGCCGATATTACATTTCTTAATGTGCTGGGAGAAGAACAGGTTTCGCTGGGCTCATCCAAAACCTCCAAAGAAGGGATTGCTCAGATTACTCTTCCAGAAAATCAATCTTATTTAATGGATCCCGAAGGGAGAATCAATTTTAGGGCAGTTTTTAAGGGTACGGAAGAATTGGATGGGGAAGAGAAAGAAATAAGTATAAAGGATATCCACCTGGATTTAGGTTTAATTGAAAAAGATAGTGTAAGAACCGTCCAAATAAATGCTCATACGATTGATAGCCTAGGACTGCAAATTCCTGTGGTAGAAACCGACATTATTATTTCGGTAGGAGGGATGCTTTCCAAGATGGTTATAGAAGAAGGCTCCATTGAAGATGGGACGTATGAATTTGAGATGCCTACTGATTTGCCCGGTGATGCAAATGGTGATATCAAGGTTTATGCGATTATAGAGGATCACGACGATTATGGGGATGTAGTCCAGAAGAATATGGCGAATTGGGGTGTTTCCAAGAAATCGGGTCAAGAAAGTGAAAACACATTATGGTCCGAAGCTGCACCCATTTGGATGTATGTGGTATTGACCATTTTATTGGTGGGAATTTGGGCAAATTTTGTTTATACGGGAATACATTTATTCAAGATCAAAAAGGAAGGAAAAGAATTGGAATTAAAAACTGAGAATTAATAAATGGATTTTCAAAAATCGTTTAAACCAGCATTATTTTTGAAAATCAGAAACTGAAAAATAAATAATCAAACATGAGAACAGTTAGAGTTTTAATAGTTATCGCAATCGTACCATTTGCTTTTTACTCTTTTACCGATGAGGTGCAAGAAGAATGGGTAGTCCCCGAAGAGTATGAAAAAATGAAAAACCCCACCGATCCCAAAGTCGATTTGGCGATTGGTAAGTCCTTATATAATAAGCATTGTAAGTCTTGCCACGGCAAGGAAGGTTATGGGGACGGGCCCAAAGCCGATGAGGTAGAAGGGGACTTGGGAGATTTTTCATCTGAAGAATTTCATGCGCAGTCCGATGGAGCCATATTCTACAAGAGCTATATAGGCAGGGACGATATGCCAAATTATGAAAAGAAAATCCCGGACGAAGAGGACATGTGGTTGGTGGTCAACTATATGAGAACAATGAAGGAATAGTAAATGACCTTGTCCCTTGGCGAAATGTTTTAGGGAAAAGGATGAAACAAGGATCCGAGGGGATCAATAGCATCCGATTTTTAAGATCAATAGTACTCAAAATGGAAAAGTCACTTCGCTATATAAGCATTTCACATAAAACGGCTTCGGTTGCGCAACGGGAGGTCTTCCATATTCCGAAAGAGGAAAAGAAGGACTTAGTGACGCGTATCCGTGGCACCTTTCCTGATATTTCAGGATTGTTGCTCTTGGTCACCTGTAATCGCGCGGAAATATACTTTGAATCCGTGACCACTCCGGCCGTGGCAGTACGGAATTTCTTAGTCTGTATAAAATCCTCTTGTACGGATGTAGAAGTTTCAAAGTTATTCAAGTTTAGCGATACCACGGAAAAAACGGTTCGGCACTTATTGGAGGTTTCCTCAGGACTTGCCTCCTCTGTAATTGGAGATGTGGAGATTGTGCATCAAATAAAAAAAGCCTATCATTTTTCCATGGAGCTCAACCTTCAGGGTTCTCTATTGGAAAGGGCTATGCAGACGGTGTTCAAAAGCCACAAGCGCATTAGTAATGAAACACTTTTTAGGGACGGGACCACTTCAATGGCATATAAAGCTCTGAAAGTTATAAACCATACCTATGACAAAGCTTTGGTAAAAGAGAAAAGAGTATTGTTTATTGGGGCAGGGGATATTGTAATGCAACTGTTCAAGTATAATTCCAAATTCAACTTTAAAAACATTTACGTTAGTAATCGCACGGAAGAGAAAGCAATTGCATTGGCAAAAAGACACAGAGCTAGGGTATTGGGTTGGGACAAGGTGTTACGTAACGATTTTCAAGATTTTGACGTAATCATTGGTGCGGCCAGTAACTGTGCCGACCTTGTAAAAAGTATACCTGCCACGGGAATAGATCCGATACTCCTGATAGATTTGGCTGTACCGTGCAACATTAATAAAGACCTATCCCATACTGAAAACGTTTTGCTTTATGATTTGGACACCATTTCTATGGATTTGGAGGACACCAGGGAAAAAAGAATGGCTGCTATCGGAAAGGTGGGTGAAATTATCGTAGAAGAACTTTTAGTATATACCAAATGGCTTCAAAGAGCCCCGTTGAGGGCATTTTTAGCGGAGTATAAGATTCTCGTAAATCAAAAGGTAATGGACTATTTTGAAACGGATTCGGAAGAATATGATTTCAAGGCGGTCAAGACAGTTACGGATCGGGTTATACGAAAAGTAAAAAGACGAACAAGCCCATCCATCTCCTTTGAGGAAATGGATGCTGTTATTGCCGAGCAGGTTTCTTTTTTATAAAAATGGTTCAGCTTTCCGATTAAGTTCGTAATCAATAACGGAGCTTTCTAAAAAAATAGAACAATGATTTTAAGATTTAAATACAAACTATTGATTATAGGTACGATATTCATTATGACTGCTTGTAATAACGGTCCAAAGGTTATTGAGCCCACTACCAAAACGGAGAGTTCACAGGATTCCTCTACTCAGCTGGGTCTTGATGGAGATGCATCGTCCAATACTAAACTGCATTCCGTAGTTGTAAACGAAGTACTTCCTACAACAAGTTATGTATACCTTAAGGTGAAAGAAGGACAAGATGAATTTTGGATAGCTACGGGAAAAATGGACGTAAAAAAAGGAGGAACCTATTTTTATAGAGGTGGATTGTTGAAGACCGATTTTGAAAGCGAGGAGCACAATAGGGTATTCGAAAAGATTTACCTGGTCTCAAATTTGGTGTCCAAAGAAAATCATACTACCCTGGCTAAGACTGAATCCAAAAGTAATTCGGTTACGGAGAAAGGTATAGCTGAAAAAGAGGATATCCCGACCCATACTGAAAAGGAAATTCAACATAAGGGATCCATTAAAATTGCCGAATTATTAAAAGACCCTAAGCAGTACGAGGGACATTCCGTAGAAATTAGCGGTATCTGTGTAAAGGCAAATCCAAGCATAATGGGACGCAATTGGTTGCACCTACAGGATGGAAGCAAGGATGATTATGATTTGGTCGTTACCTCCAATACCCTGGTGCCTGAAGGTGCGGACATCACCGTTCGTGCCGTTGTGGCTCTAAATAAGGACTTTGGTGCAGGGTATACCTATGAGCTTATTCTGGAAAATGGAACATTAGTGGAATAAATCCTATAGGTTTTAATGGAATAGACCTATTTGTGATTCCAATTTTCCAATCCAGAGAGGATTCCGAAGTATTTGGTCATACCATTGGAGGTTCCCAATCGCCACTGTCGTCTACATTCTCGGAAACGAAACAACTTCGTCCTTCCAAGCAATGCGAAGGGGATACCAAACCACTATCGGGTCCCATAGCACCAGCAGAAGTAATGCACCAGCAAATTGTATTGGCATCATCCAATAAAAGCCAGGGATTATCCCCTCCTTCCATCATACCATATGGATTTCTGGCCCGAAGGAATTTGCATATGTTTTTCTTATTTGGGTTATCCATACTTAAGAAATTTCTAAAATGGTTTGCTTAATAGTCGATACAAATAGCGGTACTTTATAATCATTTTTAGCAAGCGGGCGTGCCTTTGTCATAGCAGCTTCCGCTGCGGCCGTTGCATTTTCACTATTTATGGTCTTATTTTCAATGGCCTGCTGGGCTTCAACCGAGCGATACGGTACAGGAGCGGCAGCCCCAAGGACTATGCTCGCCGATTTGCAGGTATTTCCCGAAACTTCCATAACTACTGCCACATCCGCCAGGGACCAATCATAGGACTCACGGGCCACTTGTTTGATATATGCGCTTCTGGTATTTTTTGAGGGGGCCGGAAGAATGATTTCCGTTATGATTTCCTTCGCCTGTAGGATGTTTTCCATAGCAATATCCTCGCCCGCGGAAACGAAGAAATCATCCATTAGGACTGTTTTCCGTTTCCCTTCTGCATTGGCAATAACCACACTGGCATTAAAGGCCATAAGCGCGGTAGCTATAGAAGATGCATGAACACTAACGCAAGAGCCATTATCTAGTATAGCGTGATTTTCATTTTCACCTGTTTCGGAATGGCGGGCAAAACATCTGTCGCCCCCTTTACGGAAACAATCATGATCGGCAGAACGAAAGTACCAGCAACGGTTACGCTGTGCTATATTACCTCCCAAGGTAGACACATTACGTAGTTGGGGAGTGGCAGCATGATTTACCGCTTGGTGAAGTGCCAAATACTGACTTTTAATTTCTGGATTTGACGCGATTTCCGCCAAGGTAACATTGCACCCAATTCGTAACCCTTTCTTGCGGTCATAACTGATTTGGTCAAGTCCGGGAATGTTCCGGATATTGACAATCTTTTGCGGTTTAAGCAAACCTTCCTTTACCCAGTCGAATACATCAATGCCGCCGGATTTAAAAACCGTGGCTTTTGAGGTAGGCTCATATAGTTCATCGGATATGGTCGAATTGACTTGCTCAAGGGCATCCTCAACGGATTTTGCTTCGTACCAACTAAATTTATTCATTGTTTCGTATTTAAGAGACTTTACTTAATGCTTTAAGAATGCTTGATGGAGTAATGGGTATTTCATAAAGCCTTACTCCAATGGCGTTGTAAACGGCGTTGGCAATCGCTGCGGCCGTTGCAATATTTGCAGGCTCCCCTATACCGTATGCATCGGTAGAGGAACGCCCGGAATATTCTTCTACAATTACAGTTTCAATCTCGGGAATTTCCATAGAAAATGGCACTTTGTACTGATCCACATTGGCATTTATCATATGGCCGGTGCTATTGTCCATCACCCTGTTTTCGTAGAGCGCATAAGATACCCCCTGGATGACTCCACCATTGATCTGACTTTCCAATTGTCCTATATTGAGTGGTCTACCACAACTATGTGCCGCTACTACACGATCCACCTTTACAAATCCCGTATCGGTATTGACACTGACCTCTGCAAATTGTACCGACCCCAAATCTCCATAGGCCAAACCCCAAGGTTGTTGAAAGCCACCATAATCATCTGATCGGCTGGCAATTTTACTAATTTGGCTTGTTCGCATTAACTTGGTCGCTTCCTTAAACGACATTTTAAGGCTCGTATCCTTTTTATGACCTACTTGACCATCGGCTATAAACAATTCTGAAGAATCGGTTTCCCATTTTTTGGCAACAAGCTTCAATAAAGCCATTTTTGCTTCAAAGGCCGCATTACGGGTAGGAGGGGTAATTGAACCTGTGACCACACTTCCACCGGAACCTGGTCCGACTGGAAAAAACGTATCCCCGATATTTACTTTAATGTCTTTTACCTGTAGACCCAATTCCTCGGCTACTACTTGGGCAAGAACGGTCTTTGTACCGGTGCCTATGTCCTGGACGCTTGACCTTATCTCGACACCTCCTCCTTTATGGATCTTAATTTCTACGGAAGAATCCAAAGATACAAACCGGGGCCAGGTAGATTGTCCTACTCCGAGTCCTTTTTTCACCACACCCTTGCTACTTCCAGTAGGTTGGCGTCGGGACCATCCGAAAAGTTCCGCTCCACGTTGGCGTTCTACTTTTCTTACCTCACTTTTATCGATATGATCCCTATAACTTAAGGGATCCACATTTAGTTTTTCAGCTATCTCGTCAATGGCCTGTTCCAATCCAAAGGCGCCCTGCACATTACCAGGCGCACGCCATGCCGCTCCAGGCCCGGCATTGGTCAATACATCGTACTGTTCCGTTGCAAAATTGGGACATGGGTAAAGAATTTGGGCAATACGCCCTACCCCGGCGCCAAGTCCTACTCCAGCCGTTCCATGGGAACGTTGTTGGATACCTGTCAGGGTTCCGTCTTTCTTGGCCCCTATTTTTAGGTATTGAATGGAGTTGGGACGATTTCCTTCTGCCAGATGCTCTTCTCGTCTATCCAACATCAACCAAATAGGCCTACCTGTTTTTTTGGCTAAATTTGCGGCCATAGGCCCAAAACTTCCTGCACTGTGTTTGGCGCCAAACCCGCCACCCATGAATTCACAGATGACCCGTACCTTACTTTTAGGCAAATTAAAAACGCTCGCCATTTCATTCCTGACAGCGGCTGTATTTTGTGTGGAGGCATAGACGGTCATGACATCGGCATTCCAATCGACTACAACTCCATGAGTCTCTAAAGGCATATGTGTATGAACCTGTGTTCTATACGTCCTTTCCACGATTACATCAGCTTCATTGAAACCTTCTTCCAGATTACCTCTGGGCCCACCAAAAAAACTGCTGGTAGATGGCCCCCTAACATTACCTTCCCCCTTACTTCCATCATGTGTTTCACCTACATCCCCACCATCTTGTTTTTGCGTAACGGGCGCATCAAATACGATAGGCGCATTGATTTCCATGGCGGCTTCAAGATCTATGACAAAAGGCTTTTTCTCATAGTTGACCTTGATTAAGGAAACGGCCTCTTTGGCAATTTCCAAACTTTCGGCAGCTACACCTGCCAAAGGTTGGCCCACATACTTCACCATCGGGTACTTATCGGTGCTATTTTCTTCTCCCTCCTTTGGGGTATTCTCTATAAGATGAATAGCATGAACGCCAGCTAAGCTTTTTGCTTTGGATATATCTATTGATGAAATGGTGGCATGCGGCACATTTGAACGCAACATCTTGGCGTAGAGCATACCTGGTAATTTAATGTCCGAGGTATAAATTGCCTTACCGGTCACTTTTTCAAGGGCATCGATTCTTGTGACTCTTTTTCCAATCACTTTTAATTTATCGTTGACGGGCCATACCGGTGGTTCTTCAACGGGTATTTCCCGTTCTACTTCGCCTAAATTATGCCCAGGAATACCGTATGGGAATTTTTCTTTTCTAGTATCCATCTTAAATCGTTTTTTTTGCTGCTGCCAAAGTAGCCTTAAAGACATGAGGGTAGGTGCCACAACGACAAAGGTTGCCTCGTGTGGCATTTTTTACATCTTCCAAATTAGGATCGGGGGTGTTATCCACAAGGTGTACACAGGACATGACCATCCCGGGAGTACAATATCCACATTGGGAAGCATCATGCTCTATAAAAGCTTCTTGTACCGGATGCAATTCACCATTTTTTGCAATACCTTCAATAGTAGTAACTTCTTTGTCGCCCACATCAAAAGCCGATATCATACAGGAGTTCACAGGTTTACCGTCCAAATAAACGGTACATGCGGAACAGGAGCCCCGATCGCATACGACCTTGGTTCCCGTAAGCTCCAAATGATCCCGTAAGGCAGAGGCCAATGTTGTTCTCGGTTCTACGCTAAGTGATTTTGTTATACCATTGACCTTCATTTTTATGGTCATGGCATCGGGTCCAAATTCCTTACCGGTAGCAAGGGGTTCCTTGTACTCAAGTGCAAAGGCATTTGAGGTCAATAACACACTACTTGCCGTGGACAGTCCGGCACCTCTTATAAAACTGCGCCTGCTTATGGTTTTTGCCGGTTTGGATTCCCGATCTTGGTCTTTATTTTCCATACAACTAGGATTGGGTTTGTTTACTATATCTATTAATAAAATGGGCACCTTAAATTACGACATTATTCACTAAGAAACCAGTACATAATCAAAATTTAACGCAAATAATATGGGTCGGGAAAATAATCTCTAAGACCATCCGGTTTACTATGCCAAAGACTGCTGTTTTGTAGGGGGTGATATCCTAGTAAGCCATTGGGTACTTTCTGTTCTTAAAATGGGCAAAACCGCTGAGCAGTATAATTGAAACGACCATTATATAGACCCAATTGGGGATGGGGACGGGGTCTCCCGAAGCATAGGAATGCAATCCGGAGAGGTAGTAATTTACACCATAATAGGTCATGATAACCGATGCCAAACCGAAGATACTGGCCAGATTATAGGCGAACAGGCCGGTGAACTTTGGAATGAGCCTCATGTGCAGGACAAATGCGTAAAACAGTATGGTAACCAGGGCCCAGGTTTCCTTGGCGTCCCAGCCCCAATACCTTCCCCAGGATTCATTGGCCCAAACCCCACCCAGATAGGTGCCCACACTCAGCATAAAAAGCCCTCCTATTAAAGTGAGCTCGCTGATATAGGACATTTCACGAACAATTCTTTTTACTTTGGCCCTGTTCGAATCCCTTATAAAAGCGATCAATGCCAGGTTGATTAGCCCAATGATGGCACCCAACATCAAAAAACCATAACTTCCTGCAATTAATGAAACATGTATAGTAAGCCAATACGATTTAAGGACGGGAACCAAAGGGGTTATTTCCGGATCTAGGAAACTCAAGGTAGCGACAAAAAGAACGATAGCTGCCAATACTGTAGTTGCAGCCAACCCACCCAAGGACTTTCGGGTAAAGATCAATCCTGCCAAAGTAGCTGTCCATGCAATATAAATCATGGATTCGTAACCATTGCTCCAAGGAGCCCTTTCGGACACATACCAACGTAAACCAAGTCCTATGGTATGCAGTACAAAGCCAAGAACAATTAATACAAGCAGCAAGTTCCGGACCCGATTCACTTTGAGATTCGGTTTGAAGACCGATAGGAACAACAAGCCCAAAAGAACCAGCCCCAGCAAAATGTAACCTACGGCCAAACGGGTGAAAACCTTTGATTTATTGAGTATTATTTCTGCCTTGATCTTTGATTCCAACGGGATAAGATCCCCGCCCTGTTCCTTTTGATAGGCTTGGAGTTTATCTAAAATAAGATCGGCATCCGTATAATCCTTCGAAGTAATGGCTTCTTTTAGTATGGCGCCATATGAGTTGAACATATCCACAGCACTATCTGTAGCACCATGTACATCATTGGCACCATGGATATGGGCCGTAATGGGAACCCAAGTGTTATTGGGATCGTTGGGGTTGGGAACCAGTCTAAGCAAACGTCCGGAAAAGGCCATCCTCAGTACATTTACCCTTTCGTCTATTTTTAGCAGCTCCTTTTCATAAACACCCCTATCTATGGCTTCCAGGGCATAGGCCTTACGAACCTCATCTTGCAAATTGTATCTTCCATTTGCATCAAAAAAATCCGCATAAGTTGCGTAATACCCATTGACTCCTAGCCTGTTTTTCAAGTCCTCATGCTTTCCTAATTTAATCATGGGCGCTTTGTGCCATGTTTCTTTGTCCGCGTATAGACTTAAAAGGAGTTGGTCGGCCGTTAATCCAAACAGACTTTCCTTTCTAGCTATTTTTCTTATAACCTCTCTGGAAAGGGTATGGACCGGTTTCATTCTTCCCTTAAAATCCTGTACTACCAATCTGCTAAATTTTTCGGCATGGGCCAATTCTACCGCATGCACGGAATAGTCCACATTTTCTAGTGGTTGCGCATAGCCAATGAAAGTACCTAGAAAAGCTAAAAAGGCTAGAACAGACTTCTTCGCCCTCAATTTTTTGATTTTTTGGGAAACCTGATGGAACCTTGTTTTTTTACTGAAAAAGGTCAAAAACATTCCTAATGTTAATAAGGCATAACCAATGTAAGAAACCAGAGTACCCCAAAAATCACTATTTACACTTAAATACGTGCCTTTTTCATCAGGATCAAAAGAAGATTGAAAGAACCGGTAACCACCATAATTGAGAATATTGTTCATATAAATCCGATAATCTAGAGTTGTGTTCCTTTGTTCATCTATCAATGTTACTTCACTTGCATAGGAAGAGGCGCTATTGGTTCCCGGATATTTGTCCATGATAAAGTCGTTCAAACGTATGGAAAAAGGTACGGTCATTTCTTTTGCCCCGTAGGAAACGGATACTTCCAAGTTGTCAAAATTCAATACTTGTGGTCTTCCAGGAGCTCCTTTGCTGCCATATAGATAAGTCCGTTTGGTTTTGCCATCAACGGATACATCCATTTCCAACGCAGTAACACTTTCGTTTTTTACCTTAGGGTCTTCGGATTCGATTAACAATTGTCCGTCTTTCTTAAAGTCGGAAAAAACAAAATTGTTTAACCCATCGGAATACAGTGCGTTTAAAAGCAAGGGATGGTAGCTATTTGGAAATAAGGTGTCTTTCTTATGAGTGGTCATCTCTGTTTGGGTAAGGACCATGATAGGTTTGATTACCAAGGAATCATTGCTGTGGCGGATGTTTATGGCATTGGGTAATGGAATATCCTTAAAATTAAATACCATATTCCCGATGCGTTTGGCCTGGCCTTCCGCAATAAAGTGATTTTCCCGCCCTTTCGGGCCTCTTACTACCATCCGTAAAGTGGGTCTCCCATCCTTACCTTCACGGAGCACTTGTATTGGATTGGGTATAAACCTATTGATTTTAACCTCCATAAGATCCTCCCCGAGCAGATAGGACTCTTGCCAATCATTTTTTCCAAGGGATGCGAACAGTACGGGTTCATTGAAATAAAAGGTTTGCCCATCTTTATCCACTTGGAACTTTAGAAAATTATTGGAAGAGAGAAAGCTGTTGGAAGAACTATTTTCCCGAATATGCATGATTCCTTCATATCCGAGGTACCGGGTCAATGCAGCACCAATAAAAATCACGATGATGGCAACATGGAATAGGAGCAATGGCCATTTCTTCTGCTGTACCATTCTAAAAGTCTTTATGTTCACTAATACGGATATGCTGAACAATAAGAGCAAGAACTCGAACCATCCGGCTTGGTAGACCATTTTTTGAGCGGCACTTGTTCCGTAATCATTTTCAATAAAAGTAGCAATGCCTATAGATGTGGCGAATACCAATAAATAAACTGCTGCGGCCCTAGTGTTAAAAAAAGGGGTTAAAAACCTACGTATTCCTGTCTTCATAAGCGTCTCGACTAAACAGCAAGCTAGACAAAAGGGAAGTAAACAAAAATGATAATTGTCATAGATAGGTCATAGATATACAGGTACTTAGGTATAATCATAATTGGTGGAGATAGGGGCAAAAAATCAAAGTTATATGCGGTACAAGCTAAAGCCAATCCAAGTTTTGGGCATGAAGCATTTTCTATGGTTGGGCGTATCTTAAAAGGTATTTAGTTGTTCCCCAAACTCCTTTACTTTTTCCCAATCCGTATATTCAATTTCGGTATGTGGATCTGTTGGTCCTTTGGTCATCCACATGATAAATTGGATCATGATCCTATCAAAAAAAGGATATTTCTTATAGTCAAGTTTACCGGCGAACACTTCAACCAGGGAGGGTTTCCAATCTATGGTCTTAAAGAACTTTACGACATATGGATTTGTATCCGGCGTATTCTTTTCAGGCTTTCTGGCCACTAGGTTTACGGAAAAGAACGCTGTTTTTAAAGAGTCAAGTTGTTCTTTTTTTGTATTGATGAAGTCGATTATTTTTTTGTTATGGACTCCGTATCGGATGCTTGCCCCAATAATAATTTTGTCATATAGGGTGATATCCCTATTAAAATCATCAATAGCAATTAGGTCAACTGTGTTTTGTTTCTGTAATTGCTCCCTAAGTCTGGTACAAATTTTTAGCGTTTGTCCATCTACCGAGGAGTATAGTAGTAAGATTTTGGTCATCTTATCAAATTCAAAGTGAGATATTTTGGAATAGCCCTTTATTTAATACAAGCCACTACTATTATCCGAGATATAAAATCAATCATCTACCGCTGCAAAAACCATCTGACGAAATTTCCAACCGGTTTGGTCGTCAACAGGCCCCCTGGTTTGCTTCATTAATATTCCGATGATGTTTTCCTTGGGATCGGCAAAATACTGTGTATTGAAATATCCGCCCCAATCAAAGGTGCCGACGCTTCCCTCGCCGCCATAGTCCTGGCCTCTTGGAGTAACTACACCAAAGGCGAGTCCATAGTGTTTTATTTCATCGCCCCAAAGGTCTTCGGTCTGATTCCCCATGATGCTTCTTACCGTAGTTCTGCTTAAAATACGTTTTCCATTAAGTTCGCCATGATTCAAATACATCTGTAAAAAAGTGGCATAGTCTTTTGCAGTACTCGACAACCCTGCCCCTCCTGAGAAAAATCGCCGAGCGCCTTTTACAGGATAATCAGGGTCATAAAAAGTCACGGGGTACTCTTCCCATCCACTGCCTTTTTTCTGTTGTACGGTCACTAGCCGATTTTCCTTTTCCTTGGGGAGGTAAAACCAGGTATCGTCCATGCCCAGAGGGTCAAAAAGTCGCTCTCGAAGAAATTCATCGAAGGGCATTCCGGAAACGACTTCTACAAAATAACCAAGGACGTCCAAGCCTTCGCTATATACAAAAGCATCGCCTGGGTCATGATGTAAGGGCAATTTCGCCAATTTTTTTACGCTTTCCCCTATGGATATATTCTCGGTGGTAAAGAGATCCGTAATACCGGCTTTTGCATATATTTTTTGAAATCGTTCATCGCCATCGATTACGCCGTAGCCCAATCCTGAGGTGTGCGTTAAAAGATGCCGTATGGTAATTTGGTTTTCTGCAGGCTTTGTGGTATAGCTAGAGTCACTTTCGTTGAAGGTGTCCAGAATTTCGGCCTTTCCAAAATCTGGAATGTACTTGGAAATAGGGTCGTCTAATCGAAATTTTCCTTCCTCCCATAATATCATTACCGCAGTTGAGGTTATGGCCTTGGTTTGGGAAGCTATTCTGAAGATAGTATTCTTTTCCATAGCTTTACCGGATGCATTGTCCGCCATACCGTAGGCCTTGTGGAATATTAT
This sequence comes from uncultured Flavobacteriaceae bacterium, assembly GCA_947494715.1. GTDB lineage: Bacteria > Bacteroidota > Bacteroidia > Flavobacteriales > Flavobacteriaceae > Ulvibacterium. The sequence continues at coordinate 151,903 of CANLWG010000002.1, read as the reverse complement.
TTTTCCATTTCGGGCGATTAAGGCCACCGCCCCCGGGATATTACTTTTCTCAACAGCGTTACTAAACATGAGATCTATTCGCTCCAGTCGTTCGGAGGACATGCCTTCGTTGGCGGGAGAAGCTTCTGAAAGTGGGGAAGAGGATTGTAGTGATTTGGTTTGGGCCCCTAAGATCAGGGAAAACAAAAAGATCAAAAATGTAACTCGATTTTTCATTAGGTCTGGTTTTGATTGGCAATATATTCATAATGCCTCATTTTTTATATGCTTCCTACTAAAATAGATGTGAAACCCAAAGGTCCCAAGGGATACATCATGTGGTAAAATAGGGATTCGTTTTTATATTTCGTAATATTAGGGCTCTATTCGATACAACTGAAAAAGTATTCCCTTTTATGTCATTGATAGACAGAATAAAGGATTTGGCCAATATAAATACACTATCCAAGCACGAACAACTGGTGCAAGGTGTGATAGAATCCATAGATTCCGGTATTTTGGTAACGGGTGATAAACTACCCTCCATCAACCAAATGGTAGACGAACTGGGTTTTGCCAGAAAGACCATTGTAAAGGCCTACGAAGAGCTCAAAGATAGGGGCCTGGTGGAATCCAAGAAACTTAAGGGATATTTTATAGTTAGTGAAGAAACCAAGGTTACCCTTAGAATAGCGTTGCTCCTATTTTCTTTCCAACGTTTTCAAGAGGAATTTTATAATACATTTAGAAAGGAACTCGGCAAAAGATTCCAAATCGATGTTTTTTTTCATCATAATAATATTTCCGTCTTCGAAAGTATCTTCAATACAATCAGAGGCAAATATGGGATGTATGTGGTCGCCCCCATACCCCATATAAGTATACGCCCACTTTTGGAATCTATAGAGCCGGCCAAGCTATTGATAATAGACAGATATCTACCCATGCCAGACGAATATTCCTATATATCACAGGAATTTGAGGAAACCACGTATAATAAACTGGTTGAGTTACTGCCACGCATAAGACAGTTTGATAAGTTTGTTCTTTTTTTTAGAAAAGGGTCCGATTATCCCGAGGGAATTTTGAAGGCCTTTAAAAGGTTTTTGAAGGATTATGAAATTCTTGGAGCCATAGAAGAGGAGTACTATCCAGGTTCAATTAAGAAAGGGCATTTGTACTTTTTTATTAGCGACACATATTTATGGGAGGTTTTAAGAGATTGCCGTAACTGCGAATACGTTGTTGGTGCGGATGTGGGCATTCTCTCTCATAATGATCATGTGGTAAAACAAATCGTCCTTGGAGGGATTACTACTATCTCCACAAACTTTAATGATATGGCCCGAAAGGCAGCGAAACATATCAAGGATAAGGCCAAAACCCAGATAATGATGCCCTTTAACGTTATTAAGCGTAACTCACTATAAACTCTAAGGCAAATCATTTGGCATATTTGCCGAATCAACAACAGCTTTCCTTTTTTTTGTTAAAGTTTCATTTTTCACGCAGTAATTTTTTGATATAAGCAAAATTAATTTAGTTTTGCTTAGTAGCATAGACTATCATAGATTATATACTATTTTTGCTATTTGCTAAATTTTTTTATCATTTTTCAGTAAAAAGTAACTAAATTGGTCAAAGAGAACACCTCCCCATGTACTTCTAAGTCCGTTTGGAAATTGTATGTAGTGCACGGCTCTCTGCATGTAAACAACTAACTTAAACTATTGATTATGAAACAAAATTTTACGAGACCCAACGGGATATGGGTATTTGCCTTGGCATTCGTAGTTTTAGTATTCTTTGGAATTCAATCGGCATCTGCTCAAAATACCGTTTCGGGTACGGTCACAGATGATGTAGGGCCATTATCCGGTGCTAGCGTTGTAGTAAAGGGCACTACTACTGGAGCTGTAGCTGATTTTGATGGAAACTACACCATTGATGTGCCAGATGGCGCGGCCACACTTGTTTTTTCCTATGTAGGTTATTCTGCACAAGAAGTGCTTATTGATGGTAGATCCACGATTAATGTTGTCCTAACAGAAGATGCACAAGCCTTGAGTGAGGTGGTAGTGGTAGGATATGGAACACAACGGAAAGCCGACCTTACCGGTGCTGTAGGTTCCATTGGTGCTGCTGACATTATATCAAAACCCATAACAAGTCCCGATCAGGTTTTGGCGGGAACTATTTCCGGTGTTAATATCACAAACCGGAGTGGTGATCCTGGAGCACCCATCAGCGTACGTATTCGCGGTATAGGTACCCCAGGCGTCAATGATCCTTTATGGGTGATCGATGGCGTTCCCATAGTGCAGACCACCAATGCCACGGTAAATACATCATCCACTACGGACTCCAACCCGCTAGCGGGACTTAATCCCAATGATATTGAATCCATTGATGTATTAAAAGATGCGGCTTCAGCAGCCATTTATGGTGCTAGGGCTGCTAATGGAGTCATTATTGTCACCACAAAGAGAGGGAAATCTGGCGAGGCAAAAGTGACCTATGATGGGTATGCCTCGGTGGCAACGGTAAGAGATAAGATAGATGTGCTTAACGTTCAACAATTTATTGACATTCAAGGGCAATTGGGAAGAGATCTTTCACAATTTAGTGGCCAACCCAATGTAGATTGGCAAGAGGCTATTTTTCGAGATGGCTTTGTGCAAAATCATAATATAGCCGTTAGTGGTGGCAATGAAAATGCCAATTACTTTATTTCTGGCAGCTATTTTGATAATGAAGGTATTGAACCGGCACAAGATTTCGAAAGGTTTTCGTTCAAAGCCAATTCAGACATTAAGGTGGGGAAACACTTGCGTTTTGGAGAGTCTATACTGATAAGCCAAACCGATCGAACAACACAAAGTGAGGGTGCTTTTTTTGCGGGTTTCAATTCCGCTTTGAATGCTCCGTACTTTCAAATCTTTAATTCTGACGGCCCTCTGGGTTATAATCAAGAGACTGCCGCAAATTTGGGGGGAGCCAGAGGTATCAATTATGTTTTCAGGAATGATCTAAGGACACAAAGTACTACGGTAAGGAATCGTAAAGTATTGGGAAATTTCTATGGAGAGGTTAATATTATCGAAGGCTTAAAATTTAGGACTTCCTTAGGTTTGGATTATAATGTGATTCGTGGTGAATATTTACAGTCGGATATATCCTATGATGGTAATGATAGGCAATCCTTATTGGTTTCTTCAAGACCTGAAGAGCTGACGTTGACTACCGCCGCAACACTGTCTTATGACAAAACCTTTGGAGGAGATCACAATATATCCGCTATTTTCGGATTTGAGCAAACCAAGTTTCGGTTTGATAAGGTAAGACTACAGGGCCGTAATCTTTTCAACCCTAACTTTGCCGGTAGTGGTACTACCGTTGCCGGGGCCAATGAAGGTGATATTTGGACATTACAGGGTTGGCTGGGCCGTTTAAGTTATAATTACAAAGGAAAATACTTGATGACGGCCAATATTAGAAGGGATGCAACCTCAAGGTTCGCCAAGGAAAATAGGGACGGTGTTTTCCCATCAGTTTCTGCAGGTTGGCGAATTTCGCAAGAAGACTTTTTCCCTCAGAGTGATGCTATAGATGACATTAAGATTAGAGTAGGATGGGGGCAATCCGGTAACCAGTTCACTGGACTGAATTTTGCTTTCTTAAGTGCCCTGAACAATAACATTTTTTATGTAATCGGGGACGGTCAAACCCCTGTTCTTGCACCTGCACCGACAAGTTTCGCAAATGCCGACCTCAAATGGGAAACCAGTACACAATTGGACATAGGTTTGGATGCGAGCTTTTTAAAAGGAAAATTGACTGGTACATTTGATTATTATAAAAAGACCACTGATGATGTATTGCTTGGATTGCCCATTCCATTTGTTTCAGGGTTCTTCTTGCCTGCTGATGCCAACATTGGTCAGATTGAAAACTCGGGTATTGAATTGGCTATTAACTGGAGCGATCAAATTGGGGATTTTAAATATAGCATAGGCGGAAATCTAACTACGGTTAAAAATGAGGTAACAAGTTTGGGTGAAATCCCTGAGATTATTTCTGGTATCGGAGGAAACCAAACCCATAGAACGGTTGTAGGCGAAAGTCTTGGACATTTTTATGGATATAAAACGGACGGCCTCTATCAAACCGCTGCTGAAGCTAGTGCGGCCCCGACGGATGCCTTCTCCAGTGGTGCAGAACCCGGAGATATACGATTTGTGGATGTTAATGGAGATGGGCAGATAAACGCCAGTGATAGGACATTTTTGGGGAGCCCGTTCCCAGGTTTCTTCTACGGTTTTAATCTTCAAGCGGAATACAAGGGCTTTGATTTTTCAGCCGTATTAAGAGGGGTTGGCGATCAGCAAGTTTACAACTCGGCTAGGATAAATCTTGAAAACCTTAGGGCTTCGAATAATAGTAACTTCAGTACGCAGATTTTTAGCCGTTGGACGGGAGAAGGTACTACCAATTCCAGCTCTAACCCTAGGTTGACCTTAAGTGATCCGAACGATAATGATCGCTTTTCAGATCGTTGGGTCGAGGATGCTGGTTATTTAAGGATTCAAAATATATCTATTGGCTATAGTATATCTCCTGAAAAATTGAAGAGTTGGACTAATAATCTTGTAACAAGAATGCGCTTTTACATAGGTGCCCAGAACTTGGCAACATTTACTAAATATTCGGGATTTGACCCTGAAGTTGGTCGTACCCAAAGTTTCCAGAAAGGAGATTTTACCTTGGCCAGTGGTCAGGATGGAGGGCAGTCTCCTTTGCCTAGAATAGTTCAGTTGGGATGGTCTGTAAATTTTAATTAGTCCGTAATTTTAATATCTTTATAATAAGCCTATTATGAAAAAAATATATGTATTTATCACAAGTCTTTGCATCTTAGGCACGTTTTCGTGCAATGATGAACTAGACCTCTTGCCTTTAGATAGGGTTACCGCCGATACATTCTACAAAACAAGGGCGGATTTTGATGGAGCCATATTTGCCTCCTATTCTTCTATTCAGGACTTCTGGGGTACCAGTACGGAGACCCTTGCCGAAAATGGCGAGTTTTGGAAAATCACGCTTGTAATTACGGATGATGTCGCAGCAGATGTTGCCGCTGGTGCGGATGGCAGATCGCAAGACGCGGACGCCCTGCAAATTAGAGCAAGTGATATTCCTTACGCAGCGATATATACCCAGATTTATGAGGGTATTTATAGGGCCAATCTTGTTATTGAAAATTTGCAAAATGAAACTGAATTGACTGCCGAGGAAACTACAGTCTTGGATGCCGAAGCTAAATTTCTTCGTGCCTGGTTTCATTTTCAAGCTCTAAAAATGTTTGGCCCGGCCCCTTTGGCTACAGAGGTATTGACCGATATCAATAATCTAGCTTTGCCAAATTCTACTACGGATGCACTTTATACGGCTATACTTGCCGACTTTGCGGCTGCTGAAGCAGGTTTGCCAGAGTCTTGGGATAGTGGTAATACGGGAAGGGCCACTTCGTGGGCCGCTAAATCCTATATAGGAAAAGTAAATGTATTCCAGGAAGATTGGCCAGCTGCAATTACCGCTTTAGCGGATGTAGTGGACAACGGTCCCTATACGCTTGTACCTAATTATGATGACGTTTTTTCCTTTAGTAACGAAAACAACTCCGAATCTATTTTTGAAGTACAATATGGAGGTCCTCGTTCCGATGATAACCTTTGGGTATTTGATGATACCCATTCAGAAAACTTCAAAGCTTCCCAAGGAACGGGAAGAGGATGGTATTGGGACGCTCCAAACGCGTCAGGTGCTCCAGGAGGCAAACGTGGTTGGTGGGCACCGACCCAGAGTTTGGTCGATGCCTTTGAGCCTGGGGACACCCGGGCAGCAACGATATTCTATCAAGATGGGGATACCTACTATACCTATAACCCATCTCAGGTTGAAGTACCGTATGACCCCGCATGGTCCGAAACCAGTTATACCCTCAAAAAGTATAGAGGACCTTTGAATACAGTCGATGCCAATCATTCCCCTAATAATCAGGCGGATTTCAATAATGAGCGATGGTTCCGGTTCGCGGAGTTAAAATTGCTGTATGCCGAGGCACTTATTGAAGGTGGGGGTGACTTGGGAATTGCTGAACAACAGATAAACGATATACGACAGCGTGCAGGGTTGGCCCCATTGGCTGGTGGTGCGGATTTGACACAAGCCATGAGACAAGAGAAAAGAGTAGAGTTGGCCTTAGAACCTCATCGTTGGTTCGATATAGTAAGGTGGGATTTGGGTCCTACTATCTTCGGGGGTTCTTGGGATCCCAGGTATGTAGTATTCCCATTCCCACAATCCGAGGTTGATCGCTCCGCTGGTGTGCTGAATCAAAATTCCGGATACTAAGATTTTTTTAAGCCTTTGCGTAGGCTAGTTGAGTAGAGTTAGTTTATTTTATTATTTTGCCTTTTCTGGCTGTTTAGGGAATCCAATCACTGCGATTGGATTCCTTTTCTTAAGGGTTCTTACCAATAAATATGTTCCATAAAAGATTAATAGAACATCTCCAAAGCGTCCTTTTTCTCTTTTTGACACTGGGGATAGTGAGTTGTGAAAATTCCGAAGGAACCATGTTTGCCGAATTATCTTCAAAGGATACGAACGTTGATTTTTCCAATACTTTGGTCTATACCGATAGTCTTACCGTACTCGAATTTGAATATATGTATAACGGAGCCGGGGTTGCCGTAGCCGATTTTGATTTGGATGGCTTACAGGATCTTTATTTTACTGGTAATATGGTTAGCAACCGCCTCTATCGCAATTTGGGAAATTGGAAATTTGAGGATATAACTGAATCCGCCCAAGTAGGTTCTACAAGTTGGTCCAATGGGGTGGCCATTGTGGATATAAATCAAGACGGTTATCCCGATATCTATGTATCCAGAGGTGGACCCAGAGGTTCCAAAGGTAAAGATCGGGCCAATTTGTTGTTCGTGAACAATGGAATGAAGGATGGAAAATTAACCTTTACGGAAGAAGCGACAAATTGGGGTCTGGCCGATGAGAGTTATTCCGTACAGGCCGCCTTTTTTGATTATGATAAGGACGGGGATTTGGATATGTACCTTCTAAGCAATGCCTTGGTGGATTTCAACCGAAACACATCCCGTCCCAAAGATCGAACAGGAAAAGCGCCGTCGGCCGATAAGCTGTTCCGAAACAACGGAAACCAAACATTTATGGACGTTTCCAATGAAGCTGGGATTCTAATAGAAGGTTTTGGATTGGGAGTGGAGGTTTGCGATATCAATACTGATGGTTGGCTGGATGTATATATTTCCAATGACTTTCTCACGGATGATTTGTTGTACATCAATCAACGGGATGGTACCTTCAAAAACGAAATCACTCAATATTTTAGGCACTTGACCTTTAATGGTATGGGCAATGACATCGCCGATATTAACAATGACGGCCATATGGATGTCGTTGTTTTGGATATGCTTCCGGAGGATAATAAGCGATGGAAACTGACCATGATGGGCAACAACTACGACGAATTCCAAACAGGGCTATCTTATGGTTACCATCCACAGTACATTCGAAATACATTGCAACTGAACAATGGCAATGGCTCGTTTAGTGAAGTTGGTCAATTGATGGGGATATCGGCCACGGAATGGAGTTGGAGTGCATTGTTTGCCGATTTTGATCATGACGGGCTAAAAGACTTATGTGTCACCAATGGGTATCGCCAGGACATTACGAATCTGGATTTTATGGTCTACGGTAATCGGGTGTTGAGTATGGGCACGGAGGAGGCCAATCAAAAACAGCGGTTGGAAGAACTGAATAAGCTACCCGGAATTAAACTGCCCAATTACTTCTTTAAAAACACGGGCAATCTTAAGTTTGAGGATATTTCTAAAGCTGTAGGATTTGATAAACCCACTTATTCCAATGGTATGGCCTATGCCGATTTTGACAATGATGGCGATTTGGACCTCGTGATGAACAATTTGGACGACCCGGCCGGACTTTATAAAAACAATATCGTATTGGACTCGGCAAACAGCTATCTAAAATTCCGGTTCAAGGGAGAAAAACCGAATTTGGAGGGCATTGGCAGTCAAGTTGAATTGTACTACCAAGGGGAGCTTCAAAAACAATATTTTACACCCTATCGAGGCTATTTGTCCTCGATGGAGCCCGTACTCCATTTTGGATTGGGCCACATTCAAAAAGTGGATACAGTTCTAGTGACCTGGCCCAATGGAAAAAAACAGCTATTGACCAATGTGCCTACAAATCAAGAGATTGTTTTGAACCAAAAAGAGGCGGATGAACTTGAAATACAAGGTAAGGCAGTACCTACCGCACCTCTACTTTTTCAAGAAATGGACAGTACCTTCATTTCCTTCAAACATCAGGAAAATGAATTTGTGGATTTCAAGATACAACCGTTGCTGCCCCATATGCATTCCCGCAATGGTCCCGGCCTGGCCGTTGCAGATGTCAACGGCGATGATTTGGAGGATGTATATATGGGAGGAGCTTCTGGACAACCCGGTGTTCTGATGCTGCAACAGGAAAATCAAAAATTCAGGGAAGTTTCATTTCCTGGTGGGGTCTCGGAGGACATGGGAACCCTGTTTTTTGACGCTGACAATGATGGGGATCAAGATTTATATGTCGTCAGTGGAGGTTCCTCATTTCCGTTGGGCGATAGGGCTTATCAAGACCGTTTGTATGCAAATAATGGTTCGGGAGTTTTCACCATGACCGGTGCGCTTCCAAAATTCCCCATAAGTGGATCGGTGGTCACCGCAGCCGATTATGACAAGGACGGTAAACTAGACTTGTTTGTTGGGGGAAGGGTAAGACCGGGAGAATATCCCTTGGCCCCGGAGAGTGTGTTGTTAAGGAATAGAAGCATTGAGAATACCCTAAAGTTTGAAAAGGACGATCAGTCTATTCAATCCACTTTTAAGGAATTGGGCATGGTGACAGCGGCACTTTGGACAGATTTCAACAACGATACATGGCCGGATTTAATTGTTGTGGGAGAATTCATGTCCGTTCGGGTCTTCCAGAACAATTCCGGAAAACTACAGGAGATAACGAAACAAGCAGGTCTTGAAGATACCCATGGTTGGTGGAACAGTATCCATGGAGGTGATTTTGATAATGATGGCGATATCGATTACGTTTTGGGCAACTTGGGGTTAAACAGTAGATATAAGGCAAGTAAAGATGAGCCCCTTTGTATCTATGCCAACGATTATGATAAAAATGGGTTGATAGATCCCGTAATGTGCTATTATATTGATGGTGAAAACTATGTAGCACACTCCCGAAACGATTTGATCGAACAGATTAATGCCATGCGGGTACGTTTCCGCACCTTTTCGGACTATGCCAATGCCACTTTTGAGGAATCGTTTTTAAAAGAGGAATTGGCCGATGCCTACGTGGTAAAGAGCCAAACCTTTGCCAATAGTTATCTTGAAAACTTGGGTTCGGGAAAGTTCAAATTAAGCGAGTTGCCCCGATTAACACAAACGGCACCCATTTACGGCATGGTGGTGGAGGACTACAATGCTGATGGAAATTTGGATGTATTGGCCGTAGGCAACTTTTATAGCGGAGAGGTGTTTTCGGGCCAATATGATGCCTCCATTGGCTGGGTATTGGCCGGCGACGGGAAAGGCAATTTTGAACCTTTAAAAGTCGAGGAAAGCGGCTTTTTTGTTCAAGGTGATGCTAAAGGTCTGGTAAACCTGTTTACCGAAAAAGGGGAGTTGATCCTAGCGGGTATTAACGACGATTCATCAAAAGCCTTTTCTTTTTTCGGAAATCGGAAACTAAAGTATTCCCCTAAACCTGATGATAAGTCCGCAATGATAGAATATGCGGATGGAAAACGGCAAAAAATAGAATTTTACTACGGTGCCGGATATTTGTCCCATCCCTCGCGTAGTTTGCCCATTCCTGAAAATGCCATATCAATAAAGATTATGAATTCCCAAGGTCAACAGACCGAAATCCTTTCCATACAATGAGGAATGTGCCACTGTCTTTTTTAATGGTTTGCTGTATTCTGGCCTTGAGTTCCTGTGGGGGGAGCGATGCGCGTTTCAAATTGTTGGACAGTTCAAGGACAGGAATCGATTTTGATAACAAAATCAAGGAGAACGACAGTATCAATGTCTTCGAATTTATGAATGTATATACGGGTGCAGGAGTGGCTGTTGGGGATGTTAACAATGATGGATTGGTCGATGTTTATTTTAGCGGGAATGCCGTTTCTGGGCGGTTGTATATGAACAAGGGCAACCTCGAATTTAAGGATATTAGCGAAGAGGCCGGAGTACTCAATAACCGATGGGGAACTGGAGCTACCATGGTGGACATCAACCAAGACGGATGGTTGGATATCTATATTTGTGTTTCGGGTAGTGCAAAGGAGTCCGAGAGGGCAAATCTGCTCTACATCAGCAATGGGCCTTCCGAGGATTCCGGGCAAGTGACGTTTACCGAAAAAGCTTCGGAATACGGTCTGGCCGATACCCGTCAAAGCATGCATGCCGCTTTTTTTGACTACGACAAAGATCAGGATTTGGATATGTACCTTTTGGTAAATCCGGCTGCTTTTGAGCATCAGGTGAATTCCAGTCATCCCAGAAAGCTAAATGGTGAATCTGTGAGTAATGACCGACTCTATCGAAACGAGGGTAACGGAAAGTTTACCGATGTTTCCAAGGAGTCCGGGATTTTGGTAGAAGGGTATGGACTTGGAGTAGGGGTTTCGGACATCAATAATGATTCATGGCCGGATATCTATGTGTCCAATGATTTTATCGGAAATGATATTCTGTACATTAATCAAGGCGATGGGACATTCAAGGACAAAATAACGGATCATTTGAACCATACTTCCTATGCAGGTATGGGCAATGATATTGGGGATATAAACAATGACGGAAAGCAGGATATTTTCGTCTTGGATATGCGTCCGGAGGACAATAAAAGAAGAAAGCTGATCATATCCTCTTTGGGCTATGATCGCTTTCAGTCCATGTTGGACGCAGGCTATGACCCCCAATATACCCGGAACACTTTACAACTGAACCAAGGAGGAGGTAAATTCAGCGAAATTGGTTTTCTGGCCGGGGTGAGTAGTACGGATTGGAGCTGGAGCGCCCTCTTGGCGGATTATGACAACGATGGGCATAAAGATTTGTATGTCACCAATGGCTTTCTTCGGGATTTGGGAAACCTGGATTATATCCATTACCAAAACATCTACAATACCCCGTTGGGGGATGCTGAGACCAAGATTGAGCAAAAAATGGAATCCATGCACGCCTTACCCAGTGCTAAATTGCAGAATTATGTATATCGCAATTCAGGAGGGGTGCACTTCGAAAATGTAACGGAATCATGGGGCATCAAGGAATTAAGCTGCTCCAACGGGGCCGCCTATGCCGATTTGGATAATGATGGGGATTTGGATTTGTTGGTCAACAATATCAATCAACCTGCTTTTATTTATGAAAATCAAAATACAACGGAATCGTTAAACCATTATCTCAAGATCAGCTTAAAGGGAAAACCGGGCAACCTACAAGGTATAGGGACTAAAGTAAAAGTTACTACCGATTCCATTCATCAGTATTATGAACATTTTTTAAGCCGTGGTTATGAGTCCAGTATAGATCCCACCATTCATTTCGGTTTGGGAAAATATAAAAAGGTAGATACCGTTGAAGTCTGGTGGCCAAATGGTAGTTATCAGGCCATTAATGATATTCCTGCAGATCAGGTATTGCTTATCGACCAAAATGAAGCTGCTCCCAAAGATTTTGACGAACACCTAAATCCTACCCAAAAGATGTTCACTGATATTACGGATTCCGTGAAGGTTGAATTCCAACATCGAGAAGACCCTATGGTCGATTTTAAGCTGCAGCCCATTTTACCACATATGCATTCCAAAAATGGTCCTGGTATCGCTATCGCAGATGTCAATGGAGATGGTTTGGAGGATTTTTACATTGGCGGGGCCAGTGGTCAGGAAGGCCGGCTGTTTCTACAGGATAAGGAGGGTTCCTTTGCTTCTCAGGATTGGACTTTGGATGGCGAATATGAGGATATGGGAGCTTTGTTTTTTGATGCCAACGGGGATGGTTTTTCAGATCTTTATGTAGTTGGTGGAGGAGTTCATGCTACACCGGATACGGAAATATATCAAGACCGGTTGTATCTCAATGATGGGCAAGGGAATTTCACTAAGTCAGATGCACTACCCGAGATTTCTGCCAGCGGTTCCGTTATTGTCGCATCCGATTTTGATAAGGATGGGGATTTGGATCTTTTTGTGGGGGGACGAATAAAACCTGGTGAATATCCTATGCCTGCCCAAAGCTATCTGTTGGAAAACGTAACGGATGGGAATTCCAAAAACGTAAAATTTAGGAATGTGGGAAACAATATCCCCGAATGGGAAAAATTGACCATGGTCACATCGGCACTTTGGACAGATTATGATAATGATGGTTGGCAAGATCTCATAGTAGTCGGGGAGTTTATGCCCTTACAATTTTTTCACAACAACGAAGGCAAATTGACCTATATCAGTGAAAGAACAGGATTGAAGCATACCGAAGGTTGGTGGAACAGCATCTCCGGAGGTGATTTTGACGGTGATGGCGATACGGATTATCTTTTAGGTAATTTGGGCCTTAACAACAAGTACCAAGCCTCTGATGAGGAGCCGTTGTGCATCTATGCTAACGATTACGATAAGGACGGCCGTATAGATCCGGTGATGTGCTATTTTGTAGACGGCGAGAACCACATTGCACATACCAGAGATGAAATCATTACCCAGATCAATGCAATGCGAGTACGATTTAAGACCTACAAATCCTATGCCGAAGCTACTTTTGACACATCATTCTTGCCCGAAGAACTCGAGGAGGCCTATGTGGTAAAGAGCCATACTTTTGCCAGTTCATATTTGGAAAACAAAGGAGAAGGCCAATTCGATCTTCGTGCCTTGCCCTTGGAATACCAAATTGCCCCTATCGAAGGAATTATAGTTGAAGACATCGATGGAGATGGCAATGAGGATGTTTTGTTGACCGGAAATTCATATGCTACAGAGGTTGCTTCCGGTAGATACGATGCGTTAAAGGGCATGGTGCTGATGGGCAATGGCGATGGAACTTTTCATCAGGTTCCTTTGGAAAAAAGTGGTTTCGTCAATGATTATGATGGTAGCGGGTTGGGCCTACTTCGGAATGCCCAAGGGCTTCCGTACATTATCTCGGCAAATAACGATGGGCCGGTTACTGTTTTCGGCACTAATAATACCAAAGGGAACTATCCCATCTATAGAGCCGATGGAAATAGCGAATCGGCTGAAATCCTTTTCAAGGATGGCAAAAGGATAAAAAAGGAGTTCAACTACGGGGCCGGCTATCTTTCCCAACAAACCCGTAGTATACGCCTGCATGACGCCATCCAAGAAATACGTGTAAAAGACGTCAATGGTGAAACAAAAAAAATACATTTCAATGAAGCTGCGGATCAATAGTCAGATGATTGCCTTTTTGCTGATGTTGTCCGCCTGTGGGCCGACTCATAATGCAGAAAAACTGGATGCTTATTTTGATGGGGCCTTGATGGAGTACAATCGAAAGCTTACCGATGTTATAGTCGCCGACATTTTCACCCCTCCCGTGGCCAGTCGTATTTATGCCTATCCCAATATTGCCGCTTACGAAGGTGCTCGTTTCGTGGAATCCGGTAGGCCTTCGTTGGCCGGACAACTCAATGGTCTGGATGTACTGCCAAAACCTGATTCCCTTAAATCGTATTACTATCCGCTGGTATCCCTAATTGCCTTTACCAATGTTGCGGAGTATTTGGTGTATGATCTGGAACGCATCGATAAGATGGAAAAGGAATTGCTGGAAGAGGTACGGGATATCGGGATAGATAGAGAGATTTATGATAATTCAGTCGCTTATGGAAAAAAGTTGGCCGAGAAAATTTTGGAATGGGCCGTAAAGGATGGTTACCATAGGCGTACGGCCTTACCTAGATATAGCGTATCAGACGATCCCGGTCGCTGGCGTCCCACGCCCCCGGACTATATGGAGGCCATAGAGCCCCATTGGAATACGTTACGACCTTTTGTATTGGATTCCGCCGCCCAATTTGATCCAGGGCTACCTACATCTTTTGATACGGATGAGGAATCGCAATTCTATAAGGAAGCAAAGGAGGTTTATGAAACTGTCGAGAACTTGGACGATGAACAGTTGGAAATTGCCAAGTTTTGGGATTGCAATCCAAACATATCGCATACCAAGGGACACGTTATGTATTTTCAGCAACAGATTTCACCGGGAGGACATTGGATGCATATTGCAGCACAGGTGTTGGACGAGCAAAAAGCCAATACGGTAGAATCCGCAGCTACATTGGCCCTGACCAGTATTGTTTTGGCAGATGCCTTCATCAGCTGCTGGGATCAAAAATATAAGAGTAGCTTAACCCGTCCTGAGACCTATATCAATAAATACATGGATCCGGATTGGACACCTATTTTACAAACACCCGCCTTTCCTGAACATACTTCCGGACATAGCGTAGCCTCCACGGCCGCTGCGACTATGTTGACCCATATTTTAGGTGATAATTATGCATTTGCCGATGCCACTGAAGTACCGTATGGCTTACCTATACGAAGCTATCCCTCATTTATGCGAGCTTCCCAGGAGGCCGCTATTAGCAGACTCTATGGAGGGATCCATTATAAACCTGCTATTGAATTGGGCATTCAACAAGGTGCGGCCGTTGGAAATTATGTGATAAAGCATGTAAATATCGAAGGAAGTAAATAGGCGCATTGTGCCTTCCGATGAACGAGGCAAGATAAAAGGAAAGCAGAGACAGATGATTACAAATAGTATGGCTATCGACACCTATGAAATTTTAATAAAGGGCGTGGAGGAGCCATTAAATACCTCTCTAACTAAACTACAGGGTTCCAATGAACTTTCAATTTATGAGTTTGAAGTTCATAGTGACGAAAAGATATACCCATCACCAATAACCTTGCAATGGAAAATTCCTGCTATCAATATAAAGGGTATTTGGAAGCCCACTACCGATTTTAATAAACGGATTCAGGCCGATTGGGAGCTTGATAATATGGAGTCTAGAATATCCATCGATGCACCGGTAATTGCCCTCTTTGGACATGATGACAGCAATATCCTAACGTTTGCCTGTTCCAATGCCATCAATAAATTGGAGATGAATGCCCGTCTTCGTGAAGAAGACAATCATTTTTATTGCCATCTTACCTTTTTTACGGAGCAACATTATTCAGTAAAGGATTTTAAGGTACGGTTGCGATTGGATTATAGAAAGCTGCATTTCTCCGAGACGCTACGTGATGTTTCCCGATGGTGGGAAAGTTTTGATGAACTCAAACCCGCCCATGTTCCGGATATTGCAAAAAAACCGTTGTATTCCACCTGGTATCAATTTCATCAGAATTTGGATACCAAAATCCTCTTGAAAGAATGCGAAATCGCTTATGATTTGG
This sequence comes from uncultured Flavobacteriaceae bacterium, assembly GCA_947494715.1. Lineage (GTDB taxonomy): Bacteria > Bacteroidota > Bacteroidia > Flavobacteriales > Flavobacteriaceae > Ulvibacterium. The sequence goes on along the minus strand of CANLWG010000002.1, from coordinate 136,287 downwards.
GATACAGGGCGATTATAATCGATGACGGTTGGCAGACCAACGACTCCAATCGGGGTTATGACTACACAGGGGATTGGCGACCAGAGCGAATCCCTAATATGACTGCTTATGTAGCGGAAATTCATCAAACAGGTATGAAAGCGGCCTTATGGTATTCCGTCCCATTTTGTGGGAAGAAATCGAAAGCCTATAAAAAGTTCAAGGGTAAGTTTTTGACCGAGGACCATCGTTGGGCACCGGTATTTGACCCGCGCTATCCAGAAGTCCGTGAATATCTAATAGATCTCTATACAAATGCACTGAAGGACTGGAACTTGGATGGATTTAAACTGGATTTTATCGATGAGTTCAAGCTATATCCGGATACCCCTCTGAATCAAGAAGAAGGTCGTGATTACGCCTCCATCAATAAGGCCGTGGATCGTCTTTTGACCGATGTCATGAAAGCACTTCAAAAGATAAACCCGGAAGTTTTTATAGAATTCCGACAGAAGTATACCGGACCGGCCATGCGGAAATATGGTAATATGTTCCGTGCGTTCGACTGCCCTGGAGATGCTACTATGAACAGGGTACGCATTGCGGACATCAAAATGCTCTGCGGTAACACGGCCGTACATTCCGATATGGTTACATGGCATCCGGACGAACCTTTGGAAATTGCTGCCCTTCAAATGGCGAACACCATATTCGGGGTACCTCAATTGTCCATTATGTTGCAGGACGCTTCGTCTGAATATTTGGAGATGATCGCTTTTTACACGGGTTATTGGAACCAAAATGCCGTTATTTTACTTGAGGGCGATTTTCTTCCTGTAAAGCCCTTGACCAACTACGCTGTCCAAAGTATAGTTAAAGATGATTTAACGATTGTTGGCGTACATGACGAATATGTTGTTTCATTGGATAGGGTAACCGATAGGATTCATTTCCTCAACGCACAATTATCACATGAAATTGTACTCAAATGTTCGGATGATTTTGGGGATTTTTCAGCAACTGTTCATGATTGCCAAGGGAATGTAGTTACTGAGAAGACCATATCCCTGTCGAAAGGAGTAGGATGTATTCAAGTTCCCCCTTGTGGTATAGTACAAATGACACGTTCTTAATTTTGGGTATGACGGAAAAAGAGAAAATGATAAAAGGTTTGCCGTATGACCCATATGACAAGGAATTGGCTTTGGGAAGGAGGAACGCCCGTAGGTTGCTTCGCGAAATTGCCAGAATTCCCGAGGATAAGGAAAGGCAACGTAAGCATTTTTTTAGAGAACTATTTGCTGAAACAGGGAGCAAATTTTTTATTGAAAATCCTTTTATATGTGATTATGGATTCAATATTTATTGGGGCGAGAACGCCTATGCAAATTTTGGGTGCATAATTCTTGATGCCGCTCCGGTACATATCGGCAAGAATGTGATGCTTGCGCCTTCGGTAAAAATTTTTACCGCTACCCATCCACTGGAATACAAAGAAAGGAACTCCGGGATTGAATTTGCCAAATCCGTTCGTATCGGTGATAATGTTTGGATAGGCGGGGGTGCCATTATTAATCCAGGGGTCACCATTGGCGAAAATAGTGTAATAGGTTCAGGAAGCGTTGTGGTTAAGGATATCCCTAAAAATGTAGTGGCAGTGGGGAACCCTTGTAAGGTTTTAAAAAGCATAGACGATCATTGAAGTAAAATAACCATTTAAACATCCAAAGAATTATGGAAGGAGCTATACATAATATCGATTTGATAATTATCGGAGTTTATTTCATCGCTGTTATGCTTATCGGACTGTACGTAGCAAGGGGAACAAAAACAGGGGAAGATCTATTTTTGGGTGGAAGAACTTTTGGCTGGGGGTTAATCGGACTTTCACTCTTTGCGTCCAATATCTCCACGACAACGATTATCGGACTTTCCGGTGCGGCCTATAGCTCAGGAATTGTGCAATCGGTATATGAATGGATGACCGGTATCCCGTTGATCATAGCCGCCTTAATATTCATTCCACTATATTTAAGATCCAGGATAACGACCATACCGGAATTTTTAGAATTACGTTTCGACAGGCGTTCCCGTAAATTCTTTTCCATAGTTACGATTTTCACCAGTATCGTTGTGGATACTGCTGGTGGTCTGTACGCGGGCGCTATAGTTCTGAAAGCTTTTTTTCCCGATTTGGTCATTTGGCAGACGACCTTGGTATTGGCTTTGGTAGCTGGAATTTATACTGCTTTTGGGGGATTGAAAGCAGTGGTGTATACCGATGCCATACAGGCTATAATATTGATTTTTGGATGTTCGGTGCTGGCCTATCTCATGTTCGAGAAATTGGATTTTTCTTGGGAAAATGTAATTGCGGCCGCACCTGATGGGCATTTGTCCATTATACGGCCTGCCGATGATAGTTCGTTACCATGGCCTGGATTGATATTGGCCGTGCCCATATTGGGCTTTTGGTACTGGACTACCAACCAGTATATAGTACAACGAATTTTAGGGGCAAGGGATATCAATAATGCGCGTTGGGGTGTTATACTGGCAAGTTTTTTAAAAATAGTACCGCTCTTTATCATGGTTATCCCCGGCACTATGGCGATTGGTCTTTTCCCTGGGTTGGACAATGCCGATCAGGTGTTTCCTACTGCGGTGATGAACATATTGCCTGTAGGACTTATAGGGGTTGTTCTGGCCGGTTTGATTTCGGCTATCATGAGTAGTGTGGATTCTACCTTGAACTCCGCTTCCACTTTGTTAGTGGTAGATTTTATAAAAACCAGGAACCCGGATATTACGGATAAGGAAACGGTGAAATATGGGCGGATAACCACTTTGGTCCTCATGGCGGTAGCTGCTATCTGGGCACCGATGATAGAAAATTTTGGAGGCATATGGGCTTACTTACAACAGATGTTTTCCATTATTGTTCCGCCTATTGCCGTACTGTTCTTAGTAGGGGTATTTTATAAAAGAGGCAACAAAGAGGGTGCTTACGCGACTTTAATTTGGGGTACTATAGGGGGAATTATTCTTTTTGTATTGGGGCAACTCGGATATTGGCCGTTACATTATGTGTATAATGTGGGTATCATGGTCGGGGTAAGCACATTACTGTTTATTCTTGTAAGCAGGGCTACACCCGCACCATCCGGAGAGCAAATAGAGTTATACACCTATAAAAAAGATTTGATCAACGCAGGCATGGAAAATGTGCGTTGGTATAAGGATTATCGTTATCAGATTGTAATATTATTGGTCGTGATAGGGTATTTTACCATTGTTTTTGCCTAAGCCACTTTTTTCAATAGATCAAAACAGGGACAACGATTGCAACGTTTGGATTCGCATTTCTTGTACTTGGAACAGCATTTAGTCTTGCAACCTTTGGGAGTTAATTGCTTTAGTGCAACCCTCTGAGCTTTTTTTAACCTTTTAAGCTCTTTTTTTAATGTCTTTTTGTTTTTACCCACCAATAATTACTTAAGGATATTCCAAAAGTAATTATTTTAATTAAATCTAAATAAGAAAAACTGCGAATTTTTATTCGGGAGCATCTGAAGCGGCACTTTCCACTGTGATTTGCTGAACATCTCGGTCAAAAAGATAAAGTCCACCTTTATCATTCCCAATAAGATTTATTTTATCCAAAATAGTCCGTGCCAAGGCTTCCTCCTCAATTTGCTCGGCTACATACCATTGCAGAAAATTATGGGTGGCATAATCTTTTTCTTCCAAGGTGACATGTACCAAATCGTTTATACTTTTTGACACAAATATTTCATGGTCGTATAATTCTTGGAACATTTTTTGGAACGTACCAAAATTGATCTTTGGGGCCTTTAAATCCGAAATGGTAGCGTGCCCGCCCCGTTCGTTTACAAACTTTATTAGTTTGAGCATATGCATCCGTTCTTCATCGGAATGTTTGTACATAAATTGGGAGATGCCCTCCAAACCTTTAACCTCGGCCCATGAGGCCATGGAAAGATATACCTGTGAGGATTCCGCTTCTATCTTAATCTGTGCGTTCAATGCTTTTTCAACCCTTTTGGATAACATAATTTCAAATTTTGTGCAAAGTTACAAATTATACCTATTTTAAAAATGATTTAAATCAGAAGCGTGCTACAATTCCAATTCGTCCTGGCGCAAAATTGAGGTCCCAGCTAATTTTTTTGCTGTTATCGTTGTATTTCTTGTCGTATTTGGTATCCAGATAGCGATCTATGGATTCAACGATAACAATACTCACCACGGCACTGAAGACTATATCAGATAGCCAATGTTTGCCCTCCCACAGCCTGGAAACTGAGGGGATAGCTCCCAAAGTATAAATACCTCCTTTTATCCAAGGACTCTTAAATTGTTTTGCAATGGCATGGGCATTTGTCAAAGCCAAAATGGCATGACCGGAAGGGAAGGCATGAAAATCCTTACCTCCACTCCAGAAGGGGCTAAATGTATCCTTGGTTTTTCCGCTCAAAGGCCTTGCACGCCCTATAGCGGATTTCAAAAAATGTTGTAGCAATCCTCCCGCGGAGGCCGAGGAAATAAGCAGCACTCCGGTTCTTCGTAATTTTTCATCCTTTATGGCGAGTCCGGTTAGGTATACGGCACCTGTTACGATGTAGTTATTGGATGGACTTCCATATTCAAACCCAAAATCCCGCAGGACTTCGGGTATGTCATCCCTGATTCTTCTAAAATATTCCGAGCTAGGATCGTCCACAAGATAAGCAACTCCGGTGCCCACCGCGGTAACACCAAAATCGCCCCATTGGCCACCCTTCCAATGCAAAGGTCTGGAATAGGCATGTCCCATTCCCAAAAAGATATTGCCAACATCATATTTGAACATATCCCATCGGGTCTCGGTAACATCCGTGTCCAAATCCTGGGATTGAGCGAAACAAACAAATACAAGGAAAAAAAGTAAAAAAACTCTCTGCATTGCACTGATTTGCAGCGCAAGTTAAGGTTAAGATTTCAATTTCAATACTCTTTTAAAACCAAAATTTCACCCATAAATATGCAGTGACTACTGTGTTGCCGAAACCAAAAGGGGGTTCTCCATGGTTTCATAGAAATCGGCCAGAACCTTTTCCTTATCGAAGTTTTCCCAAACAGTGATTTTTCTTTCGTTTTTGGGGCGTTCCATCCATTCATTATTAATAAGTATCGGGGCTGGAATCGATTTTTGATCTCCCCAGGAGCTATCCTTTAAAATAGCCAAGGCAACCATATCAAAAAGGGGACGCGATGGAGGGTCGGTATGGTAATGGATATGTTCAAAAAGGCTTATGGAATAATCCCCGAAATTTCCAAAGGTCCCTCCGTGTCTCCCTGTAATAGGGTCTTTTGCCTTTGGGCCCAATCCGGGCATTCTTGAGTTTACCTCTGTCTGGGTCACGGCCACCGCATCGGTTCCCGAGGGTTTTCCATATCGAACAGTTACCATTTCAAAAGGAATTTTGCTATTCAATACATAGTTCATGGAAATGGTATCGTTGTCCTGATTATACTCCCCAGGTTCCGGATAGTTACTTCCCAACCAAATAATTTTGGTCCGCTTGGCGAAAGAAGGATCTTTTTTTAAAGCTAAGGCTATATTCGTTAGCTTGCCAACCGCTACTATGATTGTGGAATCTTTTTTGGTCTCTTCCAAAATAAAATCCACTCCTTCCTGCCCATCATAATTGAAAGGGTCAAAACCCTCAACAATTTCCTCAAAATTTCCATTGGCCCCATTTAAAAGAGGTATGGAATCCTTTAAATTACTCAACTGCAAAACCCTTTCCGCCTCATCGTAGTGCCCTTGAATACCACCTCCATTATACGTAGCATTGACCGTAATCCCTCTTACATCAAAAACATCGCCGTTGAACAACATATAGGCCATGGCATGCTGATCGTCCAGTTCATTGTTGGCGTCTGTATCGAAAATGACCTTTATTTTTTTGGAGTCAACTTTTGATGATTCCTCTAGGTCAGATTGGGATTCCTTTTGTTTTTCCTTGCAGGAAGTGCAAATTGAAATTGACAAGAGGGATAACAATAGATAGTGAGCCGTCTTCATATAAAAATGAATTTTTGGTTGAAAATGGTTCGGGAAAGTACAAAAAAATAGGAAATTCCTAAAGACATGTAAAATTGCACTATGCTTCATCCAATTTCAATGAAATGCGCAATAGGATGTTTATAAATGGGATGATAGGCTATTTTGAGCAACAGCAGTCTTTTATGGGTAAATATCCGTTTTAGCTAGTAAAAGTCCCAAGTATACCCAACAAACTTTTTTGATTGGTTGAAATAGGTATTTTCCTTAAGAAAAGTAGGTATAATAAGGTTTTTTACAAAGAATATTTTTGATGACAAGCAGGTTGTGCTTATCTTTAAGTGTATTAGGTAGATATGTAATGAAACTAGTTTCGGTGTTGTTTTTTCTATGCGTTTTCAACGGTTTCCCTCAAGGGACCGGGAGTGGCCAAGTACTTGGAAACGATAAGGATTTAATGGAGTTGGTCGAGAATATCGAAAAATTTAATGATGAAAATCCGGTAGAAAAAGTATACCTACATGTTGACCGGGACATTGCCTCTGCCGGGGGCGACCTTTGGTACACCGCCTATGTTACCTTTGGGGCGTACCATACCTTTTCGGATGCAAGCAAAGTACTGTATGTAGATCTGATCAATTCCAGTAATGAAGTGGTCTTTTCCCAGACCCAGGCACTGGTTGATGGAAGATGTAGTGGTTCCATGACCGTTCCCAAGGAACTACCGTTTGGAAATTATCAATTGCGTGCCTATACCAAATGGATGACCTACTACAATCCGGACTTCTTTTTTTATAAGACCATAACCATTGCCAACAACAGGTTTGTAGGCTATCCTGCGCCTCCGTCAAATAATAAAATCAATTTACGGTTTTTCCCCGAGGGCGGCCAATTGGTAGAGAATATGCCCTGTCGCGTGGCGCTTAAAGCTATTGGCAATGATGGATTGGGGAAAAAAATAGAAGGGCGTATCGTAGATGCCTCAAATAAATTCATTTGTACCATAGATTCCTCCCCCCAAGGGTTTGGAATATTCCATTTACTTCCGGAAACCGGAAATGCGTATCGCGCGGTACTTGATGATGGATCAGTATATGATTTGCCCACTACTATTGAAAAAGGGTATGCAATGAATGTGAACAATCTGGATTTTCAAAAGATAAAAATAAGGGTCAGCGCAAGTGATACCCTTAAAAGCAGGCCGTTTTATGTGGTAGGCACTAGTAGGAACCAGAAGTTTTTCGAGGCTAAATTTGCATGGAGCCAGGATTCGTTCTTTGATTTTGAAATTCCAAAGAAAGGTCTGCCCAGTGGAGTATTGACAATAACCCTTTTCGATGGGAACAAAAGACCAAGATGTGAGCGATTGGTGTTCGTTGACAATCAGCAAAGGTTTAAGGTAAAGGTCACTCCCAATACCAATTCTTTTATGCGGAGAGAACCGATTTCGTTCGATATTAATGTTACTGACCAAGAAAACAGACCTGTTTCGACCCAATTATCGATTGCCATCACGGATGCCGCCTATATCGAAAAAGACAAATACGACCGGAACATCCTGACCTATCTGTTGCTGGAGTCAGATTTAAGAGGTCATATCAACGACCCGAATTTCTTTTTTAAGGATAGGGAAAGAAATACGCTTTTCGGTCTGGACCTGATAATGATGACCCATGGCTGGAGGAGGTACAAATGGCAGGATGTCCTAAATGGTACTGGCCTATCGGAAAAAAAACGGTTCGAGAAGGGCATTACGGTCTCGGGAACGGCATATGGCCGTAATGGGAAACCATTGGAGAATACATCGATCAAGATGATCGGGCTTTCCGAAACCGGTTTTTTTGCCTATCCGACCCGAACCACGGATTTGGGACATTTCAAGATCCACAACATTGACCTCCGTGATACCATGAGGGTTACCTTCAACGCCTACAACCCTAGGGGCAAACAGATCGATGTAAATATAAACCTGGATGAAAACGATATTTTTCCCGTTAGGAAATTGGATGACTATAATAGGGGCGGTCCTAGGACAAAGGATATCGATTCCTTTAGGAGGACCGACTATACCAGAAAGGAAAGGGATTCCATTTTCGATGATGTGACGGAGCTTGACGAAGTTGTCGTTACCGAGGAACGAATAGAAACACCGGAATCCCCTGCCATGTATGGTATTGTTCCTGACGCGGTGGTCTATCAGGATGAGAATAGGCTATTTGATCTTTCTTTGTTATTGGGTGATGCTCCCGGGGTATTCGTTTCAGGAAGCGGAGTGGACGCAAGTGTTAGTATTAGGGGTGGAAGTCCGCTATGGGTAGTGGATGGAATGAGGCTAAGTCAGAAATCTAACGCTTTTGAATTCTTATCCCCTGCTGACATTGAGCGAATCGAGATTCTAAAAGGGTCAGGGGCCTCTATTTTTGGTGCTAGCGGTGCTAATGGTGTAATTCTTGTTTATACCCGAAGAGGGAGGCCCAGCCCGACTTCCACGACTTCGGAATCCAACTTTGAATTTGTCCTTGCCCATGATGGGGAAAAGGAATTTTATAGTCCGGACTACGATAGACCGAACAATGGACAAAACAAACCTGATCACCGAAAAACTTTATTTTGGAATCCCTCCGTTAAGACCGATGAAAATGGGGAGGCGACAATAACTTTTTTCAATTCCGATTTTGCAAAAGAAATCCAAGTGGTTATCGAATTTCTAAAGGAACCAGGGGAATCAGGTTTTTATATGAATACTTTTCCAACGGATTATGGATATTAATACAGGCAAGTTTATATCTCGTTTTTAGTTTATAACTCCGATTTTTTGAAAAAGAACCATTTCTTTTGGGATTTCCTGATTTGAATTTAAACTAGTTCTTTTGTGCTAAGTCAAATCTTTGGTAAGAAGGCAAAATAAAATTTTAGCGATATGGAGTTAATATAGCATGTAATTCGATTAAGTGTCATAATTTTTTCGAGCGAAATATATTTATCGATGTCAATGGTGGGAGCTGTTAGGGTTTATGAATCCGCTGAATTTAGTAAAAACCACAAAAAATTAAATGCTACCTACATGTATAGTTTTTCCAACTTTCCAGTAGCAATCCACTTAAAAATATTTACATAATTATGACAAATAGTGTATAATGCCAACCCATGAGGGACTGTTTTATTCGCCTCATTTTCCTTGATACGTATATGACATTCATTTTCTATTTCAGAAATGCCGAACGAAATTTTATTCTTAAAAGGGAGTTTGTGAAATTTTTTGATAATATCAAAACTTGCTTGATCTCGGTCGCAAATTTTAAAATAAAAGTCGTCTTTGCTTTTTACCTTTTGCATTCTGGATAGTCTTAATTCCCATTTCAATCTTGCATGATTCTCATCCTTATAATGTACAAAATGAATTTCTATATCATTTAGCTGCCCTATAGGATATTCTGGTGTGGGATTTATCCATTTAGATTTCTTGGTAAAAGAGAGCTTTAAAGAAAGATAAAAATCTAATTTCTTCAATAATTTTAGATAATCCGGACCGTAAATAAAAAGTCCAACAAAAGGGCTATTGTATTGCAAACCAAGCGTTTTGTATATTTCGGCTCCCCAGCAATTATTTGAAACAACTACAAATTGGCAATCTCCATTTATCACTCTAGGTACGGTTAAAAAAGGTCAATAGTAAAGAGTATTATTTTAACGTTATTCAAAATAAGATTCCAATACCAATTGGGTACATGCCTAAAAAGCATAAATTATGGTGGTATCATCTTACAAATTATTCGAATTATTTGGTATTGAGAATAAAACCAATTTGTACCTTCCTTTTGATTGATGAACCATTTTCTTAAACAAGAAAGAGACTGAATTTTAACAGTCTCTTTTGATTCTAAAATAAATTTATTTTCAATAAAGAAGGTTAGCACAAAGCAGTAAGGCCACAGCCAGTACCCTGACATCTTGAAGGGCATGTTGCACCAGTCAATAAGGTGCAAAATCCTCCAGTAGGATCTGTGTAACCTCCACCTAAAATTGAATCACTTTCCTGCTTGTTAAGTTTTGCAATCGATTCAATTTTCAAATTCAATTTTTTTGGATTCTTTTTTTTCATGTCTTTGTTTTTTAAGGAGTTATATCCAAATATAAATTTTTGTTTGCAAAAAAAATAATATTTTCTGTTAAAAATCAAAGATTTTTCTTACAAATAATATTACTGAACTATCATCAGGCCATTGCTTAACGTATTCGATTTTATCATCTCCTAAAAATTGGTGTTTAATCCTTAAAAGGCTAGAAATTTATTAAACTGGTTTGAATTTCCATTATCGAAGCATCAAACATTCGTCCCAACAACTTTCAAGTTTAGACCCATAGTTTATTAGACATAATCCTATCCCGGAAATACCCTCCAAAATGGACAATTTATTGATCCATTCAACCTTTTCTCCGATATTAGTATATTGACTATAACCCGCGTAGCCACTTTTTCGAGTACCTTTTACCAGTCCATCATTTATCCAAAAAGTGGCAGCCTTTGAAAAAACTGAATCGCTATAAATCTTGGATAGTTTTAAAAAAATGAGAGCATTGCCGAAAGTGCCATGACAAAGAATGGCGTCCTTATTTAGAACACTATATTCTTTCGTACTTCGCTCGGCGGCATTTTTCAGAGTTTCCAAGGCGATTGATTCAAGATTTCGATTCCCTATAAACCTAGAGGCCAGCAACAAGGAATTACCTATTCCTAAATCCCCGTAGCACCAAGAAATTCTGGAGTTAAATATTAGCTCTTCGGACTTTTTCTCCTTGAGGACATGGTCTGGGAAATGAGCTTTTGCCATTGGTTTTTTTTTAGTTAAAAGATATTGAATCGAACCAAAAAGCAGTTTTTCTGATTTGACTTTGAATTCATTAAGAGCATACAACTTTGACAAAAAGACAATTATGCTTGAAATGCCGTGAGCCAAACTCAAATCATAACTTAAATGCTTTTCTAATCTTTGAGTTGACCATTTAAAGCCGTTTATATCTTCTTCCGCAGTATCTCTCAAATAATCTACAATCATGAAAAGTTTTTTTTTGTAAAAATCTTTTGATTCAACGAACTTCACATTGTTATAGCGTTTAAGATAGTACCATCCATATCCAACCACCCCATGGAGAAAATCATAATTATTTGCCTCCATTTCTTCTTCTACAGATTTTTCTATGATTTCATCAATGGAAGAGGAAAGCGAGTCAATATCCACATCAATGAAACCCTCTTCAGCAAGATGATTTAAAAGCCAACCTATCCCCGAAAGGCCGGAACAATAGGTTTTTGCATAAACTCGAGTGTTAATACTTTCTATAGTTTCAGTTAAAATATCGACCGCAAGATTCGATGGCTCTTCGGAGCTTAAATATTCCGAGTAGTAAAACAAAAAAATGCAAATACCTGATTTTCCGCTTAACAACCCTATTTCTTTCTCATTCTCTAAGTTTTCAACAATAGATTTATATATCTCATCTAACTTTTTATCAATTTTTTCTTTTTCAATGATCATTTGGAATGTATTAAGCTAACAGATTTTAGTAAAATTTACGTACTTTGCAGATAAACTAAAGTAAGAAATTATTTACATATTATATAAAAAATTACTAACTGTAGGCAATGTAATTTAGCGTTCTTCCCATTTTGGAAAGCTTACTAGTAGTGATTTCTCAAAGGCGTTGATTTACTTGTTCAAAAGGCCAAATTATGAAAAAGTATGAAGGAATTAGAATCCTCTAAAGATTTAGAAGAAGCCCTAAAATAGTCATAAATATGCTTTTGGTTTGTGACTTTCTTTTACAATAGATGGCCATTGAACTAGTGCAGTAGAATATTACATGGTATAACAGGTACATTCGAAAAAGATGAGGATAGTTCATAGTTTTTGGTCCCAACCTCTTTTAAAGAACACTAACAATTCAAAGGAAGATTGGTTAAATCTTGAATTGTATTTTATGAGCTGGGTATTAAGTTGCCATTCTTTTAAAAAACACTATTCGAACATTGAACTTTATACCGATACAATTGGCAAGGAAATTTTCATAAACATTCTCGGTTTACCATATTCTAGGTGCTATACTAACCTAAGTAATATAGAACACTATAGCCCCAAACTATGGGCATTGGGTAAATTACATACGTACTATTTGCAAGAAGAACCTTTCATCCACGTGGATGGCGATACATTTATATGGGGTAAATTTTCGGAAAATTTTGAAAGACAGGGCATAATTGCTCAAAACGAGGAATTAAATGATACCTTGTATAGGAAGCAATTTGATTATATTTTTCAAAATACAAACAATCTACCAAAAGAAATTTTGAATTTATACACGGATGAGAAAAGCATAGTTGCTGCTAATACGGGTGTTTTTGGAGGTAACAACATTCGGTTTATTAGGGACTATTCAAAGTTGGCAATAGATTTCATACAAGAGAATATGGAGAGAACAAAACTGTTGGAACAATCCTTAATTAATCATTTTTATGAGCAATATCTCTTGCATGCTTTTGCCAAAGTTAAACGTAAAGAAATAACCTATTTATTCAACGGTGTTTCTAACAATTTTGAAGAGACATTGGGTTTTCATTTAATACCTTACCGGGAAAAATTCATACATGTTGTAGGTGGTGCCAAGAACAACACCTTGGTTTGTGAGCAGATTATTCTTAGGCTCAAAATTGACTTTCCATCGGCCTACGAAAACTTCAAAAAAGACTTTCCTTTAATCTTAAAGTATTTTCGAAATGTCAAAAGTTAGATTCTATAATCGAACCTTCTCAATGATTAAGGAGTATGACGCTCATTTTGCTCGTGATTTTGAACAGTTAATTGAAAATGATTCCATAAACATTACATCTTTGTTTGAGAACTTTGAAGAGAATCACAGGAAGTTACTGGAAGATGTTTTTGATTATGAAAAAAAAGTTTATGATTTTTTATCTAATTCAAACATCACAAAGGATAAGCTTTTACAAATAAGAGTGGACAAAGTAATTGAAATTAATAAGATCCTCAAAAAGGATGGTTTTGGTTTATTTGATTTTTATTTTAATGTAAGCCCTTATGTACAAATCGTAGAGAGCAAGTTTAGATGGTATAGAATAAACGCAATTAGAAGACATGACTTAAGTGCGGAGGATTATACCACCTTAATTACGCAATCTTTTATAGAAGGAATTATGGTAAATGAAATACCATTGAAAAACTTTGATTTAATTCTTAAAGATTTGGAACTCCATGGTGACCCCATATTAGGGTGGGAGTTGTTGGACACAATTTTGGAAAACAATCCCAATCTTAACGATGAGGAAACATTAACTTTAAAGAATAAGGTACATGATAAGCTTCTAAACTATTTAATAGTGTTTAATGCTCTCGAGTTGTGTAAATAAAACTCTGACCTTGACGATTACAAGTCATCAAAAGTGATTTAATCTAAAATGTACCAAAAGAAATGACGATTTGTCTTAGGATGAAAATTTTTGAGCCAAATGATATTAATATCCAAAGGTTTTTTGTAATATAAAAACTTAGTTTTTCGTAAGAAAAATACTTATTTTTATTCTTCGATCCACCTATAAACTAGAAAAACCAAGTTTCATGATACCAAATGAGCTTTCACAAAAAACGGTTGATGTTACTATTGTTTTAAACATATGGAAGCGTAATTACATTAAAGAGCAAATGATTGCTCTTTTATCCCAGATAGTTTTGCCAAAGGAAATATGGGTATTGCATTATGAAAATTATGTAGAAATTCAAGAGTATATTAATGAAGTACGAAAAGTCTTCCCAAATATATTTCTTTTCATATCGGATAAAAATCTGATGTTTTTTGGTAGACATTCCATTGCAATTAGTGCGAATACAAAATTTATTTGGGTCTTGGATGATGACGTCATTCCTGGGGTAAAATGGTTGAATAATTGCGTTAAAAAATGTGATTTCTTAAATGCGATAATTACTTGTTCTGGAAGGATAATACAAGAAAACACTTTTCGACCAGAATCATTTCTGTCATCAAAAGCCTACATAGGCGATTTTTCCAACAAGGGAAGCCCTATTAATTTGTGCTCCAAAGATACCATGGTTGATTATGGTTGTAATAGCTATTTTTTTAAAAAGGAATGGATAAGTGCTTTCTGGAATATTTGGCCAATAACGTTTTTGACTGGAGATGATATCCACCTTTCGGCCGCCCTTAAAATAAAATTAAACATTGCAACCGTAGTTTTGAAACAAACGGATGAATCAAATTCGGGAAACTTGAAAAGGAAATATGGCGTAGATGATGTGGCATCATGGAGAACTCCTGGTTTCATGAACACTAGGGAAGAGGTTTTTCAATATCATATTTTGAGAAACAATTGGATACCCTTGTTATGGAAAAAATAATTTACTTCAATATTGATTAGACCTAGCTCAGGATTTAAGTCTTAAAATCAAGTTTGCAATTTAGACTTAGTGAGTTTTAATTTGGGAGACTTATTTTGCTAAATGAGAAATCAAATCCAAATTATTTTTAAAAGTTTCTATATCAACAATAAGGTCAGCGGTCATATAGCCGATCTTAGGATCGGTAGGTTTGCATACTTGGCGTAAATATTTATGCCCTAAACTATCAGCGAGATACCAGTATATCAGATTATGGGTGTCATCCATACTCGTAATTTCTCTATGTAATTCAAAAATAACGGAGCGCTCTTTCATCCAAATAATATTTGTAAGTCCGGCTCCGTGAATAGATATTAAATATTTGGCTTTGGAGTATATTGAAAGTTGCTCGAAAAAATTAAAGTCTTCATTATAGAGAACCCTAAATCCGTGCTTTTTTACAATCTCTTGGACCAAATCTTCATTTTCTACTTTCCGTTTAAAGGCTTTTTTACGACTCAGGTATATTTTTTCTCCAAAATCGATGTTTTGCAAAGAATTTTTTTGAAGGTATGTTAAATAAAATTTCTTCAATTCCCTTAAAGTTTTTGAATAGTAAGAGTTGACCTCGGGTTTTAATTCAGGTAAACAAAGATTCCTGACCATTAGACTTTTCGCAACAGAAATATAGTAGATATCCTTGAAATTAAATGGTTCTAGAGAAGACAATGCCCAGTCTTCTTTTTTTGCTTGTTCTGGAAGAAGTAAAACCATATGTTTGATGCGATCTCTGACTTTCCAAATACGTGGTATAACTTCACAAATCCAGTGATAAAAGTTATGCCAAGGATGATGCGCTAATAAATAGGTCGTAGAGTTACCAATTGTTATTAAATGATTATCGTCTTCATTGGCCTTTAGATAATAAACCATGGCATGATGAAGAAACTCATCGCGACTTCCCGGATAGTTATGATGACATTCTTTGATTAAACCTTTTTCCGTTAAGCATAATCCCGTATTACTCACAAAAACGTCATGTAAAATCAATATTTTTAGAGTACGCAGCACATATGTGCTCTTTTCCTTGTATAGGGGAACTTCTTTTTTGGTCAGGTTAATTGGTAAATTAACTTTTTTGGTATACATGCGAGGTTTTATTGATCAACTTGTTGTGTATTCAAATTATACTGATTTCAATATTGCCAATGTTTATATCAAAAATGTACCTGTTAACGTACCACAAGCAACTGTTTAGTTTTCCAGTATTCTAACACGGTGACCTCAACATGAAAATTGTTACGTTTTCATACTGTACATTGATTAGATGAATGAGCGAATTAAGTTAACTAATTGTAAAGAAAATTCATACAAATTTTTAATAAACCTATATTATTTAATGGTTTGTTTGAATTATAAGCATACGGTTACCGTAGTATTGTTTCTAAATTTACTTCTGGCCAGGATATGTACACTGAAGATATATTGTTGAGATTTTTAATGTATCTGCTTGGACTATTTACTAGTTTATGCATATTGGGTTTCGATGTCGGAGAGCTTATGGGAGTCTACAGATTCCACCTTTAATAGAACAGAGTCGTTCATGAATTTGCTCCGGACCGTCTATACACGAAATCATCCCTTTAGATTATTTGTAGTTTTTGTCGGGAGAAGGTATTTATGAATAGGCAAACTCAGGAAATTCTATACCGTATCAAATATCGCTTATTATCATAAATCATGAGCAAAAAGAATACTTCTAAACTATTTGGAATCTTTTTCTCCACCAGTTTCTTCTAGGGAAATAGCCCTTATAAACGAATGCTGTAATACCTTTGCCGAATATGACGAACACCATCACAAAGGATATTGTCCACTGCCAAGAACTGCTGCGAAACAATGAGTTGGTGGCCATACCTACCGAAACCGTATATGGGTTGGCGGCTAATATTTACAATGACGAAGCCGTCCGAAAGATTTTTGAGATGAAGGGGAGACCCTTGTTCAATCCCTTGATCGTACACATCCATCATTTGGATCAATTATCATCCTTGGCAAAATCGGTGCCGGAAGCCGCCACAAAACTTGCAGCCAGATTTTGGCCTGGCCCTTTAACGTTAATACTTGAAAAGAATGCTTCGGTAAGTGACCTTGTCACTGCAGGGAAATCCACCGTTGCCATACGTATGCCCAACCATTCCTTGACCTTAGAGTTGCTTCAAGGGCTGGATTTTCCGGTAGCCGCGCCCAGCGCCAATCCTTTTACTAGGGTCAGTTCCACCTCCGCACAACATGTCGCCGATTATTTTGGGAATCGGATTCCCGCTATTTTGGATGGGGGTTCCTGTACGGTCGGGCTGGAATCCACCATAGTTGGATTTGATGGAGAAACCACAGTGGTATATCGCAAAGGAGGTATTTCCCTGGAAGCCATTAAAGCCTGTGTGGGGAAAGTAAGATTGCTCACCAAAAATGAAAAGGCTCCTGAGGCACCCGGGATGTTGGCCAAGCATTATTCTCCTGGGACAAAACTAATTTTAAGTGATGGTATCTTAAAAACTATGGAGGGCTTTACCAATCAAAAAATAGGGGTACTGGCTTTTCATGAAGCTAACTTTGCGAACGCCACGATGGTAGAAACCCTTTCCGAAAAACGGGACTTGGATGAGGCGGCCCAAAACTTGTTTGCCGCCTTACATCGCTTGGATCAAGCGGACTTGGATGTCATCATTGCCCAACGGTTTCCCAATGAAGGATTGGGGATTAGTATCAATGACAGATTGGAACGGGCCGGGAATTAATGCTGAATTGGGTTTTTATGTAGCGCCAATTGAATGCGTTTTCTCGGTATATCCACGGATAGGACTTTCACTATAATCTGTTGGTGCAAGTGCACATGTTCGTTGACGTCCTTGACGAAACCTTCCGACAAATTGGAAACATGTATCAATCCACTTTCCTTAATGCCCACATCCACAAAACAGCCAAAGTTGGTAATGTTGTTCACAATACCCGGGAGCAGCTGTCCTTCACGTAGGTCAGTAATACTATCAATGTTCTGGTCAAATGTAAACACCTTGGCCTTTTCACGGCAGTCCAGTCCCGGTTTTTCCAATTCCGAAATAATATCCTCCAAGGTGGGCAAACCTACGGAAGCGGAGCAATAGTGTTGTAATTCTATCTCCTTGAGCAATGTTTTATTACCGATGAGTTGGGCAATCGGTACCTTTTTGTCCTTTGCCATGCGTTCCACTAGTGAATAGCTTTCAGGATGCACCGCTGAATCGTCCAAAGGGTTTTCGGCTCCCTTAATGCGAAGAAAGGCAGCACCCTGTTCAAAAGCTTTTCCGCCCAATCGTGCAACATTTTTTATATCCCTCCTGCTTTTAAATGGACCAGTCTCATTTCTATGTGCTACAATATTTTCGGCCAGTTTGGATCCAATGCCGGAAACATTGCTCAATAAGGAAACACTGGCGGTATTAATATTTACGCCTACTGCGTTTACGCAGCTTTCTATTACCGTATCCAATGATTTTTTAAGCTTTGTTTGATCCACATCATGCTGATACTGGCCTACGCCTATCGATTTTGGCTCTATTTTAACCAATTCGGCCAAAGGATCCGCCAAACGTCGCCCAATGGAAACTGCCCCACGGACGGTAACATCATAATTGGGGAATTCTTCCCGTGCGATTTTGGAAGCTGAATAGATAGAGGCTCCTGCCTCATTTACCACATATACCTCCACCACATTTTTAAAGGCGATACGCTTTACCAAACGCTCCGTTTCACGGGAGGCGGTTCCATTGCCAATGGCTATGGCTTCTATTTTGTAGGCATCCGATAGCGAACTGATTTTTTTGATGGCACCTTTGCTATCATTCTGGGGCGCATGCGGGTAAATGGTTTCGTTGTGTAACAAATCGCCTTGGGCATCCAAACAGACCAATTTACAACCTGTTCTAAAGCCTGGGTCAATGGCCAGGATGCGTTTTTCACCTAACGGAGCGCCCAGCAATAACTGTTTTAGGTTTTTGGAAAATACTTGTATGGCAGCATCATCTGCCTTTTCCTTTGCATTTTTTAGCAATTCGTTGGAAAGCGACGGGAACAGTAATCGCTTGTAGGCATCGGCCGTGGCCATTTTTACCTGTTCGGAGCAGGCGTTATTGTTTTTTATAATTCGTTGTTCAATGCGTTCCAACGCTTTTTCCTCATCGATTTCGATTTTTACCCGAATAAATTTCTCCGATTCTGCTCTGAGTATGGCCAATAATCGGTGAGATGGACAACGGTTTAGTGGTTCGCTCCAATCAAAGTAGTCTCGATATTTTTGGGCCTTTTCGACCTCCTTTTGGGAACCGATGACCTTTGTGGTCAGGATGGCAAAGCGTTCCAATTGGTAGCGCAGTTGGTTTCTAATGGATGTGCGTTCATTGATCCATTCCGCAATGATATGCCGTGCTCCTTCCAAAGCGTGGTCTTCATTGGCAACATTTTTCCCTAAATAGTTGGAGGCCAAACTTTGGATAGCATCGCTGCCTTGGGCCATGATAATCTTTGCCAAGGGCTCCAATCCATTTTTATGTGCAGTTTCCGCCTTTGTTTTTTTACTTTTTTTAAAGGGAAGGTAAAGGTCTTCCAATTCGGTCATGTCAGCGGCAGATTCCAACCTTTTTTTAAGCTCCGGTGTCAATACTCCTTGTTCTTCTACAGCTTTGAGAATGGTCTCTTTTCTTTTTTCAAGTACGTGGTATTGCGCTCTGAACTTGACTATTGCACCAATTTGCACTTCGTCTAGATTTCCCGTACGTTCCTTTCGATAGCGGGCAATAAAGGGCACGGTACATTCTTCGTCCAACAGCTTTACAGTGCTTTCAATACCTTTTTTGGGAAGTTGGGTATGTTGAAAGATGTAGGGTATTAAGGAAGACATGGAAGGTGTTTGTTATAATTAGCTGATGGTTTTACCATTCCCAACCTCATCTTGATCGGGATTTATGAACACCAATTTACCTTCCGCATCTTCGGTCATTAGAATCATACCTTCACTTTCTACACCTCTGAGTTTTCTGGGAGCCAGGTTAATGAGTACAGTGACTTTTTTGCCAATGATCTCATCGGCTTCAAAACTTTCTGCAATACCCGAAACAATGGTTCTGGTATCGAGACCCGTGTCCACTTTTAAGACCATCAGTTTTTTGGTCTTGGGCATCTTTTCCGCTTCAACAATGGTACCTACACGCATATCCAGTTTGGTAAAATCATCGAAAGTGATGGTATCCTTTTGTGGGCTGATAGCTTGTGCAGAGTCCATGGTAGCATTGGCTTTTTTAGTGGCTTCCAGTTTATCCAGTTGCTTTTGGATTTCGTCATCTTCGATTTTTCGAAATAAAAGTTCCGCCTTGTTGATTGTATGACCACTGGATAATAGTACCTCGCTATCCTTTACCTGTTCCCAACCGGTTTGGATAGCACTGGATCTGATATTGAGGATATTTTTTAGCTTCGCTGAGGTAAAAGGGAGGAAAGGTTCACTCAAAACGGCCAGCCCGGTTGCAATTTGTAGTGCAATGAACATGATGGTTTTTACCCTTTCTTCATCCACTTTAATGAGTTTCCAAGGTTCTTCATCGGCCAAATACTTATTGCCCAAACGTGCGAGGTTTAAAAGCTCTTGGCTTGCTTCCCGGAATCGGTAGCGTTCCAAGGAATTGGAAATAATTTGAGGGTACTTTTGCAATTCGGCCAAGGTTTCTTTATCGATATTGGAAAGCTCCGTAGGCTCTGGTGCGATCCCATTATAATATTTATGTGTCAATACCACCACCCGATTGATAAAATTCCCAAAAATGGCGACCAATTCATTATTGTTCCGTGCCTGGAAATCCTTCCAAGTAAAATCATTGTCCTTGGTCTCCGGTGCATTTGCCGTTAATGTATAACGCAAGACATCTTGCATATCCGGGAATTCCTCCAGATATTCATGCAACCAAACCGCCCAGTTCTTAGAGGTGGACAATTTGTTGCCCTCCAAGTTTAGGAATTCATTGGCAGGGACATTTTCAGGAAGTATGTAATCCCCATGGGCTTTAAGGATTGCCGGGAAAATTATACAGTGAAAAACAATGTTGTCTTTACCTATGAAATGTACCAATTTGGTTCCCTTGTCTTTCCAATACGGCTCCCAATCCTTGCCCTCCCTTTCTGCCCATTCCTTGGTAGAGGAGATATAGCCTATTGGCGCATCGAACCAAACATATAAAACCTTGCCTTCACCTCCTTGTACCGGTACGGGAATACCCCAATCCAGATCACGGGTCACCGCACGGGGTTCCAAACCACCTTCTATCCAAGATTTGCATTGGCCGTATACATTGGGTTTCCAGTCTTTCTTATGACCTTCCAAAATCCAGTTTCTTAGGAAGTCTTCATAACGATCTAGGGGTAGAAACCAATGTTTGGTCTCCTTTAAGGCGGGAACGGCACCGGTAATCGTAGATTTTGGATTTATCAGATCGGTTGCATTCAAGGAAGATCCGCAATTTTCGCATTGATCACCATAGGCTTCTTCATAGCCACAATTGGGACAGGTGCCGGTGACGAAACGATCCGCTAAAAATTGTCCGGCCTCTTCATCGTACAATTGAGCAGTGTTTTCCTCGATAAAATCACCTTGTTCATATAGCTTCTTGAAAAAATCCGAGGCAGTTTCATAATGTACCTTTGCCGAAGTCCTGGAGTAGTTATTGAACGAAATCCCAAAATCAGCAAAAGACTTTTTGATGATACCGTGATACTTATCTATAATCTCTTTTGGAGTTACACCTTCCTTTTTGGCCTTCATTGAAATAGCCACCCCATGTTCATCACTGCCACATACAAAGGCAACCTCATGGCCCGTTAAGCGTAAATAACGGGCATAAATATCGGCAGGAACATAAACCCCGGCCAAATGTCCAATATGGATTGGCCCGTTTGTATAGGGCAATGCAGCGGTAATCGTATACCTTTCTGGATTTTGTTGATTTTGAAACATCAAAACTCGAATTAAGGCACAAAAATACAGCTTTTTTAGGGCTGTGACCATAATACATCAAAAAACCAAAATCCCTACCGAATTCAAAGAGCTCTTGCAAAGGGAATAGCCCAAGGCATCTCCTTGTCTTATCACGTTCAAATTTTGGGGTCGGAAAAACAAGAATTAAAAAATGAACGACTTGAAGGTATTCCGTATTTAGGCTACCTTTACTTTAGGTATCGAAAATGAAAACCAGTTAAGGAAATGAGCGATAGTATGGAAAGAAGTTGTGTAATGTGCCAAAAATCCGATAAGCAAATCCCATTGCTACAAATGAGCTACAATAGTCAATCCTATTGGATTTGTCCGGAGCACATGCCTTTACTTATTCACCAACCCGATAAACTAGTGGGGATTATTCCGGAAGCCGAGAATATGCAGGCCGGGTAATTGAAATGAAGTGAACTTTTTTAAACCCGTCCTTCAGAATAAGGTTTGTTGGGTCTACAGCCTAGATGACCAAAAAGAAAACCTTCGGCTTACCAATTGGTACACCGAAGGTCAAGTTGCAAAGTGTGGGGCGTGTTAAGCAACCATTACCGATTTACTCATCTTTTTGTCCTGAATCTGTATACGATAAATGTATTTTCCTGTGGACAAATGTTCGGGCATTCGTTCCCTAATATTGATTTCCACTGATCCCTCGGTCATCATTTCATTGTAGATAGTACCCACATTTTGACCAAGAATATTGTACAATTGAATATCCACATGGGCCGTAAAGGGCATTTCCAAATAAATGTGAGGAGCGTTATCCGTAGGATAAAATGGTTTATGGACCACAGCGTTCAACAAATCCGGATTGGGATCTGTGGGATCCGGTTGTGTGGGCAAGGTAGGTTCCCCATCACTGTAAACGATATCCGGGAATTCAACGCCACTACAATTAAAGCCTAGGTTAACCGGAGCATAAGGATGATCCAACAAATGTTGCTCTACCAAAGGAATGTCCACACAGAGCCATTCAGCCAGGACAGTGGCATACAAATCCCTAAAATCCATGGTGTACTCCAAATTACCCCTGCCATCCGGATTATCCAAGGTTGGGTGTTCCCCTACGAACGCACTTCCGTTCAATCCTGACCCGAAAAACAAAGTAGGTGCCGCTTTACCATGATCCGTACCGTTTGAACCATTTTCAAAAATTCGTCGTCCGAATTCTGAAAAAGTCATACTTAAGACTTGATCATCTTGTTGGGTAAAGGCAATGTCATCGTAGAAATTATCGATGGCTACGGATAAATTGGTCATCAAACGTTCATGGGCCAAAGGTTGGTTACCGTGAGTGTCAAAACCACCCATGGAAATCATATATACCTTGGTGCCCAAATTTCCTTTTATCAATCGCGCTAAGAGGGCCAATTGTCTGGCGAAACCATTGTCTTGGTACTCCACTTGGTTTTGTCCACGCTCATAGGCTTCATGGATAAGACCTGCGTATTCATACGTAGTATTGGCGACTCCCCTAAGGAATTTCAACTGGTCACCATACATACAGTCTCCGAACAAGGCATCATCCAATCCGTAAACCACACCAGATTCCGCAATTTCCTCCAACTGATCAATATTGGATGTAATGAAGGCATAATTGGTCTCTTCACCTTGGAAAACCAAGTTCCCGAATTGACCTATTTGAATGGCAGCGGGAGATGCTGGTGGATTGATTAGATAATCAGGGTAAAGGGTCTCAAAATGTCTTCCCATCCAACCCGTATCCAATCCACTAAAACCTGTTGTTGTTAGATCCGTATTGGCATAAATATCCGATCCTGTAAAATGGGATAGACTTTGGTTTTGATACCCCACACCATGTACGGCCTTAAATTGCCCGTCGCCCCACATAGGCTCTACGGCCTGCATGTAGGAGGGAACGCCAAATTCGTCCGTTAACTTTAATACTTTACTCTCTGGAATATAGATGTTGGGCCTAGCATTGGCATAACTATCATATTGTTCTATGGGAATTACGGTACTTAGTCCATCGTTTCCACCGGATAGTCGTATCAAAATCAAAATGTTATCCGTTTCCGCTGCGGCTATTGCTGCCGTCAATGGAGAAGGGGCCGATGCGGTCAACATGTTGCTTCCCAGCATCATGGAACCGGAACCAGCGATTCCCAAAGCTTGAAGAAAGGAACGTCTGCTCCAAGCCTTGTGTTCTAAATCGTGGCCATCATGTTGTAGGCCTTTATAAGGGGTATTGTTGATATTGCACATAGTCGTAGGATTTATTTTAGTTGAAACTCGGGTTGTCTTGCCAAATATTGTAATAATAGGTATACTTGAAACGGTGCTGTCATCCAAGTGGCCAGCGTCCAAGTTTCATCATTTCCACCTTCATAGTAGGTGGGGTCTATATCGCTTCTAAATACGGCGAATGCCTTTTCGTATTCGCCCTCATCCAACAATCCCTGGGGAAGAACAAAATCAATGATAGGTCTGGCGATGACATCCGGATTATTGCTTGTTAATCCGTCATTTCCTGTGAGAGAGAGGCCAAATGCCCTAAACTGCTCATTACTGTTCTGATAGAAAGTTTCTAGAATGGTCTCAATGGTGAGCCAACGTCCAATAATGAAATTAGTATTGATCCAAGTGCGATCACGTTGCCAACCGGCCACGTCAAAGGGATCGAACAGTTCCTGCCCCAACAGGCGGGTGTAATTGTTGATCTCGCTCAAAGTGTTATCCGTGTAAGCGAAACTGGTCTCCTTAAATGTATTGAGATACATGTCATAGGGACTCTTGATAATAACACCAATGGCATTGTCGTCAAAAAAGTGCTGGCTTTTGAACAATTGTGACAAAACCGGAGCTATTTCAAAATTATTTGTAATGAACGTATTCGCCATTCCATCAATGATGGCTTGCGCATTTCCGGTATCGTCCTTGGAATCTGGATGTACAAAGAATTCATATAGTTTTCTACAGATGAATTCCGCTATCTCATTTGGGCGTTGTTGGAAAAGGATGTTGATTACATCATCATATCCCCAATTTCCTGTCTGGCCCAAAATGGTTTTACTACCGGTATCATGTTTGGTCGCATCATAGGTGACAGGGGAACAGCCTATTTCACCTCTTTCCACATAACCGGATAGAGCCTTGGCCGTTTCAATGATGTCCTCTTCGGTATATCCGTTTCCTTCACCTAAAGTGAAAAGTTCATACAGCTCACGGGCATAGTTTTCGTTGGGATTGTTCCCGTTATTATATACACCATCCAAATAGTAAAGCATGGCATCGGTCAATCCTATTTCGCTAACAAAAGTCCGGAAGTTCCCTAATGAATTTCGTTGTAGACAATTAATGTAATAGTAAAGGAATGAATTACAATTATATATATCTATCTCAGTAACAAAATGATTGCTCCAGAAGAAGCTCATCCTGTCCCTCAGATTATTGTCCAAAAGGGCATTGGTGTAGGTTAAGCGCCATTCTTGCAGCTGAGCTCTCCTGACTTGTCCCGCTTGATCGTCGTCAGCAGGATAGTTGCTATTGTTCCAATCCGCCCAAGCAGGGGGAGGTAATGGAGGCATAGTTACTGCCTGGTTTACCAGATTGTCCACAAGCGTTCCCGCATTTTGACCGACCGCTTGGTCAATAGTCTGCACCGAGGCACTAAACCCCAGTCTTCTGTACAAATGTGCCGCTTTTGTCCTGTCCAAAGGAGTTGCGTACGGCGCTAATGTAGAGGTATTACAATTAACGAAGTATTCCATAGATTTTAGGCTTTAAGAACGTTCATGTGCGTAGGGGCTAATTCTTAACGCTTAAACTTTTTGGATAGTATCTTAATCGTCTTATTTTCGTTGTACTGACGGCCAATTTACGATGTTGAGTTAAATAATAACGATGAAGTGTTGTTTTTTTCGATGAAATGCACTGTTTTAGTACAATTTCAAGGATATCTTTATGGGGAAGCATAATGAATTTGGAAAGGAAGGGGAGCAGATGGCAGTGGATTTTTTGATAACAAAGGGATATGACATCAAGTATCGTAATTATAGATATCTAAAATCCGAAATTGATATTATTGCACAAAAAGGAAATATCCTTGCCATAATAGAAGTTCGAGCTAGAAGCAACGATCAAATTATACCTATTGCAGAAACTATTACCAAGAAGAAAATAGGACTTTTGGTTATGGGGGCGAACCACTATGTAACCGAACTGGAACTTGATGTTGAGATACGATTTGATGTCATAACCATCCTAAAAAACAGCAAAATATTCAAGATTGAGCATATAGAGGATGCTTTTTATCACTTTTGAATACGTAATTACGCACAAAATTATCCGTTAAACAATTTGTTTTATTTGTAACAATTTGTTATTTTTGTACTTCAACTGAACCAAAAATGAAAACAATTTCTTCTGTTGTAGAGCAATACATCAAAAAGAAGCCCTTTTTGCAAAGTGCATTGGCACAGGGTATCATCAATCTAACTTCATTATCACGCATTGTGAAGCCGGAGATCGAGGAGGAATTGGGTAAGGAAATTCGGAATGGAGCCATAGTTATGGCCTTAAAGCGCTTATCCGATGACTTGGAATTTAGGGCCACCCATAAAATAATCAAGGTCTTAAAAAATATTGGGGAGATTACAGTTAGGTCCTCTTTGACCGATTATACGTTCTTGGCCTCGGATACGGTTCTTGTACAACAGGCCAAGCTTTTGGACGAAATTAATGCCAATCAGGATATTTTTTACACATCTTCCCGCGGTGTAAATGAAATCAATATTGTCATTAGCAACAGCATGGACGAAACTGTAGAGCGACTTTTTAAGGCAGAAAAATGTACCCAAAAGGCGGAGAATCTATCTTCTATTACAGTAAAGCTTCCAGCTGAGAATGTTTCCGTACCTGGAATTTACTATTTCATTTTTCAGCGCTTGGCATGGGAAGGCATTGTACTCTATGAGGTAATTTCAACTACTAATGAATTCACTATCCTTGTGGATGACGATCAAGTAGATGTGGCCTTTAGGACCATAAAGGATTTAAAGGCACTTTAATATTGGGTATTAATTTTCTTCAAGAAACCTTATCACCGCATTGCTATCCTCAAGCTTGGCAATTATCCGTTTTTCTTTGTCCAATACGAAATACGTAGGGGTTTTTCCTATATCATATAACTTAGCGTATTCATTTTCCCATTTGCCCAAAGCCAGGACGTGTTCGAAATTTTCAAATTTGGCCGATTCAATTTTCCAGCGGACATCATCATCTTCCAACCCTAGGGCAACCACTATAAGGTTTGACCTCTGATTTAGTCCTTCGTATAATTCTGGAAGGTCTCGGAGGCAATGTCCGCAGGTACTGCTCCAAAAGACCAACATGTAATATTCGGAGCCATTAAGATCACTTAATTTTTTATTTGTATTACCATCTCTCCATTCTATTTCAGGAGCGATGGCCCCTAAACGCAATCGGTTATGGATGTCAATTTCATCGATAACATTTTGATGGTTGGTCCCTTCTGCCAATGGGGTTAGATAGCTTTCATAAATAAAATCGGATAAGATATTATAATCATTAACCGCAGCCTGCTTCCAAAGTTTATGAAAAATATGAAATTTGAAACCTGCCGGGGTACCTTTCATATACTCGTTTATTTCACTAACGTTTTCTTGTATCGCCTTTTCCGTTTCCAATGGATCCATCTGTTGCATGGGGAGGGCGGTAAAAACATAGTTGGAAATTTTATCTATCAAAAATCCAGAGGCCTGTAGAATCGGATTTTTCAAGTCAAGCGTGGTGAAATAGTTCGCTTTTCTGTTTTTAACATAATCGAATAGGGATTCATTGTTCAAAGGAATGTAAGGCGAATTGGCTTTTATAAAATGTTGGGCCAGCATACCTTCGGATTGTTTTTCGTAAGCGACCTGAGAGGCTTTCAATGCCTTTCTAACTTTTTTGAACCCTTTGTCATTGGTTTTTCCCTCGGAATAAAATCGGACAATTTCACCTTCCAGATTATGGATATCCCTAAAATACCTGTTGAAGATCTTATTTTCCTCGGAGGCAGAAAAGTTGATCCCTTTGGAAGCATCAAAATGCAATTGAATATCTTCCTTTCCGTTGTAGATAACATCAAAGTAAAATTCATCTTGAGGTAGGGCATACACCAATCGATAGATTCCGGTAGCACTGTTTTCAGCTAGGGCTAAGGTGAATTTCCCATCATTTATGGCGGTATCCTCGATATAGGATTGTCCGCCCGGTTCAAGATGATAGGCTATTAGCCAACTGTAATTGCCAGCGGGCGAGAACGTGCCGGATATGGTGCGCTGGGCCATTAAAGACATGGCCAAAAACAAAAAAGGGACAACGGCAATTTTTCGCATGTTCAAAACAAATCAAACACCTTACCAAAAAATAGGAGGTAAGAAATAAATTGGAGGCTATTACATCTTCCAACCTTCCCTATAGGTCCTTCCCACAAATTGATTGGCCTCTTCCAGGTTGGTAATCCGCATATTCTCTCCGTCCCACAACAGCTTTTTACGGGCGAAAAAATCCATTTTTCCTTCGCTGTTCTCCCGTTGGAGCATATAACTACGAATGGCCAAATTACCCATTAAGACAGTTTCGGTCATGGGTCCTGCATAATCGAAAGATGAGGTCAGCGCTTTGTGTTCGGGGCTATCAAAACCTGTTTTACAGGCATCTACCCATAACCGTTGGTGGCCATATTCCGGTTCTTCGCTATTTTCCGCTTCAGGACCAAAATCGGTCGTACCATCATTAAGATATAGTTTAGGGGTAAGTGGGGAACTATCATTGATATTGGTAGAAATAATACCTTTTTCCCCGATCATCAATACCCCATTTTGACTTCCCGGGCCTCCAATATCGTTATTGGCCGGAATTATATCTGGATGTGAAGGTCGAATACCCCCATCGCTCCAGGTCATCTCTATGGGTGATTTGCTCTTATCCGTCGCTCCAAAATGTAAAGTGATAAAGGACGAAGGGGGGCATCCCTCAGGATGATAATCCGCCGTCCACATCTGGGAGTATACGGAACCTACACTACATTCCGCGTCGGTTGGATATTTGAGGCCTAAGGTTCTAAAGGGGATATCGATCAAGTGGCACCCTACATCTCCCAAGGCACCTGTACCATAATCCCACCAGCCACGCCAATTGAATGGATGTAAATTAGGTGTAAAGGGTCTGTTTGGGGCCGGACCCAACCATAAATCCCAGGAGAGGTCTTCCGGTTTTTTACTTTCATCGGGTTCGGGCATGGCATAGCCTTGCGGCCAGACGGGGCGGTTGGTCCATACCTGTACTTTGGAAATGGCTCCCACAGCATCGGTATCTACCCACTTCTGTACCATGTCCAAGAGCGGATTGGAACCACCTTGGTTTCCCATTTGGCTAACGATTTTTTTATCCCTCGCCATTTGGGTAAGCATCCTCGCCTCACGGATATTATGGGTCAAGGGTTTTTGAACATATACATGTTTTCCCCGTTCCATGGCAAAGGCTGCGGCCGGACCATGTACATGGTCCGGTGTCGAAATGGTAACCGCGTCAATGCCTTTTTCCTTATCCAGCATCTCTCGATAATCATTGTACAATTTAGCTTTGGGAAATGCTTCTACGGAACTTTTGGCCGATCCGGAAAAATCCACGTCACAGAGTGCGACCACTTTTTCCCTTCCTTGAACGGATGCGTTCAGGATATCGCTACGGCCCTTTCCTCCGGCACCAATGGCCGCCAAATTGAGCCGGTCACTTGGGGCCAAATAACCTGAGCCACCCAGTACATGTCTGGGAACAATGAAAATGGAGGAAGCTATAGCGCTTTTTTTGATAAAAGATCTTCGGGAAGTATTTTTTTTGGTCTGCATAAGAGCGATTTTAGTGGATTTTTTTGTGCCCCTAATATAGCATAAAC
Organism: uncultured Flavobacteriaceae bacterium; assembly: GCA_947494715.1. Classification (GTDB taxonomy): domain Bacteria; phylum Bacteroidota; class Bacteroidia; order Flavobacteriales; family Flavobacteriaceae; genus Ulvibacterium. Next base: position 106,837 of record CANLWG010000002.1, on the reverse strand, counting down.
CTCTTTAAGAAACTACTATTGATTTGTGATCAAAAAGTTGGAGAGCCTCCAATGCCTCATCAACAGAATTGATATGTTCAAAGACCAATAAAAGCCTTAACCCATTCCGGGTCTGTTTTTCCTTGAGTTTAACTTGTTGTGGATGATTTTGCGCAAATTGAAGTACTTTGGTAAAAGCCGCACTTTGATAGAAATCCGATTGTTGGTCAGCTATAAAATATCCTAGAAATTTACCCTTTTTCATCACTGCTTTTTCCAACCCGATACTACTGCAAATCCATTTGACCCGCACCGAGTTCAAGAGGTCGGCAACCGCATCCGGCAGTTGGCCGAAACGATCGATCAATTGGGTTTCAAATTTTTGCAGGCCCTCTTCATCTTTTACCAGATTGAGTTCCGTGTACAGGTTTAAGCGCTCCGTTATATTGTTGACATAATCATCAGGGAATAGTAGTTGAAAATCGGTATCGATTTGCGTATCCTTTACAAATACTTTTTCATGATGCCCTTCAACTTCCTCATACAATTCCTTGAACTCATTTTCCTTAAGTTCCTCTATGGCCTCTGCCAATATCTTTTGGTAGGTCTCAAACCCGATTTCGTTGATAAATCCACTTTGTTCACCTCCCAACAGATCCCCTGCTCCTCGTATTTCAAGATCTTTCATGGCTATATGGAATCCACTGCCCAATGTGGTAAACTGTTCTAGTGCTTGTATTCGTTTTCGGGCATCGGGAGTCATTACATCATAGGGCGGGGTAATGAAATAACAGAAGGCCTTTTTGTTGCTCCGCCCCACGCGACCGCGCATCTGATGAAGATCACTCAATCCAAAATTATTGGCATTGTTGATAAAAATAGTATTGGCATTGGTTACATCCAATCCACTTTCTACGATGGTTGTGGAGACCAGAACATCAAACTCACCATTAATGAAAGAGAGCATTAAGGTCTCCAGCTTTTTGCCTTCCATCTGTCCATGGCCAATGCCCACTTTGGCGTCGGGTACCAGACGTTGCACCATACCGGCCACTTCCTTTATGTTCTCTATCCGGTTGTGAATAAAGAATACTTGCCCTCCGCGTTGTATCTCATATGTTATGGCATTACGAATGGTTTCCTCGGAGAATCGGACAACCTGACTCTCTATGGGGTATCTGTTGGGCGGTGGTGTATTGATGACCGAGAGGTCACGGGCGGCCATTAAACTAAATTGTAAGGTACGCGGGATAGGGGTTGCCGTAAGCGTAAGTACATCTACGTTTTCCTTAATGGACTTTAGCTTGTCTTTGACGGACACTCCAAATTTTTGCTCTTCATCCACGATCAGCAGCCCTAGATCCTTAAATTTTACATTTTTGTTGACAAGTTGATGTGTGCCTATAATGATATCAACTTTGCCCGATACCAGATTTTCCAAGGTTTCCCTTCGTTCCTTTGCCGTCCTAAAACGGTTAAGGTAATCTACCGTTACGGGCATTTCCTTTAACCGCTCCGTAAAAGTGCGATGGTGTTGAAAAGCCAAAATAGTGGTTGGCACCAATACGGCTACTTGCTTGCCATTGTCCACTGCCTTGAACGCGGCGCGGATGGCCACTTCGGTCTTGCCAAAACCTACATCCCCACAGATAAGACGATCCATGGGACGTTCGCTCTCCATGTCCCTTTTTACATCTTCCGTAGCGATGCTTTGATCAGGGGTGTCCTCGTAAATGAAAGAGGCTTCCAACTCAGTCTGGAGATAACTATCGGGGTCATATTGAAACCCCTTTTCCAATCGTCGTTTTGCATAGACCTTGATCAGGTCGAAGGCAATTTTCTTGACACGGGATTTTGTCTTCTGCTTGAGTTTCTTCCAGGCCGCCGATCCCAATTTATAGATTTTTGGCACGGCACCGTCCTTACCATTGAATTTGGATATTTTGTGAAGCGAATGTATACTGACATATAGGATGTCACGATCACCATACATCAATTTTATGGCCTCTTGCTTTTTTCCTTCTACATCTATTTTTTGAAGCCCCCCGAACTTCCCGATACCATGGTCTATATGGGTGACGTAATCCCCAATTTCGAGCCGGTTGAGGTCCTTAAGGGTAATGGCCTGCTTCTTGGCATAGCCATTCTTAAGGTGGAATTTATGGTATCGTTCAAAAATTTGGTGATCGGTATAGCAAACTATTTTTAGATCATCATCTATAAATCCTTGGTATAATGGGAATACAAGGGTCTGATAGTTCACCTGTTGGTCTACCTCCTCAAAAATATCGTGAAAGCGTTGGGCCTGTTGTTCGCTGGCACAGCATATATAATTGGTATAGCCGTTTTCATACTTTGTATTGAGATCATCAATAAGCAAATTGAATTTTTTATTGAAGGCAGGCTGTGGTCTAGTATTGAAGGATATGGTTCTCTCCTGTTTTGTGACGGCGGGCGATGCTTTATCGTTTGTCAGGCTGGGCGCCGTCGAAGCACCCATTTGAATCAAACCGAAATCTTTTAACTGATTTTTGAATAGTGCAGAGTTTGCAAAAAGCTCCTCAGGAGTGGCATGCTTGATTTCTTGAGATAATTGGGCAAATGCTTCGTTGGCCTTTCCAAAGAAATTGTCCAGCCTCTTAAACAGGAGATCGTTATTTTGAATAAAAATAATGGTCTTCGGTGAGATATACTTTAAAAAACTTTCCCGTTTTTCCTCTAAGAATTTATTGGCTACATTTGGAATAATACTAATTTTCTTCACTGTGTCCGTTGAGAGCTGGGTTTCAACGTCAAAGGTGCGGATGCTGTCTACCTCGTCCCCAAAAAACTCGATACGGTAGGGTTCGTCATGTGAAAATGAAAAAACGTCCACAATACCTCCCCGTACCGAAAATTCTCCGGGCTCCGTTACAAAGTCAACGCGCTTAAATCGGTATTCAAAAAGTACTTCATTAAGGAAATCCAATGAAAGTGTGTCGTCGATTTTAATTTTGAGTGTATTCTTTTCAAGTTCCCTACGAGTGACCACTTTTTCAAAAAGAGCATCAGGGTAGGTAACGATAACCGCTGGTTTTTTTCGGGAGTTGATACGGTTAAGTACCTCTGCCCGCAGCAACACATTGGCATTGTCCGTTTCTTCAATTTGGTAAGGTCTTCGATAGCTTCCCGGATAGAAAAGCACATCCTTTTCGCCGATGAGTTGCTCCAAATCGTTGAGGTGGTAGGCCGCTTCTTCCTTATCATCAAAAATCAGCAAAAATGGCAGCTCGGAATTTAAAAACGAATCGGAAAGGACAAAAGAAAGCGAAGACCCGGTAAGACCTTTTAGAGAGAGCTTATTTTGGGATATGGCAATAGCATCCCGCAGTTTCTGGGTTTGCAGAGACCGTGCATAGCTTTCGGAAATCGGGGTGTTGACCAACCGTAAAACTTTGTGCAAAGATAGATTTAAGGGATAAACAATCCAATTATAAACACAATTTTAGCTCTGCCATTTGATGGCATGGAGAAATCAATGGTATCCGGGCAAATAAGTGAAGCAAACCAAAACATTATATCTTCATGATCTCATCTTCTACAATGGCAAATACCTCATCGTTTTTTTTGGGTTCCAATACAAAAGTCCCCGTAAACTTCCCAAAAGCCGGCAGAATCAATTGTCGCTCACTTTTAAAAAAGCAAGGTAGCATAAGGGATTGCCTCCCCTTTCCCCGTAATCGTATGGCGGGGTGTATATGACCTGAAAAATTGAAGCATCCAATTCGTTCTTCCGGATGGTGGGTCAAGAGAAAATCGCCCCATTTAACTTCGGGGACTACTTCAATACCTAGGTCCTCATACTTTAGAGGGGGAATGATATCATGGTTGCCGGCTACAAGAATGATCTTCATGGGCTTTTTAGCAACCCAATTTTCGAAAAGATTCCATTCCTTGTTTAAGGCTGAATGGAACAGGTCTCCCAAAAAACAGATGGTTTTCGGATTAAAATATTCCAAAGCTTCATCCATTAACTCAAAGTTTTTTTGAACTACATTTTGAGGGACGGCCGCACCATACTTTCGGAAATGGGACACCTTTCCCAAATGTACATCGCTTATCAGAAGAACCGATTTTTCTTGCCAAAATAGGGTTCCCGAAGGATGCAGCGTAAAATTTTGATTTTGTATTTGAATAGGATACCCGTTCATTAGAATCTCAAAGGTAAAAAAAGAGCCCCTTGTTTATATGCTTTGATATCCCTACTTTGTCCATTGATTACAAATGAATGCCAGCCATGTCTAAAATTGTCGTTGTAGGAAGTTCCAATACTGATATGGTCGTTAAGACCAAAAGATTCCCCGAACCGGGAGAGACCATACTTGGCGGCGATTTCTTTATGTTTCCTGGAGGTAAGGGGGCCAACCAAGCAGTGGCAGCAGCCCGAGCGGGAGGTGAGGTTATTTTTATCTGTTGTTTGGGGGATGATCTTTTTGGCCAAAATGCACTTAAGGGGTATGTAAAAGAAGGGATAGATGTGGACAGCGTGAAAATTGTGGAAAACGAGGCTTCCGGAGTTGCATTGATTACTGTAAATGGGGAAGGAGAGAATGAAATTGTGGTCGCTTCCGGGACCAATGCCCTGCTTTCCCCAAAACACCTCGAAGCAAAAATGGGAGCAATTTCCATAGCCCAAATTTTTCTTACCCAACTGGAAACACCCATTGAAACCGTTGCTTTTTTGGCGGATTACTGTAAGGCAAAAAATCAGAAACTGATTATAAATCCGGCCCCGGCGCAAGTATTGGACGACACCATTTTAAATGGGCTCTTTTTAATCACTCCCAATGAAACGGAAACCAAAATTTTGACCGGAATTGAGGTGACAGATGATGCTTCTCTTAAGAAAGCCGGTACTGCCTTACTCGAAAAGGGAGTGGAAAATGTTATTGTTACTTTGGGAAGCAGAGGTTCTTTTTTCATGAATGCAGGCCATAGCTTTATTATTCCTGCCCCAAAAGTAAAAGCCGTAGATACAACCGCGGCCGGAGATGTATTCAATGGGGTTTTGACCGTTTGTTTGGCCCAAGATAAGGGATGGGAGGAAAGTATGGCCTTTGCCAGTAAGGCGGCAGCACTTGCCGTCACAAAAATGGGCGCCCAGGATACGGCGCCCTCAATAGCAGAAATCAACCAATTTTAAGATTATGTTCGTTATAGAGACCTATCAAATAGCCGTAGTATTCTGTATTATTACCATGTTTGCCTGGGGTTCGTGGGCCAATACCCAAAAATTAGCTGCAAGCAGTTGGCGCTTTGAACTCTACTATTGGGATTATGTTTTTGGGATTGTTTTGTTTTCCTTGCTTTTTGCATTAACGGCGGGAAGTATGGGAGAGATGGGTAGGCCCTTTTTAGAGGATATTTCACAAGGCAGTTCCGAGAATGTATGGTCGGCTGTCTTGGGCGGCATTCTTTTTAACCTGGCCAATATCCTTTTGGTGGCGGCCATAGCGTTGGCAGGTATGTCCGTTGCGTTTCCTGTGGGTATAGGTTTGGCCTTGGTAATTGGTGTTATTGTAAATTATTTAGATCAACCCATCGGAAACTCTACCTTTCTTTTTGGCGGCGTCGCCTTTATCGTATTGGCTATTTTGTTGAATGCCAATGCCTATAGAAAGTTGTCCGCACAGCAACAAAAGGTGCCTACAAAAGGTTTGGTCTTGGCAGTAGTGGCCGGATTGTTAATGGGGTTGTTCTATAAATATGTAGCCAACTCCATGTTCTCTGATTTTACGCAACCCATTGCTGGAAAATTAAGTCCATACACGGCCGTATTTCTTTTTTCCTTAGGGATTTTGGTCAGTAACTTCTTGTTCAATACCGTATTGATGCGCAAACCTTTTGAAGGTGCCCCCGTAAGTTTTAAGGATTATTTTACGGGTACGGGAAAGAGTCACTTCATGGGTGTCCTGGGCGGAATCATTTGGTGTATTGGGATGTCGTTCAGTATTTTGGCATCGGATAAGGCGGGTCCGGCCATCTCTTATGGATTGGGGCAGGGGGCTACAGTGGTAGCGGCCTTATGGGGTATTTTTGTTTGGAAGGAATTCAAAGGGGCACCCAAAGGCGTTTCCGGAATGCTAAATGCTATGTTGCTACTCTATGTTGTAGGTTTGGGATTAATAATAGCGGCTCGATAAATCGCAATTACAAATATCGATTACTTTTTTGTCAAGATTGCCGCCATCCGTTTGATGCGGTCCGCAAGCTTTTCACTGGACAATCTTTCACGACTCAATCGATCAGTTATGATCGGAAAGGAGAAGGGTGTAGGTTGTTCGCAATTCTTCCAGACAATTTCCTGGGTTGCGATGCGTTCTAGGGCCATTCGCAAACGGCCTTCTTCCAATTGATGTTCAAAAGTTTCCCTAAAGGCCTGTTGGTACAAAAGATTATTGGATTCATAATCCCTGAAGACATCAAATAATAATTGCGAGTTGCTCTGCAGATGTTTCATTTTAATCTGTTTGTAGGGATATCCGGTGAATACCATTCCACTGATGACCGCGATGTCCCGAAACTTTCTACGCGCCATTTCGGTAGAATTCAGACTTTTTTGCAAATCTTCAAGTAGATATTCCGCAGTGAACAAATCATTGTCGATGACCTGTTGCATATCTATTTGCTTGTCCGATAACAGTTCAAACCCGTAATCGTTAAAGGCTAAAGAGAATGTTATGGGCGAGAGCAGGCTTATCCGATACCCGAAAAGACTGCCCATGGCCTCATGGACAAAGCGACCTTCAAAGGGATAAAAGATATGGTGATACCCTTCCCGGGTTTTAAAGGTTTCGATCAAGAATTCGTAAGGTCTGGGAACAATGCTTTCCCTGCCTTGACGTTCAAAAATATGGGCAAGGGACCGAATTTCTTCCGATTGTTCCTTCGAAGGGCTGTAGGCAGAATACAGTTCATTTCGCAATAGTTCCGACATCCGGGCCGAAAGGGTTAATCGTCCGCCCATCCAACTGGGTACTTTATTGGTTCTTTTCTTCGAATTACGGACATGGACCTGCATCCCTTTTATTCGGATAAACTCCAGATTTCGCCCCGCGAAGGTGAACACATCGCCTTGCGTTAATTTGGAAACAAAATACTCCTCGATAGAACCAATATATCCTCCCCTTTGATAGCGCACGGTAAGGTTGGCATCACCTACAATGGTACCGATTTGAAAGCGATGGCGCATGGCAATACCCTTATTGTTTACCTTGAATTTGCCGTCTTCCTCTACTTCCACCTTTTTATATTCATCATAGGTTTGGAGACTTTGGCTGCCCATAACCAAAAAATTCAACAGCCAGTGCCATTGCTCCAGGGAAATGGCCTGATAGCAAAAAGTCTGTTTGATTTCCGAAAAGATTTCATCAGGATAAAACCCATCGGATACCGCAAGTGTGGTCAAATACTGTAACAGGACATCATAGCTGTTAAGATAGGGAATACGATCTTCCACGGCATTCTGCTTTACCGCCTCTTGCAAGGCCGAGGCTTCAATAAGTTCAATGGCATGTGTGGGAAGAAAATGAATAACACTTTCCTTTCCTGGCCGATGCCCACTGCGTCCTGCACGTTGCAAAAAACGTGCTACACCTTTAGGGCCTCCTATTTGAACTACGGTCTCCACCGGGGCAAAGTCCACTCCCAAATCCAAGCTTGATGTACAGACCACGGCCTTAAGGCTTTCATTGCGAATGGCCTGTTCCACCCAGGTCCGGGTTTCCTTATTTATGCTCCCATGATGCATGGCAATTTCTCCCGCATATTCCGGATGTTTTTCCAAGATTTTTTGGAACCAGATTTCACATTGGCTTCGGGTATTGGTAAAGAGCAGGGTAGTCCTACTATTATTGATAATGGGCACTACATCCTCTAAAAGTCGGATACCCAGATGGCCGCGCCATGGGAAAGTTTCCATCTTCTTTGGGATGATACTTTTTACCGTGATCTTCTTTTTAATATTGGCCTTGATCATTACCGAATTCTTGTGTGCTTCGGTTTCAGGGCCTAAAAGGACTTCACGGGCCTGTTCCAAATTTCCTATGGTTGCGGATATACCCCAAATTCGGAGGTTTTTGGAGACTGTTTTAAGGCGTGAAAGAGCCAATTCCATCTGTACACCACGTTTGGTGCCGAGGAGCTCGTGCCACTCATCTACCACAATAGCGGAACAATCCTTGAAAGTTTTGTCATACCATTTGGATGCAAGCAAAAGCTGAAGGCTTTCAGGAGTGGTAATCAATAAGTCGGGCATACTTCTTTTTTGCTGTGCCCTTTCATTTGTTGTGGTATCCCCGGTACGGATACCTACGGTCATTTGGGTTTCCAAGTCCGAGGTTACTCGCTCGGCGGATTGTCTGATTTCTTGAGACAAGGCCCTGAGGGGGGTTATCCATATGGCTTTTAGCCCTTTTTTGTGTTTTGTCCTGTATTCTGGATTCTGCTTGATGTAGTTTAACACAATGGGAAACCATAATGCATAGGTTTTGCCGCTTCCCGTAGGTGCATTCAACAACCCATGTTTGCCCTGTAAAAATGCGCTCCATGTCTTTTTTTGAAATGGAAAGGGTTTCCAATTTTGTGATTGAAACCAGTTTTCCGCAATTTTATAAAGTTCTTCTTTGGTCATTTTCTACCCTTTCCGAGCAAGCCCTAGCTTGCCCACCTTTAAAAAAAGTGTCATCTTATCATTTTTTTTAAATCGTCCAATGTATTCGCCTCCTCGATTTTCTTGTCCTGTCGCCATCTTAAAATTCTGGGAAATCTCGTGGCAACACCACTTTTATGTCGTTTGGAAAGGGCAATACCTTCAAAGGCAATTTCAAAAACATGATGGGGCGTTACGGAACGTACCGGCCCAAAACGTTCCAGGGTGTTCTTCTTGATCCAATTATCTATTTGTCGAAACTCTGCATCGGTCAGCCCGGAATAGGCCTTGGCGAAAGTGACCAATTCCTTGTCGCCATCCTCGTTTTTCGACCAAAGGGCAAAGGTATAATCCGTAAAAAGGTTACTTCGTCTTCCATGCCCTCGCATTGCATAAGTAAGAACGGCATCAATGATCAAAGGGTCTACCTTCCATTTCCACCAATCGCCTTTTTTACGCCCTACTAGATATGGAGAATGTTTGCGTTTTAGCATTAGACCTTCGCTATGTACTTCTCTAGATCGGTTACGTTCTTGGGCCACCTCCTGCCAGGAATTAAATTGTAATGTTTCGGAAAGATGAAAGGATTCCGTGACCCCTCTAGAACTGACTTTTTCAAATAATCTTTCCAATAATTTCCTTCGCCCAGCGAAAGTCTCGTTTCGAATGTCCTTGCCTTCCCATTCCAACAAATCATAAGCCTTTAAGATTACAGGGACCTTCTCCAATAAGTTTTTCGAAACCGTTTTTCGACCTATCCGGGTCTGTATGTCGTTAAACGTACCGATTTGGTCATTAGGATATGGGAGTATTTCACCATCGAGGACGGTGCCATTGGGAATAGCATTAATGAAAGTATGGAACTCTGGATATTTATCCGTAACCAGTTCTTCCCCACGGCTCCAAACGAAGACCTCATTGTTCCGTAGGATAACTTGGGCGCGTATCCCGTCCCATTTATGCTCAACGGACCAGTCCTTTACATTTCCCAACTCCTCGACTTCGTTTTCAACGGCATAGGCCAAATAGAAGGGATAGGGTTTGGAAAGATAGTCGCTTTCATTTTCCTCCAAAATCAATTCCTGAAATGAAATGGAATTCGGATCCCAGTTGCCCATTAGCTTATAAGCGAGAATATCCTCATCGATTTTAGTTGCTTTGGACAGAGCACGCGTCATCAGTTTTTGGCTCACCCCAATCCGAAAACCACCTGTTATCAATTTGGTAAAGACGAAGCGTTCATAATAATCAAGCACTTTCCAATTCTCATGTAAGTATTGTTTCTTGGCTTCGTCATCCTTCTTTTTAAGGGCGATCATTTCCTCCAAGAATTGGGTTAGACTTTTATCCGTAGAAGTTTTGGAAGAGGGCATGACCAGGGCAATGGTCTCTGCCAAATCCCCAACGATATGATAGCTTTCCTCAAACAACCACAATGGAATATGGGCCAACTCGGATGCCCATTCGCGCAATAAGGTGGTATTGACAGGACGTGGCGGACGCCGATGGGAAAGAATGGCAATAGTCCATACCTTATCCTTATTATTGGCGGCATTAAAATAATGGGTCAGGGCATTTACATTTGTATTGGTTTTATTGGTGCTGTCCAGAGCTTTTATAAGTTGCGCAAAATTTTTCATGCCTCGGATTCTTCTTTTGAGGCTGGGTTCAATTCTCCCAATTCCCCCTCATATTGCGTTTCCTCGGTCTGTGCATCATATCCTTGCTCCCTCAGATATCTTGAAAATATTTCAGTGTAACCATGTGTGCATATTACCTTTTCGGCTCCAGTGGCGTTGATGCTATCCAAAAGCCCTTGCCAATCACAATGGTCGCTAAGGACAAAACCTTTGTCGATCGCCCTCCTTCTTCGTGCCCCGCGAAATGTCATCCAGCCACTTGCCGATGCCGTTACATAAGGAATCATTTTTCGCATCCAGGAACTCCCATGGGCACTAGGAGGGGCAATAACCATATGCCCTAGTAGGTCTTCTTTTTTTGTGTCTGCGGTAATCAAGGTGGTCTTTGGAAAATCCACTAATTGGCGCACCACCTCGGTCATGTTTTCGACCGCTCCGTGCGTGTATATTTTTCCAAGGGACAAATCCAAGTGTTTCAGTAAACGTTGTGCTTTCCCCAAGGTATATCCAAAGAGGACGGATGTTTTGCCTTCGGATTTGTTTTCGGCCCACCAACTATTGATTTCGTGGAAAACCTCTTTTTGTGGCATCCACTTAAAAGGAGGTAAACCAAAGGTGCACTCCGTAATGAAGGTATTACATTTTACAGGCTCATAAGGTGTGCAGACCCCATCATCCTCATTTTTATAGTCTCCGGAAAATACCCATACTTCCCCTTTATGTTCAACCCGAATCTGGGAAGAACCAATAATATGTCCGGCGGGGTGTAAACTGAACTTTACATTGTTAATGGTAAAGGATTCGCCCCATTCCTTGCCCTGTATGTTGATTTCTCCCAAGCGATGGGTAATAATGGGAACATTACGATAATGCGTTATATAATTCTGGTGGCCCCAACGGCTGTGATCTGCATGACCATGGGAAATTATTGCCTTTTGTACCGGACGCCAAGGGTCTAAATACACATCAGCCCTGCTGCAATAAATACCTTTGTCCGTAAATTCTAGGAGAGGAGTTTTCATAGCGGTATGAAGTTACAAATTTGCCCAAAAACAAAGTTGGGGATATTATAAAATATGACCTCTAAAAAAATTATATTTGCACCCATTAAAATGTAAAGAATGTCCGTTAAAGATTTGTACAATGCCCATTCGGCGAACAACAATTTGGCCCATTTTGCAAGCATAGCCTCATTGGCTGCGGTAGACGGTTATATAGATGACGCAGAGATGAAACTCTTGGAACGATTTGCACACAAATTGAATGTCTCCGATGCGCAGTTCAAAGAGGTTATGAAAAAGACCAACAAATATCCCATTACCCATCAGGTAAGTTTTGAAAAAAGATTGGAGCGTTTTTTTGATCTGGTAAAGATTGTTTTCGCGGATGGTGTACTGGATGAAGAAGAAGAATTTCTTTTGGGCAAATATGCAATAGGATTGGGCTTTTCCTCCTCACAGTTCGACGAGATTATCACAAAATCAAAAGCTTTGTTTACGGGAAAAATAGATTTTGAGGATTATCTCTATTTTATCAAAAAGTAGTCTCCTAAAGTACTGATGGGCAACTAATGATATTTTTGTAAAAACTCCTGTAGTTTTTCCACCATTTTCCGGCTTCCACAAAAGAAGGGTATCCTTTGGTGAAGTTCCTCAGGTTTTACGTCCAATATTCTGGAGCGGCCTCCTATGGCAATGCCATTGGCCTGTTCGGCAATGAAGGCCATTGGATTACATTCATATAGGAGCCTTAATTTTCCATTTTCCGTGATACTGCTTTTAGGATACATATAAATGCCCCCTTTGATCATATTTCGATGAAAATCGGACACAAGGGATCCTATATAGCGCGAAGTATAGGGTCTATCTCCTTCTTCCTTTTGACAATACTTTATATAGTCTTTTACCCCTTGGTGAAAATGGATATAATTGCCCTCATTTACAGAATAAATCTTACCGCTTTCGGGAAATTGCATATCCGGATGTGATAAGTAAAAGGTGCCGATAGCAGGATTTAAGGTAAACCCGTTTACCCCATGGCCCGTGGTATAGACCAACATGGTAGATGTGCCATAAATAATATAGCCCGCCGCCACCTGGTTTTTTCCGGGCTGAAGGAAATCTTTCAAAGTTACCGGGGTGCCCACAGGGGTAATACGCCTGTATACGGAAAAGATAGTACCCACGGAAACATTGACATCAATATTTGAGGATCCGTCCAAGGGGTCAATAAGCACAACATATTTGTTCCGGTGCTTCTCATCATTACTGTTAATGCTAATAAAATGGTCTTCCTCCTCGGAGGCGATGCCGCATACAATCTCCCTATTTTTTAGGGTCTGTATGAATTTCTCATTGGCAAGCACATCCAATTTCTGTTGGTTTTCCCCTTGGATATTCATTTCTCCTGCAGTTCCTAAAATATCTACCAATCCTGCTTTGTTCACTTCATGGTTTACTACTTTTGCGGCAAGACGTATAGCATTTATCAGTTTGGATAATTCGCCCGAGGAATATTGAAATGCAGCTTGATTTTCTATGATGAATTCGCCTAAAGTCTTATTTTTTTTGTTCAGCATGGGAAGTGTTAATTTCTCCTGCAAAGTTCGCTTATTTTGTTAAACTACAACGTTTTCGTACTTTTTTAGTTTTTTAAATTTATAACTTTGTGTTTTATTTGTAACAAATATGGAATATACGATTCGGGAGGCAGAGGAAAATGATATGGCCCAGGTATGGGGCTTGATCAAGGAATTGGCCATTTTTGAAAATGAAGGAAATGCCGTTGAGGTTACGGTTCAGGATTTGGCAAAGCATGGATTTGGAGATACAAAGCTTTTTCACTGTTTCGTGGCCGAAACCAAGGAAGGAATCATGGGAATTGCCTTGATATTTCATAGGTACTCCACATGGAAGGGACCCATTATTCATTTGGAAGATTTGATTGTTTCGGAAAAGGCAAGAGGTTATGGGCTAGGTTCGGCACTTTTGCATAAAGTGGTGGAATATGGCCATAAATTGGAAGTAAAGCGCATTAACTGGGAAGTACTGGATTGGAATGAATCGGCCATTGCCTTTTATGAAAGCAAAGGGGCCAAAGTTCTACGGGATTGGGACGTAGTTCAGCTGGATGAAAAGGGGATACACAATTTTTTGGAAAGAAGTCATATTTAAGATTTCAAAGAAGAACATTTAGGAAATAATACGATTCATATAGAAGGTTTCCCTTGAATCAGGGAATAGAACAAACGCAATGAATGCATGAGAATTTTCAAATTTGGAGGTGCATCGGTCAAGGATGCCGAAGGAGTTAAAAATCTGGTCAATGTACTTAAGGAGGTAGGTTATGATAATACTTTGCTGGTCATTTCCGCAATGGGCAAGATAACCAATTCCATGGAGGAGGTTGTAGATTCCTATTTTAAGGAAAAAGAAAGACTTTCCTTTAAAGTACAGGAAGTTGTTGATTTTCATAATAAGATTTTATCCGATCTTTTTCCTAGTGAACGACATCCTGTTTTTCAAAAAGTAAAATCTTTGTTCGATGAGATCCAAGGCTTTGTGGTATGGAATAAATCACCCAATTATAATTTTGTTTACGACCAATTGGTCGGGTATGGCGAGTTGATCTGCACTACAATAGTAAGCGCCTATTTGAATGAAGTTGGGATGGGGAATACGTGGCTGGATGTACGTAACTTCATAAAAACCGATAATAACTATCGGGACACGAATGTGAATTGGGAGAAAACCCAAGAAAAGATTTCCAAGGGCATTGATAGGAAGGTACTTAATGTAACCCAGGGATTTTTGGGTAGTGATGACAACAATTTCACTACCACCTTGGGAAGAGAAGGGTCCGATTATACGGCGGCCATTTTAGCCTATTGCCTCAATGCGGATTCCGTTACCATTTGGAAGGACGTGCCGGGCGTGCTCAATGCGGATCCCAGACACTTTCAAGAAACACAACTGTTGAACAAAATATCGTACACAGAAGCCATAGAGTTGGCTTTTTATGGAGCGTCCGTTATACATCCCAAAACGCTACAGCCTCTACAGCGAAAAGAAATTCCGTTGCACGTGAAATCGTTCATCAATCCTAAGGATTCAGGCACTACGGTTGGAAGGGGTATCGGGATAGAACCATTAGTTCCATGTTTCATCGTTAAAAAGAATCAAGTGCTGGTCAAGCTTTCCTCCTTGGACTTCTCTTTTATTGTGGAGCACAGTATTAGTGAATTATTCAAACTACTTCATGAACACAAAATGAAGGTGGACTTAATACAAAATTCGGCCATTAGTTTTTCCGTCTGTGTGGATAACAAATTTGGAGGCCTGAACGGACTTTTGGAACTTCTTAAAAGTAGATTTAAAGTAGTTTGCCACGAAGACGTTTCCCTATATACTATACGACATTTCAATGAAAAAGCGGTAGAATCATTTTTAAACGGGCATGATGTACTCTTGGAGCAAAGAGGTAAGGAAACTTTACAATTGGTAGTAAAATAGGGGTGCTTATTCTATTTTCTAAATGTTAAAATAAATCGCTCAACTCGTGATTTCCCTATATTTACGGTTACCTAAATTTTTTATGGTATGGGTTTAGTGACCGCGAAGGAGGTGGCCAAGGCAGTCAATTTGGATAAATATGGGTTCTTGGGCACTTTTATGGGGTGGGTCTTAATGAAGGTCACAAGAATTTCAAGTATCAACTCTTTTTATAATAAAAATCGGCATTTGGAAGGATTAGAATTTCTAGATGCGGTCCTTCAACACTATGAGATAGATTTTGATATTCCAGAGGAAGATTTTAAACGCTTACCCAAAGAAGGTCCCTATATTACTATAAGTAATCACCCGTTGGGTGCCATTGATGGTGTATTGTTGTTGAAATTAATGGTCGCACATCGGCCGGATTTTAAGATAATTGCAAACTTTCTTTTACATCGAATCAAACCCATGGAACCCTATATTTTACCGGTCAATCCTTTTGAAAATCGTAAGGACGCCAAAAGCAGTATTATGGGGTTTAAAAGTGCCATGGTACATTTGGGAAATGGGCACCCTCTGGGCATTTTTCCTGCAGGCGAAGTGTCAACCTATAAAGACGAGAAACTAATCGTTGATCGTCCATGGGAGGAAGCCGCTGTAAAATTGATACGTAAGGCCAAAGTACCGGTTGTCCCTATTTATTTTCATGCTAGGAATAGCAAGCTTTTCTATCGACTTTCAAAAATCAATGATGTCTTTCGGACGGCGAAATTACCCTCCGAAGTGTATTCCCAGCACAATCGTCCAATCAAAATACGAATTGGACAGCCTATATCGGTCGAATCGCAAAAGGAACAGGAGACTTTGGAAGAGTTTTCCCAACTTTTGCGCAAAAAGACCTATATCCTTTCACACGCCTATGAGAAGGAACGTTTGATTGATCAAATCCCTACTACCCTAAAAATCCCTAAACCACCAAAACGTATTGCCACAGCCGTTAGGACCGAGGTAATACTAGGGGAAATTGAAAGACTTCGGGAAAAGGATTGTAGGATGCTCCAGAGCAAGAATTATGAGGTGTTTTTGGCAAAGGCCAAGGATATGCCATTTATCCTTCAAGAAATCGGCAGGCAACGGGAGGTTACCTTCCGCGCTATAGGTGAGGGAACCAATAACTCCATAGATTTAGATGAGTTCGACACCTATTACCATCATCTGTTTTTATGGGACGGTGAAGAAAAAACTATAGTCGGTGCCTACCGTATGGGTATGGGTTCCGAGATTTTTCCTAAATATGGAATAGACGGCTTTTATCTACAAGACCTTTTTAGATTTGAACCGGAGCTTTTTGCCATGATGCGACAGTCCATAGAAATGGGAAGGGCTTATATCGTAAAGGCTTATCAACAAAAACCTATGCCTTTGTTCCTCCTTTGGAAAGGCATTGTACATACAACCTTAAGACATCCGGAGCATAAATATTTGATTGGCGGGGTAAGTATCAGCAACCAGTTTTCCAACTTTTCCAAGTCACTGATGATCGAGTTCATGAAAAGTAATTATTGGGACCCTTATGTAGCACAGTATGTTCGCCCTAAAAAAGAGTTCAAGGTAAAATTGAAGGATGCGGATAAGGAATTTGTTTTTGATGAAACGGAGGCCGATCTCAATAAATTTGATCGTTTGATCAATGAGGTAGAACCCGGGGATTTACGATTGCCGGTGCTCATCAAGAAATACATCAAACAAAATGCGAAGGTAGTCGCTTTTAATGTGGATCCTTTGTTCAACAATTCAGTGGACGGTCTAATGTATATTAAAATTGCGGATCTACCGGAAAGTACCGTAAAACCGGTTATGGAAGAGTTTCAAGCGGAACTGGAACGAAAACTTACCGAGGCCAATTCCACCGAGGTTTCTTAATTCAATCCACTCCAACGGTCTTACTCCTTCGTTCAAATAATAGATTATCCTTCCAATGTCCATTTAATTTCCCGACCCGTTCCCGCTTGCCGATATAGCGAAATCCCATTTTTTCATGGAGCTTAACGCTGCCTTGATTTTCTGGAAAAATTCCGGATTGCAAGGTCCAAAGACCTATTTCTTCACTTTTTTGTATCAAATTTTTCATCAAAAGCGTTCCTAAGCCCAAACCTCTGTAGTCTTTGCCTATGTAAACACTTATTTCCGCCACACCGCCGTAGACGCACCTACTGGATACGGGTGAAAGAGCGGCCCAACCCAAAATGTTCCCTTTTTCCTGGACAACCAATCTACATTGTTCCAGATGGGCCTTGTCCCAATCCGAATAGGAGGGAATAGTGGTTTCGAATGTGGCATATCCCGAGGCGATTCCATCGGCGTAGATTTCCGAAACCCTTGGCCAATCTGCCGCTGCCATTTTCCTAATCTCCATGCTTAGGGATCAACAACATCCGCTCTCGGACGAACAACAGACCTCTTCTTTTGCGTTCGTTTCAACAGGTACTCCACAGGTTTCCTTGGCTTTGCAATCTGTCTTTTCAACCGCTAGGCGGACTAAAATTTGTTTGCCGTTGACAGCCACATTATCAACAAAAAGCTGAGCCGTGTGGAAATTTGGATTGCTATACTCAAATTTTATTTCCGCATCGGGTTGCATCCGTTTCATACCACTTACCTTTTTAAAAATATCCGTGGCCTTCTGGGCCATCATATATTCCAAGCGATCTTTTTCCTTTGGGCTTTCCCAAAGCTGGACCACGGTTTCACGCCAAAAATCTGTTCCTGCCCCGCAGTCCACGGCATCTATGATGATGTTCTTTACTTCGGTTATATGATAGTTTGGTGCAACGGTTTTTCCATTTGCGTATTCAAACAGTAAACTCTTGGTTGGATGTGTCTCTAGAAGTCCTAGAAATTCTTGTGTCTTCATAGATTTGATTTTAGTTTAACAACAGTTTTGATTTATTTTATTGAAGAATGCATGGAAAAGCTGCTGCAGCTCTGCCCATTTTTCCTTATGTATGCAGTAACATAGATTTTTCCCTTCAAACGTTCCTTTTAACAGGCCTATTTTCTTTATCTCATTCAGATGCTGTGAAATGGTAGGTTGGGAAAGTCCAATGACATCCACCAAATCGTTACAGATACACCCTTCTTGCTTGCTTATGTATTGCAGAATAGCCACTCGTGCCGGGTGGGCCAAAACCTTGGCAACGGAGGCCAGTTCATTTTGGGTAAGATTGAATATTTCGGTTTTGGTAGCTCCCATATGATTTAAAAAAGTAATATTGCAATATTACGATGATATGATGAAATAAAAAAGCCAAATCAAAAAAATTTGGCCTTTTGGTTTTTAGAACCACGGTTTTTTCCCAACCTGATAGGTGTTATAGAACTCCTCATCGGACTTGGTCAAATAAATGATACCCTCTATGAGACCTACTATGAAGGTGGCCATAACGATGAAACTCCCAATGACAAAGCACATGGTGGCATAACCTATTATAGTGGCGACCAATAGAATAATACCTTCTTTCTGATAACCTAAGATAAATTTATGGACTCCTAAAGATCCAAATATAATGGCCAACACCCCCGCCAGTATTTTTTTATTGTCCCCACTGGCACTATTCAGGGCCTCCTTGGCACCTTCTGTAAATTCATTGGCCGTCTTTTTGGCTTCGTCGGCAAAATCACCGGCAGCTTCCTTGGTGTCTTCAGCAAATTCTTTGGCCTTTTCTTTGGCGTCGTCGAAAGCATCTTCGGCTTTATCACCCAAATCCTTATTTTCTTCTGACATTTTTATTGTTTTTGTTGGTTAATACAACCTTAAATGTAGCAATTATTTGGATATCATAGAAATGCTTTGTCCACAGGCTCCCAAAGTTCGATTTTGTTTCCTTCGGGGTCAAGGATCCATCCGAATTTCCCATAATCATATTCTTCTATTTCCCCTACAATTTGAACGCCTTCTTTTCTCAGTTCATCCAAAAGCTCCTTTAGGTTTTCAACCCTGAAGTTCATCATAAAGGACTTTTCGCTTGGGGCAAAATAGGTAGTGTCATCCTTGAAGGGGCTCCATTGTGTGGAGCAATCATTACCTTCCTTATCTTTCCACCAAAATGTACAGCCATATTGATCCGTAGGTAATCCCAAATGGTTTTTATACCATTCTTTGGTAGTCTCGGGATTCTTCGACTTAAAAAATAACCCTCCAATACCGGTAACTCTATTTTTCATTTTTTCTATTGTTTTTTATTGCGTTTTCGTAAAAGTCGATCCATTGATCAACCGTAATTTTTTGACATAGCTTCCCAATAAGGTCATAAGGTATTGCCTCCATTTTTTTAAATCGGATGCAACTTTTGCCCATATCCAATTTTGTGCTCATCGTTTTTGAATACTCTTCCTTGAACCAATCCAATAGTTCTTTTTTGGAATAGATACCCATATGGTACACGGCTATGAAGTGCTTTTGCGAAGCTAAGTTCATAAAGGGTAATGGCAACTTGGGATTGCAATGATATCCGCCGGGATAAATGGAATGGGGTACCACGTACCCCAGCATACCATAGTTCATCTGTTCCTCAAAACCTTTGGGAAGATTTTTAAGGACGATTTTTCTCAATTTGGAGACTACCGCCTGTCTTTCGATCGGAAGTTGGGCTATGTAGTCCTCTGGGGAGCTGGCCTTGTATTGCATTGGTATTAACTTTTTCGCTGAAGGATCAAGGAAGAAATTAATGAAATGATAAAACCAATAATAAATACGGTAAGGAACATAATCAAAAAATTCATCATTGGATTGGCGAAGAGTTGCTTTTCCGCCTCCATCCTGGCTTGTTCTAGCTTGAATTCTTCAGCCGGAAGGGTTTCCTTCATTTCATTTAAGACCACCTCATAATATTCTGTTAGAAAATCGGGATTTATAAATTTTACATAAATAACATCCAAAACGCCAAAGGCAAGGGCCGTGATCAGACTGATCAAAATACCAATGATAAGCCCTTTTTTAAAGGTAACCCTACCTTGGTTCTCCTGGTCCCTAAAATGTTTAATACCAAAATAGACAAAGGACAGGGAAATAATCATGGAAGCATAACCCAAGACTTCCTGTGTGGACATATCCACTCCTTTCAGTGCAAACCAACTAAAAAGGAATAGTACACATATGGTAATACTTCCAAAGAGCCCATAACGCAAAACCGACTTTTTCATTTTCAGGGAGTTTAAAATTTTGGTCAAAGTAGTCTTTAAGACAAAATAGAGTGTCATACTAAAGTACCAAAATCATTCTATTTTGCCGTATAAGATGCTAAATATGAATAATCTGAAGCTCCTTCGCTTTTTGTATGGCTTGTGTTCTGCGCTTGGCATCCAATTTTAGCAGCACATTCGAGACATGGGTCTTGATAGTACTTTCCGATACAAAAAGCTTATCCGCAATTTCTTTGTTGGATAAACCTCTGGAAACTTCAAGGAGTACCTCATACTCCCTTTTGCTCAATCCAAGTTGTGCTATCCTAGAGGGATCCACTTCTTTGGATGTACTGTCCTTTTCAGCGGCGCTCCTTTTATTGAAGAACACCCCGATGGCAAAAAATACCACGGCAATAATTGCTATTATCATTTCAATGGACGTGCTTCCGGAAAGATAGGAATACTTACTTAGTTGGAAGAGACTTAGCAGTGCTACAATCAAGGCCGAAAAGATAAAAACCGTACGCTTCACGTACTAAATTTAGCAAAATCTTTCCTTTATTTTGTCCACTATGGTCTGGGCCAGTTTTTCTTTGCTCTCTACCGTCCAACCGGCAACATGGGGAGACAGGATTACATTTTCTGATTTAATCAGATATTGAAAAGCTTCAGGAAGTTGATTATCCGTAAACATATCTTCAAAAGAGGTTTTTTCGTACTCCAGTACATCTAGCCCTGCCCCCAAGATTTTACCTGACTTTAAGGCCGCTACCAAATCTTCGGTGATTACACATTTCCCGCGCGCCGTATTCAACAACCAAAAGGGGTTATGGAAAGCATTGACGAATTCGGTATTCACCATACCCATAGTGAGCTCGGTCTGGGGTACATGAAGACTTACCACATCCGTTTTTTGTTGAAACTCCATGATGCCTACCTGTCTTGCATTTTCATCTCCGACGCCTCCGACGATATCATAGCAGATGACTTCATCTATATCAAAACCACGGAGTTTTTTGGCAAAGGCCTTTCCCATATTGCCATAACCGATAATACCGACGGTCTTTCCTTCCAATTCCACACCTCGATTACCTTCCCTGTCCCATTTGCCGTTTCGGACTTCCTTATCGGCCCTATTCAATTTATTGAAGAGGGAGAGAAGCATCCCCAAGGTATGTTCGCCCACCGCATTGCGATTACCCTCTGGTGCCGAAGCCAAAAAAACACCTCTGCTCTTGGCATGTTTTATATCGATATTTTCCAGACCTGCACCAACCCTACCAATAAACTTTAGGTTCTTCGCCTTATCTAGAAAATGGGCATCGATACGAAACCTACTTCGTATGATAACGCCATCATACTTATGGATTTCTTGCTCTACCTGGGCTTTTGAGGAAGTATAATCCGTATCGTTTTGGAATCCTTGGGCCGCAAATTGCTTTATGAGCAGTGGATGGTTGCTATCTAAATGGAGGACTCTCATATTGAAAATTAAATTTTTGGATAGTTGGTCTTTGTCAATTGATCCCGGACGTTTCCTGTATGTGCGGTGGATAACTTTTCAAAAAGTAACAAATGCACCACTTCCCCATTTTTGGTCATGGGATTATGCTCCACACCTTTGGGTACCACAATAATCTCACCTTCTTGGACCACTTCTGTTCTATCCCGAAACTGCATATATAAAGTACCTTTCAAAACCTGAAAGAGCTCGTCCTCATTTTCATGGGCATGCCAAACAAATTCGCCTTGAATCTTAGCGAGAATCACTTGCATATCATCAACAATGGCAATTTGGTGCGGATGCCAATGCGCATTGAACAAGTCATGTTTTTCCTTTAGGTTGATCGGTTTCATAATCGTGTCTTGATAACTTTATGTGGATTTTCTATTTGAAGCTTAGGTGGTAGTTTGGTTTCTTTCTATATCCCTAACACCAACTTGGCAATCCAAAAATAAATCAGAATGCCAAAAATATCATTACTGGTAGTTATAAATGGTCCAGTGGCTATGGCCGGGTCAATACCTCTTTGATGCAGGAACAGTGGAATAAAAGTGCCTATAATACCTGCCACGATAATAACCGCTACCAAGGATAACGAGATGGCCAGGGCCGTATAGAAATTCCCGTTCCACCACCAAGTAAACAACAACAAAATAGCGGCCAAGATCAAACCGTTCAAGGTGGCCAGTAGCATTTCCTTGATCAATCGGTTGCTTATGCTTCCTTTGAGATCATCATTGGCCAAGCCTTGTACGATAATGGCACTGGATTGTACCCCAACATTCCCTGCCATAGCGGCTATCAACGGCGTAAAAAAGAATAGGATGGCGTGCTTGGCGATCATCTCTTCAAATCCTCCCATAATGGCCGCAGCGCCCACCCCGCCAAGAAGACCTAAAAACAGCCAGGGTAATCGCGCTCGTGTCAGTTCCCAAATACTATCATCGGCCTCGACACCCAGGGAAATACCTGCTGCCATTTGGTAATCTCGATCTGCTTCTTCCCGGATTACGTCCACAATATCATCAATCGTAATTCGCCCTACCAAACGCCCAATTTCGTCCACTACGGGAATAGCTTCCAAGTCATACTTTTGCATGATCTTCGCTACCTCCTCCGGTTTTTCGTTCACATCCACCCTATCCACTTTTGGAATATAGACGTCCTTGATCGGTGCAGTAGTGGAAGTGGTCAATAAATCCTTTAAAGATAACCTACCTTTTAATTTGCCTTCATTATCTACCACATAGATAGAGTGGACGCGTGTAACGTTTTCTGCCTGCGCCCTCATTTCCTTGACGCAGGTAAGAACGTTCCAATTCTCATTGACCTTAACAAGCTCTTTGGCCATAAGTCCACCTGCCGAATTCTCGTCATAGCGAAGAAGTTCTACAATATCCCTAGCATGTTCCTTGTCCTCGATTTCTGAAATAACCTCTTGAACGATTTCATTGGGTAGTTCCGCTACAATATCCGCGGCATCATCGGTGTCCAGTTCTTCGAGTTCCCCAGCTATTTCCTTAACGGACAGGTTGCTTAAAATAGCTTCCCTAACATCCTCGTCCAGTTCGGTAAGTACATCGGAGGTCTTATCACTATCGAGCAATTTAATGAGGTAAGTGGCCTCATCCTCGTTGAGTTCATTGATAATTTCGGCCACATCCGCATAATGCACCTCTGCCATTAGGGAAACTAGTTGGGTCCCCTGCTGGTTCTCGATTAGCTGCTCTATTTCGTCCAAGAGCTCCTCTGTAAGCTTAAACGGTGTCATCCTCTTGTATTGTACCTTTTGTGGGCAATCTGCGCAAAGCTAAAGAAAAATGTGTTAGGGGTATAGTAGTTTCAATGTTCTGTTATCCGCTTTGTTCAAGTAGGTTTCTTGTTTGTCAACTCGGAATTTTTTTGAAATTACCTGCTTCACATGGGATGTTCAATAAAGGCTTTTGTCCATTAAATCAAATCGGATTCAATCCTTTGGGTAAGCTGTATAAAGTCTTCCACACTTAATTGCTCCGGTCTAAGATCAAATATGGCGGAGGACCTAAGGGTATCAGAAAGCGGAAATGTTTTTAAGCTATTACGTAGGGTTTTTCGTCTTTGGTTAAAAGCGGCTTTCACCACTTTGAAGAATAATTTCTCGTCGCATTCCAATTGGAAGTTTTCTTTCCGGACCAAACGAAGCACACCGGATTGAACCTTGGGAGGTGGGTCAAATACCTGTGGATGAACGGTAAATAAATAGGCTGCATCGTAGAATGCCTGCACCAATACCGACAGAATTCCATAAGTTTTACTCCCTTTTTGTTCGCATATACGTTGGGCTACCTCTTTTTGGAACATACCTGAAAATTCAGGTACTTGTTCACGCATATCCAATAGTTTAAAAACAATTTGCGTTGAGATGTTATAGGGAAAGTTTCCCGTTATGGCAAAGGGTTCTTTGCCAAATAACTGCCCTAGGTCATAGGAAAGAAAATCGGCTTCCACTATTTTTAAGGATGTATCATCCTTAAATAAATGAGGATTTTCCATAGGAAAGCTATGCTTTAGGTATACTATGGATTCTTGATCCAAATCCATTGCCATCAGCTTTAAATCCCGTAAAAGAAGATACTTGGTCAGTATTCCGGTACCGGGACCGATTTCCAACACTTGGGTATAACCTTCCAAAGACAAGGTATCCGCTATTTTTTTTGCAATATTTTCGTCCTTTAAGAAGTGTTGTCCCAAGTACTTTTTAGCCTTTACTGGACTTTTTGAACGAAATGTTTTATGATCAAATTGTTTTCTCTTTCCTTTTTTGCCCATGTTGGCGATACAATTGAATTAATCTAGGCGTTCCATATAAGCCCAAGCTGTTTTTCCTGAAGCAAGGACCACCTTATAGCGTTCATACCCTTCTCCTTCATAAGTATCTCCTTTTTTTAACTCAGAGGGAGTAACCTCATAAGCCATGCCTTCTACAATATCCATACTGTTATTGGTTCTGGAGATGGTAGGATAACGACCGTATACTCTATTTTTGGAAAGTAGAAAACCTTCCAGTACTTCCCTATCTCCTTTCAACTTCCTTTTAAAGAGATTTAATTGAATTTCCTCTTCTTGCAAGGTGCCGTAGGTAAAGAGGTATTCCGTGGGTTCCATATCTAGTCCTTTCAATGTTCGCTTATAATTTCCAACTCGGTCCGAAAGGAGACAAATTTGTTGGGGAAGCGTTTTAGGGCATCTTCACGTAGTATCGGGGCATCTTCAGCATAATATTTTTCTAAGGTCTCTCTATTTATGGTAGTAAATTGCACGGAATAGGTAATACCTCCCATTTCCTCTTCCATCAGGACTTTGCTCATTTTGGCGTTCAGAAATTTTCCCGTGGCCAATACATCCGGAATATGTATTTCCTTCATCCATTGAATCCATTCATCATGAACGGACTCGTCTATATTTGTGGTTACGTTGTATATATACATGTTTAAAAGTAAAAGTGCCAGGTTCAGGTGTCAAGTTCAAGTTCGTATTGCGTTTGAACTTGGTACTTGTATTTGAACTTTAGTTAATGGAATCTCCCCGAAGCCTTCTAAAATGTTTCCGTGCCTGGGGGAAGTAATAACTGTCCTGATAGTTATATATGATTTTTTCGTAATGTACTTTTGCCTTTTCCGGTTCGCCCAAATGATTTCTATAAAGTTCGCCCAAGGCAAAATAGGCATCGTCCGCAAGGATATCGTTCTCATAGAATTCGGTGATTTTTCGGTAATTGAACTCTGCGGCCTCATAATCCTTAAGGGTCTCCAGAAGTTGGGCCTGTTTCAATAAGGCTTCGTCCTCGATCTTCTCACCTTTATGATGTTCAAGAATTCCGTTCAGTTCCGTAATGGCCTCTTTGGTTTTGTTCTGGTAGCCCAATAAGTCGGCTCGTGCGTATTTCTTCAGAGCGGTCTGG
Organism: uncultured Flavobacteriaceae bacterium; assembly: GCA_947494715.1. GTDB lineage: Bacteria > Bacteroidota > Bacteroidia > Flavobacteriales > Flavobacteriaceae > Ulvibacterium. The sequence goes on along the minus strand of CANLWG010000002.1, from coordinate 81,408 downwards.
GTGGAATCTTCCAAGCTATTATCCGATATAAGAAGGCTCAATTGCATGGCATCATTGGCGATAAGTTGTGAAGTGGAGCCACGCAGCACCTTTAATTGGGTCAATGCCCAATCAAAATCGCCCTTGTAAAAGCTGGTCTGTGCTACCTTATAGCGGGCATCCTGGCCCAGTATATCGTTCTTAAGGCTTTTTTGTACCTGGGTAAAATAAATCAATGCCTCGTTAAATTTTTTATGATAGACCAGGATATCGCCCAAAGCCAATTTTATATACGCATTGCCCCTTGAATTTAGAGGTAGTTCCAAACTGTTTTTGAGAATGGTAATGGCAGGTTGGGGAGTATCCTTTTTAAAGGTCAAAAAATTGGCATAAGCAATCTGCAATTGCAATGTCTGACTTTTGTAACCATGTAGGGCCACAAGCTCGTCATACCGCTTTTGTACCTGCCCTAAAGTCTTTTTATTGGCATCCAGTAGTTGGATGTCGATTAAATTCAATTTGGCATTTAGTCCGGTAACTTCATCGTTGGTATTTGCTACGATATATTCAAAGATTTCCTGGGCGGTTTCGGGCTCGTCGTCCTTTAAGGCCATATTGCCTAAATTTTCAAGCCGCTGTAATGAACCTCCCTCCATTCTCCTGTAAATTGCCTTTTCTTGACGGAATGCACCTCCATATTGTTTTTGTTGGACAAAAAGCCAGCTCAACAAGTCGTTCCAAAGCAAATCCGGGTTTTTTTGTGCATTCTGCAATAGGATTTTTTTGAGTTTGATGTTGTTTTCGTTCTCGGCATCCGATGTAATGAAATCATCAATACTACGGAGTACGTTGGACTTTGAAGTCTTGCCTTCGCTAATGAGTTTCAGGTAGGAGACATACATCTTTTCAATATCGCCTTGCTCGCCATAGATTCGGGCCATTTGATAATTGTAATCCAGTTTTGGGTTTAGCTCCATGGCCTTGGTATAGGCTTTCAGGGCATAGTCCAATAGGGCGTATTTTTGGAACCGGAAACCGATACCATATCCAAAGTTTGGATTTTCCTCTATTTTTTTAAGAGCTTCCCCATAGTACTTTACAGCTTCTTCATTACGGTTCTGAATGGTATAGTTATAACCAAGCTCAATATATAGGGTGGGATAGACACTACCTTCTTGAATCTGGGGGAAAAGGAATTTTTCCACATCAGCGTAACGTTCCAATTGTTGATAGCAAGCGACTAGGCCCTCCGAATAATCCGTGCGACGAGGATGTCTATCCACGAGCTTTTCATAAAAGATTACCGCCTTTTCAAAATCCCCATCGTTAAAATACTGCTTGGCCAAAAAGTCGTCCTGAGCCTTTACAGTCGTGGAAATGCAGAAGATAATTAAGAAGTATACAACCCTCATAATGGAAATTTAACAAATTTACACCAGCTGGGGATAATAAACTGTCAAGGAAAACATAATATGGACGAACGGTACTAGGAAAGTTCCATGTCCGTTTTTTCATAAATGATATATCCGGTTTCTGAGATTCAAACCTTCTTCGTGCGTATGGGCCTGTTTGCAGATTTCCACCAACTCTTCCTTGAGCCAGTACCATCTATTGAATTCCTTTCCAGAGGTTATTTCAGAAAAATCCGGTTTGGGCATTTACTTTTAATTTATCATCTCGAAACCGCAATAGGGCACTAAAACCTCAGGAATTTGAATGCCGTCCGGGGTCTGGTAGTTTTCCAAAATACCGGCCAAGACCCGTGGAAGGGCCAAGGAACTTCCGTTTAAGGTATGTGCCAATTGACTTTTTCCGTTTTCGTCCTTATAGCGTAGTTTGAGGCGATTGGCCTGATAGGTCTCAAAATTGGAAACCGAACTGATTTCCAACCAGCGGTCCTGCGCTGTGGAAAACACTTCAAAATCATAGGTGAGGGCCGAAGTAAAACCCAGATCACCACCACAAAGTCTAAGGATACGATAAGGCAGCTTCAATTCCCTTAGGATTTGTTTTACATGCGCTACCATCCCATCCAGAGCTTCATAAGAATTGGTTGGATGCTCTACCCGAACAATTTCTACCTTATCAAATTGGTGCAGCCTATTCAATCCACGAACATGGGCCCCATAGCTACCTGCCTCTCTCCTAAAACAAGGTGTATAAGCGGTATATCGTAAAGGAAAATCCTTTTGGGACAAAATCTCGCCTCTAAGCAGATTGGTAACGGGTACCTCGGCGGTAGGGATAAGATAGAGGTCATCTGCCGCTATATGGTACATCTGACCTTCCTTGTCCGGTAATTGCCCTGTACCATAACCTGATGCCTCGTTTACCAAATGTGGAACCTGTATTTCGGTATAGCCCGCTTCAGTATTCTTGTCCAGAAAATAGGAAATCAAAGCACGTTGCAGCCGTGCCCCCTTGCCTTTATAAACGGGAAATCCGGCCCCGGTTATCTTAACACCCAGCTCAAAATCGATTATGTCATATTTCTTCGCGAGTTCCCAATGGGGAAGTGCGTTGGTCTGTAACGTTGGAATATCTCCCTCCTGGAAGACCTCTTCATTGTCCTCTTCCGTATTTCCGGCTGGAACGGACTCATGGGGAACGTTAGGTATCTGGTACAATACATTTTGAAGCTCATCAGTAGTTGTATTTAGGTCTTCCCCCAATTTTTTGGAATCTTCCTTTAATTGTCCCGTTTTTTCCTTGAGTAGATTGGCTTCCTGCGCCTTTCCGGTCTTGAACAACATCCCGATTTCCTTAGAAAGTGCATTACTCTCGGCCAAGGTCGTATCCAACCGGGTTTGGGTAGCACGACGTTTTTCATCCAAACGGAGTACGTTTTCCACTAGGGCGGTTGCATCGATGTTTCTTTTGGTCAGTGCACGGATGATATCCTCTTTCCTATCTCGAATCACTTGTAGTTGTAGCATCGACTTTTTATTTAAGCTGCAAATTTAAACTATCTTCTGGTTAAAAACATATACATTTAAGGTTGATATAGCGAAACACATTTTACTATGATTTTTGAGCATTTTGCACTTAACGTCAACAAAATTGATGAAGTTGTACCGTGGTACGTGGAGCACTTGGGATTACAGGTGGTAAGTGGACAAAAGGAACCACCGTTTATGACTTTTTTGGCGGACGCCTCAGGAAGGGTAATTATGGAATTGTACCATAGGCCCGATGAAACAATATCTGATTTTTTTCAACAACATCCATTAACTTTTCATGTGGCCTTTGTTTCGGAAAATGCCAATGAAGATCGTTTACGATTGGAAAGCAAGGGTGCGTCTTTTGTGGAAGAGGTAAAAAAAGAAGATGGCAGCCATTTGATCATGCTTCGTGATCCATGGGGTATGCCATTACAGTTATGTCAAAGGGCCCAAAAATTTTAAAGAAGATTCAATCTTCCAAGCTGGAAGGAAAAATCCATTCGTGATGCCTTAATGGCTCCCACGGCACACTGGCCAAATCGGTTTCAGGATTTATAAATGCCCTATAAGGTCTTCCATTGATACTTACCTTGGAATTGACGGCATGGACCGAGACATCTTGTCCTTTTTCCGCGAATTCTTTTTTGAGGTATTGGGCAAATTGCCAAATGAAATCCGGGTAGGCCGCTAGTCTCCTCTTTTGTTTTTTTGAAAGGTAATCGTTCAATTTTACAAATTCTGACTTGCCAGTTTCACAGTGTACAACTTTAAACTGTATAGTGCCCCCCCTACTTCGGAGCATCATACGCCAGCTAAGGCGATGCCCTTCCTCTGTCCATAAAACATTATCCTTGATAATATGATGGCGCAGGGGCAATAAAAGCTGAACCAAAAAATAGATGCCGCCCAAAAGCAATAGGAGATTTTTGTACGGTGGGATTTCAACTTTGCTGGATAAATAGGGTGTTTTCTTTTTAAAAAGGATACTTCGAATGGTCTCTGGTTCAAAAAAGAATACAGAGAAGGCCAGGGATAGATAAGGGAAAATGCCGATCTGGAAAACAATGGAATTGAACAGGTGAAAGAAAATGGAGAAAAAGAAAGCTGCTTTTCGGGTAGGTTTCCAAAGTAGGGCAGGTACGATCAACAGATCGAATAGAATCCCTACAACGCCAATAATACTATGTGCCCAACGTTCCTGCAGCAAACCACCAATGATGTAATAGTCGGCTTTGTCCTGCATCAAGATTTTTATAATACCAAAGTCTGCCCAATCACCGTACCATTTAGCGATGGAGGCATAGGTATAAACGATGAACAATTGTAGCACAACCGTCCACTTGACCCAACTGAACATGCTGTCCGTTTTAAGGGAGGGATCTTGCCGTACATCCAGCGCATGACTCCGATTGGCCGGAACGAGGCACATAAAGGCGGAAATCAATATCAACAAATAATAATGATTGTTGTACGATGTTTTTTGCATAAGATAGGCCCCTGTCCACAAAATGGTGAAGGCGATCATACTAAAACGATATTTGTAACCGAGGGCCACACAAATGCCCAAAGTGCCCATTATGAAAAAATAAACATACATGGGAGTTCCTTGAAGCACTTGAAGGAAATCAAAACCGATGAAATTAAAGGTAAATTGGGGATCCACCAAATTGCGTCTTACCCAACCTGTCATCAACGCTCCATAGCACTCAGCGGCAATAAGAAATCCAAAAAAAATGCGAAAAACAATCAGGGGCGAATTATCGACTTTTGTAAATAACAATCGATTAAGCATCACTTGGAAATTAACGAGAGTGAAGTTTCCTTGTCCTTTTGCAGCTGTTTTTTTAAGTCCTCGACCGAATCAAATTTATGTTCGTCTCGGAGTCGTTCCAAAATATCGATTTGCAAAGTTTGGCCATAAAGATTCCCATCAAAATTGAAGAAATGGATTTCAATGCTTTTGCGGGTACCCGAAACGGTAGGATTGAAGCCTATATTCATCATCCCAGCGACCGTATTCCCTTGAATTTCACCCTGCACCACATAAACCCCATTTTTGGGTACCAGCTTATAAGGCTCTTGTATTTGAAGATTCGCGGTAGGAAAGTCAAGTTGCTTACCGAGACCTTTCCCCCGGGTTATTGTCCCTGTTAACATATAAGGGTAGCCCAAGTAGGTATTTGCCGTGCGGATATCTCCTTCCTCCAGCGCCTTTCTTATCTTGGTAGAGCTTACGGATACATCATCTATTTCCTGTGCCGGAATTTCCTCCACCTCAAAGTCCAAGGTGCTACCAAAAGCGATAAGGTCATTGATGTTGGCATTCCTGTTTCTGCCAAACCTATGATCGTATCCGATTATTATTTTTTTGGTCTTTAGACTGTTCACCAAAATATCCCTTACAAATTCCGTTGCGGATAAACGGGAAAATTCCTTGGTGAAAGGATGGATGATAAGTTGGTCCAATCCTAATTCCTCCAGTATTTTGGTTTTCTCTCCAATCGTGTTCAGCAATTTTATGTTCGAGTCTTTCTGGAGGATCATCCTAGGATGTGGAAAGAAAGTAAGGACCGTGGATTTTAGAGCCGATTTTTGGGCGTTCTTGATAACCCGATCCAGTATTTTCCGATGTCCGATATGTACACCATCAAAGGTGCCGATGGTAATTACGGTAGGGTGCTTTTTGTCGTATTTGGAGATGCTTTGGGCTATAACCACGTTATCGGAAAAATAAAAAGACTTATATTTGATTTTGAGCTAAAAACCCCTTAATGGCTACAAAATTACGCCTTGTTTTTTCAATTACCATATTATTTCTTTCCTTTTACGTTTCAGGTCAACAAAAACATTGGCAAAAGGAGACTTCAGGGAATGTTGCCATGGGGAAAGTGTACCATCGCTTTCAAATAAAAAAAGGAACACTATTTTCCTTTAAGGAGGATAATTTTAAGGCGGAATTGCAAAGTTTTCCAAAATCGGGAAGGCAAACCAAAATAGTCAATTTTCCTAATGAAAATGGGCAGTCAATTCCCTTTCAAGTTTCCGAGGCAAGTACACTATCGCCGGAACTGGCGGCAAAATATCCTTTTATTAAATCGTATGTAGGACATAGTCTTGATGGGCAGGAAAAAATACGTTTTAGTGTTTCGCACAGAGGTATCCAAAGTATGATCGTACATGCCGATGCCAAAGGAAATACCTTCATGCAAAAAACAGCTGATGGAAAATATATAGTCTATAAAAGGGAAGGCAATGCCTCCCGGGATATGGATTTTGTTTGTAGCACCCTTCCCGAGGTGCAAAAAAACATAGGGAAGGTCATGAGGCCTGTTACCGGACAGGTGCTACGCAAATTCAGATTGGCCGTTTCCGCCTCTGGTGAATATACGGACCACCACGGAGGGACTGTGGCAGATGCGTTGGCTGCGATCAATGCCACCGTAACTCGGATAAATGAAGTTTTTGAAACGGATTTGGCGATAACTTTGGAGTTGGTGGCCAGTACCGATCAGGTAATATTTACGGATGCCGATACAGATCCGTATGACGGAAATTTGAATTTCCAGGTACAAACTACACTTAACAATACTATCGGAGCAGAGAATTATGACATTGGGCATTTGTTCCATGACGATGTAGCGGGCGGAAATGCAGGTTTCGTAGGCTCGGTTTGCATTGATAACAGAAAAGGTAGTGCCTATGCCGCCTCTCCGGAGCCGGAGGGAGATGTATTCGATCTTGACTTTGTGGCGCATGAGATGGGACATCAGTTTGGCGCCAACCATACATGGTCTTTTGAGTCCGAAGGAACACAGGTACAGGCCGAACCGGCAAGTGGCACAACCATTATGGGGTATGCCGGAATCACTTTAAATAATGACGTTGCCCCAAATGGGGATGACTATTTTCACTACTATAGTATAGTTCAAATAGCTGATTACTTGGAATCCGTAAGTTGTGCCGAAACCTTACCCCTTACCAATAATCCACCGGTAATAATCCCTATTGGAGATTTTACAATACCCAAATCCACCGCCTTTGCCCTTACTGGTAGTGCTTCAGATCCAGATGTTGGGGACCTGCTCACATACGCTTGGGAACAAGTAGACGATGGGGTGGTCAGCAGGGCAACTTTTGGCCCTACCAATCCGGGCGGGGCAAACTTTAGGTCTTTAAAACCGTCAGTGGATACAACCCGTTATTTTCCGCGATTGTCCAGGGTATTACAAGGGAATCTGACTCAAACGAATCCTCCAGAAGGGTCGGCCTGGGAGACCGTTTCCGATGTGGAAAGGGAAATGAATTTTGCACTTACGGTAAGGGACAATGCAGTGGGCGGTGGACAAGTGGTGTCCGATTTGATGAACGTCGCTGTTACCAATAGTGCTGGGCCGTTCATTGTAACTTCACAGGCGAACAATGAAATATATGCTGCAGGATCCGTACAGGAAATAACATGGGACGTTGCCGATACGGACAAGGCAATCGTGAATGCCCAAACCGTGGATATTTTGTTATCCATCGATGGAGGGCTTACTTTTCCTATCCCCCTGGCAGAAAATGTAACCAACGACGGGAGCCACAATATAGTAATTCCAGGCGATGCCACAACGCAGGCGAGGATTATGGTAAAAGCCAACAATAATATCTTTTTTGCTATAAATTCCACGGATTTTACAATACAGGCTTCGGAGGTTGTTCTCAGTTTTTCCAATCTGGAGTATGAGGTATGTCAATCGGATGATTTGATCGTAACATTCGATTACGAAGCCTTTTTGGGTTTTAGTGAAGAAAGTACTTTTAGCGTCCTTACTCCACCTGCAGGATTGGACATCTCTTTTTCACCTGAAACGGCTATTGCCGATGGCACTTCCGTGGACATTATTTTTTCAAATACAGCAAGTGTAGCTACCGGGAGTTATGCCATACCCGTTCTAGCTACCTCGACTAGCCAATCTACCGAAGTAACTTTGGAATTGAACGTTTATAATACTTCCTTTTCGGAAGTTGTACTGGTTTCTCCTACGGATGGGTCAACGGATACTTCCGCCGGAATTTCATTGGATTGGGAAGAAAACTCCTTGTATACTTCTTATGATATAGAGGTGGCTACCGATGTTGCCTTCACAAACATTGTAGAAAGTGCAACGGTACTTTCCAATACGTATCTGCCTTCCAATTTGGAAAATGAAACTGCCTACTTCTGGAGGGTAAAGCCAAAAAACCCATGCGGGGAGGGTGTCTTTGGTACCCCGTTTAGCTTTGCCACAATTCAATTCAATTGTAAGAACGAGACCGGGAGTGGCTTGCCGCTGGCCATATCTTCCACGGGTACCCCTACCATAGTTTCCAAAATAGCTTTCTTTGAAGACTTGGCATTGGCCGATATCAATGTAAGGTTGGACCTGGACCATACTTTTTTGGCGGATCTGGTCATTAGTTTAACCTCACCTTCCGGTACTACCGTAGTTCTTGTATCCAGTTCTTGTGGGGAACTCGATAATATCGATGCCACTTTTGATGATAGTGCAACTAGTTTTGTTTGTAGTGGAAACCCTGCGATAGGGGGAACTGTAAAGCCCTTGGGCACCCTAAGTTCGTTCAACGGCGAATCCATATTGGGGGAGTGGACGCTTACTATTTCCGATAATGCTCCATCCGATGGAGGTACTTTAAAAGCTTTTTCCTTGGAGGTCTGTATTGAAGGAGAGTTTGGTCCGGATGAGGACAATGATGGGGTTTTTGACCAAGATGACCTCTGCCCGGGAACTCCTGCAGGAGCAGAAGTAGACTCTTCGGGTTGTCCTGTGTATAGATTCCCCAGCACGAATTTTTCCATTGCGATTCAAAGCGCGGCCTGTCGTGATACCTCGGATGGGAGCATACAAGTTTCTGCCAACCTCCCCTTGGATTATACAATAACGATTATAGGGAATGGAACGAATGAATCCGATACGTTTATGAATTCTTATACATTTGAAGGTCTTGCCCAAGGAGTTTACGATGTATGTATAGGGGGCTCGGATGGTACAGTTGATTATTTGGAGCACTGTTTTGAAGTCGTCATATCGGAACCGGAACCTTTGAGCGTGGCATCTAAGATTTCAGCGGACGGTAAACAGGCCATTTTGGAAATGGACGGTAGTAATGTATATAATATAGAATTGAACGGGGAAGATATACAGACCAATGAATCGACTATTGCACTAAGTTTAAGGAATGGTATCAATACCTTAAAAGTGTTTACCAACAAAACGTGTCAAGGAGTCTACGAGGAACAGATTTTCGTTTCGGATGGCCCCATCATTTATCCAAATCCTTTTAGGGATTTCATTACTATCTTTATAGGCGATGTTCCGAAAGAACTAACGGTTAACGTATATGCATTAAATGGGCGATTGGTCCAAAATGGAAAATATCAGGTAAGTGGAACAGAATTGGTATTGGACTTTTCCACCCTACCTTCCGGAACGTATTTAATGCGCTATATAGGGGAGGGGATAATAGGAGCATCCAAAATTGTAAAACGATGAGATTATTGGTGCCAATAGCAATGATTTTTCTTTTTATAGGGTGTGGTAAAAAAGATTCACCTAAATCACCTGAGCAGGCATCTTTAACCTTTCCAGAAAAGAATTCAGAGTGTACTACGGGGCAAAGCTTAAGCGAAACAACAAGCCGGGTAGAGTTTAGATGGCAACCGTCCGATCATACGGAATCCTATGAGTTAAGGGTTACCAATTTAAATACGGGAACTACTCAGACAGCTTTTGTTCAGACGCCCTCTGCCAGTCTAACCATTGCCAAAGGTGTTCCATATTCGTGGGTTGTCGTTTCCAAGAATTCCGGATCGGCCAACACGGCCGTAAGCGAACAATGGCTTTTTTATAATGCAGGTTCCCAAACCAATTATGCCCCTTTTCCAGCAGAAATTCTCGAACCAGAATTAGCGGCCAACATATTTAAGGACATCAATAACGAAGTTACTTTAAGTTGGGTAGGGGCCGATGTAGATAGCGATATCTCAAATTACGAAGTGTATTTTTCCACGGAGACGCCACCGGAGACCTTGGTCGCGTCCCCTGCTGCAGAAGAGATGGACGTAAAGGTAAGTGTTTCTTCAAATGGCATCTACTACTGGCGGGTCGTAACTAAGGACGAAGTAGGGAATAGCTCTGACTCCGGTATTTTTGATTTCAAGGTTTTTTAATGAATTTTAGGTGCCGTTGAAGGTGTTCATGGTATTCTTGATTCCGGATAATACAAAAGAGCGGATTAGCTCGGTAGATTTTTCCAAACGTTCCTTTAAAGCCTCTTTTTCTTCCAGGCTCCATTCTCCAAGAACATAGTCCACCTGTCTTCCCTTGCCAAAATCGGAACCGACACCAAAACGGAATCTACTATAGGTAACGGTCTGTAAAATTTGCTGTATATCCCTTAACCCATTATGCCCCCCGTCACTTCCCTTAGCCTTGAGGCGAAAGGTCCCGAATGGCAGGTTAATATCATCCGCAACCACCAATACATTCTCTAGAGGTACTTTTTCCTTTTCCATCCAATACCGTATGGCTTTGCCACTTCGGTTCATATATGTGGAGGGTTTTAGGCAGATGATACTTCGGCCTTTAATTTTTAGGGCTCCCACTTCGCCGAGTTTTTCGGTCTCAAAAAGAAATCCCTCTTTTTGTGAAAAGGCATCCAATATTTTGAAACCAATGTTATGGCGTGTCTCTGCGTATTCTGCTCCTATATTTCCAAGGCCAACGATCAAAAACTTTTTCATGGGTATTTTTTCCTCAAGTAAGGGTGCGCTCCAATTGAATAAGGATTCTAGGAATCGGAACATGATTTTAAAAAGGTTTTTGCAAAAATACAAAAGCATCCCATCCCGATAACTATCGGGATGGGATGCTTTGCAAAGATATCTTTTATAGGGATCGCCTAGTTGCCTTCGGCAGCTGCGTCTGCAGGTGCCTCAGAAGCCTCACCTTCTGCCACGGCTCCTTCTTCACCTTCAACTCCTTCTTCTTCCTCTTCGTCCTCGATCTCGATAGCGGCACGGGCAGTTTTGACCTGAACCACTACAGTGGTATCCGGATGAAGAATGGAAAAATCGTTATTCAATAAGGTTTCAACGGAAATATTTTGACCGATCTTCAGTTTTGAAATATCCACGTCAAAGAAATCCGGTAACATATCGGGTAAGGCCCTAATGGCCAGTTTTCGTTTTCTGAACAATAGACGACCACCATTTCGTACCCCAGGTGAATTTCCTTGTAAGCGGACAGGGATATCCATGGTAACCTCTTTGTCGGCGAACAATTGATAAAAATCAATATGTAGAATTTTATCCGTTACGGGATGAAACTGAATATCCTGCATTACGGCATCTATCTTTTCCCCATTGTCCAACTCAACAACAACAGTGTGTGCATTGGGAGTGTAAACCAAATTCCTGAACGCTAGTTCATCTGCTGAAAAATGCAATGGTTTTTCCCCTCCGTACACTACGCAAGGAACCTTTCCAGCATTACGTAGGGCCTTTGTTGCCTTTTTGCCCACGCTTTCTCTTTCTGATCCTTTAATTGTAATTGACTTCATTATTTTAATTAAAAATTAATAGTTCCTTTTGTTCCGGTCCTCGGTAAGATGGACAGAAGACAACTTTTTACATTAAAAACTTGGATGCTATGGATGTATTATGATGTACCCTGTGCATAACATCCGCAAACAACTCGGCACAGCTTAATACTTTTACTTTTCCGCTTTCTTTCTGAATGGGGATGGAATCGGTAATGATCAATTCCAACAGCTCTGATTTTTCAATTTTGTCAAACGCATCCCCGGATAACAAACCATGTGTAGTTATGGCACGTACGCTTATTGCGCCACGCTCCATCATTAAGTCCGCTGCCCTGGTCAAGGTTCCTGCCGTATCCACCATATCATCCACAAGAACTACGTTTTTTCCCTGGACATCCCCAATAAGTTCCATATGCGATATGACATTGGCTTTGGCACGCTGTTTATAACAGATGACCACATCGCTTGTCAATGCCTTGGAATAGGCATATGCCCTTTTGGAGCCACCCATGTCCGGTGAGGCAATGGTAAGGTTTTCCAGATTCAATTTCCGTAGGTAGGGCAAAAACAAGGTGGACGCAAACAAATGGTCCACCGGTTTTTCGAAAAAGCCCTGTATTTGATCGGCATGTAGATCCATGGTTATAATCCGTGTGGCTCCTGCGGCTTCCAACATCTTGGCCACGAGTTTGGCCGCTATGGGGACCCTTGGCTTGTCTTTTCTATCCTGCCTGGCCCACCCAAAATAGGGCATTACCGCGGTTATATGTCTAGCGGATGCACGTTTGGCCGCATCCAACATCAATAGCATTTCCATTAAGTTCTCCGAGCTCGGATTGGTAGATCCAATAATAAATATCCGAGCACCTCGAACGGACTCTTCAAAAGAAGGCTGAAACTCCCCGTCACTATATCTGGAGAAGTGCACATTACCCAAGTCCGTGCCATAGGATTTTGCAATTTTTTTGGCAAGTTCCGTACTCTGTGTACAAGCAAAAATTTTGGGTTCCGGTACTTGGTAAGGCATGGTTAATGTCTTGTGCTCTAGTTTCTTAAATACCCTTTCTGCAAAGGAGGTGCAAATTTAGAAATTTATTCGGGTTGGTAAAGGATAATTGTTGATATTTTTACTTTGAAAGTAGCAACTATTTTTTAGCTTTGCAGTCCGTTTGCCTCGGTGGCGGAATTGGTAGACCTGTCTGCCGACAGGCAGGCGCGCTGGAATTGAAATTTTGAATAATGATTTGGGTCTATGCGATTTCAAGCTTGAGTCACAACTACATCTACGTGGGGATGACCATGGATATTGATGAAAGATTGCATAGGCACAACAATGGCAGGGAAAGGTCTACAAAGTTCTATGCACCCTTTGAGTTGATTTATTCCGAACCATGTAAGGATAGGTCGGAAGCTAGGAATAGGGAGAAATATTGGAAATCTGGAGTTGGTAAGGAAAAACTCCGAAAATTGAGAAATACTACCTAAAAAATGCCTCGGTGGCGGAATTGGTAGACGCGCTGGATTCAAAATCCAGTGGTAGCAATACCGTGTGGGTTCGATTCCCACCCGAGGTACGAATAAACCACAAAAAAGTGGAAATGCAAGCGAGCTTCAATATAGGAGCTCGCTTCTTTTTTGGAATCCCGCTAGGGTGGCGGTTTTATTTGGCATCGAATAATCGCTTGATATCACTCCAGAAAATTTCCTTGAAATTCTTATGGGATGTTTTTGCCCAATTATCCTTAATGACTTTAGAAATAAGTTTAGCGGGTTCGTGTATGATTACATCTTTCATAGCGGATTGCTTTTGCTCTCCTTCGCCCTATCACCGGAAAAATATCACCGGTTCGACTTCCCCTTGAAACATCTTTATTTGGATATTTATACAAGAATCAAATATTGATTTAAACTACAGCTCGGGCATGGCTGGAAGGATAGCAATGCTTGGAAGGGTTAAAATTTGGTCAATTTTGTAATGATATAAATTGGAATAAGGAGTAAGTTTGACGCATGATTCTACGACCAAATCGTAAACTCAATCGTTACCAATATTCAAACCAAAAATGATAAACCAAAAATGATCGGAAGGGCAAAAATCGCGTTGATAATCTTTTTAGGATTAATCATTTCCTGTACAGATGATAATGGGGAACCTAACGATATGGACAATGCAAACGAGTTCAACGCCAAACTTTTGAAACAGACTTCGGCCCCAGGTATAGGTCAGAGCAATTATTTCTACAACGACAGGGACGAACTCATTCTGATTACCAAAACAAGTAGCGAAACCTCACGCGATTCAACTTACTTGGAGTACGATGATGGTATATTGTCCAAGGTTTTACAAAGAATATATTACCCGATTAATGGTATTGTGAACATCGAGACGATCTTCACAAGGTTTAACGCTACCAACGCCAGTGGTACGTATAAGGTGTTCGAGGATGATGGGGCAATACTTCAGGACCTAACATTCGAGTACACATTTTCGGACAATCTGATCAAGTCCTCTACATTTTTTGAATTGGATGGTTCAAAGACATTGGAAAAGATCTATGTCCATGACGAAAATGGCAATCTTACCAATTGGGACCAGTTATGGTATCGTACGAACGGTAGTGTGCAGACGGAAAGGCGATATACGTTTACCGAATGGGATACTAGCGGGCTCGCAACCAAGAGGTTGTTCTATTGGACCTATAACTTGAATATTTTTCAGAATATCTATTTTTCAAAGAACAATTGCCTAAATCTTATCAATGGCGATGAGACATTGAATTATTCCTTTGAATATGATTCCGATGGAAATGTTACCAAATACAATTCTATAGAAGCAGGGAGATCTATGACCCTGGAATACTACGAATGAACAGCGGTGGGGAGTGGTGATTGTACCTATTGGAGATAGCGACTAATTTTTTTCTTCCCAAATTTTCTTTAGATTTAACCTTTAATCAAAACCAAGATTATGGGAAAATTCGAGATCAAAAAAGACAAGGCCGGAAAGTTCAGGTTTAACCTAAAGGCCGCTAACGGACAGGTAATATTGAGCAGTGAGGCCTACGAATCGAAATCTGCCTGCGAGAACGGCATTGAATCAGTTAGGAAGAATTCAGGTGACAACGCCAGGTACGAGAGGAAGGAGGCCAAGAACGGCAGCCCCTATTTCAACTTAAAGGCTTCGAACGGACAGGTAATTGGAACGAGCGAAATGTACTCCCAAACTTCCGGGATGGAGAACGGGATTTCCTCCGTGAAAAAGAACGCCCCCGGTGCCTCCGTTGAGGACAACTCTTAAGAATCGCTCATCGTAGACATAAGAAGTTATGGATATGATGTTAGGGCGGCCCCTGCTAAGGCCGTCCTTTTTTATTTTTCCCTTTTTCCAAAATCCACAAATATGAACCTAGCGATTATCATTGCAACAACTGTCAGGACGATACACCACCAATGGCCCTCGGCATAGAACTCATCTTCTCCGGCCAACCTGAAGAAAACCCAGATATTTTCGAACTTCCTCACCTTCCAATATACCCAAGAGGTAGGTTTGGACATGAAAAGTATTGGTGAACGGGATATTTATTTGTTGAACCGCTTAGGAGACCCTCCTATATACCGGATAGCCCCCGAAACAGAGAAAGATTTAACTTCCTTTGAACGATACGTCATTGATTTTTGGTAAATGGTCTGAAAAATGTGCGGTTTTGCAGTTTTCATGAATATAGGAAAATACACCTATAGGCCAAAGAAATAGCTTATTCAAAAAATATGCGGGGTATTCCGGAACGTTAAGCTCGATTACCGAGAGAATGGCAAAGATCGAAGCGTTGTTAAAAACCAAATAGGCTTCAACTATTTCAAACATTTTTCTAATTATAATTCTATTGTGTAGGCCCCCGATTTTGTTGAACTGCTGTTGAGTGTAACTAGCAGATGATCGTTGTCCAGCCACAAGAGGGTCGAGTTACTTGAATAGAATTTTGGCTGTTCATCATTTCCCGTAATGCGCCTATATTCCGAAGTTGAAATATCGTACAACCAAATATCCCCTTGGAAAGTACCGGAGCGACTGGATACAAAGGCAATTTTTGAGCCATCAGGTGAAAGGGTAGGACGACTATCGGCCCATGGGGATTGAATAATCGGCTCCAAGGTTTCTGATTCCATATCGTACGCGAAAATATCGTCCCTGAAATTTTCAAGATCAGTAGTGCCTCCAATAAAAACTTTTTTATCAAATTCGCTGTATCCATAACCTAAAGGGCTAGGATAAAAAGGCATATTTTCAAAGTTGGATAATCTTGTCTCTTGTCCAGTCTCTAAATTAAGATTCCATAAATCGAAATACAGACTTTCTGAATTGTCCTTGCTTGAAAGGAACATGATTTCTGTGTCCTCGGATAGAAATGTCGGATAGCCCACATGATACTGTTCAAAATCCACATTGAGTACTTCGGTTGTTTCTTCATTTTCAGGGTTAAATAATACAATCTTATCATGATGGATAACATGCCCAACCTCTTTAGCGGTCATAAACAATAAGTTCTCTGAACCTTTACTCCAATCGGCAAAACCCGAAAAATATCCTAAGGAATTGATGATGTTTCCCGCGTTATCCGTAACAAGTAATTCTTGGGAACTCCTTGCGATTGTCTTGTCGGTATTGTAAAATGTTACGTATTCCAAATTACTTGAAACGGTCATTTGCTCGATTGATAAATCGTTACCTACAGGATAAGGCTCAATTTTTGGTTTTGCGGAGGGAATCGTCATTACCAGGTTGGAAGACCCTGATTCATAACCATTTTTATGAACGGAAACTTTGATGTAATAGCTACGGCCATTCTCCAAATCATTTATTTCTAGGCTATTTTCAAAGCTTTTCAAACGCCTATAAACCTCAAAATTTTCCTGGTCTTGAGAGACTAAGACCTCAAAAATTTCGGGAGTTGCCGGTCCAGGGCCTGCATAATCAGTATAAGGCCTAGGGTCTCTCATATATAACATGGCGCTATGGTCGTCCAAACTTACACTTATGTCAGGGGCCCATAGAAATGGGCCTGTTGTTTCAATTTCGTTCTCCGTATCCTTTTCACAGGAAAGCAGTAAGATTAGAAAAAGAAGGGTGATGTATGAAAGTCTCATTTGCAGTTTTATAATTAGATGGAGTCCATAGCCATTCGTTGCGCGGAAATATCCAAAAAGTTAGGTCAACGGGTTTGTAAATTAAAGAATTTGGTGGGCACCTATATACAAAGTGGGACAAGGGTTGAAATCCATTTTGCCGAACTATTAATATCACCTACAAAATATTGGAAGAGGTGTTTCGGATAAGCCGCCTAAGGGCCTCGTCGCAAATTTCGACAAGTTTCTCACGGATCCTTACGTGATCCAGCCCGGTCATTTCCCTTGATTCGGCAAAAAGCGAGCTGACCTTCTTGAAGAGTTCCACTTCTGCCCTCTCTATGGCGGCAGGATAGCCGTGGACAGGCCGGTACGTTCCGTTAGGTTTCTTCCGAAAGGGCAAGGAAAAGGTTCGCATCTCCTCTATAATGTCGCTGTGGGTACGCATTTCAGATAAATATAAAGGATGTTCCGATTACTTGAAAGGTGCAATACTATCGGATAGCAGTATGTTCAGGTAGGTTCAATGGAAGAAGTTGGAATATCCCTTATCTTAGTTCTGCACATAAAGGACATAGGCCATTATTTCTTATTTGTAACAATAAAACTAAACCGTGTGAAATTGATCTCAACCATAATTCTGATCGCTACATCGTTCAATGTCCTTGGTCAAGACAAAGTGTTCGACAACTGGACCAACAAGGAAAAAAGACAGTATCGGATACTGACTGAATTGGGAAAGTATGTGGACGGAAAGGACAGTACCAAATTGTCCAAAAAAATCCTATTCGATAAATATATTGAATTCAACTACGTACTGAAGGACACCTCGGAAACGCGAAAGAAGAAAAGGATAAAGGCTTTTGATGGGCTATTTCATTATTTCAGTAAAACCGTAGATAGCATGGGATTAAAGAATTTGGACGCAAAACCTGTCAGATTTTATAAGGACCATAAGATCTATGAACCGTTTGACAAGGAAAAGGCGATGGAAAGCGTTAGCGGGGAAAAAATGTATATAAGGGATTCTAACGTTTTTGCCTATTATCGAAAGGAAGAGCCCGAAAATCCATTGGGAACGTTGCTTTTTGATTCGGAAACCGACAAATTGGTCGCTTGGATTATGTTAAATCAAGGTGGGTATAAATATTTTCTAATCTTTAATCTATTTTGAAAAATACTGTTCACAACAATGGTAACCGTTGCACAAGCCTTTAAATTTCAAAATAACAACCTGACACAAGCCTGTTTGAGTGACATTTTCAGTATCAGGTCAGATGTGGAACGCCAACTTTCTACGCCTTGAAAAACCTCCGAACAGGTATTGAAAGGTGCTTTTTGCCAATACGGCCAAAACAAGTTGCCCCACTCCGATTTTTGAACGTTTCTGCACGAATTTCAGGTACTTCTTCAGATTATAGGCCATCGCTGCCATGTGCATGCACTTGTTGGCCTGTCCGATCCCGATGGTGTTTATCTTGTGCATGCCCATAAATTGGGTCAAGGTACCGAACACTGGCTCCACGGTGCTCTGCCGTTTGCCTTTCATGTACTTGCCCTCCCTGCTGTTGACGCGTTCTATGTTCCTTTCATATTCTTCCCGGTAGTAAGTGACCGAGAACTGTTTCTCGTTCACCTTGCCCAGACAACCCGATCTCATGGGGCAGCCCTTGCAGATCTTGCTCGATGCCCGGTACGATTTCTTTTTTGTTTTGGTACGGCTGTCCAGGAACACTTTCCTGAACGGGATGACCTTGCCCCGTGGACAAAGGTAACGGTCATGTTCCCCGTCGTACGTAAAACCATCGGGGCCGCCCTTATAGGTGCCGTGCGGGGGAATGAAGCTTCTCAGGCCCCTTTTTTCCGGAAAGGCATAGTTCTCCCCGCTGCTGTAGCCCGTGTCGGCCACACAGTTCTCCCATACAAGGCCCTGTTGCCACAACCTCCTTTGAACCCTCTTTACGATATCCGGCAGCTGTTGGTTGTCCTTCCCGTCGGCATGGTACGCCCGGATGTCCGTTATTACATGGTGGGCGGTATCCACGCTCAATTGGCCCAGGTAGTTCAGCTTCCTGGCCTTGCCCGGCTTGACGCTGATACGCGCGTCCGGGTCCACAGGACTGTAATGGGTCTTGTTGCTCGTGTACTTGCTGCCCTTGTTCCCTGCCCCCGGCCTTTGGTCCCGGTCCTTCGACCATTTCCTGTTCCTGCTTTTTATGGCCCGTAGCTCTTTTCTATTTGCGGTGGTGCTTTGTTGTTCCTTGGCGGCCCTGTCGTTCTTGGACCTCCTTATCGGAGTTTTTTTTTGTCCATGGCGCTCATATGTCGGATCTTTTGTAAGTGGGCCTCCAGTTCTTCTTCCGGTACCTTCAGCTCCAAGGTGTCCATAGAGGCGTTGGCCTTCACAGGGGCACTATCGATCGCCTGGGTATGCCCGCTTACCATGCCCTTTTCAACGCAAAGACCTAAAACCTTGGTGAACACTTCCTCGAACACCGATTCGGGGAACAGCTGCCGCGTACGGCTGATCGTGCTGTGCCAGGGAAGTTCCTCGTCGATATCGTAGCCTATGAAGTAAAGGATGTCCAGGCGCATCGAACAGTGGTCGATGAGCCGGCGGTCGCTGACGATATTTTCAAGGTAGCCGACCAAACATAATTTGAAGAAAACCACGGGGTCGATGCTCTTCCGACCACTCCCGCCATAGTAGCCCTTGGTAAGCACGTAGAGGAACCGAAGGTCGATGGCATCTTTGAGCATACGGTAAAAATTGGTGTCGGGTACGCGGTCACTCAGTTGAAAACTATTGAACAACTTCTCTTGATAATCCTTTTTTCCCTGCATACCTAAAGTTACCATCGATCTCCCGATCCACAATGATCCCAACCGACTTTTTTCGCTAACTTGTGCAACAGGCACAATGGTTAGATTTAATTGTCCCAAACCACAAAGAAATACCATAGGTTCCTTGGCACTTTTTAGCACGTATATATTTACGTACTGATCGACACCCTCTTGGAAATAGCAACAATAGGGATTGTCAGGAATTGGAGATATTCCGGTAGGTTCCTTACTTAAGAGTTGAATTTGGAGTATATTGGTTCCACACATAAATTGAGTTATCATTGCTCAATCTAGTTTTAGCGATAAGTCCTATATGAAAAATCTTCTATTGATAGTTATGGCGATGTCCGGTTTGTTTTCATGCTCGCAATCACATGACATGACCGGGGAATATGAAAGAATATCCAAAAGCGGGTCGGTGCAATATCTTTTGAAATTACACCCAAATGGCATTTTCAGTTTCGATTCTTACGGTTTTCGCCAAATTGAGGGGAAAAACACACAAATCAAAGGAAACATGCCCACTGAGCCCAGTATGAGCGGAAGGGGAAAATGGAGGGCCGAGAACGACATTGTCCATTTCGTTACCGATCGTGATGTCGATGTAGACCATAACTACCCTTTAAACCTTGACAATACCAAGGCAAGATTTAAAAATCCATCAGATGAAAAAGCCATGGCCGAACTGGAATTCCTGGAGTCGGAAGTTTTTTGGATCAGTGGAATCGAGTTGAAAAAGAGAAGTCAGGAATGACCGCTTACAGCTTGTGCAATTATAACTTCCGAACCACAAATAGGTAGAATAGAGTTCCGTTCATCGAAAAAATACTACATTAATTGTAAAAAATAGGGTAAATTCCTACATTTGCTTTTTAACCTACAAAAGCCCCCGACAAAATGAAAACGAAGACTTTAGTAATTGCCCTATTAGGCTGTTCAGCAATCGGCTATGCACAATCTTATTCAGGCGTACTGACCCACACGAACGGTTATTTTACTATTGAACCCTACAACAGCACTTTATACGACGATGGCTCCGCTGCGAGAATTTTTTATGACGGCAACAATAAAAGAATCCAATTTTGGAACACTGATAGCGGCACCTCGCATACCAATATCTATGTAGGTGATGTAAAGGCTTATGGAAAGATAACTACGACGGGAGAACTAGGAATAGGCACTACAAACACGGGCAATGGCGTCCTGACCGTAAACGGTGAGAACGGTAATGGAATTAGGATAGAGAACGATGGATTGGGCAATGAGGCTTCTCTAAGATTTCGCTCAAGGAATTTATCAGGGGACTCTTATCATGCCGACCTTTCTACCTATTATAATGGAAGTACGGGGTTCATAGGCTTTAAATCTCCACAAAACAACAATCCGGGTCTTGGCTATAGGTTTATAGTGAATGATTTAGGGAATGTAGGTATAGGCACCACCACCCCGGACGACAAACTTACCGTCAAGGGCCGTATCCATGCCGAGGAAGTAAAGGTAGATCTTTCCGTCCCGGGACCGGACTATGTCTTTAAGGAGGGCTACGACCTGAGGTCCCTAGAAGAAGTACAGGAACACATCCTGGAAAATGGACATCTGCCCAACATTCCCTCTGCCCAAGAAATGGAAAAGAACGGGTTGGAACTTGGTATTATGAATATAAAGCTCTTGGAAAAGATCGAGGAATTGACCCTATACATGATAGATGTGAACAAGCGCGTGGAGCTATTGGAAAAGGAGAACGCCGAGCTTAGGAAGGAGAGGTAGGTTCCTTGGGATGGTTGTCAACAAACCTGTTTGCAATTACTATGGTATTACTTCAGCTTCCGAAGTAACCCGCTGAAATCCGGATCTTAGCCTCCATCTTACTTTTCTTTTTTTAATATCATGGGTTCCATTCCCAAGCAAGGAAGGTAAGGCCATACGCTATAAACCCAGTCTCTTCATAAACTCGTCCTTATAGCTCTCCCCTATAGGGATTCGGATATCGTCCATTACTATTTTACTGCGTTGGATAGAGTCTATATTGTTCACATTTACGAGAA
Organism: uncultured Flavobacteriaceae bacterium; assembly: GCA_947494715.1. Lineage (GTDB taxonomy): Bacteria > Bacteroidota > Bacteroidia > Flavobacteriales > Flavobacteriaceae > Ulvibacterium. The sequence goes on along the minus strand of CANLWG010000002.1, from coordinate 59,891 downwards.
AGGACCGATGTACGCGTACAAAATCGGTATTGGCGAGTTTCATTTCTATATCCCTGAAATTCATCAAGGTAAGTATGGGCTTCCGTTCGAAAGTATGGATTTTTAAATAATCCTTGAGACCTTGTATGTACTTGATATCCTCCAACTTTATCTTGACATTGCCATAATCCGATTTTACAAAAATGAATTGATTATCAGGGAGCTGCCCACCACTGGCCGATGAAAGGTTTCCTTCCTCAGCTTCTATGCTCTTTTTGAGCATTTTTAGCTCCTTAACACGATTTATGGACTTTACAAATCTTGGAAATGGTATAGGCTTTACCAAATAATCCACGGCATTGAGTTCAAAACCTTCTATGGCATATTGGGGATAGGCCGTAGTAAAAATGAAAAAGGGCCTTTTGTCCAAGGTCTTTACAAACTCTATGCCGGTTATTTGTGGCATTTCTATGTCCAGAAATACCAAATCTATATTCCCTTCTTGAAAAAGGGCCATACTTTCCAACGGGTTGGTAAAAGTTCCCATGACCTTTATGCCGCCCAACTCCTCACAGTAGGATTCAATAATGCCCAATGCCAAAGGCTCATCGTCAATTATGATACAATTCATTTTTATAAGTTTAGTTCTAGCTCAACGGTGTAAAAGCCATCTGTTTTGTCAATCTTCAATACATGTTGATCTGGATAAAGTAGACGTAATCTACCTTTTATATTTTCAAGTCCGATACCTGAATTGCTTTCATCCTTTCTATAGACCCCAATTTTGTTCTTCACAATAAAAAATAAACTTTCCCCGATCAATTCCATTTTGATTGAAACGTCCGTCCTTCCCTTGAAATCGGTACCATACTTAAATGCGTTTTCTACGAATGGAATCAATAATAAGGGTGGAATTTTCTTGTCCTGATAGTCCCCGGAAATTTTAATTTTTACGTTTTCGCTATGGGATAACCTTAGCAATTGGAGTGAGACAAAATTCTTGATATAGTCTATTTCCTTGGAAAGGGGTACCAATTCCTGTTTTGCCTCATAGAGCATATAGCGCATTAATTCCGATAACATTATAATGGCTTCAGGGGCTTCTATGGATTTATTTCTTACCAGAGAATAGATACTGTTCAATGAATTGAATAAAAAATGAGGGTTCAATTGGGCCCTTAAAAATTGCAACTCGGTTTCTTTTCGCTGTACCTCGCCCTCCCTATTAACACGGTCCCTTTTATAGAAATCCTTAGTAAGTCCTAGAACACCTCCCAACAGGAAAAAGGTCATGGAGATAAGTGCCGTCACGAAATAGGGTAATATCTTCAATGGCCGCATACCCTTCACGGGATGGGGCAATCTTTTTGGTGGTCGCATATCCGTATTTTGTATCAGTTCCGTAAACTTATCTATAGGAACATGAGGAAAGGATACAAAATTGATAAGGAAATTAAAGAGTACCAATACAGCTATGGAAACAAGTATATAAAGCGTAATTTTTTTCTTCAGTAGAAGGAAGGGAACCAATATGAGATAATTGATGTAGACCAAAACAAGATTCAATAGGATTCTGTATAACATGCCAAAACGTACTTCGCCAAGATCTATGTACGATATGCTCAAAGGGAATAATATCAAGCATGCCCAAACGATAATATGAATCCAAAACTCTTTAATCTTTATATGTTTTTTCAAAGTATCCGTTGATTGATGTTGAAAAAAAGATACTCATTATTGATAAGAAATTCCATTTTTCTCCAAATCTTGTTCCGTTATGACCGGGAACTGGCCACTGTTGAGTCTATTTAGGACAATCGTCCCGATTCGTTCTGCCTCCCTTTTCGACGCAAATCGCACTTTCTCGGATATTCCAGGAACATATTCCTGTCGTATCTGAAGGTTTCCGTTATTATATATTTCGTAGTACCAGCTTTTATCCGTTGGGTTTTCGGCCAGTTTTAATCCATATCCGGTTTCAATGGATTTGACTTGAAAATTACCGGAATCCAACAGCGTTCCAATTAGTAATGTAGTAATACCAATAATTAAAAAAGCAATACTATGTTTTTTGTTTCCCATGGTGAGTGAACACCGACCCGGACTTCGTTTTGTCTCAAGAAACCCGGATTGGTGCCCCGTTAAAAAGCTAGTATTAAAAAAACTACGAAAACTCATATTTCAATCATCTTCATCTTCCTCTTGATCAGGGAAGAACTCACGATTATCGTCCAGGTACAAAGTACCGCTTCTTCCAAGGGCCAAAAATGCGGTAGTACCATTATAGAATGCGATTGCTCCTTCCCGTGAGACGCCCTCATATTCCGTTTTTTCTTCCCAAAGATCTGTAGAGGGGTTATATTCCCATATATCATCCGAGGCACCAAACCCGGGATCTCCTGTAGCAAAGTATCCCTTATCCCCAATACTAAAACCCACTGCATTGTTTCGTATAATGGCATAATCATCATCCTCATCCAAATCCAACAAAGGACTCCATGATTCCGTATCCAAATCAAAGACCCAAAAATCTGCCTGATTAAGGCCATTGGATACTCCCGTTCCCAAGTATACTTTATTGCCTATGGTAAAGGTGGCCCCATCTCTACGCTTGGTTCCCCCAAAACCAACAAGTTCGGTCCAAGTATCATTGGAAGGGTCGTATTTCCAAAAATCCTTTTTGTCGTTGTCCCCATCAAAACCGGTTCCTACATAACCATGGGTTTGAGAATTGAACCCGACCGCTCCCCGCCGCGCCGACCCTCCAAATGGGTCAAGGGAGTCCCAGGTATTCGATGCTACATTGTATCGGAAAAAATCGCCAAGTTCGTTATCGCCGTCATAACCAAGGCCCACATATCCATTGCCATTTACCGTAAAGGCAACGGCAGAACTTCTTGGAGTGCCCGGAAAGGGAGCCAGTTGACTCCAAAAGTTGCCTTCTATATCATAGACCCAGACATCGGTCAATCTATCATCGCCATCAAAACCCGTACCCATATATCCCTTATTGCCAATAGTAAAGGCAAACGCTCCACTACGGGGCGTTCCATCGAAAATGGAACGGTCTATCCAATTACCGATATTTTCATCCTCATCGTCATTGGAGCAGGAAATCAGAAATAGGGCCATAAAAATGGGGAGACCAATTTTCTTGATAATTTTCAAAACTGTTTTTGGATCATTCATTATTTGCGCAATTAATTAGTAACATTTAAAGAATATTTAAGCCCCATCACTATGTAGGGAGAAGGGTTAATTTCAAAATCAAACAAGGGATTATCGTTGGAATCCAATACTTCCAAATGATTGGCAGTTGAGAAACCCGCCCTGATAACCGTTATGAAACCGGATGACATTCGGTAATTATACTCCAGGCCCAAATCGATACCGGTATATACCAACTTGGTATTCCCAAGATTTTCAAGGTCATTGATCATTACCGTTTCGGAATTGTTTGCATAGATTCCGGATATAACAGCTTTTGAGGTTAGGGAATGTTGTTCATTAAGTGTATAAGTGACCTCCGTGTAAGGGAATCCAAGAGCATATTTCCATTTGGCGGCTACTTTTCCCTCCAAGGATAGTAAGGGAAAAAGACCGGGCTCTCCAAATACTATTCCTTTACCCAATCCTATAGTGAGGCTGTGCGGGAAATCACCATTTTGCCATTTTTTTGAAAATGAAGCGGACCAATTGAATATGAAATCCTCGCTGCTCGGCTCATTTTTAAAATTGGAGGACAACATCGGAGCCAGGGAAACGGACATGGCCCATTTTGTACCAAGGTCTTGATGATATCCAATCTCTGGTTGAACCGTATGTATTCTTTCATAGGAATCTGTACTGAGTAAAGCACTATGATTGTAAAAGGAGAAGTTAAGGGCCGAGTAATCCAATCCAAACTCAAGCCTTCCAGAATTCACATTTTTTAGGCCATTAATCGAAAAAATATACTTTTCCAAATTCGTCTCTCCCAGGCTTGGAATAAGCCCATATTCGAATAGCCCCTCAAAATGGTCTTGGGGTTCTTGGCAATAAATAACGTTCCTGTGAGCAGTAATTATCATACCAATTAGAAAAACGTATCTCAATCCTCTATTTTTCCCCAAACGTATATAGCGTCGTCAGCCGTTGAAAAAAAGATATACGAAACCGGGAGTTCCCTAGATGAACCCATATTTTTTGCCGATTAATGATGTAGAGGTACTTTATAGAGATATTATATCCATAGGTAGATACATTTTCCTGTTACGTATAAAATTCTTCGTGCGCGCCACAGATGCGTTTTAATTTGCACCTTTAATTCAAGGACAATGGGGAAGTTTCTTTGCTTTTTAATGCTCTTGTTCGGTATTATAGCCTGTTCTGTAGATGCTGACGATATCCCGACACTCGAGGTAGGACAGGACTTTACCACCTCCAATGTACGGGTGCTGGTATTGGATACTTTTTCTGTGAAGCTATCTACTTTTAAGTTTGATAGTATTAATACCTCCGATAGTGAGCGACTTTTGGTTGGGAAGTACAATGATGAATATCTGGGCACCATTGAATGTAATTCCTATTTTGAATTATCCGCGGCCACCACGGAAGACGCAACCGCTCCATACACACTTCCCAACGATGCCACGTTGGACAGCGTGGCCTTGATTTTGGGATATGACCGCTATTTCTATAATGATACCACTTTAGTCTCCCATATCAATGTGCATCTTTTAAACGAAGAGGTAGAACCCGAGGACGATGCTTTTTTTAATACTAGCGAGTTGGAATACGACTCCATTCCTCTGGTTTCGAGAAGGTATCGTCCCGAACCCTTTGATGAGGACTCTTTACATATTTCCTTGCCCTTTGAATTTGGTGATGAACTGTTCCAGCTTATACAACAAAATGACATCAATGATAATGAGGATCTAAGGAACAACTTCAAAGGATTTTCCCTTGTCCCAGAAAAAAGTGATAATACCTCTGTCATTGGCTTTAGCAAGGAAAGCGAAAGGACTTATCTGAGGTTCTTTTATTCAGTCCCCGAAGAGTTTGAGGATGAGGAAAGGTTTTTGGATTTTGCGATAAATCCATTCCCTGAAGCTCCGAATACCTTTAACAAAATATGGAATGTTTCTATGGACTCTTCATTAAATGCCCTTTCCGATCAGGAAGATGAACTTCCCACAGTACAGAATAATGATTTAAGCTATATACAATCCGGGACGGGATATGCCACCAAAGTTGAACTTCCAAGCATTCGGAGTATTTATGATATAGAGGGTACAGGTACGGTTTTAAGTGCGCTCCTAAGGATAAAGCCGCTACGTGCCAGTCATAATGAAAGAACTTTTCTACGAGATTCGTTGAATGTAAATGTACTAGATCAAAACAATGTTATTACACAAGTCATTAGAACCGGTGAAGGCGTGGTTATTGGTAAAATAACTGGGGAAAACGAAGAATTTTCAGATGTGGTGTATGAAGTGCCCATTGGGGTATTCGTAGATCAAAAACTAAATGAAACGACAATAACCGAGGACGCTCTTGTACTGTTTACCAAGGACTACAATCAAACGGTGGACCGCATCATATTGCAAGGGGAGAACAATAGCGATTTTGAGGCACGTTTGGAAATTACATATGCTATCTATGATGAATAGGGTTCTATTTTTACTTATTCTTTTTCCGTTTTACAACATTGCCCAGACCAATAATCTTACCGGATCTCCCTACTCCTTTTTCGGGCTTGGTGTATCCACCAATTCCAACATAGGAAAGAATAGTGCATTGGGGCGCGGTGGTTATGCCTTGAACAGCAATTTTCTCATCAACAATCTCAATCCGGCGGCATTGGGGGCATTAGGAGAAAAGAGTTTTCTGTTCGATTTTGGATTTCTTACGGAGATAAGTACAGTGGCCAACCGGAGTACGGAGGAAAGAAGGGTGGCGGGCAATTTTTCCAATCTGGCCATTGCTTCCAGTATAACGCCAAAATCGGCATTTGGACTTTCTGTCGTTCCCTATTCCGATGTTGGGTATTCACTAATTGGTATAGATAGCAATGTGGAAGGATCCTCCGATCCGTTCATAAGTAATGTCTTCGGAACAGGCTCCTTAAATGATTTGCGGCTTTCCTATGGCAGTAGTCTTACGGACAGACTCCGCGCAGGGGCATATGTTTCTTTTTTATTCGGTGCAATTTCCGAGCGGGAATCGGTGACCGCCCTTAGCGGATTTGTGAATGAAAGCACACTCACTATTTCAGAAGAAAACAAGTATAATGGTTTTCGGTTTGGTTTAGGGTTACAATACAGTGTTTTGCCCAACCTAACGTTGGGATGGAGTTTAAACCTGCCAACTACACTTTCCGGTACACGGGATAGATCGGTAGAAAAAACGTTGGACTTCATCCCTACCTCCGTTGAGGATGAAACCGATTTGGACATTGCCGGTTTTGACCTTCCCTTGGAAGTAGGTACTGGTATATTGTTCTCACCTATCAGTAAAATCCGTATCAATCTGGACTACACCTTAAAATTGTGGAATGCAACGGATCAAAGAGACAATATTGGGGAATTTGTGGATCAATACGTATATGGGGTCGGGGTGGAATATCTTAAGGAGGATAAATCTTTCAATTATCTGGATCGGATACGGATACGGGCCGGATTCAACTATGATAGCGGTTACCTGAATATCAATGGAAATGTCATTGATGCCTATAGTATAACGGCCGGTTTGGGTATCCCTTTGGGAACTAGGGCCCAATCTATGTTGAATATTGGCTTTTCCAGTTCCAGCAGGGGTTCTACGGAGGGCATTTTGGTGGAAGAGCGTTTAAATACCATAAACATAAATCTAAGCCTAAAGGATATCTGGTTTCGAAAACGTAGAATAGACTAGGCAGATTTTATGGACAAACGGGATATTTACATTGGATAAAATCCAATTATTTGGAAATATTCCATATATTAGCTATCCTTTCTTGGATAGTAATGAACAAGACCATTCTTCATTTGGATTTGGATACTTTTTTTGTATCCGTTGAACGATTACTCAATACAGAGCTTCGCAACAAACCGTTATTGGTCGGAGGTATTACGGACAGGGGCGTAGTAGCTGCCTGTAGTTATGAGACCCGGGGCTATGGCATACACTCGGGCATGCCTATGAAGATGGCCAAGGAACTATGCCCGGAAGCTAAGGTCATTAAAGGAAATGCAGGGACTTACAGTAAGCATTCGGATGTAGTTACCGAAATCATTAAGGAGAGCGTTCCCGTTTTTGAGAAATCCAGTATCGATGAGTTTTACGCAGACCTTTCGGGAATGGATCGTTTCTTTGGTAGTTACAAGTATGCTACGGAATTGCGCCAAAGGATAATAAAGGAGACCGGGCTGCCTATATCTTTTGGCCTATCGGTGAATAAAGTGGTTTCAAAGGTAGCTACCGACGAGGCCAAGCCCAATAATCAATTAAAAATTGATTTCGGACTCGAAAAACCATTTTTGGCTCCCCTATCCATTAAAAAGATTCCCATGGTGGGGGACAAGACCTACCAGACTTTGAGAAATTTGGGTATACGAAAAGTTAGAACCATACAGGAAATGCCTGTGGATATCATGCAACGTGTGCTTGGTGCCAATGGAACCGTAATTTGGAAACGGGCCAATGGTATGGATAACACACCGGTGGTTCCATTTTGTGATAGAAAATCCATTTCTACGGAACGGACCTTTGATAGGGATACGATCGATGTACTAAAACTTAAAGGAATTTTAATGGCCATGGCGGAGAATCTGGCCTATCAGCTACGCAGGGGCAATAAACTCACGGCATGTATAACCGTTAAGATACGCTATTCCGATTTTAACACCTATTCCAAGCAGATGCGGATTCCATATACCAGTGCGGACCATATGTTGATTCCCAAAATTTTGGAACTTTTTCGTATGCTGTATAGCAAAAGAATGCTGGTGCGGCTGATCGGTATTCGTTTCAGTCATTTGGTCTCGGGCAATTACCAGATAAATCTGTTCGAGGATACCGAAGAAGCCTTGAACCTGTACCAGGCCATGGATCATGTTAGAGATCGGTTCGGCGACCGTTGCATTTTTCGGGCCTCGGCCATGGGGGCCAAAACCATTGGTAGAATGCACAATCCCTTTAATGGGCAACCCCCTATAGTTTTAGCACATAGAAAACAATGAATACTTAAAATTCAAATCACAAATTTCAAATTTCAAAAGGATGCCAAATACCAAAGTCTATAATCTTGAGGAACGCATTTACATATTTGCCAGAGAGTGTCGTATTCTTATTAAATCACTGTCCAAAACAATAAGCAATATTGAAGATGGAAGACAATTGATTCGTTCTTCTGGTTCTACTGGCGCAAATTATATAGAAGCAAATGAAAAATTGGGAAAGAAGGACTTTTTGATGCGAATGAAAATTGCTAGAAAAGAGGCTAAAGAAAGCCATTACTGGCTTAAGCTCCTATACGATATGAATGTTTCGAATCGGAAAATAATAGATAAATTAAAAGCTGAAGCCTTAGAAATAAAGAAAATACTTTCAGCTATTATCAATAAGTCTTCATAGAACCCTATTGGAATTTGTCATTTGGAACTTGTGATTTCAACCCATGTACCTTAACTGCCATACATATTACAGCATGCGCTTCGGAACTTTTTCCGAATTGGACCTATTGCAATTGGCGCAGCAAAACCATATAAGACAATTGGTGCTCACAGATATCAATACTACTTCGGCATGCCTGAATTTTGTCCGAAAGGCACCAGAGTATGATGTACGTCCCATTTTGGGAATCGATTTTAGAAATGGGGTGGATCCATGTTTTTTGGGTATCGCAAAAAACAATGCAGGGTATCAAGAGTTAAATGCCTTCTTATCGCATCACTTACAGAACGAATTGGAAATTCCGCAGCGTGCCCCTTCATTTAAAAATGCCTTTGTTGTTTATCCTTTTGAAATAGTTTTGCTTAACGAACAACACGAGTTTTTGGAAAATGAGTTTATAGGGATTTCAATCAAGACACTTAGGCGGCTTCCTTTTTCCAGATTGCTAAAGCTTAAGGATAAATTGGTGGTACAGCAACCGGTCACTTTTAGGAATAAGCGCGATTTCAATGCGCATCGATTGTTACGTGCCATTGATAACAATGTGCTTTTGAGCAAGCTTCCGGAAACGGAAGTGGCCGATGCCGATGAAAAGATGTTTCCCCTGCTGAATTTGGCCGAAGCATTTTCGGAATACACCCATATCCTCGAAAACACGGAACGTCTTTTGAAAGCGTGTAGCATCCATTTCGATTTTTCGAAAAGTAGGAAACCTCAAAATTTAAAGGCCTTTACCAATAGTATAGAAGAGGATGAACGGCTGATCGAGAAGTTGTGCGATGAGGGATTGCCGTATAGATATCCTAAAATGGACAAGTCCGTAAGGGAGCGGTTGGAAAAAGAATTGGACGTTATTAAAAAAATGGGGTTTGTTTCCTATTTTTTGATTAATTGGGATATCATTTCCCATGCCAGCAAAAGAGGGTTTTATTATGTAGGACGGGGTAGTGGGGCAAATAGCATAGTTGCGTATCTCTTGCGGATAACCGATGTAGATCCCATGGATTTGGACCTCTATTTTGAGCGGTTCATTAACCTATACCGTGCCAATCCACCGGATTTTGATGTTGATTTTTCATGGCGTGATAGAGAGGAAATGACCCAATACATTTTTGACCGTTTTGACCATGTTGCACTCGTAGGCACCTATGTCACCTTTAAGCGGAAGGGAGTCGTTCGGGAATTGGGAAAAGTCTTTGGGCTTCCAAAAGAGGAAATTGACATTTTGAGCGAAGGTCATTATTCACTTTCTAAATTGGACAGTGCTTCGAAACTTGTTCTCAAATATGGAGAATTAATTCAGGGTATGCCCAATTATTTAAGCGTTCATGCCAGTGGTATTCTAATAAGTGAACGGCCTTTGAATTATTTTTCCACCACTTTTTTACCCCCCAAAGGATTCGCTGTAACCCAGTTTGATATGGTCATCGCCGAGGACGTAGGGCTTTATAAATTTGATATTCTGGCACAGCGCGGGTTGGGAAAAATAAAGGACACCTTGGCCATTGTGGCCCAAAACCAGCCTGAAAAGGCCGATTTTGATATTCATGATGTCAAGTCTTTTTTTAAGGATTCCGTAATCAATGATTTGATCAAGACAGCACAGTGTATGGGCTGTTTTTATGTAGAATCCCCGGCCATGCGTATGTTGCTCAAAAAACTGGAGGTTGATAATTATTTGGGCTTGGTGGCGGCAAGTTCCATTATTCGTCCCGGAGTAGCAAAAAGCGGTATGATGCGCGAATATATTTTACGGCATCGCTATAAGGGGAGGGCCCAGGAAAAAGCGCACCCGGTGATGTTGGATATTATGCCGGATACCTATGGGGTAATGGTATACCAAGAGGATGTAATAAAGGTTGCCCATCATTTTGCCGGGTTGGATTTGGGCGAGGCCGATGTGCTCCGTCGGGGCATGAGCGGGAAGTTCCGTTCCCGGGAGGAGTTTCAAAAGGTGAAGCACAAATTCATCAGCAATTGTAGAAAAAAGGGGTATGAGGACGTTTTGATCTTTGAGATTTGGAACCAGGTAGCCAGTTTTGCAGGATACGCCTTTGCCAAGGGCCATTCCGCATCCTATGCAGTAGAAAGCTATCAAAGCCTGTTTCTAAGGGCCTATTTTCCATTGGAATATATGGTGGCCGTTCTCAATAACGGCGGCGGATTTTATCGATCGGAATTTTACATTCATGAAGCCCGGATGATGGGGGCTACGATTCATCCGCCTTGTATCAATAAAAGCCAAATAGCAAATAGCATTTATGGTAAACATATCTATTTGGGAATGATGTATCTAAGGGATTTGGAACAGCAGGTCATGGAACGTATTGTAAAGGAACGTATTACAAATGGCCTTTTCAGCTCATTGGAGGATTTCCTCGATAGGGTGATCATTTCAGTGGAACAGTTGAGTATTTTGATACGTATTGATGCTTTTCGGTTTACGGGAATCAACAAGCACCAGATACTTTGGAAGGCCTATTTAACACTTTCAAGGAACCCCAGGGTGGAACACCCAAAACTATTTCCGCCCACAAGGCAAAAGTTTAGGATTCCGCAATTGGACACAACTTTTTTGGAAACAGCTTTTGAGCAGTGGGAGTTATTGGGCTTTTGTTTGTGTAGCCCTTTTGAATTACTTGAAGTACCTCCTAAGAACTCAAATGGTCAACATAACTTGGAACACTATCTCAACAGGTATATTGATATTTACGGCTATTTGGTCACAGTAAAAAATACAAATACACATTCCGGAAAACGTATGCATTTTGCGACGCTTCTGGACCAACATGGAAAGGTTTTCGATACGGTACTTTTCCCACCTGTGGCGGCCAAATACCGTTTTCGGGGCAAGGGTATTTATCGTTTTTATGGAAAAGTGGTCAGTGAGTTTGGATTTTTAAGTATTGAAGTCATTAAAATGCAGAAACAGGATTATATCCAGGATCCACGGTATGCCGATATGAAAACCAGTACAAAAGTATTCGAGAAGAAGAATTCCATTTCTAAAGTTTAAGTAACAAAGCATATATTTGTATATATAATATATATATCATGGATAAAATCAGGAAGTTGATAGATGTAGATGAAAATGCACTTCAAATCTTGGAAAAGGAGGCCAAAAAACAAAAACGATCCTTGAAGAGCTTATTGGAATATACCATTGAGGAAACTGCTCGTAAGTTGGAATCACCTTCAGAAGAATATAAGGCTATGATGGATGATATGTTGTTACGGGTACAAAAAGGAGAGGTTGACTTTAATCCCATCGAAGAGATAGAGAAGAAATATGACCTATAAGATTCATATTTCAAGAGAAGCACAAATTGAATTGAGTATTGCGGAATGCTTTTACAAAATCAAAAATTTGGATCGAGAATTTCTAGCCGATTTTTCTCAACAGCTTCAGTTTTTAAAAGCGATGCCAGAGTCGTTTCAAGTAAAATATAGGGGTATCCGCATTTTAAAGTTTGAAAGATTTAATTATTCCATTCATTATATTATAAAAGATTCTCAAATCTTAATCCTAAGGATTTTAAATCAAAAACAGAATTTTTGATATTACTTTGTAAGTATGCAAGAAGAATTTCATAGGAATGTTTCCATAAGAGGATCGGAAGAACTTACAGGAATCCAATTAAGGGAGCCCGCGCGCTACGCGGCAGGTGCTTTGGGAATCCAGGTTGCCATGCGCCACAGTTTTAAGGAAATGGGCATTGTACGTTCCATGAGGGCTTTATTGCATATGAATCAAAAAGAGGGCTTTGACTGCCCCAGTTGTGCATGGCCCGATCCCGAAAAACCTTCCAGGATAGGTGAGTATTGTGAGAATGGGGCAAAAGCCTTGGCAGATGAGGCTACTACCCAACAAATCGATGCGGAGTTTTTCAAAAAACACTCGGTAGAGGAACTTTCCCTACTCACGGATTATGAGTTGAACAGGTTCGGTAGACTTATAGAACCCCTGGTACTTAGGCCTGGAAGTATTCATTATGAGCCCATAGCATGGGAAGCAGTCTATGAACTAATTGCGAAAGAGCTACACCGATTGGATTCACCGGATGAGGCCATTTTTTACACTTCGGGCCGATCTAGCAACGAAGCGGCCTTTCTATATGGAATGTTCGCTAGGGCCTTTGGCACCAACAACATGCCGGATTGTTCCAATATGTGCCATGAAAGCAGTGGTGTGGCCTTGAGCGAAACTTTGGGTATTGGCAAGGGGTCGGTTAAATTGGAAGATCTTTATGGGGCGGAGGTAATCATTATTGCCGGTCAAAACCCAGGTACCAACCACCCACGTATGCTTTCCGCTTTGGAAAAATGCAAACAAAATGGAGGAAAGGTCATAAGCATTAACCCTTTGGAAGAATCCGGTCTAGTCAATTTTAGAAATCCGAAGACGCTTAAAGGCCTTGCAGGAAATGGTGAGGATATAGCTGATATTCATCTGCCTGTAAAAATCAATCAGGACATTCGTTTGGTAAAGTTGTTATTAAAAAGGTTGGCCAGATTGGATGAGGTGACCGAAAAGGTGTTGGACCATGATTTTATAGCTGCCTATACCGATGGTTATGAGACTTTTCTAAAGGATTTGGAGCAATATCAAGAAAAGGATTTGCTTCAGTTAAGTGGTGTAGATCAGGAAAAAATAGATGAGGTGGTAAAGCTTTTGGCTACCAAATCCAAAATTATCGTTTGCTGGGCCATGGGACTCACCCAACATAAAAATGGGGTAGAAAACATTCGCGAATATGTAAACTTGTTGCTATTAAAAGGAGCTATCGGGAAACCAAATGCCGGAACATGTCCTGTTCGAGGGCATAGTAATGTGCAAGGAGATCGAAGCGTTGGTATTATGCACTATGTGGATAAGGGCCTTAATGAACGTATAAAAAAACATTTGGGCTTTACGCCGCCGGACAAGGAAGGCGTGGATACAGTAGGGGCAATAAAAGCTATGTACGATGGCGAAGGTAAGGTATTCATCTGTTTGGGAGGTAATTTTTTAATGGCTGCTTCCGATACCGAATATACCGCAGAAGCTTTACAAAAATGCGATCTTACCGTACAGATTAGCACTAAATTGAACCGTACCCATTTGGTTACGGGCAAAACCGCTTTGATCTTACCTACCCTTGGGAGATCGGAAAAGGATATTAAGGGGGGTCAGCAACGCTATTTTACGGTTGAAAATAGTATGGGCAGGGTAACCCGATCTCGCGGGATGCTTAAACCTGCTTCAGAAAACATTAAAAGTGAACCGGAACTCATAACGGAAATGGCCGATGCCTTTTTCAAGGGAAAGCATTCCATGGATTGGAAAGCCTTAGGTGCGGATTATGGATTGATCAGGTCCTATATTGATAAGGTAGCCAAAGGCTTTGAAAATACGGATGAAGGCTCAAAGGGTGCGGGGTATTATTTGCCTAATAACGTACGTGAACTTGATTTTGGTTCACTTCCCAACGGAAAAGCACAGTTTACTATAAACTCACTTCCTGAACATAATTTGCAGGAAGATGAATTTTTACTGATGACCATCCGTTCCCACGACCAGTTCAATACAACCATTTATGGTCTCGATGACAGATACAGGGGTGTGTATAATGAAAGAAGGGTGCTCTTTATGAACCCACAGGACATGCAGGAACGAAATCTTAAAAAATTGGATATTGTAGACATGGTTAGCGATTATGATGGTGTAAAGCGAACCGCAAATCGTTTCTTGGTTATTCCCTATACCATTCCCCGAACAAATCTAGCTGCGTATTTTCCGGAAACCAATGTTTTGGTGCCCTATAACCATTATGCCGATAGGAGCAAGACCCCCATCAGCAAATCGATAATAGTAAAGGTCAAAAAGTCGGCTGCTCATTAGAAGAATAAACGAAATTGCCCTTACTATAAGCGATACCCAGACTATCTGGAAATTAAGGGAAACTCTGATTCAAGACAGTGGTTATAATTCCTTTAAACGAATATTACGGTACTCCACTTTCATAGGTGGGCCCCTATGGGCCTGTAGACCCAATAAGCCTGAAAATTTTCGGTTTATGGTGTCGTTATCGATTACATCGCTCATGAGGACACCATTGATAAAATGCTGTAATCGATTCCCTTTTATGATAAGATGACATTCGTTCCAATCATCATCTTTTATTTGTGTGCGTAGGGAATCCGAATTTCCTAATGATTCCAAAATTTCCCTACTTTGCCAGGCATTTTTGTCCACATTGGCACGTAATGAGCCTGGAGCGTCAGGATCTTTCTGTGATGTTATTGCGGCTTTCTCCCCACGATAGGCCAAGGTGGTCCGCTTTCGTTCTTCATAATTTTGTCCTGTATACCTGTTTTTTCCGTCCATGTCCGCTTGATAACCACGAAGCGCAAACGGAACGGTATCTAAAAGTTCACTGCGATAGTTAATACCGCTATTGCCATTTTCAGAAATCCTAAACTCTGTTTTAAACTCAAAATCCTTAAGCTCTTGGCCTTTCCAAATAATGAACGTATTGGATTTTAGCAGTGTTTCGGGAGTGATTTTCCCGACCAAATTGTTGTTTTCCACGCGCCAATAGGTAGTGTCTCCCTCCCAATTATTTAACGACTTGCCATCAAATATGGAAACAAAACCATCATCAACCATGGGATTATTTTCGGTAGCTTCATTCCGTTTTTCTTTGGGTTTCTCACGGCAGGAATAGGTGCTAAATAGTAGGCCTATCCCCAATACAATACTCAATTTTAAGCCTTTAATCACTTTTTTGTTCATGTCCTTTGTTATAAAAGATGAATAGCCCATCCTTACCGGCCACAATAATATCCTTATTTCCAGTGCCCAATAAATCAGTGACCCAAAAATGGATTCCGGTGCCTTTGCTTTGACCGAATACCCCATAGTCGATAATCTGTTTGTTAAAACTTTCCCCGTTGAAGGTATAGTAGTAAATTCCATAGGGGTCATTGCCACCAGGATCTTTTCCATTGTGGGCACGGTATCGTTTTCCCGTAATTAGTTCGTTCTCCGCATCACCGTCAAGATCGGCCCATACCATGGTGTGAAACTGTGAATTATTTGGATCAATCGGATGCTTTACCCATTCCGTTGATTTTCCATTTTCCTGTTTTTGTTCGTACCAATGTAATCCATAATCATGACCTTGGCCCACGATAAGGTCGTTATGGCCATCTTCGTTCACATCAACCACAAGAATAGGCACGCTGGCGGTACCAAGTTCAAAGTCAGGATGGAAGGTCCAGTCCTCGGTAAATGGATTTTTAGGAGATTCCACCCAGCCTTTGCTCACAATAAAATCACCTCTTCCATCATGGTTTAAATCCCCAAAACCAAGGCCATGGCCATGTTCTCCCATAACTTTAAAGGACTTGAACTTTCCTGTTCGCCTTCCTTCGGAATCAGTTATCAGACGATAAATAATCAACGGGTCATTGGGTGTATTGGGCACGATTTCCGGAATGCCGTCCCCATCAATATCCCATGACCGTGTGGCTTCTATATTGCCGGCCTCGGCAATGAGGTGTTCCGTCCATTCTCCCTCATTCCCAGGATTTTCCCTCCATACGAGGCGTTTTCCAAACCATCCCCCGGTAATATAATCCATATGGCCATCGCCGTTTATATCTAGCGGCAGGGTGGAGAAATCATCATAGTACTCACCATAACGTTTAAAATCACCGATAAAATATCGATCTAAATAATGAGGCCCTTTGTACCAATACGAACCGGATACCAAGTCAGGGATTTTGTCATTGTTCACATCGAATACCCCAACGGATTCAAAACTTTCCGATGCTATTTTTTGTTTCTCAAATTTTAAAGGTTTTCTTATGAATTCATCGGATTTATGGTCTTGTGCCAAGGAGGAGAATCCACTTAGGTAGAGAAATGGTAGAGCTAGAAACGTATGGAATACGATTAACCACTTACACTTTTGGAGAATACCTTTGATAACACCCATCTTTAAAACTTCGTTTTACGAAGAACAGTAAATATATCAATGATTGTATAAGACATAGACTTTTAGGGAATTTAATTTACGATTTCTCCCAATGTCGATAAGATGTGTTAGGGCTATGCTATCGCATTCGAATTTTTATGATTTGTCTTTTACATATGCTTTTAGGGCCAGGTATACTCCATTGCTCCAACCAAAACCATCCTGTACCGGGTATTCCCCTCCACCGGCTTCCAATCCCATATCCTCCACATTGTATTTTTCTACAAATTTACCCGTGTTTTTGTATACCTTCTCGTTGAGAGCTACCCATCTTTTGGAAATAGTTTTGGCCAAATTTTCATGACCATAGTTTTTAAGCCCTATTACGGTCATCCATTGCAATGGGGCCCAACCGTTAGGGGCGTCCCATTGTTCACCTGTATGGTACAGCGTGGTCACTACACCTCCGGGTTTAAGAAAGTGCTTTTCAATATAAGAGGCTATCGCATCAGCCTTTTCCTGGTCCACCATTTTAAAAAATAGGGGGTAGGTCATGGCCAAGGATTTTAGTGACGTCCGCTCTTGCTTTACCCAATTGTAATCCTCAAAGACCCCATCATTTTTATTCCAAGCATACGTATTTAAAAACTCCTTTCTAGCTCTCATGCTTGTTTTCAGCAGGGTCACATAGGTAACATCTTCCGCATAACATTGGGTAAGAACTTCCTCCATACCATATAATAATGCATTGAGGTCCACAGGAATGATATCGGTGGTTTCTATGGTCTCTATGGATTTTCCATCAGCGAACCAACGAGAAGTATAGTCCCAACCGGATTCCGCACCTGCCCGTAAGTCGCGGTACATTTTTTCGCCACCACCCATTTTTTGAACTTGGGTATAATCCTCCCGATAGGATTCTTGTCTTGGGGTATTTCCTTTGTCAAAATAACGATTCATAATACCTACAGGAGTGGCCACGCAATGTCTAATGGGTTTTTCATGGGCATGCTTTCCATCCATCCAAAAGTCATACTCCTTTTTTAACGCTTCCCTATATTTGGTATAGATTTGCTTTCCCTTATGCTCCGCCAATAGCTTTACCATCTGTGCAAAGAACGGGGGCTGGGATCGCGTAATATAATACGTGCGGTTCCCATTGGGGATATGCCCCACGGTATGTATTAAGTGGGCAAAGTTGTCCAACATATTTTCAATACGTTCAAACTCGCCACTTTCTGCCAGCCCCAACATGGTAAAATAACTATCCCAATAGTATACTTCCCGAAAACGACCACCTGGAACAATATAAGGTTCGGGTAACGGAATCAACGTGCTTCCTTCCATATTCGCATCGGATTCCCGTTGTAATACCGGCCAAAGAGCTTCAACATGTTCAACTGCGGAACGGTTGGGGTCGGATTTAAAATCTGAGGAGATGGAGGCAGGGACATCAAAATTATCAAGGACAAAAGCCTTTAAATCAAAATCAGCCTCGTCTTTTTGCGTACCGTATTTTTCTACAATAATTTCATATGGATATTTTGCTGTACAGTCCACAAAGGTCTTACCGTCCCCAAAAACCTCACCCAGTTGAACATCAGCAAATAGTTCGCCCAAAAGCTCATCGGGAGTTCTTAAGGTTCGGGTTGCCGTAGAATCCGTTGCGTTGGTAGGAGCTGGAGCAACAACTTTTTTATCGGTTCTGCAAGCTGTAAGAAAAACAAGTAGTACTAGGAAATATCTCATGGATTGCATATAGCGTATTTAGTACCTGAAAATAAAGCTTTTTATTTAAATGCCGTATAAGCAACCATCTTAGCGTTTTTCATCTATAGAGTAAATACGCATGCCATGAAAAGGCTATTATTTGTTCTACTCATTTCAGTTTTTAGTTGCAATGACAACGATAAAGAAGATTTATGTTTTCCCGACGGGGTGATCGTTGACCCGATAGTACGAAACTTTTTTGTAGAGTTGGTCAGCACCGATGGAGAAAATCTAATAGAAAATGGCACGTTTAAGAGTAATGAAATTGTGCTACGTTATAAGGAATCCAAAATTACGGGCAGTGTTTTCGAAAATGTGGAGGGTCTCAAAAATGTTATTACTATGAATCTTTTTGGCGACGATGGCGACAATACTTTTCTCATTGATTTAAGCATGTCGGTTACCGATACTTTGGTGCTCAACTTGACCAAGACCGTAAATGAATGTGATATTGCTGATTTTTCTCTAAATTCTGCAACCTACAATGGTCTGGTAAAGACACTACTTCCTTTCAATGAACACGGGGATTCTGAAAAAATAACGGTCATCAAATAAATTCGAGTATAGTGGGTCGATTAAGGTTTTACTGAAAGGCGGGTATCCCTGTCACATCGGCACCTGTAATCAAAAGGTGAATATCGTGGGTGCCTTCGTATGTGATAACACTTTCTAAGTTCATCATATGACGCATAATACTATATTCCCCGGTAATACCCATACCCCCTAATATCTGGCGTGCCTCTCTGGCAATAGTAATGGCCATATCCACATTATTGCGTTTGGCCATCGAGATTTGTGCGGTGGTCGCTTTACCTTCGTTCTTTAATTGCCCCAAACGGAAGGCCAATAACTGGGCCTTTGTGATTTCAGTAATCATTTCGGCCAGTTTTTTCTGTTGTAACTGAAACGATGCAATGGGTTTACCAAATTGTATACGCTCCTTGGCGTATCGCAGAGCAGTATCATAACAATCCATCGCTGCACCAATGGCACCCCAGGCTATGCCATAACGGGCCGAGTCCAAACAACCCAAAGGTGCCCCCAGTCCGTTTTTGCCGGACAATAAGTTTTCCTTGGGAACCTTTACATTATCAAAGATTAATTCTCCGGTAGCAGATGCTCGTAATGACCATTTACCGTGGGTTTCGGGAGTAGAGAAACCTTCCATATCGCGTTCTACGATTAATCCATGAATACGGCCCTCTTCATTTTTTGCCCATACTACGGCCAAGTCCGCAAAAGGGGAGTTGGATATCCAAAGCTTGGCTCCGTTTAAGAGATAATGGTCGCCTTTATCTTTAAAATTAGTGGTCATCCCTCCCGGATTGGAGCCATGGTCGGGTTCTGTTAATCCAAAGCAACCCATAAATTCGCCCGTAGCTAATTTGGGCAAGTATTTTTTTCGCTGCTCTTCTGTACCATAAGAAAAGATAGGAAACATGACCAAGGAGGACTGTACCGAAGCGGTGGATCGCACCCCGCTATCCCCCCGTTCGATTTCCTGCATGATGAGCCCATAGCTGATTTGATCAAGTCCCGCCCCGCCATATTCCTCAGGAATATAAGGTCCAAATGCCCCTATTTCGGACAGGCCATTAAGAATTTGTTTTGGAAATTCCGCTTTTTGGGCATATTCCTCTATAATAGGTGAGATATCTCGTTTTACCCATTGGCGGGCCGCGTCACGCACCAATTTGTGTTCCTCAGAAAGTAGATCATCCAAATTGTAGTAGTCGGGTGCTTCAAATAAATCAGGTCTCATATTGCCATTTTAGCCAAAGATATATAAAGAAAATATAACAATACTAAAGACTATTGTTACATTTTTAAATAAAAATCCTTGGTCAATTCTTGATATTCGCTGGTGTACTGGTGGCGATCTATTTCAATGGTCAATTCGTTTTCAGATGCTTCCGTTTCATGAAAGCCAAATTCCAATAAACTTCTTTTAATTTCCGAAATTGGATTTCCCTTTACCCGTGTTATTCGCGTTGGATAAAGGCCAAATGATTTGCTCATTTGGATGAGAGATTGCTCTTCTTTAAATGGAACAATAATTGAAAAGACACCATTCTCGGTAAGTAATACAGAAACGCATTGCAAAAGCTCTTCAAAAGGAAGGGAAAGATTTTGTCGGGCTATATCCCTTGAACTATTGCCTGTGGAAACGTTTTCGGAATAAAACGGTGGATTGGAAACGATTAAACCATAAGTGTCATCAACTTCTTTAGAAAATTCATCCAAACCGGCATGATAGCAAAATAATCGGTCGCTCCATGGGGAGGCTTCAAAATTATCCACACATTGCTCGTAGGCGGCATCGTCAATTTCTAGGGCATCTATGGTTTCGGCACTGCAACGTTGGGCCAACATAAGAGCAATTAGTCCAGTACCTGCCCCGATATCTAAAATTGTGGTTGGATTATTATCTACTGATGTCCAAGCCCCTAACAAAACGCCGTCCGTGCCCACTTTCATGGCACAACGGTCTTGTTGAATGGTAAACTGTTTGAATTGAAAAAGAGACATAAAAACGTCAATGTGCAAATTCCAAATTCCAATTAAAACGAATCATATCTCATGCATTAACAACAAGGAAATCCATTTTCGTTTTTCGCTCACCCACCAAATTAGGGGTTTGGGTGTTTGAATAAGCCATAAATTACCAACTGATATAAGGCGGTATTTAGCTTCTTTCCCTCAAATCAGAAGTCTTAATCTCAAATTCTTCTCGCCTAGCTTTCTTCCTTGATTATTGGAATTTGTTGTTTGGAATTTGTGATTTAATCTACCCTTCCAGGCTCCCTGCTTTCAGAACCTTCCAGCTCCAGGAGCGCATCGCCCAAACGGGAGCGCATCCCATTAGCCAGCAACTTTATTTTTTCAACCACTTCGGGATACTCGTCCGCTACATTTGTAGTTTCACTAATATCGTTTTCCAAATCGTATAATTCCAATGCTTCCATGTCTACCATCCTATAGTCTCCGGGCAACCCATCTTTGCCTAGTTCTTGCCCATCCATAGTACGATAACGGTGCGGAAAATAGAGTTTCCATTTTCCATAGCGAACCCCGAATAATTCGTTTACCCGGTAATAAAAGAAATAAGCTTTCTGTGGACTTTCCTGGATTTTCCCTGTCAAGACGTTCCAGACACTTTTGCCATCGATAGTTTTTTCGGGAAGTTTGGCATTTGTAATCTCCGCTATAGTGGGTAGTATGTCGATTGCCATAATGGGAACATCCAATTCCTTCCCTGCTTCCAGACCGTTAGGATATTTAATGATAAAAGGTTCTCGTTGTCCCCCTTCCCAGGCTGTCCCTTTCCCTTCACGTAAGGGATGGGCGCTCCCGGCATGATTGCCATAGGATAACCATGGACCATTGTCCGAGGTAAAAATGACCATTGTATTTTCTTCGAGTCCGTTCTTTTTTAACGCTGCTAAAATCTGACCCACTGACCAGTCAATTTCCATGATTACATCGCCATAAAGCCCTCGATTTGATTTTCCCTTGAACTTATCCGAAACAAACAAAGGTACATGGGGTTGGGGATGGGGCACATAGAGAAAGAAAGGATTTTCTGCATTTCGGTTAATAAAATCAACACTGCGTTCGGTAATCCGGGTAGTTAGTTGTGATTGCTCCGTTAAGGTGTCTATCACGGTTTCGTTTTCAAATAGAGGCAGAGCGGGGAAATTGAAAATCGTACCCTGTTGTGGATGGTAGGGCCACATATCATTGGAATAGGGAATGCCAAACCATTCATCGAATCCATGACGTGTAGGCAAAAACTTCGGATGGTGTCCCAAATGCCACTTCCCAAAGATGGCCGTTTTGTAACCGATGGTCTTGAGCATTTCTGCCAAGGTAGTCTCCGATGCATTGATGCCGTGGTCATTCCCAGGCCCCAAAGCACCATGTATCCCAATTCTGTTGGGATAGCAGCCGGTAAGAATACCGGCGCGGGAGGCGGAACAAACCGCTTGCGCTGAGTAATAGCTGGTCAGCTTCATACCATCGGCGGCCATTTGATCTAAATTAGGGGTAGCAATATCGTCAGCTCCAAAAACACCAACATCTTGATACCCTTGATCATCGGTAAAGATGAGTACGATGTTTGGAGGTGTTTTGGTTTTCTGGGGTTCTGTCTTCTGCTCACCACATGAAAACAAAGTAAATACAATGAGTATAAAGGGGATTCTAAACATAATACATAGGGTTGATAAATCCGTCTAAATATACCATAAAATATATCCGGATTTCGAATTCTTAGCCAAGGGTTTGGGAATTTGACCTCTAATTCAAGTATAGGTCTACCAGACCTTCCGGTGTGGATACAAACAACGTCCTGTTTTTCCGGTCTATTTTGGTAAGGATATCATCCGTTAAGGGTACTAAAAGTTCCTTGCCATTTTTTTCCACTTCTAATAGGGCCTGGGAAGTGGTGTCGTTTACTCCGGTAACTATACCGATATCCCCGTGGACACTATCCTGCATGGTGAAACCAATGATTTCATGGTAATAGAACTTATCACCTTCCAATTTGGGCAGCATGGATAAGGGAAGATACAGTTCTGCCCCAAGAATTCTGTCGGCGGCCTCTTCATCTTTTACTTCCTCAAAATCGATGCGTAGCAATGCCGACTTGTGCAGACGACATTTATCAATAAAAAATGGAACCAAAGTGCCCCGTATTGAGACAAATATTGATTCCATGTTTTCGTAAATTTCAGGTTCGTCGGTATCCAGTTTTACCAATACCTCACCCTTATAACTATATTTTGAAACGACTTTACCGAGGTAGAAACAATCTTCCTTGCGCATCGGTTCGGAACTTTTTACTCCTCTTCAGCGGATGCCTCTGGTGCATCTTCCGAATCGGCGGCAACCACCTTTTCTTCTGCCGGAGCCTCCTCCACTTTGGGAACTTCTTCAGCTGGGGCTTCCTCAGCTTTGGGAGCTTCCTCCACAGCTTCGGTAACCTCTTTAGCTGCAACAACTTCTTCAGCTGGAGCCTCCTCGGCTTTCGGAGTTTCTTCGGTTGCAGGTGCTTCTTTCACAGCTTCGGTAACTTCTTCTGCTACGGCAACTTCCTCCGTCACTTCTTCTGTGCTTTCAGCAACAGTTTCTTCAGTGGCTTCCTCTACAGGGGTTTCTGCCTCTGCGGCGGCCAAGGCTCGTTTTTCGTTTACTTCTTTTTCCGCCTTAAGTGCTTCGGCCCTTGCTTTTTCCTTTTCTTTATCTAGACCGCTTACTTTGGAAGAGATGGCTTTTTCCTTTTCTTCCAACCAAGCACTGAATTTTTCCTCTACTTGTTCTTCGGTAAAGGCTCCTTTTCGAACCCCGCCCCATAAATGATGTTTTAGCATTACGCCCTTATAGGAAAGGATGGCCCTAGCGGTATCTGTGGGCTGTGCACCGTTCTGTAACCACTTTACGGAGTTATCAACGTTCAATTCTATGGTTGCAGGATTGGTATTGGGATTGTAGGTTCCCAATTTTTCCAGAAATTTACCATCTCTCTTCGCTCGGCTATCGGCCGCTACTACCCAATAAAATGGTTTTCCCTTTTTTCCGTGTCTCTGTAATCTAATCTTTACTGGCATATCACATTAATTTTGTAGGGTGCCCGACCCTGGTTATTAATTCTTTTTTCCTTTTTTAAAGGGCTGCAAATATAGGATATTTCTATGAATCGTCAACAAAAAGCATCTAAATATTTAGAGGTTGATAACTCCTAAAAACTACCTTTTTCCAAACAAGTGGTTTTCACTAATTTTAACGATACTTTTTATTGAAAGAAATACCCGATATGTACCTGATTTTTGATACCGAAACTACCGGATTGCCCAAGCGTTGGGATGCACCAATTACTGACACCGACAATTGGCCACGTTGTATTCAGATTGCTTGGCAATTGCACGATGCTATGGGAAACTTGGTGGACCATCAGGATTATTTGGTCCGGCCGGATGGCTTTAATATTCCCTATGATGCGGAACAGGTACATGGCATTTCTACAGAATTGGCCAAGCAAGACGGGGCCGATTTGAACGAGGTTCTTGAAAAGTTCAATACCGCCCTTGCCAAGGCCAAGTTTGTTGTAGGCCAAAATGTAGGCTTCGATGTGAATATTATGGGGGCCGAATTTCATCGGTTGCAGATTAAAAATACGTTACGGGAACTGCCTGTTCTGGATACATGTACTGAATATACCGCAGAGCTATGCAAGATTCCCGGCGGAAGGGGCGGAAAATTTAAGTTGCCCACACTTACCGAATTGCATGAATATCTTTTCAACGAGCCTTTTGCGGAAGCGCACAACGCTACGGCCGATGTAGAGGCTACCACCCGGTGTTTTTTGGAGTTGTTACGTAAAAAACACTATACCCAAGAGCAGCTGGATGTGCAGCCGGATTACTTCGAAAATTTCTCAGAGGCCAATCCAAAAGAGATTCAATTAATCGGGTTAAAGCACATCAACCTTAAAAAGGCCTCCAAGAGAATTGCGGATGCGCTTTGGGAAAAGGACACCGGTGGGGTTTCTCAAGAGGAAATCAAGGCGAACATAAAGACTTTAGAGGATGCCGAATTTGTGCACCTACATAACCATTCCCAATTTTCGGTCTTGCAATCCACCATTAATATTAAGGATTTGGTGAAATCCGCTGCTGATAACCAAATGCCCGCCGTGGCCATTACCGATCATGCCAATATGATGGGAGCCTTCCATTTCGTAAAGGAAGTGAAGGCGCACAATGCCAGTGTGGAACAAAGCAATGCAGAGGCCATTGAAAAGGGAGAATCACCACAGGCGAATACAATTAAACCGATTATTGGCTGTGAATTTTTTGTCTGTGAAGACCATACCAATAAAAGTGTAAAGGATTACGGGTATCAAATCGTGCTCTTGGCCAAAAATAAAAATGGCTATCACAATCTGGCCAAAATGTCTTCCATTGCGTATACTGATGGATTTTATTATGTCCCTCGAATCGATAAAAAGGTTATCCAACAATACAAGGAGGATATTATTGTACTTACCGGAAATTTATATGGTGAGGTCCCGGGAAAAGTATTGAACGTTGGCGAAAATCAGGCCGAGGAAGCCTTGTTGTGGTGGAAACAAGAGTTTGGTGATGATCTCTACATCGAAATGATGCGTCACGGACAGGAAGATGAGGATCGGGTGAATCAAGTTTTATTGGAATTCTCCAAAAAGCATAAAGTAAAACTGGTGGCGACCAACAATACGTATTACTGCTCCAAAAAAGATGCCGATGCGCATGATATTTTACTATGTGTAAAGGATGGCGAAAAGCAGGCTACGCCAATCGGTCGAGGTCGCGGCTATCGGTACGGGCTTCCGAATCAAGAGTATTATTTCAAGTCTCAGGATGAGATGAAGGAATTGTTCAAGGATGTTCCAAGGGCGATTCTGAACATTCAGGAAATCGTGGACAAAATAGAACCCTTTGACTTGGCCCGAGACGTGCTGCTCCCCAAATTTGATATCCCGGATGAGTTTAAAGTGGCCGAGGATACGACGGATGGTGGTAAACGGGGAGAGAATGCCTATCTGCGCCATATTACGTACGAGGGTGCAAAAAAACGCTATGGAGATATTACGCCGGAAATAGAGGAACGTATCCATTTTGAGTTAAAGACTATCGAAAATTCCGGTTATCCAGGCTATTTTTTGATCGTTGAGGATTTTATTCGTGAAGCAAGGAACATGGATGTTTCCGTAGGCCCAGGCCGTGGTTCGGCTGCCGGTTCTGTGGTAGCCTACTGCCTAAAGATTACAAACATTGATCCACTTAAGTACGATTTGCTTTTTGAGCGATTCCTAAACCCGGATCGGGTATCCATGCCGGATATCGATATTGATTTTGATGATGAGGGCCGCGGCCGGGTCATGGACTATGTCATCAATAAATACGGGGCGAACCAAGTGGCGCAGATTATCACCTATGGAACTATGGCCGCCAAGTCTTCCATTAGGGATACGGCACGTGTTCTGGATTTACCTCTGAACGATGCGGACAGAATTGCCAAGTTGATTCCTACCATGTCCAAATTGGGAAAAATATTCGGGGTGCCGGAGGCGGATTTGCGAAAGAAATTCCGATCTGATGATTTGGAAAAGGTAAACCATTTGCTCAATATTTCCGAAGGAGACGATCTGGAGGCACAAACTGTAAATATGGCAAGGGTTTTGGAAGGATCACTTCGGAATACCGGTATCCATGCCTGCGGGGTAATCATCACCCCGGACGATATCACCAATTTCGTTCCTGTAGCCACAGCAAAGGATTCCGACCTGTTTGTAACCCAGTTCGATAACTCGGTCGTAGAAAGTGCCGGCCTTTTAAAGATGGATTTCCTGGGGTTAAAAACCTTAACGCTGATTAAGGATACCGTGAAAATCGTAAAGGCCAAACACGGAATAGAACTGGAGCCCGATGAATTTCCCTTGGATGATGAAAAGACCTATGAACTTTTCCAAAAAGGGGATACCGTGGGGATATTCCAGTATGAATCCCCCGGTATGCAAAAGCATATGAAGGATTTAAAACCAACGGTTTTCGATGATCTCATTGCCATGAACGCATTATACCGCCCGGGTCCTATGGAATACATTCCTGATTTTATAACCCGTAAGAACGGAATGGCGGAAATTACCTATGACCTTCCCGATATGGAAGAGTTCCTCAAGGAAACCTATGGTATTACCGTATATCAGGAACAGGTGATGTTGCTTTCCCAAAAACTGGCCGGTTTTTCTAAAGGTGAGGCCGATGTACTTCGAAAAGCAATGGGAAAAAAAATATTTTCCCTGCTGCAAAAACTGAAACCCCAATTCTTGGATGGGGGTGAAAAGAATGGGCATCCACGGGAAACATTGGAAAAAATATGGAAGGACTGGGAGGCCTTTGCATCTTATGCTTTCAATAAAAGTCACTCTACCTGTTATGCCTACATCGCCTACCAAACAGCATATTTAAAGGCACATTATCCCGCGGAATATATGGCGGCGGTGTTGAGCAATAACATGAACGACATAAAACAGGTCACCTTCTTTATGGAAGAATGTAAACGAATGGGATTGGATGTTTTAGGACCGGATGTCAACGAATCGTACTATAAGTTTGCCGTAAACAAGGATGGTGCCGTACGATTTGGAATGGGTGCCATTAAAGGTGTAGGGCGTTCCGCCGTCGAAACAATTGTGGAGCATCGGAAGAAGGATGGAAATTATAAATCGGTCTTCGATTTGGCCAAACGTATCGATTTGCGTTCAGCCAATAAAAAAGCTTTTGAAAATTTGGCGGTGGCGGGAGGTTTTGATTCTTTTGGGACTACGCACCGCGCACAGTATTTTCATGATGAAGGTGATGGTGTCACCTTCTTGGAAAAGGTAATCAGGTCTGCTGCCAAATATCAAGAAAACAAGAATTCCAGTCAAATGGATATGTTCGGCGGAATTAGTGAAGCCCAGATTCCTGAACCCGAAGTGCCTCCTTGTGAAGAATGGGGTACCATGGAAAAACTGCGGCGGGAAAAGGAAGTGGTCGGGATTTATATTTCCGGTCATCCGTTGGACGATTTTAAGACGGAGATAGGTGCCTTTTGTAATGCCAACGTTTCCAGTGCCAACAATTTGGAAGATTGTGTAAATCGGGAACTTTCATTTGCGGGGGTAATTACCGATGTACAACACAGGACTTCCAAGAATGGAAAGGGTTGGGCATTGTTTACTATGGAAGATTACACGGATTCTTTCGAATTCCGAATTTTTGGGGAAGAGTACCTGAAGTTTCGACATTTTTTAATGATCAATTCCTTTGTTCATGTCAAGGTATTTGTTCGCGAAGGTTGGGTCAATCGCGAGACCGGTAAAAAGGGTGATCCAAGATTGCAGTACAACAGTTTTATGTTGTTGCAGGAAGTGATGGAGAACTATGCCAAAAAATTGACCATCAAACTTAATATAGAGGAATTACAGGAAAAAAGAATCAAGGATTTAAAGAGTGCACTGGTTTCGTATAAAGGCAATCATCCCTTACATTTTACGATCTATGAAATGGAAGACGAGATAAAGGTAAACTTCTCAAGCAGAAAACAAAAGATACAGATTACGAGCGAATTACTATCCGTTTTGAAAGAACAGGAAGTACACTATAAATTGAATTGAGGGTGTCATCAGGGAGAGGGACTGCTATCTATTGGAGACGATGATTTTTGCAAAAGATGTTTCAAACTAATGAAGGGATAGTTTTGTTAACTCCTTAACAGTAAGGCCAACACACATAAATTACCTTGATACCACAATAACCAAAATGAATGTTACGTTGGTAAGGAAGACGAAGAATTATTGACTAAATTTGCGAATATAAAATCTAAACAAAATGGCATTAGAAATAACAGATGCTACTTTTGACGAAGTAGTCTTAAAAAGTAATAAACCTGTAGTAGTGGATTTTTGGGCGGCTTGGTGCGGACCCTGTAGAATGGTAGGTCCCATTATTGATGAGGTTAGTACGGAATATGAGGGCAAGGCTGTAGTTGGGAAAGTAGATGTGGATGCCAATCAGGAATTTGCCGCTAAATACGGTGTACGTAACATTCCCACCGTTTTGGTATTCAAGGACGGGGAAATTGTCAATAGACAAGTTGGGGTCTCCCCGAAAAAAGTGTATACCGATGCCTTGGACGCGGTGCTATAAAAAGGAAAATTGAAAAGTTGTAAGAAAGGTTTGGCAAACGTCAAGCCTTTTTTATTTTATCTTAGTTGAATGGATCCCCAGTACGAGTTACATAAAATAGCGCTCTTCCAAAATTTGGAACTTCTTGCCAATCAAGTAGTGGAAGGGTTTATTAGCGGTATCCATAAAAGTCCTTTTCACGGGTTTTCCGCGGAGTTTGCCGAGCATAAGATCTATAATACCGGGGAGAGTACCAAACACATAGATTGGAAGCTATTTGCCAAAACGGATAAGCTATATACCAAACGATACGAGGAAGAAACCAATCTCAGGTGCCATATGATCTTGGATAATTCGGCTTCCATGTACTATCCTGAGGTTCAAGAGTTGACTAGTACCAATTTGAACAAAATCGGTTTTGGGGTATTGGCCATAGCCGCGTTGATGAACATTCTTAAAAGACAACGCGATGCCGTGGGCCTGAGTATTTATTCGGATACCTATAATTATTATTCGCCTGAAAAAGGAAGCGAGCGGCATCACCAGATGTTATTGGCGAAGTTGGGCGAGATCAGTTTGGAAACCAAACCGGCCAAACAAACGGAAACCTATACCTATTTGCATCAGATAGCTGAAAAAATTAAGCGAAGGAGTTTGATTTTTTTGTTTACGGATATGTTTCAGACGGCCACGGATGATGACAAATTGTTCGATGCTCTACGACATCTAAAATACAACAAACATGAGGTAGTGCTGTTCCATCTGCTGGATACGGATACGGAATTACATTTTAATTTTGAGAACAGGCCTAAACGCTTTCTGGATGTAGAAACCGGGGAGCATATAGATTTGTATGCAGATACTATTAAAGAGGCCTATCATAAGGAGGTAGCTCAATATTTTGATGAACTGAAACTGAAATGTGCCCAGTACAAGATAAAGTATGTAGAGGTAGACATTAAACAACAGTTTTCAAAAATCTTCAATACTTTTATGATAGAGCGCCAGAAATTCTTGTGACGTTCAGGACACATTTTAAAGGATTTTGTTTGTGCAATACAATAAGCAATGTATATTTGCACCTGCCTTCCGGTAGGCGGGCACGCTTTACAAAAGCGTTGAACAAGATTTGGATCTGGCTGTTGCCGGAGTCCCGCCTCAGCGGGATAAAATCATTGGTCTGGTAGTTCAGTTGGTTAGAATACCTGCCTGTCACGCAGGGGGTCGCGGGTTCGAGTCCCGTCCAGACCGCTTAATAAACAAGGGCCTCCGAGGAATCGGAGGCTTTTTTGTTTTTAAAAATTGCGGACTTTTTGCAAACTTTCTTGCTGATGGCTTTATTTAACATTTTTTAACATAATTGGAACCAAATTTATGTTTCAGCGAGATGTTTTTGAAGAAGCTCTATTGGTATTTCGGAAATCGAGGATTCTTTCCATTTTATAGAATATGCCTTATTTACTAAAGTCTCTCTCTTTACGTATTAAAAGCCTTGATATATAAAAGTTAGATGGATTTTAATTTTTATACTGTCCCTTTAATTTCGGTAATTATCTGGCCAAATTTATAAATGTATCAATGAATTTATAAATGAAGTCAGATGATTTTTTTATAGATCCACCATTTTTACGACCTTCCATTTGAAAGGTGACTTCTTATTGATTTAAAACGGCCTATATTTCAAAGAGAGAATGTCAGAAAGCGGAACTTCTACTATAGGCCATAAATTCTTGAAATATGAAAAGGTTTCTTGGTGTAGAGGACTTTGAAAATAGAATGGAACAAATAGAACTGAACCACTCCAATAAGTTCAAAGCCTATGATGAGATTATTCATTTATGTAGAAATATTTTATCCGAGTGGCGAAAAAAAGTGACGGCAAAGGGCTTTACAAATCCATTAAAGGAGATTGAATTTTTCAAAGTGGTTAAACAACTACCATTAGTTAATCTTTTGTATTATTCAGAAATATATTCTTTTGAAGTTGAATTTCCAAAAGGGGACATAGAGCGGCAAAAGCGATATGCGAAAAAACGTATAAATAAACTCAATAGATTTTTCTTGAAGCATATTGATTTTGTTCAATATATTGAACTAGGCAAGCATCATCTGGACGAGTATTTCTTTACCCGAAAATATACACACAATTTATCCCCTCTCCGTTCAAAATCCCCTTTCCTTGATTCTACGTTCAATACTTCCCATGATTTGCTTTTGGGCCAACTGAAAGCATATCAATTGTTGAACGATTATTTGAGCGATCGGCTAAATGACTTGGATAGTGACATGCCTAGAATCAATAGTAATTTAAAATGGACATCGTCAAAAGTCTCTTTGACCGAGTTGGTATATGCGCTTTATCATAGCAACGCAATAAATAATGGAACAGCGGATATCAAACAAATTGCCAATGTACTTCAAAACGTTTTTAATTTTGAGCTGGGAGATTATTATCGAACCTATTCCGAAATTCGTGGTAGACAAAAAAGCAGGGTCAAATTTCTCGATGAGCTTACAATTGGTATGCTGCAAAGTATGGACAATGAAAGGGTTTAAAATATTTCTGTGTTAGAAATAGAAGGGATAATAAATGGCATTTTAAACATGAATAGAAGAATTTAGTCCAATTCTTTTTCCGTAAAAAAAAGCATCTTGGCATAGTCATCTAGCCAATTGGTCTCATGTTCTCTTGAAAAATCTATATCCAATAGGTAAGGTTTATCGTTAGTTGGGTTAAAAGATTGTAAGAGAGCAATATACTTTCCAGAAGCAGAGGGTGGAATCAAATAATCTTTGAAACCGATTATTAAAAGCGTACTGGGATAGCTAAGCTCTTTGGAAAGGTTTACTACCGGATCCATCTTAAGCAGATCTCTATAGCTTTGTAGTTCTTTTATGGTGCCAAACTCAAAGGCCATATCCGAATTATCAAAATCGTCCAAATATTCCGTTCTAATAGGATTTAATAATGGAGCAACCGCCGTAAAAGCACCATACAAATCCGGCCTCTTATTTATTGCCATTGCCCCGGTAATTCCGCCAGCACTATTAACATTTAAACCTAATTTTTTTTTATTTACATATCCATTGTCAATTAAATATTCACTGCAAGCAATTAAATCCCTCCATGAATTTTCTTTTGTTGATTTCATCCCGGACTTATGCCACTTTGGGCCTTTTTCACCCCCTCCTCTGACATGGGCGCTAGCGTAAATATTTCCTTTGTTCACAAAATCGAGAATTAATGAATGAAACCACGGAGTTTCAGATATTCCGTATGCGCCATAGGCTGTTATTATTCCCTTTGTTTGATCAGGATTTGAATGATCTGATTTTTTAATTATGCTAAGAGGAACCTTAATTCCGTCATGTGAGATAACTTCGACGACTTCTGTCACAATTCCATCAAATTCAGGATATGTCGGATAGGCACCCAAATCTATAAAATCAAAATTATTCTTTGAATTTAGACTATATTCACTAAAGTTAATCGTCCAACCGAACAAGGTAACCCAGAGGTCATTTTTATATGGAGATCGGCTATCAAGATATATTTCACCTGCCAATTTGGGGCTTTCTATCTCTTCAGATTCTCCGTTTGTTTTATACTCATACAGCTTTTCCGATATCCCATTTGTGGTAAGAGTGTAGTATAATTTATCCTTTAAAACTTGGAAGCTTGCTATTTGACATTCCCCATTACCAGATATCAAAATATTAGGATTTTCAAAATTAGGCTGCCTTAAATCAACGGAGCACAACTCAATGTTTTCACCATTCGTTCTTTTGAAATAGTAAATATGATTTCTTTCCGTACCCCAATCATGCAGGGTTTTATCCTCTGTGGAATATAATAATTTCCATTTGTAATTGCCCGCCTTGAAATCGCCTATGGGGAGATAATAACAATCCCAATAATCAGAGGCATTTGCCGCATAAATAAATACATAATTACTCTTCTCTGAACGAATCTTAGGAACCGGGTAATATTCTTTGTTAAGTGTTATCCCAAAGAGACCATCCTTAAAAATTGGCCTGGACACCCCATTAGTGGTATTAACTTGATGAAGGGCCGTGTAGCTATTTCTGTCATTTTCTTCGCCCACATTATTGGGGTACGCAATATAAAGAATGGAGGAGCTATCGGGTGTCCAAATTATCCCTCCTGCCTTATTGGGTTTAGAATTTGAAATAGTACTTCCCTCTTTTTTATTTGTAATAATATTCAAAATAATTATTTCCTTAAACATAGAAGCATTTTTACCCATGGCTATGGCAACGTACTTCCCATTATATGATGGCTCAAAATAATCGATTTCATAACTCCCGTCCTTATATTCTTTAGAACTGAATAATTGCTCGGCAGGTGAGTTATAGGTTTTTCTTTTATAAAGAACCTTACCATCGTTATCAACGCGGGATGACAAATAAAAAATATCCCCTGATTCGTTGTACTTGATATCGCTTTCCGGGTTCCCATCCCTGTTCTCAAGAGCTTCGTAATGTGCATAAAGTTTTTGAAAATCCTTCTCTCCGGAAAAATAGTTTTCTGCTATTGAATCTTGCTGTCGATACCATTTTCTGATTTTACCCTTCTTAAAGTTTTCAAGGTTGTGAAACTCATTGACATAATCTATATCGAAATGCTTTTCAACCTTTTTAATGTTTTCGATAGGTGGGTAGTCAAAAAATCTTTGTTGGGTTTTTTCGCAGCCATTCAGAATAATGAGAAGAAACGTTACGATGAAATAGTAAATTGCCTTCATGATGGTTTAACTAAAATTAAAAAAATCTCTAGTATCAAAACTGGAGATTTTTCATAGACTAAAGGAATCTTTATTTTTTTGTCTTTTTCTTCATCTTACTTTTATCGATGGGGCCATCAAAACCACCCTTAATTAATGTAAGGTCCTTTATTTCCTGTTCTTTTAATATTTCATATTTCTTCTTCATAATACAAAGTGAATTGTGGGTTAATATTCCTACAAGATAGCTATAAAAACTAACCGGATTTCAATAAATAAACACTCAATTTATAAATTGCCCCCTTTTTATTTTTCTAAAAAAGACGGCTGGTGTAATGCCAATTTTCGCTTTTAAAGCTCGGACAAAAACGTCTAACGAATTAAATCCAAAATGTTCTGCCACCTGAATTGTTGATTTGTTGGCAATAGTTTCTGGATTTTTCTTAATATGGTTTATGGCATAGGTAATTCTGAGGTCTTTAATGTAATTTGAGAAATTCTGCTGTTTATAGGTGTTAATTATTTTGGATAAGTAAGAGCTATTTGTATCCAACTCCTTGGCAAGTGAATGCTGATTAATATCGTGATGCAAAAACCCCTTATTAATCTCCCACATATCTAATTTTTCTAGCGTTGTACTTACAATATTTTGATCTATATCTATGCTTGCGGAATTAAAATTTTCCTGGGATATTTTAATGGGTTTAACTTCAACACTCATAATCCTATGAAGCCTTTTTTGTTCTTTTTTATATCTGTAATGGAAAAAGAATATCAGAACAAACAATAAAGCAGATATAACATATAAAAATAGCACCACGTTCTTCTTGTTGTCAATTTCTTTTTTAAGGGTAGATTGTTGCAAATTTTGAACTGGCAAATCAAAATGCATTAATGTAACATTTCGAATGTTTTTCTCTGTTTTTGTCAGTAAACTGTCATAATAAATTAGTCTTTCTAAATATTTTTTTTTCAGTGCATTGTTGCCGTTTATATCTGCCGTTTTTAACAAGTATTTATATATTTCTTTAGCATTGTCAATTAACGGAAGGCCATTTGTAAACAAAATCTGATCAAATTCCTCAAAATAGGATTTCTTGCTATTGCCGTTGCCCAGCGTGCCCTCAATCATTCCTAAGTAGAACAGTATATCAGCTCGCGTTGTTCCTTGAAAGCCATTGACATATTTGAGCAAAGTGTCCCTCGCCTTTATGTAGTTTTTGTCGTAGTAATTGATTTGGGCATTAAGAATATTCAATTTTTGAAAAGTTTCAATATCGTTATCGAATAATGCGGCCTTCATCCCCAGCTTCGTATAAACTCTGGCGGAGTCCAATTCCTTTACTTGAAGATAACACCGTGATATGTTATCCAAAGTGACCAAATGCGTGTAATTAAAACTGTTAATTTCACTTTCATGCCTCCTTAAGTAATCCAAGGATTCTCTTTGCAAAATAACCGCTTCCCCTTCTTGTCCATATTCTCTCTTCAAAGAGGATATTGCATTCAGGCAATCCACAATATCTTCATGGTCGTTAGCTATTCTAGCCAAATCATGTGCTATAATAAACTCGGCCAATGAAGCCTCTGGAAAATTATTGTCGTATAACAGTACGGCTTTTGAATAATGCGCAGCAGATGAATATTTCCTCCCATTTGTTCCCTTTGTCAATATAATAGCGGAGTCGGCATATTTGCTAGCGGATATAAATTCCTCAGTCCAAATTCGCCAAAAGTACACCTCGATCAACTGAGTGGTATCCTTAAAATATTTGGCTTTAGCGGTATGTATATCCAACACCTTTTTTAAGTAATCTACGCGCTCAGAATTATATAAACTATCTTCTAGACTTGCGATACCTTCAAAAGAAAGACTAAATATATCATCCTTTGGTAGCTCTTGAGAGAAAGTTTTGGACAAAAAAATGACTTGTAAAAAGAAGAACCCTCCCAAAGATAGACTTGTAAACAATCGCTTTTCCATTAGATGATTATTACTCCATGAACTTATTTCTGTTTCCTACTTACCTTATTTATCGGTTATTTTTTATATAATTCATAAAATTGAGTTCGGTGAAGAGAAAGTATCATCATTGCACATTCAATTTTGAATGTTTGTCCATAACCCTCTAAATTGATAAAAAATACGTTCCATAAAGGAAATCTCTTCCAATATAATATTTGCCGACCCGTACATTTCCTGTTTGAACATTATTTCTTTGTCATAAGATGTTCTAAGTTCAGAAATATCAACATAAACCGAATAATAGGTTTTTTTTCCTTTTTTTGGCGTTTCAGACATACTAACAACTTTTCCATTTAGAGTTCCCCATTCTTGATATGGATAATTATCCAACTTGATAATTACATTCTGTTGTTTTTTAATCTTGGCTGAATTTTTGATTGGCACCTTGCACTTCCCAATAAGTTTTGTGCTTTTTTCCGGCACAATGGTAATTAAATGCTCTCCTTGGACCACATTCTGATTAGTATTCCATATATCGAAGACAGTAATAATGCCTGAAATAGGGCTTTTTATGACATACATATTCTCCCATTGATTAATTTTTCCTTTAAGTTCTTGTTTGGCCAACTTGAGTTCAGAATAATAGACCGAAGAATTGATAATATCTTTATTAAATGACTTTAAGCTTAGACTGCTTAAATTCAATGTATCGATATATAATTGTTCAAGTTCTTGATTGACTTTATTAACCTCATTTCTAGCGGACAGTAAATTTTGTTCACTTTTGTCGAGTTCTTGTCTCGAGATAACCCCTTTATCATAAATCTCGCTTTGTCTCTTATGCCCTCTACTTGTAATGGACAAGTTCCGTTTACTGGAGGACAATAGGAGTTGCTTGATTTGAATGAGCTTTTTTAACTTTTCAATTTGTGAGTTCAGGTTTTCATTTTCCAATTTTTCCTGATCTAAATTTTTGTACAACAGATACTTGCCAAAAGTGCTCACGTAATCCTGATAGGATATTTGGATGGGAATCTCTAACTCAAGGTCGCTTGGGAAATTTTGGAATAATCCATCAACATTTATTACCGAATCAATATCATTCTCTAACTTGGATTTCAAATAGTAAATGTCTTTATGTTTTGAGGAATTTTCCATTATTGCCAGAATCTCATTTTTACGGACCATCTGCCCAGGTCTGAAATTTGCCTCAACAATTCTACCATTGCGTTTGCTAATCAAATTCACAGGCGGGTTCTTACTGGTAATCAATATTTCGGCTTTTATTACATCATTGTATTTTAAAGTATAGGCAAAAACAAATATGAAAGTAAGAAATAGAAAAGCCACAACCATTCCTCTTTGCATTAACCAACTTGGAGGACGATTTAAAAAATTTTCTATATGTTGGGGGTTATCACCCATTTTCTACCTTATCTAATTGGTTTTCAATCAACCTCCAATAATAACCTCTTTGGCTCATTAATTTTTTATGGGTTCCTTGTTCCATTAGCTCTCCGTTGTTTAAAACAATTATATTATCTGCATTTTTAATCGTAGAAAGCCTATGTGCAATTATTACCACAGTTTTATCCTTGTAAAATGTCTCAAGATTTTCTAAAATGTTCTTTTCATTAATAGAGTCCAAAGAACTGGTGGCTTCATCTAAAAAGAAATATTTGGGGTTTTTGTAGATTGCACGTGCAATTAAAACTTTTTGTTTTTCGCCCCCACTTAATAACGCTCCATTCTCACCGACCTTTGTTTTTGATTTGTGCGGAAGTTTTTCAATAAAATCGTTTAGCATAGCAAATTTAATTGCCTTTTTATAGTTTTCTAAATCAACTGGAAAATCAGATTTAGATTCCGTTATGTTACGTTCGATGGTGTCATCAAAAAGTTTTCCATCTTGAAGAACAACCCCGCATTTTGAGCGCCATACCTCCGGGGGTATTTCCTTTAGGTTATTCTGTCCAACTATGATTTCACCTTTGAACGGTTGATAAAAACTTAATAGTAATTTCAGGAAGGTTGATTTTCCTGATCCACTGGGCCCAACCAATGCGGTAATTTTACCTTTTGGAATTGTCACTGTTATATTACTTAAAGTGTCTTTAGATTCAGGTGGGCCGTATCTAAAAAAGACATTCTTGTATTCAATATTCTCATCGTCCGCCAGGTTGTTAATCATTTCAATGCCTTCTCCTTCAGGTCTCTCCTTCTGAACCTCAAAAAGTCTTTCTACAGATAGGGAAGCCTTTTGGTAATCCAATAGAAAGTCTATTATTTTACTTATCGGCACACTGAGTTGCGCTATAATGAATTGAATCGCCAACATCACACCCAAACTAAGAACCCCTTCAATCACTGCGTATGCAGAAAGAATAATTATAATAATGTTTTTTATCTCATTAATAATTTGACCGCCATTCAGCTGAACTTGGTTAATTCTGAGGTTTTTTGAAGTTATATTATGGAGTTCTAGCTGGGTCTGATACCATTCTTGCTTTCTTCTTTCGTGAGAGCCATTGATTTTGATATCCTCTATGTTTTTGATTATTTGTAGAACTTGAGCCTGACTCTTTGAACTTGAGCCAAAATAGGCCATATCCAGAAGAGCCTTTTTTTTCATGAAGGCCAATGACCATGTAAAATAAATGATAGACCCAACTATGAAAACTAAAAATATATTGAGATTGTAGTATGCTAGTACTAGGCTGAATAATAGGATATTGAAAACATCAAATAGAAAGGTTAACGATCCATTGGTAAGGAAATCTTCAATTCTTGAATTATCATTTATCCGTTGAATCAAATCTCCTGTGCTTCGACCAGCAAAAAAGAGCATTGGCAATTGTATTAACCTGTCAAGGTAATCCGACATCATTCTAATATTCATCCTTGTTGAAATGTGCAATAAAATCCAGTCGCGGAGTATTTCAATCGCTCCTTGTGACAAAATAAAGAATACTTGACCTACAAGAACTATCTGAATAAATTTAAAATCCTGATTTTCAATGCCATAATCAACGATGCTTTGAGTGAAAAAAGGCAATGACAACTGGATAATTGAGGATAAAAAAAGACCTATTACAATCTGCCAAAGAAGCTTTCTATGCCCAAAAATGTATTTGATTAAATATGAAAAACTACTGCTAACGGCTTCAGTGCTTGGAAAAAAATCAATATTTGGCTCTAATAACATGGCCACTCCTTTTTTTCCTTCCGACAACAATCCATCTCGAAATTCATCATGAGAAAGGGTATATTTCCCTTTTCCAGGATCAGAAATGTAAACTTTTGAGTTACTTAGTTTGTAGACAACCATGAAATGATTTTCCTCCCAATGTACAATACAAGGAAGGGGTACTTTTTCTATCAGGTCGGCCCAAGTAATCAAAACTGAAAATGTGTCAAAACCAATTTGTTTTGCTGCCTCCTTAATTCCGGCCAAAGAAACTCCTGTCCTATTGATATGGGAAACTCTTCTTAGAAATTCTAAATTTATTTCTTTACCATAATGCTTCGCAATAATCCTAAGACAAGTTGGACCACAATCCATTCTGTCTAACTGCCTGTAATTAGGGAAGTTGGTTCTGAACATAGCTGCGCTAATGATAATCTTTAAATGTATGGAAGTTGTATTTATCTCCATAGAATTACCTATTTATCCCACAAATACTCGATAAAAGGCCTTAAAATGTTAAATTTTAACCCTACTTGGGTGCTACTTGTGAACAAAATCCATCTTAATCTCTCAGATTTACATCAGAAAGGAAAAGAGCTTTTTTAGCTTAAGAACTCACCAAATTATCAACTATGGCAGCAAACATTATAACTACAGAAGATTTGAAACATTTCAAGGAAGAACTGCTAATGGAAATCAAAGAATTGTTGATGCGGTATGAACGGGTTACCATTGACAAATGGATAAAATCAGGAAAAGTCATGGACAAATTGGATATCAGTCCGGGCACCTTACAGAACTTCCGAGTCAATGAGACCATTCCCTTTTCCAAATTAGGCGGAATCATCTATTATGACGAGGAAAAAATAAATGAAATATTGGAAAATAATATATCGATAAATAAAGGAAGGGCCGCATGAGAATAGCAACATTTAATATCCAAAATCTTTTCCATCGGCATTTGGATCTTATTGAAATGGGATATGAAGTTAAGTTCGAGGTTTGGAGAGAGGAGTTCGAAGGTTTGCTCCTTAAGGAACAACGGACAGTTACGGACTATAGTCGTATGCGTGAATTGGCAGAATTATTAGGTTTTCATAAATCCTCACATGAGCCCTATCTATCAATGAAGAATATTGACGGTAGTCTATATGTAAAATCGGCAATGAAAGTTAAACAGTGGAAAGCATCGTATCTAACCGATTGGAACGGTTGGATAAAATTGAGGTCGGTTCCTCTGTCTAAAAATGCCGTCATAAATAAGGCAAAAGTCATCTTCGATATCGATGCCGATATTGTTTTATTACAAGAAGTAGAAAATAGGGAATCCCTTGCCCAATTTAACGAAGCTTTTTTTAAGGGTAATCAGAAATCGAATTATAGGCGGATAATGCACATTCAGGGAAATGACGCTACGGATTTGGGAATGGGTATCCTCCTAAAGGAAGGTTATCATATCAAATCCGTGAAATCCTTTTCTAATGAAAGGGACGAGCTAGGTAAATTATTGTTCAATGTCGATTTTCATCAGTACAAAATTAAAACTCCCAACAACAAGACATTATATATTTTGTGTTGTCAGCTTGCTGGCGAAGACCAATCAGATTCATCGCGCAAAAAACAGGCCAACAAGGTTGCGGAGGTTTATGAAGGGCTGCGTTTAAAAGGTAAAGAAAATATTGTTATTCTGGGCACTTTGAATGTCCCATCATATTCCGGGTCTATTTGTCCAATTATGGAGACAGGTGTTAAAGATGTGGTCACGCACACCAGTTTTAGTGTGTTGCCCGATACGGGAGCCGATGCAGGATATTTCAGAATGGGTGCTTATCGTAAGGGAGTTAACATTAGGCAGAAAGACTATTTATTGGTTTCTCTGGCATTGTTCGAAAAAATTAAGGGCTGTGGCATGAACCGGAAGGGTATGTGGCCTTTAAACAAACCTGAGTGGGAAACTTATGATTCGATGAAGAATGAGAGGGATTCGGCAAGCGACCATCCTTTGCTTTGGGCAGAGCTTGCATTGGAAGATTCGCTACGCCTGTTAAAAAAAAGTGCTTAAGGTATTTCCATAAGTCGCCAAAACTATCCTTTTTGTATCTGGTTTGGCTATCTATAGGCTGATGAAAAGGTGATTCATAGTTAGTTCGTTTTGCACATATTGTTTGGAGTATTCATTGGAAACGAGACCGTAAGTGGTTATGAAGGTTACAAAGATACTTTTCTTGGTTCCCGTACTTTCCGTGAATAAATTAACCTTATTGGCAATCTCCTTGGCGTACTTTTTATTCAGGCTAAAGTCGGTATTGTAAAACTTCATTTCACATAGGTTAATGACGTTGTCATCTCTATCGATCAGCATATCGATTTGAGCCCCGATTCCCGTATTTTTTTCGACCCAGCTTCCATGGGTAGAATTGATTCCTGCTATTTTGAGTCCTTCTTTAATTTGTTCTATATGCTTCATGCAAATGGTCTCAAAACTATATCCCGACCATATTTTATAGGACTGTTTTCCCTGCATTTTCATCCAAATACTACCTTTTGAGGGTTTCGTGTTTTCAATATATTTAATGTAAAACATTGAATATTCATCACTAAGTCGGTAAATAGAATCCTTGACGCCTTGATAAGGCAGATAGTTTTCTATGAAACCGGATTCTTCCAGTTCCATCAAAGTTTTAGTGAGTCCCCCACCTGAGGGTATGCCACTTTTGTTGGATACTTCATTTCTGGTCAGGCCTTTTCTAACTTTTGCCAACGATCGAACGATCAATTCATGGTTTTCATAAAATTCAAAGAGC
Organism: uncultured Flavobacteriaceae bacterium; assembly: GCA_947494715.1. GTDB lineage: Bacteria > Bacteroidota > Bacteroidia > Flavobacteriales > Flavobacteriaceae > Ulvibacterium. Next base: position 18,133 of record CANLWG010000002.1, on the reverse strand, counting down.
GAAGCGAATACATTTTCAAATTCGGTCCGGAGAAATCCATTTTTTTCAAAACACAATCGATCGATTGCTTGTGGAACACTTTCCCCGGGCACTATCTTTTCCAAGTAATGCGGTATCCCGCCCATGGCCATATAGATTTGTAATATGTCATAGCGTGAGAATTTTACTCCGTTCCGTTTTAGAAGTTGTTCTGTCTCATCAAGGTTAAAAGGCGATAATTGAATCCTTTGGGTCAATCGATTATGCAGCCCTCCCTTATTTTTTATGATATTCTGTATCATGTAGGAAGCCGCCGATCCGCAAACTATTACCACAATGTCGTCTCGCTTTGATGCGTAGTTGTTCCAAAAATTATCAAAGGCAGGAAGAAAATTAGAGCGTCTTGTATCCAACCAGGGAAACTCATCTATAAATAGCACCTTTTTCTTCTTCGACTTTAATATATCAAAGTACCTACCTAAATGATAAAAGGCCTCTATCCAACTTTTTGGTTCATTGAATTTAGGAGCTTTATCAGAGAGGGTTAAGTGAAAATTGACCAATTGTTCTTTTAAGGAAGCACCATGTATCCCAGAAAACCTAAATTGAATATGCTTATCGTAGACACTATCCACCAAAAAAGTCTTCCCGATACGTCGTCTTCCATAGACGACTACAAGTTCCGGGCGATTACTTTTTAGAGCAATCTCCAAGATTTCCCTCTCCTGTTTTCTTCCTATTAATGGTCTCATATATTTTATATATCGCCAAAAGTAGTGCAAAAATTGCAGTTTTGGCGACTTATAGCTTTATCTATTCCTAGTTTTAAAGTTGCTCACGAATTTAGACACCTCTTTAAATAGTATATTAATGATACTCTTAATACTTTTTACAACCGCGGATAAAACCTCTTTCATAGCATTAATTTAAATGGACTGTAGAATCGCCAGGGCCAAGGCCTTTCTATTCTTTTCCTTTTTTAGATAATGTAGCTCATCTGCATTGGATAAATACCCTAGCTCTATCAATAAAGCTAGACAATATTCCTTCGTCTTCCTTAAAACGTGAAAATTGGCTTGCTTTACTTCGCGGGTCTTAAAACCAAGTTTCTTATTTAGTCCCTTTGAAATTACACGGGCATAATAAATGGACAATTCATTAGCATCGTAAGTATATAGTTCAACTCCTTTTATGCTAGGATCTTCAATATGATTACAATGCAATGAAATGAAAATATCCGGTTTCAGGTATTTGGCAAGCTTTGTCCGGTCATTCAGAGAAATCAAAGTATCACTGCTTCTTGTCAAGTAGATATCATATTTGTTATCCAATAAACTAGCATTCCAATTTGCCATCGCCTTGGCAATATCCAAGACAACATCCTTTTCTTGGAGTCCATCTTCGGATAAGGCACCTGAATCCATTCCCCCATGTCCGGCATCAATGACGACAATCTTCCTGCCCTCCATTAGTATTTGTTGAGAATGAACTTTAAGGTTCCCCAATATCGATAGAGATAAAATAAGTCCGATAGTTGCTCGCATAGCAAAGGGATATTTCCAATTCTTCATTGAGCAATATTCAAAGAATCTTCTGAAACCATGGATTTCCATCAAAAATTAACGCTATTCCTAGTTAATTTTTAAGAATCCTTCGGCAAGAAGTGTGATTCACTTCTACATTCCATAAAAATTAACCACAGGCCGAAAATGTTTCGACCTTAAAAACATCAATTATGAGAAAAGCTAAAAGCCTAACACTGGCATTACTATTTATGGGTCTTGCCGGCTACGCTCAGGTCGGTGGAATCGAGGATTCCGTCAACGAGGTATCCGATACCATTCGTACCATATTCCCCATTATCCTAGGGGTAATCTTCTTGATCGGTTTCCTATTTAACGCGGGACATTTCTTTGGGGAGAATTCAGACCTTAAAAAGGGTATTACCAGAGTGTTGGTGTTCGTGCTCATTGCCGGCGCAGTTGTCGGCATCTTTACCTATCTCATTTCAATAGTCGTGTAATGAGAAGCTATGAGGTTTACCGGAACATCCGTAAAGGGGCATTGATATGGGGTCTGCCCATATCGCTCTTTGCCCTTTTGATGGTATCGATCGTGGCCTCTTTATTGGTCATCATTTTCTCATTTAGTTTGATGATGGTGCTCGCACTTTTCATTTGGAACGCCTGCCTTTTTATAGGCCTGAATAAAATGAATGGCAGTAACCGTCTTTTCAATATCAGAAAAGTATTCCCTAAAAGTATCAGCAATAAAAGAGACAATATCCTGAACCATGTCGAAGATCAACATCTCTAAATACCATCCAATAGCGGACATCAAAGATCATTTGATATTCTCGAACAACGGGAACATTGTAGCCTGCTATAGAGTGGAACTTCCCGAGATCTATTCCCTGTCGGAAAAAGACTTTGAGGATATGCACGGCAATTGGTTCCAGGCTTTGAAATCGCTGCCGGTAGGTACGGTGGTGCACAAACAGGATATTTATTTCAAGAGATCTTTCACTTCCGATAACCTTTCCAATGACACCTTTCTATCCAAAGCTACGTACGACTATTTCAAGGGAAGGGAATATATGGAACATCAATGTTATTTATTTTTTACCCTTACCAAAAACAAACAGTTCAATAGCTTAAAATATGTAAACCCTTTTAAGAAGGCGGACGTAAAATTACCAGAGGTTCTGCAAGAGAACCTGCAACGTTTCAAGGTGGCAGTGAACGATTCGGTTTCTTTTATAAATAACGGAAGAAAAGTGTCCCTGGTTCCCTTGAAAAGTATTGAAATCATATCGATGAGTTCCGATTACTTTAATGGATACAATGACGGTTTTGATACAGCCATTGAACTTGGCAAACAGGACATCCAAATAGGGGAGCATCATTTCGATGTACTTGCCGTGAACAGTGAGAGCTGTTTCGGGGAGAAAGTTCGGACCAGCAAGGTCAATGAAAGATTTACTTCGGATGACTTTAGCTTCCATCAAGGATTTATTGATGGTCTGGGCCTATCCCTGAATGAAAACCATATGGTCAACCAAATTATCTATTTGGATGATAAGCATAAGTGGAGAAAGCTATTGGACCAAAAAATCGAGGAACTGAACAAGAGTTCGAATTTCGGTTCTCAGAACAAAGTCGTCCTAAAGAAGATTCAATACATCCAAGATCAGATCAATAATGATGATAGTTCAAGGATAATCCGAGGGCACTTAAATGTAATCTATTGGAGCAAGGAAGAAAAGCAACTTGAAAAGATTGCTTCGCAAATAAAGACGGAATTCAAGGAATTGGATATTGTTCCCTATAATCCCAGTAGCGAGGAGCGCAAAAATTATTTTTTGAATAGCTATTGCTGCTTTTCTTCCAACATTTCCAATGAGGATCTGTACGTTACCGATTTGAAGCATGTACTTTGCTTGCTGATTAACAACACCAATTATCAGTCCGATAAAACAGGCATAATCTTCAATGATCGGGAACATAACATTCCGGTATTGAAAGATGTGTGGGACGAAAAGAAGAAACGTATCAAGGCCCGAAACTTTGCCATATTCGCCCCGACCGGTGAAGGAAAATCTTTTTTGGCGAACAATATTCTACGCCAGTATTTTGAAATGGACGTTCGCCTCGTTATCATCGACTTAGGGGGTTCGTATACCAAGTTCGCACAGTTATACCCTGACAAGTATACTGTACTGCGTTATGAGAGCGGGAAGAACTTGGGTATCAACCCCTTTTATATTTCAAATGTCAACGATGTCAACCCTGAACGATTGGAGGATCTGTCCGTTTTTCTTTTTGAACTTTTGGCTTCGGACCTCAAGGTGACCAAGGCGCAATCAGTATCCCTAAAGAAAATCCTTCAGCATTACTATCGTTCAGTTTCAAAGGGTCATTCCCTAGAAAGTTTTTATGGGTTTGTCCGCGAGGATAGAGAGAACCTTTTAGAAAGATTGGGTATTGATACCCCGTATTTCAACATTACTAATTTTTTGCACATCCTTTCGGAATACGTGGAGGGAGGGTTGTACAGCTTCCTTTTCGAAATGAGCGAGGACCAATCCTATAAAATCGAGGATAAGCGATTGATCGTTTTCGAACTTGACGAGGTCAAGGATAACAAGGAAATCCTTTCGGTCATGTTGAAACTGATAAAGACCGCAATCCAACGTACCATTTGGAGGAACAAGGAAGAAAAAGGAATTATTCTATTTGACGAGTTCGCAAAGCAATTGAAGTTCCCCAACGTGTTGGAAAGTGTGGAATTCTACTATCAGGCCATTCGGAAACAGGAAGGAGCTATTGGAATCATTTTACAATCCATCAACCAATTACCTGATAATTCGACCTCGGCCAGTATCCTAGAAAACACTCAGGTCATTTATAGCCTCAACAACGAAAAAGGCTATGAGGAATTAAAAAACAGGCTTAGTCTGTCGAGCCATGATCTCAACCAATTGAAATCCATCAAAAATGACCTGACCGGGGAACGAAAGTATACGGAGATGTTTATCAAGATAGGAAAACAGAGCAACATCTTTCGCCTGGAAGTACCACCAGAAGTATTTGCAGCTTATTTGACCGACGGCTCGGACAACGACGTCATAATGCGGATTTATGAAAAACATGGCGATATGGAATTGGCGATAAAGGAATTTTTAAAGGCAAGAGACCGCATAGTGCGTTGAATGTTTAACCAGATACCGGAACCTTGAAGTTATGGTCACGGCATCATAAAACCAGAAAATCATGAAAATAGGAATCAAAAAAACAGTAGTCGTGACCACCCTTCTTCTTATGGCGAGTGGCCATGGTCTGGCCCAAGGGATGCCGGTGTACGATAATATAAACTTTATCTCCTTTGCCAAACAATTGTTGGAGGCAGGCAAGCAGACCTCGAACATCATCAAGACCGTCAACTTCTTGAAGAAACAGAAAGAGAACATCGAAAAGGTCAGTGCTGCCATTGAAAAACTGAGAGCAGTACAGGAACTCATTCATAACAACAAACGTCTATATGATATGGTGCAAGGAGATTTAAGGGACATCCTTAACTCGCCGTATATCAGAGCTGACGAAGTAGAGCGCATATCGGAATCCTTCAATGCCATTTTAGATCAAGCCACGGAAGATTTGGAATTCATCAACGAAATTCTTTCGAGCGACCATCTGAAATTAACGGATGGTGAACGAATGCGTGCAATCCGAGTGCATCAACAAGAATCTATGGAAATGGTAACGGAAATCGAGCGTAAGACCCAGCGTTATCGTGACATCATCGCCTTTCGGGAGATGCAAGATAAAATCAACAATAGAAAAACGAATTATTAAAAAATGGAGCTGGCAATCCCTTTGGGCATAGGCCTGGAGTATGTGGATGCTGTCTTTGAAACTATCAAGGGCACGGATTTCTCTAAGTACACAATTCGTGGTATCAAGGTCCTGGCAATACTTTTCTTTCTTATCAATATCCTCAAAAAATACAATGAAGGTCTTGCCAATAAGGAGGGGTATTCATGGGGGCTATCCCCAGGGGATTTGGCCAAGAACTTTGTCATCGTCCTTTTGGTCATTTTTTCCACGCAGATACTTGGCCTCTTCGACGGAATTTTGGTCGCCGTCGAAGGTCAGTATCGTGATACGGCCCCTGCCCTGATCCCGTTACAGCTTCAAGAAATTCCGATCGAAGAAGATGTCGGCGCTTTCGACGCGGCCAAAAAAGCTTGGGCATTGTTATACGAAGCATTGGTGACTCCCGTATTCGGGATTAAGATGTTCAGCTTCTTCACAGGTTTGATTCTCTGGATGATAGACCTGTTCATCTACCCCTTGTTCTTGGCGGAACGGTATTTTCTGCTGGGAATAATGCAGGCCTTTTTCCCCTTGGTCATCAGTTTGGCAGTCTTTGAGAAGTTCCGCAACATGGCGTATACATTTTTCAAATTATATTCAGCGGTCTATATGCTGGTACCGGCCTTTTTTCTGGTCAACATCTTTGTGAACCAACTCTATTCCGAGGTCAATGCCAATTTCTGGACTAACCTTTGGGGAGGTCCAACCGACAACAATACCATTAAAATTTTAGTCGAAGCCGCGACCATAGGATTTATCGTCTTCCTAAAGTTCAAGCTTTACAAAAGGGCGACCACCTTTACATTAAGATTATTCACGGCGTCATAGAAGCTTTATTATTAAAAAATTGGATATGAAACTACCTTATAAAAATATTTACGATGTACTTAAGTTGAACCGTTACATAACCATAGTTGTTACGGTTATAGCGTTATTATCGAGCGTGTTCTCAGGAATAATAGTCTTTAAAATGTACAACAAGGCCATGGGAAGTGCCTTTGCCGTAAATACTGATGGTGCGGTCATTCCCCTGAAGTTGGTGTCCCAAAAGGAGAACCTCCATGTAGAAGCCTTATCGCATCTAGACTTATTTCACAAATACTTCTATGGCATCGATGACAGCAACTATGAGAGCAATTTGGAAAAGGCCCTCTGGTTAGGCAACAGCACCGTGGACAATGTCTATCGCCAGAAAAAAGCCGATGGAGTCTATAATCGAATTCTACAATATTCATTGGTACAGAAAGTATTAAGTGTGGAGTCCCAATTGGATTTGAACGTTCAACCGTATCGTTTCAAGACCGTAACCACTTTTGAAATCAACAGGGGATCCGTTATCGATCGTTATGAACTGGTTTCCACAGGAGGACTAATAACCGTTGATCGAAACTTTCCCAAGAACACCCACGGATTGTTGATTACGGATTTCTTTGAGAGTTCCTTAAAAAAGATAAAGGATATAGAATGAGATGAACTTAAAAAATTGAATTATAAAAATGGAGAAAAAGAAAATTGTGTACACGTCTGTAATTGGGGCCGTTGTCCTGTTCATCATCTGTTATTCGGTTTTTGTATTGGGCGGAGATGATGAGGGCACTAATGAATTGCAACAGACCTTGGTACCGGAACTGGAAGAGGGGGAGGCTGTGTATTCCTCGAAAAAAGTGGCAATAGATGCCATTAAAGAGGAAAAGGAACGAATGGCACCCAGTATTTATGATGAACGTTTCTTGGATGAATCGGGGATGTACGATGAAGACCTTTTGGACAAAAAGAAACAGCGAATGGTAGATAGTATTTACAATATAAGTCGTATCCCTTATTCGGACAATTCCATTTCTCCCAACGTTAAAAAGCCATTTAGAAAAAGGCGTAGAAAGAAAAGCGAGGTTCTAGATACAAAAGACACAGTTTCTTCTTTAAAGGCCATGGGTCTTGAACATCAAATGTTCTTCGCGGTGAGTCCGCAAGTTTTGGCCGATGGAACCGGCGAATCCTTGGAAGTCGAGATAGATGGGGAACAAACCATCAAGGTCAATGATCGTTTGCAAATGCGGGTGATAGATGATACAAAGGTTCAAGGTTTGGAAATCAAAAAGAATACCTTGCTATATGGCATTGTAAAGTTCAGGCCGAATCGGGTAATTCTACAGGTCAACAATATCGAAGGTTTTCCCTTGAAATTACTCGCCTATGACAATGCCGATGGATTGGAGGGAATTTATATCAGAAACAGTTTTCGCGGTGATGTTTTCAATGAGGTCCTGCGTGATGTCATAGAAGATATCAATATTCCCGGAGTGCCACAGGTCAGTGGAGTAAAAAGGGTTTTTCAACGAAATAACCGGAACGTAAAGGTTACGGTCAACAATAATTATAAACTCATTTTAAAACCAAAGCTATGAAACGGACATTGTTAATTATGCTGTTGGCAATCTTAGGCGGCATTTCATCCGCTCAAGAGCCAAAACAATTGGACACTATATACGCCAATGAAAAAATGAACTTGGCCCTATTCTTTCCAACGAATATTCGGCAGGGAATAGTAGGTGCGGAAAACTTTATCTTTACTTATAATAGGGAACGGGCACAAACCCTGGGATTATTAAAAGCCACCAAGGGCAAGCAAAGCAATCTTTTGGTGGTTACCACTGACGGAAAAGTATATTCTTATATCATCAAATATTCGGATAACCTATCCGAAATGAACCGTTTTATATCCTTTTCGGAAAGCATTGGGTATGAGCATCAAAGAGAAACCCTTATTGCAAGGGAAACTATAAAATCGGATTCTGACTCAACCATAAAGAAACAGCACCCAAAAGCATTTTTGGAAAGGTCTTGTACCGCCCTTCTTGAACAACCGGAAAGAAAAAACATCAACAAAAGAAAGCAAGGAGTTTCCTTGTCAATTAAGAACATGGTCTACTACGGAGACCTAGTCTTTATAAAGTTTGAAATCAAAAACGAATCAGGAATAGATTTTGATATCGACTATCTAAAACTTGCACTGGTCATCGGCAATGATAAGCGCAAAGCATCTTATCAATCTGTGCCCCTGGTTCCAAGATATGTTCATAGAATGCCAAGGAAAACTAGGCATGGGGAAACTTCCAGATTTGTTTACGTAATTCCGAAGTTCACTTTGGGCGATAACGAAAAATTGGAATTGCGTCTTAAGGAATTAAAGGGGAATCGTGAATTGATACTGAGAAGGAGATTATAAAGGCTACTTGGCAAATCAATATTCAAGTAGGCCCAATTCTTCCAATCGAATTGCCATGGCATCAATAGATACTTTAAAAAGTCCTGCTAACGATACAAATGGATTTCCATTATAGAATTCTGCTCCAGCAAGTTTTTTAGCTAGGCCATTTTTGTTCCTACTTTTCTTTCTAAGGCTTGAGGTACTACTTTCATTAAAAGCAAAAGCCGATTCTTCGTTTATGACGAAACGGTCTGAAAGAAATCTTTCTAGGAAGGCAGGTTTTAGTAAATTTTCCGGCATTAAAAAATAGGACGCAAACTTATCCGCTTGTTTTTCTTTGATATTTCGCTCTGTTGACGAGGATCCATTTTTGGGCCGGTCACGATGAAGCACAATATCCTTGTGCAACAAGGCGTGTCCCAATTCATGAGCACTAGTAAAATTTCGTATTGCTGGGGGAAACTGTTCTGAAATGGAGACTATTTTTTCCTTCTTATCAATTATCCCAGCAACCTCAAAAAGTTTGCCTTGCATGGTAAGTTGACCAAGTGAGGTTTGCATGTTATATAGGTATCCCAACTCAGATAAGGCCTTCTGTGGATTTAAAACTTCCAAAAGATCTTTGGGCTCTTTGTTTTTCCAAGCATTTTCACGATACTTCCATAAAGTGTTTTGAAGATTTTTGGCTATCTCTTCAATTTCCTTATTTGTAACACGAGATTTTTTCTGTGCATTGGTTAGAATAGCTTTGATTGCTTTGTGATATTGCTGGTGCTTATCTACTTCACGTTTGAGTGATTCCATATTTTTGGATGAATTTGTAGATAGTTTATTGTAAACAGCTCTTAATCCATTTATCTCTTTTCTGATAGAAGTGGTCCATGAGTTTGATGTAAAAGACAAGAGATTTAAGTCCACAATCGCTACGCAGCCACCTACCGCTGAAATCGCAAGTTCCATGGCTACGCCTGAGTCCCCCCTTACGGCATGAAATGCCTTGTCAAAAACGAACAAAGAAAAACCAGCCAGTTCGTGGCAATTTTTGGCTATCTCAATCGGAATTTCTGTTGCTCTTACAAGCTCAACGAGTGCTTTTTTACCAAGTTCTCTCTTTTTGAAAGGGTCTTTCTCTTCCTTTTTGGCCAATCTAAACACCATATGTTTGTGAAATTGTTCCGAGTCTTTTTGAAAGAGATTTTCAAGTTCAGGATATATGCTTTCGTTGATAGATTTTTGGATTTCCAAAAGCTTGGGTTTTTGTTCCGAATATTGCAGTTTGTCGAGGGTACGGTCGATGACGGTCAATATCAATTGTGCCGAAAGCATACCTTGTAATGCGGCCGCACTTCCTGAACCGGGCTTATGACCTCCGGCTCCAAATTTTTTCAAAAGCTCCCCAGCAGGGTATTCCAAATACTTCTTATCCATAAATACAAAGATACACCCCTTGGATTTAACATTTCGATGATTTACATTGGAACAACTTGAATGATAAACTATTATAGAAAGTAGCTCGCCAAAGAAAATCTATTTAACATTAAAATAGTTCCAACTATCCATGTAGGATTTTTATTATAAATAAACATAATATATATTTATAACAATTACTTATGCGCATGAAAATTCAAACCGAACTATTTGATAATATTGACAGAAATTTATCAATAAAATATTTAAGTTCGTCTAAGGTAAATTTTCGAACCCTTAAAAACCAAAAAAGATAGTGTCGAGCGAAAATCCAAAGCTGCACGAGATACAACCAAGAGAGGTAGTAGGCAGGGATACAATTGCCAAATATCAGGCCCAATTCAGAGCTGCAGCCCTGAAATGTCTTTCCTTGCTAGATGATTCCATTAATCGTGTTTATTGTGATTTCCAAGATGATTTTGTAACTCGCATCGACAATAAAGGAGTTTACAGGTATAATTTTTATCAAGTAAAAACCAAAAGTAAACTGAACCATCAATGGAGTGTTCTCGAAATATTCGGTATTTATAAAAGAAGAAGAGATGCTTATCCAGAGAAAATTGCTGACAGTTTTGCCGGAAGACTATACCTTCATTCAATAAACTTTAATAAGTCATGTGGCGATTTGATATTTCTAACTAATATACATTTAGACGACACCGTCGAATCGTTTATAACAGCATTGAAAAATGCTGATAAGGAAAATAAGCACTTTAAAATCTTGTTTGAAAACTTTAATAACGTCTTTCTGGCTGAACGTCCTCTTGATGATGAAAGAGTATTAGAATTACTAAGGAAATTAAAAATTGAACCTAATAAATCATATCTGTCTCCAAATGATTATGGATTTCCTGCAATAGCGAGGGAAACTATTTTCAATTTCAGTGAAATTGATCTTCGACATAAAGAATGTGAACAAATAATAATAAACTTGATATCTCTAGTCGAAAAAAAGTCCTTTACAAAACTTCTGAAAGAAATTAGTGAAAGTGAACTTGACAACAAAGCAGGAATCGGTATTGAGGATATGTTGGATATACTCTCAATTTCCAAAGGGGCATATAAACTTTTAAAACAAAGTGGAGATTCTAGAGCTATAAAAAATGCGTCTATAATACATAGATTACTAAGTGAGGCCAACGCGAGTGAACAAATGATTGAATTTGCTTCAAGTTGCAAAGTAAATTGGGATTTTTGGTTAAGAAGTAAAAGGCATTCCCTAGCGGAGTTTGAACTTAACTTCTTACTCGAGTCTGTGAAAAGGACGGCACATGATTGGGTAAGGGAGAAAGAGGGGTTTGACTTACTTGAAATTAAAATAGAGTCCTTATTTAATAAATACAAGAGTATCTCTAATACACTAACAAAAGAACTTTTGCTTGGGGCAGCATTTGCGGCAATGGTCAGAAATGAATCTCAATGAATTTTAAAGAGTTTTTTAAGGAAGCCAAAGATTCTCGAATTGAGATAGAATTCGAGAATCCAAATACCTCGGTTGAGCATAGGCTTAGTAATGAAGCATTATTTCATTTACCCTTAATAGCAATGACAATTCTTCTTCTTTCGAAATCTATAAGAAAGCCTAAAATTGACGAACTAGGCCAACTTATTGGCGAGTGTTTTGAGAGGGTTTTTCAAGGATTCAAAGGTTCGTCCCAACATTTGGGCTGGTCCGCAAACTTAAGAATGCGAACTGTCAAAGCCCTTACTTTTCTGGAAACGGCTAATCTTGTTAATGTTGATAAAACAGACTCAAGAATAAAGGCTACTCAACTAGGTAAAAAAGTTATCACGTTAGCTTTGGATGGAGAAACCGATTTAGCGTATAAACTATTAGTAATTGAGAGAAAGTACCGAGACATTCAGATTGAAAAGCAAATTTCGCTAGAGATACAATGAAGTTGATAGAATTAAAAATAACACCAGAAACGGATAATGGCTGGGGTTCCAAGACTTTGAAGTTTGGCACGGACATTACTCAACTTTATGGCCCAAACGGATGTGGCAAAACACCTGTTATTCACTCAATAGCATTCGCGATGGGTTATCCTGTAAAATATCGTGAAGACATATTAAGCAATTGTAAATCTGTTGTTCTAAACGCCGCGCATGGGGATGTGACCATGAAGTTCACTAGAGAAATCAATAGTAAATTTCATATTGAATGTGAAATATCAAATCAGAAAGAGGTCAAAGTTTTTTATAATGAAAAAGACATTTCGTTGTTTTTATTTGATTTAATTGGTGTCTCTACTTCAATGTTAACCTCTATAAAAAATGAACCTATTCCCCCGTACATATCTACCTTTTTGCCGCTGTTTTACGTAGATCAAGATTCAGGCTATTCAAGTGCCTATAAACCGCCTACTAATTTTATCAAAGATCAATACTCCGAAATGATAAGACTATCACTCCGGGTGCCGGGAAAAAACTCTTATGAAAGAAAAAGACTTCTCATAGAGAAAAAAACGCAATTAAAATCGATAGATAATAAAATTGTAAATAGCGAAAAATTTATTGCAGAATTATTAGAGGGTAATCAAGATTTTAAATACTCCGTAACGGAGATTGATGAGAAACTCGATAGATATAAAAAGAAATTTGATGAATTAAAATCAAGCCAAAATTCTTCTATTGGATCGAATTCAACATTAAATCACTTATTAAATGAAAATGTTGTATTTAAAAACAAGGTCGATTCGGAAGCTCGAAATATAAGTGACAGAATATCTGGTTTTGAAAAAATAAAAAGTGAAATCGACACCGAAATTAGCACTTTGTCCTTAAATGAAGAGGCGCGACGTGTGTTTAGCTCATTTAATGACATATGTTCAAACAAGGGATGCGAATTATTTTTAAGTAGTTCTGAGTCTTATGGTAAAAACCTACTATACCTAAAAGATCAAATTAAGGATTTAAACAGGATTACAGGGAAGCAAAAAGAAAAACTAAATATCCTACAAAATCAATCAGAATCACTAGGTAATGAAATAGAATCCCTAAAGATTAACCTAACAAAAGAGAACTCTAGCGAATCTTCACAAAAATTGATAGAGTCAATAAGTCAATTAACCAGAGCCATCATCGATCTTCAAAAAGAAAGGGAATTCCTCAAAAGGATTGAGACCGAAAAGGAATCGCATAACTTGCTCTTATCAGAGAGAGAAAAATTACATGATGATATTGCAGCCATGGATAGTGGGGGCGTTCAGATTGATTTAAGGGTTATTGAATTCAGAACAGCACTAAAAACAAAAATTGTAGAATGGCTAGATGTCCTTAGCACAAAAAATGTTAGCAGGGAGATTATCATTGACTCAGATTTTAATCTTCTATTTGGATCAGAAAAGATATCTCAATTTAGCGGAAGCACTTTGTTGCGGGTAGTTTTAGCGATTAAGGCGGCTTTTTTCGATATTCATATTTCTGGGGATAATCCATTTATTGACTTTCTCATATTTGACACTCCTAGACAACATGATATTGAATCTGAACATCTAGCTGCTTTTATCCAAAAAATAAAATCATTAGTATCAAACCGAAATGCACAGGTTATTTTCTCAACAACGGAGTACCACTACAAGAATCAACCAAATGATATTGAATGGATACCAGAATTTCCGGGAAAAGAACAAAAAATGTTCCTAGGCATAATAGAATCAGCCTAATCCAAATTAAAACTGAGTAAATTAGAAAGCTAAGAAAATCAATAGATTTGCATCGAATTTAATTTTTTTAGCCCTGGTTTTCCAGTATTTTTATGACTTACCAAAACCAGCCATGACCGATAATATTAGACGCCTATTCAAACAAATGAATGAACAAACCAAGGAAGAGGCATTGGCCTGCCTTAAAAAGGAGTTTAATGTTAGTGATAGAAAATGGGTCAAGAACGAATGGATTATTGGCGGTAGGATACCAGAAGCCTTTCAAGAAAAAATCGTAGCGTTGTTCCAAAAACTATTAAGGAAACAGGCCGTCGAAGTCAAGAGATGAATTTTCAGAATACCTTTGTTTGAATTCTAATTTGAATGAGCACTTGAATTTACACCTTCAATTTATTCATTAAAAATCTCTCTCACCTCGCCATGTATGCGCTCAAAATTTTCCTGAAACAGTTCCTGTGAATTTGGTTCGAGCGGTGGCAACTGTCTCATAATTCGAGGAGTCCTAAACTGAACTTTCCTATCCTTCCCATCAGCAAAGACCACAAATTCCCCTTGCCGTAGCCCATAGAATGTATCCGCCCTATTTTTAGAAACCTCCTTTTCCCCTTTGGTTACGCGCGTATCAAAGTTGAGATTGAACCCCTTGCTTACGCTCCTGGTTTCCTTCTTGACTATTTCAAAAAAACGTTCGTAATATTTCGCCGTATCGGGGTCATTGGTCTTTCCGAAGAATTGGTAGGACAGATTGCTGAGAATGGCCCGGCTTCCTTTCTCCCCGTACATCATATCATTTTGTATTTTATCCTGCATTACATAGACCGTTGCGATGTCGTAGCTCCGCAAGGTAGCCGGAACCCTGTGCATATTTAACAGGCGTATGGTCGGTGCCTCCTCCATTAGCAAGAAAGAAGATCTGCCATTTCGAACACTCATTTGCTTTGTTATGGTATGGATAATCGTGGCAATGATCGGGGATAACGAGGTTTCGTACTTAGGGTTGTTTACCACGCATATTACAGAGTTATTTTTACCTGAATTGATATTGAGCGGCACTTTATCATCTGACAGTGCCATAAAAATCCGTTGGGTACTGATCTTTTTAAAAGCATTGGACAAGGTACTCTTGACCGCAGCGGTTTGCCGGTCGGAACCGGCCCCATTGATAAAGGCGTCCGCCATGGCCTTGGAAGTGATGTCGGCACCCAAAAACGCAACAAGCTCTTTGGTGGTCAGATATTGATACAGGGCGATAAGATGTGGTAAAGTGCAATAGTTGTCATAGTCCGTTTTAAGCCGCCACATCATACCCCCGATAAGCCCTTCGGCAGCGGTATTGAAGAAGTGGGAATTTCCAGAGCTACCACTTTCTTTGAGTTCCAGTAGATTTTCCACCAGTACTCGTGATACTTCGTGTACACTTTCCTCATCGGGCAAATAGCGAGGTGCGATAGGGTTTACCTTAAAATAGATCGGGTCAAAGGAAATCACATAGAAAGGTGTTTTGCCGCCACCGAATATGGGATATGCCATTTCCGTTATTTCGAAATCCTTATAATCATGTATTACCCCACAAAAATTATGTGTTTTGAAGTGTCGTAAAAGCCCATGGACCACACTTTCCGTTTTTCCACTTCCCGCAGAGCCGATTATAGAAATCCCCCTTCGGATATTTTCTAGTACGAGATTCCCTTTTCGGACTTTGAACCTAACGCGATACTTGGGGTCTATCGATGTGTTCTCTTCCTCGATTCCAATAAATACATAGCAACCGATATTCAAAAGAAAAAGAGGAAGGAACCCGATGAGCAGCACACGCAATAAATTACGCATTTCCATCCCGATGTACCATTGGAGAACGAGTACCAAAAACAACCAAAGCAGATTCAAAAAGAATCCAAAGCGGAAGAAACGAACGATACTATATATCACTAGACTACCTATTAAAAATAGTAATGCGATTATCCATGCAAGTGTTTCCATAGGGTTTTCTTAGTTAATATCCAATTGAACTGGAACGGATGGCAATTTCCAACCCCCGTTTTAGTTTTCGAAAGGCGGCCACCGCAATCTGTGCTTTAGAGGTCGGGATGATCGGTATGTCCAATCCTGTCTTCCGTATCAGTTTAAAGGCAACTGCCCGTTCTGAGACGGGCAGTCCCAAAAGCCGGGCATAAAAACGTTTGGGGTCTTTTACGAATTGCTTTTTCCCTTTGTAGCTTTCAGCATAGTTTCGATCATACCCCGTTATGCCGTCAAAGGTTCTTTCGGCCGCTTCATAGAATTTGTCACGGTCAAAACCCCGCTTTTGCATTGTTCCGTTGAGTTCCGCTTGGGAAGCTTTGTAGGCCGATCCAGGGGATAGGCTTTTTGTATTCGAAGCATCTTTTCGGGAAACGATGATGTGTATATGGGTCTGTAATCCCGGTTTTTTCATCCCAGAAGTCAATATTTCACCATCTATCCTATGCGGGATTTGTGCGGTCAGTTTTTGAACCTTCCTTTTCATTTGCCTAACATTTCCTGCAAGCTCTCCCCGTTCCATTTTTCGGATATCATTCCGTAGTTTTGCTATTTCCCCATGGTATTTTTGATTCTCCTTTACCTTTTGGTCAAAGCCTCGATAAGTGCGATCATGTTCTATCTTGGCGTAGTATTTAATATCGTCCACCGTCACGGTTTCATTCCGATAAAAGCACTTGGCATATTCCTTCATTAGTTCACGGGTGTACTTCCGTAATTTTTCAGGATCGTTCTTGATATGCTTTAATTCCCTTTGGCCGGGGTTTACGATAATCGAGTAAAATTTTGGGTCCTTTTTCTTAAGCTTGGCAGTGTTGCCGTCGATTTCTTTGATTACTGTTTCCGCAGGGATTCGATCAGTTTTCTGGTCAAAGAAATGTTCTTCCTCCCCGGATGCCATTTCCCGGTTTTCCTTCTCCAAATAGGCAACGTAATCCGCAACGCTATTGGCGTAGGTATTCCCTGTTTTCTGTCTTGTAATCGCGATGTACATATTCAATGGTTCTCCAGTTCCCTTTTGATTCGTAAAAACTCCTGTTGTGATAATTTCAATTTGAAATAATCGTTTCCAAAACGATTACTGACCAGTTCGACACGGTCCAGTACATAGCCAAATCCCTTTCGAAGCTCTTCCAATTTTAGCTGCGTTCGTTCATGTACTATTTTGGAAACCGTGGTTTGGATTTGCTTCTTTTCGGGTCTTGTTTTGTCCTTGAAAAGTTTTTCCTTTCGCATAGGCTCTTCCTTTTCGACCACTCCCTGAAAGAGGGATTGCAGCATCGCCGTGGTCGGTTTGTCATGGTTCTTTTCGATATCCTTTATTATGGCGATAACCGCTTCTATTCGCTTGCGGTTCTTCTTTTGTCCTTCAATAATATCCTGTCCAAAACGCTGATATGGAGTATACCCGTGCCACTCGAAAAAGTCCATCATGGCCGTTAAGGTCTCCGCGTGAGTGCTTGCCGTCCTTTTTGAGTAGGCCCGAAACCTTTTAGCGATTTTAAGCCTTACGTTGATGCAAGCATATTGATATGTATATTTCTTCTTTGCCATTTTTTGTACCAAAACTTTTCAATGTTTTAAGGGGGTTTACAGGTTTTTGTATCAAACTATTTAGATTCGTTCGTCGTTTCATTCTTGCTAAAACCCACTTAATCCGTTTATTTTCAATACTTTGAAAATAAAATCAAACTCTGTAACGCCGCTTTTGCGCGTTACCGTCTTGCTCTTCCGATCACCCCCGCAGGGGCGATTTCGGAATACCTTTCCCTCAAGGTAAAGGCCCTTGTTTCCAAAGTGGATAAATTCAACCCTTTTAAGAAAGTCAAAGGGTTGTTTTTAAGGATTCTATATAGATTCTTTTATCCTGTTGCATTTCCATAAAAAGAAAAAGGGCAACTTTTTCAAGTCGCCCCATTTAGATAAAGACCTCCTTTCTTTAAATAGTGAACGTGTATTTGTTGTTGTAAAGATTTCGGATGGCTTCCTCTTCCAAAACTTCGGAATACTCCAATCCGTTTTCTTGGGCATAGGCCTTCAGATCGTTCCCATATCGCCGTTCGATTTCCTGTTTGGATTTCGACAACAATTGTTCTTGGGTCTCTGCATCAAGGTTGTTGTAATTTAGATGCACCATGATTACCAGTTTAGAATTTATAGGATTCCGTTATCGGCAAAACTGTAGTAGTCGCCATCGGGTACTATAATCAGATGATCCAATAACCGAACATCCAAAAGATTGGCGGCCTTCTTGATCTTTTGGGTGATTTCCTTGTCCGCCTGGCTCGCCTTTAACGTTCCGCTCGGATGGTTATGGGTCTTATGCAAAGCTTTACATAAAACGCATTATGTAGAGTATATTTTTATGTAAAGCAATTCTTTGAAGACCTTATTGACGCTGAGTTTTTCATCGGATC
>CANLWG010000001.1 GCA_947494715.1 uncultured Flavobacteriaceae bacterium | reverse complement strand
GGTAAGTGGTAAGTGGTAAGTGGTAAGTGGTAAGTGGTAAGTGGTAAGTGGTAAGTGGTAAGTGGTAAGTGGTAAGTTGAAAATGTTTTATTTTCTTGTACTTCATACTTCCAATTTCGTATTTCCCCTACTCCATTTCACTTTTTATGGAAATTCCAAAAATCAAAAGTCAAATTCCAAGAATGTGGTTCAAATTCAAGTTCAAATGTCAAATGTTAAGTGTTAATTTCAAAGGTTTCATTTTCTCGTACTGCATTGTTGGCAGCTTTTACCGATTCCTGTAATTCCAGATATTGTTTCGCAGCCTGACCATTCAAGAAAAATTATAGGTTCAATACACCAATAAAATCCTCTACATAAGGAACTTGGTCATCCGAAACACCACCTCCATCTTGATGGCTTTTCATTAGCCAGACCGATTTCCATTGCCTTTATGTACCTGTTCATTTGATAGAATCTTTGGTTTTTTCAAAGGTAAATAATGCAACTGGAAGAATTTCCTACGCATTTGGGCCGAAAATTTCCGGCTTACACACGGCAATCCATACTTTGGTCACATGAAAACGCCCAACAAAGTAAAGAAACTAGTATATGACCTGAACGAATTGATGCCTACAGTAGAAATAATAGAATCCGAAGTAGGGCATATTATCAGAAAGGATCTTAAAAAAAGGATCGAAGGGACCATAAGATTAAAATTGAAAACGGTCTTTAACCACAAAACACTTTATCTAAAGGTTTTTCTTTACATAAACAACAGATCACAACTGAAAAACGTAATTGTACCCTACAACAAATCCATAGCTGAAAGCATATTGGAACAAATCAATGTTCAATTGGGCATATAAGGTTTTCAAACTTGATTTATATCGGTACCACCAACGTACCTATCCAAAGCTTAACTTGTTTTAAAATGCTCCTTACCAACCATACTATCTCTTGTGCCGTCAAGTTCCATTGCCCTTAGTACCTGTTCATCGCAGACTGTCTTTGGTTTTATTGTCCATATTATGAAACTTACTATTGACTAAATGTAGGAAAAAAGTTATCTTAAGCATCCCTATAAAAAATGAGAAATGCCACTTGACTTTATACCTAAAGAGGAAAGGAAGAACAGATTACACAAACTTGTTCTCTTGGGACTTGTGCAACCCGATGGAAAGGGAGATTGGGAACTTACCGATGAAGGGCATGAACTAATAGGTGGAAAAATCCGGTATTGATAAAGTTTAGTAGCATCAGGTATTCGTAACACTCTAACCTCCCGCGAGTTTGTAATCCACAATGTGAAGTTAAGAAATGG
The DNA here is from genome assembly GCA_947494715.1 of uncultured Flavobacteriaceae bacterium. Taxonomy (GTDB): domain Bacteria; phylum Bacteroidota; class Bacteroidia; order Flavobacteriales; family Flavobacteriaceae; genus Ulvibacterium. The sequence goes on along the minus strand of CANLWG010000001.1, from coordinate 1,076,076 downwards.
AATACACTGAAATCAAATTCAAGTTCAAGTGTCAAACGTTAAGTGTTAGGTGTTAAGAATTGAGTTCAAAAGGTTTTATTTCCTCCTACTTCAAACTTCCAATCTCGTATTTTGTCCTTCTAATTTCGCACTTCCAATTTCGTATTTCCAACTTTGTATTTGGGATTTGTAATTTGCGACTAGCCCAACCACCCTTCTCTATCCAAACTCCGATATTGAATGGCTTCACCAATATGTTCGCCTTTTACCTCATGGGAACCGTTAAGGTCTGCAATAGTTCGAGCGACTTTTAAAATACGGTCGTAGGCACGGGCAGAGAGGTTTAACCGCTCCATAGCATTTTTGAGCAGTTCCTTGGAAGCATCGTCCAACCTACAGAATTCCCGGATCTGTTTGGTATTCATTTGGGCATTGTAATGCACATTGTCCAATTCTGTAAATCGCTGCGTCTGGATTTCCCGTGCTGCCGTAACCCGTTTCCGGATTTCCACACTACCCTCCCCTTTTCGATCCTCGGACAGTTTTTCAAAAGGAACGGGCGTCACTTCAATATGGATATCGATACGGTCCAGGAGCGGTCCGGAAATCTTACCCAAATACCGTTGCATTTCCATTGGCGAAGAGGTCACAGGCGCATCGGGGTCATTGAAATACCCACTTGGACTAGGATTCATACTGGCGACCAACATGAAACTACTGGGGTAGGTCACCGTAAACCTTGCTCGTGAAATGGTCACTTCCCGATCTTCCAAAGGTTGTCGCATCACTTCCAGAACCCCTCTTTTGAATTCAGGTAGTTCATCCAAGAACAACACGCCGTTGTGCGAAAGGGAAATCTCGCCGGGCTGTGGGTAGGCTCCACCACCGACCAAAGCCACATCTCCTACTATGTACAATGTGGAGGTAAAGCCCCTTTTTTACTATCTTAGCGATATCAAAGCTATCAGATATGCTAGGAATTTATATACGACTCTCTAGGGAGGATGAGGAGAGCAACTCTCTGGAGAACCAATTAAGAGAGGGTAAGTCCTTTGCTAAAAAATACAAATTGCCTTATGAGGTTTACAATGAGGGACAAGGAATTAGTGGACGTAGCGATATCAAGGACAGGCCACAACTTGACAAATTGATGAGGGATATAGCTACTGGTAAGATATCTACTGTCTGGATGAGAAACCAGAACAGGTTAGAGAGAAACAGTATGACCTTCCATGTCTTTGCCGACATTGTAATAAGGCATAAAATAACTGTTGTATTTGGGGATAAGGAGATGGACTGGGACGACCCTAGCAACTTTCTACAGTCCTCCATCCTGACAGCTATTAATAGCTATCAAGCGCATTTACAGAGTTTCCAGACCAAAAAATCACTATCCGACAACGCCAAGGAGGGTAAAGCTCATGGCATACCTCCCTATGGATATACCAAAGATGATGAGGGTTATCTGGTAATTGATGATGAGGAGGCAAAAGTAGTACGCCTCATCTATGAGCTTAGCCTTAAAGGGACGGGTACTCGTTCCCTTGCTGAGAAATTAGAGGCTGAGGGTGTGCCAACACGTTATAACAAAATTGGTACTGGTACTTTGACCTTTAAGAACAAACACACGGGTAAACTAACCACTAAGGAAAAGTCAAAAATAAAGTGGGCAGGCAATACCATTAGAGGCATCATTAAGAACCCTATCTATAAAGGGGAGCGCAATTTTGGAGGTAAGACCTACGATGCCCCTGCAATTTTTGATGAGGTCTATTGGAGCAAGGTCAATGACAATCTAAAGAACAACCAGAACAATACAGGGAAGAAAGTAGAGCATAAGTATCTCTTGAAAGGTTTATTGATTTGTGGTAAGTGTGGTAGGAACTACTACGGTAGGACTAGAGTCAATAAAAAGGACAATTACTATATGTGCTCCTCCAAACGGTACAAGTCTGAAAACTGCGGAAATCGTAGTCTAAACATTGATGTTCTGGAGAGTTTTATATGGATGCGGTTCTTTAAAACTACGGAGCTTCAAAAACTAATAACTGAGCACTTAAAAAGTAGCTCCAATAATGAGAAAATAGAGCAATTAGAGGCGGATTTAGCGACCTTTGAGAGAGCTTTGGGCAGTTTGTCCAATGAGCGTGAAAACGCTGTTAAATTGGCTATAAAAGGGCTGTTAAAAGAGGAGGATATACAGCCAGAAATGGAGCGTATTGATAGGGCTATTCTAGACCTAAAAACTAAGGTTAAAAACGTTAAGGAACAACTAGACAGTTACTCGCAAATTGATAAGAAAGTAGCCGAGATAGGTACGGACTTAGGCCAAATAAAAAAGAGTACTTCTTTTAACGATAAACGGGACATTATCAGGAAATACATCAAGTCAATTACCATACTCTATAGAGAGGGTTGGTACACTCTAGAGATTGCGTTTAGTATTAATGGTATGCCAGTAGAGACCTATGAGATTGACAAGCTTTATAAAGTGGCAATACAGGTGGATAGCTCAGGCAACCGTATAGTAGTCCATCTAAAGACAGGAGAGTTAACTTACCATCCTAAGACTGACATATATTTTGGTGAAATATAGGGGCAGTAAAATCCATACAAACATTAAAGATTTGCTATCTTAGTTTTTATAAGTGGGTAGCCCAACATACTAGGAAATGAAATCGACAACAAAAAAAATTACGACGAATACAAGGGTAATAAAAGACCTATTAACAAAATATAGAGATACGTTTCAGGCATTCCGTGAATTAATAAATAATTCAATTCAGGCGGATTCCAAAAAGATTGAGATTAATGTTGAATATGTGAACCAAGCAGATATTAAATCTCCTATTAAAAGCATTGAAATCGTTGATGATGGATATGGGGTTCCATTTAACGAGTTTGATAATAAGATACTAGAGATAGGAACCACAGTTAAACAAAAAGGTCAAGGAATAGGAAGATTTAGCTCTTTACAAATTGGAGAATTAATGCACATTGAAACCATCGGATTTGATAAGGAAAAAAAGGAATTCTCAAAAACAATGTTTAGCATTGACACAACTGATTTTAATAACGCCCAACTGGAAGAGACAGAATTCAAGGTCGATTATGAATATCTCAAAGAGCAACAAAAGACATTTTATAAAGTTGTTATTGAACAACTACATCACAATAAACCGGAAAAGCTTGCAAAAAGAAATAAGCTTCACGAAAACTTTCTAGAAGATAAGATTGAACAAGCGGTTTTTGAGCATTACCCTTATGAAATTTTTCATGATACGGTCAATTTCGTAGTTAACGGAAAAGAGCTTAAAAGAGAACAATTTGTTATAGGCAAACCCATCAAGAAAAGTATAGATTATTTAAGCAAAAAAGGCGAAAGTCATAAGCTAAACTTTTACTTCTACAATATCAAATCATCGTTAAATAAGGTCAAAGTTTTTTTTCAAACCGACAATGCAGGTCTTAAGAGCGTAGCACATGAATATACTTATTCTTCGGATTGGTACACGCCTGATTTAGGCACTTGGTTTATTTATATAGAATCTCCATTACTAAATACCGATTTATTTCGGAATCTGGATTTAGAGACTCTCGGAGAAGCGGAAATAAAGAATATCAAGAACACTATTAAAGAAACAATCAACGATTTCTTTAAAGCAAAGAACAAACGATTTGAAAAGTTCCTCGCTAATTTAGAGAAAGATAGGTTTTACCCATATCAAAATGACGAGCATCCTGCGTCAAAATCACAAGAAGTTCTATTTAAAAAGGTTGCTTATCTGCTTGAAGATGAGCATCAGCTTATTCAAAAAGATGATAAAATTAGAAACTTCCTTTATCCCTTACTTGATAAAGCAATTGGTAATGGCAACATCGAATACATTTTTGACAAAATCTTAAAATTATCTGACGATAGCTTAGAAAAATTTCATCTTCTTTTGGAGAAAACAGATTTAGAAAATGTTGTTCAGTTCGCAAGTATCGTTGCGGATAAAATAGAGTTTCTGAACTTTTTGCACGAATTGACCTATGGAGATATTTCACAACATTTAAAAGAACGAAGCCAACTTCACAAAATCGTTGAAGACGAATTATGGTTATTCGGAGAAAATTATAATGGAACACCAAAATTATGGTCGGACAAAAAAATTGGGAATATTTTGACAGAATTAAGGAAAAAATATTTCGAGTATGAACCAACCGAGGAAGATAAGAATTTGATTGAAGTTGATAGCGAGGGGCTCAACGATATTACCGACCTATTTTTCTTTAATGAAAAAATAACGGATTCTGGCGTAAGAGAAATAATGGTAGTAGAACTTAAAGCACCGAAATGTGCTATTAGTGAGAAGGAACTGAATCAAATAAATAGGTATGCATTTACTATAGAACAACATTCTGCTTTGCCATCAGAAAAGGTAAAATATAAACTTGTTTTAATTTCATCAAAGCTTACCAAATTTGCTAAATCGCAAACGAAATCGAGAAGAGAAACTTATCCTGACAACCCTTTTCTATACGAGAAAAAGACAGAAAAAGACATAGAAGTTTATGTGGTGGAATGGTCAGAATTAATTGAACAAAACAATAGGAAACTAGGGTATTTGTCCAATAAGCTTAACATAAAAGACATATCAGTTAAAACCAAATTTGAGAAGGAGTATGAGGAATTAATTGATGAGAAGATATCTGCTCAATTAAGACTTGTGAAGTAAAATGCTGTGCTAAAGAACGATTGCTAAAAAGCAATTCAATGTTTAAACAAAAAAGTCTCAGAGTGTTCTAAATTTTTTATGCGTATCCTTATAAATGGTAGGGTCTTGAATACTGTCCCCAACTCTGGGGTAACTAAGGTATAATCGAACAGGTGTATGGTTAATCAACTAGCCATAAAAGGTAGACAACCCATATCCAAACGCACCTAATCCAATCATTATACAGATGGTGCAAAAACCTTGTATCCTCAGGTCGTTGTTCTCAGACGTACCTCCATTCTTATCATATAGAATAATACCGCAAGCTGTTAGTAAAGCTCCAAGTATTGTAATAATTAAATATGGCGACATAGTTTTATTTGGTTTGGTTCGACTATTCCAAAGGTAGAAAATACGTCTAAAATTTTTGAGGGGTACTATATATACAGGCCGACCCCGAATACTGTCCTTGGGTTATTTTTGTTGATTTATATGGATAATATCCATAATTTTGGATTATGTCCATTAAGTTTAGGAACTACGATAAGAGGATTATAAGGAAGCTGCTCAGCGAGATTGGGGAGCATAGGTATACGTTGGCTCTGGAGAATATGAAGGTAGGAGATAACAAACCCCTATCAATGAAGGGCTTTTACTTGGAGGCTACGGAGCATTACCTCAGGCTTTGCTATGTGTACCCAAGTAACTATGTGCTTATGATAATGGATGTAGGCAGGTACGATAACATACCCGTAGACGGATGGTCTAGGGTTAGGGAGTAGCTCTAATAGCGTTCTTTATCTTCATTGCCGTAGTATGTGAGACACCTGCAAGTTTAGCAGCCCTGCGGATGGACTCCCCAGACCTTAGCTCCTTAGCGCATTTGGCGTTCTTAGGCTTTGCCAATAGCTGTTTAATGGACAATGGTTTAGAACCTCCGTTGGTTTTGTAAGCCCCTCTCTCCTTAGCTCTCTGGATACCCTCTCTCTGCCTTTCCTTAATTAGGCTAAGCTCAAACTCCGATAGGGTAGCCATGATGGATAGAACCAGTTTAGAGGTAGGGCTCTCCTTACCATCGACGAGGGTACTGAGACCCTCCTTCTGGGAGACTACGTTTACGCCTTTGGCGGTAAGCTCCTTAATTGTGGAGAGTATGTCCATAGTATTACGCCCCAGTCGGTCAATGGACTGTACGTGTACCTCCGTAATGGAGTCATCATTTAATAGCTTTGTGCCCTGAGGTCTCTCTTTGAACGGTACGGAACCGCTAACCTTGTCAATGAACAGCTTAAAGCCGTCCTCTTTCTGTCTGGCCGTGTTCTGCTCCGTGGTGGAGACCCTGATGTATTTCGCTCTCATAGTTAAGATTTAGATAGGTAATCTAAGTACAATTCTCGACGTGTGCAATTCTCATGCTATTTATTCGATGAACGGAGGCATAATACCCGTACAGGTATGGGGTATACTTTGATAGTGGTACAAACGGGTGGATTTAATAGGTGAAATTATGGTCAAAAATGGGTACTGGGTGAAAAATTTGACTTTGACCCCCTCAATCTCTAGGAAAGCCCGTTAGCATTGGCCTGAACTGGGTGAAAAATTTATTTGAAAGACTATAAAGAGATATTTAAAATTTCTACAAGATGGGCTATAGTTTCCGCATTTCGATACAAACCTGTACACGACTCTTTTTTGTGCGTGATTTATATACTTACAGACCATCTTAATAGCCTATCCCCATATATAGTACCTGACATTAGCTCTACATTTGTAGAACAACCAATTACTTATGTACCATTATGATAAAATTAATGTTGAAAATGGTACACTTTTTGAGCAAAAAGCCCTATATTTTGACATACAGGGCTAGAAATACCGGGATGAAGCGTTTTAATCCCGGCACTACGCTTTGAACTTCTCGACCAGAGCGTTTATCTGGGTCTCAGTAATCCCATGTTTTTTATACATATCGCTGCAAGCAATAACGTGATTCCCTTGCAATCTTCTAGCGAGATATGCACATACTAAATGAGCTTCATCCTTTACCTTTCGGCTCATGGTCAACATATTTGAGCGTTCCAGATTTAAAAGTAATTGGGTGCGTCCAAACACTTGGACTAATTTTGGTGTCAACATTTTATAGTAAGATTTTAGTGTTAGTATTCAATATCGGACTATCCGATATTGGTTTTTGATAACCCTTCCCTTAACCTCCTTACGAGGTAGTAGTCCAAGTCATCAATGTCCTTCCTGTATTCCAAGGCCACGTAGTACGCATGGTCATTGTCCCGACAATGGTCAGGCTCCAGAAACGAGTTGAAATACTCTACCTCGTCGTCCTCTAAATCCAAGTATGCAATGACTCCCAAGTCCATGAGGTATTGTACGACTGGCCTTACCTCAAATCCTATGGCATCCTTTACCGTCCTTAGAATCTCGTCAGGGTCAAAACCAAATAGACCCCTACCTTTTCGGCTGTTCGTTAGCGCATCCGCTATTACCTGTTTGTTGTCATCGACAACTTTGTACTTCTCCGATAAATCCATAATTGTTTATTTAATTGACGCATCAGGCTCTCCGATGCTTTTGATATCCATGTTACATATTTGATGTGCCGCCCTCTCTGGACAGCGTTTAAAAAGCTATCTCCAATTGCCTGCTATCAGGGGGTTTGCGCTCCATGTCCTCCAGATACAAATCCTCAAAGGGTTTCATCCAGTCCTCCATGAAGTTTGTAACAGCGTAACTGTTGCCCTCCTTTTTGATGAACCTTGACTTGTTATCTGCCCATACAAGAGGGGTGTTTGCGGATACAAAAGCTTTAAGGGCTGCTTTGCCCCTGTTAGTGCTTACTTCCAAAAGCTTGCAGTCCTCCCATATTTTCATGCAGTCCCTCAGGGTCATACTCTCTTTGCACCTTCCAATGAAATTGCGGAGCTTCGCTTTCTGCTTTTTATCGTCCTCCTGAATGCCCGATAGTGAGGTATCCAGTTGTAGGTTATGCTGTAGCCATACAAAAAGAGCCTTTTGCTTAAGCCTCTCAGGTGTCTCTATCCGACCATCCTTGTTAAAGAGCATCTCCCTATGCTCCTCCGAGTAGTCCCGTATCCATGAGTAGCCATGTAGTATATTGTATATGTCCTTTTTATAGGTCTTTACAAAAGCCACTACCTCCTCAGACACATCAGCAGGCAAGGGCATAATACACTCTATCCTCTCTTTCTCCTTCCTACCCTTTGCGGTCAAAAAGAACTGCCATAGGATAGCGTCCAAATGCTCATTGAAAAACTCCGTCTTAATCTCCCTAGACCCTTTGGGCTTCTTTTTCAGGGAGTCGAACTTTGTCCTCTCGTACTCCTCGTCGATGGTTACCTTGACATTGAAGTTAATCCTCAGGGACTCTATCTTTTCATCTGTGGTCAAAGCCCAGTTTTCCCTCTCGGACTCCTCAAAGGCTATATAACCCTCATACATGGACTTGTCGCTATGCTTATATTTGTTAATACTGGCAAGCCCTCCATAGGTGGAGAAGCCAGAGGAGCTGTCCTCTATCAGTCCTTTTATTTTAACTGCCTCGCTCTCGTAGCCATCCACGTAATCCACAAGCACATCCTCATTGCGCTTTGGTACGTACAGGTATTTCTTTGCCTTTCCCGACTCGTTGCGGAAACGTGATAGGAACTGTCTTACGTTCTCGACACGCCAGTTAACCGAGTCATCGTTATAGACAAGCTCAAAGGGTTCTTCGTTCATTATCGACACGCCCTCATTAAGTAGAGGACTAGAGTAAACTCTGGTAATCTCACTTCTTAAAAGCTCATCGTCTACCAACTTCAAAAAGTCCTCCTCATGTTTCTCATGTTCTCCAGTAAAGACTATACTCTGGGCCTCGGTACATATCCCTGAGAGTATGGCGTTCTCCCTACTGTCCCTCATCATCTGAACAGCCTTTGCGATGTAAAACACTCGTGCATCCTTTTCTACCCCTAGCTCATGGTTCTGTATAATCTTGTCTATTTTACGCCCGTCAAACCTCAGCGTCAACTCTATTGGAGGCTGTGGCTTGTGGAACTTGACCCTATGGTATCCCAAGTTTTTAAATACCCTGAGCGGTGTACCAGTTAACCCCAGGATTTTTATATCCTCATTGTCCTTACGGTATTTCAAAATGGCATAGTCCAACTCCTTCAATGGTTTAGCCCTAAAGCCGTTGCCCAGTATCAGACTATGTAGCTCGTCTATTACGATAAGGTCAAATTTGTTGTCAGGTTTGTTGACCTGAGGATGATGTAGCAATGTGGTTGCATGGTTATAGGTAGCTACCACAAGCGGTAAAGTCCTAGCCTCTTTCCATATATGGGCTTTGGGATTGTTTCCGTAAACTGCGGTATGTGGTACTGGAAAACTCTTGTTCGCTTGTTGTGCAGCAATAGCTATGTATGGCACAATAAAAAGAACCCTATACAATGGCCTGTATTTATGTACATTGTTCAGTACCCCTTTGGTTTTGCCTGAGCCAGTAGGGGCTGTTAGGGCTACCTTTTTCTTCCTGTCCACAATATCAAATAGCATCTCTGCCTCATCCGACACCCACTCTATGTTATACTCCTCATCATGGGGTATCTTCAAGTCCTTTATCCTTAAATAGTGCCTGAAATGCTCTCTCATGTTCTCAGGTATCGGAGCATCCTCAAAGAACTTTAACCTAGTGCTGTAGTCCTGAAACCTGAATCGATGGCATAGCTCGGCAACCTTTGGGTTAGTGTCAGCTTTTCGCACCCTATCATAGAAGTCCGAGGGCTTCATTACATCGTGCGTAATGCCCTTGCTCCTTAGGTCTGATATCAATTCCCCAAACGAGTTGAAACCCTTTGAAATCATGTACAAATGAGCTGCGGAGTAAGCTTTATAACCCATTAGGCACTCGCACCCATGCCCATTGCTAAAGGTGGAGCTATTGGAGATAAATACACCGTCCACTACCTGACCTGTGGTTTGTGATTTTGACCCGTACCACTTGTACCTATTGTCCCTGACATAGGTAAAACCCAATGCAGGCAGGAACTCCTCTACCGTATGCCGTTTGTTGAATTTCTGATAGGCAGAACCTACATAACCTCCATTGGATACCCTCAGGGCAACATCGTTACTTTTTGGAATTACGGTCTCGGTTACTTGCTCCTCAAACGAAAGGGAGCAATAGCCCTTATTAACTTTAAGAGGGGTTTCCTGATATGCCCCGTGCCTTAATTGTCTGTATCTAGACTGTGCAGGGTCAAACTCTACCTCAATACCTGTCTCCTCTAGTATTTTCTTTGACAGAAAATCACATATTGCATTACAGCAGTCCTTATGCCTCTCTTTATCAGTATGGTCAAACTGGGACAGCCTTTTTACATGGATAACACCGAAAAGACCTTTGCCTGAGCTTGATACCCCAGTAAATACAGAGTACTCCTCCAGAATTGACAGTACGGCATCCCTTTTTGCCGTGTTGTGAAGCCATTGATTGATTTTGACCTTTTTACCTTCTACCTTCTTGTCGCAATCAATGTCGAAGCTCATAAAGTCTACAGGGGTCTGGCAGCAGTCCATAGTAGTACCTCCACTATAGATACCCTTCAAGTAAGTGTTAGACCCTTTCTCGGCATCCTCAGGTATTTTGTTGATGTCGTCAATAAGCCCCTGCATGGTCAACAGCTCCAGAACGGCATCCTCTGGAGAACCATTTTTATTGTCGTAGTACATATCCACCTTGGAGAACAAAAGGCTATCGTCTGGGACGTGCCTATCACTCTCCACGGATATGAGGTACGAGTATGTCTTTTGGGGTCTAACTTCCATTTTGGTCTAATGCAAAAACCATTTGCGCAAGACCTGAGAGGAGAGTATATTTGTAGTTCCTACATTACAAATACAGTCCTATCTCGGTGGTCTCACTACTGGTTTAGGGCTTATTTTTTTAGTACTGTTCGCTATCTAAAATTCAAATACTTTAAGGTTATCAATCGAGCAATTAAAGGGGTCTTTATCCCTAAAGTATATTTCAATAAAAGACCCAACTCTGGGAGCAGGATAGAAAGCTTGTACCATTAAGTCCGCTACTCCTCGGCTGTATCTCTTGCCATTGCGTTTGAGCAAGACCCTACAGCTACCGCTTTTGTGGTCTGCAAAGGTTTTGACCTCAAATCGTTTCATGTTGTAGCCCTCCTTTTCAATCGCTTTTTTAAAGACCCTGCCCTCTCTGGTTATTTCATAATCAGGCAACTCCTTTAATCCAACAATATCAGGTATAGGCTCAAATGGTTTTATAATTCTACCCATTATTTAGACCTTTAGACCTAGTATTTTCTTCACTAAGGCAAGTTCATTCCCTATATCCTTCTTTAATTTTTCTAGAATCTCAGCCCTTTCAGCATTGCTAATGGATAAAATACCGTCGTCCTCAATAATCTCGGTCAAAGTCCCATTTTTAAAAACATAGGTCTCACCTTCTGGCATTACATATTCTCCGCTTGCAGGCTCTCCGTCGATAGTTGCGTAATCACCAATGGACGGGCTATCGCTATCGTTTAACTTGGGAAAAACAAGCTCATCACCAACTGCATTTTGCAATACCATTGCATATAGTTTAGGGGAGTGCTTTTCGATAAAATCAATTTGGCTCTTTCTCAATGTGCTTTTTGTTGCGGTTACTTTTTTCATGTTTAAAGTCTTATAATGTTGTACAAATATTTTCCGTTTATGAATTGGACAGGATAATATCCTATCCTTTGTCCTATCCCATGCTTATAGCTTTTGGGACATTGCTCGTATATGCTTATTCCGTTATCTAGGCTATACTGAACAACCACTAAAAGAGACCTCTCAGGGTTCTGCTCTACTATTGTCCGTCCTATTATTGTTGCTACTGTAAGTGTTGGTAATCGCATACATGGTTTTTGAACAGTTTAGAGCATAGGTAGCCTGACCAAGCTAGGTCATGGACATTTCCATAGCCTGCTTGGTAGGTCTACCATGCTACCACTAATAAAAACTAAATAGAAGCTATGCTACCCGAAGATTATAGAGGGTACAAAAAAGCATCTACGTTAACTTTGACCTCTGTACCTCCGAATTGCTTAAAGGCAAGTTTGGCCTTGTAGGGGAGTTTGTCATACTCTTGCTTAAAGGTCAATAGCAATCTTGCGTACTCTTGGTTTTCTTCGCAAACCTCTGGAGTATGTCGTTCTTGCAAAATAGCAATAGCCTCCTCGCTCTGCTCTACTTGACCGTTCTTATCTATAGTAATAAGCTCTGAGTCAATAGCAGGTGCGGACAGCTCTAAAATCCGTAGATAATCCTCCTTTAGGTTCAGGGCATCAGAGGCCATGACCAGATTAGCTATTCCAGTTTCGCTTTTCAGATAATCCTGCAACTCCTTCACGGTTGTTACGGATGTGTTGAGTTTCCCATTAATGGATTTCAACTCTGAATTAAAAGCGTTAACCTGTTTGATTTTTGACTGCAACTCCCTGAGGTCAGCCAGATAAAGGTTTCTTTGAAGTGAGCCTTTGATAATTTGTGAATTTCCTATCATTACAAATAATTAAAGTTGTGCAGTAAACGTACCCTTACCGCTTGGGTTATTACTATATAGTCCTGACCTTATCCAAATGCCCGAAAAAGCCATCAGTTACGATGGCTCTTAGGGAATGATGGAAAGTGAGACCTATCTTATGTATTTTGACTATTCATTTTTACTGTTTGAACTCTCTCTATTACTATAGACTGGGGATTTCCAGAATTAGTAAAAGATTTAACATTCTTTGATTAATTCAGACCTAGCTATTTAAACCGGAATGACAAATTTGATAAAAAAGTGCTGTCAGAAAAAGGAGAGTTTTTAGGAGTTATCAACCCCATTCTTTTTACAAAGAATTGAACAATCCGTTAATAATAGAAGGGACAGGTCGCCGTAATAATTGGGAATCTAGAAGCCGAATACCAACCTCTGCACATCACTTTGACATGTTGTGTAAGGGGTGTTTCCACCATATCAGGGGAATTGTACAGCATTAATCCACCTGATGCGCCTCCTAAAATGGTTCTTCAAAGAGATTTTCCCGTAGTTCAGGAAGTAGCCGGATAAAATATTCGGGATAAATAAAAAATTCAGGATACATCTAGCTATCCTTTAAAGGAATAGGTAATTTTGTTAGGAGACGTAATAACTAAACAATATAATATATGACAGTAGAAGAATTAAAGAACAGCCCGAAGGAGGCGGTAATGGACTTTATCAGGCAAAGACTGAGCTTTGATACAGGGGTCTTAAGTTCTATTAGGGGCTTAGAGTACGAGCAATCCAAGAAGGAGCATAAAAGGTTTGAGATGAGCGGATACGAGTCCAAGACGGGGCAATGTACGTTATGGAATATGTCCGTATTGAATGAGTTTGCAGATTTAGGCATCTATGATTATACCTCTTACCTGTTTCTAGACTTCTATAAAGGGACTCCCACCCTATACATGAAGTACTTTAATGAAAATGAGAATTTAGAGTTTGATGAGTTATCTGGATACGGGACTACCGAGTTAATTTACAAGATATTCGAGCTGACCATTTTTTCGGATAAAGGGAAGCGTAGGAGGATTTAACTAGAAAGGTTGAATATTTTTTTTAGATACTTAAAGAACGTATAACCCTAGTGTTTATAAGTGCTCAGGGATTGTGCACATTAGGCACTAACACATCCGAAATGGTGTGGTGGGGGCTTCGGAAAGGGCGTTGGCTCATAAGCCCCATATTTTTGATCTTGCCTACCACGCTATGGATTTTGGTGGTCTCCAAAGCCTCATGCAAGGTCATAGGTGGAAGGATGGAAGGCAAACGTTTGGCCAACATGGTCTTTCCAGCGCCTGGCGGACCAATTAATATAATATTGTGCCCGCCCGCAGCTGCAATTTCCATACAGCGTTTTATACTCTCCTGACCTTTGACATCCGAAAAATCGAATTCGGGAAAATCGAGGTTTTTATAGAACTCTTCCCGGGTATCCACAACAATCTGCTCCAAAAGTTTTCCCGTATCAAAAAAATCAATAACCTCTTTGATGTTGTCCACGCCATAGACCTTTAAATCGGACACTATAGCGGCTTCCTTTGCATTTCCCTTGGGCAGGATAAATCCAGTAAACCCTTCTTCCCGAGCTTTTATGGCAATGGGGAGGGCCCCTTTTATGGGTTGCAAACTTCCATCTAAGGACAGTTCGCCCATGATGATATACTTTTCCAAGTTTTCGGATTGGATCTGTCCAGAAGCGGTCAATATGCCAACAGCCAGCGTAAGATCATATGCCGAACCCTCTTTCCGTAGGTCGGCCGGGGCCATATTGATCGTAATCTTTTTGCCAGGAATCTTGTAGCCGTTATTGAGCAAGGCCGCTGCAATACGATAGTTACTTTCCTTAATGGCATTGTCCGGTAGGCCTACCAAATGATATCCCACCCCCCTATCTACATTGACTTCCACCGAAGTCATCACTAATTCGATAAACTACTATCGCATAGTTATAAAATCAGCACTATTATTAGCCAAATCCAAGAATCTCCTTGCTTAAAAACGACTAAGGACTTACTTTTTAAGAAAAACATATTCTCCCATTTCAAAATGTCGTTCCAAATATTCTTTTATTGGTTCCAATTGAAGCCTGTTATAAAACAAGTCAATTCCACCTGCTTCATTTAGTTCACCATCGATAACTATAGATTTTAAAATTGTTTCATCACGATAATCGGAGCACATTGTGGAATAGATAACGAACCAGTAATTTTTGTTTCCTAAAAAATCACTCTTATTTAAACTCGGTCTTAAATGAATCCTATTCTTTCCAGACCCCATACTTGGAGTAAAGTAGTCTACTTCAAGTTTTGTCCATTCTTTTGGATAAGTGCCTAGAGGATTACCCTTTGGGCCAACTAACCTAAAGCTCCCACTCTTTGTGGCCGTGTCTCGTACTGTTGCATAAAAAACCTGATAAAATACTTTTGCGTTTTTCGCTACCCCAAAACCAAGGTTAGCGGGAAATAATGTTATCATTAGACTGCCGTCATGGTCAAAATGAGCCGTTGTACGACTACTTCCCAATAACAAATTAGGGGCGTTAGCCTCAATTAAGGATTCCGTTTCTTTAAAAGATTCCGAAGTATTATTTAAGATAGTACCAAGTATCGGCTTTTGCTCACTAATACCTTTTTTGATATTAATTACTTCATCAAATGCAACCAGTACCTGACCGCTTATCGAATCAAGTTTATGGATATTTTTGGTAAAATCCTTCACTATTCTATCAAACCTCAAACTATCAACTTTTATCAAACTGTCCCTTTCAATTTCAGCTTTCCTATCGCTTATTGATTCATTTGTAGTATTCCAAACAGTAAAGACCAAAAGAGAACCAAACAAGCAGTACAAAATGCTTTTGCGAAGCTGCTTTTTATCGTCCAAGAAGCCTCCAATGTCAATAATTGCTGCAATAGCAACGCCAAGAAATATTGTTATGAGTTTTAGCCAATAGTCTTTGAGTAGATAATCTTGATTTTCGACATAAATCATCCAACCAACGAAAACCAGTAATAATACTAAGAGGATTATCACTATTCGCTTAACCCAACGGTATCTAGCCAAAAGTTTCGTATTAAACATCCTACAAAATTACCTATTCCTATAAAGGATAACTATTTGTCTTATTACAAGTTATCAACCTATTGCTTAACTATCTCTTTGGATAATAACTCCTAATAACTCCCTTTGGATTGGGTATATCTTATCAAGTAATTTAGCTATCCGATTTAAGTAACTAGGTCTGAATTAATCAAAGAATGTTAAATCTTTTACTAATTCTGGAAATCCCCAGTCTATAGTATTGAAGGGTAAGAAAGTTAAAGGCTGTTATTTAGAATGAGTATAAATATTTAGTAATTTCTGAAATCCCCAGTTGTTATATATAGAGAGGTTCTAATAACAGAACTAGGAGAAATGCCAAAGACTGTTAAAATATTTACACTTTTTTGAAATCCCAGTCTATAGTAATAGAGGGCAATGAACAAAGAGATAAAAAAATGACATAATCAAACAAAGACATATAAAGAAGTTCCTTACTTCGATTTTCCATCTGATTGCATTTTGGAAAAGCCTTACTCATAACAGTAGGGCTTTTTTGGCGACGGTGGGAACTCAGGTAAAATCTAAAACGGACTAGAGCCATGCCGTAACCAAAGACGCTTAAAATAGTAATGTTTAATTTAAAATTAATGCAATGAGTATTACAAAAGAAGAAAGGACTGTAGCCTACAGGGACAGTTCAAAAATTGGAAAACTCCGTAACGAGCTGAACTTTAAAAAAGGTCAGCTACAGGAGCATCTATCTATTATCTCCAAAATCAACGCCCATCTAAAAGAGAGTTTTCAGACGAGGGCAGAGGTAGACGAATACCTTACCTCTCTGGGGTACGAGTACAATCTAGCTTTTGGAGCAGATTCAAGAGGGTTTAAACCTCTCTATGAGCAGCTCGTCAACTCTACCAGACCAGAAATAGACGAAAGACTGGTAGAGGTCAAAAATCTTAGGGTTACTGAAAGACCTGAGGCTATCGAAATTATCAGAGCTCAATCTACCCAATTTGTAGCGCAGGAGTATCAAAACGGTGTAGAACTTGTACAGGAGTTTCTGGAAAAATTCAACAATCTGAGCAGGCATGAGCGCAGAGCCCTTAACATCCACAATGGCGACGCTCGATATAATCTACAGATGTTGGCCTTCGTACATTGATACCTCAGCAGGCTCAATAATTTAGTCAGTTTTTGTTTCATTGGTAACTCTACCGAGTTTGGGCTATCTGCCATATTAGGCTGAGCTCGGATAGGGCTACTGGTGTCTTAACTCAACCAAAAATGTATGCATTTACCAAAGCTTACAATAGCAACTATAACAAGGAGAACGGTAGTTATTGATAACCCTGAGAGGACGCTTTTAGCAATTATCCGATATGACCTAGACAACGGACAAAGCATTTACGAAAGAGCTCCTCAGAGCTATAAACATAATGCAGGTCAAAAGATAGGCTACTACACAACTCAATTTATTGACGGAAAATATTTCTACAACATAATAAGACTTTAAACATGAAAAATTCAGACATCAAAAAAATAATAGCACAACTAGTAATCCAAGATTGCACGGCACGGGAGATTCACTTTCCTAAGCGTGAAGCCTCAGACCTACCATCTGTGGGCGACTATGCCACAGATGCCAACGGAGTTCCGTTAGACGGTCTCGTACTGCTACCAGAGGGAGATTTATGGAAATTCAATAAAGGTAACCTCATTGAGATACTGGTAGACGACAAGCTAGCTGCCAAATTCAAAAAGCTATCAAGGCAAACAGCCGAGGAGATTAAGGCAACCTTTGAGATAGATGCGGAGAAGATTACAAATAACCTAAAGTTGGAACGTCAAAAAATTGAAAGGCTTTTAGGTATACATAAATAAGATGGGACGGATTTGTAAGCCTTTTCAGGACAGACCTTACGAGGTGGATTTGCAGGGTTTCGATGGTTACTCCATTGACCAAGACGGTAGAATATGGAAAAAAGCTACAGAGGATGGAAAATACCGTAAGGAGAGGTATCGGGTAAAGCCATTTGGAGACCTCAAATCAAACTCTGTTAGGATAAACCTATTTAGGAACAAAAGGAGATATACCAAAGTAGTTGTAGACCTAGTACTTATGGCCTTTTACCCTGCTCCAAAGTCCAGAGCCTCTAGGGAGGTTTTCTTTATTGACAAGAACCAGCATAATGCAGCAATAGACAATTTGAAAGTAGTGGATTTTTAAAAAATATGATATGGAAATAAAAGTAATGATAAACGAGAAGTTAAACAGCGTGTTTGACAGTCGTAAAAAACACAGAGGAGTAAGGCATAAGCTTACTAAGAGATGCTACTCAAAGGCCGAGATTATTCGAGCAGTTAAGGAGTACGCTTTAAAGATTTACAATGAGACTGGTAGCCTACCTAATGAGGTATATATAGCCAATGAGCCAAAATACAGCCCGTGGAGGTCGTTCAAATTTAGACTTCTTAAATCAGGAGTGTACTCATTCAGACGACTGGTATACTGGTTTGATATGTGCGGTATAACGCCTTACGTAATGGTCAGGGAGGGGGATAATGTCCATGAGAATACCTATGGTAGCCGTATAGATGACTTAAGGGCTCAATTGAACAGCTCTTTGTTGACTGACTACATAAGAAAAGAAAAGCTACCTGTCAATGGGCTATATGATGTTTGGTACGGGTATTCAATAAATGGATGTGCAATCGTAGCTGAAAAGGGAGAGATTATGCTCTTTGGAGACCATAAAAAACTGTCTGAGCAAGAAGTTATAGAACTTTTAAAAAGTAGGACATGAGCGATTCTAAAATATCCTATTGGGATAGTATCAAAGACAATGGTAAGCCCAAAATCAGAAGTTTAAAGTCCGTTCTCGACGAGATACGGGACGGGAAGTATAAGGACAAGGTTTTGAAAGCTAGGGAGGCATACGAGGCTGACCGCTCCAAAAAGCCAAACTATAACCGCCTAAAAAGTGAGCTGCCAATATTTACTCTTGGAGAGTTTAGCGGTCGCAACAACGGGGATGTGTTGAACCATAACGGATTTATTGGGCTTGACCTAGACCATGAGCCCAGTAACTGGATGGACTCAAAGGAGGAGATAGAGAAATTTCTGGAGGACTCAAAGAATGACCCGTACATATACGCCTGCCTTAAGTCAGTTAGTGGCATAGGTCGCTTTATACTGGTCAGGGTTGAGGTAGATAATAGTAAGTTTAAGCCTGAGATAATAGACCAACATACCACTGCTTATTTGAGCGTAGTCTCCCACTTTAATAGAAAGTATGGTATTGACCTAGACGACGCTTGTAAGAATATTTGCAGGGTGAGATACCTGACCTATGATGAGGATTTTAAAATAAATGAGGACTCTGAGGTATTTAAGGTGGAGGTACTAAAGCCCGAAGCGAAGTATATCAACAATACGACAATTAAGGGCATATCACGTAAGCCTAGCGTATCGGAGATGGAGGAGTATATAGCTGAGGTCATCTCTACACAGCCTGACTTTATAAATGATATTGGTCTTTATAAGACTTTGGGCAACGCCTTTGGTTATAGCTACGGGGAGCAGGGCAGGGAATTGTTTAGGATGCTCTGTCAGGCTAATGCTGCCAAATATGAAAGGGATAGGTTTGACAGGGAGTACGATAGCTTTTTACGCAATGCGAACGGGGAGGCCAAAATAGGCTCGTTCTTCCATTATGCAATAAAAGCAGGTTTCTCATTTAGCTCCCATCAGTCCATAGATGAGGTTATAGAGAACAAAGATGTATTGACCCTGAATGACCTGAAAGAGATTAACAGGTCTAAAAAGGGCAAGCTCAGCCTAGATGAGAAGTATGCTTTAGTATCTAGCTTTCTAAGTACGTCTGGGATTACCAGAAACACCCGTACAAATAGTTACAAATTCGACTATTGCATAGAACCCTCCATAAGTACCAGTAATACAGCGTGGGAGGCTTTGTTACACGGCATTAAAAGCTCTGTCGGCTCTAGTTACTCGGACAGGAATTTGGAGGTACAGCTCGTCAATGAGGCTAGACAGGTAAACCCTTTTATGGACTACCTAAAAGATATTGAGAATGAAGAACCGGACGGGGAACTGGACAGGCTGTTAGACCAGTTTTACTATCAGGACGGTATGCCTGATATGAGAAAGTTTATCGTCAAATGGCTTACCTCTCTCATAGCTGCCATTTACGGGGAGCGCAAATTGGAGCTCGTGTTGATTCTTGTAGGTAAGCAGCGACGGGGAAAGAGTACGTTTTATGAGGAGTTGTTGCCTCCTGAGTGGAGGGAGGACTTTCTCTCTGAGGGAGACCTAGTTAATACCGCAAAGGTCATAGACCAAATCTCTAGGGTTTTGCTCCACTATAACAATGAGCTAGCGGAGATGTTCAAGAGCGGTCATACATGGGACGGCTTCAAGAGCCTTACCTCGTTCAGCCAGACCATAGAGCGGAAGCTGTTTACCCAGAACCAGAACCATAAGACACAACGTCTTGCGGTACTGGGAGGCTCTACCAACAATGAGGGAATACTGAGCGACCGCACGGGCAACAGTAGGATTATCGGGGTATATGTAGATAAGATAGGCCATGATGAGAACAGCCTATATGAGATAGACCATAGGAAGCTGTTCAAGGAGCTACATAATCTCTATCTGGCAGACCCTAAATGGTCATGGAGACTTACCTCAAAGGAGAACGACGAGCTAATGAGTATCTCCAAAGAGATAGCGGACGAGCCTCAGGAGTACGGGTTACTAAGGTCTGTTTTTGATACTCCAAGTGCCATGAACATTAACAGGCAGGTCTTTATGTCCGTCGAGTCCATGTTGGATTTAGCGAGGTCTTATAAGGTTTCCCAGAACGGTATGCAGAAAGTATTTAAGGGCAACCTTACCGCATTCCTACAGAACGAACTGGGCTGTAAAAAGTACAGGAAAAGAATCGACGGAGGAAATCCAAAACGGGTTTGGCTAGTGTCCTGTAATTACATACCTGCCATTGACGAGAACTCCCTGCATTACTTCGAGCCAGAGGAGAAGCAGAGAATAATAGACTATGAGACTGTTTACGGCAAGTCCTATCAGCAGGAGCTTAAGGAGTTGCAAGAGAAAGGAAAGACTCCACTTGACAAGGTGGAGGGCTTCGACATGGTTTAACCGTCAAGTAGAAAATCAATAACAATTTAAAGCCCTAAATAAATTATGCTTACACCAAAATTAATACAAGTACATAACCGTACCCAATTACTGCTCAATCTGGAGCGGTCAGGAATGCTGACCATGACCCCAAAAGTAAGGGAGGAGGCCAATTTGGTTTGTTTCTACCTAGCACGACGGGTACAGGGGAACCACATTACCGCCAAAAATGACCTTTATACCAAACATGGGATTACTGAGAGTCAGATTAAGGAACTGGTCAAAAAGTTCAAAGCAAGTGCCGAGACCTAACCACGCACTCCGCTCAGTACTTATATAGCCCTATATTTAATTGTATGGGGCTTTTTTGTTTCCATTTATGGATAAATAGGGTATTTTTATGTCATAAAGGTGTTATTTTTCTTCTCATTTCAATATAAAATGTTATATTTTTAACCAATTGTTATATTTATAACAAATTGACATTGCCATCCATGACTACGGTCATGTCAGGTACTATATTAAGGGCATCTAAATTGAGGTCTGGTAAGATGGTCTGTGGGGATATAAATCACGCATAAAAATGTACGACCGTACACCCTCTCGGTAAGTATCCGTGTCATCTTGTGCCACCTGTGCCATTTCGGGGATTACCAAAGTGGCACAGAACTTCTCAGTAAATACGGGGCTTCCCAGAGGTTGTGCCACTATTATATATATATTTTAATATTTATATATATATACTATACACACTATCAAATAGGGTTTTTACCCTCCTAAGACAGTATATGTATACTATATAGGAGGAGTGCCTAAAATTAAGGTGCAAAGTGGCACAATCCACCTTAACCCCTATAAACATTAAGTTTTACTGTGCCAAAACGTAGTAAAATAACTGGCACACACTTTCTAAGTTGTGGCACACTACAATAGTCTGCTTACCTGAGTAGGAGAAAACTCCTTACCTCTGGAGGTCTGGAAGCCGTGTGTGTTCAATTCATGGGCTATCTGCTGTAGGGTCATACCATCCTTTCGTAGGGTCATGGCATGGGCTCTAGCTCGTCGGTTGTTCTCATTGAGCTCTTTCTTCAAACGCATGGCCTCAGAGCCTTTAAGCCTGCCCTCATCGGTCAGGTTCTTTAGATTGCCGAGCTTAACGCCCTGAGACTTTCTAATGGCTAGTGCTGCCTTGGTACGCTCACTAATCTTTTGCCTCTCATCCTTTGCTATCGCTAGCTTTAGGTTCTTTAGTAGTTCATTGTCATTGGGGCTGTCGGACTCTATATAATCTATGCCCAACTCATCGAGGCGTACCGCTATCTTAAAGCCTCCTCTCGATAGCCTGTCAAGCTTCTTAACCACTAGCACGGCCTTATACTTCTGGCAGGCAATGATAGCATTGTTTAGGTTCTCCCTATTGTCCGCTTTACCGCTAGCAACGTCCGTAAACTCCTCAATGAGATTACCATTAACGGAGGAGATATAACGCCTGACGCTCTCCTGCTGAGAGGCCAGACCTAGACCGCTTACCCCTTGCTCTTTCGTCGAGACCCTGTAATATCCGATGTAGTTCATGCCATGCATTTATTGTATAACGGCAAATTAGCACAAATATTACAAGACTGCAACGTCCGTTTCTGACATGTTAATTAAACTCGACGTAATACAAAAAGCGTGTGAATAAGGGTAAGGACAGTATTTGGGGTCGGTCTGGATATATAGTACCCCGTAAAAATTTTAGACCATCCTATGACCTCTTCAAGATTGGTGGTTACTCATTTACTCCAATTGCTAATGCTCCGTCCTTTTTGAGCCACACTCCTACACTACACCCGTTAAATGTATTTCCTGACAAAACCAAACCGCCCAATTTAAGAGCGTTACCATGAATATCTATTAGACTTGGAGTGCCTGCATCTGTGCATTTTACAAAATATCCGTCAGGTGTGTACAATTCAGCCGAAGCTTTAAAGAAATCTCCCGTACCTTGCTCAATTTCAAACAAAGTTCTATTCTCCATTTTGCAGACCCATAGGCCGTGATATTTTTCAATTTTGAGTCCCGCTTTTTTACCATCCTCGGTAGGGTACATTCTATTGCCAGTTACTTTCGCAAGATAAGTGCCGTCTTGATGGTAAATCGGTATCTGAGTAGTATATTCCAAACTCTGCTCCTGTACAACTTCAATAAGGTTGATGTCCTCATATCTCAAGATTACAGGAACATTAACAAAAGTGTTTGAAGCTATTACCACAGAGGGAGAGTTTTGAAATGTTAAAGTATTTTCCATATAGTTTGTTTCTTTTTGCAAAGATAACTTTTTGATGACCATTTTCGGCTATGGACAGTATTGGAGGCTCTCCCATTTATAAGGATACCCATAAAAATTTTAGAACACTCTGAGACCTTTCAATGTCATCTATGATTATATCATAACTTGGCTTGCACCTGACTATAAGAGCCTACTATATTAAAATGCCATGCACTATATCATTTGTTATGTGGATTTACTTTTATTTCTGTTTTTTGAATTTACTAGCGAATCTCCTTACTTTAAACCCGATGTTATCATACAAACGTATGCTGATAAGAAGAATCAAAAAACCGTTAATAAGTAAGAGTTCCCAATGAATTTTGTTTTCAAATGTGGTTCGTAAATAAGCATGATAAACTCCATATGTGAAGTTCAATAAAATGAATATCTGATAAGAGAAATAAGGGATAATTGCAAGTAAGTTAAAGTTAACCTGGGAGTATCCAAATTCCCTATTTTGATATCTTAACATATCAAAGAAATTTGGTATTTCGTCCGGCACGTGTGGATTTTTTAATGAGAAGATTAAGTCCCTTGTAGCAATCATACTTCCTAATAATATTGCAATTACCGCTAACTGAAAGCTCGGTAAGAGCATCCAGATTATTTCGGGTTTTAGAAGAAATCTTTTTTCTTCAGGTAAGGCTGCAAGTTCGTTTGGTGTAATTGCGGCATATAAAAGAATTGTAGTTATCAACAACAAATACAAGAATTGGCTGGTAAATTTTCCAAGACCTGCTAGCCGCTTATCTATTAAGGGCTCTTTTTTTCTATTTGTTTCGTGTTGATGACTCATTTAAATAAAGACGGATCAAAATCCACTTAATAATTGAATATAGTTAACAACTATACTGCACTTGTAAAATACAAGGTAGAAAACTTATTACATATACGAAAAACTCATTCGATTTAATAGATAAACGATTCCTAAGCTGACTAAGGACTTAAACTTAGATTTTGGGCGTATAAATAATTGGAAGCAATTAAATTAATGATTAGCTATATTTAGCAAATGTTCGGAGACGAGAACGATACTAGATTTTGGATATTCCATAGTACTCTAGGCAAGTGGGCAACTAGAATAGGTATAGCCGTTATTCTGATAGCTGCTCTATTAAAATATCTCGGGTATATCGACTAAAAATCTAATTTCCTAGCGTAATCGCCTATTTGTATATCTTCAAACCTTTTAAGCAATGGTTCCGCTGTTATTTCTTCTTCAGTTGAGGGTTGATTAAAGATGCTTCCGAAAGGACTGCTGGTTCTTCGGATAATTTTTCTAGAGCCATATTGGCTTTCCTTGAGGTAGGATTCGATTGTACATAATTTGTCTTGTAAATTGGTGACTTCGCCTTTTCCTCTTATTATTTCCGCTTTCCCCAATTCTTCTTCAGTTTCTGGGTCGACCAATACTTCGGTTAAACCATATATCTCGAATTTATCTCCAAGTGAAATTTTTTGTTCTCTACCACAGTTCAAAATAACTTTAGTTCCTGTGATTATTTCCACGACCCTATAAATGTCCATTGATTATTGATTTTATTATTTCTAATTCTGTTTCCTTTATAATTACCGTAACATAAAGGTTGTTAAGCTTATTGGAGTCAATAAAATATGTGCTTAAATCTAAATCACCCGCAGTTGGGAGTACCTGTATTGCTTGAATTTCTTCACCTTTAACTGATTCAATTATTTTAAGAATACAAATGGGGTTAGCAATTCCAGAGCCCTTCGTCATTAACGTAAGTAAACTGTCCTTGGGAATCTTTGGATTTGATTGTATTCTAATGATATTTGCGCCTTCGTATAAACCATATCCCGGGACACGACCTTTGACTTTCAAATATTTTTTGTGGTTAATTTCGTACAACTCCACTAATAAATATGCTATTGCCGATAGCGATAAACCTGCAAAAACAAAAACAGCATTATATTTCCAATTGAGCGAAGTCACTAAAGGCGCAGTAAAGCCTATTATAGCGAATATGTTCTTCAATAGCTTTATGCCAAGTTGGTTTATCATTTGGTCGTGTATCTAACTGCTAGCCAAATTAGCAAATCTTTAAAACTTATAAGAATTCTACCACACTATAATTCCCCGAAATAGACGTCGGTCTTAGGATGGTAGGTTATCTCTCCCGTCTTTAGATGTATAACAATACGGTTGCCTGAGTCATCGACCTGTACAGCCAATTTGTAGTCTTTATCAAGCTCATATTTTTCCATTGGCATACCAGTAATAGTAAACTCAATATCCAGAGTGTACCAATCCTCTTTATAGGATATTGTAATGGACTTGATATATTTTCGCAAAAGCTTCTGTTTATCAATAAATGAAGTGCTTGTTTTTATCCGGTTTAAGTCCGTGCCTATCTCATCTAATCTTTTATCGGCTTTTGAGTAACTGTTTAATTGCTCCCTAACATTTTTTGACTTGGTTTTCAGGTCTAAAATCGCTCCGTCTATCCGTGCCAATTCTGGCTCTATATCCCGCTCTTTTAAAAGCCCTTGTACAGCTAATCTAACAGCGTTCCCGCGCTCTTTGGACAAACTGTCCAGACTCCTCTCAAAAGTCCCTAAATTAACCTCTAATTGGTTTATTTTCTCGTTATTTGAGTTGTCTTTTAGATGCTTCTCCACAAGTACAGATAACTCTTTGGATTTAAAGAATCTTCCCCATATAAGGGTGTCCATAACCACCATCCTAATACCTCTGTTTCCACAACTAGCCCCTCTAGTTATCCTGCTGGTACAACGGTAATAAAAATGAGCGTTGACCTCCCTCCCCGTATAACGCTTACCACACTTTGAGCAAAAAACAAGGTCGTTCAATAAATACTTATGGAAGTTCTTTTTACCGCTCTTTTTTCTTCGTTTCTCTATATTTTTTCCAACGTTGTCAAAAGTGGCCTTGTCTATAATGGCAGGTATTGAAAACTCTACGTCGCCAAATCTCCGTATACCCGTATAGGTGTCATTGTGCAGAATATTCTTTATAGTTCCACTTACCCATTTGGCCTTTCCCTTGTCCTTGATAACTTTTTTCTTTGGGAGGTAATTATTTCTATTTATATCAACTTCATAAGTACCCCCATATTTATTGTATCGAGTAGGCACTTCCATTTCATTAAGCTTTTGGGATATAGCTGTATATCCCATATCCTCTAAAGACCATTTGTAGATGAGCTTTATAACCTCGGCCTCCTCAGGGTCAGGTATCATTTTTTCGTTTTCATCCCTCTGGTAGCCATACGGCATTACCCCGTGCACCTTTCCCTTTTTAGACCTTTCCTTAAGAACCCCTTTTACCTTTAGCTTTGTTATATCAACGTGAAGTACATCGGTTGCCGATAGAACTTTTCCCATAAATTCCATGTAGGGGTCTGACCAATCGAAAATGCCATTGTTAAAATACAGCTCAATGTTTCTTTTCTTTACGGCGGTCAGAAAGTTTAGCCTTGTTTCGTCGCTACGGTACAATCTGCTTGGGTCGAAGGCGAAAACGGTCGTAATTTTGCTGTTTTTGGCGAGTATGTCGGAGAGTAGCTCAAAGAAGGCAGGTCTTTGAGATATTGGCCAAGTACCACTTATTCCTTCATCTGTATAAATTTTGTAGGGCAGGTATAATTTTTTGGCCAATTCGATACCCGTCTGCCTTTGATAGTCAATCGACCTATCCTTACCTTCCTCCTTCTCCTGTGATATCCTACAATAGATAGCTAACATTATCCGTCCTTTTAGGTTTAACGGATACGAATAACTAAAATTGTTTTATCATATTAGTTATAATCTCGACGGTTATGGTCGTGGCCTCCACACCAAAAACGGCACTACCATAAACCTTTGTAAGCATACGTGTTAATCTTCTGTAGGCTTAAATGTAAGTAAAGATTTTGAAGTTGCTTCTATTTCTTCCCTATTCATCATCATTTTGCGGAATTCTCCTTTGACGTACATTTCGGCCTGATCCTCATAATAGGGACTAAATGGATTTCCGGATTGACCTGTAGGCAGGATACTGATGCTATTTTCGATATCGGAAAAATCGATTACCCTTCGAGTGGAAGGTCCGGAACTAACTTTATAACGTCCGGTTTCGTCAAAGTCGAAATACATATTGTTTATTACCTCCCTTGTGCCATTGACCGGAAAAGGGCCCACATTGAAGAAAGGGCGAAAAACTGCTACCTGACCGATCGGATGACCATGTTCTACCGTATGCACCTTATTCCAGGTCCAGTTTCTTCTTTCAGGGCCAAAGTCCTTTTCCAAGGATTCCAAGGCCTGTGCAAAGGATTTTTGTACGATTTCTTTTTTTGTCTCCACAACTTCAGGTGTTCTAATATCATCCCACCAGACCGAATTTGATTTCGCCGCCATAGGTGCAATCAGTCTTTTGTGAAAATGGGTCGCCAAAACCTGTGTAAACAATTCGTCCCCCAATTCATCGGCAAATGTATTCTTAAGGAAATGATAGATCCATCCGGTAAAAACGGTGGCCTCCACACTTTCCAGGGGATAATCGCCTTGCCAGGCAACCAGGGCGTCCAACTCCTTTGTTTGAAGGCTATTAAGCTGTTTTAACTCTAAGGATTTCACCAAATTATTTACAATCTCAGGATGTGTCGGGGATGTAACGTCGGTAATCATTTCAACTACCGCTTCCCTGTCCCAATCATTTTTTGATTCCAGCAATTGGACAATTCGTCGAGCGCGATTCTCGGGCAGGTAATATCCAGGGTATAACATCCCCGCGATGGAATCAGGTTGATTATTGGCGGAGTACACGTAGTTCCATGGCGGATTTATCGTTTGGGGATTTTGTGAAAAGTCCAAATATTCTCTTTCCAGAGGTAGCCCAGAAAGGGGTTCATAAATCAACTTGGTCTGGACACCTTTCGGAATTTGATACAATTTGGCGGTGGCCCACCAGGCCACATTACCTTCTGCGTCGCCATACATGATGTTGAGACCGGGCGCATGGATATTGGTTAGGGCGGACTGAAACTCCTGAATATTGGAGGCATGGGTCATGTCATACAAGGCATTCATTACCTTGTTCTCTCCCTGAGTATAGATCCAGGACATGCTTATGGGCCGTTCACCAATTACTTGGTCGGCAATTCCGTTGAGTACCGGGCCATGGACCGTTTTCTTGAAATTAAAGGAAACATCGGAGGAATCCTTCACTTTTATAGTTTTGGAAACCATTTCATAATCGAGCCAATCATTGGGCGTTTTGTATTTTGAGCTATCGAAAGGATGTGGTTCTTCATAGTAAAAATCCACATCGTCATTTTCGAACATGGTCATCCCATACGCCAATTTGTGGTTATGTCCCAGGATGGGAAAGGGAATTCCGGCCATATGATAGCCATATTTTTCATAAGTAGGGGTTACCACATGGGCCTCATACCATACGGCAGGTTGTGCAAATCCAATATGTTGATCGTTGGCAAAAATAACTTTTCCGTTCTTGGTCTTGGGAGGTGAAATTACCCAACCATTGCTTCCTTCAAAAAACGGAAGCGCTATTCTTTCCAAGGCATTCGAAACCATCGCGGTAATATTGTTTTGTAAAGAATCGAGCGGAAATCCTCTGTGATTTTTAATCCAAGTGGTACCCGTATCCACATTAATTTCCAAATCTTTGAGGTATTCTGGACCCAGTTTATTTTTTAGATTGGTCAGCAATGGATCCGTCTTATGCGCCATGGCAAAGCTAAATGCCATATACCCAACGGTATTATAAATATCCCTCAAGGTAAAAGGTTCTTTTTCTAGCCCGGTAAGATAAAATTCTATGGGCGTAGGTCCTCCTAAAATAAATTGATTGACCCCTTCCAAATAGGCCTTTGAAAGTTGGACCATTTCACTATCCATATCCAATAGGGCTAACGTTTCCGACGTAGCATCATCGATTCCCAAGGACAGAAAGAATTGATCGGTTTCAACCAAATCTCTTCCAAAGACTTCGGAAAGCCCTCCCTTGCCTACCCTTCGCAACAATTCCATTTGCCATAAGCGATCTTGCGCATGTACATAGCCCAATGTCTTAAAGGCATCTTTTTCGGTATTTGCATAGATATGAGGAATTCCGTAGGTATCGTAGTATACGTTTACTTCTTCGGAAAGACCTAAAAGTTGTTGCTCTCCTTCGTAAGTAGGGGTAAGTGAATTAATGAATATCCCTCCGCATAAAATGAAAATACCCAGGATTGCCAAAAGAATCCATCCGAGCATTTTAAATTTTCCCATCTGTACTATTTTTACAGTTAAGATAGGGGTATTCCCAACAATAAAAAACACCTTTACAGGTGCTTTTTGTTGTATACATCAAAAGCCGAAATGATTTTTTAGAGCTGTGGGGCTTTGGCAATAGCCTCTTTTGTTCGTTCAAAATTTTTCAATCCTTCCCTTAGCCAATTACGATAGGTATCCTTATCCGTATATTGCACCGCTGTATTGAGCACCTCCAAATCTGCGGTCATAAGCACATAATAGGGCTGGGATGCTGCGTTGAAGTTTATTGTTTGAAAAGTACCCCATTTCTGACCAATCGTTTTTATGGATTTTACCCGGCCGGAATCGAATTTAAAATTGAACTGTTCCGATACCGGAAGTTCCTTACGGTCATCCACATATAATGAAATAAGAACATAATCTTCCTTTAACACGGAATAAATATTCGGTTCGCTCCATACCTTTTCTTCCATTCTACGGCAGTTTACACAGGCCCAACCGGTAAAATCCAATAGTATAGGCTTATTGATCTGTTTGGCATAGGAAAGACCTTCTTCAAAATCCTTAAAACAATCAATGCCCAAGGGACAATCGCTCTCGCTAGCCTTAACACTATAAAAATCCGGAGGCGGAAAACCGCTTAGCAATTTTAGGCTGGAAGCATTGAACAAGCCCAATATAAGATATAAGGAAAAGATTGCACTCACCACGCCTACACCCTTTCGTATAGAAGTTAATTTCTGTTTTGTCCCATCATGGGGAAAGCGAAAAACTCCGAAAAGATAAAGTGTCAATAGTAAAAACAGTACAACCCAAATTCCTAGGAAAATTTCTCTTTTGAAGATTCCCCAATTACCTACCAAATCGGCATTGGAAAGGAATTTAAAGGCCAGGGCCAACTCCAAAAAGCCCAATACCACCTTTACCGTGGTCATCCAACCCCCTGATTTTGGCAACGAATTCAACCATGCAGGAAAAAGGGCAAATAGGGCAAAGGGCAAAGCCAGGGCCAATCCAAAACCTAACATTCCCGCTGATAGATTGGTGGCTACATCGCCTTCGGCCAAAGTGGTACTTCCCAGTAATCCACCCAAAATGGGACCTGTACAGGAAAAAGAGACTATGGCCAAGGTAACCGCCATAAAGAAAATACCTAATCCACCTCCCACTCTATTGGAGGCAGAATCCATGGCATTGGCCCATGAACTTGGTAAGGTAAGCTCATAGTAACCAAAAAATGAAAAGGCAAAGAACACAAATATCAAGAAGAGAAAAAGATTGAGCCAAATATTGGTGGCTATGGTATTCAATATTTGGGAATCTACAGAATCAAAAAGATGAAAAGGTACACTTAACAAAAAGTAAATCAATATGATAAAGAAACCATACAATATTGCATTAGCGATTCCTTTGGATTTTTTCTGGGATTGTTTCGTAAAGAATGAAACTGTAAGTGGTATCATGGGAAACACGCAGGGGGTCAATAGGGCAATAAGCCCTCCAAGAAAACCAAGCCCAAAAATGGTCCATAGACCCGACTTGGATTCCGAGGTCCCAACCTCCACTTCCCTTAAAAGCTCTTTGTTCTTTAAATCCAGTCTAAGCGAAGCACCCAAAGCTTCACTTCTTTCGTCTATCGTCTTGTCTTCCGAAATAACCGCACCTCCATCCAATGAAAACGAAAAGTTTTCCTCTACGGGAATACACACTTCCTTGCAGACTTGATACCAGAGGTTTACATCGACTTGGCGAACATCCTCATTTAATAAGCGAATTCTTTGGGTAAAAACAGCTTTCTCCTTAAAAAAGGTCTCATTGACCTCAAAAATGTCACTATATTCAGTCTGCGTCTCGCTTTCTAGAGTTTCCCCAATCAGTTCATAATCCTTACCTGTCGCACTATACTTAAATTCACTGGGCAGGGAACCTCCTTCTGCGGTATGTTGTGAATATACGTGCCACCCTTCATGGATTTTTCCTATTAGTACAAGTTCGTATTCCGTATCCGAAATCTTGTTAACTGTATTTGACCAAAGCACAGGATTTTCATCATCTTGTGAAAAGGACAATAAACTATTAAAAACCAATACTATAAAAAGTATTACATTTTTCATTTGTTCAATTCAAATTTTACGATTTCACGCGTATCCTTGGCCACCTTGAAACGTTCATCTGCCCGTTTTCCAACTACCCAGACAATAACATCACCGGAACATAACAACCACTGTTTTTCTTTAGAAATAATATCTATTTTCTCGTCCTTAAAGAATTTGGACAATTTTTTTCTACCCTTCATTCCCAAAGGATAAAAATAGTCGCCTTTTCGCCATTTCCTTAAGGTCAATGGATACTTTAACGTTTCTTTGGCCACATATAGTACATTCTTTGGGGTTTCCTTAACAAGTGATACTTGAGACATCCTTAGGTGGATCGGGGTATGGATTTCCCTTTCATCATGCGAAATGTGATATTCCTTCGGGTCTTCTTCCTGGATTTCCGTTAACAAAAGGAAATCCCTGTCCTTGACCAACCTATGGGTCCCGGAGCGCACTTCTTTGCCGCTCATCGCCGTAAGCAAGGATTTTACATCGTTCCACTCCGTAAAACCATATGCCTTGAACAGGGCAAATAAATGGGCCTTTAAAGGCTTTAGTTTTGACAAGGAGGCTACACTAATTTTTATTACCCCGTCGTCATGCTGAAAATTAGTTTTCCTGACTTGATTGATGTGAAACTCTGCCAGCTGAGAAATTCCAGTAATATACCTTTGAGTATTTTTGAAGTTTTCCAAAAATGTAGGATGTAACTCCATTAGTTTGGGAACGATTTCATGTCGGATTTTATTCCGTAGATATTTAGTATCCGAATTGCTACTATCCTCACGCCATGCCAGATTTTCAATTTTGGCATATTCTAGAATTTGGGATCTTGTAAACGGTAATAGCGGCCGCGCTAGGGTATCCGTTTTTTCAGGAATTCCGGTAAGACCATCAATTCCTGTACCTCTGGAAAGATTAATCAAAAAGGTTTCCAAATTATCATCCGCTTGATGGGCGGTTACCAAAATTTTAATATCGTTTTCCTGCATTATCTCTGCAAACCATCGGTACCGAAGTTCCCGCGCCGCTAATTGAACTGATACTTTATTTTTAGAAACATAATTAATTGTATCAAAACAAGTTGAAAAAAAAGGTTTGGACAATTGAAAGGCCCAGTCCCTTACAAATTTTTCATCGGTATCACTTTCCCGGCCCCGTAACTGAAAATTACAATGGCCTATGGCAAAATTCAATTTGGCACGGTGACACAGATGGGTCAATACCATACTGTCCACTCCCCCACTACAGGCGAGAAGAAACCGTTCCTCCAATAACTCGGGAAATTTTGTTTTGATATGTTTCTTGAATTCCGCTAACACAAAACAAAGGTATAGGAAAAGTTTAGAGTCGGGAATAACGAGGAACAAAGGTCATTGTTCCTTACCTGAATTTACTTTTGCACTGTCCCAACTTACCCCTCCAATACCTCCCGCATGGCTTTGGCCTTAATAAGGCACTCTTCATACTCCCTTTCAGGATTTGCCATTGCCGTAATGGCACTGCCCACAGAAAAAGATACATATTCGTTCGTGGCATTGTACAAAATACTGCGTATGACTACATTGAAATCAAAATCCCCTTCTGGAGTAAAATAACCTACTGCGCCACTATAGAGGCTTCTTTTAAAGGACTCCAACTCCTCAATAATCTTCATGGCCGAAATTTTGGGCGCCCCGGTCATACTCCCCATAGGAAAGGTCTCCTTAATGATTTCTACTGGGTTTT
Organism: uncultured Flavobacteriaceae bacterium; assembly: GCA_947494715.1. Taxonomy (GTDB): domain Bacteria; phylum Bacteroidota; class Bacteroidia; order Flavobacteriales; family Flavobacteriaceae; genus Ulvibacterium. The sequence goes on along the minus strand of CANLWG010000001.1, from coordinate 1,043,207 downwards.
TAGTAGGTTCTACCCTTGCTGTTATTGTTGAAATCATTTGATGTACTTGTCTAAAAGTGTATACCTTACCAAGTTCTTCTACGATAACACTTCTTTTTACTGCGCTTTTGGACATATCGTTCCGGACCAAATCTACGATCATAATGTTTTCGGCGAGTTCTTTTTCATCTTGGGCCAAGGAAATCCTTAATTTTTCATCTTCGACCTCTTCGTGAGAACGTCTGGCGGTGCCTTTAATCGGCTGGGAAATAATTTTGGTTCCCATCTTTTTAAGATAACGTTCCGGTGAAGCTGAGAGCAAATACTTATCGTTCAGCTTTAGATAGACCGAAAAGGGAGCGTCGGAAATATAATTTAGCTTTTGATAGGTTCGCAGAGAATCAATTTGGGTATCCGTGGCATAGAACTCCTGGCAAAAATTAGCCTCATAGATATCGCCTCTATGAATATGGCTCAACATCTTTTCCACTTTCCTAAAATACTCATCCTTAAAAATACGCATTCGTATACGGATATTCTCCGTAGTTTGGGCAGCTTCCCCCTTCGCAAAGTCCTTATCGGATATCGCTCTGAAATCTTGTCCGATTTCATCATCCAGCATATTCAGGTAGATGAAATCCACAATGTTTCCATTCAATCGGATAATTTTCTTGGGCTGAAAAAAAAATAATTCCGGAAAATCCAACCCGTCCGGATTATCGGAGCTTAGTTGTTCAACATCATTCTTAAGATCATAGGACAAATATCCGAACAGCCAATCCTTTGTTTGGGATTGGTATTCCTGCAGTTCATGAAATGCATTGTGGAAATCGCTACGGATAGAAGTAAAGGCGTCAACAGCGAGAATTGCATCGAAAGATCCATACGCATCAGGATGGTCATTGCCTTCCAGCCAAACGACTTCCCTAAACTGCTGAGACCAATGCAAAAGGGAGTCCTTAAATTTTTGGATATCGGATGCCGTGTAGGAAACCTTTTTTCTCAAGCTTAGATTTTGGATAAGAATTCCGCTATTTTCTCTTGGTGTAACTTTGCTACCTCTTCGTTTGTAATTCCTTTGTTCTTGTCAAAGTCGGTACTAAAATTGGGCAGGGAAAAGGTCAAAATCTCAGAAGCACCAAACCTAGCTAAGGTTTTCTCTGCAATTTCCAAAGCCCCCAAACCTCCCCTTTTACCTCCTGAAGTAGACATGAGCAATATAGTTTTATCCAACAAAAATTTACGTTCCAAACGAGATAGCCAATCAATCAAGTTCTTAAAATAGGCAGACAGATTGCCATTATGCTCATTTACGGAGACAATGAGTCCGTCCGCTTTACTTATATCATTCTTTAGTTCGATCAAAGAATTAGAAAACCCTTTTTCTTTTTCATGGTCAATACTATACATAGGAAACGGAAAATAAGCCATATTCAGTAATTGGACGGCTTGATCACCCATAAGTGAGGCGGTATATTTTACCAATTGAAAATTGATAGAAGTTGAAGAATTGCTCCCTGCAAATGCCAATATTGTAGCCATTTAAGCGTTTTAATCGTTATTCGACGAAAATAGGGCAAATGCAATTGAATTGCGAGTATTTTGCCTAATTTTGCATCGCAAAACATCCAAACGCACTGTTGCACAAGTATATAGGTTCAAATATTGGGAAATCAATATGCTCACTGGGATTACAAATAGATATGGAAAAGAAGTCTACTAGATTATACTTCATAGATGCCATGAGGGCATGGGCCATTCTCATGATGCTCCAGGGGCATTTTGTAGATAGTCTTTTGGATATGGGGTTTAGGGACAATTCCCTTGAGGGCTATAATATTTGGAAATATTTTAGGGGCATTACCGCTCCAGTGTTCTTTACAGTATCGGGATTTATCTTTACCTACCTTTTGATTCGGGTTCCCCAAAAAGGTTTTGACAACCCGAGGATCAAAAAAGGGGTCAAACGGGGATTGCAATTATTAGGTATTGGCTATCTCCTTCGCATGAATTTATTTGGGTTATTGCAGGGCGAAATCTATGACTCTTTTTATCTAGTAGATGTATTGCACTGTATCGGTCTTTCAATTTTGGGGATTATAGGTATCTATCTTTTGACGCAAAACCGAAAAAAGTGGCTATTCCCCATGGTTCTGGCCTCAATTACCTTTCTATTGTTCCTGTTTGAACCTTTGTACAAACAGTTTACGTATTCGTTTTTACCTGATGCCTTGTCCAATTATTTCACCAAAACCAATGGCTCTGTCTTTACTATTTTTCCTTGGTTCGGCTACGCAGCTTTCGGCGGGTTTTTATCCCTACTGTTTACTCGGTTCAAGCATTTTAGATATCTATATCCTACGGCTATTGGAGCTGCGACGATTATTGGTCTTTCACTGATTTTCTATTCTTCAGATTTGTTTTTAGAACTATCAAAATTAACTGGAATACAGTTATTTGCGGATATTTATTTTAATAATTACTTATTTATCCGTTTAGGGGATGTTTTTCTGGTATTTGCTGTATTCATGCTGTTTAGAGGTCTGTTTACCCATAGCACTTTGATAAAGATCGGGCAGAGCACATTGTCCATATACGTGATTCATTTCATTATTCTTTATGGAAGCTTTACCGGGTTGGGCCTATACGGATTTTTTCATCACTCTTTAACGCCTCAGGTGGTTATTCCCAGTGCTTTGATCTTCATGATTGTTTGTACGTATACCGCTTTGCTATATGAAAGGCATAAGGCAACCTTAAAATCGAACCTTGTTTCCGCCGTCGGATATGCTTGGACCAAGGTAGAGCCCTTATATTTCAATACAACTAAGATAGCTCGAACCTATTTAGGTCGATTACTTCGGCTATTTGGATTGGTTAAAAATTAATCGCTCCCTTTTTCCTCTATTGCCCTATTGTGTATTTTCGTCTAAAAACAATTGGATATGAGCGATACAAAATATTCCCCTATTCCTGTAAATCTTGAAACTGGAAAACGCTATTCCTGGTGCAGTTGTAGCCACAGTAGCGAACAGCCTTTTTGTGATGGCTCCCATAGGGCTAACAAAGCCACACCTCCTTTGGTCTTTGAGGCAGAGGAGACTAAAGAGGCGTGGCTGTGTACTTGTAAACAGACCGGCACCCCACCCTTTTGTGATGGCTCCCATAACGGATAATCTTTTTCTGAATATCCCCAAAAGCACTGTAAATACGGTAAATGACATATAGGTGACACCTAAATGTCACGATAAAGACCGGATGTCATTGATAGTTTTGTAGTGAACAAAAATCAGAACCATGGAAAACTATTCGCTGGCCAAAAATCTAACCTATCAACGTAAGCTAAAAGGGTATTCGCAGGAAGATTTATCCGAAAAGACCAATGTGGCGGTGCGCACCATACAACGCATTGAGAAAGGGGACACCAACCCACACCTACAAACCATAAAACTACTGGCCGCCGCCCTCGAAATAGAAGTTGAAGATCTTCTTGTCCTTGAAAATCCCAAAACTGAAAACCTCCAGAAAAAATGGCTGTTGTTGTTACACAGTACACCTATTTTGGGGTTGGTGCTCCCCTTATGCAACGTACTATTTCCTTTATTTCTTTGGATCCATAAACGGGAGGACAATCCCATTTATGATGAACATGGCAGAAAGGTTATAAACTTTCAGATTACGATGACCCTCCTGTTCGTTTTGTCCCTTATCGCCCTTGTTACCATTGAAGGTTGGGGGTTTTTCTTTTTTATGGCCGTAATTCCATTTACCCTAATTGTTACAATAATCAATATTGTAACTGCCTTAAACTCCCAAAAGTGTTATTATCCCTTGGCATTTCCCTTTTTAAAAAAAAGAAGAGATAAAAGCTCCAAAATCATGGGGTCTATTCTCGTTTTTTGTGTTTTTGGTTTTATAGGCTGTAACTCCGCAGATTCCCGGAATATATCTCGATTGTCCGAAACTACCATCACTAAGGATTCCTTGACCACAAAAATTGAACAACTGATGACCGATGCCCAAGTACACGGTATGGCAGTTTCTATCTTCAATAAGAATACCGTCACCTATCAAAAGACTTTCGGATATCGAGACTTTAAAAATAAATTACCATTGACCGATTCTACCAATATCTATGGCGCTTCTTTTAGCAAGGCTGTTTTTGCAGTGTTGGTCATGAAACTGGTCGAGGAAGGAATCATTGATCTGGATACGCCATTGGAATCTTATCTGCCCCAAAAAATACATGAATACAAGCCTTTGGCGCGATGGCACGATGATTTTTCAGATTTAGCCTCGGATACCTTATATCACAAAATCACCGCTCGAATGTGTCTGGCGCATACAACGGGATTTCCCAATTGGAGATGGTATGAAGAGGGTAAAAAACTAAAGGTAAAGTTTGAACCTGGCAGTCGTTACCAATATTCGGGAGAAGGAATGGTGTACCTACAAGTAATCTTGGAGAAAATTCTCAACAAAAATTTAGAGCCTTTGGCCCAAGAATACATTTTTAAACCAATTGGTATGAAAAGCTCGGGTTACCGGTGGTATGAACATTTTGAAAAAGACTTTGCCTATGGTCATTCCGGTTCGGGAGAACTTTACCTCAAGGATACGGATAATGAACCTAGAGGACCTAGTACCCTGGAGACCAGTGCATTGGATTACACCAAATTTTTGGAAGCCGTATTACAGGAAAAACTTATTTCCAAAACATCTTGGGCAGAGTTGTTCAGACCACAGATCAGGATACGTTCCACAATGCAATTCGGACCACTATCCAATGAAGAGACCACACTTTATGATGCCATTCAATTAAGCTATGGATTAGGTTGGGGCCTATTTAAAACACCTTATGGAACTGCAGCTTTCAAAGAAGGGCATGGTGATGGATTTCAGCACTACTCGGTTGTCTTTCCCCAAGCTGGAAAGGGTATAATGATCATGACCAATAGTGATAACGGGGAAGGCATTTTCAAGGAATTATTGGAAGTTGCCCTTGGTGATACCTATACCCCTTGGGAATGGGAAAATTATATTCCGTATGATCAAAAGTGAAGGTATACTGTATATGAATGTGGTTCTAAAAGACGCTTTTATTTTTTATTTATACTGAAATACAATTAAATAATGTTTATGAGGTATTTTAAAACAGCCTTTTTCTTATTTGCGTTGATAACATTCAATTGCAAGGAAGACAAATGGATTCCAATCTATCAAGGAGAAGATACCCTTGCATTTAAACATTACTTGGGCGTACCGGACTCTTCCGTACATGTTCAAGGGTTAAAAAAAGATTCCTTGGGCAATTATATGGAGGGCTTGGGATATAATGACCCTTTGGATGTATTTACTATTGACACTCTTGATCATGAAAACGTAATCCGAATATCGGGAGAGGTAATCGGTGGATTGATTCTCAAGGATAGTTTGGCCGACTATCACCTTAAATTGAAATTCAAATGGGGCGATTTAAAGTGGAAATGGATGGAAGGCCGTCCCAAAGATGGGGGCATTCTATACCATCAGGGAAAGGTGAGGCACGAATTACAAATCCATGAGGGGGACGTAGGCAGTTATTGGGCAAAAAACGTGATTTTAGATATCCCTTCCTCTCCGACCACTGCTATTCCTACGGCCATTAAGAAAGCGAAACCCTATTTGGAGCATCTAGTAAGTACTTTAAAGGACACCATGTTGCTATTTGATCAAAATGCAGGGCTACACCATTTTGAGGGTAAGGACGAATGGCAAATCGTAATAGCAAATCCGTACAACGAAAAACCTCATGGGGAATGGAATACCCTGGAGCTTATCTGTTGGGAAAATCATGCGGTACACATGATAAATGGAAAGATAAATATGATTGTCCTAAATTCATTTTACAAAAACGGTGCAACCATGGAACCTCTGGTTTCGGGCAGGCTAACGCTTCAATCAGAAGGTGCCGTTGTCTATTTCAAGGACATATTTTACAGGAAAATCGAAAATACCCCTGAGGTTTTATCCAAATATCTGGAATAGGATCCCATTAAACCTTAGGCTATACCATTAACAGAAATAAGAAATATAGATGGAAGAAAACAAACAAAATGCAATAGCTTTCTATAAAATGGCCTATGAAGGTAACCCGAGAAAAGCGGTAGAGCAGTATGTGGGCAACACCTACATTCAACACAACCCTGATGTGGCCGACGGTACGGAAGGGTTCATAACCTACTTTGAAAGAATGCAGACAGAATATCCTGAAAAGTCCATCGAATTTGTTCGATGTATTGGCGAAGGTGATTTGGTAGCGCTACATACACATCAGATTTGGCCAGGAAACGATGAATATGTGACCATGGATTTTTTTAGATTTGATGCTAACGGAAAAATATGCGAGCACTGGGACGCCATACAACAGATTCCCGAGGTCTCGGCCAACCCGAATACGATGTATTAATGCCAAGCGGACTCCTATTGGACATTGTTGGGTACATCAAAGGTGCATTGCTAAATCAAATTATTTTAAATAGGCCTTATATTCTAGTAACCCCTTTATGGTAAGATAAGGCATTAGCAGATTGTTTACATAGTTGGTATACTTAGCTTTCAGTTCCAGATCTGCAAAATTTTCTGGACGGAGATTAAGAAAAAAGAAAGTCCTCATAGCACCGCTTAAATCCATTAAATAGTTCAAGTCATCAGCTGTCAGCTCTTCTCTCAATATTCCTTGAATTTGTAGTTGTTCCAAAACCTTCATGAAATTCTTTTTCCTAAAAGCATTATTTTCTTCAGCTTTTAAATAAACGGCCTTATAACTCCTCCTAATCTCGACATAATCCACATAGAAGAATAAGTATTTCATTGAAATATCAAATGTTTTTTGGGGCGCATCCAAAATTCCATGAAGCAAGTTTTGGAATTGGAATGATTTCATAATTTCAGTGGTTTCAATCGTCATGTCCTCAAACAATTCAAGAATAAGGTCATTTTTTGTTTTGTAGTAATAAGTAACATTTCCATAACTCTTTTCCAGAACTGTAGCCACCTCCCTTAAAGTAACATTTTTAACGCCCTTTTGATTAAACAAATCCGTTGCTTTGCGCTTTATTCTTTCTCTTGTACCCATATTATTTTCAAAAATAGGCCAAATGGACTAAATTCAAGGTTTTTATTCTATATTTGACACATAATTTAACATCATGAGAACCATATACAAGAGCGAGCAGGCCAAAAAAGGCTTAATGAAACTCTACGAAGAAAAATTGGAAAGTTTACACATCGAATATACAGAAATGGATGTCGACACCCAATTTGGAAGAACTAGAGTGATCCAAACCGGTAATCCAAATGGCAAACCAATTGTTTTGTTTCATGGATTTAATGCGGGAGCACCGCTTACATTGGAAGCCATTAAAGAATTGCGGAATCTGTATTCCCTATTTGCAATTGACACCATAGGACAAGTTACAAAAAGCGCGGAAACGAAAATAAATACAAAAGATGATTCTTACGCCATTTGGGCGGATGAAGTCCTGGAAAAATTGAATATTGAAAAAGGGAATATTATAGGCATTTCCTATGGTGCATTTATTGCTCAAAAACTAATTGTCCATAGACCCAAAAGAGTGGAAAAATGCATTTTTGTTGTTCCAAGCGGTATCGTAAATGGTGAAATTTGGGATTCAATTACAAAACTTACAATTCCCCTTTTGCACTTTAAGATAACCAAGAAAGATAAACACCTTAGGGCCTTTACGAATGCCTTTGCCCCGGAGGAGGATGAGTTTTTGTTTCAGCTACTGAAGTCGTTAATGTTAGGCGTAAAGCTTGATACTAAAATACCAACTTTGTTGAAAAGAAAGGACATAGCCCAGTTTGACAAGCCCGTTTATATTATTGCGGCTTTGGATGATGTTTTCTTTCCGGGTAAAAAGGTGGCGGAAAAAAGCAAGTTGCTTTTCAATAATCTTAAAGAGGTACATTTTTTGAACGGTTCAAAGCATATGCCTCCCAAAAATTCATATGCCGAAATACAATTAAAAATCAAGGAATGGATTAATTGAAGCCATTAACGCTACAAGTTGTTACTACTAAAACCAATGGCAAAGCAAAGGCATAACAATCTACATATCGCATAATCAACGTTCGGCAGGAACAACAATCACGCAAAAGAACGATACAACATTCCCTAGATATGTAACGCCCTATCCGCCGTGGCTGCCAAAGCAGCCTCCTTAACGGCTTCCGCGTAGGTAGGGTGTGCATGGCTCATCCTAGCGATATCCTCTGCAGAAGCACGGAATTCCATAGCGGTTACGGCCTCCGTTATCAAATCTGCACAGCGCGCCCCGATCATATGCACTCCCAATACTTCATCCGTTTTTGCATCGGCCAAAATCTTTACAAACCCATCGATGTCCATACTGGCTCGGGAACGCCCCAAAGCGCGCATCGGAAATTGGCCCACTTTATATGCCACACCAGCTTCTTTCAATTCCTCTTCCGTCTTCCCTACAGCAGCTACTTCCGGCCAAGTATAGACCACCCCTGGAATAAGGTTGTAATCGATATGTGGTTTTTGTCCGGCTAAAGTTTCAGCGACCAAGGTTCCTTCCTCCTCTGCCTTATGGGCCAACATGGCACCACGGATAACATCGCCTATGGCATATATATTAGCCACATTGGTCTGTAAATGTTCGTTTACCTCTACCCTACCCCGATCATCAATTTTGACTCCGGCAGCCTCAGCATTAAGCCCATCCGTGTATGGCCGTCGACCAACGGATACAAGGCAATAATCGCCTTTGAACTCTACCTCCTGTCCTTTTTTATCATCGGCCTTTACCACAACCTCATTGCCCTTACGCTCAACGGCCTTTACTTTATGGGACAAATAAAACTTCGTCTTTTGTTTTTTCATCACCTTCATGAGTTCCTTGGAGAGTGAACCGTCCATGGTAGGAATAATACGGTCCATATATTCGATTACGGAAACTTCCGCTCCCAAACGCTTGTATACCTGGCCAAACTCCAGTCCAATAACCCCACCTCCGATGATAATCAAATGTTTCGGGATTTCCTTTAGTTTTAAAGCTTCAGTAGACGTAATAATACGTTCCTTATCAATTTTGATAAAAGGCAGGGTAGACGGTTTGGATCCCGTAGCTATAATGCTGTTCTTGGCTTCTATGGTTTCCGTTTTTCCGTCGCTCTTCGTGATAGTAATATGGGTTTTGTCCTTGAAGCTGCCTAGACCCTCATAAACATCGATCTTGTTCTTGTTCATTAAAAACTCGATACCCTTGGTCGTCTGGTCCACTACCCCTTGCTTCCGAGCAATCATCTGCTCCAAGTTTACCTTTACTTCCCCGGGAATCTCTATCCCATGTTCCTCAAAATGTTTTACGGCATCCTCATAGTGATGACTTGAATCCAATAGAGCTTTGGAAGGTATGCAGCCCACGTTGAGGCAGGTTCCGCCCAAGGTGGAATATTTTTCGATAATCGCTGTCTTCATTCCTAATTGTGCACAGCGGATAGCTGCAACATAACCTCCAGGTCCAGAGCCGATAACGGCCACATCATATGAATTCATATAGTGATTTGCTTTAATTTGAAGTACAAAAATACCACGATTTTTTGGGTTGACCATACTCTGGAAACAGATACTCAAACACATTTGGAATAGGATATCTACACCCTATTTGCACAACCTTATGTAAAATCGTAATATTACCTGACCACTGAAACAGGAAGTATGAAGGACCCAAAATCCGCTAAGCACCAAAAAGATGAAACCATTGTAGAAAATAAGGAGCTTAACATTTGGGAAGCCTTAATTCCGGTTGTTGCCCTAGTGGGCATGCTGGCCTACAATGTCTATGTTTTTGGTGACGACGCACTTAGTGGTTCCAATCAATTTATTCTTTTATTGGGTGGTGCAGTAGCTGCTATTGTAGGTTTCTTCAATAAAGTCTCCTACAAGACCATGCTGACCGAAGTATCGGAAAATGTGAAATCTACTACCGGAGCATTGCTTATCCTTTTAATGGTAGGTGCCCTGGCAGGAACCTGGTTGATAAGCGGAATAATTCCCGCTATGATCTATTATGGACTACAAATATTGAATCCCACTATATTTTTGGCGGCATGTGTTATTATTTGTGCCATTATCTCCATTGCCACGGGTAGTAGTTGGACGACCGCTGCTACAGTAGGTATAGCCCTTATAGGTATTGGGGATGCCCTGGACATTTCGTTAGGAATGACCGCTGGTGCCGTACTTTCCGGCGCCTATTTTGGGGACAAGCTTTCGCCTTTGAGCGACACTACCAATCTGGCTCCGGCCATGGCCGGTGGGGAGCTATTTAATCATATCCGATATATGTTGTACACCACGGTCCCCACAATTACCGTTACCCTAATCGTATTCATAATCATAGGATTCACCTTGGATACCAGCGGTACCGCGGATATCGATTCAATTCTGGCCTCCATTGATGCTTCGTTTAACATTAATGGATGGCTGTTCCTAGTACCTTTAGCGGTCATTTTCCTTATTGTAAAAAAGACCCCGCCTTTGGCAGCTTTATTAATAGGTACACTTTTGGGTGCTCTTTTTGCGCTTTTGTTTCAACCCGAGATAGTCGCTGGGATCACAAATTCGAAAAGCCTTTCCTTCGAGTCCGGTTACAAGGGTATTTTAAAAGCAATTACCGTGCAAACTTCCGTCCCTACGGATAATGTAGCCCTTAATGATTTATTTTCGGCTAAAGGGATGTCGGGCATGTTGGGTACAATTTGGCTTATCGTTTGTGCCATGGTCTTTGGGGGTATTATGGATGGTATCGGAGCCTTGTCCCGTATCAGCAGTTCGTTATTGGCCATGGCCAAATCCGTCTTTGGACTTTTTGCCAGTACGGTAGCCAGTTGTTTGGCCTTGAACGTTACGGCTTCTGATCAATACTTGGCCATTGTTGTTCCGGGGAAGATGTTTGCCAAGGCGTATAGGGATCGGGGATTGGCCCCAGAAAATCTGAGTCGCACCCTGGAGGATTCCGGTACCGTAACATCGGTCTTGATTCCCTGGAACACCTGTGGTGCCTATCATAGTGGGGTACTTGGTGTAAGTGTAGGCGAATATTTCTTCTATGCCATATTCAATTGGCTGAGTCCTTTCATGACCTTGATTTTCGCTTTATTCCGAATAAAGATAAAACAATTGACTACTTCTTTGGCCCATTAAGGAGCCGATAATATTATTTTTTTGTCCTTAGAAAATTTCAATATTTTCTATGTGGATTGTTTACATATCATTTCAATATTTCATAATTTCACACAAAATTAAAATCGATAAATTCATGGCAACAGTAACGCTTAAAGGGAATGAAATACATACTATTGGTGACTTGCCTTCCAACGGAAGCAAAGCGCTCAATTTTAACTTGACAAAAACCGATTTATCCGATGCTTCCTTATCCGACTATACAGGAAAAAAGGTAGTATTAAATATATTTCCAAGTATTGATACCGGAACATGTGCACAATCCGTAAGGCAATTCAATGAGGAAGCGGCAGAGTTGGAAAACACTGTGGTGCTATGCATTTCCAAGGATCTTCCTTTTGCACAAAACCGTTTTTGTGGCGCCGAGGGCATTGAAAATGTGGTTATGTTGTCCGATTTTAGAGATGGGGATTTTGGTAAGGCGTATCAGGTAGAATTCACGGATGGACCTTTACGTTCCTTACTTTCTAGATCTGTGATAGTCCTTGATGAAGGCGGAAATGTTGTACATACGGAACAGGTGCCCGAAACTGTAGACGAACCCAACTATAAGGCTGCACTTGAAGCATTAATGGATGCCTAAGGAGTCCTTTCTGCGTAATCGGTTGAATGGGGTGGGTTATGCACTTAAAGGTGCTTTGCTATTGATCCGGACCGAGGCCAGTATCAAAATCCAAATTTTTCTTGCCTTGTTGGTAACCGCGGCAGGATTCTACTATGAAATTTCTTCCACGGAATGGATTTTGCAAATTCTGGCCATTGCACTAGTGTTGGGCATTGAAGGTCTTAACACGGCCATTGAAAAACTTGCGGATTACATACAACCGGAGTTTGATCCCAAAATCGGTTTTATCAAGGATATTTCGGCAGGAGCGGTCATGTTGGTTTCCGTAGCGGCTTCCATCGTTGGGCTTATCATTTATCTACCTAAAATTTTTTGACTCCAGAATTGGAAAGCCTTCGTTTCTAAATTTGTATTTTAGCCCCCAGAATAGATGATTTCATGGCAAAAAAGGGAAGAAAATCCAGGCCCAAATCCGTTAAAAAAGGAATATCCCTAAGGCTCTCCAAGCAAAATAAGATTATACTGGGAAGTTTGCTGATTCTCCTCAGTATAGCCCTATGCTTTTCCTTTATTTCATTCTATTTTACCTGGCAAGACGATCAAAGCCTTTTGACCGAGTTTGCGGACCGTAATGAACAGGCAAAAAACCTATTGAACAAATTCGGTGCTATCGCGAGTCACTTTTTTATGTATAAAGGTTTCGGAGTGGCCACATTTGCATTTCCCTTCCTTCTTTGCATTACCGGCCTCTATCTGTTCTTGGGAATTAAGGGGCAAGGACTTTTGAAAAAATGGATATGGGGTTTAATCTTTCTCATTTGGTTTTCAATAGCTCTTGGCTTCTTTGCCAATGAAAAACCTCTGTTGGCAGGTCTTGTAGGGTATGAAATGAACGATTTTTTACAGGATTATACAGGCAAGATCGGTGTACTTCTTCTCTTACTCTTCGGTTTGGTCTTTATTTTGGTCCGTCTCTTCAATTTCTCTCCAGAGGAAATAGGTATTTTCTTTAGAACGAAAACAGCCTCCATAGCTTCGGAATTTAAGAGTAAAAAGAATGACGACACCATAGAAATGCAACTGAATGTAGAAGATGAGACACCTATAGTTGTGGACACCTATACGCATAAAGAACACATTCCCCATTTGGAAAAAGAGCCCGTGGATAATTTTGAAGTCGCTGTTCCGGTAGAGGAAGATCCAAAGGACAACCTTGCCATGGAAGTGGAAAAAATAGTTGAGGAAAAAGAGGAAAAGAAGAATATAGCCGAAAAATTGGTGGATGATTTCGGAGAGTTCGACCCTACCCTGGAATTGGGCAACTATAAATTCCCGACCATTGAACTTCTAGACCAACACGGGGTAACCGGAGGTATTACCATAAACCAAAAGGAACTTGAGGAGAACAAAAATAAGATAGTCGAGACACTTAAAAATTACAAAATTGGTATTGCCCAAATAAAAGCCACCATTGGCCCTACGGTTACCCTTTATGAGATTGTACCGGAAGCCGGAGTTCGAATTTCCAGAATAAAAAATTTGGAGGACGATATTGCCCTCTCATTGGCGGCATTGGGTATACGGATCATTGCCCCTATTCCGGGAAAGGGTACTATTGGAATTGAAGTACCCAATAAGAATGCCACGATAGTTTCCATGCGTTCCGTAATTGCATCCAGTAAATTTCAGAAGGCGGAGATGCAACTTCCCGTCGCTTTTGGGAAGACCATTAGCAACGAAACCTTTGTAGTAGATTTGGCCAAGATGCCCCATTTGCTAATGGCCGGGGCCACAGGACAGGGAAAGTCCGTTGGGCTCAATGCCGTTCTTACCTCCCTCCTATACAAAAAGCATCCCGCCGAGGTGAAGTTTATTCTTGTGGATCCCAAAAAAGTTGAACTTACCCTCTACAATAAGATAGAGCGTCACTTTTTAGCGAAATTGCCCGATTCGGAAGAAGCCATCATTACGGACAATACCAAGGTGATAAACACCTTGAACTCCCTTTGTATTGAAATGGACAATCGATATGAATTGTTGAAATCGGCCATGGTACGAAATATCAAGGAATACAATACCAAGTTTAAAACACGCAAATTGAATCCAAATGATGGCCACAAATTTTTACCTTACATTGTTCTGGTCATCGATGAATTTGCAGATTTAATCATGACCGCCGGTAAGGAAGTAGAGACCCCTATTGCCCGTTTGGCCCAATTGGCAAGGGCCATTGGCATCCATTTGATCATTGCAACACAACGACCCTCCGTAAATGTAATTACCGGTATCATTAAGGCCAATTTTCCGGCACGTATCGCTTTTAGGGTTACCTCTAAGATAGATTCACGTACCATTTTGGATGCCCAGGGAGCGGACCAATTAATTGGACGGGGAGATATGCTGTTTACTCAAGGAAATGACGTTACACGAATACAATGTGCCTTTGTGGACACTCCGGAGGTAGCCAAAATAACGGAATATATCGGTTCACAACGTGCCTACCCGCATGCCCATGAACTTCCCGAATACGTAGGCGAGGATTCTGGCACAAGTATTGATTACGATATTCAGGATCGCGATGCTATGTTCCGTGAGGCCGCCGAGGTTATCGTAACCGCACAGCAAGGTTCCGCCTCGTTGATACAGCGAAAGTTGAAACTGGGCTATAACCGGGCAGGGCGTATTATAGATCAGTTGGAGGCCGCGGGGATCGTAGGTCCTTTTGAAGGTAGCAAAGCAAGGCAAGTGCTGGTTTCGGATATGTATGCCCTAGATCAATTATTGAACAATGAATCAAATTAAGGTAACATGAGGAAGTTTTTTTTGTTTGCGATTACCGTATTACTATGTACCGCTGGTTTTTCCCAAAATTCGGGCAAGGCAAAGACCCTATTGGACGAGGTATATACCAAAGTTAAGGGTTATGGAAATATCCATATCGATTTTAAATATGTACTAAACAATACTGAGGCCGCAATTAATCAAGAGACCCGAGGCGATGTTACCCTGGAAGGGGACAAATACTTGATCAATTTTATGGGTTCGCAACAATTGTACGATGGCAAAAAAGTGTATACCATTGTTCCCGAAAACGAGGAAATCACCATTGAGAATAGAATAAATGATGAAAATACGGTGACTCCTTCAAAAATGCTAACGTTCTACAAACAGGGGCATAACTATGAGTGGGATATACTTCAGAATGTACAGGGCAAGAAAATACAATATGTAAAATTGGTTCCTATCGATACCAATACGGAGATAAAATCCATATTATTGGGCATAGATGTGGAGACCAAACATATCTATAAATTAATAGAGACCGGTAAAAATGGCACCACTACTACCTTCATTGTTAATTCTTTTAAAACAGATCAGCCATTATCAAAAACCTTATTTACCTTTGACGAGGACAAATACGAAAACGAGGGATACTACATTATAAGGGAATAACACATTGAGAATTCTAGACGGATACATCTTATCGAGGTTCCTATTTAATTTTTTTAGTTCGTTTGCCATATTGATGTTTATCTTCATTTTTCAGACGATATGGCTCTTTATTGATGATTTTGCAGGTAAAGGCCTAGACTTGGTCATTATAGGAAAGTTTTTCTTTTACATGATGCCCAATCTTACGGAAAAAGTGCTGCCCCTTACGGTTCTTTTGTCCTCTATTTTGACCTTTGGTACTTTTGCCGAGAACTACGAGTTTGCGGCCATGAAGGCCTCCGGTATTTCCTTGCAGCGATCCATGTTGAGCCTTATTATTTTTATGGTCATACTGGGAGGGGTAACCTTCTACTTTGCGAATAGCGTTATTCCCGCATCGGAACAGAAGATTTACAATATGCGAAGGAACATCGCAAAGGTAAAGCCTGCGGTTGCCATTGCAGAAGGGGTCTTTAGTGATTTTGAAGGGGCCGATATGAATATTAAGGTCGAGAAAAAGTTTGGTGAAAATGATCGGTTTCTTGAAAATGTAATCATCCATAAAAAAACAAAGACCAATGTAAATAATACGGTCATTAAGGCTCAGACAGGGGAACTTAAGAGTAGTGAGAAATCAGATATCCTTCAATTGGTACTTAAGGACGGCCATTACTATGAGGATGTAGTCAAAAAGAAAAGTGAGGGCAAACGAAAATATCCCTTTGCCAAAGCTGAATTTGAGACCTATGTTATGAATATTGACCTTTCCGAATTCAATAATGTGGATTTGGAAGAGGATCTCAATACCACAACGGATAAAATGAAGAATGTCTCCCGTTTGATCAAGGACATAGATTCCTTGGAGGAGAACAATCTTCGTATTGTAAGATCGTTTTCCAAAAGTATTTCCAACAGAATTGGTGCTTTTGTTCCTTTACAACCTATGGACACCAATTTGCATAAGTCCAGAGTGAAAAATATTGCGGACACCGTGGCCCTATCGAAAACAGAAGGAATTCCGGAAACGGTGAATGATTCGGTTACTATGTATTCCGGTGACATCATTGATCTGTTCCAGAGTTGGCAAAAAGTACAATTGATCAATACCGCAAAAAATAACGCATCAAATATTTTAACCTCGGTTCAGGGAAAGAAAAAGGAATTACAAAAACGATATGAAATCTATAACCGGCATATCCTTTCCCTCCATAAAAAATACGCCCTGGCCCTTTCCTGCATCATTTTATTTTTTGTCGGTGCCCCGTTAGGGGCCATTATTCGGAAGGGGGGTATCGGACTTCCCATGGTAATAGCCATTATGCTCTTTTTGGTCTATTATTTTATTGGGGTGTTTGCGGATAACTATGCCAAGAAAAATGAAATTCATCCAATATTAGGAGCATGGTTATCTACCATGATAATGTTACCTTTAAGCGTATGGTTAACCAAAAGGGCTACTGCAGATAAGGGCCTCATGAATTTTGCCAGTGTTTTGGACAGGATCAAGGATTTTTTCAAGAAAAAAACATCAAAACCTAGTACCTCATGATAACGACAATGGAAAAGAACATTCAACTCAATACAATAGAAGAGGCCATTGAAGAAATTCAAAACGGAAAGGTAATTATAGTAGTGGATGATGAAAACCGGGAAAATGAGGGAGATTTTATTGCAGCGGCCGAAAAGGTGACCCCTGAGATGATAAATTTTATGGCTCAACATGGCCGTGGACTTATCTGCGCCCCCTTGACCGAAGAACATTGTGATCGCTTACAACTGGACATGATGGTGCAGAACAATACCGTGCTCCATCAGACCCAGTTTACCGTATCAGTGGATTTGATAGGACATGGTTGTACCACGGGAATCTCGGTCCAAGACCGAGCAAAAACTATTTTGGCCTTGACCGATGAAAATACAAAACCCCATGACCTGGGTAGACCGGGACATATATTTCCCTTACGGTCCAAGAGCGGGGGTGTATTGCGACGCACCGGACATACGGAGGCGGCCATAGATCTTGCCCGGCTGGCCGGTCTAAAGCCCGCAGGTATATTAGTAGAGATTTTGAACGAAGACGGTACCATGGCCCGCTTGCCGCAACTGATGGAAGTTTCCAAAAAATTCGACCTAAAGATTATCTCCATCGAGGATTTAGTGGCCTACAGGATGCAGCATGATTCCCTAATCGAAAAAAAGGAGGATTTTCAATTGAAGACCCGTTTTGGGGATTTTAGGCTTAGGGCCTATAAACAGACCACGAACAATCACGTGCATATCGCATTGACCAAAGGGACTTGGAAAGAAGGCGAACCGGTATTGACCCGTATTAATGCAACCTTGGTGAACAGTGATATTTTAGGTACCCTTACGGACAAGCCCGAAAAAAAGTTGGAGGATATGTTCCATGCCATCAATGCCGAAGGGAAGGGTGCCTTTGTCTTCATCAATCAGGAATCCCAGTCGCTGAATCTGATCAAACGTTTGGGCGAGTTGAAAGAACTACAAAAAAAGAATATTTATCAGGCCCCGAAAATAAGTATGGACAACAAGGATTTTGGTATTGGGGCCCAGATCTTACATCACTTGGGCATTAACAAGTTGAGACTCCTTACCAATTCTGTTCACTCCAAGCGCCGTGTTGGCATGGTGGGTTACGGTTTGGAGATAGTAGAATATGTTCCCTATTAAAACTACTTTAGGAAGCCCCCAATAATTTTGGCCATTTTTTGGGCCTTGGCCTGTACTTCACTTTCCGTCCACCCCAGTTTAATGAGACAAGAGATATTTCTGCCGATCCATTCATCAGATTGCGAAAAATCGGATTTTGAATAATCGGGCAACTGTTCATAGACTTCTTTCGGCAGTTTGCCCAAGGATTTTTTATGAATAAGATGTTCCCATTCGCGATAGTAATGCCAATTATTGTCATACCAATAAAAACAGCCGTCCACACCTTCTTCGCCCAAAGCTGTATGAGCCTCTTTTGCCATCTTTACATTTGGAAGAAAGAAACTCAAAAAAGCATAGCTTTCCTCTCCACCTTGGGGAACACGTCTAAAGCTGATTTCGGGAATGCTCTCCAAAGTTTCGCGTAAAATCAGGTAGTTTCTCTTTTGAATCGCCAAAAATTCATCCAACCGTTGGATCTGGGCCAATCCCACAGCCGCATTAAGTTCCGATATTCGAAAATTATATCCTAAAAAAGGATGCCCCTCCGCTCCCCTATCCTTTCCAATATGGTCATGTCCATGATCGGAATAGTGGTCGGCATTTGAATAATACTTCTTATTATTTGTGATGATAGCACCGCCTTCACCACAGGTGATTGTCTTTACATAGTCGAATGAAAAACAGCCCAAATCCCCATAACTGCCCAGAGGTTTTCCTTCAAAAGTACCACCTATGGCCTGGCAGGCATCTTCCAACAACAAAAGTCCATGGTCTTGGCAAATGGATTTCAAGGCCTTCAAATTGGCCATTGACCCACACATATGTACAGGCATAACCGCTTTGGTCCTTTCGGTAATGGCATTCTCGACTGCCTTGGGGTCCAAAGTCAAAGTATCATCCACATCGACCAAAATTGGAACGGCTCCCAGGGCCAATATGGATTCGAAACTGGCTACAAAAGTAAAAGTGGGCATAATTACCTCGTCCCCGGCCCCTATTCCAGCACTTGCCAAGGCTATGGTAAGGGCGGCGGTACCACTGCTCACTACTTGGGCATAGTTCACTTCCATACGCTCACCCAAGGCTTTTTCCAACGCTAGGGCTTTCCAATGTCCATTACGCATTCCGTCAAATCCATAGCGCATTAATACACCTGAATCCAAAACATCGTTTACTTCCTTTCTTTCCTTATCGCTAAAAAGCTCAAATCCTGGCATGTGATAGTTTATGGGTTTAGGGTTTAGGAAAAACGTTTCTAAGGCATTTCGATAATACTGTCATCCATCGTTTTTCGAACTTTCTTAAAACTGGAGAACATATCATCTTTCGCCCTGTACCCTACTGGCAAAACCAAAATGGAGTTCAGACCCTTTTTGCCTAGCTCCAGTAGTCCGTCATAGCCTTCCGGGTCAAAACCCTCCATAGGACAGGAGTCTATCTTTTCCATGGCACATACCGTCAAAAGGTTGCCCATGGCCAAATACGCCTGATTGACACACCATTGTCGAATTTCCGAAGTCCTTTTCTGTGAAAAATCATCCAAGAGTGCTACCAAATAGGGTTCTAAAACCTCATCAGGAGTGTTCCGAATTTTTTTAACCCTTTCGAAGTAGTTCCTGATGAAATCTGAATTGATAACATTTTCAATACAAATCACCAATATATGGGACGCTTGAGCGACTTGTTGTTGTCCAAAGGAATGGGGCACCAACCGCTTTTGTAGTTCCTTATCCTTCAAAACTACCATTCTAATGGGCTGCAGCCCATAGGAAGTGGCCGTAAGATTGAAAGCTTGTTTTAGTAATTCAACTTTTTCTTGAGATAGCATTCTCTCCGAGTCGAATTTTTTTACGGCATAGCGCCATTCAAGATTTTCTATACTGTTAGACATAGTATTGTTTAAATTTTCCAATACGATGGAAAGCTCAATTAGCTAAAATGTATTATCTAAAAAACCAGAGTTTTATGGACATAGCAATCACCATTACGACCAAAAACGTTTTAATGAAGCCATCCCCTTTTTTTACTGAAATCCTGCTGGAGAACCAAGCTCCAGTTCCATTTCCGATAGCCAAAATGAGACCCACTTGCCAATTTACCTTGTCGTTGATTACAAATACAATCAAAGCTGCAATGGTATAGATAAGCACCACGGCCACTTTTGTGGCATTGGCCCTTACCAGTGTCATTTGGTTTATATAATGCAAAAATAGGATAATTATAAATCCCAAACCCGCGTTGATGAATCCGCCATAAATTCCAAAAAAGAAAAAAGCCAAGATACCTATCCAAAGATATTTGCCAGTTATCCTTTCCTGTAACTCTACTAATTTCATCTTGGGCTTAAAAACGATAATAAGGACAACAATGACCATAATAATGGCCAAAATCCTATTAAAGGTCTCTCCCTTGATGTCCACGGCAATGTAAGCTCCTATTATAGCACCTAATAAGGCAGACAGGCCCAAATACAGATTAAATGGGAAAGTGGAGATTCCCTTACTTTTGAAACCAGCAGTGGCGAGACTGTTTTGAATGACAACGGCAACCCTATTGGTTCCATTGGCAACGCTTGGAGGCAATCCCAAGAAGATCAATACGGGTAGTGAGATCAAGGACCCTCCGCCTGCTACGGTATTAATAAACCCCACTACGAAACCTACAATGACCAATAGGGGATAATGGTACCATTCTTCCATGGACGTAAAAATAGTTCCAAAAATAGAATTTGAAGGGATTGGAATTCAAAAAACACAAAAGCCCTGGTAATGAAGGTTATTTATTCTTCAGATGACGTTTAAAGTGAAGGACATACGTCATATTGAAACCAAAATTTAAATTGGGGTTTCTAAAATTGAAGTTATGCCTTGTCTGGGTTATGAACGAATCTTCTACCATTCGCACGGCGTTGGTGAGCATAAATTGAAGCATAACATCACCAATTTCCCAATTTACACCCAAGGCAAAAGGACCATAGGTATCGAATGATTCTATGGGATTTGCCGTATAATAGTATTCGGACACCACCGAAACATGATTGCCCAATTTGTATCGTCCACCAAAACCTATGGCAAAATGGCTTTGAGGATCCTCCGGTGAATACTCAAGTCCCCTATGGATAAAGGAAGGCGCTATTTGAAGTGAGAAATTAGGTGAGATTTTCTTGCCGATAAGCAACTGTGTTGTAAAGGATAGCCTATTGGAAAAATCGTCCTGTATAGTTGGCGGAACCACGCCTTCACTAAAATAACTTGATCCTTGAAAGAGTGTAACGCTAAAGGGAGAACCTCCACCATCACTACGTTGTCGGATCAATTTGTATTTAAGATATCCGTCGAACAAACCGTCATAGGTGGTTCCCCCAAACCCCATGGAAAGTCGGTCGGAAATACCGTATTCCAGCGCAATTCTTGTACTCAGGCGATCTGCAGCAAAGCTTTGGGCTCTATCGGCAGGAGTGTTCCAAAATCGGTTGGCCACAAAAACATCCAAAATTCCTTTCTTTCTGGTTTCTATGGAATGACCAAAAGCAATTCTGGTAAACTTAAATGTGGCCTGGGTATATTGTGGCGTATCCTGGTGCTCTTTATCGAGTATTCCCAAAAGATCTTGCCCAACCATAGTATTTGCGGCACAGACACAAATCAAATACAAAATTATTTTTTTAGCTTTCATAAGGCTGATATTCAAATCTAAAATCCACCGAAATTGTTTTTGCGATATTCCCCGCCAGAAGCGGTGGTATTTTAATACTATAATCCTTAACATAGGCCTCAAAAGTACCTGATACTATATATGTACCTTGAATATTCTCTATTTTGATTTTTATTTCCAATTCCTTTGACACCCCGTGCATGGAAAATGTACCCTTTACCATCCTAGTCTGTTCACCCTCCTGTGAAGGGTCAAAATCCAAGATCTTACCCTCAAAAGTAGCTTTTGGATAAATATCCGATTCAATATAGCTTTCATTGAAGTGTTCACGCATAAGAGCTTTTTCAAATATAAAAGCGTTCATAAGCATGCTAACGGCAATATCATGGGTAGATAAATCAATAATACTCAATACTTGATTGTTCTCGGCCTTGATATTTTCTACGGAAGTATATGAAAAAAATGACACCCTCCCCTGCCGGGCTATAATTTTTTCTTCGGTAGGTTGCTGTCCATAAAACATGAACAGGAAAAAAAGTGGAATCACTTTACTCATTGGTTTTTCTTTGGGAAATAATACAGTTTAGAAAAATGGCATCTTTTAAAAACCCCTTAAAAACTCCTTTTAACCGTATGGTATCCTTTGGCCTTAAATTTTCAATCCCTATGGTCTGGTCGGTCTGCATATCACATATTACACAAGCGGATTCATTGGCACCACCTTCCAGTAATATGGTAATTCGGTTATTTATTCTATTGATTTCTTTTATGGTGCCTTCTATTTCAACTATTTTTTCGGGCTCAAGATAATAATCGTTCTCTTTTTTAAAGTGCGAAATAAGCGTTTCCGCATTTAAATGGAGCTCTGGTTTGGCCTCCAAAATGTTCATATCTTCTGAATCGTATATGCCCCATAGTAAAAAGAAGCTTCCTATCAAAGCTATGAGCATCAATAGTCCAATAAATTTACCCAATCTTTTCAATATGAATGCTATAGATTATCATGCAATTACAAATACTTCTATTCCCGATAACAATTTAAAAGAAAAACCTAGGGTTTCGTTTGGAAACCCTAGGTTCAAAACTAACAAAAAAACATAATCTCCTTTTTCAATCTATTATCGTTAGGGTTCCTGTCATAGGACTGTGGAACTCGCAGTTGTAAAACAAAGTGTCCGGCGCATCGTTTGGAACGGTAAATGTTACGGTTCCTGATGCCTCGCCGTTGTTGGTCACCCCATCATTGTACGCATTTCCCGTACCAGTACTTTGAATGGTTTTGATGATAAATGGGTGGCCGGGAGCGTCAACATTGAATTCGTAGGTTTCCCCTCTTTTCAAGGTCAAATCGGGGTTTACGGCATTATTCAAACCTTCACCGGAAAGGATATAAGCAGACGCGGCTTGATTGGTAACATCATATACTTTGCTGCCCCCTCCTGCATCCGGTGCGACTTCCGTATCTGGGTTAAGTATAGGCCAGACACCCACCACTGGGAAGCCTACGCCAAAGTTATCACCCCGTTGGGCATCCTGCCCGAAATAGTAGAGCGGCCATCCCTTATACGTGAGCTGTTGCCTGCCAAAAACATCGATGGAACCAAAATCCGAGGTATCCAAAATACTGGGGACATTCTGTAGGTCCTCCTCAAATATGGGCCATACCCCGTCGTTCGAGAAGTCATCTGCCGTGAAATTGTTCACCCCATTGGTATCATTGACAAATCGGTACAAGGTGTTTCCATCCGCATCGGTCATGTAGGACGTCTGTGCATCGCCTGGTTCATAGGTATCGGTGAGATTGGTCTCGATTCCACCGGAATCCCTACCTACCAATTGGGCCTGGGTCATCATGACCGAATAATCGGGTTTGGCCACGTACCAAACATCGCCCACGCCATCACCATTTACGTCACCGGCAGCACCATCATTTGCGAAAAGATAAAGTGGCCAACCCTTGTACGTAGTCTGCATTTCCCCATCACTTCTGGTTATGGTATTAAAATCGTCCTCATCAAGCCCGTTATCAAGGGTAAGATCCGCTTCATAAAATATGGGCCAAGCATCAACACACCCATCAATACAATTAGAATCACCTGTACTATCAAGCGAAAAGAAGTAAAGTGAAAAGCCTTCGGAATTAGTCAAGATATTGCCGAAAGTAGCATCATTCTGCAATCTTACCGCATTAGGTTCGGCTTCTGGCGCGGTCTCGGTATCCGGATTAAGTATGGGCCAAACACCCGCTACCGGGAAACCTACACCAAAGTTATCGCCCCGCTGTGCATCCTGCCCGAAATAGTAGAGCGGCCATCCCTTATAGGTGAGCTGTTGCCTGCCAAAGACATCGATGGAACCAAAATCCGATTCATCCAAAATACTAGGAATATTCTGTAAAGTTTCCTCAAATATGGGCCATACCGCATCGTTGGAGAAGTCATCATTTGTAAAATTGTTCACCCCATTGGTGTCATTTACAAACCGGTACAAAGTGTTACCCTCCGCATCGGTCATGTAGAACGTCTGTGCATCTCCTGGTTCATAGGTATCCGTTAGGTTGGTCTCGATTCCACCGGAATCCCTGCCCACCAATTGTGCCTGGGTCATCATAATCGAGTAATCGGGTTTGGCCACGTACCAAACATCATTAACACCATCGCCGTTTACATCACTCGTAGAGGCATCATTTGCAAACAAATATAGGGGCCAGCCCTTATAAGTGGTCTGCATTTCGCCATCGCTTCGGGTTATGGTACCAAAATCGGCAGCATCAAGCCCACTATCCAAGGTAAGGTCCGCTTCATAAAATATGGGCCAAGAACCCACACAACCATCTACGCAATTGGAATCACCCTTGCTATCCAACGAAAAGAAATAGAGCGAAAAGCCATCTTCGTTGGTCAGGATACTACCAAAAGTTGCATCATCCCTTAATTGTACCGAGATAACTTCCGCGGGTGGTGGACCATCATCACCCGGGTCGTCATCTGTGGGATCGTTATCATCGCTGCTACAACCTAGCAACGCCAAAAATGTCATGGATACTAAAAAAAACTTTTTCATTTCAATCATTTTAAAATTAATGTCATATCAAAGCAACTATTTATCAATCTCTTATACCACAAAACATTGGTCAAAGGGAATAATGGATGGTAAAAGGGAATAAACCGTCATAAAAAGAAACCATATATACTTTTTTGTTGTACTCATATAGGTTATATCCAAATGTTGTCCTTATCCTGCTTTGGTCATTACAACGTTGACCTGGGTATCATAAAAGAGGGCTTCCCTTCTATTTGCTGAACATATACACCATGGATGCACATAGTTTTTCATGTCAATTCTATCCCCTTTTGGAGGATAACCCAATGCCGTTAAAGTGTTCAGAGCGGTGGAAAGTTCATTAGCCTTTACGAAATTGAACACTACCAAAGAATCAAAAGGATAGAGATAGACGTTGGTGATATTCTCAATTTTAAGTAGTTCGATTTTTATCTTTCCCGAACACTTTGCACAAAATGAATTTTGTACTACAATTTTTGCCATACCTGATTTCATATCTGTTCGCATTGGTTAAAAAACTCTTGAAAGGTTAAATCCAAAGAAAATATCCCCAGTGCCCCAATCCCCGGTGGCCTGACCTAAAAATGTATTTGTATTCATGGGTTGGGCATTGGTAAAGTGCAGTTGAAATACATGGCCTCCTGTTTCCAGATCAAAGCCAATGGAAAGTGGGTTTTTAAAAGGCGAACCGCCCGCCCTGTTTAGGTGTAAACCATAATCAATATTGATGGACCATCTTTTTGTCAACTTATGCCTTCCGCCAATACCAATGGCATATTGTGAGTTTTCCTGCCCATCAAAGGCCACAAGGTTGTCATGAAAAAAAGCGGGGGCCAATTGCAAGGAGAGATTCTTGTTCAGTTTTTTGGAGATAAGGGCCTGTGTGGAATAACCCAACCTATTCTCGAACTTTAAGCCAGGTAAAATTTCCTCTTCCAAAGAAGTGTTCATCAATATGTTGCTGAACACTACTATCGTAAAGGGAGAACCACCCGCCCGTTGTCTCAACAATCTTAACTTCAATGAGCCTTCATAAGTCTTTTGGAAAGAGCTGCGCGAAATACCGATGTTAATACCATCCGAGATTCCATAGATGAAATTAAGTCGGGTAACGGCCTGATCTAATCCAAAGAAATCCTCTATCCCCGTTTTTATGGATCCAAATCTGTGGGATACCACAAAAAACAATTGCTTTTTGGAGACCATTTTTGTGGATTCAAAATTTACAATTTTCAAGCCCTTAAAAGCGGCTATTTCGTATTCATCCTCAGTTGGGATATTGTCTATTTCGCCTAATAAATCATCTTCCTGTGATAGGACAAAAAATGGTATCAATACGATTAGAATACTTAATTTTCTCATTTTCAAAATGGTTTATTGTGAATGTTAGTTATTATGGACCACAGTGGCCTGGTCAATTTTAACGAGCTCCAGAAGGTCGTCATAACCTACACATCTTCCCTTTATGGTTATTGGACGGGCTATGGTTAAATCGTTTGAAACCTCTTTGCTAAAATTGATCTGCACTTTATCATCTATGACTACGGCATTCTGCTCAATGGCCGTTATTTTTCCCTCTATTTGTACTACCTGATCCACATACTTTGCTACTTTATCCTCCTTACTCAGATCCATATGAATCTTTGTGGCAGATACGGTAAAAGCAACCTGCTCCGTAGAAATATCCCTATGACCTTTATAGATATAGTTATACATAGAGATTGCCAGAATTAGCAACACTAACACGACGGCCAATACGGCATACAACTTTTTGCCCCTCATTTTTTCGCCAACTTAAAATCCAGTTTCACAAGAACTTCCTTAGCAATTTTATTCCGTACTATTTTGGGTATTTCAATATCAAAATCACCCGGAGTAACTTTAAACTCTCCGGTCATAGAAATGATATCCCTAATTTTCTGTGTTTTCAGTTTGGCATGTACCCCTTTCTGCCTTCCATGTACTTCAAGGGTGCCTTCTACGGATACCTCCGTTATATTTTCATCTAGTTCCGCAACATTAAAATCAATTAAATTGCCTTTGAATTTAGCTTTCGGATAGGTCTCGGATTCAATGTAATTTTCATTAAAGTGCTCTTCCATCAACGAATTTTTAAAATGGAAGCCCTTTATAAGGGCCAGAGAAGCAATCTGGTTTGTTTCCGTACTTAAAATGGCGGTCACCGATTCGTTAGCTGCTTTCACCTCTTCAAAAAGCTGTTCGGAGGCCTCGAAAATTACGATCCCGTTTTTATCTATGTACTTTTCCTGTGCCCGCAGTGAAGCTATTGCTCCATTTATAAGAACAAGAATCAGTAACGATAATCTAATGTTTACATTTTTCATAGTATTGTCCCTTTGCCGTTCCCTATTGTTCCAAAAAACCTTCATCTATCCACTGGTCTATCAAATCAATAGTTGTTTGGGGCAACCTACCACTGGGCGGCATAGCACCTGCATCTCCGGTCTGTTTGTTAATGGCCCTGGACAGGGAGCCATTATCCGCACGGACACTTACTTGTTGAAAATCCGTTAAGGAAAAGGGCGCACCATTTCTTGTGGGATCGGAATGGCAGTTCAAACAGTTGCTGTTAATAATGGCCCTGATGTTCGCGTTGTAGGTCACGGGGCCATTGGGTTCTTCCATTTCTTCCATTTCTTCCAAATCACTTTCACCATCACTTGTACAGGCAATAAGTGTAAGAGCTAATAGGGGTAGCAAAAATTTTACATTCCTTTTCATAGTGCTTAATTTTAGATTTATAATAGTTTGACCTAAAGTTTATGGACTCACACCACCGGCTTTACCGGTTTTGATTTCCTAAACTTTATTCAAAGCAACTACTTGCTACCGATTTTTGAAGACAAAACCTTTATGAAAGGGAAGAACAGGGTTTAATAGGGAAATATGGGCCTTAAAAGGAATTGGCTAAAATGGAAGAAGTAAAATTGGTCCTAAAGAATAACGTTCAAACCGTTTTGGTGAAAATCAAATTGTTATATTCGAGAAAAAATTGCCCCTAAACGTAATGCGAAAAGACAAACTCTACTTCCTCACCTTTTTATCGATTTCGGTTATTTATACTGCGATTGCCGGTGTTGCGCTGCATTATTTGATTAAGGCTAGCACCTATGAATTGCTTGAAGCGCATTTGGAATTTAGCAAGAAAGAAGCCAAAACCTTTGCCACACTTCTAAGCCATCAATTGGCAAACGGTATTACGAAAGACTCTACTATTAGCTATACACAAACTAGTCTAAAAGGCACCGATTTTGAAAGGGGTTTTTTAAGCGTGTATGATTGGTCCGGAAGGGTGATATGCCATCCCGATATCAAAAACGTTGGACAACCGGCAAGTGCCAATAAATCATTTGTATCGTCGGTAACCGATGATTTGAGCCCTGAAAATTTTTATGACCTATTGATGGCAAGTCAAGAAGAACTGGTAAAGAATACTTCAGAAAATAATGGGCAGGAATCCGAGGTGATACATCTATTTCCTGTTCAAAATTCGGATTGGATCGTAGCGGCACATGTCAACGTCACCAATATCTCATCGCAGTTGGAAGAAATAAAAAGAAGGTTCTATCTTATCTTTTTGGTAATGGGCCTTATCGTAATACTTTCCTATGTAATCACAGTACGATTAATAGGGAGCGCTTATGAAAAAAGATTAGAGCTTAAAAACCAAAAATTGGAAGACGAAGTAATTAATCTTTCAAAATTGAACAGGGCCGTTGGGGACTATCAACAAAAGGTAAGCGAGAAAAGACCACAGACCCGAACCAATGATAGCAATACCAAGAAAAGAATACTTACCTATATCCGCAATGAGCTATTGCCTATTCCTATTGGGGAGATTGCCCATATTTATACGGAAAATACAATAACCTATGTGGTCTGTTTCAATGGTAAGCGTTCCACCTCTAATCTGAGTCTTGATGAACTTTTCTCCAACCTTGACAACAGCTACTTTTTTAGGGCCAATCGGCAATTCATCATTGCGATATCGGCTATAAATAAAATTGTAAAATATGGCAATAACCAGCTAAAGATATTGGTAAATCCAAACTCTGAGGTGGATATCATCATCAGTAAAAATAGGGCTGCCGAGTTTAAGCAATGGCTTAATTTGTAAGCATGCCCCTGTTGTTTTTCATCGTCTATTATTCTTATCTTTTGTTTTAGGAAACTACGTTGGAAGATCCGACTTGCCTGGAAAGGACCTCCGCAAATTACGCCAAAGAGCTTGTCGGGGCTTTGTTAGCGCAAAGTATCGATACCAACTAATATGTTACCTCAATGAAAATTAAATGTCTAATCCATTGAGGTGGGACTTTTTCATTTGGTTTACTATTAATGAGTATCTTAAAGCTAAATCCACAGTTTTCGTTAAATGGCCTTGGGCAAAACATCAAAATTGGTAATAGGGGCCGTTCTTTTGGGAATCGTCATAGCCCTGGGAGTAGTATGGGCCAAAAAGCGGATACGCAATTTGATACAGGCAGAAATCGTCCATTTCAATGATACCAAACCCTATACCTTTGCATTCGATAATCTTGAGCTCTCCTTATTCAAAAGTTCGGCCAAATTTCAAAACCTGACCATAACCCCGGACAGTGTGTCCACTGCTGGGGATGCACTGGATAAATTTGATCATCCCCATGTTTCCGTTCAAAGTTTACAAATGGAGGAGCTTGACGTATTTGCCATCCTTGTTCGTAAACATTTAATAATAAAAAGTATCGCCATTAATGGCATTGAAATGCTGTACCAAAAAAATACCGGTACCGGCTCTAAGCCATCCCAACAAACTGAAAATAGGACTCCAAAGACCATTCTGCTCAATGAACTAAAGGAAATCAAATTGGGTAGATTTTTTGTAGATGATTTCTCCTTCACTTTGACCAAGGCCAATCAAGATACCTTGGCATCCTACACGCTGAAGGAATTTGAAATTGACGGTATCCGCTTACAAAAGCGATCCGATGTCCTGGGCCTATTCAGTATTAATACGGATGATTTGAGCTTGCGATTATCAAACCAACGGCTTGGCCTTGCCCAAAAGGAATATGACCTTCTATTGGGCGATGTACAGTTCAATGCCAAAAAGGGCTTGTTAAAAATGAGTGATGTGTCCTATGGACCTATGCTTTCCAAAGAAGATTTAGGTTCCAAATACCATTACAATGTGACAATAATTGAATCCCAGATACCCAATATGTCAATATACGGCTTGGCTATCGAAAAACTTTTCTTTAACAAAGGGGTACATTTGGACAGTCTTGTTTTAGAAAACCCAAAGTTTGTAATCTATAAGGATATGAGCAAGCCTTGGAATAAAAGTAAAAGACCAAAACTATTATCGGAATTATTAAGGGACGTCGGGGACCGATTTTATTTTAAAAAGATAGCTTTTAGGGAAGCGTCCTTGGATTATACGGAAAAAACCGAAAAACAGGGCAAACTATTAAATGTACCCATGAGAAACCTGGACCTGACTATGGGCAGAATTGAACAAAAAAAGAGTAGCGGTACCTTGAATATTTCCATGGATTGTACGGTTTTTGAAAATTTACCCCTTGAGTTGGCCCTTTCCTTCCCAAACTTTAATTCCAGTGATGATTTTTATTTTACCGGATCAACGGGTAGCACCACCTTTCAGTCCTTTAATCCTGTATTGCTTCCCACATCCGGCATAAAGTTTGAAAAAGGAAACCTCCAAGGGATGACCTTTGAAGGTAAGGCGAATTCTTCTCGTGCCAATGGGAGCCTAACGATGTTATATGACAATCTAAGGACAACGGTATTTAAGAAAAATCAAACCGAAAAGAATAAAACCGTTTCCTTTTTTGCCAATCAAGCGGTTAGGTCTTCAAACCCTTCAAAAAATGGAAGAACCATGGTAGGGACTATTGATTTTGAGCGTGTGGAATATAAAGGGTTTGGAAATTATATTTTTAAATCAATCGAATCGGGAATACTAAATTCGGTCTACCCGCTTGGGAAACGAAAAAGGAAAAAATAACAGGATCATTTAAAAATCCGTTATTTCTTTTTCTTGTTCATGATGTACTTTTCTACTACCACAGCCGTTATGATCACAATATAGAATTGGCCAATTAATCCTGCTAAAACGGTCGCCTTTTGTGCAATGGGAGTCAGCGGTACAATATCGCCATAGCCAATGGTAAGCAAGGTGATGTAACTGAAATAGAGCAGGGCATCCGATTTTTGTTCAATGGTCCCTATTATTGCACTTCCCGAAAAGGAGGAAGGATGAATAAGTTCAATGGACAAGAACATAAAAAAAGCCAACAACCCCAAGGAAAGATAAGCGCTCATTAGGCCTATTATGACATTTTTGCCTACTTTT
Source organism: uncultured Flavobacteriaceae bacterium (assembly GCA_947494715.1). GTDB lineage: Bacteria > Bacteroidota > Bacteroidia > Flavobacteriales > Flavobacteriaceae > Ulvibacterium. The sequence goes on along the minus strand of CANLWG010000001.1, from coordinate 1,012,190 downwards.
TTGGCATGCCAGACCTGCCGAATTATTTCTAAGGTTACAAGGGCATAGAAAAGTGTATAAATCGCGAGCCGAACAACTTCGTAATTGGCTTCTATACTAAGTTTTTGCACAAGGGTGTAAACAAAAAACAACACCCCCAATATGAACAGAATCACATAACCCAATAAAAAGCTTCGGGTTTTTGAGACCAAAAGAATACCCGAAAGAATATTCACAAGAAAAAAAATATGGATTATTTCTTCTTGAAAAATAACCATGGGGAAAAGTAAGGAACCGAACAGAATAAAGAGCATACTTAAAAAAAATAGCTCAAATCTTATTTGATATAATTTGTCGATCACTAGTCTTCCATTAGGGCAGGATCAAAAGTGTAATCCTTATATTCTACTTTATATACTGCACTGTAAAAAGTAGGGATAAAAATCAAGGTAATGACCGTACCAAATAGCAGACCGATCATAATACTAACGGCCATGCCTTCCCACATTTCACCCCCGCTCAGATACAAGGGAATTAGTCCCAAAACCGTGGTAAACGTGGCCAAAAGGATGGGTCTGAATCGTTGTAGACAAGCCGTTATTACAGCATCTTTCTCGTCCCTTTTCAATATACTCTGTTCTATTTCCATACGGTCAATGAGTACAATGGCATTGTTGATTACTATTCCTGCCAAGGAGATTACCCCAAGAAAGGGCATAAAACCAAAAGGTTCTTGAAAAATCAATAATCCAATGACCACCCCTATGATAGCCAAGGGAATGGTCAAGCAGACCATGGTCATTTTTCGGAAGGAGTTGAATTGAATAATCAACAATAGGAGAATAATAAAGCCGGAAAGAGGTAGGTAGCGTACTACGGCTCCCATATTTTCCGCCGTGTTTTCGGCATCACCCCCAAATTGATAGTTGTAATCTCCATCCCACGTGGCTTTTTGTTCTTCCAACCAAGGTCTAATTTCATTCGTAATGGCAGAAGCATTGGCATCTTCCCTAAGTTCGCTGGATACATTGACGGTCCTATAAAGGTCCAATCGCTTGATCTTGCTATATTGCCATTGGGGCACAATACTTGCGACTTGAAGTAAAGGCACACTCTTTCCGGAAGACTGGGAATAGACATTCAATGTTTCCAAAGACTCTAACGTTTGTTGTTGGCTAGCATCGCTCCGCATCACAATGGGTATGGATTTATCCTCTTCCCGGTACTCACCGGTTTGAAATCCGTCCAAAACCGTTTGTAGCGAAGTGGCAATATCTTGATTGGATACACCTGCTGTTTGCGCCCGGTTCTGATCAATGTCAATCACAAATTTCTTACTTTTCGGACCCCAATCGTCCTTTACATTTTTTGTCCCTTTTATTTCGTTAAGCCTAGCTTTTACGGAATTTGCAATAGTCGCAAGGACATCCGGTTCAGGACCGGACACCTTTACTTCTATGGGTGTCCCACCACCTCCGGAACCTAATAGCCCCACCTTGATATCCGCATTGGGAAAATGTTGGAAACAGTAGCTATCCAACTTGTTTACCATCTCATTGTTGAAAACGAAGTTTGATGTGTTCACCAATAAATGAGCATAACTTGAGTTGGCCTCATCCGGTGAATACCCCAAATCATAGGATTCCGGCCCCTCCCCTATGTAGGAGGACCAATCTACAATACCATTGGGTCTATTGTTGTTTACTTGTAAGGAATCGGAAATATATTTTTCAATTTCCAATACCACATCGGAAGTGGTTTCGATTTTAGTTCCCAATGGCAGGTTAATGTCTACAGTAATCATATTTCTATCACTATCCGGGAAAAAGACAAATGAAATCTTGGTGAAACCGTAAAGGGAAAGAAAAAAGGCGACAAAAATTCCAATCAATACTACCCATTTATGGGCAAGGGCCTTAAGGATCAGATTTTTATAATATCCCTTAAGTGTATTGATAATTCGGTCTATAAAACTTTCCTTTTTTTGAGATTTAGGCGTGATTTTTAAAAAGAGATAACAAAACAGAGTAATTACGGTAAGTGCTAATATCCATGAGGACAAGAGCGCCATGGAAATCACTACAAAAATGGGACCTACAATATCACCCATTATCGATTCGGCCAAATAAAAGGATAGAAATGCCGCAGAAGTGGTCAGGGTAGAAATAAGTAAAGGGGTGAACAATTCCGAACAAGCATCGATAGCGGCTTGTTTTTTAGCCACACCTTGCTCCAATTTCACCATAATGGTTTCGGCAACAACAATGGCATTATCCACCATCATACCCAAAGCCATGATCAAGGCCGCCAAAGTAACCTGATTTAGACCCATGCCGATAATTCCCATTAGCATAAGGGTCATGACTACTACTATAGGGATTAGACTGGCAATAATGGTTCCTGATCGCAATCCCAAAAACACGAGCATTACTATAAGTACAATACTAATAGACTGCATAAGATTAATAACAAAATCACTAATCTTTACATCGATATAGGTGTCCAAGGAGGAGAGTCGGTTCAGTTCCAGCCCTACCGGCAATTTTTGCCGCCATTTGGTCAGTGTCCTATCTATATCCTCGCCCAATTTTATGACGTTGGAACCGTCCTTAAGGCTTACGTGCAGCGATATGGCATCCTTGCCATTTACACGTACCTTTTGTTTTGGCGGATCAATATACGATTGAGTAATCCTGGTAATATCTCCCAAAGGCAATAATTGGGTGCCGTTGGCCCCTACGGGAATCAAGGTCTCCTGAATGTTTTCCAATGAATTGAAATTGCCCGTGGGTTCCAAAATAATACGCTCATCATTTAGATTAATTTGACCACCACTACTCAAAATATTGGTCGAGGCGATAATATTCTGTAGTTTACTGGCAGAGAGGCCATATTCCTTTAATTGGGCATTGTCAAACTCTACAAAAATCCGTTCATCCTGTTCACCCCCCACTTCTACTTTTGCCGCATCCGGAAGTTTGATCAAATCGTCCTTAATATCATCTACGTATTCTTTCATTTGGGCATACGAAAATCCATCGGAAGTCATCCCGACAACAATACCATACACCTCCCCTACACCATCATCCTTGAGATCCGGCGTCACGCCTTGGGGCAAACCTTCTATAGCACTTAATTTTCTTCTTAGGCGATCCCAAACGGCCTGCATGTCCTTGGGAGCCACTTCATCCTTTAAGGTTACCGAAACCACGGAGAGTTCGGTTCTGGAGGTACTGGTAACTTCCTTAAGCTCTGGAAGTTCTTGGGCCACTTTTTCTATCTTATCTGTCACCAAAAGTTCCACACGCTCCGGACTTGCTCCCGGAAAGAATGAGACCACCGTCGCCACTCGTACTGTATACGGAGGCATACTATCCCTGGGCAATGACTGATACAATGTTATGCCCAACAGCATAATGGTACCCAGAATGGTAAACGTGATTCTATTTTTATTTATCGAAAATTGGGTAAGGTTCATAGGTCACAATCGTTAGTTGAAAAAATATTGCCTTTTTTGGCGGACAAGACTTCCGACTTCTTGAAATTTTCGTTTCTCTGGAATTGATCGGTTATTTGGTTATAGTTACTAGGTGAAAGTTTTTAATACCTTTAAAATCAATATCCTAGTAACTTTTTGATGTTTCATTGCTTTTCAAGATCCATAGGTCCCAAGTCCCTTGGTTATGAGAGTATCGCTACTTTATTGTAAAGAGATGTGCTGACCGTCCAATAACGTCTGTAGGCCTGCTGTGGCAATCCTTTGCCCTTCTCTAAGTCCTTCAACAACCTCAAATCCATCGGAATTTAGGTCGCCCACTTTTATCGGATTTTTCTTTACAACGGACTTTTCACCCTCCTCAACAATTACATAAACAAACCGTCCGGAACTATCCTCGCCGACGGCATGTGCGGGAATACGAAGTGTATTACTTTCATTTTTGTTCTCGTCCAACTCAAAAGTAACGTTGGCCGCCATTCCCGTTTTAATGTCCTCTGTGGCCTCATCCAACTTTACCCTTACCGGATAGGTGGCCGTGTTGTTGTCCACTGCCGGTGATAATTCCGTTACCTTACCCATAAATGTCTTGTCGGCCAACGAGGGCAACGTAATGCGCACAGGCATGTCCAAATGCACTTCATTAATAATGCTTTCGGGAAGACCGAGGGCTATCTGCATCTCGGTTCCGGCGTTCAAGACCGCAACAGTCTGGCCCGGACTTATATTTTCGTCCACTTCCGCCGTTACAGAAGTTATTACTCCATCCTCCGGCGCGTACAAATAGCCATAATTGACCTGTTCCTGTTGTATGGAAACACTTCTTTTGGCGGATTCATAGCTTTGTTGTGCCGTTTTAAAGGAGTTTTTGGCCGATTCAAAATCGGTCAACGAGGCACTTCCCTTTTCATATAAAACCCGAAACCTGTCCAAGGAAAGCTTGGCTGTATTCATTTGGGATTCGGCACTGTTCAATTCAGAAACGGACCGTTCATAATTCAACCGGGATTCCACATTGTCCAGTTTTCCCAATAATTGTCCCTTCTTGACCATTTGGCCCAATCGCATATCCAATTGCATTAAAATGCCCGTGTTCCTAAAACTTAGATTAATAATCTTTTCCGTTCTGGCCGTTCCACTAAAGGACCGTTCCTTGCCCCCATTATCATAGGAAACTTCAATAAATTCCACTGGCCGTACGAATTCTTCCTTCACCTGTTTTTCGCCCCCGCAGGCCACCGTCCCCAGGAGGGTTAGCAAAACAGCTGTTCTTTTAAATGGTTGGTATAGTTTCATATTCTTTGTATATAGCTATTAATATTAATCCAAATTGGCATCAAGAAATTCTGCAAATCGCTGCTTAAAGGCATTGTTCTCTTCTTCGGTATGCAATAAAAAGTTGTAGCCCATAAAACGTTCCAATTGAATGGCATTCAATAAAAAATTATAGGTGGCACTGGCCTGCGCCAATTGTGCCTGTAGGTAATTGTTCTGGGCATCGATCAACTGAATAATACTTACGGCGCCCTCTGAATACGAGGTCTGGACCAGTTCCAAAGCTTCCTTGGCGGCATTTACCGATACTTCCGAAAGTCGTATGTTGGAAATTTGATTGAACAGGTTCAAAACCCCAATGCTTACATTGCTCTCAATGGCCAGTTCTGTATTTTGTATATTGATTTCCAACTGGTCCTGTTGGATTTTGGCAGTCTGTTTATTGATGTTATTTCTGAACTGATTGAATATCGGTAATGACAAGTTGACCCCCACATTATAATTGTTGGCCGGATCTGGATCAATACTCCCTACCCCCCATTGATTAAAGTTTTGATTATAATTGCCTTGTAGTGCCACGGTTGGTATCAAACGCCCAAAGGAGTTCAATCTAAAATTCCGTTTAACCGCTTTTAGGTTATGATCCAATGATACCAGTTCCGGTGAGTTGTTTTTGGCCTCCTCGATCAAAAAGGCAACAAAAGGATCCTTCAACAACGGGTTATCCAATATTTCCGCCAACTGATTATAATTGTACTCTGCAAAAACGCCTTTGCCCAATTCGGCATCCTCTACATCCAATTCAAAATTAATAGGGTTGTTCAACAACTGATTAATACTTATAAAAGCCTGATCCAATTGGTTCACCGCTTCGATCATGGTTTGGGTATTTTGTGCCATTTGACTCTCAAAGCGCAACATATCGGATTTCCCGGACTGGCCTGCATCATAATTCTGTTTGGCCAGTTTTAAATTCTCCTTGGTCAATTGCAGGTTCTGATTCTGAATTTTTACATTTACCTTGCTGACCAAAGCGTTGAAATACAGATTGGATGCCTCTAAAATTGCATCAAGTTGGGCCGCATTAAAATTGGCTTCCTGGGCTTTCTGAAGGTTCTTTTGGACGGTAATATTCGCATTAGCCGCCTCCGAATAAATGGTCTGGTTCAATTGTATGTTTCCATCAGTAGAGAACTCAGAAGAAATGGGTGCTACGGCCACCCGTTCATCTATATTGGTAAATGTTGCATTGGCCGAAATATCCGGATAATAATTGCTCTTTGCCGTTTTTACATCCTGTTGGCTTAATTCCACATCCTTTTGTTGGGACTGTAGGGATAGGTTTCTTTCAAAATTTTCGTTCAGAATATCCAATAGCGAATAGGTTTTTTGGGACAACGGGTTTTTGAACTCCCCCACCAAATCGGTCCGTTCTATAAGGCTATATCGAATCGGTATACCCAACTTCTGCATCGTATTAAAATTTGCCGTGAGCCGCTGTTCAAAATCGATAAAGACATTTTGTTCGGATAAAGGGTTCCCGTTTACATAAGCCTCAATGGTCAAGGCAATACGTCGAAAAATCTGGTTTATATTATCATCACTACTGTTGGTTGCCATAAGGCCAAGATCTACATCCTCTGGGCCGGTACTGGTAAATGAAGGAATGCCCGTTTCAATCAATACATCGCTTAGCATTTTTATTTCTTCATTGGTAAGAAAGAAGCCCCCTGCCAAATACAATGCGTCCAAATTTTCCATACCGGACACAATGTCCTCTACATTTTCAAAAGGAATGATTTTAAAACTTGTCCCGGTTCCCTTCAAAATATCGCCAAGGGTCGTATCCAATGGCAATACTTCGGCTATTCCTGCCTCTATGGCCACCCCCACACTGCTAAAATCGGACAATTCCTTTAGCGTTTCTAAATCTTGACTAAAAGACTGGACACCCATTAAATAGGTGAAATTTTCAATACCCGAGGTTTTCTTTTCCAGATCCAGGGTGGTCATATCTGTATTAATGGAACCAAAAAGAATAGTAGGTTTCACATGACTGGTTTGACCTTGAATTACAATATTACTTGCCGATCCAATGGCAATTATGATATCTACCTCACTGTTTACTAAACTCTGGTAGTTTTTACGGGCCAGATCTACATCATAGTTGTGGATCATTCGGAACTCCGCTGGAAAGATAGTCTCGGCATCCTCGCCTACCACAGCACTTACCTCGTTCTTTAATCGTTCCAGTAGAACTTCGGTCTCGGGAGTGCTAACATCCACTAGCATTCCTATCGTATAGGTTTTTTTAGTTTGGGACCAGCAGCAAAAGCTGACCAAAAACAGTATAAAAACCAAATGTTTTCCCATAATCTATATGCTTTAGCTGTACTACAGCAAGGTTGATGTCAGTTTAATCTAAGTCTTTTTATCAATTTCTCCACCGTTAGTCCTTGGACTACGATCGAGAAAATAACAACAATATAAGTAACCACCAAGAATAGATCCCGTTCCATGGCATCGGTTAGGCCCAAGGCCAATGCAATGGAAATTGCTCCCCTAAGTCCGCCCCAGGTCATAATGAGATTGGTATTGGGTACAAAATCCAATTTTTTCTGGAACAGATAAACCGGTAAAATAAGCGAGAGGTAGCGGCAAATTAGTCCTATGGGGATAACCAAAAGACCCGCTACAACATATTTTGGTTCCAGATCCAATACTAGAATTTCCATTCCAATAAGCACAAAGAGTACGGTATTGAGCAAAATATCCAAAAGTTCCCAGAACTTGTCCACATACTCCTCGGTTAACTCGGACATGGCCGCTTCCCTTGTTTTATTGCCTCCTACGATCAAACCGGCGACTACCATGGCCAATGGGGCGGAAACATGAAGGTATTGTGCCAAAACGGTACCGGTCATCACGGCTGCAAGAGTAATAATCACTTCAATATTATAATCATCTATACTTCGCATAAACCTATAGGTAAGCCATCCCAACAAAGCCCCTAAGAGTAACCCACCAAAAACTTCGACTGCAAACAATTCCAGAACCTCATTAAAGGAGAAACCGTTCCCTGTGCCACTGGCCAATCCAAAAATGGTCAAAAAAATAACTACTCCTACCCCATCGTTGAACAGGGATTCCCCTACTATCTTGATTTCCAATTTCTTTGGAGCCCCGGCTTTCTTTAAGATGCCAAGTACGGCAATGGGATCTGTTGGGGAAATCAAGGCCCCGAACAGCAGACAATATATAAATTTCACATGGAGATCTATGGCCATAAGTACAAAGTAGACGGAGCCTCCTATTAAAAAGGTAGATACCAAAACTCCAAAGGTCGCGAAGGCCAACACGGGCCAACGCTGTTCCTTTAACTTTTGAAGGTCGGTATGCAGGGCGCCGGCGAACAGCAAAAAGCTCAACATTATATCCAACAATACGGTCTTAAAGTCAATATGGGTAATAATGAAGCGTTCGGCATTGAGCAAGGTGTCATCTATATAACTTAGCAAAAAGATGATTACGGTAAAGAAAATGGTAATTACGGTAAGGCCTATGGTATTGGGTAATTTGATAAACCTAACATTGATGTAGCCAAAGAGGGCCGAAATGAATACCAGGATGCTCGTAATAACAAAATAATCCATTCAAAAAGGGAAAATTGGGTTGTGCGTAAAAATATGTTAAATATATCAAAAGAAAGGTGCGTACCTATAAAAAATAGGGCCTTGCGAAGGTTCAACTACATTTTTTGGGACACACAAAAACCCAAGGAATATACTACATACCCAGTAAAATACAGCACTTGACACGTCTATAAGAGTCCAAATATCAGTATCTGGCGAAGTTTAAATTTTAGTACAACCCCATCCCCAAATTCTAAAAACCCATATAAACGGTTGAATATTAATCAGACTATTTGAATCTAATTAAAGGATGCTTAAAAGGCCTCATTAACTCCAAAATAGATGCCATTTTGACCATCCTTTCCGTTACCAATATCCAAACGTAGCCAAGTACCTTGATCTTTCAATAATTTAAACCTCACTCCTGCACCATACCCAGGTTTAACAGAATTAAATCGTAACAGATCCGATGCGTCGCCTGCCACACTTCCGATAAGGCCAAAAGCGGCGAAAGACCATCTAGGTTTAAATCGATAGCGATATTCTGCCTGGACAACATACATGTTTTTATCCAAGAATCGACCATAGAAATATCCCCTTGCACTATTACTACCCCCAAAAAAGGCCATGCCTTGAAAAGGCACGTCCCCATAGTTATTTTCAATATATACTTGGGTGGCCAGGGTACTTCGTGCCCCTAAAGGTTCATAGTTTCTCAAATCAAGGGTGAACTTATTGAAACCATGGGTCGCTCCTAAAATAGGGCTTGAAAAATGAGCCCCAATACCAAACAATTGCCCATCCGTGGGCGATCCGATATCATTTCTTGTATCCAAATTAAATTCAGCCCCTATCCCACTTATAATTGTTCTATCGGAACCTAGAATGGTTCCCGAATCCAATAATCCGTCTTCTTCAACTTCAGTGACCTGATGATTTGCAAAATTATAGGTGAACCCAAAGTTCAAGTCGGGTGGTAAACGCTTTAAAAAACTTACCTTAAGCTTGTGCGTGGTCTGATCATACAGTTCTTCATTTTCTTCAGGGGTTTCCGGGCCAATCCCCCAAAAAGAATTCGGATATATTTCAAATAGGTATTCGGCGTCAATAAAATAATCTCCTTTTCCAAGGTAAACTTGGGGCGTTACATTGAACATAATTTGTCCTGCCGTCGTATAAATTCCACTGAATAAGACATTGGAAAGACGCTGATTGTATTGGTTGGTGTTGTTCAACAGGAACATTTGTCCGCCGCCACCAACCCCAAATTGTGTCTCCGGGGTGTAAAAAGCTATGGGGAGGCCTATAAATTTTATGTTCTTGGTTTTTCCTAAGGTGTCCGTTCTTACAAAACCTTCCTCCCTACCCTGCCCAATAAGAAAAATTGGAAGTACGATAAAAAGTAGGTTATTTAAAATCTGTTTCGTCATTAGAAAAAGAAATCGTCTAGAATAACATTAAAACCAAAGGAAAAAGCAGTATTGCTAATCGATATGTTTTGGGAATCTATGATGCCTGAGGGCTGTTGTTCTTGATCTATACCGACCCAAAAAAGATTCAGATCAAATCCAATGTCAAACGCAATTTGGTCATTGATCACATACGAATAGCCAAGACCTATCAATACACCAAACCCATCTCCTTCGGAAATCTCTTGAATAGGGTTGTTCAAATCGTTGAAACTTGTCTCTTCCCCATAGCGTACATATCCTGAGGACAGCTTTGCAAACAACGAACCTCTTTCGTTTTCGGTAAGATAATAGGAAGTAAACGGCCCAAGGAACAAGGATTCTGTAGTGCGATCAACATTTCCGGAAGAGCTACCTCTATCCGCTCTTAAATTGCCACCTAGAAGCCATCTATCCTTAATGAATTTTCCAGTGGACAGATTAAGCCCGAACTCATTGGTAATTAGTTTTACATCCGAACTGCGTTCTTTATTTGTATTTGAGCTTATATTGCCTGATAATCCGGTAAGCCACCTCCCTTTTCGAAAAGGGGTATGCAATGAATCCTGTGATTTATTTTGCTGCGCTTGTAAAGGAAATGACAACAACAGAAATAGGACAAATATGAAATATGCATTAATCCTTTTACAATGATTTACTTTCATTTAAGTCTGGATGGACATTTATTTGATGCTATCAATATACTAATATAATTGTGGATACAACCTTTTGACGATCTTTGGTATATTAGTGAGAGTTCTAAATATCGAATTATGTTAATAAAGTTTTTCGGGACCCGAGGTTCAATTCCTGTCTGTGAGGTAGGTTTTCAGGAGTTTGGTGGGAACACCACATGTGTTGCCGTTATGGACGACAGTAAGCAGGGAGATGTGCTGATTTTTGATGCGGGGACGGGTATTCGGGCCTTGGGAAAGGAATTGATGCAGCGCCCTTTTAATCCGGAAGATAAAATTGTAATGGCCTTTTCCCATTTCCATTGGGATCATTTACAAGGATTTCCCTTTTTTGCCCCTGCCTATGACCCTTCCAAAAAGATCGATATTATTGCTATGGGCGAGGATCTGGATATTCCTGATCTTAAATCCATCTTTGCAAAACAAATGGAAAGCACTTTTTTTCCTGTGAGCCTGGAGAACATGGGGGCGCATTTTAACTTCCATTTAAAGAAAAAGAATGAGGAAGTTTTTACTACGGGCAAAACCGGAAGCTTATTGGCCAAACGGCATTCCCATCCCGGTGGTGCCTACGGATACCGATTGGTAGTGGATGACAAGGTTTTTGTTTACTGTACGGATGTAGAGCACGGTGAAACCTTGGATCCCGAAATTGTTGAATTTGCCAAAAATGCCGACGTATTGATCCATGAAGCGCAATATACCCCCGAAGAACTTCCTAAATTTAGAGGATGGGGACATAGTAGTTGGGAACAGGCCATTGAAGTTGCGAAATTGGCCGGAGCTAAAAAGCTATACTTGACCCATCATGACCCGGAACATAATGATGAGTTTATAAGGGCAGAGGAAAAAAAATGTCAAGCCCTATTTAAAAATTGTTTTTTTGCTCGTGAAGGAGATGAAATCAAAATTTGATTTAATTTCGCAAACGCTCTATTCACTAAAGAAATTGGAAAAAAAGCGAAATGAAAAAGAAATTCTTCAAAATTTTATTCGGCCTAGCCGTACTTTTTCTATTTAGTTTACAGCAAGCCTGTGGCCCTGCCAAAATGGGTTCGACCTGGACTAAAGAAGGCTATGAAGATAGAAGCTATTCAAAAATAGCCGTAATCGGCATCGGTAAGGACCTTGCAGCTCGCAACACCTTTGAAGAAGATGCGGTTACCCTTTTAAAAGAACAAGGAATACATGCAGTAGAAGGAATCTTGATGTTTCCTCCAGGTGGGACTGAAGAAATTAGAACTGCCGGAGATTATATCAAAATCATTAAAGAGAATAATTTGGATGGGGTAATTACCATGGCTTTGGTAGATTCCAAAGAAACGGATCGCTATAAACCTGGGGAAACATTATATGTGCCCTCGTATTATAGGGTTGGTAAATATATTGTTAGAGGCTACGAAACTTATAGTTCGCCGGGTTACTATTCGACTGAAAAATCATACCTTATCGAAGCTGTGCTATACAATGTAAAAGGTGAATTGAGTGAAGGAAAAGAAACGATGGTCTGGACGGGGCAATCTTCGCTTTTGGAACCTTCTTCGTTGGAAAGTGCCTCTAAAAGTTTTACCAAAAGAATGGTAAATCAATTGATTACGGACAGAATTATAGCCCCTAAGTAGCTTATGGAAATAGGCCCAAGAGACACCATCGTAATTGCTTGTTTGGTCTTATTTTTAGGCAAGTACCTGAACAGAAAAATCTCTTTTTTTAGGGCATACAACATTCCTGAACCCGTAACGGGAGGCGTTATCTTCTCTATGCTTTTTGGTATTTTATATGCGGCAACTGGTATTGAGGTCAGTTTTGCGTTGGAGTTACGAGATGCCTTGCTCATCATCTTTTTTATCACCATCGGCCTTTCTTCAAGATTAAAAACACTATTAAAAGGAGGTAAATCCTTACTCCTACTTTTAGTATTGGCCGTGGGTTATCTTTTTATCCAAAACCTTACCGGCGTCAGTATTGCTTATCTTACGGATTTACCCAATGTTACCGGTGTTTTAGGGGGATCGGTTTCTTTTAGTGGCGGCCACGGCACTACCATTGCCTGGGTGCCAACGTTTCAAAATGATTTTGGGATTTCAAATGCGATGGAAATGGGCATTGCCTGTGCAACCATTGGCTTGGTATTAGGGGGATTTATTGGAGGCCCCATTGCTAAATTTTTAATTAAAAAATACAATTTAAAGCCAAAAGATAGCGAGCCCGTCTCAGTAGGTGTCCGTCATGGTAAAGGCGATCATGTAGAGATGAACTACAACAGCATTTTGCAGATGATCTATTTCATCTTCTCAACAGCAGGTCTGGGTATAGGAATAAATGAAGTACTGGTATGGATGGGACTTGCCCTTCCATCTTTTGTAACCGCGTTGTTCGCAGGTATCCTTATTACCAACTTGATTCCTGTCTTTTCCAAGAATTTTCATTGGGAACCTGAAAATTCAAAAGCTTTGGCCATGGCCTCGGATTTATCTTTAGGACTTTTCTTGGCCATGTCCTTAATGAGCCTTCAATTATGGACGCTTACCGATTTGGCCGGACCATTGCTGTTGATCGTACTAGCACAACTCGTAGTGATTTCACTTTTCGTAATCGTAATTGTTTTTCGAGTGATGGGTAAAGATTATGACGCTGCCGTAATGAGCGCAGGATATGCTGGCTTGGCCTTAGGTGCTACTCCTACGGCAATTGCCAATATGACCGCAGTAACAAAAAAGTTCGGTGGATCTCCTAAGGCATTTATTGTAGTACCGTTGGTAGGCGCTTTTTTTATAGACCTCTCCAATGCCTTGATTATTAAATTCTTATTGGGTGTTTTTGGGTAGTTGTTACCGTAGTTCACTTTGACCCTAAGCGGGGAAAATAGTATTTCACTTTAGTCCCGATAGCTATCGGGGTGGACTAAGGCTTTTCATAGGAGCCATTGTTAGCAAGCGTATTTCTAGTTTATTAATCTAATTCGAAGTGGTGTTTAATCCATTTCTTTATTTCTTTTGTTTTTATACGAACAGAAATATCTTTGATACTACCTATTTCTATTATTTCTGGTTTGTTAGTGTTTCTGTAAGAAAAACGATATTCTTGCTCTATTGAGTAAGGGTCTTTATTTTTTAGATAAGGGTTAGATATTGCTGAAAAAAGTTTAAGATCTTCTTCTCTCATATAAGTAACGCTTCCACTTTTAATATTATGCTTACCGTTCTCTGCTAAACTTCCTATGACCTTACCTCTAAATTTTAAAGCATTTGTGATAATAACTGCCTCTGTTCCGAATTTAGATTCATCGTAATTTGATAAAAATTGTTCAACGTTATCTTTAGTTACTAAAGTAAAGCAAGCCACGCTTTCCATTCCGCCCGCTTCAATACTTGCTTCGAAAACCGTTCCTTTTCCTGGGCCACCCATACTAATTTTATCACCACCAATATTAAAAACTGTTACGCTATTATCAATAACTAATGGTTTGTCTTCCGTAACTAAATCTATGTGAATTGGTCGATTTTCATCGGGGTCTTTTCTAGCTAGATCTGAAGTTTCTCTATAAATTCTAGTAGGAGTAAATTGGATTTCTCCTTTACTATAAAGGTTATCGGCATGCAAAGGCTTCTTCATAACTCTTAACAATATATCATCGTTTTTGAGTCTTGGAATTGCCATTCTTTTATCAATAAATTCCTTTTGCAGAAAATCATTAATCTCATTTTTTCTTTTCAACTGAAGGCTTTCATGCTTCAAAGATGAGATTATTAATGAACTAACATGCCAAAAATTCTCCCACGACATTTTTTCATCTGGAATCACAATTACAGCTCTTTTTGCATAATGCAAAGCCGAATCATACAATTTAAGATTAGCAAGTCTTACTGTAATATCATTCAATGAACCCCAACAGTTTGGATTATGACTTAGCGCCGAAGATAATATTTGGATTGGTATTAATGTGTTATTTGGGTTCTCCTTTGAGGCTTTGTGACTTAGCGCTTGTAGTTTTTTAGATTCTTCTTCTTCTAACTCCATTTACCTAAAAAGTTAATTATTTTGTTAATGCTTGCTAACAAATGCATAGCATCATTGATGGTATTCTATTTATAAAAATACTCTTTAAATTTCTAGTGATTTTTCTACATAGTCCTTTATTCCACCCGAGTATATTCTCCATAGAAGTAATCAATTTCTGGTGAGTCGCCTTCGTAAGACAACCGTATTGTATTATGGTCAAGAAACGTTATTTCTGATCGGTATAGGTCCGTTCCGCCATCTGTATACGAGATGAAGATGCTAAGATGGTCATTTTCCAATAGTGCCCAAGTCCCGCTTTCAATAGTTGCAGCTTCCACATCTTGTTCACAACTTCCGTTCCCATTTACTTTGAATTCTTCTTTAGAAAATCTACCGCTTTTAGCAAAAGTCCATCGGCTACTTTCTCCGCAACCTTCATAACTTTCGACACTATTGGAAGTGCCATCTTGATGGACGGCTACGAATTTTATGGGTCTCCAGGTTCCGATAATTAGTTCCGATTCGATGTTTTCCGTCCTATCGTTTTCAGCATCCGTTGAGCACGCCCCCAAAAGAATAAAGGCTGTTAATACTAAAATACTTTTTACTGTATTCATGACTCCTTGGCTTTAATTATAGTCCAAAGGTATTCCGGGCAAGCTCCTGTTTTGGGGCAAAATCGACTCAAACGACTAAAATTAAAAGTGAAATGACCTTACTAAAAAGTGAAGTGATTTTTATAAAATCTTAGAGTCACGGAAACATCTTTGGAAAGAGAACAGATGGAATTGCTGTCGAAAGAAAAATCAATACCAACAGGGAATTAAGTGAACGCCCGGCAGGTAGGAAAAATAGTGTTTCACTTTAGTCCCGATAGCTATCGGGATGGACCAAGGCTTTTTATAGATACATTGGTAGTGGTCGGCTTTATTCCTCCAATTGTTTAAGTTGATCAATTGCATTTTGATTTTCAGGATTCAATGCCAATGACTTCCTGTAGTTGGCAATAGCGTTTTCAAAATCCTGGTTGTAAAGATATGCTAAGGCCAGACTATCATATAAATTTGCCGATTTCGGATGGATATGTACAGCCAATAAAAAAACATGTATCCCTTGCTCCATCTTTCCGGCGTTAAAGGATAACCGAAGGCCGAGGTTGTTTAACATACCTTCTTCAAGCTGAAGTGTTGGATGTTTCGCCATTGTTTTTTCGTATAAGGGGATTAAATCTCGATAACCCCGACGGAGTGCCAAATCCTTGAAATCATTATAATCAAACGCTGCCGGAAGTGATTTTTTCATTTTTTCCGAAACCAGGGTTTCGGAAATACCATTTTTATCGGGGCTATTTTCAATGAATGCCTTTGCGTTCTCTTCATTTTTCAAAGTGGCATTTAAGAACTGTAAGGTGTGTTGCGATAGTAGTTTGTAGGACGCCATAATTTCAGCATCACTTTTATCTTGTCTTTTATCCCTATATGAAAATAAAACACCAATAGTACCAAAATGGGAATGTGTGAGGTCGTGGAATTTGTAACTGTAGGCATTGCTATATCTTAAAGAATCGTACAGTTGGAATTTATAATTTAACTCCGCAGGTATTTTATCACTGGTAAGTACTTCTTCCGGAATCTCTTTTTGAGCAAAATGGACATAGGGTATATTAAACCTATCTAAATTAAAGTAAGGTGATTTTTCCAGTACTGGGTAATTGTATCTTTCCGTTCCGTCCAAACTCACCAATACACTAATATTCTTATTTTTCATGACCGTTATAGCATTTGCCAACCCACCGGAACTAAAGCCCATAAGTGCT
This sequence comes from uncultured Flavobacteriaceae bacterium, assembly GCA_947494715.1. Taxonomy (GTDB): domain Bacteria; phylum Bacteroidota; class Bacteroidia; order Flavobacteriales; family Flavobacteriaceae; genus Ulvibacterium. The sequence continues at coordinate 995,847 of CANLWG010000001.1, read as the reverse complement.
ATGCTATCGGAGTCTATATATTCGTAATTATGAATTTCCTTTAAAAGAAATTCCACATCCCTAGATTGTGTTTCCATAGCTTTTGTGGTTACCCCTTCCATCCATCTTGTGTCCGTTCCTCTTGAAGGACTTGATATCACTACGAAACCATTACTTGCCAAATATTCGAATAATGCAAAATTTTCAATTGATGAGGCTCGAAAGCTTGCTGCATACACTACGACCGGAAATTTTCCTTCTAAAAAACTGGCATTGGAAAAAGCATTTACTTTTTCAGATAAATGGGCCCTATTTTGCGGTGTATCCCCTAAGTCAGGAAACCAATCTAACAATAACTCGTTGGGCAGGTTTTTCGATTCTTCCTCTTCTTTTAAAATCTCTAAATAATCCAAAACTGTTAATTGCTTGGAATTACTGTTTTCAATTTCAGCTGGATACCAAATACTAACTGGTATAGGTCTGAAAACTAATTGATTATTAAAATCATTTTTGATTTGATAAAGTCTTGTGCTATCGATCGTTGTATAATGTTTAAAACCTATAGTATACGCTCCGTTTTTTAGGTTTATTTCTTTTAATGATGTCTGTCCATATATCGCGTAAACTTGAAAAAGTATAAAAAATACTAAAATTGTTAATCGCATTGATTTAGATATAAGTATTCAATTCTAAGGATTCAGTAATTCAATAATTGTTACAGGCCTTCTTTTAGCTTGCCACTAACGTTTTGAATATGGGGCGTTTAGCATTTTGGAACGCTTCATTTTCAAGTTTCCGTAAATTATATTTGTTGCTATTAATTTCATTTTTACTACTACTACTTGCTACATACCCTATATTTTTTGTTGGCAGTAGTCATTTTTTGGTGTTTTTATCGCTAAACTTTCTCAAAAACCAATCGGAAATGATCCATAACCTCTTTTTCAAAACATACCTTGTTGGGGCTTACTTTGAAAATAGCAACTAGGTGTCTGAATTCCTTATCCGTGAAATATCTTGGAATCAGTGATACGTAAAGCCAATATTTTTTAAGATGAAATTTTCTGAATTTCTTTCGCCATTGGGCAATGGTTTCAATATAATCGAGCCTTCCGCTGCTTTTGGAAATTAGTTTGAATCCGGGTTCCGCACATTTGATGACCATTTCCGGGCCATACGGAAGCCAGGAACCTGGGAACTCTTTTACCATGAGTGCCATCACATGGGCCGCAGATCCTTTTTCAGCATTCACGTCCAGTTCCTCAAAGTCGATCATATTCTTACTGAAAGTCATCGTCTGCATATAAAACCGTCCCCCAACTGGCAACAAATCATAGACCGTTTTAAAAAAATCGCGATAAACTTCCTCCTGTTTGCCCGCTTGCCACTCTTCGACCGAACAGAAATGCTCCAATCCCCCAATGCAGGTTATTGCATCAAAAGTTCCAAAGTCCTCGGGTTTTACATAACGACAATCTTTCACCATCACATTATAACCATTCCTTTGACAGGCGTCTGCCTGCCCTTGTGAGAGTGTCAAACCTATACTTTCTGCATCTCTTTCATGTGTAATATATCGAATAAAAGGCGCCCAACCACAGGCCATGTCTAGCACTTTGTTGCCTTTGGTAATGTTGAGACTATCCGCTATGAATTTGTGTTTTGCCTTTTGGGCTTCTTCCAATGACATTGAAAAATCACCATCGTATTTCGCTCCACTATAATCTCCTGATTCCCCCATACTCAAACGGAATATCTCGTCTATGGTGGTATACGTAAAATCTAAATCTTTTTGTTCTGCCATTTGTAAGTTTTTTCTTTTTAACTACATTCTTAGTAAGCCCTACCCCTTTTTTTAGTTTAGGGGTTGTTTTAATTACTGCCAACTATTGGATAGCATCATTGATGATATCCAACCTATAAAAGTAGTATTTAAATTGCTAGTGATTTTTCTATAGGGGTCTTTTATTCCATCCTGGCATATTCCCCGGAAACGTAATCAATTTCTGGTACGTCTCCTTCTTAGGACAGACGCATTGTAGTATGGTCAAGAAACGTTATTTCTGGCCCGTATAGGTCCGTTTCGCCATTTTTATAATAGGTGATGAATATGCCGAGATTATCATTTTCCGACATTTCCCAAGTCCCGCTTTCCATAGTTGAGGATTCCATATCCTGTTCACAACTTCCGTTCCCTTTTCGTAACGCTAAGAATTCACCCAATTTTTAAATGGCGTTGCCTTGGCCTTACTGATAACAATCCGTTCAGATGTTGGTGGATTTACATTTACAATGAGCTTCCCGCCAAAATAATGTTTGATTTTTGCAATGGCATTCCTGTTAATGATAAACTGCCTGTTGGCCCTATCAAACAAAGTAGGATTCAATTCTTGCTCCAAATCCTCCAATTTTTTATCCATCGAAAACACTTTATTCTGAAGCGTTACCACTTTAACTATTCCCGTATCAATATAAAAATAGGCGATATCTTCGGTCTTAATGGGAATCAATTCATCACGATGTGAAATCAAATAATTCGACTTATAGGCTTTCTGTTGCCCTTGAAGTACATGTAAGACTTCTGAAATGTCCGTTTTAGACAAAGTTTGCGCATGTGTAAGGTTCCTGAACTTGTCCAGGGCCTTTGCAAGTTCTTCTTGATGCACCGGTTTTAAAATATAATCGATGCTATTTACCGTAAAGGCCTTTAAAGCGTATTCATCATATGCTGTGGTAAATATGATAGGAATATCTAAATCGACATGGTCAAAAATCTCAAAGCTGAGGCCATCGCCCAAATGAATGTCCATAAAGACCAAAGCCGCATCTGTTGGTTTTGAGAAGTAGGCGATGCACGATTTTACGGTATCCAATACGGTCACTACTTCAATATCGGGGTCAATAGCGCTTAGCAGATATTTTAAATTATCACTTGCCGCTACTTCATCTTCTACGATTACAACCTTCATACGTTTCAATTCAATGGGAGCTTCACCCTAAAGATATTATTTGTATTTGAAATGGCGATTCTCTTATTCTCCAATAGGTCATATCGTTTGGCCAAATTAGCCAAACCATTACCCGTACTATCTACAGCAGTGCTTTTGGGTTGGATTTTATTTTCTACGACCAAGTGACCCTCATCCGTAAAAACGTTTACCTGAAGGGGCAGACTTTCTGAAATCTCATTGTGTTTCACCGCATTTTCTATGAGTAGTTGTAGCGATAAAACAGGAATCTTAGCAGGAAGCCATTTTTCATCAATCTCAATGGTAATGGAAAACCGATCTCGATATCTTGTTTTTATCAGATGTACATAACTTTTTAAAAAAGCCAGTTCATCGCCAAGGGGCACCAAATCCTGACTTCCACTTTGCAAAATATAACGATACAAGGATGACAGTTTGTTTACGAACATGGTGGCTTCTTCATTGCCCTGCACCAAAGTATTCAACGAGTTTAAGGAGTTGAACAAAAAATGTGGGTTTATCTGGTTCTTAAGAGCGGCGAGTTCACTTTTTAATTTCTCCTGCTTCAACTTTTCCTTCTCAATAACATCTTCCTTATGGATAAGCTGATATCGCAATACCCCAGATACAAAAACAAGAATGAGGGCAACGATAAAATATACGAAGTGTACTAGACCTAATTCATTTTTAGGAATATTTTGACCTACTAAAATTGGATAGAAGTAATTGAATATGCCTACAAAAAAAACAAAAAGTAACGTATTCGAAAAAACGAGAAACCCTATTCTCTTATTTCTGCTGTTGTTTTTTAAGACATACTTCCAATTTGTATTTAGTTGCAATACGGACCAGAAAAGTACAGTAGCGAAAATGAATCGAAAGAAAATATCATGTATAGAGGCCGTAGTAAAGGAATCAACAAGTTCCTCTGTTATACTATAATGGGACAAAACCCTAGGTAAGGTAAGAAGAAATGCTACCAATAAAGCAATGGGCAAAAGAACCTTTTGTTGTACGCTTTTAAACTTCAATGCGCTTAGAATTTTTGCTAATTTGACTTGTAAGATAGTATACGAATTTAAAGGAAATTGCCTTAGTGGTTCTCTAATACTTTTGAATAACTCCATTTTAAATAAATCTTTAGGGGCGTTTTAAGCAAAAAACTGCTGGAGTTCGAGGGAAATCTCCAGCAGTCTACCAACAACATCATCCATCCACATAATCCTAACCAACCATAAGTGATTATAAATTGTATTAAATCAAGTTTTTGATAGTGATTAAATAAATAAAGGAGGTGTTTCTTCCATCAGTTTCCTTTTATCGGATTTAATTCTGTTCTTCTCAACGAATTCACTAAACCAAGTACTCAATTTTTTACTCGTCATAACAACAAACTTGATTAAGGTATTTTCATTTGAAATGGTCCCTACACCAAATCCGGTTACGTTTCTTGTACTGATACTAATGGTATTATTTTTCATGATTTCTTGATTTTCAATTTCAGGTCAAAAGTATTGCCATCGCAGTAATACGTAGCGGTTAGATTAGTTTAAGCGACTAAAATTAGTGGCGAAACACCCTTAGTCCAAAGTGAAGTGACATTCGGATAATCTATCGCATCTTAATCGAAAAAAAGGGCAGTAGCGGACATTGGACTATTTCATCGATTGCTTTGGCCATTTCATTATTCTTTTTAGTCGTTTCACATGAAAATCCGTGATGATGGCCAGGACTTCAGTCTACATTTGTACAAGAAATGAAACATAAACCATTGAAAATAAACTAAATATATAATTATGGAGTCGCATTATTTAAAATTGGAAACACTGGCCAAAAATAGAAAGCCCGACTTTGTGCAGATCTCTTCTAAATCTATAATTAAGAGATATAACAGCTTCAAAGCATTATCCAAAAGGGTATACAGCGGATTAGAAAAATATGGTGCAGCAGCAGGAGCCGCCATAAGAAACTAGGAATGTTTGAAACGATAAAGACAAACAATTCACAATTCAGAGATCATGAAAAAGGTAAGTCTAGTATCCGTTTTGATTTTACTCTTCTTTTACACCCTTTTGGGTCAAAATGAACTTGAACAAAAACAGTTAAGAGAAAAAAAATCAAAAATTGAATATATACAGATTAAAAAATTAGTAGAATCCAAATTGTACAAATTCGAAGTTCAAAGGGTAAGCCGGGTGAGGTCCTCACCTATTAACTTTATGGGCGAAGGTTATTATTTAACAGTTACCAAAGACAGCGTCAACACCCATTTACCCTACTTTGGAGTACGACATTCCGGTGGAAGATCAGGAGAAAGTAGCGGTATTGAATTTAACGGTCTTATGGAGGATTACAAGGTAGAATATGATGATAGCAAAAAAAGAATAGTCGTGAAATTTATAGGCAGAAATACCGGTGAAAGTTTAGATATTACGCTATCCATATTTAAAAATGGTAGTTCACAGCTATCTGTTAGGTCAAGCCACAGAAGTTCGATGAACTATTCAGGGAAATTAATAAAATCATGACCCTTAATAAAAGTATGATCGGTCGATTTTTCATATTTTTAATTTCCTCTTTTTTTGAAGTACCAACCTAAAAATTTAATCTTATGATCCCGATTGGACTCACTTTCCCCGCTATTTTTTTATCTTTTCACATCGAAAAATGAACGAAATCGGTCATTAGGTAACCGAGCATAGCTGTCCTATCCGTATTTAGACTATTTTAAGAAATAATTAATTACTGCAATCATGAACATCAAAAAGATCACTATTGCCATTTGTGGATTCCTTTGTTTTTTCTCTGCAATAGCACAAGACTTGACCGAAGAACAGAAAGAACAACTAGAATACAAGGTATCCGTATTTACCTCCAATGATAAGGAGCTTCAAAAATTATGGTATGAAGACCGCATGGATGAAATGAAAATTAGAGGAAAGTTACGGGAAGATTACCTCAAAATAGTAGAGTATCATGCCCTAAAAATGGAACAACTCAGAAAAAGCAAAAATAAAATCAGTGCTGACCAAATGAAATCGAAGCTCCAAGAACGTGTGGTATTTATGGAGACAGACGTAAAAGAGATTCTGGACCAAAAGCAGTTTGAAATACATCAAAAAACCTGGAAAGCCATAATCAAGGCGGTCATTCTGAAAGAGGGCTTGGATGTGAAATAAGGTCAATTGCTGATTTCATTTAAAAAAACAGAGTATAAACCCGTTGTGCATTTTGATTTATTTAGCTAAACTAAATGTCAGTTCGAGTGATTTTCAACAGAAAATTGTATCGAGAACAGGTTTTGAAATGGAAAATTTTATTCTCGATACAAATTTCACTCATAAAAATGAGCAAAATTCACTCGAATTGACAAATTTTCTTCAAAATGCACAACGGGTAGTATAAATTTTAAACTTAGAATACTATGATTTGGATAGAATTACTCGTCGTTCTCTTTTTTATCTTCCTCGGTTCCAAAATGGGAGGTATAGGTATTGGCTACGCCGGTGGTGCCGGTGTAGTAGTATTGACTTTGATTTTTGGGTTGGATGCCGGTTCGGTGCCAGTAGATGTTATTCTCATTATAATGGCGGTCATCTCTGCCATAGCCGCAATGCAAAAAGCGGGAGGTCTGGATTACTTGGTTCATCTCTCAGAATCCTTACTTCGCAAAAATCCAAAGCGCGTAACTTTTTTAGGGCCTACCGTTACCTATTTCATGACATTGTTTGCAGGTACAGGGCACACCGCCTATGCCGCTTTACCGGTCATTGTGGAAGTTTCAAAAGAAGGAAATGTGAGGCCTTCAAAACCGTTGAGTATTTCGGTAGTGGCCTCACAAATTGCCATAACCGCTTCGCCTATCTCAGCCGCAGTAGTGATTTTTGCCAGTTTTTTGGAACCTCTAGGGGTTTCATATCTGCAACTATTGGCCATAGCCATTCCATCCACGATTTTAGCGTGCATAGTGGGTGCCATTGTGGCGAATAAGTTAGGTAAACCACTTGACGAGGACCCTGTTTATCAAGAACGTGTAAAAGCAGGTTTGGTTAAGCGCAAAAGCACTGAAACACATAAGGATAGCAAAGAAGCCAAACGATCAGTAGGTATTTTTTTGATTGCCATAGCAATCATTGTAACCTATGCTACCATTATCTCCAAGAAAGTAGGGCTGATTGAAAATCCGACAATCCCACGGAATGAAGCGATTATGGCGGTCATGTTGTTGGCAGCGACTGTCATTGCCCTGGTTTGTAAACTTAAAATGGCGGATATCCCAAGTATGTCGACTTTTAAATCGGGCATGAGCGCAGCTATTTGTGTATTGGGCGTAGCCTGGTTGGGCGACACTTTTGTCAGCAACCATATTGGAGAAATTAAAGAGGCAGCCGGTGGAATGCTAAACCAATACTCTTGGTTACTTGCCGTGGTGTTGTTCTTTGCCAGCATGCTATTATACTCGCAAGCCGCTACAACTACGGCGTTAATGCCAGCAGCTTTGGCCTTGGGAGTAAGCCCCATAGCGGCTATAGCTTCATTTGCCGCAGTAAGTGCCCTGTTTGTATTGCCTACCTACCCTACCCTTTTGGCAGCAGTGGAAATGGATGATACGGGAACCACCAAGATAGGCAAGTATGTGTTTAATCATTCCTTTATTATTCCGGGTACGGTTACCATAGCAGCAAGTGTAGTTTTCGGATTTCTCATAGGAAGTATCGTATTATAAATCAAGAAAAGAACAAGATTATGAAATGGGCCATACGAATTGGTAATACCTGCCGAGATGTTTAATGGCGAATTACATACTTGTGCTGAGCATAGCCTAAGTATGACCTTTAAAAAACAATAATATTTAAACAGATGAAAACAAGAAAAGAAACGGATTTATTGGGAGAATTGGAGATTTCCAACGAATACTATTATGGTGTCCACACCCAAAGGGCCATTGATAATTTTAAAATTTCGAACTCCAAAGTTGGCGACTTCCCCATTTTCGTAAAAGGATTGATGTTGACCAAGAAAGCCTGTGCCGCGGCCAATAAGGAAATTGGAACTATACCAGCGGAGAAAGCGGATATGATTATACAAGCCTGTGACCACATCCTAAACGATTTGGAAAAATATGCCGTGTTCTTTCCTTCGGATGTATTTCAAGGTGGTGCCGGAACTTCGGTAAACATGAATGCCAATGAAGTCATTGCCAATGTAGCTTTAGAGCTTCATGGTCACGAAAAGGGAAGTTATGATATTTTGCATCCCAACGACCATGTCAACAAATCGCAGTCCACCAATGATGCCTACCCAACTGCTTTTCGGGTGGCAGTATATTATTATATGAACCATTTGTTGGAACGCATCAATATTCTTACCACCAGTCTGGATAAAAAAGCTGCTGCCTTTAAGAATGTCCTTAAAATGGGAAGGACCCAACTACAAGATGCCGTGCCGATGTCCCTTGGCGATGAATTCGGTGCGTGGTCTACCAACCTAAAAGAGGAAACAAAAAACCTAAAACATTGCCGCGATCTGATTTTGGAGGTCAACCTTGGAGCCACCGCCATCGGAACGGGTGTAAACGCGCCGGATGGGTATTCCGAATTGGCCATCGGTTTTTTGCAACAGTATACCAAAGCAAGTTTTGTAAAAGCCGAAAACCTAATTGAGGCCACCTCGGATTGTGGTGCCTACGTAATGATATCAGGGGCTTTAAAAAGAACCTCAGTTAAGCTTTCAAAAATATGCAATGATTTACGTTTGTTGTCTTCTGGACCACGATGTGGACTGAACGAAATCAACCTACCCGAAATGCAGGCAGGTTCTTCCATTATGCCGGCTAAGGTGAATCCCGTTATCCCGGAAGTCGCGAATCAAGTTTGCTTTAAGATCATTGGCAACGATGTGACCATTTCCTTTGCCGCGGAGGCCGGTCAACTACAATTAAATGTCATGGAGCCTGTAATCGCACAATGCATGTTCGAGTCGGTTGAATTGCTTTCCAATGCTTGTGTGACCCTTGCGGAAAAATGTATCAATGGCATTACGGCCAATGAAGAGCACACCAAGCAAATGGTGTTCAATTCCGTTGGAATCATCACTTTTTTGAACCCGTATATAGGGCATCATATGGGTGATGTTATAGGAAAAGAGGCAGTTGCTACCGGAAAGAATATCCGGGAATTAGTGCTTGAAAAGGAGCTGCTCTCCGAAGAAGAACTGGATAAAATATTGAGCGTGGAAAATCTTATGAATCCAAAGTATACGGCAATGCTGCATAAGTAGGACTGATTATCCAAAGAACAAAGTCACTATAAATTCGTATTATGAAAGCACTAAAAATGAAAATGATAGCTTTCCTGATGGTAGTTGCTATGACTACGCTTGGGTTTGGGCAAGACACAGAACTACCCAACGTTAAAATTCTGGCCACAGGTGGTACTATTGCCGGGTCGGCTTCGTCTGCGACTTCAGGGAGCTATTCCGCAGGTCAAATTGGTATTCAGACGATGATCAATGCCGTGCCCGGAATCAAAGAAATCGCAGATGTCTCGGGAGAACAAATTTCCAATGTCGGTTCTCAGGATATGTCGGTCGAAATTTGGTTGAAGCTGGCGAATCGAATCAATGAATTGTTAGCCTCCGATGAGGTGGACGGCATTGTGATTACCCATGGCACCGATACCCAAGAGGAGACCGCTTATTTTTTGAGTTTGGTAGTCAAAAGTGATAAACCCGTGGTTACCACCGGATCTATGCGTTCCTCTACTTCGATAAGTGCCGAAGGGCCTTTGAATTTATACAACGCCGTTGCCATAGCTGCAGACACGCAATCGGTAGGCAAAGGCGTCATGGTTTCGCTGAACGACCAAATTCATGCTGCCCGTGATGTCAGCAAAATGAATACCACCAATGTGAACAGTTTTCAATCACCCATTAAGGGAATGTTGGGAGGTGTGTTTTATGGCAGATTGGGCTTTTTCCGCGAACCCAATACCAAGTTTGGTAACACCAGTGAATTTTCCATAGAAGGTATTAAAGAACTGCCTCGTGTAGATATTGTATATGCCTATGCGGATATGTCTCCTGATTTGATCGATATGCATGTGAGAGCCGGAGCCAAAGGTATCGTTATTGCTGGCGTCGGGAATGGCAACATGACGGAGGCTACCTTAAACGCAGCTAAAAAAGCATATGAAGATCATGGTGTAATTATCGTCAGAAGCACCCGCGCCGCCACAGGATGGATTTTGCGCGACAATGAATTTAAAGATGAAGATTATCACACTATTGTCTCAGGCGATTTGAATCCTGCAAAGGCGCGAATCCTGTTAATGCTGACTCTTACAAAAGAAAAAAGCTTGACCGAACTTCAGGATATTTTTGATGAATATTAATAGGATAAATCATTTTCAAACAAATTAGATTATAACTACAAGAGCATTTCAAAATGGCATTAAATCAACTCTTTTTCCGAAAAACCGTTATCGCAGGTACGGGGCTGTTCTTATGCATTTTCTTAGTAGTTCACTTGTCCGCAAATTGTATTTTATTACTACCGGAAGAAACCGCAAGAGGTTTATATAATTCGTATTCGACCACTTTACGGGAAAGCCCTTTGATAAAGCTAGTTGCCTATTTGTTATATCTATCCATTATTCTTCATGTGATATATGCATTACTGATTACCCTTCGTAATAGAAAAGCAAGTCCACAAAAATACGTGATGAACAATTCCAAGGAAAACAGCACATGGACTTCCCAAAATATGGGACTCATTGGCACTATGATTCTACTTTTCATTGTAGTTCACCTGGCCAATTTTTGGGCAAGGATTAAATTGGGAATGGGAGAGGCCGTCAATTTAGATGCTGCTGGTCATGTTGATGTTTATGAAGTGACCAGTGCGCTATTTCATAATATTTATTACGTGATTTTCTATACCGTGTTGGCAATTCCGTTGGCACTGCATCTGCATCACGGCTTCAAAAGTGCTTTTAAAACCCTTGGGTTTTACCATAAAAAAGGGCTTCGAATCGTGGCCAAGATAGCCTTGGTCTATGCCATCATCATGGGCGTAGGTTTCGGGATCATACCATTTATTGTTTATTTCAAATAGAACAGCAGGATGAAATTAGACGCAAAAATCCCGGAAGGAAGGCTCGAAGATAAATGGCGGAATTATCAAGTGAAATCCCAATTGATAAATCCTGCAAATAAAAAGAAACTCAATGTCATTGTCGTGGGTTCAGGCCTAGCAGGCGCAGGGGCAGCATCAACATTGGCGGAATTGGGCTATGATATCAAATGCTTCTGCTATCAAGATTCCGCAAGGCGGGCACACTCTGTTGCAGCTCAGGGTGGTATAAATGCTGCTAAGAACTATCAACATGATGGAGATAGTGTTTGGCGAATGTTCTACGACACTTTAAAGGGAGGTGATTTTAGGTCCAGAGAAGCCAACACCTACAGATTGGCAGAATTATCCGCTCCCCTAATAGACCATTACGTGCAACAAGGCGTACCCTTTGCCAGGGAGTATGGCGGAACTTTGGTCAACCGAAGTTTTGGTGGTGTACAGGTACAACGCACCTTTTATGCCAGGGGTCAGACAGGACAACAATTATTAATGGCCGCTTACTCCCAGTTATATAAAATGGTACGTGCCAAAAAGGTTGAAATGTTTCCCCGCAGCGAAATGCTGGACTTGGTTGTCATAGACGGAAAAGCAAAAGGGATTATCGTTCGTGATTTGGTCAGCGGAGAACTGAAACGTTATGCCGCTGATGCCGTGGTTTTAGCTACGGGAGGGTATTCTAGAGTATTCAGACTATCTACGCTCGCCATTGGTTGCAATGGCAGTGCCCTATGGAAAGCCCATAAAAAGGGAGCCTTTTTTGGAGCTCCTAGCTTTACTCAAATACATCCTACAGCCTTGCCACAATCCAGTGAAGCACAATCAAAGCTTACTTTGATGTCGGAATCGTTACGGAACGATGGAAGGATTTGGGTGCCCAAGCAAAAAGACGATACACGAAAAGCCAATGCTATTCCAGAACAGGAAAGGGATTATTATTTGGAGCGACGCTATCCCAGTTTTGGGAATTTAGCACCACGGGATATTGCATCTAGGGCCGCAAAAGAACGTATTGATGCAGGTTTTGGGGTTGGAAGATTAAAGAATGCCGTGTATCTCGATTTCAAGCATGCCATTGAAAGGTTTGGTTTGGAAACCATTAAAGACCGCTATGGCAATCTGTTCAAAATGTACAAGAAGATTACGGGTATTGATGCCTATAAAGAGCCCATGCAAATTTCCCCTGCTGCACATTTCTCCATGGGCGGGCTTTGGGTAGATTATGAATTAATGACCACTATTTCTGGATTATACGCTGTAGGAGAATGTAATTTCTCAGACCATGGCGCCAATCGTTTGGGCGCCAACTCTTTATTGCAGGCCAGTGTTGATGGGTATTTTATACTACCCAATACCATCAACAATTATTTGGCCAATGAAATTAAGGCGGACTATCCTACCATAGACCATCCTGAGTTTGATAAAGCGGAGAAGGAAGTGAAATCAAATATTGACCGCATTCTTGCTATAAATGGCACAAAGACAGTAGACCATTTCCATAGAGAATTGGGAAAGGTCATGTGGCAAGAGTGTGCCATGAGCCGAAACAAAGCAGGCTTGGAAAAAGCTATTCAACAAATAAAAGAAATTCGAGATGCCTTTTGGAGCGATGTAAAAGTTACTGGAGACAGTAACGAACTGAATACGGAACTGGAAAAAGCACTGCGATTGGCCGATTTTATAGAACTGGGGATTTTAATGTGTACGGATGCCCTAGAGCGAGACGAGTCTTGTGGGGCGCATTTTCGCGAAGAATTCCAAACCGAAGAGGGCGAGGCTGTTCGTGTAGACGATGATTATTCTTATGTGTCCGCTTGGGAATATAATAATGGAGACTTCAAGCTGCATAAAGAGGCACTACAATTTGAGTTTGTAAAACCATCAGTAAGAAGTTATAAATAGGAAGCCATGCAAGTAACATTCAAAATTTGGAGACAGGAAGGGCCAAACGATAAAGGTGCTATAAAAGCATATGAAGTGAATGGTTTAACAGAAGACATGTCCTTTCTCGAAGCGCTCGACCATTTAAACGAATTGCTTGTCCTCAAGGATGAAAAAGTAATTGCATACGAATACGATTGTCGTGAAGGAATCTGTGGACAATGCGGTGTTTTTATCAATGGGCGGGCTCATGGTCCACATGATAATATGACCACCTGTCAGTTGCACATGCGCAGTTTTAAAGATGGCGATACCATTGTGGTAGAACCATGGCGTGCTGCATCTTTTCCGGTACTTAAAGACCTCATTGTAGACCGTTCCGCCTTTGATCGGATTATTGAGCAAGGTGCTTTTATAAGTGCCAAAACAGGTACAGCACCAGAGGCAAATGCCATTCCCATACCCAAAGAAGTCTCGGACAGGGCAATGGACGCAGCTGCCTGTATAGGCTGCGGAGCTTGTGTGGCTACTTGTAAAAATTCTTCGGCCGCTCTTTTTACCTCGGCCAAAATCAATCATTTGAATGGGTTGCCACAAGGGCGCACCGAAGAGCACAAACGAGTTGCGGAAATGACCTATCAAATGGAAATCGAAGGTTTTGGTAGTTGTACTTTTACCGGTGCCTGTGAGGTGGAATGCCCTGAGGGAATTTCTATCATAAATATCGCGGAAATGAATGCAAGAGTTGCCAAGTCAAAAGTCTTTGGATAAAAAACAATCAAATAAAACCTTATGAAGAAATTACTTGCTACATACGGAAAAACAATGTGGTTAGCTGCAGCCTTATTGTTACTACAAGAAATACAAGCTCAGACGGATACGGTGAAAAAAGATTCTGATACGAATTGGATCGATGCAATTACCTCTCGAGTTACTCCCTATGGAAGTCTCCGGATCGGTGCTGGTTTTGCCGAAGAAGGGGAAATCGGGATTTCAAACAATGCCCCAAGAATAGGTATTAAAGTAAAACACGCCCTTTCTCCAAATGAAGCCGATAATTTCAATGTAATTGGTGGAATAGAATTTGGCCTCAATCTGGTTTCAAGGGATGAAACCGTTGAATTTGCTGTGGATCCTGGCGCGGGCATTGCCCAAGTAGGTGATGCAGTCTTTGCAAGGTTGGGTTATGCAGGCTTCTCCTATAAAGATTTGGAATTTACTTTTGGGAAGCAAAACTCAGTTTACTATCAATTGGGTGCCAATCAGGTAGATAAATTTTCGGCATTCGGCGGAGCTGCCATCGGTGTATGGAATATTTCGGATGGTGGTGTATCGGGAACGGGAAGGGCCAATCAATTATTAAAAGTGAGTTATGCGAATTCGGGTTTGAAAATTGGTGTTCAAGGGCAAGCAAGAAATATTTCCGTAAACAGCAAATCTTTGGATACCTATGGTTTAGGAGCCAGTTATACGATCGGCGGATTTGCAGTGGGCTTAGGATATAATAAGGTACTTGATGGCGTTGAAGACCCATTGCCCAATCAGGCCAAAGATGGTGATGAGGCTTTTGTAACCTCGGCCTCCTACGAAAAAGATAGGTTTTCGGTTGCAGCATCCTATGCCAATTTAAAACAGCACCAAAGATTAGGAGACACTTTTTACGATGCTACTGGAATCGAATTTTATCTAGGATATATCTTTTCCAAAAATAAACGTTGGAAAGCCGCAACAGGGTTCAATTATCTAACTCCAGACAGTGAAGCAGGATTAGGGGATTTCAATAACGCTTTTGCCATTGGTGAAGTCAGCTACGCCTTTAAAAAAGGAAGCAAATTATTTGCGGCAGCCAAGATTGACCAAAGCGAAGATACCGCAGGCGACCGTAGGAATCAAAGTGTTTTTGGTATTGGGGTTAAATTTGATTTTTAGTCCAATGTATTAGTCAAAAACTGCGAATGGGATTTTTCGATATTCTTGATATGCTCGGTACAATTGCTTTTGCCATTTCTGGGGCATTGATGGCTATTAAACGAGAAATGGATGTTTTTGGCATCTTCATTGTTGCCTTCGTTACAGCATTAGGTGGAGGCATTTTAAGGGATGTCTTTATTGGAAATACACCGGTGTGGTGGATGGGACATTTTTATGTTGTTCATTTTATAAGTATCTCCGTTCTTTTGGCCATATTGTTCCGAAATAGGATATATTTTTTGGCGAAATCCCTTTTCATCTTCGATACGATAGGGCTTGCCATATTTACCATTAGTGGCGTGCAAATAGGGGTTTCCGCAGACCTGGATCCAGCCGTGAGTGTTGTTCTCGGAATTATGACGGGATGTTTTGGAGGGGTGATCCGTGATATTTTATGCAATGAAATTCCTATTATTTTTAGAAAAGAAATCTATGCCTTGGCCTCTCTTGCGGGTGCAGTATGTTTCATTATTCTATACTCTTTGAATTTCGATGAAAATATATCGCATATAAGCACCATTACCTTGGTTGTTGTTATAAGGGTTTTGGCCGTAAGATTCGGTATTTCCTTGCCAACCTATACCATCAAAAAGAAATAAAAATAGATACTTAAATGCCTATTTAAATACATACTTATGACAAGATTCTTTACCATTTGTCTACTTTGTTCTTTGTTCCTTGTTAACGCCCAGACGATATCAAATAGGGAACCTTCCAATAAATTTCGATCTATTGAATTCAAATCGAATTATGGCAGTTACCTCTATACCGGAACGGCTTTAAGTGAAGCGGGATTCTTGGATGCGGGTTATGGGGCGATCAATATAAAAATAGGATGGCAGTCGAGCAATCCTGAAAGCTGGGCCGGGTATTATAAGTACCCCACTTATGGAATTGGTTTGTATTCCGGATTTTTGGGCAATGCAGAAGTTTTTGGAAATCCAAGTGCCTTGTATGCCTTCATGGACTTCCCAATCGGTAATCCGAACCGACGAAATAAATTCAGTATAGAACCTGCTCTGGGGATTACCTATAATTTGCAGGAATACAATGCCGAGGAGAACCCAATAAACGATGCTTTTGGTGCTCGTGCGGCCGTTTACTTTGGGCTTGATATTGGCTTTGAATATCGTTTTACAAGGGAGTTGGATCTGACCTATGGGGTCGACTTTACCCACTTTAGTAATGGTAGCAGCTATCAACCCAATTTGGGACTAAATCTATTTGGCATCAACCTAGGGGTAAAATACAATTACAATGCAGCACAGCGGTTTGTTGACAACGATCCGTATACTAAAAATCTACTTCAGGCTCGATTTAAATCCCCAGAAAAAACCAAACCGACGAAAATCAACGAAAACTCAATTTCGATATATCTTGCAGGCGGAGGCAAGCAAACCGATGAAGACGGTGGAACCGACAGACAATTTGGAGTTTTCTCAGGGGTTTTGGACTACGAACATCGCTTCAACGCCATACATGGCATTACAGGTGGTTTTGATTTCTTTTATGACAATTCATTTCAAGAGTTTGACAAAGCGGCGGACAGAACTTCAATCGGTATTCACGCCGGATACGATTTTCATTTTTGGAAAATGGTCATTAAAGCACAATTGGGTACTTATATTACCGACGATTTAGGAAAAGGCGCTTTTTTTATGCGACCAGCCCTTCGCTATAACATTACTGAAATTCTCTTTGCTCAATTTGGGCTAAAAACCCTTGATGGAGGGGTAGCGGATTATATTGAATTCGGGGTCGGGTTTAAGCCTTTTAAATGGTAAGCCTAAATTGTTTCGACACCAAACAACCTGGTGCCATGTAAATAAATCACAAATTCGTTGACTAAGTTTTAAACGGACTGAAATATGAAAAAGGCCTCATGAATGCAAGCAAATCAAATGGTCTTTTCTTATTCTTTATACTTCTTTTTTTTAGCATTGAAGGTAATGCGCAAAAACCTAATGCTTTTGCTCAGGAGGTTTCATTTTCCTCGGCAAATGATGCCTATGTAATCTGGCAGAACTCGGACCGGTTTTATAGCTATGGTGTCGGGGTCAACTTGAAATTTAAAAAGGAAAAATTGCTCAGGCTACAAAAGTATTTCCCTAAAAAGACAGGTTATTTTTTTGAAATAGGCCTACGTTTGGAAGGATTCACACCAACAAACAAGACGGTAACTCCTAGTGAAATACAACAAAACACCATATCTTTTGATCGTCCATATGCCGGTTTGTTATTCGGTACATTTAACGTCACCTATGCCTTTGAACGGTATTTTTTGAAGGGAGGTGCATTGCTCGGCATCATGGGACCTTCATCTTTAGCGGGCGATTTTCAAGGTTGGTTTCATGATAAGATCACAGATGACCCCATTTTTGAAGAATGGCGGTTTCAAGTGCCAAATCAGCCAATCGTAAACTTGAACGTTGCATATGCCTATGACTTTATACCACAACAAAAATGGTTCGATGTCTATGGAATGCTTGATACCCGATTGGGAAACTTATATATTGATGCTACTTCCACACTGGGATTGCGATTTGGAAAGTTTAATAAATTATCAGAGTCTGTGGGCATGGATAACAACATCTTATCAAATTCTGGTGTAGAACTCTTTTTTCAATCGGCGATTAGCGGCTCCCTAAATATATTTGATGGCACGGCGCAGGGAAATCTGTTTAACAACGATTTTGAGTATGCGGTGAATGAATTAAATACGTTTAGCACCAC
This sequence comes from uncultured Flavobacteriaceae bacterium, assembly GCA_947494715.1. Taxonomy (GTDB): domain Bacteria; phylum Bacteroidota; class Bacteroidia; order Flavobacteriales; family Flavobacteriaceae; genus Ulvibacterium. The sequence continues at coordinate 978,183 of CANLWG010000001.1, read as the reverse complement.
AATGACACAGAGTGTCTATTTTTCCTCAAGACGTTTCTCTCTGGGGATCGAGCATTATTTTACCTTCGGAAAAGTAGTTCCGAACGAACGGCATGTTTATGCGAGAACAATTTTAAAGTATAGATTTTGAGAATTGAAAAAAAATGCCTTAGATGTGATTTCGTTACCTTAGAAGTAATTTATAAATGTAGTATTTAACATAAGAAATACAGAAGTACAATTTTAAAATTAGCACTATCCATTTTAACCATAAAAAATATACAAATGCACAAAATACTGAGTCTAGCCCTATTCCTACTCCTATTTGGATGTAATGGCAATAAGACAAAAGACAATTCGAAAAGCGAAAATACTCCTATCGAAAACAAAATTTTAATCAATGATATTTGGACCTTGACAGTAATGCTTGAAAGCCCAATATCCGATGATATCGAAAAACGGCTACAATTGGAATTCAACCTTAAGAACAACTCATTTTCCGGCAATAACGGCTGCAATCAAATTACCGGAAATCTGGAGAAATTAACAAATACCGATTTGCAGTTTGGCCCTATCAATGAGACCAGAATGGCCTGTCGAGAAATGAAAGTGGCCAGCACATTTCTAGATTAGCTTCGGAAAACACGACTATACAAAATAAAGGACTTGAACCTAACCTTGATGGACTCCAATGGAAAAGCGCTATTGATATTTAAAAAAATAGATTAACACTTTTTATCCATACTAAATAACCATATCTAAGGTTTTATGTCGATTCTAAATTAAAAATACCATCCTAATGATAATCAAGAGGAATTTAATTCTGTTGGTCGCCCTAGTGCATTCATGGACTGCTTTTACCCAACAAAAAATTTTGCTGAAGCATCGAATTCAGCAGAAAGTCCTTAACACTAATACGGGGATTTTGATGGTCAAAACTTCGGGGTCCATCTATGGAGTAGACCCAGAAAAACAAGCTATCATCTGGGAGAATAAGAGTATTAGAGAATTGGACTTTAGCCGGTACTCCGAGATTCCACTCACGCCTTATGTCTTTTTTGAGGACAAGCCCTTGATCAATTCCAAAATTCTTTCCAAGGCTCTAAATGCAAAAGGTATCTCACGGGCTATTGTAGACGTAACTACCGGAAAAATTATTTTCAATTCAAGCGAACAGGGATTTCAGGCCGTTTTCAACACGCTGCTATTACCCGAGCAAAAAGCGGTTTTGGTAGATGGTAAAACCGAGGAGGGGTTTGGAATTGGTCTTTTTGATTTTGAAACGGGAAAAGAACTATGGATGACCCAAGTGATCAGTGATTTTTTTACAAGAACAAAAGGCGCCATCCTAAATGAGGAGAAAGTCCTCTTGGATGCCGATCACAACATTTTTTGGTTGAAGAACAGGCATTTGCTAAAAATAGATCTTAAAACGGGGGATATTGAATATGATAAAAAGGGAATAACCAGTATTTTATTTAATGACAAGGGAAATAAACTCTACGTATCCTCCAACTACATAAGTAGCAAAAAATTGAACCAAGAAACTATAATAATCGCAATGGACCCTAAAACAATGGACAGTTTGTGGTCAAGACCACCTGTCCGAGTTGCTGGTAACATTATGGAAACCACTTTGGATAAGGATCAGTTGGTCGTGATTACTTCCAAGGGTTTTACTATCATCAACCCCGAAAATGGAAAGAAAAAATGGGACAGATCAGATCCCCTGCCCCTGATAAAAAAAATTGTCCCTACTACCGATAGCTATTTGGTAGTTCAGGAAAACCTGTTAACGCGAATCGACCAGTTTGGCCATAATGCTTGGAATGCCCCATTGAAGATCACGTATTCTAACGATGAAAATCCAGTGCATATTTTTGACGATGAACCATATGCACTATATATAACGCCATCACGAGCAAATAGAATCCAAGTTGAATCTGGAGAAAAAATATGGAAAGAAGACCTTACCCTATTCGATGCCGATTTCATCAACAGAAATTTAAAACTTGAAGTACCCTATCATAGGGTATGGTTCAATCCCGAAACCGGACAGTTTCCCGTATTTAGTGACAACGATTTCTATCTTTTCAATAATCGAGACACGGTGGCGCCGCAATCTTCGCACGAGATTGATTTCGGAAGAAAATTTCCTGAACTAAAAATTAGGGAAAACGCCTACTTGTTATTCGAAAGCAATACGTTCTACCTATTCGATTTTTCAGGAAACCTGATTTACAAAAAGGAATATCCCGCCGTGAAATCTGGCTCCTTTGTTCGTAGGTCCTTTCGCGATTCCTTCTACTGGCTCAAAAGAGGCCTTCAAATAACATCCGCCACATTGCTATTCGCCCCTACCCAGGCGAACCGAGCACTCAGAAATACCATCGTATCCAATGACTTAGGCGCTTTTGGTACGGGGATTTCTGGTATTTACGGAACGTATCATTCGTATAGCCGAGGTATAAATAGCTTAACAGATTTCGATATAGATGTGGGTTCTAACCTAGAATACGTTTTCAAAAGAATGCGCAAAAGCATAAAAAATGATGATGCTATGATAATCACGGTCCCAAGCGACGGTCAAATACGGATAATCAATTTTCAAATCGATACGGGAAAAGAAGAACTTTTAATGAAAATAGATGGTCAGAAAGGGAATTTTATCATTGACGAGATTGAAAGGTTGTTGTATATTTTTGATGGTAAGGAAGTTTCCATTGAGCGGTTGTGACTTGTTTTTTGGCTTCTACAAGACACTCAAGGAATCTGTGTTTTCAACTCTTTTTGAAAATAAAAAATATTCAACCAAAGTCATAGCTTAAGTGCTTACCGCTCCCCAAAAATAAAAAATTATGAGCGCAATAGATTGGTTTAAAAAAGCGGTAATCTACCAAGTGTTTATCGATAGGTTCCACGGATTTCAAAAAACGAAGAATTTACCTGAATTCTTAGGCGGAAATATAAATGGAGTCATTGAGAAACTGGACTACTTAGTAAGTTTAGGCATAAATGTCATCTGGCTTTCGCCCTTCAACGAATCGCTTAACTATCATGGATACCACATTACGGATTTTAAAAAAGTTGATCCTCATTTTGGTCCAGAAGAAGATTTAAAAAGATTGATCGGCGAAGCACATAATAGAGGACTTCATGTAATTGCGGATTTTGTCCCAAACCATTGCTCTGTTCAACATCCTCTTTTTCAGGATGCGTATCACAACAGGATGAGTAAATATTCTGAGTGGTTCATTTTTGAGCAATGGCCGGAGAAATATAGATGTTTCCTGAACTTCGCGGAGTTGCCCAAGCTAAATTTAAATAATTCCGAGGTAAGGAATTACATGATAGCTATAGCGGATTATTGGTTGTCGTTGGGGCTAGATGGTTTTAGAATAGATCATGCCATTGGTCCCACACATCGATTTTGGAAAATATTCAAAAAAAAAATGAAAGCACGATATCCCCAAGCCGTTTTCATTGGCGAAGTCTGGTGTGAGGGCCTGGACAAGAATCTGTTCAAGACCACGGGACTTAAAAACAAAACGCTCAAAAGGAGATTTGGAATATCCCAAGAAGATATTCAATTGGAGTATTATGGGGAGTTGGATGGGGTTTTAGATTTTACATTGAATACCATGTTAGTCGAAGCAGCCAGAAATGGGGTTGATCTGTTATCAAGTAAAAAATTGAAGTCAAAAATAAAAAAACATTTTCAGCAGGTACCGTCCGATTATTTCATGGTAACATTTTTGGATAATCACGATATGGATAGATTCCTATTGCATTGTAAGGGTAATATCAAGGTTTTGTTGGATGCGTTTGAATTATTACTTTCCTTGAATCATCCGGTAGTCATCTACAACGGGACCGAAAATTGTGATTATAACAAGACGCCCATCGATGTTTCCATCCCTAATTCCGATCTTTCGGTGAGAGTACCCTTTGATTGGAATGGGATTAATAGGGAATTCTCGGAAGGATTGCGAAATTTAATTATCAAGTATAGAGAGTAATGGAAATGGCAAGTACGCATAAAAATATTGGCAAAGGTCGGGCTTTTCCTATTGGTGCGTCTGTACAACGGAATGGGGTTAATTTTAGCATTTACTCCAAGAATAGTACTGCTATTGAGTTACTGTTATTTGAGGGGCCAGATACCAACAAGCCTAATGAAATTCTGGTTTTAGACAAAAAACAGCACAGGACAGAATTCTATTGGCACATTTTTGTTGAGGGGCTTAAGGCAGGGCAAATATATGGGTTCCGAGTGCATGGTCCGTTTCTTCCTGACCGAGGACATCGTTTTAATCCTAAAAAAGTATTGCTCGACCCCTATGGCAAGTTGGTTGTTCTGCCGAAAGCATATCGGCGGGATTTGGCTGTAAAACCGGGCGATAATATGAGCAGCGCCATGAAAAGTGTTGTCGTAGATACCAGTACATATAAATGGGAAGGAGATCGTTACCCGCGACATTCCTTTTCGAAGACCATTATCTACGAACTGCATGTCAAAGGTTTTACCAGGCATCCCAATTCTGGAATAAAAGCCAATAAAAGGGGCACCTATGCCGGATTGATTGAAAAAATTCCTTATTTGATAGATTTGGGAATTACCGCTGTAGAACTGCTTCCTGTTTTTCAGTTTGACGAGCACGATGCCCCCGAAGGAAAAATGAACTATTGGGGATATAGTCCAGTATCTTTTTTTGCACCGCATAGGGCATACAGTTCCCGCAAAGATGTTATGGGACCTTTGGATGAATTCCGGGATATGGTCAAGGCCCTGCACAAGGCCAACATAGAAGTCATTCTTGATGTAGTATACAATCATACCTCGGAAGGTGATCAAAACGGACCAACTTTCAGTTTTAAGGGTATTGAGAATAGGGCTTATTATTTAATGGAAAGCGACACATGGACTTATGGGAATTATTCTGGCTGTGGTAATACGGTCAACGCCAACCATTCAGTAGTAAGGAGAATGATTAGGGATAGTCTGCGGTTTTGGGTATCTGAAATGCATGTTGATGGGTTCCGATTCGATCTAGCTTCCATATTATCACGTGATGAGTTCGGAAATCCCCAAAAAAACCCACCTTTACTTTGGGAAATTGAATCAGACCCGATCCTGGCCGGAACCAAACTGATTGCAGAGGCCTGGGACGCTGCCGGTCTATATCAAGTTGGACATTTTATAGGTGATAAGTGGAAAGAGTGGAATGGCAAGTTCAGGGACGACGTGCGCAGCTTTATAAGAGGTGATGAAGCTTCGGTTTCAAATTTTGCGTCCCGCATATTGGCAAGCCCTGACATCTATGGGCATAAGAAACATCAGGCCGAGGCAAGCATTAACTTTATTACCTGCCATGACGGGTTTACATTGAATGATTTGGTCAGTTATAATGGAAAACACAATGAAGCCAACGGAGAAAACAATCAGGATGGCGAGAATAATAACTTAAGCTGGAACTGTGGTACCGAAGGACCAACTAACGACCCCGCCATTAAAAAATTAAGGGAACAACAGATAAAGAATTTCTTGGTGGTTACCCTACTTTCCTATGGTACTCCAATGCTTTTGATGGGAGATGAAGTAGGGCGAACACAATTGGGCAATAATAATGCCTACTGCCAGGATAATGAGATCAGTTGGTCCAATTGGGAGCTTTTAGAAGAGAATAGGTCGCGGTATCGGCTTGTAAGCATGTTGAATAGGTTCAGGACAAATAGGGAATTCAGCGAAGACTATCATGATTTGTCCTTAATGGATTTCCTTGAAAATGAGCAGCAAATCGAATGGCATGGCATTAGATTGGGACACCCGGATTGGAGCCCCACATCGCATAGTTTAGCCTGTACCGTAAGGACCAAAAGTACTGCCTCCGTGATACATCTGATGTACAATGCCTACTCTAAGGATTTGAATTTTGAACTTCCGGACCCACGGGACTTTGAAGGAAAGCAATGGTTTTGCATAATCGATACTTCGCTTCCGTCTCCCCATGATATTAATCCAATTGAAGATGCCAAAAATGTTGATGGAAAATACTATTCGGTAAAAGCAAGATCTGTGGTGCTCACTATAACTTTTCCTACTTCTTAGATAGCTGATTTCAGTTTAAGGATTGGGCTTTTCTTTTTTTTGTAAATCGTACTCTGTTAAGAATTACATATGATTTTCATTAGATTAAAAATTAAGTAAGGGATTTTTAAAAAATAACATAGTCAACCGTTAAAGTTGTATCTTAAAAAAACAAAATTACACCCCCAATGATAAAAGTAACGCCAAAATTTCGAGTTGTCTTCACCCTAGTTCTTTTCGTCTTAACTTCCGGTTGTTCTTTGATGAAACTATCCCTTGAAGGAGATTCTGAACCATTCTCTAAAACTGATTTAAATACAAGGTTAATAGTCCGGGCATTTCATGATGATTTTACGAACCAAGTAGTTGTGGTTGCAGATTCCATCCGAAGAACATCACAAGATCTAGAAGTTCAAAAAAAAGCCGTACAATGGAAAATTAACACGAACAAGGCCTCGGCCAAAGCTGCTTTTCAATCCATTCCTGAAATAGCATTAGTCGATAGTTGGATATTAAGTGCCCAAATGGATAGGTATTTCAAGACAGATACGGGCAGTACTATTTTCAAAGAGTTTACTCCACTAGCAGCAGAAGCAGCGGCAGATTTGAATCAAAGAATTGAAAGAACAGCTCGCGCACTTCTACCTCAAAAGCGATACGAACAGCTTGATTCCTTTGTGTCCGAATATGCTTCGAAACATCCTTTTACATCTTTAGAATTTCCTAGACAAAATATTCTAAATGAACTTACCCAACATTTGAATGTAGCTGATACCACCTATATTACCACTTTGGGTTCTGGGTCGCAGGCCATGAGCGATCTTTCGGAAAGGATTGGGGTTTTTAGGGAACAATTACAGTTGCAACTAGAATGGCAAAAGGAATTGATTTCCTTAAGTTGGGAAAACGACAGTATTGCAGATAGCTATTTGGCACGAGCTGACTCGCTATCCGTAAGGTTAGATCAATTGGCCACTATAGCCCGTGAGTCGCCAGAAACTATGGCATTGATTGCTGAAAATATGCGTATGGAACTACTTCCTATCGTATACAGTTTCAATGATGGCATTGAGGGTTCTATTATGAGATTTTCCGAAGAACGTAGTTTGTTACAAAAGTTCATTGATGAACAAAGGGTATTGGCAGTTGAAGATCTAAACAGCTCAGGAAAGGCCTTGATAATAGAAACTGGCCAAAGCATGACCGAAGTCGTCAAGGAAGTAAGTTGGTTGCTTATTGTTTTGGTAATTATCCTCGCCTTGGTTTTTGGCGGTATTCCGTTTGTTGCAGGTTATCTGGTGGCTAAGGCACGGTTTAAGAAGAAAGAATGAATTTACTCAATTTAAAATGATGGTTTTCCATGAATAAAAAAGGTAGAACAAAAAGTTTGTGTACAGGGTTAATAATGGCATCTATGATACTCCTAAGTGCATGTTCCTCAATGAAAAAATGCCCGGATGGAGAAATTGGAATATTAAAAACACTGGATTTAGATGGCTGCGGATGGGTAATTGAACTCAAAAACGGGGATAAACTCCAACCCATAAATCTTGATTCTTTTGAAGTAACCAAACGAGAAGGTCTTTCAGTTAGTCTTAGCTATACAGCGGTAAATGACATGGCTGGCATCTGTATGGCAGGAAAAATGGTGAATCTTACTTGTTTGGAGATTCAGGAATGACCTATTTGTGCTTTATAAAAGAGGTTTTTCCACTCCTAATAAACCTTTGTCTAGTTGGCAAAATTTAATTGAATTTCTAGGTGCAGTGTTTTTGTCATTGCCTTTTTATGGAAAAAGAAATCCTTAATTTAAAATCATGTTAAATGAAAATTAAAGAGGGAAAAATACGGGAGTTGATCACCCAAATAGAAGTCATTCTGGAAGCGATAAGATTGGAAGAATCGCAGTTCGAAGATTTTTTAGAACATGTAAGTCCCGAATATCTTAAGAGTGCTCGGAATCTAGCCCACTATAGTACGTTTAGAACATTCGATTTAAGGACCTCCCAGAAGAAGTTGCAAAACTTGGGATTGACCAGGCTGGCAAAAGCAGAAGGCCATTTGATGTCGAGCTTGTTAAAAACAAGGTTTATCCTGTATAGCTTGGTGGGAGATAGGCCCATTGTAAATACAAAGGCGGGGCTGTCCATAAAAAATGGGAAAAGGCTTTTGAATAGACATACGAAAGAGCTTCTAGGCTATCGTTCCAAGGGAAGAAGGGTCAGGATTATGGTCACTCTGCCCACCCAGGCCGCCCATGACTATCAAATGGTTCACGAAATGGTAAAGCATGGAATGAACTGTGCTCGAATCAATTGTGCACATGACGATCCCGAGATTTGGGAAAAAATCATTTTAAATGTAAAAAGAGCCTCCAAGGCCTTTGGTAAGAAGGTAAAGATCACTATGGATCTTGCGGGGCCAAAAATAAGAACAGGTAACATCGCGCCCGGTCCCAAGATTCGGAAATTCACACCTGAACGCAATGAAAGCGGAAACATTGTTAGTCCCGCACTACTCGTATTGATTCCTGAAATTAATGAGGATTCGGAACCAAACACCATACCCGTGGCTTTGGAGTGGCTCAAGAAATTAGCACCGGGAGATAAATTTACTTTGACGGATACGAGAAATAAACTGCGAAAGCTAAAAGTTGTTAGCGTAGGCGAGCAGCAGGCTCAGGTGCATTGCTATGAAACTTCTTATATAAGTACAGGTACTATTATATGTTGTCAAAACCGAAAATTGGAAGACGTCTCGGTTGGAGAGCTTCCTCCAATAGAACAGTCAATTTTACTGAGGACCAATGACGTCCTGACTATTACCAAATCCAATACGTTGGGCAACCCTGCAATATTTGATGAAGATGGAAATCTAACTGAAAGAGCAAATATCTCATGTCAACTCCCAGAGGTTTTTGACCGGATAAAAGAAGGAGAAACAATTTTATTCGACGATGGTAAGATCGAAGGTCGTATAGAGGCCATATTTCCAAATCGTTTTGAGGTACGTATCACAAGGGCCAAAGAAAAGGGATCCAAGCTAAAAGCCGAAAAAGGAATGAATTTCCCGACCACCGATCTTGGAATTAGTGGCCTTACGACCAAAGATAAGATTGATCTGGAATTTGTAGCAAAGCACGCCGACGTGGTAAACTTTTCCTTTGTAAACTCCAAAAACGATGTGGAAGAGTTGTTGACGGAATTGCAAAAATGGGATGCAGTCAATAAATTGAGTATCATTCTTAAAATTGAGACCCGATTTGCTTTTGACAATCTAGTAGAAATTCTTCTTACCGCCATGAAAGTCAAATATATTGGCGTCATGATAGCCAGAGGAGACCTTGCCGTTGAAACAGGGTGGAACACCATTGGAAAGGTCCAAGAAGAAATATTGGTTTTGTGTGGTGCTGCCCATATCCCTGTTGTTTGGGCAACACAGGTCTTGGAAAGTTTTGCAAAAAAGGGTTTGCCATCCAGGGCCGAAATTACGGATGCAACAGCCTCGTTGAAGGCAGAATGTGTAATGTTGAACAAAGGGCCATATATCAATGAGGTACTGCAACTACTCAACAAAATTCTTTCTGGCATGGAACGGTTTCATGAGAAAAACGAAGCTATGCTTCCAAAAATGGAAAAATTATAAGGGCTATACGAAGAATAAAAAGATGTATTATGAAAGTTCTAAATCAACAAAAAAAGTTCTAATGTTAAAACTTCTTTTCATAAGAAGCTTACTGCAATTTTTGGTTTTGGTTTTTTTTACCGTAATGCCCAATGTTATTTCTGCACAGGAAACAAAGCCCAAAATCGCCCTTGTTCTTAGCGGTGGTGGAGCCAAAGGCATCGCTCATATTCCTTTGCTACAAACGCTGGATTCATTGAATATTGTTCCAGATATGATTATCGGAACGAGCATGGGTAGTGTCGTTGGAGGACTTTATGCCATGGGGTATTCAGGGGATAGCATAGCCAACCTGACCCATTCCTTGAAATGGGGCGAACTCTTGGGCGGAAAAACAGACCTAAACGATGTTAGTGTCGAGGAGAAGGGCGAATTCAATAAGTACCTTATCGATTTTGATCTGATAAAAGGAAAACCCAGAGTAAATTCTTATTTATTGAATGATCAAAACCTTAGGGATGTATTCGCCACCTTAACCTTTCCTGTGTATAACATCAACGATTTTGACAATCTTGCCATTCCTTTTAGGTCTATTGCTGCTGACATCGTTAACGCTGAGCAAAAAGTACTCGCAAACGGTTCGCTGAGCTCGGCCATGCGAGCGAGCATGTCAATTCCAGGTGTTTTTGAACCCATGGTCTATGAAAATAACCTATTGGTAGATGGAGGAATCCTTAATAATTTTCCTACTGATATCGCTAAAAGTATGGGTGCCGATATTATCATTGGGAGTGATGTCTCCGGTTATGGTAAGTCTATGGAAGAACTTGATAATTTAAGTGCGGTTATTTCCCGGTCGGTCATGATGGCCAATTATAGCATTTATCCGAAAAACCGAAAACTTTGCGACATACTGATTGACCATGTACCTAATTTATCGTACGCTACCGCCGATTTTGCGAAGAGCAAAGAAATCTACGAAGAAGGTAAAATCGCTGCCCTAAAAAATATAGACCAACTTACACAACTTGCAAAAACTTTAAGACCCTATAAACAACGGTCACATGCCCTACCCTATTTAGAGGATAAGATTGTTTTTGACACCATAGTTTTTAGGAATATTAGTGATGCCAACTTGCCCTTGGTCAAAGAAAGGGCTAACATAAAACTCAATAAGGAATATTCCAAAAATGATGTGATCCGATTCGTAAAAAGAACCATGGGCACTAATATTTTCAAAAAAATAATCTACGAACCCACCCTAGAAGATGACAAAAAAGGATTATTGCTGACCGGCTTTGAAAAACCGGCGCATCAATTAAGAGCTTCCTTGCATTTTGATCTCTATCGGGGTGTTGGTCTTATAGGCAATTATAGTGGAAGAAATGTGCTTGGCAAAGCCTCTCGTTTGTTACTGAGCATTGATATCGCAGAGCAACCTAAATTCTTGGCGCAATACCAGAAGAATTTCGGAAACAAAAAAGATTGGTGGTGGAAAACGGAGGCCATTGGCAGTCAATTGACTCAAAGAGTATTTATCGACGGTAACGTAGCGGACGATTTAAGAGAAAAATCCTTTGTGTTCTCGAACCAGATCAATAAAAATATAAACTCTCTGAGCAGCTATATGGGTATTGGCCTAAACTACAAGTACACCGATATAAAACCAACGGTTTCGCCCGAAATCAATGACAATATACTTTCACTAAACAAGTACTTTTCAAGTAGTATAAGTGTTGATGCCCGTTATGTACGCAACACTATGAACGAAGTTTTTTATGCTACAGATGGTAGTAGTTTTCAAACCACCTTGAGCAGGTCATTTCAACAAGATGTAAATGTGAGTTTTGCTGATCCTACTATTTCCGATGTGAAGGGAGCTACCAATGGTTTTACCAAGTTGCAGCTGAATTATGAAAAACGCTTGTTCATCAATGAAAATATTACGGGTATTCTCAATACTTCGGCTGGCCTTGTTCTTGATGATACCCAGAAAAACAATCAGGTCTCCTTTTTTGATTTTGGTTATCCCGAACTCTATTTTTTAGGTGGAAACCTACCCATTCAAAGAGCCGATAGCTTCGCCTTTCAAGGCTTACATGAAGATGAATTATTGGTCAGTCAGTTTTTGATGGTTAAACTTGGCGTGCAGTACAGCCCTATCAACAAGTTGTATGTTACACCGCAGTTTAATATAGCATCAGTAGGGTTCGATGACCTTAAAGAATATACTGACAATGTCTTTTCTCCAAATGATGATTGGCAAGCTTCAGATGGAACCAGCCTTCTTATTTCAGCGGGCGCAACCTTATCTTACAAATCTATTTTAGGACCTATCGACTTCAATACAACTTGGACAAACGACAGCAACAAACTTCGGTTTTTTCTGAGCGTAGGTATTCCGTTTAATAGATAAAACCAGTTTATATTTAAAACCACTAGAGCAGCTGTGGATTTATTCTAAAAGATTGGCTATTGACTTTTGGGGACGTTTTACCAAATGCGATTGGCGGCTTATTTTAGCGGTCTTTTGGATTTTAGCAGTTTCATGATACATTCTCTAAAATCGCACCACAACACCCAATTGCCCAGGCGAAAAATTAAGGTCCCAACTTACTTTTTTCTCTTGTTGGTTATACTTTTTGTCATATTTGGTGTTTAAATACCTGTCAATAGCTTCTACCGTGAAGATACTTATGGCGATACTTAGGGCCACATCAGAAAGATAGTGCTGGTCAGTCCATAATCTGGAAACACCTGGAACAAGACCTACCGCATAGATACCCCCTTTGATCCAAGGACTCTTAAATTGCTTGCCCAATGCATATGCCGTGGTAAATGCCATCAATGCATGGCCGGACGGGAAGGAGTGAAAATTTCTATCGGAACTAAATGGGTTAAAAGTATCTTTTGATTTCCCACTCACAGGCCGTGCCCTTCCGACTACCGATTTGGTTATTTGCTGCAATAAACCTGTAGCTGTGGCAGAAGATAGTAAAAGAACTCCGGTCCTTCTTAATTTTTCATTCTTAGTGAAAAGCCCGGTAAGATAGACACCAGAATTGATTATATATATTTTGTGGACTACCGTAGTTTTCCCCAAAATCTTTTAGAGTCTGCGGGATATCTTCACTTCGATTTCTGAAATATTCGGAAGTTTGGTCATCAAAAAGATATAGTGCTCCTGTACCGGCAACCACACCTCCAAAAGTGCCCCACTGTTTTCCCTTCCAATGCAAAGGTCTGGTATAGGAATACCCAACACCCTTGAATATATTGCCCACATCATACTTTAAAAGTTGCCATGTGGTTTGGTCAGAAGTACTAGTATCTTTTTCCTCCTGGGCGAATACCCCGAGTGTACAAAAGGTAAAAAATACAATTAGTATAAACGCCCTTCCTTTTATATAAAAATGATTAATTGTCATATCCCTTCGCTAGGTATGGGGCTATGGTATTAGACTATATTGTCAGACAAGCTTCCCTCGAATGCTCATCTAACATTGAAATAATCTTCCATTCTCCATCTTCCTTGGTCAGCTGGAGTGCATTTTCCCCACATTGGTGCAGCGCACCGAACTGGTAAAATTTATAGGATACCCATGCATTTGCAATGAACCCATTGACATTGATTTTCAAAGTAACAACTTCAAGCTTGGTTTTTGCCTTGTCCTCAATAGCGGCAATTTCTTGAATGAGTTTATTCAAATCCGCCGTTCTGACTACTTTTTTTCCATCAACAATACTAACGTTTTGATAGGAAACGTTTTCAGAAAAGGGTAATATCATTTTGTTAGCGTCGCGCTCATTGATACCGTCATAAAAGAAATTGACAACTCGTTCAACAGCAACTTCATCACCACTTTGGGCATAGGAGCAGGAGAAAACACTTAGGCAGATAAAAAGGAATACATTTTTCATAGTTCTTGTTTTTTTATTGTTTCAAAAGTCACGTTAATAAATAACCAATTTCTATTAATTCTTCAGCGATAAAATTTTACCATCCCTTAGAATTTCCAATACAACAGCATCTCCTGAGTGAAGACTGCTTGCAAAATCCCCCAACTTTTTTAAAGTTTCATCATTCATTTCAAAACGAATACCGTTAAAAGCAAGAATAATATCTCCTCCTAATAAAACAGATGTGTCATCAATAGTAGCTTCAACAGAGCCTCCACGCAATCCCATTTTTCCATACGGAGATGTAGAAACCACACGTTGCACCAATAACCCTGAATTTTGAGGTATGTTTAATAGCTGCGCACTTTTACCGGAAAGGGGAAGGAAATCGGCCCCTGTCCACGGAATTTTTTTATCGATCAAAAGATCCTTGGCAATGTTTGAAGTTGCGGCAAAACCGATACCTTGAAAACCGCCAGTGATAGTTTTAATTTGACTTACGATACCAATGACCTCACCATCTAAATTAAACATAGGGCCACCGGAGTTTCCTGTATTAATTGCCGCATCAGTCTGTATAAACTCTGTATTAGTAAAAGGATTGGTATCTTTGGTTTTACCAATTTTACTGCTGATATAACCCGAAGATAGCGAATGTGCAAGTCCGAACGGGGCTCCTATCACTACTACTTGTTCGCCTACTTTGCTCTTATCGGAATCTCCCAAGGTAACCCAAACGGCATTCTTTTTAGGTCTTGTTAGGTTAATCAGTGCAACATCTGGTTCGTTAAAAGTTGAAACTACCTTAGCTTCTATAGTCTCTCCGTCAAAAAATTGTACAAAAAGCTTTTCCGCCACATCAACAACGTGAGCTGCCGTTATGATTTCGGTATCTGAAATCATAAATCCTGAACCTAATCCTTGAGAATTTACCATTGCCGTGGTGTTTCCCAGCCTTTGTAATTTCCTCTCCTCAGTGTAAACTACTACTACTGAAGGTTTAACCTTTTCATAAAGCGCAGATAAGTCTTGCGCCTTTGCTGATATATATAGTAATACTAAGACGGTAAAAACAAAATAGCGCATCGGTTTTTCTTTATTTTAATTCTTTTGCGATAATCTTGGCAAAAGCAGTTCGAACACCTTTTCCGGAATCAGGATTAGTAACCTCCGCCGTAATCACGGATAGCAATCTTTTTTCCTCTTCCAAAGCCAAATTATAGGTTACAGCTTCAAGAACGAAGGTCGTCGACTTTTCAACATACGTAACTGGGTCTTGTTCTCTCGGCGGCAACTTAGGCGCTGCATTTACATCATCATAATATCCTCGTAGCGAAATATACTTATTGCTATAGTATTGCGGTAATGAATTGTAGCCACCTGCGCGTCGTAGTATTTCTTGTTCCTGCACATCTTTAAGTGACGTTAACGTTAAAATATCAAAGCCTTCTTTTCTGAACATGGCCACTACATCCGCTATTCTTTCGGCAGTTTTATTATCAATACGCTCTAAGGTAGGAAAGGCCATATGACTGGCAACCGCATTGATACCCTTCGCTTTTAATTTATTTACTAGCTCAAGTTCATACGTTTTACGAACATTTTCAATAGGTGTTCTAGCAACGACTAACATTTTTTTATTTCGGAGGGTTTCAAAATCATCTGATTTATAGGAATTTGCCAGTTTCATTCCCGAACAACCCGTTAAAAAAAGACCTACAATGGCAATAACTAGAAATTGATATGCGATTCTCATAGTGCTCATGGTTTTAAAATGGAAAAATAAGGCTATTCCCAAAATTTATATCAACATGATCTTAAAAAGTATAAATTTTTAATCGACCACCTCGAAACAATCCGAAGATTCCAGATACTTATAACCTCCCTTTTTGTTCTTTTCAAAACACTCCCCAAAAAGTTTAAGGAGGTTGATTTCATAGGTTTGTAATGAGCCTTCCAACCGATCTAGTACCGATTGGTGTATCTTTAATTTTTCCTTCTTGTAACCTTCGCTAGAAGTAAAGAAGACCAATTTGCGCCCTTTTTTAGGGAAAATTACTTTCATGAAACCTTTACGGGGATCATTGGTAACGTCATGGCGGTTTTCATATACCTGGGTTTCCATAGGAAGCAGTTTGTACTCTCTGATCTGATTGATCATCCAGTTTAAGGAAACCCCGCTGATATTGGTATTGAGGGCTCCGCCACCCACATCCGAATGCGCTCCAAAGAACCAAACTTCTTCAGCAATATCTTTTGGGTCTATGCCGTTACAGTCACGGACCAAATACTCGTGGGTCAATAGAGATGGAGTGAAAACAGATCCTCTATTATCATTTAAGGACAATGCCTGAACCGCACGCTTTACATTGCATAGCTGGTCGTTATATTTCGTTTCCTCAACATAATAGTCGTCTTTATAGTCGGGAATGCCCAAAGCTGCAACCGTATCCCATAAGCCCATAAATTCAATTTTATAGGTGTCGAAATCCATATGCTGTTGCGTTACTTTAAAAACGTCGTCCCTTCTCTCCTGGAGCGTTTTGTCTCCCTTATGCGCATTATAGATTTTCTTAATAAACTTTAATCTTTTGTCCTTCGGAACGGCTTTGATATCAACAATGCCAGCGGAATGAATCATTCCTGCCAGAATACGTGCGGCATATGCCCCTCTGCTAAAACCAAACAAGTAAATCTCATCTTGACGCTCATGATCATAGTGTTCGGTAAGATATAGATACGCATTGCAAACCTCTCCCCGGATACCTGATCCAGTTAGTATTCCAACAAAATCGGCACCATTGCCAACACCTCTTAAATAAGCGGCACCTATATTCAGATTGTTTTGCAAGGAAACCAAATTATAAAGTTTGGAAACGTTTGTGTGACTACTCTCGTCATTGGTGGTACCATCCAGAAAGACAACTAATTTTTTAGGAGCTATCTCAAAAGGAACTGGTTCATGTACAATGGCTTTTTTACTACCGCACCCTATAAGAAATAGCGAGATGAAAACTATAATTGCGTATGTTGGTTTTATCACGAACACTATTTAAACTGATCGGCAATAATCTTGGTAAAGGTTTTTTGAATCTTAGCTACAGAATTGGGGTCGGTCACATCTACCAAGCATACATTTACTAATTGATCGTCGTCTTCTAACTCAAGATTATAGATTAGTGCTTCCAATATATAAGTTTTTGATGTCGAAACAGGAAAAACATTGTTATCATTTGCATTTGCACCAAAGCTAGATTTGTCGGCATATGCTGCAGGAATTACGTTTGGGGAAGACAACTGACCATTCTTTGTTTCAATAGTCTGTTTAAGAGAAGTCAAGATTATACCATTAATATTGGCAGTTTTAAACATTTGTATGGTCTTTTCGATTTCCTCGGGAGTTTTTGCTTCTGTTAAAGTAGGGAACTTCAAGTGTGAGGCAACGGCATCAACTCCCTGTACTCTCAATTTGTCAGTAATCGCTATCTCATATGATTTTCTGATGGATGCTTCAGGGCTTTGGGAAATAACTACAATTCTTGAATTGGATAATGTGGTGAACTTATTTGATTTCCAAGAATCGATCAGTTTAGTAGTCGCACAACCTGAAAATAGAATAAGTAAACTAACTAAACTTAGATTGTGTTTGATTTTCATATTTATTGTGAGGTTATAGCTGTAGTGAAAGTGATTCTACGATATTTCGATGCAAAATCCTCGGCGAGCTGAATTTCCTGGACAAATTCAGAAAACCACTGGGCTATATAATCGGATTCTGCTTCTGTGAATAGAGATGATCGTTGATCAAGGCCTTTTGCATCGGAATCGGTTTGCGCAAAAGAGTAACTTGAAACGAGTAGAACTAAAAAAAAGAATTGAAAACGTAAAAACCTCATCTTAAATAGAACGTGTTCTGAACGTACTAAATATATAAAAAATAGAAGTAAGGGAATTTGTGATAAGATTTGGAAAGAACTATAACTGTTGGATACAGCCTTTTAATTTTTAAGGTATTGACCTTCCCAAAAGCGACCATTCAATTTGACTCTAAAATTATCAATGATAATAAGGTCGATCCATCCTATTAGTAGTCCTTTTTGTTGATTTAGTATTCAAAAAGTTCGATCGAGGTAAGAAGAAGCAACACCATACTACTAAGCAAACTTTAGGAAGCATCCTTTTTATCCTCGTTTGGATAATAATCCAGCTTCTGCTGTTCTTCAAGATCAATAGCATGGTATAACGCGGTAAAGGCTGCGCCAATCCACATAACTGAAACAAAGGCCCCCACAAAAAAGCAAATTAGGCCTCCTATAAAAATGGGAACCGCCAACAGGGCCATACCAAAAATCTTCCAACCATGGCCTCTGGTCATCTCCCAGCTCTTTTCCACTGCAGCTATAGGTTCCATATTTTTGTCCATGACCAAAAAAGAGACAAAAGCCAGTCTGCAGGCAAAAACAATCCCTGGAATTATAAGGAAAACAAATCCCATTCCGATAATCGCAAATCTCAGTAAATGTGCCAAAATGATGTTGAGGTAATTTGTTTTGAATCCCTGGAACAGTACTTCAATTTCCATTTTCTCATTCCGGATACCATGTAAATACAACAAATCGCCTCCATAGTTGATGACGGGAAATAGCAAGAAAAAATAGGCAGCCGCAAAAATTTGTAGAATAACGGTCATTGGAGTGATCTCCATCTCGGAATCGCGGACTATTGAAACAGGGCTTTCGAACAAAGCCACAATCAAGGTTACCAAAAAGAAGTATAAAAAATATCGCCATAGCTGTTGCCAGGCATATCTATAGCTTCCAGAAATTGTCGCATGGGGAGCTCGTCCTGTGTATACTTTTTCCATGATCTTGGTATTTAAGATTTGTATAAATGTAAGGGGATCATGAAACTATTCCTTCCAACTTTGGTAGTGTTTTCAAAATCACTACTAAGGTATTTATGCCTTTCGATGACATTTACATAATTTTAACCTTAAAAGGAGGTTTTGTTGAGTTTTGTATATATAGTTGTATTCTTATTTTGCCTGGCCATTGCGGTGGCAGGTATTTGGATATCACATCGATCTATCAATACCTATCATACCGATTTCCACCAAAACTATTTCTATTATCTGATCACTTTTTATGCCTTTGCCTTTTATGGACTTTGGGCACAAATTTTAATGCGGGCCTTACTTTCCATTATGGATTCGGATAATGGCATAGTAACCATGGCGGCCAACTTTTTACCGATATTGGGCATACCATTTTTATGTATTTCATGGGTAATGCTGGTAAAAATGGGATTTACCTTGATTGAAAGATCCATAAGCAAAAAAGTACTGCGTTTTCACGCAATTTTCTTTGTGGGCCTTGTCCCAGTGGCTTGGGGGCTTTATGTGGTTCTCTTCCGAGAGGATTGGCTTATGGGTGAACAATTGGCCTATGCCGAAATGGGTTTGATGCTCTTCATAGAACTGGCATCCATGGTTTTATTTGCTGTACCAGTGTTGGGTCATTCCAAAAAGTATAAAAAATCAAAACGAAAAATACTGAATCTATTCGTAGTCCTAATGGTATTGGCGTTTTTGCTGCGAGGGACATTTCTTCCATTCTTGTTTTCCGGTACATGGTTCGTTGCCCCCATCCTCTTATTCTATTTTTTATCAAACTTTATTCCGTTGTTTTACCTAAAGCTCAAATCCGATATTGCTTTTATCCCCGTATATGCCGGGCGCCCTAATGCCGAAAAAAAGACGCTGCTCTGTAAAGCGTATGGGATTACGAAACGGGAAAGGGAAATTGTGGACGGAATTTGCGAAGGAAAGACCAACCAACAAATCGCCGATGAACTTTTTATAAGTCTTCAAACGGTAAAGGACCATACCCATAGGATCTATTCCAAAATTGGTATCAATAGCAGAATGAAACTGGTACAATTGGTGAATGGATGACCAATTTTAAAAGGAAAATTGAGGTAGACGTTTTAAGCTATATAGTGATTTGTTCTTCAATCACTTTGTAAACCAAATAGGTAACAAAGGCCAAATAGTCAAAATCTACCGTTTCAAAAGTATCGGTAGGTTCATGCCAATGCGGGCTAGTGTCACCATTTTTATATTCCTCGGTAATACCAACAGCATTATAACCGGCCTCCCTCCATTCCTTATGGTCGGAAGAAGTTACATCAGTGGTAAACACCTTAATTCCCAAGGGTTTGGCATGTTTCCCGTAAACGGATTTCAAATAATCCGTAGGTAGCTCGAGTTCAATATTCCGGTCTCCATCCTCGTCCCATCCCACTTGATCTGCCGTATGTACGGAGTGAATGTTATATCCCTTTTCCTTCACAAAGTTTACAAAGGCATAGCTCCCCGCATGGCCAGTTTCCTCTTGATCAAAAAAAACAACGATTAGATTCTTCTTCCGGTTTTCCAAACCGGCAACTAGTTTAGAAACCCCATATACAAGTGCACAACCCGTTGCGTTGTCACTTGCCCCAGGACTTTCTTCCACGGTATCATAATGAGCGCCCAGAATGATGTATTCGTTATTTGGAACAGTTGAAGGAATGATTGCGTACAGGTTGGTGCCTATATAAGGATTGTGCTTGGACATGCTTTTATAATCGGGTAAATTAACCTGGTAGGGATGCTCCTGAACGTTTAGCCGAATGTTCTGAAGCATATGATTCAAAAAACTTCTTGTCAGGAGTCTTTCTTTTTCACTTCGTCTCCGTTTCAGCGATTGGTTTTCATTGATTTGCGATGCCCCGGTCAAGGTAGAAATGAGCTGCCTCTGTTCTGGTTGAAGTATCTTCAGTATTGCGCTAGGTACTGTCCTATAGGATAACGTATCCGATTTGGAACCAATTTCTATTTGCCGGGTAGGCGTACCTTTTTCCGGTTTGCACCCAAAAAATACAAAGAGCAGTAAGCCGGTTATCAGTATCCGCAGAATCATTATTTGTCTTTATTGACCCTAATGTTTTTAAACCGGCCTTCATCACTATCTACCCAGAGGCCCAGCCTTCCATTTTTTCGTTTACTAATTTGCTCCACTTTTAAGGTGGGGTCGGTAGAGCCGTTTACATAGACCGAAATATTGGGATAATTGATTTCAATTTTGACATGGAACCAGTCATTGGGGTCAGGAACCGGAGAAATCCTATTCTCATATTTTCCAGGGAAACGCTCCCTAAGATTGTCCCAGTGATATTCTGGTGGACTAACATATTGTATGGAATTTCCTTTCTTCTTTTCACTTTTAAAATTGAAAGGACGAAAGTAAACCGCTTCATAATGGGTATTGTCCGTTCCATGAAATGCAAGTCCCAAAAAGCTATTGCCCCCTTCGTCTTTCCCCTTAATGTCCAATTCCACAGACCCATTTTTGAAATTCAGATCTTTAATCCATAACAAAGCACTCCCCTTACCTTCATTGGTTATGTGGATTTCCCCTCCGGTATAGGACACCTTACAATTATGTGCTTCCCATTTTTGGGGCTTGGCGGCGATTTTCTGTGCGTTGGCGTTAATCAATGGTATTACAACCAAAGCAACTAGACATACTATTGATTTCATATTTTGTGTTTTCAGTAAAGATATTTTACCAATGATAAAGCTACAATCCAAAGCAGGTTTGAAATTAGGTCAAAGTACGGTCATTCTATAGGCCCGTCCGTTTTTGTCCTTAATTGTATTAATTTTATGGTTGTATGAATCGGTCGGAGCGTGATTATATCGAATTGTGTAAAAAGCAGCTGGAAGAGAAATTTTCCTTTGGAAACGGACAGGGGTATTCCCAAAAGGATCTTGAGCTTCTGTCAAACTATATAGAAGAAGAAAAAGGATTATATATAAGCCTTTCCACGCTTAAACGGCTTTGGAAAAATAGTTTTAAACAAGGTCCGCAATTGGCAACACTCAATGCTTTGGCAAAGACGCTGGATTACGATAACTGGCAAGATTTTAAACTCAAAAATAAAGATTATAAGGTTGCACATACCGATATAGCCATTCATTCCGAGCAGGTTACTGAACCCGCTTCCTCGAAACCCTGGAAATTGAGCCTGCTATTCTTTTTTGTATTACTAATTACTTCGTTATTCCTTTTCGTTGGTAGCCAAAAGAAAGATAACCCCACAACAAAGGGTGGTATATCTATTAATGGGCCCGTAATTTTCAAGGCGGACAAAACACTATCCCGCGGTGTACCCAATACGTTCATTTTCAACTATGACGTGTCCCGGGTAAAGGCGGATAGCTTTTTTATTCAACAGTCCTGGAACGACCAAAGAAAGGAAAGAATAGACCCAATGGGAACTGTTTTTACCAGTATTTATTACGAATCCGGATTTCACAGGGCCCGACTTATAGCAAATGATAGTGTTATTGCCATGCAACCCGTACATATTTTAAGTGATGGTTGGGAGCCTCACATCTATTATGATTCGTCCGACGAACGATTTGTGGATTTCAAAGGAGAATCCTTTATTGCAGAAGGAAGGTTTCATTTGTCAAGGGATCTGTTATTGAAAAAAAATGTAGATGCCACTCAATATTTTGTAACACGAGTAGGCCATAGTAAGGATTATAAGGTATCCTCGGACAACTTTGAATTCAATGCCCGGACAAAACTGGACAGGATGAACAATTCCAATTGTCCCTGGTTGAATATTTTGATCATTACGGAGAAAAATGCTTTTAACATAGAATTGGTTCAAAAAGGATGCGAAGCTTATGCCTCATATCATATAGGGGAAATACGTAGGAACGGGAAAGACAACGATCTTTCCTTATTGGGGCAAAATGTTTTTGATTGGCAGGAAATAGGGCTTTATGTAAAGGATAAGAATGCGGAGATTAGAATAAACGGTGAATTGGCCTATTTCGAAACGTTTGAACAGGATTTTGGGAAAGTCATGGGCCTAACGTTCATTTTTGAAGGCAAGGGATCCATTGACCATATTAGACTTTCGGATACCAAGGGAACCATTGCATTTGAGGATAATTTTGAAAGATGATCGGTATATTTTTACCTATTTCCACCTGTAGGTGGGCGAAAAGCTAAATAGAAAAATCATGAAATTTGAGTTGATGCCCCTTTTGGGGAAAATGGAGGAGTTTTATCTTCTTCCACACAATAGGAAGCGCTTCCATGACTACTTGGATATTTTGCTCGATGAAGCCAAAAAGGACATTGCCCTACCTATTGCGGCATTCAATCCCATGGGAAAGGAAATAGTCCTTAAAAAGATAAGGGAGCTCATTCGGATAGAAACGGAATCCCTGATTAGTGAGCTTATTGATACCATGAACTCAACACTTACGGATACCATCGACAGAAAAATTAATTTGGCCGTAAACCTTGTTGATGACGTAGGCGGGGCCTGGTCCAACAGACATACGACCGATTTTTCCAGTAAGTTCGGTTTTGAATCGATTCTTAAAAGAAACTTTTGCCTCCCTTATTTTTGGACCAGCGAGCCATTTTCCAAGGAATTGGTAGTTAGGCGCACTCAAGAATATATGTATCGAACACGGTATCGGCTGGAAAACGAAAAACCGGAAACACTCCAAGAACATATAGATCAGGAGGTGTTTGTACAAAACAATTTGAATCTGCCGATCGGTATCGGATTAGATGAAAAATCCCTGAGGACAACTGAAAAACTTCTTAAAGGAAATCTCGGCTCCAGCGATCACGGTTTTATCTTCAATTTCTTTTATGGGGACGAGGCTTGCGAAGTTTTAGGTTACAAAACCTATGGTTTTCCAAAAAATGCCGGATTCAACTATGCAATCCATTTGGTAAAAAAAGGACTCAAAAAGTGACTTACCCAGAACACCCGGCCGTGTCTCTTTTATATTTCCATTTGCATCTCGTACTGATCTATGGTATTTACCAATCCGATCGTATGTAACTGCTTAAGTTTATCCGTCAAGCGTTCATCCACATTGTTGATCTTAATGGTGCTTGAAATCTGCCGTATCCCGGAAAACAGTCTGTTCCAAGCATTCCTTTCTTGCTGGAATACGTCAAATTGTACCACATAACCCGTATCGGGTTGGAGTATAAAAAAGGATTCCGGTGATTTATTATTTAGAACTTGGAAAAACCTATAGTTACTTTTTAGTATGGATTCCTTTTGATGGTCCCAAGAATAAGAATTCTGATTGGGCAAATTCGCCCAATCAACCTTTTCCAGATCCACTTCTTTTAAAGTCACGGTCTCAATGGTTTCCGGCTTGATGGTACCCTTAAAACATATATACGTTCGGCAGGTTTTAAACCCGATGCCTTTATATGATCTAATCGCTCTTTCATTTTTTATAATTACCTCCAACGCACAATTGGTTACCCCAATGCGCCGTAAATCATCAAGGGCATACTCATAAATGGACTGAATAATTTTTTGCCCACGGTATTCCGGGATTACCCCGGTACCCGTATTAAAAGCTGTTAACCGCCCATTCCTTTGATCAATGGCGTGTATCACAAACCCGACCAGTTTATCCCCATCGAACATACCATAGGAAAAATTAAAATCGACTTTTGCGGCCTTCCAACGTTCCTTATAATAATTGCTGTCGGTCGGTACTTCAACGAAGTAGTTTTCGAAGGCTACCAAGAAACTATCCACTACTTTCTCAAAATCCGTATTTCCAAGATTCTTGACTATCATCATTCCAAGTGGTGTCCTTAAAAGGTTGTCATTTAAGAGAGATTATAAACCGAGGTTGGCCAATGATTAGAGGCGAAGATACCAACATAACGCTAGAACATGTTACTTGCCCGTGTTATTTTAAGCGTTCCAGAACTCCCTTTCGTTTGTAGATATTCTTATAATCCCATTGGATTTTACGTGCTTTTTCCAGCCATCTTTTTAAATCTTCCTCCATGATTAGGTCGGAAGAGGAATACAGAATGGAGGCATCCTTAAATTTGCCGGTTCCAGGTTTCAGCTCTTTTTCCTCAAAACTTGCCCCGCTCCAGAACATGAGCCGAATTCCAGCCTTTAACTTGCTATACCCGACTATGGGATTTCCTTCAAAATTCCAAACGGGATGTCCATACCATATTTTATTTTCCGCCTCGGGCAGGAATTTGTTGATCAAAACAGCCAAAGTAGTACATATTTCCCGTTCACCAGGTACCAAAATCTCGTTAAATACTTGAATATCCTGATTCATTTCTTAATGTAATTCAACTTTGGTCAATTTTTTTTTTGGTCATCAATTAAATCGACATCCTAACGCTAAGATACTAGATTTTTGATGTTTATAAACGGCCTATTTTTCGATGTGATGCTCCCTAAAATCTTTCCACTCGATCCTAGATATTGACATAGGCTCTATTTCGGTTGGAACACCTGAAATACCTTGCTTTATATAGAATTTATACTATAGTAAACTTCATAGATTATTATCCCCTTTTTCGCTCTCAGAGTGAACCATCATGGCCTGCTCTGAAACCAAAGGTCAGCTCGGTTCTCGGGAATTACATATACATATAAATTAATACAAAAACATAGTATATATAGGGTTTTTCAAACAAAAAATTTTGATGGGCCAAACAACATATCCATCATATTTATCGTTGTAGCTATCGTTTAACACATAAAATCCCCCGAATTGTGAAAGAAAAAAATCAAAGAACAAAAGATCGAATATTTACTATATTCTTGCTTCTGGGCATATCGTTTACCGTTTTTGCCCAGACCGACCCTACGGTCGTGGCCACCGCCCCGACTCCCAATGCCCTTAACGTGGATAATACTGCTACCATGGGCTTTACCTTTAACGAAACTATGGATGCCGCTACCCTTAAAGCGGCCAACGTAAAGATTAGCGGTAATTACGGCGAACCCTTTAGCTTCCCCGCTCTCGGGGCAAATGCCACCACGGCGGTCTTTGACCCCGATCGGGATTTCTTTCCCGGGGAGGAAATTACCGCCACCCTCACCACAGGGGTGGCAAGCAGTACGGGAGACCCCTTGGTAAGCCCTTTTACCTACCGTTTTACCGCCGGTGTAAGCCCAGATAGCCCTGGGGAGTTCCCCAATGGGCAAAACACCATTACCACAGCGGCAGTCCGAGCCCAAGATGTGACCGTTGCCGATTTGGACGGCGATGGGGACTTGGACGCGGTCTCGGCTTCCAAGAACGCCATTGCCTGGTACCAGAACGATGGGAACGGGAACTTCGGTGCCCTACGGACCATTTACGTGACGGCAGTCGAAGCCCAAGATGTGACCACCGGTGATCTGGACGGCGATGGGGACCTGGACGTGGTCTCGGCTTATCACAGCAACATTGCCTGGTACCAGAACGACGGGAACGGGAACTTCGGTAGCCAACAGACCATTACCACGGCGGTAAGTGATGCCAGAAATGTAACCATCGGCGATCTGGACGGCGATGGGGACCTGGACGTACTTTCGGCCTCTAGGAATGATAATCGTATTGCCTGGTACGAGAACGACGGGGACGGGAACTTCGGTGCCCTACGGACCATTACTCCGGTGGGTACTTCGGCAGCAATTGGAGTCATAGATGTGACCACCGGTGATCTGGACGGCGATGGGGACCTGGACGTGGTCTCATCCTCTATTAGTGGTATCAGCGTTGCCTGGTACGAGAATGACGGGAACGGGAACTTCAGCGGCCAGCGGACCATTACTACGGAAAGTGGAGGAATGTACAGTGTGACCACCAGCGATCTGGACGGCGACGGGGACCTGGACGTGCTTTCGACCTCTCTCAATGATAATGCTCCCCTTTCCTGGTACAGGAACGATGGGAGCGGGAACTTTGGCTCTCAAAGAATTGTTTTTGGAATAGGTGCTAATACGACTTACAGTGCTACCATCGCCGATATGGATGGGGACGGGGACCTGGACGCGCTCTCGGCCTCTTTCGCTGATGGCACCATTGCTTGGTACGAAAATAGCGGGGACGGAAACTTCGGTGACCAACGGATCATTAGCACAGCGGCAAATGGAGCCTTCGGAGTGGCTACCGGCGACCTGGACGGCGACGGGGACCTGGACGTACTTTCGGCCTCTTTTGTTGATAATCGCATTGCTTGGTACGAGAATGCAGTGCGCTCTCCCCTTACGGTAACGGCCACCGATCCGGCCGCCAATGCCCTTGGCGTGGACAATGCCGCTGGCATCAGCTTTACTTTTTCCGAAGCCATAGATGCGGCTACTCTCACTGCGGACAATATAAAAATCTTAGGCAATTACGGCTCGCCCTTTGGCTTCCCCGCCCCGGGGTCAAATACCGCCGTGGCGGTCTTTGACCCCGATCGGGACTTCTTTCCCGGCGAGGTGGTCACCGCCACCCTCACCACGGGGGTAGCAGATAGTGCGGGAAATCCCTTGGCAAGCCCTTTTACTTACAGCTTTATCGCAGGTGTGGACCCCAATAGCTCTGGGGAATTCCCCAATGGGCAAAACACCATTTTCGAAGGGTCTCAGGGGTCATTTACCAGAAATGATGCAACCGTTGCCGATCTGGACGGCGACGGGGACCTGGACGTAATTGCGGCCCACGAAAATAACGGGGGCGTCTGGTACGAAAATGATGGGAGCGGGAACCTTGGTGCCTCACAGTCCATTACCCCGGTTGGGACTTCATTCAAAAGAATAATCCCTGCCGATCTGGACGGCGATGGGAACCGGGACGTGCTCGCGATCACTGACTTAGATTCCCGTATTAGCTGGTTCCTAAACGACGGGAGCGAGAACTTTGC
Organism: uncultured Flavobacteriaceae bacterium; assembly: GCA_947494715.1. Lineage (GTDB taxonomy): Bacteria > Bacteroidota > Bacteroidia > Flavobacteriales > Flavobacteriaceae > Ulvibacterium. The sequence goes on along the minus strand of CANLWG010000001.1, from coordinate 950,832 downwards.
TAAGGGCATCGATATTAGTTCTAGTCCTACTTCCTTCAGGGATTTGACTATTGGAGATCTGGACGGCGACGGGGACCTGGACATGATTGTGACCTCTGGCCACAATATTGCCTGGTACCCCAATGATGGACTAACGTTTTCTGGTGCCCAACGGATTCCGGCAATTTTCGGTACCGAAAGGACCATTACTACGGCAGCGACCGGAGCCAGCGGAGTGGCCACCGCCGATATGGACGGCGATGGAGATCTTGACGTGGTCTCAACCTTTCCCTCCAGTGGCATAATTTCCTGGTTCGAGAATGACGGGAGCGGGAGCTTCGGCACCGGACAGACCATTACCCTAGGAGTAAGAGCTCAAAATGTGATTGTGGCCGATCTGAATGGCGATGGGCGCCTGGACGTAATCTCCACTTCCACCGAGGATAACAGAATTGCCTGGTACCCAAATTATGGGAACAGTACATTCAGGTTCGGTTCCCAACGGACCATTACCGGAGCGGTAGATGGAATCCAGGATGTGACCGTTGCCGATATGGACGGCGACGGCGACCTGGACGTGCTCTCGGCCTCTGCCAACGATAACAAGATTGCCTGGTACCCCAATGATGGGAACGGCAGCTTCGATAATCAACTGACTATTACCGCGGAAGCACTTGGAGCTTTAAGTGTATCCACCGGCGATCTGGACGGGGACGGAGACCTGGACGTGCTCTCGGCCCGTTCCAATAAAGGCACTATTGCCTGGTACGAGAACGCAGCATCCTCTCTTAGGGTAACGGCCACCGATCCGGCCGCCAATGCCCTTGGCGTGGACAATACCGTTACCCTGGGCCTTACTTTTAATCAAACTATAGACGCCACTACCCTTACTGCGGACAACGTAAAGATTACCGGAAATTACGGCCAGCCCCTTAGTTTCCCAGCTCCCAATACAAACGCTACCATGGCGGTCTTTAACCCCGATCGGGACTTCTTTCCCGGGGAGGAGATTACCGCCACCCTCAACACAGAGGTGGCAAGCAGTGCGGGACTTCCCCTAGACAGCCCTTTTACCTACCGCTTTACCGCTGGGGTAAGCCCGGACAGCCCAGGGGAATTCCCCAATGGGCAAAACATAATTTTCGAATATTTTAGAGGATCGAACAGAAACGATGTGACCGTTGCCGATCTGGACGGCGACGGAGACCTGGATGTGATTTCGGCCTACGAAATCGGAAACGGGGCCGCCTGGTTCCCCAATGATGGGAGCGGGAACCTTGGTGCCCCACTAATCCTTGACTCGGGTGTGAATTCATTCAGAAGAATAATCCCTGCCGATCTGGACGGCGACGGAGACCTGGAGGTGCTCGCAGTGACTACAGCAGATAGCCAAATTGACTGGTACTTAAACGATGGGAGCGAGAACTTTACTGATGGCATGCCAATTAGCTTTAGCACAGTTAATGTCGTTAAAGATTTGGCTATCGGAGATCTGGACGGCGATGGCGACCTAGACGTGCTCTCGGCCTCTTTTAACAAGATTGCCTGGCATCCAAATGATGGATTAACGACTGATGGTGTCTCACCTCCGAGCATTTTCGGTACCGAAAGGACCATTACTACGGCAGCGGCCGGAGCCAGCGGAGTGGCCACCGGCGACCTGGATGGCGACGGGGACCTCGACGTGGTCTCGTCCTCGGCCGATGATAATAAAATTGCCTGGTACCCCAACGATGGGAGCGGAAACTTCGGTGCCCAACGGATCATTACCCAAGCGGCATTAGGAGCCGAAGATGTGATTGTGGCCGATCTGGACGACGACGGGAACCTGGACGTAATCTCCACTTCCGCCGATGACAACAGGATTGCTTGGTACCGAAATGATGGGAACGGGAACTTCGTTAATCAACAAACCATTACCACAGCGGTAGATGGCATCCGGGATGTGACCGTTGCCGATATGGACGGCGACGGGAACCTGGACGTACTCTCTGCTTCCTTTAATGATAACAGGGTTGCCTGGTACCCCAATGATGGGAACGGCAACTTCGGTGATCAACAGACCATTACCACAGCAGGAGCGGGAGTTGGATACCTCGCTGTAGCCACCGGTGATCTGGACGGCGACGGGGACCTGGACGTGTTCTCGGCCCGTTCCGATGCCACCATTGCCTGGTACGAGAATGCAGGATCCTCTCTTAGGGTCGTGGCCACCGATCCGGCCGTCAATGCCCTTGGCGTGGACAATACCGTTACCCTAGGCCTTACTTTTAATCAAACTATAGACGCCACTACCCTGACTGCGGACAATATAAAGATTTCCGGTAATTATGGCCGGCCCCTGGGTTTCCGTGCTCCCAGTGTAAACGCCACCACGGCGGTCTTTGACCCCGACCGGGACTTCTTTCCCGGGGAAGTGGTCACCGCCACCCTCACCACGGGAGTAGTAGGCAACGCGGGAACCTCACTGGCAAGCCCTTTCACTTACAGCTTTAACACCGGTGTAAGCCCGGACAGCCCCGGGGAGTTCCCTAATGGGCGGAACACCATTTTTGAAGGGTCCCAAGAGTCACCCAGAAATGATGTGGCCGTTGCAGATCTGGACGGCGACGGCGACCTGGACGTTCTTGCGGCGCACGAAGAAAGCCTCGGAGGTGCCTGGTACGAAAATAACGGGGACGGGAACTTTGGTGCCCTACAGTCCATTGACTTCGGCAATGGTTCACTCAGAGGACTAATTACTGCCGATATGGACGGTGATCGGGATTTGGATGTGCTCGCACTGGCCAACTCTGATACTCGAATTTCCTTATACCTAAACGACGGGAGCGAGAACTTCATTACTACAGTGGGTTCAACCAGCTACAATAGGGTCGGAGATATCGCCACCGGCGACTTAGACGGCGATGGGGATTTGGATTTGCTCCTGTCCTCTTTCCATGATAACAAGATTGCCTGGTACCCCAATGACGGGCTCCAGTACCTTGGTGCCCAACGGATCCCGTTCATCTTCGGTACCGAACAAACTATTACTACGGCAGCGGCCGGGGCCAACGGGGTAGCCATTGCCGATCTGGACGGCGACGGGGACCTGGACGCGCTCTCGGCCTCTGCCAACGATAACAAGATTGCCTGGTATCCAAACGATGGGAACGGGAACTTCGGTGCCCAGCAGACCATTACTACAGCTGCGGCTGGAGCCCTGGATGTAATCGTTGCCGATCTGGACGGCGACGGTGACCTGGACGTGCTCTCCACCTCTGCCGATGATAACAGGGTGGCCTGGTACTCCAATGACGGAAACGGGAATTTTGGTACGCAACAAACTATTACCACAGCAGTAGATGGAATCCGGGATGTGACCGTTGCAGATATGGACGGCGACGGGGACCTGGACGTACTCTCTGCTTCCTTTAATGATAACAGGGTGGCCTGGTACCCCAATGACGGGAGCGGGAGCTTCGGTGATCAACTGAACATTGCTACGGAAGCACTCGGAGCCCTAAGTGTGGTAACTGGCGACCTGGACGGCGACGGGGACCTGGACGTGCTCTCGGCACGTTCCGATAAAGGCGGCATTGCCTGGTACGAAAATACAGGAGCCACAACCTTAACGGCAAATTGCACGGATCCCTTTGCGGTACAATTGGATGCCAACGGTACGGCCACTATCGCTGTGGACGATATCGACAACGGTTCCATAGGGGCAACGGCCATGGACATCGACATTACCGATTTCGATTGTTCAAACCTAGGGGCCAATACCGTAACGCTTACAGTGACCAATGCCTTAGGTGCTACGGACAGCTGTACGACCACCGTTACCGTGGAGGATTCCATGGCCCCTGTCGCGGATATGGCCACTCTACCGGATATCACGGGCGAGTGCGGGGCAACGGTGAGCGTAGTGCCCACCGCCACCGACAACTGCGGGGGGACCGTTACGGCCACCACGAACGATCCATTGACCTATGATGAGCAAGGAACCTTTACCGTGACCTGGACCTATGACGACGGGAACGGGAACACGAGTACACAGGAACAGAACGTTATCGTGGAGAATTCTACAGCTCCTCCCCTAGCCGATGTAGCCGTCCTTTTGGATGTAAGGGGTGAATGCAGCGTTGCGATTACCGAGGTGCCCACCGCAACTGATAGCTGCGGAGGGACTATTTCAGCTACAACGAACGATCCGTTGACCTACGATGAACAAGGAACCTTTACCGTGACCTGGACCTATGATGCCGGCAATGGAAATATAAGCACACAGGAACAGAACATTACCGTGGAGGACTCCATCGCCCCTGTCGCGGATATGGCCGTACTGCCGAATATCACAGGCGGGTGCGGGGCAACGGTAACGATAGTGCCCACCGCGACCGACAACTGCGGGGGAACCGTTACAGCAACCACGAACGATCCCTTGGCCTACCCCGAACAGGGAACTTATACCGTGACCTGGAGTTATGACGACGGCAACGGGAATACAAGCACGCAGAATCAGAACGTCATCGTGGAGAACTCCATCGCCTCCGCAACGCCCGATATGGCCACCCTACCGGATGTAAGGGGCGAATGCAGGACAACGATTACAGAGGTGCCCACCGCCACCGCTGACTGCGGGGGGACCGTTGTAGCAACGACGAACGATCCCTTGGAATACGACCAACCAGGAACGTTTATCATTACATGGACCTATAATGTCGGCAATGGGAATACCAGTACACAGACGCAGAACGTTATCGTTAAGGATGCCATTGCCCCTGTCGCGGATATGGCCACCCTGCCTGATGTGATTGGCGGGTGTGGGGCTACAGTAACGATATTGCCCACAGCTACCGATAACTGTGCAGGGACCGTTACCGCCACCACGACCGATTCTTTGACCTATCCTGAACAGGGTACCTATACCGTAACCTGGACCTATGACGATGGTAATGGGAATACCAATACACAAACGCAGACCGTCATCGTGGAGAACTCCATCACTCCTCCAATACCCGATATGGTTTCCCTAACCGAGGTAAGGGGAGAATGTAGTGCAACGGTAACGGCAGTACCCACCGCGACCGACAATTGCGCAGGGACCATTATAGCAACCACCAACGATCCTCTGGAATACGACCGACCAGGAACGTTTACCATAACCTGGACCTACGATACCGGCAACGGGAACATAAGTACACAAACGCAGACCGTCATCGTGCAGGACCTTATGCCCCCAACGGCAATCGTCCGTGACATCACCGTCGAGCTGGACGAAAACGGACGGGCGACCATCGATGCGGGGGATATCGACAATGGCAGTACGGACAATTGTGGTATCGCGGACCTTTCATTGGATATGACCGTATTCGATTGCCCCGAGCTGGGCGACACCGTTGTGGAACTGACCGTCACCGACATGAACAGCAACAGCCATTCGGCCAGTGCCACGGTCACCTTTACCGCCCCGGACAACAATTCGGACGGTGTGGCCGATACCTGCGGTCCCGAGATAACCATAGTCCCAGGACAGGGGGTCTCCCCCAACGGGGACGGTATCAACGATACCTGGGTGATCGAGAACATTGCCGATTATCCGGAAGCGGTGATCAGGGTGTTCGACAGGAACGGTAGGGAAGTGTTCCGTACCGACGATTATCGGAACGATTGGGGGGGCACCCAGGGGAACGGCGGCAAGCTGCTCCCGGTAGGGTCCTACTACTATATCGTCCATCCCCAAAGACCGAGCGCCAAGAACGTGACCGGATGGTTTTACCTTAATTATTGATCCATTACGATTTTCTCCAAAACAATCTTATAAAAAACGACCATGAAAAACATATATATATCAGTCATTCCATTGCTGTTCCTGATACTGGCCGCCTTCCCCGCAAGTGCGCAACAGGAACCCCTCTATACCTTGTACAGGTACAATACCAAATTTTTCAACCCGGCGGCCTTCGGGCTCAACGAAAGGGTGGAGCTCAGGTCAAACTTCAGGAACCAGTTCTCGGGCATCGAAAGGGCGCCCGAGACCCTCGGGCTATACCTCGGGATCCCCGTGAACGAAAGTATCGGCGTCGGGGCCACCGTTGTCTCGGACAAGGTGTTCATAGAGAGCAACACGTCCCTGTTCGCAAGCTTTGCCTATGGGGTGCAGCTCGATCGATGGACCTGGCTCCATTTCGGGGTACAGGGGGGGGGCACCTTTGTCAATATCGATTTCAACGGCCTAGATCAGGCCATAGATCCCGTATTCGCACAGAACGTGGACGATTTCAATCCGAACGTGGGCGCGGGGGTGTATTTGAAGGGCATGGACTATTTCGTGTCCCTTTCCTCCCCCAGGATATTAGCCTCCGACAGGATCGATGACCAGAGCGGCGTACTGACGGTGGCCCGTAGCCGCCCACAGTTCTACCTGAGCGGGGGCTATCACTTTGAGCTAGGCGGCAATATCGTATTCACCCCCTCCACGCTGCTGCGCTTTTCCAATGAGGAAACCATTGCCGATATAACGGCCGCCTTCAAATTTTTGGATGCCCTGGAGGTGGGGGCCAACTACAGGGTGGACAGGGCCTTCGGGGGGCTGTTGCACCTTACCGTCCAAGAATGGTTGGAAGTAGGCTATGCCTACGAGGCCAGTTCGGGGGCCATAAACGTCTCGGAGGAAGGTACCCATGAAATCGGGTTCACCTTAAAGTTTTAATGGGGGCAAGAAGCGGTGGGTAGGAAATCCATTGGATTCACATATTCCCTCAACATTCAGTACCCGATAGTAAAGCTCTAAACTGCTTATAGGGTTTATGATATTTCTTTAATTTGTAATGTTCTGATTTAATCCTTAGGTTAGCAAAGATTAATGGCGAAGATACTAACCTAACTATGTATTCCCATTATTTTATACGTTCCAGAACCCCTTTCGTTTGTATATATTCTTATAGTCCCACTGGATTTTATGTGCCTTTTCAAGCCATCTTTTAAAAATAGCTTCGGCGGCATTGGTAATTTCAAGTGAATTAATGATCTCTTGTAATTTCGGACGGATATTGTATTTCACAAAGGGATATAGGTCTACCTCAACGCTTAGTTATAATACAAAGACAAATAGAACCACAATCCTTTGAATTGGGTTGTTTTACAAAAAGGGAAGGTTTTTTCAAAAAAAACGCTAATTGAAATTCAGAAAAAACAGAACATTGAAAGATGATAAAGGATTCTTACTCCAACGAGATAACTTTTCTAAGAAACCGTACGGGAACAGTTTTGAAGAGACTGTTCCCGTACGACTTTACTTACTTACCCACAGGAGTGCAAGCCACCATGAGCTTGGCAATACCCCGCTCCATGTGTACAGGTCATATGGTCAAAGTAATAACCATTGTTACATCTGGCCCAACCACCTAGAACTTTCTTTTGTTCATTCCTGGTCAATTCCCTGCCCAAACTAAATTTAATCATAATACAATGAATTAAAGGGTTAATACTAGAATTTACTCCTTTAAATATAATGTATTTATTTCAATAAAAATAAGTTTTATCCTACATTTTTAATAAATACGCCTTTTTTGATATATAAACACATTATATATAATTGTTGTTCAGTAGGAATATGCCGGTCCTTCTTAATTTTGCTTTTCAGAAAACTTTTATTGTTAAAATTGATGTACTACCAATCAACCAATTGTTACAATGTTGGAAAACGACAATCTTTTAAGGGTATCAAAAATCAATCTTTGGTATTCTGGATTATCGATTGAAAAATCGTCTTCAAAGAATTTCTTGATTTCGGTCAATACCTTTAAAATTGATTTAGACCCTTCCAAACACCTTAAAACTAGGGTATCAATGCCATCATGATAGGTTTCATGAATTTCAAGATTTAGTGGCTCCCAGTTTAGTGTGACTAGATGGTTGTCAGCCATATTGGCAAAAACCTCTTCCAACAATGCCTTTTTATCCCTTTCTATTTGAAAATTCCACTTCCATCCAAGGTTCATTACCTTCACGCCCTCCTTAAGGGCTACTTGTTTTTCCGTCCAATCAGTTGTCAAAAAAAAATTGGTGGTATCTTTATAATGAGCATGTTCTAAATTGTAAATTTCTCCCTTTCCAACTTGTTCAATGAGTTTTTTAAGTTGTACGTTTCTTTCTGACTCGAGATTATATATATCTCTTATTTGAGCCGGAACATCCCTGTTTCTCACAAAACTTGAAAGTTCTTTAAAATCATGCATTGTTTGTGAAAAATGATAATCTATGGCAAACAATGTTCTTCGGTATTGTACTTTAAAATCTGTCCTAGCCATTTCCGAGATTTTGGGATCGAGAATTTCCCGAAAATGGGATTGATTCTGGATGTTTTTTATGTTGTCTAAATCCAGATATTTATACAATTTAGTTTTTAGTGTAATATTTTTGTTTTTGCATAAACTGAGTATCTTGTAATAGTACTCGGGATATTCAAGTCTTAACCTTTTTGTTAAATGATCTAGCACATAAGGCTCCTTTTTGCAGCCCCCGACCGGATGAATCATTTCCACATCTGGTACATCAGCGAAACGCCAATGATCTTGGTATAGGGGATGGTCGACTGGCTTTGAAATATAATAATCAATTTCAACACCTTCCCATTGAGAGAGATAGAACAATGAAACCTGCTCAATTAAATTATTAAGAACACCCGTATTTACCTTCTCTAGTTTTCCTTCATTTGATTTTATTAAACTGAAGGCTTCTTTACAATATTGCTTTATAAATGAAATATTTGACCCTCCAATAATACCTGCATTACTAGCAAAAATATTTTCGTGGCGGTATACTTCTTTTAAATGCTCGGGAATATCATTAAAGCTCTGTTCCATTTCTTTCAGAATCTCTTTATTGAAAAAAAGATTTACTTCAAGATTGGATGAAATAAGTTCGGCATCTAAAAACGTGTCAGGAAAAGGTTTCCATAAAAATACGTCACCATCTATGTGTAGAAAAGGTTCTTCTTGAAGACTATAAGTATAGATTTTGGCCAAAGAAAAAAGTTTTGGGTGAATTTTAAACGAGTCATCAAAAACAATGTGAACATCGGAATAGGGTAATTGAAGTATATCTATAAGGACTTTTTTTCCTATCCTATCAGTATACAATTCAACATGTTCATAATGTCTTCTCAATAACAAACAACTAAGTGCCCAAGACATCCAATTGTATTCTGGTGAAAGCCACCCTGCCGATATTTTTAAATGTGAATCATTTTCTAGGTTACCACTCCAAAAAGTTTGAATTATTTTCATATATGTTTTTTATTTAACAAGATAAAATATACTATAATGTACGAAAAATTGTATATTATTTTACAAGACAATTTGGTTTTGAAACCTTCTCGCCCTTTTTAATATTGAGTAATCTTTCACTTTTATATGGAGTTTTATAGTACCATTCATAATTTCCTGAATTCATTGGGAATAGGTGTTAGTAAAAATTACCTAAGAGAATGGTTGGAATCGCATCCAAAATGCCCTGCATTGATTTCCCTCACAGATATTCTAGATGAACTTAAAATTGAAAATCATGCTATCTAACAGAACAAAAGGAAAAATGGAAAGAATTGAGATTTCCATTCCTTGCTCATATTGTTTCTGAGGACGGCAATACAGATTTGGTTTTTTGATTTAGGTTATTCTGAAAAACAGCTTTGGAATCTTGTAAAATCAAAAAAGCACAATTTAAGTTAAGAAATCGAGCTTTGTAATAAGCGGAGGAAGAGGGATTCACTTTGTGTTCCCTTGACCTCCTATGCTGCAAATGCAACTTTAAATTCCTATGGAATTAACCTCTTAAAAGAGAAAATCCCATCCAAGTAAACTTGGTGGGATTTTCTCTTTTAAGCTACAACAAAGTTGCGCTTGATTGCGGAGGAAGAGGGATTCGAACCCCCGGAGGTGTGACCCTCAACAGTTTTCAAGACTGCCGCATTCGACCACTCTGCCATTCCTCCAAAATAGATTTGAGCCTTTTCCGGCCCCAACCCGATTTATAATATTTTTCCTTTTTCCGGGCTTCCGTTACATTCTCCGCCCGTTCCAAATAAAGCCGCTCTTCTCGGCATTGTGCTCTCTCAATCTTCTCGATTCCTCCTAAACCATGAGCCATACGCTATCTGGATAAAAGCGGGCCTGCCCGCCTGTGCAAGACTTCGCTTTGCACAGGCGGGTGCAAATATAAAAACCTTTTTCCGTTCTTTAAAGATTTGCCTCTTATATTATTTTCATTCTTCCCAGAATTACGACCTACCCCTTTACAAACCAAATTAGGGAAGTAATATGAAGGGGTCGAGGACAAAATAAGGCCGGAAAGCAAGAAAATGTCAAATCGCAGGCAACCAAAGGGGATATATGGTATCTCTACCCTGGTCCTTGCCGAAATCATCCAAAAGCATATCATTTTGTATCTTTAAATTTGCAAGGGACCTGAATTCTAATCAATTAAGCGAAGACATCGTGGAACTTATAGGCCACAAAGAGACCACCATTGCGGTATTACCCTTTCGATTTTTGGGAGATGCTCACCGCATGAGTCCTATTATTAATGGATTTACCGAGGACCTTATAATCAATTTTTCAAAATTTATCGGCCTTTCGGTTATTTCCCAATACTCTACGCAACACATAGCGGATGCTACCGATATAGGGGCCATATCGCGTTTGGGGGCCGATTATATCATTACCGGTACCTTTAGGTCTGTAGGTGAAAAATTCCGAATCGGGATACAACTCATCCGGACCAGGGACGACAAGGTGGTCTTTGCCGGCAATCATGATGAGACCTTAGAGGCTATTTTAAGTACCCAAGATACCATAACCCAACAAATGGTGAGTGTGCTTCAGCAACAAATAGACCACGATCTGCTTTCCTACTCATATAAGAAATCCTCAGTAGATTTAGCCGCTTATGAAAATTGGCTTTTGGGAAAACATCTTTTGAAAAAAGGCACTGTTGAAAGCGATGAGGCCGCCCGCAAGCATTTTGAGGCCGCATTGCGCATAGACCCCGGATTTGCCCGGGCCTATTCGGGAATATCCCTGTCCTATTTTAACGAATGGAGTTGCCAGCTATGGGATCGGTGGGAAGTAAGTCAAAAAGGGGCCCACAAATTTGCACTCAGGGCCATTGAACTGGATGAAAACGATTATGTATCCCTTGCTGTTCTGGCTAGGACCTATCTGTATTTGGGGGATTACGATAAGTCAGAACTTTTTCTGAGAAAATCCCTAAGAATGAATCCCAATGATGCCGATAACCTTATCCAAATTGCCTTTTACCTGGTCTATTTGGGCTACGCAGAGGAGGGCGAACAACTGTATCTAAGGGCAAAAACCTTGAATCCATTGCATCCTGAGGTATATCTCCCCTATGGCTCCTTCATTTATTTTGAATTGGGCGATTTTAAGAAATCCATAGTATTGGGCGAAAAGGTCAAGGATACTTCGGTTTGGACGGATTTTACGGCATTTATGGCAGCTGCTTATTATCACCTCTCCGAATGGGATAAAATGCAACTCTATTGGCAGAAGTACCTAGTACTATTTGCAAAAAACATTAATGGGGGTAAAAGTGCCACGGACAAAGAAGCCCTGGATTGGCAGATAACCGTTAATCCATATAAGGCAAAGTCTAATTTGGAGCCTTTCTGGAAGTATATGGATAAAAATGCTTTTGCTTCTCCAAAGCACCGATCGTCCCAGAAAATTGCTACTGGAGGTTTTATACATAACGGTGAGCTATGGAACCTAGAATATGCAAACCAATCCGTCATCGTTAGGGATGCCAAGGGGCTTCATGATATTGCAAAACTCCTGCAGCGCCCTGAAATACAAATCCATTGTACGGAATTAATGGGTAGCTTACTAGATAGTCCCGGAAATAAAACGCTGGATCCCAGGGCAATTGGCGATTATAAAAAACGAATCCGTGAACTGCAATCACAAATGGAAGAAGCGGAAGGTGTTGGAGATGGCAAATCGTATCTCGAAATCCGTGAGGAATATGAATCCCTATTGGCCTATTTGTCAAAGGCCATGGGCACGGGAGGCGAAGCAAGAAAAACCGGATCTTCCTTGGAGAAGGCAAGATCTGCCGTTACTTGGCGCATTCGCAGTACCATCAAAAAAATTGAAAAAGTTAACCCGCAACTGGGGAAACATCTTTCAAATTCCATTAAAACAGGTACCTTTTGTAGCTATGTACCTGAATCTGTCCACCGCTGGACCGTTTAAGGAACTTACGGTCTAAACTTACATTGTAAGGTGAGAACTTTTGCCTTAAGAAGTGTAAACCTTTTAAAAACAAAAAATGGAAACTATTTTACAAAACATGCCGACACCCTGGGAAATTTTAATCGATCCCATTTCGCTTATTGTATTGGGCATGTACGGTGCCTTAATGCTGTGGGAAGCAATTTTACCGGCCAGAAAGTTGCCCCAAATGAAGTATTGGAAGCTTAGGGGCCTTACCTCTTTTGCTGTGTTTTTCTATCTGTCCTCGTACTTACCATTGATTTGGGATACCTATTTAGTAGAATATCAGGTTTTTGACCTCACCGCCATGGGTACGGTAGGGGGGGCTTTTGTAGGCGTTATGATCTATGAATTCGGCCTATATGTTTGGCACAGGAGCATGCACAAAAATAATGCGCTTTGGAAGGTATTTCACCAAATGCATCATAGCGCGGAGCGAATGGATAGTTACGGTGCATTTTATTTTAGTCCTATGGACATGATCGGTTTTACCTTTTTGGGCAGTCTCTGCTTAGTGGTAGTGGCCGGTTTTACACCTGAAGCGACTACATTGTTTATCTTGATCACTACTTTCTTAGGTATTTTTCAACACAGCAATGTTAAGACCCCGGCCTGGTTGGGCTATATCATCCAAAGGCCGGAAGCACATACGGTACACCATGCCAAGGGGATACATGCCTACAACTATTCGGACATACCTCTGTTCGATATACTCTTTGGCACCTTTAAAAACCCCAAGGGCTATACCCATGAAACTGGGTTCTATCACGGGGCATCGGCAAAGGTCTGGGACATGGTAAGATTCAAGGATGTTAATAAAACAAGTTAGATAGAGTATGACGCCACGAACAAATGGAAAAATCCAGGTGCAAATAGCTCTTTGCATCTGGATTTTGATTTCCTCCTGTACTAAAGATAGCACAACGACAACTCCAGTAACGCCGGAACCCGGAGACGATATCATATTTCTTCCTGTGGTGGTGCATGTGATCCATTCGGGTGAAAACCTTGGAACAGGAACCAACCTCTCCAGGGAACGTATTGTTAGACAGATAGAAATACTGAACGAAGATTTTAGAAGAAAGGAAGGGACCAAGGGTTATAATGACCATCCAGATGGTGGGGATGCAAAAATTGAATTTGTTTTGGCGAAACAGACCCCGGATGGTAAGCCAACTAATGGCATAAACCGGATTGATACCACTCAAGTCACTATTCCCGATTTGGGGTATAATCAAAACCATTATGCACAATATGCTTACTGGAATTCAAGTCAATATATCAATATTTGGACCACTCCATTACCCGAATCCACGAAGTGTCTGGTTTTGGGCAATGCCACCGGACCGGAAACAGATCTTCCGGGAACTCAATACTTGGCATTGCCAGGCCCCGACGATTCCGAGGGTATATTGGTCAATTGGATTCATTTTGGGGAGTCCGATATTGATTGCCATGCAAGATATGGTAGAACCTTGACCCACGAAATGGGTCATTACTTAGGGTTGTTGCACACTTGGGGCGGTAAAGACTGTGATTTTAATGACTATTGTGATGATACCCCTGCGGTAGACGATGCTGTCTATGACCGTACACCTTTTACCGGCTGTGACGGGGAAACCGTAATGATCGGGAACTATATGAACTATACCGATGATGAAGTAATGAACATCTTTACCCATGATCAAATAGCTAGAATGCACTATGTCTTGAAAAATCATGAAGGACGTAACGCCCTTATACAAAGTATTGGACTTAAGAATCTATAGGAAAAATATTCCTTAACATGTCATGTACAAGACCAAATTACCGGCATAGCGAACCCTTGGTAAGCCACTTTCAGCTTGATGATGCGACGTTCGAATTTAAATTTGAAGAAGGGAGCCTCCCTCCTTCCCTTTTTACCCATGAGGCACATTTAAGGTTGGCCTGGATCTATATAAAAAACTACGGAGAGGAAAAGGCAGCCGCTAAGATAAGTCGTGAAATAGAACAGTTTGATAAATTGCACGGTAGAGGTAATAAATTCAACAAAACGGTTACCATTGCCGCGATTAAAGTAGTTGATCATTTTGTTGGCAAATCAAAGTCCAAGGATTTCAAATCTTTCATTCAAGAATTTCCAAGATTAAAAACGGCATTTAAGGAACTACTGGATTCTCATTATGGCCCCAATATCCTTACATCCAAAAAAGCCAAGGTCCAATTCATAGAACCAGACCTACTTCCGTTCCCATAAATATAGTAGTTGGGTACCATAGATTTTCTATAAATTGCATCTTATGCAGGATCCTTTGGTAAGCATACTTATTCCCTTTAAAGATACGGCCCACTTTCTTCCCGAATGCCTGGATTCAATTTTGAATCAGGAATATACCCATTGGGAGGTTTTGTCCATAAACGATCATTCTACAGACGGCAGTCGGGAAGTGGTAAATGGTTTTGCACAAAAGGACCCACGAGTCAAGGTTCTTGAAAATGAGGGCAAGGGCATCATCGAAGCCCTACAAACAGCCTATGCAAAGAGTAATGGAACATTGATAACCCGAATGGACTCCGATGATGTTATGAGTCCTAACAAACTACAGGTATTTGTCCAATCCCTTTTGAAAAGGGGAAAAGGACATTTGGCCGTTGGGCAAGTACGTTATTTTTCGGACAGGGGTATCAGCAATGGCTACGAGCGCTATGAGCAATGGCTTAATGGACTTACCTTAAACGGTAGCAACTATTCCGAAATCTATAAGGAATGTGTAATCCCTTCCCCATGCTGGATGGTGCATCGTGAAGATTTGGATGCCTGCGGGGCCTTTCAACCAAACCGTTATCCCGAGGATTACGACCTTACTTTTCGGTTTTACGAAAAAGGGCTTAGGTGTATTCCCTGCAATCAGGTTTTGCACTATTGGCGTGACTATGACACCCGCACTTCGCGAACTAGTGAGCACTATGCCCAAAATTACTTTCTGGAAATAAAACTGCACTATTTCCTAGAATTGGAATATGATACCAGTCGTCCCTTGGCTGTTTGGGGTGCCGGAAATAAGGGCAAGGAAATAGCCAAAGGGATTTTGAAACGAAACATTGAGTTTTATTGGCTCTGTGACAATCCCAACAAAATAGGAAAATCGATCTATGGAAAGAAAATGTTACATTATACCACATTGCAACGTTTAAAAAACTCCCAAAGCATTGTTACGGTCGCCAATGAAGAAGCGCAAAAAATGATTCGTGACTATTTTTTAGGATTGGGACAAAAAAGCGGAGTAGATTACTTCTTCTTCTGTTAAGTTCATTCAATTTCAAAATAGATTCAAAGTAAATAGTTTTTAATAACCTTTTACGCTAAACCTACGGCATTGAACTTTTTTAGTCTTATATCTTACGTCTAAAAGTGAAGCGGTCTTACATCTTTTTTATATATATTTGCCAAATCAAATTAAGGAATGCAGTTTAAGTATCCAGAACTCCTTTGGGCCCTATTTTTACTACTGATTCCAATTTTCATCCATCTTTTTCAGCTACGTAGGTTTAAGAAAACACCATTTACCAATGTAAAACTTTTGCAGCGGGTAGTAGCGAAATCCCGTAAGAGCAAAACGCTTAAGAAGTGGTTATTGCTCCTTACCCGACTGTTTCTTTTTGCCGCTTTAATTTTGGCTTTTGCACAACCTTTTTTTGCAGAAAAAACCGCATTCCTAAAAAAGGAAATCGTTATTTATTTGGATGATTCCTTTAGTATGCAAGCCAAAAAGGATGGGAATTCCCTACTGAACAACGCTGTTCAGGAATTAATCAAATCTATCCCTGAAAGTCATAATTTTACACTTTTCACCAACGAAAAGATATTTGAGGATGCTTCTATGTCCGCCATTCAAAATGACCTATTGACCCTTCCCTACTCGGCAAAACAGTTACAGTTGGATGAAATTTTCCTAAAGGCCGGAACTTTTTTCAACACGGACGGGGAAACCATACAAAACCTAATACTCATATCGGATTTTCAACAAAGAATAGCATTGCCCGATCAGGATTCCCTCAACAACGCTAGAACATATTGGGTACAAATGTCACCGGACAATCTCAAAAATGTATCCTTGGATTCGGTTTATTTGGTAAATCAGGGGTCGGAGAATATGGAGCTCGCCGCAACTCTGACCGCCGATAGGGAAACCACGGATATCCCGGTGTCCTTCACTAATGGAGAAGACCTTGTGGCGAAAACAGCCGCCATATTTGATGACAATGGCCAGGCCACCGTTAATTTCACTTTGGGAAAAGATGAAATTATACAGGGAAGGCTGGAAATTATGGATTCCGGTCTTGTCTATGACAACCAGCTCTTTTTTAATATTGATGAAAAAGAAAAAATAAAGGTTCTCGCCATTGGCCCGGAGGACGGCCAATATTTGGGGCGCATTTATACGGAAGACGAGTTTCTTTTTACTTCTGCTACATTGCGAACCTTGGATTATGGAATTTTGGAGAATCAAAATTTAATCGTCCTGAATGAAATCAAGGAGATTCCATCTACTTTGTCCACTAGTTTACATTCATTTACGGATAATGGCGGATGGCTAACCGTAATTCCGGCCATAGACATGGACGTGGCCTCCTACAATGTACTGTCCTCACGTTATTTCTCCAGTAATTATGGTCAGAAAATCAATTCGGTACGAAATATTACCACTATTTCCTTTTCCCATCCGTTGTACCGAAACGTGTTTGAAAAAGATGCCACCAATTTTCAATATCCCCAGGTAAGTTCATTTTATAAGATGAACACCTTCGCTCCAAATATTCTTGGCTTTGAGGACAATACCACCTTTTTACTTGGTAGTAATGGGACATTCTTTTTTACGGCTTCGATTTCTTCCGAAAACTCCAATTTTAAGAATTCTCCCTTAATAGTGCCTACTTTTTATAATATGGGAAGTAATAGTCTAAAACTGCCCGAACTCTATATGCGGATGGACGGACAGATTCAGGTGGATGTTCCTACAGCGCTACAAAAAGACGAAATCTTAAAGGTGGCCAAGAACGATTACGAGTTTATACCTCTCCAAAGATCATCGGCCAATAAGGTCTCTTTAACGTTTCAAGAAAATCCCAAGACAGATGGAATCTATCGAATCCATAAAAATGGCGAGACCATCAAAAATATCAGTTTTAACTACTCAAGGGTAGAAAGTGAACTGAATTATCTAGACTTGAATACCTTAAGCGATAGCTCAAATACGTCTTCCATAAGCTCGTTTTTTGATGCAATGGAAAAAGACAACAGCGTTACGGAGCTTTGGAAATGGTTTGTTATTTTAGCACTGCTGTTTTTATTGGTTGAAATACTCATCCAAAAATACTTCCCATGAATATACTTTTAAAGTCCGTTAAAATACTGGATCCCAACAACGCAGGTCTTCATACAAAAAAGAGGGATATCCTTATAAAGGATGGCAAAATTGAAAAAATAGCGGCCAAAATAGATACAGGAAAAGAAGTAACGATTATAGCTAAAAAAAACCTGCATGTTTCCCCGGGTTGGTTTGATGGTGGAGTGAATTTTGGGGAACCGGGATTTGAGGAAAGGGAAACCATTGCCAATGGTCTTTCCACTGCCGCCAAAAGCGGGTTTACCGATGTGATTCTAAATACGGGTACAAATCCGGTACCGGATAGTAGCTCTGATGTGGTATTCCTAAAAAATGCCGGGAAAGGTAGGGCCACCAATCTACACCCATTAGGATCTTTGACCGTAAAAAGTGAAGGGAGGGATTTGGCCGAGCTCTATGATATGAAAAATGCGGGGGCCATAGGATTTTATGATTTTAAAATGCCGTTGTCCAATGGCAATCTTCTAAAAATTGCGCTCCAGTACGTTCAGGGTTTTGATGGATTGGTATATTCTTTTCCATTGGATGATAAAATCACAGGAAAAGGAATCGTAAACGAAGGAGAAATATCTACCAAGTTGGGGCTCAAGGGAATCCCATCCCTTGCCGAAGAACTTCAGATCGTTCGGGATCTTTTTATATTGGAATATACGGGAGGGAAACTGCACATCCCGACCATATCCACCGCCAATGCCGTGAAATTGATTTCGGATGCAAAAAGAAAGGGTTTAAACGTAAGCTGTAGTGCCGCTGTTCACAATCTTTGGTATACCGATGCCACATTGAAAGATTTTGATTCCAATTATAAGACTACCCCGCCACTTCGCAATACAAAAGATATTAGAGCGCTCATTAAAGGAGTTAAGGATGGAACTATAGATTTTGTAGTCACAGATCATATGCCCATGAACATAGAGCGGAAAAAAGTAGAGTTTGACCATGCCGCTTACGGTACTGTTGGCCTGGAAAGTGCTTTTGGGGCCTTAAATTCAATTTTTGGGGCCGAAACCACAGTTGAAATATTGACCCGTGGAAGAAAGCATTATGCTCTGGAAAACCCAGAAATAAAAGAGGGCGCAATGGCTTCGATCTCTTTGTTCGATCCGGATGAAACTTACATTTTTGGGGAGGAACATATAAACTCTACGTCCAAAAACAGCATCTTCCTGAACAGTGAATTAAGGGGCAAGGTTTATGGCGTCATCAACAATGGACAATTGATATTTTGATTAACTTTAGACTACTAAATAAGCAACCTTAATTTTTAGAAGATGAATCAGCAAACAAAAGAAGATGGAAGGACAATAGCCATAATTGCCTACATCACCATTATCGGATTGATTATCGCCTTTATTATGAACAATTCCAAGAATAATTCCTTTGCGAAATTCCACATTGGGCAATCATTTAGAATTGCGATTTTGGGAATTGCCAACTCTGTTCTAGGCGCTATGCTACCTTCTTCCCTGTCCATTGTTTCCACCATAATCGGGTTGGGGGTTTTGGTCTTATGGATACTTGGGCTTATCAACGCCATTAATTTAAAGGAAGAGCCCGTGCCCATAATTGGTAAAATAGGATAATCCAATTTCCGACTTTTTATGTTTATAAGGCCCATTGGGTCTTATTTTTTATTCATAATTTCATTGTAAAATGAAAGAAACAAATGAGGGAAAGACCACGGCTATCGTAGCCTATTTGACCATGGTGGGCGCTTTGATCGCCATAACCATGAACGCAGAACCTAAAAATAGCTTCGCCAGGTTCCATACAAGACAGGCCTTTGGGCTCCATTTGTTCTTTTTAGGATTTGCCCTTTTCCTAAGTGTTTGGTTCAATCCTTATGCCTGGTACGGACTCTACATCTTTTATCTTGTACTCTGGTTTTACGGATTTTTGGGTGCATTAAAAGGAGAGGAAAAAACGATACCGATTCTTGGCCCTTATTTTCAAAAATGGTTTACTTTTATCCCTTAGATGACAACGGCCCCCTTATCATTGGAACATCTTATAAGACCTTCATCCCTTACAGAAGGTAAACCACCCGCGCTTTTTATGTTCCACGGCTATGGAAGCAATGAGGAGGATCTGTTTTCGTTTGCACCGGAACTTCCCAAGGAGTTATGTGTTATCTCAGTTAGAGCTCCCTATGCCCTACAACCTTTTGGTTTTGCCTGGTACGCCATTAATTTTGATGCAGAACAGGGCAAATGGAGCGATGATGACCAAGCGAAGTCTTCTCGGGAAAAAATCCTGCATTTCATTGACGAAGCCTGTAAAGCATACCATCTGGATACGGACAATATAAGTTTATTGGGTTTTAGCCAGGGGACTATCCTTAGTTATGCGGTTGCCCTATCCTATCCGGAGCGGATAAAAAATGTAGTTGCCCTTAGCGGATATATCAACCAAAAAATTTTGGCGCAAGCCTATGAAAAGAAGAAATTTGAGCACCTAAAGATCTACGCGTCCCATGGGCAGGTAGATCAGGTAATTCCACCGGAATGGGCACAAAAAGTGCCCGACTTCTTAAAGGACCTTGGGATAGAACATGTTTACGAGGAATTTCCCGTGGGACATGGGGTGTCTCCCCAGAATTTTCATTCGTTCAGGAAATGGTTGGATGACAGAATCTAAAAAGTGCTGGAATATAATAAGTGATTGGACAAAGTAAAGTCTATGCCCATATCATCCTTTAGTTCATATTCCAGGATTATCTCGCCCCAATGTTTTCCATCTGTAAACTCGGCCAAAATCCAACGGTGGTTCAAAACATTGATTTTGTTGATTTTGAAATCGCCCTCCATACCTTCATAAGGTATTAGCGGATTATCGCCTTTTCTTTCATTGGTCTCCAGTAACTTATCGGCAATATAGCGTTCTGGATTCACAAGATTTAAATGGTCATAGTACTCTAAGGCATAATCATTGTTCTCCAAGGAGAAATGTTGTACATCAAAAATTTTAATATTCAATTTCTGAACGGAATCTTGGAGCCGAGCGGTCTCTGCCTCTAACTTTTCGATTTGTGTATCTTTGGATTTTTGCATATTTCCACTGCTTACAAAAAGATACAGGCCGATTAAGGCCATAAAAACAAATAAGTAAAGAAAGATTTTATTTTTCATCTTCAGGGTTAAAGGTTTATGACCAAATTGTCATAGGCCAAAAGTACACCTTTTGGTAATTTTTTTTCTACATCTTCATGAAAGCCCAACAAATGGCTTATATGGGTGAAATAGGTCTTTGGAGCACCTACCTTTTCCGAAAACGCGACAGCTTCCCGTAAGTTAAAATGGGAATGGTGGGGCTCTTCCCTAAGGGCATTCACCACTAAAACCTGGGAACCTTTTATTTTTTCCAATTCCTCCTCCGCAACAGTCTTTACATCCGTTAGATAGGTAAAATCATTTATCCGATACCCCAAGACGGGCAATCGGTTGTGTTGGGCCTCAATGGGTATGGCCATGGTATCCCCAATTTTAAAGGGTCTATCCTTTTCTACAAGGTTTACTTCAACCGCCGGAGCGCCGGGATACCTGTTCACATCAGCGAAAATATAATCAAATCGTTGCCTTAGGGAGGAAATTACGCGTTCATGGGCATAAATGGGAATATCTCCCTGTCTAAAAAAGAAAGGCCGTATATCGTCTATTCCAGCTGTGTGGTCTGCGTGTTCATGTGTAAAAAGAATACCATCAAGTTTGGAAACTTCATGGGTAAGCATCTGTTGTCTAAAATCGGGGCCACAGTCTATGACAAAACTGTAATCATCCCACGATAAAAGTACAGAAACACGTAATCTTTTGTCTTTGTGGTCCTCGCTGAGACAGACGGGATGGTTGCTCCCGATTACCGGGATTCCCTGTGATGTTCCCGTGCCTAAAAACGTAATTCTCAACCCTTGGTCTATTTATTTCAAATTTATAACTTATTTATTTATTAGATGACCCATTCTTTTTAACTTTGTTTTAAGCAAAATCCTTGAAATGGCATCAGTTCTAAAACGGGACACCGCATTTGAAAATATACCTTCCATAAAGGCCAAGACCCTTAGAATCAATTTGAATCCAGATATTTACGGAACCTTTGCCGAGATAGGTGCCGGCCAAGAGACCGCACGACATTTCTTTAGATCGGGGGGCGCCTCGGGCACCATTGCCAAGGCCATGAGTGCCTATGACAAGGATTTTAGCGATGCTATTTACGGAGATGAGAAAGATGGTAGATATGTGACCCAACCTAGGCTCAAAAAGATGCTTTCGCATGAAATGCGACTTATGGAAGAGCGTATTAGCCGGGACACACATCCGGAACGTTTGTTTTTCTCATATGCCAATACTGTTGCCACAATAGATTTTTCCAAACGCTACAAGGGCCATGGCTGGGTAGGTATCCGATTTCAATTAGATCCACATCAAAAGGAATTTGATGAGATAATCCTGCATATGCGCTTTAAACAAAATGAGGCGCGATTGCAACAGGAGACCTTGGGCATAGTAGGCGTTAATCTTATTTATGGCGCATTCTATAAGTATCATAAGCCAAGAAAACTTCTAAAATACCTGTACGACCACATAGACCAGGATACCATTGAAATTGATATGGTAAACTTTTCAGGTCCCAATTTCAAGGGTGTAGATAACAGACTGATGAGTTTACAGCTCATACGCAATGATATGACCGATGCCGTTATGTTCGGCCCGGACGGTAACAATCTTCTCCCCGCAACAATCCTGTACAAAAAGAATATTTTAGCATTGAGGGGGAGCTTTCGGCCGGTAACCAAGGTAAACATGGACATGTTCGAAAAGTCCTATGATATCTTTGTTAGGGATCCGGCCGTAGATGTTGAAAAGGCCATAGTCATTTTTGAGATTACGCTTGCCAACCTCAAGGCCTCCGGGGAAATAGATGAACAGGATTTTATGGATCGGGCCGAATTATTATGTTCTTTGGGACATACCGTAATGATATCCAAATTTCAGGAGTATTACCGTCTGGTGGAATACCTGAATAACTATACCAAGGCCCATATTGGTTTGACTATGGGCGTAAATAACTTAGTGGATATTTTTGATGAAAAGTATTACAGACATTTAAGCGGAGGTATTCTTGAGGCTTTCGGAAAGTTGTTTTTTAAAGAGCTTCAGGTTTATCTTTATCCCATGAAGAATGCTGAAACTGGCCAGATCATGACCAGTAACAACATCAAAGTACATCCACGAATGAAAGAGTTGTACAAATTCTTCAAGTATAATGGGAAGGTTATGGACATCATTGACTATGACCCGGAGATTATGCATATTTTCTCCAGGGATGTCCTAAAAAAATTAATCAACAACGAAGAAGGTTGGGAGGACATGCTACCCGAAGGAATTGCCGAAACCATTAAGGAGAAAAACTTGTTTACCCGCAAAATGGTAAAACAAAAGGAAGAGGCCAAGACGTAACTCCAAAAGCTTTCAGATTACAAGCTCTTTTCAATAAAAAAGGAATAAAGATTTCCTTTTCTTCAAGACTCATATCCACAAAGGGAACATGGGCGATTTCTTGTACTGATAATGACTCATCCCGGCCAGTATATGATCTAACATTTTAATCGTTTGGACGATATGGGGGCCTTTGTTCAACATTACACATTCAGCCCTTTGGGACATCGCTGCATCGGTAATTTCAGGCCTGGAGGGAATGCCTTTTTTTGCAAGATTCTCCAAAACTTGGGTTGCCCAGATTACCGGGATATGGGAGGCCATACATAAGGAAAGTATTTCTTCCTGGATCATAGCCATATTTTCCCAACCACATTCTACCGCCAAATCGCCCCTTGCAATCATTACCCCAATGGGATAGACCTGCATAGCGGTCAAAAGTATGTCGGTAAGATTGTCAAAACCTGATTTCGTTTCTATTTTAAGAATTATGCCCAATCGGTTTCCTTCCGGCAATTTGCTCAGTTCCTCAATAAGTTCCTGAACATCATCTTTTCTGTTCACAAAGGATAGATTAACCACATCAGCATGCTTGGCGACAAACGGCAGATTAGCTTTATCGACTTCAGTAAGCCCGCTGATCTTAAGATCGGTATCGGGAAAGTTTATGCCTTTATCCTCACGTAAAATACTTCCTGTTGCCTTGGCATAGGTAATCTTAATATCCATTGTTGACGGAGAAATACCTATTATTTTTCCCGTTATTTTACCATCATCGAACAGAATCCGCTCGCCTATCCTTACATAATCAAAAACCGCTTCTGAAGTACACAAAATCCTTGCATTTTTGACAATTCCCGTTTTTTGCTCCCCATTATTTGAATAGGCTCCCTTCTTCTCCAGTATAATGGTATCGCCGGTTTTAAGTGCCAGGAATCTGTCCGAAGAAGAACGAACTTCCTGTATTGTAGCACTGTTCATCCTGGCTTTTCTATAGACGGAAAGCTCCATACCTCTTTTCAGATAACAAGTCTTATGGGCATATACCTCTACCCTATTCTCAAATAGGGCACATACTATGAACTTTCGATGCTTTCCCCTAGCATCAAAGAACTTGATGGTGTCTCCAATTTCAAGATGCTCTATCCAATCTGGAGGTAATTGCAGACAGTTTTGTATACTCTTGGGAACTTTCGAAAAATCTGTTGCCAGTGAAATCCGCAAAGGATTTAACACCTTGCCATTGTTGTCTTTTGAAGGTTTGTACTTCACTACATTGGATCCATTGTATATGGTACCAGTCCTAATTTTGGGACCTCCCAAATCCATACAGACTTTACTAGTTCTTGAGGAGTCCCTATTTGCATTTCTTATATTACCGATAATCTTTTCCCAAACCTCAGGTGTATCATGGGCACAGTTTATCCGTGCTATATCCATTCCCGATTTTACCATCTCATCGACCAAATCCGTATTTTGGGCAGTTTCCGTGGGTTGGGTCACCATAATGCGTACTGGTCTTTTTTTTGACCTGGTTCCCAAAAGGGCATCTGTATTTTGAGGTAATAACTGGTTGCCTTGTTCGATACTAAGATAAGTATCGCGTAAGGTAATCTTTCTCGGTTCCAAAAAGCTTTTCAGAACACTTTTGGTAATGTTTAGACTTGCAAGCAAGTGAGCCTCTGATTTACCAAGTCTGGATAGACCCAATTGAGACAGTCCGTTTTGCAAATCTCTAATATCAAACCTACGAAATGCCCTGTAATGTAAAAGGTTAATGGCGCTCTTTTCAAATTTGGGATGTACCTTGGAGAGCTGATCGGCATACTTCTTTTCCAGACGCTCAGTAGCCTCAATGATTCGCTCCAAAAGTGCAATCATTTCCATTATTCTTTCCTTGCTCATCATTGACATATCAATCTCCGGGGATAAAAAAATATATACCGAAAAGTAACGGAAAAACCTAAGCTAGAAAACTAAATAGTATGTTTTTTAAGTTAATATTTTTGGTGCTTATACTTTATGGGAGCAAAAAAAAGCCCTTTATCAAGGGCTTTAAATATTTATGAAGATCAACCGTCTAGCAACTGGGCCGCGTGATCTTTTGTTTTTACCTTGTCTATGACCCTGGAAATACTACCTTCTTCATTGATTACGAAGGTTTTCCGATGTATACCATCAAATTCGCGACCCATGAACTTTTTAGGTCCCCAAACCCCAAAAGTATTGATAACAGTGTGGTCCTCATCCGCCAGCAGGGGAAAAGGGAAATCAAACTTTTTCTTAAAATTGGATTGTTTCCTTTGTGAATCCTCACTTACACCCAATAGTTCGTATCCTTGGGCTTGCAGCTCGGCATAGTTATCCCTTAAATTACAGGCCTCGGCGGTACAACCGGGAGTATTGGCCCTGGGATAGAAAAAAACAATCAATTTTTTTCCTTTGTAATCGGATAAATTAATAGTATTGCCATCTTGATCTTTAGCGGTGAATGAAGGAACTTTATCCCCTATTTGTAATGTGTTCATCTAATAAATAGTGTATTTGCGTTTAAATATTTTTAAACAAAGTTAAACAAAAAATGACGAAAACGGAAAAAGTAAATTTTGCTATTGCCACACTTAAGGAACTATATCCCACAATACCGGTTCCTCTGGAACATAAAGACCCCTATACCTTATTAATAGCAGTTTTGTTGTCGGCACAAAGTACGGATGTGCGGGTAAACCAAATTACACCTTTGTTGTTCGAAAGGGCCGATAATCCTTACAACATGATAAAATTGACCGTAGATGAAATCCGTGAAATTATAAAACCTGTAGGGCTTTCACCCATGAAATCCAAGGGAATATATGGACTTTCCCAAATTTTAATCGATAAATATCAAGGACAGGTTCCACAAGACATCGACCTTTTGGAAGAGCTTCCTTCGGTAGGACATAAAACGGCAAGCGTAGTAGTATCCCAAGCTTTTGGAATACCTGCTTTTCCAGTTGATACCCACATTCATAGACTCATGTACCGATGGGGATTTTCCAATGGAAAAAACGTGGTCCAAACAGAAAAGGATGCTAAAAGGTTGTTTCCCAAAGAATTGTGGAACAATTTGCACTTGCAGATCATTTGGTACGGTCGAGACTATTCTCCGGCGCGAGGTTGGGACTTGGAGAAGGACATTATTACCAGAACAATTGGAAGAAAAAAGGTTTTGGAGGAATACTATAAAACTAAAAAGACCCGCAAGTAGCGGGCCTTTATCTAGTTTAGAATGTTTTCGAACGTTAGTTCTTTGTGTTTTACTACATGTAGGGCTTTGGAATAATCAAGTAAAAACTTTACTGTTTCCGCACAAGCCTTAACAATGCGATAGTCTTTTTCGTGTTTAGAGTAGATTTTTTCCATATTAGATGTATTGTTATGATAAATAACGCAACTAAAATGGAAATATTGTTTACGTAATCCTAAGTCTATTGATTTGTCAGAACAATGTTGTGCTTATCTATAATTTTTCGAAGGTTTATCAACGCATAGCGCATCCTTCCCAGCGCTGTATTAATGCTTACTCCCGTGTTTTCGGATATTTCCTTAAAGCTCATGTCCTTGTATATACGCATGATCAAAACTTCTTTTTGGTCATCTGGTAATTCCTCTATAAGGTGTCTTAGGTCCGAGGTTATTTGATCCTGTATAATTTGCTTTTCGGCATTTAGTTTACTGTCCCCTATTACAGAAAAAATGTTGAAATCATCACTCCCCTCGAACATGGGCATTCTTTTATTCTTCCTGAAGTGGTCAATAATAAGGTTATGGGCTATACGCATTACCCAGGGCAAAAATTTACCTTCTTCACTATATGTACCTTTTTTAAGGGTCTTGATTACTTTGATGAAGGTGTCCTGAAAAATATCTTCGGTAATGTCGCGATCCAATACTTTGGAGTAAATAAAACTGGTAACGCGTTGGTTATGACGATTGATCAATATTTCCAGAGATTTCTCATCTCCACTAATGTAATCTCTTACTAGTATTGAATCTTCTATTTGTAGTTCCATAAAGATTGTTTTTTTGGTTAAGATTAGGGGCTTCCGAGTGGTAAGCTTTTAAGTTGTTAGATTAATTTCTTTGAGTGTTTTTCAGCTCTTGTTTTTAATTATGACCTAAAACTAGATAAATCGGCTAGAGAGGAAAAAACTATGTTGTCAAACACTCTCTTTTTGATGTGAAATCGCATTTTTTTGGTTTTGGCCACAATAAAACCAAATATTAACAGTTGCAGGATCAAAAACATACCAGGAACGGCAGCATATGTTTTTCTGAAGAGATAAAAGGGGTGTTGGGCGGTTTAAGAACGGTACCAAAAGAAAAACCCTCAAGGCAAAAAGACCTTGAGGGTTTTATATGTTTGTTTATTTTATATTAGTTCATGTTACTTTCGAACGATATTCCTTTTGCTTTTGTAATTTTTAACGATTTGGAATAATTCAATAAAAATTCCACCGTTTCGGGTTTGGCTTTAACAAGTTTACACTTGTTATGGTTTTTTGTATAAAGTTTTTCCATGTTATTTTCCGTTTGTTTCAATAGAGAACGCAACGGAAATAAATATAGTCAATACGCTCGACCTATGGCCTATTAATTCGTTAAAACAATGTTATTCTGGTCTATCAGCTTTCTCAGGTTTATAAGCGCATAACGCATACGGCCTAAAGCGGTATTGATGCTTACTCCGGTATTTTCCGATATTTCCTTAAAACTCATGTCCCTGTAGATACGCATGAGCAATACCTCTTTCTGTTCATTGGGCAGCTCTTCTATGAGCAAAGTAAGGTCACTATCTATCTGATCCTTGATAATCTGTTTCTCAATATTTAGTTTTTCGTCACCGATTACCGAGAAAATATTAAAACTATCCGCACCTTCAAACATGGGCAACCTTCTATTCTTTCTAAAATGATCTATGATGAGGTTATGCGATATGCGCATCACCCAAGGCAAAAATTTACCTTCTTCACTATAAGCACCTCTTTTCAAGGTTCTGATTACTTTCATAAAGGTGTCCTGAAAAATATCCTCGGTAACTTCCCTATCGTTTACCTTTGAGTATATAAAACTACTAATACGTTGGTTGTGACGGCCAATTAGCGCGGCTAGAGCTCTTTCGTCTCCGTCAATGTATCTTTTAATGAGTAGGGAGTCTTCAACTTGATGTTCCATAACGACTACTTTTATTAGTTTAAATTAGTGACCTATTTGGGGAAAAGGCCTTGTGGGTTATTGTTCTAATTCTAAAAAAGTAGTGTTATTTCTATAGGCGTTTTAACATTTTGTTGAGTTCAAATATAGAAAAAATTAAGTGAGCTAAAAAAAAATCTATTGTTATGCATACATTTTTTGATGTAAAGTATACAATATTGGTGATTG
The DNA here is from genome assembly GCA_947494715.1 of uncultured Flavobacteriaceae bacterium. Taxonomy (GTDB): domain Bacteria; phylum Bacteroidota; class Bacteroidia; order Flavobacteriales; family Flavobacteriaceae; genus Ulvibacterium. Next base: position 922,335 of record CANLWG010000001.1, on the reverse strand, counting down.
AAAAATGCTTGTCTTATCTTTATGGCCCTAAAAATGACTATGGCGACCCTTTTAGATATAGACCCCAAGAAAAACATCATTATCAAAGGTGCCAAGTTGCACAATTTGAAGAATATAGATGTAGTAATCCCTCGAAATAAGTTAGTGGTAATCACCGGGCTTTCGGGTTCTGGAAAGTCCAGTTTGGCTTTTGATACGCTTTATGCGGAAGGACAGCGAAGGTATGTGGAAAGTCTTTCTTCCTATGCACGCCAGTTTTTGGGAAAGTTGGACAAACCCAAAGTAGATTACATCAAAGGCATAGCTCCGGCCATTGCCATAGAACAAAAAGTGAACTCTACCAATCCCCGTTCTACTGTTGGCACCACTACCGAAATTTATGATTACCTAAAATTGTTATACGCCCGTATCGGCAAGACCATATCACCAATTTCCGGGAAACAGGTCAAAAAAAATACGGTGACGGACGTTATACAACATATAAAGGGTTATAATGAGAGCGAAAAGCTTTTGCTGCTTGCCCCCATAACCATTAAGCCTGATAGAGATCCGATAAAATCACTTCAACTTTTTTCCAAGCAGGGATATGCTAGGATAAAGCATAAGGGAGAGGTCATACGTATAGATAACGCACCAAACGATATTGGCCGAAAATTCCATTTAGTTGTGGATCGCATTATCACGAAGGATGACGAGGATTTTTACAATCGATTGGCCAATGCCGTGGATACAGCATTTTTTGAAGGCAAGGGCGAATGCATCATTGAGGAACTCGTTACTGGAAAACAAGTAAAGTTCAATAATAAATTTGAATTGGATGGCATGCAGTTCTTGGAGCCCAATGTACACTTGTTCAGTTTCAATAATCCATATGGAGCCTGCCCAAAATGTGAAGGGTACGGTGACGTAATCGGGATAGATGAAGATTTGGTAGTTCCCAATACCTCCTTATCCGTCTATGAAAATGCTATCTTCCCTTGGCGTGGAGAAAGTATGGGCTGGTACCGCGACCAATTGGTGAATACGGCCTATAAATTCGATTTTCCCATACATAAACCTTGGTTTCAATTATCCGAAGAACAAAAACAATTGGTCTGGGATGGGAATGAACACTTTACGGGGTTAAGCAGATTCTTTGAACAACTTGAAGAGAAAAGCTATAAAATCCAGAATAGAGTAATGCTTTCCCGCTATCGCGGTAAGACCAAATGCAACAGCTGCAAAGGGAAACGATTGCGAAAGGAGACCGATTATGTAAAAGTGGACGGAAAATCGATTTCCGACCTAGTAGAGTTATCCATAAAAAGGTTGATCTTATTCTTCGAAGGATTGAAATTATCGGAGCACGATCAAAAAATCGCCTCCCGTTTGTTGAAGGAAATCAATACCCGTTTGGGTTTTTTAGATAAGGTTGGCTTAAGTTACCTCACACTCAATCGTAAATCAAACACCCTCTCCGGAGGCGAAAGCCAGCGCATTAACCTGGCTACTTCATTGGGAAGCAGCTTGGTGGGGTCTATGTATATTTTAGATGAGCCTAGCATTGGACTACATCCCAAGGACACGGAAAATTTGATTGAAGTACTAAAATCTTTACGTGATTTGGGCAACACGGTAATCGTAGTGGAACATGACGAGGACATCATGAAGGCTGCCGATGAGGTTATAGATATTGGTCCGGAAGCTGGCACCCATGGTGGCGAAGTGGTAGCTTATGGCCCCTTAAGTGAAATACTAAAATCACAATCGCTTACCGCTAGCTATTTGAATGGTTCACAAGAGATATCAGTACCCAAGGAACGAAGAACCTCCTCCAATCATATAGAAATTAAAGGGGCACGGGAAAATAACCTCAAAAATATTGATGTTACTTTTCCCTTGAATATGCTCACCGTGGTAACCGGAGTCTCCGGAAGTGGCAAAAGTACCTTGGTAAAAAAACTGCTGTACCCTATTATTTTAAAGAAAGTAGGAGGCTATGGTGAAAAAGCAGGACAGTTTACCGCTGCCAACGGGAAATATCAAAATATTAAACACGTGGAGTTTGTGGATCAGAATCCTATTGGTAGATCATCACGCTCCAATCCGGTTACCTATATCAAAGCCTATGATGATATACGCTCGTTGTTCGCTGCGCAAAGATTGAGCAAAATTCGTGGATATCAGGCGAAACACTTTTCTTTTAACGTAGATGGTGGCCGCTGCGAAAAATGTAAAGGCGAAGGTGAAATTACCGTAGAAATGCAGTTCATGGCCGATGTACACCTGGAGTGTGATACCTGTGGTGGCAAACGATTCAAGAAAGAAGTGTTGGAGGTGAAGTTTAATGACGCATCCATTAGTAATGTCCTAAACATGACCATTGATGATGCCATTGTCTTTTTTGAGGATGGAAAGCAAACTAAGATCGTTACCAAATTAAAGCCTTTGCAGGATGTGGGTCTGGGTTATGTAACCTTGGGACAGTCCTCCTCTACCCTTTCCGGTGGTGAGGCACAACGGATTAAACTCGCCTCTTTTTTGGTGAAAGGAACTACTAAGGACAAGGCTTTGTTCATTTTTGACGAACCAACAACAGGGCTTCACTTTCACGATATTAAAAAATTATTGAAATCTTTCGATGCCTTACTGGGCCGGGGCCATTCCATTGTGGTGATTGAACATAATATTGAACTCATCAAGTGTGCTGATTACATCATTGACCTAGGACCCGAAGGCGGAGAAAATGGTGGCAAGCTTATGGTCCAGGGAACACCTGAGGAAGTGATACAGAGTAAAAATTCCCATACCGCTAGGTATTTAAAAGAGAAATTGTGAGTCTCGAGTCGTAATGCTGAAAATCTTAACCGTCAAATTCTGAATTTTAGAACGGGGAAGTCATTTCAATTTTGGAAGCTTCCATTTTTTGCAATGTCAACTTGGAAATAAGCTGAAAAGCCGCGCATATTCTGTTTACTAACAGCTTTATACAGTATGTTCTCTTCCTTTTCTTCCAAAGAAAACCATACACTGCGTAGAATTCCAACTTATTAAGGAATAATCCTCAAATTCCTAAGTTCTTAAACCTGTTGACGGCAGGCTAAACCTATACGCATTCACTTCAAATTGTTTTAAGTACATGAAAAACAATTAGTTATGATTTATTGAAATATTTTGGCACGCTGTTTGATTTCCTATAACCGGAATGCAAATAGTTGCCTCCGGAATCTACCTGTCAGAAGACAGGTTTAAAATCGCATATCATGAAACAGTTAGTACTCTTATTTACAGCCCTAGTCTTGGGAACCACGGGTACCCAAGCTGTAAGCACGGAAAACAACACTGCGATAAGCAGTGCGTACCGATTCAATAATTCCTTCATCTTCGTAGAGAATGGTATAACATTTTCGGTCTATCCGGACGGTGAATTCGATTTTTACATAGATAACCGAGCCAATTTTGGCGCCAATATTAATATTGGTCGTTCCAATTTTACCTTCAATTCGGGATTCGATTACAATCCCTTTGTTCAATATGATGATTATGGTGCAGTGATACAAGTAGAGAACGTACCTGTTTTTTACGACCATTATGGTCGCGTAGCACAAATCGGTGATGTTTTCGTAAACTATCGCAACGGATTTGTATCCAGATTGGGTAGTATGAATATCTTTTATAATAATGGAGCATATGCCTATCATACCGGTTTTATAAATGTGTACAACAGACGTTATATCTTTAGACCTTTCCACAGGTTTTTTGTTAGACCTGCATTAGGATTCTGTTTGGTATACAATAGACCGTATCGAAGGTTTTATAGCCCTATCCGATATACTTGGCACAGACCTTACCGATATAATACACGTAGGGCTTATGCTAGAATTGGAAGAGAGCACCGCTTCAATCGGGTCCGTAGGGAACGAGCCCGAGTCTATAGAAATGACAGAAGGGTAGCCGTACGCCAGAATAATAGTAGAAGAGCCGAAGCTCTTCGTACGGAAAGAGGTGTTACCCGAAGGAACAATAATGTAGCACGTACCAATCGAAGTAACGTTACCCGGAATAATAGTAGAAGAGCCGAAGCTCTTCGTACGGAAAGAGGTGTAACGCGAAGGAACAATAATGTAACACGTACCAATCGCTCAGTAGCGCAAAGAGGCAACGTTACCCGAAACGACAGTAGAACAGTACGTAGAGATGCTGCAATACGCTCCAACAATACGCGAAGAACAGCGGTTGACCGAACTCGAAAAATAGAGAACCGTAACATTCGCAAGGCTGATGCCCAGCCTACAAGACAAAGAACGGTTACACAACGTTCTACCACGGTCCGCAATCCCAAACGGAATGCGGTGACCAAAAGGACAGTAACGCGTAGTACCAAGACCTATAAAAGTCCGCAAAGGGCAACAACAAATAGGTCGGTACGAAAAGCGGCACCGACAAGAAGTAGAAGTAGTAGTGTTGCTACCCGTAGCAACTCAAGAAAAAAAGTAAGCAAAGCTCCTTCTAGAAGTACAAGGAATAATGGAACTAGGTCGCAATCCAGAAGTTCCAGAAGACATTAAAAATAGTTTTTAGGTTGGTTAGTTGTTTAGCCCCGCAGTTGGATCCGTCCGCTGCGGGGTTTTTTAATTTAACCGGTAATGGGAAGCAGGCCAAATTAGCCTAAGTTTACTGAAGGGTTCCGTTGAATAGGTCAAATAAATAGTAACGTTACCCGCATATATTGGATAAAACCCCAAATTGTATTAATCGATTGGCTCCTACAACCTGGGAGGAGTCCTTCCCAAAATTTTGGAAATCAACCTAAAAACATCTTCGGATAGTTTAAATCGATAAAGCACAGCTGTATAAATAGCCGTTATGAATATACTCTTGAGCACAATATTTACAATAGGATGAAACGGGAATTCTACAAAATAAAAGACTAGGCCAATGAAAAGCAAAAGTGCCAACACCTTAAGGGTTTCCCAGGTAAAAGGCTGAATATCGAATTTGGATTTTACATAAAGAAGTTTAATGGTATTGTACAGGCAAATGGCCAGAAAAGTACCAAAAGCGGCTCCCTCGATACCATAGTTTGGAATAAGCCACAAATTGAACACTATTATCGAAACGGCCAGGAATACGCCCATAATCAATAAAGAGCGATAGTACTCGGAATTGTAAAGAATCGAATTGTTGTTCCCTAAAACCGAGTCGTAAACCTTTGCCAATCCCACAAAAAAGACAATAACAAAACCATTTCGGTATTCTTCGGGAAGCAATAGGTACAAATCGTTTAAGTTGAGTATGATAAGCAAGAATAGCAATCCCGAAACAATAAAGAGCGTTAAAGAGCTTTTTTGATATAGCGTTTTTAAAGCTGAAAGGTTATTTTTAGTTAACAATTCTGCAGTTATAGGATAGGTTATTTGATGCATAGATCGTGAGGGAACGATGATGGTAGTCGCGATATAAACAGCCACTCCATAATAAGCCACATTTTCAATTTGGATAAATTGGTTGATCATGAACTTATCAATTTCCAGAATGATTATGGCTGCGGATCCACCCAAAATAATCAAGGCACTATAATTGATAATACTTTTGGCATTTGATGGTAGGCTAAAACTCAATTTGGGCATCCGTAACCGATAGGCATACACTTTCATGAGGATTGTCCGAAGTAGATAAAGTGCGACCAATGCTTTCAAAAAAACAGCTACCGATATGAATTCAAAATGAACCAGAACCAAGAGAATCATAATCACAATCCGATTGAATACTTCCTTCATAAAAGTTCCAAAGACCGATCTCATTTGGACCTTGGCCCAAGCATAGAATATTTCAAAATAGGCCATCGCCAACCCTATCAAAAAAATGTACCATACATATTCCCGGACAATAGGATTTTTCTGGGACAAAAAACTGCTAATGGTATCATGGGCGATAAAGGAGATGGCGGCCAACGGAAGTATCATTAGCAGAGGCAAAAGTAACATCAAGCTCAGGAAGCCATCGGAATTTTCACGATCAGGAAAAGTACTGTAGAATTTAATCAGGGTGTTGGGTACACCAAAGGCCAACAAGGGCGTTAAGATAGCCGAGGTAGAGAGAATTACCGTTACCAGACCATAGTATTCGTCAGTTAAAAACTGGGTGTACAAAAAGAGGGTATTTATTGCAGCAATACCAAATCCCAGATAGGTAATCACGGTGTTGCTCAATGATTGTTTTAATACTATACCCATTAGAGATATTCGGCCAGTTGTTGGGTCAATGCCTTACGGCTGTATTTTTCAATGTCTTTTGACACTACCTTCAGTTTTCCTTGCCTATATGCGGCAAACCATTCTAAAAGTACATTTTTTAGTCGGGAATGATCTTTGTAACTGAACACCTGGCCCGTATTTGTCTCCAAAATAATGGTACCGGCCTCCCAATCTTTTGGCCCTACGGCCAAAATAGGCCGCCTAGCTGCCATGTATTCGAATAATTTTCCCGGAATTATCCCTTTAGTTTCTTCGGAGTCAATTTCTACCAAAAGTAGAATTTGGGCCCGTTGCTGTCTTCGAAGTGCCTGGGCATGGGAAACGTACCCTTTAAGCCGAATATATGGGGCAAGTTCATATTTGTAGAGGCTATCCATGACATCTTCACTCACTACTCCGATAAACTCTAGTTGCAGTTCCGCTCTAAAGATTTCATTTTCTCTTGCCATTTCTGATAGTACTTTCCAGAGATTTTTTGGGTTCCGGCCCGTGAGCAGGGAACCTATGTGAGAAATCGTAAATTTATCATCCATATCGGCCCCTCCTGCGTAATCGGAATCAAAGCCGTTGGTTATCAATTCAATAGGCCTATCCGTTAAAGCTTGGAATTCCTTTCGTGTAGTATTGCTTGTAGTAATCAGCACATCTGCCCCATTAAGTACCGAACGCTCCAAGGCCCTATGCTTTTTTTGGGAGGATTTGGTGAGTCTGAGCTTTTTGTGATAACCAATAGAAGTCCAGGGATCCCGAAAATCAGCAATCCATTTCACTTGATGTTTTAGCCTTAATTGCTGTCCGATTAAATGAACACTGTGCGGTGGACCGGTAGTTATGACCGTTTTGATGTCTTCCTTTTCAATAAATTCGGATAGATAAGACACCGAAGGTTTTATCCAATACTTCCTAGCATCGGGGATAAAAAAATTGCCCCTAACCCATAGCATGGCCTTTTCTAAAGTGGATTGATTTTTAGTCCGGATAATCCCGGAACTGATACGCTTGGTTTTTTTTGGGGATAGGATTTCCGCAAAACGATAGGGTTCAAAAATCGGCTTTCTATGAATTACAGCTCCATTTGGGACTTCATCCAATAAAGAATTGTCTTGAATAGGATAATGTGGATTTTCGGGAATAAAAACAATGGGGTCTATCCCAAAATCGGGCAAGTATTTTACAAACTTCAACCACCGTTGTACTCCTGGCCCACCAGCAGGCGGCCAATAGTAAGTAATGATAAGAACCCTTTTCATTGGGCCGTTCCTTTTTCTTTCCTCCGAGAACGCCAAAAGGTAAATCCTAGTCCACTCAAAATAATCAATCCGAGGAGGACAGAACTTGCCAAGGTAATTTGACTTCCTGTGGCGACTATTTTTGGCTCAAACTTGAACTCAATGGTATGCTCTCCTTCTGGAAGCATTAACGCCCTTAAAACATAGTTAATCCTAAAATGCTTTTTGGGACTTCCATCTACATATACATTCCAGCCATGGGGATAGTACATTTCCGAAAAAACTGAGGCACCTGCATTGGAATTTACAGATCGATACGTCAAATGATTGGGCTTGTAATCCGTTAAAGTGATAGAAGCGATTGAATCTACGGTAAAATTAAACCGGTTAATACTAGGAAACTTAGTTGTATTGACGATGGCATTTCTTTTGGTATCCAGACTATCCAAATCAAGAATTTCAGTATTGGCATCCTTTACCGGCAATAATTTTTCTACAAACCAAGCATTGCCATTGGCATCAGGATTCAATGTCGGATAGCTCCTACCCTCTTCATCTTGTTGAATTACATATTTTACGTTCAACATATTAAGAATCCCGATATTGCCTTGAGCGATATGAAAATAGAATAGGTCTTCCATACCAGCAGGTTTTGCTGCATGATAACCGGATATGGTCTTATGGAAATATGAGGTGCGCGCGCCTTCAAAGCCTTGCGTTTGATCAAACACCCTAAAATTGGTCGTATCCCTAAGAATTTCAGTATCCGCCGGCGTTTCTTGAAATGGCCTTGTCATACGCCTTTTGGCTATAAAATTTTCTTCATTTACATACCTAAGGTTTACACCAACCAAATCGGATACCATTAATAGACCTAATAGAATAACCGCAACATTCTGCTTGATTTTTTCTTTGAGAAAGAACCAAATGGCCAAAGCGGCCAAAAACACATAAATCAGGGAGCGAAAAAGATCACTGGTATATACTGTCTTTCTATCGGATTGAATAAGATCCAACATTTCATCCCCATAATATCGTTTTATGGTGTCATCATGATAGCCTGAAAAGTCAAACATCCCCTTTACCAAAAACAATAGGATACCTAACCCAAAGACAATAAAAAAAGAAAATCTTAGTGCCTTCAACTTATTGGTCTTTGAAACCGTCTTCTTAAAAAGAACTTGCAAGGCCAAAATGGCCAAAATTGGTGCGCAAAGCTCTAAGATCACCTGTATGGACGATACTGCACGAAACTTGTCATATAGCGGAAAATAGTCGATCATAAAATCGGTTAGGAAACCAAAATTCTTTCCCCACGACAATAACAAAGACATTAAGGTTCCTCCTAAAAGCCACCATTTTGCCTTTCCCTTTACCAAAATGAGTCCTAAAATGAAAAGAAAAAAGATAATGGCACCAATGTAGGCTGGACCAGAGGTTCCCGGTTGGTCACCCCAATACAGAGCTATTCCACTTGAAAAATTAAGGGCCTGGCCACGTGGAATGCCTTGATCTATCAAAAAACCATAGGTCTTTGAATTCTCCTTCAAATCTTCTTGGGAAGACCCTCCAAAAAGGCGGGGTACGAATAGATTTAGGGATTCCGAAATTCCATAACTCCATCGGGTTATATATTCGGTATCCAAACCATCCAGATTCTCTTTGGGATTACCTTTATAATCTATGGTCAATTCAGATTTTCCGCGGGTACTCCATTCAGCGTATTCCTTTGTGGCCATGAGACTGGTAGCATTGGCTGCTATACCCAAAGTCACGGCGACCACCAAAATTCCAACGGAAATAAAAAAATGTTTTACTTGTCCTTTTTTTATAGCATAAACGAGATATACTAGACCCAATATCAAAATCAACAACATACCATAGTAGGTCATTTGGTAGTGATTGGCCACCACTTCCAAAGCCATGGCAAGGGCCGTAAGTACAAAACCCCAGAGGTATTTTTTTCGAAAGGTCAATATAATCCCTCCTAAAAGAATGGGCAAATATCCAAGGGCATGGGCCTTGGCATTATGTCCTACACCTAAAATTATAATCAAATAGGTTGAGAAACCAAATGCCAAGGCGCCTAAAACGGCAAGGCGATAATCTACTTTTAGGCAACAAAGGAGTATGTAAAATCCGATGAAATAAAGAAATAAATAGTCAGCCGGGCGTGGTAAAAAACGAATTAGCCTATCCAGTTTTTTTATATAATCATGAGGATAGTAGGCGCCTAATTGATATGTGGGCATCCCTCCAAAGGCACTATTGGTCCAATAAGGCTCTTCACCGGTTCGTTTTCTGAAATCATTCTGTTCCTTGGCCATACCAGTGAACTGAATAATATCTGATTGTTCTATGACCTTTCCCTGAAGAACCGGGTGAAAATAAGCCAGAGCAGCGACAACAAAAAAAACCGTAACAAAAAAATGAGTAAAAAGAGCTTTGAGTGAGTTCTTCATTGGTCAATGCGAAAGTTGATCAAGGCAAGATAATCAATCAATTTCCTCAAAGTCAATATATTCCCCTACTTTTTTGGAAGGGTCGAATTTTTTAGACGGTTTCTTGTCGATAATTATATCCCCAATAGGCTCATCCTGCTGTCCATTCTGTCGTGCAAACTCATCAAATCTCTCCTTAAAATGGGCCTCCGTTTTTTTGGCAGCAAAGCTAAAAAGCCTTGGAGCAAACATTCTGAAGAGCATCTTTACGAGATAGTAAAACAGCAGAAGTATTAAGATTGCTTTTAAAAACCCCATATTATTTTAATTGTGTTATATCAAAAGTACAATTCTAACGTTGTATTATCAGGGCAAAAGTGCTAAAATAATGATAAAACCACTAAACGATATGCCCATTTAGACTATTAATCAGCAGTTTAAACATGAAGCAACTCGTTTATTTGATTGTATTTAGCTTTTCTATTTCTACATTCTCGCAATACACAGATGTCATAAATTCCAATCGACCCGGACTTTCCGTAAGCGCCTATGCGGTAGGGAAGAATGTGGTTCAGGCAGAGATGGGTGTCTTTTATGAACAACAGGACCATACCCGATTGAATACCCAATCCAATATCTGGGGAACCGATATTTCCTTACGTTATGGGCTTTTATTTGAAGAATTGGAGCTCAATTGGGAGGGTACCTTCCAAAATCAAAACATTACGTTCGCCAATTTCGGAACCGAAGAATCACGTACCAACTTTAATCGGAATCGTTTGGGTCTTAAGTTTTTAATCTATGATCGGTACAAGGCTCCTGAACGTAACAAACCCAATTTGTATAGTTGGCGGGCCAATTATCTATTTCAGTTAAAAAATCTCATCCCCTCCGTTTCCGTCTATGCCGGAGCCAATTTTGTGTTCGGGGACAATCCGTTCTATGTGGGAGATCCTACCATATCACCACGTGTCATGGTGGCTACACAAAGTCGGCTTACGCCAAGGTTTGTATTGATTTCCAATATTGCCTATGATCGGATCGGAACCGATTTTCCCGAATGGAGTTATTTGGTTTCCCTTTCTCATGCCTTTAGGAATCCTAAATGGAGTGTTTTTGTGGAGAATCAGGGTATTAATAGTGATAGATATTCCGATGTACTGTTACGTAGTGGTGTAGCCCATTTGTTCAATGAAAATCTTCAGGCGGATATTAATCTTGGCGCAAGTTTTAAAAACAACCCTTCCCGTATATTTGTGACCATGGGGGTATCTTACCGATTTGATTTTCACAAGGATACCTTTAAGCCTATTGACGAACAGAAAGCTGGGGAGAATGGAGGTCCGATCCAAAAAAACTCCATGAAGAAGAAGGAAAAAGAGAAAAGAAAAAAGAGAAAAGACGGATCAGGGGCGGAGGACATCGATTTAGGACCTTCCAAAAAACAGCTACGAAAATTGAGAAAGGAAGAGAAAAAGAAAAAAAACAGGGATGGCGGTGTCATCGAGTTTTAACTTTTAAAAACCCTTCTATTTTACCCTCAACAATTTAGGGACAGGGATTTTATTCCCAAGTTAAATATGCCTAATATTGACCCTACAAAAACTACCGTATGGTCACCCTTAAAGAAGCTATATCAAAATCTGAACTAAAGGAATTTGTGAAGTTTCCTTTCATGTTGTATAAAGATTCTCCTTATTGGGTGCCACCAATCATCAAAGAAGAACTGGAAACCTTTGATAAAACCAAAAACCCTGCATTCAAGTCGGCCGATGCTTGGTTTTTTTTGGCGTACAAAAACCAAGAAATTGTCGGGCGTGTCGTTGCCATCATCAACTGGCTGGAGGTCAAGGAACAAAAAATCAAGAAAATCCGTTTTGGCTGGTTCGATTTTAAGGATGACTCCGAGGTTTCGGAAGCCCTATTGCAAAAAGTAGTTGAGATAGGTAAACAGAATGAATTGGAATATATGGAAGGGCCTGTGGGCTTTTCCAATTTGGACAAGGTTGGAGTCTTGATCGAGGGATTTGATCATATTGGAACCATGATTACCTGGTACAACCATCCTTACTACAAAAAGCACTATGAGCTTTTGGGATTTGTTAAGGAAAAGGAATATATGGAAAATAAATTTCCCACCAGTAATGCGGATCCCGCACTTTTCACCAAACTAAACGACCTTGTAAAACGTAGATATGGTTTAAGGGAGATTAATTTCACAAAAACAAAGGATGTTCTTCCCATGGCGGACCAGATGTTCGACCTGTTCAACGAAACGTATTCCAAACTCTCATCTTTTGTGCCTATCACCGATGTTCAAAAAGCATATTTCAAAAAGAAATACATCAGTTTTATAAATCCGGAATATATCAAGTTTATCGTGGATAAAGATGATAACCTTATCGCCTTTGCCATAGTAATGCCATCATTTTCCAAGGCCCTACAAAAAGCAAAGGGAAAATTAATACCCTTTGGAATATTCCATCTTTTAAAGGCTAAAAAGGAAAGTAAAGATGTTATTTTTTACCTGATAGGAATCCATCCGGAATACCAGAACAAAGGTGTTACGGCTATTATCTTTAATGAATACTACAAAACCTTTACCGAGAAAAACATTGAAATGTGCTACCGAACTCCGGAGTTGGAAGAAAATGTGGCCATTCGCCAAATGTGGAAACATTTTAACCCTATTATTTACAAGCGCAGAAGAACATATCGCAAAGAGCTCTAATAAATTATAGAAAGGACAAACCCAAAACCATCATTAGAACTTGGAGTTTGGATATTGAGATTTACAAAATTTGGATTTTGTTATTCTCCCATGGCAGCGGCTACGGCTGCCGATAGCTTTTTGTATGTTCCATTTTGAAGTCGCTCGCGAATAGCGGAAAAAGCATCCAAAGTCTGTTCAATATCCTCCATTGTGTGCGTAGCCGTTGGAATCATTCTAAGTAAAATCAATCCTTTAGGTATAACCGGATAAACAACTATAGAGCAGAATATTCTATGATTTTCCCGGAGGTCTTTTACCAATGCCATAGCTTCTGGAATACTTCCATTCAAATAGACCGGTGTTACGCAGGTATTTGTGTTTCCTATATCAAAGCCTTTGCTCTTAAGTCCATTCTGCAATGCATTTACATTTTCCCATAACTTGGCCTTAAGTTTAGGTTGGGTCCGTAACATATCCAATCGCTTCAGGGCTCCCTTTACATAAATCATGGGAAGGGATTTGGCGAACATTTGGGATCGTAAATTGTATTTGAGGTAGTCAATAATTTCCTTGTCCGCCGCCAAAAACGCACCAATGCCGGCCATAGATTTGGCGAAAGTGGCAAAATATACGTCAATGTCGTCCTGCACCCCTTGCTCCTCCCCGGCACCTGCACCAGTAGCTCCTAAAGTTCCAAAACCATGGGCATCATCAACCAACAAACGGAATTGAAATTTTTTCTTCAGGGCAACAATTTCCTTTAATTTCCCCTGCTCTCCCCGCATACCAAAAACACCTTCGGAAATGACCAGGATACCTCCACCGTTATGTTCGGCCATCTTGGTGGCCCTTTCCAAATTCTTCTCCAGGCTATCTACATCGTTATGCTTAAAAGTAAAGCGTTTGCCCATATGAAGACGTACACCATCAATAATACAGGCATGTGCATCTACATCATAAACGATGATATCGTCTTTTGAGACCAAGGCATCTATTGCGGACATAATACCTTGATAGCCAAAATTCAATAAGTATGCGGATTCTTTATAAACGAAATCGGCCAACTCCTGCTCTAGTTGTTCGTGATAATCGGTATGACCACTCATCATCCGTGCTCCCATCGGATAAGCAGCACCATGCTCCATAGCCGCTTCACCATCAACCTTTTTAATTTCCGGTAAGTTTGCCAGCCCCAGATAATCATTAATACTCCATGTAATGACTTCCTTGCCTTGGAACTTCATTCGGTTTGAAATCGGACCCTCTAATTTAGGAAAGACGAAGTAGCCTTCCGCTTGTGAAGCCCATTTTCCCAAAGGACCCTTATTTTCGGTTATTCTATCAAATAAGTCTCTCATGTAGCTTGGGTTGATTTTACCTGCAAAAATATGGATTTTTACCTTGCCTTCATAAATTTTTGCCGGTAAACAAAAAAGCAATGCCCAAACGGTATTGCTTTTTGTTTATCAATAAGATGATAACATTATTATTTTATAAATTGGATTTCCTGGGTTTCCTCTACCGTATTACTATCAAAGAAGCCTTGATCCTCCATCCATTCATCATTGTATATCTTACTCATATAACGCGATCCATGATCTGGAAAAATCATCACAACATTACTGTCCTTGTTAAAGATATTCTTTATGCTTAATTGCTTTATGGCCTGCATGACGGCACCACTAGTGTAACCTACAAATAAGCCCTCTGTCCTAGAGATTTCACGTGCGGTATGGGCACTTTGTTCATCGGTAACCTTTATAAATTCGTCAATGGCCTCAAAATCGGTAGCTGCCGGAATTAGGTTCTTTCCAAGTCCTTCAATTCTATATGGATAGATTTCCTTAGAATCAAACTCTCCAGTTTCATGGTATTTTTTTAATACCGAACCGTAGGCATCCACTCCTATGATTCTAATATTAGGGTTCTGTTCCTTTAAAAATCGGGCCGCACCAGAAATTGTGCCTCCCGTACCGCTACAGGCTACCAAATGGGTTATATTTCCATTTGTCTGTTTCCAAATCTCAGGTCCAGTAGTCTTATAATGGGCATCTATATTCAGTTCGTTGAAATATTGATTTATATATATAGAGCCCTTGGTTTCTTCATGTAATCGTTTGGCAACCTGGTAATAAGATCTCGGATCATCCGCGCTTACATGGGCCGGACATACATAAACCTTGGCACCCATGGCTCGGAGCATATCTATCTTGTCCCTGGAAGATTTAGAGGTTACGGCAAGAATACATTCGTAGCCCTTAATAATGCTTACCATGGCCAAACTAAAACCTGTATTTCCCGAAGTGGTCTCGATTATGGTACTACCCTCGGAAAGAATTCCCCTTTTCTCCGCTTCTTCTATGATATAGGCCGCCACCCGATCTTTTGAAGAATGGCCCGGATTGAAAGCCTCGACCTTGGCATAGAAATTTCCCTTGAGCTTGGCCGTTATTCTATCTAATTTTATAAGTGGGGTGTTTCCTATGAGTTCCAGGACATTGTTACAAGCATTGATCTCATGTTCCATAAAGGCTGTATAAGTTTTTGAATTGAATGGACTTTTGAAAAATCCCTAAAATTCTTGGGCAAAATTACATTTTTTTTTGAATTATTAAATTTTCCCTTCCAAATCTAATAAAAAGGCATATTCCTTTGCAGTTTCCTTTAAAGCTTCAAAGCGACCTGAAGCCCCTCCATGGCCTGCATCCATATTGATATTGAACAACAAAAGGTTATCATCGGTCTTAAGTTCGCGAAGCTTCGCTACCCATTTGGCCGGTTCAAAATATTGTACCTGGGAATCGTGAAGTCCTGTTGTCACCAACATATTTGGATATGCCTTTGCCTCAACATTATCATAGGGAGAATAGGATTTCATATACTCGTAGTACTCTCTTTCGTTGGGATTTCCCCATTCATCGTATTCCCCCGTGGTTAAGGGTATGGAATCATCAAACATGGTGGTGATTACATCTACAAAAGGTACTTGTGCAACAATTCCCTTATAGAGTTCCGGGGCCATATTGGCCACTGCTCCCATGAGGAGTCCTCCGGCCGATCCGCCCATGGCATATAAATGGTCCTGCGAGGTATATCCCTTTTCTATCAAATATCGGGAACAATCTATAAAATCGGTGAACGTGTTCTTCTTGTTTAAGAGCTTGCCATCCTCATACCATGGCCTACCCAAATACTCCCCGCCACGAATATGGGCAAGCGCAAATACAAAGCCCCGATCCAAAAGGCTTAAGCGGACCGTCGAAAAATTAGGATCTAGGGTTACGCCATAGGAACCATAGGCATATTGCAAAATGGGTGTGTCCTGGTTTAATGGGGTGTCCTTGTGATACACAATGGACATCGGTATTTTTGCACCATCCTTTGCATTGGCCCATATGCGTTTCTCAAGATAATTTTCCTTCTGGAATTGGCCACCGAGCACCTCTTGCTCCTTTTTTACCTCCTTACCCTTGGTCAGCATGTTAAAATCGATTACCGAACTAGGTGTGGTCATGGAGTTGTATCCAAATCGTAAGGTATCCGTATCGAATTCCGGATTTCTACTTACATAGGCCGTATAGGTCTCACTATCAAAAGGGAGATAATACGTATCGGAATTGTCCCAACGTGCGATTTTAATTCGGTTTAGGCCATTTTCCCGCTCCGAAAGCACATAGTAGTCTTTGAATATTTCAATATCCTCCAAAAGGACATCCTTACGATGTGGAATGAACTCTTCCCATTTTTCAGAAGACGTATCTTCTTCGCTAGCCTTCATCAACTTAAAATTAGTTGCCTTATCCTTATTGGTTAATACGTAAAAGTCATCTTGATAGTGTACAATTGAATATTCCAGTCCTCTTTCCCGTGGTGAAAAAATCTTGAATTCCCCGTCCGGTTTGTCTGCCTTAAGAGTTCTAAATTCCGATGTTAACGTGCTATAGGAACCAATTACGATGTATTTTTTGGATTTTGTCTTATACACATAGGTACCAAAGGTTTCGTCCTGCTCGTGAAAAACTTCTATATCGGATGAGGATGCTGTTCCCAATTTATGTTTTAGGATTTTATCGGCACGTAAGGTAACGGTATCCTTCTTCACATAGAACAGCGTTCTGTTATCATCTGCCCAAACGGATCCGCCAGTGGTATTATCAATTTTATCGGCATAAATCTCTCCAGTCTGTAAATTTTTGATTCGCAGGGTGTACTGTCTCCTAGAAACCGTATCAACCCCAAAAACTGCCAATTTGTTATCCGGACTAATGCTAATCCCACCTATATTAAAGTATTCATGGCCTTTGGCCATTTCATTGCCATTGAACATAATCTCTTCCGGGGTATCCAGGGAGCCTTTAAATCTACTATAAATAGGGTATTCCTTTCCGGTCTCATATCGGGTTACGTACCAATAACCATTCCTCTTGTAGGGCACAGACGAATCATCTTCCTTTATCCGAGACTTCATCTCGCTGAACAGCCTTTCTTCAAAGTCCTTGGTATGTTTCGTCAATTTGGTGTAGTACTCGTTTTCTTGTTCCAAATGGGCGATTACGTCCTTATTGTCCCTTTCGTTAAGCCAATAGTAATCATCTGTCCTAACTTCACCGTGCGCAACCAATTCCTTATGTATTTTTTTGGCTACTGGAGCTGTTATGTCCGTCATATTTTTGTTTTGCTGTGTACAGGAAATGGCAAAAGTAACATATCCTAAAAAAACAATTGAACGTTCTGCTTTGTTAAACATGTAAATACAGTTATTTCGCACAATTTAGTAATTTTGAAGCTAATTAATTTTAATCAACGAGATATGTTCGGAGATATGATGGGTATGATGGGAAAACTCAAGGAGACCCAAAGAAAAGTAGAGGAAACCAAAAAACGTCTGGATACGGTAACATTGGAGGAGAAAACTCCAGATGGGCTCCTAACCGTGGTGATTACCGCTAACCGAAAAATTAAGGAAATACAGATCGATGATAGCCTCTTGCAGGACAGGGAACAACTGGAAGACTATCTTATCCTTACGTTGAACAAGGCCATTGAAAAGGCCACTCAGGTCAACGAAACGGAACTGGCGGCCGTAGCCAAGGAAGGTATGCCCAATATTCCGGGGATGGACGGTTTCTTCAAATAATTTAACCCCTACCAAAAAAAGAAAAGCCCAATAGGTGCCACAGACGAATTTTGTTTTCCTAAAATTAATTCTTCATATCGTTTTTCAGATACAAAAGATGTAACTTTAGGAAAAGCTATATTTAGATGATTGCGATTGAAAAAAACAATGGGAATGGATACCGGTTTGTATTGAAATCCGAAAGCGGGCAAACTCTTTTGAGTAGCATTCCATTTCCAAATGAATCAGAAGTCCAAAAATCCTTGCAGATACTTAAAACCTTAAAGAATACGCCAATCGGTTTTGAAAGGAAGACCGACCATGAGGGCAAGTTTCTCTTTAATTTAAAGGACGATACTGGAAGTCTTATTGGGCATAGCGAACGCTATACTTCCGAGGCCGGAATGGAAAACGGTATAAAAAATTTGAAAAATAGGATACACAAACTGTCCGATTTGGGCGAACTATAGCCTTTCTAAAATAGATAAAAAAACATTGTGCATTTCGTCCGTATAATCCAAATGGGTAACGATTCGTAATTTTCCCTGGCCCATACCAATGATATACACATTTTTCTCCTCCAATTTTTGAACAAATTTTTCTGCGGATATTATGTTCCCATCGATTTCAAATATGATAATATTGGTCTCTATCGGCTCTACCCTTTTGATGTAAGGCAATTTTTGCAATACTTCTCCAATTACTTTGGCCCTATCATGGTCCTCCACCAATCTATCCCAATGATGATCCAAGGCATAATTACCGGCCGCAGCCAAATATCCGGCTTGGCGCATTCCTCCACCCAATATTTTACGAATACGCAGGGCCCTATCTATTTTTTCCTTGCTTCCCACCAGAACCGAACCGACAGGACAGCCTAAACCTTTGCTCAAGCATACACTGATCGTGTCGAAAAGGTCGCCATATTGCTTTGGGGACTCGTTTTTGGCAACTAGGGCATTCCATAATCGGGCACCATCCAGATGATATCCTAGATTATGTTTCTCACATACCTTTTTTATTCTTTGCAATTCCTGAAAATCCCAACAAGCACCTCCTCCCTTGTTCGTGGTATTTTCAATACAGACCAAGGAGGTAAGTGGGCTGTGATAGAAATCAGGCGGATTTATGGCCGCCTCCACTTGCGCAGCGGTCATCATACCCCGCTCACCATCCACAAGTTTACATGAAACCCCACTATTGAAGCTCGCCCCCCCTCCTTCATAGTTGTAGACATGGGCGTACTTATCACAAATGAGTTGATCCCCTGGATTTGTATGCAATTTAATGGCGGTTTGGTTCGTCATTGAACCCGAGGGGAAAAAAAGAGCGGCCTCCTTGCCGAAAAGACTCGCCACCTTAGCTTCCAAGGCGTTTACAGACGGGTCTTCCTTAAAAACATCGTCGCCGACCTCAGCGCTCATCATGGCTTCCAACATGCCGGCTGTGGGTTTGGTTACCGTATCACTGATAAGGTTTATTTTCAAAGGATATGTTTTTTAGACATTCTGGGTGAAATTTTCGTTCGAATATAAAATTTGTTTTTGAACTGTCTAGTGGAAACAATCCATCCCTATGGGCGAGCCATCCGGAATTTTAGGAGCCGAATTCTTTTTGAACTTATCCGGGTGCTCATAGAAATTACGAATTCGGCGCAGCATTTCCAATGCATCGATCTGCTCCAGAGCTTTACCGAAATTCGTTTCATTTATACTTTTTATTTTATCATTGGCCAGGGCATTCACCCCTGGATGTACATTCTTGCTTGCAGCCAAATTCATCAAATGGTCCAGTACCTTAAAATTGATACTGTTCTGCACTTCAAATAAATAGGGGTCCTTATGAACCCTTCCCAACGTGTTTACGATTACCATGTCCAATACTTTCTCAAGACCTAAACTTTTGGGGTCAAGCGCTTTTTGCTGAATCAAACGGGATGCCCGTTCCGGATGCAATAAAAAACCCAACGTCATATCGGCTGCAGTTTCGGCGGCCGATAACGGGTCGAATGAAACCCCCGTCTTTCCTTTAATCGATTCCCTTGTTCTCGGATAGCCAAAAGCCCTTGGGGGAAATAATGGTAATTTCTCTTTGGGAACGGCAATTACAGAGGCATTCAAGGTCTTTAATAAGCCCATTAACGCTTGCTGTTGTATAGCGGAATTTGCAATTTCAACGGCGGTCTGTCCGTCGCCTTTAACTGCGTAATTATATTCCATTCCCCCTACAATTTTAGCCACGGCCTCGGTCTGGTACCGGTGAAAGAAATATAATGGTACAAATACGTCTTCCAAAACGGTATTCGGCTCGCCCTTACGAATATTGTCCAATGAAAAATTGGAAATGGCAGTTTTTCGGACGTCAAGTATGTTATCAAGTTCTTCACTTACATTGGTTCCATTATCCCATAAATGTGCCAAGATGTGTGAGCTACCCGGCGGCCTGGCATCTTGATCAGTGATATAGCGAAGGCCATCTTGCCATGCCTTGTCCAAAATTTGATCAAGTCCTTGTTTTTCATCAGAACCTCCCGGAAAATCTGTATAGGAATAGGCGACCGTTACCTTGTCCCATTCCCCGATTCCCGTGGCGTAGGCATTCGAAAAATCAATTTCCTTTTTTTTGACCGAAAATTGGGGATGTGGATAGTCCATTACCGAAGTCCTGCCATTGGTACTTGCCGCAAAATTATGGGCAAACCCAAGGGTATGACCAATTTCATGTGCGGAAAGTTGTCGGATCCGGGCCAAAGCCAATTCCAACATAGGTTCGTAGTTGTCATCCCTTTCGGCAAAAGGTTTGTTCATCAAGGCCTGGGCGATCAAGAAATCCTGGCGTATACGTAAACTACCCAAGCTTACATGTCCTTTTATGATTTCCCCGGTACGTGGATCTGTAATACTACTTCCATAGCTCCAACCCCGAGTGGAACGATGTACCCATTGAATAACATTATAACGTACATCCAGTGGGTCCGCATCATCGGGTAATATTTTCAATTGAAAGGCATCTTTATACCCAATGGCCTCAAATGCCTGATTCCACCACCTCCCACCTTCCAATAGAGCGGACCGGACGGGTTCCGGAGTACCATTATCCAAATAATAGATAATGGGCTCTACGGCTTCGCTAACTTTCAAGGAAGGGTCTTTTTTCTGTAACCGATGTCTGGTAACAAAACGTTTTAAAATGGGTTCCTGTACAGGAGTGGCATAATCGTAATAGGAAAAAGGATAGGAACCACAACGTGGATCAAATTCCCGCTTTTTATATCCATCGTCCGGTAACTCAATAAAAGAATGGTGTTGGGCCACAGTAACCAATGAGGGATTTGGTGTAACGGATTTTATCCAGTCGCCTTTGGGTTCGCCCTCAAAAGTCAACATAACGTCAAATTCCACATTTTTTGGAAAGGCCTTGGTACGGTCCATATCCACTGCACTCCTGGACTTGTCTAATTTATAGGTACCTTGTTCCCTGTTTTTTAAACGCTGGGATACCCCATGCGCATCCCGCATTAAGAAATCGGTCAGGTCAATAATATAGCTGCCATTGATTTCCTTTTCTATTTTAGCACCATAAAGCACCGATTTTGCAAAGGCTTGTCCAACGGATTTTTTTTCCAGAGCATTGTCCGTAAGGGCTCGAAACTTAAGATTGGGTTGTACCAAAAAAAGCTTATTCCCAGCTTTTTTAAAATACGCCACCTGCTCATTACCCAGTTGTCCCCTGTCCAGTCCAATGTCGTTACTCCCAATTCCGCTACTAAGGGAATACACATAGAGGAACTCCTTTTCCAAAGCATCGACCTCCAAATAGATTTTTCCGTTGGTTTCATCATAGTAAAAGTTGAAGAGCCCATCGAACTTTTTATAGTTCATGTCCTTTTCATCAAATTGGGCATTTGAGGGCTGAACAAATAATATTGAAATGAAAATCAAAATAAGATGCTTCATAGGATAGGGGTACTGAGTTTGACAATTAAAAGTATGCAAAAAACCTCAAATTCGGATACCTCTCCGTCATTCTATTCTAAAAATTAAAATGACAAAAATCACTCTTTATTTTTGAGCCAATACCTTTGATTTTCCTTCTACATCAAAAAAAGAACCTTATTTTTGCTGGAAATTGAATACCATGATTACTACAGATCAATCCAAGGATCTTATTGAGCGCCTAGGTGCGTTAAGGAGGTATCTTTGACATCGATGCCAAACGTATTGAGATAGAGAACGAGGAGGAAAAGACCCTAGCCCCGGATTTCTGGGATAACCCCCAAGAAGCACAGGCCCATATGAAGTTCATCCAATCCAAGAAACAGTGGGTGGATGATTACCAAGCTGCGGAAACTTTAGTCGGTGATTTAGAGGTATTGCTGGAATTTCAGCAAGCTGGAGAGGTTTCGGAAGCCGAGGTTGAAAATCAACATGAAAAGGCTTTGGGAGCTCTTGAGAAATTGGAATTCAAGAATATGCTTTCCGAAGAGGGCGATGAACTAACGGCAGTACTTCAGATTACGGCCGGTGCCGGTGGAACAGAAAGTTGTGATTGGGCCGCCATGCTTATGCGTATGTACATGATGTGGAGCGAGAAGAATGGATACAAGGTGAAAGAGCTTAACTATCAAGAAGGCGATGTGGCCGGTATAAAAACCGTTACCCTGGAAATAGATGGCGATTTTGCCTTCGGTTGGCTCAAAAGCGAAAACGGGGTACACCGTTTGGTGCGTATCTCCCCTTTTGATAGCAATGCCAAACGTCATACTTCTTTTGCATCCGTCTACGTATATCCCCTTGTGGACGATAGTATAGAAATAGACGTGAACCCGGCCGATATTGAGATTACAACGGCACGGTCCAGTGGTGCGGGCGGGCAGAATGTAAATAAGGTGGAGACCAAGGTACAACTGGTCCACAAACCTACCGGCATCCAAATTTCCTGTTCAGATTCCCGAAGTCAGCATGATAATAGAGCTACGGCTTTAAAAATGTTGAAATCACAATTGTATGAAATCGAATTACGCAAAAAGATGGAGGCTCGGCAGGAGATTGAATCTTCCAAAATGAAAATAGAATGGGGGTCTCAAATCCGAAATTACGTAATGCATCCCTATAAATTGGTAAAGGACGTCCGCACAGGTGAGGAAACAGGGAATGTAGACACCGTTATGGATGGGGATATCGATAGGTTTTTAAAGGCCTATTTAATGATGATGGGACAAAAGGAAGAAGAGTGATTCCTGGTCAGAGGTCAGAGGTCAGAGGTCAGAGGTCAGAGGTCAGTAAGAAATAAGCTGTTTATCGGATATAACTACAATAAGCCATACTATAACAGTGGAAAATTAATAACAACTAAAATAATGATTAAAATATATCACAACCCCAGATGCAGTAAGTCCCGAGAAGGACTGGACTTGTTGGAAAAATCCGGTCAGGAATTTGAAGTTATCAAATATTTGGAAGACGTGCCCACAAAGGAGGAGCTTCGCCAGATATTGAGTTGTCTTTCCCTTTCTCCTGAAAATCTAGTCCGTAAGAACGAGGCTATTTGGAAGGAAAAGTTTCGAGGTCGGTTGCTGTCCGATGAGGACATACTTGATGCCATGATCCAATATCCTAAACTAATAGAGCGCCCTATCGTAGTTAATGGAAACAAGGCGGTGGTCGGTAGACCACCGGAGCGTATTCAGGAAGTATTGTAGGGATTGTTTTGCCTATTTAGTTCAAATTTTAGGAATTTGGTATATTTATTGATTCTTGATTTAACAAAGTTTTAACCAAGGACCATTAAAGCTTGGATTACATTTAAAACCCTATAAAACAGAACATCATGAAAACCAATACGCGCTTTTTAATTGCCTTTTTCATGCTTTTGCTCGCGGGAGCGGAACTGCAAGCGCAATACGGGGGGTATGGAAGAAGGAATGGATATGGTTACGGTTATGGAAGGGGCAGAAGTGCTATTCCTCAAGCCGAGATTACACCGAAAGAACCAGAACCCAAGACCGCCGAGGAAATTGTGGATGGCGAAATGCCAAAAATAGCTGCAACATTAGAGCTTAATGAATTTGAGACCGCTGTTTTAAGTTCGGTTCTTAAAAAATATCTTCAGAAACGTATGGAATTGCGAATTTTGGAGCTTACCCCTGATAAAATGCGAGAGGGTATGGAAAAGATAACCGAGGCTCAAGATGAAGAATTAAAAGCCGGACTGCCTTTGGAAAAATATGAGGCCTTTGTTCAACTTCAGAAAGATGGCCTTCAAAAAGCGCAAAAGAAGCAAAAAAAGAAGAAGAGGAAAAAGAAGAAATCAAAGGATTAAGGAATAGTTGTTTTAGATATGTCTCTTTGCAAAAAAATAAAAGAAGCCACTTTGGCTTCTTTTTTTATGCTTCTCTCTTGGCCTTCTTGGCCTCTCTTTTTTCCTTGAAGAGCTCTATCAGGTTACCCGTCAACCAATATGGAACAACAAAGACCAGTAGAAAAATCATTAACCAAAAACCTATGGTCAAAATGGTCAAAAAAGCTAAGAATCCCAAATATTGGTCAAATTCGAACATATCTCTAGTTTTAACGGTACAAAGATAGTTTGAAAAATAGGAATATTGCAAATTGAAATCAAAAAAATGTCATCTTTAATAATACTGATTTTTTGAAGAGTCCCGATGGAAATAAAACCGTTAAGGCGTACCTTTGTGGTAAATCAAATCACTTTAGGAAATGAGCTTTAGAATAGAAAAAGACACCATGGGCGAGGTAAAGGTACCTTCGGACAAATATTGGGGTGCACAAACGGAGCGTTCAAGAAATAATTTTAAAATAGGGCCATCCGGATCGATGCCCTTGGATATCGTATATGGTTTTGCATATTTAAAAAAGGCGGCGGCCTTTGCCAATCATGAGTTAGGTGTTCTTCCCGAGGAAAAAAGAGATCTGATAGCCAAAGTCTGTGATGAGATTTTAAATGGGCAGCATGATAGCCAATTTCCGCTGGTCATTTGGCAGACCGGTTCGGGCACTCAGAGTAATATGAACGTGAACGAGGTAATTGCAAACCGGGCCCATGAAATTGCCGGAAATACAATAGGTGAAGGTGAAAAGACCATTCAACCCAACGATGATGTTAATAAATCACAATCTTCCAATGACACATTTCCTACGGGAATGCACATCGCGGCGTATAAAAAAGTGGTTGAAACCACAATTCCTGGGGTGACCCAACTTAGGGAGACGTTACATAAAAAAGCACAGGAATTTGCGGAAGTGGTAAAAATTGGCCGGACCCATTTAATGGATGCGACACCATTGACCCTGGGACAGGAATTTTCTGGATATGTTTCCCAGTTAGACCATGGATTAAAGGCCTTAAAAAACACTTTGGACCATTTAAGCGAACTGGCTTTGGGAGGCACAGCGGTAGGAACTGGGCTCAACACCCCTAAAGGTTATGATGTTTTGGTAGCGAAATACATTGCCGAATTTACAGGGCTCCCCTTTAAGACCGCGGAAAACAAGTTCGAGGCCTTGGCCTCACATGATGCTATTGTGGAAAGCCACGGAGCATTAAAGCAATTAGCAGTTTCCTTAAACAAAATTGCCAATGATATTCGCATGATGGCCTCAGGACCACGGTCGGGTATCGGGGAAATCATTATCCCGGCCAATGAACCGGGTAGCTCCATTATGCCAGGAAAGGTAAACCCTACCCAGTGTGAAGCTTTGACCATGGTTTGCGCACAAGTTATGGGCAACGATGTAGCCATAACAGTTGGCGGAACACAAGGACATTATGAGTTAAATGTATTTAAACCGGTAATGGCGGCCAATATCCTTCAATCTGCCCAATTACTGGGAGATGCTTGCGTAAGTTTTGATATAAATTGTGCATCGGGTATTGAACCGAATCATGAAACTATTAAAACCCTATTGAACAATTCCCTAATGCTGGTTACCGCTTTGAATACCAAAATAGGATACTATAAAGCTGCTGAAATTGCGAATACAGCGCATAAGAATGGAACTACACTTAAAGAAGAGGCCATTAATTTAGGCTACGTTACTTCGGATGAATATGACGAATGGGTAAAACCGGAGGATATGGTAGGCAGTCTTAAATAGTCTGGATTTTCACCTGCTTAAAAACTTCAAATCCATACCAGCCCATTGAAAATCGAAATATCATGGAAACTGAATGTCTTGTAACTTGCCGCAGGCAGGGTTTCAACTAACGATTGTAATCAAAGAAAAGCCAATCTCTTCAATTCATCATTTTCAAGGTATATCCTGAAATGGATTTTCAGAAACAAAAAAAGGGTCGATTCTTAAGAATCGACCCCTCTTTGTATTAATGGATAGTGTGTATTATTTAAGTGTGAACTTGGAAGTTCCCAATAATTTCAATCGGTCGTCATAAACGTTCACCATATAATTTCCGCCTTGAAATTCGCCTGAGGGTTTATTGATATAGTCACAAACGTCCAAGGACTTATTCTCATAGTAGAAATTGGTTCCTTTGCTGTAGGTTACGGAAGCTCCGGAATCATTGGTCTTGGAGAAGCTTTCACCAAGCACATTACCTTGAGGATCCAATACTTCCAAATAAAATTCCCTGTCACCAGCCTCGGCAATTACGTTATCCGCAACAGTGAAACAAATTTTGAATTTGTCCGTTCTTTTGGCCCTGGAAGTAGAAACCAATTTTCCGTTGTTGCGCTCTTTTACGGCATCAACATTGAATTTGGATAAGTTCAACGCAGAACCTTTCTCAACGGCATCGGCCAATTGTGTGTTCTGTACTACCAAAGAATCATTGAAAACTGTCTGCTTCTCCAATTCGTTGTAAGTGCTGTCCCGTTGCATAGCAATAAGAGTGTTTGAACGTGTCAAAGAATCCACTTGTTTCATCAATTGTTCCCTTTCTGCCTTAAGCACACTAACTTGTCTTCTGTATCTTGACAATGAGGCGATATCAGCTTTCATAGTCTTCACAGAATCGAGATACTTGGCGATGTTGTCCCTTGCCTCTACCAATTCCTCATTGGTAGCGTTACTCTCCAAAATGGCTTTGTCATATTCTGACTTCAGGCTATTCAGATCCTCGACCACAAGTGCCTTTTCTTCGGTAAGTACGGTCTCCGTCTTCCTTTTATCCTGATAAAGACTAACGGTGTAGATGATAGTACCTAGAAGCACCACACCTAGCAAACCTGCTAATACCTTCAATCCGTTGTTACTTTTTGTTTCAGTCATAATGTTAAAATTAAAATAAGCTTGTTTAACTTTTAAAAAGTGTTTGTTCGTATCAGTCTATATACGGTTCTTTTTTCTTTTTAGATTTTTTGGTCGAAAAAAATTAAAAATCACACATCACAAATCCTCACATATAGTAACTTTACGGTCAAGCGATTCCATCTTTCCATGTCCGTAAGAATAGTGCCATTTAAGCCCAAGTATGCCAATAGTTTTAGAGATTTGAACATAGCTTGGCTCAAAAAATATTTTCATGTGGAGGCCAAAGATGCCTTGCTACTTGAAAATTGTCAAGAATCTATCATCGATATAGGTGGGTTTATCTTTTTGGCGGAACACAAAGATGAAATTGTAGGTTGTTTTTCCTTTATCCCTTTTGATGAAAAAGTTTTTGAATTGGGGAAGATGGCGGTTGACCCGAGCTATCAAAGTTTAAAAATAGGTCAAAAGCTATTATCCTTTGCCATAGAGTTTGCGAAAGAGAACCATTGGGAAAGCATAGTTTTGTATTCAAGCACCAAATTGGATACCGCACTCTATATCTATCGGAAGTATGGTTTCGTAGAAGTGGAATTGGAAAAGGAGATTCCGTATAAACGGAGCGATATCAAAATGGAATTGGTACTCGATTCGTAAAACTTATAAATAACCTGTTCAATAGGATAAAAGCATTAATTCTATAAAATTGATACCATGAAAAAATTATTTTTTGCGCTTCTGAGCTGTTGTTTTGCTTTTTTGGGTTGTAAGGAAAAAACAAAGCCCTCACCTCTTAAAGACTCGGATCCTTTGCATGCGATGGAAAAAACTACTCCGCCAACCCCAAATAATGAGCAGGATTCAGAAGTTAAGGTTATCCCCATTTCCCACGCAACAGCAGTGGTGGAATGGAATAACATTACCATCTATATAGATCCCGTAGGCGGTGCAAAAGTCTTCGAGGGGCAAAAAATACCAGATTTAATTCTAATCACGGATATTCATGGTGACCATCTTAGTGTGGAAACTTTACAAGAGCTGGACACGAAAAAGGCAAAAATAATAGTGCCCCAAGCCGTAGCCGATAAAATACCCGAAGAATTTACGCCCCAAATCGATGTTTTGAACAACGGCGACTCAAAGGAACGTTATGAAATAAATATCGAGGCTATTCCGATGTACAATTTACGGGAAGAAGCCAAAAAATTCCACGAAAAGGGTCGTGGAAATGGCTATGTTTTGAATATGGGTGGCCAACGACTTTACTTTTCAGGCGATACGGAGGATATCCCTGAAATGCGAAGCCTAAAAAATATCGATAAAGCTTTTATTTGTATGAACCTACCCTATACCATGACCGTGGAAAGTGCTGCGAATGCCGTGTTGGAATTCCAGCCAAAACAGGTATATCCCTACCATTACAGAGGAAATCCCGATGTTAGCGATGTTACTAAATTCAAGAGGCTGGTTCACAAGGGTAATCCGAATATAAAAGTGGTGCAATTGGATTGGTATCCTGAGGATGATTTTTGAGGATGGTTAAAGACAATTATCGTATCAACTTTTTGTATTTGATTCGCTTGGGCATAACATCTGCACCCAAACGTTTCTTTTTATTCTCTTCATAATCCGAGAAGGAACCTTCAAAGAAATATACTTGGGAATCACCTTCAAAGGCCAGGATATGAGTACAGATACGATCCAGGAACCAACGGTCGTGCGAAATGATTACGGCACAACCCGCAAAGTTCTCGAGACCTTCTTCCAAGGCACGTAATGTGTTTACATCTAGATCATTGGTAGGTTCATCCAACAATAACACATTGCCTTCCTCCTTTAGTGTCATAGCCAAATGGAGCCTATTCCGTTCACCACCGGAAAGCATGTTTACCTTTTTATTCTGTTCACTGCCGGAAAAATTAAAACGACTTAAATACGCCCGGGAATTCACTTGTCGCCCACCCATCATAATCAATTCCTGCTCATCACTAAAGTTTTGCCAAATGGTCTTATCCGGATCAATATTGGAATGACTTTGGTCCACATAAGCGATCTTTGCTGTATCCCCAACAACAAATTCTCCACTATCAGGGGTTTCCTCCCCCATGATTATTCGGAAAATAGTGGTTTTCCCGGCACCGTTTGGTCCAATAATACCAACAATGCCCGCTTGTGGTAGATTAAAATTTAAATTTTCATACAACAATTTGTCGCCAAAGGCCTTGCTCACTCCTTTTGCTTCAATGACGTTGGTGCCCAATCGTGGCCCATTGGGAATGTATATTTCAAGTTTCTCATCCAGCTGTTTCTGGTCCTGGCTCATCAATTTATCATAGTTCTTCAGGCGGGCCTTTTGTTTGGTCTGCCTACCCTTGGCACCTTGGCGTACCCACTCCAATTCCCTTTCCAATGTCTTTTGCCGTTTGGAGGCCTGTTTGCTCTCCTGTGCCAGTCGCTTAGCCTTTTGGTCCAACCAACCGGAATAGTTGCCTTTCCAAGGAATGCCCTCTCCCCTATCCAATTCCAAGATCCATCCGGCTACATTGTCCAGGAAATAGCGATCATGGGTTACGGCTATTACGGTTCCCTTGTATTGGGCCAAATGGTGTTCCAACCAGTGTACGGACTCTGCGTCCAAATGGTTAGTAGGTTCATCCAACAACAAAATCTCAGGTTCCTGAAGCAATAATCTACATAAGGCGACCCTTCTTTTTTCCCCTCCTGAAAGTACCCCGATCTTTTGATCACCTTCCGGAGTTCGTAACGCATCCATGGCAATCTCAAGTTTCGTATCGAGTTCCCATGCATTGGAAGCATCGATTTTATCCTGAAGATTGGCTTGCTTGTCCATTAACTTTTGCATCTTATCCGCATCTTCATACACCTCGGGCAAACCAAACATATCATTGATCTTGTTATACTCGTCCAGGATGGCAACGGTTTCGGACACACCCTCTTTTACCACTTCAATTACGGTTTTCTCCTCATCCAATTGTGGTTCTTGTTCCAAATAACCGACCTTATATCCTGATGAAAAGACAACATCCCCTTGATAGTTTTTATCTACTCCTGCAATAATCTTTAATAAAGTGGATTTCCCAGATCCGTTAAGGCCCAAAATCCCGATTTTGGCGCCGTAAAAAAAACTTAGGTAAATGTTTTTAAGTACTGGGGTGTTAGCATTCTTGTACGTTTTGGTGACCCCGGCCATTGAAAAAATGATTTTCTTATCGTCGCTCATCTTTTATTCTTATTTATATAATTAATTTGGAAGAGATGGTTTCATTAGGTTGGACTTCTCAGGAGAATTTGAGTATGGGATGCCAAATTTATAGGTAGGTCAGAAGTGAATGGATTGTAATTGCTGACACCTTAACTTTTAAACCCTTCCCTTTAGGGCGTTAAAAACCCATGCGATGGCAAAAAAACCGATACCTACCGATGCAAAACCCCATCCGGCAACATCATCATATCTAAAGGCTCCAAGTGCTATTAAGGCGCACCCCACAATAATCATAATGAATGTGGCCCATGCAAGCACAGTGTTTTTGTTCATTCCCATTTGTTCTGGTTTGGTTTATGGTAATTCCAAATATCGGAATTTTATAGGATTTTTTATGATTTGAGCCCGCAACTTTATTTCTCGAAGGGAAAAACGATTCCCGAAAGTTGACGAACCCTATCCAATAGTCCTATTAAATCCAAACTGTTTTGGTGGGACCAAAGGTCGCTTTCCAACTTTCCGGATTTTAAACAGGTATGTACTTCTTCTATCTCATAGGTATATCCCTTCCCCTTTGTTGGTTGATCAAAACTTTCCAAGCTATCGTCCTTGGCAATAGAATACCTTTGAGCTTCATGCCATCTCGGGTGAATGAAAATTGAGCCCTTGCTACCAGTTATTTCAGCTTTCATTTCTGAATTCGAAGTAAGTCCGCTGTACAACAGGGCTTGAGCCTTTTCATACTCAAAAATCATGGAAGTCTGAACTTCAACCCCAGTCTTGTAAAATTTAGAAGCGGCTTTTATGCTTTTAGGTCTTCCTAGCATTACATACGCCAAAAAAATAGGATAAATCCCAATATCCAACAGTGAGCCACCGGCTAAATTTGGGTTCAACACCCTTCCCTCCTCCGATCTGTCCAGTCCATAAAATGCAAAATCCGCGTGGAGGTAGCCAATAACACCAAGTTCGCCAGCATCGATCAATTGTTTCACTTTACGTATCGTTGGGTTGAACCTGCTCCAAAGGGCCTCCATCAAAAAAACTTGGTTTCGTTTGGCGGAAGCTATCATTTTTTCTACTTCCGAAAGGTTTACCCCCATAGGCTTTTCGCAGAGTACATGTTTGCCATGGTCCATTGCCATAATACTCCATTGGGCATGTAGGGTATGGGGAGTGGCAATGTAGATTACATCAACTTCATCACAATTGAATAATTCCTCATAACTTCCAAAAGCATGTTTCGCATTATACTCTTTTGCAAACAGTTCTGCTTTTTCAATATTTCTGGAGGCTACAGCGGTCAAACCCCCATCCGAAACTAATTTCAAATCCTTTGCAAAATTATGGGCAATCTTGCCCGGACCTATGATTCCCCAACGAATTGTATCTCCCATACCGGCATTTTATTTTGCCAAAGTTAATCAATAATACTGCTATCTTTATGCCTATAAAAGAAACTACCGACAGTATGGATCTTAAGTTCAATAAAAATGAAGATCACAACAAATTATTGCTTTCCGAACTTAAAAAACGTTTGACGCAAGTAAAACTTGGGGGAGGGAAAACCCGAATAGAAAAACAGCACGCACTGGGAAAAATGACCGCCCGTGAGCGTATTGATTATTTATTGGACAAAGGGAAGGACAGTTTGGAAATTGGAGCTTTGGTCGGTGAGGATATGTATACGGAACATGGCGGCTGCCCTTCGGGAGGCGTGGTCGTGAAAATTGGATATGTATCCGGGAAACAGTGTTTGGTGGTTGCCAATGATGCTACCGTAAAGGCGGGTGCCTGGTTCCCAATTACGGGGAAAAAGAATCTAAGGGCACAGGAAATTGCAATGGAAAATCATTTGCCCATTATTTACTTAGTGGACAGTGCTGGGGTATTTCTGCCTATGCAGGATGAAATCTTTCCCGATAAAGAACATTTTGGTAGAATTTTTAGGAACAATGCCCAAATGAGCAGTATGGGCATACCCCAGATAGCTGCGGTAATGGGCAGTTGTGTGGCCGGTGGCGCTTACCTACCCATCATGAGTGATGAAGCCTTGATTGTAGACAAAACTGGAAGTATTTTCCTAGCGGGGAGCTATCTGGTGAAAGCCGCGATAGGAGAGGAAATAGACAATGAAACACTAGGCGGGGCGACTACCCATTGCGAGATTAGCGGTGTAACCGATTATAAATCCAAGGACGATTCGGATGCTTTGGATACTATTAAAAGTATAATGGGTAAAATCGGAGGAGTCAATGAGGCAGGATTCAATCGGACTAAAACCAAAAAACCAAAAAAAAATCCGAAGGATGTTTATGGTATTCTTCCTAGTTTACGTACCAATCAATATGATATGCTCGAAATTATTGAACGATTAGTGGATGATTCGGAATTCGAGCAATATAAGGAAGGCTATGGAAAAACGATTTTAACGGGTTATGCAAGAATCGATGGTTGGGCCGTGGGAATCGTGGCCAACCAGCGTAAAGTGGTCAAGACAAAAAATGGAGAAATGCAATTTGGTGGTGTCATTTATTCCGATTCAGCGGATAAGGCCACTCGTTTTATTGCCAACTGTAACCAAAAGAAGATTCCATTGGTCTTTTTACAGGATGTCACTGGGTTTATGGTTGGCAGCAAAAGTGAACATGGGGGGATTATTAAGGATGGTGCCAAAATGGTGAATGCAGTTGCAAATAGTGTGGTTCCCAAGTTTACCATAATCATTGGAAATAGCTATGGTGCAGGAAATTATGCCATGTGCGGAAAGGCATATGACCCAAGACTAATCGTGGCTTGGCCGAGTGCTGAACTGGCCGTTATGAGCGGTAATTCCGCGGCCAAGGTATTGTTGCAAATCGAAAAAGCTTCCTTGAAAAAGAAAGGTGAAGTAATAACCAAAGAATTAGAAGCCGAGCTTTTTAACAGAATCAAGGACCGATACGATAATCAAGTATCCCCCTACTATGCAGCGGCACGTTTATGGACGGATGCCATAATTGATCCGCTGGAAACGAGAAAATGGATTTCCATGGGTATTGGGGCGGCGAATCATTCGCCCATTGAAAAACCTTTTAATATGGGCGTGTTACAGGTTTAAAAGTCGATAAGCTACCTATATCACTGGTAAGACTCTACTTCAGCTCTCTCTTGATTCTACCTAATGGAAAGTATTCCGTTTGCTTGAATCCTGAACAATTCTTGATTGCGATTCTTCGTCATCAGCTTAAACACTTTGGATTCTTGTCGTTGGGAAGGTTTACCATAATCCTGGTAAACCGTGGCCTTTATATAAGTTGGAACAAGACTTTTGTTACCCAAATAGTTCACATTTACCTGCCAAATTCCCTTTGGGTTGTAAATTAGATGTTCCTGACATGAAAAACCGTTCTGTTTTTCATCTTTGATGAGTTCCTCGTTGTTAAATGCCGTATGCTTAAAGGTATAATACTGCATGTCATTGTTGACGAACTGCAATTCAAATTCCGCCTCACCATCATTCCATTCAAATACCAACCGTGTTCCGTTAAAATCATCCTCATCGGATACAAAGAATACCTTTTCTTGAGAAAGTACCTCTCCTTCCTGCGCCAATAAATTGTTGAAGTCCCGATTTAAAATATTGGAAAAGGTGTCCGACTTACTAAAAAAACCTTCGCGCAGCAAAAACTGGTGCCTAGCGTATAGCAAAGCGGCCCGTTCAATTTTCCCGTTATTTCTATAGGCATTCGCCAAGTCATGGTAGGATTGTTGGTAATGTGGGCGAAGGACGAATATTTTTTTATAGAGTTCCATCGAGGTCCTATAATCTCCCTCTTCATCCATTTGATAGGCCAAAGCCTTGAGGATAACCGGATTATCGGAATACCGGGTCTCAATGGCCCTTGTAATCATTTCTACTATGGTCTTATCCTTATGTTCTTTTTGAAAATAGGAACGCACATCCAAATAAAAATAGGGTGATCTGCCATAAACTTTTTCAAGCTGGGTATAACTCTCCTTGGCCTCCCCTAAATTAATGGTAGAGCGCAAAGTACGAAGATAAATAGGCACGGTTATATCCTCAGGGCCAATGGCATCCCCTTTTTCAAAAAAATTGTCCCGCAACTTAGCTTGGTCATAGGGCTCTCTTTTTCCAGGTTCTCTACTGAAATTGGCTGTCTTTGTATTGATGATAACTAGACCGCCTGCTGCATTACTACCATACTTGTTCAGTGCACCTAGACCCTGTATTACGGCCATTCTATCTATGTTTTGTATATCGATGAATGTAGGTACATTTTGAAGCAATATTCCATCAACCTCAAACATAACCGGTGTTACCGTGTTGATTGATGTAATTCCCCTTCGAAAAAAAACCTGAATATCATTTAAATTTAGGCCTACGGTACTAGTAGGAGCCAAAATGTTCGGAACTTTTGAACGCAAAAGTGTCAAGATATCAATTGTAGATGGATTAATGTCCTGTGCGTCTATAATTTGGACCCTAGATGTCATCATCTTAGTATCCATAATTCCATGTATTGTTTTGATTAAATCCTTATTGGTATCATATTCCCTACGAAGTTCATTTTGTGTTTTACGATATCTTTTCGTGACAACAACCTCATCCAATTCCTGAACTTCATCTTTTAAGGTTACATTTAGAAAGGTCGTTACGTCCTCTACTAGAATTTCCAAGGTTTTCTTGCCGACATAACTATAGATCAAGGTCTCCCCTTCATAGGCACTGATTTCATACTTT
This sequence comes from uncultured Flavobacteriaceae bacterium, assembly GCA_947494715.1. Classification (GTDB taxonomy): domain Bacteria; phylum Bacteroidota; class Bacteroidia; order Flavobacteriales; family Flavobacteriaceae; genus Ulvibacterium. The sequence goes on along the minus strand of CANLWG010000001.1, from coordinate 887,406 downwards.
CCGTATTTATCGGTCTTTGCCAACCTGTCCGTATTTTTAACTATGATATTTACATCCCTTAGGGGTACTTGGCCATCCGATACCACGCCACTTATAGTTTTGAGGGTTTCTTGTGAATAGACTTGGCTAAAAAGTAAAAAAAGGAATGCCGGAAGAAGATTTTTCATATTGGTCGAGGTTTTTTGGTATTATTTAACAAAATCGTCAAAAAAATACTACAAAAACTGCGCCAAATATTATTCGCCTAAATGTTCTTTTACCCTCGGTATTAAAAGTAGTTCCGTTTGTCTTCCGTTCACATATCTGAACCCGGCCTCTCCAAAGAACCCTGCTTCCTCCAACATAATTCGGATGTCCCGTTTCCATTCAGGAATAGTAACTGCTGTGTTAAGCTCGATCGCATACACCGTATTGGGATGTAACGGATAACTCTCCCCATCTGCCTTCATAACCCCGTCTTGTGCGTCCCACATGCCTATGGTAGTCCCTGCAGAATGCCCGTATGATCCCAAGGGGTGGGTATAGATTGCGGGGCGTAATCCCGCTGCTTTACCTTCTTGTAGGGCCTTGGCCAAAATTTCATTTCCGGTACGTCCGGCAATCATGTTTTTGGTCAGAAAATCCTGAACCTTGTTCCCTTCTTTTAAGGCATCACGCAAGAATTCAGGAGCCTCCTTTTCTTCAGGTTTGAGTACATAGGCCAACTCTTGACAATCGGTATTTAAACGTAAGTAGGTAATTCCAAAATCGCAGTGTAGCAAATCTCCGGGCACAATAACCATATCATCAGGGCGATTGGAAAAGGAATATAGGTGGCCAAAAATCTTATCGCTAGTGCGCTGTACATCCACGGTTGGGTGAAACCAAGTTTCCAATCCCAAATCCGTCACTTTTTGACGCATCCACCACTCTACTTCCGTTGTGGTTGTAATCCCAGGGGTAATGACCTTTTCAGAAAATGCTTCTGCTATGATATCATGCGTTATATCCACTAACTGATTGTAAATAATCATTTCACGAGCAGTTCGGGTTTCTATCCAACCAACCGCCAATTGCTCTGCGGAAACCACTTTTTTATGGTACTTTTTTGGTAGATTCTGCATGAATTCCTCATAATCGGTCTTATCCAGGCCATCTGCAATATTATGATCCTTGGAATAGTTTAGTCCAATTTTTTTTGGATTTCGTTCCTCGATCAATTGCATCAGACGCTTCCATTGCTCGGGCTCCTTTTCCTTATCCCAGACAGATACAATATTGTCCCCTACGTTGTAGCGGGCAACCGCCAACTTATCGATTGTGTTTTTTGCTTTATTCCTATAGAAAACCAAAATAGTCCGCCTACGGGCATTCAACCATGTTGCCGGTAGCATGGTACGCAAGACTGGATCTTCATTATATTCCCTTGAAATCAATATCCACATGTCGATATCCGTTTCGTCCATCAATTGGGGCAATAGATTATTGAATCGATCGGCCAGAATCTCATCAATAACCCTGGCCCTTTCATTTTCAGGAAGGATTTGTTGGGAAAAAAGTGATAGGGATAGCAGGAAACATAAAAGGAATGCTTTGTTTCTCATAGGATCGAGTTCAACATTAAAATAAATATTACAATAGAATTTTTGCAGATGATTTCAAAGGGTCTTTACTGTTTTATGCCTTAGGATTTTTCCATTATCAGTTTCGGTAAACTTTGAAACATTATAAATGGCCTTCGGAACTTCAAATTTATTCAAAACATTGGAGGATAAGATCTCTTGTAAAAGGTAATCTTTATCTATTTCTCCTTCAACAAGCAACACTAATTTTTGTCCTAGCTTCTCATCGTGAAACCCCGTTACAAAAAATCGATCTGAGATTATTTTGGCTAGTTTGGCTTCAATTTGTTCAGGAATCAATTTAACACCTCCTGAATTGATTATATTATCGTATCGCCCCAACCACTTAAATTCAGTTTCCGAAACAAGATGCACTAGGTCATTGGTAATTACTTTATCATCAGAGATGTCTGGTGCGTCAAGGACAAGACAGTCTTTAGAATCCATGGAAACGGTTACACCAGGTAGGGTTTGGAAAAAGGTCTCCACAACGTTTGATGGGACAGGATGTATTTTTTTAACCGCCACGTGGGTTATGGTCTCCGTCATCCCATAAGTCTCAAAAACAGTAGTGGATTCATGCTTGACTTTTTTCTCCAATGCATTGGATATCGGGGCGCCTCCAACCAGTAAAGTCCTTATCATTTTAAGCTTCCCCAATGATTTTTCCAGTTGTAACGGGACCATAGCGCAGAAATCATAGGAATTGGAGACATATTCCAATGGACTTGTGGAAGGCTCCACATAATCGAGTTCAAGACCCAAAACCATGGCACGGACCAGCATCATCTTTCCTGCAATAAAATCACTGGGCAAACATAATAATGCCGAATTTCCAGGTTGCAATCCAAAGAAATTCCCGGTCGCCAAGGCGGAATTCACCATATGGCTTTTCTTTAGAAGAATTGATTTTGGCTTTCCCGTTGAGCCCGAAGTATTGACTTCAATGATCTGTTTTTCATCAAGCCAATCCAATAAAAAATCCCCAATGGCCTGCTCAAAAGGCACTCCCTCTTTTATTAAGCTATACCCTACTTCCTTTAATGCATCCGTGGAACAATGGAAGCCATTGAGTTTAAATCCAGGGTGAATTCTGCTATATGTGGGTTCCATCATCACTTGAGGCAAAAAACTTTTCTCTTGTTAGTACGGTCCCGGCTAGCCGTTCCTTCCAATTTTTCCATTTGTATTTTCTTGAAAAAACGTAAAGAAGTATTGGAAAAACCACAAATACGGGCAAAAGGGCATCAAAACCCAGATTGGGTTCGGCCACATTCTTGTAAACGGCATCCACTTGAAAAGCCGTACTGTCAGCAGTTACCAAAAGTGCCGTCACCATGTTGTTCGAAGCATGAAAGCCCAAGGCCAATTCCAAGCCTTCGTCCATTAAAGTCATAATTCCTAAAAAGAAGCCGGTACCGATGTAGTAGACCATAATGCCATACCCCAATTTACCCACTTCTGGATTTCCCAAATGCATCAATCCGAACAATACAGAAGTAAATACCAAGGGTACCCATCGGTTTTTCACCATAATCCCCACACCTTGCATCATATATCCCCGAAACAAATATTCTTCAAAACTGGTTTGTATGGGAATCAATAACACTACTATTATCATAAGATACAGGAACGCAGGCCATCTAAAGTTAAACTCATAGTCCTCTGGGGCTGCGAAAATATCAATTCCGGTTATCACTATGGTAATGGTGGACCAAAGTGCAAAGGCGAAGAAAACCCGTTTCCAATCTACTTTTTTTCTGGAAGTAGTCAATGAAGTCAGTGTTTGTTTGTGAATGTACTTAACCCAAAGAAACAACAAAGCAAGACCAACGATAAAAGGAATCAGCATCTCTACCAAAAACCGATTGGCCCCTTTCCTGTTAATTTCCGCCTCCATAATGGCCTCAATATCCAAATCCAAAAGTACTATGGCCAAGTAGTTGAGTACCATAAGCCCTATAAAGCCCAAGGGAATCAAAAAATATTTCCAAATACCTATCTCTCCTTTATACCCTTGTTCTATGTACATAACCTCTCTATTAAGTTGGTTTCCCAATATTTGTCCTTTCCATAACCCAATTGCCCGTCCTTCACGGTCAATGGACACTCAAAATTATTAGTGAAGAGACTACCAGTACCCAATCCTTGAGGCATTGGGTTATTCAACGTAAACGTCCATTGCGCAATGGCATTGAGACCTATGTTGCTTTCCAAGGCACTGGTCACCCACCAACCAATATTATATTCATTGGCTAAAGCTATCCATTCTTCGCTGCCTTTAACACCCCCGATCAAACTGGGTTTCAATATAACATAATGTGGCCGAACGGTCTGTAGTAGTCTTTTCTTTTCCGTAGTATCAAAAACTCCGATCAACTCCTCGTCCAAAGCAATGGGCAAAGGGGATTCTTCACATAACCTTTTCATTTCCAAGTATTGGCCTTGCTTAATCGGTTGTTCTATGGAATGTAGGTCAAAACTAGATAAGATTTGGAGTTTTTCTAGTGCCTCTTTTGGTCCAAAGGCTCCATTGGCATCCACTCGAAGTTCAATATCCTCTTTGGAATATCTTTTACGAATGGATTCCAACAACTCTATCTCCTTATTAAAATCGATGGCCCCAATTTTCATTTTTATGCATGAAAAGCCTTCTTCTAATTTTTGTTGGATCTGTTCATGCATAAAAACAGCATCCCCCATCCAAATGAGTCCATTGATCGGGATTGTGCTTTCACCACTTGTAAAATGGGAAGTAAAAAGTTCAAATGCATTGTTGGATTCCAAAGAAATAAAGGCCTGTTCTACCCCAAATTGAATACTGGGAAAATCTTCCAATTCCTCATAAAGGGTTTCCGCTCCCAATGAAATATGGTTGCAAGTCCATTGGAGCTTATCCTCATAGCCATCCACATCGTCAACACTTAAACCTCGCAATAGTCCACATTCCCCTATCCCGAACTTTCCATTTTCCTCCAATATAAGAAACCAAGTCTCCTTTTGGGTAAGTATGCCCCTAGATGTTCCACTGGGGCGTTTAAAATTGAGGATATGTTTTTTAGACCTGGCTTTCATCCGCTATGCCCAAATTTAGGCATATTTTAGGGGTCATAGATGATGAAAACAATATAAAGTTTAATAAAACCAGGGTGATATCAGATGGTCAATTCTTGTCCTATATCCAATAAATGAAGTGTTTTACCCGCCTCATTGAATTTTCTTTTGGCCTCTTCATGATCAATTTCAATATACCCAAAAGTATCAAAGTGATAACCTAATATTTCAGTACACTCAATGAAGTCCGAAGCACGAATGGCATCGTCCACACCCATAGTGAAATTGTCCCCGATAGGCAATACGGCCAAATCCAAATTTGTTTGTAGGGGGATTAACTTCATATCCATGGTCAATGCCGTATCCCCGGCAATATAAACCTCTTTGCCTTCCGCTGAAAGGATAAATCCGCCCGGCTGCCCACCATAGGAACCATCGGGAAAAGATGACGTATGAATAGCATTTACGTACTTCAATCGTCCAAAATCAAAAGACCATTGCCCCCCATGGTTCATGGGATGCGCCTGAAGACCTTTGTTCTGATAGTGCACTACGATTTCATAATTACTTATTATAGTCGCGCCGGAGGTTTTGGCAATTTGTTCTACATCCAAGGTATGATCCTGGTGCGCGTGTGTCACCAATATATAATCCGGATTTAGATCATCGATGTTTATTATACCTGACGCCTTTTCGTTGCCGGTGATAAAAGGGTCTACTAAAAGTGTTTTGTTTTCGGCCTCTATTAGCAGGGAAGCATGGCCCAAAAAAGTAAATTTCATTATTGAAGAGTTTAGGTTACTCTTCAAATTTATTTAAAATTGAACCAAAAACGAACCCCTTCGGCAGTTTTATCAATGTTTAATTTGGTCTGTAGTTGATTGGCCAAACGGTTCATTAATCGTATCCCCATGGAGGAATTGGTCCGTTCCTCTGTATCTTCCGGTAGACCCACCCCATTGTCCGAATATTCGAAGAAGCCTTCTTTGTCACCTATCTTTCTAAGATGGATATAAATTTTTCCATTTTCCTCATCATGTGGAAAGGCATATTTAAAAGAGTTGGAGACCAATTCGTTCAAAATGAGCCCAAAAGGTATAGCTCTATCAATATCCAGTTCCACGCCTTCTGCGTCTATGGTGATATTGATATTGTGTCCACCTTTTTTGTAGACCGATTGCACACTATTGATCAAACTCTCAATATATCCTTGCATTTCAATAACCGAAAGTTCATCGTTCTGATACAGCTTCTGATGGATCAAAGCCATAGCCTTTACCCTACTTTTTCCTTCCTCAAGAGCTTCAATAGCCGCTTTACTTCTCGTATTTTTAGTTTGAAGGCTTAAAAGGCTGGATACCATCTGTAAGTTATTTTTAACCCTATGATGGATTTCCTTGAGGAGTGAATCCTTTTCTACCAAGGAATTTTCGATAATATGTTTCTGTTCGGCAATCAGCCGTTGGTTCTTTATACTTTTTAGATAGGCATAAACCAAACCTGCAAATCCTAAAAGCGTAAAAATCAGGGAAATGAATACCAAGTTTATACGTTCATCCTGTGCTATCATTTCACTGCGCTGCTCTTCCAAAGCCTGTTTTTGGGCAGCCATTATGGACCGTGTGTTGGCTTTTTCCTCCGCCATGACCGTCGCCAATTGTTGCTTTCTCAATTCTGATTCATTGATGCTTATGGAATCGTTTATTCGAATGTTCTTTCGCAAATAAAATGAGGCATTTTTGTAGTCATCGGTCTTTTCATAATAAAAGGACAGTAATCTATTCTTTTTTATTTTGTTTTCCGTTTTCCTTGGTTGGATATCATCGCTCAAAAAATCCGTAGCCTTTTCTAAATCTCCCAATTGCAAATAGCATTCGGCTATGGCCAAACGATTTTCGATAATATCCGGGGAATACAAGCCTTTACTATATTCGCTCATTTCTTCAATGCTCTGCTCCAAGAAGGGAATTGCATCTTCATATTCTCCTAGCTGCAGATGACATTTTCCAATATTCCCACGAATTTTACTGCTTAAAAGGTTGGCCTCCCGTACGTCCGTATCCGATTTAATTTTGGTAACATCGTTTAAAAATACATCTATAAAACCCTTTGCCTTTTTATATGAATTAAGTGACGTGGGTGTAGATTTGTCCAACCTTAGGTAAGTTCCCACGTTGTTATAGAATTCGGCCTGGGCAAAATAGTCCTTTTCATCCACGGTTTTTTTAACGTGTTCAAAGTAATCATCCATTGCCTTGCGATGTAATCCCAAATTGGAATAGATGTCATAAAAAGCAATGTTTTCCGTTATCCCCAATTCCTTCTTTTCCTTCCGAATATCTATTTGTTCCGCATAAAGTTCCAGTTTGGAATAATTCTCATCCATCAGATTTAGCAGAATGGTTCTGGTGCCCAAATCAAGGCTTTCCTTTTCGGCATACAATTCCTTGTTTATGGCAAGGCTCTTATCATAATCCCCAATATCATAATATACTTGAGATTGCATAAGTTTGTATTGTTTTACCGCGGTTGTATCCTTTTGTTTTTGAGCATTGTTAAGGAATACGTTTACCGTATCCAACCAATCATAGGCTGAATTCTCCAAATAGCGATTCGGGGCATTGAAGAAAAACTCGAATCTTTCCTCTAGAGTTTCCTTATTTTGAAATTTTGAGAAAAGACCTTCATCTGTTTCTGTGGAATCTTGTGCCACCACAGGACACATACTAAGTAAGAAATGGAAGAATACTATTAAAGTTTTGCCAAGCAGATTTTTCATATCATAGTACGGGAACAAAACCAAACATACTTTTATAATGCGGTCTTGCTAAATTTTTGTTGTAACCCAAATCAAAAGTTTGGTACGTTTCCATTATCCCAAAAACGTCTTTTTTACTATACTAATTGTTCTCAAATACCTTTTTTAACCATAACCTAAAATAGACTTGACCTAAAACGTGGATATTCAAAACTTAAATAAGACCACATATACAGGAAAATGCCATATAAGCATATACAGCTACCGTACAATTACATCAAAAAAATAAAATGATAAGTTTTGGGATGTCCTATAGACGGTTCAAAAATATTGTATGCGGGCCATCCTTTTGGAATATTGTTGTGTAACCCTCATTTTTTGTTGTGAAAATCAAAATATCATTCCATGGTCGTATTTCATCCGATTTTTTACACATTTGGTCGGAGTTATTTACAGACACATTTCTGAAGGAAAAAAGAATGGATTCCGCTATAAATTGCAGTCAATTCAATCGACTATTTCGTGAAAATGGAAAATCATTTGCTAATAACTAAAAAGAGCCCTGCCAATCAAGACAAGACTCTTTTACGAGAACACTATATGAAAATGAAAAAACTATTTATTCAATTTATGCTTGCTTATTAATACACGACTAAAGTAATTCTCTTTGTAATGCGGACAAAAATAATGTTGTGAAGACACTGAAAATCGTTGTGTCCAAGCTGTAAACTGTGATAAAAAAAGAAGACATGTGTAGCACATGTCTTCCAGTTCTATTTAAAATGACAGGTTTTAAGAGTTCATTGCAGAAATAATAAACTCCTTAAAATCCTTTGATATGGGAATCAGGGTATTGTTGATCATTATATCCTTGGAGTTTATGGCATCTATGTGATCTACGTTCACAATGTAGGATTTATGGGCCCTGTAGAATTTGTTCTTCGGTAATTTCTCTAAATAGTCCTTTAAGGGGGATCTCACCAAAAACTTTTTGTCTACGGTATTTACTTCCAAGTAAACATTGTCTGCCTTTATGAACTGTATGTCCCCAAATTGTATCCTATAATACAAATGTTGTTTTTTAACAAAAATGGAATCCTTTAAGACAGAATTGGACATTGGGGCTTCCGTTGTGTCGTTCTCTTCACCTCCCGATTTTCCAGTACCATAGATAAAGTTGGAAAGCGCAATTTCTATGGAAGTATATAAATCCTGCTGTTCAAAAGGTTTCACCAAATACCCATTGGGTTTTACGGTCTTGGCATTTTCTACGGTAGCGCGATCAGAATTTGAGGTAACAAAAATAAAGGGTATATCGTAGTTCTCCCTAATATGTTTGCCCAAATCGATTCCTGTTTTGTCGGAGGCAAGTATGATATCGATCAATACAAGATCTACCTGCTGCGTCCTTAAAACCTCTTCCGCCTGCTCGTATACTATTACGTTATCAACAATCTCATAACCAATCTCTTCTAGCATAGATTGCATATCGTCCGCAATGATAACATTGTCCTCTACGATAAGAATTTTTATAGGTTGTTCCAAAGTAGTTGTGGTTTAGATGGTTAGACTCAAAATTACAAAAAATTATTAAAACTGATATAGAATATGATGGCAAGAGCAAAAGTATTTAGGGCTAATTTCTTAAGTTCCGGATCCAAAAGAACAGGAGCTTCTGTGATATGAACACGTCGTATATGAATAAAAATTGGTATAAACACTACTATGGAAAGAAAATGGTACCAATTCGTGAAGTTCAGTAAAACAAACCAAAGTAATGTCGCAAACCCGCTAAGCAAAAGCAGTGAATGATAGGCCTTGCCACTTCTGAATCCAATTCGTACGACAAGAGTGTTTTTACCTGCTTGGGCATCGGATTCATAATCCCTTAGGTTATTGAGATTAAGAACACCTGTACTTAAAAAGCCTATTGTACAGGCCGGTAATAGAGCTTGGAGGTGAAGAACCTTGGTGTTTAGGAACATTGATCCCAAAACAGCGACCAAACCGAAAAATACAAAAACAAAAAGATCTCCCATACCTTTATACCCATAAGCTGATGATCCTACAGTATACTTTATGGCCGCCCAAACACTTGCTGCACCTAGAATTACAAATAGTACGAGATAATTTATCTGTTCTGTTCCAAATGCGAAATAGACTACCGCAAGGATTAAAAAAAAGTTAATAACACTGGATATAACAATCCCTTTTTTCAATTCTCCTTTAGACAACAGTCCGCTTTGTAAAGCTCTTTTTGGCCCTATTCTAGATTCGTTATCCGTACCTTTAACCCCATCACCATAATCATTGGCCAAATTTGATGTGATTTGAAATCCTATTGCAGCAAATAGGGCAAAAACAAATACAAGAATATCTACTTTTCCGTAAAAATTAGCTAAGGCCGTTCCTACAATAATGCCTGAGACGGATAGTGGTAGGGTCCTTAAACGTATGGCATCCAACCAAATTTTAGTTTTCGGCAAAACTTCTTTAATAAGGATCTTCTATTTGGATTCGCTTGCCGTCCTGGTAAGAAGCAACGAAAGCATCCTGGAAACCTAGGTCCACCAGCTGTTTTCTAAATTTCTGGGCTTCTTCCAAAGTCTCAAAGTTTCCCAAGGAATATGAATAAAATGGGTTGGTCTTAACAAACATGGTATTTGTAAGTGCCTTTGAAGCAAGCGTTACATTGTTATCGACAAAAGATTTAACCTGAACGGAATATATTTTTTCCTTTTCCAAAAATTTCTTGGCCAAATAAAATTCATTCACCAAACTAAGCTCCTGGTTTTGTAGCTTCAGATTATCTATTCGTGTTTTTATGGCATCCAAACTATCAATGGAAACCAATAAGTTTTCTTGCTTTTCAAACCCATTGGAACTACTTAGGCCTGCCGTAAAAGAAGTAATGGCAAGCGTACCGATAAGGAAAAGCCCCGTAACCCCTGCCAGGACGTTTCGCTGTATTTTACTTTTTTTGAGTTCCTTGTTCTTGAACTTTATTTGATCCAAAAGACGTTCGTTGATAATCTGGGCCTTGTCGATATCCTTGTGCAATTCCAATAAATCGCTTTCTTCAATAAATGGCATGTAGCGTGTAGTTTTAGGGGGTATATCTTGTGTTAAAGTTAACCAAAATACTTTAATGTTAACAAGGTGCTAATTTCCTTTGTTGCAAAAATATAACTTTTGGTGGTATAGGAAAGGAAAACTGTGGTTAAATTGACATAGTAAATTGATTTTCATTCCGTTAAAGAAAACTAATTCCAAACTTCCTCTGATCAAATGGCATGAATACCATCTTCCCTTATTTCTATTTTTCGGGCTTTGTATAATGTTCCTATTCCTTTCTTGAATGTCTTTTTACTCATTTGAAGTATTGCTTTAATCGCCTCGGGGTCGGATTTATCATGGAGGGCCAAAAAACCATTATGTTGTAGCAGGGTCTCATAAATTTTATTTGCCGCAGGTTCCAGAACATTAACCCCCAAAGGCTGAAGTGACACATCAATTTTATTATCAGATCGTATGCGTTTAATAACGCCTTTGGTATTGTCCCCCACCGCTACCCTTTTGAAGATTTCATTGGAATAAACCAGTCCTTTATGCTGGTTATTAATTATTACCTCCCAACCTAAATCCGTGCTTCGGGTGAAAATCAAATCCACTACATCTCTTTCCTTAATGGATAAGTCCTCATTATTCAAAAATTTATCCAATTTGTTGGATGCCACTAAGCGGTCGGTCTTGGTATCCAGATAACAATATACCACATACCAATATCCCTCCATCATTTTTGACCTTTGCTCCCTAAACGGCACCAAAAGATGTTTTTCCAGGCCCCAGTCCATAAAAGCTCCAAATTCGTTTACTTCTGCTACTTGTAGCAACTGGAACTCATCCCTTACAATTTCGGGCTGCAATGTTGTTGCAATAGGGCGTTCTTCATGATCCAGATAGCAGAATACTTCAAGCTCTTCTCCTATTTCATAGGTCTTGGGCACGTATTTGTTGGGCAAAAGTACCTCATTGCCTTCATCGTCGCCCAGAAAAAGTCCCACGCTGGTATCCCTTAAAATTTGAAGATGATTAAATTTTCCAAGTAAAAACATTTTGTAAAAATAGCGTTTAAAAATTCTATAAAAAAAACCGTCCGCCAATTGGCGGACGGCTTCTAATCCTTACAAAATCTGCTATTAGCTATATGCAGAGGCTTTGTCAAAATGTTTACACAACATATAGTACACAACGGCCCTATATTTGCTCTTTACGGAGCTACCATAGTTATCCACTACAGTCTTAACGGCCTCCATCAATTGAGGTCCATCCGCCAAACCCAACTTTTTTACCAAATAATTGTTCTTAACGGTCTCCAATTCCTTTTCGTCCACCCCGGATACTTTTGAGGCGTCCAAATTGTAAATGGCAGGACCCAAGCCAATAGTAACTTTGGTCAATAAATCCATGTCCGGTGTTTCACCAAATTTTTCCTTAATGTCCGTTGCATACTTAGCAATCAATTCGTCTCTTTTACTGCTCATAATAGTTAGTGTTCTATATGTTAATGGTTAATAAAATCCGAAGATAAAAAATCAAAATAACCGAGCAAAATTTTATTGTTCAATAATCTTGGAGTACAAATTTCCAGTAATTTGGGTTTATCGGACTCTTTATAAAAAAACTTCAATCTATCTTCCAATTCCTTCGGCCCACTTGCTTTGGTGTGCTCAAAACCATATAAATTACATAAATGCTTCGCGTCCAGATTTTGAACAGTCTCAAAATAGGTCTCGAAATTTGGAGTGTCCTCTTGACCGGGTAAAATCCTAAAAATTCCACCGCCACCATTATTAATCAATAGTATCCTAAAATCAGATCGGATATGTTCGTTCCATAAAGCATTGCTATCATAAAAAAAGCTCAAATCCCCTGTAATCAATAATGTAGGTTCCTTACTAAATATGGAGGCGCCGATCGCGGTGGAGGTACTCCCATCTATACCACTAGTACCTCGGTTGCAAAACATTTTTACAGAAGGATGCCAATTAAAAAGCTGGGCGTAGCGAATGGTGGAGCTGTTCGCCAAATGAAGTTGATATTCCATCGGCACACTTTGACTAATATAGCGAAATGCCAAGAGATCCGAAAATGGAATCTGGTGTAGATATTCCATCTTTTTTAACCTAAAGCCTTCCTTAACATTCAGCCAGTACTTACTGTAATTACCTTTCGTATTTCCTTCAGGGCCGTCCAATAAGATTTTCAAGAAGCTGTTGGGGGCTATCTTTACATGGTGGGAGAGCGAAAAAAAGGTGTCATAGGCTTTTATTTCGTCAATATGCCAATGCTGTTTGGCTTGATATTGCCGAAGAAATGCCTTGATTTTTTTTGAAACTATCAATCCCCCAAAGGTGAGTAGAATCTCAGGTTGCAATTGCCTAAACAAGTCGTCCTTTTGATCTAATTTTTCTATAGGTGCAACTATGGTATCAATGCTTGGAAAGAAGTCAGGATGATGTAGATTTGATGTCGTTTCCGTAAAAACGATCACGGATGGATCATTGGCCAATATATCCAAAACTTGTTGATCGATGCTATTTGGATGACTGACACCTACCAGGACCATCTTACGTTCAGCAGTTTTCCAAATCGCGGTTAAGTGCCCTAAATCCAACCCTGAGGATTCATCCCTTTCTATGTTGAAAACCAAACTAGGTTTTACTGTATTATCATCAATAAAATCATACAAAGGTTCCTCAAAGGGGACGTTAATATGTACTGGGGTCTTATGGGTGTATGCTAAATTTATAGCTTTATTTAAGCTGTCATCATTAAAGGATTGAACTTTTTTCTGGGTATTTTCAATTGTGTTTTCGGTAATTAAATCCGGGGCATACTTTTGTATCTTTTCCGGGGCATGTGAAATATCCTGTTTTAAATTAACGGAACATCCTATATGTCTATGAAACACATCGTCCTGCCGTATGGTCTGCCCATCCCCGATATCAATTTTATAACTGGGCCTATCGGCCGAAACAACAATGAGAGGAATGCTACTATAAAAGGCCTCGGCGACCGCCGGATAATAATTTAGAAGAGCACTTCCCGAAGTGCATACCAGAGCGACCGGCTCTTGCAAATGCTGTGCAATTCCCAGAGCGAAAAAGGCAGCGCAACGCTCGTCCACTATGCTGAAACATTTGAAAAAGGGGTTTTCTGAAAATCCAATGGTCAAAGGAGCATTCCGCGAACCTGGAGAGATAACGATATTTTGGATACCTTTTGCCTTACAATGCAAAATAATGGACTGGGCCAAGGGGATAGTGGAATATCTCATGTGGGGCAAAAATACAACGAGGGTAATTCTAAACCAATCTAAACCAAAAAAACTAAAGGTTTAAATAAGTTCTAGCAAGGTCTTACTTTTGGCTACTGTTTCCTCCCATTCTTTTTCAGGGTCAGAATCTTGGGTAATACCCCCGCCTGTATAAACAATAGCTTTACTTCCTTTGATTTGTGCGCAACGTAAATTTACATATAGGTTAGTTTCAGCATCAAAATTCAGCTCTCCTAAAAAGCCGGTATAAAATTCCCTATCGTAGTTTTCGTTGTTATGAATAAACTCAAGTGCCGGTAGCTTTGGAAAACCGCAGATTGCTGGTGTTGGGTGTAGAAACTTAATAATCGGATCCAGGCCTTCTTCCAAAAAGACCCCGGAAATCTTAGTCCGTAAATGCAGGAGGTTCCCTGCCCTTATCGATTCTATTTCTCCCTTTTTGATATTACTGGCCTTATCCTGGAGGATATCAAGAATATAATCTGTAACCAAATCTTGTTCCTCTAACTCCTTACTGCCCCATACAACCTGATCATTTCCGTTATAGGATTGTGTTCCCGCCAATGAAATTGTGGTGAACTCCTTATTCCTTACATGCAATAAAATTTCCGGGGTGGCTCCCAGCCAAAGCCCAGTTTTAGGATGAAACCATAGGTAGCAGAAAGCATTTGGGTAGTTGAACAAAAGGCTTTGAAATAGCTCCAATGGGCTTTTGTTAAAATCTGCTTCAATTTTACGGGATAGTACAACTTTTTTAAAATCCCCTTGTCGTATTGCGGCTATACTTTTTTGGACCAGATCAAGATGAATACTCTTTTGTTCCAAATCAATTTGTATTTCACTCCCGCTTTTACAATTTTGGGGTGTGCTGAAATCAAATTTGGCCTCATGTTTTTCATCAGCCCGTAATAGCACTGTTGGTTTCCATTCAAAAGCAGCCATTACAAACCCAGTTTCCGTAAAATCCAAAACGGAATGTAATTTATTGTCCTTTTGAAAAAGAGCGGTTACTTGAGCCTCATTTGGTTTCTTGTAAACAACAAAAGGAAGTCGGTCCCTAAATTGGGCGGACACCTTGTCCATGAGTTCCAAAAACATATTAATTTTTTGGTAAGGAAATGGTAGTCAATTTACATGAAGAAATCAAGTTTTCTTGCGCATCTGTAATTTTAATTTCCCATAATTGGGTAGTACGCCCTTTATGGATCAAAATTGCCTTGGCGAACACCTCGCCATCACGTATGCTTTTTACATGATTGGCGGATATTTCTATACCGCGCACAAAAAATTTCTCCGCATCCAAAAAAATATAGGAAGCCATACTCCCAACACTTTCGGCCAAAGCTACGGATGCCCCACCGTGCAAAACACCATCAGGTTGATGGACCTTTGCGTTAACCGGCATTTTGGCGACCAGATAATTCTCCCCCACATCAATATATTCAATCTCCAAGTTTTCCATCATTGTGTTTTTGGAAGAATCGTTGCAGACCTTCAAAATTTTTTCCTTAAAATCGTCCATGAAACTTTTTTTTACAAAACTACGTATTGCCTTGTGAACAAATGACAATACCTGGAAACAGATTTTAAAATACCATGAAAGAAAAAAGAATACGCTACCAAACCACGGGCACTTATGAAACGTTAAATCATTTGGACAAATCCACCAAAAACGTATGGATAGTACTTCATGGAATGGGGTATTTAAGTCGGTTTTTCCTAAAACATTTTGAGGGATTACCCCCTGATGAAAACTATATCATTGCCCCCCAAGCCCCTTCCAAGTATTATTTAACCAATGAATACAAGCATGTAGGGGCCAGTTGGCTGACAAAAGAAAACACTGCACTGGAAACCAAAAATGTTTTGACTTATTTGGATGCTGTATGGGAAGCTGAAAATATTCCCGAGAATTGTAAGTTGATCGTTCTTGGTTTCTCACAGGGAGTTTCCATTGCAACCCGATGGGTGGCCCATAAAAAACTACCGATTCATCAATTAGTGCTTTATGCCGGTGGAATCCCCAATGAATTAAGACCTACAGATTTTAACTTTTTAGCGCAGAACAAAACCAAAATCAAGATATTTATGGGCAACAAAGATGAATACATTACCGAAAAAAGGCTGAAAGAAGAATTTAAAAAAATTAAGTCGCTTTTTGAAGGGCAGGCCGAAGTCGTTATTTTTGATGGCGGTCATGAACTCAAAAAAGAAATTATTAACAACTTAGCAGAATAACGGTGGCATTCACTTTGGAAAACCCACAGGTAAAACTAACTCCATTAAGGCTGGAAGATTGTGATTATTTATTTCCCATTGCCCAGCAAGAAAAGTTGGTCCAATACTCCCCTTCTGATATTGCCACGCTACCTGCATTAAAAAATTATATAAGGATAGCGTTGGAGCAACAGCTCCAAAAGACGGGTATCCCATTTACTGTTTTTGACAAAAAGACGCAATCCTACGCGGGTTGCACACGATATATGAACATCGATTGGCAGAACAAGGTCTTGCATATAGGGTCCACTTGGATAGGAAAGGAATTTCAAGGAACCGGACTCAACGCCAATATGAAATTTTTGATGTTGCAACATGCTTTTGAGGAGATGGATTTTGAAAAGGTGGAGTTTCGTATAGATCAAAGGAACAAGCGTTCTAGGAAAGCAGTGGAAAAACTCGGTGCAGAATTGGAAGGGGTATTACGGGAAAACGTATATCTGTTGGATGGCTTTAAAAGAAATACCTGTTGCTATGGGATTTTACGACATGAATGGAGGAGAATCAAATCGGAACGGTTCGCAGATTATTCCTCCTCTTCCGCTTCTTCTTGAAATTCATAGTATTTTATCCGTCTAGTAGTATAGGTATTATCAGGGGTAACAATTTGCTTTACCCAGTTGGCGTTCTCGCCGTCATCATATTGGTAGATATATTCCTTGACCTTTTCGGAATCACCATTTTTTTCAACCGATCTTGAAAGCGTACCGTTGCCATCATAAGCAAATATGGTGGTTTGTTCCGGTGCAAATTGTTGGGTCTTTTCATCATATCTAAAATGAATTGTGGAAATTAATTGGCCGGAGGCGTCAAATATTTCCTCTGTAGCGGTAAGAGGGTCTCCATTTAGGAATTTTTTGGTCAATACCACTTTTTCTACAGTCCCGTTCTTTGCCTTGCGACTGGAAGTTCGAATGGATTTTTGTTCAACCCCATTTAACCTGTATGTTTTTGTTTGCTCGTCCTTATATGAAGTATATTCAATACTGGTTTCGTCCGTACCGTCATTGTTGATCCGAATAATATTAACCACTCTGTCATCGGTATCATAAAAATATTCATACTGATCTAGGAATTCCTTCTCGTAGGAAACTATTTTTTCGGTAATCTTTTTACTGCCTAGGGTATCCAGTTCATAAAAATGAGCAATAGATGTACTTGTATCAAAGGTATTCCCCCGATAATTTTCCAAGCGCTTTTCCTTTAGAATGCCCGTATCATACTGGTAATAGGTGATATCGTAGTCCGAGTCGCTATAACGGGTAACCGATTTGGCCAACAGTCCATTTTCATTAAAATCATATTCTTCCTTCCCGTAATCAGTAATTACCAAGCATGATTTCACATCGCCCCTTAAATCAAAATCCTCCCTGGTAAATATCTTAATTTCTTGCGAAAAGGCACTTCCCGCAAGGAGGTTTAAAATCAAACAAAAAAACAGTACGTAGTTTTTTATCATAGTATAAATGGTAAGGTCAGTACAACCAAAGTTTAAAATACAATTCTACTTATCAAAAGTACTTTATTTAAAATCAATTTCCATACCAGAAGTTGCAGCAAAATAGTGTTGTGCCCTATCTTTATCATAGCTTTGTCCTATCCCAAAAACAAAATCATGACACGAACCTTACTTCTCATACTACCTTGGTTTATCTTGGTAGGTTGCTCTCAAAAAAAGAAAATCGCTTCTGAATTTCCAGAATTTGGGATAGGAGTGGTGGCAGATTGTCAATATTGTAACTGCAAATCAAGTGATGTGCGCTTTTATAGGCAATCACCTATGCGTTTAAGGGAAGCTGCGGATACTTTGAATGCATATCCATTGGATTATACCATTCATTTGGGAGACTTCATTGACCAGGGTTTTAGCAGTTTCGATACAGTTGCCCCTATTTGGGCAGCATTAAAGTCAGATCGATTCCATGTGCTGGGAAACCATGATTTCAGCGTAGCGGATTCATTGAAACCTCTTGTTTTTGAAAAAATGGAATTGAACAATCGTTATTATAGAATAGTAAGAAACAAATGGCGGTTTATTGTCCTGGACGGGAATGACTTAAGTTTACATGGCGCACTAACCGATTCTAAAAAGCAACAGACCGATTCACTATTTAATCTAATGGAAGGAAAAAACTTGCCCAACGTATTACCTTGGAACGGTGGATTGAGCAACGACCAATTGAATTGGGTAGAAAATCAATTAAAACTGGCCACATTGAACGAGGAACGTGTGGGCCTGTTTTGTCATTTTCCAGCTTTGGGCACATCCGATTCACATAATTTATTGAACTACAAACAATTACTAAACCTTATTAACAAAAATGATTGTGTGAAATTCTATTTCAATGGCCATAACCATGCCGGTGACTATATTGAAAATGATGGCGTACACTACTTGACTTTCAAGGGGATGGTAGATACCCAAGATAGTACTTCGTTCGCAAGGGTAGCCTTTAAAAAAGATTCGATCTTTGTGACCGGCTATGGTAGGGAACCTTCAAGGAAGTTTAAAATCAAATAGCTGACGATAGGTTTTCCATATAAGACAAATTGAATAGTAAAAAAGGCACTATCGTGGTCGATAGTGCCTTCTTGACAATTATTCCCTATACGGGTGCTTATTTCACCTCTTCAAAATCTACATCCTCAACGTTATCACCTTCTTTGGCGTCTCCTCCACTAGCAGTTTCCTCTCCATTGGGTGATGCGCCACCACCTGCTTGCTGGGCCTCTGCTTGTGCTTTGTACATCTCTTCTGAAGCAACTTTCCAAGCTTCATTAATTTTCTCCAAAGCGGGAGTGATTACGGCCAAATCCTTACTTTCATAGGCTTTCTTAAGTTCTTCCAAAGCATCCTCGATCGGTTTTTTCTTGTCATCGGACAATTTATCCCCGAATTCCTTTAATTGCTTTTCGGTCTGGAATATCATTCCATCGGCCTCATTTAGTTTATCCGCTGTTTCCTTGGCCTTTTTATCGGATTCGGCATTAGCTTCGGCCTCGGCCTTCATTTTTTCGATTTCCTCCTCGGTCAACCCGGAAGATGCCTCGATACGAATGTCCTGAGATTTATTTGTGGCTTTATCCGTGGCGGAAACTTTGATAATACCATTGGCATCGATATCAAAGGTAACCTCTATTTGAGGTGTTCCCCTAGGTGCGGGAGGAATTCCATCCAAATGAAAACGTCCTATAGTCTTATTATCCCCTGCCATGGGTCGTTCCCCTTGTAGCACGTGAATCTCTACCGATGGCTGATTATCTGCTGCGGTAGAAAATATCTGCGATTTCTTGGTAGGAATCGTGGTGTTAGCATCGATCAATTTGGTCATTACACTTCCCATAGTCTCAATGCCTAATGATAGCGGGGTAACATCCAACAACAATACATCCTTTACATCTCCTGTTAACACCCCACCTTGGATGGCAGCACCAACGGCAACCACTTCATCTGGGTTTACTCCTTTAGAAGGTTTTTTCCCGAAAAACTTTTCAACGGCCTCTTGTACAGCTGGGATTCGGGTAGAACCACCGACCAAAATAATCTCATCGATATCGCTCTTTGAAAGTCCAGCAGCTTTCAATGCAGTTTCACAAGGCTCGATTGTTCGTTTAACCAAATCATCGATCAATTGCTCAAATTTGGAACGTGACAAACTGCGTACCAAATGCTTGGGACCAGACGCCGTTGCCGTTACGTATGGTAGATTGATCTCGGTCTGAGAAGTGGATGACAACTCGATTTTTGCCTTCTCAGCAGCCTCCCGTAAACGTTGTAGGGCCATGGCGTCATCACGTAAATCGATGCTTTCATCTTTTTTGAACTCTTCGGCCAACCAATCAATAATTTTCTGATCCACGTCATCACCGCCCAAATGGGTATCCCCATCAGTAGCCAGTACCTCAAATACACCATCACCTAATTCCAAGATGGAAACGTCATGCGTACCACCTCCAAAGTCGAAAACTACGACCTTTTGATCGGTATGCTTTTTATCCAATCCATAAGCCAAAGATGCCGCAGTTGGTTCATTGATAATCCGCTCTACGGTAAGTCCGGCAATCTCACCTGCCTCTTTTGTGGCTTGGCGTTGTGCATCGTTAAAATAGGCCGGTACCGTAACGACCGCCCTAGAAACGTCCTGTCCCAAATAATCCTCTGCGGTCTTTTTCATCTTTTGAAGGATCATTGCAGAAAGCTCTTGGGGTGTATATAAACGCCCATCTATATCTACACGGGGTGTATCGTTATCCCCTTTAACTACTTTATAGGGTACGCGGTTCGCTTCTTTGCTGGACTCGGAATATTTATTTCCCATAAACCGTTTAATCGAATAAACCGTTTTACCAGGGTTGGTCACTGCCTGTCTTTTGGCCGGGTCACCAACTTTAATCTCACCACCCTCCACAAATGCAATAACCGAAGGAGTGGTCCTTTTGCCTTCCGCATTGGGAATGACCACCGGTTCATTACCTTCCATCACGGAAACGCAGGAGTTGGTAGTACCCAAATCTATTCCTATTATCTTGCTCATTCTTTATGTTTTAAATATTAGTCTTTTTTTTACAATCGCTTTTTAAATGTCAAACAATATGCCAAGGGAGAGGAAACTGACAGGATGTCATTTTGGATAGCGACTAATCTTGAAAATTTAACCCAAAGTAAGGGTCGCAAGTACAATAAGGGTTATGAAATCAATCACAACCCTCCTTCCTGCGGGTATCGATTAGATAAATAATTTTCCAGTTGTCTCCATCCTTAAACAGTTGAAAGGAATTAACCCCACAATGATGGAACTCCCCGTTGATCCAAAACTCATAAGGTGTCCAGGTATGCGCCATGGCCCCATCTATTTGTATGCCATAAGACTTGATTTTCTCCTTAAACCTTGTAGTTTTCGGGATACCCACAATGGATTTGAGAAAATCACCGAATCTATCCTTTCGTACATATTCCTTCCCTTCCTTGTCCTTTGCAATGGTCTGCAGAACAATGGCATTGGAAACAGCCTTTTTAATAATAGTGGAGTCTTGTTTATGAAATCCGTCAAAAAAAGTTTCAATTGTTTTTTGCACGGAGACTTTATCGCTTTCCTGGGCGGAAACTGCAAAACTGACCACAACAAAGATTAGATTTAGTACGTACTTCATTTGCATTGATTTTATTCAAAAATAGGAAAGATCCCTCATTCTGATCTCCAAGGTCCGGAATAACAAAAATAACTACGCACTATTTCGAAAAAGTAGGAATACCAACAATTTCCTTACATTTATCGCACCTAAACAAAACTAAATGTCTACAGCCAAAAAAGAATATAAACGGGTAACGGTAAAGTCGCTTGTGGAAATGAAAAAAAATGGAGAAAAAATTTCCATGCTTACCGCATATGACTATTCCATGGCCAAAATCGTAGATGCGGCCAATGTGGATGTCATTTTGGTAGGCGATTCTGCCAGTAACGTTATGGCCGGCCATGAAACTACATTGCCTATAACTTTGGATCAGATGATCTACCACGCCACATCCGTGGTCCGAGCAGTGAAAAGGGCCCTGATCGTTGTGGATATTCCCTTTGGCAGCTATCAAAGTGATCCCAAAGAAGCTTTACGTTCGGCTATACGTATTATGAAGGAGAGTGGAGCACATGCCATTAAATTGGAAGGTGGCATTGAAATAAAAGAGTCCGTAAAGCGAATCCTCAATGCAGGAATCCCAGTTATGGGCCATTTGGGCCTTACGCCCCAGAGTATTTATAAATTTGGTACATACACGGTCCGGGCCAAAGAAGAGGAAGAGGCCAAAAAATTGATGGACGATGCTAAACTTCTGGAAAAACTAGGATGCTTTGGTATTGTATTGGAAAAAATTCCGGCGACGCTTACAAAAAAAGTGTCCGAAGGGCTTACCATTCCCACAATTGGAATAGGAGCCGGCAAATATGCGGATGGTCAGGTGCTTGTTATCCATGACTTATTGGGAATGACCCACGAGTTTAATCCTCGTTTTTTGAGACGATATATGAACCTTTATGAGGATATGGGCAATGCGATTGCCGGATATGTAACCGATGTGAAAAACAAAGATTTTCCAAGTGACGAAGAACAATATTGAGGTTTCCGATCAGGTGATGACTATCAGATTTTTTAATTTTCCTCTTATCCCGTATCAGCTAAAAAACTAAATGAAAATCAATGATTTTTAGTTATTGGGAAATACATCCAACAGAAGATTATGTATAAAAAAATCGGAATATTGGCTTTGGTATTGTTGAATATTGGTTGTGATCAACTTTCAAAGGATATTGTCCGAAAAAATATTGCGCCCATGGATTATATCCAGGTCGTTAGGGAAAACCTTATCCTAACCAATGTAGAAAACACCGGGGCCATGTTGGGATTTGGTCAAAGCCTATCCCCTATTCCAAAACTTATATTTCTTCAAATTCTTCCTGTATTGGTTTTGCTCATTTTGTTGTTTCGTGTCCTTCAAAAATCAAATTTGAACAAGTGGCTTATCATTGCGTTTGCATTTGTCATAGGTGGTGGTATCGGTAATCTGATAGATCGTATCGTCTATGGTTCCGTGACCGATTTCTTTCAAATTAAAATCGGAATTCTACGAACAGGAATTTTTAATATGGCGGACGTATCGGTCACCATTGGGATTTTGTTGATTCTTTCTCTTTCTATCGGCAACAAAAAAATAGCTGTATAGTGTCCGAAAAAATTCTTTCCACCCCCCAAAACCTCCAAGTACTATATGAGGACAATCACATCATTGTAATAAATAAAAGACCTGGGGATATTGTTCAAGGTGATAAAACAGGGGATGTGCCGCTAAGTGAAATCGTAAAACGCTACATCAAAAAAAAGTATGACAAGCCCGGCAATGTCTATCTTGGGGTAGCCCATAGGTTAGATAGGCCAACATCGGGTATCGTGGTCTTTGCAAGAACCTCAAAAGCTTTATCCAGACTGAACAAAATCTTTGCAGAAAAAGAAGCAAAAAAAACCTATTGGGCCATTGTTAAGAACCGACCAAAAAAGAAAGAGGATGTTTTAACACATTGGCTAAAACGAAACCCGAAACAGAACAAATCATATGCCCATGAACAAGAAATAAAGGATAGCAAAAAGGCGATCCTGGAGTACAAGATGACCCGGGAACTAAATAACCACTATCTCTTGGAAATCGATCTGAAAACGGGACGACATCACCAAATTCGGGCTCAATTGGCAGCCATTGAAAGTCCCATAAAAGGAGATTTAAAATATGGTTTTAATCGCAGCAATACCAACGGTAATATACATCTCCATGCCAGGGAGCTTTCCTTTATCCATCCAGTAAGCAAAAACAAATTAGAATTTGTTGCACCACCTCCTTCAGATACCATTTGGAATGCCTGTTGATATTTCCCCTTATGTAAGGATGAATTCAAAAACCATGGCCACAGGGCTAATGAACTGATCTTACCGATATGAACGTATACTTTCTATAATTACCGAGATCAAAATCATCGTCCCACCCAATAGTGTAGTCCAAGTAGGAATCTCGGAAAGGAACAAAGCCCCGATGATAATTCCATAAATGGGCTGAATACAACTAATAATACTAACCGTAGTAATTGAAAAATATTTGAAGGTATTTACGAACATAGTATGACCTAAAGCAGTTGTTATCACAACCAATCCTACCAATCCCTGCCATTGGTCACTTACCTCTACCAGATCGTACATAAAATATACCGGTAGCAACAAAACGGTTACAATAATCATTTGATAGGTCATTAAAATTGATCCGTTGTATTTATCTACCTTGGTTTTCAAGATTAGGTTACGAACGGCGTAACAGAATGCCGAAAACACCCCAATACCGATAGCAATGGTATGGCCATTATCAAAACTGAAATTGGGTACCAAAAAATAAATCCCAAAAAGCACCAAAATGGCCAATACCAAGTGTATGGCCTGAAATTTGGTCTTTAAAAAAAAGGGTTCCAAAAAAGCGGTAATTACCGGATAGGTGAAAAGGGACAACATACCAATGGCCACATTGGAAAGCTGCAATGCCTTAAAATAAGAGATCCAGTGTATGCACATCAAAAATCCGCTTAAAAGAATGGGGAAAACATCCTGCCGCCTCAATCGAAATGATATGCCACGCCATTTGCAATAGACAAACAGTAGGAAAAAAGCCATAGCGGCACGTATTCCAATGGTCAATGGTACAGGTAGGTCAATAAACTTCCCGAACGGACCCGAGGTGCCCAATAATAACATCGAAATATTTATCTCAATAAAATTACGGGTACTGATAGTAGTTTTTGTATTCAAATGTTAACGTGTAAGTTTCATGGCTTTTTCACGGATGATTTCCGCAACGGGTTTGTTCTTCAAATGGCTTTCTAGCCAAGAAATAATATCCAAATACAAAAATGCCCTTTTTTCATAGGGATGCTCCTCATATTTTTTTAATTCACCATGCAGCTTTTGAAACTCGCCTCGAAGTTCATGGGGATAAATATTTCCCAAGTTCCGCAAAAACTTGATCATTTCCTTTTGTACGGCGTGCAAATCGTTCATCTTCAACAAAAATTTATAGGTACTTTTCAGTTGTACCTCCAAATGGTAATCCATTCCAGCCTCATAATGTGCCACCAAGCTCAATACCCGAGCAAAACACATCAAATCTTCCCTCATTTTTAAACTCTTATTGTTAATAATTTTCTTCAAATATTGGATACACATTTTATTGTCGCCGACACCGAAATAAAGACATGCGATCTTATAATATAAAATCATGATATGATGGGCATCTATTCTCTGTTTATGCTTCCCAATACCGTATTCGATTATTTTTACCAGATACAGTCCTTTTTCAAAAGTACCTTCCAAGAAATGTAGATTCAGTTTATTGGCATTGAGGTATAGAAAAGCCAACGACGAGATATTATCATTTTTTGGAAAATCATTAGTTTTTACTATTTGTTCCAGTTTTTCAAGTGTTTCTTTAAATTGAGAGCTATATTTAACATAAAACAAGGATTCTAACAAATAATGATTTCCCTTTAAAAAAAACACGGGATTTAGATAGATCATGTCCGGCCGTTCATAGAAAAGGTCTACCCATTTGCTGGCATATTTATAGGAAGACAAGAAATCCTGGACTAAAAAACTATACCACAAGTGCGCCTTGTACAACCATAATTTTTCCCGAAATCCTAAATCCTCCAAGTGGTATTTGGGCAATTGTCGCTCAAAATATCGCTTAACCCTTGTATAGTCCTCATCACTACGCACATAGCCCACCTTCAACATCAATCCGTAGAGTTGCAATGATAGATTGCTCAGTTTGCTGGTCATCACATTTTGCGCAGAGAGTTCCTTGGCCTGTACGGCCAATTCATCTGCCCTATCCGGAATACTCCTGGTGATGTATTGGGTCTCAATGATTTTTTCCAACTCAACAATCTCATAAGCAATATTCTTTTCCTCATTTTCTATGGCAGTGGCCTTGGCCTTATCCAAAATTTTGAGGCTCTGTTTATATAGCCCCTTTTGATAAAGTATTGTAGCAAAATCCAATTGTTCCCGAATTTGGACCCTAACATTCTGGTTTACCGGATTCAATCGTAAACTCACCAAAATTTGCCGATATAAATGTGCTTTTAGATTGGACAATTGTGCCTTTTTTACAATGCCACTGGCCAAAATGGTTCTTTCATCATACGCCTTTATTTTGTCCAAAAGATTAAAAAGCGCTAAAAATTTGGCGTCCGTATTCACTCCCAACCGACCTACATATAACTTAAATTGTCTTTTCTCGGATTTTGAAAGGGATTTCACCAGTACGAACAATGCATCTTTATGCTCACTTGTCATCGTAAAAAATTGTGTTTAAATAGTTGTTAATCAGATTTTTAAAAAACCGAAAAAGTGGATAAACGTTGTAAATGTTATTCTAAATTTTAGGTGGTTTGTCCTATTGGTCATATATTCGTATAGGCTAGTTAAAACTAAGTAAAGATAATGAGTAAAGATAAAGTACAAATTTTTGATACTACACTTCGGGATGGCGAACAGGTACCCGGCTGCAAGTTGGATACGGAACAGAAACTCGTTATAGCGGAACGGTTGGATCAACTTGGTGTGGATATTATTGAGGCGGGCTTCCCCATATCCAGTCCAGGAGACTTTAGCTCTGTTACTCAAATTGCAAAAATAGTGAAAAATGCCACGGTGTGTGGACTTACCAGAGCGGTAAAGAAGGATATTGAAGTTGCCGCAGAGGCATTAAAACAGGCAAAGACACCACGAATACATACGGGCATAGGAACTTCCGACTCCCATATAAAACATAAATTCAATTCCAATAGAGATGCTATAATAGAAAGGGCTGTCCAAGCTGTAAGTTATGCCAAAACCTTCGTTGAAGATGTCGAATTTTATGCCGAGGATGCGGGAAGAACGGAGAATGAATTTTTGGCCAAGGTCTGTGAAGCGGTCGTCAAGGCGGGTGCCACCGTTTTGAACATCCCTGATACTACCGGCTATTGTTTACCCGAGGAGTATGGTGCAAAAATGAAGTATCTAAAGGAAAATGTGAAAGGCATTCACAAAGCGACCCTCTCCTGTCATTGCCACAATGATCTAGGGTTGGCCACCGCTAATTCTATAGCCGGAGTCATTAATGGAGCAAGGCAGATCGAATGTACAATAAATGGAATTGGGGAACGTGCCGGGAACACTTCTTTGGAAGAAGTAGTGATGATTCTTAGACAACATCCCTACCTTGGTTTGGATACCAATATCAATAGCCAGCTTCTTTATGATACCAGTCAAATGGTTTCCCAAAAAATGGGGATGATGGTACAACCCAACAAGGCCATTGTAGGTGCCAATGCCTTTGCGCATAGTTCTGGCATACATCAAGATGGCGTTATCAAAAACCGGGAGACCTATGAAATTATGGATCCAGCGGATGTAGGTGTTACGGAATCTTCAATAGTCCTTACCGCAAGAAGTGGGAGGGCCGCTTTGGCTTACCGTGCGAAAAAAGTGGGCTACGACCTTACAAAGACACAATTGGATAGCGTATACGAGGAATTTCTAAAATTTGCAGATCGAAAAAAAGAGATTCTTGATGATGATATTCATGAAATCATTGAAGCCAGCAATCTAAATATTGAAAGCTTTACGTAGATGCGATTAGAAATCGCCCTTTTGGGCGGGGATGGAATAGGTCCCGAAGTATTGGCCCAAGCCGTTAAATGCCTTAACGCGGTTCATGAAACTTTTGGTCATGATTTCCATTTTACCAATGCGTTGATGGGTGCCACGGCCATAGAAAAGAACGGAACACCTCTTCCAGAACGTACTTTAGAACTTTGTACGGCATCGGATGCCGTATTGTTCGGTGCTATTGGAACACCTCATTTTGATAATAATCCAAAAGCTAAAATCCGCCCTGAGCAAGGCCTTCTAAATCTTAGAAAGGCTTTGGGCCTTTTCGCAAATATTAGGCCTGTAAAAGCTTTCCCGTCAATGCTAAAACAATCGCCTTTGCGAAAGGAAATCGTCAAAGGCACAGATTTGGTCATCTATAGGGAGCTTACCGGAGGCATCTATTTTGGGGAGAAGCAACTAAGCCAAGATGGCACTTTTGCTTCTGATATTTGCGAATATTCCGAAATGGAAATAAGTCGTATCGCCCATATGGCCTTTAAAGCGGCTAAAAAACGTAAAGGAAAGTTAACTTTGGTGGATAAGGCCAATGTTTTGGAAACATCCCGTTTATGGAGAAGGGTGGTCACCGAAATTTCGGAAAGCTATCCCGAAATAAAAATGGATTGTATGTATGTAGACAATGCGGCAGTACAGATTATGCTTAATCCCAAACTGTTCGATGTAATCCTTACGGATAATATGTTCGGAGATGTTCTGTCCGATTTGGGGAGTGTAATCATCGGTTCCGTTGGGTTGCTACCATCTGCATCCATAGGTGAAAACAATGCCATGTTTGAACCCATACATGGCTCCTACCCCCAGGCCAAAGGGAAAAATATTGCAAACCCTGTTGCCTCTATCTTAAGTACGGCTATGCTTTTGCAACATTTTGATTTGTTCGAAGAATCCAATGCCGTGGTAGCCGCAATCCTCAAATCCTTTCAAAAAAACGTTGTTACCCCGGATATCATGGGAAGCAGTAAATACGGTACTGATTACGTAGGCGATTTTATAGCGGAAAACATTGTGGACCAGGATCAAGATTTCAATATTAATGACGAAAATATAGGTTTGGGGAAATCCACGATTATCTAATACGCATCGTAAATTTCAGTTTCATATGCATTCCCTCTACTTTTGCGGGACTTAAAATTGATGGAAGACTTATTGTGTTACCCTCCCCACCACGAATAAAACAATTCACTTGAATCTATATTGAATGTCTTAGTGCATTGTTTTATCTTTACGCGTTCTAACGCCGACTGATGAATATCTCTTACAACTGGTTGAAACAATTCCTCAAATTAGATTGGACACCAAAACAGACCGCTGAACTTTTAACGGATCTAGGCCTTGAAGTGGAAGGCATCGCTTCTTTTGAGTCTGTAAAAGGTAGCTTAAAGGGCGTTGTCGTTGGCCATGTGCTTACTTGTGAAAAGCATCCTAATGCGGACAGACTCAAATTGACGACGGTCGATATAGGGCTTGATGAACCTCTGCAAATTGTTTGCGGAGCCCCAAATGTTGCAAAAGATCAAAAAGTCCCAGTAGCCACCATAGGTACCACACTTTATACAAACGACGGTGATTCCTGGACTATAAAAAAAGGCAAAATAAGGGGAGAGGAAAGTCAGGGTATGATATGCGCGGAAGATGAATTGGGGCTTGGCGACAATCATGATGGCATTTTAGTACTTAGCAAGAGCTTAAAACCAGGAACCCCGTGTTCCGAAGTTTTTGAGATAGAAAATGACGAGGTCTTGGAAATAGGACTTACCCCGAACCGCGCGGATGCCATGAGCCATTATGGGGTGGCAAGGGATTTAAAGGCTGGTCTTACGGAAAGGGATGTACAATTGGAGTTGATTACGCCTCCGGTAAGCCATTTTAATGTAGACAACAGATCCCTTAAAATAGACATAGCGGTAGAGAATCCGGAGCTGGCCCCACGTTATTGTGGCATTACGGTTAGCAATCTTATAGTACAATCTTCCCCAACATGGTTGCAAAATAGATTAAAGGCCATTGGCCTCAAGCCTATAAACAATATAGTGGATGCCACCAACTACGTCCTACATGAGTTGGGACAACCACTCCATGCCTTTGATGCCAATCGCATCCATGGCAAAAAAGTTATTGTTAAGACCTTACCTAAAGGCACAAAGTTTACAACCCTAGATGGAGAGGAAAGGGAATTGCATGGGGAGGATTTGATGATATGCGACATGGAAAAACCCATGTGCATTGCGGGGGTTTTTGGAGGAATTTATTCAGGTGTCACGGAGGATACTACATCAATTTTCTTGGAAAGTGCCTATTTTGATCCGGTCTCGGTCCGGAAATCGGCAAAGAGACATGGTTTAAATACGGACGCTTCCTTTCGTTTTGAACGCGGCATTGATATCGAAAATGTGGAATACGCCCTAAAACGTGCAGCTATCCTCATAAAGGAAATAGCTGGAGGTGATATTACATCAGATGTCATTGATCTTTACCCCAAGAAGAAAGAAGACTATCAGGTTTTTTTAGCTTTTGACAAAATCAATGGCCTTATCGGACAGGAAATTCCAGAGGACTCCATAAAGTCCATTCTGGCTTCCCTTGAAATTAGGGTCAGAAATGTTACAGAAACAGGATTGGGCGTAGTAATACCTTCCTACCGTGTAGACGTACAGCGTGAAGTAGATGTTATTGAGGAAATTTTGAGGATATATGGCTACAACAACGTAGCCTTTGGAAAAAAATTAAATGCGTCCATTGCCCCTACCTCAAAATTTGAGGATTATAAAATTCAGAATACTACGGGGAATTTATTGGCCTCCCAAGGTTTTTTTGAGATACTGACCAATAGCCTTTCCTCTCCGGAATATGGAATGACGGAGGAGACTGTAACCCTATTGAACCCATTGAGTTCCGATCTCTCGGTTCTACGGAAATCTATGGTTTATAA
Organism: uncultured Flavobacteriaceae bacterium; assembly: GCA_947494715.1. GTDB lineage: Bacteria > Bacteroidota > Bacteroidia > Flavobacteriales > Flavobacteriaceae > Ulvibacterium. Next base: position 857,200 of record CANLWG010000001.1, on the reverse strand, counting down.
TGGATTGGAGGTGATATCCCATAATCTCAATAGAAAAAGACAAGACCTGAAATTTTTTGAATTCGGTAAAACGTACTTTAAAATGGGGAAATCATACAACGAGCATAAACATTTGTCCTTGTTCATAACAGGAAATAGGAATCCCGATAATTGGATCATATCTGCCAAAAAAACAGATTTCTTTTATCTAAAGTCTATTGTGGAAAATGTTTTGTTGCGGCTTGGAATTCGGGAATTAATCTCTACCCCATCTGAAAATGATTTTATCTCCGAAGGTATTTCCTTAAAAAGACAGGAAAAGGAAGTCGCGGTTTTAGGAATCCTTAAAACATCGATCCTGAAACCATTTGATATAAAACAAGAAGTTCTATATGCGGATTTCAATTGGGACAACGTCATTTCTTTTGTAAAAAAAGGAAGAATAAGTCATCAGGAAGTTCCCAAATATCCGGAGGTAAAGCGCGATTTCGCATTGTTGCTGGATAAGAAAATAACTTTTGACCAGGTTCATAATCTAGGGCTAAAGACAGAAAAAAAATTAATCAAAAATATAGCCCTCTTTGATGTTTATACCGGTAAAAAATTGCCCGATAGCAAAAAATCGTATGCGGTCAGCTTTACGCTACAAGATGAAAAAGGCACATTAACGGATAAACAAATAGATAGAATTATGGCCAAGTTACAGCGTACGTATGAGACCGAGCTTGGTGCCGAACTTCGTTGATCATCACATTTGACGGGGTACCATAACACTGTCTATTTCATGAATAACACCATTGCATTGATTGGCGTCCGCAGTTGTAATCCTTGCAGAATTGCCAAAGTCGTCCGTTAGGATAATATCTATTCCGCTCATTGTTGCCTCTATCTCCTTCCCTTGGACCGTGGTAAATGTAGCTCGGCCATTTCCCCTGCACATAGCCCTAAGAATATGGGAAGTCGTAAATTTTCCAGCAATGATGTGATAGGTAAGCAGGGCCTTCAAATCCTCTTTGTTCTCCGGGTTTAGAAGATGGGCCACTTTTCCTATTGAAAATTCCTCAAAAGCCTTATCCGATGGCGCAAATACTGTAAAAGGGCCATCGTAGCCTAAGGTCTCTTCCAAATCCGCTGCCTTTATCACAGCTGAAAGGGTCCTATGGTTTTGAGAATTTTCAGTATTCTTGATTATGGACTTTTGGGGATCCATTTTAGAAAGCTGTACTGCAGTATTTATAGAAGTATTTCCTTGTGCCAAAGAAAAAAGCAGGGAAAACAGGAAAATAGGGGAAACTAAACATTTCATAGGTTCAGGAATTTTGGGGCAATAGAACAAAGTATCGATGAAACATAAGGTTTCCTCAACAATATATCAAAATCTCAAGGTTTTTCTGTTAACAAAAACTCTTCTTGACATAAATTAACATAATCTTAACAATGCGCCTTTCTCATGCAAAATTTTTCAAATAGGAAATGTTTAAATTTGAGACAATCGCTAAAAGAAAAAGAATGCTATTAAAAAGAACCAACATCGAGGAACAGCTTGGCAAGACCCTAAAAAATGCCGTGGATTCCCAAAAAATATTGGATGAAGTCTTTCGGATACTGGAAGAGGACAAACAAAGTAAGGAACGGATACAGCTGAACTTATCCGGTGGCAAATCAAATATTATCAATCACTTCGATTTCGATTTGCTGGATACAAATAAAATTTACCACCTAGCACAAATCAGGAAAATTTGTATCGACTACCGTTTGCGTTTCTTGGATTCAAAATATTTTAAGGGCAAAATCCCGGATAAAGCGGTTTCCAAGATCAAAAAATTGGAAAAAGAGCACGGAATAGAAATCAAAGGCTATAAAATTATTGCCCCCTCAAAGCTTTTTAAATTGGCGGACAAGGACGATCCCCTGCTTTTAGTGCCCATAGGAAACGACTACTTTTATTTGATCCATAAATGGGGAAACGATTTGCATCCCTTTAGGAAAGCCCTTATGTGGCCATTTAAAAGTATTGTAAATCTTACCGTCCTGGTTTTAGTTGCTAGCTATTTGGTAACCCTCTTGATCCCCAATGGATTGTTTTCAAAGTCCAGTTCCAATGCTGAATTTTGGATCATCTGCTTTTTCATGTTCAAATCTATTGCGGCTGTTGTTATTTTTTATGGTTTTGCCTTAGGAAAGAACTTCAGCCCAGCCATATGGAACAGTAAGTATTTTAATGCCTAGTTATATTCATGTATAGTACCAAAAATGCCCCTTTAAAGGGGCATTTACTTTTTTTGATATTGGAAGATTTTATTCCACGAATATTTGGAAAGGTATTCCTTCCAAATCTAAATTATCAATAAATTCTGGATTCGGTAAGGGTTTAATTCTTAGAAGACCACCTTTGCCCTGACCAGAGGATTTTTTATACCCGATCAAAATTAACTCATTCTCCTCATCATAACTCACCATGGAAGTACTTTCTATTTCAAATTCGAAATCCCGCTGTGCTTCCGTCAAGAAATTTTCAAAGGCATAAAGTACTGCCAGATTTTCATCAAAATCGTAAACAGCTGGAATAAATGGATATATACTATTAGCTCCTGATAACATTTCATAGTACATTTTGCCATTACCATCAAAATAATTGAAATCGGATTCTGTGAAATTGGGTTCTGTATCTTCACCATATTGGGTATATTCAAATGACATGGTGGCACTATCCAACGTGGTATGCATTTCATCATAACTTATGATGATATCCTTTTTAGGGGTTTTGAAAATACGGCGAACGTTGAAGCCCAAATCCATTTCATGTATCAACAGATTGGTACCAGTATCCATTACGAACAGGGCATATTCATCTGTTATCTCCTCATCTAGGGTAAGTATAAATAACTTGTTGTTTACAAAAACCATTTGTATAGGCTTTTTGTCCAGCTCAATATCCGTAAATTCGGATTCCTCGGAATTCAGATTCCATGCCCGAACAAAATAAGCGGTCGCTTTGGACGTAACCTCCAACTGATAAGCCACAAAAAAAGTATCCTCTGAACGGGCAATGGAATTGGCCGTAAGATTACAATCCCCTAAATCTGTAAAGACCTCCATTTCCTGTGATAGGTCTTCTTTGAAATCATAGATCATAATCTTGCCACTACAGGGGGTTTTCTTTTGGTAAAGGCCCAATAAGGAACCGTCCGTATATGTGAGTTGTGGAAATGTCATATTCGGAAAAGGGCTTTCATCAGGATTTACCGTGATCACCTCTGCTTCCGCATTCAACAAGATACTTGTAAGTGTTCCCTCTTTTTGAAGCAGTAGGGTGTAATCTGCTTTTGTCTCAGGAGGATTGGGAGAGTTGTCCCCGTCCAAAGTTCCTCCGTTTTCTGATTTGCTGCAGCCAAAAACGACCCAGCATGCCAATAGCACGTAAAAAATCTTGTAGGTCTTCATGATGTAGGAATTTGGGATTCACAAAACTATACCGGAACTGCGTACATTTTTTCTCGCTGCTCCCGTATTGTCTTGTCTGACATATATTCATCAAACGTTAAATATCTATCAATGTTGCCCTTAGGAGTCAATTCTATGACCCTATTGGCCACTGTTTGAGCAAACTCATGGTCATGGGTAGTAAAAATGACCGTTCCCTTAAAATTTTTGAGTGAATTATTGAACGTTGTAATACTCTCCAGGTCCAAATGATTGGTAGGTTCGTCCAATAGCAGTACGTTGGCCCTTAGCATCATCATCCTACTTAGCATGCACCTTACTTTTTCCCCTCCGGACAGCACCGTACATTTCTTTAGGGCTTCTTCCCCACTGAACAACATTTTTCCCAAAAATCCACGGATATACACTTCTTCCCGTTCCTCTTCGGTTTTGGCCCATTGTCGTAACCAATCCACTAAATTGATGTCCTCAACGAAGTATTCCGAATTATCCACCGGAAGATAGGATTGTGTAGTGGTAATACCCCATTGATATGTCCCTTGCCGAGCTTTTCTCTTTCCATTGAGGATTTCATAAAAAGCTGTGGTAGCCCTGGAATCCTTTGAAATCAGTGCCACTTTGTCTTGTTTGGCCAAGTTGATATTGACTTTTTCAAAAAGGATTTCGCCATCCTCGGAGGAGGCCGCCAAATCGTTAATATTCACTATCTGGTCCCCTGCTTCGCGTTCCCTTTCAAAAATAATGGCCGGATACCTTCTACTAGAAGGTTTTATATCATCTACCTTAAGTTTTGATAGCATTTTCTTTCGAGAAGTGGCTTGTTTACTTTTGGCTACATTTGCGCTAAATCGGGCTATGAACTCTTGTAACTCCTTAGCCTTTTCTTCCGCTTTTTTATTCTGTTGTGCTCTTTGCCGTGCGGCCAACTGACTACTTTCATACCAAAACGTGTAATTACCCGAATACAAATTTATTTTGCCAAAATCTATATCCGCAATATGGGTACACACCGCATCCAAAAAATGACGGTCATGGGATACCACAATGACCGTATTTTCATAATCCGCCAAAAAGTTTTCCAACCATTGTATGGTATCATAGTCCAAATCGTTGGTAGGTTCGTCCATTATCAATACATCAGGGTTGCCAAAAAGGGCCTGTGCCAAAAGTACGCGGACCTTTAATTTGGAATCCATTTCGGCCATTGTGGTATAATGCAATTCCTCGGCTATCCCCAGATTGGACAACAAGGTGGCTGCATCACTATCGGCGTTCCATCCATTCATTTCTTCAAATTGAACCTGTAGTTCCCCAATTTTATCCGCATTCTCATCCGTATAGTTGGCATATAAGGCATCTATTTCCTGCTTTATGGCAAAAAGGGGCTTGTTGCCCATAACTACTGTTTCCAATACGGTGAACTCATCATAGGCGTTATGGTCTTGTTCCAAAATGGACATGCGTTTGCCAGGTTCCAATTGTACATGTCCGGATGTGGGCTCACTTTGATTTGAGAGTATCCTTAGGAATGTAGATTTTCCAGCACCGTTGGCCCCAATGATCCCATAGCAGTTTCCCTGTGTAAAGGCCACATTTACCTCATCGAACAAAACTCTTTTCCCAAACTGCACCGATAAATTTGATACGGATAACATAAGCTGTTTTTAAAAATTTTGTGCAAAAATACAGAAATTAATGGGTCTAGGACCAATCATCTTTTTAAACATGTTGTTTATCGATGACCTTAACGCAACTGTCTAATTTTTAACTCGCTATTAACAGCGTTGCGCATACCGGTTTCTTAATTTTGTTCGTTACACAATAGATACTTTTATATGCATAAACATTTACTTTATCTATTTCTTTTTGTGTTGGTGGGTTGTAATGTGGCTGAAAAAAAATCGGATAACATCTTTTTTGCTGGAGAAATTGTAAACCCTACGAACAAATATGTTGTTCTTTACAAGGGAGGCGATGTCATAGATTCTGCCCAATTGGACACAAACAATCGATTTTCCCTTGAGTTGGGTTCCCCGGAAAATGGTCTCTATCATTTTAAGCACAGTCCTGAATATCAATATGTTTATTTAGAAAAAGGTGACAGTCTTTTGATCAGGCTTAATACCATGGATTTTGATGAGTCCTTGGTGTTCTCTGGTTCGGGCGGCGAAATCAATAACTTCCTTTTGGAGCTTTTTTTGGCGCATGAGGCCGAGGAGCCTTTCATTTATGCTATGTATAGATTGGAACCGAACGAATTCAATAAAAAAATCGACTCTCTAAAACAATCCAAATTAGACGAATTGGAAATTTTGGTAACTGAATCGGACTTGTCCAAAAAGGAAATGGAGATTGCGGAAGCCAGTATCGTTTATAACTATTACACTTACAAGGAAAAGTATCCTTTTAAGCACAAATCGTATACAGGCAATAAGGTTGTTGATAAGCTTCCGTCCAATTTCTACGACTACAGGGAGACCCTCACTTTTGAAAACAAGGATTTCACGTATCTAAGACCTTATTACAACTTTATGATCAATCATTTTGGGAATCGATCCTATATGAGTTGCTCCGAGAAATGTGGCATAAAAAACGATGTGGTCAAAAATCATTTGCATTTTAACAAGCATAAACTTAACCTTATCGATAGTGTGGTAAAGGAAAAAGATTTAAAGGACAATTTATTTCGGAATGTTGCATTTGATTATCTTTTACAAATACATGATACGGAGGAAAACAATAGGATTTTCATCGAGGAATTTCATAAGCTTTCCGGGAATAATAAACACATTTCGGAAATCGATGAATTGTATAAGGGGATACTCAATATACAGCCAGATAAGGAGATTCCCAATATTAACCTATTGAATAGTGAAGGGGAAAGGATTTCCTTAAAGGAAATTGCCAAGAATACCAAGACCGTCTTTTATTTTTGGTCAGGAACCGATGGAAGACATTTTGACAATATTACGCGCAGGGCGAACTATCTATCATCCAAAATGCCCAAATATACATTTGTAGGTATTAATCTAAAGACGGATGATACCAAATGGAAGATAATGATGGAAACCAAGAATTTGGACAAGGCTTACCAATATAGGGCGGAGGATTTTGAAGAAGCTATGAAAGCTCTGGTCATTTATCCAATGAATAAGTGCATTATTACGGAAGATGCCAAAATTGTTGACGCCTTCTCCAATATGTACGCCTCCTCCTTCTAAAAAAATAAAACCCTTGGAAAACCAAGATTTCCAAAGGTTTATTATTGATTTCTTGTCCGGTCTATCTCAATTTCCTTTTTTGTAATCGGCCAGAAATTTTTCCAGACCACTGTCCGTCAGCGGATGCTTCAAAAGTCCTTCTATAGAGGATAAAGGTCCGGTCATAACATCTGCCCCAAGTTTGGCACAATCTATAACGTGCATCGTATGCCGTATGGAGGCTGCCAAGATTTGAGTCTCAAAGCCATAGTTGTCATAGATATGACGGATTTCGGCAATCAAATTAAGCCCATCCGTAGAGATATCGTCCAATCTACCTATGAAAGGGGAAACATATGTAGCCCCTGCTTTTGCGGCCAAGAGCGCTTGTCCCGGAGAAAAAACCAAGGTGCAATTGGTACGTATGCCCTTATCTGAAAAATACTTCAATGCCTTTACCCCATCACGTATCATCGGAACTTTTACAACAATCTGCTCATGTAGTTCGGCGAGCTCCTCCCCTTCCTTTATAATACTGTCAAAATCCGTGGAAATAACTTCTGCGGAAACATCACCGTCCACAATAGTGCAAATATCCACATAGTGCTTCAAGATATTGTTCCGTCCGGTTATGCCTTCCTTTGCCATAAGAGATGGATTTGTGGTTACGCCATCCAAAACCCCTAATTCCTGGGCTTCCCGTATTTGATCCAAGTTGGCCGTGTCTATAAAAAATTTCATTTGCGTCCTCGTTTAATGGTTATAAAAATACCTATTGAAATATTAAGATTATGAAAAGCTAAAATTACAACTTATAATGATTAAGTAGTAATTTCTCATATACTTTATCCGGCAATAATTTCTTCAGTATCAGGGAAAATTTCTGCATAAAAGAACCAACTTTATAATGCACTCTTGGCTTCTTCTTTTTAATGATTTCCCATACTTTTTGTGCAACTTCCGTTGGGTTACCTCCTTGTTCTACACCCTCGTTCATCAGTGCCAAGGTACGACCATAGGCCTCCTTGTAAGGGGAATTATCTAATACGGGCACGTGGTAACGGCCTGAGGCTATGTTGGTGGCATAGTCCCCAGGGGCCAAACTGGTAATTTGCACGCCAAAGCCCTTGGCTTCCATGCGCATGGCTTCCATTACAAGTTCCAAGGCGCCTTTTGTGGCCGAATAGACCCCTCTATAGGGCAGTCCCATATAACCGGCTATAGAAGTGATATTTAGGATAAGCCCAGATTTTTGTTTTCGCATTTGGGGCAGGACAGCCTTGGCCATATGTAGGGGACCATTAAAATTAGTATCAAAGGCCTTCAAAATTTCCTCATGGGGTGTCTCCTCAACCGATCCGGTAATGCCTATCCCGGCATTGTTCACCAAAATATCCAAACGCCCCTCTTTTTCAATAAGTGTATTGATAGCGACTTCAATGCTTTTCGGATCACGGACATCTAACTCCAGCAAATCAAAAGCTTTAAAATCGGCATACCTTTCCAAACTTCTTGTAGTGCCGTATACCTTGAGCTCCTTTGATACCAAGTATAACCCTATGGACTTTCCAATACCGGACGAACCCCCTGTTATAAGGACAATTTTTTGCTCCATAATGGTTGCAAATTAACAAATAAATATGGGGACCGTGCAAGGAAACGCGCTTGGCTATTGGAGCCAGTCCTTAAATAAATACCATACTCGAGGAATTAACTGGGAAGTTAGTAATCTAAATTTAGCGCATAAAAAAAGGCAAGCTACCTACATCGCACCGCTACGACCATATACCCTTGCTGCGTTCCCACCCTGGGGGATTCTACAGGAGCTGGTCGTGTAGGACTTGCCTAACTGCAAATATACAACCTTTTAAACCTTTGCCAATTGTTTTACTCCCTTAAATTATTGCTATAAATTGATCGGTATTCTAGGTTTGCTATTATTTTTGCCTAAAAAAACTGAATATTGATAATGACGTTACTGTTCCGAAACATATGTTATCCCAATGGAATCACCATCTCCTAAATTGAAATATAAAAAACACAACGGAATGAATATTCTCAAGTTTATAACCATTAATAGTTTTTGGCTTCTTTTCCTTGCCTGTGGAAGTGGCAACACCAAACCTTCTTCTTTGTTCGCCATTGAACTGGAAGGAAACAAGAACAAGTTTCAAAAAAACGAAACCGTCACCATAGGTTTAAAGAACAAAAAGGAAAAAACAATCAACAAAGTTACCTACTCCATAGATGGTAAGGAAATACCATTATCGAACAATACTATTACTTTGGATATCCCTACCTTGGGAAACAAATTGTTAAAGGCAAACGTGGACTATGATGAAAGTTCCGTAGAAATTACAAAAAAGATAAAAGTACTGGCGTCCAAGGCTCCTGAAATTTATACCTATAAGATTATAAACGAGTATCCTCATGATATTAGGGCCTATACGCAAGGTTTGGAATTCCATAACGATACGCTCTATGAAAGTACAGGCCAACAAGGAACGTCCTGGTTACGAAAGGTAGATTTTAAAACAGGGGAAATCCTAAATCAGATAGATTTGGACGATACTTATTTTGGAGAAGGCATCACAATTTTGAACGGGAAGATCTATCAACTTACTTGGCGGGGAAGAATTGGTTTTATTTATGACCTAAAGAGTCTTAAAAAGTTGGACAATTTTCAATATGGTAAAAGCAAGGAGGGCTGGGGACTTACAAACGACGGCAAAAAAATGTTCAAGAGCGATGGAACAGAAAAAATCTGGTTTCTTGACCCGGAAACCCTTACCGAAATCGGTAACATAGAAACGGTAACCGATAAATCCATCTTTAACATGGCCAATGAGTTGGAGTATGTTGATGGCAAGATTTACGCAAATGTATATCAAAAAGAGAGCATGATGATTATCGATGCCAGTAGCGGTGCCATTGAAGGCGTAATCAATTTTGGTGGATTAAAGAAAAAGGTTACACAACATGAAGCATTGAATGTGCTCAATGGTGTTGCATACCATCCGGAAAGAAAAACCTTTTTTGTAACCGGAAAAAATTGGGATAAACTTTTTGAAGTTCAAATTGTAAAAAAACAATGAGGGCTTTTGAAAAGACCATTACAGTGGTTCCGGAAGATCTGGACGACCTGAACCATGTGAACAATGTACGCTTTGTCCAATGGATACAGGATATTTCAAAGGAACATTGGCAAAAGGTAGCGACTCCGGAAATGCAAAAGGGAGTAGTTTGGGTGGTCATGAATCATAATATTACGTATAAGAATGCAGCTAAATTGGACGATGTTGTTAGAATACGCACCCATATTGCCAAAAGTAGGGGAGCCACTTCGGTACGAGCTGTTGAAATGTATAACGATAAAACAAATCAGCTTTTGCTCCGTTCAAATACCGAATGGTGTTTATTAAATGGCAGTACCCTTAGACCCATACGAATATCCGAAGACATCATTCAACTTTTTTCTGAATAGAAGAATATTTTTTTCATTTGTCCTTTCCGTGGTTAAATGGAAAGAATAGAAATTGGAAACAAACCAAAGGATGCGTCCATACTTATATGTTATATCGCTACTCTTAACTATTGTTCTGTGGACTTCCTGTAGAAAGGATTTTGAATATGCCCCAAGTGCAGGAAATCTGGAATTTTCAAGGGATACCGTTTATTTGGATACCATTTTTTCAAATATTGGTAGCAGTACCTATTCTTTAAAGGTATATAACCCTACAAGGGATGACGTTTTGATTCCTTCCATCCGATTGGACCAAGGCCAGGAAAGCGGATACCGTTTAAACGTAGACGGTATGGCTGGTAAAGAATTTATGGATGTTTCCCTACTTGCCCAAGATAGTCTCTTCATCTTTATTGAGACCACATTTGATATTTCCAATACCAATGAAACCACTTTCTTATATACGGATGCCATTCAATTTGATTCGGGAAGCTTTTTACAGGAAGTGCAACTGGTCACTTTGGTGAAGGATGCCATTTTTTTGTATCCCGGCACCTTAACGGATGGTACCACTGAAACCATAACAGTAGGTTTGGATGGCAACGGAAAAGAGATCAAGGTCGAAGGTTTTTATCTTTCGGATAGTCAACTCAACTTTACCAATGAAAAGCCCTATGTGGTATATGGGTATGCCGCCATACCTCCGGAAAAGCAACTTATCATAGATCCAGGCACCCGTGTCCATTTTCATAAGGACTCGGGAATTTTTGTGACCGATGGTGCCTCTATTCAAATAAACGGTACACTAAGTACGGATCCCCTATTAATGGAAAACGAAGTTGTTTTTGAAGGGGGTCGGTTGGAGCCTGAATTTTCGGATATCTCGGGACAATGGGGGACCATTTGGCTAAGTCCCGGAAGCGCCAACAATACCATTAATCATTTGACCATCAAGAATGCCACCGTAGGGTTGTTGGTAGAAGGCAATGGAGAATTGCAGCCTCCTACCCTTACCCTTAACAATTCACAGATTCATAATAGCTCCAGTATTAATCTTTGGGCAAGGAATGCATCCATAGTGTCAGAAAACACGGTGCTGGGTACTGCAGGAAATACATCCTTGTATTGCAATGTTGGAGGCCGTTATACGTTTACCCACGCCACCATTTCCAATTACTGGACGCAAGGATTTAGGCAAGGGGCCGCCTTACGAATCGACAATTTTTCCCAATCATTATCGGAAGACCTCATCGATGCTTCTTTCATAAACTGCATTATTGATGGCAATATGGCTTTGGAACTTTCCCTAAACAGCAATGGTACCAATGAATTCAATTATTCCTTTATAAATTGTCTGCTAAAATTCAAGGATGGTAACGGACAGTTTTCCCAAAATCCATTATATGATTTTGGAAATACGGATAATTATGACCAAATATTCCTGAATCAGGAAGTGGATTTTATAAATCCCGGTAATAATAATTTCGATATCGGACAATCATCTGCCGCCATAGATAATGCGAATTTTGAAGCTGCTCAAACCGTTCCCTTTGATATTAAGGGCATCGATCGCACCACTACTCCAGATATAGGTGCCTATGAAAATGTTACCCATGAATAATTTGTAGGGGCTCTCCCGCAAATGAAGGTCTTTTCTTTCAAAAAACTCATTTTCAGCGCATTATATACAAAAACCTCATTTTTTATAAGGTTTTTCTACGGTCAATTGTGAACAAGTATCACTAATTTGCATTAAATTATCTTGGTCCGTGGAGTATACTTATGCCATAATAGACTCTGATGCTACTTCCAATTTGCAGCTACAGCATTATTTGGATGAGTACGGTGATTTTAACTGCACCGCTATGGCCAAGAATGATGATGAAGGGTTAAATGCCATCTTAAAGTTTTCTCCGGACGTAGTATTCATTAATCTAAATGAAAAGGCACGTTCTTTCTTTAGAATGGCCATGGAGTTGCACCAATATATGGAGCAGATTCCCGTTCTTATCGGAATATCCAAAACCACGGATTACGCGTACGAGGCCATTAAGAACAGTTTTTTTGATTACTGGCTTCTTCCTTATAATGAGTTTGACATCCGTAAATCACTTCTCCGACTCAAAAAACGGATGCCGAAAGAGGCAGAGCCGCAGACCATTTGCCTAAAATCCTATTCCGATTTCCATTATTTGAATACGGACGATATCCTATACCTCCAGGCGGATAACAATGCCACCGAGTTCATTATGAAGGATGGTTCCGTAACCAGTGCCTTTAAGACCCTAAAGACCTTTGAAAATCAGTTGCCTAGGAATTTTGTACGCATTCATCAAAGCTATATTGTAAACACCAATTACATTTCGCGTATTAATTACGGGAAGTCTATTTGCGCACTTCGGTCCGGGCAACAACAACTCCCCTTTTCCAAATCCTATAAACGGAATATTGACGGCTTAAAAAAGCTGCTTTCAAAAAACACCATTTCTGCCCTGAATTAAAAAAATCCTCTCAGATTTCGGTCAAATACTCTTAAAACCCTGCTGTTCACTAGCATTTAACGTTTAACCGGCTTCTTGCCTACCCGCTTTATTAGTTTAGCAACATAATAATTATTTATAACCATTTAAAACTAAGAAGATGAAAAAGGCAGCAAGTATTTTAGCGATTGTGCTAATGGGAATGGGAATGGTTTCCTGTGAAAATGATAATGCGATGGAAGAGACACAGGCATTATACGAGACTTTGGAAGAAGATGCAACCGATGGCAATGGTACAAAAAGTGATCCACGAAAGTAATTTGTTGTATTTATAAGAATTCGCGCCTCAAATGGAAACATTTGGGGCTTTTTTTTTACCTTGTATAGAGAAGGTTAAAGTGCCGCCAGATTATGATATGGAAGTACGTTTTAATATTAGGTTCGGTTTTCTTTATTTCCTTTACCAATCCACGGGATACTGTTCCTAGAATGAATCGGACTTCTCTTCTACCCCAAGACAGTGTCCTGACTTGGATACGGGAAGGGCAAAATTCTATGTATTCCCATGAAAAAAGAGCAGACTTCCTAAGTAAGGCCTATATTGTTGCGGAAGCGGACACCCCTGATTCCCTAAAGACTAAATACTTTTCTCAACTTTCCTTGGCCTACCAACAATTACCGGATTCTCTTTTGTTCCGGGAAACCAATAAAAAAACACTTCAATTGGCCCGGGAAACCAAGGATTCCGTGGTTCAGGCGGAGGCAAACTGGGATCTGGCCATATTTTATAGAAGTATTGCCATTCCCGATAGCGCTTATTATCATTATGGGGAGGCTCTTAAGTTATATAGTGCACTTAAAAATGATTTTAATACCGCCCGGATGTTGTATAACATGGCCGTGGTGCAAGCCGATGTAAAGGACTATACCGGTAGTGAAATTACGACGATACGGGCCATAGAGTTGTTAAAGCCCTTGGATAAATACCGGCAGCTCTATAATTGCTATAATAATTTAGGAGTAATAACAAAGGAGCTAAAAGAGTATGATCGAGCCATTGGTTATTTTGATATGGCTTTGGACTATCTGTCTAAGCTTGATGAGGAAAATACCTTGAATTATCAAATACTAAACAATATAGGAACTGTATATCAAGAACAAGGTTTACATAAAGAGGCCGTCCCTTACTTTCAAAAAGTCGTTGAATCGGATAATCTGCTTGCAGAAGATATAAGTCTTTATGCATTGGCCCTTAATAATTTGGCCTACAGCAAATTACAGCTTGCAGAGTATACCAATTTGCCGGATTTCTTTGAACGTGCTATTGGGATACAGGATAGTCTTAGGGATGTCGTCGGTATTTCAAGAAGTTATTACAGTTTGGCAGAGTATTACTTATCCCAAGGCGATACTTCGAAGGCCATGACTCAAGCCCAAATGGCCAAAGCTTATTCGGAACAGAGTAGTAACAATAAACGCTTATTGCAGACCCTACGGCTTATGGCCCGTTTGGAGCCACAAAATGCGCTGAAACATACCCAGCGCTATATGGTCCTGAACGATAGCCTCATGCAAGAAGAGCGTAAGGCCCGCAATAAATTTGCCCGTATCCGTTTTGAAACTGACGAGTTTATCGCGGAAAACGAAATCCTGACCCGGGAAAAACAATTATGGGCAGGGATAGCCGTTGGGCTTCTTCTTTTAGGATTGGCTATTTATGTTATTGTAGATCAACGTACAAAGAACCAAAAGTTGCGGTTTCAACAGCAACAGCAGGCCAGTAACCAGGAGATATTCAATTTAATGCTTTCACAAAAGAAGAAGGTAGAGGAAGGCAAAAAAATGGAGCAAAAACGTATCTCCGAAGAATTGCATGACGGGGTTCTGGGCAAAATGCTCGGTGCACGTATGTTGCTTACCGGTCTTAATAAAAAAGCAGACGAGGAAGCCATAACCCAAAGGGCAAGGGCTATCTCGGCTTTACAGGAAGTAGAGGGTGAAGTCCGGTCTATTTCCCATGAATTAAGCCACGCTGCTTATCAAAAAATCCATAACTTTATACATTCAATTGAAGATTTGCTAAAATCTTTACGGGAAACCACCAACATAGCGCACAATTTTAGCTATGATGATACAATTGATTGGGATGGGCTTACAGGAGATATTAAGATAAATCTGTACCGTATGGTTCAGGAAACGCTCCAAAACAGTGTAAAGCATGCCCAATGTAAAAACGTTTCTATAGATTTTGCAAAGGAAAAAAATGACCTGTTGATTACCATTGCCGATGATGGCCAAGGTTTTAGTACCAAAAGAAGCAAAAAAGGCATTGGGATGCGCAACATAGCATCACGAATAGAAAAATTGGGAGGATCTTGGGATATTACAAGTGTCAAAGGAGAAGGCACTACGGTATTGTTCAGAATTCCTATTAAAAAGCCCACTGCCTTTGAATCGAATAATGGGCAACAGGAACTTGAAAAGGTAAAAACAGCATAGGTATCATGAAGTATGTTCGCATTTTAGCAATAGATGATCACGAAATGACACCCTTGGGTTATAAGTACGTCCTGGAAGACAAGGACCTAGGTGGTTTTCAAGTAAAAATGGACGTAGCTTCCACCTATGAGATGGGAGAGGAAAGTATCCGGTCTTCTGCCAAGGGGCTTAAATACGATATCATTTTGTTGGACATTCGGTTGTTTCCAACAGAGTCCCATGAACCACGAAATGGTGAGGATTTAGGTATATTGGCCCGTGAGCTAGCCCCCGAATCAAAAATTGTGTTCATGTCTTCCTTTAGTGACAACTACAGAATCAATAGCATATTCGCCACAGTGGATCCCGATGGATACATGGTGAAATCAGAAATCGATGAGAAATCCTTGATTGCCATGGTACAAACGGTAATCTCAAACCCACCTTATTATTCCGCTGGTGCGTTGTCCGCGATTAGAAGAAAAATGGCCAATGATGTTATTTTGGACGAACAGGATAAGAAAATACTCTACTACCTCTCCATAGGGACTCGAACCAAGGACATTGGTCAATTGATATCTGCCGCCAACACTACCGTAGAATCCAGAAAGCGACAGCTAAAGACCCTATTTGGCATAGAAAATGGAAACGATTTATCGCTGGTAGAAGAAGCGAAAAAGCGAGGTTTTCTATAATCCTAAAGATTAGCAAATCTTTAGGATTCAAAATATTGATTTTCAGTACATTAAACAATTAGTGATTGTTTTTCTACAAAAACCTCTTTTTTTATAAGGTTTTTTTGTGGTCTTAACCAATGGGTAAAAAGTAACTTTGATTATCTAAGGACCCTTTTGTCGATTGCGTATGTCGTTATATCTGGATAATTTTAAGGATAACCCTCTTTTTAAATTCAATAAGGATTTTCAAATTCGAGGACTGGAGTCATTTCAAAATGATTTGGAAAAACATTTTTTTTCTAAAGCTGAGGTTTGCAATTATACTTCGGATAAAAATGAATCTTTACTGGCCATTGAGTTGAACTGCAATCTGGCCTTGGTAGAATTGTTGTTTTATTTTAACAGGGGAGATTGGGGAAAGGATGGATTCCTTCCTGCTTATTTGCAGGACTTGTCCAAAAGCAATGGTGTAACGGTGGACATAGATGAATTTTCCATTCATCTCAAGGACACCTCCATTGTAATCAATAGGATTTACAACAAAAGCATAGCCCAACAATTTGAAAGTATTCTCACGGAGATAGCACATCACTATGTGCATTTTACTAAAGGTCTGTCCGAAGTGCCCTATGAAATCTTTGTCCCGGTTTTTGAGGAAACCAATTTGGAAGCCAATACGTCGTTTCTAAATATGGCGCATGGAAACAATTCCAAGAACGATTATTTTAGGTATTGGGGTGCCTATTATATGTCGCAGGATGACCCTTCAATCTATGACTTGGATAGTTTATCATTGATTTTGGGAGACCTGTATATGCTTAACCACTAAAAAGGATTTTTTAGGAGGCGTTGAATAATGCCCTTCCCTGCATCAGTGCATGTACCTTTTCAGCTACTTTTTCCATTTCTTTCTCATCTTCTGGACTAGAAATAACCTCGTCTATAAGATCCACAATAACAGCCATATCATTTTCTTTTAGGCCTCTAGTAGTAATTGCCGCCGTACCAAAGCGTATTCCGGATGTCACAAACGGAGATTTATCATCAAAGGGTACCATGTTTTTATTTGCCGTAATATCAGCTTTTACCAAAGCTTTTTCTGCATCCTTACCCGTAATATTTTTGTTGCGTAAATCAATGAGCATCATATGGTTATCCGTCCCTCCGGAAATAATGTGATAATCCTTGGCCACAAAAGCTTCCGCCATAGCGGCCGCATTTTTTTTGACCTGAAGCATATACTGTAAAAACGAATCTGACAGAGCTTCACCGAAAGCAATTGCCTTTGCCGCTATGATATGCTCCAAAGGGCCTCCTTGGTTTCCAGGAAATACGGCCAAATCCAAAAGGCCCGACATTTTCCTAAGATTTCCATTTTTTAATCGGATTCCAAAAGGGTTCTCAAAGTCATCACCCATAAGAATCAATCCGCCTCTAGGTCCGCGTAACGTTTTATGTGTGGTCGTGGTAACGATGTGACAATGCGGAATAGGATCGTTCAAAATACCTTTGGCGATCAATCCGGCCGGATGTGCAATATCCGCCAATAAAAGGGCATCTACGCTATCCGCTATTTCCCTAAATCGTTTAAAATCCATGTCCCTGGAGTACGCGGACGCCCCCGCAATGATCATTTTAGGTTTTTCCTTATCTGCAATTTCCTGTATTTGATCATAGTCCAATCTTCCGGTTTCCTTATCGACCCCATAAAAGACAGGATTGTACAACCGGCCTGAAAAATTTACCGGGGAGCCGTGGGTAAGATGTCCTCCATGTGAAAGATCAAAGCCCAATATGGTATCGCCAGGTTTTAAACAGGCATGATATACCGAGGCATTTGCCTGCGACCCGGAATGTGGCTGAACATTGGCATACACAGCCCCAAAAAGCTCCTTGGCCCTGTCAATGGCCAGTTGTTCAATTTGATCGACCACTTCACAACCTCCGTAATAGCGTTTTCCAGGATACCCTTCAGCATATTTATTGGTCAATACCGATCCAGCGGCCTCCATAACCTGCGGACTTGTAAAGTTTTCCGAAGCGATTAGCTCAATCCCATTGAGTTGGCGTTCCCATTCGGCCTGAATCAATTCAAAAACCTGGTCGTCTCGTTGCATAGTAACATCGTTTGTTAAATGAGGCGTAAAAATACAAATTGCCCCTTGTTCAAGTGCATAAAATAATATATTTGATACAGAATTTATTAAACGTGAATTAACAATTGAACTATGCCTGCTAAAACCAATGACCCTAACAAAAAAACGTGGCTCACCGTATCCGAGAACTCGGATTTTCCTATCCAGAACATTCCTTTCGGTGTTTTTTTGACCAGGGATGATATCATTACCATAGGTACACGTATTGGAGATTATGCCATTGACCTCGGGGCCTTACATCAGTTAGGATATTTTGATGGTATTCCTTTGACCGATGATATTTTTTTGCAGGATACCCTGAATGATTTTATCTCGGACGGAAAAAAAACTTGGCGATCTGTACGTAACCGAATCAGTGAGATTTTTGATCTAAAAAATGGCACTTTGCAGAACAACAAGGACCATAAAAAAATAGTCCTGTTTTCCATGGAGGAAGTAGAAATGAAATTGCCGGTTCAAATTGGTGATTATACCGATTTCTATTCCAGTAAAGAACATGCCACTAATGTGGGAAGTATGTTCCGTGATCCGGAGAACGCATTGCTTCCCAATTGGCTGCACCTTCCTGTAGCGTACCATGGGAGAAGTTCCACAATTGTGCCCAATGCAACACCCGTACGAAGACCTCTAGGACAGACCTATCCAAAAGGAGCTGACGCCCCCGTTTTTGGACCCTCGAAACTAGTGGATTTTGAACTGGAAATGGCTTTCATCACAACGGATGCCAATGTATTAGGGGAACCTATTCCAATAGAAGAAGCGGAAGATTATATATTCGGCCTGGTTTTATTCAACGATTGGAGTGCCCGGGATATTCAAAAATGGGAGTATGTGCCATTAGGTCCCTTCTTGGCCAAGAATTTTGCATCTTCCATATCTCCATGGATTGTCACATTGGATGCCTTGGAACCCTTCAGGGTACAAAGTCCAAAACAAGATCCTGAACCCCTACCTTATTTGAGACAGCAGGGCAAACATAGTTTTGATATAACCCTGGAGGTGGACCTTACCCCAAACAATGGAATACCGACTATGGTAACCCGATCCAACTTTAAGCATATGTATTGGACCATGGCACAGCAAATGGCCCACCATACCGTGAATGGCTGTAAGGTAAACAGTGGCGATATGATGGGTAGTGGCACAATTTCCGGGCCTAGCCCTGATTCTTATGGGTCCTTATTGGAATTGGCCTGGCAAGGCACTAAACCCGTTAAGCTAAGGGACGGTTCTGAAAGAAAATTCATTGAGGACAATGATATAGTTACGCTACGCGGTTATTGCCAAAAAGAAGGTATTCGAATCGGTTTTGGGGAAGCATCTACTCGATTACTTCCTGCTTTGGAGCACAAAAAGAAATAAAAGTATGGAGAATGGGCTTTTGAACGGATCTATACGATAGTTCATCGTTTTACGTTAGAACTAAAAGTCGTTTTGGCACGGCTGTTGGATTTAACAAGTAAACGATAAAATCAAAGCCATGAAGAAATCTATACTATATTCTACGATTTTGGTCGTATTCGTAGCCTGTAGTGGTGTTAAGAAGACACAAAAAGCTATCAATTCCGGCAACTACTACAATGCGATAAACAATTCTATCCAGAATTTGTCGCAGAACAAGATCAAGAAGAGCCATCAGCCCTATGTTATATTATTGGAGGAGGCCTTTCAAAAAAATACTGAGCGTGAATTGGACCATATTGACTTTCTAAAGAAAGAGGGCAATCCGGCAAATTACGAAGCCATTTATAAGGGATACAACAGGTTAAAGGACATCCAACTACGTATAAGGCCCTTATTGCCTTTGGTAATCCATGAGGAGAACAGGCAAGCCCAATTTTCCTTCAAAAACTATGATGACAAGATTATCGCGGCGAAAGAACAGTTGTCGGACTACTTGTATAACAATGCTCTGACTCTCTTAACCAATGCCACCCAGAAACAGGATTACAGGAATGCCTATGAGGATTTTAGCTATTTGTCAGAAATAAATCCCGGTTACAGAGATCATAAAGAGAAAATGGAAGAAGCCTATGCCAAAGGGCTAGACTATGTAAAAGTGGACATGGTAAACCATACCGATCAGATAATTCCGGCCAAATTGGAAGAAGAGTTACTCAACTTCAATACCTATGGCCTAAATAATCAATGGACGGAATACCACACCAATCATTTATCACAAATGCAATATGATTACACGATGGATGTAGCCTTGCGGGAAATCAATATATCTCCAGAACAGGTAAGCGAAAAACAGATCATCAAAGAAAGACAGATCAAGGATGGCCATGAATATGCGCTGGACCGAAATGGGAATGTGGTAAAGGATAGCTTGGGAAACAAGATAAAAATTGATAAATTCCGAACGGTACGTTGTAATTTTTATCAATTTACACAGTTCAAGACCGCTCAGGTAGTCGGTATGGTGAGTTTTACAAATCTACATACCAAACAACAGGTGAATTCCTATCCCCTATCCAGTGAATTTGTATTTGAGCATGTTTACGCTAATTACGACGGAGACCGAAGAGCTCTGGAAAATGACCTAGTCGCATTACTTGATTTGGCCGCCGTACCTTTCCCCACTAATGAACAAATGGTATATGATGCCGGTGAGGATTTAAAATCAAGATTAAAATTCATACTGACACAACAACGCTTCAATTAACAAAAAAGCCCGGCAGTAGTGCCGGGCTTTTTTATACGAATTTTTCCAGGTCCATTTCGTTAATGGCCCCATGGGAATCATGCGCAACGGCTACTCCATTTCGAATTACCAAAATTTGAGGCGATTGGTGCAACACCTGAAATCTATAACCTACTTCATCGGATACTTGCCGATACGCATGCAAATCAAGAAAATAGAAATCCATTTGATGTTTCAAAGCATTCAAATTCCTTCCAAACATATTCAGGACCATTCGACTAATACCACATGTAGTTGAGTGCTTAAAAATTACTTGAGTCCGCTTATGCGATTTTTCTTCTATTTGATTCAATTGATCTAAAGAAGTCAAGGGAATCCACGGAATTGAATCTTCCGTACCATTTGCTTCCTTTTCCCCACTCCCAAATAAGTCCTCGAAAAATCCCATTTTAGTATACCCTTTTTAAGAATTCGTTTATTCCTGCAAAGCGCCAGACCTGCCGAAATGTCTTGTATTTACTGATCTTTACCGTCATTTTGTCTGGCGGAGATCATTGGTAAGGTTATTGACCTAAGGTTACCAAAAATACACATTAACAATAAAAATATTGCGATATATGAACTTTAATAATTTCACCATAAAATCACAGGAAGCTCTTCAGCAGGCCCAACAATTGGCACAAGCTATGGGCCATCAGCAAATAGAGAACGAACATATTTTTAAGGCTATTTCAGAAGTTGAGGAAAATGTATTGCCCTTTATTTTGAAGAAACTGAACGTTAACGTTTCTATGCTAAATCAAATTCTTGAAAAAGAATTGGAAAGCTTTCCAAAAGTTTCAGGAGGCGATATTATGCTTTCCCGCGAAGCAGGGAAAACGGTAAACGAGGCCAGTATTATTGCCAAAAAAATGGAGGATGAATTTGTTTCCCTGGAGCATATGCTATTGGCCATTTTTAAGTCCAAAAGTAAGATTTCACAAATCCTTAAAGACCAAGGGGTGGCCGAAAAAGATTTAAAATCGGCCATAGAAGAACTGCGGAAAGGTGGAAAAGTCACCTCACAAAGTGCCGAGGACACTTATAATTCCCTGGACAAGTATGCAAGAAATCTTAACCAACTGGCGGATAATGGAAAACTAGATCCCGTGATTGGTCGGGATGAGGAAATTAGACGTATTCTACAGATTTTATCGCGAAGGACAAAGAACAATCCCATATTGGTGGGCGAACCAGGCACAGGTAAAACAGCCATAGCAGAAGGTCTTGCACACCGAATCATACAAGGCGACGTACCGGAGAATTTAAAGGATAAGGTAATTTACTCCTTGGATATGGGAGCATTGATCGCGGGTGCCAAATACAAGGGTGAATTTGAGGAAAGACTTAAATCCGTTATCAAGGAAGTGACCTCTTCAGATGGCAATATCGTTCTTTTTATTGATGAAATCCATACCCTTGTGGGTGCGGGTGGCGGGCAAGGTGCTATGGACGCCGCAAATATCCTAAAACCGGCCTTGGCTCGGGGAGAACTACGGGCCATAGGGGCCACGACCTTGGATGAATATCAAAAACATTTTGAAAAGGATAAAGCCCTGGAGCGAAGGTTCCAAAAGGTCATGGTGCACGAGCCCGATACGGAAAGTGCTATTTCCATTCTTCGTGGAATCAAGGAAAAATATGAAGCACACCACAAGGTACGCATCAAGGATGAGGCCGTTATTGCCGCAGTTGAACTTTCACAACGCTATATCACAAATCGATTTTTGCCGGACAAGGCCATTGATTTAATGGACGAATCTGCGTCCAAACTCCGGATGGAAATCAATTCCAAACCGGAGGAATTGGATGTGTTAGATCGAAAAATAATGCAACTGGAAATCGAAATTGAGGCTATTAAGCGCGAAAACGACAAGGCCAAGTTAAAATCGCTGAATATTGATCTGGCCAATCTGAAAGAGGAACGCAATGAAATCTTTGCCCAGTGGGAAAGTGAAAAAAGTGTGGTTGATAATATCCAAAAGACCAAAAAGGATATTGAGGATTATAAATTAGAGGCCGAACGTGCAGAACGTAACGGTGACTATGGCAAGGTGGCCGAGTTGCGCTATGGAAAGATAAAGGGAGCTCAGGAAAAATTGGAAAAGCTCCAAAATGAACTTCAAGAGCAGCAGCAGTCGGATACCCTTATAAAAGAGGAAGTCACTCAGGAGGACATCGCCGAAGTTGTGGCCAAATGGACGGGAATTCCGGTAACTAAAATGCTACAGAGCGAACGGGAGAAATTATTGAAGCTTGAAAAAGTTCTGCATAAACGTGTAGTGGGACAAGAAGAGGCTATACAGGCCGTGTCCGATGCGATCCGTAGAAGTAGGGCCGGACTACAGGATGTTAAAAGACCCATTGGCTCGTTCTTGTTCCTTGGTACAACAGGGGTAGGAAAAACCGAGTTGGCCAAGACTTTGGCCGATTATCTATTCGACGATGAGAACGCCATGACCCGAATTGATATGAGCGAATACCAGGAGCGCCATTCGGTAAGTCGATTGGTAGGTGCGCCTCCAGGTTACATTGGCTATGATGAAGGGGGACAGTTGACAGAGGCCGTGCGGCGTAGGCCCTATTCGGTAATATTGCTGGACGAAATAGAAAAAGCGCATCCAGATACCTTCAATATATTATTGCAGGTCTTGGATGAGGGAAGATTAACAGACAACAAAGGACGTGTGGCCGATTTCAAAAACACGATTATCATTATGACCAGTAATATGGGAAGTCACATCATTCAGGAAAAATTTGAGGACAATCCAGACATCTATAGTGCCACAGAAGCGGCCCGTATAGAAGTTCTTGGGCTGCTACGCAAAACCATTCGTCCTGAATTTTTGAACCGAATAGACGATATCATTATGTTCACCCCGCTGAACATGGAAAACATTGTGGAAATCGTAAGGCTTCAATTGAACTATTTAAAAAAGATGGTTGCCAAGCAGCATATCACTATTGATGCCACGGACGAAGCCATTGCTTATCTGGCCCAAAAAGGATACGACCCACAATACGGGGCAAGACCCATTAAAAGGGTCATCCAGAAAGAAGTACTCAACAATCTTTCAAAGGAACTATTAAGTGGGAAAATCAAGGCAGATAGTGTTGTTCTAATTGATTCATTTGACGATACCCTAGTTTTTAGAAACCAAGATCAATTGGTAGAATAAGGTTTCGTGCATGAAAACAAAGGTTGGCTTTCACAGGTTCGTTGGAGGTCAACCTTTTTTATCAACATATATACCATGCAGTATATAGTTTTTTTATATTCGTATAAAATTGACTGCTATGACCACCAAAGCCGAAAGGACCACTGCTTATATTATAGAGACCGTTGCGCCTATATTTAACAAATTAGGTTATGTGGGTACTAGTATGAGCGATTTGACCGAAGCTACTGGTCTTACAAAAGGTGCACTTTATGGGAATTTTGAAAATAAGGAAGCACTGGCTTTGGCCGCTTTTGAATATAATCGCAGCAAATTACTTTCATCCATAGAGGAGTATTTAAATGTAGAAGGTACATCATTGGAAAAAATTTTCAACCTTCTAGGATTCTACAAGAATTATGATGTATATACCATGGACATGGGTGGATGCCCGATTCTCAATGTTGGCGTAGATGCACAGCACAACAATACCCTTTTGGCTGCTGCTGCAAAGGAAACCGTTAAGGAAATTGAAGGAAAAATTGCATTGGTCCTCGAAAATGGAATCAATGGAAATCAATTGAATCTTCCAGTGACTCCTTTGCAATTTGCCAAGCAATTATTTACTATGTTGCAAGGCGCCATTACTATGTTCACAATAACTAGAGATCGAAAATATCTGGTAAATACTGTAGCTTATCTGGAAGTTCTCATACAAAGGGAAATCAAAAAATAATTCCTCTACACTTAATTGCCCACGACTCTAAAAATCCAAGTTTTATCAAGATATTTCCCATTGAAATTACTGTCCCTAGCATTTCGGGCCTCGTTCATAGTATTATAACGTTCCAAATACACATAGTTATAATTGTTCTTGGCCCTAACGAATGATTTAGGTGCAAGACCCTTGTTCTGCAAATCCTTCATAAAAGCCTCGTAATACTTTTTTGTCCCAAATACATTGGTAATAAGATAATAGCCTGGTTCCAAATCTCCCTCTGCTTTAACTTCCTCATATTTTTCACCGGCCTTTGGTTTATCCTGCTCTTCTTCTTGGACTACCTGATCTTGTTCAACTTGCTTTTGGGCAGCTTCAGCCTCAGCGATTTTTATGTTTTCCAAAGAATCCCTTTCTCTTTGCTGTCTAACTTTTTGAACCGCCGCCAACGCTTCTGCTCGTCTAACATCATTTATTGAGTCTAATTTTCGTTGCTGCTCATCCCTTGCTTTGGCAAGGCCTTCTTCCTCTTTGGCTTGTTCAATAGCTGCTTTGTTGCGCTCTTCTTCCAGTTTTGCTGCCTCCACTAAGGCCTCTCTCTCTCTTTTGGCCGTAGCTATGGAATCCCGTCGTTTTTGCTTGGCCAATGCCTTTTCTTGGGCAGCCAGCTCTCTAGCTTCTTTTTGTGCCTGTTTTTGTTGAGTCCTTTCAGCAGCTTCTTGTTCTTTGGCAATAGCCTCCGCTTTCTCAATTTCCTCTTTAGCTTTTTCCTCGGTAATCAATTCTTCTTGCTTCGGTTCTTCTTCCTCTTCCAAAACACGTATTTTGCGGCGGTCCTCAGGTTTTCCAATGAAATAGGAGGCCACAATCTCAAAGGATGGGTCTTCGGAGCTAATAGCCGAGTTTGTCCCGAATTCTACCAAGGCTCCTACGGAAAACCTTTTAAAAAAAGTTCCACCGCCTCCAAGGGAAATTCCATAAAAGTTGTTGTACCCCATTTGCGCCCAATAAGTGGTTTTGCTAAGAAGAACATTAAGGCCTACTTGATTCTCAAGTTCGGGTATGGTACGCAGATACAACGATGGTCTTAGAAAAGCCGTGGGGTCCCTACTAATACCTACTGGAACATCATAAGAGACCATTCCCATATAAATTTTATCGGCAGGAACCGTGTTTCTTCCTTTGTCCGTGAAGTTATAATCGAAAAGGTTTTCCGAGGCCAGGCTAAAGGAAAAATTTTCGACCGATAACCGGATTCCCGGAGCCAATTGTAAGATAAAATCCGTTGAGGGTTGTAATATAGGTATGGGTATATCCGGATCTATCTGAAAGCGATTATCCGCCAGTTCTTGCTGGAACCCAAAAAGGTTGAATCCAAAACCGAGACGTATGAGGGAATTCAGTTTTATCTCCTGGGCATAATTTAGAATCCCCCCTGTATTGAAAAAAATACCGGTATTATGCTGAAAAAAAGCAACACTAGCCGCCGAGGATTCATTGATCTTACGGGTATAATTTAAAAACAAGGTCGTAGGGTCGCCATCAATACTTTGCCATTGCCACCTTGTCCATAGGGAAACAGACTGCGGATAATTACGATCCAAGGAAAAAGCCGGATTAAAAAAACTAGAATTATATTCGGTTAAATTATGTTGTCGAAAATCCACAGGAAGGGAAACCTCCTGTGAACGTGCGAAAAAAAAAGTTGCGATAATTAGAAAAGGCGTACCAAATTTAACCATACGCAAAAAAACAAAAAACTAGCTGGTTTACATACTATTTAGCAGTAATTTTAGTTACAATAAAAAGAAAATTCCCCACAAGGGAAAAACCTAGTATTTTAGTCCTGGAGCCAAAATGGTAACAGTTATTCGGGGCACTAAGGGCAAAATCAGGGCATTACCTGCTTTTTTCTGGGGGCAATCAACATAAAATAATCAAGCCAGTAGATGAAACCGATCAAAATAGTATTGACATTAGTTGTACTCTTCCTTTTCCTAGGTTGCAAAGAAGATAAAAACCCAGAGGAATCCTATTCGGATTATGGCGTATCTACTTTTTACTTTATCCGCCATGCGGAAAAGGATCGTTCAAATCCCGATAATGTCGATCCCGAACTCAATCAAAAGGGTCTGGGGCGTGCTATGCACTGGGCCGAAATATTTGACGATGTACCTTTGGACGCCATTTATACTACTGACTACGAAAGAGCAACGATGACGGCCGCACCAACATCTGTAAAGCAAGATATCATAGTGCAGTACTATGTTCCCGAAGAAATTAATATTGAGCAATTTAAGGCGGACAACCTCAATAAGAAGGTTTTAGTCGTTGGCCACAGCAATACTACGCCACAATTTGTTAATCTAATGATAGGGGAAGATAAATATGAACCCATGGACGATTACGATAACGGCAGTTTGTACATCGTACAAATTACAAACGGTACGGTAACGGACATGCGACTACAATTTAATTGTAATTGCCCGGAAGGACGGTAATATTCTTCAATTCTATTTGGGACAGCAATTCCAATTGACCGGCGATAAATAGGCTATCCATTTTTTGAATCGCAATAGCTTGGTCAATAGGCTTGTAATTGTTGTGGTCGACGAAACGTATGCCATTTACATAGCGTTCGTTATAGGCTTGCCTAAAACGCTTGCCTCCACCGTCAACATGAAACTCATAGGCAACATAATCCGGTTTTAAAGTAGTTACGTCAAACCAGTACACATAGGTGTCGTCATAATCATCACCTCCATCCTCTTTGTTAAAAGTTACCTGTATCTTGTGATAGTCTTTCCCTTTAATCTGTGACCGGCCTAAATGTTTCTTATTTACTGCAGGGTCATTGAGTCCATAAGGTAAATAAGCAAAATAATGTACGGAATTGACGGAATTGCCATATTTGTTTGCCATGGAGTCCGGCAGATGGACCAAACTATCGTTAACGAAACGTTGAAGTCCATTATGTTGTTTAATATCCAAAACCGTATTGGAATCTATTTGGAAGATCCGTTTTAAAACTTTCCGCCCATTATTGCGTTCCATTATATAGGACCTACCTCTAAAATCAAAGGAGATGGTATTTTTTTTATACTCTTCCCCTCCACTCACTTTAATGCTTTCATCAACAACTTCCTGGGCCGAAAGCTCTGTTTTGGCCTTTTGCCCACAAGCTAGGATCATGCTGACAAAAAATAAAACGATTGCCTTTTTCATACGATAACATTATGCTACTATGGTACGTAAATGTGCATCAATCTTACAAAATATTCGTAGTATATCAATTTTTTAATGAATTGTTGTACGGATTATTGTTCCTATTTTTGTCGTCCCATGCAACAGAACATCAATATAAAAAATAAAAGAGCACGTTTTGAGTACGAGTTTTTGGATACTTATATCGCCGGAATTGTGCTCTCAGGTACGGAGATAAAGTCCATCCGCCAAAGCAAGGCCTCCATTTCCGAAAGCTTTTGCGAATTTAATGACCGGGGCGAACTCTTCGTAATCAATATGCAAATTGATGAATACTCGCATGCATCACATTTTAATCACCGTCCAAAAGCGGAAAGAAAGCTTTTACTGAATAAACGGGAACTCAAAAAACTGGAAAAGGAAGTGAAAACTTCCGGGCTGACCATAATTCCCTTAAAACTTTTTCTAAATGATCGAGGGCTCGCCAAACTACAAATTGCCCTCGCCAAGGGTAAAAAGCTTTATGACAAGCGGGAAACCATCAAGGATAGGGACAACAAACGAGACCTGGACCGGATAAAAAAGAGTTTTAACCGTTGAGCGGGGAACGGTATATTCTTTGGATAAACATCAATTTTTATCTTCCAATAAAGGAACAAACCGAAAAGAACCGTATTCTTTTTTTTCAAATTCTTTTTCGGATTTTCTTCTATACACGGTCATAATCTGCTCATCGACTCCTACGGGTATAACCAATCTACCACCAACCTTTAATTGAGACATGAGTGCTTTTGGAACCTCTGGAGCACCTGCGGTTACAATAATACCATCAAACGGAGCCTCTTCCAAAAGACCTTTGTACCCATCACCAAAAATGAACTTTTTAGGACGATATCCCATCTTTTTGAAGAAAATGTTAGTCTTTTTAAAAAGTGTCAATTGGCGTTCTATAGTAAAAACTTTTGCCTTTAGGTGAATTAATATGGCGGTTTGGTAACCACTTCCCGTACCTATCTCCAAGATTTTTTGATTTGGTTTTATTTCCAACAATTCAGTTTGAAATGCCACGGTATAAGGTTGTGAGATGGTTTGTTCGGCCGCGATGGGAAAAGCCTTATCCTGGTAGGCATGACCTTCAAAACTGCTATCCATAAACAAATGTCTGGGTATGGCACGGATAGCATTCAATACTTTTTGGTTCTTGATGCCCTTGGCGATTAGTATGTCCGCCAATTGGTTGCGCATTCCCCGATGCTTTAAGGTATCCTTCAATGGTTTGGTTTTATAAGACGAAGTTAGAACGGAAAATATCAAAATCCAAGTTCCAAATTCCAATTCTCTTTCGAAATAAAAATTCCAACATGGAACTACAAACAACATTCAACAAACCTTTAAACTCACAAACTATCCTTACTTTTGAAAAAATTAAAAAGTATGCTCAAAGTCGGTGTTTTGGGGGCAGGACATTTAGGAAAAATACACCTGCGTTTACTCAATGAATCCTCGAAATATGAATTGATAGGTTTCTATGATCCAGATGCTATAAATGGAGAAAAAGTGGCCACGGAATTTGGTTATTCCTATTTCGAAAACATGAACTCCCTCATAGATGCCGTAGATGTTGTGGATATTGTTACCCCTACCCTTTCCCATTATGAATGCGCCAAAAAGGCAATGGAAAAAGGCAAGCATGTATTTATTGAAAAACCGATTACCAACACTTTAAAAGAGGCTCAAGAACTGATAGTACTGGAAAACAAGTTCAATGTCAAGGGTCAGGTAGGGCATGTAGAGCGATTTAACCCTGCCTTTGGGGCAGTCAAGAATAAAATAAAGAATCCAATGTTCATTGAAACGCACCGGCTGGCCGAATTTAATCCTAGGGGTACCGATGTGCCCGTTGTACTTGATTTAATGATACACGATATAGATGCCATACTCAGTGTGGTAGACTCAAAAGTAAAACAAATAAATGCCAGCGGCGTATCCGTCGTAAGTCATTCACCGGATATTGCCAATGCACGTATTGAATTTGAAAACGGTTGTGTAGCCAACCTAACGGCCAGTAGAATTTCATTGAAAAACATGAGAAAATCGCGTTTTTTCCAAAGGGATGCCTACATTTCGGTCGACTTTCTGGAAAAAAAGGTCGAGGTCGTTAAGATGAAGGACGCACCCGAAAGCCCGGGACAATTTGATATGATTTTACAAAATGCCGAAGGTGAAAAAAAGCAAATCTATTTTGAAAACCCTGAAATTCAAGTGAACAATGCCATTTTGGACGAATTGGAGACCTTTGCAGAAGCCATAAACAAGGATACCGTTCCCATAGTCACTTTAAAGCAGGGAACCAATGCGCTACAAGTGGCACTACAAGTAATCGAGTGCTTCTAGGAATACCTTCACTAGGGACTAGAAGTAAAAATCGGATGCCGTGGGATTAGAAAAAATCTTTAAATGTATAATAACATTATGAGTAAGATAGCAGTCATAGGTTCTGGAGCCATGGGAAACGGAATCGCCCATGTATTTGCCCAAAATGGAAACAAGGTGAATCTAGTGGATATTTCCAATGATGCGCTACAGAAGGGGCTTGCAACCATCTCCAAAAACCTGGATCGAATGATTGCCAAGGAAAAAATCGATGCGGAAACAAAAAGGGCCACATTGGACAACATCACTACTCATACCTCTCTCATTGATGGAATACAGGATATTGATGTAGTAATCGAAGCCGCTACCGAGAACTTGGAAGTTAAACTCAATATTTTCAAAGATCTTGATGAAAACTGCAATCCAAATACGATTTTAGCAACCAATACGTCCTCAATATCCATTACCCAAATCGCAGCTGTAACCGTTAGACCGGATAAGGTCATCGGGATGCACTTTATGAACCCTGTACCAATTATGCCCTTAATAGAAATAATTAGAGGGTACGACACTTCCGATTCCACAACGGATACAATTATGGAACTTTCGGAAAGATTGGGAAAAACCCCCGTAGAGGTAAACGACTATCCCGGGTTTGTTGCCAACCGTATCTTAATGCCCATGATCAATGAAGCCATAGAAAGCTTATTTAATGGAGTGGCCGGTGTAAAGGAAATAGATACGGTGATGAAGTTAGGAATGGCACACCCTATGGGACCTTTGGAGTTGGCCGATTTCATCGGATTGGATGTTTGCCTGTCTATTCTCAACGTAATGTATGATGGGTTTAAAAATCCAAAATATGCGCCCTCTCCCCTATTGATCAATATGGTCACCGCCGGAAAATTGGGTGTAAAATCCGGGGAAGGGTTCTATGCTTATTCAGAATCCCGAAAAGCTGAAAAAGTATCTTCCCAATTCAAATGAATTTCAAATGGCAATAGTAAAACCCTTTAAGGCCATACGCCCTGCCAAGGATAAGGTCCCTTTCGTGGCTTCCCGATCATATCAGGAATATTCAAAAAAAGAGCTGGAAGCTGTATTGAGTTTTAATCCGTTTTCATTTTTACACATTATCAATCCTGGGTACAAGTTTGATAAAAGGATTTCCGGCCCCAAGCGTTTTAAATTGGTATACAATAGATATTTGGAGTTCTTGGAAGACAACATCTTTTTAAAGGACGCTCGGGATAGTTTCTATTTGTATGAGGTTAAAAAAGATAATTTTCAGTGTTGCGGGCTCTTCTGTGCCACCAGTGTTGAAGACTACCAAAACAATATCATAAAAAAGCACGAGGATACCATCCGTCCCCGGGAAGAATTGTTCGCCCACTATTTGGAAACCGTGAAATTCAATGCAGAACCCGTTTTGATGACCTATAAGGATGATAAAACTATTTCGGGAATCATAGAAAGTGAAAGGCGGACCGATCCAGAGTATCACTTCACCACTACGGATAAGGTTACCCATAAGTTGTGGATCATTTCTGAAAAGGAAACAGTGAATCAACTGGAAACCGCATTCATCAAATTAAAGGCCTTGTACATTGCCGATGGACATCATAGAAGTGCTTCATCAAATCTTTTGGCCGAAATATGCAAAAAAACCAATCTAGACCATACGGGAAAGGAACCTTATAACTATTTCATGAGCTATCTCATTCCCGAATCCGAAATCAAGATTTATGAATTCAATCGTATGGTCAAAGATTTGAACGGGTTGACCAAAAAAGAATTTCTCATACGGTTAGATGGTTTTTTTAGAATCGAAAACAAAGGAAATACACTGTACAAGCCGACAAAAAAACATCATTTTAGCATGTATTTGGACGGTGAGTTTTATTCCCTCTACCTACGAAAAAAGGTATATCGTTTTACCGATGCCCTCAGTAAATTGGATACCCAAATCCTTTTCAAAACCGTTCTGGGACCCATTTTAAACATTAAGGATCTGCGGAATGATAAGCGCATCCAATATGGTTATGGAAAACATAACATCATCCATATGAAAGATGAAGTGGACCAAGGTAATTTTGCCGTAGGTTTTAGTCTTGTTCCTATAACCATGGACCAAATCAAGGCTATTGCCAATGCGGGATTGACCATGCCTCCCAAAAGCACTTATATTGAGCCAAAACTTCGGAGTGGGCTCACGATTTATGAACTATAATTCCAAACTTTTTAATAGGCCATGTCCATAACCGAGAATCTTAAAAGAATCAAGAATACCCTCCCTAATGATGTAGCCCTTGTTGCCGTCTCCAAAACCAAGTCCATTTCCGAAATCAGGGAAGCTTATGATGCTGGTCATACGATTTTTGGTGAGAATAAAATTCAGGAGATGGTCGAAAAATGGGAAAATATGCCCAAGGACATTCAATGGCATATGATTGGACACGTACAGCGCAACAAAGTCAAGTACATGGCGGAATTTGTCTCTTTGATCCACGGAGTGGACAGTATTAGACTACTGAGGGAAATAGACAAAAGGGCCAAACAAAATAACAGGGTAATAAACTGTCTTTTACAAATTCATATTGCGGAGGAGACGACCAAATTTGGATTAAACGCCAATGAATTAAACGAACTCATTCATTCGGATACATTTCATAAAATGAAAAATATCGCCATTGTAGGGTTAATGGGCATGGCTACTTTTACGGATGACACAAATCAAATTAGAAGGGAGTTCAGGTTTTTGAAAACACTTTTTGATTCGACCAAAAAAACGATTCCCAATATTTCCATTCTTTCTATGGGTATGAGTGGTGATTATGAAATAGCCATTGAAGAGGGCAGTACTATGGTACGTATAGGAAGTAGTATCTTTGGGGCAAGAAACGCACATTAAAGAATTTACAAGGTTTGAACTTCCTTGTAGATCTGGAAAAATAGCTTAGTGCATGTATGCAGTTTTAGATATTGAGACAACAGGTGGTAAATACAATGAAGAGGGTATTACAGAGATTGCCATACATAAATTTGATGGTCACCAAGTGGTGGACAAGTTTATAAGTTTGGTGAACCCGGAAAGAGAAATACAACCCTTTGTTGTAAACCTTACCGGTATTAATAGCAAAATGTTGCGGACAGCTCCGAAATTTCATGAAGTGGCCAAACGCATTGTGGAAATTACCCAGGACAGTGTGTTGGTAGCCCATAATGCGCAATTCGATTACAGAATACTTCGGACAGAATTCAGAAGGTTGGGCTATAACTTTGAACGTAAGACATTGTGCACCGTGGACTTGGCCAAAAAACTAATTCCCGATGCCGAATCGCATAGTTTGGGGAAATTGGTACGTTCATTGGGAATTCCCGTAAGCGATAGACATCGGGCAAATGGAGATGCATTGGCCACATTGAAACTCTTTAAAGTATTACTTTCCAAGGATATGGATAAATCCATACTCACCCATATTGTGCGTTCGGAAACACAGGGTGAGCTTTCTCCAAGACAATTGGATATCGTTGAGCAGATGCCTTCGGAAACTGGGGTTTACTATATGTACAATAAAGAAGGTGAGATTATATTTCTTGGGAAATCCAACAATATCAAAAAAAAGGTAAACGAGCACTTTATTAAAAATGGTGACCGGGCGAGGCAAATTCAAAAAGAAACCAAAAAGGTGATTTTTGAAAAAACCGGGAGCGAATTGGTCGCCCTATTAAAAGAGAACGAAGAATTAAGACGTAATAAACCCAAGTATGCCCACCATAAGAGACAAAAGTTGTTTTCCCATGCAGCTTATCAATCCGTGGATGAACGGGGTTATGTTATCCTAAAGGCGGCATCCCATACTTTTTCCAAAGGAGTGGTAACTACTTTCAATAGTTTTCAAGGAGCCCAGAAGTTTATTCGTCAAATCAGTGTCGAAAATGAATTATGTGATAAACTGAATGGGCTTCCTGAAGCTAAAAACAAATGCTCGGAATCCGAACATAGCTGCTGCAAAGGAGCCCATACGAACAAGGAAGACATTTTGGATTACAATAAGAGAGCTCTGGATGCCTTGGCAAAGTTCTCGCTGGCCGGCAAAAATGTCGTTATAGTGGATAAGGGAAGAGAGACGGGAGAATATAGTGCCATTCTTATAAAAAAAGGAGCCTTTAGAGGGTTGGGTTATTATGACCTGAACCATCAAATTAATAATATTCATATCTTAGAATCAATTATAACGCCTATGAAGGGTGATGCGAACACCTCACATATTATTGAATCATATCTCAGAAAAAAAAGAGTTTTAAAGGTTTTGAACCTAAATCCTTAAAAGTTGAAAAGCGAAAAACCAGACAAAAATTGGAGGTTAAGACTCCATGAGTTTATCTATGGAACACATACTCCTGCAGGTAGGTGGTTCGACATTGTTCTTCTTATCGTCATCGTATATAGTATTATAGTCGTCATGCTGGAAAGTGTTCCCCGTTTTGATGTAAAATACCATAGGTTTTTGGATATCTCGGAATGGGTTGTCACCATACTTTTTTCCATCGAGTATATTTTGCGTATTGTTTGCATTAAAAGACCAAGTAAATATATTTTTAGCTTCTTTGGAATAGTAGACCTACTCTCCACCATTCCAAAATATCTCTCCTTTTTTGTCATAGGCTCTCAGTACATAACAGCTTTTAGGGCCCTTCGTTTGCTTCGGGTATTCCGAATATTGAAGTTGGTACGATTTGTAGGTGAATCCAATAATCTCATTAGGGCGCTTAAGTCTAGCCGTACAAAAATATTCATCTTCGTTTTTTTTGTCCTTGTCATTTCCATTCTATTAGGCACCATTATGTATTTGATAGAAGGTCCACAACATGGTTTCAATAGTATTCCCCATAGCGTATACTGGACCATAGTAACATTGACTACCGTAGGATACGGAGATATATCCCCCGAAACCGGTCTGGGACAGATTCTCGCTACATTGATAATGATTATTGGTTATGGAATTATAGCAGTACCGACAGGTATCGTCTCAGCAGAATATGCATCGTCCAAAAAAAACCTAAAGGAAGTGGATGAAGGCAGATGTTGTCAAAATTGTAGTTCTGAAATTATGAGGAGTGATGCACACTACTGCCGCGTATGCGGTTACGAATTAATAGATGATCAATGACTACTAAGTTTTTGATCAATGTCGTTGGGCCTACGGCTATAGGCAAGACCAAATTGGCCATTGCCATTGCCCAACATTTTGATACGGAAATCATTTCTTCGGATTCCAGACAGTTCTACAAGGAAATGCAAATAGGCACTGCAGTACCCTCTACGGAAGAATTAAATACAGTACCGCATCATTTTATACAGTTTAAGAGCATTTTTGATCCGTATTCGGTCGGGGATTTTGAACAGGACGCCCTATACCGCTTAGAAAAGCTTTTTGCCAAAAAAAAAATAGTTATCCTAGTGGGAGGAAGTGGATTGTATATAAATGCGGTTACCAAAGGTCTGGACAAGTTTCCAAAGATGGCTCCGGAAATCCGTAAGGATTTGAACACACGATTGGAGGTTGAGGGTATTGAAAGTCTCCAAAAGCAATTAAAGCGATTGGATTCTCCATATTATTCCAAAGTAGATCTTGAAAATCCGCATCGCCTTGTGCGGGCCTTGGAAGTTTGTATTGGAACGGGAAAGCCCTACTCTTCCTTTTTGAAAGGAAAAGACCAAGAAAGGTCTTTTTCCACAATACAAGTAGGGCTTCAAGCAGATAGAAAAGTGATTTACGACCGTATTGACAAAAGAGTAGACCTCATGATGGAAGAAGGGCTTTTGGAAGAGGCAAGATCATTACATCGATATAAAGAAGAAAATGCCCTACAAACGGTTGGATATAAGGAGCTTTTCAATTACTTTGAAGGTATTTGGGAATTGGATTTTGCGATATCGGAAATAAAAAAAAATACCAGAAGGTTTGCCAAAAGACAGCTTACCTGGTTCCGAAAAGATGAATCCATCCTTTGGTTTCCTTATAATTGCGATGTTCATGAAGTCATTGAATCGTTAAAAGATAAAATGAAAAGCAGCAATGGCTAAAACTACCGTTTTCCTTATTATGGGCGTGTCCGGTTCAGGTAAATCTACGGTTGGCAAACTGTTGGCAGCAGAACTTAATGTTCCTTTTTTTGACGGGGACGACTACCACCCCGATGAAAATGTGGCAAAAATGGCCGCCGGAAACCCACTTAACGATAATGACAGAAAAGGATGGCTACGTCGCTTGAATACTTTGGTGCGGGAAAATTTGGACTCGGGAGCCATTATTGCATGTTCGGCTTTAAAAGAAAGCTATCGTTCCCTACTCGTTGATGGTGTATTGGAAAAAATTAGGTTTGTGTATCTAAAGGGTAGTTTTGAAGAAATTCGGGATAGAATGCAAAAAAGAAAGGGACACTTTATGCCTGCAAAATTATTAAAGTCTCAATTCGACACTTTGGAACCCCCGCAAAAGGCTATTTCAGTCTCCATATTACAAAGTCCTTCGTCTATTGTTTTGGAGATTCTAGAACATATCAATCAAAATTAAAGGGGCCCGATATTGAATATCGGGCCCCTTTAATTGATAATATTATGGAGTTAGTCTAACTTTCGGTCTTTACGACCAACCTAAATCCTTCTCCATGAATATTCAGTATCTCAACCGTATCATCCAGTTTTAGGTATTTCCGTAATTTAGCGATATATACATCCATACTTCGAGAAGTGAAGTAGTTATCATCCCTCCAAATTTTTGTCAAGGCCAATTCCCTGGGCATTAAATCGTTTTCATGTAAGGCCAATAAGCGCAATAATTCATTTTCCTTTGGGGATAATTTTATGGCTTCTTCATCCCTATATTTCAAAAACCTCAATTTTGAATTTAAATGGAAATTGCCAATTTTAAATTCAAACTTTTTACTATCTGCCAATGAATTGGAAGCCTTTCTTTGAAGTATTGCTTTAAGCTTCATTAGGAGCACCTCAGAATCAAAAGGTTTGTTCAGATAATCGTCCGCACCAGCCTTATATCCCTTTAGAACATCTTCCTTCATGGTCTTTGCTGTAAGAAAAACTATAGGGACATTCTCGTTCTTTTCACGTATTTCCTTGGCCAACGTGAATCCATCCTTGTAGGGCATCATTACATCCAGGATGCAAACATCATAATTGTCTTTTTTAAATTTCTCAAATCCCTCCATCCCATTTTTGGCCAAGGTCACATCAAAATCGTTCATGGATAGGTAGTCCTTTAGAACAATCCCAAAATTCGGGTCGTCCTCAACCAAAAGTATTTTCTTATTTATTGTTTCCATAAGTTGTTAAATTAAAGGTAGTTTTATGTAGAAAATGCTTCCTTTTTCTTTTTCACTTTCTGCATATACCTCACCTTGATGATCTTCAATTATTTTTTTTACATAAGACAGACCCAAACCATGTCCTTTTATATTATGTATGTCCCCGGTATGTTCCCTATAAAATTTCTCAAAAACTTTTTTTAACACCGCTTTGCTCATCCCGGCACCCTGATCCTGAATCTTTATTATAATGAAATTCTTGGCCACTTCCGTATGCACATCAATTTTCGGTGCTTCAGGCGAATATTTAATGGCATTGTCCAAAATATTTACCATAACATTGGTAAAATGCACTTCATTTGCCAGGACTTCCGTTCTATCGGCATCCAAATGGGTCTTTATATATCCTCCGCGATCGGCTACAATAAGCTTAACATGGGCGATGGCCCTTTGGATTATGTCATGTACATCAACCCTGTCCTTACTGATATCCAATTGGTTTTTTTCCAGTTTGGAGATGCGAAGTACATTTTCCACTTGAGCATGCATACGTTTATTCTCGTCCCGTATCATTTGCAAGTATCGCTGTACCTTTTCCTTATCATCGAATGCCTTAGGATTTTTTATGGCCTCAACGGCTAAATTTATAGTGGCAATAGGTGTCTTGAACTCGTGGGTCATATTGTTGATAAAATCCGACTTTATTTCGGAAATCTGCTTCTGTCGTATGAGTTGATAAATTGCCCCTGAGTATGCCACTACAATGACGAGGGTGAACAAAAGCGATAAGATTGCCATTCCTAAAACGGATTGTACCAAAAACCGCTTTTTCTTCGGAAAGGATATCAATAGGGAAAAATTGGAATTACCCTCACTATCCTTAAACATGGGACTCCTATAATGCGTGTCCTCCTCAAATTTGAATTTTCTAGATTTCACCTTGGTAGGAAGTCCTTTGCTGTACACCCCATACTCAAAGTCAATTTCCATTCCACGGTTTCTTAGTTCGCGGTCTAGAAGCAATTCTATCTCCTGTCTGGAAACCCTTTTATGAATAGGAACCTGTTTGGCATACTCACTGAAAACATCTTCAAATTGGGCTTTTTCAATAGAGGATAGCCCCCCTATTTTCTCCAATTTTTGAATGGGGTTAAGCTTGTACTGTTTGCCGTCCAAACCAAAGTCCTCTTTAAAAATGGTCTTTGTACGTTTGCTGGTATAGCTTTTAATCGTTGTGGTATCGTCGCCGTTACCATTGTCAAAGAACGTGGATGCTATGTTGTAATCCTCCTCCAGGATACCGTGGGAATAAAACAGTATCTCGTTGGAGTTTATATCACGATCTATAAAAAAAATATTTCTAAGGTGAGACCCCTGGAGCTCCCCAATGCTATCTTTTTGGTTAAGATACCTATCAAAATAATCCTTGGTTTCCCTTTCGGCTATTTTATCAGTTACCTTATTCAGTATTTCGCCAATGGTGTTGGAGAATTGTTCTTCCCTGTCCTCTACCGATCTTTTTATCCAAAATACCTGGACGAAGATTATCCCGATTAGAGATAGGCTCATTAGGATAACCAAAAGAACAAACAATCTCTTATTCATCTTCGGGTAAAATTAAATATTTAACAACTAGTATTTTGTACGTTTAACCTAACCTTAACAAAAATGTTAAAGTGGCAAACTATCAGCTATTATCAAGGAGAAGGTCATGTATATCCTTAACTTTTAATCGCGTTTCATTTAAATTTTCGTTGTTTATCACAAAATCGGAAAGTGGAATTTTTTTCGAATCGGGCCATTGGTTACCCATTCTCTCCAGGATTTTTTCACGCGGGGAGCCATCCCTTTTCAAAATTCTATCTAAGCGTACTTCCTTTGGAGCGGTGACCAAAACGATTTTGTCATAAAAATCTTGATTTTTGTTTTCAAATATAATGGCCGCTTCCTGAATAACATAGGGGTATTTCTGTCTCCTTGTCCAAGACATAAAACTTTTTCTCACCAATGGGTGAACAACCCCATTGAGTTTTTTTAGCATCTCTCCATCCTTAAAAACCTTTTCCGCTATATAGGAACGATTCAGTTTTTCGCCGGAATAGGCCTTCTCTCCCAAAAGTTCGGTTATCTTCTTTCGTGCCGTTTTAGATGAAACCATCAACTTTTTGGCCCGTTCATCCGAATTGTATACAGGTACCCCCAACTCTCGGAACATCCTGGCAATGGTGCTTTTGCCACTTCCAATTCCACCTGTTAGACCAACGATCTTCATTCCCGTTTTAATATAAATTCCACCTCGGCCTCCAAAAGATTGGCGCTATAGATATTCTTTGGTCTTTTCGATAATTTCAAAGAAAGTGTTTTCGCATCATCCCCCTTTGTCATAACATAATCCGCGATAACTTGAAAGTTGGAATTTTCTAAATTCCTTAGTTCCTTGATCTTGGCTTTACACAAAATAGAGGCGCTATCCGGGAAGGTCCTAATCTGGGTTCCTTCTGGCAAATTTATCACCTCTATGGGCACTTGGATCATTTTTTCAGAAAAACGGGCAACCTTACCCTTTATGGAAACGGATTCGGAAGAAAACGTGGTATGCTCCAATTGCTGCGGCTTTATGATCATAGCCTTTCTGGCAAAGTCCGCAGTGAGGTCGTTCAAATCCAATTGTGAACTCCTGACACTTTGAATCGTATCAATTTCTTCCTTGGGGCCTTTTATGGTTATTTTTTCCGGTTCTATCACAAGATC
The DNA here is from genome assembly GCA_947494715.1 of uncultured Flavobacteriaceae bacterium. GTDB lineage: Bacteria > Bacteroidota > Bacteroidia > Flavobacteriales > Flavobacteriaceae > Ulvibacterium. The sequence continues at coordinate 817,104 of CANLWG010000001.1, read as the reverse complement.
ACCATCCAACAAATAGTTCTGTACGAGGCCCAATTTTATCTGCGGCCTTACGGGAACTTCCTTGGATTTAAGTTTTAGGAAATCAAAGAAAAGCGTATCCCTATCCATTTCTAGGAGGGTCATTGAGCCGGGAAGTTGTCTTTCAATCTGTCTGCGATAAACTTCTTGCGGGATGTAAAACTTGGACGTGGTCGTTTCGATCCGGGATAAATCGATCTTTACGGATTTATTCCTAAAATTAAAACCTAGGAATTGGAATCCAACCGCTCTCAATTTTACATTCACCTCATTCTTTGAGGCCTTATCCAACAAAAGGCTGTCCGGTACGTTCACATATTCCAAATTAAATACCGCATTACTCACATAATCCTCGGACAAATTACTGATAAACCAGGCCAAACCAGAGCAAAGCAAAAACAATAGGAATATTTTTACCTTTCGTTTCTTTAGGCTTCGCTTTATCTTGTTTATCACCTTATCGATCTGTTTTAAAGAACAGTTTTGGGAAGAGTTCCCAAGGTTGTCGTTTGCTAAAATTAATCCAAATGGTCGACTTTAGAAAACCATAGCCATAACCAAAAAATTGTATGCACACCGCCAACAGGGAAAGAAGGGCCACTAACAAGTTTTTCGTTTTTAGCAACGCATCCAAAAAAAGTAGTAGGAAATAAATACCGTAACATAGGATAGGAAGAAACAATCCAACTGTTAATAACAACAAAGACAGCAACAAACCCAAACAAAAAAAAGTGGGGAACCAATAGGTCATTTTTGCAGTCTTGGGATGCCATTTGTTTAAAATAGGGCGAACCATTCCAAACTTGTTCACCTGTATATAAAATTTGTTCCAATCAATTCGGCGTTTGTGGTATACATAAGCTTCCGCAATCAATTTTGTCCTGTACCCCTTATCCCAAATACGTATGGTAAGATCGGGGTCTTCCCCTGGATGGATATTGCCAAATCCCCCCACATCCTCAAAGGCCTTTTTGGAAATTCCCATGTTAAAGCTTCTTGGTTGGAATTTGCCCAGGCCTTTTTTGTTGCCACGTATTCCTCCTGTGCTTAAAATAGAGGTCATGGCGTAGTTGATCGCTTTTTGCACCAAACTAAATGATTCATGCGCGGCATCCGGTCCACCGAAGCAATGCACAAACTCTTGTTGAAGTGATTTTTCAACTTCCTCCAAATACCCTTGCGGCAGAATACAATCGGAGTCCAGTATAATAAAATAATCACCTTTGGCCTTATGCATGCCATAATTACGGGAATCCCCAGGTCCTGAATTGGCTTTTTTAAAATAGGAAATCGTAATTCGATCACTAAATTCAAGAACCACGTCTTCGGAATCCATAGTGGAACCATCCTCAACAATTACAACTTCGTAATATTTGGTATAGGTCTGTTGCACCATACTCTCCAATAGCTCCTTTATTTCGTCCGGGCGATTATAAACAGGAATTACAAAGGAAAAAGAGAGGTTCATAGGCGGATTCTAAAAAAGCAAAAGCCATGCACTTAGTGCATGGCTTTTAAAGGAACAATATTTTTTATTTTGAAAATGCATCGACAACTTCTTGACTCACGCCGGTATTGGAAAAGCCTCCATCGTGAAAGAGGTTCTGCATAGTTACCTTTTTGGTTAAATCAGAAAACAGCGACACGGTATAATCGGCACAATCATCAGCAGATGCATTGCCCAAAGGGGACATTTTTTCAGCATAGCTTATGAATCCATTAAAACCTTTGATGCCTTGTCCCGCAGTAGTGGCCGTAGGAGACTGGGAAATGGTATTGACCCTTACTTTTTTCTCTTTCCCAAAGAAATACCCAAAACTGCGAGCAACAGATTCCAAATAGGCTTTGTTATCCGCCATATCATTATAATCAGGAAAGCTCCTCTGCGCGGCAATATAGGTCAATGCCACAACACTCCCCCATTCGTTCATGGCATCGGCTTTATAAAGGCTTTGCATTACTTTGTGAAAAGAAAGCGCGGAAACGTCCCATCCCTTGGAAGTAAAATCATAGTTTTCGTCCGTATACCGCCTTCCCTTACGCACATTTACCGACATCCCTATAGAGTGGAGTACAAAATCCAATTTCCCACCCAAGATTTCCACGGATTTTGACACCAAATTGTTCAGGTCATCTTCGCTAGTAGCATCGGCCGGCACTATTTCCGAACCTGTTTTTTCGGCTAAATCCTTAATTTGGCCCATGCGCATGGCTATGGGTGCATTCGTTAATACAAATGTCCCTCCTTCTTCATGAACCCGTTCTGCAGTTTTCCATGCAATGGAATTGGCATCCAATGCCCCAAAAATAATTCCCTTTTTGCCCTTCAGTAAGTTGTAAGCCATATATACGGTTTCTTAGGTTGATGCGCAAAGATATTAAAATTAACGGCGGCTTTTGTTTACAGAAACATGGAAAAAATCCAAATTCCAATTTGTTTCTTTGTGATTTGGTATTTGACTTTTTGCAGGTTTTAATTTAACAATTGTCTCGCATGTGCCATGGCCGAGTCTGTTAGATCCTTGCCCCCCAACATTTCAGCAAGCTCCACTACTCTTTCGTCCGGATCCAACTTTTTCATTTGGGTACGGGTACTACCACCTTCTTCGGTTTTGTAGACCTTAAAATGATGGTCGCCCTTTGAGGCAACTTGCGGTAAATGTGTAATGGAAAAAACTTGCATGGTTTTGCTCATATCTTGCATAATATCGCCCATTCGATTGGAAATCTCACCCGAAACCCCAGTATCGATCTCATCGAACATAATGGTCGGTAAATTTTCATATTGTGCCAAAATAGCCTTTATAGTCAACATGATGCGAGAAAGCTCCCCGCCAGAAGCTACTTTTTTCAATTCGCCGAAGTCGGTTCCCTTGTTTGCCGAAAAAAGGAAGATTAAATCGTTCTTTCCGTTGGCCTTAAAATTCTGGGAAGTCTGTATCTCCAATTTAAAGGTTGCACTAGGCATGCCCAAAGAAGCCAAACTCTTTTCCAATTGCTGCTTTAATTCGGGGAGAACTTTCAATCTACGATTCCCCAAAGTATCCGCAATTTTTTCCAAGGCTTTCTTTTTGGTTTCTACTTGTGCCTCTTTTTCGATTATAGCAGTATCCAAATTTTCGGTAGCGGTCACTTTTTGGTCCAATTCCGTTTTTATTGTAACAAGCTCCGACACATTATGGGCCCCATGTTTTTTCTGTAAATCGTATAGCAACTGTAGCTTTGAACTTATTTCTTCCAACAATTTGGGATTGGCCTCGGCCTGCTCCAAAAAGGATTCCAACTCGGAACTGATATCATCGATTTCTATGTATACGGATTGTATCCGCTCGTTCAGTTTGCCATATTGATTGCCAAAACCTGACAGTTTGTTAGAGACTTGTTTTAATTCCATAAGTAGGTTCAGTGCCCCGACCTGCTCATCGTTCAACAATTGATGTCCTTTTGAGAGTTGCTCCAATATGGTCTCCACATTGCTCAACTGTTCATATTGTTCTTCAAGCTTTTCTTGTATTCCAGTTTCCAAAGGAGCTGCTTTCAATTCCTGCAACAAAAAATTGTTGTAGTCGTGTTCTTTTATGGCATTCTTTTGAAATTCAATGAGTTGTTCCAGCTCTTTTGAAGTATTTTGATAGTCGTTCAATTTATCGGAATACTCGGAAACGATTTTTTTGTTGTCAGCTAGGGCGTCGATTACCTTTAGTTGAAAATCGTTTTCCGTAAGGCGCAAAGTTTGATGTTGGGAATGCACATCGATAAGACGGTCTCCCAACTGGGAAAGTATACTTAAAGTAACCGGAGTATCATTAATAAAGGCCCTGGACTTGCCACTGGGCAGTATTTCCCGCCTTATAATTGTCTTGGGTTCATAGTCCAGATCGTTTTCCTCAAAAAGCGCTTTTATATCATATCTCTCGATTTCGAATTCTGCCTCAACAACACATTTTTTTTCCTTATTTCGAAGAGAGGATAAATCAGCACGTTTACCCAAAACTAAGGATAGGCCACCCAATAAAATGGATTTGCCCGCCCCTGTTTCCCCGGTAATACAACTAAAACCATGGGTGAAAGAAACGTTTATATCATCTATAAGGGCGTAATTGTTTATGAGAAGGTTGTTTAGCAATGCACCATATTATTAGTGCCGCAAAGATAATCGATATTCCAATGAAAAAATGGGAGGATCAGTATTTTATGTCATTCCAAGTGCTGGAATATAAGGGAGCAATACGGTTAAGGGTTTCCCTTAGCTTTACGATATCCACTTTAGGACCATCGGAAAAGATATTTTGAATTTCCTCGGATTTGGCATCAAAAAAAGTTAACAACAAAAACGCATTAGGCCTACGCTTTACCATGGTCGCGAACAAGTTCATGGTTCCGGCGATAACTTGCTTCCCTGTGCTGTTATTATCACCAAAAATATCCAGGCCCTTTCTGTGATAGTTATACATCGCCACCCGATATTCCCTATACGTATTTGAAAGCAAATCGTCTACGAGTCGAAAACGGTTGCGATTATCACCGGTTTGTTCTTTCCATCCGGCAAAGTTGGTTCCCTGAGCCTGAGTAACAATACCTTGGGCCGTTCTGTAATATTCGGTTCCCCCTTCCAGAGAAAACGTATCGGCATCCAACCCCAAAATAATATAAATATAATAGGAAATGACTCCCACTAGATTAGAATCAAATGAATTTGCATTATAGACCAAAGGCTGAAACTCTATATATTCAAAATTGAAGCTATTATCCTTGTGATTGAATATAGGGGTTTCATATGAAGTATTAAATACAGGCCGAGAGGACTGGATTTGTATATTGGCTTCAAATCGATTATTCTCAAAGTTGGTAACCGTGATGAACATTTGGGCATTGACCCTTTCATTCTCTTGATACACTCGGTTGGTCCACTTGCTTTTATTAATGAAGTCACTCAACGAGCGCTCCAAAGTCTTGAATATCTGCTGGTTGGTCTGCGAGACCTGATCCGAATTCACGGTAACCGTACAGGTCAACTCTTGTGACCTTGCACTTGAAAAAAGTACAATACAAAATAAGATGAGTAGAATATTACGCATGGATCCTATTGATAATTTCTTTGAGGATGTCAGAGGCCACTTCCGACTTCTCCTTTACATCAAACGCGGTTAAGTTTAAATTCTTGTCTATAAAGGTAATTTTATTGGTCTGCTTTCCAAAACCGGCCCCGATATCGTTCAAGGAATTCAATACTATGGCGTCCAAATTCTTCTTTTTAAGCTTTTTCTTTGCATTTTCAATTTCATTTTCGGTCTCCAATGCAAATCCCACCAAATATTGTTTTTGTTTTTGTTCTCCCAAGGACAACAAAATGTCCTTGTTCTTGATCAATTCTATGGTAAGATCGCTTTCTTCCTTTTTAATTTTTTGATCGGCTACCGTCCTTGGTCTATAGTCTGATACGGCAGCCGCGCAAATGGCAATGTCCATTTCCGGGAAATAGGAATGCACACTATGGTACATTTGCTCTGCAGAAATCACCTTATGAAGGTCTATTGCCGAATGGCTTATACTCAAATGTGAGGGCCCCGATACCAGAATTACTTGGGCGCCCAGATTGGCAGCTGCTTTTGCAATTTCGTATCCCATTAGGCCAGAGGAGTGGTTTCCGATGAACCGCACGGGATCAATGGCTTCATAGGTGGGTCCCGCCGTAATCAATACTTTTTTATTGTGCAATGGTAATCCTTGTGCCAAATGCTCTTGTATAAAGGCAAGTATGTCCTCAGGTTCCGCCATTCGTCCTTCTCCGTGCAATCCACTGGCCAGCTCTCCCGAAGTGGCCGGTATAATCACATTGCCAAAAGATTGTAATTTTTCGAAGGATACCTTCGTGGATGGATGTTGGTACATGTCCAAATCCATGGCCGGAGCAAAGAAAACTGGGCATTTTGCAGAAAGATATACGGCCAATAATAAGTTGTCACAGACACCATTGGCCATTTTCGACAACGTATTGGCAGTCGCCGGGGCTATTAACATTAAATCTGCCCAGAGTCCAAGTTCTACATGATTGTTCCAGTCGGTGGTATGGTTTTCCTCTTTAACAAATGAAGTCAACACCGGATTCTTGGAAAGGGCAGCTAGGGTCAAAGGGGAAACAAAAGAGCTGGCGCTCTCCGTCAAAACAACTTTGACGTTGGCACCAGCTTTGATCAATAAACGGACGAGAAAGGTGGTCTTATAGGCTGCAATCCCTCCGGTAATGCCTAAGAGGATATTTTTGCCGCCCAACATGGTCCTAAGCGTCTTTCTCCGTATTCCTATGATATATCTTATCCCTTAGCCATTCTTCTATGGCCAAAGCGTGGGGTTTTGGTAATTTCTCGTAGAATTTGGATACTTCTATTTGTTCCTTGTTCTCAAAAACTTCTTCCAAACTGTCGCTATATGTAGCGAATTCCTCCAGCTTTTCCAACAGTTCCTTTTTAATTTCAGAGTTAATCTGAATTGCTCTTTTTGCAGTTATGGAAATGGCCTCATAAATATTATCTGTTTTAGCATCAAACTCATTTTTGTTGATGGTAATAGTTGATACTGGAGCTTTTGAATTCTTTAAATCATTCATATTCATGTGGAATAATGTTATTTAGCTTCCTTATTTTCGTTAGGTATAGTGTTGTTATTGAGTTCCTTTTCTATGGTCTTCAAAAGGTTATCCGCTTTTTCTTCATATTTGGTTTCCGGATATTGTTTTTTCAACACATTGTAGGCGGCCTTTGCCGTTTGCAATCGCTCAGGTTTCAAGGTCTCAAAGCTATTCAATGCCAAATTGGTGGTGGCTTCGACCTTGACGTATAAGGCCTCTTCTCGATATATGGAACCGGGAAAGTCCGAAACAAAATTGTCCAAAGAAGCAACGGCGGACTTTAGCATATCGTAGTTAAATTTTCCCAACTTATTGTACTGTTTGGCAATCTCAAAAGCCTTTTTTTCCTTTTTCGTAGTAAGTTCCTGGGCCATATCATTGGCTTCCGTAAAAAATTCCGAATCTGAATAGGCGTTTATAAACGTTTGCAATTTTGCCAGGGCCTTATCCGTGTCCGTTTGATCCAAGGAATACTCAGGAGATAGCTCATAATAGCTTTTGGCGCCCAAGAATGAGGCCTCTGGAACCTTTTCGCTTTTCGGGTAGGATTTTATGAACCGTTCAAATTGGTAGCCGGCCATGTTAAAATCTTCCCGTTGAAAGTAGGTGTCCGCCAAAAAGAACATTACCCGTTCCCCCTGTGGCTTTCCTACATATTTAGGTGCTATTTGTTCAAATAAACGATTGGCGCGCTTGTAGTCTTCCTCCTCATAATACTTTTGGGCCAAATCATACTTTGGCTTCACTTCTTCGTTTTTAAGTACTTTTTGATATTCACTACAGGACTGAAGGGCAAATACAATACTTGCCACTATCAAAAAACAGGAAAGTCGACCGATTTTCGAAAACATTTTGCAAAATTAGGGATTCTCAATGGATATAAAAAACAAATTATATAACGCTAAAATAACGTCTTGTTTTCTGTTCTCTATATTTTTAGCTAAGATTTAACGTTCTGAACCCAAATGATTTAGGCATGGACCTCGCTAAAAGGTAAGACAAAATCCTTCAGAATTCGCTTTAATTGTGGTGTTGCCTCTACAAGTGGTAAACGAACCGTGGCATCGCATAGTCCCAATATCTCAAAAACCGCCTTGATACCGGCCGGGTTGCCTTCCTGAAAAATAAGGGACATCCCCTCTTGTAGCCTGTAATGCAACGCATAGGCCTCGTCCGACCTGTTTTCAAGGCCCAAGCGAATCATATTGGAGAATTCCCTGGGGATACCCTGCCCTAAAACAGAAATGACTCCAGATCCGCCGGCCAATACCGTTGGTAATGCCGTGATATCATCTCCGGAAATTACCATAAAATCCTTAGGCTTCTTCTGTATAATGTCCATGACCTGAATCATATCGCCCGAGGCCTCCTTAATACCAACAATATTTTCAAAATCGTTGGCCAGCCTAAGCACTGTACTCGGCAACATATTGCTACCCGTTCTACCCGGCACATTGTATAATATTATAGGCTTGTTGGTAACCTCGGAAATGGACTTAAAATGTTGGTAAATCCCTTCTTGGGTAGGTTTATTGTAGTAAGGAGAGACCGAAAGTATGGCTTCAAAATAATCCGACTCAAAGGCTTTTACTTCATCCACAATTCGGTAGGTGCTATTTCCACCGATACCCAAAACCAAGGGTAGCCTCCCTGCATTTGCAGAAATGATGGCCTCCATGACCACTTTCTTCTCGGCCTTGTTCAAGGTGACGGATTCACCGGTAGTACCCAACACTACCAAATAATCCACTCCACCGGCTACACAATGTTCAACTATTCGTTCAAGGGCCTTGGTATCTATAGAAAAGTCCTTGTTAAACGGAGTAACCAATGCAACGCCGGTACCTGTTATATTTTCCATTATCAAATCTCGTTAAGTACGCCCAAGTACTTTTTCAATTCCATTTTAAAAGTCTTAAAGTCTTTCAAAGGTAAATTCAATATGATGTCATTAAAACTTTGATCCACATTTTTGAATCCTACCCTCACACGGGCCTTGGTCTTTATACTCATCAACTGAATAAGTAGATTCTCCTCATCAAAATAATTGACCAATAAATCATATTCCCTACTTAAAAACTCAAGGGCATAACTGTTTTCAATATTTCCGTTCCAACCCAAATCCTTGTCCGAGAATACCGGGGTGGCATACGGGGAATTTTTATCATAATAGCTTTTATATCCTATAATTTTAACCGCATTGGGCCTCAATTTATATTCTTCCTGAAATTCGTAAAATACTTCGGCCTTATCAAATTTATCAAGATCCACTATACAGGCCACGGAGGTTATACCACTGCTACGATCTACAACCTCCGCCGGCTTGGCCATTTCTTCTTTCAAAAATTTAACGGCGGATTTATGCTTGAATTTATCTTTTATTCCCTTAAACATTTACTTTTACATTTTGTAGGTTTTCGAGTCCTTGATTTCAAAAAACGGGGTTCTACAAATGTAAAGAATATCCACGCATATCCATTTGCTAAGATAGAAAGGTTTATGGTTTTAAGAATCAAACATTTTGTTGTATTTGTAACACTTGGCTGTTTGTTTTCCTGTAGGCAAAAGCCGCCCTCACTATCAAAAATAGCGGCTACTCAAATACAAATTGATGGTTCCTTGATTTCATCCGATTCCGTAGAAGTCTTTCTTCATCCATATAGCAAACGGTTGAATCAGGTGTTGGATAGCACCTTGGCCTATGCCCCAAAAAAAATATCGAAAGGGGATGGCGAATACAATACTACGGCCGGAAATTTGTTGGCAGATATTATGCTATCCGAAACCCAGCCCATTTTTAAATCACGCACCGGCAAGGACATCGATTTTGTTTTGTTCAACCACGGAGGTATCCGGTCTATCCTTTCCAAGGGGAAGGTATCGGCCAGAAATGCCTATGAAGTAATGCCTTTTGAAAATACGGTTACGGTCGTAGCGCTCCAAGGCACATCGGTTCGTGATTTGGTTTCCTATTTGGTGTTAAGGAAACGAGCGCATCCTATTTCCGGGATGCAAGTTGTCCTCAACCGGGATGGAAGTCTTAAATCGGCCACGATCCAAGGAAAGCCTATTGATGATAAGCGTATCTATTATATTGCCACTTCCAGCTATCTGGTTTCCGGTGGGGATAATATGATATTTTTTAAGGAGGCTCTTGAAGTCTTTGAAACGGATTACAAAATCCGCAATATGCTAATCGACTATTTTGGAAAAGTGGATACGTTACATCCAAAAACCGATGACCGATTTATACAGTTAAAATGAAAGCTCGAGTGCAAATTCCAAATGACAAAATACAAATAACAAATTCCAAAAAACGAAGGATGAAGGATAAATGACAGAAGACAAATTCCAAAACACTAAAGAAGACAAAAATTTGGACATCCACTTGGGATTTGAGATTTGAATTTTAAAAATGAACCGAAGAAACTTTATAACAAAGACTACTGCGTCCTCCGCACTTCTGAGTTTGGGAGCACTTCCCTTTGGTTCATGTTCTTCTCGACAAAAGCACATCACCATTCTTCATACCAATGATGTGCATAGTCATATAGAGCCCTTTCCCAGAAGCCACTCGGACTATCCAAATCTGGGTGGGGTAGCAAGAAGGGCAACTTTGGTAGAGCGTATCCGTAAAGAAAACCCGAATACACTGTTGTTCGATGCGGGCGATATTTTTCAGGGAACCCCCTATTTTAATTTTTACGGGGGCGAACTGGAATTCAAGCTCATGAGCATACTTAACTATGATGCGGCCACTATCGGGAACCATGATTTTGATAATGGTATCGAAGGTTTGTTCGCGCAACTCCCCAATGCCAGTTTTAAGCTTCTTTCGGCCAACTACAATTTTAGCAATACCCTTATGGACGGGCATGTAAAACCCTATGAAATCTATACGGTGGACGGGATTAAAATCGGGGTATATGGCCTAGGGATTCAATTGGAGGGATTGGTTACCAAAAAACTCTATAAAGAGACACAATACCTGGATCCGTATGAAATGGCATTGGATAGCGAACGGATTTTAAAGGTGGATGAGCAGTGCAATTTGGTTATCTGCTTATCACACTTGGGATATACCTATAAAGCTGAAGGTAAACCCAATGATTTGAAACTGGCCGCTTCTACCCGACATACCGATTTGGTCATTGGCGGGCATACGCATACCTTTTTGGAAAGGCCTACCATAGTCAAAAACCAGAATGGTAATAACGTGATGGTAAACCAAGCGGGTTGTTTTGGTATTAATTTAGGCCGTATCGATTTTTACTTTGACACTTTGAAAAATGTAAACGGGCAGGGAGTTTCCATAAAAGTTTAAGTATAAAAACTACCTATTATGATACCGACCACTACCAAAATACAGGAAGCCACCTTCAATCCAAAGATCAAGACTTATATCTTGCTCACGGTCGCTTTTCTCCTTACCATTTCCGTTGCCGGAATCCCTTTGCTCCTACCCTGGTTCTTGGGTTTGGGGCAGTTTATATCCAAGCGGTATTACGAAAATCTAAAATGTTCGTTGACCCAAAAACATTTGGAGTTTAAAAAAGGGGTGTTGTTCAAGGTGGAAAAAACCATTCCTTTGGAAAACATACAAGACCTTACCTTTATCGAAAACCCCTTACTGAAATATCTTGACCTTCGGATCCTAAAAATAGAGACTGCCGGGAACAGTAATCCCAAAGGCAGTGACATGAAATTGATCGGAATCGTTAGCGCATCGGATTTTAAAAAGCAGGTACTGCATCAAAGGGAACTGCTTATCAACGAAAACAAGAGGCCCGAACATCGAGAAAGAGAAGACACCCAAAAAGAAACCCTCAAAGTACTTGGCGAAATCCGAGATATTTTAAAGGATATACGAAAAGACAGCACAAAATGATAACGTTTAAGAGAACGGACTCCACCCATCCCGACTTTATTCAGCTTGTAGCCCTACTCGATGCAGACCTGGCCGTGAGGGATGGAGAAGATCATGCCTTTTATCACCAATTCAATGGTATAACGGATATTCGTCATGCCATAATCACTTATTCCGAAGGAGTGCCCGTGGGTTGTGGGGGCGTCAAGGAATTCAAAAAGGGTATCATGGAGGTGAAACGTATGTATGTCATCCCGGAGGCCCGTGGAACGGGAATGGGAAGTGCCATACTACAAGAGTTGGAACAATGGGCCGCCGAATTGGAGTATTCCCGTTGTATTTTAGAAACGGGAAAACGGCAACCCGAGGCCATTGCACTCTATAAAAAGAACGGATATACGGTAATTCCCAATTACGAACCCTATGAAGCCATGGAAAATAGCGTCTGTTTTAAAAAAAATGTATCTTTCAGGAAAAACCAAAACCAATGAAAAAAATAGGCCTTTTTGTTATTACCCTTATCTGTTGCCTTTCCCTAAATGCCCAGGCTCGGGAATACTATCAACTTAAAATCTATTCCTTTGAAACGGAGGCACAGCAACAAACCACAGACAATTATCTAAAAAATGCCTTCTTGCCTACCCTAAAACGTTTGGGCATTGAAAATGTGGGCGTCTTTAAGCCTCATCCCACGGATGAGGGAACGCCCAAGCAGACTTATGTATTGGTTCCATTCAAATCGATTGTTGAATTTGGATTGTTGGACAATACCTTGGCCTCGGACAAAGTCCATCAGGAAGCAGGGAAAGCCTATTTGGAAGCACCACATGATAAACCGCCCTATAAACGTATAGAATCCATTTTCATGAAGGCTTTTGTGGATATGCCGCAAATGGAACCCTCAAAATTGGATGGCCCTCGAGAAAACCGTATCTACGAACTGCGCAGCTACGAAGCCGCCACCGAGAACCTATATCGGAAAAAGGTTAATATGTTCAATGCAGGCGGCGAAGTAAAACTTTTTGACCGGTTGGATTTCAATGCCGTATTTTATGCCGAAGTACTCTCTGGGGCCAATACGCCCAATTTGATGTATATGACCACCCATACCGACATGGAAACCCGCGATGCCAATTGGGAGGCCTTTTTTGGATCGCCGGAATGGGAAAAATTAAAGGTAATCCCCAAATATCAGAATACCGTTTCCCGAAATGACACCCGGCTTCTCTACCCTACGGAATATTCGGATTATTAGGGCATCGCCCCTTCCGTCACGCCCCCAGCATGACACCTTCCCCTGACAGGGGAAGGAACAAATATGTGCCGTTTTTGGACCAAGGATAGATAGAAGTAACCCCACGGCCTACTTTTCAGTTTCGTTGGAAATCAAACTGTTTTCAAATGAGCAGATGGAAACCGGCCAAAGAGCATTTTGTAAAACAAAAGCGGTCTGGGCGGTGCGGCCTTGGAAACAGGTACGATTTCTAGAAACTGAAAATAAGCCTAGCGTTTTTTCTTTCTTTTTTGGGCGATGCAAAAAAGAAAAGATATACCAGCTTCTATTTCTTGGCGGGTGCAAAGCAATTACCCTCACCTAGCTGCAAATCACCCCTTCCGTCACACCCTCGGCGTGACACCTTCCCCTATCAGGGAAAGGACTTCATATGCTTACTGTTCCTGGATTACAAACGCAACAATCCCTTTAAGCTCTTCCTCCAAACTTACTTCAGGAAAAGGTCTCCCGGCCCTACGGTACCAATACCCGGCGTTCCACTCATCGCCCTCCTTGCGGTGGAGATAGCCATGGATCCAACTGCCCATATCCGTATGCATTTCCTGGGCGATATCATGCGAAGTGCCCCAATCGCCTTTGGCATCGTACCAAAGGGCCTTGAGAGACTCTGGCCAATCGGAATCGGGTTGTGCTTGCGTTAGGGTGGTCAAAAAATCATTGTAATCCTTGGGTTTTGCCATGCGTTTTCCGTTTGCACGTGATTGCCATTCCCAAAATGCCTATTTTCACGGGAACAAAATCGTAGCGGTTGTTCCCAAAAGTAACCATACCACCCCAGTTTTCCAAGGGCCTGCCTTGGGTGTTGTCCCTCCTGTTTACGCTCTTCATTTACCAAATCCATATGACCCCGAATGTGGACAGTATGTTGAACGAGAACAATGACCGACTTTCCCTGGTCTTTCTCAAATCCCAGATCCGATACCACCAGGAATTTGCCCCCTTTGCCCGACGACCCTTAACGAGTATGCTCATTGAAACCACCGCACAAGTTTTCGACATCCCTTTGGGCAAGGCCTTTGTCTGGGTCAATTTCTTTTTGCTGTTCCTGAGTGGGGTTCTCCTTTATACCTTGTCCAGGGCATTGTATGCAAGCCAAAAACAGGGGTTGGGGAATATGGTGGCCTATTTTCTAAGCTTTTCGGTGCTGTTTAGCTTTTTTCCACCGGTCTTTAGTTATGATGAGCCTTTACAGTATTGCCTAATTCTGTTGGCGTTATGGGCGGTTGTCCAGCGGCAATGGCTACTCTATGTACTCTTTTTTACCTTGTCTTTGATTACTCGGGAAACCTCGGTCCTGTTGATTCCGGCCCTCTTCTTTTTTTGTCCCGGAATACCAAATGAAAAGAAACCATCGCATACCCATCTAAAGCGGTATGCCGTACTATTTTCACCCGTACTGCTCTATGGGCTTTTTATTGGTTATTATTTGGAAACGAACGACTTATGGGGCGCGACCCAAAACGAAATGAGCTCCCGTTTTGGCTGTTTCCTGGAGAATTTTGAAAACACCAAAAATACGATAGAATCCCTGACCTCCCTGTTCCTAAGCTTGGGGCCTTTTCTTTATCTGACCTATGTGCTCTTGAAAAGAAAAACAGTGGCCACCTTTGACAAAAAATGGCTCCATGCCTTTTTGTTGACCGTGGCCTTGAATACTCCTTTGGTGTTCCTGACTTCCTTTGCCCGGGAATCCCGACTCTTTGCGTTGCCCCTTTTCTTTCTTTGGCCCGTCTTTTCCCAACTTTTTGGGAGAGAATTGCGTCTTGTGACCCACCGGGTCACCTATTCCCAACTTGCAAAAAACCCTAGGTATATACTTGTCTTTTTAGGACTTACCCTATTTAATTATCTCTTTTGCTTTCAGGTGTATAAAAAATTAGGGCTTGGCGAAAACAATTACTTTACAGCATATCTATTTGTACTTGTACTTCTGCTAAGTACGCATTTTGTAGCAAAGCGGTTAAAAACTTTTTACAGTTTCGGATAGCCCTACTTGATTTCAAGAAAATTTTGTAGGAATTTTAGAGTATATAAACTGTAAATGAACAGCATTGTTCTTTTTATTCCAATGTCGACTATAAAGTCAAACTGCAAATGCAACACCTGATAGTTTTAGATACAAACATTATTAGAAGTGATTTTCTTTTTAAATCTAATCCCTCTAGAATCTTGCTTGAGTTTATAGAAAAGACCTCTTCATCTCTTGCAATACCATCAATTGTCTTTCAAGAGTTAATTTCGCTTTATGAAAAAGAATTAAATGAAAGGCTTTCTAATCTAAATAAATCAAAGAACCATTTAAATGGAATTCTATTAGCGAACGAATTAATAAGCATTAATGACACCATTGATATTGAGGATAGTGTAAGGAAATATGAACAATATCTAAAATCTAAATTAGAGCCTTCTTTAATTGAACTTGACTATAAAAATTCTTTCCTTCCAGAAATAGTACGGAGATCAATAAAAAGGGTAAAGCCAATATCCCAAAAGGGAGAAGAATTCAGAGATGCTCTTCTTTGGCTAACAGTCTTGAACTTTTTAAAAACAAGTATAAGTGACTATAAAGTTTCCTTTATTACTTCTAATGCACGAGACTTTGCAAATGAAAACAAAGATGATTTACATCCAGATTTAATGAATGAAATTAGGGAAACTCGTTCTACTTTTTATTTTTATCCTAATCTGGGAGAATTCAACAAGCTAATTGCTATAAATGTTAACTCGATAGACAAGAAATGGATTATTGAAAATTTAGATTGGGAGCAAATTCAGAAAAATGCTGAAACTGCAATTGATGTTATAGATCCACATTTTTTTTACGAGTACTATCATGCAAATGAATTAAGTGAAGATGAATTACATGTATGGGGGCCTATTTACGCGAGATTTTATAACGAAATCTCTAACTTTTACATCTATGAATCTTTGGAACCGAATAAATATAAAATACATGTGCTTTTGAATGGTACCACAGAAATCGAGTTTGTCACCATAAAAGAAAAATTTATTCAAAGAGAAATCGAATTTGGTTCCACTTTATATTTAACTATTGAAAACATGAAAATAGTAAATTGCGAAGGGTATTTTCCGGAGGAAACAGCTCTATGGATTGATACACCTTAACTAACAAAGAAAGTTAAGAGCACCCTCAAACCTCAGGCAGGTTTGGTTTTTGCCACACCAACTCGCCTAAAAGTACACATTTGCATGGGGGAGTAAAAGAATTAACCAAATAGCTGAATATAAAAGCCAAACGGTCATTTTAAAATGAAACTGAATTATCGACTTTCAAGTTCGGATTTTTTGGAGTATCAACTATACTCTTCTTCAAAATCTAAATTGCATACCAAAAAGCGATTTCGATCACGGGTTTTATTGCCTTTAATTTATCTCGTATTTGGACTTTATATTTATAACAAAAACGAGAATTCTACTCTTGCTCTTATTTTCGTAGGAATCGCGGTTTCATGGTTTTTTCTTTATCCAATCTATTCCAAATGGAGATTTAAAAAACATTTCCAGAAGCATGTAGAGGAAAACTATAAAAATCGAATCAATAAACCTGTGGAAATTAATTTTGAGGAAAACTCGCTCTCAACCAAAGATTTTACTTCTGAAAGCAAAATTAATGGAGCAGAACTCAAAGAGTTGATCGAAACCAAAAATCATTTCTTTATCAAATTAACAACCGATTTATCCCTGATTATTCCAAAAGAGGCAGTTGAAAACAAAACTGAATTTAAACAAAGAGTAATAGGACTGGGAGCCGAATATGTAAATGAATTGAATTGGGAGTGGAAATAAATGTACCAATAGCTATAATTGCTAGAATTCAGTGTGACAGATTCACCAGTTAAAAATAACCCTACACCATCCCCAAAAACTCGGCTTCTGAAATAATAGGTACGCCCAAACCTTCGGCCTTGGTTCGTTTACTGGGTCCCATATTGGCCCCGGCCACCAAATAGCTAGTCTTGGAGGATACGGAGGAGGCTACCTTGCCTCCATTGTCCTCGATCAGTTTTTTCAGTTCGTTACGGCTTATGGTTTCAAAGACCCCCGAGACTACAAAGGTCTGTCCCTTTAAGGTATCCGTCTGGTTTTCCAATTGGGCTTCGGACAATGAAAATTGGAGCCCATAGCTTTTGAGTCGGTCTACAATTTGCCGGTTTTCATCCTCGGCAAAGAATTCCACCACGCTCTGGGCAATGCGTTCCCCAATTTCGTCCACGGCTACCAATTCGTCCTCTGTAGCGGTCATTAAAGCATCAATATGCTTATAGGCTCGGGCCAGTTTTTTGGCCACGGTCTCCCCTACATAGCGTATCCCCAAACCGAACAATACCCGTTCAAAGGGAATCTGCTTGGAGGCGGTTACCCCGTTCACCAAATTTTCAGCGGACTTCTCCGCCATACGTTCCAAGGGCATCACCTGCTCTTTGGTCAAGGTATAGAGGTCGGCATAGTTGGCGATCAAGCCCTCCTTGAACAACAGCTCCACGGTCTCGCTCCCCAAACCTTCAATGTCCATCGCCTTTCGGGAGATAAAATGTTGGATACGTCCCGTAATCTGGGGAGGGCAGCCCGTATCATTGGGGCAAAAATGTTGCGCCTCGCCTTCCTTTCGTTCCAATGGGGTGCTGCATTCCGGACATTCGGTAATATATTGGGTAGGTTGGGAGTCTACCGGACGTTGGCTAAAATCCACTCCCATAATCTTAGGGATAATCTCTCCCCCTTTCTCTACAAAAACGGTATCCCCTTCCCGGACGTCCAATTTGGCAATCTGATCGGCATTGTGCAAGGAGGCCCGTTTTACCGTAGTCCCGGCCAATAATACCGGTTCCAAATTGGCGACCGGAGTAATGGCTCCGGTACGCCCTACTTGATAGGTGATTTCGTTCAATACGGTTGATACCTGTTCCGCCTTGAACTTATAGGCCAGGGCCCATCGTGGGGATTTGGCCGTATACCCCAACTCATCCTGATGTCGAAGGTTGTTTACCTTAACCACTACCCCATCCGTCTCATAGGGTAGTTCATGACGTTGGACTTCCCAATACTCCACAAATTGCAAGACCTCGTCCGTAGTGCTACACAGTTTTGCGATTGTAGGTACCTTAAAGCCCCATTCCCGGGCCTTTTCCAACATTTCGAATTGGGTGGTGATATTCAAATCCTTCCCAACAATACTATACAACAGGCACTCCAAGGGACGTTGGGCCACTAAGGCACTGTCCTGCAATTTTAAACTACCGGCTGCCGTATTCCGGGGATTCATATAGGGTTCCTCCCCATTTTCCACCCGCTCCGCATTCATTTTGGCAAATCCCTCAAAGGGCAACACGATTTCCCCCCGAATATCGAATTTGGGTACATAGTCCCCTTTTAACTGCAGTGGAACGGAACGAATGGTCTTGACATTGGTGGTGACGTCATCGCCTTGAAAACCGTCGCCTCGGGTCACTGCACGTGCCAGTTGGCCATCTTCATAGGTAAGACTAATGGAAGCTCCGTCGTATTTAAGTTCGCAGGTAAACTGGACCTCCACATCCCCTAAAATACGCTGGATACGCCTTTCCCAATCCATCAAATCTTCTTTGGAATAAGAATTGTCCAAAGAATACATACGCTCATCATGGGTCACCGTTTCAAAATTTTTGGTGACCATCCCCCCTACCCTTAAGGTGGGCGAAGTGGGGTCATGGAATTCCGGATGTTGCTCCTCCAAGGCCTGAAGTTCTTTCAACTTCATATCGAACTCATAATCGGATATCACCGGTTGATCCAGCACATAGTAGTTGTAATTGTGTTGGCGGAGTTCTTCGCGGAGGGTGGTTATTTTTTGTTCAATATTCATATACGTGGTTGTCGGTTGCCAGTTCTAAGTTTTTGTTTCAGGTTTCAGGTTGCTTGAAGTATTATTTTCAATTCTCCCATACCAGGTTCTACTTTGTAATTTTCACTTCTTACCTTTTACTTCTTTTGTCTTTTCGTCCTTTCTCTGATGTCTGTCTGATAATTAGATGCCCTTCGACTGCGCTTTGATTGCCCTTCGACTGCGCTCAGGGTGACATGCTGGTTGTCAGGTTTAAGGTTTAAGGTTTAAGGTTTAAGGTTTAAGGTTTAAGTAAATAAAAGTATCCTTTCTTAATCTTTAGTCTTTTTGTTAGATGATTGTTGCCCATTATTAATTGCTCATTGTAAAAACCTTACTTTTCACTTTTTACTTCCCACTTTCTACTTCATACCTCGTACTTCTCACCTCTTACTTCTTACCTCTTACACCTCACGTCTTACTTCTTGCCTCTTACACCTCACGTCTCACGTCTTCCCCCTCAGCATTCGATCGTTCCCAAATAAATCCTTTCGGAGTTCAATATCCGTAAAATTTTGGTCTTCCAAAAGTTGTTTTGTCTCTTGGGCCAGATACTGATTTACTTCAAGATATAGACTTCCCCCTTTCTTCAAGTTATTTTTCGCAAAATGGGCAATATGTCTATAAAACAGCAGCGGGTCGTTGTCCGGAACGAACAGGGCTTCCTTAGGCTCATAATCCTTTACATTGACCTTCATTTCCTTTTTCTCTAATTCTCGCACATAAGGCGGATTGGAGACAATAACATCGAAGGACTTATCAAGAGTGTCCAAATTCAGGATATCGGCTTGTATAAAAGTGACCCCTACTTCGTTTTGTTCTGCATTGTGTTTGGCGACTTCCAGGGCTTTCTCCGAATTATCCAAAGCGTACACCTGGGCATCGGGGTAGTTTTTGGCTAGGGCTAGGGCAATACAACCACTGCCCGTTCCAATATCCAGGATTCGCAATTTTTCTTTTTTATTTCGTACTTCTTTTTTCGTACCTCGTATTTCTGCTAGAATCCATCGTACCAGTTCCTCGGTTTCCGGTCGTGGAATCAATACATGCGCATTGACCGTCAGTTCCAAATCCATAAAATGGGCCTTCCCCATGATATGTTGGACGGGTTTTTGCAGCCGTAACTCGCTCAAGGCTTCAAACAAAGGTTGTTCCTCCTGCTTGGAAATCATAAAGTTAGGTTGCAGGGCCAGTACAAAACGTTCCAATCCTAAATAGTGTTCTATAAGTAGGTAAAAAAAGCTATCCACCTCTTCCTTGGGATAGATGATATCCAGTTCCTTGTGAAAAATGTTCTTAATTTCCTTTAATAACATCTGTCAAATTCAATTGGCGGTATCCAATGGCGGTTTTCAGTTCAAAGTTTCACAAGGATTCCTAACGGAAGCTGCGTACTGCTACTGTCCACTGCTACTGCCTACTGAATACTTTTTAGCATCCAAACCGGACAGGAATAATGTCCCGTATCGCCCATGGGCGCATCAATATATTCAAATCCTGCTTTTTGATAAAGTTTTTGGGCTGCCTTCATATAGGGCATGGTTTCCAAATAACAGTATTCAAAACCAAAATCCTTGGCCCGTTCCAAACACACCTCCATCAACTTAGCACCCAATCCCCTTCCCCGGGCATCTCCAAACAGGTACATTTTTTGCAGCTCGCATACATTGCCCTGGTAATTTTCCAATTGGGCAATCCCGGCACATCCGATAATCCGTCCCTGATCCTCTATTACAAAATAAGTGGCCCTAGGTACATCATAAGTTTCGTACATACGGTCCAGGGCCGCATCCGCATAGGCCGTTCCTACCTTGGGCACACCCATTTCCGTTAAAATCTCACGGACAACGCGAGCCACTTCCGCATTGTCCCCTTTTTGGATTTCCCGAATGATTGCGGTTTCCATATTTTTTAAATCGGTCTGTTTTAAAGTTCTATTTTTGCGAAGTGAAGATACAGCAAAAGGATATATCCCAAAAGACAAATGCGGCTACCCATGAACGCTATATGCAACGCTGTATTCAACTGGCAAAAAACGGCTTGGGCACCACGGCCCCCAACCCTATGGTAGGCTGTGTTATTGTACATAAGAACAAGATTATCGGCGAAGGTTTTACCAGTCCGTACGGCGGACCCCATGCCGAGGTGAATGCTATTGAAGCAGTACGAGATAAATCACTTTTAAGGGAAGCTATAGTATATGTTACTTTGGAACCTTGTTCTCATTTTGGAAAGACCCCGCCTTGTGCCGATTTGATCATCAAACATACTATCCCCAAGGTGGTTGTTGGTATTTTAGATCCTCACGACAAGGTTTCCGGTAGGGGTGTTGAACGATTACGGGATGCCGGCTGCAAGGTACTTGTTGGTATACTCGAAGAGGCCTGTAGAAAGCATCACAAACGTTTCTTGACCTTTCATGAAAAGGCAAGGCCGTATATCATTCTAAAATGGGCCCAAACCTTGGATGGATTCATTGCCCCGGATAAATCGGTTCGAAATGAGGATCCGGAACCTTTTTGGATTACCAATACGCATTCGCGACAAAGGGTTCATCAGTGGCGCAGTGAGGAACAGGCCATTTTGGTGGGTACCCGTACTGTTTTGGAAGATAACCCCAAGTTGGATGTACGGCATTGGCAAGGCAAGTCCCCATTACGAGTAGTCTTGGACCGGAACCTGAGAATCAAAAAGGATTTCCATGTCCTGGACGGAAGTATTCCTACAATTATCCTTACCTCGGTTTCGGACACTTCTCGATATCAAAAGGGAATAGCATATGAGGTTATTGATTTTTCGGCCGACTTGGTAAAACAAATATGTAATATCCTTCATAAACATCAGATTTTAAGTGTTTTAGTTGAAGGGGGTGCACAAACACTTCAAGCCTTTATCGATTCCAATCTTTGGGACGAGGCCCAGGTATTTACAGGAACCCGAACATTTAAAAGTGGGATTGCGGCTCCAAAATTTTCAGGGAGCCTTTTACAAACCGAATCTATTATTACGGACACTTTACACACCTATCAAAATGATTAAGAACATTATTTTAGACTTTGGAGACGTTTTTATCAATCTGGATAAAGAAGTTATTTTTAGGGAAATACCCAAATGGGGCGGCAATGGCCTTACCCGAGAATTGATGGCCCTGAACGAAAACTATGAAGTAGGTAGCATAAGTTCCGAGGAGTTTATTAACCAACTGCAATCCGCCTATCCAAGGGCTTCGGCGGTTCAAATAAAAGCCGTTTGGAACGCAATGCTGCTCGATTTTCCAGACGAACGATTGGAGTTTATTGAAGCACTCGCCCAAGAAAACCAATATCGACTTTTCCTTCTAAGCAATACCAATGCCCTACATATTCCTTATGTGGAGCGGATAATGGGAACACAAAAATACCTTCGGTTCAAGAATTCCTTTGAGCAATTCTACCTTTCCCATGAAATACACCTTAGAAAACCCAATGCGGAGATTTTCCAGTTCGTCCTTGAGGAAAACGATTTATTAGCGAAAGAGACATTTTTTGTGGACGATACCCTGGAAAACACCGAAGCTGCTGAAAAGCTGGGTATTCACACCTGGAATTTAAAGGTGGGGCAAGAGGATATCCTCCAATTAAAAAGCAAACTACAAGATGCTCTATCTAGCACTTAGTGTACTTTTTTCCAGTCTTATTTTTGTAATCTTCAAACTTTTCTCGGTATATAAGATAAATACCCTTTATGCCATCATCGTAAACTATATGGTTGCCTTTGTGGTAGGGGTTCTTTTTTACCAGGGCGAGGTTACCCTAAACGAGGTTCCACAAAAATCGTGGTTTTGGGGTACTTTATTATTGGGATGTCTTTTTATTGTGGTATTCAATCTTATGGCGGCAACCGCCCAACGTGTAGGGGTATCTGTAGCATCGGTGGCCACAAAAATGTCCTTGGTGGTTCCGGTACTTTTTGGTGTGCTTGTTTATAGGGAACAACTAAGTCCATTGCAAGTTGTGGGCATTGTAATGGCCCTTGGGGCCGTATATTTTGCTTCGGTAAAAGGAAAATCGATGACTTTAGGAAGATCTTCCCTCTGGTTGCCAGTATTGGTCTTTTTAGGTTCGGGCATTATAGACACCAGTCTTAAATATGTTCAGGAAGCCCATATCAAGGCAGACGAATTTCCCTTATTCTCGGCTACCGTCTTTGGGGCGGCGGCAACGGTAGGTCTGCTACTTTTAATCTCAAAAAGTATTAAGGAACCACTAAAACTCGGGTTTAAAAATATCCTGGGCGGTATTGCGCTTGGCGTACCCAATTATTTCTCTATTTATTATTTGTTACACGCCCTACAACATCCAAGTCTTAGCAGTGCGGCGGTATTTACGATCAATAATGTAGCCATAGTTATGTTTTCCACACTTTTGGGCATTGCACTTTTTAAGGAGCACATCAGTCCAAGGAATTGGGGTGGAATTGCCCTAGCGGTAATCAGTATTATTTTGGTGGCCCTATTTTGATGGAACACAAGTCCGACCATTACAAAACCCTAGCCCGCCCTTCCGAAGAAGTACTCTTTACGGATAAAAAAAGTAAGTTCTATGGATATGCCTTTCCAATAAATAAGGTAGAGGGCATAAAACCTCTTATCGAAGAATTACGGAAAAGGCATCCCAAGGCCAATCATGTTTGCTATGCTTGGCAATTGGGAACTGAAAATGTTCAATATCGTGCAAATGATGACGGAGAACCCAGAAATTCAGCAGGAATGCCCATACATGGGCAGATACAGTCCTTTGAAATTACCAATGTATTGGTAGCGGTAGTCCGATTTTTTGGGGGTACCAAGTTGGGTGTCGGTGGGCTTATCCATGCGTACAGGACTACGGCAAAGATGGTCCTGGAAGCTTCGACTATTGCGGAAAAAAGATTAAAAGTACGTTTGGAGCTTACATTTGATTACCACGGGTTAGATCGAGTTATGCGGACAATAAAGCGTCAAAAATTAGAGGTAATCTCTCAAACCCTGGAAATGCATTGCAGCGTTGTTGTACAATTAAACAAAACGGAGACCGAAAAAACACAAGAAATCTTGGGGCGAATCCAAGGGCTTGTGACAAAAAAAATAGATTAATCCTTCCCTAACTTTTCCAAGATGTAATCCGGGCATCTTAAGGGACGTTTGGTGTCCTTGTTCATAAAGGCCAAAACGGTGTTCGCAGTGGCCAAAATCTCATTGGAATTCCGGTAAATAACATAGTCGAATTCAATCCTGACCATAGGTGTTTTTTTGAGTATGGTTTTTACCGTAATCAGGTCGTCATAGACCGCTGATTTTTTAAAGTTGATCTGCAGGGAAATTACGGGCAGCAATATTCCATTTTCTTCCATGGACTTGTAGGAAATCCCTAGGGCCCGCAGCCACTCAATCCTTCCCATCTCCAAATATTGCGGGTAATTCCCGTGATATACGATTCCCATTTGATCTGTTTCGCCGTAACGAACCCGAAAAGAAATTTCGTTAAAATCCATATTTTTTCAACTAAAAAGTATATATTTAAAAGCTTTGGATAAATAGCTCGGAACATGCGAAAAAAAAAGGGTAAATTCAATAGGCATTGATTTTTTTTTTAGGATTATTGTTCACATATTTGTCCCACTCAGAAAGTATGGTTCGCTCCGGCCAATTTTCGATATACTAGCGAAGTCACTAACCAACAAAATAAGATAAACTTAGAAATGAGTGTTACTGCTAATTCCGTATGGAACAATTGTTTGGCCTTTATCGAAGATAATATCCAACCGCAGGCATTCAAAACTTGGTTCGAACCGATAAAGCCGGTCAAATTAGCAGATAACGCCCTGAGCATTCAGGTTCCTAGCAAATTTTTCTACGAATGGTTAGAGGAACATTATGTAAAGCTCCTAAAAGTGGCCCTTACCAAAGAATTGGGAGAAACGGCCAAATTGGTCTACATCATACGTATGGAAAATACCTATGGGAACCGGGAGCCTTTTACCGAAAAGATACCTAGTTCCAATAGAAGCCATGTAGGGTCCCAGGAAATGGATGTTCCGATCAAATCCAAAAATCCGGAATTACGGAATCCTTTTGTCATTCCTGGAATCCGGAATATAAAAATAGAATCGCAACTTAATCCCAACTATAATTTTGATAATTTTTTAGAAGGGGACTCCAACCGTTTGGCCCGTTCGGCAGGTATGGCCGTGGCCAATAAACCAGGTGGTACCTCCTTTAATCCACTTTTGGTATTTGGTGGCGTTGGTTTAGGAAAGACACATTTGGCGCATGCCATTGGGGTAGAGATCAAGGACAAATATCCAGAACGTACGGTACTCTACATTTCTGCTGAAAAATTTACACAACAATATATTGAATCCGTAAAAAAGAATACACGGAACGACTTTATCCATTTTTATCAGTTGATCGATGTCCTGATTATAGATGATGTACAGTTCCTATCCGGAAAATCGGGTACACAGGATGTGTTCTTCCATATCTTCAACCATTTGCATCAAAATGGAAAGCAGGTAGTCCTTACTTCGGATAAGGCCCCTGTAGATATGCAGGATATTGAACAGCGTTTGTTATCGCGTTTTAAGTGGGGACTCTCCGCGGAATTACAGAATCCGGATTATGAGACACGGATATCCATCCTTAAGAACAAATTGTACCGGGATGGGGTAGAAATGCCCGATGATATCGTGGATTATGTGGCCAAACATATAAAGACCAATATCCGGGAACTGGAAGGGGCCATAATATCGTTGATCGCCCAGTCTTCCTTCAACAAAAAGGAAGTGACCTTGGAGCTTGCCCAACAGGTGGTGGAAAAATTCGTGAAGAACACCAAGCGGGAAGTTTCCATAGATTACATCCAAAAAGTGGTATCCGACTATTTTGAGATGGATGTTGCCACGTTACAATCCAAAACCCGAAAAAGGCATATTGTTCAGGCGAGGCAATTGGCCATGTTCTTTGCCAAAAAATTCACCAAGGCTTCTTTGGCCAGTATCGGTTCCCAAATTGGGAAACGTGATCATGCTACGGTATTGCATGCTTGTAAGACCGTGGACAACCTTGCTGAAACGGACAAACAGTTCCGTAAATATATAGATGACCTAACCAAAAAGCTTTCCTGACCGTTTATGGCCACAAGGATATTAATGGTCTGCCTGGGAAATATTTGTAGGTCGCCATTGGCCGAAGGTATTTTACAAAGCAAAGTGAATCCCGAAGAAATTGTTGTAGACTCCGCGGGTACGGGAAGTTATCATATAGGTAACCAGCCGGACGAACGCAGTATTGCGGTAAGTAGAAAATATGGAATAGACATTTCCCATCAGCGATGTAGACAATTCTCCTTCAAGGATTTTGATGATTTTGACATCATTTATACCATGGATCGAAGTAATTACCGAAATGTACTCTCATTGGCGCGAAATGAAGACCAGACCAGAAAAGTAAAAATGCTGTTAGAGGAGGTGGAATCTGAAATTCTGGAGGTTCCAGATCCCTATTATGGCTCCGGGGACGGTTTTGAAAAAGTGTTCCATCTTATTGACAAGGCCTGTTCCGAAATTGCCAAAAAACTATAAAACCAACCCTAGCTACAAATGGCCAAGGCCCAAGGCAAATTATATTTGATTCCATCTACCCTTGGGGATATTGCCCCCCTTGAGGTATTGCCCATTTCCATAAAACGAGCGATAGAGGATATTGATCATTATGTGGTGGAGAACGAAAAGTCCGCCCGACGTTTCATAAAAAAAATAAGCCCTAGAAAGTCCCAGCCCAATTTGAAGATGCACGTGCTAAATAAGTACACGGAACCTCAAGAGATTCCCAGTTTTCTTTTGCCTTGTCTCGAAGGTCTTGACGTAGGCGTCCTCTCCGAAGCGGGGTGTCCAGGAATAGCGGATCCAGGGGCCGAGGTGGTCCGGATCGCCCATGAAAAAAACATTCAGGTTATTCCCCTGGTAGGCCCATCTTCCATACTATTGGCTATGATGGCCAGCGGTCTAAACGGCCAGAATTTCGCCTTTAACGGTTATCTGCCCATAGATGCTTCCGAACGAAAGAAAGAGATAAAACGGTTGGAGCGATTATCCATTGAGAAACAACAGTCCCAAATATTTATTGAAACCCCTTATCGAAACGATAAATTGTTTGGTGAACTTTTAAGATCCCTGTCCATAAACACCAAGCTTTGCATTGCATCGGATATTACGCTTCCTACCGAGTTTATCCTTACACGGTCCATTCGGGATTGGAAAAACAACATCGTGGAATTGCATAAAAGACCTACCATATTTATTATACAGGGATAAAAAAATAAATCCGGTCGTTTCCGACCGGACCTACCCATTTTCATATATAACTAATATTGTTAGACTTTCGGGTTACGTTTTGAAGTAACATAGGAAACATCATAGCCCGAGAATTTTCTGATGTAGTGGGCTATGTTTGTACCGTATTCATCCGCCACGTCAACTCGCCCGTATGATCTAAGATACTTCTTCACATTACCGGGTCCAGCTAAATGCGCTGCTGCCAACATTCCCGATTCGGTAATCTCTACTCCTCGAATCCGTTTCCCTACAAACCGCTTTATATCCCTTCTAAGAATCCATTTGTTCCTGGCCATATTGGTATAGAACACTTTTTCCTGTAGAATGGGGTCGTTCAGAAAACGTGTGGCACTGTACACTCCCATAAGTTGTAGCGTTCCAATACCAAACTGATATTTTCCCAAATATCCCAAGGTATTGGTCGTAAAGTAGTTTCCTTGTGACTCTTTAAAGGCCAAGGCCTCCTTAAAGCCAATGTAGGAGCTCCCCAAAAAGGGAGGTGCGACCATAGCCGCGGTAATAGCAGTTTTGTTTTTGGGGAACAAAACTTTAGTAGGTTCGTTTACTTTAAGGGTTTCCGGAACTTTCACCGTTGAGGCCTTATTCCCAAAACTCGTTAAAATAAAAAGTAAGATCAGGGGACAAAAAAAGATTATACCTCTTTTCATACCATGATTTTCTTAAGACTTACAGCCAAAACGGCTTGCTTAAATTTCACTGGACAAAGATAAATCCCATTTCATGGTTGTTTTCCAAGACTTTGTTAAAAATATCCAATTTTAGTTAACATGTCTTAAAAATTGGATTAGCGGCCTATCTGTTAATTTTTTGAGCATTGATCCAGCGGATATACTGCACCTTATTTCGGTTATGTTGCGCCAAAGTCTCGGCAAATTTATGATAGCCAAAATTCTCCACGTTGGCCACAAAATAATAGTAGTCGTGTCTTTCCGGGTTTAGGACGGCCTCAATTGCCGAAATATCCGGCATGGTTATGGGACCGGGCGGCAGACCGGCATACTTATAGGTGTTGTAGGGCGAATCCAATTCCAAATCCTTGTACAACACCCGTTTAATGACCATATCGAAATCTCCGGCATGCTTCTTCATGGCAAAGATTACCGTGGGATCAGCTTGTAAACGCATATTTTTGCGTAGTCTGTTCAGATATAATCCCGCTACCTTGGGCCTTTCATCAATCTTGGCGGACTCCTTGTGTACAATGGAGGCCAAAGTCACTACTTCCTTTGGGGAAAGCCCCAATTCCTCCGCCTTTTCCAAACGTCCCGCGTTCCAAAACCGATTGTACTCCTTTAACATCCGTTCTCGGAATCCTTCAGCAGGGGTATTCCAAAAAAACTCATAACTATTCGGGATATACATGCTCAGTTTGGAGTCATCATCAAAATCGTTGGATTTCAAAAATTCCCCATTCCGAAAAGCTTGTACCAACGAAATACTGTCCGCTTCAATTTGTGAGGCCACCCTACCGGCCAAATCTTCCAAAGTTTCCTGATTGTTAAAGGAAACCTTTACAGGTATATTGGCACTACGCAAGGAGTTAATGATTTCATTGTTGTTCATTCCCTTTTTGATAGCATATTTTCCTCCTTTAATACTGGCGGCATATCCTTTTCTTTTGGCAATCTGTCCAAAAGACCCCATGTCTTTCAATAAAGGATCCAAAGTCTCCTTTACTTCCTCAAAGGAGGCATCGGATTTTATATACACAAAGGCCTCATCATTGGTAAAAGAGGTGTTTGGAGAGAAAATGGCACTATATACCTTGTAGGCGAACATCCCTCCCACGACGAGCCCTATCAATACGATAGCCAGCAAAATCTTTTTAATGTACATTACGTATTTATCTTTTGAAATAAAACTTCATCTTTATAATGTCCGTTGAAAAAAATCCAGTCCTTCTTGACTCCTACCTGTTCAAACCCCAATTTGCGAAATAGATATAAACTCTTTTCATTATCGAGGGTTACGTTGGCATACAGTTGTCTTACATCCAAAACGGAAAATGCATAGTCGCATATAAGCAGTAGGGTTTCGGCACCAACACCTTTGTCTCGCTCCCCCTCTACCAAGATAATCCCGATACCAGCTCTTCTATTTTTGGGGTCAAAGTCAAATAAATCCACTAAACCAATAACAATATCCTTTGTATTGCATATACACAAACGCAATTGCTTTACATCATAAATATCACGATGGGTGTTTTCCAAATATTGTTTTAAAACATGTTTGGAATATGGAGCTGTGGTCCCGCTGATTTCCCATACTTCCGGATTATTTTCCAATTGGTACAAGAATTCCAAATCCTCAGGTTCCAGGGCCCGCAAATAGATATGTTTTCCCTTTAGGTTCAACATTCAATTTCACCTTTATAAACCAGTTTGGCAGGACCAATAAGATGAACATCGGTATACTTCCCGTCATTGATGTTAAAGGTCACTTTAAGTTCTCCTCCTTGAGTTTGTATGTTTGCCTCATTGCGCCGCAATCTCCCAATACTGTGTAAAGCTAGAGCTACAGCGGTAACTCCAGTACCACAGGATAGTGTCTCATCCTCAACGCCCCTTTCGTAGGTTCTTACAGCAAAAGAGCCGTTCTCCGAGGGTTCCACAAAATTGATATTACTTCCGGGTTTTCCATAAATCCCATAGCGCAATCTGGCCCCTTCCTTGTACACCTGAAAATCGGATAACCCTTGAACCAATTGCACATGGTGGGGAGATCCCGTATCCAAGAAAATAGCATTTGGCTTTTGCCTTATGTCCAATACATCCTGCATTTTTAGGCTCACGATATCCTTTGTAATACTCGCCTCATGAACACCGTCCGCTGCCATGAAAATCATTTTATCATCGATTAGGCCCAAATGTTTCGCAAAGGTTACAAAACATCTTCCGCCATTGCCACATAAGCTACCCTCGTTTCCATCGGCATTATAATACACCATTCCAAAACCGAAATCCTGATCCCCTTCCAATAAAATAAGTCCGTCCGCACCTATCCCGAATCTTCTATCACATAAAGAAGATACCAAATTAGAATCCTTTTTTGGGAAAGTTTTCTGGCGATTATCAATCATCACAAAATCGTTCCCGGTTCCCTGATATTTATAAAAAGTAAGTTTCATGCTACTATTTGCAGTACAAAGATAGGACTTTATTTAAGCAAATTTTGGGAGTTAAAAAGTCGTTAAACGGATATGAATGCATTTGAAATTCTGTTAATTTTATGCCGTATTTTAAAATTTTTAGAAAAATTACGTATGAAAAAAATAGGAAGTTCTTTATTGGTTGCCATTTTTGCAGGGTTCATTACCCTAGGTACCTATAAGCTGTTTTTTGAAAAGACTAACTACGCAGTGGTCTCCGAAAATAATGAAACACCGGTTTTTGCTACAAGTACAAGTTATACACCAACATCTGCCAGAGGTTCCGGTATCAACGAAGTAGATTTCACTATTGCCGCAGAAAATACGGTAAATGCAGTGGTGCACGTGAAGAACTTGTCCTTAAGCAGGGGGCCTAGCAGTTTGTTCGATTTCTTCTACGGATCGGGGGGTACTCAAAAAGCACAAGTAGGTTCAGGGTCAGGAGTCATTATTACTCCGGACGGTTATATTGTTACCAACAATCATGTGATTAAAAATGCAAATGAATTGCAGATTACCCTAAATAATAATAAAACGTACGATGCAGAGCTTATCGGCGCCGATCCCAACTCTGACATTGCCTTGATAAAAATCGACGCGGACCGTTCCCTACCATATTTGGCCTTTGGGGACTCTAACGATACCAAAATCGGGGAATGGGTTTTGGCCGTGGGCAATCCCTTTAACCTTACCTCTACAGTTACTGCCGGAATTGTAAGTGCAAAGGCCCGGGCATTGGGAAAAGCGGATCAATCCTTTATTCAAACGGATGCCGCGGTAAACCCCGGGAATAGTGGTGGGGCATTGGTAAATACCAACGGGGACCTTATCGGCATAAATACAGCAATAACCTCACAGACAGGTTCCTATGTGGGATATTCCTTTGCGGTTCCTAGCAATATTGCCAAAAAAGTCGTCGAAGATATAATGGAATATGGTAATGTACAGAAAGGTTTATTGGGCATCAACCCCATTCGATCAAACACGCCATATGGCGTTGAGAAAGGAATAAAAGATATTGATGGGGTTTACATTGATGGTATTGAAGAAGGAATGGGTGCGGACGAAGCAGGTTTACAGCGCGGGGATATCGTAAAACAGATCGATAATATCCAAGTGCATAAATTACCTGATTTAAGCGGTTACATTTCTACCAAAAGACCAGGTGATAAAGTCGAAGTCACCGTTGATCGTGATGGAGAGACCCTACAGGTAGAGGTTTTGCTCAAGGAAAGACAGACCTTGGTAGTTCCCGTTATGGGATTTGTGGTAAAAAACCTTGATGATAAAGATAGAAAAAGGTTTAAGACCAAAAAGGGCGTAAAAATTGTTGGGGTCCCTGAAACCTACCGTGGATATGGATTGTATGGTAAGGTATTGCTTGCCGTAGACGGTGAGGAAATTAATGACATACAAGAGGCTCGAATCCTATTTGGTGCCATTAGTAGATACGGCAAAACAAGCATCACCATGCTCAACGAGGATGGGGAAAGGGAACGGCTCATCTTTCAATAAAATAGTATCGATTAAAAAACGCCCATGAAAAGGGCGTTTTTTTTATTGCATTTTCCATTTACTACGACGTTGGAAATCAGTATTTTTGTGGGATATATACATCATATATGTTCAAAACACCCCCGGATGGAACATACGAAATCTTACGAAAAAGAATTGGCATTTCAAGCCGATAGAAGAAAGGCCACCACCGAATTCATTAAAATCATAAGTGATTTGTGGTACGATAAGGCCATTGAGGTGGTTTTGTTCAAAAATCAAATCATCGATAAAAATGTAAGTGACATAATTCATTTGCATGAATATGCTGGTGAATTTGTACAAAAACCAATTTCGATTTTTGATTCTTTAGAGATTCTAAGGGCCATAAATGATTTAAAATTACCTCCCTCCAAGTTGGATCTAGGTAAACTTACCTACGAGTATCATTCTGACGAAAATAACTTTAACGATATAAAGGCCTTTGTTATAGACAAATTGAAGGGAGCCAGGAAAAGTAAGCGCGTACGGCCCAAAGATGTCGTTCTCTATGGTTTTGAAAGAATCGGAAGGCTCCTTGCTCGAGAGTTTATGGCAAAGACCGGAAAAGGTGACCAGTTAAAATTGAGGGCTGTTGTTATAGAGGAAGAGCTAAATGCCGAGACATTGGAAAAAAGGGCCAATCTACTGTGTATGGATTCTGTATACGGAAGGTTTATGGGTACGGTGGACACCGATCTGGAAAATAATCTCCTTATAGTAAATGGAACACCGGTATATTTCATCCAAGCACAGAAACCGGAAGATGTGGACTATACCAAATATGGGATTTCCAATGCTTTGATCATAGACAATACGGTTGCATTCCGTTGCCAACGTGAACTTAGTCGGCACTTGAAATCCAAAGGGGCGAGCAAAGTTTTGCTCACTGCCCCGGGAAAGGAAGTACCAAACATAGTACACGGGGTCAATCATCACGATTATGACCCGGATTATACCAACATTTATTCCGCCGCTTCTTGTACCACTAACGCAATAACGCCTATTCTTAAGGTAATAGAGGACTCATTAGGCATTAAAAAAGGGCACTTGGAAACCATTCATGCCTGTACCAATGACCAAAACCTGGTGGATAATATACATGGAAAATATGGTCATAGAAGGGCCGAAGCCATGAATATGGCCATTACAGAAACTGGGGCAGAGCTGGCCGCTGCAAAGGTCCTACCCTACTTAAAAGGCAAACTTACTTCCAATGCCATACGAGTTCCGATCCCTAATGGTTCGCTTGCCATTTTAAATCTAGAGGTAAAGAACAGGGCCTCTTTGGACGGCATAAATACAATAGTGAAGAAGTATGCGTTAGAGGGAGATTTGGTAGAGCAAATTAAGTATTCCCTAAACAAGGAAATGGTATGTTCGGATATTGTAGGAACTTCTGCCCCTGCTATTTATGACAGCAATGCAACCATAGTTTCCGGAAATGGAAAAAACATTGTATTGTATATCTGGTATGACAATGAGTATGGATATGCACACCAAATTATACGGCTGGCCAAATACATTACCAAGGTAAAAAGGTATACCTACTATTAGCCAAGATTCCAATATAAGTTATAACATCCTGCCAGAGCAGGGGAAATTCCGTACAAACCTTACCTAATCATCGAATTTTTTTCTTAATTAATAATATTGGGTTACTTTAGTCCCACTCTAAATCATTAATTTAACATTACTTAAGAATTACTTAAAAATGAAAAGTTTTAAGATACTATTCACCGTCATGGCCTTATTTGCATTTCACCTACAATTTGCACAAGAACAGCCAAGCGCTCAACCGGAATTGTCCTTGGACAAAGGACCAATAAACGATCAATTTGAGTTTGTATATAAAAAATCCGGAAATTACCGTGCAGATGGTAAACGCTATGAGGTAGTGCGTGTTATTTCTTTGGATAAACTTCGTAAAAATGTCCTGGACACCCTAGACTCATATAATAAAAGGGCCAATGAACTTAGGGCCACCATCTCTGGACATGAGACCACCATTGCATCTTTGAACAAAAAATTGGAAGAAACCACTAGCAACCTTACCAGTGTTTCGGAAGAAAAGGATAGTATGTCATTTTTGGGCATCCAAGTTTCCAAAGGAACCTATAATTTCATTTTGTGGACGGTAATCCTGGGGCTTTTGCTTTTGTTGTTGTTATTCATCTATAGGTTCCGGAAAAGTAATATTCTTACCCAAGAGGCCAAGCAAAACCTTTCCGAGCTGGAGACGGAGTATGAAGATCACAGAAGGAGGGCCTTGGAGCGGGAGCAACGAATCAGTAGGCAGTTACAGGACGAAATAAACAAGTACAAAAAATCCAAATAAGGTAGAGGCCAAATATCCTTGTGTTGAGGCTTTTATGAACAGTCCAATGGTTTCCATCCTTAAGGCCAATAAGACCCATATATCTGCAATTGTTCCTTTATTTGATGGTTACCGGGTATTTTATGGCAAGGAGTCCGACACTAAAGCAGCCCGCAAATTTCTTGAAGAAAGATTTGATCGTAACGAATCTGTACTATTTCTAGCATTGTATCAGGAAAAACCTGTTGGCTTTACTCAATTGTATACCACATTTTCCTCTGCTTCCCTACAGCCTGTTTTTATTCTCAATGATTTATATGTAGATAAGGCATTTAGAAAAAAGGGGGTCGGTGAGGCTCTTTTGCAAAAGGCAAAAGAACACTGTGTGAAAATAGGTTATAAAGGGCTAGCCCTGGAAACGGAAACGGATAATCCCGCTCAAAAGTTATATGAGCGGTTGGGTTGGAAAAAGGATTCGCGCTGGTTTCACTACTTTTGGACTCCGGAATGAATTCATAAAATTGTTTCCCAATGCGTATCGATATCATTACCGTTCTACCAGAACTACTTCGTAGTCCTTTTGAGGCATCTATCTTAAAAAGAGCTATAGAGAAAGGACTGGTAGAAGTACATTTTCATAATCTAAGGGATTACACGGACCATAGCTACAACCAAGTAGACGACTACCAATTTGGTGGAGGCGCGGGAATGGTATTAATGATCGAGCCCATAGACCGATGTATCTCTGCCCTTAAGTCGGATCGCAAATATGACGAAGTTATCTATATGACACCCGATGGCGAAACATTGAACCAAAAAATGGCCAATGGACTTTCCCTGCTAAAAAATGTTATCGTGCTATGTGGCCATTATAAGGGAGTTGATCAAAGGGTAAGGGATACCATGATCACCAGAGAGATTTCCATAGGGGATTATGTATTGTCCGGTGGAGAATTGGGAGCTGCCGTTTTATGTGATACCATCATCCGATTGATTCCCGGTGTACTCAACAATGAAACTTCCGCTCTTACGGATACCTTTCAGGACAATCTTTTGGCTCCACCGGTATATACCAGACCATCCGAGTACAAGGGAATGAAGGTCCCAGAAGTCCTCTTGAGCGGTAACTTTCCCAAAATTGAGCGTTGGAGGGAAGAAGAGGCCTTAAAAAGAACGGAAAACCTTAGGCCAGACCTCTTGGAATGACACCCTAAAGGTTGCCGACCCAATATCAAAATTTATAAAGAATAGCTTGTAGTTTCTAATTTATGGACTATTTTTGCACACTGTTAAATTAACCTCTGACGAAAATCGTGAACGTTGATTTAAATAAGACGATAAATATGAGACGATGGAGTCACTAATTAATTTTGTTGAAAACGAGTTTGTTCCTAAAAATGAATTCCCGGAATTCTCCGCGGGAGATACCATCACGGTGTATTATGAAATAAAAGAGGGCGAAAAGACACGTACCCAGTTCTTTAGAGGCGTTGTAATACAGAGAAGGGGTTCCGGAGCGACCGAGACTTTCACCATTCGTAAAATGTCCGGTACCGTAGGTGTGGAGCGAATATTTCCAATTAACATGCCCGCCCTACAAAAAGTTGAAATCAACAAAAAGGGCAAGGTACGTAGGGCACGAATCTTTTATTTCAGAGGCCTTACCGGTAAAAAAGCAAGGATAAAAGAAGTTCGGTCATAGAGCTTTAAAAATAGTTTTTATACAAATCCCTATCTATTCACATATAGATAGGGATTTGTATTTATGAACAATTGTTAATAGTAATGGTTCATATCATGTTGATTTTTAATTTCTTACAAATTTTTGCCATTACGGATATTTATGGTATATTGAAGTGTGATTTAAAGGAAATATTTGGAGAAATATGATTTTAAATCGCTATAGAGTCTGCGTTCTTTATATTGTTGTTTAGCTATATTGAAATTTTGAGTTGCAATGTA
The DNA here is from genome assembly GCA_947494715.1 of uncultured Flavobacteriaceae bacterium. Classification (GTDB taxonomy): domain Bacteria; phylum Bacteroidota; class Bacteroidia; order Flavobacteriales; family Flavobacteriaceae; genus Ulvibacterium. Next base: position 781,083 of record CANLWG010000001.1, on the reverse strand, counting down.
AATTGCTTCCAGTTTTTTAATTAGGCGAGCATAAAAGCCAAGGGCTGTCGTTTTTGGCAAATTTTATGTGGATGTTCTTTACGTTAAATGCAAAGCTTCGGCTGTGTATCTAAGATTAAGTCCATTAAGATAACAAGAAGGAACATTGAGTAGTTGCTTGGTTTAATAATTAAGGACAAAAGATGTTTCAAACGTATGAACAGTGATGCAAATGCAGTCAATGGCTGCGGTTTTGTTGTAAATACAAAACACAAGGTTTGCTAACTGTTTCTAGAAAGCCATATCAATGTATCCGTACAATGATATGGCTTTTGTTCTTTTTATAGGATTCCATCGGCCAAATATACCTCTCGACCTTTGTTCCAATTGCTCATTGATAAATCAAATTATGCTACCCGCTAGGCATGTATAAAATTGTATATTTGCTCCGCTTAATACAAACCGAGAGTATAGATGCCAAAAATTTTATATACCCAAACCGATGAGGCCCCGGCCTTGGCCACCCAATCCTTTCTTCCCATAGTAAAAGCGTATATCAAAACATCCGGAATAACCATTGAAACAAAAGATATTTCTTTAGCAGGGAGGATTATTGCCACCTTCCCAGATTTTTTGCCCCCAGAGCTCCAGCTCACCAATGATTTGAAAGAACTGGGAAATTGGGCTAAAAATCCAGACGCCAATATCATTAAGTTACCCAACATAAGTGCATCCATTCCCCAACTAAAGGAGGCTATTGAGGAACTTCAAGGTAAGGGATATTCCCTACCGGATTATCCGGACGAACCCAAAAACGACACCGAGAAAGAAATTAAGTCCCGATATGATGGAATAAAGGGAAGTGCCGTAAATCCAGTGTTACGTGAGGGAAATTCCGATCGTAGGGCTCCAAGGGCGGTAAAAAACTACGCCAAGAAGAACCCACACCCTATGGGAAATTGGAGCTCCGATTCCAAGACCCATGTGGCTACCATGAACCACGGTGACTTCAAGTCCAATGAAAAATCCTTGACCTTGGCTCATGCTACGGATGTGAAAATAGAATTGCTGAAAAATGACGGTACATCCGTTAAGCTAAAGGATAAAATTTCACTTTTGGAAAAGGAAATTATCGATGCTACGGTAATGAGTAAAAAGGCCCTGGTCAACTTTTTAAAAGAGCAGGTAAAGGATGCCAGGGAGAAGGGCGTATTATTTTCCCTACATATGAAGGCCACCATGATGAAGGTCTCGGATCCCATTATCTTTGGTCATGCCATGAAGGTCTTCTTTGCGGAAGTCTTCGAAAAACATGGAGATATTTTTGAAACCATTGGCGTGAGTGCCAACGATGGATTGGAAAATCTCCTCAATAAATTAACGGACCTTCCCCAAGGTAAAAGAGCGGAAATTGAATTAGATATTGAGAAGACCATTATAGAGGGGCCGGATCTGGCAATGGTAAATTCCGATAAAGGAATTACCAATCTTCACGTACCCAGCGATATCATTATTGATGCCTCAATGCCTGCAATGATTCGTAATTCAGGGCAAATGTGGAACTCCGAAGGCAAATCAAAAGACACAAAGGCCGTAATACCGGACAGTAGTTATGCAGGAATTTATGAGGCTACTATAGAATTTTGTAAAAAAAATGGTGCCTTTGATCCAAGAACTATGGGTACTGTTCCAAATGTTGGGCTTATGGCCCAGAAAGCCGAAGAATATGGTTCTCATGACAAAACGTTTGAAATTCCATCCGATGGTATAGTAAAAGTAATCGACCTAAATTCAGGTGAAACATTGATTCAACATACTGTCGAAAAGGGTGATATTTGGCGTATGTGCCAAGTTAAGGACGCCCCTATACAAGATTGGGTGAAATTAGCTGTATCACGTGCCAAGGCGACCCAAACCCCAACAGTATTTTGGTTGGATAAAGATCGTACCCACGATGCCGAATTGATAAAGAAAGTAAATGAATACCTTCCACTTCACGATACCACAGGGTTGGATATTAGAATTCTATCCCCCGTCGAGGCCACAAAATTTACCTTACAACGCTTAAAGGAAGGCAAGGACACCGTTTCGGTCTCAGGAAACGTATTACGGGATTACCTCACCGATCTTTTCCCAATACTGGAAGTAGGCACTAGTGCCAAGATGTTGTCCATAGTACCTTTAATGAATGGAGGAGGTCTTTTTGAGACGGGTGCTGGAGGATCCGCACCCAAGCATGTTGAACAATTTTTGGAAGAGGGTCACCTGCGTTGGGATTCCTTGGGAGAATTCCTAGCTCTTGGCGTTTCCCTAGATTTCTATGGAGAAAAGAACAACAACGAAAAGGCACGTATTCTAGCGGACGCCTTGGATAGGGCAACAGAAGTATTTCTAGAAAATAATAAGGCCCCTTCCAGAAAAGTAAACGAACGCGATACACGAGGAAGCCATTTTAAACTTGCCATGTACTGGGCAAGGGCATTGGCCGATCAGAACAAGGATCAGGAACTAAAGACCACTTTTACGACCGTTGCACAGGAAATGGAGGAGAACGAATCCAAAATTAAAAATGAATTGATAGGGGCCCAGGGAAGCCCACAGGATATTGGTGGTTATTACAAACCTGATCAAAAAAAGGTTTCCGATGTTATGCGACCAAGTACCACTTTGAGTGAGATCCTTTCGGCAATTTAGAATGCATATTAGGATTTTTGGATCGAAAGACCCAGGGCTCGTAGATTTTTATCTAAAGAAATGTTAACACTCTCCTTAATCGAACAAGGATCGTAGATTTTTCATCTAAAGAAATGTTAACATTTTCCCGGTGGCTTTTTTTCTCTTTACTTTTCAGCAAAAATTGACTGAATGAATCGACTTTCGGGAACGCTTTTGATTGTTCTTTTCTGTTTTTCCCTTTTTACGTATGCACAACAAAAATTTACCTTAAGCGGTACCATCTCGGAAGCGTCCAGCAATGAGACCCTGATCGGGGTAACCATAGTGGTTCCCGAACTGGGAACCGGTGTCACTACAAATGAATACGGTTTCTATTCCATTACCCTTCCTCAAGGCGAATATGACATTCTGGTAAGTTATTTAGGCTTTCAGGATATCGTTACAAAAATTGCACTGTCCGAAAACCAGAAGTTCAATTTCCAAATGGTGGAGGAAATGGAGCAATTGGAAGAGGTTGTTGTAACCGAAAATGCGGAAAAACTGGACATAAAAAAACCTCAGATGAGTGTAAACACCTTATCTGTGGGAACCATTAAAAAAATACCCGTGATTCTTGGGGAGGCCGATGTAATTAAATCCATTCTTCTGCTCCCTGGAGTGACCAATGCCGGCGAGGGGGCATCAGGCTTTAATGTCCGAGGCGGAGCTGTAGATCAGAATCTAATTTTATTGGACGAGGCTATTATTTTTAACTCCTCGCATCTCTTTGGTTTTTTCTCCGTCTTCAATCCGGATGCCATTAAGGATATTAAGCTATATAAAGGAGGAATTCCGGCAAGATATGGTGGCAGGGTATCTTCCGTACTGGATATCTTCCAGAAAGAGGGTAACAGCAAGGAACTTAAAGTAAATGGTGGTATAGGGGCCGTGGCCAGTCGTCTGCTCGTAGAGGCTCCCATAATAAAGGACAAGGCCGCATTTCTTATCGGTGGCCGGGCTTCCTACGCACATCTTTTCCTGCCGTTATTTGATATTGACAATACGGCCTATTTCTATGATCTGAACACCAAAATCAATTTTAAGCTTAATGAAAGGAACAATTTGTACCTATCAGGATATTTTGGCAGGGATGTTTTCGGAATCAGTGATAACTTTGTAAATACCTATGGTAATTCAGTGGGTAATTTAAGGTGGAACCATCTATTCTCGGACAAACTCTTCTCCAACCTCTCGCTTATCTATTCGGATTACTATTATGGTCTTAAACTTGATTTCGTTGGCTTCAATTGGAATTCGGGTATTCAGAATTTCAACATCAAATATGATTTTAAACATTACATCAGCGATAAATTACAGATCAATTATGGGGTTAACAATATCTACTATCGATTTAATCCTGGAAAAATAGAACCCAGTAATACTACTTCTGGAATCGTAGAAAATCAATTGACGGAGAAGTATGCCAACGAATTTGCAGCCTATGTAGACTTTGAACACCAGGTAACCGAAAACCTTAGCCTTGGTTACGGATTTCGCTTCAGTAATTTTATTCGTTTGGGTCAGGACGAACTATTTGTATATGAGGATGATAATCCTGTATTTTTTAACCCCCTTTCATTAATCTATCAAGAAGCCGTTCCGATAGATATCACTGATCCGGGGAGAGGTAGTAGTTTGGCTACTTTCAACAATTTTGAGCCACGTTTTTCATTGGCTTATACCTTAAACAGAAACAGCTCTATAAAGGCCAGCTATACGCGCTTGGCACAGTATCTGCACCTTCTGTCCAATACCAGCTCCCCTACCCCATTGGACGTCTGGACCCCGAGCGGACCATTTGTAAAACCACAATTGTTAGATCAATATGCCTTGGGGTTTTTTAGGAATATAAACGGAGGGGAATATGCATTGGAAATGGAGGCATTTTATAAGGATATACAAAATCGTATAGACTATATTGACGGTGCCGATCTTATTGCCAACGATGCCATAGAACAAGTAATCTTGAACGGTACGGCAAGGGCATATGGTCTTGAGTTCCTATTGCGAAAGAATGAAGGTGACTTTCAGGGCTGGCTGGCCTATACGCTTTCCAAATCGGAACAGCGTACCCCGGGAAGGACGCCAGAAGAAACCGGTATCAACAATGGGGATTGGTACAGAACCCCTTTTGATAAGACACACGACCTATCCTTTTTTGGAAGTTATAAATTGAATGAAAAGTGGAGCTTCAACACCAATTTTGTATATCAAACCGGTCAGCCCACCAATTATCCTATTGGACAATTTGAGTTCCAAGGCCTTACAGTGCCCTTTTACGGTCTCAGGAATGCAGAACGTCTACCATCCTATAATCGATTGGACCTTTCCGCCACCCTTACCCCACGTAAAAACAGGAACAGAAAAGTGAAGGGCGAATGGGTCTTCAGCATTTACAACGTATACAATAGAAGAAATGCCGCATCCATAAATTTCCAAAGAAATGTGGATACTGGCGTTAATGAAGCAATACGTACTTCCATATTCGGTGTGGTACCTGCGGTGACCTATAATTTTAAATTTTAAGACGATGAAAAAAATTGGGTTTCTTTGGTTGGTCTTCCTAGTTTTTGTTGGATGTGAAGATGTCGTAGAAGTAGATCTTCCTGAAGTGGATTCGCGTCTTTTTGTTGATGCCTTTATACGAATAGACGAAAATAACCCGATTACCCGGGTTCGTGTAAATGCGGGCCTGACCAGTTCTTTTTTTGAAGATATTCCGCCTGCTGATCTGCAGAACATTACTATTGTAAACTTGGATCAGCCTAATGGCTCAGGGATTCCAAGCTTTGTAACACTGACCCAGATAAGTCCCGGAGTATATGAAGCGCAGGAGAGCACCTCATTTTTTACTTCAGGTCGGTTGTTACTATCCATAACCCATGAGGACCAAAACTATGCCGCCCTCACGAATTATATTCCCGCCGTTCCTATAGAACAACTGTCCCAAGGTGACCAAACTCTTTTTAGCGGGGATGAAACCGAAATAGTAATCTCTTTTGTAGATGCTCCGGACAGACAGGATTTTTATCTCTTTGATCTTGATTTTGATGAATACCTCGTCACGGAGGACCTCTTTTACCCTGGCCAACGATTTGAGTTCTCCTACTTTTATGATGATGGCCTGGATGAAGGACAGGAATTGCAAATAAGTCTAATAGGAGTGGATATCGGGTTTTACAATTACATGAACCAACTCATTGTGCAAAGTGGCGGGGACCAAGGTCCTTTTCAGACTCCTACGGCCACTGTTCGGGGCAACATCATTAATATTACAGGGGTAGATATCGATGATATCGATTTTGAGAACATCGATTCTTTGGAAGAGGTAGAGGGTATAGATCCCGAAAATGTCAGGGAGGGATTTCCCTTAGGTTATTTTGCCGTGAGCCAAACTTTTAGCTCATCGTTAATCATAGAGTAAACATCAATATTTTCTAAGTTTTTCCGTTTCAATTTTCTTAAGCCTCAATCAAGTTTCCAAAAAAAAGTAGAGACGGCTTTTTCCGTTAAGGCTGCTGCATTTTCCATATTGTATTGTAAGGGCTTAGATCCATCCTTTATTTCCAAGATTGCCGCAATATCCAATGAGGCCAATTTTTCGGCCGCAACCTCTGATTGTCCACAGACCACTACCACCGGAACTTTATTGCTTTTACCCAAATCCACAACTCCTTTAATTAATTTGCCATGCAGGGTCTGATCATCGAACTTTCCTTCGCCCGTAACGATATAATCTATTTTTTCTTTTTGGAGTAGTTCTTCAACATGGGCCAGTTTCAACATAAAATCAATTCCTGAGTTAAATTCGGCATTCAGAAAAGCTTGTAGACCATAGGCCGTTCCACCAGCTGCCCCCGCACCGGGATTCTGTGCCACATTCTTTTGCAAATTGTCCTGTACCATAGCATCCAGGTTACGTAATCCCATATCCAATATATCGATCTCCGTATCGTTCGCTCCTTTTTGTCTTGCATAAATATGGGCAGCTCCCGTTTCTCCAAAGAGCGGGTTGTCCACATCGTTTACGGCATAAAAGGAAACACCCTCTAAGTTTTGAACCGCTTCCTCACTTTTAATGGCCCTAATTTTTGATAAGTTTTCACCATTAGGCTCTAAATCATTTCCTAAACCATCCAAAAACCGATACCCCAGTGCCTGGGCTATTCCAGTACCTCCATCATTGGTAGCACTACCGCCTAAACCAACATAAATGGAAGTAGCACCCTTCGTAATGGCATCCATAATTTGAAGCCCAGTACCATACGTAGAAGTTGTCATGGCACTGCGCTCGTGAACCTCCAAAAGTTCCAAGCCCGAGGATTTGGCCAATTCAATGTATGCAATACGATCCGCGCGGTTTAAAAGATAGTCGGCCTTTATTTTCCTACCGGGTGGGTCAACGGTATTCGTGGTAATCACCTTGCAATCCAAGTTTTCGGATACGGCATTTAGAAAGCCATCGCCACCGTCCGATGCCAGTACGGGATATAAATTTGCATCCGGCATTACTTTTTTGATACCATTTGAAATTGCCGCAATCACCTCCTTGGCCGCAAGGGAACCTTTAAATTTATCCGGAATAATAAGTATGTTCATAATAGCGCCTTGGATATCTAAATATAGGCCATATTCCTTACATTTGGTTATTGATTTTATCATCAACAATGGAAACGGATAAAAAAATGATTATCAAGGGGGTAAAGTTTCTTTTCTATACTATCATCCTGATGTTCACTGCTCCGGTGGTGCTATTTCAAGCATTTAAAAATCAGGAACACCCTTGGTTTTGGCCTGTCTTGATTTTAGGTCTGATCCTTGCCATAACAGCCGTTTCGTTAGGGTTCTACAGCATTAAATTATTTGTGGATGCATTGTTCAACAAAAAGGTTCAGGATAATTAGTAGGTCAGGAATTATAGTGTCCAAAAAAAAATCTAATCTTTCTTTTGCTTATCCGTCGTGTTATTCCACTTGTTATTCAACGCGGCGTAGTCGTAATCTAAAACCGATTCTTGCCGTTCCAGTCGGTACGAGGCAAAGGCGCGTTGTAAAATATCCTCGATCAAATAATCTTCATGTATCATGTCAGGGTGAAATTCCTCCTTGATACTGATCTTGAATAATTTAGCCGTGGTTTGGTACCAAAAAGCACGCCATCCACTTCGGAGTTGCTTTACCAGGTTAAAAGCAGTCTTTCCGGTCTGGCGATAGATAAGCTTTACCAATATTTGTCCTTCCGTACGTGTTAGTTTTTTGAGCTCTTCGGAAAATTCCCCTTCAATATACTTTTGGACTTTCTTTGTGTACTTTTTTCTCTTCCTCTTTTTTTTGATCTTTGAAAGACTATCGTTTAGTTCTACAAGGCGTTCCGCCGCCAATTTGGCATAAGGGTAAACTTTAAGCGTTTTGCGCCTCAATATATAGTAGCGGAGTTTTTCTTTGTAGGAACCGAATTTGAGCTTGCTAAATATATAAACCTCATCCAAGGCTATAGAGCTCTGCAACAGGGAATCGCCTTCGATGATAATCAATTTTTCAGCAACCGAATCCAAGGCCTTCTCCTTTATTTGTGCATTGGCAGAAATAAGGACCAAAGAAAACAGGGCCAAAAGAAGTTTTTCTTTCATATACTCAGTTTGGTAAAAGCCTCGCCAAAATTAACGATAAATAATTGCCCGTATTATTAATTAAAAGTGAATATTGCTAAGTTTGCATTCAAACAAAGATTACATGAGCGAAAAAAAAATATTGACCAAAAAGTCCCTTGATTTTTTTGAAAAATATCTAAACAATGCCGCGCCCACGGGATATGAATGGGAAGGACAAAAACTATGGATGGATTATCTAAAACCCTATGTAGATACTTTCATTACGGACACTTATGGGTCAGCTGTTGGGGTCATAAATCCCGATGCCGAATACAAAGTGGTCATTGAAGGGCATTCCGATGAGATTTCGTGGTATGTAAACTACATTACGGATGATGGCCTCTTATACGTCATTCGGAATGGGGGAAGCGACCACCAGATTGCCCCTTCCAAATGGGTAAACATCCATATTAAAAATGGCATGGTAAAAGGCATTTTTGGATGGCCTGCCATCCACACTCGGGACAAAAGCAAGGAACAACCTCCAAAACTGGATAATATTTTTATAGATATTGGGGCCAAGGACAAAGAAGAAGTAGAGAAAATGGGGGTTCATGTAGGTTGTGTGATTACGTATCCCGATGAGTTCCACATTCTAAACAAAGATAAATTCGTTTGCCGTGCCATAGACAATCGGGCCGGCGGGTTTATGGTGGCAGAGGTAGCCCGTTTACTCCATGAAAACAAGAAGAAATTGCCTTTTGGACTCTATATAACAAATGCCGTTCAGGAGGAAATAGGGCTTCGAGGAGCCGAAATGATTACCCAGACCATACAACCCAATGTGGCTATCATTACGGACGTATGTCATGACACTACTACCCCCATGATCGACAAAAAGACGCAAGGCCATACCGAAATCGGAGCTGGGCCGGTAATTTCCTATGCACCGGCCGTGCAGAACAAACTCCGGGAACGTATTATCGAAACGGCGGAAAAGAATAAAATCCCCTTTCAGCGTTTGGCAGCTTCAAGATCCACAGGGACGGATACGGATGCCTTTGCCTATAGTAACGGTGGTGTGGCGTCCGCTTTGATTTCATTGCCCCTTCGGTATATGCATACTACGGTGGAAACCGTTCACCGGGATGATGTAGAGAATGTAATCCGCCTGATTTATGAAACTGTTCTGAATATTGAGAGTGGAGAAGCATTTAGCTATTTTGAGTAAACATGTTCCAACCCTTCCCTAAAAGGGAGCCATATTTTGTAGCATAACATGGATGAGCTTATTGACATTCTGGATGACATGGGTAACCAAACGGGAAAGACGGCGATGAAGTCCTTGGCCCATGCCAAGGGATGGTTTCACCCAACCATTCACGTTTGGTTGTACACCAAAGATGGAAAGGTTCTTGTACAACAACGCGGCAAGGACAAGGATACCCATCCCTTACACTGGGATGTTTCCGTGGCTGGGCACATTGGTGCCGGGGAAGATATTGAGGTCTCGGCAATCCGTGAAGTGGAGGAAGAAATAGGGCTTTCAGTTTCCAAAATGGATCTGGAGAAGATAGGTGTTTTTAAATCGGTCCATAAACATCGTGAGGATTTGGTCGATCGTGAATTCCATCACACCTTTTTATGTGAGTTGAAGCTTCCCTTGGAAAACCTTCAAAAACAGGAAAGTGAAGTTGAACGTTTGGATTTGATTCCACTAATTCAATTTTCCGAGGAAACTTGGGACCTGGCGAATGTAAAGAAATATGTAACTTACGAAATCGACTATTACCAAATAATAGTAAAGGAAATACGGAAAAGACTATAGCGAGGCAATAAAATCTTCTATAGAATCAATAGAAAAAGTTTTCTGCTCCCCATTGGCCATATTCTTCACCACAAAAGCGTTTTCCACAAGTTCTTTTTCGCCGAGCAAGATAACATAGGGTACATTTCGGTTATTGGCATATTTAAACTGCTTTTGGATTTTGGCATCGGTAGGATATAAATCAGCTTTAACTCCTAGTTTTCGAAGTGTGTTAATCAACTTTAAGGAAGCCAATGCTTCTTCCTCCCCAAAATTAAGACAGAGTACTTCTATGGACTGTTCCAAGGTTTTGGGAAAAAGACCCAATTCCTCCAATACCAAATAAATACGATCCAGTCCAAAGGAAATCCCTACGCCGCTCACATTCTTTAAACCAAAAATTCCGGTAAGGTCATCATATCTACCGCCACCACCTATAGAGCCCATTTTCACTCCCTCTGGAGCACTTACTTCCAAAATAGTACCGGTATAGTAATTGAGTCCGCGGGCGAGGGTGACATCCAATGAAAGTTGTGCAGATTGCAAACCAATTTCTTTAACCGTATCCATTACAAATTGTAACTCTCGGATACCCTCTAAACCCTCTTCGGAATCCTGCAATAATTCTTTAAGCATGGTTAGTTGTTCTCCAGTACTTCCTGAAAGCGAGAACAAGGGAGCGGCCTTGGCAATGGATTCTTCGGAAATACCCTTTTCCAACATTTCCTTCTTAACCCCTTCTTCACCTATTTTATCCAACTTATCAAGAGCAACGGTGAAATTTACCAATAGGTGTTTTGCCCCTATGATTTCGGCAATGCCCGCCAAGACTTTTCTATTGTTCAATTTTATATGAACACCTTCCAATTTTAAGTCAGTAAAAATGGCATCGTACAATTGTATCAGTTCCACTTCCTGTAAAAGTGAATTTGCCCCGACTACATCGGCATCACATTGGTAAAACTCACGGAAACGCCCTTTTTGGGGCCGGTCTGCGCGCCAAACAGGTTGTATTTGATAGCGTTTAAAAGGAAAGTCGATTTCATTCTGGTGCATGACCACATAGCGCGCAAAAGGAACGGTCAAATCATAGCGGAGAGCCTTTTCAGTGATTTTTGGGGTCAACGAACCTGAATTCTTGGAACTATAGGTGACGTCATCGACCTTACTTAGAAAATCCCCAGAATTCAAAATTTTAAAAATGAGGCGGTCGCCCTCGTCCCCGTATTTGCCCATTAAGGTCTCGGAGTTTTCAAAGGATGGCGTCTCGATGGGCTGAAAACCAAAGATCTGAAAGTGTTTTTTGATAGTATCAAAAATGTAATTGCGTTTATTGACCTCGGCAGGTGAGAAATCCCTTGTGCCCTTAGGTATACTTGGTTTTTGTGCCATTGTAAATTTTTATTGCGACTATTCCTTCGGCATAGCTCAAGTAGCCACATTTTGAAATCTGGACAAATATAATTCTTTACGGCTTGTTATCAAGTTCTGGAATTGTTGGGAAAATCTTGCGGACCATCTTTTCAGGCAACGCTATTGGAATAACTAAGAGTCTTTCGTTTTGGGTTAAGGAACTTATATTACTTTTTCAAACCATTGGTATAGTTCGCCTTTGGTGATGACGGCCCCCTGTCTTATCAGATTAAATTTATCCAAGCCCTTATCTTCGGAATAGGCCTTGGAAGCTGTGAGATACTCTACAAAATCCGATTGCCAGTTCTTCTTAAACCAGTTGAACCCCTCTTTAGTGGTTAAATCCGCCTCCGGATTCATAAGCTTTACGGAAATTAGTTTCATCTCCTTTTCAGTACAATGAAATAGATGCATATGTTGCTCCGAAATATTTTCCAAATACCCTACCTTGGTCAAAACGCCTTCCCAAATAAGGTCACTAAAAACATCCAACTCTTCTTCGGCAACTTCAGGTTTTTGTTCTTTCAAGGTTTTCCATTCATCGGAAGTAATGGACTGAGTTGCCAGAAAGTTGATAAATTCCTTATGCAGCCCTTCCAATTGCTGCCTGGTAAGTCTAGAATACTTCATGATTTGTCATATCATAAAAAAGCCTTTCAGTAGGTACTGAAAGGCTTGTTATTTTTGTTTTTCGACCTTTACTTTTGCTCGGCGATTACCTCAAAAGCGAAGTCTACCACAACCTCACGGTGTAATCTAACTTGTGCATTATAGGGCCCGGTACGTTTTACGGAGCCTCCCTGTATGGCAATGTATTTTTTATCTATCTCATGACCTTCTTTTTGAAAAGCTGCAGCTAGGTCAATGGTGGTAATAGAACCAAACAGCTTATCTCCGTCACCCGTTTTAGCGGGTATTTTAAGTTCAAGTCCTTTCAATGCTTCTGCTGTCTTATTGGCAGCGTCCACAATAGATTTTTCTTTGTGCGCCCGTTGTCTTAAGGTCTCTTCCAAAACCTTTTTGGCAGAAGGGGTCGCCATGGTAGCCAATCCATTAGGAATAAGGTAATTTCTACCGTAACCATTTTTTACGCTTACCAAATCGTCCTTGAAACCCAAGTGTTCCACATCTTGCTTTAATATAACTTCCATCTTCGGTCTCTTTTTATTTTAACAAATCGCCCACATATGGCATTAAAGCCAAATGACGGGCACGTTTTACAGCTTGCGCTACCTTTCGTTGATATTTCAAAGAAGTGCCGGTAAGCCTCCTAGGAAGTAATTTCCCTTGCTCGTTTACCAATTTCATCAAAAAATCCGCATCCTTATAATCAATATATTTAATGCCGGACTTTTTGAACCTACAATACTTTTTCTTGGTATTGGTCTCAATGTTCAAAGGGGTCAAATACCTGATTTCCCCATCTTTTTTTCCTTTTGCCTGTTGTTGTAATGTTGCCATGTTCTTTACGCTTTAGCTTTTAACCTTGTTCTTCTTTTTTCCGCCCATTCAATGGCGTGCTTATCCAATCTCACCGTAAGAAAACGCATAATGCGTTCGTCCCTTCTAAACTCTTGCTCGTATGGGCCTATAACTTCACCCGGCGCAGTAAATTCGAACAAATGATAAAAGCCACTTTTTTTGTTTTGTATGGCATAGGCCAATTTTTTGAGTCCCCAGTTTTCCTTGGAGACCATTTTGGCGCCATTCTTAATTAAGAAATCCTCAAATTTCTTAACTGTTTCCTCTATCTGAGTATCAGATAAAACGGGATTTAAAATGAAAACAGTTTCGTAATGGTTCATATGAATGTATATTTTTTAGGAGCGCAAAAATAAGAATATTTAGCACACTTCACAAGAAAACGAAAAAATCTTCGTTATAGACTAACAATCGTTAAAATTGAACTTAACCAAATCTTAAACTATGGTCATTGCCAATTACACAGGATTCCGTACAATGTTTACAACTTTTATTGCAGTTGAACGTGTTTTTTCAGTAATTTGTCGATGATTTAACCCCACAAATCAACCTTTATGAAATTAAGAAGCATTATTGTTGACGATTCGTCGATGCAGCGAATGGCAGTCGCCAAGCTAGTCAACAACCACCCAAATCTTGCAATGGTTGCCGAATATAGCAATGCGATAGAGGCTAAAAATGGCATTAAGAATAATGAGATCGACTTAATTTTCCTTGATGTTGAAATGCCGATCATCAATGGATTTGACTTACTCGAATCCCTTGAAAACAGTCCTCAAGTAATTTTGATTACCGGAAAACCGGATTATGCCCTTAAGGCCTTTGACTATGACGTCACGGATTATTTGCATAAGCCCATTACCATGGCACGTTTTGATGCTTCCGTAAGACGGGCTGTATCCAAGTATGAGCAGATGCATAGGGTAAACGAGGATGAGGAGCATATTTTCGTAAAGAGTAACCTCAAAAAGAGAAAGGTGGTTCTTAACGATATTAAATGGATAGAGGCATTGGGAGATTACATAAAATTGGTAACGGATGAGGCCAATATCGTAATTTTATCAACAATGAAGTCCTTTGAAAAACAATTACCTCAGGAAAAATTCCTGCGAATCCACAAGTCCTATATTGTTAATTTGGAAAAAGTGGAAAAGTTCAATAGCAAAAATGTTGAAGTAAGCGGCAGATCCATTCCATTGAGCCGAAACAAGAAGACAGAACTGGCCGAAGCGTTGAGCAACGTCTAGCACTTCTACTTCATTACAATATATGAAACCGGCGCTTCTCATATAAGAAGCGCCGGTTTTTACTTTTACACAGGATTTCTAGTAGAATTTACATCATATTTATACATTAAAATCGAGGCCCGGTAACCAAAGTTTTCGGTGGTTCATTAAATATGATCCACATTGTAGATTACGCGAACGCCTCTGTACTGAGAAATAGCATTGAACGACCTTTCTATTTTTTTAATGCCGTCTTTAGTCTGAGTAAGCGCCCAGTCCCTATTTATTTTTATCAAAACGTTTTTTAGATATTGATTTCGGATACGGGCTACCGGCGGATATTCCGGTCCCAATACACTTTCTCCAAATACATTTCTAAGAGATTTTGCAAACCATTCGGCCGCTTCGTTCAGGACATTGAAATTTTTGTGCTTAAACGTGATTCTGATTATTCTGTTTATCGGGGGATATTTATACAATTGCCGTTCATAAATTTGTTCGGAGTACATACCCATATAGTCATTGGTAGATACTTGTTTTAAGATTTGGTGATAAGGATTATAGCTCTGAATAATGACTTTACCCCTTTTCTTGGTACGTCCTGCCCTACCGGCCACTTGGGTCATAAGCTGATAAGCCCTTTCATGTGCCCTATAATCCGGAAAATTAAGCAGTGAATCCGCATTCATGATTCCCACTAGGTTTACGTTTCTGAAATCCAATCCCTTGGTCAGCATTTGGGTACCCACGAGAATATCGATTTCCTGTTGTTCAAATGCCGTAATTATTTTTTCATAACCATGTTTTCCACGAGTAGTATCCAAATCCATACGCGCAGTTTTAGCGCTGGGAAACAATTTTTGAAGTTCTTCTTGTATTTGTTCGGTGCCAAAACCCTTAGTATCCAAAGTAGGACTACCACAGGCCAAGCACGTTTGCTGTAGTACCATATGATGACTGCAATAATGACAGCGCAATTGTTTCCTGAATTGATGGTAGGTTAGACTTACATCACAATTGGGGCACTGTGGGGAGTGTCCACATGTGGTACATTCCACAATTGGGGCATAACCCCTTCTATTTTGGAAAATGATAATCTGCTCATGGGCATCCAGGGTTTCGGTAATTTCCTCCAAAAGACGTTCCGAAAAATGTCCTTTCATTTTTCGTTTACGGGTTTGCTCCTTTAAATCCACCAATTCAATATCGGGCATAAGGACATTACCAAAACGCCTATTAATATTGGCATAACCGTATTTATGGGTCTGCACATTATAAAAACTTTCAATACTAGGTGTTGCAGAACCCAAAAGAACATTGGCTTCATGAAGGTTTCCCAATACTATGGCGGTATCCCTAGCATGATATCTCGGCGCCGGATCAAATTGCTTAAAGGAGCTTTCATGTTCCTCATCTACTATAATCAAGCCCAAGTCCGAATAGGGTAGAAACAATGCCGACCGTGCACCAATTATAATTTGGGCCTTTGTTTTCATGGACAATACATTATTCCAGACCTCTACCCGTTCATGTAAACTGTATTTAGAATGATAAACAGATACTTTTTCACCGAAATAATCCCTTAGTCTTGTTATGAGCTGTGTGGTTAGCGCAATTTCCGGTAAAAGGTACAAGGCCTGTTTTCCTGAATTGATACAGCGTTCTATCAATTTTACGTAAACTTCGGTCTTGCCCGATGATGTGACACCCTGTAGTAAAGTAATTTTTTGTTCTTCAAAGCTTTGCAAAATATCGTCCAAAGCACTTTTTTGGTCTGGATTTAATAATTTCAGTTCTGAATTCTCATCATTCCCTTCATAGACTATGCGATCTGTCCTTACAAAATACTCTTCCAAAACTCCTTTTTCCATCAAGGCCTTAATAACCGCTTTGGAGCTATTGCTGGCCTTTTCCAAATCGGTAACTTTTATAGGCTCTTTTTTATTGGCCTGAAGTTGGAACAAGGAAAGTACTACCTGGCTTTGTTTAGGTGCTCGGGTAAGCGAAGTCAATAAGTCTTCTAGTTTTTCCTCGGAAAGATATTCCTTACCAAGTTTTACATAGCGAACCAACTTGGGCCTGTACTGTTCATAAATCTCTTCCTTTAGAAGGATAACTCTTTTCTTCAACAGGCGGTTTAAAATGGGTAGTACGCTTTTTCGATCAACAATAGTCGCTACTTCATTTACCTTTAAAGAGGATTGATGCTGCAATGCCTCAAATACCAAAAACTCGTCATCCCTAAGATCATTCTCATTTACTTGGGCATCCTTATTTTTTAAAACCAATGTTTCGCTCTCCAATAAAAATGCACTGGGTACGGCAGTTCTAAAAACCTTACCCAACGTACACATATAATACGAAGCAATCCATTTCCAATGTTTCAGCTGTATTGGGTTTACGATGGGCCGTTGATCTAAAACTTCATGGATTTCCTTGGCGTCATAGACTTCGGGAGGGGTGGTATGAATCTCGTATACCATTGCGGTATATATCTTGGATTTTCCGAAAGGCACCGCCACCCGGATTCCAGGCGTCAGCCATTCAGCTTCGGCTCGAGAGATTCGATATGTAAAAAGTTTTTCTAGGGGGATAGGTAAAACTACGTTGATGAAGTGTTGCATAGTACCATTGCCTTCTATCCTTCAACCCTTATCCAAGTCTGTGTTCGGTATAAAAATGCCAAATAGCCACGTACCTTTAGTTCGTCCCCATTTTTCGGATTCAACCAAATTTTACACCTAAACGTCATTCCTTGTTCCGGATCGAACAAGGTCTTGCCTTTCCATTCCCCATTCGTATTCTTCTTAAGGCTATTTATGATTTTCATTCCTACGATGGGTTTGTCCTTTCGTTCGCCGTCACACTTTAGGCAAAGGGCATCTTCCTTGCCTTCTTCCAAAATCCGGACAATTTTTCCATGCATTAATCCGTCCTTTTCATAAATATCGATAACGGCCTTGGGCTTTCCCGTTCTATCATCGATGGTCTTCCATTTCCCGAAGACGCTTTGGGAACTTGCCACATAGCCAGAAAACAAGCAAATGCCCACAATAAAGAGTCTTCTAAGTACCATTCTTTTCATAGTTTTTTCTTAGGGAATTCAAAGAGGCGTTCAGTTCAAAGCCAAGTAGCAATATATTGGAATTTAACCATATATATACCATTAAAATCAACAATCCGCCTAAAGCCCCGTATAATTCGTTATATCGGGCAAATTTTTCAACATAAACTCCAAATAAGTAAGAGGTTAAAATAAACAATAAGGTAGTCATAAGGGCACCTGCTGAGAAGAACCGGGCTTTTTTTCCTTCGGCCGTGCCGAAATAATACAGTATGGCAACGGTTAAATAAGACAAAATGATAAAAAACAAAAATTTGGCAATCTGAACCCCGATAATATCGTCCTCCCCTAAAACATAACCTCCAGTCCTAGCGGCAAACTCGTTAAGATAGCCCAAAACATAAACTTCAAAATAGACAAATGCCACAAAACCGACTATTATCAGAATAGATAAAATTAACCCCACCATCAAGGCATACCCATATTGCCTGATGAAGTTACGGGTAAGATCCACATGATATGAATTTTCAAACCCTCCAAAAATCGAGTTTACCCCGTTGGCCATTAAAAAAATAGAAATCAAAAAAGCGGAGGACAGCAGCCCGCCACGTTTTTGATCCTTTATCTGTTGATAAATCTCCCCAAAGTACTCCCCGGTGGCCGTGGGAAGAAAAGATTCCAGAAAAGATAGGAACTCGGTATCAAAATCGGCATTTCCCAAACTGAGATAGGACACCAAAAAAGGTACAAGCGTTACCATAAAAATCAAAAGGGGAAACAGGGCCATAAACAAACTGAAGGCGATGGCACTGGCTCGGGAAGAAAGCGCCCCTTGAAATATACCCACGATGTACATTTCTATAAGATCATACAGGGAAAGTCCCTCAAATGCCGGGAGCTTTATACGTTTTAAAAGAGCCGCCAGTTTATTGACTATTGGGATTTTCTCGATTTTTTCCTCAATTTCCAACGACATCTATACTGCTTTTAGGCTTAAATCCATGTTATGTACCGAATGGGTCAAGGCTCCCGAAGAAATATAATCGACCCCGCATTCGGCATATTTGCGAATGGTATTTTCATTTATTCCCCCTGAAGATTCGGTCAGGCAAGTATCTCCAATGGTAGAAACTGCTGTTCGCGTATCTCCATAATTAAAGTTGTCCAACAAAATTCGATACACTCCCCCGGATTCCAAAATTTGGTTTACTTCTTTCAAATTTCTGGCCTCCACAATGATTTTTAAATGCCTGCCCGTTTCTTTTAAATAGGCTTGGGTCTTTTGAATTGCCTGGGGAATACCTCCGGCAAAATCTATATGATTGTCCTTGAGCATGATCATATCATATAACGCAAATCTGTGATTCTCTCCTCCCCCTATTTTTACGGCCCATTTTTCAAGAGCACGGATGCCGGGAGTGGTCTTTCGTGTATCCAAAATTTTGGTCTTGGTGCCTTCCAACAAACGAACATAGGACTTTGTTTTAGTAGCTATAGCACTCATACGCTGCATTGCATTGAGTACCAATCGTTCTGCTTTTAAAATGCTCTGCGAGCTTCCCGAAACGTAAAATGCAATATCTCCATATTTTACCGGAGACCCGTCCTGTATCAAGATTTCTACTTCCATTGACGCATCCACAAAGGAAAAAACCTGTTTGGCAAAATCCACACCGGCCAAAACACCATCGTCCTTGATCAAAAGTTTGGCTTTGCCTCTAGCCGAATTTGGAATACAGGCCAATGAACTATGGTCACCATCGCCCACATCTTCTCGAATCGCGTTCCGGATAATAATTTCCAACTCTTTTTGAAACTGTTCTTCTGAAATCATTAAGGAAAATTTGATTCGGATAAAATTAGTAAAATGTTTTTTGGGTCCTCGATTTAAATTCCAACGGATTAATGAATTTTAAGCCAAACTTTCAGTTTGTTCCCATTAAATTTGCATCGTGAAAATTAAGCTACTTGTCGTCGGAAAAACTGACAGTAAACAACTACTTCAACTAATTTCCAATTATGAAGATAGGTTGAAGCATTATGTAAAATTCGAATTGCAATTTGTCGCTGATATAAAGAACGCCCAAAATCTATCAGAATCACAACAAAAGGAAAAAGAAGGCGAGGCAATTCTTAAAAAATTAAGCTCCACGGACGTTTTGGTTTTATTGGATGAAAAGGGGAAAACCTACACTTCGATTGAATTCTCGGAATTCCTACAAAAAAAAATGAACTCCGGCATTAAACAATTGGTTTTTGTGGTTGGCGGGCCTTATGGTTTTAGCGATGCCCTATATCAAAGAGCCCACAGGAGCATCAGTCTTTCCAAAATGACATTTTCACATCAAATGGTGCGCTTGTTCTTTATTGAACAGATATACCGTGCTTTTACAATTTTAAGGAACGAGCCATATCATCACAGGTAGGCGCTTTTTTCAATACAATACTCTAAATTTAATGGTATGTTCTACCTTCCGTAGGGCTTTCATCACATCTTTATTGTACTCCTTGTCCAAATCCGTAATTACATAACCCACCTCACTATCCGTAGAAAGGTATTGTCCTACAATATTCATTTCGTACTTGGCCAAAACTTCATTGATATGGGCCATAATACCGGGAACATTTTTATGTATATGCAAAAAACGGTGTGCTTTGTTCTGCTTTGGCAAACGAATATTAGGGAAGTTGACCGCATCCACGCTATTACCCGAGTTGATGTAATCCATGATTTTATTGGGTACAAAATCGGCAATGTCCCGTTGGGCCTCTTCTGTACTACCTCCTACGTGGGGAGTTAGAATTACATTTTCAAGTCCTTGCAAGTCCGTCTTGAATTCGCCATTGCTCCTTGGCTCTTCGGGATACACATCTACCGCCGCACCTGCCAACTTTCCGCTCTTAAGTGCTTCGGTAAGTGCAGCAATATCAATGACAAATCCACGAGAAAGGTTAATGAGCATGGCACCGTCCCGCATTTGATTAATTTCACGCTCACCAATAAAGTTTTTGTTCGCCTGGTTGTCATCAATATGTACCGTAACCACATCGGAAACATTCAAAAGGTCTTCCAGCGTATCACATTTAATCGCATTGCCCAAGGCAAGCTTATCCTCTATATCATAATAGTACACCCGCATACCAATGGCCTCGGCCAAAACGGACAACTGCTTACCGATATTCCCGTACCCAACAATACCTAAATTCTTTCCTCGGACCTCCCTAGAATTTACTGCGGTCTTGTTCCATTGGCCTTTATGTATCTCCGTACTACGCGGAAATACATTTCGCATCAGCATAATAATTTCGCCTATGGCCAATTCTACAACAGAGCGCGTGTTGCTATAGGGTGCATTGAAGACGACTACTCCCTTTTTTTTGGCATAATCCAATTCTATTTGCTTTGTCCCTATACAGAAGGCACCAACGACCAACAATTTATTGGCCGCATCCAGAACCCGTTTTGTGACCTGGGTCTTGGAACGGATTCCAAGTACATGGACACCTTTTATTTTTTCCATTAATTCCTCTTCGCCGAGGCTATGTTTTACCAACTCGACAGAAAAACCATCCTCAGAAAGGTTATCGAAAGCAGCTGGATGAACATTCTCTAGCAATAGAATCTTAATGCGGTTTTTGGGATAGGATATATTCCTGGGCAAATCGTTAACAAATAAAAATTCATCCAAGTTCGGTGCAATATGATCGGCATTATTCGCCGCTTTTTCCCGATGTACATTCTCCGTGTAAGCAAAAAACTTATGGGCTATTCCGGCTTCCCGCATTACATAATCGCTATATCCATCACCGATAACCTGTACCTCTCCATCTAAATCCAGTTCCTTTAGACATTCTATTTTTCCGTTGTGGGAGGACAGCACATTGGTTTCATCAAAACCGATGATACTTCCAGATTCATCAAATTTAAAGGTGTTGGCATATACCCGATCAGATGGGATATTGTATTCTGCAACTATGGGGTCTATAAATTCCTTAAAACCACAGGAAATGACATAAATATCGTCTGAAAACTTTTTAAAAAACTCTTTATTTGATGCTATGGATTTAGAGATTTTTTGACGAAGTTCTACCACCAACCCTTCTAGGTCGTCCTTTTTTGCATTTAGAAGTTTAATACGACGTTCCAAGGACTCTGTAAAGGAAATATCCCCATCTATTCCCAAATTGGTGATTTCCTGAATCTTGTTGACGATTTCCTCCCGATCCGACCTTCCTTGTAAAGTCATTTCGGCCAGGACATCCAATGCCTCTACCCTAGTCAGGGTACTATCAAAATCGAAAACGTATTTTCGGCCCATTCAAAAACTTTTAAATAAATCAAAAGGCAAAAATAAAGATTAATTTTGTCCCGTTGGGAAGAACCGGAAAATAAAACAAATTGCGCCTAGTTTTGTATAATTCCGTTACCGCATTCACTTTTTAAAACACCTCTTTTATTGAATTCTTTGCTCATCCATAAAACCAATCGGCATAATTGGAACGAAAGTTTTACTTTACCTACTTAATAAGAAAACCCAATACCTTTACTTACCAACTCGTTGTATTTGGCCTTATCAAAACGGTATAGGTAGGGCGCTTTGTTGGCGGCACCGGTCAATTGCTTCTCCAAGCGGATAAAAATTCCCAAACTCAGCATTTTTCGTTGAAAATTACTGCGCTCCAATTTTTTCTGCAATAAGGCTTCATATAGTTTTTGAATATCCTGCATGGTGAATTTTTCGGGAAGCAAAGAAAGGCCAATAGGCAAATAATTTAGTTGAATCCGAAGATGCTCCAGAGCTTTTTCAATAATTTGTCCATGATCCAAAATCAATTCGGGTAAATCATCAAGAGCTTTCCACTCACATTTTTCACTGAGAAAATCAGGTTGGGGATAGGTCTTTCTAATATCGGTGAGCGCAAAATAACCAGTTGTAATAAATCTACCCTGTATCCAACGGACAAAGCTGGGATTATCAATTTCCAGTTCCCTAAGCATCTCTCGGGTCCGTTTTGCCTGTATAACTCCATTCATTTGTGAGCGTTCTTTGCTTCCAAACGTATAAAATTGATTCAAAAAAATGGATTTCAAACCTGTTCGTTCCTCAAGGATACGGTGAGCGGCCTCATCCATATCCTCCTCTTTTAGAATAAACCCTCCTGGAAGGGACCATAATACATCTTTATTCTTCCATTGCAACAGCAAAATCTTCAATTGTTGATTTTCATATCCTAAAATAACACAATCGATAGAGTTTCCGGGCAGGCAATCATTTACTAATTGGGCAACATGTTCATTCAATTTTTGATTCATGGAGCAAATGTAAATTTTTATTGTGTCAAAATAGCACAATAATTCTTTTTTCACTAATATTGTGTCAGAATAACAAAATAAGAATAGAGATGAAAAAATTCTTCAAAATCCTGAAATATGTCTTGTTTTCAATCATCGCCCTTATACTGATAGCAGTTTTGGTCATATATATAAATATGTCCAATACATCTAAGAACAATATGGCCTTATTAGGAGACGAAGCCCCAACGTTAATGGAAAATGGTATCACTTTTAGGGATTTGAACAAAAATGGAAAGTTGGATGCCTATGAAAATCCTGCTGCAGATTTGGAGGAACGGGTAAATGATTTGGTTTCCCAGATGAATTTGGGAGAAAAAGCGGGTTCTATGTTCATCACCATGATCGGTACCACTCCCGATGGTGAGCCTATGGAAACCCCAATCCTGTCCACTGAACCTCTTAATCTTATCATGTCGCTGGTTTTACCCTCAAATTCAGAGATGATTGCCAGAAAGAAAATGAACAGTTTTAATATTCTGGCTTCTTTGGAGGCGGATAAAATGGCCAAATACAATAATACTATTCAAAAAATGGCCGAGCGCACACGGCTTGGCATTCCCATTACCATTGCAACGGATCCAAGACATGGTACTGAAAATAATCCAGGTGCTTCGCTATACACTCCGTCCTTTTCACAATGGCCTAGTTCCTTGGGGTTAGCGGCAACAAGAGATACGATATTGGTAAGGGAATTTGGTGATATTGCTCGTCAAGAATACAATGCCGTAGGTATTCGGGTGGCTTTGCATCCAATGGCCGATCTGGCCACGGAACCACGTTGGGGAAGATCTAACGGTACTTTTGGGGAAGATGCCCATTTATCGGCAATAATGACCAAAGCCTATGTTTTAGGGTTTCAAGGTGATTCCTTGGACAAAAATGGTGTGGCTTGCATGACCAAACATTTTTCGGGAGGAGGTCCGCAAAAAGATGGTGAAGACCCTCACTTCCCTTATGGAAAGGAACAGGTATATCCGGGCAATAATTTTGACTACCATGTCGTCCCCTTTACCGAGGGCGCCTTTAAGGCCAATACAGCCCAAATTATGCCGTATTATGGAATTCCAGTAGACCAGACCAGTGAGAATGTAGCTTTTGGTTTCAACAAAGATGTAATCACAGGGTTACTTAGGGATTCTTTAAACTTTGAAGGTGTGGTATGTACGGATTGGAACATTATCACCGATTCCAAATTAGGTGAGGGTCGTGCCTGGGGCGTGGAGGATTTAACTATCAAACAACGGGTAAAAAAAGTGTTGGATGCGGGTTGCGACCAATTTGGGGGTGAAAACATACCCGAATTAATCGTTGAATTGGTAAATGAAGGTCTTATTCCGGAAAGTAGGTTGGATGTATCCGTAAAGCGCATTATACGGGACAAGTTTCGTTTGGGGCTTTTTGACAACCCCTATGTAAATGAGAAAAAGGCAAGTGAGGTTGCCGGTAAGGAGGAGTTTCGCAGGAAAGGGCTCATTGCGCAAAGCAAGGCAACCGTTCTACTCAAAAACAAGGAACTGTTGCCTTTAAAGGAAGGAACAAAAATATATGCCGAGGGCATGTTGACCCCAGAGGTGCTCAATACATATGGAACCCTAGTAAACGACCCGGAAGATGCCGATGTTATTCTCACTCGGATACGTACTCCGTTTGATGAACGAAACGAATACTTCCTGGAAAGCTTTTTTCACCAAGGACGATTGTATTATACGGACGAAGAGAAAAAGGAAATCCTAGACCTAATCTCCCAAAAACCATCTGTAGTAGTAGCCAATTTGGAACGCCCTGCTATACTAACGGAAATAGCAGAAAATAGTAATGCCCTACTGGCCGAATTCGGTACGAGTGATGAAGTCTTGGCCGATATTTTATTTGGGAAGAAAAAGCCTCAAGGCAAACTTCCGTTTGAACTGCCCTCTTCATGGCAGGCCGTAAAGAACCAGAAAGAAGATGTGCCTTATGATTCCAAAAATCCCTTATATCCTTTTGGACATGGTTTGAGTTATTGATTTTTAGCAATATATTTAGAAAGGAAATCAGTTATTCATTTCCAAACGACCATTATGGAATTTGATAGGACGGGGATTATTCTATTTACAATTAAGTATGAACAGTGCATAAATTTCTATGAGGGTATTCTCGGTTTGCCAAAGCTTTTTGAAAAAGAACAACTCACTTGTTTTGAGTTTGGCGGTTCGTACTTAATGGTTGAAGTGGATGACGAATATGTAGGCACAGAAAATATGGATAACAGAGTAAAAACCTGCTTACGGATGAATGTCCAAAATGTCAAATCTTTGGCCAAGCGACTTGAAAGTCAAAATATTCAAGTGGATTATCAGGAACATTCATGGGGTACTATTGCAAAATTCCACGACCCAGATGGCAATTTATGTGAATTCAAAGATTCTAAAAAATTTGAAAAACAAATTTTGGATTATGAAAATTGATAACAGATCGTTTCTCAATTTTCGACGCCAACAATAGCTTTAATGAATTCAACTTCTTTTTGGGAAAATGGTGTGCCATCTTGCCGTAAAATGTCATGATGCCATATTTTGGGTTCTGTTGTAAAGGTTGAATCCCAGCTCTTCCAGGGATAAATAGTATTGCTTTTTCCTGAGACAAAACCCCAATTTATGGCCACTATTTTATTTTCCTTTAAGATGGGCATCACATTTTCAAAAGTATTGCCGGTTCCCCTTGCTACATATTCCGTACACAGAAGTGGTCTTTTATAATTCTTCAATTGATCTATTTTTTTTTGAACATTATCCATATCGCCATCATAGGCATGAAAAGATACCACATCCGAATTTTCTATCATATATCGATCTATGACAGGCAAACTGTCCAAGTGACCCCAATGATCAATATTGCCTCTCCATATTCCTGTTGTCAACGGTTGTTTTGGGTTTACCTCCCTAGTCCATTGAAATACCTTTTTTAAAAGTGCCAAGGAGTAGTCATGCTTATTCTTCACTTCCAAAGAATCCCTACCTGGCTGTCCGGCCACATTATCGGGTTCGTTGTACACATCCCAAACCAAGACCCTTTCATCCGTTGCAAAATGCCTGGTAACGCCTTTTATATAGCCTTTCAGTTCATCATGTCTTGTGGTATCGCCCAATATCTCGGCCCCAGGTGCCTGTACCCAACCGGAATTGTGTACATGTGGAACCGGTTCGGGCTGTTTGCCCAATTTAGGAATAGGGTGCCAAACATCGTCCAAGAGTACAAACATCGTCTTAATCCCATATGAATCGGCTATTCTTAAATAATCATCGAGTCGTTTTAAAAACCCAATGGAATCCTGTTCCCATAATAGATTATGTAGATATACTCTATGCAGGTTCATTCCCAAGTCCGCGGACCACTTCAGCTCGCGATTGATGGTCTCGGGGTCAAAGGTGTCCTCCTGCCAGAATTCCAACTGGTTTATGGAAGTGCTTGGATTAAAATTGGCTCCAACCAACCAAGGTTGTTGGTCGTACCAGGCCCAAGCTTTTTCTGTGGACCATCGTTGGGCTATTTTTTGTTTTGTTGGCTCTGCTTTTGTTTCCTTCTTCTTCTCAGCACAGGACAAAATAAAAATAGCAAGTAGAGCAAGTAGTATTCTTTTCATAATTCTAAAATTTTGTATAAATAATTCCCGTTACTATGGCAATACCGAAACTCAATAAGGTGCCTATCAAGATATACTCGGTAAGTTTTCGACTATTGCTTTCCTTTAAATCGTTAAAACGAAAAACAGACTTTGCAGTTATCAATAAACCAATGACCTCCCATCGTCCTAAAATAATGAATGCTAACACAAACAATCGTTCTATAATACCGATATATTTACCTGCACCGGGAAGGGATTTGTGATCCAGTTCAATCCTATCCGACATTCCTTCCAGCAATTTGCCCATGATAATGGCAGCCGGATAGCTTACGAACACGATGGCGGTGAGTAAGGCCCAGTCTATCTTTTCCAATAAGAAAATGGTTTGCCCGATTAAATTTCCGGAATAGGCACATATATACAGAACTAGAATGTGAAATGCCTGATCAATGAAAAAAGGAATGCTCTTTAGTTTAAAAAAGGGGTTGGCGTACAACTTAGCCAAATCGATGAAATAATGGGATATAACAATGGCCAATACAAGTTTCCAATACTGAAAATTCCATAACAATAACATGGTAACGACAAAATGAACCAATACATGAAAATAAAGGTATTTAGAAGTCACTTTGTTTACCTCCTTATGAATCACCCACCTATTGGGCTGCAATAAAAAATCCCCTATTAAATGGGCCAATACCAATTTTATAAAAAGAATCATAGTCGTAGCTCCTTTACGGTTTGGGCATAATATTCCAAAAGTTCGTACACCAAATCCAATCTTGCCCTTTTTTGACGTTGGCTTACCGCAGATTGTTGAATATTAAGCTGCTTGGCTGTTTCTTGCTGCGAAGCCTGTGGGTTTTGCAAGGCCAAAGCCACGATTTCTGCCGAAACCGTACTCCAGTCATCCATGAAATCCAAAGCTAGTTTCAGCATTAAGTTCAACGTACGATCGTAAAATTCATGGCCAGCGGCAATGGTTAAATTCGTTTTATCTTCCTTAAGCGATTCAAAAGTTCTACCCGAACGTTGATATGCCGGCCCATTGGATTCACTTACCCGATTGCTGGTAAACGTCTCAGTACCTAAGCCTATGCCCATACGAACATCAAGGTTCTTAATTGATTTAATCAAGGCCTTTATATGTATGGATATTTCCAATGCCCGTTCTTCCGGGACCCTTAACTGAAACTCATCACCTCTGTAGATTTCCCAGTCGTAGGGGGACTTGCCCAACTGAAGTAGGTAATCTTTTAGAACACCCATCCACTTTGAGGTTTCATGCTCCTCTGAATTTATGATATCTCCAGTGATTATTGCAATCATATATGTATAAGCTAAAACGCTAATATATGCAAATATAAGTAAATTTGCTAATATTTGACGTTATAAGCAAAAAAGCTTATATACAAATATTATAAGCGATATCGATTATATCAGAACCATCGCCGCACATTGATACAGTAACGGCTATATTCCTTTCCAAAAATCTTGAGCAATGCCTGCTCCTCGGGTATAATTTGAAATCGGTTCATATAGGCCACAAATCCTGCAGCGACCAAAGTATTAAAAGCATTGCCCAAAAGTAGACCCAAAGCCAAAAGCAGCAATAACATGGCCAAATACATGGGATTTCTAGAGTATTTGTAGAGTCCGGTTACTACCAAGGCCGAAGCCTTTTCGGGATTCGAGGGATCCACAGTGGTTTTTGCACGATAAAATTGGAATAAAGCCAAAACTGTAATAACAATGGCCATACCCAATAGGAAACTTATCAAATACTCGCGTCCGAAAAAATCAAAATAACCAAAAGTCAGAAATTTGGTCACGAAATACATCAACAGCCCAAAGGACAAAAAGACAAGAACAGGCGGTACTTTCAACTTCACGGAATATATTTTTCAGATGGCTAAAATTAGTATTTTTGGACTTATGCGAATAGTATTTGCCACACACAATCCAAATAAAATAAAAGAAGTACTTCATTTACTACCAAAACATATTGACCTTTTGTCCCTTACGGACATAGACTGTGTTGAAGAAATTCCAGAAACAGGACAGACCCTTGAGGAAAATGCCTTACTAAAAGCACAATACGTTGTTCGCAATTATGGATACCCCTGTTTTGCGGACGACACAGGACTTATTGTAGATGCTCTAGGTGGAGCACCTGGAGTATACTCTGCCCGATATGCCGGAGTGCATAAAAATGCCGATGAAAATATGGCCAGGCTTCTTTCGGAAATGAAGAAAAAACCAAACCGTTCGGCACGGTTCAAAACCGTTATCGCCTTATTCCTAGAAGGAGAACAACAGCTATTTACTGGAAAAGTAGAAGGCGAAATCATACATGAAAAAAAAGGTGAACAAGGTTTCGGTTATGATCCTGTTTTTAAACCTGTAAATTTTGACAAAACCTTTGCGGAGCTTCCTCTATCGGTAAAAAACAAAATTGGACATAGAGGAAAAGCCGTCCGGAAATTGGTGGATTATCTAAAAAAGATAAACAATACTACAGAATAGGACACACTAGAATATCATAAAGGTATTTGCGGTACCCGGAACAATACCACAACTGTTGAGGGCCTGAATTAGCTTCTACTAACTTCAAAGGCATTTCACAGCTCTCCCCATATTAATAAATAACTGTATCTTTGCCGCTTAATTAACGCCGCCGGTATGGCAGGTGTTGCGCTGAGTCCAATGGGTTATATACGATAATCGCTCTATGCAACACACATATTTGCGATTAAGTAAAGACACATTATGACAACATTTGAAGCATTGGGGCTGCAACAGTCCCTATTGAATGCCGTTTCCGATATGGGCTTCGAGATCCCTTCGGAAGTACAGGAAAAAGCAATCCCTATTTTATTGGAAGGAGAGACCGATTTGGTAGCTTTGGCCCAGACCGGAACAGGAAAGACCGCAGCATTCGGTTTTCCCTTGATACAAAAAATCGACAAAGAAAGTAGAACTACCCAAGGACTCATTCTGTCCCCTACCCGAGAACTCTGTTTGCAGATAACCAATGAAATGCAATCGTATTCTAAATACGAAAAAAGTATAAATACAGTTGCAATCTATGGAGGGGCGAGCATTACCGATCAGGCCAGGCAAGTTAAACGCGGGGCTCAAATTGTTGTGGCAACACCCGGTAGAATGAAAGACATGATAGGCCGAGGTCTGGTGGATATTTCAAAAATTGATTATTGTATCCTGGATGAGGCCGATGAAATGCTGAATATGGGTTTTTATGAGGATATAAAGGATATCCTTTCCAATACACCCAAGGAAAAATCCACATGGTTGTTTTCAGCGACGATGCCAAAAGAAGTGGCCCAGATTGCCAAAAGGTTTATGCATCACCCGCAGGAAATAACTGTTGGCGCTAAAAATTCCGGAGTGGATACGGTACAGCATGAATATTATGTGGTTGGTGGAAGGGACCGTTACCCGGCCTTAAAACGATTGGCCGATGCCATTCCAGATATATTTTCAGTCGTTTTCTGCAGAACCAAAAGGGATACCCAAAGAGTAGCTGAAAAATTAATAGAAGACGGTTATAATGCGGGTGCATTGCATGGGGATCTTAGCCAAAATCAACGGGACCTGGTGATGAGCGCCTTCCGAAAGAAACAGATCCAAATGCTCGTGGCCACGGATGTGGCTGCCAGAGGCATAGATGTAGATGATATCACCCATGTAATCAATTACCAACTTCCTGACGAAATCGAAACCTACACCCATCGTAGTGGACGAACCGGAAGAGCAGGAAAATCCGGTATTTCCATGGTCATTATTACCCGTAGCGAAATGCGGAAGATAAACGCCATTGAGAAAAAGATAAAACAGGGGTTTATTTCCAAAAAGATTCCAACAGGTATGGAAATTTGCGAAATACAACTATATCATTTGGCCAGTAAGATAAAGAACACGGAAATCAACAAGGACGTAGAAAATTATCTCCCAGCAATATATGACGTCCTCAATGGCATAGATAGGGAAGAACTCATAAAGAAAATGGTCTCTGTAGAGTTTACGCGTTTTTCCAATTACTATAACAAGACTAAAGACTTGAACTCATCCGATATGGGTGAAAGAAGAAAAGGTAGGGATCAAGACGCTTCCTTTTCCTCAAATGGATCAGTTCGTTATTTCATAAATGTCGGCGAAAGGGATGGATACGATTGGATGTCCTTAAAAGATTTTTTACGTGATACCGTTGGCCTTGACAAAGAAGACGTTTATAAGGTAGATGTAAAAGAAAGTTTTTCCTTTTTTAATACAGATACCGGTGTTTCCGAAAAAGTACTATCTACTTTTACCGATTTGAAGGTGGATGGACGGTTTGTGAATGTTGAAGTGTCCAATAACCCTGAAGGTGGGCGCGGAAGCCGAGGTGGCAAAGATAAAGGTCGAAGGAGAGATAGAGATAGAGACCGTGGACGGGGCAAGAAAAAGGATCGCGGCCAAGGTCAGGCGACTTATTCAGGTAAAAGACGAAGCAAAAAGAGGAAAAGTGATTTCTTTTAGTTAATTGTATATTAAAAAATACGCCTAGGCGTATTTTTTTGTTTTGTTTCGTAGCTTTATTTTGGAATTTTAAGGTTAATGAGGAAATATCAAATATTCATCTTCTTTGTCTTTCTGAGCTTTATGGGGATTTCCCAAGAAGATGAAGAACCGTTGGAAGATGGTAAAATATCCGCAACGGTCATTAATGCACAGACCAGTGTCCCCATGGAAAGTGTACATGTGGTTAATCTCAACCAGGTTCTAGGTACCATAACCAATGAAAATGGTAAATTTTCCATAACTGCGGCTGTTAACGATACCCTCTATTTTTCGTTTTTAGGTTTCAAATCACAGAAAATCCGGGTAACAAATGACATGTTCAAGTTCAAGGACACCAAAATTACACTTACCGAGCTAGCCTATGCATTGGAGGAAGTCATTGTTAGACCTTACCAACTTACGGGTTATTTGGAAATTGATGTAAAAAACCTTCCTATAAACAATGCGTATCAATATAGTATATCGGGGCTTTCCGTAAGTTATGAAGCGGGCAATAAAAACCCTAGCGCCGTTACCAAAGTATTGGGTGCTATATTGAATCCAGCCGATTTACTCCGAAACCTCTTTGGTAAAAAACCGAATCAGATGCGGAAATTACGAAAGATGAAAGAGGACGATGAAATACGCAATCTTTTGGCCTCCAAATTCGATAGGGAAACCTTGAGGGAATTTCTACAATTGGAGAAGGTAGATATTGAGGATATCCTTAATAACTGTAATTATTCCAAATCTTTTATAAGAACAGCAAACGATCTTCAGATATTGGATGCCATAAGCAGCTGTTATGAGGAATTCAAGGTCTTGAACAGAAAAAAATAATTTTTTTGATTTCCCCACTGCATTTTATAGCTTTAGACAAAATTGATGCCCATGAGAAAACTGCTTATTGCTATCATCGTGCTCCCCATTTTTTTTGCCTGTAAAAACGAAAAAAAAGAATCCGCTCAAGAGGCTATCGTTATGAGAGATTCCCTCCCCGAACCCAGCAATGAAAAACCCTTTGTGTGGGAAGGTGCCAATATCTATTTTTTACTGACTGACCGTTTCCATAACGGAAACCTCAAAAACGACATAAATTTAGGAAGAACCGATTCCACAGGTACGTTAAGGGGTTTTATGGGTGGAGATCTTGAGGGAATAACCAAAAAAATAGAGGAAGGCTATTTCTCTGAATTGGGTATAAACGCTATTTGGTTCACTCCAGTGGTTGAGCAAATTCATGGTGCCACAGATGAAAGTACCGGTAACACCTATGGGTATCATGGGTATTGGGCAAAGGATTGGACCGCTCTTGACCCTAATTTCGGGACAAAAGAGGATTTGGAGAATTTGGTCAAAACCGCACATAAAAGGGGAATCCGAGTTTTGATGGATGTTGTTTTGAACCATACAGGGCCGGTCACCCCAAAAGATCCAGTTTGGCCAGAGGAATGGATACGCACAGATCCTACCTGCGAATTTACCACGTACGAGAATACCACAGCCTGCACGTTGGTGGATAACTTACCTGATATACGAACGGAATCCGATGAACCTGTAGAACTCCCGGATGCTCTTCTTGCGAAATGGAAAGAAGAAGGAAGATTGAGTCAGGAATTGGATGAATTGCAATTGTTTTTTGAACGTACCGGATATCCAAGAGCTCCAAGATTTTATATCATAAAATGGCTTACAGATTATATACACGATTTGGGAATTGATGGATATAGGGTGGATACAGTGAAGCATGTAAACGAAAATGCTTGGGCCGATCTGTACAAGGAGGCTGCACATGCCTTTGACACTTGGAGGAAAAAACATCCGGACGATATTTTAGATGATACACCCTTTTATATGGTTGGTGAAGTTTACAACTATGGCATCTCAGGTGGAAGGGAGTTCGATTTCGGAGACAGGAAAGTAGATTTTTATGATTATGGTTTTAAAAGTCTTATCAACTTTGAGTTAAAGAAGGATGCCCTAAAAGACTATGAAACTATTTTTAAAAAGTATAGCAGCCTTTTGCATACCAAACTAAGGAATAAGAGCGTGGTAAACTACCTCACCTCCCATGATGACGGGGAACCTTATGATATGGAAAGAAAAGATCCAATAAAGGCAGCCAATGTACTTTTACTTACTCCGGGTGCATCTCAAATATATTACGGAGACGAAACTGCAAGAAGCCTTATCATTGAAGGCACCATTGGGGATGCTACCTTACGTTCGTTTATGAACTGGGAAGAATTAGATAGTTTGTCCACAACCCAAAGTGTTTTGGCGCATTGGCAAAGATTAGGAAAATTTAGACGGGATCACCCAGCAGTTGGAGCGGGAAAACATAAAAGATTGGGCAAAAAACCATATGTTTTTAGCAGAACCTATGTTGATGGGGATTTTAAGGACAAGGTTGTAATAGGGTTGGACTTACCCAAAGGGAAGAAATCACTTTGGGTCAAAGGCTTTTTTGGCGACGGCACCAAACTTTACGATACCTACTCCGGAACAGAGGTTGAAGTTCAAAACGGAAAAGTGATTTTGGAGAATAACCATGATATTGCATTATTGGAGCTTCTACAAAATTAATTTTCCAAGCCAAACAATAGGCCAATCATTTCGCTTAGTTTTGCTA
Organism: uncultured Flavobacteriaceae bacterium; assembly: GCA_947494715.1. GTDB lineage: Bacteria > Bacteroidota > Bacteroidia > Flavobacteriales > Flavobacteriaceae > Ulvibacterium. The sequence goes on along the minus strand of CANLWG010000001.1, from coordinate 747,655 downwards.
AATATTAAATCTTCACAACCTATTGATTATCCTAATTGGATATTATGGACAATCTTTGGACGATTTAAAGAAACAAAATTGTAGCACTTCCCTTAAATTGGATATTGGACATCCAAATTAATTGCATCCCAACCATTATTCATTATATGAAATTTGGAAGAAGACATTTTATCAAAAAAATAATATTAGCCACCATAGGTTTAATGGTTATAGATGTTGTATGGTTTGAAAAATATGTGATAGAATGGAATAGTTTTGACATAGCCAATGGAAGAACGGATAAAATAAAAGCGATTCAATTGAGTGATCTGCATTTACGGGAACTAAAATCCGTTCATAAATCATTGGCAAAGCGAATAAATACCGAAATGCCCGATGTTCTATTCATTACTGGAGACGCAATAACTCGTACAAAGCGAATAGTACTTTTAAACGATTTTCTTCACTTAATCGACCATAAGATTCAAAAAATTGCCATCTTAGGAAACAAGGAATACTCCGGACACGTAGATCTGGATCTTTTAAGACAAACCTATATGGAGCACAATGGGACACTCTTAATAAATGAATCCTATGTTTTGCATTTAAAGGGTAGAAAAGTCAATATCCTCGGAATCGACGATTTTACTCTTGGCACTCCTGATATCAATAAATCCTCAGAAAATGTTGATCCGTCACTTACTACCATCATCCTTAATCATTGCCCGGCCTATAAAAAAGAAATTGACCAAACTGAATTTGCTTTAAATTCTAAACCTTTAATTTTAGCTGGACATACCCATGGAGGACAAGTTACAATTTTCGGAACCCCAGTCTTTACACCATATGGTAGTGGAGATTATGTTAAGGGCTGGTATGCCAACAACACATCTAACATGTATGTATCCAAGGGAATTGGAACAACAGTATTGCCAATACGTTTTGGTGCAAGGGCGGAAGCCAGTATATTTTATGTATGATGTTCAGCTTCTGGAATGAAGGGCAATTCTATTGTTTTCAGTGTCCTTTATAAGGGCCATAAAGCCATGACCGTCCCCAATTTCTGTCTTCTCCTTTATGATCGTACCTCCTACCCCTTCTACCCTAGCCAGTTCCACAGCAACATCCTTGCTCGAAAAATAGATTAATGGTCCATGTGTTGGGCTAGCATTATACATCTCATGTTGGACCAATGAACCTGTAGCGCCAGGTTTATTAGGTGCATCGGGAAACCATCCCATTATAAAACCATCCAAATCATGAACGGAAATTGTAATATCAAAAACAGTTTCATAAAATTTTTTGGCCCGTTCCATATTCGTCACGGGTATTTCAAACCACCCTACCATATTGTAATCCATACCTCTCATTTTTCAAGGTTTGACTTAAGGCTTGCAAGCCCCTCCTCAAAATCCTTCCCTACCATTTTATCCATGCTCATGAACAACATCATAATGCTCATAGGGAACTTATTTTTACCAGAAAAGCCCCATGTCACCTTAGTTTGTCCATTTTCATCTTCCTTCACCTCGGTGTAACAATCCGAAGTGGATTTCCATGGTTTTAAAAAACGTAGCTCGGACTCTACACGTTCACCTTCAATAATTTTAGTGATTTCCTGCTCTCCTTCTCCCACATCCTTGTTGCCGTTCCAATAACTCGTTGCTCCCACTTCTCCATCCGTTCCTGTGAATTTCTTCTCCATATTGGGGTCTTTCTTTGCCCATGGAGACCATTCATCCATTTTTTTCAACGATTTCAGGTATTCAAAAACTTCTCCTTTCGGCTTGGAGATTTCAATTGATCTGGAAACATCATAGGTCTTTGGTGCCAATAATATTAATACTAAAAGTAATAAAATGATTCCCGCTAGAATGTAAAGTACTATAGTCATTTGCTTAGTAATTAGTTAGTTATTGGAACAATGTAAGAAAAAAATCAATTCTAGCTATGGTATCTTTTTAATATTTCCTCCACACTTTTAATGGATTTTTTGGTCCAATCCAGTCGTTTTTCAAATTTTTCCTTTTCGGTCAGCTGCCAGGAAACCTTTGATTTTCTTAACTTTTTGGTAAGTTCTTGAAGTATTATGGCGGCAGATACCGACACATTTAAACTTTCGGTAAATCCGACCATGGGTATCTTTAAAAACCCATCTGCCGCCTGCATAGCCTCACCGCTTAGCCCTTCCTTTTCGGTACCGAAGAAGAGCGCCAGTTTAGTATTCATTTGAAAATCTTCCAATAAACAGGAATCAATATGGGGCGTTGTGGCAATAATTTGGTATCCGTCCCCCCTTAACTTTGCCAAACAATCCTTGGAATTGTCATAACGATGTACATCTACCCATTGCTGCGCGCCCATGGCAATATTCTTGTCCAATCGCTTTCCAAAACGATTTTCAATTACATGGGCATCTTGTATCCCAAAAACCTCACAACTACGGATTATAGCACTTGTATTATGGAACTGGAATATATCCTCAATCGCAACGGTAAGATATTTTGTTCGCTTTTCCAAAATTTCCAAAAACCGTTCTTTGCGCTCAGGACTGATAAACCCTTCCAAGTATGTCAAAAGTTCCTGGTCTGTCATATGCCGAATATAATAAAAACCTTATTTTTAGAACTATGAAGAAAAAAGTAATCGTCTTGACCGGGGCAGGTGTAAGTGCCGAAAGCGGCATCAAAACATTCCGTGACGCCGATGGCCTATGGGAAGGGCATGATGTTATGGAAGTGGCATCCCCTCAGGGTTTTGCCAACAACCCAGAATTGGTATTGGACTTCTACAACCAAAGACGGAGACAACTCTTAGAGGTGTCCCCCAATGAGGCACATATAGCACTGGCGAATTTAGAGGCACATTTTAGCACAACCATTATTACCCAGAATATAGACGATTTGCATGAAAGGGCGGGAAGCTCCCATGTGGTGCATTTACATGGTGAATTATTCAAAGTACGAAGTACGGGAAACCAAAACCTGATTCTAGATTGGAAAAAGGATTTGAATTGGGGTGAGGTTTGTGAGGATGGCTATCAATTGCGTCCCCATATTGTATGGTTTGGAGAACAGGTTCCTATGATAGAAAAAGCTATCGAAATCACTCAGGAAGCCGATGCACTACTTATTATTGGAACTTCTATGCAAGTATATCCAGCAGCTGGATTAATGCAGTACGCACCTGGTGGAATACCTATTTACTTTATTGATCCAAGGCCTAACTTGGAATCGGACAATCATGAAAATCTAATCGTTTTAGCAGAACGAGCATCGATCGGTGTACCTATTGCGGTATCCCGTTTAATTGATACAATGACCTAGTTTTTTTGGCCCAAGCAACTATAGCTTCACGCTGTTCGCTGGTCAATCTTGCATTTTCGTGGGTCCAGGTGTATTCTTTTAGGGGCATTTCACCATCCTCGATCATTTCTATGACCTCTTCAAGTTTGTGGTCCTTCTTTTTAACGGAATAACTATCCCATTCCGAAAAATTCAAATGCTTTTTGCCATCCTTCACATGATTGGCCAACCAAAATGAAATCGGGGCAATATTATTGTACCAGGGATATATCGTGTTGTTACTATGGCAATCATAGCAGGTTTCCTCCAATACTGCCCGCAATTCAAGGGCTGGATTGGTTTCGGCCAAAAAAATTTCAGTATGATCTCCTTGTGCCAAGTTCTTTTCCGGCCTATAAAATTGAATGGCTATAAAAATTACCAATAGCGCTAAAGAAATTTTTTTTACTGTTTTCATGATTTTATATTTGAGGTAAAACGAAAATACAATTTTTGTGACCAAAACGGAATTATATCAATCTTTAAATTATGTAGATGCCACAAGGGAAAAGCGTACCCAAATGGCTTCGCTAATTTTGGAAAATCCGGATTTAATTCGCCCACTTCTTGAAATTGTTTTTGAAGAAAAAGATCCCATTTCTAACAGAGCGTCTTGGGTATTGGAGTTTACACTTAAAAAAAAACTGCAGTACATTTACCCCCATTTAGACTTTTTTACTTCAAACATTAATAGTATCCGCTTGGATTCCTCGGTAAGACCTTTGGCCAAAATATGTGAATTCCTTACAAAAGCTTACTTCTCAAAAACTAAAAACGAAGCACAGAAGGCCTTGAAAGAGATACACTTGAAAGCTATGTCCGCCTCCTGTTTTGATTGGCTTATAGGAAATTACAAAGTAGCTGCAAAGGCCTATTCCATGACCTCCTTGCTCCTACTGGGGCGAAAATTCAATTGGATACATCCCGAATTAAAAATGGTATTGGAGCAGAATTATGCGGAAGGCAGCGCGGCATACAAGGCCAGGGCCAGAATGACACTGGCCAAAATAAATTGAGAAATAGCCTGAAAGTAATTCTAATTTGAAAAGAGTACCTAAGGTTTTATCCGTAAAATGTTAAAGCCGGCTTTTGGGGAGCTGAACTTGTAAGGCATAAGCTTTTAAACTCCCTTGCTTATAAGTATCTTTGCCACTTCCTTTAAACCATCAATTTAAGAAGAGATGTCCTTGAATCCTTTAAACGCAATTTCACCTATAGACGGCCGGTATAGGGCCAAAACAGATACTTTGGCGAACTTTTTTTCGGAAGAGGCGCTTATCAAGTATCGGATACGGGTAGAAATCGAATATTTCATCGCGCTTTGTGAGATTCCTTTATCTCAATTGCAATCGTTTGACGTTTCCAAATTTGACCGACTTAGGGAAATCTATCAAAATTTTGATGTAGACGATGCTCAGGCGATTAAAGAAATAGAAAAAATCACCAATCATGATGTAAAGGCCGTTGAATATTTCATCAAAAAAGAATTTGACGCGCTTGGATTGGAAGAATATAAGGAATTCATCCATTTTGGTCTCACTTCCCAAGATATCAATAATACAGCTATTCCTCTTTCCCTAAAAGAAGCCTTGAACGAAGTATACGTACCCCAATACCTTGAAGTATTTGAAAAGTTACAGGAATTGGCGGAAGAATGGAAAGCAATTCCCATGTTGGCTCGGACACATGGCCAACCGGCATCCCCTACCCGACTTGGAAAAGAAGTAGCTGTCTATGTAGAGCGATTAAAGGAACAGTTTAACCTCCTTAACGACATTCCCAGTGCTTCTAAATTTGGAGGTGCCACTGGAAATTACAATGCACATAAGGTGGCTTATCCGGATTTGGATTGGAAGCTATTCGGAAAGGAGTTTGTACAGGAGAAACTGGGGCTACACCATTCCTTCCCTACCACACAAATAGAGCATTATGACCATATGGCCGCACTTTTTGATACCTTGAAGCGTATCAATACCATTCTTTTGGATTTGGACCGTGATTTTTGGACGTATGTCTCCATGGACTATTTTAAGCAGAAAATTAAGAAGGGGGAAATAGGATCGTCAGCCATGCCTCACAAAGTAAACCCCATCGATTTTGAAAACTCGGAAGGAAACCTAGGTATAGCCAACGCCCTTTTTGAACATTTATCCGCAAAGCTTCCCGTATCCAGGTTACAACGCGATTTGACAGATAGTACCGTTCTTAGAAATATAGGGGTGCCGTTTGCACATACTGTCTTGGCTTTTCAATCCACTTTAAAGGGATTGAACAAACTATTGCTCAACGAAGATAAATTTAAGCAAGATCTGGAGAATAATTGGGCCGTAGTCGCTGAAGCCATTCAAACTATCTTACGTCGTGAAGGTTATCCCAATCCATATGAAGCATTAAAAGGATTGACCCGAACCAATGAAAAAATCGATCAGGAGTCCATTGCCAAATTTATAGATACCCTGGAAGTCTCCGATGCCATTAAGGACGAGTTGAAGAAGATTACCCCAAGCAACTATACGGGTATATAAAAAAATCTGTCCGCTTAAAAACGAACAGATTTTATTTAAGATGATTGTTTAGGCAAGGTTAGCCTTCCCTATGAATCTCAACAGAATGTGGATAAGGAATTTCAATACCAGCCGAATCAAGAGCCAATTTAGCTCCTTCATAAGTCGCGAAATACACGTCCCAATAGTGCTCTGGTTTGCAATAGGGTCTAACGGCTAAATTGACAGAACTGTCCGCCAGTTCCATTACATTTACTGAAGGGGCCGGATCTGACAACACCTGAGGATTTGAGGTGAGCACTTCCATAAGGACCTCCTTAGTCTTTTTGATGTCTTCGCCATAACCAACACCTACAACGGTATCTACTCTAATGCTTCCTTCTTCTGTATAATTAATGATATTCCCATTGGCCATGGCCCCATTGGGAACAATCGCCAGCTTATTTTCTGGAGTAATTAGTTTTGTGGTAAAAATTTCTATTTCCTTTACTGCCCCCAGAACACCTTGGGCCTCTATAAGATCACCTATACGATACGGCTTAAATATCATGATTAGAACGCCACCTGCAAAATTGGAAAGTGACCCTTGAAGTGCTAAGCCCACTGCCAAACCGGCGGCAGCGATAACAGCGGCAAAAGTCGTGACATCAACACCAAGTGTAGAGATAACAATAATAATAAGTAATACTCTCAATGCCCATGAGGCCATATTTAACAAGAAACGTTGAAGGGATTCATCATAACTACTTTTGCTCATTACTTTACGAGTAGTCCCAGTAATCCTCTTGATAATCCAAGAGCCAATAATGTAAATTAAAATGGCACCTAATACTTTGGGGCCATATTCGACAATAAAGTCTATTCCTTTGTTCATCCAAACTTCAGCTTCTTCCATAACGGTATAATTTTAGTTAGTGTTAATAGCGCCTAATATAACAATTTAGCCCCTAAAAGAAAACGCTTTTATCCGCTGCCGAAATCGACTCAAACTTGGAATAACAAAAAACCGCTTTAGGAAATCCCAAAGCGGTTTTTGTCTAGTATTTTTGATATTTAATCAGCCCTTAAGGAAGGAACCGATATCTGCAAGACCCTCGCCCCTATAATTTGATTTTTCAAGAGCTTGGATAAACTGTATCAATTTGGAAGGATTCATATTTTTTCCCAAGATGCGGACCACCATAAATCCTTTGTCATCGCTATCCCCGTAAATAATCACTTCATCAATGGCGTCTTCGTCGCCAAGATACTTTACCGTACCCCTCCCGTAACTTGTATTCACCTTCATTAATTCCGTGAACTTACTGTTATTAAGAATAGCCTTTACGTTGGCTTTTTCCAACTTGTACTCCGATGCATTTTCCGAGGTCTTTTTAAATGCTAGGATATTCATCTTCCGTAAGGTTTCCAGTGCTTCACGTTGCTCAGAGGTTAGCTCTGCCTTTTCCACATTGAGCAGGCTTACCGGAAGGTCAACCGATAAAAAGTTGGGGTTATCCGCATTATCCACGTAGTACTCCTGAAGGCTACGATTGGACGAACAGGCCGCCAAACCCAATAAAAGTGACAGGATAAAAATTGATTTTATGATTTTCATATCTATTATTTTAAACGGCCAAGAGCTGGCCAGCTGTTTTCTTAAAATTTCTTCTACTTTTCGCCTACCTTGTTCAATTGATCAGGAAGATTCATTTTTCTGGTAAGGGCACCTACTTTACTTAAATCGATATCCCCGGTAAGTGACACCAATACAGATTCAAATTTCCTACCATCTATGTCCACATGGGAATCTTTTATTCCATACACAAACATCAGTAGCTCATGTACATGATCATCATCTTTTCCATTCTTAATGTAAAACTTTACATTGGCATCCTTATCCTTTACCCGCATCAATTCTTCCATTGAAGAGGATTTTACATATTTTCCTATGGTATTGCGCATATCCGTGGAGACTCCCTTGTCCTCGGTAATAAAAACCTTTATGCCATCAAGGCCCCTGGCAACATCAACAAAATCCCTGGCTTCCGTGTCACCGTCGTCTATATCTATTGCACTTACGAGATTTATCAATCCCTTGTTTATAATTACGGATCCCACGTTGTCCATGTCCTCGTACTTATCAAAGATAGATTGTGAAAAGCCCAACAACGGTGATACGGTCATTAAAAATACTACAACTACTTTTTTCATGATGATTGTTTTTGATTGATGAATGATTTGGCAAATACTAATTGCCCTTTTTTCCTGCTTTGTTCAGTTCCTCGGGAAGGTTCATTTTATTGGTAAGTGATCCAATTTTGTTAAGGTCTATATCGCCTGTTAACGACAGCAGTACGGTTTCTATTTTTCGTCCATTGATATCCACGTCTTTCATTTCTTCCCTATCCTTTATCCCGGTTACGAACATTAAAAGCTCCCGAACATGATCATCATCCTTTCCCGGTCTTATGTAAAATTTCACATTGGTATCCTTATCCTTTACACGCATCAGTTCCTCCATCGAAGCTGATTTTAAATAACTGTCCACCGAAGATTTCATATCTGCGGAAACGCTTTTGTCTTCAGTAATAAAAACCTTGAGGTTATTCAAACTTTTGGCAATATCCATAAATTCCTGTGCTTCAGGGTCATCTACCTCAACATCTATTTTAGCAAGGAGATTAAACATACTCTTGTTCACCACTACGGCGCTCACATTGTCCAAATCCTCATATTTATCAAACAGGGACTGGGAAAATCCTATAAGGGGTAAAGCTACTATTAGACTTGTTATAATAAACTTTTTACTATTCATGATCTTAATTTTAATTGTTGTTGTAAATTTTTTGCTTTGTTTCTTCAAACTGGTTTAAATAGGCCATTTTTTCGGTACCACGACCAAAGTTCTCGGCCAAGAGATTCAATGCCTTCCTAGTTTCCTGATAGGCAAATTCCGCCTCTTTTTGTTCTTGGTAATCCCGATAGCGATCGGGGCCAAAATAAATGCCAAATGCAAGAACTGCAACAGCTGCAACGGAAATCCACTTATAATAGTTTTTTCTAGGTTTTAGTGGAACCTGTCTGGTAAACCGTTCTTCTTTGGCATTGGAAAAATACTGGAACAAGGGGGCATACTGTTCAAGATGCGGTGCCACCTTTTCTTGTGAAAAATAGACCTTTAGGGCCTCTTCCTCCGCTACCGTAGTGGAAGCCTCAAAATATTTTTCCAATAATTTTTCTATATTATCCAATTCCATAACTATGTTTTTGCATCAATTTTTCTCTTACTGTTTTCCTTGCCCTGGATAAGGCTACCCTTACGGTACTAGGTTTCATATCCAACATTTCGGCAATTTCATCATAATCATACTCTTCCACGTCCCTTAGCTGTAACACCATTTTTTGTTGTTCCGGCAATTCTTCCATTATTTTCTGTACCCATAACGCACTATCCTTCGCCTCAACCTGTTTTTGTAAGGGAGTATCGGTATCTCCGTAATTGCTATGCACCAATTTCAAGTTCCCGGCCTGTCTTGACTTTAATCGATCTAAACAGAAATTTTTTGTCATTGTCATAGCAAAGGCCTCCACATTATTATAACTCCCGATTTTTTCATTTTTTGACCATAGTTTCAAAAGGATTTCTTGTGTGGCGTCCTCGGCCTCCTCGGTAGAGACCAATAATCGCTTGGCAAGCCTATAAAGCTTATCCTTGAATGGCATTACTACATTTAAAAATTCCGATTGTCGCATTTTGGTTCGGTTATTGCTAATCTTATGCCATAACGGGTTACAATAGCAAGACGAGGTACATCTAGTTTTGTTACAAAAAATTTATTTTTGCCCAATATGTAAGTAATTTGGGCAACCATAAACTAAATAACTGCGTATATTATACTTAAACGTACAATATAAATCCGATATTTTTTGTTATAATCATTGGAATGATTGTTGGACGTAAATTTGTTTTAAAATAAAGCTATGAAAAGAATACTGTTCCTGCTTTGGGCAGTACTATTTGTATTTGTTTCCTGTAAAAAAAGTGATGATAACATTGTCCCAGAAACAGGTGGCCAACAAGTAGAACCATCTCCAGAAGATTCAAAGTCCTTGGCGGATTATCCAGCGCAGAATTTCATGTGGCAAACTATGAACATCTACTATTTTTGGCAAGCAGACGTTACCGACCTTGTAGACACAAAAATCGATGACCTGGAGGCCTATACTGAGTTCTTATCCTCCGAATCAAATCCGAGAGACTTTTTTTACAACATATGTAACAATCACGAGGCAATAGTAGGTAAAGATGCGGCAATAGATCGTTTCTCCGTTGCTGTGGAAAATTATAAGGATTTGGTAAACAACCTACAGGGCGTTTCAAGAAGCAATGGCCTGGAGTTTCAACTGTATCTATTTCAGGGCAGTGATGCTATCTATGGCGTTGTAACCTATATAGCTTTGGATTCTGATGCTTCCACTAAGGAAATTAAAAGGGGTGATATTTTTGTAGGTGTCAACGGACAAAACTTGAATCTCAATAACTATCTGGATCTTTTGTTTGGCAACGAGGATACCTATACATTGAATATGGCCGACCTTATTGATAACAACATATCCGATAATGGCAAGGAAGTAACATTGACCAAAGTCGAGAATTTTGCCGAAAATCCAATTCTGGTCTCTACGGTAATTGAGCAAGCGGGCAACAAAATTGGTTATCTAATGTATAATTCCTTTTTGGCGGTATATGACGAGCAGTTGAACAATATTTTTGGGGACTTCAAGAGCCAAGGGATCAATGAGCTTGTTCTCGACTTGAGGTACAATGGCGGTGGCCGTGTTACCTCGGCCATTCAAATTGCCAGTTCTATTTATGGTGCAAAGACCAATGAAGTTTTTATACAACCCCGTTTTAACAGCAAATTACAACCGGGCAATGGCCAACCGAATAACTTTACGGCCACTACCTTGGAAGGTACGGCTATTAACGAACTAAATCTAACAAGGGTTTTTGTCATTACAACAGGGGCTACTGCCTCTGCAAGTGAATTGGTCATTAACGGACTGGAACCTTATGTTGATGTCATACAAATAGGTACGACAACGGTGGGTAAGAACGAGTTTTCCAATACTTTTGTGGATGATCCCGATAATGGAAATTTCTATAACCCCAATCGAGAAGAATTTATAAATCCGGATAACCAATGGGGTATCCAACCTTTATTGGGAAGAAACGAGAATGCTGATGGTTTTTCGGATTATACGGCCGGTTTACGGCCCGATTTCGAACTTCAGGAAGATATCGCTAATTTAGGGACTTTGGGTAGTCCTTCGGAACCGCTTTTCGCATTGGCATTGAGCCGTATATCCGGGGAGAGTTCCAAAATAAGTTTGCAACCCGCCTTTACTGCGGAAGTATTTTCAAATTCTATCTGGTTTAAACCTACAAACAACAAAGCATTGATGGATGGTTTACTAAAACCATTCAACTAAAACCCCAATAAACAACTGTATGATATATAATACACGCCCCTTAAGCAAGAAACTTAAACTATTTCTTTTTTTACTGATAGCCCTTTCGGGCGTTTCCTGTAACAATGATGATGGCAGTGGAGGATTTGTATTGCCCAAGACCGCTAAGGCAGATCAAAGTTTAGTGGAAACCGATATTGCGGTACAGAACTTTATGTGGAAGGCCATGAATTTTTGGTACTTCTGGCAAGCCGAAGTACCCAACTTGGCCGATGATGCTTTCGCTTTGGACTCCGAAGGTTCCAGACTGTATACCGAATTTTTGGCCTCCGAGGATGACCCCGCTGATTTTTTCGACCAGCAATTGCTTTTTAATCAAGATCGGTTCAGCTTCTGGGCGGAAGATTATGAGACATTGACCAAGTCCTTGGCAGGTGTATCAAGAAGTAACGGTCTGGAGTTCGGCTTGGTCAGTTTTTCGGATAATGACGATATTTTTGGATATGTTCGCTATATAGTACCCAATTCCGATGCCGCTACCAAGGACATCAGCCGAGGGGAACTTTTTACAGGGGTTGACGGACAGACCTTGAACAATGATAATTACGTTAATCTGTTGTTTGGGGACAATGATACATACACCCTTAACATGGCAGATATTGAAGGTGATGTGGTAACACCAAATGACAAAGAGGTTACCTTGACAAAACAGGAGAACCTTGCTGAAAATCCAGTCTTTCTAACCCGTTCCTTCGATATAAACGGGGAAAAAATCGGATATCTCATGTATAATGGTTTTACAAATGAATATGACGAAAACCTTAACAATGCCATCGGGGAATTAAGGTCCGCTGGAATTACCAATCTAGTACTCGATTTACGCTATAATCCTGGGGGCTCCGTAAATACGGCTCGCTTGCTTTCCAGTATGATCTACGGTACAAACACCAGTGACCTTTTCTTAAGAGCAAGATACAATGACAGGCTGCAACCTCTATTCAATGCCGAAGACCTTGAACGCAAATTTACCGACAAGACCAGTAATGGTTCGGCACTTAATAGGTTAAATTTAACCAAGGTTTATATACTAACCACAGGAAGTACGGCATCCGCCAGTGAATTAGTCATCAACGGACTTGCCCCATACGTTGATGTGGTGCAAATTGGTGAGACAACCCGAGGAAAGAACGAGTTTTCCGTGACTATGGTAGATGACCCTGACCATTCGGGTGCGCCGTATGTCTATTCGCCGGAACGCGAAAACAAAATAAACCCCAACAACCGATGGGCCATACAACCCCTTATCGGCAGGAACGAGAATGCAGATGGTTTCTCGGATTATACATCTGGATTGGTACCTGATATTGCGCTACAGGAGGACCTGGCAAACCTAGGGGTACTTGGTGATTTGGACGAACCGCTGCTGGCCAGGGCCATTCAGGATATAACAGGATCCACATCAAAACGAAGTTTTACCGTTAAAATGCCCGCAAATGTGATGACCAGTTCCAAAATGTTCACTCCTCTCAAAGATAATATGTATGTGGATGACATCCCAAAATTGGATTTGTCCTTTTTGGAGTAATACCGGGTTTCTAAAAACAAAAAAAACAGCTTGGTTTTGGCAAGCTGTTTTTTGTTTCGCAATTTTAACTCAGTACTCCATTCTTTTCCAAGATACTTCTAAAATCAAAAATCAAAATCCCCGTTGAAATAGACTCCGGTAGGAATAATGGAAACCTCCTCAGAGGTCAATAATGAATTGTTCCCAAGGTCATAAACTTCCAAGGAGCCATTGCTTAAAAAGTTCTTGGCGTCCACACCAAACAGTCTACCTTCATTAATGCTCATGTCATAAAAGTTCAAATCGGTAATATCTGCCATGGTGGGGAGTGCGGTATCCGTTGCATCCATGGAGAAGATACTACCGGACATGTAATAATACAGATTATCTCCGTCCAAGGATAAAAATCCGGGATGTTCCGTTTGGGCAAAAGTAAGGGTAGTTTCCACCGCGTTGGAAGTAGTATTTACCTTATCCAACTGTCCGGCCGTTTCATTCCCTGTCCATGCGGGATTTCCTCCGGAAAGTACCCAAAGTTCATCGTTTATCAATTGCATGGAATTGGGACGATCGGCTACTGTAATAGTGGTTGTTACGGCATTGGTAACCGCGTCGATTACTGAAACAATATTGTTTTGGCCAAATCCACCTTGATGGGCCACATACAGTACATCATCTTTTGCCAATATCCTTTCCGGACCTTCGGCTACGGAAATTGTCGTTTCCACAGTATTGTTGTCCAAGTTCAGTACCGCTACAAAATCGTCATCTGGGTTGGATCCGTCTCCCCAATTGGTTACGTAACCTTTTCCGTTGGCAACTGCCATATAGCGGGGATTTAAAAAGTCGGGTTCGCTGGGTCCTCCAATTGTGCCCACTGATTCAAAAGTATAACGGTCTATCACCTCGATTTTTTGGGAATTGTTAACCACAATGTAGGCTACATCACCGTTGAAGGCCATACTCTGTGCCGTATCGCCCCAAGCATCCACTTCATTGACCTCTTTGAAAATACCATTCTGAACCAAGGCCAAATCATCGTTAACAAAAGATACCGAAGCATTTCCCGCTCCAAAATTTCCTTCGTGCAGAACTAGGATTCCATTTTCAAAGGGGAAGGAATTATTGTCCGTGAGCGTTATAGTTAAAGAATTTGTGGAACCGATAAAATCTGTCCCTCCGTCCACAGCGGTCAAGGTTATGATAATCGTCTCACCAGATTCCACCTCATCATCATCGTTGAGTATCAATTCCAGGGTCGTTGAAGTTTCCCCCGTGGCCAGAGTAAGCGTTCCGGGCAAGGCCTCAAAATCCTCGCCGGAAGTTGCACTACCCGTAACCTCATAAGTTAATGCCACATCTGCAGCAAAGGCTTCTGTAGAAGTAAAGGTGAGTGTAACCGGTCCATCTGCCTCGGAAAACGTATCCCCGGAAACCGAAATTCCTACTCCTGGTGTAAAAGGTGCATCATTGTCGTCATCACTACATGAGGTAAACAACAATCCGGCCATGGCCGTAATCATAAAGAATCTGCTTTTTTTCATTCTCAAAAGTTTAATATTAATTGGGTTTGAATATTTCTGTTTGGCATCGGTCGTAAGGCGATGTTCTCATAATAGGCATTGAAAAGATTGTTTATAGTACAGCCTATACTATATTTTAATTTTCCCTTGGTAGTTAGGGAATAGGTAATTCCCGCATTGGCAACTTGATAACCTTCCAACTCACCCCCGATTATGGATACCGGGCCCGTATATAAATGTTGGTAGAATACGCCAAAATGTGAAATGCGATAGGTAAGGGAAGCATTACCTCGGTGATAAGGAACATAGATGAGTTGCTCATTAGTTTCCTGGTCCTCAGAAACAGTATATGCATAGTTGGCCTTGAAATCAATTTGCTGCTTTTTATGGATGTCATACGTTAGACCAAGTTCACCCTCCAAGCCATAGATTTGCACTTGATCCACATTGGTAGGCGACCATAGTCCTTCATTATTGGGAAGCCATCGAATCATATCCTCGGTACGGATATAATAGCTATTAAGGTTAAATGAAAATCCACCGAAATGTAGGCGATGTCCCAAATCAATTTGATAGGAACGTTCCGGCACAAGATCTAGATTACCCCCGGGCTGCCAGTAGAGATCGTTAAAGGTGGGCATCCTAAAGTTTCGGGATGCATTGATTTGTAGACCGTAATGGTCGTTGAACTTATAGATACCATCCAGGGAAAAAACCATGGGATTGGAAAAATCCGAAGAAAAATCCTGTCGAAGACTAAGGTTATAAATCATTTTTTTGGACACGGTATGCTTCAATACTGCGGTGGCCGAAGCATCATTGCGTTCGGGGTTTCCGAAACTACTTCCCTTGCCCTTGAAATGGTTGTATTCCAAAAAGGAGTTTAATCGGAATGCCTTTGAAAGCTCTACATCCAAAGAGTACCGGGCCAACAAAGTAGTAACCCTGCCATCGGAAAAAATGTCGGAATCCTTATTCTCAAAAAACTTGAATTCCTCATGCAAGTGGGCCAGTTTTACTTTTGACGTGGCCTTTTCCCCAAAACGCCCCCACTCTACCTGAGTACGGTAATGATTGTCCTTGTAACGACTTCTACCAAGGGAAACCAGAGTACCCGAAAGATTGCGATCCCCGATAAAACTTTGGTGATACAAGCGTAAAACTTGCTTATCGGAAAGAATATAACCCGAGTTGAAATTTAGGTTGATATTTTCAAATTCACCATTGCGATTTCGGTCATCGGTTTCCAAATACCTATAATTGTTATCCGATCCGGCATAATTGATTCCTAAACTAGTGGACCATTTACCCGTTCCAAAACTTTGGTTGTAGTTGGCATTTCGAGTGTCAAAACTACCATAGCCCATAAACACCTGCTGGTCAAAATGCTCTTCAAAACGAAGGTCATTGTTCAAATGAACACTACCCCCTATGGCCCCCGTACCGAACTGGACACTTCCTCCTCCACTTCGGATACCTACGGAACTATAATTAAAGGGATTTATGCTATTGAAATCTACCTGACCGTTCATTTGGGAATTGATGTTTATCCCGTTCCAAATTACAGCGGTATGTGAGGCATTGGTACCCCTAAATGCCGGGGAGGAGACCATGCCCAATCCATTTTCCTTGAAATAAATATTGGAATTAAAGGCTAAAAGCGAGGTTAGAAAAGTACCGTTCCGTTGTGTAGTACTATCCTTTAGCTCGGTAACCTTATGCCCTTCGGCATAACATTTTATCCGAGTATCGGATACGACGACCTCTTCCAGTTCCCAAATATGCATTTCCTGGGCGGAAAGGTGTCCAAAAATGGACAATGCGAATAATATTACGAATACATAGTTTTTCACCCTCTAAACCTTTATCCCGAAAGTTTAACATGACTTATTTGAATTTGGCAGGTCTCCTGACTTGCTTTATGTTGTTTGGCCTTCCCATTTACACTGAATTTGTTTCAATGCGAACAGTGGCTTTGGTAGAAAACAACATCCTCTATCTAGAGGTGCCGGAATGCGTCCGGCATAAGCTTACAGTTGCGGGAACAGTTCCAGATTTTCACTGGATTCCCTTTTAATCAGATTGTCTTGAAAACAATAAGAACCAATATTCAGGACGAAAGTAAACATTTTGTTTAATCTTTTAGGCAAAAAATTAAATAATACTACTTTTGAGGTGAACAAAAAATGATTCCCTTTGAGAAAAACAATCTTTGTTGTGCTCCTTGTTTTTGTATTGGCCTGTAAATCAGAAAAAAAAGGAGCACTCCCACCAGAATCTCCTTCGGAACAAACTGAACTATCCCATGCCAAAGGTTTTTCGATTGAAAAAAACCGTTCGGGGATTACGACCATACACATAACTTCGCCCTGGCCCAATGCAGAAATGGGGTATACCTATGCCTTGGTTCCCAAAGAAATATTGGCACATACAACCTTGAACAAGGATGAATACGATGCCATAGTCACCATACCGGTAGAACGGATTATAGTAACATCCACTACACATATTCCGGCATTGGAAGCCTTGGGTGTTACGGATAAATTGGTAGGGTTTCCAAACACAGCCTATATATCCTCTAAAAATACGAGAGAGCGGATTGATAAGGGCCTTGTTGAAGAACTTGGAAACAATGAGGACATCAATACAGAAATGGCGATTGCCTTGAATCCGGATGTCATAGTAGGGTTTGGCATCAGTAATCAAAATAGAGCCTATGAAACGCTGCAAAGGTCAAATATTCCTGTAGTATACAATGGGGATTGGACTGAAGAAACACCTTTGGGAAAAGCAGAATGGATTAAGTTCTTTGCCCCGTTTTTTCAAAAGGAAGCTAAGGCGGACAGCCTATTTAGGGCAATTAAAAAGTCCTATAATACAACCAAGACCTTGGCTGAAGAGGCCAACGGCAGACCTACAGTAGTAACGGGAGGCCTCTACAAAGATGTTTGGTACGTAGCTGGCGGGAATAGTTGGATGGCCCAATTTTTGAAAGATGCCCGGACCAATTATCTTTGGTCCGACACAAAGGAGACTGGAAGTCTTTCCTTAAGTATAGAGAGTGTGTTGGAAAAGGCACAGAATGCAGGGTTCTGGCTAAACCCTTCAATGATTACTTCATATGATGAACTGAAACAGGCCAACCAACATTATCTACAATTTGATGCTTATAAAAATCGAAATATCTACTCCAATACCATTTCAAAGGGAGATACCGGAGGACTGATATATTACGAACTGGCCCCTCAGCGGCCCGATTTGGTTTTAAAGGACCTTATCCATATTTTTCATCCGGAACTCTTGCCCGATCACCAACTTTTCTTTTTTAAGCCTTTGGAGTAATTGAAACGAAACGACTCATATAACATCTCATTTTTAATATTGACCCTGGCATTGGTCCTTTGTTTTGGACTTAATATTAGTTTGGGTTCCGTATCCATCCCGTTCTCGGCCACTTTAAAATCGCTTCTAGGCTATCCGGTTCAAAATGATTCATGGAGCTATATCATTTGGAATTACAGGGTGCCCAAGGCCTTTACCGCGCTTTTGGTAGGTAGCGGGCTTTCGCTAAGTGGATTATTGATGCAGACGCTTTTCAGAAATCCCTTGGCGGGCCCTTTCGTCCTAGGCATTAGTTCTGGGGCAAGCCTGGGAGCGGCCTTGTTGATTATGGGTATTTCCCTTTTTCCAGGATTGATAGCCTTCGGATTCGTAAACGATGTATCCTTGGCCATAGCCGCCAGCTTGGGAAGTTTCTTGGTGTTGCTCATTGTCATGGTCGTTGCCGTACGCGTTAAGGATACCTTGGCCCTTTTGATCATAGGCTTGATGTTCGGGAGCATCACGGCCGCTATTGTAAGTGTGCTGTCTTATTTTTCCGATGCAGAAAAATTACAGCAGTATATCTATTGGTCCTTTGGGAGCGTTGGAAACCTTTCCTGGGCCCAATTGTTGCTCTTGTTTGGAATAATCTTGATAGGAATCGTATTGAGTATAGCATCCATCAAATCCTTGAACGCCCTATTGCTAGGTGAAAAATATGCTCAAAGTCTTGGAATCAATATGAAGAAATCCCGATATAGTATCATTGTTGCCGCTGGATTATTGGCCGGGGGGGTAACCGCCTTTGCCGGACCCATTGCTTTTGTAGGTCTGGCCGTCCCTCATTTGACCAGACAAATCTTTAATACCACCGACCATAAGGTTCTCCTTCCAGCAGTTCTAGTGTACGGGGGCATCCTGATGTTGTTATGCGATACCGTGGCCCAAGTGCCAAACTCTGCCAGTGTCCTGCCCATTAATGCCATCACCAGTATTTTGGGGGCACCGGTTGTAATTTGGTTATTGGTAAGAAAACGGAAAATGATTTTCTAAAACCGAAGTATGAAATAATACCTTGACGAAAACACAAACCTATGGACCTTTCACTACTTAACTTTTTACCTTTACAAAACAAATCGTAGACTATTAAATCCGAAGTACAACATAGTGCCCTAGAAATCGAAGACCTAGCTATTGGTTATCCGAACAAAAAAAAGGATATCCTTATAGCCAAGAACATAGACTTTGGTTTAAATCCAGGGGAATTATGTGCTATCATTGGTGTAAATGGTATTGGAAAATCTACACTGCTACGGACCATAGGGAAAGTACAACCCAAACTATCTGGTGAAATTCGAATGAAGGGGAAGCCCTTGAATACCTATCAGACATTGGAATTGGCTTCCACGGTGAGCATTGTACTTACCGAACCCATCGCTTCAAAAAATTTATCGGTTCTGGAGTTGGTAGCTTTGGGGAGACAACCCTATACCAACTGGATCGGCAGATTGACCCAAAAAGACAAATCCAAGATTTTAGAAGCGTTGAAAGTGTTGGAACTGACCGAACTTCAACATAGAAAGTGCTATGAACTTAGCGATGGCCAGTTGCAAAGGGCTTTGATAGCTCGTGCCTTGGCCCAAGAAACCGCCTTGATGCTATTGGATGAGCCGACCTCACATTTGGACCTCTATCATAAGGTACAGATTTTAAAACTGTTAAAATCCATTGCCCATAAAACCCAAACCACTGTTTTATTTACAAGCCATGAAATTGAAATGGCCATCCAACTTTGCGATAAAATTCTTATTCTGGGAAAGGGGGAAAACCACTTTGGAGATCCCTGTGAGCTAATCGAGCAAAAGGCATTCGAGAAATTATTCCCCACGGATACAGTAACTTTTGATGCCCGATCCGGTTCGTTCCGCATAGAAAAGTAGGTTTCGCAATTTTCAGGTTTTAACGCTCAAACCTGTATCTTTACTCTTAAGAATTAGCGACAAGAATGAATGAATCCGTAATATATCTCGTAGTCGGGCTGCTATGTTCAGGACTTGGCTATGTATTGGGCCATTATATTCAAAACCTAAAAACAAAATCAACCCAAAGCGCGTTAGAAGAGCGCGAGCAGCAGTTGCGTAACAATGTTGCCGTTCTTGAGGGTAGATTGAACAATGTTGAGGAACTCCGGACACAACTTCAGTCTGAAAAGGAAGCCTTAGGGAACCAGATTGTTCGGTATCAGGCAGATTTGGAAAACCTCCAAACAAAAAACTCCGAACAAAAGGAAGAAGTTGAAAAATTACAGGACAAGTTCACGAAAGAATTTGAAAATCTGGCCAATAAAATCTTGGATGAAAAGAGCCTGAAGTTTACGGAACAGAATCAAAAAAATATTAAGACCATCCTTAATCCCTTACAGGAAAAAATCCAACTCTTTGAGAAAAAAGTGGAAGAAAGTCAAAAGGAGAACATCAGTATACACTCTGCCCTAAAGGAGCAATTGTTGAACCTCCAAAATCAAAATCTTAAGATTACACAAGAGGCCGAGAACTTGACCAAGGCTTTGAAGGGTGATAGCAAAATGCAGGGCAATTGGGGCGAATTGGTCTTGGAACGGGTATTGGAAAAATCGGGCCTGGAAAAGGACAGGGAATATTCCGTCCAACAGAGTTTTACATTAGATGATGGTACCCGAGTATTGCCCGACGTAATTATTCATCTTCCCGATGGAAAAAAGATGGTCGTGGACTCCAAGGTATCACTGACCGACTATGAAAGATACATCAATGCGGAAGACGATCTACGGGAGAAATTTCTTAAGGATCACATCAATTCCCTCAGAAAGCACGTAGACCAATTATCGGCCAAGAAGTACGAAGACCTCTATGAAATGGAAAGCCCCGATTTTGTGCTGATGTTCGTTCCCATTGAACCTGCATTTGCCATTGCAATAAACCGGGATAACTCATTGTACAACAAGGCCTTCGAACAAAATATAGTTATCGTTACGCCTTCTACCTTATTGGCAACATTACGGACCATAGACAGTATGTGGAACAATGAAAAGCAGCAACGGAACGCCATGGAAATTGCGAGACAGGCCGGAGCTTTATATGACAAGTTTGAAGGCTTTGTAACAGATCTGACCAAAGTGGGCAAAAAAATGGACGAAGCCAAGACAGAGTACAAGGGTGCAATGAACAAGTTGGTAGAAGGCAGGGGTAATATTATCACTAGTATAGAACGACTAAAGAAAATGGGGGCCAAGGCCAAAAAGTCCATCCCGGAACCGATCTTAAAAAGGGCCCAGGAGGGCAGTCTGGAAGAAGAGTTAAATTCGGGGCTTGAGAACTAGAAGAAAAAAAATAGATGGATAATAGACAAAACTCATAAACTTCCTTTAAACTTGATACTTGAATTTGTATTTGTATTTGAACTTTACCCATGAAAAAAGCACTGTTCATAACCCTTGGTACCATAGTAGCACTTTTTTTGCTCGTCTATGCCTTTATTTATTTCGTTCCTTATAGTCAAGGCTATCGTTCGGGGGAACTGATTAAGTTCAGCAATAAGGGCGTATTGGTCAAAACTTGGGAGGGAGAGATAAGTCAAGGCATGTCAGGTGCGCAGATTTTTTCCTTTTCGGTTTTGGACAAGGAAGAGAAAGTGATCCAACAATTAAAGGACTTCCAAGGCAGGTATGTTAAAGTGACTTATGTAGAACGTTTTGCCACCTTTTTTGGCTGGGCGACTCGAAATATTTCATTACCGAAGTACAGGAAGAGCAATCCCCACATTTTAGAAACTAAATGGAATTAGGTATTGCTAACTTGAACTTGACCATGAAACTATTTAAAACTGCCCATGAATCCCAAGTATCCATTACGGAATTGATGCTCCCCTCCCACTCTAATTTTGGAGGAAAAATACATGGCGGCCACATTTTGAATCTTATGGACCAAATCGCCTTTGCCTGTGCCTCCAAACATTCGCAAAGGTATTGTGTTACCGCCTCCGTGAACCGGGTAGATTTTTTGAGCCCTATAGAAGTCGGTGAATTGGTTACCTTAAAAGCCTCCATAAATTATACGGGAAGGACCTCTATGGTCGTGGGCGTTCGGGTGGAATCCGAAAACATAACTACCGGGAAAAGAAAACATTGCAATTCATCCTATTTTACCATGGTAGCCAAGGATGAAAACGGAAAAAGTGTACCCATACCGGGATTGATTATACAGGGTGAACAAGGTATTCGGCGTTTTGCCCGAAGCAAGATCCGTAAGGAAGAGGCTTTTCAGCGCGATACCAAGTTTGACGAAACCACTTTTACCCCCAAAGAGCACCTTGGGTTACTCAAAGGAGAAAACATCAAGATTGATCTGGGCTAATTCCCTCGGCAGCGGCCTGATCTAAAAACCATGTTAGGTTTCCTGAAGTCGGGGCTACCAAACTTGCCGGATACCTTTTGTAATCTCTTTCTTTTTGGATGATTTCCCGTACCTTTTCGGCTTTACTATCCCCGGTAACCAAAAAAATGACTTCCTTAGAGGCATTGATTACCTGGCCTGTAATCGTAATCCTTTTTTGTCCAGATTCTGGATGTGTCGCCACTACACAGTGTTCCGTGGCATCCCAAAGGCCGATTTCATGTGGGAATATGGAAGCCGTATGCCCATCATCACCCATACCTAAAATAATCAGATCGAATTGAGGTATGTCCTTTACCCTGTCCAAATTGATTTCCAAAAGATTGGCATATCTATAAGCCTCTCGTAGTGGCTCGGCCTCACCTAAAATCCGATGGATATTTTCCTTGGGAACCTCAATCTTAGAAAAAAGGTGTTCCACGGTCATTTTGTAATTGCTTTGGTCATCGGTGGGTGGAACACAACGTTCATCCCCCCAGTAAAAATGAATTTTTGACCAATCGATTGTATCCTTGAAATCCGAGGCTAAAACATCAAAAACCACTTTTGGTGTACTTCCCCCGGACAGAGCTACATGAAAGACTTCCTTTCCCTGTACCGAATCCGCAAAGAACTCGGAAAACTTTTGAGCAACTTCGTCCTTATCCTTATAAATATTGATTTTCATACAAAACTTTATTCAATGCCTATTCACCCTTTCCACGAACCAACAACCGACAACCATCAACCAACATCTGACATCTGACATCCAACATCGGACATCTGACATCTGACATCTGACATCTAACATATCACACAGAACCCTGGATCATCGGCCAAATTTTCGCTTGGATTGCGCCACATGCCTACGCCATCAATCAGCTCGTCCGCATTGGTCGGCCCCCATACCCCGGCGGAATATCCATAGGTACGTACGTCTTTTCCATTCTTCCAATAGTTCAAAATAGGGTCTACAAATTCCCAGGCTGCTTCTACCTCATCGGCACGTGCATATAAGGTGGCATCCCCTTGCATGGCATCCAGGAGTAGGCGTTCGTACGCCTCCATCACATGGTTTTCCACCAAATTGGAGTAGTAAAAATCCAAATTAGCCCGTTCTACCTTAAAACCCTGTCCGGGTACCTTTACCCCAAATTTTATCAACATGCCTTCATCGGGCTGAATACGAATAATCAATTTGTTGTCCTTGTTAAATACCCCGGAATCCTTAAAAATCTGATGATGGGGTGTTTTAAAATGAATGACCACCTCGGTAACCTTGGTAGGCATACGTTTGGCCGTACGCACATAAAAGGGTACATCGGCCCAACGCCAATTATCCACAAAGAATTTAATTGCCGCATAGGTCTCTGTGGTAGATTCCGGATCCACCCCCTCCTCTTCCCGGTATCCCATTACTTTCTCACCGTTAACCTCGGATGCTACATATTGCGCACGTATAGTATTCTTATAGAGGGTCTCCTCGTCCTTCATGATACGTAAGGATTTGAGGGCCTTTACTTTCTCATTTCTGATTTCCTCGGCATCGGGACCTATGGGCGGCTCCATAATAACCAAGGAAACAATCTGCAACAAATGGTTCTGGAACATATCGCGCAACGCACCGGACTTGTCATAATACCCTCCTCTTTTCTCCACTCCGCCACTTTCCGCATTGGTAATTTCCACATGATTAATGTAATTCCGGTTCCATAACGGTTCAAAGATGCTGTTGGCAAAGCGGGTCACTAATAAGTTTTGGACGGTTTCCTTACCTAAATAATGATCAATACGGTATATCTGGGATTCCTTAAAGTATTGTTGCAGTCCCACGTTCAAATCCTGGGCACTTTGCAGATCATAGCCAAAGGGTTTTTCAACGATCAACCGTTTCCAGCCTTGGGATTCATCATTGAGACCCTGTTCCGCCAGGTTTTTGGACACTATCTCGTATAGGCTGGGAGGTGTTGAGAGATAAAAGATATAGTTGTTATCGGTTTTGAGTTCTACATTCAAATCCGCTATCCGTTTTGCCAGAGCTCCATAGTCTGTATCATAATCGCTTCCTAGATCTTCATAAAACAATTTGTTAGCGAAAGCATTTATAAAATCCTTCCCTTCAGTCCCCATCCTGTCCGCAAGGTACTTGCTCTCCGTCACTACTTTTTTGCGAAAAGCATCATCCGATAGATTGCTTCGACTTACGCCCAGTACCACAAAATTTTTAGGAAGATGTCCTCCCTTATAGAGATTAAAAAGGGCAGGCACCAATTTTCGTGCGGTCAGGTCTCCCGAGGCCCCAAAAATTACAAGCATTTGATTTTCTGTTCTGTTCATGGTTTAAAACTCCATTTAGTTTATTCTGTCTTGGTATATCCAAATCTTTCCAATCCACTGGAAATACCGCCATAATAATTCAACATCCATAGTCGCAATTGGCAAGGAATACTAACCGTTGGCATGGGATTGGACGTCAATTCTTCCATACTTTCCTTGTCCTTCTAAATATAACTATCCTTAAGGAGTTTCCAAGGAGAATGCAAACAAAACCGGATAATTTCATTTATTTTTGAGTACATCCGATTTTCGGATGGATTTTCTTTATAAAACACCAACAATTATACAGATTTACATGGAAGATAAATACGATTTTGGATTGATAGGCCTAGGCGTTATGGGCCGGAATTTTATTCTCAACGTAGCCGACAACGGGTTTACCGCCTTTGGCAACGATTTGGATAAGGAAAAGGTTAATGCCTTAAAGGAGGAGGGCGGTGATTTGGCCAAGGTGAATGCTACCTCGGATGTAGAGACCTTTGTAAAGGCACTTTCAACTCCGCGAAAAATTATGATGCTCGTGCCAGCTGGAAAAATCGTGGATGCGGTCATCGAGGGAATACTGCCCCATTTGGATAAGGGCGATATCTTGATCGATGGCGGTAATTCTTTTTTTACGGATACCGACCGGCGCGAGGCGTATCTCCAGGAAAAGGGTATCCATTTTTTTGGTGCCGGGGTTTCCGGAGGGGCCAAGGGCGCGCGATTGGGGCCCAGCATTATGCCCGGAGGCTCAAAGGAGGGCTATGCTCCCGTACAGCCCATTTTTGAGGCGGTGGCGGCCAAATATGAGGGGGAGCCCTGTGTGGCTTATTTGGGGCCAAAGTCGGCCGGGAATTACGTAAAAATGGTGCACAACGGTATCGAATACGGTTTGATGCAGCTGACTTCCGAAATCTATGATGTCCTTAAAAAAGGGGGTGATTTCAACAATGACGAATTGCATACCACTTTTAGTCAATGGAACTCCGGTCGATTACAGTCCTTTTTGGTGGAGATCACTTCCGAGATCTTTGAAAAGGAGGACGATTTGGGTGATGGCCGACTCATAGATAAAATTCTGGACAAGGCCAAACAAAAAGGCACCGGCAAATGGACTTCCCAAAATGCCATGGATTTGGGAATTCCGGTGCCTTCCATCGACATTGCGGTAAGTATGCGGGAGATTTCGGCCCTAAAGGATGAACGTATTCAAGCGGATGCCCTGTATGATAGGCCCAAAGTTGAAAAAATGGACAAGGGCCAACTAGAGAAAATAGCCGAGGAAGCCCTCTATTTTTCCTTTATCGTTACCTATGCACAGGGGCTCCATCAATTGGCGGATGCCTCCAAGGAATATGGCTATAATCTGGATATCGCTACTATTGCCAAAATCTGGCGGGCCGGATGTATTATCCGCGCAGGACTTTTAGCGGATATTACCCAAGCTTTTAAAGCGGATACCGAGCTGCCCAATCTCTTGCTCTCCCCTACCTTTGTGGCAAAAGTGCAAAGCACTTCGGTTGCGGCGCGCGAGTTGGTGACCTATGCCGCAAAAAATGGAATTCCCATTCCGGGACTTTCCAATTCACTGACCTATTTTGATACCTATACGTCTACACGACTACCCTTAAACCTTATTCAAGCGCAGCGCGATTATTTTGGCTCACATACCTATGAACGGGTAGATCGGGAAGGTGTCTTTCATACGGAATGGGAGGGGTAGACAATTGTAAAGCATAAGGAGTACATAATCAATAATCATATTCCTAAGTCGGAGTTGTTTAAATAAAAGGTAAATGAGTAATGAAACCAAAAATATTGAAGAAAATAGAGTTCTTGTTGCTTTTAAACCTACTCATGGAGTAACAGAATATCAAGTAATACTTGATAAAGGTACTGATACTATATGGGCTACTGAACTTCAAATAGCTGAGATTTTTGGAAGAAATAGAACTGTAATTAATAGGCATATTAAAAATGCTTTTAAAGATGAAGAACTTGATGAAGAAGCAACTAGTGCAAAAATTGCACAAGTTCGAAAGGAAGGTAGTAGAAAAATTGAAAGAGAAGTTCTTCACTATAATCTGGACGTAATTATTTCCGTAGGTTACAGAGTTAAATCCTCTCTGGCAACTGAATTTAGAATATGGGCTACCAGTAAGTTGAAAGAATATTTACTTCAAGGATATACCATAAATCAAAAGCTACTACAATCGAGAACTGAAAAAATTAAGAAATTAGAAACACAAATTGATTTTTTAAACGAGGTAGTTTTTCAGAACCAAAAACAAATAACAGAAGGATTTCTTTCAATTATAGGTCACTATTCAAAATCATTTGAGCTTTTAAATAAATATGATTCTGAAGAGTTATCAATAGAAGGCTTGAATGAAGAGGTAATCTATGCAATCAACTATGAAGATGTAAAAAAAGTAATTCAAGAACTTAAAAAATCTTTAATTGAGAAAGGAGAAGCTTCAGATATCTTTGGGAATGAAAAAGACAAATCTTTTAAAGGAATTTTAGGAAGTATTTCTCAAACTGTATTTGGCGAACTTGCATATCCTACAATTGAAGAGCAAGCGGCACAGCTCCTATACTCGATAATAAAAGGACACGCTTTTAGTGATGGTAATAAAAGAATAGGTTCTTTTATGTTTGTATGGTTCCTAGAACAAAATAACTTTCACTTAAATACAGAAGGAAAAAGAAAAATTGACGATAATACCTTAGTTGCATTGGCCCTTGCCGTTGCACAAAGTCTTCCTGAACAGAGAGAATTGATAATTAGGTTAATAATTAATTTGATAAAAAATTAACCCCAACAATTTGTATAGTGTACACCTTTCGGAATACGCATCACAGCCTAAACCTCTGCACATCACTTAAGAAAATCATGTTGGAATTAGAATCTAAAAGGAATGGAATCAATTCGTGAAATTATTTGCCTACCTGAAAAAGATGGCGAAAAACGATTTGTAATCGGAAAGAAAGGCAAACGGAATTTACTTTGTGTGGGTATTAATCCGAATACCGCTGATGGGAAACGACTTGACCCAACTTCCCGAAATGTAGAAAAAATTGCGCTGAATAATGGCTATGATGGTTGGATTTTGGTCAATCTTTATCCAAAGCGAACAAGGAACGTATCCTATTTGGAAACAGATTCCAACAAAAAATTATTTTGGCTAAATCTGCACCTGATCCGATCGGTCGTGAGGAAAAACCAATTCGGATTTGACAAAGTTTGGCTCGCTTGGGGAAATGACATTGACTCCCTAAAACAACCTTATTTAAAAGAAAGTGCGTACCATTTATGTACGATGTTACGGAAATTTGATCTGGATTTTGTTTCGGTAGGCACAAATAATTCCGGGCATCCAACACATCCAAATCCACAGGCGATAGCCCAAAAGTTGGGAAAAAATCACAAGATGTTAAGCTTACCCATTTTGATGTTAAGAGCTATGTGACAAGGATTAAGAAAACAACAAAAATTAATCCCGAGATTAGAGTTGACGGTATCGATCCTTTTGGCCCTTAGTCTGGATAGCAGGATGTTCCTGTAGGTTTCCAATGGGCTTCCGCAAAGAGGCAAAATATCCCGTATTTTAGTTCCACATAGAAAAGAGATATAGGTTTTATAATCTATATTCCTATGTTGTGATGCATTATATCCCTTTGCCGAATTTTGAAAGCCCTAAGCATTTTTAAAAAATTAATGTAACTTTGTATCCAAATGGATACACCTTAGATGTACTTTATTGAAAAACTCCTGAATTCGACAAATGGTTAAGAAGACTAAAGGACTTGAAAGCCAAGGCAAAAGTCCTATTCCGAATTCAGAAAATAGAAAATGACGCACATTTTGGTGATTGCAGGCCTATAGGGGATGGAATTAAGGAATTGCGCATACATTTTGCAAAAGGCTATCAAGTCTACTTTTACGAGAAGGACGGGAAAATTATTGTCCTGCTTATTGGAGGAGACAAATCGACCCAACAAAGGGACATTATTAAAGCGAAAGAAATCTTAAAAAAATTAAATAGAAAAAAATGAGTACTTCAAAATTTGATATAGCGGACTATTTGGACAGTAAGGAAATGATCGCCGAGTATCTGAACACGGTTTTGGAAGAAGGCGATAACGCCGACGTAATCAATGCTATTGGACATATAGCAAAGGCAATTGGAATGACCAAAATTGCGGAAGAAACCGGATTGAGCAGACCGAGTTTGTACAAAGCCCTATCGGACGGGGCAAAACCACAGTTCGGGACAATAATGAAAATTCTGCGGGCAATCGGCGGACAAATACAAATAAATCCAATGTCCACGTAAAATAAATACAAAACGCTTTGGCGAACATTAAAAACAATTATATGAAAGCATGGAGTTTTAAATTAAAAAGTAGCCCAAAAGAGATTAGTAAGAAATTAGAATCCGAACTTAGGTCTATTGGGGGATTTGTTTTTAATATAAATCATGATAAAAATGATTCAGTAATTTTTAAAGTGCGTAAACGGGTTCTTTATGTATGGTATATGGCATTCCAAAATTGGACTATTGTTAAAGGTGAATTACTAAAAAATAATACAGAAAATAAGACCAATGTGGAAATTACTTTTAATCAACACTTTTTAATAAGATTGATAATATTCACACATTTCTTTTTAGGATTAGGTTTTCTTATCGCAATAATCTCAGGAATAAATAGCAATCCTTCCATGTACATACTTGGGGGAATACTAGTTGCATTAGGAATAATATTATGGATTGCCTTACAAAGAAAATTTGAAAAGGATATTCAAAAATATAAATCGTTAATTACTGAAATATTCGAACTTTAAAAGAAAAACGTTTGCCAACAATGGTTCCTATGAAAAGTACTAAGGGAGTATGCCCTACTTTTTCCTCCAATTCACATAGATAGCCCCTGCAAAGATCATACATATAATTATCAATACAATACACCACCAAAAAACCTGCTCGTAGAACTCGTCGTCCCTGTACAGCGTCTCGATATTTTCATCGACCTCAAGGGATAAGACCAAATTTGATAGTAGCTTTCCCATAGACCATTTAAAATACCCAATAACAGTTGCAAATCAATAAATTAAGGGTAAATGGGGCATAAATTGGACGAATCGCTCAGGTGGCCCTCCTATACATCACGGTAATACATGATACACCAGATAGTCTTCATAGTGTAGCCTTACCCTTTTAAGGAAGGCTACAAAGCTATCACAAATCCATAACATTACTTATCTTAGTTCCAGCTTCGTAGTCGGACAATTTAAAATATAGTCATATCAGGTGAGGAACATTATATTTATACTACAGCTATCCGTATTCTTCCTATCGTGTACCGGTAAAAAAGAAATCTCAAATTTAAGTCCGAACATAGTGATAATCATGGCAGATGATTTGGGTTATGGCGACATCTCTTGTTATGGCAATTCTACTACCCAAACACCAAATTTGGACTTACTGGCGACCAAAGGGGTTAAATTCACCGATTTTCACTCTAACGGAGCCGTATGCAGCCCTACACGAGCAGCTTTAATGACAGGGAAATACCAACAGCGTACCGGCGTAAGTGGGGTTATTACTGCCAAAAACCATAGAGAAGTTGGTTTAAATTTAAGTGAAATTACAATAGCTGAAGAGTTAAAGAAATACGGTTATAACACTGGCATATTTGGAAAATGGCATCTGGGGTATCCAAAAGAGTACAATCCTACCTTACAGGGATTCGATAAATTTACGGGCTTTGTGAGCGGAAATATTGATTACCATGGCCATATTGACCAAGAGGGCTATCTTGACTGGTGGAAAGGCACTGAAATTGATAATGAAGATGGATATTCTACCGATTTGATTACAGAATATGGGTTGAAATACATAAATAAGAATGACCCTGAAAAAACGGGAAGACCTTTTTTTCTCTACTTAGCGCATGAAGCTCCACACTATCCTTACCAAAGACGTATTGATAAGATTATAAGAGAAGTTGGCAAAGCAAGAACGAAACTTGCAAGCCAGGATAGTATTTCATCCATCTATAAGGAAATGGTCGAAGTTATGGACGAGGGAGTGGGTAAAGTAATACAATCGCTTAAAGAGACCGGGCAGTATGAAAATACAATAATACTGTTCCTTTCAGATAATGGAGGAAACCAATTTGGCAATAATGGAAGCTTAAGGGGATATAAGGCAAGTGTTTATGAAGGAGGAACTCGTGTTCCCGCTATTTTTAGCTATCCTTATAGAATTAAAAAAGGGAGAATCAATAAGCAAACTATTCTCACCATGGATGTGCTACCGACATTATTAGATTTTATAGGTCAGAAGCCTAGTGCGACAGACCTGGATGGAATCAGTATAAAAGATAATTTGTTACATCAAACCAACTTGCCCAAAAGAGATGTATTTTTTGCTTTTGGCAATAAAAGTTTCATAAGAAGTGGAGATTGGAAGTTAATTCGTATAGAAGAAGAGCACAGTAATACAATTGAACTTTATAATTTATTGAACGATGTACAAGAAAGGAATGACCTTAGTTCAGATAATCCAAATTTGGTGAATAAATTGACCAGAAAACTTGAGTTATGGAAAAAAGAGGTTAAAGAAGGAGTCATCATGATAGCTGAATAAGACTAATTATGATCTGATAGGAAAGTGCTATGTAATCTACTGCCACCCATACAATTTACTGTCGGATGTTATTAAATGAAGGTTCTAATACATTGAAAATCTAGCATAAGGAATATATCAATGAAATCTCAACATATCCTAGTCCTAAGTTTGGTCACACTTTTGCTGGCCTCCTGTAACCCTGAATCAAAGGGGAAACACCTCTTTATCCTTTCCGGGCAATCCAACATGGTGGGTCTACTTCCTGAGGAATCCTTTACCCCAGTCATCGAGGCCAGGTTTGGAAAGGATAACGTAATCATCGTAAAGGATGCCCACGGGGGGCAACCCATAAGGCGGTGGTATAAGGATTGGAAACCTTTGCAAGGCAACGAGCCCAAGGCACAACCAGATCTGTACGATTCCCTGTGGACCAAAACAAATACTGCAATTCAAAAAGAGAAAATAGCGACAGTTACGTTTATCTGGATGCAAGGCGAACGGGATGCCCGGGAAAAGCTGGGGGACGTATATGAAAAAAGCTTAATCGGGCTATACAATCAGCTCTCGGCCGACTTAAAACGAAACGACCCCAACTTCATCATTGGGCGATTAAGCGATTTTGATATGCAGAACCAAAGGTATCCCCATTGGACCATTATACGGGATATTCAGGCAAAGGTAGCAGAATCCGATCCGCGTTTTGGATGGATAGACACGGACGATCTTAATGACGGTTACAATAAAAATGGAAAGGAAATCAAAAATGACCTACACATGTCCGCTAAGGGCTATATAGAAATGGGCAACCGTTTTGCCCAACAATCCATTCTGCTCTTAGAGGAGATAAAGAATCAGTAGAAAGAACTATTCGAAAATGAAATCCGCCATACGCCGACAATACGGTCCGCCAGAAAGTATTATCATCAAAGAGGTAGAAAAACCGGTCCCAAAGGATAATGAGGTTTTGATTCGTGTAAAGGCCACCACGGTCAATCGGACCGATTGTGCCAATCTTAGGGCAAAACCTTTTATCATGCGCTTCGTCCTGGGGTTTTTTAAACCAAAAAAAATCATCTTGGGAACCGACTTTGCCGGTAACATTGTGGCGATAGGAAAAAGCGTAAAATCCTTTCATATTGGCGATAGGGTTTTTGGATTTGATGATACAGGGTTACAATCGCAAGCCGAATATCTAACCCTACCCGAAAATGGTAGTCTATTCGCCATACCCGATGATGTGAGCTACAAGCAGGCTGCTGCTAGTTTGGAAGGGGCACATTATGCCTATACGTTTGTGCATAAGGTGAATATCCAATCCGGCCAAAAAATTCTGATCAATGGAGCAACCGGGGCCATAGGCTCGGCCCTTATACAGTTCGTTAGGCAGTACGATGTACATATAGCCGCTACCTGCAATACAAAAAATATAGAGCTGGTGAAATCCTTGGGTGCGGATAAAATTTATGATTACACCAAGGAAGATTTCACAAAGGATACTGAAAAATATGACTTTGTATTTGATGCCGTAGGCAAAAATACCTTTGGGAAATGCAAGCCCTTGTTGAACCGTGGTGGTGTCTACATTTCCTCGGAACTAGGGCCCTATTCCCAAAATGTATTCTTTGCGCTCCTGACCCCTATTGTGGGAGACAAGAAAGTCACTTTCCCTATACCCTACCCTACACAAGAAACCATACCCTACATCATAGCCCTATTGAAAACAAAAAAATTCAACCCGGTCATAGACCGGGAATATCCCTTACAGGAAATCTCCCAGGCCTATACATATGTCCTTACTGGAGAGAAAACCGGAAACGTCATCATTACTGGCTAAGAAAATCAAGAAGGAAACAACAAAAGCTTCAAAACATGCCCAAAACCCAATATCGCGTCTATGTGGTGGAACTGTCCAAAAGGGTCTTTACAGAAAACAGGCGGTTTCGGGAGGCCAATCCACAATTCAATGGGGTATTGGAATGCCTTTATGTGGGCATGACCAGTAAGACTCCAAAAGAACGTTTTGTACAACATAAAACAGGATACATCAATAAAAAAGGACATAAACTTTCCTCCAACATCGTCCAGAAATATGGAAGCTACCTCCGCCCTAGCCTGTACAACCACATCAAGCCTATGGATAGTCGCGCGGAAGCCTTAAAAATGGAGAAGCTATTGGCCTTGGAATTGCGACGAAAACGATATGCGGTTTGGTTCAATTGATATAACGAATGGAGTATATTTACCTTGAAAAATATCGTATAGAAAAACAAATATCCATGAACGAGAAGACTTCCGATGAATCCTTCGAAACCTTGGACCCACAGGATTGGGAAAAATCAAGGGCCTTAATGCATCAAATGGTAGACGACGCCTTTGATTATATCTCCAAGGTCAGGGAGCGAAAGATTTGGCAGGATATGCCACCCGAAACCTTGGAAAGTTTTACCACCCCGGTACCCCGACAACCCAATGATGCCAAAACGGTATACGAGGATTTTATACAAAATGTATTGCCTTATAACATGGGGAACCTTCATCCAAGATTCTGGGCCTGGTATATGGGCAATGGAACCATTTCCGGTATTATGGGCGACTTTTGGGCCTCCGTAATGAACCCGAACCTCGGTGGTGGAAATCACGCGGCCCATAAAGTGGAGGAACAGGTCATCAATTGGTTGAAGGAAATTATGGGGTTTCCCAAAACAGCTAGCGGACTTTTGGTAAGTGGGGGTTCCATGGCCAATTTTACGGGATTGGCGATTGCCCGTAATGCGAAATGCGGCTATGATATTCGAAAAGAAGGCCTACGACCTGAGGATTCAGGAAAAATGAGGGTATACGCCTCTACCGAAATCCATAGCTGTAATCAAAAAGCCTTGGAGCTTCTGGGATTGGGAGCGGACAGCCTTCAAAAAATTCCGGTCAGTGCAGATTACACCATCAACCTGGACGCATTGGTAACTCAAATAAAAAAGGATCGAGAAATCGGTTTGCGGCCTTTTTGTATTATTGGCACCCCAGGTACGGTAAATACCGGGGCCATTGATGATCTAAATCGTCTTGCGGATATCTGCGAGGCCGAAGACCTTTGGTTTCACGTAGATGGGGCCATAGGTGCCATTGCCATGTTGTCCTCTGAAGTAAAATCACAATTAGCAGGCATAGAACGGGCGCATTCCGTGGCATTGGATCTGCACAAATGGTTACATATGCCGTTTGAATCGGGCTGCGTTTTAGTGAAAGATCAAAAGATGCACAAGGATACCTTTTCCTTGATTCCCGAGTATTTGGCGAAGAATACCCGGGGAATCGCTTCGGGCGATAACTGGTTCAGCGAATACGGTCTGCAATTGTCCCGGCGGTTTCGAGCGCTAAAAGTATGGATGTCCCTTAAGGAACATGGCACGGAACGCTTTGGTAGAATGATTGCCCGAAATGTGGAACAGGCCCATTATCTAGGCACACTTATAGATTTTCATGAAAATTTGGAACTTATAGCGCCTATTGGATTGGATATTGTCTGCTTTCGGTATAACCCCGGAGGACTATCCCTGGAGGCTTTGAATGCCATCAACAAGGAAATTAAACTACAGTTGGAAGAAAGGGCCATCGCGTTACCCGGGTACACCACCCTTGAAAATAGATATTGCATCCGGGTAGCCATTGCCAACCATCGTTCTACTAATAAAGATTTTGATGCCTTAGTGACCAGCGTTTTGGAATTGGGACAGGAGCTTAACTAATCCTATTAATCCATCAAAAAGGAGATACTATTTTTCAGTTTAAAAATTTTGTTTACATTTGTTGTGTACTAGTTAACTAATACACTAGATAATGTTGCAGTTGGAAAACCTATTTTACCACTATCCAAAATCCAAAACGGTTTTGGACAGTGTTTCCCTGACATTTAGTGAGGGCAATATTTATGGGCTGTTCGGCAAAAACGGTGAAGGTAAAAGTACGTTGATGAAAATCATGGCAGGGCTGTTGTTTCCAAAATCAGGTCAGTGTACAACTCTGGGACAGCATACGGCCAAAAGATCCGCGAGCGGTCTACAAAATCTATTTTTGGTTCCTGAGGATTTTGAATTACCCAACTTGACCATTGGGACCTATGAAAAGGTCCACTCCCCTTTTTATCCAGCGTTTTCCAAAAATCAGTTTTATGAACTTATACAGGAGTTTAAACTCCATCCCCGTGAAAAAATTACAAGGCTCTCGTTCGGACAAAAGAAAAAAGTACTTATTGCCTTTGGTATAGCTACACATACCAAATTGCTGCTTTTGGATGAACCTACCAACGGACTCGATATTCCTTCAAAAAGCCAATTCAGAAAGATAATGGCCTCCGCGGTAGATCAGGGAAGAAGTATTATCATCTCTACCCATCAGGTTCGTGATCTGCACAGTTTAATCAATCACGTGGTTATTCTGGACAATTGCAAGGTAGTTTTTGACCACTCCCTTTCCAAAGTCTCGGAAAACCTTTGGTTTGGACGCGCTTCCGATATGGCCAAGGAAGCTATCCTTTATACCGAAACTTCTTTCGGGGGCAAGGCGGTAATGAGGCGTTCCGATCGTCCAGAAACCGAGGTAGATCTTGAATTGCTGTTCAATGCTGTCCTGAACAATCCCAAAGGTATCCAACTGGCCCTAGAACAAACATACCATGGAGTTTAATATCAAAAGAATCGGCAACGCGATACTAAAGGATGTGACCATCCTGAAAAATACAGGTATTACCGCATTGGCGGTTGCCAGTGGTATTCTCTTCATTGGTTTATTTTTTATGACGCGAGGGGACGATTATCTATCCGCTGATGAATTTATGGGCATATTTGGCCTCTGCTTTGTCGTCTTGGGGATGTTTTTCAGTTTTGCCGTTCTTAGGGAAAGTCACAATGCAAAATCCAATCATTTATATTTTGCATTGCCCATTTCCCCATTGGAAAGGCTTACGTCCATTTGGTTGACCACAACTTTAATACACACCCTCATTTTTACCTTGATGGCACTTTTGGTCGGGCAACTGGCTATTTTTGCCGGAGGTATCATTTTCGGTTCAGGTTTTCACTGGGTATCCTTGTTTTCTGATGGTTACGTAAAATTGATCAAGGGATACTTCATCATACAGCCTATTTTTCTTTGCGGGGCTATGACCTTTTCGAAAAATGGAATCGGAAAGACCCTATTGACGCTCTTGTTGATTTTTATAGGAATACTTTTTTATGGACTTCTTCTTTTTTCGGTGCTTAACCATGGGTATGGGGTGTATCCCGGAGATTTGATTGCGGATGAAGCTTTTGGCAAGGCAAGCACGGACTTTTCAGGAGTAGGGTCTTGGTTTTTCACCCTTCTTTTTGGACCGGTAATGCTGTTGGCTACTTACTTTAAATTGGTTGAAAAGGAGGTATAGCCATGGATTTTGACAATAGCAAACCTATTTATTTGCAAATCGTGGATTTTTTCTACGAAAACATCTTAATGAAGAAGTGGTTGGAAAATGAGCGGATCCCTTCGGTGAGAGAACTTGCTATGATGGTGGAAGTGAATCCGAACACGGCCATTCGGGCATTTAACCACTTGCAGGAGTTGGGGGTAATCCACAACAAACGGGGTATCGGATATTTTGTTTCGGAGGACGGACACCAAAAAGTGATGGCCATTAAGAAGGGAGAGTTTATGGAGGTAATCCTGCCCGATGTCTTTAAAAAAATGAAAATGCTGGATGTGGAATTTGAAGAAGTAAAAAACACCTATGATAAATATATAAACGAAACCGACCATGAAAACAAGTAATCTCATCTTATTGGGTGCGTTGGGGGCCATCTTCGTTTTTATGACCGCGCTTCAGATCAGAATGAAAGGTTATGTAAAAGATGAAGTGCTCCGGGATTATGGCAACTTCATCAAAAAAACTAGGGAGATATCCGAATTCAAAAGAATTGTAGTAAGCGACGGTATCCATATCGATTTTGAACAAAGCCCTGAAACAACAATAAGCATTGAGGCACGTGAGAACTTGATGTCCTTTATAAAAACTGAGACTGTTGAGAAAACGCTCATTATTGAAAAAACTAAACAAATGCGGGGAAAGGATTCGGTAAAAGTGTTTGTTTCAAATGCCCAACTCGATTCTTTGAACGTAAGTTCAGGGTCATCTTTTAACACCTTGGGGATGGTCTCCGGCAATGATTTGAAACTGGTTTTCAGAGGCACAAGCAAGGGTAATCTAGAATTGAACTATGAATCGGTACAATGTGCATTTTCCTCCGATTCCGAAGTAAATATCACAGGAAACAGCAAAAAAATTAATTTCTCAAAATAACAATCAAAACTAAACGGCGCATGCCGCATCAATCATCGATCAAATTCATCAACCGGTGCTGAGCATAGTCAAAGCATCAAAAAACGAACAGTCATGATTTTAATTAAAAACCAAAACCGCCAATCGGAACAAGTATCAAAATTTCGATCGTATCTTATGCGCGGGCTTTATCTGCTCACATTTATCGGCCTAGCCCTTGAAGCATGGGAAACCATTTTATTCCCTTCGGAAACTTTGGATTACATTACTGGAGTCGCCTTTAGTTTTTGGGCATCCTATGCAACCCTAATGGGACTTGGTATTAGGTATCCCATAAAAATGCTCCCTTTGCTATTGCTACAATTGTTTTATAAAGCGACATGGGCCTTAGGCGTGTATCTACCTATGAAAGCAGCTTCCCAGGTTACGCCGGAAGCCGAATCGTTCTTCTGGATTTGTGTCGTAGCCGTTATTCTTGACGTAATAGTCATTCCATGGCCCTATGTATTTAAAAACTACATCAAGAATTTTCTGAAACTAAAAACGCATCCTATATAAGGATAAAAAATCATCAATCAAAAAACGAACAATCATGAAAACAAATCAAAAAACAGGTAGGATTATCGGGTTATTGCTTTTACTAATTGTTGTAACCGGGATTCCTTCGGTAAACCTTAGAGGGTTGTCCACTTCCATGGCGGCATCCCCTGAATTTTTAAATGAAGTTTTTCAAAAATCCATGCAGATGCGTCTTGCCGTCTTATTGGATATCGCTGCAAGCGCCTTATGGCTTGTGGTCGCCGTGATACTTTTTCCTGTTATTAAGCGCTATAAAAAAGGTTTGGCCCTAGGTTTTTTTGGCATCTGGATCGCTTATTTGGTGGTAATCCTATTCAGCAATATCAGTCATTTGTCCCTACTATCATTAAGTCAGGAATTTGTTAAAACAGGAGCTGCAAACATGGACTATTTCAGCACATTGGGCCTTTTAAAAATTGAAGAATATTTTTGGGCGCATTATATGGCCATAATGCTCTATGCATCTGCAGCTTGGATATTCTACTACTTTTTGTTCAGGACCAAACTTATTCCAAGATTCCTGTCGGCTTGGGGGCTCATCGCCATCTCTTTGGCTTTCTTGGCGTGCTGGTTAACTATTTTTGATATCAGCGTTAGTTTTTACTTCTTTCTGCAGAACGGGCTACATATGATCGTTTTGTTGCTCTGGCTCCTGGTAAAAGGTTTCAATCCAATAGAAACAGAAGCTCAAGCGGTATAAATACAAATTTCATCATCAATCATCAATTTTCTCGCCTTTGGCGGGTTCAAAAACGTACAGTCATGAATTCTAAACATCATTCCATTCCGCTTTCCCAAAAAACAACAATATTTCCCAATAAGGCTTTAGGTTCTGCTGCCGTTATTTGGTTTGTTACGGCAGTCCTAGGTCAGTGGATCTTTGCTTTTTATGTGGCCACATTTTATGGCGGTGCTGCTATAAACGGGGACTTTATGAAGTGGAACCGTGTACTACCGCACGGTTATATTGAAGGCGATATAATGGGTAATACAGCTGTTGCCGTACACCTTCTCTTCGCAATCGTCATTATGCTTGGAGGACCACTTCAATTTGTGCCTCAAATTAGAAACCGCTTTCCGGCATTCCATCGTTGGAATGGAAAACTCTATCTAGTAACTGCATTTATTGCCAGTTTTAGCGGTATCTATATGGTATTGACCAAAGGTACCATTACCGGAATCACAGGAGATATCAGCGTTAGCTTCAATGGGCTTTTAATTATGCTGTTCGCTTTGTTGGCATGGCGAATGGCGATGGTCAGAAAATTTAAAGCGCATGAGCGATGGGTACTTCGTTTGTTTTTGGTAGTCAACGGGGTTTGGTTTTTTAGGATAGGCCTTATGCTATCCCTTTTTCTAAATGGAGGGCCTTTTGGATTTGATCCGGAGACTTTTCGTGGTCCTTTCATTACTTTTTTGGGTATAGGCCAATATATGATTCCCCTTCTGATTTTGGAACTCTATTTTTTCACTAAGGACCGTACTGGTAAATTCGGAAAGCTGACCATGGCCACTGCCCTATTTGTGATGACCATTTTTATGGGACTTGGGATTTTTGCTGCGACCACGGGTATGTGGCTTCCGCGCCTTTAGCCCTTTAATGAACATTGTTTGTAACTAATTTGAAAACGCAACTACCAATAGTAGCCGTATTCCATTAAAATTGAAAAAATGAACAACTCTGTTTTAGGAAGTCGACCGATCAAAGAAAAAGACGAATTGGAGAACGCTTATGAAAAACTCCTTGAAGTAGAAAAGAGTAAAACGTATGAGCAATTTTATGCTTTTCTAAGAACAACGGACCTACCTTATATTCCTTGTTTAGAAGATGACGTGGAGGTCATATATCAAGAATGCTTCAAAACCTTGCATAGATTGGGCGAAGCTTCAATTCCGATCTCAGTCGCGCTATCCATGCATTATTATGTTTTGGCATCCATAGCTACCTACCCATTTACAAAAACAAGTCCGCAATATTGGAAAAGGGAAATCCTACTGAATAAAATTAAAAAAGAACGGCTATTTATAGCGAATACGGGATCGGTCCGTACGTATGACAACGTTTCGGGAAACAAGGCCATTATAGCCATGAAAGAAAAGGACAATTATATCGTATATGGAGAGGCCCCGTTTATGTCCCTAGCCGGAATTGCGGATTATTTGGTCTTTACGTCGGAATTATCCGATGGAGGCAAGGCCGTGTTTTTTGCCGCTTCGGGTAATACCCAGATTGAATTTACAGATACTGTTTTTGGGGATACCATGCGAGGGTCGTTTACAAAATCCGTAAAATTCAAAAACTTACGAGTTCCCGTTTCGAATGTCATAAAGTTGGATACCCATGCAAAGGAACAATCCGAACTTTTAATTTACCAAAGGTCATGGTTTCAGGCGTTGGTATCGGCACCTTATCTAGGAGCTGCCCAACAAGTTATTAAAGACGTAAGGGATTTTGGTCGGCAAAAAATCAAAAAAGGAAAAAAGCTATCGGAATCCGAATACTTTTTGGATAACCTGGGAGAATTGACCATAAAATATAAAGGGGCCAAGCAGTTATGCATGCAAGCGGGCCACTTGATATCAAAGTTCCAACAAGGAAACAAAACCTTGTTGGAAATCCTGTTTGAAGCTTCCGTACTGTCCAAATTCTTTGGTACACATCATGCAGAAGAAATTGTCACCAAGGCCAGACATATGATGGGAACCCAGTTTTTATCGCCCCAAACCATGACTAATAAAATTTACAAAGAAATTGTTTTTGGGCCCCTGCAGCCCATGACCGATATTGATATTAAGGCCTATTTTAGCCAAAACTTGTAAACCAAACGAACATAGATTTCAAATACCGGCCCGACAAATTATTCTGGTGGAGGTTTGATCCGACAATGAAATTGCCAGTGGTGATTGGATTATTAAGTTATTGAGTTATTTTGACGGTACACAACAATAACTTGGTAACCCAATAACTCAGTAACCCTTGAAAATCGAAATATTTATGGAAACTGAAATCTTGCACCAAAAGTGTATACCTGCCAGCCGAAGGAAGGGTTTCAAGAAACGATCGTGACCAATGAAGGCCATACGTAACGAAAAATATGGTTTACCCGATGTTCTTCAACTAAAGGAAGTGGATAAACCTGTACCCAATAGTAATGAGGTATTGGTAAAGGTACATGCAGCTTCCATAAACTCTTGGGATTGGGACTACCTTACAGGGAAGCCACGCATATATCGATTATTATTTGGTTTGTTCAAACCAAGGCATAAAATTTTAGGGGCCGATATCGCCGGGCAAGTTATGTCCATTGGTGAGGAAGTTAAACTGTTTAAACCTGGGGATAAGGTCTATGGAGACTTATCGGCTCATAACTGGGGCGGTTTTGCCGAATTTGTGTGTGCAGATGAAAACCTCTTGTCCTCAAAGCCGGCCAATTTAACTTATGAAGAGGCGGCGGCAGTACCCCAGGCGGGTGTACTTGCGCTCCAAGGGTTGCGTTACAACGGAGATATTCAGGAAGGGCAAAAAGTTCTGATCAACGGTGCGGGGGGTGGTGTAGGTACTTTTGCCATACAATTGGCCAAGCTTTGGGGCGCTGAAGTAACCGCGGTAGATTGCTCCGAGAAGATGGATGTACTTCTAGACTTGGGTGCAGACCACGTAATTGATTACCAAAAAGAGGATTTTACGAAAGCTGAAAAGAAGTACGATTTGGTACTGGATGTTATTGCGCAAAAGCCGCTTTCCCAATATGAAAATGTTTTAAATCCCAATGGCGCTCTTGTTGTGGTGGGAGGCTCGGTAGCATTGCTGTTGAAACTGGCCATCAAGTCTATATTTTCCAAGAACTCTGGCAAGAAAATGGGAATCCTCGTACACAAACCAAACCGACAGGATTTAAAAGTACTCCGAGAATTGTTGGAATCAGAAAAGCTAAAACCTATT
Source organism: uncultured Flavobacteriaceae bacterium (assembly GCA_947494715.1). Taxonomy (GTDB): domain Bacteria; phylum Bacteroidota; class Bacteroidia; order Flavobacteriales; family Flavobacteriaceae; genus Ulvibacterium. The sequence continues at coordinate 705,771 of CANLWG010000001.1, read as the reverse complement.
GTAGACAAATGCTTTCCTTTGGATAAAACTCCCGACGCTTTTACCTATTATGGAAAAAACCTTGTAAAGGGAAAAGTAGTTATTACCATTGAGTGACTTGCTTATTCAAAATAAACACAGTTTTCCAAGATACTAAATATTCCTATATTCGTAACAATGCCTGCCCTGTTTTGTCATTACTACGGCTGACCGAACAAATAGACCATGACCATCTATATTGCAGATATCATTCCCATCATCACTATTTTTCAAAGTGTCCTTTTCGCACTGGTTCTCCTAACCGATAAGGGCTCCAAAAAAGTAAGCAACAGTTACTTGGCTTCCTTTCTAATCATGCTTGCACTACAGTTTACGGTGATGTTGAACGACACCTATGGAACCGCCAACATTTTTCTAAGTGCAACGCTTTGTGTTTATGGCTTTGCTTACGGCCCATTGCTCTATCTATATTCGAGATCTTTGATGTATCGAAAGTTTCGTTTTTCTTTTTTACAATTGGCCCACTTCATACCCTTTGTCATATTGCTCTTAATTGCAGCACTTGGCTATTCATTTTGCGGAAGATTTGGATTTTTGCTATATGTTAGTCTTTTGACCTACAGCACTTTGGCAATCCTAAAAGTTGTCACCTATAGAAAAATAGTAAAGGAGACCCAATCATCATTGAGTCGTACCGATCTGGTATGGCTTCAATGGACGATTATCATTTTTTGTGTTGCGCTGCTATTGGATATGGTCGATCAGCTTTTTTGGAGCACAGACCTTATCGCTGGCATTTCATCCATTCACCTAATGATTCTCTTGCTCATTAATTGGATGTTCTATAAAGGACTTAAACAACCTCAGATTTTTCTAGGTATCACGACGTTGGATGAAGCAGTTTTTATGGAAAAAAGAAAAACTCCTCCTAAAACGATTCCTGATACTTCCGAAAAGCAAGATCTTGAACATATTCAAAGTTTTATGAGGGAAAGTGACCTTTATACAGATCCGGACCTTAGCCTGAAGCAACTTTCTGAGCAGTTGAAAATACCCCCGAGAAGGTTATCCCATTTAATCAATTCCTTTATAGGGAAGAATTTCATGGGTTTCATTAATGATCATCGAATGGAAAAGGCTAAATCCCGTTTGCAGCATCCCAAAGAAAAGGGCGAAACTATATCAGAGGTAATGTACGAGGTGGGTTTTAACTCAAAATCCTCGTTCAACACTTTGTTCAAACAAAAAACGGGCATGACTCCTTCGGAATACAAGAAAAAACACCTTTCCCCATAGTCCATATTTCCATATTGCGAAATCCGAACTCATTGTCTCATTAAAAAATTCGTTCGAGTTCGTGAATACGAACGACCCGTACCCTTAAGTCTTCTTTCTTTGTGTTTCATCATCAAGTCTGTCTATGAAGAAAGTACTAAGATTCACAAGAAAACTGCTCAAGTTCATTGTCATCGCCCTATGCACGCTTCTACTTTTCTTAATCATTATCGTTCTAGTTTCAAGCAAAGATTACAGCAACCCTGAGTCCATCATTGGGAAAGAAAATAAGGCATTGGCTCTTACCCGTGTAAACATCATCAGTATGGACAATGGTCGCGAAGTTTTGGAAAAGCACAAAACGTTGTTGATCGACAATGGCCTAATTACAGGTATTATTTCCGATTCGGTTCCCGTACCTGGCGGGTATTCGATCAAAAACTTAGACGGAAAATATTTGATGCCAGGTCTTACCGATATGCATACACATATTTTTGACCGATCTGATCTGGCCATGTACTTGGGTTATGGGGTAACCACAGTGCGGAACATGATGGGGTTTCCAATGCATTTAAGGTGGCGCGAACAAGTAAACGCTGGTACGTATCCTGGAGCAACGTTGATTACTGCATCGCCGACCATCAACAGCGGAACCAACACAGGCCCTTTTCACAAAAACATAAAAACACCCCAAGAAGGCATAGAGGCGGTGAATGCATATAAAAACAAAGGGTACGACTTCATAAAAATCTATGATGGACTCAACCGGCAACAGTTTGAAAGTATCATGCAAGAAGCGGACCATTTGGATATGGATGTGGCCGGGCACCCACCGCATAGAATAGACCTGGATGTACTTCTACAATACCCGATTACCTCTTTTGAACACATTGAGGAAGTTATACAGGGGATGATGGATTATGAATTGGATACTATTATGGGAAGGAAAATTGCAAAAAAATTAAAACAAAATGGCGCAAAAGTAACCGTTACCCTATCACCCTTTCACCATATTTACAAAACTACGGTTGAAGGGGAACAATTCATGAATTCAATCCCCAAAGTCCCTATAAATCCGTTTATTGAATTCATAGGCAAGAAACAGCTTTCCCAATGGATCGACTCCAATGAAGGCACCTACAAATGGCATGTAGATAAATACCATTGCATGCAAGACCTTGTCCATATTTTTAATGAGGAAAAGGTTACTTTATTACTAGGAACCGATACCGGACCAAATCTGACCGCTCCAGGATTGACCTTGCATGAGGAAATTGCGTTGTTACAAGAAAACGGCCTAAAACCCTATGCTATACTGCAATCGGGTACTATAGAAGCGGCAAAGGCTATGGGTATGGAAAATGAGATAGGCTCTATTACCAAGGGTAAAAAATCACAATTGTTGATTCTTAATGATAATCCATTGACCAATTTGGATACTATGAGAAATCCTTATGGTATAATCAAAAATAACCTATGGTACAATGAGGGGGGTATTGATGACCTAAGAAAGCTGGGAGGCGATAAATCAGGAATCCTAATGACTTTAGGCCGATTTCTTGACCACATGCTTAAAAAATAAAGGACAAGGAGTCGATGCCCAAACCCAACTACGTAAGTACCCTACTTGCTTAAATACATTTTTCTACGTCCGTACAAGTCGTAAAACTGATCGTCCTTTAGGCTATCAATGAACAGGATACTTTCCCCGGTACTCTTCATTTCCGGACCTAAATTCTTGTTCACGTTAGGAAATTTGTTGAAGGAGAACACCGGTTGCTTAATGGCAAAGCCTTCCAATTGAGGGTTAAATTCGAAATCTTTAACTTTCTTTTCACCCAACATCACCTTTGTAGCGTAGTTTACATAAGGTTCCTTATAAGCTTTGGCAATAAAAGGTACCGTTCTGGATGCCCTAGGGTTGGCTTCTATAATATAGACCATATCATCCTTAATGGCAAATTGAATATTGATAAGCCCTACCGTATTCAAGGCCAAGGCAATTTTCTTTGTATGATCCTTAATCTGCTGCATTACGAACTCGCCTAAATTAAATGGAGGCAGGGTAGCATTGGAATCCCCCGAATGGATACCACAAGGCTCTATATGCTCCATAATGCCGATGATATAAATCTCCTCCCCATCACAGATAGCATCGGCTTCGGCTTCTATGGCACCATCCAGATAATGGTCCAAAAGCAGTTTGTTGTTCGGTATTTTGCGCAGTAAATCCACTACATGCGCTTCCAGTTCCTCTTTGTTGATGACAATTTTCATTCCTTGGCCGCCCAATACGTATGAAGGCCGCACCAATAATGGGAAGCCAAGCTCGTCTGCCAATTGCAATGCTTCGTCCGCAGTTTCCGCTACCCCGAACCTTGGGTAGGGAATATTATTCTCTTTAAGCAATGTGGAAAAACTACCCCGATCCTCGGCCAAATCCAAGGATTTAAAACTAGTGCCGATAATCTTGATTCCATATTTGTCCAATTTTTCGGCCAACTTTAGAGCGGTTTGCCCACCTAGTTGGACGATTACGCCTTCTGGTTTTTCATGACGTATGATGTCATAAATATGTTCCCAAAAAACAGGTTCAAAATAGAGCTTGTCGGCAGTATCAAAATCAGTGGAGACCGTTTCCGGATTGCAATTGATCATTATGGTTTCATATCCACATTCGGCTGCGGCTAGCACTCCATGTACACAACAATAATCAAATTCTATCCCCTGCCCTATCCTATTCGGGCCTGAACCTAGGACCACTATTTTCTTTCTATCGGTAACTACACTATCATTTTCTACATACCGGTCCCCATCCACCGTTTCTATCTCGGCCTCAAAAGTAGAATAGTAGTACGGGGTCATCGCCTTGAATTCTGCTGCACAGGTGTCTACCAACTTATAGACGCGGTTAACGCCCATTTCCGCCCGCTTGTTATAGACTTCGCTCTCCCAGCAATCCAACATATGGGCAATCTGCCGATCGGCAAAACCTTTCTGTTTGGCCTCCAGCATCAACTCCTTGCTCAAGGTCGCGATGGTATAGGTAGATATTTCCTTTTCCAACTGATACAGCTCCTCATATTGTTTGAGGAACCACATATCTATTCTGGTAATATCATGAATACGACTCAAAGGAATCCCCATTTGAATGGCATCATAAATAACGAACACCCGATCCCAACTGGGAATGGTCAACTTGCTGATAATCTGATTGTAATCCTTGTACCCCTTTCCGTCGGCACCAAGCCCGTTTCGTTTAATTTCCAAGGATTGTGTGGCCTTATGTAACGCCTCCTGGAAAGAACGGCCAATGCCCATTACTTCGCCCACAGCCTTCATTTGCAGGCCAAGGGTACGATCAGAGCCCTCGAACTTGTCAAAATTCCATCGCGGGATTTTTACGATTACATAGTCCAAGGTAGGTTCGAATAATGCCGATGTAGATTTGGTAATCTGGTTTTCCAGCTCGTTCAAATGATAGCCTACAGCCAGTTTGGCCGCAATCTTGGCTATAGGATAACCAGTCGCCTTGGAAGCCAATGCTGATGATCGCGACACCCTAGGGTTAATCTCAATGGCAATAATATCCTCTTTTTCATCCGGGCTAACGGCGAACTGTACGTTGCAACCTCCCGCAAAATCGCCAATACTCCTCATCATTTTTATGGCCATATCCCTCATGCGCTGGAAGGTCCTATCCGAAAGTGTCATCGCAGGGGCCACCGTAATCGAATCCCCGGTGTGGATGCCCATGGGATCCATATTCTCTATCGTACAGATAATGACCACATTATCATTCTTATCACGTAAAAGTTCAAGTTCATATTCCTTCCAGCCCATCATGGCCTTGTCTATCATTACCTCATGGATAGGTGAAATCTCCAGACCGCGGCTTAGAAGCTCATCAAAATCCTCTGGCCTATAAACAATTGAAGCACCGGCTCCTCCAAGTGTGTAGGATGCCCTAATGACCAAGGGGAAACCAAATTCCTGTGCAATTTCCTTCCCTTTTAGAAAAGAGGTTGCGGTGGCCTGTGGCGCCATACCAATACCTATTTCCATCATCAATGCCCTAAACCGCTCACGATCCTCGGTAATATCTATAGCATCGATATCTACCCCGATAATCTCTACATCAAAATCTTTCCAAATGCCCTTTTCATCCGCTTCAATACAAAGGTTCAATGCCGTCTGTCCGCCCATTGTAGGCAATACAGCGTCTATTTGTGGATGCTTTTTTAAGATTTCCAGAATCGATTTTGTGGTCAAGGGCTTTAGATAAATATGGTCCGCCATTACCGGATCCGTCATAATAGTGGCCGGATTGCTATTGATCAATATGGTTTCTATTCCATCTTCTTTAAGGCTTCGCAAAGCCTGAGATCCGGAATAATCGAACTCACAGGCCTGTCCAATAATTATAGGTCCAGAACCTATTATCAAAATCGATTTTAAATCTTTTCTTTTAGGCATTTTATATATTAGGTTTTAATCAGTTGGTACCGAAACAAATTTCGGTATGGACAAAAAAAAGGTGCTACTTCCGAAAAAGTAACACCTTGGTATTGTTAAAATGTTTAATCATTATTTTTTGTGTCTCGGCTCTGAGGATACGGATAATTTTTTTCTTCCCTTGGCCCTTCTTCTGGCAAGTACCTTTCTACCACTAACCGTAGCCATACGCTCTCTAAATCCGTGCTTGTTCCTTCTTTTTCGCTTAGATGGCTGAAATGTTCTTTTCATCTTTGAGCCTTTAAATACTTAGTATTATGTTATAACGGACATTTTTGCCCATAAAATTCTGGGCGCAAATATACGAAGAGTTTTTGCTTTGCCAAATGGAAATATAAAAATGTTTCGGATTGTTTTTATTACTTTTGCGGCATTCGATAACTTGGATTTTTTCCCACTATGAAAAACGTTTTGCCCCTATTGTTTTTGTTGTTTTTCAGCTCTATGGCCATAGGCCAGGTAAAACTGGAATACAAGCTGGAAAAGGATGATGTATTCACTATAAAGCAAGAAGCCAAACAGATAATTACCCAAAAACTCGATGGGGCGGAACACGAATTGACCAATGTAATCGATGGTATTTTGGAATTTAAGGTTTTGGGCGAAGAAGACGATAATTACGAGATAGCATTGACCTTTAAGGATCTTAATCTTAAAATGGTATCCAGCATACAAGGAGAATTGATGAATGTGGCCGCAAAGGAAATCGTAGAAGGTGATATGCAATCCAATATTTTCAATAGCTTATTGGAGCATCCTATACAAATGACCCTTTCCAGAAATGGACATATCCTAAAGGTTAAGGGTGGCGATAGTCTTGTGGCAAAGATGACCCAAGCTTCTGGATTGGAAGATGAGTTTTCCTTAAATATGATGAAAAAATCCCTCGAGAAGGAATTTGGGTCGGAAGCCTTGTCCAACAGCTATGAACAAATGACCTATCTCTATCCTCAGCAACAGGTTGAGCCGGGAGATACGTGGGAGAATGAATATACTGGAAAGTTAAGCACCAAGAATACATGGACCTTGGAAACCATTGAGGATACCAGTGCTGAAATCATGGGGGAAGCGGAAGTGACCATGGAAATTACAGAACCTGCTACCACAATGAACCTTACAGGAACGCAGGCTACCCATATTACAACAGATTTAACGTCGGGCTTTATAAAAAAAATGAAGGTAGAGGGCGAATCCCAAGGTACAGGTACCATGGTGCAATTGGGCGACCAAAAAATTCCGACTACCATAAAGTCCACAATTACATACGAACGAATCAATTAAAGTATAAACATGTTCCACAAGAATATTAAACTAATCATTGCCGGACTAATTATAGCTTATGCCGTTTATCAGTTTACGGAAGGGAATATAGGCAACGGCATTGCATTGATTTTGTTTTCGCTCATTTTCATCTTCCTATACTTTAGGAACGAAATGATTCTATTGGCCTTTTTGCGCATGCGAAAACAGGATATGGAAGGCACCCAAAAATGGCTGGACAAAATTAAGAACCCAGAGGCAGCCTTGATTACCAAACAGCAAGGGTATTACAATTATTTGCATGGTATCCTGCATTCCCAAAAAAACTTGACCCAGGCCGAAAAATATTTCAGAAAAGCCTTAAAATTGGGGCTCACCATGGATTATGATGTAGCGATGGCCAAACTGAGCCTTGCCGGTATAGCCATGCAAAAACGTCGTAAAAGGGAAGCGACCACATTACTTCAAGAAGCTAAAAAGCTGGACAAGAACAATATGCTTACCGAGCAGATAAAAATGATGCAGCAGCAGATGAAAAAAATCTAAGGGTTACTTGGATGTTTTATAGTAGCCTTTATTGGGTATTTCTAGGATATACTTTTTTCTGGATGCATTGTTCAAGTGTGGTTCACGCAACCATGGATTATGGTGTTTTAAAATCTTATAATTTATTTCATACTGTTGGGCAAAATCGGCAAAGCTAAAAACCGGTTCATCCACTTCTACCTGAAATGTGGGTACCGTAGTATACATATCCTCCTTGTCAATTTCAAAACCATATTTTTCCGGATGGGTCAGGATTTCCTTTATCGCCATGATCCGAAATACATAACGTCCCGTTTCCTGACCAAGTAAAAGATCATAGTAGTCCCCCACTTGTTGTATTCCCATAAATTTGTTGATAGCCCCCGGACCCGCATTATACGCGGCTGCCGTTAGCGTCCAACTCCCGTATTTCTCTTTCCACTTATTTAAATATTTGCAAGCAACCTCGGTAGATTTTTCCAAGTGATAACGTTCATCAACATTCTTGTTCACTTCAAGTCCATACTCCTGTCCGGTCCCTTTCATAATCTGCCAAAAACCAGTGGCCCCGGCATGGGAAACCACATTCTGAAGTCCACTTTCGGCCACGGCCAAGTATTTAAAATCATTTGGAATACCATTTTTCGCAAGGATGGGTTCTATTATGGGAAAATATTTATGGGCGCGCTTCATTAACAAAAGGGCGTTGGACTGCCAATAGGTATTTACCAGAAACTCCCTATCCACACGTTCCATCACTTCCGGATCATTTTGTGGCACTGGTTCCCCGGCAAAATTCAAATCCTCCGGAATATCAATTGCAGATATTTTATACTCCTGGGCAACATTCTTATCAGGGTCGTTTTCTGCAACATCCGTGGCATCATCACTTTGTTCCTCTACCGTATTTTGTACCGCAAAGACCAATGTGCTTACTACAAAGAATACACCCAAAAGCATCAAAACGTTTTTTATTATTCTCATATTCCCAGATTTGTTGTTGTTCAAAGGTATTAATACAACTCCCTTATTCCAAAATAATTGTGGGCAGGTGTTCATTGAACCATTTGGCCCGATGTATGATCATGGTATGAGTCCCATTTTTTACGGTAATACAATTTTTAATGTTTCCGATAGGGAATACAGGGTCTTTTTCACCATGGATATGTACCAGACATTCCGGACAATTTTGCTGTTCCCAATTTACTATTTGATCAATGGACCAATCTATATAGTACTTGTTCCTAATGGAAAGATATTGCTCGTAAAGCTTTAGACGTTTGGTAATGGTTTCCCCAAATGCATATTTGGCCAGGAGTTCTACGTTGTTAACCAGACCCGTGGGAAGAAGTTTATGTGCCTTTGTGTATTTGGCAAAGACCATTTTTTTGGGTAATTCAGATGTACTTTTTACGCTGGATACGATGATTGTTTTTTTTGTGGGGTTATACTTGGCCATTTCCTGAACTAGCATTCCCCCAAAGGATACTCCCAAGAGTACCGGATTTTCATGAACGATGTTTTTGTTCATTTCAACAGCGTACTCGGCCAGCGTCATACCCTGTTCAGGAATAAACCATTCCAACAAATGCTGTTCAAATTTGTCCTTGGGAAGTGCTATGTTTTCAAATATAGATGGATTTGCGGCCATGCCCGGCATAAAATAAACATGGGTTTTATTATGATGCATATAAGCCGGGCTTTGCGTTTTACTAGGAAAATTCCATTTTTATACCTACTTTTGTACAATCAATGCAAGTTATCCCCAACATCTCGATTTCAAAGTAAAAATATAGAAAATTACGATTGTAGAATATCGTGATTTTTTTGTCTAAGACCAACATTAAAATCAAATTATATGAACGAAATGGAAATCAAGGACAATAGTTTCTTGCGTCAATTTGAAGCTAGGCTCAATGGACATTTGGCTAAAATCGAATACTCCTCGCAAGAAAGAAAGGTTTTTTTAACCAAGCTTGTAGTACCTGAAGAAATTACTGAGGAAGGTTTTAAGGAAGATTTCATAAAATCCGTCCTTCATCACATTCAGGAGCAAAATCAGAGAGTTGTTCCAACCAGTCCGCAAATAGCAGGTTTTCTGCGGAAAAATAGACAATATAAAGAGATGTTACCGGTAGGCATCAGAATCTAGAAAAATAAAATCCCGCTAATCGCGGGATTTTTTATGCCTCTACTTTACTTTCAATAAATTCAAATCGTACCAAACCGTCCTCATCGATTTCGGTCAGTTCAATTTCATGTAACGTATTTACTAGTTTGGGAATCCAAGGCATTTTGACTTTTACATAGTTTTCGGTAAATCCATGAATATAGCCCTCCTTGTTTTCCCCCTCGAACAATACCCTTCTAACAGTGCCCAACTGGCTTTCATAAAAAGCCCGCCGTTTTTTGGCCGAAAGTCCGCGTAACATCTTGCTTCGTTTGCTTCTAATCTTCTTGGGAACTACGTCGCTCATCTCCGCGGCAGGAGTATTGTCCCTTTCCGAATAGGTAAACACATGTAGATAGGAAATGTCCAATTCATTCAGGAAATGGTAGGTTTCCAAAAAATGGGCATCGGTCTCCCCTGGAAATCCAACAATAACATCTACGCCAATACAGGCATGGGGCATGATTTTTTTTATTTTCTGAACTCGTTCCAAGTACAGATCACTTAAATAACGTCTGCGCATTAGTTTCAAAACCTCATCGCTACCACTTTGCAATGGAATATGAAAATGAGGGACGAAAGAATTGCTGTTCGCTACAAAATCTATCGTCTCATTTTTTAAAAGGTTGGGCTCTATGGAAGATATCCGAAGCCGATGTATCCCCTCTACCCTATCCAAGGCCTTTACCAAATCCAGAAAAGTATGTTCGTGCTTTTTGTTACCAAATTCTCCTTTGCCGTAATCTCCTATATTCACTCCCGTTAAAACAATTTCTTTAATGCCCTTAGTGGAAATTTCGACAGCATTCTTCAGCACATTTTCAAGTGTATCACTTCTAGAGATGCCACGTGCCAAGGGAATGGTACAATAGGTGCATTTATAATCACAACCATCCTGAACCTTTAAAAAGGCACGCGTCCTATCCCCTATGGAATAACTACCTACATAAAAGTCGGCCTCCTCTATTTGACAGGAATGAATTTGGGTTACCCTTCGACTGCGCTCAGGATGACTATTGAGAAGGTCGTTTATATAGTCCGTAATCTTGAATTTTTCCGTCGCTCCCAAAACCAAATCCACTCCGTCTACGGCGGCCAACTCTTCCGGTTTTAATTGGGCATAACAGCCAATGGCAGCTATAAATGCCTCAGAGTTGGTTTTTTGGGCTTGCCGTACAATGGTCTTAAAATGCTTGTCCGCATTCTCCGTTACCGAACAGGTGTTGATAACATACATATCCGCCCATTGCGAAAAGTCTACCCGCTCAAATCCTTCCGCTACAAAACCTCTTGCAATGGTAGAGGTCTCAGAGAAATTAAGCTTACAACCGAGTGTATAAAAAGCGACTTTTTTTTTCATTTTTAGGACTGCAAATATAAGGCAAAGTTGTTTTAGGTTTACAGGGTTTCATATTTCAAGTGCATCAGAATCAACCGAGACACAGGATAGGTAAAATCTCCTTAACACTTTAGTAGTTCCGCCATTTTTGGGTCAGTTCAAAAACATGGTTTAGAATATTGGCTTCTTTTTCATCAAACTCAACATGTCTTCTGGCCATCATTACCTTGGCGGCCTCAAACGCCTTTTTGGGCATATAAGTACTAAAACCAGAGGCCCCACCCCAACTAAAACTAGGTACGAAGTTTCGTGGAAAGCCCGGTACATAAATGTTGGAGTTCACCCCAATTATAGTTCCGGTGTTAAACATGGTATTGATGGCCGTCTTACTATGATCGCCCATCATAAGCCCGCAAAACTGTAAACCCGTCTGCTCAAAGCTTTCCGTGGCATAGTTCCAAAGTCGTACCTTGGCATAGTTGTTTTTTAAGTTGGAATTATTACTATCGGCACCAATATTGCACCACTCGCCCAATACCGCATTCCCGAGGTATCCTTCATGACCCTTACTGGAATAGCCAAAGATTACCGAGTTGCTTATTTCACCACAAACTTTTCCGTAAGGGCCGACAGTAGTTGGGCCATAAATCTTGGCTCCCATTTTTACAACGGCGTTGTTGCACAGGGCCAATGCCCCCCGAATAAGATTACCTTCCCAAACCTCGGAGTCCTTTCCTAAATAGATGGGGCCTTCTGTGGCATTTAAAATACTGTATTCCACTTTTGCCCCTTCTTCCAGGAATATATTCTCAGGGCAGATCAATTGGTTTGTATTGGAAATGAGCGCACTTTTTCTTCCCTTGGTAAGAAAATCAAAATCGGCCTGCAAGGCTTCCCCATTTTTGGAAAAGATGTCCCAGGTACGTTCTATTCTTAGTACTTCCCCTTCATAAGGCACTTGTTTAAAGCCTGAAAGATTAGTTTCTTCCTTAACTTGGTTTGTGCAATAAGCTATAACTTCATCCTTCAGATAAATCGCTTCATTTTGCTTTAGCCCTTTTACCAAGTTGGTCAATTCCGCATTTGGCAAAAAGGAAGCATTGATAAAGGTATTCTCTTCCTCAAGTACCAAAGGAAACTTTTCCTGTAGATATACCTCGGTTTTGGAGCTTGTACCGGTACCTAGATAGTGTTCCCACTTCTCCCGTATAGTCAAAATTCCAATACGGATATCGGCTACCGGCCTTGTAAAGGTAAAGGGAAGCAAATGGTTTCTAACGCTTCCGTCAAAAAGGACATAATTCATTGTAGGGATGGTTTGGAACAAAATTAAAAAAATTACGCCCCCGATTTTTGTCGGAGGCGCTAACTTATTTTTTCTATGATAATCCTTTATTCGCTTTTATCCTTCGAAGCATCTTTTTGCTGAGCGGCCGGTTTCTTTTTGAACTTATCGTACTTGCTCTTAAATTTGTCTATTCGCCCTGCCGTATCCAAAAACTTAGCCTTGCCGGTGTAAAATGGATGTGATGTTCTGGAAATCTCCAATTTCACCAACGGATATTCCACCCCGTCCACTTCCAAGGTTTCCTTGGTATTAGCGGTGGATTTGGTAATGAACACATCGTCATTGGACATGTCCTTAAAAGCGACCAATCTATAGTTTTCTGGGTGAATCCCTTTCTTCATCGGTATAGTACTTTAAATGCTTTTCCTAAAAGTGGTGCAAATTTAGACAATTTTCAGAAATCTGCAATTTTAATTCCCAAAAAAGAGAAACAAAATATTGTATCTTTAAATGTAACAAAAATGTTAAAAAACATACTAAATTAATAACAACCTAAAAACCTATAAAATGGAGGAAAATCAACCAAAAACAGGGAAGTATGCATTTCGTTTTGGATTATTGCTAGGGCTCGTGTCCATTGTTTTTTCGATAATGCTTTTCACGATGGACATGCATTATGAACAAAACACTACCGTACAAATTGTTTCCATTATTCTGGCGGCAGCGGCCATAACCTTAGGGGTTTCACAATTCAAAAAGGATAGTGGAGGGTTTCTAAAACTTTCCGATGCCTTAAAAATAGGAACGGGAATAGCCCTGGTTGCCGGAATTTTGGGCCTTCTCTACTTTTTTATCCAGTCTAGCATTATAGAACCGGATTATTGGGACAAGGCGTATGAAATAGGTAAGCAAAAGGCATTGCAGGACAATCCAGAACTTACGGAGGAACAAATAGATCAAGGGATAGAAGTGCAGAAAAAATTCAAATGGCTGGTCTACCCTGCTGGCCTTATTATTAACATCATAGTCGGGTTGGTATTGGGGTTGATCGTTGGGTTGATCATGAAGAAGCAGAAACCTGCTTATTAATTGCAAAGTTGTATTTTTGGGCAGATGCTTAGCCATTTTCTATGAATCTGTCCATTGTAATCCCCTTGCTCAACGAGGAAGAATCACTTCAAGAACTCCATGACTGGATTGTAAACGTCATGCAGAACAATGGTTTTTCCTATGAGGTCATCTTTATTGACGATGGCAGTACGGATAGATCTTGGAAGATTATATCAAGGCTTTCGCACGATAACGATTACATAAAGGGAATTCGATTTTTAAGGAATTTTGGAAAGTCTCAAGCCCTGCATGCCGGCTTTAAGGCGGCCCAGGGAGACGTCATTATTACAATGGATGCGGATCTCCAGGATAATCCGGAGGAAATCCCTGAATTATATCGCCTAATTACTTCGGAAGGATTCGATTTAATTTCGGGATGGAAGAAAAAAAGATATGACGCATTGCTTTCAAAAAACCTGCCCTCCAAACTTTTTAATTGGGCGGCAAGAAAGACCTCGGGAGTAAAGTTGCACGATTTTAACTGTGGCTTAAAGGCTTTTCAAAAAGCCGTAGTAAAAACTATCGAGGTACGTGGGGAAATGCATCGATATATCCCCGTCTTGGCCAAGAATGCAGGTTTTTCGAACATTGGTGAAAAAGTAGTCAAGCATCAGGCCCGAAAATACGGTAAAACGAAATTTGGAATGGAACGATTCATAAATGGATTTCTGGATTTAATAACTATTTGGTTCGTATCCAAATTTGGCAAAAGACCTATGCACCTTTTTGGGGCACTTGGCGTATTGATGTTTATAGTAGGTTTCGGGTTTGCACTCTATTTGGGAATTGATAAACTGTTTATAAATCCGTTCGGTCGTTTGATTACGGATCGACCGCAATTTTTTATTGCCCTTACCGCTATGATTTTGGGAACCCAATTGTTTCTTGCCGGTTTTATCGGTGAGATTATGATCCGTTCCAAAAAAAATGAGCCACGTTACAACGTTTCGGAAGAAATCAACTTTGCCAAACAGGAAGAACAATATTCTTCTTAAATTTACGGCTCAAATACAAATTCCTAAATGGACGCTATTTTAGAATCTGCCAAAAGCTGGTTGACCGATTTTTTTGACCCTTCCGTAAAAAAAGAAATCCAATATTTGATTGAAAACAATACCGACGAACTCCAGGACCGTTTCTATAAGAATATGGAGTTTGGCACCGGTGGAATGCGCGGTGTTATGGGCGTTGGCACCAATCGCATTAACAAATATACCTTAGGGAAAAGTACCCAGGGCCTTAGTAATTACCTTAAAAAAACCTATGGTGATAGTGGTGTAAAAGTGGTCATTGCCTATGACTGCCGTCATAATAGTGACACCTTGGCCCAAACCGTGGCAGAAGTATTTTCTGCAAACGGTATTCAAGTATATTTGTTTTCGGCACTTCGTACTACACCGGAACTTTCCTTTGCCGTTCGATACTTAGGTTGCCATGCGGGGATAGTATTGACTGCTTCGCACAACCCTCCGGAGTATAACGGTTACAAGGTCTATTGGACAGATGGTGGGCAAATAGTACCTCCCCAGGATGGAGAAATCATCGCCGAAATCAATGAGCTTTCTTTTGAAGATGTCAATTTTAAGGCCGATGAAAACTTGATCGAGCTTATCGATACCAAGGTGGATGAAGCGTTCATTGAAGCTTCTGTTGCCAATGGGAATTTCAATGCGGCTGGAAAGGATGATTTTAAAATTGTCTTTACCGCCTTGCACGGTACTTCCATTACTGCCATTCCAGAGGTCTTGGAACGTTCTGGATATAAAAACGTGACCATCATTGAGGAACAGGCCAAACCGGATGGGGATTTCCCCACCGTGGAGTCGCCCAATCCAGAAGAACCGGAAGCACTTTCCATGGCCATCAAAAAAGCGGAGCAAATACAAGCGGATATGGTTGTAGGTACGGATCCGGACAGTGACCGTTTGGGTATTGCCGTCCGAAACCTTGATGGGGAAATAGAATTGCTGAATGGCAACCAGACCATGGTTCTGATGACAAAATTTCTTTTGGAAAAACAAAAGGAAAAAGGTTTTAAGGGGAATGAATTTGTAGCCACAACCATTGTCTCCACCCCGATGTTGGAAAAAATGGCGACCGCCTATGGAGTGGAATATAAGACAGCACTCACCGGATTCAAATGGATCGGCAAAATGATCAAGGATTTTCCGCAACAACAATTCGTTGGTGGTGGTGAGGAAAGTTTTGGTTATATGGTAGGTGATTTTGTCCGCGACAAGGATGCTGTGACCTCCACCCTACTGGCCTGTGAAATTGCCGCTGATGCCAAGTCCAAAGGAAGCTCTTTTTACAAGGATTTAATCGATTGCTATGTAGATTACGGTTTCTATAAGGAGAAATTGGTCTCCCTAACCAAAAAAGGGATGGACGGAGCGGCGGAAATTAAACAAATGATGGTCGATTTTAAGGAAAATCCCGTTAAGGAAATAGATGGTTCCAAGGTGATTATTGTGGATGACTATAACACCTCTACTTCCAAAAACCTGGTTACCGGGGAAGTATCAGAAATTGATATTCCAAAATCCAATGTATTGATCTATACCACCGAGGACGGTACGCGAATGGCAGCACGACCCAGTGGTACCGAACCTAAAATAAAGTTCTACTTCAGCATCAACGCTGCTTTGGACAAAGCGGAAAATTTCAAAAAGGTGAATCAGCAGTTGGATACCAAGATAGGCCGTATCCTTAGCGAATTCAATTTGGGTTAATGGAGTATTTCAAAAAAATTCTTCGCTTTGCGAAGCCCTATAAGAAATATGGTTTCCTTAATATTTTCTTCAATATCCTCTATGCCCTGTTCAGCGCGCTCTCCTTTGCTGCTTTGATTCCCATGCTCAACGTCTTGTTCGACAAGACCAAGCAACTTACCGAACCTCCCGTTTTTCAAGGAATCGGAAAGGCCAAGGACTATTTCATGGACTATATGAACTACCAGGTCACCCAATATTCCGGCGATGACCAAATGAAAGGATTGGTCCTGGTCATAGGTCTGGTATTGACACTCTTTTTATTGAAAAATGTGTTCAACTACCTGGCCATGTATTTTATCACCTTCCTCAGAAATGGTGTTTTAAAGGATATCCGAAACAGGATGTATCAAAAAATTACGGAACTACCTATCTCCTACTACTCTGAAAAACGAAAGGGCGATGTAATTGCACGGATTACTTCGGATGTCCTGGAAATTCAACATTCCTTCCTTTCGGTCTTGGAGCTTATTGTTCGAGAACCCTTGACAATTTTGTTCACCATTATTGTAATGTTCCTCATCAGTGTAAAGCTTACACTTTTTGTCTTTATTTTCATTCCCGTTGCAGGGGCCTTGATTTCACGAATAGGAAAATCCCTGAAAAAAAAATCGGATCGGGTGCAAAAAGAACAAGGCGAATTCCTGTCTATTGTGGAAGAAACTTTGGGTGGACTTCGGGTGATAAAGGCCTTTAATGCAGAATCACGATTTTATAAAACATTTAAATCATCCACGGATCGCTTTTTTAGATTTTCCAATACATTATTGAACCGTCAAAACTTGGCCTCGCCCACGGGTGAGTTTTTGGGCATTTTGGTCATCGGCGTGTTGCTCTGGTTTGGAGGGAAAATGGTTTTGGTGGATGAGACTTTAGACGCCGCTTCCTTCATTGCCTATATGGGCTTGGCGTACAATATACTAACTCCCGCCAAGGCCATTAGCAAAGCTTCCTATGGGGTAAAGAAAGGTAATGCCGCTGCGGAACGGGTGTTACAGGTTCTAGAAACCGAAAACCCGATTATGGACAAACCGGATGCCCTGGAAAAGATAGATTTCAATATAGGAATTGTCCTAAAAAATGCTTCCTTTAAATATGAGGACGAGTATGTGCTGAAAAATTTTAACCTCACTGTGCCAAAGGGACATACAGTGGCCCTTGTTGGTCAGTCCGGTAGTGGAAAAAGCACTATTGCCAACCTTGTAACCCGTTTTTATGATGTAAACGAGGGCGAAATCACAATAGATGGAGCTAATATCAGGGATTTGACCAAAAAATCACTCCGTGATCTTATGGGCCTGGTCACTCAGGATTCCATTCTGTTCAACGACACCGTAAAAAACAATATTTCCCTTGGGAAGGAAAACGCCACGGACCAAGAAATCGTTGAAGCTGCAAAGATTGCCAATGCCCATGATTTCATTGCCGAGTTGCCGGAAGGTTATGATACCAATATTGGTGATAGCGGAAATAAATTAAGCGGGGGACAAAAACAGCGTTTGTCCATTGCCAGAGCAGTTTTAAAGAATCCACCTATCATGATTTTGGATGAGGCCACTTCAGCACTGGATACGGAGAGTGAACGTTTGGTACAGGAAGCCCTCGAAAAAATGATGCAGAACCGTACTTCCATTGTTATTGCCCATAGGCTTTCCACCATCCAAAATGCAGACAGTATTGTGGTACTGCAAAAAGGGGAAATCGTTGAGCAAGGTTCCCATGCCGAATTACTTTCCAAAAAGGGAGTTTACAAGAAATTGGTGGAAATGCAATCCTTGGCTTCCTAAAGCCATGGCGGGGAATAGGTTTTATTCCCTATTTTGTCTTTAGAAAGGCAGTTGATCGATAAGCTTAAACCTTTTCCTATTTTTATAGTCCAAAAGACATATCGAAGAAAATTAATTTGATTTCGGAAGAGACCTTAGTTCAGCAACTAAAACAAAAGGAAACCCAATCCCAGTCCTTTGAGGTGCTTATCAACACCTATAAGGAACGGCTATATTGGCATATCCGTAGGATGGTATTGAATCATGACGATGCGGACGATGTGCTACAAAACACCTTCATTAAGGTTTTTAAAAATATTGCGGGTTTTAAAGGTGACAGTAAATTGTATTCTTGGATGTACCGTATCGCGACCAATGAGGCGTTGACCTTTTTGAAGGCCAAATCAAGAAAATTGGGGCTGAGCGATGTTGAATTGCAGGAAAGAATGATAGGAAATCTGGAAGCCGATGTGTATTTTGAGGGCGATGAGATTCAGCTGAAATTACAAAAGGCCATTGCGGCCTTACCGGAAAAGCAGAAACTGGTCTTCAATATGAAGTATTTTCAGGAATTGAAGTATGAGGAAATCTCCGAGATATTGGAAACCTCCGTGGGTGCACTAAAAGCTTCCTATCACCTAGCCGTAAAGAAAATAGAAACTTCCTTAAAAGGGGATTAAACTTTTTAAAACGCTGAAAGTCAAAATAAGGGCATGGACAAAAAATATAAAAAACAAGATTTCAAAGCACCTGAGGGCTACTTTGACAGCTTCACCGATAAGATGAAGCAAAAATTGTCCGAGGAAGAGATGCATCTACCTGCAAACGATAATTTTAAAGTGCCTAAAGACTATTTTGAAAATCTAAATAAAAAAATAGCTCAAAAAATAGATGGGAAAGAGACAAAGGTCATGAAGTTGAGACCTTACATGAAGTTCTATTATGCAGCAGCTTCAGTTGCTGCCATTCTGGTGTTAGTTTTCGGGTTGCGCTTAAATCAAGATGATGAGTTTACCTTTGGGGACTTGGCCAATTCCGATTTGGAAAACTATTTGGAGAACAATGATATAGGATTAAGCTCTTATGAAATAGCCGAGGTCATTTCCGTGGAGGAATTGGAAATCAATGATATTTTGGAAAATCAAATCAACGACGAAAACATCATGGAATATTTGGACGATACCGTAGATGATATGGATGAACTAAACCTAGAATTCGATGAATACGAACAATAAAATACGGATATTAATCTTGCTTCTGCTGGCTACTACAGTCTTTTATGGGCAGAATAGACCGATTAGGGATAAGATTAAAACACTCAAAGTGGCCTTTATTACAGAGCGCTTGAATCTGACTTCCGAGGAGGCCCAAGTTTTTTGGCCCATTTACAATGAACATGAAGACAAAATTGAAACCATTAAAAGAAAGGAAAGACGGGAAATTCGTGCCAGACTTTTGGATTTTGATGCATTGTCCGAAAAAGAGGCCGATGCTCTTCTTAATGATTTGATTGCCTTGGAAAACGAAAAGCATCAATTGAACGTCGCCTTCATGGAGAAAATGAGCAAAGCAATTACTTCCAAAAAAACATTTCTTCTCATAAAGGCCGAGGAGGACTTTAAAAAACGGTTGCTGAAAGAAATGCGGGACAGAAGGCGCAGTGGTGGCTAATGCGAACAAAGAATTCGATGAAAAACATAAAAAGGGCGCTATATAGCGCCCTTTTTAATTAAACCATCCCATCCGGTAACAGTCAAAAAGATGTAAACCGGACTTGGAAATTAAGCCAGGTCATAAAATTTATGTTATGAAGAATCTAAAGTCAATTTTACTAATTATGATACTGTTCGGTACCTTATTGACCGTAAATGCCCAAAAAAGGGTCGTAAAAGTGTATCCACGCATTGGAGCGGTGGTTTCTACCGTTCATCAACCAAAACTTGTGGTTCATAAAGGTGCAAACTTTTATATTTCAAATGGGGTCTGGTACCGATCTAGAGCCGGAAGATATGTGGTATGTGCCGCGCCCATAGGCATCAAAGTAAGGCACTTGCCAAGAGGGAATAAGGTTGTTCGTATCAATGGAAGAAAGTTATACAAATACCGAGGTGTTTGGTATAAAAAATATGGTAGGGGCTACATGATAGTGAATGTATAGTTGATATCTTATTCCGAGCAAAGTAAGGTCTGGTTAATGCTAAAAAGCCTCACTTTGCTCGGAATAATAATTTTGCTACTCTCCCCTTTCCTGCGGCATAGGCAATGGAATCATTATAAAATCGGAAGGTGTAAAAGGGGTCATCCGATACCGTTTTCCAAGTTTCTCCCCAATCACTGGAATACGATATTCCTGTAAAGCCAAGGGCTACCATTTCTTTTCCCTTAGAATTGGGGACGAATTGTACACAACTTTTATACGGCGGATTTTGTCCATCGGCTAACAAGTGCCAAGTTTCCCCGCCATCTTTGGTTATGGCTTTATTCGCCTTGTTGTTTTCAGGATCGGTGTAGTCTCCACCAAAAATCACACCTACACTTTCATTATAAAAATCAATGGAATAGATTCCTTGGGTAGATTCCCCACTTTGGATTGGGGTTCCATATACCTCCCAAGTCTTCCCTTTATCAGGTGAAAAATAAATACGCCCTTCGGTTGTTGCAATCCAGGTCTTATCCTCTATGGTTGTTATATTTGTATTGCTCGCAGCAAAAGCACCTTCACCTTTAATACCTGCAGGTAGAAGGTTACAGGACAGTTTATTCCAAGAGTTTCCTCCATCTCTGGTAATGATTATGGAAAAACATCCTTCAGCACTATCCCCAATGGCTATCCCCTCCAAATTATTCCAAAAGGTCATCGCATCGTAGAAGACTCCATCCCCCTCCTCCTTATAGACCAATTCCATCCGACCTCCATCACCTGTTTTGTAAAGTAATGCCGGACTAGCAACGGAAAGCATAAAAAAATCCGTGGCCGTATGCGCTATGGCCCTAAATTCCGGTGTAATGGAATCAAAATGTTGCACATTGGTCCTTATCGTGCCCGTATTTAGATCTATAGTCCCAAAAGTTCCCTTATTAGCGGCAAAGGCCAAACTACCGCCCATGATTTCTATCGCCCGTATGCTTAGGGAATCCTCATAAATTACTTCAATTTCGACGGACGAAAACGGGTTTCTTGCTTTCTCATTGGAACAGGAAAACAACAATGGGAAAATCAGAGCTAATGGAATGAATCGCATCATGATAAAGTTTCCCAAAAATAAAGGGAATACCCACTAAAACAATACCTTTGCAGCCTTATTTTTTAAGAATGAAATTGCACAGAAATTTGGTTTTTGCCGTAATCGATGCCCTTGATTTGATATTCGCCAAAGGTGAATACGCGGACAAGGTGATTGAAAAAATGTTGAGGCGGGACAAACGGTGGGGGTCTCGCGATAGAGGTTTTATTGCTGAAACTACCTACGAAATGGTACGGTACAAACGTCTCTATGCCGAAATTGCCGAGGTAAAGGAACCCTATAGCAGAGGTAACTTATTCCGAATGTGGGCCGTTTGGGCCGTATTAAAAGGAATTGAACTACCCGATTGGAAACAGATCGTACCCACCCCGGAACGCCGTATTAAAGGTAAATTTGATGAACTTTCGAAAATCAGGAAATATCGGGAATCAATTCCGGATTGGTTAGACGTTCTTGGAGAAAAGGCATTGGGCGAAAAATTGTGGACTGCAGAAATAGCGGCCCTAAACAAACAGGCCCATGTTGTGTTGAGGGCCAATACGCTCAAGACTACAAAAGATAAACTGCAAAAGGAACTTCTGGATACGGGTATCGTCACCGAGCCCATAAAAGGATATCCCAATGCATTAAAGCTACAGGAACGTACCAATGTTTTTAGTTCGGAACCTTTTAAAAATGGATGGTTCGAAGTCCAGGACGCCTCCTCCCAATTGGTCGGGGATTTTTTGGATGTTGAACCGGGAATGCGGGTCGTGGATGCCTGCGCCGGTGCAGGGGGCAAAACCTTGCACCTAGCTGCATTGATGGAAAATAAAGGGCAACTTATTGCGCTGGATATCTATGCCAACAAGCTAAAGGAACTTAAAAGGCGTGCTCGAAGAAATGGCGCCCATAACATTGAACCAAGGGTAATAGATTCCACTAAGGTCATTAAGAAACTGTACGGCAGTGCTGACCGTGTCCTAATCGATGCGCCCTGTACCGGATTAGGCGTTCTGCGCCGTAATCCCGATGCAAAATGGAAGTTACAACCGGAATTCCTTGAAAAAATTACCAAAACCCAAAGAGAAATACTTTTTAGCTATAGTAAGATTGTAAAGCCTGGGGGTAAATTGGCTTATGTGACCTGCTCAATTCTTCCCAAGGAAAACGAAAAGCAGGTATTCGGTTTTTTGAAATCTGAGGAAGGGAAAGACTTTACGCTTATGGAAGAAAAGCATATCTACGCTTCCAAAAGTGGATTCGATGGATTTTATATGGCCTTAATGGTCAAAAGATGAGAAGACCCGCCAGGTTTTTAAAATCTGGCGGGTCTCTATTTATTATCAACAATCCCTATAAAACCTGTTAACTTTTCCCTGAAAAACTTAGCTCAAAAAGGTGTAAATTTGTGCTTTCTTAAATCAAACAACTTTTAAGTTCAATGATTCACTTTTTCGGAGCGGTCGATGCAAAAATTTTTGCGGTCCAGACCAAACGGGAGCTTTCTCCAAAGGATATAGAAAAATTAACCTGGTTGTTCGGGGACAAATCCAAGATAAACATGGCGTCAATTGACGCCTTTTTTGTTGGCCCCCGGGCGGCAATGGTTACCCCCTGGAGTACAAATGCCACGGAAATTACCCAAAACATGGGAATCTCCGGAATAATCCGGATTGAAGAGTTCCAATCCGTGGAAGCCGATTTTATGAGTTTCGACCCCATGCTTTCCCAAAAATTCAATGGACTCGGACAGCATATTTTTGATATCGATATTGTGCCGGAACCTGTTATGGAAATTGATGATATTTCCGGTTATAATGAAAAGGAAGGGCTCGCGTTGAATGATGAGGAAGTGGATTATTTGGAAAAACTTTCCAAAAAAATAGGAAGAAAATTGACGGATTCCGAAGTATTTGGATTCAGTCAGGTCAATTCCGAGCATTGTAGACACAAAATCTTCAATGGCACCTTCATCATTGATGGGAAAGAGATGCCTTCATCCCTTTTTAAACTGATAAAAAAGACTTCACAGGAAAATCCAAACGACATCGTTTCGGCCTACAAAGATAACGTTGCTTTTGTTAAGGGACCTAAAGTGGTACAGTTTGCTCCCAAGGTTGCGGACAAACCGGATTATTATAACGAAGAGGAATTTGAATCGGTCATTTCCCTTAAAGCGGAAACCCATAACTTTCCGACTACAGTAGAACCCTTCAATGGTGCCGCCACCGGATCCGGAGGAGAAATCCGTGATAGATTAGCTGGTGGAAAAGGTTCACTCCCTTTAGCTGGAACGGCAGTTTATATGACGGCATATTCTAGGCTGGAAGAAGATAGACCTTGGGAAAAAGCCTTTCCGGAACGCAAATGGCTCTATCAGACCCCCATAGATATTTTAATAAAGGCCTCCAACGGTGCTTCGGATTTTGGAAACAAATTTGGACAACCTTTGATTTCGGGATCGGTCTTGACTTTTGAACACCAAGAAGACACACAAAGACTGGGCTTTGACAAGGTAATTATGCTTGCCGGGGGCATTGGATATGGAAAGGCGGATCACGCCTTAAAGGAAACACCAAAAACAGGCGATAAAATTGTTATTCTTGGTGGTGACAACTATCGTATCGGTATGGGCGGCGCAGCTGTTTCCAGTGCAGATACCGGGGAATTCAGTTCGGCCATAGAACTCAATGCCGTACAGCGTTCCAATCCTGAGATGCAGAAACGGGCATCCAATGCCATTCGAGGCATGGTAGAAAGCAATCAAAATCCTATCGTTTCCATTCACGACCACGGAGCCGGCGGGCACTTGAATTGCCTTTCCGAGCTTGTAGAGGATACCGGTGGAAAAATTGATTTGGACAAATTGCCCATCGGCGATCCTACCCTCTCATCCAAGGAAATTATCGGTAACGAATCCCAGGAACGGATGGGTCTGGTAATTGGCCAAAAGGATATCGATTTATTGCAACGTATAGCCGAACGGGAGCGCTCTCCCATGTATCAAGTGGGTGATGTAACGGGAGACCATCGATTCACTTTTGAATCCAGCATAAAAGGTGAAAAACCTATGGATATGGATTTGACCGCCCTTTTCGGAAGTTCACCAAAAACCATAATGGAAGATGCTGCGATAGAAAGAAAATATACGAATCCCGTATATGCTTTGGAGAACTTTCATGACTATTTGGAGCAAGTACTTCAGTTGGAGGCGGTGGCCTGCAAGGACTGGTTGACCAACAAGGTAGATCGTTGCGTGGGAGGTAGAGTCGCCAAACAACAATGTGCAGGGCCACTACAGTTGCCTTTGAATAACTGCGGGGTGATGGTATTGGATTTTAAAGGGAAGGAAGGTATAGCCACCAGTATAGGCCACTCCCCTATTTCTGGATTAATAGACCCTGAAGCCGGAAGTAAAAACAGTATTGCAGAAGCCTTGACCAACATAATTTGGGCACCGCTAAAAGATGGTCTGGATTCAGTTTCCCTTTCCGCCAATTGGATGTGGCCCTGCAGGAACGAGGGTGAGGACGCCAGATTGTACGAAGCCGTTAAAGCCGTATCGGATTTTGCCATTGCATTGGGCATCAACGTACCGACAGGAAAGGATTCCCTTTCCATGAAACAGAAATATCCAGATGGGGAAGTCATTGCGCCAGGAACAGTAATTATATCTGCGGCAGGACATTGCAATGCCATTTCCAAGGTAGTTGAACCTGTTTTACAAAAAGATGGAGGTTCCATCTATTATATTAACCTTTCACAGGACGATTACAAGTTGGGTGGTTCTTCCTTTGGACAAGTACAGAATACCATTGGAACGGATGCTCCAACCATTAGGGATTCATCCTATTTTAAACTAGTTTTCAATTCAATTCAAACTTTGACAAAAGAGGGTCAAATCCTTGCAGGACATGATGTTGCCTCCGGCGGGTTGATAACCACACTTTTGGAGTTGTGCTTTGCGGACATTGATTTGGGAGCTGAGCTGAATCTAGACGTTTTAGGGGAGCCCGATACCATAAAACTCCTTTTTTCAGAGAACGCAGGTATCGTTTTTCAATCAAATTCGGAGAACTACCAAGCTGTAGAACAACAATTAAGAGATGCAGGGATAACATTCAGTAAAATTGGAAAAGTAGTTTCCAAAAGTATACTATCCATTAAAAATGGAGATGTACAAATGGGATTGAATGTCAATTCCCTAAGGGATACCTGGTTCAAGACCTCCTATTTATTGGATGATAAACAAACGGCCAGCGGACTGGCAAACGAGCGCTATGAAAACTATAAGAGGCAACCATTACGTTATAAATTCCCTCATCAATTCACAGGAATTCTACCTGAACGTACTGTCGCGAAAGGCCGACCCAAAGCGGCCATCCTAAGAGAAAAAGGGAGCAATTCCGAACGGGAAATGGCCAATGCCATGTATTTGGCGGGTTTTGATGTAAAGGACGTACACATGACGGATTTGATTACCGGTAGGGAAACCTTGAAAGATATCCAATTTATTGGTGCTGTGGGCGGTTTCTCCAATTCCGATGTACTCGGCAGTGCAAAGGGATGGGCCGGAGCTTTTAAATACAACGAAAAGGCGAATAGCGCCCTAAAAAAATTCTTTGCCCGTACTGATACCCTTTCTGTCGGTATCTGCAACGGCTGCCAGTTGTTTATGGAACTGGATTTGATCAATCCCGAACATGGAGAACAACATGGTAAAATGACCTATAACGATTCCCATAAACATGAGAGCAATTTCACATCCGTTCAAATCCAGAAGAACAACTCTATAATGCTCTCCAATATGGAGGGTACTACTTTAGGCGTATGGATTTCGCATGGTGAAGGCAAATTTAGTCTACCACTACCCGAGGAGAACTATGACATCGTAGCAAAATATGGGTATGCGGACTATCCGGCAAATCCGAATGGAAGCAATTATAACACCGCCATTTTGTGCGACAAAACGGGCAGACACTTGGTAACTATGCCCCATATTGAACGCTCTATCTTCCCATGGAATTGGGCACATTATCCCAAGGAAAGGGAAGACATGGTCTCTCCCTGGCTACAGGCTTTTATAAATGCCAGGAAATGGGTAGAACGAAACAGCTAGTAACTTCGGTTCACGGATTTATGGTGTTCCGAGAATTTTTGAAAATTCATGTCCATAAACATACGTCCAGCCACTAAAGAGGATGTCCCGGATATTGTATCCATGCTTGCCCATGACAAATTGGGTAAGTTGCGGGAGGATTTTCAAGATCCGCTACCCCAAAAATATTATGATGCTTTTGAAAGGATAATCTCAGACCCGAATCAGGAGCTAGTGGTTATTTTGAATGAATTCAAAAAGATTATCGGAACCTTACAACTGAGTTTTATCCAATACCTAACCTATCAAGGAGGTATTCGTGCACAAATTGAAGCTGTGCGGGTGCATGAAGAGTATCGTGGCCAAGGTATTGGCCAACAATTGTTTGAATGGGCCATCCAACGCGCAAAAGAAAAAGGTGTACACGTGGTACAACTCACAACAGATAAGAAAAGACCGGAAGCGCTTACATTTTATGAAAAGCTAGGATTTACCAACAGCCATGAAGGGATGAAGCTTCACCTAGTTTAAATTCTAATTGACAAATTCCAATCCCTGCTGTTATCCGAACCGGTTCGTGAATCGATGAAAGGCACTTTTGAAATTCCTTGCACAGGAGCTTGAATTTTAATATCCCGTCTACTTTCGCTATTTTGCGGTAACCTTGGAGAAACTAACTATGCAAAACATCACCAGACTATTCGATTTTCCATATTACCAATTGGAAAAATACAATATGGAAAAATCCTTGGTCACAAAATATGATGACCGGTGGGTGGCAACTTCCACCAAGGATTATATCGATAAGGCCAATGCTATTAGTCGAGGTTTGCTACGGCTGGGCGTAAAGCCAAACGATAAAATTGCCCTAATTTCCATGTCCAACCGGACAGAATGGAATATAATGGATACTGGTGTCCTACAGTTGGGCGCACAAAATGTGCCTATTTATCCAACCATTTCCGAAGAAGATTACGCCTATGTACTCAATCACTCCGAGTCTTCATATTGCTTTGTTTCCTGTTCCGAGGTATACCAAAAAGTAAAGGCCATCAAAGACCAAGTACAAGGCCTTAAAGAAGTCTATTCATTTGATGAACTATCGGATTGCAAAAACTGGAACGAGGTCCTGGAATTGGGTAAGGATGAATCCAATCAGGAAGAAGTACAAAAACGCATGGAAGCGGTAAAACCAGAGGATTTAGCCACTTTAATCTATACCTCGGGAACAACGGGAAAGGCCAAAGGTGTCATGTTATCGCACCAGAATGTGGTAAGTAATGCCTTGGAAAGTTTTAAGCGATTACCCTTGGATTATGGTAATGCAAAATCGCTAAGTTTTTTGCCCGTATGCCATATTTACGAGCGTATGCTCATGTACCTTTACCAATATGCCGGGGTCACGGTTTATTTTGCCCCTATTGATCAAATAAGTGAATTCATAAAGGAGGTGGAACCACATGTCATGACCGCCGTGCCAAGATTATTGGAAAAAGTGTATGACAAAATAATTGCCAAAGGAGCCGAATTATCGGGTATTAAGAAAAGACTATTTTTTTGGGCAGTGGATGTGGGGTTACAATATGAACCTTATGGCCAAAACGGATGGTGGTACGAGCGGAAATTGGCCTTGGCCCGTAAATTGATATTCAGCAAATGGAAAGCGGGTCTAGGTGGTAATCTTAGCTTGATTGCCTCGGGAAGTGCTGCCCTACAACCCAGATTGGCCCGAATATTCAATGCTGCCGAATTTGGCGTAATGGAAGGCTATGGGCTTACGGAAACCTCCCCTGTGATTTCCGTAAATGATATGCGCGATGGCGGATTTAGAATCGGTACCGTGGGCAAGTTGTTGGACCGTACCGAGGTAAAAATAGCCGATGATGGGGAAATTTGCGTAAAAGGCCCGCAAGTGATGATAGGGTACTACAAGGATCCGGATCTAACGGCAGAAGTACTTAAGGACGGTTATTTCCATACCGGGGATATTGGCGAAATTGATTCCGACGGTTTTCTTAAAATAACAGATCGCAAAAAAGAAATGTTCAAGACTTCTGGGGGCAAGTATGTTGCTCCCCAATTGTTAGAGAATAGGTTGAAGCAATCCAGATTTATAGAACAGGTCATGGTAGTCGGTGAAGGAGAAAAAATGCCGGCCGCCCTAATTCAGCCTGATTTTGAATTTTTGCACGAGTGGGCCAGAAGGCACCAAATTACCATTCCGGAAAATTCGGATATTGTGTTGAATGAAAAGGTATTGGCCCGATATGAGGAAGAAGTTAATCTGGCCAATGAAAAATTCGCAAAATGGGAAAAAGTAAAACAGTTCCGACTAACTCCGGACGTATGGGGTATTGATAGTGGTCACCTCACCCCTACCATGAAGCTTCGTAGAAAAATTATCAAGGAAAAATATCTAGACCTGTACAAAAGTATTTACAGGCGAGATTAAAGGACATTGCCAACACCTATCCAAATGGTAGGAAAACCTAATATCCTTTCAAAATTTATCTTTGTATTGCCTATTTCATTTCCGTGATAATTACCGCTAACGCGTTCTCTTGCTTTCAAAAAAAATCTTTTTAAATTTTGCTACGACTGCATTGTTCATCTCTATGGGGGAAAAATATTTTCTATTTTTTATTATGCATGCATAATAAGTTTTCATATCTTTGAGAACCAATAACCAATAACCATTCAATGAAGGAAATTACTATAGATTATGCGCTTCGCGCTACTTGGCAGGCCGTAGCCCGAATGTATAATGAAGAAGCCAAAAAATTTGGATCCACCATGGCGGTAGGTTTTACCTTGTTGAGCATAGATCCCAAAACAGGCACGCCCTCAACGGCATTAGGTCCCAAAATGGGAATGGAAGCAACAAGTCTATCCCGTATTTTAAAAAGCATGGAGGAAAAAGGTCTAATTGAACGGCGGCCCAATCCCAATGATGGCAGGGGGGTATTGATACACTTAACGGATTTCGGCCTTGAAAAAAGAAACGATTCCAAAAATGCCGTACTTCGGTTTAACGAGGCGATACGGCTAAGTGTTTCCGAAGAAAAATTGGAGTGTTACTTCGAAGTTATGGACACCATCAATCAATTGATTACGGATAAGAAAATTTACTCTGAGGAATCAACCAATAAATAGAGCCTACAACCTATGAACAAACATATCAACAAAGTTGCAGTTATCGGGTCGGGCATAATGGGAAGTGGAATCGCTTGCCACTTCGCCAATATTGGCGTTCAGGTACTGTTGTTGGATATTGTACCGCGCGAACTCGATGAAAAGGAAAAAGCAAAGGGACTTACCTTAGAGGACAAGGTGGTACGAAATCGATTGGTAAACAATTCGTTGGCGACCGCTTTAAAGTCCAAACCTTCCCCTATCTATCATAAACACTTTTCCAGACGCATCACTACCGGAAATCTGGAAGATGACATCGCCAAGGTTTCCGATGTGGATTGGATAATCGAAGTAGTCGTAGAGCGTTTGGATATCAAAAAACAGGTGTTCGAAAACCTTGAAAAACATCGTACTAAAGGCACTTTAATTACTTCCAACACTTCGGGTATCCCCATCAAATTCATGAGTGAGGGTCGAAGTGATGATTTTCAAGCACATTTTTGCGGAACCCATTTCTTTAATCCGGCACGATATCTCAAGTTGTTCGAGATTATCCCAGGGCCCGGGACAAAGCCTGAGGTCTTGGATTTCTTGAATGGTTATGGTGAAAAGTTCTTGGGTAAAACTTCAGTAGTCGCCAAGGATACCCCTGCCTTCATAGGAAATCGTATTGGTATCTTTAGTATCATGAGCCTCTTCCATATTGTAAAGGAATTGGGCATGACGGTGGAGGAAATCGATAAACTGACCGGTCCAGTCATCGGCCGCCCAAAATCGGCTACTTTCCGTACCGTAGATGTTGTAGGGCTTGACACATTGGTCCATGTGGCCAATGGCATCCATGAAAACTGTACCGATGACGAGCGACATAACCTTTTTAAGCTACCCGATTTTGTCGGTGCTATGGTTGAAAATCAATGGTTGGGTAGCAAATCCGGACAAGGGTTTTATAAAAAAATATCCGGTAAGGATGGAAAAAGTGAAATCCTCACTCTGGACTTGGATACCATGGAATACCGATCCAAGAAAAGTGCCAAGTTTGCTACGCTGGAACTTACAAAAACAGTTGATAAAGTTATCGATCGATTTTCCATTTTGGTAGATGGAAAAGATAAAGCGGGAGAGTTCTACCGAAAGAGTCTAGGGCAATTGTTCGCTTACGTATCGCACCGCATTCCCGAGATTACCGATGAGTTTTATAAGATCGATGATGCCATGAAAGCCGGTTTTGGTTGGGAACACGGACCTTTCCAAATCTGGGACACCATAGGCATCGAAAAAGGATTGAAATTCATTAAGGCCGAAGGACAGCAAGCATCCGATTGGGTACATCAGATGCTGGCTTCAGGTCAAAAATCGTTCTACACCATAGAAAATGGAGCCACGTATGCTTATGATATTCCTTCGCAATCCATTAGAAAAGTGCCCGGACAGGACGCCTTTATTATTTTGGACAACATCCGCAAATCCAATGAAGTCTTCAAAAATAGTGGTGTAGTCGTTGAGGATTTGGGTGATGGTATCTTGAATGTGGAGTTTCAGTCCAAGATGAATACCATTGGTGGCGATGTTATTGCCGGGTTGAACAAGGCCATAGATCTTGCCGAGAAAGATTTTCAAGGGTTGGTAGTAGGCAATCAGGCCGCTAATTTCTCTGTTGGTGCCAATATTGGAATGATTTTTATGATGGCGGTAGAACAGGAATATGATGAACTGAACATGGCCGTTAAACTATTCCAGGACACTATGCTGCGAATGCGATATTCCACTATTCCCACTGTGTCCGCTCCACATGGAATGACTTTGGGAGGCGGATGTGAGCTCTCGTTACATGCGGATAAAGTAGTCGCGGCAGCAGAAACTTATATCGGTTTGGTGGAATTCGGTGTTGGTGTTATCCCCGGTGGTGGTGGCAGTAAGGAGATGACACTCAGGGCCTCGGATACCTTTCGAAAAAATGATGTGGAGCTGAACGTCCTTCAGGAATACTTTTTGACCATTGGAATGGCCAAAGTATCCACCTCGGCCTATGAGGCCTATGACTTGGGTATTTTACAAAAAGGGAAAGATATTGTGGTGGTCAATAAGGATAGGCAAATTGCCACAGCAAAGGCCTATGCCCAGTTAATGGCGGAACAGGGGTACACCAAACCTATTCCAAGAAAAGATGTAAAGGTTTTGGGGAAACAGGCCTTGGGAATGTTCCTTGTGGGAACCGATTCCATGGAAGCTGGGCACTATATTTCCGAACACGATAAGAAAATAGCAAATAAATTGGCCTACGTCATGGCCGGCGGTGATTTATCCGAAGCCAGCTATGTGAGCGAACAATACCTATTGGATTTGGAAAGAGAAGCATTTTTATCCCTCTGTACTGAAAGAAAGACCTTGGAGCGTATTCAGCACATGTTAAAGACAGGGAAACCTTTGAGGAATTAGAACTTGGGATGAAAAGAGGAAAGAACAAAGACTGGAGATGACCCACAATTTTCGAAAACTTAAAATTTGGACAGAAGGGATGTCAATAGTTAGTGAAACTTATAATCTGGCTAGGACCTTTCCCGACTTTGAAAGATACAATCTTTCTAGTCAAATGATTCGCTGTGCAGTCTCCATACCTTCCAACATTGCTGAAGGAAGTAGTAAAAGTACGGACAAGCACTTTAGCAAATTTCTGGAAGTAAGCCTTGGCTCGGCATTTGAATGGGAAACACAACTTATCATTGCTTGCAATGAAACCTATATATCAGATAAAAAATTCAAGGAATTAGAGCTGAAAATTCAGCAATTACAAAAAATGATATCAGGATTTCAAGGAGGATTAGACAAGTAGTCTTTTGTCTTTGCTCTTTTAATCCTTTATCTCAAAAGCAGCCTATGAACAAAACAGCATACATCGTAAAAGCATATAGAACCGCCGTAGGCAAGGCACCGCGTGGGGTATTCCGATTCAAGCGACCCGATGAATTGGCCGCGGAGACCATTGAACATATGATGAACGAAGTTCCACAATTGGATAAAAAGAGAATCGATGATGTCATTGTCGGTAATGCAATGCCCGAAGCCGAACAAGGTCTTAACGTCGCACGATTGATTTCCCTAATGGGATTGGAAATCGAGGACGTTCCCGGGGTTACCGTAAACCGATATTGTGCATCCGGAATAGAAACCATCGGAATCGCTACCGCAAAAATTCAAGCCGGTATGGCCGATTGTATCATTGCGGGCGGAGCGGAAAGCATGAGCTATATTCCCATGGGGGGATACAAGCCCGTACCGGATTATTCAGTAGCTAAAGAAGGAAATGAGGATTATTACTGGGGCATGGGATTAACCGCGGAAGCCGTTGCGGAGCAATTCAAGGTGTCCAGGGAAGATCAAGATGAGTTTGCATTCAATTCGCACCAAAAGGCACTTAAGGCGCAAGCAGAAGATCGTTTTCAAGATCAAATCGTACCCATTGAAGTAGAGCACACCTACGTCAATACTTCCGGTAAAAAGGAAACAAAGACGTATACAGTGAATAAAGATGAGGGGCCACGTGCCGATACTTCCAAAGAGGCGTTGGCCAAATTACGGCCTGTCTTTGCGGCTGGCGGAAGTGTTACTGCAGGAAACTCCTCCCAAATGAGTGATGGAGCGGCCTTTGTACTGATAATGAACGAGGATATGGTAAAGGAATTGAATTTGGAACCTATCGCTCGGTTGGTCAATTATGCTGCAGCTGGAGTGGAGCCTCGGATAATGGGCATCGGACCCGTAAAGGCTATTCCAAAGGCACTGAAGCAAGCTGGACTGCAACAGGATGATATTGAATTAATCGAATTGAACGAAGCCTTCGCCTCACAGTCACTAGCCGTTATTCGTGAATTGGATTTGAACCAAGACCTTGTAAACGTCAATGGAGGGGCCATTGCCTTGGGGCATCCCTTGGGATGTACAGGGGCAAAGCTTTCGGTTCAACTGTTCGACGAGATGCGAAAACGGGATATGAAAGGAAAATACGGTATGGTAACCATGTGCGTTGGTACCGGACAGGGAGCAGCGGGAATATATGAGTTTTTAAACTAGAATAAGGACTGTAATAGACAAGAATCGAGACCAAAAATTGGGAAACAGAGCTAACTAATAGCTTATCTCTAAAAATATGTTGATATAAGTAGATTGAGAATTTAGAACTAAGATTCAACAATTACAAAAAATGATAACAAGATTTCAAGATAATTTAAGGTGCTAGTCTTGTTTCCTGATTCCTGATTCTTAAATCCAAAAATTATGAGTACAGAAACAATCAACAAAGAAATTTTAAGGGGCGGGCAATTCCTGGTAAAGGAGACCCAATGTGAGGATATTTTTACGTTGGAAGACTTGAGCGAAGAGCAGCATATGATGCGGGAAAGCACTAAAGAATTTGCGGATCGTGAGCTCTGGGCACATTGGGAACGCTTTGAGAAAAAGGATTACGCCTATACCGAGTCATGTATGCGAAAGGCGGGGGAACTTGGGCTATTGAGCATAGCGGTACCGGAAAAATATGAAGGTCTGGGAATGGGATTCGTTTCTACCATGTTGGTCTGTGACTATATTTCCGGGGTCACAGGTTCCTTTAGTACGGCCTTTGGCGCACATACCGGTATTGGAACCATGCCGATTACTTTATATGGTACTGAGGAACAAAAGCAAAAATATGTACCCAAGCTGGCTTCCGGAGAGTGGTTTGGGGCGTATTGCCTAACAGAACCTGGGGCCGGATCGGATGCCAATTCCGGAAAGACCAAAGCTGTACTATCCGATGACGGAAAATATTATAATATTACCGGACAGAAAATGTGGATTTCCAATGCAGGCTTCTGTAATCTATTTATCGTTTTTGCCCGAATAGAAGATGATAAATACATAACGGGATTCATCGTGGAGAACGACCCAAAGAACGGAATTACCCTCGGTGATGAGGAAAAGAAATTGGGTATCCACTCCTCCTCTACCCGCCAGGTCTTTTTCAACGATACAAAGGTTCCCATCGGGAATATGCTTTCTGAAAGGGGAAATGGATTTAAAATTGCAATGAATGCCCTGAATATTGGTCGCATTAAATTGGCCGCAGCCTGTTTGGATGCCCAGCGTAGGGTACTTACCGAAGCTGTAAAATATGCCAATGAGCGTATGCAGTTCAAAACTCCGATAATCAATTTCGGGGCAATAAAGGCCAAAATAGCGAATATGGCAACGAACGCCTATGCCGGTGAATCGGCAAGTTATCGTGCGGCAAAAAATATAGAGGATAGGATTGCTTTACGTGAATCCAATGGTAATACACACCAGGAGGCGGAGCTAAAGGGTGTTGAGGAATATGCCATAGAATGTTCTATTTTAAAGGTCGCCGTTTCGGAGGACCTACAAGAAACTACGGATGAAGGGATTCAAATTTTTGGTGGTATGGGCTTCGGTGCCGACACCCCGATGGAATCTGCTTGGCGAGATGCCCGGATTGCCCGGATCTATGAAGGCACCAATGAAATCAACCGTATGTTGGCCGTGGGAATGCTTGTAAAAAAAGCCATGAAGGGACATGTGGATCTATTGGGCCCTGCAACGGCCGTTAGTGAGGAATTAATGGGCATTCCATCTTTTGAAACACCGGACTTTTCAGAACTATTGTCCGAAGAAAAGGATCTAATCTCCCGATTAAAAAAAGTGTTTTTGATGGTTGCGGGAAGTGCCGTTCAAAAATTTGGTCCCGAATTGGAAAGACATCAACAATTGATGTTGGCCGCTGCCGATATTCTAATCGAAATCTATATGGCGGAATCCACCATCTTACGAACAGAAAAAAACGCCAAACGTTTCGGTAAAGAGCCTCAGACGGTGCAGATTGCCATGTCAAAACTGTATTTGTACAATGCGGTCGAAACCATTATCAAAAAAGGCAAGGAGGCCATTATTTCTTTTGCCGAAGGAGATGAACAACGTATGATGCTTATGGGACTAAAGCGTTTTACAAAATATACCAATTATCCAAACGTAACAGCATTACGTACGCAAATCGCCGATGTGGTAGCTGTGCAAAATGGATATACCTTTGACTAATTCAGATTTAATTCTGATGAGACAGGAGGAAAGCCGTCCGCATAATGCGGACGGCTTCATTTTTGTTCAATAACTACATATTGTTTTTCCGCTATTTCTGGTTTTTGGCCAAAAAACCAAATCTTTCTGCATAATCCAGCATTTGATCTTCGAAGCTTTTGGGCTGTTTCACTTCAACATCCACTATTTCGCCTGAAGCATTGGTTTGCGGTTCCAATACCGGGTTTACAAATCCGCTATAAGGCGCGGACTTAAACTGTGTATTGCGGTCTAAAACTTGTGCATGTAAATTTTGATCCACCTTTACACCGTAACCCTCCACCAAATCCTGGGCAGCTTTAAAATCACCCTCGGACTTGATGCGCTGTGCCTCTTTGAGCAACTCCCCAAAAAGACTACGTAATTTGGCATAGTCATTAATACTGTAAAACGTTTTACCATCCCGTTTCACTTTTTCGATAACGTTATCCGCCTTTCCCTTTTCATAGGCCCAGGCAGAGACCCACTGTCTATTTACCATATGGTCTTCCTCAATATCATTACCTAATTCAATACGAATAAGCTGCGTAATCAAACCATTTCGAATGTAACCATCATAAGCGGCCTTGCCTACCTTTTCCCAATCCTCTACCAGACCCAATTCCTGCAGTTTGGAATCCATTAAAAAAAAGAGGCCTACCAAATCCGCTCTACCTTCTTCCATAGTAGATGCATAGTTCTTTAGCGTTTCCTTAGGTTGACCGACACCATCGTTGATCTGACCCGAAGCATGGCCCACCACCTCATGAAGTGCCGTGTGCAGTTTGTCCGCCAGTTTTCCATGTTGCTCTTCCAAAGCAATTTCTTCGGCATCATACGCAAACTCCTTTAATCTGCCACTCCCACCTGCATTATTATACGCATCAATAATGTTGCCCAAAGAGACCGATTTACTGCCATGTTTTTGGCGTATCCAGTTATTGTTTGGAAGGTTTACCCCAATTGGTGTACTTGGCGAAGCGTCCCCTGCTTCTCCCACTACATTAATTGTTTTATAGGAAATCCCGACCACGTTGTCCTTTTTATGTTCTTCCATCAAAGGAGAATTATCCTCGAACCATTGTGCATTTTCAGATAGGACGGCCATTTGTTTGGACATTTCAAAATCCTTGATCTGTACAATGTTCTCATAAGAGCCCTTGTACCCTTTTGGATCGTTATATACTTCTACAAAACCATTGATCCAATCGATATTTCCATTGGTAGAGTTTACCCATGCTATTGCGTATTCATCCCAAGAGCTTAAATTCCCCGTTTGATAATACTCGATCAAAAGCCCTAATGTTTTTGCCTGTTGTTCGTTTTCGGCAACACCCTTGGCCTTTTCCAACCATTTGATAATTTCATCAATGGCCTCCCCATACATCCCACCTGATTTCCAGACCATTTCCATCAGTTTTCCATTTTCCTTGACCAATTTGGAGTTGAGGCCTACTTCAATAGGTTCTCCCTCCGGTCCCTTGTCCATTTTGGCATAAAATGATTCTACATCCGCATCGGTCACCGTAGATCCATAAAAGTTAATGGCCGAAGAAGCTATATTGTCCACACCCTTTTTCTTGTTAACCTTCTTGCTGTCTTTTTCATTAAAAATCACATCAAAAGGTTCACCAGCAAGTTCGGTATCGGTTTCCTTCAGTAAATATGTTAAATATTCAGAGGCAAATTCCGGTTTGATCTTATCATTGGAATAATGGTGATGAATGCCGTTGGAAAACCATACGCGTTTAAGATAGGTCTCAAAAGCTTTCCAGTCTACGGCATTCGTATCACCCTTATACGATGTATAAATTCTTTCCAGTGCATTTCTAATTTGTAAATTATGCCGATAGTTTTGATCCCACATTATATCCCTACCGGCCAAGCCGGCCTGTGTCAGGTAATACACCAGTTGCTTTTCCTTTAAAGTAAGCTCATCAAAGCCGGGAATCTGATAACGCAGAATTCTTAAATCCGCAAACTGATCAACAACATAGTCAAATTCGGTAGTATCCGCTACCGCAATTGGCTTTTCTTCTATTTTTTCATTACATGACCATAACAAACCCGCTATACAAAGACTGCTTGCGATAATTTTAAATTTCATAGTTAAGAGAAAGTTTGATTTATTTTCCAAATGTAACAAAACCCGTGATAATTGTTATAAATGTATGTGGGAAGTTTTAAAGGAGGCGGAATGTTTTTTGCGCATTGTTTTGTTTACTTAAACCAAGACTTTATTTTTAAGGATGGACAAAAACCTTTTAAAAGCGGTTTACTCTCCGGAGGATTTCAGAGAACGTGGTCATAAACTTATCGATGAACTGGCAAATCATTTGGAGGATAAAATCCAAGAAAAATCGGATAATGCCATAGCATGGAGCATTCCGGAGAACGAACTTGACTTTTGGGAAAATTTCCTGGTCAAGGGAGATGCATCCCTGCTCTTTCCAGAGATTCTCAATCGCACTACCCATGTACATCACCCCAAATACATTGGACATCAAGTAAGCCCTACGGCCCCTATAACGGCATTATCGGGAATGTTAAGTGCGTTGTTGAACAATGGAATGGCCATCTATGAAATGGGAATGGCCCCATCGGCTATTGAGCGGGTGGTCATTGACAAACTTTGTGAAAAAATCGGATATGGCAGGGATTCTGGAGGGTTTTTGACCTCTGGAGGAACTTTGGCCAATTTAACCGCTCTACTATCCGCTAGGAAGGCAAAGGTTTCCCATGATGTTTGGAATGAAGGGCATCAGGATCAACTGGGCATTATGGTCAGCGAGGAAGCACATTATTGTATAGACCGCGCAGCCAAAATAATGGGATTGGGAGAAAAAGGAATTATTAAAATCTCCGCTACCAAGAACTTTCAAATGGATACTTCTCTGCTTCAATCCTATCTGAACAAAGCTGAACGGGAAGGAATAACGGTTTTTGCCATCATTGGAAGTGCTCCTTCCACGGCAACCGGGGTTTATGATAACCTGGAAGCCATTGCACAATTTGCCATTACACACCAATTATGGTTTCATGTGGACGGTGCCCACGGAGGAGCGGCTATCTTTTCAGAAAAGTATAAGCACACGGTACAGGGCATACAAGAAGCGGACTCAGTGGTCATAGACGGTCATAAAATGATGATGATGCCCACCATTACCACCGCCCTACTCTTTAAAAATGATTTGCACGCCACGGCCACTTTTAGTCAAAAGGCGGATTACCTCTTGACACCTACCGATCATGAGGATTGGTATAATTCCGGTAAGCGTACTTTTGAATGCACCAAGACCATGATGAGTATTCACTGGTATTTATTGCTAAAAACCTATGGGGAAGAAATTTTTGATGAATTCGTTACCCGATTATACGATATGGGGCATCAATTTGGGAAAATGCTTCAGAATGATCCACAATTTGAGCTGGTGATTCAACCGGTCTCCAATATTGTGTGTTTTCGTTATATACATCCTAATTTAGATACTTTGGCACTAAACGAACTCAACAAAAACATCAGACAAAATCTTTTGGAAGATGGCGAATTCTATATTGTACAGACCAAACTAAAGGGCATTCATTATTTGCGGACTACTATTATGAATCCTTTTACAACACAAGAACATTTGCAGCAATTACTGAAGAAAATCAAAAAATATTCAAAACAAACGAATGAGAACCCTAGCAACTAGCGTGCATCTTTGTAAGCTAAGTTATCAAGGCGGAACTTCGCATCATTTTGTACCTAATCCACGAATACGTTTGAGGTAAAAAGTTGCTCCGTTAAATATCGCAAAGAAGATTTCCATTTGCCACTGGCCAATAAATTGGGACTGTCGGAAGATTTATTCAAGAATACATTTTCGGAAAAATCCATTTCAAAGGATTCTACCTCGCTATCCGCGCCGTAAAGACGTATATTTATTATCCGTTCCAGCTGCGTATTTTCGTTGGAGACTTCTTGCGTCATGAGGTCCGATTCCGGATTTCCATTTTTTTCGTCCTCTTTAATGGATACAAAAAGAATGTACTCGGTTTTTAAGGCATCCCGTAATTGTTCCGGGGAGGATTGTCTCAATTTACCATAATTAAATCCAGAATCTACAAGTCTTTCTATAGCTTTTCCCATTTCCAAAACCTCAAC
Organism: uncultured Flavobacteriaceae bacterium; assembly: GCA_947494715.1. Classification (GTDB taxonomy): domain Bacteria; phylum Bacteroidota; class Bacteroidia; order Flavobacteriales; family Flavobacteriaceae; genus Ulvibacterium. Next base: position 666,064 of record CANLWG010000001.1, on the reverse strand, counting down.
CCCTTGCGTATTGGCCTTTCCGGACATTAGGCCAATCACGTATTCCGTAGCCTTATTGGCCAATGTCTTATCATACTTTCCATTTCTTTTAAAATCCAAGGGTACAATGGACACCTGATTTTCTTCATAGGTCGGAACCATAGGGGTCTGCTCCATGAATGCAGAGGCATCGCCCGGGTTTTCCTTGGCGATAATCACTTCACCACTATTACCACCAAAATTCTGTGTTCGGCCACTGGCAAAGACTATTTTTTCCAGTTTAGCGGGAGTAATCTCGTTCACCACGGCCTCCCCGGGATAAACAAAGCTAATGGCCCCATCGGTCACCTTAGTAACCTTGACTTGGAGCAACTGCCCGTTTGTCGTAAAAATAATATCATTTTTTGAAGTGCCCTGCTGGGGGAAAAGATACACGCAGAACAACAAACCCGATACAATAAAAACATTTCTCATTTTCAGTATTTTTAATCATTTAACATCTTTTTCTTCCTTGGCCCAAGTAGGGTTGCCATTTCAAATCATAGGTCTAGCCGAAAGCCTACCGATACAAATTGCTGATTTTCACTATCGTTATTAAAAATGGTATTCAAATCATATTTTCCATATATGGAAAGTGCACCAAAACCTATGTAACCACTCAATCCATAAATTTGTTGGTTAACATTATAGTCACCTCTGGTTTCTGCCCGATAAAATCGTCTTCTTCTAAAAAGAAAGGGATATTCCAACCGCTGTTCTTCATCCAGACTAATGCCCACATACCCTCCTATGCCTATCTTAAATTGGTTGCTTGTTGAATAATAACCGCCTTTACGGTTATACTTCTTTTTTGTTGGTCCAAACTCTAAATGGATGGGCAGCACCAAATTGTGAACCACAAAGCTTGATTTGTGCAAATAAGAAGGGAAATCCTGCAATACCGTTTGTCCATCCACCTCCGCAAAAATTCGGTTTCCGCTAGGCTCTAATTCGTTGTACTGATAGGATATGCCGTATTTTAACCGCAACCCATTCTTTTTCCAAAGTGGAGTTTTGAGTGCAAAACCAATTTCCCAGAATCGTGAACTATAAAACAAATAATCCCGTTCATCCTCAATGTCCTGCCAGGTAATACCGTCCCTTACCGTATTGTTCAGTCCCAAGGCAAAAACAAGATCCAAGGTAGTTGGGCTTCGCATCTCTTTTTTTTCTGGTGCAGGCAATGTTTCCAGAGGCACCTGGGATTTATTTTCCGGAACCATTTTCCTTTTAGGAAGGTTTAGCTTTAATCCTTCCTTTTCCTTGGCATAAGAATCGACATCCAAAAAAATCTCCACTTCCTTGCTCCCCTTTGGGGTTTCTCCATTGTTCTCCAAGAAAAAAATGGTTTTCAATATTACTGCTTGGCGCTCATCGATTTTTTTTGTGCGCTCTTCTGCCGCCTTGATTTTTAATTTATCGGCCTCGGCTTTATTAATTACTCCATTATCCAAAAGGCTATTGATGTTTTCTACTTGTTCTTTCAACGCCTTTTTCTCTTCTTCCTCAACAATATCCAATTGCTTGCGAAGCACCTCGATAACTTCTTCCTGCGGGGCTTCTTGCGCTTCGATGCTCATTAAAGGAAGTATTACGATCAGCATCAGAAGTATTATGTTTTTCATGGTGCATGCTTTTGATGTTTTTAAGTATAGTGTACATATCCTGAAATGGTTTAGACACCAAGGTCCAACCTCTTAGAATAGTACATGCTTCAATTTGCGATTGCATCTTTTACTTTCACAAAACCATATTTTAGGCTTTGAGATAAACCGTTCCTATTCTGTTGATGCTCTATTTCTTTCTCTATTTCTGCAAGCATCTCAATTGCCAAAACCTTTCTCATTCTAAGCAATGCCCTTTGCCTTTCAACATTTTGTCGCGCCTTGCTCATCAAATCATCGATTTCTGCCTCGGTCACCTCCAAATTCCGTGATTCAGGAGACGTATTGGTAGCTGCTATATTTTTCTCAACATATATATTTTCCATACTAGTATCCGAACTTATGGGCGCCTTCTTTTTTGTCTCTACAGCCATACCACGCCCTTTAATAGATACCTTTTTATTGGTAGGTGCTTTAATCAATAAACCGGATTTTTCCGTACGGACTTCTCGCGTTTGGGCAGGGTGCAAAACCTCCGGTTCATCGCCAATCAAATTGACCTGTGTATCTATAAAGGGCATACTTACTTGATCTTCTATTCCTTCATTTGTAAAACCTATCCCCAGCATTAGAATGACCAAGAATGTAGCCCCTTTTATGTAGTATCCCTGTTTCCTATTTTTTTGCTCCGCTTCACTTAATTTATCCAAAAGCTTTGGCCAAGTAGATTCATTTGGCTTAAGGGTACATCCTTCCAATAGTTCCTTGGCATAGCCTTCAACATCAAAGTGCTTCATGATTTTTTCTTTGGAATTCCAATTTTTTCTGAAGGATTTTGCGGGCTTTCGAAAGTTTTGATTTTGAAGTATTCTCAGAAATCTTAAGTAATTGGGCTATTTCCGTGTGCTTATACCCTTCGATGGCGTGAAGCATGAAAACGAATCTATGCCCTTCAGGAAGTTCATCTATTAACCTTAATAGATATTCGGCATCCGCTTTCATGGTAATACTGGGACTTCCAGAACCTTCACGATACTGAATATCACCTTTGAACACTAATCTTCGGTTTCGTTTGAGGAAGTTGATGCATTCCCGCACCATTATTTGTCTGATCCAACCTTCAAAACTCCCATCTCCCTTAAAAGTATTCAAGCGCATAAATACTTTTAGAAAGCCTTGGATCATTACATCCTCTGCATATTGTACATCCCGGACATACCTCTTGCAAACGGCCAGCATCTTGGAAGAGTATTTTTCATACAATCCAAATTGTGCCGCCTTGTTGGCCAGTATCGCTTTTCGGATAAGCGACTTCTCGTCCTTATAAAGGGGGATAACTTTCACTTTTCTTTTCTTAGCAATCGTAAAAGACACAAGGTCCTTTACTAGAATAGACAATTTATTTAATGAAAAAGTTCCCCCTAAAAAATGGTTTTAGTCAAAATTTAACAACTTTAACGTATTAAATGGCGAAATCTGGAAAATCACCATACTAATTCATTAAGTGGAAAAACTGATTTTGAACCTATTGCGGTTCTTTACCCCTAATACAAGTTGTATAATTGGGGGCTCGAGCAAGAGAAGTCATAATACTGGAGCTGTAACCGACCAAACGAGGTATATGCAAGAATTCTTGGGAAATTAAAATACCACATTTTAACGTGGGCAATAAAAAGGAAGGTTCACCTTGACCCTACTCCCTCATAGATTCCAAAATACGCTCCTCGGTGTTTTTTCTGGAAAAGTTGACCGCGCATTCGATCATTGCCAAATGTGAATAGGCTTGGGGGAAATTCCCTAAAAGCCTTTTGGTCTTAAAATCAATGTCCTCGCTAAACAACCCTAAATGGTTCCCATAAGTTAGGGTTTTTTCAAAAAGAGCGACCGCCTTTTCTTCCTCCCCTATTTTGAATAGGCTATTGATAAACCAAAAAGTACAGATGGTAAAGGAAGATGAAGGTAGTCCAAAATCGTCCTTGTTCTTATAGCGGTACAATAGGCCATCGTTGCTCAATTCCTTTTCAATGGCCTTTACCGTACTCACAAATTTGGGCGATTTGGCATGGATAAACCCATAGGACTCCATAAGCAATACAGAAGCATCCAAATGTGTGGAACCATAGGATTGGGTGAATGCATTTACTTCATCGCTCCAGGCATTTTCATGAATGTCGTTTTTAATTTCCTGTTCCAATTGAGTCCATTGTTCCAACTTTCGGGTCTTCTTCAGTATACGGGCAACCCTTACGGCCCTATCTATGGCCACCCAGCAAAGAACTTTTGAAAATGTAAAATGTCGGTCTTCGGTACGTAATTCCCAAATACCTTTATCAGGCTCTTTCCAGTGTCTGGAAACGATCCATACAATCCCTTTGGTTATGCCCCACAACTCTTCGCCATTTTCGATACCCGTACTAAACTTGGCCAGTTGCGCATGGATGACGTCCATCAAAATGCCATATATATCATTTTGCTTTTGCTCATAGGCCGCATTGCCAACCCGGACAGGCTTGGAGTTTTTGTAACCGCTCAAATGATCCAAAGTTTTTTCCGTCAAGGTTTTCTCCTTGTTGATGCCGTACATAATCTGCAATTTTTCATCCTTGTCCGGAATCAGGTCAATAACGAATTGCAGGTATCTGCGTGCCACGTTCTTGTGGCCCAGATCCGCCATAACCTTGATTACCATAGAGGCATCCCTGATCCAACAAAAACGGTAATCCCAGTTCCGTACCTCACCGATTGTCTCCGGCAAGGAGGTCGTTGCAGCCGCAAGTACGGCTCCGGTTTTATCATAACTTAGAAGCTTCAACGTTATGGCACTGCGCACAATCTGTTTGTTGTACTTGTTATAGGTAGGTGTCCTGTTCGTCCAATTAAGCCAATATACCTTGGTACGCTCTAAATCCAGATAAATTTTTCGAGTGCTGGGCAGAAGTATCTTTTCATTGTACCCTACCAAAAAATAGCCATTTTGTTTTATTTCCAACTCCCTACCTTCCACTACGGCATTCTTATTAAAGGAGGTATACAAGAAAACGGTGTCGAACTTTTCGGTTTGGGTAAGGCTCACCACAAAGTTTTTCTTTACATATGTCTTGGTCTCTCCAAGGGCATATTCCAGCTTAGGGTCGTAATGCACTCTAAATTTAGGTTTCCCCTTAATATGGCGGACATGTCTTGCCAACTCCGGAGGGGCATGATAGCCTCCGTTCTCGTTGTAATAACGCGGCATGAAATCATGGACCTCAAAAGTGTTCTCCCCATCGGAAAACCGGGTAATAAGCACTGCTGTGCTTTTTTTATACCGCTGTTTTATGGAATACTCCTTTGCCACACGTATTTCAAAACTGCCGCCGATCTTATCGTCCAGTATCTTGGCGAAGACCGATGAAGAATCAAATTCGGGTAAACAGCACCAATCAACGGAACCTGTTTTTGAAATTAGGGCAGCACTCCTACAATTTCCTACTATTCCGTAGTCTAAATTATCCATTCAATAAAAATGTTGATGTAATCCGGTTTTGAATTGTTATTACCATGCAATTTGACGAAATTTAGAGAAATTAAAAGTAAAACACGCCAAAAACATCCATTTCATGGGCAAAACTATCATAATCTCAAATAGACTACCCGTACAATTACAAATTAGCAATGGTAGCATTACAGCTATCCCAAGTGTTGGGGGGTTGGCCACCGGAATGAAATCTGTACATTCGGGCGGTGATAGCCTTTGGATTGGCTGGAGTGGACTTACCGATGAGGAAATTCCAGAGGAACTTGCCCCTAAAATTGACGAGGCACTTGCGAAGCACGGTTCTTCCAAAGTAAAATTGACCAAAAACGAGGTGGACGGATTCTATTTTGGCTTTAGTAACCGTACCGTTTGGCCTTTATTCCATTATTTTTTGGAATATTCCGAATTTGAACTGGACTATTGGAATGTTTACAAAGATGTAAATCAAAAATTTGCCGATGCTATACTGAAAAAAGCTAGTGATGAGGATACAATCTGGATTCATGATTATCAATTGATGCTGGTCCCCCAGATGGTGAGAAACGAGCGTCCCGATATATCCATTGGTTTCTTTCTACATATCCCTTTCCCTTCCTTTGAAATCTTTAGGACACTACCATGGCGTGAGGAAATTTTGGAAGGGCTTTTGGGTTCTGATCTTATCGGGTTTCACACCTATGACTATGAACGCCATTTTTTGAGTTCGGTTAGGAGATTGCTTGGTCTAGAGGTGAGTTTCAATGATATTTATCTGGATAATCGGGTTATCAAAGTCGATTCCTTTCCCATGGGTATCGACTATAAGAAATTCAGTAAGGCGGCCGAGGAACATAGCCAAAAAAAACCAGAGAAACGATCGGATCTGCAACAACGGTTGGACAAGCACAAAAAGTCCACTCCCGATGGGAAGTTTCTTCTGTCCATAGATCGCTTGGATTACTCAAAGGGAATTGCTAAACGCCTAAATGCCTTTGAATATTTTTTGAACAAGTATCCCCAATACAAAGAGAAGGTTCGTCTCATTATTTTAGCCGTTCCCTCCCGATCCAATGTACCTCAATATCAGTTGCTCAAAAAGGAAGTGGATGAACTGGTTGGCCGCATTAACGGAGAGTTGGCTACAGTGAACTGGACCCCGATCTGGTATTTTTACCGATCACTTCCCTTTGACAGTTTAATAGACCTCTATACTTCTTGTGATATTGCCTGGCTTACGCCCCTACGCGACGGAATGAATCTAGTGGCCAAGGAATACATTGCCACCCGGACCGATAAAACCGGAGTACTTATTCTTAGTGAAATGGCAGGATCTGCCAATGAAATGAACGAGTCCCTGTTGATCAATCCCAACAATTTTGAACAAATAGCGGATACCTTGTATACTGCGATCAACATGCCCAAGGAAGAGCAACAAGCCAGGAACAAACTTCTTCAAAAGCGTCTGGAACGTTACAATGTGGAAAAATGGGCCAATAGTTTTATGAGCTCGTTAAGGGCCCAAAAAGACCGTGATGTCGCCAACATTTCCAAAAGAATGACCGATAATCTGTTTACCGGAATTTTAAAAGATTATACAGCTGCGAAAAAACGACTTTTATTCCTGGACTATGATGGAACCCTTGCCGGATTTCACAACGATCCCCAAAAGGCAAATCCGGATGAGGAATTATATCAACTTTTAGATCAGATACATCAGCAGAAAGATACGGAAATGTATTTGGTCAGCGGTCGTGACAAAGAAACCTTTACACGTTGGTTCCTTCCTAAAAAATACAATATGATCGTGGAGCACGGGGTATGGATTTCCAAGGATGGAGAACCGTTCCGGATGCTGGAAAATGTAAAAAACGATTGGATGGAAAAAATTCGTCCCGTACTGGAATCATTTGTAGATCGTACTCCGGGAAGCTTCATCGAAGAAAAAAATTATTCCATGGCCTGGCATTATCGAAAAACCGATCCGGACTTTGGAAATCTAAGGGCCACCGAATTAAATACGGTCCTTACCAGCCTCATTGGCAATGATGACATTAGTGTCCTTAATGGGAATAAGGTGATGGAAGTAAAGAGTAGTAATGTGAACAAGGGAAGGGCCACTGTTCGGGTTTTAGGAGAAGATGACTATGATTTTGTCTTTGCCATAGGTGATGATTGGACGGACGAGTTTATGTTTCAGGAACTCCCCAAAAGCACCATTACCGTAAAAGTAGGGCAACAAAAAACACAGGCTCGGTTTTTTGTCGAGAACACCAAAAAGGTAAGGGAACTTTTAAAAAGGTTCGCAACCAAAAAGTAGGTTGAAATCCAAACCTTATATACACCAAGTTATCATGGCATATATTTTGGATTAAAAGCTCCCAAAAAGAATCGAAGAGGAAACCATGTTTTCAAAAACAAACAATACGATAAATTCTAATACTTTTGGAGTTCTGTTTTTTAATACTCAAGATATATTATGAAAAATAGACTTTTCCAGGCAGTTCTAATTGCATTAACATCATTGGCTACCTTTGGTCAAAATTTTACCGAACAAGATACGCTACGTGGCAGTATTACCCCAGAACGTGCCTGGTGGGACCTCAACTATTACCATTTGGATGTTGAAGTACAACCGGACAATAAATATATTTCGGGTAGCAATACCATTCGTTATAAGGTTTTGGAGCCAAAACAAACCCTACAGGTAGATTTACAACCCCCTCTCAACATTGAAAAGGTTACCCAAGATGGGAAGGAACTGAAAGTAGAATCCAATGGGAACGCCCATTTTGTACAGCTGGAAAAACCTCAGCAACCGGGAATGTTCAATGAAATTGTCGTTTATTACTCAGGATATCCCAAAGAAGCAGTCAATGCTCCTTGGGATGGGGGTTTTTCCTGGAAAAAAGACGGAAGGGGCAAGCATTTCATTGCTACCTCCAATCAAGGTTTAGGGGCAAGTGTTTGGTGGCCCAACAAAGACCATATGTATGATGAAGTGGATAGCATGTCCATAAGTATTACCGTTCCCAAAAATCTCATGGATGTTTCCAATGGGAGGCTCCTAAAGGTTGAGGAGAATGAAAACACAAAGACCTATCATTGGTTCGTGGCCAGCCCCATTAATAATTATGGCGTGAACATAAACATTGCCGATTATAAACATTTTGGGACTACCTATCAAGGAGAGGCCGGACCTTTGACCTTGGATTATTACGTGCTTCCACAAAACTTTGATAAGGCGCAAAAACAATTCCAGCAGGCTCCCCAGATGATGAAGGCTTTTGAACATTGGTTTGGCCCCTACCCTTTTTACAAAGATGGATTTAAGCTGGTGGAAGTTCCTTATTTGGGTATGGAGCATCAAAGTTCGGTCACCTATGGGAATAAATTTCAGAACGGATATTTAGGGCAAGATCTTTCGGGGACAGGCTGGGGGTTAAAGTTCGATTTCATTATTATACATGAAGCAGGACACGAATGGTTTGCCAACAATATCACATACAAGGACATTGCGGATATGTGGATTCATGAAGGATTTACGGCCTATTCCGAAAACTTGTTCCTGGATTATTATCACGGTAAAGAGGCTTCTGCGGACTATGTAATCGGCACCCGTTCCAATATTAAAAACGACCGCCCTATTATTGGTAAATATGATGTGAACCATGAAGGTAGTGGAGACATGTACTATAAGGGGGCCAATATATTGCATACCCTCCGGCAATTAGTGGAAGATGACGAGATGTGGCGGAAAACCCTTCGTGGGCTAAACAAGGACTTTTATCATCAGACCGTCACCACGAAGCAAGTTGAGGATTATCTCAGTGAGAAAACGGAAAAAGATCTGTCTGCCTTTTTTGACCAATATCTACGATCCACCATGATTCCAAAATTGGAATATATAATTGAAGGGAATACCCTTAACTATAGATATACCGATATTGTAGAAAGCTTTGATATGCCTATTCGAATCTTTGTTGAAGATAAGCCCCATTGGCTTTTCCCAAACCAAGATTGGAAAACGGAATCTTTGGATGGGGAATTGTCAACTTTTAGTATCGATCGAAATTTTTATATAAGAGCCGAAAGAAAGTAAACAGGTCTTGGCAAAGCTGGAAACCTTGCCAAAACCTTATTGTTTGTTTCCCTTAAAATTAAGGTGCTCCGCTACCAAAAGTTACATTCATTAAAGCAACAGGTGCCGCGCCGCGATCTTTACCATTTGGTTTATAAATGAAGTAAATTTCCTCGGCCTTAACATCAATAGCCGAATTCAGGGCAATAGGTACCATTCCACCGGGCTGTCCCGCAACCGGTGCAGGCATACTACCCTTCCCTAAAAGTTTACCGTCCGGAGTGTTTAGACGAAGTTCAAAATCAAGTCCGGCCTTAGGTGGCTCTTGCCACCCGGCAATAAGATTGGCCGAGCGAACTCCTTTCAAATCGATATCTTCCAAGACAAACCACCCTTCTCCTTCCGGTATTATTAGCAAATCCATCCCATTAAAAGCAATAGGTGTAAAACCGTCAGATTTTATTTTATCGGAAAAAGGAACCGTACTTCCCTGTAAAGCTACCGATTTTACACCGGTAAGGGGAATAGTTCCATCCGCTCCATTGTCCGTATAGCTTGCAGTCAAGACCATTACATTGGCCCCTTTGGTAGGTTTGGGATTTAGTATTCCTGAAATCGGAAGGGATTGCTTTTCGGCCGCATTTGCAGCCAAGGACATGATGTACTCCGTTATCTGACGAGCCTCACTTTTGGTAATATTGGGGTGCGCCGGCATAACTACTTCTCCCCAAACACCGCCACCACCACTAATAATTTTATTTTGCAAATAGGACATGGCATTGGGTTCTTCCAGATATTTCTTCGCCACATCCATATAATTTGGGCCGATGGAAGCTTCGGCCTCTTTATGACACGTCTTACAATCCATCCCCTGGGTCAATGCCTTGCCAGTCACCGCAGCTGAAACTTGCTGGTGCCCCAAGGACATATTCACCTCATCCAAACTTTCCATATAATCCACGGAGACAAATATATTGGATTCATCTATCGGGTCTCCATCTGCATCGTTCACGGACACTTCATAGCTCACGGGAACGCCCTGAAGGAAAAATGAAGAATTGCCTCCTTTGAGATCAATAGCGACCTCCGGTCTGGAATTTCCGGCAACAACGGAGACCACTTCACTTTGGGCAGATTCCCCTTTATCATCCTTTACCTCAACCGATACTTTGTATTCTCCAGCTTCGGAATAGGTATGGCTTATTTCGGGTTCCTGTGTTTCCATTTGCTCACCATTACCCAAATTCCAAATATAGGTAACCGAATTGTTTTCGCGGTCGCGGGCTTCTACCTTAGCTTTTATACCAAGAGGCAATTTTCCAGATGTGTGGTCCACAATGAGATTGTCGATAAGTGGTGGGCGGTTTCCACTATTGTATTCGATATAACTCAACCCGGAATCCTCATTCTGACGGAACCATCCGCTACCATATTCCAATAAATAGACCCTACCGTCCGGGCTCATTTCCACATCAATAAGATTGTTCACTTCAATATCCGAGGCAAAAGGCTCCATTTTATTGAAAGTGCCGTCCTCAAAAAGTGTAACGGCCTTCATCCAGCCCCGCATCCAATCGTAAATAATCACCTTACCATCGTAATACTTAGGGAGTCCTCCTCCATTGGGATACATATCTGAATAATAGGCCGGGCCTGCCATGGCGTTTCGACCACCGGTACCTACCTGAGGAAAATCATTGGTGTCCACATACGGATAGAACACGTAGGCCGGTTGAGCCGGTGGCAATTCCTGCAAACCTGTATTGTTCCTGGAATCGTTAATAGGCTTTTCGGGATCAAAAGTCATTCCACTCTCCCCAGTCTCATAATCATAGTCCACATAGGGTTTGTTGTCCGCAATGAATAATGGCCACCCAAAATTCCCCGCTTCGCGGGCCTGGTTCATTTCATCATAACCTCTGTGTCCACGGGTCTCCAGACTATCCGCTCTTGCATCTGGGCCCACATCGCCCCAATATAAATAACCATTCTTCTTATCCACGGAAATCCGGTACGGATTCCGATGGCCCATGGTATAAATTTCGGGGCGTGTTTTTTCCATTCCGACCGCGAAAAGGTTTCCTTCCGGAATATCATAGCTACCATCTTCGTTCACTTTAATCCGTAAAATTTTCCCACGAAGATCATTGGTGTTACCAGAAGAACGGCGAGCATCATATTGTTTATGTCCAGGAACATCATTCAAAGGTGCATAACCACTATTTACATATTTCACATCCTTTTCATTGAAAGGGGTGGAATTGTCTCCAGTGGAAAGATAAAGCAGCCCATTTCCATCGAACGCAATGGATCCCCCGGTATGACAGCATATTTCCCGCTGACTTCCTACATCCAATATTTTTTGTTCAGATGCCAGGTCAAAAACCCCACCCTCGTATTTAAATCGGGATAATCTATTTACGGATTCGTCACCCGTTGGGGCATAAAAAACATATATCCAGTGATTCTCTGCATAGTTGGAATCTTTTTGCAGTCCCATAAGGCCTTCTTCCGCATTTACCCCAGGTGTGTTCAAAGTCTTGTGATACACATCTAACTTTGCCACTTCCTTGAGTTCTTTTGTAGCATCGCTATAAACCAAAATTTCTCCTCTTCGCTGTCCGATCAACACATCATGGTTTGGGAGGACGGCCATCTCTGTGGGTTCAAAAAACTCTCCTACTGTTAAGGGAACCTTTGAGAAACGATCGATATCCGGTGGGATTTGTGTAGTCGCCTTGTTATAATCCAATTGCAAATTGTCACCAATCGCATATTGAATACCGCCTAAAAGATGTTGTAGGAACTTTTCCTCGGAATAGCTTTCCTCCGTATGCCCTGCTCCGGTGTAGAAAGCGCGGCCACCATCAAATTCATGATACCAGGCAATAGGATGAAAATCACCATTGGTGCCTCCCTCGTATGTGGATTCATCCAGGGTCATGAGGATATTGATATCCGGATTTATTTTTTTGTAGTTATATAGTTCGTCCGTTCTATGCCAGATGGAATCCGTAAAATGTTTGGTGGCAATAAAGCTTCTATCCTTTATAACAAAATCGGCCTCTGGTGTGCCCGATGGGTGACTCTGGAAATAAGCCCCGACCAATTTGTTATACCAACCCCAATCATACTCGGTATCCGCAGCGGCATGTACCCCAACAAAGCCACCACCAGCTTGGATATAGCGTTCAAATGCAGCTTCCTGTTTGTGGTCCAAAATATTTCCCGTAGTGCTTAAAAAAACTATTGTTGAGTATTGCTCTAGGTTTTCATCCGTGAATAAATCGGCATTTTTTGTAGTGTCGACGGCAAAGCCATTTTCTTCGCCCAGTTTTTGGATGGCTGCCATCCCGGCCGGAATAGAGGAATGCTTAAAGCCCATGGTCTTGGAAAATACCAGAACTTTTGGCTCTCCTTTCCGCTTGTTTCCACATCCCATAATCATAAGCCCCATTAGTGCCAGCACGGCCAAAAAAGAAATTTTCTTCATCGTAACGTAAATTCGTTTAGGTTTTTTACAATTTCTAAAAATACGTATTACCGATTCGATTTACCAAATTGATAAAGGATAATGTAGTATTTTTAAGAAAAATGATGCAGTTGGATAAAAATCATGAAAGATATTCAAGAACATTATTTTAGAAACGATACCGAATGGCGAAATTGGTTGCATAAAAATCACTTAAACACGGGTGGTGTCCACTTGATTTTCTATGCCGTGGCCCATGAAAAAGATAGTATGCGATGGGAAGAGGCGGTTCGGGTTGCCTTATGCTATGGATGGATAGATAGTACGGTAAAGAGTTTGGGAAACGGGAAACGGCGACAATATTTTTGTCCCAGAAAATCTAAAAGTGTTTGGAGTAAAATCAATAAAGATCATATAGAAGAACTTATTGACAATGGATCAATGCATGAGAGCGGTTTAAAAAAGATCGAAGCCGCCAAAGAAGACGGTTCATGGACAGCCCTGGACGATGTGGAAAACGAGGTAGTGCCCCCAGATTTGCAAAAGGCCTTCAATAGAAACAAAAAAGCCTTTGAAAACTATCAAAACTTTACCCGGGGACAGCGAAAAAGTTATCTGTATTGGCTCAATCAAGCCAAAAGGGAAGAGACCCGAAAAATACGGATAGCAGAAATCATAAGGTTATGCAGAGCCAATATAAAATCAAGAAATCAAAATTCAAGGTCATGAAAAACATCAATTTCATTCTACTCGCCCTACTTCTGGCAGCCTGCAATCAGGCACAGGAGAAAATAAGCCCTACTGCGATCCTTGTATCGGATGTGAATATCGTTAATGTACGGAACGGTGAAATTTTGGAAAACCAACAGGTGGTCATCGATTCTGGCAAGATTCAAGGGATTTCCGAAAGTATTGAAAATGCGGAGAGCTATCAAACCAAAATAGCCGGTAAAGGAAAATTTATGCTGCCCGGTTTGGCCGAAATGCATGCTCATATCCCTTCTCCCCCAACCTCAAAGGAACGTGTGGAAGATGTACTTTTTCTATACTTATCCAACGGTATTACCACTATTCGCGGCATGTTGGGACACTCTTCCCATTTAGAGCTCCGGGAGAAAGTCAAGAATGGAGAAATAGCAAGTCCCAGGATTTTTACCTCCAGTCCGTCCTTAAACGGTAACTCGGTTACCTCCAAGGAAGAGGCCATTTCTAAGGTCACCGCCTATCAGAAAGATGGGTACGATTTTTTAAAAATCCATCCGGGTATCCAATTGGAGGTGTTCGATCAAATTGTCAGTACTTCAAATGAAGTGGGTATTCCATTTGCGGGACATGTTCCGGTGGATGTGGGAATACGGCATGCCCTAAAAAGCAAATATGTCTCTATTGACCACGTGGACGGATTTTTAGAAGGATTGGTCCCTGAAACGGCCAATGTTAAACCCGACCAGAACGGTTTTTTTGGTTACAATTTCACTTCCCTGGCCGATACCACAAGGATTGATGAACTGGTACATATGACCAAAGAAAATAAGGTCTGGATAGTACCTACCCAAAGTTTGTTTACAAGATGGTTCGCCCCGACCAATGGCGAAGAACTTTTGGCACAGCCCGAAATGCAATATATGACCAAGGAAACCTTGAGCAATTGGGGAGCCATTAAGGAACAGTCCACGGGACCGGACTCGGGATTTGATGCCGATCAATGGAAGCAATTTGATGCTATTCGAAGACAACTGATGAAGAAACTGCAGGATGGCGGTCATGGCATGCTTCTGGGTTCAGATGCCCCACAACTTTTCAATGTGCCGGGGTTCTCAATCCATCATGAAATCGATGCCATGCAAGATGCTGGGCTTACCCCTTTGGAAATTTTACAATCGGGAACAATAAATCCAGCGGTTTATTTTGGGATGGACGATCAATTTGGTGAAATCAAGGAAGGTTTCGAGGCCGACTTACTTATAGTTGATGCCAATCCATTGGAAAATTTGGACGCTTTGCAACAAATTTCCGGGGTAATGCGACAAGGGAAATGGCATTCCAAAGAAGCTATTGAACAAAAGCTACGGGAAATTGCGGAAAAAATGGCGAGCAATTAAAACAAACCATCTGAATACTGATAAAATTATGGCGGAACAAAAATCAGGAGTAGAAATAATCTTAACCCGAATATTGATATGGTTCCCTTCATTGATAATAATACTGTTCTATATTCCTAATGCTTTGGACAAATTGATTAATCACGACCAAACTGGAAAAATTGTGGAAAGCAGTGCAGTAATGATTACGGCCGGAGTTTTTATTTTAATAGGAACAGTTCTTTTCTTATATAACAAAACAATACTAATTGGAACGTCAATGCTGGTTTTCTACATGACTTTTATTGTTTTAATTCATATGTATAAAGGAAAACCATCTGAAATTGTAATTCTAATTCTTATGGCTACCATTTTTGCTTCATATGTTAGAAAACCACAATTATTTCATCAAAAATTAGTAACACGGCAACAATGAACTGCATTGTGTGGTTTCGTGTCATCCAGCACCTAGATATTTACGTGCGCATTGACAGCAGGATATTCCGGTAGGTTCCATTCATCGAATAATTACTACATGGGTTGCAAAAAATAAGGTAAATTCCTACATTTACTCTTTAACCTACAAAAACCCCCGACAAAATGAAAAAGTCCCGAATCTTTCTCTTTGCCCTTATGGGCTGTACTATGGCCTTGGCCCAGACAAACACTTTTCCAACTAGTGGAGATGTAGGGATTGGAACAACGACTCCAACGGCAAAGCTGCACGTCGTTGGTCAAGATGCCCATTTCTTTAGCAACTCATCGGATAACACCCTTGAATTAGGAAGGGATACAAATCAAAAGATTTTACTAAGGGCAGCGGACACCCATTTGTTTTTTGATTGGATACAGGACGCGGACGAGAATCTCGCCCACATAATGTACTTTCGGAACCTTGCCCAAGGGACTTCCCCGGACAACGATATACGCTTTCAGACTTCGTCCGCCGATAGGCTTACCATAAAGACGGATGGTAATGTAGGTATCGGAACTAACTCACCAGGTACAAAATTAGATGTCAATGGAACCTTTAGGGCCCAGGATGTCATTACCGTACAGACTGGGGGTTCCTACAAGGTAGCCCTTAATGGACTTTCCGATGGTTATATTGCTGGAAGGGATAATTCATTTTCCCAGAAGTTTTTAATTAATTCCAACGGAGATTCATGGTTCAATGGAGGAAATGTTGGCATTGGTACTACGGCTCCAGGCACCTTCAAACTCGCCGTCAACGGAAATGTAAGGGCCAAGGAGATAAAGGTAGAGACCGGATGGTCGGACTTTGTCTTTGAAAAGGACTACAACCTTCCCACCTTGGAAGAAGTAGAGGAACATATACAAGATAAGGGTCATTTAAAGGACATCCCAAGTGCGGAGGAAGTCGCCGAGAACGGCATCCTATTGGGCGAAATGGATTCGAAGCTCTTACAGAAGATCGAGGAACTTACGCTCTATATGATAGATATGAACAAACAGATCCAGCAACTGAAAAAGGAGAACGCGGAGCTTAGGAAAGAGAGGTAGGCCGCCCACCTTTTCTTCGGCATCATATGTCACGATTAGATAGTCCTTCAGGTCACCGGTAAACAGTTTGTTCTCCATTTCGAAGATCCATAACTTTAGTCATCCGAGATTGTCCTCGGCCAGGACACTTTTTGCGAAGGCATGGGGTACGGTAAGTGATTAGGAGACCTGTCTTCCTTTACCACTAGTTTTTAGAATCGATAGTTTTATGAATCGCCATTCCTTGCTTTTATGGTATTTTTGAACGCATAAAACCTACACGGAGCAATGAACCCTTACCCAATCCTTTCAGTAATTCTTTTGTCCCTGGTGTTAAGTTGTAAGGGAAGTCCCGAAAACAAATCAGTCGAACCCGGTCATATCTCAAAAAAACTGAATAGACCCAAAGTAAGCTTCACTTTCGACGATGGCATAACGACTGACATTTTGAATTATCCATTTAAACAATGGAACCAAATGATCTTATCCTCATTGGATGAGGCGGGAGTAAAATCCGTTTTTTTTGTAACAGGGGCCAACAAGTCAGATCAAAAAGGGAAATTTTTACTCCAAAGTTGGAACGACCACGGTCATAGTATTGCGAACCATACGTTTAACCATCCAAGTTTCCATTCAGAAGATCTTTCTGTTGAAGACTTTGAAAAAGAGTTGTTGGATACGGATACGATTATATCCAAATACTCCAACTATCAAAAGCTATTCAGATTTCCCTATCTAAAGGAAGGAGCTACGCGGGATAAAATAGACGGAATCCGTAATGTACTTTCCCAACATGGTTACAAGAACGGATACGTAACGATTGATGCTTCTGACTGGTACATAAACGGAAGGCTCATCCGAAAAATTAAAGAAATGGGGGTTGATAGCACCAAGGTGTCAAAATTCAGGGATTATTATCTTGAACATATAATGGATAGAGCCAACTTTTATGAAACTCTTTCTTATGAACTTACGGGCAGAAATATAAATCATACCTTGCTCTTACACCATAATCTCACCTCTGCCCTCTTCCTCGGGGATTTGATTGCCAGATTTAAGCAGGAAGGTTGGGAAATCATCGATGCCCCAGTAGCTTTCAAGGATGAAATTTTTAAAACGCTTCCGTCCCGGGTTCCCGCAGGGGAAAGCCTAATTTGGTCGATGGCCAAGGAATCGGGCAGGTATGAAAGTATCCTTCGTTATCCTGCCGAGGATGGTAGATACGAAGAATCAAAAATGGATAGTTTGGGGCTTTGATTTTATTAAAGTAAATGTATGCCCAGTAGCTCGTAGGAGTCACAAGTAAAGAAATCCCTAGCTAACTCATTCCAGCAGAGATTTTATTTTCGCTACTTTTTCGAAGTGATATTTTAGGATAAAGTAAATTCAGGTAGTTTAATGATCTCACCTCCCTTTAAAGCTGATTCGTGGGCCAATATCCCAACACAGGTTATATTTGCCGACTGTTTTGCATCAGGGTAAGGTGATTTATTCTCTAGCAAAGCATTTATAAATTCATGTACCAAATGCGGATGTGAGCCACCATGTCCGGCGCCTTGAGTAAAGGAAAGGTGCTGATGCTCTTCCGAATCATATACTCCTTGGGTCGTAAAGTGCTGTATTTCTGTCGGAAGCAATTTTGCGAAATCGGGACTCTCGATCTCTTCGGGAATTTCCGGTTCCGGTCTTTTCGCCGTGTGCACTACCAATGGTTTCCCCTCGATCAAGGGCCATTCAACGGACTTCTTGGAACCATATACCTCAAAACTTTCCCTATACTGCCGGGCAACATCGAACAATGAACGATATACTTGTGCGCTTAAATCGGAATTTCTAAACTTAATATGTGTAGTTTCCACCGCGAAAGGTGAATTATAATGTGCTATCAGTTCTTCCCGGATCGTCCCCGAACCAAAACACGAGACGTATTCTGCCTCTCCCCTTGTAAGTGCCAAAACAGGTCCGACACAATGGGTCGCATAATGCATGGGCGGCAACCCCGGCCAATAATTGGGCCATCCGTCCATATCCTGTTGATGGCTTGCCTTTAAGAATTGTATCTTACCCAATTGCCCCTGCTCATAGAGTTCTTTCATATAAAGAAACTCCCGTGCATATACCACCGTTTCCATCATCATATAGGTCAACCCTTTCTTTTGGGTTAGCTCTACAATTTCCATACATTCTTCAACAGTAGTGGCCATGGGTACAGTACAGGCCACATGTTTTCCAGCTTTCAAGGCTTTTATGGATTGTACACCATGATCGGGAATAGGGGTATTGATATGTACGGCATCGATCTCCGTATCCAGCAACAGATCATCAAAGGAAGTATATCTTTTTTCTATGCCAAAGGTATCTCCCAATTCGTTCAATTTGGTCTCGTTGCGCTGACAAATAGCCGCTAGATTTGCATTAGGGTGTTTTTGATAGATGGGGATGAACTCAGCTCCAAATCCTAGACCTACAATCGCTATGTTTATTTTCTTGTCGCTCATAATTTTAAGTATTGAATGTTTTTTTTAAAAATTGAAGGCCATCTGATGCAAATTCGTCTTGATTGGCCGCTAAATTTTTCCAAATGCAGACAGCAGCTGCCAATTCCTTTATTTCAGGTGTAAAACTTTCTATTACAATAGCTCCTTGATAATCGATATCGACCAAGGCCATTTTAAAATCGTTCCAAGGAGTCAACCCGGTACCCGGAACCCCCCTGTGATTTTCGGAAACCTGTACGTGAATCAGCTTATCACCCACCCTTTTTATGGCTTCTTTGATATCCTTTTCTTCAATGGTCATATGAAATCCATCCAACAGCACTTTTGCATTATTTTGATTGATATCCTTTATCAAACGCATTATATCCTCAGCGGTATTTATTAAATCGGATTCAAAACGATTCAGAGGTTCGAGTGCAATGGAAAGTCCATAGTCATTAGCAATGGTGCATACCTTGTTGAGATTGGTCACTGCCCTGTCCCATTCTATTTTTCGTTGTTCCTTGGATATGAGTCTTGCCTTACCGACCGCTGCATACATGGGCCCTGCTAAAAAATCCGTATCCCATTGATTGCATAACTGAAAACACTTTTCTATGTACCGGAAGCAATTTTCATGAACATCAACGTCCTCATGGGTAAAATCCTTGGTCGGGCCAAAGGCACCACAAACGATTGCCTCCAATCCATTTGCAAGTAATGCTTCTTTCACCAAAACTCCATCTATCAATTCAGGGTCTTCGACCGGAATTTCGACCATATCAAAACCCATGGCCTTGATCTTTGGAAACAGAGCCACGGATTCAGTTGTAAAAGGTGATTGCCATAGCCAAGTGCTTACACCATATCGAATTTTATTTGTCATATTATTTGCTTGCCACAACTTTCATAACACCTTGCATGATTCGCCAATGCCCTGGAAATGTACAGATATAAGGATAATTTCCTGGTTCGGTGGGGGCCGTAAAGCGCAAGACCACTTTTTCTTCTGGATCCACAATGGCCGTTGCAAAAAGTACCTCGGGTATTTCAGGAATATAGTTTTTATCCGCTCCAGAAGGGTCTGTCGCCAATTGGTCCGCGGCCTTCCCGACCTTTTCCTTATTACCCGATTGAACAATGACCAAATTGTGTTGCATAAAATCAGTATTCTCAAAAATAAGCTCGACCGGTTTACCGGCTTCGACTACAAACTCGGTAATGTCGAACTTCATTTCATTTTTTATGGTTCCAATAGTAATTTGAGTAGCTTTACTCGGGGTATCTTCCGAAGTACTTGCTGTTTTTTCGACCTTGTCAATATAGGCCTTTGCAAAAGTTTCCGCTAGCTCCCCCTCTTTTAAAACTGTTTTTTTCTGCTCGGCAAGGTTTTCCGAAGGGTTTTTAAATCCTGGATTATCCCTAAGGTAGGCCGCCATAAAACCTGAGGCATGTTTTGATGCCGCCACATATACAGCTTCTGACAACCATTTGTCTTTCATAATAATTTCCTCCTGACTTAGCTCATAGAGCTTCCGTCCAATTTCTTCGGATGGATCCCTTTCGGAAAAATAAAGTAGGGCGGCCATTTGAACCCCCGGATCCTTATCCTGCAAAACCATATACTTCAACAAAGCTTCATCCGCTTGTTCGCTTTTAGAAAGTATCTGAATCGCGGCCTTTCGAACTGCCGCGGCCGGATGCGCCAAAGCTCCCCGCACTACAGCAATAGCTTCTTCATTTGATTCCTGAACGTCCAAACCTTGAATTGTCCATAGCGCGTGCAATGCCCCATTGTTAAAGCCCTCCGAATTGGCCTTGGTACTATTGACCAATTTGTACAAATCGGGCAGAATATCGGCACTTCCATTTTCGACCAACAACCGCTGTCCGGTCAGCCGCCAGAACATATTGTCATTGGAAAGGGCTTCCACCAATTCCTCCGAATTGTCTTTGTTCAAGATTATCGGTTCTTTCTTTTTTGCTGTTTTGGAAACTACCTTCCATATACGTCCTCTTGATTTATCGCGTAATGGGTTGATATAGGCATTCCCCTCTCCATTTTCGGCATCATATCCGCCCCTATCCATGCTGGGTGTTGGATTGTGCTGCACTATAAAATTGTACCAATCCGCCACCCAAACGAGCCCGTCCGGACCAACTTTTGCCTCAACGGGAGATACCCATTCATCGGAGCTGGCGAACAAATTGCCCCCGTCCTCTTCAATATATCCGGCACCTTCATTTTTAATTTTCGCAATATGTACCAGTCCGCCTGTTGGTTCACAGACAAAGGCAACTTTATTCCAATAGGCCTCGGGATAATTACGAGCCGTGTAAAAATGATGTCCCGCAGCGGCCGTAAAGCCACCAAAAACATCTACTTGCCTAACATTGGGTGTTATGGCCCGCATAGCGTAGTGACCGTCTATTTTCGTACTTCCGCGCACAGTAATTCCTTCTACATCCTTTAACAATTCATTGGGGATGCCCATGAATACGCTATGAGTGTTGTTGGCTGTTGAAGCGAAAATAGAGTTATCCTCGGTAATTCCCAATCCCCAGGTATTGTTGCTTGTAGAGGTCAAAAATTCAAAGCCTTTTAGAGAATGACCAAAACGATAGATTCCTTGTCCAAATTCGTGTTCTTCACCAAAAATGGAACCCTTGAACCCGGAGTATCCCACAACTCCGTATATCTTGTTGTCGATACCATTTTGTAGGTTGGAAGGGCCTGCATGTGTATCGAAAGTGCCCCAACCATCAATTATAATTTCCCTTACGTCTGCTTTATCATCTCCATTTGTGTCCTTTAAGAACAAAAAGTTAGGGGCTTGGGAAACAATGATACCTCCATTGGAAAAGGTAAAACTTGTGGGAATGTTCAGTTTATCTGCAAAGACCGTTACCTTATCCGACTTTCCATCGCCATTAGTGTCTTCCAAGATTTTTATTTTATCGTCGCCCAGCCCCTTGTCATCTCGAACCGTATTGGGATAATCGACCGTTTCTATGACCCAAAGCCTACCCCTTTCATCCCAGTTCATTGCTATGGGGTTAATGATATCAGGTTCAGAGGCGAAGAGTTCAAGCCCGAACCCGGCGGGTACTTGAATCAACTTCATGGATTCTTCCGGAGATAATGGCATTTGATATTTGGGTGCGGGATCGCGTTTTTCGTAGTTAGGGATATTTGCCATTTCTTTATAGGTCAATTTTGGAATATCCTTCGAGAATTCTGTCCA
Organism: uncultured Flavobacteriaceae bacterium; assembly: GCA_947494715.1. GTDB lineage: Bacteria > Bacteroidota > Bacteroidia > Flavobacteriales > Flavobacteriaceae > Ulvibacterium. The sequence continues at coordinate 644,090 of CANLWG010000001.1, read as the reverse complement.
ATTTTTCTTGACATTGGCATTTACGGACCATAGAATACCTGCTTTAATCAACTTTTGAAAACCAGGAGAATTCCATGTTCTTTCGTCATGGCCATAGGCGGTGTAAAAAACCTTTCCTTTCCCATGCTCCTTTACCCATGTCCACGGTTCATGGTGGTCTCCCTCCACTCTCTCCATTAAAACGGTAATGTCATCCACAATCTTATCATGCACATAGGTTTCGTCCCATGTTGAAAACTCCGTTATGGATTGCATCGCCGGATGTGCCTTATCCTTTATAATGGTAGTAAAAGTTCCCGTTTTATGCTCCTTGAATTGGGCGCCGACCAAATTGATATACTCCTTCGAATTTTTAAAACAGAAACTAGCGGAATGTATTGGGATAAAGGCATTGCCCTTGGCAACAAAGTCGAGAAGCGCATTTTCTTGGGAAGACGTTATACTTTCATGATTGGCATAAACAATCAGCCCATCGAACAGGTCCAAATTTTGCAGGTTAAGGTCGTCCACATTTTCGGTATACGTAATATTGATACCGCTCTGTGTTAAGGCCGAGGCCAAAATCGGCATGTAGGCACGAGAATTATGGTGTTCTTGATCATGGCCAAGAAAAAGAATTTCGATCCTTCTGGGTGAATCATCCATTACCTTTTCCCGTGAAGAAGAATTACAACCAAAGAAGAAGAGTGTCAGTGCAAGAAAACGAAAAAGCCGTACAATAGAAGTAGTGACCATGGCCGTAGATATTTTTATACCAATTTTACCCATAAATCCATTAAAAAAAGAACCGTCTAATATCTCATCATGACTTTATTATATCATAAAATTGGTTTTATGTCAAATTATCAGATAAATTAGTGGTTCATACGATAAAAAACCATCATCCATTTGAGGTCTGCGTTACAAAAATCACCGATTCCCCATACCCATACCTTTCTGGCCAAAGTGTTAAAGGATCCTGTCTTTGATCCTAGCTGGCATTTTCATTCCGAGTATCAGCTCTTTGCTGTTCTAAAAGGAAGGGGCACCCGATTTATAGGTGATAATATAAAACCTTTTAAAGAGGGTGATTTCACCTTTACCGGCCCCAATTTGCCCCATCTATGGCGTAGTGAGCATGAAGGTTCCCAAGAAGAGGGTTCTACTTGGTGTGAAGGTATCGTAGTATACTTTCATTCGAGCTTTATTGGCGAAGACCTCTTACAAAAGGAGGAGGGCATTAAATTAAGGCAGCTCTTTAAAAAAAGTTTGCGCGGAATAGAGGTCAGTGGAAAAACGGCGGAAATCACCAGAAAAATGCTTTTGAACCTTTTGACTCTGGATGGTTTTGATGGTGTTCTTGAACTATTGAAACTACTGAATTGCCTTGCCAACACAAAAGAAATAGAGCTATTGGCAAGTCCGGGCTATACAAATTCCTTAAAAGAAGGTGATACGAAACGTATGAACAAGGTGTACGCCCACGTAATGAAACATTTCAAAAGAAAGATAGCCGTATCGGAACTGGCCGAATTGACCAATATGACGCCTACGTCTTTCAGTAGGTATTTTAGGGTACATGCCAACAAGACATTTTCTGAATTTATAAGTGAGATCCGAATCGGCCATGCCTGTAAGCTACTGATCGAAAAAAAAATGAACGCTTCCCAAGCTTGTTATGAAAGTGGATTTCATACCTTATCCAATTTTAACAGGCAGTTCAAGGCGATTACAAAAAGAACTCCCTTAGCCTATAAGAAAGAATATCTGGTTAAGTAAATCAGTAACCAGTTTTATGAAACCATTTCAGGGTTTCACATTTTAATATAGAATTTGTTTTTGAATATTTCCTTTGCCATCTTCAATATGTCTATCTTTAAATACAGCGTAAAACCAAACTATCTAACCGCCATGAAAATTTACAAAAACTATAAAGTGTACATTGGGCAATTCCTTTTGATAGCAGCATTAATCGGACTCTGCTACAGTTGCCAAGACTCTAAAAATTCTAAAAACCAGGATCAGGCGACGAATGCAGAATCCCTTAAAATAAAGGCACGTAAGCAAGTGAACAATGGTGAACAATGGGAAAATCAGTTTGCAAATTTGTCATGGAAGCCTGAGGAAACTGCAATTATCATATGCGACATGTGGGATAGGCATTGGTGCGATAGCGCCACGGCTAGGGTAAAGCAAATGGCTCCAAAAATCAATAAAATGGTGAAGACGGCCAGGAAAAAGGGGGTTCATATTGTTCATGCCCCAAGTTCTACCATGGATTTTTATAAAGACCATCCCGCACGTAAAAAGGCACTGGCCCAGACATATTTGGAACCACCCATTCCATTGGATTATTGGTTCTACCCGGATGAAACCCGGGAACCTTCTCTGCCCATTGATGATTCCGATGAAGGATGCGACTCCACCGGAGATCCTTCCGAAAGTAAAATAACCCGGCAAATAAAGACCATTGAAATTTTTAATGAGGACATGATTTCCGATAGCGGACAGGAGATGTATAATTATTTTGAAAGCGTGGGGGTTAAAAATATTGTGCTTTGTGGGGTGCATACCAATATGTGTGTATTGGGGCGAACTTTTGGTATTCGAGGCCAGGTAAAATTGGGGCGTAATGTTGTCCTGGTACGGGACCTAACCGACGCTATGTACAATCCCGAGATGCCACCGTACGTATCCCATGATGCAGGCACTGCATTGGTAATAAAACATATTGAGAAGTACTGGGCGCCGAGTATTGAATGGAAGGACCTCTTTGATTAAAGTTGCTTTTTGTCCCCTTGAACGATTAAACTAACCAGTAGATTACCAATTGTTAGTCGTTTAAAATAAACACATGGTGAATTCCATTAATATTAATTGTACAAGTTCTTGATGAAATTTCCATTTATGGAGCCCGATAAAAATCAATACAAAAGCCTAAAACCCCGTATGTTCATTACATGGAGGAATGTTATTACAATGTTGTTATGTACGTTTTGGTGGCAAGCTAAAGTAGCTGCGCAGCATGTACCGAATTTTCAATGGGAATATGCAAGCCCTGAAAATCACGGAATGTCCGCCAAAAAGTTAGATAGTACCTTGAACATTTTGGCAGAAAGGAACACTAAAAAACTATTGATAGTTAAAAATGACAAGATTGTCTACGAGTGGTTTTCCCCGGGATTCGAGGATTCTAAAAAAAGACATTATACCGCCTCTTTGGCTAAGGCCTTGGTTAGCGGGATGTCTCTGTTGGCGGCCATTGATGATGATTATATTTATCTTGATGAACCTGCCTGTAATTTTGTTCCCGTTTGGAAAACCGATAAAGTAAAGTCGAAAATAACGATTAGACAGTTAGCCGATCATACTTCAGGGATTTTGGATGCACAGGCTACGGAAAAAGAATCAAGGTACTTAAAGGACAATGGACTTCACCACCATTTTGACCTTCCAGGTTGGAGAGGGTCGTTCTGGAAACAGGATAATAACCCATTTGTTATGGCCAGGGACAGTGCTCCCTTAGTTCATGAACCTGGGACCGCCTATCGCTATAGCAATCCGGGAATAGCCATGCTTAACTATGCCGTAACGGCATCCCTAACCAATTCCAAGTGGAAAAACATCCGGGAATATTTGGAAAAACGCGTTTTTGAACCTATTGGTATTGATAAAAAAGAGTATAGCATCGGTTATGGAAGGGTGTTCGGAGAAAGTGACCTTCAACTGGTATCCGGATGGGGAGGAGGTTCTTTTACGGCAAGGGCCGTAGCTCGTATCGGTAGGTTGATGCTCCACAAGGGAAATTGGCAAGGACGGCAGATAATCGATTCTTCTTTGGTGGAAAAAGTAATCCGATATTCCGGTACTGCATTGCCTCATCCCGCTCCCAAGGATTCTATATTACGCGGATATTATCGAACAGATACCAATTCGCAACCTGTAACCACTCCAGGGTGGTATAGCAATCAGGATGGGGTCTGGGCCAATGTTCCACGCGATGCCTTTTCGGGTGCGGGGGCCGGCGGACAGCATTTGATGGTCATCCCTAGTCTTAATATGTTAATTGTACGTATGGGAGGTAATTTGAACAAAGCGCCGGAAACGGACGGTTTTTGGCTCGCTGCTGAAAAATATATTTTTAATCCCATAATGGATGCCATTCTTGAAGCTCCTTATCCTAAAAGTGATCTTACAATTGAATTTGCGCCAAAGGAAACCATTGTTCGAATGGCCGAAGGCGGGGACAATTGGCCCTCGACGTGGGCCGATGACGGTCATATGTATACAGCTTATGGCGATGGAAATGGCTTCTTGCCCAGGACAGATATTAAACTAAGTCTGGGTTTGGCCAGAGTAGAAGGGAATCCTCCCCTACTTAAAGGATATAATATTCGTTCTCGTAGTGGGGAGAGTGTTGGACAAGGGAGGGCCGGTACAAAAGCAAGCGGAATCCTAATGGTCGATGGTGTGTTGTATATGCTCGTAAGAAATATCCAAAACTCAAAACTGATGTGGTCGGCCGATTATGGAAATACATGGCAGGAGGCCAATCGGAAATTTGATGAAAGTTTTGGTTGCCCTACATTTTTGAATTACGGAAAGAATTACCAAGGGGCTATAGACGACTACGTTTATATTTATTCACATGATGAAGACAGTGCCTACAACCATGCCGACCATCAAGTTCTTGCACGGATCAAAAAAAATCATATCAAAGATTGGAGCAGCTATGAATATTTTACGGGTTACGACAATGCAAAGAATCCTACATGGTCGGAAGACATACGAAAAAGAAAGCCGGTTTTTACCAACCCAGGCAAAAGTTATAGGTCTGGAATTACTTATAATGAGGGTTTAAAAAAGTTCTTATGGTGCCAACCCGTTAGGCTCTCCTCTCCCGATGGTGGATATACCGATGTTCGTTTTAAAGGAGGCTTGGGCATATTTGAATCGGACAATCCATGGGGGCCCTGGAAAACGGTCTTCTATACCCGTCAATGGGACGTGGGACCCGGAGAAACAGTTTCTATACCATCCAAATGGATTAGCGAAGACGGAAGGACTTGTTATTTGTTATTCTCCGGGGATGACAGTTTTTCAGTTAGAAAATTCACTATTGATCAATAGTTGAGATAGTCTTGCAAAAATCAAAATTACAAACGCACTTTGCGGATTAAAATAGATATTTTGGTAAAGTATAAATATCCCAAGCGAGTCTATAAATAGTACCGTTGCACCTAAAAAAATAGGTTGTATTTTACCTTCTTTGGTTCTAACGTCAATCCAAACCCTAACGAAATCACAGCGATTAATTAAAAATACTATATTTTTATAATTGAACGGTAGATACAGAAAAATGCGCCTCTGGCTTGTACTTTTAGGGTCTATTCTTATGACCACGGCATGTTCGCTGGATGTCCCAAAAGAAGTGGAAGCGGCTTATCTGGAACTTCCCGAGACGGTCGATTTCAATTTTCATGTAAAGCCGATACTCTCAGACCGTTGCTTCGCATGCCACGGACCTGATGCAAATACCCGCAAGGCCCAATTGCGCTTAGACTTGGAGGCAGAGGCTTTTCGTAAATTGGGCAGTGGCAATCGACCCTTTGTTTCTGGGAAACCAGGGAAAAGCGAATCCATCATCCGCATTCTAAGCGATGATCCGGAATTTATGATGCCTCCGCTGGAATCCCACCTTTCGTTGACCGCCAAAGAAAAAGCGACCCTGATCAAATGGATCGAACAGGGAGCCGAATGGAAACCGCATTGGGCCTTTGTTAAACCGGAAAAACCTGATGTACCGCAATCCGCATCGGCAGGGTGGACGAATCACAATGAAATTGATTTGTTTATCCAACAAAGCTTAAAACAAAAAGGTTTTGAACCATCACCTGAGGCCGACAAAGAACGCTTACTTAGAAGGGTTTCCATTGATTTGACCGGATTACCCCCTACAATTGAACAAATCGATTCTTTTTTGAAAGATGAAAGTCCCGGGGCATACGAAAAGGTTGTTGATCAACTGCTCTTATCCGACGCTCATGCCGAACGCTTGGCCTTGGATTGGATGGATCTTGCCCGTTATGCGGATTCCCATGGAAAACATGCCGATGGCTGGCGTATGATGTGGCCTTGGCGTGATTGGGTCATCAAAGCGTTTAAGGAAAACATGCCCTATGATCAATTTGTTACCTGGCAATTGGCGGGCGACCTTTTACCCAATGCTACCCAGGAACAGAAATTGGCGACCGCATTTAATCGAAACCATCCGATTACCAGTGAGGGTGGGGCAATTGATGAGGAAAACCGCCTAAGCCATGTTTGGGACAGAACGGAAACAGTGGGAACTGCATTTATGGGTCTAACCGTAGCCTGCGCACGATGCCATGACCATAAGTTTGATCCGATTTCGCAAAAAGACTATTTTCAGATGACGGCCTTTTTTGACAACATCAAGGAACTTGGTGTATCCGGTAATGACGTAAACTCAGGTCCCATGCTGCCCCTTACCGATGATGCTACAGGACAGACCCTAAAAAAGCTGAAAACAGAGATTATCAAAAAAGAAGAAGCCTTACAATTGACCAAAAAAGAACTGCGTAATCTAGAGGTTTACATAAAACAATTGCCAAATAGTTTTATGGAAAATGGGCAAATAGGGCACTATAGGTTCAATAAAGTTTCCAATAAAACCAACAAAGAAGGGAGGTATAGTATCGACGACAATCCAAAAGTCACCATTAAGGCAAAACCTATCCTGATCGAGGGAAAGAAAGACAAAGCTTTTCAGTTTACCGGGGAATACGATGAAGTCTACATAGATGATGCCCGAAATTTTGAATGGACGGACCAATTTTCGACCAGTCTTTGGATCAACACCTCCAAACGGGAGGCTGGAAAAACGCAGACCTTGGTAGGAACGGTCGGTGGTAAAAATAGCCTTTGGCGAGGTTGGGATTTTTTCCTGGATAGTCTCAACCACCTAAATGCAAGATTAGTAAGTTCGTTACCTCATAATTACATACACGTTAGATCAAAAGATTCGATAGGAAAACATAGGTGGTATCATGTCGCTTTCAGTTATGATGGCTCAGGTAAGGCGAAGGGACTGAAACTATTTATAGATGGTCAAGAAGAATCGGTGGATACTCCCTACGATCGTTTATATAAAAGTATAAAAACGATCAAGGACAAGGAACATACACTATATACCCGATCCATAAAAGTAGCACGAAACTATAGCTTTTCAACAGGGGAGAACGGAATTTTTCAAGGTAAGATCGACGATATTCGACTATATGACAGAGCTGTCACCCCTTTGGAGGTCAAATACATTTATAATCAAGATATGGGGTTGCCCATAGAAATAGACGAACCTGCAACGGACTATTGGATCAACCGATCTGAGAAAATAACAGCCTTGGAACGGGACCTCAAAAAACTTAGAAACGAATGGTTGTCATTAATGATACCTGTTCCGGAGGTTATGGTGATGGAGGAAATGCCAAAAAAGAGACTTACCTATGCCTATGATCGCGGTGACTACGAACAGCCGACCTATCAAGTGGACGCCGCTGTTCCTGAAGCGTTGCCCCATTTTCCCAAAGATTCTCCAACAAACAGGTTAGGGTTGGCCAAATGGTTTTTTTCAGAGGAAAATCCCCTCACGGCAAGGGTAGCCGTAAACCGATATTGGCAAATGCTCTTTGGTAAGGGACTTGTTAATACGCCCGAGGATTTTGGTGTGCAAGGAGCGTTACCTTCCCACCCCCAATTGTTGGATTGGTTATCCCTGTTTTTTGTAGAAAATGGTTGGGACGTAAAAAAGTTGTTGAAGACCATGGTCATGTCGCATACCTATAGACAATCCTCCTTTATGACTCCGGAAATGATGGTGAAAGACCCCAATAACAGTTATTTAGCCCGAAGTAACAGCTACCGTTTGCCGGCCGAAATCATTCGTGACAACGTATTGGCGGCAAGTGGACTTTTGGTACGGCATATTGGTGGGGAAAGTGTACGCCCATACCAGCCCGGAAATCTGTGGATCGAGAAGAGCAATTTCTCACATAAACTATTACGTTATAAGGAATCCACTGGTGATAGTCTTTACAGAAGGGGACTGTACACTTTTATTAGGCGCTCCTCCCCGCACCCGGCCATGTTGGCTTTTGATGCTCCCTCCCGGGATATTTGTACGGTGAAAAGAGAAAATACGAACACCCCTTTACAGGCCTTGGTACTCTTAAATGACATTCAATTTGTGGAGGCTTCAAAGATTTTGGCGGAACGCATGCAAAAAGAAGGTGGGAATTCCTTGGACGAACAATTGGTTTATGGATTCCGACTGGCGATAAGCCGTTTTCCAAAACAGGAAGAAACCAAGGTCTTAAAAGAATTGTTCGAAACACAGTCCAAACGGTTTAAATTGAGTCCTCACGAGGCCAAAGAGCTCTTGACCGTAGGAAGAAAACCGATAGATAAATCTCTAGACTATACTAAGACAGCTGCCCTCACCATGGTCGCAAATACCATCTTTAACCATAATGAAACCTATATGAAACGGTGACACCACGGATTCGGACCTACTGGACAATAGATTTCCCTAAGTACTAAATTGCTCTAGATGATGATTTAAATGATATACGGCCAACCCTATCCAACGTTTACGATCCATTTCCCCAAAATAAGGATGTACGGCAAAATTATAGTCTTCCGGAAGTCCTGAAAATTCCATAATAAAGTCCTTCAAAATAAGTTTGTCCTTTTCAAATTCCGTGGGTTTTGTTCCTCCACCTTCGATCTGTCCAAAGCCTTTGGGAGCTGGTGCAGTTTTGCCTGATCTGGCCAACGATTTTATTTCCTCCGGATCTACCTTGCCATATTCCTCGGCAAGCTTTATGCCATTGGCCATTCGGAAAAAATCAGCACAATGGCAGACCATTTGATGCACGTTCATTTTACCGAACAATGGTTTTTGATTCAAGGTCAGTTTATCGATTCTTTGAAAAAACTGTAAAAGCTGTTCTTCGTTCAATTTTTCGCGAATACGGTTTATGATACCACCAAAAATAGGGGTATTAATCAATTTATTAGGATAAATTAAAACCGATTTTTAAAATGTGGGGCAAACCTTTATGACTGTACCAATTCCTCTTTGTTTTTGATATCTTTAACCGACTAATTAATGATCAAAAACTGATGAAGAAATTACTTTTCCTATCGATGCTTTTTGCATCCTTTTCCCCTTTTGCCCAAGAAGAAGAAAAAAAAGAAGCTGTTGAAAAGTGGGATGTCTCCAATCCCAAAGGCGAATTCAATTTTAAAGAACACAAGTTTTCTACGGACGAGGGTACCTGGATGAATTTGGATGTAAGCCCGGATGGAAAAACGATCGTTTTTGATTTACTGGGGGATATTTACAGCATGCCTATTTCAGGTGGGAAAGCAATCCCTCTCAGAACGGGCATCCCCTTTGAGATACAACCACGTTTTAGCCCGGACGGAAAAAGAATCTCCTTTACCAGTGATGCAGGAGGCGGGGACAATATTTGGATAATGAATGTTGATGGCAGCGATGCCAAACAAGTCACGGAGGAAAAATTCAGGTTGCTCAACAATGCCGTATGGATGCCGGATGGGCATTACTTGGTTGCACGTAAACATTTTACTTCGCAACGCTCCCTAGGTGCTGGGGAAATGTGGCAATACCATATTGCTGGCGGTTCAGGGCTTCAGTTGACCAAACGCAAAAATGATCAACAAGATGTAAATGAACCGAATGTATCACCGGACGGCAAATACCTCTATTATAGTGAAGATGTATATCCCGGAGGAACTTTTCAGTATAACAAGGATCCAAACAAACAGATTTATGTTATAAAACGATATGATTTTGAAACCGGAAAAACGACTACGGTAACAGGTGGCCCAGGTGGTGCCGCCCGACCTCAGGTTTCCAGGGACGGAAAAAAGTTGGCTTTTATAAAAAGAATCCGTACCAAAACGGTATTATTCCTACATGACTTGGAGACCGGAGAAGAATGGCCTTTGATCGACTCCTTGAACAAAGACCAACAAGAAGCTTGGGCCATTTTTGGAGTATATCCCAACTTTAGTTGGATGCCTGATAATCAGGAAATTGTTTTTTGGAACAAGGGAAAGATTTATAAAATCGACATCAATACTTTGGAAATCAGCCCAATTCCTTTTTCTGTGGATGCCCAGATTAAAATTGCGGAAACAGTACATTTTGACACTCCGGTAGCTCCCGAGGAATTCACGGCAAAGGTTATTCGGCACGCCGTTACCTCTCCCGATGGAAAAACCCTGGTGTTCAGCGCCTTGGGTCGCTTATGGAACAAGAAACTTCCTAACGGAAAACCGAAAAGATTGACCGAGTCAACTGATTTTGAATTTGAGCCTGCCTTTTCCCCAGATGGCAAACAATTGGTCTATGTAAGCTGGAACGATGAAACTTTGGGGGCCATCCACACTATCCCAGTTTCCGGAGGAACTCCTACCCTGTTGTCTTCAGAAAAGGGTATTTACAGAACTCCGGCCTATAGTCCATCAGGGGAATGGATTACCTATCGGAAAGAAAGCGGCAATAATGACCAAGGAAGATCTTTCGCTAAAAATGCTGGTATATATATCATGAAAGCCTCAGGAGCGAATCCAAAACGGGTTTCCGAGGAAGGCGAATATCCTACCTTTACAAAAGAGGGAAATCGTATTTTTTATCAGACCGGGGGTACTTATTTTGGGGACTTGACCAAAAGCTTGCATTCCATAAATCTCAATGGAAAGGACAAAAAGACACATATCAAATCCAAGTATGCCAATAGGCTGGTACCCAGTCCGGATAACCAATGGATTGCTTTTACCAATCTCCATAAAGCATTCATTGCGCCCTTGGTATTGAATGGAAAAGAAATAGATCTGGATAACAAATCCAAGTCAGTACCGGTATCCCAAATTGCCAAGGATGCCGGCATCAACCTACATTGGTCAAAGGATAGCAAAACCATATTTTGGACATTGGGCGACGAATACTTTTCAAACGACATTAAAAATCGATATACCTTTCTCCCAGGTTCCCCTAAAAAGGTAACGGCAATGGACACCATAGGAATCAAAGTAGGCCTAGTGTCCAAGACCGATAAACCGAATGGCCGCATTGCGTTTACCAACGCTCGAATCATAACCATGGAAGGTGACGGGGTCATTGAAGACGGAACCATTGTCGTTGATGGTAATCGTATTAGAACCATTGGAAAAACCTCGGAAATAAAGATACCCTCAGATACAAAAGTTTATGACGTAACGGGTAAGACCATTATGCCCGGAATTGTGGATGCACATGCACATATCGGAGGTTTTCGTTATGGATTGACCACTCAAAAGCATTGGCAATTGTATGCCAATTTGGCTTTTGGTGTGACCACGGCACATGATCCCTCGGCAAATACGGAAAGTATTTTTTCCATGGCAGAACTAATCAAGAATGGAGATATGGTCGGCCCACGGATTTATTCGACTGGGTTTATTCTATATGGCGCGGATGGAGATTTTAAAGCAGTAATCAATAGTTTAGACGACGCACGCTCCTCCATAAAAAGAACAAAGGCCTTTGGGGCGCTATCCGTAAAGAGTTATAACCAACCTAGACGAGATCAACGCCAACAGGTAATGAAGGCGGCTCGGGAAATGGGGATTAACGTGGTTCCTGAGGGCGGCTCCACCTTTTACCACAACATGAGCATGATTATGGACGGACATACCGGTATAGAACATAATATACCTGTGGCTCCGGTATACAAAGATGTTTTGGAGTTATGGAAAACCAGTAAATCCGGCTATACCCCTACCCTTATCGTTAATTATGGGGGTATGAATGGGGAGTATTACTTCTACCAAAAGGATAATGTTTGGGAAAACGAAAAATTGTTAAAGTATACCCCAAGGGCCATAATCGATGCGCGAGCACGGCATCGCACCATGGTACCGGATGAAGAGTATAAGAATGGACATATTTTGGTGTCCGAAACGGCAACAGCCCTGACCAATACCGGTGTTAAAGTGAATCTTGGGGCACATGGCCAACTACAGGGTTTAGGAGCGCATTGGGAATTATGGTTGTTACACCAAGGCGGAATGACCAATATGCAGGCACTACAGGCCGCAACAATCAATGGTGCCAGATATATCGGTGCAGGCAATGACATCGGTTCTCTGAAAGAAGGTAAATTGGCCGATCTGATCGTATTGGATAAAAATCCGTTGGAAGATATCCGAAATACGGAAACGGTACGGTACACCATGGTCAATGGAAGGCTATATGACACCGATACCATGACGGAGATAGGGAATTACTCCAAGGAACGTAGCAAATTCTGGTGGGAAAACAACAAATACAATGCTGCATTTCCATGGCATGAAGAAGCACATAATTTTATGCGTCCAGGATGTGGATGCCATTTAGGTCACAATTAAAAATGGACAAGGTTAGTGTATAGCAGCATAAAGGAATTCAGCAACTACTTTTTGTATATTTGGGCGACTAATTAATTTTCAATAAACACGTAGGACATAAGAAACGGTACAGCCTTATTTATTAAGAATAACTACAGGTACAGCCATAGAATTCTTGGCTGTATTTTCTAGGTTCTTATCCCCTGGCCCTAATCGTTAATTTAAATTTTGACTGACTTGAAAAAAATTATACTCCCGGTATTTATCCTCCTAGCATCATTTTCCCTTTGCGCCCAAAAGTTCTCTATGGATCTGATCCAGGATCTAAAGCCAAGAAATATAGGGCCGGCAGGCATGAGCGGACGGGTTACGGCTATAGATGTAGTGCATACGGATCCGGATGTCATGTATGTAGGTACGGCATCTGGCGGTTTATGGAAATCGACCAGTGGAGGTATCCGATGGGAACCGATTTTTGACAAGGAGGTTACCGCTTCAATTGGTGCAGTTGCCATTCAACAATCCAATCCTTCCGTGATTTGGGTAGGTACCGGCGAAGGTAATCCCCGAAATAGTCTTAATGGTGGGTACGGTATTTACAAATCCTTGGATGGTGGTAAAAGTTGGCAATCTATGGGGTTGGAAAAGACCCGACATATCCATCGTATCAAAATAGACCCAATGAACCCCAATACGGTTTATGTTGGGGCAATCGGTTCACCTTGGGGCGAACATCCGGAACGGGGTGTTTTTAAAACGACCGATGGTGGTGAAACCTGGGAAAACATATTATTTGTAAACAACAAGACCGGGGTGGCCGATCTCGTCATGGATCCTACAAACCCCAATAAGTTGATTGCCGCTATGTGGGACCATAAACGCGACCCTTGGTTTTTTAAATCAGGAGGTGGTGGTAGTGGCCTATATATGACCCATGATGGAGGGAAGAACTGGAAAAAATTGACCGAAAAAGATGGATTACCCAAAGGTGAACTGGGCCGTATAGGTATTGCGATTGCAGCTAACAAACCTAATGTCGTATATGCCCTGGTAGAGGCTAAAAAGAATGCCCTTTACAAATCCGAAGATGGCGGATTCAAGTGGAAAAAAATCAATGCCAAGTCGGATATTGGAAATCGGCCTTTTTACTATTCGGAAATCTATGTGGATCCACAGAACGAAAACCGGATATATTCTGTCTTTACCTATGTGAATGTTTCCGAGGATGGTGGAAAAAACTTTAAACAATTGATGCCGGCCTATCAAGTGGACAATGGCGTACATCCGGACCATCATGCTTGGTGGATACATCCGGAAAATGGCCAATTTATGTTGGATGGTAACGATGGTGGGGTAAATATTACCAAGGACGGCGGGAAGTCTTGGCGCTTCATAGGGAATCTGCCCGTAGCCCAGTTTTATCATATCAGTATAGATAACGAATATCCGTACAAGGTTTATGGCGGGATGCAGGACAACGGCTCGTGGCGCGGACCGGCCTATACATGGCGAAGGCAGGGCATTCGCAATAGTTATTGGCAGGAAATTGCTTTTGGCGATGGGTTCGATGTAGTACCGGACGTGGACGATTCCCGATTCGGCTATGCCATGTCCCAACAGGGTTACGTATCGCGATACGATTGGAAAACGGGCAATAACTACACAGTGCGCCCAACACCGCCGGATTCAAAAACAAAACTACGTTTCAATTGGAATGCCGGAATCGGGCAAGATCCTTTTGACCATAGCACCATTTATTTTGGAAGTCAATTTGTTCATAAAAGTGTGGATAAGGGGCTAACATGGGAAATCATTTCTCCAGACCTGACCACCAATGATCCCGAAAAACAGAAACAGGATGAAAGTGGCGGATTGACCATGGACGCTACCGGAGCTGAAAACCATTGTACCATTTTGGTCATTGAACCTTCTCCATTGGAGAAAAACATGCTCTGGGCGAGTACCGATGATGGTCGGGTACATTACACCCAAAATGGTGGTGAAAGCTGGACGGAGGTAACGGGCAATATCAAAGGACTGCCCAAAGGCAGTTGGATTCCCCAACTGAAGGCCTCGAACAAGAACAAAGGAGAGGCTTTGTTGATCGCCAATGACTATAGACGTTTCAACTATACGCCCTATGCCTATCGTACCAGGGATTATGGCAAAACGTGGGAACGTATCGTAGATGCCAATGATGTAGAAAGCTATACGTTGTCCATTGTAGAGGATATTGAAAACCCTAACCTGTTGTTTCTCGGAACTGATGACGGCCTTTATATCTCCTTAGACGCTGGAGGCAACTGGCAAAAATGGACCGAAGGGTACCCAACGGTTTCCACTAAGGATCTGGTCATTCATCCTCGGGAGCATGATTTGGTTATTGGTACTTTTGGCCGTGCGGCCTGGGTACTGGACGATATTCGTCCGTTACGAGCTTTGGCATCGGATATATCCATTCTACAAAAGGATGCTAAATTGTTCCAGCCGCCAATAGCCTATCAGGCGGCTTATCAGCAACCTACGGGTAGCCGATTTGGGGGGGACGCCCTTTACAATGCAGAAAACCGGAAAGAGGGTGCCATGATCACCTATTATCTTAAGGAAGGGAAAAAGAAAGACGTAGATAAAAAGAAGGATGAAGATGGTGCAGCAAATGATGGTAAAAGTGATTCTGAAAACAAAAAACAGATTCCTTCGGCCGATGAAAATCGGCTTAGGAATAACGGAGATGAAACAAAATTGTCCGGAGTACAGAAGAAGGATTCCATACAATTCCAATTCTATGATGGGGAACGATTGATTCGTACCCTAAAATATAAAACATCGGAAAAGGCTGGATTCCATCGTATCTACTGGCAGATGGACGAAAAAGGACCGGACAATCCATCGCGCCAAATCAAAAAAGATAAAAAGGAATCCGGAGGTGTTTCCGTAAAGCCCGGGAAGTATAGGATACAAATGAGTTATGGCGATATTTC
This sequence comes from uncultured Flavobacteriaceae bacterium, assembly GCA_947494715.1. Classification (GTDB taxonomy): domain Bacteria; phylum Bacteroidota; class Bacteroidia; order Flavobacteriales; family Flavobacteriaceae; genus Ulvibacterium. The sequence continues at coordinate 628,653 of CANLWG010000001.1, read as the reverse complement.
TGAAGAAACGACTATTACGGTCAAATCAGATCCCAGGTTGGAGGTTTCCACCGCATCCATCAACGAAATATATGAATCTTCCAAAAACCTCGACAAAATGACACAAGTTGCGGCGGATGCTGTACGACAATTGGTGGAAAGTAAAAATGTGGCCAAGAAGTTTGAGAAGGAGCTAAAAGAGATGGACAAAGAAAGATATAAAGATCAAATTAAGGCTTCCGAGACCGTCCAAAAACAAATAGATTCTACCATTGCATTATATTTGGGCAAAGAGGACAAGCGACAAGGGATAACCAGAAATCCCGAGATTACTGTGGTACAGCGTTTGAATACGGCAAGAAACTATGTAGAGAGCCGAAAAACAGGGGTCACCGAAACTGAAAGAAAGCTTATCCGATTTGTGGAGCAGGACCTAAAAAATGCCCTGCAAAGGACCAACACCTTTTTTAATGATAAATGGAAAGCTTATAGAGATGAAATTCAGCAATTGAAGGTATCGCCTTTTAAGGAGACCCAAAATTTTAGTTTTGAATAGATGAAGAAAGTTGTATTCTTACTCGCTTTTATTTTTTCTTTCTCCCTTGTTAGCCAGGAGCCAGGCGAGGATAAGTGGGGCTCGTGGCATATGTATTTTGGCACCAACAAAATTTCCGAAAAGTTAAGTATCCATTCCGAGGCTCAGGCCCGGTATTATGAGCAGCTAGATAATTTTAATCAATTATTATTGCGGACAGGGCTCAATTACCACATAAATCCAAATGCCATAGGTACATTTGGCTACGCCTATATCATAACGGACGGCACTTTTGATGAATTTCCAGGCGATAGGGATTCCAAGGAACACCGGATTTTTGAGCAATTCATATTAAAAAATAAAGTCGGGAAATTTGGATTTGAACATCGCTATCGCCTTGAGCAACGTTTTTTGAATTTTGGGGAGCGAACGGATACCCAACATAGGGCAAGGTATCGTCTACAGGTAACCCTGCCGTTGACCCGGATTTTCTTTCTTAATTTTTATGATGAAGTATTTCTGAACTTACAGAACCAAGTTTTCGGGCAAAATAGACTATACGGGGCATTCGGTTTTAATGTAACTAAAAATCTGAGTGTGCAGGCGGGCTATCTGAAAAACCATTTTCCGTCTGCCCATTTTGATCGACTTCAAATAGCCGTATTCTACAATCCAGATCTAAGAAAAAAGGCCAATATAGCCGATTGATGGGTTTAGGGTAAATCCAAGTTTTTCTTAAGATTTCGTATTACGCCAAGGTCATTCCAGACTTGGTAAAGCAAACACACATTTTCTAGAAAAACATGACGGATGTCAGGCATTTGAGACAACATGTGGTGGTAATTTTGTCCCAACAAATAGTACCAGATGGCAACCCGATCACTTTGCCCAACAATTGCCCTTTTACTTAGTCTAAACATTTTTGCACAAAGGGAGCGGGAAGAAATTCTGGGGACTTGGCTGGTCGCTTCTGGCAGTCATCAGGTTTCGGAAAAAATCTCCATTCCCACCATTGGTCTTTTACGGTATTATGAGCCTTTTCATCATTATGAGTTATCGTTTTTCAGAACAGGTATTTGCTATGGTTTTAGCCCTACCCTTTCGGGCACCTTAGGCTATGGCTACCTAAATTCGGAACCCTTTATCCAAAGTAAAGAGGCCAAAGGAGCCTTTTATCAACATTGGCTTTACTCACAGCTTACTTTTAAGGACAAGATGGGAAGCTTCAACATTTCCCATCGGTATCGGCTCGAAAACCGATGGATTCGTACCACAACGGGAACTGACCTCAGACATCGCATACGATATAGGTTGAAAGGCTCCTATCCCCTGAACAATAGGTTCTATTTCTGTGCTTCCAATGAGATTTTTATTGCGCTCCAAGAACCATTGTTCAATCAAAATAGGCTGTACTTGGGAATGGGGCATAAATTCAATTCCAGTCTCAAATTGGAAGTAGGGTTTATGAAGAATCATTTTTCTGCGGCCAATTATGAATATTTGCGCATCGAATTCGTTTTTAAGACTGACTTTCGCAAAAGGCATAAGGCTTAATTCCCTCTCCCTTCTAAACATTGAAGCCAAACCATTATCTTTAGGAAAGCTATGTTCACTAAAGACGACTTAGTCTTAAAACGAACCCTATGAATCTTCAAAAAGTTACATTCCAGAATAAAAAAGGCCAAACACTAGTAGGTAGACTAGAGCTTCCCGTGGATCAACATCCTCATAATTTTGCCCTTTTTGCCCATTGTTTTACTTGCAACAAAAACCTTTTAGCGGTAAGAAATATTGGGAAAGCACTGACCTCCAACGGATTTGGCGTTCTACGATTTGATTTTACGGGACTCGGGGAAAGCGATGGTGATTTTTCGGATACCAATTTCTCGGGCAATGTAGCCGATTTAGTGGCCGCCACAGATTTTCTTGAACAGAATTATCAGGCTCCTTCCCTGCTCATTGGGCACTCACTTGGTGGAGCTGCGGTAATTTTTGCAGCAACGGAAATTGCATCGGTTAAGGCAATAGCCACAATTGGCGCACCGTCCAATCCTACCCATGTACAACACTTACTTAAGAGCAATATAGAGGAGATAAAATCCAAAGGAAAAGCAGTGGTAAACCTTAGTGGAAGGGATTTTACCATCAAAAAACAGTTCTTGGACGACCTAAGAACCAAGTCATTACCGGAAACCGTCAAAAATCTTCGCAAACCTTTATTACTCATGCACTCCCCTCAGGACGATACGGTAGGCATTAAAAACGCAGAGGAAATCTATGTCGCGGCCCATCACCCAAAAAGTTTTGTTTCATTGGACGGGGCCGATCACCTATTATCAAACAAAAGGGACTCCCTTTATGTAGGTAAAGTCATTTCGGGATGGGCCCAACGTTATTTGGATATGGAAACTGAAGCCGTTCAACCAAAAACAAAACATGATGTTGTGGCCAGTTTGGACGCCGATGATGGCTTTACCACTCAAATGAAGGTAGGCAGCCATTATATGACCGCCGATGAGCCCATAGAAGTTGGGGGAAGTGATTTTGGCCCTTCACCCTATGAACTGGTTTCAGCCGGACTTTCCGCATGTACGGCAATGACCATACAGATGTATGTAAGGCGAAAGGGCTGGAAACTGGAAAATGTAGAAGTGCACACCTCCTATGGCAAGGAGCATGCAGCGGATTGCGAAAATTGTGAATCCGAGAGTTCCAAAATAGATACTTTCCAAAGGGAAATACGATTAAAAGGAGATCTGGACGAAAAACAGAAGACTCGAATTATGGAAATTGCCGATAAATGCCCAGTACATAGAACCTTGCATAGCGAAACACAAATAATTACAAAATTAATCGGTTAGTGCAAAGCAAAGTTTTTGAAATTGCGATTACGGGAAGTCATTATTCCCTGTTGCTTCCCGAGGAAATCGTTTTCCCTTTTTTGGAAAAAAACTTGAAAAGAGTAAAGGTCAAGGCCACTTTTAAAGGAAAGGAATTGACTTTTCATGGAGCTATCCAAAAAAGAAACGGAAAGTATTATATGATGTTCGGTAAGCGATACCAGAAGGAATTGGGTGTTTTTCCCAATGATTATTTTCAGTTGCAGTTTTTTGAGGACACTTCAAAATATGGAGTTGAAATGCCGGAAGAATTGGATGCCGTATTGCAAAGTGATTTCGAGGCCAATGAAATATTCGAATCTTTTACCGCAGGGAAAAAAAGAGGGATTATTTATATGATCTTGGGGTATAAAAATTCACAGACCCGAATCGATAAATCCATTTTGGTCTGTGAAAATCTAAAAAGAGGAATCAGAAACAATCCGGAACTCTTAAAATCATTTTAAACAGGGCTTGAAATGCCTTTTTTTATTGTGTAACTTTAGGCCCATCTAATAACTAATTTTTCGCTTTCGCGAGAATAGAAACAAAAAATACATCTATGAAAACAGTAAGATTGGCTATTCTAGGACTTGTTCTTTTGGTGTCCTACAATTGTAAGGAGGCCAAAAAGGAAAGTGAGGAAAATGCCAAGGAAGTAATGGCCGATTCCTCGGAAAAATTCAACTTAGTAAAGGATTCCACAAAAGTGGGTTTCACGGCCTATAAGACTTCCGAAAAATTACCTGTAGGCGGCAAATTCATGAAAATAGATATCACCAAAAGTGAATCGGGCAGCACGGCCATGGATGCAATGAACGGTACGGCCTTCACCATCCCTGTCAGCAGTCTGTTTACCAATGATGCAACAGGGATCCGAGACCCCAAAATCCTTGAATTCTTTTTTGGGGCAATGAAAAACACCACATTTATTTCGGGCATTTTCAAGGTATCCGAAGATGGGAAATCTTCCATTGACGTAACCTTGAACGGTGTAACTGAAAATATCCCTCTGGAATCCGAAAAAACATCGGATACCTCCTATACCTTTACGGGTGTAATGAACCTTGAGAACTGGGATGCGTTGGATGCGATAGCCTCTATAAACAAAGCATGCGAAATTTTACATACCGGTGGGGACGGCGTTAGTAAAACCTGGAGCGAGGTGGCCGTACAGGCTGAAGTTTTGCTACAGAAAAGTGAATAGAAACCAATAATATCCGTTTTCCTTTCCATACAGTGCCAATGGGTTTTACCTGTATGCAACTAGAAATATCAGAAAAAATATTCAGACCCGTTTTATGGTAAAATAAGTGACCCCTCGGTTAAGCAAAACTTTAACCAAGGGGTCTTCTTCTATCAATCTGTTAAAGTTTAACCCCTACTCCAAAGCCTATTATCCAGGGATTGATATCTACGTCCGCCACCACTGTAGCCCCCAAGGCAGTTGTAGCATTTACGGTAGCATCGGTGCCTAAGAATAATTTTTTGACATCCAGATTTAAAAACCATTTATCATTGAGCATAAAATCAAATCCTCCCTGTAACGCGAATCCGAGAGCAGTATCGTAGTCTACATCATCAGCTGTTGGCCCTTCATCCACCCCATAAAATAAGGTAAGGTTAGGTCCCGCCCCAAGATAAGGGACAAAATTACCTCCAGTGAAATGGTACTGTGCTGTCAATGTAGGCGGTAATAACCATACATGGCCCAAATCAATGTTCCCTGCCGCTGTTTCAATTGCCTCTACATCGTGTTTTGTAGTGGCTAAAATCAACTCAGCAGACCAGTTTTCAGTAAAAAAATAGGTGATATCAAACTCTGGAACAAAGGCCGTTGATATGGATACATCCCCACCAATGGCTTCAATGCTTGCGCTTTCATCAGGAGCAACGACTATGCCCCTTAACCTAAATTGCCACTTGCTAAAATCATTGGTACCTGAATTTGTATCCTGTGCTATTGATACATTTACAAAACCCAATAATAGAGCCATCAAAGAAATTGTTGTTCGTTTCATTATACACTGTTTTAAATTTTGGCCAAAACTACCCTACTGGTTCAGTAGAAAAAATGATCTTTATCATTGTAGAAAAGAATTTGTGTAGAATCTTAGTGTGAAACAGTGATCGCCATCTTAGATGAAGAGAAAATTCATCAATTGTGGTTTTATCAGTATTCTCATGAAAGCTATAGACGTGTTTTTCGACCTACCCCATATTCACAAAACTGTAAACGTACATTGGACCATTACAACATAATCATAAAGCTGAATAGTATTAGTATTGCATTGTTGTTTTTAGTGCTATTTAACGGCTGTACGATACAAAGAACCAATTTTGAAAAAACCGTCCTGAAAACTTCGGACTTCAATAAACTTTCAGAGGAGTTTCTTCAAAATATTAAAAATGGCAAGGACACCAAGGCCATTCAAGATAGGATTGCCAATACAACTTTAACAGAATTGACCAATTCATTAATTACCGATACGCACAAGCTCGCCTTTTGGATAAATATCTATAACGCCTATGTTCTAGTGATACTTTCTGAGAATCCAGGGTTGTACGATAATAAAAAGGCCTTTTTTAAAAAAGAACAAATACCTATTGCAGGAAGATTGCTTTCCTTTGAAAAAATAGAACACGGCATCATCCGAAAATCGCAATGGTCTTTGGGACAGGGACGTATCCGAAAATGGTTCCCGGACAAACTTGAACGACAACTCCGGATACGCGAACGTGATTACCGTATCCATTTTGCGCTTAATTGCGGTGCTAAGGATTGCCCCCCTGTGACGATTTACGATCCAGAGGAACTGGATGGACAATTGAATCAAGGTACCCGATTATATCTAAAACAAAATTCCGATTATTATCCAGAGAAAAACGAAATAGCGGTTACCGCTATTTTCAATTGGTTCCGAGGCGATTTTAGCGGTAAAAAGGGTATTAAGGAGATATTGAAAAAGTTTGAAATTATACCGACTACAAAGGATATTGATATTTCCTATAGAAACTATGACTGGACTTTGGATTTGGACAATTGGATAAATCTTTAAACTTTGCCCTTATCCAATTTTGGTGATATTGGTAAGCCGTTCACCTGAAAAGAGTCTTTAGGCAAAACTTCAAATAGGAGACGCTATTTTCCTTAAAAAAGAAATCTCTAATTACTCATTGGGTTTTAGAATCTTGCGCAATGCCTTATGGGCAATTATCATTCTATACACCAAAATAAACATTATTGTAATCCAAATAAAGAAGAGGACATATTCCATAACATTCAGATCATATAGGTTAGTTATCTACTTAAATTCCGTAATACTTGGGGCATCCAGAATTGTATTTTTTAAAATTTGGAGGTTAAACATAGTAAATTCAACCCTAAATTCCTATAAAAAGGTGAACAAAATCCCAATACACAATAAAACATCAAACCAAAAAAACATGAATCGCGGTACCGATGTATAGAAAAAGTCCTATATTTTCCTTTAATTTGGGGTTCTAAAGTTCCTGTCCATGAACCCATCCGCATCCGGTTGGATACAAAAATTCGGTTATCTCATTGAAGGCAGGCATTGGTACCCTGAAGATTTCCATGCACTTTATCTGGAAATGAAAAAAACGGGGTTCATCTATGGCATAAATGTCCGTACGATACCCTTGATAAAACTTGAACATGTCCTTTCAGAGGACGAGAACGCCAAGATAAATCTCTTGGCCGCATTGTATTTCACCTATCACTTAGAGAAGCCAGATGCTGATTTCAAAGCTTTTACAGACTGTATTTTTGGTTTTTATAAGGTTTTGGATGTTGGTAGAATATCCTTTTTCAACAAAATCGTAACGGGTAAGAAGACATCGTCACAGTTGGAAAAACTCTTGGATTCCAGGGTATATCTGGAAGATAATTTAATCAGCAAGACCTTTAATAGTATAATAACCAATTCGCTCTTGTTCATTGATGTCCTTACTTTTAAAAGGTATTTGGAAAGTAAGGATAACATACGAGAATATGCCCAGAACCTGGAGTATATTACTATTAACCTTACCTATCACACCCTTAATTCCAAAGAAAGAAATGCAAAGGATGAAAAATTGGCACAACTTTTTGCTTCATCGCTTACCTTTATTGATGAAGGGCATCAAAATTTTGATGGATCCTATCGGGAAAAGTTGATGCATGATTTTTCCATATTCGAAAACCAATATTTTCTGGACGTCGCCTGTTTAACGGTTTGGGAAGATCTATCCTTGGATTACAAGGAATCCGATTTCATTTTTGGAATCGGAAAGGATATGGGAATAGAAGAAAAACAGATTGCTCGATCCTTAGAAGATGTGACCCGGTTTTTTGACTTTAACGCAAAAAAAATTCCACATTTAAAAGATAACAATCTAGCAGTACAGTTTTATGATAGTATGTCAAAAATAGTGGATAGGCTCATTTTGCGAAATAGCAAACGGCTTCAAAAAGAACTTTCTGAAAGTAAGGAACTGGTATATCTATTGTCCAAATCCACTACTCGTGAACTAAGCTCCGAAGAGAAGAAAAAAGTGCAAAATCAGTTATTGGATATTTTTAAGAGCATACCTTCATTGGCCATTTTTATGTTGCCAGGAGGTGCTGTTTTGTTACCAATTTTTATTAAATTGATTCCTAAATTATTACCTTCCTCATTTGACGAGAATAGAGTAGAAAAAAAGAAGTGAATTTCACGAAATCACAACTATAAGAAAAATCTATATTTGAGTTTATAGTTTTTAAATTCAATGATTTAGTAGTTATTATTCCAACCACAACTTGAAGTCTTTTACTCTTTCCCTACTAACGATAATCTCCTGCCCATGATATCGGTTCAATCTAATTTTCAGCCGTGAATTGGTGTAGGAAACGATGTCCTTTATATACTTAATATTAATGTAGAACTTTCTGCTTACCCGAAAGAAGGTTTGGGGCTCAAGTTCGGTTTCCAAATTTTCCAAGGTGGTCTCCAACAAATAATTTCTACCATCGGAAGTCGCGGCATAGGTTCCTTTGTTTTCACTATAAAAACATTCCACCTCATCTGCATTAATAATTTTAAGGTGCTGCCCGACCTTTGTGGTAAATCTCTTTTTATATTCCCGTTCCAAAGGGTCTGTCAATAATTTTTTGATGTCGTCGAAATCCAATGTCAATTTTTGGGATTTCGGTTTTAGCGCCCTGAATTTTTTTACCGCTTGTTCCAATTCTTCATCGTCAATGGGTTTTAACAAGTAATCGATACTATTCAGTTTAAATGCCTGTAAGGCATATTCGTCATAGGCAGTAGTGAAAATAATGGCACTTTGCACCTCAACATGTTCAAAAATCTCGAAGGAAAGTCCATCAGCAAGTTGAATGTCCAAAAAAATCAAATCGGGATGTTCATTGTCCTGAAACCACCGTATGGACTCTTCCACAGAGTGTAGCATGACGGATACCCCAACATCCAAATCCTTTAAAAGTCTTGAAAGTCTTCTTGCTGCCGGCTTTTCGTCCTCAATGATGATTGCTTCCATAAATCTTATCTTCTTTACTATTTCCTGATGTTACAGTTCTTTTTTCGAGTCGTCTTCGGCATTCAGATATTTTTGGATTTGACGTTCTTCCCAGTCTTTTATGAATTTTGGTTTTAAGTTTTTTATGGAGAAAGGAACGGGTCTAAAAGCTAAAAACCCATGGATAATGAGTCCAAGTCCCCATATTATTGGAGTTAAAACAATATTTAGCATAAACCAATCCAAAAAACCCTGGTCCTCAATTCCCTGCGAGATAATATAATTGAATGCGTATCCCTTGAAAACAAACAACAGTACATTGGCAACAACATAAACACTTAGGTGTCCATAAAAATCCTTTATTCTATCTACTCTCCTTTTTGCCTTGGCAAATTTTTCCGAGGGATATGTTTTCATCCTTTTGATCTTAAAATTCATCTATATTTTTCAGCTTCCCTTTTATCTTCCTCCATGTACTTTTGTATCTGTCTTTCCTCCCATTCCTTACTAAAAAACGGGTTGTATGAAAACACTTTCATGGCGTGAAACGCCAGTCCTATCCCCCAGAAAAACCAGACAGCGAATGTGCCAAAATCCCAAAAGGTCTCTTCAAAGGTCTCTCCATCGCTCATATCCCGGACAATCTTGATAGTACTTATAAACAGATTTACCGCCAAGTACGAGGCCAAATGCCAATAAAATCCCTTTAGCTCCTCGACCCTTTTTTTAGCTTTTATTTGTTTGTCCAAATATTTTGTGTCCATTATAATTTATTAACAGGTTATACTCATTTTCCTTTCATCAACATCACGTTATTCCCAGCGATCCCTATTCTCGTCTTCCTTCATGAATTCCTTGATTTTCCGTTCTTCCCAATCTCTTCCAAAAAATGGATTTAACGCAAAAGTTTTGGCTGCTTGAAAGATAAGCCCAATGCCCCAACCAAATGCGGCCCATAAAAACCACATATATTGCCATTGGTCCAAGTAGTAGTTTATTGCGGCCAAAAGACTAATAACAATTACATAAGATACTAAACTGGTATAGAACTTCTTAATTTCTTCTACCTTTTCCTTTGCTTTAAGATATTTATTCTCTTTGTCCATATCTTCAATTTCAGTTTGATTTTTGTTTGAACCAAATTTCCGGCAATAGTTTTACTTTTCCAGATCTTGTTTTCCGAATTGTCCTTTTTCCAGGATGAATTGGGTTTTGCCTTTGCTCGGACACCTATAGTTATGCGTGTCGCCTGTAGTGCATTGACCGGGCAAACCGGACGGAACCCGAATTAAAAATTCTCATCCTCCATAAACTTTCGCATTTTTTTCTCTTCCCAGCGCTTTCCCCAAATGGGATTGTATCCAAATGCTTCCATCCCATGGGCAACAACCCCTAATCCCCAAAAAACAAAAGGAAAAATCACCCATGGAAAATCCGAGGTCCTATAATTAAGATAGGCCAGAAAAGGGAGCACTATGCAATAGGATATAAGGTTACCATAGAAGCCTTTGATGGCCTCTACCCTTTCCTTGGCCTTTTTATATCTTTTGTCCTCTATGAAACTCTTTTGTGTTTCCATAACGGAAACCTGTCTAGTCAGCATGGGTAGGCTAACGCTGAAATCCGATACCGATTTCTGAATGTCAACCTCCCTATCCGTAAGTATGCCGTACCTCTGTTGAATATTGCGTAATCCTACACCGCTACTCTTTTTCACCACTTGTTTCTCCTGTAGGTTATTGCTAACTATCAATTTGTTCTCTTTTTCATACACCCGTATGTGCAATGGCCTGGAGGCTGTCACAACATTATGCTTTACGGCATTTTCCAACAACAATTGCAACGATAGCGGGACAATTTTGGCCTCTGGATCATTTCCGGTTTCTGGAATATCAAAAATTATACTATCCTCAAAACGCATTTTTAAAAGCCGTACATAGGTCCTGGCAAATTGCAGTTCCTCATCGACAGAAACCAAATCTTTGTTCTTTTGTTCCAATACATAGCGATAGACCTTGGAAAGGGAAGTGGTGAATTTCTGGGCCTGATCGGGATCTTCCTCTATTAAGCTGGTCAAGACATTTAGGCTATTGAACAAAAAATGGGGGTCCAATTGATTCTTAAGTGCATCGAATTTGGCAGATGCAGTCCCTGCAATTACTTTTTGTTCCTTTACCTTCTTTTCCTGTAATGCCTTGTAGAAATAAATGGCATGGAAAAAAACCGAAATCACTATGGTAATTAGCAAGGAAATTGCGTAGTAAATAGCCTTTTCCCCTTCTATAAAACTGTTCCAACTCTCACCCTCAAAGACTGTGAAAATAAGTATCCTCATTCCGAAAATCCCCATCATGGTAAGTATTACACCGCCAGTAGCCCCTATAGCCAATCTATACCTTGCATACTGTTTCCATACCACCCTGTGATTCAAATAATCAAAAAAGGCACCGTTCAATATGGTAAGGACAATTGCAAAAAGTAGGTTATACCCTATTTCTTTAAATAAAGCCCTATCAAAATAAAGTTGTGTTCCGGCAAGCAGATCCATTCCTATTTGGATGCCTGCCAGAATAATGCCTATTAACAACCCTACTGCCACTAATTTGCTCCAATACTTCATTTGCGCTTGTCCATATTGCTTTAGATTCTATTTTCCGCAGTTTTCGAGGACAATTTTCGCCCTATCCTCGCCCCAGTTAGGGTGAAAGTCACTCTCTGGTTTAAAGTTAGCAAAAAGTTCCAACGAACGCTCTACATCCCCGCAATAGGTAGTGGTATCCTGCCCAAAGTATTTGGCCGAGCCCATGTCCCATTCCGCTTTGGAAAATACAACTCTTGGGTTTTTAGGCGCCAATTGTAAAGCTTTTTCATACAGTGCAGCAACTTTTCCGGACAACGTCATTCCATAGGTAGCCCCATCAAAAGCGATCCAAGCGGTGTGCACCATGGCCTGTTGTACCAATATTTCAGGGTTATCCGGAGAAATGACCTTGGCCAGATCTATATACTCTTGGGCCTTTCCCAACAATTGGCCCACCTTTTCCTTATCCTTTTCCCCAAAAGCGGCCACAGTATTTACCTGCGCCGTATAATAATGGGGCAACCAATTGTCCATTTCAACAGCCGCAATACGCTCGAACATATTGGAGGCCTCCATTGTTTTTTGTTCGCCCCATAATTGAAATGCCTTTTGCATTCCCTTGGTATATTGGTCTTGTGCCATAGAATTTAGGGATACCATCAATGTTGCGATTACAATTACATTTTTCATGATTTATAGTTTTAAAGTTTGACGATTCAAATTTGAGATAAACCAACAATTCAAGGAAAAAAGAAAGACCGAGTTGTTGGAACAAGGTGATGGATTGTAAAAAATAGCCCTACCTTCGCCGCTTATTCATTTTTATGACATTCAAAGACTTAGGTATTGCGGAACCTTTACTAAGGGCTGTAGAGGAAGAAGGTTATCGTATCCCAACTCCCATTCAACAACAAGCCATTCCAATTTTGCTAAGAGGAAAGGATTTGTTGGGTGTGGCACAAACGGGCACGGGCAAAACGGCAGCTTTTGGAATACCGATTTTACATCATTTGTATAAAGCACGAAATGGCCAACAGGGAAAACGCCGCCTAAAGGCATTGATTGTGACCCCTACCCGTGAATTGGCCATACAGATAGGGGAAAGTTTTACGGCCTATGGAAAGTTTACGGGTATCAGAAATACCGTAATCTTTGGAGGTGTAAAGCAAGGTAGACAAACTCAGGCACTACAGCGTGGCGTGGATGTATTGGTTGCCACGCCAGGCCGTTTATTGGATCTTATGAACCAAGGATATATTTCTCTCCACGATATCCAATATGCCGTTTTGGACGAGGCAGATCAAATGCTAGATATGGGCTTCATCCATGATATCAAAAAAATAATTGCCAAACTCCCTCCAAAAAGGCAATCCTTGTTCTTTTCTGCCACTATGCCCAAGGATATTGTGGAACTTTCACGAAGGATTTTGGGTGACTTTGAGCGGGTAACGGTAAAGCCCGAACAGGCCACAGCCGAAAAAGTAGAACAGGGGGTATTCTTCATTAGCAAGAGAAATAAACCCAAACTGCTCGCCCATCTTTTAAAGGAAAAACCTTCGGATTCTGTTTTGGTATTTTCCAGGACCAAGCACGGAGCAAACAAAATTGTAAAAAAATTAGCTCAGGCCAATATCCAATCCGCTGCTATTCATGGAAACAAATCCCAGACCGCGCGCCAAAAAGCCTTGAGCGATTTTAAGGACGGACGGCTAAAGGTATTGGTCGCTACGGATATTGCCGCTCGTGGGATAGATGTAGAGGAACTCTCATTGGTCATCAATTATGACCTTCCAAATGTTCCGGAAACCTACGTTCATCGTATTGGAAGAACGGGCCGAGCTAATGCAAGTGGTATTGCCTTATCCTTTTGTGATATTGAAGAACGGCCCTATTTAAGGGACATAGAAAAACTCATTAAACAAGAGGTTCCCCGTATGCCGGAACATCCCTTTGTGGAGGAAGGAATAGAAGAAACCGAGACCGAACGTAGGCCACAGCCACCAAGAAATAATGATAGATCAAGAAACCGGAACAGAAATCGCAATCGTTCTGGAAATTCAAACTATAAGGGCGGAAACACTAAAAACTGGAATAGAAGTAGCCGAAATAACTCAAGGAGCAGGAGCTAAATTGCGATTTATCAGGACTATTCGCTTACTTTTTTTGTATAATCCCTGTGAATGGCTTTTTCAAGCTCTGCCCAATGGGCATCCGTCATTCTACCTGGTGTAAAGAGACATATTCCCTTGGCCCCATTTTCCATTGATTCACGAATGGCATCCCCCAACTCCTCCGGTAACAATCCGTGCCCTTCGGGGTCCTTTTCAGCAGCCTTGTTCCATGGTTTGGGACAAATAAACAGACCACTGTATACGGGCCTATCGGGAACTGCGGTAGCTTCTTCTTTTACCACGCTGCCAATCCATAGGTTATTGCCCATATAAAAATCATTATAGTTCATCGGGAAAAAGGCATCCAGGTTCCATTTGTTCCATTCTTGGCGCACCAGCTTTTTGGCAATGGACGGACCGGGAAAAATTGCAGCATTGATTTTTTTCCCTTTACCGTGTACCATTTCTGCCAAGCGGTTCACCAAACTTGTTATGACATCATACCGATATTGATTCCATTCCTGAACGTGGGAGGGATCTTTGACCTTTTTAATATCAATACCACTTTTCTCTTTAAAATCCGCAGTACAGGTATCGCAATAGCAAAAATCATATTCCGGAAATTCTCGGTCTTGTATGAGTCCGTATTTCTCCCATAACCCACGGGCCAAAATAACATCAGGAAAGCGGATGTAATCCAAATGGATACCATCTACTTCAGGTACATCGGCTATACTGCCATAAAGTTCGGAGAGGTATCGATATACCTCCTCCTTGTTCGGACAAAGAAATTTGTAATAGGACACATAAGGTTGTTTATCAAATGCCGATTCCTCTAATCCGCTTACTCCATACCATTCGGGTTTCAACTTGGGGTCGCTCTGTACCATGGTAGGAATCCATGTGTGGAATTCCATGTTGGCTTCCTTTACCAATTTACCGACCCTTTTATAGGTCTCGGGATTATGCCCGCCGTTGTAGAGCAACCCATCAATACCCTTCTCCTGTAAATCTTTGAATTGATCTCGCAATTCTTGATCGGACGCTTCCCCAGGTCCTCCCATCCAAGCATACACCGGTATTTTTGATTTTTGGGCCGTACCGCAAAAAGAAAGCAATAGCAAGGATAGGATACAAAAATTCTTCATCTTTTGTGTTTTGCAAGGCACGCAAGTTAAGTAATTTTCTAAATGGTATGAAGGCGGCCCATTAAAAGTTCTTTTTGGGATTTGCTAAAAGGAATTACTGTTCTTCCTATTTCCAAATGGTTCTCCCCAACGATGTCCAATTTGGCGATATTGACCATATAGGAACGATGCACCCGTACAAATTTTGATGACGGAAGTTTTTCCTGCATTGTTTTAAGTGTACTCGCCAATACATAATTGCTGGTAGCCGTAATAATAGTACAATAGTTACGGTCTGCCTCTATATAGAGAATATCATTGAGCAATAATTTGGCCATCTTTCCATTGTGCCTAACAAAAATACGATCATCCAATACTTGAAGGTTCATCTTTTCTTCTATATCCTTTTTTCTTTCATTTGCCTTTAGTTGCTCCACGGCCAAGGCAATGGTGCGCCGTAGATTTAACTTAGTAAAGGGTTTAGTTATAAAAGCCAAAGGATGAGTCTCCTTGGCTCTCAAAAAGGAAGCTTCGTCCGCGTTTGCTGTAAGATATATGATAGGGATGTCCACTTTCTTCTGAATGGTTTTTACTGTCTGCACGCCATCCAAGGCACCTCTAAGATTAATATCCATAAGTATGATATTTGGAGGATTGACATTGGCATTTAAAATGGCCTCTTCGCCCCTAGTCTCAATACCGGTAACCTCATAGCCCAAGTTGGTCAATTGCAATGAAATATTGGCCGCTATTATCATATCGTCCTCAACAACCAAAATTCTTATTTTTTCTGTCATGATTATGCTGCTTTAATATACTGGAATTCAAAGGAAACTAGGGTTCCCTTATCTATGGTAATGTTAATTTTTCCGTCCAATTGCTGGGTAAGTAATTGAATAAGTCGGGTCCCAAAACCCGTCCCGTCCACTTTTTCAAAATTCATGTTGCCCACCCCGTTATCGGCCACCTTCATGTATAATTGTGCTCCTTTTTTGTTCAGTCCAATTCTTATGTTCCCTTCTTTTTTATTGGGAAAGGCATGCTTCAAGGAATTTGTCAAAAGTTCATTTACGATGAGGCCAATAGGAATAGCAGTATCCACATCCAGTTCCAAAGGTTCCATTTCAAACAAAACTTTTACTCTATTTTCCACTCCAAAGGCATCCAAGACATAATTGGCTAAATTTTCAAAATAGCCTTTCATTTCTATTGAGGAGAGACTTTTGCCCTGATAGAGATTTTGATGGATCATACTCATGCTATGAACCCTGTTTTGACTCTCCTGCATCGTCTCTATAATCTTCGGGTCATTGATTTCAGCAGATTGGAGAGCTAATAAGCTGGACACAATTTCCAAATTGTTCTTTACGCGGTGATGGATTTCCTTCAGCAAAAATTCCTTTTCCCGATTCTGTTGCTGGAGCAACCTATTTTTCTTCACATTGTTCTGAATGGCCTTATAGGATAAAAATAGCAGTAATGATAACAAACCGGCAATAATGATTACCATGGTTTGCCTGGTACGCTGCTTTTTTATTTCGGTTTCCTGTAGTTGAATGGTACCTTCCTTGGTCATTACGTCAAATTCCGTTTTAAGCAAGGAGATTCGCTGATCGGCCTCGGCAGTGAATATTCTATTCTTCAAAATGTCATATTCTGCGAAGGCTTGATAAGCTTCCTTATAATTATGGTTCCCGGCATAGGCCTTTCCTAATGTTTCATAGGCCTGACTTAAGTAATACTCATCTCCAAAATCCGAAGTGGCCACTTCAATACATTTATTGAGGCTTTCGATAGCGGATATATATTTCCCCTGTAAATTTTGCAATTTGCCGATAGAAAGCCATGAACGCATGACCATAAAGTTGTTTTCAAGAAAATTGGCATATTTCAAGGCATTTTTACCTGCGTGATCGGCCTTATCAAATTCATTTAGGTAGGCGTACAGATCCACCAAGGAAATGTATACATCGCTCAAATTATTATAAAAACCATAGCGCTCCCCTATGGTTATGGCGTGCTCATAATATGTTTTGGCCTTCTCATATTCCTTTAGGGCCAAATAATTGTTGCCGACAACATAAAGGGTAAAGTCATAATCCAAATCATTGAGGTTTCGCTCTTCAAATATTTTCAAGGATTTGAGACCATATTCCAGTCCGGTGTCAAACTTGGATTGCTTCCAAAAAAGATTACTAAGGTCGCTATAGGCCAGGGCTATGGCTTTCTTATCGTTAAGACTTACCCCAAGATTTAGGGACGCCAAGGCATAATCGGCCGCCCTATCCAATTGACCCCTCCGCTCATAGACATAGCCCAATTGTGTATTTAAAAAGGCCAAATCCTTTGTCTGTACTTTGCCCTTTGCCGCTTCTAAAACTACCTCTGCACTGTCCAACTTTTCCATACGCAAAAGAATAGATCCTTGGGTAATTTGAAACTTTCCCTCCCACAACAAATCCTTGTTATCCGAGGCCAACAGAAGTCCCTTTTTGGTAAAATCCAATGCGGTAACAAGATTACGCGTATGCCAATAATAGGCAAGGTCATTTAGCATTTCAAATTTTAGGGAATCAGGCCGTGCCATTGGGTAGGCCTTCTCCAAGACATCTAAGTAGGAAGGGCCGAAGTTATCGGTGGCGACAAAAACTTTTTTGTAGGGATTTTCGTGGTTTAAGTCGATCAATTGGGCAAAGATTGGACCACAATTCAAAATAGAAAAGCCAAATACAAAAACCACGCTTAAAAAACGGTCTCTCATTTCATGGTTGGTTCTCAGCGGGGGAAATGAGTTATGTTAAATATACAACAAAATAGGCAAATCCTGTTCGATAAATTATGCAGGGTGTTGGGACAAAAAAAATGCAGGTTCGTCCTGCCCTACACGCATGCCCATTAAGCAGCATGTATCTTGAAGGCAATGAACGCCGGACTTTGCAATTATGAAGATACTAGTTCTGTTACTCTTGGTCTTTCTCATTTGTGCCTTTTCCTGCAATAGAACAGGGCAAAGGGGTACACGCGTAATCGGGATGGGTGCAAAGGACAGTACCATACGGGCGCATCTCAGTGTTCTAGTAGATTCCTGTTGGAATAATCAAGACACGACCTTTTTGACCGGTATTTCCGTAGAAAACTTTGTCAGACATCTTAACGGGATACAGATTGCGGTCTCCAAAAGGGAGATGCAGGCGCATATGAATGTTTTTTTCACTGCCTTTCCCGATTTAAAAATCACTTTGGACACTTTGACCATCAACAATAACAAAGCGTTTTTGGAATGGACTTCCAGCGGCACGAATACCGGTGTGTACGGAGAGGTGGGGCCCACAGGGAAAAAAGTTAAAATGAAGGGTTTTTCCCATTTACATTTTACCGATGAAGGCGTATTGTCCAGAGAGGATGTCTATTACAATGAACTGGATTTATTACAACAACTTGGCTATACATTAAACCCACCTATATTGGAATAGAACTTTAAACCATTTAAATAAGACTAATTATGAGAACACTAAAAACAACTATGATCATTGCATTTGCCTTACTTGTCACACCTTGTATGTCTCAGGATAAAAGTACGTCCCAGGCCTTTTGGATTCATGAGGATGTAGTAAAGCCTTCCATGGTATCGGAATACGAAACCGTCTGCAAGGAACTTACGGATGCTATGAAAAAACATAATATCCAAGAAATGAACTCCATTGTGGCCAATCTTTCGGACAATCGCTATTTATGGGTCGGACCTATTGAAAACATGGCCCAATTGGATAAACCGCTTTTTGCCACCCTGGCCGAAAAAATGGGTGCCGAAAAAATGGGTGCTCTTTTTGACCGTATGGACAAGTGCTATGACATTGAACAGAACTACATAATACATCTGGACAAAGAGCTTTCCTATATGCCCGGAGGCATTACACAAACTCCAGAAGGACAGGATTATAGAAAATTCCACTACTTCCACTATACACCTGGTAATAGGGCTATCGTAAAGAAAAAAGTAGAGGCCATAAAGAATTTGTTCACGAGCAAGGGCTCTAAACTGGACTACAGGGTATACCGTAGTGGTTTTGGAACCAGAGGGGAGTTTTACATGGTAGCCATTGCCGCCAAGGATGCCGCTGACTATGCCAGTAAAATAACGGCGAACAATGAATTAATGGGTGAAGAATGGTTAAAAACCTATACCGACTTTACATCAACTTTGGAAAAATATGAAGCTTTTGAAGGTAATATGCGACCAGATATGGCCTATACACCAGGAGAATGATTCTAGGATAACTTCCTTTTAATAATCACAAAATACAAACTATGCCAAAAAAAGGACAAATTCTTGTAGATAAGTTTACCGGGGATTCATTCGAATTTCTGGAAACAGGGAAAGATACGGACGGAAAAAGAGTTGTGATAAAGGTCATGCTCAAAAGCAAAGGTCAAACCGTTGATGATCATATCCATGTTTTACAGGATGAAACCTTCAAAGTAATTTCTGGGCGTGTAACCTATTTTCTTAATGGAGAAAAGCACTATATAAATTCAGGCGAGGAAGTTACGCTCCCAAAAAATGTGGCCCATAACCACTATAATACAGATGATGAACCCGCAGAATATATACAGACCATTTCCCCAGCTATCGATGTAGATTATTTCATTGAAAACCTCTTTGGATTAATCAATGACGGTAAGGTAAAAAATGGAAAATTACCTTTTCTACAGGCCATGGTAACCCTAAAATATTTGGAAAGTCCATCTTATTTGGCCAGTATGCCCAAAGGATTACAACGGGGGCTTTGCAACCTTTTGTCACCTATGGCAAGGGCAATGGGATATAGGGCCATTTATGAAAAATATACAGGGGTAGAGAAATAACAATTAAATACAATCCTAAATTATTTAAATTATGAGAAAACTACTTTTATTCGGACTTGCCACAATAGTGTTAGCCTCATGCACGACCAAACCGGTACGCTACACGCAAAATTCTCCGGAAATCGATGCAGTTAAAAAGCATATTGCCAACTACAACAACAAAAATTATGATACCGGTATATATGCCGATACCTCAAAAACATTTCTTAATACCAGAAAAAAGGCCATGACGCCAAACGAAGCCATGGACTACCACAAACAAACGGACGCCAATTATTCCAATCGCGGTTTTAAGGCAGAAGACCAAGAATATGAAATGGTCGTCACCGATGACGGGGAGACTTGGGTGAATTGCTGGTTGGACTGGAAAGGTACCTTGGCCGCAACGGGTCAGGAAATTGAGGTTCCCATTCACCTTACCTATCGTTTTGCGGAGGGTAAGGTAGTCCGTGAATTAGGGTATTGGGATCCCACCGAGATAGTTCTCGCCCTACAAAAAATTGAGGCTCAAAAAAATGCCTCGGAGGCAGAAGAAGAGAAACTATAAATCTCACTGGATGCCATTTTTAAAAACTGAAATGTTTTTTATAAAGAAGTAAAGGCACTTACAAGAAGGTATAAGACAATAAAAATGAAAGAAGCAACTAAAAAGCAAGTAGACCCTTCAAAAATCATGCAAGTCGGTACTGGATTTTTTGCTACTAAGACCTTACTCACCGCAGTGAATATGGAACTTTTTACCATCCTTGCAAAAAGGGAATTGTCCGGCAACGAAATTCAGTCGAGACTTGGACTTCACTCACGAAACCTTTATGACTTTTTGGACGCCTTGGTAGCCTTGGGCTTTTTAAAAAGAACAGGACTAAGGGAGACAGCATTATATGAGAATGCGGAGGATACGGATCTGTTTCTGGACAAGAACAAACCGAGTTATATGGGAGGTATCCTTGAGATGTGCAACAACCGATTGTATCCTTTTTGGAACGATTTGGAAGAAGGTCTAAAAACTGGATTACCGCAAAATGAAACTAAAAATGGAGGAAAGCCAATTTTTGAGGAGGTATACGCTGATCCAGAAAAACTCAGGGAATTTGTGTCGGCCATGGCCGGGGTTCAAATGGGAAATTTTATGGCATTTGCCAAGGGCTTTGATTTTTCAAACTACAAAACGCTATGTGATATTGGAGGTGCCGGAGGTTTCCTTGCGGCACAAGTGTCACTTAACAATCAACATATGCAGTGTATATCCTTTGATTTACCTCCTGTTGAGCCCATTGCGAAGGAAAACATTCAAAATATGGGTTTGGAAGATAGGGTAGCCATCAATTCTGGAGATTTTTTTACCGATGATTTTCCAAAAGTAGATGTGATTACCATGGGGAATGTATTGCACGATTGGGGAAAAGAGGATAAACTCATGCTCATAAAAAAGGCATATAAAGCTTTGCCAGAAGGGGGTGCCCTTATCGTCATTGAAAGTATCATCGATGATAACCGAAGTGAAAACGCCTTTGGTCTTCTAATGTCATTGAACATGCTTATAGAAACCTCGGAAGGCTACGATTTTTCAGCATCCGATTTCCACGAATTGGCCAAGGAGGCAGGTTTTGGACATACTTCGGTAATGCCGCTGACGGGTCCAACCAGTGCCGCGATTGCAATAAAATAATTAGCAATACAAAATTGTCTACCGTTGTGCAATGGTTTTAATAAGAGTATTAACCATAAAAATTATAAAAAATGAGAAAACTAATGTATTTAACATCCTTCCTGATTCCTTTACTATTTGTAGCACAGGAGAGCCAACCCGCTCCCCTATTTATGAATGTCATGATAACCCCACAACCGGACAAAATTGAAGCGTTTGAAGCCGGCGTGGCGGCACATAATAAAAAATATCATGCAGAAGGTACGGGACAGATCAGTGTATTTTGGATAGCCAGTGGAAAAAATTCCGGTAAATATGTATGGAGCATGGGGCCAACCGCCTGGGCGGCTATTGATGAAGCAAACGACTATGGCGAAGAACATACCAAAGACTGGAATGCCAACGTGGCGGCCAACGCCCTACCAGAAATGGAGACTACCTACTGGAAAGGAGATATGGCCTATTCCAACTTTTCCAAGGATTTTGCCTTAAAGAACCTGTCCATTTTTATGTTGGACATCAAGCGGTTTAAGCGAATGGAATTCATGTCCGTTCTGGATAAAGTCCATAAAGTATTTAAAACGAAAGATCCCGATCATCAGTGGGGGGTATATTTCAACGAATTGAATAATTCCGATGGACAGGACATGGTCTGGGTCGATTTTTTTGACAAATCGGCATGGATGGGTGAAGAAGATCAATTTCCACAATGGTACGAAGAAGTACATGGTGCGGGAAGCTTTCCTGGATTTTTAAAGGAATTTGAGGCAACAACAAATGGCGACACCCAAGAATTGTGGGTATTTAGATCAAATCTTAGCAGCTCTGACGGGCAAGTGCAGTCCGTTGGCCAATGATTGTATTGGCTTCAGTTTGCTTCTTACACTAACCAACACTTGCAGGACCTGGAAGATGCTTTCAGGTTTTGCCTTTGGTTATAGTAAAAGATTAACGATAGGTCTATTTCCTTATATTTAAACATCCAACCAAAACAAGCCATGAAAATGACCAAACGCGCCCTTTTATTTGAAAAATCCGGTTACTATTTCATCGCCTTATTTGCTTTGGCCATAGCAGGCTTCTGGCCCTCCTATTTCTTCAAGTTTTTTGATGGCACTGCAGATTTCACCTTTTATTTCCATTTCCATGCCGTTTTGGCCGTGCTTTGGATTTTCATGCTCATCGCACAACCTCTATTGATCCGGGGAAAACAATTCGCTTTACATCGCACAATAGGCAAACTATCCTATGTTTTGGTACCTCTCATTTTTATCTCGATCATTCTGTTGGCACATAGTAGGATAACCGGAGAAGAGGAAAACTTAGGTTTAAGTCTATGGGTTCCCTTCAAGGATCTTCTGATTTTCGCAGTGGGCTATGGTATAGCGATCAGATACCGCCATAGGATGCTCATTCATGCACGTGGTATGATCGTTGCCGGTATTGTTTTGATAGAACCGGCACTAGTCCGGTTGATTTTATATGTGTTTTTTCCTGATGCCGGTTTTGCTCCAGGCGGGTACATGGCCACACTGATTATCCTATATGCGCTACTGATCGGATTAATCGTAGCAGAACGCAAACAAAAGCGAGGCAGATGGGTTTTTCCGCTCGCATTAGGCCTATACCTATTTGTTCACTCGGTCATCATTTTTGAGATAAGCATACCGCCCTGGCAGGCTTTTTCGGAGTGGTTTGCGGCATTGTCCTTAACCTGAAAAGGATTGATTTAGAAAAATGTCCGTACATTTAAAACGCAACAAACCAAAATTATGAGAAAAAGTATATGGATCATATTGGGAATGGTCCTATTGTATTCCGCTCAAAGTGTAGCACAGGACCATGCACTCAACTTTCTGAACTCCTTGAACAAAGAACAACTGGCAAAGGCACAATTGGCCTTTGATGACCCTTTGCGCGAGACCTGGCATTTTTTCCCTGCGTCCATGTGGCAACGGGAAGGTGTCTCGCTGAAAGAATTGAACACTTCCCAAAAAACCTTGTTGCACGCCATGCTTAAAAAGCACTTAAGCGTGTCCGGTTATACCAAGGCCATGAAAATCATAGCTCTGGAAGATGTACTTTTGGAAATGGACGGGAACAGTACCATGCGGGATTCCGAGAAATACTATGTAACCATTTATGGGAACCCAAAGAAGGACAAGTTATGGGGGTGGTCCTTTGAAGGGCATCATCTGTCCCTTAATTTTGCCATAACCGAGGACAAGGTTTCTTTTACCCCACGTTTTTTTGGAGCTTCCCCGGCCATTATCAAACAAGGGAAAAGAAAGGGGGAGCGTACCCTTGAAAAGGAACAGGACATCGCCCTGGAACTCATTAATGCATTAAGTACTTCGCAAAGGGAAAAAGCTATCTTTAGCGAAAAGGCGCCGGACGAGATTATCACCTTTGTTGAATCTTCCGTAGAACCTTTGGATGCCGTGGGTATTGCTTTAAAGGATTTGGAAAAGAATCAAAAGAAACTGCTCCTAAGCCTTATTTATGAATACCTTTCCGCAATGCCCGAGGAATTGGCCCATAAACGTATGGCCAACTTAAAAAACGAGCAACTGAACGATATCCATTTTGGATGGGCGGGGGCAACGACTTTAGGGCAACCACACTATTATCGCATTCAGGGGAAAACGTTTTTAATAGAATTTGATAATACGCAGAGCAATGCCAATCATATACACAGTGTATGGCGAGACTTTGATGGTGACTTTGGAAGAAATTTAATCAAAGAACATTACGAGAATTCCGATCACCACTGATTGTTTTTGGGCCACTCCTTAAAAAGATCAAGTTATTTGGAAAAACAAATCCGATTCAAATATCCCTGTAAAAAGTCAACCCATTCTTAAACGGATCGTAGAAGGCAAACTCTTTGGTGCCCCAAGCTGTCTCCCGCAAAAGCGTATGGGCATGAAAAACATCTTTTTCGGAATATTCTGCATAAAGCTGTTCTATATTTTCGGTCACAATACGCAACATAGGTCGGTCTATCGCCAGCTCCCACTCCGCGGCGTCATGCCACTGCAAATGTATTTCAACCGCATCCTTTAAAATTCCTGCATATTTTGGGTTTTTGGAATCATCGGCGAACGCTATTTTAAACCCTAATCGATTGACATAAAAGTCCAAAGCCTCCACCACATCCTTCACAGGAAGTACAGGATGGATTTGATGTAAATATCCCTTTACTTTCACGAAATAAATTTACGGTATTATGACTAACTTACCATTCAATTTTTGGAAACATCCTTTGAAAAAACTTTTTATTCTTTTTGTACTTCTCACCGGATTACCGGCCATTGCCCAATCTGTTTATCCTACATTGACATGGATACGTCCGGAAGGTGGTGAACGCAATGAATACGTTTATTTCCGGAGGGAATTTACGTTAAACGAAATGCCAAAAAAATCCGAGTTTCATCTTTATGCCGATTCCCGGTATGCCTTGTACGTCAATGGCAATTATATGGGTTTTGGCCCAATACGTTCCTTTCATACTAACCCATATTATGACACTTACGACCTCCTACCCTACCTAAAACAGGGCAAAAATGTAATTGCAGTAAAGGTACTTTCCAATGGAATGCTCACTTACCAGTTATTTGATTACAAAGGTGGGTTTACGGCTTGGGGGAACATTGAATTGGAAAACAGTAATATAGACCTTTCCACGGATATGGGTTGGCTATGTAAAAAATCCACAGGCTATGACCAAACCGCCCCTCGGTTTTCCTTTGCCACCGGAGCTATAGAAAATTGGGACAGTCGTGAGGAATGGGATTGGAATCTACCCCAAACTACTACCAAAGGCTGGACTGCCCCTGTTCCATTAAAAGATCAGAAAATATGGGGGTCTTTTAAACCAAGGCCTATTCCAAAATTGACCAATGCCTCCACAAAACCTTTGCGACTTAGGGCGGCCTACCCACTGGCCAACGATGAAGATTTCTACTCCTTTCGCATATCTACTTCGGACAGTAATATGAAGGAATACAACACCTCTAACCCGGCCATGGCCTATACTTATATACATTCCCCAATTGCCCAAAACGTTTCCATAGGACTTTGGTGGGGGGATCACTATCTAAACGGGCAAATGTTAGAGAAAGATACTGTTCAAAAAAATGAAAGTTACCGTAGGCAGTATACCTTAAATCTTAAAAAAGGATGGAATACCTATGTGGTCCGTTATGGTATTATTTGGGGGTCATGGGATTATTACATGGCCGTACCGAAAAATGCCGGATTGACCCTTTCTTCCTCTAAAGAGAAAGGCTCGCAGGACCTATTCAGGACCTACGGCCCCTTTTATGATGAAAAGGAAAAAAAGGGCATTGAACAGGCCAATCTTACCGTTACCATTCCAGAGTTGCTTCAAAACACGGCTGCGAAAAATTGGAAGATACAAAGCAGGGACAATGATGCCAATCAACCGGCCCGGGATTTGGCATGGAAAGCCGTGGATACCACTAAACGTTTTGTCCCTAAAACAACTATTGAAGGAAATAGCATTATTCCCGTTTCCCAAAACGGAATCGCACTTTTTTATGAGATGTCGGAAACCCAATTGGGTAGGATTTTCGTAGAAGGGGATTTCCCGACCGGAACACAAATAGATATTGGTTTTAGTGAGGAATTGGATAAAAATGGTTTTCCGTGGCTTTATAAGCGATTTCAGGTAGGTGCAGGCATACGTTTCATTACCTCCGAATCCAAAAAAAGATATGAGAGCTTTAAGCCCTACGGATTAAAATACATGCATATCAACATTAGTGGACACAACCGTCCCGTTACGTTGAACAAAGTAGGTGTAGTCCGGCAGGTATATCCCTTTGAAAAAATAGGTCATTTTGAGTGTAGCGACCCGATACTCAATAAAATATGGGATGCCGGATGGCGCACATTACAGCTCTGTGCCGAAGATACCTATACGGATACTCCTTTTCGGGAACGCGGACTGTACGCCGGCGACATGTTGCCACAGACCGCTATCACCATGGCCGCCAGTGGCGATTTACGTTTGGTAGCCTATTCCTTAAAAGTGTTCCAGGACATGTACCGGGAAGAAATGATGACCGGAAAGGAAAATCGCCACAATGATTTTCCCTTGTTGACCCAAGTAACCATGGATTACTACTGCACCTACACAAACGATTGGTCCTTGGCCCAAGACTATTACACCAATTATACGTCCCTTTTGAGGAACCATATCCGAAAAAAGGATAAAAATGGGCTAATTCCCGCGTCACGGGTGTTTTTGGAGTGGACGGATATCAATAGGGAGAACGCGGCAATGACGGCCTATCAGGCACTCCTGGTCCACAGCATGGAAATCACTGCAAGTTGGGCGCAACGCTTTGGTTTTACCGAGGATAAACTCTATTTTGAAAAAGAGGCCGAGCAACTAAAAAAAGATATGAACAAGGTACTTTGGGATACGGAAAAAAGAGTCTATAGGGACGGTATTAAATCCGACGCCCTGCTTCCAGAAAGTCATCTTACCTCCAATATTTGGCCCCTGCTTTATGATGTCGCGGACGGCGAGCAAGAGCAATATGTACTAGCGTTTTTGGAACGGGAACTTGAGGATATAGGGAACGTAAGTAGAAAACGTAAAATAACCCCGTATTCCACATTCTATCTATTCGCCTTGCTTTATCAAAATGGGAAAGCGGATTTAGCCGAATATTTCATGAAAAAACATTGGGGACCCATGGCCCTTCATTCTGCAAAACCAACGGTATGGGAAAATTTTGATATTTCCGGAAACCAAGGTACGTCCAGCCATGCCTGGAGCGGTCATCCTACTTATTTTCTTTCTACGGAAGTACTCGGGGTAAATCTAGGGTTTCAAACCTCTTTTGACCCGAATAGCATAGAAATAATGCCCCAATCGGCCACGTTGGAATGGGCAAAAGGTACTGTCGCACATCCACTAGGTCCGGTATTCGTAGAATGGAAAATAGAAGGTGACCTCTTAAGGCTCAACTATAAGGCTCCCAAAGGGGCGTCCGTAAAGGTATCCCCAAGAGGAAGGTTGGGAAAGCTAAAATTGATAACTACTAAATTGAACTAAAATCTATGAAAACAAAAAAAGGATTATTTACTGTTTTTTTAATGTGTATACTGCATATATCCATAGGTCAAGATCTTAGGCTGATGTCCTACAATATAAAATATGACAATACTAACGATACCGTAAACAACTGGAACGATCGCAAAGAAGCCCTGATCCAACTAATGAAACACTATGGAGCCTCTTTCATCGGTACTCAAGAGGTATTGCATCGGCAATTGACCTATATTGATGGTGCCCTAACGGGTTTTGCCTATATCGGAGTCGGACGCGATGATGGTAAACAAAAGGGGGAGTACTCCCCTATTCACTATGACTCCACGCGTTATAAGGTACTGAAGAGCAATACATTTTGGCTTTCGGAGACCCCTGATAAAATTTCCGTGGGCTGGGATGCCGCTATGGAACGAATCTGTACCTACGGACTATTTGAGGAAAAAGAGACCGGCAAAAAGCTTTATATCTTCAATACCCATTTTGATCATATTGGAAAAGTGGCAAGAAAAAAATCCGCTGAACTCCTTATTCAAAAAATAGAGGAGGTGAACAAGGAAAAACTTCCAGTGGTATTGATGGGCGATTTGAATCTGACCCCCAATGAAGCGCCCATACAGTATTTAAAAAGCAAACTTTCCGATACACAAGGGGCTTCCCTAAAACCATTTTACGGCCCCTCCGGGACTTTCAATGGGTTTAATCAAAAAATGGTGCTCGACAGACGTATCGACTACATTTTTGTACAATCCCTAAAAGTTGAAGAGTATATCCATATTGACGACCGCATGGAAAACAACAAGCACATTTCCGATCATTTACCCGTATTAATTTCCGTACATACCCCGTAATGTACATTCCGGACCACAACAAAAATGAAAACTGGGACGAAATCAAGGATTTCATCCGTCAGAATAGCTTTGGTATTTTGA
The DNA here is from genome assembly GCA_947494715.1 of uncultured Flavobacteriaceae bacterium. Taxonomy (GTDB): domain Bacteria; phylum Bacteroidota; class Bacteroidia; order Flavobacteriales; family Flavobacteriaceae; genus Ulvibacterium. Next base: position 600,387 of record CANLWG010000001.1, on the reverse strand, counting down.
TAAATCGATATGACAACAAACCTTGGGCAACCCATATTCCATTGGAGCTTGAAGTAAATGAAAATGGAAAAGATATCCTTGTAGGCCATATAGCCAAGGCTAACCCTCAATGGAAAACCTTTTCCGAAAATGAAGAGGTGCTCTGCATCTTCAATGGTCCGCATGCCTATGTTTCTTCCTCTTGGTACAAGGAAGAGGAAGTACCTACTTGGAATTACATCGCCGTACATGTGTACGGAAAACCAAAAATCTTGGACGAAGCAATGGTGATGGCTTCCTTACACAGATTAGTGGACAAATATGAACAAGGTTTAAAAAATCCCATTTCATTACAAAAGATGTCTCCCAAAACTTTGAGACAGGTTAAAGGTATTGTAGGCTTTCAAATTGAGATTACGGACATACAGGCAAAATACAAGCTATCGCAAAATAGGGAAAATGATCATGAACGGATTATCGAGGAGCTTACGGAACGACAGGATGCGGTAAGTAAGGCCATTTCGGAACATATGAAAAAACGATAAGCCAATTATTTTTTTCGTAAGCTTAAATTATTGACTACTTTGTAGTAATCAATATCAACCGAAATGAAAACTAGAAGAACTTTTTTGAAACAAGCGGCGTTGGGTGCTACAGCAATTTCCCTTCCCTCGACTTACGCTTTTGGAAATCCTTTACTACTTAACTCTCCGGAAATGAAAGAACCTAAAGTTTCCTTGGCACAATGGTCCTTGCATAGGGCTTTGGAAAAAGGAAACATATTGGCCATAGATTTTGCCAGTATCTCAAAAAACAGCTATGGCATCGATGCCGTGGAATATGTGAATCAATTTTATGTGGACCATGCAACAGATGAAGGATTTTGGAATACTATGAAAGGAAGAGCCAATAATTCTGGGGTAAAAAGCCTGTTGATAATGGTGGACAACGAAGGGGAACTCGGAAATCCAAAGGACGATGAGCGAAAAAAAGCGGTAGAAAATCATTATAAATGGATTCATGCGGCCAAAATTCTAGGTTGTCACTCCATTCGTGTAAACGCATTTGGCCAGGGAACAAAAGAGGAATTAAAACAGCCCTTGATATCCGGTCTCGGAGCATTGGCGGAATATGGGTCCCAAGAAAACATCAACGTTCTCATTGAAAATCATGGTCTCCATACCTCGGATGGAAAATACATGACAGGTATTATTAAGGCCGTGGGTAATCCTTACCTCGGAACTTTACCGGATTTTGGTAACTGGTGTCTGAGCAAGGAATGGGGAAGTACCCAGAACAATGCGTGTGATCAGGTCTATGATCGATATCAGGGTGTTGCGGATTTTTTACCCTACGCGAAAGGTGTCAGTGCCAAATCCTATCATTTTGACGCGGAAGGTAACGAAACTATCATGGATTATGCAAGGTTGTTACAAATAGTAAAGGATGCTGGTTTTGATGGCTATATCGGTATCGAATTCGAGGGTGAAAGCATGAGTGAACCTGACGGAATTAAGGCAACAAAAGCCTTGATAGAAAAGGTTTGGAAGGGATTGGACTAGGGCTGCCCATCCACAACTCCATTATAATGGTGCTGTTCAATTGACCGCAGTCCATACCTATGCTTCTCATGGCAAAAAAATTACTGTACATTTAGACTTATGGATGTTCCCATACATATCGACTTTATAGCTATAGTCATTATTCTAGGGGTCTTTCTTGGGCTTTTTATTTCTTATTTTATCATCAAAAAATCATTAAGGAAAAACTTCCCTAATCTATTTATGGGCCTTTTTATCTTGTCCCTAGCATTGGTAATGCTAGAGGGGTGGTTAAATTACACAGGGTACATATTCAAATTCTTGTGGTTGTCCAATTTTTCTGAACCCCTAAATTTTCTGATGGCCGGTTTGCTCTATCTGTTTATAGATATCCAGATAACACCCAATAGAAAAAAAAGATATTGGTTACATTTTATCCCTTCAATAATCTGGTTTGGCATCTGTACGTTTTACTATCTGCAACCAGACTCGGTCAAATACAACGACTCTATCGAAGTTATGCAATTGAACATTCCCAAGATTGCCGAAAATCCTCCGTTTTCGGACAACCCTTTGGGAATCAGAACCCATGTCAATACTTTGACTGGAATTTATTTTACCATTTACATTGCCCTAGGATTAAGGAAGCTTGTACTAAAGGCCAAATCTATGGGAGAATCCCTATTGACCACCACGAATAAAACACTCAAATCCGTACGCAACATCTCGTACCATGCTTTGATCGTTATTATAATCTTCATATTGGTTAAGCTTTTATTCAAAAATGATGTTGGAGACTATTTTATCTTCCTCTATTTGTCCTTTATGATCTTTATTACCGCAGTGCAGATCATGAACCAGTCCAACTATTACGATGAAGTCTCCACTTTTTTGGAAGTGCCTACTCTTAAGTATAAAAAATCTTCGCTGGAGGAAGCCAAAAAAAATAGTATCCTAAATGCTATTGTTTTCCAAATGGAAAATGAAAAATACTATACTCGGAGTACGGCTTCATTATCGGGATTGGCCAAGGCCATACATGAAACCCCGCACCATGTTTCCCAAGTCATCAACGAGAAACTTGACCAGTCTTTTTTCGAGCTTTTAGCCACTTATAGAGTAAGGGAGGCCATGGCCATCCTAAAAACGGACATGGGTAAAAAATTGACCATCGAGGAAGTAGCCGAGCGGGTAGGATACAATTCGAAATCGGCCTTTAATTCCGCATTCAAGAAGATTACTTCGGAAACCCCCTCTTCCTTTAGAGACTCTTAACTAACTGACAATCAATGAATTTTTGTGCTTCCCAATAAGGACGAACGCCGTACTTATAGGGGAAGTCGTTAAAAGGGTGGGTTGCATAATAGTTTTGTTTCATAATAAAAAACAGACTATTATGGACACAAAAGTAACATCCAAAAAAACAAGAAAATATTTTGTCGACTGGTTACGAATCGGTCTTATCATCAGTGTCTTCTTTTTTCATGTCGGTATGATTTTTAGGCCTGAGCAATGGCATGTGAATAGTGCAGAATCTTTTGCTTTTTTAGACCCGATTATGTGGTGGTTACATATATGGCGAATGCCGTTGTTGTTTTTGGTATCGGGTATCGGTACGTTCTACGCAATTGGTCATAGAACAAGTTGGCAGTATCTAAAAGAGCGGTTTAGAAGACTATACATACCCTTCACCTTCGGGTTCTTCACTTTGGTGCCCTTAATGGTTTATGTGGAACGTATTGAGAACTACGGCTCATTTTTAGAATACATTCCGCATATGTTTGATGGCGGTCCGTATCCCGTAGGTAACATTTCATGGCACCACCTATGGTTCATTCTCTATTTGTTTCTGATTTCTTTATTGATTGCCCCGTTTTTGAACTATACCAAAAGTGGGCATTACAATATGGTGAGGGGTAAACTTATAAACTTAGCTACAAAAAAAATGGGATTGAATTGGTTGTTGCCTATTATCATAATTTCCCAAATAATTTTACGGCAGTACTTTCCAAATAGCACACATGCACTGTACAACGACTGGGCGTATTTCACTTACTATCTATTATTCTTTTTAAGTGGATTTATATTATTTACAAACGATAAAGTAATCAACTCACTTGCCGGAAGTAGAAGGTTATATTTGTACCAAACTATCCTATTTACGGTTCTTTTATTTTCGTTGCCCTTCATTTTTGGGGCACCTTCCATCATTCAGGATTATACTCGTGGAATTATTGAAATGGTTATTTCCTTGTCCTGCGGACTGACTGCGATAGGATACTTCAAGATATACTTCAACAAGGATAATACGTTTAGAAAAGTGCTGAACGAAGCCATTTATCCCTTCTATTTGCTGCATCAACCCGCCCTGATTTTTGTGGGTTACGTTGTACTACAATGGGATATCTCTTTTGGGGCACAAGCTATTTTGATAACTATACTCTCGTTAGCACTTATTATTTCGGGTTATGTCATCATCATGAGATTCAACTTTTTAAGAGTAGTATTTGGAATGAAAATGAAACCTAAAAAGAAAACGCTAAAACCGATTCAACCAAATGAATCGATCGTATTTGATAAATAACTTTTTAAACAGAAACAGATGAAACTATTCAGAAAAATAAGACAGGCCCTTATCAAAGAAGGAAACTTAAAAAGATACCTGCTCTATGCTATTGGTGAAATATTGTTGGTCATGATCGGTATCAGTTTGGCTTTTCAAGTAAATAATTGGAACGATAATCGCATAAAGCAACATTCCGAAACTAGATATTACGAAAACATTCACGATCAAATTGCAGATGATAAAAAATTGATTCTTGAGCAAATGAAATCAAACAATGGTTTTAGGGTTCAATTTAACTATCTGAATGAAATTTTGGAGCATAACGATAGAAGTAAAATGGATACTCTTGGGCTTATAATCCGTAATCTTACCCAATACACCGATTTTGATCGACAAGGTAATATTTATGAAACTATGGTGAACAGCGGTGAAGTTAAACTCCTGCGCAATCATAACATCATAAATGGGCTTCGGCTACTAGAGGAAAAGTACCTATACATAAACCGTATGGAAAGCATTCACTACGATGCAATGATGAAATATGTAGTTCCAAGCATCATTCCAATTCTAAAATTTTCGAATGGCACCATAGTAAACCCCGATGAGGTTTATGACTTTAAATTTCAAAATCTAGTGTTATCACTCCTACAGATTATGAGAGAGAAGGATAAGGTCTATAATGAGGCTCTAAATGAGATTGAAGTGATTACAAGCTTAATAGACGAAGAACTAAGGGGCAACTGGGAAGTAGACTCTCGCTAGAGACCCGTACCGCCCTTAAACTATTTAAATAGTTTATAAGCATCTAATTATCAGTATATTGTTAGTATTCTTTAAAGTCCAAAATGGTTTTAACAACTTAATATAAACCAAATCATGAAAAAAAATACATAAGGTGCTCATAATACCTCAAGCAGTTCTTTGTCAATCAAAAATTAATAGTTAGCAATCAAAGAATGAAAAATTTAGTGCTGTTATTTATGTTTTTCACCACTACCTCATCAGTTTAGGGTAATCATACCATCAGCAGTACTAATAAAGATATAAGTAATAGAGAAACTCTTTTTGGAGCCTTTGCTTTAATGGGTACTCAAAGTTTATGGAAATACAGTTATAAAGGGTATTAACAATTTGCTCGAAAATTTGTCTTAAAGTGATTTCATTTTTAAATTATTACTTTCACCTAATCAATGTAAAACCCCTAAAGTCTTGTAAATGGAAGTTGGGCAACTCGATACATCCATTGATACATATAACAAGGATTTGACCCTAAAATCCCGCAATGAATTTGCCGCATTATGCGTTGAAAAGACTTTCTTGAAAGGTGACCGATTGTTAAATCCCAATCAGTCGGATAGTTGGGAGTATATTCTGCTACAAGGTATAGCCAGGACTTTTCTGTTGAATACGGAAGGTGAAGATATTACACTTTCCTTTTTCGAGGACAATACTATTCTACCACCCTATGTAACCCGGACCAAGAATGGAAGGTCTCTGTTGTATTGCGAAGCATTGACCCATTGTACTTTTGCACGTTTGGACGCAAAAGCCTTTGAGGCCTTAATGGTGGAAAATCTGGAAATACGCGATTTTGGGAATACTGTACTTCGACAAGAGCTATTGCAAAAGGTAAACAAAGAGATTAGAATGGCCTCTTGGACGGCAAAAGCGCGTTTGGAGCAGTTCCGAAAGGATTTTACCATGTTGGAAAACGCCATCCCCCACCCTATGATAGCCTCGTATCTGGGCATTACGAATGTCTCGCTAAGCCGATTGCGAAAACCATTATAGCCCACTTTTTATCATTTGTTAATGGAAGCCTTAAGTTACTTTCATTCCTTTGTGAAAAGCAAGATTATGAAAAGCATACATAGTATTGTAAACGCCAATCTGGTCGGGAAAAAGGTAGTGTTCCTTTTTCTACTCTCGACGCTGGTCTATATCTTCATGATCAGTGTAACCATTCCCCATGTGACGGAACATGCACAGGGTATGTCCCTTTTGGATATGATGCCCTTGGGCTATGATTTTGAATATGTCCATGCGCTATTCAATTCCTTGGGTGAAGCGGGCAGGCATGCCTATCTCTATCGCCAGATTCCGATAGATATGGCTTACCCATTTCTTTTTGCCATCACCTATGGCCTGGTGCTTGCCTTTTTTTTGAAAAAACTGAATAAATTGGAAGGGCCACTTTTCTATTGTTGTTTGCTTCCCCTTATTATAGGACTGGCCGATTATGGAGAAAATATCGGTATTATTATGCTGTTGACACATTATCCCAATTTTTCAAGTAGTACGGTAACAATAACCAACATCTTCAGTCTTCTAAAAAGTAGTTTTACCACAATCTATTTTTTAGTCTTGGTAGGGACATTAATAGTTGTATTCATAAAATCCATAAATAAAAAGAAATGAAGACATTTTCTATCGTATTTGCAATGGCTGCTCTTGTTTCTTGTAACCCGAAATCACAACCAGAAGAGGTGTTCAGACAAGGCGTGTTCAACGGTATTTTTACCTATGGAAATTTTTCGGACAATATCTCCTTTGAAATTCAAAAAGATTCCACGGATTGGAAAGTATTTTTTACAAGCCTTGAACAAAATGCCGTTCAGATACCGGCAAGAAATGTAAAAATGCATGGGGATTCCATAAACTTCATACTTCAGAGCGACCAATATACCTATAGCTTTAAAAATAAATGGATAGCGGATTTTGATGAACTTTCCGGGTCTTTACTCGTAGATACCCTTAAAACAAAATATGTCCTAAAAAGGGGCCTTGAAAGCGAAGCGAAAAATTTAAAATCTGAAGAGGTGATTTTCAAATCCAATGCCTTACAAATAGGTGGGACCCTATGGAAGCCTGCCCAATCCAATGGGGAGGCCATCCTCTTTATTTCCTCCTCTGGCGGGGCGGATAGGAGTGCATCCAGGGCGGAGGCCATATATTTTTCCAAAATGGGATTTACCACCTTTCATTATGACAAAAGGGGTACAGGAACCTCAGAGGGGAATTGGCAAGCCGCTACCATGGAGGAATTGTTATCCGATGATATCCATGCCATCCATTACTTTTCAAAACGAACAGGCATACCATTGTCCAAAATCGGCATTAAAGGTAGTAGTCAAGGGAGTGCCAAAATACCCTTTATTCTGAATGGTATACCTGAATTAAAGTATGGCATAGTGGTAAGTTGCCCCGGAAGTACGTTGCTTGAAAGTGATTTAAACTACTGGAAAAATAGAAATCACGAGGTTTTTGGAAACAATCTAGAAAGTGCCGTTCAGTTGCAAGGAAAAGTTTTTGAACATATTGCGGGCAAGGTATCCAGAAAAGACTTGGAGAAAGAAATAGAAAGCAAAAAGACCGAAACTTGGTTCGCTAACATTTGGGTACCCAATTTAGACGAGGTACAGATTGATAAAAAGCTACTGTATAGCCCGGTTCCCCATTTTCAAAAAACACAACAACCCTTGTTGATCATCCAAGGAACAATGGATGAAATCATTCCCGTTAATAGTCATGAAATTATTGTCGAGGCCTTGAAAAAAACCAAAAATGACCGTTATAAAATACTACTTCTACAAGATGCGAACCATGCTATGAGCTATGTCGGGCAAACGGATTTTCCATACTGGTCCAAATTGCACCCGGAATACCTGTCGTCCATTGAAAATTGGTTAAAAGCACCCTAAGGTAAATACAGTGGGTAGAAAATTCATGAGCTTCTTTCAAAGCCTCATTAAAAATTTGCAACTTTATGTCCTATTCTCTAAGATTGGATCGTCCCCAGAGCATATGACAAACAAAATTATAGAAATTATGAATGAATTTATGATGATTTTTAGAACTGAAAGTGCCGATAACGCTGCCCCTACCCCTGAGGAAATGCAGGAAGTGATGCAAATTTGGCAAGACTGGATCGGTGGCATTGCCGCTCAGGGAAAATTTGTAGCCACCAATGCCTTGGGGACACAAGGAAAGACCGTAACTGCAGACGGCGTAGTAACGGATGGACCTTATGCGGAACTTAAGGAAATAGTGGGTGGATATATCATCGTAAAGGCCAATGATCTTGATGAGGCCGTTAAATTATCCGAAGGATGCCCAATTCTTTCTCTTCCGACCGGAAAGGTTGAAGTCCGCGATGTAATGGTTTTTGATATGTAATTTTAAAACGTCATTGCAAAGAAGCTAGTTTTAGGTAGCTCGGAAAGGCAATCACACACTATGTGAAAATTACTCTGTGTCCGTTCCTCTAAAAGAACATTAGCAATGACGTTTTGTATTTTTTAATTCATGCCGACCAAAGAACTCATACCTCATTTGTTCCGTACCGAATTCAGCAAAATTGTTTCGGTGCTATGCAAGACCTTTGGTCTTTCAAATATCCAGCTTGCCGAGGATCTGGTCAGTGAGACCTTTCTAAAGGCTTCCGAAACCTGGGGCATGAAAGGAATTCCCGATAATCCGACCGCGTGGCTATATACGGTAGCCAAGAACAAGGCACGCGATACCTTTAAGCGGGAGAAAATATTCCGGGAAAAAATAAAACCTGAGTTATCACATAAATCCCAGGTCTCCCAGGCCATTGAAATAGACCTGTCCGATTCCAACATTCAGGACAGCCAACTTAAAATGATGTTCGCCATTTGTAATCCGGTTATATCTTCGGAAGCTCAAATTGCCATGGCATTACGTATCTTATGCGGATTTGGGGTAGCGGAAATCGCCGGAGCCTTCTTGAGCAAACCTGAAACTATTAACAAGAGATTATATAGGGCGAAAGAAAAAATTCGCCAACATCAAGTGGATTTGACCATGCCCGATTCCGCTCAGTTAAAAAACCGATTACAAAACGTGCTTACCGTACTATATCTACTTTTTAATGAAGGTTATTATTCCGTAAGTTCCGAGAAACGCCTGCGCAAAGAACTCTGTTTAGAGGCCATGCGGCTAAATTACATGTTGTTGAATTCCGAGTTGACCAACTTGCCCCAGACCAATGCGCTGATGGCCTTGTTCTGTTTTCATTCCTCTAGGTTCGAGGCCCGAATGGATGAAAAAGGAGCGCAAATTGTCTATGCGGACCAGAATGAATCCATATGGGACAAGGAACTTGTTAAAAAGGGGGTATTATTTTTGAGCCGCTCCAGAAATGGGAACGAAATCACCAAATATCATTTGGAGGCCATAATTGCCTATTGGCATACCAGAAGCAAGATGAATCCAAAAGAAAAATGGGAAAACATTTTGCGGATTTACAACAGACTGTTACAAATTGAATATTCTCCTATGGCGGCTCTAAATCGGACTTACGCACTTGCTAGGGCCAGAAGCAGGAAAGAGGCCATTAAGGAGGCCCTAAAAATAGATTTGAAACAAAACCATTTATACCATCTGTTGCTGGCCGAACTCTACTCAGGTTCCGATAGTAGCAAACAAAGGGAGCATTTGAAAAAAGCGGCCACCCTAAAAACCACTAAAAACGAACGGGAGTGGATTCTAAAAAAACTAGAAAGTATCCCAAGCAAATAACATTTGGGGAAAACGGTTTAACCTAAAAAAAACATTACTATGGCGTATGATGAATTTTTGGCCGATAGAGCCCGGCAGGTCCTGAAACAGAAATCGATCCATTTTGAGGAAAAGAAAATGATGGGCGGGTTATGTTTTATGGTCGACGAGAAAATGTGCTTCGGTCTAGATACGGATAAAAAAACCGATATACCCCGATTAATGTGCCGGGTCGGGGACCTTAATTATGAAAAGGCACTACAAAAACAGCATTGTCGGCAAATGGACTTTACGGGACGCATTATGAAAGGCTATGTATATGTTTCGGATGAAGGTATCGATACAGACAAGGAATTGGAATATTGGATACAACTGTGTTTGGATTTCAATCCATTGGCCAAAAGCAGTAGAAAAAAGAAGTTTAAAAGGAAATAGGCATCAACTCATCCCTTGTGATGACTGTTTGGCTGTTCATCATTTCAATGACGTTTGCATTGTCACGTATGGCCTCTTTTGTATTGCGCCCACTATGCCATTGCAAAAAAAAGGCCGCCTTTCCTTTTAAGACATCGACCAAATCCATCATATTCCAATTCCCATTACCCTGATCCATAGGACCGGATTCGCTCATGACGATAGTCTTACCTAAGGATTTTAAAGTATTGTAATCCGGAAAATCGGGAGTGACACCATAATAATCCATCCCCACTAAATCCACATAATCAGAACCTGGATAGTAAGCAGAAACATCCGCATTCCATCCCTTATCAGGGATTACGGAATACGTCCATATTAAATTGTCCAAACCATAATCATAGGTCAGGGTATGGTACAAGTCTATCCATAAAGCCTTGAAGTCTTTGGCATTGGTCTGTTGATTGTTGTATGCATTGATACCCCACCAAAAAAAATCGCCATTCATTTCATGGAAAGGTCGCCAGATAACAGTTACCCCCGCATCCCGTAATTTTTGCAAAGCTCCGGCCATCTTATCCAATTCGCTTCTGTAGCTGGTCCAGGCCTTGGTTTTTGGCGCATCCTCTAAAAGTGACCTTAAATTGATTCTATCCTTATTTTCCACGGTGTTCCAATAGGTCTTATAACCATCTATAAAGGGATTATCCGCATGCCAGCTTGCGGTTACTAGTCCACCCTGTTCCCAATGATCGATCAAGGTTTTTACCGGATAGGTTTCGTTCGGAAAAAAACCCAGATCGGCTCCAATGATGCCTACATGTCTCCCTGTTAAATCGGCCAAAACATCCACATAGGTATTGTAGTAAGATCTAATAGCATTTGGCCAATTACCACAATGTTGTCCCACTATGATCTGTTCGTTGGCAATCAACCCATCAAAATAGGCCAATATATCGGCTTTGCTACGTGCAACGGACAAATTGGATGTTTCGTCATTTTTGTTTGACGAATTGTGCAGAAGAGTAACTTTTTCTATCCCTTTCCGGTCATTATGCGCATTTTTCAATGATCTATGAATGAAAAAGGATAACATTGCCACAGGAGGCAAAATCCATAATATACGAAGCATGTTAATGGTCATGTAAATTGATTACCAAAAATTGTTCCAGACTTTTTTCGGTTGAAAGAATGATATGAAAAAGAACTTTAATTTTTACATCTCATTAAAAATGAGTATCTTATAGTTCTACAATCCTGCCTTATCTAAGTGCAGACAACAACTTTTCGCCATGGGAACGATTAAAACCTTAAACAAATGGGCGAATGCCCATACCTATTATCCACTTGATCTTTTACGTGTTGCCTTGGGAGTTTTCCTTTTTATGAAAGGCATCGATTTTATGTCCAACCTTCAACAAATGGAAGAAGTTATTAAACCCTTTGAAAACATGCCCGGAGGTATGCTCATATTACATTATGTTGCCCCGGCACATTTTGTCGGGGGCTTCTTGATTGTGGTAGGGCTGCTCACCCGATGGGCGGTCATTGCCCAGTTGCCTATTTTGATCGGGGCCATATTGGTTAACTTTTTGGGGGAAATGAACGGGACAAATCTTATTCTAGCTTCCGTTGTCCTACTAGTTTGCTTATTTTTTGTCTTCTATGGTTCCGGCAAACATTCCGCGGATTATTATTTAAAAATGCAGAAGTAATTCGACTCTGTTTCCGTAGAGGGTTACAAATTGTCCAGCTGATTGCTCTTTTTATCTGTGCTGATAGTCCAAAAGAAACCTACAAAAAAGAAAGTATCCGCTGGTGGACGAATGGTACGTCTATCAAAAATACCATCTACGTTTGGCGTATCTGCATATTGGTACCCATTAATATTATTGAAGCCTAATACATTGTTCACGGAGAAGTAAAGGATTTTCTGTTGTGAGATCAAATAGGCCCAATTGAAGCTAAGGTTATTGAATGCCTTGGTTTTTTCGGCCATAAAGTCCAACGTATTAGGATTATCGTAAGGGCGACCGGAGGCATGCGTATAGGAAAGTCCAACTTGGGAACGCCATTTATCTACCCAATATTTGGTCACCACGGAGAAATTGTGATTGGCCGCAAAATTAGGGGTTACCCGCTCCGGAAAATTTTGAAAATCCCTTTTGGTGTCCAAGTAAGAATAGGAAATCCAATAGTCCAAATATTTTATACTCTTGTTGTCTCTCCAGAACATATCCAATCCCGTGGCATATCCATTCCCTAAGCTGTTGAAACTGGAATTGAATTGGGCACGCTCCGTATCAAACTTTACCAAATTGTCATAATCCTTATAGAAAGCCTCGGCCCTAAAGGTTTTTCCATCACCCAAATATTGATAGTTTAGGATATAATGCGAGGTCTTTTCGGTCAAAAGTTCTTGATCAAATCGTAAATAATCCGCTATTGGATTCTGGTAAAAATCGCCATAAGCCAATGAGAATTGTCCTTTTTCACTGCTTTTGTAGGCCAATGAAAGTCGTGGGGCAAGGTTAAAGTCGTTCAGTACATCGGAATATTCGGCCCGTGCCCCTAGTTTCAAGGCAAAACGATTGCTAAAGAAAATATCGGCTTCGGAGAATATGGCTGCAAGGTTATCAGTATAACCGCTATCAAAAACAAAGTCGTCCTGCCCCGTAAAAGTATCCTCATAATCGGTCAAAAAGTATTCTGTCCCAAAATTCAGTTGAAATTTTGAGCTAAAGCTTTTCTTCAATTTCAGCTTTATATGTGATGCGGTTTCCTTGGTATCGATATCATCATCAATTATACCAATGGCATTGGTGTCCCACGAAACACTAGCACCGGTAGACAGTGTCCAGGAATTGTCAAAAAAGTGCTTGTAAGTTCCATTAAAATACAAATTGTTGTTCCGAAGGCGAAAACGGACAAAATCCTCAAAATTGATATCTTCCTGTTCTATATCCAGATTGGCATGGTTAAATCCGGTATAGAGTTTAAAAATACTGTTCTCGCCTTTACTCCTAAAGACGGCCTCCCCGGATAATGATGTATACGGACTGTTCCAACGAACACCTTGATTGTCCGGAATAAGGGCTTGATAGGGAGATAGGTTAATATAAGAGGTATTGATGCTCAAGGACTCATCGCCCCAAATTTCGGTATGGCCTAATCCCCCACCAACGGACATAACGGCAATATCCGTCTTTTCTTGATCGGGTACATCAGTAGTATTCAGGAGCAGTACACTGGAAAGTGCCTGACCATATTCAGCAGAATATCCCCCAGTACTAAACGTAATTCCCTTGAATAAAAAAGGTGAAAATCGGCCTCTGGTCGGCACATTATTGGCCGTAGCATTAAAAGGTTGAAACACGCGAAGTCCATCGATGAAAACCTGTGTCTCATTGGCCGAACCTCCCCGGACGAACAAACGGCCATCCTCGTTTACGGTAGATGTTCCTGGTAAAGTTTGCAGAGCACCTACAAAATCCCCTGCAGCACCGGCCGTTGTAACGATATCCAAAGGTTTTAGTACGGATACCTTGGAATTATCCCCAGCCTCAAAAGTGCCGGCTGTAAGGGTAACTCCGGTCAATTGATTAATAGCCTCCTGTAATGTAATTTTCAAATTTTGAAAATAGGAAACATCCCCTGCTTGCATAAAAGTTTCATAAGCAATCATGGAAATAACCAGGTTCTGGATGCCAGTTTTGGTTGTCTCAAAATTGAATTCTCCATTTTCGTTGGTGGAAGTACCATCATAGGTGCCTTCTAAATATACATTGGCTCCAGTAATGGGATGGTCCTTATTGTCCATGACAGTACCAGAAATGATGGTCTGCGCGTGGAGTAGCGTTGAGAAAATAAATAGGGTACTTAGAATGAATTGTTTCATCATTTAGGATTTGATGAAACAAAATTGAGAAGGCATAGAAGGCTTTCCCAAACCCTTTTACCGAACCGTTGATTTTAAGGAGTGGAATGAAAATTAAAAAGGTAAGAACCAATTCGGTAGTTGAAATCGACAATTCGGCACTATAGATTCCAAATTAAAAACCCCTCTTTAAAGAAGGGTTTTATTGTTATAGGGTATCCGATCCATTGGATAAAAGATACCAGATTATGGATGCATTACGATACTACAGGGCCAAAGCAACTATATTTCCTCGGCCAACCAAGCTTTCATCATCCAAACGGTCTTTTCCTGTTCCGTGATGAAATCACTCATCATGGCATTTGTACCTTCGTCATGGGCTTCGTCGGAAGCATCGAGGATCCTTCTTTCAATTAGAAGAAGTTCCTTAAGGGAATCCACTATCAACCGAATAGCGTCCTCGTCTTTTGTGATATTCCTACCAACAGGTACCTGGGAATTTTGGATATAATCCTCAAAGGTATGTTGGGGCACACCTCCAAGGGTTAAAATTCGTTCTGCAATCACATCCACCTTTAGATTGGCATCATTGTACAATTCCTCGAATTTTACATGAAGGTCAAAAAAGCGCTTACCTTTTATGTTCCAATGTATTCCTCTTAGGTTTTGATAATACCGTTGGGAATTGGCTAACAAGGCATTTAGGTCATTACTTAACTCTTTTGATTTATCGGCATTCAGCCCAATACTGTTCAGTTTCATATTCCTATATTTTTAGATTTAGTATAAAATTAATGTATAAAAAGAGTGGTTTAGTATAGATTTTATCAATAGTTTTTATAATTTTATATTATAAAATTATACCCTATGACCATTACTCAATTACAGTATGTTCTGGCGGTTGCCGAGTATCAAAATTTCACTTTGGCCGCGGAAAAAAGTTTCGTTACCCAACCCACTTTGAGTATGCAGGTACAGAAATTGGAAGACGAATTGGATGTATTGATATTTGATCGCAAGAAAAAGCCTATCTCCATTACGGAAGTAGGTAAAAAAATAGTGGCCCAGGCCAAGAACATCGTTAACGAGGCCGAACGGATAAAGGATATCGTTGATCAGGAAAAGGGGTTTATTGG
This sequence comes from uncultured Flavobacteriaceae bacterium, assembly GCA_947494715.1. Classification (GTDB taxonomy): domain Bacteria; phylum Bacteroidota; class Bacteroidia; order Flavobacteriales; family Flavobacteriaceae; genus Ulvibacterium. The sequence continues at coordinate 585,351 of CANLWG010000001.1, read as the reverse complement.
AGGAGATTTTACCCTGGGCATTATTCCTACTATCATGCCTACGCTCTTACCCATGTTCCTAAAGACTTTCATCAACAAATATTCTAAAGTAAATCTCATTATTCGGGAGCAAAGCACGGAACAACTTATCCAAAACATCCAAGATGGCCATTTGGATGCGGGAATTGCGGCAACGCCCTTAAAAACTGAGTTTATAAAAGAGCGGCCTCTGTATTATGAACCTTTTGTAGGTTACGTGCCCAAGAATCATAGACTGGCCAAGGCAAAAAATTTAAATCCCGAGGACCTGGACATTTCTGATGTGCTTTTATTGAAGGACGGCCATTGTTTCCGGGATGGGGTCATTAACCTATGTAACGCTCCTAAAAGTTTCGCCGATGAACATTTTCAACTGCAAAGCGGCAGTTTTGAAACTTTGATAAACCTATCGAATGAGGGACTTGGAATGACGCTCCTACCCTATTTAAATACCTTGGAACTGGATGATCGAAAAAAACAGAATCTTAAATACTTTGACAATCCCCCACCGGCAAGGGAGGTTAGCCTGATCTACCACAAAAATGAACTCAAAATCCAGATTACGGAGGCGTTACGTGATGTAATCTCGGGTATCGTTAGGGGTGCCATAGCTTTTCAGGATGTGAAAATCATCAGTCCCTTGAACAAATAAAATCAATTTATCCTTTTATATCTATACAAGCACGGTTCTATACAAAATCGAGGACCCGCCGGAGACAAGGTCATGGTATTCTCGAACATTTGGACACTAAAGTTCTCCTCCTCTTCTTTTCCATCCCTTATATAAACGAGTTTCAATATATCACCTTCAAGAACATAGGTACCCGCGCTATTGGATTTATTCTCAAAGGTATTTGTTCGCGTAAAACTACCATCGCCATTAAAATTAAAAATGTCACCATTTTCAACTTCCATCCAATCCGTTTCACCTCCGGGACTTATGTAAGTTTCAACGAGCTGCCAACTACCATGTAACAGATTAGCGGTAAGTGGTATCTTCCGCTGTGTGGAATCATTTTGACAAGAGAGTATCATACAAAACACGAGCAAGAAAAGATTTCCTTTCATACCGCTTCATTTTTTGTAGAAGATGAAAAAAATACAGGAAGGTTGCTTGGAATTAAAAAAACCACCTGAAGGTGGTTTTGGATTATGCTTTTAGATATATAAGCCCTTCTTGAAGCTCGGGCTTATCCGTCACAAACTGTTTTAACCAGAGTTTTAGTTCCTCAATTTCTTCGGGCAGTAATCTGGTAACTGCCTTTTTTAACTCCTTAAGGAAGAGTTTCGCATCAAAACTAACCTTTCTAAGTACAGTTTTCGTGTACTCCAGCATAGCTCTTGCCATATTCCTAAATGTTTTTAGAGATTAGATCGTATTCTCAAATTTAACAAGAAAAGCGAGGTTTTTATTGTACAATCCAGTTAAAAATTAGATAATTTCTTGTTAAAATAGTATAGACTTCCAATTTTGCATAATATCCTTATCTTGGACGGCCATGGGAAAGATAGTATCTATAGGCTTCTTCATAATTCTTTTACTAGGTTGTGTCAGCTCCAAAAGAATGGTTCAAAAAAATATCCGTCCCGTTCTGAATTCCAAGCTATTTGAAAATCAATTTACCGGATTCTTTGTTTTAGACCCCGAAAAAGGAGACACCATCTATGCCCATAACAGTACCAAGTACTTTACCCCTGCTAGCAATACAAAAATCTATACCCTTTTTACCTCCTTGCATCTATTACCGGATAGCGTCCCTTCTCTAAAATATAATGTCCATAACGACACCCTGTTTGTGGAAGGTACGGGCGACCCCTCTTTTTTACATCCCTATTTTGAAGATAGCACAGCCCTGAATTTTCTTAAAAAACACGATGTCATTTCCCTTTATTTGGATAATCTCCAGGAAGAGCCTTTTGGACCTGGTTGGGCTTGGGACGATTACCAATGGTATTACTCGGCGGAGCGCAGTTCACTTCCCATCTATGGTAATGTACTTACCGTTTATGAAAAAGAGGGCCTACAGGTATCCCCAACCCTTTTCAAGGATAAAGTGATTCCAATCGATTATGCCCTGCAACGGGAGGAAAATGAAAACCTATTTTATTTTGACCCCTCAAGAAAGGATACCGTAGAAATTCCGTTAAAGTTGGATAGTACCCTGATTCGAAATCTATTGGAGGATGCGCTGAAACGAAAGGTTTCCATTACCCGAAATCCGCCCAAAGGAAAAAAAAGTATCCTATACAGTATGCCATCCGATTCCATTTATGCAAAAATGATGATGGACAGCGATAATTTTTTGGCCGAACAATTACTTATTCTGGCCTCCTCTACCCTATCCGATACCTTGGATACGCACAAGGTCCGTAGTTATGTTTTAGATAGTCTGTTGACCGATTTAAAACAACCACCGAGATGGGTAGACGGATCGGGGCTTTCCCGATACAACCTTTTTACACCACAATCCATGGTACATGTACTTCAGCTAATATACCAGCGAATACCCAAACAGAGATTGTTTCGCTTATTTCCGGCAGGAGGAATCTCCGGTACGTTGGAAAATTGGTATATCGGAAATCCCGAGCCTTATATCTATGCCAAAACGGGTAGTTTGGGAAACAACCACTGTATAAGTGGATACCTCCTAACAAAATCGGGCAAAACTTTGATTTTTAGCTTTATGAACAATCACTTTAGAATTCCTTCTTCAGAAGTTAAAAAAAGAATGCAGTCTATTTTCGAGACGATCAGGGATACGTATTAAACCATCTTTTCCGGAACTACTTTTTTAGAAAACTTTTCCTGAAGTAATTTCAATTTCGGATCGATATATTTTTTACAAAAAGGTTTCTCAGGATTTGAATAGTAATAGTTTTGAAACATTTCTTCAGAGGGATAGAAGGCCTTAAACGGAAGTATCTTGGTAATCAATTCTCTTTGAATTGGGCCTGAAACTCTTCCCAAATACGTTCCAATTTCTCTTTATCCCCGGAATCCATCGTATAAATTGCAGAACGATATCTATTTCTAAAGGAATGGTCCACCGTACTTTCATGGGTAAACAAATGAATGAGCACCAAATCCTTTAACGCAATTTCATCGGGGAGAAAAGAAACGATGACCGCCTCTGAAAAAGTTTCATTATCGGCTTCCGAAGCTACAAATCCTTGTTCTACCCTTTCAACACCCTTAAGTGATTGAAACACTGCCTCTGTGCACCAATGGCATCCACCACCAAAAGCTATTTTTTTAACTGTCCCCACTATACTCTAGTCGGTAATTCCTCAAGAAAATAACGAGTTGATCAAGGCATATTGCAATAACATAATTGTTTTTGCGTCCTTGATTTCCCCAGCTTGTATCATACCCAATGCTTTTTCAAAAGAATACTCCAAGACTTCAATATTTTCGGTTTCCTCCGCTACACCGCCACCCTTTCCTACTTTCATTTTATCCTCATACTCGGCAATAAAAAAATAAAGAATCTCGGTAACCGAACCGGGAGACATGTAGGATTCAAGGACCTTCCGTACGTTATCCACCTTATATCCCGTTTCCTCCTCTACCTCTTTTTTAATACAATCCTCTGGATTTTTCCCATCCAAAAGGCCAGCACAGACTTCGATCATCATCCCATCACCATTACCGTTTACATAAGTGGGCATACGGAATTGGCGTGTTAGGATTACGGTTCCTTTCTTTTGGTTATACAGCAATATAGCAGCGCCATTGCCCCGGTCATAAGCTTCACGGTATTGGGTTTCCCAACTACCGTCCGGTTTTTGATATTCAAAAGTGAATTTATTGAGCGTATACCAATTGTCCGAGAGCAATTGCTTTTTAACATTTTTAATGTTTCCGTTTTTCATGGCATGTATTTAAAACACGTAAAAGTATACATTTTAAGAAGTCTAACGGATAATTAGTTTGCTGGATACAGTCACTCATTTTAGATCGAGATTAAAACAATTTTTTATAATTTAGGTGGAATACATATAAAATTAGCCTTCTTGATGCCTTTTTCTTCAGTTAGATGGTTTAGGTCAAAATCTTGGTTAAATACGATAATCGATTTACCCCTTAGATAGTATACATTTGTCCTATGTTCAACTAAAAGACGTTATCATGCATATAAGGACCGTATGTCTTTTCATTGGAATAGTACTTCTCTTTACAAGTAATCTAAAGGCCCAAAAACTAAAAGTAAGTGAAAACAACCGCTATTTGGTCACCGAGGATGGGGCGCCTTTCTTTTGGTTGGCGGATACGGCTTGGGAACTATTCCATAGATGCAATCGGGAAGAGGTGAATATGTACCTGGAAAAAAGGGCGGAACAAGGTTTCAATGTAATACAGGCCGTGGCCCTGGCCGAAATAGATGGTCTCAATACACCCAACCCATATGGCGAGATTCCCTTATTGAACAATGACCCAAAAATTCCCAATGACCGATATTTTCAACATGTGGATTACGTTATTCGAAAGGCGGATTCTTTGGGAATTTATATCGCCCTATTACCTACCTGGGGCGATAAACTCTTTAAGGAAAGTTGGGGCGTTGGGCCGGAAGTCTTTACTCCGGATAACGCCAAGGTTTTTGGTAGATGGATTGGAAACAGATATAAAGATTTTGATAACATTATTTGGATTGTTGGCGGTGATCGAAATCCTCGAAAGGGTTCCAATGATGTGATGGTGTGGAGACAAATGGCCGCTGGTATCGTCGAGGCAACCGGTGGAAACGAAAATGGGCTTATGAGCTTCCATCCGCAACCTACAAAATTAGGTGGTTCTTCTACTTGGTTCCACCAAGATACCTGGTTGGATTTTAATATGCACCAAACCGGGCATTGTGCCAATAAAGGTACATACAAACATATAACACATGATTACAATCTAAGTCCTACCAAACCTGTGTTGGATGGAGAACCGCTTTATGAGGACCACCCCAACTGTTTTAATGCCAAGGAGTTGGGCTATAGCTCTGCCCGGGATATACGCCGGATAATGTATTGGAACGTTTTTGCCGGTGCCTTTGGGCAGACCTATGGTTGCCATGATGTTTGGCAAATGTACAAATTGGATAAAAAAGGGATTAACGGCCCGCTACGCCCTTGGCCCGAAGCATTGGACTTGCCCATGGCTACCCAAGCCAAGCACTTAAAGAAGCTAATGTTATCACGACCTTTCCTTAGTCGTATACCCGATCAGGAAATGGTAATTGGGAATCAGGAGGAAACGGAAGACTATGTAATCGCTACCCGGGATAGCGGAGGAACCTATGCTATGGTCTATTTTCCTACTGGCAAGGAAACAGAGTTGGATTTTAGCAAGCTCAATACGGATACTTTGAAAACCTGGTGGTATGATCCGCGAACCGGAAACGCTTTTGAAGGTGAAATACTGCCAAGAAAGGATAAGACAGCAATAACTCCCCCAACCTCGGGAAAAGGAAATGATTGGGTACTCGTGGCCGATGCAGTGAACGCAAATTTCAGGGCTCCGGGACGGTGAATTTTGTCAGATTCAAAAAAGTGATTTTTAAACGGTTACGGCCTTGTTCAAATACCTTCGGAAGGGTAACATTTCTTGATAGACCCTAATTACCTTTTGTTCAAAATCTTCTTGCAATACCTCGGTATTGGAAAACGAATGCATTACCGCAAAGGTTTTGTTTCGTAGAAGGTCTATATGGGTGTGATCATTCGAGAATCCTTTCGGTGCACTTTTTAGCTTTTCGTCAATGACCAAGTCTCCAAAGGTTTCCTTAAAAGATTTTTTATTGAGGATTTTTTTGAGTTCCGCCCCGTCATAATCAATGGCATTACGAATACTCCGTAACGTCTTTGAGGCCGGTCGCCAAAACCCTCCGGCCAGCATAGACTGGTCAATGCCGATTTCTAGATAGAAATCCCCGGTATTGGGACGTTTATCCAATCCAGCTCCAAAATAATCCTTATAAATCGGTTTATTGGGGTGGAACATCAAGTTGTTGTTTATTCGATTAATGCCTTTCCTTCCCGGAGTGGAATAATACTGGTCATCCATGGCCGCTAGGGTGAGGTCCATTTTGTCCAGCCAGGAGATATAATCGTCCCGTACTTTCTTATACCATTTACGGTTGGCATCCATCCATTCTTTAGTGTTGTTTTTGTTGAGTTCCCTTAAAAAATGGATAAGGTTTTTGAAGTTCATAGGAAGTTAGTTGTCAGGTTTTTGATGCTCGGTGCCTTAAGTTGAAATTACAATTTTTTCCTAAAAGCAATTATCATATTCATTAATTTAAAGCAGGCATTATAAAGCTCCTCAAAAACCTTTTCCGAAATGTAATTTCTTAAACGTGCCTTATGCAGACAAGTTATTACTTCGGCAAGTGACCTTGCGGAATATCCCAAAAATTTTCGGAATTCAGGTTTTGATTGAATTATTGATCCTTCAGAAATATTCAAAGCTACCGAATCCGCAGCGCGAAGAATTTGTGAGGATAGATTGTAAAGTTCTTTCTTTGGAAAATCCTTCGTAAGAGAATTTATCTGTTCTCCCAAGTCCATGGCATCCCGCCAAATATGCAACTTCTCGAATTTGAATTTTGCCCTGTCGTCCATCTTTTGCGTAATGTTTATAACACCATCTTATATAGGACCTCCAACATCCAGCACCAAGCATCCAACATCTAAAACCGATTATCCCCATCCAACAAGTCCCCGATACCGCCCAAAAGGCTGCCTTCGCCCTTATCCTTGCCTCCTCTTGGAAGCGAGGCCAATACCCTTCCGGCCAATCGACTGAATGGCAAGGATTGTATATATACAGTTCCAGGGCCGCGTAGGGTGGCAAAAAACAATCCCTCGCCCCCAAATACCGTATTCTTTATTCCACCTATAAATTGAATATCATAATCCACATTTTGGGTAAAACCAACGATACAACCTGTATCTACCTTTAAAACTTCACCGGAGGCCAGCTCCTTTCTCGCCAAGGTTCCGCCGGCATGAACAAAGGCCATCCCGTCACCTTCCAACTTTTGCATAATAAAGCCTTCACCACCGAAAAGTCCCCGACCCAATCGTTTTGAGAATTCTATCCCAACGGATACTCCTTTTGCAGCACAGAGAAAAGCGTCTTTTTGACAAATGAACTTCCCGCCTTTTTCGGAGAGATCAATGGGCACGATCTTGCCCGGATAAGGTGCCGCAAAGCTCACTTGCTTTTTGCCTTGACCTATATTCAGAAAAGCGGTCATAAAGAGACTTTCGCCCGTAAGCAATCGCTTTCCGGCCGAAAACAATTTTCCCAAGACCCCGCTATCCTGATTGGAGCCATCCCCAAAAATGGTATCCATCTTAATATCGGAATCCATCATCATAAAGCTACCGGCCTCGGCCACCACCGCTTCCTGGGGATCCAGTTCAATTTCTACATATTGCATTTCCTCGCCATAAATGGCGAAATCTATTTCGTGTGCGTTCATGTTTTGTTTAGTTAAAGTTCATTGGCCAGCTTTCAATATACCGCCCGAGCAATTGCTGCTGTCACCATAGTAGTCTGCAGTACCGCTCATTTGTTACAATTGAATAGTCCAATGATCGGTACACAAGCCCATCTGGATTTCTACCCGCAATATTTTGGCAAGACTACTCTTAACACTAAAACTAATGAAAACAACAATACGGTAAAACAGTTATGGATTTAGGCACATATCAAGAGGTAAATAAGAATTACAATGCCAGAAGTTAAGGACAGAAGGTAGGTAAACTGCAAATTCGGAAAGGAGGGTTTGGATACCAAGCCGGGGTTTTAAGGATATCAATAAAAAAGCGGGTTCCGCCTTTGTTATGTCCTAGCATACTAAACTTCATGAAGATTACGCTAATAATTTTTCGAAGTGTTTTTTTGGACATGGTCGTTAAAGAACCCGCTTATCTTTGTATTCCTTTAATAAATTCCCAATCGCAATCTTTTATCGAACAAAACCTCTTGTTCCGTAGAGACCCGTATATGATACAAATCCTTTTTGGAATAGCCAAAATCGAAAATTTTGCCTACTACTACGGCATCCCCCAATACCTCCTTACTGATCAACTCATAGTCGGAGGAAAAAATCTCCACGGTATAGATGGCTTCTTCCTCATTGAAAAAGGTCATCATCACTTTATTCTTGCGTTGTTGGACCCTCGGATCTGAATTGTCATAAGGAAGGTCCGCTACTGCTTCACTGGTAAACATGAAGAGACTAATGGTGGTTATTATTCCGAAAATCTTTTTAATTTTTTCCATGGTTAAAGGATTTTAAGATTATACATTAGATTCACATCTAAATTAGAATCTTAATCCTCTCGTAGGAATCTAAAATGCCCAATGGCCGTTTTTGCCATACGAACAGGTGAAAAATCCATATCAGTTATGGGAGGCCAATTAAAAAATAGGGAATACAACTAAATCCTATTTTTATCCAACACCTCCAACACGGCGTTCTTGTAAACATTGCCCAGTGGAAAGGATTTTCGGTCAATGACCACATAGGTATTGGTGTAGTTTTGAATATGGCTAAGATTGACCAAAAATGATCGGTGAATTCGGAGGAAAATATTTTTGGGCAATTTATTCTCCATTTCACCAATGCTCACCATAGTAATATGGTTTTTCTGGGAGGTGACGATTTTTACATGGTTTTTTAGGCTTTCTATATACCTAATATCCATCAAATTAATTTTTACGTTTTCCCGGTCGCTCTTAACAAAGATGTAGGGCAATGGGTCGAATCCGTTGGTATGATGCCCTTGGTCCACCTGCAGTAGGCGCCTCACCTTTCCTATCGCCTGCATTAAGCGATCTAGCGGAATAGGTTTTAACAGATAGTCCACCACATCCAATTCAAACCCGTCCAAGGCAAAATTGCGATGGGCGGTAGTTATCAAAACCAGCGGTGGGTCCTTAAGTGATTTCAGAAAGGAAAGGCCGTCCAATTTGGGCATCTCGATATCTAGAAAAATGAGGTCGATTTTTTCTTTCCGGAGTACTTCAAAAGCCTCCGATGCGTTTCTACAAGTCGCAACGACTTTAAGGTCTTTAAACTCCTTTAGGTGCGACTCGATAACCGTAATGGCGATAGGCTCATCATCCAAAATTAGACAACGTATATGCTCCATTTACAAGTAGTTTATACTAAGTTCTATTAAATAGGTTTCCCCTTGGGAAATCTGGAGTTCATAGTTCGATCCATAAATGAGATCCAGACGCTTGCGCACATTGTTCAGCCCAATACCGCTATTGACCTGAGACCTATTCTCCTCCCTTCCCTGGTCTGGGAATGAAAGGCTGTTCTCAACGATAAACAAAAAGCGTTGCTCGGTTACTTCTGCCGAGATTCGGATCCAACTGGTTTCCAAATTGGAAGAAGGCCCGTGTTTGAACGCATTTTCAACAAAGGAAATCAAAACCAAAGGTGGGATCTTTTTATCCTTGGTTTCCCCTATTACCTTATAATCTATTTGCAGTTCATCGCCGTAACGTATTTTTTCTAGGGCGATGTAATTCTCTAAATTGGCCAATTCGTCTTCCACGGGTACCAAGGTTTCATTGGATCCATAGAGCATATAACTCATAATTTCAGATAACTTTACAACCATGTCACCGGCCCTATCGCTCTTGGTCAGTATCAACCCATAGAGATTGTTCAAGGTATTAAAAAGAAAATGGGGCTGTAACTGATGTTTTAAAAATTGAAGCTCGGTTTCCAGTTTTTGGGTAAGCAAACTTTTGGTCTTTCTTTCATAGATAAACTGTTGCTGTATAAATTTTATGATGGCCACCAAAGAAACCACAAACAACAGGTCCAAAGCCTTATAGACTATTTTAGAGACAAAAAACGGAGCTTTCCCAAAGGCACAGGACAGCTCTCCAGACTGAAACAACCATTCCTTAAGGGAAACAAATTCCATGGCCCTGAGTATGATGGCCCCGACGAAGGTAAGGGCAAGAGTAATAAACAATAGGGAAAAATACCTTTTCTTTTTTGAGAATCTGGGCAATAAATAGTAAATCACAAAATAGGTAAGGGCGAGTTTTACAGGAAGTACAAAAAGTTCTACCAAAAGCCAATCCACGTAACTGCCATCCGTATAGGAGTTGGTGTTTACCAACGCATAAAATCCCCACCAACCACACCAATACAATATATGGCGGGATATGCGTTCCAATGTCCAACTTTCATATACCTTGGAGAACAAAAACATTCTACTAAAATACTCAACCTTAAATCATTCACCTCTCAAAAAGCTACCAATACAGGTTTTATTGATATGAACTAGTTCTTTTTTAGTATAAACATTGAACCAAATTACCATCCAATTCAAGTTTTAAGCTTAATGGTCCATTCAAAATCAAAGGTAGATACCACTACCCCGTTTTCATTGATCCCAGTGGATTTCATCCAAAAGGTCTGCCCTTCTCCGGTCTTTATGGTTTTTTGAAGGGCCTCCCCTATCAAATGACCGTCTTCACAAGTAAACGTAATCTTACCTATAGCCTTTTTTGAAAAATTGGCCTTGTTGCTGGCTACGAGCATTGAAATCCGTTGCCCGCTTTCCCGAATCTGGGTAATGACCATAGCTCCCGTACTCAATTCGGCCGCCATACCCTGGACGGCCCAAAACATACTTTTGAACGGGTTTTGGTTAATCCATCTATGCCGCACGGTTACAATCGCCTTGTTTTTATCCATATACCTTAACCGAACACCGCACCACCATGCCGATGGAAGTTTAAAGAATGTAAAAGTGTTGAATTTGCCCGTGGATACTGCCATTATGCCTTATATTTTCTTTAAAAGTATTGAAAATAATCAAAACTATATTTGTTAATTTTATGTTAAATATTAGTACTATGTGTTGCATAGTACCTTCTTTTAGATATATATTTGCATAAGAAAATAATAGGTGATGGAACATACTTTGAGCAAACACGAAAAAAATCTATCCGCAATTATACATGCGTCTACCTTTTCCAAGTTCTTTATTCCTTTTGGAAATTTCATATTACCCTTGGTATTATGGACAGCGAACAAGAAGGAGTATGAATTTGTGGACTATAATGGAAAACAGGTATTGAACTTTCAAATCAGCCTGCTTTTATATTCGATTATTTCGGGTTTAATAAGTATTCCATTTTTCATTGGCTTTCTTCCCGACCTGTTCGATTTTTCCCATTTCGGTTTTGATAGTCTTAACAATCTTAACAACCTCAACTTCCATTTTGATAGTGATGATTTTTGGTTTGGTAGGTGGATGTGGCCATTGGGCGTTGCCGGATTATTACAGGGAGCCCTCTTCATCATTAATATTGTCTATACCATCTTGGGAACGATACGTACCAATGAAGGGCAGTCTTTTAAATACCCAATAACTATAAATTTCATAAAATGATATATCTCGTAAAATACATCATATTTTTTATCCTATTTCTTGTACACACTTTTGTCAGTGCTCAAGTAAATCGCGAATCGGAACTTTTCCAATCGTTGAAGGAAAAGGATAGCATCTTATTTGATGCCGCCTTTGACCGATGCGATACCGAAACCTTGGCCGGCTTGTTCAGCGAAGATTTTGAATTTTATCACGATAAGGGAGGAGTCACTTTCGGTAAAAGCAACTTCTTGAAACCTATGGAAGAAAACTGTGCCAAGAGAAACCCTAATAACCCACAGCCTGCAAAGAGAATTTTGTTGAACGATTCCCTTGAGGTCTTTCCACTCTATAAGGAAGGTGAAATCTATGGTGCCATTCAACATGGCGTACATCGATTTGAATTTCTAAATGAGAAAATGGAATACCAAAAAGGGGATATTGCAAAGTTTACCCATGTTTGGATCTTGGACGAGGGCGCTTGGAAAATAAAGCGGGAATTAAGTTATGACCATCAATCAATGCAATAGGAATTATAAAAGGGTATTCATCACACCCTAAATAAAGGAGTTTAACCGTCAATCAAATCAATTTAGGATGTTTATTCATCAGTCAAAAAACGAACAGTTAATCTATGCAGACTACCATTTCAAATACAGGAAAGAAAGCGTCGCATAAAAAGAAAAAAGAAATTATGAACGTAGAAAATACAAAAGCACAGATGCGCAAGGGGGTTTTGGAGTATTGCATACTGTCTATCCTCAATGGAAAGGACAAGTATGCCTCTGAAATTCTGGGGACGCTGAAGGATGCTAAAATGCTAGTTGTGGAGGGCACCATTTATCCCTTGCTCACCCGTTTAAAGAACGCGGGGCTACTCAACTATCGTTGGGAAGAATCCACTTCCGGGCCACCACGAAAATACTATACATTAACAGAAACCGGAAAAATGTTCTTAAAGGAGCTGGATACTACATGGGACGAATTACGAAAGGCCACTAATCTGGTAACCAAAAACACATAACCATCCAACAAACAGACCCTGAAACAAGTTCAGGGTAAAAAAAATAAAAAATGAACAAGACAGTAAATATAAATCTCGCCAATATACTCTTTCATATTGATGAAGATGCGTACAATAAAATGCGGCGCTATCTAGAGGCCATAAAACGTTCCTTTGCCAATACGCCCGGGAGCGATGAAATCCTAGCCGATATCGAAGCAAGAATAGCCGAACTTTTCCAGGAAAAAATGGAAAATGAGCGACAGGTCATTACCCAAAAACAAGTGGACGAAGTCATTACCATAATGGGGCAGCCCGAAGACTACATGGTAGACGAGGATATCTTTGAGGACGAACCAAGGCCCAAGACCGAGCCAAGACGCGTAAAAAAGCTATATCGGGATACCGAACAGAAATATGTGGCCGGCGTATCCTCTGGTTTGGGACATTATTTGGGTATTGATCCCTTATGGATACGTCTCCTATGGATATTCCTTACCATCGGTTCCGGAGGAGGCTTCATCCTCATATACGGACTGTTATGGATATTGATACCAGAAGCTGCCAGCACCTCTCAAAAATTGGATATGAGAGGTGAGGCCGTTAACATCAGTAATATAGAACGTAAGGTAAAGGAAGGGTTTGATGACGTTGCCGAGAAGGTAAAAAGTGTGGATTATGAAAAGGTAGGGAACAAGGTGAAAAGTAGTGGAAAGACTTTTTTTGATACCCTTGGGGACATTGTTCTTTTCTTTTTTAAAATCATCGCAAAGTTCATTGGGATCATCTTGATCATAGTAGGTGCGGCAACTATAATCGGTTTATTCATAGGCCTATTGACCGTTGGTATAGCGGATGTAATAAATATCCCGGGAATAGACTTTTATAACATTGTAAATTCCAGCAGTGTACCGGTATGGCTCATGTCCTTGTTTGTATTTTTTGCTATCGGTATTCCATTTTTCTTCCTGCTTTATTTAGGACTCAAGATTTTGGTCACCAATCTAAAATCCATAGGGAACATTGCCAAATTTACATTGTTGGGTCTATGGTTGATTTCGATAATCATGCTTATCATCTTTGGGGTACGGCAGGCAGCGGCTCATGCCTATTCCGGCAGTACCACGGTAGAGGATACTATTTATATGGACAACCCTACGGATACCTTAAATATTGCCATCCTGTCCTCTGACCTTATTGACCAAGGAAGACATATTCGTATGGATGATATGCACCTTATCTATAATGACCAAGGGGAAGAAGTCTTACTTTCGGAGGATGTACGCTTTACGATAAAAAAATCCAAGGACTCCGTCATACGATTAAAAATGCGCAAGGAGGCCAATGGGGCATCTTTTAATGAAGCCCGAAGCACTGCGGAAAAAATACAATACGGTTATCATATGGAGGGCAACAACCTCGTTTTGGATAATTACCTGACTACTGCCCGCGATAATAAGTTCAAGGACCAGGAAGTAAGGGTAGAGCTATTTCTTCCTGTCGGCACCATCATCAACTATGAAAGGGACAATGGTCGTTGTTGGACCTTAAGAGCCGACAACGATCGTGGTCTAAATGGATGTGATATGAGCGACTACACCTGGAAAATGGTACAAGATGGTGAGCTCACCTGTTTGGACTGCCCTGAAGGACTAAATGAAGAAACCAGTGAAAATGGTGAAAATAAAATTATAATCAATGAGGATGGTATAGATATCAATATTGAGGAAGATGGGGAATCCTTCAAATTAAAGGTCAATGAGGACGGGTTGAAAATTAAGGCTAGCGACAAGGATAGCGACAAAGTAGATATCAATATTGGTGATGATGGTAACGTATTTGAAATGAAAATTGGAGAAGATGGTATCACGACCAAAAAAACGATAACAAAAAATTAATACGGTTGGCACTACCAACAGTTTGGACCGCCAATACAACAGTTCAGAAAAATAAATAGGTACACAACAATTCATAATAACGAATTTTACATCAATCTAAAACAACAATCATGACAACCTTAGTTAAAATTACGATCGCTTTTTTAATTACACTCTTTTTATCATCCTGCGCCTTTGACATTAACCTAGGGGATTTTGGACCTGGCAAAAAAGGCAATGGCATTGTAGTAGAGGAAAACCGTTCTATCAAAGCTGATTTTACGGAAATATCCGCATCTGAAGGTCTACACGTATATGTGACCCAGGCGGACGATTTTGAAATCACGGTTGAAGCCGATGAGAATGTAATAGACCTGATCGGTACGGATATCAAAAACGGAAGACTACGGGTCCATGCCATTGAGAACATAGGTAGGGCCACAAAAAAAATCTATGTTTCCCTTCCTGAAGTCACTGCTTTGAAAAGTTCCAGCGGAGCACATTTAAATACAAAAAATACCGTGGAAACGGATAAATTGGAAATAGATTCCAGCAGCGGATCTAATCTAAATGTGGAGTTTGTTGCCGGTGACGTGGATATAGACGCTAGTAGCGGAGCTAACCTGAATTTATTGGGAGAGGCCAAAGTGGCCTATATAGATGTTAGCAGCGGTGGTAATATAAATGCCAGGGAATTGAATACCGAAACTTGCCATGCGGATGCCAGTAGTGGTGGTAATCTAAGTGTTAGCGTTTCGGAATCCCTAACTGCGGATGCCAGTAGTGGCGGCAATATCTCATATTCCGGACAGGCCTCGGTACAGAGCAAGAAAAATTTGTCCGGTAGCATCACCAAACGGGACTGACTTAAACAACAACCTAGCGCAAAAAAACCCCGGTGATATCATCGGGGTTTTCATTTTGTAGTAGGTAGTGTTTGTTTATCTTAGCAACAAACCTTTGGCATGCGATTGGAACTAAAAAAATTCGCTCTACAATTGAAGCATACGTTTAGTATTTCCAGGGAATCCCATGATTTTCAGGACACCCTGATCGTTTCTTTGACCAAGGATGGAAAAATAGGTTACGGTGAGGCCACTTCTAATCCCTACTACCAAATTACGGTTGAGAGTATGATGGCGGAAATTAAAGGGATAAAAAATGAAATCGAATCCTTTGATTTTATGACCCCCCAGGAATTTCACCAATTCTTGACCAAAAAAGGATTGAGCAATTTTGCCCTTTGCGCCCTAGATCTTGCGGCCTATGACCTATATGGAAAACTACTTGAAAAACCGTTGTATGAAATATGGGGAACAAAACCGGACCGTTATCCGATTTCCAATTATACCATAGGCATTGCGGAAATTGATAAAATGGTCGCCAAAATGAAGGAAAGGCCATGGCCCATTTATAAAATAAAGTTGGGTACAGATGATGATGTAAACCTCGTAAAGGAACTCCGCAAATATACGGATGCTATTTTTAGAATTGATGCCAATTGCGCCTGGACGGCGGAAGAGACCATTTACAATGCTCCCCAGCTTAAGGATTTGGGCGTGGAATTTTTGGAGCAACCCTTAAAAGCGGATGATTGGGAAGGTATGGAACGGGTAATGCACAAAAGTGTACTTCCCGTGATTGCAGATGAAAGTTGCATTGTTGAAGCCGATGTAGAAAAATGCGCCCTTCATTTTAACGGTATCAATATTAAATTGACCAAGTGTGGAGGCCTTACCCCTGCCCTACAGATGTTGAAAAAAGCCCGGGAACTTGGACTTAAGACCATGATAGGCTGTATGACCGAATCCACAGTGGGCATTTCTGCTATTGCCCAACTATTACCCCAATTGGATTATGTGGATATGGACGGTGCCCTACTTTTGAAGGAAGATATTGCCGATGGTGTAAAAATTGAAGAAGGAGGAAACGTAATTTTTCCCGATTTGCCCGGAAGCGGAATAACCCTAAAGTAATGGTACACTATATTGACAGCTTTCCCGGGCGCGAGGTAACCATAAAAGACAAGGATTATCTCTACTTTGGGGGAACTTCCTATCTGGGTTTGCAAACGGATAAGGAATTTCAAGACACCTTAATTAAAAACATAAAAAAATACGGTACCAATTACGGTGCATCCCGTAACTCCAACGTACGTTTTTCCATTTATAAAAAAGCGGAGGAATACATGGCCGATCTAGTGGGTAGCGATACCTGCGTTACCTTGTCATCGGGCTATCTAGCAGGGCAATTCGTGGCCCAATATTTCAATACTGCAAAATATAAACTCTTTTACGCACCCAACACCCACTCTGCTCTGCATTTGGCCACTAACATAAAACAGGCGGTAACTTTTGCTTCGCTCAATATTGCCGTTCGGGAGCATTTAGAGGGAAAAAGCAAAAGCACCCCTGTCGTTTTGCTAGATTCCATAGATTTTTCCGGAGCCCACTATCCAGACTTTGAAGGACTAAAACAACTTCCTTTGGAAAAGGTAATACTAGTAGCGGACGATTCCCATGGAATAGGTGTTATAGGGTCTGACGGTGGCGGTGTTTTTGAAATCCTAAAATCCTTGGGGCCTAGAGAATTGATAGTTTGTACTTCCTTGGGAAAGGGTTTTGGTATACAGGCGGGGGCAATATTCGGTACAAATGACAGAATGGAACAATTGCTACAAACTCCTTTTTTTGCAGGTGCCAGTCCAGCAGCTCCGGCCTATCTGGCGACATTACTGGAAAGCAAGGGGCTATATTCCAATAAAAGAAAATACCTGGTAAAAAATAAAGCCAGTTTTTTAAATAGTTTAAAGAAAAAGAAACGCTTTAATTTCATGCAGGGACACCCAGCTTTTAGCTATTCCGACCCTATGTTCACGGATTATCTCTTTAAGCATGGTGTCATCATAACCGATTTCAACTATCCAAACGAACATGCCGGGCTTAAGAGTAGAATTGTACTAAGTGCACACCACACCAAACAGGACATTTTGGGCTTAGCGGCATTGATCAACGCCTACAAATCCTGTTGATTTCACATTCTTTAAAACACTGATGATTTCGCATTATTAAAGTGCAATTATTATGGATTTAACAAAAAAATTCGTAACTTTTGATACACTGAATAATCACTAACACAAAAGAACACAACCATGAAAAAGTTGCTCACCTTAATTTTTTTGATGTTGTTCTTGGTATCCGCTACCCACATGACAACATCCGAACAACAATCGGAATCCTCTTTGGAAGGAACTTGGGAACTCATCAACCGTTTTAATTACGATGGTATAAACGTATCCGACACCATTCCAAATACCAATGGATACCGACAGGTAAAAATTTATAGTAAAGGAAAAGTAATGTGGACACGCTATTCTCCGGACGACCCTAACGAGTGGTTTGGTTTTGGTACGTATAGCAACACCATGGATACACTACAAGAACGCTTGGAATATGGCTCCAAGGTTATGATGGGTGTTGTGGACACTATTGAGGTATTCAAGTTTGAACTACAGTTACATCCCAACTCCTATAGTCAGATATCCTTTGATGAAGAGGGGAACCGGACTTTTTCCGAGAATTATCAACGTATTGATTGATTAATTCCAAGTTCAAAAAATGAAAAGGCCGCTGTTTTCTACAGCGGCCTTTTCATTGTAATTATAAAATCAAGATCCTTATACTACTTCTTCCGGAGTCTCAACCGTAGCCAGATAGCGTTCGGCATCCAAGGCTGCCATACAACCCGTACCGGCAGCGGTTACCGCCTGCCTATATTCCTTGTCCTGGGCATCACCACTTGCAAAAACCCCTGGTTTATTCGTTTTGGTAGATTTTCCTTTGGTCAGGATATAACCTGTTTCGTCCATATCCAACTGCCCTTTAAAAATACCTGTATTCGGTGTATGTCCAATGGCAATAAATAGACCGGTAATGGCTATTTCCTCCTTTTTTCCGGTCTGGTTGTTTACCATACGTAGACCTTCCACAACCTGATCTCCCAAAACCTCATCTATTTCCGTATTGTAGTGAATATCAATATTCTTTAAACTGTTTACCCTATGTTGCATGGCCTTGGAAGCTCGCATATGGTCCTTTCGTATCAACATCGTAACTTTATTACAGATATTGGCCAAATAGGAAGCTTCCTCGGCAGCAGTATCCCCGCCGCCTACAATTGCCACATCCTGCCCTTTGTAAAAGAACCCGTCACATACGGCACAGGCGGAAACGCCTCCACCACGTAATCGCTGTTCACTAGGAAGGTTAAGGTATTTGGCCGAAGCTCCTGTAGAAATGATTACGGTTTCCGCTTCAATTACCTTATCGTCATCTATGGTCAATTTGTGGATACCACCAGTTTCGTCGCTCAATTCCACTGCAGTGACCATTCCTATACGTACCTCCGTACCAAAACGCTCGGCCTGTTGTTGCAATTGAACCATCATGGTAGGCCCATCTATACCTTCAGGGTATCCTGGAAAATTATCCACTTCGGTAGTTGTGGTCAATTGCCCGCCAGGCTCCATACCCGTATACATGACCGGTTTCAAATCTGCCCTTGCCGCATAGATAGCCGCAGTATAGCCCGCAGGCCCCGAACCTATTATTACCGTTTTTAATCTTTCTATTTTCTCCGACATAATCAAAAATCCTTATCTTAAATTTATAGGACAAAAGTAGGTTTTTTGCAAAAAACCTTACACTTAATTTATGAAAAGTTATTTGGGTTTACAGCTTCCAACAGGGCATATCCAAAATGATCGGCATCATATACATTAATGAACGGCATTGCCTACCTTCATATATTCCAACAGCTACTTTCATGTTTTTGAGCATAGTTATAATATTATATTTTCTTACGGCCATCGGTCTGGTTATGGGATTATTGGTCAATGGTGCTAGACCCACAAAAACCTTGGCCTGGTTGTTGGCCATATTTACCATTCCGGTCGGTGGTATCCTATTCTACTTTGTTTTGGGACGGAATAAAAGAAAAAACAAATTTTTCGAATTGAAGAAGACCCCTGAAATATCGGAATATTTCAAGAAAGTAGATGATTATTATCAAAAATTGGATGAAGCAAAGATGCTACCGCACCACGTTCGGGAACATGTTAAATTGGTAAAGCTTTTGACCAAAAGTTCAAAATTTCTTCCCAGTGCCGGCAATGCGCTTTTTCCTCTCAAAAATGGCCCCTCCACATATGAGGCGATTTTTGATGCTTTGGAAAGTGCAAAAAAATACATCCATATCCAGTACTACATTTTTGAAGAGGGCGAATTGGCCAAACAATTCCTTGAATTATTAAAACGTAAGGTCAAAGAGGGGGTTGAAGTACGCTTTCTATATGATGGGTTCGGAAGTTGGGAATTGAGTCGGGCTTTTATACAATCATTGGAGAGTTCCGATATAGAGGTAGCCAGTTTTTTGCCTATGCGATTTGGGAAATTTCTATCCTCCCTCAATTATAGGAATCACAGAAAAATTGTTGTGGTAGATGGTAGGATAGGTTTTACCGGCGGAATTAATATTTCCGATAAGTACGTAAAAGGCGATCCAGATTTGGGCATGTGGCTGGATACACATTTGATGATCAAGGGGCCTTTGGTCAGAAGTCTACAAGCAGTCTTTGCCATGGATTGGTGTTTTGCCAGTGGCAAGGATGATGTCCTGTCCTCGGAATATTTTTTGGAGGAAACCTCGGCGGGCCAATCATTTGCCCAAGTTGTTGCCAGTGGACCCGATTCGGATTTTGCTTCCATACGCCAGCTTTATTTTTCGATAGTAAATACAGCCACCCAATATGTGTATATTATTAATCCCTATATCGTTCCCGGAGAAGCTTTATTGGAGGCATTACAAGTTTGCGCCCTGGCCGGAGTGGATGTGCGTTTGCTTTTATCAACCAAATCGGATAGCCGCTTGGTAAAGTGGAGCGTGCGCTCCTATTTTGAAGATATGCTCAGGGCAGGGGTGAAAATCTACCTTTATCCCGAGGGATTCCTGCACAGCAAGGTCATTATTTCAGATGATCGGTTGACCTCCATAGGAACAGCAAATCTGGATGTTCGAAGTTTTGAGCAAAACTATGAAATCAATGTTTTGATATATGGAAAGGGCATGGCATGCGAACTAAAAAAAGATTTTATCCGCGATTGTAAAATAAGTGGCCAAATTGATTATAACGAATTTAAAAAAAGACCGTTGACCGAACGGCTTAAAGAAGGTGCAGCCAAAATTTTTAGTCCTTTATTATGAAATTAAGGTTTCATAGCCCAACTCATTCTTACACGCTATATTTTGTTCCCAACAATCCAAGTTATAAAAAGTGCTCTCGGCTATATTTTCAAGCGCCTCCCTAGTTACAAAGGCCTGGTGCGGGGTTAACAATACGTTGGAAAAAGATAGTAATTTTTTTAATTTTTCATCTGTTATTCCTGTTTTGGAGTTGTCTTTGAAAAAAACTCCTTTTTCCTTTTCGTAAACGTCCGCGGCATATCCGCCCAAGTGGTTGTTTTCAAGAACTTCCAATAGTGCATTGGTATCTACTATAGAACCTCTTGCCGTATTAACAAGCATGGCGCCTTCCTTCATTGTCTTTAAACGTTCTTTGTTGACGAGGCCATGATTTTCATAGGTCAAGGGTATATGGATACTTACGATGTCCGATTTTTCAAAAAGTTCACTTTTGTCTACGTAGTGTACATTACAGAATTCAGTTAAACTATGATCCGGTACCAAATCATTGGCTAATATAGAACATCCAAAACCATGCATTATCTTAGCCACTAAAGATCCAATTCTACCCGTACCAATAATGCCAAACGTCTTTTCATGGAGATTGAAGCCCATAAGGTCGTCCAACATAAAATTGTAGTTATGCACTTGCCGATCGGCCAATACTATTTTCCGATTAAGTGCCAATACCAAGGCTACGGTATGCTCTGCAATGGCATGTGGTGAAAAATCCGGAGTGTGGGCTACCTTAAAGCCATAACGTTTTGCCGCCTTGATATGAATATTGTTATACCCTGCAGAGCGTAGGGTAATATACCGTACCCCTAAGTCCCACAACTTTTCCAGGACTACCAGGGAAGCATCATCACCGGAAAAAATACTTATTGCTTGGTAGCTAACTGCCTGAATAGCCGTATGTGAATCCAAAGCATCCCGGGTATAGGCCACTTGATGTCCTTTTCTATTTGCTTTTTCCAAAAATTCCCGTTCAAAATCCTTGGCACTAAAGACCAGTAACTTCATTCTTTAAACCTTTGTAGAAAATAAGATCCTGCTCTTCCATGGCCAGAACTACCAATTTTATGTAATCATCTATGGTTTTTTCCATATTGGTCGGATCTGTTATATCTATTGCTCCTCGCCAAATCAGTTCCATTTCCTTGTCAACGCAAATACAAAACAATGAGGTTTCAGCATGATAAACGGTAAATCCGTCGTAATAATCCTCGTCATAATAAATATCCTGATGACCCTTATAATCATCCGAAAAAGTATGAAAAAGCTGGTTCATGCCCTCTATCTTTCTTCTAAAGGTCTGCTTGTCCTCAGAACCCACTACTTTGTTGAACAATATAGCATCAAAGTCCTTATCGAGTAGTTGCTGTTCCACCCTCAAAATCTCTTCGTCGGACCGTGCCGAGGCTGTAAATTCTACATCAAATAAATCCAGACTTCGTACGGATTCCACTCCTCTTTTTTCAAATTCCCGTTGCATCTTGCTCTCGAAAGCCACCCTTGCTTCCTCATTGGGGGCCATACCTACAATAAGTACCTTATAGGCATGGAAAAGAACAATATCCGGGTTCTTCCAATTATTGACCAATTGCGTTGTAGAACAACCAATCAACACCAGCAAAAGAAGTAGAATTGTCTTTTTCATGGCTTAATCCATTTATTTAGGTTTAGTTAAGCAATCGTTTGCGTTTCTCTTTTTTCATTACTTTGGTAATAAGCTGGAACAAACTACTTTTTAGGCTTCTGTATTCGCATAGATAACCATCTATTTCCGTTAGCAAATCCCTATGTGTATCCCTATATGCCTTTTCCATCTTGGGTTGGTCTATATCATCTACCATTATTTCCAACTGGTTTTCGTGCGCCTGCACTTTCTTAAGCAAAACGACGACTTCTTTTTCGGCTTTGGAAATAGCCGTTATTATTCGCCTGCTCTCATCAAAGACATCGGCATCCGTTAGCTGCAAGGTATAAGACTTTACCAAATCGTTGAGAAACAGCTGCTCATCCCGTACAAAACTCAATTCTGAAAACCAGGACAGGGAAACCTCATGCATTTCCTGTGGACTGATCCACTTTATATATTTATATGTTTTTTGTTGTGTATTCATATCTGTAATCTTAAAAAGCGGCAAACAGGGACAGTTCTATTTACCGCTTTAAATAATGAGGTTAAATAACCTCAATCTTTTTTTTGGGCTTCTCTTTGGTATCTTCCCTCTTTTGAAGATTCAACCTTAGGATTCCATTTTTATAAGTGGCCTTAATATCCTTGGAGTCGTCAATTGTTTTGGGCAATTGCAAGGCCCGCCTAAACGAACAATAATTGAACTCCTTACGGGTATACTCGTTATCCTTCCCGGTTTCTTCTTTTTCCTTTTCAGCGGATACTTCCAAAACATGGTCTTTTAACGAAATTTCGAAGTTCTTTTTGTCAAATCCGGGAGAGGCCAATTCAATTTCAAAATCATCGTCGTGCTCTTTTACATTCATTGCAGGAGATGATTTTTCCAAATTGAAGAAATCATCGTTAAAAAAATCTTCTCGTTCCAGGAAATCGGTCAAACCGTAGTTCCATGGCCATCGGTTTTTTGTGAATTCAATAAGTGACATAGCTTTTTGATTTTTTTGGGTTACTACTTATTCCGTTCCCTAAGTTATTGGTATTGACCATTATTTGAAATGATTATGATCAGTTGGATCTGATTAATTAACCTAAAACGTTTCGCATTACGCATAGCCCTACCAGCTTAAGATTGGTAGTCTAAATTTAACATGGTCATCTAAAAGGCACGAACCTGTAGTTAACAAGTATGCTTTTCGCAAATACTATTACGCCTTGGTTTCGGGTTTTCGCTTTTTAAGGATACCTCCGGCATAATTAAAGATTTCCGATTTCAGGTCTTGAAATTCGTTTACAAAGTCCATGACCTCGGCCCTTAATTTATCATGTTTCCGATAATATTCCTCATCACAGACGGCATCCTTGCATTCCAGCATTCCCCCAAGATGGCTTTCATGATTTGAGATGTAACGCTTGATCAGGCTCTTTTTCGACTTTGATTCCTGTATCCGATTTAGATAGTCTTGTAACCGTTCAAAAAGATTAGGGGTATCCGGTTCAAAAACATAGGAGTTCAACAGGCGGTCAATGAAAATCATTTCGTCCTCCATGAATCGTAACATGGATTTCCATTGTTGGGAAGCCCTGTGTAATTCCTCCATCTTTTTACGCTTCTTGAGCTGATCGGATTTGAATTTGGCTTTTTTCGTTTTCATGACAAACTATACATAACCTTTATCCTTATTAAAAAAATCCCGAACCAAAGCCTTTACCTGGTTATTGGTCATACTATCCGACCGGGTTACCGTTTTAACCTTTATGGCCAATTGAGGATACCTTTCCAAAAGTTCTTTTTCAAATTTTTCTGCTGTTTCGGCCGGTCCAAAAATGGCCAAAGCATCTGCATCCATTACCATTTTGGCTAAATTTTTAAAATAGACCTTTAGTTGTTGTTTTTCCCTTTCCAAATATTTACTGTCCTGTACCACGTCTTGAGGACCCCAACGCGTCTTGGACCTAGAGCCTCCTTTTGGGTTATAAAACTCCACGTTGGATTGAAGCGTGCTAAATTTTTCACCTTGTTCCATACACACCACAATATGTGCCTTTTCCTTATCTATCCAGATTCCAATATTTTTCATATCCGTGCCAATTTTATGAGTAATCGTTCAAGGCTAAGACAGGGATACGGGAGTGATATCCCAGTTGCTTTACCAAAGGTTTCGAGAGCATACTGCCAAAAAACCGATGTTTTCTGTTTACAAAGGCAATCATATCACTTCCCCTACTTTCTATAAAGGCAGCTATACCTGTATGCACCTTAATATCGTTCAACATATGAAAACTGTGGTTTACGTCTTCCAATATGGCTTCCAATAGAATCTTATTGCTTTCTTGAATACGGCTAAGCTCCGGGTCCTCTTTTATATGCAATACCCTAATAAAGGAACCGTGTAGCTTGGAGATTTCTTTAAGATAGTTCAGTTCCCTGCGCTTAAAACCAGTTGTATAATCCGTAGGGAAAACAATTTCTTTAGGTGTAGTGAATGTAACATGTTCCGGTATGGCCATCACAGGACATTCCGTTATCTTCTCCATTATATCTACGGTATTGGTACCAAATAAAATGGTATCGGAGCCGGTTGCTCCTTTTGTACCCATGACCACAATATCTATGTCCTTTTTGGTGATAGTATTTTTTATGGCGTAGAGTAGGGAATTATAGGTGGATATCGTATGGTAGGTGTGCTTTGTATTTTGCCCATGTAGTTTTAGGATCTCCATCAACTTTTCAAATCCTTCTTCAGATCTTTTTTTTGCAGCTTCATAATACTTTTCCCCGGGTTCTGGAACCATCATACTGTCAATGGAATACCCGTGTACCTGATAGGCATTTAAAAAATAAATATCGCAACGCTGATTCCCATACAAGCTTAAAGCATATCTAATGGCGTTCAGGGCATTCTTGGAAAAATCCGTTGGCAGCAAAATTCTTCTGTCCATAGCATCTTTTTTATTGTTTCTATAAAATTAAAGCTGGGACAAGGAATCTCCTATGATTTGAATCAGTCACCTGGGATTACCAAAAACGGAATCGTAATATGAAATGTCATTTTTTGAATGACCGGCTCTCGTAATAGGAGTTCCAAAAAGCTGTGCTCGTAATTGATCATAGCCAACATTCCAATGTTCAATTCGTCCAGAAATACCTGTATAGCCTTTGTTTTACTAGTGAAGTTGGGCATCCAATGTATGGTGTGCTCCAAAGGTTTTAAATAGGTTATCAGTGTATTTAGATTCGATTCCTGAAACTTACTTAGGCGTTTCTCTTCGTTTATATGAACTATTCGTATGGCAGCATTACAAAGGGAGGTCATAAAACGCACCGGGGCCATGACTTCGGCATCAAAAGTCCTTTTATAATTAGTGGCAAGGGCAATCTCAGAGGGAGCTGTAAACTCCTTGTCGGCGGGAACGGCCAAAATGGGACATGCCTTGATAGTGGTCATAACCTTGGTAGTGGTGCTTCCCCAAAAAACAGAAACTAGACTAGTAATTCCTTTGTTTCCCAAAACCAATAAATCTATTTTAAACTCCTTTATAGTTTTTTTTACGGAGGTCATGAGATCCATATTTTTGGAAAGCTTTTGGTACTGATGCTTTGGGTTGGGGTTGTCCAGGTTTATTTTATGGAAGACGTTCTCCAAACCTTCCTTGGATTTCCTTTTCGCCAAGGTTAATACCTCCTCTCCCCCATTTAAAAGTTTGCCTGTCCGAGATGATCTTTCCTCATAGGCATTCAAGAGAAAAAAGCTGCATTCGTTTCGATTAAAAAGCTTGGAAACATAAAACAATGCATTGTATGCATTATCCGAAAAATCGGTAAGGACTAAGATGTTTTTCATTTTTCAATTTTTTTGTAGGGCGGTATTACCATGAACGGAATAGTAACATGAAAACCGATTTTTTTAATAATGGGTTCAATAAACAAACGTTCCAAAAAAGTGTGCTTGTTCTGGATCATCACCAAAAGATTCTTCCTCGTTTTAAGTTGAAAATTATTAATGGCCGTAATTATCTGTTGCTGCGGAAGATCATGGAACAAATGTGCCACGCCGGCCAAAAGATCATCCAGCTTTTTTTTATTGGTCAGTTCTTCCTCGTTCAAATCCAAACCTTGTGATACGTGTAGCACTTCTATTCTACTTATATGGTCCCTAGCTATTTCCACTAGCTCTTTTAAATGTTCTTGCCGATAATCCACTTCGTAATCGGAAGGGAACAAAATCTCTTTTGGCTTTTCATATTCAAAGCTTGAAGGTACGAGGATTACAGGACATGTTGCTTTCTTGATTACATGCACCGAATTGGTACCTATTAAAATCTCTTTGGCTCCTGTTGCGCCTTGCGTGCCCATAATGACCATATCGGCTTTTTCATTCTCAACAGTATCCAAAATCTCATCTACCAGGGTATTGAAGGCGGAGTGTAGAAAAAAAGTATGTTTAGGATTTTTGAATTCCTTATTGATGCGGTCCCTTAATTCCTCTAACTGAATCATGGTATCGGTCTGGTACAAATCACCGAGACCGATCTGGCCCGGACTATGCAACATATATTCCGAGTGATAAATTGCAGGAGTATAGGTGTGCAGTAGATAAAAGGTACATTCCTTTTCCTTATATAGTTTAAGGGCATATTGTATGGCATTATAGGCATTGTCCGAAAAATCCGTTGGCAATATAACTCGTTTCATGATGGTATTCTTTAAATGTTCAAATTCTGGAATTCCTTTTCACTTCTTTCCATAATCACGTCCCCTTATCTTTTTATGATGGTAAGGGCTATCTAAATAGGTTTTGCATTACCAAAAACGGAATCTTTATATGCAACCCTATTCTATCTATAGTGGATTGGTACAACATATCTTCCAGGTAAGAATGTCTGGAATTCACCAATACCAGCATATCAATATCCTTATGTACAATGTATTTGGTAATGGCCATGGTCTTGTCCTTTTCGGAAACGGTCTCGAACATCAATTTGGCTTTGGAAAGACATCCCTTAAGAAATTGCTGGTTGTCTTCTTGACGTAGCGATAATGTTTTAACCGGATTGATATATAGCAGATGTATGGTAGACCTGAAGGAGCCCGTGATTTCGCATAATAATTTGAGTTCTCTTCTTTTGTAAGGGACCATATAATCAGTGGGAAAGAGTACTTCCTTGGGTGCCTGGTACTCATAACCCTCGGGAATGGCCAGAACAGGGCAATTGACATATTTGAGTACCTGTAGGGTATTTGTACCAAAGATGATTTTGCGATCATTGGTTTCTCCGCGTGTCCCCATGACCACTATATCCATGTTTTCCCTATTTACAAGATCATTGACTTCATCCGTTAACGAACCGAATGCCGAAATGGTCTTATAGCTATGCTTAGGATTGGGAAAATGGGTCTTTATCTTTAAGAGAATACTTTTTAAATGTTTTTCGGAATTCTTTAGGGTAGTTTCTTTCAGCTTTTCCAAAAAACTTCTCTTTACAGATGTTTCCTTCTGATATACTTCATCCGCATAAGCATGCACGATGAAAATTTCACTTTTTTCATACTTAAAAACACTACAGGCATACTTAAGCGCGTTGAACGCATTTTCGGAAAAATCCGTAGGGACCAAAATCTTTCTCATGATAACCGTTTGTTAACAAAAATAAATTCGCCAACATCCAAAAACCATGATTTTGGTCAGTTTGGAATACCCTAATGCCTTTTATTCATGTAATACCAAAAAAGGGATTTCCGTATGATAGCTAATTTCCTCGATTCTTGGTTTAAACAGGATTCGTTGAAAAAAGTTCAAGTTTTTGGCCACCATGGCAACAACATCTGTATCCCTGCTCTCGGAAAAACATTGTACGGCAGTTTCCAACTTTGTCCCTGTAAGCGAATGGAAGGTATGTTCTACATCTTTTAAGTAATCGTCAAGGAACTCCTTGTTTTTAAGTTGTTCCTCGTTCAATTGCTCGCCCTTCTTGGAGATATGTAGTATTCGTAGGATCGATCCATGTGTATTGACCATCTCGATCAAAGTATCCAATACCTTTAAATCATAACCTAAGTGATAGTCCGTTGGAAAGACGATTTCCTTTGGAGTCCTATAGGTCGCATTCTCCGGTACGGCGAGCAAGGGACATTTTACCTTGGTGATAACATCCCCTGTATTACTTCCAACGGTTACCTTTTTTAAACCAGAGGCCCCTTTGGTTCCCATAATGATCAAGTCTATCTTTTTTTGCTCTACTTGCCTTTTAATACTATCCACGAAAAAATCATATAATGCAATTGTGACAAAAGTATGTCCTTGATTTACAAAACGATTTTCAATGCGATTCAATAGCAATTGTAGATTCTTTCGGCTATCTTTTAGTATGGTGTCCTCAATAAGTTTCGGGGATACGCGAATAGAGCTTCCAGCCCCGGAATAGGGAGGTACGGGGTTAATATGCAAAAGGTAAAAAGTACATTTGGATTTTTTCAGTAATTCAAGGCCGTATACAATGGCATTCCAAGAATTCTCGGAAAAATCAGTGGGTAATAAAACCTGTAACATGATTGGTCCGTTTTTGTAGTTTACCGTAAAACTACTTTAGCCAGACCTACCAAAAAATGATTTAGATCATGAAACCCGTTAAAACTGTTTTATTAAGAGATGCGACAAAGCCTTTCCTTATCCAGTATTCTAATATTTCTATCCTCTATCGTAATCAAACCTTCTTTTTTAAAATCGGAAAGTGTTCGAATTAGGGTCTCCGTGGCCATACCGGCCACTCCGGCAAGGTCACTTCGTAAAATATGGATATTGCCCTGACCGTCCTTTTGAAGTTTTTCGTCAAATTTTAAAATAGTGTTGGCCGTCTTCTTACGGACCGACCCATAGGCCATTTGTAGCAATTGCTCCTTGATATCGGAAAGATTTTCCGCCAACAATCTTATTAGCTCCAGGACAAGTTTATGGTTTTCCTCCAAGATTTGTTTTAATCGTTGTTTTGGAATACCGGCCACTTTGGTATCTTCTATGGCGGTAGCATATTCATGATAGGGAATATTGTCCGTAAAGCAGGTAAATCCAAAAAAATCATCCGGCCTGTAGATTCCGGTTATAAGTTCTTTGCCATGCTCGTCCAATTTATGGGTCTTTACAATACCCGAAAGCACCAAATACACCCAGTTGGAGTGATTTCCTTCATTGTAGACTATCTCACCTTGGGAATGAAAAAATTCTTCTCCTTCATCATAAATGTAATTTTTAAGTCCATTTATGTTTCTAATCCCTCCCTCGAACAAATGAACGTCAACTTCATCCTTTTTACCGGATTCACGAAGAATCGCAACCTTTGCCAATCTACTTTCGATCGCCCCGATCAGTTCGGACTCTTCATAAGGTTTGGTCAAATAATCGTCAGCCCCCAGTTCCATCCCCTGTCTTATGTCCCTTCGTTCGGTTTTGGCGGAAAGGAAAATAAAGGGAATGGATTTTGTAAAATCGTTTTCAAATAAGGTCTCCAGAACTCCATAGCCATCCAATTCGGGCATCATGATATCACAAATGATAACATCCGGAAGATGCTTTTTCGCCATGGTTACGCCCTTTTTCCCATTTGCAGCGGTAATTACCTCATAATTGGACAGTTCTAAAAGCTCGGCCGTATTTTCCCTCAGAACAGTATCATCTTCTATAAGGAGTACTTTTTTTGGCATAAAACATTTGGTTTTGGGATTTTCATTTCGCAAAATCCATTAAAGCTACAAATTAAGCAATCCTAGGTTTTCGCCAAAGGAAGCTCTACGCTAAAGACACTTCCCTTATTCTCCTTACTTTTAAAGTAAATGCTGCCCCCAAGATTTTCCACATGGGCCTTTATAATATTAAGACCTATGCCTGTACCTTGGGTCAACAACACATTCTCCGCCCTAAAATATCTATCAAAAATATGCTTTTGGTCGGTTTCTGGAATGCCGATACCTTGATCTTTGATATGGAAAGTAATCTTCTTTTTGGAAATATTTACACGGAAATCTATTTCCGTATCCTCGGGGGAATATTTTATGGCATTGTGCAAAAGATTGGTGAGGGCAAGTGCCACAATCCTTTCATCCTGGTTAATAATGATATCATCTATATTTTGTGGATAGTTTATTTTTTGACCGTCCTTTAGAATCATATTGGCATCATAAATCACCTCATTGACTATCTTGCTCAAAGAAAAATCCGACAATCGGTATACCTCCTTTCCTTGCTCCAAACGTTCTATGGAGAGAAAATCTGTCAAAATGGTATTGAGCCTACGCACCTCTGCGATAATGGTTTTCAAATGTTTCTCCCTTTTTTCCTGCTGCTCTTCCGTGTTGTACTTCCCTACTAAGGTTGCCGCGGTAAGAATTCCACTTAAAGGAGTCTTGAATTCATGGGATACCAAAGAAAGGAATTTGGTCTTAAGGTCATTTAGTTCCCTTTCGCGTTGTAGAGCATCCTTTATTTTGTTTTCGGCCTCTTTTCTTCTTTTTACTTCTCTTTTGAGTATAGCCACAGTATCCCGAAGCTCCTGTGTACGCAACCTTATTTTTTTTTCTAGTTGTGTGTTCAGCTCATATATTTGGTTATCCTTTTCCTTAAGTTCGGAAAGATCCTCAATCAAGGTAAGCACATATTTATTCCCATAGAGCGAAAAAGGACTTAATCCTACCTGTAACGGAATTTGATTCCCGTTTTTATGAAGGCCCGATAAATTCCTTCCTTTCATTTTGCGTATTCCAATATCTTCCCAATAAACACCCTCTGCCAAATTCTTGTGCTTTTCCCTTTGGGCACTTGGGATTAGAATAGACAATTGTTGGCCCAAAAGCTCGTCTCTATTATATCCAAAAAGTTCGTCGGAACGTTGGTTGGAAGCAACAATTTCCTGCTGTTCGTTCACCACAAGAATTCCTTGTAGAATAGATTCCGAGAGCAATTTAAAAATGTTGCTGTTTTTATCGAAGACCCGCATGCTACAAAGTTAAATGTTTACCTTTTGTTCAACGATATAAAGTCTTTCAAATCGTATAACTTTTAACACATGTCATAAAAGTGCTTTAATTACAGAAATTGTACTACTGGGGCTAATACTCATCTATATTTTTTAGAAATGCAAAAGTTCAACAAAATAATATGGAAACGGTATGACGAAAATCATTTTTGAAACTTGAATTCCTATTTAATTTAGCTCTTCACCTCAATATGATTAAGTAGATTAAAGCAATAAGATGGATTGGCAAAAATTATACTGGGAAGCCGATAACTGGGTCTCCCATCTAGCATTTTACAAGGATGAACTACAGTTTCTGCAAAAGCTTTTAGATCGTTATTTTGAAGATATGGTCCAACATCAGAACTTGGATGAAATTCGGGAAGAGGTCATGCGCTTTCAGGATTTGAAATATACCTGCAATAAACTTCTGGCCAATACCAGGGAACATAGGTATCAATTAGCTTTGGCCATAGATCAAAAGGATATTGAACATAGTATGGCCCAACAAACACATTTAGGGTTACAAGAAAAGCTTCAAGGGTTTACCTTGGATATTACTGCTACAAAAAAGGAAATCCAAAGTATTACAGAAGAACTTTTGGAAAGCTCAAAACAGTAGAATCGTTGAATAATCCTTTGATTATATTTCTTTTTTCTTTTTTCGCTCCTTATCCAACAAAAAGACCAAAAGACCCAAAAAGACAATATTCTTCATAATATATTGCCCTAAAAGTGTAAGACCAAAAGGAGCTTTGGTAAATGTAAGCTCCGGAAAAAATATAAAGGGAGTAAAAGTAAGTATCATATGAACCAATGCCAGTATTATGGCAAACCTATTCAATAAACCAAAAATCAAAAGAAGGCCCAGGCCCGTTTCCCATATCGCCAAAAGGATCAAAGATACATCTGGGCGCATAAGACCCAAGGTCAGCTCATGGATAGTATCCATGGCTATGGTTTCGGCCGGACTAACTCCAGGAAAGAATTTCAACATCCCAAACCATAAATAAAGAATGCCTATACAGGCCAACAACATGCTGTTTTTGGATATTCTTTCCTTGAAGGTCATTACCAACTCCTTCATCGAATTCAATTTTATAGGCTAATCTAGGCCACTGTAAAGATGTAAAAGATGACAAATATCATGTTTATTTTGTTTTTATCATCGTATAATTTCGGGTTTAAACAAATACACCTTCAAGTTTCGTAATTTTAAAGCCTTTAGGTATGCCATGCGAACACGATTTTTGATTCCTTTACTAGCTTTTCTTATTGTTTCCTGCAACCATAATGACGAGGGGATTACTCCCGAAAAAACTACCTTGGTAGAATCGGTCTATGCCTCCGCCTTGGTTCAGCCGGACAGTCTCTATGAAGTATATTCCTCCGTAACCGGTATTTTGGACAAACAGTTGGTAGAAGAAGGTGATACCGTTTCCAAGGGGCAACCCTTATTCCAAATCTTCAATAAGATGCCCCAACTCAATAGAGAAAATGCAAGGTTGAACTTACAATTGGCACAAGATGAGTTCAGCGGAAATGCGGCGGTACTTGATGGGCTTGAAAAAGAACTGCATACGGCAAAACTAAAATTTCACAATGACTCCATAAATTTCATGCGTCAAAAACGCCTTTGGGAGCAACAGATCGGCTCAAATGCCGAGTTTGATAACAAGAAACTCCAGTATGAAAGTTCCTATAACAATCTACAAGTACTGCAAAACAGATATGATCGTACAAAAAATGACTTACAAACGCGGATGCAGCAGGCCGAAAATAATTACCAAACCGCTATTGTAAATACCGGAGATTTTACCATAACCAGCAAAATCAATGGAAAGGTTTATGCCATTCATAAAAACGAGGGGGAAATTATTACGGCCCAACAGCCATTGGCCAGCATGGGCAAGTCAGCCATTTTCATTGTAGAGCTTTTAGTGGACGAGGTGGATATTGTAGCACTAAAAAAGGGGCAAAATGTATTGATTACCCTGGACGCCTACTCCAATACGGTTTTTGAGGGTAAAATAGACAAGATCTATCCTAAAAAGGATGAGCGAACCCAAACCTTCAAAGTAGAGGCGATTTTTGACCAAATGCCTGAGGTATTGTATCCTGGGCTGGCCGGAGAGGCCAACATCATCGTTGCCCAAAAAGAAAACACCTTAACCATCCCTTTGGAATATCTTATGGAAGGCAATACCGTTATGACGGATGACGGTCCACAAGAGGTATCCCTTGGTATCCGAAATTTGAAAAAGGTAGAAATTCTATCAGGTGTTGATGAACATACCAAAATCTATAAACCCGAACCATGATCAATTGGAGGGTCATATTGAGCATATCCAAAACGCATTTGTTTTCCCGAATCAAACAAACGGCCATTGCCGCATTGGGTGTTACTTTTGGTATCGGGACCTTTATCATTTTGGTCAGTTTCATGACCGGTCTTAATGGGCTCTTAGATGGTTTGATATTGGACCGTACCCCACATGTACACATTTACAATGAGATAAAACCATCTGAAAAGCAACCGGTGGATCTCTATGAAAAAATCAAAAACAGTTTTACCAAGGTACGTTCTATAAAACCCAAACTCACCCAAAGAAAAATCCATAATGCCCTACCCCTTATGGACCAGCTCAACAATAATCCCAAGGTAAAGGGAGCCATCCCCCAATTACAGGCCCAAATATTCTATATCTCCGGTTCTATAGAGTTGGGAGGAAATCTTGTGGGTATTGATGTGCTGGAAGAAGTACGACTTTTTAATTTTGGACAATATGTGGTAAAGGGAAGCTCGGAAGCATTGGATAATCTGGATAACGGAATTCTCATAGGTGCAGGTGTAGCCAAAAAAATGTCCCTGGATGTGGGCAACACTGTTCAGATCAGTACAGTTGGCGGAGATCTTTTCCCTTTAAAGATTGTTGGCATTTATCAAAGCGGCCTCGCTGAGTTGGACAATGTGCAGAGTTTTGCCAATCTTAAGACAGCACAGCGCATTCTGGGGGAGCCTAGAAATTATTTTACGGACATCAATGTAAAGTTGCATGATATTGAAGATGCAGTTCCCATGGCCAACAAGATTGAAAGACAGTTTGATCTCACCGCGGTGGACATTAAAACGGCCAATGCACAATTTGAAACAGGTACCTCTATTCGAAACCTCATTACCTACGCCGTCTCCATTACACTCTTGATCGTAGCGGGATTTGGAATCTACAATATTTTGAATATGCTTATTTATGAGAAGATGAACGATATCGCCATCTTAAAGGCCACTGGCTTTTCCGGTAGGGACGTAAAATATATTTTTATCAGCCAAGCTATACTTATAGGTCTGGTAGGTGGTATTTTGGGACTCCTCATAGGCTACGGAATATCCGTGGTCATTGATAATTTACCGTTTGAGACCGAAGCGTTGCCAACGATAAAGACCTTCCAGGTAAATTACAATCCAGGATACTACGTTATAGGCATTACCTTTGCCATGGCATCCACATTTTTAGCAGGGTATCTTCCCGCAAGAAAGGCCCAAAAAATAGATCCCGTTGAAATTATAAGAGGTCAGTAACCATGGGTATAGAGAATATTTTGGAGGCGAGGGAGATCAACAAATATTTTAGGGAACCTGTTCTATTCCATGTGCTTAAGGATATTAGTTTTAGTATTAAAAA
The DNA here is from genome assembly GCA_947494715.1 of uncultured Flavobacteriaceae bacterium. Taxonomy (GTDB): domain Bacteria; phylum Bacteroidota; class Bacteroidia; order Flavobacteriales; family Flavobacteriaceae; genus Ulvibacterium. Next base: position 550,479 of record CANLWG010000001.1, on the reverse strand, counting down.
TGGGGAATTCGTTTCCATTATGGGAAAATCGGGTTGTGGAAAATCCACGCTGCTCTACATCCTATCCACTATGGATACGGATTACGAAGGAGAACTTTTTTTGAACGGGGAAAAAATAACGGGCAAACATCATGAGGAATTGGCCAAGATCCGTAACCAGAACATCGGTTTTGTTTTCCAGTTTCACTATCTCCTGTCGGAATTTACCGTCTTGGAAAATGTGATGCTGCCCGCCAAAAAATTGGGGTCAAAATCCTTACAGGAAATAGAGCATGATGCCATGGAAAAATTGAAATTGTTGCATATTGATGATCAGGCAAAAAAGTTGGCTTCCCGTATTTCAGGAGGTCAAAAGCAACGTGTGGCCATAGCACGTGCCTTGATCAATGACCCGGCCATTATCATGGGTGATGAGCCTACAGGTAACCTGGACAGTCATAATTCCGAGAATGTAATGGATATCTTTAAGGCATTGGCCCAAGAACGTAACCTCTCCCTGTTGATAGTAACCCATGATACCGATTTTGCCAAGAAAACAGATAGAATCATTGAAATGGGAGATGGTCGAATTTTAAGTTCATAAATTGCTCCATGGCCTTTTAACATAGCCGTTTCTTCTATTTATTGGGTAGGGATAAATTGAGATCCATACGGAAAAGTTGAATGGCCTCCGTTTTCCCCCTTAAGATTAAGCTACCGATTTTGGTAAACAAAAAAGTATCGCTTTTGGGCAATACTTTTATCAAATCATTTGAAATTAAGGTTTTAGCATTATAGGTATTACATTCGTCCTGAATACGTGCCGTCGTATTCAGTATATCTCCCGTATAGATGATATCCTTTTTTATAATCCCGATTTCCCCTACCGTAACTTCCCCTATATGATAGCCCGCCTTAAAACTGGGGACTACACCAAACCGTTTGTTGTAATAAGCATTTCTTTCTTTGAATATGTTGTCTATTTTTCGAAAACACTCTAAACAATTATCATGATACAATCCGTTCTTTAGCGACCAGGACACTACTATTTCATCACCGACATATTGATAGATCTCTCCCAAAGTCTCCAAAATGGGATTTGTCATATCCGCATAAGCCGTTTTCAAAAGAGTAAAGTATTCCAAATGTCCCAATCTTTCGGCAATGGATGTTGAAGATTTCATGTCCAGGAACATAAAAATCCTTTTTTCCTGTCTAGGTTTGTGATATTTGCCCAAGGAATAGTTATAAATCGCTCCATTGCCTAAGTAAGCGTTTACCTCTGAATAGAACAAAGCAACATCCAAAGCAGCAGCCGCATAAATAATGACGCTCCAAAATGCAAAATTCCTTACGAACTGAAATACGTTCTCCAAGGCTATCGGGTCATAAATGGGTATCCCAAGGCGGCGTGCGTTGGTTATCAATGATAACAGAATCAAGAATAAAACAAGGAATAGAAGGTAGAAAGCACTTTTGAACAAAATCTTTACCCAAAACCTATTCTTTGCAAAACGCTTTTTTAACCAGGTAACCTCGATCCATCCCTGGACCAGACCGGCAAAAAAAGTTCCTACACCAATATAAATCAAGGCGTTTTGAAAATCATATGCCACCCCTGTACTTGGATATTCGGTTATTCTGCCCAAAATGCCCTTTTCCAAAAGAACGTAAATCAGCCCAAAAGTCAACCATATGAGTCCAAAAGCCAGGGTTTGCCTAAAATACCGTTTATACTTTGGATGAAGCATATGCTAAATGTAAAAAAATAAAGAGTAGGTCACGGGAAATCAAGATGTACATCCTGACAAAAGTCATATTAATCATATACTATCTTCCCTATTTTTAAATAATCTAAAAAGCAAGACCATGGGAAATTTTCGAAGCAGGCCAAAAGGTGACTACATACAAAATACGGACTGGCAAGAACTTTATGTGTTAACGGAACACTGGAAATCCGACCTACTTTTTTATAGGGATGATTTAAAGTTTTTGCATAAACTATTACAGCGGTACTTCATCTGGATTACCAAAGAGGAAAACCTCGGTGCCGTAAGGAGTCTAGGACAAAGTATTCTTGGCGATACCAAAACGTGTAATGATCTTTTAAAAAAGATCAAGGAACATCTTTCCCATTTGGCCAATATCATAGATGAACCATTTAAGAATGATGCCAATGAATTCCGGACCGAACATGAAGAATTGGAAGACCATATTTCCCAATTTATAAAGGGTGTTCGGGAACACAGAAAACAGGTGTTTACATTAACGGAGCATGTTTTGGATAGTGAACATTTGGAGCATCTATTGCAACGTTGATTCCAAGCTATCCTATAACAGTGCCAACGCCGCCGGTCCTAAAACGGAATGAGTACTCGGTGCATTGTAAATCAGTACCTTTATTTTATTCCTATAGGCATTAAAAAGATTGTGTTCCATACTGGCAATAGTAGGGTTCAATAGGATATCCCCTGCTTTGCTAAGCCCTCCGGAGAGGATGATTGCCTCGGGATCTAGATGTGCAGCTATGTCCGCCATTTTATTGCCCAGGGTAAAGCCCGTATGTTCAAAAGCCTCCAAGGCCACGGGATCCCCTTCCAAGGCCGCATCCGCAATCATTATCCCGGTCATTTCATCAAAACTGATTCCCCGTAATGGCGAATCTTCGGTCATATCGGCCAGAAGTTCAAAGACAGTTCGTTTTATCCCAGTTACCGAGGCATAGGTTTCCAAGCATCCCTGTAAGCCACAATTACAGTGCCTACCATTGGGATCTACATTTACATGACCCAGCTCCGCCGCCATGGCATGTGCTCCCAATAAAAGTTTGCCGTTTATAATTATGCCACTTCCAAGCCCGGTTCCCAAGGTAAGCGCCACAAAATTCTTCATTTCTTTGGCCGGGCCAAATTGCAAATGGCCCAAGGCCGCCGCATTGGCATCATTGGCAATGGTAACGGGCAATTCAAAAACCTTTTCTATAGATTTTGCCAAGGGAATTTTATCCCCCCATTTGAGGTTTGGCGGGTATTCTATATCCCCGGTAAGGGAATTGGCATTGGGCGCCCCTACCCCTATGGCAATAATTTCGGGTAATTCCTTAACTTCAGATTTTAGGCTTTTGATTTCCTGCTCCAAATTTCCCATAAAAACAGAAAAAGGTTCTTTGGCCCCGGTTTTAAACTCCTTAGAGGTCAAAATTTCACCTTCTTCGGTAACAAGACCAACCTTGGTATAGGTACCGCCGATATCTATACCCCAAACCGCCTTACTTTTCCCTTTTGCCATCACAGTATATGTTTGATACAAATCAAGATAAATAAAAAATGAATCTGGCTGATATTTATCATTTCAAAAAAATAGTTTATAAAATAATTTCAACCATCAATTTCCCAAAAGTATGAAACGACTTCCATGAAAACTACGGCACAAGTACAAAAACTGAAATTGGAAAATTGCAAACATTTTTCCTTTATTTCACCGAAATCACATCACGGTAACCGTGGCTATTATATTCACACTTAAAATCAATGGGCTATGTTAAATCCAGAAAATAGTAAGAATGGGATGTACCAAAACCTAGGCAAATTGTTCTATGCCATTGCCATGGCGGATAAGAATGTGAGGCCAAAAGAAGTGACCGCATTACAGGAAGCTGTACGCAAACAGTGGTTGGATGTAGACGACGTAGAGGATGAATTTGGAACCGATGCCGCATATCAAATTGAAATTGTATTTGACTGGTTACAAAACGAAGAATCTGATGGTGATACCTACTTCAGGGAGTTCCAAGATTTCTTCAGGGAAAACCGTTCCTTGTTTACCAAAAGGATATGCGAGCAAACCTATAAAACTGCTAGGGCCATTGCTGTTTCCTTTGCAGGCGCCAATAAATCCGAACTTATCCTCCTTTCAAAGTTAAAAATGTTATTTGGATCGGAATAAATTCAAAAACATCTTTTTAGATCTTAAAGGTCATAACTGGTAAATTGGCACGATTAGCCAAATCCTCTCCAATACTCCCTTGAAAAAAATGGGCCAGACCTCTGCGCCCATGGGTGGGAATCGCAATCAAATCCGCATCACATTCCTCGGCATAATTATACAGACCCTCTTCGGTGCTATAATCGTTTCTATGTGTTACATGTATATGGCTCGGAACATCCCCATGATGCGCCACCCGTAAAAAGGCATCCATTTCTTTGGCTATTTCCGCCGTACTCTTAAAATGGATATGGGGTAAGTTAATATATACCAGATGTACTTGTGCATTCCATGGTCTAAGCATTTGTAGGGCCCTATGATAGGCCGGTACACCTTCTATCTTAAAATCACAGGCAAAAACGACTTTGTCCACTTTAAAATTTGGAATGTGTTCCTTTATAACAAGAACGGGAACATTTGAAGTCCGTACTACCTTTTCCGTATTGGAGCCTACAAAAAACTTTCCCAAACCACCTGTCCCATGTGAGCCCATGACGATTAAATCGGCATTTTGTTCAAGGGCAACCTTGTTGAGCTCTTCAAAAATCTTATAATTCTGTACCATCTCGGTCACTTTGATGCCCTTGAGATAATCCTTATCCAAAAATTCGGCAAACCTTTTTTTAGCAAGCATCATATAATATTTGGCTTCCATAAATTCCTGGGCCTCGTTCTTGGTAAGGATGGCTTCCGATAATCCAAGCATATGAAGTAAAAGGATACTCGCTCCTGAATCCTTGGCCAAAGTGGCGGCCACCTCCAATGCATGGGCGGAACATTCCGAAAAATCTATGGGTACCAGAATCCTATTCATCTATTTTGAGTATCAAAAATATGGTGCAAGTTCCCTAATGCTTCTGAAAAGTGGATTTTCTCTTGCTCAATTGCTTCCCCAATTCCTTAATAGTGGAAGCAGCTGCCTTTTCAAAGTCGTCCTCATTGGATTTGGCAAAAATTCTCGGGCCAGGAACACTGAGCTCCATTTCACAAATTTTTCCTTTTCCGGTAGGATCTTTTTCTTGTTTAAACTGGACTTGGGCCCTAATGACCCAGTCGTACTTTCTTGCAAGTGTATTTAACTTTTTGGAAACAAGTGCTTCCATTGCCTCACTAGTAGGCATTTGGATGAATTGAACATCAATAGTCATACAAATCAAATTTAATAGTTACCCTAAAGCTAGAGCTATGGCCCGATTTAAATCATGATAAAAATCAGGATTTTGAATCTAGTGTTATATGGAATGGCTTAATCACTTTAAAAAGAAGCTACGAACTTCCAGTTCCGAGAACGAAATTATTTTCTAACAAGCCGCTGGCCGTAAACGATGAAAACATAAGATGGATTATTTATAAAAAAGAATGTTTCTTTCCATAAATATCTTCCATTGGATTTTTATAGTATACCCTGATCGTTATTGCATTTCACCTGTAACGGAAGAATCTATTGTCGACCTAATACATAGATTCATCAAAAGACCGGGGTACGGCAAGCATCCCGGTCTTTATAACAGTATCGCAAGTATTCATGGACGCAGGTTGTAATACCGTACATACTTCCATCGCTGAAACGTATATGCCATTTACAATACCTTGGAACACTTTCGATGCCTGTTTATCCTTTTAACTATTTGGAAATCTTCTGGTTTAATGCCCAAAAGTAATTTGAAGGAAATAGAATTGAAATGACTTTGGTCAGGTTGTCCAAAAAACATTCAAAAATCCTTTAAGTATTCCGACAGCTTCGCTGTTTCCCTTCCGAATACAACTATGCTGCCCCAGACAATACCCATGTTTTTCATCTTACCGCTATTTTTTATATCCAGAATGGAAATAACCTATTTATAAAGTAGAACAATGACAAAAATCATTTATCAATACAATTTTGGAATCTATTTTTATGTTTCTCAATGGACCGATAGATTGCTTTTCGGACACTTTTAATCGATTCTGTTCCAAAATGAAACATTATGCCAAGACCCAAAACTAAAAAGGAACTCATAGAATTTGGCAAGGCCAATTACAGGAGCTTATTGAATTTTATTAGATCGGTGCCCTGGGAGGAACTGGAAAACGAATTCCCACCGGGGTATTTAAACCGAAATATCCGGGACGTACTGGCACACCTTCATCATTGGCACTTGATGATGCTGGAATGGTATAAAGTAGGTATGTCGGGTATTGAGCCAGATATACCCAGCAAAGGGTATACTTGGAAGACTGTACCTGAACTCAACCGGAAAATACAGGATACCTATAGCAATGTTGACCTAAGAGTAGTAAAGGATTCCTTGGATGAGTCCTTTGAGGATTTACAGGAAATTATTGCGCAGCATACAGAAGAGGAGCTCTTTGAAAAGAAGTACTACCCTTGGACCGGTTCCACGTCTTTGGGTGCTTATTTTATTTCTGCGACTTCCAGCCATTATGATTGGGCATTGAAGCTCATTAAAAAATGTAGAAGGCAATTGGCTTAATAATTAGGGCAAAAAAGAACCGGGCAAAACCACTCATTTGAAAGAGTTTGCCCGGTTCTATCGTTAAGACTCGAATGGGTCTAAACCTCTGCGGCTTCTCTGTTCCGGTTTTGGGCAATCTTTTCGATCAAGTCCGGTACCTTTTCAAAAACAGCGGCAAGGCCTTGAGTCTTCCCGGCAGCAAGAAAGGAGATCTCCTCTCCCTTACTTACCAAAAAACCAATAGGTTCAATTCCTACGCCTGCACCGGCACCCGCGCCTTGTCCCTTTCCTGTTTTGGGTTCGGTGCTTTCACCGCCACCGGAACCAAACCCCATGCCTACTTTTATGACCGGGACACATTTAAATGCCCCTAATTCAAATTGTTCACCGACAACGGTTTCCGTCTTTGCTTCGGACTTTATAAAGTCCGTAATCTTTCCTAATAATTCTTCAAAATGTAACTCCATAGTTGTGTTTTTTAAAGGTTAACAAATGATTTAATAATATTCAAAGGCCTGTTTTGAATGTACAGTACCAAATGGTTCCTACCTTGGAAATTGATGGAAAACCGCCCCATAGTATGGTTCAAGAAAGCAAATACCGGATACAATTTTGCATTCAAAAGACTATCTCCAGTATCCATATCTATGACCAGCCTCTTTATAGTAAAGGTTTTCAATAGACGTATCACTTTTCCAATCCCCATTCTTTTCCCTTTCTTCTTTCTCACGTTCTTTTTTGTCTTTCCCTTTTGGGAAAGTCCTATCCTTCTAAGAGGATAGAAATAAAAATTTCCAAAAATGAGGTTTAGCCGTATCCGTATAAGTTCTTTTTCATGCCCTTCTATGTCTGCCCTGATCAAGCCCCTTAACCGAAAATAATATTCATTAGTGATGGTATCGACATACAATTCTATTGGAACAAATAACAAACTGATTATCAATAAAAAAAGAAGTGTAAATAGGACAATCACCCACATCATTCCGTTTTTGTGCAAAGTAAATGAGGGTAAAGATTCGTTACAATGATTCAGATCATCTAAGAAGTTATTTACAGATCTTAACCGAGTTAAAACTGATTTTAATCATATCATCACTAGCCATACGTATCTACCTTTAGCAGAATCAAGAAATATTTGGCCAAAAAATTGGAGAGGTACAGTGAACTTCCGTTAATTTCAAAAAGCAAAAATCAAATACATAGGCTTATTTGAAAAACCTTATCAAGATTGTATGAGTAACAACGAGGCAATCATAGAATGGCTTTTAAAAAGTGATATGGCGATTCTATATCAGGCACACAGGGATTTAGTTGCAACACGTCTTCCCGATTTAAGAAGCAGGATATCGTTGGAAGGCTGAGGAGCCGAATTCCTAATAATCCTTAAGTCTGAAAAGTTTCAATATCTCATGGATTGAAAGCACATACCCCATGCATTTAAAACTATGGATCAAACCACAATGGAGGTTCCTCCGCTGGGCCTGACCTCAAAAGCCTCCAAATTAATGGCAAAAGCATTTTTGTATGCCTCGGTGGCCGCGGCCACAAATTCATCAATACCCGTTTCATGAACTAAATTAAGTGTACAGCCTCCAAATCCACCACCAGTTTGTCGAGCTCCAAGAACGGTGTCATAGCTTTTGGAGAAATCGACCAAAAAATCGGATTCCGGACAGCTCACTTCATACAATTTGCTTATTCCTTTATGGGCCTCGTAAAGTAAATCCCCTGCCTCCTTTAATCTACCGGACTTGAGTGCTTCGGTCATGGTAAGTACACGTTCATTTTCCTCAACTATAAAGGAACATCGATTGTAAACTGTCCGGCCCATGGTCTCCTCAAATGGTTTCAACATATCCAAAGTAACATCGCGCAACGAACTTACTTCAGGATGCCTTTGCTTTATGATATCTACCCCTTTCTGACATTCTTGCTTTCGTGTGTTATACTCGCTGGAAGCCAAATTATGGGAAACCTTGGTGTTGAGAAGTATAATTTTGTAAGGATGGATATCCATGGGGACATAATCGTATTCCAAAGATTTGCAATCCAAAAGGATTACATGTCCTTCTTTGCTCATAACCGATGCGAATTGATCCATAATTCCACATTGGGTACCCACATAGGTATGCTCGGCGATTTGGGATAATTTTACCATGTCCATTTTGGAAAGCCCCAAACCAAATAATTCATTTAACCCGAAAGCCAGCCCACATTCCAAGGCCGCCGAAGAACTTAGGCCAGATCCCGTAGGAAGGTTGCTTTCAACCGTACAATCAAAACCGTTAACCCCATCTGTAAGCTTTGAAATTTCGTTAAGAACACCCAAGATGTAATTCTCCCACTCTACCTCACTTCTTGAGATATTGTTCAAATCCAGGGTAAAACCGGTATTATAGGTAAGACTATACAAATTACATTTGTTGATCGAATCGTTCTTTCGGAACTTGAATGTTATTTTGTTTTCTATCGCGGTCGGGAGTACATAACCCAGATTGTAATCCGTATGTTCCCCGATAAGATTAATTCGCCCCGGTGATTCCACCGTCAATTCGGGAGTGAAATCTGTAATAAATTCCATATTTCTTCTCTTGATTAATTGTCGCTACCCCTTAACATATCTGCCGTGGCAACAGTCCTAAAACCCAAATGCTCCAAGGAAGAGTCTAAACTGGTCGCCATTCGCGAGGATATACGATAGCTGGCACAATACGATTCATTGCATAGAAACGAACCGCCTTTCATCACTTTTTCCTTGGCATAGGGATCTCTTTCGTTATAAGGGGTCTCCGCGCCCTTGGGGTTCCTCAGGATAGTGCCTTTAGAACCAATTTCACCATAATAATTGGTGTTGTACCAATCGCTGGTCCACTCCCAAACATTACCCGCAATATCATAGAGATTGAAATCATTAGGTGGATAGGATTTGACAAGCGCACGTAGCTCAAAACCATCCATTCGGGTATTGTTCACCGGAAACTCTCCCTCCCAGGTATTCGCCATTTGGGAAAGAACGGAAAGGTCGTCACCCCAAAAATAAACAGTGTTTTCCTTATTGCCCCTTGCGGCCCGTTCCCATTCGGCCTCTGTAGGCAGACGCCTTCCGGCCCATTCACAATAGGCTACGGCATCTTCATAAGCAACCTGTACTACCGGATGATTGTCCTTGCCCTTAATAGAACTTTCCGGTCCGTTAGGGTGCTTCCAATTGGCCCCGATGGTCCATTGCCACCATTGGGAGAAATCATATAGATTGGGCACTGAACTTTTAGCTTTTTTGAAAGTCAGCGACCCAGGTTGCATAATGCTATCATGGGGTTTGGGTGTACCTTCGGGCAACTGCTTTTTCATTTCCTCCCAATCTATTTCGCGTTCGGCAACGGTTACATATCCCGTCTCCTCAACAAATTTCCGAAATTCTCTATTTGTTACTTCCGTAATATCCATAAAGAATCCATCCACTGCTACCCTATGGGCAGGTTTTTCGTGACCCATGGCCATTTGATCCTGTGGAACAGCTCCTTGTGTAAAAATGCCACCGGGAATCCAAACCATTCCTTCGGGTGTTTTAAGATTATCGGGTTTTTTAACAACGATATCCGCTGTATCTACAACAACTTCAGATTTTTCGGTTGCCTCTGCAGATGTCTTAGCCTCGGGAACTTCTTTCTTCTCTTCTTTGCATTGGGTTATAAAAGAGATTATTGACAGTAAAAAAAGTAGTTTTGGGATGAATTTCATTGTAGATAAAAATTAAGGAGCAACAAAGGTAAAGCTATTTTTCCGTCAGTAATCCATTCTGAACTAGAGGTATTTTAAAATTTTCCAATTCCGGGGATTCCCGTTCCCTATCAAAGATTTCTGCGGCCTTCTTCAACACCTCTGGATGTGCATCTGCCACGTTTTTCGTTTCGGTTGGATCTCTCTTTAAATCATAAAGCTCTAAGGTAGGGGCATCGCTATTGAGTAGATTACGGCGTACCACTTTCCAATCGCCCATCCTTAGCGCAATTTGTCCACCGTAACTGGGAAATTCCCAATATAGGAATTCATGTGGTTCTTGTTCCCCTTCGTCCAATAAAGTGGGCAGCATACTTATTCCATCTGTATCCTGAGGTTTTTCATAACCTGCTACCTCGGCAAGAGTGGCCACCATATCATAATGTGCCGAAATATGATCGCTTCTACTACCGGCCTTTATTTTTCCTGGCCAAATGGCAATCATGGGTATTCTGATTCCGCCTTCGTATAAAAATCCCTTTCCTCTTCCATACCTACCATCAAAGGGTTTGGCACTATCAAAATGTTCAGGATCGGCACCTCCTGCATAACTAGGACCATTATCCGAAGTGAATACAATAAGCGTATTCTCATAAATGCCTTCATCTTTTAATTGTTGTACCAATTTTCCGATATTCTCATCCAAGTAAGAAACCATTGCTGCGTAGGCCGCGTGTGGATTTTTATGAGAAAAGTACCGGTTTTCCCCGCCCGAAAGATAGGGTTCTTCTTCTCCAAATTTTTTCACATAGTAATCTACCCAATGTTGCGGAGCCTGTAGCGCCACGTGTGGTATGGGAGATGCCCAATATAAAAAGAAAGGTGTTTCCTTATTCCCATCAACAAACTGGGTAAGTTCCTTGAACATCAGATCCGGTGCATAATCGGTCAAGGTAAAGTCGGCATAACTAGCGATGTCACTTGGATCTGCACCCTCGGGAAAAGGGGTATTCGGTGCGATGGTATCATTGGCCAAATGTACCCGATTTGTATTCTTGTATAAATGCAAGGGATAATAGGTATGTGCTTGACGTTGACAATTATAGCCATAGAAAAAATCGAATCCCATTTTGTTAGGAATGGATGGTGTATGAGGAGCGCCGAGTCCCCATTTGCCAACCATGCCCGTGGCATATCCGGCTCGCTTCAAACGATGTGCCAAGGTGACGGTATTTGCCGGCATAGGTCCCTGACCTTCCAAAGTAGAGTCCTTTGCCATGGCAATATAGTTCCAAACATCACCCCTTTCTCCCCATTCCGTATTGCTCCGAATATAAGCATGCCCGGCATGCTTTCCGGTCATTAACATATAACGTGCCGGGGCACATACAGGTGCACTGGTATAATGTTGGGTAAACAACATACCTTCTTTGGCCAAGGCATCGATATTTGGAGTTTCTATTTTCTCCTGGCCATAGGCACCTATTTCCGCATAGCCCAGGTCATCTGCTAGAATATAGATGATGTTGGGTTGCTGGATATTAGAAACTTCTCCTCTATCAATCGACTTTTCCTTACAGGCCAAAAAGAGTGTCCCTGCCAAAAGCAGGGACATAAAAATGTTTGTGTTCAATACACTTCTTCGTTCCATACATCTAAATTACCACGGTCTTTCCAGGAGTCGGAATTTCATACCATCCATCCGCATTCGGATTGACCGGTGCCGGTGATTCCCAAGTCAGATTCTCTGGAACCAAAACCAAGTTGGAGGCCATGGCCTCGTCCCATTTTACAACTTTTCCCGAGTAAGTGGCCATTCTTCCCAAAATAGCGGTCATCGTACTTTTTGCCCCGTTTTCCGCATCTGAGATCACTCCACCGTTTCTTATGGACTCAAAGAGTTTTACATGCTCTACTTCATATGGGTTTGGGTCATCCTTACCTCTGTGTTCAAAAACAGTACTTCCATCCCATCCTTTGATAGCCGCATTATCCCCTTCTGTGGAAACCGTTCCTTTTGTGCCTTGGAAGAACTCGGAAACCCGACTCATAGTTTCCGGCTGGTGACGGCACTGGCTTGCTATTACCGCTCCACTAGGATAGGTGAATTCTACAAAATGATGGTCATAGATCTCTCCATGGTCCTTACCGGTACGCACTTGTCGTCCCCCCATACCTTGGGCAGAAACCGGGTATTCCCCAATAAACCAGTTCGCTACGTCTATATTGTGAATGTGTTGTTCCAAAATATGATCGCCGCATAACCAGTTGAAATAGTACCAATTGCGCATCTGATACTCCAATTCAGTTTGTCCCGGTTTTCTTTCCCTGACCCAAACACCGCCACTGTTCCAGTACACCTGGCCAGATACGATTTTACCAATGGCATCTTTCTTTAAATGGTCTACGGCGGCCAGATAGTTGTCCTGGTAATGACGCTGTAATCCAACCACTACGTTCAGTTTGTTCTCTTTGGCTTTTTTAGCGGCCGCCAAGACTTTTCGCACACCGGGAACGTCGGTTGCAACCGGTTTTTCCATAAACACATGCTTGCCATTGTTTACGGCATATTCAAAGTGTTCCGGACGGAAACCTGGAGGCGTAGCTAAAATAACCACATCGGCCAAATCCATTGCCTTTTTTGCAGCATCGAACCCAACAAATTTGTGTTTCTCGTTTACATTTAATTTTTTGGTTTCCCCTAACGCTTTTGCGATGTTCATAAAGCTACTCTGTAAACGATCTTCAAATGCATCGGCCATTGCCACCAATTCCACATTATCATCGGCATTTAAAGCCTGTACAGCTGCGCCTGTTCCTCGTCCGCCACAACCTACCAAAGCAATTTTGAGCTTCTTATCGTTTAGAACATTTACCATTGCATTCATTTGAAGGTTGGGCAACAACATGGCACCTCCTGTGAACAAAGCGGTGTTTTTTACAAAGTCCCTACGTGACTTCTTTTCCTGATCGGTAGAATTTTGATTCTTTCCTGAGTTTTTCATTATATCTGAATTTATTTTGTGTATTTTTTTGGATAGGCAGTTAAGATAAAACTTTATTGGGAAATCGGCAATGATATCCGTCCCGCTTAACGCAAAAAGTCCTTTTAGTTAAAAAGATGGGTGTAGTGCTGCTTATTTCGCGGTCCACCCACCATCTACAGTGAGCATAGATCCCACCATATAGCTACCTGCGTCACTGGCCAAGAAAATTGCGGCTCCCTGAATTTCACGAAGTTCTCCCCAACGTGCCAATGCCGTGGCCCCGACAATAAAATTTTTGGCTTCGGCCGTTTCCGCAATGGGGATGTTCATCTCCGTTAAAAAAGGTCCAGGACAAATGGCATTCACCGTAATATTGAATGGGGCCAGTTCCAATCCCAAAGCCCGTGTCATTTGCACCACGGCACCCTTGCTGGTCGCATAAGGTGTCCGGTTGGCCAAACCAACTAGGCCGAGGGTACTGGCCATATTGATGATGCGCCCACTTCCTTGTTTTTTCATCTGGGGCGTAACCGCCCGGGAAGCATTCCAAGTACCATCAACATTTACTTTCATCACCTGGTCGAATTCATCCGGGGTAAGCTCATCTATTGCACCGCGAATATTGATTCCCGCACTGTTTATCAAAATATCCAACCGTCCAAATTCATCAATGATGGAAGCTACGGCGGCTTCCACAGCAGTTAAATCGGTTACGTTGGCGGCATAAGCCTTGGCAATGATACCATAGTCTTTAGTCAATTGTTCGGCAGCCGTCTCCCCTTCCTCCAAATTACGATTCAACAAACAGACATTGGCCCCGGCCGAAGCCAAACCGGCGGCCATAGCATAGCCAAGTCCTTTAGAGCCGCCCGTAATCAAGGCGCATTTTCCAGTAAGATCAAATTGTTTTATTCCAGGTAAGCGTGTTTCGGTCATTAATTTCTATTTTTATTTGAACCCTAAATTTTGTTTGGCGTATATTAAGCAGGTACGGTTGTTTTCCACTTCCAAGGATAATTGTTCGTCCGTTGTCTTATTTGATACCAGAGGCAATTTTTCTTTTGTCTTTAATGTTCTGATTTTGTGAAGGTAAAGCGCAAGTTCCGGGGCCGATATTTGATCAAAGGTAGCCCAATATTTTTCGGTGAGACATGGGATTTTCAAAGGATCCCGGGTAATCATTTCCAAATTGAAACGGACATTGGGCTGTTGTTTTTTAATAGTATTGATCATGCCTTCGATATCAAGGTATCCTTCACCCAAATTGACTTCTGAAAGTAAGAATCCATCTTTATATTCCTCAACGGCCATATCCTTAAGGTGTACCGAGAAAGCGTAAGGTGCAAGGGCTTCGACCACCTCCATGGGGTCTTCCAAAAGTGATATGTTATTCCCGGTATCTAAAGTGACCCCTACCCATTCACTATCTATCATTTTCAAAATAGCGATCATTTCCTTGATTCGCCAATCCTTATGGTTTTCAATCGCGAGTTTCACTTTATACTTGTGCATTACGGGCTCTGCCAATTGTATGGACTGGATAGCCTCCTTTTTAAAGGCCCGGAAGGCCTGCATACTATCAAAATTCTCGTATCGCCTTCCCGATAAACAAGCCGTTCTAAAAACGTCTATACCCGTTTCTCTTGCGGTTTTGACCTCCGTATCAAAACGGCCGACATCTTCTTGGTTTTTGGGTAACCTAATCTGGGCCTCCAGAAAAATATCCAATGCTTCTTTTCGCTTTTTGATTTTCTTGGAAAAATCGGAATCCCAACCGCCAACACCGACTTGCATCCCCCCAAAACCGAGGGAACTGCAATGTTCAATCATTTCCAATGCATTGGTAAATGGAGGATATGCCTCGCTCTTCATTTTTCGATACCGCCGCATCATATAAGAAGCATCGGCCACGCCAAATCGTGTCTCTGCTACTACTGTTGAAAAGGTTGGTAGTATGGGCAGGCTCATTGCCATGGTGCCTGCTAAGGAGCTTTTAACAAATTTTCTTCGCTTCATGATGCATTTTTGATTCGATAGATACCATTTTCATTTCGATCCTTTTTAACCCTATCATGGAAGGAAAGCTTGCAACAGGTCTGTGGAACACCGTCCCTAAAGGTAAAAGAAAGCATTAAAATGGCAATAAAGTTCTAGTATAAAATACTTCGACTATAGCCAAAGGTCCTTGGCTCATATTACAAAGTTGTAATTATTTTCATCGACCTTTAAATCATATCCCAGGGTTTGCGTGCCTTCCTTCCCATTAGTTTCGTCGCTTCCGGGGCATCAATGATTTCTTCCTTTTCACTATCCCATTTAAATTTTAATCCGGACTTGAAGGCAATATTTCCTAGGTGACAGGCATTGGATCCTTTATGTCCAATTTCGATATCCGCTACAGGTTTTTTCCTGGATCGTACACAATCAATGAAATTTTTGGTATGGTCCGGTGTAGAATCTCCCACGGACATTTCCTGTCGCTCCATTTTATCTCCCTCAGGGTATATTTCAAATCCGATACGATCAGCGAACAACGTTCCATTACTACCATAAAAGGCAAGTCCATTAGGCCTATCGGTATCGCCTTTGGCATTGTAATATTTCCTACCTGGGATTCGCCCACCAGATCCATGCGCATTGTTTCGCAGCGATTCGTAACTTACCACAAATCCTGGATACTCATAAGTGACCTGCAATACATCCGGGATATCACCGCCATCTTCAACAATGTCATAGAGATTCCCTGTTGCGGAAACGGTCAACGGGGCATCTTTCCCCATAACTTGGTGCATACTATCCAAACGGTGTGCCGCATAGTCCGTGATTATGCCCCCGCAGTAGTCCAAAAACCATCTGTAGGTTCCTACAAACCTATTTTTATTGAATGGGACATAAGGAGCAGGACCTAGATAGAAATCCCAATCGACCCCCTCTGGAGGTTCTGAATCTGTTACCTTCCCTAAACCACTCGGATAGGTGTTTTGGCAATTCCAAACGCGAACGTACCGAACGGCCCCTAATTTACCGCTTTGAACAATTTCCCGAATAACTTCCCAATGTGGAGCGGAACGATGCTGTGTACCGGTTTGAACTACGTTCTTGGCTTCCCTGGAAGCTTTAAGGATAGCTTGACCTTCTCGAATATTATGGCCCAGGGGTTTTTCTAGGTAGATATCAAGTCCTGCTTGACAGGCCATTACTGCAGGAATCGCATGCCAATGATCAGGAGTGGCTATGAGTACTGCATCCAACCCTTTTTGATCCAATAGATGGCGAAAATCCTTATAGGCGTTATCCTTGCTTCCAGTCCATTCCTTGGCACGGTCGAGATGCTTAGGGTACAAATCACATATGGCGGAAAACTGCATATTGTTCATTTCTTGCATCGCTTTGCCTACAAAAGTTCCCCTCCCACCGCAACCTATAAGCCCTACCTGAACACGGTCATTGGCTCCAAGGATTCTTTTATAGGAGGTGGTGGTCGCTGGAAAAATTGAGGGTACGGATAGAGCGGCAGAAGCTACTGCTGTTTTCTGAATAAAGATTCTTCGTTTCATACTGTGGTCGTATTGGAGTTAGCTACTTGGATTTAAAACGCCTTTAGTAATTTGGGATGATGCTTAACAATAGTCCGAAGATTTATTGTGTAAAAAGATGCGATAACATATCCTCTATTAAATTTACGTCCTTACAGGATCAAGTTAAACTAGAATATCCGGCAATAGCATCACATATGGTCCAAATCGTTGCACAAATGGCCCATCAAAGCCTCAAGGGTATAAAGCTTCCGGGCTAGCTTTCATTCCTATTATCTGGAAAAACTACAGATTACCTACTTAGTTAACTAGTTTGGAGTTAGTAATCGATCGGGATGTTTTACTTCCCTTTAAAATACCAATTAGAGTGGCGCATCATCGCCTAATAGATTTACGGTCCATAACATAAGTATACGGCAAAACCCATCAACCTAAAAATAACAAAAGATTATCATAATTATAAAAAAATCATCAAAAGAACATCAAGATGATAAATAAATAACCATTCCATTTTGTTAACTGTAGTAAAGATGATACCTTATTCCGAAATTTTTAAAAATCAAAAATGGGCGAATTGAACATGAAAAGGTCAAATTTGAAATATGGGGAATAAGAATCAAAAAAAAATGCGAAGTGAGGATTGGTTTAATCCCGAAGATGAAAAATCAGCTTTTATACACAGGTCCTGGCTTAGAAACCAGGGGTATCCCAATGACTATTTTGAGGAGCGTCCGGTAATTGGTATTTGCAATACATGGTCGGAACTTACACCTTGCAATGGACATCTTCGTGAATTTGCGGAATTCGTAAAACGAGGGGTGCTAGAAGCTGGAGGCGTGCCATTTGAATTCCCCGTGACCAGTCTGGGCGAAATACTGATGCGCCCCACAGCGATGCTTTTTCGGAATTTGGCCAGTATGGACACCGAAGAAAGTATTCGGGCCAATCCACTTGATGGTGTAGTGCTATTGACCGGATGTGACAAGACTACCCCCTCCACCGTTATGGGGGCCTGTAGCGTAGATCTTCCCACCATAGTGGTACCAGGTGGGCCTATGCTAAATGGCAAGTATAAAGGTGAACGCATTGGTTCGGGCACTTTTGTTTGGCAATTGAAGGATAAGATCAAAAACGAGGGGTTCACAAAAGAAGACCAGATAGAGGCCGAAATATGTTCCGCTCGAAGTGCCGGACATTGTATGACCATGGGAACGGCCTCCACTATGGCCTGTATGGTAGAGTCACTTGGGCTTACCCTTCCCGGTGCTGCGGCAATCCCAGCAGTGGATTCCAGAAAAAAAGTAATGGCCCAACTCTCGGGTAGACGTATTGTGGAAATGGTCAAGGAAGACCTTAAACTATCTAAAATATTGACCAAGGAAGCTTTTGAAAATGCCATAAAAATCAATGCCGCCATAGGTGGATCCACCAATTTCATTATTCACTTATTGGCCATTGCCGGTCGAATAGGAATAAAACTTGACTTGAAAGAATTTGACACTCTAGGAAGCAAAATTCCCTTGTTGGTCAATTTGATGCCTTCCGGTAAATATCTCATGGAGGATTTCTTTGATGCCGGCGGCCTTCCCGTGGTCATAAAAGAAATGAAAGATCAACTTCATAAAAATGTGATTACTGCAAATGGCAAATCCCTAGTAGAGAACAACACGACTGCAGAATGCTATAATTCAGAAGTCATTGCTACCTTGGACAAACCCTTTATGGAAGAGGCCGGTATTGCGGTTTTGTATGGAAATCTGTGTGAGGACGGGGCGGTGATAAAACCATCTGCGGCAACTCCGGAACTGATGACCCATAGGGGCAAGGCCGTGGTCTTTGAGACCATAGAGGACTTCCTATCATCCGTGGACAATCCGGATTTGGATATTGATGAAAACAGTATAATGGTTTTGAAAGGTGTAGGGCCCGTAGGATATCCGGGAATGGCCGAGGTAGGCAATATGGATATCCCGGAAAAACTGCTAAAAAAAGGAGTAAAGGATATGGTACGCATCTCGGATGGACGGATGAGCGGTACCGCTTTTGGTACGGTAGTACTCCATGTATCTCCGGAATCTTCTATCGGTGGTCTTTTAGCCCTTGTGCAATCCGGTGATTCCATTGTTTTGGATGTGCCTAACCGTAAACTTCACTTGGAGGTGGATGAGGCCGAGATCCAAAAAAGAAAAGCGGCCTGGACCCCACCTAAACCACCAATGAATAGAGGCTATACCAGTTTATATACCAAAACCGTTCAACAATCGCACCTAGGGGCCGATCTTGATTTTTTAGTCGGAAAATCAGGGGACCAGGTAAGCAGGGACGCTCACTAAAACAACCAACCATGATCAATATTATTCTGTTATTACTAAGTGTTCTAATTATAATTCTGCTGACCGTAAAGTGGAAGGTACATCCATTTTTATCCCTTTTGGCGGCGGCCCTATTTTTTGCCCTTTTTTCCGGCATGACCCTGGATACCATAGTTAATCTGGTCAATGATGGTTTTGGAATCACGTTGGGAAAAATTGGTATTGTAATTGTTTTGGGAGTTATTATAGGAGCCTTTTTGGAACATTCCGGAGGTGCCTATAAATTAGCCGAGGTGGTCCTGCGCGTTATCGGGAAAAAACGGGTTCACGAGGCCATGGGCATTGTAGGTTTTATTGTCTCCATTCCTGTATTTGCCGATAGTGGGTTCATTATACTTAATCCCTTGAATAAAAGCTTGACCAAAAGGGCAGGGCTCTCCATTGTTGGCACGGCTACGGCCTTGATTCTAGGTTTGATGATTACCCATGTCCTCGTTCCTCCTACTCCCGGGCCCATAGCAGCAGCAGGAATCATAGGTGCCGATGTGGGGCTGGTAATGTTGATCGGAATTGTAATTGGACTGTTGTCCTTGATTATCGCCGTAATTTATTGTAAAAAAATGGGGGCCAAAAAGTACATCGATCCCAATCCCGATATTACGGAAGAGGTCATTCAGGAACGTATGAAGCAGGCACCAAGTGCCTTCAAGTCCTTCTTGCCTATATTGATTCCCATTTTGCTCATTGTTGGAAAATCCATTTTGGAGTTTAATATGGTCGAAGGGGAAGAAGTTTCGGGCCTCATGAAGTTTATCTCTTTTGTTGGCTCTCCAATTATAGCATTGATGATCGGTATGCTTTTCGCTTTTCTTTTACCGAAAAAGTGGGACAATGAAATGTTGGCTACAACAGGTTGGGTCGGGAAGGCACTTTCGGATGCCTCCAATATTATTTTGATTACGGGAGCAGGGGGTATTTTTGGAACAATATTACAAAATAGTGGTATCGCCGATACTTTGGCAGATTCCCTATCTGGTGCCAACCTCGGTATTTGGCTCCCATTTTTATTATGTGCGGCCATTAAAAGTGCCCAAGGTTCATCTACGGTTGCCTTGATAACCACAGCATCTATTGTAGCTCCCTTGTTGGCAACGATGGGCTTTACCACGGAAATCGACAAGGCTTTGGTAGTTTCGGCCATTGGAGCCGGTGCCATGGTCGTTTCACATGCCAATGATAGCGGATTTTGGATCCTCACCCAATTTTCCGGTATTGATGTTAAAACGGGATATCGGGTGTATACCCTGGGGACATTGGTTGTAGGAACTAGTGCCGCATTTATGGTTTTTCTGGCTAGTTTTCTTTTCTAAACCATAGCCAAAATTAATATGGAAAAAGGTTGATAGGTGTACGCTAAAATGTATGGGGATTTATTCTAAAAATATCGTATGGTTTACCCTTGTCCTGGCATGTTTACTATTAAGTTTATCGGGTTGTAAAAAAGACCCCTCCCCACCCCTATCTCCGGAAAAAGCTCTAAATTCTTTTGTTTTAGCGGATGATAGTTTACAAATTCAACTAGTCGCCGCCGAACCTTTGGTACAGGATCCCGTAGCTATTTCGTTCGATGAAGGTGGAAGACTTTGGGTGGTGGAAATGCTAGGGTTTATGTCCGATATTGATGGCACCGGCGAAAAAGATCGCGTAGGTCGTATCTCGGTATTGTTCGATGATGATCAAGATGGCCAAATGGATCGTGGCCAGATCTTTCTGGATAGCCTTGTACTGCCTAGGGCCCTTGCGGTCATCAAAGGGGGTGCTTTGGTAGCCGAAAACATCCCGCTTTGGCATATCCAGGATACTGATGGGGACTTCAAGGCGGATACCAAAACCTTGATCGATTCTACCTACGGAGGTAGTGGCATGCCCGAACATTCCGCGAACGGGCTTTGGCGAGGAATGGACAACTGGCTTTACAACGCTAAATCTAAATACCGGTATCGAAACATCAATGGGGAATGGGTAAAGGATGAAACTGAATTCCGTGGGCAATGGGGCATTATCCATGACGATTCTGGCCGACTATTTTATAACTACAACTGGTCACAGTTGCATGCCGATCTGGTTCCTCCAAATGCTTTGCAGCGGAATAAAAACCATACCCCATCAAGCGGAATTGACCATGGATTGACTTTGGAACGCAAGATATTTCCCATTCGCAGCAACACGGCTGTAAATCGGGGGTATGTTCCAGGTACTCTGGATCAGGAAGGACGCTTGTTGGAATTTGCCTCAGCCTGTGGCCCATTGATCTACAGAGGGAATATCCTACCAAAGGATTACAAAGGCGATGCCTTTGTTTGCGAACCCACGGCCAACCTCATCAAACGCAATAAAATTACAGAAGAGGGCTTCATGCTAAGTGCTCAAGGCGTTTATAAGAATCGGGAATTTTTGGCATCGACCGATGAGCGATTCCGGCCTATTTCCTTAGCTTCAGGCCCTGACGGAGCCTTATATGTAGTGGATATGTACAAAGGAATCATTCAGCATGGCCCGTATATGACCCCCTATCTTCGAAAAGTAACCTTGGAACGCAAACTCGATAGACCCATCCATATGGGTCGCATCTGGAGGATAACCTCAAAAAAGAAAAGTCGGGAAAAACCCATTGACCTTTCCCAGGCCGATTCCAAGACTTTGGTTACCCTTTTGGGGCACCCCAATGGATGGACGCGTGACATGGCCCAGCGATTATTGGTCGAAAAAGGAGAACCTATTGCTTATGACCTGGAAGAAGTAATCAAAAAGGGAAATCCTTTGGCACAATTGCATGCCTTATGGACATTGGAAGGTTTGGGTTTGACCCATCCCGAAGCGTTGCTACCAGCTTTACGATCCGAAAATTCTAGGGTGGCCCAAACGGCTTTACGATTAATTATTGGACAAGATTCTCACCATGCAGATGTAAAACAAGAAGTTACCAAATTTATAGAGGAAACCTATGATCAAGCTTCGCCTTTGTTACAGATGCAAATGGTACTGGAAAGTAGTGAAATCGATTCCGAAATTGCATTCGATATTGCACAGAAGTTCCTATCACGCTTTGGACAATTGCCCGTAGCCAGGGATGTCGTGATGAGCAGTCTTCAAAATAGAGAGGCCGCATTGTTGAAGACGCTACTAGTCAAATCGGGATGGAAGACCTACAATCAAGCTAAGGAAATATTCATTGAAATGTTGAGCACGGCCATTGCTAATAAAGGTTCGGAGAAAGAAGTACAACACATGTTGGCCTTGACCCAAGATAAAATGCTGGAGAATCAAAAATGGATCAAAAATGCGTTGATAAATGGGATGCTCAATTCCAAAGGTACCAACGACATGGGAGAAATAGTGCTTTCAAGAAAACCAACTCTTTTAAAAAATGAAGCATTTCCCGAAGAACTCCTTCAAAAATTGACTTGGCCCGGAAAGCCTAAAAAGCAACTTGCCATAAAAAAAGCCGAACATAAAGTTGACCCTCAACAGTTTGCCCAGGGAAGACAAAAGTATTTAAATCTATGCGCCAATTGCCATGGTACGCAAGGGGAAGGCATTTCCCGCTTCGCCCCTCCCCTTAAAAATTCGGAATGGGTCACCGGGGCGGATTACAGATTGGCTATGATATTGTTACATGGTATGGAAGGCCCGGTTACCGTAAATGGCAAGAAATATGGCATCCCGGACATTTTACCCAGCATGCCCTCGTTCTCTACCCTACAAAACGAGGATATCGCTGCTATTTCCACCTATATTCGAAATACCTGGGGCCACTCGCAGAAACCTTTATCTGCGGGAACTGTAGGTCATATCCGTTTTCGTACCCAAGGGCAGGTAACCCCCTGGAAAGCAACAGAACTGGATACTTTGGTCTTTGATATGGACTTATAAAACGATAACATGAAAGATGTGCTTAGGTATTTCATTTTTGTCTTGGGGTTTGCCTGTATAGCTGCCTGTCAGACTAAAAAAAGTAAACAGCAAATCGCTGAAAACGGCCAAGAGCATAGTTTTGTCATCAAAAAAGGAGATGACGTTATAGAAGTATTCACTGCCGATGACAATGTGGCCTTGGTCACTCAAAATATCAAAGCTGACTTTCGTCCATTTATCCATCCTATTTTAGCGCCCGGTTCCACTGCTGAGCTGACGCAGTACAGTCCTGGGCATCATCCGCACCAAACTGGACTCTATTGGGGTTTCACCCGTGTAAATGGTATCGGAATCGATTCCGCCGGGCTAAAAAAATGGTTCTATGACCGGAACAAACCCGAGGACATAAAGAAAAAAATAGGTAGGGATTATTTTCATTTTCCCGGAGGAGATCATTGGCAAAAAGTATCGGCCCAAGTGCTCATTCCCGAGGGGAAGGAAGTAAAATGGAAGACCGTGTACCACATGCTGGATGAGGCCGGTATACCCATCTTAAAGGAGTCCCAGACCTGGACCTTCACCAAGAAATCGGATAGCTACCTTATGAGTTTGGAATGGCAAGGAGAGGCACTTGCGGATATTACCATTAACGAATTTGATTATGGTGGACTGTTCCTAAGAATGCCCTGGAAGGAAGGCATCCATGGGGAGGTTGAGAACGCCGCTCGGCAACGCAATGAAAAGGCCGAAGGGCAGCGGGCCATGTGGGTAGATGCGGGTATGGAAATCGATGGATTGGACGAATGGGGCCATATTGCCATTTTTGATCATCCCGATAATAAAGGCTTTCCCCAAACTTGGCGGGTGGACTCCCAATTGGGCATCGGACCGATACGTGCAAAAATGGGAGATTGGCATATTAAAAAAGGGGAAGTCGAAACTATTCGGCATCAAATAGTAGCCTATACCGGAAAACTGAACGCCATTAAAATGGACGACCTCTGGGGAGACTATGTTGGCGATAAAGGAATGTACAATACCGCTTCTCTTTGGGAGCTTGCCAAAAAAGAGGGACGGGATGCCAAATTACTGAGTCCTCAAGAAGCGGTGGAAGCCATGACCTTAAAAGAAGGTTACCAAGTGAATGCATTTGCATCCGAACCTATGATTACGCAGCCCATGGCATTCTGTTGGGATGATAAGGGGCGAATGTGGATTGCCGAGAATCGCGATTATGAATCCCGAGGACATGGTTTTTCAAATTTCGGTGACAGCCGCATCCTCATTTTGGAAGATACCGATAAAGACGGAATTGCCGATAGCAAAAAAGTCTTTTTGGAAGGTATTCCATTCCCTTCGGCCATTGCCGTTGGTCACGGAGGACTTTTTTTAGGAGCACCACCCAACTTATTGTTTGTACCCGATAAAAATGGAGATGATAAAGCAGATGAGGAAGATATCAAGGTTCTATTGACCGGTTGGGGTATTCGGGATCGGCATGAAACCATCAACAGTTTGCATTGGGGCCCGGATGGCTGGCTCTATGGCCTTGAAGGGTTTGCTACACCATCGGTCATACGAAAACCAAAAGGCAAAGGTCGCATTTACAGACACCGGGAGGCCTTCCCAGAAGATTTGCTGGATGCGGATGGAGTGGATATTAATGGGGGCGTTTGGCGTTACCATCCCATAAAAGATCGTTTTGAAGTGGTCTCGCATGGTTTTAGCAATCCTTGGGGCATCGATTATGATTCCAAAGGCCAACTATTTATTTCTGCATGTGTCATCCCTCATTTATTTCATATCATTCTTGGTGGTATTTATCATAGACAAGGCGGGCAACATTTTAATCCTTATGTCTATGAGGACATTAAGACCATTGTAGATCATCGCCATCGATCCGCTCATGGTGGTGCAAGAATTTATCAATCCGATGCCTTCCCCAATGATCAACACGGGCGGCTTTTTATGGCCAATATTCACGAACATGCCGTGCTATCCGATATATTGACTCCGAATGGTTCGGGTTTTACGGCAGGCCATGGTGAGGATTTTTTGCTGGCGAACAATGCCCAGTGGGTAGGATTCAGCATGGAAGTAGGTCCGGAAGGCGGACTCTACGTACTGGATTGGCATGATGCGGATATTTGCGGTGGGGAAGTGCTCAATAAGGAAACGGGTCGCGTTTTTAGAATTATGCCCGAAAAATCCGAGGCCAAAAATTGGCCCGGAAGATTTGAGGATTTAAATGGAAAAAGCGACTTGGAACTCGTGGAATTACAACACAGTAAAAGCAATTGGCATGCCCAAAGGGCAAGGGTAATCCTTCAATATAGGGCGACAAAAAAAGCATTGGAAAAGGAAGCCATTTCCCAGTTGGGAAATACGCTGGAAAAAGAAAAGAACGAAGATCTTAGGCTACGTGCTTTGTGGACCCTCTGGATCACAGGGAATATTACTTCTGACCGACTGATGGGACTGCTTAAAGACGGGCAGCAGTATGTCCGGGCATGGGCAATTCAATTTCTAACTGAAGATGGGCCACCATCGAAGACGGTGGTAGCAGCCCTTACCCGATTGGCAAAAAATGAAAACTCTCCCGTAGTCCGCCGTTATCTGGCCGGTGCCTTACAAAGAATTGATAAAACCGATCGCTGGGATATGGCCACTTCCCTTGTGCAGTTTGAAGAAGATGTAGACGACCCCAACATTCCATTGATGTTGTGGTTCGGGATTGAACCTATACTAACGGATCAACCGGAAAAGGCATTATTATTGGCCAATGCCTGCGCCATTCCGTCGCTGGCTGAGAAAATTGCTCGACGTTTGGTAGATGGGGACCAACTGCAAAAGTTGATTGCCGAAATTGGCAAAAATTCCAGTAAACAAAAGTATCTGTTAAGGGGTATGTTGGCCGGTCTGGAAGGTAGGTCTGATATAAAAGAACCCTCAAATTGGGCCTCAGTTTACAAATCGTTACAGTCCAACTCCGAACTGGTTACCTTATCAGATCAAATAGCACAGCATTTTGGTAATGCGGAGGCCGCAAAAAAAATGATGGCGGTCATAAACGATACTAGATCCGATCTTGAGCAAAAACAAAATGCGATAAAAAATCTCGCACTGCACCAAAGGGAGGAACTGGAAAAGGTATTGCCCAAATTATTGAACGACCCTGACCTTCGGATGGAGTCTATACGGGCCATTGCCGCCTATGAAAATGAGGATTTGGGAAGGGCCTTGTTCCAGAAATATCAAGGACTTTCCACCGAGGAAAAGCAGGAGGCTATTTTAACGCTCGCCTCAAGGGGAACATATGGTAGGATTCTGGCCAATGCTATCAAGGAGGGCACCATTCCCAAAAAAGACATTCCAGCTTATGTAGCCATGCAAATGCGAAGGGTTGTTGGAAGTGGTTTTGTAGAAATCTGGGGGCCTATCGACGATATTTCCGGAGATATCCAAGGGCAGTTCAGCAAGTATCAACGACTACTTTCCGATGAAGCCATCGCCAATGCCGATGCTACCGAAGGAAAAGGCATTTACCAGCGAACCTGCGCAGCTTGTCATGTTATGTTCGGGGAGGGTGAAGTCATTGGACCCGACCTTACCGGTTCTAACCGTACCAATACCGCCTACCTTTTGAACAATATCCTAAATCCCAGTGGTGAAATTCAAGATGATTATAAACTAGTGGTAATCATTACCCAAGATGGCAGGACGTATAGTGGAAACGTTATTGCTGAAAATGATAGGAATATTACCCTTAGGGTGGTTGGGCAGGAACCAATTTCCATCAACAAATCCAAAATACGATCCAGGGATGTTACCGAAAAATCGATGATGCCCGAAGGCTTATTAAATACCCTAAGCGATTCGGATGTCCTGAATCTAATCGCTTATTTAAAAACATTGAATCCATCAAAAAATCTATGATTGTTTATTCACAGATTTCTTTATCATGCATACCAAAAAAATGAAGTGATGAAAAATACTATTTGGCCCAATTGTTTGAGTTCTTCTTTGGTAAGAAATGCTTTTATATTTGTCCTGTTTATAATGACATCCTGTAAAGAAAAAATAACTGAAACCGAAGTTGCGAAAACCTCGGTTACCCAGTTGGATTATCCCATACAACCCGTACCATTTACCTCTGTGGCGATTAGAGATGATTTTTGGACACCCAGGTTGGAAACGAACCGAAAAGTAACCATTCCTTATAATTTTAAAAAATGTGAAGAAACGGGGAGGCTTCGGAATTTTGCGATTGCAGGCGGATTGGAAGAAGGGGATTTTGAAGGTATTTTTTTTAATGATTCGGATGTATTTAAGGTCATTGAAGGAGCTAGTTATTCATTACAGGTTCACGATGACTCAAAACTCAAATCATTTTTGGACGAGTTAATAGCAAAAATAGCTGCGGCGCAGGAAGATGATGGCTATTTGTATACCAACCGTACCATAAATCCAGATAAGGCGGCGGATGGTGCTGGTGACAAAAGATGGACCAATCTCCAAACCTATCATGAACTATATAATGTGGGTCACCTTTATGAGGCCGCGGTAGCGCATTTTCAGGCAACGGGGGAAAGGTCCTTACTAGAAGTTGCTCTTAAAAATGCCGACCTCATCGATCAAGTTTTTGGTGCCGGTAAAAATATGGGGGTGCCGGGACATCAGGAAATAGAAATAGGATTGGTGAAACTGTATCGGACTACAGGTGAAAAGAAATATCTGGAACTTGCGAAGTTTTTCATCGATCAACGTGGAAATGCAGAAGGACACAATACCACGGAGGGGAAATATGCCGGAAAATATCAACAAGATCATTTACCTCTTGCCGAGCAAGAAGAAGCCGTAGGGCATTCCGTTCGGGCCGGGTATTTCTACTCCGGGGCAACCGATGTAGCAGCATTAACCGGTGAAACGGCCTATGATAATGCCCTTGACAAAATTTGGAACGATATCGTACATCAAAAAATTTACCTTACCGGTGGCATTGGGGCCGAACCAAAGCACGAGGGCTTTGGACCTGATTATGAACTCCCGAATGCCACTGCCTATACCGAAACTTGTGC
Organism: uncultured Flavobacteriaceae bacterium; assembly: GCA_947494715.1. Classification (GTDB taxonomy): domain Bacteria; phylum Bacteroidota; class Bacteroidia; order Flavobacteriales; family Flavobacteriaceae; genus Ulvibacterium. Next base: position 522,512 of record CANLWG010000001.1, on the reverse strand, counting down.
TGCCATTGCCCTTATGCTTTGGAACCACCGCATGTTCCTAAAAAGTGGCGATGTAAAATATATGGATGTTTTTGAAAGAACTCTATATAATGGTTTCCTCGCGGGGGTCTCCTTTGAAGGCAATACCTTCTTCTATCCCAACCCCTTGGAAGTGGATGGCGTTTCAAAATTTAACCAGGGTGTATGTGGCAGATCTCCTTGGTTTGATTGTTCCTGTTGTCCCGTAAACGTGGTCCGAATTTTACCTTCCCTTCCCAGTTATATGTATGCCGTTAAGGGCGATGAAGTATATGTGAATTTGTATATTGGCAATGAGACCGAAATCCCTTTGGAAAGTGGAAATCTGCAACTTGCCCAAACCACAAACTATCCTTGGGAGGGCTCCGTGAAATTAGAGATTTTAAACAAAAATGCTATTTCAGCAGTTCTTAAGCTCAGGGTTCCAGGATGGGCCAGGAACCGAGTAATGGATGGAGACCTGTATCATTATAATGACGATCATTCCCCTACCATCACCGTATCCATAAATGGAGAAACTTCCAATACATCAATCAAGGACGGTTATATTACATTGGAAAATAATAACTGGTCTCCAAATGACAAAATCAATATCTCCTTCGAAATGCCCGTTCGAAAGGTGGTGAGCCATGAGTTGGTAGCTGCCAACAGGGGCAAAATTGCACTGGAACGTGGGCCATTGGTGTATTGCGCCGAGGAAGTAGATAATCCCGTAGGAGTCCTTGACCTTCAGATACCCGAAGAAGAGATGTTGAACTATTCGTTCGATTCGGAACTACTGGGTGGTATTGGCAAGATCAAAGGCCAAACGATTACCGCAATCCCCTACTATGCCTGGGCACACCGGGAAATCGGGGAAATGTCCGTCTGGTTAAAGCAAAAAAGTATGCCATGAAAAAAATAACGGGTTATATATGTATAGGTATTGCGTTACTTTTCCAAAGTTGCACATCCCCTACTCCATTGAAAAAGAATGATCGGCCAAACATTATTCTCATTATGGGAGATGATATGGGTTATTCTGACATTGGTTGTTATGGTGGTGAGATTAAGACCCCAAGGCTAGATAAACTTGCCGCCAATGGATTGAGGTTTACCCAATTCTATAATACTGCGCGTTGTTGCCCCACGCGTGCTTCTTTGCTCACAGGTCTTTATCCCCAACAAGCTGGAATTGGCCATATGGTCGATGACCGCGGGACGCCAGCTTTCAGAGGGGACTTGAGTTCAAACGCAGTAACCATAGCGGAGGCCCTAAAAAAGGCTGGATACTCCACCTACATGTCAGGAAAATGGCACGTAACCCCCTATGTCATAAATAATCCGGATAAGCACAATTGGCCTAAACAAAGGGGTTTTGATAGATTCTTTGGTATGATTTCCGGAGCAGGTAGTCTCTATGATCCGCGTTCCTTGACAGAAGATAACACGTACGTTGCACCCCGTGAAGGCTTTTATTGTACCACAGACTTTACCAATTATGCTGTGGAACGTATTGAAGAACATCAAGAAGATAATCCCTTTTTTCTGTATTTGTCCTACACAGCGGCACATTGGCCCATGCACGCACCGGCCGAGGCCATTGCGAAATACAAGGGAAGTTACGACGAAGGTTGGGACAAAATGCGAAAAAAGCGTTTTGAGCGGATGGAAAAAATGGGATTGACCAAAACGGAATGGGAACTCACTCCCCGGGATTCCCTCATACAGCCTTGGTCCAATGAAATTCCGGATAAGGAATGGGAACTCGCCAATATGGAGACCTACGCAGCCATGATAACTCTTATGGATGAAGGTATTGGAAAAGTAGTGGATGCCCTTAAGGCCAAGAGGGAATTGGAGAATACCTTAATTATCTATCTACAGGACAACGGTGCCTGCGCTGAAGAATTGAAATGGGTAGCGAACCGTACAATAGAAAAGGATAGGGAGCCCTTGGCCCGAGGAGAGCTTCAAACCGAAATGATCCCCTTTTTCACTAGGGAAGGTAAGCCCGTTGGGGTAATGAAAAAGGGATGGCCAGGTCCACCTGATGGCTATACCGCTTATGGCCGTAATTGGGCCAATGTTAGTAACACTCCCTTTAGGGAATACAAACACTGGGTACATGAGGGTGGTATTTCTTCACCTTTAATTGTACATTGGCCTGTAAAAATCAATCCCAAGACCTCTGGAATAGGAGGATTTAGAACCGAACCTGCACACTTAATCGACATCATGGCTACCTGTGTGGATGTTGGCGGTGACCTTTACCCTACTATTTTTGATGGCAATGAAATACAACCTATGGAAGGCAAAAGTTTGGTTCCCATCTTTGAGGGAAGAGGGTTGGAAAGAGAAGCCATTTATTGGGAGCATGAAGGTAACCGTGCCGTTAGGATGGGAAAATGGAAACTGGTCTCAAAGGCGGATAAAACACATTCCTTCGTATGGGACAAAATTGACGATTTGGGACTGAATAATTGGGAGTTGTTCAATATGGAAAATGATCGTACCGAAATGTACGATTTGGCCTCACAACATCCGGAGTTGGTCCAAAAAATGGCCCAGATGTGGTTGGTCTGGGCAAAAAGAACAGGTATTGTTCCGAGACCGTTGTAAAATTCATTAAAATGACTTGCAAAGAATCAAGTTTCGAAAGCAAAAAGTATAGGTTCTTTATTCCTATATTTAGAAACGCAATACATTGATTTATTACTATTTCTTCAAGAAAGAAATTAGACCACTTGAAAGCAAATTGAACTTATGCAAATAAACCCCGAACTGAAGCCCCAAGACCTTAAGGACAAGATAGAAAGACTGTGGGCCCTATCCGGACAGAAGATAAAAAGTATGGCTTCACATCTGGAAGGAGTTTCCGGCTCCCCGGTAGTAACCGTAAACGGAACCTATGAACCAAGAAGTTGGACGGATTGGACTCAAGGTTTTCAATATGGTTCCGAACTGTTACAATTTGATGCTACCGAGGATGCCTATTTCCTGAATCTCGGTATCGGTCATATAAAGGCACATATGCCGCCCCATATCAGCCATTTTGGTGTGCATGATCACGGCTTCAATAACTCAAGTACTTATGGCAACTGGCTTCGTTTATTAAATGAGGGCAAAGTTGAACAGAATCTGGGAGCTAAGGAGTTCTGCGCTCTTGCACTTAAACTTTCGGCTTCGGTCCAGGCACAACGATGGACCACCCTTCCCGAAGGGGGATTCATCTACTCTTTTAATGGACCACATTCCCTATTTGTGGATACGATGAGGACTATTCGTATTTTGGTAGTAGGCCATATGTTGGGCCATCACTCTTCCGGTGAGAACGATTCCAAGATAAACTTGCTCAAAAGGGCCTATCAACATGCTTTGGCCACGGCCGAGTATTCCATTTATTATGGCGAGGGACGGGACAGCTATGACGTTTGGGGAAGAACGGCCCACGAAGCTATCTTCAATACAAATGACGGAAACTTTCGCTCCCCTTCCACCCAACAGGGATATAGCGGGTTCTCCACTTGGACCCGAGGTCTCAGTTGGGCCATGTTGGGCTTTTCGGAACAATTGGAATTTCTACAAAGTCAAAAGGAATTACCGGAGCTGGACGAACTGGGAGGCAAGGCGAAATTGGAGGAGATTTTTCTCAAGGCGGCACGGGCCACTTGTGACTTTTACCTGGAAAATAGTGCCCTGGATGGAATCCCATATTGGGATACCGGAGCCCCGGGATTATTTCATCTTCCGGATTGGCGGAATAAAAAATCAAATCCTTTTAATGATCATGAACCTATTGACAGTTCGGCCGCGGCTATTGGAGCCCAGGGCCTACTTAGGTTGGGTAACTATTTAAGGGCAAAGAACACAACCGATGCAAATACCTATTGGTCTGCCGGCTTGACCATAGCCGATAGTCTATTCGATGAGCCATACCTTAGTACAAATGAAGGTCATCAAGGATTGATTCTACATTCCATCTATCACCGCCCTAATGGCTGGGACCATATTCCAAAAAACAGCGCCATCCCCAATGGTGAAGCCTGTATGTGGGGGGATTATCATGCCAGAGAACTAGCCCTGTACCTAGACGAAGTTATCAAAGGTGATTCATATTATACATTCTTTAAAGGCATAACATTGTAATATGGCCAAAGCAAAACCAAGGTTCCCACGTGTAGCACAATTGAAAACGGCTGAAAGTTTTTTGCAACATCTTTCCAAAATTAAGGCTGACCTCCCCTTTAACGAAACTTTGAATGAACCCGGTCAATCTGTTATGGGGCAGTCTTTTGAATTAAAGTCCGGTCGAATTATTGGCAATCGATTTTGCATTCTTCCCATGGAAGGTTGGGACGGAACCCTGGAAGGTCTGCCCACGGAAATGACCAAGCGACGGTGGCACAATTTTGCCATCAGCGGGGCCAAGTTACTTTGGGGTTGTGAAGCCGTGGCCGTAAATCCTGAAGGTAGGGCCAATCCTAATCAGCTGTTGATCAATGAAGCCAATTTGGATACATTCAAACTTCTATACAACGATTTGATCGGTGCCCATGAGTCAAAATTTGGAACATCGTCTGACTTATACGTTGGCTTGCAACTCACCCATTCTGGTAGGTTCGCTATTCCGGATAATGACCGTAAACGGAAACCTAAGATTTTATACAGGCATTCCGTTCTGGATAAAAAGTTCAATATCCCTGAAGACCACCCCGTATTAACAGATGCTGATATTGATCGGTTAGTAGAAGATTTTGTAAAAGGAGCTGCACTTGCCAAAGAGGCCGGGTTTCAGTTTGTTGATATTAAGCACTGTCACGGATATTTGGGCCATGAATTTTTAAGTGCGTTCAATCGCGATGGGAAATATGGAGGCTCCTTGGAGAATCGAATGCGTTTTCTGACCTCTATAGTGGAAGGTATCAAAGCCACCAGCAATATACCCGTTGCGGTAAGGCTTAGTGCCTTTGATTGGATTCCATTTACCAAGGGAACAAATGATATAGGGGTTCCCGAAAAATCCTCACGTACTTATGACGAGGCATTTGGAGGAACCGATCAAGGCCTTGGAATTGATCTTTCCGAAGTTTTTGAGATGATCGTTTATTTGGAGAAAATGGGAATCGAAATGGTTTGTATCACAGCCGGAAGTCCATATTACGTTCCACATATTCAAAGGCCGGCACTTTTTCCACCTTCGGATGGTTATCTCCCTCCCGAAGATCCGCTTCTTGGAGTGGCACGCCAAATACAGGTTACCCATGAAATAAAAAGAAAATTTCCAAACCTTGCCATAGTGGGATCGGCCTATTCCTATCTTCAAGAATGGCTCCCGCACGTAGCGGAGGCCGTTGTGGAAAATCATATGGCGGATTTTGTTGGTTTGGGAAGAATGGTATTGAGTTACCCCGATATGCCAGATGATATTTTAAACGGGAAAACGTTGACGCGAGGTAAAATTTGTAGAACCTTTTCCGATTGTACCACGGCACCCCGAATAGGCATGATATCAGGTTGTTTTCCCTTGGACCCCTATTACAAAGGGAAACCCGAAGCCGCCCAATTGAAAGCATTCAAAAAAAATTCAGGCTTATGACAAAAAATGTTTTGATAACCGGGGGATCCCGGGGGATTGGATTGGGAATAGCTAAAGAATTGGCAAAAAGCGGTTGTAACCTGGCCATCAATGGAATTAGGGAAGTGAAGAATGTGACAACTACCTTAGAAGAGTTGAAAAAACTAGGTGCCAAAAAGGTAATCTACTGTCAAGGAAACATAGCTATTGCCAAAGAAAGGAGCAAAATAATTACAGAGGTACTGGAAGCCTTTGATCAGCTTCATGTGCTGGTAAACAATGCTGGAGTCGGGCCTCAAAAAAGGCTTGGCCTATTAGAGACTACTGAGGAAAGCTATGACCGAGTCATGGATATTAACCTCAGAGGGCCTTTTTTTCTTACCCAAAAAATAGCGCAACACATGATAAAACAAAAGGATATGGTTCCCGATAGCGTCTCTTGTATTATCAATATATCATCCATTAGCGCCACCACCGCCTCCATTAACCGTGGAGAATATTGTTTATCCAAAGCTGGTCTGAGTATGATGACCCAATTGTTTGCCACAAGGCTGGGTGAATACAATATACCGGTTTACGAAGTTAGACCAGGGGTTATTGAAACCGATATGACGGCAAAGGTGCTACAGAAATACCAAAAAATGATCAATGAAGGACTTACTCTTCAATCCAGGATAGGATCCCCAGAGGATGTGGGCAAAGCGGTTTCAGCCTTGGTAGAAGGAAAGTTTCCTTACTCTACCGGCCAAGTAATCATGGTCGATGGAGGTTTAACCATACCTAGATTATGAAAAAAAGACGTGTTACCCTACTAAAAATTTTAGATGGTCTGGCCATTCTTGCCTTTATTGCCTCGTTTAGTCCTTTAGTGACTCCCGAGCATATAACCGAACCTTTTATAATGGGTATGCCCTATACCTTGTGGGCAGGACTTTTAGTTAGTTTTCTCTTTGTAATCCTCGCCTATTTGGTATCCATCATACATAAAGAAGACAACAATGCTGACTAAGTTTTTAATAGCAGGAGTAATTTACCTAAGTATCCTGATTTTCTTGGTTAGGCGTACACGTGTTAAGGAAAAGACTACCTCAAGCTATTTACTGGGTGGAGGTAATATAGGGTTTGTTATCGGACTTTTTACGACAGCTGCTACCTTGTTCAGTGCCTTTACCGTAATAGGCATGCCCGACTTTTTCCGTACACATGGTATTGGGGCTTGGATTTTTCTGGCCGTTTCGGATACTATGATGGTGTACGCGTTGATCCGGATAGGGGAAATGCTCCGAAGAAAAGCAAGAAAACTGGATTTTAAGGGAATGTCCGGTTTAATGGTCAATACCTACGGGGCAAAATTAGCCGGTTATGTGGCCTTCGGGGGAGCTGTGATTTTTTTGATTCCATACATAGCGGTACAAATCAGTGGTATTTCCATATTTCTTAACGCAGCCTTTCCAGATGCAATTCCGGTATGGGCTTGGAGCTTGATTATTGTAGGCATTATGATATTATATAGTGAAACAGGTGGCCTCAGGGCAATTATGTACAATGATACATTACAGGGTATTCTTCTTTTTATAACTATATGGATCATCGGTTGGAACTGTGTAAGCCATTTTGGGAGCATTACATCTATGTTCGACAAGGTAGAATCCATTAGCAATGAACTACTTTCTGTTCCCGGTCCCAAGGGACTATTTACTACTCAATTTTTGATTATTTCGGCCATTGCTATCATTTCACTACCTTTTACGCAACCACAGATTTCTACTCGGGTTGTCATTATGAAAAGTAGTTCAGCTTTGCGAAAAATGGCCATTGGTTTGGGGATTGTCGCCATATTGATTATTCTTCCCACATTATTTATGGGAATGTATGGGGCAGTATTATATCCTGAGGCATCCACTCAGGAATTTATAGGACATGTGCTTTTATACGATCAAGCTGAAGGCGTAGCTGCATTAGGATTGATAGGGCTGATTGCGGCGGCCATTTCAACTTCTGATTCCCAAATATTCGCACTGGGTTCGGAGCTAAGATCATTACTTACCTTAGGGGATAAAAAAGCGATTCTAATAACCCGAATTTTTATTTTCTTTTTTGGGATATTGGCCCTAATTTTTTCCATCCTTAGTACAGAACATTTGGTTTTGTTGGCACGGACCAGTTTTACTGGAACAGCTATGATGGGGCCCATGATTCTGGTCGGTATACTGAGTTCACGAAAACCGTCACTACTAATGCCCGTTATAACAGTAATGGCTTTGATTACCTTCATTCTTGCCAAAATAGGAATTATTCCATCCAAAATAGGAGTCTTGGAAGTTGAGTTGTTCCTATTTTCAATATTGGCAATTGCCAGTATTTTAGAGGTTTTCCTTCTTGGCAAAGGTAAGGGTGCTACCTCAGAGAATTGAAGGACCTTGCAAATACATCGACAAAAAAATAATTACATTTATAGGATAGACCTCATATGGGAGAAGAACAAAGAATCAATTGCTCGGAATAGTATAAAGTCACGATTATGAAAAATATCTTATATGTTTTATTTGCAATAAGCATTTTTTTTGCCTGCAAGCCAAAGGCAGAAAGTCAATCTTCGAATAATGAACCAGTAATTACCCTAGACGAAAGAACTCTAAAAAAAATAGATGTCCATGCACATTTTAAACATTCCAGGGAATACCTACCCGCATTCTTTGAAAAATGGAACATGCAGGCCGTATTGGTCGATGTTTATCGAGAAGATGCAGTAGGTATCGTTAGAAGTTGGGATAACTATTTGACCCATGCTCAAACCTATCCTGAAATGTTTCGTCTATGTTCTGCAATTATTGGGGTGGGCATAGATAAGCACGATTATGCCAAAAAAACCATTGAACAATTAAGTCAGGAAATCGATTCCGGAGCTAGGATGGTCAAGGTATGGAAGAATTTTGGCATGGTCACCAAGGATGCCTCCGGGAAATACATTCAAATTGATGATTCCCGTTTACAGCCTATCTGGGACTTTTTAAAATCGAAACAAATTCCCGTCATGGCACATATCGGGGAACCTGAACAGGCCTGGAGGGAACTGGATCCCCAAAATCCACATTACGGATATTATAAGGAACACCCTGAATACCACGCCTACAACTTTCCAGAGATACCATCTTATGAGACGATTATAGCTGCAAGGGACAATTGGATCGAAAAAAATCCGGACATGAACATTTTATGCGCCCACTTGGGGAGTATGTCCCACGATGTGGATATGGTGGCAGAACGACTTGACAAATTTCCAAATATGTACGTAGAGACTGCTGCCAGGTTTGGAGATCTGGCGGGACAGGATAGCGATAAGGTAAAGGCTTTCTTTACGAAATATCAGGATAGGGTATTTTTTGGCTCCGACTTTGGAAACGGCATGTCGCAAGATTCCCTTAGCACTACTCGACTTGAAGAAGAACAGCTATCACTTGATGCCAATTATAGACTGTTATGGGAATACCTAAGCGGTACAGATTCCTTGGAGGTAAGAGGACAAAAAACCCGTGGCCTTGGCCTGCCCGTGGACATTTTAAAAAAGGTATACCATCAAAATACAACGGACTTCTTAAAACTATAGTAAGAATAGGGTGATTAAATCGCCATTAATTTAAAAAATAACCCATGAAAAGACACTGCTTGGCATTGGATCTAAAGAATGATGAAGCCCTAATCGCAAAATATGAAGAATACCATAGAGAGGTTTGGCCAGAGGTACTCAATAGCCTGCAAGATTCCGGTATTGTACATATGGAAATCTATCGGGTCGGGAATCGTTTGTTTATGATCATTGAGGTGGAGGATTCCTTCTCCTTCGAGAAAAAAGCCCAAATGGATGCCGACAATGCAAAAGTTCAGGATTGGGAGGTACTAATGTGGGAATACCAGCAAGCCCTGCCCATGGCCAAGCCAGGCGAAAAGTGGTTGCCCATGGAGAAGATATTTGACTTTAAAGCCTCCTGAATTTATTCCATCGGATGTTCCTTTAGAAGTTCTTTCGCCAAATAAAAACCTTCTTTGTCTTTAATGCTTTCTCGAACTTCTTTGACTTTACTTGGGGAAATGGCCGAAGCCTTGTTACCGAAACTATTTCTGACATAGGTAAGTACGGCAGCGATTTCGTTATCATCAAGCATGCCACCAAAAGGAGTCATAGGAACTTGTCCAGGATAGGTTTTTCCCTTCACTTCTATTGGCCCCATAAGTCCCTTTAAGGTAAGTTTTATAAGACGATCTTCATTTCCTGTGACCCAGGGTACCCCTGCCAATGGAGGAAATTGGGAAGCAGTAAGGCCATTACCGTCCGGTTGGTGACAGGTAACACAAAAACCTTCCCGCTCATAAATTCCTTGACCCAAAATATAAAGTTCCTTATCTGTTCCCTTAAGGCTGGTTTTTATGCTGCCATCACCAAATTTTTCCGAATACTGTCCACCTTCTCCCAAATTATACCCATTAAGGTGGGCAACTGCCGCCTCATAGGGTAATTTCATCCAATCATCCAAAGGTTCATTGCCTGCTACTTGCAAAATGGGATTTCCACTTTCGGTGTCCAACCAAGATGCTGCCACAAGAGCCTCCAACCGTACACGGGAATGATTATCCTGGGCCGCCTTCAATAACAATTCTTCTTGATTATCGATTTGATGACCAACATAGCGCAATACCTTCACAGCTGCTGCCCTCGCGCGAAAATCCTTAGCGTTCAACATTTGTTGCAGAAGTGCATCATTGACCGCGTTTAGACCCCAACTTACCCATAAGGCTTCCAATACATGGTGTTCATATCTTTGGTCGCTCTTATCCAAACCTTTGACCCAATCCTCCAGTTTCGCCAATACCTTGGTTTTATCCCTGGCACGTAATTCCCTTTTGGTCCGATATCTGGTCCGGAATTCAGGTAGTTTTAAATTATCCAAAAGTTCATCAATACTTGTATCCACTATTTTGGCAGGTTTCACCAAAGGTCTGGATGGGTAGGTTATTCGGTAAATCCTACCATGTACATGGTCCCGTAAGGGATCCCGCGCATTATGTTGCATATGACCCACCAAAACATTATGCCAGTCTACCACATATAGTGAGCCATCCGGGGCGAACTCCATATCAACTGGTCGGAAATTAGTGTCCGTAGAGGTTACCAAATCCAATCTGTGCCGACTGTTATATCCTGCACTATTTGGGTCATCTACCATGGCATGTTGCTTGGTTCCCAGGAAACCTATGGTGTTGTTAATGATTATATCACCTTGAACCTCATCGGGAAAATGGCGGCTGGAAATAAATTCCAGACCGGAGGTAGGTCGTACGCGATGCTCTTCTTGTATCAGGTTTTTGGGCAAAGGAGAAGACCTTCCGTAACGTGGTCTGATGCTGCCTGGCATCATCCAGGTCATATCCGGACCCGAGGTATGGGCAAAGAAATTCTGCCCCCATTCGTCAAAGGCGATACCCCAAGGGTTAGGAATTGGTAATTGCGCCGTTCGTTCCAAATGATGTCGTTGCGGGCTGTAGCGATAAAACCCGCCATTGGTACCTCTAACGGGCCCGTATGCAGTTTCCACATTCGTGTGCAGAAAAACCCCTTCTCCCATATAAATGGCTCCTGAGGGATCAGCGGCAAATGCCCCGGCCGTATGGTGTGTATCATGATCATCAAAACCACTTAAGATTATTTCGGTCATATCGGCCTTATCGTCACCATCGGTATCCTTCAACAAAACAAGGTTGGTTCCCTGGGATACATAGACACCCTCTGGTGCAAATTCAAATCCTATGGTCAAGTGCAGGCCATCCGCAAAAGTAGTTTGCTTATCAGCTTTCCCATCATTGTCAGTGTCCTCTAAAATAATAAGTTTATCATTAGGTTTGCTATCGCCTGGTTTATAGTGCGGATAAGACGGCATTACCCCTACCCATAGTCTTCCCTTATTATCAAAAGATAACTGAACCGGATTTGCCAAATCGGTAAATTCTTGCTCCGAGGCAAACAACTCTATTTTATAGCCTTCTGCAACTTCAATTTTGTCCAGCGCATCTTGTCCATACAAATACCCTGCATCCACATCTCCCTGTCCTGGGTCATAATTCGTTTTTACGGAGGGAAGTACTCTAGTTTTTGCATCCGCCTTTACCAAATCTATGGTATTTCCCTTGGTGGCTTCCCATATGGCACTATCACGAATTGCAGTCATTTGACGAATTTTTTCTATTTCAAACGGATAGTTTGCCGGGCCAAAAGGGTCATATCGTCTTCCATAGGCATGTACCCCATTGGGAATCTTAAAATCATTATGCCAAAACCAATTTTTATCCATTACCGCACCATGCACCAGGTTCCGATTATCCTCTACTCTTCTTTTTTCTTTTCCAAATACCTGGTTCGCTAGAAAATTGGCAAATTTTTGGTATCCAAGGTCATTCAATTGAAAACCATCCGCCGTTAAATCCTCACTCTCTTGTTCAAACCATTTTTTACTCGATTCAAAAGCATTGACAAACAACACACTGTCTTCCGCCGATACTTCTTTCATAGCTTGGGCATACAAGGCCAGATTTTTATTTTCCTTTTGGCCATTCGGCAAATCCATTTTGACCGAAAGGTCTTCAAAGGCAATAGGGGATACCAAAGCCAATTGTGGCACGGATTGGCCGTTGTATTGTTGTTTCCGAGTATGGTCAATGAAAGCCTTTAACTCCGCCTTGTAATTTTCCAAACCATCCGGGCCTTGGAACGATTCACTATAGCCAAAAAAAGCAATAATTATGTCGGCTTCCAATTGTGTAAGCCATTCATCCTCAGTTGGGAAGTGTCCAATACTACCCGACTTCTGGGCATATTCATCCTGAAATTTTTCGGCACCGGGAAATGCCCAGGGAGAATTTCGTGAAGAATGAGGACGAAAACCAGGAGTATTCCCTGGATCACACATATTTCGAATAAATAAAAGGCTATCTGGATATCGTACGTGCATTTCTGTTTCGAAATGACCAAAATTCAGCATTCTGGAACCCAAGTTGTTTCCTATCAACACAATGTGGGAATCCTTTTTTAATTCCAACGTAGGGCCCTCTTTTTTACCACAACTGCTTACCACTAGGGCAAGGCAAAACAATACTACTTTTCCCTTACTCCAATCTATCCTTCTTCTCATCTAAACGTTACTTTGGTTGGTTATTTCTTATTTGAAGGTTACATGTAGCCCCTCTTCTACTGACCTTTCACACGCTTCTATTATTCGCTGACAGGTAATTGCATCGTCCAAACTAGAAAGCGGCTCCTCATCTTCCCGTAAAACCCTATTGATAAAATGTGTTGTGGTATTCTTTATGGATTCCGGATAGCAGTAATAGGTTTGGGAATGAGCGCCATTTCTATCATTGATTACCCAATCGCGATAGCTATAGCGTGTACTGCCCTTGGTACCGATTACTTTGATAATACATGTCCAAGGGTCACCGGCATGGTCGTCATTGGCAAAACTGGCACATAAATGGCTTAAGGTGCCGTTCTGCATTTGAATGTTGGCCATAGCTACATTTTCTTGTGGCGCCAGGGTATCGTCAACTGTATGTTTTAAGCACGATATGGTCTTTGGCTTTCCTGCCAAATATAGCATGGTATAGCTATGGTGGGTCAAAATCTGACGAATTACACCGGGATATCTGGCCCTAATATCATCCGCGTGATGAATATTATACATCATGTAAAATTGCGTGACATCTCCCAGTTTACCACTTTGGATCATATCCTTTGCACGCCGAATACCTGTTTCATATATATAGTTGTGTACCGGCATACATTTTACACCAGCCTCCGTAATTGCCAAACTCATCCTTTCCAATTCTTCAATAGTAGAGGCGGCCGGTTTTTCCACCAAAACATGTTTCCCGGCCTTTGCGGCCCTAATAGTGTACTCGCAATGGGTCTCCATATTGGTCAATATAAATACCGCATCAATATCCGGGTCATTTAGCAAATCATCTACAGAAGCATAGGTCTTGCAACCATATTGTGCTGCCTTGGCCTCTCCTTTTTCAGGGGTTCGATTCCAAAGTCCGACCAATTCCGAACCTTCCAGACTATTGATGGCCTCCGCATGCAAATCGGCAACATCACCTGCACCCAGTAAACCTATTCGTATTGTGTTCATGTGTTTATCGAAAAATCTAAAATATCCTTTTCTGCCATTTTCTTAAATTCCTGTAAGGATGTCCGTACCCCTTCGGCAATGGCCGTACGCGGTAAATTTTTGAAAGTACCATCAATTTTGGTGTGGTCCAAATCACAGATAAAAAGATTGGGAGGAGCATCATCGATTATGGAAAGCTTTACAAACTCTCCCATTCCCAATTCGGTAGCCTGCTCTTCAACGATTTGCAGAAACGATTGAATAGGTATAGTTTCTCCCTTAATATTAAAAGCTCCAAAACCGGAATACGATTGTAACGTACAAGCAGCAAAGTGAGCCCCCACGTCTTCCACAAAATGATAATTCTCGCGTCCCTGATATGGCATCTCAAAGGGCATCAGCTTCCCTGAGACCGACCCCATTGCAATGGCCTTCATGGCATTGGTGGGTGCCGAGGTCTTTCCCTTGTCCCTACCTTTGCCGTAGGTGGTATTGATCCGTAAACAAACCGTTGGTACTTTAGTATTGTCATAAAACAAACGGGCCAAATGCTCTCCCGCCAATTTCCAAATTCCATAATGATTAGGTGGTGCCAGAGGTACATCCTCGGCAATGGTCTCCTGAGGGTACATTGATCGCATCCCATATACTGCTCCAGAACTCGCAAATACGAACCTTTTTAAATTCGTAAGTTTCTCGGCGGCATCAAAAAGGGCCATTGTGCCTCCTGTATTGATTTCCATTCCGCGAATGTGATATTTTGAACAATCCGGACTTTGATATGCACCCAAATGAATAATATGGGTGGGTTGGATCCGCAAGAGCACTTCTTCTATAGCTTGGTAATCAGAAACGTCTAGGGTAACAAACTCCAAACGGGAATCCAAATCTTCGCCTAACCATAATTTCAAGGGATCGGTATTGTTGGATCGTGTAGCGACGACAATTCTATCGACTTCGGACGATTGCAATAACTTGTAAATGGTTACCGAGCCTATACACCCCGTGCCTCCTGTAATAAATATTGTATGCATGTATATTGAATGCTAGATTATTGATATTAGATGTTAGACAATAGACTGGTCTTCAATTGGAATTATTAGGTTTAATAATCTACGGGTAAGACAAAATAAAATGGAATGATTCCTCAATCCGCCATAATTGTCTTGAATCCCATATCACTTCTCTCCCCTCTCATATCTCTTGTCTCTTTAAAAAAAATCAGTTCATTTTTATTACGGCCTTTACATTGTTTGCCTTTATCGAATCCTCAAAGGCCTGCGTAATATTCTCAAAATCATAAAAATTGGTATAGTGTTCCAATGGAAATACTCCGGTTACCATCAACTTCTGGGCTACCATATAATCATCCCTACAAGACCCCATAGACCCCCTCATATTCAAAGACGTACGGGTAAGATGCGTAGCGTTGATTTCAACTTCCTTGGGATAGGTGGCAATAACACAGATATCCCCTTCCGGTCGCACAACGTCTATGGCTTCGGTCAATACTTGGGGGACTCCAGAGCATTCGATAAGTAGATCTACCTTCCCATTGGTTCCAAAAGGGATGCCCTTATCATCCACAACACCTTTGGACAATTGGGTGCTCAACGTATTGTCCGGTGAGACTTCTATGGTAATAAAACCCCGTTCCTTTGCTTTTTTAAGGCGAATATCCCGGTCATGGGCTATTCCGGTAACAGCAACCCTTGCACCCGCCGCCCTTGCCAATTCGGCAGACATAAGACCGATAATCCCACATCCTGTGACCACCACATCCTGTCCTGGTTTTATGTTGCATTTATTATGCAGGGCGTTTACGATAATGGATAATGGTTCTACCAAGGCACCCTGCTCGGGCGTAAGGCCATCGATCAAATGAACGACCCGGTCGGATTCCAGCACCACCTGTTGACCAAAGCCTCCATTTCTATGAAAGCCGATGATTTGTTTATTGGGGCATAAATTCCACTTAGCCACACTGCAGGCCGGGCAATCTTCGTCCTGGCAACCTAGCATGGCCAAGGGTGTAAAAACATCACCCACTTTTACATCACCATGGTCTCCAGGTCCCAATTCCAATACCTCGGCACTGAACTCATGGCCTATTACCCTTGGACGTTCTACCCAATCAAAATTGGGTTTCCCTAAACTTGCACTATTATCCGAGCCACAGATACCGGTATAGAGTGTCTTGGCCAAAATTTCACCCTCCTTTAATCCAGGAAGGTCCATATCCACTACGGAAGTATTGCTTGTTAACGAAACTCCGGAGTTAGGATATATTTTTTCCCTTCCATGAAGGCAAAAACCTTTTATTGCGTTGGTCATTCTTAACGAGTTCTTTATTAGATTTTTAAAATAGGATATAACTGGGGTTTGGAGATATTTCCGATACCACTACCAATCGACACCAGTTTCCTGCCAGCTTTTTGATTTTGCGGAATTCAACACCGCTTCGCAAACCTTTTGCGTTTCCTGGGCCTCTTTAAAGGTCGGGGAACAAGGCGTTCCATCTTCAATACTTTTGAAGAAATCGGCCACTTGGTGTACAAAACTATGCTCATATCCAATGGATAGGCCGGGAACCCACCATTTATCCATATAGGGTTGGTCACCATCGGTAACGTGAATAGATCGCCACCCCCTTTCTATGGATTCATTCCGATGGTCAAAATATTCCAATCGAGACAGGTCGTGCAGGTTCCATTTAATCGAGGCGTGCTCTCCATTGATTTCAAAGGTATACAGGGCTTTATGGCCCCTAGCGTAACGTGTTGATTCAAAAAGACCTAGGGAACCATTATCAAAATGACAATGGAATAAACAGGCATCATCTATGCCTACTTTCTGTACCTCCCCGGTTCCGGTATGCACCCTTTCCTTGATAAAGGTTTCCGTCATGGCCGAAACATCTTTGATGCCCCCGTTCAACCACATGGCCGTATCTATACAATGTGCCAAAAGATCTCCGGTTACCCCTGATCCGGCAGCATCATTATCCAACCGCCATAATCCCTCCCCACCTTGGGGAAGCTCCGGGCTAATTGTCCAATCCTGTAGAAAATTGGCCCTATAGTGAAATATCTTTCCAAGTTTTCCGGCATCGATCAATTGTTTGGCCAAGGTCACCGCAGGAACTCTACGATAGTTGTAATATACCGTGTTGGGAACACCCGCCTTTTCAACTGCATCTACCATGGGCTGTGCCTCGGCTACGGTCCGGGCCAAGGGTTTTTCACATAGTATCATCTTTCCGGCCTCGGCAGCGGCTATCGCAATCTCGGCATGCATGTTGTTGGGGGTACAAATATCGATGGCATCAATATCGTCTCGTGAGACCAACTTTTTCCAATCTGTTTCTACTGACTCATAGCCCCATTGGTCGGCAAAGGCCTGTACACGCTCTTTGTTACGGGCGCAAACGGCTTTTAAAACTGGGCGATATTCTAGTTCGGGAAAAAAATTGCCCAAACGTTTATAGGCATTGGAATGGGTCCTACCCATAAATCCGTAGCCAATTAATCCTATTCGGATTTCTTTTTTATTTGACATTGATGTCTAAAGGTTATCGGGTTATTAATTATTAAATTATTGAATGATTATAGAACGAAAATACTGCCAGCATACATCGAATATCATCAACTTTGTTCAGCCTCATACCAACCATGAAGTTCTCTTACTTTGATCATAGCGCCCAAAATATCGTTCCAAGTTTTGGGTTGCATCATTACCTCGTTGGGAAACATACAACCATCCCAGCAGATATGTTTGAACCTTTTGGTAAGGCTGCCATCTTCATTTCGAAGCCAATGCCCCGCATCTACGGGAATATCCAATTTCCCATTGGGGTCCGCGGCCTGGCAGTGCCTCCCGGTCTTGTCATGGGAACCTGCCCCGAATACCGTTCCATCGTTTTGGGCTACATGAAAATCTATCGTCCAGGGCCGTAAGGCGGCCGTAAGGGTTTTAAGACCCTCGGTTAAGGTGGCACGATCGTTCCATTGAAAGTCTTCAGGTAAAATTCTTTCATCAGGTTTGTTATACCCTAGTAAATATAATAAGGTATGAGCCATATCCGCTTGGAAGCCAATATTCGGTCGGTCTACTGCTTCCAAGGTATTGACCATGGATTTCCACCCATGCATCCCACCCCAACAGATTTCACCTTCCGCCGCCAGGGATTCTCCATAATCCGCAGCAATATCACAGGCTTCGCGAAACGTTTGGGCAATCAATTTTGTGTTTCCAACAGGATCCTGGGCCCAACTTTCGGGATCTATGGAGGAGTCTATTCGAATAATTCCATGTGGACGAACACCTAATTCACGGAGCTTCTGTCCAATCTTGCACGATTTGTGCACCTGGGTAACAAAATGTTTGCGCTCCTCCGAAGTACCCATGGCAGATCCTCCGCCCGTAGGGGTCCATACAGGAGCGACCAGACTTCCTATCTCCAAATTCTTGGATGCAGCCTTGTCCGCCATTTTTTTGATAGCATCATCTGAAGCATCGATGTCCATATGTGGATCGAATAGAAATAGGTCAAAACCGTCAAATTTTGTTCCGTCGACTTCTGCGTTGGCGGTAAGCTCGATCATAGTATCAATGTCTATGGGAGGTTCGGAATCCGGACCTTTACCCACTACGCCGGGCCAAGAAGCATTGTGCAATTTGGGATAATTATTCTGTTGCATTTTATCTTAATTATTTAGGGTATTGTAAATTATCAATGTGTACGTACACTAAGTGGACTAAATTAGCTAAAATCATGTATTTCATGAAATAAATGTTGTGGCTTTTTTAACAGCAACCTTTATTTTGTGACAAACTGGTAAGACAACCACAAAATAATTATGATAATAGCAAAAAAGTAAGTAAACTTATACTTTGAATTTAAATTTTCTAGTATCGATTTTAATCAACCTAAACAAAAACACTTATGGAAAATACTACTTCCACTTCAATGGTAAATGACAAAAGACTATTTTACGGTAGTTGTTTTGCCTTGATCACTACGGCCTTATCATTTAGTATTCGAGCAGGCATCCTTCCCCAGTTGGGAGAAGAACTGAGCTTGACCGCCGAACAACTAGGTTACATAAACTCCATGTGGTTTTTAGGCTTTCCTATATCAATGGTGATAGGAGGACTCATCTATCATAAGATAGGAGGAAAAATTATAATGCAATTTGCATTTTTTGCGCATGCCATTGGAATTATCATGACCATTTATTCCGGAAGTTATGTTGGTCTATTGATTTCCACGCTGCTAATCGGCTTGGGTAATGGATGTACCGAAGCGGCCTGTAATCCTATGATAGCAGATGCTTATGAAGGTAATAAAATGAGTAAAATGATGAACCGCTTTCATATGTGGTTCCCTGGGGGAATCGTCATTGGAAGTATCGTTTCCGAAATTATGACTAATATGGGCATGAACTGGGAATCCCAAATATGGGTCATCATGATACCTACATTAATTTATGCCTATATGTTCTTCGGTCAATCTTGGCCGAAAGCAAAG
Organism: uncultured Flavobacteriaceae bacterium; assembly: GCA_947494715.1. Classification (GTDB taxonomy): domain Bacteria; phylum Bacteroidota; class Bacteroidia; order Flavobacteriales; family Flavobacteriaceae; genus Ulvibacterium. The sequence continues at coordinate 503,248 of CANLWG010000001.1, read as the reverse complement.
GTCCAGGAAGCTGCTACTCTTATGGGTAATATAAAGGCAATGATTTCCCCATTATTTCTTTTTATGATCGCCTGTATGGCCTTGACCGCTATTTCGGAGTTTGGGCCCCAACAATGGGTGGGACTGATATTGTCCAAAAGTGGGGCATCCCCCATGATTATATTGGCATTGGTTACGGGAATTATGGCAGTGGCACGATATTTTGGTGGCGAAATGGTACATAAATTCGATCAAACCGGTGTACTTTTGGGATCCGCTGTTTTGGCTACCATCGGTGTTTATCTTTTTAGTACGCAAACCGGAGCTATGGCTTATGTGTCAGCTATTTTCTTTGCTTTGGGCATTGCCTATTTCTGGCCAAATATGATTGGTTTCATTGCAGACAAAATACCAAAAAGTGGGGCTTTGGGTATGTCCATAATTGGAGCTGTTGGAATGTTTTCAACTTCGATCTTCCAACCAATCATTGGTGGATGGATCGATTCTGATAAAGCCGAAGCCGCGGCTGCAGGTTTTACAGGAGACGAATTGGAATTGGTTTCCGGCCAAGCCACTTTGGAGACTATGACTTTGTTCCCTGGTATATTGATTGTATTGTTTACCATACTTTATTTTTGGATGAAGAATAGAAAACCGGAAGCTGTGGCAACCGCATAATGACAAGACTGAAATTTTGACCACATGGAATCAAAAACCAGGTCGAAAAAAAATATAAGATTATATTCACCCCCTGCCTATTACAGGTGGGGGTTGTTTCTTTTAGGAAATGGTATTGAAAACTGAAATACCGCAATAAATTGATATAAATGAAAATTGGAATGAACCTTTTGCTCTGGACCAATCACGTAACGGAAGAGCATTATCCTATTATTGACGATTTAAAGGAAACGGGGTACGATGGTATTGAACTTTATATGGGTGAAGGCGATGTGGCACATTATTCCAAATTGGGAAATCATTTGTCCCAATTGGGCCTGGGAGTCACAACGGTGACCGGATTGGGCCCCGAAGAGAATATCGCAAGCCCCGATGCCAAAATCAGGCAGGCGGGACTCGACCGATTAAAGTGGGCCATCGACAATGGCGAGGCCCTGAAATCCGATAATATTTGTGGCCCTTTGCATTCCAGTTTTGCCCATTTTACAAGGCAACCACCTACCCTAGAGGAACGTCAATGGAGTGCTGAAATGTTACGTAAAGCAGCTGAATATGCCGAACAGGCCGAGATTATGTTGGCTCCGGAAGCCTTAAATCGGTTTGAATGTTACTTGTACAATACCATGGCGGACCTAAAGACTTTGGTGGAGGCCGTGGACCATCCCAATCTAGGAGCCATGTATGACACGCATCATAGCAACATTGAGGAAAAAAGTCAATCCAAGGCCCTTAAGACCATAGCACCCCATCTTAAACATGTACATATTAGTGAAAATGATCGAGGAACACCCGGTAGTGGACAAGTACAATGGGAAGATTTTTTTACAACCTTGAAGGAAATAAAATATGACGGCTGGTTGACTATAGAGGCCTTTAGTACTATAATTCCGGAATTTGCCAATGCCATTAACGTATGGCGTGATTATTCACCATCAGAAGAAATATATACCAAAGGACTTGCCTTTATCAAAGAGGGAATGGGGATTTGAAGTACGAAGTGGTAAGTGGTAAGTGGTAAGTGGTAAGTGGTAAGTGGTAAGTGGTAAGTGGTAAGTGGTAAGTGGTAAGTGGTAAGTGAAAATATCAAAAACAACTGGCAACTGGCAACAAAATAGGAAACATGAAAATTAATCGTTAGATATGAAGAAAATATATACACTTTTACTCTTTGCCCTCTTAATGGCTTGCGGACAAAAAGCGGAAAAAAAAGAAACTGAAAAGACGGTGGAAGCACCGAAGCAAATGTTGGAATTTGAAGGAAAGGGTGATACTGGAAAACATATTGTCCTGGTCTCGGGAGATGAGGAATACCGATCCGAGGAGGCCTTGCCTCAATTGGCCAAAATCTTATCCGAACATCATGGGTTTACCTGTACGGTTTTGTTTGCCCAACATCCTGATAAACCAGGTGTAGTGGATGCCAATTACCTAAAGAATATTCCAGGTTTGGAAGCCCTGAAAACCGCTGATGTAATGGTACTCTTTACCCGTTTTAGGGCACTCCCAGATAAGCAGATGAAACCTATTGATAATTATCTCAAAGCTGGGAAACCGATTGTAGGTATCCGAACGGCCACCCATGCCTTTAATTTTACCGAGGACTCTACCTCTAGCTATTCGCACTACAGCAATGCGTACAAAGGTGATATGACCGAATGGACCGATGGTTTTGGTCGTTTGGTACTTGGTGAAAAATGGCATACGCACCATGGTCACCACAAACATCAGAGCACCCGAGGAATAATTCCCGAGGAATCCGCCTCACATCCTATTACCAACGGTATCGAAAATGGTGAAATTTGGGGTTCTACAGATGTATATGGTGTTAGACTCCCTTTGCCAGGAGACGCGCAACACATTGTTCTAGGCCAAGTTGTCAATAGAAAGGGGGAATATGATGAGAACGATGTTTTATATGGAATGCGATCTACGGATGATGAAATTGCCGATGTTAATAACGAGGGAATCAAGGTAAACGAACCTTTGATGCCCATTGCGTGGACCAAAAGCTATCAACTCCCCAATGGAAAAATGGGAAAAGCTTTCACCTCTACTATTGGTTCCTCCAGTGATCTGTTGAACGAAGGTGTAAGAAGACTTTTGATCAATGGGGTGTTTTGGGTATCGGATATGTCGGTTCCTGAAAAAGCCAATGTGGATCTAGTCGGTGCGTACAACCCTTCCGCCTATGGATTTCAACCTGATGACTACTGGTTGGAAAAACAACTGAAAATTGGGGATTTGGAATAAAACACTTGACTTTACAAAGTCTTTTTTAGATTCCAAAACAAACCTACATTAAACCAACGGATATAGTTCCGGTTGTTCTATAAATCGTTTTCGAAGCGTTTTAATGGTATCCACAAATTGTTTACAGGCTACATAGGGGTCTCCTCCAATACGCCAGCCTTGTGTGGAAATGGGACCGGTATAGTCAAAATCATAGATCTTGGCAAGTATCCAGGCCATATCTATTTGTCCTTCATTAAAACGAACCGCTTGAAAATTGGATGGTGAAAAGATGCCATTGGTAAGGACTACGTAGTTCAAGCGTTTCATATATTTATTTTTCAGGACTTCATCCAACTCGTCCGAAGCCGCATTGGCATACCAATGATGGGAGCAAAAAGCGGGACCTATGGTATTCGCCTTAGCACCTTCCAATATCTTAAAGGCAGACTGGGGTGTATCACATATCCAATGGATGTGCGGATATAGCGCCCCGGTAATCCCATACTCTCTACACGCTTTATCAAAGGCGGCGATTATTTTATAGGCACGGTCCCAATGTCTGTCCTTGGCCCTGGCCGAACCACTTTCTGCAATAGTATCACCAATCAATTCCCCACGCCCACTCAGTGATAAGGAATAATAGGGCTTAATGGGCAATTGGGACAAAGCCTTTACATTATTTACAATTTTTGCGATTTCCTCATCGATTTTGGGAGCTTTTCCATCTATTACCGCCTGGGTTGTGCCATGGAAGCCCATAATCTTGAAACGTGTCTTAAAAAAAAGGTCCATAACTTCTTTCCAAGTATCCGAATCCGTATTTAACCCAACAAACTCAAATCCATCAAAACCTGCGTAATCGGCGGCCGCCAATTTTGCTTTCCAAGAATAGGACCTTCGGTTTCCCGCATGGAAATTGTCAAAGAGAACCAAGGAGTTTTTTGGCAAATCCTTAGTTCTTTTTTGCTCGTGAAATTCTTGTCCTTTCCCATCGGACGCCTTAATTTGCATAGGTACACCCATGGCCACACCTGCTGCGGTTCCGGCCATACGTTTTACAAATGTTCTTCTATCGCTCATAAATTTCTATTTTAACTGGCTTAGATATGTAATTAGATCATTGAATTCCAATGGGGTCATTGTCCTTTCAAGTCCTTCGGGCATCAAGGAACTTTCCATTACCCCGTAGGATGTCGGATTTTTAAATGTATCATACTCCCCATTTGTATTCATCAACTCGGCATAATTCAGATGTACATCTATCTGTCTTCCCGTATGTTTGGTGCCTTCCTCATCCACAAGATACCATCCCTGCCATTCAGGAGAAATTTCCAGCGAAGGTTCCAAAACTGCTGATATCAGTTGTGGGACGGATTTACTTCCTCCAATGTTGGACAATTCGGGTCCAAAAGATCTTCCCCAACCATTTATCTTGTGACAACTTGTACAAAGGCCCATCCTATTTTCAAAAACCAATTGCCCGATTTTGGAATTTCCATTACCCTTTGCCGACGTATAACCAGCTTCATCAGACGGGGGTATACCATCTTTACTACAATTGTTCCAAACGGAAAAAGTAGTTTCTGATATTTGATTTTTATTATTTTCTATCCATTTTTCAATCTCTGACCGTGTTGCGTCATCCAGTCCGGCTGCACAGAGATATTTTAGAGCCACATAGTGCAGAATTTGGTCATTTTCGTTAAGCAAGGCTAGTACCTTCTCAACGTATTTTTCGGAACTGTAACTCAGTTCCTGTACGGCCATTGACCGGGCAGTTTGTTCAAAATTAGTATTGAAAGCGATATTCTCGAGCGCATCGCTAAAATCGGTTCCGGGTATTTTTTGAACGGTCTTCATTAGGGCGATTTGAAGCTTTTCGTCCTTGGCATTCCTAAGAAGTTCCGCAATAAGCGCCTCATTTGCCTTAAAATCGGACAAATAGGGTAAAGCCATGGCCTTTACCTCCTCGCTTAGGGCCGGGCTTTTTAAAATATCCTCAATAAACGATTTGGGCAACTCCCTTGGGATTTTGGAACTTCTACCGGATCTTTTCTTTATCCCATTTATAAAATCGGGTTGCAAATGCCTAAAAGTGGCCAAAAAAGTCTCAAAAAGCTGGGGTTGTATTTGATTTTCTTGCAACTCACTATACAAATGAGGCTCCATTTCAGTGATGCCTTTTTTAGCAATATACATCAAGGCCATCTTTTGGATATCCTGATTTTTATCTCTCAGTAAGGAAAGTATATCTATTTTATTTAAGTTTTCCTTCAGTTTAAAAATGGTCAGTAAGCCTTGTAAACGTAGGTGGGAGTCATCATTTTTTACCAAGGGGAGCAGCTTTTCGACCCCCGCACTTTTTGCCAAGGAATGCCGGGTCATGGCCAATTCAAAAGGGTCTTGTTGTTTTAGGTCTGCAATTAGTTGATCCATGCTTCTGGTATCCTTTTTAAATCGGTTGATACTAGGCTCCGCTTTAGGTTGCTCTAGTACAGCTGATTTAGACTTTACTTGCCATATCCGTCCACTTCCATGATTGGGATATTCCCGTAAAACCCAATCCGTAATATATAGGTCTCCCCTACTATTTGAGGCCAATGCAACGGGGAGAAAGGAGGCGTCCCCTTGAATTAAAACTTCGGGAATACCTTTTACGGAAGAACTGTTCTGGTTTAAGGGAACGCGGACTACGTTGTTCTCCTCCCAAATGTTTACCAGCATTTGAGATGTATCTCCCTTTCCAAAATTAGTTAAGCTCCCATCGATCATGGCGCAAGGCGCTTCTCCCAATGGGGCAGAGAAAGGTAGCGTTCCGGGCAATTCCCCATTCCATGCGGAAAAAGGGTGGATACCGCTTCCGCCGTATACCGATTTGTATCCGTAATCTCCACCGGGTACAATTTCAATCAGTCGATTTGGGCCTCGGCTGTCCGGATCATTGTCCGTAACAAAAAGTCGACCTTCCCTATTGAACTTTACATCGAAAGGGTTCCAAAAACCTGTGGCTATTTCTTCCAATTGACTGCCATCCACTTTGCATCGAAAAACATTACCACCATCACCGTATCCCTCAATTTGCGAACCATCAGTTCCCCGGATAGTCCAGGGACTTCCCCCTACATTTCCCCGGGAGATATATAGCCAATCATCTTCGCCCAGGACAAGCCCCAAAATCCCCGCATGATCATAGACATTTTGGGGTTCTACCATGGCAACTATTCTTCTATTCGCATCGCTTACACCATTTTTATCATGGTCAAGATATTGGAATACTCCGTTTTTGGTAGTCAAAAACAAACCATGTTCTAAATTGTAATGTAGATTCATCCCATCTTCTATACTATCGGCAAAAACTATCCATTTCTCCGGGATACCATCATCATTTTCATCAACGGATTTTTTGATCAAATCAAACTTTGGTCCTTGATAGTCATCTGGAGGAGTATGGGTATGGGATTCCAAAACGTAAATAGCATCATTTTCGTCAATGGCCATACCTATGGGTGTCTTAATACTTGGATGTTCAGCAATCAATTCCAACGAAAGGTTAGGATCATTGAGAATGATGTTATTATGGGACAAGGGCTCTTCGGCACAGGAAACAAAGAATATCACAATGCAAATGCACGTGTATGCGCTCTTAGTAAAACCAGATTGTATTGAAAACATCATGAAAACAAGATTTCGAGGAATTATTCTTTTGGCGTATTCTGTGGATGTTTAAAGTACAGATTTTGATAGTGACATCAAAACCCTTTTCTATCATAAGTAGACCGTTTTTTAACACGGGAATCTATTCCGTGTTGGGTGTAATTGCGTATCCGGATACTACCAAACTGGAGAAATTCCTGTTTTATTCCAAGGCGTTATTTATTTCTGCTCGGGTGGTAGTTTAAGTTTTGTACCCAAAGTTAAAGTGCTTTCCCATCTGGGTTCAGGCCATGTATTGTATTCTGAATAGTGCCTTGTATAGGGTCGCCGTTTTGGGAAGTCAGATCGTAGCCAATTGTCATAACGTCCACTGGCTGTATATCCCTTATATAAAGCTTTAGCGCCTTCTCACCGGGGAGTAATTCCACTTTGGAAATGTCCAAGGTCTGTTCGTCATAACGATCGGAACCGTATTTGCTGCTTCTAACGAGGTTCCAAGTCTTTATCTCATAATTCCCGACGTCTTTGGCCATGTTTTGGTCCAAAGGTTGGTCAAAAACCAATTGAACCGATGAAGTCGCCACCTTAAATTCAATGGGAAGCGTGAGCGGTTTTCCGGTGTAACGGACTCGATATAACCCTCCACCTCGTAACATCTGGTTGGTACCCCAGGCCGACATGCCACAGGCATATAATTGTCCATCACCGGGATTGAACCTTCCGCGCATAACCCCTGTTAAAAATTTGACCCCAGGCAGATCGATGACCCCTCCTTGCATCTGGTCTTTTACCTTTTCGTGAAGTACCAATTGGATTTTACCATAACCATAGGAGAAACTCAAAAGACTTCCATTTAGAGGTCCCCATTTTTCACTATCCACCCACAGGAGTTCGGACGGGGATCGATCAAATTGCATATCTACCCATACCATGGGTTGTTCCATCGCCACCCTAGTGGTGTCTTTAGGTGGGCCGTACCCCCACATATTGCCATAGAATTTACTTTTTCCATCAACCCAATTAATACGGTTCATAGGGTTCCAAAACCCTTGCTGATCGGTAACCAAAAAACTACCATCCGGGTTTATGCATACCCCGTTGGCGGCCCTGAAACCAATGGCTATGATATCGGTTTTGGAGCCATCCTTACTCACTTTTAGCAAGGTACCATGTTGGGGCACCAAAGCCTCTCGTGCATGACGGCCGCTTTTGGCATAATATAAATTGCCCTGTGCATCGGCCTGAAGCCCCATAGCGAATTCGTGGAAATGATCCGTCACTTGGTGATCATGATTAAAGCTTTCATAGAAATCGGTTTCATTATCCCCATTAAAATCATGCAATAAGACCAACTGATCTCGACAGATTACATAGATATTATCATTTAGTACTTTTATACCCAGCGGCTGAAAAAGACCGGAACCGATTCTTTGCCAGGTGAGTTGTCCTGTATTATTGGTGAGTCCACTAATCAACCAAACATCGCCATCCGTGGCGCAAACCACGGCCTTGTTCGCATCACCCATGAAGTCGATACCGCTTAATTTCATCCTACAGGCCCACGGATTATCGAATGGCGGGGTCAATTGGTCTACCGAAAAAAGGCCATCTTCATTTCCTGAGGTAATTGTAGTTTTCATCTTCTCGGGATAATGTGCGGGACCACCTGAAGTATATTGCGCCAATGATTCGGGTGGGCTTGAAGCGGCCAAAGCGTTCAAATTCTTTACGGATGAATCTGCAATAAATAACTTGAGGTTCACTGACGTTCCATGTTGAACCTTAAGTATTACGTAACCTTCCTCCTCTTCGAGCACAGCACCTTCACCCACGAGAGCTACTTCATTAGCTACCGGTGCCACTTTCATTTTTAAATTAGAGGTCGATGGACTGATATTTAACGTTCGGGTAAAGATGGTTTCCTTGCCTCGTTCCTCTACACCCAATTCTTCCAGAATCTTGGCATTTCCCACGGTGTAGGAAATAATCGTGTGATTTTCATAGTGATATAGTCCCTTGTAATCTGCCCAACTTTTGGGTAACGGCCCAAAAGCTCTACCGTCCCGAGCCCGAAATCTCGGATCTTCAAAAGAACCTGTTTCGGGATTGGCCCATCCCGGGCCTACCGGAGTTTCAAAATGAAGTTTCCCTACCGTCCTAGGATACGTCTCATGTTTATCATTGAGAAGAATCCCGTCCCAGTCTATAAATCCCTCTCCGGTCCAACCCCCGGCAACACGCATAACGTCATGATCAAATATCATCCAGGCCTTGCCTTTGGACACTCCCCCATCCCCTTTGTCCAAACGGATGGCAATACCTTTATACGCAAAATTGTTCTTGCTATAGTCCTCATCAGGATATGGGGCGGGTCCTGGGGAATGATATCGCTCTGGTCCGGTCTCTTCATCGACCAATTCATAAGTGTTGATCAAAAAATTTCCATAATCCATATCCGCCCAAGGTTGGTAGGGCTTGGCCTCAGGACCACGGGAAGTTCCTTTGGGCAGGCCTGCCAAATAACCTGGAGAACTCGCAACGTAGGTCTCCATTTTATTTTCCTTGATATACTTATGACGGATATAGGAGATGACATCATATTTTTCTTGGGGTGTCAGTACCAGTTGCGGCGGCATGGAACTATAACCACGGCTTACAGTCTGGTACATAGAGAAAGCATCGCTACCGGATTTTAACGGTTGTTTCCAAAACTTGGTGGACAATGGAATTGAACCCTCTACCTCTTCGGTTCCATGGCAGTTGATACAATTGGCGGAATATATACGTTCCCCTCTTTTGTATCCTTCCTTGTCCGCACTGGCGATGATACCCGCATGGTCAATATTGGTCTCGGATTCGGAAAGATCCGACTCGGAAAGTACATACACAATATCAGATCGATCTATTTCAAAAGGTTCATTGGATAACTTCGTAGCTATAAATGGAGATACCTCGTCATTTATCTTAAGTTCTCCGGAAAAAGTATTCCCTTTAAAAGTACCTTCCAACTCGGCTTCATTTCCGAAAAGTTCAAAATTTCCCGAGAAACGGTCCGAGGTAATGGAAACATTTTCAAGGTTGAATGTCCCCCAATCCAAAGAAACCATTGAGGCTTGATCACCTTCATCTGATCTTACCAATTTCAGAATTCCTTGGGGGTTTTCATCTCCAAGATTGATCTCATAATCCCAAGATTCTTCGAGAACTTTTGATCCACAACCGGTCAAAGCTAGGAATGCTAAAGAAATTAGTATCCAAAGGGCATAGTGTAAGGAGCTACTTTTTTTTGGGCACCATTTTATTCTGGTCCAAGTGGTTGATGTCATCTTCTTATTTTGCTGAAACAGTTTCGGAAAAGCAAGACTCTTTTCCTATCTGAATAAAGTCCATTCCTTAAAAATATAAAAATAATGGACTTCTAATGCCAAAGATCGCATCATTGATTACTGCAAATATGCTTTTCCAATTGGTCAAAGACTTCAGTGGGTGGTATTTGTTCCTTTAAGTTTGCCGAGGTGTTGTTTGTAATGAAAATAGGATAATCGTCCACATGCTCCGGGACCCTGCCGTGCGATCCCTTAATTAAATTGGCATCCAAAGGAATGATATCCATCACGGTTCGGAAGCCCAATTTCTTTTTGATAAGTTTACCGATAACTTTGGCCATAACCCATTTGTCCTTAGGGTCGGTATGCATTTCCACGGGGTCATATCCCGGTTTTTTATGAATATCCACCATACGGGCAAAATCCGGGGCTTTGTCATCATCCAACCAAAAATAGTAGGTAAACCAGAAATCCTTATCCGCTATTACTACCAAATCGCCACAGCGGTCGTGATCTAAATGTGCTTCCCTTATTTCTTGGCCCGATAACACTTTTTCTACGCCCTCTACTTTTTCCAAAATTTCCCTTACTTCGGATTCAATGGAAGTATCATTTAGATATATATGTGCAATCTGATGATCTGCAACGGCAAAGGCCTTGCTTGCACCGGCATCTAAAAGCTCCAATCCCCTTTCTCTTCGGATGTTGATGTACCCCGCTTTGCGCAGTACCCTATTCAGGTGTACAGGGCGGTTCACGTTGGTAATCCCGTATTCCGAAAGCAAGATAATATTCGCTTCTTGTTTCCGATAATGTTCTACCAATTGCCTTACCACAGCATCAATCTCTTTCAAATCTTTTGATATGATGTCAAAATCAAGACCGTAACGCTGCAGGTTATAATCCAAATGGGGAAGGTAGACCAACGTAAGTGTTGGATTGTGAAGCTCATCCGTCCTTAGGGTGGCATCCGCTATCCACTGGCTGGACTTTATGGAGGTTTTCGGGCCCCAAAAATGGAATAACGGAAACGTCCCCAATTCCCCTTGTAGGGTATCCCGTAAAGCCGCAGGATGCGAATAGATATCGGGTATTTTTCTTCCATCCGCCAAATAATTGGGACGTGGTGTTACGCTATAATCTGTACTGGCATACATGTTATACCACCAAAATAGATTGGCACAGGTAAAACTTGAATCTTGTTTTCTAAGCTTGTCCCAGATTTTTTCGCTTTGGACCAACTTATTGGATTGCCGCCAAAATTTCACCTCACATTCTTCCTTGAAGTACCATCCATTGCCCACGACACCATGTTCCGAAGGGTATTTCCCAGTAAGGTAGGTAGATTGCGCGGAACAGGTAACTGCAGGAAGCACAGGTTGGATAACCGCTAATTTTCCTTGTTCCAAAAAAGAGCTTATAAAAGGAGTATGCTCGCCAATGAGCCGTTTTGTCAGTCCCACTACATTAATGACCACTGTCTTTTGCATGGGGTTACATTCTATCCTTTAGCCAGTTGATTTCCCGTATAATCGATTCCGATAATTCCCGTTTTAATGCCTTGGGGAGTACATCCCAAGTATAAGTCTCGATTTCCAGATGTTCGGAAACGGAATGCTTTTTCAGATAATCGATTACCTTCAAAATATGATCCTGTGTAGAAAACAAGGTATCAAAACGTTCCAAAAAAATGGGAACATGAAAGTGGGCCCTTAACTCGGTAAAATCGCTTTTCTGCTCTAAAACTATGGGCAAGTCGTTATAGGTCTTCACCTTTCCATCTTTTTTTTCGGTAACTTGATGCAAGTAGGTGGGTTCATCAAAACGGGAAAGGGATGCCCAAATCGCATCTTGATCTTTTTCATCAAAAAGGATTTTTAAAGCGGCACTTACCTGAATCTTTCCAACCCTGATTCCCGCCGCGGCAAACTTTTGAAAAGTATATTCCGGTTCTTCATATGCCAAGGAAAAATGGCAAATGTCATAACAGACCGTGATATGTTTTTTAATCAAACCCTCGGCTTCGTCAGCGGTAATCCCAATTCTATCCTGTAGCATTGGAATGGCTATCGGCAGTAAATAATCCATAAAGAAATGAATTACCTCTTCACTATTCTCCAAAAGGCCATCGGGTTCCGGTTCAATGTCCAGATGTAAGTACTTACCCGTGGTACGCTCCAAATCATGCAGTTGTACAACAATTTCGGTAAGGTGTTTGGCCCCCGTTTCAAAGGCCTCGCTTTTTAAGTCTTCAGTAGCGTGCCAATATTTATAACTGATGGGTGAGGTAGAAATCCCACCTGACATTCCGGCGGGAAGTAATTCCGCCAACTGTTCAAAAAGACGTTTGGTATACGTTACCCTTTCCCGAGTGGTCCAATCAGGGGCATGTACCTCTTCCTTTACACGTTCATCATGGAAGTTGCCGTAAGGAAATCCGTTCATGGTAAATACGTACAGGTCATGGAGTTCCAACCACTCCTTGAATTCGATCAAATGGCTTTCTTCCTGAAGTTCTTCACTGGCTTTGTTGGACAAACGTAAACCTAATCCAAAAGGCGCATCAGGAGATACCTTTGCCTTAATACCGGGAACGTATTCCCGTAGACTATTAAAAGTGCTCTCCCAATTTGATCCTGGGTGAATATTTGTACAATAGGTAAGCTGATGTGTACCGTTTATATGCATTTTGGCTAGTCTATTTTTATTCTACAACTATCGTTTAGAACTGTAATGGCGCGTTGCATGAGATCTAGATCGATTTTATTCACATCGTGCTTCTTACCAATTTCTGAAATCAGGGTAATACAAAGCTCCCCTCCCAAATGTTCCCTAAATTCCTCGATTCCTTGCAACAATTCCTGTATTTCTTTTTCGGTTTCTACGGGAATGTGCAAATCGAGTCCAATTTTTTGCATTACATCTAAAATACGTTTTTGGGTATCTTCGGAAATAAGGCCCGTTAGCTGCGTATAGGTTATGTCCAAAGCGATTCCTTTTGCCACGGCCTCACCGTGTCTAAGCTTATAATTGGACATCTGTTCCAATTTATGGGCGGCCCAATGACCAAAATCCAATGGTCTGGAAGAACCACTTTCAAAAGGGTCGCCACCTTGGGCAATATGATGCATGTGCATTTCGGCGCATTTATAAATCACATATTGCATAGCGGCCATATCCCTATCCCTCAATTTTTGAGCGTTATCTTCAAGGTAATCAAAGAACTTTTCATCCTTGATCAAGGCTACTTTTATAGCCTCGGCTATCCCAGCGATCCAATCCCTTTGCTCTAAAGTTTTTAGGAAATCCGTATCATTGATTATGGCATAGGGCGGTGCAAAAGTGCCCAGAAAATTTTTCTTCCCAAAGCTGTTGATACTGTTCTTTACCCCTACCGCGGAATCGTTTTGGGAAAGTACGGTGGTAGGAACACGGATCAATTTCACTCCACGGTGTGCAATGGCGGCCGCATAACCTACCATGTCTATTATGGCACCACCACCTATAACCACTACAAAGGAATGTCTACAAATGGAGTTCGTATTGATTTTCTCTAAAATGGAGGTAGCGTTACCATAATCATTTTTGCTCTGTTCCCCTCCTTTGATGATTAGACTTCCCGTATATTGTATGTTATGGGAATACTCCATGCAATAATCCTTTATCTCTTTATGTAGATGAGGATGATGCTCATGGACACCCTTATCGATCACAAAAAATGCCTTTACCTTTCCATTCTTTTTATACTCATCAAAAATATCCCTAAACAACGCATTATGGATGCCGAACAGCTTTTGTGTAAAGTGTAGTTTGTACGTATACGGTACGGTAAAGGATTGTTCTATAGTCTTTGAATGCATCGGTCTGGTTTAGGTAACGGCAAAAAGCTTGGACAAAAGTATGGATAAAGGCAACAATAGTAACAACAAAAGGCCGTACCACCAAACGGAAAAACCCACGGCCAAGGAAGCGTCCAGGACAATTAGTGAAAGTACGCCGGCTATCACCGCTTTTTTTATGTTTTGAGGTGAATTCAAGTGATAGGCACGGATCAAAGGTCTGAAGACCAAAAAGGCAAAGAGCGCTAAAAAAGGAACCACCTGCAGTATATTATCGGTTTTGAACATAACAATAGTAACAACGGCTAAAATAACCAGAATGTATAATACACCCGCCCAAATGATATGGTTCTTATTATTTCCGTGCACCTCGCCCCTACTTATTACCGTGATGGCAAAGATATATACCAAAGGAATTGCCGCGTACCACCATTGGACAAATCCTCCCAAAATCGACATGCCCAAAATCAGGTTCAATCCCCTGCACAATCCCATATTCAATGGGCCCAGAAAACCATCCTTTTTCGAAAATGCGTCATAAAGGACAATGAAAAAAGCCAAAACAACGGAAATAATACCGCTGACCAACCCAGAAAAAAAAGCTGACACTATGCCCAATATCAATAAAATAGCTCCATAAAGTGCAGCGGATTTCAAAGGGATCAATCCACTTGGAATTGGTCTTTCCGGCCGCTCTACTTTATCCAGATCCAAATCGAATACATCATTAAGAACAACCCCACCAGCGTATAAAAAGACCGATGCAAAAACCAAAAAGATTGTTTTGTAAACTATCCCGAAACCGATGAAATCATTGGAGAGAACCCCCGCAATTGCGATACCGGCCAAAATATCAGCGGCTGCCGTAGGCAAATTGGCCGGGCGGGCCAACCGCAGGTATCCTTTTAGTACAGTGGGCATCTATACAATTTTATCCGAATTCACCTTAGGGACTTGTCCGCGCAATACGCTATTGTCATTATATAATTCGGTCTGGTTAATGCCCTTCGGGTTCAGCCAATCGGATTCTTTCATCTTGCCATTTTTTCCAAAGGCATCCAGGGCATTTTGGTAACACGTCTTTACCACATCTTCCTTGGCAACCCCTCTGTTCAACATTAGGTTGGCCGTCTTTGGTACCGCCAATGGGTCACTAACGCCCCAATCTGCGGAACTATTGACTATGATGTCCGTGCTACCATATTTTTTGACAACTTCTACCATCCGTTCGTTGCCCATTTTTGTCTTGGGATAGATAGTAAAGGCGGCAATAAAGCCCCTATCAAGTACTTCCTGCACGGTTTCTTCATTATTATGATCAATGACGACCATAGCCGGATCTAGGCCATGTTCCAAACATACTTCCATACTTCTAATTGTACCCGACTTTTTATCGCGGTGTGGCGTATGTACCTGTACCACCATACCGAGTTCTTTGGCCATTTCCAACTGAACCCGAAAGTACTTGTCCTCGGCAGGAGTTTGATCATCGTATCCTATTTCTCCAATCGCCACCACATTTTCCTTATGCACATACAAGGGTAATAATTCAATTACTTCTTCCGCCAAGGCTTCATTATTCGCTTCTTTGGAATTTAGACCGATGGTACAATAGTGTTGTATACCAAATTGTCTGGCCCTAAAAGGTTCCCAACCTACAAGGCTGCTGTAATAGTCTTGAAATGAACCCACTTTGGTGCGTGCCTGTCCCAACCAGAAAGAAGGTTCTATAACGGCCACGACCCCTGCCTCCGCCATCGCCTCATAATCATCCGTGGTTCTTGATGTCATATGAACATGTGGGTCTACAAACATCATTTTTTCTTCCATATTCAATCTTTTAGGGTTTTCCAACTCAATATTTTATTTGTAACCTGATCCAACAAATTAGGATAGCCTTCCAGCATTTTTTTGGCTTCAGGGGTATCCGAATAATAACAACACAAGGCTCCGGCCCTATTTTCTATGGGATCGGCGCTATCCAACAACCGTTTCATATCGGCTAAAAGGGTAGTGCTTAGAAATCCGGAAACCGGACGCCAAAAATAGGGGTCGATATCCCTGGACGCCGCCCAACGCTCATGGGCATAATCCGAAATAATCCGGGCCAGTTCTTTGTTCGCCCTTTTGTCAATATCAAGAATGGCATTCAAATCCCCCTGCATAAAAGCGGTTTTGAGATACATCTGATTCCATTGTTGTTCATCAAAGAACAATGCGGGATACGGATTATTCAAGGCTATAGCGTTAAAAACCGTGGATACATTGGTGCGTAACGCATCTACTGCCTGGTTCTTATAGGCTTCCGGATTAGGCAGCAATATCAAAAATTTCAGAAAAGTTTCTAGTTCCCCAGTATCCGCAACTTGAATAATGTTGGCAACCTTAGGGGTAAAAAATTCCATATCCGCGTTCAATACACTGATCAACAAATAAATTCTTGAAACTTGTTGGATATTCGCTTTTTGAATCAGTAAGTAATCCTCCAAATCATTACCGGAATCGATACTTAGGGTATTCTGAAGGCCAACCTTGGATGGGATAAGACTATAAGTCAAATACATATCCCGGGCATTGCCTTCATGGATAATTTTTCGGATTTTTTCCTCCAACCAATTACGGGCTTCCCGGTCAACGGTGTTTTCAATAATCCTTGACAGCTGTTCGCCTACATCATTTAACTGCATAAAACCACCTATTTTAAAGGTAATCGGTAGTTCTTGAGATTGCTACCACTTCTACCAAGCAAACCATTTTGCCCAAACATCATCAAAAATAAAGCTAATTCTCATATAATAAAAGTAGCTGATGTCGGTATTCACTACAATCCATGTTTTTGTAACCTTTGTTACAGGATTTTCAGCCAATAAGGTGATAAATGTCATGAAAACGCGACTGTGAAGTCTATACTTTTGAATAATCCAAAATTCAGGCAAACACCTAAAAAACAATAGTATGGAAATTATGGAAGAAGTTATAAAGAGGGTATTTCGGTTTGGCAGCAAATCCGCCGACGGAAACAGTAAAATGAAGAACCTTCTTGGTGGTAAGGGAGCGAACTTGGCCGAGATGAGTGCTATCGGTATTCCTGTTCCACCAGGGTTTACCATAACCACGGAAGTTTGTACAGAATATAATGAACTGGGAGAGGAAGCTACATTGAAACTGATCAGGAAAGATGTGGAACAGGCCATTGCCAATATCGAAAAAATTATGGGTACCGAATTTGGCGATACCAAAAATCCCCTTTTGATTTCCGTACGATCAGGTGCGCGTGTTTCCATGCCCGGAATGATGGATACCGTTTTAAACCTAGGTCTTAATGATGACGTAGTAAAGGGCCTTGCCGCTAAGACCAAGAATGATCGATTTGCCTGGGATTCCTACCGTAGGTTTATCCAAATGTATGGAGGTGTAGTCCTGGGGATGAAACCGGAATCCAAGGACGATATTGATCCTTTTGAGGAAATTATGGAACACTTGAAGGAAAAACGTGAAATTGAGTTGGATACCCAATTTACGGTTCAAGACCTAAAGGATTTAGTCTATGACTTTAAGGATATTGTAAAAAAACGTACCGGTCATGATTTTCCAACGGATCCATGGCAACAATTATGGGGTGCCATTATCGCTGTATTCAATAGTTGGAACGGAGACCGCGCCTTATACTACCGTAAAATGCATGGTTACCCTGCGGATTGGGGAACTGCTGTAAACGTACAGGCCATGGTCTATGGTAATATGGGTGACAGCTCAGGTACCGGTGTATGCTTCACCCGTGATGCCGGAACAGGTGAAAACGTATTTAACGGGGAATATCTTATCAACGCGCAGGGCGAGGATGTGGTTGCCGGGGTACGCACCCCGCGACAAATCACCACGCTTGGGTCTAAACGATGGGCCGAACTGGCCAAGATCAATGAAAATGAACGTTTGGTAACCTATCCCTCATTGGAAGAATTGATGCCAACAATATACATGGAACTTCATGAGTATCAGGAGACATTGGAAAAGCATTATCGGGATATGCAGGACATGGAGTTTACCATTCAGGAAGGAAAACTCTGGATACTACAAACCCGTAATGGAAAACGTACCGGAGCGGCTATGGTAAAAATTGCGATGGATTTACTCAAGGAAGGACTGATTAACGAAAAAGAGGCACTGCTAAGCATAGAGCCCACTAAATTGGACGAGCTGTTACATCCGGTCTTTGACCCAAAAGCTCTAAAACGCGCACATGTCATAGCCCAGGGACTGCCTGCTTCTCCAGGGGCCGCAACAGGACAAATCGTGTTTTTTGCAGATGAAGCGCATAAGTTCCGTCATAGCATCTTAACTCGGATAGAAACTTCTCCGGAAGATTTGGAGGGAATGAACATTGCCAGGGGCATCTTGACCGCTAGGGGCGGGATGACTTCCCATGCCGCTGTGGTCGCTAGGGGAATGGGGAAATGTTGTATCTCCGGAGCTGGTGCCTTAAAGATCAGTTACAAAAGACGGACCATGACTGTAGATGGAAAAGTATATCACGAAGGGGACTGGATTTCCTTGAACGGTTCTACCGGGAATATCATTGAAGGTAAAGTAGCCACTAGCGAGCCTGAGTTAAGTGGGGAATTTGGCGAAATTATGAAATTGGCCGATAAATATGGGACTATAGATGTACGCACCAATGCCGATTCCCCAAAGGATGCCAAAGTTGCCCGTAATTTTGGTGCACAGGGTATAGGACTGGCCCGTACCGAACATATGTTCTTTGAAGTAGACCGTATCAAGACCATGCGCGAAATGATTTTGGCAGATACCATAAAAGGAAGAAAACACGCCTTGGAAGACTTGTTGCCCATGCAACGTAAGGACTTTGAGGGCATCTTTGAGGCCATGGATGGACATCCGGTCACTATTCGTCTTCTTGATCCCCCATTGCATGAATTTGTACCCCACCAACTGGCTACACAAAAGGAGTTGGCCGAGGATATGCATATTTCATTATCGGCCGTTAAAAACAAAGTGGCGGAACTACAGGAATTCAATCCTATGCTGGGCCATAGAGGATGTAGATTGGGAAATACATATCCAGAAATAACCGAGATGCAGACCAGGGCCATTATTGAAGCAGCCCTAAACCTAAAGGAGAAAGGTATTGTCTCCAAACCCGAGATTATGGTACCCTTGGTCGGTACATTAAGTGAATTTATGGAGCAGGAAAAGGTAATCCGGGAAACCGCTAGCAAGGTATTCGAAGAATATAATGACACCATTGATTACTTTGTGGGAACTATGATAGAGGTTCCTAGGGCCGCCTTGATGGCGGATTCCATTGCCGAACGGGCCGATTTCTTTTCCTTTGGGACAAACGATCTTACCCAAATGGCCTTTGGATATTCCCGAGATGATGCCGGTAAATTTCTGCCCATCTATCTGGAAAAAGGAATTTTAACAGCAGATCCGTTCGAGGTTTTGGATCAAAAAGGTGTAGGACAACTGGTGAAAATGGGAACGGAACGAGGTAGAAGCACCAAACCCGATTTAAAAGTAGGTATTTGTGGTGAACATGGTGGAGAGCCCAGTTCCGTGGAATTCTGTTATACAATAGGAATGAACTATGTGAGTTGTTCACCATTCAGAGTTCCTATTGCAAGGGTAGCCGCTGCCCAAGCAGCCATAAAGGCTGGTAATTGATTTTGAACAAGGAACTCCATCCTGCTAATATTAAATAAAGGAGTAGTTTCAAAAAATTTGAAGCGATAGTAATTGCGAATTGTTACCTAGACCAGGTTCAAGGTGACGGTTCGCAATACTATTTTTATGTACATCTAGCCCCATCTGATTCCCTCCTTGAGTCCCAGGAATCACCTTATTTACGGCGATTTTCTCAAATACAAATCATTATAAATCAATTGATTATATTGGATTTTATGTAACAATTGTTACCAAGTTTTAACCCTTGACCTGATATTTGTCATGTCTTTTGATCCCATATCCCAATAACTTTATGTGTATAAAATATAAAAGGATAAAGGTTAGAAAGCATGAAACATTTGGTCATATTAGGCGCGGGAACATCAGGTACCATGATGGTAAATCATCTCATTGGAAAGCTTCCCAAAAAAGAATGGAAAATTACCATAGTAGATCAGTATAAGACACATTACTATCAACCAGGATTTCTGTTTCTTCCTTTTGATATCTATACCACAAAACAGGTAAAAAAGGACGGTAGAAAGTTTATTCCAAAAGAGGCGAATTATATCCAGAAAAAAATTGAGCTCATCCTACCTAAAGAAAATTTGGTAAAGCTTGAAGGTGGGGAGGAACTACCCTACGATATATTGATCGTCGCAACGGGAACAAACATAGCCCCTGATGAAATAGAAGGGATGGACGGCCCTGGGTGGTACAAGGATATCTTCGATTTTTACACCTATGAAGGAGCCAAGGCCCTACGCAATAAGCTACGGGAATGGAAAGGTGGCAAACTGGTGGTGCATATTACCGAAATGCCGATCAAATGTCCCATTGCCCCTTTGGAATTTGTGTTCTTGGCCGACTCCTATTTTAAGAACAAAGGCATGCGGGACAAGGTGGACATTACCTTCGTTACTCCCTTAAGTGGTGCATTTACCAAACCTAGAGCGACCAAGGCCTTGCATTACTTGTTGGAGGAAAAGAATATTAAAGAGGTTACCGATTTCAATATAGAACGTGTTGATTACGAAAACAAAAAGATAATCGATTATGCCGATACCGAAGTAGCCTATGACCTGTTAGTTACAGTACCTACAAATATGGGAGATGCGCTTTTGGAGCGCTCAGGAATGGGAGATGAATTAAACCATATTCCAACGCACAAGGCAACGCTACAGACCTTGGATCATGAAAACATATTTGCCATAGGTGATGCCACCAATCTACCGACTTCCAAGGCAGGATCGGTAGCACATTTTGAAGCGGAAATCTTGACCGAAAATATACTTCATTACATCAAGGGAGAACCTTTGAAAGAAGAATTTGACGGACATGCCAATTGTTTTATCGAGACCGGTAATGGCAAGGCCTTATTGATCGATTTCAACTATACCCACGAACCGGTCGAGGGAACCTTTCCGTTTCCCGGTGTTGGCCCGTTACAACTGTTGAAGGAAAGTAGGGCCAACCACATGGGCAAAATGGCCTTTAAATGGGTGTATTGGAACATGCTGTTAAAAGGCACTCATATTCCGTTCGTATCAGCGAACATGAGTACAAAAGGCAAACATTTTGAAGAAATGGAATCTTAATAAACTAAAATTAATGTAAGATGGAAAAGCTAATCGCACAACGCACTATTTCAGTAAATGAAGAAGGATATTTGACCGATTTTTCACAATGGACCAAAGAAATCGGGGAGGAAATCGCCAAGGAACAGAATATCAGCATGACCGATAGGCATTGGGAGGTCATAGATTACATTCATGATAAATTCCAAAAGCAAGAACCCTTGTCCATACGAGGTATCAAAAAAAGCGGGGTCATCAATATCAAGGAATTTTACAAGCTGTTTCCCGGAGGTCCATTAAAAAAAGCTACGATGATCGCCGGGATACCCAAACCCAAAAGTTGCATCTAAACCATTTGTAGAATCTATAAAACAAAAATCATGAGTAACACCAAAGTACGGAAAATGATGTTCATCCTTTCCAAAGCCACTATAGAAAATGTATATGCGGCCTTTATCATGGCCAATGGTGCCCGCATGGAAGGCATTGAGTCCGAGATATTCTTTACTTTCTTCGGATTGGAAGCGATACAAAAGAAAAAACTGGAACATTTACATGTGGCCACAGTGGGCAATCCGGCCATGCATATTCCAACAATGTTGGGTGGTTTACCGGGCGTGGAGGCCTTGGCCACCAAAATGATGAAACGGGAAATGGAAAAACTGGACATGCCTCCCGTTGGTGAATTTCTGGAAATCCTATCGGATTCCGGATGTAGGCTTTGGGCCTGTAAATTGGCTGTGGATATGTTTCATTTACAGGAAGAAGATCTTATAGATGAGATTGAGGGTATCCTTACCATTGGGGATTTTTATAACAGGGCCGATGCCGAAGGTACGCAACTACTATTCATCTGATCAATTGGTATTTCTTATCTCCCCCTTAATGTCAAAATTGATATTCGTAGGTTTTTTCATATAATATCATACGAATTTAATGTCAATTAGCAATACCTACCGATAAGCGGACAGAACCTACCGTTAACAGAATTGCGGATACACCCACGCTTCTTTCCCTTTAATTTTGATTATACAACTACTGGCTTCCCTCTTAGGACATCTCTCCCAAATGGATGGTCCAAATCAAAATCAGGGGCAAGGGTCGGTAAAAATATTTTGAAATGTCTCTTTTCAAAAAGCTTGACCTACTTTTTATGTTCGTGCTATGTATTGCACTGAGCCATACCCTTACCGCACAGGTAACCTTGACCCATAATGTTGGAGGAATTGTACCCAGTAC
Organism: uncultured Flavobacteriaceae bacterium; assembly: GCA_947494715.1. Taxonomy (GTDB): domain Bacteria; phylum Bacteroidota; class Bacteroidia; order Flavobacteriales; family Flavobacteriaceae; genus Ulvibacterium. The sequence continues at coordinate 481,039 of CANLWG010000001.1, read as the reverse complement.
ACAGTTTTCGTGTAGTCCATCATATATGGGGCGGATCTTTACGCTTCAGGATTTTGGGATTGCCGAAGATGAGGAGCTTATTATCAATTCTGCCGAAATAGCCTATCAAATCAAGGTAGAAAGGGAACTTGGTGCTTGGGTAACTTTCTATGTATACGCCATTGATGATAACTTCCCGACCTCCTTCTTCCAGGCTACGCTGCTAGGAAAGAGCCAACTGGTTCAATTGGAGACATCACCAACCAACAATGGATTAACTCCTTTGAAGACTCTAACCACCAATTTTGACAATCCAATAACCGTACCGCCGAATACCAAAAGAATTCTGGTAGAAGTTGAGGAAAAATTAACGCCAAACAGCTTCTATTTGGCATCTACCAAGGATGAAACCGATTCTTCCTGGTTCAGAGGAGGCTGTCCTCCTTACACTCATAATACCACGGACAATTATGGATATCCGGATGCGCACTTTTACCTAAAGGTATTTGGAAATAACCGTATTCCCTCAGGCTGTTCGGATTACCCTTTAGGTTATGACCAAAGCACCTGTGATCTAGATGGTGATGGTATTGGCCAGTTCGACTCTAGTTATTGGGGATCTGTTGTAGGTGGATTTGGAAAAGAAGTCTCTTATTTTGATGCCGAGGGATCTCCCCTTCCCTCTCCCCTTCCCAATCCGTATACGAACACAACGCCCTATAGAGAGGTAATTACGATACGAGTGACAGACCCGCTTACGGGAAGCTGCCATGAAAGTGAAAGGGTATTGACAACTTATGACCCTCCTATTGACATAAAACAACCGCCCAACCTTTATGCCTGTGACGAGGGGAACGGCTATGCCCAATTTGATGTCTCCTCCATCGAGGCACAAATAATTGGTACGCAGACAGGCTTAAACCTCTCCTACATAAATGTCTCCTATATGGATGCCGATGGCCAGGAGCTATCCGGTTTCCCCTCCGGGTCCTATAGAAACGAGGAACCCTATTCCCAGACCGTTTACGTAAAGGTGACGTATGATGAACCGTATACACCTTTATGTCCTGAAGAGACCTCCTTTGATCTTATTGTAAGGCCTAAGCCACAAGCCAGACCCTTGAACGATTTGGTGGTCCAGGACGACGATGGCGATGGATTTGCCGAATTTGATACTTCCGGTGTAGAAAGTACCGTGGTCGGCAGCCAAATCGGAATGGACGTTTCTTACTTTGATGCTCAGGGATCCCCGCTTCCCTACCCCTTACCGAACCCGTATACCAACACGACACCCCACCTAGAAACGATTACAGTACGGGTGACTGATCCCATTACCGATTGTTATACCGAGACCCCGTTGACCTTACGGGCCTCAAACACTCCTATAGTGAACAGACCTCCCGATATGTATGCCTGCGACGAAGGTAGCGGCCATGCCCATTTTGATGTCTCCTTGATCGAAACGCAAATAATTGGTGGACAGACCGGACTAAATGTATCCTATCTGGATGCCAATGGACTGGTACTGCAAGATTTTCCTTCAGCATCCTATAGGAATCTAGAGCCCTATTCCCAGACCGTTACGGTCAGTGTAACGGACCAGAGCGACCCTACATTTCATGTCGAGACCGCCTTCGACCTTATCGTAAACCCACTGCCCGGGGCACATGCCCTAGACGAGTTGACGTCCAACGATGAGAATGGCGATGGATTTGCCGAATTTGATACCTCCAACATTGAAGCCATTGTGTTGGGCGGCCAGACCGGAATGGAAGTCTCCTACTTTAATACCCAAGGAGCACCACTTTCCTACCCTTTACCGAATCCATATACCAACATGGTCCCCCATCTGGAAACGATCACGGTACGGGTGACCGACCCTATTGCGAGTTGTTATGCCGAGACCCCGTTGACCTTGCGGGTCTTGAACACACCCACCGTTGGGAGGCCGCCCGACCAATATGCATGTGACGAAGGGAACGGTTATGCCCATTTTGATGTCTCCTCGATAGAGGCGCAAATAATTGGTTCACAGACAGGACTCAACGTCTCCTATCTGGATGCCAATGGACAAGTTTTGCATAATTTCCCCTCAGCCTCCTATAGGAACCAGGATCCCTTTTCCCAGACCGTTACCGCAAGGGTAACCGACGAGGGCGAACCTAAATTTCACGCCGATACCACCTTCGACCTTATTGTAAACCCAATGCCCATGGCACATGCCCTCCCAGATCTTATCGTGTGCGACAATGACGGGTTTGCAGAATTCGATACCCCCGAGGTCGAAGGTGTCGTGGTCGGCAACCAGACCGGAATGCAGGTTTCCTATTTGGATACCCAGGGATTCCCGCTTCCCTATCCCTTACCGAATCCGTATACCAACACGGTTCCCTATCTGGAGGTAATCAAGGTAAGGGTAACCAATCCCCTTACCGGTTGTTACGCCGAAATCCCATTGACCCTGCGGGCCTCGGACGCCCCCAGCGTACAGTCCCTTCCAAATATATATGCCTGTGACCAGGGGGACGGCCATGCATTTTTTGATACCTCTGGAATAGAAACTCTTATACTCGGGGAACGCGGCGAACTGCAGATCTCCTACCTGGATGCCGATGGACAGGAACTGTCCGGTTTCCCCTCCGCTTCCTATAGGAACCAAGATCCCTATTCACAGACTGTTACCGTAAGGGTGGCCGAGGGAAACAATCCCGATTGTTACTCGGAAACCTCTTTCGATCTGGTAGTAATCCGACCACCGATCATCGATCTGCAACAAACCTATTATCTCTGCGACCTGGAGCCCTCCACGACCATTTCCGCAAACTCCGATGCGGACTCCTGGACATGGGTCGCCGAGGATGGCAGTATCCTCTCGGATTCTTCCGAGGTGGTCCTTACCGAGGAGGGCGACTATACCCTTCTTATGGGCAGCACCCAAAACGGGGTCAGCTGCGAAAGCTCGGCCTCCTTCCGATTGGCCCGTACCGAACCGACCATTATCCAACAAGTGGATACCGGTGAGGACTTCTCCGACGATAGCCATATAAAAATCATCGCTTCCGGGGACGGCGACCTGGAATATTCCATCGACGGGGAAAGCTATCAGGACGACAATGTGTTCCACGGGCTCCCGGGAGGGATCTATACCGTATACGCAAGGGACAAGGACGGCTGCGGGGAGGATTCCACGGAAACGGTCCTGTTGGACTACCCCAAATTCTTCAGCCCCAACAACGACGGGATGAACGACCATTGGCAGATCAAGGCCCTAAGGGACTTCCCCGACGCCGTAGTCCATATTTTCGACCGATACGGAAAGCTGCTGGGAAAGATACGCCCCGATGATATTGGATGGGACGGAACATTCAAGGGAAGCCCGTTGCCGTCCTCCGACTACTGGTTCGCACTGGACCTCGGTGACGGTAGGGAGTACAGGAAACATTTTACCCTCAAACGATAGCCGGAAAGCCCACTTTCTTAAAAGAACCGAACAAGAACAGATCCGGAAAAAAGATTCTGTTCGATAGACCGACTGCTGCTATAAAACAGTAAAAACAAATATTAAATAAATGAAAATTATTAAAATTCTCCTTTTATTTCTAGCGACTTTAACTTTGACAAATTGTGCCTCCGGCTACAAAATGATTGAACCCAAAACCATTAATTACATTTCAACTAATGAAACTGCCAATGTAAAATTTGAATATAAATATGATTTATTAGATAAAAAATATTCCAAAAAAGAATTGAAAAAAGGAATAAAGCTTTTAGCTATTAAAATAACTAATAATTCTGACAGAGATTTAATGTTCGGAAGAGATGCCAAATTGGCTTATGAGAATGGAACTGAAATTTTTGTTATGGAAAATGACAAAGTTTTTAAAACATTAAAGCAAAGCCCGGCATCTTATCTATGGTATTTGTTTTTAACTCCAGTTAATCTGTATACAACAGGGTCGGACGGTCAGCAAACTAGTTCAACACCAATTGGATTTGTTATTGGACCCGGTTTAGCAGGTGGAAATATGATTGCTGCTGGTTCTGCCAACAAAAAGTTTAAAACTGAAATGTTGGAATATGATATCAATGGAACTACGATTAAAAAAGGAGAGACTGTATACGGCTTGATTGGAATTAAAACAGACTCTTTTGATTCCTTAAAATTAAAAATTGAATAGAAAACGTTTCAAAAGATCATAAAAAAATAATCGTCAGTGCAAACCAACTCAAGTGATTTGACCACGAAACCAATCTTATACAAACATGTTGTTCCCCTTTCCGATCATAGTCCCAAGGACCATATCCCGATCTTTCCTAGCCAGCCAATACAAAGGTTCAGCAATCGCCCAACTAAGACGTGTATGGGGACTGGAAAGGGAATACCCTTTTGGCAAATTAACAAGCGAGGCATTACCAATCTGCACTTGTACTTTACCTTTAAACGGAGGGAAGCTACCGTTTACAAGATTACACAAACGCCCACGCATCTTACTTCGTAATTTTATCCTCAAAATAGGCAGTCCCCCACTGTGCATTTATGAAAAAAACCAAATCCAAATCGTATACCTTGAACCTACCAAACCATATTGACCTTAACCCTTTTGAAAAAGCTAGACCCACTACTTATGCTCTTGACCTTTCTGGCATTAGGCCGGAAGGTGATGGCAAAAACACCAATGACTCGAAATCTGAATTCCCCCATCTAGTTCAACCAAATAGCGAACAGACAGATTTCATCGGTGACCTGGAATTTTGGAGACTCTGCTACAGCGCCCGAAAACATAAACACTGCTATTTCCCCAAGGCCGGTGTTTACGTTCGGCGGGCCACTTGCAGTTTCTCCGCAGGTTACCAAAATACCAACCAACTGTAGCATTTACAATATTTCCGTTGAGTTTCCCACCCCTTTAGCGATATCTATCGTGGACGACCTTTTGATTTGTGGGGTCGTCCGGGGCCCGGGAACATAATCATCATTTTATGGATGCTTCGAGGGAACGCATAAATTCCTAATCAACATAATTGGTATGTGATCTTTCTCCAAACGCAAACCGGCCTACACAAAAACGACACTCACTGACTATCTCAATTTCGTTCTTCCTTGCGAGCACTTATAGCAAGGGCTGCATTCAGGTTGGCACCGAAAGGGGACTACCCTTATGACAACCTAATGAACGACCTCCTGCCAATCCGCTATTGTTCACTACCGATGAGCAAACGGAACCTACCGTTAACTGGATCTCGCCAACGTCCGCTTACTTTCCTGCTTAATTTTGATATTGAAACTATCGGCTTCCCTATTTGGGCGCCCCACCCCATGGACGGCCCAAAGCATGATTAGGGACTCAAGGCCGGCAAAAATATTAATCATGTCCCTTTTTAAAAAGCTTGACCTACTATTATCATTTCTCATTCTGGTATCCAGCCAGATGATTATGGCGAAAATACCAACAGCTCAAAATTTGGATTCTCCCTTCTATTTCAACCAAATAGCGAACAGACAGATTTCCTCGGTGACCTGGAATTTTGGAGATTCTGATACAGCCCTAAAAAACATAAACACTGCTATTTCCCCAAGGCCGGTGTTTACGTTCGGCGGACTGTTTGCAGTCTCTCCACAGGTTACCAAAATACTGGCCATCGGTACCATTTATAACATTTCCGTTGAGTTTCCCACCCCTTTAGCAACATCTTCCGCGGACGACCTTTTGATTTGTGGGGTCGTCCGGGGCGCGGGAACAAATTCATTGGTGGATACTTCGCCAATAAACCCAGAATCCCTGAATGGAGACCTCGAGAAGACTAAAGAAACTATTGACCCTAAAGCCGTACACCAGGGAAGTGCTATGTAACCTTTACCCAAACTTAACCTACCATGAAAATAAAACCACATTCAATACGCATTCCAATGCTGTTGTTCCTACTGGTTTTTACTTGTCAGATTATCAAAGCACAATGTGACGGGAACAACTTTACGGTAACGGCTACTTCAGGAACCTGTCCCGCCAATGGCTCAATTGGCATACAGCTTCCAGGTGGTTCTCCATGCTTGGGATGGCAGGCCATTCTTACCAACCCAGGCGGGATAGAAACTGTACAAAACGTTCCCATTAACGGAGGACCGGTGAATTTTTCATCTCTTTCCCCCGGCAATTATTCCGTACGATTGATAAACGGACCTACCGAAATACCTTATCCAGGAAATCCTGTAGTTATAACAACTACCTATCAGGCTATGGATATCACCAGTAGCAATACCTCCCCCTCATGCCCAATAGATGCCGATTTCTATAGTCCGGATGGAACTTTGAACGTAAGTGTAAACAGTGGGGGGACAGGACCCTTTTTATATGAGGTAATTTCCCAGTCCGGTTCGCAAAGCTTTGGGCCTACCCCAAATACATCCCATGTCTTTGGCAATATGGTTGGAGGTGAATCGGTTTCCATGACCGTAACGGATGTAGGTTGTGGGGTAGCCGAAACACAAACTCCGGTTATAGTCGATAATTTTGACAGGGCATCTATATCGGTAGGTGGTGAGTTTCCAAGGAGGTGTGCCCCGGACTGTACCATGTACGATGCAACATTTAGGGCACTTGTCTATTCTCAAGATCGTATAGATACCGTAATACTTCCTGGTAATGCTACCATACGCATTAATGGGGGAGCGCCACAAGATTTGACGCTTCATAATGTTAACGGAGCTACTGTTACTTTTAATTATCTTCCCGGATTAAGGGAAAATGACACCTATACCTTGGCGTTTAACGATGGATGTTATCTGTTTGGGCAAAGTGATGTGGTACCACCAATAGACAATAATCTGCTTAACATAACCCCGATACTGGGTCTTGACATAGCTACTTGCACCTCTATTCATCAGATAAGCGGCAGCGGTGCATTTTGCAATACAAATTCGATTATCATAGACCAGGAAATTACACCCGATGTATGGGTAAGCGTCACGTCTTCCAATTTCTTAGACGCAAACAATTTTTCCTATACATTACCGGGGCCTGGACATTATAGGGTTACGGCATCGGATGATTGCCATACGGTGGTGGAAGAATTCGATACCCTTCCGGAAACGAATTCCCTGGACGAGGTAAACATACGGGATTCTCCTTCTGTTTTGGACGGAACAGGTGCCATGGTAATTGATAGAACGTTATTACCCGGAAGTGGCACTACTGTTCCAGATACAACTTACGAAATAAGCCCCGTACCTTTTGTACCCAGTATTACCATAAATCCGGTACATCCCTTTACTCTGGGAGGCTCCTATACCTTAAACTTCCCTATAACATATAATACGACTATAAATCGCTCAATAATAGGAGATTTACCTCTAGGTGATTATGAAGTAAAGGTGATTTCCTGCGGCTTGGAAAGGGTAATTCCCTTTGAGGTTACCACTCCAGCACAATATAACCCTATGCTACAGACCGTTAGTGGATGCTCCAATTCAGGTCGGGTTATTTACGATATGGGGGCGATGAACGTTGCCAATACCACCAATGACCGTGTAGATGTAGAGTTATGGACCAACGACGGTAGTGACGGATTGGGCACATTGGTAACTGGTGATATTCCTCCGGATGGTCTGTCCGGTTCTTTTGATAATCTCGCCGCTGGTGATTATGTCCTGCGCTTTGCCGGTATTCGATTTCAATCAGGGAACGATAACGAAATTTTTTCGGCCGTTACACTCAGCAACCAGGAAAGGGAATATACGGCACCGGTCAGTATTGCCCCATTTCAAAATATAACCGCTGCTACATCAGGTACTTTTTGCGATTTTAACGATCCTTTATCAGGAATAATCCTAACCGAGGTAACAAGTGGTACTCCAACCTATCCCATGGTGTATGAGCTATTTGAAACCACAGATTTAAATACAGCCGTACAAACGTTTACAGAAACTGACCCATCTGTCACCAGCCACCTTTTTCAGAATGTTCCCCAAGGTGACTATGTGATACGGGTAACCACCCCTTGTGATGCCCTGGACCTTAACTTAAACTTAATGCCGGTATCCCTACAGGTCAGGGCAACGACAGATAGTGCTTTTGTTTGTTCCCCGGGGACTGCCGTGGATTTGTCCATTAGTCTACCTCAAAGCCTATATGATATTAATTGGGCCGATAGTTTGGGGAATCCATTGGGTTCGGGAGCTTCCATAACGGTGAATGTAAATACCACTTCAACCTATACCGCAAGTTATTCGCTAAAACCGCTTTTCTGTGCCGGAACACAGGTAGAAACTCTTTCTATTACGGTTCCCTTACGACCCGGTCTTTCCCTTGTACGACCAGAAGTTGCCAATTGTAACCCACAAGGTGGTTTTTATACCTTGGTCGCCGAATTAGACGGAACAGCCCCTTACAATGTAACGGGAACAGGTGCTCCGGGTATATTTAATGGAAATATATGGACTTCAGATCCTATTCCTGCCGGTACCGATTATAATGTAGGCTTCGAGGATGTTAATACCTGTACTATTACTATTGCGGATGTATCCCCGGTTTGTTGTGTTTTTGATGTGGTTTGCCCTACATTTCCAACAACTACCGTGGAATGTTACCAAGACGCGCCAACAGTAACAAGCCTAACCCAAGTAGAATTTGAAGCCTTGGGCAATGGTGATGGCAACATCGGATCTCTTCTCTGTGGTGTTATCGAGATTTCCGCCGCCAACAGCCCTGATCCGACTAACTGTAGCGGTACTATAACCCGCACCTATACGGTTACGGAATATGACGACCCGAATGGAGATGGCATAAGGAACCCAGGCGAGGATACCGTATTGAACACTATTGATTGTTCCCAGATCATCTTGGTCCAGGATAGTACCGCCCCTACATTTGTAGAGCCATTGCCTACTTTAGTAACGGCCTCCTGCGAAAATGTGCCTCAACCTGCCATATTGACCGCTATTGACAATTGCGATCCCAATATAACCGTAATGTTCGATGAAGTGATTGACGCAACGGATTCCTGCGGAACATCCTATGAGATTACCAGGAATTGGACCGCTACGGACTGCACTGGAAATGTTACTTCCCATACCCAAATCATTATGGTGGAAGATAATGAGGCTCCAGCCTTCGGGGAGCTATTGCCTGTAGATGTGGAGACGACCTGCGATGCTATACCGGATAGCAGGGTATTGACGGCAGTGGATAATTGTGATACCTCCGTAGAAGTGACTTTTATGGAAACAATTGCCAATGAAAGTACAATTAATGGCTATGAAATCCATAGGACTTGGACGGCAACGGACTGTAATGCCAATGAAACCAGTCATACACAGATAATCTCGGTAGTACCGAGTATGGAATTCATTACCCAAGAAATCTGTCTGGAAGATGATGCTTTGGATTTGACGACCCTATTGCCTCCAAACTTTGATACGACCGGAGTTTTTGAAGTACTTACTGGCGATGGCTCCCTCAATGGGAATTCTTTTGACCCGTCTAGTTTTGGAATAGGCGAACATCAAATATCCTATAATTCCGATACTGGAAACTGTGAATACTTTGTGGATTTTACCATTTTGGTAAATACCGACTGTGTGGTATGCGGATTGGATAAAATTACAACCTCGGACACGGTTACCGCCAATGGCGATGGTGTTAACGACCTGTTCGAAATTAAAGGTGTCGAAAGCTGTAATTATATCTTTAAGCTAGTTCTTTTCAATAGATGGGGGAACCTAGTTTACCAATCAAACGATTATCGCAACGATTGGGGCGGATCTGCTCCTTTTAATTCATTTGGTAGTTCGGACAAACTGCCTTCGGGAACCTATTATTATATCATAACGGTACAGAACGAAGAATTAAAACCTATTGATGGATACATTTATCTTGGCTCCAATTAGAAGAGTCTAATAATATGATTTTTTCATGTTACCAAGTGAAGTGATAGTATAACAACACATGACAGAAATTAAAGCATAAAACGATTGTTAAAACGAAAACCAAACCGTAGTTCTATGACATAGATATCGTCTACCGAAAAACCCCCTACTTAACCCTACAATGGCATGAAAAAACAAAGGAAATATCTGGTCTTGATCACCATATTATATGGTGCGATCTTAAGTTCCCAACAATTGCCCCAATTTACCCAGTACCTGTACAATACGGCTTCAATAAATCCTGCCTATGCCGGTAGTAGGGGCGTCTTGAACGGGACTATACTTCATAGGAACCAGTGGTCCGGTTTGGAAGGAAACCCCAGAACAAATACCGTAACGGTACATATGCCTATACAATTTAGCCGTGTAGGGCTTGGGCTATCCTACATGAGCGACAAGCTAGGTTTTGAGAGCGCCAATTATGTTTATGGGGATTTTTCATATTCCGTGCCCTTGAATGACCAAGTAAAAATGTCATTTGGCCTCAAAGCGGGTTTTACGAGCTATTCCCTTGAGAACCCAGATCCAAATGACAACTTCTTTACGGACAACAATACCCTATGGTCCCCGAATTTCGGTGCCGGATTATACGTTAGTTCGCAACGTTGGTTTTTAGGAGTCTCCTCGCCTAGAATTCTCAATACGGACCTTAACCAGGGAGAGTTTATGGCTTTGGAAAGAAATAGTTATTACGCCATAGGTGGAGTAGTAGTTGATCTGTCCGAAAATCTAAAATTTAAGCCTTCCGTAATCTCAAAATTTACGGACGGCGCACCGACAACCTATGATATTTCCGCCAATTTTTTACTATATGACAAGTTGTGGCTGGGAGCGACCTACCGCCATAATTTCGCAAACAATTTTGGAGCCATTATAGATTATCAGATCATGAAGGAAATTAGGATAGGGTACGCCTATGACCTTCCAACCTTTGAATTTAGGACGTCCAGCTCCGGCACCCATGAAATCTTGTTGATTTATGAGCCTTCTTTTAGGAAAAAAGGAGGTATAAAATCTCCTCGATATTTTTAGGAAGAAACACGTATTAATTATCCATTTATGAGGTATGAAGATTCAATAAAACAAGCGCACCGTCAATTGGCGGTTTCCTTTTTGCTTACCAGGGATTACAAAAAGGCGATTGCACATTTTCAAGTATTTATTGATGATGAAGCAACCCCTTCAGAATATCATCATAAATATATCAAAGCCCTTATAATGGATGGCAGATACGAGGAGGCGGAACTATGGTCAAAAAAGGTAAAAACAAGAATACAGTACAGTTAAGGACATTACTTAACAAGACGTAACAGGAATTCAAAGCGAAAATGGACAACCTAACACCATATAGGTCTAATGAATTGAAATATAAAATGCAAGAATACATGATATGAAAACAAAAGGAAATCTAATCATATATGACAAACAAGGCCCTTTAGGGAATACAATTGCCCGTTCTTTTCAAAAGACGCAAATAGCGGTTTACAAAAACAAAAAAATAGCACGGATATTGGATCTGGTAAAGCTTAAACAAAAAATCAATTTTGTTTTTGTGTTGTTCATTTTCAATGAAGATATTGAATTGGTGGAATGTGCGCAATTGGCCAAACTAAATGTGCCCATTATTTTTGCCCCTACGGATAAGCACAGTTACAAAAATCTCATCAAGATGAAAGGTATTGAAGTAATGGACGTTTCAAAAAGTAAAAATCTACATATTTCCCAGATTATGGATTTTTTGGAAACCCACCATACTTAATCCTATTTTTTGACGTTAACACTAAACATTGATTTTTAAGTCGTTGATTTTTAGCTTCGGCCTATGTTCCAAACCTCAACCAATGAATGTAGTACTGATAGATGATGATCTTTCCGAAATAGATTACTGTAAGGAACTATTTCTCAAAAACTTTGGCCATATTGGTGCTTTGCAGTGTTTTAGCAATTCCACAGAAGGCCTCCAATTTCTCAATGAAACTCGACCTGATTTACTAATTGTTGATGTGGAAATGCCCAATTTGAATGGGTTGGAACTTATAAAGAAGCTTAGATCTCCAAATACGGAAATCGTATTTTGTACCGCTCATGACAAGTTTGCAATAGAAGCATATCGGAATTTTGCATTGGGGTTTCTCCTAAAACCATATAATGAGGCCGATTTTATTGCCGTTGTATCAAAAGCCATCCAAAGATTGAATGCAACTGTAAAGGAGACGCCACCTAATGAAAAGCAAATGGAAGCATTGGAGTTGAAAAACAAAAAAATTCCTATTCCTACCCTGGGTTGCACTTATTTTTCAAGTATTCTGGATATTATCCGATTGGAAAGCGTGGACAGCTATGCAAAAATACACTTGACCGACGGGAGCATTCACATGAGCTCCTACGGAATCAAGTTTTTTGAAAAGGTTTTGACCATGCCTTTATTTTTTAGGACCCATAAATCACATTTGGTAAATCTCAAAAAGGTTTCAAAACTTTTTACGGACGGCACCTTGGTTTTGGAGACCGGGGATCGCATTCCCGTGGCCAGGCGACGAAGACCCGATTTAATGGCTATTTTTGACCAATTCTGAAACTAGGCCAGAGCAATGGAGCTTGGTAAAAAATCAATAGGGTATTGCAATGGTAACCCTTGTCCCACGTCTTCCCTCTTCACTCAAATCTTTCGATAGTATTTCATATTTGGATTCTGCGTAGTAATATGTTTTGTTCATCAGCCTTAATCTTTCATGTAATATTTGTGTGGCGTAGGATTGGTGTTCCTGATTATCGATCATCACCCTTGTCGTTTGGGTAATTCCCAAGCCATTGTCTTCTATAACCACCTCTATTTGTTTAGCAGTAGCGGATTTTTTAATTTTCACTACGATGGCTTTGTTTTCTTGGTCTTCTCTAAAACCATGTACAATGGAATTCTCAATTATGGGTTGTAGGACCATTGAGGGAATATAGGTACTATGTATATCTATATCCGCAGCACATTTCATGTCCAGTCCTATTTTATGCTCGTTTTGCGAGTTGGTCAATGCAATGTAATTTTTAATGTACTCCATTTCTTTGGCCAATAGAATGTTCTTGTTTCGAGTTACATCCAAGGTAAGCCGCATTAGGTTGGAAAAATTGGATACATAGTTATGCAAATCAAGTAATCCCTTTTCCTTCAATTTTTTTCGTATCCCACTTAATGAATTAAATATAAAATGTGGACTCATTTGGGCCCGTAAGGCATTCCGTTCCAGTTCTATAAGAGTAAGGTTCAATGCATTTTTTTTCTTCTCTCTTTTAGCATAGCTTGCTATCAACAGCACAAATACCCCAATTAAAAAAAAGACGATCGCAAGTTGAAACCAAAGCCTTTTGTAAAAGATTTGTGACACATGTATGGTATAGGACAACGCGTTGGAAGATTCTATGCCTGTAGCATTGAAACCCCTAATTTTTAGGTTATAGTTGCCCGGAGGTATGGAAAATAGTTTTAAGGTGGTTTGGTTGCCTAGACTTATCCAATCATCGGTAAATCCTTCCAGTTTATAAAAATACCGGTTGTAGTCCGTATTAAAATTGTCATTAATACTATAGGATGTAGAAAATGAGTTTTTATAATGGGGCAAGTTAAAGCTAGAGTTACTTTCGTTAAAAGCATCGAGTCCTACTTCTTTACCCATTGCACTATCATAATATTCAAATTTTGTAGGGAATATTTTGATATCCCTGGATTGATGGGTGGTATTGATACTATCAAATGCAATTATTCCATTGATCCCTCCAAAGAACAACCGGTTATCGTTTGACCTGTAATATGAGTTTTGATTGAAATCATTAAACGTCAAACCATCTTCAACAAAGAAAGAGGCCATTTTTTTGGAAACCGTGTCATATCTAAAAAGACCATAGTAGGTACTAAACCACATGATGCCATCGGCATCTTCCAAAATACCGACTACATTTAAGTCCGTAAGGCCTTCCGCCCTGCCAATAACTTCCATTTTCCCCAAATCTTTGTCTACACGGATTACCCCAATGTTGGTACCCATCCAGAGATTTTCAGCTTTATCCAAAAAACTCATATAAACCTTATTCGTTGGAATATTTAGGCCATTGCCGGTATTGTCTTTTTTTAAGGCCACAAAGGTATCGGAAGTCAGGTCCTTAATGAACAATCCATTTCGATCCGTTGCCACATAGAGCTTATCCTCTGTCCTCAAAAGGTCCCTTACATAAACCTCTCTATTATTGTCTACGGGTAAAATAGGCAAGTCCTTGAATTGTTTTCTATGGGTGTCAAATTCCTGTAGGCCAAAATTACTGGCAATCAGCAAGGAAGATTCAGAGTATCTCACCACATCATAATATTGCATATGGGTCAATCTCCAGTGGTCCTCAAATAGGTATTGCCCCATAATTTCATTTTCAAGAAAATTTATCTCGGCAATCTTCTTATTTTCTCCGACACACCAAGCCGTAGAATCAGTGGTTGGTAAAAAAGACCTAAGGTAGTTTAACGTAGGAAAAACGTTTTCTATCGAATATACACTTTGATCATAAGCGTCGACCGACGGTTTCAGTTTAAAAGTTCCAGAATAGCTGGCCGCCAGGATTTCTCGGTTCGGTAGCTCCAAAAAACCTCTAGCACTAACTTTTCGATCCCCATAATCATCAAGGATTTTATGGAAGGTATGACTATTGAATTTTATTTTACTGATGCGATCATAGCTACTTACGTAAATGACGTCATATTTATCAACAACGACATCATCGATTGTATAGGGAAATGAAATTTCATGTGCTTTGATCAAATGGTCTTCCCCATTTCTTTTCAGCAATTTATAAAAACCCAATTTTTTTCCCGAATGATCAATGGCAATTAAATCCGCATGGTTCTTTAAGTAAGGATTGTTGCTTTTGTAGATAGGGATCATTTCTCGAAATGGCAGATTCGTTACCTGAATACCAAGATCCTCCATAAAATGGGTTTCAAAAATTTCTCCTTCAAACTTGTAGCTGGTATTTTCAGATTTGGGAAAAAGCTCGCCATTATCCGTAATCAATATCCCATCCCCTCCATTGAAGGACCATTCTGGGTAGTAGCTACTTGCCGCATAATTTAATGAGGTGGTAAAATCTGCATGTAAAACACTGTTTCCATCTTCTAGGAGATACAACTTCCTCCCTAGTCTGAACAAAATCTTATTACAATCGATTACTTTTTCGACAAATGAAAAACTTCTCTGAAAATATCCTGGATTTAAATCCCGATCAGCTTTTGGGGTCTTATATTTTGTGACCCCAAGAGAGGGATCAATTTTCAAAATATAATCATTATAGGTTCCGGCCCAAATATTGCCATCACAATCCTCGATCAAGGAGCCCAATGAAACGTTCTCCTCCTCCAAAATCTTTTTGAAATGTACACGATCAAAACTATCATCCAAACTATCGGATATAAAAACGCCAATATCGGCAACTACCCATATGCGATGTTTACTATCAATAAATATGACATCCAAATAGGTCGACAGGATTTTTTCGTCCTTATCCAAAAAAGTGGAAAGTATGGAATTGGTTTCAAATTCCTTTACAATTCCATTAAAGGTAGAATACCAGAGGATTCCATCTTCGTCAATATATATTTTATTCCTTATTTTATGACTCTCACCATTATTATTAATAAGAATCTCCCGAATCTTATAGTCTTGAGCTCCCAAAAGGTTGAATGCCAAGAACCACAAGGGCAGTACAAACCATCTGAATAGTTTATGTATGTTATAAAAAATATATGGCAGGTTTAGGAATTTAAAACGAATACGGGCGAATACTACATCATATATCAACATCTCATATAAAGTTCAATTTGGTTACCTAGCTATTCAAGAATAATGAGAGTATCATACTTAAGGAAACAGATCGAGATTATACAGCAACGTAGTGCTATATTTTGAATTCGCGATATTGATTTGAAGCAAACTAAATATAGTGAAAAGAACGAATAAAAAACATAAAATTTTGAACCTAAATACATTGCACTCCAACAAACGGTGTCCCCAGCTTTTTCTTGAGTTATAATTACCATTAACTATTAGCCATTATATAGATCCACTTTTACAAACTACTATTGCAAACGAAGTCCTATCATTCTGGTTTAGACCCACAATTGGTATCCAGGTAACTCATTTATCCTAAATTAATGGTAGTTTTTCTTATGGAACTCCATCTAAGGGAAAGTCTGGAGGTCTCTAAATTAGGTGATATGGTCATTCTTGAATAATCATCCGTAAGTGTCCGTTGGTGACATTAAGGTTATGGAAACTATAAAGGAAGCTATTTCGGTTTACAAAAAACAACAGACTTAAACTTTACATGAAGACAGAAAAAATCCCCTCACCGCTACGGTATCGCGTACCTAGTAAAAGTCTGAGGAAAAGGAATGGTTTACTTATCTTATCTTTTCCAATGCCCTAAAAAGTAGGAATAAATGCAAGTTGCCATCTCCAATACCATCCCTTATTTTTTTAAAGGCAATTCGTATTTGGGACTCTACTGTTTTAATGGAGATTCCCAATTTTCCTGCAATTTCCCTGTTTTTATACCCTTCCTTTTTGCTCAGCAATAAAATTTCCTTGCACCGCTCGGGGAGGGTATTTACTATTTCCCTTATCTTTTCTGTCTTCCGGGTAAACTCGGAATTATCCTCTTCCAAAAGATAGGACATCGCCTCATATTTAAGGGAATCCAGAAGTTTATCGTTTTTTTTGTCCTTGCGGTTTTTTTGCAAATATGCGTGGTAGACCGATTTATACAAATAGGATTTTACGGAAGTATGTATATTAAGTTCGTTTCGTCTGATCCAAAGTTTTACATATTCATTTTGGACAAGATCTTCGGCATCCAACATGTTACGGGTAAACTGTAATGCATAGGAGCACATTGACTTATAATGCAAATCAAAAAGCACTTTTAGGGCATTATGATCGCCCAGCTGAATACGGGACCATAAAATTTTATCATCCAACATTGGTTTCGGGGGAATTTGGTTTCATATGTCTTGTTATCATAAAGATTAAAAAAAACTTAGGAAGTTTAAGGGTAAACACTCGTTTTTGCATCATAAGTCTATAGAATGTAATTTTATTAAACCTAAATCTGTGTGAAAAATCTTATAATTAAGTTTTTGACCGACACCATTTCCTACCAAGAGCTTACTACATTGCACAACTGGTTACAAGATCCGGAGAACCAGGAGTATTTTAAGGCGATGGTCCGGGCCAATGAGAAATTGGACCTTGTCCATAGGCCCATTGATGTGGAGATGGCCTATAAGAAGGTGCTGAGCAAAACTTCCAAAACACAACGATCTCTACCAAAACGCTACCGCTACCCTATTTTTAAATATGCGGCCGTAGCGGTAATTTTAATAAGTACTTCAGTAGGCCTGTACCATCTGGTAAAAAAGGATGAAGTTGGCATTACCGGTTCGGCTGCCGAAACCACTCCTCAAATTACCCTGGAACTGGAAGATGGAAGCCTGCTGGTTTTGGATGAGAAAGAACAGACTACCTTGACCAATAAGCAGGGTGATCAGGTCGTAAGTCAAGAGTACGATAAACTTAAGTACAAAAATGATGGAACAGCGGAAGGAAAATTGGTCTACAACCAGCTTACCGTTCCGTATGGTAAACGATTTACCATAGAATTGGCGGATGGGACGGTTGTATTTCTTAATGCCGGTACAAAGCTTAGGTACCCCAAGGTTTTTACCGATCCAAAAAGTCGGGAAGTGTATTTGGACGGAGAGGCATTTTTTGAGGTAACGGAAAATGCGGCCCATCCTTTCATTGTACATACCGAAAAAATGAATGTCCGTGTATTGGGCACCCAGTTCAACGTCTCCAGCTATCAAAATGAAAATAACACTTCTACCGTTTTGGTCAAGGGCAGTGTTGGCGTCTACAGACCTTCCGAAGCCTTTGATACGGAAAAAAGTATCATCATTTCACCGCGGCAACAGGCCTCTATCCAAGAAGAAGAATTTACGGTAAGGGAAGTAAACGTTCAAAAACATATTGCGTGGACCAAAGGCCAGCTGTATTTCGTCAATGACCGTTTCGGAAATATCGTTAAGGAAATGGAGCGTCACTACGATATAAAAATCGAAAATAACTATCCAGAATTAAACGATACTAGATATACCGGTACTTTTGAGTCCGAAACCATTGAGCAGGTCCTGAACGTTTTTAAAAGGAACACCCAATTTGATTATCGTATAGAAAAAGACAAAATAATAATTACCACCTCCCCCTAATTTTTTTAAGAAATAGTAACCTAAAAAACGGCCAATGATATAAGCGAAATAATTAAAGAAAACAAAATCGGGAAATGCAGCCACATTCCCCGATTCCACAATTGATTTTACAGCTGTCTGAAACAAACTAAAAATCGTTCAAAATTATGAAAAAACCGAACACCATGGAATGGTTATCTAAAATCATTCCAGAACTTGATTTGAAAATGAAGCTCACTTTCTTTTTTCTTATCGTTGCACTTTTTCAAATACAAGCGAATTCTGGGTACTCCCAAAACACGAAAATTAGTCTAGATCTTACCCAGGTAACGCTAGCTGAAGTATTCTCGGAAATTGAAAGTAAAACGGAATTTAGATTCTTTTATAAAAATGAGGATATTAATCTGGACCGTAAGGTTACTTTAAAAATCAGAAAAGAGCGCATCCATGTCATATTAAATAGAATTTTCCAAAATGGCAAGGTCTCCTATGAAGTTTTCAATAAACATATTGTAATAAAAAAGGCAAACAATTCTACTTCATCCCAAGCACAGGTAGTTCCTTTACCAGAATCGTATCAATTGCAAGTAAACGGTACCATATCCGATTCCAATGGAACCCCCCTACCTGGTGCTAATATCGTGGAAAAGGGTACTACAAATGGTACACAGTCCGATTTTGACGGCAACTTTTCCCTTTCGGTGACGGATCAAGATGCCGTTTTAGTGGTATCCTATCTTGGTTTTACAACGCAAGAAGTTCAAGTTGCGGGCCAAACGACCATTGCCATAACCTTACAGGAAGATGCTGGATCCTTGGAGGAGGTCGTGGTAGTTGGTTTTGGTACCCAAAAGAAAATAAACCTTACCGGGGCCGTGGAAGTCATAGATGACGATGCCCTGGAAAATAGACCCGTTAACAATGTATCCAATCTCTTGGCAGGCCAGGCCAGTGGGGTTACGGCTTTTTCAGGTGGCGGACAGCCCGGTCTTGATGAGTCCAATATATCCATCCGTGGAAATACCACTTTTGGAGGTAGCAATTCACCTCTGATCATAGTGGACGGGGTAGAGTCTACATTGAACAACATCGACCCCATTGACATTGCCAGCATTTCGGTGCTTAAAGATGCTTCGTCAGCCGCTATTTACGGGGTAAGGGGCGGTAACGGGGTTATCATTGTCACCACAAAAAGAGGACGTTCTGGAGCCCTTATGGTCAATTACAATACCTCCCTTGGATTTCAGGAATTTACGGAAACCGCAACGTTTACCAACTCCTTTGACTATGCTACATTACGGAACGAAGCATTGGTCAATGATGGCAATGCACCGGAGTTTACCGATGAACAATTACAAGCCTTTCAAAATGGATCGGCACCCAATACGGACTGGCTGGGGGCATTGTTGACCCCGGACGGCTTTACCCAAAGGCATCACTTGTCCCTATCAGGAGGTTCGGATACCTTCAACTACAATGCTTCCTTGGGCTATTTGGATACGGAGGGCCTCATTCCCAATACCAACTATAGGCGATACTCCTTCCGATTGAATCTGGATCAAAAAGTAAACGATCGGTTGACTTTGGCCTATAATGTGGCGTTGACCCGAAGGGATATCGAAGAACCCCGGGGAGGTGTCGGCAGTATCTACAGCAAGAATTTTAGGGAGCATCCTACTGTTCCCGTACGAAATGATGATGGTAATTATGTAGCCTTTATCAATGAGCATAATTCTGTCGCGGAAGCCAATGAAGGGGGGCTTCAGCGTACATTGGAAGACAAATTGTTGGGAAGCGTCTCGGCCGAATTCAAAATTCTTGAGGGCCTCAATATTAAGGGCATAGCCGCCGTAAATCAGGATTACAGGAATTTTAACGACTTTGATAAATTCCTACAATTGTACAACACTGATGGCTCCGAAGCCATTGGCCTGCCCAGTCGTATAGAGGTACGGGACGCCCGAAGAACCAACATTAACCTACAAGCCTTATTGACCTATGAAAGGATTTTTGGCAAGCATTATATCAAGGCCCTGTTGGGACACAATTCCATCCGAGACGATTTTAAGGAGACCCGTTCGGCAAGAAACGGCCTGCCTTCCAGTAATGTAAGCGATGAACTGGCATTGGGCGATCCCGATACGGCCACTAATGATAGCGATGTGGAATTGTATCGTCTAGAATCCTATTTTGGACGGCTTAACTATAGTTTTGATGATAGATACCTCTTCGAGTTTACCTTGCGCCAAGATGCCACTTCCCGATTCGCCGAGGCCAATAGAAAAGAGGTTTTCCCCTCCTTTTCCTTAGGCTGGAATCTGGCTAATGAGAATTTCTTTAAGATTGAGGAAGTAAATCAATTAAAGTTAAGGGGATCCTGGGGACAGTTGGGCAATCAGGAGGTTATAATTACCAATGTCAATGGTGAAAAGGTCATCTCCAATTTTGCCTATGCCCCCACTTTTACCTCTGGTGACGGTTATCAGGCCGGCGGCCAGTTGCAGACCAGCTTTAGGGAAGGCCTTATCGCCAATCCGGATTTGAGATGGGAAACCATTACAAAGACCAATGTGGGCCTGGATGCAGCGCTTTTCAATAGCAGTTTTCGATTTAGCTTTGATTATTTCTCGGAAGACCGGGACGACATTTTGGCCGTAGTTCCCTTGCCCGGCTCCTTTGGGGCATCCGCACCACCCTCCAACGTGGCCAGTTCCATTGCCCGTGGTATTGAAATGAGCTTTAACTATAGCGGAAGTATAGGAGATGATTTCAACTATTCCATTGGGTACAATATGACCAATTTTCTAAAGGCCCCTACAATTGATGCCCTTCCGGAAACTGGCGAAGTTCCGGGGCGTAGTGTGGGCGATCCTATCAACAATATCTTCGGGTATGAGGCATTGGGACTTTTTCAAAACGAGGCGGAGATAGCGAGTGCTCCTGATCAGACCGCTTTGGGAGGAACCCCGGTTCCCGGTGATATTAGGTATGCGGATACCAACGGCCGTGACGAAAATGGGAACTTGACCGGACAACCGGACGGCATAATCGATCCCGATGATAGAACTTCCCTGGGCACCTTTACCCCAAAATTGTTTTATGGCTTTAATTTCGGAGCCGACTACAAAGGGTTGGACCTATCGCTGTTTTTTCAGGGGGTAGGGCGTGTTCAGAACTCCTTGATCGATAGGGCGGCACATCCCTTTAGCAATGGTGGTAAAACCCTTGCCAATCATTTGGATAGATGGACCCCGGAAAACACAAATGCTTCCTACCCTACCCTACATTCCGCCAATGCAGGGAGAAACCAGGTCACCAGTTCGTTTTTTACCTATAATGCATCATATCTACGGCTAAAGAACATACAACTGGGGTATTCCTTACCGGAGTCTTTTATCAACAAGTTCGGATTACAAAAATGCAGGGTCTATATTACAGCGGATAATCTCTTAACGATTACAAATTCGGAGTTTCCGGATGGTTTCGACCCGGAGACCTTAGGCAATCCTGATCCGGATGCATTAAATCCAGGCAACAATGGTGAAATCTACCCTCAGGTAAAAACATACGCCATAGGACTTAATGTAACTTTTTAATCAATGAAAAACTGCGATATGAAAATTTTAAATACGACAAGCTTTAAAAAAGCCATCCTTTTAAGTGGGGTCACCATAGCATTAATGGTAATTTTTTCCTGTAGCAAGGATTTTCTGAATGTTTCCCCGGATGATACTATTAATCCCGACACCTTTTATAAAACGGAGGCCGATGCCATTGCAGGGGCCTTCAGCGTCTATGAGCTTTTATCCTCCAATGACCCGTACGAACGCTATCACATGATCGGAAGGAACATTTGGAGCGATGACGCCTGGGGTACAAGCTTTACCGCCGGACAGTATGAACCTATTGGGCAGGGAACACATTCCCCAAGTTTTGGAATGATCAACCAGGTGTGGGGATTCTTTTATAACATGATCCGAAGAAGCAATGTTTTTCTGGCCAATGTGGACAATACGGAAATGGATGCCGGACTGCGCGAACGTCTAAAGGCGGAAGTACGTTTCCTTAGGGCCTTTGCCTATCAGGAACTCGCGTTTTTATATGGAGATGTCCCGTTGATAACGGAAGTAGTACCTGTAGAAGATGCCAAAAATACGACCAGAACGACTAAGGCGGAAGTAGTAAACTTTGTTCTTGGGGAGCTGGAAGCCACGGCGAATGTTTTACCAGCTTCTTATTCCGGGTTGGATGTGGGGCGTGCCACCAAAGGTGCGGCAGATGCCCTACGTTGCCGGGTATTGATGTTCGAAAACAACTTTACGGAAGCCATCAACGCCGCACAGGACGTTATGGCAGGACCCTACAATCTGGAAACCAACTTTGGCGACATTTTTAAATTGGCCAATGAAAACAACGAGGAGGTCATATTTGATATTCAATACCTTACCGCTGGCTGGGATTATCTAAATGCCCAACAGTTGTATTCCTTGCCGCCCAGTTTAGGGGGATGGACGGGATCCTCGCCCAGCCAATCCCTCGTGGATGAATTTGAAACTTCGGATGGATTGGACATCAATGAGAGTGGGAGTGGCTATGACCCGGACAATCCTTTTGACAATAGGGACCCGCGACTTGGGCAATCCATCATTTTCCCCGGGGAAACTATTGACGGTGTGACCCTGGATCCATGGAATACGGATGGTTCGGATCGCCTAGGAGGGGGAAACTCCACAACCACTGGATATTGGATCAAAAAATTCTATGACAATACGCTTCCGACCGCTCAAGATGGTACCAATTACATTTTGATACGGTATGCCGAAGTGTTGCTCAACTATGCAGAAGCCGTTAATGAAACATCAGGTCCTACAATGGAGGTCTATAACACGTTAAATTCTATCCGATCAAGAGTGGGTATGCCAGATTTGCCTTTGGGTCTAAGTCAGGACGAAATGCGGGAACGCATTTTACACGAGAGGCGGGTAGAATTGGCCTTTGAGGGCGATCGCTTCTACACCATTCGCAGACTTAGGATAGCGGAACAAGTGGTACCCCAAGATATACTTGGAGCAGTGAATCCTGCCAGTGGTACAAATGTATTGGCCAATACGGGGCGATTATTTGATCCGGCAAAGGATTATCTATGGCCTATTCCCCAGGAAGAAATAGACCTGTCAGAAGGGGTAATAACCCAAAACCCCAATTGGTAAAAAACAAAGCGTGTATTTAAGTTAATTTTTTTGTTAATGTTAGTTTAAAATGGGGTTTGGGGTTAGTCGCTCAAACCCCTTTTTTTAAATCAGAATGTACCGATTACGAATTTTCATACCAAAAAAGGGAAATGCACTGCTTGTGCTTTCATGTCTTTGCATCGTAATGGGTTGTACCAAAAAAACAGCGTCCTTGGAACGATTCCCCGTTAAAAACGTGGACTCCCTGGCCCTGTTTACAATTCTAACCCCAAAGTATACCGGAATCACGTTTGCGAACACTATAAAGGAAAGTATGTATATGAATGGGCTTACCTATGAATATATATACAATGGAAGCGGTGTGTCAATTGGTGACCTCAACAATGATGGGCTGGAGGACATTTTTTTAGTTTCCAGCTTTGGAAAAAACGAGCTATATCTAAATAGGGGCAATTTAAAGTTTAGGAATACTACCGGAATTTCCAATATCGAAGGCGCCTTCGGGTTTTCTACCGGAACCACTATGGTGGACATTGACCATGATGGGGATTTGGATATTTATGTGTGCAAATCGGGATTGTTCGATGATCCGGACAAAAGGAAAAATGAACTTTACATAAACCAGGGAACAGACCCGAACGGGATTCCCATATTTAAGGAAGAAGCCAAAAAGTACAACTTGGATCTGCCGCATCAATCCACACAAGCGGCCTTTTTCGATTATGACAGGGATGGGGATTTGGATTTGTTTTTATTAAACCATGGTACAGATCCTTCCTATACTTCGGACGTAAAAAAAATACCTGATCTCCTTCAGAAAAGATCGCCCTATCAAAGTAATCGCCTGTTCAGAAATGATGAGGGTGTTTATGTAGACGTCAGTGATTCTGCCGGAATCATTGATAACGCCATTAGTTTTGGTCTGGGCGTCGCCATAGGCGATGTCAACAATGATGGTTGGCCCGATGTTCTCGTGGGTCAGGACTATGCCGAAAAAGACCATCTCTATATCAATCAGGGTAGCGGCACTTTTAAGGAGGTAATCCGGCAGGCCACCAATCATATCTCCAATTTCTCCATGGGCAATGATATGGCCGATTTCAACAATGACGGCTTATTGGATTTCATTTCGGTAGATATGGTCTCGGAACATAACTATGATAGCAAGACCAGTATGAGCGGTATGGCGCCCGAGCGTTTTTACCAGCTTGTGGATTATGGGCTGCACCACCAATACATGTTCAATACCCTGCAACTCAACAATGGTATCCCGAATAAGGATAACGTACCCGTATTTTCGGATGTGGCCCAACTGGCCGGGGTATCCAATACGGATTGGAGTTGGGCACCCCTGTTCTTTGACATGGACAATGACGGATTAAAGGACCTATTCATATCCAATGGCATTAAAAGGGATTTTAGAAACAATGATTATGTAGGCTACAAGAAAAAGCGGCTGGCCCAATACGTACAGGACCAAAAGACCACCAAACGACCCAAAAAACTTCTGGAAGATTACATTCGTGATCTTATGGGCAAGATTCCAAAAAGGAATAGGGACAATCTCTTTTTTAGGAACAACGGAGATCTCTCCTTTGCCAAACAAAATACAAACTGGAACCTCAACGCATTGACCAGTACCACTGGTGCCGCCTACGCCGATCTGGACAACGACGGCGATCTGGACATGGTGACCAACAATGTGGACGATTACAGTTTTATCTATCGCAATAACACCAATGAGCTAAAAGTCGGGAACAATTATATACAATTTCAGCTAAGGGGCAGTGAAAAAAATCCGCATGGGATAGGTACCCGAATCCAAATTGAACATGGTAACGGGCAAAGGCAACTCTTGGAAAAGTATCCGACCCGGGGGTTCCAGTCCTCCGTTGGCGGACACTTGCACTTTGGGGTCGGTACTGCGGAAAAGATGGATAAAGTGGTGGTGCAATGGCCCGATGGTAAAGAAGAAACCCTAAAATCCCTGGATGTAAACCAGGTATATACGTTACACTATAAAAATGCAGAGGTAGTTCCCCCAAAACCTCTTAAAGTCCAACAGTACTTCACCGATATTACCACAAAAAGCGGTATTGATTTTTTGCATCGGGAAAATGTATTTGACGATTTTGAACGTGAAGGCCTGTTGCCCCATAAAATGTCGCAATTCGGCCCGGCATTGGCCGTAGGGGATGTAAATGGTGACCTATTGGACGATTTTTATGTAGGCGGTGCCTTGGGATATCCCGGAACGCTCTATGTGCAAAAAATGGATGGAACCTTTCAGGAAGATAATCAAAATTCAAGCTTGTGGAGCAAAGAACAAGATTATGAGGATACCGCGGCCTTGTTTCTGGATGTGGAAAACGATGACGATCTAGATCTTTATGTAGTCAGCGGAGGAAACGAAAACAATCAAAATTCAAAAGGTTTACAAGACCGCCTCTACCTGAACAATGGGAAAGGCCAATTTAGCCGCTATTTGGATATCCCAAAAATTAGGACCAGCGGATCGGTGGTCAAAGCTTTTGATTATGATGGGGACGGGGATCAGGACCTATTCATTGGTGGACGACAAATCCCGGGAAAATACCCTTTCCCGGCGGACTCCTATGTATTGCGGAATGATTCCTTTCCCAAAAATATCGCATTCACCGATATCACCAAGGAACGGGCTCCGGAACTTTTGGGTTTGGGCATGGTTACGGACATGGCCTGGATAGAGCTTAATGGGGATAACCGTACGGATATGGTCGTTGTGGGCGAATGGATGCCCATTACCGTTTTTTACAATACGGACAATGGATTTATCAAGGCAACGGACACAGGATTGGAAAACCATACCGGGTGGTGGAACAGTATTAATGGAGCCGATTTTGACAAGGACGGGGATATAGATCTTATTGCCGGAAATCTTGGGTTGAATTACAAATATAAGAGCAGTCCCGAAGCGCCCTTTGAAATCTATACCAAAGACTTTGATGGCAACGGTTCGCTAGACATTGTTTTGGGATACTATGAGGAAGGAAACCTCTTCCCTTTGCGCGGAAGGGAATGCAGCTCAGATCAAGTACCCATGATCAAGCAAAAATTCCCTACCTACGATCTATTCGCCAAGGCTTCCCTGGAGGAGGTCTATGGTCCGGAGAACATGGAAGGTGCATTGCACTATGCGGCCACCGATTTTGCCACCAGTTATTTGGAAAATAGGGGCGATGGCACATTTACTTCGCACCCCCTACCCCATCTGGCGCAACTATCGGCCACCAATACCATTGAGATCCAAGATTTTGATCAAGACGGTCATTTGGATGTGCTACTCGCCGGCAACCTATATGGGGCAGAAGTGGAAACGCCCCGAAGCGATGCCGGTTACGGGCTTTTGTTGACCGGTAATGGCAAGGGCCAATTTAAACCGATTCCTCCGAGCAAAAGTGGATTATATATTCCCGGGGATGTCAAGGACAGTGAACCCATCGGTATTTCGGGAAAGGAAATGGGTTATGTTTTTGCCAAAAATGGGGATGCATTGCAATTGATCATGTTAAAACAACATCCTTAAATGTCCACCTATTTTATCCAAACCAATGGCTTGGGCCGTAATCGAGTCAATGGACAGGGAAAACAACAGGTGATACTTCTTACATTTTTAAGTATCCTTCTATTGCTATCTACGGGCTGCCATAGATCTGCCAAGGATTTTAAGACTGCTGGCAATGAACATTTTGCGCCTCAAAGCAATTTGGCCATGGCGGAGGAACTCAAATCCCTCGCAGAAAACGCCGACCCGGTAAACAACTACATGCTCAATGAGGCACGGGCCGTGTATTACTATAAAAATTACGTAAGGGCCGGGAAGAATGATAGCCTATCCCTCAAGTTATATACCCATTACCTGGAAGAACTGATCAATGCGGGCTTTGTGGAAAAGGCCATTACCGAAATTGAAAACAGGCTTAAGAATCACAAGGAAGCGAAAGTCACTTCCTTGAACAAAGAACTCTATGAGCTGTTGGGCCTCGCCTACCTTCAAAAGGGCGAGGAAGAGAACTGTGTGGAACACCATACCGTAAAGTCCTGTATAATCCCTATAGAAAAGGAGGGGCTCCATCATGATACTTCCAGTGCCGAAAAGGCCATTTTAATCTATGCAAAACTTCTGAAGGCCTTTCCGGAGGACTTGCAGGCGCGGTGGTTGCTGAATTTGGCCTATATGACCCTTGGGGATTATCCGGAGGGTGTCCCCAAAAACGTCCGTATTCCGGATATTGCCAAAACAAAAACGACGGAACTTCCGGAATTCCGAGATGTGGCCATGCAATTGGGGGTACATACCACCGGATTGGCCGGTGGAGTGGTCAGTGAGGATTTTGACAACGACGGCCTTTTGGATATTATGGTTTCCTCCTACGGCCTAAACGATCCGTTACGGCTCTTTAGGAATACGGGCAAAGGCAAGTTTGAGGATATTTCCCAAGCTGCAGGTTTAAAAGGCTTGACCGGGGGGCTCAATCTGCTCCAGGCCGATTATAACAATGACGGTTTTTCCGATGTTCTGGTATTGCGGGGTGCCTGGTTGGGGGATTACGGGAAGTTTCCCAATTCCCTGCTACGTAATAATGGGGACACTACCTTTACCGATGTGACCCAGGAAGCCGGACTTCTGTCCTATTTTCCCAGCCAAACGGCCGCATGGGCGGATTTTAATAAAGATGGTTTTTTGGATCTTTTCATTGGTAACGAATCCCCGAACAGCCCACACCCCTGTGAACTCTATGTAAATAAAGGGGACGGTACGTTTGAGGAGGTGGCACAGCATGTGGGTATTTCGGTGGTCGGTGTCATAAAGGGTGCCGCCTGGGGCGATATCAACAATGATGGCCTGCCCGATCTATACCTGTCCGATCTGTCCGGTAACAACCGCCTGTTCCTAAATCGCTGCGGGACATCAAGATCCAATTGGCAGTTTGTTGAGATAGCCGCTATTTCCGGGGTACAGGAACCGTACCATAGTTTTCCGGTCTGGTTTTGGGACTTTAACAATGACGGCTACGAGGATATTTTCGTTTCGGGCTATGCGGTAGATCGTATGGACAGGGCCACAGAAGATGAGGCCAGGGTGCTGTTGGGGAGAAAAATGGTGGCGGCCACCCCGCGACTCTACAAAAACAACGGCGACAATTCCTTTACCGAGGTTTCCAAGGCCTACGGAATTCACCGCCCCCTATATACCATGGGGTGCAATTATGGCGACTTGGACAATGACGGCTTTTTGGACTTTTATCTGGGAACCGGCACCCCGAACCTGAATGCCATCGTACCCAACCGTATGTACAGGAACATAGAGGGGAAACGCTTTGAGGATGTCACCTTCCAAGGAGGCTTCGGCCATATCCAAAAAGGGCATGGCATCGCTTTTTTCGATTATGACAACGATGGCGACCAGGACATCTATGAAGTATTGGGCGGAGCGGTTTCCGGGGATACCTTCCAAAACATACTCTTTGAAAACAGAGGCAATACCAATGCCTGGATTACGCTACATCTGGTAGGGAAAACGGCCAACCGTTCCGCTATTGGGGCACGGATCAAAATTACGGTCAAGAACATAAACGGTGGGGAACGATCCATCTATACCACGGTGTCTTCCGGAGGAAGTTTTGGGGCATCTAGCCTACAACAGGAAATAGGGCTTGGCGAAATCCAAGAGATTAAAGAAGTAAAGATCTGGTGGCCGGACGATACCAATACCGTAAGCACATTTCAGGAACTAAGGCACAATAGCTTCGTTACCATTCACCAAGATAAGAACAGCATCACCTATGAAACGCGAAACCAATGACGCAATGAACAATGAACAATGAACAATGAACAATGAACAATGATTCAATAAACAATAACCCAATAACCCAATAACTCAATGAACAATGAACAATGAACAATAACCAATGATGCAATGAACAATAGCCTAAAAATCTAACAATCCAATAACCTGAAACCCAGTAACTCAATAACACAATAACTCAATGAACAATAACCTAAAAATCCAACAATCCTATAACCTGAAACCCAGTAACTCAATAACACAATAACTCAATAACCCAATTATCAATAACCTAATAACCAGTAACCCAGAAACCTGAAACCTGAAACCAGTAACCAGTAACCAGTAATCAGTAGTCAGTAATCAGTAATCAGTAATTAGTAACACAATAACTCAATAAACAATAACCAGCAACCGACAACCGACAACCAACAACCGACAACCAACAACCAGTAATCAATAACTCAATTATCAATGACCTAATAATTCGGATAGGTGTCATTGGGTGTGGGAGCCGAGGGCTGGGGCTGTTGTACCAATTTAATGCCCTATGCCCGGAAATGGCATCCATAGTGGCCCTTTGCGATGTACGTGAACCCAGGGTACAGATTTGTATGGACTATCTGCAGGCCCATGGCAATGAACGGCCGGACACCTATACGGGAAGCCCAAACGCATGGAAAGAAATGACGGAACGGGACGACATAGACCTCGTCATTGTGGCCACGCCCTGGGAGGATCATGTATCCATGAGCGTCCATGCCATGCAACAAGGCAAACATGTAGGGGTGGAAGTCCCGGCAGCCTACACCTTGGAAGGCTGTTGGCAATTGGTGGATACCGCCGAGGAAACCCAACGCAACTGCATGATGCTGGAAAATGTATGCTATGGGGACGAGGAACTGTGGCTGCTCAATATGGCACAGGCGGGGGTATTGGGAACGCTCAATTATGCGGAAGCGGCCTATATCCATGATTTACGGGAAGGATTGTTCCGCAAAAACTCCTATAACAACTGGCGATTGCAACATCATGTAGAGCGGGACGGCAACCTATATCCTACCCATGGCCTAGGACCCGTGGCCCAGTATCTGGACATCCAAAGGGGCGATACCTTTAAGTATTTAGTGTCCATGGGCAGTCCGCAAAATGCCTTATCCGAATACGCCCAAACCTTGGATACCGATAATCCCTTTTACGGAAAGACCGATTTTGCCCATGGGGATATCAACAACAGCTTGATCAAGACCCATAAGGGCCGTTCCATTCTGTTACAACATGATGTGGTGACCCCAAGGCCCTATGACCGGAAAAATGTGCTGTCCGGGACCAAAGGCTATCACCAAGGATATCCTAGCAGGTTGTCGCTAAACGGCGAGGGCCACCACTTTTTGGATGAACAAAAATATGGGGAATTGCAGGATAGGTATCGGCATCCCCTTTGGAACGAACTACAGGAACGGATCGATCGGCACAAGGGCGGTCATGGGGGAATGGACTTCGTAATGGCCTACCGTATCATCCACTGCTTTAACCAGGGCATTCCCCAGGATATGGATGTGTATGACGGGGTAGCCTGGTCCGTAGTAGGACCCTTGTCCCGGATTTCCGTGGAAAACGGAAGTATCCCCGTACCCTTCCCGGATTTTACCCGCGGCAAATGGGAACGGAAAAGAAAATTGGGTATAACGGTAGCCGGTTAAGACGGCCCTTACGACAATAAACTATTTTAGCAATTTTGACTGACCAAAAGTATTGGGCTAAAGCCCAAAAATGAGGCCTTTGCAAGACGGCCTGAAGGCCGTGTCAATTGAAAAGAAGCAGTGTTTCATTGCCCTTGGATTTATCCAAGGGTATACAAATTCCCTTTGTCTTGAGGCTTTAGCCGAACACCCCGGACCCCAAAGTCCCTAGCTTTTGTCCATATACGATTGCCATTATCAACTATGTGCCTAAGTCAAAAAGGGTGTTAAGAAATCTGAACAACAGAGATGAACTTTTTTATCTCGAAAAGTGTATTTTCCCGACCATAAGACCCCCACCTGGGCAATTTGAGCAGGCTTGCCTAAACAATTCGGGCAGGCCCGCCTAAAAATTGATAGGACGATTGCCTGTTTACCCAAACACGACCATAGGCGGGAAAATCCGAACGGGAACCTATAAAGTGGGTAGGTCCACTCCATTTTTGTTGTATGTTATTTATGCCTTGGCTTCCGGGCATAGTCCCAGATCGGACGGCATCGATAGCATCATACCCCACACTTCCTAGCCTCCTTTCCGGGGAATCCCTTATTTGATCATGATCTTGGTATCTATGGGTGCAAAGCCGTTGCCCCGTACCTTAAGGGTATACAATTGTTGCTTGCCCCCAAAGTGGTGGGTAATCTCGCCCAGGTCTACCCTGTTTTTCCCACGGTTCATCCGTGCGGATCGGGCATGGAACAATTGCTGCCCGGAGAGGTTGAACAGATAGATATCCAAGGGCGTATTTTCTTCCAGTACCAGATCCAGAAAGAGGGAGGAACTGGCTGGATTGGGATAGACGTTCCAGCTATGGCGAAGCGTATCGTCCGCCAGACCGTTTAATGACAGAGTAGCATCCGAAGCTTCTTCGGAATTGGGAGCTTCAGCAGAACTGGCTTCTTGGTTTACATTGGCCGCTACAGGGGTATCAATAATAGGATCCACAATACTATCCAAGGCCTTGGCAGTATCCGCGACTTCTTTCTTAGTGGGATTCTTTTTTACCCATTCCCCCCCTAAGTTAAGTCCGTAGAAATGGGCCTTCTGTTCGTCATTTACCCCATGGGCATGGTATCCCGTACCTTCCTCAAATTGAAGATACCACAGGTTATTTTTGAGTGTATCGGGATTATTGAGTTCATTCCAACCAAAACCGGTATAATTGGGAGGAAGCTGATGGTCATTATTTGCCATATCCTGGCTCATTTCCTGGATAATAGCTTCAGCATTATAACCGGTAAAAGTCTTATTCTGAATAATTGCTAAGGTCTCTAAAAAGGATTTAACCTCACTTTTGCCAATTACAAACATATAGTTGTCCACGCTAAAATCACTATTTTCTGCTGTTATATACTTTCCTTGTATAGGAATGGCCCCGATCATGGCATTGGTGATATAGTCCGGGCTAAAAAAATGGGAATCCACATCGGATGTCGCTTTTGTATGGTGATATGGGGTGGTTACGAGTTCACCGTTAAAAACTACCTTAAATTCTCGAATAGATATCTCCTTATTATGATAATAGTATAAATTGAAGTTGTGCCATTCTCCATCGAGGTAATGGGTCCATCTGCCGGCTTCACCCGTGTTATCGACTTGGAAGAATTCAACTTCTTTATTATTTACTAGAAATACATAGGAGCGTTGATCATTTTTATTCAAAAGGTGCTCCCAGACTTCCTGGTTCGCCTCAGGTAATGTTTCCTTTAATGGTTTTAAAATTTCAATCAGTTCATCCGGTATTTTTCCGATTCCGACTACAAAGAGAGAACGGGTGTCCGTTAGTACTGATTTTATTATTTCGCCCTCCGGCGTCTTTCCATCTCTATCCCAGTCCTTCCCCGTTTCAGGATACTTTCTTTTTTCATACTGCCCGTTTTCGGACATGGCAAACAAAATTGCCCCTTCCGATGAAACACCTGGATCCGTGTCATGCTCAACTCTAAAAGACCCGGCAATGATACCGCCCTCGTTTGCGTCTCCCACTTTGGTAAACTTTTCCAGGGAGGGGGTTAAACTTAAAGCTTTCACCTGAGGCCGCTTATTATAGCCTTCAATTTTATACTCATCTTTATGAGTTTTGGGATCCCGGCAAAGGAAACTTATTATTGGTTCGTACCGATCGGATTCCAAAGCAAAATTATCAAGACGGAGGTGATGTTCGTTTTGGTCTTTTTCCGGCTTAATGTTTTCTAATTGTATCTTGGGGACCACCATCAGCGTGGTGGAAAGGTAGCGTTGTTGTAAGGGGCCTTCTGCAAAGCCGGCATAGGGTGATTGGATCATGCCCCTACCATTGACGAAAAAAGTAGAAGAACCGCCCCCATCCAGGTTGAGTAGTGCGTCAAATTTCAGTTTTTGGGACAGATCGGAAAGCTCGTTTACGGTAAGCCCTGGGGCAACTTTGGCATAGTATTCAGCTTGGTGTTCCTTGCCGCCATATAGGCATGAGGGGGAATAAAGACCATCCGCGGTTACAATATAGAAATGGTTTCCCTTTTTGGCGATAAAGGTACGTCCGCGTTTCTGTACCCCGAATTCATGCGGATAGCGCCTATAATCTACGGCCGTATATAAATTAGTAGCTTCTTTTGGGGTCATAGATATAGATTTATTACCGACTTTAACCGTGTTACGAGTGGTTAGCAACTCCGGTGTGAAAATATCGGAAAAGGAAAAAAGGTTTATCTTTTTTTGATCTGTTTGATATCCAAAGTCACCGGGAACCTTATTTTTATCATCGAACCGTTGGCAGGCAATTTTGGACCATATCCCAAATTCTTCTTTGTTCCATTCTTTGTATCGGTCCATGAGTCCTTTTTTTATTAATTTTCCATCCTTATATTCTGGATCATTGGGCATATTTGGGTAATAGTCTGCAGGCTTTTCCCAGTAGTAGGTCTGTTTTTTAGCCACCTTGGGGAGAAAAAATCGATACGGCTTGTCCTTCTCGGAAAAATGTCCGCCGGACATTAGGTTAGGCCACCCATCTCCTCTTTGTTGGTACGCATTTTTGGCCTCAGTATAGCTTTCGCCATTCGCATCTTTAATATAGTTATCGTGTCTTACATTTCGTATAAAATCAAAATCGGTTTTGTTAAATACCAGGGCCCCGGTATTCCGGTGGTTAAAAATATCGGGTTGATAATGCTCTTTCCCATCTATTTTAAGTGATGTTTTTACTCCGGGCAGGCAATAGTAGTAATAGTCATAAAAGGCCCCGTTTACGGCAAAGAGCGCTCCGGCCCGAGCCGCCCGGTTAGAGACCACATCGAACATCCCGGCCTGTGGCTGGTCTATCATTATCGGTTCTACGTGTTCTATAGATTCCTTGGAGGACAGCTCGTCCACAGACAGGATGCCTGGGGAGATATTAGCACTGTTGTTCTTATTGTTTCTAAAGGTCTTGGGATTAAAATTCTCCGGATCGCTCCTGGGATCCTTAAAGACATAGTCGATTTTTAATTCCAAGTCGCTATTTTTAGAAAAATCCACTTCGGCAATGTTAAGGATATTGTTTTCAGTCCCGTACAGAAGTTCACCGGAGTTCCAGGTCCAGCGATAAATGGCACCCGATTCTGAAAAGTCTGCCAATTTTTCTGAAATAGGGGGATGAAAAGTATTCTTATCCTGAGCATATAGCAAGGCCTGAGGGGCAATCTCACCAATACCGGGAATCTTTAGCATGGTTATTTTTCCCGGATGTAGAAATTCAATTTCGACAACAATTTCTTGTGAGGGATAACTATCAACCTTCTCAAAGGTACCAAACAAAGATCCCTTTGTACTTGAGTTAATGACCGCCAGCTTAACATTATTGGTGTAGTATTGATTAAATGCATCTTTTCCCACAAGGTCTCCCAAACTTACATAATCATCTCCCGCTTCCACGGTAGCATTGTATGTCGTATAGAACTTTACTACGGACGCCAGTTTTTCCTTATTATTGGGATCATAAAGGCCCACACGAACTGTAATAGCTGGTTCATCCCGTACATTGGGTGGGATATCCTCCCCATTAAACGTTGCTTTTATTCCAGGCGGTGAAAGCTCGTCGAAGCTGAATACATCACTAAAATTAATGATCTGCATGTCCAAATCTTTCCAAATACTCCCCTCATCGTTTGGATATGGCGATGTATAGACCACCGGCGGACTTGCGTCACCCTCCGGAAAATCCGTACTATAAGCGGCAAGCCATTGTTCTGTTAAGTGTTCGGGGTCTAAGCCAGTCTGGCACCTGGCTGTTCCAAGAATGGCCAGCATCAGTAACAAAGCTAGCCACGTCCCCAAGACATTTGTATTTCTATGTTTCATTTTGCTTTTTACTATGGGTTAAAAAAAAGACGTGCTTAGTCCTGGTCTTGTTGTAGTTGGGACAGGACCGCTTTTAATTGCGCCACTTCATCGCTGAGGTGTTCGTATTGTTCCAGTTGGGCTTCCAGGTCGGTAATTTTTTCTTCCTGGGCCAAGGTATACAAGGTAAGCTCTTCCATGGTTTTTAAGAAACCACGGTTCAACTCGTGTAGGCTATACCCCTCTTGTTTTACCTCAGCTTCCGAGGGAATATTAGGGAGGTGTTTGTTAGTGCGTACAAAATGGGAAAGCTCTTCCAGGGACCGTAATTTGTAACCGGGATCAAAGACATAATCCGCCCATGCGTCTACACTGGCCATTACATAATCCTCACTTACGATGCCCTTACTTACCCAAAGGGAATACTTATCCTTGTTTTTATATAGCTCAGAGTCTTTATTTGTATTGTTCTCCGTCCATTTGGTATAGGCTTCCGACCCTATAAAGGTCAATTGTTCGGCGGTAGATACTTGAAATACGGGTATCGGGTTGTCAGAGTCATCATCATTTTCCAAAAGTAGGTTTCCAGTGGCCTTGATACTCCCGGCTACCTCCAACTTTTCTGTGGGTGCGGTTACCCCTATGCCTACATTGCCCCCATCCGGATTGAGGACCATGGGTGTTGTTTTATATGTGCCAACAATACCATAGGGGGTTTTTACCCCCTCGACATCCCTTTCCCTTCCACCTAGATGGATTCCAGAATCAGTAATTTCATTTACGAATGCACTTGTCCAACCTACATATGATGGATTTGCCTCTGTCGCCCTAACATCAATGACAAAACCAGGGGTTTCAATCCCTATGCCTACATTGCCATCGTTAGAGAAACTTAAGGCTTCAGATCCATTCATTTGTATACCCCCGTCCGCAATGATCTTGCCGGTAGCTTTGATATTGCCGTTAACCTCCAGTTTTTCGGACGGTGTAGGGACCCCTATGCCCACCTTGCCATCTTGGGTAACTATAAATCTACCACCACTAATATGGTTATCTCCGTGTACGTCTACCTCGAAAGTCCCGGCCCCAATCGCAAGGTCTCTTGCAAAATATGAATCTAATGCCAAAAGTCGATTGTCGATATGTATAGACCCGTGAACATAAAGACGAGCATGCGTAATGTGATGGTCTATATCGCCCACATGTATCTGACCACCATCCGGGTTGATGACCAAGGGTTTTTCATCAATTGTACCAATAGTACCATAAGTATCTATTTTTTTTATGTATTCATGTGCAAGTGGATGACCTCCATGCTCTGAATCTATTACATATCTCCTCGCACCAAGACGGACTCCACCTTTATTATCAGAATTTGAAAATTGGGTTACCCAGCCATGATTCGGTGCCTTTGCTTTATCTGTTCCTGCAGGGGCTAAAACATCCAGTTTAAACTTTGGAGCGGTTACCCCTATGCCTACGTTGCCTTTCGTGTCAACCTTAAATCGTGCACCTCGTGCCCCAGCCGCGTCCACTTCAAATGGGACATCAGGATGAAGTGATAAAATACCTTTTTCCACCCGGATAAATGATTTTTCAACAATAAGTTTGGAATTGGTTTGCGAACCCAAGTGTATATTACCTCCATCCGGATTGATCAATAGGCTTTTCTCGCCAATAGAAGCAATTACTCCTCCGTGCTGATTCCCACCAAGGTGAATACCCGTTTTATATCCGGAGTTGAGAATTTGGGCTATCACACCATATGTTCCTTCTTTACTAGGCGTCCCTCCTTCATGAACTAAATCCAAAGGGTATTGAGGAGCAGGGTTTCCGATACCTACTAGGCTTTCTTCTCCTGAGGTTACCCTAAACCTTCCGCCTATTACCCCGTGTGCATCCATCTCAAAGGGAACCCGCGTATGTAGGGACAAGGCCCGCGTATTAGCCGGGTTCTTGTCGCCATTGACCCGTACCCCTTCGTTGAAAGTTTTATACCCATATCTAACATGTTCCTGGGTATAGGCCGCTGTTCCAAGGAACACCAGAACAACGAAAATCAACAATTTACAGGAAAATGATGGTGGGGGGGAACTTGTTTTTTTCATGGTGTTTGCGCTTTAAAGAAATTAGTATTTGGTTTTCATGTATTCCTTTTTGTTGCCGTTCCGTACAATTTTAAGCTCAAAGATCCGTCCTTTCCATTATTCCATGGGTCTGTAGCCAGCGTACGATCGTGGTATATCCCCATGATGCAAAACCTAAGGTTTACCCTTAACCCTGAATACCACTTTCCAGAAAAAACCAACCATTTTAGGACTAACCCAGAAGAGTCTTTTATAGTTGTAAGAATTAATATTTTTATAAGAAAGGTGAAGGATTTAAAAAAGAAAGAAAAATATACATCTAAACATTACCCTAAAAATAATCGTGAGGAGGCCCTTTCCCTGGCAGGGAAAGGTGGCTTGCCGCGAAATCGGAAAGTCGGAAAGGGTCGGTCTAAGGCTCTGGCAGAACAAATACCGGTCAGTTGGCAATACGATGCATGCAACACCCCTTCCGCTCCGGCCCCATGGCCGGACCACCTTCCCCTACCAGGGGAAGGACCCGCAAGAAATGAACCTATAAACCAAAACGTGGGTGTTCCTTTCCCTGCTAGGGAAAGGACCCGGAAAAAATACACCTATAAACCAAACACGAGTGTTCCTTCCAACAGGTAAAACGGCCTAAACACCTTAGCTCTCCCCAAGACCACCCTTTAGCAAATAGGATCTACCGTTTAGATAATCAAGCCTTTACCTGCCCTATACCCTATTTAATTTTGTAGTGGAATACTACAATTTTAAGGACATAGGGATATCCCTCCAATACCATAGGCAAAGCGCTTATATCATGTCCATTTTCAAACAAAAACGGGAATACTGCAAAATAATGGGTTACCCACTTTAAAAAACGGGTCTAACTCTAATAACAAGCAACCAATCTAAGGATACCATTGGAAATTAGCAGAAAACCCCGAGCGCTTACGGATGAGGAACTGGTACGCGAGATCGTTCAAGTAAACGACCCCTTGCTTTTCGGTCAGCTCTACGATCGGTATGCCCAAAGGATATACAACAAGTGTTATGGTTTTTCCAAATCAAAGGACGAGGCCGAGGACCTTACCCAGGACGTTTTTTTAAAACTGTACCTGAAGTTGGACACCTTTAAGGGAAACTCCAAGTTTTCCACTTGGCTCTATGCCTTTACCTATAATTTTTGCGTGAACTACGTGCGCAGAAAGAACCTAAAAAAAATGGAGCATCCCTTGGACAACCTTGGCGAACCTGATTTTATGCCCTTATTTGAAGTGTCCGAGGAACAGTTGATGCAGGTAAAGGCCAAAAGATTAAAGAAGGCCTTGGAACTTATAGCCGCGGAGGACAAGTCGCTATTGTTGTTGAAGTATCAGGACGATGTTTCCGTAAAGGAACTGGGAATACTTTTGGGCGTAACCGAAGGGGCCATAAAAATGCGCTTAAAAAGGGCACGACAAAAAGTAATACGAGCATATCATAAACTAACATAAATGACGGAAGAAAATAGAAATCCATTCAAGGAAATGGACCAATACGAAAAACCGGTTCCCCCGGAACTGAGGAAAAAAGTGATGCGAAACATAGCTCTGGCCAAGTTTATTATGGAAGTAGCATCACTTTTTTCTACTAATTATAGCTCGGCCCTGGAAAATCTGTTCAAGACAAAGGGCCGGTATTAACCAAGAATATAATTGGGGACAAAATAGATATACCATGGAAGAAATAACCAAATGGAAAACACTGACCCTCGGATCCCTTAAGGAAATGTTGGACAGTCTAGCTGCCGTATTGCCCAATATTATAGGTGCGGTGGTCATCTTAATATTGGGATGGCTTATTACCAAGGTAATCGAGTTTTTGCTCAAACGAATCCTGAAATTTGCCAAGGTAGACCGATTGACCGAAAAGATCAATGCCATAAACCTATTTGAACGGGCGCAAATAGAATTTAAGGTATCCCAGGTCATTGTAAATTTTGTACGCTGGATCCTGTTTTTGGTATTCCTCATTATCGCCGCGGATATCATGGATTGGACCGTTGTATCCGAGGAAATCGGGAACCTCTTGCGCTATTTGCCCAAACTTTTTAGTGCCATTGCCTTGTTTATGATCGGGCTGTACATTGCGGATTTCATTAAAAAATCCATCAAGGGTGTTTTTGAATCCTTTGATCTTAGCGGATCCCGGATCATAAGCGAAGTAGTGTTCTACTTCATTACCGTTTTGATCACCATCGCCGCCCTAAACCAGACCGGGATAGATACCACTATTGTCACCAATAACTTTTCCATCGTCCTTGGAGCCTTCCTCTTGGCCATTTCCATTGGATTTGGCCTGGGATCCAAGGAGATAATCGGTAAGCTGTTATTTACCTATTACGCCCGGAAGAACTATGCCATTGGAGATCTGGTAAAACTGAACGATATGGAAGGGGTGGTAGTCGCCATTGACAATATTTCCCTTACCATACGTACGGGCATCGAGAAGAGAACAATCATTCCGATCAAGGACATTATAAACGGTACGGTAGAAGTTACCCCCAATTACAGTAACGGTATGGGCGACGACGATTAAATTTTTATAGCGAGAAGAATGTGTTGCACATTGTACTCCATTTAATGAAACGAAACACAGGTGTAGGATTTGGGCCATCTTTACTATTTTGAAAGTTTATTGTATCTCCTTATTCTCCTGTCCGTTGTATTGCTTATCGTCTTCTTTGATGAATATGATGACTGACACCTTTTTTCTAGACCCCATATACCCGGCCTTTTTGAAAATATGGCCCTACGGGAATTCATTTCTTAATGGGAATAGTAATAAATAACCACATATGGGTAAATAGAAGCGGCCGTGTATCCTTTAAATGAAGGTGTTGTTGATTAACCCTTCCAAGTTATACGTCCTAAAAATTTATGTAGAACCTTTTTTTGATTGGAAAAGTAATCGAAAATAGTTTTTTAGATGTTTTAATTGTTCCGCGGTGGTATTCGGCTCATTTAAGGCTTTTGATACTACATAGGCACCTTCAAAGATAACCACGGTATGATCTGCCAATGATTGGATATCTACATCGCCTTTTATATCATATTCTTCCAGAACATCGTTAAGCAATCCTTCCATCGTAGTTCTCCATGCCAATAAGGTTTCCGAAATATGGCCCAAAATGTCCTGATCAAACTGACTGGGTTCATACGTGTAGGAAGCATACAGGCAACCGGGAGGCTCCGTTAAATTGGACATCATATCAATAAACTCCTGTATAAACCGTAAAAGACGATCTAAGGGATCTCCCTCCAAACGTTCTGTTTTTTCCAAAGCCTCGTTCATGTGGGAGATATCTTCTTTGGCAAACTCTTCGATCAATGCTTTTGCCAGCAGGTTCTTGGTCTTAAAATGATAAAAAAATGCCCCCTTGGTTATACCCGTCCTTTCCAATATTTGGTCTATACTGGTTCCGGAAAATCCGTTCTCAAACACCAAGGCCTTGGACTCCGCCAGTATTTTGTCCCGTGTTGGTTTGCCATCTCTTCCCATAACGTAAATATATAAAATTTTAAACAGACTAGTTGGTATAGTTAAAAATAATTTTATATTTGCACCGTCTAGTCTGTATAAATAAAAATATAATCCTATTAAAAAAACCGTACTTATGGAAAATTTCATTTCTCGATTGCCTTCTCCTTTGGAGATTCTCCTGGATCCGATTTCACTGGTCGTTTATGTCATCTTTGGAGGTTTGTTCCTTTGGGAATCCTTATTTCCCGCTCGGAAACTGCCAAAAATCAGATTCTGGAAAATTAGGGGCCTAATATTTTTTATGGCCTATATGCTTCTTACCACCTATATCCCATTGCTTTGGGACGATTTCTTTGCTTCCTATCAATTACTAGATCTAAGCACTTTGAGTTTGACAACACAGGTTGTTCTGGGCATATTCCTATTTGAATTGGTACAATATGGTTGGCACATAAGCATGCACAAATCCGATTTTCTATTTCGGGTATCCCATCAGATCCATCATAGTGCGGAACGGTTGGATGTCCCCAGTGCTTTTATGTTCAGTATTAACGATATGATCGGTCTTTCCCTGGTGGGGTCGGTAAGTTTTGCCTTGATCATGGGATTGGCTCCCCAGGCCATTACAATTATTATACTATCACTCACTTTTTTGGGCATCTTTCAACACGCCAATATCAGTACACCAAGATGGATAGGCTATATTATTCAGCGTCCTGAAAGTCACACCATTCATCACGCAAGGGGAATACATAAATATAACTATACCGATTTGCCAGTTATAGATATGCTTTTCGGGACTTTTAAAAATCCCAGATCATACGAACATGAAACGGGATACTACTTAGGTGCATCCAATAGAATATCGGAAATGTTGCGCTTTAGGGATGTGACCCAAAAAAGGGACAAGTGAAAAAAATAGTGTTGCTAGCCTGCCTATGGGGTTGCCCCTTATTGGGGTCTGCACAAAGCCATACCATCCAAGGACAAGTCTACGATAGTTTAAACAATCCTGTACCCTTGGTCCACGTACTAATTTTTGAAACGGACACCTTCGTCACGGGATCTGTAACCGATTTTGATGGAAACTTTACAGTAGATGAGTTGGGACCCGGCACTTATGTTTTAAAAATTGAGGCCATTGGCTATGCGGATTTCATTCAAGAGTTTACCCATAAAGGAGGTCCCACGGATTTTGGGACCGTCCAGTTAAAGGCCATGTCCATTGCTCTGGACGGGGTGGAATTGGTAGGTAGAAAAAAGCTTTACGAAAGACGGGCCAATAGCCTGATTATAAATGTAGAGCAGCACATAGCGGGTTCCGGGGGCTCTGTACTGGACCTCTTGGGCAATACGGCCGGAGTCTCCATAAATCAGCAGAACAGTACCTTATCATTACGTGGCAAAGGTCAGGTCTCCATTCTGGTGAATGGAAAGTTGAGTCGTATGGACGGCCCAGCACTGATAAGCCTGTTAAAAAGTATGCCCGCTTCGGATA
This sequence comes from uncultured Flavobacteriaceae bacterium, assembly GCA_947494715.1. Classification (GTDB taxonomy): domain Bacteria; phylum Bacteroidota; class Bacteroidia; order Flavobacteriales; family Flavobacteriaceae; genus Ulvibacterium. The sequence continues at coordinate 438,704 of CANLWG010000001.1, read as the reverse complement.
TTAAAAACTTGGAGGTATTCAACAATCCGCCCTCCAAGTATGAAGCCAACGGTTCAGGTGGAATGATCAACATTGTAACCCAGTCCAAAAACAGGAGTAGCCAAGGAGGATCCATATCATTGGTCAACGGCTATGGAAGGGGTGAAAAAACAGGTGCATCTTCAAATTTTCATTACCAATATGGTAAAATGGGACTGTTCGGTAATTATGCCTTCCTTAGAAATCGTTCCCCTGAGGAATGGGGATTGGAAAGTGAATTCAATACCCCCCTGAGCCAAAAAATGGTACGGACCGATAGTCAGCGAAAACCGGTAACCGTTTCGCACAACTATATGCTCGGAATGGAATATGCCATCCTAGAAAACACTTATGTGGGCGGAACCCTTAGTGGCTATAGCAGTAAGTGGAGCATGCTCGCCTTCGATAAGGTAGTCCGAAACAGCGATTCGAATGGAATGGAGACGATTAACATCGAAACAAACGAAATTAATCACTGGAATCATATTTCCGGCAACTTCCATGTGGAACGATCCTTTGGGGAGAAACACCAGCTCATCTTTGATTACGACCATCTATACTACCACGACGATAATCCAAGTAATTACCAAATTCCTTTACAAGGGCAGACAAATTTGGTCGAAATTCAAAAGGAAACCCCGATTACCTTCAATGTGTATAATTTGGATTATCAGGGCGTTCTTTCCAAAAGCGTCCAGCTTGAGATCGGAGTAAAGACCAGTTCCTCCAGTTTCCATAACGAGATCGCGGTAAGTTCTACCGTGGGGAATGAAGTATTCCGTGATGAGGACTTGTCCAGTTCAACCCAAATGAACGAAAGCATATGGGCGATGTATTCCTCGTTTCAATTCCAACTAAATGAAAAAACGAACCTAACTACAGGCCTACGCTATGAACATACGGAGAATACCCTTGAAGCGGATAAAAAGGAGAACCCGACCCATAGACGATATGGCAATCTTTTTCCCAACCTGGTACTTACTTATGGCATCAACGATGCGCATCGACTTCAAATCAATTATAGTCGACGCATCAATCGCCCTACGTTCAATCATTTGGCACCTTATGTGCTCTTTTTGGGTCCCGATGCCCTGTATTCGGGAAACGCCAATCTGCAGCCCGCTTTCGTTAATACCTATGGCATGGAATGGGGCTGGTTGGGAAAACAGGTCGCGCTGGAATACTTGACGGAAAAAGATGCGATAATCGAGTTTCAACCAAGACTTTCCACAAACGGGGAGCAGTATGTCTTTAAGGCGGAGAACATGGATCAAAGGAACATGCTTAGTATTTCCCTTGGTATACCGGTTCATATAACCCAGTGGTGGCAAGCAGAAAATGGTTTTATTTTTCAATATGAGACCTTGGAAACCCAATTTCAAGGAGCCGCATTCAAAAGAACCAAGGGAAGCTTTAGGGCAACGGTCTCACAACAGTTTTCCCTGGGTGTAGGTTCAACACTGGAACTCAGTGGATATTACCAATCCAAGACATTGTTCGGGATAAGCACCTTTGGTGCAAGGGGCGAATTTAACCTGGGCTTTAGGCAAGAACTCAAAAAAAATCACGGCACCTTAAAATTATCCTTTACCAATGTGTTCTCTTCAGATAATTGGAGAATAAAAACGAGTACTACGGAACCTTTTGTCAATACGTTGGAAACCTATTTTCCCGAATCAAGGATCGTAGCATTGACCTATACCAAAAACTTCGGTGGAAACAAAAAGGAACGAAAGTACAAGGGCAACAGTGCGGATGAAGAAAAAAAGAGGGTACAATAAACCCCAGAAGACCAAAATTCCATGAAGGCATGCACCTTCCTATTTTGATTAAGTAAAGTAGAAATAGATGAGCAACGAATTTAAAAACAATACGATCCTGGGGCCCATTAACTCATGGATACTCAAAATTCTTTCGGGATATATGGATTATCTTTTTGGAAAATCAAAAAGAGCACTTTTTAGGGAACACCCTAAAACTGTTGTTGAAATAGGTCCCGGAGCGGGAGCCAACATGCGATACCTTAGGAAGGGAACCAAGTTAATCGCCATTGAACCCAACATTCATATGCATGCCAACTTAAAAAAAAGTGCGGATGCCCATGGAATACACCTGGAGATAAAAACACTTACAGGCGAATCCATAGATTTACCGAATAATTCATGTGATTTTGTGGTGAGCACTTTGGTGCTCTGTACCGTTCGGCATCCTGAGAAATGTGTGGCCCAAATAAAGCGAATTTTAAAACCTTCCGGAGTTTTTGTGTTTATAGAACATGTAAAGGCCGATGAAAATTCCATTCTTGCCCTAATTCAAAACCTAATGCATAGACCGTGGCATTGGTTTTTTGAAGGGTGCCATACCAACCGGGATATCAAGGGAATACTGGAACTGGCCGGATTTAGCACTTTAACTTTGGAAAAGTATAATGCGTACTCTCCTTTTGTTCCCATAATTCCTCAAATTCGGGGAAGGGCTACAAAATAATGTGTTCGTAAAGAAGGCCTAGATCGATTACAAGGACCGACGAAACGAGGTCAAACAGTGAACTAATTGGTCCTCAGATAAAAGCTCCATTGGCAAACGCAATAAAGAATTTCTTGAAACCAACCCCGCCTGCCAAGGTAGTTGTCATAGGGACAGCGGACAGGTATCCCCGAGGCAAGCCATAGGGGGTGCCAGCCTACCGGCTGGCAGGTTTCGCCGGTTTCATTTTGGCCTTTAGGCCAAAAACCGGAATTCTGTATTTTGCCTCACCCGGAACTGTTTTTTGCAGTTCCGACCTCTCCCAAGGAGAGGTAAATTGGAAACCCCGACGCAGAGCGTTGAGGAATTCTTTAGATTAAAACAAGAGAACATACTAAACTCAAAAGAACACCGTATTCCTGAATAACAACGTCAATCAGGACTTTAGCCTCATGGTTATACTACGGTCGTCTCCCCTAGCCTACTACACTGCTCAACTTGAACATAGGCAGGTACATGGAAACCAGGATTACCCCCACAAAAATCCCGACGATAACAATAATCAAAGGCTCCATCAAGGTGGATAGCAACTTGGATTTTTGTTGTACCTCAATGGCATACTGCTGATTAAGGCGTTCAAAAATATATTCGGTCTGGTTGGTCTCTTCCGCCACCTTGACGAGGGAGACCATTTTATTGTCAAAAATCCGGGTACCGGACATACTTTCGTTTAGGCTTCGGCCCAAAAGTACATTCATCTCCACATGGGTCAAGGCTTCGTTCAAGGGATAGAAATCGATCATTTTTTTTACCAGCCCGATGCTGTTCAAAACAGGAACCTTGGAAGCCGTCAATAAGGCGACCGCCTGGGTAAACTGGGCCAGGTAGACTGAAGCGATAAAGTTCCCCACATAGGGCAATTTCAACAGCAGAAAGTCCTTTCGCCTCTTAAACCAAACCTTGTTTGAAAATGTTTTTCTCAACACAATCAGGGTCATTACAATCAAAAGCACGAGCCATCCAAAATCCCTGATAAAATTGGACGCACTTACCACCATTTTGGTCATGGCGGGAAGATCTACATTGTTCTGCCTAAAAATATCCTCGAACATCGGTACTACCATCCGGAGCATAAAAATAACGACCAGTACGGCGGTAATCAAGATGATGATCGGGTAGGTCAAAGCGTTTATCAATCCCCTTCTCTGTTCATTTTTTCGGGCAAAGAACTTGCCCAATTCTTCCGCTATTCTTGGTAAGGTTCCGGTTTCCTCACCTATTTTAATGGAATAGTACTCATACTCGGAAAATGCCTTCTTTTCCCTTAATATCTCATAAAAACTTTTACCGGAGATCAACGCATCCACGATTTCGGTATAAAAAGATTTCATTTTTTCCTTTTTCTGGTTTTCCTGTATCAGGGCCAGAGCATCCTTCAAAGTGATTCCCGCCCTAAGCAAAACGGCTATCTCGGTATAAAAATCTTCCTTTTTCTTATTGCCAAAGGTTTTTCCAAAAAAGGTAACCTCTTTTTTGAGCGTACTGGAAAGCCAATCGCTATCCGAAGTCCGTTTGGGTGCCTTTATGTTCTGTTCTAGTTTAAAACCCATGGTTATTGGTTCATGTATGTTGTGGCGGAATTGTTCTTGTACACAAAAAGTGTCCTGTTCCCGAAGGCCTTGGTCGTTTGAAAATGGATGGCATCGATTTCCCCGAATTGGCTTTCCCTGCTTTCAAAAAGAAACCGTTGCGTTTCCCATTGAAGTCGGAACGTATCGATATCCTTGGTTATAAAACCTTCTTCGAAGTGATAGGCCTGGCTTCCCATTTCATTAACAAACCGTAATTCCCCGCTCTTTCCGTTATAGTAGACCCTATCATACCGATTGAAATCGATCCATAGGGATTGGCGAAGTAGATCAAATTCTGTATTTCGTTCATAATTCTCCCCTATCCCTTTCATTTGATTCTGCACCAGATGAAGTACGGAAAAGGCCATACCCACCACCAAGGTCGTAATCAGCAATACCACGATCATCTCGCTTAGCGTAAAGGCCTGTATTTTCTGTAATCTAGTCCGCATGTACAATTGATTTGCCCATCGTCTTTTGGGACAGTTGATTGGTCGCTTCGAACCGTACCGTTTCCGTTCCGTTCTGGTTTAGTGTTGTTACCGAAAACACCCAGTCTCCCATTTCTTCGTAATATGGCAATCCTAGATTTCCATGACCGTATTCATAGACCAATTGATTCAATTGTTCTTCCATTTGATCGTCCCTTCCCTTAAGGGAGTTGGAAAACATATTGTTCAACAGCATACTGCTGATCATAAAAATGACCACTATCAGGACCGTGGCAACCAAGGTTTCCATTAAGGTCGATGCCTTTATCCGTTTCAATACAGCCATTTCATCGTTTTCTTGTCCTCGGCACCTTCCATGGGTAAACCTACATACGCCATGGGCAGTCCTGTACTATCAATATGGCCATTGTACAAATGATTCTGATAGATGCTTCCATTTGCCAACGCGATAAAGGCATCTGTGGTTACACTGCCTATAATCGTCCCCGGAAGCTCCAAGTTTTCGGTACAATACAACTGCCCTCGTACCAAGGCATTTCCGGAAATTTTTATCTGGGGGGCATAGGTACGTTCCTCGGATTCATCGAGATACAGAACCATTCCGTTTACAACGGTATGGTCATCGACAAAGAGGTTGGCATCCTGGTTCCTATTTTGGACGGTGGTATTGTTTCTCTTTTCCTTTACCACAAGTGCGGACGGATAGGCTAGTTCACAGTGCTTTCCCACGTGGATTTTTTTACTGGCAATGGCCTGAAAATAACCCCTGACCCCATCTTTGATACTAATTTCTGGGGCGATGAGCACCACATCCCTTAGTATTGCGGTGGGATGAACAACAATTTTATGGGAAGCCATAATCCTAATATTACCAGATAATGAAACACCTTCCAGTTCAATGGTATAATCATTAATGTGCATCGTGGGGGAAGTAAAGGAGTTTTTTAACTCCATACGGGAACGCAATGGAACAGTAGACCCCTCGCCCTGATTCGCATTCAACAACCTATTGATTTCCCCGATCGTTTCTTCCGCCAGCTTGGGCATGGTGGTCTTGCTATGCCTCTTCCGACCATGGACCAACCGACTATGGTGATATGAATTCCCGGAAATATTCCCCATTCGGATACCCTGTTGCGGTAAGTAGGCATCCCCGGTAATTTTGGAATTCCCGGCAATAATCAAGGGTCGTTGTTTATCCCTAAGGTATAGGGCCGGTGGGCCTTCCGCATATCGATTTCCACAAAGGGCGAGTTTCGAAAAAGATAGTTTTCCCTGTTCCGCCAAGGAAGTATATTTTTCAAAAATGCCCCAATATTCTTTTTTTACAGTAATTGCAATACCTGTATCTCCATTGGATGGTATTTGGAAGAGCTCCCCTACCCTCATATTTCTTTGGTAGGCGTATTGTAACCCATATTCCGCTTTCTGGATGATGTCTACGGTGAGATCGGTCTTTTTCCCGAAAAGGCTGTGCGTATAGGAAATCAGTACAAAGGAAAAAAGGAGTATCGCTATGATGGCTCCGATGAACAGTACGAATTGCAACGCCCCGGCCTTTATCTTTGCAGGAGGTTTCATTGGGTCAAGGGTATGGTTTTTGTTTTCCCATCAAACTGTACCTTGACCTTTACAGAATCACCGGACAACAACTTTACTTTTCGGAATACTTCGTTTTTTGCCATCAATTGTTGGTGACCGTCAATGGTCAAAAAGAAAATTTCATTGCCTGAAGCGCTTTCCGCTATGAATCCGGTATATAGAATTTCCCTTTGGGGAAGGGTATCTTTTTTTTGAGTTGCTCTTTTTGGCTTTTTTGGTTTTTTCGATTTAGGAAGCGTACCCAAAAAAGGATCCCGATAATTAGCTACGATGCTAAAGGTGTCCCTTTCCTTGAACTCGGTAGGCTCGAATTTTTCTGAAATAACGGATTGTATGTTTTGGTCCGAAGCCGGATTGGCCGTTTTTACAATTTTAAATCCAAGGATGCCCCAAATGGCCAGGACCACCGTCAACAACAAATATGTTTTTTGGTTCTTTTTCATCTTTAGGGTAAATTAAGGGTCAACTCAAAAACCTCCGAGGCACTACTTTCATTACCGGCGCCATCAAAAGCCTTTACAAACCAATAGTAGGTGTCATCGGACAGATTGGTCGCATAGGTCTTATTGGCACCCAGCCCTTTTGTCTCCAATACTTGAAGGGCCTCATCCTTAAAAATGAAAATACTGTCCCGTTCGGCAGTTCCGGAAACATCTTGCCGTGTCCAAGCAAAGTTTACCTCGGCATCATCCAAGGTCGCGCCGTCTGAAGGTGAAGTCAATGAAGGAACATTTGGTGGTGTCAAATCTATATTTTCATCGCCGTTGACAGAAAAATTTGCAGCTGAAAAGGGGGTCTCAAAACCACTGTTCAATCCTTGTATCCGCCATTCATACCCTCCATTGGAGAGTAAAAGTTGTTCCAGCCTTGTATCTATATGACCTAATGTATCCCGCACAAAAAGGCTATCCAATACAATTTGGGCCGCGTTATCAAAATTTGGCATGGCAACCTGTATGCGATAGGCATCCACCTCGGCAAGGCCATTCCAAGTTAAGCTGACCGTATTCTGGTTCACCACGGTATTATTCAAGGGGGCCACCAATTCCACGCGCTGATCGGAAATATCCGGTACCTCCAGGATATCCTCGCACGATGCCAGAAAAACAAGGAAAAGGGCAAGCAGTGTTATCGTAAATAGTAATCTCATAACTTTAAATAGGATTTGGTCTCATCTAGTTTATAGGCCTTGCGTTCCGTATTCTTCGGGCAGGAGTCACCATCACCGACCAAGGCCTCTATTTGTTTTTTCCCATATTGAGTCTCTCCCCAGCAAAATCCCAGACTTGTATAGTCAAAAATCTCCATTCGGGAAAGGTTTATTTCTTTGTCTAAGTTTCTATTCCTCGCTGTCAAGGTCAAAATACCATTTCTGTCAGTTTTCAAAAAAAGCCGGTCTGATTGTATCAAGAGACGATATTCTTCCAAATTAGGCAGTAGGGCAACCTTATGTACCAAACGATATGCATCATCTTTCTCCAAATAGCTTAACACATTACCGTTTTCCTTACTGTTCAAAGCATTACGTAAAGCAATCTTATCCATTATTTCCAAGCATAGGTAGTTAGCTTTAGTTCCTAGGGAATCTGTGAATTGTATTTCGGGTACTGAACCTGAATTCTTCTTAAAAATCGTGTATTTCTTAAAGCTGGACTTGGTAAAGGGAACTTCCCGTACCGAAACGGCAATGGGATGTTCCAAGGACGGATGCCCTATTCGTTGAAAACTGGTATGTAATAACGATTGGCTTTGGTTTCCAATGGCTCCAAGTGATGGGGCATGCTGCCCAGAAGGGTTTATATCCTTGAGCGAGGCACAAGAACATACCAATACCATGAGGGATAGTAATACAGAATATATTCGCATAAGTAGGTTTCTTACAAATTATAACGATTTTATCCTTGAAGTGTTGTGTAAATGGGAACAAAAATATCCCCTGATTACCGTTTTAAAGTAAAATGCCCGGTAAAGGCCCTTCCTCCTTGGAGCTCGTAGCGGAACCAGTAGTCCGAGGAGGGCATGGCAACGCCCCGAAAGGTACCGTCCCATCCGGGGCCGTCCGGGAGCACCTGTGCCATAAGCTTTCCGTAACGGTCGTAAATACGGATCGTGGAGCCCGGATAAGCTTCCGCCCCGATCACGTTCCAATGTTCATGGGAACCGTCCCCGTTGGGGGTGAAGAACTTTTGGTAGCCCAGGGCGACGATCTCCTTCTCCAGGGTACGGCACAGGAACCTGTCCCGCACATAAACGGTATATTCCCCGGGAAAGACCTCCAAGCGGTCGCTGTCCTGATAGTTCTCCCCGTCCACCGAGTATTCGAACTCCCCTACCCCCGTGGCCGTCACTTCTATAGCGATACGGTCCCCAAAACCGACAATCTCCGTAGTAAAATCGTCCGGGGCCCCCGAGGAGATTACCTCGAACGAAACCGTTCCTTCACAGGTGACCCCGTTTTGGGTCCGGGCGACCGTAAGCGAATAGTTGCCCAGTTCCGTGATATCGAGCGTACGGTCTGTACCGATCTCCGTCCCGTTTTCGTCGCGCCAGGACCAGCTCTCGAAATCGCCCCCGTCCAGGTTCAGCTCCGGGCTGTCCGGACAGATGACATAGGTATCTTCCAATTGGGCCTGCGGCCATGGGTTGATGATGAGCTCAAAGCTGGCGGTATCGTAGCAGTCTTCGTTTTCGTTGTTCTGGATACGGGCATAGAGGGTCTCCCGGGCCGATGAATTGGTATAGGCCGTTTTTGTTATTGGGTCTTGGCCATTGTCCGCATCGGTTTGTGTGGCAAAGTACAGGACCGTAAAACTGTCCGCATCCTGTCCATCCAGTACCTCGGCGTCCTTGACGGAAAGGTCAAGGATACGTATCCCTGTACCATCGGTAGCGCAAGCGATAAGGGGCTCCGGGACATGGGCCGTTGGGGTGTCGAAGACCTGTAATTGGAACGACCCGGTTCCGTAACAGTCCGGGTGGTTCGTATTCTCCATCCTAAAGTAAACGGTCTGCGGATTGGCCGTGTTCCGATAGCCCCCCCCTAGGGCATTGATCGCGTTGTCGGCATCGTCCTGGGACAGGTAGAAGGAAACGGAGGTGCCCGTGGTACCGTCCAATATCTCGTTGGCCTTTTCGGTAAGCTCAAAGGTATGGCGGCCATCGTTATCGTCGTCGCAGACCTGCCAATCCGATATATCGGGCGGGATAGGTGTATCGAAGATGTTCAATTGGAAGGAAGTGGTGTCATAGCAGTTGGCATCGGAAACATTCGCTACCCGGACATAAATGGTATTTTGGTAGGCGGCGGACAGATAGTCCGCGGCATTGAGCGGATCGCTCCCGGTATCGGCATCCGCCTGGCTTTCGTGGTAGCTCAGGACAAGCCCGGCCGGATTCTGGCTACCGATGATCTCCGCCTGCGCTGCCGTCAGGTCGAAAACGGCCTCGCCGTCGCAATAATCCAGATCTTGGGGCCTATGGGCCACCACCTGGTCGATGACTTCAATACTGAAACTTCCGGTTTCGTAACATTCGGGATAGGTGCTGTTCGCTATCCGGAAATATAGGGTCTCCGGTGTGGCGGTGTTCGTATAGTTCGGGCCGATGGGGTTTATAGCGTTATCGGCGTCTGCCTGGGTGGTATGGTAGCTTACCGTGAAATCGGCCGGGTCCTGCCCGTTGAGCACCTCCCCATCCCTGGTAGAGAGGTCGAAGGCAAAAAGCCCGTCCGTGTCCGTATCGCAGACCGTCCAGTCCGTTACCGGATGCAGTACCGGGGCCTGTTTTACCGTTAGGTCGAAACTTATTATATCGTAACAAGCGGTATTGCCGTTGTTCGAGACCCGGGCGAAGACCGTTTCTATAGGATCGGTATTCACATACATCGTCGGCAAGGCGTTCGTCCCGCCCTGGGCATCCGCCAGGCTCGGGTAGTAGGCCACGGTAAAGTCCGTGGCGGACTGGGCGCCCAGGACTTCAACATCCTTGGTGGACAGGTCGAAGCCGTAGGCCGGGTCCGGGCTACAGACCTCGAAGTCCGCCGCCGGGTTAGCCACAGGGACCGCAAAGATCGTCACTTCCTTGGACTCCGTTTTGGTCTCGGCGGCCGTAGTTACCGTGACGCTTACCGTATAGGTGCCCGGGGCGGCGAAGGTATACGCCGGATCCTCGGTATTCGAGGTATTTCCATCCCCAAAGTCCCATAATATGGATACAATAGGGTCTGAACTATTGATTTGAAAATCGGTGAGGTCACCTAGACAGGTATTGGAAAAAGTAAAACCAATGTTAAAAAAAGAAGTCACAAAAGGTGGGAGTCCTAAATCACCTCTTCTGCCTCCCAAATCTATGGTCTGGAATTCAAAGTTACAACCTAATCCGGCAATATCAGGGTTATGGATTACACTAAGGTCTCCATAATGGGCCATATAAATCTTTCCATCAATGGCCAACTGTAATCCACCTGAGGTATAGTGCGGAGAGGTTATGGTAACCATAGAGCCTAAAATATCCGTAGTCCTTAAGTCGAATTGATACAAATCTTCCCGTATTACCGAGATATAAAGTATATCCCCGGATGGGGAAAACTCCGCTGAGTAGAAATCCCGATCTGGATCTTGCATTAAAACAAATGGATTGCTTACCTGCCCAGTAGCTGTATTAAAATCCAAGAGTTCAACACCCACGTAGGAATGGCATACGGCCAATTTACTCCCATCCGCGGAGGCTTTTATGGCTCCCCTAGCCTTATATACATCATCCCCGACCGTTAGGTAGTTGAGATTAAAACCTACGTTACTTCTGACCGGGGTGGTGTTGACCCCAGTTGGGGTCACCAAATACGCCAAGAACGCGTTATTGCCCCAATCATGCGCAATAACCCAGACATCCCTTCCATTGGCATGTTCCACGGCCGTTAATTTTTCGGTCGCCGGGTCTTCCAATACCACGTTCTTGACCGTAATATCACCAAGCCCCGAATTCAATGTCATATCCACCACGGAATAATAGATGCCACCTTGTACCTGGTAGCGCGCGGTAAATACATAATAAATGTCCGGGTTTCCTGGCGAGGGGACTATGATGCCGGACTGCGTGCTCGAAGAATGTCCTCTTAATCCGGTACCATTGGGCATGGGGTTGTGGTTACGGTCCCAAACGGTACTTCCGTCCGTATAGAACAATAGGTTACCATTGAAATCGGAGATAGTGGCACAACCCTCTTCGGTATCCACTTCCCCATCCGTAAGGGCCACGGGAACACCACTCCTAAAATCTAGGCCCGCGTTCCGTCCAAAATACCAGATGGCCGCCTCTTGTTGGGCATTAATACCCATAGCAAGGAATAGAAAAGCAAAAAGGAAGGTTATTTTTCTCAAGGGGAACTTTGGTTATAGGTATGGTCTAAAAGCTAAATTGCCTTAAAATTACGAAAATAGTGCGTAAAATACTACAAAATGCAGTTCTTTTGGATGAAGTGCACGCCTCTTAAAAAATGTATTCAGGTTTGTTACTAGTTATGGTTAATCCCCATTTAAGTATCTGATCGGCCAAGGGATCTATGTTCATCCATCTTCCCAAAGCGGGATCGTAGTTCCTAGCCGATAAGTCAAATTTTCAAAGAACCTATCCAGTAAAAATAAAATATTGCTTATGCTCATTTCAAGCAAAACCACGATTTTTCAATCGTGGTTTCTACTTATTATTAATTCTCAACCCATGTTAGCATTAATCAAAAACTAGATGTTATCAATTAGAATCATCATAATCTGATAAAAAAATCATATCCATTATACCTTTAACTTCTAAAAACTCATCACTTTCCTTCGCATAAGTATTAGAATAAAGAAAATAAATCTTGTCCTCCAAAAGATACCAACTCCAATATTGTGGAGGATTATAGTAAATTGTTTTTTCATCAATATTGCTTAAATAGTCAAATATTTTTGCCGCATTCGATTTGTTTGCTGCAATTAATTCATTGATATAAAAGCAATCCAAATAACCTTTTTCCTGATAATTGTTTTTACAACGTGAAAAAGCGATTTGTTTACTATACTTTAAACTGTCAAAAATGCTAGTGGAAAAATCTCTGTTCAGAGCATTCATCAAATACCCTATTTTTTCTTCAGAAAAATCATCGATGCAAGGTTTGCATACTTTTTGGGATTCATTGAATGCTCTTTCCAGCTCTTCCCATTTGCCATTTTGTGCTACACAACTTATATTTTGTAGAACAAAAAATAAGATGAACAAATTTCTCATAATGATATTTTTATTAGTTACCTCTTCGAGTATTCGTTTGCTGGATAAGGGGTGGTCTAATCGCAGCTTCATATTTAGCTATTAACTTTCCTGAGTTGCCTATGGCTTCCAAATCGGTACTTCCTGAGAGGTTTTTTATAGAATCATTGAATCTGGTCCAGCCCCCAACTCCACATACTTCTATGCATCCAATTGCTCCCCAAGCTATACTAGTCGGGTCTGATGCCCCTTCATGAATTAGCCAGTTTCCATATACTCGCCATGAACCTTGGCCATTCATTGTTCCAGAATCCCATTCCAAGGTATGCGTTTGCTCATCAGCAAGACCTACCACTCTTGGCCATCACCGTTTTTGATACATTTGGCAAAGGAAAACCCTAATACTAAACTACTAAGCGAAATTCTAATCCCATAATGTAACAAGAGGCCGCTTATCGGCGGCCTCCCTTACTTACAGAGCATTAATAATTAAAGACTTAAAAGCCATTGTGGTAAAAGTACCTATTTGGAACATTACGGAGAACATTTATTATGGTTTCTTGTTATCCAAAATAGCCCATGCTATATTCGAAGCATTCTTGTATATGATTTCGTCCTTGTTTTTTACCTCTAGAACATGAACTTCAACTGGAAACTTATTTAATTTCCTTAGTCTTTTGCCAAACAATGTTCTTTCCCAGAGAAGTACCGAATCATAAACATTTAATTTATCATCATGCCATACTGTTATTTTATCTTCCATGGTACAGAGCAGACCTGTCCTAAACCCCTTTCTTATTTTTGAAAAATCACGGATTTTATGAGGCGATTGTAAAAAATCCTGCTCCCGTGAATAGATATATAATTCCATATAACTTTGCTTAGTTGATTTTAAAACCATTATAACGAATTAGTCTCGCGTCAAGTGGATGGGCTTGAACCTCGGCAACAAGCCTACCAAATCTTCCGGGGCCTCCTGTCGCTCGTTGCTTTAATCTAAAATTTCAACGAACTATTTATAATAGGGCCTATTACCGTGTTTTTACAAAAAACCACGACAATACTGCCGTGGTTCTTGCGGTTCTTAACTAAGACGTTGAAGGCAAAATACTCTTGAGGTCGATTTACAATGATTTAGCAAATACTTTTTACTTATGCCAATTTCCCAAGCTTAATGGCATTTACCAGATCACCTAAAGTTAACCCTTTATATGTCCTTTTCTTTCTAAAAACGTCCGTCCAATCAGAATCAGGTCGAAAATAATCATCGAAAAGAAAATCTGAATACTCAACATTAAACCTTTGACAAAATTTCTGCAAAATTTCTGAAGCATCATCTCCATAAATGCCCAAATCTTCTTGCAGCGATGTATCCATTTTCAATTCAAAATCGTATTCCCATCTTTCATTTATAATAAATTGTCTCAATTCCGAAAAAATATTAATTTCCTTTTTCATCTGTATCATTATAATTATTTTAACTTTATTCTACTAGCTTTATTAAGTAGTTAAAACATGTTTAAAATCACTGCCCCCTAAATGAGCCTACTCTTTTTCTATCTCCCTCCACAACCCTGTTAAGAGCCTGCATATATGCTCTGTGACTACCACCATACTGAGTATCTACGGAATGATTCCACGCTTTTATGCCAAACGCACCAAAGTCATAGGCCATTAATCCCCAGCCGAGGCCCGGTACAAATCTGCTCAATAATCTACCTCCTATCCTGCCTATTACAGTTGTTCCGGTTTTCTTTACTAAATATTCTGTGGCAATATTCCTTCCTAGCACACTTCTGTAAATATGTCCTGGAAAAGCCTTACTTAGGGTAGTGGAAATCAAAGTAGATCCTCTCGCAGATCCCAAAGCACCAACCGGTTTTAGGAAGTTAAACCTAGTACCTGATAGAATAGCTGCAATTCCTGTTGGTGTTCTCCAGGTCAAACCTATATAGTTCTCATCATCATTAGCCTGAACAGAATTCATTGCGTCAATTCTTGATTGCACTTCCTCAGCTTGAATCCGGAAATAAGCGGCGTAGGCTTCACCTTGGTCTCTTTCCCAATTTCTTTCCCAACTCCTTTTCCTAGCCCTATCACCGGAGCCTCTTCTTTCTTGATCACAGCAATCCTCGTTTCCACTGCCACCATCTCCCATCTTCACCTCGTTATAATCCGAAGTACTGACAGTCCCTAATACATTACCATCAAGATCTTCAATGTTAACCGTACCCTCGCCACCGGTTCCGCTAATACCTTGCGCACGGGCCTCTTCGTAATCGAAATTCTGATACCCATTGCTCGCATAAGGTGCCATCCCGTCCCGGTCTATATAAAATATCGGGTTGTCAAACGCATAGTTATATGGTGAATGCCTCCGCATCTGATCGGCCAATGGATCCATGTTCATCCACCTGCCCAAGGCGGGATCGTAGTTCCTAGCCGTAACGTCGTACCAGTTGAGATCTAGGTCTTCCTGTCGCTCGTTGCCTCCGAACTTCCACCGTTGGGCCACATCGTTGCCCAGGGAAGAACTGCTCTGGTTGTACCCCCTATGCTTTAGCCCAAAGGGATAGTAATTATTCTCCTCCACAATCTCCAGGTCAACGGGATCAGAAGTACCTTGGTTGGCATCCGCATAGGAAAGGCGCACGTTCCCCAAGTGGTCTACATATTGGTAGACATAGTCATAGGACCCGGCTACCGCCCCCGGGGTAACATAACCCTCAGGGTGGCTAAAAAATTGCAACGTACTGCCCTCATAAATATAGTTGCCCGCATATTCCGTTCCATTGGTTTCCCCCATACTGGTCTTTAACTTCTTGAGCTTTACCCCTGTTGCATCATAGATGTAATCTATGGTTCCGCTAACGGAGGTGGTGTTTATGGTCACTTTTACGGGAAGGTCCAGATGGTTGTACTCGATGTCCGTAATGCCCTTGTTGGCATCCGTGATCATGTTGCCGTTGTCATCATAGATATATTCCGTAGCCGATTCTGCACCATCCACAAAGCCCAGTGTGGCACTGGCCGTAGAATCATCATCCACTGCCTGGAGCCGGTTACCTGTATAGCTATAGGTAAGGTCGTCCATTTTTCCAAAGAGCGTTGCATTGGCATCCGTATGCCCCTGCCGTTGTAAAGATAGGATATTTCCGTTCTTATCGTAGGACAAATTGGTTAAATTATAATGGGTGGTGTTGTCCGTGGCTTCCGTAATGCGGTTCAAGGCATCATAGGTATAGGTATAGGACGTACTTATGGGGTTACTTCCGGTCACCGGGCTGGCGGTCTTCCATTGGGTACCGCTTATATTGCCGTTGAACAATTTTTTGTTCGGATCGGTAATATCGTTGTACTGTAGGGCCATGCCAAAGAGCTGGCTCCCCAGGTTGTTCGGATCGTTGATCTGCTTTAACCAGCCCTGAACGTTGTAGGTGTGTACCACCTGTTGTAATCCGGGCGACTGTAGAACGTCCGTACTAACCGTGCCCCCTACCTTTTTGGTCTTGAGCAGGCCAAGGACGTCATATTCGTTGAGAACGATCAATTCCCGCTCAATATCGTTGACAATACGCAAAGTGGTACCGCCCGTTCCGGGAACAATGTCCGCATTCCTAACAATGATACTGTTGGTGGCCTCGGTATCCGAGTTAATGGTACCCAGCCCGTCCCAGATCAAATCAACATCCAGGTTACCGGTGGAGGGGCATTCACTCCCTAGGGTCCCATCGCCAATACATTGGGTCTGGGCCAACAAACGGCCTACATGGTCATAGGTAAAATTGTCCAGCGTTACCAAAGTGACCCCGTTCCGTATATGGGTGGTCCGGGTCTTTTCCGGCTTGCCTATGAAATCCAGTTGGGTCTCCACAATGTCCACCGTACCCAAATAGGTATTGTTGGCATAGGTATAGACGGCCCTGCCCTTGTCATCATAGTAGGATCGGGTATTTATCCAGACATCCGGACCGGCAACATCCAAGACCTTTACCCGGCTCCCCGTAGGAAGCCCCTGCACATTGTTTGCCTGGGAAGCGGCCGGATCGGACCCCAAAATGGTAATAGAACCCGGGGCACCGGAAAGCTCATTTACATAGGTATCGTAATAATTAATGGTCAATACTTCGTCCAAGGTGACCCTAGGCACACTGGGCGTTGTGGTATTGTTCGGGTAGGCCCCGTTGTCATAGTAGATATCCGTACCTCCAAACGTATTGGTAGAACTGCTTTGGATTACCCATAAAGGATCGGTCAAGGCATCCACTTCCCCCTGAATCTGTACTCGGGAATAATCCCCCGTCTCCACGGCTATGCCCGTATAGGCCATACGACCAAAGGCGTCGTACTTGGTAAAGAGCCATTCGTCCGCGGTAAGATCAGGATTGCTCACCATCCTTTGGTTGGCATCCTGGGTCATGATCGGTTGGTCCAGCATATTGTAGATGATGTACTCCTTCTCCTTGCCGGGTATTTGTTTTTCTACCAAGCGGTTGCGGTGGTCGTATACATACCGGTAACCCAGGGCATCCATATTGGCACGGATACTGGCCAGGTCCTCGGAATTGGAACTTACGTCCATATTGGGCGGCAATACAAAGCCCAGATTGCCAAAATCATCATAGACATAATAGGTATCGTGGGGTACTTCCAATTCCACGGTTCCGTTGCCGTCCGTATCCGTATCCGCATACATACGTTTCATGACCACGCGGTTCTGATCGTCCCTAAACTCCTCTATGGTATGGTTCTTTTGCGTACCCGTGTGGTTTTCATCCTTTACAATGGTCTTCCGGAGTTCCCCGGTACCATAGAACTCATCCGGGTTGGCGCCGGTGTATATCGCGTAGTCCAGCTCCGGCGTATAGGTATTGTTGGCAAAGCTGGTCGTGGCCCTTAGCCTTCGTATGTTATCGGCTGCCGTATTGGTATTATATTCGGATTCCACGCTACGGTCATCATTATCCGGATCCAGTTCCCAATCCTCCCCGGGTGCTGCCTGTTTCTTTACCCGGTTCAAGGGAGAGGTCTCAAAATACTGCTGGCCATACGGATTGATATCCGCCTGCAAGGTATTCGGAAAGTCGTCCCCATAATGGGTCTTGTAATGGGCCTTTGTAGCTGCTTCCATATCGTCCGTACGGTAGGTTCCCACACCGCCCACGGGGTCGTGGAAAGGAAGCCAATTTTTGTCCTGCCTGCCATAGCTGTCGTAGCCCATATGGGTTATAATATCCTTTTCATCCGTTGAGGCCCGTATGGCAATTTGCTGGATGGGCCGTCCCA
This sequence comes from uncultured Flavobacteriaceae bacterium, assembly GCA_947494715.1. Classification (GTDB taxonomy): domain Bacteria; phylum Bacteroidota; class Bacteroidia; order Flavobacteriales; family Flavobacteriaceae; genus Ulvibacterium. The sequence continues at coordinate 421,006 of CANLWG010000001.1, read as the reverse complement.
GGCCATCAAAATACGTAATGTCCTGGATGTAGTCGTTCTCTACATCGAATATGCCATCTGTGCCCTCGTCGAACTTTTGGGTTGGAATCGAGTTTCGTGATTTCTGATAGGTCCGGGTATAGACATAGTTTTTGTCCGTTGGATCATAGACAAGGCCGGTACAGGAATTATCATACGATTTTATATCCGGACAGCTATCGGAACTGTTGCGTACATAGCCCTCTGGCCGGGTACACCGGGCCACATAGGGTTCTGAGGCATCGCCAAGATAGTCGTTGTCCAAATCCAGATACCACCGGGTATCCGGGTTGATCAACGGATTGTCATCGTCACAATCACCGGGATCTCTGGACGCCGTGGTGTACTCCGGCCCCGGAGAATCGCATTGTACCAGGGAATCATCATAAAAACCGTCATTATCCTTGTCCTTGTACCAGGTAAAGGCCGTTGCATTGTAGTTGGCGTTCACCGGTATCAGATTGCTTGAACAACCGTTGATCGTATGTTTCATATAATAGGTCTGGGATGATGAAACTGTTACGGTCACCTCCGTGGTGTATCCTCCCAGTGCGGCATCATTGTTCGTAATTTGACCGTTTCCATCTTTATCCACAACTTGACTTGCAACTGGTATTGTACCGGCCGCATTGGAATACCACTGATGCTGTATTCCTGAAATGGTAAAATAGGTTGAAGTTGCAGAAATTGTAATCTGATTTGATCCACATGCGTTTTCGCCATCACCTGCGATAAGGCCATACGCCGGTTTAACGGTGGCCGTAATTATGGTCTGTGGGCCTTCGCAGCCATTTAAGGCCTTTACGCCGCTTACCTTAAAATTGGTAGACTGCGTTAACTGTGGGGTCTGATAGGTCATTGAACCACTCTCCTGTAATAGGTTCCCAGTAATGTCATACCACTTGTATTTGGAATAGGATGCATTACCGTTGGCCGTAAAGGTCACCTGACCGGGAGCACAGACCTGACTGGACGATGCGGTCAAGGATGCAGGTGGGCCCAGATCTACGGATACCGCATTGTAAGGTCCCCATTCATAACCATTGTATCCCCTAATATAATAAGTACCGCTACCCTCGCTTACATTATAGGGGCTTGATGCATTATTACCGGAATTGCTATTGGTGCCACTACTATTTTTCCCCTGCCAATACCATGTGGTCCCGTTTGGGGGACTCCCCACCTTCTGCAGTGTGGCAGAACAATTGGAGTAACTTACAGTTGGCGCATTAGGAGCCTCAGGTTGTACCCTAACGGTTCTACCCGCAATATGATAGGTGGGGTTGTTCCTATAGGCACTTACCGTAAATTGGGCACCACTTAAGGCCCTAATGGTCCTGGATTGTAATCCGGTGGTCACAAATTCTGCGGCCGAACCTGGACTAATAGACCACGCATCCGGATTACCACCGAAATTGGAAGGTAAGGAAAAAACGCCCGTTCCCCCAACGGTCATTACATCAGGTCCGTTGATCGTATTGGGATCTTGACCATGGATGGATATCGAAAGTACACCAAAAATACATAGTAAGATTGGTGAAAAATACTGGGCAAATTTATTTTGTAAATACATAGCGTTTGGATTATTAGTTGGTATCGGGTTGGCCAATGTAGTGGTACAGGTAGTCGGTAACCGGATGCTGTTGATCGTCCTTTAACGTCTTTAACCTTTGAAGATCATCATACTCATAATACATAACATAGCCTCTGGGATCAGTAATGGATGTAACGCCTACCAAGGGTTCATATACGAACGTGGTAACCATAAATTCAGGATTGGAGCTACGTAGGCCATCAATTAATGCCATATTGGACTCATTGAGGTTTTTTACATCATCCACGGTAGACATTCCGGGAATAGCCGTGGTTAAATCGGCGTATGAAGCGTTTTCTATTTTTGCGATGGGGTAAGTATTGTCATATCCCCATATATAGCTTATATCGATTCCATTTTCCTTGCGGACCTCTAGCGGCTTGCCTTCTAAGTAATCCAAGTATTGTAGCCTCGGCTCCACGGTGGCATTGCCTTTGGAAATGGCCGTAGTAACCGGTCTTAGAGTCTTTAGTACTAGTGTGGTACCAGAATCGTCATAGGTACCAAATTGGCCGTACTCATTTCTCTGAACGGACAATACTTCCCGTTGGGAGGCTGGTGCAGGCCCTATCCTGGTCTGTACCGTTTGTATAGGGGTCGCGATCTGGTGCTGTGTACCAGACCCTAAATCTTGAATCGCGCCAAAATCCGTTAGGGAGCCACCCTCGTTCAGGGAAGTGGCACTGGAGATATCGTTCGGATAGTAAATCTTGGTTTCCAAAAAGGAACCGTCATTCTGGGAAACCGTGGTTTTGGTACGTTGCCAATGGGACAAATTATTTTCATAGGCAAACTCCTGAGTAGTGACGACCGGATTGTTTCCCTGTTCATCAAACACCTTTTCCGTTATACCGGTCTGTTGGATCAAATTGGAATAATGGGGATACAACTGAATTTGAAATTCCTCACAGCTATAGAGCTGCGCATTGATCACATTGGGGTGCGAGAAGGGAATTTCACGACTTGCACTAATGATATAATCGTTATTGGTATACAGATCGGACAGGGAAAAGCCCACGGCGTCTATACCATTGACCTCATAGTCATGTTCCGTTTCCCGTATTTTTACATAACCTCCCAGATCTGTTTTTTTGTAGACCTCCTCTGTTTTTAGGAGCCCGTTGTGCGGTACCCGTATCGGAGGATATTGGTAGTTGTCGTCCGTATAATCGATATTGGTAAAGGCCCTAAAAGTATCCTCTTCATTGTAGAATTTTTTAATGGCCTTGCCGTTATCCCCATCCGTACCCTCAGAGGTTACTTCAACCTGATCATAGCCCACATAACTGCCGGCGTCCTTTGAAAAGGCATTATGGGAAGTGGCCGAGCCTACAATCACCGGTAGCGCATTCGGAGCATACCCCCCATCATCAAAATCGGTGACATAATAGGAAACCTTATGACTCGTAAAATAGTTGGGCATGGTCTTGATCCTACCATAGGACCGCTCTACCTGTACGCCATTATCATCGGTGAAGTAGTGGTAGTTATAGTTTGTTTTTGTGGCCTGGACGCCACTATTGTCCTTCTCCGTAAGGGATTTTACACGTAGGCCACCACCCACGGAATACTGCCGGGTATCATCAACAACCTCGCCTTCAAACTCATATCTTACCAAGGTCTGTCCGTACAGTTGACCTTGCATATCATCAAAATAGACCTCCAGTGTATACTCGCTATCCGTAAGATTGTAATAGGATGCGGGATTGCCATAATTCCAGGATTCCTCGAACTCAAAAGCAATCGCCGGAGAACCGGCATCATCACAATTGGGATCCGTATTAGTATATCCGCAAGGGTCATAGTTGCTCCAAAGCGTATTGCCCATACTGGAAGGAATATGCTGCTTATGTACCTGGTTTCCATTGGAATCCTTGAGCAGTACTACAATGTTATCCTGAAAATGGGAAGTGGTAATATTCGGTTTGGGCAAAGGGTCCGTAGGATCACTACCACGGTTCCAGCCCCGAATGGTAATCCCATAAAAAAGTTTAAGGGTAGCATTGGGATTGGGCCGTAGGGTAATGGAACTGCTGGGTGTACTCTCATTGGCCTCAACAAAATCCTGAACAAGAACGGTAGGTGCATTTATAGTGCCCGTGAGGTTACTGTTGGCCATAAATGTGTTCAGTTCGTAATCGAATTCGGTACTTCCTCCCGTGGGATAGGTAATTTCCCTTAGACTGAACAATTTCGCGAAGTTGTTATCCGGTATGCGGTTGGCCGGATTGAACTGATTAAAAACCAATGGGCTACTTTGTGCCGTGACATCCGGATTTCGTATCTGCGGTATGAAGGATTGGGAGTTTACCGCATAGTTATAAAAGCCCCAATAGTCCTGTGCCATAGATGTTTTGTTGGGAACGATGAAAGCGTTGTGATATGCGAAATGATGTTTTTCGATACCGTTCTTGGTGATTCCATCCAATCGAAGGCGGAGGTTAATGTCCGGCATTCCATCGTCCAAAGCGCCAATGGTTTGGCCAAAATCTCCATTTTGCAGGGATATTTCGGAATAATCATACGACCTTTCCGTACCAAAATAGGAGTAGTTGAAATCAAAACTATACACTACGGTAAGATCCTCGTTGATGACCTGTAGATTTTGAAGGTAGTGGCCATTAACGTCTTTTCTGGCATCAGGGGGATTATTTGGATCAGGTACTCGTTCCGGTGAATAATTGAACCGTACTTTTCGATCCCTGAATTTGATCTCGGTCAATAGTACGTCCTCTATTTCCGTTTCAGGACCGGCAACCTCTTGATAACCTGGATTTCCCGGTGTTCCCTGATCAATAGGTACGGAATAGGTTTGGGTAAAGGAGCGTAAGGGTTTCAGCTTTCGTGTCGTGGTCAGGTCATCTTTCTTCTTGCTATAAACAAGTTCTATGATGTTTCCTGCGGTATCCTTTATTTCCTTGAGGAACCAGGTAGAAACATAACTGTCCAAATCTATACTGGGATTTGGAAAAGAAGTTTCTGCTGTTTCGTTAAATGTATATTGAAATCCATCTTCGGTAATAATTTTAAAATACTCCTCGGTACCGTCTTGGATCCACTGGATATCAATTCCCTTTTTATTGGTGAGATGCACTTCCAGACCTAAACCATTTTTCTTGAAATAAAAGGAACCGGAATAGCCGTTGAAATTAAAGTGAAAAGTATCTGGCATAAGATCATCATAGAGTTCCTCCGGACCGGATGGAATATCAAAGGTTGTGGGGGTACCATCGACATCAAATTTGCACACCGAATTATCGGTTATTCCGTTTACAAAAGCATCCGTATCCGGATTGAAATGGCCCAATCCATTAACAGGCACATCTGGATGTTTTCTGGTATTCGAAGCGTCGAGCCATCCATAGGTGGTCTCGAAATCATCTCTATCATTAATGGTCCGTGTTATGGCACCACCCGCGTTTAAGGCCCAGCCCAGACCTACAATGCCGGACTCCTCCGTAACCTGGATACCTCCTGTATGGTAATTGAGGGAAATGGGCAAGGAGATCTCTCCTTCATTCACCGTATAAATCGGAATGGATACATTGGGTAGACCACTGTATTCGGTAACTGGGGTTATTACCGATTTAAAAAGTGAAGCTACATTGGGGTGGGAAGGTACTACCCGTTTGTGTTCTACTTGTGCATTTGCTGCAAACACCCCAAGCATAAGGGCCGCGAATAAGGGAATACTTTTCATGATAGATCGTTTATAATACATATGATTTGGGTTGTTGTGGTCTACTTATTGGGTTTCTGGGGCTGTTTTTCCAATTTCAAAATCCTTTTTTCCAGTTGGAGGATATATAACATCTGTTCCTCAATCTTCTCCAAGAGCAGTTTGTTCATCTCTCCTAGTTCTATACCATTAGTTTTTACTTCGGCAGCAGATGGGATATTGATGAGGTGTCCTTTCTCTTTTATGTGTTTTTCAACTTCCTTAAGCGTAGGAAGCGAATAGCCTTCGGAGAAGACATAATCGGCCCAACCGGTCTCTACATTGACCTCCTCTGCCCGGATCTTGCCTTTTACAGCCAATTTCCAATTACCAGGATTGACAGTACCTATCCCTATATTCCCTGTGTCATCCTTTATTACCATTCTGGGCACAGCATCCATGGTCAACCCATGTGATATGGAAAAGGCATTATCATTATCCTTTACGCCAACGGACCACTTTGAATTGGATTCAGCCCCTTCATAAAAACTGATGTAGGCATCCCCGGGACCTGTTTCACCGTTACCAACCACATGAATTTGACCCTGTTGTTGTTCTCCTCCCCCACCTTTGACCTGGAGTTTACCTGTAGGATTAGCCGTACCGATACCCACATAACCTGTGACATCCTTGAATACCATTTTGGGTGCCGCGTCCATGGTCAATCCATAGGATATGGAGAAGGCGTTATCATTATCCTTTACACCTACGGACCACTTTGAATTGGGTTCAGACCCTTCAAAAAAACTGATATAGGCATCCCCGGGACCTCCTTCACCATTGCCGATGATATGTACCTGCCCTTGCGATTGCTCGCCGGCGTTACCCAGTACCTGAAGCTTTCCGGACGGACTTAATGTTCCTATACCTACATTGCCCGAAGAGGGGAATGTGTTTGTCTGTGCCAGGGTCATAAAAGGGATTCCTATAAGAAATAAAAGTGCGTTTTTCATGATTATTTGCTTTTTAAAAAGTTCTCAATCTATCGCTTTGGTTTTTGGTTTTGTTTTCCAATGTTTTTGTTCTGCCCAACAAGTTGGACACCTTTGATTGGAGGTTGACAGGATTCCTAACGGCCATGTTAACAGACTGTTCGTCATTCCAATCGGGAAAATCATCGGAAGGGCTTTCCAAATGAAAATTGTTTTCATTTGTACTGAATATGGCATTACATAAATCCGAGGTATTGGTCCGGGGAAAACCAGGGACTGCAAAGAGGAAGGGTACAGGACATATAAGGGCATGTCCAGCGGGGGAAGCTTTCATATCAAGTAGGTTAAATTTGGGTTTGGTGTTTGCTTATTTTAACGCTATTTCATTTACAAATTTTGTAAGATTTATATTCAAATATATCGATTTTCCTCTATAATAAAAAGTCGTTTCCAAACTATTCGATGAAATGCAGCACATTGAACACCACCACTTAAAACTGTGGCCTAGTTATTTTTTGCTCTTAATAGATTGGATTTCAATCTGCTGTCTTTCGTTTTCCTTTTTTAGCTCGATCACATATAGCGTCAACTCCTCGATCTTCTCCAACAACTTCATATTCATAATCCCAAGCTCTACCCCTTTCTCCTCCATTTCTTTGGCGGAGGGGATGTTAGGCAGATGTCCATGTTCTTGGATATGTTCCTGTACCTCTTCCAAGGACTTAAGGTCATAGCCCTCCTTGAAGACATAGTCCGGTCCCGGAACGGAAAGGTCTACCTTTACCTCCTCGGCATGGATTCTGCCCTTTACCGTAAGCCTGTCGTCCGGGATTGTGGTACCAATGCCCACATTTCCTGTCTCGGTGTTTATTGTAAAAGCCTCCCAGTTTTCCAGGTTGGGCCATATAGTGGCTATGCCGAATACATTAGAGCCAAAGTTTTCATTGGAAAACCCCATGTTAACACCAACCTGATTACCATCTTGACGCATCTGAATTATGGGGTTGTCAAATTCATCATTGTTGTCCGTATCGGCCTCAAGTCTTAGTATAGCATCACCGGCAGTTCCTGTGGAAACATGTAACTTACCTAGAGGTGCATCCGTACCTATTCCCGTATCCCCATTGGGCTTAAAGACTACTTCATGTTGCCCGTTAAAAGCGAACCCTATACCTGAAGTTTTATGAAGGTTTATACCATACCCCGTGTTGTCCAAAGTACCGATGGCAGGATCATTTGCGCTAAAGGTGTTTGCAACCCGCAATTCATTGCTAACTCTAACTACCGGAGCAACTATGTCGTTATTGGTAATGGCTTGATTGTTTGCGAATGTAAATTGAGCGTGAAGGCCCAAACTAGTAGCACCAAATGCCACTATGGTCAAAATTTTTTTCATGATTATTTCTTTAATAATTGTTCTATGTTTTCCATACGCTCTTCTAATTCAAATACTCTTCTGTTCTTTTTTTCCAAGTCAATAATATACAATGTCAGCTCCTCTATCTTTTCTAGGAGCAACCTGTTCATCTCTCCAAGCTCTATTCCGTCGGCTTTTACCTCGGCCGCAGAAGGGATGTTGATCAAATGGCCCTTTTCCTTAATGTGTTTTTCAACTTCTTCCAGCTTGGGCAGGTCATAACCTTCGGCGAATACATAATCTGCCCAATCTTCGGAGAGCAGCACCTTTACTTCCTCGCTAATGACTTTTCCGTCCACGGCCAAGTGATAACCATTCGGGATTGTGGAAGTACCTATACCCACGTGGCCAGCGGTATAGTTGATATCGTTTCCGGAGGTGTTCCAGACCGTTTGGCCGCTCCCGGGGCTTCCTCCAGGATTAATCAATTCTGAAATTGTAGGTTCTTGGCCGTTGACTACATACAGGGTGGGTCCCCAATAGTATTGTCTATCCGTAGCAGTGTTTACCCCGAAAAGTATGGACCTCAACATCATTATGGTTGAGCCCTGGGCAAATTTGTAATCGGTCATTGCCATACTGGAAACAACGTTTTCCGTAACTGGATCATAGGCGGCCGCCAAGGTTGGGCCCGAATAGGAATTGGGGTGCATATATCCGACCAGAAGGTACCATTTGTCCAATTGCGGCAGGTCCCCTGCCCAGAAATAGGGGTTGGTATTGATGGTCCCATCAAAGCGCATTGTGGTATCGTTGCCGGAGGCGTCCTCGGTGAAAAGTCCGAAATAGGATGTGCCGGAATTGGAGCCCGTCTTTTTCATCCAAACGCTGAATCTATAGGTCTCATTGGGGTCTATGGTCAGGAAATTCCCATATATGCCACCATCGGGACCCGCGTCGCCACTGGGTTTTGACATCCAGAGCACACTGGAATTCCCAAAAGGGTCGGTGCCCATCACCCTTTCATTTTCAATGACCGGTCCATACCCGTTAAACCCGCCACTAGATCCCGTACCTACGGTCCATCCCGAGGTATCCGTAAGGTTCACCTGGGCGAATATTTGATTACAAATTAGAAGTACTAAAAGGATTGCGACTTTTTTCATTGCTTTAGTTTTTTAAGCTTTTGAATACTTTATCTTTTCACACCATTCCAGGATATACAAGGCCTACTCTTTTATCCACTTGTCGGCAGTCTTTTTGTCTCGTATGCCACGTATGGGTAATCCGAGGTTTACGGAATCTTCCCGCCACAGCGACCGATGCCGTGTTGTCCAAAGCAGGAAAATCATAGGAAGTGCTGTCCAGATGAAGATTCTTTTCATTTGGACCGGATATGGCATTACATGGGTTCAAGGTATCGGTCCGGGGGAGGCCCGGAGCCGCAAAGAGGGAAATCGTAGGACATACAGGGGTATGTCCGGCGGGGGAAGCTTTCATATCAAGTAGGTTTAATCTGGGTCTGTTCAAAATTTAATACTACTATTCCTACTATAAGAATACGTATTAAACTTCAAATAAATAAATTTTATTCTATGTTATCAAATGATTTTTAATTAATTCGATGAAATACAAATAATATTAACATCGGCATAATTTCTTTTCTTTCTTATAATAATATCTCCATTTTTCTGTTATTATCCTACCAGAATCTAAATCCCCTTAACCTATGAAGAACCCTATCCTGAAAAGAAAGATTCCAGCATTAAACCTACAGGAAACCCTTATTGTACTTGCTATTATCGGTATTTTGCTACTGTTGGCCCTTCCTAATTTGATGCCGTTGATTTCCAAGGCAAAGAGTGTCGAGGCACAGACACAACTGAAGGCCATTTACAATGCCCAGACCACGCATCGCTATATGTACAGTAAATTTACTATGGATTTTAACGAGCTTGATTTTGAGGCCCCTAGAACCGTGAAGGAAAATGGAACTGCAAATTATCGGTATGAGATTATAAATGCAAGTGATGCCACTTTTAAGGCCAGAGCGGAAGCTATTACCGACTTTGATGGAGATGGTATCCTCAATGTCTGGGAAATTGATGAGAACGGCAATCCCAAGCAAATCGTAAAGGATTAATGACACTCCTAAAAATTCTAGCGGTTGTGATATGTGGAACCATTGCCTATCAAGATATGAAAGATAGAATGGTTATATGGGTGGCTTTTCCTATAATGGCCATAATCCTGACCCTTATCCATTTTGCAAGCTCCGGATGGGAGCAGGTGCTTTGGTTCTCGGCTATCAACCTGCTTTTGGTAAGCGGAATCATTTGGTTGCTTTTCCTATATACGAGATTCTTCAGCCGGAAAAAATTTCTGAATACGAGCCTGGGTCTTGGGGATATCCTGTTTTTTTATGCATTTTCCCTCGGATTTCCCACGCTTACTTTTGTCATTCTATTTGTGGGATCTCTACTGTTTTCCCTTTTTCTCTTCCTTCTGCTAAAATCGGTTCAAAGCATGGAAACGGTTCCATTGGCAGGATTTATGTCGCTGTTCCTTATCGGAACAATGGCTTTGAGTTTCTTTCTAAAAACCCCCAATCTCTATCTGTTATGATATTGAACGACCCCCATATCGATGCTGTCCTGCGACAGCGCATTTCCCCGGAACAGGCCTTTCATTACCGTATTGTACCCATTGAGGATACGGACCAGGGGCTTGTTTGCAAAACCGATAACAAGGCCCTTGAAAAACTGATGTCCGAACTTGAAATTGTTCTGGATACCCAAATTATATTGGAAAAATGCGAACAGGAAGAGTTACAAAAGCTATTAACTACCAATTATAGGCAAAGTAAATCCTCAGGGAGCGATAGCCTGCACTACTCCACTGATTTTTTGGAACAGCTTTTGGCCGGTGCAAAAAATATTGGAAGTAGCGATATCCATTTTGAGCCCTACGAAAAAAGATGTCGAGTGCGTTTTCGACTGGACGGGAAACTTATAGAACAGTATAACATTACCTTGGAGGAGTATCCCACCATTGTGAACAAAATAAAGATCAAGGCCGACCTGGACATCTCCGAAAAACGATTGCCCCAGGACGGACGTATCACGATCAAGGCGGGCGCTGACGAATTTGATATCCGGGTGTCTACCTTACCCACACTACACGGTGAGAAATTGGTATTACGGATTTTAAGCAAGGATGCTTCCCTCATCGACCTGAACGGACTCGGGTTCTCAGAAAATGAACTGCTTGTTTACCGGGAAGGGTTACGACAACCCAGTGGTATTATCCTCATTTCAGGTCCTACCGGGTCGGGAAAGACGACGACCCTGTACGCTACACTAAAGGAACTGAATACGGTAGAAGAGAACATACTGACCTTGGAAGACCCCATAGAATATACCTTGGAAGGGATAAACCAAGTACAGCTAAAAGAAAGCATTGGGCTGGATTTTATGCGAACCCTAAAAACATTCCTGAGGCAGGATCCAAATATTATTATGATCGGGGAGATACGGGATGTGGATACGGCCAATATAGCCATACGCGCAGCCCAAACCGGGCATCTTGTTTTGTCCACCATACATACCAATTCCGCTTGGGGTACCATTTCAAGGCTTATAGATATGGGGGTTCCTTCTTTCCTAATCGCCAGTACCCTAAATATAAGCGTAGCGCAACGTTTGGTCCGAAAGCTGTGTAATTCGTGTAAAATGGAATCAGGTATAGAACCAGGGTTATTTCCCCAAAGCTTTAGCGTTCCAAAGAACCTAAAGACCCATTTTAAGGCCGTAGGATGCAACACCTGTCACCATACCGGATATTTGGGAAGAAAGGCCGTCTACGAAATCCTTCCGATTACCAAAGAGCTTATGGTCTCCATCAAGGACAACCACATGCATATTGACGATTACCTGAAGGAAAAGCAAATAGGGACCTTAAAAACCAATGCCATACAAATGATACAGCAGGGCATAACTTCTGTTGAAGAAGTGTATCCACTATTGACCGACCAACTATGAAACGATTCCTCTATATAGTATCACTTCTAATCATTTTTAGGGCGGCCGGTCAGGAACCTGATCGTATACAAAACATTCAAAATAATCTGGAGGTCTTGGCCCTGGAAAATTCCGAACTGAGCAAAAACCTAAAATTGGACATCAATGTTACGAATGTAACCTTATCGAATTTTTTGATAGCGGTATCTAAAGTACACAATCTCAACCTCACCGTTTCACCGAATTTAGAAAATGTTACGATCGTAAACAATTTTTCAGAAGTTTCCGTGGCCGATCTTTTGGTTTTTTTGTGTAAGGAATATGGACTCACCATAGATTTTACCGGGAATATTCTTTCCATTAAAAAATATAGCCCTCCCTCACCGGAAGTTTTGGAAAAAAAGATTGGTGTAGATTATGACCGGACGGGAAGTTTGATTTCCCTGGATCTTAAAAACGATCCTCTGGGGAAGGCATTTCGATCCATTATGGATATTTCAGGTAAAAACCTGCTATACGCCTCCGGGATGGAGAATAGAAACTTGAGCCTATATCTTTCCAATGTCCCCTTTGATACCGCTATGGAAAAACTGGCCGAAACCAACGGAATGGCCTATTCGAAATCCAAAGACGGCTTTTATCTTTTCGACACCTTTGCAGAAACTACCAATGGGGCCGGAATGCCCTCAAGAAGACTTGGAGGAAGCAAGCGTCCGTATCAGGTTTTGGATACCGTTAACCGTATCCTAAATGTTGATTTGAACAATACATCCATAGCATCCATTGTATATGAATTGGGACATGACCTAAAACTGGACATCTATATGGCCAGCCCCTTGGAGCAGGCAGGTAATGTGACATTTAAGGCAAAAAATATTCATTTTGATGCTTTATTGCGGCATATTTTCGAGAGCCAGGAAACACATACCCCGGCCCCTGCAGTACAGAATAGACCGAACAATCAGAATGTAAGGCAGAACGGAAAAAACCCGCAACAAACAAGCTTACCCCTAAACTTCACCTTTAAAAAAGAGGGGAACATCTATTTTTTTGGAACGGCTGATCAATTGAGCCTACGTGAAGTGGAAATTGTTCAAATGATGCACCGTTCGGTAGAACTCCTGGGAGACCCTTCCCAATCCGGTGGGCAACGTTCCTCGGGAAGGACCTCGTCTTCCAATGTCAGTTTTTTTGGTTCCGGTGGTACACAAAATAACCAGCAAGGATTCAATTCGAACAATAACTTGAGAAGTGTGGACACCCGTTCCCGGAATTTTGATACCTATCAAGATGGAGCGGAGGCGATCGTAAGTATATTACCCGATGAGCTTAAGGCAGACCTGGACATTCGGGTGGACTATGAACTGAACAGTTTTTTTGTAAGCGGCCCTTCCAGTAACATCCAACGCTTTAAGGAGTTTATCAAGGAAATTGATAGGCCGGTTCCCGTTGTGCTTATAGAGGTGATGATCATAGAGGTCAAAAAATCCGCAACGGTAGAAACGGGGATCAGTTGGGGTATTGGAGATGCTCCGGTAAATACACAAGGAAAACTGTTTCCTGAGACCGATGTCACTTTAGGGGCCAATACCGTAAATAAAATTATAGGAGGTTTTGACGGGTTCGGTTCGTTCAATATTGGACAGGTAGTACCTGAATTCTTTGCAAACATCAAGGCCATGGAAGAAAACGGGAATCTAAAGATTAGATCCACACCCAAACTTTCAACCCTAAATGGACACAGGGCCCACCTTTCCATTGGGGAGACTACCTATTATGTGGTTACTAATCAAAACTTTTTTGGGTCACAAATTCCTACTACCTCGGAAGTGCGTAATTATCATCCCATCGATGCCGAATTGGCCATAAGTATAAAGCCCTTGGTCTCCGGTAACGGGCAGGTTACCTTGGACATTAACGTCATCCAATCCGATTTTAGCGGAGAACGTATAGAGGACGATGCACCACCAGGACTCACTTCAAGAGAGTTTAGTTCCATTGTTCGTATGCAAAACCAAGATCTGGCTATTTTAGGTGGATTGGAAGAAAAGTTAAAGAACGATTCCGGCAACGGGGTTCCGTTCTTGGCACGCATTCCGGTCATTAAATGGTTGTTTAGCCAACGGAAGCGAGAAGATACCAAACAAAAATTGACCATTCTTATCAAACCTACCGTAATCTACTGATGCTCAACCAATGGATAACATACTTGACCGAAGGCGCCTTCTATTCCGGACTGGAAATCCATGATGCGAATGGAAAGGAGCAATACCGCTATTTGGAGGTACTTAAAAAAAAAGGAGAACTCCACCTAGTTAAAACTGAGCATCTGTCCGACCTAAAGGAATTACCTAAATCCTTTAAAAAGAATGCGCCCCTATTCTTGTCCATAAATACTCAAAAAGTATTGGTTAAGCTGACCCATAGTTCCGGAACTGAAAATCCCGGGGCATTGGTTCATACCGCCTTTCCCAATTTGGATTTGAACAATTTTTATTATGAAATTGCACAGATAACGTCACACCCTATTGTGGCTATTTCCAAGAAGGAGTACGTAGATGGAATTGTCAAAAAACTGGAAGAACTGGGATTGGACCTATTCCATTTTTCATTAGGTATCGGTCCTATGGCCCATAGTGTTCCTTTTGTAGAAAACAAGGTCATTGCGATTTCAAATTTTCAAATGGCCTTGGAAAATGGAGCGATTAGGGAAGTCAGTCCGGTGGAAAGCTCGGCACCTCAGGATTACCTCATAAATGGGCTGGAGTTACCCAATTCCAGTCTTTTGGCCTTCTCACATATCTTAGGGCATTTGGGAGGTAACGCGAACGCGACAAATTTCGGGGAAGCCAATAGGCGATTCCAATCGAGTTTTAAAAACCGAAGGGTCTTTGGCTATGGCCTAAGAGCTTCCCTGTCTTTTTTTATAATTCTGTTGTTGGCCAATTTTCTAGTTTTTGACCATTACCATACTGAAGTAAATCGTTTGAACTCCGAATTGACACTGGATAGCTCACAAAAGGAAAATCTGATCCGGCTTGAAGATTTGGTAAAAACCAAAAAGGAGCGGGTGGAAACCTTAAAGGCAGTTTCAAGTTCCAAATCTACCTTGTATCTAGATGAACTTGCAAAAAGTATACCTCATCAAATCGTATTGGATAGGATAAGCTATCGTCCCCTGGACAAACCTGTCAGGGATTCCAAGCCCATAATATTGACAGAAAATACGATACTGATCTCAGGTATATCAAAAGACAACAAGGAATTTTCAAAATGGTTGGAGCATTTGGAAAAATGGGAGTGGATTTCAAGTGTAGAAACTTTGGATTATGATTTTGTAAATACCAATGCCTCCAATTTCCTGATTAAAGTTAGTTTTTATGAAGCTGGACAATAGAAATAAACTATTGATCGTAGGATGTCTTGTGTTGCTCTTTGCGACCTACAAATTGGCCCTGTCCAAAACTGTGGCAATCCGTGAGGAATACGGGAATCTGAAATCCAAAAGCATACAGGCCCAGGATATTCCTGAACAGCTTGCTCTCCTAGCTCAAAAAGAACGGTATTATGACTCGATAATGCAGCAAATGGATATAGGGGACACCTCCATTCAAAATAATCTGTTACGAACCATCAACGAACAGGCCAAAATCCGGAACGTAAAGGTAATGGACTTTAACCCACCGCATAGCCATACTTTCCCTGATCATAAGCTGCTGACCCATTCCATTGTATTGAACGGAAGCTATACGGATATACTTCAGGTAGTATATGTGTTAGAGCGTAAAGGAAGTTTTGGCGACATCGTTCATATGGATTTTGAGAAGAAAAAGGATCATCGTAAACGAAAGTTGTTTTTGGAAGCCACAATTTTTGTACAACATGTCGAATAAGGCCTTAATCTCATTAAGGCAGTCTAAAATACATTGGACAAAATCTATTTCCTAAGATGTTGATTCTATTTTAAACTTCAACTTTTCGTTTTTATCACATTACCCCCAACATGCCTACATCGCCTTCTCGATTTTAGGAAGTCGATGCAAATGCGAACTTCCCGTTATTGTTGACATAAATGACATCGATACCCGTCATCTTGGTTCTTATTCTGGTGAGGCGATGCACCTTGAATATGATGTCTCCGAAACAGTTGCCCTTATGGAAGGCGTCGAAGGAAATGATGCCGAAAATGCTTCCGGACCAATAGTTTGGATAATTAAAACTACGTTCGGTTCTCTGTATTAAGAATCAAGCAAAATATAACCTGGAAACAACTTGAACCAACAATTAATGTATGCCACGACAATTGTTTTCCAAGGTAATCTTAAGTCTATCTATCTCGGTAGCACCGGAAGGTAATTCGTCCTGCTGTAATCCTACATAATCATCGGCCGCTTTCCATTTTTCAATAGTCTCGCTAAAAAAACGCGAAGCTGATACATCGGTTTCATAAACGAACAATTGATACGATTCGCCCTGGTCGCCTCCAAATCTGGTAACCACTTGCCATCTGCCGTCTTCTTTGTATGAGGTATTGGTGTAGTCTGACTGTGGATAATATTTGTTGTCCGAGGGTTTTAACAATACCCAAATGTCTTTACTATGTGCTTCAGGATAAACGCCAATGGTAAGAATACGGCATTTAACCGTGTCTCTATCGATCGGGGATATTACTTGGACCTTTTTTACAGGGTATTCCACTTGTAGTTTATTCCCGGTATGGAAAACTTCCAAATGGGCCTTGGGTTGTAGGGCCCCATAACCAAACCCTCCATAAAGCAACAGTGCCGCCCCAATGATAGCTAAAGCTACCTTAATACGGGAATTCTTGTTATAAAATATTGCGGCCAGTACACAAATAATACCTACAATAACGGAAATTAAAATACTTGTTAGCATCTCTAAATTGTTTAAATTAAAACTACTGCTTTCACTAAACTAAGAAAACTGCATCTAGCAAATTACAATGATCGAAAACAGATTCAACCAAAGTTTTTATGAAATGGTTAAATCCATTTTTATGCAAGACATCCTTTTGCAGAAAAGGACAACTCAATATTTAAGGTTTTCGTCTTTATCCCATATTCCCCAATAGGCACCAACGTCGCCCTCGGCCCCTACTTTCCATGACTCATCAAATGAAGAAAAATAGAACATTTCAATATTCTCCTTGGCAGACCACATCTGTGCATTGATGAAGTACTTCATTGCATTTTCCTCCGATGAAACAGCTCCTTTCAGGCTGCTGCCTGTACTCGGCCAACCAGTCTCCGTAATAATAACCTTTTTGCCTTTACCGGCATCGGTGGCCTGGCCGAACATTTGTTGCATGTGATTCAAGGAATGTTCAATGCTACAGCCTTCCCAATACGGATAACAGTTTGATAATATGACATCACAGGCCTCGGCAATACGGGGTCGATGCGAAAACTCATAATATGCATCCACATATCCAACGGTAATTCCCGGCAGGGCCTCTTTTACCAGATAAATATAGTCCAGCAATTGGTCTTCGGTCAGATCATTTCGATACAAAACCTCATTACCTACAGCGGCAATGTCAACACAGCCCTCTTTTGCCAATGCAATCAGACTTTCTATTTCAGCTTCGTTCATTCTCAAATCATGGCCTAACCAAGCCCCTACCATAGTTTTCAAGCCATTTTGATGCGCAATACGTGGAATATGTTCATTCCCTTCTACACAAGAAAAAGAGCGCACCCATTTCGTATAGGGTTTTATAATTTGAATTCTAAGTCTTACCTGCTCTTCGGTAATAATATCTCCCGGCTTTTGACCATCTTCGTACATGCTGAAACATAGACCATGCATTCCGTTTTCCAAGGTAGCCCTCCATAATTTTTTTAATTCTTCTATGGAATACTTACTGAAATCGATACCCTTGTAATCAGTGAAATTTGCCGAACGGATCAAATAATCGTGTTCTCCTCTATATGACATTGTTTCTTGTTCTTAAGTATTATTGTTTATAATTTTCCCCTACGCGCTTCTAATTCTGCCTTAATCTCCCTAGCTCTCTTTTCAGTAAGACTATACTTCCACATGGCCCAGACGGCGAGTGCCGCGGTAAGGGACGGGACCAATATATCCGCTATCCTAAGATTATTCATAGTTTCTATAGACTGTTCAGTCACATTGGGGTCAAACCCAACGATACTCAAAATCACTCCACCCAAAACCAGTGCAATGGACTGGCCAATTTTAACCATGAGCCAATAGATAGCACCAAAAGTACCTTCCTTTCTGGGCATACCATTTTCCAATTCATCCAAATCACAGACATCTGCGGTCATCGACATCATCAACGTAAACAACCCCCCCATACCAAAAGCAAATAGTGGAATCGGTAAAAATATCAACCAGGGTACTTCACTACCAGGTTCTATGCTAAACCATGACATTCCCACGCTATCCAAAAATGGATTTATAGCTTCGAAAATAGAGCTAACTCCTGAATTTAAACTTTTACCAAAGCCTGTTTGATTAAATTGGTTATTTAATTCTTTATCAAACCCCCACCATTTTAAAAGATAGCCTACAATAGATAAAACTGTTGAAATAATAAAAGCTTTTTTCTTACCCCATTTATCCGACATTTTTGAAATAATGGGTATCACCAAAAATGCAGTTATCATCGCATTTATGGTATTGAACCAAGCGGGCCATGTACCTGCCATTTCATAACTACCGTTGTACATGTAAAACACAATGATGAAAACACCAAATGCCGCTACAAGCTGAAAGCCGTTAAAAACCAAGAAGGTGGCTCCACATAATTTCATAAAAGGCTTATTCTTAGAAACTTGAACAATTCCTGCTAACAAGTCTTTCATATTGGAAGCAAGTGATTTAAAATTAATTTCTTTTCGATTCTCCATATGTGAGGAGTCAATACCCTTGCAAAATAATGCGGGAAGAATTCCAAAAACTACACACATTGCTCCGACTATAAGGGCCATGGTTCGTACCCCTTCCGTTTGCGTATTGAAGGTGTTGGAATCTGGGATAATTACATATAACCAAGGTACGATCATCCAAGCAATTTGTCCCATAGTATTAGAAAAAGCCATTAAGCGGGTGCGCTCGTTATAATCCGAGGTCATTTCATAACCAAGGCCAACCAATGGTGTTGCGAACATTGTATTACCAATGAGGAATAGTAATTGAAGAATCATTACATGCCAAATGATATAGGATTGAGACGCATTATCATCAATTTGCCACATTAAAAAGAAAAGTATACCGCTTACAATTGCACCAACAAAAATATAGGGTCTTCTACGCCCCCATTTAGATTTGGTATTATCTGAAATGAAACCCATTATGGGGTCCGTTATCGAGTCAAATATCCTTGGTAAACCACCTAAGAGTCCAGCCCATAATGGGTCTACACCCCAAGCCGTCAATAAAAAGAACTGGATAAAGACCCCAAGTGTTCCAGGCAAAATATTCAATATGAAATGGCCTGCCCCAAAGGCGGTTTTTTGCCCTATGGGGACTTTATCTGTTGAAAGCGTTTTTACTTGACTCATAATTCCCTGATTTAGTAGTTGGCGTTTTACATTGGTTGCGCTCTATAATTTTATCTAATTAATATAGTTTGAATAGCTTGGGTACTGATTTTAACTTTGGAACTTTTTTCCCCTAAAGAAAGTTTCAAGTCTTTGTCGTCCTGGCCTTGATTCAAAAGAAGCACCGCAATAGAACCATCGGGATTTTTAGCCGCGGTTACTACTAGCGAATCGTCTAAATTCTCAAAACCTATCCTCACCGCTCCCGGGCGTATATATTTGCTAAAATGGGCAAGGGTATAATAAATGGGCGTTAGGTAAACCTCATCTTTTTCAGGGTCTACGATTATCGGTGCCACACACCAATTTTTAAACCAGTTAGGGCCGCCTTGCCTGTCCAACACCATGTTCCAATCGATCCACCCGTCGACCCAATTGTTCAAACAACCGATGATATCCCGTGCATAGCGATACACCGGCGCATATTTTGGATGTAGGTGCTTGTCCTTTTCAGGTGCCCAGTCCCATCCCCAATCGGTGGCTTCCATAGACCAATACCATTGGTCATCCTGCCATTTGGGCACCTCTGCATCAACACAGGCTTCCGTTTGTATTAAATGCTTATTGGGTGCTTTGTCATGTGCATATTGTAATGCTTCAGGAAAAATCTCATAGGTACTGGCATACCAATGTATAGCAGTGCCATCGTAGTATTTTGTAGTGGCCGGAGTTTTATACATTTCATCCACCCATTCCTTCAGATGTTCGCGGTTTTGGTCATATCCCAGTATTTTCACATTGTGCCCGTCACTCTCCAATTTGGGTCCGAGATAGTTCTTTACAAAATCGGTCATCTCTTGGGCAGTAAAATGCATGCTCTCCCAATTGTTATCATTGCCCAAAGGTTCGTTCTCCACGGTAAAGCCCCAAATATCAATTCCCTCGGCCTTGTAAGCATCCAAATATTTTGAAAAGAATAACGCCCAGGTTTCGTTATACTCTGGCAACAACTTGCCCCCCCGCCAGTCGTTGTTGTCCTTCATCCATGGGGGTGCGGTCCACGGTGAGGCCACTATTTTAAAGCCATCTTTGGATAGGGCCATTGCTTCTTGGATCATGGGGATAATATCATTACGATCTTCTTCAATTGAAAAATGTTTTAAATCCATATCGCCTTCAATCGGAGCATACGAATAGTTGCTCAATGAAAAATCGCATGAATTCATATGGGTACGGGTGAGGGAATATCTGGCCCCATCTTCTCCAAAATAGGCTTCTAAAATCTTTTTCCGGTTCTGCTTGCCCAATTCATTTAACAAGTGGGCCGAAGCTTCTGTAAAAGAGCCTCCAAATCCGGTAATGGTCTGGAACTTTTGTTCGGGAAATAGCTTTATGACAGAAGCATCCCCACCTGAAGAAAACTCGTTTATTTGCTTCAATTTGTTGCCACTGGCCGAAGTTTCATAAACGGTTACTTTTAATGGTTCCTGCTTTTCCGTACAACCTGTCATTATGAAAAGTATTAGTAACAGCAAACAATGTGTATTCACTTTCATATTCGTTTAGTTATGCTGAACGATTTCTTCTTTTGTAGGGGGAACCATTACATCTTGCATCAATGCGTCTATATTGCCATCATAGGTTTTTGTAATAGGATTTCCATCACGGGTCAAGCCGTTAAAAGTGCCATCATCCACCAAATTCCAAAGTGCATACTTTGCTTGACCCTTTAGGGTGATCAATCCGAAATGATTCTCGGACCCTTTGGGGTTTTTGGCGTCTTTCCATTGTTCATCAAAGCCTTCAAAATAAAAGCATGAGACACCTTCTGCATTGGTCCAATTGCGCATGTGATTGTAGTAAAGGGCCTCTTTGTATTCATCAGTGGCCTTAGATCCATTGATGCCATAATGTCCGTTGGATATAGTCGCCCAGCCTGTCTCTCCAATATGGATGGGTTTATCAACACCTAGACTTTTCAGGTAATTGGATACACTATCATACTGTGATTTTGCAAACTCTAAGGCACGGGACATTGCGGTGTCTATTTTTTCCTTATCTGAAAGTTTCACTTCTTCTTCAGGGATACTCCAAAATGCCGGGTTGTAATGGGTATTATGATAGGGGTAGGTATGCATCGAAATATAGTCGACGGCCCTCACAAGTTTCTCTAAATCCTCCGTGTGATAGCTCGCATCTCCCCCACCCCAAGACGAAAAATCATCTGAACTCGTTATCCAGAGGTCCTTAGGAAGTTTATTGGATTTTTTTAAATCTTGTAAGTGATTTACCCATTTTAGGATAACCCAGGGTTGTACATAATAACTGGTAGCCCAGTTTACCATGGCCTCATTACCAACCGCAATTACTTTGACAATATCAGGATATAGATTTGCCAATCTAACTGCTTCTTCAATCTCTACCGCATTTCTTTCACTTTCTTGCGTATGGTCCGGCTCTAGGTCGGTCCATGCATTTTTGCAATCTATCCATGCTCCCAGCATCACGTACATTTCAAAGCTTGGGTCCTCTTTTTTTAGTTCACTGATAGCTTTCAATACATTAGAAGCATGTGGCAAATGCACTTTATACGTTCGCAATATTTTCACGCCCATGGCCTCCAAGATTTTCATGTCCTCCTTGAGCTCATCCAAGGTTGGTTCTATATCATGATCTACATGTCTATACCCTCCATACGATATGGCCAAATAATCAGGATTACCCAAAATATCCTTTGCACTTAAATCCGATGTTTCCTTCACAATATCAGTTTTGTTTTCTTTGGTTGTTTTGTTTTTACACGAGAAGACGGATGCCATCAGCAATATATAGATAATTGTTCTTATGCTATTTTTCACATGCTTCATGTTCTTTGTTTTTTGATGGATACCATAATTTTCTCAATTTCCCCGCTTCTATCAAAAACTTTGGTACTTGTTTGTAAATCAAGTTTTAAGGTGTTGAATTCTAGTGTAGAACTTGTATTGAATGTTACTTTTATACCATTTTTGTCTGCCCGTTGATAAATGACCGGAACCTGGCAATAGGTAAAACAAAGGGAATCCCTTTCCAGTTCAATCTCCTTAAAATCTCCATTTACAGCAATATATCCGAATGTTGAGGGCTCCCTCAAAAATTCCGTCCTTCTCAATAATTGAGGGTCAAAGAGTAGCTGCCCCTCATGAACAAAAACACCCAATTCACCAAACCTACTTAGGATATCCTCTTTTACTTGGCCTGTCATACCAGGCTGTTGCGCTCCCTTACCGGCAGGTGTGTGGGAGTAGGGATCGGTTGGGAAAGCACCATATAATTCAGGAGATTTGTGTACACCAATTCCCTCGTTGATTTCATAGTAATGCTCCAACAACCTACCTATAATTTCTTCACTCTCTTTTTCTTCAATGGCATTTAAGCAGGTTTCTTGAACGGCAAGTAGCAGCTTTGAGACCATATGCCAGTAGATGGACCCCAAACCTTCATAGCCAAAGAAGGTCCCTGAACGCCCGGTAAAAGCTTTATGGTTAAAGACCTCTTCAAAAATATGCAATAGCAATTGCCTGTCCTTTTGAACCAAACCTTCGTATTCTTTAGGTAGTTGGGAAAGAGCCGTTTGTAAACTATTGGCATTGTTAAAAGTTCCGTTGAAATGATAAGCACCATTGGTGTCTTTCTCAACGATTTGAGTATCGCCCTCCTCCAAAAGTTTTAGGATCAAATCTGATTTCCCTATCTCGTTGGACGGAATGTTGTTTTTATCCGAAAACCTTGGGAGCTCCTTATTGGGATATAGCAAATAGCTGTATTGGTCCGGCCTGAAAAGTCTGCTATTTTTAAGCGCATCCAAAAGTTCCAAAGAAGCCTCGGCCGAAATGTAACCGGAACTTAAAACCGCCACCTGACCTTCCAACATTTCGGCCAAATGGGCGATGGAAACCTCCGTATCATTCTCCACTGTCATTAAATTATAAGCGTGATACAAGTTATCCAGGCGTTTGTTTGCATCTATGGTATGCTCCAAATATTTTATCGTAACCTCAATAAACTGAACGATTTCATCCTTGGAAAGCCCGCTTGTTTTACCACTAAAACCGGTGTTGTAAATCTGATTTCGGTATTTGCTTCCCGCTTTTCCTAAACCATCCATAATGGTTTTTCTATCCGTATCGGAAACCTTGGCGGACAATACGGATAGATTATTGACCAGTGTTAGACGAACCTCATGGAAAAACTCAAGGAGTTCCTTCGAAATTCGATACTCGGCATCAGGGATTTCCCTTACGATTGTCCCAAAAAAGCTTAAAAAGCGTCTTAAATAATACAATGTCACCATGGAAACACCGTTGCCTACCAAGGCGTTGTTGGAATCGTTCCATTCAGGCCTTTGGGTATTCATCCAAATACCTCCTTCCGGAATAAAATTGGATACTTTTGCCAAGATTGTGGCCAATAATTTTTCCAGTAGGTTTACGCTGTAAATCTCTTTATTTGAATCCTTTAATAGGGCCCCGTCGGCACCCAATTGCTCGCGTTCTTTATTGATGCTGGCATCCAGATCCACATCAAAGACAATAGTATCCTTAGGATTTGCCAGAATAGCTTTATAGTCCTTTATTTTGTAGGGTACATTGGCATATACAAAAATATTTTCGTTGAAATAAGAAGCTAGCCCATTGGGATAGTGTCGCTCCATAAATTCCAGGAACTTCAAAAGGTAAATGATCTGATGGTCGCCCCAATATCCGATATAGGACCAAGGGTCGTCCGGTTCTATGATTTCCCAATCAAAACCGTCCTTGGTAACGCGATAGGGATTGTACCCATCAAAGGTAGTTGCATTGAGAAATTTATGGATCATACTTTCGATAAAGGCCGGATAGGAATAGGCCAACGCTTCCCAGTTCTGAAAAATATCGCGCCAGTTTCCCTCATAATCCAATACTTTTTTACCGTCATCGGTTTCCGTATTTATGGAGAACTTATTCCATGGCCGACTTGGGTCACCATGCCTTCTACTGAACTTTAAAGGCATATATTCAAAAGCCAACCTTTTAAAATTGCCGTCCTTATTATCTTTGGCAATTTGCTTTAGATGAGCTAGTGTAAATCGCTCTGGCAGTTGCTCCAGGCTTCCTTGCCTCTTTTGAAATACATTGTTATTTGCCCTGTCGATATATGTTAAGAAGTCCGATTTCTCGATTTCATAGTTGTTATCAAAAATACCGCCCCGCATAATGTTGAAGAGCGTGTTTGCAAAATGCCTTGTGTTGCGCATGGTATCTGCTGTCAATTGCATAGCATCCGCGGCACTGTTCAACATCATCAATTGTCCTAATCCTTTTTGAATATCTTCTTCAACTAAATCAAAAAGGTTTTTTCCTGTTTTGATCAAGCTGGAAATTTCAGCGATGTCCGCTTTGGATTGGTTTACTTCGGCAATCAGCATCCAATTGTGTTCCGTACCTGCAGCAAGAATCACATCGGCATTTACAAAATAGGCGCCCTTCTCTGCTTTTACGTCGACCTCTTGTTCAATTTCCTGTCCCTTTCTAAAGGCGTCCAGTTGCAAGGAGGAAACCAGGTACTTTGCCTTTTCCATTCCCGTAGACCAGACTGTGGTTGCCTTTAAGGCTTCGCTTGGTTCCGCTTTGTCCACAATAATAGCGCTCAAAGCGTAAATACCCAATCCAATTTCAGCTTCCAACTCATTCCTTTTGTACGCATCGACCAGATTGCTACTAGAATTTTGCATGCCAGAATTGACCCCATAAGGCATAATATTTTGGATACCGTCCAAAACCGTTATCCTAACCTCATTTTCGCTGGTATTGATAAGGGTAGACTTTTTTACAAAACCGAACTGGCTACTGAAATTCCAATGGTATTGAAACGTCAACTTTAAATCCTCATTGATCTCCTCAAAAACAATTTTATTGCCATAGGCGTTCTTATAGAGGTTTCTATTGATTTTGTATATACCAGCATAGTTGCCCGAGAAAGGTTCCCACAGCAAGGTTTTCCCTTCCCAATGAACCTGAAATACTGTTTTACCGCCTGTTATATCAGCAGATTCGGTGATTTTATCGTCCGTGTAATATGGAAATAGTGCCGACTCTGAGTTTCGCCTTCCAGCGGATAGCCCCCCATTACTGGAAATGAACATCCAATGGTTGGAATGGCTCACAATGCTCATAAAAAAGGGACGCATCACATCATAGTTTGAAATCCTGTAATATGCTTCATTTTCGAACTGAACCTGTTCTCCCTTAATCTCTTTTGAGGTAGTTGCTACCTTGGAATTTCCTATATAAATATCCTTTCCAGACATTTCAGATTTTTAGATGGTTGATTATTGTATTTAAGCGAGAGGCCAGTGGAATCTGTTTCACCACCGACCCTTCCTCAACTTAAGCATATTTCATCTATTCCAGAATTAAATCGTCCAAATAATACGTGCCACCTTCCGTAATAGGACTGTCCATTTCATCATTATCCGGTTTTATTACCAATTGACTGTACGACGTTGGTGAAGCCGGTAGGTTGATGAACGTAAATTCAACCTCTGTCCACTCATTTGCATTGGGAATAGTTGCAAAAACAGCAGCAGGATTTCCGATACTTCCGTCATTTGGATTAGCAAGTAATTCGAACCGGAAAACCACATTGGCCTTGGTGGAATATACCTTGACCTTAAAAGTATCGGTGGTTGTTAAATCAAAGTTTGATGGGAATACATTCTGAATCCCCCCAAAGAATTCCGAACCGGTAGGTTTGTCCACTCTTAAAACAAAGTCGGAGGTATTGATTCCGGTTTGCGATGGATTTGCGGTAAGTTCGGAGGTTAAACCTGCTCCAAAATTCTGACTTGAAAGAAAGGTTTCACAACCTTCAAAATCCAAGGGCAGTGTTGTAGCCGCCACTTCGGTATCGGTACATCCACCTCCTCCACCGGAACCACTTGAATCCTGTACTAAGGACACATTGTCTATAATCACCGTACCCACATCGGCACCCATATCAAAGAGTATGCGACTGTCCGATCCTCCAAATCCGGTAGCATTCAAGTTTAGTGTAAATGTTTGGGTATCCGTGGTCAAGTTCACAGTTTCATTAACATTGGTAAAAGGATCAACGTTTAATCCGATACCGGCGACCATAGTACGACTACGATCCGAGGAAGCTTCAAAAGTCAGTATGTAGTCGGCGTCTTGGGTAATATTGAGTACTTGGCTCAAATTCACATCAAATGCATTCCCTGCAACCATTACGTCAACCGAATTAAAACTATTTCCACCTTCACTAACAATGTTACGTCCGCTCCCGATCCATGGGTCGTCACCTCCTTCGAAATCACCATTGGTCAACAAGCCGTCGTCAAAACCACCACTACCGCTATCGCTACCGTCCCCTCCTTCAACCAAAGAAACATTGTCAATGATTATGGCACCTACATCGGCACCCATATCAAAGAGGATACGGCTATCGGCCCCTCCAAAATCGGCTGCACTCAACTGAAGCATAAAGGTCTGGGTCTCTGTGGTCAAATTTACCGTGGGTGCCGTGTTGGTAAAGGGATCTACGTTTAGCCCAATGCCGGCCAGGATGGTCCTGGCCCTGTCCGAAGAAGCCTCAAAGGATAGAATATAATTGGTGCCCTGGGTAAGCTCAACGACTTGGCTCAAGTTCACGGTAAAAGGCTCTCCTGCCATCTCCACATTGGCAGAATTGAAGCTGTTGCCGCCTTCGGTAACCACATTAAGGGCGTTCCCGATCCAGCCTTCCCCACCGTTCTCAAAATCGCCATTGATCAAAAGGCCGTCCTCAAAACCTCCGCCTGTATCACTCTCCACTTGTGTAATATCATCTAAATAAAATGTGCTGGATACTCCGGGATCGGCAGCAAAGCCCACAAACAGATCCAAGTTCTCATATTGACCATCCGGCGCAAAAGTCTGTCCGTTTTCCGGGTCGCCATCAATAAAACTTTTAACCCCATTTATCAAAAAGTTAAAGGTCAGGTCTTCCCAGCCGCTCCCGGTATGTGCCGTAACCGCTTCCACGTCCCTGGCACCATCAATACCACCAGAAAACTTTACTAAAAAGTTGGTTGCCACGGTCGAATATAGTTTTAAAGCTATGGTCTTGTCAGTACCGCTAAAGTCTATAGGACTGTCCATGGGGAAAGTGACACCTTGAAACGAAACTCCATTGGAAACAATTTCCCCTACCATAGAGGCTGTGGCATTGGTACCGGATAGTTCCGGGTTTTCCAAAATCTGAAATGCCGTATCAAAAGTGACAATGGTAGAGTAATCCACATTCTCACCGTCAAAAGTAATGGGCAAGGCTAATACCTCTGGAACGTTAATCGTAATTTCATCCTGAAATGTACCGGATGCCCCTGCAGTATTGGATGCGGTCAGGATTACCGTGTACGTGCCGTTGGTCGTATAGATTTTAGTAGGGTTTATCTCTTCCGAATCAGTTTCGTCACCAAAATCCCAGGCATAACCATTGACATTTGTAGAGGTATTAATAAAGGTGACCGCACCTGTGCTTTGGTCCAGGGTATATGTAAAACCGACTTCTACTTTTGGTAATTCGGTATCATCATCATCTTCGCAGCCCACCAATGTTAGTGCCAGAAAGAAGACCGAAAGAATTTTAATTCTATCAATAATCTGTTTCATAGTTAATTCATTTTTTATTGTTGATACACACGTACATAGTCTACGAGCATGGTCTGGGGGAAAACAGTTTCATTATTCGGTGGTCCGGGCAAATTACCGCCAATAGCTACATTAAGAATGATATAGAACGGACGATCAAAGACCCACTCACCTTGGCCATCCGTTTCCTCGTCTATATCCTCAGGTGTAATTTGTTGATACAAATCGCCGTCTACATAGTAATTAATGTAATCCGGGGCCCACTCTATTCCAAAGATGTGGAATCCGGTATCAAAACGATCATTGGTCAATTCATAGTCCTTGCCAATGGAATCCCCACCGAAAAAACCTGGGCCATGGACACTACCAAAAGCAATTGTGGGTTCATCACCTACATTCTCCATAATATCAATCTCTCCACAGGCCGGCCACGGATTATCCGCACAGTTATTACCCGATAGCCAAAATGCCGGCCAATAGCCTTTTCCAAAAGGTACCCGAATACGTGCCTCAAAACGCCCATATGCCTGCTCAAACAATCCTTGGGTGGTAAGTCTTGCCGAGGTAAACGAAAACCCATTAAAGTCTTCTTGCTTTGCGGTAATCAATAGGAACCCGTTTTGAACGGTAACATTTTCCGATCTATCCGTATAGTACTGTAACTCATCATTGCCCCAACCCGGGATACCTTGTTC
This sequence comes from uncultured Flavobacteriaceae bacterium, assembly GCA_947494715.1. GTDB lineage: Bacteria > Bacteroidota > Bacteroidia > Flavobacteriales > Flavobacteriaceae > Ulvibacterium. The sequence continues at coordinate 392,475 of CANLWG010000001.1, read as the reverse complement.
CGTACCATCGCCAATATCAAAGCGCCAACGACTGGAGTCTGGCGCACCATCTACATCAAAATTATCTTCCCACACCAAGGTATTGAAGGTGGCTACGGTCTGGGTATCATCGGTTTCGCAACCCATAACCAGAAGGAGCAGGCTTGCGAAAAACATTTTGTAGGCCCACATTGATTTTATGTTCGTATTTAAAACTTTATGTTTCATAGCTTCTTAAGGATTTACGTATTATTCAGCTGAGAAAAAGATGTTATCGATCGATACGTTGGATATGGTACCATCTGAGACAAAGAATAACTGGCCAATGGCATTTCTTGCGCCAAGACCCGTAAAACTGGAGAGAGGGATTTGGAATTCTACCCATTCGTTGGGGACTAGATCACCACCCTCAATTCTAAACGTACCGGAAGTCAAATCAGGGGTTCCTACGGAGTTGACCAATTGTATATTAATAAAGTCCCCAGCATCAATGGATTCGTCCACTCTGATCGAAATGCGCAGATCTGTCATCTCAGTGATGTCTATTGGAGCTACATTTTGAAAGAAATTTATGGAGACAAAGTCAAGTTGGGTATATCTAATGATTTGCCCTCCGTTTTCTTCCACTAGGCCTCCTTTTGTATTTTGACCTAGAAAAAACCCATTGTAGTTGTCCACAGGAATGTCAGCGAACAAATCAGTAAAAATTGAGACGATTTGTGCTGATTCAGAGGATTCTACAAGCAATTTACCGTCTGCGAGCACCCCTGCGATAGAAGCTGTTATTTCTGTTAAACCGGTGCCTGCAACCGTAACCTCGCCAAGTTCATCTACAAAGGCTACATTAGGATCAGAGCTTTTAAAACTGAAGTAAGAAGGCGTAAGGTTGATCGTCTGATCAATTCCCGACCCCAAATTAAATGTTTGTTGCAACTGGCTAATGGTTACAGTTTGTCCTACCGTTGTTGGAAACCGGCTGTCATTGCCTCCCAAAATAGAAGGTCTGGATTGCGCTATGGTCCCTAAATTTTCAAACTGCAACTCATCGATCCAAAAGGTAAACCCCACACCGTTAGTGCTTAGTGTCCCGGCGGAGAATCTAAACATGCCTCGTTCTTGAACCAATTTTGAGGGATCCGGAATAGGAATTATAACTTTTTTCCAATCCGTGGATAAACGAATGTTTTGCAGACCTACCGCAAATTTATCCTCTTCAAAGTCGGACCCAAAACCTACTTCATCGATAGTGGCGGTGGTAGAACCTTTTACATAAAAAGTCAAGGCATCAAAACCCGTTAGGTCCCTACCGGCCCCGCGATCGAGGAAAATGCCCCCAATAAAGCCCCCATTGGGGTCATCTGGTGCAGGTACATCGATTCTGATGGATGATGTCCCTTCAAAGGCCACATCATCATCCGTACCAAAGCCTTCAGTATTTGCCCCAACGGCAGGATCGAATGAATCAAAAAATTTATCTGTAAGGCCTACCGGGGCATCGGTGAATATGTCTCCATTGGCCGGAAAGGTGGCGAACTTCACCTCATCCGAAAAATCCCTTTCACAAGATAACAAGGCAACAATGCCCAGGCCCAGAAGAGGTATAAAACGTAAGTGGATGTATCTATAAATTTTCATTTTTCAATCTTTTTATTTCCCGATGTTGATGTGTATGTATGTCATGATTTCCCACTCGTTACCATTGTCAAATCCGGCCGGACTTAAAATGGGTTCGGGAGGAAACGTATCAGGGGGTACAGCAGTCGGTGCATAACGAGGGGAGAGCTCATCCAATGATCGCCATATACCCCGTATGCCTATTTGGGTACTGGGCAAAATAAACCAGTCCGGTTTTCCAAGGGTAGTAGAGATATCCAACATGAGCTGAACAGGAAAGGTAAGGTTGAAATCCCTATGGTAATCGTAAGGTCCCCAATCGTTGATTTTTTGTTCGTAACGTAATTTGAAGTTTTTGTAAATCATTCGAACATCTCCCCCAAAACGCTTGATCAAGCGTTCTGAATCCCCGTTACCCTGTCCATTTCCGTAATAAAAATTACCGATAATGCCCAAGTCAGGGCCCAGCTTGGAGACCATTCTAGAATGAACTTCCCACAAGTCCTCTGCAGGGGCCGAATTGGGGAAAGAAAAAATAGTCCGATCCGCCAAAAATCCGATATGGGCATCCATGGCCGTGGGATGGTGGCGGTATACAAAACCTAAATTCATGGCAAACTCGGCATCTTCAGACCTATCATTATCCCACTCATACATCCATGTACCCGGCGTGGGGTCATAGGTAAAGAGTATCTCCCCGGCAGTGGTCTCACGATTCCACCGTACGGCAAAAGGATCATCAATAATATTCCTTAATCGACCAGGAGCTTGTACATCCTGAGGAATAGCATCTACCAATGGTTTTTGCCACAAGAAATTGGGTGCAATTTGAAAATTTCCAGTCGCGAGTGTAAGTCCGGATAATACGTTTACTTGGTTTCCACTTCCTGTATCCCTCAGTTTCCATCCAGTAAAGGTCAACGTTTGATCGGTACCCCCATTGGCAATCAGACCCATAGCCGCTGCTTGGCCATACCAATTGAATTTCCCTCCTTCGTAGGTAAGTTTCACTTTACCACCCCAGTTATCACTTGATTGAATCCTATCCTCAAAAACGGTATAGTTTCCGGGCGTACCCCTCACATCTTGAAATGAAGTACCGTTCAATGGGCTTCCGGCCCAAATTCCGCCCAACATAACACCAAACTTGCCAAATTCTCTTTCCACGGCCAGTGTTGCTCTTTCCGTTGGCCATGGTGGAACTACACCACTTCGCAATTGATTTATATCCAGAACCCGTCGTCCATTTTCATCGAAAACTATGTTGGTTTCAAAGTCCCTGTGATATATGCCGGTAACATCAAATTTTCCGATATGTCTTTTGTACTTAAAAAGCATTGTTGGGTTGGCGCCCCACCATAATTGGGGGCCTATGGCTGCTTTTAAACCTTTTAGCACTCCTTTACCATCAACTTCGGCTCCTAATATTTCTCCGTTATAGATATCGAGGTTAGGACCGTAATTGGCTTCGGGATAGAGGCCAAAAAAATCACCCTCGTACCCCCAGTGATAATGACCCGTCCGGTAGAACCCCCTTAAATCGAACTCTTTTGCGTTCCATTCAAATTCAGCTTGGTATACCCGTATCCTATTTACGTCCTGGACCACTACATTTCCTTGATCGGTATTCACCTCTATTGGACGGGAATTGTTCTCATAAAAAATTTCATTGATCGGATTCTGTGCTACATTTCCGACTATATTGAAATTTACCTCTGCCCGCATGTTGGAAGCAGGATTGCCCTCTACCCCAACAAAATAGGATTGCATATGATCGAACCCCAATTGATTTGGAAACGTATTGGGATCGTCCGGGTCGGCATTATCCGGCGTCGTTATTAGACTACCGCCCGTGCTGAACGTTGCGAGCCTTGCCGTAAGATTGCTTATACGAAGTAGTTTGCTTTGCTCACCGCTTAACGCGGCCTTATCCCCACGTGCCTTGAGCACGGCATCCATTAGTTGAATATTGTTAAAATAATTGTCTACAAAGTTTAGGTCTACACCTTCCCCATAAGGGTTCAATTGATGTGCTTCCTTCAATGCATAGTAGGCCGCCCGTGGATAGAGCTCGTAGAGGCCTCTGGGATTGGTAGCGCCTTTGGCACAAATTCCAAACCATTCCTCGTTCATGTTGTTGGCTCCGGGAGCTGCCAAATCCCTGGCATATCCTCCATTGGACCATGAAGCATTGTTGTCATGGACATCTGCGTTTTTTCGATCATCAAAACCAAACTTCCACCAGCCATCACTAAATTGAAATGTAAAACCTCCTATGGAATTATCGGCCTTGCCCAAACCAGCGGCATTCTCATAGATTTCCTTCCAATTGCCCACCATATAGTAGGCCTGTGAAAACTGGTCTTCTTTGTTTTCAACGGCATTGTAAGCATCTGCCCCAAATTCCGTAAACATGACAGGTTTATTAAGTTTTTCCTTTACCACTTGGAACATATCCCCAAAGGAAAGACCGCGATAGGTGTTTGTTCCGTATATATCAACATCTTTACATTCTTCGGCAACGATGTCAATGAACAAAACATCACCATTACATATGGCCACGGGGTGCGATGGATCCATAGCCTTCATTTTTTTAGCCGCTTCATTCATCAATCGGTACATGGGCCTTCCCCTGCTTTCGCCTATGAATTGTATTCTTTCTTCATCGTCCGGAAAATCTTCCGTCTCCGCTCCTGCCCAGAACAATCCATAGTTATTCTCATTCCCCAATAGGTAAAGTAACAGGCCAGGTGTATCTTTATAACCTTTGACCAATTCCTCCATTTCGGACATCAAGAACTCTTGGGTCTTGGCATCGTCGTAAATAGTCACCGGAGTCCAGACGCCGTCCAATGTTAGTCCATAGCGACCAAAGGAATGATTGAGCATGGTGTAGATACCATAGTTTTCATAAATGTATTTTATCCACCTTGCCGGAACTCCTGTGTACTGTCGAATGACATTAACATTCATGTTTTTAAGAAGCGACATTTCCGTGTCAAGTCCGGCTTTGATAATATCATCGGACTTTTTCCAAAATTCCGCATTTACGGTATTGGTCCCGATAGGGATATAATCCCAGTTCATACCATTGACCATGAAGCTTTCACCATCAACGACCAGTTTTGTTCCCTTTTCATCGCTTACTACAGCCACGTTGCTGGATTGCGCAAAAACAACCGTGGTAATGAAGAAAAAGGTTAGTTTGAGTAATTTTTTATGAAGTGTATCCATAGAGCAATTTTTAATCCTCTAAACTTATCATCAAAAATTATGGATACCATAAGATTTACCCCTACAAAAAATATACATGATAAAAAATAGAGGCAATTTCTATTAATATAGCATAAGCACATGCCTTAATCGACCATTATTGCTGATGTTTTGGCCAATTGTTAAAAAACTAGTTTTCATGTGATTACAAAAGGGAAAAACTCTTTTGTATAGGTCATGTTGAGGCATAAACCAGACATGTTGAGGCCAAGAACAGAATTATTGATCGGGTTAGAGCTCCAATATGTAGTTCACTAGATTGTCTTCATGTTGCAACCCTAGTTTTTTGCGAAGTCGGTACCGTTTAATTTCAACACTTCTTGGGGAAATATGTAGAAGATGTGCTATCTCCTTAGAGGACAAATTTAATCGTAGGTAGGCGCATAATTTAAGGTCATTGGGTGATAGGGACGGGTGTGTAGTTTTCATTTTCTTTAGGAATTCACTATCGGCATTGTTGAATGCTTCCTGAAAAAGTTCCCAGTCATCATTTTGTCTCAGACTTTTATCGATGATTTTTATAACCGGTTTCACCACATCTTTGTTCCCCATCACATTCAGTTCGTCTTTTATGGTGGTAAGCAATTCATTTTTCCTGATGATACTCATTGTGGAGACGGCCAATTCCTTACTCTTACTCTTATTTTCCAACTCCAACTGCTCATTTTTGATTCTCATGATTTCCTTTTCATTTTGAATCTGGGCCAACTCCAATTCCTTTTTATTTTTCTCTATGAGCTTTAAACGCTGCTTTTTGTAATACTGTTTGTACACATTGTGCATAAAGAACGAGAATAATAGCATGCCCAATATATAAATGGCAATCATTACATTGGATATGTACCACGGTTTTGCTATCTCGAACGTATACGAGGCGGTGTTGCTCGAAATGGAATTCCCTATCTTTCCCCGTACCTCAAATATATAATTCCCAAAGGGCATGTTTTCATAGAATACCCCTGTGTTTTCGGACCAATCGCTCCATTCATCATAAATCCCTTGTAATCGATATTGGTATTCCGTCTTTACATATTTGTTGTATTCCGGGGCATAAAAGGAAAATTCAAAATTATTGCTATCGCTACCAAAATTGCCCTTTAACTTGGCATCCAATAAATTTTCATTTATCCTATTTACCCCATTGGAAACGTTGCCGATATGTACTTGAAAATTTTTGTCTTTTACTTCATTGACATTCAGTGTTATGTAGCCTGATGTCTTCCCCAGCAAATAGTTCCCGTTATCATCCAGTTTTATAATGTTTTCATATCCCAGGATACCATCCCTCATTTCCTTGGTAAGCGGTATATTTCTAACTTTAGGAGCGTTTGTCAATCCTACCGCGGTTACAAAGCTTATATTGGATTTTGTAAAGACCCACAATTTATTATCTGTTTCATCAGCAATCAGTTTTCCAGACTCATAGTCCTGCTTATCGTATAGGCTACTCAAAAGGCTGTCCTTGGTGAATTTCCGAGCGTGGATATCAAATTTAAAAATCCCGTTTTTATAAGCATACAAAACATCACCATTATACTTTACAAGACCCGAATTGGACCCTTTGATAAGAGTGTCTTTCACCACACTCTTTACGTTAAAAAAGGAATCATCCGCTTTTAATTTGAAAACCCCGTTATACTCATGGTTTACGAAGATGTCCTTGCCCAGTGTCTCAAAATATCTGGATGAATTATTAAACCCTCCGATTTTATTTTTAAGTTTCCATGAGGTATCCGATTTTTCCAAAACATATAGACCATCATAATTACCTTGAAGCAATATATCTGGGTTACCATTCAACGCCGCGATATCCCACGTGCCCTGAACATCAAATATTTTTTGGACTTGATCGTCCTTAACCAAAAAGGTACCCGAGTTATGCCCACATAATAGCTTGGTATCGATCTCCCGTAAACTCCATACTTGACCCTGTGTACCCGCAATAAAGTTAAACCCGTTATCACTGTTCAAATGCTTGTAAAATAATCCCTGATTTGTTCCCAGATACAAGTTATCGTTATACACGGCGGCGGCATAAACACTTCCTAAAACGCCTTTGGAATCATTAAAGACCTTATAGGGCGACTTTCTATTTACATAACTTATACCATAGTCCAAACCCAACCATATATTATTGTCCACATCTTCAAATAATGATAGGACCGTATTATTGGAAAGGCCATTGTTTTGGTCTATTTGAAAAACGGGTTCTCCGTTTGAATCCAAATAAATTACCCCATTGGATATGGTACCCAATAGAAAACTATTATCCTTTAATTGAATACCATCATACAAACTAAAAGCCGATAACGTTTCATTGGGATACTTGTTGGATTGGACCAGTACCCCATCCTTAATGGTATAAAAACCATTGTCCCTTGTAAGAATCAACAAATCCCTTTCACTACCAAAAACATGAATCACTTCGTAATCCTTGAGTATTTGATCATCCAAAAGCAAAAAGTCCTTTCCGGAATTAATTCCAAAGAGCCCCTCGCCCAGCCTTTGAAAATAGATATTTTGCCCAACCTTGAACATTTTGGTAATCGTACTATTTGAATCGATCGTATTGACGGTACCTTTGCTTATATCATAGATGTAAATCCGTTTTAAGGATTGAAAGACCATATAATCATCTACATGTATGATATTCCAAAACTCTTCGTCCTCAATGAGGTCCACTCCATTTTTTTGGGATAACGAGGTATAATTCAGCACACCCAGGCTATTCTTTTTCCAGTACCCAAATTCCATAAAACAGCCCGTATAAATCCGATCCTCAACCACCTTAACAGATCGCATGATCGTTTCATTGGGTGAAGGATAAAGTGTCCAACGGGCTCCATTAAACTCCAACAGACCTTTGCTGTTGGCTACATAAATCAATTTATCCGAAGCTTGGGAAATGTCCCAATTTTGATTTTCACCATTATAGTCCTTTGGATAAAAATTTTGGATAGGGGGAAGCTCTTGGGACGTAAGCCCAAAGGTTATCAGGAGAAAAAAGAGTAAAACGTATTTCAAATCCGGGTTTTTCAGTATTTAAATATATAATATAGAAACTTTACTCATCCAACCCATATTTTTTTAACGATTCATTCCAGGATACCGATTGAATTTGGGTAATGAGCTGTTTGTTCACCTTGCTAAAAATTGGCTGGGACTTGGGCATGATAAAACTCCTGTATTGTTTTTGAAAAGTTAACGGAAGTAGCCTTATATGATTTCCCATATTGTTGGTTTTAATAAGGTATTCAGTGGTAGTTTTGTCAGAGACCAAAATCTCGATTTCCTTTCTTGACAAAGCCCTTAGGGCCTGTAGCGGGGTTCTATAGATCTGTGATGGTCTTAAATCTTGTTGCCGCACAAATAATTCGGCATCAGAAGCACCTACAACACCAATTTTCTTTGCATTCTGAAGGTCTTCCAATCCGTTGATATCTGCTTCAAGGGTATTTACCGTTAGTGTTGAGGCTATGGTAGCCGTAAATCCAGAAATGATGATGATAGCCGTAAACATCCAGACAATGGCAATGGTCTTTCCCAAATGCGTCTTTGGGGCCTTGTCCCCATAACCGACAGTGGTCATAGTAACCGCAGCCCACCAAAGACCGTCAAATAGGCCCATGATACCGGGCCTAAATTGGTATTTGTTCGTCCTTCGTTCCGCAAACCAAAGAATGGTTCCGAAGGTCAATAAAATGGTAAGCAAGAGCAGCACTATATTCAGAAAATCACGAGAGAAGAAATTATTGATAAAAATCTGAAACTGACTTTGACTACTGATCGTTGTGGCCACACCTACACTGGAAATATAGAAGGGTTGGCTAACCTGAAACCGTTCAATTCGACTTGGGCTATTACTTAGAGGATTGATTGAAACATCGAGCTCGTCATAATCAAGGGAACGAATAATGCCTACTGCATCACTAAACTCAACATATTTGTACGCCATATCCATTTCCAATGCAATATGCTCCCAAAGATCGATCGAAACCCCGGCGTAGCCTCCCGATTCCTTTACCACAAAGGGGGGATCCTGATAAATGCCTACCAGCAAGGTGTCCTTATATGTATTCGCATTACACATAATACTCATAAGCAGCATTGCAAACAGAAGTGATATCGAAGGTATTTTATACATACTATTTGAGTTCATCACTTGCATTTATCGACAAAAACCTAACAAGAATTCCTAACAAAGCACTTGTTTGCTGTGAAAACGCATTTTTTTCCTTAGAATAAACACAAAAAATTGTTGTGCCTCCCACTTTTTGTTCAAAGGGCATATACAATCGTGAAAAATAGCCCGTACTATCTTTTTTGCTTATGTATTCACCAACTTCCTTATTGAAATCATTGATCAAAAGGGGTTTTCCCGTACACATAACATAACTTGATAAGTTGCTTTTTTCATCAAATGCCTCCTCTCTATTGATCATTTCATGATTTCCCCTTAGGTAACCCTTATATTGGATTACCTCTCCCTTTTTAAAGGCAAGCTCAAATACATCAATTCCGGTTGGAAGCTCTACCAATTTATTAATAATAGGGAGAATTATTTTCCAATTGGAATCCTCAGGAATCTGTCTAATCAACTTATGAAGCAAATAGATGTTGATTCCCGTACTCTTTAGTTCATTCTTTTTCTGCAAAAGGGCACCGCTCTGTACAACCAATTCAGCCTCTTTTTGTTCAAGCTCCTTTTGCTTTTGGTGCAACGAAGCTTGTAATCCCTCTACCCGTTTCAACAACCAGCGCCTTGCAAAAAACCAAAAGAAAAAGAACCCTAAAGCCGCCAATACCAGTATCCCCCACCATGTACTATACCATTTTTGAGATACGATAATACTTATATCTACAGGTGTGCTCCATCTAAACCCCCCAGCCTTTTGACCTCGGACCAGTACCTTGTAGTTTCCCCCCTTTAATCCATTCAAGGTAAATTGGGAGGTTAGGGCATCAGACCATGGGATATCATCCATGTCTTCTTGGGCCAACCCACTTTTAAAGACCTTGTATTGATATCGTACATCAATGCTAGGGAAGGTAAGGGTCGCCATGGTAAGCCCTACTTTTTGGGATTCCTTTAGTTGGATGGTGTTTTGTCCTTCAATTACATCACTGTCTACCACAACTTTTTTTATGATGGGTGCCATTGTTTGATATGGCTCCGGATTTGTTCGTGAAGAATGCACAATGCCCTCTGGCGTACCTACCCAAAGCTGCGAATTGTCATAGAGCACCATACAACGATACGACGAAATCTTGGATGGTGTCCCACTGGTTTCATCAAAAACTACATAGTTGCCCTTGGCATCCAAATGTATAAGTCCATTAGTATCGGTAGCCAGCCAAAGGGAGCCGTTGGGCATATCGGTTATTGACCTTATCTCACTATCGGTATACGCTCCAAGGCCTACCTTTCTAATCGTCTCGGTATCATATTTTAAAAGTCCGTCCGTGGTAGCAAGCCAAACAATACCTAAACGATCCACAGCCATATCATGTACCTCAAAATTGCCACTGACCTTGAATGGAAATGGCAAGCTTTTATTTCGAAAACGGTCAGATGATCGATCATATTTATAGAGATAGGATTCCATACCAATGCCAGCAGCATACAATTCGTCCTTACCTCCTTCGCGAAATACCAAGATACGCGTATCAAATCCCTTGTCCTTACCATATTCAATGATATTCCCATTCGAATCAATTTTTGCCGCCCCTATTATAGGCTTATCCGAGGCAGCCTGGCAAAACCATATATCCCCGCTATGGTCGGCCAAAATAAAAAAGACACCGCTACCGCGATTGCTCAAATCATATGTTCTCTGCAGTTGATGCCCCAGATATTGAAACACCTTGCCTTCCGCCGAACCATACCAAATCCTATCTTTTAATGAGCCTATACCGACAATGTCATTGAGATTGCCCTCTTTTTGAAAACTTGTGGCAATGCCTTCACTGCCTATCCATGAAACGGCTCCTTGTGAGATTACAATAGGGCCTTCCCGGGATGGGTTTAGCGCCCTGATGTTATCATGACCCAAACCCGAAACACCCTGAAAAAAACTGGACCACAATAAGGTAAGGCCTTTGTCCGAGCTTACCCAAATTATATCATCAAGTCCGGTTTCATCTCTTGTGAATTGTAATTGATTTATAGTTCCAAAAGTGAGTTCCTCCACGCGGTGTGGGTCATTCGCGCCGAATACCTTGGACAGCTTGGTTTGATTTCCCTGGTTTTGAAATGTATAAATCGCCGAATCCGAACTTAGGAATAAAACACCCTTATCGTTCATTGAAATATGCTTGAATTTCTCATCCACAGCGAATACTTGCTTGTTGGTGACATTCTGGTTGCGGTTAACTTTAAGTTTTTCCAACTGTTCCCCAGCTACCCAAATAATATCGTCCTTTATTAAAAAGTGATTACTTGAACCATAGTTTTTAAGGGGTGCAAATTTTTGGGCAGATTCATTGAAGTAGAAAAGTCCACGGCCCGGTACCAATACCCAAATGGTACCGAACTTGTCCTCTCCAAAGACCATCTTGGGGATTTTTTCCCGCGATACCAAATCAAATGGTTTACCCTTATCGGTATTCCCTGAAAACATCATTATGGAGCCATTCATTTGGCCAATCCACAATCTGTTTTTACCGTCCTTAAAAAGTTCTGTGGGGTAATGAAGGGCTGTACTTGGCTTGAATGACTCAATTTTTGGTTGTCCATTGACGTAAAACACCCTGTGCATCCCTGTATCGTTGGTGAAAAGCAAATCATTTTCATTCCATGAAACAAAAGACCTTATGGTCTTGCTTCTTAGGGTAGTATTAAAGTCCTCAAAGGTATTGCCATCGAACCTAAACAACCCTTGGTCCGTTGCCAACCATACATAGCCCTTGTAATCCTGTATGGTCTCGTTGACATCTTTAAAAGGAGCTTCCTCTCCATGATAATAGGCATATTTAAACTTTTGTCCATAAGATAGCCCTGCCAGAAGTAGAAAAAGATAAAAGAAAATGAAAGTTTTGAATCGCATGGGCAAATAGTCCGGTTCTTAAAGATAAAAAAAGCCGATGACTTACTTCTTCGGTGAAGTAGAGGCCAAAACCCATTCCATCCAAACCCTCATGAGTTTAGGTATGGTTTGGGCTTTGTTTCCAAAATCATTACGAGGGACTTATCCTTCTAAAGGACAAAGCACATACACATCAATATCTACTTTTATCCAAGTAGTAAGAATTCATTCATTAAAACTCAATTTTATAACTAAGATTGGGGATTACTATTCCTGAAAATTTTTGTTCAATACTTTGGGTATTGGTATTAAAAACATCGGTTTGAAATTCCTGGGTTGTCCCGGCATTTAAAACTTGCAGGCTCCAGACCGATGAGTGCCTTGGTTTGTTCTTTCGGTACGTTAAGGTAAAAGACCCAATAGGTAAATCTTTGTGTTTTTCTGAAAAGGAAATTTCATTGCCTACCTCGCCATATACCACATCCTGATTTACAATTGAAGCCTCTGAATCAATCGTCTCTATCCTGTTTCCCCCCAAATAATTTAGTCGGAAATTCGCTCCAAATATGTTGTTCTTGTTTTTTCCTACTTGCCACTCTTTCCCTAGTATGGCATTAAAAACATAGTTCTTGTTGTATCTGGTATTGCGTTCAATTCCATCATTGGCTGTATACTTGGAATCGAATATTGAAGTGGTAAACAGATAATAAAACCCATTCTTGAGGTAGCGCTCAAGGGTCAAATCAATACCTATATTCCTGCCGGTTCCTTTACTTACCAAAGACCTGTCGAAAAAAAGATTGTCTTCAATGTTAAGGGTTGAAACATATCCATTAAGCTCTACAGGAACGTCGTACAGAGACTGATAATAGGGTTCTATACTCAATCTTATATTGTCATTGATCATAGTATTAAATGACAACACAAAATGGTTTGACTTCATTAGATCCAAATTTTTGTTTGGTTGAATTCCTTCTTCGTCCCTAACAAAGTATATGGACAATGGCTCCATCCTACTGTGAAGGCCATAACCCAATGCCAAGTTACTTTTAGAGCCCAACTTGTAGTCCAATGAAACCCTGGGCTCTAATGTGAATTCATTGTTCAGACCAAAGTACTGTGAATGAAAACCAGCATTCAAAGTCCATTTTGATGACAAATTAAATTTAGATTGACTGTAAAACTGTAGCAGGTAAGACTGTCCGTCCTCATCAACAATAGGCCTTGGCAAAGATTGAGTTGTTTCGACATCATCAACTCTTAAATCGTAAGCCAAACCGTTAAGATAAAATCCTGTTCTATTGGTATGGGTGCTACTGAAAAATGAGGTCAGGTTGGACTGTAATGTAAGCTTAAAATTGTTTTTCCTTGCATCCGATTGAGGCAATTCTTGAAGGTCATCATCCACATATTGTTCTTCAAAAGAAGTACCATTCCCAGATAAGGACAGTGTTGAATTTATGACTGTTTTCGGGCTTATTATTTGTTTATGATTCAAACCTGAAGCAAACATGTATAAAGAGGTTTCGGAATTTTCACGATCTGACCTTGACGCCCATTCTTCCATATCTTCCGCCTCAGTATCAACTGCGTCATATGCCCCAATACCCCAAAATGAAAAAGTACCCCATTTCTTTGTTGGCATATTTATTTTAAAGGATAAATCCTGATACTTCAAAACCCCTGCATCATTGGGCAAGAACGACCCAATTAGACCAAGAGTAGAATATCGGTAATTAAGCAAGTAAGTTCCATTACCCCCTTTTTTAAACGGACCCTCGGTGGCAAAATCCAGACCAAGAACCCCAGCTTGAAAGGTGTATTCTCTATTTGTAGAGTTACCCTTCCTTAAGTTAATATCGAAAACACCAGATATGGCATTTCCATATTCAGAAGGGAAAGCGCCTGTATAAAAATCACTGTTCCCCATCATTTGACTACTTAAAACTGTTAATGCACCAGCACCAGCTATTGTTAAATCGGCAAAGTGATTTGGACTAGGGACTTCTACTCCTTCAATCCTCCATAGCAATCCTGAAGGGCTGTTGCCCCTTACTGAAATTCCATTACTACTTACGGATGGGGCTGCTACACCCGCAAAAGAAGACACCAATCTTCCTGGGTCATTTAACCCTCCTGCATAACGCTGGGTTTCTTCGACTGTGAATTGTCGATTACTGACCGTTGCCATTGTATTTATTGCTTTTTCCCTATTTCTTCGGTAAGCAACTATCACTTCATCAAGATTTGTGGTCAATGGGGTAAGTGTAATTTCAAGTATGACTTCCTTTCCTGATCCCACTAGAATCCCAGAAACCAGAAAACTTTCGTACCCAATCATTCTTACTTCAAAATCCTGTCTTCCTACAGGAACTTGGTTTAGGACAAATAGTCCATTCAAATCGGTTATTGTCCCTAAAACCGGTTTTGAACCAAAAAGTGTTACGGTCGCCCCAATTAGGACTTCCTGTGTATTCGCATCGGTCACTTTTCCCTTGACCGTCTGTGTAATCGTTTGTGCACCGGACCAATTGAAAAAACCAACGGAAAACAGTGCTATTATTAAACTTCTCATTTCATTTTGTCTTAGAATTCAACGAATATTGAATTATTAATAGTTGCGGTGATGAGCGGACATAGGAGGCAACCTAATCCTCGGTACGAAGGGTTTTTTTACAAAATCCCCGTCACTTCAATCTCATTAAATCACTCAGAATAAAGCTGAGCTAGTAGTTGCCCCCCACATCTGCTAGGTGTTTGCTTCCCATAGGAAACAAATGATTATCGATCACAATAGAATTAGAATTTCAACCTGTACTTGATAAATGGAACCAGAAAAAATGGACTGGATTTTTCCAACTCTTTTGATTTTTCGTTGTAGATAAATCCTTCAAGGTTGTTACTGGCAAGGTTTTGAACGTCTACCGATACAACATGACTAACCTTTGAGCCATTCCAATGATAATAGAATCCTAAATCAGGCTTGAAATAATCGGCTAACCTAAAAACCCCATTGGTTTTACTCACTGTCTTGGAGCTACAGCTACTATCATGATTTATATGAAAATTAGTGGGTTTTAGAAACTTTTGTACGGCATAGGTATCAGGTTGGGAACCTTTTTCAAACTGGGTCAAATGCTGGCTCAACGACACCGTACTTACCAAAAAAAGCAGTCCAAGAATTTTTGATTTAGCACCGATACTTAAACCCAACGTCCTTATTGCATACCAAGAGTCATGAACGGTCCTGGAGTACTTGATTGTTCTTTCCTGCTTCTTCCCTATTCCTTGACAAAGAGCAGAATTCGATTGGATCTCAAGGATAAATTTTGGTTTCGAATATTTTAATGAACCGTTCATAACCATTGTTTTAATTGTTCTTAGTCCCCAACCTTTATTATCTTACCAGAACCCATGATATTGGTGCTAACCGAGGGATTACCTTTGTAAGAAATATTACCACTTCCGGAAATTTCACCTGTCAGGGTCTCCACACAACTTATTTCAATTGAGCCCGACCCAATGATTTCCAAGTCTGCATCATCAACCAAAAAATCAAAACCATTAATATCCCCGGTTCCTTCATTAAAGCATGTTAGGCTTTTTGAGGTTCCGGAAATTCTTATCCCAGCATCTCCAGAATTTGAAATTGAGAAGCTTTGATCGGAATTGATATTGCTGGCAACCACGTCTCCCACACCAGAATTCTGAATTCCGTTTAATTGCTGCACCTGTATTTTTGCCCTAAGCGTAATATCCCTATATGTATCACTGGGCAACTCAAGTCTCAATTCACCATCCACAACTTTGGTCCTTACTCTTCCAATAATATTATCATCTGCAGTAATTTCAACAGCTTGGGAATCTCCTTGGGTGATATTCACTTCGAATACTCCCGTACTTTTTAATTTGGTAAATTCATCTACTTGTCTCATCTCTGAAGTTAGGTTTTGAGACCCAATGAAAAGATCATCGTCTTTGTCACTACATGATGTAAAGAGCATTAAACCACAATAAGTCACCAAAATGAACCAAATATTGATTTTGTTGAAATTTTTAACGGGAATCCAATTAAAGCTTATGGGTTCATACGATTTTGTCAATTTGTTTTCCCTGTCAAGAAGAAAAACCTGATTTTCCTTTTGAAAGACATAATTCGTTTTCAATACTTCTGTTTTTTTTGTTTTCATGATTTCTGTAATTATTGATTATTGTTTTTGATGTATTTCCATTTCTTTCTAGTTCTTAAAAAGAATGACTTATTGTTTGTTATGAGGAAAATGGAGAATGCAATGAGGAGGCCTGTTTGAATGACCTTACTCATGGGTTCGGTAGCAAAGATTTCGTTGAATAATCCCGCTGAAATATGAAAGATTATAGTCACTAAGATGCTCCTATTGCACTTATAGTAAAGCCAATTCATTATTAACACAAAAGGAAACAGGCTCACAAAGAAATTGACTGAATACAGTATGCCGGTTTCCACCAAATTGCTGTGATAATAGTCCTTGATGAAAGACAACGGCAAATGCCAAAGACCCCAAAAAAATGCAAACAACATTGAGGTTTTTAGTAAACTGAATTTGTTTAAAAGTGAATCCGTTCCATAGGAGTGCCATGCAAGCTCCTCAACAATTGGGGCGGCTATTAACATAAACCAAACGGGGAATATTCCTGAAGAGAATGTGAACCCTCCCCTGAATTGAAATTGGTCTGGGCTATAACCAAAGAACAGCGAAACCAATTGAGCAACCAAAATGCTAAATGGCATTAAAAGAAATACCACAATCAGGTATTTCTGCTTCACTTTCTCGAGGTTCAAAACCCTGCCATAAAAGTCCTTTCTGAGCTTTTTATTTGGAAGAATTAATGCTAAAGCAATACATAAAGGTGCTAAAAGCCCTAGCAGACTACCAAAGCTGGTCCATAAGACATGTTGATTTAGATATGTATGACTTACGTAAGCAACAATGAACCAAATAATCCACGGGATAAGTATGGACAAAAAATAAAATAAACTGGCGTGGCGATAATGTCCGATTTCCATTTTGCTCAACATGGTTTTTTATTTTATGAAGCAAATGGACGAGATTTTTGGTCATCAATCGACCGATATTATGATGTCGCACTATTTATAGGTGCAACATTATAGGATTGGACTCTTAAGTGTTGATTATTTGATGGTTATAGGAATATCACAAAAGTCTATTCGTTCTGTTATGCCTTCGAAGTATAGTTAGCCATGTATTTGGAAGGTGTGACTCCTTTGTGCTTTTTGAAGACCGAATTGAAAGTAGATTTGGAGTTAAACCCGGAATCCAGGGCCAAGGCCAAGAAACTAAACTGTTTGTCCTTGGCGGCCCTTTCAATAAATTCTTCTACTCGATACTTATTGACAAAATCGTTGAAATTCTGCCCTTCAAACTGATTTATTATTTGTGATAGATGATGAAGCGGTAAATCAAGTTTATCCGCCATTGTGTTTAAATTCAAATTTGGTTCCAAATAGGGCTTCTGTTCTTCCATTAACCCGACAAGGGCCTTATGCTTTATGTGAGCCAAATCTTCCTTTAGACCGGAATTTTTGTAAGTAGCTTTTGTTTCATCCCTAATTTCCAAAACCTTGTTATCCGTAAATATATTTTGATGCCTAATGCCGAAATATCCGAGACATAGGATGGAAAACACTATCATAGAATAAAATATGAACTCAGGATTAAAGGAATACTCAATTCCCAAAATATCCCTTGAGATTAGAATCAAGGCAGCAGTAAGGAAAATGAGCCCTACGCCCCAAATAAAGCTTTTTAACCAATTAAGAGTAATCCTTTCAACGTTGGAAAAGTTATCCTCTATAAGTCTTCTATGCCTGTTTAACAATCGATAGGAATATATGGCATATGAAATTGCTGAAATTATAATTGCCACCACTAAAATATTGCCAAAGGTGCCAAAATCATCTATCTCTCCTTTATCCACAAGTCTCTTTTCTTTGGCCGAGTAAAAAAAATAAAATCTGGACATATAGAGATAGCTCACTACAATAGGAAGGAAATGGAAGAAATCTTTCTTACTTAGTCGATGACTGTCCTTAACCGAGTAAACTACGTACAAATAGAGCAACGGGCCGTAAAAAAGTGGGAACGGAGCTGTGATACCTATAAGGTGAGGATATAACTCCCAATAGCCTTTGGTGTATATGTAGGTGCTCGCCAAGTGGATACCGACCATCAGCATCCAGTAAGATAGGATTCTATCCGGAAGTGATTTATTCTTTTTGTTCAGCAATAGAATAAAGAAAAATAAAGAGGTAAAAATCCCTATGGTGAAAATCATATCCATTTTACAGTGCTCTTGTAATTATCCTCCTTTTGTAAGTTAAAAAAAATACTCGATGAAGTTCTATAAATCAAAATCTTCAGCTTTGATGTAATAATGTTTAAGGATTTTTCAACAACGCCATATCTTCATAGCCGCCCCTTCATTTGTTTTTGGAGAACCTACAAACGCAAGGAATGTAGAAACACTTCGAAGTTAAGTAACCGGATAGGTTGCCTTTGTAGGTGATTTTAACACAAAATCAGCTATTTTTTATGTAGAATCAAAATAAAAAAGTGATTTGCCTTCGCAAATCACTTTTCAGCTTGGTCGGGATGACAGGATTTGAACCTGCGACCCCACGCCCCCCAGGCGTGTGCGCTACCGGGCTGCGCTACATCCCGAAATTCTTTTGGCTAACACCAAAAAATTTTCAAATTCCAAATTTTAAAGCACACATGCCAAAAGACAATTGATGCTATTAAAATTGGATTGCAAAAATATAAAAGTTGTACAGATTTGCTTCTATGTTTTCAAAAAAATACCAAAACTACTTCAAGCTTTCCATCCACTCGAAAAGGCGCTCTGTCCAACCCCTTAAATGGGAATCCTTCCTAGCTAGGGAGAAACCATGCCCTCCTTTCGGATAGACATGTAGGGTAGCCGGCACACCCTTATCCTTCAATGCCTTGAAAAAGAGCAAGCTATTCTCTACCGGAACCCCTGTGTCATTCATAGCGTGAATCAAAAGCGTTCCAGGTGTTTCAGAAGTTACTTGTAATTCATTGGAAAAATGTCTTTCCAATTCGGAATCGGGATTTTCGCCAAGTAAGGCCTTCTGGGATCCTGAATGTTTTTCGATTTGAGTAAACGTAATCACGGGATAAATCAGGGCCATAAAATCCGGTCTGGCGCTGACAGCATCCACGGCATCTTGTTCTTTATACACTTTTTCATTAAAATGGGTGCCCAGGGTAGAGGCGGCATGTCCTCCAGCGGAAAAGCCCATAATCCCTATTTTATCGGGGGCTATATTAAATTCCTTGGCCTTGCTTCGCACCAAACGTATTGCCCGTTGCCCATCTATCAAGGGAACATTGTGCTTTTCCGTAACCGATTTTGAGGTCGGTAAGCGATATTTGACCACAATACCGGCAATACCTTTTCCGTTCAAAAATTTGGCAATATCCGTCCCCTCCCAATCATATGCCAAAATATGATAGCCACCTCCGGGAAAAATAAGCATGGCCTGTCCCGTAGCATTACTTTGGGCAGGTAAATACACTTCAATGGTAGGCTCCTGTACCTTACTTATCCTTAAGATACCATTACGTTTATGGATTTCCTTTTCATCGGTCTCTATCCGATTGGGAATCTTGTCCTTGGGCCATAATGGAATAATGGTGTCCTGTGCTTGAATTTCCATGGAAAATTGCGTTAAAAATAAAAGGGATGCGAAAAAGAGTGTTCTCATAATCTAAATGTTTCTTATAATCCAGGTATAGGGTCTTTCGGTAGAATCCTGTTTCCTTGCCAAACCGGAGTGCCATCCCTATATTCCAAAATTCTTAAGTAATTGCCCACATGCGGAGGGGTATTGACTTTTGGCAGCCATTTGCCAAGGCTGTCCGCAATGGGCCTATATTGGGCATCAGAAATCAAATTATTCCATTCATTGGGATCCTTCTCCATATCATATAGTTCCTCACCGCCATCGGCATAGCGAATATACCGCCAATCCCTGGTTCGTATGGTATGGTTGTTCCAATTGTTGGTGGTAATAGCAGGCCAAGGTCTTTTCGTATTCGGATCCCCTAATTGAGGCAACAAACTATGACCCTCCAAGTCTGCTTTTTGAGGAAGTCTGCACAAGTTGTTCAATGTGGGATAAACGTCCAGAAGCTCCACCGGATAATCATATGTGCCGCCTTCTAAGATGTTAGGTCCAGCAAAAATCAGAGGCACCCTTGTAGAGCGTTCCCACAAGGTATTCTTTCCGGTAATTTCCTTTTCTCCCAAGTGGTACCCATGATCGGACCAGAGCACTACAATCGTGTTTTTGACCTGTCCATTTGCTTCAAGCGCATCTAGTACTCTTCCTACCTGACTATCCACAAAGCTAACGGCCGCTAGATAGGCTTGTACCAAATTCTTATGCTGTCCATTTTCAAGGGTCCATTTTAATCGTGGCTCAGGCACTTCCCAATGGTTATACCAGGAAAACCGGGGGGTATCCTCCCTATCATTCTCCAAAATGGGAGGAAGCTGTAGGTTTTCCTTGGGATATAGATCGTACCATTCCTCCGGGGAGTATAAAGGTACATGTGGCAGGAAAAAACCAACGGATAAAAAATAGGGTGACTTCGGTTGGCCGTTCAAAACATCCACCGCCCAACTGGCTACCTCCCAATCCGAGGTCTCCTCAGCCTTCAAGGGAAATCTGCCCCAGTCCATTAACGGATTGTTGCCCCCTGGGGTAGTTCCGATTATTTTTGAGGGTGGTTTGGTCTTTACCTTTGACCCAGGTCCCAAGCTATCGAATTCGGTATCGGTATCTCTTCTGCCGTATCCGCCATGAAAAATCTTTCCTCCGGAAAAGGTCGAATACCCATGTTTGGAAAAGTATTGCGGCAAGGTTATAATATCCTTTAATTCGGGCACATCTCTAATTGAGGGTGAAAGACCATAAACGCCTGTTGTGGAAGGCCTATATCCCGTAAGAATGCTGGTCCGTGATGGATTACAGATGGGGCTTTGGGTATGTGCGTTGGTAAACAAAACACCCCGAGATGCCAATCGATCTATGTTAGGGGTCTTCACCTGCGGATGTCCTTTTAAGCAACCCACCCAATCATTCAAGTCATCTATAGCGATAAAAAGTACATTCGGGTTTTTGGTATGTAAAGGTATTTCACTTTCAACCTTGACATCCTTACAGGAAGCATAAAGTATACTAGTGGCACAAACAAGAATCCCATAAACCAAATTTCTACTCATCACATGGCCATTTAAAATTGGCTACCTCATCATTGGAAGCTATCCCTAAATTGTAATGCCACCACTCGGTTCTGATTGACCAAAAGCCATGTTTTTCCATGGTTTCCTTCAACAGTTTGCGATTGTCCAAGATTTCCTGGGGTAAATCGGTATTATCATGATAGGCCTTTTTGCCGAAGAAATCAAAGTCGGTTCCCATATCCAACTCCACTCCATCCAGTGTTTCCAAGGTAATATCTACCGCACCCCCTTTATTATGAATCGATCCCTTTTTGGGGTCGGCCACATATTGTGGATTGGGAACAATTTCCCACATCTTGTACTGAACGGAATTGGGTCGATAACAGTCGAAGAATTTGATTCTAACCTCCTTGGTTTTAAAATCGGCATTTGCTGCCAATAGGGCCTTTGCTGTTTTTACACGGGTGTAACATTCCGCACAGTCGTATACCTTCTCCTTTAGAAAGTTATTGGTCGTTGCATACCGGAGGTCATAGGCAAAACCATCGCTAAAATCGGCTAGACGTACAAAAGTAGTATCGGCCAGATCTTTAAAAGAGCGAAAAGTTTTTTGGGTTACGGATGGTTCGGGTATAATGGTATCTACCATATTTACCTTATGCTTCATGGATTCCTTAGCTTCTTTATTTTGGGGTGGGTCTTGCTTACAGGAAACCAAGCAAACAATAAAAAAAAGAATAGGTACTATTTTATGCATTGCAGATTTTTTAAAACTTCCCTCCTAACAAGGAGGGATCAAGGGAGGTGTAAAATCATTGGTCTCATAAGCCAAGATATAATCCTCTATCGCCCTCAAAACATTTTCCAAGTCGTTCATTATTTGATAATCGGAAAAACGTAAGACTTGAATACCCATTTCATTTAAACGTTTAGTTTTCTTTACATCTTTTTCCCAAACTTCCACAATTTCATGGGAATAACCATCACATTCTATGGCCAATTGCAACTTATTACAAAAGAAATCTACAATGAATTTATCAATTGGTTTTTGCCTATGAAAATCATAGCTATACATTTGATTTCGTTTCAATCTTTGCCATAATAGTATTTCGGACTTAGTTGAATTATTTCTCAACTGTCTGGTCAATTCCTTTAGTTTTGGGTCGTAAAAGATTTTCATTGTACTAAAAAATACACACCCCTCAATCCCCTCTTAATAGAGGGGAAGCTCTAGTTAGCACCTATTCGTTTTTTAATGCTAGAGCCATCCGCTTAAAAAATTCGTTGTAAACAAAAGGTTTCCCTTTTGCTGGATTGCCATCTTCTCCCCTACGGACAAAGACCATATCCCATTCGGGAATTACGAAACACATGTTGTTGTGGAGCCCACTTGCATAATATAGCGATTTTGGAGCATCGGGCATATGGTACTTTCCTGTAGGCATCAGTCCATTTACCCACCAATTGTAGCCATAACAGCCCCGCCCATCTACATTGTTTCTATCCGTATCTGCCACTTTATCGGTAAAGACTTGATTTTGGGTTGCTTTTTTAACCCATTCCTTTGATAATAATTGTGTCCCGTCCCAATTGCCCTCGTTCAAATAAAAATGACCGAAGCGTGCCAACTGCTCGGCATTGATCCTAACATTGGTACAACCATTATTGATTTCCACTCCGTTTACTTCTTGTTCAGGATTCCATTGGTATTCCCCCATACCTATAGCAATTCCAATATTTTCATCAAAAATGGATTTTAGGGTCTTGCCCGTATGCATGGTGAGCAAACGACCGAACATCATCTGCGCCTCGTCCCAATAAGCATATTCAGTTCCGGGAGCAAAGAGAGGGGTATCAATGGCATAGGGCGTCCAAGACCAATCCTCGCTCACTTCATTCCAGCGTGTGGAACCTTTCCCGCTATAACCGGAAGTCATGCTCGAAAAATGTTTGAGCTGCACCTCAGGGTACAATTCGGCCATGGCCGTATCTATTTCCTTGGCATAGGTATCCTCGGACAGCATATCCTGGTCGGTCAAAATTCCAAGTACAGTGCTGGTAAAGGATTTGCTGGAAGAATAGATATTATGTTTTTTATAAATGCTGTCCCCCTTATAAATGACATAGCCTTTCCTAACTATGAAAACTTCTTCCAAGCCATCCTCCCCCGATTCGGAAGCCAAATAATCCAAGGCTTCTTGAAGCTTCCGACTATTTACCTTCAGTTCTTCCGGACTTCTTTCCTCCCATTCTTCTGTCGGAAAAACCATGGCGAGGTCTTTCTTTTTTTCCTCTTTACATGAGATGAGAAAAAATAATCCAACAAATATAGAGAGCGGGATACACTTATACTCTTCAAATTCTAAAACTCGACCTACAAAATTCCTCATTTCGTATTTCCTTTATTTTATTTGCGTGCAATTAGGATTACCCAGTCCCTATTGCTTTGCCCATTATATGCGGATAATTCTACACTGTTGGGCTTGGTAATCTTCCAGCCCTCATTCTGTTTATCATATAATTTCCCTCCTTCCAAGGGGTCATAAAAAGCTATGGTAAAGGCACCATCACCAATGGTCAATTCCGTGGTTTCTCCTTTGGGCAGATACACCACATAAATTTCATCTTTTTTGGCAAGGCAATAGGCTTTAGGATTGCTCAATAACTCGTCATGACCATGCATTTCCCAAAACGGAAGATGGTCTTGAAAAAACTTCTTGGCATTACTGCTGATTTCCCACCATTTATCACGTGCCCTGAAATCCTCTGCCGCCATATCGTTATTGGGCGTGTCCAATCCACCGAAATACCATGAGGTTCCAGCACCTCCTGCCATTAAAGTCCCCCAAAGACTAGTCCTCATTACCTGAGCATAGTTATTGTTAGCTGCCGTATCCGCGGTTACCCCGATATCCCAATGCCCGATCTCATCCAAATACACCACCCAGGGCCTATTCTTTTTTACCGATAAATCCCTCCACTTTTTTACTTCTTGATGTACTTCCGTAGTATCGAACATCTGTAGGGAGGGAATCTCAAAATCCTTGTATCCCAGCATGGGCGTTAAGGTCTCCTTTATCGGGTCTAAGGGACGGCCTTCCATGCGTTTGCCGGTTACACGGATATGGTTATGCACCGCTATGGGATGGTCATACGGATCCAGATTGCGAATATATGTGGCGTAGCTCTTTAATTGCTTGCTCGTCCGGTTGGTCTCTTCCCCTAAGTTCCAGACTACACCAAGATGATGTCCAAACCGGGCAACCAATTCCTTGTAAAAGAGTTTGCGTTCCAGACCTAGTTCTCCCTTGTTCAAGATAGTGTCGTTTTCCGTTTCCTGGGTAAAAACGTTCATGGCAATGCCCAATCCATCCATATGGGTAAAGACCTTTTCCCATTGGGACAACTTGCTCACATCGTAGCGCAGCTGTTCATCAGGGGCTGTCCAGGGCCATACATCGTTACCGTCCCCGTGTTCGTTCATCACCAAAAAATATAAGCTGTTCATCCCCTGGGAGGCCAAATAGTTCAATGCCCCCATGATCGCTCTCCCTTTGTCTTCACCCCAAGTTGGGTTGCCCTTTTTCCAATCATCCGCATGTATAGAATACTCGTGCAAACCATTATTCAAAGTTGGTGTGGCGGCACCGCCATTGTCAAATGTGCCATCAAACTCGTGGTATGCCAAAAAGTTTTCGGGACTACCTACCCCATTTTTCAAAAAGGCCCTGCCTGTTTCACCTTCCCTTAAATAGTGCTCTCCTATATATTGCAAGCGACCTGTTTTATAAAATCCGAACGCCAAGGAATCGACCGGGGTAATTTCAAATGTTCCTTTCGTTTTCCAGAGCGTATTGCTCATTTCATCAGCCCTAATCGCTATTTCATTTCCACGAAGCATTTGGGATTCAAAAAACCATAAACCAGAGGCAGAAGGCGAGAATTTTACCTGCCATTTGTTGCCGGAAGTAACTCCTGTATGGGCAGCTTTGCCATCCGCAGCAAAAAAACCATGAACGGGAATAGTATCCCCACCATGGATAAAGCGCGTGATAAGACTATAGTCCAAGAAGGGATTAATGCTATCTGTTTCGGAAACCTGAGGTCCATTAAATGTAATCGTAATCGGCTGCCATTTTTTGAAGTTACCTTCAATTGTATAATTTTTTTCAGTTTTCTTTTTACTACAGGCGTTGAGACAAAAAAATAAAATTAAAGCCGGGCCAAAAATTCCTGACCTCCTTTGGTTCCACATTAGTTATGGTTTGATTTATTGCAGTTCAAGATAGGGATATTTTTATATTCCGTGATGACACATTACATCATTTTTATACTTGAAAATATCGTAATTCCATTAGTTATTTCCGGCATTTTTGATGACTTTTATAATCTTGGTAGATAGAACACAATTAAAAGCTGACATGCTAAAATTTCCGAAAGACTTTGTCTGGGGTTCCGCGACCTCGAGCCATCAAATTGAAGGAGGGGCCACTCAGGATGGCCGGTCCTGGAGTATATGGGATGCACATTCCCACACGCCGGGTAGGACAAACAACGGCGAAACCGCTGATGTAGCTTGCGACCATTACAACCGATACAAGGAGGATGTACAGCTCATGGCGGACATGGGACTTAAGGCTTACCGATTTTCCATATCGTGGAGTCGGATACAGCCAGATGGCCAAGGTGACATAAACCCAAAAGGGATTGCCTTTTACAACAATCTCATTGATGAACTGCTAAAGCACAATATAACCCCGTGGGTTACCTTATACCATTGGGATCTGCCCCTGGCCCTACAGACTGAAAAGGATGGTTGGCTCAATCCCAAAATTGCCGACTCTTTTGCCCAATATGCAGGGATTTGTTTTGAGCATTTTGGTGACCGTGTAAATAATTGGATTACACTTAATGAACCCTGGGTCGTGGCAATATTGGGGCACGGGGAAGGTATTTTTGCTCCTGGACGAAAATCCAAGGACGAACCGTACCAAGTAGCCCATCAATTGCTCCGCGCCCATGGAAAGGCTGTGCAATTGTACCGAAAGAAATATCAGCCTATACAGAAGGGACAAATCGGGATTACCAACAATTGTGATTGGCGTGAACCGCTCACCAGTTCCGAAGCTGATAAGGATGCCGCCCAACGATCTTTGGAATTCTTTCTCGGGTGGTTTGCCGATCCCATCTATTTTGGGGACTATCCACAGGTAATGAAAGATCGGGTCGGAGATAGACTTCCAAAGTTTACCGAGGAAGATATCGCTTTGATCAAGGGATCTTCTGATTTTTTTGGATTGAATCACTATACGGGGCTATATGCATCCGATGTAGATCCCGATACCCATGTACAAAATGAAGTTTATGGGAACGGGGGCATCTTTGAGGATCAATACGTACAACTCACCGCAGATCCAAATTGGGAGTTGACTACTATGAAATGGGCCATCCTACCTTGGGGCTGTGGCAAACTAATAGAATGGGTCAGCAATCGTTATGGAAACCCGCCCTTATACCTTACCGAGAACGGATGCGCCTTGGACGATAAATTGGAAAATGGGGAAGTAAAGGATACGGTCCGAAAGGAATATATTGAAGGTTATCTGGCCGCATGTCATAAGGCAATGGAAAAAGGAATAAATCTAAAGGGCTATTTTGTATGGTCTTTTATGGATAATTTTGAATGGGCCCAGGGCTACTCCAAACGTTTTGGCATCCATTATGTGAATTATGAAACCTTGGAACGTACCCCTAAGAATTCGGCCTTGTGGTTTAAGCAGGTTATCGCGGATAATGGTTTTGAATATTCTGGAACACACCCTAACATTTAACAAAATGAAACTTAAAATTCTCAGTTGCTGTTCCATCTTGGTCTTGGGACTATCTTGTAAAGATCAGAAAATCAAAATTCACGAGCAAAATAAGGACTTGCAGGACAAATGGTTGTTGGGATTTGAAAAAACCGATATCAACCCTATAATGCAGTCCGATTCAAGTTACATCTTTAAGGATCCAATAACCAAGAATGAAGTACAATGGCAAAAAGCCGATGTTTTTAATCCAGGCGCAATCGCCCGTAATGATACTGTTTTTATGTTGTTTCGTGCAGAGGACAATCCTGCGGCCATTTTAGGGGAAAGAACCTCACGTATCGGGCTGGCATACAGTACGGATGGCATCCATTTTACCAAATATCCCGAACCCGTTTTGTATCCGGATAACGATAGGTTTCAAAAATGGGACTACCC
Source organism: uncultured Flavobacteriaceae bacterium (assembly GCA_947494715.1). Lineage (GTDB taxonomy): Bacteria > Bacteroidota > Bacteroidia > Flavobacteriales > Flavobacteriaceae > Ulvibacterium. The sequence continues at coordinate 365,060 of CANLWG010000001.1, read as the reverse complement.
TGGAGGTATAGAAGATCCACGTATTGTTGAAACTATGGATGGGGTCTACATTATGTTATACACTAGTTGGAATAATGATGTGGCAAGGCTCTCTACGGCCACTTCCACAGATTTAAGGAATTGGACAAAACAAGGCCCTGTTTTTGAGGAAGCCCATTCGGGTAAGTTTTTGGATGTTTGGAGCAAATCCGGCTCCATTGTTACCGAACTGGTGGATGAACGGTTGAAAGCCAAGAAATTCAACGGAAAGTATTTGATGTACTGGGGCGAACTCTTTGTAAATCTAGCCCAGTCCGAAAACGGTATTGATTGGGAACCCCTATTGGATGAAAATGGGGAACTTCTCCATGTTTTTAAACCCACTTTGGGCGAATTTGATAGCCATTTGACCGAACCCGGCCCACCGGCCCTATACACCGAGAACGGAATTCTATTGTTGTACAATGGCAAAAACCTTAGCGGAGAAGGTGCAACGGACAATGTGCCCGAAGGTACATACTGTGGCGGACAAGTATTGTTCGATAAAAATGACCCGACCAAAGTTTTGGATCGATTGGAAGTACCATTTATCTGCCCCAGCCTTCCCCATGAAGTCAGTGGACAATACAAAGCTGGCACCACTTTTATAGAGGGCCTGGTATATTTTCATGACAAATGGTTTCTCTATTACGGTACGGCGGATTCCATGGTGGGGTTGGCAGTAAAAGAATGATTCCAGGTTTAAGGTTTAAGGTTTAAGGTTTAAGGTTTAAGGTTTAAGGTTTAAGGTTTAAGGTTTAAGGTTTAAGGTTTAAGAAAATATGAAATTGCAGTGAACGCTGCTCGCATTAATCTAAATATCATTTAATAGACACGTTGGATGAAGCATGTAAACGATACCTATCTATTTCTGTTATTTCTAGTACTTTTAAGCGCGTGCAAGCAGGAATCAAAACCAGCTCAGGAAGTAACAAAACTAAAAAAACCCAACATTGTCCTTATCATAGCCGATGATCAAGGTTGGGGCGACTTAAGTAGTAGTGGTAATACCAACCTCAGCACCCCCAACATCGATGCACTTGCCAAAAATGGGGTCTCATTTAAAAACTTTTATGTACAACCCGTCTGCTCCCCTACCCGCGCCGAATTGCTAACAGGTCGTTATTTTCCAAGGTTAGGGGTATTTGACACATCCGCAGGTGGGGAACGTATGAATTTAAGCGAGACCACTTTGGCGGAAATTCTGAAAAACGGTGGTTATGCTACCGCCGCTTATGGTAAATGGCATAATGGGATGCAACCACCGTATCATCCTAATTCCCGGGGATTTGATGATTACTATGGATTTACTTCCGGGCATTGGGGCAACTACTTCAGTCCTATGTTGGAACGCAACGGGGAAATTACCAAGGGCGAAGGTTTTTTGGTGGATGACCTGACCAATAAGGGGTTGGAATTCATCACGCAACATCAAAACGAATCCTTTTTCCTGTACCTACCCTATAATACCCCGCATAGCCCAATGCAAGTACCCGACACCTATTGGGACCGATTTGAAAACAAAGACTTGGCTTTGGCCTATCACGGCGAAGAAACCGAAGATTTGGATTTTACCAAGGCGGCCCTGGCCATGGTAGAGAATATAGATTACAATGTAGGTAGGTTTACTCAAAAACTTCAGGAACTGGATTTGGAAAAAAACACCATAATTATCTATATGACGGATAATGGCCCTAATGGATTCCGATGGAATGGAGGCATGCGTGGCAAGAAGGGATGGGTAGACGAAGGTGGTGTTCGAAGTCCGTTCTTTATACAATGGAAGGATTCATTACCGGCCGGAAAGGAGGTGGATGAGATTGCCAGTGCCATTGACATTCTACCCACATTGACCAACATTGTCGGACTCGAACCAAAAACCAAACAGCCTCTGGACGGCAAGGACCTGACACCTTTATTATGGTCCGAGAACGATAGTTGGCAGCCTCGGTTGGTATATAATCATTGGGGCGGAAAGACGAGCGTCCGTTCCCAAAAGTATCGTTTGGATGATGAAAATCGATTGTACGATATGGAAAATGACCATGGACAAACCACAGATATTGCAATACAGTACCCAAAGGTTGCCGACTCCCTTATTAAAGCCAAAAACGAATGGCTAGCAGAGGTAAATCCCAAATTGCCACGAGAAGAAGACAATCGTCCTTTTACCTTGGGAAGTCCTAATCACCAATTCACACAAATACCAGCTAGGGATGGTATTCCTCATGGGAATATAAAACGTAGCAACCGATACCCCAATAATACTTTTTTCACCCATTGGAAAAGTGAAAAGGACTCTATTACCTGGGATGTGGAAGTGTTGGCCGATGGCGAATTTGAAGTGACACTCTATTACACCTGTGCCGCAGAAAATACAGGTTCCACAATTGAACTCAGCTTCGGCGATAGTAAAATTGCGACCAAAATCGTAGAAGCCCACAACCCGCCCCTTACTGGGATGGAAAATGATCGTACGCCGCGAATGGAGTCTTATGTCAAAGATTTTAAACCTATGAAATTGGGAACCATGTCCCTAAAAAAAGGTCGAGGTAACTTAACGTTAAAAGCTTTGGAAATTCCTGGGGACAAAGCTATTGATGTACGGCTTTTGATGTTCAGCAAATGACATAAAGTAGACATCTTATTCCGGGATGATAATAAATTCGTCAGCGGTCAATCGGTATCGCTCAAATTTAATCTTGCCATTGGTCTTATCGATTTCCAATTTGATCCACCCGACCAAAAAGTCTTCATTCTCTTTTACCCGAACTCCGAGGTAGTAAGGGTTGGAATTGAATTCACTATTGACGGTCCATTCTTCCGACCAAATACCGTCTCCGCCTTGCCATATTTCCGTAATATGGACTTGGCCAGATTCATTCCATTTAAAAGGTTCCATAGGTTCTCGCCAAATGGTATCGTTTGGCCTGTTAAAAAGAATTTCTGTATCAATTCCTTCATTTACCTTAATAAGAGCAGCACTTTCGTCTATAGATTCTAAAACACCCAAAACTAAGAATCCACTTTCATTTGCACCATCCCAGATTCCTAAATCGTAATCAACCTGGAAATCGTCAACCGAATCCGCATTCAGGTCATAGGTTACCGCATTCGGTACAGCTGGAGTACCCTCTCCAAAACGCTCAACTTTTTGGATACCGTCGCCATTGTCATTTTTATCACAACCGACGTTTATTAAAAGTAGAATAAGGAAGAACAAAACATACGCCTTTCCCATAGATCTGTACATGTAATTGGATTACGCTAGTAAGATGACAGATTTACTTTTTGGTTGCGTATCGCATTGTCTTCCCTAAAATTGTCCTAGTCCTAGGTTTTTAGGTTTCTGTTCGTTATTGCTGCTTTTGAAGGGTGTATTCCTTTTCAAAGGTGCCATTCCGGATTAATGCCATATACACCAGGCTGTCCGTTGGGTTTCTCTCAAATTTTATTTTGTTCGGAAATTCGTCCATCAAAAAAGTAGAATCTCCAATATATATAAGTTCAGAATACTCCATTCCCAAAAAAGAAGGTGCCATTCGCAATTTTTTATCTTTTGAAATTATTTCAATTTCTACGTCGAACAGAACATCCCGGTATTTCCCCGTGGCCCAAATCATGAAATCATCGGGAACTTCCTGTTCATTTTTTTGATCCATTGGCAAATACCATCCATGGGCCTTAATAATGCTGCTCTTAAACTTATCCAGCACGGGAATTCTATTCCCGTTTGGACCGTTTCCAAAAAATGCCATGCCATTACCTCCATCCATTGTTCCGTATATATGACCTCCTATACCTGTGTTGGCCCCACCATGGGAAAACCATTCATAATTCCCGAAGCCATATCTTCTCTCCCAGCCCAAGCTCCATCCACCCATAACCTTGGATGTTACTATTTCTGTTACTCTTTGGGCGACATTGTGGGAAATCACTGTGTTACTCTCATTTCGTAATGCACTTTGCATTTCTATTAAAAAGAGTGACATATCCGTAGGTGTAGACCACAGTCCGGACGCGGATACCTGAGGGGTAATTGGAATACCGGTACGGATAGTTTTGCCATTTTCATCATGGGCCTTTGCCACATTGCTTGGAAACCCCGCTTCATTAGGCTGCCGCATCGTGGTATTTTTTAAACCCAAGGGCATAAAGAGATGTTCTTCGGCCAAATGGGCCAACGATTTTCCTAAATGGTCTTCTAATGCCATTTGGGCAATTACATACCCGCCTCCACTGTACTTCCACCATGTACCGGGAACAAATACAAAATCGATTTCTGTATCGTATCCAGGAATTTGACCTTTTAAACTATGGACTATTGTTGGGATGGTGTCACCTTCATAAAAATCTGCAAACCCGCCCTGTGTAGTACCTGCAGTATGACTTAGCAGATGCTCAAGGGTAAGAACGGTGTCCTTCAAAAACTCACTGTCCGGAAGTTTCCATCTTTTTAGATAGCCGGACACGGGAGCCTTTAAATCAATTAAGCCCTTTTCCTCTAAAATAGCGAATAAGGTAGCCGTTATCGGTTTTGAAATGGAAGCTGTTGAAAACGCCGTATTCTCATCAATTTTTTCATCCGTTCCTACTTCTTTTATTCCCCATGATTCTTTCCAAACTATTTTATAGTCTTCAAATACGGCCACACTCAATCCAATTAAACCGTATTCTTCCATGGCATCCACTATCGAATAATTGGTAGTATCGTTCTTTAAAAGGTTATGAATAGCCCTTTCTTTTTTTTGTGTCGAAGCTTCTCCCGAATTATGGGATGTACATCCAAAAATCAATGCCAAAAGCATTAAAATAATTCGACAAAAATCCTTCATTATTTTAGTGCCTAAGCAATTTGTGTCAACTTTCATCTGTCAATGCCCCCGTTGTCCAGTAGATAATCGACAACTTCCTTATGTCCGTTCTTACGAGCCATTTTTAGGGCGGTGCGCACCCTTGGAGGATCGGCAGAGGTGTCAGTGCAAATTTTGTTTACATCGGCACCATTTTTAACCAGAAATTTAACCACTTCCAGGTGTCCTTGTTCAGAGGCATTGATCAAAGGGGTCTCATCGCCCATAATTTCATAATTCACGTTGGCTCCTTCAGTCACCAAATATTTTACAATTTCCAGATGCCCGCCTTTGGAAGCCATAATTAATGGGTTTCCATCGTCTTTAACGCCCCTTTCAATATCTGCGCCCATCTTTTGTAGTGTCTTTACCATAGCTAAATTTCCGTTACTAGCGGCGTGGATCATAGCATTGCCATCGCCAGGGAAATCTTTATTCATATCTGCACCCATGTCCACCAAAAGTTGTAGCAATTCCATATTATCGGCATCAGCGGCCAGCCATACGGGATGACCATCCGCCTGCGACCCAAGATTAGGATCGGCTCCATTGTTCAATAAAAATTTGGCAATTTCAAAATGCTCATATACAATTGCGTTGGTTAACGCCGTGCCATCCCCCTTCATCAACTCATTTACATCCTCTCCTTGTTGTACCAGTGTTTTCACTTTTTCCAAATTCCCTTTTCGTACGGCACGCAACAGCATAGGTAAATCTCCATCCCACACATCAACATTAACATCATAGTCAACATCAACAGCTAAGGAAACATCCGTTTGGGCTGCCACGGAAACATCGGTTTGGGCCATAGCGGAAAATGGTTTGTTCAATACCAAAAGTACAGTGAATAGTACTGGTGCAACAAAGGTGTACTTCCAATAATTATACGGGTTCGATTTTTTTGTGTTCATCATAATGATTCGTTTTTTGATTAATGATTGATTGTAATTTGATGTGATGGAAAGGGGTTTTTGAGTAGTTGCAATATGTAGCAGGTTCATCTGATATTCCTGTGGAGGTATATCCGAAGTACGCAATACGAAATCATCGGTAAGGTATTCCAGATTTTTTTCGACTTCCTTTCGGAATAACCACACTATTGGATTGAACCAAAACACAATAGTGGCCATTTCGGCCAACAATAGATCAATGGAATGCCATTGATACACATGGACCTTCTCATGCGCCAGTATCTGTTCATATTCTTTATAATTATGCTTCTTGGGGTCAACAAATATGAAATTGAAAAAGGAACAAGGCTCAACTATACGGTCAGAATTAACGATTATAGCTTTGCCATCACGTATTTTATTGGTGCTCCATCCTGTTTTTCTTAAGATGCCGACTATCTGGGAAATAAGGTGTAACGTTAAAACAAGGACCCCAAATCCATAAAACAGCACTAACCAAAACAAGAGTCCCTTTTTTCTGTCCTTAGGCGTGTTCCGATCTGCGGATCGTACTTCCGCATCTTGGATACTTGGGTTAGAAATATCTTCTATAGTGGTGGCTCTTTCCTTTACAACAATAGGGTTAATGGCGTTGTGGGCCTTTTCCACAAAAGTGTTGACAACCCCTTGATTGTCTACCAGTTCAGGAAGTGTTATAAATGGGAATACGAAGGTCACAACCAAGCATGCCAATAGATAAAAGCGATTTAGAACGAAAAAACTCTCCCGAGCAAGAAAAAGTTTATAGAATGCCCAAAGAACCAAGAGTACCAACGATGCCTTTATTAAAAATGCAATCATGACCGCTTGTTATTTTTGGATTTAATAATACGTATCAATTCCTCGATCTCTTGATCCGATAGTTTTTCCTGTTTGGCAAAATGTGCCATCATTTTCGGTAGGGAGTTCCCAAAGTATTTCTCCTTGATACCTTTAATCTGCTCCTGTCGATAGACCTCCATTGGGATTATAGCACTATACCTGTCCGTATTGCCCAACTTTTCTGACGTTAGGAAGCCCTTCTTCACTAAAATCTTCACCAGCGTAGCCACCGTATTATAATGTGGTTTGGGGTCCGGTAATTTTGCAACCACATCGCGAATAAAGGCTTTGTCCAGATGCCATATTACTAGCATTATCTGATCCTCCTTTTCTGTTAGCTTTTTCATTATTCCAGTTTAGCAGTTCAAATCTACTAAAAAATTAGTTATTCTACTAAATTATTAGTAGATTATTTTGAAAGCATCCCATGCCTTAAGATTGAATTAAAAAATCAGGGGTTATATTTTAAGGTCTCACTGTCCCTATATCCAATTCTCTCGGCCTTGGCTTCAAAAGATAGGCTTTTGGGCAATGGGGTTGCGTAAATATTCCAGATAGAATCCTGGGGTTTTTTCCAAACAATAGTAGCGTCCGTCTTTTTAGAAATTAAACGAATACTATCTTTCCTTTCCACTACTTCTAGGGAACGTAACTGTAGTTGTTCGCCATCGGGCAGCCATTTTGAAATCAGTTCTTTTTCGGGATATTCTCCCAAATCCTTGGTTCTTTTTATCCAATCGTCGAGCACACCCCTAAGATGAATCAGGGTATCTTTAAATTCTTCTCTGTCCACCAAATTGTTAAGTTCATAGGGGTCGTTTTGCAAATCATATAATTCCTCCTCTGGTTTAGGGGCCTTTAGCCAACGGGATTGCGTTTCATTTAGTTTGCCCTCCATATATAATTTATTCAGTTCCTGCATCAGGGGCATCTGTTCCCGATAGGACACCGGTATGGCATGTGGCAATTCGGTATTGAAGCTTTTTATATATTTAAATCGAGGGGAGCGCACAGCACGCAATCTATCATACAGTTCGTCAAAACGGTCTGATGAATGAAAGGTATATTTGGGTTTATCCATGACTTCAAACTCCCCAAATTGTGCCACGCCTTGCATTACCTTAGGTGGTTCAATACCTGCCAGGGAAAGTACTGTAGGGGCAAAATCGATAAAACTGATCAAACGATCATCGAAACTACCGGCATCTTTGTTTTTTGGAAATTTAATGACCAAGGGCACCTTGAGCCCGGTATCGTACAAAGCTCGCTTATGCCTAGGGAAAGGCCCTCCATGATCCCCATAAAAGAAAATAATACTGTTCTCATAAAGCCCATCATCTTTTAGATCTTTTATAATCTCCCCGACCTGGTCGTCCATACGCTTAAGATTGCTATAATTTACGGCAATATCATGGCGAATGATTTTGTTGTCCGGAAAGTAAGGTGGGACGGAAACGGATTCTGGTGAAACATACAAAGTACTGTCTCCTTTTTTCCAAATACCGGATTCATGGCAAACGGAAAAATTAAATACTGTAAAAAAAGGTTGCCCTTCCTGCCTTTTTCGCCAATGCCTTTCATTACTGCTTTCGTCCCAAGCGGCATCGGTTTTTTCAAAATTGTAATCTTCTTTGGGGCCATTGGCCGTATAGTATCCTTTCTTTCTTAAATACTCGGTAAACATCCGTGTACCTTGGGGCACTATTGGGGAATAACTCGGGATGCGTATAGTAGGTTCATTGCCCTCACCCTTCCATGGGGCATGAGTCCGCATGTTATGTGTTCCCAAAGTGGTAGGGTACATACCCGTGATAATAGAACTACGGGCAGGAGCACAAACCGGTACGGGGGCAACCGCATTGGTAAATGTAACTCCATCCAGCGCCAAGCTCTCCAGATTAGGGAGCGAAATAGTACTGTCCCCATACATCGCAAACCGTTCGGGGGATTGGTCCTCCGCAACCAGCCAAACAATATTGGGAAGATTTTGCTCCTGAACAATTGCAACGGATTCTTTCTTTTCCATGCAGTTTAGAAGGAAAAGTGCGAGTAAAGCTATGGCCAAATGTTTTTTCATATTTTAGAAAATTGATATTGGATTAAAATTAGCCTTTTAACCTTTGGATAAAAAGCCCTTCCCTTTTTAAAAAGAGAAGGGCAAAACCTATATCGTAATACTTCAAACGTTACTTCCTTACGCTTTTCAAAAATTCAAAACTTTGGGGTATTTGTTCTACGGAACGGGAAGACTCGTCCTCAATGAACATATAATCGATGTCTAATTTCCTGGCCTCTTTTACAATAGCTTCAATATCAATCTGTCCTGTACCCAAAACCACATTCGTCTCAACATCCCCTGTACCATTTTGATTGCCTTTAACACCTTTTCGACAATCTTTAAGATGCATTAGCTTGAATTCCTTGGGATACTTCTTCAACCAAGCCACAGGATCTTCTCCCGGATGGGCAAACCAGTACACATCCATCTCAAAATCGAAATAATCGGAATTTTTAATCATGTGATCCATCAACAATTCACCTTCATGCGGACGGAACTCATAGCCATGGGGATGATAAGCAAGCGTGATGCCCGCATCCTTCAGCTTCTTACCCGCCTTATTAAAAACATCCAACGCCAATTTCGTTTCCTTGATCGTAAAAATAGTATCGTTATGCGGAATCCAAAAGCAGACCGCATATTTAGCTCCGTAACCCTTGGCCCTTTCGATTACCGTTTCGGGCGAATTCTGCAACTCCTCAAAAGCTGCGCTTACGCTGACTATTTTTAAGTCATTTTGGGCTAACATCCCTTTATACTCTTTCATAGTATATCCATAAGTACCATCATTTCCGTCCTCTAGATTATGTATACCCCAACTCTTGATCTTGGCAAAGGTACCGGGTACATCCTTTGGGAAAACATTGCGTAAACTGTATAATTGGAGCCCTATTTTCGGTTCGTCCAGGCTCGCCAGATACTCCAGACTTGGGGGTACTTGCTCTACCACTCTTGATGATTCGTCTTCTATGAACATGTATTCAATACCTAGCTTTTTAGCCTCTGCTACTGTTCCGGCGATGTCCACTTGGCCTTGACCCAGAATTACATTGGTCTCTACGTCCTCATGGCCGGTATTGTTCCCTTTAACACCGTGTTCCATATCCTTTAAATGCATTAAGGTGAACTTGTCCGGATATTTTTTCATCAGGGCAAGGGGATCGGCACCACCGTGGTGTGCCCAATACACATCTAGTTCAAAAGTAAAATCCGTAGCGTTTTGTGCCATATAATCGAACAAGGTACCATCTTTCCAAGGCCTAAATTCATAACCGTGGGGATGATAGGCCAATATTAATCCATGCTCCTTTAGTTTTTTGCCAGCTTTGTTAAAAACCTGGGTAGCGTGTTGGGTTTCCTCCAAATCCCATTTGTTATCATCATGTGGTACCCATGCGCACATCACGTATTTGGCGCCGAATGTTTTGGCGTTAGCTATTACCTTGTCCACATTGTTTTCCAAATCCCCGAAGCCAGCGCCCACACTAACCACATCCAGATTGTTCTCGGCAAGCATTTTCTTAAAATCCTCCATGGGAAGACCGTAGGTACCGCCTCCCTCTATTTTAGTTATCCCCCAACCCTTAATGATTTTCAATGTGCCGGGTACATCTTCCTTAAATTGATTCCGAAGGCTATACAGTTGCAAGCCTACCTCTTGGGCAGATAATGGAATAACAAAAACCAATATTCCTACTAAAGTCAATAAATGTTTCATTTTACATATCTCTTTAAATTATGGAAATCCTTCCGAATCCCGTTTTTATGGGATGGTGTCCTTTTGTGAATACGCAATATAATGAATCGTTACATGCTGGATGAACCTATTAGATGAGTAATTTGGAAAAAGGGAGCTCTGTTGTGACTAGGTCAACAAATTGCCATCATCGTCCCATTCCGCAATAACACCACGCTTACTTTGATCTACACATTTAGCTATCCACTCTGGGTCGTAGGCCACACCATGCTGGTCCAATACCTCTTGAGGAACCCCATCCCATACATTAGGCTGGTTACCTTTATATCCCAGATCGGCTATGCCTACTTTTGAAGTATAGTATCCCGTCATGGTAAGTGCCCGCATCAAGTAGAAAAACTGAATTTCTAGAGGCTGCTCATCTAAAGGGACTTCCATATCATGAAAGCAAATAGTATCCAAAATCTGTTTCTGTTGCTCCAATATCGCTGATTTGAACTCGGTTCCGAATTCCGTATTACTTTTATGGTCCAACCACATTAAACCTCCTAAGAGGGTATTCTGCATTTCGGGAATATCCTTGCCCATAAATTCAATGAACTCGGGCACCTCCGCTTCTATAGGGCCACCATATGGTTCCTTTGGCGGAAGTATCACGGTACTCAAAACCGTTATGGTCTCCATCTCATGGGCATTGAATAACTGTTCCGCATTCAATTTTTCTATACGTTCCAATTCTTCTGGCGTTCTACCAAAATATTTGGTGTCGTTGGCGGCCGGTATTTCCTCAGTAGCCTTACCGCCTTCTGTGTTGCAGCCATGGAAGGCCAAAGCCGATGCACCGGCTCCGAGAATAATAGTCTGTAAACTTTTTCTTCTATCCATGCCCTAAATATTTTGTTGTTTCAATTGCTCTATAATGTAATCACTTGCCCGCCATGACAATGCCATAATGGTCCAAGTACAGTTTTTGTCCGCTTGGGAAACGAACGGTCCGGCATCTACTATAAATACATTGTCCACATCATGCAATTGTTGGAATTTGTTGGTGACCGAAGTCTTCGGATCGTTGCCCATACGCGTAGTGCCTACCTCATGAATGATTTTTCCAGGGGCCAATAAGCCATAATCTTGATCTTTACCCGGTTTATCACCTAAGGGTTCACCACCCATATTATGTATGACTTCCTCAAAAGTATCCTGCATATGCTTAGCCTGCTTTACCTCAAAATCGGACCATTTGTAGTTGAACTTCAGAACGGGGATACCGAATTGATCAACGGTAGTCGGGTCTATTTCGCAATAGTTATCCTTTCTTGCGATACCTTCTCCCCGGCCTGCCATACCAACAACAGAGCCATAGTACTTTTTAACATCCTCCCTAAGACCTTCCCCGTAGCCTCCTACTGGTAATCCAAAGAACTTATTGAACTCATTCGGGTTCATAGCAAATCCGTAATTGGGTTGACCCATACCTCCCCAAACTTCAATATGGTAACCTCGTGGAAAATCCAATTTCGAGTTATCGCCCCACCAGGGTGAGTACACGTGCATACCTCCTACCCCATCTTCATTGTAGGATACTTTTCTATTCATTAAGGCCGGAACAAAACCTCCGCGACTGGAGCCGGTAGAGTCATGTAGATATTTGCCCACAACATCACTACTATTCCCAAGACCATTGGGGTGTTGTTTACTTTTACTATTCAAAAGTATACGGGCAGAACTACAGGCCGATGCGGCCAAAACAACTACTTTGCCTTTCAATTTATACTCTTTTCTATCGTCTTTGCTGATATATGAAACCCCGGTAGCTTTGCCCTCTTCATTTGTAGTTACTTCACGTACCACGGAATTTACAAAAATCTTGACCTTGCCTCCGTTTTTCTGCGCGGGGAAAATTAAACAGCTCCCTGCAGAAAAATCCGCATATACGGAACATGAGCGTCCACACTGTCCACAATAAAAACATACCCCTCTATCATTGTTTATTTTTTTTGTCAACATGGAAAGTCTCCCAGGAATTACGGGAACACCGCTTTTTTTAGCTCCATTTATATAAAAGAGCTCATGCAACCTAGGTTTGGGAGGGGGAAGAAAAAAACCATCCGGATCGTTTTCAAGACCTTCGTTGGTGCCAAATACACCTATCAATTTATCCACTTTATCATAATACGGCTTAACATCATCATAGCCGATCGGCCAATCCTCACCATGTCCGTCCCTCGTTTTACCTTTAAAATCCTTTGGTCCAAAGCGTAATGAAATACGCCCCCAGTGGTTGGTTCGTCCACCCAGCATATGTGAACGGAACCAGTGAAATTCAGTACCTTCCTCATGGGTATACGGTTCACCTTCTATTTCCCATCCACCATAGGCCATATCCCATCCTCCGAAAGCCCTATCCGTTCCGGCACCTCTTCGAGGAGATTCATAAGGCCACTTCAACTGGGTCATGGTCTTTGGGTCGGCCGGGTCAAAAAATGGGCCTGCCTCAACAACTGCGACATTGAGTCCAGCATCTGCTAGTTGCTTAGTAGCCATTCCACCACCTGCTCCCGAACCTACGATAATAACATCATATACTTCGGAAGATTCTTTAATCTGCATCATGTATTTTATCTGATTGGTTTACGAATTATTTTTGTGCGGTATAAGTTACATCTTTTCTCCAAAGATGGAATACCGATTTATAGTTTGACGAAAAATTTGAAACAAAAGACAAAAAACGATAAAGGATATTCATTAAATTTTAAGTTAAACGACAGATTAACGGATTGTTCCCCCTATTCTCAACTCGACAAGGATAAATCCTATATTCTTTATTTTCAGGATGTTTCCTATTCATACACTGATTACAACACACGTTTTATTCCTGAAAAATCCTGGCGATATTGGGTCGGGGTGCGGCCTTTGCTTTTTCTGAATACCCTGTTAAAATTTGCAATGCTATTGAAACCGCACATAAAAGCGATTTCGGAGATACTAAGATCTTTTTCGATCAACCAACGGGAAGCATAACCTATACGGACATCGTTTAAATATTCAACGAAAGTCTTTCCGGTTCTCTTCTTAATAAATCGATTGAAAGAAACATTGCTCATATTGAGCATTTCAGAAACTTCTGATAGGGTTATTTTGGAAGAATAGTTCTCTTGGATATATTCATAAAGTTGTTTGATCTTGTCGCTATTCTCGAAATTTTCAAGATGTATGGTAGCTGTGGACAGTAATCGCTGGTTTCTAGAATTGGCAAGATCATATAATATGGAAAGCAATTCCAAAAAATAGTCGATTCCACCCAATTTGGAGACCTTGGTTATCCTTGGGGCCATTGCCCTGGTGGTTTCCTCAGAAAACAAAATACCGTGTAGGGAACGATCGAACAAGTCCTTTAAAGGCTTCATAATGGTCCTTCTCAAAAAAGCATCATCGAACAAATCTTCATGAAACTGTATAGTCACCTCACGAATGTTCTTCTGGGTACATTTATGTTGTTCCCACCCATGATATAAACTAGAGCCGATTAGGACGAGTTCTATGTCCTCTATTTCCTCGATACTGTCCCCAACGATGCGTTGTACGCCCTTGCCTCCTGAAATAAAGTTAAGCTCCATTTCCGGATGAAAATGAACCGGGAAGTCAAAAAAATCCTTGGTCCTGTCAAAAACCAGAAAACTATCCAAACCGGATAATGGGGTAATCTCGCGATGTATTTTTTTTAGAATTTCCAAGAATTATCTTATTTTTTTGCCGGATTTAGTCATTCAAATGATAAAATCCTATCAGTGCAATATTAACAATTTTTTTAGATTTGAAATTACATTTAACCTAAAAACATCAGCATATATTGCCAATGTTTTAGCAATTAAGAATTTGATTTACTTTTTTAACAGTCCTTTTCCGTCCCCCATTGAACAAAATGTCAATAACGTATGCTACAAGGCGTAGATATTGTAATAATACTTGCCTATCTTCTGGCCACCGTTGTTATAGGTTTGGTCCTGCGCAAGAAAGCGCAGCAAAGCAAGGATGATTACCTCTTAGGAGGAAAATCCCTGCCTTGGTATATGTTGGGCCTATCCAATGCCTCTGGAATGTTTGATATTTCAGGAACCATGTGGTTGGTGACCCTAACCTTCGTCTATGGGTTAAAAAGCATTTGGATTCCTTGGCTCTGGCCCGTTTTCAATCAGGTCTTCTTAATGGTATACCTTTCGGCCTGGTTAAGAAGATCAAACGTTACCACAGGGGCGGAATGGATTTTCTTTCGCTTCGGGGAGGGAAAGGGTGGCAAATGGTCGCATACCGTAGTGGTCCTATTTGCCATCGTTAGCTGCTTGGGATTTTTAGCCTATGGATTTATAGGTTTGGGGAAGTTTGTCGAAATCTTTATCCCTTGGGAAGTTGTAAGCGCTTATATTCCCTTTGACATTGCTCCAAAATTTGTTCCCCATTTTTACGGGACCATATTTACTTTATTCGCGGTTTTCTATTCTGTTTTGGGCGGAATGTCCGGAATTGTATGGACCGATTTACTGCAGTTTACGATAATGACGGTTTCTTCTATTGCCATTGCCGTAATCGCATGGGTGGCCATGGGAGAGCATACGTTGACCGTACCTGAAGGTTGGATGGATCCCTTTTTTGGATGGAACTTGGATATGGATTGGACCGGGATTATTTCCGAGGTGAACGAGAAAATAACTTCCGATGGCTTCTCCTTATTTACCATTTTCTTCATGTTATGCGTATTCAAGGGAATTCTTTCCAGTGTCGCCGGACCCGCACCCAATTACGATATGCAAAAGATACTCTCTACCAAATCTCCTAAGGATGCGGCCAAAATGAGTGGTTTTGTCTCCTTGGCCCTTATGCCTACCCGGTATCTAATGATCGGCGGATTTGGCATCTTGGGCATTCTTTTTTACGACCAGTTGGATCTTCAACGTGGGGGAATTATTGATTTTGAGCAGATTTTGCCTTCGGCAATAAGTCAATTTGTACCTGTCGGACTAATGGGCTTGTTATTGGCTGGCCTTTTAGCGGCTTTTATGAGCACTTTTGCGGGGACTCTGAATGCTGCTCAGGCCTATTTGGTCAATGATATTTATTTGCGTTATAAAAAAGATGCCAAGCCAAAGCAGATCAACAGAATGAATTATGCCAGTGGAATTGTCGTTGTCATCGTGAGTATTGTCCTTGGCTTTTATGTAAAGGATGTGAATTCCATAACGCAGTGGATCGTATCCGCCCTTTGGGGAGGTTATATCGTTTCCAACATTTTAAAATGGCACTGGTGGCGTTTTAATGGAGAAGGCTATTTTTGGGGCATGCTATCTGGATTGGTCCCGGCCATACTTTTTCCCTTGGTATTTCCAGAAGCCTTGGAATTATACCTTTTCCCTTTATTACTAGTTATCACGGCTATAGGTTGCATTATCGGAACCTATATGGGAGCTCCGACGGAGGAGTCGAGGCTCATTGACTTTTATAAGAAAACACGTCCATGGGGTTTTTGGAAACCTATTCAAACCAAAGTTTTGGCCGAAGATCCGGATTTCAAAAAAAACACGCTTTTTAAAAGGGACATGTTCAATGTTTTTGTAGGTGTTATTGCCCAAACCTTATTGGTCATCATACCCTTGTACTTGATTCTCAGGGAATACAGTTCGCTACTGGTATGTTTGGCGCTTCTGGCCGCATGCGGAATATTGCTTAAAAAACTATGGTGGGACAAATTGGACCAACAACTTTAAAATACCCGACTATATGATAACCGTTGACAGTGCAAAAAAAATCAAGAACTATGATACCTTGATGGAAAATCACGAAACGCTCATCAAAAAAAGGAATACACCAATTGCTGAAGGCAACGGGATTTACAACCGATATAGAAACCCAATCATAACAGCCGCCCATACTCCGGTGCATTGGAGATACGACCTTAGTACACAAACCAATCCGCATGGATTGGAACGTATAGGTATAAATGCTGCTTTTAATGCAGGAGCTATCAAATGGAAAGGGAAATATCTTTTGATGGTACGAGTAGAAGGGAATGACCGAAAATCGTTCTTTGCCTTCGCCCAGAGCACCAATGGACTTGATACCTTTGAATTTTGGGATAAACCATTTTTACTTCCCCAAAATAAAAACCCGGACATTAATGCCTATGATATGCGTTTGGTAAAGCATGAAGACGGTTTTATCTACGGAATTTTTTGTTCCGAACGAAAAGATCCCAATGCTTTGGCGGCCGATACTTCAGCTGCCATAGCCAATGCAGGGATCATACGGTCAAAGGACTTGCGAAACTGGGAACGTCTCCCGGATCTAATCTCAAACTCTAAACAACAACGTAATGTAACCCTTCATCCTGAGTTCGTAAATGGCAAGTATGCCATTTATACTCGGCCACAGGATGGTTTTATAGAGACGGGTTCCGGAGGTGGAATCGGTCTGGGGTTTATTGAAAATATGGCCTATCCTGAAGTAAAGGATGAAGTCATCATCAACAACAAACAGTACCATACGGTTTATGAGCTTAAAAATGGTCAGGGGCCATCGCCTTTAAAAACCAAGGAAGGTTGGTTGCACCTAGCTCATGGTGTACGCAACACGGCTGCCGGACTTCGCTACGTACTATACATGTTCATGACGGATTTAAAGGATATTACCAAGGTCATACATCAGCCCGGAGGGTACTTTATGGCACCCAACGATACGGAAATTTATGGGGATGTAGGTAATGTCCTCTTTTGCAATGGGTGGATAGCCGATGAGGACGGTAAGGTCTTCATCTATTATGCCTCATCGGATACACGGATGCATGTGGCCACCTCTACCATTGATATTTTAGTAGACTATTGTAAAAATACCCCTCAAGATAAATTAAGTACCAATGGTTCCGTTGAAAATATTTTGGCATTGATCCAAAAGAACAAGGGATTATATTGAATATATCCCTTTCATTTGTTTAGTTTTTTGAGTTTGTAAACGACGCCCTTGAACACCTTATCAAGGGTGTCTTTTTCGTAGTCAAAAGTCACGTAATTGTACCATAGCTTCATCTACGGTTTTCACCGGGAGTTTACAAGTGCTATTCTGGCAAACATAAATAAAGGTACTATCTTCTTTATACCTGTCCTTGAACAAAGGAAGATCACTTTTCGATAGACTACCCACTATCAATGTATTCGGAATGGGTTTTTGATTTAGGTTGTTTACCAGGGGAAGTGCACTTTTACCGACTACGGCAATCTCATAAAAGGGATAAGTGTTATGCAACAATAAGGTATTCCACTTAGAATAGCTTGGTGCACTTTCCCCAACCGAGGGTATCATGGCCGAAAGCATGGATTTTGATTTTTCCAAAAAATCGGTGTCATAAAGTAGATGTCCCAATACAAATAGGTTATGCGCCATTACCGCATTGGGTGATGGCGATACCCCATCATCCGTCTTAATAATCCTTGCGATAAGCTCATTAGTTTTATTGTAGTGGTACATACCGGACGCTTCGTCCGAAAATTGGCCCTGTGCTTTTTCCATAAGGGTCTGCGCAAAATCCAAATATGAATTATCCAAGGTTACGCCATACAAGTTGAGCGATGCATCGGCTAAAAAAGCATAGTCCTCCAAAAATCCACTGATATGCCTTCCGCCTTCCTTATAGGAATGGACCAGTTTCCCGTTTTGATAACTTTTTTCCATAAGAAATTTAAATATGGCCTTGGCCTTTTCCAAATGCTCTTTTTGACCGAACGCCTTATACGCATCCACAAAACCGTTAATTAAAAGGGCATTCCATGAAGTAATGATCTTATCGTCCAAATTTGGACGTATTCTTTGCCCCCGGGCTTCCAGAAGTCGTTTTTTCCAGCTTTTTTTAGCAGAATTCAATACGCTCCGAGACACATCATTTTCCTTGGAAAAATCAGCATCCTTCATAAGCTTATGGAGTACGTAGATATCATCTTCCCATGCATCTTCCAGCTTTATATTGTAGTATTTGGCAAACAGTTCAAAATCTTCATCCAAAACGGATTTGAGTTCCTCTTCCCCCCATATATAAAATTTCCCTTCTTCTCCTTCGCTATCAGCGTCCATAGCCGCATAGTACCCCCCCTCCGGATGCTTCATTTCCCGTTCCAAAAAAGCTATGGTTTCCAGCACCTTGTCCCTGTATTCCAATTCGTTGTAAACGGCAAAAGCCTTTGAATAAAGACTTAAGGCCTGCGCATTGTCATACAACATCTTTTCAAAGTGGGGTACTTTCCAACGTGCATCAGTGCTATAACGAAAAAATCCGCCTCCAATGTGGTCATAAATCCCGCCCGATATTATTTTATCCAGTGTATTTTTTACATGGGCCTTAACCAAATCATCATCGGCCAAAAGTGCATAATCCATTAGAAAATTTAGATTTACCGGAATCATGAATTTTTGTGCTCCCTGATCTCCGCCCCATTCCAAATCCCAGAAAGGTTTCCAGCTCTCTACACTCTTGTGTAAGGCATCTTTATTCAATAGTGCAAAATCCGTGGACGGTTGTATTAAATTAACCTCTTGTATACCCTGGGCGACCATATCCGAATATTCAGCGGCTTTCTTTGGGTCATTTTTATACATATCACTGACCTTGGACAAGACCTGCATCCATTGATCTCTCGTATGGTATGTATTGCCGTATAGCGGTTTCCCGTTAGGTAATGTAATTACGTTCAAAGGCCATCCCGAGTTACTATCGATTAATCGTACAAAGGTTTGGTAAATATTGTCTATATCGGGACGTTCTTCCCGATCTACCTTGATACTAATGAAATTTTCGTTCATTATTTTGGCTACCTCCTCGTCCTCAAACGTCTCTTCCTCCATAACATGGCACCAATGACAGGAGGAATATCCTATACTGACCAAAACCAACTTATTTTCCTTTTTGGCCTCGTCCAATGCTTCCTGACTCCATGGACGCCAGTTTACAGGATTGTGGGCATGCTGTAATAAATATGGGCTTGTTTCATTGGCCAAGGCATTGGTATATTTATGTACCGTGGATTGTTGTTTGGCCTTTTCTTCACAAGAGGGTATAAAAAGTAAAAGTACAAGGAAAAAAGTTCCATGAAGACGTCGTATCATAGGTATTGAACTAATAGCAATTGCTAAAATACCGTTTTACGCTACAAGGACATGTTAATGTACTGCTATTGTTTTTCACTTGTAAAACTAGAAACAGGTAAGCCTTCTCCATTGAACAAGTTTGGCTCGGCAATATTGTCCCATGCAAAACGGATCTTACTGGGCACCTTTACCTCTTTGGAAGACAGGATTACCTTATCATTTTTAATGACCGCCTTGGCTGGGTAAAATTGACCATCATCACCTGCCATTTCAAAATGGGTAATCTTTTTCCCTTTGGAAAATAGGCCTTCTGCATTGTCAAAAGTAACTTCTACTTTTTTTCCTTGGATGTCGATTCTATTAAACAGCGGGCTATGGACCGTACCATCTATTTTTTTATAGTAATCCTTTAACGCAATATTCGCCAAACGAAGTCCAACGTCCTGTTTGTTAGGCGGATGAATATCATCTATGGTGGCAATATCGCTAGTAACCACCATGCCACTATTGGGAATCATTTTCAATGCCCTTCTCTGCTCATCACGAATCAACGCACCTACTTCTTCGGTACCATATTTGTAAGGTGCTATCTGCACATAATAGAACGGAAACTCGTAGCCCCACGCATTTCTCCAAGAAGCCACCATTTCGGAAAATAATTTTGCATAGGTATTGGGATTTGCCGTATTGGATTCTCCTTGATACCATATGGTTCCTGCAATCTTAAAAGGGATAATAGGGTATACCATGGCGTTATAAAGGGCAGCTGTAAACCCTGGGCTCCATTTGTTGTTTTTTACAGCCTCCGCTGCTTCTTTTAGGTCATTATGTGCCTCAAATACCGAAGTGGGTGTCCAAACTTCGGCCGGGGTGCCGCCCCAGGCATTGTCTACTAACCCTATGGGTACATTTAGCTCCCCTTGAAGCCTTCGTGCAAAGAGGTATGCCACGGCACTAAAATCCTTCATGGTATCCGGGGTACAGACTTCCCAGCTTCCGGGAACACTTTCTTGTGGAAATTGTGAAGTACGCTTAGGAATGGTCAGCAATCTGATATTTGGATAATCCGCGTTCTTGATCTCCTCTTCGGCATTGTCAATTCCTGCATTGGTCGTAGCGCTCCATTCCATATTGGATTGACCGGAACAAAGCCATACTTCCCCTACCAAAACATTTTGTAGCACAATTTCATTTTCTCCCTTAATTAGAATTTCAAAGGGGCCACCGGCCTCAGGGGTAGCAATAAGAACTTTCCATTTGGCATCCAAAGCAGTTTTGACCGTATATTGTTTTTGGTCCCATCCCGTGATAATCGTAACCTCTTCGTTCAAATTGCCCCATCCCCAGAAAGCCACTTCCGTATTTCGCTGTAAGACCATATTGTCCGAAAAGATATTGGGAAGCGTAACTTCTGCCTTTGAAAAATATATGCTTGACAAGAAAATTAACAGTAAGAAAAGTTTGGTCCTCATAATTTTAAGGTTTATCACAATTGTTTTTAAATATACTTATTTAGTACAAATTGTTAATATTATATTTTCTAAAATGATTTCAATATCTTTAGTACCCACAGATAACCAATACAATGACAAATAAAGATTCAAACATTAAAAGAAGGCAATTTCTCAAAGGTTCAACGGCAGCCATGGTCCTCTCCTCTTTCGGGGCCTACGGTTTTGATTTGATGAACAAGGAAAAACCGATCCGTGTTGGACTTATAGGAACGGGATGGTATGGAAAGAGTGATCTTTTTCGTTTGATCCAAGTGACCCCTGTGGAAGTTATTTCATTATGCGATCCGGATAGCCGCTTGCTTACGGAAGCTGCCGAGTTGGTTAGCCAACGGCAGAAATCAGGTAAAAAACCCAAACTCTATTCCGATTATCGAAAAATGCTCGCGAAAAAAGATTTGGACTTGGTCCTTGTTGGAAGTCCGGATCACTGGCACGCCCTACATGGTATCGAAGCTATGAAATCCGGTGCCCATGTATATTTGCAAAAGCCGATAAGCGTAGATGTAATGGAAGGAGAAGCTCTTGTAGCAGCGGCAAGAAAATATAACCGTGTTGTCCAAATCGGTACCCAACGCAAAAGTACCCCCCATCTGATCGATGCAAAAAAACGCATTGTAGATACCGGACTATTGGGGAAAATATCCCATGTGGAAATGTGTTGTTACTTTCATATGAGAGCCAATGATAATCCTCCCGTACAGGAGGTACCTGATTTTTTGGACTATGAGATGTGGACAGGTCCCGCGCCATTACGTCCATATGATGGCCTACCCCATAAGCGATGGTGGCGTACTTTCATGGAATATGGGAATGGTATCATGGGAGACATGTGTGTTCATATGTTGGATACGGTTCGTTGGATGCTGGATCTAGGATGGCCCAATAAAATTAGCTCTACCGGAGGTATTTATGTTCAGAAAGATGGAAAATCCAATATAGCTGATACCCAAAGTGCGGTATTCGAATATGACGGCCTTAACTGTGTATGGCAGCATCGTTCTTGGGGCAGCCCGGCAGATCCGGAATACCCTTGGTCATTTAAATTGTATGGTGATAAAGGAACGTTGGCCGGCAGTACCATGCAGGCAGATTTTATTCCCTATGGCGATGGGGAACCGATACACTTTGATGTTTTGTACGAGAAAGAAAAATATCCTGAGGACGTTACCGAAAAAGATATTGAATTGAATGCGGCCCCTGCGACTCGTCTGCATATGAACGATTGGCTATCGGCCATCGATAAAGGTACTTTACCCGTGGCGGACGTTTTGGACGGGCACATTTCCACGGCCAGCTGCATTCTTGCCAATATGGCCATGGACCTAAAAAGGCCCTTGGTATACGATCCGGAAAAACGTATAGTGGTAAACGATCCGGAAGCTACCGCATTATTGCAAAGGCCATATCGAGGTGATTGGGAACATCCGCATCCCGATCAATTTGAAAATTGATAACTGATCTGGGTTCCATTACTCAAGTCGAAAATGGCATCGGATTAAATCCATATCTTTACTTACTCGGCCCAATTTGGGAGTTCTGCGGTAATACCCATAATGGGTAATATGAAATAGTACAGCAACAAAGGAAGCAATACGATACAAATTAGGTTTAACCAAAAACCTGTTTTTGCCATATCAGCTACTCTAATCCGACCACTTGCAAAAATCACTGTATTGGTACCTGTACCGGAAGGCATCATAAACGCAAACGAGCAGGCAAAGGTCGCCGGGACCATAACTAAAAGAGGATTTATACTTCCTGCAACTCCCATTGCCGCTAATACCGGTAGAAATATCGTAGCGGTAGCCGTGTTGGAGTTTACCTCCGTGATGAAGATAATTAGGGCAACAATACCCAATAAGATGAGGAATTCAGGAAGGTTGCCCATAAATAAAAAAGAGTTGCCCATCCATTCTGCCAGACCTGTACTTTTGAACCCGGAACCCAAGGCCAAACCACCCCCCAGGAACATGGCCACTCCCCAAGGCACACTACTCGCAGTTCTCCAATCCATTAATTTCCCTCCTTTTCCATCACCGATCAAAAACAATAGGATAGCACCAAAAAGTGCCACCGTACTATCATGTACATAATCCGCCACTCCCAAAAGGCTACCCCATCCCGGAAGAACAAAATTGCCGATAATTAGGTCTTTTCTAAAAACCCAACCCAGGGCAGTAATTAGAAAAATAATCAATACTCTTTTTTCTCCACTACGCATTCTTCCCAAGCGATCCATTTCATCGGCAAGCCCGAAATTGATCAATTTTGCATCCTTTCGTATTCTCAGGAACAAGACCAGATAGGCCCAAATAACGGGAATGAAGATAACCACCAACGGCAAAGCTATTTTCATCCAGTCCACAAAACCAATTTCCGGTGCACCCGGATATAGTTTGTCCATTAATCCTGCAAAAACCAGGTTGGGCGGTGTCCCAATAAGGGTTCCGGTTCCCCCAATACTTGCAGCATAGGCAATACCTAACAGGAGGGCCAATCCAAAATTTCTGGTATTATTTTCTTCCTGTTTTTCAATTAGTGATGTAGCGATGGGCAACATAATCAGAACCACGGCCATATTGGTGATCCACATGGATAAAAGTGCCGTCGCAATCATGAAACCTAAAATAATCTTTCGTTGACCCGTGCCTAAAAGACCTATGGTTCGTAACGCTATTCTTCTATGAAGATTTTGCTTCTGGACACCTTTGGCCAAAATAAAAGCCCCCAATAGCATAAGCACATAATCGTGCCCATAGACCTTGGTAGTTTCAGCTGAATTTAGGACACCCAACACAGGAAATAATACCACGGGTAAAAATGCGGTAACGTAAATGGGAATGGCTTCGGTGACCCACCAAACAACCATTAATAGGGCAATGGCCCCCATCTTTTTTCCTTCCAAGGAAAGTCCGGCCGGGGCAGGCAGAACTAAGATTGCCAAAAACAATAGTATTCCAAGCCAGAGACCGATTCTATTGGTAGATTTCATTGGTATGACTTAATATCCGAACCATTGTTTTGAAAATATATCACAAATTTTGCTTGTACTTTCGTATACCAAAAATCGTTGCAATTGAAAATGAACTGGAGACCCTCTTCACTAGCAGGTACTGAAAAACGAAAGATGGGATAGATCAAAGTTTTTCCAACTTGGCGATAATACGATTAAAACAATCGTTTAGAAACTTCTCTTTATCTATATCCTTGTAAAGGTATACTTCTTTATTCTCAAAGATATCTACCTTTATTTCAGTCACCCATTCTGGATGTAATATGGCCTCTAACAAGGCAATATCCCAAAGCACACGTTCTTCCCTACCCCCATCATCATGATCGAACCAATGTTGCACTAGGTAATCTCCCAAAGCATGCTTGCCAGCCAAAAGTTTTTTGGTTTCCGAAAACTTGGATTTCATCTGATTTACCTCGCTTACCGGGAGAATATGCATTTCCACCTCTGAGGACAATAGTAATTCTGACGCCTGCGGGTCCATCATGGGATTGAAATCGGTACGTTTGGAGATATTATTCTTAAAGTCATAAGTAGTACCCAACCAATACAATTTTATTTTTGAACTGATGGTAGGATCAATAAAGACAGCGGAAGCAATATTGGTGAGGGCCCCAAGGGCAACAATGGTCAATTTTTCTCCATCCGTCTGAAGATGTGCCTCCTTAATAATGTTGTATGTCGCCGCCGAATGCACTGCCATATCCCCCCAATCATACATTCTTCGGTGCCCTCCCCGTAAAAGTTTTGTGTTCTCCGGTTTTAAATAAGCGGCCAATACCTGGTTTATTCTATGACCCTCTTCCATACTACGATCCGAAGTCCATTGGCTGGCCTGCCATTGTGTAGCGTTCAACGCCTGAATTTCCCAAGTGGGTTCTGCAAAGGCACGAACTATGGCAAATGGGTCGTCTACCTCATTGGCTGTATCCGCATCCAAAATAATCTTGGTCTTTTCCTGGGCCTGCCCTATGGATACGAAAAAGCAAACAAAGGCCAATAGAGGTAATATGTAAAGTTTCATAGTTGGTAATATGGGTCAGTATTAGTTTATCGCTAATATATCCAATACTTTTAAAAAACCTTTCCTGGATAATATCAAAAAAATAGGTTTTGGTAGTTTTGTAACAGAAAACGCAAAAAACAAGTTAACCCTTATTGGTCCGTAGCCGTTACTTGTTCCGCAATTGGTTCTATTTAAGGGAAGGGCGAATTTTTAAATCAAGAACGTATCAAGTCAAACCAAAATGAAAAATCTATTTGTATTAGCCTTCATATTGATTCAGGTCTCATGTCAGCACCAAGTCTCGGAAAAAGAAGATATCGCAGCAATCCGTAATCTTTTGGAGACACAGGCAAAATCCTGGTCCAACAATGATATCGCAGGTTTTATGGAAGGATATCAAAAATCCGATTCCATAACCTATTTTGGGAGCGGAGGTGTACGATATGGCTATCAGGCCATGTTGGATAGTTATACGGAAAGGTATCCCACTAAGGCCCATACCGGGACACTTGCGTTTACGCTTCATGATATTTCAAAGATTAGCGAAGATGCCTATTGGGTGATGGGTGAATATCATTTGACCAGGGAAGTTGGCAATGCCAACGGAACTTTTATGATCGTTCTTAAACGTATCAATGGTAAGTGGAAAATCATAGGTGACTCTTCCTGTTAACCAGGATTAGGGAATCAGTTGAATTTTCGATTAGGTTTAAAAGGCGTAAGATCCATATCGGGTCTTACTTCATCTATTAGTTGTTGTACAAATTTACCTGTTGCAGGTCCTAGGCTCCAGCCCATCATGGCATGGCCAGTGGCAATAATGAGATTGGAAAGGTCTTTGAATTTCCCTATGTAGGGCAGCCCGTCCGGAGAAACAGGCCGTAGTCCCGTCTTGGCCAAACTTCTCTCTTCCTTTGTTATTTCCAATTCAGGGTAAAACCGATGTGCACCCTTGGCAATGGCCTCCACGCGCTCCCTACGTATGATGTGGTTTATGCCGGAAAATTCCATGGTACCTGCAAATCTGGTAAATCCACGCATAGGAGTTACGGCCATTTTGGCTTCCATAAGGATAGCGGGGAGGGTAATTCCCGTATCCCTGGATACATTTATGCTGTATCCCTTACCCGCCTGTAGGGGCAATACAGTTCCCAATTTTTTGGCAAGCTTACCGCTCCATGATCCTGCGGCTAGAACGATTTCGTCCGCTTTGTATGAATCCTTTGAGGTTTGTACTTCGGTTATTTTATCCCCTCTTACAGTTATATCCTGTACCTCTTCATCAATTTTAAACTTTACACCAACACTTTTTAGATGTTCTACCATTTTGGGCATGAACTCGGTAGGGGTGGTATGCCCATCACATTCATAATAAATCGCTCCTTTGGCATTGATCTTCACTTCAGGTTGAAGTCGCTCAAGACCTGAAGAATCCACTTCGGAAACCTTCAGGCCCAGTTGTTCGGCCTTCTTCGCAACGACTAGTTCATGTTCCTGAGCGGCCTTTGTTTGGTATAGCATTAACAGTCCTTGGCGTTCCAACTGAAAATCACCGAGATCTCCAGAGGTTTTGATGTCCTTAAAAAGTTCCCTGCTCAATAAATTAATATCCTTAATGACCGGAATGGCCTTTTCCACTTTAGCCTTGGTCGAAGACTTATGGAAATACCAGGACCATTTTAAGAAATCCAAGTCCCAACGCGGTTTGATGTATAAAGGACTGGAAGAATCCATCATCCATTTCAGTCCCTGCATCAGAACGCCGGGGGCGGCCAAGGGAATGATATGACTGGGCGTTAAATACCCCGCATTTACAAAGGAAGCCCCAGAACTTATGTTAGATTTATCGATGACCGTAACCTCATGTCCCGACTTGCTTAAAAAATAGGCCGAGCTTAGTCCTATAATGCCTCCTCCAATAATGATAACTTTTTTTCCCATATCAAATTACCTGAAACCCATAGGCATAGGGGTCATCCTCATCTATGGTTATGGTATTATGACCATAGATCCTTGCCCATCCTTTTATGCTAGGTACAATTGCCGTTTCTCCCAACAGTGTTGTTTCCTTCTCCACTCTTCCTTCGAATTTGGATCCAATAAAACTCTCATGTACAAAGGGTTCCCCAACAGAAAGTTTTCCCTTGGCATACCATTGGGCCATCCGTGCGGAAGTACCCGTTCCACATGGTGATCGATCAATGGCCTTATCCCCATAAAATACTGCATTGCGCGCAGTGGTTTCCGGGGATAGGGTGTCTCCCGACCACATAACGTGACTCACATCCCTAATGGTATCGTCTTCGGGATGGATGAATCGGTCAGGGTATTTAAGATTGATTTTCTCCCTGATTTCCTGACTAAATCGTATCAGTTCACTTGCTGAAAAATCCTGTAAACCGGAAAAATTGGGCTGGGTATCAAAAATGGCATAGAAGTTACCTCCATAGGCCACATCAAATTCCAATTCCCCCAAGGCAGTACTAGTTATGGTAAGCCCCGAAGCTGTTAGATAGGATTTCACATTGGTCAGCTTTACCCATTCCACTTTATTATCGGTTAGCCTATACTCAATTTCAACTAGGCCCGCCGGAGTTTCCATACGTATTCTTCCCGGCACTTTTGGCGTAATGATATTCTCTTCCAGTGCTATGGTGATACTACCTATAGTGCCATGGCCACACATAGGCAAACAACCACTTGTTTCAATAAAGAGGATGCCCATATCATTATCCGGATCGGTCGGTGGGTACAGGATGCTTCCACTCATCATATCATGGCCACGAGGTTCGAACATGAGCCCTTTTCTAATCCAATCGTATTCTTTTATAAAGTGCTGCCTCTTCTCGGCCATGTTGGAGCCCGCAAGTTGCGGCCCACCCGTTTTGACCAATCTTACCGGGTTTCCACAAGTATGTGCATCGATACAATCAAATCTATGTACGGACATATTAAAACAAATCAAAATTTATCGTCCTATCCAATCAAGAAAATAATAGGATTTCTTCAACTCCGCCCGATTATTAAAAAGGCATGGTTCTTTGCCAAATAGTTAAATTTTTGAAGCGGTATGCTTTCCATCCACCAAGCGCATGATACCCAAAGGATTATCATCCTTTAAGGCGTCCGGCAAAGCCTGTTGCGGCCAATTTTGATACGACACAGGTCTCACCCAACGCTGAATAGCAGAAGTTCCAACGGAGGTAAAACGACTGTCCGTAGTTGCTGGGAAGGGTCCGCCATGTTGCATTGAAGGACAGACCTCCACACCGGTAGGCACCCCATTAAAAATCAAACGCCCTACCCTATTCTTTAAGGCTTCGACAACAGAACTGTAATTTTCTATCTCCTCCTCATTTCCTAAAACCGTCCCTGTCAATTGTCCTTCCAGTTGATCGATTACTTTCTCCAGCTCATCCATATCCTCACATTGTACCAAAATGGAGAATGGTCCAAAAACCTCTTGATGTAGTTTGGGGTTGGCCATAAAATCCGACCCATCTACCTTTAATATCCGTTGCTTTCCATAATTGGGTTGTACTTCCGTATCAAAGGAAGCCATTACTTCTGTTTTGGATTGGGAAGAGAGTTCTTCTTTTCCTTTTTCATATCCATTATAAATATTGGGATGTAACATGCACCCAGGTTCAATTTTTTCAATCTCTTCTCCCAAAATGGAACTAAACTCGTCCAATTCTTTGCCCTTAATACCCAAAAGCAATCCTGGATTGGTGCAAAATTGTCCTGCTCCCAATGTAATGGAGCCCGCATAACCCTTTGCCCAATGCCCGCCTTTTTCCATTAACGCCCTTGGCAGTAAAATAACAGGGTTAATACTGCCCATTTCGGCAAAAACAGGAATAGGTTCCTTACGTTCATTGGCCAATTGGTACAGTGCTGTTCCTGCCCGAGTGCTTCCCGTAAAACCAACACCTTTAACATTGGGATGCATGACCAACTTTTGGCCCACTTCGATTCCGCTGCTATTCAGATTGGAAAAGACACCGTCCGGCATTCCTGTCCGTCCAACCGCCCGGATGATAGCTGAAGCCACCAGTTCTCCCGTACCTGCATGCATGGGATGACTTTTTACAATAACGGGGCACCCCGCTGCAAGCGCACTAGCCGTATCCCCACCAGCCGTTGAAAAGGCCAACGGAAAATTGCTGGATCCAAAAACGACAATAGGGCCAATGGGAACCAATATTTTTCGAATATCCGTTTTAGGCAAAGGCTGACGATCCGGCTGTGCCGTGTCTATGGTAGCATCTACCCAGGATCCTTCTTCCAACAAATTGGCAAAGGCCTTTAGTTGGCCCATGGTACGGCCTCGTTCGCCTTTTGCTCGACCTTCGGGAAGTCCCGATTCTTGCATATAGGTCTGTATCAGTTCATCTCCAAGAGCTTCGATTTCCTCCGCAATGGCAGTTAGAAAATCAGCTTTTTGTTTTCCCGACGTATTCTTGTAAGCCTTAAAAGCAGATTGTGCCTTCTTCGCAGCCGTATTGATTTCCTCGTCCGTAGCTTCATGAAAATTCCATTCCGTAGGAATATTTAATTTTGGGTCGAACGTGTTATAGGTAATACTACCCTTGGCCGAAAGCTCGTTACCCACATAATTTTTGCCAGTTATCATGGATGATCTTTTTTAAACTATTTTCCGTGAACGATTTTTTGTAGTCCGTCGAAGATAAAAAACAAACTCCAAAAGGAACTGCATTACTAGGAATTTATATTAAGTAAGAAATCATATAAATTGTGAACCTCCGTACTTGGAGAAAACTGAAATTCCTATCAAATCTATTCAAGGGATTTGGCAAGCGACCTATACTCTGGCAACTCCGGTCGTGTACGTAACCCTTCATCTATAACTTGCAGGACCCGTTCTCGTTCCTGCCCTTTCAGTTTCAATCTTGGAGCCCTTACATGTTCGGTACCTATACCGGTAGCCACTTCCGCCAACTTAATGTTTTGTACCAATTGTGGACTGATGTCCAGTTCCAATAGCGGAAGGAACCATCGGTATATTTCAGTAGCCTCTTTGATCTTGCCTGCTTTGGCCAGCTCATAAATAGCGACCGTCTCCGAAGGAAAGGCGCATACCAATCCGGCTACCCATCCGTCCGCGCCCAACAAAAGGCTTTCCAAGGCAAGTGGATCCACGCCGGTGAGAATTTTTAAACGCTCGCCAAATCTATTACGCAACCTACCGATATTAATAATATCCCGGGTGGACTCCTTTACCGCTCCTATATTTTTAAGCTCCAACAACTCTTCGAACATATCACAAGTCACCTCGATTTTGTAATCCACGGGATTGTTGTATATCATTATAGGCAAACCACTATTCTGGGCCACCTCCTTAAAATAGACCACGGTTTCATGGTCAGTTGCCTTATATCGCATCGGCGGAAGGACCATCAATGCATCTGCCCCATGCTTTTCGGCATTTTGGGCCGCCTTTATGGCCGCCTTGGTCGCCTGCTCGGCTATGGTCATCACCACAGGTATCTTGCCCGCTACGGTCTGGAGGGTCTCTTTGATCAAAACCTCCTTTTCATTTTCGACAAGCGTACTGGCTTCTCCCAAGGATCCTCCCAAAACAATACCATGGACACCTGCATCCATTTGCGCCTTGATGTTCTTGTTGAACATAGTTAGGTCCAATTTATCATCTTCCGTGAACTTGGTCGTCACTGCGGGCATTACACCTTTCCATTCCCAGTTTACTTTCATACTTTAATGAATTATTACATTACAAATATATTTTACCAATTCTAATTATAGATATCCTTGGTGGAAAACTTGTCTTGATTCTGATTCAACCGTATCTTTTTTAAACTTTCCACCTCAATGGTTTTGGAAGGATTAAACGCATCGCTCTTCATATATTGCAGCAGGCTATGCCGCAACTGTCTTGCCACCGGTCTATTTTTGAGATTGGAATGTAAGTCAATTGAGGAAAACAGCAGTTTTCCATTACCCACTTTGGCCTCAAAAACGTTGGCCAAATGATGGTTGGTCACAAAATTATCAATGACCCGTACTAGGGGCTTTACGTGAAGCGAATCCAGCACCACTGATTTTGAGTTGATACAGAGGTCCCACCACTGCCATTCAGTATGCGAATTGGTCGGAAAATCCTGAAATGCCGGGTGCTTGGAATCAATCAGCAGTCCCATTGTCCCGGGCTGATTGGGAAAATGCACGGGACTCCAAAAAACGGGTACAAACCGGCCCTCTATTCCCTTAACGCTTTTGGGATTTGGTGTAAAAAACACCTTTTGTCCTTTTTCCAGTGCCCTGCCCGCTGCTTCAAAAGATCGGGCAATCACAACATCGTTTAATCCAATCTCCACGATTTTGGGATAGACCCAAATGGGCCAATCATTTTTATAATCGGTTCCAGAGAGTTCTACTTCAATAGTCCATCGTTGGGCCTTGTCAGTTTTAATTGGGAGTTCAATCGTCCCAATATCCTGATTATTGCCCAGGGTAAGGGTTACATTTTCAAGAATTCCTTCCTTTACCAAACTATCTTCCCCGTTTTGGATGGACCATTTTAGAGTTTGGGCTTGCATGGGCTTATAAAAGTTGGCAACTTCAATACTAGCGATAAAATTTTCTCCCGTTTCGTAGACCGCCTTTTTAAACCGAATTAGCGGAACGATCTCGCTATTGAATTTTCGAAACTCCTTGGCGGAAATAACCCCTTTGGATTCCCAAAAGGCATTGAGCAAACCAACCAAAGCTGTTCCCTGTCCGGGAAAATCCTGTAATTGCAACAACTGAAACCCATCAAAACTGGGTGTTTTCAAGGCACGTTCAATTTCCTCTTTGTACAACATAGCCGCCAATTTACCGGAAGCCTCTGTAAACTCATCCGCTAGTTCCAAAAGGCCTTTCCTTTCAAGGTCCTTTTTCACCGCCCAAAAATTCAAGGGTTCCAAAACCCCTGTGTATTTGGGTATTTCTGACAAGTCCGGATAGACCGCATACTGGCCTATTTCATGGGATATCAATGGGACTTCAATATGCTCACTATTGACGGAATAATCAGCATCAAAATGGGGTGGTTCATTATTGAAGATTCCTTGTCCGCGAATCCATCCCTTATCTGTCCATTGGGTCACAAAATACTCGTCCTCAGGTTCTGGGCGCTCACCCATAGGCTTTTGGAATGAAAATGTAGTGGTCATGTACAAATGGCGGTTATCCTTCTTTTTTAAATCGGCGATTATTGTATTCATCAAATCGGCATCACCCTGAAGTTCATTGCCCAAGGCCATTAAAAGAAAGGAGGGATGGTTGCCATAATCCTGAAGCATTTTTTCGGCTTCGTTTCTTAAGAATCGGGTGGTTTTTTCATCCTCGCCTACTCTTAGGCTCCAATGGGCCGGCTCAACCTGCAGGTAGAACCCCGCTTCATCAGCCGCTTCAAAGGCAGCTCTAGGAGGACACCAGGAATGGAAGCGTAGATGGTTGAGTCCGTAGGCCTTGGCCTGTTCAATTAACTTGGCCCAATCTTCTTTTTCCATAGGCGGATAACCGGTCAACGGGAAAATGGAACACTCCAAGTTCCCTCGTAAAAAGATAGGGTTGCCATTCAAAATAAGTTTGCCCTGATGGTTGGCTACATCCTTGTAGCCAAAACTTGCCCTAAGGGTATCCGAAGCAACAATAACTCTTGCCTCATACACATTGGGTTGAAACTCGTCCCAAAATTTAAGGCTGTCAGGTTTGGTGATTTGAAAGCTTACGGTATTCCCTTCTATTTCGGCTCCCTCCACATACACAGTAATCAAGGGACTACCGGTGTTGTCCATTATCTGGAACTGAGAATTCTCCAAATCCGGACGCCCCTGTTCGTAAGTGATTCCTAGTGCATTGTTCTCTATATCCGGATAGATTTGCAAGTTTCGTGGAGCATTGGGTTCTGTGGCTTTTAAAAGGATATCTCCTATAATTCCGTTCCACTTAATCTGGGTATGGTTAGTATATCCATGGGCCATATCCTGATTAATGGGATCCGGGTACTTACTGCCCCCTACATTGATCAACGGGTATTTATTGGAATTATCAATACAAATGGTCAGCAGATGTTTTCCCGGGGAAAGTTCCTGGGTCAAATCATATTCATGTGCCCCGACCAGACTTTCAGCTTTACCTGTGAGCTTACCATCCACAAAAATTGTAGACTCCCAAATGACCCTTTCCAGGGTCAAGTGGATGTCCTTATTTTCCCACTGCCTAGGGATTTCCACTTCCTTTTGATACCAAGCCTTACCAATGTATTGGTGATTGCGCGCTAGGTTGGAAAGCACATAGTTGTCTAGCTCAGGCTTTAGCTGGTTTGGCGTTCCTATACCGGCATCGTCCAAGGTGCCGGGCAGACTTACTTGGACACCCTCCAAGTTGATATCGGCCCAATTTTCATCAAATCCCTTATCCAGGGAATCTAGTTTTACCCGCCATTCGCCTTCTAAGGAGATTTGGTTTGATGAAGGCTCCGAACATTGCAGGAAAAACAGTCCAAACAACAAGTAGCCCATATATTTAAATCTAACCGGAAAACTCTTCACTAGGTGTTCCATATCATGTAATTATAATCGCCACATTCTTTTTAATATCCTTGATAAAATCCTTTCCCTCAAACCCGTTTAGTGCTCTATATGCACTATGACTTTTGAAAACTCAGCTCGGTATTTCTATTCATGTTCAAGTGCAATTGTGCAGACAAATGGTAGCGGTGTTGTTCTAAAACTGTTTTAAAAGCATCTTGGGCACTATCTTGTTCACCAAGTCCCATTTTCCCAAGGCCTAAAAGATACTGGCAATGGATTTTATTCCGAAGATTCAAATCTTCTTCCCATATCAAAAGGTCGGGCAGGGAAATGGCAAAATAGTCGAGCCTTACCTTATCGTTCATATGCGACTTACCGTAATCGATGAATTTTTGAAACCGTTCCTGTGCTTCCCGGTTGCGTTGTAATTTTAACAAGGCCAATCCTTGGTAAAAAATCTTGTCCGGTTGTTGATCGTTATAGAACAGGGCCGCCCCCAACTCGTTTAAGCCTGTAGCCGCCTTTTCCCAAAACTTATGGGCTGTTTCCAAATCCTCCAACTGTTCATAGGCACAACCCAACCAATAAAAGATATCATTTTCCTGAGCACCATATAGTTTACCTTCGCCCAAATTATGAGGATACGATTGTACGGCTTCCAAATGAATCAATGCTTTTTTAGGACTCCGCCGAATCAAGTACTGTTTTGCACATTCTATTCTTGCTGTAAAATATTGAAAGGGTACTTTGCCTTCACCACCTTCCCACGGATGAAATTGCCGTTTCCCTATCAATTCAAGGGCTTTTTCATGGTCTCCCTTGAAATTATACAGGGAGACGCGCTCCAAGTACAAATCGTCCCTGGACAAGGTGAGATCCAAATGTTTTTCCAAGAGACCTAGCCTTTCCTCTATGGAAACGTTCAATTTTTTGTACAACTGATCCAATTCCATCAACAAGCGCGCATTGTCCGGCTCCAGAGAAAATGCTTTTTCAAGATGTTTTCTGGCCAGCTCCTTATCCTTGGTCTTGTTAAAATACAAGAGTGATATATTGCGATGACCAATAGCATTTTTGGGCTCTATACTAATCGCAGTCTCCCAACAGTGTTTCGCCTCATTGTATTGCCTAGAGGCATACCAAAAATTGCCCAGATAATAGGGTGCCCTGTCGTCCTTTGGATTGGCCTTTATGGCACTTTGCAACACAAGAACCTCTTCTAAACGGTTTGGGAAACAATAGTCCATGGGCATTTGTTGTGCCTTCCTATACGAAGTATGGGCCGCTTCCAATTCCCCTATTTGCTCTTGGTACCAACCCAAAAAGTAATGGACCATGGGATATACCTTCTTCCTATCGGCTAGATATAGTTGAAGTAAAGAAATGGCTTCGGAATATCGACCGGCCTGGGCATAATCCAATGAAAATTCAATATAATTATGTACCTCATTGCGAAGCATTTCCTTAAACTCGTTAAGTTCCTCCGTGTTCTTATGCAATAGATATTTTTCATAGAGAACTCCAAAATTGAAACGATCTATGGTGAGCGACTCTTCAATCAAAGCCATGGCCTGGCCAATTCTTCCCAATTTCCTTAGTAAGATTACCTTCAAATGCCGGGCCTTATGGTTATGCCAATTTCGTATTAGGGCCTTGTCTACCAATTCCACAGCCTTTTCATATCGGCCATGTAGGCAATCAATCTGGGCAAGGTTAAAATAGCCCGCATCCTGCCATGCGGCATTCCAACACGCTTTAAAGAAAGCTGCATAGGCCTCCTTATTCTTGCCCAAAAACCGTAATGTCAGCCCTTTGTTAAAATAAGGTTCTCCGTCATAGGGATTCGGATTGCGTTCCGTAAGGGTTTCTATGGCCCTATCAAAATAGGGTAAGGCTTTTTTAAATTGTCCACGTTTCATATACCATAGCCCCATGGCGTTGTTGCATCGTACATCCTTGGGTTCCCTTGAAAGCCCTTCCAAATAGTATTGTGAGGCATCATAGGTAGCATGGCGATATTGTTCCAGATGTAATCCATTAAGAAATAACTCCTCCAAGCTCTCGATTTCCTCAGGAAGTCTTGCCGCTTTGGCCGGTTCGGGAATGGCTTCCGATTTCGGACCATCCGGCATCCAACTCACCAGTACATGGCCGTCTGCATTCTTTAAACTGGCCCTAAGATTTTGATGTAGCGCATCCTCAACAGTTATAGTATTCTCATACCCGTTTGACGGGTCCAAATCTCTGGAATCCTGAAACAGGATTTGATCATCATACTGCAATTCGATGACACATTGCGGATAACAACCGGTTACATGTAGCTTAAGAGTGACCTTGCCTTTATAGAATTCCAAATTCAACAAGGCTTCCTTGGTCGCATTTTTCACAACACCTACATTGTGATAAGGCATGAAATACTGCTTGAAACTCTTTTCCTCATACGGATGCATCCATGAAAAATCAGGCTGGTTATCCGTATATACACCACACATCAGCTCAATATAGGGCCCATCAGAATCGGTCAGGTTTCGATCCCAGGCATGTCCAAAATCCCCATTGCCCCAGGTCCATTGTTTTTTTCCAGGAGATATATGGTGATCGGCAATATGCAATAATCCCCCCTTGGTATCATTTTCATAGCCGCCGACAAAATCATAGTTGGAAGTTATGGCCATATAGGAGGTAGGCACCGGAATATTTTTATATTTGGAAATATCCGTACCCGGGGAATAATCCACCTTGTAATAGGTTCCCTTGGCTATCGGAAATTCGGAAACATCACGCTTACCGTGGTCAAAGACTGCATTCACATCCGGTGGAAAGACCGATTGATAGTGGTCATTTACAGCGACCGCGGGATTGGCCCACCACAAAAACGTTTGTGCATGTGGTGTCCTGTTATACAATTGCGCCTTGATTTCCACATAGGCCTTATCAGGATACAGGGTAAAACCAGCCATACCCTTGGTTCGGAACATGCGCTCTACTTCACTGACCCAGACCGTTTTGCTACCATCTTCGTTTTCCTCAATATAGCAATCGACGGAATTGTAGGTACTGGGCCTATGGTGTTGCGGCCAGTTGAATTCGATCCCTCCTGAAATCCAAGGTCCGGTAAGTCCTACCAATGCAGGTTTTATGACATGATTGTAATATACAAAATGGCGTTCCTTTACTTTATCATAAGCCATTTGAATACGCCCGCCCAGCGCTGGAAGTACCATAATCTTAATATACTCGTTTTCAATAAAGATGACCTCCCATTCCTTGTCTACTTTTTCATCGCTGATATGTTCTATCACCGGATGAGGATAAACGGCCCCGCTACTAGCTTGATATACTCTTTTTTCTAAAAACACGGGATACTTTTCGGGTATCCCGATGTCATAGGTAGGGATGGTTACTTTTTCCTTCCAGGTTTTTACTTTCATTGTAAACTAAATTTCAAAATACAATCTAAATTTCAAAAATGAAGCTACTATTGTAGCCTTAGTAATTTTTAATGAGTTTAGCTATCCACCCTCCACCCGGAGCCATTTGGATTCTTTTTTTTGTAGCGTTTGTTACCTTTTCCGTTCCTTTGCGATAATCAATGGCCATGGTTTCTGCATTAATACCGTCCTCAATGAATTCCATGTCATAGGTACCCTCATCGAGAAAGTCCAATGATAGTTTGAAATCCCTGGCTTCCCAATCCGTGATGGCACCTACAAACCAATCCTCCCCGCTTCTTCTGGCAAGGATAGTGTAGTCTCCCATTTTTGCTTCCAATACCTTGATCTCATCCCATTCCGTGGGAATACCGGCGATAAACTCTGTACATTCCCGTTCCCTTAAATAGGCAGAAGGACTATCCGGTAGCATTTGCATAGGACTTTCCAAAATAACGAACAATGCCATGGAATGGGCCCGAGTTCCCTGCCCCATGGGTTGATCCCCATTATTCCTAAAATAGCCTTTTTGGGCATTATTAGTAGTATAGGGAATATAATCCATAGGACCGGTCACCATCCTAAGATATGGCAACAGGTTATCATGATCGGGGGTTACATAATCGGTCCAACCGTTGTATTCAAACTCGATCAACGCTTCCCAGGTGATTACATTGGGATATGCCCTACGAAGCCCCGCGGGTTTATAGGCTCCGTGAAAATTCAGTACCATTTTTCGTTTTGCGGCTTCCTTGGCCGCCCTAAGGTAAAACTGGACCATTTTTTGGTCATCGCGGTTCATAAAATCAAATTTAATGCCTTCGATACCCCATTTTTCGAAGCGGTCAAAATTCCCTTCCCAATCCTTCTCAAAGGCGGACCAAATGGCCCAGAGCATTATTTTAACGTTCCTTTTTCGGGCATAGTCCATCACTTCCAGCATATCCAAATCAGGATGTACTTGGGTGATATCGCCTTGGGCAGACCAACCATCATCGAACAGAAAGTATTCAAAACCAAATTCCGAAGCAAAATCGATAAAGTATTTAGCTGTTTCTGTATTAACACCTGCTTTAAAGTCGACACCATAAATACTACGCCTGCCCCACCAATCAAAGGTGACCACCCCGGTCTTTATCCAAGAGGCATCTTGAATCTGCAAAGGTTTTGCCAATTGATATACCAGGGTATTGGTCAGCAAATCGGCATCGGTTTCTGCCAAGACGAATACACGCCACGGAAAAGACCGGGAACCTTTGGTCTTGGCAATGTAATTGGCAGTTTCCGTAACCTGACCAAGACCATATGGCTTGCTTTCATCCGTAGTAAATGCTACCGGATAGAGCGCATGGGTGGAAGCCAATGAATTGTCCGCAGTCTTCTTAAGCCATAAACCGGGGTAATCCTCAAGATCTGCTTCGGTAACCAATATCCGTGGACCCTGTTCGGGAGTGACCAAAAAGGGAAGCCCAAGGTATCCGGTTTCTCCAATGTCCTTTATTCTTTCGTTTAAATATGGTGTCTCGTAGGAGGAGTTAAAACTGGGTGACTCTTGAAAATAGGCATGACTGTCTTCTGGAAACTCAACCTTCATATTCTCTGAAACAACGGTAATGTCCGAATTAAAAAAAGTGAGGAACCTATAGGAAATCCCATGGTTATACACCCTGACTTTTAGGGCATACTTTCCCCTGAAATATAGTGTCAATTCATTGTATATATCCTTTATTTCGGATAATTTCTCTCGTATTACAGGTTTGATTATCCCATTATGGAATTCCGTATTTGATTTTCTCACCTTGAGATCTCGTCCTAAAATGACCCCATCGGCTAGCTGCATGGCAATGTCCGAAACGGAAAACAGGATATGCTCCCCGTGAGTGGCCTGTATCCCGATCTTATCGGTTATGGATACCTGAAGTACAACTGTTTTGTCCGGAGAAACAACCCTATACTCTTTGGCATTCACAAGACCTGTTGCTGCAAAAAGGAGCAGAAAGTAAAAAATATGTTTCATTACCAAAATTTAAGATATGCCTAATTATCCTTGATTAGATCCATGATTTGTTTTGCCTCCAATTGAACTTTGGGGTTAAATTGATCACTGGACATATATTTTTCCAAGCTATATCGCATTTGTTGCGCCTCCAGTCTTTCCTTTAGGTTCGTATGCAGATCTATTCCTGAGACGATAATTTTACCTTTACCCACTTTTGCCTCAAAAATTAAGGCTAATCTTCTGTTCTTGAACCAATCATCTACGATACGGACAATAGGCTTCAGTTTAGGGGTAAACTCATCCAAAATTATGGCATTGGAATGGCTCATGGCATCCCACCACTGCCAATTGGAATGGTATTCCGTTGGAAACTTGGCCAAGGCTAGATGTTCCGGATTACAGAGAATGCCCAAGGTATGTGGCTTTTGTCCACGGGTCCAGGCGGTGTTCCAGAAGATACTCGAAAAACCGACCCCTATATCACCGCCTTTTTCCGGCCGTATGCTTCCCTTGGAGGGGTTCAGCAAAACCTTGCCGCCGTTCTCCAAATAATGTAGGGTAGCTCTATCCAGTTTATGGACGACCTTGATCCCGTTTTCTTGGGGTATCTTTTCGTTTTCCGTCGGATATACCCAAATGTCCCAGCTATTTGAAAACTCGGCCACGGTAACGGTAAGTGTCAGCTTCTTGGCTTCCAAAATCTTATCTAGTTCTACTGCAATAGTTCCCAGTTCTATGCCATTGCCCAATGGGATTTCCTGTTTTGAAAAACTGCCCTGGGCAATAGTTTTGTTGGAATCCGTTAGTTTCCAGGAAATGGGGGAGTCTTGTAAAACCTTTTCGCCAAAATGGGCCACTTCAATGGCAGCCTTTAGGGTTTCGTTATTATGGAAAACCCGCTTTTTCAAACGCGCCAAGGGAACCGTAGCATTACAGAAGCGTTTGTACTCTTCCGGGGAAATATATCCTTTCTCTTCCCAAAAGGCGTCCAATACCCCCACTAGGGCGGTACCTTGTCCAGGAAAATCATGCAGGTCCAACAATTGAAAACCGGCCATATCCTTGGTTCGCAGGGCCGCCTCGATATCTGCCTTGTAGCACAACGCCTGTAATTTCCCCGATGCCAACAATAAGCTATCCGCCAAATGCCCAATATGGTTTTCCTCCAAAGTCTCTTGGAAAATCTCGAAGTTCTTGGCCCTCAATACCC
Organism: uncultured Flavobacteriaceae bacterium; assembly: GCA_947494715.1. Lineage (GTDB taxonomy): Bacteria > Bacteroidota > Bacteroidia > Flavobacteriales > Flavobacteriaceae > Ulvibacterium. The sequence continues at coordinate 324,802 of CANLWG010000001.1, read as the reverse complement.
CGGTATACCTATCGATTTCTTTGAAATTGGGATACACACACCATTGCCCAATTTCATGGCTCACATAGGGCATTGGAGTTTTTTGTATGGTATCCCTAAAATCATACATGGTTTGGGGAGGTTCACTATTGATAACACTCTTTAGACCTTGTCCCCATCCTTGTATCCGTGCTCCATGATTGTTATAATAATCCAGATTTTCCAGAAATGGCCAACCGGCACCCCCTGTATAGACCCTTCTGTTATCCTTGGCCTTAAAATGATCCACGAACCGGGTCAAATATGCATTTTGATTTTCACCACCGGGTTCGTTGCCATAAGCCATCATTACAAAAGAGGGGTGGTCGCCATAGGCATCCAAAATATGGTCCGCTTCCTGATATAGCCATTGATCAATGGCCTCACCATCCCCAACACCGGAGCCTTTAAAATTGGCCCAACTCGAAGCTTCAACCTGCAAATAAACACCAAGTTCATCCGCGGCCTGAAAAGCGGCCTCGGGCGGACACCAGGAATGGAATCGCATATGGTTCAACCCATGGGACTTACAGATATTCAAAATTCTTTTCCATTCAGCAACATCCGTTGCTGGATATCCGGTTTTAGGGAAAATGGCACATTCAAGGGTGCCACGCAAAAAAACGGGGTTCCCATTAATCGTAAAACGCCTTCCCTTCGTCTTAAATTCCCGCATCCCAAAGACCATTTTTTCCGAATCGGTCCCTGAAGATGATTTTAGGCGAAGTTCCATAGTGTATAGATTGGGGTTGAACTCGTCCCAAAGCAAAGGAGATTCGCCCATAGGGTACTCCATTTCCAATTGCCCCTCAGTATCCACTTCAATATCTTGCACTACTTGGCCCAATGCCTTGTGGTTTTCTTCAGGGCCAAATACCTCAGCCACCCACTGACATTTTTGGGGTGTCCCAGTGAAATTTCGGACCTGCGCCTTTACTATAACCTTTTTATTGGCCACGTCCGGATAGAGCTTTATGTTTTTCAAAACCACCTTGGAGGTTGCGGCCAACTTAATTTCCCCGACTATTCCATTCCAGTTGCTCTGGGTATGATCCGAAATACTGTGGGAATTCTCTCCGGGATGAATATCCTTAACACGATTGTCTACCCGTATGGAAATGTTGTTCTTTCCCTGTTTTAGGTACTCGGTCAGATTATAGATATGGGCCGTACCCAAGCTGTTCTGCATGCCCACATGTTGATCATTGATCCATATTTGAGTCTCCCAATGGGGGCGTTCAAGAATAAGTTCAATGTGCTTTGCATCCCAATTTGAGGGAATTTCGACCTCCTTTTGATACCATGCCACACCTATATAGTGCTTTTCAGGTTGCAGCCAAAAGGGAATCTTCACGTTGCCCGGCTCCCTATATTTGGCATATTTTTCATCATGGAACCATGTACTGTCCACTATTGTTCCGGTCCATTCGCTATTTACGGTAACGTTATTTCCCTTTCCATTTTCCGCCATGGATCCTGGCAATTGGACGGTTTCCGAAAATTGTTCCGTGTACCATTTTTCGGAAATACCATGATCCGAAGAGTCCATTTTAAATTGCCATTCCCCAGACAGATCAATTTGTTGTACATCCTGTTTTCCACAAGCGTATACCAAAAGGAATAGTACAATAGCAACACATTGTATTATATTCTTCATGTATATATTTTTGAATCGTTTTTGTATTTTGTAATCTGTGCTTTCCATTTTACGTCTACTTTGATACGAACAGATTCCGGATTTCATTGGTCTCCAAGGAGATTTCCGGATCAAAATGTTCACTGACCATATATTTCTTTAGACTGTGCAACAGTTGCTGTGCTTCCGGTCTTTGGGACAAATTAGAATGTAGATCTATTCCGGAAACCAACAATTTTCCTTGGCCTACCCCAACCTCAAAAATCAAAGCTGTTCTACGGTTTTCGAACCAGTCGTCTATAAGGCGTACAATAGGTTTTAAATCAGGGCTAAATTCGTCCAGGACAATAGCATTGGAATGGCTCATGGCATCCCACCACTGCCAATTGGAGTGGTACTCCGTTGGGAATTCTGCTAAGGCAGGATGTTCCGGATTGCATAGAATCCCCAAAGTGTGGGGTTTCTGCCCCTTGGTCCAAGAGGTGTTCCAAAAAATACTGGAAAAACCTACCCCAATGTCCCCCCCTTTTTCAGATTTTACATTGCCTTGGTGAATGGAGAGCAGTACTTTGCCGCCATTTTCCAAAAAGGCAATCGTTTGGGCATCCAAACGGCTAACTACCTTAATCTCACTAACCCTTGGAATGGCTTCTTTTTCAGAAGGATAGACCCAGACATCCCAATGATTGGTTTTATCGGTCACGGTTATGGCCAAGGTCAGTTTTTTGGGTTTTTCGATTGTACTAAGGTCCACTGTAATTTCTCCGAGCTGTATGCCATTTCCTACGGGGATATCTTTCTTTTCAAGACTGCCTTCGAAAAAAACGGTTCCTTCTGTATCGGTCAGTTTCCATGAAGGCGTAACCTGTTGCAAAGGTTCAGCCCCATAGTGCGCCACTTCCGTCAGGGCGTTAAGCGATTCATTATTTCTAAAAATCCGCTTTTGAAGCCGTGCCAGGGGTACGGTAACATCATTGAACGCCCGGAAATCCTGAGGCTTCACATAACCCTTCTCATCCCAAAACGGATCTAAAATACCCACCAGGGCTGTACCCTGTCCGGGAAAATCGTGCAGATCCAACAATTGGAATCCGGCCATATCCTTTGTCCGAAGAGCGGCTTCTATATCGGCCTTATAACATAGCACTTGTAATTTTCCAGAGGCCAATACCAGACTATCCGCCAAATGGCCCATATGGTTATCTTCCAAGCTTTCCTTGAAAATCTCAAAATTCTTGGGACGAAGTACCCCGGTGTACTTAGACATTTCCCTAAAATTGGGGTATACGCACCACTGGCCCATTTCATGGCTTACATAGGGCATCGGTGTTTTTTGAATTAACTCATCATAATCAAATTCTGTCTGGGGAGGCCGTGCATTGATAACGCTCCTCAGTTCCTCGGCCCAACCTTGTATGCGCGGACCTTTATGGTTGTAATAATCCAAATTGTCCAGTAATGGCCAACCGGCACCACTGGTATACAGCCTACGCTTGTCCAATTGCTTCATGTGATCTACGAACCGGGCCAGGTATTCCTTATGGTTTTCCCCCGAAGGTTCATTTCCGTAGGCCATCATCACAAATGATGGATGGTTGCCATAATTCTCGATGATGCTTTCGGCCTCCTTAAAAATCCATTCATCAATAGGTTCGCCATCGCCAACGGTTGCCCATGCGGAAGCTTCTACCTGTACATATACGCCCAGTTCATCGGCAGCCTGAAAGGCAGCTTTAGGGGGGCACCAGGAATGGAATCTCATATGGTTCAACCCGTGATCTTGGATAATCCTGAAAATTCGTTTCCAATCTTCTACCTCGGTCGGAGGATAACCGGTTAAGGGGAAAATGGCACATTCCAAAGTACCCCTTAAAAATACCGGTCTTCTATTGATTGAAAAATGTTTGCCATCTACCGAAAAATCCCGCATTCCAAAAACAACCGATTTTTCATGGAGCCTCTGATCGGCCCTGACTTTTAAATGCATCGTATACAGATGGGGCTGGAACTCGTCCCAAAGTAATGGCGAGTCACCCATGGGGTACTCCATTTGAAATTGCCCACCAGTGCCCACTTGAAGATCCTTTACCACAGTTTCTAGTTGTTCGCCATTGCCACTCTTGGCATAGAGTTCCAATTGAATCGCTTTGGGCATCGTTGCGGATGTATGTACTTTTCCCTTGAGTACAACTTTTTTATTGGACACGTCCGGATATATTTGAACCTTTTCAATAAAAACATCAGGGTATGCCTTGAGAGCAATATTGCCTACTATACCGTTCCAGTTGGTCTGGGTATTGTCCGAAATACTGTGGGCATCCCTACCCACATCAATATCCTTGATGCGATTATCCACACGAATTATAAGGGTATGCTCCCCGGGGGTCAACATTTCCGTTACATCATACTCATGTGGGGTTGCCAAGGTATTGTGCATGCCCACTTTTTTATCATCAACCCATACCATGGTTTCCCAATGGGGACGTTCCAAGTAGAGTGAAATATGTTGTCCCCGCCAATCTTCAGGAATGGTTATCCTTTTTTTATACCAGGCCGGGCCGTAGTATACCTTCTTGGGGCTCAACCAAAATGATACCTTGACATCGCCTTTTTGTCTATATTTTTCCATTTTTGGACTCGTGTACCAGGCACTATCGTTCCACATGTTCCCTGTCCATTCGGTATCCACTGTAATTTCGTTTCCTTTATTGTTCTCTGCCATAGAACCTGGTAATCGAATGGAATCATTAAATGGCATGGTATACCATTTATCGGCTATTCCCTGATCAAGGGAATCGACTTGAAACGACCATCCACCGGATAAATCAATTTTATGACTTTCTTCCTTACCGCATGAAAAAAGGGTCATCAATACAAGGACCGTCATATAGCATGAATTTTTCATGGGTTCGTTTTATTCGTTATCATTTTTAAAAAACCCGAAAATCGCCTTCGCTACAACCTCATGACCTTTTTGATTAATATGGTTGCTTTGGGTCATATATGAAGTAATATCCTCAGTTTGGGCGATTCCCCTAAAAAAAGCATAACTGTCTACTAATCCAACTCCATATGTTCTTGCTAGTTGGCGGATTTGTTCACTATGCTCGTCCAGATTTGTGTTTTCTGAAAGAATATCCTCCTTTAAATCTGGTGTTGGGATCAAAACAATCACCTTGGTACCGTAGTCCAATGCCTCTTTAATCATCGTTTCCCAGGCGACTTTGGCTCGTTCCAAACCAATTCTTCTATCGTTTAGGGCGTAATCAATGAAAACTACATCCGGCCTATGGTTCAGGACCTCGGCCTTGAAACGTTTTGCACCTTGTTCCGACTGTTCTCCGCCAATGGCAGTGGTTATACTATTGACAACCGCCGTAGGATATGCTCGTTTAATTTTTTCCAATGTCAAATGAGGATAAGATTCCAAGTTACGTACCTCCGGTGTCTTAAAGTAACCTGATGGCACGGAATGTCCATGAAAAACGAGATGAATCGTTTTGTTATTTGGCCATTCCTTCTGAAGTTCGGTTTTGATGGAATTCATGTAGGTCTCAATATTGGCCTGCTGTTGTGCTAGGTTATTGGTTGAAATTATCAATGCCAAAAGCATCGGAAAAGATTTCCTGCTCAACATTATTTTTATGATTTTATAACTTCTCAAATCCTTAAACTTTTCAAACTTCCATTGTCAATATGGCAAAACCTACAAGGAGGTTGCTTTTGGAATCATACCTTACCGATCATTTATTTTTCCTTGGTCAACTCCATTTCAATTTCCTCCAAGCTCTTTCCTTTTGTTTCCGGTAACCTATTTTTGATAAACAGATATCCCAGGATGCAAATACCGCTATACACCCAAAAGGTGCCATAAGTCCCTAGGGCATCATTCAATAGCGGAAAAGTAAAGGTGAGAATAAACGAGGCGACCCAAAGCGAGAATGTGGCTATGGACATGGCCATACCCCGTAACCGATTTGGAAAAATCTCCGATAGCACTACCCAGGTAATCGGTGCAAGGGACATGGCATACACGGCTATGGCCATAATGACCAATACCAATACGGGCCAACCATTGAAACCAAAATAGTAAGCACCGCCAAGGATAGCGTAAACTACGGCCAGTCCCATAGCCCCCAATAACATTAGTTTTCTTCGGCCCCAACTATCGACCGTACGCATGGCCACAAAGGTAAAAATGAGGTTAACGCTGCCGGTGATGATAATATTGAACAGCATATCGCCCACACTGTATCCGGCAGCGGTAAAGATTTCCTGGGCATAATTAAATATGATATTGATGCCACACCATTGTTGAAATATGGCCAAAACGATTCCCACGACCAAAATAGGCCAGACCTTTTTTCCCTTTAGCTCGGAAATCAAAATTTTTCGTCCAGCATCATTTTCAAAGGTCAACTTCATGTTTTGTAACTCATTGAGGGCATACTCCTTTCCACCTATTTTTTTCAACACATGTATCGCTTTTTGATCATCACCGTCCTTTGCCAAAAATCTGGGGCTTTTGGGCACCAAGAACATCAGCAAAAAGAAAAGCCCGGCAGGAACCAATTCTGCCCAGAACATCCATCGCCATCCGATTTGGCCGTTCCAGGAGGCCAGTATTTGGCTACCATCAAAATCTTGGGGAATGGCCTCGGCAATACCCCAGTTGGCAACTTGCGCAGCCAAAATACCCACAACAATGGTCAATTGATTAATGGCCACGAATTGTCCCCTGTACTTTGCAGGGGCCACTTCGGCGATATACATGGGCGATAAAGTAGATGCCAAGCCAATTCCAAGGCCACCGATTAAACGGTAAATGATAAAGGGGGTAAACTCATTTACATAACCCGTTCCAAAAGCGGATACAATAAACAAGGCAGCAGCTAGGATAAGACTGTTCTTTCTGCCCCATTTATCCGCCAAAATCCCGGAAAGTATAGCCCCGAATACACAACCGATCAATGCACTACTCATGGCCCAACCTTGTAAGGTGGGGGCATCGGCAATATCAAAAAAGAGTTCATAAAATGGTTTGGCACCTCCGATGACCACCCAATCATAGCCAAAAAGAAAACCGCCCATGGCAGAGACAAAAGCCAAAAATATAAGGTATGTAAAATTGAATTTCTTAGGATTCATAAATGAATTATTGGTTTGTTAAAGTTTGGGTGCAAAATAGTTTTGAATTTCAGGTTTCCCTTGTTTCAAGCTTCTAATCCACTAACTAATCTTTCATCTTCCATGTCTCTTTCCTCCGGTCTATCTTCCCTTATCAGCAAGGCCTATCAATCCTTCGTTATCCTACTATCCCACCAGTCTTTGTTGGGTTCAAAATCACGGAATAGAAATCTTTTCCTTTGCGCTTCTAAACGAGGCATCAACTCTTCTACCTTTTGTCGATATACTTTTTGAACAAGTTTGGTGTCAAATTCAGCGTCGGGTTTCGGCTTATTAGCCTTATTTCCATAAGAAATTCCATCAACTTCATGTCCATTTACGGTGCCTTCTTTTGCAATCCGGTCTATATTGGGGGTTTCATAACAGATACTTCCCGTATAACTCGGGTCGTGAAGACCCAAATCGTCCACCAAAGTAAAAATAACATTAGGTCCATTTTAGTTGGTTTAGCTTCCTCGCTTTTACAGCCACCCAAGAGGATGGCTGTAAAAGAGGAAAAGAAAACTAACTCAAACAACTTACTTAATTTCATCAAGGGGAAAACTATGTTATGTTACTTTAAAACTCTTAAATCCTGGTAAATACGCAAAAATCCATCTTCTTTAACCATTACTTTATGTAAGATTCTGTGTGGATTACGTTGTTCAAAACATAGGTGTATTCACACTAAGCCAATACTTCTCAATATTATAAAAACATCAATATCAAAAGAATAGACAAAATAGCTGTAAATATGGACGATATTGCTTTTTATGGATTCTTGGCCCATTTCTGTACCGTAGCGGCCTAAAAGCCGATTGGGGAAGACAGGAAACTAAGAACACTATTCGGGGTAGTTTGTAACAATTGTTTTGAAATACGGGCCGTAAATTGGCATATACGGATCTATGAAACTGTTCTTCTCCTAGGTGCCATCGATAAGACCATTTGCATACCCCAACCCTCCCAAATTGTCCACAATAGTCTTTTGCCGCACCGGAAGCCTTAGGAATTGTTCATCAAAACCCGGTTGGTTATCCCCAATATTATTGTCATGACCAAACTCCACCTGATTGATCCCTGTTAATAAGCCGGCACGGGATGGACTACAAACCGGGGAAGACACATAACCCTTCGAAAACAAAATTCCATTTTGGGTCAATCTGTCAATATTGAGCATCTTGCCTGCTTGTTTCCCGTAATTCCTAAGTCACCATACCCCAAAATCGTTAACTATAATCAATACAATGTTCGATTTTGGTCATTATTTACGAGGTTGGTATCCCAGCTGCATTCGGTTCAATCCTTTTATAATTCCAAATGCATAAATTATGTTTTTATATGGATTTTTATTTACTTCGTATAATCCAACAGCGTACGGTTAGCACAATAAAGGCTGTATTGATTCCTCTACTTTTTATTGTGTTTTATTAATTTGTTAAATAACGCTTTAAAACCATATAAATCCTTTGATGATTGGGCATCAATGGATTTTCAAGAATGTATCAAACCAATTAAACATGGATAATTCTTCGCTAAAGGAAGGTTTCTTGGGACAGAAGATGATAGTACTTCCAGATGCCGTAAAAAAGAATTTACGATCCAACACTATAACCAAATCTTTCTCCATTACCGATATTGGTTATTATCCCAATGCCACCAATCACCATCGTATCCGAAATAAAGGTGCTTTGGAATTCATTTTTATCTATTGCGTAGAGGGTTCCGGTATATTTAAACTTGATCGATCCGAAAGGGAAGTACTTCCCAACCATTTTTTTATTTTACCCAGAAACAAAGCGCATGAATATTGGGCCAAATCGGATAGTCCGTGGAGTATCTATTGGATGCATTTTGAAGGCGAAATGGCACAAAGCCTTTTGGAAAGATATACCTCTAATTCCATAAACCAGGGCGCAATTCCATTTAGCAATTACCGTATAGAACTGTTTGATCGCATCTACAAGATTTTCACCAGCGATTATACGCTTTCCGCCATGGAATATGCCAATATCCTAGGACTGAATTTTATAAGCTCTTTTGTATACCACAACATTGAGAACGATATCAATATTCACGAAACACATAGTCTTGTGGATGAAATTATGGATTACCTCCAAAAAAACCTGAATCGGTCCTTAAAAGCGGAGGACATATCTCAAAAATTCAACTACTCTCCCTCTTACCTTTTTAATCTATTTAAAAAAAGAACCGGGTATTCATTAATCCATTTCTTTAATCTCAAAAAAATACAGAAAGCCTGTGAATATTTGAAGTATACCGATTTAAGTGTAAAGGAAATTGGATATCAACTTGGCTATCAGGATCCCCTATATTTTTCACGACTTTTCAAGAAACATATGGGACTTTCTCCAAGAGCGTATAAAAATGGACAACATGGTTAAAATAATCTAAATTTAGATTAGAGGTCTTCTTAAATTGATTTGGTATTTCCGAAAAGAAGGTCATTAAAAAATATTCGAAATACCCTTCTTCTTTGTGTTGTTTTGTTAAAAAATACATTCCTTGGTTACTGAATTCCCATTATGTGCCAAAAAATCCATAAATATGATAACATTGTCCATATTAAAGATTGGTTAAATTATTTAAACTTGTGAAGAATTAGTACCAATGAGAATCGTCGTTTCTACATAACGTAACTCTCATATATTTTTCGCTAAACAAACTAACCCTCAAAGTAATCTTAATATGAAAAAATCAACACCTAGAATTTTTAATTTTAAAATTGTGTCCTCGGTCTTTATATTCTTTTGGTTGGTTGGTACTGTCACCGCCCAGACTACAATCCGTGGAACAGTTACCGATGCCGAAACCAATGATTTGATGCCGGGTGTAAACGTACTGGTCAAGAATACCGCCAACGGCACTATTGGGACCACAACTGATTTTGATGGAAACTACGAATTGAGGGTTCCCGAAGGCTCCAATGTTCTGGAATTCTCTTATTTGGGTTTTGAGACCCAAAATGTTGAAATTAATGGGCGCACTACAATAAATGTGGGCCTACAACCGCAATCCGAGGCACTTGATGAAGTAGTACTTATAGGTTATGGCTCCGTAAAGAAGAGCGATTTAACGGGATCCGTATCATCCATAGATGGTGCCGCCGTACAGGAATTACCTGTAACTTCGGTAGACCAAGCCATTCAGGCCAGGGCTCCCGGGGTACAAGTGGTACAATCATCCGCGGCCCCCGGTGGTGGCGTGTCCGTGCGAATCCGGGGATCAAACTCGGTAAATAGTGGAAGTGAACCTCTTTATGTCATCGATGGGTTTCCTATATATCCCGACAATTCTGCCTACAGTGCAGGGGGTAACAGACAAGCGACTAACATTTTAGCGTCCATAAACCCGAACGACATTGAATCTATAGAGATATTGAAAGATGCTTCGGCCACCTCTATTTATGGTTCCAGAGGTTCTAATGGTGTTGTATTAATTACTACCAAAAGAGGTAAAGCTGGCAAGTCCAAGTTGAGCTATGAGGGCTCTTACTCAACCCAGACCATAAATAACTCTATTAATGTATTGGATGGTGCTGGATTTGCCACATATTTGAATACCCTAGAAGTAAGTCAAGGAGGTGCCCCTATTTACACCCAAGCGGAAATTGATGCTATAGGAGCTGGTACCAACTGGCTGGATGAAGTAACAGGAACAGGGGTAATCCAAAATCACCAACTTACATTTTCTGGAGGTAACGAAGCCATGCGTTATGCTCTTTCCGGCAACTATTTCGAGAACGAAGGTATCATTAAGAACACGGATTTTAATAGATATGGTATCCGTTTGAACTTGGACAACAATCTGTTTGACAATTTCCTCGAGGTAAGTTCTAGTTGGGCCTACAACAGAACGGTTCAAAATGCTACCGCTACTGACAGAGGAGGACCAGGAGGGATTATTATCACCGCACTGGGCTTAGATCCTACGATACCCGTCCGAGACGCTGATGGGGAGTTTGCCCTAGCTTCCTATGATGGCCGGTTTTTTGTAAATCCAGTACAGGAACTAGAATTTGCTACTGATCAAGATATCACCAATCGTGTTCTCGGAAATACTAGTCTGACCTTTAATATCCTAGATGGGCTAAGGGCAAAGACCAGTATCGGGGCAGATATCTTGAACATAAACAGAACAAGTTTCTTTCCATCGGTAACGACCCAAATAGGAAGAGATTTTACCGGTGAACTTACCTTGGCCAATAGAAACTCCGCAAACATCCTCAACGAGAATATCCTGTCCTACACCAAACAATTTGGCGATAAGCATTTTATTGATATAGTGGCCGGTTATACCTACCAAAAAGAAGTAAACCGATTTACGAGCACTACTACAAGGGGAATAACGGCTGCCTCGGTCGATCAGGCCACTCTTCAAGGAGGTCCTGATATCCTTACTCCTACTTCGGAACGGCGAGAATGGGAGCTTGAATCAGTACTAGGTAGGGTAAATTATAATTTTGACGATCGTTACCTGGCTACAGTTACATTTAGACGAGACGGTTCATCTCGCTTTGGGCGTGAAAACAAATGGGCCAATTTTCCCTCCGTTGCCTTAGGCTGGCGACTTTCCAACGAGGGCTTTTTTAAAGACTCAAAACTTTCGGAGACCATTAACAATATTAAGCTAAGAGGAAGTTGGGGCCTTACGGGCAACTCGGAAATACCCGTCTTTAATTCGCTGGCCAATTTAAGTGAATTCAACTATGTAGTAGGGGATCAATTGGTTTTGGGCCTTGCTGATGAACGACTTCAAAATTCTGAACTTAAGTGGGAATCGACCACAATGTTAAACGTTGGTCTTGATTTTTCATTTTTCAATAGCCGATTGAACCTAACCATGGATTATTTTTTCAATGAGACCGAGGATTTACTACTAAGGGTGGCCTTGCCCAGTAGTTTAGGCTTTAACGAAATCCTAAAAAACTCCGGTTCTCTGGAGAATACCGGTTTTGAAGTAGGATTGGATGGCTATGTCATAAATGGGGATAATTTCAAATGGAACGTTGCCGGTAACATTTCCATACTTCGCAACGAATTGACCGATCTAGGAGAGAGTACCCCATTTTTTTCTGAATCTACCAGTGGCCACCTAGGAGTAACAGGTAGTTGGGTGGAGGCTGGAAATCCCATAGGTGTTTGGAGAGGTTATGATTACATCGGCATATTCCAGACCCAAGCCGAAATTGATGGTAACCCCTCCAGATCAGGAGATAAACCTGGCTATCCAAGATATAGGGATGTTGATGGTGATGGAGAGATTACACCGGACGATTTTGTAATTATTGGTGATCCCAATCCTGACTTTACATGGGGCCTTAACTCTACTATAAATTATAAGAATTTTGATTTAGCTGTTTTTTTTAGGGGTGTACACGGCTTTGAGGTCAGAAACCTTCAACAATCGGAAATAGGCGATGGTATCCAGAAAATTAATCAGATATCCACAATATTAACCGATTCCTGGACACCTAGCAATACAGGGGCATCTAGACCTATAATAGATGGGAACAGAGATTTTGCAAATTCCTATCGAGATTCTGATTTTTTTATTGAGGACGGTTCGTTCATCCGCCTTCAAAACATTCTTATTGGTTACACTATACCTGGTATAGAACTGCTTAGTAAGGCACGCGTTTTTGTAAGTGCACAAAATCTGCTGACCATTACGGATTATAGCGGTTTTGACCCAGAAGTGAATAACAGGGGTCAAAACAATCTTAACAGGGGTGATGATTATGACGCGTATCCGCGCTCCAGAACAGTTACCTTAGGTGTTAACCTTGAATTTTAGTAATTTAAACAAAAAATAATGCATTATGAAAACGTTAATTTTTAAAAGAAAGAACTTTAGACTTATATGGGTTCTGGCCATGACCATCCCTTTTGGGTGCTCCGATTTGGAGGAAAATCCTGATTTTACCACACAAGATAATTTTTTCAATACCGCTGAGCAACTCGAACTTGGTGTAAACGCTGTATACGATGGTATAGGCCAAGGCGGGGAATGGTTCAACCATTTTTACAACCGTTATGTGTTCGAGAGTAGGGTCGGTTACCAGGTAGGTTGGGAAAAGGGACCTTTGGATTTCCAGAACGGAAATGTGGATCCGGCCGATGCCTATATTGCAGCTTATTGGGAAATCTCTTACTCAAATATCAATAGAGCGAATGCGCTGATTCAAAAATCCGATGAATTGAAAGAGGCCGGAGTCCCTAATACAGCGTTGGTAGATAGAGTAAAAGGGGAGGCCTTGTTCCTAAGGGCGTTTTACTATTATAACTTGGTCCGATATTTTGATGACATACCTGTTACGGCCGAACGTACCGTTAGCGACCAAGATCTTCCATCCAATGAAAACGGTAAAAGAGTAGCATTAGATCTTATTGAAGCCGATTTATTGACTGCCTCCAATCTATTACCGGAATCGTACGCAGCAGAGGAAATTGGCAGAGCTACGAAATGGGCGGCAATGGGTTTGCTGGTAAAAGCCTATTTACAGGACGAAAAATGGAACGAAGCACGAACAATGGCAGAAACCATTGTAAATGAAAGTGGCGTTGCCCTTTTTGATGATTTTGCCGACAATTTTGCAGTGGCTACCGAAAATTCTGGAGAAAGGATTTTTGAGGCGCAGATATCAGCTTCCGCGAATATAGATGAGAATCAAAATGCCCACCAACATTATGTGCCTGCCGATTTACCTAATGATCTTGGTGGTGTGGGCTGGCATTGGCTTAATGGAACACAGGCGTTTAGGACCAAATATGATCCTGAAGATAAAAGAATTCCCGGTACCTTCATAAATGAATATGTTTCCAATAGGGTGGGTCCAAAATCAGACGGTGAATTCCCGGTGGTTACCTGGAGCAAAGATGCTTCATATAATCTTAGCCGTTTCGGTGGTTTGGTATCTGCAGATGCCGATCCAAATAACCCGGAAGAACTGGTGTTTTCAAATGCCTGGTCGGCTAAATATACAGAAGTGGGCATATCCAATGCCAATGATAGTGAGAAAAATACAGTATATATCCGATTGGCAGACATTCTTTTGGGTCATTCTGAAGCCGCCAATGAAAGTGGTAGTGGAGATCCTTATTTCGGTATCAATCTTGTTCGGGAACGTGCTGGCTTAGAGCCACTTTCAGGATTGACTCAAGACCTACTAAGGGATGCAATTGTGAACGAACGCGTATTGGAGTTCGCCTTTGAATGCGAGGTATACCCCGAGCTGAAAAGAAAAAGTACTTTTGGCGGATCACCGGATTATTTGGGCGAATACATCCAAGATTTTATCGACACTTACAATGTAGATCGCACATTATCGGCTAAGGATTATGTTCTACCCATACCGTTAAGCGAGGTTTTGGGGAATCCCAATGTAACACAAAATCCACTATATTAAATTTTTGTTTGACTTAGTTGTACAATAAAAGACCTGCCCTATCGGCGGGTCTTTTTCTACTACCCAACTTTCCTTAACTTTCATGACATTATCCGGCATTGTATAATGATTTCAAGAAAAACCATATTATTTCTTATTCCCTGGGCATTATTAGGTATCATAGCCTGTACAGAAAAAAGCCCTCAACGGGAAGATAGTACTGCTGTACCCTTATTTGCGCTTTTATCCTCTGATTCCACAAAAATCCATTTTGAAAACCGTATAGAGGAAAATGAAAATTTTAACATGGTAGATTTCTTCTATGTCTATAACGGTGGTGGGGTGGCCATTGGGGATATCAACAATGATAGCCTGCCGGATCTTTATTTTACAGGCAATATGGTAAAAGATCGCCTTTACTTGAACATGGGCGGTTTGCAATTTAAAGATATTACCGATTCGGCCGGGATAATAATTGAGGGATGGTCTACCGGGGTTACCATGGTAGATATTAACCATGATGGGCTCTTGGATATCTATGTCTGCCGTTCTGGTAACTTTCCAAAAGAAAAACGTAGGAATCTTTTCTACATCAACAATGGAGATCTTACGTTTAAAGAGCAAGCAGAAGATTTTGAACTCGCGGATACCGGATATTCCACTCAGGCAGCCTTTTTTGATTATGACAAGGATGGGGATTTGGACATGTATTTGCTTAACCATACCAATGACGTGAGGAATCCAAATGCCTTGAAACCGCTTCTCAAAGATGGCTCGAGTGCAGCCAACGACCGCTTATACCGGAATAATGGCATTGCTCCAGAAGGGCCCAGGTTCTCTGATGTCACCATTGCTGCAGGAATAGTCTTTGACGGCCTTGGCCTTGGCCTTGGGATAGGAGATGTGAATGCCGATGGTTGGGAAGATGTTTTTGTTACCAATGACTTTATTGCCAACGACTACCTCTATATAAACAATCAGGATGGCACATTCAAAGAAATGTCCCAACAAGTGTTAGGCCATATGAGTCACTTTAGTATGGGTAATGACATAGCGGATTTCAACAATGACGGACTTATGGACCTCATTACCCTGGATATGCTTCCAGAAGACAATTATTACAAAAAGAAAATGACAGGACCCTTGAACCATAATCTTTTTGAACATACGCTAAAACAAGGATATTTGCCACAGTACATGCGTAACACACTTCAAATGAACAATGGTTCTTTATTGGGTGAAGGTCTATCCTTTTCCGAAATAGGACAGCTGTCCGGAATTGCAGCTACGGATTGGAGCTGGGCACCCCTTTTTGCGGATTTTGACAATGATGGTTGGAAAGACCTCTACATCACTAACGGCTATTTGCGTGACATTACAGATCTTGATTTTATCAACTATACCGGTTCTATGTCCCACGATGTTTCCAGCGATAGCCTGAATGCAATCCTAAAACAAAAGGCCAAAGAAATGCCTTCCATAACAAGGTCAAATTTTCTGTTTAGAAATTCAGGGGGGTTGAAATTCCAAAATGTATCAAAAGATTGGGCGTTGGACCAGCCTTCCCTTTCCAACGGGGCGGCCTATGGGGATTTGGACAATGACGGAGACCTGGATATCGTAGTGAACAACATCAACTCCGAAGCCTTTGTCTATGAAAATAGAACCAATATCCTTTTAAACCGAAACTTTATCAACATTACATTGATCGGGGATAGCCTAAATACCAAGGCTCTGGGAACAAAAATCACGTTATTCCAAAATGATCAAAAACAAATTATGCAACAAGCGGTTACCCGGGGGTACCAATCATCCATGGATTACGGTCTTCATTTTGGCTTAGGAGGCCATTCAAAAATTGACAGCATTGTTATAGAGTGGCCAGACGGGCAAAGAAACTCTTTGCATCATCCCAAGTCCAATGAGATGTTGACTTTAAACAAGGACAGACTATTGCACAATACTGCTAAAAAACCCAAGAATGTGTTGGAGAAGCCTTTTTTTAGAGACATCACCGATGAATACAACCTAAATTTTGTGCACGGTGAAACTGAATACAACGATTTTGACCGACAATTTCTATTACCCCATAAACACTCCCAACAAGGTCCTGGCATAGCCGTGGGGGATATTAATGGTGATGCCCTTGATGATTTTTTCATAGGTGGGGGTTACAATCATAGTGGATTTCTTTTCTATCAATCCAAAAATGGAATGTTTGAAAAGAAACCCCTGATTAAAAACCCAAAGGAAAAGTATGAGGAAGATACGGGAGCCCTATTTTTTGATTACGACAATGATGGTGACTTGGATCTTTATGTTGTAAGCGGAAGTAACGAATTTTATGAGAAATCGGAATACTTCCAAGATAGGCTTTATAAGAACGATGGGAAAGGCAATTTTAAGTTGGACATCCATGCGCTGCCGAAAATAAATTCGAGCGGTTCCTGCGTTCGGGCTTCAGATTTCGATAAAGATGGGGACTTGGACCTTTTTGTAGGAGGACGCTTAACACCCTTAAAATACCCAGTGCCACCGGATAGTTATCTACTCGTTAATCAAAATGGGAAATTTGAAGATTTGACCAATGAAATAGCACCATCATTGAAAAGAATTGGAATGGTAACCGATGCCATATGGACGGACTGGGATAATGACTTGGACACAGACCTAATTGTAATAGGCGAATTTATGCCTATTCAGTTTTTCGAGAATAAAGAAGGTAGTTTCGAGAATGTGTCCAATACTATCGGTCTTACCCATACTTCAGGATGGTGGAACAGTATAAATGCCGGGGATTTTGACAACGATGGAGATGTGGACTATGTTTTAGGAAATTTAGGCTTGAATACCGTTTATCGTGTCTCCTCCGAAGAACCTCTTTCTATATATGCTATCGATTATGACAGGAATGGCGTTTTAGACCCGATCCTTACTTATTATATTCAAGGCCAGGAATATCCTTCGCATTCCAGAGATGACCTAATCAAGCAAATTCCTGAAATGAAAAAAAAGTTTCCGGATTATGCAAGCTATGCCAGGGCAACAATTGGTGATGTACTATCCCAAAAAGAAAAAAGTAGTTCGTATATCGTAAAGGCATTTCATTTTGCATCAAGCTTCCTAAAGAACCAAGGCAACGGAAAGTTTCAGCTGACCGATCTGCCCCTTGAAGCACAGTTGGCACCTATATATGGGATTCTGATCCAAGATTTCGATACCGATGGGTTTTTGGATATTCTTCTTTCCGGTAACGATTTTGGCACTGAAGTGGGTGTTGGGCGATATGATGCATTAAAAGGGGTATTTCTAAAAGGTAATGGCAATGGAGATTTTAAGGCTGTTTCTTCTTCAAAAAGCGGTTTGTCCATTAATAAGAATTCAAGAGGCGCAGCAGAAATCGAAATTGATGGGAAACTGACCTATCTTTTTGGAAACAATAAAGATTCCCTTAAAGGGTATGTTATTGATCGAACAACAACCCAAAACATCCGGCAATTGGATATACCACAAAAAACGGTAAAAGCCAGAATCATGAATAAAGACGGGACTGAACGAATTCAAGAGTTCTATTTTGGTTCATCCTATCTTTCGCAATCCAAAAGAACTTTAGTAATTAATGGTCGGGAAGAAAAAATTATTCTATATGATTTTTTTGGGAACGAAACTGTAATGGATTTAAATATGAAGTAAGCCTTCAGTTTTTTCTTAATAGAGCTTTTATATCTTTTTCATTTCTTTACTTAATCTTCCAGAAAAATAGGCTCGCCTCATACACAACTTCTCTTAATTTTTGTTATTCGTGTGTTTAAAAGTTCAAGTAATTTATACTGTACTTCGCTCCAGATTGTAGAAATAGCCTATAATGCCTCAAACATATCTAGACCAAGGTGAAAAATTGCGATTTTTAAAAACATTGCCGTTGGAAGAGTTAACTTTCTGCTCCTATCTATCTTTGTCTTGTAACCTCATCTATAAAACTGTTCCTATAGTTATTGCCCATCGGTATTTTGGCATTGGCAATATGAATGCGATTTCCTTGTATTTTTTCGATTTTATCCATGGCGACCATATATGATCTATGGACGCGATAAAATTGATCCGAAGGTAGAAAATCCTCAAAATACTTGAATTTCAATAGGACCAAAAGACTTTTGTTATGGGTCACCACCTTAAGGTAATCCCGTTCCCCTTTAATGTATAATATATCATCATATGATATGCGTTCAAGACTTGTTCCCGATTTAACAAAAAAGAAATTTTCTGCGGTATTACCAATAGCAATATCCTTTACAGTTGTGTTGGCAGAGCTATGAGGCAGTAATTTGTTGTAGGCCTTATCTACCGCTTTTACAAATCGTTCAAGGGAAATAGGCTTTAAAAGATAGTCAATAACATCCAATTCGTAGCTTTCAACAGCATATGCATCATAGGCCGTTGTAAATATGACCAAAGGAGGGTTACTAAGGGATTTTAATAGCTGTATCCCAGTGAGTTCCTTCATTTGGATATCCAAAAACAATAAATCTACGGTGTTCTCCTTTAAATGGGTCATGAACGACATTCCACTATCAAAAGTGCCCTGCAGTCTTAGAAAGGGTACTTTTTGAATGTATTTTCCAATAACATCCAATGCCAAATATTCATCATCAACGGCAGCACAATTTATAATCATTTAAAAATAGATTTCGAGTCGTATGCTAAAGGTGGATTCTAGCTTATTATCATCTACGATGAGTTTATGTCTATTGGGGTAGATCAGTTCCAAACGTCTTTTTACATTCTTTAATCCAATGCCGCTACCTTGCGATTGCTGGCTATTGGTACTGTACTGGTTTGCAACCTCAAAAACAAGTGAATCCGTATGGACTATTAAATCAATCTTTATTGCAGATTCGCCTTTTTCTACATCACCATGTTTAAAGGCATTTTCTACAAAGGGAATGAACAACATTGGGGCTATATTAATGTTATCTGTATCACCTTTGACCGAGAATGCTATAAAAGAAGGGTTTCTATATCGCATTCTTTCCAGGGAAATATAGCTGTTTAGATAGTCTATCTCTTTTTGTAACGGAACAAATTTATTGTTCGCTTCCGTTAAACTATATCGCATAATACCTGAAAGTTTCATGACGGCCTGGGCCGCCTTTGTAGATTTTGGGTAGGCTAACGAATAAATATTGTTGAGTGTATTGTACAGGAAATGAGGATTTATCTGTGATCGTAAAAGTGCCATTTCACTTTTTGTATTTTGCTCATTTAATTCCTTTTCCAGTTTCGCGAATGTAAACCTGCTCTCTATCAGTGCTATCAATGTAGCATAGGTGCCGAACATCAGGGTTCTGAGAAGAGCGCTCCAAAAAAAGCGTATATGGGCAAAAAAATCGGGCTCGCCTAAAACGGCATAGAAGTAACCTAGTCCATAATACCTTAAGGCACATATGAGTATATAATTGCCAAGGTAAAGCCCCAATATCTGCACTGTAAAACCATTTTCCAACTTATATATGAAGTAAAAGGAATAAAATGAAACTATATGGATCGTGTACATCAATATTACCCATTCCAACTCTCCCGGCCCCAACTGTCCACTCAACAAGGAGCTTCCGGAAACCGAACAACTATTGTTCCAGATGGCTTCCACCAGTATCCAAAAACAAAGGTGCAATACTATTTTTGCGGACAACCTCATTGGTATCGCTGACTGTTTATTAGCTATTGGATTTTCAATCCATGATAATTTAATCCAATGACACAAGTTACCAACTCCCTTTCGCAATACAAACAGTAATTCTACAAAACCATCCATTCACTATGCAAATGATAGTATTAACTCTGCGAAATTGCAGTGGCAGACCTATCGAAAATAGTTCCTTCAATAGACTGCTATTTTGGGAAATTCCTAGGGCTTGTCGCTAACAGAAAATAAGTCAAGGCAAGAACTTTTGCATAACCTTCGTTTACCACAACCTGGTCAAACATGCAGAAAAAGACAATTTGAATTCAAGGATTGAGGCTATCCTTCATCAAGGATATAACCTGAGAAATTTTATCGATGAGGAAACTGTATTTGCAGAGTTTTAAGGGCCATCTGCATAAATGTTTTCTGATTCAGTTTAGTTTCCGCTAAGTTAGGATAACAAAATGGAATGTCCCTTAAAATTAAGGATAGCGTAATATCCGAGAAAAGAAATCATAACAAATTTCATACATGAATTCCCTAAAACCCATACTATATACGGAAAGACTTGAGGAAACCATCGGCTTCTACACAGATGTATTGGGCTTTGAATGTACTGATTATGAAAGGAGTCGTAAATCCGCAAAGTTGAGATTGGGCAACATCGAGATTCTAATATCCCATCCCGGTAGTCGCATGCTATTTTATAGACCATTTTTCACGGGCTCCTTTTATTTCGATACAGACAGGGTCAATACACTTTGGGAGCAATTACAATCCAAAGCAAAAGTCGTATATCCCATCGAGAACTATGATTATGGCATGAGGGAGTTCGGTATTGAGGACAATAATGGATACACTTTTTTATTTGGACAGCAAACACGTAAAAGTTTATGAATTACAAACCCATAGTACTATTATCACTGGCCATCATTTCTTGCCAATCAAAAGAGGAAAAAGAAAGTTTGGCCCGTGGAAGGGAAGTCTATATTACCCATTGTATCAGTTGTCATCGTGATACTGGAGAAGGTGTGTCTGGAACATATCCCTCTTTGATAAAACCGGATAGGATTATTATCGCGCAAACACAAAGGGCCATTGGCTTGATAAAAGACGGTTCGGGCTTTGATAACGGTATGAGGCCTATTTCAATCAACAACAAAGAAATTGCGGACGTATTAAACTATGTTCAAAATAGTTGGGACAACAAGGCCGACTTTATTTTGGGGTCCCAGATCGACTCAATCAAAAATCAATAGATCATGGCACAGTATTCATTAACAGTAAACCAGAAAAGATACACTTTTGATGTAGCTCCGGACACCCCTTTGTTATGGGTCCTAAGGGACACTTTGAAATTATATGGTACCAAATATGGATGTGGTATAGGTCAATGTGGCGCCTGTACGATACATATGGATGGCCTTCCCATGCGTTCCTGTTGCTTGCCCATAGAAAGTATTCAAGATAAACAGATCATTACCATAGAGGGATTGACCGAAAATGCAGATCATCCCGTACAGAAAGCATGGGAAGAGGAGGATGTACCTCAATGTGGGTATTGCCATTCCGGGCAAATCATGTCCGCCGTAGCCCTATTGGATCGTATTCCCGATCCAACGGACGAGGATATAAACCGTGCCATGAAAGGGAACATTTGTCGCTGCGGAACATATCCCAGGATCCGTAAGGCTATAAAATTGGCGGCAAAGGATATTTCATCATGAGCTTGTCCAGAAGAAATTTTATAAAAATATCCTCTTTAGCCGGAAGCGGAGTGTTATTTGGGTTCCATCCTTATATTGAAAATAATACTGGTTTTACTTTTGAACCCAACCTTTATATAAAAATAGCTTCTGATAATACCATAACCCTTGGAATAATTAAGCAGGAGCTTGGGCAGGGAATAAAAACAAGCTTGGCCATGCTAATGGCAGAAGAGCTTGAAGCTAACTTGGAAACCATTAAAACAGAATTTATACCCTATAACAAAGAAGTTCCCGATTACCAAAACGAGTGGAATCTTTTTGCTACAGGCGGGAGTGGTTCTATAGTGGAAATGTGGGAGGTACTCAGAAAAGCAGGGGCCGCGGTACGGGATGTATTGTTGGAAGCCGCGTCCCAAACTTGGAGTGTTAGCAAAGAAGACTGTTATGCGCAAGAGAGTTTTGTGTTTAGTAAAAGAGATTCTAGATCATTGAGTTATGGTCAATTGGCAGAAAAAGCATCAGAATTAACTCCTCCGGAGGCTATTCAACTGAAAAGTCCGGAAGATTATAAACTCATCGGTAAACCCGTTATTGATTTGAAAAACAAGTTTGTCAAAAAAGGGGCCTATCCCTATGGAATTGATGTAAATCTGCCAGATATGGTATATGCCTCCATTGTCCTATACCCTACCAAGGATGCAAAAATAGTACAATATGATGCATCTAAGGTATTGGCCATAAAAGGAGTATCACAGATTGTTGAATTTCCTTCCACAACGGGGAATATAGTTTTTAAGGGATCCGAAGCCGGTCTGGCGGTTATTGCCGATTCTACCTGGACAGCAATTAAAGGGAAAAAAATCTTAGAAGATAATATTCAATGGGACTTGGGGAGTTACGGCACGAAAGATACGATGTCTTTAAAAGCAGATTTTAAAATAGCCTTGCGTGAAGATTTCAACCAAAGGGGGAGCAGGGAAAACATTGATACGGCATTTGACCAAGAAGTAGTTAAGGAAATCACTGTATCCTATGAAAACCCCTATTTGGCCCACGGCTTAATGGAGCCCTTAAATGCAATAGCAAGGGTAAAGGATGGAAAGTGTGAGATTTGGGCCGGAACACAATCACCACAATTTACTTCACATTATTTGTCAAGAATCCTGGACCTCGAATTGGAAAACTTTGTCTTTCACACCTATCCCTCAGGAGGTGGGTTCGGTAGACGATTTTTTGTCGATTATGTCACACAAGCTGCACTCATATCCAAGAAAATAGGGAGGACCGTAAAAGTTACTTGGACGAGGGAGGACGAAATTCAGCACGGTCGTTATCATCCCTTCCGTCAAGAACATTACCGAGGTGGGCTGGACAAGGATAACAATCTCATTGCGGCCCACTATAAGGGTATTACCACACATGCTTGGGGAGCAGGGGTCAATATGATCTACAATATTCCCAACTATAAGTCTGAATATTCGATTCGGGGATCCGTGCTACATTTTGGTTCCTGGAGAAGCGTAGGTGCCCATAACAGTATATTTGGCAGGGAGTGCTTCATTGATGAAATGGCACATTTGGCCAAAAAGGACCCTGTTGCGTTCAGGAAGGAATTATTACAAAAGGAGTTGAGCGAAATTGAAGAATCAGGGGAGTACTCAAGAGGTACCAAGGCGAGAAAAACACAAATCCCCAGATATCTGAACGTTCTCGATATACTATCCGAAAAAGTGAATTGGCATAGTCCATTACCGGAAAACGAAGGTTTGGGCGTTGCCATAAGTGACTATGGCTATGGTAGGGAGCTTACCGAGTGGCGAAGCTCTGTTTGTGGCCAAGTAGCCCATATTGCCGTAAAAGATGGCATATGGGAGATTAAGAAAATAACAGCGGTAGTCGATTGTGGTACAGTAGTCAATCCAAATGGGGCAAAAGCCCAGGTAGAGGGGAGTATCTATTGGGCCTTGACTCCGTTAATCTACGAAGGAATAACAGTCAAAAACGGTCAGGTAGTACAATCCAATTTCCACGATTACAAGGTTTTAAGGATTGATGGAGCTCCTGAAATAGCTATCCATTTTATGGAAAGTGATGCTGTGCCGACCGGAATGGGGGAAACCGCCGTTCCACCCTTGACTCCTGCGGTATTAAACGGAATTTACGCCGCTTCGGGCATTCGAGTTAGAACTATTCCGGTAAAAGAACTTAGCTATCGTTATGCATAAAGCCACTTCAATAAAATAACAATTATGACATCAAGAAGAGATTTTATCAAAGTAGGTAGTTTGGCCGGGGGCGGTCTTTTGGTATCATTGGTAGTTCCGGCATATGCAAATACCACTTCCAATAATGTCAATAGCCAAGAAATCAAAATGAATAAATTTCTTTCTATTGACACGGATGGTAAAATTACAGTAATGCTTACCAAGCATGAAATGGGACAGGGAACCGGGACCTCGATACCTACTATACTTGCCGACGAGTTAGGTGCCGATTGGTCCAAAGTCCAGATTAAAAAATCAGATTATCATCCCCAATATACTTGGCAAGAAATGGGGACAACAGGTGGAAGCGGTTCCATTGAGCGTACTTGGGATACTATTCGTGAAGCCGGCGCAACGGCTAGGGAAATGTTGAAACAGGCTGCCGCGACCCGATGGGGAGTGGATACCATGGCCCTAAAGGTGGAAAATAGTTTTGTCACTAATATAGGAACCAATGAAAAACTGGAGTTTGGTGAGTTGGCCGAGACGGCTTCCCAACTGCCAGTGCCGGAGGAAGTGACATTGAAAAAATCAAAAGACTACGTATACATCGGTAAGCCGATTAAAAATAGGATTACCAAAAAGGTCGTTTCTGGGAATGCACGGTTCGGGCTAGATATGAACCTTCCCGGAATGGTGTATGCATCTATAGAAAAATGCCCGGTCTTCCAAGGGAAACTTATAGAATTTGATGCTACCGAGGCCAAAAAGGTAACAGGTGTCCTAGATGTATTTCCCTTGATATTATCTGAAGAAGAGAAATCCAAAATCCATCCCAAAAGGGGCTATGTTGATAAAGGTGTGGTTATAGTGGCAGATTCAACATGGAATGCCTTTAAAGCCAGAAAGGCACTTAAGGTACAATGGGATTACGGGCAACATGGTACAAGAAGTATCACCTCGTTGGAAAAGGAAATGGCCCAAGCAAGTGAAACTGCTCCCATGACTTTTGAAATTGGGAATATGGAACAGGTTTTTAAGGATGAAGACAATGAAATTATAGAGGCGGAGTACAACAATCCACATCAGGCCCATGCCTTGATGGAACCAATTAATGCAACAGCCCATTATCAAGGTGACCGTTGTGAGATTTGGGTCGGGGCACAGGATCCAAGTATCGTCAATGCAGAAGTGGCCAATGTCATAGGCTTGCCTACAGATGCGGTATCCGTTCATATTTTGAATTCCGGTGGATCTTTTGGCAGACGGTACCACGTAGATTCATCTATGGAGGCTGCCTTTATTTCAAAAAAGATAAAGCTTCCGGTAAAGGTCACCTGGAGCAGGGAAGACGAGATTATGCATGACCATTTTCATCCTTGTTTACGGAATTATTTGAAAGCGGCCATAAGTTCGGATGGAAACGTATTGGGGCTTGAGAACACAGCTATTAGCACTACCGGATACTCTGCCTGGTCCAACAAATGGGATCATTATTATGCCATTCCCAATATGCGATGCTATCTCTCCAAGGTTCCTACTTTAGTAGCGGAAGGCGCCTGGCGGAGTACCGGGGAGCATTCCGCTAATCTGGCCAAGGAATGCTTCATTGATGAGCTAGCCGATAAATTGGGGAAAGATGCCGTCGATTTTCGACTTGAATTACTTAGCCGTGAAGTTGATTGGGGAGATCCTAGCAGCTTCCCAGACTGGGTGAAAAAATACTTTTTGCCCAGAAAAAAGATTATCAGGCAACGACATATCGAGGTAATGAGGTTTGTAAAGGAAAATGGTCTATGGGATAAGCAAATGCCCAAAGGGAAAGGCAAGGGCAAGGGCAAGGGCTTCGCCATTTCAAATTTTGGTGACACTGTATGTGCTGAAATTGCCGAAGTAACCCTGAACGAATCCGAAAGTGGTTTTCGAGTAGACAAGGTTACCGCCGTAGTCCATTGTGGTATGGTAGTAAATCCCCATTTTGGGAAAGGCCAAATTGAAGGGGCAATAATTTGGGCACTGACCGCTTTGAAATATGGTGGTCTTGAGGCTGAAAATGGTATTGTACAAAGAACCAATTTCCACAATTGCAAAGTACTTCGAATGGATGAATCCCCTGAGATTGAGGTTGTTTTTATTGAAAGTGATGAACGTCCTACTGGCTTAGGTGAACCGGGCACGCCACCTTTGGCTCCGGCGGTATTAAATGCCATTTTTGACTTAAGTGGTAAACGTATACGAAAAATGCCGGTCACTAAACAGGATATTCATGGCATGGATGCTTAAGCTAATTTTTGGAACAGAAATTCTTAAGGTTTTAGTTCCCTTGTAATCCGTGCAATCTCTTTTATCGTTTGGTCAATAAATGGGCTTTTTTCCAAATACTTATACGAATCCTTGTTTATGGATTTTAAGTCATGTATCGTAAGGTAATCCGGATGATAAATCTCTACAATCGTAGCATATTGAAACTCCTTTTTGTTTTTTTCGATGTGAAATCCATACATATAAATTGCTAATTCTGAATGGGCAATATTACCCATAAGAGCATATACCGAAGAAAGGTCTTCCGAAGGTGAAATTTCACCGAAAAAAATACTTTTCTTTTTAATCTGCCAGCCGTTGTTTTTAAAAACACGTCCTATGGACCCTCCCTTCACAATTTCCTCATGCTCATTTAAAAAAGTTGCATCAATTACCTCCGAATAATTTACAAGAGCGAAGGTTCGTGTTATCTTTTTGTCGTCCTGTGAACTATAGAGATCGGATATTCTCGTTTTGGAGTTATCGCTAAGGATTTTAATGGCATAACTTCCATACTTCATTTTAATCCGTTCACTATTCAGTAATTTGGGTGATAAAATTGAGTCGTAAGATACAGAAGGTGATTCTGGATTCTGTTTTTTATGGGCACAACCAGTAAGATTAAAAAATATACCCGCCAACAGGATTAGAATAAATATGTACTGTTTGTTTTTCATTTTTATAGGTTGTTGTTCGTTTATACGCAGAACCCCTACCCTATCGGTTAGATAGCTCCTTAAACTTCGCATAGGTAGTAAAAAAGTGTTTTATCCACACTTAACAATGTAATGTACAATTACGATTTTACAATAATTTAAGTTTGAAGTTTTAATATGCTTTTATCTTAAAACAGAATATTAAAATCAAAATTTTCGCGCAACCTTTCCTTTGCCTGTACTTCCATAAGATATTTTCTAAACCATATTTTTTAACTCTGAGTAGTGCCTAGATAGCCTATTTGTTTTGAACCCAAAGTGATGTTAAAAAATGTAACTTCTATTTACAATACATACTAATCCCCTTAGTATACCAGTTAACAATTTCAGTGAAGCCATAAATCTATGCCCCTCAAATACAAAGACAAATATTATAACCACTTTCAAAAGAGGACGTTTGAACTACCTCCCCACTATGCAAAACAAGAAAATTTTTTAATGCGATACGAGGCTCGCTTCGAACATTATGAATTTTTTGAAAACTGTATGACCGTTGTATTTTTCCATAAGGGGGCCGGAGAGCTACATAGAAAAGATAAAATACTGAAAGCCAGAGATAATAAATTCCTTGTTTTAAACCCCAATGAGGGATGGGAATATTTAAATGAAAAGAACCGGTACATAGACGTTTTGAGTTTTGGTATATCCGATAATTTTAATGCTCAGCATGCCTATTATTTAAAAGCACAGGATCAACAATTGCTAGATGCCCCTTTTAACACTTCACAGGAAGTGTTCCGTTTTTTGGAAAACACTTTACATGCGGATTGTTATTCATCCGGACGATTACTTCAGCAAATTTATGCACAGAGCAATACCTATGATTATGAGTTCTTCTGTCCGGAAGAATTGACTATTGAAGTATTGCGATCGGTATACCATGAGCAGCTTTTGGGAAACAAAATTTCAAGTAAAATAGATGCCAAAAAACGCTCTACAAAGGATGAAACATTAAAAAGACTGCTTATTGCCTATGAATTTATTCATGATAATATAGGTACACAAATATCTATTGAACAATTGTCCTTTGTTTCTTCTTTGTCTAAATTTCACTTGTACGATTCGTTTAAAAATGCATTTGGCAAAACACCCCATCAATACATCAATAGATTAAAAGTATCCCAAGCAAAGGAGTATCTTCAAAATGGACATTTTTCGGTAAGTGAGGTATCCGATTTACTTGGGTTCAGCGATTCCTCAGTATTTAGCAAAGTTTTTAAAAAGGCCTATGGCCGACCTCCTTCGTCTTTCCAAGTACAAAATTGAAGGCATTCTATCATTCGATGAAAAATGTATAAGGTTAAAAAAGTCCAGAGGTTAGGTCTAATCGTCATTTCTCGTAAGCTGCAATTTCTGAAGTAATGTTCGGAGATTATTCATTGTCCATTTCCAAAGTCAATCCGTCTTCATCCCCGTTTGATCATTAAAAACTTCTTTTTAGAAAAGCATCTTCCAAAAAATATTGATTTTTTGACAAATACTAAAATGGTTTCCGCATTTATTTTTGTGGTCAAATCTTACTGAATATACAAGTGAAAATTAAATGCTATGAAAAAACTAAGCCTACTTACATTTTTATCCGTACTAAGCCTTACACTACCATCCTGTACCAATGATGATGACAATGAACCCAAAAAAAGCAGTGAAAAGGAAATTACGGCTTTTTCGTTTTTGGCCACGGACAATGATGAACTATCGGTTGATGTCCATGCTGAAATAGACCAGGACAAAAAAATGATAACAGCAGAATTACCTGAAGGTACAGCTGTTACCTCACTTAAGGCAACTGTAGCCATATCCGAAAATGCTACGATAGATCCAGAAAATGAGATAACTACGGATTTTTCCCAACCGGTGATATACACAGTGACCGCTGAAGACGAAACAACGGCACAGTATACGGTTGTGATTACCGTTACGAAATCCGATGATAAGCAAATTGAATCATTTGTATTCTTGGCTTCGGATAATGATGCCCTTCTCGAAGATATAGAGGCCACTATCAACGAAGATACCAAAACCATAAATGCCGAGTTGCCTTACGGTACGCCATTGAACACTTTAAAGCCAACACTAGTCTTTTCAGAAGGTGCAACGGTAGTGCCCAATTCCAAAACCGAGACTGATTTTACCAGTCCAGTATTGTATACGGTAACGGCAGCCAATGAAAGCACGGAAAACTATACCGTTACCCTAACGAATGCTGCCATTATGGATCGGGATGTGCTCATAGCTTGGTACAATGCAAATCCAAATAATACGATAAATTGGGATTTTTCAAAGGATATCAGTGAATGGGAAGGGATTACCGTGGAGAACGGAAGAGTGACCAAAATAGAAATTAGAGATCAAGGCCTATCGATTATTACCCCGTTAATAGGAAACCTTTCCGAGCTTTATGCATTGGAATTGATCCGTAACAATACAAGTTCATTACCTCCCGAAATAGGTCAATTAAAAAAATTGCAGTTTTTAGATTTAACACATAATTCCTTAATAGTATTACCTGTGGAAATAGGAAATCTATCCGCAATGGAATATTTAAGATTTCATAATAATGACATACAGCAATTGCCCGCTACAATTGGAAATTTAAAGCAACTTATAGAATTAAATCTAACGTTCAATGATTTGAACACACTACCAAAGGAAATCGGTACACTTACCAAGCTTAAAAGTCTATCCCTTTATGGCAGCCGTAATTTGGAATCTATACCCATTGAAATCGGTAACCTAACAGAGCTCTTAAATCTGAGTTTGGGATATTGCAATCTTTCCAGTGTTCCTGTCGAAATCGGTAATTTGACCAAATTGGTCGATTTGCGTATAGATGAAAATCGATTGACCGCCATCCCTTTAGAAATAGGTAACCTCAGTAGTCTTAAATCATTAAAACTTCAAAAAAACCAGCTTACAGCGCTGCCCTCAGAATTGGGCATGCTCACTGGTTTGATTGAATTGAATATAGAAGAAAACCAAATAACGGTTATTCCACAAGAAATTTGTGACTTGGACGATGCCAATCTTATTTTAATTAAAGACCCCGAAGCTTCTTGCCCGTAAGAGGCAATACGTTAAACATTGGAGTAGAGATTTCTACCTCAATGTTGGTCATTGTTTAAAATATTATTTAATGGATCATACGATTTAAAGCTTACAATCATCAAATCAAGAAATGAAAAAAAACATCTTTGTGTGCCTGTATCTCTGGTATGGTGGCCTTCTTGCTCAAAATCTAACCGATTTTGATAATCAAGTAGAAAATCCCTCTTCTAACTTCATGGATAAAACAGAGTTCAGAGCCGGTTATTATGGTAATTTTTATTGGAACCCGGGTTTAACCTTCGGAGCCGAGTACCTTTGGAAAGAAAAGGTACGAACCAAAGAAAAAAAGCGCAGGACAAAAATCATTACGAAACAATGGCTGCTTAACGGAACCTTTGGTGTCAGTTGGGATCCCAGAACAGAACTTGGTGTTTTTACGAATTACGGAATTCTCTGGCGTAGAACAAATACCAAGGGCAAACAGATCAACATTCAATTTAATCCCTTGGGGTTTTATCGTGCGTTCTTGCCGGAAACCTATGAAGTGTCCGGAGACAACGTGGATAAAGTTTTCCTTCCCGGCAGGAATTATTATGCCCCATCCATTTCTTTTGGTTTGGGAAAATTACGCAAAGGCAAAAAATTGACGGGTAGATACCTCAACATTACCTACATGCTCCGCACCCCTTACAATGCCAATTCTTTGCCCTCTTTCGCCATTGAATATGGCTATCGTTTTAACTTCAAAAAGAAAAGGAAATATGCAAAAGATGATTTATAATCCAGTAAAAACAGTTTTGTTCTTGCTTTCGTTTTTGTTCGTTCTCTCTTGTGCAAAGGAAGACATTGGTGATTTGAGCGATACCCTATATGTACGCCACAAAGGGGCGGATATGCCCGCACACATTTATGGTAACGCTTTGGAAAAAGTATTTCTTATCATTTTGCATGGCGGCCCTGGTGGAGATGGTTTGGTATATCGGTCAGGAACTATCAAAAGTAAAATCGAAAAAAGCTGCGCTGTCGTATATTTTGATCAACGCGGTTCGGGCATGTCGCAAGGCAGATATTCCGAAGATGGCATTAGTGTTGATATTATGGTCAAGGATGTTCTGGCGTTGGTGAAGGTTATACGGCACAAATACGGAAATGATTCTCGGTTCTTTTTAATGGGCCATAGTTGGGGAGGAACACTGGGAACGGCCGTTATGTTAAAGAACCAAGATGCCTTTAAAGGATGGATCGAAGTTGACGGTGCCCATGATGCCAAGGGGCTATACTTTGAATATCCTAATAATTTTAGAAGGGTAGCCAATGAACAAATTGCGGTAGATAATAACACCTCATATTGGGAAGGCGTGAAGGACAAGATCGATGGATTGGATACCACCACCTATACCGATGACGATTTTTATTCGATGAACCGAGAGGCTTTTACCGCCGAGCAAAAACTTGCAGATGACAAAGTCGTAAATAAAATTGATAAAGACATTCAACGTGAATTAGCGGTCAACGCTATTTTTAAAAATAATCTTTTGACCGTATTGTGGAACAGTGGAAACACACAATCTATTCTGGTGCGGGATCAAGGTATTTTTGAAAACCTGTCATATGCGGATAGACTCAATGAAATTACCATACCGTCTTTGGTGCTTTGGGGCAAGTATGATATGGTGGTGCCACCCAAGTTTGCCCAAGATGCTTTTGATGATCTTGGCGCTACTTCCAAAGAATTGGTCATTTTTGAAAACTCGGGCCACTCCCCTATGCTTGTAGAACCTGATTTGTTTGCGAAAGAGGTAATCGATTTTATTAATGAGTATAAATAGTTAAGCTTAAATCTACTATTCCACGCGTATTCACAAATTACTGGTCCATTGCTCCTCATTTTTATTTGGCTTGGTCCAAACCCCAATTTGTATTTGGTTCAGGTCCCATTTCAAAAACCAATTCAGCCCCGTCAATAATTGCATTGTGATGTAATTGACTTGAATTATAAGGCTCCCCATTTAAAGTAGCCGATTGAATGTAGGTGTTCTCTTTGGAGTTGTTGTTAGCGATTATAGTAAAAACCTTTTCTTTTCCAACACTAATTTGCACCTTGCTAAATACAGGGCTACAAAGTTGATATACCGGATCTCCCGGATTTGCCGGGTAGAAACCCATAGCACCAAAAACGTACCAAGAGGATACCTGTCCGCAATCATCATTACCGGGCAATCCGCCTACGTCATTAAAGAAGTATTTGGCCAACATGTCCCGTACTACTTTTTGTGTTTTCCAGGGAGTGCCCAAGCTATTGTACATATAAGGGGCATGCATAGAGAATTCATCTCCTACGTAATACATATCCTTTTCAAAAAACTCATCTAGGTAGTCCACCAGCTTTTCTTCTCCACCCATAAAGTCGGCCAATCCGGGGATATCATGCGGCACTAACAAGGTATGATTCTTATAGTATATTTCCGTATCATGATCGGTTCCTTGTGCCCAAACACTAATACTTTTATCAAAAGGAGGAAGCCACTCCCCATTTAGTTTCTTCCCGCGAACCAAGCCTGTTTCTCTATCCAGAACATTATTGTATCGCTTTGAGCGTTGCATAAAGTCATCATAGTAATCATCTTTAGCCAGAGCTTTTGCCATTTGGGCAATACAGTAATCATCATAAGAAAACTCCAGGGTTCTTGCTACAGGTTCGCCATAAAATCCAAAAATATCAGTAGGTACATAGCCAATTTCATTGAAATACTCAATCCCAACTCGACCTGAAAAACCGCGATTTCCTTTTTCAGTAGCGTTTTTTAACATGGCCTCAAAAGCCAACTCAGTATCAAAACCTCTAATGCCCTTTATATAGGCATCCGTAATAACGGCATCGGCGTGAGTTCCCATCATAATACTTCGGTACCAGGGGTTGGGCCATTTAGGCAGCCAACCTCCCTGTTTATAGGTGTTCAACATACCGTTAATGATATCGGTAGTTTCCTGAGGTTTTAAAATTACCCATAACGGATGCAAGGAGCGGAAAGTATCCCAAATAGATAAGTCGGTGTACATTTCACCTTCGTGAACCTGAAAATCGAATGGGCTAAAATATCTACCTCCTTCGTTTAAGTTGCGAGGATTTACGAAACATTTGGTCAAGGCTGTATAGAAAATTGCTTTATCATTATCGGAACCTTCCACTTGAGTCCTATTTAATTCTTTCTCCCAAACATCGGAACTCTTTTCTACGGCTTCGTTAAAATCGAAATCTGGAAATTCTTCTTCCATATTTGCCCGAGCTTGTTCCAAATCAATCAGGGAAGTACCCACTTTCATCTTTACTTTTTCTTGATCTTTTGTGGCAAAGGTTACATAAACTGCATTCCCATCAGCTCCTTTAAGTGCCATCTTGGGACCAAGATCGGGGTCTGGTCGTACGGGCTCCGCACATCTTAGATGCATCTCGGTAGTGCTGGAACCGTCGTAGTATTCGATGCGTATATTGTATTTCTGCCCTTTTATGAGGTTCATCTTATGGATGTTGGTACCTGTTGCCCTATACATCCATTGGTCAATGACCATTTCGTCATTGATATACATTCGTGTACCATCCTTGGTCGTTAACTCAAAGGTATGTTCCCCGGAATGTCTTGCTACCAGGGTACCCGTATACACTGCCGAAAAAAAATCGTCCTTAACACCTTCGGCAGGGGCTTTCAACCAATTGTAATTCAATTTGGAATAGGTTACGAATACATCCGGCTCTCCTTCCAATTTATCGTTGTTGTAGTAGGCCGCTTTAAATCCGTCCGGAACCAAATCGGCATCTACCACATTAGGCAACATATCCACGTTGAAGGCTTCAAATTTTTTATCAAACTTGGCCACAAAATGATTCTTAAAATGACCTGCGATAACCGTGTAACCTTCAATTTCATTTTTCTCGGGAATCACCTTATAATGCCCGGGGACATACACTCCATCGAATACTATTGATGATGACTTGGATTCTGGAAAAGTGAACTGAAAAAATCCGGTCTTGGAAGCCGCAGTAAATTCAGCTTTGATATCGTAATCGTCCAGTTTTACCGAGTAATAGTGTGGTTTGGCAATCTCTGTATCATGGCTAAACCTTGAAGCACGTTCTTCCGCATCAATTTTAATTTCCCCCGTAAGAGGCATTAGGGACATAGGTCCCCAATCGCCAACCACGGCGCCATTGGGATATCGCGTACCCCGAAAACCTTGAATCTTTTTTTGATCGTACCAATACGGTACTGGAACGGTTATTACACGATCGGTCCATTTTGCGGTCTGGGGAGTCCAATGGGTCAAAGCAGAGGGGTTCCCCACAATGGGAGACACATAACCAAGTGGCTCCTCAACTTCGGTAACGGTTATATCGGCAATACTTGGAGCCGTCCCTACGCGGGTATCCACATAGCCCAAATACGCCTTCCTAGGCAGCGGATTTATAGATTTGGATTGGACAACTTCCTCCGACTGCTGTTTACAACCAAAACAAACCAAAAGACAGGCGAGAACGATATAGTTTTTCCTGAAACAACACCTCATGTCATGTAATCTTTTCAATGCTGATAACATTTTCTGAAACCAAATTTTCAATATCTCCTTCGCTATACCCTATTTCCATTAGAATTTCTGTGCCATGTTCTCCGATAAGCGGAGATGAACGCTTGATATGCCCGGGTGTCTCGCTCATGGTGAAGGGGATATTGGTCACCTTTACTTTCCCTGCTTTGGGGTGCTCCACGTCTATAAATGTATTATTATGAATCACCTGAGGGTCTTTTTCTACATCCTTTTGGTCATTTACTTTAGCTACCCAAAGATCCAGTCCCAGCATAATCTCTAACCATTCGTCCGTAGTTTTGGTAATCGTAATAGCTTCTATAGTACCATGGATTTTATCCCGATCATCAAAAAGTACCTGTGGGTCATTGTATTGCATTAATGATTGGTCTCCCAAGGCTTCTACCAATTTAGGCCAAGGGCTCATGGCAATGGTGAGGTACCCATCACTAGTTTCATACATTCCGAAAGGGGCTCCATTGCCCGGGTGTCCTATTTTGGATTCCGGGCGCTCAAAAGTCTGTCCTAAATTCTGAATGGTAAAATAGTCCTGCATCTGAAAGGCAATGGCCGAGGACAATAGATTGGTCTTTATTTGCTGGCCTTTACCTGTCCTTTCACGATAATACAACGCGGCAAGGATAGCATAGACGGAGTTGAGTCCGTTTACTTGGTCGCACAGGGCCGTACCTATGGCCACAGGCCCATCGGAGTTTTTGCCGCTTGTCATAATGGCACCGCTAACGCTCTGTACCAACAAGTCCTGCCCTGGGCGAGTCAGATAAGGCCCATCATCTCCCCAACCACTGGCGGAACAATAAATGATACGTGGATTAATCTTTTTCAAATCCTCATAGCCATAACCCAACCGCTCCATCACCCCTGGGCGAAAATTCTCTACAAGTACATCTGCTTCTTTGGCCAGTTTGTAAATGATCTCTTTGCCTTGAGGAGATTTTATATCTATCGCCAATGAACGTTTGTTTCTATTCCAGGCCATAAAGCAAGGCGATTCGTCACCTGCAATCCATTGATTAAAAAAGGTCATGCCCCGATAGATATCGCCACTACCGTTTCTTTCAATCTTAATGACATCCGCACCCAAATCACCCATCATCTGAGTAGCAAAAGGGCCCTGTAACAATTGTGAAAAGTCCAATACTTTTACACCTTCCAATGCTTGTTGCATTACTACTTGTTTTTTGTTTTATCTATATATCTTGGAAGACTGGTCAATCCCCCATCTACTTTAATATCTTCTCCTGTAATAAATTTTGCCTCATTGGACGCTAGAAAAACAGCGGTCATGGCAACTTCTTCAGCCTCTCCCATTCGTAGCATAGCAGCCTGGCCGATACTACCTTCCAAAAAACCCTGCCCTTCCTGCACAATTCTTTTTTCGTTCAAAGGGGTAAGTATCGCTCCCGGGGAAATGGTATTAAAGCGTACATTTTCGTGTCCAAATTGTCCGGCCAGTTGATTGCTCATGGAAAGGATGGCACCTTTCGCCGCGGCATAGGCCGTCCAATCATCCCAACTTCGAAAAGCCTGTGCCGATGATAAGGTGATAACACTTCCCGATTTTTGTTGCAGCATATGGGGCAATACTGTTTTTATCCCTCTAAAAACACTCTTTAAGTTGATATTCATGACCTTGTCCCAGTCCGACTCGGGCATCTCCCGAATATCCCCCGATATGGCCACTGCCGCATTGTTTACCAAAATATCGATTCTTTCAAATTCCGCTATGGTCTTCTGAACAACTGTTTGTACGTCTTCGGTAACGCCTACATCACAAAAATGGCTTCTGATCACAGCATCATTAATACTCAATTTCCTTGCTTCCTCATCACATTTATCACCGTTGATATCACACATGACCACCGTTGCCCCTTCAGAACTAAAAGCCCTGCTTATGGCCAATCCAATACCATTAGCTGCCCCGGTTACAATAGCTACCTGATTTTTAAGACGATTCATGCTATTCCTTTTTTGTTAACCAGTAATTCTCTATTTCCTCCAAGGTCTTTCCCTTGGTTTCTGGAAGAACCTTTACGGCCAAGTAAACTGCTGGAATCATGCAGGCCGCAAAAAACCAAAACGTACCATATGGTTTCAGGTTTTCCAAAAACCAGGGCGTCATCTGCCCAACAAAAGTAGTGCCCACCCATACCGCCATAGTAGCCATGGACATTGCCGCACCACGAACTTTCAACGGATATATTTCTGAAAGGAGCACCCATACTACCGGACCAAAAGAGAAAGCAAAACAAGCAATGAAAGTAAGTATGAATGTCATTAATAGGTACGTATTGTTTACCTCGAAATAGAACAATAATCCAACCACCAATAAGGAAATCATGATTCCTATTATGCCGTACGTGAGTAAAGGTTTTCGCCCTAAATCATCAATCTTCCAAAGGGCCACAAAAGTGAACAAGACATTAACGATACCAATTACCACTTGGCCGCCTAGGGCCTCACCCAACTGCAGACCACCCTCTTCCAGGATTTTTGGTCCGTAGTATATAATGGCATTGATTCCACTTACTTGACTTAGGAGTGCCAATGAAATTCCAATGATCATCGCCAGTTTAAAGGGACCTGAAAAAACAGCTTTGATCCCGCCCGACTCCTTGGACAGCACGTCTTCAACATTTTGTATTTCGATATCGGCCTCTTCTTTCGTCACGAACCGCAATAAAATGCTTTTGGCCTGTTCCCTTTTCCCTTTCATGGTAAGCCAACGCGGGCTTTTGGGTATGGAGAAAAGTAATAAAAGGAAAAGGGTAGCGGGGATGGTTTCGCTACCTAGCATTGCTCGCCAAACCTCAGCGACAAATATTTTATGGGTCATTCCTGAGGTGGCCGTTAAACCCTCCGACGTCGAAAGTGAAAGCAAATATGCATTAGCAAAATAGGCCACTAGAATACCAAAGGTTATAGCCAGTTGATATAAAGCAACCAATCTTCCTCTTTTTTTCGCAGGGGCTATCTCGGAGATATATAAGGGTGACAACATAGAAGCAATACCTACACCTATTCCACCAAGAATTCTATAGATTACCAAGCTAATGAAAGAACCCGATACTGCACAGCCGATTGCCGAAAGTGCGAAAAACATCCCCGACATAATCAATATGTTCTTTCGGCCGAATTTGTCGCTAAGAATACCTGCAACGGAAACCCCTAAAATGGTGCCGACAAGCGCTGAGCTTACATACCAGCCTTCTAAAACCGTATTGAGTTCAAATTGTGTTTTTACAAAACCGATGGTCCCGGAAATAATAGCCGTATCATATCCGAATAAAAAGCCTCCAAGCGCGGCGATTACAGCTAAAAAAGTAACATTGTTTTTCATAATTGGAATTTGTTTTTGATTATGTATTGGTTTTCACAAATTGCTTATTCCAATAATGAAATGGCTGCCTTCATATAGCCCATAGCATAGGCCATACCGGCATACCATGGTGCATCACAGGTCATTTGTGGTGTATGGTCCGGAATTAAAACCCCATCAAAATTGTTTTTCTTTAGGATCTTTAAAATTTTGAACATATCGATATCGCCCTCGTCAACGAAAACCTCCTTATAATGAGGTACTTTGCCTACGATATTTCTGAAATGGATATAACTGATTTTATCTTGCTTACTATAGGCGTCGGTCGCGTCATACACATTGCCCTCGGTCATTTCAGCAATGGAGCCCAGGCAGAATTCCAGATGGTTCGATGGACTCGGATTCATATCGATCAATTTTTGATACATATCAGGTTGATAGACCAGCCTTGGCGTATCCCGAACGTAAGGCATCGGTGGGTCGTCAGGATGCGCTGCCATTTTAACCCCAGCTTCCTCTGCAACAGGTAAAATCCCTTCCAAGAAATAATGCAAACGGTTCCAAAGTTCATCATGGTCAATTTTGGGTACGGTACCTTCCGGTGCATTTTCATCATACACCATATTCCAGACCATGCCATTGGGTATTGGGGTGTTGTCCGCACCCTCCATCCCTACGGAAATGGCTCCTCCCCTTGCGTACGGACCTTGGGTTCTTGCAGCTACTCCCGCCATAGAAAAATTATATCCAAAAGTGGGTATACCTGCCTTGCCAACATTGCGAATCAACTGTTTTAGATTTGCCATTTGCAGCTCTTTTTGAGGGCCGTCCAACAAAATATCGTGCCAATGGGCGGGATCAAAATTTTCTATAGCCTCCAATTCCAACCCGTGGTCGTTGATTTCTTTTTTGATGGCCATCAACTCTTCCAACGACCAAATTTCATTTGGATTTCCGGCCCTTCCCCAACCTTCTTTACCACCAATCGGTTGATCCGAATTCTCTTTATTATGTCCAAAATAGTCTACCAAATGAATCACCAAATGGGTGGCACCACATTGCTTTGCGAACTGATAATGCTCCGTATTGAGCATATGCCTGTATAGACCGAATCCTAGTTTCACTATTCTTTATTTTCAGTTATTAATTCATCATCGTCATACTCGCAAAATTCCTCGAGTATTTCTTTGGCATTCTCATTTAAAAGAGGGGGCGGTCTGTAAATCTTTTGAGGCGTATCGCTAAACCAAACCGAAAAGCCTGTTGTTTTAATCTTGCCAACCGTAGGGTGATCAATCTCCATAATCATTTGATTATGCTCTATTTGCGGATCTTTGACCATTTCATCAAAGGTATTTACTTGCGAGCACCAAATGTCTTTCTGCAACAAAATTTCAAGCCACTCATCTGTAGTTTTGGTCCTGAAAGCGACATCAAACGCAAAGCGTATTTCGTCCCTGCTTTCCATAATATTGTTCGATGTAAATTCTTCTGTAGCATACTTTTCCAAACCAATGACCTGTGCCAGTTTTTGTACAGAATTCATTCCAATGGCCACATAGCCATCTTTGGTGTTATACAATCCATAAGGTGCACCCAACCACGGATTTGGAATCCCACTTTCACTTCGCACGGGATTCTCGCCTTTATGTAAATAAGCGGTGACTTCTTGAGTATGAAAACCTACCACAGAGTTCAATAGGTTGGCCTCTATTTTTTGGCCCTTTCCCGTTTGGGAGCGCGAATGAATTGCCGCTAAAACGGATTGATTAATGAATAGACTCGTTAATAGATCCGCCTGACCCACAGCAGTAACCACCGGCATTTGACCTTTTACCCCATTCAACGCAGACCCTCCACCAATAGATTGTGCCAATAAATCCTGACCTGGTCTATGCAAATACGGACCTGAGGAACCATAACCCGAACTGGAGCAATACACCAATCCAGGATTCAATTTTTTCATGTCCTGATAGCCCAATCCAAGTCTTTCCATAACCCCTGGGCGAAAATTTTCGACCAAAATATCTGCCTTGGCAATGATATCAGTTGCTACTTTATTACCTTTTGGGTCCTTTAGATTTAGAGCGATGCTACGCTTATTTCGATTGAAGCTTAAGAACGAAATACTTTCACCGTTCGGGTAAAGGTTACCATAGGAATAATGCCGCATCCAATCGCCTTTCACCGGTTCAATTTTGATGATATCGGCACCCATGTCACCCAACATCTGTGTAGCCCAAGGGCCTTGTGCCAATTGTGTGAAATCCGCAACGACCAAGCCATTTAAAGGGCCTTCTTTTTCCCTGCTCTCCATTTTATACGAATATGCCGTTGGACGACATCTTTGTTTCTATTTCAAAAATTTGCAAAAACCGTCCCACTACCCAGTTTTAATTTGGAAAAACAACACAAACCGGAGATAGAATTTCTTTGGTACGATAGGCCTCTACCAGCTTTCCATCTTCAAGAATTTTATAAACTACGGTATCGTGTGAATTTTGGTGACAGGCAATCAACCATTTACTATCCGGGGCTATGTTGAATTCCCGTATTTCTTTTCCTTTTGTATATTGATAATCAATTAACTG
Source organism: uncultured Flavobacteriaceae bacterium (assembly GCA_947494715.1). Lineage (GTDB taxonomy): Bacteria > Bacteroidota > Bacteroidia > Flavobacteriales > Flavobacteriaceae > Ulvibacterium. Next base: position 284,404 of record CANLWG010000001.1, on the reverse strand, counting down.
TAATTTATCATCAGCAATACCAAAGATGGTTAGCGCATCCAGTTGTCTGTTGGCTACATACAGGTATTTTCCATTAGGGTGTATACGAATCGCCGAAGCACTTGGAATTCCTTTGTAATCCTCAGGTAAGGTAGAATAGGATTTTATCTCCTCAAATAGGCCATTCCTATTTTGTAATACCGATAGGGCGCCTGTCAACTCATTAAGGACATAGGCCAAATTGCCCTCCATGTTAAAAACCATATGTCGTGGACCGCCTCCTTTGGAAACCTTACAATCCCTAGTTTCATTTGGAGTCAATTCCGTTCCTTCCAAGTGATAGGCCTTTATCGTATCGATGCCCAAATCGCAAACATAAATATCCTTTTTGTTCGAGTGAATGGCCACTTGATGGGCATGGGGTGCCTCTTGGCGCTCCTTGTTTATACTGGAACCTTTATGGTTATATCCTATCTTGGCTTCCATCAGTTTTCCAGAAGCGTCCAATGGAAATTGAATTACATTTCCGGTAGCATAACATGCTACCAAGATATTGTTTTCGTGGATTACCAAATGGCATGGATACCCCCCTGAAATCGATTGTTCGTTCAAAAACTCCAAAGAAAAGTCAGTATTAATCCTATAGGCACTTACCTTGGGATCCTCACTTTCGTCAAGTTCCGTAACGCAATACAGAAACTTAGTATCATTGCTAATGGCCAAATAGCTCGGATTTCGTGTCTTTTCTGTATGTAAGACAACTAATTTACCTGTATCCGGGTTGAGTTGAATGGTGTAAATACCATGCCCTATACCTCCAAAACCGGGTACAATATATTCTGTATAACTACCAATAAAAAAGGTTAACATAGCGGTTTCTTTTAGGATTTATCAATGAAGTCTTGAATGGCTTTTTGGGCCTCCTTACTATAAAAAAGCTCGGTTACCGCTTGACCTTCTTCCTCAATTTTTTGGCTAAAAGGAATTGGGAAAAGACTTAAATGTGCCAATCTTTTCAATTGTTGGATCGCTCCTGATGGTCTTCGGGTCAGTTTTCCTGCAAAGCGTAAAACTTCGGTATCAAATTCTTCGTCCTTATATACATGATTTACGATGCCCCAATCAAAAAGTGCTGACGCACTGTATTGACCACCTGTAAACAACATTTCCTTTGCCCGGTTAATTCCTATTCTTTGAATTAAACGTTGGGTACCACCTCCACCGGGAACCAGACTCAAAAAAACTTCCGGTAAGCCCATTTTCGCAATTTCGGAGGCCAATATCATATCACAGGAGAGTGCTATTTCGAAGCCTCCCCCCAATGCAAATCCATTAACCGCCGCTATCCATGGTTTCGGGGCATGTTCTATGGTTTCATACAATTGTATTCCTCTATCTTGGAAGGCTTTGAACTGCTCCGGGGTTTGACTGCCATATTCCTTAATATCGGCACCTGCCATGAATGCCCTTCCGGCACCTGTGATTACCGCTACCATTGCCTTGTCGTTCGTATTTATCTCTTCAATGCCTGCAATGATTTCATCCATCATCTCCCGATTCATGGCATTGAGCTGATCAGGTCTATTAAATCTGAGTACGGCTATACCGTCCTTTGTTTGTATCGTAATATTCTTGTAGGTACCATTCATATCAGACAATTGATTGGTATAACTGATTCAAGTCTTTCATTACCTTGTGAGATGGACTATTTTTTACCAGATTGTTATGCAATAGCTCGGCCCCCTGCTCTTGAAATTCATTCCACCCCTTATGTCGTGGGCGTACGTATGCTTTTTCCATCGTTGTTCGGGTCTCGTCAAAAAAATCATGACATAGTAAGTTATTGGTAGCACTCTCCCAAGCTATCAAATTACCAGGCTGTCCTCCGTTCTGGGTATACATGTCTTCCTGTGTTTCTGCCCGTGCTACGTAATCCACATAAGCAACCGCCAAGTCCACATGTTTACATTTTGCGGAAACCGCCAGTCCAACCCCTCCTAAAATGGTTGAAACGTCATTTGCAGGATTTGTAGGGCTATTGCCGAAATGTACAACATTTTTCGCGTAGCCCTCCCTGGAATAATTGGTATATCCAAATAAAAAGGGGGAATAAATAATTTCATCATTTGCTGCCATATAATCCAAAATCTGAATGGGATTCCAGTTCAAGGATTCAGGGTGCAAGTATTTCAAATGTGCTTTTAATTCGTCCCAGATTAGACCACCTAATTTTTCATCAATCCTTCGATTCTCGATAAAATCCTTCCCCCCATCCTGTGCGCATAGAGTCAAAAATGTACACCACAAGTCGGTCGCACATAAGGGCCAAGCAACAGAATGACCAGTAGGCACTTCTTTGTAGAAGTCAAACAATTTCTCACGTGTATTGGGAAGTTCGAGATTTAAGGTCGAAATCAAATCTTTTCTTGAGGCTGAGACCAAAGCAGCCGCATCGATGGGTAAGGCGTACAAATGACCGTTATAATAATAAGATTCAAAACTTGGCCCGACCGATTGATTCCGATATTCATTTAGTGCAGTTTCCGACAACCTTTCTTCCAGTGGTACTAAAAGCTTGTTCGAATGTGCCTGCCCCATATAGGGATGGTCTATGGTAATCAGGTCATACACATCGATCAAATCCTCAACGGGGGTATCCCCAAATTCCTTTAACGAACGGATATCCCATTCGATTCGAACTTCTGGATGCTTTTTAGTAAATGCTGCCGATGTAGCCCTGAGAGGCTCATACCCTCTAGGGTGGTCCCAAGCAATCCCTTTCAATGTGATTATCTCCGACATGGCCGAAAGTAATTATTTATTTTTTCGTTTAGGTCTAGGATCGTACTGAATTGTATGGTTCATGTAAGCGCCATCCACATAAATATCGGCTCCATTGATATAATCTGCCAAATCACTGGCCATAAAAACCACGGTATTGGCTACATCCGAGACCTCTCCAATTCTTCCTTGAGGTATCCAGTTTTCGAACTTGTCTTTACCAAATTTGGCGATTTCCTCGCGGTTCATATTCGTTTCAACAGCCCCAGGTGCAATAGAGACAACCCTAATGCTTTTATCGGCCAACTCCAATGAAAGGCATTTGGAGAACATTTTTAATCCTGCCTTGGCGGAACAATAATGTATTAATCCTTTTCTTGGAACCACATCATGAATGGAGGAAATGTTGATAATGACACCGCCTCCGTTATTTTCCATTCTTCGCCCCGCTTGTTGGGCACATAAAAACGGACCTTTTAAATTGACATCCACTACCCTATCCCAATCCTTTTCTTCCATATCCAAAACGTGAACCACAGTTTCGCAACCGGCGTTATTCACCAAAATATCGATGTTGCCAATATCATTATCCATTTGAAGGAACATAGCCTCTACTTCTTTTGTATTGGACACATTTGCTCTACCACAGGTAACGTTGACCCCATGTTTCTCCTTGATTTCTTTAGTCAATGCCTCGGCCTTCTCCCTGTTCCTGTTATAATTGATAAAAACATCGGCACCACAATGAGCCAATTGCATACAGATTTCAGCGCCTATACCTTGACTACCACCCGTGACCAAGGCCTTTTTGCCTCTTAAATCAATATTTTTCATTTCTCAAATTCTTTGCTGAATCAAACAGTGCATTGACCTTATTCTTCAGTTCTTGGACGTATACTTCGCTAAGTTCAAAATACTCAAAATCAGAAACATGGGTATTTGATTTTTCTACAATGATAGTTTCGCACCCTTCTGTCATCGCTATATTATGCCATGTGCCTTGTGGAATATTATAAGTAACATTAGGTTTCATCAATATTAACTTAAAAGTTACCTCTCCTGCGTTAATAGTCGCACCAATCAATACGGCATTTCCTTTCAACAGTATAAAAACCTCATCTGTTAAATGGTGCACGTCCAATCTTTTGATATTATCAATCTCTTGTTCAGGCATATAGTTCAGTTGTGCCACCTGCCAGCCATCTCGTATTAAAAAAGGGTGATATCCGTTTTCTTCTATTTTATAGGACTCTATCATAGGTCTTGGTAGTGATTTTATACATCAATTTTAGATTGGTTGCGTGCACGCCAATATTTTTCAATTTCCTCCAATGTTTTTCCCTTGGTCTCTGGGACATACTTCCAAATGAACCATATGGCTGGAAGTGTTAATGCGGCGTAAACAAAAAAGGTGCCCGATGGCATAATGTTTTTGATAAGAATGGGATTGGTCAATGTAATGATAAAACCGGTTACCATAAGGGCAAAACTACCAAGAGCAACTGCAAATCCACGTACCTTGGTCGGGAAGATTTCGCTGATAATGACCCAAACAATGGGACCAAAGGAAAAAGCGAAGCTGGCCACGTACATGAGTAAGGGAACAATGACATATTGCGAGCCCATTGCGAATAAAACACCCACTCCCGTTAAGGATAAGAATGCCCCAATAACCCCGATCAACAATAGTTTTCTTCTACCAAATTTTTCAATATTCAAAATGGCCACAAAAGTGAACGCACTGTTTACAACACCCACCAAAACAGCACCTAAAAAGGCACTTTCCACACTTTGAACCGATTCATTGATAATATTAGGGGCAAAATACATGATGGCCGCAATACCACTTAAATGTGAAAACATAGGAAGTAAGATGCCTATCAAAAGAGGAATGCGTAAAAAAGGTTGCAACAATTCCTTGAAACCGCCGGTTTCGATCTTGGTCATTTCCTTTATTTCACTCATGGCAGATTGGGCATATTCCAAGCCGTTTATTTTCACCATAGTATCCATCGCTTCTTCATGTCGACCTTTAGTAATTAGCCAACGTGGTGTTTCTGGGACAATAAAAAGTAAAAACAGGAATATGAGCGCAATAGGTATTTCCGTACCGAACATGCCCCGCCAGAGCTCCTCCACGAACAACCAATTCCAAAATCCGGAAGCTTCGCTAGAGATAACACCCGCCAAGTCTCCTGCTCGGTTTAATACAATCCAATCGATTAGAAACGCCAATAGAATTCCCAAGGTGATAGAGAGTTGGTACAGCGATACCATTTTCCCCCTATTCTGTGGCAAAGAAAGTTCGGATATATAGATAGGTGCCACAACCGAAGTAACGCCTACGCCGATTCCGCCAATTATACGAACCACAATCAACAGGTTAAAGGCCATATCAACATCGGAAGTAAGCCAGTGAGCATTTGTTAAATCACCCAAAAACTGGGGAGGCAACATAGAACCCAATGCCGAAAGCGTTAGACAAACTGCGGCTAAAATGAGTGCTTTTTTCCTGCCGAGTTTATCAGTAATGAATCCTGCAACAACACAACCAAAAATAGTACCTAGCAAAGCCGATGAAACTACCCAACCCAACTCGGCCGCGGACAATTCAAAATGTTGCTCTAAAAAGGCATTGCAGCCCGAAATGATGGCTGTATCATATCCAAAGAGAAAACCTCCAATAGTGGAAACAAAACTGATTCCCAATAAGTAGTTCGAATTTTTGGCCTTCATAAATTATCCTAAATTACATGGTTGGTCAATACGGCTCATGGTCTACATAATTCCGAACTTATTGAAGGCATCAACCGTACTCATACCGTCTTGCAAGGCCTTTTTCACCAATTGTTCGCCACGAGCTTTTTCAATGGCCCCGGTAAAAGCTTCATTTACAGCTTCTTTGGGTACGATCAACACCCCATCCAAATCCCCATAAACCATATCTCCGGGACGGATTCGTATACCGCCAATCTCTATAGGGACCCTATAATCGATTACCTTTCCCCTAGGCCCTTGATCTTGGGCATAACCCCCATAGGAAAATGTTGGGAAACCCAGGTTCAAGATTTCTTTAGTATCCCTGGACCATCCGTTCACAACAGCACCTGCACCACCCAATTTAATAGCCCTTGTACTCATTAATCCACCCCAAAGGGCATACTCTGGTGAAGAACCGGAACAGATGTAAACCTCACCTTTCCTTAAGCTGTCCAGCGCTTCGAACATGATTCCGAACTGCTTTTTCATTATAGGGTTATGGGTACTATCGGAGACTTCCTCAAATACATCCGCCTCAAGAACAGGCATTGCCCTTCCTATGAGCACAAAATCATTATTCAAAGGTTTTATATGGGGCAGAAGAAACTGGTGCAAATACCCCATTTTATCCAAAACATCGCCTACAAGTGCTACAAAAAGCTCCTTTTTCGCTATTTCGTACAGTTCACTATCATTTTTCCAAAATGTCTTCATTCACAAGTTTTAATCGTTTAAATCACGTCGAGTTTCCTTAAAACTATTCATTCACTTCTAAACTAAAGGTCTCAATGGCATATTTACCAAGCTGTAATTCAGGAGATACCGGTTTAGGGTCTTCCTCTATAATATTGGTCTGCTTATATGATTTGATATCGAAATAGGAGGAAACATTTACCTTTTCATCACTATCTTTTACATTATACATTCGCGCAATGATATCTTCGGAATCTTCCGCCTTTTTTATGGTCGATATCATTACATCTTCAGTATCTATAGCAAAGAAGCTTAAAGATTCCGGTAAGAACGCTTTTGTTGAAGTATCCGGATGTAAAACTACATGCAAAGGTTCGTTTTTTTGTTTGGCAATTTTTTGGCCCTGGATACTTCCGGCCTTATTCGATGTCAGCACATTATGAAAATTGTGATTGCCGGCCTGGGAATATTCATTGCCCTCCCAGTGACATGAGGTCCTACTTGCCAACAATACATTTTGTAAGACGGCCTTACCCGAACTATGTTCCGTGGGGTCAATCCAATCTGCAGCTGCGACCGAAGAACTAAGGGTAACCGAAATCTCATTATCTGTAGCCGAAATCCAATCTATTATGGCCCTTGGGTGTACATCCTTACAAAGTGGGGTATAGCGCTCACCAGCGGTCTTAATTTCATCCTTGCCCACACGTACCCTTCCAAAAGGAACTTCATGGGCAATTTCTGCATTGTCCATGTTTACAGGAAAAGCGGTTCTAAACTCGCGATATAACTCACCCGACCAATTGCGCAGCGTAACATCAAAATAAATGCGCTTTAAATCATGATACAGGGTAATGTCCTGCCTCACAATGGCATGTAGGATTTTTTGTTCCAATCTGTATTTGGTGAAGACAGGGCCATTCTCCAAGATTTCCCATTCCGGACCGTGCAAACTCACCTTGTCAAAATCTACCATACTGGGCTGTTGTACATCTCCGAATTCACCTGCACCATTTCCTACGGATTGCAAAGTGAAAACATCTCCTACCTTAAAACTATCAGAAGTAAAAAGCTCCTTTTTAAGCTCCTTGTCGTACACTTGTGCTATGCCTCCTTTATCAAAACCAACCTTGTAAAAAGGGTTTTCATAAGAAGAGGTATTTGCGATTTTCCCATCCGCAATCGTAATCCTGTCATCCGCAAGATAATAAGTAACATATCCAATGGAGGGTATGTTCTTGGCAATAAAGGTAATTTTGGCACTTTTAAGGCTTCCATCATCGTGGTATTCCGCATTACTGGTTTGTGTTGGGATTTTTTTCTTGTCCGAAGTAAGGACAGTCACATTTTTGATGTTCCCTTTGGCAAAATTAACGGATGTAGTTACCGGATCGGTTCTTTCCCATGAAAGACTATTGAACAATACTATGGGAATACCTAGTTTTTCGTTCTTTTTAATTCGACTGGAAATGAAATCAACACCCTTGTTCAAAAGGGTTTGACCCATGGTCCTCGATTTTACAAGGTTCTCCTTAAACAAATTATCGGTGATGTCACCATCGTGACCACCCCAACCATGGTCGGGATAAATTTTGGCTTGCCAAGCTTCATCGAATTCCTCAAACGGATACCGCATTTTTTTAGGGTCGATAATATTAGCTATGGAGTGGAACTTTTCTGCCGCCGGAAGCAATTTCGAAGCCTCCCTACTGGCCGTAAGCGCATCATGATGTCCAGGTCCATGAATGTACACCCAAACATTGGGACGCTCCCCCATAATGGTATCCACTTGGGTTGCCTTTTTTTCTGCCAAGGGCATAAACTCATCCATAGTCATCAGTTCCATTTTAGGAAGGAACACATCTTTTTCAGTTCCCTTTTCATCTTCCAAGGAATCAAAAGAATTCCATGAATCTATAAATCCCGAATAATCGATTGCGGGAAGCATATCCTGACTTGACAGCAGCGGTGTTTGAATTTCACTTCCCTTAAAATTCTTTTCCCAATACAACACCTGCTCTGCGCCATACTTCATTTTACTGTTCAGGTCTCGGGACAGATAGAGCAAATCATTACCGTAATGGCCCGGAGAGTAGGTAAATACCGAACTGCCATCCGGACTTGCCCAATGGAACATTCCCTTGGCATGCCTACTGATCACCATATAATCTACCCCAGCTTTTTTTAGAATCTGTGGCGTTTGCAGTGATTTACCGGGTACATCCACATTCCAATACACCTTAGAGTCATATCCTCCAAAAGTCTTTTTTACCCATTTTTTACCCAAGTATAACTGCCTTACCTGATCCTCGGCATCATACATATCCTCGTACGGGCAGTTATAGGTTGCACCCACGGATATTAACTTCTTGTTCAACAGGGTAGTCAATTGTTCTTTGGAATCCGGATGTCTTTCCAAGTATTCCCGTAACATTAATCCATCTTCAATATCGAAACCATAATCCTCACGAATAAAGGCATCTTTTAGTACAGGTTTTAATAGTAAGGTGTCCCGAAGAATGATACAGACTTCAGGACGGTCTACCCACGCAATGTCCTGATGGCTTGAATTCATGATGGAAACCAATCCGTCCTCATATTTTTTGTCAAAAAAATCGTCATAGGTTTCAAAAAACTCGGGTTTGTATAATTTGGTCAAAGAAGCAAACCAACCGTTATTGTAGTTGGTTCTGTGATGGTAGAGGTACTTTCCCCTGATATCCGTTTTGGAAATCGTACCGTCACCATTTTCGAATTCCAATGTAATTTCCGTATCATCATAAACAATCGAGAAGCTATTTTTGGGAGCTTCCAAGGCAAAGGATGTTTTGGAAAGCTCGCCTTGTGCCTTGAAGGTTTTACGTTTACTTTTTTTACCATCACTGATGATATAAACCGATTTTCCTGAAAAATGTGCGGGCGCGTCTACATACAGTACATCATTTCTTTGTTTGATTACAAAAGCGGCTTCCGTGAAGACGGATTTCTTAATTCGTTCGACCGCATCGGTGGCCTTAAAAATCATGACCCAACAATTGGAGTTCTTTTTATGGCCATTGAACTTGATTTTAGCGCTTTTCCCTTTTTGAATGTAGGATGTTGGAACCGTTAAGCGGAATACACCTATACCATCGCCATTACCATCCCTTCTTATCAAAATATATTCGGCGGCTCCGTTACCGGGATTGTCGGTAACTGAAAGTGTTCCATCTTCGTTGGAGTTAAAGGTCAATAGCGGTTGGTCATTCACATGAATATCAAAGGATTCCCTCAGGTTAAGGTCTATATCACTTAACATTAGAAAAGTAACCTTGTCCGATACATAATTTTCCGGCACCTCCCCGGTAAGAAACTCAAAGCCCATTTTGCCTGTGGTAGCCCTAGCAATCATTGATACATTAATATCCTCTCGGAGTGAGGGATATAGAAAGAACTCCGACCCAGAAAGCATTTCCTTATAACCTTCGATGTCATTTTTCCCAATGTTGTACAAACGGTGGTTTACGTTCAACTCTTGGATATGTCCGTTTCCGTTGCCTTCGTGAAAAAGCATATCTTCGGACTTCCCAAGGGCGGGTTCATTCGGATTGGCAAATGCAGTGCCAATTAAAAAAAGAGAAAAGCATAGGTGGCACGCTAATCTAAGAACTAGATGACGACTTTGATGTTTCATGAGAACAGTTTTTATTTAACTAAATCGGTTTAGTTTTTTAATAAATTTAAACCCCACAAGATTTTCGAATCAATAGTTGAGTTTGTAATGTCCTTTGGCTTTTAATCTTTACATTCTTCTTTTCAATATCGTTGACCAAAATCTCAACAGCGAGATTTCCAATATCATCAACGGGCTGCTTACTGGTACTAATCGGTGGGTCTACCAAATCAAAGGCACCTAGTTCATCAAAACTGATTATTGCCACCCCGCTTGGCACCTTAACATCCAATAGTTTGAGTTCCCTAAGCCCAGAAGCGGCCAGGTAATGGGTAGTAAACACAATGGCATCTACACCTTTTGATCCGCTGACCATATCCTTGATCGCATATTTCATTTCGGATTTATATGCAAACGGGTCCAATTCCTTTATTGTTTGGGTATTGATTTCAAGACCCTCTTCTATCAGAGCTGTTTCATAGCCCAAGCGCCTTTGTAGCACGGCGTCCAATTCACTTCTTATACTGACCAGGCCTATGTTCCTTCTCCCATTCTTTAATAAATGTCGGGTTATGTTTTTTGCACCACCAAAATTATCAACGATTACATAATTGGTTTTAATATCCGGATAATGTCTATCAATCAATACAAATGGGAAATTGGCCTTCCTTAATTTTAAGATTTCATCTTTATTCTTTTGGGTGGAAGCGATAATCAATCCATCAACTTGTCTGTTCAACATGGAATATATCAATTCCTTTTCCATCTCGGCATCTTCATTGGAACTACTGAATACAACATTGTACCCCAACTTCTTTGCTCTGAGCTCGATATGATGGGCTATCTTGGCGTAAAAGATATCGGAAATGTTGGGCACAATTAAACCAATGGTCTCGCTCTTTCCCAAACTCAGCCCCCTGGCCATCTGGTTGGGCCGGTAATTATTTTTTTGGGCAAAATCCAAAATTCTTTTTTGGGTCTCCTTGCTTATTTTGTTCTCGTCTCCCCTATTGTTCAGCACCAAGGAAACGGCCGTCTTGGACAGGCCCAACTCCTCTGCAATATCCTTTAAAAAAATTTTCTTCAATTTAACTAAACCGATTTAGTCAATCAATCAAAAGTATGAAAAATTTGTTGATTTCATAGATTGTTTTTATAAAAAATGTGTTGTCTATATAGAACCTCTTAAAGAACTGGAAAAGTAGTTTCAAGTGATATGAATACGAAATAAACGAAAAGCCTGAGAAAAAATTGATGCACAGGGTTTTTATCTGGCCTAAATAGTCGTTAGTTGGAGTGGTAAAGCTATAAGTAAAGTAGTTTATATTTGATTATTATATGGTTATATCAATTTTTTCAAAATAGGCAAGCGAGCAGGTAGCTTTAGCATTGAACCAATTTGTACCGAGTCGGGTAAATCTGTAAAATCTGAATTATCCAAAGATGGCAAAATAAAATAAGGCGAAACAAATACTTTTCCCTAACAGATCTTTCGCATCATACGCATCGAACTTTTTTTTCTAGCTGAAGTAATCAATCTTTCTAATATTCAACATTTTAAATGTTTCCATGATCTCCAGCAAATTCAAGCATTCTAAGTTTGAACTTCCATTCTGGACATAGCCCAATTTCTTGTGTCCTTTCCATACCAAAAGTGTTAATTCATATTTTAAGCCAATAGTCCATTTTTTATACGCCATTACATAATACATCTTACTAAAAATCGTTGTATTATAAGATAAATCCTACTATTTAGGTAAGATTGTATCAGGATGCTATTATGGAAGTGATCAACATATTTTTTAATACATGCTAACAATTCAACCCATAAACCTCACTTCTGTTAACAGGGTTTACCTGAACCACAGTAAAGGTCGGAGGTCCTATAACTGCACTGTTGTCCTTTGTCAACTCAAGCTATTCGTATCGTCAGTACTTCTTTCTTTCTTTTTTAAGTCGGTACACGCACAGCAAGTAATCTCTGCTTCGGGTGACCATTTTTATGGAAGCGACTTCCAGTTGAGTTGGACGGTTGGGGAACCGGTTATAGAAGCCTATAATTCAGGTGACACCCTTCTCACGCAGGGGATGCACCAGTCAAAATTGATTATAAGCACAATCAAAGAAGTTGAAGATCTTGATGTAAAAATTCAGGTTTATCCTAACCCAGCTGTCGATCATGTACAATTGGAAGTAGAAAGCACCAAGGACGAGAAGCTCAGTTACATTCTTTACCAAATGAATGGTAGCGTGCTTTCAAAAGGAAAACTGATCGACAATCAGCTGAAAGTGCCTATGCACCAATATGAATCTGCCGTTTATTTATTGAATCTTATCCGTAGCAACAAGATACTCTTCTCATTTAAGATTATAAAAAAAGAGTGACAAATGTAAAATCACAATGGATATTAAGTATCAATAATTGATATAAATACCAGGCCCAAGTCTCAATACCATAAAGATCAAACCAACATGAACAAGCTATACATCTCAATAGTACTGCTATTGCTTCCACTGATGGGAACCATTGCACAAGCACCCCAAGGTTTTAAGTATCAATCGATTATACGCAATGTGTCCGGCGATGTCCTGGCCAATGAAAATGTAAATATCGGCATTACTATTCTACAGGGAAGTGAAGAAGGGGTTGAAGTATTCACGGAAACACATGATACTATTACGAATGCCTTTGGTTTGGTCAATCTGGAAATTGGTTTTTCCGACCCAACTGCTTTTGCTGCTATCGAATGGTCATTAGGAAAATGTTACATTCAAATCGATATAAATGGCAATATAATGGGAGCCGCCCAGCTTTTAAGTGTCCCATATGCCTTGTACGCAGGTTCCGCAGGTAGTTCAGAAGAGTTACAGGATATCGGTCTCACCGGATCGGAACTTTCAATAAGCGGAGGTTCTACCATTGATTTGGCCCCATTATTGGTTAGCAACGATAATCAAACCTTGTCCATTAGCGGCAACGAATTATCTATTGACGGAGGGAATTCGGTTACTCTTCCTAATGGAATAGATGATGCCGACAATGACCCAACAAATGAAATTGAACTACCAACGCAGTCAGTAAACGATGCAAATAAAATGCTGGTCGCCGATGGTGGAGGAAATGTAAGTTGGCAGACCAACAGCGGCGGCCAACTAGTGGTGGTTGACGACCTTACTACAGGGGGCGTAACGGAAGTTCTGAGTGCCCAACAAGGAAAAGTGCTTCAGACCAACAAGCTGGAAAAAAACGCTTCTTTTGGTGGTGATGTAAGTGGAACTTATGACAATGTAAAAATAGCCTCGGGGGCGATAACCACAACAGAGATTTCAAATGGTACTATTACCACTGCCGACCTTTCGCAGATGTCGGCCACCAATGGACAGCTCTTGAAATGGAACGGTACTTCAAATGCATGGGAAGCAGCAGATGATGTCGGCACCAAAATGTCCGAGGTTGAGGTCGATGCCATGGTGGCGAACAACGGCTATCTGACCTCGGAGGTCGACGGTTCCGTCTCCAACGAGATACAGGACCTACAGCTCTCGGGAAACATCCTCACGATTACCGATAACGGTTCCGCGACAAATATCGATTTAACCCCCTATCTGGACAATACCGATAACCAACTGTCCGAGGTTGAGGTCGATGCCATGGTGGCGGACAACGGCTTCCTGACCACGGAGGTCGACGGTTCCGTATCCAACGAGATACAGGATTTGCAATTGGTCGGCAACAAACTGACCATTACCGATAATGGTACTGCTACGGAGATTGATTTAAGTGCCTATTTGGATGATACCAAGTTAAGTGAGGCCGAAGTGGATGCCATGGTGGCGAACAACGGCTATCTGACCTCGGAGGTCGACGGTTCCGTTTCCAACGAGATACAGGACCTACAGCTTGCAGGCAACATCCTGACGATCACCGATAACGGCTCGGCAACCGATATCGACCTGGCCCCATACCTTGACGATACCGATACCCAACTGTCCGAGGTTGAGGTCGACGCGATGGTCGCGGACAACGGCTATTTGACCTCCGAGGTCGACGGTTCCGTGTCCAACGAGATACAGAACCTGCAACTTTCCGGCAATATCCTGACGATTACCAATAACGGTTCCGCGACAAATATCGATTTAACCCCCTATCTGGACAATACCGATAACCAGACGGCAGGAGAGGTAACTTATGACAATACAACTTCAGGCTTAACGGCCACCAATTTGAAAGCTGCCATTGATGAACTGGAAAATGAAATAGATGTAGTGGATACCGATACCCAACTCTCCGAGGTTGAGGTCGATGCCATGGTGGCGGACAACGGCTATCTGACCTCGGAGGTCGACGGTTCCATGTCCAACGAGATACAGGACCTGCAACTTTCCGGCAACATCCTGACGATTACCGATAACGGCTCGGCCACCGATATCGACCTTGCTCCCTATCTGGACAATACGGATAACCAGACGGCAGGAGAGGTAAGTGTAACAGCCTCTGGCAATCTGACCTCGACAGATGCGCAGTCCGCTTTGGTAGAATTACAAACCGATATTGATACACAAGCCAATAGCATCGCCACAAATGCAACAGATATCGGTACGGAAACCACGAACAGGACTACAGGTGATGCCAATCTTCAAATTGAAGTTGATGCGACCCAGATAGGCTCCGGACTGGGCGCGGACGGTAGTTATACTGCCAATGCAGCCACCAACTACATAGCTTCGTCCACTTCCCTGGTCAGTGCCACGGAAGACCTGGACGTACAAGTAAAGACCAATGCCGATACGATAAGCTCGGGCAATACCGCACTGCAAACCGAGGTGGACGCCATCGAGACCGGGACAGGCCTGAGCATGGACGGTACCTATACCGCCAATGGTTCGGCAAACTACATCCCTGCCGCTACCGACCTTCAGAATGCGGACGACCTGCTGGATACACAGATGAAGGCCAATGCGGATAACATTGCGACAAATGCAACAGATATCAGTACAGAAACTTCAAACAGGACAACCGCCGATTCGAATATACAATCAGAATTGGATGCAACACAGACAGGTTCGGGCCTTGGTACGGATGGCAGTTACACTGCTAATTCAGGTACGAACTACATTGCTTCATCAACTTCTTTGGTTGATGCAACGGAAGATTTGGATGTACAGGTAAAAATCAATTCCGATGCAATCGCTTCGAGTATTACCGCTGTAGGTTCTATGACAAGTGGAAATGTATTTGCAGATGCAACCGCTAGTGGGAATTGGCTTGGACTTGGTTCTTCGGCAGGAAAAATAGAATTTGATGATCAAACTACCGACGAAATCAATATACTTAATGCCCATGTTGGTATTGGAACATCTACTCCAATAACCCCGCTTCATATAGGAAGAGAAACCTCAGCAGGAGGAAATGCTCCAAGAATATTACTTAGTAATGAAACGGAAAGCTCTGCAACAGAAGATGCATTGATCCAAATTGGAAGATGGGGACATTCAACCTCTGTTATCGGGATGACAGGTTCAGGAGCCGGAGCTACATTAAGCAACAATATTTTTGTCATTGCTACGGAAGCCTCTAGGGGTGGTATCGATTTCAGAACAGGTGGGGCTTTTGCTGGCGGACTGGTCAATGGTACAAGTCGTTTGAGAATTACTGATGGTGGTAGTGTTGGTATTGGAGATAATGCTCCAGACTTCCTTTTAGACGTAGCAGGTACTTTCGGCGCAGATGGAAGTATTACAACAGGCTCAGACGGGACTGACGGCTCCCTAACGATCTATTCTGAACAGGGAACAACCGATTACGCAGTGGTCTTACAACCTCATGCAACAATGACAGAAACCACAACCTATACGTTTCCAGCCAATAACGGTACTGCCAATCAGGTACTCACCACCGATGGTTCCGGTGCTTTAAGCTGGTCAACTACCGGCCTCACTTCCATCGCTGATGCCGATGCTGATACTAAAATTCAGGTTGAAGAAAGTGCCGATGAGGACATCATCCGCTTTGATGTGGCTGGCATAGAGGCCATGCTTATTGATAATTCCGGAAATATAGGCATTGGTGTCACTACTCCAAATGATATTCTGGACGTTAGCGGCAACATACGAACAGATGGCCGTATACGCTTTGCTGATCAAACCAATGGAATCCTCGAAAACATATCTGCTAATGGTAACTTCCAATTGGTTGCAAACAATAGCTTCGTTTTATTACGACCCCGAGGAGAACAAAACGGTGGTCAAATCTCAATCGATCCAACTGGTTACACAGACTTTTACAACACTTCTGCTGTTATCACTAACCGTATTCATACGAATGGTGATTCGTATTTCAATGGCGGCAATGTCGGTATTGGTGATGATACCCCTGATTTTACTTTAGATGTAGCAGGTACTTTCGGAACAGATGGCGATGCCACCGTTTCAGGTGGCGATGTGATCATTGGCGATGGCACCACGGCCAAGGCTGGAGCAATCGTATTACATGATGCAGATGCAACAGATAGTAACACTACGACCTTGGTATCAAATGCCGATGTGGCAGCTGACTTTATATTAACGCTTCCAGCCAATGACGGCGACGCTAACCAGGTATTGACCACCGATGGTTCAGGAGCTTTAAGCTGGGCAAGTATAGGAGGCAACTCAATTGCGGATGCCGATGCTGACACCAAAATACAGGTGGAAGAAAGTGCCGATGAGGATATTATCAGGTTTGATGTGGCCGGCACCGAGGCCATGTTGATCGATAACTTTGGAAACCTTAGTTTGAACACCTCAAATCCTTCAGATGGAAAATTAACCATAGCTACTGATGGTAATACTGATGAAACACTAATTTCCTTTGATGAAGGCAATATTGGTGGTTCAGCCGGATCTAATTTTAAGTTTGTTGGAAAGTTCAGTGGTGCAGGAACAGATAACGCTTTTGCTTTGGAAGATTTTAATGGCAATACGAATATGGTATGGACAGCAGGTGGAAATGTTGGGATCGGTGATGACACTCCGGACTTCCTCTTGGATGTTGCAGGTACATTCGGTGCCGATGACACTATTACTACAGGTTCTAATGGAACCGATGGTTCACTTACCATCTATTCCGAGCAAGGAACAACCGATTACTCAGTAGTTGTACAACCTCATGCAACAATGACAGAAACAACGACCTATACGCTTCCAGCCAATAATGGAGATGCGAATCAGGTACTCACCACCGATGGCTCAGGCGCCTTAAGTTGGACAACCACCAGTCTTACTTCCATAGCCGATGCTGACGCCGACACCAAAATACAGGTAGAAGAAAGTGCTGATGAAGATCATATTCGTTTTGATGTAGGAGGCAGCGAAGCTATAGTAATTGATGCCAATGCTAATATGGGGGTTGGAATTACCGACCCAAGATATAGGTTACATATTGCCAATACTGCCAGTAACCTGATTACTTCAAATGGTAATAGAGGGATTGCCATTACCGCAACCAATGGACCGCGCTTGATGTGGGAAGAAACGAGTGGAACTTCCGGTGAGCGTGTAATGCTTCAAAGATATGAAGCTGGAATTATGGCTTTTGATTCGCACAATGACTTTGGCTCTAGTCCGGTTAACAGACATATCCTGGTTGTCGATAATGATGCAAAAGTTGGGATCAATAAGCAAACGCCATCTGTTGAACTGGATGTCGTTGGTGATGCAGCAATATCTGGCAATACTACTGTTAGTGATATCACGGTAAATGGAGGGGATGCTACGATAGGTAAAGGTTCCATAGCCAAGGCCGGTACCATCGTATTGCACGATGCCGACGCCACTGATAGCTTTACCACCAGCTTGGCAGCCAATGCCGATGTGGGAGCCAGCTTTACACTCACTCTTCCTGCCGATGATGGAACAGCCAACCAGGTATTGACCACCGACGGTTTAGGTGCTTTAAGCTGGTCGAGTACTGGAGGCACCTCAATTACCGATTCCGATGACGACACCAAAATACAGACGGAGGAAAACGCTGATGAAGATGTCATCCGCTTTGACCTTGGCGGCACCGAAAAATGGGCGATGTTGGGCAGCCGATTGGAACCCATGAATACGGGAAGTTCCTTATTTATAGGCAATGGAGCCGGAGCAAATGATGATCTATCCGGTAATCCAAATGTTTTTATTGGTACCCACACAGGATACTCGAACACAACAGGAGGTGCCAATACAGGGGTGGGACCTAGTGTATTGAGACTTCAAACAACAGGAATAGGCAATACAGCGATGGGGTATTACACTCTTGTCAACAATAGAACGGGAGGTGGCAATAGCGGATATGGGTTGGGGGCACTGCAAACGAGTGAGTCGGGAAATGATAATACAGCAATTGGTGTAAGAGCTCTTTTTAGTATTAATACAGGAAGCTACAATACTGCTTTGGGGGTGGGATCCGGATACAATAGTACCGGCTCACGTAATATCTTTATCGGTTATGGTGCCGGATATAATGAAACCGGCTCCAATCGTTTGTATATCGACAATAGCAATACCTCATCACCATTAATATATGGTAAATTTGACAGTGACTCATTGATAGTAAACGGTGACTTTAGGGCTACAAAAAGTGGAATCTTTGGAGATGTTGTCATTAATAATGACGCCGTCTTTAATACAGCTAATACGGCATATAATGACGGATCTATTGAATTGTACAGAACCGCTGATGATGGTGCTTATATTGATTTTAAAAATGCTGCTGAAGATGCCGATTGGAGAATTCAGGCAAGAAATGATTTAAATATGCTGAAGTTTTCAGGTGGAAACTTCTCTTTTACAGATGGCAATGTTGGTATTGGGACAACAGATCCAACGCAGAAACTGCATGTATATGATGATACCGATAATGATGAACCATTGGTATTGGCTGAGTCTACCGGAGATGTTAGTCTTCAACTAGCTGGAGGTTCTTCGGGAAGTCCCGGAGAAGTTTATCTGGAATTGGCACCTCAGGGAAGGACGGAAGGAAACGGTTGGGGAATCGGAACAGACGACGCCACGAATCTTGAATTTGGATACGGAGGCCTTGGACACATGAATAAAGGCCTGGTAGCAATGACCATAGAAAGTACTACTGGTGAAGTGGGTATTGGTACCGAAACTCCCGGTTCAGAACTGGTCGTATCTGCTGATGACGAAAATGTTGGATTACATATCATAAACATGAATACAGTAGATGCCAGCAAACCTGCGGAGATCCTTTTTGACCGTACCGCAATTACCGGTGGAACACAAAAAGCGGCTGTTGGTGTAGATGATACTTCGCGTGACTTCTTTATATGGGTTAACGGTTCAGACCGCTTAAACATCAGTGAAACTGGTAGTATTAAATTTGCAAGTTACGGCGCAGGTACGCTTAGCACCGATGCTTCCGGAAATATTACCGCTTCATCGGATGAGCGTTTAAAAAACATCAGTGGTAGCTTTACCAAAGGCCTTGTAGCCCTTAAGGGACTTCAACCCATTAATTACAAGTGGATTGCGGAAAGTGGTTTTGATACAACAGGAATCTACAGCGGCTTTAGTGCCCAAAATGTAAAAGCTTTTATTCCGGAAGCCATAGGAGAAGATGACAAGGGTTATTTAACTCTTTCCGACCGGCCTATTTTGGCCGCCTCGGTAAATGCGGTCAAAGAGCTCAATACTGAAGTGGAAGATCTAAAAAAACAGATTGAACAACTTAAAGCGGAAAGGGATACCCTGAATACAAAACTTGAAGAAATGAGCATTCAAATAAATGAACGACTGTCGGCATTGGAAAATAAACAATAATTGCTATTAGACGTTTTTCAAAATTTTCATTGTCAAACAAATGCTGAAAACCGGCATTAAAAGTGGGTAACAATCATGCAACAAGTCAAATAGAAGTAACCATAATGAAAAAAGCTCAAAAGCATAAGGCCTTTGATAATCAACGGCTTTTTCTTCATCTGGGTTTCTGCACTAAACCATGAACCATAATATGTTGATTATTAATTTTTGAACAGTTAGCCAAAGTCTAAACCCGGTTCAAAATGCCCTATTCAGAGGCAAATTTCAAATCAAATTTTCCTACATAAATTTGCAATTGACAGCGAATACTCCCAATTCATTTTCACATTTTCCGAGAATCGGAGAAAGCTAATGGGTATCTTTGATTTCGGCTTAACTACATTAGAATTCCCAACAGATAAAACCATCTATGTAGGATGAATATAAAAATTCCGACACTCAGATTTTTGAAAAAGATGGTAGGCAAGGAATTATTAATTTGTTATTTGATCATTGAAAGTTAAACCCCACTTCTCCATAAGATAGCTACACATTCGCACATCATACGCCTTTGGGTCATGTTTTCCATGGTCATATATCCGAACTGTCTCCCTTTGCACCTCAGGGTCGCTCTCATCCACACAATCCACTATGTTCAATGCCCTCACCCGTGCAAAAAGATTATCACTCATTAATCCCTTTAGCAAGATCCTTTTCCCCTTTTCGTGTTCCCCCGTCCGGTACAATGCTTCCGCAAGCACCAAGGATGCTCCTTCTATGGACTCCCCATCTGCAACATCAATATCCTTGAGGGTTTCCGTAGCATCTTGTCCCAGCATCAAAATCCCGGTGGCCGCCCAATAACGAATAGCACGGTCTTGGGAATCCAGAAGGGAAACTAGTTTTGGGATGTCTTTTTTTGTGGCAGTGAGTGCAAAATCCGCTATTGTGATCAAGGAATCCATTTTGACCCCATTCAAATCCGAACGCGTAAGGTCATAAAGGGGCTTCTGGAATTGCATGGCCCCATATTGTTCTTCTGGGATGAAACCTACATCCTTTATTTCCAGCATCCAATCCCGGTTGGCCTTTCGGAGGCGTTCCAAAATGGGTAGATAAATAGGGTCCTGGGCCAGGTTGTTTACCTCCCAAGGGTCATTTTCGGTATCGTAAAGCTCTTCTATGGGCTTTTCACTCCAAAAAATGCTTTGGATCTCATTGCATGTTCCATTCTTATAGGCTTCTTCCCAAGATTTGATAGATGGCGCATTCCATAGGTAATTCAGGTGCTGTCCATACACCCGATAGGGCAAATAGTTACGGATATAGCGGTACTTTTTATCCCTAACGGAACGGCTCATATCATAACGCTCATCCATACGATCCTTGAACATAAAGGAGTACTCCGGATCTTCGGTCCTTGCTTCCCCTAAAAATGCCCTACCTTGCATAAACTCAGGAATGGGAATCTTGCATAGGCTTAAAATCGTTGGTGCCATATCCACAAAACTTACCAAACGGTCCACCTTGTTTTCAATAA
Source organism: uncultured Flavobacteriaceae bacterium (assembly GCA_947494715.1). Classification (GTDB taxonomy): domain Bacteria; phylum Bacteroidota; class Bacteroidia; order Flavobacteriales; family Flavobacteriaceae; genus Ulvibacterium. The sequence goes on along the minus strand of CANLWG010000001.1, from coordinate 263,213 downwards.
TCGTTTCCGGATACAGGTGTTTGTACTTTTCAGGGATATGGACAATCATGGGAACCCTGGTTCCGGACTCGTAAACAAACCGCTTGCTACGGGCCAAAATTCCACCATGGTCACTGTAGTAAAAAATAATGGTGTTATCATATTGTCCACTATCCTCTAATTCTTGGAGGAGATCCCCCAACTGGGAATCCATGTTTTCTATTTTGTCATAGAATTGTGCCCAATCATGCCTTATTTTCGGTGTGTCCGGATGATAAGGAGGCAATACCATATCTTCGGGACGGTGCCTAAGTTCATCCTTTGGAATGGTTTTATGAATGGAACTTTCATGGGAGGTCCCTATATTGAAAACGGCGAAAAAGGGTTGGCCTTGCTTCCTGTTTTTATAATGGGCATTGGAACTGGACTCGTCCCAAATATCCTTGGTCTGCTCCAAATTCATATTGTAATCCTCTTTTCTATTGTTGGTGCAGTAATATCCGGCTTGTCTTAAATAGGTTGGGAAGAAGGTGATTTTGTCAGACATATTGTATCGGCTCCTCATGTGATGATGTCCGTTACTATTGGCGTACACCCCGGTGATAATGGTATTTCTGGCCGGTGCACAAACCGGGGCATTTGCATAGGCATGGGTATAAAGAAAACCGGATTTGGCCAACGTGTCAATATTTGGGGTAGTGGCAAGGGTATCGCCATAGCAGCCCAAATAAGGACTGTTATCTTCACTCACGATCCATAAAATGTTTGGTATTTCTTCTTCTGAACATGAAATCAGCATCAAAATAGCAAGAATGCCCAAAAATTTTGTTTTAATGTATCCCATTTAATAAGCCGCCTCCATCCGTCGTTTTAAGTTATCTAAAATTGATTTATAGTAGGGCACATTGACAAGGTTGATGTTTTCTTGGGCATCGACATGGTGATCATAAAGCTCATATGAAACGGAATCGGTATCCACTGCAGCCCATTTGACCAATCTGAACCTATCGGTTACCATGGAATATCCTATAGCCTTTCCTACTTTAGGGATGTTGCGGGGATATATGCTAAAAGCTTCGTTTTTCCACTTCAATACCGAATCTGCATCCAGAATTGGACGCAAGCTTCTTCCTTCAAGATCATAAGCAGGTTTTTTAACCTTACAATAATCCACCAATGTGGGGTAAATATCTAAAAGCTCTACCAATTGATCCGTAGTCTTCCCATTCATAGGGGAATGAGGTACACGAATAAATAAGGGAACCCATGTTGACGATTCATAGTTGGAGTGCTTGGCACCCCAACTGTCATGCTCTCCCACCTGATAGCCATGATCTCCATAAACCACTATTATGGTCTTGTCATATAGGTCTTGCTCCTTGAGCTCTTGGATTACTTTCTGAAACTGGGCATCTACATAACTAATACAGGTTAAATACCCGTGTAACGCTTTGACCGCCTGTTCTTGGGTTGGTTTACTTCCTTTTTTAGGTCCATTTTCGTATTTGTAGATGCCAATGTCCCTTAGTATGGTGTATGGCGGAGCGTTTATAGGGTGGAAACGATTTGGAGGAAGCCGGAGACTGTCAGGGTCATATAGGTCCCAGTATTTTTTTGGTGCCACAAAAGGTAAGTGTGGTTTGACAAAACCAAGGGCCAAAAAGAAATTTTTCCCGTCCTTTTGAGTTTGATTGATCATCTCAATGGCCTTATCCGCCATGGCGCCATCCGGCAAATCATGGTCGCTTACATCAGGCGCCTCAAAGTAAGTTACTTTGGGAATAGATGCAAGTTTTTGCATGTCTCCACCCACCATTGCCAAGGAATCGTACTTCGTATGATATCTTTTCATTGCGTTTGGGCCATAAGCCGGTACGTCCGGGTTCCAAGCTGGTTCCGACCAGGCAGAGGCAATATTGTCAGATCCAATGGATGTTGCACCCATTTGATGGAACACCTTGCCAATACTATAGGAGAAATATCCGGAATCCTTGAAACTTTCAGGTAAGGTATACGCCTCGGGATATTGTTCATCCAGGGGTTTTCCTTTCTGGTACATGCCAGTAATCTTAGTGGTTTCGGGCCTCAATCCGGTTAGTATGGATGCTCTGGAAGCTGAGCAAAGTGCCTGCTGGCAATAGGCTCTATTGAACGTTACCGCTTCTTTCGAAAATTGATCAAGATTGGGGGATTTTACCATCTTATCACCATAACTCCCGAGCTGGGGCCTTAGATCATCAATGGAAATAAACAGCACATTGTACCTTCCGGATTCATGGTCAGAGGTACGTTCCGTCATGTTACAACTTTGGAGACCAAGCAATATTATGACCGCCAATATTGGATTGAGCTGGCCAAATAGACGTTTCATAGGATCCTGTTCATAGTTTTAAATCGGCAATTTCCTGTTCGGACAGCGCCTTATCGTAAACTACCAGTTTTGCAATTCCGCCAACAAAGAAGTTACCGATCTCACCCAAGCGATCTACGGCACCCACTGTAAAGTCCGATCCATCTCTTCCACCATCAAAAAGGCCTTTTCCAAATTTGTACGGGTTTAAATCCTCTCTCCTATCCAGTTTACCGTTTAGGTAGGACTTGGCATACTGCCCATCAAAGCTAAAAGCCACGGTAACCCATTCTCCATATGCTATAGGTGTCTTTCCAATCGATGCATCCATGGCCCATTTATGTCCCGGTGTAGGTCCCCCAACATCGGAGACATGGCCACAGACCTGATCTCCGCTTTCTTTTTGCATAAGGTTCAAAAAAAGATAGTACTGTCTTTTCTTACGGGTTTCGTTCCACATACCGGCAATGGCCTCGCACTGTCGGTATGATTTCTCTCTGCGGTTAAGCTTTGCCACAATGGTAAATTTTGAACGTTCGCCATGAAAGTCCAATGCGGGGCAATCCTTTCTAGGAATATATAGATACCCGCCTTCCTGTATGTCAAGATATTTTGTGTACTCGTCCTCTTTAAAGGATACGAGGTCATTGGCCTTGATCAATTTGTAATTTACAGTTCCGGTACTCTCCAATGATTCACCGGCACTAAAATCCCATAGAGCGGTTGGTAAAGGCTGGCCACTGTTGGTATTGCATCCCAACAGGCAAACAAAAAGCCCTATAGACAAAATATTTCGTGACATATGGCAATCTTATTTTTGGTTAATATTCAATGCGCCCCTTATCGGTAACGGCCCGCATTCTTTCCAGTGGAATATTGGCTTTGTATTCCCTTTGTAGTCTGCTCAATTTCCTTTTTAGCTTCTTTACAACCTCCTCATATTCCAAGTCGTCGTAGACATTGGTCAACTCATTGGGGTCTTTTTCAAGGTCAAACAACTCCCAGACATCAATATCATAGTAGAAATGGATGAGTTTGTATCGTTCCGTACGAATCCCATAATGAGGTTGAACACTGTGCCATTTGGGGTACTCATAATAGTGATAATACATTGCTTTTCTAAAACCCGTCTTATCCGTATTGAAAAGCAAGGGAGCGAAACTCTTCCCCTGGATTTCCTTAGGAGGCCTAAGTCCGGCCATATCCAAAAGAGTAGGTGCAAAATCGATATTTAAAATTGTATTGTCGTTTTTCCGACCCGCCTTTACTTTCCCAGAATATCGTATTATAAAAGGCATTCTTAAGGATTCCTCGTACATAAACCGTTTATCGTACCAACCATGATCACCAAGATAAAAACCTTGATCTGCGGTATACACTACAATGGTGTTCTTTGATAAACCACTCTTGTCCAAATAGTCGAGAAGTCTTCCTACATTGTCATCCACTGAACGTATGCAGGCCAGATAGTCTTTAATATAGCGTTGATACTTCCATTTCTTTAGAGCCATGCCCGTCAAAGTATCCGAAGGCGACACATGCTCGCCTTTATCGCCCAAACGTTGCCACTTCTTAAATTCCGTATCGGACATGCCTTTCGGACGCCGAATCTTGAGGTCCTTATTGGTCAGGTGTTTTTCGATGGTCATCATGGTCTTCCCCGCCGTAAGCTCCCTGGTGGCGTAATCATCATTAAAGGTTTCGGGATAAGGAATTTCCACCCCGTCGAACAATTTTTCATATTTGCTGTCCGGGTACCAGGGTCTATGCGGGGCCTTAAACTGGAACATTAGCATAAACGGTTTGGATTTATCCCGCTTCTCTTCAAGCCATTCCAAGGCAAAATCGCCTGTCAGGTTGGTTGCATAGCCTTCTTCCTGTATATGCGCTCCGTTATCGTTGTATACAGGATCCCAATAACTGCCCTGTTCCCCATTAAGCGTATGGTACTTATAATAATCGAAACCTGTAGGCTCGCTCCATAAATGCCACTTGCCAATGACTGCAGTAGTATAACCGTCCCTCTGCAATAATTTGGGGAAGGTCTCCTGGGTGCTATCAAAGGGATCCCCACCCTCGTTCTTATAAAACCCATTTTGATGGCTATACTTTCCCGTTAGGATGGCCGCCCTACTTGGGCCACAGATGCTATTAGTGCAAAAGGCATTATTGAAAAGCATACCCTCATCCGCCAGCCGATCAATATTGGGTGTTGGTGCCACGTCCTTGTAAAGACCTTTGTAGGCACTTATGGCATGAGAGGCATGATCGTCGGACATGATAAAGATGATATTTGGTGTATCCCGCTCTTGTCCAAACAGGCCAAAAACAGCGACCATACCTAAAACAAAGAGGTAAAATGGCCTGTTTCTATTCATTCCGCTTTTTTGCATTTGGTTTTTGTATTTCAACATAAGTCCCATGACAATAATCCAATAAGGCTTGATTCCTATATGAACTAAGATGCGATGCAAGTTGTCCTAACTTGAAGCATTAAGAGAAAACAACCCAGCAGGACACTGGGTCGTTTTCATTTTAAACTACAACTCAGACTAACTCAAAAACGTTATTTTAATATCCTGGGTTTTGGTCGGCATTGGTCAATTGGTCATTATTGTCAATTTCCTGTCTGGGAATGGGGTAAAGCCAATCCCGATCCTCAAAAAACTCACCTCCCGCTTCGTTGATAAGTGCTAGTGCCTTGTCCCTGGGCATCAACTGAAGATCGTACCAGCGCTTGCCTTCCATGATGAACTCCCAAGCCCGCTCGTTCCATACGGCATCCATGAACCCATCCAAATCCAGGCCGGCGTAATCAATGGCGGCATTCGGTGTAGTTACCGAAACACCGTACCCTCTTCTACGCACTTGGTTCAGGGCCTCATAGGCATCAGGGGTCGGCCCATTATTGGCCATCGCATTGGCCCAAGCATATATGGTCAAAATGTCCGCATAGCGATAAATTGGCTGATCGTTGCCGTGGGCATTCTGCCCTGCACCATTCCTATCTATGTATTTTTTGAACAATCCGGGAATTGCGGCAGAAAGTACGGCTACCTCCTCTGGAGTGTTGTAAAGATTAAAATTCTTTCTAAGGTCGGCCTCATCCCATCCTTCATTGATAATGGGGGCGTTTAAGTTTCTCAAGCATACCCTAAAGCCTGCCGAGGAATAGCCCAACGCAGTGTTATGCATAAAGCTGGGCAACCTCATCCCTTGAGAACCGTTCCTTATCCATGTAACCGAAAAGATTTCGCCAGAATGTGTGGCACCGGGTTCGGGTGAGAAGACCGTGGGCAGATCCAACTCCAAGGTGTAACGCCCTGAATCAATAATACCTTTGGCAATGGCCTCACTCTCGGAATACTGTCCAAGGGTCAAATATACATGTGCCAAAATAACCCTTGCTCCGTCTAAGGTCAATCGCCCTTCATCCGAGGCTCCGAAAGACTCCGCCAAAGCGTTGGAGTTTATGGCATCGATCAGATCCTGCTCAACTTGTGCATACACTTCTTCCGGGGAAGACTTGGGAATTCCAACACCGCCCAAACCTTCAATTGGTTCCAGACGCAGGGGCACTCCGCCCCAAGAGCGCACAATATTAAAATAATGGAGTCCCCTTAACGCCTTGGCCTCTGCCATAAATTGCGCCTTGATGCCCTCATCGAGATCCAAATCAGGTAGGGAAGCAATAACCGTATTGGCCCGGTTTACTGCATTGAACATAGCCTCCCAGGCATCATCTATTCTTCCTATGTTTCTGGGATCCAAATCGTAACGCCCTACAGGAAGGTAACTGCCGCGTCCGTTCATATACTCGGACCGCATTTCGGCCTGCAATACAAAATCCTGTTGATAGTAACTTCTCAGCTGTAATCCCGCATAGGCGCCCTTGAGTAAGGCTAAAGCACCTTCTTCGGAGCCCAGTGATTCAGGAGGTAAAAATGTAAAAGGTTCCTCGGTATAAACGTCTTCGCAAGATGTGATTGCCAGAAGAGTTCCGAGCAATACTAAAAAATATTTTGTTTTCATGTTTCGTTTTTTGTTAAATGCCTATTCTTACTCCCATTGAAAGTACCCTGGTACCGGGGTACACATTTCTGTCTACACCCAAGCGCAAATCGCCGTCCTCGTACCCGCTTACCTCAGGGTCATAGCCTGAGTAATTGGTGAAGATGAAAAAGTTCTGGGCATTAATATATACCTGGGCATTGTTCAACCAAGAAATCTTATCCGTGGGAATGTCATAGGCTAGGTTAATGGTCCTAATCTTAATGAAGGAACCATCCTCAATGAACTCCGTGGACCCTCTAAATATGTTATCACTGGAGACAACAGGACTGGAAGGATTTTCCGTATTACTTGGGGTCCATCGATTTAATACTTCGGAAAGTTGGTTGCCGCCTCTAAGGAAAGAATTCCTTAACTGGAACTTGGTGCCCCAAACGATATCAAAACCTTGGGCCCCATCTATGAATATATTTAAAGAGAGGTTCTTATACTTGAAGGTATTCCCAAACCCGAAGGTGAAATCCGGGTTTGGATCCCCGATTACCGTTCTATCGTCATCGTTGATCTCTCCATCCGGCTCCATAACCAGATTCCCGTCGGCATCGCGTCCAGCAAAATCAACGTATTGGTTTCTTCCAGTTTCGTCATAGCCATCATTTACAAAACCAAAAAAAGTGGATATTGGTAAACCTTCCCTAAGTATATGGAATGAAGAAATCAAATTATTGACCTGAGGAGGAAAAACATCGGCTCCATTCGCCAATTTTAGAATCTTATTACGATTTCTGGACAATTGGAAGAAAGAACTCCAAGTAAAATCCGCCCCGTTTACGATATTGGCATCCAGACTAAGGTCAAACCCCTTGTTTTCCATTTCCCCAATGTTCTGGGTGATACTCGAGAACCCACTAGTCGGCGGCAGATCAACAAGGGCCAACAGGTCGGAAGTTGTTTTGTGATAGTAGTCCAAGGTCAACCTCAGTCTGTTGTTAAAAAGCCCAAAATCGACTCCAAAGTCATATTGTTCCGTTGTTTCCCATTTCAAATCCGGATTTGCGGGATCTCCGGGCACAAAACCCACATCAAGCGCATCCCCCAACACCACAGGTGTGGACTGCACTTTGGACCATGTTTGAAAAGGGTTCACGGCCTGGTTTCCGGTTTTCCCCCAACTTGCTCTTAGTTTCAGATCGCTCAACCAATTTACATCGGACATAAAATCTTCGTTAGAGACCTTCCATGCAAATGCGGCCGATGGAAAAGTGGCCTTTTGGTTGCCCGGGGCAAAACGTGAAGACCAATCCGATCTGGCATTCAAGGTTAGCAGATACCTATCCTTGTAGGTGTAGTTAATTCTTCCCAACAAGGAAGCCAGACCCCATTCAGTACCGCCAGAGCTTGGCGGTTGCGGATTTGCTCCATCATCAAGTACTTCTGCACCAAGTAGGTCGGTCACAAAATCAAATGACGCAGCACTAATAAACGTATTTCTAAAGGTCTGCCAGTTATACGCCGCCACAACATCGATCCGGTGGTCACCAAATTCCTTGTTGTAGTTCAGCACATTTTCATTCAATATGGAATAGCTTTCCGTTGAGCCGCGAAACGCTCTTCCAGCTGGAGCCCCGTCCAGTAGTTCCCTGCCAATATACCTTTTGGTTTGCGTTGTAGTATAATCCACCCCTATTGAGGGCTTGAAGGTCAACCCCGGTGCCAAGGTAAAGAGCCCATAGAAATTGTCAAAAATCCGAGTAGTCAGAATCTCATCCTCATATTCGTTGATCCACTTCAAGGGATTATCAAGGGCTCCAGGGGCATATTCCAAATTGGAATAATCGTTCACAGTTACATTGTTATAAGTGCCATCCGCATTAAATACCGGTTCCGTTGGAGAGGCAAGATGCGCTTCGATAACCGCCCTATTGCCACCATCCCCGCTAAATTCCCTGTCTGACCTGGACAATATCAAACTGTTGCCTATGGTCAACCAGTCGCTCATTTTGGCCTCGGTATTGTTCCGCAAAATGGCCCGTTCAAAACCACTGTTCTTTAAAATCCCATCTTGCTTGAAGTAGTTGAAGGATTGGGAGGTCTTTATACGCTCATTACCTGCGGTCAATGTAATCGTATGGCCTTGGATCGGAGATGCATCAAAGAGTTCGTCAATCCAATCTGTGTTGGTTACAATTGAGGGATCTGGAAAAAAGAGACCGGCTTCCCCATCGTTGACGGCCCTTTCATTGGCAATCTCAACGAACTCTTGTGCGTTCAACAAATCCAATTTCTGGGCCTGTTCCTGAATCCCATAGTAACTATCAAAGTCTATGGTAAACTTGCCTTCTTTTCCTTTTTTGGTGCTTACCAGAATAACCCCATTGGTTCCCCTTGCTCCATAAATGGCCGTAGAAGAGGCATCCTTTAATATCTCGATGTTTTCAATATCTGCCGGGTTAATACCATCCAATCCGCCAACAACCGGAAAACCATCAACGATCACCAAGGGGCTATTGCCACCTTGAATGGAGTTGGTACCCCTAATCCGTATGGTGGTCTCGGCACCGGGAATACCACTATTTTGGACAACGCTCACCCCGCTGGCCCTTCCTTGGAGTGCCTGGTCAATGGAACTTACGGGTATGGCGTTAAGGTCTTCGGCATCCACAGAAGCTACCGATCCAGTCAAATCGCTTTTTCTTACCGATCCGTAACCTATCAGAACTACCTCGTCAAGACTTGCCGATGTCTCCTTAAGGGAAACGTTGATAGTGGATTGGTCGTTAACTGCAATTTCTTGTGTAGAAAAGCCAATATATGAGAAAACCAAGACTGCGTTTCCATCAGCTACTTGTATTGTAAAATTGCCGTCAAAGTCGGACTGAGTTCCATTGTCAGTGCCTTTTTCAACGACATTGGCTCCGGGCAAGAGTGTTCCAGCTTCATCCGTAACCGTTCCCGTTACCTGGAATTGCGTAGGCGGTGAAGTGTCCACTTTCAAGCCATTGGGTTTTACCAACGGCTCTTCTTGGCGCAAAATAATTTTGCGGTTGTCCACCTCGTAAGAGGTATTCGTGCCCTTGAAAAGCTCCTTTAATATGCTCTTTATTTTCTGCTTTTTGGCATTGATGGACGCCCTGCGTTGCAAATCAACCTCTTCAGTACTGAAAATAAACCTGAACTCGGAGTTCAGTTCTATTTGATCAATTACTTCTCCCAATGTTACATCGGTTAAATTCAGCGAGATTTTAGTTCTTTGGGAGTAGGAGTCGCTCGCAGTCATCGAGAAGATTGTCGCAAAAAGAAGAAATAAGGACAACTTCATTTTCAAATCAAGTTTCAGTGGGCCATCGAATACACGATGATTCCCAAATATATTTTTCATAAATTTGTAAGGTTTACAAGTGGTTAATCAGTTTGTTTAATCACATTCATAATCGGAAAGTGTTGAGAGCATTTTCCGATTTTTTTGGTCATATTCTCATGTTGGGTTTGGATTTTGAATTCTCATCATTCTATTGGGTTTAGTTAATTACTACCTTGTTGTTGACTATCGTATAGTTGATTTGATGCACTTTGTTAAAATAATAAAGTACCTCCTCCAACGATTCTTTCTCCACTTCAAATGTGGCATTGAAGGTTTTTTCGGCCAGCTCGGTATTGTTGAGTATAATGATTATGTTATACTGTCTCTCCAACCTCTTAACAATGTTTTTAAAAGGCTCATCCCTGAACATTATGTCCCCATTCATCCAAGAAGTGTAAAGAGCCGTGTTTACCCTATTAGAGCTAATGGTTTTGTTACTTTTATTAAAGCTTCCCAAATGGCCTGGTTCTAAAATCAAGTTGTCCTTGGTGTTTGGTACCTTACTCTTTGTATCACCCGAAAGGCCAACGGAACCTTCTACCAAAACCACATCGGCATTCGTATCCTCCGGGTAGGCCAGGACACTAAATTTGGTGCCTAAAACTTTAATTTCCAGCTCCTCGGCATTTACAATAAAAGGATGAGATTTATCCTTTGCTACATCAAAGAATGCTTCACCATTTAGATAAACTTCCCGTTTGGGCCCAGAAAAGGTAACGGGATAGGTGATGCTGCTTCCAGAATTCAGAAATATTTTGGTTCCATCAGAAAGCTCGATATCAAAACGTTTCCCATAAGGTATTTTAAGGGTGTTGAATATGGGTTTTGAATTCTTAGGTTGATTGCGATAGCTCAGTTTTTTCCCTTCCTGGGTACCCACGACTTCCCCATTTTCATTCAGGATCTGGGTACTACCGTCATCGTCTATGCTGAGCATCTTGCCATTGTCAAGCTCCAAGGTTATTTTATCTTCATTGGGAACCAACTTCTCATTCAAATCATCCCGGGTAATTAGTTCATTTTTAAAAAACAACCCTATTCCAAAAAGTACCACAACTATAGCCGCATATTTAAATACTTTTCTATAGCGTCTAAGTCTTATCGTACGTTTTTCCTTTCTAATCTGTTTGAGTAACTTCTCTCCAATTTGTTTTGGATCTAGTTCGTTCATGCTCATGGTAATGGCAAAATGTGTTTTGATATAGCTTTTGAAAGTCTCCTTGTTAGATTTAAGACTAATCCAAGCATCCAATTGTTCCAGCTCATCAGCGGAAGCTGATTTTGCCATAAATTTTACAATGATATTTTCTATTTTGGAAGGAATCATTAAGTAATGTTCTTATAACATAATACAGTTGACATTTACAATACCCTTACTTTTTCCTAATATTTTTTTTAAATTGATATTTTTCCGCTGAGTTATTTAGATATTTAGAGAACCTAATATGATCTACAAGGACAACTTAACACTGATTGAGGAACTCAAAATGGGCAAGGATGAGGCCTACATTTTCCTGGTAAACCATTACCACCGAAGATTATATGCCTATGCCCTGACCCTGATCGATGAACATTCCTTGGCACAGGACATTGTACAAAATGTATTTCTTAGAACTTGGCAATTCAGGGAAAAACTAAACGGTGATTATTCTTTACAGAGTTTTTTATACAAGTCCGTATACCATGAATTCGTGAATACCTATAAACGGAATAAAATGATTTCGTCGCTTGAACAGGAATATTTAAGGTATTTGCGTGATTTCGTTGATGATACCGATGAATCTGAACTAGAAAGACTTATTGCTATTGTTACCAAAGAGATAAAAAAACTTCCACCCCGATGTAAGACCATCTTTGAAATGAGCAAACGTGAAGGGCTCACCAATATGGAAATCTCAGAATATCTCGGTATTTCGATCAAAACCGTGGAAGGGCAGATAACCAAAGCCTATGGTATTTTGAGAGCTGAGCTTGGCGACAAATTCAAGGTTATTTTGTTTATGATCGCTGGTTACAATCTTTCTTTTGACAATGAGGTAAATTGAGATTGGAGAAATACCCTGTACACCCAAATCGTATTTGTTTAAAACTTTGAAGGTATAGGACTACATTCCACGCCCTCTCCGGCTTTTTTGCGGTCGAAAACCTACCTTGCTACATTATTTCCGCTTGGGGGTCGGGGGTCATACGTTCCTTAGGGATTGCCTGGGGCAAGAACCATCAAATGGACGCACAGAGGATTGCACTCCACGTATATCTCTTGAGGGAAGAGATCAGACCTTCCAAAATCTCCAATGTACGGATCAGAAAATTGAGGGACATGTTCTCTTTGCGTGCCAAATTCGGCAGGCAAAGTACCGGTTTCAGGACGATCCTAAATAGCCTTGTCTGCTATCAAAATCATGTACAAGGAGCGTACCAATCCATTCACCGAACTCTACACCTTTTATATGATATCAGATGATATCATATAAATGCAGTAAAAACAAAAGTGCTGAAAGTCCATAGATTAACAGCACTTTAAATCCACTCAAAAAGTGGTTCGTCGGGGTGGCAGGAACTTGGCCCATCTCTCCTACCTCTTTATTGTCGGTGCCTCCAGCATTTAGCGATAGCATAGGTAACCGAATAGGTAACTTTTTATTTGATTTAACTTACGTTAAGTTGTTATTAAAGATAAGAAATATCTTCTACTAAAATTCAAATTTCTACTCTAAGACCTACTTCACTAGAATTAGTAGCTAATGGGTTCAAAATCCAGTTTCTTCGGAGTATATGTTCGATTTCCTCCTCGAGTTCTAGATGCTATTTCAATAGTTGGAATGGTTATGCGAAAAAGACTATCCTGGCTTACTTTCAATATTGGAAATTCGATATTTAGAGTGCCCAAAATATTTCCATACGGCACTCTCAAGAATGAAAAGATTTTCCTATTTTTTTTGGACCTTAAGTCACCATATGATTTTTTGTTTTATTCGGACAGATTGATAGTTACATATTCAAAACCATCCTAAAATTCAATTATGAACGATTTAAGAAAAACCCTATCCGTCTTTCTGTTTCTAGGATTCGCCCATAGTGCATTTACCCAACAAATCGCAAAAGAAGAACTTATTTTCTTGACTCCAGAACGGAAGGGTAAGCGCACTGAAGATGGCAGACCTTACGTGTCGGATGCTATTTTACAACGAATGAAACAGGTTACCCTAGAAGAGGCGTGGGCGGTCTTAAAAGGAGATAATTTTAAATATCAGTATGCTAAAGGCTGGCAGATGATTAACCCCGATAGTGTTTTGGTAGGAAGGGCCGTAACTGCCGTTTTTTTTACCCGGTCGTCCTGACATTCATCGGGTCATTGATGAGCGAGGGCATAATCAAGATGGTCGAATCAAATCTCAAAATGCATGGACGATCGATATGCTCGTTAAAGGCGATGTCTATGTCGTAGATCAGTTTGGAGTGCATGTCGACGGACCGACCATAGGCGATAATCTGGGGAATTCTATCTTTGCAAAACTGGAAATGAAATCGTATATGACGGTGCAATTCGCGATATAGATGGTCTCAAAGAAATCGGTTCACTTACTTCCTTTTTTCGTTCGTACCACCCCTCACATCATTTGAACAATCCTGATGGAGCTTTAAATACTACAATGGTTGGTATCAACACTCCCACTCGAATTGGTATGGCTACGGTAATGCCGGGAGATGTTGTATTAGGGCGTGACAGCGGAGTCATATTCATTCCTCCCCACTTAACTGAAAAGGTTGTCAAGACCTCTGAAATCGTCCGCCTACGCGATATGTTTGGACATTTGAGATTGCGTGAGCAAAAATACACTCCAGGTCAAATCGATAGCCGATGGTCTGATGAAATCGAGAAAGACTTTCACAATGGCTAAACGATCATATCGATGAACTTCCAGTACCGAAAGAGCAAATCAAAGAGTTACTGAAAACCCGCACTTGGTAACTATTGTTCATAGTGCCATATATTGGATTTTCGAAGCTTGTTCTTCTTAATTTTTTATTCGCTATTTAAAAAATGGCACATCCTTTACGGCATATTTACGCATTCCCTCTTCATTGATTTCTACACCAATTCCGGGTTTCTCCGATAACGTAATAAAACCGTTCTCTACCATTGGCCCATCAAAAGTGACAATCTCTTTGAACATTGGATTCTTATGAAAATAAATCTGCCATTCCAAAATCATAAAATTGGGTACGGAAGCACAGACATGGCAAGAGGCCATAGCGCCTAAATATGAGGCCACCATATGCGGTGAAAACGGCACATAATATAAGTTAGCTAGGTTGGCGATACGTTGAGCTTCGCCAAGACCACCGGCTTTTTGAAGATCTGGCATGATGACATCGACGGCACCAGCCTCTAGCAGGGGTCTAAATCCATACGCGAGATAGTGGTTTTCGCCAGCGCAAATAGGCGTACTGGTCGAATCGGTAATTTTTTTATATGCTTCAACATTTTCAGCAGGTATTGGTTCTTCAAGCCACATCATGCCCAAAGGTTCCAAAACCTTGGCAACACGTTCTCCCGTTGTGGTATCGTATCGGCCATGCATATCGGCACAAATATCAATATTGGGGCCAACGGCTTCACGCGCAGCAGCCATTTGGTCATACATACGTTGAATTTCTGCAGGACTAGCCGTCCAGTTATAGGCGTCATACTTGTTGGGATCTTTTGATTGATCCAAATCGAATTTTATAGCGGTAAATCCCATTTCAACGGCTTCTTTCGCTGAAGCGGCAAAATCTTCTGGCTTGGGCAGCTTATTTTGATACAGAGCGGTATCCATATACACCCTTATTTTATCCCTGAACTTGCCTCCCAACAATTGATACACAGGAAGATCCAAAGCTTTTCCTGCCAAATCCCAAAGGGCCGATTCCACCGCAGTCAATACGGATACATACATACCCGCCTGTGCGCCTTCGAAAAAACCCCTGCGTCGTAAATCTTCAAAAAGACGATGTACATTCAACGGATTTTTTCCTTTCAATCGCTCACTAAAAATCTTTACTAAATGATACGTTCCAGGTGTGGCATCCACACCTTCTCCATGGCCTACAATATCTTGATTGGAATATATCTTAACGAACAAGCTATGGCCACCACGAATATATCCACACTTTATATCGGTTATCTTCAAATCTTTCGGGGCGGACATTTTAGGCGTGTGATCAATTGCCCTTTCATATTCCTTTCCATAACTTACAAAAGGTAATGCCGTCAATGCGGTTGTTGCAGCTGCCTTGGTCAAAAAATCTCTTCGTGAATTTTTCATAGTATCTTTTTAAGATAGATGTTATATAAAAGTCATCGTTGACTACACTTTTTCGGAAACTACATCTTCAGAAACTTCGATGGTTTTTCCGTGCCAGTATGAAGCCAAAATCGATCCGGTAATATTCATTAATGGTCCAAACACCGCCGGTGCGAGACCCATAGTGGCAATCTTTCCCAATGAATTGGCGATACCGGAAGCCAATCCGCCGTTCTGCATTCCAACCTCAATAGCAATGGTTCGAGAATCTTGCTCGGTCATTTTGAAAAGACGGGCGTACCAATAACCAAGAGCATAGCCGAAAAGGTTATGAATCAATACCAAGACCATCAAAATGCCACCGATATCCAAAAGACTGTCCCTGCCCGCCGCCGTGATAATCGTGATAATGATGCCGATGGCCAACATCGAAATAATGGGCATCGCCCTATCGAGCCATTTGGCCTTGTCGCCACGCAATCTGTTGAACAAAAGTCCCGCACCGATAGGAAGGATTATCATCTTTATAATACTCCACATCATGGTCAGAATATCAATCTCTATAAATTCGCCCGCTAAAAACTTCATTAAAACGGGCGTAATAAATGGGGCAAGTAGTGTAGCAATCGATGTGATGGTAATCGATAGAGCCACATTGGCATTTGCCAGATAGGCCATAACGTTCGAGGCGACTCCGCTCGGGGAACATCCTATCAAGACGATGCCTGCAGCGATCTCAGGTGGAAAATCGCTCATTTTTGCCAACGCAAAACCTACAAGCGGCATTATCATAAGTTGTGCGGATACGCCGATGAACACGCCCTTAGGCGTTTTGAATACTGCCGCAAAATCGTTTACGCTCATCGAGGTACCCATACCGAACATAATAATCTGGATCAAGGGTATGATTAACACTGTCAATTTAAAACCTCCTATTTCCGTAAACAAATTCGGGTAGTACAACGCGGCCACAACCCCAGCAAATATCATGACGGTAAACACCAAATTTTTAAAGGCCTTTAATCCGCTAAAACCGAAGGCCAAGAGGGCAAAAAAGGCCAAGAAAAAAATACCGGCCTCCGAAATGTTCTCCATGAAAATTTTCCAAAGGATAATCAATAACAAGAGTGCGGCCAAGCCTAAGGAAATTGAATAAATAGTGCTTTTTTTCACAGTATTCTCGAGTTTGGTTTTTGATGGAAACCAGACCTGTCAGGTCTCTAGATTGGCCTTTACAACTTGTAGGCTTGTCTTCCTAAAAGTTTCCAGTCACCATTTTGTTTTTGAAAGGTCATTAAATTTCCTATACGCACATTGGTCAGTTTCCCGTCGTTTAAGGCATGGGTAACGAAAATATGTCGGACCAAAGCGACGTCGCCTGATATGATGATTTTCTGTTCTTCTGGCGTTATCGAAATATAATCGAAGCTTCCATTGATGACTGCATCGATAAACTGTACCTTATCTTCTATTGTACCGCTCGAATGACCATAGTTAAGCTTATCAGATGTCAGGTTTTCCAATACGGACTTATCCTTATCGACCATTGCCTGATAAATCGCATCCACTTTTGTTGCTACCTCGCTGCTGGTTTCAGGTGTTTGACCATAGGCGGAGAACACACAAAAGGCAATTAAAATCAGTGAACTATGTAGATATCTCATTCTCGTTTTTTTAAGACACGCCCGTCAATTCAGATTCGCAATTAGTATCGCGCTTTACCCGAATTCAAATAATCGTTGAGTTCTTTTCGGGTCATTGGCAATTTACTATCAGGATATTTCTTGAGCCAATCCCTGAAATCGGCCTTTATTTCATCCGTCCATTTGGTATCGATTTGACCCGCGGTATATCTTTTTTCACGTAATCGTTGAAAACCGAATTGATCTCGAAGACCTACAATTTCGGATGATAACACCAGTTCATCGGCCAAGTGTGCCGGTATAAAAATAGTGCCATGGGCATTTGCAAGAACTATATCTCCAGGTAAAACTATCGCCCTGCCAATCCGAATGGGGGTGTTGATATTGGTCAGCATTTGCTCGGCAAGATAAGAAGGGTCCGAACCTTTGTGCCATCCGTTAAAGCCTTCTATGTCCAGAAGTCCCGCCACATCTCTTACACTTCCGTAGAAAATATAGCCGTTTTGGGAATTGGTATAAATGGCATTGCCCAAGTTAGATCCGATCAATGTGCCATCAATAATTCTGTTGTACCCATCGGCCACATACACGTCGCCAGGTTTCAACATTTGAATGGGCCACGAATTACTGCCACCGATAGTATCTCGTTTTTCCTTGGCTCCTTTTTGTTTAACCAATTCTTTATAGTCGGGGCGTAAGGGCATATATTGAACTGTAACCACACGACCGGTCATAATGCTATCGGGATGTAATATTTCCCATTCACCCTCATATTGGTTGTGATAGCCTTTTCCTCGCAAATAGCCCCAAGCTTCCTCTATCTGAATGTTTTTCATTCGCTTTAAGAGCGCATCGGACACTTTGGGCCTTCCGTCTTCAAAACGTTCGCCCTGCCAATCTTTGGTCAGTTCTTTGATGTATTCCGGTGTAGAAGCAACCCCTTGAGATTTCACCTGGAAAAAAGAAAAAAGACAGATTGCAAGTAAAAGTATTTTTTTGTTCATTTTCATCAATGTAGGTTCAATTAAACTGTTAAATATTCGTCCAGAGTAGCTAATAAATATAAGTGTTTTCAAAATTCGTTGTTTGCCGTTAATTTGGCGCCAAGCTCCCCAATTTAATGGGAAGCTCGACGACCTAATCAAAACTAACTCAAACAAACTATCGTAAAATAATTTATTCTAAATCATAAAATATTGCCTAACTATATGTTCTATCATGAGATCGAAGTTCATCCCATTCCTTGGTCGATTTGAAGTAACTCTTGTCTTTTGGATGGATATGCTTTTTCAAGACTTCTTCGTTCAATTCGATTCCCAAACCGGGAGCAGTGAGCGGCACCGTTGCAAAACCTTTATCTATCATTTTAAATCCTCCCACCGTCTTGACCAAACCTTCCCACCATGGTAAGTCTACAGAATGATGCTCTAGCGCTAAAAAGTTTTGGGTTGCCGCGGCACAATGTACGTTTGCCATAAAAGAGACCGGTGTCCCGGCCTGGTGCATCGCCATGGCAACACCGAATTCTTCAGCATAATCAGCAATACGTTTGGTTTCCAAAAGTCCTCCAGAAGAAGCAAGGTCTGGATGTATTATGTCCACGGCTCTTTGATGTATCAAAGGCTTAAAGTCTTTTAGCAAATAAATGTCCTCTCCTGTTGTAGTCGGCGTTTCGATAGAATCAGTTATAGTTTTCCACTGCTCGGTATACTGCCAGGGTACCATGTCTTCAAACCATGCCAAACGATATTTGTCTAAGGCTCTGGCCATACGAATATTATTATTCAAATCGAAATGCCCGTAATGGTCCGTGGAAATTGGAATATCATAGCCGACCATATTTCTAACGTCTTCGACCACGCGTTGTAGCTCTTCCAAACCTTTATCAGTAATCTGAATCTGCGTAAACGGATGCATCGTATTGCCGTACGACATAAAATTTCGTTGGTCGCCCCATTGGGCCAAATTTCCGTTTTTATCTTTCCAGAACTTGCCGTTTACAACGGTATCCTTTTTCCCTTTGAGCTCACCTATAGAAACATCCATCTTTAACCATGTATACCCTTGGTCATTGACGCGAAAATCAATCAGGCGTTTCTGTTCTTCGGGAGAATCGGCCTCAGGGGTATCCGCGTAAAGCCTCACCTTATCGCGATAACGACCCCCAAGCAATTGCCATGCAGGTACATTATAAGCTTTACCACAAAGATCCCACAACGCCATTTCAACGCCACAAACTCCACCGGCCTGGCGAGATGGACCACCGAACTGCTTTATAATTTTAAAAATCTTTTCTACATTACAGGGATTTCTTCCTAAAATGCGACTTTTTAAAAATAAGGCATAACGCACATCAGCAGCATCCCTTACCTCGCCCAGGCCATGAATGCCTTGATTGGTCTCTATCTTGATGATAGGCGTGCCACCCATGACGTTGGTCACCACGTACCGCATGTCGGTAATTTTCAATTCTGAGGGTGCCGAGGACCGATTGATCTTTGAGGTCGTATGGGCGATGTTATCCTCGAAAGAGTAGCCCATCAAACTCGATAATCCCAGTCCTCCCAAAGCTGTTTTCTTTAGGAAATTTCTTCGGTCATCTCCGGTTTTCGGATTTTCTATTTCAGCCTTTCGAGCGGCCGAATAAGCCTTTTCTTCATTTTTGTGATTTGCGATGATTTGTTTCAAAGTGTTTTTCATGATGGCAGTTTTAGTATTTCTCTTATGCGAATTTTAGTTCTCTTGGAAAACAGAGGTCTGCCAGTTTTATCACTGGAGGACCCCTGTTGCAAACAACCGGTATATAAAAACTGTCTAATTATCCCACCAAACCCTTGTATCCAAGATATCGGGGCCTTGTCTACTAATGGCCGCCTCCAAATTACCCAAATTGACAGTTCGCTCCGTATCAGGGTAAGTCAATCTTCGAATAAACTCTTCTGTTTGAAGTTCGCTACCAGGATATGGATTCGGCGCAATGTCGGGAAATCCACTTCTTCTAAAATTTGCCCAACCTTCGTGACCGTTCAAGAAGGCGGATACCCAATATTGTGTATTGATATCTTCCAACTCACTTCCAGGAGTCAAGGCATGCGTATCCAAAAAGGCCTGAATTTCAGCTTCACTAATGGTAGTATCGCCGGGCCAATCGGCAAATTGCTCCATATGAGCCCGGATCCCCGCTTGGTACAATACATTGGCATCTCCTGCGGCCCATCCTCTGAAAGCGGCTTCTGCATGTAAGAGCAATGTTTGCGAATAGGTTACCATAAAAGCAGGAGCTTCTGGCCCACCAAGGCGTTCACGATCTAATTGGCTGTAATCGAAAAAACTAGCCAGCCCTTCCGAAATAGCTATTGGATCAATGGTCGTATTGTCAAAGCCTTGGGGCAAACCTCGTTGTTCCGCTGGATCATAGTTGGCATTTTCAGGTATTTGATCGGCACCGGAGGTGGCACCGATATACCGCACGGCAATTCTACCGAGCCTTGGGTCGTTATTATCCTGTAAGTAATCCATAAACTCCCTTTCTATATAATAAAAAGGGGCTTGACCACCGTTCAGGTTGGTACCCAGCTCGTTGCGGAAACTTGCATCGTGCCAAATTGCCGCATTGTCTTCGTTAGAGGTCATAATACCGCCTGCAATAGCCTTAGCAACAAACTCTTGGGCTTTGGCCGGGTTTACTTTTGAAAGGCGCATAGCTGCTCTTAACATTAAAGAGTATCCCAATCGTTTCCAAGCAGAGATATTGTCACCAACACCTTGTCCGGCATACATAATCTCTTGATCTACGGCATCACCAGCAGGGTTCAAAGCGGCAGAGGCCTCTTCAAGTTCCTTGAGTATGTCATCGTAAATAGCTTCTTGCGGGTCATAAACCGGGAACGGAATCTGTTCCAAGAACCCTTTGCCAGCTTCAAAATAGGGTATATCCCCATATGTATCCGTCAAAACCATAAACTCATGTGCCCGCCAAATTCGTAACATGGATAGCAGATTGGTACTCTCTGGGTCTATATTGGCAATACCATCTACCAGGTTTTTAATAGTCGTACGAAACCCGTCCCTCCAGTTACCGGCTGTTCGTTGTCTGTTATCCTGATTAAAATTCCCGCCTGAACCTACTCCTTGAAAAGGGGTAGTCATATGCCTAACGATTTCCTCCTCATAGGTAAAATTGTTATAACCGGGCGAACTTCCGATAATCGCTCTGTTCAATTGAAAGGTACCGTCTATCTCTGTCAAACGCACCGGATCGGTATTAATTTCCTCGAAATCCTTATCACAAGACACGAATAACGCCAAGGCTATACAAGTGCCGAATATATATTTGGTTGTATTTTTCATCGTCTTCATATTAAAATTTCATGTTAATGTTAAAACCGATATCCCTTGTAATGGGCAAGCCCGTAGCTTCAAGCCCTACCAAGTTGTCGCCGTAGATACCGTTTTGATCCGGATGGATATGAGGCACCCATTTTTTAAGCACCGCCACATTGTTCATAATGATATCGAACTTCAATCCTTTAATAAACTTGATTCGATCTAAATGCTTGGTAAAATCATACCCCAAAGACAGTTGTCTCAGCTGCCATGATCCCGCATTAAAAACAGATTGTTCGGAAGCCCTGTAGCTACGGATTACTTGATAATATGGCTGTATTTCTGCTTGGGCGGTATTTACACTACCATCTGGATTTACACCTTCACCCACAACGAACCCCACATCCCTACCGACCAAGGTGGCCTTGTCCAGACCATGGCGGTATGCATTTATGTGTGTACCGGAAATCATCTTATGGCCCAATTTATAATCGATCAAAAAGGACAGGTTAAAGTTTTTGTAGCTGAAGCTATTTGTAAAGCCTCCTACCCAGACTGGCAGTGCGGTACCGAAATTCAGTTGTTCCTCTGACCGTAGTGGCAATCCGGTATTTGGATCGTGAACGATGTTTCCTGCATCATCCCTTAACCAACCCCATCCGTAGAGTTGTGCCATAGGCTTGCCTACTACTTGGCGTAGTTCTCCATGAAACTCGGCGTTCCCTACAGTGATAAAGTTATCATCGACACTTTCCCCAAGGCTCAATACCTCGGAAGTATTATACGATACGTTTGCAGAAGTATTCCACTCAAAATTATTGGTCCGTATCGGGCTGGCCGAAAGGAAAACCTCCACACCTTCGTTTCTGCTTTCCCCAACATTGATCAAACGTGTTGTAAACCCTGAAGCATCTGAAGTCTGTGCCTGTAGAATCTGATCAGAAGAAAGTTTATTATAGTAAGAGGCCTCAAACCTTAAATTATTGAACAAGGTCAACTCCAGACCAACTTCCCTTTCTGTTACCAGCATCGGTTTCAAATCCGGATTCGGAATCGTATTTGTATCTATGTTACCTATTGGTCGATTCGAAAGTTGCAAGGGGTTGATTCGATACGGAAGCAATTGTGCATACGGCTGGACATCGGTATCACTGCCAGCTTGGGCATATGCGACCCTTATCTTACCGAACGAGAGCCAATCAGGCATATTGAACGCATTGCTAAAGACAAAACTGCCGGTAACCGATGGATATAAAATACTTAGGTTATCGGCCGAAAGAGTAGAGAACCAATCATTTCTTGCCGTAGCGTTAACATAGAGATACCCTCCGTAAGATAGTTCGGCCGCTGCATAGAGTGAATTTACCCTTCTTTCGTTAAAAATGTAGTTTGGGGTAACCGTACTTGCGTTACCGATGGTATAAAGATCACGGGTATAGAAATTTTCCCCCAAGATAGTATTTATACTATTGCTCTGGTTCATTTGATTGCCCCCGAAATTAAGCATGGTTCCGAACTCACCAAACTGTTTGTTCGCACTGATCAAGAAGTCCACATTGGTTTCCCTAAAGCGCCGTTGATCCTGAATATACTGCCCGTTCACAAAGCCCGGAGGTGGCGAAGACTGACGCCTAGATCCCGTAGGCAGGTTGTAATCGACATCTCGATAATACCAGTCTTGCCCGACCCTTACTTGGGCATAGAGCCAGTCGGTAAAATCATATTTAGCAGTAATATTCCCGAATACTCTGTCACGTACATTATTCTCGAACCGCTTCAATGCAAAATAAGGGTTAGTTCTATTACTAAATCTGGAATAGAGTATCTCATCACCGTTCTCATCACAACAATTCTCCTCTAATAAATCTAAAGGCATGGTGGAGGCCAAGGTGTAGATAACCACGGGGCTATAATCCTGTTCCGCAATGTTGGGAGGATTTGTACGTGTCTCGTTCGAATAGTTAACGTTACCGGAAATGGTAAACTTTTTAAGTTTTTGGGTAAAACCAACATTGACAGTTCTTCTAACATAATCAGAGCCAGGTAGAATGGCCTCCGAATTTAAATTGGCCAAGGAAAAGCTGATACCTCCATTTTCGCCCCCAGAGGCTACGGATATGGTATTCATAAAGGTTGAGCTATTTCTATAATAATCCTTAACCTTGTTCGGGGTAGGTTCGTAAGGCACAACTAGGCCATCGAAGAGAATCTGAGTTCCCCCGACAGGCTCTCCGAAACTCCAAACACCTGATACGGGGAAAGGCGCATTGGGCCGCTGCCCACCCTCACCTTGACCGTACTCGTATTGGTAGTCGGTAAAATCCATTGGGGATCCGTTGGTATAATTGGAATTAAATGTAACCTCTACCCCGTCTTCGGATCTATTTTTGGTAGTAATCATTATAACACCATCTTTGGCCCGGGCCCCATATAGAGCTGAGGCAGCAGCACCTTTAAGAATGGTCATCGATTCTACGTCATCGGGGTTGATACTACTCAAACCATCACCACTATCTGAATTTCGATTACTACCAACAGGCGTAACACCACCACTATCCACGCCAAAAGAGGTATTATTTATAGGTACACCGTTTACCACTATTAAGGGGGAGTTATTGCTTCCGAAGGAAGATATACCCCGTATTCTAATTTTACTACTTCCCTGTGGACCAGAACCCAGAGCGGAAATGTTGACCCCAGCTACCTTACCTTGAAGGGCATCCATAAAATTGGGAGTCCTGTTTACGGTAAATTCTTCCGAATCTACCTTCGCCGTGGCGTAACCAAGTGTTTTGCGATCCCTTTCAATACCTAGGGCTGTTACTACCACCTCATTCAAGGCTTCACTACTTTCAGCCAAGGTTACGTTTATGGTCGATTGATTGCCCACGACCATCTCTTTGGGTGTAAAGCCGATGTAACTGAAGACCAGTATCGCATTACTGCTTGACACCGTTAAGGTATAATTTCCATCAAAGTCTGATGTGGTACCATTGCCTGTTCCTTTTTCAAGAATACTTGCTCCAGGAAGAGCCGTTCCATTGGCATCGGTCACTGTTCCACTTACTTCTAAGTCCTGCTGGGTGATTACATCAATCGTAACTTTGTCGACAGTTTTAGTCCTGTTCGGTGTCAAAACGATTTGTTTTTCGATGATCTTATAATTGACCATGCCGTAGGGAAATAGTTTTTGTAACACCTTTTCTATCCCTTGTTTCTTAGTACGGATATCCAATTTGCGCTCTAGGTCCAACTCCTCCTTGCTGTAGAAGAATTTGAACTCGGTCTTGTCCTCTATCGCCTCGATTACCTGAAGTACCGTAACTCCTGTCTTGTCAAGATCGATCTTAGTTTTCTGGGCATACCCAGACCCTGCGTGCATTTGGAATAATGTTGCGATAAAAAACAAGAAGGTAAATTTCACTTTCAAATCGAATTTTGGAGGAAATACATGACATCCTGCCCTTAATTTCAATAGTTTTTTCATAATTTCATTTTAGGTTTTAGTTATTCTCAACTTTAATCTTCAATAAATCGGGAAGTGTTGGCGCACTTTCCGATTTTCTTATTCTGGGTTTTGTTCAATTCATACTCAAATGTTTTTTAGTCGTTCGTTTCGATTATAGTTATTGTGTTCTCATTAACCTGGTACCCAAACGGAGTATGTTCTTGGAATACTTTTAAAATCTGATCAATGGATTCCTTTGTGAAAGTACCGGTATACCTTTTTTTGTTCAATTGTTCAACCTGATTGTCAATGACTATGTCAAAGTGTCTTTCCAGTTCTTTAATAATCACTTCAAATTCATCGTCAACAAAGAACAGTTGGCCTTCGGCCCAAGCGATATATTTTTTTACGTCGACCTGATCAACTGCAATAGTGCCATTCTCTAAGGTCGCTCTATCCCCGGGTACAATATTTATGGTCTTTGCCCCTTCATCATTATTCGCTTTATATACACCCACACTGCCTTCTATCAGAACCGTAGAAGTATTGTTTTCATCCTTATAACTTGATACGTTGAATTTAGTTCCGTAGACCCTGGTGTTCATTTGATCTGTAATTACGGTAAATGGCCGGGTCTCGTCTTTTTCAACTGTGAAGTAAGCTTCCCCATCTAAATATACATTTCTTGGCCTACCACTTACGAATGCCACCGGATAGCGGAGTTTGGAGCCCGAATTTAAGACTACCCGCGAACCATCCGAAAGTTTTAGCTCAAACTTTTTGCCATAGGGAATAATAAGCTCATTGTATTTAACCAGCTTTTGAGCCGTCGCCACCTCTTCTTCGTATATCAACATATTTTGTTTTTGGCTTACCACTTTTTTCCCCTTGGCATTGGTTATAATCTCGGAAGAAGTTTCATCGATAATCTGTTCCGTGCCGTCTTCCAGTCTTAAGATTATATTACTATCGGTAATTGATGGCAATTCTTCCTGCTGCTGCATACTTGCATACTGATATACTCCGTAGGCAGTCCCGATAATTCCAATAAAAACTGCGGCAACCTTTAGCAAGTGGTTTTTCCTAAAGCCTGATATTATATGTAATTTAGAATTGCTATTTTCAGAACTATTCCTTTCTTGAACAATATTCTGCCACATGACATCAAAGCTTTTTTCTGGCAGTTCTTCCAAATCATTGAACTGAATCAATCGTATAAAATTGGCAGCATTTTCAATGATTTCTTTTTTTTCGGGATGTTCCGAAATCCAGTTTTCCCAAAAATTCAAGGTCATTTCGTCAGGATTCAAGATCCACTTCTGGAAATATTCATCGATAATAAAATCTTCTTCCGTATAATCGGTGTATTTCATATTTACGCAATAGTTTAGGGAAACCTAGTCTTGTTATTAGAAAGAGGTGGAAATTCACTTTTTACCCCATAGGAATCCAAAATTTTCTTGAATAGCCAAAATGAGCCTCTATATTTTCATAAATCGATAAGTTTTCAGCACGGGTTGATTTCTCAAGGAAATGTGAGGAAACTTAAGGGTTGGGTTAAAAAAAACTATTTAAAACGGCGTCGTTTTTAACTAACTTAAAACCTCAATGATAGCCCATTTCAATGGCGTGCATAAGTGCTTTAATGTATCCAAAGGCATATGCATGGCCTTGAAGATAGGCGGCAGGATCCTCATGTCTCGGAATATGGTCGGGCATTACCATGGCATCATAGCCCACATCTCGTAAGGCAACTAAAATTTCGCCGAAATCCATATCGCCATTATCGGGATACACTTCCTGAAAATCGTTGTATTTTCCCTTGATGTTTCGTAAATGAATGTTGAATATCTGCTTGCGTTCCCCGACCCATTTGATAATGGGAAGAATTTCCGTTCTTGGTTCTTGTAAACCCTCCGCAGTGGATCCAAGACAAAGGTTGAAACCGTGTGAGGGGCTATCGTACAACTGGGCAAAACGTTTTATGCCTTCGAACACATCAGGGCTGTTCCATCTGGTTATACCACGATACCCAACAGGTGCTGGAGGATCCGCAATATGGTTGGCAAGTTTTACATTGTATTCTTCAGCGACGGGAATGACCCGATTTAAGAAGTAGGTAATGCGTTCGTACATTTCGTCGATATCTACTTTACCTGCAATCGTAAGACCTTCGTTTTTGGTCAGTGCCTCCTCTAAATTCCAACTACGGTAGTAGGTATTTCCACGAGAAGTGTCAAGCGTATCTCCAGTTCTTAGAATAACATGTATAATGGTATTGTAATTCAACACTTTAACTCCTGTTTTGCTTGCAACGGTAATCATCTGTTGAATCAACTCGATTTCGCGATCTCGTGCAGGACTTTTGCCCAACATAATGTTAGGAGTGCTAATTTTCTCAATGCCTGCGGATGATAGGGGTAGGTGATAGGCGTCTAATTTGATACCATATTTTTCACAGGCCTCTCGCTTTCTCATAGAATCATCAAGGTCCCAGCCTACGCCTTCAATAAATTTTGGGGAACCGCCGTCCATATTGAAAACACCGTATCTAGCCAGAAACTCTAAATTTTCTCTTCCGGTACCACCATGTTGACAACCTACCTTATATAGAATGGGCTTTTTTTCCTTTAGGTCTTCTTCTACCTTTGACTCTTTTTTTTCCGTTTGCTGACATGCTGCAGAAAGTGATCCTATAGAGCCCAATGCAGTAGCTCCCAATCCTCCTTTTAATATAGTGGAAAGCGCTTTTCGCCTATCCACGTTTTTAAGTTCTTCCATATTTTAAAAATCTTAGATGCGTTTATATTGATTTTGATTCGTGAAACGACTTTACCACCTTTGGAGATCGAATTTCCAATCGGGGTTTACCTTTTTCATTTCAACCTCATCGTTTCTTTCCTTAAGGCCACATTCCAAAAACCTTGTATGAAGTTTTTGTAATTGTTCCCGATCCAGTTCCACCCCTAGGCCAGGGCCTTTGGGTACTTCAACAAAACCTTCCTCTATCTGTAGTTTTCCTCCTTTAATGACTTCATCGACTTGCCAGGGATAATGCGTGTCGAGCGCATAATCGAGATGAGGAACTGCCGCACCTAAATGTGTCATCGCCGCCATGGAAATACCTAGATGACTATTGGAATGCATGGAAAAGCCCCTTCCAAAAGTTTGGCAAATTTTATTCAGCTCCATTGAGGCGCGAAGGCCTCCCCAAAAATGATGGTCGGATAAAATGATATGCTCAGAGCCAAATTGTATGCTTGAAGGTATATCCTTGAACGAAGTGGTACACATATTGGTCGCCAAAGGAATGTTCACTTCTTTACTCAATGCCCCCATTTTTTTCTGTCCACGAACGGGGTCTTCGTAATACTCCAAAATACCTTCCATTTTTTTGCCATATTTTATGGCAGTCTCCAAAGACCAAATCGCATTGGGATCCAATCGCAACGGAACATCAGGGCCAAAAGCATCCCGAAGGGCTAACATACTATTGCACTCTATATCAGGATGTAATGCGCCTCCTTTTAATTTTATCGATTGAAAGCCAAATTCCTCACACATAGCTTTTGCTTGCGAAACAATCTGGTCGGGGGACAAAGCTTCTTCTTGACGTGCCTTTAACCAGCCAAATGCATTACTATCCATATCAAAACCAAGTTCTCCTCCGGCTCCTTCGTATTTATAGAACAGATAGGCTGAAAATGGGACTTTATCTCTTGACCTTCCTCCTAATAAATCTACAACCGGTCTATCCAGTTTTTTTCCTATACAGTCTAAACAGGCGACTTCAATGGCACTGAAAAGATGCACTAGTAAACGCTGATCCCAAGGTGCTACACCACGTTGGTCTTCCTGTTTTCCAAATTCATCTTGAATCAGATTTTTGATGGTATGGAGTTGAAAAATATCTTGACCAATGAGATGTGGTTTCAGCTCTTCTAATGAATTGTATATTTTTTCGCTTCCAGGTATCTCGCTTAGCCCAATGATACCAACGTCCGTAATCACTTCGACAATGATTCGTAAGGCGTATGGCGCATGTAAACCTGCGGCATTTAATAAGGGCGGGTCCCCCACGGCAATTTGGGTATTATATATATCGGTTATCTTCATTCTACGTTTTGGCTAATTTAATGAGGTTACTTATTAATTAAATTCCAGATAATCCGGCAAGCAAAATATACAGACTGCTATGGTCCAATTCGCCTTGGCCTTGGGCTATCAAGGCATCCATGCCCGTAGCCACTTGGGCGCTACCGGGCAAGGGAACAGAGAATTCCTTTCCGGCCTGCAGTGCAATGTTCATATCTTTTCGATGTAGTTTTACCTTAAAACCGGGTTTGAAATTATCATCGATAATCCGTTGTCCATGTAAATCTAGAATACGGCTTTGGGCAAATCCGCCCAATAGAGCTTCCCGCATTTTTTCGATGTTGACGTTTGCCTTTTTTGCCAATGCAAAAGCCTCCGCAACGGCTTGGATGGTCATCCCAACGATAATTTGGTTACAGGCTTTAGTGGTCTGTCCCGCTCCCGCGTCGCCTATCAAAACCGCACTTTTGCCCATGATATCAAATAGTGGGAGAACCCTATCGAAAGCGGCTTGGCTTCCGCCGACCATAATCGATATCGTACCACTTTCTGCACCTACTTGTCCACCGGATACAGGGGCATCCAAAGCCTCTACATCTTTTTCCTGAAAAGCGTCGTAAAGTTTCTTCGCCGAGGAAGGGGCAATAGTAGACATATCTACAAAAACCGACCCTGGCTTTATGCCTTCCTGTACGCCATCTTTACCTAATGCAACTGACTCTACTTCCGGCGAATCGGGCAACATTGTAATGATCACATCATTATCTTGGGCCAATGCCTTGCTAGAAGAATAGGTCTTTGCACCGGCATCGGCCACTTCTTTAGCGGCAGCACTGGTTTCCAGTATCGACACGGAATATCCTGCTTTGATCAAATTTAATGCCATAGGTTTCCCCATAATTCCTAATCCTATAAATCCTACTTTTTCCATTTTTTGTGTTTTATAATCAAATTCGTAATTAGTTTTCTATTAGGAAGAAGTTCGTCACACCAAGGGCCATATTTGGGCCGCAATTAGAATAACTATCAATCCTGTAACTCCCATAATCGTTAGCATAGGTGAAAATGTCTTCAATACCTCCTTCTCGGTCAAGTTGCTCATTTTACATACTATCCAAAACCCGCTATCGTTCATCCAAGGAAATATTTTCGAACCACATGCAATGGCGAGTCCGACATACAACTGGTGGTATCCTAAGTCCATGGTTGCAGACATGCCTGCAAGAATACCCGAAGCTGTAATCATCGCAACAGTAGCCGACCCTTGGGCGGTTCGCACAACTACGGCGATAAAAAAAGCAAGTGGTATGATGGCCATTTGATAGCCTTGGGTCAATTCTCCGATTCGGGCACTGATACCAGTCTGTTGCAACATTCCCCCAAAGGCACCACCAGCAGCAGTAATCAAGATAATTACCCCTCCGCTCATTAATGCCATCTGCACCGCCTTCGACATTGCTTTGGTATCATCCTTTTTTTGACGGACCAACAACACTAAAGCCGATAATGCGCCGCAGATCAATGCGGTATTCTTTTCTCCGAAGAAATTAATCAATGTGATCATTAGATTATTGGAATCTCCGGTATCCATAAATGTATCCATAAGCGCTTTGACCGTGATAAAGACCAAAGGAATCAAGACCGGAAGTGTTGAAAGCCATAAAGAAGGTAAATGGGAGTCCTCCCGCAATGATAAAGCCTTTATATCTTTTAGAGGTGCATCAGGAGAGTCACGAAGGGGTACGGGCCATTTTCGATTCGCCCAAAGGGCATACATATACCCTGTAGAAATCGTGAAAAGACCCACCAGTGTTCCGCCGAGCATCATCATACCGATCGGAATATCCATTTCGCTTATTAGGAACAACGGCCCAGGAGTGGGGGGAACTAACGAATTGGCCATCGCCGCCCCTGCCGTTACCGCAAGTACCAACAACAAATAATTCTTTCCCAATTTATTGGCCATCGCTTTGGCCAAGGGAATCATCAGGTAAAAAACCGTATCGAAGAAAACAGGGATTCCCAAGAAAAAACTTCCTCCTAAAAAGGAAACTGGCGCATTTTTAACCCCTGTGCGTTTGATAAGTGATCGTATGATTTTTTCAGCCGCCCCACTCTCCAACATACACTTGCCTATGATCGCTGCCATTGCTATAAGGATTCCGATTTTACCACAAGTTTGTCCGAATGCGGTTGCTATTCTTTTTCCTACGTGCCAATTCGACATTTGCAGTGCCGCCCCCGCAGAAGACCCTTTGCTTAGAGCGAAGATTTCAACGGCCGAGGCAGGTGTCATGAGGGCAACTACGAAGGCAGCTATCAATAGGGCCAAAAATGCATGTAACCTAAGACCGATAATACCGCCTACGACAATTATGATGCCTATTAGCAATATGAATAAGGGATCGGTAAGAAAGCTGTCCATAATTATACTAGTGAAGTTACTCCTTATTGGAATTTAGAGCCTTGGCCATATTTTTTGCCCCTTGGGCCACGAAAGTCGCATCGGAACCGCAGGCCATAAACCGAATTCCCATATCGTAGTAGGTTTTATAATCCCCTGGGTCGAACAATAAAATTCCGACAGCTTTTCCAGCTTTTTCGGCAGCGGTTACAATTGCTTTTAGGGCATCGATATATAGTGGATGGTTAAGCTGACCGAATATACCTAAAGACATAGTCAGATCAGAGGGGCCTATAAACAATACGTCTACCCCATCCAGAGCGGCAATTTCATCCAAATGATTCAAAGCTTCACTAGTTTCGATTTGGATTACCCCTAGAATATTCTCTTTTGACCCTTGCCGGTAACTTTCAAATTCTTTTCCGAAACCGGTCGCTCTGACCATTTTGGCCACCCCTCTCTTTCCATCGGGGGAATAATGCATTCCGTCAACGGCAATTTGGGCATCAGCGGCATTCTCTATCTGAGGGCACATAATACCTTCAGCGCCCATATCTAAAGTACGCTGGACCCTACGCCTGTCAGTACTTTCCACCCTGACTATTACGCCAGCGGTACCCGACTGCAAAGCCTGTAATTGTGAAAGCGCATCCTTTTCATTTCCTGCTCCATGTTCTAAATCAATTAATACCCAATCATATCCAGCATTACCCACTATTTCTGCCGTTAGTGGACTACCAAGGTTCAACCAACAACCATTGAGTGCTTCCCCCTGCTGTAGTCTTTTCTTTAAATTTTTCATAAACTTCAATGTCATAAGTTTTAAAATAGCGGCCAATTCAAGTGCTTTTTTGAACTGAACACTTTTTTATTTAAGAGATGAAAATTCAATTTTTACCCCATGAAAAAGAATATTTTTTGAACTTATCTTACTTGAAAAGGATAGCTCGAAATTTTAGTTGTTTCAATGGGTCGTTTTCAAAATTAAAATATGTTGCAACGGTTCAATTGCTCATTTATGATTTTGACCAAAACTGGAAATACCCGATTCAAAGCAGGATTTATATTAAAAAACTCAGTTATTCTCTATTGGGCAGATTAAAAATAGTGAGCCTTTCGATATTTTACTTCTATCGACTAAAAATGGGGTTTGGTTTAGTAAAATTTTAGATACTATCACAGATTTAAACGAGAACATCCCTTTCAACAACTATTTCCAATCGAGCAATTTTTGAATATTTCCACCCTTTACCTTTTCCCTATCTTCAATGGAATAGGAGGCCATGTGTATATCAACGATTTTTGGCGACCCACTTCCCCAAAACATTCTATCGGCACAAACTCGCGAATTGTCCTTTTTGTAAAAGGTAACGCGCTTTCATAATAAGGTTCATCCTCGGCAAAGTGGCCGATGTCCGATAACTTCATGTAAACTTGGGGTATTGTACCAAATCTTACATGTCTGCAAATTCAACCGATGAGCCGATCTGCGGCTCTGTCAAGTGGTCAATGAGCACCTTGCAACCTTTGAATTCCTCTATCAATTTGCCTGCTTAGACTGCATAATTTGGGGCGATATGTAATTCGATAACGAGGTTCAATTTATACGCCTTTTTCCATATCGCCATGACTCCTTGATCGTCAAAACTATCCAGATAACTTTCTTTTCCATAATGTTCATGAAACCTGGTCGCAACGATATGGGGTGCCTGTTTTACCAAAGCCTCCAACTTTTCTGGAGCCTGGGAATCTTGTGGATAAAATAAACTTGTACCCTTAAGTCTATTAGGCTCACGCTCCAAACAATCAATTATCAAACTGTGATTGTCTTCATAGGGTTCAGGGTGTACGATGACCGTCTTATCGATTTTTTGTTAAGCTAGTTTTTGTAGGTATGTCGCAAGGGGAGCTGATGGATGAACCGACATGTCGGGCGTATATGTCGCCTTTGGGTGTATGGGATATCTTGATATATCAGGATTAAATATATGGGCGTTCCATTCGATGACTGGGGCTTTTGTAGTGACCCACGAAGTGATTTTTTCTAGCCCAAAGCCCATTAAACTTAAGCATGCCACTCCGTCTATGGCTTGACGGCGGGTCATTGAAACGTTGTTGTTTTTAGAATCCGATTTCATACAGAAAATTACAATTTGCCACGGTAAAATATGAAATCAAAAATATACGATATATAACAATATGTTCTTTTATTATGAATTTTGTTATTTTTTTGACATTCTATTAATATATTCTTAATATGAATGTTAAATTTTATTACTTTTAGTAATTGATTGATTGATTTCCATTTGGACGCTTTTGCATTTCAAAATCATATTTCGTCCGACCCACAAAATCTAAGTGCGGTCGAATTAGAGATTACCCCCAAGTCTGATGATATTCAACTTTGGCAAGAATTTCAGGCGGGCAATGAAACTGCTTATGCTACAATCTATAGGAATAATGTATCATTATTATATGGCTACGGACAAAAATTGATTAATGACAAAGAACTCGTCAAAGACTGTATTCAAGATCTCTTCGTAGAAATTTGGAACAACAAACATAAGCTGGCCAAGGTAAAATCTATTAAACCGTACCTCTTAAAATCAATTAGAAGAAAATTAATTACCGAATCTATCAAGAGACGTAAGACATACTCAGATTCGCCACTATCGTCTTATCTGAAACTACATACGAATCCTTCCGCAGAACTAAAACTAATTGAAAAACAACAATTTGACGCTCAGCAAAGGAAGTTAAAAAAAGGGATGAACAATCTTACCGATAGGCAAAGGGAAGCTGTACACCTTAAATATTACTTTCAACTAAGTTATGCCGAGATAGCGGAAGTTATGGCACTAAGTACCAAAGGAGCCTATAAGTTAATGGGAAGATCCATACACTTTCTTAGAAAACATATGGCAGATACGTTTTTGGGTTAATTAAAGAACCTTTTTTGCTTTATCTCTTCTCAATAAATACTTATCCCCAAATCTTAGCAATACGCTTCGTAGTGCGAAATTAAAATTCTATCATATTTTCTTGTTTTAACCATAGAATACTAATCTGCGAAGAGACCTGTCCGATATTTATATTGTTCCGGTAGATAAGTATTCAATGAAAATCGGATAGGGCACAACTTGTTTTTACTTTATGACTTTTAGAAGTTTTTCATCGCATTGCCCTCCATTTTACTTTGGGGAAAGAGCTTATCAAAAAAATCTTGGACACAGTGCCGATTTTGGTAATCGAAAGCGAGTGCGCTTAACCTCCGAGTAAGATTGATTACATATATCACAACCACATTACCTTTTTGATAAAAAGAAACGATTTTGAAATCGAATGGACCGTATAATAAGGCTAAGCTCTTTTTATAATGCTCTTTTGAATTTGCCCTGCGAGGCGAAAAGGAATAGCAAGAGGGTAACAGGCAAAAACGAATAAATCCTTGGCTTTTTTCAAAGTCGCTCTTTCCAATTCAATAGACTCAAATTTCTTAAGTTCGATGAATGATAAAAAAGGTCGGTCGAACTTGTTGAACTTAACTTTATATTGGACAAATGGATTTTTTTCTATCCACTCGAGTTTTACAGCCAGGTTCATTAGTTTGTTTATCCGTTCTATATGCTTCATAATGCCATTATTGGTCAAAGCTTGTTTACCGAGATTGTTCCCTTTATCTCTAAGGTCCGGCCAAGCGTCCTGCTAATTTTAGCATTCCATAAAGCAACCGGGTAAGAGTTTCCGATGCTAATTTCTGCCCGCTTGCCATTTACAGTAATACGGGCATAAATGGGTACATAGTGACTATTGGTTTTGGCTGTATTCTGCCAAAATAGGATTTTGAATGTTTTTGAAGTTCTCATTTTCTTTCGTTTTAGGTAACCGGATTTTCCTAGTAACGAAAGTCAAATCACGTCGAAAGCCTTACTTTCTCTAATGAAGATACAAAATTTGAGGTAACCGAATAGGTAACTTTTTAACAAGTAAAAAAGCTAACTAAATGGAATCAAAAAAAATTAATTTCCTGATAATCATAAAGTTAGCTATTAACTAGTGTCAAATGATACTAGGTTCGTCGGGGTGTGGCAGCATGCCACGTATTGTTACAAATAATTGATTATCAGTATTTTGATTGCACTTATCTAAATCAAATCCCTTTATGGACACTTGAAAAAATAAGTAGCTTCAGAACGTCAACTTTATGTGTATTTTACTGATATAAAATTACAAAGAAAATTAGTACCATTAATTAAGATTCAAGTCTTCGAATACTTTTTTAGTATCATATTGGGAAAATGCATTTAAGAGGAAAGATGTTATTTGATCTTTAAAATCAGTAATGGAAAACGTGACGCCAATTTCCCTAAAGGTTTACCTACTAGCCTATTAGTTTATTTGATAGCTTTATTTTTATATCGACATTGAAGATCTCCAACGACGAAAGTTCTTTAAATCCAATTTTATTGTTGAAACTATTGATGCAACACGTCATAGGTTCAATCGCTACAGCGTTCATTTTTGGTGGGGTATATAATTGTAAAAATCCAAAGGAATCTGACGCTTCTATGTCCAGGATATGCTTACGCAATTCTAACTCATAGAAGGGTGATTTCCCCATTATTTCAAATGTTGCATTATAAAAAGAACTATCGGGCTCAAAAAACTTACCATTCTCAATCCTTATTTCGCCTGTTGGCAGATATCTATCATTGACTAAGTGTTCCCGCCGGTCAGGCAAATTAATCTTACCACTCCCTTTTCTATCCAATACAAAATAGGGATGCCATCCCAAACCGAAAGGCATGGTTTGGTTTCCAGAATTGGTGATTGAAAAAGAAACTTGAAAAAAGTCGCTCATGATATGATAGGTAACTTCAAAAACAAATGGAAAAGGATAAAAAGATTCCCCATCGAAAGTGAAGCTGAAAGTAACTTCTGCCGAATTCTCTTCTACTTTTTCATGTTTGAATTCAAATCTTCTTTCCCTCAAAAAACCATGAATGCTATTATTTAATTCTTTTTCATTTATAGGGAATTTATATTGAGTTCCATTATATTCATATGCCCCACAATCCAATCTATTAGGGAAAGGAAATAGAATATCATTCTTGCCAAATTCATTACTGTCAAGCTCTTCAAAATCTGCTTTCCAAAGTACTGGAATTATATTTTCTTCAAGAGTCATGTTCAGCTCCATAATTTTAGCTCCAAAATCAGAGGCAACTCTTAGAAAGAGTCGGTTTTCGGAGTCCAATACATCAAAAACCTGAATTCCTCTTATTATATGTTCTTTTAGTTGCATTTACGTTTTTAGCTTTTGAAAATTGAAGTTGCAAATCTGTACTCTTTTTGCGCTCTATGAGAGGTCTCTAATATGAAGTTGTTTCCCGACAATGTATCCCTAACTCTTTCCGCTTCATTTAGCAATAGTCTTGAAGAGGTGATAAAAAGCAGATTTAATTGCTCCCCTCCAAAACAACAGCTGGTCGGGTACTTTACCGGTAACGGTATTTCTTCCACAAACATTCCTTTTTCATCCAAATGGATTATTTTAGAACTTCCCCACATAGCAATCCAAAAATGGTTTTGACTATCAATGGCCATTCCGTCAGGATGTTCGTTGGAACCGAATTGTTTGAATACCTTTTTATCCTGTAATTGCCCGGAGTCCTTTATATAGTTGAAAGAGTAGATGCAATGATGTCCGGTATCGATCATAAAAAAAGTATCCATCTTCATATTCCAACCCATGCCATTTGGGATACAATGGTTTTGCTCAAGGATGTCATATCTTCCATCCGAATTGAATCGGAAAAACTTACCGTACCCCTCTTTCCCTTCCCAGTTCATGGTACCTGCGTAAAATTTTCCATCGGGCCCCATAACGCCGTCATTAAATCGTACCTGTGGGTCTAATGTTTCTGGAATGGGATTAATCAGTTTGAAGGTTTTGGACTTCGAATCAAAGGTGCCAAAACCATCCCTCGTTGCCAATATAAATTGATTCGCAGTGTGGAGTCCAATTACTCCAAGGGCTTGCCCTATATTTACTTTTTCAGTTTTCTTGGTCGATAGGTCGCCTTTGTGGAAATCTCCTTGCAAAAGATCGACCCAATAAAAAGATTTGGTCACATTATCCCAAATCGGGCCTTCGCCATGCTCCATTTGAATATTGAAAATCTGTTCCACTGAAGAATATTTGAAGCCCTTCCCCATTAACCATCTTGCTTACTTCCCTCTATCAATAGACCAATTCCACCGTCACTTCTAAAGGATTGCCCTGTAATATTAGCAGCATCGTCACTGCATAAAAACGCAATCAATGATGCAATTTCTTCGGGTTTCGCAATTCTTTTTAATAGGTGCATGTCGATACACTCTTCCAAGACTTCGTCGGGGTTAGGGGATTGTTCCAAGGCCCAGTGCAACATGGGCGTATCTATGGTGCTTGGACAGACGGAATTGCATCTGATTTTAGGGGTATAGTCCACTGCTATGCTTCGGGTCAATCCCAAAATGGCAGTTTTCGAGGTAGCATAGGGTGCCACCTTTTTCTGGCTCATAAATGATTGGGCGCTAGCCACATTGACAATAGAACCCTTCCCATTTTTCAGCATGCTGGGAATAGCGTATTTCGCACAAAGAAATTGCCCCGTTACGTTGACGTTCATAATCTTGTTCCACTCTTCCAAAGGTGTTTCATGAACCGCGGTATACCCAAGAATAGCAGCATTGTTTACCAAATGATCTACTTCGCCAAATTTTTGAATTCCTGTTTCGATACTGGCTTTTACGGATGCTTCGGAACTAACGTCGCATTTTAGGAAAAAGGTTTGCTCCCCTAATTCCCTTTGTAGCCTCTCGCCACTTTTTTCATCCATATCCAACATCAGGACATTTGCCCCTTCCTTGGCAAAAAGTTTTGCCACGCATGCTCCGACGCCGCCAGTTTTTGACGCTCCGGTAACTACAAGAAATCTATCTTTAAATCTTTCCATATTACCAATGATATAGTGTTCCGTCCTCTAATCTATTGATTGGCAGAAATGCCCGTTCGTAACGATACTTCTTTGCCTTGTCAAAATCCATATCGACACCTAGCCCAGGTTCTTCACTAGGATAGAAATGACCTTCATCGAATTGGTGCTTAAAGTCAAATACTTCCTTGGTTTCAGGGACATAACCCATATATTCTTGAATGCCAAAATTGTTGATGGCCGTACCAAAATGTAAACAGGCCCCCAAATTGATGGGGGACAGATCGGAAGGGCCGTGACAACCCGTTCGAACACCATATAATCCGGCTAAATTGGCAATTTTCAACATTGGGGTCAAACCTCCTCCGTGGGCTATCGTCATTCTTATATAGTCGATGAGTTGTCGAGTAATCAAGTGTTGGCAATCGAATATGGTATTGAATATTTCGCCTACCGCCAATGGTGTCGTGGTATGCTGCCTTATCAGTTCAAAGTTCTGTTGATTTTCTGCCGCTACCGTATCTTCCAACCAAAACAAGTGATAGGGCTCTAGGCTTTTGCCCAATCGTGCTGTCTCAATCGAGGTCAATCTATGGTGTGCATCATGTAAAAGATGTATATCTTCTCCAAATTCCTTACGAACCCTTTTGAATAAATCGGGAAGGTAATTTAGGTATTTCTCCGTGCTCCATAGCTCTTCATCGGGCTTATTCCCTTTGATGGCGGGTTCGTAGGCCCCGCCATCTTTTGCGATACCATAAATCTTTTCGATTCCCGGAACACCGGATTGTACCCGTATCGCTTTAAATCCCTTGTTGATCGTTTCTGAAACCTTTTCAATGGTTTCGTCAATATCCATGCCTTGTGCATGAGTGTAAGCCAATAATTTATGCCTACTCTTGCCGCCAATTAGTTTATAAACAGGCACACCCAAAGCTTTTCCCTTAATATCCCATAGGGCCATATCAATGGCTCCAATGGCAGTCATATTAACAGCACCCCTTCTCCAATACACCCCGCGATAGAGGTAATTCCATATATCCTCGGTATCGAAGGGATCTCTATCGATAACACATGGGATCAAGTATTCTTCTAAATAGGTGGCCACTGCAAGTTCTCTTCCATTCAGGGTTGCATCGCCAAGCCCATAAATACCTTCATCGGTCTCGATTTTTATTGTGACAAAATTTCTCCCGGGAGAACATACAATGACCTTTGCATTTACAATTTTCACACGTTTAAATTTTAGTAATTGTCTAAAAATTAATTATAAAATTGAGAACCTGTGTAACCACTGCGTTCTCGCATTAAAAATTTTAAACATTAACTTTTGGGAATAAATTTTTAAAATTTGTTAATGCTCGTTTCATATCCTTTCCTTTCCCACTAAATTAGTCTTTTGGTTCCTTGTACTTTCCATATCTATGGATCCATAAATTTTCGATTTCCTCCAATGTTTTTCCTTTGGTCTCCGGCATCAACTTTTTCATAAACCAAATGATCAAGACGATAAAAATCATAAACAAAAAGTAGGGTAAGGCACCGTTCCAAACCCCCTCCATGTTCATCTTGCTCTCCGCAATCATGGGAAAACTCTGCGATACCATATAGTTTGCTCCCCATTGTACTGCTACCGCAATCGACATCCCTATGGCCCGAATGTTGTTCGGAAACATTTCGGAAAGGATGACCCATACCACCGGCCCCATGGACATGGCAAATGCTCCCACAAATAATAATATACTAATCAATGATAAGATTCCCACATTACCGGTCATGATGGTAGACCCCAGAAGTCCGAAGCCTAAGAGCATACCGTATGAACCCGTAATTACCAAGGGCTTTCTACCCCATTTATCTACGGTGGCCATGGCCAATATAGTAAAGAGCACATTGACCCCCGCAAGCAAAATTTGTTGGGCCAATACATCCTCCTGGCCAAACCCCAACGCTTTTTCAAATATATCCGACCCGTAGTAGAGTACGGCATTGATTCCCGTAAACTGTTGTAAAAAAGAAAAGGCACTTCCGATAAGAATAATCGGGAGAATGCTTTTAGCCAATATGTTTCGAAGTTTTAAGGACTTGTTTTTTTTCAAAGATTCCTTGATTTCGGCCGCCGTAACTTGGGCCTTCTCGAAACCATGTATTTTTGCCAAGACCTTTATGGATTCCTCCTCTTTTTTCTTCAGCAATAGCCATCGCGGACTTTTTGGTACAAAGAACAACAATACCAAAAACAAAAGACAGGGTATCAATTCTGACCAGAACATGACCCGCCAACCTTCGGTTATATTATATGTTTCGGTTTTACCGGCACCTATTTGGTAGGTTACCAAGAAAACTATAAAAAAGCCCAGAACAATGGCCAATTGGTATAAAGTTACCATCTTACCCCGAATGTTGGCAGGTGAAAGTTCGGCAATATACATGGGCGCATTCATCGAGGCAATACCGATTCCGAGCCCACCGATGAGTCTAAATACTACCAGCATTGGAACTGTTTGGGGAAGGAATGAGGGAAGTCCTGAGCCCCACGCAGAAACCGTAAACAATAGTGCGGATGCAATCAAGGAAACCTTTCTGCCATATATTCTACTCAACGGCCCTGAAAATAAGGCACCGACAAAACAACCTAACAATGCGCTACCAACAACCCAACCTTTTGTTGCCGGAGTTAATTCAAAAAACTTGCTGAAAAAGAACTGAGTACCGTTTATGACCCCAGTATCGTACCCGAAGAGAAAACCACCCAAAGCGGCTATCGCACTCACAAAAACGAGCGTTCCTATATTTCCTTTTTGATTGTTTTCCATAAAGTCTATTGGTTGGCTGAAAGTGACGGAAAAACTGTCAATCTCAGCATTGTGGAACCGTAAGGTACCAGTTCCAGTTCCTCTGTTTGGCCCGTTATATGGAGTTCCTCTGGAAAAGCGGGTGTCAAGGTCATATCCGATTTATGATAATCATCATAGAACTTTTCCAATTCCCATTGTTTAACTTTTTGTCCCCTTACTATAATTTTTATTGGGGAATTGCCTTCATCCCATGGATATCCTTGAGTTGATTCTTCAACAAACTCGGCATCAATTTGGGTATCCAGTAAACCAAATTGCCATTGACTCTTTGGTGTTAGCGACCAAGCCGGAAAATCCTCGGTGGATCGCTCATAACCCTCAACAACTTCTTTTTTTGCAGAGATAGGCAAGCTATAGACCAACGGACCTCTTTCCACCGCTACTCCATTGTTCGGCCAATGTGTGGTTTTAATGGACATGGGAAGGGTCAATTCCACCACATCACCATCATTAAACTCCCTATCGATTGTGGCAAAAGATCCTATTTTGAAACCAATATCCAAAGCTTCCCCATTTACTTTAATTGAAGGGTTTGAGGTCCATTCAGGAATGCGTACTAAAAATGGAAACTCCGTTGCACCCTCCATATTGAATTCAAATGAAATCTTTTCGGAGAAGGGATAGTTAGTCTTCTGCGCTACCTTTATTTTTTTTGAAGATTCCCCCAAAACCGTTTCTATGGAGCTAGCGCCGTAAAGTGAAGCTGCCAATCCGTGCCCATCGGCAGTTTTGAGCCACATTTGTTCCACATAATAGGGCATAAATCGATTCACATTCCCTGTACAGCATTCTACATCATGTCCCGGAAGGTATGCTGTACGCGAAGGATGATGTCCATGGCGGTTGGAATTCGGGGTCGCCAAAACCTGATTAGCTTCCGAAAAGTATTGGTGGGTCTTAAAATCTTTGGATATGGCTCCCAAGGCCCCGTTGAATATGGCACGCTCAATTTTATCTGCCAACAAAGCATCACCATTGGTTCGGAGCAATTCCCCATAGGTATAGGGTAAGGTGGCCGTATTGCAGACCTCGAAACCAGCAGTTTCGGACACCTTCTCAAAATGTTCGGTAGTACTCGGTAACCCTTGTACAATCATAAAATGCTTCTCCATTTTGGCTAGAGCATTTTCAGCTTCCCTTAAATACGCTTCCTTCCCTGTATATTGGTACAATAGTGTGGGTATCTTGGCCAATTCCAAATACACCACCCCATGATGGTCCGGTATCCTATCTGTACCAAATTGCATGTCGCTCGGGGTCTGTTTTTTACCCGCCCTACTTTTGTTCTCAGGATTCTCATTGAACAAGGTATATGCCTTTTCGGCCATGGCGATAAAGGTTGAATCCCCTGTTTTTCCGAACAACCAGCACAACTGTTCTACATTGGCCAGGTCCAGATCGTCCTGAAAATCCTCGGCTTCAAAAGTAGAATAATGATTATCCAGGATTTCCAAGATTTTGTCATCTCCCGTAAGCTCATGCTGCACCATGAACAATCTATTGAAACTGGCATACGGCCAGCGCCACCATCTGTCCGCGAGATTCGTTCCAAACCTTCCGGAAGGTTCAATATGCGCTTTTACATACTCCATGTTTTGGGTCGCTTTCCGGACCAATTCGGGGGCATCCAGTAAAATTCCCAAGCGATGGGCACCGTCCAAATAATAGGCGGTTTGTTCATAAGGCCACCAAGCTTTGGTGGAACCCTTCATCTTTTCGCATCCCCACATACAGGTATTGTAAGGATACCCCGCCACTTCGATATTTCCGGTCAGACCCTCTTTTTGCCGTTCCAGAAACTCTTTTATCCAACCTTCGGGGGTCACTTTATCAAGACCCATTTTCTGAAATTTTTGATGGGTTATCGGTATATTGGCCGTTTCTTTTTCCGTTTGACAGGATGATAGAAACACGAAAGCCAGAATTAGTAGCGATAGCGTTTTTAAACTATTTTGCATAATTAAATTGTTTTGATTCCGGCCAGACTATTAATCATTGATAGCTTGATAAACCAGTTGTAAAAATTTTTCAGTTGTTGAATC
Source organism: uncultured Flavobacteriaceae bacterium (assembly GCA_947494715.1). Classification (GTDB taxonomy): domain Bacteria; phylum Bacteroidota; class Bacteroidia; order Flavobacteriales; family Flavobacteriaceae; genus Ulvibacterium. The sequence continues at coordinate 220,425 of CANLWG010000001.1, read as the reverse complement.
CGCTCCTATATCGTAGGTCTGCTTCATTAAGACCCCGATTAGGTTTTCCTTGGGATCGGCAAAGTATTTCGTGTTGAAATAGCCTCCCCAATCAAAGGTGTCCGGGCTACCCATACCACCTATGGATTTTCCCTGTTCATTCACTATACTAAAGGCCAACCCATAGTATTTGCCGTCATTGGCCCACAAATTCTCCACTTGATGGGACATAATAAGCTCTATAGTTTTTCTACTTAGGATTCTGTGGCCATTAAACACACCTTTGTTCAGGTACATTTGCAGAAACTTGGTATAATCCAAAGCTGTACTTACCAATCCGGCACCACCAGAGAAATAAGTTTGGCTTCCCTCTTTAGGGTAATCAGGATTGTAGAAAGTTGTTGGATATTTGATCCAATTACCATTTTCTTTTGTTTGTACGGGCACCAATCTATTGTGTTTTGATTTGGGCAAGTAAAAGAAAGTGTCCTCCATCCCTAGGGGATTAAACAATCTTGATTTTAAGAATTGATCAAATGGCATCCCGGAAATGATTTCTACAAAGTATCCGAGAACATCCAATCCCTCGCCGTAGTAAAACTTGGATCCCGGTTCATGATGTAACGGAAGAACGGCCAACTTTTTGATATTCTCACCGACGGTCACATCATCTGTAGTGAATAAATCCACTATACCAACATCTTCATAGATTTGGGTAAACCTTTTGTCTCCATCAATCTGACCATAGCCCAAACCCGAAGTATGGGTCAAAAGGTGCCTGATGGTAATTTCGTTTTTTGCAGGATGTGTGGTATAGCTGCCATCTTGATGAAGGGAATCCAAAATCTTTGGATTCTTGAATTCCGGAATCCATTTTGATATCGGGTCATCAAGTTTAAACTTTCCCTCTTCCCAAAGCATCATTACCGCAGTAGATGTGATAGCCTTGGTCTGCGAAGCAATCCTAAATATGCTCGATGGCCGGAACTTGCTTTTAGTCGTATGATCCGCAACCCCAAATGCCTTGTAATATACTATCTTCCCGTTTCTGGCTACCAGTGCTACCGCTCCCGGAATCTCTTTGTTTTCTATGGCTTCTTGGAACATTCCATCAATACGCTCAAGCCTTTTCTCCGAAATACCTTGGGATTCTGGATTCCCGTTGACTAGAGCATTAGCTTCTGGATTTTCTTGGCTTTTTAAAACGAATACGCCTATAAAAAATAGGAGCAGGAAATAGTTTCTATTCGGATAGGTCATAAGAATATTAATTTGTTTTAGCTATCGGAAAGGTCACTCTTCTTAAAACGGTCTTGCCCATAGGAACAAGTTTGACTTCTTGCATTTCGTTTGTTTTCGAATTGAGCAGTTGTCCGGATAAGTGGAGTTTGTGATCATACCATTGGGTTTTTCCATCCGCCGGATTGCCCTTTATATAACTAAAGTTCCTTTGATTGTCTTTGTTAGAGGGGATTCTAAAATCTTCGTAAGACGCCGTGGTTGAAAACACTTCATAATCCCTAAAACCATTGACATTATATTCCTTTACGGATGCTGTGCGATGCGGAATATCATAGGCAAACACCAATGGACCTCTTTGAAAGTATTTCTCGCCATTATGATACTCCTTTGCTTGAAGCTTGTTATCAAACGATAATTGAACAACATCACCGTTATTCCATGTTTTTGTAATTTTATAATACCCGTCTTCCAGTACGGCATCACCCCCTACAAAATTTATGGATTCGGCCCAGGCGGGTTTCCTGAAATACAATGGAAGTTCAATGGCTTTGGATGTTGATATTTTAAACTCGATTTTGTCCTTCAAAGGGTAGTTTGTTACCTGCTCAATGGTAATGTCGGTGTCATTTATCGAAGTCTTGAGCTCGGACGGGCCGTAAAGCACTGCGGCCAGACCATCCTTGGAACTCATCCACATACTGCCCACGTAATACGGAAGATATCTCGAATAACTTGGGTTACAACAGACCGCGGCATCGGCATGGGTGGGGGAATACTTGTAGCGGGGGTCGTCTTCTTCAAAACCGTGTTGTGGAGCTTTTCGATTGAGGATATAGCAATTATCCGTTTTGCAATAGGTTATTCCCGTTCCACTTTTATTTCTGGCCCCTAGAAGTGCGTTAAATGTCATTTTCTCGGCAGCATCACCAAAGGATACATCACCCGTTTTTTGAAGTGCCGACAAGAAAAAATCCTTTAGTTCGTTCATGCCGCAGACTTCGGCACCGGTAGTATTGGGCTTTGCTCTTTCCTTATTAAGCCATTCGTTGCCGAATCCGGCTCCACTTGGTAAAATACAGTAGGAGAGTTTTTTTAAAGCACTCTCGTAAGCTTCTTCCATTTCAGGATAACCCGTGGCATAGTACGTTTGTATCACGGAGCGCAAATGTTCGTAAGTGTGTGCCGAGTGGCTCTGAAAAAGGGAATCCTTTTGCATCAAATAACCATAACAGGCATCATTGAACGCTCTATTTATGGGGTATTCCGAAAAATCCTCATAAAGAAAAACAGCATAGTCGCTATACGCTTGATTTCCGGTAATTCGATATAGCATTTCGCAAACGTCCGTCATCATAAGACCATGGGTCACACCCCCATAATCAGCTTTTACATCAAATGGACTTTTAATTCCCTTGTTGTAATTGGCTATGGTTTCGGCCATGGCTTTTTCAACAAAGTCCAATACGCTTTGGTCATTGGTGTGTTCGTAGTAACCGATTAACATTCGTAGCACCGTAGTCTTTGTCCACAGCTCGCCGTTGGACCCCTCGTGTTGGTAGCGCATCTCCTGGCCATAGATACCAAAATAACCGTCATCGTCCATCGTGGTCATGATGTATTCCACGATTTCCTTACTGTGCTTTATGGCTTTTTCATCGTTGGTCAGAAAAGCGTTTCTAACATAACCGTCCCACCAATGCCCCAATGATTCGCCAGACCACCATTGCATGGAAATTTCCCAATCCGCGCCCGTCAAAACCTGATCTCCAACATCCGGAATGTCCTTGGGGTCTTTTCTTCTGGTCGTATTGAACAAGTCGTCTTCTTTTAGAATATCGGGTGCCAGGTTATCCAATTCGGCAACGAAACCGGTACTGATGTCTTGTTTCATTACATCGAATAGCCATCCTTTGGGTTTAATTTCTCCTGCGGGTAAGAGCTCAAAATGAGTCGTTATCGGATTCTTATCTCTATCGAAAAAAGGATATTGAACGGCTTCCTTGGTGGCCGTATTTGCATCTACCTTTGATGTAAAATCCTTTCCCTGGGAACTTTCTTCCTGACCCTTACAGGCTATAAAAGTAATGAGCAAAACCAATGCAGGTATGTACTTCTTCATGGTTGTCTTGATTGTTATTTTTTATATTTTAAATTCCTATATAACCTATCGGATTACTTTAATTTCTTTGCATTACACCTTGCAAGGTTTGAATTACCTAATCAATCGAGGCCCACACTTTCCCCGGCTGGAATTTTAATCCGCTTCACAATTGGGTTGTCAACGTTAGAATAATTGGTGGCCCTTATGTATACATCCGTGGCACTTGTATTATAAAACTTGGTCTTGTCAGCGGAAATCCTCAGCTCCCGAAAAGCCTTCACATAATCTACCAGCTCGATATGGGTTGTATAATATATATCATCATGGTTTGCGACTTTTTTGAAAAAATTCTCTACCAGATTCCATTTATCTTTATACTCCCAGCTATGGCCCCAGACGTAATACAGTGATACTTCTTCCCTTTCCAAAAATTCTTTGGTAAGCTTATCGAATTTTTCAAACTCCTCTTGATCCTTCTCCGTGGAGTTATTCATATAGCCGGCATTTCCGAACTTGTGAATGGTAGGGTGCCAAAGGAGAAATTCTTCTGGAATATCAAATGAATACGAAGATTCCACCGTTCGTCCATATTCCATACCGAGATCCTTAAGTGTACCGAATGTATTTGTGTCATGACTTCCAAACGGATATGCAATTCCCCTGACCAATTGCCCCGAAAGCTGTTCCAGCATTCTTCGATCTTCACCAACTTCGTAGAACATATCGATATTCGGAACCTTGTTCATTCCCAAATGATTGTAACTATGTGATGAAACCTCATGCCCTTTATATAGGGATTTCACTTCGGAGTGTGCGATAGTCCCATCTTTGGAAAGGCGACCGGAATTTAAATGAAAAGTACCCTTGAGATTATACTTGTTCAACAGCTCCACCAATTTTCTATCCTCTATCGGCCCGTCGTCATAGCTTAAAACCAAGGTTTTGGTTTTCCAATCCGGAAATAGCATTTCGATATACCAATTGCGGTCTTTTGGAGACCAGCTTTCAGATTCCTGACTAAATGCCTTGGTAAAACAGAGGGCAAAAGCAAATAATATGACAAGCTTTCTACACATTATGGATTGGGATTTTGATTGGAAAATATCGCTGCTGACCGTGCCGGCAATTGGACCATCTCCACACCTTTCTTTTCAATCATCTTGGCATTGCCCAAATAATCCTTACCCCAAAATTGTGATACAAGGGGAATATTTTGGGGCTCGTTGGCCATGTTCAGGATAATTAGCATGGCGTCATCGTCCAAGAATCTTCGGTAGGCGACGACATCCGAAACACCATCCAACTGCAAGAACTCTATTCTCCCGGTATTCAACACGGGATTCGCTTTTCGTAAAGCAATCAAATCTTGATAATATGTGAACAGATCATGATTGAATTTCACTTCATCTGGATCACGTTCCCTGCCCACCGGGTGCACGGACTCATCTTCAAAATTATAGTCCGGCCAGATTACCGGTTTTCTGGTATCGCCCATATCCGCTCCCCACATGCCCATTTCGTCTCCTTGCCAAATCTGAGGTGCCCCAACATAGGTAAATTGATGTGCCAAAAATAATTTTGTGGTCTGAAGTGCCTCTTTATCCGGTTTGTCAATTTTATAATCAAACTCCTTGCTGGGTGATACTTGATACTTATACTTGGACTCCTTGTTATATAGTGACGTGGTCAACCGTGGCGTATCATGACTAGCGGATACGTTCATCATGGCAAAGTTGTGGTCCAGACTAAGGTTGTCGGTAATTCGTTTTATGGAATCGGTAAAGGCTTCCGGGGTTATCTTATCGGTAAACAATTCCCTCGCTGCCTTAAACCAACGATAGTTCATTACGGCATCAAAAACATCGCCGCGGAGCATAGGTTCAGGATTCATCATGCTGTTCGGGTACACTTCAAACCATGTTTCCCCGACTAGGTAAGCATCAGGGTTTACCGATCTCACAACCTTTCTAAACTCCCGCCAGAAACCCAGAGGTAATTCGGCGCATACATCCAAGCGATAACCATCAATACCATCGGAAGGGTCTCCATCACCATTGGGATCCAACCATTTTGTGGCTACATTGAAGATATGTTGCTTTACCGTTTCGCTTGCCAAATTGCCGTCAAAAATGTACGAGCCACCTTTGTGTTCAATGTATTTGGTTTCTTTGATCTGAACTAAATCCTTGACCCCGAACCAGCCGTCATAGGCAAACTCATTTTCTGGAGTATCGGGGTCATCAAATTGTTTTACCCAATACCAATCTTTGTATTTGGAGTTTTGTTGGTTTTTCATCAAATCTTTCCAGGCCCAAAAGCCTAGGCCTGTGTGGTTCCAAGAATAATCCATGATGACCTTGATTCCTTTCTTATGGAGTTTATCCACAAGCTTTAAAAAAAGGGAATCGGCACCGGTCATTACCCAAGTGGCAGGATTATCGGGTGTCTCTTCCGCTATAAGCTGAACATCCCCAGACGGATCCGGCCCAAAATTACGATCGATGTGGCGCCAATTCCGGGCATCGAACTTATGGTCTGTTGGCGCATCGTTCAAGGGATTAAAATAAATGGCATTAATACCTAGGGAATCCAAATAGTCCACTTTGTCCAATACGCCCTGAAGATCACCTCCATACCTTCTAAGTCGGGATATTTGATTGAAATGTACCATCTTATCTCCGGCGATATCCAATTTACCCTCGACATCTTTGAAGTAGGGATCCTCTGTGTACCAATCTTGAGTCCAAGGGGTAATCGTCCAACTTTCCGGAACAAAACCGGGATACCCTTCTACAATGTCCTCCGGTCTTGGGTCATTGGTTTTGTCGCCGTTTCTAAAACGTTCTACATAAATTTGATACCAAATCGCTTCTTTAGACCATTGAGGCACTTCTTTGAAGTCAGTGACTTCACTCTCGCTCCCTTTTTGTTCGTTCTCTTCCACCCCAAGTTTACAGCTACCTAAAAAAAAGGATACTATTGAAAATAGAATTATAGAGGCAATCGTATCCTTGGATAGCATCAACAAGTTGATATCTAGGCTTGTTTTCTTCATTTTAAGGTATCAAGGGTTAAATCTAATAAAGCAAAGACAGATATTCGGTTCAGATTATAATTTGACCTTTTATTTTAAAAAAGTCTAAGCGTTTTTATGAATGTGGCCCCGGCATTCAATATGAACATTTAAGACATCAACAGCGAAATGGATTTTTACAGAACATAGCTGCTATTCGCGGAAAGTTTGATACTGGCGCACGTTCGCCTTGTTTTATACCTTATCCTTAAAATAATCCCTAGGGGATTCGCCCGTATATTTTCGGAACGAGCGGTTAAAGGAGGATTTGGAATTGAAACCTACGTCCAGGGCAATCCCCAAAAAGGTGTGGTTTTTATAACCATCGTCTTTGGCCCTTACTATAAACTCCTCGATTCTATACGAATTCACGAAGTCCCTAAAGTTCTTTTGAAATCCTTCGTTTATGGCCCTGGAAATCACATGTACGCTAAGGCCTAGTTTTTCGGACAGGTCGGGAAGGCTCAACTGGGGATCCAAATACAACCGATCGGCCTTCATACATTTTTCCAACCGATTGCATATTTCTTTCATCTCTCCGAAATCCATGCCTTGGGTAGAGGGCTTCTCTATGACTTCCTGATCGGTCACCTTAAAAATTTCGGGCTGGCTTATCGAAAAATAACCAAGCACAAAGACATTGAGGGAAAAAATGGCCCATGAAATATCAATTATGAGATGCGTTATTTGATTGGTCTCCATTCCAAAAAGGTAGCCCAAGGCCCCCACAACAAATGCCAGCCCCCAAAAAATAAGGCACAATAGTTTTATGCCCATGACCTTTTTCAGATAAATCAAATTCTGATCCTCCGAGAAAGCGTCCTCTACCGCCGAAAGATAGCTTGATATCATCCTCTTGCATTTCAACCAAAAAAAGCTGTTGAATATCAGTGCAATGGCCGCAATAACTACATATACCGTCGGATGCGTCACTTGAATCACCCCACGGTCTACAAATATGTGGGTAGGTTCAAGAAAGAACTTAAAATAAAATAGTATCTGTAAAACAAATGGAACAAAATACCACCAAACTCTTTTGATGGAATAGGTTTCGGAGTCTTTATAGAGAAGTTTGCTTATATAGATAAAGAAAAGCGGGGCATATAAGAAATATACGATGTCGGGTACTATTTCCAGCCTTGGCAAGTAGTAAAAGATATCCCTATCGTAAACCAAGATTTTGGCGGCCAACGAAATAGAAATCAGTATAATTAAGACACTCAAAAAGATATTGGCCCTTCTATTAGTATTCTTTAAGGACATGATAATCAAAATGAGAAATATGCCCAGAAAAGCCGTAAGTAACAAAAACAAACCATAAGGATTAAACAACCCAAATGATTGGTCAGACCAATATTCGATGGTATCACCCTCATAGCTGTCATACTCAGAATAAACCAATTTTCGATTTTGTTTGGGCCTTCCAAAAGCTATACTCTCTGAGGTAAGCCAGTTGCCCCGTGTGAACTTGTAGTTTATTTCATCATTAATTAAAGGAACCTTGACCTCGAAGGTACCATCTAATTTTTCGTGAAGTTTATAACGGTCATCTCCAGGAACCCAGCCATTAAAATCGCCAGAAACAAAAAGGGAAGAACCCGGTGGTGTGTTTTCCGGAAGCTCCAATACCCTTAAAGTAATGTGCTTGAGCCTTGTACCATCCAAGCCTAAATCATTCCAACCTTCCACCTGAATGTTTATCGTGTCCCCCACGCTATAAGAAGCTGTAAATTTTCTGGCATGTATCGGCTCGCCATTGGCAGCACCTTCAACTGATGCCCAACTTCCTCTGGTAATCAAAAAAGAAACAATATCAAGATTGAATTCCTTTAGGGTCAAATAATAGTTGTTGTCAGCGCCTTTTTTGAATTTGAATTTCTCCGAGTTGGGATTCCAAAAGTTTTCACCGGAGCTGAAATAGAAGTCGGATTCCTTTGGAGTCGATTCGGGCAAGTCATCAATGACTACTGTTACTTGACCATTGGAAGAGCATCCCGATAGGACGCCGATCAACCCTACGAACGTTATTAAAATAATTGATAATCGATCTAATGTTCTCGGCATAGAAATAAAAGGTTTGGCCCCTCGATTTACTTATTATTCAGTTATTCTTGCTATGTTCCTCAATTTACTTAAAAAAAGAAAGCCTAGCCATTTTTTAAATGGCTAGGCTTAAAATCAAGTATAAAAAACTAACTCAAACTACTATTAAACACTATGGTGATATTATTTCGAAATCAACAGTGATTTCTTCTTGATTTCTTATATCAAGTGTAATGTTGTAAGTACCTGCATCCAAATTGATGGCCGGTCCAAACCCGAGATTTAAACCTAAAATATTTGAGCCCTCTTCTACGGGAGAAAGTATACTGTTCCACTCATTGTTCAGCCTGAAATTTGCTGGCCCTGTGGGAATCTCTACAGCTAGTGCAATCCACAATCCCTCTTGATCGGGATCTTCCGTTAATCGTATGTCAAAGCCTTCTCCCCAGTTATTGATATTCTCACCTACCAAGCCCCATGAGTCTTTTTTCGTGATTTCATAGGTTAAACTACTTAGATCGAACTCCACTAGGTACGGGCCATCCTCGGTAACACTGAAAGACACCCCAAACGGATTAAGTTGTAGATCACTATCACCATCGGGGCCATAGCTGGTTACCCAGTCATTGTCCGCCCGGATATTAAAGGGTCCGTTGGGCACAACGTCCACACTTGCAAATAGCGCACCACTTTCCCTTGTATATAAAGGTATATCTGGTGTAGCCCCCCATTCATTCACGAGCTCACCGACCACTCCAAAATTAGAGATCATGATAGGCTCTAATGGTTCATCACCGGATTCAATAAGTTCAATATTCATCGTAATTACCTCTGAGGTCACCTGTTCTGCATTTGCAGCACCATTTCCTCCCGAAAAACCTATTATTCTAAAGTAGACAACACCTATATTATTTGGATTTCCTGCTTCATCCGTGGTGCCCTTGTCCTCGTCCAAACCAAGTTCAGTCGCGAGATCCAATAAGTCTCCGACCGCGATAGCAATGTTGTTCTCTGAACTGGTTGAAATTTCAGAAAATGACGATTGGTCGATTGAACCCTCAAGTCGAAAAGTGGCATCAATCGGTGCCCCAAAGTCCACTGGTTTCCAAACGAGACGTTCGGCCACATTAGTCGCCGCTGCCGTAGACAAAAGATATGTTGTAGACAACGTGTTCGTAAATTCAATACCCTGTGGGTCTGGTTGAAGTATGATATTTATGCCGTCATCTTGGGTACAAGAAACTGTAATAAGCATAAAAACTAATGCTACACTTATTTTTTTTAATATCCTTTTCATATTTAAGAATTTAGAAATGAGTTAGTATTAATATCCTGGGTTTTGAGTCAAATTAGGGTTCACGGAAACATCGGAAACTGGAATTGGAAAAACGCTAAGATGGTCGCTAATCGAGGTGCCGTTTTGAGCGCCTCCTTTCCAGTCCCATGAATAATTGTTTCCGGTAAAGTTGCCAAACCTAACCAAATCAGTTCTTCTATGGCCTTCCCACCCCAGTTCTCGGCCGCGTTCATCAATTATGAAATCAAGATCCAAACTGGCCACGTTCCCTGAACTATCTCCATACGCTCTTTCCCTAATTAAATTTATCAAGGAGAGGGCTTCGGCCTCCGAGCCGCCTCCACCTCTTATGAAAGCTTCGGCATACATCAAATACACATCTGCAAGTCTGAACAACGGAAAATCGACATCAGGAAAATCACTACTTTGCCCTGGAGAACCATCCGACCTCAAATTCCTAAACTTGGTATAGGCAAAACCTTCCTGAAAGGAACTCCCAACAGGTTCAGAGGGTAAATCAACTGAATGTCCATCCTTAAAAAAGAAGGATGCCCTGACATCTGGACTATTCATAAAAGGGTCATCGCCTGGGAATTCAAAAAGGTCAACGAATGACTCCTTTGCCGTAAGTGCTGCAAATCCACCTGTATTCGTGCCAAAGGCATCTGGGTCACTTTGAATAATATTGCTGTCCAACGTTCCGTTGATCAGGGAATACATGACCCCAAATGATCGCGAGTTAATCCCATCAAAAGTCACTGGGAAAATAATCTCAGTAGATAGGTTATTGTCGGCTTTGAACAGATTGGCGTAATCGGCCTCTAGGGTATAACCTGCATTAATAATTTCATCACAATAGGTAATGCAATCGCCATATCTATTTTGATTAATAAATGCTTCAGCATTAAGGTATAATTTTGCCAACAACGTCCAAACCGCACCTCTATCCACCCGTCCGTATTCATTTTGTCGCGCGGCGATTATTTGATCTTCAATATCCAATAATTCGGATTCGATGTAACCAAAGAGTTCCGGGCCTGAGGTTTGTTCCGGTAAGAAGGCTCCCGGAAGGTCTTCTTCGGTTACAAAAGGCACATTGCCCCCAAAAAGATCTAGTGTATGAAAATAGGCCAAAGCCCTTAGGAATCTAGCTTCTGCCCTATATATATTTATTTCAGACCTTAAATTTTCAGAAGCACCCCTTGAGTCGAGTACATCGGATGCAGTTTGTCTCAAGAATTCATTGGCTTGAGAAATTTGGAAGAAAATCCTGCTATAGATTACACTAAAAAAATCATTTTCGGGTGTCCAGGAATGAACTGAAATTTCTCGAAGTCCGACATCATTATAGCGCCATTTCAGCTCATCGGCAGGCAGCTCGTTTAAATTCCACCAAAGTCTTATATAACTCGAACTTCCTTCCGTGAATCCAATCAAATCCGGTTGGCCAGTCGGGGCCTGCTGGCCAGTTTGATCTAGCCCGGCATATAGTTTCGCCAAGAATTGGACATATCCTTCCTCGTTATTGAAAACATTTTCAGAATTAAGATTATTGGTATCAATGTTATCAAGATCATCTGAACAACCTTGAAGTGCCACTAGAGTTAAACACGCCAGTAAAATTGGACATAAATGTTTCGTTTTCATTTTATTATGGTGCTAAATTTTAAAAGTCTATTGATAATCCTAATTGTGTAATGAACGGCCTTGGAAAGACATTCCTATCGATACCATTGGGCACCTCAGGGTCTAATCCATCATAATCCGAAACAATCAGGACATTCTGAAGTGTAGAAAACACCCTCAACCTTGAACTATCGTTGAAGACATCATCAAAAGTGTAACCCAGACTAACATTGTCTAACCGAAGAAAAGATGCATCCTGAACAAAATAATCGGAGAAAGTCACCTCGTCGATGTAGTTATCAAATCCGGTAATCAATGTCGGACTAGTAACATTTCTTAAATCCTGACCTAGATCGACATTGGCAAAGGTGCCGTTTTGAACTTCGATTCCGTTATAGTTATAATTTCCTAAACTTGCCCTCATTGAAAAGCTCGCGTCCCAGTTCTTCCAATTTACCCTACTATTCAATCCAAGATTGACCAAAGGAGCCGCTTGCCGATAAGGCCTCCTATCCAATGTATTGATTGCACCATCACCATTTAAATCGACCACGGTGCCGGGAATTGGAAGGCCTTGCGAATTGTATGCTTGCACATATACAAGATAACTTCTTGTTGGTTGCCCTATAATATGGTATTGCGCACCATCATCACCGCCAAACCCTACTAACTGGGTGCCTTCGACCGGTATACCGACTCCTTGAGAGTTATCGTTAAGAAACAAACGGTCAACGCTGTTTTCATTGTAGGCGTAGTTAAATCCTAAGTTCCAAGATAAATCCTCTTTGTCTATTATTTTTGCATCCAAGGTAAATTCGACCCCTTGATTTGTAAGACTACCAATATTGGTAGGAAGTCGGTTTGATAGGTTACTACCTGTTGGAATGTTTACTGTACTCAATAGATCTTCCGTTTCTCTATAATAGAATTCAACGGCACCACTAAGCACATTATCGAAGAACCCAAAATCAAGTCCGACGTTATAGGTCGTCGTTTCTTCCCATTTTATATTCGCATCAAATGGTTGTGCCCGAAGTGAGTTTACGAAAATCGGATTGCCATTAGCGTCTTGGCCAAACTGAACCGAGGCACCATTTAGACTGGGCGCAAATTGTGGAAGATAGGGTTGCGTATCGTTTCCCTGTATAACATCTTGTTGTCCGGTTATACCCCAACCCAACCGTAACTTTAAATTTGAAACCGTCTTGGAATCTTTCAAAAAGTTCTCATCACTTGCATTCCAAGCGAAGGCTGCAGCAGGGAAATTTCCCCAGCGATTGTCCCCACCGAACCGAGATGAACCATCCCTCCTATACGTGAAGGTAAAAAGGTATTTATCGGACAATATAAGATTGGCCCTTCCAAAATAGGATTGTAAATTGCTTTCAAGGATAATATCCGTAATCGTAGTTCCTCCAATACCATCGCCTCTCACGGCACTCGTAAACTGATTGTCATAAAAGTTCTGATAGGAGTAGCCCGCTGTAAGGTCAAAACGTGTATTCAATTTTTCAAATTCCTTGGAGTATTTTAAATAAAAATCCAACAGTTGGTTTTCCTCTTCTTGTCCATAGTCAGTGAACAGACCTTGGGTAATTCTTTGGGTGGAAAGGGTGCCAGGTTGATTGTCCACCCCATCGGAATTGGATTTATCAATACCAACATTTAGTGTGGCAGTGATGTCAGGAAAGAAATGTAACTGATAATCAAACTTTGCATTGGCGACCAATCTTCGAACGTCGGAACGATTATCCCTCAACCTTAGAAGGGCCAAGGGGTTTGCAACTGTATTTGTAGTTGCATTGCCATCCGGTTCATAGTAGTCAAAGAAACCACCCGGCAAGGATGCGTCAAAAACAGGTCGCGTCGGATCGAATTGCAGGGAATTAAAAATAGCATTTGTATCCGCAAAATTGTTTTTATTGTAAGAACCCCTAGCGTTAATTTGAATCCTTAGGTTATCATCAAAAAGTTTTGGCGATAGGTTAAAGGATGCAGTTGTTCTTTGAAGTGCTTCTGTTTGTAGGATACCATCTTGTTGGGTGTATCCTAACGATGCTCTAAAGGGAATTCCACCAATACCGCCCCGGACGCTGAAATTAGTATCAGTACCTATTGCGCTTGAAAAAATCTCATCCTGCCAATTTGTATTAAAGCTTCCTAATTCAGCAACTCTATCAGGATATCTTTGTTGTATAACATTTCTGAATTCATCGGCGCTAAGTACATCGAGCGTCTCCTTAATAGTACTTACCGAGGCCGAGGTGCCAAAGCTGAACTTGAGCTCTCCAGAAACTCCTTTTTTGGTAGTAATTATGATTACACCGTTCGATGCCCTTGAACCATAAATGGCAGTAGCCGATGCATCTTTTAATACGGTAAAGGAAGAAATATCGGCTGGGTTTATAAAATCGAACACGTTTCTAGAACCGGGATTATTGGAATTATCGAGTGGTACATCGTCGATGATTATCAATGGAGCATTACTCGCGTCAAGCGAAGCTCCGCCACGAATCTTAATTTCGCTACCGCTTCCCGGAGCACCCCCTGCAGTAGTTATATTGACACCTGCTGCCTTACCGATTAATAGGTCTTGCGGAGAAGCGATAAAACCTTTATTAAGTTCCTCTTCTGTGACTCCGATGACCGCACCAGTGGCATCTTTCTTGGTAGTGGAACCGTAGCCAATAATGACTACCTCCTCTAATTGGGCTGCATCCTCCTCTAAGGTAACGTTGATTGTGTTGGAATCTACCGTAACTTCTTGTGTCTTATATCCAATGTAAGAGAAAACCAAAACATCCCCGGTATTGGCCTCGATTTGATAATTACCATCAAAATCCGTGGTGGTTCCTGTGGTAGTTCCTTTTACGACTATGCTTGCGCCCGGCAAGGGTTCGTTAAAACTTTTGTCTATCACGACACCGGTTATACTATTCTGTGCCATGATGAACATAGGCAATAAGAAGAGAAGTATCGAGCTGAATACCTTTTTGTTTGGCCTCATGGATTTCTTGAGTTTAGTTGAGTTTTGAAGAATTGTGATTAATGAGGCATAAAAGAAGAATACTTTATAGCTTAATTCGCTTCATTTTATAAAATGACATTAATTAACGCATAAATCTCTAGTTAAAACTAGTTTCTAGGATTAAGAAACGAAGGGTCTTATTATATTACAAGAGAGCCTGTTCAAAAATTATCGATTCCGAAGGGAATTGAATAACCTTTCATCTTGAATATATTTATTTAGAAGTAGTTGCTTTTTAAAGATACTTATGGTACTAGTAAATCGTATCGCCAAGTGGCCATTTTAAAGAACACTTTTCACAAAACCGAATAACTTTTTCCGAGAGTATCCCATTCTTGGTCTCCTTTAGTAGTTTCCTTAATTGACCTTTTATAATACTAACCCATAATAGTGGAATATGCCGTAAACAATTCTTAATTTTTAATTCTAGATGGAAATAAATTCCCTTTTAAAAGTAGAATCAATTTTTATTGTATATTATAATTGCTTACAAAATACTCGATATACTTCGGGAGTTGTGTTCCCAAATAATAGGGCAAGTTCATCAATAAAAAAGGCGTTCCATCTATTGTAGTTGAATTCTGTACATTGAACTCTCCCGCATACATTCTAACTGCATACGGATGGTTCGTTCTATCCATAAACTGATGCAAAGACTTTAAAGTTCCCGTTGCACCGGACTTTATTTCGATCGGAATAATTCTATCCCCAAAGGGGTACACCAAATCTACTTCTGATGAAGACTGGGTCTTTTCTCGTACCCAAAAATTAGGCTTAGTATTGGTTATCGTATTCAACGATATGACCTCTTGGATTATCAAATGCGGTACTATTGCTCCCTTAAAAGCATTGCTCAAATCTTCCATGCCTAATAGCTGTGCTTGTATTTCCAAAGTATAGTTTATCAGGCCAGTATCCAAAAACTGTAGCCTCGGTGATTTTTTGATATCAGGTTTGATAGGCGGTTCGATATCCGTAGTAGGGTAAATAAGCTGTATGATTTTCGCCGCATCTAAATTACGCATGGCCTCCCCTACTTCTCTTGATCTATAATTGGAGTTTCCAAAATTTTGAAATTTGATTCGTTGGTCTACATGTAGGTGAGCAGTGTCCATAACATGCTTGATGACCCTTCTTTCACTAGTACCCGAAGCATACTTTTCTACATCATTCTTATAAGTGCCCCATATACTTTCGTAAACCTTCGGTAATTCGGCCAAATTATTGTTCTCAATATCCGTTTTTACAATTTCCGGCATACCTCCTATTATGGCGTATCTGTGAAACAAATCCAACAAGGTTTTATGAGCTAAAGGTTTAAGAGGAATCGTATTCAATTGCTCTAAAGCTGCTGTATGTTGAATGGCTTCCAAATATTCCTTAAAATTCAAAGGATAGAGATATAGGTATTCGATGCGACCTACGGGAAAGCTTTCTACATCTTTCATGGCAAATTCCAACAATGATCCCGCTGCTATAACATGTAAATCAGGAACCTCCTCAAAGAAATATCGTAATGACTGGATAGCTTTTGGCAGTTCTTGTATTTCGTCAATAAAGAGTAAAGTATCCCTCTGCTCCTTCGGACTAATATTGTTGGATAGAAATAAGGCTTCTACTAATGTTTCGACATCATCATAAGTTTCAAAATTTGCCGCATCCGCCGATTTTTCTAAATTAAGGAAAATATGATGCTTGTAGCTTTTGGAAAATTCTTTTACCAAAGTTGTTTTTCCGACCTGTCTTGCACCTCTTAAAATGAGTGGCTTCCTATTTTTACCAGTCTTCCAGCTCTCAAGATTATTAAACGCATGCCTTTTGAAATTCATAGACTATTGCTATTTGTAACAAAGTAAGGGTAAATTTTTTATTTTATTGTAACAAAGCAAGGGTGATTTTATAGATTTTTTGTAACAAAATAAAGGTAATTATGCTTTCTGCGGTAATCATTTAAGTATTAACCGTCCCAAATCTTACCATAACTTACCAGCGCGTGGATCCTGTCCGGTTTTTGTAGCGTTCCGGCAGATAAGCGTGCCTGCCCGCCTTTGGAGGGAAACAAAAACCGGATAGGGCGCAGCTCTACTTTCGATTTGGAACGCTATCTTGGCGTTTGGCCCACCTTTTAAAATCTTTGTAGATAATCTCATGGTCTTCGAAATAGCCACTTGCCCTACCAAGCCCCTCTTGCCTAGCTTTACTTACCGCATCCTGCATTTTCAAATCATAGTTGATAAAATAATAGCCGAAATAACCGAAAGCAATGGTATTGATACTTAGAAAGATATATAATAGGGCAACCTCCCATTTAGGAGTCCATCTAGACTTTCCAATCTTTCTTAAAACTTCCTCCATTTTCCTTTCATAGGTAGCTATCGATTCCTTTTGTGTTCTAAGAAAACCCTTTAATAGAAATTCTAAACTTGAGGTGTCCGTTTGTATTTTCAAGTCATTGAACTTTTCAGAAAGTTCTTCCAGTTTACCAATGGAGTTGTTGAACCCGGATATTTCTTGGGTAAGCACTTCCATGATTTCGTCCATCTTTGCCATAATCTTATATTTCTATTCCTAATCCTACTGTTTTTTTGACGGACAGTTTGACGACCTTCTTTGCAATGGTCGCCAACAAGTTGGGCGAAATTCCTACGGTCTTTCCAAGTAGATTTATTGTATTATCCTTTCCGGTTTCAGAATTGAGTTTTCGAGTGACGAAAACGACTGGTAATCTACTGTTTTCTAACATGTTACGTGGCTTTAGAATTCGTAAATAAATGGTAAAAAACACGAGGTCAAATACCTTCAAAAGCTACTTCAATGTACAAAAAATACTGTGGTGAGCAATTCCCGATTTGGACACCAGAGCGGTGTTTTCAGGTAGTTTCATGAGGTTTCATTTGATACCTCTAAAAACATAAAACGTTGCAAATCAGGTGATTTACAACGTCATGCAACTATATGAAAATAGTTAAGTCGGGGTGGCAGGATTCGAACCTGCGACCTCCTGCTCCCAAAGCAGGCGCGATAACCGGGCTACGCTACACCCCGATGGTGTAAAAATTCCAATACTTCAAATTCCAAATCCCAAAAGGGAAAGGAGCGCCGTGACGCTATAACCGGGTGAAGCCTGTCCTGAGCAAAGACGAAGGACTACACCCCTAAGATTATGTTCGATATAAAATCGATGCGGAGAGACTGGGACTCGAACCCAGGCGACACTTGCGCGTCGACAGATTAGCAATCTGCTCCGTTACCACTCCGGCACCTCTCCAAAATTTCAATTTATTCTGCATCTTCTAAAATGCGGACCTGCCCGCCGAAAAAATTTTCTGCATTCAGGCGGGTGCAAATGTAATTCTTCAAAGGATGGAACGCAACTATTTTTGGTAGTTTTTTACCTTGATTATCCCTGCAATTATTCTGGATATTCTACTCTTAAATGATAGATGTTTGTCAACTTTTGTTTAAACACTTTCTTGATCATCTCTATTTCCTTAAAGGTAATATTGGCATTAAGAAATTGATCGGCGTGCATTTGCCCGGTAATTATCTTATCAACAAACTCATTTATTATTGGGAAAGTAGGATCTTTTAGACTTTTTGAAGCTGCCTCTACCGAATCGGCCATCATGAGAATGGCAGTTTCCTTTGAAAAGGGAGTAGGTCCGGGATATTTAAAATCTTCTTCACGGGCCTCACCAAGCAATTCTTGTTGCTTTTTAAAAAAATAATAGACCAAAGTTGTTCCATGATGGGAACGTATAAAATCGATAACTCTATCTGGTAAGTTGTTTTTGCGGGCAATTTCTATCCCATGAATGACGTGGTCTATAATAATTTTTGCGCTGTCCTTTGGGGACAGGTCATGATGCGGATTTACCTTGGTAACCTGGTTTTCCGTAAAATAAGTAGGATTGTTCATCTTCCCTATATCATGATATAAAGCCCCTACCCTTACCAACATAGCGTTCGCACCAATCTCATTTGCGGCCGCTTCGGACAAATTTGCCACTTGTAAGGAATGATGAAAAGTGCCCGGGGCTTTATTGGATAGCTCCTTCAATAAGCGAGAATTGGTATCGGAAAGCTCCAATAACGACACATCGGAAACCAAACCGAATATTTTTTCATAAATGTAGATCAAAGGCTGTACGAAAAGGGTAATCATACCATTTAAAAGGAACAATCCAGGGGTAAACCAAGCTATATTGTCCAAGTTACCCTCGTGTATAATATGAAAGGCAAGGTAACCAATGATGTATATCAATGTAATCTGACTTACGGAGATAAACAGATTGGCCCTTTTGTACAATTCTGATACCGTTAATATGGTAACAATACCGGCAATTATTTGTAAAAATATATATTCAAAACTGTTGGGAACCACAAAACCAAGAATGAGCACGGTCAATACATGCGCAAAAAGTCCCAATCTTGCATCAAAAAAAGTCTTGAGGATAAGAGGCAAAATACAAAGCGGAACAACAAAAACATAGGCTTCGTTATACTTCACCATTAATGTTGTGATGAAGACCATTAACAGTATATTGAAGAAAATAAAGGTCACCTTGGTGTTATTTTCAAAAATGTGCTTCCTATACTTTTTAAGAAAAAGGAACAGCATCATTAATACAAGCGCAACCAAGACCGTATACCCAAAGAGAATAAAATATTGATTACTGGCCGTCCAAAGTTCGGATTCAAACTCTTCCTTTAGGGAATTTAGAAGTTGTAAATTCCCGGATTCGACCACCTCGCCCTTGGCAATTATCAATTTTCCTTCATCGACCGTTCCCCTAGTGTAGGATAAGCTGGAAAGTTCCTCTTCCAAAGCTTTTTGAGAAAGGTTTTGATCATAGGAAACATTTGGTTTAATAAGGTCAAACAACAATTCTTGGAAAAAAGGGTAAAAGTCCGAAAGTCTTTTATTCCGTAAAACGGATCTGGTCGCTTCTTCAATTCCTTGTAACCGGTACAAATCATTGACATAAATTTGTTTGGCCTCGTTATTTTTTACAAGATAAATATGGCTTCCAGGCCTATCTACGTTCTTCTTTTTTTCAATACCGTTTTCATAAAGTTTTTCCAGGATTTCTTTCCCTACTTCCTTTAACGTAGGCAATTGATCCTTGGTAAACCTTTCTTTGGAGAAAACCCTTTGAAATTCGCTCTCAAATTCCTCGTATACCCTGTCAACAATGGTTTGGTCATACCTATAGTAATCTATTTGTGCGTCTTTAATCCGGGCTTTTTCCAGTTCGATTTCATCATTACTTTTCTTGATTGAAAAATCAAACGGGGCGTATAAGTTTTCATATTGCCATGGTTTGCCTTTTTGAAACTCATACTTGAACTTACCTCCCTTGGGAAAGAAAAAAACAATACAAAATATGGAAAGGAGGTATAGAAAATACTTGTAAATAAGCGATTGGTTTTTATATAGTTTATCCAGAAATTTTCGCATGCGGCAAGTATCTATATCAAAAATAGAAAAATATAAATTCATCGTGAGTCTTTTGAAAGGGTAAACTATAGTGTTGCGCTTTAATTTCTTAATTTCGCAACAGCAAAGAATTCCCGTTATGAAGGATGTTGTCATAGTATCTGCGGTAAGGACGCCCATTGGAAGTTTTATGGGTAGTTTATCAACCATTACCGCACCGCAATTGGGTGCCATTGCCATTCAAGGTGCACTCGAAAAGATAAAACTAGATCCCAAACTGATTCAAGAGGTACTTATGGGCAATGTGGTGCAGGCAGGTACGGGTCAAGCACCCGCAAGACAAGCCGCTATTTTCTCAGGTATACCGGACACCGTTCCCTGTACTACTGTCAATAAGGTTTGCGCTTCCGGTATGAAAGCCATTATGCAGGCCGCTCAGGCAATCGCTTTGGGCGATATTTCAATAGCTGTGGCCGGAGGAATGGAGAATATGAGCCTTATCCCACATTATACTTATATGCGAAATGGCTTGAAATTTGGTCCCGGTACTTTGGTGGACGGAATGCAGAAGGATGGTTTGGTAGACGTCTATGATCAGAATGCCATGGGTGTATGTGCCGATGCTTGTGCTACCAAATACGGATTTAGCCGAGAGGACCAAGATACTTTTGCCGTCCAATCCTACCAAAGATCAGCAGAGGCTTGGAAATCCGGTAGATTTGCAAATGAAATAGTTCCCGTTGAAGTACCTCAGCGCAGAGGTGGACCGATTTTGGTCAATGAGGATGAGGAATACAAGAATGTAAAGATGGAAAAAATCCCATCCTTAAGGCCAGCATTCTCCAAAGATGGGACTGTAACCGCAGCCAATGCCTCTACGATAAATGACGGTGCCGCTGCCTTAGTTTTGATGAGTGCGGACAAGGCAAAGGAACTGGATATAAAACCACTGGCCACTATTAAGGGGTATGCCGACGCAGCCCAAGAACCAAAATGGTTTACAACGGCCCCGGCCAAAGCCCTCCCAAAAGCCTTGGATAAGGCAAACCTATCTATTGGCGACGTTGATTATTTCGAATTTAATGAAGCCTTCGCCGTCGTGGGATTGGCCAACATGAAATTGTTAGGGTTAACAGATACCAATGTCAATGTCAATGGAGGAGCAGTTTCCCTCGGCCATCCGCTGGGATGTTCGGGAGCCAGGATACTGGTTACCTTGCTCAATGTTTTGCAACAAAGAAACGGCAAAATTGGTGCCGCGGCCATTTGTAATGGTGGTGGAGGTGCTTCAGCAATGATCTTGGAAAGAAAAAATTAATCAGCCTTACCGCTTAATGCCTATGCAATATGGTATTTGCCACCTTAGTATAGTCGCCGTGAAATCCATGGCCGAAGATACTTCACCAATGATTTCCCAATTGTTATATGGCGAACATTTCAAAGTTTTGGAGCAAAGAAAACTATGGAGTAAGATCCGCAATGCTTTTGATGGATGTGAAGGTTGGGTAAACAATAATCAGATTTCCCTTATAGATGAAACAGAATATAAAAAAATCGATACTTTTAAAACTCCAAAATACAGTTCGGATCTAGTTTCTTATTTGACATCTGAAAATTCTGCTTTAATCCCTCTGGTATTGGGTTCGTGTATAGTAAACACTCCTGCCCTGCCCCATAATTTTGAAGGGGTCTACATGGAAGGCAAAAAGGAAAAATCTAACATTGTACGCACTGCATTGATGTATCTTAATGCGCCATACCTATTAGGAGGCAAAACTCCTTTTGGCCTAGACTGTTCCGGATTCACCCAATTGGTCTATAAGCTATGTGGATATCAATTGTTCCGAAGTGCCCTTGAGCAATCTGGACAAGGTGATGCCTTAAGTTTTATAGAGGAAAGCGAACCCGGAGATCTCGCCTTTTTTGATAATGCTGAAGGAGAAATTTTCCATGTGGGCATCATCATGAAAAACAACTATATAATTCATGTCCATGGCAAGGTGCGCATGGACAGATTAGATCATACCGGTATCTTCAATACCGATTCTGGAAATTACACGCATAATCTTAGAGTAATCAAAAAGATTATATAAAAAAACCCGGGTCATGAGACCCGGGTTTTTTTATGAGAATGATGGGATACTAACTATTCCCCTAACAATTTCTTGACTCTCATAAAGTTATCGTTGTCGCCCATGGCACCATAGATATTCTTCAACTGCGTTAAAATACTCTGATTCTCCGGATTTGACTTCAAAGCTTCTTCCAAAACATTGGCACCTTGATTGAACAAGTCATCCTTTTTCTCTTTTAACTCCTCATAACGAGCAATATCCGCTTTGGAGCTCCCCAGTGAATTCATTTCATCTATAAGACCGTTACCCTCATTTACGTAGGTCGTAGAAAGGTTCAATTGTGCATTGGTATAACCTGGATTGATTTCCAAGGCTCTTTTATAGGAAGCACGCGCTTCTTCCAAATT
Source organism: uncultured Flavobacteriaceae bacterium (assembly GCA_947494715.1). GTDB lineage: Bacteria > Bacteroidota > Bacteroidia > Flavobacteriales > Flavobacteriaceae > Ulvibacterium. The sequence continues at coordinate 198,114 of CANLWG010000001.1, read as the reverse complement.
GCCTTGTTCCATATTGATTACACCAATGTTATAGTGTAAATCGGGATTATCGGGAGCCATATCGGCAGCTTCAGCCATAAGTGTCTTAAACTTGTCCTTATCACCCATTTTATAGTACAGGTTCGCCTCACTAAGAACAAGGTTAACATCATCCGGATTGTCCTCCCTAGCTTTTTTGAATGCCTCTACAGCCTTGTCGTTTTGTCCCAATTGGGTATAGATCAAGGCCGCATTCTTAACGATTTCTGCTTTTTTTGATGGGGTAGTCTCTTCTATAGGGTCTTTGTACGTACCGGATTTAACCATAAGATCACGTTGTACCTTGTCCATTGCCTCGACTTGTCCTGTAGAAACGTTTGTAGCCTTGTAAACAATACCACCGCCATCATAACCTATACTCTGAAGTTCATCATAATAGGCCAAGGCCTCCTCATAATGCCCCCCGTTTACCGCACTACTTGCCGCGTAATAAAGATAGGTAGTGTCCTCAGGGCTAATCTTATAGCTCATATACAGTTTTTCAGCTGCCTCCTTGAACTTCTTGTTACCATTGTCCTCCACGGCTGAGTTTACCAAATCCGCCGTTATTGCCTTCAAATGTTGTCTTGTCTCACTTGTATACTTAAGCTTTCTACTTTTTGTTTCCACTTCTATAACCTTTTGAAAGGAATTGACTGCCTCATCAAAAGCATTGTTATCTCCCTTTTTGGCCAATTCAGAAAAAGTCTTTCCCCTTAAAAAATAATATTGGGCCTGTACTTTTTCATCCGCTCCGGAAATCATTCCGGAAGCACCTTCCAAAGCAGTTTTTGCAGCAACGGCATCACCGCCTTTTAAAGCTTTCTCTGCGGTTTTTATCTCGCTCTTCTGAGCAAATCCGACCAATCCAAAAGACATGGCCGCCATTAGTATAACCTTAGTTTTCATTTTTGAATTAATTAAATTATTAGTGTTTATTGATTATTCCTCTTTTGTTTCTTCGGAACTTCCATTATCAAGAGCCGTGCCATCTTCCGTATTTACCTCAATATCAAGGATATCCGTATCATCCAATTCATCTTCATCCTTCATTACTTTGGCAACCGCGGCAATAGAGTCATTATCTTTTAAATTAATGAGTCTAACACCCTGTGTGGCCCTTCCCATTACCCTTAAATCCTCTACGCCCATTCTAATGGCAATACCCGATTTATTGATAATCATCAAATCATCCGAATCGGACACATTTTTAATAGATACAAGTCCTCCCGTTTTTTCAGTAATAGAAATGGTCTTTACACCTTTTCCTCCCCTGTTGGTAATCCGATAGTCATCTATACTTGACCGTTTTCCATAACCGTTCTCGGAGACAACCAAGATATCCTCATCAAAATTATGCACTGAAACCATACCGATCACCTCATCATTATCATCAGCCAAAGTGATACCCCGGACCCCAGAGGCATTTCTACCCATAGGTCTTGTCTTGCTTTCCTCAAACCGAATGGCCTTACCAGATTTTAAGCCTAACAGTATTTGACTGGTTCCTGTAGTAAGCTTGGCTTCCAATAGTTCATCTCCTTCTCGGATGCCAATGGCGTTGATCCCATTTTGTCTGGGTCGGGAATACTGTTCCAGGGAAGTCTTCTTTACAGTTCCTTTTTTGGTGGCCATAATAACATAATGGTTATTGACATAGTCCTCATCCTTAAGGTCCCTCGTACAGATAAATGCCTTTACGTTATCATCCTGCTCAATATTTATAAGATTTTGTATTGCCCTTCCCTTGGAAGTCCTGCTTCCCTCCGGTATTTCATAGACCCGCATCCAAAAACATTTTCCCTTCTGGGTAAAGAACAACATGTATTGATGGTTGGTCCCAACAAATAGATATTCCAGGAAATCTTCATTTCTTGTTGAGGATGCTTTTTGGCCAACGCCACCTCTATTTTGGGTCTTGTACTCCGTCAACGGGGTTCTTTTGATATAGCCGGCGTGGGAAATGGTTATGACCACTTGTTCATCCGGAATCATATCCTCAATACTCAGATCACCACCTGCAAAATTGATTTCCGATCTTCTTTCATCCCCATATTTCTCCTTTACCTCTAAAAGCTCGTCCTTGATGATCTGCATCCTGCGCTCCTTTTTATCCAAGATGTCCTTAAGATCTGCAATCGTCTTAATGACCTCATCGTATTCCGAACGTAGCTTATCTTGCTCCAGACCGGTTAGTTGGCGCAAACGCATTTCTACAATGGCCTTGGATTGGATTTCGGTCAACTTAAACCGTTCCATCAAATTCTCCCGAGCTTCATCGGCATTGGAAGACGCACGTATAAGGGCAATGACTTCGTCTATATTGTCCGAGGCTATAATGAGGCCCTCTAGGATATGGGCCCTGTTCTCTGCTTTTTTAAGTTCAAACTTTGTGCGCCTTACGACCACTTCATGCCTATGTTCAACAAAATGATGAATCATTTCCTTAACGTTGAGCAATTTTGGCCGTCCCTTGACAAGGGCTATATTGTTTACACTAAAGGAAGATTGTAATGCAGTGTATTTGTAAAGGGTATTCAACACAATATTAGGAATGGCATCACGCTTTAAAATGTATACGATACGCATGCCCTTTCTGTCGGATTCATCGCGTATACTTGAAATACCTTCTATTTTCTTATCATTGATCAAATCAGCGGTCTTCTTGATCATATCCGCCTTGTTCACTTGAAATGGAATCTCAGTGACCACAATGCATTCCCTACCTTGAACTTCTTCAATATTTGCCTTTGCCCGCATCATTACCCTTCCGCGACCTGTGTGAAAAGCTTCCTTTACTCCATCATAGCCATAGATTATTCCTCCGGTTGGAAAATCGGGTGCCTTGATATGGGTGATGAGTTCATCTATTTCTATGTCCGTATTGTCAATGTAAGCTATTGTGCCGTCCACAACCTCTGAAAGGTTATGGGGAGGCATATTGGTGGCCATTCCCACTGCAATACCCGAAGCACCATTCACCAACAAATTGGGTACTCTTGTTGGCAATACAGTAGGTTCTTCCAAGGAGTCATCAAAATTTAGTTGATGGTCAACTGTATCCTTATCGATATCAGCCAACATCTCATCGGCAATTTTGCGCATACGTGCTTCTGTATAACGCATTGCGGCCGGGCTATCCCCGTCTATAGAACCAAAATTTCCCTGACCGTCCACTAGCATATAACGAAGACTCCATTCCTGTGCCATCCGTACCATGGAATCATAAACCGAGGTGTCGCCATGAGGATGATATTTACCCAAAACTTCCCCCACAATACGAGCGGATTTTTTATGGGAACTATTAGACCTAACCCCTAGCTCATGCATGCCGTACAATACCCTTCTGTGTACCGGTTTTAAACCGTCCCTGACATCTGGCAGTGCACGTGACACAATGACCGACATTGAGTAATCAATGTACGCAGATTTCATTTCGTCCTCAATGTTGATAGGAATCAATTTTTCTCCTTCTGCCATTATTAAAATCTTATTATTTTTGGTTCATTAAAAAAACATGCCAATATACGGAAAATAGAGGCTTTTAAAGCATGTCCAGAACACTTTATTCAATAATTTATCAACACTTTCACCTCTTGTTTTCGTTGATAATTACACTGTTAATTATTTTGTAAATCAATGCTTTTTTCGTCATTTAGGACTAGTTTATCGAATATAGGTACAGTATTTGTCTCAGATAAGGCTAGATTTACTAATTTTATAGATGAAAGAAAATTTCTATGGATGATAATTTTTCACCCAGGGTCAAGGATGTGATTGCTTACAGCAAAGAGGAAGCATTGAGACTAGGGCATGACTTTATAGGTACCGAGCATTTGATGTTGGGACTTTTGCGGGATGGTAACGGAAAAGCCATCAGCATATTGGATGCCCTTGATGTAGACTTGGACCATCTACGACGAAAAGTCGAGATTTTAAGTCCCTCTAACTCTAACCCAAATCCTAGTGGCATACAAAAAGACAAGAAAAATCTGCATTTGACCAGACAGGCGGAGCGGGCCTTAAAAACAACGTTTCTTGAAGCTAAACTTTTTCAAAGTTCTTCCATAAATACAGCACATTTGTTATTATGCATATTGCGCAATGAAAACGATCCCACCACCAAACTTTTACATAAGTTAAAAGTAGATTATGATGGGGTAAAAGAGCAATTCAAATTTATGATCACCAGTGATGATGATATTGTGGATGCACCTACTTCCGAATCATTTCCAAGCGACTCGGATGACGCGGCCGAGGGAAAGGAGAGTACCTTTGGAACCTCTTCCGGTCAAAAAGGAAGTAAAAAATCCAAGACCCCCGTTCTGGACAATTTTGGAAGGGACCTTACCAGACTGGCAGAGGAAAACCGACTTGATCCCGTAGTTGGAAGGGAAAAGGAAATAGAGCGGGTATCTCAAATTTTAAGTAGGCGCAAGAAGAACAATCCCTTGCTGATAGGTGAACCTGGAGTAGGAAAAAGTGCCATTGCCGAAGGTCTGGCCCTGCGTATTATAAATAAGAAAGTATCCCGGATATTATACAACAAACGGGTGGTTACATTGGATTTGGCGTCCTTGGTTGCCGGCACCAAATATCGAGGCCAGTTCGAAGAACGTATGAAGGCGGTAATGAACGAACTTGAAAAGAATGATGACGTTATCCTTTTCATAGATGAAATTCATACCATAGTTGGCGCCGGAGGGGCTACTGGAAGTTTGGACGCCTCAAATATGTTTAAACCGGCACTTGCACGGGGGGAAATTCAATGTATTGGGGCCACTACTTTGGACGAGTACAGGCAATATATTGAAAAGGACGGCGCACTTGAAAGACGTTTCCAAAAGGTTATCGTTGAGCCCACAACAGTAGAGGAAACTATTGAGATTCTACAGAATATCAAAGAGAAATATGAAGATCACCATAATGTAGAGTACACGGACGAGGCTATTCTTGCCTGTGTAAAGTTGACCAATCGATATATGACGGACCGATTCCTTCCGGACAAAGCCATCGATGCCATGGATGAAGCGGGGTCGCGTGTGCACATTGTAAATATGGATGTTCCCAAACAAATATTGGAACTGGAAAAACAATTGGAGGATGTCCGTGAGCTAAAAAACAGTGTGGTCAAAAAACAAAAGTACGAGGAAGCCGCCAAGTTAAGGGACGATGAAAAGCGATTAGAAAAGGATTTGGCCACCGCTCAGGAAAAATGGGAAGAGGACAGTAAGCAACACAAAGAAACGGTGTCCGAGGATAATGTTGCAGATGTAGTTTCTATGATGAGCGGTATCCCGGTAAATAGGATAGCCCAAACGGAAAGTAATAAGTTGGCCGAGTTGCCCGAATTGATAAAAGCCAATGTAATCGGTCAGGACCAAGCAGTGGCAAAAGTAGCCAAGGCCATCCAAAGAAATCGGGCTGGACTTAAAGATCCCAACAAACCCATTGGTTCTTTTATTTTCCTGGGACAGACCGGAGTAGGAAAAACGCAATTGGCCAAGGTATTGGCTAAAGAATTGTTCGATTCCGAGGATGCACTTATTCGAATAGATATGAGCGAATACATGGAAAAATTCGCTATATCACGATTGGTAGGGGCACCTCCGGGGTATGTAGGTTACGAAGAAGGTGGACAGCTTACGGAAAAGGTTCGAAGAAAACCGTATTCGGTAATTCTATTGGACGAAGTGGAAAAAGCACACCCGGACGTATTCAATATGTTATTGCAAGTACTGGATGATGGTTATTTGACCGATAGTCTCGGCAGAAAAATAGATTTTAGGAATACCATTATTATTATGACTTCCAATATCGGCGCCAGACAGTTAAAGGATTTTGGACAAGGAGTAGGTTTTGGAACCGCGGCAAAAAAAGCCCAAGAGCACAGCCATCATAAAAGCGTGATTGAGAGTGCCCTTAAAAAGGCCTTTGCTCCCGAATTTCTTAACCGTATAGACGATGTTATTGTGTTTAATCCGTTGGAGAGGGAGCATATTCACAAAATCATCGATATTGAGTTGGACAAGCTGTTTGCAAGAATAAGAGATATAGGCTACAATCTTAAGCTCTCGGTAAAGGCCAAGGATTATATAGCTGAAAAAGGATTTGACAAACAGTATGGAGCCAGACCTTTGAAAAGGGCCATACAAAAGTATATAGAAGACGCCTTGGCCGAAGAAATTGTTAACTCCAAATTGGAGGAAGGCGATAGTATTCAAATGGATTTGGACAAAAAGAATGATGAACTTACAATAACAATCAAAAAGGCGGAAAAATCTTCAAAAACCTAAAGAATAGATAGTAAATTTTCGATAAGGGAGTCATACAATATGACTCCTTTTTTTATGACCCTTGATCAAGGGTGTAAGAAATAAAATACGCAAAATACCCCTGAAAAGCAATATAAACGATATTTGAGCCTTTAATCTAATTTTTTATAGAAAATCTAGGCTTACATCTACTTTCGTTCCAGACACTATTAAACATATGTAATGAAAGTGGGACAGCCAAAGAAGACAGTTATTGTCAGAGAGTATCAATTGGAGATTGGAAAAGTGCAGGTGTACGATAATTATATGGTATCCATTTTTGACGAGGGAGCTACATTAACACTGGAGCGCGCCTATCAAATTATTGGAATATCAGAAATTCATTTTAGGGGGAAAAACTTTGGTTTTATCAGTCTCCGGAAGCATTCCTATGCCATAGACCCGACTATTTATAATTACTTGAGGGAATTGGAAAACCTAAAGGCCTTTGCCATAGTTTCGGTAAAGGAAGTAGATATGCACAATTTTAAAATAGAAAAGCTTTTCTACAAAAAACCAATGAAGTTTTTTATAGAGTTCAACAATGCACTGACCTGGGTTAAGCAAAGGGTAAAAGCAAAATAGACCCTTTCCTTTATTTATTCTTCACCTTCTTTGGAAACACGTTCCGATGTGTTTTCAGGCGTTGCGAACAAATCCAAATAAGCCTTACCAATGTGTGATATAATATCCGAAGCAGTAAGGGCTTGATACCCCATTTTTTCTACGGCAATATCACCTGCCCTACCATGTAGGTAGATACCGAATATTGCGGCGGACAATGGCTCATATCCCTGGGCAATCAAACCGGTTATTATCCCTGCAAGTGCATCACCACTACCAGCCGTGGCCATTCCCGGATTACCCGTGGTATTTATATATCCCTTATCCTTATAAATCGCAATGGTATGGGCCCCTTTTATAACTAGGACACAATCGTACTTCTTTGAGAAAGCCTTCGCCTTTGCAAGTTTATCAAAATCATCCTTCCAAGCTCCTATTAACCTTTCCAATTCCTTGGGATGGGGTGTAAGAACAGTTTGAGAAGGCATCTTTCCTATCAACTCTATATTTTTGGAAAGAATGTTCAATCCATCCGCATCAATGACCAAAGGCTTTTTATTCTTGGATAAAAAATCGGAAAATGCTCTTACCGTTTTATCCGAGACACCCAAACCGACACCTATTCCTATTACGCTCGGTTCCATTTCAAAATCTATATGCTCAATGCATTTCTCTCCTTCATCGGTTGTGACCATGGCTTCGGAAAGAAAAGTCTGTAAAGGAATATATCCACATTGTGGTACATAGGCGGTAACCAGACCACTTCCTACCTTAAGACAGGCCTTGGCAGCAAGAGCAACCGCCCCGATCTTACCATGGCTTCCACCGATAATCAAAGAATGGCCGAAGGTCCCTTTGTGTGAAAATTTTTCCCGGGGGATATATAGGGGCAGTATTTCATTTTTACCAATAAGTTCATAGGCTGTTTCAGTGGATGCCATAAAATCAGGATCCAACCCAATACCCAATACCTCCCAGTTGTTACTGTAGATGCCAGTGCCAGGAAGAAAAAAAATCAATTTGGGTGCCTGGAAGCTCAATACATAATTGGCCTTAATCACCGCTTCACTATCAGCTACTCCCCTATCCAAAAATAATCCGGAAGGTACATCTATGGAAAGAATAAAAGCATCCGAATTATTTAGATGCTGTATTAATCTACCGACCCAATCATCAGGCGTTCTATTTAAACCTATTCCAAAAACAGCATCTATGATAATGTCATCTCGTCCAATCTCTGGAAAGTCGGAGCCTTCTTCAAAAAAAATAGGCCATACTTTTCTTTCCTTCAACCGCTTTAGATTTATAAGGAAGTCCTCAGATCTCTTTTTACTGTAGTTTACGACGTAAACACCAATATTGTAACCGTGATCCTGCAAATGCCGTGCAACGGCGATACCATCGCCACCATTGTTCCCAATACCACAGAATAAATGAATTTTTACCTGGGCACCCTGCATACGCCTATGGATCCAATCAAAAATCCCGGTCGCGGCCCTTTCCATAAGCTCTGTACTAGAAATTTGCTGATTTTCAATTGTGGATTTGTCCGCCAAATAGATTTGTTCAGCAGTGAAAATCTTCATTCAATAAAGGTTTTTGTTTAAAATTATCAATTCCATAAAAATTCATCCGAACATTTGATTGGGTTGCTAAAAGTACTACATTTGGACCTATCTAAGAAGTATGCTTTTTAACAAGTAGGACAAACAAATGCTAGTTTCTTCATTCAATACATATTGTGTTTTTACCTTTGGTATCACCACCCCTTTGGGGTAAGCAATTCTATATTTGTCCGTTTTCGCATTTTCTATACCTTAACGCAATAGCAAACTTCAAGCAGTTTATCAGATGAAAGTTTTAAAATTTGGTGGTACATCCGTAGCCAACGCAAAAAACATAGCCCTTGTAAAGGATATTGTCTCCCAAAGTGATAGCCATAAAAACATAGTAGTTGTCTCAGCATTTGGGGGAATAACGGACTTGCTTTTACAAGCTGCCTATTTGGCTTCCGAAAAGGATGAGAAGTATAAATCTGTTCTCAAGGCTATAGAGGACCGGCACTTAGATACTATCAAGCAACTAATACCCGTCCATGGTCAAAGTAGAATTCTCAGCAAGGTAAAAAGTGACCTCAACACATTGGAGACTCTTCTGGAAGGTTCTTATTTGATAGGGGAAATAACGACCAAATTATCCGATAAAATCGTTAGTTATGGCGAATTACTTTCGTCTTACATCATATTCGAGTTCTTCAAGCAGGAACAAATGGATGTAATGTACAAGGATAGCAGGGAGCTTATCAAAACCAATGACCTTAATGAAAAGGCCGTTGTAAATTTTGAGATTACCAATGCGCTTTGTAAAACTTTCTTTGAAAGTGTACAAAAAAGTATTGTGGTCGCCCCTGGATTTATCTCATCCTCGGAAATGGGAAATTCTACCACTTTGGGTAGAGGAGGTTCAGATTATACAGCGGCCATTTTCGCTGCGGCCGTGGATGCGGATATTTTGGAGATTTGGACAGACGTTAGTGGTATGTATACCGCAAACCCCAAACTTGTAAAACAGGCCAAGGCCTTACCCCATATTTCTTATGAAGAGGCTATGGAGCTGTCTCATTTTGGCGCCAAAGTATTATATCCGCCTACGATTCAACCCGTACTTTCCAAGGGAATTTCAATATTGATCAAGAATACTTTTGAACCAAACGATAAGGGCACACTGATTACCCAAAACAAGAATGGCAAGGGCAAGACCGTCCGGGGAATCAGTCATGTTGAGAACATTGCCCTACTTTCTTTGGAAGGTCCAGGTATGGTTGGTATTCCAGGCATTTCAAAACGGTTTTTTGAAGTGCTTTCGCAAGCAGGTATCAGTGTGGTGTTGATTACCCAGGCTTCGTCCGAACATTCTATTTGCGTAGGTATTTCGGCAGAAGATATCGATGAGGCCGTGAATACCGTAAATGCCGCTTTTGAATACGAAATTGATCGAAATAGGATTAAACCGGTAATTGCCGAAGGAGACTTGGCCATTATTGCCCTAGTAGGCGATAATATGAAAAGTCATCAAGGGTTAAGTGGTAAAATGTTCAGTACTTTAGGAAGAAACAACGTCAACATACGGGCCATAGCCCAAGGGGCCTCTGAACGAAATGTTTCCGCCGTGATCAAAAGAAATGATGTAAAAAAGGCATTGAACGCCCTCCACGAAGAATTTTTTGAAGAGAATATCAAACAGTTGAATCTCTTTGTCATGGGTGTTGGCAATGTAGGTTCCAAGTTTTTGAAACAGGTACAACAGCAAAAAAAGTACTTGAAGGAAGTTTTGAAGCTGAATATCCGAATTATAGGAATATCAAATTCACGGACCATGGTATTTGATGAGGACGGAATTGCCCTTAAGAACTGGGAAGGACTATTGGAAAAAGGCGAAAAGGCGGACAAGAAGAAATTTTTTGACTCGGTTCAAAGATTAAACTATCGGAATAGCATTTTTGTGGATAATACGGCCAGTGACGAAGTGGCATCTACTTACGATTCGTACCTGGGCAGCAGCATTTCTGTGGTTACCTGCAATAAAATTGCGTGTTCATCCGATTACGAAAATTATAAGGGCCTAAAAAATTTGGCACGAGAATACAACGCACCCTTTTTGTTCGAAACCAATGTAGGAGCGGGACTTCCCATAATAGATACCTTAAAACATTTAATAGCCTCAGGGGATAAGGTCCTAAAAATTCAGGCTGTACTGTCTGGAAGTCTCAATTTTGTCTTTAACAATTTCAATGATAAGACCACCTTCCATGACGTGGTGAAACAAGCCCAAGAGGATGGTTATACGGAGCCAGATCCAAAAATTGACCTTAGTGGAATAGATGTGATGCGGAAAATATTGATTTTGGCCAGGGAAAGCGGAAACCGTTTGGAAATCGGCGATATCGAAAATAAATCCTTTCTCCCCAAAGAGAGTCTCGAGACAAAAAGCAATGAGGATTTTTTTACTTCCTTGAAAAAGTATGAAAATGATTTTCAGACTTTATACAAAAAAGCCAATTATGCGGATTGCAAGTTAAAATATGTGGCCCAATATGAAGATGGGAAGGCTAATGTGGGGCTACAGCAAATTCCAAAAGGGCATGATTTTTATAATCTCCAAGGAAGTGATAACATTGTTCTGTTCTATACAGAACGATACCCGGACCAGCCCATGATCATAAAGGGTGCAGGGGCAGGGGCAGAAGTAACCGCCTCCGGAATTTTTGCGGATATTATTCGAATCGGGAATTTCTAAAAGTTTGAGGTCATTATGATTTCTGGTCTCAAGTTATATCAGAAATAAAAGAACCTTAAACTTGAAATAGTAGAAACTTGAAACCATGAACGAAATCAAATTATTCTGTCCAGCCACCATCGCCAATATTTCCTGTGGATTTGATGTACTAGGGGTAGCGCTGGATGCCGTCGGGGACGAAATGGTGATTCGGAAAACAAAGAAAAAAGGTATACGGATTACCAAATTGGAAGGACAGGACCTACCGGTAGAGACCCATTTGAACGTTGCAGGCGTAGCAGGAATGGCACTGTTGGAACATGTTGATTATGAGGGCGGTTTTGAAATTGAGATTTATAAGAGAATCAAGGCCGGTAGTGGTATAGGTAGTAGCGCGGCCAGTTCCGCAGGAGCTGTTTGGGGCATTAACGAGCTATTAGGTAAACCATTTTCCAAGGCGGATTTGGTAAAGTTCGCCATGGAAGGGGAACGATTGGCCAGTGGTGTGGCACATGCAGATAATGTGGCCCCCTCCCTGTTCGGTGGATTTACCTTGGTACGCAGCTATGACCCCTTGGATATTGTTTCCATACCAAGCCCTTCTGAATTGTATGCTACGGTAATCCATCCACAAATAGAAGTGAAGACCTCTGATTCCAGAAAGATATTAAAAACCAACATTACCTTGGCGGATGGCATTAAACAATGGGGCAATGTAGGTGGATTGATTGCAGGGCTTTTCTATGAAGATTATGACTTAATAGGAAGATCATTGGTAGACCATATCGTGGAACCCATTCGTTCCATTCTTATTCCAGGGTATGGTGCAATTAAATCCGGATCATTGGAAGCAGGCGCATTGGGTTGTGGCATTTCGGGTTCCGGTCCTTCCATTTTTGCATTTAGCAAGGGTAAGGCCACCGCGGAAAAAGTAGCCCATACAATGAAAGAAGTATATCAAAAAATTGGTGTCGATTACGATGTTCATGTTTCAAAAATAAACACTTTAGGTATCAAGATATTAGATTAATGAATTTTTACAGCCTAAACAAGAAAGCACCTAAAGTTTCCTTCAAGGATGCCGTTGTCAAAGGTATCGCTCCTGATCGTGGGTTATATTTTCCGGAAAAAATAACCCCTTTGCCCGCTACTTTTTTTGAAGAAATTGATAGCTTATCGAATTATGAAATCGCCTTTGAGGCTATCCATCAATTTGTTTGTGAAGATATTTCCCAGAACAAGCTCAATACTATTTTAGAGGATGTTCTGGACTTCGATTTTCCTGTAATAGAAATAGAGGATAACATAGCCACATTGGAGCTTTTCCATGGTCCGACTATGGCATTTAAGGATGTTGGAGCTCGATTTATGGCTAGATGCCTTGGGCATTTTTCAAAAGAAAAGTCTAATGAAGTTACTGTTCTGGTTGCTACTTCAGGGGATACGGGAGGTGCCGTTGCGAACGGATTTTTGGGGGTCGAAGGTGTAAATGTGGTAATTTTATATCCCAGTGGCAAAGTTAGCGATATTCAAGAAAGGCAACTGACCACTTTAGGCCAAAACATAGCGGCATTGGAGGTAGATGGCACCTTTGATGATTGCCAAAAGATGGTGAAGACCGCTTTTTTGGATGCAGAGCTTCTGGAAAATATGCAATTGACATCGGCCAATTCCATAAATGTGGCACGGTGGCTGCCGCAATTGTTCTATTTCTTGTTCACTTACAAACAGCTGAAGTCCAAAAATAAGGAAATAGTATTCTCGGTACCCAGTGGTAACTTTGGAAATATTTGTGCCGGAATGGTAGCTCAAAAATTGGGCATGCCCGTAACCCAATTTGTGGCCTCTACCAATGTAAATGATACCGTACCCCAATTTATGCGTACACAGAATTATAAGCCAAAACCTTCCACAGCAACTATATCCAATGCCATGGATGTAGGCGACCCAAGCAACTTCATCCGTATTCGACATCTGTATAAGGACAATTTTGATATGTTGAAGCAAAACCTCTCCTCCTACTCCTTTACAGATGCCGAAACTAAAGAGGCAATGCTCAAGATTTATAAGGAAAGTGGGTACATAACGGATCCACATGGTGCCGTAGGTTATTTAGGACTGAAAAAATTTAAGGAAGAGCACCCAAGTGCATATGGAATTTTCTTGGAGACCGCACACCCGGTAAAATTTTTGGACGTAGTAGAAGAGACCTTGGGCAAATCTTTGGAGATACCACCACAAATCCAAAAGGTGATGGATAAAGAGAAGAATTCCATCAAAATTTCCACCTATAAAGAAGTAAAAGACTACTTATTAGGCCGATGATGACCCAATAATCATTCATACCAACACTTTGTAAAAAACATAGTATAAACAAGCTTTCCTATCGCTAAATTATTCTATAGCTTTGCGCTTCAAAATTGAAGCGAGATGAAAAATACCGCACTTACCGAAACGCATAAGGCCCTTGGCGCCAAAATGGTACCTTTTGCGGGCTATAATATGCCGGTTTCTTATGATGGTGTTAATTTAGAGCATGAGACCGTAAGGAAGGGTGTTGGCGTTTTTGATGTGTCCCACATGGGCGAATTTCTAATTGAAGGTCCAAAAGCGCTAGAGCTCATACAAAAAGTAAGTTCCAACGATGCATCAAAATTGACCATTGGGAAGGCGCAATACAGTTGCCTGCCCAACGAAACGGGTGGAATCGTGGATGACCTTATCATTTATCGAATTAAGGAAGAAACTTATCTTTTGGTAGTAAATGCATCCAATATAGAAAAGGATTGGGCACATATCTCAAAGTACAATGATACCATAGGCGCAAACCTTAGAAATGTGTCCGATGATTATTCCCTTTTGGCCATTCAGGGGCCAAAGGCTGTTGAAGCAATGCAAAGCTTAACTTCGATGGATTTATTAGAAATCAAGTTCTATAATTTTGTCGTCGCCGATTTTGCCGGTATCGATTACGTAATCATCTCGGCAACAGGATATACGGGCTCCGGTGGATTTGAAATCTACTGCAAAAATAGTGAGGCCCAACAGGTTTGGGACAATGTTTTTAAGGCCGGGGCAGACTTCGGAATCAAGCCTATCGGGTTAGCTGCCCGTGATACACTTCGTCTAGAAATGGGGTATTGCCTATATGGCAACGATATAGATGAATCCACTTCGCCCTTAGAGGCCGGTTTGGGATGGATTACGAAATTCACCAAGGACTTTGTCAATGCTGAAAACTTGGCCAAAGAAAAAAAGCAGGGCCCAGAGCGTAGGCTTGTCGGTTTTGAACTGGACGACAGGGGAATTCCCCGTCAGGGTTACGATATCGTAGATGGCCAAGGTAGAAAAATCGGTTCCGTAACCTCGGGCACTATGTCGCCTTCCTTGGGCAAAGGTATAGGACTAGGGTACGTACCGACCATTTTTTTTGAAACCGGTAGTAAAATACATATTCAGATCAGGAAGAATAGGGTACCCGCAACCGTGGTAAAGCTACCATTCTATAAAGGGTAAGTAACCTCTATGGGCAAAAGAAGGGGAAAGTTGGAAGAAGGAGGAAAAAAAGTACTCATTTTAGGAGCAAGTGGTTTTTTGGGAAATGCCATCTACAAAGAACTCTGTAACTATTTTGATACCTATGGCACTTATTTCTCTGCTAGGAGGACCTTTGAAAGCAATCGTCAATTCTTTAAGTATGATATGGAAGAGGATGATGTTTTTCAACTTTTGGAAAAAGTACGCCCACAATACATCATTTCTGCGGTACGTGGTAACTTTGCCGCGCAGATACAGATGCATCAACATATCGCAGAGTACATTTTGCAGAATGATTGTATCCTTTATTTCCTGTCCTCCGCAAATGTTTTTGATGCCTATAGTAAATATCCATCCTACGAGCATGACAAAACTTTATCGGAAAGCATTTATGGGAGATTGAAAATAAAGATTGAAAATATGCTGCTCAGGCTTCCCAAAAAAAAGATGGCCATTTTAAGGATACCCATGGTCTTCGGAAATTCTTCTCCCCGGATAAAGGAAATCAAAAAGGTAATATGGAAGAATACACCAATAGACGTTTTTCCAAACCTTGTAATGAACGTTACGAACGACGACAAGCTTACCCAGCAGATACACTACTTGATCAACCAAGATAAAACGGGCATCTATCATATGGGGAGTATGGATTTAGTACACCATGATGAATTCATAAAGGAAATTGTAGATCGTATCGGAAATTTTAATCCTATCTATAAGCGCGTGTATACTACAAATGAAGAACGTTATTTGGCCGTACTTCCCAAAGACAATAAGTTGCCGAAAAATCTAAGGTTCGGTTATCAGGAAATTATTGACCATCACATTCTTAAATAAACTTCTTTCCAGCGTTAATTTTTGTTTAAATCTTGTATCGGTCCATGGAACGTAGATGCAATTCTTTACTTTTAGAGGGATACAAAAACAACACTATGGAAAAATTATCAGAACGGACTATAACGGAGCGTCTGGAGAAATTTGAAAGATGGCAGTACAAAAACGGGGCCATTGAGGCCAGTTTTACCTTTAAGGATTTTAGGGAAGCCTTTTCCATGATGACCCATATCGCCTTTGAATGTGAAGCTCATAACCACCATCCAGATTGGACCAATGTTTACAATTCCTTAAAAATACGCCTAAACACGCATGATGCAGGCGGTGTTACGGAAAAAGATTTTCAACTTGCCCATAGTATCGAGGAAATAATTCTATAAAAGGTCAACTGCGGATCAGTTCTTGTGACAGGCTTTAATTTTACTAAATTTGCCTATTAAATTACACAAAACATAGGCAATGGGAAGAGCTTTTGAGTTTAGAAAAGCACGTAAAATGAAGCGGTGGGCCGCCATGTCCAAAGCGTTTACCCGTATAGGGAAAGATATTGTTATAGCCGTTAAGGAAGGTGGGGCAGATCCCGATTCAAATGCCAGGTTGCGGGCGGTAATCCAGAACGCCAAGTCCGTTAATATGCCCAAGGACAATATTGAACGGGCCATAAAACGGGCATCGGATAAAAACCAGGGAGATTATAAAGAAGTACTTTTTGAGGGCTATGCCCCCCATGGGATTGCCATACTTATTGAAACCGCTACCGATAACAATACCCGTACCGTAGCCAACATAAGAAGTTATTTCAATAAGTGTGATGGTAGCTTGGGAACTTCCGGATCAGTAGAGTTTATGTTTGATCATACTTGTAATTTTCGTATCAATGGAGATGGTATAGATTCCGAGGAATTGGAATTGGATATGATCGATTTTGGTGCGGAAGAGGTTTTTGTGGACGACGATGGAATTTTGATTTATGCACCTTTTGAAAGTTTTGGGTCCATCCAAAAGGAGTTGGAGAATAGAAACATCGAAATTCTTTCTTCAGGGTTTGAGCGTATTCCTCAAGTAACCAAGGAGTTGACCGAAGAAGAGGCAGAAGATGTGGAAAAACTTTTGGAGAAAATCGAAGAGGATGATGACGTTCAGAACGTATATCATACGATGAAGGAGTAGCTTTCCAACAATTTGATCTATTTTTTACCGTTTTGTAAATAAGCTTCTAGGGCAACGACTTATTTATAAAACCGGTTATGCGCATTATTTTCCTCCTTGGCCTTTTATTTTTTATGTTCAACACCTCTGTAATTAGGGCCCAGGAAATGGATCCTAAAAAATTGGGAGAACTTATTGAATCGGTGACAGATACCTTCGAAATCAACGGTAACTCCTTTAGATTTGTTTATAAGGAGGTATTTCTTTTTACGATTTATGATGAAAATGCCAACCGTATGCGAATTATTTCACCTATCATACAACGTGAGGAAATAGAGGAAGAACAGTTATTGAATGCTTTAGTGGCCAATTTTCATTCTGCCTTGGACGTGAAATATGCGCTAAGCGATGAAATCATTTGGTCTGTTTTTACACATCCCCTTAGGGAGCTTTCCTCTCACCAAGTATTGGATGCCATTGACCAGGTTTATTTGGCTAATGTAACGTTTGGCACTACCTACTCTAGTACTAATTTGGTATTCCCTGGCAATGCAAAGAAAAAAGACGAGCCCAGACCAAAAAAATTGATTAAAAGGGACTAAAAACTATATTCCGGCACCTTGCCCAGGACACCTTTAAAAAATCCTTTATAAATTTCAAAGTCCCTTTTTTTATCATCCGATGGATAATGAGGTTCTGAAATTTTTACGTGTCTACGGCCATAATCAAAGGCAATCATGATTATCGGGACCTCGGCACTTTTGGCAATATAATAAAACCCCGTCTTCCATCGGGCAACCTTCTTTCGAGTACCCTCAGGGGAAAGCGCCAATCTAAACTTTTTGCGTTCCTTGAAAATTTTGGAAATAGCGCTTACCGTATCGCTGCTTTGGCTTCGGTCTATAGGTGCACCGCCCATCCACTTAAAATACCAACCCAATGTAGGCGTAAATAGGCTTTTCTTTGCGATAAAGTTAATTTCTTCATTCAATACCCTACGGACCAAAAGCCCGAGAAAAAAATCGACCCAACTCGTATGGGGAACCACAATGACCACACACTTGTCCAATTGGGGAAATGAACCAATCAACTTCCATCCCAAAACTTTAAAGTAAATAAATTTTGCTAGCGTATGCATATGTTAACTTGCTGATGCATAAGATAGGACTATTTAATTAACGAAAGTGTTGAAATGATTAGAGTTGAAAGACTAATCGGGAGATAAACGAAGGATTATCTGCCCATTGGTCAATTCTTAGTGCAAAAATTATATCCTGCTATAAATAGATTTCAATTTTTCCCGGGTAGCAATATTGTGCCAATCGGGGCCTAGGGCATTTTCCCACAAGGGCTCCATACCAAGGGAAACACTTATCATGGTTTCATAGTCGCAATCGGTAAGATCGGAACAGATACCCGTCGGTAGATGTACTTTTTGTTTTTGCAACATCTGATTAAAAAGTGCTACCCCTTCCGGATAAAACTCTTCCAAATGCCGAAAAACCATACAATTTCCTATACCATGTTTTACTCCAAGTAAATAAGATAGTCCATAGCTCATGGCATGTGCTACACCTACTTGAGAATAGGCTATGCTCATACCTCCATGCCATGAGGCCATCATCAATTTATCCCTGGATTCCGAAGGAGATAACTCACCAAGATACACTTCCTTGCAGAGCTCCAATGCCTTTTCGCCATAACTTTGACTGAAAGCGTTTAAATAGGTACCATTGAGTGATTCTATACAATGGATAAAACAGTCCATTCCAGTATAAAACCACTGTTCTTTTGAAACACCTTTGGTCAAATCAGGATCTAGGACTACTTGATCGAACGTGGTGTGATCTGAATTTATTCCCAGCTTTTTTTCCGGTCCCAACAAAACGGTGGTCCTGGAAACCTCAGCTCCAGTACCGCTTATCGTGGGAATACCAACATGGTAAACCGATGGTTTTCCCACCAAATCCCATCCTTGGTAATCGCAAGAACTACCCTTATTGGTCAAACAAATGGCTACGGCCTTGGCCAGATCCAACAAAGTACCTCCCCCAATTCCAACAATTCCGGATGGAAGTTCGTTAAACTCGTTCTTTATTCTCCCGACCAGCGCATCAACTTGAACCGTTTTGGGTTCTTCTTCAGCGGAGACAAAAATAACCTGATCATTAAAAATTAGAGGGATACGATCGGCAAACAATGTATCTTCAAAAACATCGTCGACCAAAAAAATGAACGGTGCTTCGGAATGCCTGCGTTTAGGCATCAGTATCTCCCCCAACTGGTCAAAACTTCCATTACCGAATATTACCCTCGGTACCATAGGGAAGTTTCTGTAACTATTTATTTTAGAAGTGAAAGAATTTCTTATACCAATATCTTTTTTAATCTCCATAGCACGATTTACAAATACTTCAAAACATCCGTCAATTTATTAATCTTCAGATATGTATACTTTCCCTCCTCTACTGATACTTCCTCATGTTGCCAGGTTGTGTGAAAAGGGATATGTACGGCTTGCGCACCTATGTTCAGAATCGGCAAAATATCGGATTTTAAGGAATTCCCTATCATCAAAAATTCATGAACCTCTATTTTCAAATGATCCAACAAATTTAGATAGTTTTCTTCTTTCTTATCACTCAAAACCTCAACATGGTGAAAATAGTTCGACAAGCTTGATCGTTCCAATTTGCGTTCTTGGTCCAAAAGATCGCCCTTGGTCAAAACTATAAGTCTATACTTGCCGTTTAATTGTTTTAATACTTCCTTTACTCCACTCAATAATTCTACGGGATGTATAATCATCTTTTTACCTAGATTCAATATTTCCGTTATCGTTGCTTGGGAAACTTGATTATTTGATATTTCCATAGCAGATTCTATCATGGAAAGCATAAACCCCTTAATCCCATATCCATATAGTTCAAGATTTTTCATTTCCATTTTGAAGAGCTCTTGGTCTATTTTATTCTTGGTCTCGTAGCCCTCCAATAAATCGGCAAATTTTTCCTCGGTCTCCCTAAAATAGGTTTCATTTACCCAAAGTGTATCATCCGCATCAAAACCTATTGCCTTGATACCGCCATAATCTATTTCCATTCCTCTTGTGCCCGTTTTAAGTCTTCAGGTGTATCAATTTCTATTCCACTTACTGTTGTTTCGACCATTTTTATTTTTTTTCCGTATTCCAAATACCGAATAGCCTCAATTTTTTCAGATGCCTCCAACGAAAGCATAGGCAATCTTTGAAAATCCATCAAGGCCCTTTTTCGAAAAGCATAAATTCCCTTATGCTTAAAGTAAGGAGGGTCCACCTCCTCTGCCCTATGATAAGGAATAGGAGATCGCGAAAAATATAGGGCGAAATTATGATGGTCAACAATGACTTTTACCGTATTGGGGTTCTTGATCTCGTCCTCGTTCCGAATCCTGACCATTAAGGAAGCCAAATCGATTTCGTTTTTTACATCACCTTGAAATATATCGAGTACACCGGCTAAACTTTCCCTATCGATAAAGGGTTCATCCCCCTGAACATTTACAATGATATCCACATCCATATCCTGAACTGCCTCTGCAATACGATCACTTCCACAATCATGTTCCTTAAAACTCATTATTGCCTTTCCTCCAGCATTGGAAATGGTATCAAAAATAAGTGTACTGTCGGTAACTACGTAAACGGCATCAAAGAGCTGAGTTTTCATGGCGGCTTCATAGGTCCTCAGGATTACAGGTTTACCCATAAGGTCTTGCATCAATTTTGCCGGAAATCTTGATGCCGCATAACGCGCAGGTATCATAGCAATAACTTTCACCTTCTTTTTATTTTGGTTGGTCTATTTCATGTTTTGGGCCTTGGCCTTAATTTTCTGTATATCCTGAATACGATAATCAAAATTATGATGACCAGAACAGCTGCTAATATGGGTGCAAAGATTGAGGCTATGGATACAACAAAAGCGGTTCCCGTCTCCACAGTGGACACGATAGGGTTTGCCAGACCTCCCGTAGATGCCGTTGAAGCTAACCGACTTGTGGCACCAGCACCTTTAATTGCAGTAGCGGTACCTCCGCCAGCTATAATGGCCAATGACCAAGTTACGATAGGATCTAAATCGGCAACGGTAGATACCATAACAGCTGTGCCGGCTATAGCCGCCAAGGGTATTGCCAAACTGTCCAAAATGTTATCCACCCATGGAATGAAATAGGCAAAAATCTCTACTACGGTCGCCACGCCCAATGTAATCAGTGTAGCAAGGCTGCCCACCCATTGCCAGCTCTCGTTAAGTTCCCAAATATTAAAATAAGCAGCCAAACTAAGGGCAAACAAGGGTAAAAAAACCCGAAAGCCTACGGAGGCAGCGAGGCCTATGCCCAAAAATATGCTAATAATGGTATCTGAGGTCATTCCATTTTATGGGGAGCTTGGTTTAACCGCTCCATTTAACTACACGAATTTAACTTATTCATTCCCAACAAAAAAATTGTCCTTAAAGCCTATGAGATACAACTGCCTTTTGGCACGGGTTATCGCGGTATATAGCCAGCGGAGATAATCTTTATCCACCCCATTGGGCAAATAAGGCTGTTCTACAAAAACAGTATCCCATTGCCCTCCCTGCGATTTATGGCATGTAATGGCATAGGAGAACTTTACCTGCAAAGAATTGAAATACCTATTGTTCTTAACTCCCAAAAATCTTTTGTATTTGGACTTTTCAAGCATATAATCCTTACTTACCTCCTGGTATAGTTTATTGCCATCTTCATAGGACAATGAAGGTGTTATGGCCTGTATGGTATCCAGAAGGAGTACCGTCTCAAATGGTTTTTGATCTGGATAATCTACCATTCTTACCTTCACCTCAGCAAATTTAAAGCCATAAATCTCCTTTATGGCAAAAATTTCAAGGACCTCAATAATATCGCCATTTGCGATAAATCCGGCTTCGGAATTAGGCTTTAACCAAAAATAGTTGTTCTTGACCACCATCATATAATCACCGACAGCCAATTCATTCTCAAGAAATAAAATCCGGCTTCGAATATTTTCATTGTAAAGATTCGCTCTTTTATTTGAACGAACGATGAAGGCGGTCTCTTCCCTCCCATTCTGGGAATAAGAGGTATCAATGGCCTCTTGGATTTCATGGCCATCCACTAACTTTTGGATGTCTTTGAACGGGTTAACATCAAACTGAAATGAATCAAAAAAACTGCCTTGGAGCTGTTCCCGCAACAGGGTCGCATTGACCAAAATACCTGAATTTTCTGCTTGGCGCACTACTTCATCCAATTCAACCCTAACTATTTCTTTATTGTAATTCAGGGATAATTTGTCCTCATCCAATGCTGGACTTATATCCAAATGTACAGGGGGTAACTGAGCGGTATCACCGATCAAAATCAATTTGCAGTTATGGCCAGAATAGACGAACATTAATAGATCGTCCAACAAGGAACCGTTTTCAAAAAGTTTGGAATCTGTCGGGGCATCGGGTATCATGGAGGCCTCATCCACAACAAAAACCGTATTTCTATGCTTATTGGGTGCCAACACAAATTGGATTCCACCTCCACTTTGTTTTTTTGGGAAATATATCTTTCTGTGTATCGTAAAGGCTTGTGTACTCGAGTAATTGGACATCACTTTTGCGGCCCTTCCCGTTGGTGCCATGAGTACGGACTTCATGGTCGTCTTCCATAAACAATTTACCAAAGTACCGATAATAGTGGTTTTCCCAGTACCCGCAAAACCTTTTAAAAGGAACACACTATCCTTTCCTTCGGACAAAAGATAATCAGCCATTTTTTGAAGAACAACAGATTGCCCTATGGTAGGTTCATGGGGAAATTTCTCTTTTAGAATAGCATAAAAAGACGTATTTGAAAGACGTTTCATAGATTTTCAAAGATAGTTGTAAAATCTCTGCAATATCATAAAAGAAGTTGTATTTCCATTCCATATTCCCAAGTGGTATCCCTTACTTTACCCATTTATGGCCTTATGGTCTTTAGCCCATAAAACAAAGTGATTCTTTACGATCAAACCTATAAAATCCAAGGTAAAATCCAAACACAAAAAATTAGGCAGTTTGCAAAAAAATTGTAGATTTGTGTTAACCACTAAATTTAATAAACACATACGAAATGAAGACCATAATACAAATTGTACTTTGGATAGCTTGTATAGGACTTGGGTATCTTATTTATAGATCCGTTACCGGTCCTATAGAATTCAACAAGGTAAAGGTAGAGCGTTTTGCCAAGGTAGTTTCCAATTTAAAGGACATTCGTAATTCCCAGGAAGCTTACAAAACGGTGAATGGTAAATATGCCAAGGATTTCAATAGCCTTATTACTTTTGTGGACACCGGAAAGTATGTTATTACCCAACAAAGGGATTCATCTTATATGGAGTTTGACAAGGTATACCAAATAGACCTGCTGAAAGAAGTGAAAATTATCGACACGCTAGGTTTTGTATCCGTAAAGGATTCCTTGTTCAAAGCGGATAATCGATACAAAAGTATGATGAACGTTCCCGGGGCACCTGGCGGTGAAAAATTTGAAATGAAAGCGGATATCATTGAAAAAAGTGGTTACAGGGCTCCTGTTTTTGAAGCAAAAGTGGAGAAAAATGTAATACTTTATGATCAACCCAAGGACTTATTGTCAAAGGAAAATGCCGAAATAGGAGTAGACGAGGTGAATGGAAGCGTCATAACGGTAGGTTCTTTGGAGGAAGTGAGCACAAGTGGTAACTGGCCTCCTATTTACGATAAAAAAGGTGAACAATAATCCCAAGGGAATTTCTCAAGATTTTTTGAAACTGTCCATTCAAGTTAGTTTGAATGGACTTTCTTTTTGTATTCTGGATACCATCAAAAATACCGTACTGCTATCGGAAAAGAAAACTTTTAATAGAGCACTTACCCCTTATAAACTGCTAAAGGAAGTAAAGGATCTCTTTAAAAAACATTCCATTTCTCAAAAAGAGTTTTCCGAAGTAATTGTCATTCATCAGAACAATTTATTCAGTTTGGTCCCAAAACCGCTGTTCAACCCAGATGAATTACCTAATTATATAAAGTTCAATGCCAAAATATTGGCAAGCGATCACATAGATTTTGACGAAATTGCAAGTTATGATATGGTCAATGTTTATGTGCCTTTTGTTAATATCAACAATTATGTTTACGAGCTTTTTGGTGAATTCATCTTTAAGCATGTGGGTACGGTGTTGGTCGAATCTTTGTTAAAAAGCCATACTAACGGGAAGAATCCGGTTTGCTACGTCCATGTGTCCGAAAAAATTATGGACATTGTAGTTATCTCCCAAAAAAGATTGTTACTATATAATAGTTTTTCATTCGATACTAAGGAGGATTTTCTGTATTACCTCCTTTTTACATTGGAACAGCTGAACTTGGACGCTGAATCTGTCGTCCTACGACTTTTTGGCATTATAGAGGAAGATGACGAAATCTATGCACTTTGTTACGAATATATTAGACATGTATCCATATTTGTGCCTTCCGGCGCGTCCCACCCCTTTATAGATGCTACATCTGAAAATATCGATTTTGCCGTATTAAATTCCTTATAATGCGGATTATCTCTGGAGAATATAAGGGAAAGCGGATTTTGGCCCCTAAAAAATTACCGGTACGGCCTACGACCGATATGGCCAAAGAAGCTTTGTTTAACATTTTGAATAATCGATACTATTTTAAGGACGTATCTGTTCTTGACCTGTTTTCGGGTACTGGAAATATTAGTTATGAGTTTGCTTCCAGGGGCTCCAAACATATTTACGCCATAGATACGAATAGTAATTGCATAAAATTCATTTCGCGAATGGCCCGTGAATTAAATTTTAATATAACCCTTATTAAAGCGGATGTATTGACCTATTTGGAGAAATCCGACATAAAGGTTGATATTATCTTTGCCGACCCCCCATATGACATGCCCTTGACCGATTTTGAAAAAATCCCCCAGCTGGTTTTTAAAAATAATCTACTTGCGGAAAATGGTATATTGGTCATTGAACACTCCAAGCATATGGAGCTGTCCCAATGTATTCATTTTTCGGATTCAAGAAAATATGGCGGGAGTGTTTTCAGTTTTTTTGATCGATAGAAAAATGGGCAGGACTCTAGATCAAACTGAAACTAACACTAAAAAAGCAGGCCATAAGCCGGATTCTGTTTCCATTAAAAACGGACCCTTATCATTTATCTAGGCCTTTGGTCGCCCAAAAGCTCCATCCGCCCACCCTTCGGCTTGGGCATGCAACCCTCATAGCGCCGGTATACGTGGCGTTTCACCGCATAGAGTTTACCTGATTTCACTACAGCATTATCTGTACATACTTTCTGTTGCACTGGTCCTTTCCCATATGGTATGGGAAGACGGGCGTTACCCGCTATGCCGCATTATGGTGTCCGGACTTTCCTCCCCCGATAACCATCGGGAGCGATAAGGCGACCTGCTCGGTACAAAGGTAGTCCAATTGTTGATAAAAATTAACGATATGGCCTGTTATCAAAGCATATCAAAAACAGCTATCTTTATATTTGTAGAACAAGTTAGTCGCAATTCAAAAAACGCGTATTGGAACCTTTTATCGTATCGGCCAGAAAATACAGACCACAAGCATTTGAGGATGTTGTTGGGCAGGAAGCCATTACCAAGACCTTATTAAACGCCATTGAGAGTAATCACTTGGCACAAGCCTTGCTTTTTTGCGGTCCAAGGGGAGTTGGCAAAACTACTTGTGCCCGTATTTTGGCCAAACAAATTAATCAAGATGGTACGGAGCGTGAAGAGGAGGATTTTGCCTTCAATATTTTTGAGCTGGATGCCGCATCAAATAATTCGGTAGATGACATCCGAAACCTTATCGATCAGGTACGCATCCCCCCCCAGGTCGGGAAATACAAAGTCTATATCATAGATGAGGTACATATGCTCTCCCAGTCCGCGTTCAACGCCTTTTTAAAAACCTTGGAGGAACCGCCAAAACATGCTATTTTTATTTTGGCCACCACTGAAAAGCACAAGATAATCCCTACCATCTTATCCCGTTGTCAAATATTCGATTTTAAACGCATAACGGTCAGGGATGCTGCCGATTATCTAAAAAACATTGCAGAAAGACAGGGCGTACAAGCCGAGGACGATGCCTTACATATTATTGCGCAAAAAGCCGATGGTGCGATGCGCGATGCACTTTCCATATTCGATAGGGTGGTCAGTTTTTCCGGAAAACAACTTACGCGGAAGGCAGTTACGGAAAATTTAAATGTACTGGATTATGACACATATTTTGAGGCCACGGAGTTAATACTACAACATAAAATTCCCCAATTGCTATTGTTGTTGAACAGTACACTGGCCCTTGGTTTTGATGGACATCATTTTATTATTGGTCTAGCATCCCATTTTAGAGATCTTATGGTTTGTAAACATCAAGATACCATTGATTTATTGGAAGTGGGCGAAGTGGCAAAGAAGCATTATCAAGAACAGTCCCAGAAGACTTCCAACTCTTTTTTGTTGAAAGCCCTGGATATTGCCAATGATTGTGATTTAAACTACAAAGCCAGTAAAAACCAAAGGTTGCTTGTGGAACTGGCCTTGATGAAAATGGCTTCCATCGATTTTGAAAAAAAAAACCTTGAATCCACTGACGTAAACCAATTCTCGGCTGAATTTATTGCCCCTGCCTCTTTTTTTAATCATTTATCGGCTCCAGTTCCTGATACGGTCAAAGAATTAGAGGAAATCCATTCAAAAGACTCCCCAATAGATGTTGAACCATCCACCTTTACAGTGGAAGCGGAAGAGCAGGTCTCGGTAAATCCTAAAATTGAAGTTCCGGCAGCTCCCGCTACGATTACCTCTACACTCCCTGTTACGAGCAAACCACCGACTTTGGAGAAGATAAACCTTAAGACAACTGGGAAAAGGATATCGGGACTGTCCCTCTCCAGCCTTAAAGCAAAAAAAGAACATCATCTTAGCAAGAAAGAAGAATCCATTGAGGAAAGCCAACTTCCAAAAGATGCCTTTACCGAGAAGGACATGCAGAGACATTGGTCAGATTTTGTACAAAAAATAGATGGGGAAGGAAGAAAAATACTGGCATCCAGCCTCACCACGGATACTCCCAAACTCTTTGATGAAAACACCATTTGGATAGAATTGCCCAATGATACCATGAAAAAAGAGGTGGAAAGGGAACAGTATGATCTAATGATGCACTTAAGGCAGCAATTGAACAATTATTCCGTTAATCTAAGGATTACCGTTAACGAGCAGACGGCCAAGAAATTTGCTTTTACACCAGAAGAAAAATATCAAAAGCTTCGGGAGAAAAACCCCGCTATAGATATGCTACGCAAGGAATTTGATTTAGATTTTTGAGGTTCGCAAAAATCGGGTCCGAAAGGCATATATGAACATTATGACGGAAATGATAAGAAGCCCAAAAGCTTCCCTACCTTCCTCGATGTTCTTTATATCCCCTGTACCTATTTCAAAACCTTCAAACTGTTCCGGAAAAACATAAATAAAGCCTAATAGTGCAATAACACCGAAGGCTAGCGGTACCATGAAATGTATCCTTCCCAAGGCAAAACTAAAAGAGATCAAAGCGGCAACACTATAAATCAAAATCCAGATCCAAGGATCGGGATCATTATATTGCACTACGGCAGATACCACAAACAAAGCTCCAAAAACCCAACCCAATATCGCAAAAAACAATTTCATAAAAACAAATATAATAAGTGGTCCTTTGAATTCTATGTCAATTCCTATTAATTTTGAAAAAATACAATTACAATGCTGGGATTAAAACTGCCGACCGACCCTAGATGGGTCAACATCGTTGAAAAAAACATCGGTGAAATTCTAACCGATCATGCCTACTGCGAGCAAAAAGCGGCCAGTACGGCTATTTCCTTGATCGTTACTTTTCCGGAATATCCGGAATTGGTGGAGGAAATGATAGCACTTTCCCGTGAAGAAATGGGCCATTTCAAAATGGTCCATGATAGAATTATTGCACGGGGAGAAACCTTGGGCAAATACCGAAAGGACGAGTATGTAATCGAGTTGATGAAATTCTTCCCAAAAGGTGGTAGCCGAATCACACAGTTGGTCCATAGATTACTATATGCCGCATTGATAGAGGCGAGAAGCTGCGAAAGGTTCCGTTTATTGTCCGAAGAGCTTAAGGATAAGGAACTCGCGGAATTCTATCATAAGTTAATGGTAAGCGAAGCCTCACATTATACCATGTTCCTCAAATTTGCTAGAATGTATGGAAAACGTGACGAAGTTGATCAAAAATGGAAGGAATTACTGATCTACGAGGCAGATATTATGAAAAACCTCGGGAAAAAAGAGACTGTTCACGGTTAGATTGAAATACCTCAAAAAACACTAGGAATTGAGCTTATCCAAATAATAATCATACATAGCAAACTGTGATCTTACCTTTGGACCATTGCTCTTTCTATAGGCATTGTCCTGCTCTTCCGAAAAGATTCTGGCCTTCACATTGTCCTTCCAAGAAATTTCAAAAGTATCTATCAATTCCTGTTTTATATCCTTATCGTAAATAGGACAACCTACCTCCACACGATAATCAAGGTTTCGTGTCATCCAATCTGCCGATGATATGTATACTTTGGGATTATCCTCATTGGCGAAAATAAAAATCCTTGGATGTTCCAAAAATTTATCCACTATGCTTATCGCCTCAATATTCTCGCTCATCCCCTTTACCCCGGGTACCAGACAACAGGTACCTCGGATTATCAATTGAATTTTTACTCCCGCCCTACTCGCCTCGTACAGTTTATCAACCATTTTATAGGAAGTGAAGCTGTTCATTTTAATTTTAATGTAAGCTTCCTTACCTACAATGGCATTGGCGATTTCATTATCAATTAGCTTTTGAAAGGTACTTTTGGTATAGTGTGGGGATACCACCAAGTGCTTGTATTTGTTTATCTTATAAGTGGTTTCAAAAAAGTCAAAGATCTTGTTCAGTTCCTTTAAAATGGCTTCGTGTGCGGTAAAAAGGGTATAATCTGTATAAATTCTTGCCGTGGATTCATTAAAGTTACCTGTGCTTATAAACCCATAACGTTTAATTTCTTCGCTCTCCTCCCGTTCAATAACGCATATTTTGCTATGTACCTTAAGACCTGGTACCCCAAAAATTAGTTTAACACCTTCTGCTTGTAGCTGCTCCGCGTATTCTATGTTGGCCTGTTCATCAAACCTTGCCTGTAGTTCTATTTGAACGGTGACCTGTTTCCCATTTTTGACGGCATTAATAAGCGATGCAGCCACATGGGAATTATTGGCCAGACGATAGACGGTTATTTTTATGCTACGGACCTTCGGGTCCAAAGCAGCCTCCCTAAGGAATTTGATTACATAGGAAAATGTATGATAAGGTGTATATTGCAAATAGTCCTTTTGCGCAATGTGCTCAAAAAGACTACCCTCCATGCTCAATCCTTTTACCGGCAAAGGTGTAATTTTATCATAGAGCAAATCCTTCCTACCTAAACTGGGAAAGCTCATATAGTCCCTTCGGTTGTGATACCTACCTCCTGGGATAACGCTATCCGTATCTTCTATATTCATTTTTTCCTTCAGGAAAAGAAGGGTATCCCTTCCTATACTCTTATCATAGACAAACCTAACCGGATCGCTTATTTTGCGAGACTCTACGCTGGACGATATTTTCTCAATGAAACTTTTGCTCAGATCATTGTCAATATCCAATTCAGCGTCTCTGGTAATCTTTATCATATGCGCTGAGATGGATTCATACTCGAACATGGTAAAGATGCTGTCCAAACAATACCGGATCAAATCGTCCAGGATAATAATGAAGTTTTTTTCTCCTTCCTTGGGAAGTACCACAAAACGGTCTATGCCTTTTGGGATTTCTATTAGGGCGTACCTTTTTTCCTTTTCTTCTTCATCTCCCCGTATCACCATTTTTATGGCAAGATATGCCGCAGTATCCTTTAATATAGGAAACTCGGTAAGATCGTTAAGGATAATGGTCATGAGCTGGGGACTCACGTTTTGGAAAAAGTATTTCTTTACAAACTCTTTTTGACTTTCATTGAGCTCTGTTTCCTTTAAAAGAAATATGTTCTGCTGCTCCAGTTCGTCTTGGATATTCCCTAATATGGTTATACTGTACGCTTGTTGCTCTATTACAATTTTTGTGATTTCCTCCAGCAAATCCTTCGCTTTCTCACCTCCCAAAACACTTTTACCCGTCTTTCCGGCTTCTACGATTCGCTTGACAGTAGCATAACGCACTTTAAAAAATTCGTCAAGATTGTTGGAAAATATCCCCAAGAATCGAAGTCTTTCTATAAGCGGTACATTCTTATCCGCACTTTCCTGTAGTACCCTTTCATTAAACCATAACCAACTGATTTCTCTGTTAACATATTGACTTCCCGTTTTGTTCATTCTTTAAGATGTTTTGGAAAAATGGTCTGTACTGTGGTCCCTTTTTCCACGGAAGCCCATTGGTGGGTCTGAAATTCCAAATGGACCAATCCGCTGGTAGGCACATTGTCAATATAGCTATTTCCCAAAGAATTGGCAATATGCGTAAAGGCATGGTTATGTCCAAAAATCATTACTGTTTTTAAATTGTTGTCCAAGCCTCGAACAAACTCAAGCACGCTATCTCCTGAAAAATCATACAACATATCGGATAGCTCAAATTTGCCGAATGGAAAGTTCAACTGTCTTAGAAAAATTAAGCAGGTATGAAGTGCCCTATTAGCAGGACTTGAAAAAACGGCATCAATTTCAATATTCCGGGAATGGAATACGGGACTCACCAAATGACCATCATTTATTCCTCTTTCGTTAAGTGGCCGATCTTTATCATCTACTGAATATTCCCAAGAAGATTTACCATGCCTTACCAATACAAGTGTCTTCATTTAACGTAAACTTAATATGAATTTAAAGGTGTCAATACCGAAATCAAAAGAGCCCAATAGACTAAAATCTTAGGGTGCCAACCGTTCTATCTTCCAGTTAAAATCTTCTTGAAGGGTATAACGGATACGATCATGCAAACGGTTGGGTCTACCCTGCCAAAATTCAATGGATAAAGGCTTTACAATATACCCCCCCCAATAATCGGGCCGTTCAATATCCTTTCCTGAGTATTCTTTCTCAAGTTCCTTTAACTTTACTTCCAAGAACTCCCGGGAAGGAATAACGCTGCTTTGATCGGATAGTATTGCTCCCAATTTACTGCCCTCCGGTCTGGATTCAAAATACCCGTCGGATAGATTTTCGGCAATTTTCTCCGCATTTCCTTTTACAATGACCTGCCGCTCCATAATAGGCCAAAAAAATGAAAGACATACATTGGAGTTCTTGGCAATCGACTTGCCTTTTTCGCTTTCATAATTCGTATAAAAAATAAACCCTTCATAGGTATATTTTTTAAGGAGAACTATCCTGTTTTTAGGAAATCCATCCAAGCCTAAGGTGGAAACAGTCATCGCGTTGGGCTCATCGATCCCTTCCGAAGCCTCAACCTCATAAAACCATTTTTGAAAGAGTTCCATGGGATTATCCGAGATATTATCCTCAGTCAAGGCACTTTTTTCGTATGATTTCCTATAATTCCCTAAATCGTTTTGCATTTCGTTATTGTCAAAAAAACAAGATAGGCAAAGTTCTTAAAAAGACGGGACTCTGAAAAGATGAATCGGTACATTTCAAATAAAAAGGTTAGAGAAATAGGTAGCTGAAAATAGAACTCAAAATTTAAATGTTTTCCCATCATCCGCTAATTCTACATTTTCAAAAATCTCTTTGGCCTCTCCCTTAAAGAGATCAATGGATCGGTACCGTGTGGAGTAATGTCCCAAAATAAGTTTGCCCACCTTGGCCATCTTCGCAATGGTTGCCGCTTCTTTAGCGGTAGCATGTTTTGTTTTAGCGGACAAGTGCTTTTCCGTTTCCAAAAAAGTAGCTTCATGATACAAAATGTCTACACCCATTATCTGTTTGGCTATATCCGGTTTAAATTGGGTATCACTACAATACGCATAGCTCAGAGGTTTTGGTGGATCTAGCGTGAGTTCCCTATTAGGAATAGTCCGGCCATCATCCAGCAGCACATCCTCGCCCTTTTTAATATTTCGAAAATGCGCCCTGTCGATTTTATACGCTGATACGGTTTCAATATTCAATTTTCGTTCTAAGGGTTTCTCCTTAAATAGAAAACCATTGGTGTAAACCCGATGATTCAAGGGAATTGTTTCTACCATAACCTTATCATCTTCAAATACTATTGCGGGTTCTTTGGAGGTAATCTCATGGAAAATCAAGACGTAATTGGTCCATGAATCTCCTAGCTTCAACAACAAGGTAATTGCTTCTTTTATTCCTTTTGGACCGTAGATATGCATTTCCTTTTCCCTTCCCAAAAGCCGAAAAGTTGAAATTAATCCTGGAAGTCCAAAAAAATGGTCTCCATGTAAGTGGGAGATAAATATATGGTTGATCCTTGAGAATTTTATCCTATTCTTTCTCAATTGCACCTGGGTCCCTTCACCACAATCTATCAGGAACATATGGTTTCTGATTTCCAATACTTGTGAGGTAGGGTTGGTGAGTGTTCTTGGAGTAGCAGCGTAGCAACCTAAAATTGAAAGTTTCATTACCAATTGAAAATTGAAAATGAAAAAATGAATCTATTTGGTTTAAGGGTGAGAACACAATTAATGTTATCCATACTAATTGCTCATTTTTGATGATTTCACTATAGATGCAAGGAGTTTGATAATTTGAACGATATCATTATTTACTTCATGATAATCAACATCTAATAGATAATCACATGCATACAACAACTCCGACCAATATCTTGTTTCATTGGCTTCCTTCAAACCAATTGACATTTTATAAATGAAATCTTTTTTACTCTCAGCATGTTCCGCCTCTCTTACCATAGCACCAATCGAGGTTCCTGACCTAATCAATTGCTTTGTTAATATATATTCTTTATGGTTATTTTGAATTTTTTTTGCCAACGTAACCACTTTCACTGCAAATTGAAAACTTTTGGTTGCTATTACATTTTCCCTTTTCAATTTTCAATTTTCAATTTTTAATTTTTAATTAATCATAAATCCAAATCTCTTTCAATTTCTTCCATTTCAATAATATCATGTGCTTCTTGAAGGGATGGTACTAGACAGATTTCATCTGGTACTTGGTCATACGAAACTTTGTCCGTTACCAATACAAAGGATTTTTTGGACGCTCTATGCATATTGGAAAGATTCGAAAATTCTAAAATGTCCCCAGAATTTAATTCCGAAAATGAAAAAAGATTGATTATAATATTATCATTTTTGATCTTTTGATAAGATCTGTTCAAATTTTCCAAAAACTGTTTCAGGGAGATGTTTTCCTGATATACCAAGGTTGTATTCCCTTCCCTATCAAAAATCATGGTTTACTGTTTTATTTTGGAGGCCAGCAAATAAATAACAGCCATACGTATGGCTACACCATTCTCTACCTGGTTCAATATGATGGATTGTTTGGAATCAGCTACATCACTGGTTATCTCCACGCCTCTATTGATAGGCCCAGGATGCATAATTACAATTTCTTTGTCCAGACTATCCAACAACTTCCTGTTTACCCCATACTGCTGGGTGTATTCCCTAGTGGTAGGAAAATAGTTAATATCCAATCGTTCATTCTGAATACGCAGCATATTGGCCACATCGCACCAATTTAGGGCTTTTTGCAAATCGGTCTCCACCCCTACTCCTAAAGATTCTACATGTTTTGGTAATAAGGTGCGCGGACCACATACTTTTACTTCGGCCCCTTGAAGCTTTAAGGCGAATATATTGGACAAGGCCACCCTGGAGTGCAAAATATCTCCTACAATAACCACTTTTTTATCCGCCACATCGCCGAGTTTTTCTCGAATGGAGTACGAATCCAAAAGGGCCTGGGTCGGATGCTCATGTGCCCCGTCACCTGCATTGATAATTGCCGCATTGACATGCTTGGCCAAAAAGATTCCCGCTCCCGGATTGGGATGACGCATCACTACCATATCCACCTTCATAGAGAGGATATTATTTACGGTATCAATCAAGGTTTCACCTTTTTTTACGGAAGATTGTCCTGCTGAAAAATTAATGACATCGGCGGAAAGTCGTTTTTCAGCAAGCTCAAAGGACAATTTTGTACGCGTACTGTTTTCAAAGAAAATATTGGCTATGGTTATATCCCTAAGCGAGGGTACTTTTTTGATCGATCGGTTTATGACCTCCTTAAAATGGTCGGCAGTCTCAAAAATGAGTTGAATATCCTTCTCTCCCAGATATTTTATTCCTAATAAGTGTCTTACACTTAATTCACTCATTCTTATTTGTTTATCAAATAAATTACGTCCTCTCCGTCATTTTCCTCCCACATTACCTTTACCTTCTCATCATTTATAGCATCTACTTGCCTACCCCTATAATTGGGCTGTATGGGCAAGTGCCGACTAAAACGACGATCAATAAGTGTAAGCAGTTCGATCTCCTGGGGCCGGCCAAAGGATTGAATTGCGGTAAGTGCCGCCCTTATACTTCTCCCTGTATATAGCACGTCATCTATAAAAACTACTTTCTTGTCTTCAACTAGGAAATCTATTTTGGTGGTGTTGGCTTCCAATGGCTTGTCCCCCCTTCTAAAATCATCCCGATAGAAGGTGATGTCCAACAAACCGAGATTTATCTCCTTTACGCCATATTCCAATTGGAGTATTTTTTTTAGTCTTTGGGCAACAAAAATGCCCCTAGGCTGAAGGCCAATTAGAACAGTATCCTTAAAATCCATATGATTTTCAAGAAGTTGGCAAGCCAAACGATGGAGAATGATATTGATTTCTTTTGAGGAAAGTAGTACTTTTTGGCTCATGTAATTAGACCATCTACCCTTGGAAGGACAAAAATAGGGATTTCTCTTTAAAGTATGGATAGATTGAACAAATACATACAGTATTCATATCGGTACTTTCCAAATTGCAATAGGAAATTTTTATTGATTTAAACTATTCCGGAAAGATGGGTCATTAAATAGATTAGTTTTCCTAGATCCACCAAATCTTTGTTTCTTAGGATCAACACAAGGATTTAGCCCTATTTTTATGGTAAAGGACATCGATAAGGGCTATCAATGTTCTTTGATCATCATCAGTTTTAATTACCTGTTTCAGTCTTTCTATATGTTCTTCGAGATGGGTGTTGTCCTCGAATTTGTTTTCATCCGTAAAATACCCTGGATCTACCCCGAGTACTTTTGCCAGTTTGGCCAACGTTTCCGGTCTAGGTTTGGACAGTCCATTTTCATATCTGCCAATCTGTACGTTGGATACCCCTGAAATTTTCCCAAGGGTAATTTGGGTCAAATTATTCTGCAACCTTAATTTTTTTAATCTTTCCTTGATCATTTTTAGTATTTGGGGAAGCCTATTCATCCCATAGCCCATCCATAGGATTTGCATTGGTCGAGTGCCACTATCTCTTTCTTAAAGCTTGCCATTAATAATGTTATTCTGCCTGCAGGCTCTTTACAGGATTCGCGTTTGCGGCCTTTATAGATTCAAAACTCAAGGTAAACAAGGCAATACCAACTGCCAATACTCCGGCAGCTGCGAATGCCCACCATGGAATCTCGATTCGATATTCATAATTTGTCAGCCATTTATCCATTAAGTACCAAACTATAGGGCTCCCGATCGCAATGGACAGCAAAACCAATTTTAAGAAGTCCTTTGCCAACAATTTCGTAATACCCATAACCGAGGCTCCCAACACTTTGCGAATGCCTATTTCCTTCACCTTTTGCTGAGCGGTGAACATTACTAGGCCAAATAGGCCCAAACAGGAAATAAAGATGGCTAGGATGGAAAAATATTGGGAAAGGGTAAAGAACATGTTCTCGCTTTTGTACAGCTCGTTGTATTGTTCATCCGTAAAACTGTATTGGAAGGGAAAAGCAGGGTTCAGTTCTCCATGAAGGGACTCCAACGAGGCAATGGTCTGTCTTACATTATTCGGGTCGATCTTGACCAGGACCGTCCCAAGCCAGGCAGTTCCAGCATTTCCGGTATTTCGCAGTACCAAGGGCCCAATGGATTCCTTCATGGATTTATAATGGAAATCTTTTACCACACCCACTATGGGGCCATGCATTCCCCATTGGCTTAACGGCTTGCCTATGGGGTCTTCTAGTCCCATGACCTTGACCGCGGTCTCATTGAGGATAAATTCAATAGTATCGGAATCCCTGTCCCTGAAATCCCGGCCTTCGATAATCTCGCAACCCCAGGTCTTTAGGAAATCCCCTGAAGCGGGAAAGGTGGTAAATAATGTCATGTTATCTTCTTCCTTGCCCTGCCATACCACCTCGAACGTGTTGCCGCCGATTTCCAATGGTGATTCGTAAGTGGCCGTCAAGGACTCTACCCCGGGAAATTGCAGGGCGCGATCTTTAAAAGTCTGAAAACTCCCTATCAGGTCTCCCTCCAATGGAAACGTTAAAAGATTTTGCCGGTCAAAACCAAGGTTTTTGTTTTGGATGTAATCGACCTGCCGTGAAGTGATGATCATACCACAGATCAAAATAATCGAAAGGGAGAATTGAAACACCACCAGACCTTGGCGTATCCACTGGGACTTGGAATCCGCCTGTATTTTCTTTCTGAATATGCTTATAATATTAAAAGAAGAAAGCATGAATGCAGGATAGCTTCCCGATATAAGACCTGTGAGCAGGGCTATACCGAGTATACCCGCCCAGGCGAATCCGTTCAGATCAAATAGGCTCAGATCCTTTTCCGCCAGTTGGTTGAATACGGGGAGCACTAAGGCCAATAAAAGAAGTGCAAAGATTGTGCTTATCAAGGAGAGCAAGATGGCCTCCCCTAAAAACTGGTATACCAGACCGCCCTTTTTGGCGCCCAACACTTTTCGTATCCCTATTTCCTTGGAACGTTTCAACGAGCCCGCCGAGGCAAGGTTCATAAAATTGATACACGCTATCAAAAGAATGAAAAACGCTATAAACCCAAAGATCCGAACATTTTCAATCTTTCCTCCCGTAATTCGTCCATTCTCAAAGTTAGAATGCAGATACTTATCTCCATAGAGTTGCATATATAGTTCTATATCGAAGTTCTCCCCGATATTTCGATTGTAGTCCCTTAAAAAATTCTTGATCTTCGGTTCTAAGGTACCGGCATCCGCATGGTCGGCAAGCTGAATAAAAGTATTTGGGCCGTTGTTGGTCCAATCCTCCGTCCAGGTACTTTCTTTACAAAATACGTCCCAGTGTAGATAGAAATCGTTCTTTTCCATAGTACTTGGACCGGCTTCCTCGAATACCGCGGACACCTGGAATTTATCGGAGTTTTCGTAAGTGATAGCCTTACCCATGGCATTTTCGGCACTGCCAAAGAACAGTTCCGCCATCTCCTTGGAAATGGCGATATCATTTGGGCCGGTCATAGCCGTTTCAGCACTTCCCTCGACAAACCTATAGGAAAACATGTTGAAATAGTCCGGGCTCACATAGTTTCCCGTTTGCTTGAATACCTTATCGCCATTGGCAAAGTTTTTCACTAACGGGAATATAGTCGGGCTGGCTTTTTCGACCTCTGGAAATTTCAGCTTTAGCTCGCGATACAAATGGGCAGGTGTATAATAATACCCATCTATCTTGCCATCAAAAAAAACCCTTTCATAAACCGCATACAGCTTTTCCGAGTTTTCATGGTACCTGTCCATCGCCAATTCGTCTGATACCCAAAGGAAGATAAGCAAACTGCAAAGAAGGCCCGTAGCCAAGCCTGCTATATTCAGAAAAGAAAATACCCTGTTCCTACGGATGTTCCTCCAGGCAATTTTAAAATAATTCTTTAACATGATCTATACGTTTTGATGCTATACGGTAGAGGCTCGCTACGTATGAGTATTAAGTATTTATTGAAAAACAATTGTTCAAAAAAATTGGAACCGAAATCCGTGCCAAATCCATAAAATATTCAAAATCAAATAATTACATTCGATGCCTAGTTATTTTGATCCTTTCATTGTAAAATTACTGGACAAGTACCGTCAAAAAACTTTACAGTTTTTAGGTAAGGTGATTTTTTGATTATGAAAAACATGGATATCTTCTTCATTATTAAAGACTTTGGAACTTCCTATACGTTACACTAAAAAGTAAGATTTATATTGTTGCAATGAAAAATTTAGCTCCAGTTGAGAATGAAGAAGTAGAGTCTGGAGAAAGTCTCATCTATAAAGCAACCTTCTCCCAATAATCTAGTGTAGGTAAAAATTGTATCGCCATAGACAATATCATCCAAATTGTTCCCTGTTTTTTTCAGTTCCCAATTTTACCTATATCCCAAGATATATATTCAAAACGTGTCTAAAAAAATCTAGGTATTGTCACTCCCCGGTGCCTGGAAA
The DNA here is from genome assembly GCA_947494715.1 of uncultured Flavobacteriaceae bacterium. Classification (GTDB taxonomy): domain Bacteria; phylum Bacteroidota; class Bacteroidia; order Flavobacteriales; family Flavobacteriaceae; genus Ulvibacterium. The sequence continues at coordinate 159,833 of CANLWG010000001.1, read as the reverse complement.
GGAACTCGAATCGCCTCTACCAGGGATGTCTCATCCACACGAACCTCTGGTCCATCGCCGCCAGAGCGGCATCCGGCGCCACGCCCGTTATGGAACCGTTGGTCGAGGTAACGTTCGACCCATCGATCCTAAGGCCGTCCGTCGTCGCCAACCTGTACCATTTTCCACGACTCCAATAAAGGTAGCCGATGGAAAGGCCGGGCGCTTTGCCGGTGTTGTACACCAAGAGGCTCTCCACATTGCCGCTAGCAATAGTAGTGGTATCCGTTATCGGATTTCAGGGATACCTATGGCACCAGGATCCCCTTATCTTTGGAGACCATCTCCAACTGTGCAGAAGTATTCCAATCGGCAGTCCCTACCCCTAATTGGGCAGAGCAACAACTGCCGTACAGCAGTAGAAGAAATTGTAACGTTTTATCGGTTTCAATTTTTTATGCATCAGGATTAAACTTCGTATCGGTGGTCTCGAAGGATACCCACCCGTCCATTACCGAAATCAGTTTTAAAAAGAACGATAACTAAGGTTGTTTCGGAATCCCTATGTAGTTATAGCATGCTGATTCCAAAATGCAAATATGCACAGTGGCTAAATCCATGGGGTCTTAAAAGGCCATCAAGCCTAAAGGCGGAATTAAAGTAACCGCCTTTTTGGCTTAAATGACCCACTTGAGAAAACCGAACCCAATGTTTTGATGTCATTCCCACGTTCTGATGTTATTAGGTATTGGTAAGTTTTATACTGTTGTACTTTATGAAAAAAAAATGACAGAGTTCATAATCTATATTTAAGAGTTGAAATATCATATCAGTTGATTTTCGTTTCATACAACGTAGCTTTTTTTCTACAATAAATATAGATTTTATACTCAATTCAGCAATATTTATGTTGTGAAACCTAGCTTTTTATAGCATAAAAGCGCAGATTATGTATGTCACAAAATCATAAGGCCTAGTTTTTTATACCCTAAAAACATAAATTACATATAACTCAAAGCCTATGGATTACATGTTTGGGACCGTAAATACAAAATGAATTGCCTAAAGGACTGACCGCCCCTCAAAAGACAATAAATCGTAAAAACGTTTTGTGTGGTATACAGACGTATATGAAGTATGAATAAATACGTAAAAACTGCACCGCTACGTTTTAGGGGAAGAAGAAGTTACAACGCAACTTAGTAGCAGAGCGGTTAGTACATTTTCGCTAAGTACATATGCATATAATAAGAATATACCAGGATGCCATTGTGTATGACTTATTCTATTTATTATGCAAGGAAACCTGTAAAGAGTAAAATTGACCAGTGTTTGTTAACCTAAACACCAGGTCTTAAATGATGGATTTTATGTTTACCATTTAAGTGTATCCCCAATAGAAAGCTTTTTTTGAAACTACAAAATTTGAACTTCCCATTTTGAAATTTCAATTCACATAGTCTTAAATTCATGGGACAATCCAAAAGGACATCCTTCTTAATATAAAAAACCCCGGCATTAATGCCGGGGCTTCTTATTTCCGCTTCTGCGGAAATGAAAAATTATTTGAAAACCTATTTCTTTTTATTGGCTTCCATCTTGTCCTTTAGTGCTTGTAATTGCTCATTGGCATCCCCAAGGGTAGGTTTGGCCTCCTCTGCACTAACAGCTGCCCTTTTGGCCGCAGCCTTTATGTTACGCCGCTCCTCTTCCTTGAAAATAGCCGTATGACTTGCTACTACGCGCTTAAAGTCCTTATTGAACTCAATAATCTTAAATTCGGCCTCTTCACCTTTGCCCAGCTTCTTACCATCTTCCTTTTCCATATGCCGTTGTGGTATAAAAGCGGTGATATCCTCATTGAAGTCAATGGTACCGCCTTTGTCCACAATTTCCGTAACAGCTGCTTTGTGTACCGTTCCCTCGGCAAATTCCTTTTCGTATTTGTCCCAAGGATTCTCCGTAGTCTGCTTATGGCCTAGGCTAAGCTTACGACCTTCAACGTCCAATTCCAATACCTCCACTTCAATGGTATCGCCAACGGTCACAAATTCTGATGGATGTTTGATTTTCTTGGTCCAGGAAAGGTCCGAAATGTAAATCAATCCGTCTATTCCCTCTTCCAATTCTACAAAAACTCCAAAATTGGTAAAGTTTCGAATAATACCCTTGTGTCTGGAACCTACGGGGTATTTAGTGGTAATATCGGTCCATGGATCTGGGGTAAGCTGTTTTATTCCCAGGGACATCTTACGATCTTCCCGATCCAAAGTCAATACTACAGCTTCTACCTCATCGCCCACGTTTACAAAATCCTGAGCGGAACGCAGGTGTGTGGACCAGGACATTTCAGAAACGTGGATGAGCCCTTCAACACCTTCAACTACCTCTATAAAGGCACCATAGTCGGCTATGACAACAACCCTTCCTTTTACTTTATCCCCAATCTTGATTTCATCGCTCAAGGCATCCCAAGGATGTTTCTCCAATTGTTTTAGACCTAATTGAATCCTTGATTTATTTTCATCAAAATCCAAGATAACAACGTTGAGCTTTTGATCTAGTTCCACCACTTCATTGGGATGGTTAATCCTGCTCCAAGAAAGATCTGTGATGTGGATCAATCCGTCCACGCCGCCAAGATCTATAAAGACACCATAGGAAGTGATGTTCTTGACAACACCTTCCAACACCTGCCCTTTTTCCAACTGGCTTATGATCTCCTTCTTTTGTTCTTCGATATCCGCTTCTATAAGTGCCTTATGGGAAACCACCACATTCTTGAATTCATGGTTTATCTTAACCACTTTAAATTCCATGGTTTTTCCTACGTATTGGTCGTAATCACGGATTGGTTTTACATCAATTTGTGAACCGGGCAAGAAAGCCTCAATGCCAAAGACATCTACGATCATACCCCCTTTGGTTCTACATTTTACAAAACCACTTACAATTTCTTCCTTATCATGTGCATTATTTACACGCTCCCAGGCCTTAATGGTCCGGGCCTTTCTGTGGGAAAGGACCAATTGGCCGCTTTTATCCTCGCGGATATCGATCAGCACCTCTACCTTATCGCCAATCTTTAAGTCCGGATTATAACGAAACTCGTTTAAGGAGATAACTCCTTCGGACTTTGCGTTTATATCTATGATAGCCTCACGCTCCGTTAAATGGACAACCTTTCCTTCAACTACTTCCTCGTCTGCGGTGTCAACGAAATTTTCGGCCACCAAATCTTCAAATTCCTGAAGTTTGGAGTCCTCTACGCGCTCTATTCCCTGTTCGTATTTTTCCCAATCAAAGTTCTCCAAGAATTCCTTGGGATCCTGAACCTGGGTCTCTGTTTGCGTTTCTTGTACTACCTCAGTAGTTTCCTCTACCTGGGCCGTTGCTTTTTCTTCAGCCATATGCTGATTTAAAATTTGTATTCCGAAGTGTTACAAGAGCTAAACAATAGCCTCGGAAGTTGTTAAAAGTTTGTTTTTATCGTATCCTTTTCCTCTTGACTCTTTGTAAAAAAGGATTGCAAAAATACAATTTAAAAACGGTTTTACAAACCATATATAGTGAAGACAGGTGCAAAAATAGGTTTTACCCATTTTTTCATAATAATATATGAAGAATCGTTATCTTTCGGGCATTAATATTAACCATTAAAAGAGAACAACTATGAGCGTTAAAGCCAAGTATCAGCCCGTTTTAAGTTTGGGCGAGCAATTAGGAATCAAGGATGGAAATGTCACCGAGGAAGGTGGCATCATCAAGATAAAGGGAGAGGCCAATACACCTTATGAAAAGGATTTGTTGTGGGATAAAATAAAGGAAATCGGTGGTGAAAACCCTTCTGATATAAAGGCCAATATTACTGTTGCCGATACCTCTGTTTACCATAGGCATGTGGTCAAAAGCGGGGAATCCCTAAGTAAAATTGCAAAACACTACTACGGTGATGCCATGAAATACAAGCAAATTTTCGCCGCCAATACGAATATCTTAAGCAATCCGGACGTGATACATCCCGATCAGGTCTTGGTCATTCCCAATTCTTAAGATATCCAAATTATATATAAAAGGGTGCTCATGGAGTGCCCTTTTTGGTTTCAATAACACGCTGTGCATAACTGAATAAACGTTCAAACTGCTCCTGTAGCCCCATATCACTGTTATCGAAAGTTATGGCGCCATCAGCTTTTCTTAATGGGGAGAATTCCCTACTGGAATCTATGTGGTCCCTCAACTGTACATTTTTCAGTATCTGTTCATAAGTAATTTCCTCCCCCTTCTCCAAAAGTTCCTTGTACCGTCTATATGCCCTTTTTGCTGGCGATGCGGTCATAAAGACCTTTAGCTCTGCATTGGGAAAAACTACCGTCCCGATGTCCCTACCATCCATAACGATCCCTTTTACTTTGCCCATCTCCTGTTGCATCCCAACCAACATTTCACGGACCTCTTTAATTTCTGCTATTCTGCTCACGTATTTTGAAACCTCGAGGGTTCGTATTTCCTTTTCAACATTTTCCCCATTAAGGTACATCTCGGAATATCCCAGGGTAGGGTTGTACGTAAACTCTAAATTAATTTTTGAAAGTGATTTTACAATGGCCCTAATATCGTTAATCTTCTCTCCAATGAGTTTATTTCTAAGGGTATATAACGTTACGGCCCTATACATGGCCCCGGTATCTATGTAGACATAGTCAAGGGCTTTTGCCAGCTGTTTTGCAATAGTACTTTTCCCAGTAGATGAATAACCATCAATAGCAATGGTAATTTTTCCCATAGGTCAAAAATAGGAAGAATTGCAGAGTTCAAAGATGATTTTTATAGCGAATATTTCCTGAGAGGCATTAGAGCTTTTTGGCGTTCTTTACTTTTCTGTCGGTCAGGGCCGTATCAATAACTTCATGCATATCTGTTACATAATGGAAAACAAGTCCTTTTAAATACTCTTGTTTTATGTCCAAAATGTCTTTTCTATTGTCTTCGCAGAGCACAATTTCCTTGATTCTAGCCCTTTTCGCGGCCAATATTTTTTCCTTGATACCGCCAACGGGCAATACCTTTCCACGAAGTGTTATTTCGCCGGTCATTGCCAAACTCCTTTTTACTTTCCTCTGGGTAAACAAGGATACCAAGGAGGTCAGCATAGTAATGCCAGCACTGGGTCCATCCTTTGGAGTGGCACCTTCCGGTACATGGATATGCACATTATATTTATCAAAAACTTGTGCATCTATCCCAAACCGTTCCGCGTTGGATTTTATATACTCCATGGCGATGGTAGCGGATTCTTTCATCACTTTGCCCAAGTTGCCCGTAATGTTCAACGTGCCTTTTCCTTTGGACAATATGGATTCTATAAAAAGGATATCCCCACCAACACTTGTCCAAGCAAGCCCTGTGACCACACCGGCGACTTCGTTGTTCTCATATTTATCCCTTTCCAAACGTGCAGGTCCCAGAACCTTCTCTACGTCGGCATTGCTCACTTTTATATCGTACTCCTCTTCAGTAGCGATGGATTTGGCCGCATAGCGGACCATTTTGGCAATTTGCTTTTCCAAGGAACGTACTCCGGATTCTCGGGTATACCCTTCCACGATCTTTTCCAATTGTCGCTTTCCTATTTTTAAATCTTTTGAGGAAAGTCCATGTTCCTTCAGTTGTTTGGGAAGTAAGTGCCTTTTTGCTATCTCCACCTTTTCCTCTATCGTATAGCCCGTGACATTAATAATCTCCATTCTATCCCGCAATGCTGGTTGAATAGTGGACAAATTATTGGCCGTGGCAATGAACATCACTTTGGAAAGGTCATATCCCAATTCCAAGAAATTGTCATGAAACTCGCTATTCTGCTCGGGATCCAATACTTCCAACATGGCGGAAGAAGGATCCCCTTGATGGCTGTTGGAAAGTTTATCTATTTCATCCAAAATAAATACCGGGTTGGAGGTTCCTGCCTTCTTAATGTTCTGTACAATACGCCCCGGCATGGCCCCTATATAGGTTTTACGATGGCCCCGGATTTCCGCTTCGTCCCGCAATCCTCCTAAGGACATTCTCACGTATTCCCGTCCCAAGGCCTCGGCAACCGATTTCCCCAAAGAAGTCTTCCCAACTCCCGGAGGACCATAAAGACAAAGGATAGGCGATTTCATATCATTGCGAAGTTTCAATACGGCCAGATACTCCATTATTCTTCGCTTTACATCTTCCAGACCGTAATGGTCCCTGTCCAAAATTCGTTGCGCTCTTTTTAAATCGAACTTATCCTTGGAATATTCGTTCCATGGAAGGTCCAAAAAAAGGTCAAGATAATTTCTTTGAATGGAATATTCCGCAACCTGGGGGTTCATTCGCTGAATCTTGGCCAATTCCTTTTCAAAATGTTCCTTTACTTTTTTTTCCCATTTTTTGGTCTTGGCCTTGGCGCGCATCTCCTGTACCTCTTCATCGTAGGAAACACCGCCCAATTCCTCTTGGATGGTTTTCATTTGTTGATGAAGGAAGTATTCGCGCTGTTGCTGGTCCATATCGCTCCTAACCTTGGATTGGATATCATTTTTCAGTTCCAGGCGCTGTAGTTCCAGGTTCATATACTTCAAAGTGGCCAAGGCCCTTTCCTGTAGGCTACCAATTTCCAAAAGCTCCTGTTTTTCCTTTACATCCAAATTCAGATTGGAGGAGACAAAATTGATCAAGAACGAATTGCTCTGGATATTTTTGATGGCAAAAGATGCCTCACTGGGAATATTGGGATTGTCCTTGATTATTCTCAAGGCCAACTCCTTTATGGATTCTATAATGGCAAGGAACTCTTGTCCGTCCTCATCTGGGCGTTCTTCTTTTGTTTCCCGCACCGTGGCCATCATATAGGGCTTTTGGGTAAGTATTTCGGCTATTTCAAAACGCTTTTTGCCTTGTATGATAACCGTGGTATTCCCATCCGGCATTTGCAGGACCCTTAGTATCCTAGCTACGGTACCCAAGGTATTGATATCATTAATATCAGGATTTTCAGTTTCCTCATCCTTCTGGGAAACCACCCCTATAACCTTAGATCCATTATTGGCATCCTTTATTAAATTAATAGACTTGTCCCTACCGGCCGTGATAGGGATAACCACTCCGGGAAACAGTACCGTATTTCGCAAAGGCAAAATAGGCAAGGTTTCCGGCAGCCCTTCTTTGCTCATTTTTTCCTCGTCCTCTGGAGTCAATAAAGGAATCAACTCCGAGTCCTCGTCAATTCCATGAAAGGACATATTGTCAAAATTTGAAAATTTGGAATCTCCCATATACTTATTTCGGTCATTCTGTCACAATTGGACAGAGCATTAAGTTCAAATAAAACTTTATCAATGCTGATAGATCCTATATTTATTATAATCTTATAAGATAAGAAGCTATAGCCATACCTTAATAAACAATTGTTATGCCATATGCATATAAGGCAAACGTACTTTTTCATATTTTACTGTAACAATCCAAAAATAAGGTCATCTTTTATATAAACCGTCCATCTTTTGAGCCACAAGAGTGAACATATTGATGCTTTATTGCAACTATGCCTTAAAGGAAACCAAAGTGCACAACTGGAAATTTACAATCGTTATTACAAGGCGATGTACAACATCTCCCTTAGAATTGTAAAGGACAGTGCCGAAGCCGAGGACATAATGCAAGAATCGTTTTTAAATGCATTTACCAAACTGCACACCTTCAAAGGGGAGGTGACATTTGGGGCCTGGCTAAAACGAATAGTAATAAACAACAGTATCTATCACTATAAAAAGCAGCAGAAAAAAAATGAAGTTGCTTTGGAAGATGTAATGTACAGGGTTGAAGATAATGATGGAGTTGCTTCGGATCATGCGTTTACCGAACTGAAGGCTCAAAAGGTGATGGAAGCCATGAAACGGTTGAAAGACAATTACAGAATTTCTTTGACCCTACATTTAATCGAAGGTTACGACTATGAAGAAATAAGTGGTATTATGAATATAAGTTACGCTAATTGTAGGACAACAATCTCAAGAGCTAAGGAAAGCCTACGACAAAAACTTTTAATTGCAGAATGATGGAAAACGAAAATTTGGAAAAGCTGTTCAAAAGACTACAAGGCTCTTTTGATATTGAAGAACCAGCTATAGGTCATGAATCGCGCTTTTTGGAAAAAATGAACGCTACCAAAGGGGTGGTGCAGATGCGCCCAAAAAGAAAAAACTGGTGGAAACCAATGTCCATAGCGGCCTCCATTCTTGTGCTTTGCACAATAGGCTTTGGCCTTTTCAACAGCGGAATCACTACAGAGGAAAAAGTGGCGGAAATCTCCCCAGAGGTATCCAATACGGAGTTTTACTTTGCCAATCTTATTGAGCAACAGGTTAGGGAGCTGGAAAGTAAGAGTTCCCCGGAGACCGAAAAGATTATTGCCGATACCATGACCCAGTTGAAAAAATTAGAGAAAAATTACGGACAATTGGAGCAGGATCTTTTAAACGGTGGTAACAGCAAACTTTTACTCAGTGCCATGATTACGAATTTCCAAACAAGAATAGACCTTTTGCAAGATGTCTTGGGCCAAATTGAAACTATACAAACATTAAAAGATTACAATGATGAAAACATTACTATATAAATACACGGCAGTAGTACTTTTTTGTATGCTTCCATTGACCTTATGTGCCAATGAGGGAAAATTAAAGGGTAGGTACACCAAGGAGAAAACCATAAAAAAGGAGTATAGCGTAAACTTTGATGCCCTTTTAAAAGTAAACAATAGCTATGGAAACCTAAATATCACCTCTTGGAACGAAAATCGCGTGCTTATCGAAGTACACATCAAAACCAACGGCAACAACGAGGACAAAGTGCAGCGTAAGTTGGATAACATTACCGTGGACTTTGATGCAAGCGGTAGTATGGTCTCGGCCAAAACTATTTTCAACAATAATAAAGGGAGTTGGGGTTGGAACTGGGGAAGGAACAACAATGTAAATATGCAGATCAATTACACCATTAAACTACCCGTTAAGAACAGTGTACACTTGGACAATGACTACGGAAATATCATTTTGGATCGCGTAGACGGCCATGCCAAAATAAATTGTGATTATGGCCGATTGGAAATAGGGGAATTACGAGGCAGGAATAACCAACTTAATTTTGACTATACTTCCAGGTCGAGCATCGGGTACATTAATAGCGGAGATATACGGGCAGACTATTCCGGTTTTACCATCGAAAAGGCTGGAGACCTTATGATCAATGCGGATTATACGGATTCAACCGTAGAAGAAATGGAAAACTTACGGTATACCTGTGATTATGGAAAAATAGATATCGGTGAGGCAAACGATGTTCAGGGAAGTGGGGACTACATTAATGTAAAGTTGGGTACAATCCATGGTGATGTGGATATTACCGCCGATTATGGTTCCATAAAAATAGAAAACATGACCGATGATGCAGGGAACCTTCAGATCAGAACGGATTATACCGGAATCAAAGTCGGATATTCTCCCCAGTACCATTTTGACTTTGAAATCGATACGGAATATGCCGGAGTAAACGGTATGGATGATTTCGAAGTCAATATCAGCAAGGAGAAATCCCATTCCAAGTATTATAAAGGCTTCCATGGACAGCAAAATAGTGGAAACACGGTCACCATTTCCAGTGACTACGGCGGCGTATCCTTTTCAAGAAATTAATTAAAAATCCAACTATTATGAAAAATGCTTTAATACTTGGTTTAGTATCCATTTTTACCTTTTCCATCCAGGCACAAAGCCTTGAAAAAAGAACAGTAGGAGAATATGATGAAATCTCCGTATCGGGTTGGTTCGATGTAGAACTAGTGGAAGGGAAAGAAGGCCAAATAACCCTTACAGGAAAGGCGAGCCAATTGAAACATATTGATAGCGAAGTAGTAAACGGTGACCTAAAAATCGAATGGGCAAAAAGATCCAATCTAAATCCCTTCTATTCTTTCTCCAAAATAACGATAAACATACCCGTTGAAAGCATACATAACGTATCGCTTTCGGGTTCAGGTTCAATTTCGGGGAATTCAACCTTAACCGCAGAACGTTTCGCTGCCAATCTATCCGGTTCCGGTGAAATCGATCTGAGCGTAAATACGAACTACTTAAATTCCAGAATATCAGGTTCCGGGGATATAATACTTCAAGGACAGGCCGAAAATCACAGTACCGAGATTTCCGGTTCTGGCAAGATAAAAGCTTATGGTCTGGAAACAGATGTCGTAGTTGCGACCATAAGTGGCTCCGCAAACGTTAATGTCAAGGTCAACAAAGAAATCCAAGCAAGAATCTCAGGTTCTGGAGATGTTAATTATATTGGTTCCCCAGATAAAATCGATAGTAAGGTTTCAGGATCAGGTTCTATCACCAAAAGAAAAAGAAGTATTTAGCAAAGCAAACATTAATCAAAAAAGAAACACATTATGAAAAAATTAATCACATTAGGTCTAGTGCTAGCATTCACGGTGTCTTGTACCGCGCAATGGGGCAGGAGAATTAAGGGGAATGGCAATACCGTTACCATAGAACGGTCTACCGGTGAATATGACGCAATTTCTGTATCGGGATGGTTTGACGTAAACTTGGTGGATGGCAATGAGGGAGAACTTACTTTGAAGGGTGAGGATAATCTTTTGGAATACATCAAAACAGAGGTCAAAAACGGGAAATTGGTCATTAAGACCGAAAAAGGGGTAAATCTAAAACCCTCCAAGTGGAACGAGGGCATTATCATAACCGTTCCTGTAGAAAGTGTAAACTCCATAGCCCTGTCCGGATCGGGTGATATCGTTGGCAAAACAACCATTAAGGCCAGTTCTTTTGAAACGGCTATGTCCGGATCGGGAGATATTACGCTATCAGTAGAGGCCAACTCCGTTAATGCGTCCATGTCCGGTTCAGGAGATATACGGCTTAAAGGAAAAACCGATGATTTTGAAGTAAGTATTTCTGGTTCTGGAGATATTGAGGCCTATTCTTTAGAGGCAGAGAATGTAGAGGCAACCGTATCAGGGTCCGCAAACATACAGGTCACCGCCAATCAAAGGTTAAAAGCACGGGTTTCCGGATCCGGGGATATAGAATACCGGGGAAATCCCGATAAGGTGGATACCAAGACATCCGGTTCCGGGGATATTTCCAGGGGATAACCCAGCACACAAGTAAATCAAAAAAACGAACAGTATCTAAATCAAAGCTTCCATTATCCAATGGGGGCTTTTTTAGTTTTATTCACCCGGGTAAGCAAAAACATACCAATCAAAAAAAACAGCCCCAGAAAGATTGTGGAATTCCGCATACTTCCCGTAGACTGGGCTATAAAGCCATATAAAAAAGTGCCTATGACAATGCCAATTTTCTCCGCCACATCATAAAAGCTGAAGAAGGAAGTGGTATCGGTCGTTTCAGGAATAAACTTGGAATAGGTAGAACGGGACAAGGCCTGTATACCTCCCATGACCATTCCTACGCATCCTGCTGCAATGTAGAAGTCCATTGGGGTAATCAAAAAGTAAGCATAGATACAAATGGAAACCCATAAAAGATTGATTACTATAAGGGTAGGAATGTTACCGAAAGCCTTGGATGCCCTAGCGGTCAAAGTGGCTCCCAAGACGGCTACGATCTGTATGACCAAAATGCTGGTGATCAAACCAGTGGTACGTTCTCCATCGGAACCCCAATTGATCTCCTCTTCCCCAAAATAGGTGGCAATGAGCATTACGGTCTGGACCGCCATACTATAGACAAAAAATGCTCCTAAATAACGCTTCAATTTGGTTTCATTGCCCAATTGGTGCCAAACACTTTTTAATTCCCTAAAGCCATTAAGAACAATATTCGTTCTCTTACCCTCCTTTTTAAATCCTTTTGGTAAGTGAAAAAAAGTGTATTGTGCAAAAGCTATCCACCAGATACCCACGGAGACAAAAGAGTACTTCATGGCCTTCAATTCGGCAGCCTCACCTATATCGTCCTGAATACCAAAAAAGTCGGGTTTCATTACCATGGCCAAATTGAACAGCAATAGGATTACACTTCCTATATACCCCATGGAAAAACCCTTCGCACTAATACGGTCCTGTTGCTCAGGAAATGCAATATCCGGTAAGTATGAGTTGTTAATGGCGAAACTCACCCAAAAACCGACCAGGCCAAAAAAATAGCACGTCAAACCTAAGTAGATATTTTCTAAAGAAAACCAATATAGGCCTATACAGGATAGTCCGCCCAGATAGCAGAAAAACTTCATGAATACCTTCTTGTTACCTACATAATCGGCAATACCCGATAATAAAGGCGTTATTATGGCTATGAACAAGAAAGCGGCAGAAGTTACATAACTGATCAATGGGGCCCTCGCAATCTCTCCGCCAAATACCGAGACTTTCTCAACTTCGGCTACCCGGAACAGCGCACCATAAAATATGGGGAAAATAGCCGAGGCAATCACTAAACTATAGACTGAATTTGCCCAATCATAGAAAGCCCAAGCATTTAATAACTTTCGATTTCCCTTTATCGCTATTGTTCTGCCCATATGAAAAGATGAAAGCTGTCCGCCAATTGAGCGGACAGCTTTCAATATACAATTTTATACTACTGTTTTGGGATATTTATTCAAATGATGTTACACCAAATTTACCTGCCTCTTGTTTGGCCATCGGAGCCCAATTTTCAAGATTGGCTATCCGAGTATCGTTGGAAGGATGGGTGCTAAGAAATTCTGGAGGGGCCTGTCCCCCACTTTTCGCTTTCATTCTCCTCCAAAGGTCGGCGGCCTCATCTGGATTGTATCCTGCTATGGCCATCATTTGAAGGCCGATCAAATCCGCCTCCGTTTCATGGCTCCTACTAAAGGGCAACATTAAACCCACTGAAGATCCAACGCCATAAGCCTGATTGAACATATTGCGTTTCTGAGGGTCTTTAATGGCCACATTACCTGCCACCGCTCCTAATTGCTGTAAAGTACCGGCACTCATCCGTTGCGCTCCATGATCGGCAAGGGCGTGTGCCACTTCATGGCCCATAACTACCGCAACACCAGTCTCTCCTTGACAGATGGGCATAATCCCTGTATAAAAAACGATTTTCCCACCCGGCATGCACCATGCGTTTACGGTTTCGTCATTTACGAGATTGTATTCCCATTTATAATCCTTAAGGTATCCCGGCTGACCATTTGCGCTCAACCATTTTTCTGCAGCAGTAGCTATCCTTTGCCCCACCTTTTCTATCATTCTAGCTTCGGCAGTACCTTCTACTACTTTATTTTCATTCAAAAATTGGTCGTACTGGGCAAACGCAGTAGGGAAGATTTGGCTATTGGGATAAAAATTCAAAGTGCTCTTTCCTGTAAACGGGTTGGTTTTGCAAGCTGCCACGCCCATAAAAACCACTAATGTCAATACTAGCTTTTTCATTTTTAATAGTGTTTAGTATAAGAAAAGTACGAAAATTATTTTCCCGTTATATGTAATTCGGTGAAATTTTTGTCGATTTCTATGCTATTATTACCATTCAATTTTATTTGCTTTAATGGAACCTCTTCATTGTCTACTTCTATAGTAGCTATTGTAAAAGGCAATCCGTGTAATTTAAATTTTAGGCTCTCATACGAGGTAATATAAGATCCATCCTTGAATTGTTGGATTATCAGCTCGTTTTCCTTGCCCACTAACTTAAACTTACGTAAGCTAAATTGCCCCTTTTTGTAATCATATCCGTCTTGGGCATCCTCGTATACCATTGAATTCTCGGCCCCAATTTTAAAGTAGACATCCAGAATCAATTCCTTTATTTCAAGTTCTCCCACATACTGCTGTACGGGATATTTAGGTATAATGGCCCCTTCCTTAATGAAAAGAGGAATTTTATCGATATCTGCGGTCACCCATCTTTCCTTACCACCTTCTATGGTCTCTTCAGTCCAATAATTATACCATTTTCCCTTAGGAACATACATCCGCCTACCCTTAGCGTTGGGTTCTTGAATAGGACAGACCAAGATCTGCTTTCCGAAAATAAACTCATCCGTACGAAAATGGGTCTGAGTGTCCTCTTGGTCATAATAGAACAAGGACTGCAACATGGGTGTACCATATTCCGTATACCTATAGAACATGGTATATAAATAGGGTAATAATTGATATCTCAGTTCTATAAACTTGCGGACAATATCCGTTACTTCATTGTCAAAAGACCAGGGTTCCTGATCACCGTGATCTCCGCTGGAATGTACCCTGCAAAAAGGATGGAAAATGCCTAATTGAATCCATCTGGCGAACAGTTCGCCATTGGGCTGTTCTGCAAATCCTCCGATATCCGATCCTACAAAGGAATAGCCACTTATACACATGCGTTGCGCCTGTACGTTGGCTATCCATAAATGCTCCCAAGTGGCCACATTATCCCCGGTCCAGGTAGAGGAATACCTCTGGGTTCCGGCGAAGGCGGCCCTAGTTATGACAAATGGCCTTTTAGGGAATACATACTTCTTTACACCCTCATACGTGGCCCTGACCATTTGCATACCATAAATATTATGCGCTTTTCTATGGGTACAGGGATGACCATCGTAGTTGTGCCTGGTATCCAACGGGGCCGTCTTGGTGGGTACTTCCATTACGGCAGGCTCGTTCATATCGTTCCAAACGGCATGTACGCCGATCTCCGCCATAAACTCCTTGTAAAGTTCGGCCCACCATGCTCGTACTTCCGGGTTGGTAAAGTCCGGGAACTTGCAGGCACCCGGCCACACTTTCCCTTGCATATAAGGTCCATCTCCACGTTTACAGAAATAGTCCTTTTCCATAGCTTCCTTGTAGATCCAATAATCTCTATCCACCTTAATTCCCGGGTCTATCATGACCACGGTCTTAAACCCGTCTTCATTTAGCTCACCTATCATCCGTTTTGGATCCGGAAATCGAGTCTTGTCCCATGTAAAACAGCGAAAACCATCCATATAATCAATATCCAGGTAAATGGCATCGCAGGGAATCTTGAGTTTCCTAAATGTGTTGGCTATTTCCTTTACCCTACTTTCGGGAAAATAACTCCATTTGGATTGATGGTATCCCAAGGCCCATTGCGGGGGCATTTCCGGAGTCCCCGTCAAATTTGTATAGGAACGTACTACTTCTGACATTTGTGGCCCATAAAAAAAGTAGTAGTTCATTTCCCCTCCATCTGCCCAAAAACTGGTGATGTTCCGACGCTCATGGGCAAAATCAAAATACGTCCTAAAGGTATTATCGAAGAAAATGCCATAGCATTTACCTTTATGAAGACCGGTGTAAAATGGAATTGCCTTATAAAGCGGTTCTTGATCTTTTCCAAATGCATACTGATCGGTACACCAGTTGTTTACCCGCTTGCCTTTTAGGTTGGAGTGCGTGGCCTTATCACCCATGCCGTAGAAGCTTTCAGCGGTCTGGGTTATTTTACTCATTTTTACGGTATTGCCACCATATTGATAGTTTTCCTCCCAGTGAAAACCGAGCTCGTCCTCATTTATAATATTCCCTTCCAAGTCGGATATTTGTGTTCGCAGGGTTTTCTTATCTATCAATATTTGAAGGACGGAAGTTTCCAAAAGATATTCCGTTTTGTTCTCGGTAACTTCCAAACGGTTATATCCCTTACTGGCTGTTTCACTTATGGAATATGAAAAATCCGGTTCAAATACATATTCCGTTGCATATCTGAACCTTAAAACACTATCTTGAAGAACGGTAATTTCCAGTATAACGCCGTTTTCGGTGGTGAAGTAAAGTTTATCCGAGTCCTTTTTATAATCGGCTATCTGGTTGGGGTATAAATTACCCTTATATTCAAGTTCGGTATTCGTTATCATAGCTGGTTAAATTTAAACGCCACAAATTAAGGACTTAACCCATAATAACGAAAACATATTATGACCAATTGTCAACTATAACGATATAGCTACTTTTATTACTTTAAAATAACAATCCCCAAAGGAGGTATAGTAATTTCTAAGGATTTTTTATACCCATGCCATTCCTTATTTGCAGTTTTTATGGAAGCATTTTGTGTGCCACTGCCACCATATTTTTTGGCATCACTATTAAAAATCTCTTTCAAGGCCGTAGATTTTGGAACTCCAATACGGTATTTTTCCCTTGGTATGGGTGTAAAATTACAGGCGATGATAATATCATTTTTGGTGTCATGGCCCCTACGGATATACGTAAGAACCGAATTTTCAGAGTCCCCATAGTCTATCCATTGGAAGCCTTCATGGCTAAATTGTTTCTCGTACAACGCAGGTTGCGATTTGTATAGTTTATTCAAATCCTTGATTAATTCCTGAATTCCTGAATGCACATCGTACTGCGTCAAATGCCAGTCAAGGCTTTGTTGAAAGTTCCATTCCGAAGTCTGGCCGAATTCCCCTCCCATAAAAACCAGATTAGCTCCGGGATGTGTAAACATATAACCGAAAAGTAAGCGTAGATTGGCAAAGCGCTGCCACTCATCCCCGGGCATACGATAAATAAGGGACTGTTTGCCATATACTACCTCATCATGCGAAAAGGGCAACATGAAGTTTTCGGTAAAGGCATAGGTCATACTAAAAGTAATATCATTTTGGTGGTGCTTGCGGTAAATGGGTTCTTTTTTGAAATACTCCAGGGTATCGTGCATCCATCCCATCATCCATTTCATCCCAAAACCGAGTCCCCCTAAATTTACAGGCCTGGAAACTCCTGAAAAAGCCGTGGATTCCTCCGCTATGGTCTGTACATCCGGATAATTCCCATAGACCGTTTCATTGAGTTCCCGTATAAAGGATATGGCCTCCAAGTTTTCATTGTTGCCATATATATTGGGTTCCCATTCCCCTTCTTCCCTGGAATAATCCAGATAGAGCATCGAGGCAACGGCATCTACCCTTAAACCGTCCACATGATAGAGTTCCAACCAGAAAAGGGCATTGCTTATAAGGAAGGCCCTGACCTCGTTCCTGCCATAGTTAAAAATCAAACTTTTCCAATCCGGATGATAACCTCTTCGGCGATCCGGGTTTTCATAAAGGTGGGATCCATCAAAAAAGCCAAGTCCATGGGCATCTTCGGGAAAGTGGGAAGGAACCCAATCCAAAATTACCCCAATATCGTTTTGGTGAAGCTTATCTACCAGTAATTTGAAATCTTCCGGTTTCCCAAATCTCGAAGTTGGGGCAAAGTATCCGGTTAATTGGTAACCCCAGGAAGGATCGTAAGGGTATTCCATAATGGGCATAAACTCCACATGGGTAAAACCCATATCCTTTACATATTTTACAAGATCTTCCGATAGATCGACATAGGAAAGATATTCGTTTCCATTTTTACGTTTCCAGGAACCCAGATGTACCTCATATACGGAATAGGGCCGGTCCAGACCATTTTTATCCCCTCGGTAACCCATCCATTTTTTGTCCTTCCATTTGTAATTATCATTCCATACTACGGATGCCGTATTGGGCGGGTGTTGGCAATAACGCGCAAAGGGATCTGCTTTTTCGGTCTTGATATCGTTGTTATTGGAGTGTATTTTGTATTTGTATAGAGAGCCCTGATCGATGCCAGGAATAAATCCCTCCCAAATACCACTTTCGTCCCACCGGACAAAGAGTTTATGGTCACCCTCCATCCAATAATTGAAATCGCCCACTACGGATACGGATTTCGCCGTTGGAGCCCACACTGCAAAATAAGTACCTTTTTGACCATTGAGCTCCATAGGGTGCGAACCCAATTTCTCGTAAAGTCGATAGTGTTTTCCAGATTTAAAAAGACTAATATCAAAATCGGTAAATAGACTGTGCGCTATTACGTTTGCCATAGTATTGTTTAGTTAGTATCGTTAATAATGCCCATAATACCTTCCAAGGGTATTACCGCCCACTGTGGCCTGGAATTCATTTCGTAACCCAATTCATAGACCGCTTTTTCCAGCATACAGTATTTTAAAAGAAATATGCGCTCTTGAACGTATCCTATGTTGAGATTGTGCTCTTGTATCAACCCAACATAACTTCCCAGAAATACACCTATGAAATAGCGGTACAATATTTCACCTGCTTTATACAGGTCTTCCCGAGAATACGGATACCCCTCCCCTTTTCCAAAAATTGTGGCATAAATAGCATAATGAAAAGAGCGGAAAATACCGGCTACGTCCTTTAGGGGAGGTTGTTTCACTTTACGGTCGCGAATAGTGCTCTCCGGCTCGCCTTCAAAGTCCAGGAGGTAAAAGTCGTCTTCCTGAACCAATACCTGGCCCAAATGATAATCTCCATGTATTCGAATACGCTCCCCTTTCAATTTGGTCCAATCAAAATTTACGAATCGTTTGCGTATCTCGTTCTTCCGTTCCAAGAACTTCTGGGCCAATTCCAACGAAAGTCCCTCCAAACGGTGCATATTGTTCTCGACAATATTCAGGCGATTCTGAAATTGATACAGTAACCTATTCTTTAACCATACTTCATAATCTCCGTTAAAATGTGTTGGATGAAAGGCCGTATCACCAAATTCCGACCCCAAGGCAATATGCATTTCTGCCGTTCTTTGTGCGAGTTTTTGGATTTTCAAAAAAACATTGAGCCCGGCCCAATCTATAATATGAGGAGGTACATCATTGATGCCTAAATTTTTGAACATCAAAGTTTCAGGCAGGTTACCCACATTGATACGCTTGTATTCCAGATTACTGAATATTTTATGCAATTCCCCCAACATATATTCCCATGCATCCCCTTGGTTGGGCACCAATTCCTGCATTAAGGCAATCGTAATATTCACATTGTCGGAATCGATGACGTTGATACTTCCTTTATAGGCCGGTATGTTCCTATACCCTTTCTCCTCGGAAAGAAAACGGGTCATTTCATAATCAGGGTTTTTATCGGAATAAATCCTACGGAAAAACTTAATCACTAATCTATCATTAATGATAACCGAAGTGTTGCTTTGTTCCAATCCCATAAATCGGGAGGAAACATACTCCGTTTCCGAAAAACTGGTGCTTTTATGATATCTTACCTTGGTCGTATCATTGGGTATGGCAGTCCTGATGCGTTCGAAGACAAGTTTTCGAAAAGCCTCAAGATTTAGGGCATCAATAATAAAACCTTCCTGGTCCTTTATTTTTATAGGTAATATGCGGTCTTTCTCAGCAAAGCTTTCATCGGATACAAAGGCAATAGGTAAGAAATAATGCTGATAGAAGGCTTCTTCAAAATTAACCTGCAATAACAGACCATAATAGACTTCCTCATTTTGTTGTATCCTAAAATATTCCTGAAGTTCCAGATACTTTAACTTGCTAGCTTTGCCACCGTACCAACGCTGCTGCACTACATAGTTTTCCAGCACATCTGAGAGAAATACTTTGACAAACTTATCGTTGCCCATCAATTCTTCCCAAACAGTATCGAAATGATAAGGCGGTCGTGCCAAAGATTCCTTTTTCTTTTTGGTCATTTCTTATGTATTGATATGAAACAGATGAAAGGGCAATGCCGGATGCAGCTCTATGAAGTTCCATTCATTGTGCCAAAGGTACCCATTATCCGTAATAATATCATGGACCCGTATAGATTGTCCCGCATGGATTCCTAAACTATCCAATGGAAGTTGAACCATGCCTCTTTGGGAATAATAGGGGTCCAAACTGATTACAATCAACATTTGGTCCGTGCGGTCATCGTTCCACTTGTAAAAAGCGATCAAATTATCGTTGTCAATGGAGCAAAAATGGATATTATTAGTTTGCTGCAGGCATTCATGCGCTTTACGCGCTGCATTTATTTTGCTTATAACATAGGTCAACTTATTTTCCTTGGACCAGTCCCAATGTCGTATCTCATACTTTTCGCAATTCAGGTATTCTTCCTTGCCCGGAAGGGCCGCGGTATCCATATATTCAAATACCGGCCCGTAGATTCCGATATTTCCGCTCATTGTCGCGGCCAGGGCATACCGAATAAGGTGCATGGCCTCATTGGCCCCCTGTAGATGGTATGGATTAATGTCCGGGGTATTGGGCCAAAAATTGGGACGGTAGTACTCCTTCATTTCGGATTGGGTAAGCTCTACCATGTATTCAATAAGTTCATGCTTCCATACCCTCCAGGTGAAATAGGTATAGGACTGTGAGAATCCTTGCTTGGCCAATTGCTGCATAACCCTTGGCCGGGAAAACGCCTCAGCCAGGAACAGCACGTCCGGATGGTCCTTTTTGACCTGTGCAATGAGCCAATTCCAAAAATAATAGGGTTTGGTATGGGGGTTGTCTACCCTAAAAATGTGAACCCCACAGTTGACCCAATGCAGGGTAACGCTTAACAGTTCTTCCCATAACTCTTTATACGCCTTGGATTCAAAATAAAAGTTGACGATGTCCTGATACTTTTTGGGAGGGTTTTCAGCATATTGGATGGTTCCGTCGGGTCGTTTTCTAAACCATTCCGGATATTCGGTTATATACGGATGGTCCGGCGCGGCCTGAAAAGCAAGATCCATGGCAATCTCGATTCCATGATCATTTGCCTTTTTGATCAAGTCCTTAAAGTCTTTTTCCGTACCTAATTCCGGATGTATAGCGGTATGTCCGCCCAATTTTGAACCAATGGCCCACGGTACGCCGGAATCGTCCTCATTCGCATTTACGGTGTTGTTTTTCCCTTTCCGGTTTACCTCTCCAATAGGATGCACAGGCGGGAAATACAATACATCGAAGCCCATATTGGCTATTCTGGGCAGTAGTAGTTCACAATCCTTAAAAGTCCCATGTGTATTGGTCTCTGGCGAAGAAGATCGCGGAAAAAACTCGTACCAAGTACTAAAAGCGGCCTTCTTACGGTCAACATAGACCTGAAGCACTTCACTGCTATTGGCCAGGAAACGCTGGGGGTACTTCAAAAATAATTCGTGCAGTTTTTTCGAAACAGCTTCTTTAATCGCCTCATCATATGAACCCTCATCTTCAAAAAGTTGAATCAGTTTTTGGAGATATGGCTTCTCCTTGGAAGAAACTTTTTTGGTAATATACTTAAGGTACTGTACGCCATCCAGAAGTTCGCTCTTTACGTGTTGGCCATCCTCA
This sequence comes from uncultured Flavobacteriaceae bacterium, assembly GCA_947494715.1. Classification (GTDB taxonomy): domain Bacteria; phylum Bacteroidota; class Bacteroidia; order Flavobacteriales; family Flavobacteriaceae; genus Ulvibacterium. Next base: position 138,678 of record CANLWG010000001.1, on the reverse strand, counting down.
AGTTTGGCCTCAATACCATGCTGCCAGTTCAGGGCATGGTCTACCCATCCCTGTACCTTATAGTCATAAAACCCTTGTTTTTGTACCGAAAAAGATTCAAAATATACATCCTGCCCTTGATGTTGCATACGGATTTCGGAATACTTCTTCTCATCACGATGTTTATAGAGAATCTCGGCCTGTATCACGTCATGGCCATCTGGGAGTACATCCGCATAAACTGTTACTTTTTCGCCTATGGTCCTTTTGATAAAAAACGCCCCACATTGAATTTGTGGTGAAACATTTTCAATAACAACACGTTGTTGTCTTAACATAGTTTAAGGTTTGTCCGGTTTTGCTAAAAATAGGAAATAAAACGATAATCCCACATGTGAGAGGCACAAATCTTGGGTTCTTTGAGGAACTCAAATTCTACCGATTTCATTTTTGGAACGCTTTTTGAAACGGGTACAAAAAAGAATCAAATCTATAGTTAAAATACAGTAATTATGAAAAAATCAACTTTGGTATTTAGTACAGTATTGGCTTTATTTTTTATATCCTGTGAGGGTCCGGCAGGACCTCCAGGACTAGATGGATTTGATGGATTGGATGGTGCCCAGGGGCCTCCAGGCCCCGAATTTGAGGCGATAGCCTTTGAAATTGACATTGATATGGTTCTAAATTCAGACCTAAACAGGTATGAGTTCGCCCTAGAGCCCTTCCCGGATGATGTTATATTATTACCGGACGATGTGGTGCTCATGTATAGATTGGAGGAGGTAAACAATGGCCTGGATGTTTGGCGGCAATTGCCTCAACCCTTCTTTTCCGATCAAGGATTATTGTATTACAATTTTGACTTTACACAGAATGATTATAGTGTTTTGGTAGAACCGGAATTTAATGCAAGTTTGGTTCCAGCGGATTTGGTCCAAAACCAGATTTTTAGAATCGTTGTTATTCCAGCAGATTTAGGATTATCTTCAAAAATGGATAAATCCAATATCGATGCCGTAATGCGCTCTTTGGGTATCGAAGAAAAGGATATTAAAAAAATACAATTGGATTAATCATCTTACCATATAAAACACGGAAAGGCCTTGTTCCCCAAATGGCGAATAGGGCTTTTCCTTTTGGGTAGATGGCATTAGCAAAACCTTAACGCAATTCATTTCATAAAGTGGATTACATTTGAAAGGATTTACCAATTGTGTCGTCCAATCTAAAAAATGTAGTATAAACTAATTTTCATGAACAGTAAAACACTTTTGATCGCCTTCATCCTACTAATTACCGGATGTAAAGGAAATTCCCAAGAAAAGGAAATCGCCTCCAATCCAGATAAAAAAGAAGAAAAAACTTTCCCTATATCCAAAACGGAAGAGGAATGGCGAAAGGAGCTTAACGATATAGAATTCTATGTACTGCGCAAGGCCGCTACAGAAAATGCCTTTAGTAGTGAGCTTTTGGATAACAAGGAAGAAGGAACCTATGTTTGTGCGGGTTGTGGTACTCCGCTTTTCGAGAGTCAATACAAATTCGATTCCGGTACAGGTTGGCCCAGTTTTGATCGGGAAATAGAGGGCAATGTGGCCTATGACGTTGATTATAAAATAGGCTACAAACGTACCGAGGAGCATTGCGCGGTTTGTGGGGGGCATTTGGGGCATGTATTTGAGGACGGCCCCAGGAATACCACAGGAAAACGACACTGTATCAACGGCGTGGCACTGGATTTTGTAGCCAAGGAATAAAAACGCCTCACATCTTTCATTACTTTAACTGAGTTAACCTAACTTAATAGTTGGCATATTGTTCCAATTAATAGAGGCATCTTAATGTTTAGGGTCGAAATAAAATAACATCCCAAAAGGTTTCACTTTCCATCCCAATGAAGGTTCCAAAAACTTAAGGAAAACAGAAAACCCATAAATCCAAGTTTTGATTTATTGATTTAGAATTCCTTGACAAATAATTGGGATTTTGAATTTGTAATTTGGATTCTGATTTCCGTACTTTTGCACCGCTCTCGCCCGATGATTTATTCGGGATCTTTCGGGAGGTAATCTCTAAAAAGTTTAAAAATGGCCAATTTCGATGTTATTGTTTTGGGTAGTGGCCCCGGTGGTTATGTTACCGCTATCAGGGCTTCCCAATTGGGTTTCAAAACCGCGATTGTTGAAAAAGAAAGCCTCGGTGGGGTTTGTCTAAATTGGGGTTGTATCCCTACGAAAGCCTTGCTAAAGTCCGCCCAAGTATTTGAATATCTACAACATGCCGAGGATTATGGCCTTAAGGCAAATGACGTGGACAAGGATTTCAATGCCGTGGTAAAACGTAGCCGAGGTGTCGCCGATGGTATGAGCAAGGGCGTACAGTTTTTGATGAAAAAGAACAAGATCGAGGTCATTTCGGGTTTTGGGAAACTGAAACCTGGAAAAAAAATAGCCGTTACCGACACGGAAGGTAAGGAAACAGAATATAGTGCTGAACATGTCATTATCGCTACTGGTGCACGTAGTCGTGAATTGCCCAGCCTACCTCAAGATGGCAAGAAGATTATCGGTTATCGGGAAGCCATGTCCTTGGACAAGCAGCCCAAAAAGATGATTGTAGTGGGCAGCGGGGCCATAGGTATCGAGTTTGCCTACTTCTATAATGCCATGGGCACAGAAGTTACCGTTGTGGAGTTTCTGCCTCGTATAGTTCCCGTGGAGGACGAAGAGGTCTCCAAGCAACTGGAACGAAGTTTTAAAAAGACGGGCATCAAGATTATGACCTCCTCCGAAGTCACGAGCGCTGACACTTCGGGAGAAGGCGTAAAGGCCACCGTAAAGACTTCAAAAGGAGAGAAAGTCCTTGAGGCGGATATCGTCCTTTCCGCAGTGGGTATAAAATCGAATATCGAAAATATTGGCTTGGAAGATGTAGGGATTGCTACGGACCGTGATAAAATTTTGGTCAATGATTATTACCAGACCAATATTCCGGGTTACTACGCCATAGGTGATGTTACCCCGGGGCAGGCCTTGGCGCATGTAGCCTCTGCGGAAGGCATCCTTTGTGTTGAAAAAATAAAAGGCATGCATGTGGAGCCGTTGGATTATGGCAATATTCCTGGATGTACCTACTGTATGCCCGAAGTAGCTTCCGTGGGACTGACCGAAACACAGGCGAAAGAGGCCGGACATGATATTAAAGTGGGGAAATTCCCGTTTTCAGCAAGTGGAAAGGCCAAGGCCTCCGGCAATTCGGATGGTTTTGTGAAAGTTATCTTCGATGCCAAATATGGCGAATGGTTGGGTTGCCATATGATCGGCGCAGGTGTTACGGATATGATAGCCGAAGCCGTGGTGGCACGAAAATTGGAGACCACTGGGCACGAGGTATTAAAGGCGGTTCACCCCCACCCGACCATGAGCGAGGCCGTAATGGAAGCCGTAGCCGATGCCTATGATGAAGTAATCCATTTGTAAAATCAGGAGTGCCCGTCTGAACGTCATCGGCGGGCAGGCAGGCGAACTTTTAGCTCTAAACTGTGTTCATATGAAACGCTTACCCTTTTAAAAAATGCTTACCGCCTTTAGAATTACCGCTATCCTTGAAGGTATCTCTTATCTGATGCTTTTTGCCATAAGTATGCCCCTTAAGTATTGGGCGGGCATTCGTGAACCCAATATCTATATCGGTTACGCCCATGGGGCCTTGTTTATTATCTATCTCCTTGTGGCCATTGTTTTTTGGATGGAAAAAAAGTGGACCATAAAGCGCTTGTCGGTACTGCTCCTTGCTTCTCTTTTACCATTTGGTACATTTTATATGGACAAGAAATATTTAAAGCCGTTACAATCGGAGCAATAAGTGGGTAAATTTTACACTTGTTTTTAAAGGACCGGACAAGGTTTGCCCTTCTGATACTCAAACGCCGCTAAGGGTATTGCCTATTCTGTAGTATCGCCTAAAAAACTCTGTATTGCCAAATCATAGCTCTGTAGGCCAAAACCAAGGATGACCCCTTTGGCACCCGAAGAGATATAGGAAACATGTCGGAAGTCCTCCCGTTTATGGGTATTGGAGATATGTACCTCTACGACCGGCGTTTCAATAGCCTTTACGGCATCACCGATACCTACCGATGTATGGGTATAGGAGGCCGCGTTGAGGACAATCCCATCATAAGAAAATCCTACTTCCTGAAGTCTACCAATAATCTCCCCTTCTATATTGGATTGGTAATACTCCAGCTGTACATCCTTGAACTTGAACTGTAGTATCGAAAAATAGTCCTCAAAAGTCTGGTTGCCATATACCTCCGGCTCTCGTTTGCCCAAAAGGTTTAAGTTGGGACCATTAATTATAATGATTTTCATGTGCTTAAAATTTTTAACTTCTTGTAAATAAATAACTTAAAAATTTGAGAACCCATGCAACTACTCCTTGTACTCGTTCTCACATGAATTTGTTTTAATCATACCACAGTGTGTAGTTTTCGACTAAAAAAATTCATGTTCGTTTCATCTATTCAAATCTAGCGTTGTTAATAGGTCGGACCTACCTTACGGGCAGGTAGATGGAATTCGCCTCCGAATTTATCGAATGGAATCGACTTTACATGCGGCTTATTTTACGCAGCTAAAATTAGCAAATTAGTACCCGTAAAAAAAATGGTGCTACCGGGTAGTCTAAGAATCAACGCCTACGCCCGGTAGGAAAGGTATAGATTACACCAAGATTGGCAGAATTCCATGTGCTTTCGTCCAATTGTATTCCGGTATAGGAAAGATTCAATTCGGTTTGTGGACCCAACAAAAAGCCAATGATAGGTCTATAGTAAAGCCCACCATCATTGCCATCATTGATACCCAAGGCCGTTCCAGCATTTATCCCAAAGGAAAAGGAATTGGAGGGCCAGATCCGTATGGAAGCGGCAAGGGGTAAAAATTGTACGTTAGGCAAATCTCCCGATACGGTTTGATCTTGAAAGGTTTCGGCAAAACCGTGGATGAAGCCGGCGGTTGCCCCAAGGTCAATTAATTCACCCAAGGCCCATGAATAGCCCACATCGGCCCCAATAAATAGACTTACCTCATCATTAAAATCCCCCAAAGGCAATCCACCTTGAATACCCAGTTTAAATCCTTCCTGTGCATTGATGGACAATCCGAATAAGATAAATGCCAGGGCACATATGATTCGCTTCATAACTATAGATTATAGGTACCATAACGTCAAATACACCTATTAGCCTACACCATAAAGCAACTTTGTTGCCAAATTCGGGAAAACCGTTGTCCATAGGCCTTCCAAGTGCATCAAAGGGAGATTGCGCTTTGCATTATCAGAAAGTATTTTCCAAAGAATGGATAGTATCCACTATGATAAACTGAATAAAGTAGGCAAACGGGTGCATATCCCGATAGGTATCGGGAGACAGTCCATAAAGCCCTTGAAAACTATTTTTTAGACCCCTTGGATTTTAAAAGAAATAACTAGCGGAAATTTGCGCCACTCGGTTCTTGGAATCGAAATCCTTGACCACATTGATGAACCCAGGAATAAAACGCAGCTGAAAGTAAAAGTTATCGTCCAATCGATATCCCGCTCCCAAAGCAAAACCAATGTCGAACGTATTTTTGTCCGGTGTAACCAAAGTACCATATGTATCCTCATCGATATTACTAGAAAGTAAAACGCTAAATTGTGGTCCCGCTTCTATAAAAAGATTGTCCCAAACATTGTATTTGCCTATCAAGGGTACATTTAGATAAAACAAGTTAATGTCATCATCCAGGAATGTGCCACTACCCTGAAAGGATAAAAGCACTTCCGGTTGAAGAATAATGATATCGGAAAAAGGAATTTCTACTAATCCCCCAATATGAAAACCGGGCTTGGAGCCATAATCATATCTACTATCACCACCCAATGAAGAAAGATTAAATCCTGCCTTGACGGCCACCGTACCATCGGCACCTATGCCACTGGTGCCCTGTATTTGGGCCATAGTGTATTGGACACTAAAAAAAGCAAACAAAACAATAAGGAAAGCTATTTTTTTCATGTTTTCATATTTAAAGGTTGTCTTTGCAAAAGTACCTCTTTTTGGAGAGAATGCATTTCAAAATTCCATTCTAATGTTAAAAAGAAGCGTTTGGCAAAGCTATTTTACTCCTTGATATTTTCGATTATCAAAATGTTAATTTTGCTAAAAACACCTTAATACTTTGCAAAAACCATTGCTCGCATTTATGAATTGATGGTCAGGAAATCTTGGACATAGCGTATCTTTGAACCATGAATTGGCAACAAGCATTGAAGGATTATCAGCACTATTTAAGAATAGAGCGGGGCTTGGCCCAGAATTCCATCAAAAGCTACGAGCGAGACGTAAACAAGCTTATACTTTATCTGGAAATACATAACATTTCGGAGGATCCTATAAAAGTAAGCATGGAAACGGTACAAAGGTTCATTTACGAGATTGCCAAAACTGTTAACCCACGCTCCCAGGCCCGTATCATTTCCGGACTTAAAGGGTTTTTTAATTATTTGGTTTTTGAGGAATATCGAATCGATAACCCTATGGACCTTTTGGAATCCCCTAAAATTGGACGAAAACTCCCGGACACCCTTTCTGAATCTGAAATAGATACGCTTATCGGGACCATAGATTTAAGCAAGCCGGAAGGTGAGCGAAACCGTGCTATGCTAGAGACCTTGTATGGGTGTGGGCTTCGTGTTTCCGAATTAATAGGCCTAAAGATTTCGGACCTTTTTTTTGAGGAAGGTTTTATCAAAGTTACAGGTAAAGGAGACAAACAACGGTTTGTACCCATTGGGACCATTAATATAAAATACATTGACATCTATAGAAATGAAATCCGGATACATCAAAAAATCCAAAAGGGCCACGAGGATATTCTTTTTCTAAACAGAAGGGGCAAACAACTGACAAGGGCCATGATATTCACTATCATTAAACAACTCGCGGAAAAAATCGGGTTACAGAAAAGCATTAGTCCACATACGTTCAGACATTCGTTTGCCACCCACCTCCTTCAAAATGGGGCGGACCTTAGGGCAATACAACAAATGCTGGGCCACGAAAGTATTACCACTACCGAGGTTTACATGCATGTAGACCGTAGCCATCTTTCAGACGTCATGAACAAATATCACCCTAGAAAATAAAAAAGGCTAAGTTTATATCAGAACTTGAATTTCCCCCCCAGAGAATATAGGGCAGGGGTGGGAATAACAGGTTCCCCAAAGCTTCCCATCTTGGAATCATTAAACTGTATGTTTGCCCTTGCTTCCAAAAAGAAGTTTTCTTGTACTTCATAGCCAGCACCTGATATAACACCTATTCTGGGGGACAAAGGCTCTCTTCCATCTTTTTTCGCCTCCCTTTCCAATTCCAATCCTGAAAGGAGGTATAGCTTTTCCGTAAGATAATACCTTCCCAAAAGAGCGGCTCTAAACCTATTGGAAATAACATAGGTATCGTGAAAACCTTCCAACAGGACATCCAGTTCTTCGGATAGATCATAATTGATTAGAAAAGACGCGTGTTCCTCATTGCTAAAAAATAGAGGGTACGAAAACCCTTCTATGTTTAAATTACCTTGTTTCATAAGACCTAGGGGGTCTGGCTTAGGTTCTTGGCCATATAGCGCAACGAGGCCCAAAAAAAAGAAAAGAGTCTTAAAAATTTTTAAGCGCGAAATCACAAATTGTACTTTGAGTATTGGATATCTAAAAGTAGTTGAAACGCTTTGGTATTCCTAGATTTTTAAAATGAATTTAACGCAATGGTATAAGTCTTCATCTCAAAGGAAAATCCTGAATTTAATACCCTATCGGCAACATTTAAAGAATTCATTTGCAAAAAAATAGGAAACGCAATCGTTATAGTTGATTTAAGATTTTTCCAGACCTGATTTTTTTTAAAGAAAATAATATATTAGGGCCCCGCAAAAAGTTTGTATGGAAGAACGATCAAAGCGAAAATGGTGGAAAGAAGGTATTGTCTACCAGATCTACCCTAGAAGTTTTCAAGATACGACCGGCAATGGTATAGGAGACTTAAGGGGTATTATCCACAGGTTGGACTACATTAAAAGCTTGGGAGTGGATATTGTTTGGTTGAACCCAATATACAAATCGCCAAATGATGACCACGGCTATGACATAAGCGATTACCGAGGTATAATGGAAGAATTCGGTACCATGTCCGATTTTGACGAACTACTGGCGGGAATGAAACAAAGGGGCCTAAAATTGGTCATGGACCTTGTGGTGAACCATAGTAGTGATGAGCATCCTTGGTTTTTGGAGGCTCGGAAATCCTGTGACAATCCATATAGGAATTATTACCATTGGTGGCCCAATGACAAAGGAACACCACCCAAGCGTTGGAGCTTCTTTGACATTGAGGAGAATGCCTGGAAATATGATGCATGTACCGATGCTTACTACTTACATTGTTTTTCCGAAAAACAACCTGATCTAAATTGGGAAAACTCTAAAGTACGACAGGAAATCTATGACCTCATGAAATTCTGGTTCGATAAAGGAGTCGATGGTTTTCGCATGGATGTCATTTCTTTTATCTCCAAGGATACTGGCTTTCCCGAGCTTCCCGAAGAATATGAAGGGGATTTTATCCCATACTATGCCAACGGCCCTAGACTCCATGAATATTTGCACGAAATGAACAAGGAGGTATTGAGCAATTATGATGTGATGACAGTTGGTGAAGGAACCGGTATATCCATTGAGCGTGCATTGGATTTCGTCAATGAGGACCGTAAGGAGCTCAACATGTTCTTTCATTTTGATTTGATGGATCTTGATCGGGAGCCCGGTCAAATGTTTACGATGCGAAAAGAAAAATGGAAGCTTACCGATTTTAAGCGGATACATTCCCAATGGGATTGTGTTTTTGCCCAAAAAGGTTGGGGAAGTATCTATTTGAACAATCATGATTTTCCCCGAACCGTAAGTCGTTGGGGAAATGATTCAAAAGCGCATTGGCGAAATTCGGCCACAATGCTCCATACCTTCGTGCTTACCATGAGAGGGACTCCTTATTTTCTGTACGGTGAGGAAATAGGAATGACCAATATCAAGTTCGAAGATATCGAGGATTACCGGGACATAAATACCTTGAACCGTTTTGAGACACTTAAAAAAGAAGGTGGAAATCTTGAAGCATTTATCCAAAATGAAAAGCACGCCAGTAGGGACAATGCCCGTACACCCATGCAATGGGACCTTTCCAAAAACGCCGGTTTTACCCAGGCAAGACCTTGGATAGGTATCAACGAGAATTATCGGGAGGGTGTAAATGTCATGATGCAGGAATCCGAAGAAGATTCCGTGCTCAACTATTTTAGACGAATGATCAGTGTTCGTAAGTCCCATGCTACCTTAATCTATGGGGACTATACCTTGCTAGTTCCAAAAAATGAAGATATTTATGCGTATACACGTAACGATAGTGAAAACACATTCCTGGTATTGCTCAGTTTTTCCTCAAGGAAAACGGAGCTTGTCTTGAACGAATTGGATTTTGAGCATGCCAAACTTGTCATTAGCAATGACATGGCACCCAATATCAAAAAAGATACGAAGTTTGTTTTGGAACCTTACCAAGCCGTTATTTACCAATTTTATTGAAACCGATTTTAGTATATTTAAGTCATTTAAAACGGGCTATGCTAAAAAAACAAAAACTTCTTTTTTTTCTTGTCCTTCTATCTTTTTCAGCATTAAGCCATGCTTGTTCCGTAGTGTATTATATAGACTCCGTCACAGGAAAAATCTATGTGGCCAACAATGAGGATTATTGGTATGATGTGGATGCCTATATCCAGATCGTTCCAAAATCCAAAGGGGAATTGGCCCATCTCTGGTACGGTTGGGATGATTTTGCACAGGGCGGAATTAATGAAGCAGGATTGTTCTTTGATGGTGCAGTTACCCCGGAACAACCCAGAATAAAAGGTTCCAAAAAAATAAAGGGAAATTTAGGCGACGATGTTTTGGCCTCCTGTAAAACGGTACAGGATGCCATTGCATTTATTGAAAAACGAAAAATAGCTTTATCGGATGCCCATATTATGTTAGGTGATGCCACTGGAAATGCCGTGGTCATCGAGTGGTTGGACGGAGAACGGAAAATCATTTCTATAACGAACAATAAATTAATCATGACCAATTTTTTACTGGCCGACCCCACAAAAGGAAACCATCCGTGCCCAAGGTACAACGCCATCCAAAAAAACTTGGAGGCCTTGGAGAAAAGTAAAGATTCTATAAGTTTTTTGAAAGTTGCAAACACTGTTGGCAGTGCAGTTCAAACACCGGCTGTTGATAAGAAGGGTAGAACAGGCGGTACATTGTATTCAACCTTTATCAATATTTCGGATATGGAGTTTATACTGGTCTATAAGTTGGACAATAAAAAAATATCAAAACTGGATCTACAACTGGAGTTTAAGAGGCCAAAGGGCAGAAAAGTCAAGTTAAATTCACTTTGACCCTAAAAAACCAAGTGGGGAAAATGAAAACTAAACCTTCTAAAACACATGTAATCCTGAACTTCAAGATTTATTCTGTAACAAAACAAAGTAACGCTCTACTAATCTATAACAACTTACCAACCCGTACGTGAACAAAGAACTGGAACATCAATTTGTTACAGAGCTTGAGAACAATCAGAATATTGTTCATAAGGTGTGTACGCTATACACCAATGATAGGGATTCGCATAATGACCTTTTTCAGGAAATAACCATACAATTATGGAAGGCTTATCCAAAGTTTCGGGGCGAATCCAAATTCAGTACATGGATGTACCGCGTAGCGTTGAATACGGCGATTACTTTATATCGGAAATCAAAAAGACAGGTTATTACCCAAGATTATGAGTCCGTAATTTTTAAGATAAAGGCCGACGAATATGATGAGACCGAGGAGAAACAACTGAAACTAATGTACAACGCCCTAAAGCAATTGGGCGATATAGAAAAGGCCCTTGTCTTTCTTTATTTGGAGGACAAGGACTATAGGGAGATTGCAGAGACGTTGGGTATTACCGAGGTAAACGCCAGGGTAAAGATGAATCGAATCAAGAATAAATTGAAAACCATATTGAATCCTTGAGGATATGATGGACGAACTGGAACTGTTAAAGAAAGATTGGCAAAAAAAGGGAGCGGAGCTTCCCAAATTATCCTTTGATGAAATACATAACATGCTGTGGAAAAAATCTTCTTCCATAGTTAGATGGATATTGATTATTAGTATTTTGGAAATTTCGCTTCCCCAACTATTGGTTTTATTCCCTTCCATCCGAAACTCAATGGCCCTTTTGGACAATTCTACTTTTAACCTTGGCCTGTTGATCCTATCTATTTTTTACTATGCGGTGGTCATCTACTTCATTTATCTTTTTTACAAACGGTACAAGGCAATTTCTGTTTTGGAAAATGCAAAAAATCTCATGGACAAAATAATCCTTACGAGAAAAACGGTTTTCTACTATATCGTTTTTTCCCTGAGTATGTTTTTTGTTTTCTTTTTGTACTACGCCTTGGAGATGTATTTCTTCCATGACGTTTTAATGGGTATCGGAGGTTTTGTCGAAGGTTTTGAGGAGGTGCTAAAGAAGAGGTCTTTGGAAGAGATTCGCATTATGGTATTCTGGGTAGTCACCCTGGGAGGATTCTTCTTTACCCTTGTAATGGGCGGAATCTATTTTTTGCTTTACGGAATCTTGCTCAGGAAACTTAAAAAAAATTATCAGGAGTTGAAACGCCTGGAAATTTAAACTTTCTTTCGATTGCGGAACCTTCGTAATTCATTTTCCTGTTCATAGGCCAATAATTCCTTTTGGGAAATCACTTTCAAAAAAGAAGGGTGTTGTTCTATGGCGTATTCCAATTTTTCGATAATAGATTCGGCAGATTCGTTCTCGTAATCTATTTCCAAAGGTCCTTTAATCACCATGGATTGTAAAATTCCTTTTTTCTTGACCCGAAGTCCCTTTTTATCGAACGAACGCCGAAATCCATCAATAACTACCGGAACCACCACTGGCTTATATTTTTTGATGATATGCGCGGTACCCTTTCGTAAAGGTTTCCAGGGAGTAGTCGTTCCCTGAGGGAAGGTAATGACCCAACCATCTGCCAACGCCTTACCTATATTGGAGATATCGCTCATTTTTACCTGCCGTTTTACATCCTGTCCTTCCGATCGCCAGGTTCGCTCCACGCTAATAGAGCCGGCATAGGCAAAGATTTTGGTGAGTAGGCTCTTTTTCATGGTCTCAGCCGCAGCCACATAGTACAAGTTCAATTTGGGGTTCCATAGATAACCCAGGTTCTTAATGGAATCTTCCCTTCCCGATAAGCTGGCATTAAAAACATGGAACATGGCCACTACATCCGCAAAGTAGGTCTGATGATTGCTTACAAAAAGAACGTTTGTTTCAGGGAGGTTTCTTAGGATTTCCGAACCTTCAATTTCCAAGGTATTAAAGCCCTTGTACCGTGAGTGTGTCATCAGCCCCATGACTCGAATGAGCCATTTTTTTAAAAAGAGTATATGTCCAAAAGGATTTTCCTTGAATAAACCCATAGAGGCAAAACTACAAAATATGAAGCTATAAGACCTGTTTCAACAACTCCTTGATCTCACTTAACATCATGGCCGTGGCGCCCCAAACGGTGTAACCATTTAAATTAAAGGCTGGTACATCAATATTTACAGCATACGAAGTACTGAGCTTTTGCATGAAAATTTTGGAATCGTCCATAAAATCGGCTACCGGAACCTCCACCAAGGCTTCAACCTCGGATTGCTGCGGCGTAAATAAAGGCTTTCTATTTTGATAAAGACCTACGTAGGGCCGTACTTCAAAGTTACTGGGAGGTATGTAAATCTCGCTCAACGATCTTACAATTCTAATTTCTGCAGATGGAATACCTACTTCCTCATGGGTTTCCCTTAAGGCCGTTTCCCTTAAATCCGTGTCGCCCTGCTCTGATTGACCGCCGGGAAAACCTACTTGCCCCGAGTGTACATCCTTGGGATGGGCCTTTCTAAGGATTAGAAGTATGTGTGCCAAGGCATTAATATCTGGATAGAACAAGGCCATTACCGCAGCTCTTTTTGGATTTCTCCCTTTTTGTCTTGCTTCCTGCATTAGTTTAATCCTTGTTTCAGGAGCCATTTTAAAATGGGAGGCTTCACCCGGTAAGGGTAGATTTTTTATTTTTGAAAGTCGTTGGGAAAATAAATCGAAATCCATGCTATTGAAAAAAATCGCTTTGCATACAATATTACTACTATTTTTTTTGGCTGGATGCGGGGATTCCCCGGTTAAAAAACAGACCAAGGAGCAGGCAAGATCCATTGAAAAGGATACTACGCAAATTGATTCCCTGGTATCCGAAGAAGAGGAAGAAAAATTTCTGCTTACCGAGGAAAACGCTATCGATTTTTTCTTTGACTACCAAAAGGACCTGAAGGTAAACAAGGTAAAATTAACCACTAGTATGGGTAGTTTTACAGTACAGCTTTATGACAATGTACCCTATCACAAAGCCAATTTTATCTTCTTGACCAGAAAGGGGTATTTCGATGGCACACAATTTCATCGCGTCGTAAAAAACTTCATCATCCAAGGTGGAAACGCAGATGACAAGGCCACACCGGATAAACGCCGGGAAATTGGGCGCTATCTCCTACCACCGGACACGCGTAAGGGATATAAGCATCATAGGGGTACGTTGTCCATGCCCAGTAGCGAAATCAACAACCCACATATGTTGGCCTCGCCCTATGAGTTTTTTATCGTTGTTACGAATCCGGGCTCTTATCATTTGGATGGGGAATATACACCCTTTGGAAAAGTAATTCAGGGAATGGACGTGGTGGATAAAATAAACAAGGTGAGGGTAGGCAAAGGAGATTGGCCCTTTCAAAATATATATATAGAAAAAGCGGAGGTTGTGGAATAAATCTCAACTTAAATCTCAAAACTCAAATTCCAAATTTCAATAAAACAGTCTTTTAGGAAATTGGATTTTGCCGTTTGGAATTTGAAACTTTACTTTTCGTTTCTATAAATATTGGGCAATGTAATTTTAAACCGTACAGCCAATAATCGGATAATGATGATAATAAAAATCGCCGTGATATAGGAAAAGGTTCCATCCCAAGGCAGCTTAAGCAAAAGAAAATAGCTAACTCCTCCCAAAATACATGCTGTAGCATAGATTTCTTTTCTGAAAATCACAGGGATTTCATTGCATAGGATATCACGGATAACACCCCCGAAGGAAGCTGTAATAGTCCCTAGGAATATGCACATTATAGGCATAAGATCGGCCGAAATTCCCTTTTCTATCCCAACCATTGTAAAAAGTCCAATACCTATAGTATCGAACAAAAAAAGTGTCCTCCTCAAATATTTTAGCTGGTTTATAAAAAGAATGGCGAAAATCACGGATCCCACAATAGTAATGACGTAATCAGGATTGCTCATCCACGCAACCGGTGCGTTACCAATAAGCATATCACGTAAGGTCCCCCCTCCTACTGCGGTAACAAAGGCAATGATAAATACCCCGAATAAATCCAGCTTTTTCTCCATAGCCACCAATACTCCTGAAATGGCAAAGGCAATAGTTCCCAGAATATCAATTATATAATAGAACATAGGGTTATAACTGTTGGGTATAATAGTTGTAATCCTTAATGGCAATATCCACGAAGTCAATTGGTTTTAGGTCCGTAACTATTTCGGCCACTTCTTTGATCTTATCACTAAGTGAAACAATAATTTGATGGTCCCCGTTTACTCGCGCGGAATCATAAAGTTCTTTTATGGTCTGCATCTCCCTATCCTTAAAAACAGTTACCTGGGGAAATTTTGGAACATAATCCTGAGGCAACTCCCGCAAGATAGTGTCTTTTAGAAAGACCCTTTTACGTTCGCTGATAACCGTAGTCCCAGCAGCAATATCCCCTACCCGTTGTCCTTTACCCCTAATCAATATGGTCAATACCGCCACCCCACCCGAACTCAAGGTCACATCAATTATTCGCAAGATCCACCGAACAAAATAACTGGTAAAATTGGGCTTTGAGCCGTCAAGTTTCACCACACGGATGTGCATAAGGTTCTTTCCGATGGTCTTCCCGTCCGTAAAGGTTTCCAAAAGAACGTAGTATAAAAAGGCGGGCAAACTTAACAGCAGATATAGCGCCCACATATCGGCAAAATCCACCTCAAGCGCCAATAATAGCCAAATGATCAATACGGTATAGACCAATATCACGAAACTGTCTATGATGTACGCCAGCATGCGGTCTCCCAGATGGGCCGTATTTTGATCGATACTTATATTTTGGGCCGTTTCTATTTGAAATTGTTCCATAGTTTCGTTTCTTTGAGGTAAACCCAAAGTTGATGCGCGAGGCGGCATTCGTAAAGCAAAATAAAGACAAATGGGCTGTTTTTGAAAATGCCCTGTCCAACAAAACGAAGATAGCGCCCGATGTATTGTCCGATCTCTATATTGAAATCACAGACCACCTCAGTTATGCCAAGACCTTTTATGGTGGTAGTAATACGGAGTTCTATCTAAATTCCCTTGCATCCCAAGCACATCAAAAGATATACAGAACTAAAAGGGAGCCGAAGAATCGTATTGTCGAATTTTGGAAAAACGAGTTTCCAATGATGTTCTATTACCACCATAGGGAATTGCTCATCGCCTTTTTGGTTTTTACCTTTTTTGTTGTGGTAGGCGCTTTTTCTTCTGCCAATGAGGGGGATTTTGTTCGGTCCATTTTAGGGGATGGCTATGTGAACATGACCTTGGAAAATATAAAAAAGGATGACCCCATGGCCGTTTACAAGGAAATGGGTGAGTTTAATATGTTCCTGGGTATAACCATCAACAATATCCGTGTAGCCCTTTTGGCCTTCGCTTATGGTATTTTTCTTGGTGTGGGCACCCTGATCATTATGCTACAGAACGGTATTATGCTCGGTAGTTTTCAATACTTTTTTTATGACAAGGGGCTTATGTGGGAGTCCGCACGTACCATTTGGATTCATGGTACTATTGAGATTTCGGTCATTATTATAGCAGGATGTGCCGGCCTTGTACTGGCCAATGGAATGTTATTTCCTGGAACCTACACCCGATTGGAATCGTTTAAAAGAGGGGTAAAGAACGGTTTAAAGATTATGATCAGCACGGTTCCTTTCTTTATTATCGCAGGGTTCTTGGAAGGATTTGTTACCCGACATACCGAAATGCCAGATATACTGGCCATTCTGATTATTGGGAGCTCATTGGCACTGATTATATTCTATTACATTATTTATCCGAGACAAATCCATAAAAAACTATACCATGAAGGATGACTATATTGAGTTCAAAAAACAACGGGAACTTGGCGAGGTTTTATCGGACACCCTAGCTTTTCTCCGAAGTCAGTTTAAACCTTTTTTTGCCACGTACTTTAAAATAGTCGGCCCCTACTTAGTGGTAATGCTCATAGCCTCGGGATTTTATCTGTATTCGTTTCAACCTTTTTTTGATATTGCATCAGAAGCTTCCGACCAAATATTTGGAGGAGCCATAATGGTGTTGTCCCTTTTTATTTTCTTGATTTCTTTGGTATTGGTCTATTCTATCTCGCAGTCCACCACTTTACATTATATAAAATCCTATGCCAATAATAAGGGTGGTATTAATCTGGCTGAAATTAAAAGGGAAGTCTATGCCACGTTGTGGAGTTTTATTGGATTGGGGTTTTTGGTGGTTCTGTCCATCATAGCCGGATTCATGGCCTGTATCATTCCCGGAGTTTACCTATATGTACCCTTGGTGCTTTCTTTTTCCGTACTGGTATTTAACCAAAAAGGAGCTACAGAGGCTTATGGATATAGCTTTACCCTGATAAAGGACGAATGGTGGATTACCTTTGCGACGTTATTCGTCATTGGTATAATTGTGGGCATTGCCAGCTATGCATTTAATATACCGGCCGCCATCTACAGCTGGATGAAAATGGGCATTTTCTCCGGAGAATTGGACGCCGAAAACATGACCGGCAATTTTGTGGATCCCATCTACATCCTATTGAATGTACTAAGCACTTTGGCCAGTCTTCTGCTCAATTTAATATCCGTTATAGCCGCTGCCTTCGTATATTTTAACTTAAACGAGAAAAAGAATTTCACAGGTACCTACGAGCGCATTCAAAACTTAGGCAAAACCCCTGAAAATTAGGTATGGGAAAACTTTTGCTTTTTTTCTGCCTTTTGATTCTAGGGACAATTTCGGCTATGGGACAAAGGGATTCTACAGGTATTGTTTTTGATAAAGGGCCGTTGGAGATCAAAAAAATCACGGATGAGGATTTACAGGCTTATAAAAACGACCCTGACTTCAATTATGAGGTTATAAAGTCCGATCCTACTTGGTGGGACAATCTAAAAACTTGGTTGGGCAATGTGCTCCTTGATTTTTTCGAATGGCTTTTCGGTGTAGAAAAGGCAGCTGGGTTTTTAGCTGATTTTTTCAGCTGGATACCCTATATCCTTTTGGGGTTGCTTCTTTTTTTGCTCATTAAGTTTTTTCTCAACGTCAATGCAAGGTCGCTGCTCTATTCCAAAAAGAATCAATCCTTGGTAGCACTTTCCGAAGAGGAGCACATTATTAAAAACGAGGATATCCAACAGCTGATTCAAAAAGCCCTACAACAAAAGGACTATCGCTTGGCCATTCGATATTATTACCTCCACATTTTAAAAATGCTAAGTGATGGGGAATTTATAGAATGGCAGCTTCAGAAGACCAATGCGGACTACATCTCCGAAATTGAGGAACCTGAGTTAAAACAGCCGTTTGGGCACATTACCCGACTATACGATTATATTTGGTACGGGGGTTTTGATATCGATGAGGGGAAATATACTAGGCTTGAAATTACTTTTGCCGCCCTAAAAAAACGAATACTAAAAAATGGGTAAAAAGAGTGCTGTATATATCGCCATAGCCATACTGACCGTTGCTCTTTTAATGCTTATGCAGTACAATAAGCCCAAGGAAATCAATTGGTTTCCCTCCTATGTTATGCAGCACAAAATACCCTATGGCACCTATGTACTCAATGAGGTTATGGCACATTTTTTTTCGGGCAGGATTGAACAAATACGTATACCACCCTTTGAATTTTTAACTACCAATTCCGATGTGGAGGGCACCTACTTTTTTGTAAACGATCGTATACAATTTGGGGAAACGGAATTAAACACGCTCTTGGATTGGACGGCCGAGGGCAACAACCTATTTATGGCTGCAGGGAGTTTTGAAGAACAGTTATTGGACACGTTACATATAGAAATTGGATCTCTTTATGCAGGCTTTGGCCAGGAAGGGGTACAATTTCATAAATTGGTCCATCCCATGCTAAAGCAAGATTCCCCCTATCCATTTGATAAGGATAGTTACGCCGCCTATTTTGAATCCTTGGATACTTTGAATAGCAAGGTTTTGGGAGCGGTGGAAATTCCATCGGTAAATGATAGTACCCAAACAGCGCGGTTTAATGTAATAAAACAGAAGTTCGGTAAAGGGGAAATTATCCTCTCTTTATTTCCCAAGGCATTTACCAATTACTTTATTTTAAAGGAAGGGAACAAGGATTATACGGCCGGTCTACTATCCTACTTGAATGGTTCGCAAACCATCTACATGGATAATCATCACAAGGCAGGAAAAGCTGTCTTCACCTCTCCGATGCATATTTTTTTGAGCACTAAAGAGTTAAAATGGGCCTATTACATTGTATTGATAGGCACCCTTTTTTATGTAATTTTTGAGGGAAAAAGAAAGCAGCGTGCCATTCCCTTGGTGCGTCCCTTAAAAAACCGGACACTCACCTTTACAAGGACCATAGCGGATATGTATTTTGAAAAAGGGGAACAAAGACAAATAGCCGAGCACAAAATAGCCTATTTTTTGGAATACCTCCGGTCTCGTTTTTATTTGGACACCCAAAACAGGGATGAAGGATTTTATGCCAACCTTGCATCCCGCAGTAACCATTCCGTAGAAGAAGTGAAGGAGCTGTTCAACTTTATAGAAAAATTAAAAGTCCGCATGGAAATCAACGATACCGAGCTCAAAAAACTGAATACCTCAATAGAAAAATTCAAAGCAAAAACAAATGGAAGAAAATAGTAATCCCGAAGAGGAGCTTAGTTTTAACAGTCGTATTCCATTGGAAGGCCTAAAAAAAACTGTTGACGATATCAAGGCTGAACTTTCCAAGGTCATTATAGGTCAAAAAGATTTTGTAGAGCTCCTAATCGTATCCCTTTTGGTGGATGGTCATGTGCTTATAGAGGGAGTTCCCGGGATTGCCAAAACCATTACGGCCAAACTTTTTGCCAAGACCTTAAAGACCGATTTTAGTCGAATTCAGTTCACTCCAGACTTAATGCCAAGTGACATTCTGGGAACTTCCATCTTTAATGTCAGTTCTTCTGAATTTGAGTTCAAACAAGGTCCCATTTTTTCAAATATCATATTGATCGATGAAATTAATCGAGCACCGGCAAAGACCCAGGCGGCTTTGTTCGAGACTATGGAGGAACGCCAGGTAACTATGGATGGCACAACCTATACCATGGATACCCCCTTCATGGTGTTGGCCACACAAAACCCTATTGAACAGGAAGGCACTTACGCGCTACCAGAGGCACAATTGGATCGATTTATCTTTAAGATAAAGGTCGCTTACCCATCTGTTGAGGAAGAAATACAGATCATTCAGACCCATCATGACCGGAAAGGTTCAAGACCCCAGGAAATGATAAAGTCCGTTATTACACCCAAGCAATTGACCGACTATAAATCCAAGATCCAAGAAATCATTGTTGAGGAAAAAATAGTCAAGTATATCGCCGACATTATTACAAAAACCCGTAACCACCCACATTTGTATCTAGGTGGTTCGCCAAGAGCTTCCATAGCAACCCTAAATACGGCCAAGGCCTTCGCTGCCATTAATGGGCGCGATTTTGTTATTCCCGAAGATATTAAACGGGCCTTGATCCCCGTACTAAATCATCGGATTATCCTAACTCCGGAACGGGAAATGGAAGGTATGACCACCGATAGCGTGGTAAGCATGATTATGGAATCTGTTGAAATACCAAGGTAAGCCGTGCATTTTTTAAGGTCGTTCTACATACATAACACATTTTTCAGATACCTTGCCTTATTGTCCGCATGTTTTGTAGTATCATATTGGATCCCTTGGCTATATCCCATTGCATGGCTGCTTACATGGGTGCTCTTGGGTCTATTCCTGTTCGATATCTATTTGCTCTATTCCAATATAAAAGGTCTTGAAGCACATAGAAGGCTTCCCAAAAAACTATCCAATAGTGATTTAAATCCTCTAAGCATTCGGTTTGCCACACATTATTCTTTTAAGACCTATGTATCCATTATCGATGAGCTTCCAATCCAATTTCAAAAAAGAGACTTTGTACATAATACATCTATCACAAAAGGAGAATGGAAAACATTTGAATATTCCGTACGACCCGTAGACCGTGGCGAGTATATGTTTGGAAACCTCAACCTCTATGCCTCATCACCCTTAAAAATCGTAAAGCGACGCTTCGTTTTTCAAAAAGATCAGATGGTACCTGTATACCCAAGTATCATTCAAATGCAACAATATGATTTTCTGGCCATAAACAATAAGCTGACGGAATTCGGTTTAAAAAAAAATCGCCGAATCGGCCACACCCAAGAGTTTGAACAGATAAAGGAATATGTAAGAGGAGACGATTTCAGGACCATTAATTGGAAGGCTACCGCTAAGCATAATCAGTTGATGGTAAATCAATATCAGGACGAAAAATCACAGCCTATTTACTCCCTCATAGACACGGGCCGGGTAATGAAAATGCCCTTTAATGAATTAAAGTTATTGGACTACGCCATTAATGCTACCCTGGCCTTTTCCAATGTAGCCTTAAAAAGAAACGATAAAACGGGAATGCTTACTTTTTCAAAGAACATAGAATCCTTCGTCCCTGCGCTACAGAAGATTACCCACCTCAATACAATTTTGGAAAAACTATACAATATCACAACAGAGTTTACCGATTCCGATTTCGGATTGCTTTATGCACATATAAAACGAAAGGTGACCCACAGAAGCTTATTGCTTCTCTATACAAACTTTGAGCACATCTCGGCCCTCAAACGGCAATTACCCTTTCTTCTGGCCATGGCAAAACATCACGTATTGGTGGTTATATTTTTTGAGAATACGGAACTGGAGGAACTTATAGCCACCGATGCAGAAGACCTACAAACCATTTACCATAAAACCATTGCCGAAAAGTTTTCCCTAGAAAAACGGTTAATGCAAAAAGAATTGCAGCGGTATGGCATACAGACCATCCTTACCAAGCCCAAAGACCTCACCATTAATACCATCAATAAATATTTGGAGATAAAGGCTCGTGGGCTTTTATAGCTATAGTCCTTTAAAAATTGGGGTGATAAGGCATGGGATGTGCTAAACATATCAGACTAAAGTTTGTTAACTTTAATGGGGTTTACCAATCAAAAAATTAATGCTATGCAAACTATTTTAGGCTCTGGAGGAGCAATCGGTACGGAACTGGCCAAGGCACTTACCAAATATACCACCAACATACGATTGGTAAGCCGAAATCCGGAAAAAGTGAATGCAACGGACGAACTTGTATCCGCTGATTTGCTGAATCCTGATGCAGTCCAAAAAGCTGTGGAAGGCTCTTCCATAGTTTATGTCACCGTGGGGTTTCCGTATAGTTTTAAGGTATGGCAGGAGAGTTGGCCTAAATTCATGGAAAATGTAATAGCGGCTTGCCAGGCCAATGACTCAAAATTGGTTTTCTTTGATAACATTTATATGTACGATAAGAATCATCTGAATGGTATGACAGAAGACACACCGATAAATCCACCAAGCAAAAAAGGAAAGATACGGGCCGAAATTGCACAGATGATTTGGAATCAGGTCAAGGCCGGTAAGCTTACCGCTCTCATCGCCAGATCTGCAGATTTTTATGGTCCATCCATAAAACAGACCAGTATGTTGACGGAAATGGTATTCAAGAAACTAGCTTCAAATCAAAAAGCCAATTGGTTGGTTTCCGTTGACCATAGGCACTCTTTTACCTATACTCCGGATGCCGCAAAAGCAACGGCCTTATTGGGAAATACGGAAGACACCTACAATCAGGTCTGGCATTTGCCCACTGCATCGAATCCGTATACGGGAAGGGAATGGATAGAAACCATTGCCAAAGAAATGGGAGTAGCACTAAAGTACCAAACCGCTCCAAGGTTTTTGGTACGGATACTCGGATTATTTGTTCCCATTATGAAAGAAATGGTGGAAATGTTATATCAATATGATAGAACCTATGTTTTTGCCAGTAGCAAATTTGAAAAGCGATTTCATCTTGCCCCTACGCCCTATTTGGAAGGTATTAGGAACATCATCAAAATTGACCATAGTTGAAAAAACCAAATTTAGAATTGATTAGTTATGCCGTCCATTTTACATAAAGCCGAGACTCGGGGCCACGCCAATCACGGTTGGTTGGATTCCCACCATACTTTTAGTTTTGCCAATTACTACGACCCGGATCGAATGAATTTCGGGGTATTGCGGGTGCTCAATGACGATATGGTTTCTGAAGCTAAAGGATTTGGCACACATCCTCATAACAATATGGAAATCATTTCCATTCCCCTGGAAGGTGATTTGCAACATATGGATAATATGGGAAATTCCGCTGTCATTAGGCAGGGAGATGTTCAAGTAATGAGTGCCGGTACCGGTATTCAACATAGTGAGTACAATAAGAATCCCGACAAACCTGTGAAGTTTCTTCAGATTTGGATGTTTCCCAACAAGCAAAATGTGGAACCACGCTACGATCAAATATCCTTAAAGGATATCGAAAGGAAAAACGCCCTTTATCAAATTCTATCTCCGAACAATGAAGACCAGGGAGTTTGGGTACATCAAGATGCATGGTTTCATTTGGGGGACTTTGATGCGGATTTCTCGGAAACCTATACCCTAAAGAAAAAAAGTAATGGGATATATATTTTTGTTTTGGACGGGGAAGTCATAATTAATAATCAATCTTTGGGAAAGCGGGATGGATATGGAATTTGGGAGGTAGATGGGTTTACTCTAGAATCCAAGAAACGATCCAAGGTATTGGTGATGGAAGTCCCCATGGTCCTTTCATAAACCGTTATCTTAGCTTGTCGTCTGGCCTTTCTTTTTTTTCCAGAAAACAACTCTATGGTTACCCCTACTGAAATTCCACCCAAAACAGTGGCCGCAAGATCGCCGTTGTCCCAAGCGTTGTTTTGCTGTTCATCCAAAGCTTCCTTAGCCGTCCCTGCCAAAAGACTGCCTGCTACCGCCCCCGTAAAGATCCAAAACCGATTTCCGTCCGAGAGTTCATCGGCGATAACGGCTCCGCCCACACCGCATAGGGCGCCTATGCCAAAGTGCAATACCTTGTCCCGCTCCAGTTGGGCGTTGCATCGGAACGCAATAAGAATCAATATTAATAAGACTATTGAACGCTTCATGGTCTTCAAAGTTAACAATAGTTTCAATCGGATTTGCCTTGAACGGAAAAATTCGGGTTGGGTTATTTCACATCTATTTATCCATTTAAACATACCGGGTCGTAGAATCACAATAGTAAAATGCGTATGGTACCTCCTCAAGTTTATACTACAGAAAATCCATAAAAAGACTTCGGTTTGAAAACAATAGATGGTTATACAATTCTTCTTGAATTGGAATTCCTTATTTTAGTCCGTACAAACCTTCAATACCAAACATCAGTATATAATGAAATGTAATCTCCTCTCCCGAATCTCCATACCACTACTAATAACCTTAACCATTTTTGCCTCTTGCAATACAAAGTCCAAAAAACCGAAGGAAACACCTTTGGTCGTTTATGAGGATTCAGTACAGGAAATGGCCCAGGCCACGGAAGCCAGAAAAAATATAGCTCCCAGGATTGCAGATGGTCTTGTTTTAAGTCTGTGGGCATCAGATTCCCTGGCTCCCGATCCTATAGCCATGGATATTGATGATTTTGGTAAAATCTATTTGACGAGTACCAATCGCCAAAAGAATTCGGAGTTCGATATACGAGGACATCAGGATTGGATGACGGCATCCATTTCATTGCAATCCGTAGAGGACAGACGAAATTTTTTGCGTGCCACTTTTGCCCCTGAAAAAAGTAAGGAGAATGAATGGTTTCCAGATTTGAATAATGATAGCATCCATGACTGGAAAGACCTTACCGTTGAAAAGGATGAAGTTTGGATGCTGGAGGACACTAATAATAATGGTATCGCAGACAAGTCAACCCGAATTTTGGAGGATTTCAATGAAGAAATTACGGATGTAGCCGGTGCCCTATTGGTTCGGGAGGAAGAGGTGTTTGTAGGTGTGGGGCCTGATATGTGGCGGCTTACCGACACCAATGAAGATCAAGTATTGGATGAGAAAACTTCTATAGCCCATGGGTTTGCGGTACACATTGGTTTTGGAGCCCATGGAATGTCCGGGGCGGTTGAGGGTCCTGACGGAAAAATTTATTGGGGCATAGGGGATATTGGTGCCAGCATAACCACTGTGGATGGCGAAAAACATCATTATCCCAATCAAGGCGTTATTGTACGTAGCAATCCCGATGGAAGTGATTTTGAGGTATTTGCCCGGGGGCTACGAAATACACATGAATTTGTTTTCGATGCCTATGGAAATATTATTTCCTCGGATAACGACGGGGATCATGCAGGTGAAAGTGAGCGCCTGGTCCATATAGTCGAAGGATCCGATGCCGGATGGCGCGCCAATTGGCAATACGGTAAATACACAGACCCAAAAAACAATGGCTACAAGGTTTGGATGGACGAAAAACTCTTTGTTCCAAGGTGGGAAGGACAAGCGGCCTATATTATTCCTCCGATCGTCAACTTTCATAACGGCCCGACCGGTATGGCCTATAACCCCGGTACGGCTTTGGGCAAGGACTGGCTAAACCGTTTCTTTTTGGTGGAGTTTGTAGGCGATCCAGGCCGTTCCCATATTTGGTCTTTCGATTTAAAGCCCAAGGGGGCCTCCTTTGAGCTGCAGTCAGATATAGATGTTCTTAGTGGTGTTTTGCCCACTGCCATAAAATTCGGGCCGGATGGAGCATTGTATCTAGCCGATTGGATCAATGGTTGGGGAATCAAAAATTATGGCCGTATCTGGAAATTGGATGTGGAAGAAAGTAAAAACGATCTGAGCCAAGAACGGAAGGAGACCCAACGCCTCATGGCTTTGGATTATGAAGATCAACCCACAGAAGAGCTGATCAATCTATTGTCCTATCCCGATATGCGGATACGTAAAAAAGCACAATTTCAGTTGGCTAAAAGTACCTTTTGGGGGTATAGGGCCTTAAAGGATGTAGTTAAGGAGAATAAAAATCAGTTTGCACGTATCCATGCTATATGGGGCATAGGTCAAATCGCCGGAAAAAATGTGGGGAAAGCGGAAATTTTGTTAGAACTCCTATCGGACAAAGACCCTGAAATTGTTGCCCAGGCGGCAAAAGTTTTGGGCGATGTAAAATATTCCGAAGCTGGGCCTGCCCTGATTCCATTATTGAAGCATGAAAACGACAGGGTAAAATTCTTAGCCGCACAGGCCCTGGGAAGAATACAATATACAGAAGCCGTCCAACCCTTGCTGGATATGGTTTCGGCCAATGATGATAAGGACCTATACCTGAGGCATGCTGGCGTTTTGGCCTTATCGCGTATTGAAAAAACAGAACCTATCCTTAGTCTGGTGGAAAGCCCTAAAAAAAGTCTTCGTATTGTGGCCGTACTTGTTTTAAGGAGGTTGCAGGATGCGCGGGTTTCACAATTTCTAAAGGATGCGGACGAATACATTGTCACCGAGGCGGCCCGGGCCATTAATGATGATTGGTCTATTGAAGAAGCGTTGCCAGATTTGGCTGAAACCCTAACGCAAGAGAGGTTCTCCGCAGAACCTTTATTACGACGAAGTATCAACGCGGCACTGCGGGTAGGTGGTGAAAAGGAATTGGATAATCTTATTGCCTTTGCAAAACGACCAGAGGTCCATAGCGATTTGAGAAGGGAGGCTTTGGAGGTTATTGGTTCCTGGGCCTCCCCGTCCGTGTTAGATCGCGTGGATGGCCGCTTTAGGGGTGAAATTACTCGAGACCCCAATGCGATAAAACAAAAAATTGAAAAGGATATTCCACTTTTTTTGAATGATATGGATCCAGCCATCCTAATAGGTACTACCAAGGTTTTAGGTGCTTTGGGAATCGACTCCCATAATTCGGATTTGTACGGTCTAATGCGAAGACATTCAGATGCCGAGGTTCGTGCCGCCGCTCTTGGGGCCCTGGCCCAATTGGACGGGGCCAATATCCAAATGGCCATGGAAATGGGTATGAAGGATAAAAGTGAAAAAGTAAGATCCGTTGCTGTGGGACTTATTGGAAAATTGGATATAAGCAAGGAAAAATTACCGAATATCGTAAATCCTATCTTTAAGAACGGATCCGTGCTTGAACAGCAGGAAATGCTTGGGGTTTTGGGGGATCTCTCCTTGGACAAAAGCGAAAATGTGTTGCGGGGATTAATTCAAATGGCAGATAACAATAAACTCTCCCAAGGGGTGATCCTAGACCTTATTGAAGCTGTGGAAGCTACCGGTTCCGAAAAACTAATTGTACAACTTGACAAAATAAAAAGCAATGGCAATACGATGGATTCCTATACCGAAACACTCTATGGAGGTAACTGGTGGCGGGGACGGAGTGTTTTTACCAATAATCCTACTGCACAATGTGTAAGATGCCATGCCGTAAACGGTGCCGGTGGACAAGTAGGCCCGCCGTTGGATAATATCGGCGCAATCCTTACTAGGGAACAACTTCTGGAATCGCTCATAGAGCCAAGCGTCCGATTGGCTCCTGGTTATGGCAGCGTAAGACTCACGTTAAAGGATGGCCAAAAAGTAACAGGGGTCCTAGAAGAAGAAACAAAGGAAGAACTTATACTTAGGACTTCGGATGCCGAACCCATGGAGATAGCCGTTTCACGGATAAAAAAGAGGGAAAACATGCCTTCGGCAATGCCGCCCATGGGTCTCCTTATCAATAAACGTGAACTCCGGGATTTAATGGAATATCTTGCCAGTTTAAAGAATGAATAATCCCTAAAACGGAAATGTTGATGGAACAAAGTTCCCTTGCACTATAGTGTCCAGGAGTTTTCCCCATTGTAGGGAATACAGCCTTTATAATCCCCGGGGATGGGATCATATTGCAAATGATTTTTCCCGATTTCCTCGGAAGTAAAGTAACCTGCCAATGTAAATTGCTTGACCCTCCGGTAAAAGTCGACCGGTTCTTGTTTGCCCAAGGGACTTCCCCAAACCGCAGGATTAAACGTATTGGTTTCGGCTTCCACCTGTTTTAGAACTTCTTTTCGTTCGGCGACACTCAAATCAATAAAGGATTTATCGAATT
Organism: uncultured Flavobacteriaceae bacterium; assembly: GCA_947494715.1. GTDB lineage: Bacteria > Bacteroidota > Bacteroidia > Flavobacteriales > Flavobacteriaceae > Ulvibacterium. The sequence continues at coordinate 110,969 of CANLWG010000001.1, read as the reverse complement.
TCTCTTGGCAAATGGCTTCAAATCGATCATATCCTTTCCTAACATGTTCTTGGTCTTCCGGTGAAAGGGTCTTACCGAACATAAGGTCTACAAAGATATCCACCTTAAGATCTTTGGCTCCGGGAGTTTCCGTTCTGGGCAAGATCATTTCCGTAATTTCAGAAACTACGGCGGCTTGTTCCCCAGTAAAAAAGACAGGGCTCCAATCGAGGCGTTTTTGATTTTGGCACGATTGCAAAAGACCGGTCAAAGTAGAGCTACCCAAAGTAGCTCCTATCAATAGTGCCGTATTTTTTATGGCTATTCTTCTATCCATACTTATTTATATATTTTGTCTTTTTAATTCTTGTACGGCATGGTCCGCAGCACGTGCTGTAAGTGCCATATAGGTCAAAGACGGATTGACACAGGAGGAGGAAGTCATACATGCACCATCTGTTACAAAAACATTTTTTGCGGCATGCACCTGGTTGAAACCGTTCAACACAGAGGTCTTGGGGTTCTTGCCCATTCGGGCAGTTCCCATTTCATGAATACCGTGACCCGGCGGACTTTCATTATCGAAGGGCAAAATATCCTTGAAACCTGATTTTTCCAACATATCCACTGCATCCGATTTAATTTGGTCATTCATTCTAAGTTCGTTTTCCTTAAACTCACAATCGATATTTACCGTGGGCAAACCCCACTTGTCTTTCAAATCGGAATTAAGTGTCACTTTGTTCTCATGATAAGGAAGGCATTCCGCAAATCCGGTAATGAAAAAGCCCCACGGTCCAGGTTTAAAAAGTTTGTCCTTGAAATCGCCACCAAAATCGTCCGAATTGATTCCAGAACCCCAGTTTGACCGGCCTGCTCCGCCTTGGTAGCCAAAACCTCGAAGAAAACTGTCGGACTTGGTTTTTTCATCGAGGTTCACATAACGTGGTATATAGATTCCGTTGGGCCTGCGTCCCGAATAGTACTGATCTTCAAAGCCTTCGATAGATCCCATGGCACCTACTTTATACGTATGGTCCATAAGATTGTGGCCCAACTCACCACTGTCATTGCCCAGTCCATTGGGAAAACGGTCGGATTTGGAATTCAATAAAATCTTGGTAGAACTTATGGCCGAGGCATTGCAAAAAATAATTTTCGCATAGTATTCCATCTCTTCCATGGTTTCGGAATCTACGATCCGCACCCCGGTCGCTTTTCCTTTTTGGTCATCATAAATAATGGAACTCACAATGGAATTGGGCCGCATGGTAAGATTACCGGTTCTTTCAGCGGCTGGTAATGTTACCGCATTACTGCTAAAATAGGCCCCATATGGGCAACCTCTTGAGCAACGATTTCTAAACTGGCATTTTCCACGTCCGTTTAAAGGTTCGGTCAAATGGGCACATCTACCAATGATCAGATGTCTCCCCTCAAATTTCTTCTCAATATTCTTTTTGGCATGCTTCTCCACACAGTTGAGTTCCATGGGAGGTAAAAAATGACTGTCCGGTAAATGAGGAAGGCCCAAAGGCTCGCCACTAATTCCGGCAAATTTTTCAACATACGTATACCAAGACTCGATATCCTTGTAGCGAATGGGCCAATCCACGCCATAGCCATCTTTGGCATTGGCCTCAAAATCAAGGTTGCTCCAACGGTACGTCTGTTTGCCCCAAACCAGGGAGCGGCCTCCAACTTGGTGTGCACGGATCCAAATAAAAGGTTTTATTTCCGTATACGGATTCTCCTGATCGTTTGCAAAAAAATGCTCGGTGTCCTCACCTCCCCAGCCTACTCTTGTAATTGAACTATTATGTTTTTGCTTTTCTTCATATTCCAGTGCTCCTCTAAGCTCAAAATCCCAAGGGTCTTTGGTCATTGTAGGGTAGTCTTGTACGTGTTTTACCATCCTGCCCCGTTCCAGCACCAACGTTTTTAATCCTTTTTCACATAATTCTTTTGCTGCCCAGCCTCCACTAATACCTGAACCAACTACTATGGCATCATAGGTATGTTGTTGGATGGCCTTGCCATTGATATTTGCCATTAAGCTATTTTTTGTTGATCGTTAATCTCCACAATATAATCAACATTACTTAAAAAAATCTAAATACTTCAGGAAAGAAATGTTTTATGGCAAGAATCGAGTGGTCTCTATTTCCTTTTTTGCTTCGAAGAACTCACCCATCACTTCCTCTACAATGGTAGCCGCAGGCTTTATAGCATTGATCAAAGCAGAGACCTGGCCAATTTCCAATTCACCCTCTTCCAAATTCCCTTCGAACATGCCCTTTTTGGCACGGCCCCGACCCAATAAGGCAATTAGTTGGTCAGTACTGGAATCATCCGCATATGCTTGTTGTACATCTCTATAGAATTTGTTTTTTAATAATCGTACCGGAGCTAGCTCTTTTAAGGTAAGAATTGTATCTCCTTCTTTGGCCTTGAGTACCTCTTGTTTAAAAAGTTCATGGGAGGAAGCCTCTAAACTGGCAACAAATCGGCTACCTACCTGTACGCCATCCGCACCCAGTACCATAGCGGCCAGCATGGCTCTTCCGGTAGCGATTCCACCTGCGGCTAATAAGGGAATTTTAATTTTTTCCTTAACGGTAGGTATTAATACCAAGGTCGTAGTTTCATCGCGCCCATTATGGCCTCCTGCCTCAAACCCTTCTGCTACGATGGCATCCACTCCCGCTTCCTGTGCCTTTAAGGCAAATTTGACGCTACTTACCACATGGACTACCGTTATCCCCTCCTCCTTTAAATAGGACGTCCAGGTTTTGGGGTTTCCGGCAGAAGTAAATACGATTTTCACCCCTGTCTCAACAATGATATCCATAATCTTATCAATGTCAGGATAAAGCATGGGAACATTTACACCAAAGGGTTTTTCAGTGGCCTGTTTACATTTTTGGATATGCTCACGGAGCACTTCCGGATACATACTTCCGGAACCGATAAGACCTAATCCGTCTGCATTGGAGACTGCCGAGGCTAGGCGCCATCCGCTGGCCCAGACCATCCCGGCCTGAACAATAGGATATTTTATACCAAAGAGTTGTGTTATCCTGTTTTGCATAAACTATAGAATGCGGAGTATTACAACCGTGAACTTCAGGAAATAACCCCTGACCCCAAAAGTTCATCATCCATATACCAAGCCACAAACTGACCTTCTGTAATAGCAGACTGTTTCTCCTCAAAATCAACATAAAGCCCACCTTCGATTTTATACAAGGTCGCTTTTTGTAAGGGCTGGCGATAGCGGATCCGGGCCGTAACTTGCATTGTACCATCTACATCCAAGGCCAAATCCGGACGTATCCAATGGATTTCGTCGTCTTTTACAAATAACGTTCTCCGATACAACCCTGGATGCGATTTGCCCTGTCCGGTATAGATAATGTTTTCTTCAACATCCGTTTCAATGACAAATAAAGGTTCCTTGGTACCCCCAACATCCAGCCCCTTACGTTGTCCTTTGGTGAAGTAGTGTGCCCCCTGGTGCTCACCTACTACCCTACCGTCCTCCAAGTTGTAAACAGGCTTTTCCGACATAAATGCCAATTCCTCTTCCTTTGTCTCGAATTTCCTTTTTGAGCCAAGATACTGAGGAACATTTGATGGTACTTCTATAATGACACCTTTTGTTGGCTTCAATTTTTGTTGTAAAAAATCGGGCAATCGTACCTTTCCAATAAAGCAAAGTCCTTGGGAATCCTTTTTATCCGCAGTAATCAAATTGTTTTCCGAAGCGATTTTCCGGACCTCCGGCTTGGTCAATTCCCCTATTGGAAAAAGTGTTCTGGATAATTGTTCTTGCGAAAGTTGGCATAAAAAATAAGATTGGTCCTTATTAGCATCCGTGCCGGCCAGAAGTCGATAGGTTTCGGTGCCGTCTTCATTTTTTTGAATGTCCTTTCTACAATAATGTCCTGTAGCTACATAATCCGCTCCCAATTGAAGCGCGATTTTAAGAAAAACATCAAATTTGATTTCCCGGTTGCAAAGGACATCCGGATTAGGTGTACGTCCTCTTTCATATTCGCGGAACATGTAGTCGACAATACGTTCCTTATACTCCGTACTTAAATCTATGATCTGGAACGGAATACCTAATTTTTCAGCAACAATAAGTGCATCGTTGCTGTCCTCCAACCAAGGGCACTCTTCGGATATCGTCACGGAGTCATCGTGCCAATTCTTCATAAAAAGCCCAATGACCTCGTATCCCTGTTTTTTCAAAAGATAGGCCGCAACGCTGGAATCCACTCCGCCGGAAAGTCCGATTACCACTTTTTTCATCTCCCTTGATATTGCGCATAAAATTACAAAAATACCTCGGCATAACAGGTAAAACGATGTTTTGAGGTGTTCGTCTCTATTTTATATTGTTAAATTTTTAATAAAACAAATTAAACAAAAGCAACCTTCTTTATTTAATATCATCTTGCTTGTGGCTTTGCCACAAACTCTCTCATACAATATATAAAGTAATTGTTTGAAATCATATTTCGCTTGTTAAACATTTAATAAAGAATATATTTTGTTTAATCATTAGTATATATTTGTTAAACATAAATTCCTAATAATCGATATCATGAAAAAAATCTCTAAAATTCTTACTTTCTCTATTATGATCATGGCTTTGTTCCTAGTGGCCTCCTGTTCCGACGATGACAATGGGCCCACTACACCTCCGGAACAACCTATGGATGAATTAAATATTGTGGAAACTGCCTTAGGGGAAAACTCCCTAAGCACCTTGGTTGCTGCCTTACAAAAAGCAGATGAAAGCGCCGCCAATGATTTAGTGGCCGCCCTAAGCGACGAAAACAGCACATTTACGGTTTTAGCACCTACCAATAGCGCGTTTGATGATTTACTTGCCCGTTTGGATGGTTTCGATTCGTTAGATGATTTTAACAGTGAACAACTTCAGGACTTATTGGCTACCATACTAACCTACCATGTAGTTTCGGGCGCAGCGGTGGCCTCATCAGATTTGACGGCGGATCAAGAAGTTACCACTTTGCAAGGAGGAACACTTACAGTTAATTTGGACGGTGGCGTCTCCTTTATCGATGCTGCGAATGAAGCCGCCAATGTAACTACTGCCAATGTGGAAGCTGTAAATGGCATTGTTCATATAATAGACAAAGTGCTGTTGCCTCAGGAGGCTTTAGATGCCTTGGCCGATATTCTTTTAGTTTCCATTACAGATTTAGCCATAGCCACACCAACCCTTAGCAACCTGGTTGCTGCCTTGCAGGCCGCTGATGGAGATTTGCCAACCGTTCTCGCAGGTGATGGACCCTTCACGGTTTTTGCCCCCACGGATGAAGCTTTTACGGCTTTTTTGGAAGCAAACGACTTTGCTGATTTAGCAGCTGTACCGGTTGACGTTTTGACCCAAGTACTTTTAAACCATGTGATAAGTGGAACCAAGCTCTCAACCGATTTGACTACAGGTTATGAATCAACGCTTTCGACCGCTGGAGCTGGAGAGAATAATTTGAGCCTTTTTGTGAATGTAGCCGATGTCGTTACCTTGAATGGAGTATCGGAAGTCAGTGCTCCGGACAATAAGGCAATCAATGGTGTTGTTCATATAGTTGATGCAGTAATTGGCCTTCCGAATATTGTAGATCATGCAGTGGCCAATCCAGACCTTTCCAGTTTGGTTGGATTATTGACTGCAGATGACGATACCACTTTCACGGACTTGCTATCGGGAACCGATACGGATTTCACAGTTTTTGCCCCTGTAAATACTGCTTTTGATGGGTTTACCAGTGAGAACGAAATCGCGAATATTCTATCCAATCATGTCGTTGTCGGAACCGCGGCACTTTCGGGAGACCTGGAAACGGGTTATGATATCACTACTGCTGCCACAAATGCGGACGGCGATAATCTAAACCTATATATTAATACGGATGATGGAGTTAGAATCAATGGGGTGAGCAGTGTGGCAGCAGCCGATATCGTCGCAACAAACGGTATTATTCATGCGGTAGATGGTGTAATAGATATTCCGACGGTGGTTACCTTTGCAACCGCTAATCCAGATTTTTCTAACTTGGTGGCTGCGTTAACCGAACTTACCCCGGACACAGACTTTGTAGAAATATTATCAAGAACTTCAGGTGGAAATGGGGATGGGATAAATCCTGATTTCACAATATTCGCACCGACCAATGAAGCGCTAGAGGCTCAGGATGCCATTCCTGATTTCTTTGAACTGGAGGCCGTGCTACTGCACCACGTAGTGGCCGGGGCCAACATACGCTCTGAAGACCTTACACCCAACGGGACTACCCCCGCAACAACTTTGGAAGGAGACGGTATTACCATAACCTTGCCCGGCAGTGGAGATAACATTGCCGATATCACCGACGGTGCCGGAAATACGGATATTGGTATTATTGCGGTGGATGTACAAGCTGGCAATGGCGTAATCCATGTAGTCAATAAGGTTTTGATACCAGACACCACCAACTAGTTTTTTTTCAAAGAACAATCTTTTTATATAGAGCAAAGGCCGCAGTTCTGCGGCCTTTGTTATAAAACAGGATTTACTTCCTTCTCGGTAAAAACGGATATCCAAATCGATTTTTCGGAGATCTTAGCACCTTTTAGTGCGAAATTTAGGATATTAAAATTTTCATAAAATACCATATGAACATACTATAGCTATTAAAAATATTACAACTTTAGCTTAAAATTTAAAATGATTGATTATGAAAAAGTATCTTATGTTATTCAGATTTTTGTCGCTGGTCCTTGTTTTGGTAACGGCAAGTTCCTGTAGTTCGGACGACAACGATGGCCCACCAAGGCCAGCGGAAAATATAGTGGACCTGGCTGCCGCCACGGCAGATTTGAGCACATTGGTAGAAGCATTACAACGTACCAATTTAACGGATGATTTGGAAGCTAGCGGGCCATTTACCGTGTTGGCTCCCAGTAATGCCGCCTTTGCTACCTTTTTAGGACAAAACAATTTCACTTCCATACAGGATGTTCCCGTTGATGTTCTGACCCAAATTTTATTGAACCATGTGATTGGGACAGAGCTAAACTCACGTGATTTGACCGTACTTCAGCGAAATTATGCTGCAACTTTGGCCTCTGGTCCTTCAACGGGTTCTTTTCTATCGCTTTATTTTGATGCTACCGATGGCATAGAATTTAATGGAGTTTCCAGTGTAGTAAATGGCGGGGGCGACATTTTAGCGTCAAACGGAACCATACACATTGTAGATGCGGTAATCGATTTGCCCACGGTCGTCACTTTTGTTGGTGAGGATTTTAATTTTGAACAGTTGACCACCGCCTTGACCACAGCGACCCCCGGAACGGATTTTGCAGCTATTTTGTCGGGAGACGGGCCTTTTACTGTTTTTGCCCCCGTGGATCAAGCTTTTGATGAATTATTGGATTCCAATCCAGATTGGTCTTCGCTTTCAGATATTGACGAATCGCTACTAACAGCAGTACTCCAACACCATGTTGCGCCTGGAAATAATAGGAGTAGTGGTTTTTCCGAAGGATTGAACCTAACAACCTTAGAGGGTGATGACATCACAATTTCCTTACAGGTGAACGCTCCTTTCTTGGCTTCAATTACGGATGGGGCAGGGAACGATGATGTCAATGTTGGATTTGTGGATATCCAAGCAAGTAACGGCGTAATTCACCTCATTGATCAGGTTATGTTGCCGGATACGGACAACTAAAAGCATTCCTTTCCAAAATACACAAGAACCGCCCTAGAGGCGGTTTTTTTATGCCTTTACTCCAGCATCAACAAACAGTAAGCTCATCATGATTTGTTAAACTTTTTATAAAAAATATAAAACAAAAGCAACCTTTTTCAATCAGAAGTATCTTAATTGTGTTTAAACAAAATGAATAAATATCAAACATTATTCTTTTTATATTGATGAAATTTGTTGTAAAATGTAACAAATAGTACTCTTAGTTTAAGTATTGATGTAAATGATGTTTTCATTTTTTGTTCAACCCACAAATTTTTTTATTAAACAATTTTATTCCTAAAACACTTTATTATGAAAAAAATGATTCGATTTAAGAGTATGCTAACGCTTGTTTTAGCCTCAGTATTCGTGCTCTCATGTGACGACGACAACGAGGATGACAATCTGGTCGCTAAAAACGATGCAATTGACATTGTTCAGACAGCACAGGGTCAAGACGCCTTGAGTTCCTTGGTAGCGGCCTTATCCAAAGCGGATGAAAAAGATGACATTGACCTCATAGGTACTTTAAGCGGAGAAGGTCCGTTTACGGTATTTGCCCCAACCAACGAAGCCTTTACTTCTTTGCTGGAAGCATTGGACGGATTTGATTCATTGGATGATTTTGATACCGCTGAAGAAAAGGATATTTTGGCCACTATCCTTAGTTATCATGTGGTTTCCGGCATAGCGGCTGAATCTTCCGGTCTTTCGGATGGCCAGACCATAACAACGGTACAGGGAGAGGACGTTACCGTAATGCTAGGAGATGACGTAAAAATTAAGGATAAGCAAGGTGAAGATGTTGACGCCGCCAAAGTTGTCATTCCCGATGTTGAGGCAAGTAATGGTATTGTCCATGTAATAGACAAAGTTTTGTTGCCCCAGGCTATAATCGATGCCTTAAATAGCGGCGAAATGGAAAATGAGCTCGGCACCTTAGTCGATGTCGTGGTAGCCACAGAAGCACTTTCCGTCTTGGAAGCTGCCGTTATTAAAGCTGGATTGGCGGAAACCTTAGGTTCAGACGGGCCATTTACGGTATTTGCCCCTACTGATGATGCTTTTGTTGCCCTTTTAGGAGTATTGGGCGACGATTACAATAGCTTGGATGATTTTGATGAGGAAGCTGAAATTGCGCTTTTAAAGGATATTCTTTTATACCACGTTATAGCCGGTGCTGAAGTTAAGGAAGCTGATTTGGCCGAGGGCCCTGTGCCAACTGCCTTTACTGATAATAGTATTGAAGTAATCGCTTCCGGGGATACTTTTGTTATCGGTGATGCTTCCGGTGTAGATGCCAATATCACAGGTACGGATATTATGGCCTCCAACGGAGTGGCGCACACTATTGATAAAGTTTTGTTGCCTCAATCGGCCCTTGATTTTGTAACGGCCTTAAATATGAAGACCATTGTAGAATTGGCAGTGGCAACCGATGACCTGAGCTTACTGGTTGAAGCTCTCATACAGGCAGATGCAGGCCTCGTAGAGACCTTGGGAGGCGCAGGTCCCTTTACGGTATTTGCTCCCACTAATGATGCGTTTGTAGCCTTATTGGATGCCTTAGGTGATGACTACCATAGCTTGGCCGACTTTGATACAGATGAAGAAAAGGCATTATTGGTAAAAGTATTGACCTACCATGTAGTAGCGGGCACCAAAGCTCTTTCTACTGATCTTAGTGACGGACAAATGATCGAGACTTTCCAAGGTGAAAATGTCGGAATTTCAATTAAGGATGGTATGGTACACGTTGATGATGCTACCGAGGAGAATGCCACTGTGGTCATTCCGGATGTAGAAGGAAGCAATGGAGTGGTCCACGTAATCAACAAGGTGCTATTGCCCCAAGAGGTGTTGGATGCCTTGGCTCCAGCTGAGCCCAATATCGTTGAGACCGCTCAAGCCGTAGATGACCTAAGCCTATTGGTTGAGGCTTTGATACAAGCAGATGCCGGATTGGTAGAGGTATTGAGTGGAGAAGGCCCCTTCACCGTATTTGCACCAACAAATAAAGCTTTTGCTGACTTACTAGATGCTTTAGGAGATGATTTTCACAGCTTGGCCGATTTTGATACCGAAGATGAAAAAGCACTTTTAGCTACGGTATTGACGTATCATGTAGTTCCCGGTGCAGCAGTAGAATCTTCTACACTTACCAATCATCAGGAAATTGTTACTTTCCAAGGGGAGTCCTTATTTGCCATTGTCCATGGACATGATATTGATATCCGGGATAAAACGGATACGGATGCCAATGTTGTTACCCCCGATGTCATGACAAGTAATGGTATTGTCCATGTAATAGACAAAGTATTGTTGCCTCAAGAAGTATTGGATGCATTGAATCCTCCGAGCCATTAAAAAATTGGTTAGTTTTTGTTGATGAATTCAGTTGTTCAAACTCCCAAGGATAGTTTTTCCCTGGGAGTTTTTCTTTATCGTTTTTTGGAATTCTTAAAATCCCAAACATCAATTTCAAACAGGTTAGCATACAAAAACGGACACTTTACAACTTCATTTTTTTTTAGCGGAATTTACACCCCATATTTGCTGTCCCAAATCTTACCAAACTAAACCTCTATTTAAAGCCAAAAGCCCGGACGAAATGTCGGGGCTTTTTGTTTTTACTATTTTTTCCGGTGCTATTCTTCCAAAAGGTCAATAATCTCGTAACCATCCTCCACAGCCTCATAAATGGCATTATTAAGCTCATAAACAGAAACTCCGTCAAAGTCAATTTCCTCGGCATCTTCAGGAACCTCTTTTACCACAGCTCCCACAGGAGGATTCACTATCTCATATTCCTTATCCACTTTCTGATAGAATACACCATCCGCATATAGGTAACTAGAACCACGAACTTTAAGGGTAACCGTGGAGACCGGTAAAACCCGTAACCTAAAGCCTCTTGGCGGGAAGGCCCTGACATACACTCCCTTTCTCGCCACAAAGAACATTCCCCTCACGGGATAGTAGGAAACATTTCTAAAAATCACTGCCCTACTGCCGGAAGGCAAACGCCTTAATGTCCTACGTCTTACCCTTCTATTGTGCCTTCTTACTTTACGCTTTGTTTTTTTGTTGACCCTTACCGTTTTAACTACCGGTCGTCTTACTTGGGCTTCAACTTGGTACCCGGAAAAGAGGAATATCATTAAAACAAGGGCAATACCATATTTTATGTTTTTCATTTTAAACCATTTTGATTGTCACATCTTAGATAACGTTTTTGAGATAAGGTTTAATATGTACAAAAACAAATGGCATAAAAAAAACCTTGAAAAAAATTTCAAGGTTTTTAAATACGATTACAATACCAAATCAACGCTTGCCTACTTTCTTTTGCTCCTCAGCCTGCTCCATCATTTCCCGCATCTTGCGTTGGAATTTGTTTTCTTTCTTGGGTTTCTTTTTGTTTTCTTGTATTTGAGCATGGATCTTATCCTCGTTCAAAATGAACTTCTTTATAGCCAACATAATGAAAATAGTGATGAGGTTAGACACAAAATAATAAAGACTCAATCCACTGGCATAATTGTTAAAGAAAATCAACATCATAAAAGGCATTAAATACATGATGAACTTCATGTTGGGCATCCCCGGCTGCTGAGGCATATTCTGGCCTGTAGTCATCATCATGTAAAAGAATATGGCCACTGAAGCCAGAATTGGAAATAGACTCACGTGATTTCCATAGAATGTTGAAATTATCGGAATATTTGTAGACCATTCAAAAATTGTATCATAGGACGAAAGGTCATTCGCCCAAAGAAACGGTTTTTGCCGCAAGGCAAAAGAGGTTGGGAAGAACATGAAAAGCGCATAGAATATGGGCATCTGCAAAAGGGCAGGAACACAACCGCTCATTGGACTAACACCAGCTTTGTTATACAGTTTCATGGTTTCCTGCTGCTTTTTCATGGCGTTGTCCTTGTATTTTTCTCCCAACTCTGTAATCTCAGGTTTTAGTACCTTCATCTTGGCCTGGGAAAGATAGGACTTATAAGTAACCGGGGACATGGCCAAACGCACCAGAATGGTCATAACGACAATGGCAATACCAAAAGGCAAAAAGGAACTCAAAAAAGAATAGAAAGGTGTAAAGATATATCTGTTGATCCAACCAAAGATTCCCCAGCCAAAAGGAATGGAATCCGCTAGGTTATATTCTTCATAATTATCCAACACCGCAACATCCGTTGGCCCATAATACCAATCCATACTCAGGGATAGCTCCCCACCACTTAGGTCTACGGGCATAATAGAGCTATAGGTTTTTGTGAATGCAGCTGTTTTGCTTTCCTCCTCTACCAAGTTCTTGGAAGACAGCTCTGCCTTTTCAAAATTGTTCTTGGTAGCCAGTATGGAACTAAAAAAATGTTGGCGGTAGGAGATCCATTTTACGTTTTCCTCCGTTTCCTCATCGTCACTCCCTTCGGAAAGTTTGCTTATTTTTCCATCCTCATGACTATAGGTTAGCCGGGTATATCTGTTTTCATATTTAATACTTTTGGAATTTCTTATCCCTTTAAGATTCCATTCCACTTTCACTGGCTGATTACCATTTATTATCCCATTTAGACCTTGGGAACGAATTGTGAACCCCACCAAATAATCATCGGGTTTCATTTCATAACGGTATTCCAAAAATTGATTCGGAGACACCTTGGCCTTCATGGAAAGTACTGTATTATCACCATTTTGGGACAATGACGGCTCAAAATATAGATCTTGGCTATTCAACACTCTATTGTCCGAAGTAGAGAAAGTTAATCCAAATGATGCATTGCCATCCTTTACCAAATAAACCGGTATAGAGTCATAGGTATGGAACTGCTTCATTCTGGCCTCTATTATTTGGCCTCCTTTATTGCTTATTTCCAAGGAAACCAAATCATTTTCCAGTTTGGTAGTGGCATCCGATGTTGCCGTATATCCAAAGGCACCTATCGTGTTTTTGTAGTTGGCGACGGCCAAGGAATCTTGAAGGTCAATGGCCGGAGCGGCATTCACATTTTTTTCGGGAATATCCTCCTCTTCTGCCTGAGTGGCCTCAACCTGTTCCTGTTTGGCCTTTTCTGCTTCCAATTCTTCAGGGGTAGGCCTATTTTGATAAAACATATAAATGAGTATCCCAAAAATGAGCACAAAGCCTATTATAGAATTGATGTCTATTTTCTTTTCTTCCATCTAAAATTTGATTTGACGACCCGTTGGTTATTTTAGAACTGTAGGCCTATACCATTTGTTAGGGTCTGCAAATATATGTCCAAATCCGGAGTTTATGCCAAACTGGCATTGGTTTGTCTTTTTTTATGCGTTAACGCGGCCTTTACAAAGCCTACAAAAAGTGGGTGTGGATTGGCTACCGTACTTTTATATTCAGGGTGATACTGCACACCAATGAACCAAGGGTGCTTGGGCAATTCCACAATTTCTACCAATCCCGTTTCCGCATTAATACCGGAGGCAACAAGGCCGGCATCCTTTAACTGTTCTTTATAATTATTATTGAACTCGTAGCGGTGACGATGCCTTTCGGAGATTTCGGTAGCCCCTTGATAAATTTGCTCTACCAAACTATTCTCAAATAGTGTACAGTTCCAAGCTCCCAATCGCATAGTACCCCCTTTATTTACAATGGTCTTCTGCTCCTCCATTAGATTAATGACAGGATGGGCGGTGTATTCATCCATCTCTGTGGAATTGGCATCGGTATACCCCAAAACATTTCGGGCGTATTCGATTACGGCCATCTGCATTCCCAAGCAAATTCCCAAAAACGGAATACCATTTTCCCGGGCGTACTGCACGGCTTTGATCTTACCTTCTATACCCCGCTCACCAAAGCCCGGGGCAACGAGCAAGCCGTGGAGGCCCTGTAATTCTTTTTCCAGGTTTTTTTCCGATAAATATTCCGAATGTATGGACCTTACGTTTACCCGCACCTCATTGGCGGCCCCCGCATGGATAAAGGACTCCAGTATGGATTTGTACGAATCCTGTAACTCTACATATTTACCAATAAGTCCTATTGTTATTTCGTTTTTGGGATTCTTATGCCGCTCCAAAAACTCCCTCCATTGTTTCAGATCCGGTACTATGGTATCGGACAAGGCTAGTTTTTGTAGGGCAACGGTATCCAAACCTTCTTCATGCATTAAAATCGGCACATCATAGATAGTGGAAGCATCAATGGACTGGATTACCGCCTCCCGCTTTACATTACAGAATAAAGCAAGTTTGTCCTTGATTTCATCGGAAATCTCATGTTCCGTCCTACAGACCAGAATATCGGCCTTGATCCCACTTTCCATCAATGTCTTTACGGAATGTTGGGTAGGCTTCGTCTTCAGTTCTCCGGCAGCGGAAAGATAAGGCACCAGGGTAAGGTGAATTACAATACCGTTATTATCTCCCAACTCCCATAGGAGTTGTCTTACCGCTTCAATATAGGGAAGGGATTCTATATCCCCAACGGTACCCCCTATTTCGGTAATAACAATATCATATTCCCCGCTTTTCCCAAGAATCTGTATTCTTTCCTTAATTTCGTTGGTGATATGTGGCACCACTTGGACAGTCTTTCCCAAAAATTCACCTCTTCGTTCTTTTTCTATCACACTTTGATAGATTCTTCCGGTGGTCACATTATTTGCCTGTGATGTTCGTACGTTCAAGAAGCGTTCGTAATGTCCAAGATCCAAATCGGTTTCGGCCCCATCATCCGTCACATAGCACTCACCATGTTCATAAGGGTTTAAAGTCCCTGGATCTACATTAATATAAGGATCAAGTTTCTGAATGGTGGTCTTATAGCCACGGGCCTGAAGCAATTTGGCCAATGAAGCCGCAATAATCCCTTTTCCAAGTGATGAAGTAACTCCCCCCGTAACGAAGATGTATTTGGTATTGGGCATAATGCATTCGTGATTACGGGATTCAAAGATACGAATTGCCCAAAGAAATTATAGGGAATCCTTGGGAAAATCTTTTTGAACCTTTCGAATCAATGGTTCCAGGCCATTGATTTTTATTTCCAACATGGCCTGTAACAAATTGCCCAGTTTTCCTTGTGGAAAGCCGTTACGCTTAAACCAAGCCAAATAGGGTTCAGGCAAATCTATCAAATAACTGTCCTTATACTTTCCAAACGGCATTTTGTAATGTGCCAGTTCCCTTAACTTTTCTCTATCCGGAAATACATCCATGGATAAATTTAATTGTTCTATCTTTAAAACGGAACAAAAAAGAGAATTCATCATGAAACGAAGAGCATTTATCGGAACCTCGGCGGTGGCATCCGTTGGAATGTTAGCCGGCAAAACAGGAAATGCCATGCAGCCTATAGAACAAAAAAACCTCGAGCTAAAAAACAATATAAACCACAGTGCGTGTTACTGGTGTTATAACTCCATACCGCTGGAAACGTTTCTACAGGATTTAAAAAGTTTGGGAGTAAAGGCCATAGATCTTGTTGGTCCTGAAGATTGGCCCCTTTTAAAGAAATATGATATTCATGCCTCCATGTGCTGGGGCGCTGGCATGGGAATAGAAAAAGGCTGGAACGATCCGCAATATCATGAGGAACTAATAGCGGATTATTTACAAATAATCCCCAAAGTGGCCGAAGCAGGGTATACCAACCTGATCTGCTTTAGTGGAAACCGTAATGGAATGGATGATAGTGTTGGGCTAAAAAATTGTGTTGAAGGGCTCAAAAAAATTGTGCCGTCCGCAGAAAAACAAGGAGTGGTCATTCAAATGGAATTGCTGAACTCAAAGGTAGACCATAAGGATTATATGTGCGACCATACAGAGTGGGGCGCGGAGTTATGCAAACAGCTCGGTTCCGAAAATTTTAAGCTGCTGTATGATATTTATCACATGCAGATTATGGAAGGTGATATCATTCGAAATATTCAGGATTATCATCAATATATTGGGCACTACCACACTGGAGGAAATCCAGGAAGGCATGAAATTGATGAAACCCAGGAGTTATATTACCCGGCCATTATGAAGGCCATTTTAAAAACCGGTTACAAAGGTCATGTTGCCCAGGAGTTCGTTCCTTCTTGGGAGGACAAAATTGCCGCTTTAAAGCAGGGGGTCACGATTTGTGATGTGTGAATTTCTGGATTCTAGTCTTTTTGAGGACTTTTTATTTCAAGAATCGTGATTCTTTAGAAGAAAGTGCCTCACTAATTTTTTTGTTCCAGATAAGCTGTTGCTCAATATTTCTGGAAAAATTGGTCTGGTGGTCGTATTTATTTTGAAATGCAGTCAAACTCTTTAGGATTTCCCTATAGATTTTCCTTACCTCGGCCTTTACATTTTTGGTAAATGAAGTTTCCTTTAATCTTCGCCTCATCTTTCTTGCGAACAACTCGGAGATATCAAAATGTAATTGTTCATGGCTCAGTACCACGGAATCGCACATTTCGGGACGATACCAGGATTTTTGGGGGTAGAAGTCGGTATGTACCTTAAAATTTACCTTCAAATTGTCGAGGGTCCCGGATGTGGAGAACTCGTAGCTAATTCCACTGGCCGTGGTAGCAGCAGCCCATTCCGTTTTTAAAGGCTTGCCCTTAAAGTCCTCCCAAGTCAATTTTCTATCCGCACTCCAAGGAATGGTTTCCTCTTCTTGGCAGAAAACGGTGCCCAGGGTCAGCAAAAAAAACGAAAAACAGAATAGCTTTAGAGTACCCAACGAAAATCAATTTCTTTTTTAATGTCGGCGTGTAAACTATAAAGTACCGGACAGGTTCTGGCGGTATGTTCCAATATTTTGCGATTTTTTCCGGATATATGGGATGGAAGGCTCAACTTAACTTCAATTTTTGAAATCCGTCTAGGGTCAGCGGCCATGTGCTTGGTAACTTCAGCTGATGAATCCGTTAAATCCACTTCCAACCCGTTAGCCTTTATTCCCATAACGGTAAGCATACAGCTCGCTAGCGCCGTAGCTACGGTATCCGTAGGTGAAAAAGCCTCTCCACGACCATTATTGTCCAAAGGGGCATCCGTGATAAAAGTATTTCCTGAACGGATATGTTCGCAAACAGTACGCAACTCACCCGTATAAACTACTTTTGATGTCATTGGTATTCTTTTACTTCCTTGATCCGCAAATTATCATAGGTCATGATATAAGAAGCTTGGTTGAAATATCCCGAGGCAAAATCCTTCTCATAGTCAAAGGTGTTTCCGGTATATTCGGTTTTCCCTATAAGTTTGGAAGCTTCCATCAAATTATTCTTATAGGCCAGTTTTAAAAGCAGGTCATAGGTAATATCAAAACCGCGTACAGCATAACGGTCCGGTGTATCCCCAAAGCGTTTTCGATACCTCTTAACGAATTTATCATTGGCCACCTCCCGATATACGGAAGGATAGGTAAATCTTAGGTTGGACAAATGTGAACTGGAAATAACATCGTTCTCAAATGCTCTGTTCTTGTTGGTAGTGAACATTCTCACCTTTACTTTTTCCTTGCTATTTTCCATATCCAACAAAGCATCATTGAAGGAATTCAAAATAGAGACCACACTGGAAATCAACTTAAAATTACCAGTTTCCACGAAAACCCAATTGTCGACCTCTTCGGACAACATAGTAGCCAATTTTTCCCGATTTATGCCTATGTTTTTTTCCTCTTCTTTGACCTCCAAGACCTTTGCCATTGGAAATCTTGCCAGAATGGAATCCTTTACTACCGTGTTCTTTTGATCGGCGATAATAACAGTATTCTGGCCCGTAAGACTGTCCGCAACGTGTTGAAGCATACGTTTTCTCAAAATCTCATCCGAAGTGTATGAAAAAAACACATTGTTTAAACTTATATCACTTTTAACCGGAACAGGTGCAATTACGGGTATGCCATGAACCGAGGTACGTACGGCCACCTCCTTTAGAGATTGTTCATCTAAGGGACCCACCACGGCATCAACATCCAACAGGTTCTCCCGGAAAAGAACTTCCTTGGTCCTTGCCAGGTCCAATTGGTTATCGTACGTTCGTACATCCACCGAAACTCCGAGTTCCGCTATGGAATCCAAAGCTACGAGCGCCCCGGAATAAAGCCCTAGGCTATATTTAATATCATTACGATTTTCAATATTGGCCGCAACACTTTCCTTGTCCCTTAGATTTAAGCGATCCAGACGAAACGGCAATAGAAACAATAGCTTGGGCCTATTGACCGGATCTATACTGTCCAAAAGGTTTATTTTATCCAACACCAGTGCGTTCCTAACTTCAAAATCACCTTTCTGGTCGGTAGGAAGCTTAAGGACCATTCCCGCCTTAAGGCCTTCCTTAAGGTCCGGGTTTAAAAGCAATAAATCTTCATATGAAATCCCCAACTTTCGGGTCAGGGAAAAAACGGTCTGCTTGGGCTTTACCTCATAGAAAATATAGTTCTCCGTATTAATGGCACCTGGATCTAACTTTTTTTCAGGAAGGCGTATAATCATACCTTCTTTTAAACCTCCACGTTCGGCTATTTCAGGATTCAACCGTACAATTTCATCGGATTTTACCCCGAATTCCTTTTCTAGACGATAAAAGTTCATTTTTGGAGGTACAGTGTATGAGATGTACAACTGCGTTTCTTGATTTTCAACAGTACTGCCTGGCATTTTGGGCAAACGAAGCTCCTGTCCTTCCCTTAAGTAATCCGTAATCTTGGAAAGGTCGGGGTTGAGCACCAACATACTATCAATAGTAATCCTATATTTATGGGCAATACTCCAGCGGGTCTCCTTGGGAGCTACGGTATAAATCTCAAAATCGGCTTCCAAAATGGAGTCTCGCTCCGTTCTTCCCCTTTGCTCTGGATATTTCGGAATTCTCAAGATCATTCTTTTCCGCAACTGGCTTGAATATAGCTCCCTATTGTATCGTTTTATATCTTCCTCGGTAATATTGTACCGTTTGGCAATACCGTACAAGGTCTCCTTTTTGCGTACCTTATGACGCCCGAAACCTACTGGTTCTATCTGTTCCAGAGGTTCTTCCTCGGGAAATAGTTTTTTCTTACCGGATGCTGGTGCCGATGGGTCCTGGCTTGCAGCCAAACCTGAAGGAATTACCAAAATAGTATTGGGGGACAATACATCATTCTGTTTTAATTCCTTATTGAACTTAAGAATATTGTACGGTGTAACACGATATTGCTTGGCAATACTCTCCAAAGTCTCGCCCTCCTTCACGGCGTGCGTCGTAAATTGCTGTGCATTAGCTATATGGCTCAAAAAGACCAATAACATAACCAGGATAGTGTTCTTAAAAAAATGATTCATTCTATTCCCATTCTATGGTTGCCGGGGGCTTGGAACTAATATCATATACTACTCTATTAACGCCAGGAACCTTATTTATTATTTCATTGGAGGTTTTTTGCAAAAATTCATAGGGCAGATTAACCCAATCCGCAGTCATACCGTCCGTGCTTTCAACGGCCCGTAAAGCTACACATTTTTCGTACGTACGTTCATCTCCCATAACCCCTACACTATTTACGGGTAAAAGCATGGCTCCGGCCTGCCAAACCTTGTCATAAAGACCCCATTCCCGTAATCCATCGATAAAAATGGCATCAACTTCCTGTAAAATGGCCACCTTTTCACGGGTAATGTCACCCAAAATTCGAATGGCCAATCCTGGTCCAGGAAAAGGATGTCTTCCCAAACGTTCATCTGCGATTCCCAAACTGGCCCCTACCCTTCGAACTTCGTCCTTAAACAACATTTTTAATGGTTCCACGACTTTCAATTTCATAAAATCCGGCAATCCACCCACATTATGATGGCTTTTTATGGTTGCGGAGGGTCCTCCCGTGGCTGAAACGGATTCGATTACATCCGGGTAAATTGTTCCCTGCCCTAACCATTGTGCATCTTCTACCAAATGCGACTCATCATCAAAGACTTCAATAAAGACCCTACCGATAATTTTCCGTTTTCGTTCGGGATCGTCCTCCCCCGCCAAAGCATCCAAAAAGCGTGCCGAAGCATCCACCCCCTTAACGTTAAGGCCCATACCTTTATATTGCTCCAGAACATCCGTGAACTCATTTTTGCGTAAAAGCCCGTTATTCACAAAAATACAATGCAGGTGTTCTCCTATGGCCTTGTGCAATAAAACTGCGGCCACGGTAGAATCCACACCTCCGGACAACCCAAGGATAACTTTCTCGTTTCCAATTTTTTCTCGAAGCTCGTTCACCGTAGTTTCCGCAAAGGCATCAGGGGTCCAAGTCTGTTTTAGCCCGGCTATATGCACCAAAAAATTTTCCAATACCTGCTTTCCTTGCGTGGTATGATACACTTCTGGATGAAATTGGATACCAAAGGTCTGTTCTCCTTCTATTCGATATGCTGCGTTTTCAACATCCGTAGTACTGGCGAGGCGAATGGCTTCCTTTGGCAATTCCTTAATGGTATCGCTATGGCTCATCCAAATTTGGGAGCTTTCCGTAATCTCATAAAAAAAGGGTTCATCATTTTTTATTGTGGTCAACCGGGCCCTACCATATTCCCTAGTATTGGAGGGAGCCACATTACCGCCATGAAAGTGGGCCAAATATTGGGCTCCGTAACAAATGGCCAAAATGGGTTTTTTTCCCTTTATTTCAGATAAATCAGGATGAGGTGCATCTTCAGCTCTTACAGAAAAAGGCGATCCGGAAAGGATGACCGCTCCATATGTCGAAAGGTTACCGGGGAGTTTATTATAGGGTTTAATTTCACAGAAAATATTCAGCTCTCGTACGCGTCTTGCAATCAATTGGGTATACTGGGAGCCAAAGTCAAGGATAAGGACGTTGTTTTGCATGGGCAAAAATAAGAATTTGACCTATTTGGAAAAGTATCTTTTCGGTATATTTATCAAATACTTTTACGCAACACTATCATGAAACATATTACTGCCATCATCTTCGGAATCGCTATAGTTCTTGCAGCCTATTTTTTGGGCAATGCCTATGTGGAAAGGGCAAATCCGCCACAGGTCATTTCCGTAACAGGTCTAGGGAACAAAAATTTCACTTCGGACCTTATTGTTTGGGAAGGTCGCTTTTCCTCGTTCAATACTGTACTCACCTCGGCGTTTGAGCGACTGAACCAGCAAAAGGAAATTGTAAAAGAATATTTGGTTTCCAAAGGAATTAGTGCGGACAACATCATATTTAATTCTGTACAGACCGTTGAGCAACGGGACAATAAGTATGAAAATGGCAATTTTGTCGGTAGTACATTTCGAGGTTATGAACTAATTCAATCCATACAGATAGAGTCTACAAATGTTGCCTTGATCGAAGAAGTTTCACGTGAAATCACCGAACTTTTGAACAAGGGTGTACAGTTCAATTCCTCCCCACCACGATATTATTACACGAAACTGGCGGACTTAAAGATAGAAATGATTTCAAAAGCTACCGAGGATGCCCGGATCCGTGCTGAAAAAATTGCAGAAAATGCAGGTGGCCGCTTGGGCGACCTGATTTCGGCCCGTATGGGAGTCTTCCAAATCACGGGTCAAAATTCAGGTGAGGACTTTAGTTGGGGCGGTGCCTATAATACCGCCTCAAAAAATAAGACTGCATCCATTACTATGCGATTGGAATACAATGTGGACTAAATTCGAAATTAACTAACTCAATCTTAAAATTATGAAGACCAAAGCAGCATTCCTATCCATGCTTTTTTGTTTTGCGTTACAAGCTCAGGAAACGGGCTGGACCATCTCCTCTGGAAAGGTGGAAAAATACACCGGAATCGTCACCGCCAACGGTCGAATCGGTATTCTGCCGGAGGATAAGCCTTTTCAAACCAAATCCATTATTTTAAACAATGTCTATGACAAGGAATCGCCCTTAGGGGTAAGCAAAATCCTGCTGGGAATGAACTTTGCCAATTTGGATCTGGAGATAGATGGTGAAAAAATAACAGAGGAAAACATAAGCGATTTTGAGCAGGTCCTGGACATGAAAACAGCTGCGTTTACCACATCCTTTAACTTTAAGGACAAGGCTAAAATCACTTATACTATTTATGCACTTAGAAACGTTCAATATTCTGGTTATGTGGATATTAAATTAATTCCTACAAAATCAATTTTGGTAAAGGCAACCGGGATTATCTCAACTCCCGAAGAATATCTGGAACCGCTAAGTACTTTCCGAATTTTAGAAGACTTGGAGACCACTATGCCCGTTCTGCAAACGGTAGCCAAAAGTAGAATGGGCAAACATATCGTGGGCACCTCCGCTACTTTTATTTGGCAAGCCATCAACTCTACCCGGGAGAACCAAAGGCCGGAATTGGTACACGAAAAAGTATCGGAATACGATAACCGACTTTCTTTTGAAAAAGAACTCAAAAAGGGAGAAGAGTTTGAATTTGCCTGGACCGGAGCTGAATGTAGCACACAAGATTTTGAAGACCCCCAAACGGAGTCGGAACGCTTTGTGATTTTTAACCTCCTTACACCCAGGAAAGATCTTTTGGATCAACACAAAAAATTATGGGCCGATTTATGGGAAGGGGACATCATCATTGAGGGTAATCTACAGGACCAATTGGATGTGCGTTTGGCACTCTATCACCTTTACGCTTTTTCCAGAGGGGATTCCGATTTGAGCATTGCACCTATGGGACTTTCCTCCCAAAACTACAATGGACATATTTTTTGGGACACCGAATTGTGGATGTTCCCTCCCCTATTGATGCTCAATCAGGATATTGCCCGTTCCTTGGTGAATTATCGTTCAGATCGATTGGAAAAGGCCAAAGAAAAGGCCATCAATTTTGGATACAAAGGAGCGATGTTTCCTTGGGAAAGCGACGACACCGGTGAAGAGGCAACTCCTGCTTGGGCATTGACGGGCACCTTTGAGCATCATATCACAGCGGATGTGTCCATTGCCTTCTGGAACTATTTTAGGGTTACCAAAAATCTGGAATGGCTAAAGGAAAAAGGATATCCCCTAATGAAGGAGGTGGCCGATTATTGGGTGAGCAGGGCTACCAAAAATGAAGATGGCTCATATAGCATCAAAAATGTGGTAGGTGCCAATGAATTTGCCCCAAACGTAGATGATAACGCCTTTACCAATGGATCTGCCATTACTGCTATAGAGTTTGCTGCTTTGGCTGCCAATAAGGTTGGTGAAAAACCTGATCCGAAATGGGTAGAAGTAGCTTCCAAAATCAGGATATTGAAATTTCCGGATGGCACCACAAAAGAACATGCCAACTATGACGGCGAACGCATAAAACAGGCCGATGTAAACCTGTTAACCTATCCTTTGGATGTAGTGAATGACGAAACAACCGTTTTGAAAGATTTAAAATACTAT
Organism: uncultured Flavobacteriaceae bacterium; assembly: GCA_947494715.1. Lineage (GTDB taxonomy): Bacteria > Bacteroidota > Bacteroidia > Flavobacteriales > Flavobacteriaceae > Ulvibacterium. The sequence goes on along the minus strand of CANLWG010000001.1, from coordinate 87,842 downwards.
GAACCCAAATTGGCCGAGGAAGGCCCTGCCATGGGGCAATCGGTCTTTGCAGTCATTTATGCTCGCTTGGGCAATGCCAAAGAGGCATACCGGCTTTTTAGACGTAGCTATGAACCCAACAAACGCCCACCCTTTGGTGCCTTGGCAGAAGCGGCCACTAGCGATAACCCTTATTTTGCCACCGGGGCCGGAGGGATGCTACAGGTGGTTCTTTTCGGTTTTGGAGGGTTGGACATCACGGACGAGGGCATCGTACAAAAGAACCCCATCCTACCCAAGGAATGGAAATCGTTGACCCTAAAAGGGGTTGGGCCTGGAAGGAAAACCTACAAAGTAGAATAGCATTCTTATAGTTTTGTGTTAAAGTTTTGATACAAAAATCCAATAGGTCATAAATTAAGTTGGATTTGAATCAGTTTACATTAAAAACCCCGCCGGACAGTTGTCCAGCGGGGTTCGCAATTTATATATAGTGGGGCATATTTTTATAGGTCCAGGCTAAAAGAAAAAGCCTCGACCCTACATCGAGGCTTTTGTCAAAATCAAAAAACCAACCTAAACACATGAACTTATTTAAACTAACTCAAATCAAAATTTGATATCTTAAGAAAACCTCATCCCGAATATATGGGATGAATCGGGATGAAGTTTGTCAATCTCAATTCATAGCAATTTGTATATAAAACAATCCATACCCAAAATACCCTACCTATTTTTTTAATTTTTTTTATCTTTAAGTATAAAGTGTTGAAAATGAATACTTTTTTCTGGAAAGAACTAACGAAAGAACTTGGAAATGGAGCGACCAAGAAAGAGCATCCTTTCCGGTATTGTACCATGGCCACAGTGGGCCTGGAACGTATGCCCCGCCTACGGACCGTAGTACTTAGACAAGTATCCGACAAACTGGATCTTTCCATTTATACGGATCAGCGTTCCAAAAAAATCTTGCACATAAAGGAGAATAATAGGGTTAGTCTTCTCTTTTATCATCCTAAAAAATTGGTGCAAATTAAAATTGAAGGATTGGCTGGCATCCATACCAACGGGGAAATTCTAGAAAAACATTGGAAAGAGATTCAGCCTGGCAGCAGAAAGGATTATACTACTTCAGAAGCGCCTGGAAGTGATATTTCAAATCCGGATGCCGTGGAATATCTTGAGGACAAAAATTATTTTTGTATTGTGGAAATAGAACCCTTTAAAATTGAATACCTAAAACTGCAACGGCCCAATCACTTACGGATTAAATATTCCAAGATAAATAATTCATGGAAAAGTGACTTTTTGGTTCCCTAGGCCCAGTTGTTTTCTTCCAAGGATATGCACAAGGTGGTGCACTAAGAGGCCAAGTCTTCAAGGTAATCAGTAAGACAATATCAAAAATTCTTGGTGCAGTGGCTTTAGTACTTTAATTAGCATAGGTATCAGGTCATCCCCTAGCTCCAAGTAGAGTTCTGAGAAATTCAAGGTTCGTTCTTGGAGCGATTGGTTCGGGAAAAGTTCATTTTGGATTTCCGTAATTCGGGTTACATGATCTGCCAATTTTCGTTTTTGTGCTTTTAACAGACATTTTTCCAACCTATCCAGCCCCTTTTTTTGTTTTACCTCCTGTGCTTTTACGGCTCCCAAAAAGGACTTGTCCGTTTGTTCAGCCAAATCGTACAATGCTTTGAACTGTTCCTCCAAGTACTTTTTTTGGGGAGTAAAATCAATGTCGATATTGGAAATTTCCCTAATCTTCTTGTTGATAAAACTACTTTGTTTTAGAAACAAATCAGTTGTGGACAGATTCAATCGCTTCAACTTGTCGTACTGCTTTTTCGCGATTACCAAAACAGAGTTGCGTAAGGACAGTACAGGAAAAGTTACGCCCATGGTTTCGAACATGGATTGCAACTCCAACCAATAGGCCAATTCCCCTCCCCCGCCAATGTAGCAAAGGTTGGGTAGGATTACCTCCTGATAGACCGGTCGCATGATCACATTGGGCGAAAAACGCTCGGGATGGTCTTCCAGTTCGGCCAACAGTTGATCTTTTGAAAATTCAATGCCGGTGTCGTTCACGTAAAATCTTCCCTCTTTTTCAATAATTCGTTCCCGAATACCCTCTGCGAGATAGAAGTAATTGATTTCCCGTGGATTCACCTGAATACCATACTTCTTTGGAAGTGCTTCCAACTCTGAAATAGTTTCAGCTACCTTTTGGAACCCTACCTTTTCCAAAATATCCTTTTTCGCATAGGGAATCATTTGTTTTTTTAGACCTACATCATCCCCGTCAATAATCACCAGTCCATATTCCCCAAAAAGGGCATTGGCCAAATATCTGGTGGCATCGGTAAGATTCTTATGTTCCAGATACGTCTTTTCAAAAAGTTGCTTTAGAGCCGAGGCATTGCCATTATTCCCAAGTTCATTAGCAAAGGCCTGGTAAACCTCCTCCAGTCCCTCAGTTGAAAAATGTCCTACGGCTCCACCTTTATAGTGGTCAGGACTCCACTGTATTTTTTTGTTCTTGAAGTTGAAAAAATTGATTTCCTCAAAATCATGGTCTTCGGTCGCCATCCAGTATACGGGCACAAAATTATACTTAGGATATTTTTTTTTGAGTTCAAGGGTAAGGTTTATGGTAGAAATAATCTTGTAAAGAAAGTATAGGGGGCCGGTAAAGAGATTGAGTTGGTGCCCTGTAACCACGGTAAAAGTAATCGGTTCCTTAAGCTGTCGGATATGGGTTTCCGTCTTTTTTGTGATTTTAACTCCTTTATACTGATTTTGAAGTGCATCATACAGTACTTCCCTATGGGATTGCGGAAAATTTTTGGTTTTTTCTTCCACTTGCTTTCGAAAGTTCTCCAAATTCGGAAAGCGATGATAAAAGGAGCGGAGCGATTCCTTTTCCTTAAGATAATCACATATCAATTCCGAAAAATATCCGGTGCGATCAAAAGGAAGACATTCAATATCCATAGGTTGGGTCAAAATACCCGTAAAGATAAAACTATCACTTTTTGGAGTTCCTAAAAATACGTTAAACCGAATTTAGGGCCGGTGATGGATTTTGATGCCGTTTTTATTCAATAATCGTTAGATTTGACCCACTTCAAAATCTAATTTTAGCTTCATGAAGCAATTTTTACTCGCGGTATTGCTTACTACATTGCCCTTTTCGGCGGTTCCTCAGGACTTAAAATCGCCCTCTGAATTTTTGGGCTATGCTTTGGGAACCCAATTTACCAGACATCATCAAGTGGTAGATTATTACCAGTATTTGGCAGAAAAAGCACCCGACCGTATGCAACTATTGGAATATGGCCAAACGTATGAACGACGCCCTCTTTTGCTGGCCTATCTTTCCAGTGCCGAGAATATGAGGAATCTGGAGAGTATCCGTACTGAGCACCTACGAGGGATGCAAGGTGAAGGGAATGCTTCCAAAGCCATTGTTTGGCTTAGCTATAATGTCCATGGCAATGAAAGTGTAAGTACCGAAGCTTCCATGCAGACTATCTATGCCCTTTTGACGGACAAAAGCGATTACCTTCAAAATACGGTAGTCATAATGGATCCTTGCATAAATCCCGATGGACGCGACCGCTATGTTAATTGGTACAATCAATATAAAAATACTCCTAATACCGTGGATCCCAACAGCAAGGAACATCATGAAGGATGGTGGACGGGCCGTAGCAACCATTATATGTTCGATTTGAATAGGGATTGGGCCTGGCTTACACAGATGGAAAGCCAACAGCGCCTTAAAGTATTCAATCAATGGTTGCCTCACGTCCATGTGGATTTTCATGAGCAAGGCGTTGACGAACCTTATTATTTTGCCCCGGCCGCAGAACCTTACCATGAGGTAATTACCGATTTTCAGAAATCTTTTCAAATAGCCATTGGAAAAAATCATGCTAAATATTTTGATGCCAAAGGATGGTTTTATTTTACCAAAGAATCTTTTGATCTATTGTATCCCAGTTATGGGGATACCTATCCTACCTACAACGGCGGAATCGGGATGACCTATGAGCAAGGTGGTAGTGGAGAGGCCGGATTGGGCGTCATTACACAAATTGGTGACACCTTGACCCTCAAGGATAGGATTGCCCACCACCATACCACGGGACTATCCACGGTGGAAATATCGGCAAAGAATGCGGAAAAACTGAATACGGAATTTAAAAAGTTCTATAGCAACAAGAAATACAAATACAAAAGCTATCTTCTCAATGGTAATGCGGACAAATTGGACGCCCTCGCCCAATTATTGGATCAACATCAAATTGAATACGGATCGGGCAAAGGTGGTACCGTAAAAGGATTCCATTATTTAGCCGGGAAAACGGGTAGTATTAAAAGTTCCGAAAGAAGTATGGTAGTTTCTACGGACCAACCTAAGGGAACTTTAGTGAAGGTACTTTTTGAACCCGATGCCAAACTGAGCGATTCCCTTACCTACGATATTACAGCCTGGTCCCTACCGTATGCCTATGGCTTGGATGCCTTGGCCTCCGAGACAAAGATTGAAGCCGATGTTGGTAATCCTTGGCGGATAAATCCGCCCAAAGGAACCTCTATTTCGGAAGACACCTATGCCTACGTTTCGGATTGGAAGAGCATAAAGGATGCCCGTTTTTTGGCCGAGCTTATACAAGAAAATATCCGGGTCCGCTTCGCACAACAACCGTTTACGTCCCAAGGTGAAAGATATGACCGCGGAAGCCTAATCATTACCAAAGGGGATAACGCGAACAATAAGGACTTCATCCCCCTTCTAACAGAAATTGCCCACAAACACCGGATTAGCCTGGGCACTACGGAAACCGGTTTCGTAGAGAGCGGAAAGGACTTCGGGTCGGAATATGTGCTTATGGTCCCTAACGTAAAGGTCGCCATGTTGTCCGGTGAGCCTACCTCTACCTTACGATTTGGTGAAATCTGGCACTTTTTTGAGCAGCAATTGAACTACCCCCTAACGGTGATAGATACGGATTATATGGAAAGTGTCGATTTATCCAAGTATGACATATTGCTTCTACCCGATGGTGACGGTTACACGGATTTCATGGATGCAGAAAAATTGCAACGGCTTAAAAAATGGGTGTCCAATGGAGGTCGACTCATCGCTATGGGTGGGGCCATCCAAGGTCTGACCGGAAACCATGGCTTTGGTCTAAAACAAAAAGAGAAAGAAAAAGACTCCAATGAATATATGTTGGCCTATGAGGAGACCTTGCGCGACAAAATAAAAAGGAAAATTGAAGGTGCTATTTTCAAAACCAAGGTGGATCCTACACATCCCTTGGCCTTTGGCTATGGTGATACCTATTTTACACTCAAAAACAATACGTATGCCTATGACTATCTGGATACGGGCACCGTGGCTTATTTTGAAGATAGTACCCAATCCCCAGTGTCGGGATTTGCCGGAAGTGAAGCCCAGAAAAAGATAGGGAAAACCCTAATCTTTGGGGTTGAGAAATATGGGAAGGGCCAGGTAGTATATCTGGTAGACAATCCTCTTTTCCGTGGCTTTTGGGAAAATGGTAAACTCTTTATCGCCAATGCCCTGTTTATGTTGGATTGATTACAAAACACATCCAAATAACTAACAATCTGCAACGTATTATGAATACTTATATCCAGTAGTTATATGTAACTTAACCGGAACATTTTGCCAAAATAGAGAATGAACAATGTACAGGATTTAAATATCGAGAAGGAAGTTTTACCCCTGTTCAATTATTCTCTCAATATTTTTACCAAGAAAAAGATTCTGGAGATATTAGAGACGCCCTTATCATCGGCTATCGAAATTCTCGAACGCCAAAACATTCTCAAAGGGTTTACGGCCAACAACAAAATCCTACAGGAGTATTCATATACCGTCCTATATTTAAACGAAGTCCATTTTTTTCTTAACGATGCAAAAATTGAAGACTTATCCCAAAAAAAGTTTCGATACAGGTTATTCTCCTCAAAAAAAGAGAAAGCAAGCTACAAAAGCAGGCTTAATCAGCTGATATTATTTTTTCATCGTCTAGAATCAAAGTATTTTGTTAGGCTGGACTTGAAACAGTTTCCGGAAGGATATCGTTCCAATATCAAACGGATTTTACAATTTCTTTCAAACTTCGAGCTTGGAAAGTTTGAAATCCTTGTAAGGGAGCATAGATTAAAAGACAGGCATGTAATTGACTTAACAGAAAAAATTAGCGAACTCAAAAGGAAGGGGATGATTTCAACCTTTTGGCAAGACTTGTTTAGGTTCGAGGCGTATCTATCCATAAATTTTGGAATTCTTAAACATGACTTTACTTTTCCGAGTATCAATGAAAAGGGCATAAAACTTCTCGACTTTTACCACCCCTTGATAGACAAGCCTGTAAAAAACAACTTTGAAACCACCAGTAGTGTGATAGTTTTAAATGGTCCGAATATGTCAGGTAAATCTACCTTTCTCAAAGCGGTCGGACTTTGCATGTATTTTGGACATTTAGGGTTAGGAATACCGGCATCTTCCGGGGGAATCCCATTTTGCAGTCATTTTTCCATCCAGATTAATAGAAGAGATGACCTTTTAAAAGGGTACAGTCATTTTATGACCGAGGTAATGAACCTTAAAAACGTAGTTGAAAATGCTTCACAAGGAAAGAGATGCTTTGCAGTTTTCGATGAGCTTTTTAGCGGTACAAATGTTGAGGATGGTTTTGAGGTTTGCAAAACGACTATAAATGGTTTGAGTAAATATGATGACTCTTGCTTCATAATATCCACTCACATACAAAGATTAAAAAATACTACTAACGAAAAAGTCTCAAATTACTACATAGATTGTGAGCTAATCGACGATAAACCAACATTTACTTATAAATTGAAAAAAGGTTGGTCGGACATTAAGGTAGGTAGAATCTTATTCGACAAAGAGGGCTTGACTAAAATGCTGAATACCAAATGAAAACTTGCGCACAGTGGGCATAAAAATGTAAAAATTCAGCTTTTAAAAGCTAGCCTTTTCCTACTCCTCTAAAGCATTTCTACAATAGTCCAAACATTTGGCTACCTCCGTAACCGGATTTGAACCTTCAGGCACCTCATATTCCAATTCAATGGATACGGGATACGTATATTTCTCGTTCCGCATCAGCTGTAGCGCTTCTACAATTGGGGTATCCCCTTTTCCAAAGGTCATATTATCCTGGCCATTCTCGGGATTTCGCCGGTCCTTTAAATGCATACTACTTATGCGTTTATGCTTGCCCTGTATAAGTTCCAGGGCATCGGTATTCCCCCCGGCGATGTAATGTCCCAAATCCAGATTTAGCATATTGTGTTCGGACTGTTTTAAGGCCGTATCCCAAAAAGTCGGAGTTTGTTGGGTGTGCCCGTGGTAGGCCACATTCATACCATGTTTCGCTGCCATAGCACCCAACTTTTGTGTATGGCCATCATTCCCCGGCAACTCCAAGGTTACATGATCCGCTCCCAATGCCTTGGCAGTCCGAAGGCCATAATCGATTTCCGCATCGGTATTTTTTACTCCAAAAGCGTTTGGTTTAAAGGCATAAATATGTACCCCACTATCCGCATACATTTTCTTGAGCTGCTCAAACTTACCCATACCCACCGTTGAACGCCAATCGGCCACTACTTTTCTATGACTTTCCAATTGGGACTTCATTTCCTCAAATTCCATAACTTGATCTTCGGTAAGTTCACCACTTTTACTCTTGCGCATCATACCATAAAAAGTCCTTCGATCTACCGGGTTTTTTGGTTTTCCTGCAAAATGCTCTGCAGGATCGCCCATTAATTCAATAGCATTGATGCCCGCATCAAGGACGTATTGCAAAGTGGCCTCCGCACTTTGATCCGGCATCTCCCGAAAAGAATAGGTAATGCATCCTATTTGTACCCCATTTATTTTGGAATCATTTCGGTTGTATGAGGACAGGATTGAAGGTGCACCAAAAATAAAGGGTTCACTCAATACAATTCCAGTTGTCAAAGCTGCGGAATTTTTCAAAAATTTACGTCTGGACCGGGCACACTTCGGATTGTTTTTCATAGTACGGGATTTTATCATCTTTTAAATGTAACCATAAATCCAAAACCGTACAACCCAGCTTGTTTCCCAATGCTCCACAAGATTCTTTTAGTACCGAATTTAGTATCTTGTTCCTATGAATCGATTTCTTTCTATTATCCTTATTCCAATTTTATTCCTAGGTTGTAAGACCGATAAAAAAAATACCCCGGAGGGCTTTGAAATACACCCTGATTTCAATTTAGAGCGGGTTGCTTCCGAACCTTTGGTTTTTGATCCCGTAGAATTTAAATTCGATGAACAGGGGAGGGCCTTCGTTTTGGAAATGCCGGGTTATCCCTTGCGCGATGCAGAAAGTAGACTGGTACAACTATTGGATATCGATGAAGATGGAATCTATGATGAAAGAAAGGTGTATGCAGATAATTTGGGTATTGCATCTTCATTTATGCCCTACAAAAATGGTTTTTTGGTGGCTTCCCCACCCTATCTGTTATGGATTGGCGATGCCGATACACGAAAAATACTAATGGACGGGTTTAGCACGGGCAATCTACAGCACAATTTTAATGGCCTTACTTATGGTATAGACAATTGGATCTATGCGGCCAATGGTGGTAACTCCGGAAAACCCTACTTCGTGAATGCCCCAGATAAGATTCTAGATCTACGCGGAACCGATTTAAAATTTCATTTGGAAAAAGAAGAGTTGGCACGAGTAGGAGAATCTTCAGGAGGCTTCAGGATTACCTTTGACGATTGGGGACATTTGTATGAAACCCATAATCTGGAGCATGTATCCCATTTGGTCTTTGAAGACCGTTATATTGAAAACTTACCAAGTTCACCATCCCATGCCTTGACCAATATTTCGGACCATGAAGAAAATGGATTATCGCGGGTATACCCCATAGGAGAGCAGGAAACCCGGGTAAACCATCCGGAGCAATCGGGTTACTTTTCCGGGGCTTGCGGAATTACCCATTATGGCGGAGGAATTTTTCCCGAAGGACTCAATTCCAGCTTATTGGTGGCGGATTGCGTGCTCAATTTGGTTCATTTAGATGTACTTTCCCCTCACGGGGCTTCATTTAAAACCAGCAGGAATCGTGATAAAGTGGAATTTCTTGCTTCCAAGGAACGATCTTTCCGACCGGTTAATATGACCGTAGGGCCTAATGGCGCTTTGTATGTAGTGGACATGCATCGGGAAGTTATTGAACATCCGGAATGGATACCCGATGAACTAGAGGCGAAAATGGACCTCAATTCCGGAAAGGAAAAAGGGAGAATTTATCGTATAACACCTAAAAATAAAAGTTCCTCTAAAATTACATCCCTTCCTATAAATGATATCGAAGCTCTGGTAGCGTTATTGGGCGATTCCAATCAATGGAAAAGAATTACGGCCCATCGCCTGTTGGTAACGGAAAAACAAAACGAGGCTATCCCCCTTCTTAAAGAACAATTTAAAACTTCAACCAATCCCTTGGCACGACTGCACAGTATGTGGGTATTGGAAGGATTACAAGCTTTGGATGAATCCAATTTGAACAAGGCTTTAGAAGATACATCGCCCGGAATACGTGAAAATGCCCTGAAAATAGCGGAACAAAAATTCAACGAAAGGCCTGATCTACTCCATCATATTCTGGCTTTGATCAAGGATGACCATGCCCGTGTCCGAATGCAGGCTGCCCTCACTGTGGGTACCCTCAAAGAAGAAAATTATGTCATAAAAAAGGACACAATTGCCCAAGTACTTTCAGGACAATTGGAAAGGCCCGATATGGATCAGTGGGTTACCTTGGCCATTGCCAGTGCCCTTGAACAGCAAGCATTTGATTTTATCGAGAATAGATTATCCATGGTATCATCACCCTTAAAACCAGGAGAGACCAAAGTGTTGGAAATATTGACCGAACTGATTGGGAAAGCGGAAAAAAAGGAGAAAACCGCCGATATTCTACTAGCCTTGCAAAAAGATGGAATGACCCCTAAGACCCCGACTATATTGATAAAGGCGCTCTCCCGTGGTTGGAAAAAAGGAAACCCCAACTTGATAAATTCAAAGGGCAACTCCAAGTTAACAACCAATTTGGAAGCCTTGGAAGAGGAGGCCGATTTTGCTATAATACAGGCAACAGGAGAATTGCGACAAATTTTGGCCCTGCCGGCTTCCTCCAAAATCAATGATCTAATTAAAAATGCATCCCGATCCCTTTTTGACACAAAACTTCCCGTGGAAGAACGTATAAAACGTTTACAGCTTGTGGGTCTGGATGATTTTAAGAAACGTGAAACCCTATTGTACCGCTTATTGGACAACAAACAGCCCTTACGGCTTCAGGTAGAGGCGTTGTCCCAGCTTTGGAACTCTAATGACGCGAATATAGCATCCCGGCTTATTGAGCTTTGGCCTACCTTGGGGCCACAGGCCCGAAAGCATGCTACGGATATCCTTTTGTACAAATCCTCGCACCATGATGCCCTGCTCACGGCCATGGAGAATAAAAAGGTGGGATTAGGAGAGTTTAACCTGGATTTGGAAAGGCGCAGAACCCTTCTTTTCTCGGATAATGAAAGTATTCGGAAAAGAGCGGAACTCTTGTTCTCGGACGCCGGAGTTGTACAACGAAAGGAAGCCATAGACGCTATGCGCCCGGCATTAACGTTAGAAGGGAATTCCAAAAAGGGGATGGAAGTATTCCAAAATGTATGCGCCCAATGCCATAGATATGGCGAAATAGGAAATGACGTAGGGCCGGTGTTGACCGAAATCAATCGCAAAAGTAAGGAGTCCCTCCTTTATGATATTTTGGATCCCAATGCCGCTGTGGATACCAAATACGTAAACCATCAAGTGCAAACCAAGGATGGCACCATTTATACTGGAATCGTTACCAATGAGACCGATTCCGAAATTGGTCTCCGTATGGTAGGTGGCATGGAAAAAATCATCAGTAAAAATGATATTGACCGTTTTTCTTCTACAGGAAGCTCAATGATGTTCGAAGGCTTGGAAAATAGCATGGACACCCAAGAAATGGCCGACTTGTTGGCGTTTCTACAACAATCCAAATGACGCAGATCAATTCAAAAAGTAAATCATGAGATATGTGCAAACCCTTATTTTGCTGCTGACGGTGGCGTGCCTTCATAGCCAAGAAAGCAGTGATCCAATTAAAACAGCAGGTTCCCATGCGTTGATAGGGAAAACCATTGTATATCGCTATGGTGAAAGTGTATATCACCTTACCATAGACAATGAAAGTGAATTACATTGGGAAGCCATGTCCGGGGATGAAAAAGGGACCAAGGAAAACGAAACCTATAAAATGCACGTGTTGGACAATGGAAACCTATTTATTACCTGGGGCGAAGCCAACGGAATTGGGGTAAGCCAGGTTTTGGATTTTAAACAAGGAGTCGTGTACAATCACTTATTGAGAGGGCGGAATGTTGATATTATGACAGGTGAAATCCGGATTTTGGAGGATGAGTAAAATCATTGCCATTAGATTATACAACGCCTATTTTAAGGACACTTTCAAAAGATAATCATCGGCAGTCATAAAAAGTGTCTTTTCATCAGTGGTAAAAGCACAGTTGGCGGTGGCCTGACCGGTATGAATCCGCGCAATGGCCTTTCCCGAAATATTAAATATCCATACTCCGCCCGGACCGGTTGCAAAAAGATACCCGTTACTATGCATTTTCATGCCATCCGGTAATCCCTTTTGACCCTCTTGGCCGATTAACGGTGTGGTATCATAAAAAATCCTCTTGTCCTTTACCATTCCTGTGGCCACAAGATCGTATTGATACCATACCGCATTTTCAGGATCTGAAACGGCCACAAATAGTTTGGATTCGTCAGGGGACAAAGCTATGCCATTGGGTCGGGTCAATTGATCCACCAAAATGAGTTCGCCTGATGTTTTTAGACAATACACCCCTTGAAATTCGAGCTCCTTGTTCGGGTCTTCCATTTGTTGTGGGAGCCCATACGGGGGATCTGTAAAATATAGATTGCCTTGGCTATCAAAAACCCCATCGTTGGGGCTGTTAAAGCGTTTGCCCTGATAATTATCCACAACTGCCTCGTAATCTGGATTGGGGGAATCCAACGATGCCTTCATTTTTGCTACCCTCCGTTCCCCGTGTTGCATGAGAATCAAACTCCCCTCCGGACTTAGAAGTAATCCATTGGAACCGGGTTCCTTTCCACCGAACGCTTCACCTAAATAGCCGGAAGGCTTTAAATATGTGGTTAAATCACCAGTTTCATCTATTTTGAAAACAGAATTATTGGGAATGTCAGAAAACAGCAAATAGTTCCCGGAATCGATCCATAATGGGCCCTCTGTCCATTCAAACCCACTACCGATTACTTTTATTTCACTATTTGAATCAATAAGGTCCAACGCTTCATCATCCAAAATCTCAATAGAAAAGTTATGTTGCTTCTGGCAGGAAACAAATAGAAACAATCCAAAGAAGGCAAATAGCAAGTTGACTTTCATAATTTATGTTATTCTTCAATTCGGAAAACCGATGATTGGGTTGGTCCGCACTAAAATAAGGAATAAATTAAAACTCTGTCTATTTGGGGTTTTCTCGCAAAGCGTTCCCAAGCTTTCAAATTCCTGCTCGAATTTAGGCAGCGGATGCAAGAAGATAGATTCCAGACTTGAGATTTGGTATTTGAAGTTTGGAATTTGACATTTCGCCTTCCTATCCTACAATTCCATGCAGGTTAGTGCTCAGGGTGACAATTTTATAGGTTCGCCGTATAAATCAAAGTCGGCGGCATCGGTAATTTTGATGTCGGTAAAGTCACCAATCTTTATATAGTGCTTTATAGCATCTATCAGAACCTCGTTGTCCACATCCGGAGAATCAAATTCGGTGCGGCCCACAAAATAATTACCTTCTTTTCGATCGATAATACACTTGAAGGTCTTCCCTATTTTCTCTTGGTTTAGTTCCCAGGATATTTGGGATTGGATTTCCATAATTTCGCTGGCACGTTGTTGCTTTACCTCTTCGGGCACATCATCGACTAAATTATAGGCATGGGTATTCTCCTCATGGCTATAGGTGAAACACCCTAGCCGCTCAAAGCGCATTTCCCGAACCCAATTCTTAAGGATTCGGAAGTCCTCTTCAGTCTCTCCAGGATACCCAACGATCAAGGTGGTCCTGATGGCCATTTCCGGAACGGCCGCCCTAAAATCCTGAAGCAATTTTGTGGTTTTTGCCTGAGTGGTTCCCCTCCGCATACTTTTTAAGATGCTATCGGAAATATGCTGTAGCGGAATATCAATGTAGTTACAGATTTTGGGTTCCTTCCGCATCACCTCCAAGACGTCCATCGGAAATCCGGTAGGGAAGGCATAATGCAGACGAATCCATTCTATGCCCTCCACCTCAGCTAGGTTTTGAAGCAATTCGGCCAGATTCCGTTTTTTGTATAGATCTAAACCATAGTAGGTAAGATCTTGCGCTATCAGAACCAATTCCTTTACGCCTTTGGCCGCCAATTTTTCCGCCTCCGCCAACAACTCCTCAATAGGTTTGCTTTTGTGTTTTCCCCGCATCAAAGGGATGGCGCAAAACGAACAGGGTCGGTCACAACCTTCAGCGATTTTAAGATAGGCATAATTCTTTGGGGTGGTGGTCAAACGTTCTCCGATCAATTCGTGCTTGTAATCCGCACCCAATGCCTTGAGCAAATTGGGAAGGTCGCTGGTTCCAAAATATTCGTCCACGTTCGGAATTTCTTTCTGCAGATCGGGTTTGTACCGTTCGCTCAGACATCCGGTAACAAAAACCTTGTCTACCTGCCCAACCTCCTTTTTCTGCACATATTCCAAAATGGTATTTACACTTTCTTCCTTGGCATTGGCAATAAATCCGCAGGTATTGATGACCACCACATTGCCTTCCTCCTCATGGACCACTTCCTTATCATTGGCACGCAATTGCCCCATAAGGACTTCTGAATCGTAGACATTTTTGCTACAACCCAAAGTGACCACATTTATCCTGTTCTTTTTAATGGATTTTGTGCGCATAACTTTTGTCCCTTACTTCCGGGCAGGTGCAAAAATACAACAAGGTCTCGGAACAAATTTGTTTTAGGACGATTTCTTCACTTTTTACGCCAGGACTCTGAAACTTAATGGTACCTGGTCAAAAGAACCTCTATGAATCAAAAGCCCATTATTAATTTGGGATACCCGCAGACAGGTATTGATGAATTCTTACGTGCCTTTGGAAATTGAATAATACCAACATCAATTAACAGTTTAGCTTGTAAATCTTGTGCCAATTATTGCTACATTTAATCCCATGAAGTTTTTGCTCGCTTTTTTATTGGCTCTTCCCCTTTGGAGCCAATCCCAACCTGTGGTTTCCGATGGAGAGAAAGAGATAATGGCTTTTGAAACGGCCATTGAAAATGCGGTGGCAAATGGCGATATCGACTTTCTGCAAAAAGCCTATGCCGAAAACTTTGTTTTCACCCATGGGACGGGCGATGCCCAGAATAAGGAACAATGGTTAAGCGATGTAAAAAAGGCATCCGAGGAAGGGACTTATATTTCCAGAGTGATCAACTCGCAAAACGTAACTTTAGGCAAGGGTATCGCTATAATAAAGGGAAAAACCACCATCAGTCGAAAGAACAAGAATCCCTTTTGGATCAGATATACAAGGATTTATAAAAAGGATACTGGGGATTGGCAGTTATTGTCTCATTTGACCACTGATCATAACTATACGAATTAGTGCCCTTCACAAATCAGTGTGCCAACTTCAGCCTAGCCTTCCTTGTTGTTCCTATGGAATCAAATAATCCAAACGTCTTTTCACCTGGGTATCTTCTGCTACTACAGTCGCTATTTTCCCCATGTCCAAATCAAGCGTATAGGCCAAATTTGAGGATTGCATCAGAACCATCGAGTTTAATATGAGTAATGCTTCACTCGGTTTTTTGCTTTTATAAAGTGACTTTACCATGATTTCAGAGGGATTGGATGCTTGGATAATTCCCAGAAACTCTGCCGCCCTCACCCTATTGATCAATTCCGAATCGCTTTGGGCCAATTCACTGATTTGGGTCTTCAGTGTCTTTGCCTTTTCCCGAAAACTACTACATACAATAACGGCCCAATACCTTTCCCACGGGTCAGGGGATTGAAGGCTGACTATCAATTGATCTTTTGCTTCCTCAAAAGGTAAAAGGCAAAGATTGGAAATATCAACGTAGCGCTCAATTTTTTCGTGTTGTCCCCTCCCAAAAGCCACAGGATTGGTAAAGGCTTGTTCGATCAGGTAGTGTTCAGGAAAAAAGGACAGGTCCGGCATTCCCTTTACCCAAGTATCCAACTTTTGGCGCATATCGGCTCGTACATCTTCGTAATCGGGCTGATCTGCAAGGTTGACGGTCTCAAAGGGATCCGTTTCCACATCAAACAACAGTTCTGGTTCCCGGGGTTCAAAAAAAGTGGATTGTATTTCGTTCAGCTCTCCCACGGCATACATGGCCCGCCACTCCTGATAGACCAATTGTTTATAACGGTAGTTGTTCATTAACCCATCTGGGTTAAAGGGCGTGTAGCTTCGGATGTACTTATATTTCCCTTTGCGGATAGCACGGACCATATCATATTTTTCATCGAACCGGTCTGCATAGCTAAAAGTTACGTCCCGTGCATTCAACTCATCGGGAGTGACCTTGGGACCCAAAAATGGCCTTCCATCCATATTTTTTGGAATAGTGATTCCAGCAAGATTCAATACGGTAGACCCAAAGTCAATAAAACTCACAAAGCCCTGTACTGTGCTTTGTACCGGCGCATGGACCAAGTGTTTATATTTTTCAGGAATATGGACGACGAGCGGTACATGTAGGCCAGTTTCATACAAATATCCCTTGCTCCCCGGTAAGACCCCGCCATGATCTCCAAAATAAAAGATAAAGGTATTGTCCATTAACCCATCTTTCTTTAATTGATCTAGTACCTCGCCCACCTGACCATCCATAGCCTTAATCTTATCGCGATAATAGGCGTTGGTATATTTGAAGGTTGGGGTCTGCGGATGATTGGGCTGAACTTCAAATGTATTTTCCTCCGTTTCCGTAGGAATAGAATCCATTTCCCGGGATGAAAAGTGCAAACTGGATTCATGGGAAACTCCAATATTAAATACATGGAAAAACGGTTGGTCCCCTTCCCTATTCCGCCAAGTAGCCTCCCCGGAGGATTCGTCCCATACCCCTTCCTCTTCAATTATGTTATAATCCTTTTTTTGATTATTGCTGGTAAAATAACCTGCTTCGCGCAAATACCAGGGAAACATTTGTAATGAATCCGGCATGGGTACAGGGATATATTTTCTGTGGAATTGAGCTCCTATCCGGGGGCCATAACATCCGGAAATTAAAGCAGATCGGGCCACGCTACACACTGGGGCATTGGAAAACGCCCGGGTAAAGACCAGCCCCTGCTCGGCCAGTGATTCAATATTTGGAGTGGATACCCCATTTTCATCAAAAAGTTTAAGATAATGCTTGGAATTATCCTCTGAGGTAATCCATACGATATTGGGAGGTGGAAGTTCGTCCTTTTCCGATTGGCAGGATAGCAATATCCCTATTGAAATTATGGCTGCCGAGTATTGTAGAAAAGTTTTATACTTCATTTTTCTCATACGGTTGTTTGTATATTTCGTTGGGTGATTAATGTATCCATATGATTCGCTAATCCGGTTTGTTATCCTCTAACCATTTTTTCCTTCGTAAATCGGGCAAATGTTTGATCTCAAAATCCTCAAATACAGCCTTAAATCCTTCACCATCCGGCGCAGCTGCCGTTAGCCCAACCATTACCGGGGTGTTATCCGGAAAATAGGCCAATCGTAGCATTTTAAAATCTTCGTTGTCCAATCCATAGTATATTTCCACGGCATCCAAGCGTCGAATAACCTTTAGCCAGATGGATTGAGGTCTATTTTGTAGTTCTACCACACTCCAATCGCTTTTTTCAAATGTGACCACTGCACTTACGTGCATTTTTTCATCTACATATTCCACTCCTGTTTTGATCCAGTTTTTCTCGTCCTTCCGAATCATTAGGCCCATCTGATCAAACCTGTTTTTGTATTCTCCCGTTAACTTAACATTCAGTTGAAACTCCCCACCAAGAGTGCAGTAGTAAAAGGGACCATCATCTACTGTAAACCCGTAATGGGTTATTCTCCAGAAATCCGTATAAGGGGTCACATACATGGAAAGTGACCCGTTTTCATCAACGTTCCACTCCTCTGGCTCATTAAACCACTGCATTTGCTTCATATGGATTTCTGTTTTAAGATGGCCGTAGACCACTAAGATAATAACTGATTTATAGTTCCGATGCCATTGTTGGAAGTAATCTGGAATCTTCAAGTGAAGCGGTCCGATGACCTACATTTTTAAGATAGGCCTCACTTTGGGCAAATGCCACGAAGGCATCGACAGATTCATATTCAACCAGCAATACGGCATCCCAACCCTTATTTTCTGGACCTATCAAGAAATCTCCACTGCTGCCATAAAATTTAATGCTACCACCCGCTTTCTCCAATACCGCAAGGGTCAATTCCAAATATTTGGTATAGGCTTCCTTCCCGGAAATCCTTTCCTTTACCTGCGGTATCCCTGTTCCGGAATACTCGGCGATAGGCCTAAACTTCACTAGATTCAGCATTGTTATGGGACCCTTTCCTTTAAACTGTAGATAGAACTCCTTTTGCGATTCGTCCGTTGGTCCAATATATGTTTTCATAGGGTTTTGGTCTTGTCAAAGGAAATTTCCATACCGATAGCTTCCAATTGGTTCGCAATTACTTATCCATGTTATGCACAGTCCTTCAAGTTAGCCAAAAGATTTTGTTCCTTGAATATTTATTATATTAGATATTAGGTGTGCAGGAATACCTTGCCATAATAACATATCCGTATTCGCTTAGCTTCACTAGAAAATTATGAAAAGCTTACCCCTAATTATGTTACTTGCCCTATTTGGCTCCTCGTTTGTTACGGCCCAATGGACTGTCTCTAGCTGTGAAGATCTGGGCTTGAATCCTATTGAACCGGGTTCCGGTCTTCGTCTTTTGGAGATTTATCTGGAAGGCACCCCTGAGGGAATTGGTGGGCTTGGTTGCTGGGTTCACCACCATCCCAATGGAAAAGACTACATTATCACACCTCACAATTGGGGAAAGGAACCCAATCCAGGTAAAAGAAGTGTAATCAGGGACGCGATGGATGCTATAACGATCGCCCGTGCGGAATATGTGGCATATGGTTCACTGAATGCACATTTATACTACATCTTGGATGATAACAATCGTACTTCCGCGGATTCTTCTGGCGGGTACAGTAGGTTGCACGGTAATGCTTTTTGGTTGATCGGTAACGAATGCTGGATGCGCTCTGGCGTACCCACTAATCGCCATCTGGAACGAAATCATCAAAAACAGGTGTATGCCCATGAAGTCGGTCATTGTTTCGTAATGGAAAATGTTCCCAAACTTCGGGAACAGTATACAATGAATAGTTGGTTTGATGAATCTGTGGCCGAGATGTTGGGTTCGGAGGCATATCCGCGGGCCAATTTTGAACATATCCGCTCCCAGGCCTTTGATCTGGACGGGAAGCCTTATCGGCAGGAGTACAATGCCTACGTCTTCTGGTATGCACTGAAAAAATCGAGAGGTCCTATGGAAGTCGTAACGCTCATGAACAAACTCGCACCTTTAAAAACGCGGGAGGCCCGCCTACAGGTAATGCGGGAGGGGCGCTACGATCGGGATTTCCATCAATTTTTGTTTAACTTCTTTCAGAAAGACCTTATGGACAGTGGTGGTGGAGGCCCTATTCCGCGCGAAACCCAGGTAAATATCATTGATGACAATCCCGTCCCCTTAATCGTGGGGGACGATCCAATCCCTATTGGTCCAGTAGAGCCGGAACGCCTATCGGTCTTGGAATTGACCATCCCGGCGGACCATGATTTAAAGATTTATCCACCTTACGGCGTTTCGGAACCGCTTTTTATATCCGTTATTACAAAAGAAAAAAAAGTGCGGGACCTAAAGGCAACGGAAACCTTCAAAGGCTATTGCGGGCAAAACAAAAATGTAAAAGTCCTGATTAGTCATTTAAATGATAACGCGCTTTCCTTTGAAATAAAATATAATTTAAAGGAAAAAAGCTGTTGTGAAAGCGGAACCCTTATCACCGAAAACCCAACAGAGGATAACCTCAACGGGACTTTTCAGTTTGATTACTATATAGAATCGGACATTGCGTATCGCCGGGATGGGGATATCCAGAACTCCACGCTGAATTATTATGTAAACTCCAAGGACAACTCCATGCTTTTGACCGATGGATGGATATTAGATCAATTCGGGCAGGATCAGAACAGTGAGTTTAAAGTCAATGCTGTCATTTGGCTACCGAATAGACAGTTGGTCGGTTACGTTGACGATAAGGTTTTTAAGCGAAAAAGGGCCATTACCATCGATATTGATCAAATGAGAGGGGATGTTTTGGCGGGACAGAAAATGAGTATCTCCGAATTTCTTGAAGAGGCGGTGGCCTCTTCGAATACTATGACACCCGCCAATCTACCGTCGGGAAGCCCATGGCACAATCATGCCACAGGTTATGCCTACAAAGGAGAAAATCCCGAACAGGGCAATGAAACATTTAAATACAGCGGATATATTTCCAACGAATCGACTTCAATAAGCAGCCCCTTGCCGGCCTTCGG
The DNA here is from genome assembly GCA_947494715.1 of uncultured Flavobacteriaceae bacterium. GTDB lineage: Bacteria > Bacteroidota > Bacteroidia > Flavobacteriales > Flavobacteriaceae > Ulvibacterium. The sequence continues at coordinate 67,958 of CANLWG010000001.1, read as the reverse complement.
ATTTTTGGTGGGTCATATCCGGGATCTTCAGGGGAAAAATAAGAATTTGGTATATACAAAGGTCGAAAATCAGAACGGGGACATGCTTGAAGGCCATCTCAAAAGCATTCAAAAAGAATGTTTTTTCTTCGATGGTACCGGTTACGAAAAACTAAGCTTGGGTGGATTTACCGGAACCGCTCCCAATAACGGTTCGGGAGATGAAGAGGCGCGCGGTCGTATACATGATGAATTTGACCGGCAGATGAAGGTACTAAAAGAGGAGCTTCAAAATTGTAAAGATCAGGCCTGCGCCACCCGGATCGCCAAAAAAATGATGGATATTCAACAGCAAAAGAGGCAGGCCCTCTATGATCTTCCCAAAGACCCTGCCAAGAGTGGTACCGCTGGTACGGACAAGCAATCCAAAATGAAAGTGATCCAGGATAAAATCCATCTCATGACCCAAAGGATGCTGGACCAAAATAAAAAGTGTGGCGACCTACGCAAAGAAAATTATAATTGTCAGCGCTGCAAGGAAAAAGAAGTCGAGCGCTGCGAAGCAGAAGCCGAAAGGTTGGGCAAGGAAATGCAACTACTCGCCTGTGAGTTGGCCAAGCAGCAGGGTTTCGGGGATGTTATGGAGGGATGCGATTGAGTAAACACTACTCCAACAACCTACTGTTTTTCCATTTCTTTTTCTGAGAATAGAATGATAAAAAAATTTTTAGCCAGAATTTTACCGAAGGGTTTCGATATTTGGTAAATTCTATAGTTGTTGTCCAGACCAACTGATGTGGAATTTACTATCCGAGCGGTGTAACTGTTTCCAATAATTGGAAGCGTATCATTTAAAACTCGTTTATGCAATTGAATTTAGTCTATAAAAAGTAGAAGTCAAATAACCATTATATTGAAATAGCTAGTATAAACTTCCCAAAAAATATAGGCCACTTTCGGGCTTCTTGTAAAAATTGGTCGATTTGCCAGAAATGGTTGGCCCTATGGCCATCGTAATGTCTTAATAATTCTTTGTTATACCGGCCAGCAGATCCTTATTTTAATCTGTTTTCATATTTCCCCAGCGTGTTCCAAATGGAATAAAATTCGTCAACACCTCCAGAATTGGAAACCGAGGTATTGATTATTAAAATCCGCCCAATTTTTGTCTCCGGATTAAAGAACATATAGGTTGCAATTCCAGGATCCCCACCCGTATGGCCAATGTAACCTCTTGGCGTAAAACCCATAAAGATTCCTGTATTGTATTCATCATCATAATCATCCTCTTCGTCGCGGTCCGGAAAACTATCCGCCGGCAATTGCTCCCTGAATAGTTCATTGTAACTGTTTTTTTGTAGCAATGTCCCATTACCGGAATGACCTTTAACCAATTCGGATAGGTATATCCCTAAATTGTTACTACTTGTTATTAGTCCGCCATCGGGATACGTTATCAGCGAATACAATGGAATTTCGGTTTTTGGATCGGAATAAAGTTTGGAATGGTTGGCCAGATCAATGCTTTCATAGGACCAACCGGAAGATGACATTTCTAAGGGCTCCAAAATATGCTTCCTAGTGAATTCGCTATACGATTTGTTAACCGCTATTTCCAAAACTGCAGCGGCCAAAGTTGCCCCAATGTTGGAATACTCAAAAATTTCTCCGGGCTTATTTTCGGAAAATCCGTCTTTCCCATACCATTCGCCCTTTTTGGAAAGTACCTTTTCAAGAAAGTCGATCATGGGCATATGGGAGTCCGGGGAATTGAACTTTTCATTCAACTTTTCCGGATTCGGACTTGATTTGTCCTGTTGGTCCTTAAGTACATAAGCTTTGCCATTGTAAAAATCCGTATCCAAAATGGTGGAGGTATGTGTGGCCAAATGTCTTATCGTAAGGGGTTCATTGGGGTAATTTGGATTGATTACCTCAAAGGGAAGGTATTGGTTTATGGAATCGTCAAGATTCAATTTCCCCATCTCCTGGGCTTTGAGAAGTGCTATTCCGATTAATGTTTTGGAGACCGAGCCGATATTTTGAATCGTGCTTTCGGTATATGTTTTTTTGTTTTCTATGTTCGCAAATCCTATTCCCGCTTGATACAAAATACTGTCTTGATTCACTATGGCTACGGCAAAACCGTTGATAAATCCTGCTTTATGAATTTGGTTCAATTCACCTGTCAGGGAATCAAGAATACCAGTCCGGTTATCTTCTTTAGCTTTTTTGGAATTCCTTTTCTTTTGGCAGGAAAGTGCAAGACCGATGAAAAGGATTAAAACTAGTTTATTCATATTTCTGATTTTAGTTTACGGATAACGGTTGAATTATAGGGCATAGCTCTGTATAGCGGATATGAACATCAAACACTTTGTTGGCGGCAGCATTTTTTAATGCGATACACGGTTGAATATGTTTTTGCATCTATCAATGTATTTTCCGACTTAATCCTTGCACGAAGTTTTTGTGAGACTGTATTGTAAAGGTCGTCTTTTCCAAAAGATTCAAGTAACAAGTTGTAATTGCCTTTGAACTCCATTTCTACTTTTATATGTTCCTGATTCAATCCGTCAAAGTTCACCTGATGATCATAATGCGACTCCTGTGCAAACGTAGGTTCCAAATTTAGCATTTCAAGTATAGTATCCAATGACAATTCAAAATCATAGATGATCATCTGGGAAGCATTCTTGCCCACTCTTACAATTTCATCCAGCAATTGTTGAGATTTTGCATAATACAGGGAACCGGCAAAAGTAATTAGATCAAAGTAGTTATCCGGAAAGTCGAAATTTTGGCGATTGTAGTGGCTATATACTATCCTAGGATGTTTTATTGATTTTTCCAACATCTCTTTACTAGGCTCGATCCCGATGACTTTTTTACAAAAATTGGTTAGCGCAATGGAAGATTGCCCTGTTCCACACCCCACATCCAACCCTAAAGAATGCTCCACACCTTTTTCCAAACATTGCTTTAAAATCGGTAAGTGTAACGATGGTCGAAAAGCTGCGTAATGAAATGCCGTAATTTGATCATATTCGCTGGCCATAGTCATCGGGCTCAAATTTTAGGGAAGTTTTTTTTCATTGAGATTCTTTGAATTTATTAAATCGCAGTTATGATTGAAAATAATCAAAGCAGTAAAAAGAAAAATAACGGATTGAAATATCCAAAGTAAGAAGCCCTCGGACACAACAATTTCTTTAGACCTTAAGTGACGTTTCAGTCTTGAGTAGTCCTAGAAAAGCAAATTATCCAATATCAGATCTGAAATGGAGACCATCCCGATATATTCCCCATTTTCCTCCACCGGGGCCATCCGGAACCCGACTTTCATCAACAGACTGGCCACATAGCGTACCTCCATATCGGCCGGGACGCTTATAGCGGGCTTGGTCATGATTTCAAATACGTTTACCTCCTCGGAAGTTTTGTCGGGAATGATGACCCCTTTGATCAGATCATGTATCACAACAATGCCGTAGGCATCCTGTGGGTGACGCTTTTTGACTATCAGGGCCTCTACGCCCTCCTTGCGCATGACCTCTACGGCTTCCTTGGCCGTGGCCATCCCGTCTATTAAGACCACGCGTTTGGTCATGACGTCCTTGGCCCCTTGAAATCCTCTTTTTGTATCCATGTTTGCTCTAGTTTATACTTAATCCGTATTTCCCTAAATTACGGAATGTCTTAAAAATACTTGTCCCTCGCCTGATCTTTAAACTTCTTCATTTGACTTTCCAAACCGGCAATATGATCTACCGGTAAGACAAAGGCAATCCCCGTACCGGGTTTATCAAATTTACCGGCCTCCCGGATAACTTTCAGAAGGTTTTCCACTACATGCTCCTCAACCAGAAACACGATGATATCCGTCTTATCTTCGATACTGAGTCCAAAAAAGGACTTCGCCTCATGAATTCCGGTACCCCTGGCCGGGATAATAGTAGCTCCGGTAGCTCCGGCCTCCTTCATGGCATCGACAACATCATCACAGATATTGGGTTTAACAAAGGCCATAATCAATTTAAACTGCATCTTTCTCCATTTTAGTTTTTAATACTCTATTTTTCAGGCTCATAACCTGCGCATAGCCCAATACGGTTATAATGGGAAATAAGCTGGCAAAAGCTATAAGGCCAAATCCATCCACTGCAGGATTTCTACCCGGTACCGCACTGGATAACCCCAAGCCAAGAGCGGCCACCAAGGGTACGGTAACGGTAGAGGTCGTAACTCCTCCCGAGTCATACGCTATCGCAATAAGTCTTTTTGGCGCAAAAATGGTCTGGACAATTACAACCATATACCCCGCCATAATATATATATACAAGGGTGTTCCGGTTACTATTCGAAACGTACCCAAAGCCAAAGCAAAGGCCACTCCTATTGCTACGGTTATCCTAAGTCCCCAAGGGTCTATGGTCCCGGCTGAAACTTCTCCCGCTTTCATGGCAACGGCAATAAGTGACGGCTCTGCAATTGTTGTGGAAAATCCAATTAACGCGGCAAAAATATAAATCCAATAATACGACTCCCAATTGGTCAATGCGTTTCCACTAGCCTCTATAAAAGTGGGGTCGGACAATTGCGTGGCCATAATTTTCCCGAGAGGAAAAAGGGCTTTTTCCAATCCCATAAGAAACAACGCGAGTCCAAGCACCACATAAATCCCTCCCAATATAACTTTCCTCAAATGGGGTATAGGTTGTTTTAAGACCACCAACTGAAAGAAAATAATCAATACTATGATAGGTAGTACGTCCCTAAAGGTATATATAAGGATCCATACAAATTCCATCATAAAATCAAACATAAGCTATGTCTTTAACTAAAACCAAAACAACCCATACGCCATTACAAAAACCATAGGTAAAAGTGACGCAAAAGCAATAAGACCAAAACCATCCAGTAAGGGGCTCCTGCCTTTTATTACTGTAGCCAAACCAACGCCCAAGGCCGTCACCAATGGCACGGTAATGGTCGAGGTAGTAACGCCGCCTGCATCATACGCCAGACCAACGATTTCCTCAGGGGCAATGATGGTCATCAACATAACCAATACATAACCCCCTATAATCAAATAATATAAGGGCCAACCCTTAAGAATGCGCAATACGCCAATAACAATGGCCAAACCCACAGAAAAGGCAACCGCCAAGCGCAAGCCAAACGCATAAGTCTTCATGGTCCTTTGATCGTTCTCGATTAACCCGGCATCCGAAGATATTACCGAAGCTTCCTTTGCTACGGCTATCAGTGCCGGTTCTGCAATAGTGGTCGAAAAACCCAATGCAAACGAAAAAATCAGTAACCAAAAAAGACTTCCCTTCTTTGCCAGTGCATAGGCCATGGCCTCCCCAATGGGAAACAACCCCATCTCCAATCCCTCAATAAAAAGCATTAAACCGACTATAACGAACAGGATGCCTATTATAACTTCACCGATTTCCGGGAAAGGCTGTTGAATAACGGCTGTTTGAAAAAAAACCACTACCACAATTATCGGAATCAGATCCGTAACCGCAGCCCATAGCTTTTTTGATATGTCCAGGATATAGGCTTTATACATGAAGCTGTTTTCGTATTGCACAAAACCTTTCTATATCCATAAGCCACGAAAATTATCCTGTAGTTATATCATTACCCCATACAAAGTCCCAGAATATCAACTGGGAATCAATCTCCTTAATCCAATTATTAATTCTTCTCCTAGATCTTAAAAAAGGAATCCACGAATTCATACTTATTGAAAACCTGAAGATCCTCCATACCCTCACCTACCCCTATATATTTGACAGGAATCTGAAACTGATCTGAAATGCCTATTACCACCCCGCCTTTTGCGGTACCATCCAATTTGGTGACCGCCAATGCGGTTACTTCGGTAGCTTTGGTAAACTGTTTGGCCTGTTCAAAAGCGTTCTGTCCGGTGGAACCATCCAATACCAATAAAACTTCATGTGGGGTATCGTCCACCACTTTTTGCATTACCTTTTTCACCTTGGTCAACTCGTTCATCAAATTCACCTTGTTGTGCAAGCGACCTGCCGTATCAATAATTACGACATCGGTTCCCTGGGAAACAGCAGAACTTAGGGTGTCAAAAGCAACAGAAGCAGGATCACTGCCCATTTTTTGTTTTACAATGGGTACATCTACCCTATCTGCCCAGACTTGTAGTTGATCTATGGCCGCGGCACGAAAGGTGTCAGCGGCACCGAGTACCACTTTTAATCCTTGTTTTTTGAACTGATGGGCCAATTTTCCTATGGTCGTGGTCTTACCCACCCCATTGACTCCAACGACCATAATAACAAAGGGTCTTTTATCCATGGGGATAATATATTCCGTTTCTTCCCCGGTATGGGTTTCCGAAAGTAGGCCGGCAATTTCTTCCCTAAGAATCGTATTCAATTCGTCGGTTCCCATATATTTATCCTTGGCCACCCTAGCCTCAATACGTTCAATGATTTTTAGGGTGGTATCCACACCAACATCCGAGGTTACCAAAACCTCTTCCAGGTTATCCAATACATCATCATCTACCTTGGATTTACCGGCTACCGCCTTGCTCAATTTTGAGAAAAAATTCGTCTTGGTCTTTTCCAGCCCTTTGTCCAACGTTTCCTTTTTCTTGGCAGAAAATATGTTTTTGAATACGCTCATACGTCCTAAAAAATGCTTTTGTCAAAGATATGAAAGTAAATGGCGTAAACCCAAGGGAAAGTCCTTTGTACAAGATGAAGAAACCACACAAAAGAAACGATTTTAAAATAGGCACCAGGACAATACTGAAATAAATCCAATATAGGAAAGTTGAGGCTATACAATAGGGAGGCAACGGTGTTTACCATCAAATTTCCATATGCTCCGGCATTTGAAGTTTGGGTCTTATCCATAAAAAAAGCCGTCTACCAATTGGCGGACGGCTTTTCTATGTGTTTGGAAGTTTCGTTACTTTTTCGCGATCCATTCATTTACCAATTCCGGTGGCATAACGGATTCTACAAAAGTATAGGCCCCTGACTTAGGTGATTTTACCATTTTTATTGCCTTGGTCAATCTCTTTGAACTGGATTGTAAGGTTGCTACCGTTTTCTTTGCCATGACTCGTATTGTTATGTTCTATTTCCGTTTTGGCGGAAATTTACTTTATTTCTTTATGTACCGTTACCTTCCTAAGAATTGGATTGTATTTTTTAATTTCTATCCGCTCCGGGGTGTTTTTCTTATTTTTTGTAGTGATGTACCTGGAGGTACCCGGAACACCTGAATTCTTGTGCTCTGTACACTCCAAAATAACCTGTACCCTATTTCCCTTCTTTGCCATTGTATTACTTTATAAATCCTTGTGCCTTGGCTTCCTTTAAAACAGCGGAAATACCTTTTTTGTTGATTATCTTCAATGCTTTGGCGGAAACTTTCAACGTAACCCAACGATCTTCCTCAGGGATGTAGAAACGCTTTTTGGAAAGGTTAACATTAAACCTTCTTCTCGTTTTGTTGATGGAAAACGAAACGTTGTTTCCGAACATTGCCCTTTTACCCGTAATTTCACAAACTTTTGACATTGCGCTGGATTTTCTTTAAACAGGGTGCAAATTTATATCTTTTTTGCGGTACGGACAAAATTTAGTTCAGATTTTTAAAATTTCTTTCTGAAGTAATTCAAGTGCCTTATGAACAGACTTTTGAACGATACGTTCCCTATGATTTCCCATATTGAATTTTTCGGCAAAAACACGCTCCGGAGTGGCAATAGCAATATAGACGGTTCCGATTTCGGCATCCGAATCTCCTTTGGTAGGACCTGCATTTCCGGTAGTGGCAATGGCAAAATGGGCCTTAAGCAAATGTTTTACGTTTGCAGCCATGATTTTAGCGACTTCGGCACTTACGACAGAGTGTTTCTGAATCATATCCTGAGGTACGCCAAGCAAATCGATCTTGGTTTCCGTGGCATAGCTCACCACACTTCCCTTAAAATAGGTTGAAGCTCCGGGTATACTGGTCAATTGCTGGGCGATTTTTCCTCCGGTAAAGCTTTCGGCCGTGGCCAAGGTCCTACTTTTTTTGGTCAACAGTTTTGCAACTACCTCTTCCAGGGTCTCTTCATCTTCGGTACCATACAGAATATCACCGATCAAAGGATATAGTCCTTGCGATGCCTCCTCAATAGCATCTTCCAAAACTTTCTTATTTGTCCCTTTGGCCGTTAACCGTAATCGGACTTTCCCTAGGTTGGGCAAATAGGCCATTTTGATGAAAGACGGGAGATTTTCTTCCCAAGATTCGATTTTCTCGGCAATTGCACTTTCTCCCAAACCGTAAGTGACCAAAGTCTTATGCAGAATATAGGGGCGTTGGTACTTTTCCACGATTTTCGGAATTACCTCGTTTACCATCAAATTTTTCATCTCAAAAGGAACTCCCGGAAGGGAAACGAAGGATACCCCGTTGGACTGCATCCACATACCTGGCGCGGTTCCATGGGCATTGTGCAATACTATTGCTTTTGAAGGTACCCATGCCTGCTGCCTATTGATATCCGAAATGGGGGTGGAAATATAATTGGCGAACAAATGTTCAATATACGCCAGAACCTTTGTATCCTTGACCAAGGTATCCTGGAAAAACTCGCAAAACGCATTCTTGGTGACATCATCCTTGGTAGGACCCAATCCGCCGGTAACAATAACAATACTTGCCCTTTCCTCGGCTTCTGCCAGTGCTTTTAGAATATGGTCGTTATCGTCCTGCACCGAAGTTATCTGGAAAACGGAAACCCCAATTTTGTTCAGTTCCTTAGCAATAAAGGCTGAGTTGGTATCTACTATTTGGCCAATGAGAATCTCGTCGCCAATGGTAATGATTTCGGCAAGCATTATAGACCAAAGTCTTTTTTAAGCTCGGAGACTACCTGGTCAATATCTTTTTTAAGAGAGGGAAAAATTCTTTCAATCTCCGCCATATTGGTTTCTTTCTTCCCCAAGGTCTCTATTTCCAAAGCAGCGGCCCTTGTCTGTTCCATGCCCAAGAGATCTACATTGGGCTTTATTTTATGGGCTAATTTGTACACCTGATCATAGTTCCCTTGCTCCAAGGCACTTTGTAAAGCTTCCAAATCTTGGGGCACTTCTTCTAAAAATACCGAAACGACGGAATTGATGAAATCTTCATCTCCCTCGGCCATTTCATTGATTTTATCAAGATTATAAATCATCTACTTAATTTTTACGGAAAATAGTTCCTGCCCCTCCAATACTCCCGAAAGATAGTCATTTGCCTGAATTCTTCCAACACCGGCCGGAGTGCCGGTAAAAATAACATCCCCTTTTTTCAGCATAAAAAATTGGGACGCATAGGAAATGAGTTCATCTATCTTCCACAGCATCAAGGCCGTATTTCCCTTTTGTACTTCCTCTCCATTTTTAAAGAGTGAAAAATTCAGTTCATCTAAATTTTTAAATTTGGTCTTCGGTAACCATTCGCCAATAACGGCAGCCCCGTCAAAACCCTTGGCTTTTTCCCAAGGTAATCCTTTTTCCTTTAATTGGGATTGCAAGTCCCTGGCCGTGAAATCGATACCCAGACCTATTTCATCATAATAGGTATGCGCGAATTTTTCATGGATATGCTTTCCAACCTTTTTGATTTTCACCAATACTTCAACCTCATAATGCACATCATTGGAAAATTCCGGAATATAAAAATCCTGCTCCTTGGGCAGTATGGCCGAATCCGGTTTAATAAATATAACTGGAGAAGTAGGTTTTTCATTGGCCAGTTCCTGAATATGTTCGGTGTAGTTCCGACCTATGCAGATGAGTTTCATTAGGGTTGGGTTTTATTGGTTACTGGGTTATCGGGTTATTGGGTTATTGGGTTATTAGTTATTGAGAACAAGTTCAAGTGTCAAATTCAAGTGTCAGGATCAAATAGTTTTGGGGTTTATTGAGTTACTGGATTATTGAGTTACTGGGTTACTGGGTTACTGGGTTACAGGGTTATTGGGTTAATGGGTTAATGGGTTAATGGGTTAATGGGAACAAGTTCAAGTGTTAAATTCAAAAAGTGTAGAAGTTTATAAATGTATATTGACCAATTTCGTTCACTGCCTACTGAACAATACAATTTTCATCCCAACTTGGAGTTAAGGCTTTTAAGTCGTATTCCTGTCAGTACTTTTTTGGTGTATAAGGGAAAGTCCGCATTTTGGATCCATCCGAAATAGCCCGGTTCCTGTTCCAAAACATCCAATACTTTTTTACCTCTGTGCTTTCCAAAAGAAAAGACCTCCTCACCATTATCATCCAAAGCAATGAATCCTGCAAAGTCTACCATCTTCTTATGCGTTGAGAACTCGGCCAATTTCTTCACATTATTCTCCAATTCCGGGTAACGTTCCAATTGTGAAAGCAAGACTTCATAGGTAGCTTGGGTATCCGCTTCCGCACTATGGGCATCGGTCAATTCCTTATCACAATAAAATTTATAGGCAGCGGCCAAAGTACGTTTTTCCATTTTGTGGAAAATGGTCTGTACGTCTACCGAAACCATATTTTTCATGTCAAAATCTATATCGGCCCGAAGCATCTCTTCGGCCAACAGGGGAATATCAAAACGATTGGAATTGAATCCTCCCAAATCACTGTCCTTGATCATACTATAAATCTCGGTAGAGAGCTCTTTGAACGTAGGTTCATCAGCCACTTTTTCATTGGAAATACCATGAACGGCAATTACCTCTTCAGGAATCTTCATTTCGGGATTTACCAACCAGGTCATACTTTCCTTGTTCCCATTGGGATGTATTTTCAAAATGGAAATTTCCACTATCCTATCCTTGGCCACATTGGTGCCAGTGGTCTCCAGATCAAAAAAACAAATGGGTTTTGTGAGTTTTAATTCCATATTTGGCAAAGATAGCCATAGATTTTCCCTTGAAGATGGAATAATTTAAATTTATTCCTTGGAATGTGAGAACAACCAAGGCAAAAGTTCGGGCTCCACAAAGGCATTTTCCCAGCTGTTATGGTTTACATCTTCATAGGTAGTGAATTTAACTTCGCCTCCTGCCTTTTTTAAAGCGGCAGCCATTTTTTGGGAATGTTCATAGTCTACTACCATGTCGGAATCCCCGTGAAAAAGCCATAGTGGTGTACCCACTAGTTGGGGGGCCGTATCCGGATGGGCACCGCCACAAATGCTAAAGGCGGCGGCAAAAGTCTCGGGATTTCTTCGCACAAGCTCCAATGTTCCCATACCTCCCATAGAGAGTCCGCCCACATACATTCTTTTGGAATCTATTTTATAGCTTTCTGTAAGATCTTCTATTAACCCTTGAAGCGATTCCATTGCCGGAGTAGGTTCGCCATTTGGATAAAAAGTAAAGGTAAAGAACAGAAGAAACTGTTCCTTTTTTACATTGGCCCAGTATCCATCCTCCGGACATTGGGGAAAGACAACAATGGCGGGATACTCTTTCCGGATATCCTGTTGGAGAAATAAGTCCGCACCATAGCTCAATTGGGCTTCATTGTCATTTCCTCTTTCCCCAGCCCCATGCAATACCAATACCAACGGATATGCTTTATCCCTATCATAGTTTTCCGGCAACAAAATACGGTAGGGAAGTGTCCCGGTCCCGTCTTTGAATTCCATCTTTTGATAGGCGGATATATCTTGATCGGACTTCTTTGGTCCGCAAGAGGCCATTAAAACTATGCACAGTATTAAAAAGCGTCTCATTCTGGTTTGTTACATCATAAAGATACCCAATGAAAGTTATAATCTGGTATTGATAATATTATTGAAGGCCGAGCCAAAAGTATAGCTTAGACCAAACCCGAGCCCTAGTTCAAAGTCCGTTGCGATTTGCCGTTGCTGCAATAATACATCCTCTATAGAGGCATCCCCGGCAGGTAGGTTAATCTGATCTCTGATAATTTCGAAGTCCCCGGAAAAGCTTATGGCCAGACCCTTAAAGACCCGTATGGAGAACCTGCCAAAAAGTTGTATCCTATTTTTTTCAAAATCGTCCAGAAAGGTAGAGCCCCTTAAGCGGGAATAGATATTGCCCCAGGGTTGTCGATAACGGACCTGCACATCCAAGGAGTGGTTGAAGATACCTTCTTGCATCTTTCCAAATATGGTAGGTTCAATATAATCGTTATGGAAATATCCTATTTTATAGGCAAATACGATTTCCCTGCGTAGTACCTCACGATAAGGAAAAATGTTGTACTCAATAGCTGGTGTAAAGTAATACCTAAAATCGAGATTGGTGAACGTATCATGCCGGGCACCTCCAAAAACACCTGCGGACCAGTGATCGGATAAGCTTCTAACAATACTTCCGGCACCCGAATAGCGAAACCGTTCACTGGTAAAGGTCTCATCGTCGCGTTCAAATTCACTATTGGCCTGATTCAATTGTAGGTCGGTCCTTATACGCCAGTTTTCGGTAACATGGTCGCTCTCAAAACCAACTTCGTATTCAAATTCCCTTCTACTGGTTTCCCTATCCAGGTCCGCTTCGCCATACACTTCAAAAATCCAATTGTTCCAGGGGTCGTCAAAATCGATATCCTGTATTTGGGTCAGTCCTTCTGCAGTAATTTTGTAATCTATCTTATCGGCCAGATCTGACTGTATGAGATAGGACAAAAGACCTGATTTAACAGTAACTACCAAGCCATTGCGCACTTCATCGGCAGTCATGTTTACATTGGTGTCATAGGAGCGTTGTACCAAGGTACCTTCATATTCCCCAACCCCTTCAAATTCCAATTTATAGGTACGTCCACCGCTCCCATTGGCAATGTCATAGATAAAAAGATTTACATTGGCCAAACCCTGATCACGAACATGATCCACGAAATTGATTTCCTGTCTAATATAGCTTCGCTCACAACTACATTCGATAAAGAGTTTGATACGGTCTTTTGCTTTAGCTTCTTCCTGTGAAAAACCGGGGTGGACCAAAAGAAAGGTAAATAGGGTAAAATACAGAAATCTCCAATTCCTATGGAGGCAATACTTCATTCAAAAATGTCTTTGGTGTTTGGTAAAACATCAAAGATAAGGGTAACTACGGAAAAATAGAACCGAAAAGTCAGGATTGGGTAATAGGAATGATTTAAATAATGGAACTATAATTCCCTACTTAGGTCCCAACTTTCCAAATAGTCGGCCACCGATTTTGCGAACATGCTGCCCAAAGCCCCGTTCACCACCCTATGATCATAGCTGTGGGATAGGTACATTTTATTGCGTATCCCTATGAAATCGCCCTCCTTGGTTTCGATTACGGCAGGGACTTTTCGAATGGCTCCCAAAGCCAATATTCCTACCTGGGGTTGGTTGATAATTGGTGTACCAAAAACACTTCCAAAAGTTCCCACATTGGTGACCGTATAGGTACCGTCCTTGATCTCATCCGGTTTCAACGCATTGTTCCGTGCCCTATTTGCCAGGTCGTTGACCACCTTGGCCATACCTACTAAATTCAATTGGTCCGCATTTTTGATGACGGGGACGATAAGGTTGCCATCCGGAAGGGCTGCGGCCATACCGATATTAATATTTTTTTTCTTGATAATTCTTTCCCCATCTACTGAAATATTCATCAATGGGTATTTTTTTAACGCCTTGGCTATGGCTTCTATAAAGATTGGGGTGAAGGTCAATTTTTCGCCCTCTGCCTTTTCAAAGGCATCTTTTACTTTATTGCGCCAATTTACAATATTGGTTACATCAACCTCTATGAAACTCTGTACGTGGGCGGCCGTAGAAACACTCTCTACCATATGTTTGGAGATCAATTTGCCCATTCGAGACATTTCGATGACCTCATCCAAACCATTGGACTGAACGGTAGTCACTTTATGCTTCCCAATGGGCACAGCGGCATGGGGGCTTGGAGGCTCCGGTTGTGGTTCGAGGTCAATTTTTTGAACGTCTTCTTGTTTCCCGGATTTTCTTTTTCCAATATAAGCAAGAATATCGTTCTTGGTTACCCGTCCTTCCTTACCTGTACCATTTATGGCTTCCAGTTCTTCCATGGAAATGCCCTCTTCTTTGGCAATGTTCTTGACCAATGGGGAATAAAAACGTTCCGATGAACTGTAATCCCTAACAGGCGCATCCAAGGTCTCTCGGGCCACGGATATCATATCCTCGGCCATGGCCACTGCTTCTACGGGAGCTTCTATTTCGGTATCTCCTGTTTTTTTATTGATACCGTCCACATCGCTTACATCGGTCACTGGAGAAGATATCTCTCCGTTAACCTCTATAATGGCAACGGTCTCCCCTACTTTTATTATATCGTCAGTGTTGAACAATTTTTCCAAAAGTACCCCTTCTACCTCGCTGGGCACTTCGGAATCTACTTTGTCCGTGGCTATCTCAAAAACCGGCTCGTCCATTTCTATGGAATCCCCAACTTCTTTTAACCATGTGGTCAAGGTAGCCTCTGCAACGCTCTCCCCCATACGAGGTAATTTTAGCTCAAACTTTGACATATTATTATTCTATATGCTTATTTCATCCAATACTTTGCAAAAATATCAAAAAAAACATCCAATCTTTAGGTTTAACGCATAATCCAAGGAAAAGATTAATTCGCTTTTAAGGAACCTTCAAATGGAATCCGGTTCAAAATACTACGTCCCAAAGTAACCTCATCCGCATATTCCAATTCATCCCCTACGGCAATTCCCCTTGCAATTGTAGAGGTATCTATATCCAAACCCTCCAATTGCTTGTAGATATAGAAATTAGTGGTGTCCCCTTCCATAGTGGAACTCAATGCAAAAATAAGTTCTTTTATTTCTCCCTGCTTTGCCTTGCCCACCAACGAGTGGATATTCAGGTCCTGTGGACCTACGCCTTCCATGGGGGATATTTTACCTCCCAAAACGTGGTAGAGGCCTTTGTATTGCCCTGTATTCTCAAGGGCCATGACATCACGGATATCCTCCACGACACACACCAAGGTCTTGTCCCTTTTGGGATTGGCGCAAATCTCACAGAGGGCCACATCGGAAACATTATGACAGTTTTTGCAAAACTTTATCGAATCCTTGAGATTAAGCAAGGCACTGGACAAATTGACCGTTTGTTCATTGGGCTGCTTCAATAAATGCAGTACCAATCGCAATGCAGTTCGTTTACCGATACCGGGCAATTGCGACATTTCATACACCGCGTTTTCCAAAAGCTTGGATGAAAATTCCATAACAGCAAAATTACATACTATTTTTACTTTTTGTACTTTGCCCAGAAATTATTTCAATGACCGCCACCCATATTCTGCTTCTGATAGGGGCCTATTTTCTACTACTTTTACTGATTTCCTATTTTACCGGCAAAAACGATTCCAACGAAGATTTTTTCAAGGCAGGAAAGCAGTCGCCGTGGTATTTGGTAGCTTTTGGAATGATAGGAGCCTCATTATCCGGGGTCACTTTTATTTCTGTTCCAGGATGGGTGGAAGACTCCCAATTCAGTTACATGCAAGTGGTCTTTGGGTATCTGGCCGGTTATTTTGTCATTGCCTATATTTTAATGCCCATTTACTATAGGCTTAATGTTACCTCTATCTATGAATATCTAAAACAACGCCTTGGGGTTACGAGTTATAAAGTCGGGGCTATCTCTTTCTTTGTTTCACGGGTCCTGGGAGCCTCTTTCCGCTTGTTCCTGGTCGCCATTGTACTTCAGCAATTCGTTTTTGATGCGTGGAACGTGCCCTTTGAACTGACCGTTGTTCTTTCCATTTTACTTATCTGGATATACACTTTCAAAGGGGGCATAAAAACTATAGTTTGGACAGATACTTTGCAAACCCTTTTCATGTTACTTTCCGTTGGGTTTTCCATCTATTTTATAAATCAAAAATTGGATTGGAGTTTTACCGAGTTTTTGGCTTCCGAAGAATTAAAGGAATATAATAAAGTACTGTTTACGGATGACTTTTTTGGTAAGACACACTTCGTGAAATCCTTTTTGGGCGGTATGTTCATTACCATTTGTATGACAGGGCTGGACCAGGATATGATGCAAAAAAATCTCACCTGTAAATCCTTGAAGGATGCCCAAAAAAATATGGTCTCGTTTAGCTTGGTACTAATTGTCGTAAACTTTGCTTTTTTACTTCTTGGGGCCTTATTGTTCATCTATGCGGATAGGTTTGGTATTGCTACTCCATTGATGGACGGCTCCCCAAAGTCCGATCTTCTTTTTCCTGAAATTGCCCTGAACAGCGGTTTGGGAGTAATCGTGGCCGTCACTTTCATGCTCGGGCTTATTGCAGCGGCCTATAGTAGTGCGGATAGTGCCCTCACTTCATTGACCACCTCTTTTTGTGTGGACTTCCTAGATATTGAAAAAAAAACGGAGCCCGAACGTAAAAAAATTCGTAAACGTACCCATATTGGTATGAGCCTGCTTCTGGTGGTTGTGGTCATTATTTTTAAGCATATTCTGGATAGAAATGTTATCGATGGCCTCCTAACGGTGGCTACATATACCTATGGGCCTCTATTGGGGATGTTCACTTTTGGGATTTTTACGAAATATCAGGTAAAGGACAACTATGTTTGGATCGTTGCACTTATCTCCGTCGGGTTGATTTACGCTTTTGGAAAAATACCTCCGGAAAATATGGGAGGCTACCAAGTAGGCTACGAGTTATTGCCGATCAACGGTATTTTAACTTTTATTGGTCTATGGTTTTTACGGGACCGGAAATCATAACACCTAATTTCTACCGATAAACGGCAAAAAAATCCGATGAACTCACCTTTAAGGGTGTTAAAGTTAAGTACGAAAATTCGTGTGAAAAATAACCAAAATTTTAATACTGCGCGGTAGCCAATAAAACCAAGGTACAGGCTACCTCTACTTCTATGCCATTGTCCCTAAGTAGCTTATAAAATTCCGGGTTCTCTGTACCGGGATTAAAGATTACCCTTTTAGGTGCCAATTTTAGAATTTCCCCGTAATAATCAGGCTGACGGCTTGCCCCTATATACAAAGTTATGGTGTGAATATTTTGAAAATCGTTCAAATTGGTCTTAACTTGTACGCCAGAAATTTCCCCAGGCTCTCTTCCAAATGCTTGAGTTACTATATCGTTTTCGATAAGTCGATTTATGGCTAGATTACTGTAACGGTTTGGTTTTAACGAAGCTCCTAAAACAAGTGTTTTTTTCATAAGTTCATATTGGGGTGTTAAAATTTATTTGATCTGTAACTTTTCTAGAAAAAAAACGTCTATTAGTGATGTCCAAAAATTATTTTAAATACGAATTTGGTCATTGATGAGGTTATATGTTTATAGTTAATGGTTAGTGTTTAGTATGGCCGAATCGATGACAGAAACCCTGACGGAAACGTCAGGGTTTTGTATTTTTTTTCATTAAAAAATTATTCTTTCTTTCTTCATAGGCCACAAAGATAGGGCTTTCAACATACTGCATGCGAGCAAAATACAGCAAATAATTCTCAAGGATATATCCATATAATAATGTTAAAGAAACGTTAAAGAAATGTTCTTGGGTAACATAACCCAACTTCTGTCGTCCATTTAGGTAACATCAATCATCCATCCACCATAAGGTGGACAAATCAAAAAAACGAACAACCATGAAAAAAGTATTGCTGCTTTTAGCAGTGTTCTTATGTATTACTACGTTTGCCAATACCCCACCAACGGAATCAGATTTAAAAATCGGTAGCGTAAGCGGCAAGGTCATAGACAAGATCTTGCAACAACCCATTGCGTATGCAGCAATAGTTATCAAAACGCAGGACGGATCCAACGATAGAACTGGCGGGATTACACGCGAGGATGGCACTTTTGAAGTAAAGGACCTACCCGAAGGCGACCTGATATTCGAAGTACAGTTCATCGGATACAAAACACATTCCCAACAGATAACGATTTCCAAAAAGGATAGAAAGCTAAATCTAGGTGTAATCTCGCTGGAAGAGGAAGCAGAAGAGCTTTCCAATGTGGAGGTAGTAGGCGAACGCACCACTATAGAACAGAAAATAGACCGCAAGGTAATCAATGTAGGCAAGGATCTCACGACCATGGGACCGACCGCCTCCGACATCATGAGCAATATACCTTCTGTAAACGTGGACCAACAGACCGGGGAACTTACCTTACGCGGAAATTCCAATGTACGGGTTATGGTAGATGGTAAATTGTCCAATGTTCCCGTTGCGCAATTACTGCGGCAAATTCCGTCTACTTCTATAAAGGCCATTGAACTTATTACGAATCCTTCTGCCAAGTATAACCCGGAGGGCATGAGCGGTATCATTAATATTGTATTGCACAAAAATGCGAATATCGGTTTCAACGGCACGCTAAATACCGGGCTTACCGTAGGCATAGAGGCAAAGTTCAATAGTTCCCTAGACCTGAACTACAGGAATGGAAAATTTAACCTTTACGGTAACTACGGCAACAATATTGGCAAATACGTGAATGAAGGCTTTATTTTCCGAAACGATGAGAACTCGGAACAACTATTCGATTTTTTCAATAACAACAAATCACATCTGTATAAATTGGGTGTGGATTTTTACTTGAACGATAAGAATACCATTTCATTTTTCACCAATCAAAATCTTTTCGACGGTAAATCCAGAGGAATAACGGAGGTGGTGTATTATGATGACCTTGATAGAAACACCACCCAATTCTTCAGCAGCATACAGGAGAACTCTAGCGAACAGTACAATTTCGATTATAAGATGGAGTTTAAAAAAGAAGGGCATAACATTGAACTCGAAGTAGATTACAACCAATTTAAAAATGACGAGGATGCTGATTTCAGGTCTACGGGCACTACTGTTTTCCCGGATTACATGGATTTTGTGGATACCAAACGTACACAGACCATAGCCAATTTAGACTATGTTAATCCATTGGACTCTATTTCCAAACTAGAGGTGGGGCTCGAAACACGTCTTTTTGAGACCAACGTAGATTATACCTCAACAGGCTTGTCCTTCAACTCTGCTGGCGACCTTATACCCACGCCGGAAACCGATTTTGTTTATGGAATGGACATATACTCGGCCTATGCTACTTTTGGACAGAATTATGAGAAATGGTCCTATCAAATAGGGGCCCGTATAGAGGACGTTGAAGTTAAGGCGGATACCAATAGAATACGAGCCTTTACGGATAATTATACGCAAATCTATCCCTCGGGCTTTTTGACCTATACCCCCACGGAAAAAAACCAGTTTCAATTAAGTTTTAGCAGACGCGTGGACCGACCAGGATTACAACAGGTGAATCCTATACGGGAATGGGCCACTCCATTGATATCTTCTTTTGGTAACCCTAGCTTGGTACCTCAGTTTACGAATTCCATGGAGGCGAATTACACCCGAAGAATAGAAAAGGGAAGTATTACCGCTGGCGTTTTTTACAGAACCATTGCCGATGAAATCAACAGGGCGGTGTATGTTGATCGATTAGACCTGAACAAGTTGATACTCACCTTTGATAATTTTGACAATACCTCTGCCTATGGGGTAGAGATATCCAGCAATTACAAACCTACCAAATGGTGGAGCATCAATGGAAGCTTTGATCTCTTCTCGCAAACACAACGTGGAATTACAGAAAGTCTTTTAACCGATAACTCTTCGGCTACAGAAGATGATATTGTAGTGGAAAAGGTAGAAGTGGAGAACACGGCATGGAACTTTCGCATGAACAATAGTTTTAAAGTTGGTAAAAAACTTACCCTTCAATTATTCGGTTTCTACAGAGGGGAAAACCAGAATATTCAATTTTTGGTGAAGCCTTTATATTTTGTGAATACCGGGGCGCGGTACAGCTTTGCCCAAGGTAAGGGCACTTTTAGCCTCAATTTCAATGATGTATTCAATACAATGCGTTTTGCTTTTGACGGAGACCGACCCTTTGTACAAAATGGCCGATTTAACTGGGAAAGTCAAACCGTTTATGCCGGGCTATCCTATATGTTCGGAAGTGGAAAGAATAGGGCCGCACAACGCAAAAGAAGGGATAGCAATACCAAACAAGGCAGCGGAGGAATCCTATAAAGGTATATTGATAGAACCTGTGGCAGAGTGATTGGTTGGTTAAACTCTGAACGCTGGTCTATCAATAGAAGAAACCCTGACTTTACCGTCAGGGTTTTGTTTTATTCAAAATGTTGGTGGTATGACCGTCCAAACTGGTCGTGTTTTTCTTTTTCCGGTATTCCTTCAATCCTTCTTCATCTTGGCCTTCTGCACACTCCATCAATTCTTGCCGCTGTTGTTTATAATCCATTAAGGGAACCCCAAAACCACAAGAGATTTGAACAAGTTCAACGTGCATATCTATCAATTGCCTTGCTCCTGCTATCTCTGGAAAAAAACCAATACCTTCTTCCCAGAAGTCGTCGTAGTGATGATATACCTTGGCAGAGCCATAAAGTCTAAGAATCATTGGTGGGCCTTCAAAAGCACAGAACATAATAGTCATTCGTTCATCGTGCATAAGGTGTGTGGCCGTTTCATTACCGCTGCCCGTAAGGTTTAGCCAAATAACCCTGTTTTCATTTATGACTTTAAAAGAATCCAATCCCTTTGGGGAAAGATTTATATGCCCGTCCTTCATTGCCGTTGCAACAAAAAACAGGTGTTGATTTTTGATGAAGTCAATTAGTCTTGGCGTAAGCCGTGACATTCGCTTTCCCATACCTTTACCATCTAATTATTGCACTACCCCAGGAAAACCCACTACCAAAAGCGGCCAGGACCACCAGATTACCCTCTTTTATTTTACCTTGCTCCCATACTTCAGTAAGGGCGATGGGTATAGAAGCTGCCGTAGTATTCCCATACCTCATAATATTATTGAATACTTGGTCGTCCCTTAGTCTAAAATTCTTCTGGATGAATTGAGAAATCCTTAAATTGGCCTGATGCGGAATCAACATATCGATATCGCCAGGTTGTAAGTTATTTGTTTCAAGACCTTCCATGATGACCTCACTAAAACGAACTACGGCATTCTTAAAAACGAATTGCCCGTTCATATGGGGGTAATACGAAACATCCTCTGGGTCATCTTCGTCAATAATGTCGGTTATCCATCGCTTACCCATTCCCGGAGCAATTAAAGATAGTTCTTCGGCATGCTGTCCTTCGGAATGAAGATGGGTGGATAGTATTCCTTTTGATGTATCTTCTTCCCTACTCAGAACCGCTGCACCCGCACCATCACCAAAAATAACGGAAACGCCCCTACCTCTTGTGGTCATATCCAAACCTGTGGAGTGTACCTCAGAACCTATGACCAGAATATTTTTGTACATACCACTTTTAAGGTACTGATCGGCCACGGAGACCGCATATATAAATCCGGAGCATTGATTTCTTACATCCAGTGCACCTACCGTTTTTATACCTAAATCCCGTTGTACCAAAACCCCGGGACCTGGAAAATAATAATCGGGACTTAAAGTTGCGAATATGATAAAATCGATATCATCTTTATCGATTCCGGCACGTTCAATGGCAATCTTTGCGGCCTTAACACCCATAGTTGTCGTAGTGTCCTCACCTTTGATTACGTGTCTGCGTTCCTTGATACCGGTGCGTTCTTGAATCCATTCATCATTCGTGTCCATAACCTTTGACAGATCGTCATTGGTCACTACATTGTCCGGGACAAAATATCCTAGCCCTATTATCTTTGAGTTATACATAAAGACTTCGTTTTTTGATTTGCTACATTGGTTATCTATTACTTTTTAGACCAGCAAGATTTAAAAGGAACAAATAACAGATCCAATATAACTAAAATTGTAGGATGAAAGGTTTTTGAAACGAAGCTTTAGGACAGATACTTCCTAAAACTGTTTACCTCTACAGTGGCCTTAAGGTCATGCAGCAGATTGTAAAGGCCAAAAAAAGTACGGTTCATGTATAGAAAATGTTTTGATCCACGATTACCGTTCATTTTTCGTATCTGACCATCCTTGGAGTAACGTTCACTTAAATCAGCAATCTTGACCCAAAAATCGTCGGCCCCAAAATTGAAACGTTCCTCATTGAAGGGTGAAGTGAAAAGCGTCAACATTTCCTTAAAAAGAGCCTTGAAGAACTTAAGTTCCTCTGGAGAATCGGTCTGGGTCAAAATTTCGAGCTCATACAATTTTTCCATAAAAATGGTGTCATTCTCAATGTTTTCCTTTTTGGCCAATTCAAAATAAGGCGTGTAAAATTCATCCGGAACCTCCTTGATACATCCAAAATCAATGGCTATTAATGTTTCTTTCTCGCTAACCAAGAAGTTTCCGGGATGGGGATCTGCATGTACCTTTCGCAGTCCGTGAATCTGAAACATATAAAAATCCCAAAGGGTTTGCCCCAACTTGTTGCCCAGTTCTTTTGGAAAACTAGTTTTGGAAAACTCGCTTAGGTGTTTCCCATGCATCCAATCCATTGTGATGATACGCTCGCTGGACAAATCTTCATAATACTGGGGAAATTCCAGGTTGGGGATTGCTTCGCAAGCCATCGTAATTTCCTTGCTCTGCCGTATTTCAAGAATATAATTGGTTTCCTCGATCAATTTATGTTCAACTTCATTGAAATATTTGTCTGAATCTTTTCCCTGAAGATTAAACATTCTAGTGGCTATTGGCTTTACCAAGGCCAAATCGCTACTTATACTTTCAGCAACGCCCGGATATTGTATCTTAACCGCCAATTCCCTACCGTCCTTGGTCGCTTTATGTACCTGTCCTATGCTTGCTGCGTTAATCGAATCCCGTTCAAAACTATCAAAGATCTCTTCGGGGTATTTGTTTAGGTATTTTTTAAAAGTCTTGCGGACCAATGGCGCCGAGAGTGGAGGGACCGAAAATTGTGAAAGCGAGAATTTTTCAACATAGGCCTTGGGTAGCAAGTTTTTTTCCATGCTCAACATCTGGGCCACTTTAAGTGCACTGCCTTTTAGGTTCTTTAATCCATCGTAGATATCCTCCGCATTATCCTCGTTCAGCCTGTCTTTGGAGAGTTCCGGGTTCACCAGTTTTTTTCCGTAATATTTTACGTAGTTGCCCCCTATCTTTACACCGGTCCTTACCAGCTTACTTGCCCGTTCTATTTTTCCAGTAGGTATCCTATCCAGTGTTTTCAATAGTAGCCGGTCTATTTGAATAGGTTACGCAAAAGTTTCTTTGTAGAGGAATTTTCCAAAATCCACTAGGTTTTCCAACGGTGTATTATCAAATACATCAAAAATGGTATTAATGGATTTTTCAATAGCCATATCCGTTTTTTCAAATCCCGCAGAATCATCGTTCATCCAAAATCTTAATACAAACAGGAATTGAAGCCATGCTCCCTCAGAAAATAGTTGAGGATTATGTTTTGTTACCTTAAGGGGCTTTTCGGAGTTACCATCCTCAATGAGATCCTTGGCGAATTCCTTAATATGCCTTCTGAGCCCTTTTAACTGCACCAAGTTCTTTAATGGACTTTTATCCTCCTTTAGACAAAATAGGACATAGCTCCTATTCAAGGTAAGTATTTCAAAAAAGGAGTAGAAAAATGTGAGCATTTTATCCCTATTGGAAAACTGCCCATATTCTTTATTTTCTTGAATTAAGTTTTCGGTATTGGTATAAAACCGTTCCCATATGTCCCTTTGCAATCCTTCTAAAGAACCGAAATATTGGTAGAATTCCCCTTCTTCGATACCGTTGGTCTTACAAAACTTATATATGGATTTTGGAACTGATTCGTGTTCCAATACATAGTCCATATACAATGCCATAATTTCATCTTTAGATGTTTTCTTGGTTTTTGTCTTCGTTGCCATTGTTTTGTATTTATAATGTATAAAGGTACTGCTACAGGATTTGAATTTGTGTTAATGGAATACGAAATCTCTACCCTGAAAAAAAACGTGCCCTCAAAAGAGTGCACGTTTTCAAACAACCTAACCAATAAATAATCAAACGTGATTATAGAATTAAAATTCTCATAGCAATCTTTCTTCCTAATCACCGGTAAAGATAAATAATGTTTAATTATATATAAAATAAATTAAACAAAATGTGTGTTAAAGTTTGTGTTAAAATCTTGAACGTTGCCATATGTCAGTTTGTCACTGTATTGTAGTATGGTACTTTTTTTGACTACCTGATAACCATTAACCTTAAAAAAATAGAACAATGGCAACAGGCAAGATCAATGTTTCAGTAGAGAACATTTTTCCGCTCATAAAAAAGTTTTTATATAGCGATCACGAGATATTCCTCAGGGAGCTCATATCCAATGCTACGGATGCAACCTTAAAGCTCAAGCATCTGGCCTCTATCGGTGAGGCCAAAGTGGAATACGGAAACCCCATTATAGAGGTAAAAGTAGATAAGGAGGGAAAAAAACTGCACATCATTGATCAAGGTATTGGAATGACCGAGGAAGAGGTCAAAAAATATATCAATGAGGTTGCCTTTTCCGGCGCGGAGGAGTTCTTGGACAAATACAAGGATGCCGAAAAAGACGCTGGTATCATAGGGCACTTTGGGCTAGGGTTCTATTCTTCCTTTATGGTGGCCGACAAAGTTGAGATCATCACCAAAAGTTACAAAGACGAACCGGCGGTAGACTGGGCCTGCGATGGTTCCCCGGAGTTTAGTTTGAAGAAAGGAAAAAGGGAAGAAAGAGGTACTGAAATCATCCTTCATATTGCCGAAGATTCCACTGAATTTCTAGAGGATAACAGAATAAGTGAATTGTTGCGCAAGTACAACAAGTTCATGCCCATACCCATAAAGTTCGGTACACGTACCGAAACCTTGCCAAAGCCAGAGGATGCCAAAGAGGACGATCCCGCTCCCACACAGGAGGTGGATAACTTTGTAAACAATCCCGATCCTGCTTGGACCAAACAGCCTACTGATTTGGAGGACAAGGATTATAAGGAGTTTTATAGGGAATTATACCCCATGCAATTCGAAGAGCCTTTGTTCCATATTCACTTAAACGTGGATTATCCCTTTAACCTTACGGGAATATTGTATTTCCCGAAGTTGACAAACGATTTGAATATTCAGAAAGATCGTATTCAACTTTACCAAAACCAAGTGTTTGTCACAGATAATGTGGAGGGAATCGTTCCTGAATTCCTGACTATGCTTAGAGGTGTCATAGACTCTCCGGATATTCCATTGAACGTATCCCGGTCTTACCTACAAGCAGATGGCTCAGTAAAGAAAATATCCTCCTATATCTCCCGAAAAGTAGCGGACAAACTGAACTCGCTCTTTAAAAATGACCGTGAGGAATTCGAAAAGAAATGGAACGATATTAAAATCGTTATCGAATACGGGATGTTGTCCGAAGATAAATTCTTTGAAAAAGCCGAGAAATTTGCACTTTATCCTACCGTGGATGGCAACTATTACACCTTTGAGGAACTCCAAGAAAAAGTTAAGGCCAACCAAACGGACAAGGATGAAAAACTGATATTGCTATATGCATCAAACCGGGAAGAACAACATAGTTATATTGAAGCAGCCAAGGCAAAAGGTTACGAAGTACTACTATTGGATTCGCCTATCATTTCCCACCTAATGCAGAAGCTGGAGACCTCCAAAGAGAAGCTTTCCTTTGCACGTGTAGATGCCGATCATTTGGATAATCTTATTAAAAAGGAGGATACACAAATTTCCAAGTTGTCCGACGAAGAGAAGGAAAAACTCAAGACAAATTTAGAAGAGGTCCTAGAAGACAAAAAATACACCGTTCAACTAGAAGCCATGGATAGTGGTGCATCACCATTTATCATCACAGAGCCCGAGTTTATGCGGCGAATGAAGGAAATGCAGCAGACCGGAGGAGGCGGTATGTTCGGTATGGGCAATATGCCGGAAATGTACAACCTTATCGTAAACACCAATCACGAACTTGTCGGTGAAATCCTTAACACCAAAACGGCCAAGAAAAGGGAGCGGTTAATCAACCAATCCATAGATTTGGCCAGACTCTCCAAGGGACTTCTTAAGGGTGAGGAATTGACTAATTTCATAAAGCGCAGCTATGAAATGGTGAAATAGCCCTATGAAATTAGGATGGTAGAAATAGTACGAACCGCCCGGTTTTCTTGATTATTAAAACGGGCGGTTTTTTATTGCCCAATAAACCCTATCTTTCATTCAATTATGTTCAACCCAATCAATTTAAAATACATGTTTTCCTGTAATAAATACCTTTGTACCTTCTTAGTATTGAGTTTGGCCCTTCTAAATTTTCAATGCAAAACGGAAAAGAAGAAAGGATTATCCGAAGTAGAAATCTCCGAAGACTTGAAAGAAATGCCAACAATACAAAAAAGTGAATACGGCACAACACCGGAAGGCGAAAGCGTGGATCTTTATACATTAACGAACAGTAATGGGGTGACCGTGGACATTATTACCTATGGCGGTATAATTACTTCCTTAAAAGTCCCGAACAAGCAAGGGGATTTGGAGAACATTGTCCTAGGCTATGATTCATTGGCCCTTTATTTGGAAAAGAATCCATTCTTTGGAGCCCTCGTGGGTAGGTATGGAAATCGAATTGCGGACGCCAAATTTACCCTTGAGGGAGTTGAATATGCCTTGGCTAAAAACAATGGCGAAAACCATCTGCATGGAGGAAAAAAAGGATTCGACAAAGTGGTATGGAAAGCATCAGAAGAAAAGGACAAGGATTTTATTGCATTAAAGTTATCCTATACCAGTAAAGATATGGAAGAGGGCTACCCTGGAAATCTTGATGTATTGGTGACCTATACATTGACGAGTGATGATACCTTGAAAGTACTTTATGAGGCAACCACGGATAAAACTACCATAGTAAACCTTACACAACATTCGTATTTTAACCTTTCAGGGGATTTTTCAAAAACTATATTGGACCATGAGATGATGCTCAATGCAGACCACTACCTTCCCGTAGATAGCGAATTGATTCCGCTAGGAGAATTGGCTCCCGTGGAGGGGACCCCTTTCGATTTTACCACACCTAAGGCGATTGGCACGGACATTGAAAAAGACCATGAGCAGTTGAAAATAGGCATCGGATATGATCACTGCTGGGTATTGAACGGGCAAAATTCCGGTTTAAGATCAATAGCAAGAGTCTACCATCCTGAAAGCGGAAGAGTTTTGGAAGTCTTTTCTACGGAACCCGGAGTTCAATTTTACACCAGTAATTTCTTGGATGGTACACTACCTAAAAAGGGAGGTGGTTTCTATGCCCAAAGAACCGGTTTTTGTCTAGAGACACAGCATTATCCCGATTCTCCCAATAAACCAGACTTTCCTTCCGTTGTGCTGAATCCCGGAGAAAAGTATACTTCGGAGACTTCATTTCAGTTTTCCGTGGAATAATGCAGCTATAGAAAAATCTGGCCTCGCTTAAGTGACTGAAGAGGTGTTCGTCCCAAATATCCTATGAAACGGGGATATGTATTCAACTTATAATCCACTTCTTTGGTGGATTGAATATTATTGAAAAACCAATGGTTATACTTTACAGATTTTTCAAATAGGCAACACTTCCCTCAAGTGTACCGGGATTGGATTCCATTTCCACGTATACTACTTCAAGCCCTCCTTGTTTTGAAGCCTTAAAAAATTCCTTCCAATCCGTAATACCTTGTCCCAGGACAATCTCCTTAGTGGTATCGTTAGGTGAATAGTCCTGAAGATGCGCGGATATAAATCTTCCCGGATATTTTTCAAAATAGGTAGCCGCTTTATACCCTAGAGTGATAACAGCGGTCTGAAATTGCATTTTCACGAGGTCAGGATCCAATTCCTCCAATAGTATATCGTACTCAGGTCTTCCATTAAATTTATGTTCAAACTCCACATTATGATTGTGGTACCCGGCCACTAAACCGCCAGCTTTTATCTTCCTTCCCATCTCGTTCAGTTCATCACATTTCTGTTTTACCTCATCCAATGTGGGTGCATCCAACCCTCCGGAACAGACAAAATGCTTTAACCCCAATTGGTTGGCAAAATCTATGCGTTCCTCCAGATTGGTCCGCATTTCCCTAAACGTAAAATGACTGCTGTTACATTGAATACCTGTATCCGAAATGATTTTTTTTAATTCCGTTCCCGAATATTTAGCAAGAGGTTCAAAAGGTCCCTTATAACCTGATGGGGAACACATTTCAACATATTCATACCCAAATCCCACCATTTCTTTTAAGGTCTTGGTAATATCCTTTCCTATGGCTTCTCGAAGTACATAGGATTGAAATCCAATGGGTTGTTTAACTATCTTAACGCTTTCCAAGGCATAGGAAGCATGTGGAATTTGGGACATCACGGCAAAGGACGCCATTCCCATACCACTTTTTGTCAAAAACTGTCTTCTTTTCATTTTGAGATGTTGGTTTTTTCGAACAAACAAGGTACGGTTCTGAATCGAATTTACCAATTAACGGATTCCATAAATTCTGAATGGACCGACCACTTTAGTATTTCAAAAAGGATAGGACAAATTATTCAATGACAAATCGTTTATTCCAATGTGTTTTTAACAAATAGGCCTGCAAGGAGATAAAAATGGCCAAACTTAAGGATCCATAGACCAAAGTGTCCGGGAGCTTAAAATTATTCAATACATCAATAAATCTGTCCATATTGAAAAAATCTAAATTCCATTTTGGTAAGCTTACAAATTCCAAATTTTCGGGTTCCAGAAAGGTATAGCCAAAGAAAATGCCCAACAAAACTACGGAAACCCACCATACATAACGCGGAATTAAGGGGCGATACGAAAATATTTCCGCCTTTTGGTCATCTTTTTGAATCTTGGAGATAACGGAAGCCGTAAAACCGGTTGACGGTTCTTCTAATCCAGCTTCCTGGATCATTTCTTTATAAAAAGCTTCCAATGCTTTGTTTTCGTCCTTTTCCATGGTTCCTTTAAATTTTCTCTTGCAATCTATCCTTTAAAATTCCGCCCAATCGTTTTCTTGCCCTGAACAACTTTACTTTCAATGTATCAGGACTTGCGTCCATTATTTTGGATATTTCCTTTAAGGAAAGCTCTTCAAAATAGTGCAGTGTAAGTATTGTTGCATAATCGGCCGGTAGTTCCTGCATGGCTCTTTTGATGGTTTCTTTCCGTTCGTCAATTTCAAATTGATCTATGGCAGCTACCAGATTTGTCCTATTGTGTTCCGCATATTCTTCTATTAGTGTCGTTTCGGGAATTCTTCCCAATCTCTTTACATAATCCAGGCTTCTGTTATAAGCTATCTTATAAACCCAAGTTGAAAACTTGGAATCTCCTTTGAATCCCGGTAATGCCTTATATACTTTTAGGAAGGTATCCTGTGCTACCTCTTCCGCTTCTTCGTTGTTCCTCACCATGCGTACCGCCAACGTATAGACCATATACTTATACCTATCCACCAAAACCGAAAAGGCATTGGTATCCCCATTGATAACTTTATCAATATAATATTGGTCTTGTTGAAGGCTCATTACATTCCATAGGACATTGAAGTTACGAAGTAGGTTACACTTTTTTGGAAAAAAATGATATTTTGTGTAACCTTAAAAAAGTTACGGTCGTCCTATGGGGTGAACAAGTTTAATTTATGAATCAACCCGCCTAACATCGGGCAGGTTAAAAAACAAAGCATATGGCAGCGGGAATTTTAATACCTATCAGCTTTTTTTTGGTGGTCTTTGCGATTACCTATCTCCATTACTCCACTCGCAATAAAGAACGTCTGGCCCTTATCGAGAAAGGGGCTGACGCCAGTATTTTTGTCCGGGGAAAAAGGGAAAAACCTTCCTCGGTATGGAAAATCCTCATCTTAAACATTGCGCTTTTACTTATGGGTATCGGTGCCGGAATTGTCATAGGAGGTATTGTGGCTACGAATCTTTATGTAGATTGGGAGGTTGCCATGCCGGGGTCTATCTTTCTTATGGCAGGTACGGGACTTTTGGTGGGCTTCTTTTTGACCAAGAAAATGGATAAGGAAGATTAGGAAATCGATTATTTTGTTAAAACATGATTAAAACCACCGCAGAACCGCGGTGGTTTTTTACTTTTAAGGAATGCGTATCATTTCCACCAATATTGGCCGGCCTACTACTATTCTCTGGAACGACAAGAAAGAGCAAACGGGCATTTTCAAATATCCGGTTTCCGAACCCTTGTTCTTGGAAAAAGAATCCGTTGCTCAGGACACTATTTCCAATCGAAAGGTACATGGTGGTGTGCATAAAGCGTGCTATCTTTTTTCTATGGATCAGTATCCGTATTGGAAAGGATTGTATCCGGATTTGAAATGGGATTGGGGCATGTTCGGTGAAAATCTTACCGTAGAAGGACTGGACGAAGCACAAATCCGCATCGGGGACATCTTCCGGATTGGTTCAGCATTGGTACAAGTCTCGCAATCTCGAGAACCCTGCTATAAATTAGGGGTCCGTTTTGGTAATCAGGACATATTGAGGCAGTTTATAGACCATGGTTATTCAGGTGCCTATGTCCGGGTCTTGGAAGAAGGGCAAGTACAAACTGGGGATATATTGCAATTGGAACAAGCTTCCGAAAACTCTCTTACAGTAAAACAATTTTTCAACTTTCTTTTTGAGCGAAAAAAAAATCCCGATATTTTGCAGCTGGCAATTGCAAATACCGCCTTGCCGGAACGTAAAAGGGAACGCTTAAAAAAATATCTGTAGTGGGGGTATCATATCCTTGGCATCTATACCTTATGGCCACTGTTTATGTGGTAGCCGGTCTTATGCACTTTATAAGACCTAAAATGTATAGGCAAATTTTGCCTGCGTATTTACCGGGACATAGAATTCTGGTTACGCTGAGCGGATTGGCAGAGATTTTTCTTGGAATCGCATTATGTTTTACCTTGACCAAAGATTTGGCCGTTTATGGTATAATTGGAATGCTTACGTTTTTTTTACCTGTTCATTTTCATATGCTTTTTAATAAAAAGGCTTCTATGGGGCTTCCCCGTTGGATGTTGATATGGCGTATTCCGTTACAGTTCGCGCTAATGTACTGGGCCTACCTCTACTTACCCTTTTAAATGAAAAGACCCCAAAGGTCTAGGAACCTTCGGGGCCAAAAATCAACTCAACTTAAACCAATTTAGTTAACAACAATATCTTCATAATGAACGGACCTACTATCCCTTACAATTACGGTGTAGTTGCCCGAATAGGCACTTTTGAAATTGAACGCTTTTTCAACAAGTGTCTCATTCTCTAGGGTCTCCTTAAAAACCATTCGGTTGTCACTATCCACCACCTTAATTTCGACTTTTTTGCCTTCAAGGTTCAATAGATTCAGGTAAACCATGTTATCTACTTGTCTAAATACAGGTTTAGCATTTTCCTTTTTCTTGGCAACACCCACCTTATCATCAACATTTATGGTATAAGTGATTTTCTTCAAGGCATTTTCGGCTTCCAAAAGATAATCTCCCTCTTCCAAGTTCTTTAAATCGAATTTTTTGGTATACACCTTGGTATTCAATACATCTTCAGAATAGATAATATTTCCATCTGCATCCACAATTTGAATATAGGTATCTTCTTCCTGGGTGTCCCATTCAAAAACAAGGGCCTTATCATCCACCTTGTTGATTACTCTAAGTTTCGGTTCTTTTGCCACGGCTGTAGCTGTCACTAGCAATAGGGCAATAACTGTTGTAAATTTTAGAATCGTCTTCATAACATTTTGTTTTAGGGTTACTAAATAATTTACAGGACAAACTTACCGCCATATCCCTGTCCATACTACCTCCTGATTTTCCTATTTCTATGCTATTTTAACCTGTGAATAGGTTAAATAAATGTTAAGAGGTAATATTGTATATATTTTGGGTAATTTTGCATAGTCTTCTTCATTAGACCCGACGTAACTTTAATTTTAGTATGAAGAACGAAATGACATCACTTAAACCTGCTTTTGAAGCTATAGAGCCTAATTTTGGCCACTCTTTTACGTATCAGAAATTCGATTCACAAAGGAACAATAAGAACAATGCCTGGCATTACCATCCGGAGATTGAATTGGTCTATGTAAATGGTGGTACGGGGAAGAGGCAGATAGGCAGCCATGTATCCTATTATGGTAACGGTGACCTTATACTCATAGGAAGTAATTTGCCCCATTGCGGATTTACCAACGCACTGACCGGAAATGAAAGTGAGACCGTAATACAAATGAAAGCCGATTTTTTGGGAAACGACTTTTTCAATATCCCGGAAA
Organism: uncultured Flavobacteriaceae bacterium; assembly: GCA_947494715.1. GTDB lineage: Bacteria > Bacteroidota > Bacteroidia > Flavobacteriales > Flavobacteriaceae > Ulvibacterium. Next base: position 35,633 of record CANLWG010000001.1, on the reverse strand, counting down.
TGAAGAAAATTCAAAGTCTCTTTGAAATAGCCCAGGGAGGCATCGCATTTTCAGGGAAGACTAAGCGGAAAATCGGGGAGAAAATGGAAATCTTGGAGTATCAAGGTGATTTTCAGAGACTACTTTCCATTTTAAATATTCTGAACGAGCTTGCTATTTCGCAGGATTTTAAAGTTTTGAATGCAGAGGGTTTTTCCATGAAAACCGAAGTGAAGGACAATGACCGTATAAATAAGGTCTTTAACTTTGTAAAAGCCAACTTTAAGGAGGAAATTTCCTTGGATGAGATGGCCTATTTGGTAAGTATGACGGTACCTTCATTCTGTCGATACTTTAAAAAAATTACCAATAAGACTTTCGTACAGTTCGTAAACGAATATAGATTGGTACATGCCTCAAAGCTTTTGGCGGAAAAGCCCATGAGCATTACGGATGTTTGTTTTGAGAGCGGATTCAACAACTTTTCGCACTTTAATAAACAATTCAAGGCTTTTACCGGGCAGAATCCATCCGAATACAGAAATCAATTGAAAAAGGTCTTGAACTAATGGCAGACCTTTTTCAGGAAGATATTAAGTTGAACCTACCGGACAGTAAAATTGTTTATTATCCAAGTTTTTTGAAAAAAAATGAGGCCGATACCTATTTTGAACTCCTAAAAAGAATAGTGCCTTGGCAACAGGACACCATTAAAGTATTTGGAAAGGAATATCCTCAACCTCGGTTAACGGCCCTTTATGGCTCTAATGACAGGACCTATTCCTATTCCAACATCACAATGAAGCCATTGCCCTTTACCAACAAATTGTTGGAAATAAAACAAAAGATTGAAATACGTACTGATGTAACGTTTACCACTTGTCTTTTGAATCTTTATAGGGACGGAAGGGATAGTAACGGTTGGCATGCAGATGATGAGAAGGAGTTGGGAGTAAATCCGGTAATCGCCTCACTAACCCTAGGTCAAGAACGTTTTTTTCACCTGAAGCATAGAAAGAATAAAACGCTAAAGCAAAAGATACTATTGGAACATGGCAGTCTACTTGTAATGAGCGGTGAAACACAAAGTCATTGGCTACATCAAATTCCAAAGACGACAAGACCTATTGGAGAGCGGATCAATTTGACCTTTAGGGTCATAAAATAAAAAATCGGTCTTCTCCAAACCGATTTTTTAGAACCCTTTTACGAAATTGGGCACTGCCTTTAGCTTTCGGGCAAATTGGCTAATCTCCTCGCACTCAACTTCAATTATAATAACTTCAAATCTTATGCCAAGGTATGTTGCATCGACCAACACCTTGTTTTTTAGTTGAGTTGCCCCAAGAATTATCTTAACACCCTGGTTTTTCATCTTAATAGAAAAGGATTCGGGGCCCTGTATCAAACAATTCCAAATTAGGGCAGAAATAGGTAGTAATTTAAATCCTCTCGACAAAACAGATTTCTACAAGTAAGATTTTCAGGTGCTCGATATCGTCACAACTCAAATGGCCAATAGGAAATATTCCATTTAGATTAAAATAGGTCATTTAATATTTTGGCCAATCGCAATCCTCCCTTTTGTAATTGTCGTTCTACTGTTGGCCACCATGTATACCCATAGCGATAATATAGCTTCTCCCCCACTTCCACGGATTTATATAGTTCGTTCGCCAAATCTTGGGATTCCTCTACCCAGATGTATATATCGCCCTCTTGAATTTCCACTCGCTGTTTTTTATTCAACTTTGGTAGGGATGTGGCCAGTTCCGTATAACTCATGCCATGGTCATCAATCATGTTTGCATCCCAAACCTTATGCAAATTACTTCCCCTGTTAAACCATTGCACCTGAATATCATTTCCGCCCTTATCATCCAGACGACCTACGTGCATGGGTTGATGAAGATCCCCCACAAGATGTATCAACATTTTTAGGTAAAAGACCTTATCCGCTTCTGAACTGTTTTCGTTCTTGATAATATGAATGCATTTTTCAATACCGATGATCACATTGCCATAAGGACTGGGTTCTACCTCGGAATATGTTTTGTCCTCGGGATAATTTACATAGTGCCAAGCACTAAATTTTCTGTAACTGGTGTCCGCTTTTATTTCATCCGCAAAATTGGACACGGTCGCCAAACTTTGTCCATTCAATAATTTGGCAATAGCCTTTTTGGCCTTTCTGCTCAAATGCTGCTGAGCTATTTCGCCAATAGCCCTATGTCCGGTCTTTGACCAAAATGGTGTTCCCGCAAAAGAAAGTTGAACGGTTAAAAGAAAAAACAGAACAAGTTTTTTCATAGATGTTGTTTTGCCCAAAAATAGAAAAACCCAATTTAAGGTATTGTTAAAAACCATTCCATTTCTTTTTTTTAATTTGATATTGCGGTACAAAATCAATGGTATTGTTTTTTAAAAGAATTAAATCACCTTATCTAAGATATGGGCTTATAGCGATTTGTTCCTTCACAATTGCCCTGATAGTTTTTATTCTCAGTATTTATTTTGGAGCTTGGGGTAAATTGCCTTCCAAAAAAGAGCTTTCCAATTTTCAATATCAGAGAGCTTCCGAGGTGTATACGGCGGACAGTGTACTGATTGGCAAGTACTATCTATATGATAGGCAACCCATTCCCTATGAAAACCTTCCCCAGCATCTTTTGGACGCCTTGATCGCAATAGAGGATGAAAGATTTTTCAGTCACTCGGGAATAGATTATCCCAGTTTGTTTCGGGTGGTGATCAAGACAATTCTGATGCAGGATCAATCCTCTGGGGGTGGAAGCACATTGACCCAGCAATTGGCCAAAAACCTTTTCCCAAGAAAAGAGCGCAAATCTGCGAACATCGCCGTAAATAAAATCAAGGAAATGATCATTGCCGCCCGATTGGAAGCTATCTATTCCAAGCAAGAAATCCTTACCCACTATCTTAATACGGTTTCCTTTGGGGGCAATACCTTTGGCATTGAAAGTGCTTCCTTGAAGTTCTTTAACAAGAGAGCCATAAACCTAAAGATTGAGGAAGCAACAACCCTTGTGGGAATGCTCAAAGCCACTTACGGCTACAATCCCCGAATATTTCCTGAGAAGGGCTTTAAACGTCGGAATCTAGTCTTGCAATCTATGGCCCATAATAATTTTCTAACGGAAGAAGAAAGAGATAGTATTGCAAAAATCCCTTTAAAATTGGATTACAAAGAATTTGATCATAACGATGGGCTCGCACCTTATTTTAGGGAGGAAGTCCGTAAGCAAATGCAAAAATGGAGCAAGGCTGAAAAGGAAAAAGGAAACGGCTATAATATCTATACTTCTGGCCTTAAAATCTATACTACGTTGGATTACAAAATGCAGGTTTTGGCCGAAGAAACCATGGTAAAGCATTTAAAATCTTTACAAAAGAAGTTTGAAAAAAGTTATGGTTCGAATGCCCCTTGGATAAAGGACAAAAAATTAATCGAGAAGTTGGTCCGCAGAACCCCTACTTTTCAAAAACTAAGGGCATCCGGATGGAAGGAAAAGGAAATCATGGATTCCCTGCGCCAAAAAAGAAAAATGGAATTGGTGGACTGGGATGGAAAAGAAACCGTTAAGGCAAGTGTAGTCGATAGCGTTTCCCACTATATGAAGTTTTTAAATACAGGGTCTCTGGCTATAGACCCAACGGATGGTGCAGTAAAGACCTGGATCGGAGGAATCAATTATAAATACTTTAAGTATGACCATATTTCCCAGAGCAAACGCCAGGTAGGATCTACCTTTAAACCTATTGTGTATACCGCCGCGCTGGAGAACGGTATAGCGCCCTGTACTTATTTTTCAGCACAGGAAGTGGAATACAAAAACCTTGAAGGGTGGTCACCGAGCAACTCCGGCAAGAAAGACGAGGTCTACCTCAACTATTCCATGGAAGAGGCTTTAAGCAATTCAGTAAATACGGTCGCGGTAAAAGTATTGGAGAAGACGGGTATTCTGGAGACCATACGCCAGGCCAATAAAATGGGAATAACCGCAAAGTTACCCAACAAGCCTTCCCTTGCATTGGGAACCGGTGAAATGCAGCTTAAGGAATTGGCAGGTGCCTATGCCAGTTATGTAAACCGTAGCAGACCGGTCCGGCCTTATCTCATACAAAGCATTACCGATCAAAAAGACTCCGTTTTGACCGTTTTTGAGCCTAAAATTGATGAAAAACAAGCATTCTCGGACGAAAATCGGCAAATTATGCTCCAAATGATGAAGTCCACGGTAGACAAAGGAACGGCATCCCGTATTAGATCCACCTACAACTTGCGAAATGCTTTGGCCGGTAAGACCGGAACCACACAGAACAACAAAGATGCCTGGTTCGTGGCCCTAACTCCAAAATTGGTACATGTTACCTGGGTCGGTCTGGACAACCATGAAATCGGTTTTAAAAGCACTTCCCTGGGTCAGGGAGCCAATGCCGCCCTACCCATTTTTGCACTTTGGTTTCAAAAATTAAACCAAGATTCCACTTTTGATGCCATTACAAAGACTGAATTTGAAAGGCCCGAAGAAACGGTCATCGAAAAACTGGATTGCCAGCCCATAAAACGTGATGGCTTTTTTAAACGTCTGTTCAAAAACCCGAAAAAGAAGAAAACCAAAAGATTTAAAAACAGAAGCTCCAATCCATAATTTATCGAGAATTCAAAAAAATTTGTTCCAGCTGTATTTATTTTAGTATATTTATGATATCATTTTTATATCAAAATAAATAACATCATGACAAGTGAGAAAAATTTGACCCCAATGAATGGCTATTCCATGCTGTTCGTATTCGTACTTCTATTCTTCGGTGGTATTGCCTTATTGATTGCGGCCAAGAGTCCTGTAGCCATCCTAATCATCATTGCTTCAATCATAATGATACCGGGCTTTGTTCTCGTTAATCCGAATAGCTCACGTGTTTTGTTACTTTTCGGTAAATACATCGGCACTATCAAAAAGAACGGTCTGTTTTGGGTCAACCCCTTATTCTCCAAAAGAAAGATTTCCTTACGGGCCAGTAATTTTGACAGCGAACGTCTTAAGGTGAACGACAAATTAGGGAACCCCGTAATGATAAGCACTATTTTGGTGTGGCGGGTAACGGATACTTACAAGGCGGCCTTTGATGTTGATGATTACCAAAATTTTGTGCGTGTACAGACGGATGCCGCTGTAAGAAAATTGGCGAGCATGTATCCCTATGATAATTTTGCGGATGAAGGCCTTGATGAGGATATCACCTTAAGATCAAGTGTCAACGAGGTAAGCCACGCTTTGGAACAAGAAATCCAAGAACGCCTGTCCATGGCCGGAATAGAAGTATTGGAAGCGCGAATCGGTTATTTGGCCTACGCCCAGGAAATTGCGAACGCCATGCTAAAAAGACAACAGGCTACAGCAATTGTGGCAGCACGACATAAAATTGTGGAAGGTGCTGTAAGCATGGTAGAGATGGCTCTGGAAGAACTGAATAAAAACGATATTGTTGAATTGGACGAGGAACGCAAAGCGGCCATGGTCAGTAATCTAATGGTGGTACTTTGTTCAGACAAAGATGCATCGCCCATCGTTAATGCGGGAACTTTAAACCACTAATGATGCGGACCTTCGCGGAAATCCAACGTTTTAATCAGTGGTGGATGAAATTGATACAAATTGGATTAGTGCTATTTCTTTTGTACTCCTTTTACCAATGGTTTATAGTCGAAGAAGCTACGGGAAACGTTGCTCCGACCGATACCACGGCACAACTCATTGTGATATTCTCTATATTGCCCCTGCTGATATTATTCTATTTTTTGAAATTGGAATCAACTATTGATGAAATTGGTGTACATTATCAATTTTTGCCATTTCACACATCAAAAAAAACGATCGTGTGGAGAGATATGGAACGATGTCATGTAAGAAATTATAGTCCCCTAAGGGAATATGGGGGTTGGGGATTACGAGGCTCTTTTGGCTCGAATAAAGCGTACAACGTAAAAGGAAACCAAGGAATCCAAATTGAATTAAAAAAAGGGGGTAAAGTGCTTGTGGGCACACAACGGAAAGCCGAGGCCCAACAGGTGATAGACCGTTATTTTAAAAAGGAACAATGAGCAAAAAAAAAGCGTTTGCCCTGCGATTGAACGAGGAAATGCTAAAGGCCATTGAAAAATGGGCCACCGATGAGTTTCGTAGCACAAATGGGCAAATTGAATGGATGCTCCTGAAAAGCTTAAAAGAAGCCAAACGCGAGCCCAAGAAAAAGATGGAATAACCCTTGAAAGTTTGGCATTTTTTTAACGTAATAAACGTTTAAATTTGATGTCCGACTAATCCATCACTAATGCCAAGATCAGTTCTTGTCCTTACTTTTTTTCTGTGCTTTTCATCACTTTTCGGACAAAACGACAAAAAATCCTTTACCGTAAAATACATCGATACCGAGTTCAAAATTGATGGTATCCTAGATGAAGAAGCATGGAAACTAGCGGGAAGTGCCAAAGATTTTCAGCAATATTTTCCTTCGGACTCTATTCTCGCCGAGTACCAAACGGACATAAAAATGCTCTACAATGCCACTACGTTATATGTGGGCATAACGGTTACTACACCGGGCAACAATTACGTTATTCCCTCTTTGGAACGTAATTACAGGGCCGGTGGCAATGATAATATCAGTTTGCTTTTCGACACTTTCAACGATGGCACCAATGCATTCCTTTTTGGTATGAACCCCTATGGGGTAAGGCGAGAGGCATTGATTTCCAGCGGAGGACAGGGACGTAGAGGCTTCACTACCTCTTGGGATGTGAAATGGAAGGGAGAAGCAAAGCAATATGACGGTTACTATACTGCGGAGATGGCTATTCCCCTTACGTCCTTCAAATTTCCGGAAGGGGCCACTAAATGGCGTTTTCAAAGTTATCGATTCGATATGCAAAAGAACGAAACCAGTGTTTGGTACCCCATCCCCCAAAATCAATTAATCTTTAATCTCGCATTTATGGGCGATATGGTCTTTGAAAAACCTTTAGGCAAATCCCGTACCCCTTTGGCCATTATCCCATATATCAACGCAATTGCGGACAAAGATTATGAACAGGACGTAACCGATGCCAATCTAAAAGTTGGGGGGGATGCTAAAGTGGCCATCGGTAATGGGCTAAATTTGGATATTACCTTAAACCCGGACTTTTCCAATGTAGAGGTGGATGACATCTTTACCAACCTCACCCGCTTTGAAATATCATTGCCGGAGCGGCGACAATTTTTTGTGGATAATAACGATCTCTTTGGAAGTTTTGGCGGTAGTAGGGACGCCAGTCCGTTTTTCTCCCGTAGAATAGGTATAGCAACGGACAGTTCTGGGAATTCTGTCCAGAACCGAATAATCGGTGGTGTTAGACTTAGTGGAAAATTGAACGAGGATTGGCGATTGGGTGTCCTGAATATCCAAACAGATGAAAATGTAGAGACTGAAATTGCTTCGAATAATAATATGATGATCGCCCTCCAAAAAAAGGTCTTTGCCCGTTCCAATTTCGGGGTGTTCTTTATAAATAGACAAACCTTTAAGGATTATGATTTTGTTACCCCTGAAGAGAAGTACAACCGGGTGCTGGGGCTTGATTACAATTTAGCTTCCGAGGACAATACCTGGGTTGGAAAATTCTATGCGCACAAATCCTTTCAACCGGACGACGATGAGGATAACTATTCTGCAGGTGCCTTTTTGGGGCGAAATTCTAGGTATTTCAATATTTTTACCGATTTTGTTTTTATTGATGAGGATTTTGAATCGGATCTTGGTTTTGTGCCAAGGAAGGACATTATAAAATGGGCCACTTCATTTGAAAAAGTGTTTTGGCCAAAAAAAGGTTTAATAAACAGTCATTCCTTTGAATTTTTCCCCATTGTTACCTGGAGACCCGGATTGGAATATATGAAGACCGACCATGAACTGCAGGGGAGTTGGAATTTTGAAACGCGAAATTTCTCGGAGTTCAGTATAGGATTTTCAAATCAATTCATTTTTTTAGCGGATAGTTTTGACCCAACGGATACCGACGGTGCAATACCCCTACCTGAAAATCAGGGCTACCATTTTAACTCTGTTTTTTTGGAATATCAATCCAATCAAGCCAAAGTCGTGGCATTTGAGGGGGAAACTGCCATGGGTAGTTTCTTTAATGGGGACCGTTTTTCCATAGAAGGCGAGGTCATCCTACGGTTGCAACCTAAAGTGCGATTGGGCTTAAATGTAAACTATGACAAAATAACCCTTCCCAATCCCTATCCGAGTGCAGATCTATGGTTAATAAGCCCTACGGTCAATGTTACGTTTAACAAGTCCGTATTCTGGTCTACCATATTTCAATACAGCAACCAACGGGATAATTTGGGCATCAACTCAAGATTGCAATGGCGGTTTGCTCCCCTGTCGGATTTATTTCTGGTCTACAACGATAATTATTTCGTAAACCAGTTCTCCCCACGATTTCGGTCCATCAATTTAAAATTGACCTATTGGCTTAACATCTAATGGAGGGGAAGAAGGCAGTGGACAGTTGACAAAATTTAAGTATTTTGAACCTCAACTTGAGCTTGAACTTGCACTTGTATTTGAACCTGATTTAAGTATATTTGGCAATGCTGTCCTAAAAAAACCCTCCAATGAACCAACTACCTCTTACCGAAGATACTGTTACATTTGGACTGTTATGCCTGTGCTTGGGTTTCGTCTTTTACACTTCTTCCCTGAAAAAAGGCTTTTGGAAAAAATTCTACACGGTGGTTCCTACCCTGTTGATGTGTTATATGCTACCAGCTGTTTTAACAAGTACAGGACTTATTTCAGAGGAAAGTTCGAATTTGTATTTTATCGCCAGTCGCTATCTGTTGCCTGCCGCTTTAGTGCTCATGACCCTCAGTATTGATTTAAAGGCGATTATGAATTTGGGATCCAAAGCCTTGATTATGTTCCTTACGGGAACCATAGGAATTATCATTGGAGGTCCAATAGCGATTTTGATCGTATCCATATTTTCACCGGATACGGTAGGAGGCAATGATTTTGATGCAATATGGAGGGGATTGACCACCATCGCCGGAAGTTGGATCGGTGGTGGCGCCAACCAAGCGGCCATGTTGGAAGTATTCCAGTACAATCCCAAGAAATTTGGGGATATGGTCTTGATCGATATCGTAATTGCCAATATTTGGATGGCCATTATTCTTTTGGGCATTGGCAAGTCCGATCGCATAGACAAATGGCTTAAAGCGGACAATTCCTCAATTGAAACGCTCAAAGCGAAAGTTTCCGCCCATACGGAAAAAATTACCCGGATAACTACACTATATGATTATATGATCATGTTGTGTCTAGCCTTTGCAGCTGTCGGTCTGGCCCATTACTTTGGGCACCATTTTGCGGAATTTTTAGAAAATAATTTTGAGGTCATCCGGAATAAGGAAAAGGCACTTTCCTCCTTGGGATCAAAGTTTTTATGGATGGTCGTCTTTTCGACCATGGTAGGAATCGGGTTATCCTTTACCAAGGCGAAGAATTTTGAAGGTGCCGGAGCCAGCAAGATAGGAGGCATGTTCATTTATATTTTGGTAGCCACTATTGGAATGAAAATGGATCTGAGCCGATTTTTGGAAAACCCCGGTTTGATAGGGGTAGGACTTATTTGGATATCCATACATGCGGGCTTATTGATTTTAGTGGCGAAACTGATCAAAGCCCCTTATTTCTTTTTGGCCGTTGGGAGCCAAGCCAACGTTGGAGGAGCTGCTTCAGCTCCCGTAGTCGCGGCTGAATTCCATCCTTCGTTAACGTCGGTGGGTATTCTATTGGCCGTGTTGGGTTATGTGGTAGGTACTGCCGGGGCCTATATTTGTGGACTTCTTATGGAAATTGCCGCTGCGGTTTAAGAATTCGATAAAGTTTATTGATATTTGCCCAGTTAAAAAATTGATATGAAATGAGCATAAACAAAATTAATTTTTTGCATACCAACCGAAATAATTAATTTTTTTGTGCGAAAGCGCGAGCGGTTGATCTAAGCAGAAAATTTTTATTAAACTCATTATCAGAGTAATAAAAATTTTAAATAGATGAAAAACTTCCTATTTCTTTTTACAATACTTCTACTATCAGTGTCCTGCGGTGATGATAGCAACGAAAATACCATGATTGTCACGGGAAACGTAAAGGGTCTCAAAAAAGGAACGCTTTACTTGCAACATATTCCGGATTCAACATTGGTGACCCTAGATTCCTTAGTGGTGGATGGCGACGGAAGCTTCACCTTTAAGACTGATATCGAAAGTCCTGAAATCTTTTACCTATACCTAAACAAAAAAGACAACAACGACATCAATGACCGAATTACTTTTTTCGGGGAACCCGGACAAATCAACATAAACACCTCATGGAACACTTTTGATACCAATGCTAAGGTCGAAGGTTCCGAAACCCAAAAAAAGCTGGAAGAATACCGTAAAGTAATGTCCCGATTTAATTCAAAAAATCTAGAATTTATGCAATTTGCGGCCAATACCGAAAACCCTTTGGATTCGCTTCAAATGGATTCCATTCAAAGACTGAGCGATAAAAATGTACAAAGAGGCTATGCCTTTGCACTCAATTTTGCATTGAACAATAAAGATTCACATGTTGCCCCCTATATAGCGATTACCGAAGTGGCGGATGCCAACATAAAGTATTTGGATTCCATTTATAGTTCCCTGATTCCAGAAGTTGCCAATGCCAAATATGGAGTTGCCCTACGGGATCATTTGGAAAATTTGAAAAAAGAGAAATAGCCCAACCTATCTACTCACCTAAGGCATTGACTTTTTCAACAAGAGCAGTGGCCTTTTTTTCCAGATCATCACGGACTTCCTTGAGATGGGCCTTCTTGTTCTCCACTTTCTTTTGATTAATCTTGGTGATTAGGTCATCAAAGGTAACGATTGCATCATCTATAATCTTTTCGCCTTCCTTTGATATTTTATTGCCGTTGGTGGCCTCAACGATATACACCGCATCTATAATGTTTCCCAATACATCGTTGATATTCTTTTTTAAGTCGCGTATACTTGCCATTTCAGATTATTTTTTGCAAAAATAAGGTTTTTGAATTTGATCAAATAGTTACCTCCAAAAGTTTTGCTCCGTCGGTTCTCAGTGAAACCTTATTGGAATTGGCCGCAATCAAGACCGTCTCCCCCTTTTTAACCAAAGTAGAACCGAATTCGTTCCCAACATTTACCGAACCATCTACACACATATAAATGGTAAAAGAGTCCCTATGGGATACATCTTGTTCCAGGTTCCTGGAAAGATGAATAAAATTAGTCTTAAAATAGGGGCAATCCACCATAGGATTTATGGCATCCTTCTCCGTTGGGTAAGATACCTTAAAGTCATCTTTTTTGTTGTAATCTATGGCCTCCAGAGCCAAATCTGTATGTAGTTCTCGTAGATTTCCATTTTTATCTTTTCTATTAAAATCGAACACACGATACGTAATATCCGAAGTCTGTTGAATTTCGGCCAATAATACTCCTGCGCCTATGGCATGAATCTTTCCGGTATTGATAAAAAAGGTATTCCCTTCCGAAACCTTTTCATAATTCAACAGCTCCAAAAGAGTATTACTCTCCAGGCTTTCAGTGTACTCTTCCGGTGTAACATCACGATTAAATCCTACTATAAGACTGGCATCCCTGTCCGCATCCATAACATACCACATTTCGGTCTTTCCAAACGAATTATGACGCTTTTTAGCCAAGTCATCATTGGGGTGCAATTGTATAGAAAGGTCTTGTTGGGCATCAATGAATTTTATGAGAATAGGAAACTCCGTGCCGAAACGCTCAAAAACACTTTGTCCAAGTAATTTTATAGGGTGCTCGTCTATTAATTGCTGTAAGGAGATACCTGCTAATTCACCTTGGGCAACTATGGAAACATCACCGGAAACTCCAGATAGTTCCCAACTCTCGCCAGTAATATCGTTTGGAATGGACTTTCCCAATACTTGTTTCAATCTGGTACCGCCCCAAAGTCTTTCTTTAAGTATCGGCTCAAATTTTAAAGGATAGAATTTCATTTGTTATTTTCTGCTTTTAGGGCTTTTAGGGCCTTTCGCATATGTTGTGATGCATTGACACTATTAAAAACCAGAATAATTTTTCCTTCTTTATTGACCACATAGGTTTCCCTTCTCGGAAGTATGCCAAAAAGACTGTCCTCAACTTTAAAAAGTCGTTTTACTTTTTTATCGGTATCCGCCAATAATACAAATGGTAATTGATACCTGGATGCAAATTTACGGTGCATTTTCTCAGAATCCGAACTTATACCAATGACTTCCGCCCCCAATTGTGTAAACTTCTCATAACTGTCCCTAAAGGAACAGGCTTCTGCAATACATCCAGGGGTATTGTCCTTGGGATAAAAATAAATGACCAATGTCTTTTTGCCCAAAACATCATTAACATGGAATATCCTTCCTTCTTGGTCCAACAATGAAAACTTTGGAACAGGGTCTCCAACTTTTAACCCCATAATCAACCGGAATAGGTTACAAAATTTCGCGGAGTCTCGTAGAGAATAACTTCAAGCGTTTTGTGCTTATCAATATGGGGTCTAAGCTTATTCCAGATAACTACGGCAATGTTTTCTGCTGTCGGATTTAAATTTTTAAACTCCGGTACCTGAGTATTCAGGTTTTTATGATCCAGGGCATCTTCCACTTTATTTCGTATCAGCTCTTTTAATACCTTCATATCCATGACAAAACCGGTTTCCGGATCTATTTCCCCGGTAACACTGACCACCAATTCATAGTTATGCCCATGGTACTCAGGATTATTACACTTCCCGAATACCGCATTGTTCTTTTCATTGGTCCAATCCTGGCGATATAATCTGTGTGCCGCATTAAAGTGGGCCTTTCTACTGACTTTCACCTTCATGGCTATGGATTTTCACCGATGATATGTTCATAAAATCTCTCGAAAATAATCTTGAACCAAACCGTATATCCATCGGGGTTATCGGCCATATCTTTCTTGATCGATTCTGGTTTCATCCATTTCCAATTCGCTACCTCCTCTGTGTTTATGTTTGGAACATCATTGTAATTACCCATCATCACGTGATCCAATTCATGCTCTGTAAGCCCATTGTCAAATGGGGCCCTGTATTTGAACGAAAAAAGTTCTTTCAGCTCCGTTTCAAAACCCATTTCCTCAAATAGTCTACGTTTTCCGGCCTGAATATTGGTTTCCCCAACACGCTGATGACTGCAACACGTATTGGTCCATAATAGTGGGGAATGATATTTTTTAGCGGCACGTTGCTGAAGCATGGTCTCTCCTTCATCGTTCATAATGAAAACGGAAAACGCCCTATGAAGTTTAGCCTTTTTATGAGCTTCCATCTTGGGCATGGTTCCAATCTGCTCGTCTTGGTCGTTAACTAAGATTACCTCTTCTTCCTTCATATCGTAAAAATAAGACCTTTGGCCAACTTTAGGGTCAAGCCTCTTATAAAAAATATTGATGAAAGAATTTGAATTGATGAGAGTACGCTTCTTTTTAAAAGAACCTTGGTGATTTCAAATTTCCTTTGGTAGTAATAAAGTCATATCGAAGTATCACCTCAAAAGAGCCATCATTGAACCTTGCACTGCCCAATTCCGTAGTCTCCTTGTCATAAGCAATACCGATAAGGAATTTATTGGATATCTGAAATCCTGCCATTCCACTAAAAGCTGCATCCCATCGGTATGCGGCTCCCAAAATGAATTTTTCGTTCATCATGAAGTTGGCAGAAACATCAACTTGCAACGGTGCCCCCTGCACCACTTTGGTCAACAATGCCGGCTTAAACTTCAGAAATGGGTTTACATCCCATACATATCCCGTGATAAAATAGAAGTTCATTTGTTCTTTTGCGGTCGAAAGCGAGGATTCATCAAAATGGGAGGTTTCCAAAAATCTGGGAACGGATAATCCTGCATAAAATCTATTGGTATGATAATAGACCCCTGCACCGATATTGGGTGTAAGTCGATTATCTATATTCTGTTGTAAAGTTTGATCCGGAGCAAATTGATTGAGCTCGGAAAAACGAACATCCAAAAGATTGGCACTACCTTTTAGCCCAAAACTTAACCTGCCTTCAACAGATGTATAAATGGTATAGGAAAAGTCTACATCAAAACTGGTTTCCGATGTTGGACCTATTTGATCATTGACTATGGAAAGTCCCAATCCAACCCCCCTATATCCAATTGGAGAATGGATATTGAACGTTTGGGTCTTAGGAGCTCCATCCAAACCTACCCACTGTGATCGGTGCAGGGCAGCAACACTAATATGCCCCCTAGATCCGGCATAACCTGGATTTACGCTCACTGTATTATACATGTACTGGGTGTACTGGGCATCCTGTTGCGAATACATTGAATTTGTAAACAACAAAACCAAAATGAAAATGGAAGACACTATCCATTTGGCCGAAATTATATGTTGGGCGAATTTTGGCATCTTTATCTGTTTATATATATATAGCCCGAAAGCGATTGCTGGTTTCCAGTATCATCCTCATAGTCCAGTATATAGAAATACGTTCCTACGGGTAATTTATTGTCCACCTCAACGGTGACCCTTCCTTGGGAGGTACCATCAAAAAAGTTTCCTTGCATATCATAGCCATTTGTGGTGTAGACCATCACTCCCCAACGGTTATAAATTCTAATTGTGTTGTTGGGGAAATTCTCCAACCCGCTAATTTGAAGAACGTCATGCACTCCATCTCCGTTCGGCGTTAGTACATTAAACACCTCTACTTCATCCTCCTCACGGTTTGGTTCTAGATAATCAGGAGTACCATCACCATCGGTATCATCATTTGCATAATTACCGTCTCCATTTATGTCTTCTTCTACAGTTCGTAGTGCATCCCCATCATCATCCGTATCCCTGTAGTCGGATTCATCATCACCATCGGTATTAGGTAAATCGTTGAAAGGATCATCAATTTCATCGTTCACGTCCAAATCAATCGCAGTTGCTCCTTCGTAACCATCGTCCAAGCCATCATTGTCCTTATCCGAGCCAATAAATGTTACATCGGCTATTCCATCCTGATCATGATCATGCCCCTCTATGTTATCTGGCACATTGTCATCATCACTATCTTCATCTAGGTAATCGGGTAGGTTGTCCCCATCCGTATCAACTGGGAATATACCTAAAGAACCATCTTCATAGGCATCGTCCAGCCCATTGTCATTGGTGTCTTCGCCACTTGGAGCAATATAGCCCGAGGTTGTCTGGGCCTCTACATTATCCGGAATACCGTCATTATCACTATCAATATCTAGATAATCCGGGAATCCATCGCTATCGGAATCTGTAGGATCTGTGGATGGGTCGTTGTCCGCATCCAGGTTCAGATCCTCAAAATTATCTACTATTCCATCATCATCACTATCCAGGTCAACTCCCATAGGATTGACTATAACAGTTACGGTGGCCGTATCACAATTGCCTGAATTATCACAAAGGGTATAGGTAAACGTATCCGTTCCTATGAAACCAGTGTTTGGTGTATACCTAACGCTATCATCGGAAGGATTGTTCGGCGTAGCATTATCATCAATAGTTACAATACCATCCGTGGGATTTGTAAAGGTCAAAGCCCCTATTGTCGGCAAATCATTGTCATTGGCCAGGACATCGATATCCACAGCGGTGTCTTCCGTAGTTGCAATGGAGTCATCAAAAACATCCAAAATTGGTAGCACATCTATGGTTACTGTAGCCGTGCTACAATCCCCAACGGTGTTACAAATAGTGTAATCAAAAGAGTCTGGTCCATTGTAATCTGGATTCGGTATGTAGGTGACAATATCATCTGTCGGGTCATTGAGTGTACCATTAGTGTCAATACTCACGGTACCATTTGTAGGGTTTGTGGTTGTTAAGCTTCCTGTGGTAGGTAAGTCGGAATCATTAGCAAAGATATCCACAATAGCGGACTCATCTTCGTTGGTAGTAACCAAGTCATCTACCAAAGTGGCCGCCTGTTGCAAACAAACCACCGTAAAATTGGGCAAGGCAATGGAATTTCCCGCTTTGTTCAAGGTAGCCGTATAGCGTACTACGGAGGTAGTAGCTGTAACCACAGGACTTAATGGATCTCCAGATACGGCTGGTGACCAACTTACTGTAGCACTGCCACTTACGTTGGCAGAAATATCCAAAGTAACTTGGTTATCAGGTGCCGTGCAATCCGTTAGAATGAAATACCCGGTAGCATTGGAACCACAAAGTGTACCATCATAGGTTGCAAAATAGACTCCTGGCGTGGAGGTTTCATAAAAGAAATCGGTTCCTAAAACTGTACTGGTATCGGATGCCTCATACCACCTATAATTACTTTCATCGGTACTATTGGGTGCTTGTAACAAAAACTGCGCTTGAGATATACCTATCCCCAACATGGTAAAAACTATACCGAGGAAAAGGGTTTTGTATGTGCTGGGGTGTATCAAATCGATTTATACAGTTTTAGTTTATCGAACTACGAAGACAACATTTATAAGACTGTTATAATCTGGTGGTGTACCCACTACATCATATTGCATTACACCTGTCGCGCTAATACTGTCTATATTTAATACCGCCGGATCAGCATATGTGACATAATAATACAGTTCCGTATTGGCATAGGTTGGTACTGCCGCCGGTGCTCCCGAACTCGCCATAGTTGGTGTTCCGAATTGATTTATATATTCCTGATACAAGTTAATAGTGGCATTGTTTGTTAGGGCCGATGCATCTATTGCAATGGAGGGTGGATAGAATATACGTGCAGCTTTTGATGTAATTGGAGCTATGTCCTGAATCACATCCTCAACCGTCGCCTCCGTATTTCCATCTCCGTCCACATCTATCGGAGTATCCGAGTTTACTTCGGAAGCGACCTGGTCATCGGTCTCATTTAAGAATAAGCCATTATCCGTACCAATTCCCAAATCGTTGTCAGCATCGGATGAAATATTTACCTCAAGTCCAACATTCTCCAATAATGAGTTCGCGGGAGTGCCCGTCAGGGTCACCGTACCGTTAGGTGAAGTAATACTACCGTCACCGGAAAGTGCAGTCACATCAACATCCAGTCCTACATTTTCTAACAAGGAGTTCGCGGGTGTACCCGTGAGTGTTATAGTGCTGTTAGGGGAGGTGATAGATCCATCTCCCGAAAGTGCCGTTACATCAACATCAAGTGTGACATTCTCCAATAATGAGTTAGCGGGCGTGCCACCCAAGCTTATCGTACTGTTCGGTGAAGTAATACTGCCATCTCCCGAAAGGGCCGTTACGTCGACGTCGAAACCTACATCCTCCAATATAGAGTTCGCTGGGGTACCCGTCAAGGTCACCGTACCGTTAGGTGAAGTGATAGATCCGTCGCCCGAAAGTGCAGTTACATCTACGTCAAGGGTGACATTCTCCAATATCGAGTTCGCAGGTGTACCGCCAAGGGTCACTGTACCGTTCGGGGAGGTGATACTCCCATCACCGGAAAGGGCCGTTACGTCAACGTCCAGTCCAATGTCCTCAAAAAGAGAATTGGCAGGCGTACCTGTTAACGTTATCGTGCTGTTCGGAGAGGTTACGCTACCATCGGCCAAGGCCGATTCGTTTACGTCAAAGCCTACATTCTCCAATAATGAGTTCGCAGGGGTGCCCGTAAGGGTCACCGTACCGTTCGGGGAGATGATACTCCCATCACCGGATAGTGCCGTTACATCTACATCGAAGCCGACATCTTCCAACAAGGAGTTCGCAGGGGTCCCCGTCAAGGTCACCGTGCCATTGGGAGAGGTGATACTCCCATCGCCGGATAGTGCCGTTACGTCCACGTCAAGACCAATATCCTCGAAAATGGAATTGGCAGGGGTGCCCGTAAGGGTTATAGTGCTGTTCGGGGAGGTCACGCTACCGTTCGCCAAGGCGGATTCGTTTACGTCAAGGGTTACATTCTCCAATATCGAGTTCGCAGGTGTACCGCCCAAAGTCACCGTCCCGTTGGGAGAGGTAATACTTCCATCACCCGAAAGTGCGGTCACATCAACATCAAGTCCGACATTCTCCAACAATGAGTTCGCCGGTGTACCTGTCAAGGTCACCGTCCCGTTCGGAGAGGTAATGCTTCCGTCGCCGGATAATGCCGTTACATCGACATCGAAACCTACATCCTCCAACAAGGAGTTCGCAGGTGTGCCCGTCAAGGTTACTGTCCCGTTCGGCGAAGTAATAGATCCGTCACCAGAAAGCGCGGTCACGTCAACATCGAGAGTGACATTCTCCAACAGGGAGTTCGCCGGCGTACCACCAAGGGTAACCGTACCGTTGGGAGAGGTGATAGACCCGTCACCCGTAAGCGCCGTTACATCGACATCGAAGCCGACATCTTCCAACAAGGAGTTCGCAGGGGTACCCGTCAGGGTCACTGTACCGTTCGGGGAGGTGATACTCCCATCACCGGATAGTGCCGTTATGTCAACGTCCAGTCCAATGTCCTCGAAAAGAGAATTGGCAGGTGTACCTGTTAAAGTTATCGTGCTGTTCGGAGAGGTTACGCTACCATCGGCCAAGGCGGATTCGTTTACATCAAAGCCTACATTCTCCAATAATGAATTCGCAGGGGTACCCGTAAGGGTCACCGTGCCATTTGGGGAGGTAATACTACCGTCACCGGATAATGCGGTCACGTCCACATCCAGGCCAACATTTTCCAACAACGAGTTCGCAGGGGTACCTGTCAAGGTCACAGTTCCGTTCGGTGAAGTAATAGATCCGTCACCGGATAGGGCTGTTACGTCAACATCGAAACCTACATCTTCCAACAAGGAATTCACCGGGGTACCCGTCAGGGTAACCGTACCGTTGGGAGAGGTGATAGATCCGTCACCGCTAAGCGCAGTTACGTCAACGTCCAGTCCAATGTCCTCGAAAAGAGAATTGGCAGGTGTACCTGTTAAAGTTATCGTGCTGTTCGGAGAGGTTACGCTACCATCGGCCAAAGCGGATTCGTTCACATCAAGGGTGACATTCTCCAATAGCGAGTTCGCAGGCGTGCCGCCAAGGGTCACCGTACCGTTCGGCGAGGTAATACTGCCATCACCTGATAGTGCGGTCACATCAACGTCCAGTCCTACATTTTCCAACAAGGAGTTCGCCGGTGTACCGGTCAAGGTCACTGTCCCATTTGGTGAAGTTATAGATCCGTCACCGGATAGTGCTGTTACGTCTACGTCGAATCCTACATCTTCCAACAAGGAGTTTGCAGGGGTACCGGTCAAAGTCACAGTCCCGTTCGGCGAGGTAATACTGCCATCACCCGAAAGTGCCGTTACGTCAACGTCAAGGGTAACGTCCTCGAAAATCGAGTTCGTGGGGGTACCGCCCAGGGTTATCGTACTGTTCGGCGAGGTTACGCTGCCGTCCGCCAAGGCCGACTCGTTAACATCGAGGGTGACATTCTCCAATATAGAATTTGTAGGTGTACCACCAAGGGTAACCGTCCCATTGGGAGAGGTAATCGATCCGTCACCAGATAGTGCTGTTACGTTCACATCAAGGGTTACATTCTCCAATATCGAGTTTGCAGGTGTACCGCCAAGGGTAACTGTTCCATTCGGAGAGGTGATAGATCCGTCGCCCGTAAGTGCGGTTACATCGACATCGAAACCTACATCCTCCAATAATGAGTTCGCAGGGGTCCCGGTCAAGGTTACTGTCCCATTAGGTGAGGTGATACTGCCATCACCCGAAAGTGCCGTTACGTCCACGTCAAGGCCTACATCTTCCAATAATGAGTTCGCAGGAGTGCCTGTCAGGGTCACGGTGCCATTCGGGGAGGTAATGCTTCCGTCACCAGATAGTGCTGATACGTCCACATCAAGGCCAATATCCTCGAACAAAGAATTGGCGGGCGTTCCCGTAAGGGTTATGGTGCTGTTAGGCGAGGTTACGCTACCATCGGCCAGAACGGATTCGTTCACATCAAGGGTTACATTCTCCAATAACGAGTTAGCGGGCGTGCCGCCCAAGCTTATTGTACTGTTAGGGGAGGTGATACTCCCATCACCGGATAGTGCCGTTATGTCAACGTCCAGTCCAATGTCCTCGAAAAGAGAATTGGCAGGTGTACCTGTTAAAGTAATCGTGCTGTTCGGAGAGGTTACGCTACCATCGGCCAAGGCGGATTCGTTTACGTCAAAGCCTACATTCTCCAATAATGAATTCGCAGGGGTACCCGTAAGGGTCACCGTGCCATTTGGGGAGGTAATACTACCGTCACCGGATAGTGCGGTCACATCAACGTCCAGTCCTACATTCTCCAACAAGGAATTCGCCGGGGTACCCGTCAATGTCACTGTACCATTCGGTGAAGTTATAGATCCGTCCCCGGATAGGGCTGTTACGTCAACATCGAAACCTACATCCTCCAACAGAGAGTTCGCAGGAGTGCCCGTCAAGGTCACCGTACCGTTGGGAGAGGTGATAGATCCGTCACCTGAAAGTGCCGTTACATCCACGTCAAGGCCAATGTCTTCAAACAACGAATTGGCAGGTGTACCTGTTAAAGTTATCGTGCTGTTCGGGGAGGTGACGCTACCGTCCGCAAGGGCTGACTCGTTCACATCAAGGGTTACATTCTCCAATATCGAATTCGCAGGGGTACCGCCCAGGGTCACCGTCCCGTTGGGCGAGGTGATAGATCCATCACCCGAAAGTGCCGTTACGTCAACGTCAAGGGTAACGTCCTCGAAAATCGAGTTCGTGGGGGTACCGCCCAGGGTTATCGTACTGTTCGGCGAGGTTACGCTGCCGTCCGCAAGGGCCGACTCGTTTACGTCAAAGCCTACATCCTCCAACAAGGAGTTCGCAGGGGTCCCGGTCAAGGTCACAGTTCCGTTCGGTGAAGTTATAGATCCGTCACCGGAAAGCGCCGTTACATCGACATCGAAACCTACATCCTCCAACAAGGAGTTTGCAGGGGTACCCGTAAGGGTCACCGTTCCGTTTGGTGAAGTGATGCTACCGTCACCAGATAATGCGGTTACGTCCACATCAAGGGTGACATTCTCCAATAAAGAGTTTGTAGGCGTGCCGCCCAGGGTAACCGTCCCGTTGGGAGAGGTGATAGATCCGTCACCGCTAAGCGCAGTTACGTCGACATCCAGTCCAATATCCTCGAAAAGTGAATTGGCAGGTGTACCTGTTAAAGTTATCGTGCTGTTCGGCGAGGTTACGCTGCCGTCCGCAAGGGCCGACTCGTTTACGTCAAAGCCTACATCCTCCAACAAGGAGTTCGCAGGGGTCCCGGTCAAGGTCACAGTTCCGTTCGGTGAAGTTATAGATCCGTCACCGGAAAGCGCCGTTACGTCTACGTCGAAACCTACATCCTCCAATAAGGAGTTCGCAGGGGTGCCCGTCAGGGTCACTGTACCGTTGGGTGAAGTTATAGATCCGTCCCCGGATAGGGCCGTTACGTCTACGTCGAAACCTACATCTTCCAATAAGGAGTTCGCAGGGGTACCGGTCAAGGTCACCGTACCGTTCGGGGAGGTGATACTTCCATCGCCCGAAAGTGCCGTTACGTCAACATCTAAAGTGACGTCTTCGAACAATGAGTTCGCAGGGGTACCTCCCAAGGTTATTGTGCTGTTAGGTGAGGTTACGCTACCGTCCGCCAGGGCGGATTCGTTTACGTCGAGGGTGACATTCTCCAATATGGAATTGGCAGGCGTGCCGCCCAAGGTAACCGTTCCGTTGGGAGAGGTAATAGATCCGTCACCGGAAAGCGCGGTCACGTCAACGTCCAGTCCAATGTCCTCGAAAAGAGAATTGGCAGGTGTACCTGTTAAAGTTATCGTGCTGTTCGGGGAGGTTACGCTACCATCGGCCAAAGCCGACTCGTTAACATCGAGGGTGACATTCTCCAATATAGAATTTGCAGGCGTGCCGCCCAGGGTAACCGTACCGTTGGGAGAGGTGATAGACCCGTCGCCCGTAAGCGCTGTCACGTCAACATCAAGTCCGACGTTCTCCAATAATGAATTCACAGGTGTCCCGGTCAAGGTAACCGTTCCGTTCGGCGAAGTGATGCTACCGTCACCGGATAATGCGGTTACGTCCACATCAAGGGTGACATTCTCCAATAAAGAGTTTGTAGGCGTGCCGCCCAGGGTAACCGTACCGTTAGGGGAGGTAATAGATCCGTCACCTGAAAGCGCGGTTACGTCAACATCAAGTGTAACATTCTCCAATATCGAATTCGCAGGGGTACCGCCCAGGGTCACCGTCCCGTTGGGCGAGGTGATAGATCCATCACCCGAAAGTGCCGTTACATCTACGTCAAGGGTAACGTCCTCGAAAATCGAATTCGCAGGGGTACCGCCCAAGGTTATTGTACTGTTCGGCGAGGTCACGCTGCCGTCCGCAAGGGCCGACTCGTTAACATCGAGGGTGACATTCTCTAATATAGAATTCGCCGGCGTACCGCCCAGGGTCACCGTCCCATTGGGAGAGGTGATAGATCCGTCACCGGAAAGGGCCGTTACATCAACATCAAGACCAACATTCTCCAATAATGAGTTCGCAGGGGTGCCTGTCAAGGTAACCGTACCGTTAGGTGAGGTGATGCTGCCATCTCCTGAAAGGGCCGTTACATCCACGTCAAGGGTAACATTCTCCAATATCGAATTCGCAGGGGTGCCGCCCAGGGTAACCGTACCGTTGGGAGAGGTAATAGATCCGTCCCCGGAAAGGGCCGTTACGTCAACGTCCAGTCCAATGTCCTCGAAAAGAGAATTGGCAGGCGTGCCCGTAAGTGTTATGGTGCTGTTAGGCGAAGTTACGCTACCATCGGCCAGACCGGTAACGTCCACTTCCAATGCCCCACTGGCGTTCTGGGTAAGGCCGCTTCCAGCCACATCGGGATTTATGGTCGCCGCGTTCACTGCATCGGTGCCTATATCTCCGGAGGCTATCGTTCCGTCCAATATTTGCGTGGTAGTAATCCCTCCATCCGCTACGCCCAAGGTATACGGGGATATTGTTGTACCGGAACCGGAACGTACCAAGGTCCCGTTGGTGGCATTGGTCACTTCGTTGCCGATTACTCCATCATTTTCAGTAACGGTTACCGAACCTAAATCAACTAAAGTCCATGACGAGGTCGTATCGTCCCATTGCATCACCTGTCCGTCCGCGGTACCATCCGCAATATTTTCAAGTTGTACCGCATTATCGGACAATTTTGTATTATCCACTGCATCCGGAGCCAATTTTACGGTTGTTATAGCACCATCGGCCACATCAATACCTACATCTTCCAATAAAGAGTTGGCTGGGGTGCCTGTTAGGGTCACCGTACCGTTGGGCGAGGTAATACTGCCGTCCCCGGATAGTGCAGTTACGTCCACGTCAAGGCCAACGTCCTCCAATAACGAATTAGTTGGCGTACCCGTTAAGGTTATCGTACTGTTCGGGGAGGTCACGCTACCGTCTCCGGAAAGGGCAGTTACGTCAACATCGAGGCCAATATCCTCGAAAATCGAATTGGCTGGGGTACCCGTAAGTGTTATTGTACTGTTAGGAGAGGTCACGCTACCATCAGCCAAAGCGGATTCGTTTACGTCAAGGGTAACGTCTTCGAAAATCGAGTTCGCAGGCGTACCACCCAGTGTTATTGTACTGTTCGGGGAGGTCACACTACCATCGGCCAAAGCAGATTCATTGACATCAAGTCCGACGTCCTCGAAAATCGAGTTCGCGGGTGTACCAGTAAGTGTTATTGTGCTATTGGGCGAAGTAACGCTGCCATCGGCCAATGCGGATTCGTCAACATCAAGTGTAATGTCCTCGAACAATGAGTTCGCCGGTGTACCACCCAGGGTTATCGTACTGTTCGGGGAGGTGACGCTACCATCGGCCAAAGCGGATTCGTTCACATCAAGGGTAACATTCTCCAATATCGAGTTTGCAGGTGTACCGCCAAGGGTCACTGTTCCGTTCGGGGAAGTGATAGATCCATCGCCCGTAAGCGCGGTCACATCCACATCAAATCCAACGTCCTCCAACAAGGAGTTCGCCGGGGTCCCGGTCAAGGTCACCGTGCCGTTCGGCGAGGTGATACTGCCATCACCGGATAGTGCGGTCACATCAACGTCCAGTCCTACATTCTCCAACAAGGAGTTCGCTGGTGTACCGGTCAGAGTCACCGTGCCGTTCGGCGAGGTGATAGATCCGTCACCGGAAAGTGCTGTTACGTCAACATCCAGTCCAACGTCTTCGAAAAGTGAGTTGGCAGGTGTGCCTGTTAAAGTTATCGTACTGTTCGGGGAGGTAACGCTACCGTCCGCCAAGGCCGACTCGTTCACATCAAGGGTTACATTCTCCAATATCGAGTTCGCAGGCGTACCGCCCAAAGTCACCGTACCGTTGGGAGAGATGATACTGCCGTCCCCGGAAAGTGCGGTTATATCAACATCCAGTCCAATATCCTCGAACAAGGAATTGGCAGGTGTCCCTGTTAAAGTTATCGTGCTGTTCGGTGAGGTGACACTACCATCGGCCAGAGCAGATTCATTGACATCCAGTCCTACATTCTCCAGCAAGGAGTTTGCAGGGGTCCCGGTCAGGGTCACCGTCCCATTGGGAGAGGTGATAGATCCATCACCCGAAAGTGCCGTTACATCCACATCAAGTCCAACGTCCTCGAAAAGGGAATTGGCAGGGGTGCCTGTTAAAGTTATCGTGCTATTCGGAGAGGTTACGCTACCACCGGCCAGACCGGTAACGTCCACTTCCAATGCCCCACTGGCGTTCTGGGTAAGGCCGCTTCCGGCCACATCGGGATTTATGGTCGCTGCGTTCACTGCATCCGTGCCTATATCGCCGGAGGCTATCGTTCCATCCAATATTTGCGTGGTGGTAATCCCTCCGTCGGCCACGCCCAAAGTATATGGGGACACCGTTGTACCGGAACCGGAACGTACCAAGGTCCCGTTGGTGGCATTGGTCACTTCGTTGCCGATCACACCGTCATTTTCGGTAACGGTAACGGAGCCCAAATCGACCAAGGTCCATGACGAGGTCGTATCGTCCCACTGCATCACCTGTCCGTTCGCGGTACCATCAGCAATATTTTCAAGTTGTACCGCATTATCGGCCAATTTTGTATTGTCCACTGCATCCGGAGCCAACTTCACAGTTGTTATTGCACCATCGGCCACATCAAGGCCGACGTTCTCCAACAAGGAGTTCGCCGGGGTTCCGGTCAGGGTAACCGTACCGTTGGGCGAGGTGATACTACCGTCCCCGGATAACGCGGTTACGTCGACATCGAAACCTACATCCTCCAACAAGGAGTTCGCAGGGGTCCCGGTAAGGGTTACCGTGCCGTTCGGCGAAGTAATAGATCCATCACCTGAAAGTGCAGTTACATCCACGTCAAGGGTGACATTCTCCAATAATGAGTTCGCCGGAGTGCCTCCCAAGGTAACCGTACCGTTAGGTGAGGTGATGCTACCATCTCCCGAAAGGGCCGTTACGTCCACATCGAGCGTTATGTCCTCGAACAAGGAGTTCGCGGGGGTACCCCCCAAGGTTATAGTGCTGTTCGGCGAGGTTACGCTGCCATCGGCCAATGCGGATTCGTTCACATCAAGGCCTACATTCTCCAACAAGGAGTTCGCGGGGGTACCGGTCAAGGTCACTGTCCCGTTCGGCGAGGTGATACTTCCATCGCCCGAAAGTGCAGTTACGTCCACATCAAGGGTGACATTCTCCAACAAAGAGTTTGCAGGGGTACCGCCCAAGGTAACCGTACCGTTAGGTGAGGTGATGCTACCATCTCCCGAAAGGGCCGTTACGTCCACATCGAGCGTCACGTCCTCGAACAATGAGTTCGCAGGGGTACCCCCCAAGGTTATCGTGCTGTTCGGGGAGGTCACGCTGCCATCGGCCAAAGCGGATTCATTGACATCCAATCCTACATTCTCCAACAATGAGTTCGCGGGAGTACCGGTCAAGGTCACTGTCCCGTTGGGAGAGGTAATACTTCCATCGCCGGATAGTGAAGTTACGTCGACATCCAGTCCAATATCCTCGAAAATTGAATTGGCAGGTGTACCTGTTAAAGTTATCGTGCTGTTCGGCGAGGTTACGCTGCCGTCGGCAAGGGCCGACTCGTTTACGTCAAAGCCTACATTTTCCAACAATGAGTTCGCGGGGGTACCGGTCAAGGTCACTGTCCCGTTCGGGGAGGTGATACTGCCATCTCCTGAAAGGGCCGTTACGTCTACATCAAGGCCAACGTCCTCAAAAAGGGAATTGGCAGGCGTGCCCGTAAGTGTTATCGTGCTGTTCGGCGAGGTTACGCTGCCATCGGCCAGACCGGTAACGTCCACTTCCAATGCCCCACTGGCGTTCTGGGTAAGACCGTTTCCGGCCACATCGGGATTTATGGTCCCTGCGTTCACTGCATCCGTTCCTATATCGCCGGAAGCTATCGTACCGTCCAATATTTGCGTGGTGGTAATCCCTCCATCCGCTACGCCCAAGGTATACGGGGATACCGTCGTACCCGCACCGGAACGTACCAAGGTCCCATTGGTGACGTCCACTACCTCGTTGCCTATCACTCCATCCAAGTCCGGGGTGGCACTTCCTCCAACTGCATTCCAAGTAGCTCCATCATAAATATATAATTGTCCAGCCGAGCTATCCACATAGGTTACCCCACTGTTACTTGGGGTTACGGCTGGTGCACCAACACCTATCAAGGTAAGTTCGTTGGTCAAATCCTCATCAGGATCTGTGGAATTTACGGTATAGTTCCCATTGCCATCATCGTTGACCGTAATAGCTCCAGTTCCGGCAACCACAGTTTCACTCAAAGAGGAAAGATCCACATTGGTTGAACTGCCTCGTTCAATATCTATCTGTAGCTCATTACTTCCATCAAGAGTGGCTCCTGTTAGATTTTGATTATCACTGCTGTTGTTGGCCAAATCCTGTATAGCCTCTTGAACATTGGTTTCATCCGTAAGATCGCCATCTACATCAATATTTGGGCTAAGTGAAACCTGGGCTGCATTTTGATCATCAGTCCCGTCAAAGGAAGTGGCAGTAGTATCCTCGGAGGTATACGTATAGGTTATGCCATCCAAGGTTGAAAGAGTAGTAATAGTTTCTGAAGGCAACGTTATCACCGTTGGGGTACCCTCCTCATCGGTATAGGTAAGCTCCCGCGTGGCAGGGTTGAAGGCCAGACTTCCAACGTTCAAAGGGATGTTGGTCAGCGCGCCCGCCTCGTCCGTATAGTCCAGCGAGTTACCGTTGGCCCCTAATGCCAAATTGCCCACGTTCAGCGGGATCACGTTCGTATTGTTGTCCTCGTCCACATATTCAAGGCTGTTGCCGTTAAGCGTCAGGCTGGTCAAAAAGTCCGAGGGAAGGGTAATCACCGTTGGGGTGCCCTCCTCATCGGTATAGGTAAGCTCACGTGCGGCAGGGTTGAAGGCCAGGCTCCCAACGTTCAAAGGGATATTGGTCAGCGCGCCGGCCTCGTCGGTATAGTCCAGCGAGTTGCCGTCCGCACCAAGGGCAAGGTTGCCCACGTTCAACGGGATCACGTTCGTATTGTTGTCCTCGTCCAAATACTCGAGGCTGTTGCCGTTCAATGTCAGAGAGGTCAAAAAGTCCGAGGGAAGGGTAATCACCGTAGGGGTGCCCTCCTCGTCCGTATAGGTCAGCTCACGGGTCGCAGGGTTGAAGGCCAGGCTTCCCACATTCAAAGGGATATTGGTCAGCGCGCCGGCCTCGTCGGTATAGTCCAGGCTGTTGCCGTCCGCCCCAAGGGCAAGGTTGCCCACATTCAGCGGGATCACGTTCGTATTGTTGTCCTCGTCCAAATATTCCAGGCTGTTGCCGTTCAATGTCAAAGAGGTCAATGTATCAGAAGGTAAAGTAACCGTAATGGGGGCACCGCCATTCTCCAATTCCAAGGTAAGTTCACGGGTTGCTGGATTGAAGCTGAAATCCAGAATTTGTTGACTATCCGTAGATGTCAGTTCCCATGAATCTCCATCCCAGAAGTAGATGGTACCTGTATTAGTATTTACATAGATGTCCCCTGTATCCGCTCCTCCAGGGGATATTGATCCCGAGTTTGTAACAGCAGTACCGCTTAAAACCTCGCAATTACACTGATCTTGTAGCGTAACCGTGGTTTGCGAATATGCAAATCCGGATATCAGAAAAATGAGTAGTAAGATTCTCTTATCCATGGTTATATCTTTACTTAAAATGTTTTTTTATGCTTCCAAAGGCCTTTTTACGGCCTTGTGCAATTGACGGATTAATCTTTTGTACATATTGCCCCATGATTTAAATAGAATAAACCTTTTGTACCACTATAATTGGTTAAGTACAAAAGTCTTGCTGGAAAGAAAATGAAATGGATTGGTAGGGTCGATTTTTACCCAAAGGGCCATTATTGTTTCTCCTTGGCGAAACTTCTTCATAAATTTGGTCAAGCTATTCATGTTTGGGGTGTGACAAACCATTGATATTTAGTTCCTAGGAACACGATGGTTCTATTACACTTTACAAAATTAACCTAACGGATACCCTAGGAAAATAAATGTTGTGTAAGTGTTAAATTGCAATGCATAGGTTCAAAAAGCTGAAGTCTTTATCGATTAATTTTCCTTTTTTTCGAGAAATTCATTGGTCGATGAAGTCAATTATAGTGGCACTTTCGGAGTACTTTTCTGTGGGAAAAAACTTAAAAAATCCAGGTTTTCCATGAGAAAATTTAGTCTGGATTTACTCTGTATGTAATACGTTTGTTGGTAATTAAAGAGGTTGTAATATTGATGTTTACCGTACCAATATCACATAATTTACTAGTATCCGTTATGGCAATTTTACAGAGAGACGGATCCGGCCCTCCGGAATTATCCATGAATCTGCCCACAATCGGTGCAGTTGCCAGATTGGTATCTAGGGGTGAATAATCCGGGGCCACATTACTTATGGTGGCTGTGGTTCCATTTGCTGTATACGTGATATCGCCTGTTAGTTCATCATATTCCACGATGTAGGTGACATTTCCACTAAGAAAATTTCCAAGAGTTCTGGTATACGTGGTACTAAGCCCTGTACTGTTATTTATTACGGTAATCGACACTCCTAGTTGATTTCCTGTGATATGATATATCCTAAAGTTTCCTCCTGTGATGATATCCGCAGTACCTTCATTATCCTGATAGTCAAATTCTATTCTAAAACTGGAGAAGTTGAAAATACCTGCCGTATTGGGAATGGTAATATCCAAACCTGTACTTCCGCCAGCTCCCGAGCCTATCCGTACACCGCATGCTGTCTGCACTGCAATTGAATTAATGGTAGTGGCATCCGGGCCAACCGTTGCGGCGGTCAATGTTGAAGTATCAAAATCAAACTGGGATACCAATTGGTTCGCCGTTCCATCATCACAAACTTCATAATCAAAAGTCACATTCCCAACAAAACCGGTCTGGGGAACAAACGCAAAGCTTCCATCATTTCCCAAAGTCAATATACCGGTAATGGGTGAAATGATAGGTGTAGGGTTAACGGACAGTACACCTCCATCTGAATCAGTATCATTGGCAAGAACACCGTTTAACGCATCAATCGTTATAGTTCTATTCAAGTATCCGGTGTATACATCATCCGCAGCTATTGGAGCTATATTTTGTCCGTATAATGGACAACAAAAGAGTATACTACCTATAAAAATAATTCGGAAGAAAGTAAAACTTGTCAATCCACTTAATTTTTATCGACTCGATAGGTTATTCTCCTATTGGTAATCAGTGCAGAGGTGTTCACCGTTAACACTGCTATGACAGAAGTTACCGGACTGCACGTAAGTGCTGAATTGGATACCTGTACCCTGTATTGATTGCCATTGTCCAAGGGTCTGACATTGGTAATAATGAGCGTATCTGTGGTTGTACCACCGTGGATTCCAGTATCGGTCAAATTTAGCCAGATGGAACCATTAAAAAACTGCCACTGGTAGGTATCTGTATTCGATGCCGTTACGGTAAAAGTGGTACTGCATCCTGGACAAATTGTGCTATTCACGGGTTGGGTGGTTATGGATGGGCCGGTATTTATAGTGGCCATAATTGCCGTTCTGGCAGCTGTGGTACATCCATTGCTGGTAGCATCTACGTAATACGTTGTGGTGCTCGAGATACTGGGTGTAACAAAACTAGTACCAGTTCCCAGAGAACTGCCTCCTGTTGCAGTTGCATACCAGTTGACGGTTCCGGCCGAAGCAGTAGCTCCCAAAGTAACGGTGCCTGAACCACAACGAGATCCCGGTGTAGTACTGGTTATCGTTGGTATGGGTTCAATAGTGATAGTTGTTGTTGCCGTTATGCTAAGTACGGGGTCCCCTGGAGTTCCTCCATATTCTACCACATAGCCCTGCGGTTGGTAATTTCCCGACGCAGCACCCGTATTGGATAAATCGTTCCAAGAACCATTAGGGTTAACATTTGGATGGGTAATATGGGCATAATCCTCGTTCCCGGATTGATTGGGCTCATTGGTATTCCAAAAGGCAAAATTTGGGGAACTGCCTCCAATGGCACCGTTCCAAAAAACCGTACCCGCTTCAGGGCCTGTTACCCATTCCCAAACGCCTTCTGTCGCTGCATCACTTCCTCCTATCCATCCAACCCCTGTTGCCTGGGAGCCAGAAAAGTCAGCTTCCGCTTGCGAAGTCAAGGTAGCCAAGTAGCCTTGCAATCCAAAATAGGTCCTTGCACTTGCCGCGGTATTGGCAGCGGTCCATGTTATACCTACTTGATCCACAAATTCATAATAATGTCCGGTCGCCGGTAAATAGTTGGCTTCCCCTACGGTTGTTGAAAATTGCCGGGTACCCGTTGGACTTGTAGCGCTACTGGAATACTCCACGGCCAAAATAGCCGTTTCAAATTCAGTATATGTTGCAGGGCCTGATAAGGTTAATTCTCCTTGAACGGCATCCCAGCTTGAAGTGATATTCGGATGGGTACCTGTCAAAGTCAATACATCCTCTCCATTAATATAACCAGATGAAATCTGAATATACACCGCATTGGTAGATGTATCGTCCGTATCAGTTATGCTAATGGTTTCCGCAATTGGAATAGAACTCCCTGGACAATAGGTTTGATTTCCTGTACCAGTTAAGACAGGCGCAGCATTCGAAGAAGGAACTTCAATTTGGACATCATCTATATAAACAAACTCGCCGGACTCCCAATTACAATACGAACACGTTCCTGCATTGATAAAACGTATTGTAGTAAATGCTGAAATGTATGCCGAAATGTCTTGGCTAAAGCTTCCACTTTGGCTTCCCGTAAATGTACCTATAGTTGTAAAGCTTGTCCCATTGGAAGACACTTGTACGTTTAATCGTTCACCCGAGGAGTCTCCATCCAAACCTGATGTTTGCCAATCAAAGGTTAAAACCGCAGAACTATGAGCACTTAAGTCGGCCGATCTCGTTATCCTTCTATTGTTCGTTGAAATATCCTCAAAACGGAGCTCATTACCCGTAATTCGTATCCTGCCCGAGTTGGGGTTGTTGTTGTCGTTGGTCTCCACCCAATTGGTGGAATAATTCAACGAGCCGTTATTGTTGGAATAAGATACCGTATTGAAGTTATCCAAATAGGTATCTTGCCCAAAAACCTGTAGAGTCAGGAAAAGAGAGATTATGAATAAAATATTTTGATAAAATAATTTCATGCCGAGATTTGGCTCCAGAATTTTAGACCCATTTAGATGTTAGTAAAAATCTTAATAAAAATACAGCGGTTGGGACCTACTCTCCTAAAAATTGTTGTGTACACCTAATAATGCACCTGTGAAGATTCCAAATATTGGTGTCTAATCTTTTAAATCCTACGTGAAAAACATTAAAAAGCAGCTTGTTTTGCCAATGGGAAACTTTAAATTAAGGGTATTCAAAGGGTGCAAAAACAAAAAATGCAGCTACCGACGGAAGCTGCATTTAGGCACTAATTTGGTTGGTTATTATTCCAATATAATGAATTCCGATCTTCGGTTCAATTCATGTTCCGCGTTGGAACATTTTACTCCATTTTCACATTGATTAACAAGTTTAGTCTCCCCGAAGCCTTCACCTTCCAAACGATTGGATGCGATTCCTTTGGAAATCATATAATTTACGGTGGACTCAGCTCTTTTTTGTGATAGCCATAGGTTATAGGAGTCCTTTCCCCTACTGTCCGTATGAGAGTTTACCTTAATCTTAAGACTTGGGTATTTTTCCATTGCGGCTATCACCTTTTCTACTTCAACCTCTGAATCCTTGCGGATATTGTATTTGTCAAAATCAAAATAGATGGTACTTAACTGCAGTAATTTGGCTAAATCATCCCCGAAACCGGCAGTAATCCTATCCCTTTCCAAATAAAAGTCCATTATTCTTGGTTTGCCATCAGATTTGCCCAAATACTCTTCGGAAGGCACATAACCTTCCATTGAGGCTCTGACAAAGTTCCCTTGGTTACAATCGATCATAATAGAATATTTTCCTTCGGAATCGGTAATAGCAGTTAGGATTTCCTCATTGTTCTCATCAATGACTTTTATAGTTGCGCCAACAAGGACCTCATTGGATATTTTGTCCCTTACCGTTCCTGTAACCTGTTGGTTACAATCCAAAATCAATGGAGTGGTCTCCAAAAAACTATAGATATCGTCAGCTCCCTGCCCTTCCGACCTATTTGAAGCGAAATATCCCTCTCTGGTCTCTTCATTGAAGATAAAGGTAAAATCGTCTTTTTGACTATTCACCGGCTCCCCCACATTCACCACCGAGCCAGTTAATCTATTCTTGGCTATTTTTGTAGCAAACACATCCAAGCCTCCCAGTCCGGGATGACCATCCGACGAAAAGTATAGCACTTCTTCACTTGTAATAAAGGGAAATGTCTCCCTTGCTTCCGTATTTATGGAAGTTCCTAAATTTACCGGTGTTCCATATGTACCATCCTCGTTTATGGCGACTTTAAAAAGATCGGATTCTCCTAACGAACCTGGCATATCAGAAGCAAAATATAATGTCTTTTCATCAGGACTCAAGGCTGGATTTGCAATGGAATAGGTATCGCTATTAAAAGGAAGCTCCTCAATATTGGTCCAAACCCCATTAACAAGCTCCGCTTTAAAAATCTTAAGCCGTATTACTCCTTTTTCGTCCTTTTTGTATTTACCTTCAACGAAGTTGTTTCTTGTAAAATACAAGATATTTCCATCCTTAGTTGTAATAGAAGTGGATTCATGCAATCTTGTATTTACATTATCGTTCAATTTTGTTACAGAATTGGTTGAAATGCTGTCGGCATTTACCTTGTATAGATCCAAAAAGTCCTTAGCATTCCAAGTGTGCCTATACCTTGCGAAATTCCCCGTGTCGCGATCCGAAGAAAAGATCAATCCTTCTTTGTAAAAGGACGGTGCAAAATCCGAGTATGGCGAGTTATACTCGAATTGAGCAATATTATATCTCCCCGAGTTTTCCTTGATTTCTTCCAGATAGTTTTTCTCTTCTCTATATACAGATGCCCTTAAATCATCTGTAGTAACTTCGGTAAACTTCACCATAATTGTGTTTGCGCCATCGTAATCACCTAAAGTCTTTAAGGTTTGGGCATATCTAAAGTAATATTCAGGACCAACTTCCGAAGGGTACTCACTTACCAGCCTTTCATATGTTTTGGCCGCATCTGCATAGTCCGCATTGAAATAATAGGAGTTCCCTAACTTTTTTAGCAAATCTGCCGAGACATAGCCCTTTTCCAAAACTCTTTTGTAAATGTCTATTGCCGGACTAAAGGAATAATCCTGGTACTTTGCATTGGCCTTTGTAACCAATCTTTCTTGGGCGATACTCTTAACTCCAAACGAAAGAACCGTAATTAGAAGCAGTGATAGTACTTTTTTTATCATTTGTCCGGTTTTAAAAGAAACGGGGTGATACCAATCTTTGGAAGGATTTTACCAATTCAACCCTCAAAAACACCTCAAAAGATCCATCGTTAAATTGGGTACCTCCCAAATCTGTAGTTTCCCTATCATATGCCAGTCCCAACATTAACTGATCTGTTATCTGAAACCCGAGCAAACCACTCACAGCCGCATCCCAGCGATAGGCGGCTCCAAAAGAAAATTTTTCATTGAACAAAAAGCTAGCGGAAAGATCTAATTGCAAAGGAGCCCCTCCCACGACTTTGGTCAACAACGCTGGTTTAAACTTAAGATTGCTATTCAAGTCGAATACATATCCGGTTATCAAATAAAAATTGATTCTTTCCTGAGAAAGAAACTGTACTGAATTGGCATCTCTTTGGGAGTTATCGAAGTAATCGGTCTCCAATATATTCGGAGCTGATAGCCCTGCATAAAATCTGTCTGTATGGTAATATACCCCCAAGCCAAAATTTGGCGAGAACCTATTGTCAATATTATCGCCAGCTATTGGTTCATCATCAAAATTATTTAACCCATTGAAGTCCAAACTAAGAAAATTTCCGCCCACTTTCAATCCAAAGGATAGTTTCGCATCCAAGGACACATCTATGGTATATGATATCATGGCATCCAAATAGGTTTCGGAAACAACCCCGTCACCAATATTATCATTTACTACGGAGATACCGTAACCCAATTTGCTGTTTCTAATAGGTGAATGAAGGTTTAAGGTGAACGTTTCGGGCGCCCCATCCAATCCTACCCATTGGGAACGGTATAAGGCAGCTAAACTAAGTTGACCTCTTGACCCGGCATATCCAGGGTTCACTGTCATCGTATTGTACATGTACTGCGTATATTGCGCATCCTGTTGTCCAGCCACCTCATGTATAAAAATGAGGACAAAAAAACCACTTGCCAGTAAACTCTTAAGTTTAGTCATATTCAGTCTCAATATCATTTACTAATGTATAGGTAACCATCTTCGACAGTGCGGCTTTGTGACCCTGCCAATTGGTATTCAAATATATAAAAATATACCCCTGCCGGAAGATAGTCATTTGCACTTAGTGTAGACCTCCCTTTTGACCTTCCATCAAAAACATTGTTTTGGTTGTTATAATTGGTTCCCTCATATACTTTTACTCCCCATCTATTGAAAATCTGTATCGAGTTATTATCCACTAATTCAAGTCCTCTTATAAAAAGGAAGTCATTATCCCCGTCTTCGTTAGGAGTAACCAATTGATTTACCTCTACTTTATTATCCGGGTCGAGGTAGTTGGGTGTTCCATCGTTGTCCGTATCGTCGTCCGTGGGATCCCCGTCGTTGTCCGCGTCCTCGTCCGGCGTGTCGATCCCGTCGCCGTCGTCGTCAAGGTCCCTATAGTTAACGTCCTCAGTGCCGTCCGTGTCCGGAAGGTCGTTCGCAGGGTCGTCGATCTCGTCGTTAACGTCGAAGCCGTCGTCGACGTCGCT